>NZ_AQWP01000047.1 GCF_000375585.1 Sinorhizobium meliloti 4H41 | reverse complement strand
ACGGTTGCCGCCTACTCGATCGACGAACTGATCGCAGCCGGCGCCACCTTCACCACCAACACGGTCGGCGGCAAGACGACTCAGCTTGCCAACGCCACTGCCACCGCTGGCGCAGTCAACAGTGGTGAATACTTCGTGCAAGTGAACGACGACACCTGGGTTCTGGCAGCAGACGTTACCGGCACCGGCCAGGAAGCCCTGCACGACGAGGCTGGTACCTATTACGGTGTCGATACGACGAATGCACCGGCGGCAAACATTGCTGCAGCACAGTCCATTGAAAACCTCGACATCACCGGCCTGACGGCGACCCAGCTCGACAACATGATCTCAGCCGTCGATGCGGCGCTGTCGGACATGACCAGTGCAGCCGCCTCGCTTGGTTCGATCTCCTCGCGCATCGACATGCAGAGCGATTTCGTCAACAAGCTTTCGGACTCGATCGACTCGGGCGTCGGCCGTCTCGTCGATGCGGACATGAACGAAGAATCGACCCGCCTGAAGGCCCTGCAGACCCAACAGCAGCTCGCCATCCAGGCCCTGTCGATCGCCAACTCGGACTCGCAGAACGTCCTGTCGCTCTTCCGCTAAGAAGACATTAATAGCGGGACGCAGGCTCCTTGTGCCTGCGTCCGGCTCATTCGAACCGCGCCACGGAAACCGGGCGCGGTTTTTTGCTTTCTTCCATGGCCATCGGCATTTCACTTTTTCTTAAACATCCTATGGCACGCGCGTGCGCGCAAAGGTTGAAAAAATTTTTGGAATTGTTGCTCCTTAGTGCTTCATTAACCAAGCCGGGATTATCTAAGCTCATCGAAAGGACGGGCTAATTCCAGCGATAACAGCTGGTTAGCAAGCATGACGTTGACCGTCTTTCGCCGGTGGAACCGGAATGTCCCTTCTCATCAGCCATCAAGGGGCACTAAACCATGACGAGCATTCTCACCAACATTGCGGCCATGGCCGCTCTCCAGACTCTCCGTACCATCGGCTCCAACATGGAAGAGACGCAGGCGCATGTCTCCTCCGGTCTGCGCGTCGGACAAGCCGCTGACAACGCCGCCTACTGGTCGATCGCGACCACCATGCGCTCCGACAACATGGCCCTTTCGGCTGTTCAGGACGCGCTCGGCCTCGGCGCCGCCAAGGTCGACACCGCCTATTCCGGTATGGAATCTGCGATCGAAGTCGTGAAGGAAATCAAGGCGAAGCTCGTAGCCGCCACCGAAGAGGGCGTCGACAAGGCCAAGATCCAGGAAGAACTCGATCAGCTCAA
>NZ_AQWP01000045.1 GCF_000375585.1 Sinorhizobium meliloti 4H41 | reverse complement strand
CTTGAACCAAGTGGCCGTGAAGGCTGACGTGAAGGTGGTCTCTTACCACGACTTTCTCTGCGACGACACAACGTGCAAGACCGAGATCGACGGCAAATTCCTTTACCGAGACAGCGGACACCTTTCCTATGAAGGATCCGAGGTCATTGCACGAAAGACGAGACTTGCTGAGAGGCTGATCAGGGCTGCTCGATAGAGCACTTCGGCACAGTTCCGCCTCGACTTTTTAAGACTGAGTTTCTTTGCTGCTGATGGCCGTCGAAGTGCGCCGACACCACGAGATCATGGGTGCCCGATCGATCTATGGCGTAGATGTATGCCATCCAAACAATCGATTTTACGAATTAGTGCGCATGCTTCATTAAAAGAAGATCAATTAATAGAAATAAAGTACACCGACGGCTTCTGTCGGCGACGTTCTTAGTTATGAGCGAGTAAGTGGAAGATCTACCGAAATTAGAATCAGCAAAGTGTTCCAGAAAGGAAACCACTTTCAGATCCTTGCTGCGGTTAGCTAATCGATAGGCATCATACCTTGGGTCCTCAGTTCATCCAGTTGGAGCGAGAATTTCATCAGGTCTTCTATGCCGAGCGCGTTTCGAACTGATATCCAGGCCTTGCGGGGCTTGGCTGTTTTGCTGGTTGTCCTTTATCATGCCGGTGTTGAGCCGTTCGCCGCCGGCTATCTTGGTGTGGACATCTTTTTCGTGGTTTCGGGCTTTCTGATCACCAGTCTGATCAGGACGCAGCTTGAGCAATCACGGTTCAGCTTTGGGGAATTCTATTATCGTCGTGCGAAGCGTCTGTTGCCGGCGGCCTATGTCGTCATTGCGCTCACGACGATTGCTGCGCCTTTCTTCCTGTCAGATGTGGGCCTGCGGGAGTTCCATACTCAGGTAATCGGGGCGCTCACATTTACCGGCAACATCGTTTTCTGGTTTCAGTCGGACTATTTCGGGGGAGCCGCAGAAACGAAGCCCCTCCTGCATTTCTGGTCACTCGCCGTCGAAGAGCAGTATTATCTGCTACTTCCTGCTTTCTTGACTTTAACTCCCAGGAGATGGTGGCTCTTAGGAGTTAGCTTGCTACTCGTTGCGAGTTTGACGCTATGTCTATACGTGGCCTCTCGTGACCCATCCGCTGCATTTTATCTTTTGCCGACGCGCTTTTGGGAAATGGCCATTGGTTCGCTCGG
The DNA here is from genome assembly GCF_000375585.1 of Sinorhizobium meliloti 4H41. Lineage (GTDB taxonomy): Bacteria > Pseudomonadota > Alphaproteobacteria > Rhizobiales > Rhizobiaceae > Sinorhizobium > Sinorhizobium meliloti_A. The sequence continues at coordinate 685 of NZ_AQWP01000045.1, read as the reverse complement.
GGCTTTGCTTCCGGCCAGTCCTCGCGTGGCTGCCAAGCTTTCGCTGCTGCGCCTCCCGGCGCTCCTGCTTCTCCTCGTTATTCCTATCGCCCCTGTCGGTTCCCAGCACCCGGGCGCAGATGCTGCACTGGTCTGTTTGGCAACCCTGATCCTCCTGCTTGTGCCGAGCAGGAGTAATTTGGCGGTGAGAGGCATGGCAAGGCTCGGGGATATCTCGTACTCGCTCTATCTGATCCATTGGCCGGTGCTTGTCTATGTGCGGGCTGTTTGGCTGGGAGACCCTCCTGCGTTTGCGATCTACGCGGCGGTTTCCTTCTCAATTGTCGTGAGCTTAGCTCTTCACCGTTTCGTGGAGGAGCCGTTCCGCAACGGGATCGTCACATCTCGTGGACGGATGGCCTCAGGACTTCTCGCCGCATCGGTTTTTCTAGGCTTCTCGCCCGCAGTCGCCATTGCCGCGACCCAAAGCAAGGTTGACTTCGGCCAAATCCGGAGGATCAATTATGGCTTGGGAAGAGCATGTGATCTTACACCGGGATCACCTCCTCAGGCTATCCCGGAGGCGTGCCAGACGGCGGACAGGCCCGAATTGCTGGTCTGGGGCGATTCATTTGCAATGGCACTTGTTCCCGGGTTGGCCAAAACAGTCGGTGAAGCCGGACTGGCTCAACTCACCATGAGCGGG
>NZ_AQWP01000044.1 GCF_000375585.1 Sinorhizobium meliloti 4H41 | reverse complement strand
GTAAGCGCGTAAGCTACCCCACGTATCTTTAAGGCCGCTGAACGCGCATTCTCTGCATGAGTCATGCGGAGAAACCTATGAGCGACAGTGTGAATCATCATCGAACATTCGAGGTCCTGACGGCGGAGCCGGTGCGGTCTCGACGCAAGCCGCGTCATTGGTCGGACGAGGAGAAGGCGCAGCTTGTCGCGGAAGCGCTCTCGCCGGGGGCCAATGTGTCGGCGATTGCACGTTCTCAGGGTCTGGACCCGTCGCAGCTCTATGCGTGGCGTCGCAAGGCGCTTTCTTCGGGAATGGTTGCGCCATTGACGGAGGAAGCGAGCGCGCCAGTCAAGTTCACGCGCTTTGAAGCGGTGGGCAGCTCGATGGTGGAAATTGTCGTGGGCGATGTCGTCGTGCGCGCCGGTGCCGATGTCGATGCCGATCACCTGACGAAGATTCTCCGGGTGGTCCGCAAGGCATGATTGCTTCCGGCGTGGTGGTTTACGTGTCGTGCCAGCCGGTCGACTTCCGCAAGGGAGCCGCGTCCTTGATGGCGCTGGTGCGGGATGGCGGCCTCGACCCGTTCAATGGTTCGCTTTACGTGTTCCGATCGAAGCGGGCGGACCGTGTTCGCATCGTCTGGTGGGACGGCTCAGGCGTCTGCCTCTATTCGAAAACTCTGGAAGAGCAAAGCTTCTGCTGGCCCTCGATATCGGCGGCGCGGATGCGCCTCGACCATTCGCAGTTGATGGCGCTTCTGGCTGGGCTCGATTGGAAAAAGATCCGCCCGGCCAAGATCAGGCGGCCGTTGTTAACGGGCTGAAACCGGCCTGCGACATGATGAATCATGTGGCTGTAACGGTTGGGAAAACGGCTGTTTTTGTGCTCTATTGCCTCCCATGGTTTTGCCTGTTTCCGATCTTCCCGACGACGTCGATGCGCTGAAAGCGATGGTCCTCGCGATGGCCGAGGAACGAGCTGCGAACGAGGCTCGACTTGCAGCCGCGGCGGCAGAGGTCGCGCGGCTGCAGGCCGTCGAGAAAAGCGCCAACGAGCGGATCGCCAACCTCACGTCGATCCTGAAGGTTTTGCAGCGCACGCAACATGGCACGCGGTCCGAGCGGCTGCGCCTGGCCGTCAACGACGAACAGGTGTCCTTTGCTTTCGAGGAGGTCGAGGCCGGCCTTTCGGCAATCCAGAGCGAACTCGACCGCGCGGCCAAAGACAAGCCGAAGCGTGCGCCGCGTCCGCGCAAGGGCTTTGCCGCTCACCTCGAACGCATCGAGGAAGTCATCGAGCCGGAAATCCCGGCCGACTGCGTGGGGCTGGAAAAGGTTCTGATCGGCGAGGACCGCTCCGAGCGGCTGGACGTCGTGCCGCCGAAGTTCCGGGTCATCGTCACGCGCCGCCCCAAATACGCTTTCCGGGGCCGCGACGGCGTGGTTCAGGCCTTAGCGCCGGCACACCTCATCGAAAGCGGCCTGCCGACGGAGCGGCTGCTCGCCTATATCGCCGTGTCGAAATACGCCGACGGCCTTCCGCTTTACCGGCAGGAGGCGATCTATCTGCGCGATGGCGTCGAGGTCAGCCGGTCATTGATGGCGCAGTGGATGGGCCATCTGGGCTTCGAATTGCAGATGCTCGCAGATTATATCCTCGAGCGCGTCAAGGAGGGCGAAAGGGTCTTCGCCGACGAGACGACCTTGCCCACCCTTGCCCCCGGTTCCGGGAAAACCACCAAGGCCTGGCTTTGGGCTTACGCACGCGATGATCGACCCTATGGCGGAACCAGCCCGCCGATGGTGGCCTACCGTTTTGAGGACAGCCGGGGCGCCGATTGCGTGGCGCGTCATCTCGCCGGATTCAGCGGCATCCTGCAGGTGGACGGCTACTCGGCCTATACCAACCTGAGCAAGGCGCGGGCTAAAACCGGTAGCAATGAAACGATCCAGCTCGCAGGGTGCTGGGCGCACCTGCGTCGCAAGTTTTACGACCTGCATATCAGCGGGGTCTCGCAGGCCGCGACGGATACAATCATCGCCATGACCGAGTTGTGGAAGCTCGAGGATGAGGTTCGCGGCAAGGATGCCGCAAGCCGCGCTGAACTCCGCCAGGAAAAGTCCGCGACCATCGTCGCCAGCCTCTTCGAGCTGTGGGAAAAGGAACTGGGCAAGGTCTCGGGAAAATCCAAAACCGCCGAGGCGATCCGCTACGCGCTCACCCGGCGCGAGGCGCTGGAGCGCTTTCTGACGGACGGCCGTATCGAGATCGACTCCAACATCGTCGAGCGCGCGATCAGGCCCCAAACAATTACGAGAAAGAACAGTCTATTCGCCGGCAGCGAGGGTGGTGGACGAACCTGGGCGACGGTGGCCACCTTGCTGCAAACCTGCAAAATGAATTGCGTCGATCCGCTCGACTGGCTCTCCCAAACCTTGACCCGCATCGCTCAAGGCTGGCCCGCATCCGAAATAGAAGCGCTCATGCCCTGGAAGTTCAAGCCTGACGTTATCGGCTGACCGCTTAC
>NZ_AQWP01000043.1:0-2500 GCF_000375585.1 Sinorhizobium meliloti 4H41 | reverse complement strand
TTTCGCTACCTTAGGACCGTTATAGTTACGGCCGCCGTTTACTGGGGCTTCGATTCAGAGCTTGCACCCCTCCTCTTAACCTTCCAGCACCGGGCAGGCGTCAGACCCTATACGTCGTCTTGCGACTTCGCAGAGCCCTGTGTTTTTGATAAACAGTCGCTACCCCCTGGTCTGTGCCACCCCATCCTACTTGCGTAGAAAAGGGTCACGCTTCTTCCGAAGTTACGCGTGCAATTTGCCGAGTTCCTTCAACATAGTTCTCTCAAGCGCCTTGGTATACTCTACCTGACCACCTGTGTCGGTTTCGGGTACGGTCTATACGGTGGAGCTATTTCCTGGAACCGCGTCCCCGCCCGGACAATCCAATAAGTCCGGACAAGTTGAGCAATCCGTCACTACCACCAGGCCCACGAATATTAACGTGGTTCCCATCGACTACGCGTGTCCGCCTCGTCTTAGGGGCCGGCTAACCCTGCTCAGATTAACTTTAAGCAGGAACCCTTGGTCTTTCGGCGAGAGGGTCTCTCACCCTCTTTATCGTTACTCATGTCAACATTCGCACTTCCGATACCTCCAGGATCCCTCACGGGTATCCCTTCACTGGCTTACGGAACGCTCCGCTACCCCTATACACCTAAGTGTATAAGCCTCAGCTTCGGTGCATGGCTTCAGCCCCGTTACATTTTCGGCGCAAAGACCCTTATTTAGACCAGTGAGCTGTTACGCTTTCTTTAAATGATGGCTGCTTCTAAGCCAACATCCTGGTTGTTTTGGGATCCTCACATCCTTTCCCACTTAGCCATGACTTGGGGACCTTAGCTGGAGGTCAGGGTTGTTGCCCTTTTCACGACGGACGTTAGCACCCGCCGTGTGTCTGCCGACTAGTACTCCTCGGTATTCGGAGTTTGGTTAGGATCAGTAAGACGGTGAGTCCCCATAGCCCATCCAGTGCTCTACCCCCGAGGGTATTCGGTCGACGCACTACCTAAATAGTTTTCGCGGAGAACCAGCTATTTCCGAGTTTGATTGGCCTTTCACCCCTAGCCACAAGTCATCCCAATCTATTGCAACAGATGCGGGTTCGGTCCTCCAGTTGGTGTTACCCAACCTTCAACCTGCTCATGGCTAGATCACTCGGTTTCGGGTCTAATGCGACATACTAAACGCCCTATTCAGACTCGCTTTCGCTACGCCTACACCTACCGGCTTAAGCTTGCATGTCACACTAAGTCGTTGACCCATTATACAAAAGGTACGCCGTCACCCTTGCGGGCTCCGACTGTTTGTAGGCATCCGGTTTCAGGTTCTATTTCACTCCCCTTGTCGGGGTGCTTTTCACCTTTCCCTCACGGTACTTGTTCGCTATCGGTCATGCACGAGTACTTAGGCTTGGAGAGTGGTCTCCCCATGTTCAGACAGGATTTCACGTGTCCCGCCTTACTCAAGGACAATGAGTGTTATACGTGTACGGGGCTGTCACCCACTGCGGCAGACCTTTCCAGATCCTTCCACTTCATTCCTCATTGCCACTGGCCTGGTCCGCGTTCGCTCGCCACTACTTGCGGAGTCTCGGTTGATGTCCTTTCCTGCAGGTACTTAGATGTTTCAGTTCCCTGCGTTCGCTTCTTATCCCTATTGAATTCAGGATAAGATACCTTTCAACAATGCTTGGAAACCACTTTGGTTTCTTGACGCCGGATAACCGGCGACGGCCTCTGGCCTTGCGAAGCCTCAAGGCTTCGATACCAGATGCCAACCAAAATGATTTTCCAAGCATCTAAGGTGGGTTGCCCCATTCGGAGATCCATGGATCAAAGCTCATTCGCAGCTCCCCACGGCTTTTCGCAGCGTATCACGTCCTTCATCGCCTGTGCATGCCAAGGCATCCACCAAATGCCCTTCTTTCACTTGATCGTTCTCATTGCCAATGCTCATCGCCTTTGCTGGATTTGGCAAACCTATCCTCCTCGCTTGCGCTCGAAGGGGTGCCAAATCTGGCCATCCGGGCAACTTTCGTATGCCGCAGCAGCCAAAATCCGGAGACCTTGCGATCTCCAGACCAGCTATGCGCGATTACCTTTTACAATCGCGCTTTCTAACAATGCCATCGACGTGTTCGATATGGTCCTCACAAAAGTCACGCCGAGCGACTTCGAGGCCATATCTTAAGACCAGCTTCTCGAGATCTGTCCGGTGATGCGCGGTCAGGCAACACCAATCCGACACGACCGTCAGAGGCGCGCTCCGAAGAACACCCCAACAACGACCATGCCCTAACGACAAGACTTCCTTCCTACCTCCAGACCCTCTTCCACTTCCGGTCGGCTAGACCATCCATGGCTTCTTCGGGACTGGGCTCGGACGTCTCGAAACGATCTTTCGACCGCTCAAAACACCTGGAAGCTTCCAGACATATCTTCTCTTCACAATGTAAGCAGAACAGGCATCCATCTCATCATAGAGACGATGCAAACCTATTTTTCTCCAAGGATATCCAACC
>NZ_AQWP01000042.1 GCF_000375585.1 Sinorhizobium meliloti 4H41 | reverse complement strand
ATCAGGTCGAACGCTGGTTTGCGGAACTGACCCGCAAGCAGCTCCGTCGCGGCGTCCACACTTCGACAATGCAGCTCGAAGCCGACATCCGAAGCTTCATCGAACGCCATAACGAGAACCCGAAGCCTTACAGGTGGACGAAATCCGCAGACGACATCCTGACCTCCGTCAAACGTTTCTGCCAGAAAGTCCAGGACTTATGACACGAATTTCGGATTCAGGTGACTAGCTTCTGTGCCCGCGTGATGCCTGCTCTCCACCGGATTGAGCTCGAGCGCGCGACGGCAGGAAGATCAAAGCAATCGAACCAGCACGCATGGAGGTATACAGTGTATTGCACTTCATGCAGTTTTGGTGACGATATAGGTCACAATCGACATCTCCGCCGTATTGTGCGAAAACGCCAAACGTTCCTGACCGCGCCTACTCCGCCGCCTGGAGAAATGCGGGCTTAATTCCGTACATCGAGTAGAGACCGGCCTCATCGAAAATCACACGGTCGTTATAGCCGCTGAACCAGATGGCCTTCGGGTTTCGACCGACGATCGTCACCTTGCATCGGTCCCGTGCATCCGCGGCCGAACGCAGTAGCTTGAAGATCACGACGCCCTTTTCGCCGCCAGGGATGCCTGGTACGAACTCATTGGTGACCGCAGCCACTTCGGTCTTGCCCTTGTAGTGGGTGATCGAGAGCCGCGCATGCGTTTCGATGCCGGATAGGCCCCTCTGAGATTCGTTTAGAATCTGCCAGGCACGCTCAATCGGGACATTGAACGCCTTGTGGCCGATTATGTCGCGGCCACAGAAGAAGTAGTGGTTCTCGATACCGTTGCGGAGCATCTCGCGCTGCATTATCCGCAACGAGTCCGCATTGTCGTTTATGTCGCGAATAATCGGCGACTGATTGTGCATCGTGATCCAGTCGCGTCGGGCGAGTTCGTTTACCGCAGCCCGCGTTTCGGCGATCCATTCGAGCCCACCGCCAGGGTTGCCGATATAGCAGCCATCCGGCGTCTTGCGCAGGAATTCGTCGGGATGGTTGAAGTGCGCTATCATACGCAGGCTGATTGCCGGATAAGCTTCGTGGAATGCGTCAAGCATCGCAAAGAAGGTCTTGTCGAAGCGTTGAGGGTAAAACGCCAGTTCCTTGGTCCCAATACGGATATTCTCGACGCGGGCTTCCGCAAGCGCGGCCAGCCAAGCCGCGATGTTCTTGTTTCCCAGCACCATGGGATCACCGCCCGACATCAGGACCTCGCGTAACCTTTCGCGGCCGGTCTCGGGATGGCGGCCGCCGTTCGCAGCCACCAGCCTGTTGTGCTCACGAATGTATTCGACAACCTCACCGAGCTGTGCCAGACCCTTTGGAGCTACCGTGCCGTCCTCGCGAGTGATCTGTTTGCGGCCGATCAGTTCCTCGCGATAGCAGAAGCGACAGTGGGCGGAGCAGGTGGATGCCACGTAGAGTAGAGCAAGTTCGTACTTATGGATCAGTCCCTCGCACGGGCTGTAGGTCATCTGCTTGCCTGGATCTTCTGCGCCGTCGAGGTCATGGGTTTCCCTCGGGCTGGCTTTCACCAGTGCCTGCATGGGCCAGCTGTATTGCGCCCGCTCATAGTAGTGCCGCGTGATCTTGATGGGCATTCTGGCTTCCAGATCTCGCGAGGTGCCTTTCAGCGCGAGGATCTGATCCAGTTCTTCTCGCGAATAAAAGCCGCGCATATCCTGCGGCACATTCTCTCTGGCGAACTTGGCTATGCCGGCGATGATCTGCCGGTCGTATTTCCGGTTAACGACTTTGTCCAGAAACGCCTGCTCACGCCCGGAGGGCAAGTATTTTTCTAGGGTACTCACGGCGCGCACCTCCAGGCGGAAATATTCGGCCGGCGCAGACTGCAGTAGGGGCTGATCCGCGTAAACGTGTTGACTTTGTCTGTTTATATTTCGGATGCACCACCCCAAGTTACAAGCGAATATTTGTCCCCAGTTCATGACTCGTATTCATGAAGGTCACCAATTTTCACATAGTCACATCTGTTGCGGCAAATGAATCGCACATGACTGCTTATCTGGAACCGAAGCGCATGATTGGCCGCTACGGCTCCCTCCCTGTCGAAGGGAGACGTAACTTCGCAATGGAATCGAACGTGACTCGCTGGTGGATATATTCGTCCTCGGCGGCGGTGGCGTCGCCTTTCCTCTCCCCCGTTGCCGAACTTTCTCCATTCAACCTACAGGTGCTCTGCGCCAGTCTATACTATAAGCGATTGCAGCATCCAGTGCACGTGGTAGCGTTCCCTAAAGCAACACGCGAAAAATGCGCGGCGTTGGTGAACTCGGTCATGAGTGCGATGTCCAGTATCGGAAGCGCGCGCTGTTGCAGCAGTTCGTGATCATGAGCTCGACGGTGAGCGTGAAGCCGATCGACCGTAGCAAGCTGCTGTCTTGGAATTTTCGGCTCGCGTCAGACATGTTCCCGACCATATCGGCGCTGGCAGAGATCGACAAGAATTTGTCCTCGCAGTCCAAACTAAAGATTGAGGCGAAGCTGCAGCCGAATAAACGCTGGGGCCAGACCTAAGGGCAAACGTCGCGGCTCGTGAAAACCCGTCGTTCGTATTCAGGCGCGCTGCCGTCCCTGTAAACCATTAGAAAAGGCTAAGTCAGGTGTGTTTTCCGCAGCTCATCGGAAGTGGCACATGGAAATTAAAATCTGGGTCGCTTGGACCTATCGTAGGCCAGAACGCAATGTAGCGCCCATCTTGCCCCAGCACTTAACCGCGTCGTTGGGTGTGCAGCGAGGAATCTGGGCCAGTACTCCACCTTGTGAAAGGAAATACCGCGCTTAACAAGATACAAGACTGTTCGCTGCACGGTATGCGTGAGCACTGGCGTTTGTCGGGCAGACCCGCAGGTCATAGTCGCTGCTTCGCCGGTTTCTCGAGCACTCGCAAAGTCCAGTAATCCGCGTCCTCCTCCCCGAGGAACCTGCCGTCGTTCAGACACTGTTCCGGTGTGAGGACGCCCGCCTCCTGCAGACACATCACCTCATCTTCAAACGACATTGACCCCGCATAACTCTTGCAGGTGCTTGCTATCACGAACCCGTTCGGACGCGTGACGCGCGCCAGCTCGCGCAGCGCACGCGGGTGAACATGCCCGAGCGTGAAGATGCCGCAGCAGACAGTCATATCATAGCTCGCGCTCGAGTAGTCCGAGATGGGCCTGTTCAGGTCAACATCGTCTTCAACGGTGCGGTAAACGCCGGTTTGGCGCGCCATTTCGGCCATCGCCTCAGAGAGATCGAAGCCGTCGATCAAGCGGAAGCCGAGATGCTCCAGTTCAATGCCAACTAGGCCTGTACCGCAGCCAGCATCCAGGATTGCCGTGGCTGCTCGCTCTCTGCCGATATATGCCGCCTGCACTGCGCCCGCCAATTCCGCCACAATCGAGGGACCGCAGTAACATTCGCGATCAACGTCCAGCTCGTAGGAATCGGCCCATTCACGATAGTACTGCGCCAAGCAATCGGGATCACCGCCGAGCGCATGTGAAGCCTTGATCCGCTTTTGCGCAGCTTGTCGAAGTGCGTTATGTTGATCAACGGTGTCCATGTATCCTCTCCATGCAGGGCTGGAATTTGGTGGCCTTCCCCGGCGGCCACGAGCTTGCCGGTTCATCAAATATGCTTCGCCTATTACTTGGCTGACGTCCGGTTGAAGTACTTCGCTCTTAATTTGACATCTCGTCCCAAGCGATACCAATGCGAACACGACATACGCCTGCGGGGCACCAAATGGCCTGGACATCAAAGCATGGTGTTGCCGCCGGAGCCGATTTGATTGGCATGGTCCTTGTCAGACGCTTTGAGCCGCAGTGCAAACCCGGGTCGGAGTGAATCATTGTTGTTGCAATGCGGGGGACTCAAGAGTCGTGCCAGTTGCGCCGTCGCGGGCCGCAGAAAAGATTTCTTCATTATTCAACTGGTTTCGCAAAAATGCAGTAGAAGGCCGGCCCCGAGCACCCACCGTGTCGCGTATCAGGCAATCCAGACAGCAATGTTGGTTAACCGACATCTTATCAGCGGCTCCGATAAGAGAGACCATGCGGCGTTGTGATCGAAAGATGCTGAGAAAGATAGGTTTGTGGGTCAAGTTCACCAGCTTTGGACCTAGTGCTCCAACCGCTGTCGCTCTTGCGCGGGGCGCAAACATGCGCCGCGATATTCCATGCTCCAGCATATGAGCCCCGACAGGGGCAAGCGTCGCGGCGTAAGATCGATACCGTCGCGGATCGCAATTGGCCCGTAAGTCTCAAGCCACAATCCGCTTTAGGTAATTGCGTGCGTCGACTTGTGCAGAATGTCCAGACCGCGTTGCCCGTCCAATCGTCAAAGGAGGAAGAAGCTCGGTAACTTGGTCTTCTGCGTCGCATCGCACTACCACAAGCCCATCCGACGATTTGCTCGGCCAATTCAGCCGTGCCGCATTTAAGCCCCCGCAGCATGCCCTTCCGCGCACGCAATTTCGGCGGCTTTGGGTGCCCTAGTGAAGCCGCTCGCTGATGATGCGTCCCGTCTCCCTAATACGCGAAGACGCCCCGTATTTTCGCAAAGCAGCAGGTCCCCGTCACAACCCCGAAACTTCCAGTTCGGGGCGATCCAAAGACGGGAACCTCACAGTGGCCAGAGCTTACTTCAAAAATGGATTATTCGACGCGGCAAGGCAGGCTTCCTCGATTTATCTTCGAGGGAACCTTAAGCGCATGGGCACAGCAGGATAGCGAAATCGTAATCTGTCGAGCGTCAGCCGTTGCGAAACGTGTAGCTGTAACCGTTGATCGCCGGCGCGCCGCCGAGCTGCGCATAGAGGACCTTCGATCCCTCTGGAAAGAAGTCTTTCTGGACGAGGTCGATCATTCCTTGCATCGATTTGCCCTCATAGACGGGATCGAGAATTATACCCTCGAGCCGCGCGCACACACGGAGGGCATCCTTGGTTGCCTCGGACGGAATGCCATAACAGGGGTAGGCGTACTCCTCAAGCAGCACCACGTCGTCTTCAACGATTTCCGTGCCAAGCTCGACGAGCTTCGCAGTATGCCGGGCAATGGTCAGCACCTGCGCCTTGGTTCGGGCGGGGGTGGCGGAGGCATCGATACCAATCACGTTGCGCTGTCGAGCGTCCTTGGCGAATCCGACGACCATGCCGGCGTGCGTCGAGCCGGTGACCGTGCAAACTACGATGTAGTCGAAGGCAAACCCAAGCTGTTTCTCCTGGACGCGCACCTCCTCGGCGAACCCTACATACCCAAGGCCGCCATATTTGTGAACTGAGGCCCCGGCCGGTATCGCGTAGGGCGTGCCGCCCCTTGACTTGACGTCATCAAGCGCTTGTTCCCAACTGCGTCGGATGCCGATGTCAAAGCCCCCGTCCACCAGGCGCACCTCAGCTCCCATTATGCGGCTCAAGAGAATGTTGCCGACCCGGTCGTAGACCGCATCCTCATGTGGTACCCAGCTCTCCTGAACCAGGAGACATTTCATGCCGAGCTTGGCGGCGACTGCGGCAACCATGCGCGTGTGGTTGGACTGGACCCCGCCGATGGAAACAAGGGTATCGGCCTTCGACGTGATCGCGTCGGGGATGATGTATTCAAGTTTGCGGAGCTTGTTCCCGCCGAGCGCGAGACCCGAGTTGCAGTCCTCGCGCTTGGCGTAGATTTCCACCTTTTCCCCTAAATGCTTGCCGAGGCGGTCGAGTTTCTCAATCGGCGTCGGTCCAAAGGTGAGCGGGTACCGTTCGAACTTTTTCAGCACGTTCTCTCCAGTGACATGTGCTTGGCCGAAACCCAACTGCACCGAGTGCTTCAAGCGTGTTGAGATTGGCCGTGTGTTCCGATTTCCAGCAGAGCCGTTATTTCTGAAGACTCCTTGGCCATCGAGGCGAAGTAATCGGCGTGCCGGCGTAGCGGGAATTCCTCCGGCGGACGCCTATGAGCCGAAAAGCTACATCTCGCTGGCTGCAGCCGACGGAAATATAGTGTCCTTACCTCACATCGTGTTCCTTCAAGAACCAATTCGATCTTCACGGTTCGTCAGAGGGTGGATCTGAGCTATCGGTCAAGACCTCTCAAGAGAGCGAGCACTCTATCACGCGGATCGTGTCCCGGGAGGTGGTGTAGGTCGCGGCTGAAGGCCGTGCTTTCCGACATAGAGCCGGAGGGATATCAGCGGGCCACAGCGGGCAGACTGATTTGCGGATCATCGCTCATTTGCGCCATGGTCTCAAGTGTCAGGTACCGGGCGCGTTGGACGGCCCATTCGTCATTCTGTTCGAGCAGCAGTACGCCGACGAGACGGACGATGGCTTCGTCGTTCGGAAAGATGCCGACGACCTCGGTGCGTCGCTTAATTTCGCCGTTGAGACGCTCGATTGGATTCGTCGAGTGCAGCTTTGCCCGGTGCTCTTTCGGGAAGGTCATGTAGGCGAGCACATCCTCTTCAGCGTTGTCCATGATGGTGGCAAGCTTTGGAACTTTCGGTCTGATCTGATCGGCGACGCTGCGCCATTGAGCGCTGGCTGCCTCCGAGGTCTCCTGGGCAAAGGCCGTGGCGATGAAGGCCGAGACGACCCGCCGGCCGCTCTTGCCGGCATGCGCCAGAACGTTTCTCATGAAGTGGACCCGGGGGCTGTTGAAGAATGCGGTAATGCGTCTTCAACATTATCGCGACGTTCGTGTGGAAAGGAAATTATTGTCGCCTTGGAGATCTTGGATTCTTCCCGAAACGCTTACCCAGCACGCCAGCAGTAACGCGAAGAATGCGGCGGCTAGCCGCTTTAGGTTCACAGAGGCGGCAGTGAGATAGGCTTGGATTTTCATATTTATGAGGCCGCGCCGGATCGCTCTCGATAGCCCGTGCCAAGTCTTCGCTTCACCGTGATATCCCTCTGACCGCCAGCGGTGACGCTGGTACAAAGCTCGATCCTCGTCTGACCAGCGTTCTCGGCGGCGGCGTGCGCGCAGAAGCGCTGGATAGTCATCGCCCAGCACCACAGCTTTGTTGACGCGGCCCTTCGAGAGGCAAAGTCGAGCCAGATCACAATGCCGACAGTCGGCTGCTCGAGATGTAAAAAAGCGCCCATGTTTGACGGCGCGGCCCGCCTTCAGCATCTTGCCGCGCGGACATTTAAGAACATCGTGCCTGGCGTCGTAACGAAAGCGGCGCATAGGCACTGGGCTACGGATTGGCTCTGCCTTTGCCGGAATAACAGCTTCGATCGCGCGCTGCTCCATGCCTGCAAAAACCTTGGCGTAAGCATACCCAGCATCGGCCGTTGCGATTTTGATTGACGTGCCTGTCAGCTCGGCGACTGTGTCGAGACGACCGAGTATAATCTGTCCTTCATTGACCTCGCCCGTGGTGACCTCCACATCTAAAATCACGCCACAAGCATCGTCCACGACAGCATGTTGCTTGTAGGCTGGTTCCAGCCGACGATTGCGCCCGTTGGTCGCCATGGACGCGTCCGGATCGGTAACGCAAACCTTCTTGTACTTGCCTGTTTTACGGCTGTTTCGTTCGTTTGGGTCTTCGTTGGCGTCGGTGAGAGCGTCGACGTGGCGGAGCGCAAGGCTTTCCCAACTTACGTCGGCCCGGATGAGTGAGGCGTCGACATGTACGNCCTCACCCTTGGCAATCCTGGCCGCTACGCAGACCTTTACTGTCCGCTCAAAGATCGTTNGAAAACGCTCTGCGCCCCAGCGTTGACGGATGCGGGTCAGCGACGAATGGTCAGGAAGCGCCTCGTGCAGGCCGAAGCCGATAAACCAGCGAATAGCGATGTTAACCTGAGCCTCGCGGACCAGCC
>NZ_AQWP01000041.1 GCF_000375585.1 Sinorhizobium meliloti 4H41 | reverse complement strand
TGCTGGTCTGGGGCGATTCATTTGCAATGGCACTTGTTCCCGGGTTGGCCAAAACAGTCGGTGAAGCCGGACTGGCTCAACTCACCATGAGCGGGTGCCTCCCCGCCGTCGGCGTTGCTGCCTTCTCGAGGCGGGCAGCGTCTCCATATCCCCGTGCCTTCGGCGAGGATTGTATTCGCTTCAATGACAATGTTTTGAGCATCCTGAAGAACCAGCCGGAGATAAAAACCGTTGCAATCTCAAGCCCGTTTGACGCACCTGTATCCAACGACTTTATGCTGCTTAAGAGGACCGGTGATACCTTCACGGAGGTTGAAACATCGGTAGATGAAGCCGCTGAAGGTATCAAATCTCTCGTCGAGGCCGTTCGAGCCTTGGGCAGGCGCGTGGTTGTTGTTGCTCCTCCGCCAGTCGCAAGCTTCGATATCGGCGATTGCCTCGAACGAAAGGCGAGGGGCAGCCTTATGCTCGGCCGATACAGTGATTGTAAAATAAAAGTCAGCGATTACCGCCGGATGCGGTCCCGTACTCTCGAGCTCTTGAACCAAGTGGCCGTGAAGGCTGACGTGAAGGTGGTCTCTTACCACGACTTTCTCTGCGACGACACAACGTGCAAGACCGAGATCGACGGCACATTCCTTTACCGAGACAGCGGTCACCTTTCCTATGAAGGATCCGAGGTCATTGCGCGAAAGACGAGACTTGCTGAGAGGCTGATCAGGTCTGCTCGTTAGAGCATTTTCGACATGGTTCCTCGGGCTACCTTCAAGCCTCAGGCTTCTTTGGAGCGGACCGCGCCAACATACCAAAGAACTGCGGTGTTGCGAGAATGCTCGCCGTGACGCCCTTCCCGGAGGCAAGACTGTAGCATGAGCGCGGCCTTTGGCCTGCAACAGCCCGGACCTGACGGCGAAATCGAGGGCCCTCGGGCCTGTTGCGATGCTCTCTGGCCCGATGCCGGGAAGCTGGATCAGGCGCAATTTTCTAAGCGCTCGCGGGCAACACGCCGCTTTGAAAGGGAGTACCCAGGGATACGTCTGGGGAGCTGTCCTACACCGGTGTTTGGGAGGCTCGGTGTGTAGGTTTACGTCTCCCTGGGCAAATACCGTTATGCAACTTAACGTACGGACCGCAAAATCGATTATTTGGATGGGGCCGATCCACTCTACGGATGAATTAGCTTGGCGTGGGACAGCGCGAAAGACAGTCTCACAACAGTAGCTGTGCCGCGGCGTTCGTAATCAACGTCCCAATAGGCCGTCATCACCTCGGGGAGAATGCCCTCGGTGTCCGCGTTGAAAAGTGAGCTCATGTACACATGCCCGACCGCTTCCTACGACGGCTCGGGCTCGCGCATTCTCAAATGGCAAGAAATGCTGCCTCCCAAGAGGTGGGTGTCGACAATCAGATGGGGTGCGATTCTCCAGCCACAGATTTTTCCCAAGCCTTTACTTGCAGCGCCTGCGCGGAAAGAGCCCTTCATTAAAACGGAAGCATTGGCGGTCAGCCATAGAATTGCACGACTTGCCTCGTGCGGTGCGACGTTCTCTTTGATGAAGCGCAAAGCTCCGCAGAACAGGCTGATGCCGCTCTGCGATCTCTCGTCTGGTCAGTTCGAAGTCGTGGCCATGGGTGGCCAGCGAACGACTGACCGTCCGTCCGGCGGGAGTGCCGCTGTGCGCTCGTACGATGGGCGAAGCCCACTCTAACATACAACGTATCCTTCGCACATGTCCGCAGTGCCTCTGACCAGACGTCCAGTCCAGACTGACTACGACAACAATATCATTGCGGGCCAACAGCTTAGCGAAGCACTTTTGTCTATCCATAGCGCGGATTTGGGCCATCCAAATAATCGATTTTTCGAATTTCGCCTATTCTGGTCTACGAGAAAAACCGAAAACAAGGAGAAACGATGGGATGCTTGACATTGGCGGTACTGGAGGAATGAAGGTTGCGCCCACGTTCCTGGCAATGTCACTATTTCTGATGCCAACGGCAGAGGCTCAAGAGCAGCCGGTCTGGAATCTCGGGCTGTCGCTCGTGGACGAGCTCAAATATCCGCCGGGTTTTGCTCACTTCGACTATGTGAATCCGGACGCTCCCAAGGGCGGAGAGCTTAGGCTATCGCAGACGGGCACCTTCGACACTTTCAATCCGCTCTTGGTGAAGGGCGAAACGGCGGTCGGTCTGGCGCTCGTTTTCGACACGCTCATGAAACCGGCGGAGGACAAAATTTCGACGGCTTACGGGCTTCTGGCGGAAAGCGTCTCCTTTCCCGACGACATCTCTTCGGCCACCCGCATCATGGAACTTTGCCTCCCGCCTACTGAGGCATCAGCAGGGGGCGACCAGGTGACAGGGGATCGAGTATGAAATCACAGGCAGCCTCGGCAATCTTTCGTCCGGACATCGAGGGATTGCGGGCTTTGGCAGTGTCCGGCGTCATTGCCTTTCATTTCGGCATGACGGATCTGCCTGGCGGGTTTGTCGGCGTCGACATCTTCTTCGTCATTTCGGGTTTTCTAATCACCCGACACCTGCAACAGGAAATCGGAAAAAGCGGCACCATCGATCTTTGGCGCTTCTATGCGCGGCGCGCCCGCCGCCTGCTCCCGGCCGCTTTCTTCGTCATCCTGACGACGCTGATCGTCGGCTATTTCCTTCTGTCGCCATCCGAACAACAGTTCTATTCGAAGGGATCGCTGTTCGCCTCAGCCTATATGATCAATCTGTGGCTGATCCGGTGGACAGTCGATTACTTCGCGCCGGATGCGACCAGCAACCCCTTCATCCACTTCTGGTCGCTATCGGTCGAGGAGCAGTTCTACCTCGTGTGGCCGGCGTTGCTTCTGCTTTTCGCAAAGCTGCGGCCGGGAAAGGGCGGTCTTTTCGTTCTTCTTGGGATCGTCGCGGTCACCTCTTTCACGCTTTGCTGGCGGATGACTGCCATTTCCCAGCCCTGGGCGTTCTATTTCTCGCCCCTGCGCGCATGGGAATTCGCCTGCGGCGGTCTCGCCTCGATGGCAGTGATGCAAGACTGGGCGAGGCGTTCCCGCTTCTCGCCCGCACTTGGATGGCTCGGGCTTCTGTCGATCGCAACGGCATATCTGACGGTGAGCGAGGAGGTTCCATTTCCAGGTTCGATTGCGCTGCTTCCAGTGCTCGGAACGGTGCTCATCCTCCTGAGCGGCGCGCATGAGGGCAAAGGGCCGAAGTCGATACTTGCGTTTTCGCCGTTCCAGGAAATCGGCAAGCTCTCCTATTCCCTCTATCTCTGGCATTGGCCCGTCATCGTCTATGCGGGCGTGCTCAAGCCCGAGCTGACCATCGTTGATCGTCTGTTGTGCCTGGCCTTGACGCTGGGGCTCTCGCTCTTCAGCTACCGCTTCATCGAGAACCCGGTGCGCCACAATGGCTGGCTCGCGGCAAAGACGAGCCGTTCGTTGGCCTTCGCCACGCTGCTCACAGGAACGGGCGCGACGCTCGCCTACGGCACCGCGGCGTTGGCTGAGCACAGCCTGGACGGCGAGCAGCGCCTGATCCTGCGGAGTGCAGAGCGAAAGTCGGCAGCCCGCGAATTCGATTCCGCCTGCGTCGACGAGAGGGGAGAAGTGCAGCCGAAGGCCTGCGAATTCGGCGCTGCCAATTCCAAGGAGACCGTCGTGCTCTTCGGCGATTCCCATGCCGATCACTGGTCGACGCCGCTCAAGAAGATTGCCGAGAACAACGGTTGGCGGCTCGTCACTTATCTTAAGTCGTCCTGCCCGGCGGCAAGCGTCTCGACACGGAACGGCATGCCGCGGAAGTATAATGAGTGCGACAAGTGGCGCGACAGGGCGTTCCAAGAGATCAACACTCTGCGTCCCGACATCGTGATCCTATCCCAATACTCTTCGAGCTATGTAAAAAACGAGATCAATCACACTTCTGAGCACCAGTTCGAAGTGAAAGATTGGGCCGCCGGGATCAAGCGGTCGGTCGAAAGGCTGGAAAGCACCGGTAGCAATGTCGTGGTGCTTCGCGACGGGCCGGTGCACAAATCCTATCTCGACAAATGCGTGGCGCGCGCGCTTTGGCAGAAACGCAGTCCAAGCGATTGCGACACGCCGCGCAGCGAGGCGGTGGAGGAAACCATCCCCGCCGCGGAAAGAAAGGCGGCTTTGGAGATGCATGCGTCTTATGTCGATGTGGTCGATCTCTTCTGCAACAGGTCAACGTGCCCTGCGGTGATCGACGGAAAGCTCACCTTCCGCGACCGCCACCATATCGCCACGGCCTATGCGGAATCGCTCGCGCCGGCGCTGGAACGAGCGGTGTTTCAAAAGGCGGCGGTCGGGGCGGTGCAGGACGGGTCGCCGACGACAAGATGAACTGACTTCGGCGATGCAAGCCAGTGTTGGTGATCATTGCAAGCTGCGCGGAGCACGCGCAAACTCAGGAATGTCAATCGGCGTCCAAAATTCACTCCATAGTGGAGTGCGCCCCTTGGGGTGGACGAGGATCAGGCTGCTGATTTCCCAGTCTGCCGGATTATCAAAGATCGGGGCTGTGGAATCGTGCGCGACGCCGAGCTTCTTCACGTCATCGGCCGACAAGGTGACGCGATCGCCGGTTTTCGGGTCTGTGAAGGTCAGCGATCCGGGAAGTAGCCAATGGGTGCCGATGCCTCCGTTGCGCAGCACTGCGGGCATGGCGATCTCGTGGACCGTAATCGCCGACTCGTGCCCGCAGTAAATTTCCTTGAGATCGGCCAAGAGCTCGCCTTCCGGCGCCGGTCCGAGCTGACCGCCGGCGCCGAGCACGGAATCGAAGCCGAAACTTTCGGCGTAGCGGTCATCGGAAGCGGACACGTCGGCAACGACGACGCGCAATCGCGCCAGATTTTCGGCCGGTGACGGACGCCGCAGCGTCTCTCGGACGGCAAAATAGAGGGTTATCGCACCGCGGTTCTCCACCGCGCCACCGTCGGTCACCCATTATCGCCGCGCTGCCATCCGGGCGCCGGTTGGAGGTCGATGGCGGCATCCGGAACTCCCGACAGCGTTTCAACTTGCTCGAGCGGACGGGCCAGGAAAGAGACCGGCATCGGCGCCAGCAGAAGCTCCTCATCCTGGTCGCAAGAAAATAGGCCTGACGTTCACCTAAGGCTTATCGCCGCGCAGATTCGTTCGAGGAAGGGCAGATTGTCCTGCCCCCAATAGATTTCGCCATCCTAGACATAGGTGGGAAAGCCGAAGACACCGCTGGCGCGCGCATGGACGCGGTCCGCCGACCACTTGTTCTGAACGTCCTCGTCGGCCTGCCGCCTGAGGAGTGCTACGCCATCGAAGCCTGCGGCTGTTACGATCGCCTCGCGCACATCGGACTTGCCGATGTCCATCGCGTCGCTCCAGAAGGCATGCTGCAGAACGCGGGTGACGCCGATCCAATCCTGCCCGTCGAGATAGGCCGCAATGACAAAAAGGGACGACGGCGTCGGATCGCTGAGCTCCGGGCGATGTTCGAGCCGCAAGTCCTTGCCGCGCACGCGCGCCCAGCGTTTGAGGTCCCGCGTCCAGTACGCACGCTGGATCTCGGGCAGATTGCGCGAGAAGATCCCGCCGGTTTCCTCGACCAACCGTGGTCAGATAGGGCGTGATAACGGCGTCGTTCTTCGCCGCAAGGTCGGTGAAAGCTGGGTAGGCCGAGCGGGTTGGTCTCGGATGCCGGCAAGGCTTCTTCCGTCAGATGCCAGTGGTCGAGGATTTTAGCGCCTGCGGCAAGACGACGAGACGGATGATTTAGCCGTCGTGCAGGCCGAGCGCTCGTGCCGCCTCCCACGGGCCGGTACCGACGGACGGGATCCCCGCCTGCACGATCTCGGCGATGAATGCGGAGAATTTGATAACGAGGCCGGTGAGCAGGCCGCGAATTCCGGCGAGAGACTGAGCCCCCCGCGGATGTTGAAGCCGGCGAGCGGCAACCGGCCGGGCGCCGGAGAGGTATAGGAAGCAAAGAGTTGCGGCGACGGCCAATTCGACCGCTGCGGCACCGGTGCGGCTTGTCAGCCGGCGGGAGAGCGAGAATGAGCACAACGTTTGCGAGACCGCCGAGCGCCAACAATGTGGGTAGGCTGAGCGGACCGCCCTCTAGCGACAGTGAAGGCATGTGGACGCCGCGATTGGTGAGAAAGACCATTCCGAAGAAGGCGGAAGCCTGGCGCCGGGCAGGAAGGACCTTTGCAATCCACATCCAGAAGAAGAGCTTGAGCAGCAGCGGCCTGGGCGGTGCCAGCGGGGTCAAAGGAGAGGCTGCTCGTGATCTCGAAATCACCGAAGGGCGTAAGCCGACTTCAGCGGATGAGCCGACGTTCCAAGAAGGTCTGCATGTCGCGACGTCCGTCCACGACGCAGTAGACGACGACGTCGGTGCCCATGATGCGGTAGATCATGCGCCACGGCTTATGATGCAGTTCCCGGTATTCGGCGAGCCCGATACTCTCCAGCTCTTTCGGAATGTTTCCGCGGGCGGGGAACTCTTCGAGATCGGCGCAGGCGGTTTCGATTTCCTTTAAGATGCGCTCTGCCGTTTCAGTGCCGTCGCGACCGGCGACGAACCGGTAAAGATCCTCGATGTCGCGTTCCGCGTCCTCGGCGAAAAGAACACGGTACGGCATCAGGACTGGCTGTCGGCCAGACGTTTGCGAATACGCGCGAAGGATTCGGCAGCAGGCCGCAGCTTGCCCTCATCGACCTGCCGGTTGGTGAGCGCCAGCACCTTCAAGAGCGCTAGCGTCTCCTGCGTTTCTTCGTATTGACCGACGTCCTGAAGGATGGCTTTCGCCTCGCCGTGAAGGGTAATCACAACAGGCTGCGGATTATCCTTCAACGTCCGGATGATCTCGGGCGCATGCGCCTTCAGGTAGCTGATCGGCTTGACCTGTTCTGACAGTTTCATGCGGGTTGCTCCGTTTCGACCAGAATATAGATCAACAAATGGTCAATTGTAAGGTCTGCCACGACACCGTAGGAACGGCATTTCCAGCGCGCGACCTCCCATTTCCGCTGGGGCTGCTTTTTTCCTCGCAATGCCTGCGAAAGAGAATCTCTTTTCTTATAATGACGTTCGTACAACCCCCGCCCTTTGTAGTGGATGACCTTCACGCTTTGCATGTCATGATGCGGCAATGTCGCACCGCGAATTTCATCACCGCTACTGCGGACCTATGGCAACCCTGCTGCGGCAAAAGTCGTCAGCCTGCGTCGCAGGGTCAAGCAACTGACGGGACGGGACAGTACCTCCGTCAGCCTTGGCGATAAGCTTCGGGAGATCAACCCCATTCTGCGTGGATGGGCAAACTATTATCGCCACTGTGTGGGCGCAGGCCGCGTGTTCGTCGGTATCGACTGGTATGTGGGTCTGCGTCTGTTCTGCTGGTTGGGTAAGAAACGGCCCAAAGCGGGGGGTGCGTCAACTTTGGGGCTCCAAACAGCCCAGCAGTCGACGCCCCACCAGACGGCTCTGGCGAGAGGGCCGGTCGAGCAACACATGCTCGGCTGGACCCCCGTCTGCCGGTATCGTTTGGCATGGATGGGAACGCCTGACTTTGCCATGTTTTCTGGAGAGCCGGATGCGCAACGAAAGGCGCATGTCCGGTTCGGCGATG
Organism: Sinorhizobium meliloti 4H41; assembly: GCF_000375585.1. Classification (GTDB taxonomy): domain Bacteria; phylum Pseudomonadota; class Alphaproteobacteria; order Rhizobiales; family Rhizobiaceae; genus Sinorhizobium; species Sinorhizobium meliloti_A. The sequence goes on along the minus strand of NZ_AQWP01000041.1, from coordinate 8,125 downwards.
TGAAACCTGCCGTCGCAAGGCGGTAAGGCGCACATCGCCTACTCTACCCACCTACCTGAGTGCGCCGCGGCGGCCGCATCGTCTCCGTCGCTGTGATCATCGCCGTCGGCGTCAACACGGACGGCCGGCGCGAGGTGCTGGGCATGGAGGTCGGCACATCGAAGCCGAGCCGAGGAGTTCCTGCGCAAGCTAACCCGGCGTGGCCTGCGCGGCGTCAGGCTCGTCGTCTCCGATGCCCACGAAGGCATCAAGGCGGCGGTTTCCAAAGTTCTGTGCGCCACCGGGCAGCGCTGCAGGGTTCATTTCGCTCGCAACGTGCTGGCGCATGCCGGAAAGAGTGGCCGTCGCGTCGTGTCGGCCTTCATCGCCACCGCCTTCGCCCAGGAGAGGGCAGAGGCGGCAAGCCTGCAGTGGCGCGCCGTCACCGGCCAAATTCGCCCGAAGGTGCCAAAACTCGCCGCCATCATGGACGAGGCCGAGCACGACGTTCTCGCCTACATGAGCTTCCCCAAGGAGCACCGCGTCAAGCTACACTCGGTCAATCCGATAGAGCGACTCAATGGCGAGATCAAGCGGCGCACCGAGGTCGTCGGCATCTTTCCCAACGACGATGCCATCGTCCGCCTCGTCGGCGCATTGCTGCTTGAACAAAATGATGAGTGGGCCGTGCAGCGGACTCGCTATATGACACTGCAAACCATTAGCCAGATGAGCGATGATCCGCTCATCAGCCTGCCGGCAGTGGCACGCTGATCAGTCCGGCCTACGCCGGAGAGCACGGCGACCAAAGCCGTCAGTTACACCACTCCAGTGGGCACGATCAATGTGGCCGCCGAACACTGCTTTGTGTCCCCGTAGATGCAATATTCCTGCGGACCGCTCTGGCAAGCGCCTGGCTAAATCCGGTTATTGGGTCACTCCGTTCTCACGGGCTGCCGAAGGCCGCTCAGATCCGAAATGCTGTGAACACTCGCAGCTATGCCGATGTCGGACTGAGAAGGGATGCGGACATGGGGAGAAGTCGTCTTTCTTGTAACAGGATGGATACGAGATCTCGGCAGCCGTCACTGCTCCCTACCTTTGAGTTCATCTACACGGCCTGGCGTCGCAACGTCATTTAAACAGTCAAAAGCCGAGCTTCTGCTTTTGAACTGGCCCGAAGGAAAGGTCGTCTTGTCTGTCGAAAGCTCCAGATTGTCTTGAGGAGCGCTACAATGCTACTTAATGTCTGGACTCGACTCCGTCTTCGCGCCGGCAAGGGGAGAGTGATTGGCCTTAGATGCCGCAAGGGACACTGCAGTCAGTATCAGTCCATCTGCAATAAGGAAGCGGCCGCGGAGCTCCGAAGGAAAATCGTTCGCCGGCACGATCGTGTGCGGAAGCTGAGCAACAAATGAGCGATCTTCCGGAATGATAGTGACTACGGCATCCTCGAAGCCTAACCATTCACCTGTGAGCGGGAACCACGCCTTGAAGATGCTCTCCTTGGCACTGAAGAGCAGCCGTCCCCAATTGCGGCCCTGAGGTGCGTTTGCGATCCAATTTCGCTCCTCGTCACCCGAAATGAGCGGCAAACACGCCTGAGGGGAGCTCCTCGTCGACTTCGACATCGATCCCAAGCGCAACGCAGTCCTTCTGCAGGGCAACAGCCGCGGCATGAAATCCGGCGCAATGCGTTATGCTGCCCACGACGCCGGACGGCCAGAGCGGTTCTCGGTTAGGCCCAGTTGGGATCGCTGACGGTGGAAAGCCAAGCTTGGACAATGCCGCTCTGGCACAGGCCCGCCCGATCGAAAATTCACGCCTTCTGCTTTTGACTGCGGTCGCGATTGCACTTTCCTCTTCGGCCATCACTCCAGTTCTGCTGCCTTCACTTGCCAGGCAGGTTTGCACGGCAACATTCGATGGCAGCAGGTTCCTATCATCGAGATCTCCTCTCGCTTGAGCATGCATTTTTGCGGGGTCCCCGAGCAAAATCGAGTGCAGTCGACGGCGCTTCCCCGCCAATGTCATTTGACTCGGATCGAAAATCAGCAGCTGAGGGGAAGCGAAGCCTCCGCCTTGCATCCGGGCGGTCAGCGACAATCCAGAGAGAGTCGCCACGCTTGCATCAGCTCTCAGTTCTCGCGGCTCGCTCCTCGGCTAAGGAGCATTCCTTTGAGATCGCCGAACTGCCTGAATATCACGAGCACGGCCAGCAACCCTGCCAATAGCTCAGCAACTGCCTGGCTGATCAACAGGCCGTTAAAACCCCAAATGACGGGCAACAGCAGTATGGCTGGTACGAAGAGATATCCTTGCCTCGCGAAGGAAACGACGGCACTCAGACGGGCTCGCCCGAACGACTGAAGCATGGTTATTGCAACGTACTGGACACCAAAAAGCCCGAAAAACAGATGGAACACGATGCATGTCGGGACAGCGATTTGCGTCACGGCCTCGCTATCGCTCAAGAGCTGGACGATTGGCCGGGCAAAAACCACGACCACAGCAGAAAAGCTGACCGAGAACCCAACGGCTACGGAAAGCATGAACTTCGCCGCTCTCTGTACCCGAGCGAAATCTTGTGCTCCCCAACTGAAACCGAGAACCGCTTGGGAGCCGATGCACAGGCCCATAATCGGGAGTGCACCAATCGTTATCAAGCGTGCCGCTATACCTACAGCGGCAATGGAATTGTCGCCGAACGGCGCAGCAGCCCTGTTCAAGAGCACAAATGAAGCAGCAGACAAGATACCGGTGAAGGTTGCGGGGGCTCCAATGGCGGCCATCTGCTTTACGCGGTCGCCCCTCCAACTTGCGAAGGAAGGTCGGACACGGACAATTCCACGTTGCTTCACGAAATAGAGGACGTAGAGGCTGGTGGCGGAGATCTGAGACAGCAGTGTTGCGAGCGCCGCTCCGCGAACACCGAGATCCAGCGAAAAAATCAGAATTGGATCGAGCAGGGCATTCAGCGTGAAAGATGTAATCATGGTCCACATGCTGAAGCGTGTATTACCCTCAGCTCTCACGATAAACCCGTTGACCATGTTCAACAGCATGAGAGTGTACCCAAACAGGAGCAACCATGCGTAATCGAGCGCAGCTGGCATTATTGTCGGACTGGCACCCAGCATAGCGAGAACGTCGCGCAAATTGAGAAGCAGAGCGACGGTCAGTCCGACTCCGATCGGAACCGCGAGGCCGAGTGCCGAGCTCGCCCCTCGACTGGCCTCCAGCGAATTGCCAGCCCCGAGGTTGCGCGATACGAAGGATGCTGTGCCGACGCCGATTCCCTGCCCGACCGCGGTGAGCAGGACCACGATAGGCAAAGTTATGCTGACGGCAGCGATAGCCTGCGCACCCAGTGTCCCGACAAAGATCGCATTCACGAACTGCTGAAGTGCATTGAACGACAACCCAATAATCGAGGGAATGGCGAGCCGTATGATGAGGCGGGACACCTTGCCATCCAACAAACTGATATGCTCTGCCGGTGAGGCCATGCGCTCTTCTTCGCCCTTCATCTGTTGCTCCGAGGGCCCCATCCGTTACCGGCCGATTGCGCCAGGATCTGCAAACGCGTCCACCATCTGCAGGAGCTCTTCCTGCAAGATTGCGCAGACCTTGCGGGTCGTTTCGTAGCCAACGTGTCGTGGATCATATCTGACTTCGATCTGTAGTTCGCCCGATTGGTATCCGACGCGAAACCAGAAGAGGTAGTTCAGAACGGACTGATCCATGTCGTCACCGATCCACAATGGGTGTGGATCTCTGGACAGCAGACGGCGCGGATAATGATGTTGAAGCCTCGCTCGATAGTTCACTCCAATGCGAGGTAACGGCAGACGATCGATCCGCTCCCGGACAGCGGGGTTCCGATTTAAGAACTTCAAAGCTCGGAAACCTATGCCCTGGCGTGGCAACGAGCTGCGCTGCTGATAAATCGAACGGGCTCGGTCCGGACGAGACTCTGTACCGTCAAGGCATAACGGGAGCGGTACCAGTTCACCGATATAACCGATGATTTGAGAGGGGTCGATGTCGTCAAACAGACGTCCCCTGGTCGAAGTGAGACTGTCAATCCAGAGTGAGTAATTGCCGAAAGCGCGGCCAAATGTCCCCGAAATAGCAGCAAGCAATAGATCGAAATCTTCGCAGTCGGCAGACGCCGCCGCAACGTTGAGAAGCTTCCTTGTTGCCTCCTCACTGATCCTTAGATGGAATGTTGCCTGGTCTTTCCAGAGCGGTCTGCAGAATTCTTCATCGAGATGTTCCTCACCCCCTACATAGTGGAGCCACCTTGCAGTTTCGGCTGAAAATCCCGCCGCGCCAGCGCCAGCGTCGCTCACACGCATGTCAAACTGGTCATACCGCAAGCTCTCCCAGTGTTCGAGCTCTGTTGCCGCTTCGCCATTTGCGTAATTATCCAATCGCTCCAGCCATCGAGACAGGGTCGACGCCTCGGGATCCGCAGCGACGCTTTGGCCTGAAGCAAACGAATTGTAAGCTGCCTCGAGGGCATTCAGGAACAGCCGGTATCCAACCCCGTCTGCTACGAAATGGTGTAGCAGGACAAGCAAATAGTAATCGTCGCACTCTGATGTCCGGAAGGCTGAGACTCTGATAAGCGGTGTCTCACCGTCAAATCGAAATGTGCGCTGACGCTTCGCGCAGGCGTGCTCGATGACCGTGAGTTGTTTTGCTGCGGCCATGCCGGCAAGGTCCATTTCTTCGATCAGGGGATCTGGTATCGAACCGATTGCCTGAGACAGGCCGCTCTCCGTTTGGTCAATTCGGAACCTCAGTCCTTCCTCCCGGCCGAGGACATGCGCAAGCGCTTGCTCAAGAATGGAGAGGTTCAAGTGGCCGGCGGGCATGAAGAACAGATCGCCAATGTTGTAGTGTTCGCCAATGCCAACGATACTATTCCAATGGGAGACTGCAGGGGTCACTGGCAGCGGCCCATCGGAAGTCGCCAAGGCAGAGGCCGCAGCCGACGTTTGGTGCTTTGCCAGTTCTCGGATCGTTGGTGTCCGATGCAGTTGGCTGACGGTAAAGCTCAGTCCCGCTTTGCGCGCTAGTGTAACGCACCGCACACTCAGAAGCGAATTTCCGCCGATATCAAAGAAGCTATCATCGATACCGACAGATTTTGTGCCCAACAGCTCTTGCCAAATATCGGCGAGCAGTCGCTCCCTCTTCGTCTGCGGCTTAGCGGATTTGGCCCTTCGCATGATGCTCGATGACACGGACGCCAGAGGGGCACGGTCTATCTTCCCGCTCGCCGTGACCGGAATACGGCGCACGACCCGAACATCCGACGGAATCATATAAGATGGCAGTTTTTGCCGCAGATGGTCTACAATGTCCCTTGAGGCCAGGCCGGCACGAGCCGGGACGACAAGGGCGAGCAGTCGCCGATCATCATCCTGGCCCCTCACAAATGCCGCGGCCTTCGCAACGCCAGGATGCGATGCAAGCGCCGTTTCGATGTCCTCCAGTTCAATTCGAAACCCCCGAAGCTGGATTTGGTTGTCCGCACGCCCGCAAATCTCCAGAAGGCCTTCCACCGAGATGCGAGCAATATCACCACTGCGGTAGAGGAGGCTGTATTGACCTTCATCGTACGGATTTGGAACGAACGAGTGAGTTGTCCGCTCTGGATCCTTCCAATAACCCGTGCTCAGGCAGCGCCCTGCCACGCAGAGCTCGCCCGCAACGCCCACGGGCACCCGCTTCAACTGTGCGTCAAGAACGTAGATTTTTACATTGTCGATCGGGCGCCCGACCGGCACGGCTGAAAAGCCGTCGTCGCCGTTCGATGTTCGGTATACCGCTGAATTAGACGCGCACTCCGTCGTTCCATAGAAATTCCATAGGGGTACGTCTGGAAAGCATTCTCTCCAACGACCGGGAAGTGATGGCGACATCGGTTCAGCGCTGCTTGTAACAAGGCGCAAGTTGGTCCTTTTCGGGTCTCGCTGTTGAGAGGCGATCAAACCGGTGAGGATGGGAGGAGAGGCAAACAAACGCGTCACGTGATGCTTTGCCAATGCCTGCAACAAGAGGTCGGGGTCGAGCAACTGCTCATGCGTCAGGATCAGTGTAGGCACTCCCTTCAGGAGCCCTCCCAAATACTCCCATGCCGCAGCAACAAGGGCTGCTGACTTCTGTACCACCATCACGTCGAAGCCGTCGAAGGGAAAGCATCGCCACATCCAGTTCAGTCGGTTGAGCACGGCAGATTCCGGTATGAGAACGCCCTTCGCCTTACCGGTCGAGGATGAGGTATATATTAGACTGGCTGTGCTCTCATCGGGCAATTCGATAGTTCTGTGCGAGATGCAGCGCGGCAACCAAGATGAGACGCGCATTGCCTCGTCGAAACTGTTCCCGAATATTCAACCGTTGCCTCACATAATTTGCTCCCTACCGAGGGGATGAACAGGGGCGACGATGGGGCAGTTGAGCATGGCGACAAGGAAAGAACTGACGGCGGCAGTTTCGGAGCGTTATCGTGCTTCGACGCGAGCGGAAAAGGCGAGAATTCTGGATGAGTTCGTCGTCATCACGGGCTTTCACCGCAAGCACGCGATGCGGCTGCTGCGGCGCCACGAGAGAGAGCCTACAGGTCGGCGAGCGCGGCCAAGGGTTTACGATGAAGCGGAACGCAATGCGCTCATATTGCTGTGGGAGGCGTCTGACCGGGTCTGCGGGAAGCGGCTGAAGGCGTTGCTGCCCGTCCTTGTCGAGGCGATGGAACGGCACGGACATTTTAATCTCGCGCCTGAGATCCGTGGCAAATTGCTGGCGATGAGCGCGGCCACGATCGACAGGACGCTGGGCCCGGTCCGAGAAGGTTCGGGACATCCCCGACGACGACCCGCGGCACACGCCCTGCGACGGAGCATTCCCATTAGGACGTCGGCGGATTGGGACAATCCGGCGCCAGGTTTTGTTGAGGCGGATCTCGTCGCCCATAGCGGCCCTTCGGCACGCGGCAGCTTCATCCAAACCTTCGTACTCACCGACATCGCTACTGGCTGGACGGAATGTGCGCCGCTGCTGGTTCGCGAACAGACGCTGCTGAGCAGTGTGCTCACAGAATTGCGCAAGCAACTGCCCTTCGCGCTTCTCGGCCTAGACACGGACAACGACACGGTCTTCATGAACGAGACGCTGAAGGCCTATTGTGACGCCGCCAACATCGTCTTCACGCGCTGCCGTCCCTATCGCAAGAACGACCAAGCCTTTGTTGAGCAGAAGAATGGCGCCGTGGTGCGCAGGATGGTCGGATATCGTCGGTTCGAGGGACTGGAGGCCGCCACGCTGCTAGCGAAGCTCTACCGATCGGCGCGGTTGTTCGTGAACTTCTTTCAGCCATCGTTCAAATTAATCTCGAAGCAGCGCGATGGCGCTCGTGTGCGCAAGACGTACAGTCCGCCAGCCACGCCGCATCAGCGTCTGATTGCCGACGCTCGCACGTCAGATGTAGTCCGCTCCCGTTTGCAGGAAATCTACGCCGGGCTCGATCCTGTCGTGCTATTGCGTGACATCCGTGCCATGCAGGAGCGACTCGCTGCGCTTGCCGACACTCCGCCGGCAATGCGCCCTGACGGGGGAGCTCAGCCGATCGACCTGTTCCTGGCGAGTTTGCGGACTGCCTGGAAGGACGGAGCTACCCGGCCGACGGATCGGCCGACTGTGAAAGCCAAAAGAGGGCGGCGGCGTCCCGACCCTCTCGTCAAGGCGACTGCCGACTTGAGAAATTGGTTCGAAGCCGAACCATGGCGAACCGGCAGTGAACTTCTGTCGCGACTGCAGGCTGAGTATCCTGGCGATTATCCCGACAAACTGCTTCGAACACTTCAGCGCCGGCTGAAGGTCTGGCGCAGCGAACAAGCGGACGCGTTGCTGTTTGGCACCTTGAACAAGGAGCTGCCGATCCAACAGATTGCAAGGCCACACTGAGGCACCGTGGCGCACGCGAAGGAGGCCGGGCGCTGCGAAACCCCTGCCATCTCCGCGCCCGGCCTCCTTCGCCCCAATACGGGAGCAAAATGAATGAGGCAACGTGCGAAGCTCGGGGAGCATGGTTACGTGCGGCAATACGTGATCTCAGCCAGATTGTCGCTCTACA
>NZ_AQWP01000040.1 GCF_000375585.1 Sinorhizobium meliloti 4H41 | reverse complement strand
AGGATCGCTCCAGGTCCCGCAAGCTCCGCCGCCCACGTTTCTCTTTCTCTATATTCAATTGTCAAAAAACAGACGAAAAACAAATCCCGTCAACGTTCCAACAAGACCAAAACCTGCAAGGCCCAGTCCCGCCAATCAGCATCCGCCAATCTTGGAAACCCTAGAGCGAAGGACATCGTCGCCAGCAGCGCCGCCGCCCTCGTCAGTGATCGGGCTTATAGACCCCCACCCTCCGACACGTCAACAACGATTTTCAAAAAATCAGCAGAAAATCGTAAGTGACTGTTTTTAAAGGGTGTTTATTCCTGCGTCTGCGAACCGGGCCGGAAACCGGCAGGCGGGGCATCCATTTTGGGACCCTCGCGCCCGGAAAGGCCCTGCGTTTGCCTCCTCTATATGGTTAACGAGCTATTGACGTTCAAGAACCCGTCGCGGACCCGTCGATGCGAGCGGCGCCTCACGCAGGAAGCAGCCTCGGTTTTCGGTCGCGGCATCCACCAGGAAATCCCGTACGGCCCTCACCCGGGGTATCGCGATCAGATCGCGGTGGCAAATCAGCCAATAGGTCCGTTTCAGCTCGATTTCATCCGGCAACACAATCTCGAGGTTGGGTTCATCCTGCGCCATGAAGTGCGGGAGCACGCAAAGACCTAGTCCCTGGCGCACCGCCTTCAACTGGGTGAGGATGCTCGAGCTTTGAAAATGGGCGCGCAGCCCCGGCTGTATCTCGCCCAGATAATCGAGTCCCGGCGTGAAGATCATGTCGTCGATATAACCGACGAAGCGGTGGGAGCCGAGATCGCTGCGTGTGCGGATCGGCGGCTGCCCGGCGAGATAGCTGCGTGCCCCATAGACATGCAGCGTATAGGGCGTCAGCACTTCGGCATGGTAAGCTCCGGCTTTCGGTGCGGCAAGCGCCACCGCGATATCCGCCTCCTTGCGCGACAACGACATGATCTGTTGGATCGCCACGAGCTCGAGCGAGATGTTCGGATAGCGCTCGGCGAACTCCCCAAGCCGGTCCGCGAGGAAGAAGTTGCCGAAACCCTCGAGCGTACTCAGCCGTACGACACCGCGTTGCGCCGTCATGCCGTCGCTGATGTCGAGCTGCAGTTGCTCCGTCTCCCGCTCCATGCGCTCGGCCGTTTCGACGAAGCGTTGGCCCATGGTCGTCAGCACGTAGCCCCGGGGGTTGCGCTCGAAGAGCTTGACCTTGAGTGCGAATTCCAGCCGGTCGATGCGGCGCGAGACGGTCGCGTGGCTCGTCCGCAGGCGTCGCGCTGCCGTCGAGAGCTGGCCCGTTCGCGCGACCGCGAGGAAGAACTGCAGATCGTCCCAGGTAAAATTCGGATTCATGTCCCTCCCCTTCTGTTCAAAAATGAACAGATGCTGTTTGCAATTTACGGGTCGACCGACTTGCTTCCAAGCAGAATTTTCTGGATGGTAAACATCGCGGCCGACATTTGAGGAGCATGTCTGGTCAAATTTGAACAGAGCGATGTGGGGAGGCGGCCGAGGTCTCGAAAGGGCACGGCCGAGCCCTATGTGTATCCGCACGGCGGCTTCGCATCGCCCTTTAAAACATAGAACCTTTGGGAGGAGGACAAATGCACAAGAAACTGATCGCCACGCTCGCAATGGTGCTCGCCGGCAGCACCGCCGCCCTTGCCGACGCATCCGACGGCAAGGTCAAGATCGGCATTCTCAACGATCAATCCGGTGTCTATGCCGATTTCGGCGGCAAATCCTCCTACGAGGCGGCGCTGATGGCCGTCGAAGACTTTGGCGGCAAAGTGCTCGGCGTCCCGGTCGAGGTGGTGACCGCCGACCATCAGAACAAGCCCGACATCGCCTCCAACATTGCGCGGCAATGGTACGACACCGAGCAGGTCGACAGCATCATGGAGCTGACCACCTCCTCCGTTGCGCTTGCCGTGCAGGCGATCTCGAAAGAAAAGAAGAAGATCGACATCGTCACCGGGGCCGCAACGACGGAGCTCACCGGCAAGCAGTGCAGCCCCTACGGCTTCCATTGGGCCTATGACACCCACTCGCTCGCGGTCGGCACCGGCGGCGCGCTGGTCAAGCAGGGCGGCGACAGCTGGTTCTTCCTGACCGCCGATTATGCCTTCGGCTATTCGCTGGAAGAAAACACCGGCAACTATGTCAAGGAGAACGGCGGCACCGTCGTCGGAGCCGTCCGCCATCCGCTTGCAACCACCGATTTTTCCTCCTTCCTGCTGCAGGCCCAGTCCTCGGGAGCCAAGGTGATCGGTCTTGCCAATGCCGGTCTCGACACCTCGAACGCCATCAAGCAGGCGGCCGAGTTCGGCATCGTCCAGGGCGGGCAACGCCTGGCGGCCCTGCTCTTCACGCTGGCCGAGGTCCACGGTCTCGGCCTCGATGCGGCGCAGGGGCTGACGCTCACCGAAGGCTTCTACTGGAACCGCGACGAGGAGAGCGCCAAGTTCGGCAAGCGCTTCATGGAGCGCACCGGCAAAATGCCTAATATGGTTCATGCCGGCACCTACTCGGCCGTACTGCAATATCTGAAAGCGATCGAGAAGGCCGGAACCGACGAGACGGAAGCTGTCGCCAAAGAGCTGCACGCGCTTCCGGTCGACGACGTCTTTGCGAAGAACGGGACGGTCGCGCCGAACGGGCGGATGATCCACGACATGTATCTTCTCGAGGTCAAGAAGCCGGACGAGAGCAAGGAGCCCTGGGACTACTTCAAGGTTCTCGCGACCATTCCCGGGAAGGAAGCCTTCATCGACCCGGCCCAGAGCGGCTGCGAGCTCGTGAAGTCCTGATCGGCAAGACGATGACCGTCGCCATGCCTTTGGAGAATGGAGCGCCGCGGGTGGTACTGTCCGCCCGCGGGCTCCGCCGCGACTTCGGCGGCTTCACCGCCGTCAAGGACGTCGACCTCGATATCCATCATGCCCGCGTGCATGCGCTGATCGGCCCGAACGGGGCCGGCAAGACCACCGTCTTCAATCTCCTGACGAAGTTCCTGCAGCCGACCCATGGCACGATCACCCTGCTCGGCGAGGACATCACCAGGACCGCGCCCGACAAGGTCGCCCGCATGGGTCTGGTACGCTCGTTTCAGATCTCGGCGGTGTTCCCACACCTGACCGTGCTCGACAATGTCCGCGTCGCGCTGCAACGGCCGAATCGCCTTGCGACGCAGTTCTGGAAATCCTTATCGTCGCTCGACACCCTCAACGGCAAGGCCGAGCAGCTGATCCGTTCCGTCGGTCTCGACAGGGAGGCGAACGCCCTCGCCGCGGACCTCTCCTACGGTCGCAAGCGCGTACTCGAAATCGCCACGACGCTGGCGCTCGAGCCGAAGGTGCTGCTCCTCGACGAGCCCATGGCCGGCATGGGGCACGAGGACGTCGGCATGGTCGCCGAGATCATCCGCGCAGTGGCGCGCGAGCGCGCAGTGCTGATGGTCGAGCACAACCTCTCGGTCGTCGCGACGCTCTGCCATCACGTCACCGTCCTGCAGCGCGGCGAGATCCTCGCGGAAGGCGACTATGCGACGGTCTCGGAGGATCCGCGCGTCCGCACAGCCTATATGGGCACGGAGGAGGCCTCCAGATGAAACCGCTTCTCAAGGTGGCCGACCTTAACGCGTGGTACGGCGAAAGCCACGTCCTGCATGGCGTCGACATGACCGTCGGCGAAGGCGAAATGGTCACGCTGCTCGGCCGCAACGGCGTCGGCAAGACGACGACCCTGCGCGCGATCATGGGGATCGTGCGCGAGCGCAGAGGTGAAATCAGCTTCGCCGGCGAGGACCTCATCCACGTGCCCCTCCACCGCGTCGCCCATCGCGGCCTGGGATTCGTCCCCGAGGAGCGCGGCATATTCTCCACGCTTACCGTCTACGAAAATCTCCTGCTGCCGCCGGCGGTCGCGAAGGGCGGCATGACGATCGACGAGATTTTCGAGCTTTTTCCCAATCTGCACGAGCGCCGCAACAGCGCCGGGACCAAGCTTTCCGGCGGCGAGCAGCAGATGCTGGCGATCGCCCGCATCCTGCGGACCGGAGTCCGGATGATGCTGCTCGACGAGCCGACCGAGGGGCTTGCCCCGGTGATCGTGCAGCGCATCGGCGAGGTCCTGAAGAAGCTGAAGGAACGCGGCATCACCGTTCTCCTGGTGGAACAGAACTTCCGTTTCGCGAGCAAGGTCGCGGACCGCTTCTACCTGATGGACCATGGGCGTGTGGCCGGCGAGTTTCCGGTTTCGGAGCTTTCCGCGCGCATGGACATGCTGCATGATGTGCTCGGGGTGTAGACCATGACGATGATTTTCGGAATTCCACTCCAGGCCTTCCTCGGGCAGCTGCTGATCGGGCTCATCAACGGCTCCTTCTATGCGCTCCTGAGCCTCGGCCTCGCCATCATCTTCGGGCTCCTGCGCGTCATCAACTTCGCCCACGGCGCGCAGTATATGCTCGGCGCCTTCATGGCCTGGCTGCTGCTATCCTATTTCGGCATCGGCTATTGGCCGGCGCTCATTCTCGCGCCCCTTCTCGTCGGCCTCATCGGCGCCGTTATCGAGCGCACGATGCTGAGACGGCTCTATACGCTCGATCCGCTCTACGGCCTCCTCTTCACCTTCGGCCTGGCGCTCACCATCGAAGGCACCTTCCGCTATCTCTACGGCGCGTCCGGCCAGCCCTATGCGACGCCGGCGCTGCTGACGGGCGGGGCCAATCTCGGCTTCATGTTCCTGCCTATCTATCGCGGCTGGGTCATCGTCTTTTCGCTGGTGATCTGCCTCGGCACCTGGCTCATGATCGAGAAGACCAAGCTCGGCTCCTATCTGCGCGCCGCTACGGAAAATCCGGTCCTGGTGCAATCCTTCGGCATCAACGTGCCCTTCCTGCTGACGCTGACCTACGGGCTCGGAGCGGCGCTCGCCGCAATTGCCGGAGTTCTCGCGGCGCCGATCTACCAGGTCTCGCCGCTGATGGGATCGAACATCATCATCGTCGTCTTCGCGGTGGTCGTCGTCGGCGGCATGGGCTCGATCATGGGCGCGATCGTCACCGGTTATCTGCTGGGTATCGCCGAAGGATTGACCAAGGTCTTCTATCCGGAGGCCTCCAACATCGTGATCTTCGTGATCATGGCCATCGTTCTCCTGCTGAGGCCCGCGGGTCTCTTCGGCCGGGATGCTTGATATGACGCTGACACTCGAACTCGCGAAGCAGAAGGAACGCTCGCCGGCCATCGTTCAGACGGTGTTTCTCGGCGTCGGCCTTGCCTGCCTGCTGCTTGCGCCCCTGTTCTTCTACCCCGTCTTCCTCATGAAGATTCTGTGCTTCGCGCTCTTTGCCTGCGCCTTCAATCTGCTGCTCGGCTATACCGGGCTGCTCTCCTTCGGCCATGCCGCCTTCTTCGGCGGCGCGGCCTATTTCACCGCGCATGCCGTCAAGGAATGGGGCGTGCCGCCCGAACTCGGCGTCCTCCTCGGCGTCGTCGGCGCTGCACTTCTCGGCGCGGTCGTCGGTTTCTTCGCGATCCGCCGGCAGGGCATCTACTTCGCCATGATCACGCTGGCGCTGGCCCAGATGTTCTACTTCTTCTGCCTCCAGGCCGGGTTCACCCGCGGCGAGGACGGCATCCAGTCGGTGCCCCGCGGCCATCTCCTCGGTTTCATCGATCTCTCGCAGCCGACGAACATGTATTATTTCGTGCTCGCCGTCTTCGTCATCGGCATCGCCATGATCTGGCGGATCATAAATTCGCCCTTCGGCATGATCCTGAAGTCGATCCGCGAGAACGAGACGCGCGCGATCTCGCTCGGCTACTCGGTCAGGAACTACAAACTCGCAGCCTTCGTGATGTCGGCGGCGCTTACCGGGCTTGCCGGCGGTCTGAAGGCACTCGTCTTCCAGTTCGCGACGCTGACCGACGTCAGCTGGCAGATGTCCGGTGAGGTCATCCTGATGACGCTTCTCGGCGGCATCGGAACGCTGATCGGGCCGCTCTTCGGCGCGGGTCTCGTCGTGACGCTGCAGAACTATCTGGCGACGTCGGAATTTCCGGTCACGATCATAACCGGCATCGTCTTCATGGTCTGCGTGCTTCTGTTCCGCCGCGGCATCGTCGGCGAGTTCTACAACTCCCGGCTCGGCCGCAGGCTCGGCTTCGAGCATAGACACAAGCATTGACCATGCATCGGTCCGAACCACGTCGGGCCTCGACATAGAGAAAACCAATGGACACGTTCGACTTCATCATCGTCGGAGCGGGCAGCGCCGGCTGCGTGCTCGCCAACCGCCTGTCGGAAAACCCGGACCACCGCGTGCTGTTGCTCGAGGCCGGCGGCAGCGACAATTATCACTGGATCCACATTCCGGTCGGCTATCTCTATTGCATCAACAATCCGCGCACCGACTGGTGCTTCACCACGGCGGCGGAGGAGGGTCTCAACGGCCGGTCTCTCGGTTACCCGCGCGGCAAGGTGCTCGGCGGCTGCTCCTCGATCAACGGCATGATCTACATGCGCGGGCAGGCGCGAGATTACGACCTCTGGCGCCAGCTCGGCTGCCCCGGCTGGAGTTGGAACGACGTGCTGCCGTTCTTCAGGAAATCCGAGGACCATTACCGCGGCGCCGACGACATGCACGGCGCAAGCGGCGAATGGCGGGTCGAGAAAGCGCGCGTCCGTTGGGCGGTGCTCGACGCCTTCCAGAAGGCTGCGACCGAAGCGGGCATTCCGGAGACCGACGACTTCAACCGCGGCAACAACGAGGGCTCCGGTTATTTCGACGTCAACCAGCGGTCCGGCATCCGCTGGAATACGGCCAAGGCCTTCCTGAAACCTGCCAGGAACCGGCGGAACCTTACGATCCTGACGAAAGCCCATGTCCGCCGGCTCATTCTCGAAGATGGCCGCATCGCCGGCGTCGAGTTCCAGCATGACGGAATCACGAAAGGCGCCCGGGCGCGCCGCGAAACCGTGCTCTCGGCCGGGGCGATCGGCTCGCCGCATATCCTCGAACTCTCCGGAATCGGCCGGCCTGACGTGCTGCGCGAAAACGGCATCGAGGTCCGCCACGAACTGCCCGGTGTCGGCGAAAACCTGCAGGACCATCTGCAATTGCGTCTCGCCTACAAGGTGACCGGCGTCCCGACGCTCAATGAAAAGGCGACTTCACTTTTCGGCAAGGCCGCGATCGGCCTCGAATACCTTGTCCGCCGCTCCGGCCCGATGGCCATGGCGCCGAGCCAGCTCGGTATCTTCACGCGATCGGGCCCGGAGAAGGAAACGCCGGACCTGCAGTATCACGTACAACCGGTGACGCTCGAAAAATTCGGCGAGCCGGTACACCCCTTTCCCGCCATCACCGCGAGCGTCTGCAATCTGCGGCCGGAAAGCCGCGGTTCCGTACATCTGAAAGGCCCGGATTTCGCCGCGGCGCCGGACATCCGCCCGCGCTACCTGACGGCCGAGGCCGACCGGGACGTGGCCGTGAAGTCGATCCGGCTCACCCGCCGCATCGTCGCGCAGCCCGCTTTCGCCCGCTACAATCCCGTCGAGTTCAAGCCCGGGTCGAACTGCGAGACGGACGAGGAGCTGAAACGCGCGGCAGGCGACATCGGCACGACGATCTTCCATCCCGTCGGTACCTGCCGCATGGGTGGCGACCCCGATAGCGTCGTGGATCCCGAGTTGCGGCTGCGCGGCATTGCCGGCCTGCGCATCGCCGATGCCTCGATCATGCCGACGATCACCTCCGGCAACACCAATTCTCCGACGATCATGATCGCCGAGAAGGCGGCTCAGATGATCCTGGCCGGGGGCCGCTAGAGCACTTCCAGGAAAAGTGTGTAACGGTTTTCCGTCCGAAGTGCGTTGGATTAAATGGTTGGGCATTTCAGCGTTTCCATGAAACCTTGAAATGCCCTAGCGGACACCTGAAAACGACGCACGTCCGGACGGATGAATTCCGCGGCCTACTCCGCCGCTTCCGTCTCCGGCATCGGCACGTAATTGAGGATCGGCGACAACCAGCGCTCGACATCGCGGACGCTCATGCGCTTGCGATCGGCATAGTCCTCCACCTGATCGCGCTCGATCTTTGCGACACCGAAGTAATAGGAATCGGGATGGCCGACATAGAGGCCCGATACCGAAGAACCCGGCCACATCGCAAAACTTTCGGTGAGCCTGACGCCGATAGCAGCTTCCGCATCCAGGAGCCGGAAAAGCGTCTCCTTCTCCGTGTGGTCGGGCTGCGCCGGGTAGCCGGGCGCAGGGCGGATGCCCGCATAGGGTTCGGCGATCAGTTCCTGCGGCGTGAAGGCTTCGTCCGGAGCATAGCCCCACAGCTCCTTGCGGACATATTCATGCATGCGCTCGGCAAAGGCCTCTGCGAAGCGGTCCGCAAGCGCCTTCACCATGATCGAGGAATAGTCGTCGTTCGCCCGCTCGAAGCGTTCGGCGATCGCCACCTCCTCGATGCCGGCCGTCACCACGAAACCGCCGACATAGTCCCGCTTGCCGCTCGCCGCCGGTGCGACGAAGTCGGCAAGGGCGACATTCGGCCGGCCGTCACGCTTCACCATTTGCTGACGCAGCGTGAAGAAGGTGGCAAGCTCGGCTTCGCGCACCTCGTCGGTAAAGAGGCGGACGTCGTCGCCCATGCCGGCGGCCGGCCAGAAGCCGATCACGGCCTTCGGGGCGAACCATGCCTCGGCCACGATCTTTTCGACCATCGCCTGCGCATCCTCGAAGAGCTGGCGAGCGGCAGCCCCCTGGCGTTCGTCATCGAGAATCTTCGGGAACACCCCCTTCAACTCCCAGGTCTGGAAGAACGGCGTCCAGTCGATATAGCGGGCCAGTTCGGCGAGGTCCCAGCCCTCGAAAATACGCGTGCCGAGGAAGGACGGCACCTTCGGCTGGTGAGCGTCCCAGTCGATCCGAAGGGCATTCGCCCGCGCTTGCGAAAGCGGCAGACGGCGCTTCTCGGCTTCGTTGCGGGCATGTGCGTCGGCAACCTTGAGATACTCCGCGCGGACCGTCTTCTTGTAGGAGTCGCGGACTTCCGGCGAAAGCAGGCTCGACACGACGCCGACCGCGCGGCTAGCGTCGGTGACATAGACCGTCTGGCCGAGGCTGTAACGCGGATTGATCTTCACCGCCGTGTGCACGCGGCTGGTCGTCGCCCCGCCGATCAGCAGCGGGACATCGAAGCCCTCCCGTTCGAGCTCGGAAGCGACATGTGCCATCTCGTCCAGCGACGGGGTGATGAGGCCGGAAAGGCCGACGATGTCGACCTTCTGCTCGCGCGCCACCTCGAGGATCTTAGCCGAGAGCACCATGACGCCGAGGTCGATAATCTCGTAATTGTTGCAGGCGAGCACGACGCCGACGATGTTCTTGCCAATGTCGTGCACGTCGCCCTTGACGGTCGCCATCAGGATCTTGCCGGCACTCTCGCGCGCTTCGCCGCCGCCATTGGCGCGCTTCTCTTCCTCCATATGGGGGAGCAGCACCGCAACGGCCTGCTTCATCACCCGGGCGGACTTGACCACCTGCGGCAGGAACATCTTGCCGGAGCCGAAGAGATCGCCCACGACGTTCATCCCGGCCATCAGCGGCCCCTCGATGACATGCAGCGGCCGCTCGGCGGCAAGCCTGGCTTCTTCCGTATCGGCTTCGATGAATTCGGTAATTCCGTTGACGAGCGCATGTTCGAGCCGCTTCTCCACCGGCCATTCGCGCCAGGAAAGGTCCTTCTCCCTGCCCTGGTTCCCGCCCTTCCCGCGATAGCGCTCGGCGATCTCCAGGAGGCGCTCGGTCGAATCGGCCCGGCGGTTGAGCACCACGTCCTCGCAGGCTTCGCGCAGCTCCGGGTCGATCGCGTCATAGACGGCAAGCTGTCCGGCATTGACGATGCCCATGTCCATGCCGGCCTGGATCGCGTGATAAAGGAAGATGGCGTGCATCGCCTCGCGCACCGGCTCGTTGCCGCGGAAGGAGAAGGAGAGGTTCGACACGCCGCCGGAGACGTGGACATGCGGCAGTGCCGCGATGATCTCTTGCGTCGCCTCGATGAAGTCGACGCCGTAATTGTTATGCTCCTCGATGCCGGTCGCGACCGCGAAGATATTCGGGTCGAAGATGATGTCCTCCGGGGGGAAGCCAACCTCTTGCGTCAGCAGGCGATAGGCCCGCCGGCAGATTTCCACCTTGCGGGTCTTCGTATCGGCCTGGCCTTTCTCGTCGAACGCCATCACCACCACAGCGGCGCCATAGGCGCGCACGAGGCGCGCATGGTGCAGGAAAGCCTCCTCGCCTTCCTTGAGCGAGATGGAATTCACCAGCGCCTTGCCCTGAACGCATTTGAGCCCGGCTTCGATCACCTCCCATTTGGACGAGTCGATCATTACCGGTACGCGGGCGATATCCGGCTCGGAGGCGACGAGGTTCAGGAACTCGACCATCGCGCGCTTCGAATCGATCAGGCCTTCGTCCATGTTGACGTCGATGATCTGGGCGCCGTTCGCAACCTGATCGCGCGCCACATCGAGTGCGGCGGCGTAGTCCCCGGCCGTGATCAGCTTGCGGAACTTCGCCGAGCCGGTGACGTTGGTGCGTTCTCCGACGTTGACGAAGGGGATCTCGTCGGTAAGCGTGAAGGGTTCGAGGCCGGAAAGCCGCATGCGGCGATCGATCTCGGGCACCCGGCGCGGTGGATATTTGGCGACCGCTTCGGCGATGGCGCGGATATGGGCCGGCGTGGAACCGCAGCAGCCGCCGACGATGTTGACGAGACCATCGCGGGCGAAGCCCTCGACCTGCGACGCCATCTGCTCGGGGCTTTCATCATAGCGGCCGAACTCGTTCGGCAGGCCGGCATTCGGATAGGCGCAGACGAGCGTGTCGGCAACCGCCGAGAGCTCGTCAATATGGGCGCGCATCGCATTGGCGCCGAGCGCGCAATTGAGCCCGATCGTAAACGGCTCCGCATGGCGCACCGAATACCAGAAGGCCGTGGGCGTCTGGCCCGAGAGGGTACGGCCGGAGAGATCGGTGATCGTTCCGGAGATCATCACCGGCAGGCGCCCCCCCTTTTCGGCAAAGACTTCCTGCGTGGCGAAGATCGCCGCCTTGGCATTCAGCGTATCGAAGATCGTCTCGATCAGGATGATGTCGGCACCGCCGTCGATGAGGCCCCGCACCTGCTCGGCATAGGCGAGCCTCAGATCGTCGAAGCTGACGGCCCGATAGCCGGGGTTGTTGACGTCCGGCGAGATAGACGCGGTGCGGTTGGTGGGGCCGAGCGCGCCTGCCACGAAGCGCCGCCGGCCATCCTCCGCCTCGGCCCGCTTCGCCGCCCGCCGCGCCAGCCGCGCGCCGTCGCGATTGAGATCGTAGACCATGTCCTCCATGCCGTAATCGGCCTGGGCGATCCGCGTCGAGGAGAAGGTGTTGGTTTCGAGGATATCGGCGCCGGCGATGGCGTAGTGGTAATGAATGTCCTCGATCGCCTTCGGCTGAGTGAGCGTCAGGAGGTCGTTGTTGCCCTGCTGATGGCAGGCGCACCCACCGAAGCGTTCGCCGCGGAAGTGATCCTCCACGAAACCGAGCTGCTGGATCTCCGTTCCCATGGCGCCATCCATGATGAGGATGCGTTCAGCCGCCGCCCGGGCGAGCTGCCGGAAAATTTCCGAACCATCCGGCTTGGGCGAGACGTTTCCAAAGAGGGCGTCGGCGGCGGACATGGGAGATCTCCCGTTCTGAAAACGACAAAGAATTATCGATTTACTCACATAAAGATATCTTTATGTCAACATACGTGATGGTCACAATTGCAGATGGGTGAATAAAAAGCGGCCCGCCGCGGGTGCGGGGGCCGATAAGAGAGCGGGATGAGGAGAAGTGTGTGCGGTCTTCCGCCGGTCACATCCGCTTGAGGCAATCTTCCACTTCATAGATCGCGCAAAGAATATGATAGAAGGTGCTTGCTGGCGCCGGTTCTTCGACAAAGGTGCCATCCGCCTTCTGCTTATCGCGCCAGAGGCCGCGGACAGGCACGTCCAGAAAGCGCTGCAGCGCCCCCATGGCGCGTCCAGCCGAAGCGAGATAGCGCTCTTTCTCCGCACCTTCGGTCAACGCCGCAAATCGGATCGCCGCCTTCAGCCACTCCGTCTGCGGCCAAAGCCGCGCTGTCGGATCGGCAACGGAGAAATCGTCGAGGAGCGTCATCACGATCACGTCCCGCTCGGGGCATGTTCCATATTTCTCGCCGATATCGAAAAGCCGCCGGGCCTCGACGATCGCCTGCGCATTGCCGCGCCGTTCCGCCCAGCGCAGGAGCAGCCATGCCCATTCGAAATGATGCCCCGGCTCGACGATACGGCCCTTTTCGCCGGGGAACGGCGCCCAGTCGTGGTCGAAGAACTCACGCAGCGCCCCGCTCTCGGCGTCGATGAACCGGTCCATGGCCAGCTGCGCAATCTCGTCGGCGAGATTGGCCCAGGCGACGCGGTCGAATCCCTCCGCCTCCTCGCTTGCGAGGCAGGCTTCGAAGAGATGCATGTGCGGATTGGAGCCGAGCGGCAGGCGCGGCGGTTCGTCCTCCTCGAAGCCGGCGAGCGGATGCTTGCAACGGGCTTCGAGCTGCCGCCTGAGTTTGTCGCTGCGCCCCACCATCTCGGCTCCGCGCTCCGGCAGGACTTCCGCCAGATGGGCGAAGGCAAGCAAGGCAAAAGCCTGGTTGTAGAGGTCGAAGGAAGCGTCGATGAGCTTGCCGTCGGCATTCGCCAGCGCCCCGTAAAAGCCGCCCGGCTGTCCGTAGACGCGGTCGAAATAAAGAAGGCCGCCTTCGGCGGCGGTGCGCCAGTCTCCATTCCAGCCACGCCGGCCGGCCGCGGCGAAGCAGTAGACCTGCCGGGGCTGCACGCGGGAGCGGCGGTCGGCCCGCGTCGGTTCGCCTTTCATGTCGATCGTCTCGACGAAGCCGCCACCCTCCCCCTCGAAGCCTTTCTGCCGCCAGAGCGGCAAGGCAGCATCGTTCAGCCAGCCCGCGAGTTCGCCTGCCTGGAGATGAATATCCATGCCCATCCGCTCTCCGTCAGCTTTCCAGCTTTAGCGCGTCGTGATCCGCGCCGAGAAGTTCTGCCAGCGCCTCGATCACGAGGTTATGGTCCTCCCGCTGCGGCAGGCCGGAAACGGTGACGGCGCCGATGCAGCCCGTTCCCTTGACGACGATCGGGAAGCTGCCGCCATGGGCGGCAAACTCGGCATCCGGCAGGCCGAGCTTCGCCTGCAAATTCGTTTGCTGCTTGAGGAGGCTGAGCCCGGTGGCGTAGCTGCTCTTGAACAGGCGGAACACCGTGTTGCGCTTGCGGCGCACCCAGTTCGGATTGTCCGGCGTCGCCCCGTCGAGGGCCGCATAGAAGACCTGCATGGAAAAGAGCGTGATGTCGATGACGCAGCCGAGCTTGCGTTCCGCGGCCATCCGGCGAAGCGTTGCGCCCAGCTTCCAGGCCGTCTCGAGATCGAAGCGGTCGAACTGCAATTGCTGCTCCTGCAGCGCAATCCGGCGCAGATCATTGTCTATGTTCATAATGCCTCCGCTTGGTCAGTGGTCGAACTGGACGAGTGCGATGCGCGATCCTGCAAAATTCCCCCGCCTGGCGATTAATCCTTCCAAAGCCATGCGGCGCCGCGCACGCCGGAACTGTCGCCGTGCACCGCCTTGCGGATCGGCGTCTCGAAACTGTCGCCGAAGAGATATCTGGTGATCGATGCCGGCAACTCGCCGTAAATCTCGTCGACATTGGACATGCCGCCGCCGAGCACGAAGACGTCGGGATCGACGATGTTGGTCAACAGCGCGAGGCTGCGGGCCAGCCGGTCGACGAAGCGCTCGTAGACACCGATTGCCACCGGATCGCCCGCGCGCTTCGCCTCGATGATGTCCCGCCCGCGCCGGTCCGTCCCGGTCGTCATGCGGTAGTCGAGTTCCAGACCGGTGCCGCAGGCATACATGTCGAGACAACCGAGCTTGCCGCACCAGCACCTGTGCCCCGGATATTCGTCCTTCGTCATCCAGGGCAGCGGATAATGGCCGATCTCGGCCGCGACGCCCTGGTAGCCGGCGTGAACCTTCTTGCCGATCGCCAGACCCCCGCCATGGCCCGTACCCACGATCACGCCGAAGACGACGCCCGCGTCCTTCCCCGCCCCGTCGACGGCTTCGGAGACCGCAAGGCAATTGGCGTCGTTGGCCAGGCGCACCTCACGTCCGAGCGCAGCCGCAAGATCCCGCCCGAGCGGCTTGCCGTTGATGAGCACCGCATTGGAATTGCGCACGATGCCGGTGCGCGGATTGGGACTGCCGGGTATGCCGATGCCGATCGAGCCGCGCTCGCCGGCGGTGCTTTCGGCCGAGGCGACGAGCTCTACGACGGCACGGACGCAATCCTCATAGCCGCTGGTGGGTGTCGGGACACGATGGCGGGCACGCGTCTCGCCGTCGCGATCGAGCGCGATGACCTCCATTTTCGTGCCGCCCCAGTCAATTCCGATAAACATATATCTGGTCTTTGGGATAAGATCGTTGGCGAGAAACGCGGCAGCCTCTCCTCCGGCGCCGCGGGCCTTGCTTAGCATCCACCGTATCGGGGACGCTAGTGGGATGAGGAAAACTGTGTGTGGTTTGCCGCCCGCATGCCGCTCAAACGACTTGAATCGATCGCGTTCATGATTTCGAGTCGGCCCAACCTAAATTCATCGGGATATGCTCCCGATCTTCGGGAGCGCCTGCAAATCGGCTGTGATCGCCGAAAAACACTTGGCGAACGAGCCTCGCTTTTGTATGGGTCTATTCCGAGTGGTCCCGTAGCTCAGCAGGATAGAGCACCAGATTCCTAATCTGGGGGTCGCGCGTTCGAATCGCGCCGGGATCACCATCTTCATATCAATAAATTCAAGAACTTAGCTGATACGGCCGCAGAGAGATCTGCTTATACCCGTGTCGCACGGCCTCGCAACGATCTCCCTTGATTTCCAAGCATTGCCAACCTCTTGCTGGCGACTCCATGCGACATGATAAGCTGGTCATCCCCTCAGTTTTCCATATTGATGTTGACGTTGCGGTCCTTCGGCAGGATGGAGGCCGTTTTTCGGGTCTCGTCGGTCATTCGAAAGCCTCGCTTTTCCGTATCACATTTTCCGTATCACTTTTATTTTTGCATTCGGAATTAAACGTGATACAAAAAATGCATGAAGATCACGTACGACGAAACCAAGCGCCAGACCAACATCGGCAAGCACGCCTATGATTTCGCCGAGCTCGACATGGAGTTCTTCTCTTCGTCCGTAGTGGTCCCGGCCAAGGAAGGCCGCTTCATGGCAATCGGCGTCCTGCGCAATGGCGTGATTGCCGTGGTCTTCGCCCGCCTTGGCTCGGAAGGTATTTCGATTATCTCCATGCGTGACGCCAGCCGGAAGGAGAGGAGCTTACTATGACGAACCCATCCCGCCGCATTCGCCATATCTCCGACAAGGAGGAGGCAGAAATTCAGCGCAAGATAGCCAGCGACCCGGATGCTCCCGAGGCTACCGAAGAGCAGCTTAGGCAAGCCAAGCCCTTCGCCGAGGCTTTTCCCGACCTCGCCGAGAGCATCAAGCGTGCCAGGGGCCGGCCAGCCATCGAGAAGCCCAGGCAGCAGCTATCCATCCGCTTGGATCCGGACATTATCGAGCATTACAAGGCGACCGGCAAAGGCTGGCAGAGCCGAATGAATGACGACCTTAGAAAGGCCGCCGGGCTGAAGAAGGCCGGCTAGCTTACTTCTCCCGCACACTTACCTGACGGTCTGGTCTTACGTCCTGCCGCGGCTGTTGCCTCCTGCCGCCTTTGTCTTGCATGCCCAAGTCCGGTTACGGCGGGACTGGAAAGAGCCTTATGACCGTTACGCTTGCGAAGCATTAATCCGCAATCGGCCAAGCCTTTCGGCACTCGTTAAAGGGACAGGGCTTGCGCTTGCTCCCGAACTTCCCGGTAGCTGAAAGCTCTCCGAGGAGGCGGGAAAAAACGTTATCCACACAACTGCCGCCCTTTTCCTTTCGAGTAAACAACAGCTTGTTCCACGCGCGCAATTCCGGCGTAAGGCGTGTCACCGTTACGCCTCATTCGAACTTCACCACCCCTGCCGTCAGAACAGCAGGGAGTAAACGAATGAACATCAATGGAACCAACGTCGCCAACAAGCTCATGGGTACGAATCTTGCGGACACGATCCGCGGCTATGATGGCAGTGATTCCATTTGGGGTAATGCCGGTGACGACTATCTCGACGGCGGGCTTGGCAACGACTTGCTCTATGGNGGGCTTGGCAACGACTTTTTCAAGGCCGGAGCGGGCGATGACTACGCGGAAGGCGGCGACGGCAATGACAGCTTCGACGGCGGCGCCGGCGCCGACACGCTGATCGGCGGGCTCGGCAACGATATCTTTTCCGGCGAAGACGGCAATGACATCATCAA
>NZ_AQWP01000039.1 GCF_000375585.1 Sinorhizobium meliloti 4H41 | reverse complement strand
ATCGCTGCCGTCAGCGACGTCTTGCCATGGTCAACGTGGCCAATCGTGCCAATGTTGACGTGCGGCTTATTGCGCTCAAATTTGCTCTTTGCCATTTCCGGCTCTCCGTTTCCTGTCCCCTAGAGGGGAAATCTTTTCATTCTGTTTCAGCGCTAGGCTATTCCGGTCACTTCTGACCGGAATACTTCGCCTGGATTTCCTGCGCGACGTTCGACGGAACCGGCGCGTAGTGATCGAACAGCATCGTGTACTGAGCGCGGCCCTGCGACATCGAGCGCAGGTTGTCCACGTACTTGAACATGTTCGCGAGCGGCACGTGGGCATTGATCACCACGGCGACGCCGCGTGCTTCCTGACCCTGGATCTGGCCACGGCGAGAGTTCAGGTCACCGATAACGTCACCGACGTAATCTTCCGGCGTCACGACCTCGACCTTCATGATCGGCTCGAGGAGCTGAGCTCCAGCCTTCTTCGCGGCTTCACGGAAGCATGCACGGGAAGCGATTTCGAAGGCCAGGACCGACGAGTCGACGTCGTGGAACGCACCGTCGATCAGCGTCGCCTTGACGCCGAGCATCGGGAAGCCCGCGAGCGGACCCGAGGACAGGACGCTTTCGATACCCTTCTGAACGCCGGGGATATATTCCTTCGGAACAGCACCACCGACAATCTTCGATTCGAATGCGAAGTCTTCGCCTTCCGGGTTCGGTTCGAAGACGATCTTGACGCGCGCGAACTGGCCGGTACCACCGGACTGCTTCTTGTGCGTGTAATCTTCCTCGTGCTTGCGCGTAATGGTCTCGCGGTAGGCAACCTGCGGAGCACCGACCGAAGCTTCGACCTTGAACTCGCGACGCATGCGGTCGACGATGATGTCCAGGTGAAGTTCGCCCATGCCGGCGATGATCGTCTGGCCGGATTCCTCGTCGGTCTTGACGCGGAAGGACGGATCCTCGGCAGCCAGGCGGTTGAGCGCGAGGCCCATCTTTTCCTGGTCGCCCTTGGTCTTCGGCTCGATCGCGATCTGGATGACCGGCTCCGGGAATTCCATGCGCTCGAGGATAACCGGCTTCAGCGGATCGCAAAGCGTATCGCCCGTGGTGGTTTCCTTGAGGCCGGCCAGAGCAACGATGTCGCCGGCGAAGGCTTCTTCGATGTCTTCACGCGAGTTGGAGTGCATCTGCAGCATGCGGCCGACGCGCTCGCGCTTTTCCTTGACCGTGTTCATCACCGACGTGCCCTTTTCGAGCTTGCCGGAATAGATGCGCGCGAAGGTCAGCGAACCGACGAAGGGGTCGTTCATGATCTTGAACGCGAGCATCGAAAGCGGCTCGTTGTCGTCGGCCTTACGGGTGATCTCGCCCTCGGTCTTGACGTCGATACCCTTGATCGCCGGAATGTCGATCGGCGACGGCAGGTAATCGACAACGGCGTCGAGCAGAGGCTGAACGCCCTTGTTCTTGAAGGCGGTGCCGCAGAACATGGGGTGGAACTTGACGTCGATCGTACCGCGACGGACCAGTTCACGGATCTTGTCGTTATCCGGATAGGTACCTTCCAGGTAGGCTTCCATTGCCGCTTCGTCGATCTCGACAACCGTCTCGATCAGCTTTTCGCGGTATTCTTCCGCCTTTTCCTTCATGTCGGCCGGGATTTCGACGACGTCCCACTGGGCGCCGAGCGATTCGTCGCGCCATACGAGAGCATTCATCTCGATCAGGTCGACAACACCCTTGAAGTCGCTTTCAGCGCCGATCGGCAGCTGCATAACGACGGCCGTCGCGCCGAGGCGCGTCTTGATCATCTCGACCGAGCGGTAGAAGTCCGCGCCGGTCTTGTCCATCTTGTTGCAGAAGATCATGCGCGGAACATGATACTTCTCGGCCTGGCGCCAGACGGTTTCCGTCTGCGGCTCGACACCGGCGTTGGCGTCGAGAAGCGCGATCGCACCGTCGAGAACGCGCAGCGAGCGTTCGACTTCGATGGTGAAGTCGACGTGGCCGGGAGTGTCGATGATGTTGAAGCGCCGCGTCTTGCCGTCGCGACCCTTCCAGAAGGTGGTCGTCGCAGCAGACGTGATCGTGATGCCGCGCTCCTGCTCCTGCTCCATCCAGTCCATCGTCGCGGCGCCGTCATGGACTTCGCCGATCTTGTGGGACTTGCCGGTGTAGTAGAGGATACGCTCGGTCGTCGTCGTCTTGCCGGCGTCGATGTGCGCCATGATACCGAAATTTCGGTAGTCTTCGATTTTATATTCGCGAGCCATGAGAGACTGCCTTTCGGAACCTGTTCTGATTACCAGCGGTAGTGCGAGAACGCACGGTTGGCATCAGCCATCTTGTGGGTGTCTTCGCGCTTCTTCACTGCGCTGCCGCGATTGTTCGCTGCGTCCATGAGTTCGCCGCACAGGCGATCGACCATGGTCGTTTCATTGCGCTTACGGGCAGCTGCGATCAGCCAGCGGATAGCGAGAGCCTGACGGCGCTCCGGACGAACGTCGACCGGCACCTGGTAGGTAGCACCACCGACGCGGCGCGAACGCACTTCGACATGCGGAGCGATGTTGTCGAGCGCGGAATGGAACACGGCGACCGGCTCCTGCTTCAGCTTCGACTGGACCGCATCGAACGCACCGTAGACGATGCTTTCCGCAACGGACTTCTTGCCGTGCAGCATGATTGCGTTCATGAACTTCGTGACGACCAGATCACCGAACTTCGGATCCGGGTTGATCTCACGCTTTTCTGCTCTGTGACGTCGGGACATACTTCTCGTCTCTCAACTTTAAATCTTATGACCAGCGAAATGGCGCCGGTTGCGATGTTATTTCGGACGCTTCGCGCCGTACTTCGAGCGGCGCTGCTTACGGTTCTTCACACCCTGCGTATCGAGAACGCCGCGGATGATGTGGTAACGAACACCCGGAAGGTCCTTCACGCGGCCGCCGCGGATCATGACCACGGAGTGCTCCTGAAGGTTGTGGCCTTCACCCGGAATGTAGCCGATCACTTCGAAGCCATTCGTCAGGCGGATCTTGGCGACCTTACGGAGAGCCGAGTTCGGCTTCTTCGGGGTCGTCGTGTAGACGCGGGTGCAAACGCCGCGCTTCTGCGGGTTCTCCTGCAGTGCAGGAACCTTGTTGCGCTTTACCTGTGCCTGACGCGGCTTGCGGATCAGCTGGTTTACGGTAGGCATCTAACCATCCCTTACAAAAACTTGTCTCGTTACCCTTTCGGGCGGATCGCTTGCCGTCGCCGGCAACAACGAACGCCTATGAAATGCGCAAAACGAGGGCCGATCCGCTTTTTCGCAGATGGCCCCACAAAAAGCAGAGGACGCGCTATTTCGCGCGTCTTGCGTGCAGCATTATTTCGTCAGCGTGCGTTTTGAACCTTGTTTGAGGCGAACTCCAGAACGCGTCGTTCCGAACCAGCCAGCCTCACATGGGCTCTGATGCGGCGGGGTGTACTGATTTCGGGGCGATCCGTCAAGGGCAATTAAGAAATATCTGGGCGTTGCAGCCCTGATATGCCCGAGAAACAAGGCTTTGCGCGCTTGCCGTGCCCTAGGTCCGGCCGAACGCCGGCCCGTGTCGTCGCGCATAGTCGTTCCCACTTAAGGAATCAGCAACCTCTTTCTGTCGTTTTCCACGACCGCGAGTCGCGCCCTGCCCGATATCCTGCCTCGACGTCATCCCTGACCAAAAATGTTTCAGGCCATCGTACGATTCGTGGAACGGGTTTCGGTCTGGCGCAATATGCAGTAGAGCAGGATGAGGCAAAGTGTATCCGGTTTCCCCGCATCCCGCGTCTCAACGCTTGAGAATCGATCGCGCCGGTTTCGGCCTCTTTCGACTTAAAAGAAACGCGATCGCCCGTTACTATTCTTCAAAGAGGATGTTTCCATGTCTGTCACACCGGATAACGACAACGCACCCGACGAACCGCTGATCTTCATCGTTATCGGCAAGGCCTACGAGACCGACGGCGATGCCGAGGGCGTCGACATCCATGTGATGCTGCGGGCACCCGATGACGATACGGCGGTGCGCGAGGCGCTGAACGCACTCGCCGAGGAAGGCTTCCTTGAAGCCGATCTCGACCAGATCGGCACCTTGGACGGCATACCGGACGAGGAGCCGCACGCTTCCGCCTATCAGGGCGCCCTCGAGGGCGAAGTCGCCATCATTCGCTTCGGTTGAGAGATCGCGCGGCATCTGGAGCCGCATCGACGGCAAACACATCGACCTGAAAAAGCCGCCCGGATCGCTCCGGGCGGCTTTATCGTTTCGCCAGGGAGGGCAGATACCCTCCCCTTTTTTGCTTATTCTGCCGCGGCGGGATCGTTTGCCATGTCGGCGAGCATCGGCGTGGCGCTTTCCGCACCGGTGCCCTTGCGGCGCTCTTCGAGGATCAACTCGTCGCGGGCCGTAGCGATGCGGCGGATCTGCGTCATCGTTCCGCCCGTACCGGCCGGGATGAGACGGCCGACAATGACGTTCTCCTTGAGACCCTGCAGATTGTCCGTCTTGCCTGCGACCGCAGCTTCGGTGAGGACCTTGGTGGTCTCCTGGAACGAAGCGGCCGAGATGAAGGACGGCGTCTGCAGCGATGCCTTGGTGATACCCAGCAGCACCGGCTCGCCAAAGGCGGGCTTCTTGCCTTCGGCAAGCAGAGAGTCGTTGACGTCCTCGAGCTCGATGCGGTCGACGTTGTCGCCGACGATATAGGTCGAGTCACCGGCGTCGGTGATTTCGACCTTCTGAAGCATCTGCCGGACGATCACCTCGATGTGCTTGTCGTTGATGACAACGCCCTGCAGTCGGTAGACTTCCTGGATTTCGTTCACGAGATAGGAAGCAAGTGCTTCCACGCCCTTGATCGCCAGGATGTCGTGCGGTGCCGGATTGCCGTCGAGGATGTAGTCGCCCTTCTCGATGTAGTCGCCATCCTGAAGATGGAAGGGCTTGCCCTTCGGGATCAGGTATTCGACCGGTTCGACACCGTCTTCCGCCGGCTCGATCATCACGCGACGCTTGTTCTTGTAATCGCGGCCGAAACGGATCGTTCCATCGATCTCCGCGATGATGGCGTGATCCTTCGGACGACGTGCCTCGAACAGTTCGGCAACACGCGGCAGACCACCGGTGATGTCCTTGGTCTTGGCGCTTTCGAGCGGCGAACGGGCGAGAACGTCGCCCTGGCTGACCTTCTGTCCCGGCTCGACCGAAAGGATCGCGTCGACCGAGAGCATGAAGCGGGCTTCGCCGCCGCGGGCAAGCTTGGCGATATTGCCATTCTTGTCCTTGATGACGATCGCCGGCTTCAGGTCGGTACCGCGTGGCGTCGAACGCCAGTCGATAACCTGACGCTTGGTGATGCCGGTCGACTCGTCGGTCGATTCCAGAACCGAGATGCCGTCGACCACGTCTTCGAAGTGAACGGTACCTTCCACTTCCGTCATCATCGGACGGGTGTAGGGATCCCATTCGGCGAAACGCTGTCCGCGCTTCACCTTGTCGCCATCGTCGACGAAGATCTTCGAACCGTAGGCAACGCGCTGCGAGGAGCGCTCGACACCGCGTTCGTCGAGGATCTGGATCGCCATGTTGCGGCCCATGGCGACGAGTACGCCATCGGAGTTGCGCAGCATGTTGCGGTTCTTGATCTGAACCGTGCCCTCATAAGAGGCTTCCAGGAACGACTGGTCGACCACCGTTGCCGTACCACCAAGGTGGAACGTACGCATGGTCAGCTGCGTGCCCGGCTCGCCGATCGACTGAGCCGCGATGACGCCGACGGCTTCGCCCATGTTGACAGGCGTACCGCGGGCGAGGTCCCGGCCGTAGCAAACGCCGCAGACGCCGGTCTGGATCTCGCAGGTCAGTGCCGAACGAATGCGGACGGACTGGATACCGGCCTTTTCGATCGCGACGACGTCCGGCTCGAGAATCATCTTGCCGGCATCGACGATGCGTTCACCGGTGACCGGGTTGTCGATGTTGTCGAGCGCCGTACGGCCGAGGATACGCTGGCCGATCGAAGCCACGACCTGACCGGCATCGACGATCGCAGTCATGGTGAGGCCCTTGTCGGTGCCGCAATCCGTATGCGTGACGATGCAGTCCTGTGCCACGTCGACGAGACGACGGGTCAGGTAACCGGAGTTCGCAGTCTTCAAGGCGGTGTCGGCGAGACCCTTACGGGCACCGTGCGTCGAGTTGAAGTACTCGTTCACGGTCAGGCCTTCCTTGAAGTTCGAGATGATCGGCGTTTCGATGATCTCGCCCGAGGGCTTTGCCATGAGGCCGCGCATGCCGCCAAGCTGACGCATCTGGTTCGGCGAACCGCGGGCGCCCGAGTGCGACATCATGTAGATCGAGTTCATCGGCTTCTGGCGGCCGCTGTCGTCGAACTCGACGGCCTTGATGCGCGCCATCATCTCTTCGGCGACCTTCTCGGTCGCCTTGCCCCAGGCGTCGACGACCTTGTTGTACTTTTCGCCCTGGGTGATGAGGCCGTCATTGTACTGCTGCTCGTATTCCTTCACGAGCGCTTCGGTGTCGCCGACGATCTTCACCTTCGTGTCCGGAATGACCATGTCGTCCTTGCCGAACGAAATGCCGGCGCGGCAGGCATGCGAGAAGCCGAGCTGCATGATCCGGTCGCAGAAGATGACCGTGTCCTTCTGACCGCAATGGCGATAGACCGTGTCGATCATCTTGGAGATGTTCTTCTTGGTCATTTCCTGGTTGCAGATTTCGAAGGGGACGTTCGGGTTCTTCGGCAGGAGTTCGCCGATGATCATGCGGCCAGGCGTCGTTTCATAGATCTTCGAAACCGGGTTGCCCTCGGCATCGACGGTCTTGTAACGGCCACGGATCTTGGCGTGCAGGGTGACGGCCTTGGTCTCCAGCGCATGGTGCAATTCGCCCATGTCGGAGAAGGCCATGCCTTCGCCCGGCTCGTTCTGGTTCATGATCGACAGATAATAGAGGCCGAGAACCATGTCCTGCGACGGCACGATGATCGGGGCACCGTTTGCCGGATGCAGGATGTTGTTCGTCGACATCATCAGCACGCGTGCTTCGAGCTGTGCTTCGAGCGACAGCGGCACGTGAACGGCCATCTGGTCGCCGTCGAAGTCGGCGTTGAAGGCCGTGCAGACGAGCGGGTGCAGCTGGATCGCCTTGCCTTCGACCAGGATCGGCTCGAAGGCCTGGATGCCCAGGCGGTGCAGGGTCGGCGCGCGGTTCAGAAGGACCGGGTGCTCGCGGATGACCTCGTCGAGGATATCCCAGACTTCCGGCTTTTCCTTCTCGACCAGCTTCTTCGCCTGCTTGACGGTCGAGGAGTAACCCTTGGCGTCGAGGCGGGCGTAGATGAACGGCTTGAAGAGCTCGAGCGCCATCTTCTTGGGCAGGCCGCACTGGTGCAGCTTGAGTTCCGGACCGGTCACGATGACCGAACGGCCGGAATAGTCGACGCGCTTGCCGAGCAGGTTCTGACGGAAGCGGCCCTGCTTGCCCTTGAGCATGTCGGAGAGCGACTTCAGCGGACGCTTGTTCGCACCCGTGATGACGCGGCCGCGGCGGCCGTTGTCGAACAGCGCGTCCACGGATTCCTGCAGCATCCGCTTTTCGTTGCGGATGATGATGCCCGGCGCACGCAGCTCGATCAGCCGCTTCAGGCGGTTGTTGCGGTTGATGACGCGGCGATAGAGATCGTTGAGGTCGGACGTCGCGAACCGGCCGCCGTCAAGCGGCACGAGCGGACGCAGGTCCGGCGGGATCACCGGAACCACCTTCATGATCATCCATTCCGGACGATTGCCGGATTCCATGAAGTTCTCGACGATCTTCAGCCGCTTCATCAGCTTCTTCTGCTTCAGATCGGACGTCGTCTCGGCCATCTCCGAACGCAGATCACCCGCGATCTTCTCGAGATTCATCGATGCGAGCATCTCGTAGATCGCTTCGGCGCCGATCATTGCGGTGAACTGGTCCTCACCGAACTCGTCGACCGCGATCATGTATTCTTCTTCGCTCAGGAGCTGATTTTCCTTGAGCGACGTCAGACCCGGCTCGGTGACGATGTAGTTCTCGAAATAGAGAACGCGTTCGATATCCTTGAGCGTCATGTCGAGCAGCGTTGCGATGCGGCTCGGCAGCGACTTCAGGAACCAGATGTGAGCAACCGGCGCGGCGAGCTCGATATGGCCCATGCGCTCGCGGCGAACGCGCGACAGCGTGACTTCGACGCCGCACTTTTCGCAGATGATGCCCTTGTACTTCATGCGCTTGTACTTGCCGCACAGGCACTCGTAGTCCTTGATCGGACCAAAGATGCGGGCGCAGAAAAGACCGTCGCGTTCCGGCTTGAAGGTACGGTAGTTAATCGTCTCCGGCTTCTTGATCTCACCGTAAGACCAGGAAAGAATCTTCTCCGGGGACGCTATCGAAATCCGGATGGAATCGAAGGTCTGTGCAGGCACCTGCGGATTGAAAAGATTCATGACCTCTTGGTTCATGCCTGTCTCCTTTGCGGGCATTTAAGCCCTGAGCTTGGCGAGGGTGCCGGCAATCCCGGGCGCCGGCCCCTGCCCCATAAACAGCTAAAACCGCATCGGGTGCGGCCCTTTTCCTGCCGCGGACAATCAGGTGCCCGACGGCGGAAACGGTGCGCGCCGCTTAGCGGCACGCACCTGATGACTCTTACTCCGCCGCGTCCGGCAGTTGCGCCGTGCTACCGACGTCATCGACCTTGGAATTCTCCAGCTCGACCGAAAGGCCCAGCGAGCGCATTTCCTTGACGAGAACGTTGAAGCTCTCCGGAATACCCGCTTCGAAGGTATCGTCGCCGCGGACGATCGCCTCGTAGACCTTGGTGCGGCCGGCGACGTCGTCCGACTTGACCGTCAGCATTTCCTGCAGCGTGTAGGCGGCACCATAGGCTTCCAGAGCCCAGACCTCCATTTCGCCGAAGCGCTGACCGCCGAACTGCGCCTTGCCGCCCAGCGGCTGCTGGGTAACGAGCGAGTAAGGACCGATCGAACGGGCGTGGATCTTGTCGTCGACCAGGTGGTTGAGCTTCAGCATGTAGATGTAGCCCACGGTCACCTGGCGATCGAAAGTCTCGCCGGTACGGCCGTCGTAGAGCGTCGACTGACCGGTTACCTTCAGGCCAGCCTGCTCCAGCATCTCGTTGACGTCCGCTTCGACAGCACCGTCGAAGACCGGTGTCGCGATCGAAACGCCGCGGCGGGTCTGCTCGGCAAGCCGAACGATCGATTCATCGTCGTACTGCTTGATCGGCTCGCCCTTCGGGCCAGATCCGATGACGCTGTCGATGGTATCGCGCAGCGGCTGAATGTCAGCGCCCGCCTTATATGCATCGAGCATCGCTCCGATCTTCTTGCCCATGCCGGCGCAAGCCCAACCGAGATGGGTCTCGAGGATCTGGCCGACATTCATGCGCGACGGCACGCCCAGCGGGTTCAGAACCACGTCGACATGCGTACCGTCTTCGAGGAACGGCATGTCTTCGATCGGGACGATCCGCGACACGACACCCTTGTTGCCGTGGCGGCCGGCCATCTTGTCACCCGGCTGGATCTTGCGCTTCACGGCGACGAAGACCTTGACCATCTTCATGACGCCCGGAGGCATCTCATCGCCGCGCTGAACCTTCTCGACCTTGTCCATGAAGCGCTGTTCAAGGCGCGACTTGGATTCGTCGTACTGTGCGCGAAGTGCTTCGATCTCGCCCTGAGCCTTCTCGTCCTCGATAGCGAACATCCACCACTGCGAGCGGGGATATTCACTGATGACGACGTTGGAGAGCTCGGTGCCCTTCTTGAAGCCCTTCGGACCGGCAACGGCGACGTGGCCGCGAAGCATGTCGACCAGACGCGCATAGACGTTGCGGTCGAGGATCGCCTGTTCGTCGTCGCGGTCCTTCGCAAGCCGCTCGATTTCCTCGCGCTCGATCGCCATCGCGCGCTCGTCCTTCTCGACGCCATGGCGGTTGAAGACGCGCACTTCTACGACCGTGCCGAAGGTGCCCGGCGGCATGCGCATCGACGTGTCGCGAACGTCCGACGCCTTCTCGCCGAAGATGGCGCGCAGAAGCTTTTCTTCCGGCGTCATCGGGCTCTCGCCCTTCGGCGTGATCTTGCCGACGAGGATGTCGCCCGGCTGAACTTCGGCGCCGATGTACACGATACCGGCTTCGTCCAGGTTCTTCAGCGCTTCTTCCGAAACGTTCGGAATGTCGCGGGTGATTTCTTCCGGACCAAGCTTGGTGTCGCGCGCCATCACTTCGAATTCCTCGATGTGGATCGAGGTGAAGACGTCGTCACGCACGATCCGCTCGGAGAGCAGGATCGAGTCTTCGTAGTTGTAGCCGTTCCACGGCATGAACGCGACGAGCGCGTTGCGGCCGAGCGCCAGATCGCCGAGGTCCGTCGACGGACCGTCCGCGATGATATCGCCCTTGTTGATCACGTCACCGACAGTGACGAGCGGGCGCTGGTTGACGCAGGTGTTCTGGTTGGAGCGCTGGAACTTCTGCAGGCGGTAGATATCGACGCCCGACTTGGACGGATCCAGGTCTTCGGTGGCGCGGATAACGATACGGGTCGCGTCCACCTGGTCGACGATACCGCCGCGGCGGGCAGCGATCGCAGCACCGGAGTCGCGCGCGACGACCGGCTCCATGCCGGTACCGACGAAGGGAGCTTCCGCACGCAGCAGCGGCACGGCCTGACGCTGCATGTTCGAGCCCATCAGCGCGCGGTTGGCGTCATCGTTCTCGAGGAACGGAATGAGCGCGGCCGCGACCGAGACGAGCTGCTTCGGCGAAACGTCCATCAGGTTGATATTGTCGCGCGGTGCCAGCATGACTTCGCCGGCGTGGCGGCAAACGACGAATTCTTCGGAGAAGGAGCCGTCGTCGTCCAGAACCGAGTTTGCCTGTGCAACGTGATACTTGGCTTCTTCCATCGCCGACAGATAGACGACGTCGTTCGTCACCTTGCCGTCCACGATCTTGCGGTACGGGCTCTCGATGAAGCCGTACTTGTTGACGCGGGCGAAGGTCGCAAGCGAGTTGATCAGACCGATGTTCGGGCCTTCCGGCGTCTCGATCGGGCAGATACGGCCGTAATGCGTCGGATGCACGTCGCGCACTTCGAAGCCGGCGCGCTCGCGGGTCAGACCGCCCGGACCCAGTGCCGAAAGACGGCGCTTATGGGTGATTTCCGAAAGCGGGTTCACCTGGTCCATGAACTGCGACAGCTGCGAGGAGCCGAAGAATTCGCGAACGGCCGCGGCAGCCGGCTTCGCGTTGATCAGGTCCTGCGGCATCACGGTGTCGATCTCGATCGAGGACATGCGTTCCTTGATCGCACGTTCCATGCGCAGGAGACCCAGGCGATACTGGTTCTCCATCAACTCGCCGACCGAGCGGACGCGACGGTTGCCGAGATTGTCGATGTCGTCGATCTCGCCCTTGCCGTCACGCAGCTCCACGAGCATCTTGACCACGGCCAGGATGTCTTCCTTGCGCAGCGTGCGAACCGTGTCCGGAACGTCCAGA
The DNA here is from genome assembly GCF_000375585.1 of Sinorhizobium meliloti 4H41. Classification (GTDB taxonomy): domain Bacteria; phylum Pseudomonadota; class Alphaproteobacteria; order Rhizobiales; family Rhizobiaceae; genus Sinorhizobium; species Sinorhizobium meliloti_A. Next base: position 7,501 of record NZ_AQWP01000039.1, on the reverse strand, counting down.
TCGAGGCGCATGTTCATCTTCACGCGGCCGACGGCCGAGAGGTCGTAGCGCTCCGCATCGAAGAAGAGCGCATTGAACATGGCTTCGGCCGAATCCATGGTCGGCGGCTCACCCGGACGCATGACGCGGTAGATGTCGAACAGCGCGTCCTGACGGTTCTCGTTCTTGTCGGCTGAAAGCGTGTTGCGGATATAGGCGCCGATATTGATGTGGTCGATGTCGAGCACCGGGATCTCATCAAAGCCGGCGGAAAGGATGACCGGAAGCGTCTTCTCGTCGATCTCGTCACCGGCCTCGAGATAGATCTCGCCGGTCTCGAAGTTGACGACGTCCTCGGCAAGATAGTTGCCGTAGAGATCGTCGTCGGTCGCCTTGAGTGCCTTCAGGCCCTTTTCCTGCAACTGCCGGAGCAGGCGCGGGGTCAGCTTCTTGCCGCTCTCGACGACGACCTCGCCGGTATCGGCGTCGATCATGTCTGACAGAGTCTTCTGGCCCTTGAGCGCATCCGGCTGGAACGGCACACGCCAGCCCTCGCCGTCGCGCTGGTAGAGCGACTTCGTGTAGAAGGTGTCGAGGATTTCCTCGCCGTCCATTCCCAGCGCCATCAGAAGCGAGGTCACCGGAATCTTGCGGCGGCGGTCGATGCGCGCATGGACGATGTCCTTGGCGTCGAATTCGATGTCGAGCCACGAGCCGCGATAGGGGATCACGCGCGCGGCGAAGAGCAGCTTGCCGGACGAGTGGCTCTTGCCCTTGTCATGGTCGAAGAAGACACCCGGCGAACGGTGCATCTGCGAGACGATGACGCGCTCCGTGCCGTTGACGATGAAGGTACCGTTGTCCGTCATGAGCGGCATGTCGCCCATATAGACGTTCTGTTCCTTGATATCCTTGATGGACTTGGCGCCGGTGTCCTCGTCGATATCGAACACGATCAGCCGCAGCGTCACCTTGAGCGGCGCCGCATAGGTCAGGTCGCGCTGACGGCACTCCTCGACGTCGAACTTCGGTGCCTCGAATTCGTAGGAAACGAATTCAAGCATCGAAGCGCCGGAAAAATCCTTGATCGGAAATACCGATTTGAAAACGGCTTGAAGCCCCTCATCCGGCCGCCCGCCTTGGGGCTCGTCGACCATGAGGAACTGGTCGTAAGACGCCTTCTGAACCTCGATGAGGTTCGGCATCTCCGCGACTTCGGGAATTTTACCAAAAAACTTGCGTACGCGCCTACGACCGTTAAACGAAAGGGTCTGAGCCATCGTCGCTCCTTGTCAATCTTGCATCCGGGCCTGCAACGGACGGGAACCGATGGCCAGTCGACCCCGTCAATCAATGGGTAGTTCAATCTCGTCCAGCATTCGAAAGACGCCAGCGCGGAATGCTGTGCTGTCCTTCGATGGAGACCATCCTCTTGAAGAACCCATTACCCAAAAGCCGTTTTCGACAGGCTTTTGGGTAATATGTTCTAAAAACGGTCAAAGAGAGGCGGCCACGAAGGCCACCTCCCTTTCGCATTTCGTCGAATTACTTGACGTCGACCTTCGCGCCAGCGTCTTCGAGCTTCTTCTTGAGGTCAGCAGCTTCCGCCTTGGAAACGGCTTCCTTGACAGCCTTCGGAGCGCCTTCGACGAGGTCCTTGGCTTCCTTGAGGCCGAGGCCGGTGATGGCGCGGACTTCCTTGATGACGTTGATCTTGTTCGCGCCGGCATCTGTCAAGATGACGTCGAACTCGGTCTTTTCTTCTTCAGCCGGAGCAGCAGCGCCAGCAGCGCCACCGGCAGCAGCAACGGCTACCGGAGCAGCGGCGGAAACGCCCCACTTTTCTTCGAGAAGCTTGGAAAGCTCAGCAGCTTCCAGGACGGTCAGCGAGGAGAGGTCTTCAACGATCTTTGCGAGATCAGCCATTTTACTTTTCCTTTTGTTCGGTTCGAACTGGTTTTAAATACAACAGCGAAATTCCGCCTCAGGCGGCTTCGTCCTTCTTGGCATAGGCCGAGAACACGCGGGCAAGCTGGCTTGCCGGTGCTGCGACAACCGTCGCGACGCGGGTTGCCGGGGCGTTGAGAAGGCCCAGCAGCTTCGCGCGCAGCTCGTCGAGAGAAGGCAGGGTCGCAAGCGACTTGACACCTTCAGCGTTGAGCGTGGTTGCCCCCATGGCGCCGCCCAGAACAACGAGCTTGTCGTTGGTCTTGGCGAAATCCACGACGACCTTCGGAGCCGTTACGGGGTCTTCGCTGAAAGCGATCAGCGTCTGACCCTTGAAGAGATCGATCATCCCTTCAGACTCCGTGCCCTGAAGAGCGATCTTGGCCAGGCGGTTTTTCGCGACTCTGACGGTGCCGCCAGCAGCGCGCATCTTCGAACGGAAGTCGTTCATCTGCGCGACTGTGACACCAGCATAGTGGGCCACGACAACCGAACCGGAAGCCTTGAAGACTTCGTTCAGCTCCGTGACGAATTCGCGTTTTTCCGCTCTTTCCACTGTCTGTCTCCAGTTGGCAGGGTTGCTCATCGCAGCCCTGCCGGGTTTGCCTTTGTCACCCGGGATCATTCTCGATCCCAAGCAACGCTTGAGGATCCTGTCCCTTGGCGTTCCCGGAAAGCCGGGTCTGACACAAGGCAAGCGAGGTTCGAACCGAATTCCGACGCGTCCGCGTCTTCATGAAATTCAGATCTTACCCGTCTCATGCGGGCTAGGTGATTAAGGTAAAACCACCCGCAATCTCGGACAGGAGTTCCGGGCGGTAGGCCCGGAATTTCCGGCCCCGAAAGGCCGGAAATCTGGTTACGGGCCGCAGCCCGTCAAATCATCAATCAGGCAGCGCTGATCGTTGCCGGGTCGACCTTGAGGCCGGGGCCCATCGTCGAAGAAACAGCCACGCGCTTGACGTAGTTGCCCTTGGCGCCGGTCGGCTTTGCCTTGATCACGGCATCTGCGAAGGCACGGATGTTTTCTTCGAGCGCCTTGGCATCGAAAGAAGCCTTGCCGATGCCGGCGTGAACGATACCCGCCTTCTCAACGCGGAACTCGACGGCGCCGCCCTTCGAAGCCTTGACTGCTCCGGCGACGTCCATGGTGACGGTGCCGACCTTCGGGTTCGGCATCATGCCACGCGGGCCGAGAACCTTACCCAGACGGCCGACGAGCGGCATCATGTCGGGGGTCGCGATGCAGCGATCGAAGTCGATCTTGCCGCCCTGTACGATTTCGACGAGCTCTTCCGCGCCGACGACGTCGGCGCCGGCAGCCTTGGCTTCGTCAGCCTTCGCGCCACGGGCGAAAACGGCGACGCGAACCGACCGGCCGGTGCCGTTCGGCAGATTGACCACGCCGCGGACCATCTGGTCGGCATGGCGCGGATCGACGCCGAGGTTCATAGCGACTTCGATCGTTTCGTCGAACTTGGCCGTCGCACGCTCCTTGACCAGCGTTACGGCTTCGGTAAGGCCGTAGAGCTTCGCCGGATCGATGCCCTCGCGGGACTTCTGTACACGCTTTGCAATCTTCGCCATGGTCTTAGCCCGTCACTTCCAGGCCCATGGAGCGGGCCGAGCCCTCAACCATCGCCATTGCGCCTTCGATATCGGCCGCGTTGAGGTCCTTCATCTTGGCCTCTGCGATCGTGCGGATCTGAGCCTTGGAGATCGAGCCGGCCTTGGCCTTGCCCGGAGTCTTGGAGCCCGCCTGGACCTTCGCTTCGCGCTTCAGGAAGTAGCTGACAGGCGGCTGCTTCATGACGAATGTGAAGGACTTGTCCTGGTAATAGGTGATGACGACCGGGATCGGCATACCCTTTTCCATTTCCTGCGTGGCGGCGTTGAACGCCTTGCAGAATTCCATGATGTTAATGCCACGCTGACCAAGCGCAGGACCGATCGGCGGCGACGGATTCGCCGAGCCGGCCTTTACCTGCAGCTTGAGCTGGCCTGCAACTTTCTTAGCCATTTCTCTCTGCCTTTCACTGCTCCCTTGCGGCGAGGCCGAAAAGGGAGCTCATCAGCCGGTTGCCCGGCCATTTGCCGATCGATCGACCGGCGGCTGCGGTTGCGTGGTGCGGATGAACCGACCCGGCTTAAGGTCGGAAACCTCCCACGCGATGCGGATCGCTCCGCCGAACAAGCCGATAAATCGGCCTGCCCATTCGTATTCGCTTACGCTAATCAGACCTTTTCGACCTGGCCGTATTCCAGCTCGACAGGCGTCGCGCGGCCAAAGATCGACACCTCGACCTTCAAGCGCGACCGCTCTTCATCGACATCCTGAACGGTGCCGTTGAACGATGCGAACGGGCCGTCGGAAACGCGGACCTGCTCGCCGATCTCGAAGGAGACCGAAGGCTTCGGGCGCTCGACTCCGTCCTGCACCTGACCGAGAATACGGTCGGCCTCGTGATCCGGAATCGGCACCGGCTTGCTGTCCGTGCCAAGGAAACCGGTCACTTTCGGCGTGTTCTTGATAAGGTGATAGGCCTCGTCGGTCAGATCGGCGCGAACGAGGACATAACCCGGAAAGAACTTCCGCTCCGCATCGACCTTGCGCCCGCGACGTACCTCGACCACCTTCTCGGTCGGGACGAGAATCTTCTCGAAGAGATGGGTGAGGCCCTTCTGCTTGGCCTTCTCCTCGATCGATTCGGCGACCTTCTTTTCAAAATTCGAATAGGCGTGAACAATATACCAGCGCGCAGCCATGCTACTCTCCACCCAATCAAGCGCCAACGTTGAGGATCAGGCTCATTACCCAACCCAGCAACTGGTCCGCACCAAAGAAAAAGGCGGCGGCAAAAGAGACCATGACGAAAACCATCAGCGTCGAGATCGTCGTCTCGCGCCGCGAAGGCCAAGTCACTTTCGACGTTTCAGCGCGCACCTGCTGCAGAAACGCAAATGGATTTGTTTTGGATGCCATATAATGCTCACGCCATTACGGCGCGTAAAGCCGACATGTCAGCCCCACGCACCGCGTGTCTGTTTGGACCCTACATAAAGACCGATTGCGAAAACCACAAGAGCCAATCAGCCTTTTTTGTGAATATACAAAGACGGCAATGCCGCCTTCCCCACGCATCCCAACACGGCAGGATCGGGAGAATGGCAGGGGCAGAGGGGCTCGAACCCCCGACCTGCGGTTTTGGAGACCGCCGCTCTACCAACTGAGCTATACCCCTACGGTGCCGCGACGCAACCGAACCGGCTGCATCCCAAGTCAGCGGCTTAATATTCAGTTTGCCGGACGCTTTCAAGCGCATTCGCAGCAAAAGAGAAAAAAGAATCAACAAAATTTCAGCCGCCCTCTCCGCGGGTGCCCGAACGGATGCTGCGACGAGGCTGGAAGGACGAGGAAAGCGTGAGCGGCAGTCCGCCCGCTACACGCGCCTCAACTCATCGTGATCTACTCGTTCAGCCGTACATATCTCCGCCAATCGTGCTCTTCCTTGAAACCGAGTACCTCGCGGATCTTGCGATTGGAAAGCAGCCCTTCGAACTCGCCGATCTCGCGCGTGAAGGGAACATTTGGATAGAACTGCCTGGCCAGTTCGCGCGAAGGCGTGTTGGCCGATACCGTGTCATTCGCGGCGTTGAATATCGCGAAGCCGAGACCGTCCTTCTCAACGCAAAGCTTCACGATCTGGCCGAGGTCACGGGCATCGATATAGCTCCAGGCGATCCTTTTGCGGATCTCCGGATGGGCAAAATAATGCGGGAAGTCCGCATATTCATGCGGCTCGATCACGTTGCCGATGCGCAAAGCGTAAATATCGAAGCCGGAGCGCTCGGCGAAGGCCCTCGCCGTCTTCTCGTTCACCACCTTGGAGAGCCCGTAGGAATCCATCGGATCGACGTCGTAATCCTCTTCGAGAGGAAAATGATGGAAGTCTCGGTGCCCCTCCGCAAAGCAGACGCCATAGGTCGTCTCGCTGGAAGCGACGATGATCTTTCGGATACCGAGCTTCACCGCCGCCTCGATGACGTTGTAGGTACCCATCACGTTGACCCGGAAGGTTTCGTTGTCGGGCTTGATGAGAATGCGCGGAATGGCCGCGAAATGCACAACGGCATCGAAGGGCTGCATGCCCTGGTCGAGATCGGGGAAGTCCCGGTGCATCGACAGCGCATTGAACATCTGGCCGCTGTCGGTGATGTCGGCGATCAGATTGGTGACGCCGGGGCTGTCGAGCGGCACGAGATCGACGTTGTGCACCTCATAGCCGGCCTCGATGAGGTAGGGTACGGCGTGCCGCCCGGCCTTTCCCGAGCCGCCGGTAAACAGAATTCGCTTTTTCATGATATATCCCCACGCAGAAGAAGACGTGCTGCAGCGACTTTGCTGTATGCGCCGCTCTGTAGGTTAGGTACTTTGCGCCCTTGCGCAAGATCGATCGTGCGTGGCGCCGAGTGTTCCTTCCGATTCACCACTTCAGACTGTAGCGGACATCGACCACGCTGCGCGGCGCCATCAACGGATCGGCGACGGCCGCGCCGAGGCGCAGATTTCCGAAATTCTGTTCCACCCCAATCCGGCTCACACCGCTGACGCCGTCACGCGATACCTGGCTCTGCACGGTGAGCGACGTTCGGCTTGCGGGAGACACGAGCTTGGCGGATTGAGTGAGCCTCGGTTCGCTGCACCGGCTCTCATAGACGTTGCATTGGATAGCGATGCTCCGGTGGACCTCCGCATCGAGCGTGGGCGTGACGATCCAACTGCGCGCGGTACCGGCGCCGAAGTTGCCGGCCCCTCCCAAAGCATTGTAGTCCACGCTGACCTGAGAGGAACGCGTGGCCGCCCCTCGCCCGCTTCCGCGCGAAGCCGTTCCCCAGAGGCGGACCGGCGCGCCGGGTGGATTGATCTTGCCAGAGCGTGTGGCGTCCATCGAGACTTCGGCACCGGCGGACGTGTTCCACCGGCCCGTCCGGCGAACGCCGAACCGGAACTTGTAGGCGTTGGCTCCGGTCTTGGAAGGCGACCAGATAAGCGGGCGGTCATCGGCGGCCGAGGCAAATTGCGGGGACTTCCCGACGCAGATCAAAACGATGCCAGCCGCGGCAAGCCGCGTGGGAATACGTTTTTTCATTGGCTTCCGATCCTGCTGCATATTTCCGCCAATCGGAGCCGATTGATGGACAAACATGCTTCAATTCAAGCGCTTAAGCGGTCTTTGCGCGCCCTAAAACGCGCGGCGCCGTAGGTCGCATTCGGCAAATCGTCAGGACCGGAAGGTAACACGGACCGGCGGCAAGGTCCCGTGATATTCGGGCGATGCGTGCGGGACTATGCAAGCACTGTTGCAGACATCACACGCGAAAGAGATCGCCTCGCGTTTCAAAAGTTGATTGGTAAACGGCCAAAAAGAAAAACCCCGCGGTTGCCCGCGGGGTTCGAAGTCCGGTCCGACCGGAATTACTCGACGATGGAGGCGACGATGCCTGCGCCGACGGTGCGGCCGCCTTCGCGGATAGCGAAGCGCAGCTTTTCTTCCATCGCGATCGGCACGATCAG
>NZ_AQWP01000038.1 GCF_000375585.1 Sinorhizobium meliloti 4H41 | reverse complement strand
CAGCTTCGAGACCGCCAAGAACGAGCTCGGACTCGATCACAACGAAACCCGGTCATGGCATGGCTGGCATCGCCACGTCTNCCTTGTCATGCTTGCCTTCGCCATGATGGCGGTGATCCGGTACCGCGCCAATGACGCGACGCCCCCAAAAAGACCGCGGATGCCGACCATCAGGATTTGATCCGCTGGTCTATCCAGGAAGTCCGGCGCATCGCCATCAGGCTTGCTCAGCGTCGCATTAACCCCGCTTACGTCATCGCATGGTCATGCTGGAGACGCGCCCATCAGGCGGCCGCTCAACGAGCTCATCTCAAAACTAAAATGCAACTGTAATGCTAGTGAAACTGCTCTGGCGCCCTCGCCGAACTACTCCCTCGCGATCAAGAGGCGCAATTGAATTAGGGAAGACAGTTGAAGAGGAAAGAGCCTCAGGCGCGTCATGCTTCTTGAGCCGCTGCTGCCGCGTCTGCAGGGCGAATCGGCAGGAACCGCCCCTAACGCTAGGGTCTGACCAACTTGAGACGAAGTTGCTATAGCGGTTGTTCTGGAACCCGTTGTGGTCGTCATTCGCCCTTCCCCCGCCGCTCGCTCATCAGCCGCCCGGCTCGTGAACTCGACGCGAACCTGTGTCATACCTTGCCTGCGAGTTGAAATCCAACGTCGACCTTAGGTCGCTCACACTAGGAATGATCGATGAAAGTACTGATTGCCGGGGCGGGGATAGCCGGACTTTCTGCGGCACGAGCACTGAAAATGAAAGGCGTCGAGTGCGAGGTTGTCGAACGCCGGGAACGGCCACCGACCGAGGGAGCAGGTATCTTTCTCCTGGCAAACGCCGCAAGAGCGCTCGGCGACCTGGGACTGCTCGAACAAGTAGGGGCTGTTGCCTATCCGATTGCTAGACAGAGAATCCTCTCGTCTTCAGGCTTCGTTCTGAACGACGTGAGGACGGCAGACATCTGGAAGGATTGTGGGCCCTGTCTTGCCTTGTCGCGCCAAGCTCTAACGGACATCCTCCATGCTTCGCTGAAGCCAGGCACTGTGACCTATGGCCTGGAAGTGGTCTCGACGGCGTCGCGAGGTGACAAGAGCACGGCTCGCTTCTCCAATGGACAAGAAAAAGAATACGATCTCGTCGTAGGCGCGGCAGGCGTCAATACGCCGCTGCGGACCGCAGTATTCGGTCCGAGCGCGGCTCGCCAGATCGACATTTCATGCTGGCGACTTGTCGTTCGCAACAACGGAGAGATCGATGGCTGGACGGCAATGCTCGGAAAGGACCGCACCCTGCTCGGCATCCCCATCAGCGAAACGGAAACCTACATATACGCCGACTGCCGCTCGAACGAATTCGGCGACGGCTCCGTCGACGTTATGAAGCGGCTGTTCAGCAGCTTCGCAGGTCCGCTCGGACCGATTGTCGCCGCCCTGGATCCCGCCACCGCAGTCCATCGAGCCGTTTTGCAGGAAGTTCCCGCAAAACGATGGATAGCCGATCGGCATGTCCTGATCGGTGATGCCGCGCACGCCTCATCGCCCAGCATGGCCCAGGGCGCGGGCATGGCGATCGAGGACGCAGTCGTTCTTGCAGAGCTTGTCGCCAAGGACGATCCGATGGAAGGCATCCTCCAACAATTTCACGAGGCGCGCATCGGCCGGGTCGCGTGGGTACAGAAGAAGTCGCGTGCCCGCGACAAGCTGAGAACGGGTTCGAGTACGATCCGGAACGCTGTCCTGCGGCTGTTCGGCGACGCCTTGTACCGGCGCACCTACGAGCCGCTGACACGCCCGCTCCTGCCTTGACGGTCGGAGGCCAGCGCTGGCTGGCCTTCGACGCCTTGCGCGTTGGCACGGAAGCGAGATCGTCGTCAGCATGCTTTTGAAGATCGAGGGTGAAATTGGAATTTTAAAGAGTTGGGTTAGCGCATTTGGACCACGACAACGGAATGTGAGCACACGCGAACAGGTTGGCCTGCGCCTCATCGATTTCAATCCAGCTCAAACGCCCGCTCGATCCCCCGCTTGAGGTCATCGCCATCTGGCCTGGCGGATTGTCACTGTGCTCGTGCTTCAGTTAGCCATATTCGCAGCTTGCGATCGACTCTTCTGTTTCGCAAAAGTGGATAAACCGCGTTTCCTGCCGATCGGGGAAGTCGGTGTCATCGCTGATTGAACGGCGGTCCATTTTTGGGCGCCCACGAGCAACAGGTCAATGTCGCTTGGCATTGTTCGACGTAGGACAATGTTGGACATGCGACACAGGCGGTTCGTTCTAGTGGCTCATGCCAGAAGGTTTCTGATGGCACGCACATTGCTATGAGGCATCGGAAGACGCGTCACGGACTGAAGATATCGTGCGGAGATGTCGAAATGGTAAGACAGTGCATTGTGCCGCGGGCGACGCCCGGGTTATTCAGAACGTCCCAGATGCATAGGAAGGCTGCACGCGCGCGTTCGCCGCGATTGTCTTTCTGCGGACGCCAGTTTCGCAACCGTATTGTGGCGGAACATTCTTGGCTGCACCAGCGTGCGGGGGCCCTTCGGAAGAGACGTTCAAGGCTGCTGCCACAAGGTCGTTGCTTTACCCCCGCTCTGTTCGTCACGGGAGATCGGGACCGCGAACAGCCCAGGCATTGACGAACAAAGCATCCGTTCCCCGCACCACTCGCCTTCTGCGGCGGCGCCTGCGGAGTTGCGCTTGTGATGCGTTCGGTGCTCGGCGCCGATTACATTCAATTCATAAACGTCGATCATAGGAAGATACCGTTTAGCAGCGCTAGTTCGCCGTCGGGGGTTCAGCTCTCGGATCAACCCCCAACGGCGCCACGAAAACTCTGCCTTCCGGATAGACCCGGCAATGAAAGGCAGGACGCGCGCCGCCGGAACATTCTCGACGAGGCAAAGAACCATGTTGGTGCAACTCTCTGCTGAAAGCAGCGTAGTCGAGGAGCGGCCCGCCGCATGGGGCGCGGTATTCGCGATGTCGTTCTGCATTTTCGCTCTCATCGCGGCGGAAATCATGCCCCTCAGCCTGCTGACCCCGATCGCCTCGGATTTGGCTATAACCGAAGGCCAGGCCGGACAGGCGATATCCGTATCCGGCGCCTTTGCGGTTATGACAAGCCTCTTCATCTCGTCCGTGGTCGGCAGACTCGACCGCAAGATCCTGCTACTGGCGCTGACCGCCGTGATGATCGTCTCGGGGATGATGGTAGCGGTCGCTCCAAATTATGTGACGTTCATGCTTGGCCGCGCGCTCATCGGGCTCGTTATTGGCGGATTTTGGTCGATCTCCGCCGCGACCGCCATGCGGCTTGTTCCGGACGATCAGGTGCCGCGGGCGCTGGCGATCTTCAACGGCGGGAATGCGCTGGCGACGGTCATTGCCGCCCCGCTGGGGAGCTTCCTCGGCAGCCTCATCGGCTGGCGCGGGGCGTTCTTCTGTGTCGTCCCGGTCGCAGTGATTGTTTTGGTCTGGCAGCTCCTCAGTCTTCCTCCCATGAAGGTCGAGGAGCGGCCGGCATCCGGAAGCGTTTTTAAACTGTTGAACCGGCGAGTGGTGGTTCTCGGCATGGCAGCGGTCAGCGTGTTCTTCATGGGCCAGTTTACGCTGTTCACCTATCTGCGGCCGTTCCTCGAAACGGCTATACATGCCGATGTTTCAACACTGTCGCTCCTGCTGCTGGTGATGGGCGCGACGGGGTTCATCGGCACCATGCTCATTGGCGCCTTTCTGAAGAATGGCCTCTATCGGACGCTGATTGCGATTCCGATGTTGATGGCGGCGATTGCCGTGGCCCTTGTGGCTGTCGGTGGCCGAGTCGCCGCAGCGGCCCTGCTGCTGGGCATCTGGGGGTTGTTCGCCACGTCTGCGCCGGTGGGCTGGTGGACCTGGTTATCGAGGACGCTGCCGAAGGATGCCGAGGCTGGAGGCGGACTTATGGTCGCAGTCATTCACCTCGCTATCACCTCGGGCGCGATCGTTGGTGGCTTCTTTTTCGACATGAGTGGGTACCAGGTGACCTTCGGCGCCAGCGCGGCTTTGCTTATGATCGCGGCCGCGCTCGCGATTTTGACGTCGCGAGAGGCGCAAGCTTGGCTGACCTAACGAGTGGCCGCTTCACGCAGCAAATGATACGGCTGGTGCGTGAGGATACCGCGACAGGGAGAAGTGACCGCCCTGATCCCCGGAACGTGAGTTCGAGCGAGACGGAAAGGGTCTCCAGACCCAAAATTTTCCATTTCTTAGGAGACTTGTTCCATTATCTGCTTATCCGGCATGAGGCTGAGGGAATTGCGTGATGGGCTATGATTGGACCGGCAAACGAACGCGCCGGATGAAAGTGTTGCGCGGATGCGCTGTGGTTGTATTCGTCGGGTCTGCCACCGCCTTCCTGGCTGCCGCACTTCTACAGTGACCAACGAAGCGGGCATGTAATCTCGCACAACGCTGCAGCCATTTTTCAAGGCGCGCCGGATGCACGCCGCCTGAACATGCCTCGGGCGCTGATCCGCAACCCCACAAGGATCACCCGTTTTGCACTTAAAATGCAAAGGGCCGCTTCTCTCTCGACGAAAGAAGAGGCCCAGCGTCTGAGCGTTCGAATTCACAGACGGGGCGATAAATGCGTGTATCGTCATTTTTTGCAAGTGCTTTTTGCGAACCCTAATCACCAGACTGGTTCGTTGTTTTAGCGCCGGGAGGTAGCGGTCGCTGATGCTATTCGAACGCTGGCAAAATCAAGCCTTATGATTGGACATGAACCCCGATGAGCGCGAGGACCTCCTCCGACTGGATCTTCGCCAACCTTCGGGCGCTTTGTTGCTGACCGGTTTTCACGGCCAAGCAAACTGGCGTTCTGGTATCGGCGCTGAACCAGATCGAGACTGCCTTGTCCTGGAGAGGCTAAGGGTCCGTCAGGAACAAACGACCTGAAGCAGTCAAGAGCATCGCAGGCTCATGCTTGAGCGCGCTTGCGATCACCTGGTCTCGATCTCCTCGGGACGCTGATCGCATAGGTCTCGCAGAGCTTCGTTGTCGACAGCTTGAATTTGTCTTACTCGGGATCAGGATCGACCAAGATACGACGCCTCGGCCCACAAGAAGCCGGCGATGGTGGATTTGCAGTGATCGGCATGGGGGAGCACGATTCGCCGCTCGCCGAGGGTAACCGTTCGCGGGTGCCCTTCCGCATTGTTGCAATACATCGACTTTAGCAGTTTTTATGCGTCAACAATCTGAAGGGTCCTGATAATGGAAGAGCAACTCATCATGCTTTTGACAGGAGCGAGCCGAGGAATCGGGCACGCGACTGTCAAACTGTTTCAAGAGCGTGGATGGAGAATCCTTACGGTTTCCCGTCAGCCCTTTTCAGAGGACTGCGCATGGCCAGCCGCACGCGAGAGCCACATCCAGGCAGATTTAGCGCAAATCGATAAGATAGACGATCTTGCCGCAGAAGTACCAAGCCGACTTCCCGCCGGCAAGCTTCATGCGCTCGTCAACAATGCAGGTATCTCGCCGAAAGGTCCGAATCAGAGCCGGCTGGGCGTGCTTGGCACTGATTCGCGCACTTGGACACAAGTGCTGAACGTTAATCTCGTTTCCACGGCGTTGCTCGCGCGTGGCCTTCTTCCCGAGCTCGAGTTGGGCAAGGGCTCCATCGTGAACGTAACTTCGATCGCCGGCGCTCGCGTTCATCCTTTCGCAGGCGCCGCATATGCAGCCTCTAAAGCAGGTCTCGCGGCACTCACCCGGGAACTTGCTCATGAGTTTGCTGCCCGGGGGGTTCGCGCCAATGCCATAGCCCCGGGCGAGATAGAGACCTCGATCCTGTCCCCCGGCACGGACAAGCTCGTTGCCAGCCAAGTACCAATGGGACGTCTTGGCGACCCGTCTGAGGTCGCCGAGACAATTTATTTCCTCTGCACGCCTGCCTCATCCTATATCAATGGTGCTGAAATCCACATCAATGGTGGGCAACACGTATGAGTGTTGCGGGCGTTTCACTGGTGTTGTCCAGTACGTCTTCGCCGCCATAGAAGTTGCAAGTGCTTGAGCAGGGGCTGGAAAAGCGGCGGCAATGCAGTTCACCGAGAACCTTGCTGGCGCTTATAAGTCATGCGACGTGTAATCGAACCACTCAAAGTTGGCGAAGCGGCCCATTGCACGGCCTTGCAGTTCACCGCACCAGACGCGGTCAAGAACGTCGAGAGAGATCGTCGCCGCAAAGTAATATGGAATGCCGTGGGAAACTACTATGCCGAAGCAAATGAATGAGTACCTCATCCTGCCCATCCCCGAGCGATGTGGGCACGAGGCTTGGCAGTTGGGCCTTTTGGTGCATGAGCACTCGCAGTTCCCGGGAGCGCATCGGACGCCTGCGGCGGAAGCCGGCAACGACGTCCTTTCACACGCAAAAGGCAAATACGGTGAACTGGCGTTTCATGAATGGCTGGTCCGGCAGAGTGTGGCGCCGACCCATACTCCGTTTCGCAATGATTATACGCGAAAGGTTCTGGATGACGACTTTGTCGTCAACGGTTTGCGCCTTGAAATCAAGACCAAGATGCGCAAGATAAGCAGCCCGTTTCCACCCCCAGTGCACTTCAACGTCAACTTGGGCAAGAAGGAGATAGAAGACGCCATTCACGTTTTCATTGAGTTGTCCAGCAAAGTAAAAATTGTTGACAACCCAGCGGCCATCATCGTCGGGTGGGCGCCACCAGCGCTTATCGCGGAAAAGGGCGTAAGGACATGGCCGGGAAAAGAAAGCGACAACAAAGCTTTCACCTTCAAGCGATACGACTGGGACTTGAATATCCGTGAACTCTTGCCGCCAGCGGGCTTGATAAAGGCGATCGGAGGCGCTCGCGGCTAAGTATGAAAGCCTTGCCCCGCGTCTTGGCAGTCCAGCTCGTCACTCGTAACTCTCGGCCATTGGCATGTCTGGGGGTTGGCCACTCACCCGCGGGGTATAATCGAGGTTCGGAACGTGAAACGCCGGAGAAGCCGGATCCCATTCCAGTCGCCGGGTTGTGCGCGACAGATCCGGTGCACTGACGACAAAGCGCTCATCGTAGCGGGCGTACAGAGTGTCGAAGAATCCCGTGAGCCTTAGTGGACTGTCCGGGAGAGGGAAGCTGTCGAGTAACGTGTTGCGTTCACAACCGTGCATCTCAACGAGACCGAAGCCGATCGCCTCGTACCGGCTTACATCGTCGCGGATGCCGCGCCGGCCAACAAGCTCTCGCAGAGCATTGTGAAAGCGGACAATACCGGCAACCGGCTCCCCACCCTCCGTCATGGCGATGTCATTGGCGGCAAGCGTCTTAGTGCCTTCATTTCCGAGCTCTGCGTCCGCAACGGCTTCAGCGGCGTCATCAAGTGCGATTTCGATCATCCGGTTCGCCCGAAGCAGGACGAGGTAACCCAGGACGAGCGCCGGATATGTGATGTGCAGATTGGTGCACTCGCCGATGGTCTCCTCCATTCGGTTGGTCAGATTCCGGAAGGCTCCGGTCACACCCTTGCATGAGACCGCGAGGACAGGGCCGATACCTTCACGGGTTACGACAACATCAACATTCTTCGTTTTCAGTCCGCCGAGCACGGTCCGTTCGCCGCCACGTGCCAAGCTGGGTTCGTATTCCAGAACAGGAGCTTTGCCGGAGCGGCGCTTTACTCGAAACGGTGGGCGAGGAACAATGTCTTCCGGATCAAAACCTCCCTCGATCACCAACCGGCATGCCACATACCAGTGGAGCGGTTTGATATGGCTGGCGCTCTGGGTTTTGCCGGTGAACTCCGCGAATGCCGCCAAGGCTTCGGCCTGATTGGTCCATTGGCAGGTTTTCGCCTCGAGGTTACTCGGCATAATGTCTCCAGCGCTGAAGCGCACTTATTGCATCTTCCATCGCTTCCGCATGCGCATTTATCGTCTCAGGAGGGAAAAGAATACGTGATGCTTCTCGCGGCTCCAGCTTTAGCATCCCGCCGCCGAGCGCATGCCCCTCAAGCTCACAACTGAGGCGCACGAACGGGGTTGACCATTGCGGAAGAAGTTTCTTAGCGAGCGGGCGGTCACGAACCCGGACCGAATGGACACTGTTCGTGCAGGTTACCCCAGCGAGATTTCTCACCAGGTTTGCCGACCGGCCCGCCATGTAACTCAGGACAAAATCTGGTACCTGCACGTCGGGAACGGCATACCAGGGTGTGCGATTTCGGCATTTATAGCCGAGGCGCGCTTCGCGGCCGGCGCTGCTGTCGAGATAGCGCTTGACGCTTGACGGCAGTTCCTGGCCGCGCTTCAGTCGAAGCAGAAGGACCTTATCATCGCTCTTTTTCCAGGCCTCGACCGTCTCTTCCGTAATGTGATGGCTCGGCATCGCCCGACCATTACGGAGGCTCGGATGCAGGAACTCGGACGGAATTTTCAACCTTTTGGCTTCCGACGGGCGTAAATGGAAAAACTCATTGTCGCCGCTCACGTAGCCTATGCCGATGCTTGCGATATCTCCAAAACGCCGGCTCGCGGGATCATGGATCGCCGCCGCATAGACGTCGCGAATACTCTTCGGCAGAAGATAAGGCCGCAACCGGCGCGACCAGGTCGTACGCCATTCTTCGACGTCGACGACTACATCGGGCTTGGGACGGTATTTGCTCGGCTTGAACTCCTCGCAGACCGTCAGATTTATCTGCAAAGTCGAACCTCCATGCCCGTCCGCATAGAGAAGCCAACAATCTTCCGAGAGCGATGGAAATAGTTTTCGCCGAATGGCGATGATATGCACTTCGGAAAAGGAATTGACCAGGTAATCGAGCAGCGGCGCGGCATAGGGGGCGTGGCCTATTTCCGCCGGCACGACGAATGCCAAGCGGCCGCCAGGCTTCAACAAGGCGGCGGTTGCCACGAGAAACGGCGCCCAAGATGAGGTCAAGCCGGAAAAGTGTGCACCCTGCTGCGCGCACAACTCCAGTGCGCGATGCCGAACCTCTCCCTTGAAGCTTTGATAGCGTATGAAGGGCGGATTGCCCGCGGCACATTCGAACCGCTCGCGCGTCTCGGCAGCCCAGGCAAAGAAATCGCCCTTATGCACGAGGGCCCAGGGTGCGTTTGCAATCGCACTCTGCGCGGAATGCGGGTTCTGTTCGATGCCGACGGATTTGCGGTGGACGGAAATAAACTGGCCGTCGCCGCATGAAGGATCGATAAGTCGATCGGACGCGCGCCGAACGGCCCAGGCTACAAGAGCCTGCGCTACGTCGCCTGGCGTGAAATAAGCACCAGATTGCTTCTGGCAAAAAATGGCCGACTCACCTTCTCTCATGTCCTCACCTTGCCGCAGCTTATGCGTTCTTTCAACGGAACACGGTCCCATTACAGGCGAGAACATACAAAGAACATTAAGGAAGTGCAAACGAGGCCAAAAGATCTGCCGCGTGGTAATCATGGCTGGTTTTCAAGGAGGTGGGGCGGCTAAACGCGGCTGGTATCCTGTCGCTTGGCCTTCGCGAATCGCGATCAGGTTCCATGAGGAACATCGGCGGGGTTAGTCTCTCCAGCGTCCGGCCTGCCCACGACGGGGCGGGGCTGCGAGGGCGGATGGGACGGCAGATTGGGTTGCGGTCTCCGCTCCGGCTATGAGATGTATTTTCGCGAGTTCGAGAGACCAGGTCGGCCGGCCAGACGCGGCGGGCGGCTATCAATGAGCCTGAACCAACATGTCTCCCGGATTGTCGGGAGTATCTGGCGGCCAATATGTCGCGCGATGATCACGATGTGTCTCAACAAAAGCGAACGGTGCATTGCCATTTTCTGCCTGCCGGGCAAAACGGCCTTCTCCAGGAACTTGATGCCATGGCTGAGGAGCGGAGAAACGCAAAATGCCCACGGTGCGAGCTTTTCGGGATCGCGGGGATGTCGGTTGTGGGCTCGCAAGCGACTTGGTCTACCACTCGGGGTCACGTGGCTCTAAATTGGCGGGAAACAGATGCGTAAGATTTCCGGCTCGATCTGCGATCACTGCTGCCCGATCGAGCTCGACGCAGGCCGTGACGGCAACTTCTTCTCTGGTGATCGTCATGACCTGTCTCCTTCGCTGCTGATGACAGGACGAAGGATGACAGGCGGTCGCCCGCAAGGATCGATCAGCCTGCCTCACCTAGGTTATGTCAAACCTACACAACACCGATTCGGGTTGCTTTAACCTAACGCGACCTGATCCAGTCATTGACAATTGCTTTGCTGCTGATACGTTAGATAAAAGCCACGTAAGCTATTGAAGTGCACTGAAACCATCATGCCGCGCCTAAGCAAGATCGCTGAAAGCCCGCCCGCCGCTGTCGAGAAGAGTCTCAAGGGGCTTGGCAGCAATATCCGCATCGCCCGCCTACGGCGGAAAATCCGCCTGGAAGATTTGGCGGAACGGATCGGCGTGTCCCGCTTCGCCCTTGCCGATGCCGAAAAAGGCAAACCCACCACCTCGATCGTCGTCTATGCCGGCGCTCTTTGGGCACTCGGCCTGCTCGCCGAAATGAGCCTGCTCGCAGACCCTGATCGTGACAGCGAGGGCAAGGCTCTCGAGCGCGTCCGCAGCCCGAAGAAGGCGCACCCGCCAAAGGCATTGGACAATGACTTCTGAGCGCGAGTGCTTCGTCTATATCATCCCGCCCGGCCAGACAGAGTTTGTCACGGCCGGCAGGCTGCGTGTCACTACGGTCGATGACGGCACCGCCGCCGGCTCCTTCGTCTATGGACGCCGCTACCTGGAGCGCAACGACGCCGTCGAACTCGACCCAATCGAACTGCGCCTTTCAGACCGGCTCTACGAGACGGGCCGCATGAAGGGCATATTCGGGGCGATCCGCGACGCGATGCCCGATTACTGGGGCCGCCGCGTCATCGAGAAACATGCAGGTCGCGTTAACCTGGAAGAACTCGACTACCTGCTCGAAGGACCTGACGACCGCGCCGGCGCCCTCGGATTCGGCCTCAACCAGACGCCGCCCGCACCTCGGCGGGAATTCAACAAGACGATCGACCTTGCCCGCCTCCAGGAGGCAGCAGAGACGATCGTAGCTAACGAACCCCAACAGCACGAACTCGCCGCACAAGCCGAAGAGCTGATGCTGCTCGGCACCTCGATGGGCGGCGCTCGCCCCAAGGCCGTCGTAGAAGATAGCGGCGCGCTCTGGCTGGCAAAATTCTCGCGCTACGATGACCGCTGGAACCAGCCGAAGGTCGAGCACGGCGCGCTCCTGCTCGCCCGCGCGTGCGGCCTCGACACCGCCGACAGCAAACTCGTCACCGTCGGCGGCAAGGACGTTCTCATGGTCCGCCGCTTCGACCGTGAGAAGCAGGATGAGAGCTACCGACGCTACCGCATGGTCAGCGCACTCACCTTGCTGCGCAGCAGCGACAGCGCCTCCGATCGCGATCAATGGTCATACCTCCTGCTCTCGGATGAGCTCCGCAGGAGCAGCGCCAGCCCCCAGCAGGACCTGCGCGAACTGTTCGCGCGCGTCTGCTTCAACGCCGCGATCTCAAATGTCGACGACCATCCGCGCAACCACGCCATGCTTGCCAAACTGCGAGACTGGCGTCTGAGCCCTGCCTTCGATCTGGGACCTACGCCATCCGTATCAGTCGAACGCCGCGACCTTGCACTCGCCTGCGGCCCGCAAGGCCGCTACGCCAACCGCAGCAACATCGTCGCCGCGCACGGCCGCTTCCTCCTCACCGAAGACGAAGCGACAGGCATATTTGACACGATCACCAACACAGTCGCCAATTGCTGGCACTCCACCATGCGCCGCGCCGGCGTCAGTGAGACCGACTGCGAAGCAATCTGCAACGCCTTCGTTTATGAAGGGCTGTTCCATGAGCGTTGAGAGGACGCGCGGAGCCGACCGTCGCGCTTCACCGCGATCCTCCATGGCGCTGGCAGCGCGCAGATCACAGACCGCATCGCGGCGCGGAAACGAAAAGCTGGTGGCTTTTCAATACGCAAGACCTATGGCCCTGCTCCACCCCAACATGGCGCTTCATTACCGCCGCGAAGTCGCGGCTGTATGCGGCGCTCGCTGAGTGAAAAGCACCGGCGCGAAGCCATTGATATCATCCGGTCACTCGTAGACCGGATCGTGTTGAAGCCGCTCGGCGAAGGCAAGCGCCCTAGCACACCCGTCGACCTGCAAGGCCACCTCCCCCGCATAAAATGCGACAGTCCCGCCGCTCCGGGCTCCTCGCCAAAGTCTCAGCCACGCTATTCAAATCAGTCCTGATCGTCATGTCTGTTGCAGAAGGGAACTCTTCAGCAGATTCGCCAGCGCAGCTTGACGGTTGCCTGGGCGGCCGAACGGCGGGCTCGGCCAAGCGCGCAAGCTGTTGCAGACCCACAACCGGGCCAAGCCGACGGTCTTGTCTCAAAGAAGCGCGGCCTATTAACTGGCGCCACAGCGAGGCCTTCCGCAACCTGGAGCTCGACCTCTGACCGGGCTCGAACAACATTCGCCGCGAGGAACTGATCGAACGCCGGCAGCAAGGAACGCTGCGCCTTTGGATGATCGCCGCCATCTGGGATGTCACGCCGCGCACGCAAGTGGCGTCGAGTTTCTCGCGGCCAGAATGCCGGTGCGACACGCGTCTGGATCAGGGGTTATTTAATCCATGCTCTGGCCGCGAGAAATTCCGTCTGACTAGAAACGGTAAGTGACGCCGGCGCCAATCAGCCATGGATCGAGCTTGGCCTTGCCACTGACCTCGGTGCCACCGACATTGGCATCGAACTCTGGTCTCAGGAAGATTTTCTTCACGTCGAAGTTCACGCCCCAATGATCGTCGACCATATAGTCGAAGCCGGCCTGCAGGGCGACGCCGAAGGTGTTCTTGACATCAAGGCTACGGGCACTCTTGCCCGACTGATTGTAGAACAGCGTGTAGTTGACACCGGCGCCGACATAGGGCTGGAAAGTGCCGAAATCGGTGAAATGGTATTGAAGGGTCAGGGTTGGCGGCAGCAGCCAAGTCTTGCCGATTTCTCCGAGCGTAGAAATTGCGCCGCCGCCGTCGACATTGGCATAGGTTGTGCCCAGGATGAGCTCCGCAGCGATATTCTCATTGAAGAAGTACGAGATGTCGAATTCAGGTATGACCGTATTCGAAAAGGAAAGATCCGATCCCGGCACTCCGTAAACCTGGCCGGAGTCGTTGGTGATCACATTAAGCCCCCGCAAGCGTATCTGCCATGGGCTGACTCCCGGTGCTGCAGCGGCAGGCGCCACAGCTTGTAGCATTGTCAGATCTGGCGTGGTCAGATCCCTCGCCTCTGCTCGGGCGGCAACCAATGCCGTGGCGATGATGATGGCGCGGACGATGTTGCTGGATAGCATTCTTGCCCCCTTCGATCCAGTTTCGTGGAGGTCGGAGGAAATAGCATCGTTTATGAGCTCACGGTTTGAGCGAGATCAATTGGAACTGGACTGTTTGTCGCAGCAGCAAATCGGCTGGCCACTGACATCAGCGGCCGCGACGCTCTTGCGATGCTGCTTCGCAGCTATCCCATCCACAGGATTTCCATTGAAGCGCGGTGGCGCTGCGTAAAGGTGCCCGCGACTGCCCTAAGCATATCTCATATTCCACTCGCTGCACCATTCATCATGGACATAAAGTCGGAAGTGGTTTTTCCTTCCCTTTCGATTCGGCGCAATGGTTGCTGTTTATCCGCGTCATCTCGGGCGTCGGCAGTTCCCGCCGCGTCTGAGTTGCTCTGAATGATCGCCTCATAGTGGTTGCCAGAGGGCATCGGCCTCGCACATCATTCTGAACTCCCTACCACGAAAGCGCATGCTCAAGCCCTGCACGCCGGGGCGCAACGAGCGAAATGTCGACGATGGCCGTTGGCTATTAGACCAAATCGTCCGTTGTTTTCGCCCATTCCCCTCGTCGATGTTTGCAGGTTTCCGGACAGAACCGCCTGGCACGCTCCGGCGGTTCCAAAAATGCGCAGCTATTTCAGACAACTGCTCGATCGAGCCCCAGTTGGCACGCCACTTGCTGCATAACTCCACAAGGCAGCAGCGGCTGTCGATCTCGGAAAAGTGGCTCGGGAGGCCCGGCGCATTGCCGGACGGGGGATCCCATGTGGAGGATATCACATGATCATCGAGCATTCCGCGGAGGTCCGCGGCAAGACACCCTTTTACCGCCATCTCTATGTCCAGGTTCTGGCGGCGATCGCCGCGGGCATCCTGCTCGGCCATTTCTATCCCGAGCTCGGCACTGAGCTGAAGCCGCTCGGCGACGCCTTCATCAAGCTCGTTAAAATGATCATCGCGCCGGTGATCTTCCTGACTGTCGCGACCGGCATTGCGGGGATGACCGATCTCGCCAAGGTCGGCCGCGTCGCCGGCAAGGCAATGATCTACTTCCTGACCTTCTCCACGCTTGCGCTCGTCGTCGGCCTCATCGTCGCCAATGTCGTGCAGCCGGGTGCGGGCATGCATATCGACCCGGCCTCGCTCGACGCGAAGGCGGTCGCCTCCTATGCGGCGAAGGCGCATGAGCAGTCGATCACCGGCTTCCTGATGAACATCATCCCGACGACGCTGGTCGGCGCCTTTGCCGAGGGCGACATCCTGCAGGTGCTGTTCATCTCGGTGCTCTTCGGTATTTCGCTCGCCATGGTCGGCAAGAAGGCCGAGCCGGTCGTCGATTTCCTGCAGGCGCTGACGCTGCCGATCTTCCGGCTGGTGGCGATCCTGATGAAGGCCGCCCCGATCGGCGCCTTCGGCGCCATGGCGTTCACCATCGGTAAATACGGCGTCGCCTCGATCGCCAATCTCGCCATGCTGATCGGCACCTTCTACCTGACCTCGTTCCTGTTCGTCTTCGTCGTGCTCGGCGCGGTGGCCCGCTACAACGGCTTCTCGATCGTGGCGCTGATCCGCTACATCAAGGAGGAACTTCTGCTGGTGCTCGGAACGTCTTCCTCGGAAGCCGCACTGCCGGGCCTGATGAACAAGATGGAAAAGGCCGGTTGCAAGCGCTCGGTCGTCGGCCTCGTCATTCCGACCGGCTATTCCTTCAATCTCGACGGCACGAATATCTACATGACGCTGGCGGCGCTGTTCATCGCCCAGGCGACCGACACGCCGCTCTCCTATGGCGACCAGATCCTGCTCCTGCTCGTCGCCATGCTGAGCTCGAAGGGTGCGGCCGGCATCACCGGCGCTGGCTTCATCACGTTGGCCGCGACGCTCTCCGTCGTCCCCTCCGTGCCGGTCGCCGGCATGGCGCTGATCCTCGGCATCGACCGCTTCATGTCGGAGTGCCGGGCAGTTACGAATACTATCGGCAATGCGGCAGCGACACTGGTGGTGGCGAAGTGGGAAGGAGAACTCGACCAAGCGCAGCTTTCCGGGGCGCTTGCAGGTGACGGGCCGGCGGGATCCAACCCGGAAATGGTTCAGCCAGCCGAGTAATGCCTCCCAGGGCAACTCCGCACAGTCGTGCGGCTTGGCGCGGGTCTGGCATGCCAGACCCGCGCCATTTTTGTTATCCACCGAAGACGGCTTCTGTTTCATCCGCGGCAATTCAAAATGTTGCAAAGGACCCCGCGTCTACCTGTTCATGCCCAAGTGTCGCCGCAGCGCTGATCGGGAACCAGATGCTGCAAACTGCACCCACCGTCGTTAGCTAATGTCCCTGCCCGCTGTTTCCAAGGAGCCAGAGGTGACCCCTATTGTCGTGTTTGTCAGTGCCACGACACGCTGCTGTTCGACAAAATTCCTAACACACTCGCTTAAAGCGTTGAACTGACAGTGACGTTTCGCATAGGCGCTTCTCCGCGTCGCTGGCATGACTTTTGCTGATTGTCGATCGCGACGGGGCAGGAACGACCAACTATGACCCACTGGCTGCCTCGCCGGGCGAGGAACCTTATGCTCAACGATGGCCGGACTGTGAAGTCCGAATTTATGGGAAATCAACTCATCGATGTAGTCGCGGCTATCGATGAAATCGCAGCATTGTTCCGGGACAAGGTAGCGATCAAGCATGGTGCGGCAGAGCTCACATATGGTGGGCTGCAACTGCTTTCGGATAGAATTGCGAGCACCCTGCGGGCGCGCGGTCCAGAGGGTACGATCGTGGGCTATTACGGCGCAAGAGACCTCAATTGGGCGGCCACGGTAATCGCAATTTTGAAAAGCGGCTCAACTTATTTGCCGCTCGATCCATCCTTACCGGCATCGCGCGTTTCGTGCATGATCGAGCAGAGTGGATGCAATCTGATTATCGGACCAGAAAAACCGGAAGCGCTTGGTCTCTTTCAGGAAAGCAGCCCCGGCGACCTGCATTTCTTGACGGTACGTACGGCGCTACTCGATGTCTGTACCTCTCCTGCAATGCGAGCTTCGGTAGAGGGCCGTCTCGCCTACCTCCTTTTCACGTCCGGTTCGACGGGAAGACCAAAGGGAGTGATGGTCAAGCGGGCGGGCCTCAACAACCACTTGATGGCGAAGATTGATGCACTCCAGCTAAGTGAGAAGGACTGTGTCGCACAAACTGCCTCGCATAGCTTTGACATCTCGCTGTGGCAGCTTCTGGCAGGGTTGTGTGTCGGCAGTTGCGTCACGATCATGGATGATGCGACAGTAAGATCTCCGATGGCCCTTCTTGAGGCCCTGGAAACAAATCGCGTCACTGTCGTCCAATTCGTTCCATCGCTGCTCGCCGTATTCGTTGAATATCTGCAGACACTGTCGGCAAAGGAGCGGCTTCTTGGCGCCTTGCGCATGATCTCGACAGTCGGCGAGCCGCTGACGCCTGCCTTGGTACGCGCCTGGCTGGCACTTTATCCTCAAGTCCCGATCCTCAATCACTACGGCCCGACAGAATGCGCAGATGGAGTTACGCATCATCTGATATCTCTCCCGCCCATTACGGCTGACGCCTATGTTCCCATTGGCAGGCCGGTTGCCAATCTGAAGGTTTATGTCACCAGCGGCACGCGTCTGTGCGAGGCGGGAGAAATTGGCGAAATCTGTGTGAGCGGTGTCGGTGTCGCTGACGGTTACATCAACGATGGCGAGCGTACCGAAAATGCTTTTCTGTCAAATCCGTTCTCGGACCACCCATCATATCGGCAGCTCTACAAGACCGGCGATCTCGGACGGATCAGGGCAGACGGCCTCTTGGAGTGTCTTGGTAGACGAGATCGGCAGATCAAGATCCGCGGACATCGAATCGAACTTGGAGAGATCGAGTCTCGCCTATGCGCCCATCCTTTGATAAGTGCGGCCGTGGCTGTTGCACCCCTCCACGAGAGCGTGAAGCTCACGGCCAGGGACATAGCAAATACCGACGGAGCAATCGGGCCCAGACGGATAGTGGCGTATGTGTCGGCTCCTGCCGGGCTATCGGAGAGTGAACTCCGCAGCTTTGTTGCCGAAACGCTGCCTGCCTACATGCTGCCGGAGCGAATCATACGTGTCGACCGGCTACCGACGACCCCAAACGGCAAGGTCGACTTCGCGTCACTGCCTGATCCGGCGACGCTTCGCCCGGAGTTGCTGGAGCCCTTCGAGGAACCAACGACCGAGCTCGAAAGCAGACTACGAGATATTTGGTCCAGCATTCTTCGGATCGAAAGTATCGGCGTGGGCGACCAATTCATGGATCTCGGCGGAGACTCGATCCGCGCGATGCTAATATTGGCTCAAATCCACAGGCAGCTCGGGACGAAGGTGGACTTCAGGCTTGTTCTGAATGGGACGATCAGGTCGCTTGCGGCGTCGATATCAAGGCAGTCCGAGACGACAAAGTTGGGGCTCCCCACCTGTGGCAAGCTCAGACGATCACCCCTCACTCGAGTACAGGAACACCTTTGGTTCCTCTGGCAGCTCGACCCGACTGCGAAAAACTACATTATCCAGGGTGGTGTGCGTATCCGAGGTGACATCGATCCGGCCGCGTTCAATAAGGCCTGGAAAGATGTGGTTCAGGCGCATGACGCGCTTTCGGCACGTTTCAGCGACGAAGACGGCCCAGTTCAAATTTTCGATGATCCCAAGAACTCCGATCTAGAGTTGGTGGACGCCACCCTCCTATCCAACCACGAGGCCGAGACAGTTGTGGCGGAGCTGCGGCGAACGGAGCTCAACAAGCCCTTTGATCTCAGTCAGGGCAATCTGTTTCGTGCGCGCATAATCCGTCACGGCGCGGACGACCATCTCATATTGATCACCGCGCACGAAATCATCATAGATGCATGGTCGATCTCTGTCCTGCTCAGAGATTTGCAAACGAGATACTCGCATGCCGCTGCATTTTCTCCGGCGGATCGCACATCACTCTCTAGCTATGCGCTGTGGGAAAGTGCACATGTAACGCCGAAGTCGCTGAAGGGCCAGCGGCGCTATTGGCGTCAGCAGATAGGCGACAATCCTCCGGTACTTTCGCTCGGAAGCCCTCGACTGCGGCCGAAAGTGACCTCCTACCGCGGGAATTCGCATGCGGTTCTCCTTGACGGTGAGCTATCTGATCAGTTGCGAGATTTTGCACGCCGGCACAGGTGCACGACTTCCACGGTCCTCCTGGCATGCTTCAAGCTGCTGTTGCGGATGTATAGCGGCCAAGACGATATTATCGTTGGCATACCGCACGTGGTGCGCAGCGAGCCAGGTACTGAGGAGATCGTGGGATTCTTCCTCAACATGGTGCCGATCCGCACAACGATTGACGTCAACAGGTCCTTCGTGGGCCACGTAACTCACGTACAGGGCCTCATAGGCGACGCCATCGCGAACTCGGCGTATCCGTTCAGCTGGATGGTCCGGGATGCCCGACTCCACCGCGAGCCTGGTCGATCGCCCATCTTCCAAGCCATGTTCAACATGTACTCTGAGCCCGCGGAGCCACCTGGCAAACGCGATCTCCAAGTGTCATTTCGCGAATACGACACCGGTTATGTGAAATTCGACCTCACGCTGTACGCGCAAGATGAAGGCAGTGCAATTGCACTGCAACTGGCCTACGCGGAAGACATATTCTCGAGCGATGAGATCGCTCACATGGCCGATAATCTTCGTCATCTCATCGCTACCTGTGTGGAGAGATCGGGCGAGCCGATCCTCGCCCTGGAGGGCCTCAGCCCGTCGGAAGTCGCCATTCTAAATTCGCTCAAGGGCGATGAGCGGCTACACGAGAACGAACCTCTGCTCGTGGACGCGTTCGATCAGCTGAGCGCGTCGAATATTGATCGGGTGGCCTACTTCGGCGAATTCGGCGCAATCACGTTTGGCGAACTGCGCGAACGAATGGCTGCGATCAAGGCCGTACTGCGAACTTGCGGGGTGGGGCCGGGAGACATCGTTGCCATGCTGGTTGACAGGTCCCCGGATGTAGCGGCCACAACCTTGGCAATTCGGGACCTGCAGGCAGTTGTTGTGCCGATATCGCCAGATTACCCGAAGGAGCGGGTCGGCCAGATCCTGGAGGATAGCGGCGCGAACCTCCTTGTGCACACCGGCAGTGACGAAGAGGTCGATTTCGCTCTGCCTAGCGTCAGCCTGACCACCCTGCAGGTCAGATACAACGCTGGCCAGGTCTCGCTGTAGAGCGACAATCTGGCTGAGATCACGTATTGCCGCACGTAACCATGCTCCCCGAGCTTCGCACGTTGCCTCATTCATTTTGCTCCCGTATTGGGGCGAAGGAGGCCGGGCGCGGAGATGGCAGGGGTTTCGCAGCGCCCGGCCTCCTTCGCGTGCGCCACGGTGCCTCAGTGTGGCCTTGCAATCTGTTGGATCGGCAGCTCCTTGTTCAAGGTGCCAAACAGCAACGCGTCCGCTTGTTCGCTGCGCCAGACCTTCAGCCGGCGCTGAAGTGTTCGAAGCAGTTTGTCGGGATAATCGCCAGGATACTCAGCCTGCAGTCGCGACAGAAGTTCACTGCCGGTTCGCCATGGTTCGGCTTCGAACCAATTTCTCAAGTCGGCAGTCGCCTTGACGAGAGGGTCGGGACGCCGCCGCCCTCTTTTGGCTTTCACAGTCGGCCGATCCGTCGGCCGGGTAGCTCCGTCCTTCCAGGCAGTCCGCAAACTCGCCAGGAACAGGTCGATCGGCTGAGCTCCCCCGTCAGGGCGCATTGCCGGCGGAGTGTCGGCAAGCGCAGCGAGTCGCTCCTGCATGGCACGGATGTCACGCAATAGCACGACAGGATCGAGCCCGGCGTAGATTTCCTGCAAACGGGAGCGGACTACATCTGACGTGCGAGCGTCGGCAATCAGACGCTGATGCGGCGTGGCTGGCGGACTGTACGTCTTGCGCACACGAGCGCCATCGCGCTGCTTCGAGATTAATTTGAACGATGGCTGAAAGAAGTTCACGAACAACCGCGCCGATCGGTAGAGCTTCGCTAGCAGCGTGGCGGCCTCCAGTCCCTCGAACCGACGATATCCGACCATCCTGCGCACCACGGCGCCATTCTTCTGCTCAACAAAGGCTTGGTCGTTCTTGCGATAGGGACGGCAGCGCGTGAAGACGATGTTGGCGGCGTCACAATAGGCCTTCAGCGTCTCGTTCATGAAGACCGTGTCGTTGTCCGTGTCTAGGCCGAGAAGCGCGAAGGGCAGTTGCTTGCGCAATTCTGTGAGCACACTGCTCAGCAGCGTCTGTTCGCGAACCAGCAGCGGCGCACATTCCGTCCAGCCAGTAGCGATGTCGGTGAGTACGAAGGTTTGGATGAAGCTGCCGCGTGCCGAAGGGCCGCTATGGGCGACGAGATCCGCCTCAACAAAACCTGGCGCCGGATTGTCCCAATCCGCCGACGTCCTAATGGGAATGCTCCGTCGCAGGGCGTGTGCCGCGGGTCGTCGTCGGGGATGTCCCGAACCTTCTCGGACCGGGCCCAGCGTCCTGTCGATCGTGGCCGCGCTCATCGCCAGCAATTTGCCACGGATCTCAGGCGCGAGATTAAAATGTCCGTGCCGTTCCATCGCCTCGACAAGGACGGGCAGCAACGCCTTCAGCCGCTTCCCGCAGACCCGGTCAGACGCCTCCCACAGCAATATGAGCGCATTGCGTTCCGCTTCATCGTAAACCCTTGGCCGCGCTCGCCGACCTGTAGGCTCTCTCTCGTGGCGCCGCAGCAGCCGCATCGCGTGCTTGCGGTGAAAGCCCGTGATGACGACGAACTCATCCAGAATTCTCGCCTTTTCCGCTCGCGTCGAAGCACGATAACGCTCCGAAACTGCCGCCGTCAGTTCTTTCCTTGTCGCCATGCTCAACTGCCCCATCGTCGCCCCTGTTCATCCCCTCGGTAGGGAGCAAATTATGTGAGGCAACGGTTGAATATTCGGGAACAGTTTCGACGAGGCAATGCGCGTCTCATCTTGGTTG
>NZ_AQWP01000037.1 GCF_000375585.1 Sinorhizobium meliloti 4H41 | reverse complement strand
GTAAGCGGTGACGTGAGGCCGTTACTTCTTGAAGTTCCAGGGCATTAGAGCGTCGAGATCGCTTGATGGCCAACCTGCGGCGATACGCTCGAGCGTCTGCGTCAGCCAGGCCAGCGGATCGACTTCGTTCATCTTGGCGGACTGGATGAGCGTAGAGAGCGTCGCCCAAGTCCTTCCGCCGCCGGCATTTCCGGCAAATAGGCTATTCTTCCGAACAATTGCCTGAGGCCGGATTGCACGCTCAACAATGTTGGAGTCTATCTCGATGCGCCCGTCATGGAGGAATTGTTCGAAGGCTTCCCGTCGATTAAGGGCATAGCGAATTGCCTCAGCGAGCTTTGATTTTCCAGAGATGCGGGGCAGCGTGTCCTGCCAGAGTTTGTAGAGATCGGCAACGACTGCAGCGGAGGCCTCCTGACGGGCGGCAACGCGAACATCGGGGCTTTGTCCGCGCACCGTTTCCTCGATCGACCAAAGTGCGCCCATCTTTTCGATTGTTGCCGTTGCCACCTTTGAGCTGTCGTTTGCGTGCAGCTCGTAAAACCGACGTCGACCATGCGCCCAGCACCCCGCCAAAAGAGCGCCGTCGTTTCCGCGGTCAGGGCGGGCAACACGGTTATAGGCAGTGTATCCGTCGATCTGCAGAATGCCGCGATAGCCTTCGAGATGGCGAGCAACACAATCACCGGATCGACTGTCTTCAAAGCGATAGGCCACCATCGGCGGTCCACTGCCGCCGAACGGTCGGTCGTCCCGCGCGTAAGCCCATAAATACGCTGTCTTTGCCGACCCCGATCCGGGAACAAGTGTCGGCAATGTCGTCTCGTCGGCGAATATTCGTTCGCCTCTCTTGATCTGGCTGAAGATGTAGTCCGCGAGGATCTCGAGTTCGAACCCGAGCTTGCCCATCCACCGTGCCATGATCCCGCGGTCGACTTCGACATGATCGCGCAGGAAGATCGCCTCCTGTCGATAAAGCGGCAACCCGTCGCCATATTTAGAAACCGCGACATAGGCGAGCAACGCTTCTGTCGGAATGCCGCTTTCGACGATATGCGCCGGGGCCGATGCCTGGATGACACCGTCTTCGTTCTTGAAGGCATACTTCGGGCGATGGGTGACAATCACCCGGAACTTTGGCGGGATAACATCAAGCCGCTCGGAGATATCTTCCCCGATCAGGACCTTCTGTTTGCCAGCATGTTCGGGCAGTTCGTCCGGTTCAATGACCACATGCACCCGCTCCAGGTGCGGAGGAAAGCCCGTGCGTGGACGCGGCGCACGCCTTGCAGCGGCTGGATTGCGACCCTTGGAAACCAGCGCCTCGATCGCGGCAATGCCAGTGTCGATTTCTTCGAAGACAAACGCGCCCTGTTCGTCCAGGTCTGCCTCGATGGTCTTTCCCTGCTTTTCCGAGCGGCGGCCATACCTGTATCGATTGAAGGCTTTGAGGATCAGCTTCAACTTGGCGATCTGTTCGTCAGCGTCCGCATTGCGGGCCTTCAGATCAGCGACTTCGTCTTCCAGAACATCGGCGCGCGCAGCCTTTGCGGCCATCGCCATGACCATGGCTTTCAGCGCATCAACGTCATCAGGAAGCTCGAGATCGGCTGGTGTCATGCCCTAATGTAGAGCACATTTCGGCGAGATTTTCCCTCAGTTTCAGCCGCCTGATTCACTCTGCCGCAGGGCTTTACCCAGCAAATTCCGGCCGCTTTACTGCAACCGTGCGCACGCGCTTCCAGTCCATCCCGTCCACCAGCGCCATCAGTTGGGCGTGGTTGAGCTGCACGCGGGACCGCCCGATTTTCGGCCAGACGAACTGATTTTTTTCGAGCCGCTTCGAATACAGGCAGACGCCTGAGCCATCCCACCAGGCGATCTTGATTCTGTCTGCTCTTTTGGCGCGGAAAACGTAGAGCGAGCCATTGAATGGATCACTTCCAGCATCACGCACCAGCGCCAATAGGCTATCCGGACCTTTGCGGAAGTCGACGGGATGACTGGCCAAGAAGACCTTCGTACCAGCCGGGATCATGCAGAGCGTACCGCGCGGATAAGCCTGACGAGATGGGGCTCGTCGATCCCGACATTCACGCGGATCACAGCGTCGCCGATCATGATGTCCGCGGTGGAGCTTTCGCCCCGAGCCGTATCGACAACGGCCTCCGCTTTCAAACGGGCATTGCGCCGCCATGTGAACAACTGCGATGGGTCGATCCCTATACGCCTCGCTATCGCCGAAACGCTCGCACCGGGCTCCATGCTCTCGGCTACCGCCTGAGCCTTGAACTCATCTGACCAGCGTCGAACCTCTCGCGGCGCGCCCTCCAGACGACCCGCAACGGCTTCGATCATATGGAACGTTCTATGTTCGGACATAGCTTCAGACATAGCAATTCATACCAAGCTCATTCCCTGAGCTCACACGAATAAGCCCGATAACCCGCTATCGCCAGACGGGATCAATGCACCGCTTACAGAGGTGCAAGGTCTCGCCTATAAGGATGCAGATGATGCCCGCGGGCGCATCAGCATTTTTATCGACACCGTTTACAACACGCAGCGCCTGCAATCGGCGCTCGACTATCTCACTCCGGAGGAATACGAACAGAAGCATTCACGCGGGCGACACATGGAAAAGGCTGCATAGCTTAACACGGGAGGTGTCCGCGATTTTCCTTGTCTCAGTCTGGGGGTGCACTCCACTCGACATCTAGAGGCCATCGGCAACATCCCGCCAGCCGAAGCCGAGGAGCAGTATTACGCCATGCTGGACGAGCCAGCCATGGCCGCATAACTTAAACCAACCGGCCTCCGGCAAACCCGGCGCGGTTAACCGTTTGAACGCGACGCACTTTAGAGGATCCTGTACCTGGCGTTTCGGGCGAGAGGTTTCCAAGGGGCTTCACGTCAAGAATCCAAGCACCGCTTCCCAGCAAGAATAAGAACCAAGCGTAGGGCGCAGCCCAGAAGTGGACCGTACAGCCGACAAGCAGGAACATTACCATGCAAATCACATATCCAGTGCGATAGGCGTCGACGTTGTCGGCAAGTCCCTTCTTGAAAGCCACGCCGCAAACGATCAGCATGAATGCACCAAAGATCAGGACCACAGCCGGAATGCCGTGGCGCATGGCAACAACAAGCCAGAAATTGTCGACGCTGCCAGGCATCCATGACGGCCGCTCCCATTCGCCATCCCCGATGCCAAACAGAGGGTGCTTAGCCACCGATGCGGACCCAAGTTCCCAGATGAGGAAGCGAAACCAACCCGTCTGCGCGTCGAAGGTGAAATGTGAGATATAAAATTTCAAGGGCGTCTGATTGGATCCAAACTCTACGACCAAGTACCCCATGAACACGATCCCCCACAATAGCT
The DNA here is from genome assembly GCF_000375585.1 of Sinorhizobium meliloti 4H41. Taxonomy (GTDB): domain Bacteria; phylum Pseudomonadota; class Alphaproteobacteria; order Rhizobiales; family Rhizobiaceae; genus Sinorhizobium; species Sinorhizobium meliloti_A. The sequence continues at coordinate 18,410 of NZ_AQWP01000037.1, read as the reverse complement.
TCCATCTGTGCTCGAAACTCCGTAGAAGCGAATCCCATCCAAGAAGCACAAGCTGCAGCATCACGCCTGCGATGGGCGCAGACGACATCGACAAACACGTTGCGAGAGAAATCGCTGCCGGCTGAGCCCAGCGAGACAAAGCACTCTTGCCATAGCCCGGACCCATGTATGCCAATGCGACCACGCTGGCGCAGAAGAGACCAAACAATATCGGGTGACTAAATGGCCCCTGCGCACGCCAGAACCCCCATCGGGGTTGCATCAACGTGACCTCAACCGTTGGGAACACCATGGCGAACGTCGAGAGTAGTGCCTTTCCGCCGGTAATCCATTCATACAGAGCAAATGGGAGAAGAATGGCGATCAACTTCGAGGCGAGTTGAACCATGTTGCGGAAATCATCCGCCGTCCGGATGTAACAGCGACCCAGCATATAGGCGCCCAAAGTCTCCAGGTTAAATATCCCGATCGCTTCAATCACCGATTGGAAACCATGAACCACGGCGAGGCTCAGCGAAGCCCAGAAGCAAAGTAATATAACCGCGACATCTGCAACGCGGATCGGCCCTGCTTTGCCACGGATCCACATGAGGAAGCACGGCAGCAATGAGATGAGCAGAATGATGCGATATACCGACAGGTTCAAAGGGCCCAGCGGGATTATCCAAGGGATGACAAGGCCGACAAGAAAGATCTTAGCTGGCCAAGGCAGTTCGCCCTTGGCTTCTTCAATCATCACGTATGGGCCGGAAGAAGGAGTGTCGGCTCTGCGGACACTGGCAGAACGCGCGACATCGTGTATGCGTCCTGATCTCTCAACTGGGCGCCTTCTAGAACGGGAAATTGGATGTCTTGCAACCGTCATGTGATTGTGCGCTACCTACGAGTTTCGGAGCTCAGAATTTCGCCTCTTGATATCGTTCAACATGGCACCGGCCACGACCGGCCACGTGAATTGACGGATCGCCCGTTCCCTTGCGGCATCACCAAGCTCGTGTGCAAGCGGCGCGTCCGTCAGGAGACGGATCAATAATGCAGCGATTGCTTCAGGGTCGCGATGCGTAGCCAAGAAGCCAGTTACCCCATCAATGACCGCTTCGCGGCGGCTACCCTCGTCAACAGACACAATCGGCAAGCCAAACATCGCTGCTTCCAATAGGACATTGGGAAAAGGGTCGAAAGTCGGAAGGATGGAGAACACGCTCGCTTGAGAATAGAGTTTAACGAGCTTTATTCTGTCTGTCTGTGAGCGTGGGTTTAATTTCCCGATAATCTTGATGCCACGCTCTTCTACGGGCGGTGAACAACCAACAACCATCAGCTCGGCAGAGGGGACTTTTTTCTTAACGACCCTAAAGGCCTCCAAAAGCAATGGGCCACCCTTCCGCTCCCAATCATACCCAACGAAAAGAATTGAGGGAGATGACGAACCCGCTCTTTGTATTGAGGTTACTGGCACATTGGCGCCAGCGCCAATGACCGAAACCCTGTCACGGGATATCCCGTAGTCGGACACTATTCCCGATGCCGTCCACTCTGAAAGGACGAAGATCTGCCAACAGCGTCTAAATACCTCACGCTGGCAGGCCATCGCTTCCTCAATCACAGATGGCGAACAGTTGCTGACTGAAAATTTGCCCGCTTCGGTCACCTGCCTAATCGTGGCGTCGGTTACGCAATAAAATGGTGTCGCTCTGTCGCTCGGCAGGATGTGTGTACCAATCTGGATAATTGCATCTATTCCTGCGGTGTTATTCAACTTCCTATTGAAGCGCTTCGCCATGACCTCGAAGCTCCCCCTCGACCAATACCAATTGGGATTAACGCGCGGCCTGATGCGCGGCCATCTGCCCGGATCGATCGTTAGCGCGCCACGAAGGATATCGCTCAGCCCAATCTTGCTCGTCGCAATCGGCAGGATCTCGTTGGAAGCTGCGGCCAATGCTGAAAAAAGACGGTTGCTGTATCCGCTAAAAGTGCACGGATCCCAAGGATCCTCCGCCGCACACGCTACGATCCGCATGGTTATAACTCCCAGACTGCACGCGTTCCCAAGGGTATCGAAAACAGGTCTTGCGATCAGCTTGGCAAAAGGTTGAGTTTGTGTCGCTGGCCTGCCCCCCGTTGGGTGATCCGCGAGGAATGTTAGTGCCTTTTAGATCTGATCATCATGGCTGGAGACGATGGCGTTGGCACTCACTGGAGGGCCCAGTGCTGACGAGCCGACATGAGGCCAATTGCACCATGCGTTAATTTCGCGCAAGGCGCCATGAAGAAAGCGCCTGAAAAGTCCAAGATCCCTCATGTCACGGACCCTTCAAGGCGCGACGGAAAACGGCGTCGACCATAGCGCCGGCTGTATCCCAAGACGTGGACAGCATGCTGGCGGCGGCCCGTCTCGAGAGCGCTTCGACATCATGCATGTTGACCACGGCTTCCAAAGCGGCTGCAAGGGAATGTGGGGTTAGAGGCGCATAGCGAACGTAAGGGTTGTCCAGAACCACGCGATTGCGATGGTCGTCATTTACGACCGGGATGCAGCCGCACGCAAGCATCTCATGGGGAACCAGCGACACATTCGTCAGGGACAGGCTCAGACCCGCAAGGCAGTGGTTGTAGATCTCATTGAGTTCTTCCGGCGTCACGACACCGTGATTAACAAACTTGAACGGAAGACCGCCAATGTCTGCACCGAAAAGGTGCAATTCGATGTGAGGGTGTCGCTTTGCAAACAGTTCGAGCGCCAGGAGACCGAGTTCAACCGCTCGTCGGGGAGTGGCCGCGCGTGCGTAGAAGACTACGCCGGACCGCTTTGCCGAGGGATCTGGAAAATACCGCGCAGTGTCGCAACCGAACGGAAAATGGTCGGCCTCCATCCCAAATTCATGCGAGAGTTTGTCGGCCAGCCATCGACCCGCCGTGATCCCATGCAATCCCATGCGGTAGGTGTTCTCGGCAAGCACACTGTTCGTGCTCGCCGGATAGAAATATGGTTCGTAGTCCTGAACAAAGTAGAAGCGCTTTCCCGCCGTGCGCGCATTGTAGACTGCGTAAGCAGATGGCCAATTAGTGGCCACTACCGCATGCGCGTCCACCATGCCGGCCCGCACGTTGCCCACTTCGCAATTGATTCCATAGTGTTTGCGGAAGAGCGCTTCATAATATTTGTGATCGCCGCGGAATGGATCATAGAAGTAGAGGCGGTTCGTGTAACCCCTGGCCTGGAGATAGTCCATAATCCGAAAAATTGTTGTGTGCCCGCCCGATCCAGGGCCGGCCGGTCCCGTGACCCAATTGAGTGTGATCGGCTCGCCTGAGGCAATCGCGGGTATAGATTTTAGAGGGGGACACGTGAGATCGGCTGCCATCACGTCGTCGGGAAAAACCTCCCAGGCAAAGCTTCGCGGCCTTATCCAGTTCGATAGCTTTGACCGCGCACGATTTGTGATCGCTCGATACCCTTCCGCGGCCCAGATATCACTGACCTGACGGGTTCGACGCCACGCTGAACTAAATAATGACACTGCCATCACTCGCGACCCCATACTCTCTCACGCATTCGCACATTCACGCGCCGCTCCAGATTCATCGGCTTTGTGATGATTGAAGTCAGCATGCATCGACAGGTGCCCGCTCTGATGGATGCGGTGGATGCCTGCGCCGGCAAAGTACGGATCCGGAATTAGCCCTTTCATTCCAGTAATGTTTTCAATGACGCGGATGAATGGCCGCGAGTTGAACGAATAGAAGGTCTGTCGTGTGGAAGGCGGCAGGATGTCTGGATCGAAACTTTCCTTCTGGCGCTCCTGGTGTTTGTCGAATTTCTGTTCGGCGGCGTCGGACCCGGCAGGAAAATCCTTGAGGCAAATCTCAAGCACGTTGGACGGCAGGAATTCCTCTCCACTATGTGCGGGAAAGGATCTGCACTCTGAAAGCTTTCGCGAAGTTCGCTGCCCTTGTCGCGGGCAATCAGCCCGTTATTCTCATCCATTTCATGCACATAGACCATCATATCCCCCAAGGAGACTAGGTGGACCCATATTCAGGCCGGACGAATCTACATGGCCAACCATCCGCTGGGCAATCGGCGATGGACCAACTTAAGCGCCACACGAGGTTACTCAATTAGAGGAAGTCGAGGTTACCCTCATCCGTTTGCGCACCAGTCTATGCTGGGTTCATAGGATGCCGACCGGCCCTGAGCTGGCCGGCATCTCCCAGGTCGGGCCGAAGCGCGCCCGAGGGCAGGCTAGCGGGTGGTGCGTATGCTCGGAAATTGGATCCTCTGCTATTATCCAAATTGCCGACTAGGCAACGCTGGTGATTTGACGTGCAATAGCGGCTGTGCGGCAAATTCGGACGGATTGATCTTCGTCCAATCCGGAATGGCGCGTCAATGTGGGCGCGCCGAAGAAGTTTGGGGGTCTCGCGAAGCGATGGCGGCATCTGTTCTTGCAGCGTCTGTTGTCAATGCGGCGCGCCTTCAGCTCGGCCGCCGCGCGCGTCAGTTCGGTGACATCCTGGAAGCGCTGGTGAATAAGCCGGATCTCGAAGCAACTTCCGGACAGACGGTTGAAAGCGTGGTATCTGGATCGTGGGATGATGCCGGAGCGGCGGTCGACGCCGCATTCCGTCGGGCTTTGGGCGCGTAGTATCTGATGGTGAAACCGACCCTTGATCCCTTTAGCTGGGCGACGGTAAAGTTGAGAAGAGGACGGATCAGGGCGCCCTCCCTTTTGGATCGCGTCCCGCGCGTTAGTGTGGTCATCCCGTGCTATAATTATGGGCACTATCTGCGGCAATGCGTCGACAGCGTTACGCGAAACCAGGCGGGCGTCGAAGTCGAGGTTATCATAGTCGATGACAAGTCCACCGACGATAGTGTTGCCGTCGCTCGATCGATCGCGGACCGCGACAAACGCGTACGCCTGATTCTGCACGAGCAAAATAAAGGGCACATCGCGACCTACAACGATGGTCTCGATGCGGCGAACGGAGAGTTCGTTCTGCTTTTGTCAGCCGACGACCTGGCGACGCCGGGCGCGCTTACCCGCGCCGCCGAACTGTTGGTTGCAGAGTCATCCGTGGGAGCGGTCTACGGAAACGCTATCCATTTCAGCGGCGAATTGCCTGCGAGCCGCACCGCGGGGAGAACCTGGATTATCTGGTCGGGTGTTGATTGGCTGCGTGACCGTTGCCGCACGGGGTACAATGTGGTTGCCTCTCCCGAGGTCGTCATGCGGACATCGGTACTGCGAACGATCGGTGGCTACCGCGCGGATCTTCCGCACGCCGGTGATTTCGAAATGTGGCTGCGCACATCCGCCGTGTCTGATATCGGTTTTTTGGTCGATGTGGATCAGGCGTACTACCGCCACCACGCCGTCAATATGAATAAGCGAGATTTCAGCTCGGGCACCGCACACGGCCAGCTCATCGACCTGAAACAGCGTTGGCAGTCGTTCGAGGCCGTGTTCGCGGGCGTTGGCGGCAAGCTGGACGACAGCGCGTCGCTTTTGCAGATCGCCCGCAGAACCTTGGCGCGTCAAGCATTGGAGCGTGTCAACTATGCCTACGCAAGAGGCTTTCGGGACTTTCCATCTGACGAGTTCGAGACGCTCGCGCGCCAAATCTATCCAGATGTGGCATCGACAAAAGCGGGGCGAGCACTCGCAAGGCGAAAGAGGCTTGGGATGGTTTCGCTGCCGCTTCATCCGCTGTGGGCGCCATCAGCCATCGCGTGGCGCTTGGTACAAATGACGCGGCCCTATCGACGGCGGCGGATTGGTATATAGCTTCTTGACTAAAGCGCCGCGCATCGTTTCAGACGTGCAAAGGTCGCTGCGACTATTGGAACCTGCGCATCGAGCTTTCCCACGATCGGGTATGGCCGTTTCGGACTGGCGGCCCCGCCGCTCCGGATGAAGTCGGAAGCACCGCAGACCTCTTATGGAACAGCTTTATGCGGTTGCCACAGTGCGCTTCATAATGCATCCCTCCATCAGATTCCGGGCAATCGAACAACTTTATCGTATTGATAATCTTCATAAAACTTCGGGCGACGATCAACGACACCCTGCACCCCTATCCGGACGGCTTCCGAGGATAATGCTTCGACGGGAACCATCCACGGCGAGCCGGGAAGGATTTGCGTTGCAGGTAAAATTCCTCTCTGCACCAGGCTTTTGGCCGATCCGACGCAAATACCGAGTTTCTCCGCCGCTTTCATCAAGCTGATCATCGGTACGTCCACTTTGGTGGCATCATATTCGGGAATTCCCAGGCGCTGGCGCATGTCACGAACACGCACGGTCGTCCAGCTCTCGCCATCACCTGTCTTGCAAAGCATCCGATTGAGGGATACCGCGAGTTCCCGATCTGGCCAATGTCCGCCCAATTTGCGCAGTGCCTCGACGGCCGAAGGCGCGAGCTCGGCAGGATATCTTCCGGTCTTGACGCGCGCCACACGCACCTCTGTGTGCCGACCCCCGGTCCAATGGATCAAGAGCACCGCCTCGTTGGTCGCATCATCGAGATCGCAAATAATCTCCTGAACCAGGATGTGGATGAGCCGCTGCTTCGTTCGCGTCTCCGTGGAGGGTGCATTCCATACGGTCGGTAAATCCTGGGCAAGCTGCAGGAGTCGGCCACGATCAATGACGGGGCGTGCTGCTGACAGCGCGGATAGGTCCTTGATCTTGCGCTCAAGCACGCCTACTCGCTCCAGAGCATCATTCCATCGGGCCTCCAGTTCGCGTGCAACATGCCGCTTGGCCGGGTCCACAAGCTCATACCTGCGACTGGCCAACAGCGCTTCGTAGCGTGCGCCTTCGAGGTCCCGCTCGATTGCCGCAATGACATCTCTTCGGGACCGCTCGACTTGATCCGAGGCGAAGATCGCCGCTTCGACGGCGCGATCTGACACCGCTTCCAGAATCTGGATCGCAACGGCGCGATCGACCCTGACGCCGCCAATACCGATACAAAGGCCGACACCCACATGAGCATCGTCGCCGCGGCACTGGTAGCGATGCGCGTTGCCTTTGGCGCTGCCGTAGAAGACGCGCATCATTCGGCCACAGCGGCCGCATCGCATCAGCCCCGTCAAAAGGGCACGGCCGCCACGCGCTGATTTGCGATCACAATTCTTCTTCATATGCGCGTTCTCGGCCAGAAGCTTATGGTTCTCCTCATACTCCCGCCAACTGATGTAGCCTTCATGATTGTCGCGCAGCAGCACGCTCCACTCGTCCCTCGGCTTGCGCACCCCTGTGGCCTTGCGGGCGCGGCCATCGACGATCCGCGTTCGCTGCGCACGTCTTCCGAAGGCATAGGCGCCCGCATAGAGCGGGTTGTGGAGGATCTGCATGACGCTGTGATAGGCTGGTGCCTTCCAGACAAGTTTGCAGACGTCGACATTGCGCAGCACGACGGGCATCTTGATGTCGGCTGATCGCAGCCACAGGAAGACTTGTCGTCCACTTCCCAGTTCCCGGAATTTGGCAAAAACGAGCCTGATCGTCTCAGCTACATGTTCGTCCGGATCAATCTCGATCTTGCCCACTTCGCTCCAGCACAAGCCCGGCGGCAGCATAAACCGCAGCTCACCGCGTCCCGCCTTGGAATCACGTGCGGCGATGCCGCGCTGGCGCATCAAGCTGAGCTCATACTCCGACATTGTGCCTTTCAATCCAAGCAGCAGACGATCGTTGACGAGCCGCGGATCATAGGCGCCGTCCGGATCGATGACCAGTGTACCGGCGAGTGCGCAAAGGTCGATCAGATGATGCCAGTCCCGGCCATTGCGCGCTAGGCGCGACGCCTCGATGCAATAGACCGCTCCCACATTGCCGGAGCAGACCTGTGCCACAAGCCGTTCGAATCCGGGCCGTTCCATGCTGCCTGAGCCGGAGCGGCCGAGATCGTCATCGATTACGGTCACCGATGCGAAGCCAGTTGTTGCTGCGGCTCCGGCGAGATCATACTGCCGGCGCTGACTTTCGAGATTGCCGGTAACCTGAGTCATTGTGGACTGGCGGACATAGACCACGGCGGCACGGCTAAGATGGTCAGGCGTGATCTTCGTGTTCATCAACGCCTCCCGCCTTCGTCATTCTGTTCGCTTCCAAAGCTTCCAGCAGAAGATCCGCCAGCGCTTCCACCAACCCTTTGACGTTCTTGACTGCCGGAACCTGAAGATTTTGGCGCTCCAACTGCAGAACGAGTTGGTCGCGATTTTGATGTCGCCTGCTTCGCATTATCCTTCTCCTTCTTCCTCGAAGGACGGGATTTTGCACCTCTTGAGCGAGTCGCGCCGAACGATGCCAGCGCCGCTGCCAACTCGTCGAGACCGACGATGCTGATCTCAGGCAGCCCTAGCGCCATGGTGGCGCAGTAGCTTTGATCGAACATCCAATTCGGCAATTCGCGGCACAGATCTGGACGCTCATCCGTGTAGATACAGGTCAAACTCTTGCCGCGTCTGAACGGCGAGACCTGCACCTTTGTCCCGAACAGCGGATGCCAAGGATAGGCAATGGTCGAAAAACGAGAAACGTATGCAGAATGTCGGTCGTTGGCCGCGCCGTCCGACAAAGAAGAACACCGGTCCCGATATCGGATACGTGGCGCGCCACATATCCGTTGTCGGGGCATCTCTTCGTCTTCAGGGGGCGCAGATCGGATATTTTAAAGATCATCTGGCATGATGGTCTGGGCGCCTGCCTTTTTACCCGGCGGCTGGAGAAGGGCCGGTTTATCTGGCCGAATATGGAGGGCGGCGCGGTAGCGATCTCACCGGCGCAATTGTCCTATTTGTTGTCCGGGATCGACTGGCGCAATCCGCAGGATACCTGGCGTCCGACACGGGTCGGATAGCATTATGCATTGAAAATATTGAGTGAATCTGATCCAATGGCTTCATGACTTCGAAGCCTGTGGATCTTCCTGCGGACCTTGCGAGCGCCTATCTGGCGCTGCTTTCCGAGCGTGAGATGTTACAGGCTGAACGTGATGTCGTTGTCGCCGAGCGCGACAACGTCGTCGCCGAGAGGGACATTGCGTGGCGCAAGCCGCCAATGCGCAGGCCATGCTGTCGGACAGTGAGGCGCTGATCGCCAAACTGGAGCTAGCGATCGAAAAGCTAAGGCGGGAGCTTCGCGGAAAGCGTTCCGAGCGCACCGCGCGATTGCTTGACCAGATGGAATTGCAGCTCGAAGAACTGGTGATGGCGGCGACGGAGGACGAGGTTGCAGCGCAGGCTGCGGCCGCCAGGACCGCGAGCGTGCGTTCGTTCACGCGCAAACGGCCGGTCCGAAAGCTGTGGCCGGAGGATATCGAGCATGAGCGCGTGGTGATCGATCCCCCAGTCACCTGCGCATGCTGCGGCGGGTCGCGCCTGTCGAAACTGGGCGAGGACGTCACCGAGACGCTCGAGGAGATTCCGCGCCGGTTCAAAGTAATCGAGACGGTGCGGGAGAAGTTTACCTGCCGAGACTGCGAGGCGATCAGCCAACCGCCGGCGCCGTTCCATGCGACGCCGCGCGGCTTCATCGGTCCCTCATCTGCTGGCGACGATCCTCTTTGACATATGTGGACGGCCCCCTCCCTTGCAAGAACGGTTTTGATGATTTTGATCGGATCGCTTGCGTTCATATGTCCGGCCTGTTGTTGCGCCCGCACATGAACGCTGGCCAAGATGGGTTCCGCGACGCGAGTTCCAAACAAGTTTGCGACCTATAACGGCCGTGTCAAACAACGGAGTATCTCGCGCCGTGGATCGATCGATCACACCATCTGCTCCTGTCTTGCAAGTTTCGGCATCTGGAGTTGCCCCCAAAAGACCGGACATGCTCAGGCTTGAGATTTCGAGCTGATGAACTCGCGTGGAGATTGATACCCTAAGGCGCTGTGCGGGTGAAGATTATTGTAATGCTCGAACCAGAACGGCAGTTGCGCCATGACGGTTTCGGCATCCGGGGTGGGGTTCACCGCGACGTAATCGCGCTTGAAGGTTTTGACGAAGGCCTCGGCCATGCCGTTCGATTGCGGGCTGCGCACCGGCGTCGTGCACGGTTCCATGCCGATGTCGCGGAGCAAGGACGCGGTGTCCCTGGCGATGAAGCAGGAGCCGTTGTCGGTGAGCCATTCGATGGGCTCGGACAGCATGTTGATGCGGCCGAAGCGGTTCTCCACTGCGGTGATCACGAGGTCCTGCACGTCCTGGCTCTTGATGCCCTCGGTGGTGGCGACATGGGCGATTGCCTCTCGGTCGCAGCAGTCGAGAGCGAAGGCGACCCGGACCTTCTCCTTGTTGTCGCAGCCGATCTCGAAGCCGTCGGAGCACCATCTGATGTTCGAACGTTCGACAGCGACCTGACCGTCGTGGAGGCGATCATCGGCCGCTCCGGTGTGGCGCACCAACAGCAGATTGTGCAGCTTCATGACCCGGTAAACGCGCTTGGCATTGGGCCACGAACGCCCGTCTTTCCGGGCATTGCGGCGCAGGATGGCATGGACACGCCGATAGCCGTAGGTGGGCATGTCGGCGATGATGGCCTTGATATCCTCCACCAGTTCCCGATCCGGGAGTGGTGGACGTCCTCTGGCTCTGGAAAGGGAATTTGCGGCACGCGCAGCGATATTCGACCGGGCCACACCTAGAGTTTCGCAGACGGCCTTCATTCCAAAATTCCCCTCGGAAGAGAGATCGAGCGCAACATCCGTTTTTTTGGGCCGCCGGCGATTTCGAGGGCTTCCTTGAGGATTTCACTCTCCATCGTCTCTTGCCCAGCAGGCGCTGCAACTCCTTCACCTGGGCCTGAAGCACCCGATATTCGGATGCCGGAACAACCTCCTCTTCGGCGACCGTCGCCGTCAACGCGCCTTGAGACGCTAGCCTGCGCCAGGCGAACAACTGGTTCGGCTGAATGCCGTGCCGACGCGCGCCGATGCTCACCGTCGCGTCCGCCTCATAGGTCTCGTGGATGATGGCCAACTTCTCCGCCGTGCTCCAGCGCCGCCGTCGTTCAGGCCCGGAGAGGACCTCTATCTTATGCTTGATGCTAGTCATAATACCGACACTACTCCTACACACTTAACTAAGTGAGGGAGCATGTCCGGGCCTTTCGGGGGCTAACTCATGCAAGTTTCGGCATCCGCAATTAACGCGGATTGTAGATTGAAATTAATAGTTCCTCGCCGATCTTCATGTAGCTGTTGTCATGGCCGCAGATGCCGATTTTGCCTTGTATGTTTCTCCTGACACCATGATCTTCCAAGCGATCCGCGCCATCTTGTTGGCGAGTGCGATGGCTGCCAGTTCGGCGGTTTGCGTTTGAGCAATTCGGTCAGCCAGGCAGACGCCTTGCCGGTTCGCCGAGCGTACTGAATGACCGAAGTCGCCCCGACCACCAACGCCGCTCGCAATGCCTCATCGCCAGCTCGTGTGATGCAGCCGAGCCGCAGTTTGCCACCGGTCGAGTGATCTTTCGGCGTCAACCCAATCCAGGCAGCGAACTGGCGGCCGGATCGGAATAGCTCGGGCGCCGGTGTCTTCATGATCAGCAGCGCTGCGCCGATCGGGCCAATGCCAGGAATGGTGTTGAGGCGTTTGCTGCGTTCGTCGTTGTGCTGCCATGCTTTCAGCCTGGTATTCACGTCGGCAATCTTCTCTTCCAGCCGGGCGTATTCCTCCGCCTGGCTGGCAAACAGTTCCCGTGCAAGCTCCGGCACGGTCTCGTCAGCCTGTATCCTCGCAAGCAGTAAGGGAACATGGGCCAGCCCTTTGGCGGCAGAAATGCCGAATTCAGCGGCATAACCACGAATGGCGTTGGCAAGTTGGGTACGGTTGCGGATCAAGCGATCCCGGACGCCGACCAGCATGAGTGCGGTTTGCTCATCGACCGACTTGGCTGGCACGAACCGCATCGTTGGGCGGCTCATCGCCTCGCACAGAGCTTCGGCGTCGGCGGCATCGTTCTTGCTTCTTTTGACGTACGGCTTGACCAGCTGTGGTGCGATCAACTTCACCTCATGCCCGAGCGAGGTCAGCAACCGCGCCCAGTGATGGGAGCCGCCGCGGGCTTCGATGGCGATCGCGGTTGCCGGGCAACTCGAGAAGAAGTCGATCATCTCCTTGCGGCGCATTTTCTTGCGCAATACCGGCTTCTCGTCAGCGTTCACGCCGTGCAGCTGAAAGACATGCTTTGACGTATCCATGCCGATACGGATAATCTTGTCCATGGGCGGCTCCCTTTGTTTGAGATCTGAACGACTCACTCTGGCACGTTTCGATGCCGTTCGGGGGCCGTCCACCCCAACAAGTTTGGCATGCATAGCCCTCTCAACCGCCAGAGCACCCGGCTTAAATGCGAGGGCATCGAGCTTTCGACCTCGACGTTGGCCGACCAGGTCGGGTATGGAACGGCCGCGCTCCTGCCGATCTTTGATCTGATCGAGATGCATGTCTTCGCGGCCGAGCGCCTTTTTGGCGATGACACCACCATTCCCATCCAGGCCAAAGACAAATGCACGACCGGGCGAATATGGACCTACGTGCGCGATGACCGGTCCTACGGCGGAGCGGCAGCGCCGGCGGCCATATACTATGCGTCGAGCGACCGCCGCGGCGAGCATCCGCAGAAGCATCTGGCCGGGTATGGCGGCATTCTGCAGAGTGATTGCTACAATGGCTTCGAGCCGCTCAGTGTCGCGGAGAAGAAAGCGGTACCGATCACCTTCGCCTTTGCCATGCGCATGCGCGGCGCAAATTCTTTGAGCTTGCCGACATCCAGAAAAATGCCCGCGACCGCAAACGCAAGGGCAAGCCGATCTCGCCGATCGCCCTGGAGGCCGTCCAACGGTCCGATGCGCTGTTTGGGATCGAGCGCGAGATCAATGGATTGAGCGCCGCAGAACGACTGGCCGCGCGCCAGAAGAAGAGCAAGCCGCTGTTCGATTACATGCACGCGTGGCTGAAACGGGAGCGCGGCACCCTCAGCAAAACGTCCGAGGTGATCGAGCCGATCGATTACATGCTGAAGCGCTGGGATGGTTTTACCCGTTTCCTGGAAGATGGCCGGATTTGTCTCACGAACAATGCGGCCGAGCGCGCTCTGAGAGGAATTGCGCTCGGGAGTCGAAACTGGACCTTCGCCGGTTCCCAGCGTGGGGCCGATCGAGCCGCCATCATGCTCTCTGTCATCACGACCTGCCGTCTCAACGACGTCGACCCAAAGGCGTGGCTCGCCGATGTGTTCGCCCGCATCGCCGATCTTCCCGTCTCCCACCTGCACGAGCTGCTGCCTTGGCAATGGAAGACACGCAAAGGGACGGCTATTGCGGCGGCCGCGTAAACAGCTCCCGGAACAACGCTTCCGAACGCGCCAAGCCTTCATCGGTCAGGATCAATGACTTCGACTTGTTTACCGGGTCGCCGATCATGCCCTTCTTGTGAAGCCGATCCGTCGTTGCCCAGTCGAAGCCCTTCCAGGCACAACGCTCGCTATGCAGCGTCAGCCATAACAGCGCCAAAACGGCATCGTCGATCTTGTCCTCATCGATCTCCATGAACCGAATTTACCACGCGCGGCGCTCAAAATCCTGCGGCCCTGCTCGGATGGGTACGTTCCTGATGAGGGCCATGAGGCGATGCGCGACCTCGTTCGCTCTCGAGCGGCTGCTGTCGAGACATTGCGGTGCAAATTCCGAGGCAATCCGCCCCCTGATTCCGAAATGATCTCGCCCCCCAATTCCGAGAAATAGTCGCCCCCTGATTCCAAGATGATGCCGCCCCCTTCGGACGGCGTCTGGCGTGGGTGTTCTGCTGGTGTGAAGTTTCTTCCTTCGACGTGACGAGGAAGGACCGGGATGCCTGCGGAGAGACTGGAGATGCGGCGTGTCCGCGAGATATTGAGATATCGTTTCGAACAAGGACTTGGCCACAAGTCGATTGCGGTCAGGGTTGGCGCTGCACCGTCGACGGTGCGCGAGACGCTGCGGCGTGCGGCCGTTGCAGGGCTATCGTGGCCGTTGGGTGGCGAGGTCAGCGATGCCGTCCTGGAAGCGGCGCTTTACAAGACGGCCGGGACGAAGACGGGTCACCGTCGGAGCCCTGAGCCGGACTGGGCGCAGGTCCATCGCGAGCTGAAGCGCAAGCATATGACGCTGCAGATCCTGTGGGACGAATACATCAGCCGTTATCCGGACGGCTATCGCTACAGTCGATATTGTGACCTTTACCGCGGTTGGGCGATGAAGCTGCCTGTGACGATGCGGCAGGATCACGCGGCCGGCGATAAGCTGTTCGTCGACTATGCCGGCGACACGGTCACGGTTGTTGTTGATCGGCTGTCCGGCAAGACACGGCAGGCGCACCTGTTTGTGGCGGTTCTGGGAGCATCGAGCTTTTCATATGCACAGGCACGCTGGAGCGAGACGCTTCCCGACTGGATTGAATGCCATATCCTGGCCCTGGAGTACTTTGGCGGTGCGCCAGCCTTGCTGGTTCCCGACAATGCCAAGGTAGCGATCATCAAGGCCTGCCACTTCGATCCCCAGGTCAACCGGACGTATTGCGGGATGGCGGCCCATTATGGCAGCGCCGTCTTGCCGACGCGGCCGCGACGCCCGCCGTGGAAGCTGCAGTTCGTATCGTCGAACGTTGGCTGTTGGGCCGGCTGCGCCATCGCATCTTCTATAGTTTGGCCGAGGTCAATGCGGCGATTGGCCAATTGCTCCATGATCTCAATGATAAGCGCGTTCTGCGCCGTGTCGGCGTCACCCGCCGTCAACTGTTCGAAGAGCTTGATCGTCCGGCTTTGCGACCACTGCCTGTCGAACGCTATATTTTTGCCGAGTGGCGTATCCGGCGTGCCGGGCTGGATTATCACGTCGAGATCGAGCGGCACTATTATTCCGTTCCCTATCGCTTCGCCCGCGAGCAGGTCGAGGCTCGTATCACCGCCAATACGATCGAGATCTTCCACAAGGGCGAGCGTATTGCCGCCCATCGCCGCTCCAGCGGCAACGGCAAGCACACGACGATCCCCGATCATATGCCCTCGGCGCATCGCCGTTTTGCCGACTGGACGATCGAACGGATTCAACGCGAAGCCTCTGCCATGGGACCGGATGTTGCGCTGTTGTGCGAGCGCATTCTTGCCGACAGGCCTCATCCCGAGCAGGGCTTTCGAGCTTGCCTCGGCATCATCCGCCTCAACAAGAGCTTCGGCCGCGACAGGGTCAATGCCGCTTGCGGGCGTGCGCTGGAGATCGGGGCCCGGACCTATGGCTCGGTGCGCTCCATCCTCGACAATCACCTTGATCGAACGGCTGCCTCAAATGGAGCGGCGTCGCATGAACCGATCCATCACGCCAACATCCGCGGCCCCCGCTATTACCATTAAGGAGAACGAAAGATGCTTGCTCATCCAACCCTGGATAAATTGAATGCCATGGGCCTGTCCGGCATGGCAAAGGCCTTTGGCGAACTCGTTGCCAACGGCGAAGCCGAACATCTCTCGCACGCCGAATGGCTCGGACTGCTGCTCGAACGGGAATGGAGCTCCCGTTACGATCGGAAGCTTGCGGCACGCCTCAGGTTTGCCAAGCTTCGCCACCAGGCGACCCCGGAAGATGTCGATTATCGCAGCGAGCGCGGCCTCGATCGCGCGCTCTTCATCAAACTGCTCGGTGGCGACTGGATCAACGCTCATGACAATCTGGCCATTTGCGGACCCGCGGGTGTCGGAAAGAGTTGGTTGGCTTGCGCTCTCGGCCACAAGGCTTGCCGAGACGATCGCTCAGTTCTCTATCAGCGTGTCCCAAGGCTGTTTGCCCAGCTTGCGCTCGCGCGTGGTGACGGCCGGTATGCCCGGCTGCAACGGACCTTGGGCCATGTTCAGCTCTTGATACTGGATGATTGGGGGCTCGAGCCGCTCAATGAACAGGCCCGTCACGATCTCTTGGAAATCCTCGAAGATCGCTACGGCCGTCGATCGACGATCATTACCAGCCAACTTCCCGTATCTGCGTGGCACGGCGTCATCGGCGACCCAACCTATGCCGACGCCATACTCGACAGGTTGGTCCACAATGCCCACCACATCGAATTGAGCGGCGATAGTCTGCGCCGAAATCTGCCGCGCAAAGCTTGACACCTCGCCTGAATGAACTGACAACAATCATCGCCTGCAGACCCCACTAAACAGGGGGCGAGATCATCCCGGAAACCGGGGGCGCAATCATCTCGGAACGAAGGGGCGGCTTCATCGGAATCGGCAATTGCGGGTTCACCGACAACAGATCAGTGCCTTTATGCTCAAACACAGTCGCATCTATCCACGCAAGAAGGGCTGGACGATGCGATACCTGCGCTGGCTGCAGGAGCAACAGTTCGATCATCCGGCGCATCAGATTGCGTTGAAGGAAATGGTTGAGGCGGTGCGCGTCTCGAAAGATCGCGTCGAACGACTGGAGAAGGTAATCGAGGAATTCGTCCCCAATTGGTCTCTGGCTCCGATCGTTCGAGCTCTGCAGACGCTGCGAGGGGTCGATCTGATCGTCGCCGTCACATTCTCCACGGAGGTCGGCGACGTGACCAGATTTGAGAGCCCTCGGCAACTGATGGGCTATCTCGGCCTGGTACCTGGCGAGCGATCAACCGGTGAGACGGTCAGACGGGCACTCGACCGCGTTCCGGTCTTCGTGGGACGTGCTCTCAGTGGCCACAGCGACGGTGCCGTACTGCTCGGCACTTTATGGTCGCGCTACCTGATACGCTGACATGACCGACATGCTCAGCCGATTGAGGAAGCTTGGCCGCCAGTCAGGCGGACAAGCTCCCGTAGTTCCCAGTTCTTAAGCGGTGAAGAAATCCCAATTTGTCAAAGAGTGATGGTTGTGGAACGAGTCGAACTGGTGCGCCGTGCCCTCATCCGACACGGTCGCGTCATGGCGCGGCGAACCGGATGCCGAACTATGACCATTCGCATCATCAGCCGATGCTCCCGTGGAGAATTCGTCCCAGGAATGCGCGTCAGCAGCTTTGCCATTAGAGGTCGAGGTATGGTTCGCGTCCCTGCCGGTGTCGATAGCATCATGTTTCTTGACATAGTTCGACAGCTTGTCGAACACGAGGTCATCGTGACCGGAATGTTCCCACCACTGGCCACCACCGCTCAGCCAATTGTGGCTCTCGTTCCCGGACGATGTGCCATCATCGTCCGTGGACGTGCTTCCGCCCGTCAACTCGTCTGGCGATGGAACTTCCGGCACGGTAGTCCCGCCACTGGTCGTGGAGTCTTCTTCGCCTATAGAGGAAGACGTGCTTTCAACTGTAGGTTTGCTAGTGTCACCTGCTGGGGAGTCTGTGCTTCCCCCTGACGTAGCATCGTCTGTGGACGTGCTTCCGCCCCTCAACTCGTCTGCCGATGTCACTTCGGGCACCGTAGTCGCACCACTGGTCGTGGAGTCTTCTTCGCCTATAGAGGAAGACGTGCTTTCAACTGTAGGTTTGCTAGTGTCACTTGCTGGGGAGTCTGTGCTTCGCCCTGACGTAGCATCGTCTGTGGACGTGCTTCCGCCCGTCAACCCGTCTGCCGATGTCACTTCCGGCACGGTAGTCCCGCCACTGGTCGTGGAGTCTTCTTCGCCTATAGAGGAAGACGTGCTTTCAACTGTAGGCTTGCTAGTGTCACTTGCTGGGGAGTCTGTGCTTCCCCCTGACGTAGCATCGTCTGTGGACGTGCTTCCGCCCGTCAACCCGTCTGCCGATGTCACTTCGGGCACCGTAGTCGCACCACTGGTCGTGGAGTCTTCTTCGCCTGTAGAGGAAGACGTGTTTTCAACTGTAGGTTCGCTGGTGTCAGTTGCTGGGGAGCCTATGCTTCCCGCTGACGTAGCATCGTCCGCGGCGAGTCCGGTCCCGACCTCTCCGCCGCTTACCTCGCTGGATGAGGTCCCCGCCGGAAGCTCGGTGTTTCCCGAAATCGTGGGAGAGGAATTGGAGACTGAATAGTAGCCGTATCCCCCCTTGGAAAGGTGGTTGTCGGTGATGGAAACGTTCGTGGCGTCGTTTACGTAGATGTTGTACCCGGGCGTTCCGCCCAGAAAATTGTTGGTTATATGGACGTCGTTAACTGGCCCAAAATCGTCATTGATAAATATATCGGACGTGTCGCGTGCGAGAATGGTATTACCCTCGATTAGAACGCCGTCCTGACCACCCTGCACCGAGATGCCGTCATAGTGTGGATCAGAACCACTGCTTTCGAGGTCGTGGATGTAATTGCCCTGCACCGTGCTTGCGCCGCCTTGAAGCGTGATACCGTTTTGGACTTTGGAGATATCGTTGCGCAGGAAGGTCCCGCTGCCGAGGATGGCCGAGTTGCTGTCGCCGGAGTAGCCTG
>NZ_AQWP01000036.1 GCF_000375585.1 Sinorhizobium meliloti 4H41 | reverse complement strand
ATCAGGTCGAACGCTGGTTTGCGGAACTGACCCGCAAGCAGCTCCGTCGCGGCGTCCACACTTCGACAATGCAGCTCGAAGCCGACATCCGAAGCTTCATCGAACGCCATAACGAGAACCCGAAGCCTTACAGGTGGACGAAATCCGCAGACGACATCCTGACCTCCGTCAAACGTTTCTGCCAGAAAGTCCAGGACTTATGACACGAATTTCGGATTCAGGTGACTAGCAGATCATCGACTTCCTCTTTTCCTTCTGACCTCGTTCCAAAGCGACCCAGGCCGAATCCGAGGGTTCGTCCTCGAAAACCTTACTTCACCACCCCGTTCGCCGTCCACGACGGCCAAAGAAATCTTCAGTTTGCAGATAATGCAAAAGATTGGCCTACACGAATAGAGCATTGATCTCAAAAGGCCGAGCCAAGCGCTTCATTGTCCGTTCTCGTCGACACACGGCAAGAAGAGAATTCTCCGCCGGGTTAGCCGAAGTCCGATTTTCCTGCCCCCTTTCGCTTTGCGCTGATGCGCAAGCTGCTCAAGCAGCAAGGTGTTGGCACTACGTGTCATGATCACCGACAACCTCCACTCATATGCCCGGTGGAGGTGCCATTTGTCGGCCAAACTGCGTTTGAGAACGGATTCGACGCGCAGATGTACAACCGAACTTTGCGTGTCCATTCGGCGACGGTATGGAAGGCAACCTCGATATCGTGAGCAGCGAACATGTCCTTAACGTAGCGATTACTGAGTGAGGTCCTTGGTTAAGTCCAATGCCTGCCGCTCAAATAGGCGGCGGTAGATGCCGCCGTCGAGACGGATCAGCGCGGCATGATCGCCCTCCTCGATGATGCGGCCGTGTTCGAAGACGAGCAGCCGGTCGAGCGCGCGTACCGTCGAGAGTCGATGCGCTATGATCAGCGTGGTGCGCCCGACCATCAGCCGCTCCATCGCCTTCTGGATCAGCGCCTCGGATTCCGAGTCTAGGCTTGATGTCGCCTCGTCGAGGATTAGGATCGGTGCATTCGTCAGGAAGGCGCGCGCGATCGCCACCCGCTGGCGCTCGCCGCCGGAAAGCTTCACGCCGCGTTCGCCGACCAGAGTGCTGTAACCCTCCGGCAGGCGCGCGATGAACTCGTGCGCGCTGGCGAGCCGCGCCGCTTGTTCGAGCTCAGCCTGGCCGGCGCCGGGACGGCATAGGCGATGTTCTCGGCCAGAGATCGATGGAAAAGGACGGGCTCCTGCTGCACGAACGCGATTTGTGAACGCAGCGAAGCCTGCGTCACCTTCGAAATATCTTGGCCATCGATTAGGATTCGGCCGCCGTTCAGGTCGTAGAGCCGCTGGATGAGCTTCACAAAGGCGGTCTTGCCGGAGCCGGACGGACCGACCAAACCGACCTGTTCGCCGGCCTTAATCGAAACCGAAAAGTTTTTGTAGAGCGGCAGCCCATGGCTACCATAGTGGAAATGAACGTTCTCGAAATCGATGCGGCCTTTCGTGATCCGGATCGGCTTGGCTTCTGGGCGATCAGCGATGCCGAGCGGCTGGCTTTGGAGATCGACCAGCTCCTCCATATCATTGCTGAGCGCTGTACGTTGCGGCCGTGCGTGCCGACGTCGCGCAGATAGCCTTGCAGCACGGAGCACGAGGTGAGCACGAAGGCAACATCACCCGGGGTTGCCTGACCGCCTGACCATAGGAGTAGCGCATAGCCGATGACTGCCGCCCTGGGCGCGAGGAGAGTTGTGCCTTGGGTTGTGCCGTTGATCGTACCCCGCATCAGGTCTGGTGCATCCGGCGTCGCCACTTTGGCAATGACCTTCGCCAGGCGCTCGTCTTCCCGTTGTTCGGCTCCGAAGTCTTTGACCACCGCGTTGCAGTTGATCGCGTCCGCGAGCGCGCCGCCAAGCCGGGTATCCCAGCTGTTAGCAAGGCTCGCCGAGGGCGCGACATAGCCGAGCGATAGCGTGATCGTTAGGGCGATGTATACGAGGGAGCCGCAGGCAATGATCAGGCCCGTTATCGGCCAGTACCAGCCGAGCAGCACGGCCGAGCCGGTTAGCATGCTGAGCGAGGAAAGCGACGCCATGAGAATCATGTCGTTCAAGATATCGAGCGCCCGCGCGCCGCGCGTGATCATGCGCACCGTCGAGCCAGAGAAACCTTTTGTATGCCAATCCGTCGAAAAGCGCTGGACGCGATGAAATGCATCGATCGAGATGTCGGACATCATCTGCAGCGTTAGATCGGCGATGCGAATGAAAGCAACGTGACGCATGACGATGGCGCCGAGCGCGAGCGCGATCAGCATAGAGAGGACCGCGAGCGCTGCATGCCACGCTATGACCTCCGTTGCGGCTCCCTTCGCGACGGCGTCCACGAGCTGGCCTGAATAGAACGGCGTCAGCACGTCGGCCAGCGTGCAGATGAGCACCGTAGTGATGATGATCGCGAGCCGGGCCGGCTGCCTGCTCCAGTGGCGAACAGTGAAGGCGAGGACATTGCGAAAAGCGCCGCCGCGCAGATCCATACGGAAGCGTTTCATGTTCTTATTACGAGCGCACCGGACGCTCGGTCCCAGGAATGCTGAAATAAAAACTCTGCGTGAGGGCGAAAACATCGCGCGAAATGCGAGTATCTGACGCAGACCTGACGCGGGCCTTCTTTCCATTCGTTCCAGCGATAGTGAAGTCACCTATGGCAGGATAGCGGTTGCCAGCTCCTGTCGCCTCGCGACAAAAGAGCAGAGCCTCAGAGCGAGTTTCCTGCCCGTCATTCAGTGGCTTAATGAGAGTGCAGCAAGAAGCAAGCCGAACACCACTGTGCCGCCGACGCGACAAAACCGACAGCAGGTGTAGGTGCCCCGCGCTATCCCAGGAAATGGCGGACTGGCGTTCTCCGCGAGAAGTTTTTTTCTAAGACTCTACGCCGAGTGCTACATGAGCGTGTGGAGGGTAGGGCATGCCCGCAATCGCGCAAATGTGGCATGAGCACTGCCAAGGGCTTCGAAGTCCGACCGCCGTTGGGGCGTGGAGCTTACGTTCGCATGGCTCGGCAAGAAAGTCAGCCTCGACGGGGACTCTATCGATTACGCTCAGCATGAGGCGAAGAGGGTCAGTTCCGGTTATTTGACCGATGAACCTGTCGATGATGCAGCAGATGCTTGAGAGCGATCCACAATTGAACGGCCGATTGCAGCGCCTAATTGTCCGATGTCGGCCGATGTCGGATAAGTGACATAGCAGTGTTAGGGCTATCATATTGAGCGAGAACGATTTCTCCTTTGGCATGGTCCATGCGTAGTCCTCTACGAAGGCGCATGGATTGAGGAGAAGTCGTCCGATGATCACCCTCACGGGAAACTCAGACGAGTAAGATGCCGGCTCATATCCTGCCATTGCCCAAGCGACTGTGGCGCGGTACCGCGGGCAAGCCCGGCGGTTTCAGGCACGCTTTTGTTTCAACAGACTGATTTTAAAGGCAAACCTATCAGGCCGCATTATTTCACAAGTCGAACAATTTCGGCGCCGATCGTTCGTCGCGACGAGTTATTCACGGAATGCAAAGCTGAGAAATCCTCTTGCCGGCGCATCAACGCCCGACTCTCCAATAAACAACACTAGCAGCATATGGAGAATGTTATGGAAAGTAATTCACACGTAGCCGACGATGATCCCGCCCAGCAGGGCGGCCTTGATACGGTCGGTTCGACTGCGACGAATGTTGCAGACGGTTTCACGATGGTTGCAGTCGGCGACCTCATTATGTCGCGGTCACTGACCAAAGGCCATCATCCCGGCTTCAGCGAGATCGTCGAGATCCTCCATGAGGCTGATGTCACGTTCGGCAACATGGAAGCCAACATCTTCGACATCCGATCGTTCAAGGGAAGTCCGCAGGCCGAGCACGGCGGTCCACATCTCACCAGCCCACCAGAGATCGGACCAGACCTGAAGGCGATGGGATTCAACTTGGTCAGTCGCGCGAACAATCATACTCTTGAGTGGGGCCTTGAAGGCATGCGCGAGACGAGCCGATTGCTCGATGAGAACGGTATCGTTCATGCAGGTGCGGGCGAAAATCTCGCACAAGCCGGCGCTGCCCGCTTTCTGGAGACCGCACGCGGTCGCGTGGCGTTGGTGTCATTTGCCGCAACCCACACCCTTATGTCTCGTGCGTGCGATCCCGCTGGAGAAGCGCCAGGCAGACCAGGACTCAACGCCCTTCGTTTAGCGGTTAGCATCGTGGTCCCGCATGAGGTGCTCGAGAGCTTGAAGCAGCTACGCAACGTGTTGCCCTTTGAAGGTCCAAGCCGCAAGGATCCAAAACGCGTCGTATTCGCTCCGGATCTCTACCATAAAGGTGTGACATTTGAAACGGGCGACAAGGTCGGTTATAGCTATGAGCCCAACCCCCGCGATGTCGCCGACATTCTACGAAACATTCGGCAGGGTAAGCAGTTCTCCGATTTCTGCATCGCAGCTAGCCACTGTCACCAGCCCGGGAATTTTGCCCAGGAGCCAGCTGACTACGAACAGTCGTTTGCGCATCAGCTCATCGATGCTGGAGCAGACGCCTATGTCGGGCACGGACCGCATCAGTTGCGAGGCATAGAGATCTACAAGGGACGGCCGATCTTTTACAGCTTGGGGAACTTCTTCTATGACACCCTGTGGTCGCCCGTAGCGGCTGACACGTTCGAGGCATGCGGTAAGGTCCCACGAGTCGACACGGATGCCGAGGTGATAATCAACTTAATCGACGGCTGGGTCCCCGCGGTCTTCTATGAAAGCGTTGCCACCGTCAGTCGATTTGAGCAGAACCAGCTTGCTGAATTGCGGCTCTATCCGATCGAGCTCGGTTTCTCAAAGAGGCTTGCCAATCGGGGTGTCCCGCGGCTTGCTTGGGCGGCTCAGGGAAGAACTATTCTGGAGCGTCTTCAGAAGCTCTCGAAGCCATTTGGCACTGAGATTGCCATAAAGAATAACATCGGCGTCATCAAACTGAAACCCACCTCGCCGCAGTAACCCGGATCGGGTGTTTCCCGGCAGTGTCTATGGCACAGAATTGAGGTTGTGAGTTAACGAGCGTTTGGGTCTCGTCGGAGGGACGAAGGAATGCAGATGAGATCCGAAGCCACCAGATTAATTCGAAGTCATGTTGCGAAGGTGGAGGAAATTTGAAGGTGGCGTATCTCCGGACGAGAACCACCTCCTAGCCGGCGCGGGAAGCGTCGACAGCCTGCAGCCTGACCGCGAGGAGATCGACCCCGACCCGATTCGATCGGAAGGCCACCAACTCTCGCTCGATAGTGGCTGCGAACGGCGTGCGCCGCGCCGGGCAAAAAGTCGTGCTTTAGCCCAGCCTTCATCGTCATCAAGGCCGCCGACTAGTTCAAGGACAAGACAACTGCGCCCAAGCAGCTGCGGCAGACCGACTTTACCTATTTGAAGGTCATCGGCTGGCGCTGGTTCTATCTCTCCACCATTCTGGATGACTTCTCCCGCTACATCATCGCCTGGAAGCTTTGCACGACCATGAGGGTGTAGGACGTCACCGACACGCTGAACCTGGCGCCGTCGGCATCGGGCTGCGATCGGCGACAGTATATCGGCGGCCGCGGCTGCTCTTCGACAACGCCCGGAGTTCGTTGTGAGGGCGGTGCGGGAATGGATTGCCGCTGTCGGGGCCAGGACGGGCTACATCATGCCCGGTAGCCCTTGGGAGAATGGCTATTGCGAGAGCTTCAATTCGAAGCTCCGCCACGAGCTGCTCAATGGCGAGATCTTCTACACGCTGGAGGAGGCCAGGATTGAGATCGAAGGCTGGCGCCAGCACTACAATCCTGTTTCACAATGCCATCTGTCTATGCGGTTGAAGAGAATAGGTTTTGCTGATTTTGGGTTCTGCCTCGCGGGATGAGGGATGCGCTGAGCGGCCGGTTCGCCAAGCGTTGCCGGCTGAAGATCCACGGACCGTGAACGCCCTAGATCTCGCCTGCTTCGTCGGCGAGCCTGAGCGTCTTCGGCGTCACGCCGATAAGATGCGCGGCATTGGTCAAGTTGAGCCATGGCTCTTTGCCGTCGGCTGCTGGCCGGAAGACCGGAATCTTGTGATGCGACCTCAGGGCCGTGGCCCGCTCGCGTGTCCATCGACTGCCGTGGCCGGTCACCAGTATTCCGGTTGAGGATGCCAATAATCAGATCATCATTGCGATGAGCACCAGTTGGTGGACAGCCGCGATGATGTCGGCGGAGGTGCTGTTGCGCTGTCCTCTGCGTCGCTTCGACAGGCGCACTTCAGTATGGACGCCGCCAATCCAATGAATCAGGAGAACGATCTCGGACGCTGCATCATCGATATCGGCGACCACCTCGTGGATAACGGTGCGCATGATGCATTTCTTGAGCATCGCGTCCCTCGTCGACGCCGACCAGACAGCGCGAACGTCCCCGGCGAGCGGTGACGTCCATTGCCGACAGGGGTGATGGTTCCGGCGTCGCGGCATCATGCGCGGCGACCCTGCTCTCGATGTCGCCTACGCGAGTGGGCGCCTGGTTCCATCGCAACTCCAGTTCGGCCGCGACCAACCGGTTCTCGGGATCGGCCGCGTCATATTGCCGGAATGCCCGATCGGCAGCGTAACGCGCCGCTTCGAGGCCGCGGTCGAGAGCATCATGAACCTGGTCGCGGCGACTGGCCGCTTGCGCCTCGGCCTCGGCGGCGGCCGCGATGGCGCCGGGCTGGACGACCTGTAGAAGCGATTCTTCAATGGCGTCATCAACACGCAGTCCGCCGAAGGCGATGCAGCGTGGCTCGGCATTATCCATCCAGCCGCGACTGCAGCTGTAGCGGGAATCTGGTGCTTCATCCCGGAGTAGCGGATGGCCAATTTGCGTCCGCAGCGCCGGCAACGGATCAGCCCGGCGAGGAGCGCACTGCCGTGCTTGGGCGCGCCATGATGCCGGCTGGTGGGAACATTGCTACTGACCATCGTCCGGATCGCCTCGGCCTTCTCCCAGCTGACATAGCCTTCATGGGCGTTTGGCATCAGCGCCAGCCACTCCGCCTGCGCCTTGCGCCGGATCTTCACGCCGGAAGCACCGTAGCCGTAGGCGGTCTTGTAGAGAACCGAGAAGCGGCTGGGATTGGAAAACCGAAGGCTCGGGGCCAAGTCGGTAATGCTCTCCGTTCGGCCGGCCTTGATCGCGCCGTGCGCTGCAGCCAGCCCTGTAGCTACGGAGAAATGCCAACCGGCGAGTCTCCGAGGTAGGTGCGGAACATCCTCTGCAGCGCCCGCGGGCTGCAGCCAGCGGCGCCGGCAAGATCGTCATCGTCAATCGTTATCGGGTTGAACAAGTTCTGACGCATGAAAGCCTCGGACTTGAGGCATGTGAAACGCCACGAAACTGCGAACCTCGATAGCGATTCGTTTTCCTGACGTTTCGCAGGCGCTTGCAACGTGATTCGCGGGGAACGGACCCCGTCGATCAGCGATTTCAATCGCGCCGGCCAACACGAAAAAAGACACTGCAGCGCGTCATATTGCGTCTGGGAACCGCCTCAAGATCGACGGTATGCTCCGCGCTCAGAATCGCGTTTGTGAACAGATGCTGCGTGCTGCACTTGAGCCTCATTAGGCTTGGGGGACTCACCTCTGTGGTACGACGGGGATGGGTGGGTCGGATTTTCGGACTGCGCCGGTCGGGCGTTCGACCAGAATGTTCGTCCGCGGTGGATTTTCTTGTCTGTTCAGCAGTTGGAGCTTTTCGGCCAACTGCTTGTCGGCGGTCGTGAGGCGATGATTGAGCCGAAGATAGTTCGTCCAGGTGGGGGTCCGGAATGCTTCGACCCACCGCGACGGCTCCTGAATGTCCCGGGTGAGCGTCCAATGGCGGGCGCCGACGCGGCTCTGTGCTCTCCGGCGCTCGCGCATGAGGTCGATGAAGAGTCCAACATTCTGTTCAGGTATTGAATATTCAGTCGTCACGAGGATCGGGCCGCTTCGCGGTTTGAGATCGAGAGCAATTGCCGGCATGACAAACTCGCCCAAAGGTTCAAGTTCCGAGTTCGACCGGTTGCTGATCGGCAGTTTCAACCCGAGAGCGCCGACCAGCAATGTTGTACCCGAAGACCATAGCAACGCGGTGGCGAGCGAATGACTTTCCGCTACCGCGCCCCATAACCAGCTGCCGCCAGCAATGCCGCCATATGTGAACGCGCTATAAATCGAGATGGTGCGGCCGGTGATCCAGCGTGGACTTGCCAACTGAACATTCACGCTAAGGCCGGACCACGCAGTCACCCAGCCGGCGCCGGCGGCAGCCAGCGAGACCGTTGCGATCACAAGCGAAGAGGTCAACGCCACCGAAAACGAGCACATCGCACAAGCAAGGCAGGCGACGACCATCAATCGCTCCTGCGTGAGCGTCCGCCTGAGCGATGCGTTTGTAAGGCCCGCCAACAGGGCGCCGGCACCGAAGCCCCCCATCAGAATGCCATAGGCGATGGGACCGCCCTTCAGCTGGTCACGGGCCACCAGGGGCAGGAGTGCCAATATCGAAATGCTGGCAAGACCGAACAGGGTTCCCCGCGCGATGGTCGCCTTGATTTCCCAAGAGATGGCCGTGAACCGCAGCCCGTCATAGATCGCGGTCGCCAGGGATTCGCGGGGCAGGGTTGAGGAGCGGACCTTCCAATTGTTGCGCCACAGGGCGGCGAGCGGGGGAACAAGGCCGAGGGTCGTAAGACCAAAGGTGACCAGTGGTCCGAAGGAGGCGACGACGATACCGCCCAGTGCCGGACCTACGCTTCGTATCGTATTGAACCCGACGGACATAAGGGTAACGGCGGATGGCAGGTCTCGCCGCTCGACAATGTCGCCAATGGAGGCCTGCGAGGCCGGATCGTTGAGCGCGATCCCGCATCCTGCCAGAAAACTGAAGCCGAGTATGATCCACGGATCCGTCACGCCGAGGGCCATGAGAACAGTCAGCAACGCGGAAGCCGTCATCATCAGGCTGCGACCGATAATCATGATCGTGCGGCGGCTGAAATTGTCAGCTATGGCTCCGACAAAGACAGCCATGAGGAACGCCGGTAAGGTCGATGAGGCCTGAACCAGCGCAACCAATGTGTCTGACGTCGAGATTGTCGCCATGAGCCAGCTTAGCGCCACCGTCTGCATCAGCCGGCCGAGGCTCGACACTTGGGTCGTGAGCCAGATCGATCGGAAGGTCGCATTCCTCAGGGGCGCCATTAGCGTTGTGGAGTCTTCCTTGGCTGCCATGGTCATTTGTCGGGCTCGCTCTGTGATCTATGGTTCAACTGATAGCGCCGCTGTTGGGGGCGAGTAACCCGCAGGTGTGCCGCCTTGAAGCCGCGGCAGACCCGCATCCCAGTTTGAAGTGTGCGGATCTGAGGAATAACGGATTGCCGGGAGAGAGTTTGGGGTTCGCGGTGGTCATCGGGAAACGCCGCCAGACACTAGAAACTTCCCGAAACTCGGGAATTTTGATCCATTTCTTCCAATCCATCATGCCAGGCCTAGTATTCGTCCACCATAATCTTTGCTATGCATGAGCAAGACATGGGCCAATGTGAAAATCGACGGGCGGTATCGGCGTCTACGGCAACCTTCGACGACAGCCGCTCCTTCAGCAGCCTCGTTGTGAAGGGCTCGCCGTCCCGTATCGATCGCCTAGAGCCTTTCAGGGTTCGCGCGCGCCATGGCGTCGTTGTAGCTGTCGCAGACAAGCGCGTAATCCTGGAGCAACCGGCGGGATTGGCGTAACCGACAAGAACATCGAAGATGGCGATTGGCTGTTCCCGCTTCGGCTGCGTGTTGGCCTGACGGTTCAAGTCACCGTCAAGCGACACGGCACACAGTCGCAAGCTGGTAGTACAAGCGGTAGAAACCGTTGCCAATGTCACGTCAAGCCGAACACTTGCACGTCTCGACCGAAGAGATCTCGGTCGTGCGGCCCACTGCAACGGCTTCCACATAGCGAGATCCAGGTCCGTCTTCTTCATCAGGATTCATCGTTTTGAGCATTCTCTATCTTACCCTCATCGCGTGCGAAACGCAGGGCGGAGGAGGGGCTGCAGCCGTAGGCGCATTTGTAGAGAACCGAGAAGCGGCTGGGATTGGAGAACTGAAGGCTCATCGCCAGATCGCTTATGCTCGCGGTTCGGCCGGCCCTGATCGCGCCGTGCGCTGCCGCCAGCCGGTAGCTGCAGAGAATGCCAATGGGCGAGTCGCCGCGATAGCTGCGGAACATCCTCTGCAGCGCCCGCGGGCTGCAGCCTGCAGCACCGGCGAGATCGTCGATCGTTATCGGGTTGGCCAAGTTCTCACGCATGAAAGCCTCGGCCTTGAGAAGTGGCGTTGGCGCATCCGACAGGGTTCCGCGCCCGAATGCTTCGGCGAGATTGTGCGGCGTCTTCGCAATCAGCTTCTCCAGCGCCAACTGTTGGTACGCTTTTGCCAATCTCGGTCTCTCTTCAGAAGAGGCGGAAGAAAGATCCTCTTCTGCCTGTCTGAGCGTTTGATAAAGGCCTAGCCCATCGCCTTCACGGAAACTGATCGGCGGCAGCACGAATTCCTGGACATATGGCCGCCCGGTCAAGTCCTCAAAGTGTCGCCGCAAGGTGGGCTCGGGAATGTGGAACGCCAACCACGAACTGTGAGGTTCGATAGCCAGACGTTTTCCAGAGCTTTCGCAGGCGCTTGCAACGTGGTTCGCGGGGATGGACAGAACCGTGCGCGCCGTACGATCACTAATTCCCATCGCGCCGGCCAGCACGAAATAGATGCTGACGCGCGCCGTATTGCGTCTGGCAACTGCGCCGATACCGACGGAATGCTCGACGGTCACTATCGAGCCTGTGTGAAGATATTGTCGCCTGAACTTGAGTGAGCAATCCTCATCCGAATGGGCCGTGATCGTCCACCGCCAATTCGGTTCGACGGCATCAAGATTGCGCCGGATCGCATCATGCGAACTGGCTTCGAAGCCATGTGAATTCATGCCGAATTGCGACCTGAGCGTGTGACGCTAACCGACACGTCGCATTTGCGCGAGTAGTTTCTTGCGGAAGACTTCCGCGGGCGTTCGGTAGCCTAAACACTTCCGCGGCGTCGAGTTGAGCCGGTCGCAGATGTCCTTCAGCTCGCCGTCGGTGATCGACAGGGGATCCACCTCTCTCGAAAGCCATTTGCGAACCCGGCCATTGGTGTTCTCGACCGTGCCTTTCTGCCAGGGCGACTGCGGGTCGCAGAACCATGTCTGCGTTCCGATGCCGGCCTGCAGATAGGGCCATTCGCTGAACTCGGTGCCCCGGTCGAAGGTAATCGAGCGTCGAGCGGCGTGGGGCAGGGGTTGGAGCACCTCGATCAGCCCGTCCATGATTGGCTTCGATTGCCGGTCGTTGTTGCGCAGGAAGACCGCAAATCGGCTGACCCGCTCGACCAGTGAGGTCACGTTGGCCTTGCCGAACTTCTTGCGAAACTGAATGAGATCGCACTCCCAATGGCCGAACTGCTTTCGCTCGGCGACAGTATCAGGACGGTGAAGGATGTTGAGTTCCGGGCTGAAGCGGCGACCGTGACGCCGTCGAGCATGCCGCGGTCTGCGTCTCGCACGACGCTCCGGCAGGTGCCGCCACAGCTTGATCGCCTGACCGTCCGCGGAATAGGCGAACTTGTAGATCGTCTCATAACTGACGCAAATCGGATGGCGCTCGAGCCGCATGCGGCCGGCGATCTGCTGTGGCGACCAGCCATGCATGATGCGCTCGATCACCGATTGGCGCACATGGGAGAACCGGGCGAGCTTGCGCAGCTTGGCTCTGCGCTCACGCGCCATCTCGTTGGCGGTGACACAGTAGTAGCCGCTGAGCTCCGGCATCTGCGGATCCTCAAAAGCATTGCGCTTGAGCTCGCGGAAAATCGTCGAACGATGCCGCCCAAGCTTCTCGGCGATGACGGTGGCGCTGAGGCCGGCCGCTCGCCAGCGAGCGATCCTGCGACGTTCATCCATGTCGATCTGCGAGTAGGTGTGTCTCATGAGCATTCCTTGCGCGTGATAACCCATTGGTATCTATCGCAAGTCGCACTTCATCCTTGAACCCACCCGGCTACAATATATGTCACAGCTATTTAAAGATGAGACAAAGTAGTCAACTTAGAAACGCGACATCATCCTATTCATTATTACTGCGTTTTCAAGTTGCTATATTTACAAAGTACGTAGACGCAAGCCGCCGGCCGGGTGGAGCTGGTCAGGGTTGCGCAGCCCGGGCGGCGGCGGATGGCTCCAGCGCAAAATAAACTTTAGCTTTGACATCCCGATCACTCCGCCGCCTTCAGCTGCGCAAGGGCTTGCTGGCGCTTGGCGATAACCACGGGATCCTTGGTAAAATCGGTCTTCCGGCCAGGCTTCGTGCCGCGCTTTTGGTAGCCGTTGCTCTGGCTGCCGTCGCGAATGCCGAACATATGGTCCGTCTGGCCGGTGCGGCGCGGCCCGCCCTTGCTGCGCTGTTGCTGTCGTCCGGCCTGCATCTCGGCCACGATCGAAAGCATGTCGTCAAGGCGCTTGTTCTCAACCACCTCGCAGCGGTGCACCGAGCGCAGCGTGTCGAACGTCCTGTAGGGCAGGGTGGCTTCCCCGTCTGTGATCTCCAGGCGTCCGTCGGGATAGTCGCAAACGACAACCTTCTTACCCGCCAGCGCCGCTGCACGATCTGTCGGATCGAGAATGAACATCACCTTGTCATAGCGCAGCGTCAGCGACTGCGACAGCTTGCGGATCTCCTTGCGGCACATCGCGCCATCGAGGTTCTCATGCGCGGCAAACGGCCGATGCATGTCCTTCGGATTGCGCGGCGCCTTGCCAAAGCGACGATTGAAGTCGGCCATGAACTCCGGCGCATAGGCATTGGCCGCCGCGATCGTGTCGATGCCGCGCAGCCGCAGTTCCTTGACGAGACGATCCTGCAGCGTCTGGTTGGCGCGCTCGACGCGGCCTTTGGCCTGCGGGGTATTGGCGCAGATGATGTCGATGTTGAGCTCATAAAGGGCCCGCCCGAACTGCGTCAGGCCGCTGGTCCGGTCCTTCTTGGAAGCATGGGTGGTGCGGAAAATGCCATGCTTGTCGCTGTAGAAGGCAATCGGCTTGCCCCATTGCTGCAAGTAGGCCTTCGTTGCGTGCAGATAGTCGAAGGTGTTCTCCGATCCGGCGAAGCGTAAGTGCAACAGCTTGCCGGTGGCATCGTCGATATAGACGAGCAGGGCGCATTTGGGNCCGCGGTTCTCGAACCACCAATGAAGCGAGCCGTCGATCTGAACGAGTTCGCCGAAACAATCGCGCCGGCCGCGCGGCTGGAAGACCCGCTTCTTGCGCTCGCGTCGCGACACCCAGATGCCGACTTCCATCATCC
Source organism: Sinorhizobium meliloti 4H41 (assembly GCF_000375585.1). Taxonomy (GTDB): domain Bacteria; phylum Pseudomonadota; class Alphaproteobacteria; order Rhizobiales; family Rhizobiaceae; genus Sinorhizobium; species Sinorhizobium meliloti_A. Next base: position 8,767 of record NZ_AQWP01000036.1, on the reverse strand, counting down.
ACTGACGCAGCGTCTCCTTGCTGACGGCAATCCGGTGGCGTTCGAGCAGCTTCTCGGCGGCCAACGTTGGTCCAAAATCCCCGTAATGCTCACGCACCAGATCGAGCACCAGGTTGCGGAAATCCTCGCTGTGACGCCGGTTGCTCGGCCGGCCGCGCCTCTTCGAGACAAGACCGTCGGCGCCGGCCAGGTCATAGGCCTGCAGCAGCCGATGCACCTGACTGCGGCTGAGGTCGAGCAGTTCGGCCGCCTGGACGACGCTCAGGCTGCGGCCGCGAATCCGCTGGATNAGTTCAAGACGATGCAATTCCTTCTGCGACATGGTGATCAAACAAGACATGACGACTCCGAACGCTCATGGTCTCAACCACGCTTCACGTCGCCAGTCTTCCTTCCAAACGTTGACGTTTGACCAGCATCCCAAGAGGCGACGACTGTCGCATCTCTAACTGGCTCATATGTCGCATCTCTAAAATGCCGCTACAATATAACATTGCATAAGATAGCTTATGGAACTTATGTACGTAGCTTCGTCTGATAAAGCTGTATATGCCGCCCAATCGTCGCACGCCAAAACGGACCTTCGTCGAGTTGCACTAGAAATACGCTCAACCAGGCCTCCGGCAGATCGAGGTATGACATGGCAGGAGGAAGTTCTGGTCGACGCTCTTCAAAAGCCGGAAACAGCTTGGCTCAACTGGATGTCTGGTTTTGGGTTTGCATTCACGTGGCGTTTCCTCCTTAAGAGCTTTGGGGCCGACCGCCTCTGTTCAGGTCAACAGAACTTGATGAGGCGAATTGCGCAGAAGAAGTGCGTACATCAGCGTGAACAGCCGACGGGCGGTGTCCTTGTCGACCAGCACTTTCGCTGAGAGTCGCTCTCGCAAGAGGTCGGCGGCCTCGTTGTGAACACCGCGCCGCCCCATGTCGATTGCGTCCAGTCCCTCGGGCCCAGGGCGCCTGATCGCGTCGTAGTAGCTGTCGCAGATGCGCGTGTAGTCCTTGAGCAGCCTCCGGAACGGCGTGATCGACAGGTGGTGACTGACGACTTGCGCCCCATCATCGTCGGCGATATGCAGCACCAGGCGCCCATCTGCGGCTTCGATCCTGAGACGATAAGGGCCGCCTTCGTGACCGAGGGGTAAGAAGCTGTTGCTCTCAAGGAGGTCAAAAACCGCGAGCGCCTGTTCGCGCTCGACGCGAGGGTCTCGACGGCCGAAGGATCGATCAAGCGAAACATCGCAAAGACGGGCTTCAGGGCCCATCACTCTGCCCTTCCCTAACATCGCGTCCACGCACATAGCTCCAACATGCAGTTGCCTTGCAATTCAAGCTCAGTACCTTCTGAGCCTTCGACCACATCTCGCTCCAGCGCAATCGCCTGCCTCGTTTTCCAAGTTCTAGACTGCGTCATCTGCAGCATTTACTCACGGCTTAGCGCCTTCCGACCCAAGCACCCCTGTCGGGTGATTGCGAATTCCTCCACTGCATCTACGAATCGGTCGAGATCCGATTGCAGAACCGGAAGGCTCAGCGCGAACATGCCACGCCGAGCGAGATAGAAACCCGCCTGCACCATGTCGAGAAAGAACAGTTCCCGCAGGCCATCTTCTCGAGCCGTCGGCGTATACGGGCGGCGTATCATGGGGGCGCGGTAGTGCGCTGTGGCGACGGAGCCCACTCCGCTGAAGTGCATCGCCACGCCGAGCTTCGTAAGTCGGTCGTTCACTGCAGTCCGCAACCGCTCACCACGAACGTACAACTCCTCCGCTACTTCCTTTGTGAAGATTTCCCCAAGCGCGACGCGTCCTGCAGCCATCGACAGGACGTTGTTATTGAAGGTACCTGCGTGCGGCAGACGCCCGTCGAAGAGCGACATCACGTCGGCCCGGCCGCCGAACGCCCCAAAGCTCATTCCGCCGGCCATGTACTTGCCGAGCGTCGTCAAATCAGGAGTAATCCCCAAGCGCTTTTGGAGCCCACCATCAGACATGCGCGATGTCATGACCTCATCGAAGATCAGCAGAGCGCCCGCCTCTCGCGTAGCCTCCCGCAATGCTTTCAGGAAACTGGTCTCCGCAGGGATACAGCCACCGCTACCCAACATAGGTTCGACGATCACCGCAGCGAGCCGATCCCGATTCTGCTCGATCAGCGCAGTTGCAGAGTCCGTGTCGTTGTAGTCGGCCAAGAGGAATGAGAACGGAACGGTGACGGGGGACGGACCCTGAGGAGTGAACAACAGCACACCGCCATGATAGCCGCCTCGAAATGCAAGAATCATGTCGCGGCCGGTATGAACGCGGGCCGCCGCTAGTGCCATTAGATTGGCTTCTGTGCCGCTGTTTGTGAATCGTACGAGTTCAATTGACGGAAACCGCTCACAGATGAGTTTTGCAAGCTCGTATTCGGCCTTGCCCACTGCTGCGAGGCTTAAACCTCGCGTCATGGCTTGGTGAACAGCGGTGTGGATCCGAGTCTCCGAGTGGCCAAATAGGCCCGCCGTGTATTCACCGCAAAGATTCACAAACTCATGGCCATCAATGTCCCAGAGCGTACTTCCCTCGCCCTTGTCCATCGCAATCGGAAAAGGTTGATAATATAGCACGGAGCGGGTGTTCCCACCTGGCATCACGGTGCGGGCTTGGCTGTGAAGTTCGGCGCTTCTAGGGTGCCCAGCGATGAAGCGGTTCCTCGCGTCCAGGAGGCTCGATTCAAGTGTACTGTTCGATTCGGGGGCTGCCAACATCTCAAGATCTCTTCAATACGCGTCGCCATCGACGCACATAGGGAAGACGACGTGGCCGCGCGGCTCACTGTCTCGCACCAGAGAAGTCTAGGATTGGCAGCTATCAAGATGTCTTCAATCTCACCCACTTTGTGCGTCTTCCATTTCATCCCTGCGCGCTTTTTGATGGTTCTGCTGCTCGGATGGCAGCTTTAGGAAAAGTTAACAGCTCGACTATGAGTTCAAGGTCGCACGCATGGTGTCGGCGGCCGGGTGCGCTCCACATATGCAAAAGCTCAAGTTGCGGCGGCTCCAGTGCGAATCCCAAGCATAATGACTCCTAGTGGGCAAAGTATTACGCCCACATTCCTCCAAGCGGGTGTGCGTTTCGTCCCCGTTGCTCGCTCGGCAGCCAAACTTGCCGCATTGAGTTTCTGCGTCGTCGCCTGTGGAAGATGGGCGATTTTTGCATGTCATTGAGTGGTTCGAGCGATTCCGTCGCGCGCCAATTTCGCCGTCTCAGCGAGCCTCGCTTGTTGATGTCCACACGGACCCGTGAAGTCCCTCCTGACCCGCTATGCAACAAACGGCAACTGTCCTGGCTTGACCGAATGGGCTGCAAATGCGCGGCTTACTTCTGCGAAACATAAGGCACCGGCGGCGAGGACTTCGCGGTTCCAGTGGGGCGCTCGACCCGGATGTTCGTCCGCGGAGGGTTCGTTCTTTTGCTCAACTTCAGGAGTTCTCGATCCAGTTCCTCATCCGCATCCGTGAGGCGATGATGTAGCCGATGAAAGTCTGTCCAGGTCGAAGTGCGGAATGTCTCCAACCAGCGTGAAGGCTCCTGAACATGGCGGGTGAGCGTCCATTGCCGTGCGCCAACGCGGCTTTGCGCGTACCGGCGTTTCTGCATGATCTCCGGAAACATATCTATGCTTTCCTCAGGGATTGCATATTCGGTCGTGACGAGGATAGAGCCGCTTCTTGGCTTCAGATCAAGCGCGATTCGCGGCGCGCTGAAACCGCCCGACGGCTCGAGTTCCGAGTCAGAACGATTGCTGATTGGCAGCTTGAAACCAAGAGCTGCTACCGCCAATGTCGCGGCGCCGGACCAGCCCAGCGCAATGGGAAGCGAGTGATATTGGACGATGAGGCCCCAAATCCAGCTGCCGCCGCGATGCCGCCATAGGTGAAAGCACTGTAAATTGAGATCGTGCGTCCAACGATCCAGCGCGGACTTGCCAACTGCAAGTTCACGCCAAGTCCCGACCATGCCGTGACCCAGCCGGCGCCGCCGACGGCGAGACTGAACGTTGCGATGGCGAGCGATGACGTCAGAGCAAGGGAGATCTGACATATCGCACAGGCGAGGCAGGCAAACACCACCAGCCATTCCTGTCTGAGCATTCGCCTGAGCGTGGGATTTATGAGTCCGGCGGGTAGTGCACCACCGCCGAAGCCGCCCATCATAATGCCGTAGCCGATCGGGCCGCCCGAGCAATCAGCGGCAGCAGTGCCCAGGTGGAGGTGGCCGCAAAGCCGAACAGCGTCCCGCGCACGATTGTCGACTTGATCTCCGAAGATATCGCCGTGAAGCGCAAACCATCGTAGATGGCGGTCATGAGCGCTTCGCGCGGAAGCGACGATGTTTGAACCTTCCATTTGTTGCGCCATAAAGCGGTGAGAGGGGCGACAAAGCCAAGCGTGGTGAGCGCGAATGCGACTGCCCGAAAGCGGCAACGATTAGGCCGCCAAGGGCAGGACCGACACTGCGTACCGAATTCAGCAGTGTAACAGCTGCCGGCAGGTGGCGGCGCTCCAACATGTCGCCGAGCGAGGCACGCCAGGCTGGATCGCTGAGTGCGATGCCGCAACCATCCAAAAAGCTGAACGCGAGTATCATCCACGGATCGGTTATGCCGAAGGCCATGAGGATTGTCAGCATCATGGCCGCGGCCATCATGAGGCTTCGACCGACGATCATGACCATCCGGCGGCTGTAGTTGTCGGCAATCGCCGCAACGAAGACGGCGAGAAAGAAGGCCGGCAAGTCGATGAGGCCCGGACGAGAGCAACCATCACGTCCGATGTGGAAACGGTGGCCATCAGCAAACTGAGCGCCACCGTCTGCATCAGCCAACCGAGACTCGAAAGCTGGGATGCTAGGAAGGTCCGGTTCTTCAATGGCGCCAGCAAGCCCGTGGATGCGTTTTCTTCGATAGAAGGCATGGCGGATCAGTCTCTTGGGAACGTGCAACTCTCGCCCGTTGTCGAACCTAATGCTTTAGCAAGTTTGCGCTGTCAGACCATTCGCTTCGATTGCCACAACAGCTCCAGCTTCATCGTTGTCAGACGTGTCCCCTGTGATTCCGACAGCGCCAATTACTTCACCGCTATGATTGCGTATCAGAACGCCGCCGGGCGCGGGGACGATTTTCCCGCCGGAGACTGCTGTGAGCCCTGAGACGAAATGAGGGCGCTCTCGTGAGGTATTTTCAAGCCACCGCGACCCAACCCCTACGGCGAGCGCGCCATAAGCTTTGCCGAAAGCTATCTCAAACCGAAGCATCGACGCCCCATCTTGTTTCTGGAACGCAAGAAGATGGCCGCCAGCATCGAGTACGGCAACGCTAAGCGGTTTAAATCCTCTTTCGAGGGCTACCGAGAGCGCCCTCTCGATTATCGCATTGGCGCAAGATAAATTGAGTTTGTTCATGTCAGTCTCCTCTTGATTTCGCTTGGAGCCGACGACGGTTTAGGACCGGCTCGGTGTAGCCATTCGGCTGTTCGCGGCCCTTGAGCACCAGATCCAGCGCCGCCTGGAAGGCGATCGAATGGTCGAAACGGGGCGGCCATCGGCGCATAGCTCGGATCGCCGGCATTCTGCCGGTCGACAATTTCGGCCATGCGCTTCATGGTCTCGACGATCTGCGCCTCGCTGACGATGCCGTGGTGCAGCCAGTTGGCCATGTGCTGGGCCGAGATGCGCGGCGTCGCGCGGTCTTCCATCAGGCCGACATTGTTGATGTCGGGCACCTTTGAGCAGCCAACGCCCTGGTCGACCCAGCGCACGACGTAGCCGAGAATCCCCTGGGCGTTGTTGTCGAGATCGCGCTCGATTTCCTCTTCCGTCCAGTTCGGCCGCGCCGCCACGGGCACCGAGAGAATATCCGCGAGCTTGGCCCGCGCGGCTCTTGAGACCTGCCTGAACCTCCGCGACGTTGATCCGGTGATAATGCGTCGCATGCAGCGTCGCCGCCGTCGGCGAGGGAACCCAGGCGGTGTTGGCGCCGGCCTTCGGATGGGCGATCTTCTGCTCGAGCATCGCGGCCATCAGGTCGGGCATGGCCCACATGCCCTTATCGATCTGGGCGCGGCCAGAAAGCCCGCATTCGAGGCCGATATCGACGTTCCAGTTCTCATAGGCGCCGATCCAGGCGGCCTGCTTCATGTCGCCCTTGCGGATCATCGGGCCGGCTTCCATCGAGGTGTGAATCTCGTCGCCGGTGCGGTCGAGGAAGCCGGTGTTGATGAAGACGACGCGCTCGCGGGCGGCGCGGGTGCACTCCTTGAGGTTGACGGTGGTGCGCCGTTCCTCGCCCATGATGCCCATCTTGATCGTGTTTTCCGGAAGCCCAAGTGCGGCCTCGACTTGCGCAAAAATCTCGCAGGCAAAGGCCACTTCCTCCGGCCCATGCATCTTCGGCTTGACCACATACATCGAACCCGAGCGCGAGTTTGCCAGGCGGCCGTTCGGGCCGATGTCGTGGAGCGAAATCAGCGCCGTCACCATGGTGTCCATCAGGCCCTCGGGCACCTCGCGGCCTTCACGATTGAGGATCGCCGGGTTGGTCATCAGATGCCCGACATTGCGCATCAGCATCAGCGAACGACCGGGCAACGTCAGCGTCTCGCCATCCGGCGCGGTGAAGACGCGGTCGGCGTTCAGCGTCCGGGTGAAGGTCCGGCCGCCCTTGGTGACCTCTTCCTCGAGGTCGCCCTTCATCAGCCCGAGCCAGTTGCGATAGATGACGACCTTGTCCTCGGCGTCGACGGCGGCGACCGAGTCCTCGCAATCCATGATCGTGGTGATCGCCGATTCGAGGATGATGTCGGAAATACCGGCCTGGTCAGCCTTGCCGATCGGCGTCGTTGCATCGAGGACGATGACGGGTGAGGACGATTTCGGAAGGCGCTGCCGCGGACCCGGAATAGCCGGCGAACTGAGCCGGATTCCGAAGCGACATCGTGGCGCCGTTCGTCAAGCTCAGCGAAAGAGCAGGCCCGTCGATCGCAAGCGTAGCGACCTCGCTCCAGCGGCCCGTGGCAAGCGGAACGCTCGCGTCGAGAAAATCCCGTGCCCAGGCAATGACCTTGGCACCGCGCGCCGGATTATAGCTTCTGCCGCGCTCGGCCCCGTATATCGGGAATGGCGTCGGTGCCGTAGAGCGCGTCATAGAGCGAACCCCAGCGCGCATTGGCGGCGTTCAGCGCATAGCGGGCATTCATGACCGGCACGACGAATTGCGGGCCGGCAATGGTAGCGATCTCGGCATCGACATTATCGGTCGACGCGGAGAAATCCGGTTCTTCCGGCAGGAGATAACCGATCTCTTTGAGGAAGGTCTGGTAGGCGTCGATATCGACCGGCGCGCCATGCTCGCGATACCAGGCGTCGAGCTTGGCCTGGCGCGATTGCTTGGTGTCAGTTCAACGACAATCGACGCAAAGTTGGCCCAGAAAATTGCCGTCTCGACGCCGGTGCCTGGTCGTGCCTCGTCACAAATGAAATCATAGAACTCCCGAGCAATCGTTAGCCCAGCGGCTTCGACGACGGATGAGCGAAATGCATCATGGGGCTGTTGAAGAATGCGGTAATGCGTCTTCAACATTATCGCGACGTTCGTGTGGAAAGGAAATTATTGTCGCCTTGGAGATCTTGGATTCTTCCCGAAACGCTTACCCAGCACGCCAGCAGTAACGCGAAGAATGCGGCGGCTAGCCGCTTTAGGTTCACAGAGGCGGCAGTGAGATAGGCTTGGATTTTCATATTTATGAGGCCGCGCCGGATCGCTCTCGATAGCCCGTGCCAAGTCTTCGCTTCACCGTGATATCCCTCTGACCGCCAGCGGTGACGCTGGTACAAAGCTCGATCCTCGTCTGACCAGCGTTCTCGGCGGCGGCGTGCGCGCAGAAGCGCTGGATAGTCATCGCCCAGCACCACAGCTTTGTTGACGCGGCCCTTCGAGAGGCAAAGTCGAGCCAGATCACAATGCCGACAGTCGGCTGCTCGAGATGTAAAAAAGCGCCCATGTTTGACGGCGCGGCCCGCCTTCAGCATCTTGCCGCGCGGACATTTAAGAACATCGTGCCTGGCGTCGTAACGAAAGCGGCGCATAGGCACTGGGCTACGGATTGGCTCTGCCTTTGCCGGAATAACAGCTTCGATCGCGCGCTGCTCCATGCCTGCAAAAACCTTGGCGTAAGCATACCCAGCATCGGCCGTTGCGATTTTGATTGACGTGCCTGTCAGCTCGGCGACTGTGTCGAGACGACCGAGTATAATCTGTCCTTCATTGACCTCGCCCGTGGTGACCTCCACATCTAAAATCACGCCACAAGCATCGTCCACGACAGCATGTTGCTTGTAGGCTGGTTCCAGCCGACGATTGCGCCCGTTGGTCGCCATGGACGCGTCCGGATCGGTAACGCAAACCTTCTTGTACTTGCCTGTTTTACGGCTGTTTCGTTCGTTTGGGTCTTCGTTGGCGTCGGTGAGAGCGTCGACGTGGCGGAGCGCAAGGCTTTCCCAACTTACGTCGGCCCGGATGAGTGAGGCGTCGACATGTACGNCCTCACCCTTGGCAATCCTGGCCGCTACGCAGACCTTTACTGTCCGCTCAAAGATCGTTNGAAAACGCTCTGCGCCCCAGCGTTGACGGATGCGGGTCAGCGACGAATGGTCAGGAAGCGCCTCGTGCAGGCCGAAGCCGATAAACCAGCGAATAGCGATGTTAACCTGAGCCTCGCGGACCAGCC
>NZ_AQWP01000035.1 GCF_000375585.1 Sinorhizobium meliloti 4H41 | reverse complement strand
TAGAGTCGGTCAGCTTTAAGCTGAATCGCACCGGGATTCCCTTTTTGCTGCGATTGTGATTCAAGATCATTGCTGGTGGGGAGGCCAGCAATGATGGCGCGACCTCTTTCTCTGGATTTACGCAAGCGCGTCGCCGACGCTCTGGCCGGGGGCATGACGGTGCGGGCGGCTGCCTTGCGCTTTGGGATATCGGCGGCGACGGCGGTGCGGATCGGCCAGCTTGACCGATCCGGCCGTGGTTTGGCGCCGGCCAAGATGGGTGGTCATGTCAAACCCATGCTGCGGGGCGCGGCGGCCGACGAAGTTCACCGCCGACTGGCGGCCAAAACCGATTGGACGGTGCGGGCGCTTGCCGCCGATCTGAAGGCGGCAGGGATCGATGTCTCTCATGACACCGTTTGGCGTTTCCTGCGCCGCGAAGGCAAGACATTTAAAAAAAACGCTGATCGCCAGCGAGCGGGACAGGCCGAAGGTGGCGCGGTTCCGAAGCCGCTGGAAGACCCATCAACATCGACTTGACCCGCACCGCCTGGTGTTTGTTGACGAAACCTGGGTCAAAACCAACATGACGCGCACCCGCGGCTGGTGTCAGCGCGGCCAGCCGCTGATCGCCAGAATACCGCATGGCCATTGGAAGACGCTGACCTTCCTCGCCGGGCTGCGCCACGACCGCATTGTCGCGCCCTTCGTGCTCGATGGCCCGATCAACGGCACCGCCTTCACCGCCTGGGTCGAGCAATGCCTGGCACCAACCCTCAATCGGGGCGATATCGTCATCCTCGACAATCTCGGCAGCCACAAGGGCAAGCCGGCGCGCAACGCCATCCGCGATGCCGGCGCCCATCTATTCTTCCTGCCGCCCTACAGCCCCGATCTCAATCCCATCGAGATGATGTTCGCCAAACTCAAGACCCTGCTGCGCAAGGCCGACGAGCGTAGCGTCGACGCGACATGGAGGCGCCTCGGCGAAGTTCTCAAAGCCTTCAGCCCGCACGAATGCGCCGCCTATCTCAGGCATGCAGGTTATGTTTCAACGTAGATCTGACAGACTCTAAGCCATGAGCCACCAGCTTTTGCTGCATCTCTTTATAGGCCGCTATGAGAACGGCGATGCTTTCCGGATTGCAAGCAGCGATAAATTCGCGGTTTGCAGCAGCTTGGTCGTAGCTGATTTCAGACGAGTGCGATCTTATGTCGGCAATGGCCTTAAAGTTTATGTCTTGATAGGTTGTCGTCGTGGCAACGCACCCGCCGCCATAACTTTCAGAGCCCTTAGGGCCACGTCCATACCAAGGCCCCGGGGTCGCGCTTTCAATGACCTGCTCTATCGCGGATATGATTTCCGTAACATCCATCTCGTCGCAACTCCATCCACAACTGGCTTTTTTAAACGTCGCGTTTTACCAAGTCTTTTGCGAGCGCGGTGTCAAGCAGGCGGCTTTCGTCTATCGACGTCGGCAAAGCTCTGATCTGAGCGTGTCGCTCACTCATTTGGCGACATAGTTCACGGCATCAGCACATCGATCTTACTGTTGGGATGGCCGTTGACGATCTTGGTGAGGACGTCGGTGAGATAGGCCAAGCGGCTCGACGTTGTTGAGTTTGGCAGTTTATGCCGACCGTCGAACTATGCCGAGCACCTCTTCGAACATACCAGTTGAAACGCGCTTCTCTCGCCGTTTCGGTTGGAGACTTGTCATTGATACTCGGCATAGTTCTCATGCTCAGAGGGCGTTCAGGAATTCCAGAAGCCGGTCGTTTGGTCGAAATCGCTCGGCCTTGGCGCGTTCGTACGGCTTCAGCTTTGCGAGTGCGGATTCCTTCAGTTCAAGATGTGCATGAAGATAGGTCAGCGTCGTTTCCATTGCCTCATGGCCCAGCCACAGGGCAATGACCGAGCAGTCGACGCCCGCCTGTAGCAACTCCATGGCAGCGCTGTGCCGCAAAACATGGGGCGATACCCGCTTTGAGCGAAGGGAGACGCAGTGCTCGCGCGCTTTGGCGACATATTTGTTCAGCAGCGCCTGCACCCCGTCGGCGCTGAGCCTGCCACCGTGCATATTCGGAAAGAGAGCCGTTGCGCCTCGCTTCCCTGGTTCCTTGAGCCAACGCCGGAGGGCTTGCTGTGCAACCTTTGTGAGCGGCGTACTTCGCTCTTTGCGGCCCTTGCCGACGCATTGCACATGCGCGCCCTGGCCGAGCATTACCGAGTCTCGGTCAAGATCGACGATCTCGGAGACCCGCAGCCCCGTTTGCGCAGCCAGCAATAGCAGAGTGTAATCGCGGCGCCCTAGCCACGTGCTTCGATCCGTGCAGTCCAGGATCGCTTCGATCTCGGGCCTGGTTAGAAACTGAAGCTGCCGCTTGTCACATCGCTTGCTGGGGATCGCGAGCACACGCTGAATGTGGGCGCTATGTGCCGGCTCCTCGAACGCCGCATATCGGAAGAAAGATCGAATGGCCGTGAGGCGGAGATTCCGGGTCCTCACCGAAGCGGCTCTCTTCGTCTCAAGGTCCTCCAGGAATGCGCCGATGAAAGGGGCGTCCAAATCCCGCAGTGTCAACTGAGATGGGGACCTCCCAAGGCGCGTCTGTGCGAACGCAAACAGGAGCCTGAAGGTGTCGCGATAAGAGGCAATGGTGTTGGAACTTACACCTCGATGCTTCATGAGCCGATCTGTGAACCACCGTTCGATCAGCACGGCCAAGTCGTTCGTGCGCCTCATGACCGAACCTCCCAGCGCTTGTCCAATCGTCGCACGGCATGGTTCATCAGTTCCGGCGCGGCGGACAGATACCAGTAGGTGTCGCGAACATTGGCATGGCCGAGGAAGGTCGAGAGAACCGGCAGCTCGCGTTCCACATCTTCGCCAGCGCGATGCCAGTTGATCAGGGTCTGGACGGCGAAACGGTGACGGAGATCATGAATCCGTGGACCGTCGCGATTCCCCTCCTGCCGTAATCCGATTTGCCGGGATAGTCGCCAGAACACGCGGTGCACGTATTGATGCAGCAATCTGCCGCCCCGTTCGGCGACGAAGAAATAGGGACTGCGTGGCGTACCAAGGTGTGCATCGCGTCGGGCGGCATAGTCTGAAAGGACAGCGATTGTCGTGGCATGCAGCGGCACCAGCCGTGACTTGCCGAACTTTGTCTCTCGGATGGTGAGAACGCCCTGGTCGAGATCGACGTCGGCTCGGAGAAGGCCGAGCGCTTCGGAATGGCGCAGTCCAGCGACCGCTATCAGTCCGAACAGACAGTGATATGTCCAGCGTCGAAGGGCGTTGGCCGGCGGCAGCGACAGGGCCGCCGCCAGAAGCGCCTGAATCTCAATGTCGCTATAGATGTATGGCCTTGTTCGCCGCGCCGGCGGCACAGCGTCGCTCGGTGGCACTTCCGTCAGAGGATCGAAATGAGCGAGGTGCTGGGCAAAACAGCGCACATCAGCCAGTCGGATGGACCAACTCGGCTGCCGGCCCATCAACGTCACCCACTCCATTGCCAGATCAGTCGTGATGGTCTCGGCGCCGCGGGCTTCCATGAAAGCGACGAACTCCGACAACCGTCGTGCCGGACCGTCATATTTGTATCCCAGTCCTTGGCGCATGCCGACGTAGCGGTTGAGCGCAGTGCGAAGCCGGCTCATTGGACGCCTCCCGGCCAGGGCAGGCTCAGTTCACGCAGCTTCTCAATATCGAGCTTGGCATAAATCCTTGTACTGTCGATGCTTCGATGACGGAGCAGTTGGCCGATCTCGGCAAAGCTGGCGCCCGACCGCAAGAGGTCAGTCGCGAGGCTGTGGCGGAAAAGATGGGCGCCGTGGTGCGCATAGCCGTCAATGCCGGCCCGGTCGAGTGCTTGCTTCGCGATCATCGTGATGGCGCAGCCGGAGGCAAAACCCACGTGCGGCGCCAGAGTTCGCAAGAAAAGTCGCCGACACGCTGAAGCGGGCCGCCCATGCCGGATATAAGCCACGATAGCTGTTCCGACGTCGTGACGTAGCGGCATAATCGCTTGCCGCCGCCCCTTACCGTGCACGAGGATCGTGCCCGATTGCCAGTCGATATCGTCAAGATTGAGGGTGGCAACTTCGCTGGCGCGCAAACCGAGCTTGGCCAGGATCATCAGAACCGCATAGTCCCGATAACCCATTGCCGTCGTCCGATCACAGGCGTCGAGAACCTTCTGGACCTTCTCTGGCGGCAGGAAAGTTGGAAGGCCGGCAAGTCGCCAGCGGCGGATGGACGGCACGCAATCGGCCAACGCCGTCGAAATAAAGCCCTTCAAATGCAAGTAGCGCAGGAAGGCACGCACCACTCCGCACATCGCTTTGCCACTGTCGGCGGAGCCGTCGAGCGCATGTCGCTCGACATAGCCGATGACGCTCTCCGGGGTGAGCGCTGCAAACCCATCTGCGCCGGCAGGACAGACCTCCCGCAGAAATCGATGTGACAGCAGCTTGTGGCTTCCCACCGTCGAGGCGGCGAGCCCTCTCTCATTCGATAGATATGCCGCGAATAGATCGACGATCTGCTCGTGCTCTGTGCGCTCAACCGGGATGGCGGCTGGTATTAAGCCCTCTTCCCGTAGCGCAGAAAGTAGGCGTCGGAGCGCCGATCGGTCGCCCGTGTCGGGGCTCCAGTGTTTGAAACGATGCTCAAGAAAACGATCGACATGAACTTCGCTTAAACCCTGCGGATCATGTCCATTGCCAACATGCCAGTCCATCAGGTCTCGAAACAGGCTCAGCGAGCGCCAGGTGCATCGCCGACCCAAGCCTTCGTTTGACATTCTGGCGGCGTAAACGCGCGCAAACTCCCGATACGGACCGTAGACCAGCTTCCGATATAGGGCGCTGCGCTTCAAATAGTCACTTGCGTTCATGCGTCCTCTCCTTCGCGTCAATTGCGACGGAGAGACCCTACGCTATGCCTATTCGGCTACCGCTACGTTACAGAAAACGTTGGCAAAAACTTGATTAATCGGCATAGTTCGACGGTCGGCATAAACCGCCTTATGCCGCGCGCGGCATAAGGCGGTTTCGATGAGCGATGCGATGGTCCATCCCAGCGCGACAAGGTGTACCGGATCGCTTCGGCCAGCTTTGTCTTCTGGCTGATGAGGCCGAGCTGTTCGGTGAGCCAAGGCGCAATCCACCCTGATCACAGCCCAAGTCCCCGTGGCAAGCTGGCACGACCTTATTGCCGACAGCACGGTCGCCGACGCCATACTCGACCGCATCGTGCATAATGCCCATCGCATCACTCTCCGGGGCGAGAGTATGCGAAAGCAAAAAAGCCCACCCCACCTGACGGGTGCAGAAAACGGCGAAATCAATCAGCCCTGATGGCAACCAGGCTGCCGAGGACCAACCTCGTCAAACTGTCCGGACTTTAGTGAAACTGCTGTCCGGGATTTAGCGGAATAACTGTCCAGCTTTCGCGAAGCACGCGGCCGGATGCAATCCTGATGGTCACTCCACCAATCTCCAGCTCTATCACCGCGTCTCTATGAGCTTTCCTCGGTGAGGAGGCTCGCCGGACCTTCTTCGGCAAGGGGATGTCCTGAGGTTCGACAATGGCAGGCGCAAACATCGGTGTCTTGTCCGGCAATTCATCGAGCGACCTGCGGGTAAGCCGCTGCCAAGTGAACAATTGTTGTGATGTCAGCCCATGACGCCTCGCCACTGAGCATACCGTCACGCCGGGCTCATAGCTTTCCGCGACAATCTGCGCCTTCTGCTCGTCGCTCCATTCGCGGCGACGACCACTGCCGGTGAACCGGCGAACCGGCTCATCATCCTTGGATTTAAGCGTAAGCTCGGAAATCGACATATGTCTAAGCCCTCTATGCAGGCTCAACATCGTCAATCACTAGATGATCCGGAAGGTGGGATGGAAACGCCGCTTACGGCTCTCTCATTTTGGCCGCGGCGGGTCTACTGGCCGGATATCGTGCGACATGTCATTGGTCGTCGATCGACCAACTCAGCCTGCTTGGTGCCGTGCCGGTCTCCGAACGGGTCGTACGCGACAGAGATCGCATCACCGGCGCCGGCGTAACGTCGGGCATCGATTTCGCCTTAACGGTGGCTGAGATTTTGGGCGCTGAGGTCGCTCAGGAGATACAACTGCAAATGGAGTATGATCCCGAGCCTCGTTATCAGGCCGGGTCGCCTCGTTCGGCATCACCTGCACTCGTGAACAGGACACGCGACAAGATGAGACCGCTCATTGCGCGACGTCGGGCGATGACCGAGCGAGTGGCTAGACGACTGGCAAAACTTTCGGATACCAAGCGGGCCTATCTCGAATTGCGGGGCGGCAAAGAATAGAGCTGGACGAAACCAACTTCTCCGATCTCAGACGTCGCCCACCGGCTGACGAAAGGCATCGAAAAAATACGCCGAAAACCTGAGGTCCTTCGAGCCGCTTGGGCGAGTCGCACAACAGCGGCGAACGAGTGCTACGTGCTTTTGTCCGCCGCAGTTTTCTTTCTGTTTTCAGGATCGGACTGTGTCCCGTCCGAAGTCTGCGCCGCATTCATGGCAACTCAAATTCGGAGCCCCGTCTGGGCATCGAAATGGTGCAGTTTCTGTGGAGCAGTGGCAAGGGAAATGCGCTGGCCAGGGTTCAGCCCGGTCGGGTCGCTGCATGTTGCCCTGAGCATGATGTCGCCAACCAAGACATCAAGAAAATGGATCGGACCGACCGATTCAATCAGAACGAGGTCTCCCTCAAGGTCGTGGCCCTGCGGCGCGGATGTACCATTTGCCGGGACGAGATCGTGAGGCCTGACGCCGACGATACAATCGTCCGGGGTACTTTGGAATGAGCGTCCGGGAAGAAAATTCATCTGCGGACTGCCGATGAAACCCGCTACAAAGCGATTTGCCGGCTTCCGATAAACTTCCATCGGAGTGTCAAACTGTTGAAGCACGCCGGCGTTCATGATTGCAATGCGGTCCGACATAGCCATGGCCTCTTCCTGATCATGTGTGACAAAGAGGACGGTGATCTTCAGATCGCGCTGCAAGCGGCGGATTTCCGTACGCATCCGAACACGAAGAGTAGCGTCCAGATTGGACAGGGGCTCGTCCATCAGAAGCGCCGCAGGATTGCGGACAATTGACCGGCCGACCGCGACCCTCTGGCGCTGGCCCCCCGAAAGTTCAGATGGATATCTGTCTAAAAGCGCCTCGATCCCAAGCACCTCCGCCGCCCAATTGACTTGCCTCTTGATCGACTCTTTGTCCACGCGCTGACGTCGCAGTGGAAAGGCCAAGTTGTCCCTAACCAGCATGTGCGGATAAAGCGCGTAATCCTGGAAAACGAGTGCAATGTTTCTATCTCTCGGCGACAAGTGGGTAGCGTCGCGACCGTCGAACAGAATCTGACCCGCCGTGATTTCCTGCAGCCCGGCCAGGCAGTACAATAAGGTGCTTTTCCCGCAACCAGACGGCCCCAGGAAAGAGACCAGTTCGCCGTCGGCAATCTGGAGATCGATACCCTTCAGGACTTTGACGGGACCATAGTTCTTGGAGACATCAGCAATTTGTATTGACGACATTCAGACTTTCCTCAACCTTTAATCGATCCAGACAGCGCGCCTTGAATGAGGAAACGCTGAAAGATGAACGCAACGATGATTGGCGGCACGATGGACAGAACGCTAACCGCAAACAACGAGCCGTACTCATAAAACCGTGCCTGAACCAGAAATCCTGACAGTACGACTGTGATCGTTTGAGCTTTTGGGGTTGAGGTCAGAATCACCGCAAACAGAAACTCATTCCAGCTGACCAGGAAGCAGAAGATTCCGGCTGCGATCAGTCCAGGCTTCACTACTGGAAGCAGCACCCTAATCATCATATCCAGACGAGAGCAGCCATCGATTAATGCTGCGTGGTCGAGACTGACGGGCACGCTTTCGAAATAGCCGCGCATCATCCATGCTGCTAAGGGCAGAAGAACTATGAGGTGGGCGATTATCAGACCTGTTCGGGTGTCCAGGAGCCCCAGACCGCGGAACAGAATGAAAAACGGCAACACCAGCGTAAGCCCTGGCGTCATGCGGGTAACGAGCAGGCTCCAGAGGCTGATATTGAAAAACCGGACTTTGCTGTAACGAGCGAATACATAGCCAGCCAAAGTACCGAGGACGACCGCAATAAACGATACGCAGGCACCAACGATGAAACTGTTAATGAGCGCCATTGGTATGCGTTGGGCCAATATGCTCGTTTCCATGCCTGCTGCCGACTGAGGCATAAGCACCGCTTTGAAATTTGCTAACGTGAGCTCGGTAGGAATCACGCTGGGCGGCACCCTGATCAGGTCAGGCGCTGGAGAAAGGCTCATGATAATCAGCGATAGCACGGGCAGAGCCGACCAGAGAAAAATCACGACAGCGACAACGGCAAATACTGCTCGGCCAATGGTTTTTGTAACCTGGCGCGGCAAGATCGGATGCGAGTGATAGGGTGGCAGGACGACCATTTTGTGTCGCCTTTCGGCTGACAGATGCGAAACCTCCAAAGCATCGGTCGCGTCCGTTCGTGTCCGCTTCTGTCTGAAAACGAAGAAGTACACGATGGCCAGGACAAAGCTGATGGCCGTCAGCATGTACAAAATTGCAGCTCCTTCGCCGAACCGCAGAAACTTGAATGAATATTGATAGCCCAACCAAGCTAGGACCGTCGTTGCCGTGCCTGGTCCGCCGCCGGTAAGATTCCAGAGAACGTCGAATGCCATCAGAGCGTTCATGGTGGCAAGGATGACGATAAAGAGAAGACTTGGCTTTAGCCAAGGCAGAGTTATGGAATAGAAACGGGTAATGGGGCCTGCCCCGTCTACCATCGCGGCACGATGTAGACTTGCTGGCATCGATTGCAGGCCGCTGAGGAGCAGAAGCGCAGTCAGAGGAGCTTGGTTCCAGATATGGACCAATGCCAACAGGTTCAGGGCACGGAAGCCGTCGCCAAGCCACGGCTGCGCCCAGTTGCCGAGCCCGAGATCGTTCAAAAGTCCGTTCAGCGCACCATAATCGCCTGCCAGGACGAACGACCACAGCACGCCGACGGAAACCGGAGCCATCGCCCAAGGCACCAGCACGACGCTTCGCAAGATGCCTCTCGCCGGGAAGCGCTCGTTGAGGACGAGGGCCATGACCATGCCGATGACCGTTGTACCGACGATTGCAAGGCCGGTGAAATATCCCGTTCGTCCAAACGCCGTCCAATACTCGTATGTCGCTAGGATATTGGTGTAGTTGTCCAGGCCAACAAAAATCCACTTGCCGGTGATCGGATTAGTGCGGTTGAGACTTAGATAGGCTGAATATGCAAGCGGGACAGCGACGATCCCGAGCATGATGATCAGCGTTGGGGCGACGAATGCGAAAGCAAACGCCGGCACACCGCCTATACGATGGGCTCTCTTGGTTGCGTGCATGATTACGGCATCTTCTCCCAGATTCGAGGGCAGCCGGCGGCGAGAGCCGCCGACTCCCGATCCGATGATTACTGGTAGAGCTTTTTCAGCTCAGCGATCTTGGCGACCAATTCGTCGATGAGCTGGTCCGTCGACAGCCCGCCGCGGATGAATTCCTGGGTTCGCTTCATCATGAACGTGTCCCACTCGGGGAACCAGATCGTCTTCCCAATGTCGCGTGACCTGGCCAGCTCAACCTGTTTATTGGTGACACTCAGATCGCGCCATTTGCTGAAGCTCTCTACGACCTCGGGGTCCCCCATGAGCTCCTTATAGGCGGAGCCGGCACCGAATAGCAGAGCCCAGCGTTTGTTCACGTGATAGATGCCATCCTTTGCTTTGCCCCCGAAGAAACGTACCAGGTTCCACGCCCTGTCAAGGTCGATCGGCTCGGCGCCCATTGCATAGCCTTCGGTCCAAGCCATCGTCGAATGGGTTGCACCCGGCATCAGAGCATTTTTTACCTTTCCTGCTATCTTCGAGAGCGCCGGGTCATTGGCAACCTTCTGATTGTAGTCGTGCATGACCTGGAACGTGTGGCGGCCACTGCAGAAGCTGGGCACACCTTCGTTCGGCAACGTCATGATATCTGCCGTTACGAGACCTTCCCGATAAAGCGTCTGATACATTTCCAGAACCTTACGGAAGGCTGCGTCTGGCACTAGTTCGCCTGCGCTATCAAACACCTTGGCGCCTTCGGCGTACCAGCAGGCAAACAGGCTCCACGACAGTTCTGGCCAATTCGATTGCCAGGCACCGTTATAGGGCGCATCAGAGATGCCATCCTTCTTCAGCTTGCGGCAGCCCTCAAGCAAAGCGTCCCATGTGTCCGGCACATTGATACGAGCCTTCTTGAGATGCTCCTCATTGTAAACGAAGCAGTTATGCCCGGTATAATACGGCAGTGCAGCCAGCTTCCCGTCTGAAGTGGACAGGTCGTTGAGATTTACCGGATAGAGGGATTGCTTGATATGATCGACATCTGGCAAGTCTTCAAAGTCGCGGATCCAGCCAGCGGCGTGCCATCGTGAGATGCGGAAGCCGCTCACATAGAGCATATCGTACTTTTGGCCGCCGGTTAGCTTGGTTTCCGCAACGACTTGATAATCGCCAGCGACAAGTTCGTATTTGACGTTTTCGTCGTAGAGCCGCTTGAAGATCTCGACATTCTCCTGAACCGCCGGTGGCGAGAATGGCCAACCCATGAAGGTCAAGGGTTCGGCGGGCACCGCAAATGCTTTCCCGCCAAGCACTGGTAAAGCCGCGAGGCCCAGCGTCCCGCGCAGGACGGCGCGGCGCGTCGTAAGAAAGTGTTCCAAGTTGGTAGCCATAAATGTTCCCTCTTTGTTAAGAGCTCATGAGCACCAAGCGGAGACAACGCTCCGCGTGCATTAACGGGTCGCGCGATCCCTGAATGCGAGGTCGCACGCATCGCCGGAAGGTTCTCCGCCCTCGTCGACGCGTTAGCTAGGCCCCTATGGACCGCCTGACATTTGGACCTCCTCCAACAATAACTCTTTCACACTTAATAAATTTGTCAACCATACATACATAGTCCATGGGCTTTTTTGTGGAGCTTCGGCTTGGCGCCGTCCAGAAATCGCTCGGGACAAGAGCTTTGTCATCCCTGCAATATCGGCATTTCTGCCGTGCGGACCTGAGTGGCGAGCGAGCTCTGGGCCACGCGGGCTTTCCCATGGTATGTGTGTGTGGACTACTTACATACGGGAAAGTGGTAGTCCACTGTTCCGACCGGCTTCTAAGCGCTGCAAGAGGATCGACATCAAACGCATGCGACAAGTCGTTCTGGCCAAATCGACGAGACTGTCCGGCGGAGCCGCAAGGTTGACGTGAGCGGCTGTTCTATTGGCCGCGTGCTTGCCGGGCTGGCATCATAAGTCAAGAGGAGCGCTAGGGGCGGGGCGCATGCCGCGCAGACATGCGGTCGCTGAAGTGCGTCGGAGTATCAGTTTCGCCTGAAAGATAAGCGGGTGCTGCGTGCGCAGCGCCTAGTAGAGCTCGCAGAATAAAATATACAATCCGTCTACGTACAATTGATAAGCTCGCGAACTTAAGCCACGTCACGGAAGCCCTTTCATCTCCTTTGCCGTCCCGGCAATCCGACCGCATCCGAAGAGAGTTCTCCCAGGATGGGACGCAGATCTTCAAACCGACTAAAGATGCGCTTGGCCCCAGCTTCCTTGAGGCGCGTAGCATGAGAGGGGCCGCAGTGAGTTCCTCCCACAAAACCGAGAGCCGTCATCCCAGCAGCAATTGCTGCGGTCACGCCAGCAAAGCTGTCTTCGACGACGACGCACTCGGCAGGAGGTACCTTCATTTTCTCGGCTGAGTACAGGAAGATATCCGGCGCTGGTTTTCCATTTCGCACAAGCACAGTCGAGAAGATGTGCGGGTAGAAGAGGTCCAGCAGTTCCGTCTTCGCGAGAGCAAGTCCGAGTCGGTTTGGCTCGGAACTCGAGGCGACGCAGCATGGTATCCCCAGCGAACGGATCGTCTGGCGCGCACCAGCGATTGCAGCGAGATCGGAGAGATAAAGTTCCCGAACACGTGCATCGATGCGGGTGGAAAAATCAGCCGGCAAAGGTCTGCCTAACCGGGCCTCGATTATGCGATGCATGTCGCTTGCAGGAATACCGGCGAACTGCTCAACTACTTCCTCGAGGTTGATGCGATGACCGATGCGGGTTATTTCCGCGGCTTCAGCGGTGCTGACAATCACCTCGCTGTCCACCAGCACACCGTCACAATCGAAGATGACCAGTTTTGGCTTGAAATCCATTATAGATTACTCCAAGGCGTCCCTCATCTGCCCGCGACCCAGTCATCGGGTGGTTCCGTGCATCGAACCATTCACGACTTCGCTTCCGATTCGTTCGGCAACGGGTGACCATAGAGCCAAATACAACGGCTTACGTGGAGGGACCTCTCAAGTGACGGTTATCAGGCGTTCCGTGCCTTTGTCGTAATCGGCTATGGCTATCGCGAGCGCTTCGGCGATGAAGACCACTCGAGGCAGGCCGATCAATTGCTCACTGAGCCCAGGCTGCGGCAGCCGCGCAATTTGCAGTACGACGTTGGAAACTTTCGCAATGGAGGACTTGGGATGGCAGGTGATCGCCAAAGAGAAAGCCCCTACATGCTGGGCTCTGCGCAGGAACTCGACTGTGTCAGGGGAGGCACCGGATTGGGAGACGGCGATGGCCGCCTCCTCCTTAGTCATGGCCTCCGCGGCCTCATGCGCGTAACCCACATTGGCGAAGACTCGGGCCTTAACGCCAATACGCCGCAAACGATGAAAGAGCACCTCGCCGGCAAGTCCGGAGTCACCCGAGCCATAGATATTTACTTGGCGCGCGTTCAATAGAAACGGCGCGACAGAAGCTAGCACTTCAGGCTGCACTAGCTGCCGCGTATTCAATACGGAGCGTGAGATCAGCGAAACCGTCGCATCGAGAGAGTTGATGGTTAGGCCTCGATTTAGTTCGTTCTCGCGCTGACCGATCTCAGCAGCAAGTGCGAGCTTGAAGTCAGTGAATCCTTCGAACCCTAGTTCGCGGCAAAGGCGGAATACGGTCGCCTGTCCACTTTGGGACGCGGCACTCAATTCCCCGAGCGACTGACGGACAGCCTTCTTGGGGTTTTCGAGGATATACTGGGCAACCCGCGCGAGCGCATTGGGATAGTCCAGTGCGGTTTCCACCTTCGAGAGAACCGGCGAAGGAGTCTTGTCCTCTTTCGAGCTAAGCCGCGAACTCTCAACTTGTACAACCATCACATTTCTCCGAATTTGAACAAATTAGCGACGGCGCCCCGCTTGCCGTGTCTAAACCCCATAAGTCGGAACTCTCCGGTAGCCAACCGCCGCAGACAAGTGTCGGACGTTTGCCAATTGCCTTCGAAGCAAATGCGGCGGGGATGTACGGCTCGTTGGTGCGTGGTGTCACTCCGGCGCTTCAAATTGGAGCTTATTATCACGTTTGCTATGGAGAAACACTCCATTCTGTGTCACAGAGATGATAATAAACTCCATTATGGACTCGTCCATCAAAGGAGAACGACATGACGGGACCAACTGTTCGGCTTTCAAAAATCTCAAAGGGCTATGGTGCAAACCACGTGCTTCGAGACGTTGATCTGGCAGTTGAAGCCGGCGAGTTCATGACGCTTCTCGGACCGTCCGGTTGCGGTAAGTCGACGCTACTGAAAATTCTTGCCGGACTTGATCAGCCGGACGGTGGGTCGATCGAGATCGGCGGCGAGATCGTGAACCAGTTCCGCCCCAGCAAACGCAACATTGCAATGGTGTTCCAGTCCTATGCACTCTACCCGCATATGCGGGTCCGGGACAACCTAGCGATGCCGTTGATAATGGCAAACTTGCCGTTCGCGGCGCGAATGCCGGTGATCGGCGGCCTGGTCCCCGGTACCAGCGCAAAACGTCGGCAGATAAGCACGACGGTTGGAGAGGTATCGAAGGCGCTCGGCATTGAAACGCTTCTTGAGCGCAAACCAAGCGAGTTGTCGGGGGGACAGCGGCAGCGTGTGGCGCTCGGGCGTGCGATGGTGCGCCAACCCGGCGTGTTCCTGATGGACGAGCCACTCTCTAACCTCGATGCGGCTCTCAGAACGCAAGTGCGGACCGAACTGGTCGAACTGCAACGACGCCTGAAGGCTACCTTCGTCTACGTCACGCATGATCAGGTCGAAGCCATGACCATGTCGGGCAGGATCGCCGTGATGATGGACGGTGCGATCGTCCAGATCGCGACGCCTGCGGAGATCTATGCGGAACCCGCGGATATTCGCGTCGCACGTTTCATCGGATCTCCGCCAATCAACATCCTGCCGGCTGACATTGGTCACCAAGGTGAGGTCCACCTGTTTGGCGAGAGCCAAAACTTGCGAACGGACCTAATCTCAGGAGTTCAGGCGCAGATAGGAATACGGCCCGAGGACGTGACGGTGGTCGCTCCGACAACACGGCGTAGCGCTTGCACCCTCCATGACGGGCGTATCCGTCTGATCGAGAACTTGGGTAACGAAGTTGTCCTTCACCTTGTCCTCGTTGGCGACGGGCAGGCTGCAGTGACTGCGCGGTTACCGCAGCGAGAATGGGCGGCAATCCGGGTGAGTAGCAGCGGGCCCGATCTTGTCCGAGTGGGATTGTCGCCGCAGCGTTTCCTTGTGTTCGATTCTGCCGGTTATCGTGCCCGAACTGAAGAAGTAAAAGATTCCAAACGGCTTGAGGTGGTGTCGTGACATCTTCTGCGACTTTTCACGGCTACAGCGAAGGTCGCGGCTCGCGCGGAGAGACATTCGGCATAAACCTGGCCTATTTGTTTGCTCTGCCCGCCGCAGCACTTCTTGCCGTCGTTGTCTTAGCCCCGATAGCCATCGTGATTGCACTGAGCTTCACAGATTACAGCCTTGGAGCAACAGAGTGGTCCGGGGTCGGGATGCGAAATTACGGCCAACTCCTGCACGACAAGAATTTCCTCAATGCCCTTTCGAACACGACTCTCTATGTTGCCGTCGTGGTGTCGATGTCGGTGTTGCTTGGCTTGCTGCTTGCAATCTTGGTGGGTGACACCGCCCGCATGAGACGCGTTTACGAGGTCATCTTTTTCCTGCCGGTCGCCAGCACTCTAGTTGCGTTGGGGCTAGTCTGGAAATTCATGCTGCACAGCCGTATCGGGCCTATCAACGAACTGATCGCCGCCCTCAGCTTCCCCCGGATCGACTTCTTCAACAATCCTTCGACCGCAATTTTCGCACTCGCCGCGATAGGTGTATGGCACCTCATCGGCTTCAATATGATCCTGTTTTTGGCCGGGCTCACCGGAATTCCGCGAGATCTTTATGAGGCGGCCGCAATAGATGGAGCCGATGGCTTTTGGGACCGGCTGTTTCGAGTGACATGGCCAATGCTGGGACCCACAACCATATTTGTGACCATCACGTCGACCATTACCGCTTTCCAGGTCTTCGACACTGTCGCCGTCATCACTCATGGCGGACCGGGCGGAACGACCGACGTCATCCTCTACCAACTCTACCAAGCGAGCTTCCAGTATTTCGAGACCGGATACGCGTCGGCGCTGACAGTCGTGTTCCTGATCATCATGATGGCGATTTCGGCCGTGCAGATCTTTGCTGCGAGGGGAGTGCATTACTCGTGACGCAGGTCAAAACTGAGGTGTCCATCCAAAAATTGCTGGGCGCCGCCAAACACGGGCTGTTGCTGCTCTTCGCAGGAGTCATCCTTCTCCCCTTCGTCTGGATGGTCCTCGCAGCTGTGAAGGACCCCGCGGATATCTTTTCCGAACCATTCTCGTTCACTCCGGCGAAGCTCCACGCTGCCGAGAACTTCGGGAAGGCACTCACCGCCGCGCCGATGGGCCTGTTCATGCTCAACAGCCTGGTCGTGGTGGTCGGGGTGCTGAGCGTGCAGCTTATTACCTCAATCGCCGCAGCTTACGCGCTCGCCCAAATGAAGTTCCGCGGACAAGCGCTGCTGTTCGGGCTTGTGTTGTTCGCGCTATGCGTACCGGTTCAAGTCCCCGCTCTGCCCCTGTATATCGCTTTCGCGAAGGCCGATCTCCTCAACAGCTATTTTTCGCTGATGTTTCCCTGGTTCTTTTCGGCCTTTGCTATCTTCCTCTTCCGCCAGCACTTCCGCGCCTTCCCACAAGAGATCATAAGCGCTGCCAGGGTCGACGGCTTCACGGAAATTGAGATCGTGCTGCGGCTCATCGTTCCAAGTGCTCTTCCCGCGATAGCCGCATTTTCGGTTTTCTCCGTTACCGCCCACTGGAACGATCTCTATTGGCCTCTAATCGTTGTCAATGTGACGGAGAAAATGACTGCTCCCCTTGGCCTCTTGAGCTTCCAGTCAGCAGAAGGCGCGAGCTACGGGCCTCTGATGGCTGGTGCAACTGTCATCACCTTGCCGCTGATCGGCGTCTTCCTTCTGGCACGACGGTATTTTGTCGAGGGGGTGACGATGACTGGAGTGAAGTGACTTCCGGGCCGGCGGTCCTTGGCTGGAGAACTGCGGCTGTCATGGCGCTTACCGAATGACAAACCATGTTTTCCGTTAACTCAGCGAAAGGAATATCGCGATGAGACAGACCTTGACCTTTCTGCTGGCTGCTGCCGGCCTCACGGCCGCCGCCGGGATCGGCGCCGCTCCGGCGCGCGCCGAAACCACACTGGAGGTCGTGCATGCTTACGGGGCATTCCGCGAGCGCTTCTATCAGCCGCTCGCCGATGCTTTCATGAAAGAACACCCCGACATCAAGATAAAGTTCCGCGCACCGGCAGCCGACTATTATGAAGGCCATCTCGCCGTTGCCCGCGAAGCAATGACCGGCCAGACGCCAGACGTCTTCTTCGCCGGAATGAACCTGCTACATGATCTCGTGTCGACACTGGCCCCACGCAATCAGATCACCGACATGGCCCCTTTTCTCGACGAAGAGGGGCAATCATGGGTTGACGACAATTACGACGTGAACGTCCTTGAGCTCGGACGCATTGACAAGCACCAATGGGGCCTGCCGTTCAACGCCTCGACTCCGATTGCTTACTTCAACGCCGACCTCATGAAGAAGGCTGGCCTCCGTCCTCAGCAGCTTCCCAAAACTTGGGACGACTTCATCGAAGCCGCAAAGAAGATCAAAGGAGCCAACAGCGGTGTCGATGGAATGCAGATCAACTTGGCCTCGGGCGACTGGTTCTGGCAGGCCATGGTCTACAGCTATGGCGGCACAATAATGAGCCCTGATAGGACTCAGGTCACCTATGGTGACGAGGCGGGCCTAAAAGCGGCAACTACGGTTCGTCGTCTGGTTGACGAAGTTGGTATGCCATGGATCGACGAAGATGCGGGGCAGGCGCAGTTCGCTGCCGGCAAGCTCGGAATTTTCATTGGTTCGACCGGCGACATTCGCAGTATGGACGAGGCCATCGGCGGTAAGTTCAAATTGGTTACGGGCACTTTCCCTATGGGAGCTCAAAACGGTAACGTGCCGACCGGCGGCAATTTCGCGACGATCCTCACGCAGGATCCCGAAAAGCACAAGGCAGCATGGGAGTTTATAAAATTCCTCACCAGCCCGGTCGGTCAGAAGGTCACGGTCCTCGGGTCCGGCTACATGCCGACCAACAAGCAGGCGATGAAGAACGAATACCTCGGCAAGTTTTACGAAGCGCATCCCGATTGGAAGACGAGTTTGACGCAGTGGCCGATTGCGGTGGCTTGGTTCGGCTACCCAAACGTCAAGAGCATCAAGGTCTGGAAGGTACAGTCTGAAATTTTGTTCCGGATCGGAAATGGCGATGTGTCACCGGCAGACGGGCTCAAGGAAATGGTGCAATCAACCGAAGCCATCATCAAGCAGTAAGTAATGATAGGAACGAGGATTGGCGTCTGCCCGCCCCGTTCCGCAGTATCGTCACCTTCTTCAGGTCAATTAGATATGTTGAAAATAATCCACGTCAGCGACACTCATGTCGTACCCGCCGGCCAGTCGGTGGTCGGCATCGATCCACATGAGCGGCTTAGGCAGGTTGTAGATGCAATCAATGAGAATCATGACGATGCCGCCCTCTGCGTCATTACAGGTGATCTGACGGATCGCGGCGATGAAGAGTCCTATCGTGCCTTCGCTGATCTCGTCAGCGAACTAAAGATCCCCTACCGGCTTCTGGTGGGGAATCACGATAACCGTCAGAACTTCCGTCGAGTATTTACCGATGCACCCGTCGATGCCGACGGATTCGTCCAATCGACTGCAGATTTCGACAAGGTGCGGCTCATTTTCCTCGACAGCCTTCATGACAACCATGCCGGTTTAGGACAACTTTGCCTGTCACGCCTTAAGTGGTTCGAGGCAGCGGTTAAGGATGCGGCCCGAACCGGCCGCCGCTCCGTAATCTTTATACATCACCCGCCGTTTTCCGTGGGAGTCAAAGTTTTCGAGGGAATGATGCTGGAGAACGCGGAGCCCTTTCTCAGTCAGATCACTGCAAATAAGCCGCTGCACCTAGCGTTCGGGCACCTGCATCTTACGACATCCGGATCCTGGAACGGAATCCCTTTTAGCTGTAATCGCGGCGTAGCGCACCAGATCGTTTTGAACTTCGAAGGTGTCGTCACCGAGTTCATCGAAGCGGTGCCAACCTTTGCCGTTATGTTGATCTCTGAGAACAGTGTCCTCGTACACCATGCTGCGCCTGTTGCCACTAGCGACATCATCGCCCGCGAATATGCGACGGATGACGGTAAGGGAAATTTGGTCATGACACGCTGACAGCGTGGCAACTTGGCGCCGCTACTGCTGATCTGATCGAACCCTTGCGTTTAATCAGGAAAAGTTGTCACTCGACCGGAGCACGCGACCGGTCTCGCAACCCGCCACCAGTCAGAGCGGCACCGGCGATTTGTTTTGATTGTCCGAGCATGAGCGAGCGCGGTAGGTATGCCAGTGGCGCTGGGTGTCTCTCGTTGTGGGTACGCCTGATCAACAAGGATGTTGAACTTCGATTCCGAATCAATGAACTTGTCCGCAGGGTACGTGACTCTCGTGCATCAATTGTGCGGAAGCACCGATCAGGACAAGACGGCGCACTGCGACATATGTGCAGATGCGAGTTGCGCCATCACGAATATCGTTGGGTTGACCGCACGGAAAGGATGCTACATGCGTGCGCCATCAGGTGCTGTCGCGGGACTTTGCTCTGCCTCTGCCACCATGTTCTCAGTGGGAATGGCGTTCCTTGGCTACTGGGGGCTGTATGAACCCGGCGGTTGGCGGAGCGCTGATCTTGTCATTGTGATTTTGGCGCTCGTCGGATTCGCAGCGCTTGGCTCGGTGCCCTGGATTGTGACGACCCCCGTTGCAGACGATGGCGAGGAGAACGTTGCAGCCGCCAGACGAGCATTGGCGTTGGGAGTCGCCTTGATCTGGTTGTCCGTTTTTGTCTCGGTATTCACCTAGAGTACCTTTGTTGAATGCGAAATCGGAATGTGGACGGCTTGAAAGGTGCCCCGATCGAAGGTGATGGAGCGTCGAGCGGCATGGGGTATCGCCGTTGAAATCCCGATTCCTCATCGTGTAGCCGCCGATGGAGCTGGCATCCCGCCTTCGATGCAGCCAGAATAGCTGCTTATTGCGTTGAGTAGTGAAGCCCGACGGCGGCCTGCGTAGCCTGCTGCACGCCCCTCCCCCGAACCTTCAGGATTTCCCGTCGAGCTTCCCTCCAAGGGTGGCCGCAAGAGCCCCCCACAACGCAGCGGACCAAGCGTCGAGAACTGGCTAACACGTTGCCGCCGGCGTCCGCCTCTCCACGTTTGGCGACAGGAACTGTCCCTGCCCTGGCAAGGGCGGCTTCGAGGCGCTTCGGAACCGCTTGCCAAGTTTGGGCCCAATGACGGTTGCCGCACCCGAACACCGCAAAAGGCCTGCCCGCGAGCGTGTCGGGCGGGAGGCTCTCAGCCCAGGCGAGGAACCGTCTCGCGTTGTTCGGCGGCAGCCCTTCGTAGGATGCCGTAACGACGACGAAGGGGGTGTTAACTGGAACTCCGAAGGAGTAGTCGTCCGCCGGCGCGACGACCGGCACGTAGCCCCGTGTCGCAGCCTCGCCTCCGATCCGTTTCGCGAACGCTTCTGACATGCCTGTATTGCTGCCATAGAGGATGAGCAGCGGCCTTCGGTAGGCGATCGACGGAGGCACCCTTCTCAATAGTGGCTCTTTGCAGGCGGCTGGAGCGCGGCGACGCGGCCCCGCCGACCAGTGTCGGCGTTCCGCCCTTATGCGAAGACCAATCGGCTTCATCGTCAGTGTCTCGCCGATAACGAGCTCGTAGCTGTCGTCGACCAACGTGATGTCGAAACGCAGGAGCATCATAGCCATGACCAGCACCGCCTCTTGCATGGCAAAGCCTCGGCCGAGGCAGGACCGCTGGCCGTTGCCGAAGGGCTTCCAGGCGTGTTGAAGCACGTCTTTGGCATGATCGAAGTTGAAGCGTGCCGGCCTGAATACGTCAGGCTCGTCCCAAACCTTTGGATCGCGGTGAAGCACAGGCAAAAGGACGAGCAGGATGTCATCGGGCGTCAGAGCCGGTGTGCCTTGCCGCAGTTCGATTCATTGTTGTCCGCGGTGAAAAGGCCGTCATTGCCGATTGTTCTGAGCTCAGCGAGGGGCGGGTGCAGCGCCTTGCAGAATCTGATCTTGTCGCAGAGCTCCGCCGTCAGTTCCTGGCTTCGACGATGATCACGTTGCGTCCCCAGGTTTGCCGACGGAAGATTGGACCTATTGCGAGCACAGGCGCTTTGGCGACATTGATCACAAGCGGCAAGAGCACAATTGGTCGACAGCGGCTCGAGATATGCGCTCTGCGCCCGCGTTTGAGCGCCCTCTAGTGTGCCCGCAACACGCGGCCGATGCAGGGCTCATGGAAGCATTGAAATCCGGAACAAGCGATTCAACACCACGGGACTTCGATAGGCATTCCCATGCTCAGGCCATGCTGGATCCTTCTTGACGAGGACGCGCGAAGCGGCGATGTTCCATCCCGAGACGAGGAGCAGCCATGATGACTTACGATTGGCAGGACACTCTCTTGCGCGAGGAGGACCTCGCAAGGCGCGCGGCGGTAATAGTGCCGAGGATGCTAGCGCATCCAAGGGTCACTCTCGACCAGATCTCGCGACTTCGAGGCCACATCGATGACTGCATCGACAGGCTCGGGACGCTGCTTGCCGAAGTGGAGAATGCCGGTGTCGATCAGGTCTTCCTCGGGGCTGCGCACACTATTCGTAATGCATGGCAGAGCCTTGCTCATAAAGCCGCTGAGAGGTCGCGATTGTTCGAGACCGACTTCGTCGACGTTCGTCCCACCCTGTCGGACAACAAAGATCAGGGCGTGGCCACGCATTAGTCAATCAGCGAGTGATCTGCTGCCAGCACGAGAACTTTGGGCTAGTGCGAACCCTTGATTTTCAGTCTTCACCCGACGTCGGATGGCCGGGGCGAGGACTCATGGAAGGTGAGGTGGCATCCTTGATATGCCCCCAGCGATGCTTGACATAGCAGATTCACTTGCGCCCGTAAGCGTCTTGAAACTAAATGAAAACGTTTCGAGGCGTCGAAAACCTTTGCGGCTTTCGATAGGCCGGGAGTCTATCGGCCGCACATCGGCCGGTACAGCGACGACGCCAAGAGATGGCTCATACATGGAGCCTATGACCCGCAGTTTCATGCCATGCGGAGCGACGTAAATCAGATCTGAAACAAAATCGTTCTTGAGAAGAGACCCAGTGCTGAGCGCGCGAAGCGAGGAGAGTTACTCGCGGAGACTGGATGACGGACCTTCGACAAGGAGAAAAACGTCGTGCGGGCGGCGCTGAAGACCTGCGGATAGGTACAGTTCGCTACTGACGGGTACTGATAGTTTCTCACCTGGAGAGGGCGACGAGATTGGGCGCACGCAGGGGACGTCGACGAGTTCGCCAATTAGGCGGGCAATCCGCGGGCTTGTCCGTGAGGCTTCCCCGCATAGATTGTCAGCGCATTGACGGGATGCAGCAGAGATCATATGGGGGCACGCCCCACTTGAGACCCACGCGCACTAGATCGCACGAAGAGTCTAGCATTACAGTTGCATATTTATCTATGATCTGAATCTATGGGTCTCCATGATTCGGAGGTCATGGATGGCAGGTGCATCAATCGAGACGACGCTTGAGCTTTGGGCATCATCGTTGCGCGACGTGAAGGCTCGCATGCGCGGACTGTTTACGCAGGAGCGAGTTGCAGCATCTGCGAACCTTTTCCTGGACGGTTTGCTGGGTGACGAGCGGCGTAAGACAGGTTGGATGCGTGCTGAGGCGGCCGGTGATCCCGGCCCGTGGCG
>NZ_AQWP01000034.1 GCF_000375585.1 Sinorhizobium meliloti 4H41 | reverse complement strand
GCCCGCGCCCCAGAATGGCTTGTTGCCGCCACGGGCCGGGATCACCGGCCGCCTCAGCACGCATCCAACCTGTCTTACGCCGCTCGTCACCCAGCAAACCGTCCAGGAAAAGGTTCGCAGATGCTGCAACTCGCTCCTGCGTAAACAGTCCGCGCATGCGAGCCTTCACGTCGCGCAACGATGATGCCCAAAGCTCAAGCGTCGTCTCGATTGATGCACCTGCCATCCATGACCTCCGAATCATGGAGACCCATAGATTCAGATCATAGATAAATATGCAACTGTAATGCTAGGGCGTAAACTCATAAAATCGCTTGGTGTTTATCGACTGTCGTGATTCAGGGCTTCCGAATGGGGGAGCCTCTATGACGCGTCGCCGCTACGAACTCACCGACCACGAATGGTCAATCCTGTCGCCGCTGTTGCCCAACAAACCGCGTGGTGTTCCCCGCGTCGATGATCGGCGGGTGCTGAATGGCATCCTCTGGCGGTTTCGGACGGGCTCGCCCTGGGCGGAAATCCCGGAGCGCCACGGTCCTTCGACCACCTTTTGCAAGCGCTTCGTCCGCTGGGCGGGAGGCGGGGGCTGGGATCGGCTTCTTGAAGCNGTTTCCGAGGCTTACGATGGCGACATCGTCATGATCGACTCGACCTGTGTCCGCGTTCACCAGCACGCGGCCACGGGAAAAAAAGGGGATGGAGATGATGGCGGGATGGGATGTTCCCGTGGCGGGCTTAAAGCAAAATCCACGCGCTCGTCGATGCCGAAGGTCGCCCGGTCAACCTCCGTCTGACCGGCGGGCAGATCGCCGACTGCACCGAGGCCGACGCGCTGACGGACGAGCTCGGCGAGGGAGATATCCTGCTGGCTGACAAGGGCTACGACAGTAATGCCATCCGGGCCAAGGCCGCCGAGCGAAAGGCCTCGGCCAACATTCCGCCGAAGACCAACCGGAAGGGGTCATTCGTTTTCTCGCGCTGGGTCTATCGGCAGCGGAACCTCGTGGAGCGGTTCTTCAATAGGATCAAACAGTTCCGAGGCATCGCAACCCGATACGATAAGCACCCGGAAAACTACCTCGCCGCCGTAAAGCTCGTCGCCGCGAGGATATGGTGTCAAAGTTTATGAGTCGACGCCCTAACACAACGGCTTATGGTTACCATAACCTACTCCTTCCGAGCGAGTGCTTTGATGCAGCCTCACTCTGCGAGAGCGCCGACCGCTGTTCACTCCTCATGCGATCTAAAGCTGATGGGTAAGTGATCCACCCGCCCCCGATCTGTGCTTGCACCCGAACCAGCCGGTCAGATCGGGGTCGTGGTGCCGTGCAGCGGCTCAAAGTGACATTTCGAACGCTTCAAAATGGCTGCACAATCGATTGTGGCGGGCACATTCTATTTCCAAGTATGACATCGAATAGAAACAATGGCTTGGCCCTTGTAGATTTTTGCATGTCGCATCGTTATGCGCAGCTTTCCGACGGCCGCCGCCGCATCAGCTCATCGAACGTGGCGGAATTGGTCGGTTTTTCGGCAGCGTCATGCATGCGTCGGGTGAACAAGCTGCGCTCGGATGGCGTGATCGTTGCTGACATCTCATTGGTGGATCCGAAGGCTCGTCGACGATTTCAAGCGCGCGATGCGTGCGGCCAAAGAGGTTACCCAGTGCTCATGGTTAGGGGCGCCGCCAATTTTTGTCCTGATAGTGACAGTGGAGGACGTCGAGGCCTTTGATGTCTTCGTCAAGACGAAGCTCTATACCAACCCCAATGTGCGCAAATTCCAGAGCATGATCGCAGTTGATTGCGTCAAGTTCAAGCCACTCGAGCCAGGCGAAGGGCCGAGTCGAGCGGATGAACCGGACGCTACAGGATCGGTTGATCAAGGATCTGCGCCTGGAGGGCATCTGCGGCATGGACGACGGCAACGCTTTCCTGCCTCGGTTCATGGAGCGCTATAACCGGCAGTTTGCCATTACCCCTGCCGGACCTGATGATCTGCATCGGTCGCTGAATCTTGCCCCGGATCGGCTGCGCGACGTGCTGTGTAAACGTGAGCAGCGTTATGTCGGTGCCCAGTTGACGTTGTCCTACGAACGCCAGCGGTTCATGCTCGAGGAGAACGAGGTGACGCGCGGACTGGTCGGTCGCTATGTCGAGACCTATGCCTATGCGGATGGTCGATTGGATGTACGGTGGAAAGGCCATTCCCTGCCCTGCCGGGTATTCGACAAGGACCAGCGGGTGACGCATGCGGCGATCACCGAGAACAAGCGGCTTTCCGATGTTCTGGCCTACATCAAGGAGCGCCAGGACGAGCGGCCGGCGCCGAAGGTGAAGACCAACAGCGAGAAGATTGGCTACACGCCGCGCGGTCGCAAGCCGGGCAAGCGGACGGATTTCATGAACGATCCCGCGATCATTGCTCGGCGGCGGCAGGCGCTTTCCCAGCAAAGTGCGGTGGAGCAAGGGCAACCCTAACCGGCACGGTTCAATGGAGAATAAACTCGGAATGCATGTCTGATTCCAGCTTTAAACAGGCAGGCCACAAGGGTGTCTTGTGGTAGGTTCCGTGCTGCCAAATAGTCAGCCCCTCGCGTTCTTCGTGCAGCAATCCCAGCCAGCACAGCGGGCGAATGATATCGTAGCGGAGGGCCGACCTTTCCGCCCAGGTTTCGACAGTCATTTCTGCTGGCTCCGGGTACGACTCGCTCGGGTATAGCTCGTTCGCCAGGTCGTCCAACGAACAGCCCGTCTCTGCTTTCATACTGATAAGATTGAGAAAGACGTGCCACCAACGCATCCGATTGCGGACAGCCTCCTGCGTCTGCCCGTGGTGGATATAAGCATAAAGGTAATCCGTCGCGATCAGATCGAAGAAGGCCTGCGGTCTCGCCAGAAAGTCTCGGCCGCGTTGGGTTGGTACCAGTACGTCCTTTCGTCGCCGAAGAAGCCGCAAGTGCTTGAGCATGTCACGGACGACCAAAAGCGGCGGCATATCGGCTTCGTTGAGAACCTTGTTGATGCTGTATAAGTCGTCCGACGAGTAGCCGGGCCAATCGAAGTGAACAGCGGCCCAGTGGACGAACTTGCGGTTCATCGCGGTCAGACCGATGCCTCCCTGGGTCTCGGCGTAGGAAACAGTCATGACCATGCCGCGAAGCAGTGGCGACGCGGCTACATCGACGTCACCCATCAGCTTGATTTCCGGAAGCATCGCGAGATCCTGGCCCTGCACATTCAGCTGCCTGCAACATCTACCAGGAACGCAATAATTGGAACTGAGAAAGCTAAAGCCGAAGGGGTGCCCTTCGCCCGCCCCGATCTGATCTTGCAACCCGGACCAGCCGGTCAGATCGGGGCAGGTCTCGCAGCCGCTCATCGACAAGATCGTCGGTGCCTTCTCACCGCTGCCGGCCTTTGCCCGTCAGAGCTTCACCTTCGATCGCGGTACGGAGTTTCGCGGTTGCAGGGCTTTGGACCCGGCGCCAGGAGCTAGTTCTGCGATCCGAATTCACCGTGGCAGAAAGGCGCGGTCGAGAACACCAACAAGCGCATCCGCCGCTTTGTGCTGAGCAATACGGACCTACCCGCCGTCAGCCAGCAGCAGCTGGTTGCCCTTGCCCATCATCTGAACTCGCTGCCGCGCAAGTGCCTAGGCTAACGCACGTCCGCCGAAGTCTTTATGGCACATTTGCGCGAATGCGGGTAATGCCCTACGCTTCATCCGTCAACGTTGCACTTGGGTTAGATTCTCGACAACGTTAGGCGATGAGCGCTATGAGATCGTCAATCTTCCGCAGGTCCTTGTTTCCAGCGAGATATGAAATTCCTCTGTGCAGATGCAGCCGGAACTGCTGGGCCACGGTGTCCGGGTCGGCAGACAATCCATCGCGGACACATCGCTCTTTCACCAAAACCGTGAAGAGGTCCGCATACCGTCCTCCGAAGACCTTCCAGCTCATTTCAACATTGCTGTCAGCAGGAATTTTTGATTGGGGCGGTATGCCTTGCTCGGCAAGAGACAAGCAAAGCGCCCAGCGGCAAAGAACATTCCAATGTTCTATCCCCGTGACCCTCTTGAGCTTGATGAGCTGGTCCTTGGCCTGTTGGGATAGGCGAATGTGTTCTACCGTCATTAGGCTGCCTCCTCCGATGGCAGATAGCCGGTAGCTATCCGTGTCGCCCCGATCGTATCGTCATGGGCGAGTTGGTAAGTGTGTCCGATCCACGGACGTAAGCGCTCGTGGTATTCCCCCGTGATCTCCTCATCAGTGGAAAGCAACAAAATCTGGTGGCTGGCGAAGGGCAGATAACGTTCGACGAGGTGTAGACGGTGGACCGAATCGAGACGACCAAGTGGAGTATCGATTGCTGTGGGCAGCGGGCGTCCAGAAGCCTTAGCAAGCCCCCAAAGCAATGCTATCGCGAGAAGCTGACGCTCACCGGCAGACAGCCGCTCAGCGCTCAACGGATCATCATCTCGCCCGTAAAGCGTTAGCGCATAATGCTCTGGGTTGATTGAAAGACGCGTGACTAGACCAGTTTTGCGAAGAAGTTGTTGGTAGCTTTCGAGAACAAGCTCCTCGATGCGCCTCACATGCCGAGCGATCACAGTGTAGCGGAAAGCCTGGAGCGTTTTTCGAACCTTACCAGAGTGGCGCAGGATGCGGGACCGATCATCACGCTGACCTTTGTCCTTGGCATCAGCTTCCAACAAAAGCGCTAGAGCCTGCTCCCGACGCTCCAGCTCGCGTTGCTGGCGTTCGATGTCTTGTTCCATCGCGGCAAGTGTTGCTTCGAGCGCGATGATATCGCTACGAAGCTCTTCGCGGTCCTTGCCGATCTGCTCGAGCGCATCGGAATCAGGAATACTCTCGTATTCGATCCGCGTCTGCTCTTCATGAGCACGTCGCTTCTCCTGCTGGGCAAGCAGCTTAGTGGCATCAGTCCTAAGCTCGTTCAAATCGCCACGCAGCAATAAATGGAGGTCACTCCGCACTTCTGAAGTCATATCGAGGTTTGAGTCTTTTTTCCCCATAGCTTCCCGTTCGGCTCGGTCGGCATCGAAGAAATTCCTGAGTGCATCAACGGCTTTCTTGTCTGCTGACTCACGGCGCAAATGCTTGAGAGCGGCCTGATCCCTGGCCCTAAGCGCCCCTGCGAGTTCACGGGCGCGGCGGCATTCCTCCTCGTGCTGGTCACGAATCTCCGCGGACTCGAGAAGGGCGCGGACCAAGAGCAAGGGTGCGGCGCCACCGGCATAGTCGCGTAGTGCGGTTTCCCCATCTTTTATTTGCTGTACAGCGCCAGACCGTCTACCTTCGATCGCGTCCCTCTGATCGTAGAGCCCCCCCCCAAGTCTACGATATTCCTCCTCCGACTTCTGCAGCGCGCGGAGCTGCTTGTCGAGCCGGTGCGTCTGCAGAGCCGCGCGTTCCTGTTTCATAGCGTCGACGCGACGGCGAAGGTCTCGCACAGCTTCCTGAGCTGTTGTTATCTCGGCATGCCGCGGGGCGTCCTTGTCTTCCGAACGTTTTCGACGCTCGTACACCAACAGATCTTTTTCAAGCTGATCAACCATATCCAGCCCCAAAAGATTTTGGATTGCGGCACCGATCAACGCCGACGAATCGTGTTGTGAGGCGTAGGCTTCAATCTGTTCGCCATCGAAGAGGAAGAGATGGGCGATATTGGCCGGAAAGAATTCTTCGACCTGTGTGGCCCAGTTATCGGCCAAAGTCGGTTCTGCTAGACCATTTTTGCGAACTTCAAAGCGCTCCTTGCAACTGCTGCCAGAAAGCCTCCAGAAGCGACTAAGATGATAGTGCTCCTCTACACCTTCGACTGTATGCCGGAAACTGAGTTCGATTCCGGCCTCACCCATTTCGGATTGCCTGTGGATGCAGCGGGATAGATATTCCGAGTAGGCAAGCGATCCACGGTTGGAGCACTTTGCATGAGGTCCGAACAAAACCAATTGTAGAGCGTCAAGAAACGTCGTTTTACCACCGCCGTTCAAGCCGCCTATCAGAATGATAGGTTTGTTCGGGGCTGGCGGCGTCAGCTTAATGCTTTGCCTACCCTCATAAAGTCCGAAGTTATATAGAGTGATTTCATCGAATATCATTGGCGTGCGTCATCGGATAGAAATGAGGAACCTTCGATAGGGGTAAGTTCATAAGCGGCTCGCTCTTTCGCCTCACCAAGTGCATCCCGCCTTAATCGAGCTCTTTCGATGGCATCGTCCTCATTTTCATAAAAATTTCTGTAGAATGAAGCGTCAAGGGCATCGAACAGCCCTGCGCGGCGCAGCATCGATTTATGTCGTTTCTCGATTGACAGAAGCTCCCGCACGAGCTGAAAATGGAGCTCGTCGTCTTCGCAAATCTTCTGCAGCAACTGCATTTCTGTAGCGCCCATGACGAGATTGTCGTCAAGGCTACGCCCTGGGTAAGGCTCGCCGATCGAATCCTCATAGACGCGCGGCAGGTTATCCTCGATTTCGTGCTTCTCGACGACCCAGATACGCCGAATTTCTTCAAGCTCTTTAAGTGTGATGAGCTCCATGTCGCGGACTTCCACCGGCCCGCTTTCACGAATGTGCCGCTGGGCTTCCAGCACCCGGCGTAGCCACATTTCTCGCGCGTTCTGCTTGTAGGGGCCAGGGATCGGCCGGTCATTGAAGAGCTGGACAGCACCATTCATACGCCGGAAATCTCGTAATGCACGGTCGGCGTCCGGTGTTTTAGGCGGATCAAGACGATTGCGCAGCTCAAGGAGCGGCAGCATCCACTCTTTCTCCTCGTCGTTCTGGATCATGGCGTGCATCGATTTGTCCTTCTCGACAAGCGTGCATACCCAGCACCCAAACCTGCTATCACCGCAACTCGGCGTAGTAGTATCGACTACGAGGGGGCATTCGCCGTCCGCGGATGCTCCCTGGTACATCGTCAGCAAGTCTTTGTTGTTGTAACCCCAGGGGTTCCCCACCTGCATGAGAAACATCCAAACGTCGTCGTTCGACCAGTCCTCGATGGGCGAGTATACGTAAGAATTCGGCAGGCTACCGTTTGGACTGAGACGGTCCCGAACCCGCTTTTTCTCATAATGTGCCATCACTTTCGCGCGGGCGGCACTTTCGGCCTTTCTCGTGCCCAGCAAGAGTATGGCTTCGCCGTGCTTCTGTACAACCGAGCTGATGAAATGCGTCGACGGATTTATCTTCAGACGCTCCGTGCACCACCTGAACTTTGGACGAGGCGCAGGATAACCGCGGCCAATCAGGTTGACCCAGAACGTATTTTCTGGCGCGGGTGTCAGCCTGTGAGCCGTGAGGGGCAGGCCCTGCTCGACCGCTTGCTCGCCCATCCGACTTAGCGATTTCGAAACCCACAGAGCGACAACGGGGTTTTCAACCAGCGTATCGGTGCTGATAACATAGACCGGCTTGCAGCGTTGATCTTCGGGCAGATCGGCCAGTGCTAGCCAGACAAGTTGCAAGACCGCCGTGGAATCCTTACCGCCGCTATAGCCGATAACCCAAGGAATATTGTCAGCCGAATACAGTTCAGTAACTTCGCGCTTCAGCTCTGCAATTGTCTTCGTAAACCCGGCTTCCGAAAATGCCGAATCACGCTGTGGCTTTTCTTGCGCCATTTGCCCCTCGCCTGAATGCGTCTTCGACACGTTGCTCTTCCTCGGACAGTTCAAGGTCCAGATGAGCCTTGATTGCGTTCGCAGTTAAAACGACGTTTTGATGTGATTTGGAAAGTTGCCCGCCAACCAAGGCACGACCTTCCCACACCCTGCTATTAGCCCGTCGCCAGTCTATGACCTTGAGGCCGCCGAGTTTATTCTTCCATGTATTCGGATGCTTGGAGACTAGCGTTCGCCCAGCCCGCGCCAAGGCTTGCAGCACTACTCCATGGGTGTGGATAAAGTCAGTACGCACTTCTCCAGCCGTTAGGTCGCCGCTGCGCACCCGCCCCCATTCATCCATCTGATCCGCGACGCTCTCCCAAAATTCAAGGGCCAACCTAGCTGCCTCCTCGGGTGTCGTTTCTTGAAATCCGCTCAGGAGCTCGTTTGTCGCATGGTATATCGCGCTTAGCGTGAAAAGGCGCCGTGATCGGGGGGCAAGACTAGTCTTTTCCAATTCGACGACATCACGGAAGATGACAGAATTGGCTATCAGGGATTTAACGAGCCGGGCTGTTTCATCACGATAATCGTATAAGATGCTCAGTGAGGTCGATGGACGGATGGCGTAGCGATTGAGATCAGAAAACATCTGCTGGCAACGCTCGAGCCCTTTATCCACAAAAAAAACGACCGCGATGGTTTCGTCGCCCAACTCGGGATGATTGCGCAAAGCTTGGTCAATGGCTGCACGGCGATGCTGCCCGTCATTGATAATGAAGCGGGCCGACATTGGAATTTTCAATATTCCGATGCGATTGGCGTCACCCTCTCCTGCGAACGAAGTGAACGCAATATCGGCATCGATTGAAACAGTGATCGCGGAGAAGACATAATTATTAACGTTCTCTGTTATGTACCGCGAGAGCTCTGGAATCCGCGCCCTATTGAGCTGCCGCTGAGCCCGCAATTCCGGCGCGAGTTCATCTTCATCAAACTGGAACAATTTCGGCAATAGCCGCATCGGGCACATGGAAACATAGTATTCCCGCTGCGCTTGGATGCCCCTGATGGCAGGGAACTGGTATTCGAAGCCGTCATTCATTTTGCTTTGTCGAGTCGGAAGATGTGCGATACAAACAAATGAATCACGTTAACCGTAGTTTGTCAAACATGACGCATACGTTTGCATCCTCAACCATACAAGGCAGCGGTCCTGTTTACCTGGACTGTAATGCCACAACACCGATCGAGCCTAGTGTCCGCGATGCCGTGATGCGCTGGATGGCAGACGAGCTGGGGAATGCTGGCAGTCGAACACACGAATATGGATTGCGCGCAAAGCGGGCCGTGCAGCGTGCCCGACAGCAAGTGGCGACAATTGTCGATGCGTCGGCTGACGAGGTGATTTTTACGAGCGGCGCGACGGAGAGCAATAACCTGGCAATTCTTGGGCTGGCTGCCCATGGCGCCGAAACAGAACGCCGCCACATCATCTCGACGGCGATTGAGCACAAAGCTGTGTTGGAGCCGCTGGAAGTCCTGGAAGCGAGAGGATTTTCGATAACGCTGGTGCGGCCCGACAGCAATGGGGTGGTTGCAGCTGACTCGATCAGAAGCGCGCTTCGGCCCGATACCCTCCTGGTTTCGATAATGCACGCAAACAATGAAACTGGGTCGATCCAGCCAGTATTGGAGATTTCGGATTTCCTCGAGGATCATAACGCTTTCTTCCATGTCGATGCGGCACAAGGGTATGGCAAAGATCTTGAGCGTCTGCGCCGCAAGCGAATTGACCTTATCAGTGTCAGCGGGCACAAGATTTACGGCCCGGTCGGCGTTGGGGCGCTGGTAGCGCGGCGCCGCGGTTTTAGGCGCCCTCCTTTAAGGCCATTGATTTTTGGGGGCGGACAGGAGCGTGGGTTGCGGCCAGGCACCCTTCCGGTCCCACTAATCGTCGGCCTCGGCATAGCTGCGGAAACGGCACTCAAAAATATTATCGAAAGGCAGGAACGATGCCGCGCGATTCGCAAAGAGGCTCTTGCAGCCCTTGATCCTTTGGAAATCCGGGTACATTCTCATCCAGATCATACACTATCGCATGTCATAAACTTTTCGGTAGCCGGAATCGATTCGGAGGCGGTGATGCTGGCGTTGAAGGACGTCGCAGCCGTGTCTAACGGTTCCGCATGTACATCCCAGAATTATTCCCCCAGCCATGTCTTGGAGGCGATGGGATTACCGCAGGAAGCGGTTGCCGGCGCTATCCGCGTGTCCTGGTCTCACCTTACCCCTGACGTGGACTGGCGCTTGTTGGCTTCGCGGATCGCAGCCCTTAGATGACTGAGAGGGGCCGCCATGCGAACATTCAAGGCGAGTTTTTAAGCATAATCTGAAATCAAAGCTTGATTTTAATCTTTGGTAAAGCAACATCCCCTAATAGCAAGGGAGTGATTCCTGAGCGTCACCGTATTTTGAGACATGGCGGAATGCTGGGACGTGTTAGTCCAAGCAGTTATTTGGCGCTGGGGGAGTCATTGCCAACAAGGTTGCGCGATATAGAATACCAAGAAGATTATCGATCCGGCTATGATAGCATCGTTGATGATTTTCTTCGCCCGTCCCTCGCGCGATCCAAAGCATACTGGCGCGCGGTCGGCTATTTTTCCAGCAGTGCGCTGGAATCGCTCGGGGCTCCTTTAGGCGAGTTCATCAAAAATGGCGGCTACATCAGGTTGGTAACGTCTGTCGAGCTATCGCATAGCGACCTTGAAGCAATCCAAAACGGTGTAGCGAAGCAGGATGTCTGTGCACAGCGCCTGGGCCAGATTATTGAGGAAGACTTCTCCGATGGGATTGGTGATGGCACGGCTCGTCTGGTGCGCCTGCTGGAACTAGGACGTCTCGAGATACAGATTGCCGTCCCCAAGACTGGCACAGGGATTTATCACGAGAAAATCGGACTGTTCTTTGACGATGATGACTATGTTGCTTTCACTGGCTCGTCGAACGAAAGCCGCAATGCATTCGAGAACAACCGAGAATGCGTTGATGTCTACCCTTCATGGACCAGCGCTGCTCGCGCAGCTAGAAAAAAAAAGCATTTTGAGGAGCTGTGGGAGCGAACAGACAAGGGGGTGGATGTCTACACCTTCCCCGATGCGGCGCGCCGGCAGCTCATCAGGATATGCGGTGAGTGGGAGGCGGGACGTAAGCAGCGCAAGCGAGACGAAGTAACAAAGCCCAATAAGTGGCGTCACCAAGATGACGCGCTTGAAGAATTTCTCGCTGCTGAACGTGGCATTCTAAACATGGCTACAGGCACGGGGAAAACGCGCACCTCGCTTAAAATTCTTCATGCCCTCTATGGGTCCGATCGCATTGACACGGTCATCGTCAGCACGGACGGCAACGACTTACTCGATCAATGGTACGTTGAACTTCTGGGAGCTCGCAAAGGCGTCGGTGCCAAAGTATTTCGCCATTACAAGTCCTCTCGTGAGATCGAGGACTTCTTACTGGAACCCAAGAACGCCATTCTGCTTGTTTCACGACAGCCGCTTGCATCGGCGCTGCGGCAGTTGCCCGCGGAAATCGGACAACGAACCTTGCTCATTCATGACGAAGTCCACGGGCTAGGAAGTCCAGCAAATCGAAACAGGCTCGCCGGACTGTCTGACAATATTCGTTTCCGACTCGGTCTAAGTGCAACTCCGGAGCGTGAATATGACCAGGAGGGAAATGACTTCCTTGTAGAACAAGTTGGCCCAGAGCTGCTCCGCTTCGAACTTGATGACGCAATCCGCCGCGAAATACTGGCCCCTTTCGACTACTATCCATTGCCTTATCAGCTGACAGCGGAAGACCGGCAACGGGTCCGCGACGTTTATAAGCGGCAGGCTGCTCGCGCCGCTGCGGGTACACCAATGAGCGACGAAGAAGTCTGGATAGAAATTGCACGGGTGTACAAAACCTCCAGGGCCAAGTTACCCATATTCGATAACTTCATCCGTGAAAATCAACACCTGCTTGAACGCTGCATCGTGTTCGTTGAGACGCAGGAATACGGAAATGAAGTTTTAGAGATCGTCCACAAATATCGATCAGATTTTCACACATATTTCTCAGGAGAAGAATCCGAGACGCTAAAGCGCTTCGCTCGCGGCGAACTTGAATGCCTGATCACATGTCATCGCGTTTCCGAAGGAATCGACATTCGATCGCTTAACTCGGTAATCCTGTTTTCGTCAGCACGCGCGAGGCTTGAAACCATCCAACGCATGGGCCGGTGCCTGCGGATCGATCCAAACAATCCCGGTAAAGTCGCGAACATTGTAGATTTCATTCGCCAATCGGAGGAGGAAGCCGAACAGAATTCAGATGAAGAGCGCGCCGAATGGCTGACAAGTCTTTCGCAAGTGCGCGCAGTGGAGAAAACCAGTGGCGATTGACGCACGGATAATACGAGCCATCAACGAGGCCGTCGAGGAAGCAGGGCAGCCAGAGACGTTGGCACGCCGACTGATTGCATGGTTCGAGGCTGTTACCTCCGGGAATGAAGATATCAACGATCAATCAACAACAGCCAGACATCTTGAAGTGCTGTTCGAAGGTACCGTTGTTCAAAATATCGACGGGGGGGAACAAGACTGATGCCCGCAATTATGCGCATTCTTGGTTGGAAAGCCCAAGGCCTGCGTTGCCCTGACCACGAAATCAGCTGCGCGGATGCAGATGGCCAGCCATTTCCCGTGTCTCTTGTTCAGATGCCGAATGGCACAGGCAAAACCACCACTCTTGCATTGCTGCGTGCGGCTCTTTCCGGTGCGGCCATCGCCCCGGCTTGGGACAGGCACAAGGTCGCGGAGCTCCGAAAACGGAACAGCGACACCACAGAAGGTTATTTCGAGGTTCGCCTGCTGCTGAATGACAGGCGCGCTACTGTTGTTATGGATTTTGATTTCGAGAATGGGCGGGTGACCTACAAGACGACGCATGGACCAGGGCGGCGCGACGGCTTTCACCCCCCAGCTGATTTTCGGCGCTTCATGAATGAAAACTTCGTCAATTTCTACGTTTTTGACGGTGAATTGGCGCAGCACCTTCTCGACAGAGAATACACCGATGCACAGGTGGTTGTAGAAAACTTATTCCAGATGAATGCATTTGATTCCATGTCCCGAAAGGTAAGGGAATACTGGGACGGTAAGACACACAATGTCAGTGCCACTGAGGAACGTGGTCTCGTTCGCCGGCAAAATCGGGTAAGCAGCCTGAGAAGTCATCTTGCGAAATGCAAACGAGAGCAGAAGGAACTTCAAGAGAAACGGGCCGACCTTAAGTCTCAACTCCAGAGGAAAGAAGAAGCATACCATCAAGAAATCAAGAAAGAAGACGCACGTTTCCAAGCATTGAACAACGCTGAGACGAGGGTCGAGCGCCTGAAAGGGCAAGTCCGAGAA
Organism: Sinorhizobium meliloti 4H41; assembly: GCF_000375585.1. Taxonomy (GTDB): domain Bacteria; phylum Pseudomonadota; class Alphaproteobacteria; order Rhizobiales; family Rhizobiaceae; genus Sinorhizobium; species Sinorhizobium meliloti_A. The sequence goes on along the minus strand of NZ_AQWP01000034.1, from coordinate 9,969 downwards.
GACGCTATAGATGTCCTCGATAGAATGCGGGATCCCCACGCGCTGTCTTCATCTTTTGCAATGTCGATGCTGGCTTTGAAAGATGGTTTGGACAAAGTGAAGCTGCCTGAAAGTGCTGCACGAGAGTTCTTCGAGGATCTGGCAAGCGAGGCAGAATGTGTCTGCGGCAGGCCCATTGATGCCGAGATCGCCGCAACCATCCGTGCACGCGCCGCGCGATATCTAGGCACTGAGGACGTGGCACTCTTGAACTCAATGAAGACGGCGATAAAGGACGCGGTGGGTGACCTACCCGATGCGGCGGAGAACGATCTAAACGCGCGCATAGGAAGCTTGGCGAAAGCCATGGAAGACGAGCGCGAGGCACGCAATGATTTCGATTCATTAAGGCTTGAAGCTGAACAGTCGGATCCGGCAGTTAAAAGCGCTAGGGATGACATCGAAAATCTCCGTGGGCTGATTGAGGATGTCGATGGAAAATTAGAGAAATTTGAAAGCAAGGACCAAACCCAAAATGATGAGCGAACTTACGGCGTAGAAATCCTTGAACGCCGGATCGATGACGCCGAGAGAAAGCTGGCGGAGATTACACATACGCTGACTGAAAAGGCCAAACGGGACATATTGACCGCAATCATTAAGACAGCCCACAAGAAGGCGCGCGCCGGAATAACGACGGAGCTATGCGACCAAGCCAATGTGCGGATTTCCGAGTTGATGCCGCACAACAACATTTCGATAGAAAGAATTGAACAGAACCTGATCCTAGAGGGGCAGGAAGGCGGCAGTGTTGGTGAGACGCTTTCCGTTGCATACGCCTTCCTTGCGACGCTCTTCCATCGCTCCGACCACCAGCTTCCCTTCGTGGTGGACAGCCCTGCCGGTCCTATCGATCTCGCGGTTCGCCCGAAGATCGGCGAACTGATCCCGAATCTCACCGGGCAATTCATTGCCTTCACAATTTCGTCGGAACGCGCCCGCTTCATCGGGCCGCTCAAGCGCGCCAGCAATACGGAGATCCAATTCATCACACTGTTCCGAAAGGGCTCTGACGCCTTACAACGGGCAGCCCACGAAAAAGGCGTCGTCCTGGAGACCGCCGATGGGATGAACGTCGCCGGTGAAGACTTCTTCAACGAGTTCCAACTCGAAGAAGAGGAAGTAGCCTGATGCAACCATTCAGATTGCGATTGGATGCGCGGCAGTGGTTTAAAGACCTACGCGATCAGCGCGTCTTTAAAACTGATTTTGATGCGTTTTACTTCTGCTTTATCACCGGCGTAACCATGAAGCGCAAGGAAGCAGTTCCGCTGGATGAGACGGCCGAGCTTGTTGCGTATTTTCCGGATCGATACGGCCCTCGCGGGAAATTGATGGTGGGCTTGTTCCTCAAATCGGAGTTAGAGATGCTTGGGGTGTCCATGGACGAACGCCGCGAGGTGCACTCGGCAATTGCGCACCTGGTCACACCCGAGGCTCCAAATTTTCTTAGCGATGAGGGCGTTCGTGAATTCAACAAGTATGCGCATGGCGGCTACGACCAGCTAATCGCGTGGTTCGAAGACCGCCCCCGTTCTCTGGAAACCTTTCTGCGGAGCTTTAAACGAAAAATCGACCAGAATATAACCCGCGAGGCGGTCTGAACAATGCCGATTAAACCTACTCAGCTCGGCGTCAAGTTCCTTTTCGAACAAAACCACACCTTTGTCGTACCCAAATATCAGCGCGGCTACGCATGGGATGAGGACGCGATCAACGATTTCATCGAGGATTTGAGCCGATGTTTAAAGGTCCGCCAAGAGGGGTCGGAGAAAAGTCATTTTTTTGGTGGCGTGGTCACCGTACGCAATCCCTTGGCGAACTCAAACCGATCGAATTACGAAGTTATTGACGGCCAACAGAGATTGGCGTCCTTCGTCATGTTTGTGGCGGCTGTTGTGCGCGGAATGCGCAACATAGTCGGCGACCTCACTAAGAAAGGGAGCCTTTCAGCCGAGGAGAAAAAAGCTAAAAAATTTCTCGAAGACACGATTGATACGCTGCGCGCCACATATCTAGTCTACCGTGACGAAATCGATTTGGAATACGTGGAGATCCCAAAACTCAAGCTATCTGACTCGGATAACGAGTTCTTTCAAAATGTTACTGCCGAGAAGAATTCAGTCGCCAAAAGGGCTTCCCATGCACGCATCCAAGCCGCTTGGCACCGGTTGACCGAGTTTGTTGAAAATGAGCTTCTCAAGAGCGGCTCCCCCTGGGAGAAAGCGAAGCGGCTGCAGCTCCTTGTAAATAGCGTGTTAGCAACAGACTGCAGCGTGATTTTTATGTGTTCAGAAACACGTAGCGAAGCCTACCAGATTTTCCAAGTCCTGAATGATCGCGGCGTGCACCTCACGGATGGTGATCTGTTGCGAGCGAGCACCTTGGAGCTTTTGGACAGCAAATCGCTGTCAACTATTCAAAACAAGTTATCCGAACGCTGGGACAGCGTGTTGGCCTACGCACCGGGAGACATCGACAGCTATCTACGGTGGTATTACTCGTCGCATGAAGGTAAACGCCCTAAGTCCTCCAATCTTGCCGATCAATTCCTTGAATTTCGCTTCAAGTCTAAGGACAAGAGTTCCGCAAACAAAGTTGAGGCGCAAGCGGTGCTCGAAGAGGTGGAGAGGATAGATAAAGAGTTTGCAACGCTGCAAACGCTATGTGACGGGGAGTGGCCCTTTGAAGATCATAGTCAAGTGAAGAGTTGGGATCGCGAGCGACTGCGAATGCTGGTGACGCATTTAAAGCACACGAACGCCATGCCGCTGTTGCTATCGCTCATAAAACTCGAGCCGCAGAAATTTGCTGAAGCTGTGTCTACTTTGGAGCGGTTTGTTTTTCGGTTCAAAACAATCGGCAACGCCCATATCGCTCCAATGACGGATCTATATTTGCGTCACGCGAAAAAAATACGCGGGAATCCAAATCATGCAATCAACGACCTTAGAAAAGACTTAAAGGAACTAATCGATAGGGCAGTGCCAGACAGCGTCTTTGAAACTAATCTTTCTGAAGTCAGATATTCCAAAAGAAGCGGCAATGGTCATATCCGTTACCTTCTTATCACGCTGGAGGACTATGCCCAATGGTATGCGGGGGGCGCGAGCGGTGTTCCTCGGTGCAAAGACAAGACGCGCGTATTCGACTTTTCAAATACCACACTGGAACATGTCTATCCGCGATCGGCTAAAGACGACGAGAAGGAAGCAAGCTTGGAAAAGGTGAAAGACACGCTGGGTAACCTTACTATCTTTGGTCCCAGCGACAACGACGCAGCTGCTAACAAGACGTTTGCGGAGAAACGGTCGGTCTTGCAGTCCTCAAATTTGAAGCTTAATCGCGATATTGGGGCTAATTCTGATTGGACGAGCGACAAGGTACAACAACGGGCACAATCACTTGTCAGCATGGCTCTAAAGGTTTTCGTACCCTAACTGCGCGCTTCGCAAAAGCTGGACATTGATTCCGCTAAATCCCGGACAGCGCTTTCACTAAAGTCCGGACAGTTTGACGAGGTTGGTCCTCGGCAGCCTGGTTACCATCAGGGTTGATTGATTTCGCCGATTTCTGTAGCCGTCAAGAGGGGAGCGCTTTTTTGCTTTCGCATGCTCTCGCCCCGGAGGGTGATGCGGTGAGCATTGTGCACGATGCGGTCGAGTATGGCGTCGGCGACGGTGCTGTCGGCACTCAGGTCGTGCCAGCTTGGCACGGGGACTTGGGCTGTGATCAGGGTGGATTTTCTCTGATAGCGCTCCTCGACGATTTCGAAGAGGTGGAAGCGCTGCTGATCGGAGAGCGCATGTGTTCCAAAGTCATCGAGGATGAGGAGCTGGACGCGGGTGAGCTTGTCGATGAGGCGAGGGAAAGAGCCATCGAGGCGGGCAAGCGCGAGATCCTCGAACATGCGCGGCACGCGCACATAGAGGACGGAGTGACCGAGCCTTGCCGCTTGCCTGCCGAAGGCGCAGGCCAACCATGACTTGCCGGTGCCGGTGTGGCCGGTGATGATCAGGCCCTCATGGGCGGTGAGCCATTGCCCCTGGGCCAGCGCCATGGTGTTGCGCCGGTCGAGACCGCGGGCGGCGGCGAAGTCGATATCTTCGATACAGGCCTGGGCAAAGCGTAGCTTGGCGGAGGCGAGCCGGTTACGGATGCGCTTGTCGGCGCGCAGGGCGACTTCGCGGTCGAGCATCAGGCCGAGCCACTCATCGCGGCTGAGCTCATTGGTGCCGGCCTGCTCGGTCAATTCGCGCCAGGCGGCGGCCATGCCCGTCAGCCCGAGGGCATGCAACTGGTCGAGGGTGGGGTTTGTCAGCATTCTTGCTTCCTTCACTGGTAGTAGGATCGGCCACGGATATTGGTATGCGCAGGCGTGGCGGCCGCATGTTCAGCCTGCGGTCTTTCCCGGTCGAGGCCGGATTTGAGGATGGAGGCGACAGAGGAATAGGTGACGGCAGTGATGGTGAGCGCTCGTTCACAGGCCGCATCGAGGCGCTGTGATCCATAGCGCGGCGCCAGCGACAGAATGCCCAGGGCCGAGCGATATCCCTGTTCCGGATGCGGCCTGTCGCGCATCATGCGTTCGACCAGGATAGCGGCATTGGGGCCGATCTGGGTCGCACGGCCGATCAGATTGGCCGGCGTGGTGTTGGCATAGCGCTGATGCGCCTTGGGCATATGGTCATTGATGGTAACGTGGCCGGAACGCTGGGAGCGGCGAACATGGCTGGCGACACGCTGGTGATCGTGGAAGATCTCGACTACCCGGTGGGTGAGCCGCACCTGCAGGGTGCATCCGATCAGCCGATGCGGCACCGAGTAGAAGGTCTTGTCGACCTCGACATGATAGTCCGGGTGAACCTTCGCCGACTTCCATTCCGCATATTCGAACGGCATCACCGGCAAAGGCTTCAATGCTGCCCGCTCGATCTCCTCGAACAGTTCGCGGCGACTTTTGCCGACGTGGCGCATCGTCCGGTTGTTCAGCTCCTCGAGCAATTCGGCAATCGCCGTGTTGAGGGCGGCAAGCGAGAAGAAGGTGCGGTTCCTGAGCCGGGCCAGAATCCAGCGTTCCACGATCAGCACCGCGCCTTCGACCCGGCCTTTGTCGCGCGGTTTCCTCCTGCGTGTCGGCAGGATCGTGGTGTCGTAATGCTCCGCCATGGCGGCGAACGTCGCAGTCAACGTCGGCTCGAACCAAAGGGCCTTGGCCACCCCTGATTTGAGGTTGTCGCACACGATTGCCTTGGTGACCCCACCATAGAAGGTCAGAGCACGCACCTGGCCGTCGATCCAATCCGGCAACTGCTGGCTAAAGCTGGCATGGGCGAAGGTCAGGTTGGAGGCGCCCAGCACCGCGACAAAGATTTGGGCCGGATGGATGACACCGGTCGCCGGATCGATCACCGGCACCGTCGGCCCGGCATAGTCGGTCTGCATCACGGCGCCCGCCGCGTGCCGATTGCGGAACGCTACACTCGTGCGCTGCCGAAAGGCGGCAACCTGCTCGCAGAACCACGTGAAGCCGTAACCGTCGGGATGGTTGGCACGGTATTCCTGCCATAGAAGCCTCAGCGTCACCCCTTTGCGCTTCAGCTCCCGAACCACCACCGCCCAGTCCGGCTCGCTGAGATCGCGCGGCGGTCGACCGGCTCGGCCGAACAGCCGCCGCTCCAGCTTTGCATCCTCGTCCGCGCCGACTGGCAACGGCCACGAAAGCCCGGCCTCCCGAGCTCGCAGCAAATAGGTCGATACCGAGCTCTTGCCGATCTTCAGCCGCTCGGCAATCTCGCGCACCGAAAGACCCTCTTCGTGGGTCAGGCGCAGAATGGTCCGGATATCCCTCAATGTCGTTCGTCTTGCTTGCTTCCGTCTCGGCATCGGCCCCTCTCAACGTTGTCGTGAGAGGCTTAACCAACAAGACGGCGCAGCCGCGAACCAACCGTCAAACCGCCGCCGGAAAACTGTCCGGGATTTAGCGGAATCACTGTCCGGGAATTACTGAAAACTGTGTCCGGAGATTACCGGAAACCCTGTCCGGACTTTGCCGAAACCCGCACTAACCCGGCATCTTCCGGCATGGTTGGAAATCGGGCGATTGGCAATTGCTTACGGTCGCCGGCTACTTGTCGATGGAACGTCCTCCGCCCTTTTTTCGCCTTCCATTGGCCCCAAAAGTTCGGGCGGCGTCTGCAGGAAGTTCCCCCCGACGATGCGAATAACGGTAACCGGGCCGATTGCTACCGCGGAGATTTTGCTTTGATGCGGGCGATGAGTTCTTCGTCGTCAACAAAGCTGTCGAGGAAGTCGTTCCATTCCTCAGTTGAGAGCATAGGAGAGCATCTGTTCCAACTCCGCCATGCCGTCGTCTGTCAGGGCGGTGATGGATTCGTCCTCACCGTTATAGACGCTGATGATACTGCCGTAGGTCAGGTTGTTATCGTTGCTGACGATCGCCTGGAGAAGATCTGGATCGTCGCCAAGAATTTCGGCAACATATTTGATGGTGCGGACATAAGTTACTGTAGCCATCAGGCCGCCTCGGCGCAGATGACGGCAACAGGTGACCAATTCCAGGGAAGCAGTTCGTCGAGCCTATTTATCTTATGATCGTGGATACGGTCGAGCACATCGGCCAGATAGGCCTGAGGATCGAGCCCATCCATTTTGGCCGTTTCGATGATCGTCATGGCACCGCCAGTGTCTCCGCACCGGTGTCTGCGCCGGCAAAGAGCCAATTTTTCCTTCCAATTCCAACCGGGCGCAGGGCCCGCTCAGCAGCATTATTGTCGATCGCGACACGGCCGTCCTCCAGGAACAGGCAGAATGATGGCCACCGGCTCAGGCCGTAAGGAAGGCTCGCGCCAGATCACCCTTGCCCGGAATGCGGGTCAACTGCGCCTCAGCCCAGACGCGCAAGGCTTCGACTTTTGCCTTGCTGTGCTTTTGACGCGCGGCGAGGCGGATATCGGCAGGCTGACCCGCAATCTCACGTTCGATGTCCCAAAGCGCGGCGATACGGTCGAGGGCCTCGCGTGCGATCTCGGATTTATTCGAGGTCAAGATATCGTGGAAGTCGCGTCGCCGGTGTGCCCAGCGGGCTGCTTCACGGAAGCGGGATGTCCCATCCCCTCCAGGGTCATACAGCTTGCCATAGCCTTTGTAGCCATCAGCCTGAAGGATGCCCCTTGCCTGTTTGAGGTGCCGGTGGACGTGCTCTTCCGCCCTTCCTTCCAGTCGGGGGCGAAGTAATAGACCGCACCCGGTGGAGCCGCGCCCGCCCAGGGCCGTTGATCTCGGACATATGTCCAGATCCTGCCCTTCTTCACGCCTTTGCCTAACCCCTTGTCTCGAAGAGAGCGGTCGAGCACGCGGATCGGGGTGTCGTCGGCATCGAGAAGGTCACTGCCCATGATCGCGGTCTCGATGCGCTCAATCAGCGGCTGGTGCAAGCCGGCGCAAACATCGGAACATCCTCGACGACTGGTGCAGCTTCCAGCGGCCTGCGGCTAGTCGACGCCAGATGAACAATTGTGCGGCTCGATCCGTGACCCGCGCCACAGCGCAGACCTTCACGCCCGGCTCGCAACTCTGCGCAACAATCTCAGCCTTGCGCTCGTCGCTCCACTCACGTCCTTGGCCGCTTGCCCGTGAAAACCTCAAACCGGCGCACCGGCTCTTCATCGGTAGGTCTAAACGTAAGCTGTGAAATCGACATACGTCCAAGCCCCTCGTTCGGGCACAACATCGTCAATCACGCCGTGATCCGGAAGGGCGGTCAAAACACCGCTTACGCATTTTCCCTGCGCAGGAACTGTGTGTCGCACGGAAATGTATGCCGTGTCGGGAAGTGAATAATCGAAGCGACGTACCATGTCGGCATGCTGGCACATCAGGTGCCGAAGGCTTCCGGTATAGTTCACCAGAGCAGTCTGGCGTAATAACTGTTGAATGCACAGGGAATCTGCATGTTCCATGAATTGCTCGGTGCGCTCTTAAGTCCACGCGTAAGAGCGCAAACTCACGGCAACACCACCGATTCAGAAGGCAAGTGCCTGCTGAGGCGCACGAGGCTTCTAACGGGGGAAGCGCCAATATTGTGTCTCAAGGAAACATTCGTGAGCCCGGATCATCCCAACCGCCCTAAATACGATGCCTCACTCGGCTCGAGGGAGCCAACCCGCGATGCAAGAGTCCGGCCCTCATCGACAGGCTGGGAGACGTTGCTTCGGGCGAGAGGATTGGCATTAAGAGGCTACCGCTTGGTGCGCTGCCGCTGATGAATCGGGTTCAATCCCAGCGCTGTTACACCCACTCTCCGCAAAAGCCGAAATCCAGTTCTCTCCTCACCTCCGCATCGAATTCCGACCAGAGCCGCATTTGATCTTCGTCGTGGTCAGGTTCCATGAGGTGCAAAGCCCTCGCCGCCGCCGCAAGCGTTTCACCGTGCCAAGGCACATAAGTGCGCACCCCGTGGTAGACACGCAGCGTCAGCGCTTCCTCACTCAACGCTAGGAGCATCGCCTGCTGCGCCAACAATGTGATGCGTGAACTCAGATGAATAACTGACGCTAGGGGTGGGACGTTTAGCTCCTGATCGAAATCGAGACTGGTCGCACCATGCGCGAAGCTGTTACGCACCTTGCGAACAAGGTGCAGGCCAAAACCTTCCAATCCGATATGGGAACGCTCAGAAATGGAAGCATTCAGGAGATAGCTTTGTCTAAGTGACGATGCCCGCAGGTTGGTGATGAGCGCTCCGACGAGCTCGCGATAGAGCGGTAGAACCCAGACGTCGTTGCTGGCGATCTTTAGGTCGTAAAGGATCCGATCGATTCTGCTGGGCGACGCGCACAGCGGCTTAGGCACTTTAGAGTCGGTCAGCTTTAAGCTGAATCGCACCGGGATTCCCTTTTTGCTGCGATTGTGATTCAAGATCATTGCTGGTGGGGAGGCCAGCAATGATGGCGCGACCTCTTTCTCTGGATTTACGCAAGCGCGTCGCCGACGCTCTGGCCGGGGGCATGACGGTGCGGGCGGCTGCCTTGCGCTTTGGGATATCGGCGGCGACGGCGGTGCGGATCGGCCAGCTTGACCGATCCGGCCGTGGTTTGGCGCCGGCCAAGATGGGTGGTCATGTCAAACCCATGCTGCGGGGCGCGGCGGCCGACGAAGTTCACCGCCGACTGGCGGCCAAAACCGATTGGACGGTGCGGGCGCTTGCCGCCGATCTGAAGGCGGCAGGGATCGATGTCTCTCATGACACCGTTTGGCGTTTCCTGCGCCGCGAAGGCAAGACATTTAAAAAAAACGCTGATCGCCAGCGAGCGGGACAGGCCGAAGGTGGCGCGGTTCCGAAGCCGCTGGAAGACCCATCAACATCGACTTGACCCGCACCGCCTGGTGTTTGTTGACGAAACCTGGGTCAAAACCAACATGACGCGCACCCGCGGCTGGTGTCAGCGCGGCCAGCCGCTGATCGCCAGAATACCGCATGGCCATTGGAAGACGCTGACCTTCCTCGCCGGGCTGCGCCACGACCGCATTGTCGCGCCCTTCGTGCTCGATGGCCCGATCAACGGCACCGCCTTCACCGCCTGGGTCGAGCAATGCCTGGCACCAACCCTCAATCGGGGCGATATCGTCATCCTCGACAATCTCGGCAGCCACAAGGGCAAGCCGGCGCGCAACGCCATCCGCGATGCCGGCGCCCATCTATTCTTCCTGCCGCCCTACAGCCCCGATCTCAATCCCATCGAGATGATGTTCGCCAAACTCAAGACCCTGCTGCGCAAGGCCGACGAGCGTAGCGTCGACGCGACATGGAGGCGCCTCGGCGAAGTTCTCAAAGCCTTCAGCCCGCACGAATGCGCCGCCTATCTCAGGCATGCAGGTTATGTTTCAACGTAGATCTGACAGACTCTA
>NZ_AQWP01000033.1 GCF_000375585.1 Sinorhizobium meliloti 4H41 | reverse complement strand
AGCGCCGATGGTACTTCGTCTTAAGACGCGGGAGAGTAGGTCGCTGCCAGGTCTGCAAATCGCAAGAGAAACAAACCGATCATCTTCTCTCACACGGCCGAAACAAACCGGCCAACAAACCGACCTTTGCTACGCAAAACTCGGATAACGCGGGGTGGAGCAGCCCGGTAGCTCGTCAGGCTCATAACCTGAAGGCCGCAGGTTCAAATCCTGCCCCCGCAACCAAACACATACACATGCACGTACACACGAAAAGGCCCGCATCAGCGGGCCTTTTTGCGTTTGGGGGCTCCCCAGCGCCGATGCGGCCGTCTTGCAGTGTCGCGTTCAGCGGAGCAATACGGGGCGTTCAATCCTTCCGTAGCGCAGCCCCGCGGACCGCCATTTTCCATCTATTTGCCCGGTTGAGCGCCCGGAAGGTTATGGTTAGGTTCGGGGCATGGGGATGCTCAAGGATATCGGCGGACTGGCGGCATTGACGGCGCGCCTCCTTGCACGTTTCTGGCCGCAGCTTCTGCTTGCCGCGACGCTCGGATATATCGCGCGTGTCCTGCTCCTCGAGGCTGCGGTCGGCGTCGGCCTGAAAACCCCCCTTGGCGGAATGGTAACGCTGTCGCTTGTCGTCCTCGTCAAGCTGCTGGTGGTCATTGCGATGTTCGCGATCCTGCGTCCCGGCCTGTCGGTGCTCGCCGCGTTGCGCGGCGTGGCGCCAGCTGCCGGCTCGACAAAGCAGGAACGGCAGTTGAATCGCCTTCTGGTGATTGCCTCCGCAGCCATCTTGCCGTTCTTCGCCTATTACGCCGCGTGGGGTTTCCTGGGCGACACGGTGCGCGAGTATTCGCGTCTCGCCCTGGATCGGGTGGCACTGGGAGAACGGTTACAGATTTTCGAGCTCCTGCGCTCGCGCAGCCTGATTGCGGCGATCCTCGCCTGCTGGTTCGTGCGATGGCTTGCCAAGCGCGCCAACTGGCGCCTGCAGTCGCCGTGGCTGCGTTTCGTTATCGTGGCGGCGGACGCGAGCTGGATCTTCATCGGGCTCTATGCGCTGGACAGATGGAAGGACGACTTCATAAGCTGGCTCGGCGCCGGCGCGTTTCTCGATGCGGTGGAAGCCGGCATCGTCGGATTTTCCATGGAAGCACACGCGGCAGCGGGCGGCACTGCGGTGGAGTTCCAGGAGCCTGGACTCGTCACGCAGGCGCAGGAACTGTTCTTCTACGCCCTCCTGCCGCTCGTCTGGCTCGTAATGGCTGCCATCATCTATGGCTACGACGTTTCGGCAAAACCCGTCGCCGCTCCGTCGCCGCCCGCTCGCGCCACCACGCTGCGCAAATGGCTGGCCGATTTCGCCGCCCACTTCCTCGGAGGCTATCGGACCCGCTACCGGCCGGTCTGGGCCTGCCTGCGCACGGTGCTCGGCGCCGGTCTCGGGACGTTGCTCGCCTTCGTGGTGCTTTACCGCGCCACCAGCTGGCTCCCCGCCTGGGCGTGGTACGGCGCAACCCGTCATCTCGGCCCGCACGACCTCGAAACCTGGCAGCGGATAGGCGACGTCCTGGCCGTTCTCGTCGGCAGTCCGACCGAACTCGACGGCGGAATCCTTTTCGGTCCGGTGCGGATCGCCCTGCTGGCCGCCATGTTGGAATACGCAGTGTCCCGATCCGGCGAAGCCGGCGTCCCGCAGGCTGCTGGTCACCGGACAAGCGTTATTTCAAGACAATCGGCGGCGAGCCGGTCAGGGCAAGCGACAGGGTGAACCCGTCCGCCTGCCGCGGCACGAGAAAGCGTTCGACGACGCGAAGCGACGCCTCGCCGGCCTTACCGATCGTCAGCGTCGTGCATTGCGGCCTGTCGGCAATCTCGGGATCGGCCTCGCGTAAAAGACGGCCGGGCAGCGGCAGCGGGTCCCAGCGGCGGCCAGCGCCATCCGTCAGCGAGAGCGCGCAGGGCAAGGCCTGCTTCAGGACGTCCGCTGCCTGGACCGAGACGTCGATTTCCGCCAGCATGAGGCTCGTGTCCGGCAAGGTTCCCGGCAGCCGGCGCAGCGATGTGAGCCGCCAGCTGCCGCCGGCGACTTGCCCGCTGCCGTCGCGCTCGACGGTCACAGGTGGCTGCATGCGGCGTTGCAGCCATGCGGCGAATTCGCCCCGGGATCCGACGAGGACCGCGAGCGGCACGGCGGCGAGCAGCGAAACGAGGCTGATCCAGTAGCTCGTTCTCTCCCGTGACGAAGCCCGTGCGCTCATTGCTGAAACTCCAGCGACCAGGGCATGATGCGGCCGCCGCGTGCAAGGGTGAGGGACTCGTGTCTGCTTTCCGGCGGCACGCTGTCCATGGCGATCTCCACCTGCTCGGACAGGGGAGTCAGCGCGGTCTCGGCGACCAGCAGTGTACCCCCCTCGATCTGGTCCTCGGGCAGCTCGAATATCAGCAGAACCGGGCGTGGAATGCCGGGCTCCAGGCGCTCGGCACCCAAAAGCCCGAGCGAGCTGCCGATGCGCGTGCTCATGGCAAAGCGCAGGCCGGAAGGGCCGCGCCACGCAGCCGAGGTCAGCGATATCGATCGGTCTTGCGCCTTCGCCGCCGCTTCGACGACAAGCCATTTTCCGGAGGTGGTGTAGGTACGCGGCTCGCCGAAATGCGAAGCGACCAGTTGGCGGGCGAGATGCACCTTGGCGACTCCGAAGACGAAGCGTTCGGCCTGCGCCGGTTTTCCCTGCGCGGCCGGCACCGCCACGGGCGACAGGATTTCGCTGTAGGAGGGCGTCGAGTGCTGCATGCCGTAGAGCGCCGCCGTCGCCAGGAGCAAGGCGACGATATTTGCGAGGGCCGTCATTGTTTTGCCCTCGCCGCTTCCTGCTCAACAGTCAGGGACACCACCGCCACCGGATCACGGTCGAACCAGTTGGAGGCGCCATAGAGATTGTCGCGTTTCTTGTAGATCTGGCTCCCGATCAGCAGGTCCAGCTCACGCGGCGGCATTTCCCCCGCCGGCCATTCCCATACGGCGGTCAAACTCTCCGGCATGCCCGGGTGCAGGCCGGGGCTGAACGCCTTGTCCCGTGTCAAATAGAAGGTGGGGGAAGCAAGTTTCGCCTCCAGGCCGGCAAAGGTGAGCAGTTTCGCCGGCAGGTGGGCGGTCGCCGCCGAGCGGTTGCCGGCCTCGAAATCGACAAGCAGGAAAGTTTTCGGCTCGGGCGGTCTCCTGCCGGAAGGGGGGACATCGCTCACGCGGGCTCCGGCGATCGTCACATGCCATCGCCCGGTATCGACCGTCTCGCCCGGCCCGGCGGCGCGCAGGGGTTCGGGATTGGCGGCGCGATAGATCGCCGCTCCGTAGGAGATCGCACTGGCCGCCAGAGTGCCGATACTGGCGGCGGCCAGCGCAATGAGCCGTTGCCGGTAGCTCCGTCGTTGCTCGTCCATCGCGACACCCGATCCGCAGCCGTTCACAAGTCGACCCAAGCCCGCGGAGAAAGCTAGAACAATTTTTGCCAAGGCGCCACGTTCTCGATTCGATCCCGCTGCCCAATCGGAATTCAACGCACGCTAGCATGATCGGTGGCCGTTTCGGTCACCACGGCGTCCATCCGGATGTCATGTGCCTGAGGATAAATAGTCCTTATCCTCGACTGTGCGAAACCAACGCCCAGCACGCGGCGCGTCGCCGCCATTGCCGCCAGTGTCCGGTCGTAATAGCCCCCGCCATAACCAAGCCGATAGCACGACGGATCAAAGCCCACGACCGGGGCGACGATGATATCGGGGGTGCATGAAACAGGCCTGGCCGGGACGGGTATGTTCCAGATCCCGCGGACGAGTTTGTCGCCTGGTCGCCAGAGGCGAAACTCCAGAGGCTGTCCTTTTTCGACCACGACCGGGAGCGCACATCGGCCGCCGTCATCGGCTATTTGCCGCATCAGCGGTCTGAGATCGGGCTCACCCCGAAACGGCCAGTAGACGCTGACCACACGGTCGCGCACGGGTCCGATTTCGGCAAGCAGACGGCAGACGATCTGCGCTTCGCAAGCGGCCCGAAGGTCGGGAGATATGGCCAGGCGTTGCGCGATGAGGCGAGCCCGTTCGCTTGTCCGCCACCGCCTGACATCGGCACAGATCGACCGGTCGGATGACGGGCCCGCATAGGCCGGGTCGAGTTCGTGCATCAAGCAGGGTGGCGACGCAAAACTCGGCGGAATATCATCGTCGATGTCCATCCCTGTCTACCTCCTCAATCGATCTTCGCTCAACAGGCGCCAATCCAAGGTCAAGTCCTTCCAGAAGATCGTCAATGTGCTGGTTTTGGACAAGTATAGCGGCGGCACCAGGGGAGCCGAATGCGGGTCGGTCGCGACCGCGTGGGCTGCGGCCGGGGTTTCGGCTCTGTCAGAGCTGGATTTTCGCTCGAGCATCGGGAGTAACGCCCTTCATTCAGATCATCAAAGCAGCGTGGCTGGCCGGGATCGACCGAGGCACGCGCACCAGGATGGCAACCGCGAATTCCGCTGACAAACGAATTGAATTGCTGGTTAACCGCAAATATTCTGCGTTTATTTTGATGAATGCGTGCCACCGGCAGGCAGGCTGACGTGGCGACGCCATTTGCGCGGGGCGAAGATGGACATCAGCATTGCGCGTACGTTCCTCGAGGTGGTCAAGACAGGAAGTTTCGTGAATGCCGCTGCCAATCTGAACATCTCGCAGACCGCGGTCAGTGCGCGAATTCGCGTACTCGAGGAACAACTCGACAGGCCCATGTTCATTCGGAACAAGGCCGGTGCCAGGCTGACCTCCGCCGGAGAGCAGTTTTTCCGTTTTGCAACGAGCCTGGTGCAAGTATGGGAGGCGGCGCGAACCACGGTCGCTTTGCCCCCGGGGCGCGAGGCCATGGTGACGATCGGTGCGGAGCTCAGTCTGTGGGATCCACTCTTGAAGCATTGGCTTTTGTGGATGCGCCGCGAATGCCCCAGCGTGGCCATTCGAACCTCGATCGACAGATCCGAGCGGCTGATGGAACTCGTGCAGGACGGTTCACTTGATGCGGCGGTCCTTTATGGAGCGCCAAATCGTCCAGGCACGCTTGCGGAGCTGCTTTTCGAGGAAAAGCTCGTTCTCGTCCGCACGACGGCCATGCCGCAGCCGTCCGGACCGGAAGACCTCGTTGGCATCGATTGGGGAGAGGATTTTGCCGGCAGCTATAGGGCGGCTTTTCCGGGCGGTCCGAGTCCGGTGGTGGCGATCAGTTATGGGCCGCTTGCTCTCGACTACATTCTGGCAGCCGGCGGATCCGGATATTTCCGGCAGGGCTTCGTTCGGCCCTACCTTGTGGACGGCAGTCTCGAGCTCGTTCCCAACAGTCCGGAATTTGCCTACCCCGCTTATCTCGTTTCCTCAGCTAAGGCAGATCGGTCTATGCTGGATCGCATTCGGGCGGGATTGAGGGCCGCCGCATCCAGTGCCGGCGTCTGAAGCGGGTCGGAGAACTCGCGTCGGATCAAATCACCTTCACCGATAGTTGCGGCGAACAGCCGAAAGGATATCCGATGAAACCAATCAATATTTCCGAGAAGCTGGCTCTGTTTTCGAGCCATTGGGATCCGCACGTCGTGTCCGATTACAACGAGAACGATGTCATGGTCGTCAAAGTTTAAAGGGGAATACCCATTTCACAAGCATGAGACCACGGACGATTTCTTCTACGTCCTCGAGGGCGAAATGATCATGGATATCGAAGGGAAACCCTCTCAGGTGGTCAGAGCTGGCGAGCTGTTCGTGGTTCCGAAAGGGGTTGTACATCGTCCCCGGGCAGAGACGGAGGTCAAGGTTCTTCTAATCGAGCCAAAGGGGGAACCCAATTCGGGTGACTCGGACCGAGCACCGGCGCCCAAAACACGCATCTAGGGTGCCCGGACGACTTGATTCTGCATATAATATCCACGGCTCGACGCCTCAGATACCCTGCCCGTTGCCCTGCATTATTTCGGACAGGCCATTATGCGAGAGACTTTTGGCCAGAGTCGCGAGCAGGTCGGTCTGGGATATGATGCCCACAACCTTGCCGCCGTCGTCGAGAATGACGACGGCGTGTGTCGCCCCGTCCGTCAGGCGGGGGAGCAGGCCTATCGCAGGGTCGGATGGCCTGGCGGTAGCTGCCGCGCTTATCGGCAGTTTGCTGCCGGGCTCTTTGCCGGCGAGCTCCCGCAGGCCCACCGTACCCTGAAGCTTCTCGTTCTCGTCAAGCACTGGAAGTGTACGGATGTCGTGCTTCAACAACAGGTATCGTGCATGGTCAGGGGTCGTGTCGTCGGGCACGGTTACGACGTCGCGGGACATGATGTCGGCACAAGTCAACTCTCCCCTCTGTCGGACGAGGGCCTGCAGTTCGACTTCCCTCAAGAGGGCATCGATGTCTTCCCGGCTGATATCGAGTGTTTCATTCAACCGCGCTATTGCCGAGTCTATGTCCTCGGAATTGAAGCCGACACGAAGCGCAGGTGGAGGATCCGCCGTCGCATGTGTATTCACCGGCGCAATTCCGGGCCGATGAGGATATTGGCGGCGCGCCAGCCTATGAAACAGAATGCCCAATCCGACGAGGATCAGGGAGTTGATCGCAACGGGTATGAACGGGAACCAAAAACCTGAGCGTGCGACCGCGGCTCCACCGATGACAGCCGTCAGCGCGGCAGCGCCTCCTGGCGGATGAAGCGATCGCGTCAGCGACATTGCAAGTATCGCCAGAGCGACTGCGAGGCCGATGGCAAGCATCTGGTCCGTCACGATATAGGTCACGGAGACGCCGATCAGGGCGGAAATCGTGTTCCCGCCGATGATCGACCAAGGCTGCGCAAGCGGACTGGCCGGCACGGCAAAGAGCAAGACGGCAGAGGCGCCGATGGGCGCAACGATCAGCGGCAGCTGGGGGTCGTCCCCAAAAACGAGCCCGCAAACCAGGCCGGTGACACAAATCCCGATCAACGCTCCGATACAGCCGATCAAGCGCTCTTTCAGCGTTGCACCCGCCAGAATCGGCGAGAACAGCTTGAATCTCGGCAAACGGCCGGACTTTCGAACTTCGTGTGGCGGAGGGGGGACAATCATTTGGGGGCGTCGGATGCAGTTGCTTATTTTTCGAAGCTTATGTGCCTATAAAAAGGGCGAAGCAATAGCACGGACGGATTTCTGTGTGGTCCCAGCGACATTTCGGAAATGGGCCGGTGTGACCGGGCGCGGTGACGCGGACCGAGGGAAGTGCCTCGGCGTAGCGGTCGCTATTGCATCGCGCGATTTCATTCGCTGCTGCGGCCCATGCCAGGTGAGGCTGGAAGTTGGCACGTAAATTGCTGCCCCAACACGACCACAGTCGGTACAGGTGCAACTTGGATTTCTTCGGCTTCTCCTCCTCTGTGCTGATTTGGCTCGCTCTAGGCTTGAGCGGCCCTGCGTTTCTTTCCGCTTTTCGCACTGAATCCCTTAACTGGGAATCCGCGGCCGAGACGACTGTCGGAGCCGCGGTTTTTGTCGGAGCACTGGGTCTGTATCTCTCTGCCGGAAGCGTTCTTTCCGCAGCGGTCGCCTCTCTCGCAGCCCTTGCAATCGCCCCCATGTTTCGCGTGAAGAGTCGACGGCTGCCGATGCTGGCCGTTTCGATTCTCTGCCTGGGCATGTATATCTAGAGAATATCCTCTTTCACTTCACGTGCGCCGTGATCCCTTCCTATTGATCGACGGTTTTCTTGCCCGTCTGCTGCTGCAGCTCGGCATTTGCGTCTCTTATCGCGCCGTTGATGGAAGCCGCTACGGCCATGCCGTCGATGATCGTCGTCATATTCGCCATCCGACAGTGCGGTTCAGCCAAATTCCAGGCCCATTCGGGCAAGGTCGTCCCAAAGACTTTCTGCAAAGCCGCGCAGCACGATGATCTCGAAGGTTTCCGCTCCGACGCGGGTGACATGGGCCGCGATATGGCCGATCAGCGTCACCGCGGACTGCCCGATCGGGAACGCGGACGGATCGAGGTCGAGCGCCGTGCCTTTCGAAAGCGCGCGATGCGCCATCTTTCCCTCGATCCGGATGCGGACGCGGCCGTGGCTCTGATCGACACCGGTGGCGCGCGGTTCGAGGGCGGCAAAGAGGCTCTTCATTTCCTGATGCGGGATAGGTGCGTCGCTGATGATGAACCACTGGTCGGGCGAAACCGGGCGCAAAGCGTGCGGAGCCGCGTCGGTGAACCTGCCGAGAAAGGGCACGATGTCCTCCTGACCCGGCCGGGCGAGAACATGGATGATCGTGCCTTCCGGAAGTGGCGAGAGCCTGAAATCGGCGAAAGCGACCGTCTGCTTGCTGCCGAGCGCCGGGCGAAGGGTTGGACGGAATTCAGACATGGAGCCTCTCGTTCTGAGGGTCGAAGAAAACCGGATTGCAGAGACGTGCAGGCGTGGATTCTCCGTGAAGGCCGCTCCAGACCAGCACCTCTTCGCCGTGACGGTTGCGGCCGTTCTTGACGAGCGCCAGCGCGATGGTGGATCCGACATGCGGAGAATAGGCGCTCGAGGTGACATAGCCCTCGTCGTTTTCGAGGGTGGCTGCCGCCCCCTTGGCGAGAATGTGCGAGCCGCTGCGGAACGACTGCTGCGGATCGAGCGGCACGACGCCCACCAGCTGCGGCCGGTCGGGCGCAGTCAGCCCCTCCCGCTGAAGCATCGCCTTGCCGACGAAATCCGGTTTGCTGGCCGAAACCATTTTCCCGAAGCCCAGATCGGCCGGCACGACGGAACCGTTGATCTCGTTGTGCGTCACATGGCCCTTTTCGATGCGCAGAACGCTGAGCGTCTCGACGCCGTAAGGCATGATGCCGTGATCCTTCCCCGCTTCCAGGAGTGCATCGGCGACGCTTTCCCCGTAGCCGGCCGGAACCGCAAGTTCGTAGGCGAGCTCGCCGGAGAAGGAAATCCGAAAGAGGCAGCCGTGAAGGGCGCCGCCAGACAGCGAAACCTCCTTCGCTGCAAGATACGGGAACGCCGCGTCGGATATATCCTCGTCGACGATCTTCTGCAGGATCATGCGTGCTTTCGGACCGGCAATCGCCATTTGCGCCCACTGGTCGGTGATGGAGGCAAGACGCACGTCCAGTTCCGGCCAGAGCACCTGCGCGCAGAATTCGAGGTGGTTCATGACGCCGGCCGCATAGGCGGTGGTGGTCGTCATGAAAAAGCGGTTCTCCTCGAGTCGGCTCGTCGTGCCGTCGTCGTAGATGAAGCCGTCCTCGCGCAGCATGAGCCCGTAACGCGCCTTTCCGACGGGCAGTTTGAGGAAGGCGTTGCAGTATACGCGATTGAGAAATTCGGCGGCGTCGCTTCCTGTTATCTCGATCTTGCCGAGCATCGAGACGTCACAGAGTCCGGCATTCTTCCGTACGTTCAGGACCTCTCGCTCGACGCTCTCCCGCCAGGTCCGCTCACCGTTCAGCGGGAACCAGGAGGATCGATACCAGAGACCCGTCTCGACGAAGACGGCACCATGTTTCTTTGCCCAATCATGAAGCGGCGACTTGCGGACCGGCTGGAAATGATGGCCCGTATGCGCGCCGGTCAGCGCACCGAAGGATACCGGCGTATAGAAAGGGCGGAAGGTCGTCGTCCCGACCTCGGCGGGCGAGACGCCGCGTGCCTTGGCGATCAACCCGATCGCATTGACGTTCGACAGCTTGCCCTGGTCCGTGGCCATGCCGGTGGTGGTGTAGCGCTTGGCAAGTTCGACATGGCTGTAACCCTCGCGGACGGCCAGACCGATATCCCTGAGATGCACGTCGTTCTGGAAATCGACGAAGGCCTTGTCCTTGACCCCGGGGATCGACCACAGCGGGGCAGGGGAATGTCTGCCTTCGTCGCCCTCGACCATGGGAAGGGCGACCGGCGGGCAGGACAGACCGAGCTCCTTGACGATGGCTTCAGCTCGTGCCGCGCCTTCCCCGAGGCAGGCGGCGAGGCCCGTCGTCGCTGCTGCACCGCCCGCAGCCTCGAGCCCCTTCAAGCTCCCGGGCGCGAGAAACGCCGCCTTTTCCGCAGACCAGACCGGCTTGCCGCCCCGGTGGCAGGCAAGGTGGATGACCGGGTCGAAGCCGCCCGCCATGGCGAGCGCATCGACCGCGATCGTTTCCGTTCGACCGCCTCGATGAACGTCGATCGCCGAGATCGCCTTGCCGCCCTTGGTGCCGCACACGACCGCTTCCCGGACGAGGCGCGCTTTGCCGCGATAGTCGACGCCGGCCGCAGGGCGGCTGTCGACGATGGCGACAACGTCGACGCCTGCGGCTTCGAGGTCCTGCGCGAGCGCATAGCCGCTGTCGTTGGTGGTGAAGATGGCGGTCGCCCGGCCCGGGGCGACGCCGTAACGGTTGAGATAGGCGCGCATCGCGCCTGCCATCATCACGCCCGGCCGATCGTTGCCGCCGAAGACGAGCGGGCGCTCTTCGGCACCTGTCGCAAGCAGAGCCTTTCCGGCAACGATCCGCCACAGCCTCTCGACGGGCAGATGGCTGGCGGGATCCCGCACATGCTTCTGCACGCGCTCGACCGCGCCGAAGACGTTGCCGTCATACCAGCCGAAGGCGGTCGTCCGCATCAGGACCCGGACATTCGGCATCGACCGCAATTCGTCGCTTGCGTCCCGGGCGAAATCAGTCGCCGCCCTGCCGCCGATCATCGCGGTATCGGACAGGAGCGAGCCGCCGGGCCGCGAGCCCTCGTCGACGAGAATGACCCGCGCGCCGGCCCGGCCGGCGGTAAGTGCCGCGGCCAGCCCCGTCGGGCCGGCGCCGATGACCAGCAGGTCGCAATGCGCCCAGCTCTTCTCATAGGCGTCGGGATCCGCTTCGTAGCTAGCCTTGCCGAGGCCGGCAGCCTTGCGGATGACCGGTTCGTAGAGCTTCTCCCAGAGCGGCGCCGGCCACATGAAAGTCTTGTAGTAGAAGCCGGCACCGAGGAAGGGTGACAGTAGACCGTTCAGCGCACCGATATCGAAGTCGAGCGAGGGCCAGCGGTTCTGGCTCCGCGCCTCGAGGCCCTCGTAGAGCTCCTGCATGGTGGCGCGCGTGTTCGGCTCGGCGCGGCCGCCGCGGCCAACCGTGACCAGCGCGTTCGGTTCGGCGGCCCCCGCCGTCAGGATCCCGCGGGGCCGGTGGTATTTGAAGCTGCGGCCGACGAGCATCCGCCCGTTCGCAAGCAATGCCGAAGCGAGCGTGTCGCCTTCGAGGCCCCGCAGGGGGCGACCGTCGAAGGTAAAGGAGAGCGGGGCGTTGCGGTCGACGAGACCGCGTTTCGGCAAACGGTAGGAGCTCATTTGCGCGCCTCCGATCGAGAGCGGTCGGCCGCATCGTCGCACGCCGCAATCTCATGCGTCACGGTGTCCCGGGCAACGACGAGCCAGCGGCGGCACCCGGACGTGTGGTGCCAGTATTCCTCGTAGGCGCCGCGCGGGTTGTCGCGCAGGTAGACGTAGTCGAACCAATCGGCCGAATCCGCGTCAGCCGCCGGTCGCGACAGGGCCGCGCCCTTGATGGTGAATTCTTCCTTGGGTCTTCGCCCGCAATTCGGGCAGGGCACGAGGCTTGCCATTTCGGATGTTCCTTGGTGCGCGAAATCAGTGAAGGTTGGGCTGAGCGCCCTGTCCCTTTTCGTCGATGAGGAAGCCGCGCTCGAAACGGTCGAGACGAAAAGCTGCGGCGGTCTTTTGTGGCGCGCCCCGGGCGAGAAGGTGGGCGAAGCAGAATCCCGAGGCGGGAGTGGCCTTGAACCCTCCATAGCACCAGCCGGCATTCAGATAGAGATTGTCTATCGGGGTGCGGTCGATGATCGGCGAGCCGTCCATGCTCATATCCATGATGCCGCCCCAGGACCGCAGCACGCGCACACGGGACAATGCCGGGATCATCGCCTTGCCGGCTTCCGCCACGTGTTCCACGGTCGCGAGGTTGCCGCGCTGGGCATAGGAATTGTAGCCGTCGATATCGCCACCGAAGACCAGGCCGCCCTTGTCCGATTGCGAAACGTAGAAATGCCCGGCTCCGAACGTGACCACGCCGTCGATGAACGGCTTCAGGCCTTCCGATACGAAGGCCTGAAGCACGTGGCTCTCCAACGGCAGGCGCAATCCGGCCATTTCGGCGACCTGCGAGGAATTGCCGGCCGCCGCCAGCGCCAGCTTTCCACAGCCGACGAAGCCGCGGTTGGTCTCGACGCCGGTGACGCGCCCGTTTTCCCGCCTGATCCCGGTCACTTCGCAATTCTGGATGATGTCGACGCCGCGGCTGTCTGCGCCGCGGGCATAGCCCCAGGCGACGGCATCGTGACGCACGGTGCCGCCGCGGCGCTGCAGGAGCCCGCCCTGAATGGGGAAGCGGGCATTGTCGAAATCGAGGAAGGGCAGCATCTTGCGCACGGCCGCCCGGTCGAGAAGGTCGGCGTCCACCCCGTGCAGCCGCATCGCATTGCCGCGCCGCGTATAGGCGTCGCGCTGAGCGTCGGAATGGAAGAGGTTGAGAACGCCACGCTGCGAGACCATGGCATTGAAGTTGAAATCCTGCTCCAGCCCCTCCCAGAGCTTCATGGAGAGCTCGTAGAACGGATTGTTGCCGGGGAGCAGGTAGTTCGAGCGGATAATGGTCGTGTTGCGGCCGACATTGCCCGAACCGATATAGTTCTTTTCCAGCACCGCGACATTGGCGATGCCGAATTCCTTTGCGAGATAGTAGGCCGTCGCCAGGCCATGGCCACCGCCGCCGACGATGATCACGTCGTAATGGGGCTTCGGGTCGGGCTGGCGCCATGCCGGCGTCCAGTTCCGGTTGCCGCGCAGGCCGTTCAGGAGGATGGAAAGTGCTGAGTAGCGCATGGATGCCGCCCCATAAGTAATCCAAGGGGGCAGGTTAACATCCCGATCCTCCGAAGACTTGCAATTTTGGGACCTGCCGATGTAGGAATCGGTCATGGCAGCATCTTCCGACAGCAAGAACGTGCAGAGGATCGGTTTTTTGCTGGTGCGCAATTTTGCGCTGATGAGCTACGCATCGGCGACGGAGCCCCTGCGTGCGGCCAATCTTCTTGCCGGCCGGCCGCTCTACCAGATCGTCCCGCTCGCGCAGGGAGGAGGGACCGTCTCTTCATCTTCCGGGCTGTCGGTCGGCTGTGCGGATCTGGAGAGTGAAGCGGAAGCCTGCCATACCGTCTTCGTTTGCGCGGGCGGCGAGCCGACCGACTGGGCGGATACGCCCGCGTCCCACACGACGCTCCGGCGTCTCTCGCGCCTCGGTATTCGCGTCGGCGGCATATCGAGCGGAGCCTTCGTGCTTGCCGCCGCGGGACTGCTCGACAACCGCGACTTCACCATTCACTGGGAGCACGCGCCTGCGCTGAAGGAAGCATTTCCCCATCTCAACCCGAGACATGCGCGCTTCGTGCTGGACGGTGGAATTGCCACCTGCGGCGGCGGGGTGGCGCCGCTCGACATGATGCATGCGATGATCGCCGAACGCCTGGGAACCGACTTTGCCCGCCGGGTCAGCGACTGGTATCTGCACGCGGCCGTCGCCGAGCCGGCGGCGCCGCAGCGCGGTTCGGCCGCGGAGCGGTTCGGTACCAATCATCCCGCCCTGCTTGCGGTTCTCGAGAAGATGGAAACGGCGATCGAACGGCCGCTCGACCGGACCGCCATGGCGCGCCTGGCCGGGGTGAGCCCGCGCCATCTCGACCGGCTTTTCAGGGAGCATCGCGGTGCCGGTTTTCTCGACACCTACCGGGAGATCCGGCTGCGGCACGCCCGCCGGCTCCTGCAGCAGAGCCCGCTCTCCATCCCGGAGATCGCCTACGCCACGGGTTTTTCGAGCCCCGCACATTTTTCGAATGCGTTCAAACGCCTGTTTTCGGAGACACCGGGAAGCCTGCGCCGCCGCAGCGGTTCATGAGCTGACGCTCCTGATATTGCCTAGTAAGAAAAAAATATTCTCCACAGTTGATGGTCCCGTGACTGCGTGCTAGCATCGTTCCATGCACGAATGGAGGGACTACGCGAATGTGCGGCATTGTTGGTTTGTTTCTGAAAGACAGCAGGCTCGAGCCGCAGCTTGGCGAGCTTCTCTCGGACATGTTGATCACCATGACGGACCGTGGTCCGGACTCGGCCGGGCTGGCCATTTACGGCTCGGCTACCGAGGGGAAGGCGAAGGTGACGATCCAGTCTGCGAAGCCCGAGATTGACTTCGCAGACCTTGAACGGGACCTCGCCGAAGCAGGCGTGCCGGCACGCGTTGCCGTCAAGAGCACCCATGCGGTCGTTGGGATCGCAGCCGCCAGGCTCGCGGATGTCCGTGCCGTTCTCGCCGCCATCCGTCCGGATGTACGGATCATGGGTGCCGGCGACAGTGTCGAGATCTACAAGGAAGTCGGCCTGCCGAAGGATGTCGTCGCACGGTTCGATGTGCGCTCGATGGGCGGTTCGCATGGCATCGGCCACACCCGAATGGCTACGGAATCGGCCGTGACCACACTTGGCGCACACCCGTTTTCCACCGGGTCGGATCAGTGCCTCGTGCATAACGGATCGTTGTCGAACCACAACAATCTGCGCCGGGAACTGATCCGCGAAGGAATTGCCTTCGAGACGCAGAACGACACGGAGGTCGCTGCCGCGTACCTCACGGCGGAAATGGCCAAGGGCAAGGATCTCGGACAGGCCCTGACCGGCGCGCTCGACGACCTCGACGGTTTCTTTACCTTCGTCGTCGGTACCAAGTCGGGCTTCGGCGTCGTGCGTGACCCGATCGCGTGCAAGCCGGCGGTCATGGCTGAAACGGATCGCTATGTCGCATTCGGTTCCGAATACCGGGCGCTGGTCAACCTGCCGGATATCGAGAGCGCGCGCATCTGGGAGCCAGAGCCCGCGACCGTTTACTTCTGGGACCATCAGAAGGCCGCCTGACGGGTATTTCGGCCCCTTTCCAAGGATTTTTCAAGTATGCCTGTTATTGATCTCGCCACCACGCCGCTGCGTGAACTCAATAGGTCCCTCCATAATATTCAGCAGGGCTCGAACGATCTGTCCTTCGAAGTCGCCAATCCGCGCGGAAGCCATGCTGTCGCCGTCGGGATCGACGGTCCCGTCGTTGTCGATGTGAACGGCTCCGTCGGCTACTATTGCGCCGGCATGAACGACGGCGGAACGGTCACTGTCCATGGCTCGGCAGGCCCGGGTGTCGCGGAAAACATGATGTCCGGCACAGTCGTCATCGAGGGCGATGCCAGCCAGTATGCGGGCGCGACCGGCCGCGGCGGCCTGCTCGTGATAAAGGGCAACGCGGCGTCGCGCTGCGGCATCTCGATGAAAGGCATCGATATCGTCGTCCATGGAAATATCGGCCATATGTCGGCTTTCATGGGCCAGTCGGGCCACCTCGTCGTGCTCGGCGACGCGGGCGATGCCTTGGGTGACAGCCTCTACGAGGCCAAGCTCTTCGTACGCGGCACGGTCAAGAGTCTCGGCGCCGATTGCATCGAGAAGGAGATGCGTCCGGAGCACCTGCAAAAGCTGGCCGAGCTCCTGGAAAAGGCCGATGTCAAGGATGTCCGTCCGGAAGAGTTCAAGCGTTACGGCTCGGCCCGCAAGCTCTACAATTTCAACATCGACAACGCAGACGCGTATTAAAGGCAGGGACCAGTATGAGCTATCACAACCCCTATACCCCGCCGCGCAAGTCCGCGACTTTCGACGACTATACGCTTGCGGAAATCCGCCGTGCGGCTGCGACGGGCATTTATGATATCAGAGGCGCCGGGACCAAGCGCAAGGTTCCGCATTTCGACGACCTTCTCTTTCTCGGTGCATCGATCTCGCGCTATCCGCTCGAAGGCTATCGCGAGAAGTGCGACACCTCGGTCGTTCTGGGAACGCGCTTCGCGAAGAAGCCGATCCATCTGAAGATTCCGATCACCATCGCCGGCATGAGCTTCGGAGCGCTTTCCGGCCCCGCCAAGGAAGCACTCGGACGCGGTGCGACGGCTTCGGGAACGTCGACCACCACCGGCGACGGCGGTATGACGGATGAGGAGCGCGGTCATTCTCAGACGCTCGTCTATCAGTACCTGCCGTCGCGTTACGGCATGAACCCGAGGGATCTGCGCCGCGCGGATGCGATCGAGGTGGTGGTCGGGCAAGGGGCCAAGCCCGGTGGCGGCGGCATGCTGCTCGGCCAGAAGATCTCCGACAGGGTCGCCAACATGCGCAACCTGCCGAAGGGCATCGACCAGCGCTCGGCCTGCCGTCATCCCGATTGGACCGGGCCGGACGACCTCGAGATCAAAATTCTCGAATTGCGCGAGATCACCGACTGGGAGAAGCCGATCTACGTCAAGGTCGGCGGTGCGCGGCCCTATTACGACACGGCGCTCGCGGTAAAAGCCGGTGCGGATGTCGTCGTGCTCGACGGCATGCAGGGTGGGACCGCGGCGACGCAGGACGTCTTCATCGAGAATGTCGGCATGCCGACGCTTGCCTGCATTCGGCCGGCCGTCCAGGCGCTCCAGGATCTCGGCATGCACCGCAAGGTACAGCTCGTCGTGTCCGGGGGTATCCGCTCCGGCGCGGACGTCGCCAAGGCGCTGGCGCTTGGAGCCGACGCGGTGGCCATCGGTACCGCGGCGCTGGTCGCCATCGGCGACAACGACCCCCACTGGGAAGAAGAATATCAGAAGCTCGGCACGACGGCCGGCGCCTATGACGACTGGCATGAGGGCAAGGACCCCGCCGGCATCACGACGCAGGACCCCGAACTGATGAAGCGCCTCGACCCGGTCGCCGCCGGCCGGCGGCTGGCCAACTATCTGAAGGTGATGACGCTCGAAGCACAGACCATCGCCCGTGCCTGCGGCAAGAACCACCTCCACAATCTCGAGCCGGAGGATCTGTGCGCGCTGACGATGGAAGCCGCAGCCATGGCCCAGGTGCCGCTTGCGGGAACGAGCTGGTATCCTGGCAAAGGTACCTTTTGAATGAAAGGGTTAAGGGCCGCACTTGAGAGGGTGCGGCCCTTTCGTTTGAAATTGAGTGTCGGAATCCAAAAGGGGAACAAAGTGACACTGGATCTCTCCACATTCGCCCGGGAAAAGGGCGTCAAATATTTCATGATCAGCTACACCGATCTCTTCGGCGGGCAGCGCGCCAAACTGGTTCCCGCAGAGGCGATCGCCGACATGCAGAAGGGCGGCGCGGGCTTCGCAGGCTTTGCCACCTGGTTCGATCTCACGCCTGCACATCCCGATCTCTTCGCTCTCCCGGATGCGTCCGCGGCCATCCAACTCCCCTGGAAGAAGGATGTCGCCTGGGTGGCGGCAGACTGCGTCATGGACGACGCGCCCGTGGAACAGGCACCGCGCGTGGTGCTGAAGAAGCTCGTCGCTCAGGCCGCCCAGGAAGGTCTTCGCGTCAAGACCGGCGTCGAACCGGAGTTCTTCCTGATCTCGCCGGACGGATCGAAGATTTCCGACACGTTCGATACGGCGGAAAAGCCTTGCTATGACCAGCAGGCGATCATGCGCCGCTACGACGTGATCGCCGAAATCTGCGACTACATGCTCGAACTCGGATGGAAGCCCTACCAGAACGACCATGAGGATGCTAACGGCCAGTTCGAGATGAACTGGGAGTATGACGACGCGCTCCGGACCGCCGACAAGCACTCCTTTTTCAAGTTCATGGTGAAGTCGGTCGCCGAGAAGCACGGGCTGCGCGCGACCTTCATGCCGAAGCCGTTCAAGGGTCTGACGGGCAACGGTTGCCATTGCCACATTTCGGTCTGGGATCTGGAAGGCGAGGTGAATGCCTTTGCCGACAGCAAAGCGGAGTTCGGCCTTTCAGCCGAGGGACGCCACTTCCTGGGCGGCATCATGAAACATGCAAGCGCGCTCGCCGCGGTTACCAATCCGACGGTCAACTCCTACAAGCGCATCAACGCGCCGCGCACGATCTCCGGCGCGACCTGGGCGCCCAATTCGGTAACCTGGACCGGCAACAACCGCACCCACATGGTG
The DNA here is from genome assembly GCF_000375585.1 of Sinorhizobium meliloti 4H41. Classification (GTDB taxonomy): domain Bacteria; phylum Pseudomonadota; class Alphaproteobacteria; order Rhizobiales; family Rhizobiaceae; genus Sinorhizobium; species Sinorhizobium meliloti_A. The sequence continues at coordinate 6,107 of NZ_AQWP01000033.1, read as the reverse complement.
CGCGTTCCCGGCCCCGGCCGTTTCGAGCTGCGCCTGCCCGACGGCGCCGTCAATCCCTATCTCCTGCAGGCGATCATCATTGCGGCCGGCCTTTCGGGCGTTCGCTCCAAGGCCGATCCCGGCCGTCACTACGACATCGACATGTACAAGGACGGCCACAAGGTAACCGACGCGCCGAAGCTTCCGCTGAACCTGCTCGACGCATTGCGGGAATACAATCGGGACGAGGAGCTGCAGGAGGCCCTGGGACGCGAGTTCTCCGCCGCCTATCTGAAGCTGAAACAGGGCGAGTGGAACACCTATTGCTCGCAATTCACCGAATGGGAGCACCAGACCACGCTGGACGTGTAGCGCCAGGGATTTTCCGTCAGCTTGAAAGAACCGGATCGTTTCGCTGTTGAAGGACAGGGAAACGATCTTGGAAACGCCTCGGCCGACGTCCCGGCCGCCACCTGCAGGTCGACTTCAGCTCTTCCGGGCCATCACCGTGCGGATGCGCGCACGGCGGTAGGCGTCGGGGATCGACAGGGCCCAGACGAAAATGCCGCCTGCATGCCGCCCGATGAAGGAGCGGTCCGGTGGCGTCGTCATGTAGGTGATCACCGAAAAGAAAACGACGAAAAAAGCGAAGGCCAGGCCCCGAGCCGCATCGCGCAGGGCGACATGGCCGGCCCCGGGCAGAATCGTGGCCAATATCAGCACGAGATAGGGATTGATCGGCTTGGCCACGGCGGCCTCCTCAGCACTTTGAAACTGCGCACTCCCGGTCCGAAAACCGCTGAATACCTTCTGGAATCGCTCCCGCCGACGGCGGCAGCGAATAAGCAGGCTCATCGTCCGCCAGCGAGCCGCTCAGGGCCTCTGCTTCGGCGATCGTCCGGCGTATCGTCTCGGGCGCAATGGCCGTGATTGAAAACTGCGCCTGCCGCAGCAGCAGATGGGCGCCGCGTTGCCCCTGAGCCGCCTGGCGGACCAGCCGCACGCCGCGTGAAGTAATCGCGGCCTCCTTGAGCGTGGGATCGGCGAACAGCTTGCCGAACATGGCTGCGGCGCGTTCGACCTGCCGACGCGAAGCATTGCCGTCGCCGCGCATCAGGAGGGCGGCGTCGCTGGGCGGCGGGATCAACAGATGCGGCATCTCGTGCACGAGCGAGTAGAATTCGGCGCCGGTCGGCCGCGCCAGCGCACCGATCTTCGGCCTGGCACAGGGGCTGGTTTCGAGCAGGGTGAGCTTCAGCCACAGTTGCGGCAATCGTCGGCAGACCAGCGTGTCGGGGACGAGTTCGACCCGTACCTGCCGCCCGTCGTCCAGCCTGCCGGCGAGGATCGGAAAATGATCTGCGCCGTGGGTTATGCGGGCGCCCGGAAAGTGCCGCGCCGCTTCGTCCAGGAGGCCGCGGCGCTCGGTAATGGCGGCCCGGTGGTCGCGGACCGCGCGAACGCTCATCCATACGCCGGAAGCTATTGCGAAGGCAGAGAAGGCAATTGTGGTGATCATACGATCGCCCTGGCTTGGTCGCCGGCTTCTGCGCGGGAAGCGCTCCGGACAGTTTCGTGAGGGCGGGCAGTGCGCGCCCCTTGAAGGCCGGCGGCTCGCAGGCGCCGCCGGCCCGACCCGATCAATAGCCTTGTGGCTTTGGCCACGGCATCGTGAACTGATCGCCGCGGCGTACGAACTTGTAGCGCCGGAAGTGAAACCACAGCGAAGCCACGATGTAGAAGCACATCATCGCGCTGAGCTGCGTGCCGTAGCCCAGGAACACGGCGAAATAGGCGGTCGAGCACAGAATGAGCAGCACGACCGTGGGTAGCGGATGAAACGGGTGCACGTAGCCGCGCTTGATCTTGCCGAGCGGCCACTTGTTTCGGAACATCACCATGTTGAAGGTCATGAAGGTGTAGCCGAGCAGGCCCGACAGGATCGAGAAGGTCACGACCTGGTCGAGCGGGGCGCCGAGCGCGAAGATAAGCGCGATCGGGACCAGGAATACGATCGCTCGATAGGGCGTGCGGTAGACCGGATGGACGGCACCGAACCAGCTTGGCAGATAACGGTCACGGCTCATCGAGAACCAGGCGCGGGAAGCGTCGTTGATGCAGCCGTTGGCGGAGGCGAGCGTGGCGAATGCCGTGCCGACGAAAAGCAGGACCATCAGTCCGGTGCTGCCGGTGACGCGGGCGGCGTCGAACAAAGGCGTGCCGGCCTGGCCGAGATATTCCCACGGCATCAGGCCGGAGCAGATATACCAGGTCATGGTGGCCGCGATCAGCAGCGTCATGATGCCGGCCATCGTGCCGTAGGGAAGCGAGCGGGCAGGAGAGCGCACCTCCTCGGCCGCCTGGCAGGTACCCTCGATACCGAGATAGTACCAGAGCCCGAAATGCAGCGATGCCACGATGCCCACCCAGCCATAGGGTAGCGGATCCGAGGTGATGGCCGAAAAATCGAGCGGCACCGCCGAGGCGCCGAACTGCACCGATACGAACAACGCCACGATCGCAAGGAAGGCGATGGCGGTGATCACCAGGTTGAAGGTCAGGGTCGCGAGCACGCCGCGATAGTTGAGCCACGCCAGGAACATGATGGCGAGAACGATGAAGGGTTGCTGGTTGAGCCCGGCCTGGCCCTGCATTCCGGCCACGGTGTCGAGCAGGAAGCCGACGGTGATGGCGTTGGCGGCTTCGAGCATGGTATAGGCCATCACAAGGAAGAGGCCGACATTGAAGGCCATCAGCGGGCCGACGATGTGCTTGGCCTGAGCGTACTGCCCGCCGGCCGCGGCGACCGTCGAAGTCACTTCCGAGTCGATCATGGCGACGCAGGTGTAGAGCAGGCCGGCCACCCAGCAGGCCAACAGGCCGGCGATCATGCCGCCTTTGCCCACCGAGAAATTCCAGCCCATATATTCGCCGACGAGCACGATGCCGACGCCGAGTGCCCAGACGTGCGCAGGCCCGAGCACCCTCAGCAGGCGCAGCCGGTCCGGCTCGGCTACGGCGGATGTAGTATCGTCCATTTGCCGTCCTCCCCTCAGATCTCGTGGCGCTCTGCCGTCGCCTCGATCTCGCCTTCGCGAGAGGAGATCAGCAGTTCGTTGTCGTACGTGGTGTCGATGCGAACGAGATCGGCGAGCATCAGCACGCCGAACAGCGCCGAAAGCGCCCAGGCCGCGTATTCGAGTATGTCCCACATGGCCGCCGCCTCCCTAGCGTCGTTTCGTGCCGAAGCGTTCTTCGATCACTTCGCGGTACTCCCTGTCGGAAAGCCGGACCACCATCACGAAGTAACCGATGACCAGCACGGCCATGACGACGAGCGAGGCCCAACTGAAGCTATAGTCGAAGCGCGCGGTGATGATGTCGTTGGCGGCCGCCGGATCGGTGATGCCGAGCGCGGCCCACTGCTGCTGCTCGGTGGCGTTCTGGCCGAGCGCTTCCCAGGTCGGATCGGGGATCGGATTGGGCACCTTGGCCGCGCCCGCAAGGCCAAGATAGAGCGGTATGTAGAGGGCTCCGATGGTCAGCACCAGCAACGTGATCACGTCGAAGATCTGGCCTGCAAAGCTCTGTTTCGGAGGTTCGTATGCCATGATACCTCCTAGCGGCTTTGCGGGCGCATCTCGTCGAGATGCTTGAGATCGAGGCTGTAGATGAAGTGCTTGTCTTCTTCGTAATGGCGCAGCATGGCAATGATGGCGGCTGTGTTGAAGAGCAGCACCAGGCCGCAGGCGACCGTCAGGATGGCGGCGATGGCCGGCGTTGCGATGTAGGGCCAAACGGTAAACAGCGCGAAGAGCAGGGTGCACCATAGGACCACGACGAAGGCCGTAAGGCAGACGCGGTCACGTCTGTGCATTGCATCGATACGCTGGCTGAAGCTCGCATCCTCGCCAAGCTTGCTTAGTGTCGCTTCCATTCGCTTTCCTCCTCCAATGGTTCTTCCTCCGGGTAGTTTTTCGTTCCTTATAATTTCGGTGCCGGGAGCCGGCCTTTTTCTGCTTAGAAAAAATATTTGCCTAACAGGAATGTCAGGCAAAGCGAGACCACTGTCAAGTGACGCCGTCCGACCGAGCCGGGCCCGGGCGATCGAGCGACAGTGAGGCGGGGGGCTGATGGACGCGCGGGCGCATTCCAGCGTGTTCGCGGTCACGCCCCGTTACGCGCAACACATCGCCGGAGCAGGCATAGGCTGCAGCGAGAGTTGATCTTCTACTCAGGGCAGAATACTTCCTCGGCCGCGCGCTTATGGCGTTGTGGAAGACCCAGAAATATTTACTATCAGTAAAAACAAGGCGAGATGGCATGGGCAGGGAAAACGCGGAAAAACATCGGAACTCGAAGAAGAACGGCAAGGGGTCCGTGGGCGCCGACGGCGCGCGCAAGACGGCGGCAGAATTGGCGCGTGTCACGCCGCTCACTCAGGATCCGCATGCCATCCGCGATACTCGTGAAAAGGTGCTGGAAGTCGCGATCGGTCATGAGGTGCGTGCCTTCCGCAAGAAGCTCGGCATTACAGTCGCCGACGTCGCCTCCGCCACCGATATTTCGGTCGGCATGCTGTCGAAGATCGAGAATGGCAACACATCGCCGTCGCTCACGACTTTGCAGACGCTGTCCCGGGCGCTCGGCGTGCCGATCACCGCCTTCTTCCGCCGTTTCGAGGAGGAGCATAGCGCCGTGTTCGTCAAAGCGGGGGAAGGCGTCGACGTCGAGCGGCGCGGCACCCGCGCCGGCCACCAGTACAACCTCCTCGGCCATATCGGATCGAACACCTCCGGCGTCGTCGTCGAGCCTTATCTCATCACGCTGACCGAAGACTCGGACGTCTTTCCGACGTTTCAACACGATGGTCTGGAGTTCCTCTACATGCTGGAAGGCGAGGTGGTTTACCGGCATGGCAACAATCTTTACCGCATGACTCCGGGGGATAGTCTGTTCTTCGACGCCGACGCGCCGCACGGGCCGGAAGAACTGACCACGCTGCCGATCCGGTATCTGTCGATCATTTCCTATCCGCGCGGCCGCGGAGAGGACTGAGGAAAGCTTCTGCTCATCCCTTTTCGCCTACGCGCGATTTCCCGCCAAGCTGCGAAAGCAAAAGTTGCCTGAGGAGAAATATATATTCCTGAAGATTGATTCCATCGATCTGCTCTGGTAGCAATTTGCGGCGTCGGCAACACCCGTGCGCGCTACCAACGGCGAGGGGAGAGAAATGAAGATGCAGAATTTCGTTCTGACCGTATCCTGCAAGTCGACGCGCGGCGTGGTTGCGGCGCTATCGGGATATCTGGCCGAGCAGGGCTGCAATATCGCCGACAGCTCGCAGTTCGACGATCTGGGTACCGGCAAGTTCTTCATGCGCACCAGCTTCATCTCGGAGGAGCGGGTTGGCCTTGCGGCTCTCAAGGAAGGGCTGAAACCGATTGCCTCGAAGTTCGAGATGGAGACGGCGCTCCACGAACAGTCCGAGCGCATGAAGGTGTTGCTCATGGTGTCGCGCTTCGGCCATTGCCTGAACGATCTTCTCTACCGCTGGAAGATCGGCGCCTTGCCGATCGACATCGTCGGGGTCGTCTCCAACCACTTCGACTACCAGAAGGTGGTCGTCAACCACGACATCCCCTTCCACTGCATCAAGGTGACGAAGGAGAACAAGCCCAAGGCCGAAGCCCAGCTGATGGACGTCGTCGAGCAGACCGGCGCCGAGCTGATCGTTCTTGCCCGCTACATGCAGGTGCTTTCCGATGCGCTCTGCAAGAAGATGTCGGGGAAGATCATCAACATCCACCACTCCTTCCTGCCCTCGTTCAAGGGGGCGAACCCCTACAAGCAGGCCTATGAGCGCGGCGTGAAGCTGATCGGCGCGACGGCCCATTACGTCACCGCCGATCTCGACGAGGGACCGATCATCGAGCAGGATATCGCCCGCATCACCCATGCGCAGTCAGCCGAGGACTACGTCTCGATCGGCCGCGACGTCGAAAGCCAGGTGCTGGCCCGCGCCGTGCACGCCCATATCCACCACCGCTGCTTCATCAACGGCAACCGCGTCGTCGTCTTCCCGCCGAGCCCGGGTTCCTACGCGTCGGAGCGGATGGGCTGAGGCC
>NZ_AQWP01000032.1 GCF_000375585.1 Sinorhizobium meliloti 4H41 | reverse complement strand
TAGCTCGTCGCAGCGGTCGAGACTGCGATGTTGAAGGTCTCGTTGGCGGCGAGGCCGCCGAGGTCGGTCGCCGTCACTTGGATCGCGAGCGTTCCGACGTCTGCCGATGTCGGCGTGCCGCTGAAGGTCCGTGTCGAGGCGTTGAAGGAGAGCCAGGCGGGGAGGGCNGAGCCGCTGGCGGTGGTCGCCACATAGCTCAGTGTGTCGCTGCTATCGACATCGGTAAACGTGCTGGCGGGCAGTACCAGCGAGAAGTTCGACCCGACCGTGGCGTTCTGGTTGGCGGTCTGGACGGCAAGCACCGGCGCGTCATTGGCGCCATGGATGGTCACAGTCAGCGTCGACGAGGCGGTGGCGCCGGCTGCGTCGCGCATCGCGTAGCTGAAGACGTCGGTGATCGTGTTGGTCGACTGGCGCAACGCCTGCACGGCTGCATCGCCCTCGTTGACGGTGTAGGTGAAGGTGCCCGATGCATTGAGCACAAGGCTGCCATGGGCGCCGGTAAGTGCCGTGCCGAGGGTGCCGGCCGTGCCGTTGAAGCTGACGGCGGTGACGGTCTTTGTGTCGCCGGCGTCCGGATCGGTGTCGTTGGTGAGCACGTTGCCAGTGGCCGGCGTTCCGCCGGAGCCGTTGAGAACGCCCCCCTTCTCGGTGGCGTCGCCCGTATCGGCAACCGCCGTCGGCGCGCCGTTCGGCGTCGTCGAGACGGCGATGTTGAAGGTCTCGCTGGCGGCAAGATTGCCGAGATCGCTGGCGGTGACCCGGACGGCGATCGTGCCGACATCGGCGGATGCCGGCGTGCCGCTGAAGGTCCGGGTCGAGGCGTTGAAGGAGAGCCAGGCGGGCAGGGCAGAACCACTGGCGGTGGTCGCCGCATAGGTCAGCGTGTCGCCGCTGTCGACATCGGTAAAGGTGTTGGTCGGCAGCACCAGCGAGAAGTTCGACCCGACCGTGGCGCTCTGGTTGCCTGTCTGGACCGTCAGCACCGGTGCGTCATTGGCACCGTGAATGGTAACGGTGAGCGATGCCGTGGAGGTCGCCCCGGCCGTGTCGCGCATAGTATAGCTGAAGATGTCGTTGATCGTATTGTTCGACTGCCGTAGCGCCTGCACGGCCGGGTCGTTTTCGTTGAGCGTATAGGTGAAGGCGCCTGATGCATTGAGCACGAGACTGCCATGGGCGCCGGCAAGCGCCGTGCCGAGGGTGCCGGCCGCGCCGTTGAAGCTGACGGCGGTAACCGTCTTCGTGTCCCCGGCATCCGGATCGGTATCGTTGGTGAGCACATTGCCGGTAGCGGGCGCTCCGCCCGAGCCATTGAGAATGCCGCCTTTTTCAGTAGCATCGGTAGTATCGGCAACTGCGGTTGGGGCTGCATTGGAAGTCGACGGGTTGAACATCACGTCGACCCAGTAATTGGTAGCATTGAAGGTGCTGGTCGGGAACTGGCTGGTCGCGCCATATCGATAGACGCCGTTGCCGCTCGCTGGCGCCGTCAGTGGTCCGCTGGTGACAGAGCTGGTGAAGTAGTTGGAGGTGGTGGAGTAGTGGCCGACATTGGTATGGTAGGAGGCGGTGTAGGTCGCGCCAGGTGTCAAGGAAACCGGGCTCGAGAACGTCGCGCTCTGCCAGCCGCTGGCTGTCTCGTTCGAAAATGTCAGCGTCGCTAGTCGGGTGCCGGTGCTCGACCAAAGCGAACCGGTGTGGGTGCCCGTATTCTGGCTGCTTTTGTAGAACCGGATGCCGCTGATCGTGCCGGCCACCGAGGCAGTGAATTTGACCCCGAGTTCGACCGCGGATGCATCATTGGTATTCACGACGGCGGGTGTCGCCGAGGTTGGAAACAAACTCACATAGCTCGGACTGGTGACGGTCACCGTGCGCCCGGCTGATGGGCTTTCCAGGTTGACGCTGTCGTCGACGGCGCGGGAGCGGATGGTGTAGGTCCCTGCAACCTGCGGCGACCAGGTGTAGGTCCAGTTTTCGTCGCCGATCGCCGGATGCCAGCTTCCGCCGTTGTCGGTCGAGATCTCGACGCCGGCGATCACCCCACCGACATCCGAAGCCGTGCCGGAAATCGTGACGGTGCTCCCCGAGCCGACGCTTGTAGGTGCCGTAAAAGCGGACGTTGGCGCTGTCTGGTCGCCTGAAGCGGCGCCGGCTACGAGCCCCGACTGCAGTGTTCCCGGCTGTATCCCCATATCGGCAAGCAAATTGACCATTGCCTGCTGTACCCGCGGGTCGGTCGGTGTCGCCTGAAGGTCGTGGTTGTCGCTGAGCCCCCAGGCCCAATAGACGGTTCCAGCACCGAAGACGAGCGCGCCGCTGGGAGCGCGATAGAGCGTCAGATTGTGGGTTGAGACGCCGCTGCCGGTCGTGTTTCCGTAGTCGAGCAGATAGGTGTTTACGGGAATAGTCGTCGACGACAGCTTGATCAGCCCTGCCGGGTCGAATCCATTGTCGGGGGCTTCGTCCCATTCGTAGCCGAGGTAATTCTTCGTCAGCGTCGCTGTCTGGCCGGGCTGCAGATTGGCAACGCTGGTGTTGCGCCAGAATCTCAGGTTGGCGTCGTCGTAGGGAATGGTGATCGCTTGGAGATTGGAGCCAACATCATCGACCTGGAACATCGTCCCAGTGAGGGAATTTTCGGGATTGCCTCCGCCGATAGCAGGCGGGCTGAGGCGCGGATCGCGGAAAGTACCGGTCCACTCATTAGAGGGATCGATGCTGGCGCTTGGAGACCACGTTTCCTTGTAGCAGATCAAGGTGCGATAGGGTGTGCCGTCGGCACTGAATGCGTTACCCCACCGGGTGCGCCAATAGACCTCGTTGCCGCTCCAGAATTGAAGGTTGACGCCTGCATCCCGGGCCGCCTCGACATTGACACGCTGCTGACCCGACCAATACTCGTCATGCCCCACGTCGAGATACATCTTGTGGTTGAGAAGTAGACTGCCAAAGCGGTCGACGTCGACGCCCGCCATGTAGCAAACGTCGTAGCCATTCTGCTCTAACCAGTAAATTCCCGCATATTCGGCCCCGAAGAGATAGTCCTGCGGCCCGGCATAAGTGCCGACGCCGCCACGCGTGGCGATAGGTCGGTTGTAACTCACCGCATAGGCGCGACCGGCACCCTGGCCCGTTGCCGGGCCGTTGCCGCCATAAAAATTCGCTCCGCCCCAGCCGTTATAGGCATGCCAGGTCTGGTCCGCTGTCTGGAAGACGATATCGCTACGGCTGCTGTCGTCCCTGACGATGAATGGAATGTGGTTTTGGCCAGCCGTGCCGTCCTGGCGCACGAGCTTGGCGATGTAGACGCCGGAGACAGCATCCGTGGGTACGGCCCAAGAGGCGGAAACTCCCCAATTGCCGGCGTCCACCGTGCCCGTGGCAGCATTGTAGAGGGGGTTGGGCTGGTTCTGCACGCCAGTGTGCTGGATCGTGGCCACCTTTCGTGCGCCCATGCCGCCGTAATATCCCAGCCGATAGATGTCGATTCGGTAGTTGCTCGAATTCGTCTTGATCTTGAAGTCGACGGTCTGGCCGCGATTGATGCTGATATCAGTGGCAAAGCCCTCGATATTCGAGTCACCCGCGCCATTGATTCCCCACTCACTTTGCGGATTGCCCAGCTTTTGGTTTTCCAGGACGATTGCGTTGCTCGCCGCGGCCGCAGTAAGGCGTTGCGAGGTCGCCGTCCGCGGCCCAACCGGTTTGGTGACCGAACCGGACATGATGCCGATCTGCCCGGTCATTGTTCCGGTGCCCGTCTCCCCCCCGCCAGGCAGGCCATTCCAGCCTTTCAGCGAAACGAGGTTGCGCGAAAACAAAGGATCGCTGACAGAACTGCCGAACGTCCCCTGGCCCGCCGGAACATAGTCGTCTCCGCTGAACAGCCGCGTACCTGGCAACTGGCCATCCGCTTGCAGGACGCTGTCGGGTGATTGATCAAGAAGCCGCGTCGGGCAATTGACGTAGCCGCATCCGCCGCAACAAGTGAGATTGGACGCGGCGCCCGGTGAAAATCCAACCGTAGCGTCGACCACATCCGCGCTCGGACGCGCCGAAGGGCTCGCAGCGTGAATGACGACCGTGCGCGAATTTTCCAGCTCCACCCCGCCGGGGAGTGTACCTCCTCCAGCAGATGCCGCCAGCTTAGCCGCCTGCGGTAGAGCCAGACCGCCACTGCTGATGAAGAGGCGGCTGGTGCCGCGGTCGACGGCCGAAAGCGAGAAAGCTGTCCTGAGTAAGTCTGCGCCCTGCGTCAGTCTGCCAATCGCCGCCGAACCGGAGTCCGGCCAAGACGACTGTGGTTGATCCGCATCACCGTCGTTGCTCGCGTCTGAGGCAAGATGCTCGCGCCGCCTTCGAGAGTCCTTGTCAGCGCCAGGAACGACGGGGGCATCGTGCTCGTCATGGTAGCTGACGTCTTCGGCAGTAGCGACCTCCCGACCCCTATCACCGGACGCGCGTTGACGCGATCTCGTCTCGCGACCGACGCGCAGCCAGCTCGAGGACGACGAGTCCAGCAAGATTGCACGAAGATCCCACCCGCGATCATCACCAGACATGAGACGATCCTTTGCGATTTTGCGTGAGTGGCGATGCGAACCGGAACAAAGACCCCACCTGGGAAACGCACGACGCCACCGAAGAATAGCTCAAATTCAAGGAAATATGTCCTAGCTATTTCGATCTCGATCAAAGGATTATGGCAGAAAACTACTACGTGTTTTTCTTGAATAAGAGCCGATGAAACATGACTCCAGCAACCGATGCCATTGGGACTTCGGGCGCCTGATGTTTCTTGGGATGCATGTTTCGATCCCTCGTGGGATGACGGACTGCCGCATTTGCAATGCCTTTACGGCTCGCGGATCGCGTCATCTAAGCCGCGCAGCAGGGGATAGAGAAAGTACGAAATAACGGTTCGGTGGCCGACTTTGATCTCCGCCGCCAATGTCATGCCCGGCAGAAGGCGCACTGCCCCGGGGGGGGCGCGAAGCTGGACGTCGCCGAGGGCGACGCGCGCCTTGAAGAAGGGGGCAATGGGTTGGCCGGCCGAGACATCCTGTTGCGTTGGAGTAAAGGCATCACGGCTGATCGTCCGGATCGAGCCGGACGCAGTGCCGAATTTCTGGAAGGGGTAGGCGTCGAGCTTGATCCGGACCTTGTCGTCCACTGAAACGCGGCCAATGTCACGCGTGTTGATCGACACGTCTGCTTCGAGGGGCACGTCCAGAGGAATAAGCGTGACGATTGGCTCCGCTTCGCGCACGACCGAGCCGACCGAACGTTGACCGAGATCGAGCACGACCGCATCGGCTGGTGCAGTCAAGGCGATCATTTGACGGCGGAGCTCCATCTTTCTCAGCTCTTTACTGGCCGTCTGGTGCTGCCCGCGCAGCTCAACGAGTTGCTCCGTCGCCGCGCGACGGAAATCCTCGACGAACGCCTGCCGTTCTGCCTTAAGCCTTGCCGAGGCATGCTCGGCTTCCTCCAAGTTGCCGCGCAGTTGCGACAGACTGGCGTCGACCTCGAGGCGTGCATCGCGCGAACTGAGAAAATTAATGAGCGAGCCGCTCTCCTTCTTATACAGCGTTTCGCGCGCGTTCTCGATTCGCGTCAGGCTCTCGCGCCGATCCAGCAGGATTGCCTGCTGCCGCTTGCCGGCCGCGATCGACGCCATCTGTCCGGCTATCTGCTGCTCAAAATTGCGAAGCTGCGCCACGTAGAAAGCCCGCCTCTGGTTGAAGAGTCGGGCTTGCAACAGCTCCTCGGACGAGTTTCCCGCAATAGCGGAATAGTCGTGGTTATCGAGTTCCGCCTCAATGCGCCTGATCTGGGGGTCGAACGAGTCGAGCTTCGCCCGTTGCTGGTCGAAATCCGATTGGCTGAACGTTGCGTCGAGCGTCACGAGCGTCTGATTGGCGTGTACCACCTCGCCCACAGTCACGTTGATCGAGCGCACGATCGATGTTTCCAGCGGCTGCAGAACGATGGTCGGATCTGTCGTCACGAGTTTTCCGGGGGCGATGACGACTTCGTCAATGGACGATAGCGAAGACCATGTGATGGCTGCTGCCATCAGACCTACCACGCCGTAGAGCGTGAGCCTGGCGATCCTCGGCGGTATCCGTTCTTCCAGTTCCACCGCATCGGACTGAAATTCTGCGATGATCGGTGAAAGTGGAGGCGTACCGGCGAGTGCGGTAGTGGCTTTCTTCGGGTGCTTATTCGGCTTGCTCATGCCGATTGCCTCGTCTGTTGCGACCACAGGTGACGGTAGGTCATGCAGCGCGAAACGAGTTGCTCATGGAGACCGATGTCGGCGATCTTGCCGCGCTCGATCACGAGGATGGCATTGGCGTCGACAAGTGTGGACAGACGGTGCGAGACGATGATGACGGTTCGTCCCGCGGCGATCTTGGCGAGGTTCTGCCTCACGATGGCCTCGCTGTCTGGGTCGAGTGAACTCGTTGCCTCGTCGAGAATGAGCAGCTTCGGATCGGTGATCAGCGCCCGGGCAATGGCGAGGCGCTGCCTCTGGCCGCCGGAGAGGTTGGAGGCATTTTCCTCGAGCATGGTCTCGAAGCCGCGCGGCAGCCGCTCTATGAACTCCTCGGCGCCGGCCGTGCGCGCTGCTTCGGCGATCTCTTCGATGCTTGCATCCGCCCGTGCTGCCGCGATGTTGTCACGGACTGTTCCGCGGAATAGGAAATCATCCTGCAGCACGACGCCTATACTTTTACGCAAGTGAACGAGATCGAGCTCGCGACTGTCGTGGCCGTCTATGCGGATAAGTCCGTGCTGGTTCTGGTAAAGGCCCTGGATGAGCCGGGTGACGGTCGTTTTGCCCGAACCGCTTTTGCCGACGATACCAAAGACTGAGCCGGCGGGAATCGTGAAGGAGACATCGTCAAGCGCCGGGGCGACGTCCGGTGCGTAACGGAACGTCACCTTGTCGAATTCGATCTGCCCCTTGAGTTCGGGCCTGAGGCCACGGCCCCGGCCGAACTGCTCCGGTCGCTGATTCATGATTTCGCCGAGCATGCGCACGGAGAGTGCGACCTCCTGGTATTCGTGGACCATCGTGACGATCTGGACGAGCGGCCCCGAAACCCTGCCCGCCAGCATGTTGAACGCCACGAGTGCGCCAACGGTCATAGTACCGCTGAACACGTCGAGCGCGCCAAGCCCGACGATAGCGACGCTCATCAATTTCTCGAGCAGCCCCGTGATCGCCTGCGCCAAGGTTGAGATCTTCTCGACATGAAAGCGCACGGAGATCGACCGCGCGGATTGATCGTCCCAGATCCGGCGCTGGCGCGGCTCCAGCGCCAGCGACTTGACCGTGCGCATGCCGTGGACCGTTTCCACGAGCAGGGCCTGCCGATCGCCCTCAGCCTTGTACAGAGCCTGAAGTCGCCGTTGGAACGGCCCCACCAGCAACATGACCACGATACCCACGAGCATGCCGAAGCCCAGCACCACGAAGGTGAGCTTGACACTGTAGAGCACCAGGATCGGCACGAACACCAGAAGCGAAAGTCCATCAAGAAGAGTGAGAAAAAGTCTGCCCGTCAGAAATTCCCGGATACGACCGGTTTGCTGCATGTGCTTGACGAGGACGCCGGCAGAAGCCTGTTCGAAAAGTGCTATCGGTAGGTTGAGAAGGTGCCCGAACGTGCGCGTCGCCACCCGGATATCTATCCTGTTGGTTGCATAGAGCAGGAGATAGCGCCGAAGATAGGAAAAGGCGGCGTCGAAAACGAGTGCGGTGGCGACTCCGATCGTGAGCACCGTGAGCGTCGCGTAGCTTTGATGGACCAAGACCTTGTCGATAACGAGCTGAAAGAAGATCGGCGTGGCGAGGCCGAGTGCGTAGAGTGCAAACGCCGCCAGCGCGACGTCGCGGAAGAGACTGCGTTGACGTATGATCTCCGGTACGAACCAACGAAAGCCGAAAGGCTGATTGTCGTCTACAAGGCGATAATTGCGCTTAAGAAGAACCACGGAGCCGCGCCATGACTTAGACAACTGGCTCTCATTCAGACCGATGTATTCAAGGCGTTCGGCCAAGGGATCGAGGATCTGTACCGTCTCGGTCTCCCCGTCGGTCGAGGCGCCGGCGAGGACCACCCAATTGCCATTCTCGAGTTCGGCAAGCACGGGATAGGCGGCTCCCATCTGGAAGAGCTTCCGCCAAGATAGGTGCACGTGCCGGGCCCGCAGGCCGGCATCTTTGGCCATGCGCAAGAGCTGCCGCCTCGTGACGGGTTGGTCGCCGAGAGCGTAGTCGTGCACCAGCCGCTCGGGCGAAAGGTCAATGCCGTGCTGACGGGCGACAAGGGCCAGGCACTGAAGACTGGTATACGGACTGGAACTCATTACCCGCCCCAGAGTTAGCCGCGGTTACGGATCAGTTGAAATTTGGCGAGGGGTTGGTCGTGACCTGACCTTGCGGATCGCCCGTCGGGGGTTTCTGGACATCGCCGATACGGCGAACGGCACCGGCTTCAACGAGGCCGGCTAGCGCTTTTTGCATCAGGTCCACGGCATTGGCGAACGCATCCACCGGCATAATGATCCGCTGCCGGAATACCGGCGTCGGGTTGCCCTTATCATCCCGCTCCGTGGCCGAGAGCGACATCAGATCGATCCTGACGATCGTCCCTGTAACGGTGATTTCGCCGATGCCGTCGGCATAAAGTTCGCTGCTCATCACATGCTCCTTACCCGGATTGACCAGGTCATGCGGCAGGCGCGTGCTGCCATGGTGGAAACGGATCCCGCAGGTCGCGCGCAAGCTGCAGATCGAAGCCGGTGTCTTGCCCGACCAGACTTTCATCCAGGGCGGCGCGGATCGCAGCCTCGGCCAGACCCGTTCCGATAAAGACGAGCTCCTGCCGGCGGTCCCCCCACACAGCGCTCCAATGTCGATTGAGCATTTCGAGGAATTGCGGATGGAGGGGCCACTGCGCCCGTGGGACGGTGGCCCACCAGAGTCCTTTCGCTTCGGTGCGTCGCTGCGTTCCCGCGATCGAAAGCAGCCCGATCCAGTTGGGGCGCGTCGCCAGCCAGAAATGCCCCTTGGCGCGGATGAGCCCGGGCCATTCTTGCGCGAGGAAATCCTGGAACTTCGCCGGATCAAAGGGCCGCCGGGCCCGGTAAACGAAGCTTGTTATGCCGTATTCTTCCGTTTCTGGCCTGTGGTCGCCCCAACCATAGAGTTCCTTGTGCCATAGAGGATGCCTCGCCGATTTCGTTTCGCTGAAAAGACCGGTGTTGAGCACAGCGGCAGCCGGCAGGCGGCCGAAATCCGTTTCAATAACGCGGGCATCGGGATTGAGGGCGGCAACGATACGGCGGATCGCGACGCGGGTGTCCGCTGTCACGTCCGAGATCTTGTTGATGACCACGACATCGGCAAATTCGATCTGCTCGACGAGAAGGTCGACCAGAGTCCGTTTGTCGTTTCCATCACGGGTCTCGCCGCGGTCGGCGAGGAAATCTCTACTTGAATAGTCAGAGAGCAGGTTCACCGCATCGACGACCGAAACCATCGTGTCAAGCCGCGCGACGTCGCAAAGCGCGGCACCGGTTTCGTCCTTGAACGAGAAGGTCGCGGCGATTGGCAAGGGTTCAGCGATGCCTGTACCTTCGATCAGCAGATAATCAAACCGCCGTGCGGCAGCGAGCCGGCGAACCTCGCCGAGCAGGTCCTCGCGAAGCGTGCAGCATATGCAGCCGTTGGTCAGTTCGACCAAGGTCTCGCTGGTCCGTGAAAGATCAGCTCCGCCGTCACGAACGAGATCCGCATCGATGCTGATCTCGCTCATGTCGTTGACGATAACGGCGACGCGGTGCCCATCCCGGCTACAAAGGACATGGTTCAGGAGCGTTGTCTTGCCGGCGCCCAAGAAGCCCGCGAGCACGGTCACCGGCAGTCGAACATCGGTTGTCGTTCTCGTTTCCATGCCGCCCCTAGCCCACGAGCTGCGGTCTGAACGCCAGGTCTACATAGTCGGCGCTGTTGAAGCTGTTTGTTGAAAACAGCCCGCTCGCGCCAGAGGCGTACACCCCATTGCCGCCACTTTGTGCCAACGACAGCGCCCGCAGATTGTTGTTCACAATGTTGGAGCTGTAGACATTTCCCGACGCCGAATGGGAGCCGTTGGTTCTGTGGGAGACCAGGCTGGAGTCGTTTACCGTCTCGACCGCCGAAGTGCTGTTTGCCGCAAAGGCGCTCTGTTCGGCTTCATGCGTGACCACTTTGAGTGAGGTCTGCGTGGAGGCGGTACTGCCCAGTTCGTCCGCAATAACGTACGCGAAGCTTGCTTGGTCGGAATATTCGTTCGTCGGCGTGAAAGTGACGACGTTTGACGCTGAGGTCTGGGGGGCGGTGCCAGCCCGTGCGAATTCGCCTAGCCCGCCATACTCTCGAGCGAACTCACCAAGCCCGCCATAGTCGCGAGCAAACTTGCCGAGCCCGTGAGTGTCATTGGGATGTCTGTTGAAGCCGGTGTCTTGGTGCGTTTCGTTTTGCCCGCGGTCTGATAAGGACTTGGCGACCGTTCCGTCCTGGAGCGGCCCCTCGGCTTCGATATTCCAGACTTCGCCAAGGCTGCCGGCCCCTTCGAGCGACTGATGGCGGCTAAGGTCTGCCACTGGCTTGACGATCGTGCTGTCTGGCGCCGGCTTGCCGATCCCAGTATCGGGTGAGGGCTTTGCGATGCCGGTGTCTTGCCGGGGTTTAGCGAGCCCCAGGTCGCGTGGGCCTTTGCCGTGCCCGCCAGTGTCCTGCCCAGACTCGCCAGCGCCTCCGTCAGATCCGAGGCCGGCGTGCCGCTCGTTATGGTCGCGCGGTCGATCGCGGGACCCGCTGTCCTGCGGCGGGATGGCAGATGTGCCGTCTGGCAGCGGTTTGTCGATTCCTAAGTCAGGCAAGGGTTTCGCGATGCCCGTGTCTTGCCGGGGTTTAGCGAGCCCCAGGTCGCGTGGGCCTTTGCCGCGCCCGCCAGTGTCCTGCCCAGACTCGCCAGCGCCTCCGTCAGATCCGTGGCTGGCGTGCCGCTCGTTATGGTCGCGCGGTCGATCCCGGGACCCGCTGTCCTGCGGCGGGGTGACGGTTGTGCCGTCTGGCAGCGGTTTGTCGATCCCTGTGTCGGGCGAGGGTTTTGCGATGCCGGTGTCTTGCCGAGGTTTGGCGAGCCCCAGGTCCCGTGGGCCTTTGTCGTGCCCGCCAGTGTCGTGCCCTGGCTCGCCGGCGTCTCCGTCGTGGCTCTCGCTATGGTCGCGAAGTCGATCGCGGGACCCGGTGTCCTGCGGCGGGGTGACGGTTGTGCCGTCTTGCAGCGGTTTGTCGATTCCTGTGTCGGGCGAGGGTTTTGCGATGCCGGTGTCTTGCCGGGGTTTGGCGAGTCCCTTGTCCCGTGGGCCTTTGCCGTGCCCGCCAGTGTCCTGCCCTGGCTCGCCAGCGTCTCTGTCAGGCTCTTGGCCGGCGTGGCGCTCGTTATGGTCGCGCGGTCGATCCCAGGACCCGCTGTCCTGCGGCGGGGTCACGGTCCAAGCGTCTAGCAGGAGCCGATCGACGCCTGTGTCGGGCAGAGCTTTCGGGATGCCCGCGTCTTGACGGGGGTTGGCGAGATTCGAGTCCAGTTTGACTTTGTCATGATCTCCGCGCCCGTGCGGTGGAGTGGAAGTCGTACCATCGGGCATCGGCTTCTCGACACTTGCACCCGCCGAAATCTTTGCGATTCGAGTATCTTGCTGGGCCTTGACGGGCCACGGGTTGCGTAGGTCTTTGTCGTGGCCGTCGGTGTCTTGCCCAGGTTCGCGACCTGCTGGCGCAGGTTTGTCGGTGTTGATGGTGGCCGTGTGACGCACGACGTCAACATCTAAAACGCTCAAATACTCAAGGTTTCTGAGATGCATCGTAAGCATATGTCGCCGGCCTCCGATTGCCCTTCTGATCGAAAAGGACCAAGCATTCGCAAACGCTAATCCTGCCAGCTTCTGCGCTGTTGTGCACGACACCAATCGGGTGCGCGTATCTGCAAAAGTTGGTAGCGGAAGGGGCAGTCCTATTCACCGATTTGATTACCACTTCTGCCGTAGGGATGTCCGAGATTTGGCCTGATCGGTCGACGCAGGTGACGAGGGGCCATCCCGCTGCCGTTACCGCAGCTTCCGAAATGCCGTGCTCCGGTCTCATGATGTGAGCGCCGCCCGCAACGCGGCGCGTTGGAGCAAGCGGTCACTTTGTAGGGCGTTGAACAGACTTTCCTTTACAGCCAATGGTGCAGGTTTAGATTCTGCGTGCCGCAACCAATCACTTTCATGCCTCGGGGTTCGTGCCTGGTCGCGTCTTCCCGAGCACATCCGGGCGGCGGATCGCAGCCGAGCGTGGCTAAAACCTGCAAAAGACACTAGTCGGTTAAACGGCAGACAAAACCGCAGGTAGGCTGTCACCGTTCGGGGCCGATTACGGTGCGCCCGGTAAACTTCCAGCCCCGCTGGCGTAACAGGTAGCGGGGCTTCACTTCATAGAAGCCACCCGATATGAGATGAAGCGATTCGACATGAAGTCAGCCTCGGTTGCCAAGGCGTGGCTGGTTCTGGTCCGATCGAAGAGAACCTGCTCGCTGTGGCGATGCCGTCTCAACGACGTCGACCCAAAGGCGTGGCTCGCCGATGTGTTCAAGAGGGCAGGTCAGAAACCACTGGCGGTGGTCGCCGGCAGGGCGCATACGCTGTTAGCTATAACTGCCCAATACCTACGCGGGATGGGGGACGAGGTGCCTATTCGCCTCTCGAACAACTTTGTCCCAAGAATCCTGACCGGTTCTGATCCCGTACGGCAATGTCACCAAGACCGAAAGGCCGACGCTGAATCCGCCAAGCTCTAATGATCCCTTCCGGGACGGACTACATCCGGTTCCAGCGTTCGCTCAATCGAGCCGGGTTCGCACCAAAGGCGAGAGCCAGCATAAGCCCGGATCTATAGAGGCGAATCAAAACAACGCAAAAGAATGCAAGCCCCCGGGCGCGCCAGCCCTCTAGCCGATTCGAGAGGCCGATTCGAGCCACTTCTGCGACCGGCGAAAGTGCGACGGCCACGCTGCGCACGATCCAGCGCAGCCGCCAGCGGCGTTGCGACTGCATTCGCACAAAATCGTGTGCTGTATGCCGCTCCCATTTGCGGGCGAGCTCTGCAAGGTTCCTGCGAGCCGGGTGATAGACAACCATGTTCGAACAATATTGTGTGCGGTAACCGAGCCACAATGCTCGCTGCCCCCAATCGCGATCTTCCGCAATTTCAATTCCGCCAAACGGCCCGACCTCAGCGAAGATATCAGCTCGCACCGCCAAATTACCCGTGCCCGTAAATCCCTGCCTCGCGATGTATTCGTTCATGCGATACGCGAACACGCTCTCATATGCTTCTAACAGCGTCGGCCGGCGCGGATCTTGACACGCAATTCGCACATCACCGCCCAGGATGGCAACCTCGGCGTTTTCCGAAAAGCAATGCTCGATCTGGGACAGCCAACCTCCGTCGGCGAGGCAGTCTGCGTCAATAAATGCAAGAATATCCCCACTGGCCCGCGAGGCGCCCAGATTGCGCGCTGGCCCAGGACCCGGTGTTAGCTCCGACAAAACGATGACCCCAGGGAACGCAGAACAAACGTCGTCCGGCATCATTGTCGAGCCGTTATCGACAACGATGAACTCGACCGGCTGTCTAGGCCGCCTTTGAACGAAAAGCGATGCAAGGCACTGCTTCAGAGCGTCCGGCTGATCAAGATGCGGGATAATGACGCTGATCATTTACGTTCAATCCTGACAGGAGCAGGTTTCGGTACACCTCAAGATACCGCCGGGCTTCGGCGGGCCACTGAAATTCGCGTGCGGCAATGGCACGGCCCGACAACGCCATACGCCTGCGCCGTTCAGGATCATCGACAAGCGTGAGTATGCCGTCAGTGAGCGCGCGGGGGGAGTGCTCCCGCACAACCAAGGCGGCACTACCAGCTTCGCGTGTCGCTTGGCCCAAATTGAACTGAACGAAGGGCAAGCCCAGCATCATGTATTCAAACACCTTGTTCATGGATAGCTTGTCATTAAATTCGTTGGGCGGATCTGGAATGACGCCAATGCTTAGCGCCGACAGATGCGCGATGAGCGAAGGGCCGCTGAGATATCCGGTAAAACGCACCGAGCTGCCCAAATTCAGTTCGGCGGCGAGGTCCTTCAGCCGGTGGAGTTCCGGTCCGTCGCCGATAATAACGCAGTTGATGTCGTCACGCTTTCGAACATGCAGAACCTCAGCTATGGCTCGGAGCAATGTTTCCACACCGTCCTGGGCGCCCATGATGCCTAAATAGCCTACGAGATGCTTTCCGGGGACAAAGAGCGAACGGTCAGGAGCCGCGCGCTTGAACTTGGCGGTCTCTGGATAGCTCTTCACCACAACGACCCTGTCGGGATTCATACTGCCGCGTGTCACGGCGATGTCGCGAAAGGTTTCATTGGTGGCGATGCTTGCATCGGCGACGCGAAAAGTTTGCCTCTCTAGGAAGCACATCAGCCAATAGAGGAAATCCTTTCGGCCGAATTTGCTCAAATAGAGCTCCGGACCCAAGTCATGGTGATCGAACACGAAAAATGTACCAAAGAGAATCTTATGAATGAGAGCCACGAGAAACATTAAATCCGGAGGATTGCATGCCTGTATGACGTCAATCCGCCTACGCCACCTTATCCGAAATGAAAGGTAAACCTGATGGCAAAGAGCGGTGAAATACTCTTGCATGTAGCCAACGGTGGAGTCCGCCTCCCGTAACCGATGACGATATATATGAATACCCCCCATCACCTCGTAGGCCTTATCGTGGCCTTTTCCCTTGGGGCAAATGACCGACACCTCATAGCCGGCCTCATATAAGGCTTGAGCTTCTTGCCAGACTCGCCGATCGAACGGGACGGGCAGGTTCTCAACCAGGATCAGAATATGGTGACGAATTGGCATGGCTGCCTCCCACGTGTCCGCAGATCACGTCCAGGCAAGACCATACGTTTCGTTATCAATAGCCTCCAGTTGCCAAATGGGATAGGGACTTGCACCTTTTGTCGAAGTACCTTTGCTCGTGAAGCAGCGATATACCAAGTATCGCAATCCGTGCATGTCCTCGGGGCGGGTAGCTGGGGAGGTGGAGTGTGTCACACTCTGACGTGAAAAGGGTCGATAAGAGCATCGAGACATACCCGATTACTTTTGCGGATGTGGCCCGGGTTGCCCAATTCCTCCACGATGAGTTGAACGGTCGGATCACACCGGAAAAATGGGCTGCCGCCATCCAGCCGTCATGGCAGATGGCATCGCCCAACCACGGCTTCATGCTTGTTTGTGGAGATCGCGTGCTTGGCGTCTATCTTGCGTTCTACTCGCAGCGGCACGTTGAAGGTCGGTTGGAGAGGTTCTGCAACTTAGCCGCATGGTGCGTAACCAAGGAATATCGGTCGCATGGGCTGAAGCTTCTGAGAGCGGTGCTCGCTCAGGATGGCTACACCTTTACCGACTTGTCGCCCAGCGGCAACGTCGTCTCGCTGAATGCTCGCCTTAACTTCCAGCATCTGGATACGGCGACCATGTTGGTTCCGAACTGGCCGTGGCCGCGATGGGCGACGCGCACGCGCGTAATCTCCGATCCGACCTCAATCGAATGCAGGCTCCGGGGGCGCGACCTTGAGATTTACCGGGATCATGCGCACGCAGCTGCAGCGCACCATTTGGTTGTGCTTCGAGATAATGAATATTGCTATGTGATTTTTCGACGGGACCGGCGGAAGAGCCTTCCGTTGTTCGCGTCGATCCTGCACGTGGGCAATCCCGAACTGTTTCAAAGAGCCGCCCGTCATGTCTTCAGCTATTTCCTTACTCGCTTCGGAGTCGTGGCGACGCTGGTTGAAGAACGCGTGGCCGGTTGGTGCCCGCGCTTCTCCGTCGCGCTTCGTTCGCCACGTCCCAAGATGTTCCGGAGTAGCCGATTAGAAGCCAGCCAAATCGATTATCTCTACAGCGAACTCACATGCGTGCCGTGGTGACGGGGAGGACGCCCATGCAACCGCTAATCAAGGTCAACCTGTCCGATTTGCCTCGTCACGCAGCGCTGCTCCACGCGCCAGCTCCTGCTCTTACCTACAAGAACACGACTTATGGGTATGCCGAGCTTTGGAAGCTGATTTGCGGATTCGCTTCTGGACTGACAGCAACTGGGCTGCGTCGCGACGATCGGGTAGCGGTTCTGCTCGAAAAACGCATCGAAACGGTGGTCGCCATCTTCGGCACCGCTGCGGCGGGCGGCGTCTTTGTACCGGTGAACCCGCTCCTAAGGCCGCAACAGGTAGCCTACATCCTTGCCGATTGCGGCGTGCGCGTGCTGGTGACCTCCACCGACCGTCTGGCGCAGCTGCAAGACCATCTAAGCAGCAACAGTTTGATTGACCAGGTAATCCTTGTCGACGAAAGGTCCAGTGGGAGTGATGGGATCAGTGTTCCGGGCTGCCAGGTGCGCCACTGGAGGCAAATTTTTGCTGATAAGGATGCCGAGCTTCCCCGGATCTGTACGGTCGACTCCGAGATGGCGGCGATGCTCTACACGTCTGGTAGCACGGGTAAACCCAAGGGGGTCGTTCTCAGTCATCGCAATCTGATCGTCGGCGCAGAGAGCGTCAGCCATTATCTGCAGAACTCCCCAGCCGACACGATCCTTTCCGTCTTACCGTTAAGCTTCGATGCGGGCCTTAGCCAGCTGACGACGGCATTCAACGCAGGCGCGCATGTCGTGCTGATGAACTATCTCCTGCCTGGCGATGTTGTACGACTCTGCGAAAAACACCGGGTTACCGGAATTACCGGTGTTCCTCCTTTCTGGCTTCAGGTCGCGAACCTGGAGTGGCCGGCCGAAGTTGCCTCACGGCTACGTTATTTCGCGAACACCGGGGGGCGAATGCCGAAGGCTACGCTCGACAGGTTACGCGCTCTGTTTCCGAAGGCGCTTCCCTACCTGATGTATGGCCTCACCGAAGCCTTTCGCTCGACTTATCTTGATCCGGCCGAAGTCGACCGCCGGCCAGACTCGATCGGCAAAGCGATCCCCAATGCCGAAATCCTGGTCTTGCGGCCGGACGGGTCGCGCTGTGATCCCGGGGAACAAGGCGAACTTGTGCACCGCGGTCCCTTAGTGGCATTGGGTTATTGGAACGATCCGGTGCGGACGGCGGAACGATTCCGGCCGTTGCCGGGCCGTGACGCTGGCTGGCGGGCCCCCGAGATAGCGGTGTTTTCCGGAGACACGGTTGTGGCCGATGAGGAGGGGTTCCTGTTCTTTGTCGGGCGTAGGGACGAGATGATCAAAACCTCCGGGTATCGCGTCAGCCCGACAGAGATCGAAGAGGTCGCGTATGGCACAGCCCTGGTCCTCGACGCCGTCGCGCTTGGCGTCCAAGATCCGGTTTTGGGGCAACGCATCGTTTTGGTGGCGAGCTCGATAAGCCAAGGGCCGCTCGATATCCCGGCCCTGTTGTCTGAGTTCAGGCGCGAGTTGCCACCCTACATGGTTCCTTCGACGGTGGTCGAAATGAAATCCATTCCAACGACGCCTAACGGGAAATTCGATCGCGTCCTGCTGCGGGAGCTGCTAGTATCGTGAATTCGCATCCGACCATCGCACTGTTCGACGTTGTGGGGAACTGGCTCTCCGTGGGTGGCATTCCCATCAATCGGCTTGCGGAGTGTGTCGGTGGCACACCGTTCTTCGCCTATGATCGCCGACTGATCACATCGCGTGTCAAATTTCTTCGCTCTGTCCTGCCCTCGGACATTCATTTGAGCTATGCGGTGAAAGCCAATCCCATGCCTGCGGTGGTTCAGCATTTGGCTCGGCTGGTCGATGCCTTCGACGTTGCGTCGACGACTGAAATGAAGACGGCGCTTGATACGCCGATACCGGCATCGCACATCAGCTTCGCGGGACCAGGGAAAACTATGGTCGAACTCACACAGGCGGTCGCCGCCGGCGTGACTATCGAGATCGAATCCCCAACCGAAGCCGCACGCGTCGTCGAGGTCGGCAGCCGGCTTGGAATTCGGCCGCGCGTTGCTTTACGGATCAACCCTGATTTCCAAATCAAAGGATCCGGAATGCGCATGGGTGGCGGGCCGCAGCAGTTCGGAATCGACGTCGAGGAGATACCGTCGCTGCTCCAAAAGCTTGCAGCCGCAGAGCTGGACTTTCTCGGTTTTCATGTTTTCTCCGGGTCGCAGAACCTTCATGCAGACATCCTTTGTGAGGCCTTGGCAAAGCATGTCTCACTCCTGATTAGGCTTGCCAAAGAATGCCCGTGGCCGGTCCGCTATCTCAATCTCGGCGGTGGTTTCGGGATTCCGTATTTCGAAAGGGACCGTCCACTGGACCTTTCGGCCATCGGGGCGACTCTCGGTGACCTGATGGAGTGCGCAGTCCGCCCGAATCTTCCCGACGCACGCGTCGTCATCGAACTCGGGCGATATCTGGTCGGTGAGTCTGGAGTCTATGTCACGCGCGTCGTCGACCGCAAGTTGTCACGTGGAAAAGTGTATTTGGTCGTCGATGGCGGTCTTCATCATCAGTTGGCCGCGTCCGGCAATTTCGGCCAAGTCATTCGCCGAAACTATCCGATCGCTGTCGCGAAGAGAATGAAGGAGACCGAGTTGGAGAACGTCTCGGTCGTTGGTTGCCTTTGCACACCGCTGGACATTCTGGGCGACAATATCACACTTCCGCGCGCAGATATTGGTGACCTTGTGGTCGTTTTTCAAGCGGGTGCTTACGGTCTGACCGCCAGCCCGACAGCATTTCTCGGGCATCCACTTCCGGTGGAGGTTCTCGTCTAGCCGCCAGTTTTTTTGCCCATCTGGGTTTTTTAAGGGAACGGACGAATGTCATGGACTCATGTACATCAACACTCAACGAAGTGAAGGACATCATTATTCAAACGCTTGGCATAGAAGACGCGAGCAGGATTGCGGACGCCTCGACCCCGTTGTTCGGGAGTATACCCGAGTTGGACTCATTCGCTGTAATCAACCTAGCCATGGCGATCGAATCGCGTTTCGGATTCGAGATCGACGATAGCGAGTTTACGGCCGAAGTCTTCGAAACCGTGGGATCGCTTGCCGGATACGTCGACTGCAATCGCCGCCAGTAGATAGGGGCTAAGCGTGGTGATACCTCAGCAGGAGATTGGCAGCAAGCATGTCGGGAAACCCTTTCCCCTGTCTGTTGTTATCGTCACCTTCAACAGCGCTTCCGCCCTGCCTGCACTGCTAGACTCCCTGCCGGCAGGCCTGAAAGGCATCGACAGCGTCAGGGTCATCGTCGTCGACAACGAGTCCGTGGATGGCTCGGCTGGGCTGGCAGAATCCCACCCAGTTAGGCCGGCAGTCATACGCATGGGTAGAAATGCCGGCTATGCGGCGGCCATCAATGCAGCTGCGTCGATCACAGATTCCAACTCCGATATGCTGATCCTCAATCCCGACCTTCGGCTCTATCCAGGCGCGGCAAGACCGCTTGTCGAGCGTGCCGCAACGGCGTCAGTGGGAATTGCCGTTCCCAGAAATTTCCGGGAGGATGGAACGACCGATCCGACGTTACGGCGCGAACCGTCCCTGTGTACGGCATGGGCTGATGCCGTTTTGGGCGGGACGCTCGCCGCCGGGCTCGGTTGGGGCGAGATCGTCGGCCAAGCAAACAGATATGATCGTGGCGGATCGATAGAGTGGGCAACCGGGTCGGCGTTGTTGGTTTCAGCTAAGGCGCGGCGCGTCGTCGGTGACTGGGACGAATCATTTTTTCTCTATAGTGAGGAGGTAGATTACCAGAGAAGAGTCCGCGAGGCCGGCTTCGAGATCGTCTATGAGCCGCGCTCGCAGGTCACACATATTGGTGGTGGCAGCGGAGCCGATCCTCGGTTGTTCGCGCTCCTCACGGCCAATAGGATCCGCTACTACAGGCGCCATCACGGCGTTTTGCCGACGTCGTTATTCAGGCTGGGTATAGCTTTTGGCCAGGCCCTCAGGTCCTGGCGCGGATCGGCGCATAGGGCGGCGCTGCAAAGCGCTATGATGCCCTTGAGGCCAGCATCATACTTCCTGACAAAACGGCAGAGCTGAGAATGCCGACGGCCTCGAGAAAATTCCGGGTTCTGAATTTTCACGGCATCGGAACGCCCCACCGCGTGCTTGATCCGATTGAAAATGATTTTTGGATCGGCATTGACCGCTTCCGCGATGTGCTCGACCGTATCGCTGGGCATTCCGACCGCGAGCGATTGTTCATCACATTCGATGATGGCAACATCTCCGACTACTTGATCGCGGGCCCGGAGTTGCAGAGGCGCGGCCTCAGCGCCGAATTCTTTGTGCTGACGGGTCGCATCGGCGATCCGGGATCGCTCGGCGCCGAGGACATCCGAGCTCTCCTGCAGATGGGCATGCGCATCGGCAGCCACGGCATTGCTCACCGCGATTGGACCCGCTTATCCGCGAGAGAACTCGACAGCGAGCTGAATGCGTCGAAGGCGAGCTTGGAGCGAATATGCGGCGAGCCCATTCGGTGCGCTGCGATACCGTTCGGGCGCTACAATGCCGCAGTTTTGGCGGCGTTGCAAAAAGCCGGCTACGTAGCTGCTTACTCGAGCGATGGAGGCTGCATGCAAACAACTGCCTTTCTTAGGCCGAGAACCTCTATCCGGCACGATACCTTGGACGGCGAACTTACTGAGATATTGTCTGGACAGATGCCCAATCTGCGGCGACTCCGTCGAGCCGCCGTCATGGCAATCAAGAGATGGGTTTAGTCTAGCCGCGAGGCCAATTATGAGCGGCCGCGACGTGGGTGCTGAAACTGTCGTTCAGCAGGAGGTGAAGCTTCAATAGGGGTGCCCGAAGGCCGGGCCATGCATAAGCCGTTCGTTTTCTTATGAAGAAAGACGTCTTCTCCACGAGCGCGCGCAGGTTCATCATGTCGTCGGTCATCGATGGTTCCTTCGAATCAGGTTGGCTGTAGCAACCCACCCTAGCGGAGAACATCGATGACCACCCGCTCCGCCGCTCGCTCGCTACGGCGCCATTGAGGGCGCACTCGCGAGCGGCTTCGCTACCGCCGAACTACGCCACTCGGCGGGACACGACCTCTTCGAGCGCCCTCAGTCGCTTCGCCTCTCCATGCCGCCGTATTTGGCTTTCCAGTTGTAAAAAGTCGCTTCTGAAATCCCATGCTTGCGGCAGAGATCGGCCACCTTTGCGCCAACCTCCTGCTCCTTCAGCATCGCAATGATCTGCTCTTCCGTAAATCTCTGCTTCTTCATACGTCCGTCCTTCAATAGGCCGGACATTTGCAAGTTCTTTAGCCGTGTTTTTTCTCTCGCCTTTGACGACGAAACCATGCGTGAAGCTGATGCACAAAGCAGGAGACAGGGCATTTAGACGACGGCTGGCATGCTCTTATGCGCGGGTTGCGTGTTTCGTTAAGTCCCGGACACGGATTTCAGTAAGTCCCGGACAGCAATTCCGCTAAGTCGCGGACAGCGATTCCGCTAAGTCCCGGACAGTTACCGGGCGAATTTGATGGTCGGTCCTCGGCTGCGCGCTGCGCCGTTCTGGCAATCTGGCCCCTCACGAGACGTTGAGAGGGCCATGCCAAGACGGAAGCAAGCGAGACGAACGAGCGTGAGGGACATCCGGACGATCCTGCGCCTGACCTATGAACAGGGTCTGTCGGTGCGCGAGGTGGCCGAGCGGCTGAAGATCGGCAAGACCTCGGTTTCGACCTATTTGCTGCGGGCGCGGGAGGCGGGGCTGTCGAGCTGGCCGTTGGCGCCGGGCTACGACGACGATGCGGCGCTGGAACGGCGTCTGTTTCACAGAATGGGCCGCCCGCCGCAGGACCTGAGCGAACCGGACTGGGCGCTGGTTGCCCGGGAGCTGAAGCGCGAAGGGGTGACGCTGACACTTCTGTGGCAGGAATATCGCGCCGCCCATCCCGACGGCTACGGCTTCACGTGGTTCTCGACCGGTTCTCCGCCTTCCAACGGCGGGCGAGCCCGACGTTCCGCAACCGGCATGCGGCGGGCGCGGTGATGCAGACCGACTATGCCGGCCAGACGGTGGCGGTGATCGATCCGGCGACCGGCGTCATTTTCCCGGCGCAGATCTTTGTCGCGGTGCTGGGCGCCTCCCACCTGACCTTCGCCTTTGCCAGCTTCAGTCAAAAGCTGCCCGAGTGGATCGACGGCCAGGTGCGGGGGTCAGTTTTTTCATTTCGCCCGACAGCTGCGGCGGGAGGGGTGGCAAGTGAATCACAAATGCGTTCTACGGATCATGCGTGAGGACAATCTGCTGTGCCTGCGCGCAAGACCCTTTGTTCCTATGACGACGAACTCCAGGCATGGTTGGCAAGTCGTGCAAAACCTCGCAAGGGGGATGATCCTCAATGGCGTCAACCAGCTATGGGTTGCCGATATCATCTTCCTGCATCTGGCTGAGGAGTTTGCCTTCCTTGCCGTTGTCCTTGACGCGTTTAGCCGGAAGGTGGTCGGATGGGCGTTGGATACGCATCTCAAAGCAAGCCTTGCTATCGAGGCGCTCGAGATGGCCATCGCTGATCGCCGACCCGAGCCCGGGAGCCTCGTGCATCATTCCGATCGCGGAGTTCAATACGCTTGCGGGGCTTACTCTGAACTTTTGCATCTTCACGGGATCCAAGCGAGCATGAGCCGTGTCGGAAATCCTTACGATAACGCGAAGGCGGAGAGCTTCATGAAAACTCTCAAGCAGGAAGAGGTGCGTAAGCGGTGACGTGAGGCCGTTACTTCTTGAAGTTCCAGGGCATTAGAGCGTCGAGATCGCTTGATGGCCAACCTGCGGCGATACGCTCGAGCGTCTGCGTCAGCCAGGCCAGCGGATCGACTTCGTTCATCTTGGCGGACTGGATGAGCGTAGAGAGCGTCGCCCAAGTCCTTCCGCCGCCGGCATTTCCGGCAAATAGGCTATTCTTCCGAACAATTGCCTGAGGCCGGATTGCACGCTCAACAATGTTGGAGTCTATCTCGATGCGCCCGTCATGGAGGAATTGTTCGAAGGCTTCCCGTCGATTAAGGGCATAGCGAATTGCCTCAGCGAGCTTTGATTTTCCAGAGATGCGGGGCAGCGTGTCCTGCCAGAGTTTGTAGAGATCGGCAACGACTGCAGCGGAGGCCTCCTGACGGGCGGCAACGCGAACATCGGGGCTTTGTCCGCGCACCGTTTCCTCGATCGACCAAAGTGCGCCCATCTTTTCGATTGTTGCCGTTGCCACCTTTGAGCTGTCGTTTGCGTGCAGCTCGTAAAACCGACGTCGACCATGCGCCCAGCACCCCGCCAAAAGAGCGCCGTCGTTTCCGCGGTCAGGGCGGGCAACACGGTTATAGGCAGTGTATCCGTCGATCTGCAGAATGCCGCGATAGCCTTCGAGATGGCGAGCAACACAATCACCGGATCGACTGTCTTCAAAGCGATAGGCCACCATCGGCGGTCCACTGCCGCCGAACGGTCGGTCGTCCCGCGCGTAAGCCCATAAATACGCTGTCTTTGCCGACCCCGATCCGGGAACAAGTGTCGGCAATGTCGTCTCGTCGGCGAATATTCGTTCGCCTCTCTTGATCTGGCTGAAGATGTAGTCCGCGAGGATCTCGAGTTCGAACCCGAGCTTGCCCATCCACCGTGCCATGATCCCGCGGTCGACTTCGACATGATCGCGCAGGAAGATCGCCTCCTGTCGATAAAGCGGCAACCCGTCGCCATATTTAGAAACCGCGACATAGGCGAGCAACGCTTCTGTCGGAATGCCGCTTTCGACGATATGCGCCGGGGCCGATGCCTGGATGACACCGTCTTCGTTCTTGAAGGCATACTTCGGGCGATGGGTGACAATCACCCGGAACTTTGGCGGGATAACATCAAGCCGCTCGGAGATATCTTCCCCGATCAGGACCTTCTGTTTGCCAGCATGTTCGGGCAGTTCGTCCGGTTCAATGACCACATGCACCCGCTCCAGGTGCGGAGGAAAGCCCGTGCGTGGACGCGGCGCACGCCTTGCAGCGGCTGGATTGCGACCCTTGGAAACCAGCGCCTCGATCGCGGCAATGCCAGTGTCGATTTCTTCGAAGACAAACGCGCCCTGTTCGTCCAGGTCTGCCTCGATGGTCTTTCCCTGCTTTTCCGAGCGGCGGCCATACCTGTATCGATTGAAGGCTTTGAGGATCAGCTTCAACTTGGCGATCTGTTCGTCAGCGTCCGCATTGCGGGCCTTCAGATCAGCGACTTCGTCTTCCAGAACATCGGCGCGCGCAGCCTTTGCGGCCATCGCCATGACCATGGCTTTCAGCGCATCAACGTCATCAGGAAGCTCGAGATCGGCTGGTGTCATGCCCTAATGTAGAGCACATTTCGGCGAGATTTTCCCTCAGTTTCAGCCGCCTGATTCACTCTGCCGCAGGGCTTTACCCAGCAAATTCCGGCCGCTTTACTGCAACCGTGCGCACGCGCTTCCAGTCCATCCCGTCCACCAGCGCCATCAGTTGGGCGTGGTTGAGCTGCACGCGGGACCGCCCGATTTTCGGCCAGACGAACTGATTTTTTTCGAGCCGCTTCGAATACAGGCAGACGCCTGAGCCATCCCACCAGGCGATCTTGATTCTGTCTGCTCTTTTGGCGCGGAAAACGTAGAGCGAGCCATTGAATGGATCACTTCCAGCATCACGCACCAGCGCCAATAGGCTATCCGGACCTTTGCGGAAGTCGACGGGATGACTGGCCAAGAAGACCTTCGTACCAGCCGGGATCATGCAGAGCGTACCGCGCGGATAAGC
The DNA here is from genome assembly GCF_000375585.1 of Sinorhizobium meliloti 4H41. Taxonomy (GTDB): domain Bacteria; phylum Pseudomonadota; class Alphaproteobacteria; order Rhizobiales; family Rhizobiaceae; genus Sinorhizobium; species Sinorhizobium meliloti_A. The sequence continues at coordinate 419 of NZ_AQWP01000032.1, read as the reverse complement.
CTGACGAGATGGGGCTCGTCGATCCCGACATTCACGCGGATCACAGCGTCGCCGATCATGATGTCCGCGGTGGAGCTTTCGCCCCGAGCCGTATCGACAACGGCCTCCGCTTTCAAACGGGCATTGCGCCGCCATGTGAACAACTGCGATGGGTCGATCCCTATACGCCTCGCTATCGCCGAAACGCTCGCACCGGGCTCCATGCTCTCGGCTACCGCCTGAGCCTTGAACTCATCTGACCAGCGTCGAACCTCTCGCGGCGCGCCCTCCAGACGACCCGCAACGGCTTCGATCATATGGAACGTTCTATGTTCGGACATAGCTTCAGACATAGCAATTCATACCAAGCTCATTCCCTGAGCTCACACGAATAAGCCCGATAACCCGCTATCGCCAGACGGGATCAATGCACCGCTTAC
>NZ_AQWP01000031.1 GCF_000375585.1 Sinorhizobium meliloti 4H41 | reverse complement strand
TCTCGTCAACCTGACGAAGCGCGGTGCCGACCAGATCGGCGGCGCCGACTACACCTTCGACTGCACCGGCAACACCAAGGTCATGCGCCAGGCGCTCGAAGCCTCGCATCGCGGCTGGGGCAAGTCGGTGATCATCGGNGTCGCCGGCGCCGGCCAGGAGATCGCCACCAGGCCGTTCCAGCTCGTCACCGGCCGCACCTGGATGGGCACCGCCTTCGGCGGCGCGCGCGGGCGCACCGACGTGCCGAAGATCGTCGACTGGTACATGGAGGGCAAGATCGAGATCGATCCGATGATCACCCACACCATGCCGCTCGAGGACATCAACAAGGGGTTCGAGCTCATGCATTCCGGCGAGAGCATTCGCTCTGTCGTTGTCTACTGAGTTCGCAATCTCATTCAGGAAAGCGCCGGAGGACACTGAATCCGGCGCTTTTTTGCCTGCCGGGAAATTATCCACGATGATCTATGTCGATGCCGATGCGTGCCCGGTAAAGCCGGAAATCCTGAAGGTGGCCGAGCGCCATGGCCTGGAGGTGACCTTCGTCGCCAATTCCGGCCTGCGCCCCTCGCGCGATCCGATGGTTCGCAACGTCATCGTGTCGGCCGGTTTCGACGCAGCGGATGATTGGATCGCCGAACGCGCCAGGGACGGCGACATCGTCGTCACTGCCGACGTGCCGCTTGCCGTGCGCTGCGTCGGCGCCGGAGCGCTCGTCACCGGGCCGACCGGGCGCGTCTTCGACGAAACCAACATCGGCATGGCATCCGCGATGCGAGACCTCTCGGCCCATCTCAGGGAGACCGGGGAAAGCAAAGGCTATAACGCCGCCCTCACCTCCCGCGACCGCTCCGCTTTCCTCGAAACGCTTGACCGACTCTGCCGACGGGTAAAAAGGTAGAGCCGGCGAACGGAGGCGGCGAATGGATAGGAAGGCAGGCCTGCGGCACTGGCCGTTCTATCTCGCCCTGACGGGCGGGTTGATGAGCCTGCCGATCGGTTTTGCATTCTTCCGCGCAGAAGCAATCGAGGTCGCGGCCATCCTCTTTTTCCTTATCTATCTGTCGATCACGGCTTTGCGGCTTCCCAAACTTACAGGCAGTTATCTCCAGGCCAATGCGCGCGACACGGGTGAGCCGGAGCCGATCATCTTCCTGGTGACGCTCGTTGCCGCGGCGACGTCGCTGGTGGCTCTGTTCCTCGCGCTGAACCGCGCCGGGGGCGGCGGCGCGGTGGGGCTGTCCATCGCCTTCGCAGCGGTTGCGCTCGGCTGGGCGACGATCCACACCATGGCGGCGCTGCATTATGCTCATCTTTATTGGCTTGCCGACCGCAATGATCCCGCCAGCAATCCCGCAGCGCGCGGTCTTGCATTCCCGGAGACCGACAGTCCCGGCGGATACGATTTCCTCTATTTCGCCTTCGTCATCGGGATGACGGCGCAGACGTCGGATGTCGCCATCACGACAACGGCGATGCGCCGCGTGAACCTGATGCACGCTATCGTCTCGTTCTTCTTCAACACGGTGCTCGTCGCCGCCGCCGTCAATGCCGCGGTTCAGCTTGCGGGTGCCACCCCATGAAATTCAGGAGCAAAGAATGAAAGTAATCTCGCAGAACACGGCCTTCGGCGGCATGCAGGGCGTCTACGCTCATGATTCCACGGCCTGCAAAGGCGAAATGACCTTCGCCGTCTTTGTACCGCCGCAGGCGATCACGGAGCCTCGCCCCGTTCTCTGGTATCTCTCCGGCCTCACCTGCACCCACGCCAATGTCATGGAGAAAGGCGAGTACCGGCGCATGGCCTCGGAACTGGGACTCATCATCGTCTGCCCGGATACGAGCCCAAGAGGGGCGGATGTTCCCGATGAGCTCACCAACTGGCAGATGGGCAAGGGCGCCGGCTTCTATCTCGATGCGACGGAGAAGCCCTGGGACGAGCACTATCGGATGTACAGCTACATCACAGAAGAACTCCCGACCCTCGTCGGCCAGCATTTCCGCGTGGATATGAGCCGCCAGGGTATCTTCGGCCACTCGATGGGCGGGCATGGCGCAATGACCGTCGCTCTCAAGGACCCCGAGCGTTTCAAGAGTTGCTCCGCTTTCGCGCCGATCGTCGCGCCGTCTTCCGCCGATTGGTCGGTCGGTGCCTTCGAGAAGTATCTCGGTCCCGACAAGACCGCCTGGCGGAAATACGATGCCTGCGCCCTCGTCGAGGACGGGGCCCGCTTCCCGGAATTCCTGATCGACCAGGGCAAGGCGGATAGCTTCCTCGAAAACGGTCTGCGCCCCTGGCTGTTCGAAGAAGCCGTCAAAGGAACGGGCATCGGGCTTACGCTCCGGATGCATGAGCGTTACGACCATTCCTATTATTTCATTTCGACCTTCATGGACGACCATCTCAGATGGCACGCCGAGAGGCTCGGCTGACAGGATGCAGCCTTCTCGGATCGGAACAATTTGATGAACCATATCCTCCTCGTCGGTGCCGGCGGCGCTCTTGGCTCCGTCCTGCGCTACCTCGTCGGCCTCTGGATGCTGCAGCGCGCCGGACCCGTCTTTCCCTGGGGGACGCTGTTCGTGAACGTTACGGGTTCCTTTCTGATCGGTTTTCTGGCGCAATTCATCATGCACAAGATGGGAGCCTCGCCGGAAATACGCGTGTTCCTGATCACCGGCGTGCTGGGGGGCTACACGACGTTCTCGGCCTTTTCGCTCGACGCGATCACCCTTCTGGAACACGGGCAGACGATGAGCGGCCTCGCCTATATCGTGGCGAGCGTCGGTCTTTCGATACTTGCCGTGTTCGCCGGGCTGGCCCTGATGCGCGCAATGGTCTAAAGCCAGCCTTTAAAGAAAAGAAGGCGGATTTCTGCAAAATGGCGGGCATAGAACACAGGCAGGTTGACAGCGACGAAGCGGGAATGCGTCTCGACCGCTGGTTCAAGGTGCATTTCCCCGGACTGGGTTTCGGTCCGCTGCAGAAGCTGCTGCGTTCCGGACAGATCCGCGTGGACGGGGCGCGGGCAAAATCCGACACGCGCATACAACCCGGCCAGACGATCCGCATTCCGCCGCTCGGCGTCGATCCCAAGGAAGCGAAATCCGGCCCGATCGGCGGCCGGGACCTGCGTCAATCGCCGGACGGGGAGCTTCTGTCGCGCATGGTGCTGCATGAGGATGCCAAGGTCATCGTGCTCAACAAACCGGCCGGCCTTGCCGTTCAGGGCGGCTCGGGCGTCAACCGGCACATAGACAAGATGCTCGAGGCCTGGACCAGCCAGAAGGGCGAAAAGCCGCGCCTCGTCCATCGTCTCGACCGTGACACGTCGGGCGTACTTGTCGTCGCCCGCACGCGTGGGGCTGCGCAACAGCTGACCGCGGCATTTCGCGAGCGCGACACCAAGAAAACATACTGGGCCCTGGTCAGGGGCGTGCCGCGCAAGCGGGAAGACAAGATTTCCACCTGGCTCGTAAAGGAGCCCACGCCCGATGGCGACCGTGTCCGGATTGCCAAGCACGGCGAGAATGGCGCCGACCACGCCATCTCCTATTACCGGATCGTCGAGCAAGCCGGGCAGAATCTCGCCTGGCTGGAAATGGAACCCTATACCGGCCGCACGCACCAGCTGCGCGTCCACGCCGCCCATATCGGCCATCCGATCATCGGCGACCCGAAATACTTCGAAGCGGACGTCAACTGGACCTTCCCTGGCGGCATGCAGAACCGGCTGCACCTTCATGCGCGGCACATAGATATTCCGCATCCGAACGGCGGGCGGCTGAAGATCACCGCTCCCCTGCCCCAGCACATGGTGCAGAGCTGGAATCTGCTCGGCTTCGACGAAAACGCCGCCGGCGAGGAAGAGTGATGAAGCTCGTCCTTTTCGATTGCGACGGAACGCTCGTCGACAGCGCGGGACTGATCCATGAGGTGATGGCCCGCACCTTCGAGGCCTTCGATTTGGATCGCCCGACAGCGGACGCGACCAAGGCGATCATCGGCCTCACTCTCGATATCGCGATTGCCCGGCTCATGGGGCAGGAACACGTCGACGACCGGGCGACCGCAATGACGGCGCATTACAAATCTATATTCGCCTCGGTACGAGGCGAACCCGGCTGCAGCGAAGCGCTGTTTCCGGGCATTGCGGAGATGATGCAGACTCTGGTTGGACGCGACGAACTGCTGATCGGCGCCGTCACCGGCAAATCGAGGCGAGGTCTGACGCATATCGCGGCGATGCATGGATTCGACAAGATATTCTTCGTCTCCCGCACGGCGGACGACTGCCCCTCGAAGCCGCATCCCGCCATGGTGACGGAGTGCTGCGCGGAGGCCGGAGTCGATCCCCGCGACACGATCGTGATCGGAGACGCGATCTATGACATGCAGATGGCGAAGGCCGCCGGCGCCGATGCCCTGGGCGTCGCCTGGGGTTACGCCAGTGTCCCGGAGCTGATGGCATCCGGTGCGGATCACATCGCCCGCGTTCCGGCAGACATAATCGAATGGATGGACCATAGCCATGCCTGATATTCGCGACGAACTGAGTGGTGCGCTGAGCCACGACGATCCTGTGCGCCGGGCCCAGATCCAAATGCAGAAACCGCTGCCGAAACGCTTCTACAAGCAGGCGAGCGCCGCACCGGCGGATGACGGCGGATACGCCGTGCTCCTCGACGGAAGGTCAGTACGCACACCGGCCAAACGGGCGCTCACCGTACCTACCGAAAAGCTCGCAGAGCTGCTGGCAGCCGAGTGGGACGCCCAGACCGAAATCATCGATCCCTCGGCGATGCCGCTCACGCGGATCGTCAACACCGCGATCGACGGAGTTGCGCTCGACGATCGTGCGGTCTTCGACGATATCGTCCGTTTTGTCGGCAGCGATCTTCTCTGCTATCGGGCCGACAGCCCGAAAGAACTCGTCGCTCGGCAGAACGAACACTGGAATCCGATAATCGACTGGGCCGCCCGGACGCTCGGCGCCCGGTTCATTCTCGTGGAAGGCGTGATCCATCAGGAACAACCGGCGGAGGCGGTCTCGGCCTTTGCCGAGGGCCTGCGCGGCTTTGCGACACCGCTCGGCCTCGCCTGCCTGCACACCGTCACCAGCCTGACCGGATCCGCCCTGCTCGCTCTTGCCCTCGCCCTGGGCAGGCTCTCCGCCGAACAGGCATGGGCTGCCGCTCATGTCGACGAGGATTGGCAGATCGAACAGTGGGGAACAGACGAAGAGGCATTCAGACGGCGCGAAAACCGCTGGCGGGAAATGCTGGCTGCCGCGGTCGTACTCGACGCGCTGAAGTGACGTGAAGGGTCACTTGCTCCTCATCCCCCTGCCGGGGCGCCGCGAGTCTCTTCGCCCCGCTGGCGCGAAGAGAGTGGCCGGCAGGCCGGATGAGGGGCAGAATTTCAGTGGTCCAACACGTCAGCCGACGAGCTTCAGACCGGCGATGCCCGCGACGATAAGGCCGATGCAGCCGAGGCGCATCGCCGTTGCGGGCTCTGCGAACAGAATGATGCCGAGAATGACGGTACCGACGGTGCCGATGCCGGTCCACACGGCATAGGCCGTGCCAAGCGGCAGCGAACGCACCGCTATTCCGAGCAGAACGACGCTCAGGATCATCGACCCGACCGTCAGCACAGTCGGCGTGAACCGCGTAAATCCATCCGTGTATTTGAGACCGATCGCCCAGCCGATTTCGAGAATTCCGGCGAGCAACAGCGTGAACCAGGCCATATCGAACTCCTTCATGTGGAGCGAGGCCGTCCCCGCGGAAGTTCGGATCCATTCGATCCGTGCAGCCGTCTGCGATGTGGTTCTTCTATGCCACGGGCTCATCGGGACAGCAAGGCATCCTGTGGCAAGGCAGCCCTGCGGGAGTGACGGAGCTGGGGCGAGCCCTCACGAATTCCGGTCGCGCCGGAGCTTGTTCCACCACTCCAGCCGCTTGCGGATCTCACGTTCGAAGCCGCGCTCCGGGGGATCGTAGAAGGTCTTTCTGCCCATCTTCTCGGGGAAATAATCCTGGCCGGAGAATGCGTCGGGCTCGTCATGATCGTAGCGGTACCCGTCGCCGTAGCCTTCCCCCTTCATGAGCTTCGTCGGAGCGTTGAGGATGTGCTTCGGCGGCAGCAGAGATCCGTTCTCCTTGGCCGCGCGCATCGCCGCCTTGTAGGCGGTATAGACCGCGTTGGATTTCGGCGCCGTTGCAAGATAGACGCAGGCCTCGGCAAGAGCCAGTTCCCCTTCGGGAGACCCGAGATAATCATAGGCATCCTTGGCGGCATTGCAGATCGCCAGTGCCTGCGGATCGGCAAGGCCGATATCCTCGACCGCCATCCGCACGAGCCGCCTGCCGATATAGAGCGGATCCTCCCCGGCATCGAACATGCGGCAGAGATAATAGAGCGCCGCGTCCGGGTCGGAGCCCCGAACGGATTTATGGAGCGCCGAGATCAGGTTGTAATGGCCGTCCTGGCCCTTGTCGTATACCGGCGCGCGGCGCTGGACGATCTCCTGAAGCCCGGCGGAATCGAATATCTCGTCCCGGCGCGCCGCCCGCCATACCTCTTCCGCGAGCGTCAGCACCGCCCGGCCGTCCCCGTCCGCCATGCGGATCAGGCTGGCCCGCGCTTCGTCATCGAGCGGCAGCGGTTTGCCCTCGGCTGCCTCCGCCCGCTTCAGAAGTTCCTCGAGGCTGGCCTCGTCATGCGGCTTGAACGTCAAGACGCGGGCCCGCGAGAGAAGCGCGGCGTTAAGCTCGAAAGACGGGTTCTCGGTGGTGGCGCCGACCAGGACGACGGTGCCATCCTCCATGACCGGCAGGAAGCTGTCCTGCTGCGCCCGGTTGAACCGGTGGATCTCGTCGACGAAAAGCAGCGTCTGGCGCCCCGACATGCGCCGGGCGCGCGCAGATTCGAATACCTTCTTAAGATCCGCAACGCCGGAGAAGATTGCCGAAATCTGCTCGAATGCGAGACCTGCCTCGCCTGAAAGCAGACGGGCAACCGTTGTCTTGCCGGTTCCCGGCGGGCCCCAGAAGATCATCGAGCCGAGGGATCCGGAAGCGATCATCCGTGTGAGCACGCCGTCGGGGCCGGTCAGATGCTCCTGGCCGGTCACCTCCGCCAGCGTGCGCGGGCGCAGGCGATCGGCCAGCGGCCTTGCCGAGGCCATTTCAGGAGGTTCATGGGGGGCGAAGAGATCGGTCATCGGAAGAACTGACGGATGATCTGGCCGTTGCGCTCGATCTCGACACGCCAGAAGGAGGCATCCTCGGCGACGACGCCTTCCAGCGTCTTCGAACTATCGATTGCCGTCCCGTTGACTGAACGAACGATATCTTTCGGTTCCAGGCCGATACGTGCAGCCGGCGAGCCGCGATTGATCTCGGTGAGGACCACACCCTGCAGCGACGTGGGCATGCGCAACTCGTCCGCAAGCCGCGGCGAGAGATTTGCCACGACAGCGCCGGCGAAGGGGTTGCGCCCCTCGATCAGCCGTTCGTCTCGTGGCTGCGTTTCCGGCGCCCGCTCAAGCTTGAGGGCGATTTCGCGCGAACTGCCGTTCTCCGAGATCGTAACCCGCGCCTCGTGACCGATCCCCACGGTGGTCAGACGATAACCCAGCGCATCGGGGTGTTCGACCGGTATGCCGTTGACGGCGGTGACCACCTGTCCGGGGCGCATGCCGGCGCTCTCCGCCGGACCGCCTGCGACGACCGCCGTCACCAGCGCCCCGCGGGCCCGCTCAAGCCCGAGCGCCTCGGCCACATCGGAAGTCACCGGCTCGAAAGTCGCCCCGACGAAGGGACGGATGAACGAGCCGTTGCCTCCTTCAGCGGAGGCAACGAAAACCTTGACCAGGTTGGCGGGGATCGCAAAGCCCACGCCGTTGGAACCGCCGCCTCTGGAAAAAATCGCGGTGTTGATGCCGATCAACTCGCCCTTCATGTTGATCAGGCCGCCGCCGGAATTTCCCGGATTGATCGCCGCATCCGTCTGGATGAAAAAGCCGAAATCGCCGTTGGAAATCTGGTTGCGGGCGAGCGCCGACACGATGCCGCTCGTCACCGTCTGCCCGACGCCGAAGGGATTGCCCATCGCCAGAACCAGGTCGCCGACCTCCACCGCGTCGGAATCACCGATCGGGACGATGTCGAACGGACCGTCCGACTGAATTTTCATGACAGCCAGATCGAGGCGATCATCCTTCAATATGACTTTGCAGGGGAACTCACGCCCGTCGGCGAGCGCCACCTTGATATCGTCGCCGCCCTCGATGACATGGTTGTTGGTCACGACCAGGCCATTGCGGCCGACGATCACGCCCGACCCCAGAGACGACTGCTTCTCGGTGCGATTCGGCATCCGCTGCCCGAAGAATTCCTCGAAGAAAGGGTCGCCGGCAAAGATCGAGCGACGCTCCACCACGCGCTCGGCATACACGTTGACGACCGCATTCGCCGTCTGTTTGACGAGCGGCGCGAAAGAGAGCTGCATCTCCGACCGCGACTGCGGCACGGTCCTGGCATCCTGGGCCATCGCAGGTGACGATATGGCAACAGCAAGCACGAGAGCCGCGAGAGCGCGATGGCCGAAGATCATGAAGCATTCTCCCTTTCGTTGCAGCTACGTTCAGATAGGATTTCGCACGGAAAAAGGCAAACCTGTTGCCCGACAATCCAACGCAATGCAGCCGCAAGGAGGGGTCGTTTCATCAGGGAATTCATAGGAGTACATGCTGCGCGCCAATTGCTCGGCCTTGCGCTCCCAAAGACGCAGGCGACGTTCACGAGTCATGCACGAAAACGTGGTCTCGCCAGCCTTTTCCGGTGATCGAAACTCTGCTCATTTGCGTATTAGAAAAAGTCGAATGACACCGAGGAGACCCCATGCCCAGCTATCGCACGCCGAAGATTGCCGCTGCCGAAATCACCCCGGAGCGCTTCTTCCTGGATCGGCGGACCTTCATCGCCGCCGCGGCCGGAAGCCTGGCCCTCGCCGTGCCCAAGCCGAGCCGCGCGGCCGCACTCGACGCGTCCAAGAGCAAATACAGGGTCGATGAGCCCGTCACGCCGGAAAAGGACGCCACCACCTACAACAACTTCTATGAATTCGGGACCGGCAAAGGCGATCCGGCTGCCAACTCCGCAAACTTCAAGCCGGCGCCCTGGACGGTGAAGGTCGACGGATTGGTCGGCAAGCCGCGGGAATTCGGCCTGGAGGAGCTCCTGGCCTTCCCTCTCGAAGAGAGAATTTACCGGATGCGCTGCGTCGAAGCGTGGTCGATGGTCATTCCCTGGGTCGGCTTTCCATTGGCCGCGCTCCTCGACAGGGTCGAGCCGCTCGGAAGCGCGAAATATGTCGCCTTCGAGACCGTGGTCCGGCCGGAGGAAATGCCGGGCCAGTCCGGCTATTTCCAGCCCCTGGAATGGCCCTACCGGGAAGGCTTGAGGCTCGACGAAGCGCGCCACCCGCTGACGATCCTCTCCGTCGGGCTCTATGGCAAGACGCTACCGAACCAGAACGGCGCACCTATCCGCCTGGTGGTGCCGTGGAAATACGGCTTCAAGGGAATCAAATCGATCGTGCGCATCTCTCTGACCGAGACGCCGCCGCCGTGCACCTGGAACATCGCCGGGCCGAATGAATACGGCTTCTATGCCAATGTGAATCCAGCCGTCGATCATCCCCGCTGGAGCCAGGCGACCGAAAACCGTATCGGCGAAGGCGGCTTCTTCGGCGCCAATCGCCGCGATACGCTCCCCTTCAACGGCTACGCAGAAGAGGTGGCAAACCTCTACGCCGGCATGGACCTCAGGGTGAATTTCTGAGGATGCCGAGCCTTCCTGCCCTGCCGAAGCGATTGCACGGCCCTTCGATCTGGGCGCTCTATATGCTCGGCTTCATACCGGCCGCCTGGGGGTTCTATCTTGGAGCCACCGGCCGGCTGCCCGGCAATGCGGTCAAGGAATTCGAGCACCTGCTCGGCATTTGGGCCCTGCGCTTCCTGATTGCCACGCTGACGATCACGCCGATTCGCGACCTCTTCGGCGTCAACTGGCTCAGATACCGCCGCGCCCTGGGCCTCCTCGCCTTTTACTATGTGATGATGCATTTCCTCACATATATGGTGCTGGACCAGACGCTCCTTCTCCCGGCGATTCTCGCCGACATCGCCCGCCGTCCCTTCATCACCATCGGCATGGCAGCCCTCGTGCTACTCATCTCGCTGGCGGTTACATCGAACAACTGGTCGATAAGGCGCCTTGGGCAACGATGGAACAAGCTTCACAGGCTCGTCTACGTGATTGCCGCGGCCGGCGCGCTGCATTTCGCCATGTCGGTGAAGGTCGTGGGCCCCGAGCAAATGCTGTATCTGTTCCTTGTGGCGGTGCTCGTCGCCTGGCGCGCCGTCAGAAAGCGGTTTCTGCGGTGGCGGCGCCAGGGCACCGCACCCGTACGGTCGCAAGCCCGAGCGGGATAAAGGCGCAACGTACAAGCCGCGAGAGCCGCACCGGCCAAAGCCCCGCAACACCTCTCCCGACCCTCATTTCTTCCTTTGCCTGTCACAGGATTTGAGAGGCACAGGAATGAGGATCTACTTCTACTTTTAATAAAACCAACAAAAAAAGCGGCCGGGGGCGATCAGCCCCCGGCCGCTTGAATGGTTTCGTCAACCGATCGGATCAGGCCGCTTCGGCTGCTTCGGCTTCGGCAGAAACGCGGGCGCGGTCCTTCGAACCCTTGGCGTCGACGTCGCGGTCAACGAATTCGATGACGGCGAGCGGGGCATTGTCGCCCTGGCGGAAGCCTGCCTTCATGATGCGCAGGTAGCCGCCGTTGCGGGTGGCGTAGCGCGAGGCAATCGCGTCGAACAGCTTCGAAACGACGGCAACGTCGCGGATCTGCGAGATCGCCTGGCGGCGGGCATGCAGATCGCCGCGCTTGCCGAGCGTGACGAGCTTTTCCACGATCGGACGGATTTCCTTGGCCTTCGGCAGGGTCGTGACGATCTGCTCGTGCTCGATCAGCGAAGCCGCCATGTTGGCAAACATCGCCTTGCGGTGGCTGGCGGTTCTATTCAGCTTGCGGCCGGCTTTACCGTGGCGCATGGCTATTCTCCTTTACTTGCAGGCATCCGCCCGCAGTCTAATAGGTTAGTACTGGTCTTCGTAACGCTTGGCGAGGTCTTCGATGTTCTCCGGCGGCCAGGACGGCACTTCCATGCCGAGATGCAGGCCCATGGAAGCGAGAACTTCCTTGATCTCGTTGAGCGACTTGCGACCAAAATTCGGCGTACGGAGCATTTCTGCTTCAGTCTTCTGAATGAGGTCGCCGATATAGACGATGTTGTCGTTCTTCAGGCAGTTGGCCGAACGGACGGAAAGCTCCAGTTCGTCGACCTTCTTGAGAAGCGCGGGGTTGAAGGCGAGTTCGGTGACTGCCTCTTCCTCGGTTTCCTTCTGCGGCTCGTCGAAGTTGACGAAGACCGACAGCTGGTCCTGAAGGATGCGGGCCGCGAAAGCGATCGCATCTTCGCCGGTGACGGAGCCATCGGTTTCGATGGACATCGTCAGCTTGTCGTAGTCGAGAACCTGGCCTTCACGGGTGTTTTCCACCTTGTAGGAGACCTTCTTGACCGGAGAGTACAGGCTGTCGACCGGAATGAGGCCGATCGGCGCATCTTCCGAGCGGTTGCGGTCAGCCGGTACGTAGCCCTTGCCGTTGTTGACGGTGAACTCCATGCGGATTTCCGCGCCCTCGTCGAGGGTGCAGATCACGTGGTTCGGGTTGAGGATCTCGATGTCGCCAACCGTCTGAATGTCACCGGCGGTCACGACGCCCGGGCCCTGCTTGCGCACGACCATGCGCTTTGCGTCGTCGCCATCCATCTTGATGGCGATTTCCTTGATGTTGAGCACGATGTCGGTCACGTCTTCCCGGACGCCCGGGATAGAAGAGAACTCATGCAATACGCCGTCGATCTGAACCGCGGTTACGGCAGCACCGCGCAGTGACGACAATAGGACGCGACGAAGCGCGTTGCCGAGCGTCAGGCCAAAGCCGCGCTCAAGCGGCTCCGCGACCAACGTTGCCTTGGTGCGGCCGGAGGAGGCGAACTCCACCTTGTTCGGCTTGATCAATTCCTGCCAATTTTTCTGGATCATGTTTTCTGCCTTCCGTTCGTTGCCACCATCCAATCGTGACAACCGAGCCCCGAAGACCGGGAGGACACCGGAACGTCCTCACCGGAATGTTGAATACAGATGATCAGACGCGGCGCTTCTTGCGCGGACGGCAGCCATTGTGCGGGATCGGGGTCACGTCACGGATCGACGTGATCATGAAACCTGCAGCCTGGAGCGCGCGAAGAGCGGATTCGCGGCCGGAACCAGGACCGCAAACTTCCACTTCCAGCGACTTCATGCCGTGTTCCTGAGCCTTCTTGGCGCAATCTTCAGCGGCGATCTGCGCGGCGAACGGGGTCGACTTGCGCGAACCCTTGAACCCCTTCGCACCGGCGGACGACCAGGCAATAGCATTGCCCTGCGCGTCGGTAATGGTGATCATCGTGTTGTTGAACGACGAATTGACGTGTGCGACGCCAGACGTAATGTTCTTGCGCTCGCGACGGCGAACGCGGGTGGCTTCCTTGGCCATAGGATCCCTTTCTTAGATCTCTGCACCGCCGTAATTCCAGCGGCTCCACCGGGAAAAGGATTGGTCGTCCCCTGCCCTGCATCTTACAATTCGCGACAGCCGGCATACCGGCGTCGCGAGCATTCCGAGAAACCGGTAACGGCACTCGCATTGGTCGGACACTTGCCCTTCCCAAACTGCAAAAGGAGGCCGGCGCGTGCGCCAGCCTCCCGTTTTCCCTTTTCGGGAAATTACTTCTTCTTGCCGGCGATCGCCTTTGCCGGACCCTTGCGGGTGCGGGCATTGGTATGCGTGCGCTGACCGCGCACCGGCAGGCCGCGACGATGGCGAAGACCGCGATAGCAGCCGAGATCCATCAGACGCTTGATGTTCATCGAGGTCTCGCGACGCAGGTCACCCTCGACCTGGTAGTCACGGTCGATCGTTTCACGGATCTGAAGGACCTCAGCGTCCGTCAGCTGGTGAACGCGACGCTCGGCCGGAATGCCGACCTTTTCGATGATTTCCTGTGCGAATTTCGTGCCGATCCCGTGAATATACGTCAGCGCGATGACGACGCGCTTTGCGGTCGGGATGTTGACGCCAGCGATACGTGCCACGTCTATTCTCCTTGCGTTCCAGTTGCCTACAGGCAATAGGTGCTTCGTTACGCGACCTTAAGAGCCGCTCGTTGATTGAGGTTCGAGACACGTCAAAAACGACCGTACCCGGACTTCATTTCGTTGAAGACCGCGCCGATCGCTTCTCTTGTCGCGAGTTGACGCAGTCTTTGGAGGAATCGGCCGAAAAAGTCAACTCCCCGGCGCTTCCATTTTGGCAAAGGCAATGCCTATACCAGAATCTTCTCGATCTCGGCCGTAACCGTATCCACATCCGCCATGCCGTCCACGGTCTTCAACCGACCGGTTCGGGCGTAGTGTTCCGAAAGCGGAGCGGTCTTTTCCCGATATTCCTGCAGACGCCGCCGGAATGCTTCCGGATTGTCGTCCGAGCGTACGGTGCCGCCGGCCGCGACGGTTTCGGCTACGCGATTCTCCATGCGCCGCACAAGAGCTGCCTCATCGACTTTCAACTCGATGACTGCATCGAGCTTCAGGCCTTTTTCCTCAAGCATCCCGTCGAGCGCTACGGCCTGCGGGACCGTGCGCGGATAGCCGTCGAGAATGAAGCCCCTTGCGCAATCCGGCGAATCGATGCGGTCGGAGACGATCTCATTGACGATTTCGTCGGAGACGAGCTGGCCGGCATCCATCACGGCTTTCGCCCGCTTGCCGACCTCGGTCGCCTGAGCTACGGCCGCCCGAAGCATATCCCCCGTGGAAAGCTGCGGAATGCCGTATCTCTCCGTCAGAAGCTTGGCCTGAGTACCCTTGCCAGCGCCCGGCGGTCCCAAAAAAATTAACCTCATCGTCCCCTCTTTCCTCCGCGCAGCTTCGACTTCTTGATCAGCCCCTCATATTGCTGGGCAATGAGGTGACCCTGGATCTGTGCTACCGTATCGAGGGTCACACTGACAACAATCAAAAGCGACGTACCACCAAGGTAGAACGGCACCCCTGTCTGCGAGATGAGTATCTCAGGCAGGATGCAGACAAAGACCAGGTAGATCGCGCCGATGACGGTAATGCGCGTCAACACGTAATCGATGTATTCAGCCGTGCGTTCACCCGGGCGGATGCCCGGAACGAACCCGCCATGCTTCTTCAGATTGTCGGCCGTATCCTTCGGGTTGAAGACGATGGCCGTATAGAAGAAGGCGAAAAAGGCGATCATCGCACCGTAAAGGATCATATAGAGCGGCTGACCGTGAGCGAGCGCACCGACGATCGCCGTTGCCCAGTCGGGCATGGTCGCGGTGTTGGCAAAGCCGGCAAGCGTGGCGGGCAGCAGGAGAAGCGACGACGCGAAGATCGCCGGGATCACGCCCGAGGTGTTGAGCTTCAGCGGCAGGTGCGACGTGTCGCCCTGGAACATGCGGTTGCCGACCTGGCGCTTCGGATACTGGATCAGCAGGCGGCGCTGCGCGCGCTCGACGAAGACGATCAAGGCGATCACGCCGACGACCATAACGATAATCGCAAGGATGAGAGGCGTCGACAGAGCACCGGTACGGCCGAGCTCAAGGGTTCCGGCAAGCGCCGAGGGCAAAGCGGCGACGATGCCGGCGAAGATGATCAGCGAAATACCGTTGCCGATGCCGCGGGAGGTGATCTGCTCACCGAGCCACATCAGGAACATCGTGCCGCCGAGCAGCGAAATAACGGTGGAAATCCGGAAGAACCAGCCCGGATCGTTGACGAGACCGCTGCCGCTTTCGAGACCGACGGCAATACCGTAGGCCTGCATCGCGCCCAACAGCACCGTGCCGTAACGGGTGTACTGGTTGATGACCTTGCGGCCCTGCTCGCCCTCTTTCTTCAGCTGCTCGAGCGCCGGAACGACCGACGTCATGAGCTGCACGATGATCGATGCGGAAATGTAGGGCATGATGCCGAGGGCGAAGATCGCCATACGCTCGACCGCGCCGCCCGAGAACATGTTGAAGAGGCCGAGAATGCCCCCCGACTGCCCCTGAAATGCCTGCGCGAATGCGTCCGGGTTAAGGCCCGGCAACGGAATGTAGGTGCCAAGTCGATAGACCAGAAGCGCACCGAGAGTGAACCAAAGGCGCTTTTTCAGATCTTCCGCCTTGGCGAAAGTCGAAAAATTCAGGTTCGAGGCGAGCTGTTCCGCTGCAGAAGCCATGCAATTCTCCGCGTACCAAGTCTCGGAAACACGGGAAAACCCGGTCGTTCCGGATGGAATCAGTTTTCGTCGTGGAAAACCAGGCGCGAGGCGATTGTCGCTGCAATCGGATGCCTCACCGTGGTTTCCGTTATGTCCCGTCGCGGCAGCCGATTCGCTGCGCTTGGACGTGAGGCTCACATATGGGAGCAAAACCGCCCGGCGTGAAGCACCCCGGGCGGTTCATCAGTCATATTTATTCAGCGGCTGCGGAGAGCAGCTTGACGGAACCGCCAGCCTTCTCGATCTTCTCGATCGCAGGCTTGGAGGCGCCGGCAACTTCAAGCGAAACCTTCGCCTTCAGTTCGCCGTCGGCGAGAACGCGCACACCATCCTTGACGCGGCGGATAACGCCGGCGGCCTTGAGAGCGGCGGCATCGACGGTCTTGGAGGCGTCCAGCTTCTTGGCATCGACTGCGGCCTGAATCCGGCCGAGCGACACGACAACGAACTCCGAAGCGAAGATGTTGTTGAAGCCGCGCTTCGGCAGGCGGCGGTAGATGGGCATCTGACCGCCTTCGAAGCCGTTGATCGCGACGCCCGAACGCGCCTTCTGACCCTTTACACCGCGACCGGCCGTCTTTCCGGAACCGGAGCCGATACCGCGGCCCAGACGCTTGCGGTTCTTGGTCGCGCCTTCGTTGTCCTTGATTTCATTCAGTTTCATATCTCGATCCCCTCACTTCTCGTCGACGACGCGAACGAGGTGCTGGACGGCCCGGATCATCCCGCGAACGGCCGGAGTGTCTTCCAGCGTGCGTACCCGGTGCATCTTGTTGAGGCCCAGACCGACGAGCGTCTGACGCTGCACGGCCGGACGGCGAATGGGGCTACCGATCTGCTCGACGGTAACCGTCTTCTTGGCAACTTCCTTCTTAGCCATCTGTCAGCTCCCTTATTCTTCGGAAGCAACGCCGGCGGAAACGCGACGGGACTGGAGCGTGGCGTACTTCATGCCGCGCTGTGCCGCGATATCCTTCGGGTGCATCTGGTTCTTGAGCGCGTCGAAGGTAGCGCGAACCATGTTGTAGGGGTTCGACGAACCGGTCGACTTGGCTACGACGTCGTGAACGCCGAGCGTCTCGAAGACGGCGCGCATCGGGCCACCGGCGATGATACCGGTACCGGGCTTGGCCGAGCGCAGCAGCACCTTGCCGGCGCCATGACGGCCGTGCACGTCGTGGTGCAGAGTGCGGCCACCGCGCAGCGGTACGAAGATCAGGTCGCGCTTGGCGGCTTCCGTTGCCTTACGGATGGCTTCCGGCACTTCGCGTGCCTTGCCATGGCCGAAGCCGACGCGGCCCTTCTGGTCGCCTACGACGACGAGAGCGGCGAAACCGAAACGACGACCGCCCTTCACCACCTTGGCGACGCGGTTGATAGCGACGAGCTTATCGACAAATTCGCTGTCGCGCTCTTCGCGGTTCTGGCGATCTTCGCGAGAACCTCTTCTTTCTTGTGCCATTGTCCTCTTCCTTTTTCTTTTCCGGGTGCAATCGGCAGATTGACGAAAGCCGCCTCGCTTCCTTGGAAATCGAAGCGGCCGGGGATTTGCGAAGCCGGGTTACGCCCGGGCATTGCGGCCCGGGCGACGAACCTTAGAAGTTCAGGCCGCCTTCGCGAGCTGCCTCGGCCAGCGCCTTGATGCGGCCGTGGTAGATGAAGGCGCCACGATCAAAGACAACGTCCTTGATGCCCGCCTTGGAAGCACGTTCTGCCAGGAGCTTGCCGACAGCCGTAGCGGCTTCGGTATCGGCGCCGGTCTTCAGCGAAGACCGCAGATCCGTGTCGAGGGTCGATGCCGAGGCAATCGTCTTGCCGGCAACATCGTCAATGATCTGCGCATAGATGTTCTTCGACGAGCGATGAACCGACAGGCGCGGGCGGCCATTGGCAACCGCCTTGATTTGACGGCGCACGCGGCTGGCGCGACGCACAAGAGTATCTTTCCTGCTAGCCATTTCGCGTGATCCTTACTTCTTCTTGCCTTCTTTGCGGACGATCCGCTCTTCGGCATACTTGACGCCCTTGCCCTTGTAGGGCTCGGGGCCACGGTATTCGCGGATTTCCGCGGCAACCTGGCCGACCTGCTGCTTGTTGATTCCGGAGACGACGATTTCCGTCGGCTTCGGCACAGCGATCGTGATGCCTTCCGGCGTCTGGTAGACGACGTCGTGGCTGAAACCGAGCGCGAGCTGCAGGTTCTTGCCCTGCATGGACGCGCGGTAACCGACGCCGTTGATTTCGAGCTTGCGCTCGTAACCGTCCTTCACGCCCTTGAGGATGTTCTCGATCATCGTGCGGGACATGCCCCACTTTGCGCGAGCATCCTTGCTCTCGTTGAGCGGCTGAACGACAACCGTGTTGTTTTCGAGCTTCACCGAAACTTCGTCATTTGCGACGAAGAACAGTTCGCCCTTCGGGCCCTTTGCCGTTACCTTCTGGCCATCCACGTTAGCCGTGACGCCTGCCGGAACTTGAACGGGCTTCTTACCGATACGAGACATTTTTATACCTGTCTGTTCGCTATGGAGATCCTGCTCGATCTTAGAAGATCGAGCAAAGAACCTCGCCACCAACATTCTGTTCGCGTGCCTGGTGATCGGCCATCACGCCCTTCGGAGTCGAAAGGATGGTGATGCCGAGGCCGTTCGCGACCTGCGGAATGGACTTGACCGAGACATAGACCCGGCGGCCCGGCTTGGAGACGCGCGCGATCTCACGGATCACGGATGCGCCTTCGTAGTACTTCAACTCGATATTCAGCTCGGCCTTGCCGTTGCCGAATTCGACCTCTGAGTATCCGCGGATGTAGCCTTCAGCCTGAAGGACATCCAGAACGCGTGCGCGAAGCTTGGAAGCCGGCGTCGAAACGCTCGACTTGCGGCGAGCAGCGCCGTTGCGGATACGGGTGAGCATATCGCCCAAAGGATCAGTCATTGCCATGTACCCCTCCTTACCAGCTCGACTTGACCACGCCCGGCACCTTGCCGAGATTGCCCAGTTCGCGAAGTGCAATACGCGACATGCGCAGCTTGCGATAATAGGCACGCGGACGACCGGTGACTTCGCAACGATTGCGGATGCGGGTCTTGGACCCATCGCGGGGCAGTTCGGCCAGCTTGAGGGTGGCCTTGAACCGCTCTTCGATCGGCAAAGACTGGTTCATGATGATCGCCTTCAGGACCGCGCGCTTGGCGGCGTGATTGGCAACCAGTTTGCGGCGGCGCTTGTTCTTTTCAACTGCGCTCGTTTTCGCCATAACAGTTATCCTTCTTTACGCTTGCCGTTACGGATTACTGACGGAACGGGAAGTTGAACTCTTTGAGAAGAGCGCGTGCTTCGTCGTCGTTAGTTGCCGTCGTGCAAACGATGATGTCCATGCCCCACATCTGATCAACCTTGTCGTAGTTGATCTCAGGGAACACAATGTGCTCCTTGATGCCCATGGCAAAGTTGCCACGACCATCGAAGGACTTCGGATTGAGGCCGCGGAAGTCTCGAACACGCGGAAGAGCGATGTTGATGAGACGATCCAGGAACTCATACATCCGAACGCCGCGCAGGGTAACCTTGGCACCAATCGGCATGCCTTCGCGAAGCTTGAAGCCGGCGATGGAGTTGCGAGCGCGGGTGATGACCGGCTTCTGGCCGGCAATCGCAGCGAGGTCGGCAGCAGCAACGGTCGGCTTCTTGGAATCGCCGGTCGCTTCGCCAACACCCATGTTGATGACGATCTTGTCGAGGCGCGGGATCTGCATTTCGTTGGCGTAGGAGAACTGCTCCTGCATCGCCTTGCGGATGCGCTCTACATATTCCTTCTTGAGCCGGGACTCATAAGCGGACTTAGCCATCGATCACATCTCCCGAACGCTTGGCCACGCGGACCTTCTTGTCACCATCGATCTTGAAACCGACGCGGGTCGGCTTGCCGTCCTTCGGATCGGCGATCGCGATGTTCGAAAGGTGGATCGAGGCTTCCTTGGTGATAATGCCGGCTTCCTGGTTCTGAGTCTGGCGCTGGTGACGCTTCACCACGTTGACGCCGCGCACGAGAGCCCTGTCTTCCTTCGGCATGACCTGAATGACTTCGCCGGTACGGCCCTTGTCCTTACCGGTCAGAACGACGACCTTGTCGCCTTTGCGAATCTTTTGCATCTCTGATCGCTCCCTTAGAGTACTTCCGGAGCCAGCGAGATGATCTTCATGTGGTTCTTGGCGCGGAGTTCGCGCGGAACCGGTCCGAAGATACGGGTGCCGATCGGCTCTTTCTTGTTGTCGATGAGAACGGCTGCGTTGGTGTCGAAACGGATGACGCTGCCATCCGCACGGCGGATGTCTTTCGCGGTGCGAACGACAACAGCCTTCATGACATCACCCTTCTTCACGCGGCCGCGCGGAATGGCTTCCTTGATCGAAACGACGATGATGTCGCCGATCGACGCGTATTTACGCTTGGAGCCGCCCAGCACCTTGATGCACATGACACGACGTGCGCCGGAATTATCCGCCACGTCGAGGTTTGTTTGCATCTGAATCATGTCAGGTCGCCTTCTTGTTGTTACCAGGCCGGTTGGGTCGAAACCCCCTCGCCCGGCTTATTGTGCTCATCTCAAAGCAAAAGAACGCTCGAACTCGAGCGTTCCTCGGCTTTAATTGCGTGCTTCATACAGATATTTGCCCGAGACGCAAGGGTCCGGCGGTCAAAACCTGCAGAAATCAAGACTGGGCGGCAACGACCGTCCAGCGCTTGTCCTTGGAAATCGGCGCGCATTCCTCGATGGAAACGAGGTCGCCGACCTTGAACTGGTTGTTCTCGTCGTGAGCCTTGTACTTCTTGGAACGACGAACGGTCTTCTGGAGGATCGGGTGCGCAAAGCGGCGCTCGACCCGGACGACGACGGTCTTGTCGTTCTTGTCGCTGACGACGGTGCCCTGCAGAATGCGTTTCGGCATAGTGTTCTGGTCCTTAGGCCTTGGCTTCTGCCGCCTTCTGGCGGGCAATGGTTTTGATGCGTGCGATGTCCTTGCGGACCTCGTTGATACGCGAAGACTTCTCGAGCTGGCCAGTCGCCTTCTGGAAGCGCAGGTTGAACTGCTCCTTCTTCAGCTTGGCAAGCTCTTCCTTGAGTTGGTCGGCGCTCAGAGCGCGAACATCTGCGGCTTTCATGAGCTTCACTCCTTACTCTGCGATACGCTGCACGAAGCGCGTCTTGACAGAGAGCTTGGCAGCGCCGAGGCGAAGTGCTTCGCGGGCGAGCTCCTCGTTGACACCGTCGATCTCGAACATCATGCGGCCGGGCTTGACCTTGCATGCCCAGTATTCGACCGAACCCTTGCCCTTACCCATGCGGACTTCGGTCGGCTTTGCCGTGACCGGAACGTCGGGAAATACCCGGATCCAGACGCGGCCGGCGCGCTTCATATGACGGGTGATCGCACGGCGGGCCGCTTCAATCTCGCGAGCATTGACGCGGTTGGGCTCCTGAGCCTTCAGACCGAACTCGCCGAAGGCGAGGTCAGAGCCGCCCTTCGCGACGCCCTTGATGCGCCCCTTGAACTGCTTGCGATACTTCGTACGCTTTGGCTGCAACATTTTTTTACTTCTCCGATATTGGCTGCCACGCGCGAATGTTACGCGTTCTCGCGGCGACGCTCTCTGCCGCTACCGCCCTGGTTGTCACTCTCGGTCGCGCGGCGCTCGGAAGCCATCGGATCGTGCTCAAGGATTTCGCCCTTGAAGATCCAGACCTTGACACCGCAGATACCGAAAGCGGTTTCCGCTTCGGCCGTGCCGTAATCGATGTCGGCGCGCAGCGTATGCAGCGGAACGCGGCCTTCACGATACCATTCGGTACGGGCGATTTCCGCACCGCCGAGACGGCCGGCGCAGGTGATCTTGATGCCTTCGGCGCCGAGGCGCATCGCCGACTGAACGGCACGCTTCATCGCACGACGGAACGCTACGCGGCGCTCGAGCTGCTGAGCGATCGACTGCGCAACGAGCGTTGCGTCGACTTCCGGCTTGCGCACTTCGACGATGTTGAGGTGCGTTTCCGAATTGGTCATCTCGGAAAGCTTCCTGCGAAGCTTTTCGATGTCGGCGCCCTTCTTGCCGATGATCAGGCCCGGGCGTGCCGAGTGGATCGTCACGCGGCACTTCTTGTGCGGACGCTCGATCACGACCTTGGCGATACCGGCCGACTTCAGCTCTTCCATCAGATAGGCGCGGATCTTCAGGTCTTCGTGAAGAAGCTGGCCGTATTCCGCGTTGTCCGCGAACCAACGGCTATCCCAGGTCCGGTTGATGCCGAGACGGAAACCGATCGGATTAATCTTCTGGCCCATTATGCGGCCTCCCCTTTGGCTTCCACTTCACGAACGACGATCGTCAAGTGCGCGAACGGCTTTTCGACCCGCGATGCACGGCCGCGACCACGGGCGTGGAAGCGCTTCATCACGATCGACTTGCCAACAAAAGCTTCTGCGACGATGAGCGAATCAACGTCGAGATCATGGTTGTTCTCTGCGTTGGCGATCGCAGATTCAAGCGTCTTCTTGACGGTGCCTGCGATGCGCTTGCGCGAGAACTCGAGTTCGGCCAGAGCCCGGTCGACCTTCTTGCCGCGGATCAGCGCGGCAACGAGGTTGAGCTTCTGGGGGCTGACGCGGATCGTGCGCGCAACTGCCTGCGCCTCATTATCCTTCAGCCGGCGTTCGGCTTTTGCCTTGCCCATCGTTACTTCCTCTTCGCTTTCTTGTCCGCGCCATGACCATAATAGGTCCGGGTCGGAGCGAATTCACCGAACTTGTGACCGACCATTTCTTCGGACACCGAGACGGGAACGTGCTTGTTGCCGTTGTAGACGCCGAAGGTCAGACCGACGAACTGCGGAAGGATCGTGGAGCGACGGCTCCACATCTTGATCACTTCGTTGCGGCCGCCTTCGCGGACCTTCTCAGCCTTCTTGAGAAGATAACCGTCAACAAACGGACCTTTCCATACTGAACGAGCCACTTGAGACTTCCTCTCTTACTTCTTGCGCTGGTGACGCGAGCGCATAATGAACTTGTCGGTCGACTTGTTGGAGCGCGTGCGCTTGCCCTTTGTGGGCTTGCCCCATGGCGTGACCGGATGGCGACCACCGGAGGTGCGGCCTTCACCGCCGCCGTGCGGATGGTCAACCGGGTTCATGACGACGCCGCGTACGTGCGGACGCTTGCCGCGCCAACGCGAACGGCCGGCCTTACCATCATTGATGTTGCCGTGATCGGGGTTCGATACAGCACCGATCGATGCGAGGCAAGAGCCGTGCACCAGACGCTGCTCGCCCGAGTTCAGGCGCAGGATCGCCATGCCCTGGTCACGGCCGACGAGCTGAGCGTAGGTTCCGGCGGAGCGGGCGATCTGACCGCCCTTGCCCGGCTTCATCTCCACATTGTGGATGATGGAGCCGACCGGAATGTACTGCAGCGGCATCGCATTGCCGGGCTTGACGTCGACGGCCTTTTCCGAGGCAATCACCTTGTCGCCGACAGCCAGGCGCTGCGGCGCAAGGATATAGGCCTGCTCACCGTCCGCGTAGTTGACCAGCGCGATGAACGCAGTGCGGTTCGGGTCGTATTCCAGACGCTCGACCGTGCCTTCGACGTCGAACTTGCGACGCTTGAAGTCGACCAGACGGTAGGTCCGCTTGTGACCACCGCCCTGGAAACGAACGGTGATGCGGCCCAGGTTGTTGCGACCGCCCTTGGAGGACAGGCCCTCGGTCAGCGCCTTGACCGGCTTGCCCTTGTAGAGGCCGGCCCGGCTGACGATGACCAGTTGACGCTGGCTCGGCGTCGTCGGATTGAAACTTTTCAATGCCATTTTCTTGTTCCCTTTTGGGTTTTTACCCTAATGGGCCTATCCGTTAGAGACCGGTGGAAACGTCGATGGACTGACCGTCGGCGAGCGTTACGATCGCCTTCTTCACGTCCTTCTGCTTTCCGGCGAAGCCGCGGAAGCGCTTCAACTTGCCCTTGCGGACGAGCGTGTTCACGGCCGTGACCTTCACGCCGAACAGCGCTTCGACGGCAGCCTTGATCTCAGGCTTCGAAGCACCCTTGGCGACATTGAAGACGACCTGGTTCTGTTCGGAGACCAGCGTCGACTTTTCAGTGATCGAGGGAGACACGATCACGTCGTAGTGGCGAAGATCCGTCATTTGAACCGCTCCTCCAGAGCTTCCACAGCAGCCTTGGAAAGCACGAGCTTGCCACGGCGCAGAATGTCGTAAACGTTGATGCCCTGAACCGGCAGAACGTCCACATTCGGGATGTTCTGGGCGGCGAGCTTGAAGTTGCCTTCGATCTCGGCTCCGCCGATGATCAGGGCGTTGGTGAGGCCGAGCGAGGCGAACGCGCCGGCGAGCGCCTTCGTCTTTGCTTCGTTGGCCACGAGATCGTCGATGACGATGATGTCCTCGGCCTTCAGCTTGGCAGACAGCGCATGGCGCAGGCCCAGTGCGCGGATCTTCTTCGGAAGATCGTGCGCATGGCTGCGGACGACCGGCCCGTGAGCCTTGCCGCCGCCGCGGAACTGCGGAGCACGAGCCGAATGGTGGCGGGCGCGGCCCGTACCCTTCTGCTTGTACATCTTGGCGCCGGTGCGGGAGACTTCCGCACGGCCCTTGGACTTGTGCGTGCCCTGCTGGCGCTTTGCGAGCTGCCAGCGAACGACGCGGGCAATGATGTCTTCACGAGGCTCGAGACCGAAAATGGCGTCGGAAAGGGAAACCTTTCCCGCGTCCTTGCCCTCGAGGGTTTTGACGGTGAGATCCATTATTCGGCTCCCTTACTTCGATTCTGCGGCGCGCACTGCGGCAGGGCGCGGTGCGCCTTCCGGAGTGCCCGACTTGATGGCGTCACGGACGACGATCCAGGAACCCTTGGAGCCGGGAACTGCACCCTTGACCAGGATCAGACCGCGGTCTTCATCGGTCGATACGACTTCGAGGTTCTGCGTGGTGACGCGCGTCTGGCCCATGTGACCAGCCATGCGCTTGCCCTTCCAGACGCGGCCCGGGTCCTGGTTGGAACCGGTCGAACCATGCGAACGGTGCGAGACGGACACGCCGTGCGTTGCACGCAGGCCGCCGAAGTTGTGGCGCTTGATCGCGCCGGCAAAACCCTTACCGATGGTGGTGCCGGTAACGTCCACGAGCTGCCCGGCGACGAAATGGCCCGCCGTAAGCTCGGCGCCAATGTCGATCAGGTTGTCGGCGCTCACGCGGAACTCGACGAGCTTTGCCTTCGGCTCAACGCTGGCAGCGGCAAAATGGCCGCGCATGGCCTTCGGCGTATTCTTGACCTTCGAACGGCCGGCACCCAGCTGAACTGCGGTATAACCGTTCTTCTCTTCCGTGCGGTGGGACACTACCTGGCAGTTCTCCAGCCGCAATACTGTTACCGGGATATGCTCGCCGGCGTCGTTGTAGACGCGGGTCATTCCCACCTTCTGTGCAATCACACCTGAACGCATCGGTTCACGCCTCTTGTTTAGGGTTCCCGTCCGGCGCTTCACACACCTTCCGGTTTCCTGTTCCTGGAAGCCGTTGGAGAAACTCCACGTACCTTCCTTGTTATTTCGGCTTGCGCCGGGTCTTACAGCTTGATCTCGACGTCTACGCCGGCGGCCAGATCGAGCTTCATCAGCGCGTCCACCGTCTGCGGGGTCGGATCAACGATATCGAGAAGACGCTTGTGCGTGCGCATCTCGAACTGTTCGCGGCTCTTCTTGTCGACGTGGGGCGACCGGTTGACCGTGAATTTCTCAATCCGGGTCGGAAGCGGCACGGGCCCGCGCACACTCGCACCGGTGCGCTTGGCCGTCGACACGATTTCGCGCGTGGAGGCATCGAGGATCCGGTGATCAAACGCCTTGAGGCGGATGCGGATATTCTGGCCGTTCATTCGACTTGTCCTTGCTCGTGTTTTCCGGTGTGCTCACGAAGCACACACTTGAAGTATTCGTTTCGCTTAGCCGCTTCTTTTCAAAAATCGCAGGGACATGGCCGACCATGTCCCTGCCGAAACGGCTCAAGCCGTTTTCTTGTTATTCGACGATGGAGGCGACGATGCCTGCGCCGACGGTGCGGCCGCCTTCGCGGATAGCGAAGCGCAGCTTTTCTTCCATCGCGATCGGCACGATCAGCTCGACGTCAACCGTGACGTTGTCGCCCGGCATGACCATTTCCGTGCCTTCCGGAAGCGTCACGATGCCGGTCACGTCCGTCGTGCGGAAGTAGAACTGCGGACGGTAGTTGGTGAAGAACGGCGTGTGACGGCCACCCTCTTCCTTCGTCAGGATGTAGGCTTCGGCCTTGAACTTGCGGTGCGGCTTGACCGAACCCGGCTTGCACAGAATCTGGCCGCGCTCGACGCCGTTGCGGTCGACACCGCGAAGCAGCGCGCCGATGTTGTCGCCGGCCTGGCCCTGGTCGAGCAGCTTGCGGAACATTTCAACGCCCGTGCAGGTCGTCTTCGTCGTCGGACGGATGCCGACGATCTCGATTTCCTCACCGACCTTGACGATGCCGCGCTCGACGCGACCGGTCACGACCGTACCGCGGCCCGAGATCGAGAACACGTCTTCGATCGGCATCAGGAACGGCTGGTC
>NZ_AQWP01000030.1 GCF_000375585.1 Sinorhizobium meliloti 4H41 | reverse complement strand
GAAAGCGCCTTGCGACGCCACGCATAGAGCTGCGACGGGTCCAGACCCTGAGAACGTGCAATCGCCGACACATTGGCCCCCGGCGAGAGCGCTTCCGCGACAAGCTGCGCCTTCTCCTCGTCCGACCAATGACGCGGCTTGCGTCGAGACCGCACCGGCTCCGCCGTCAGGACCTCGAATGTTCGATGATGATTCACACTGTCGCTCATAGGTTTCTCCGCATGACTCATGCAGAGAATGCGCGTTCAGCGGCCTTAAAGATACGTGGGGTAGCTTACGCGCTTACCCGCAGTGAGGCACAGGTCGATCTCGGCCGGCTCCATCACCACGCGCGGCGCTCCAGCGCCGGCGAATCCCCAAAAAACTCATGGTTGTATCAATGCCTCAAAAGGTTGTATTTTGCTCACGCTGCTGATCAGTGCTTACCCAATACGCGTGCTCGACGCAGGTCGAGAAGATCCAACTTTCCATGACAGAGGAAGCCCCAGCCGTCTGACAGGCGGCCGCGGGATGCCGCGTTTCAAATTCGTCGGCGCGTTTTCTCGCGCGCCCCAATGGAGGAGGTTCAGATGGACGCAATTACTGTTCAGGTCGGGGACCAGATCGCATTCCCGAGTGGTGAAATCTCACCCGGCACAACGATGCAATCCAACCAATGGGCGATGAGTCCGAATGGATTGTATGTACTAATAATGCAGGGAGACGGCAATTTGGTGCTGTACCAGGTCGATGGGGCGCCGCCCGTGTCGAACTCCAGCTTCCAGGGCTACCCCATATGGGCGTCGCAAACGGACTACGGCATCCCCCTGGTCTTCGATGTTCAGACTGACGGCAATCTCGTCATCTACGATGAAACCGACGGTTCGAACAAAGTGATGTGGGCTTCAAACACGCAGAACTCCTCCCCCGCTTATCTAGCGGTGCAGGACGATGGTAACGTCGTCTATTACGACACTTCCGGGAACGCGTTCTGGGCCACGAATTCCTCTGTCTGGATGCCAGGAATCGTGCCGACATTGTCGGACGGTGCTATCGGCCGGTTCGACTTCAAAAACGTTGCCTGGCGCAACGCCAATAATGAGGGCGACAATGGGTCGGTGCCAACAGTTTCGTTAAACTCCAACTCCTTCACGATATCCGGCGGCTTTCAGTGGCAAGACCATGAGATCGGCTCGGGACAAGGCAGCATCAACATCCAAGTCTCATTGATGCCGGCAACGTGCTCGGTGACGGCACAAATCGCGGGGCGTCCCTTTGGTGAGTTCAGCTTCTCGGGATCGGGAAGTTGGCAACTGACTTCGGGGGACGAACCCGTCTTGACGTGTACTCTCGCTGACGGGACGGTTATGACCATAAGCACCTTTGACGGGGGCGGCATCTGGTACCCTGGAGTAGAAGTCGACTATTCGGCTGAGCCGGCCGGCTTCGAACTTTGCTTCGAAAACATGTCCACCGCTTCGGCTGCCGTGGTCGCTGCGCAGGAGGCGCGCGAGTCTCCGCTAAGGCGCGTGGTCTGATTAGGTCTGTTGAGGCCAGGATCGGCATGACAACAGCATCATGCCGGTCCGGGTAAAATGACGAGGTTCGCCTTTGGCCCGCTCATTGCCGGGGCTTCCCGCACGGCACGGACGATGAGCCGATCCGATCCGGCGATCCGGCGGTGATGCAGCGCATTGTTACCCGCATCGAGGAGCTGGCGCTTTCCATCGACCGGATGAAAGCCGCCAACGCGATCGTCCGGCGCATGGAGAAAGACCTTCCCCAGCGAAGAGGACATGATTGCCGCCGGTGTGGCTCATACCGGCCTTCCCACTGACGCCGCAGCCAGAAGCATCAAGTTAGCGCCGTGGCAGTCCGGCGCGGCTTCACCACGGCCAACAGCCGCGCCGAGCTCCGCCGCCTGCAGCAACGCCTTACGGCGCTTGCAAGGATGAAGGAACGCGGCACCCAAAGCCAGGAGGTCGAGACGAGCGCAGGCGCCGTCGAGATCAAGGAGAACGCCGGCATTGCGCGCATCCAATTGATCTTTCCCGGCAAGCCGGACGACCCGACGCGGCGTGTGTTGATGGCAAACGGCTTCCGCTGGTCGCCGTCGCAGGGCGCTTGGCAACGGCACTTGAACGAGTCCGGACGCTACGCCGCCCAGCGCGTGTTGAAGACGATCAGCGGCGCAAACGCCGCCTGATTACTCGCCCAAAATCCCGAGAAAAGGACACTTCCGATGGTCGACACGATCTATTCCGCCATGGAGTTTACGGCAAAGGCGACCCCTATTTTGGCGGCACTGCCGCCGATTGGGCGCTCTATAAGACCGAGGACGGCGGGCACGCTTTCATCAGCGCCGCCGAGGCGCAGCGCCGGAAATTGGTCATGGCTTATCTTCCGACAGAAGCCGAGGCGGAGAAGGCCGGAGCCGCAGCGAGCACCCGGAAGGGCTCGATCTCCGCCCTTCCCGTAAAGCCCCGGCTCGAAGTCCCGACGCACAGATTTCATGGATTGTTGGCAACAAGCATGTCGGCGAGGAGGACAGCGAGCTCGCGGAGGACTTCGCCGACAGGGCAAAGAGGGCGGGCGCGGCCGATCCGGATTTGGTCGCGCAAATCGGCTCGGCGGGTGCGGCGTTCCCGCTTCCTTGAGCATCGCCAGCATCATTTCCTTCGTCAGGCCGCGGACCTCGTAGCCTTGCGTCCGGGCGGCCTCGATGATGGATTCCAAAGTCGGGTATTCCTCAAGAAATGCGTCTAACCAAACGGCGCATTCGTCGGTTTCCGTCTGGAAACGCCTGTAGTAAGAAGGTCCGCAACGGCCGATCGTAGCCGATTGTCCCTTCGTCGTCCGTTGTTGTCCCATTCGTGATCCGCACGGTGTATCGGCTCAATTTCCGCTCCTGTAGCTTTTTGCTGCCGGCCGGGCTCATCCCACGCGTCTTCACCGAGTCGAACGCCATGATCATCTGGCGCGGACCCTCGGGTGGAATTGTCGTTGGCAGTTTCATCTGGAACCTCCTCGTCAACTGCTTTGGCAGTTGACGAGGGTGCCCTCTCACCTTGGCGAGTTCAATGAGCGCTTCAAGTGAAGCACGGGGCTCGCCAATCTCCATGCCCGCACAGGCAATCGGATCCAGCATCCACGTCGGAATGACGATGACATCACCGGGCGTGGTCTCAATGTGCGCGACTGCCCCGCCTTTGCGATGATCGACGCCCTGACGTCTCACGCGCTTCCCAAAAAGCGGATGATGTGGGTAATGAACGGTCACATATTCGCCGATATGTGCAGAATGACCTTGCAATGGCGCTAAAGGGCCGAAACCTCGTTTTCACCCACCCGACCTTGATCGCGAGATCGAGTATCGCGGCTGGACCCACGACGGCAATTTACGCCACGCCTCCTACAAATGACTGCGCGGGGTCCAGGACAAGGCCGCGGTGTTCGACATGAGCAAGAAGCCGGACGGGTACAACAGACAGGGCGCTCGACCCTTGCGGGGAGCGCCCTGTCGGACCCGGACGACCGCGCGCGGCAGGTAAACTGCTCGGGCCAAGCGATCATCGAAACGGGTGCTAGGCGATAAATGATGTCCCACTCCCCGGTTTTCAAGGCTAATCGACGCGCTCGAGTTCGAAGAAATAGATCCGCTCGTCGCCTCTGATCGTCATCGCCCCCATGATCCTCACCTCATCGATGCGCCGGAAAAAATCGATGATGGGCTGCTGGTCATAGACCATGGCTGCGCTCTCGACGCCACGAAACACCAAGCTCTTCAAGGAAGCCACTGGCCCTCTCGCCCGCAGTCGACGCTGAAGATGGGTAAACAGATTTCTCGCCACACGCGTCCTCCCAAGCTGATGGAAGCGCAGCGCCAGGCCAAGCGGTATCCAACTCGGTTCGAGGGCGACCAGCCGGCGTTCGCCCGAGCAAAACAGCAATGCGTCGGCGCGCATGTCCGGCGTGAACCGTTTGCCGAACCAGCCGAGATTTTCCAGCACGCCGTCGAACGGATGTCCTGCTGGTATGCCGCGTCCCCTCCAGAGGCCGACGAGTTCCCGCGGCTCGATCTGAGGTAGGCGTTGAAACTCCTCACAGACCGTCTGCTGTTCTCTCACCGGAAGATTTATCCTTCTGCTTCCGCTCCCTGGCCCGACGCTTCGATCTGGCGTCCCGTCGGGCGATCCGCAACTCATCCAGCGTCGGTGTCCACCAGCCTCGATCGAGCTCGCTCTGCGTGGGCGGTGTTCGTGCGGGCCAGGTCGTCACCAGTTCCTCGAGTGCGCCCGCTCGCCAGGAGGCCCAGACATATTCTTCGCGCTCAGCCGCGGGAAAGTAGAACACGCTCACCGTCGCCGGATCGGCCAGTTCACCGTCAGTGCCGGTAAAGAAGGCGACGCCGACATGGGTGCCGATCGCGCGCTCGAAGGGCGGGGCGTCATGTGCGGGAACCGGATAGCGTTTGCGCCGGCGCTCCCTTGCCTTCGCTTTGGACGTCTCGTCTGCCTCTGTACCCTTGAGCGCTTCGCGCCTTTTGCGGCGGGCTTCGGGCTCGCTGCGCAAAGCGGCCCGTTCGATCGCCGGCCAGCGCCGCCGGAGTTCGTCAAACGAGCGGTAAGGCACTGTCCATGAGCGACGATCGCCGTCCCAGCGCGCATGCGGGATTTCGCGGAGTTCGTCGATGACGCTACGTGAATAGGGGGTCCGGATCTGAAAGGTTTCCGGCCCGGCCTCAAGGTAGCAGCTCTCGATCGGCTCGAAGGCGAAGGCGTCCCTGCCCTTCTCGTCCGCAAACCTGCCGGCCTCCGCCTCCATCTCGGCCAGCCAGCGGCTGATGCGCTTTTGGGCTGTGCGGCCCGGCACGAACCATGCGTTCAGCCTGTCGCTCCAGCGGGCACGCGGGAACGCCTCCCGAAACTGTGCAATCGTTATTCGGTCATGTGGTAGGTCTGTCGTGGCGCCCACACGGGCGGGTGCGGGAGATAAGTCGTTCGTTTCTTCATCCATGGGGCATGGTCCGAGCCTGCCAATTTTGTCGCGATCATGCGGCCCGTCTGGATTTTCCGAGACGCTTGATCGCCTGTTCGAGCGGCCGTTCGCCTTCACAATAGTCCTGCCAGGCCGTGGTTTTCGCAAGCAGAGCCGGTACCGTGCGCACGGTATATCGCTTCGGGTCTAGGTTCGACTTCACCTGCGTCCAGTTGAGCGGCATCGAGACTGTCGCGCCCCGGCGCGCCCGCGGTGACAGCGGCGCCACGGCCGTCGCCATCCGATCGTTGCGGAGATAGTCGAGGAAGATCCTTCCGCCCCGAAGGCTCTTGGTCATCTTGATGAGATAGAGGCCGGGATTGTCGCGAGCCATTTCTTGGCAGACATCATGGGCGAAGCCCTTGGCCTCTGACCATGACAGAGGCTTGCGCTTATTGATGGCAAGCGGGGTGACGACATGCAGTCCCTTGCCGCCGGTGGTCTTGCAGAAGCTGACGAGGCCGAGTGCATCGAGACGGTCGCGCATTTCGCGCGCGGCCGCGACAACTGTCGAAAACGGCACATCAGTTCCGGGATCGAGGTCGAACACCAGCCGGCCGGGCACTTCCGGTTTGCCCGGCTCGCAATTCCAAGGATGCAGTTCAATGCCGCCGATCTGGGCGATGGCCGCCAATCCTTCGATCCGGTCGATCTGCAGGTAAGGCTTTTTGTCGCCGAAAACCTGCACCAGTTCGAGAAGGTTGGAGGTGCCGGGCATCGCATGGCGCTGGAAGAACTGCTCTCCGCCGATACCGTCCGGCGCTCGAATGATCGAACATGGCCGACCCTTGATATGCTCGATGAGCCAGGTGCCGACGGCTTCATGATAGCGGGCAAGGTCTTCCTTGGTGACGGGCTCGCCACCGGCCGCGTCAGGCCAAAGCGCTTTGTCAGGCCTGGAGATGACGACACCCATGACCTCGGCCTTGGCGCCTTCGCGCCGCACCGGTCTGGTCTTGGCAGACGGCCCAGGCTCGGGCAGGTCAGTTTTGGTAGGCGACGCCGGCTTCTCGGCCCTAACCTCTTTCGCTGGTTTATCCTCGCGCAAGCCCTTGAAGGCTGCCTGGCGCGCAAGGCCGCCTGCCGTCCACCCTTCGAACGCGATTTCGGCAACAAGTTCGGGCTTCACCCACACAACTTCGGCCTGCTTCTTCGGTGAGCCTTTGCCCGTGAACGGCGACCTCGCGGTCTCCAGCGCCTTCAGTTTAGGAAGCAGCATCTCGACTTTCCTGGCGGCGTAGCCGGTTCCGACCCGGCCGACATAGACAAAGTGATCGCCGCGGTGGACGCCGACCAGGAGTGATCGGAACTTGCCGTTGGTTTTGGCGTAGCCGCCGATCACCACCTCATGGCCGGCCCGGCATTTCGACTTTCCCCAGGTGTCGGTGCGGCCGGACTGATAGGGTGCATCCATCTGCTTGGAGATGATGCCCTCGAGATTCAGCTTACAGGCCGAGCGCAGCACCGCGTCACCTCCGGACTTGAAGTGTTCGACGTAGCGGATGCGGGGATCGTCGCTGACTTCAGTGAGGAGGTTTTGCAGCCGCTCCTTCCGTTCGCCCAGGCGCATCGACCTCAAATCCTCGCCGCCGTCGAATAGCAGGTCGAACGCGAAATAGACCAGGTTCCCTGTCGTGCCTTCCGATAGGGCAGCCTGAAGTGCGGCAAAATCGGGGGCGCCATTCTCATCGAGCGCGCAGATCTCGCCATCGATGATGCAATTGGGCAGTCCGGACGCCGCGTCCGCGATCTCCGGATACTTCGCTGTCCAGTCGAGGCCCTTTCGCGTCTTCAGCGTCGCCCTTCCGTCGGCGATACGCATCTGGATCCGGTAGCCGTCGAATTTGATCTCGTGCACCCAATCATCGCCGGCCGGCGGTCGAGCAAGCATCTCGCAGAGCTGCGGATCAATGAAATCCGGCAGGTCGGCGGCGGTGGACGTCGCGAGATCCTTGCGAGACCTCTTGCGCTGGTCGGCTGCCAGCCCATGCTTGCTGTCCCAGACGGCGTCGGCCTCGACATCCGCATTCGCCATCATGAAGGGCCGCGGCTTGCGGCCCCTCCCCTCGGCGATCTGCTCCATGCTGCGGCCGGAGGCAACCGAGGTGGCGTTCTCCTCCAGGATTGCCGCACCGTTTTCCTCGACGGAATAATCGTCATGATGCTTGATCAGCAGCCAGTTGGTCCGCTTGCCGCCATCGCGGTCATTACGCATACGGACCAGGACGAAGCTGCCGTGCAGCCGCTTGCCCTCGAGCGCGAACTTGAAGTCACCCTTCGTCAGGGCCTCTTCCGGCGACTTCCTGCCTTCCGGCTCCCAATAGCCGCGGTCCCACAGCATCACCGTGCCACCGCCATATTGACCTTTGGGAATGGTGCCTTCGAAGTCGCCGTAGTCGAGCGGGTGATCTTCAACCTCGACGGCCAAGCGCTTGTCATGCGGATCAAGCGACGGTCCTTTGGTCACCGCCCAGCTCTTGAACACGCCGTCGAGCTCGAGCCGCAGATCATAATGAAGCCGTGTGGCGTCGTGCTTCTGGATCACGAATCGGCGGCGGTTCGACGGCGTGACCTGAGCCCGACCGCTCGGTTCGTTTGTCTTCTGAAAATCGCGCTTGGCACGATATTTTGAGAGATTGTCGGCCATGCTCAGCGGCTCGATACCCGGAGCGCGCCGGCGTCTGCGAAACTGCGCTCAACGGCAGTGGCCTGGCTGGATGCAATGTCCACCGAGACCTCGATCTCGCCTGCGAGGGGCGCGTCACGACGAGCGCCCTCTTCATGCGAGGCGTCGCCACCCGACGGCGCCGCACCGGCGGTGTTGCGGTCGCCGGCCGCTCGGATGAAGATGTCGGGCCGGGATATTCCGTGCTGCTGAACCAGATGTTCGACAGCAAGGTCGGCGGTCTCTCGCGTTTCGAATGTCGCACTGATCGTCGTAGTCCTGTCGTCCGACATCTGGCTTTCTCCCGTGTTGCTTTGACAGGATGACAACGCCACCGGCGGCCGGTAGTTTCGATCGCGAGCTCGAGGCGCACGCTGAAACGGTTGTTATCGCGCCGAAGCCTGCTATGTTCTCGCTTTGTTCGGCGTATTCCACATGTCGACGCACTCGCGATCGCTGAAGCCGCCATGAACGACATGAGCTCGATCCCAGTTCGAAAAATCATCCATGTCGACATGGACGCGTTTTATACGTGGTCGAGCAGCGGGATAATCCGGCACTTCGAGGTAAACCAATCGCTGTCGGCGGATCGGCGGCCCGCGGCGTGGTGGCGGCGGCAAGCTATGAGGCACGCGCCTATGGTGTCCACTCGGCGATGCCGTCGGTGACCGCCAAGCGAAAATGCCCGGACCTTGATCTTCGTGCCGCCGCGCTTCGACGTCTATAAAGCGGTTTCGCAGCAGATCCGCGCGATCTTCGCCGAATATACTCCAATGATCGAGCCACTCTCGCTCGACGAGGCCAATCTCGATGCCTCCGAGAATCTCAAGGGCATGGAGATAGCGACCGAGATCGCGCTGGAGATCCGCACCAAGATCAAGCAGATCACAGGTCTCAACGCCTCGGCCGGGATTTCCTATAACAAGTTCCCGGCCAAGGTGGCGAGCGACCTCAACAAGCCAACGGTCAAGCGGTCATCACCCCGAAGAACGGGCCGGGCTTCGTCGAGTCCCTCCCCGTCAATAGACCGTGAGAATGTTCACGAATGGTCGCCCGCGCGCTCACGCACTCTTGCACTGATTAGCAAAGGGTAATTCACTCCTTGCGATCAACTTTGAGGCGAGGGGGACGTCGATGATCCGATTTCTGGCAACATGCCTTGTAGTTTTATTCGGATCTGTCGGGGCCTTGGCTAGCCAGGTCACTGTCGCCACCTGGAATCTCGGCTGGCACATGGACATAGAGACAGTGCAGCATTGGATCGGCGAATGTTCGAAAAACTATGTCGAAGATCCTGCCACCGGTAAATTCAAGCCGTCGCAAGAGGCGGGATTCCAGCCGGTACATCGACGCATCGCACGAAAAACGTACTTGCCCGCCGACTATAGCACGTAGAACAATGCATTTCGGCGGACGACGTCTCCGTTTAACCGGGAAAGGCTCTAGGCAGCCCCGATTCGGCTCTGCGCAGGCGATTGGCCAGCTTGTCCGCGCCGAATGTTCAGGTGCCCTTCATCGCGCCTTGTGTGCGCTAGGCCGATCCCGACACTCACCATCCGGACAGCGTCCTCGGCTGCGCGCGTCAGGAGCTTGCCGGCATTCTCAATCGCCTCGTCGAGGGAGCACGGCCGTTTGAGAATGCTGGCGAAGGCATCGATTCCATGTTCGAAATTGAGCCTCACTCCCTTGCCTATGGTGCCGGCGAGGGCAATAACCGGCAGCCGGCGCAGCTTGGCCCGCCGGGCCACTTCGGCCGGGACCTTGCCATAGGGTGTCTGGCCGTCGAGGCTGCCCTCCGCGGTGATCACCAGATCCGCTCGGTTTATCAGTGCGTCAAGGTCAAGATATTGCATGACAATCTCGTAGCGGGGGTGGAGACGACCCGACAGAAGGCCGAGTACGCCCGCCCCGAGCCCGCCCGACGCACCGGCGCCCGGCGCATTGCCGACCTGTATGCCGGTCGTCCGGCCAATAGCTTCGGCGTAGATCTCCATCACGGCGGCAAGCTCCTCGACCTGCTCGGGTGTTGCGCCTTTCTGCGGCCCGAACACGCGCGCGACGCCTCTCGGGCCGATGAGCACATTGTGCCAGTTCACGGCGGCGTCGATCCGCACGTTGGAGAGGCGGGGATCGATGTTCGTCGGATCGATGGCGGCGAGATGTCGCAGCGCGGCTCCGCCTCGCGGCAGGACGCGGCCGGCGCCATCGACAAAGCGTGCGCCGAGTGCTTCGGACATTCCGGCGCCACCGTCATTGATGCCGCTGTCGCCGCAGCCGAGCAATATGCGCTCCGCGCCGGCATCGAGCGCGGCGCGCACGAGCTCGCCGACCCCGAAACTCGTAGTGATGCACGGGTTGCGACGACCCCGCGGGACAAGCCGGAGACCCGCTGCCGCTGCCATTTCGATGACGGCAGTTCGGGCTGTCTGGCCGCCCAGAAACCCGAAGAAGGAGTTGAGGGGTTCTCCGACGGGGCCGGTCACCGTCAGTCGGTGCAAGGTGCCGCCCGTCAACTCGACCAGTGCATGCGTGAAACCTCGCCGCCATCCACCATCGGAGCTTTGAGGATGGTCGCGTCGGGCATGGCCTTGACAACCCCGGCCGCGATATAAGTCGTGGCTTCGTCGGCGGTGAGGCTTTCTTTAAAGCCGGAGGGAGCAATCAGGATCGTCATCGACATGTTGGTGACCTTTCAATTTGCCGGTGTCAGTTGCGGCCGGGCGTTGCGGGGAGGGTTTCGAATGGCAGGCCGAGGTGCGGCCAGACGAACAGTGCGAAGGCGATGAGCAGCACGATGAAGATCGGCAGTAGGTATGCGGCGAGCCGGAGGAGATCGGCTTGGACGAAGGCTGGAGGCTCGGTGGAGCCAAAGAGGACAACCGGCTTCGCCGAGACCATCAGCGTCTGGCAGAAGCCGCTGCCGACGGCAGTCACGAAAATCAGGGCCGATGCATCGGCGCCAAACGCCGACAGCGGTAGCGCAACCGCAGGTATGAGGACGCTCGCCCGCGCCGTGCGCGAGGTGATCAGTATGTGGGCCAGACTTGAGAAAAGCGCGGCGAGGGCAACGGCCAG
Source organism: Sinorhizobium meliloti 4H41 (assembly GCF_000375585.1). Taxonomy (GTDB): domain Bacteria; phylum Pseudomonadota; class Alphaproteobacteria; order Rhizobiales; family Rhizobiaceae; genus Sinorhizobium; species Sinorhizobium meliloti_A. The sequence continues at coordinate 16,097 of NZ_AQWP01000030.1, read as the reverse complement.
CCACGGTTCAGGCACAAAGTGTCCCTCCAGCAGAGCCAGCGTCTGGCGAACGAGGTAATGTGCGGCTCCGGAGGTGAGCAATGCCTCGCCGATCAGGAGGGTCGCCGCCATTGACGTTTCCAGGTATGTTCCTGGATCGCCTTGATCCAGGGGCACGATGGTCTCGGGACAGAAATTGCGAAACTTCGTACCTTCTTCTTCGATCACGCGGACCATGTCGTCGATCCGGATCTGCGGGTCGAACTGGTTTTCCAAACCTCCCTCCATGCCGGCCGGCAGCTCGTGCCGCGACAGGGTGGTTTCGGGATTGAACCCATCATGGTCAGGGCGCCGGCATCGTCGAAGCCGGTTTTGAAGGCGCCCGGGTTGATCGTGCAGACCTCAACGCCTGTCCCGGTCAGCTCGTCACGCAGGGCCCCCATGATCCCTTTAAGCGCGTGTTTGGTCGAGGTGTAGATGCCTGCAAATGGCACACGTCTGACGGCCTTGCAGTTCGGGGTCGGAGAATCCCTTTTCAAGGGTCCGGAAGGCTTCTGAAGCTGGAACGGGAATGGGAGCTCGCCCTACGAGAAGACGCGCGTACTTGATCCGACTCCGAATCGTCGGACGGCCGCCGCCATCTTGAAGCGGGTAAAGGAGCAGTTTCCGGCGCTGGCTGGGGTCGCCGACAGCTGGGGAGCCTATGTGGATTTCCCCCCGATGCAGTACCGGTCATCTCGCCGGCCGATGGCGTGAAGGGCCTATACTTGGCTGCGGGTTGCTCTGGTCATGGCTTTGGACTTGGGCCCGGCATCGGCCGGTTGGCGGCCGACCTGGTGGAAACGATACGCTCTGCGTCGATCCCACACCCTTCCGCCTGTCGCGCCTCCTTGACGGTTCAAAAGTCAAAGTGGGTCCAATCTGATTGGAGAGCCGAGCGCGAACATGAGGTGCTCGTCCGATAGTGGTGAATGCCACTGCTTGTCATACGCCCCGCCGACGTCATAAGCCAATGCTCGACAAATTTCCACAGCGACGGGGCTCTCCCAAGCCGACAACCGCCGGCCGAAGCTCTCGAGAGCGCTGCGAACCCTTGCGGCGCGTGGGGTCTCTCGTGCATCGCTGCATTCTACCAATCGCACCAAACGGCAGCGAAATGAGCAAAACGCACAGCGAAATGGTCTTTTTGCGCTGTTCCGACAGTGCGTCCCGTCCATCACCATTACGGTACAACACAGATAGTCGGAGGACGGAGATGACAATCTACAATATCGCGCTCATAGGGTTCGGGGGCGTCAATCGCGCTTTGGCCGAGTTGATCGCCACGAAGAATGCGCTCTGGGAACAAGACCTTGGCTTCCGCCTCAACATCGTTGCGGTCAGTGATCTCCAACTTGGTTCGGTTATCTCGCCCAACGGGCTCGATGCCAAGACTCTCGTCGAAGCGAACTTTTCAAAGGGCGGCTTCGGTCAACTCTCGGGCGGGAGCCCCGATGCTAACAACGAGGCGATTATCAAGACCGCGCCGGCAGACATCATTGTGGAAGCGACATTCACAAACCCGATCGACGGCGAGCCCGCTGTTTCGCACTGCCGCTGGGCATTGCAGTCCAGAAAACACGTTATCACCACCAACAAAGGGCCGGTCGCGATCGCTGCCCCGGAGCTCAAGGCCATTGCCAGAGCGCATGGCGTTCGCTTCGAATATGAGGGATCCGTGATGAGCGGCACGCCCGTCATCCGCATGGCTGAGAGAACGCTGGCGGGCGCCGAGGTCAAGGGCTTTGAAGGGATCGTGAATGGAACGTCCAACTTCGTATTGGGCCGGATGGAAGCTGGCCTCGATTTCGCCGCTGCCGTTGCCGAAGCCCAGGCGCTCGGCTATGCCGAAGCGGACCCAACGGCTGATGTTGAAGGCTTAGACGTCCGTCTCAAAGTCGTTATCCTGGCGAACGAATTGCTGGGAGCAAGCCTCAAGCCCGAACAGATCAAATGTGAAGGCATATCCCGTCTTTCTCCCTCGGACATAAAAGCTGCAGCAACAGCAAACAGACGGTGGAAGCTGATCGGGTCGGCTGTTCGAAACACCGACGGCTCCGTGTCTGGCAGTGTTGCACCGAAACAGCTTCCCTTCAGCCATCCTCTCGCGGGCGTAAGCGGCGCAACGAACGCAGTTTCGCTCGACACCGAATTGCTTGGGGATGTGACGATAATGGGCCCGGGGGCTGGCCGCATTGAGACGGCCTACGCGCTGTTATCCGACATTGTCGCAATTCATGCCGCACGTTCAACGTGCGGCATGAAGGAGGTAGCGTGATGCAAAGCCTCGCCGTTAGCAGGAAGGCCAGTGCGGACGAGATCATTGTCAGAAACCCTTTCGACGGCAGCGCTGTCGGCTCAGTCCTGGCGTCGAGAGCGGACGATTTGCAGTTTCTGCTTGGTCGTGCAAATCGTGGCGCCCAGACCGCCCGTGAGCTTAGCCGTCACGAACGCGCTGCTATTCTGGAAAGGGCCGCGGCTATTGTCGAAGCTCGCAAGGAGGGCTTTGCGCTTCTTATCGTTCGGGAAGCCGGCAAGACAATCACGCAGGCCCGCAAAGAAGCCATGCGTTGCGTCAATACTCTGAAACTCTCGGCGGACGAGGTCAGAAGGAATGCTGGCGAAGTCATCCCCTTTGATTCCTATTCAGGCTCGGAATCCCGCCAGGGCTGGTACACCCGAGAGCCGCTCGGCATCATCGTGGCCATCACGCCCTACAACGATCCACTCAATCTGGTGGCCCACAAAATCGGCCCCGCGATCGCTGCCGGCAATTCTGTGCTCCTGAAGCCGTCTGAGCTGACGCCATTTTCGGCCTTGGAACTGGTGGAAGTGCTGCGCGAAAGCGGGCTGCCAGAGGAAGTCATCACGGTCGCGGTCGGTGGGGCCGACCTGGGCCAAGCACTCGTGTCAGCGAAAGAGGTACGAATGATCTCATTCACCGGTGGGTTTGCGACTGGCGAAGCAATAGCCAAAACTGCTGGTATTAAGAAGCTCGCGATGGATCTCGGCGGCAATGCACCCGTCATTATCATGAAAAACTGTGACCTTGAGGCAGCTGTCGAAGGATGCGTATCGGGTGCATATTGGGCCGCCGGCCAGAACTGCATCGGCACGCAACGGATTCTCGTGCAGCGGCCGGTTCATCAGCGGTTCAAGACTGAATTCGTTGCCAGAACCAAAGCTCTAAAGACCGGCAACCCCATCGAAGCAGACACTGATGTGGGGCCGATGATTTCTGAGAGTGCGGTGCGCCGCGCCGCGGTCATGGTCGAGCACGCAATCGCCGCCGGCGCGACCCTCCTTTGCGGGCATCGGCCATCGGGCAACCTCTACCCCCCGACGGTTCTCGAGAACGTTCCGGCGACTTGCGACGTGTGGTACGAGGAGGTCTTTGCACCGGTCGTCATTCTCCATCCTTTCGATCAACTCGACGAGGCAATCGAGCTGGCAAACGGCCCCGAATACAGCCTCCACGCCGGAATTTTCACCAACGACCTCAATGAGGCGCTCACCGCGTCTCGCCGTATCGACGCCGGCGGCATCTTGGTCAATGACTCCTCGGACTATCGCTTCGACGCCATGCCTTTCGGCGGCTTCAAATATGGCAGCATGGGACGTGAAGGCGTCCGGTTCGCCTATGAAGACATGACCCAACCGAAGGTCGTGTGCATCAATCGGCTTGGAGCCTAGAGACCTCATTCACCTCAATCCGATGCGCTCCGGGAGCTCAAGATGTTCAAAGGATCCATCACTGCGCTGGTAACGCCATTCGCCGACGGAAAGGTCGATGAAGCAGCCCTTCGCAGCCTCATCGAATGGCAGATATCAGAAGGCATGGCGGGCTTTGTGCCCTGTGGAACAACAGGCGAAAGTCCGACCCTAAGCCATGCTGAGCACAAGCAAGTTGTGGAGATAACAATCGAAGCCACAAGAGGTCGCGTGCCGGTTATTGCAGGCGCCGGCTCAAACAGCACGGACGAGGCAATCGAGTTCGTACACCACGCCCAAGATGTTGGCGCGGATGGATTGTTGATCGTCGCCCCATACTACAACAAGCCTACACAAGAGGGGATCTATCAGCACTTCAAGGCGATCGACGCGGAAGCGTCACTCCCCAATCATCGTCTACAATATCCCCGGGCGAAGTGTTGTCGACATTCAAGTGGAAACGCTCGCTCGCATCTTTTCTGACTGCCCGAATGTGAAGGGGGTCAAAGATGCGACAGCGAACTTGTTGCGTCCATCACTCGAGCGCATGACCTGCGGCAAAGACTTCAATCTTCTGACTGGCGAAGATGGAGCAGCTTTGGGCTATATGGCACATGGCGGCCACGGCTGCATCTCGGTAACCGCGAATATTGCTCCGCGGCTCTGTGCGGCGTTTCAGTTGGCGTGCCAGAACGGTGATTTCACGAAGGCACTGGCACTCCATGATCGGTTGATGCCTCTTCATCATGCGCTATTCCTTGAGACCAGTCCAGCCGGCGCCAAGTTTGCACTGGCTCAACTGGGCAAAATTCGGGGCGACTTGCGCCTTCCGCTCGTCCCGGTAAACCCTCCAGTCCGAAAGGCAATTGTCCAGGCAATGGTCTTTGCCGGCATTATCGCGCAAGGAGCCGACGATGGGCGCTGACCGCATCGAGGCCGATCTGATCGGACCACTGCCTATTCCGAGCAATGTTCTCTACGGCATTCATACCCGCCGTGCCGAGCTCAACTTCGACGTCTCTGGGCTACGTCTGAACGACTTTCCCGAACTTGTCCAATCAATGGCCATGGTCAAAAAGGCAGCGGCACTTGCGAATGCGGAGCTTGGCGTCCTCGCCGAGGATAAGGCCTGGGCGATTGCCGCGGCCTGCGATGACGTCATTGAACTCAACGGCATCGATGACAACTTTCCGATAGACATCATGCAGGGCGGCGCCGGCACATCCACCAATATGAACATTAACGAGGTTGTCACGAACCTGGCGCTTCTGAAGTTAGGATACAGGGTCGGTGACTACGCGCATCTTCATCCCAATGATGATGTGAACCTTTCCCAGTCGACGAACGATGTCTATCCGACAGCGCTGCGGGTAACTATCCTTCGCGCATGCGACGGACTGACAACCGCCCAGGCGAGCCTGCGCGACGCTTTTCGCGCCAAGGGGAAGGAATATGCCGGTGCACTGAAAGTCGGGCGCACTCAGTTGCAGGATGCTGTGCCGATGACCGTCGACCAGGAGTTCGAGGCGTTTGCGGAACTCATTGATGAGGATATCGCCCAATTGCTGTCGGCAGCAAGGCTGTTGAAAGAGGTCAATCTCGGTGGGTCCGCGATCGGGACTTCGATTAATGTCCCAGCGGGCTTTCCAAACTTGGCTTGCACATATCTCGCAGAGATTTCCGGGGTTCCCGTTGTCCCTGCGCGAAACTTGATTGAAGCGACCTCCGATACAGGCGGTTTCGTCTTGTTCTCGGCTGTGCTCAAGAGAATTGCAGTCAAGCTGACTAAGATCTGCAATGATTTGCGGCTGTTAAGCAGTGGCCCACGTGGTGGCCTTGGTGAGATCCGACTTCCGCCTGTTCAAGCCGGATCCTCGATCATGCCTGGAAAGATCAATCCCGTTATCCCAGAAATGATGAACCAGATCGGGTTTCAAGTTATTGGAAATGATCTCGTCGTCACATTGGCGGCCAGCGCAGGCCAGTTGCAACTCAACGCCATGGAGCCGGTAATCGTTCTGAATATTCTTCAGTCAATGCGAATGCTGACGCGAGGAATGGATATTTTCAAGCATCGGTGCGTGGATGGAATTGAAGTCGACGTCGATCGCTGCAGGGCCCTTCTCGACCAATCGCTCGTCCTTGCGACGCCGCTGGCAATGCTCATCGGCTATGGCAAGGCTGCTCACCTTTCAAAAAAGGCGCTGACCGAAAAGCGCGAGTTACGGCATCTGGTCGAGGAGGAAGGAATTTTGACGCCTCGGCAAATGGAGGAGGTCTTCGGTGGCAGCGCAAAGTTTGCGACGACCTTGATGAATTCAGCCGGATAGGGGTGGGAAATGGCCGTTTTTACAGAGCTTTCCGACGAAGATCGCCTATCGATTACCGAAGCCTACGGCTTTACGTCGCTCCTTTCGGTGATAGGGATTGCTGATGGCGACGCTGAGACAACCTATCTGTTTCGCACCCAGGAAGGCGAATTCATCGTCACGCTTTTCGAGAATGGCGCCCAGCCCATAGATCTGGAGAGCGCTTTCGAAACCATGGAAGCCTTGATCCGCAAGGGCATTCCCTGCCCCCGGCCGAAACGCACTCTTGAGGGCACGGCAACCTCTCGGGCCGCGGCCCGATTGGTCGCTGTGGTAAGTTTCTTACCAGGTTCATCATCGGTCATTGCGAGCCCGGCAAAATGCCTGAGCCTCGGTTATGTGATGGCCCAGATCCATACAGGCTTAGAACGGAAGGCGAGACACAAGTCTGTAGATCATCCAACTGGACCTGTGCACGGCGCCTTAAGCCGAGAGAACGTTTTTTTTCTTGGAAGTGAGGTGAGCGGGATAATCAACTTCAGACTTCGGCACGACGATCTGCTGGTGTCGGAGATCGCGGATGTGCTCGTTGGATGGACAGGAGAACCAAACGGAGAATTGAACGAAGTGCGGTCGCGAGCGATACTGCAGGGCTACAGCGAGGTGCGCGATCTGAGTGGCGATGAAATAGAAGCGTTGCCGGCCTTTGTCATGGCTGCGACTTCGAAGCGGTTTGCGTGCCAGAAACAAAAATCCGGTCTACCAGAAGCAGCCATGATGGCGTATCGGTCGGTGACAACTGACATCCTACGCTGAGCGACCGGCTGCGTCCTATGAAGTATCTTCTCGATCGAGCAGACGAACAAATACTGATAGAGCTGAAGGCTAACGCCCGTATCTCGCACGCTGAGCTTTCGGCGAGGGTACATCTCTCGCGCAATGCCGTGCGGGTGCGGATTGAACGCCTTGAGCGGGAAGGCTTCATCAAAGGTTATACGATTATCACTGGTGAGGGCGGAAATGGTCAGCATATTACAACCGCTCTGATCTTTGTATATCGACACGACCGCATGAGAGGCGGAGACGTTATTCAAGCGCTTCGGAAGATTCCCGAGGTTGTTGCATGCGACGTCATGACTGGGGACTTCGATCTGCTCGTTCGGGTGGAGTCGTCAGAGGCTGACCGGATCCGGCAAATCTGGCAATCTATTGCGGAGTTGCCGGGCGTGCGGGATACGCTAACGGCGTTCGCGCTATCCTCGGTAATTCGGAGATAGATGGGGCGGGTAGGATAAATGCATGCGCCGTTCCCATTTGTCCCAGGATCGGGCCAATGGCCTGCAATTCGGAGTGGGAGAAATTTCCTTCTGCAATCTGCTCATGCCATAAGCCTTTGCACCGCTTGCGCATTATCTGCAAAGTGGACATTCAAGGGACGTATGTTATGCTGATTCCAGCATAATATACTGCTACATTGCTGTGGGGGCCGCCGGCCCTGGGAGGCCACATGAAACTCGACCGCATCGATATCAAGATTCTGCATGAACTGCAGAAGAACGGCCGGATCACGAATGTGGAGCTCGCTGAGCTGGTCCACCTATCGCCGAGCCCCTGCCTGATGCGGGTGAAGAAGTTGCAGTCCGAGGGCTATATCGACGGCTATTCCGCTTTAATCAACATCGCCAAGCTCGGCCCGACCATTACGGTGTTTACCGAAATCACCTTGAAGAACCACCGGCAGATAGATTTCGCACGCTTCCTGTCGACTATCGAAAAGATCGACTCGGTCATCGAATGCCACCTTGTCTCGGGCGGCTACGATTATCTGATCAAAGTCGTGACGAGTGGAATAGCGGAATATCAGGAGATCATGGAGCGCCTGGTAGACATGGATATCGGCATCGACCGGTATTTCAGTTATGTCACGTTGAAATCGCCGATCGTAAAATCACATCTGCCGTTGACCAACCTCTTTCCCATATAAGAGAGGCTTCTGCCCCTCTTACGCTGATCTGGTCCCGGTCTTTTGAGTGGGGGCCTTGTCGGCGTGGATCACCCTAACCCAGTCACACCACAAGGGCCCGGACATCCCTGTCTTCCAGCGTCTGGTCGAGCGTCTTCCGTGTGCGGGCGACGATTGCATCGATATCGTCGTCGGTGCAGCAAAGCGGCGGCGCATAGCCGAGCACGCCGTTGCCGAAGGCGCGAATGATGAGGCCGTTGTCCCAAGCCCGGTCGAAAACCCGGCGGGAAGGATCGGCCGCTGCCGGAAGCGGCGTCTTCTTCGCCTTGTCGGTGACGAGCTCGATCGCCGCCAGCATGCCCCGGCCCCTGATGTCGCCGACGAGGGGATGGTCGGCAAGGCTCTGCAGCCCCTCCATAAGGCGTTTGCCGGCCTTGCGGCCGTTTTCCAGGAGCCCACCCTCATAGAGCCGCAAAACTTCGAGCGCGACCGCCGCACTCACCGGATGGGCGGAATAGGTATAGCCATGCCCGACCAAGGAGGCACCAGCACCATCTGCAATCGTGTTATAGACCCGGTCTGTCATGAAGACCGCACCCATCGGCACATAGCCCGAGGTCAGGCCCTTGGCAACGGTCAGGAAATCGGGAACGACGTCATCTTCGTTGCAGGCGAAGAGCGGGCCGGTGCGGCCGAAGCCCGTGATCACCTCGTCGGCGATGAACAGGATGTCCAGTTCGCGGCAGAGATCGCGCATCGCCTTCATCCAGCCCGTTGGCGGCACCAGCACGCCGCCCGAGCCCTGGATGGGTTCGGCATAAAATGCCGCCACCCGCTCCGCACCGATTTCCTCCACCTTCCGCCGTAACGCCTGTTTCGAGGCAGCGATGATCGCATCCGGACCGGGGCCCACGGGATTGCGGTAGACGTAGTGCGAGGGTATCTTATGCTGCCAGTCGAAGGGAATGCCGAAGCCGGCATGGAAGGCCGGAAGGGCCGTCAGCCCGGCGCCGACTGTCGAAGAGCCGTGATAGCCCTGTTCGAGCGAGATGAACTGGTCTTTCCCAGGTGTTCCCTTGGCGTGATAGTAATAGCGGATGAACCGCACCGTGCTGTCGATCGCGTCGGATCCGCCAAGCGTGAAATAGACATGGTTGAGATCGCCGGGAGCCCGCTCGGCAAGCGCCGCGGCAAGACGGATCCCCGGCTCGGCGCCGAGGCCGAAATAGGCGGTGGCATAGGGCAGTTCCCGCATCTGCCGCGCGGCGGCCTCGACGATGCTTTCGTGCCCGTAGCCCGCATTCACACACCAGAGGCCCGCGAAACCGTCGATGAGCTGACGGCCGGCCGCGTCGGTCACCGTCGCGCCGGAGGCGGATGACAGCACGCGCACGCCGAGCTTTTCGTGGGTGCGATAGGACGCGACCGGATGGACGAGATGGGCGCGGTCGAGTTCGATAAGGGAGTTGCTGAGCATCTTTGTCTCCGATTCAGCCGAAAGCCTGATTGGCCAAGGCAAAGGTTTTGACACGAGGAGAGGCGTTGGCTTGGCCGCCGCGCCGCATCGCCGTACCACCGCCCACCTGAACAAGCCCAAGCTCGGCAAGCCAACTCGACAGTCCGAGATTCGTGGCCGTATCAATGCGGAGAAATGTGTGGCGCCGAGCCGCGATTTGAAAAAGGATGAGCTTGCGGGCATCTTCACCATTCGCTGCCACCACGGGGCCGATAACTTCCCCACGTCCAAAAGGACGCGACGTCGAGAACCCCGAAACATGTCCACCCCGTCGGATGACCGCGAAACGTCCATCATGCTTGAGATAGGATAGTAGCTCACCACGATTGGCGCCGAACGCAAGTTGATCGAGGGCCTCAATTTCAGCGAGATGGCTGGGCTGCGCCCACTCGACATCGACGGGCGGTTCCACTGCCGAACAGAACCCCTGATGTTGCACGATGGCGCCGACCTGACGGAAGCCCAGGCTTTCGTAGAGTGGCAAGCCCTCGTCAGTTGCGATGAGCCTACATGGCAGGCCACCAGCAGCATCAAGCCCTGCTTGCATGAGTCGGCGGCCAAGGCCCCGCCCGCGCATGGCTTCGTCGACAATGACCATGTTAATGGTGGCACAGTCTCTACCATATCGTGTCGTGAGCGTGGTTCCGACGACCTTGTCACCCTCGAGCACGACAACGCCCGTGCTGAGGGCAAACGCCATTTCCCAGTCGGCCATTCTGTGGGGCCAGCCGGCTTGCTTTGAAAGGGCAAGTGCGCCTTCGAGGTGCTGAGTTCCTAACGACACGATCTCGAGTTGGTCTGTTTTCATCGCGTGAATCCCTGCTTCCGTGCAAGGATGATAGCCGTGTCAGAAAAGAAGAACGTCCCGATGAGACGCGTCAGGCGATATCTTTCGCCGTGTCAGCGAGCGCTGACGGCATCTTGTGCTGGAAAGCAATTTTCCCGACGACTTAGCAAAGTTTTATCCCGCAAGCGCCGCGCACAATTCTCTGCCAAAAACTTCGCGAATTCGGAAGATTCTGCCTGAACGAGCCGCCACTACCGCCGCCGAAGATGGACAACGCGCCTTAGGATGAATTCATGAAAGCGCCTCTGGCACCAGCAAGGACCAACACGATGACCCAGTTTCGGCCGAAATACATCACCTTCGATTGCTATGGCACACTCACCAATTTCCAGATGGCAGAGGCGGCCCGCGATTTCTATGGCCAACAGCTCGACGAGCCTCGCATGCAGCAGTTCATCAAGAACTTCGCCGCCTATCGGCTCGACGAGATCCTGGGTGACTGGAAGCCTTATAATGAAGTGGTCCACAATGCCATCGAGCGCACGTGTCGCAAGAACGGCGTGACCTTCCGCGACGAAGACGCGCGCATGGTCTATGAGCGGGTCCCGACCTGGGGACCGCATGCCGACGTTCCGGAGGGACTCGCGAAAGTCGCCAAGGAAATTCCGCTGGTGATCCTGTCGAACGCGATGAATTCACAGATCATGTCGAATGTGGAGAAGCTCGGTGCTCCATTCCACAAGGTCTATACCGCCGAGCAGGCGAATGCCTATAAGCCCCGGTTCCAGGCGTTCGAATATATGTTCGACATGCTCGGCTGCGGGCCGGAAGATGTCCTTCATTGCTCGTCCTCGTTCCGCTATGATCTGATGTCGGCGCATGACCTCGGCATCAAGAACAAGGTCTGGGTCAATCGCGGCCATGAGCCGGCCAATCCCTATTACGGTTATGTCGAGATCAAGGATATTTCCGGCCTTCCGGGCGTGGTCGGTCTCTAGCGGAGCGCGTGCGATGAAGTTCGAATCCTACTGGCACGACACGGCATCGAAATTCAAAGGCGCCGCCACCGGTCCTGTTGAAGGTGACTTTGACGTCGCCGTCATCGGCGGCGGCTTTACGGGGCTGGCTGCTGCGCGGCAGCTCGCAAAGTCGGGCGCGCGCGTGGCCGTGCTGGAGGCGAACCATATCGGTTGGGGGGCATCCGGCCGCAACGGCGGGCATGTCAACAACGGACTTGCCCACAGCTTCATCGCAGCCAAGGCGGAACTTGGGGTCGAGCGCGCGGTGGCGCTCTATCGCGCGCTCGACGACTCGATCGACACGATAGAAAGGATCATCGCTGAAGAAAAGATCGACTGCGACTTCCGCCGGGCGGGCAAACTGAAGCTGGCGTCAAAGCCGCAGCATTTCGACGCCATCGCCCTCAATTTTGAAGCGGTGCATCGTGAGGTCGACCCGGACACCGCGCTGCTAACGGCGGATGACCTCAAGACCGAGGTCGGCTCTCCCTTCCATGGCGCAATGCTCTCGAAGAAAAGCGCCATGATGCATATGGGCCGATATGTCGTCGGATTGGCCGAGGCTGCCGTCCGGCATGGTGCGACGATATTCGAGAACGCCCCGGTAGCGCGGCACACAGTATCAGGGGCCAAGCACCGGCTGGAGACCACTCGAGGCGAGGTGAGCGCCGACCATGTCCTGGTCGCGACCGGTGCCTATACGTCCGGATCCTCGTTCAACTATTTCCGGCGCCGCATCATTGCCGTCGGCAGCTTCCTGATCGCAACCCGGCCTTTGACGGCAGCTGAGGTGGCGGCCACGATGCCGGGCAATCGCACCTGCACTACCTCGATGAATATCGGGAACTATTTCCGGCTGTCGCCGGACAACCGACTGATCTTTGGCGGCCGTGCCCGCTTCGCCGCGACGTCGGACCAGCGCTCGGACACCAAGAGCGGCGCCATATTGCGCGCCAGCCTCGCCCAGATCTTCCCGCATCTGGCGGATGTGGAGATCGACTACTGCTGGGGCGGCCTGGTGGACATGACCAAGGACCGGTTTCCACGGGCGGGCTATGTCGACGGTGTCTGGTATGCGATGGGCTATTCGGGCCATGGTGCGCAGCTCTCGACGCATCTCGGCATGATCATGGCCGACGCCATCCTGGGTAAAGCCGACCGCAATCCGCTCAAGGGTCTCGAATGGCCTGCAGTGCCCGGGCATTTCGGCAAGCCCTGGTTCCTGCCGCTGGTCGGACTCTACTACAAGACCCTCGACCGATTCCAATAAGGCGGCCTCCTCCCTGCCGCCAATTAGGGCGCGGATCTCTCGATCCGCGCCCTCTTTTTCAGCAATAGAATGGATGGAAGCTCAATGCCGAGTTGGCCGCGCTTGCTGCCGCGGTTGGACCCGGTGGAATAGGTCCGCGGCCCCCGAAAGAGCTCGAAAGGCCCATCAGAGACGTTCGAGCACCGCTCTCGTGGTCGCCTCGGTCTTGTCTTTCCCAGGAATGGTGCCGATCCCGTCCTTCGTCGTCGCCTCGATCGCCGTCAAGACCCGGGCAGCGGCGTCTCTTTCGCCGAGGTGGTCGAGCATCATCGCGCCCGACCAGATGGCGGCGATCGGGTTGGCAATGCCGAGATGGGCGATGTCGGGCGCCGAACCATGCACCGGTTCGAACATGGATGGCGCAGTGCGATCGGGATTGATGTTGGCCGAGGCGGCAAAGCCGAGGCCGCCCTGGATGGCAGCGCCGAGATCAGTGAGGATATCGCCGAACAGATTGGAGGCGACGACCACATCGAGGGTCTCGGGCGCCATGATCATGCGCGCCGCCATCGCGTCGATATGATAGCTCGTCACCTCGATATCGGGATATTCGGCGGCCAGTTCCCGCGTGATTTCATCCCAGAACACCATCGTATGTTTCTGGGCATTCGATTTGGTCACCGAGGCCAGCTTGCCACGGCGCACGCGCGCCTGTTCGAAACCAAAGCGCAGGATGCGCTCCACGCCTTTGCGGGTAAAGATGCAAGTCTCAATAGCCACCTCGTCGGCGGTGCCCTGATGGACGCGGCCGCCGGCGCCGGAATATTCGCCTTCGGTGTTCTCGCGGATGCAGAGGATGTCGAACGTGTCGCTCTTCAGCGGACCGGAAACGCCGGGCAGGAGCCTGTGCGGGCGGATATTGGCATATTGTGTGAAGGCCTTGCGGATCGGCAGCAGGAGACCGTGCAGAGAAACGGAGTCCGGCACTTCCGCCGGCCAGCCGACGGCACCAAGCAGGATCGAATCGAAGCGCCTGAGTGTTTCGATGCCATCGGTCGGCATCATAACGCCGGTTTGCCTGTAGAAGTCGCAGGACCACGGAAAGGTCGTTCCTTCGAGAGCAAAACCTGATGCCTTGGCAGTCGCCTGCAAGACAGCCCAGGCGGCCTCTGTGACCGGTCTGCCGATGCCGTCTCCCGGCAGAAGCGCGATGGAATAGGTCTTCATGTCTGATCCTGGAGGTTGATGAGCACGCTCTTGCTCTTGCGGTTGGCTTGATAGGCTTCGCGGCCGAGATCCTTGCCGATGCCGGAGCGCTTGTAGCCGCCGGTCGGCAGGATATGGTCGCGCGAGCGGCTGTAGCGGTTGACCCAGACGGTACCGGCCTGCAGCCGCCGCGTTACGCAAATGGCCCGGTTGAGGTCGCGGGTGAAGAGGCCGGCCGCCAGCCCATAGGTCGGGTGATCGGCGAGTGCGAGCGCCTCTTCCTCGTCCGCGCAGCACTGCACGGTCAGCACGGGCCCGAAGATCTCCTCGGTGACGGCAGGTGAGACCTGATCGACATTCGACAGCAGGGTCGGAGCATAGAAATAACCTTCCCGTTCAAGGCACCTGCCACCGGTGAGGCATTCGGCGCCGGCCTGACGCGCCGCCTGCACGATGGTGTCGACACGGGCGATCTGGCGCTCGGAAATAACAGGCGAGTAGCTGCTTGTCTCGTCCCAGGTTGGCCCTGGTCGGATTGCTGCCATGCGTGCGAGGAGGGCAGCGACCAACGGCTCCATCACAGATTTCTCGACGATGACGCGCGAGCCCGCGACGCAGGCCTGACCGGCATTGACGAGGATGCTGTTGGCGATGGCATTGGCGGCAAGCGTCAGGTCGGCATCGGCAAAGACGATCTGCGGGCTCTTGCCGCCAAGTTCGAGCGTCATCGGCTTGACGCCTGTCCTGGCGATATTTGCCATGATCGCCGACCCGGCCGCCGTCGATCCGGTGAAGCTGATCTTCGCGATATCCGGATGGCCCGTCATCGCCTGGCCGGTGGTCTGCCCGTCGCCGAGTACGATATTGATGAGGCCCGACGGAATGCCGGCCCGGATGGCAAGCTCGGCAAGATAAAGCGTCGAAAACGGCGTCATCTCAGACGGCTTCAGCACAATGGCGTTGCCGGCAGCGAGTGCCGGCCCGAGTTTCCAGCCCGCCATGGAGAGCGGAAAATTCCACGGCGTGATCGCACCGACGACGCCATAGGGCTCGGTCATGATCATGCCGAGGCTCGCGTCATCAGTTGGCACGAGATCGCTGCCTTCCTTGTCGGCGAATTCGGCGAAGAAGCGTATCTGCTCGGCGGTGACCGCGACGTCGCCCTGAATGAGCTGGCCGATTGGCCTCGTCGAGGAGACGGCTTCCAGCCGGGCGAGCGTTTCGCCCTCGGCCTCGATCAGGTCCGCCCAGCGATGCATGGCGTTGGTGCGCTCACGCGGCCGGCGGATTGACCAGCCGCTCTGGCGGAGCGCGGTCTTTGCAACGGATACTGCTTGATCGACGAGCTCGGCGTCGGCAATGGGGCAGTCGGCATAGGCAACCGCATCGGATGGTCGTCGCATCGGTAACCCATCCTTGCCATCGACATAGCGCCCGCCGATGAAATGGCCTTTCGGCAAAGCGATTGTGTCAGGGTCGAAACTCAGAGCCATGGCCGTCTCCTCGCAGATCATATGAGCAAGGTACTCTCGCTTGCTCGGCACAATGCTTCGTCGGGACTTCCACGACGGAGGAAAATCTTCTTTTGCCACCGCGCAACAGAAGATTGTTCGTCCGTGTCGATCGGGCCGCCGCGCTTGTGGGGGGCGGCCCGCAGACAGTTACATTACCGTCACGTAAATCTTCCTGACGGTTTCGATGGTACGCCATGTGCCGGTGAAGCCCGGCTTCATGACAAAGCTGTCACCTGCTTTGTAAGTAACCGCGTCGCCGCCATCCGGCGTGAGTTCAACAACGCCCTGGAGGATATGGCAGAATTCAAAGGTCTCGCCCTTGATCGAGCGGGTAAGGCCCGGCGTCGCTTCCCACACGCCGGTATGGACGAGCCCATCGCGGGCCACATCCTGCGCCCAGGTCTTGAACGAGGGATCGCCCGATATCAGCCGCTCTGGGAGCGGTTTGGACTCGCGCGGCGCCTCTGTGCTGTTCGGATCGATGGTCTTGAGAAGGGACATGGTTTCTCCAATGAAAGAACTCAAGGGGCAAAACACCTCCATTTGGCGGCTTTTCCTTGGGTTCGGTTAGGTTTTGACCGGCACTCGCACCGATCGGCAAAGTCTTTCTTCCGCCGGACAGATCGCTTTTGCTGTCCTTCGGTCCTGAACCATTCTCCAATGCGTGACCTGATGCCGGTGGCTTCGGTCACAGAGTGGCGTTCGGCTCCCGGTTTCCCATTCTCCTTGAGGAGCGCAGCCCAGTCCTGCCGGGCTCGCTAAGAAAACATCAGGACAACCGGGATATCGTCGACGTGCCTTCCAT
>NZ_AQWP01000029.1 GCF_000375585.1 Sinorhizobium meliloti 4H41 | reverse complement strand
GCCCGCGCCCCAGAATGGCTTGTTGCCGCCACGGGCCGGGATCACCGGCCGCCTCAGCACGCATCCAACCTGTCTTACGCCGCTCGTCACCCAGCAAACCGTCCAGGAAAAGGTTCGCAGATGCTGCAACTCGCTCCTGCGTAAACAGTCCGCGCATGCGAGCCTTCACGTCGCGCAACGATGATGCCCAAAGCTCAAGCGTCGTCTCGATTGATGCACCTGCCATCCATGACCTCCGAATCATGGAGACCCATAGATTCAGATCATAGATAAATATGCAACTGTAATGCTAGGGCGTAAACTCATAAAATCGCTTGGTGTTTATCGACTGTCGTGATTCAGGGCTTCCGAATGGGGGAGCCTCTATGACGCGTCGCCGCTACGAACTCACCGATCACGAAATGGTCAATCCTGCCGCCGCTGTTGCCCAATAAGCCCCGCGGCGGTCCCCGGGTCGATGATCGGCGGGTGCTGAATGGCATCCTCTGGCGGTTCCGTACGGGCTCGCCCTGGGCGGAGATCCCGTAACGCCACGGTCCTTCGACCACCTTTTGCAAGCGCTTCGTCCGCTGGGCGGGAGGCGGGGGCTGGGATCGGCTTCTTGAAGCGGTTTCCGAGGCTTACGATGGCGACATCGTCATGATCGACTCGACCTGTGTCCGCGTTCACCAGCACGCGGCCACGGGAAAAAAAGGGGATGGAGATGATGGCGGGATGGGATGTTCCCGTGGCGGGCTTAAAGCAAAATCCACGCGCTCGTCGATGCCGAAGGTCGCCCGGTCAACCTCCGTCTGACCGGCGGACAGATCGCCGACTGCACCAAGGCCGTCACGATAACTTCTTCGAGCCCGGCGAGGGCGATATCCTACTGGCCGACAGGGTTACGACAGCAATGCCATCCGGGCCAAGGCCGCCGAGCGGAAAGGCCTGGGCCAACATCTCGCCGAAGACCAACCGCAAGGGCTCGTTCGTGTTCTCGCGCTGGGTCTATCGGCAGCGGAATCTCGTTGAGCGGTTCTTCAACAGGAACCCGATATTACGAGCGCCCCGAAAACTACCCGCCGCCGGAAGGCTCGTCGCCACGAGAATCTGGTGTCAAAGTTTATGGGTCGACGGCCCAGCAAGGCCGCCGAATCCGAACTCTGCCGCAAATGGCCCAGAACGGTTGGTCGTTCACCGGAGATCCATCAAAGATAATGGGCTTGATATTGGGTTCCGATTAACAAAGATCGGAATAACTTTTGGTTGAATTGCCTAGAGAGACCACGTCAGGGTCTTGGCGCGTCTGGGTGCCTGAGGCTGTCGTCGTTGAATAATCAGAATAATCAGGGGCTGACGATCAATGATTTTGACAGATCGTGAAATACAGATTGCGATACAGACCGGCGCAATCATCGTTGATCCAGAGTCAGATATATCCTTCTATAGTTCCACGAGTCTCGATCTGACACTCGACAAACGGCTGACTCTTTTCAAAGAACCAAAGGCAGGAATGGCGATATCAATCGACCCCTCATACCGGCGCTCAATGATCAGAACTCACTGACCCATTTTCTTCGACCAATAGACATGATGCGCCACGGCTGTCGTTGCAGCTTTCGCCAAGCATCGCAGCAGTGGTCCACGATGTCGTCATAGGATTTGAAGACCCGGTTTGAGAGCCAGGTATTGCGCATGAATTCTGATGTTCATTGTAAAGTAAATTTCGCAACCTTCGGCATTCCCCTGTTGGCATGGGGCCTGTTGTTTGGAGCGGCTGCGCAGGGCTGGAGACAGAGCTTTAAAAACGACGGTTGAGCAGACTCTGATGCGCGGGTTGAATACCGCATTTCCGTGTGTTCGTCCTGGGCTGCCTCGATCTGCCAGCGGGCGTCGATTTAGAAGTTATCGGCCACACAATTCATACGAGGGTTCCCCACCGAAGCTCTGTCTCCGGCACTACGCAGCTGCAGACTGTTGTCGGATTGCAGCTTCTAAATTCAACGACGTCTTTATCGAGGCCATCCGTTTCGCTATGGCTGGTCCGCCGGTTGAACTTCTCGGCCTATTGCCCACAGGAAGGCCGCCATTTCGCGGGCGATCGCGGTCGTGACCAGTGTCTGACGCTTTCCGCCCGCCACCAGCCGCCGATAGCGTGTGCAAAGACGAAGCTGTGCTTTCCAGGCAATGTCGCGCACGGCCTTTGACAAGCCCTCTTGGCGAACCTGTAGCGGCCGGCTGACGCGGGGCGGAGAGCGATAAGTCCAGGCTCCTTCGATCAAAACCCGACGAGCTCTCGCATTACCAGCCTTGGTAATACTGCCTCTTCGGACTGTGTCGCCTGTAGACCGCTCACTCGGGACTAACCCAAGGTAGCCCATCAGTTGTCGCGGCGTTTCAAAACGACGGATATCGCCAATTTCCGCAACAAACGTGACGGCAGTGATGAAGGCGACACCACGCAGCGCCTGGTAAGCAGCGATGACGGGCGCCATGGACCAAGACGGTATGGTTTGGGCGATATGTTGATCCAGGCGCTTAAGCCGTGTTTCAGCCTCTTCGATAGCCTGCCGGTTCTCGTGCAAGACAAGGTACTGGGTTTGATGCGGAAAGATGAGGTTGGCGAGCCAACGCGCATACACCTTGGTCCAAGGTCGCAAGCCGGGATATATCCGACCGTGTCGTAGGAGAAACGCCTGAAGATGCTGCCGCTTCTCACGCAAATCCTCCATGGCGGCTTCGCGCGCCCGAACAAGATCGCGAACAGCTTCATGGCCCGAGTCTGGCACCCAAATTGCTGCGAGCCCAGCACGATGAAGCCGGGCCAGTGTCAAAGCATCACGGCGGTTGGTCTTCACGCGCTCACCAGCCTTCTTGGGAATGAGGGAGGGTGCGATAACGGTGCACTCGTGCCCAAGGTCTGTAATCTGGCGGTGTAGCCCATATCCTGTCGGGCCGGCCTCATAACAAAACGAGAGCTTGGCACATTTCCGGCTCAACTTTTCTATCAAACGCCGCACCGAATCGGGACTGCTGTCGATATCGCCCAGAAATCGCACTTCACCATGCCGCCCCTCTTCAGCCAAAGCCACCGAGATCTTAAGCTTCGACGTATCGAGACCAACAAATACACATGTGCTTGTTTGCATGCCTTTGCTCCTATTCGCGGTCGAGACGGGGCGCACAGTCGCGAACCCCAACCAGTCAAACTTTCACGCGAACGTCGATCGGTGCAATGAACATACGGTCTGTCAGAGGTTTTCGACCGGATTGAGTTCGGGCGACTTCGGCGGCAGCGGCAGAATGGTTATGTTTGCAGGGACGATGAGGGCGTTGGACATGTGCCAGCCAGTCTGATCCATGACGAGCACGGCGTGGGCATCATCAGCCACTTTGGCGAATATCTTCATCAGATGCTGGCTCATGGCATGGGTATTGCACCATGGCATAACGAGGGCAGCAGCCTTGCCCAGCGTCGGGCAGATCGCTCCAAAGATATAGGCGGACCTTGTCCGCTTGATCATGGGGAGCAGAAGGTCGCGTTCCTCATTGGCCCATCGCCTTGTAATCTTGTTCTTCTGGCCGATCCGAGCCTCGTCCTGGAACCAGATTTCTATTCGCTTGCCTTTGGCGGCTCCGGCGGCGATTTCCGCCACTGCGGCGGGGAAGTTTTTTTGAGTCCTCAATCGCATCCGCGTTTTCCGCATGATGCTTCGGTCGAGCTGTGAGCTTGCGGTAGCCCATGGCATTCAACTCACGCCCAAGCGTGTGGCGCGAGACGCAGATGCGATGTTCCTGCCAAAGCCATTGCATCAAATCAACGAGCCTCCAGCGCACGACACCATCGAGATAGGGAACCGGACCCTTCTCAACGGCCTCGACAAGCGCCTTGCGCTGCTTGTCGTTCAGCAAGGGCTCCCGGCCCTTTGCCTTTCCGGTCTTCAGGCCATAGGGACCGTGCAGATTGAAACGTTCGACCCAGTCGCGGACGATCTGCAGCCCGGCCCCGCCAATAGATGCCGCTTGGCTGCGCGAACAACCCTCATAAAATGACCGCCAGAGCTAACAGTCGACGTGACTAATCCGCATCTCGGCTTGGCCTGGCCAGCCGACGCAGGTCATCAGCCGTGTAGTCTTCCCGAATCGCCAGTGCTGTTCCCATGGCGAAATCTCCCTTCGTCATGTTCTGGACAACACGTAGAACTCAAGTATCAGTCCCGCATAGTACGTCCGTTGACCGCGGACTTTCGCATATCTCGTCAACGCGCCAACTCGTCGATTGCGGCCGGCGCCACTGCCCATCTCAGCCGCTTTTCAATCTCTGGGGCGTATTTCTGGACCCAGCGATAGATCGTGGAATGATCGACAATCACGCCCCGTTCACCCATCATTGCTCAAGATCACGGTAGCTGACCCCATAACGACAGTACCAACGCACTGCCCACAAAATCACTTCACCCTGAAAATGGCGCCTTTTGAAATCGCTCATCAATAGTCTCGCTGAAAATCTTCGGCTCTTTCGGACATCAATGGCGATTTTGCAACAGAGCCCGTCGTTGCATACATCCGTTGCATGTGAAACGTACGTTGCACCTTCGGGCAAAAGTTGGAGGGTGCTTCATAGAAAGCCATAGGTTAAGATAGCCCAACGGTTACCTCGGTATTGCCGATAGGTATCGAAAAGGAATACTGGAGCTGCAGATTTATGCTGGATGATCTCGATCGACGCCTCATCGCCGCACTTCAAAAGAACAATAGACTGTCGTTTGCAGAACTGGCGGAGCTCGTTGGTTCTTCGGCAGCCTCTTGTATGCGGCGCGTCAATAAGCTTCGAGCGGACGGTGTGATAATTGCCGACATTGCGCTGGTGGATCCGAAAGCTCTGGGGAAATCCCTGACCGTTGTTGTTAACGTGGAACTAGACCGGGAACGCCTGGATCTTGTCGACGAATTCAAGCGCGCCATGCGTGCCGCAAAAGAAGTCACCCAATGCTACATGGTGACGGGAGATGCAGATTTCGTCCTGATCGTCGCAGTGGAAGACGTCGAAGCGTTCGACGTGTTCGTGAAGACAAAGCTCTATACAAACCCAAACGTTCGCAAGTTTAGAAGCATGATCACACTCGACCGTGTGAAGTTCGAACCTCGTATTCTGGTCTAAGAATTATTTACCTGATTTTTTTCGCCAACAGACGGTGCTTTTTTGATGCACCTATTGCGCTTGCAGTACCGATTTGATCGTGCATCCGCATGGTTTGATGCGATGAATACGTGCATCTGGCGTTTTGCCGGATTGTACGGACAAGCGGCTTCGGTTCTCTTGTTCTTCATGCACACACTAGAAGTTTCAGATCAAACGGGATCTTAGAGCCACCGATTATAGCAACAAGCTTGTGCGTTGAAAGTACATGCAGTCCCTCAAGGACGGCATGAAGACAGACGCGCGCAGAGATCTTGGCGTAGCCACGTTTAGAGGAAGAAATCATGACAGTTGCCACCATGACAGTTGCCACCACGAAGCCAATGGCGGAAGTTCCGGAAGTCGAGCCTAGCCATAAGGATACGCGCCGTTATCCACACGGGATCGCATTTATGGACGGACAGTATCTCCCAATGTCAGAGGCGAAGGTCTCGGTCCTTGACTGGGGGTTCCTGCATTCGGACGCTACCTACGATACCGTGCACGTCTGGGAGGGGCGCTTCTTTAGACTGGATCTTCATCTTGATCGCTTCTTCAGGGGAATGGAGCGGCTGCGAATGAAGTTGCCCTACGACCGCCAAGAGGTCGAACGAATTCTTTCGAACTGCGTCGCTCTTTCTGGGCACAAATCAGCCTATGTCGAGATGATCTGCACGCGCGGCGGTTCACCGACATTTAGCCGTGACCCGCGTGACGCTGAGAACCGGTTCATTGCCTTTGCTGTGCCCTTCGGCTCGGTTGCCAACAAAGAACAGTTGGAGCGAGGTTTGCACGTTGGCATTAGCGAAACCGTTCGAATACCACCAAAGTCAGTGGATCCGACAATCAAGAATTACCACTGGCTTGACCTGGTGAAAGGTCTTTTCGACGCTTACGATGCTGGGGCCGAAACTGCGCTTGTAATGGACACCAACGGCAATATTGCCGAAGGCCCGGGCTTTAATGTTTTCACTGTTAAGAACGGTCAGTTGAAGACTCCAGCCTTTGGAGTTCTTCCAGGGATTACGCGGCAGACCGTATTCGACCTGTGCAAAGAAGTCGGGCTAACGGTTGCTGCTGCGGACCTATCGCGTGATGAACTGAACGAAGCGGACGAGGTATTCATCACCTCGACTGCGGGGGGTATCATGCCAGTGACGCGCGTCGATGGTTGCTCCGTCGGCAGCGGCAAAGTTGGCGCAGTGACTCGCCAGCTGACGAATCTATACTGGCAAAAGCACTCGGACAACGCGTGGTCGATCCCTGTAGACTATGCGTAACTAGCCAAGCGCTGGCTTCGAACGGACGGCTCCCAGTGAAGAGCCGTCATTTTTTGCTAGCCCTTAGGATACATTGATGAGCCAGACCTTTCTTGCGCACCTTAGACAGGAGCTGTCGGACCTTCAATCCGCCGGCCTCTACAAATCCGAACGGATCATTACTTCGCGCCAGTCGTCAGAGATCAGGGTTGCCGACGGAAGCACTGTATTAAACTTCTGCGCCAACAACTATTTGGGCCTTGCGGACAACGAAGAGATCGCTGACGCCGCCAAGAAGGCGCTCGACCGTTATGGCTACGGCATGGCCTCAGTACGCTTCATCTGCGGGACGCAGGAAGAGCACAAGCAGCTCGAGGCGCGGATTTCCACCTTTTTGGGTATGGCAGATGCCATACTTTACTCCTCCTGCTTTGATGCGAATGGCGGCCTGTTCGAGACGCTGCTCGGCGAAGAGGACGCAATCATCTCCGACGCGCTGAACCATGCCTCCATCATCGATGGCGTGCGGCTCTCCAAGGCGAAGCGCTTCCGCTACGCCAACAACGACATGGCGGCGCTGGAGGAGGAGCTGAAAAAGGCGGAAGGTGCGCGCTTTAAGTTGATTGCGACGGATGGCGTGTTCTCGATGGATGGCATCATCGCAAATCTCAGGGGCGTCTGCGACCTTGCCGACAAGTACGATGCGATGGTCATGGTGGACGATAGCCATGCCGTCGGCTTTGTCGGTGAGCATGGGCGGGGCTCTGCCGAATTTTGCGGCGTGGAGGGCAGGGTGGACATTATCACCGGCACTCTCGGCAAGGCGCTCGGCGGCGCATCTGGCGGCTATACGTGCGGCCGTACAGAGGTGATCGATTGGCTGCGTCAGCGCTCTAGGCCCTATCTCTTCTCTAACACGCTGGCGCCGGTGATTGCCGCTGCCTCGCTGAAGGTATTCGACATCGTCGAGCATGGGAGCATTTTGCGCCAAAATCTTTACGCTAACGCCGAACGTTTTCGGTCGAAAATGAGCAAAGCCGGCTTCAGTCTGGCAGGCGCCGGCCACCCCATCATCCCAGTGACGTTGGGGGACGCGTTTCTGGCCCAGCAGATGGCCGAGAAGATGCTGTCACGCGGTATCTATGTTGTCGGATTTTACTTTCCTGTCGTACCGAAAGGTCAAGCACGTATTCGGACTCAAATGTCGGCTGCGCATTCGTTTGCGGATATTGATCGAGCAGTTGAGACCTTTGTGGAAGTCGGCAAAGAACTCGGCGTCATTCCGTAGCTGGAGGGAAACATCTCGGAACATCGCAGGTTCTTGGTAGCACACCAGTTCAAGGTGTGGAGGTCGGCATGTATGCCATTGGCCAAATGCCCGAATCTCGCAGGGTGACTTCGACATCACTGTAAAACGCAAGAGCGGCCCAGCTGCCGACGCGTGGCGATTCCGGCTCAGACCGGCTGCCATACCGATGGTCGCACCGACGTTCTTAAGGTCGGCTTCAATCACCACACGCCGCGGATCCGTTATGCCGCCATAAGCGCCGCCACCGAGATTGCCTCCTGTTATCTAAATTCACTGTAGGCATTCGACTTCAGTCGCACCAGGCTTGGCGCATTCGCACGTTCGACGGCCCCGGCGACACGGGCATCTGTACGGGGGTTACCTCGCGTGTTTGCCGCGTATGTCCGCTGGCTTCAACTACACTTCAGGCGTCGAAATCCAATCGGCCGATGTCTTCCAGCATCCTAATGATTGGGATGTAGTAGTTGGAATCGTAGGCTGCCGAGTTCTCTAGCACGCTGAAGAAAACGCCTACTACACCGCTCGTCAGGTCGGCGATCATGTACTGACCGCCATAGCCCCCATGCCCTAGCCAACGGCCATCGGTGTTCGTTTGATTGCTGTAGCGTAGATGCTCCCGGGGCGGCGACATCGGAATTCCGGCTTGCAACGAGCGCTCAATGAAGGAAGCACTGCCTATCTGTTGATCATCAATCCCTCTGCCACGTCTTACAAGTAGCGATCCGTACCGCGCTAAGTCGCGCGCTGTGAGACATACCCCGCCATCCATTGTTGGGAAGCCATCACGGTCGGTAGTTGTATATAAGCAGCCCTCTATACCTGCGGCGTCAGTTATGTCTGCTAGATACGAACGCATCGGCCGGCCGCTCACCGCTTCAGCGATCATCGCGAGCACATCCGTATTGGCGGACTTGTAGTCGGCGAAACCCGTTCGGTTGGTCGTGTTCACGGAGCTTATTGTTGCCAGGAAGCTGCGCATAGTATGCTCGTGCGCGGGTTCGGCCGGCAATCGCCAACCCATGGCCTCCTCGTGCGCAAAGACAGTAGCGTAAGGATTGCTATAATCTTCACTGTAATCGTTGGCGACATCCATGTTCATCACTTGCTGGACAGTCGCAGCGGCATAGCCGCTGCCGATCCACGGCAGATAGTGGTCAACCCTGCGGCTCAAATCAATTTTGCCGTCGTCCAGCAGGCGACCGATCACAAGGTTCATCATGGTTTTGCTGATTGATTGGATGCTGTGCGGACGACTTGGACCGAAATCCGGCGCGTAGCGCTCGTATAGGAGTTCATTGCCCCGGATTACCGCCATGGCAGAGAACCACGGGAGCGATGTTAATTGGCGGACGGCCGCCATCTCGGCAATTCGCAGATCCATGCATTTGCGCAGCGGCATTACCCCGCCGGCGCGAAAGCTCAGGCCGTAGCGCGCGAGACGATACAAATTGTGAAAGCCCTGTCGGCGATGGTCTGGCTGGTTCCAATGCGGCCTGTTGTCTGAACCAACTGCCAGGTCTGGGTTGGTCTCGCTCATAGTCTCTCCTCCGAAGATCCGCTGAGAAGCTACAAGTAATGAGAGTGGAGTTTTCGTCAAAATGCGCCCACCGATGCAATGGGCCTAGCGCCGACTGTATCTGCATGAAATGATTTCATAGACTTTCAAGGCTTGTCGAGTCACCGCACCACGCTGCTGCAGCTCTTCGCGCGCATCGCGCTCATGCTCGGGCGAATCGTAGGCCGTCGATGACGCTTGAACATTGCAAATAGGATTGCTTCGCGTGTTCGGCGTTTCAAAATTTGGTACTTTTTGGCGCCAAGCTGCTGCCCACGCATCATATCTCTTGGATGTAGAGAAATTCCAAAACCGCATGGAGGGATCCGTCATGGCTGCGCTAGCTTCCGTCCTCGACCGAATCGATGCCGAACAGGATGCTGCGATTAGGCGGCTGCTCAACCTGCTTCGCATTAAGTCGATCTCCACCGATCTGGCTTACAAGGAGGAATGTCGAAGGGCTGCCGAATGGCTGGTGGCGGATCTTACGTCGATTGGCTTTTACGCCAGCGTGCGCGACACCAACGGGCATCCGATGGTTGTCGCTCATCACGAGGGCCCCGCCGGCGCTCCGCATGTACTCTTCTACGGCCATTATGATGTTCAGCCAGTTGATCCGCTCGAACTTTGGACTCACGATCCGTTCGAGCCCGCCGTTCGCGAGGGCAAAGATGGCCACGCAATAATTACCGGACGCGGCTCTTCCGACGATAAGGGCCAACTCATGACGTTTGTGGAAGCGTGCCGCGCCTACAAGGCCGTCGGTGGGATGCTGCCCTGCAAAGTGACCATCTTCCTCGAGGGCGAAGAGGAGTCAGGCTCCCCCTCGATGCAAGCCTTCCTGGATGCCAATGCCGACGAACTGAAGGCGGATATCGCACTGGTTTGCGACACCAGTCAGCGTGACGCGACGACTCCGGCCATATGCGTCGGTCTGCGTGGGCTGGTTAGCGAAGAGGTTACCATCCACGCCGCAAGCCGCGACCTGCATTCGGGCAGCTATGGCGGCGCAGCGGCCAACCCGATCCATGTGCTCGCAAAGACTCTCGGCGATATGCATGACAACGAAGGCCGCGTGACGATTCCTCGCTTTTATGACGGCGTCGCAGAGACGCCTAGACAGACATT
The DNA here is from genome assembly GCF_000375585.1 of Sinorhizobium meliloti 4H41. GTDB lineage: Bacteria > Pseudomonadota > Alphaproteobacteria > Rhizobiales > Rhizobiaceae > Sinorhizobium > Sinorhizobium meliloti_A. Next base: position 17,300 of record NZ_AQWP01000029.1, on the reverse strand, counting down.
GGATTCCTGGGACGCGCTAGGAGAGACCGCCGAGAGTTTCCTCGGACCTGTCGGTTTGTCGGTGCCTTCAGGTGAGAAGGGCCGCTCCATTCTCGAATTGGTGTGGGCACGGCCCACGGCCGAGATCAACGGGATTTCCGGAGGTTATACCGGTGACGGTTTCAAGACTGTCATTCCCTCGCACGCCTTCGCTAAAGTCTCCTTCCGTCTCGTTGATAAGCAAGACCCCGTAACGATCAGGTCTGCTTTCCGCAAGTTTGTTCAGGAGCGCCTGCCGCCTGACTGCAGGGTCGAATTCAAGCCGCACGGAAACTCGCCAGCCATTCAGTTGTCTCATGATCGGCCATATCTAACCGCGGCTAAGTCGGCACTCGCCGAAGAATGGGCAAAAGAGCCAATTATCAAGGCAATGGGTGGCTCCATACCGGTCGTGGGCGAATTCAAGACTTACCTGGGCTTGGATGCACTACTAGTGGGCTTTGCGCTTCCCGACGACTGCATCCATTCACCTAATGAGAAATACAATGTGTCGTCATTCCACAAGGGGCAGCGGTCCTGGGCGCGCATACTGGATGTGCTGGCGAAAACACAATGCTAAAGGGCAGCCATCCCCCGAACGACCTGTTTCGTTCACGCCCGCTAGCTTGACTTACGGTGCTATGGGCGGTGCAAAGTGAGACATTTCAAACCGAGCCGGGTTCTGTCGCCGGCATTTCAGTATCCTGCACATTTTGGCGACAACGGTCTTCTTCCAGATGTTACCGTCTAATCATGTCGCCTCCGCGTAGGTGTTCATCTGGAGAATGAGCGTCTGCCTTCTCGACGTAGAAGACCGCACTCGTGGTGCGACAGAAGCAAGGTTCGGATTAACCGGGCCGAACTCAAAGGGGAGCCTAAAATGACTATTTCTCGACGCGACTTTATGAAGATTGGTTTGGCAGCTGGAACCGCTTTATCTTTACCGTCGGTCCTGCGGGCGCAGACCTCGCCAACTGCCGCGGGAACTGTACGCATGGTAATGACCGATCCTTTAACCGCGTTCGACCCGATTTTTACGACGACTGGTACCACCCAGATACATGGCCTCGCCATTTACGACACGCTTTTTGCGATAGATTCCAAGTTGATGCCGCAGCCACAAATGGTGGGGCAGTGGGGTGTTTCCGACGACAAGAAGACCTATACATTCGAGCTGCGGGACGGCTTGGGCTGGCACGACGGCACGCCCGTCACTGCAGCCGATTGTGTGGCGTCGATCCTGCGCTGGGGCCAGACTCCTGGAGGACAACTCTTCACCGCACGGACCAAGGATATCTCGAAGAAGGACGAAAAAACATTCACGATCGTGCTCAAGGAACCCCTGGGGGTGCTGATTGATTTGATGGCGACGTTAGCAGGACATTCACTGTTCATTATGCGCGAGAAGGACGCGAGTCGCCCCGCAACGGAGCAGGTGACTGCGACTATCGGTTCTGGACCGTTCAAGTTCAACGAAGCGCTTGCCAAGCCAGGTGCGAGTTTCACTTACGATCGCAATGACAAATACGTGCCGCGCAGTGAGCGATCGGACGGATTCGCCGGCGGAAAAGTAGTCAAGGTGGAACGCGTCATCTGGGACAATATTGCCGACCAGCAGACTGCTTTGGCCGCCCTGCAAACGGGTGAGCTTGATTTCGTTCAGTCGCCGCCCGCAGATCTTTATTCTGTGATCGAAAGCGATCCCAACCTTGTACTGCAGGTCCTGGACAAGACTGGCGAAGACTTTTGCCTGCGCATGAACCATCTGCAGAAACCGTTTGACAATGTGAAGGCGCGTCAAGCGATGCTTCACCTCATCGATCAGGAAGCTCTTTTGCGCGTCGTGGCACCTGACCCCCAATATGCACATACTGTCACTTCAATATTTGGCAACAGTACACCTTACTCGAATGACGAAAATACGGCATGGTTCAAACAAGGCGGAGATCCAGAAAAGGCAAAGCAACTCTTTAAGGAGTCCGGATACGCCGGTGAGAAGGTCGTCATTCTACAACCTACGGACTGGGTGGCGGCGGGAAACGTCTCACAGCTTGTGGCGGCCGAGCTGCGGAAGATCGGGGTCAACGCCGAACTTGCACCGAGCGACTGGGGCGGCATTGTCGCGCGCCGGGGTAATAAGGGCCCAGTTGAAAGCGGTGGCTGGAGCATCTTCCCCACGAGCGATTCCGACTACATCCAAGGCGATCCCCTGACTGCGCCTTTCCTAAATGCGAGTGGCGAGAATGGCTGGTTCGGCTGGCCGAAGAACGACGAATACGAAGCGCTCCGAGCCAAATGGCCCGATGTCCCAACGCTCGACGAGCGCAAAGCCCTCGCCCGCAAAATGCAAGGAATATGGTGGGATTTCGTTGGCGACATCAAGCTGGGTCAAGTTGTCCAACCAATCGCACGCCGCAAGACGCTCACAGGTCTCGTCGAGATGCCGCAGCGTATTGCAATGTTTAATATGCAAAAGGTCTGAGTGTCGGCAGCATCAGATCCGAAGATCTAGACGCGGGCGTCCGGCGGCATATCGCTTTCGCTCATCAATCAACGGCGAGGCGGTCGAGATCCTGAAGCGCAAGGACGGCGCGAGCTGCTTCCATCACCATTCCGGCGACGCGAAGACGCGCCCGCCCCCGAGCGGGACGCGCTCCGGGGAGCGATTCGCGTTGTCTTTTCACTCTGAGGAGATGCACAATGCCCCAATTAAGAGAACCGTCAATCGTGATGCGCCGGAAGGCTCCCGTTCAGACGGAGAGTTTCCTACCCGGAGCCTATCGTCATCCTTCACTAACGGCGGACTATCGCTACCTCCCATTTCCAGCCACAGGACGAGAATCGGTAGCTTACTTCGCCGGATACATGACGGCGATCAGCGTTAGGCAGGGAGATGAACTGTCAGCACATGTGGCAACACGGTCCAACGAAGACTGCTTTGTCGACATCTACCGTGTGACCGGCTGCGAGGATGCACACCTTTTCCCGAAGCTCTCCTTCGTTCGACGCTTCGGTCCAGTCCAGCCACACCGACTGCCACCTTCAGCAGGAGGTCGCCGCCTCAGCTCAGGAGATGCTGATTCCGAAGGATGCCGATGGCCGAAGGTCGATCTCCTCAAGGAAGTTCCCGAGGATTGGCCCAGCGGCGTCTACCTCGCCCAGTTCTGCTCCGCCGCCGAGCCGCGGGGACGCGCCTCTAATCGGGCTGGTGAGGACGCGCTGTTCATCGTCAGGAGTGCAGCTGAACGTCAGGAGGCGCGAATTCTCTGTCAAGTAAACGTCGCTACTTGGCTCGCGTATCATATCTGGCACAATCGCAGCCTTTACGTGGGGCGTACCGAAGATGGTCAGCGCCTGAACGAACTTCGTGCTTCGAAGGCCTCGATTCACCGGCCGGGCATTGGGCTCTGCTACCCGAGCGAAGCCATTCTGAGCCCAATGCCACCGAAAGCGGCCTATACCTTCGCGTTCATTGATTGGTTAGAGCGCGAGGGCATAGCAGTCGACTTCTGCTCCGGCCTCGACGTTTCCGACGGACAGGCAAGCCTCGGTAACTACAGCGCCTTGGTCACCATCGGCCATGACGAGTACTGGACGGCGGACCAGCTCGACGCCGTACGCGAATTTCGAAACTCCGGGGGCCACACGATCTTCCTTGGTGGCAATCTTGCATTTGAACTGGTCCGCGCAGCAGCAGACAGCACAGCGATCGAATGCTACAAAGAGACCGGCGACCCTTGTGACAACGAGCACGGCGACGCCGGAGAGCTACTTGACCCACTTCACGCCGCATCGCCAACACCTGACCTCCTTCTCACCGGAGAGACGTGGAGCATACGTCCTGAATCAACCACCCCTACGACCGGCCTCTACAATCACACCCTGCGGCCTGGAGCGCCGCGGGAGATACTCACCGGCGGCGCAATGTGGTATTGGGAGATCTACGGCGGTCCTTCGCGTCCTCAGTGCGGCTTTACTATCTGTGAGCCTGACCATTGGGTCTTCGATGGCTTGGAGGTTGAGCGCGGAGATACCTTCGGCGCTGAGATAAAGCTCATCGGGCATGAGGGGGACGGTCTAGAGGTCGAGATTCGCGACAATTGTCCGCAACTCACATTCGCCGATGGAGCGCTCCCAGGGACTAAACTGCTCGCCGTCGCGGACTGCCGTCATTGGGGCGAGTGGGACTTTAACGGCTGGCCGCCTACTTTCACTCCCGGCCAGCGGAAACCCGCTGCGGCCTGGGGCGGATTCGTCACGATGGTGCATCAGGAAGAGCCCGGCAAGGGCATGCTATTCTGCGCACCGACGACGGACTGGGTCTTTGGTCTCGTGCAGTCGATTGATTGGACGGCGACCCGCAGCCTCGAACCCCCGCTCTTGCCGGCTGACCCGGCAGTGGAGCAGATCACACGCAACGTCTTGCTCGCATGTAGCAAGGGTAAAGGCCGGACCGTAGGGCCGTGAGCAATGACCTCATCCCGCCGCATAAAGCGAGGCCTCGTCGACGGGTTAGGGGGGCGGCCGGACGTTAGAATCTTGCTATCAGCATCCTTGTTGCCGGCCATGTGGAATGGAGCCGGCGACAACTGTGGCAAGAGTGAGCCATGTGTTCAGCAAGGACTACGTCGCCCAATTGCTGGATGAGGTGTCCGTGGTCCAGAAAGATCGTCAGCAACGATGGTAACCTGAGCTACAGCAGCATTATCCAAGCCACAAGTGGCAGTAACTTCACCTATCAGCGGCGGAATCGTAGGCTGGGGCAAACACTTGCTCAGCTCGCCGCGCCGTCGACGACTGGAACTTTCGCGAACCCTCCGTCGATGACTAAGAGCTCATCGCGCATCATCGCGAAATCGACGCAGTAAGAGCTAGCTTGTTCTCCTCAGCCGACGATGCGCGTTGCAGAGCCCAAGACGGAGGAGCAAGTTCGGTGCCCGCAAGAAGCTGGTCCAATTATCGGCCCGAACTGGTGAATGCTTTGCGTGCGCATCTATGAGTTTGCCATGTTCGCGCCTCATGCCAAGCGCGCGGCAAAATTTTCGCGTACATGGCGGAAAAATCTCCGGTTGCGAACCGCGGCCGTAACCCGAGGGGTGTCGCAAAAATTTCAATTTCTCGCAAATTCTGTTCCAGACACATCAGATTCTCCGTGCTTTTGGCAGAAATTTGCCGCCAGTGGGCTCTAGGATTGCGATTGCTGCGATCAGCGTCTTTGCTCGGAGCAAGGATTAGCGGCTTTCTCGCGAGAGCCCAACAAGCGCACGCAATTGCGCGTAAGCAAGGGGGACGAACATTGAAATTGTCACGTCGCAATCTGTTCAAAACGGGATTGGCCGCCGGAGCGGCTTTATCGCTGCCGTCCGTTCTAAGGGCACAGACAACGCCAAGCGAAGCGCGGACCGTCCGCATGGCGATAGAAAACCTCACCGTTTTTGATCCGGTTTTTACAACGACAGATCCCACCCAGATTCATGGTCTTGCTATTTACGAGACCTTGTTCGCATTGGACTCCGAGTTAAAGCCGCAGCCGCAGATGGTGGGCAAGTGGGACATTTCCGACGACAAGAGGACTTATACCTTTGAGCTACGTGATGGGCTGGGCTGGCACGACGGCACTCCCGTCACCGCCGCCGACTGTGTGGCGTCGCTCCGTCGCTGGGGGCACGCGGGCGGACAATTTCTTATTGAGCGGGCCAAGGACATCTCGAAGAGGGATGACAAGACCTTCACCATCGTGCTCAAGGAGCCCTTGGGCGTATTGGTTGACATGCTTGGAAGGATTGCTGCGCCGGGCCCGTTCATCATGCGCGAAAAGGACGCGGATCGCCCATTTACCGAGCAGGTGACCGCAAATATTGGATCTGGAGCTTTTAAATTCAACGAGGCTCTTGCCAAGCCAGGCGCGAGCTTCACCTATGATCGCAACGAGCAATACGTGCCGCGTAGTGAGCCAGCCAACGGGTTGGCCGGCGGGAAGATCGTCAAGGTCGATCGCGTCATCTGGGAGCCTATCGTTGATCAGCAGACTGCCTTAGGCGCCTTGCAGGTCGGTGAGATTGATTTTCTCCAATCACCGCCCGCCGATCTTTACTCTGCAATAGAGAGCGATCCTAATCTGGAACTGCACGTCCTGAACAGGGCGGGCAATGACTTCTGTCTACGTATGAATTTTCTGCAGAAGCCGTTCGATAACGTGAAGGCTCGCCAGGCGATGCTTCATCTTATTGATCAGGAAGCATTCTTGCGCGTTACGGCTCCCGATCCCAGGTATGGTCGTACCGTCACTTCGATATTTGGAAACAGTACGCTCTATTCCAACGACGAAAATACCAGATGGTTCAAGAAGGGCGGAGACGTTGAAAGGGCAAAGCAACTCTTCAAGGGGTCCGGATACGCCGGTGAGAAGGTCGTAGTTCTCGACCCCACGGACTGGGCAGCAGCCCATGCCGCCTCCCAGCTTTTGGTGGCCACGCTGCAAAAGATCGGGATCAATGCCGAACTTGCGCCGAGCGACTGGGGCGGCATTGTGGCCCGACGGGACAACAAAGGCCCGGTTGAGAGCGGCGGCTGGAGTATCTTTATCACGAATGATCCTGACTACGTCCAAGGCGACCCCACTTCCGCAGTCTTCCCCAATGCGAGCGGCGAAAAGGCCTGGTTTGGTTGGCCAAAGAATGATGAATATGAGGCTCTTCGAGCCAAATGGGCGGATGTGGGAACCGTTGATGAACGCAAGGCCCTGGCCCGCGAGATGCAGAGAATATGGTGGGACTTCGTCGGCGATGTTAGGCTGGGCCAGGTGGTCGGTCCAGTTGCGCATCGTAAGACTCTAACCAAGCTCATTGAGGTACCAGCACATCTCATTCCATTTTGGAACATGCAGCAGGTTTCGGCGTGATGGTGGGCTATATTCTTCGCAGGATGATTTCGTCCGTCGCGGTCATGGCGATGGTCGCGATCTTCGTCTTCCTGCTTCTTAGACTGGCGCCGGGCGATCCGGCGGCCATCATCGCTGGCAAATCAGCCACGGCAGAAGTGATCGCCGGCATCCGCCAACAGATGGGTTTGAGCGATCCGATGCCGGTTCAGTTCTTGCGCTGGGTGCGCGGTATACTCAGCGGCGATTTCGGCACCTCGATTTTTGCCGGACGGCCGGTTCTCGACCTCATCTCGCAGCGAGTGGAACCGACTATCTCTCTATCGATTCTGACAATGATCCTTTCGGTACTTGTTGGAGTAACCTTGGGGATTCTCGCCGCGTGGCGGACTGGAGGTCTCGTCGATCGCATCCTGATCGCATTCGCGACACTGGGTTTTTCCGTGCCGGTATTTGTGATCGGCTTTTTTCTCATCTACTTCTTCGCAATCACCACGCATTGGCTACCGGTTCAGGGATACAAGCCGATCGACCAAGGCTTGGCGCTGTGGTTTACGCATCTTGTCCTGCCCACCGTAACTTTGAGCATTCCCTATATTGCTTTCATCGCCCGAATCGCCCGGGCCAGCATGCTCGAGGTTCTGTCGGAAGACTATATGAGAACAGCCGCCGCCAAGGGTGCGTCCTCCTATGCCATGCTATTCCACCATGCACTGAGAAATGCTGGTGTCCCAATCCTTACGGTCACCGGCTTAAGTTTGGCTGGCCTGATCGGCGGCGTCGTCATCACCGAAACCGTGTTCAACATACCGGGTATCGGTCGTTTGGTAGTCGATGCGATCAACAACCGCGATTATCCCATCATTCAAGGCGTGCTTATCCTCGTTTCGGGGCTGTACGTCATTATCAATCTCGCGGTCGACCTCTCTTACACCCTCGTCGACCCTCGGATCCGGTACTAATATGACGATTCTCTTTGCACCAGTCGAAACAGTCTCACCAGGACGCTTGCGACTGTCTGACCTGCCCCGCCTGGCAAGGCGGCATCCGCTGGTCGTGACAGGTGGCGGCCTCTTGACGCTGTTGATAGTGTTAGCACTCGCTGCTCCGCTTTACGCCGGCGATCCACTGAACATGGATCCATTCAAACGGCTTCAGCCCCCTTCCGCCGAGGCATGGTTTGGCACTGACAATCTCGGCCGTGACGTGTTCGCGCGCACCATATACGGCGCGCAAGTTTCGCTCCTGGTAGGATTAATATCGGCAGCGGGCGCGGCTCTGGGCGGTGTTGTTATCGGTCTCATCTCCGGCTACGTCCGAGCTTTTGACAACGTCGTCATGCGGGTCATGGACGGGTTGATGTCAATCCCGACGATCCTTTTGGCGATCGCCTTTATCTCTCTGACAGGGCCAGGGATCGGCATCCTTATCGTCGCTATCACGATTCCTCAGATGCCAAGCGTCACGCGCCTGGTTCGTTCTGTGGTTCTGAGCGTTCGAGATCGTCCTTATGTCGAAGCCGCCCTCTGCGGCGGTGCGCGCCTGCCGAAGGTGCTGTGGCGACATATCCTGCCGAGCACAATTCCGCCGTTGATGGTGCAGAGCGCCATCGTCTGCGCAGACGCGATCCTTACGGAAGCAGGACTGAGCTTCCTGGGTGTTGGCGTGCCCCCCGAGATTCCGAGTTGGGGCAACATGATCTCGAGCTCGCGGTTGTACCTCGCAATTGCCCCAATGACGGTTTTTGCCCCCGGCATCGGTCTTGCAATCATAGTCCTTGCCGTCAATCTGCTCGGAGACGGTCTCCGTGACCTGTTCGATCCCCGCGCGAAGCGGAGGCGCTGACATGCAGATGCATCAAACAGCAACCAACAACGTGCTCCTTGATATTAGAGACCTGGAAACGCACTTCTACGGCGAAGACAGCGTTACGCGCGCACTAGGGGGCATTAGCTTCCAAATCAAAAAAGGCGAGACTCTCGGCGTTGTCGGCGAATCGGGATGCGGAAAAAGCGTTACAGCCCTTTCCATCCTTCGCCTGCTGCCAAGGCTGACGGCAAAGACGGTCGGTGGTGAAGTACGCTTTCACGGACGGGATCTGCTTGGACTTTCCGATCGGGCGATGCGGAAGATCCGTGGCCACCAAATCGCAATGATCTTCCAGGATCCGATGACAAGCCTGAACCCGGTCTACACGGTCGGCCGTCAAATTGCCGAGGCAGTACAGATCCACACGGACGCTTCGCGCTCGGCAGCCATGGGAAAGGCCGAAGAGATGCTCCGCCTGGTACGAATTGCTGATGCCGGCCGACGGGTTCACAACTATCCCCATGAGTTGTCGGGTGGCATGCGCCAGCGCGCAATGATCGCCATGGCCCTTGCCTGCTCCCCGGAACTGCTGATTGCAGACGAGCCAACCACTGCGCTTGACGTCACAATCCAGGCCCAGATTTTGCGGCTGATCGTCGATCTGAAGGATCGCACGGGAACGGCCGTGATGTTCATCACCCATGATCTGGGCGTTGTGGCCGAGACATGCCAGCGGGTGATCGTCATGTATGCTGGCCGAATCGTTGAGCAGGCGACGGTGACTGAGCTCTTCGCGCGCCCGGCTCATCCCTACACTCGGGCTTTGATGCGCTCTGTTCCGGATCGGCGGCAAGGTCGACAGCGTCGTCTTCCGGAAATTCCCGGGATCGTGCCAAGCCTGCGTGAGCCCATCGTCGGCTGCAGCTTTGCGCCCCGATGCCCGTTCGCAATCGATATCTGCCGCGAGAAGACGCCCAGCCTGCGTGACGTCGTCCCCGGTCACGCAGCGGCCTGCTGGCGTTCTGAGGAGGTAATCAAGGCATGAGTGGCCCGTTGCTGAAAGTCGAGAATCTGACCAAGCATTACCCCATTGGCGCGGGATTGCTAAAGAGGACAATTCCGGTTGTCCGGGCCGTCGAGGATGTGTCCTTCTCCGTCGAAGCTGGCGAGACGCTCTGCATTGTTGGCGAATCCGGCTGTGGCAAGTCGACGGTCGCTCGGCTGTTGATGCGCCTCACCGAGCCGACAAAGGGTCGCGTTCTGATCGACGGGACCGATATCGCGAGTCTCAAGAAGGACGCGCTCCGGTCGTTTCGGCGTCGAATGCAGATGGTCTTTCAAGATCCCTATTCGTCGCTGAACCCACGTCTCACAGCCGGGCAGATCATCACCGAGCCCGTCGAGAATTTTGAGCGTCTGAGTCGCAAGCAGCGCAACGCGCTTGCCGCGGACCTTCTAACGAAGGTCGGACTTTCGTCCGAGATGATGCACAGGCTGCCCTCAGAAATGTCCGGCGGCCAGCGGCAGCGTCTGGGCATTGCGCGAGCGCTCTCTCTTCAGCCCTCCCTGATCATCGCAGACGAGGCAGTCTCAGCGCTTGACGTGTCGGTGCAGGCACAAATCTTAAACCTGCTCCTGGACCTCCAGCAGGAGATGGGTATCGCCTTTGTGTTTATCTCACATGATCTTGGTGTCGTCGAGCATATCGGGCATCGAGTGGCGGTCATGTATCTGGGGCGGATTGTTGAACTGGCACCGTGTGAGTCTCTGTTCGCCAAACCGGTCCACCCGTACACCGAGGCGCTGATCGCCGCAGCGCCGGTGCCTGACCCAACCCGGGTCCGGCCAGAGGTGCTCGTGGAAGGAGAAGTGCCAAGCCCGGTCAACCCGCCAAGCGGTTGTGCGTTCCACCCTCGTTGCCCGCTAGCGGTGGAGCGTTGCCGCATTGATGTTCCGCCTCTGGTTCCAATGGAAGATGGGCGTCTTGTAGCCTGTCATGTGCGCGCGCCAGCAACATTTGTCATGACACAGGCAACCAATACCTCTCTGCCTCACAGGCTTGCTTCGTTCGTTCCAGATGAAGAGACCAAGGCATAAGTATTTTCGCCGCGAAGGAAAAGTTATGGAAAGTCATTCGAAGGAAAGCGATCTCGGGAAAAATGAACAGGATCGCAGCTTTGATACCGTCGGCTCGATCGAAACGAGTGTTGAAGATGGGTTTACGGTGGTGGCAGTGGGCGACCTACTCTTTGCCCGTCCAGTAACAACGGGCTATTATCCTGGCCTATCAGATGTGCTGAAGATATTCAGCGGGGCCGACGTTATTTTCGGCAACCTGGAAACTAACATTTTGGATTTTCGGTCCAAAGGATGCCCGCAAGCTGAGTACGGTGGCGCATATTGCATCAGCGCCCCGGAAGTGGGACCTGATTTGAAGGCAATGGGCTTCAACATGTTGAGCCGCGCCAATAATCATACGCTCGACTGGGGCATAGAGGGTATGCGCGAGACTACTCAAGCTCTCGATGCGAACGGGATTGTCCACGCAGGAGCAGGGGAAACTCTCGGGCAGGCCGGCGCGGCTCGCTTTCTGGAGACGCCACGCGGTCGAGTGGGCATGGTGTCATTTGCGACGACATTTAGCCCGATGGCTCGGGCGTGCGATCCTGCTGGAGAGGCGCCTGGAAGACCTGGGCTCAACGCGCTACGCCTGACGAGAAGTACTGTGCTTCCCCAGGAAATGCTTGAAGACTTAAAGCGTATCCGTGAAGTTCTCCCGGGCTACGATCCCACGGTCGAAGATCCCGATAAGGTCGTACTTGGCAGATCGCTTTATAGAGCTGGCGAGAGGCCCGGCTACAGCTTCGAAACTGACCCGCGAGACGTTGCCGATATTTTGCGCAACATTCGACGAGGGAAGCAATTTTCCGACTTCTGCATTGCGACCAACCATGGGCACGAACCCGGAGAATGGAGTCAAGATCCACCCGATTATGAGCAGTCGTTTGCCCGGAAGGTTATAGATGCTGGCGCAGACGCATACATCGTGCATGGGCCTCATATCCTGCGAGGAATAGAGATCTATAACGGACGGCCAATCTTTTACAGCTTAGGGAATTTCTTCTGCCAGGACATTCGAACACCGGTGGGCGGTGACATGTTCGAAGTTTATAACAAGGACCCGCGGATCGATACAGATGCTGAAGTAACGGTGGATGAGGTTGCAAAAGGATATCCGACAGCCGAAGGATTCGTCGGTCCTCAATCCGGTGTTGAATTCTACGAGAGCATCGTTGCGATCTGCCGCTTTGAGGGCAATCAGCTTTCCGAGTTGCAGCTCTATCCAATCGAGCTACGTCGGACGAACAGATTTGCGAACAGAGGCGTTCCCCGGCTCGCCGCGGGGCAGCAGGCGAGATCCATTCTGGAGCGAATGCAGAAGCTATCGGAGCCGTTTGGAACTCGCATCGAAATCGAGAACCAAATCGGACACGTCCGCTGGAGGAGGGCTTGAGCGATCGCTACTGATACCATAAGAGATCGCGTCTATCGAACCTGCAGTGCATGAAAATACTAAGACGAATTTTCACGCCTTCGGCGCGCCCCCACCTCCCTGCGCACATTGATGATGTGCTGAAGATTGTCGATTCCGTCCTCCTTGAAGACGGCGATAGGCTCGCTCAATTCTGAGGCATCGGCCGCTGACGGCCAGATAACATGGCCATTCCTAGCCATCACGCACATTCTGTGGGGCAGTCTGTTGTGTCTGGCGGAGACGAGAAGGCGCTATGGAGAGGTCTGTGCCCATGTTGGTCTCGACGTGCACAAGAAGACGATTTCTGTTGCGGTGGCGGACGCCGGTCGCGGGTGAGGTCCGTCCTTGTCAGGGCACGAAGCTTTCTTGCTCCAAGTTTCCGGCTGTATGTTGCGCGAAGGAATCAGGCGCGGTCGCGGTGTTCGTTGGACTCGCATCCTATCCGTCGTAGCGATATCATCTGCAAGACAGGCGTATGGCGTCGAGGATCGTCTCTGGATCGAGGCGCCGATTGCGCCGACACAGAACGAGAGGTCCCTCAACGATTAAATGAGCTCGGTAAAGTGGGTTGCATCGAAACTGTAGCCAGCCCTTTTTGATCGCCCATCGAGGCCGCGCATGAGATTGGACGTAATCGCCTGCAGAGCCTGCGAATACGCGGCCATAAGTGACCGCGTGAAGCCAAACTCGCGTAGATCTATTTGAGCGAATGATTTGCGAGGACCTCGTTATCCTTACCGTCGTTTCAAAGGACGCCAGATCGGGGCATTAATATAATATTTCAGTGGAGGCCGCACATTGGTGCAAAGACGTCGGCCACATATCGCATTCTATGGTGAGCACTCGAACACGTTTTTCAGCGATCGGCGACCGCCGAACTGGAAACTCATCGGGAATGCAAATCGCAGAGCGACTATGTCACTTCCGGTTAGCAATGAACTGCGACGTGGTGTCGGTTCCAAGAGGTCAAAAGCACACATGACAGAGATAAACGTTTTCCGGGAGCTGCAACGCGAGGTCACTGACTGGCGCCGTTATCTTCATGAAAATCCCGAACTGGACTTCCGGGAGTACAACACGGCAAGGTTTGTCGCCGAAAAGCTCGCTTCATTTGGCATAAATCACATTGAAACGGGAATCGCGGGGACCGGCGTCGTTGCCTTGATACAGGGAGAAGGCGGCGATGGGCCGACGATCGGCTTGAGAGCGGATATGGATGCGCTGCCGATTGTCGAGACATCAAATAAGCCTTGGGCATCAAAAATCTCTGGTGTAATGCACGCCTGCGGCCATGACGGTCATACGGCCATGCTCCTGGGCGCGGCAAAGCATCTTGCGAAATCCCGCAATTTTAAGGGCAGCGTTGCCCTTATCTTCCAGCCGGCCGAGGAGCCAGAATTTCCAACTGGCGGCTTTAAAATGGTCCAGGAAGGGATCATGGATCGGTTCGGGATCTCTCAAGTTTTTGGCATGCACATCGCCCCCGGCATTGAAGTCGGCAAGTTTGGCATCCGCCATGGTTCGATTATGGGCTCCCAAGATGACTTCGATATCATCGTCAAGGGCCGGGGTGGCCATGCGGCCCATCCATATAGGACTGTCGATCCCGTTGTCATTGCAGCCCAGATCATTATTGGCCTGCAAACCCTGGTATCGCGTAAAACCGATCCCCTGGAATCGCTGGTGATCTCTGTCACCAAATTAAACGCCGCGCAGGCGTACAATGTCATTCCCGATCAGGTCGAGATCGGCGGGACTGTCAGAACCTCCGCATCCCGCCTTCGTGATTTCGCCGAGAAAGAGATTTTTGCTTCTGCCCAGGGCATTGCACGCGGGTTCGGCGGGGATGTCGAGTTTAAGTATATCCGATCGGTTCCAGCGACCTTTAATTCCACGGAAGAAACGAATCTAGCGATCCAGGCGGCGCGCAATCTTGTCGGATTTGCATCCGTTGACGATAGCGTGAAATTTGCAATGGGAGCGGAGGATTTCGCGTACATGCTCGAAGCCCGACCGGGGGCTTACATTTTCCTCGGCAATGGACCAACACCTGCGTGTCATAATCCAGCGTTTGACTTCGATGACGAAGCTTTGCCGTATGGCATCGGCTACTGGGTAAAACTCGTCGAGACCGTATTGGGGTGAGCGGAGTTCGCAGTCTAGGCTACACCCTCGCACGCTGACGCGTCGACACAAGCGCAACTGAATATCGCACCGCTGCAACAGGGCGGCTCCAACTATAGCCCAATGTTGGCGTATTATCGCAAAAGTGATTTCCGCACCACCGTTGGTGCTTCGTTCCGTATGGTCCTCGATGTTGGCGACTGGGATAATAGTCGGGCAATCAACTCTCCTGGACAATCTGGCGATCCATTCAGCCCTCACTACAGAGACTTGGTACCGCTTTGGACTTCCGGGGACTATTTTCCGATCGTTTACACCAGAGAGGCTGTTGAGATTGCCGCATCGCAAGTGCTGAAACTATCGCCGGGCGAATAGGTAACCGCCAGTCGGAGGCATAAGGTCACAGACTTCCCGTCTGCCTCGCAAAGGCAGCACCTTGGCGGCCGTCGAAAACGTCCCGACGGCAACCACTTTTCTAATCGGCCCAGCGCCTAAATGTTTGATCCCAGGCTTTGATGGGGCATTCACGGCGGATATCGACGAGGCCCGATTATCGTACAGGACATCGCGCGCATCGCCCATGCGCAGAGCGCCGAGGACTATGTTTCCATCGGCCGCGACGTCGAGAGCCAAGTGCTGGCGCGAGCCGTTCACGCCCACACGCCCACATCACTCATCGCTGGTTCATCAACGGCAACCGCGTCGTGGTCTTCCCGCCAGCCCTGGGAGCTATGCCTCGGAGCGGATGGGATGAGAAGGCGGTTCGCATCGGGAGAGTGGAGATAGGGCCGCAGTCATTAGTCCCGTGAAGTCCGTGCTAAGCGACCTGCCCGGTGAGCGGCAAGTCTCACAATGGGGCCGACAAAATCCGAACGTTGCAAATCGGCATGGGTGGTCGCAGCCAGTGCTCCCCGCTCTAACGCTGGAGGCCGGCGGCGCGTTGCAAATGCCTCCAGATTATGATTCTCTTGTTTCAAAAAGGTGGCAACATTCCAGCATATCGCTGCGCAAGAACCTCTATAAATCGGTTGTTCAACAGGCTGTACGGGAGAGATCGGTTTAGCGCCGGCGCCGACGGAGCAACCCCCCAAGGAAACTCTCAGGCACAAGTGACCGTTCAGTGGAACAATCTGGAGAGAGGCGCTATCGCGCCCACCGAAGGGGAAAGCCCGGCAAGTCATCCGGGCTAAGCTCTCAGGTAAAGGAGACAGATTTGGGGACACCGCAGGTCGATCGGCTTGCACCCACTGTTCTTTCTGGAGATCCAAATGACGAAGATAGTTGTAATTGGCGCCGGCATTACTGGCGTGTCGACTGCCTATGCCCTCTTGAAGCAAGGATATGAGGTGACAGTCCTTGAGCGTCAACGCTATGCAGCGATGGAAACTTCGTTCGCGAATGGTGGCCAGCTATCAGTGAGTAATGCAGAGGTCTGGAATCATTGGTCGACAGTGATTAAGGGGATCAAGTGGATGCTCAAGCCGGACGCTCCGCTGCTGATGAATCCCTTGCCAAACTGGCATAAGTACACTTGGCTAGCCGAATTCGTGTCCAATATTGCGAAGTACCGCGACAACACCGTTGCGACCGCTCGGCTGGCCATATCCGCTCGGCAGCATATGTTTGACATCGCAAACCGCGAAGGCATCGAGTTCGATCACGTCACGCGGGGGATTCTCCATATTTACTGGGACAAGCTGGGGTTCGACCACGCAACGAAGGTGAACGAAATGCTCACGGATGGCGGGCTCGATCGGCGGCCGGTGACGCCAGAAGAGATCGCGTCTATTGAACCTACGTTGCATGGAAAATTTTACGGCGGCTTTTTCACGCCCTCGGATTCGACCGGCGATATTCACAAATACACCACAGGCTTAGCTGAAGCCTGCGAGAGGTTGGGGGGTACGTTTGAGTACGACGCAATGGTTGCTCGTATCGACCGACGCGACCGGCTCCGCGTGTCTTATATATTGCACAACGGCGAGGGGGAGGGAGCCGAGCAAATCGTGCAGGCCGACGGGATTGTCGTCTGTGCGGGCTCTGCAAGCCGTCAATTTGCAGCGATGCTCGGCGATCGCCTGAACATCTATCCCGTAAAAGGATATTCGATAACGGTGCACCTTGACGACGAGCGCTCTCAGTCTGCCGCGCCTTGGGTCAGTTTGCTTGATGACCGAGCGAAGATAGTTACCAGCCGGCTCGGCGATGGCCGCCTCCGAGTGGCGGGCACGGCGGAATTCAATGGCTACAACTGCGACATCAGAGATGATCGGATCAGGCCCTTGGTTAATTGGACCCGTGACCTGTTTCCAGGAGTAAACACAAACCGTGTGGTTCCATGGGCCGGACTGCGCCCAATGATGCCAAACATGATGCCTCGCGTTGGCAAAGGACGTGCGCCGGGCGTGTTTTATAACACGGGACATGGACACCTTGGCTGGACCTTGTCCGCGGCCACGTCCGACGTGCTAGCGCATATCGTCGCCGACAGTCTGCCGGTGGCATCCCGCCATGCCGCGTAAATCAGGAGCGAAATATGAATGATGGGGCTGTTGAAGAAGTCTCATGCATCTGATTCAATTGAGTAATCGTTGATTCTCTGGAGCCTTCACGATGCTCGGCCGTAAGGAACGTGATCAGCTTGAACTCTATATGTGCGGCTCGCTTCGGGATCTGATCCCCGACGATCACATCCTGGTTAAGGTCGATAGAGTTCTCGATCTCTCCTGGCTGCACGATGAGGTAACTGAGCTTTATGCGGTGGGCGTCGGCCGCCCCGGCATTGATCCGGAAGTGGCCGTCCGGCTGATGCTTGCGGGCTTTCTCCTCGGGATTGTTCATGACCGTCGGCTGGTCCGCGAGGCTCAGGTTAACATCGCTATTCGCTGGTTTATCGGCTTCGGCCTGCACGAGGCGCTTCCTGACCATTCGTCG
>NZ_AQWP01000028.1 GCF_000375585.1 Sinorhizobium meliloti 4H41 | reverse complement strand
GAAAGCGCCTTGCGACGCCACGCATAGAGCTGCGACGGGTCCAGACCCTGAGAACGTGCAATCGCCGACACATTGGCCCCCGGCGAGAGCGCTTCCGCGACAAGCTGCGCCTTCTCCTCGTCCGACCAATGACGCGGCTTGCGTCGAGACCGCACCGGCTCCGCCGTCAGGACCTCGAATGTTCGATGATGATTCACACTGTCGCTCATAGGTTTCTCCGCATGACTCATGCAGAGAATGCGCGTTCAGCGGCCTTAAAGATACGTGGGGTAGCTTACGCGCTTACCGTAAACAAGCGCCAGGCCGTCTAGGAGGTCCTGCGCGAGGCAGGAGAACCGATTTCGGTAACCGACTGTGCCGCGAAGTTCGGGGACAAGCTCGGTGTCCCGAGCGAGCCAGCGAATCTCTCAGACATCGCACACCGCCTGTCGGCGGTCCTCACCCAACTGACGACGTCAGGACGCGTGCGGCAATCGGGTAAGTTCGACGGCCGCAAGGTTCTGTGGGAGGTCGCCGCTCAGCCTCCCCAGATCAGGTCCGGCGGCTTGTTGCCCTGCCAGTATCCGCACACATAGCGAGATGTCGGGCGAGACAGTGCCTTGCCCAGCATCTGGACCGTATGGCCTCGATTGCTCACCGGGCGGCAATCCTCGCGCCACGCGAGCTCGGCCATGTACCAGCCGAAGTATTTCAACGAAAACCGATGGTGGATGCCGACGTAGGCTCGTTGGACCCTCGAGAAGAAGCTCTCGACCTGATTGGTGTTTGTACCATCGTCGGTCTTGTATTGGACGCCGATCTCGCGTGAGAGCTGGAGTGCGGCCTTGCCTTTCACCGAGTTCGCCGAGAACCACATGGCTATGAGCATCTTCTTGAAGCTCAGCTTGCGGGCGTGGAAGACCGTGCCCGAGGTGACGCTGAATACGGCGTTGCAGGTCTTCTCGGTGCACTTGAAGCGTATCTTCGGGGTTCGCCATGGCTCAACCCCTCCGCGATCCGAAGGGATACGACGCATATTTCCAAGCCCCCGCCCAAGGCGCTGACGACCAAAACCGGGGCGTGCGGGCCATAGGCAATGGCGGCGGTAGCGATCGCGTTGAGCGTGCGGCTCATCGTGTGGCACAGCAATGTTCCGCACTTGCGGCAGTAAGGCTCGCTCTCCGTCTCGGGCCAACGCAGACGCTTAAACCAGTCGTAGGCAGTTGTATCCCGCATCTTGGCGAGATCGAGCACCGTCAGCGTTCGGCACTCTGGCGACAACAGGAAATGCTGGGCCTTGGGCGTCATGTTCAGGCTCCAGAAGTGGACGGCAGACACAGCGGATCGGCGGCCGAAGGCCGCGGGGAGCTCAGAGGTGTATGCGTATCATCCTGAACATGGTGCAGGCTCTTACCTGGACTTTCCGCAGGAGTCGATCGGAGGGCGGTCATGTGGTTAACGGGCGAGTGTGTAGGGAAACAATCATAGCGCCCCAGTTCGATCGACCCATCACGGAGCTTGAATATGTTGCTCAGTTGGGCTACATACACATCACACTCGAAAAGGAGGCAAAAATGGCTGCAAACGCATATGTACGCGCCCGCATTGATCCTTCGGTGAAGGATAGCGCCGCCTTGGTACTCGATAGTCTCGGACTGACCACCTCGGATATCATCCGAATCGTTTTGACCAGGATCGCCCGAGATAAAGCTCTTCCCGTCGAATTGACTCGACCGAACGCCAAAACAATCGCTGCGATGGAGGAAGCAAGAGCCATCAAGGCGGGTCACGGCAAGCATTTTGATACTGCTGATGAGATGTTTGAGTCACTCGAGGGACGCAAGGTTGTCAAGTGATAAGAAACGAGCGAAGTCCGCTGCCAGCAAGCGCGCTTCGCTGCCGCGGCAATCAAGTCATACCAAACAGTTTCAAAAAGATTGGGAGCGCCTTTCTAGGTCTGGCCGATATGATATGGTCGCACTGAAAAAAGTCGTGGGTTTGATCGTAGACAACGATGGCCCTCTGCCGGCGGAACTGAAAGACCACGAGCTGACGGGTGATTGGAAAGATCATCGAGAATGTCATATCGGCGGTGATTTTCTCCTCATCTATACGTTAGACGAAAGAAAGAACCTGGTTGTGTTCGTAGCCGCTGGTACACACGCCGAACTCTTTGAATGAAGCACCCGCTCGGACGGCTCCCACGCGCCCTACCTCGCTATACTCCAATCGTTCTGCGGGCGAGTCGCTTCCGTCTTCTCTCGGGCGAGAGCCATTGAGACAGGAGCCGTACCCTGCGCGTGCAGAGACCGGATACATGCCAGGACCGAAGCCGATGTCGAGGGCGAACTTCGGGAAGTAAGCCGTCGGCGACAGCACGCAGATCTAATGTCCTTGGTCCGGGCGCCCGGCGAGTTCCACCCGGGCGCCTTCGCGGCATTGAGACCCCAACCCGCCGCGCATCATGTTCCCGAACCGGTCGCCCTGTCAGCGCTCATCTCATTGGCGAACTTGCAGCGTTACGGATTTGGGGAGCCGGCTCATGTGCCTGAGCCGCTCCCCCACTTCCCTCACCCTCAGTTATTGTATTGAAGTAATTCAAGAAGATCACTGCTTTGGCAGACCTGATTTCTCCAGCTCTCCAACCTCTACGGGAAACATATCGCTGAGCTTGTAAGCCACCTCGGTCCTGTTCGTGGCCTTGAGCTTTTTCATGATGTTGCGGATATGGACCTTTACGGTGCTCTCACGCAGATTGAGCTCATAGGCAATGATCTTGTTTGCCTTGCCGCGCCTTAGCGCCCGGATGACTTCTTCCTGCCGCTGGGTGAACATCCCCCCTAGCGGCCGAGACACCTCCCCTGCAGCCACCGTGATCTCACGATTGGAGAGGATACTGCTCGCAGGAACGAATGTCCCGCCGGCTCGCGCCAGGTTGACTGCTTGCACGCAGATATCGAAGCCGATCGATGATGGAATATAGCCCCTGACGCCGCACTCTAATGCTTTGAGGATTTGTGCCAGTTCGTCCAAATCGGACAGGACCACGACCGGCGTAGAGCCAAACTCCGTCACGAGATCGGTTATTTCGGAGGTATTGCTAGGATCGGTGACTTTTCTGCCACCGATGTTTAAGAGGATTGCCGCGACGGTCGGATGAAGATCCTTGTTCTTCCGCCATTCGCCAACCGATCCGAAGGCTAGGACCTCGATGCCGAGACCATGCAAAACGAGGCATTGGGCCAGGCATTCTCTGTCGAGCGTCCGGTTGTCCAACAGGAGCAGCGCCGAACCGGCTACCCTGTTGTCCCGCGCTTCATTGGCCGCCTCATCGGGAGAGGTTGCGCTCAAAGCATGAAGCTTAAGCGCTGTATTGTTGTAAGATAGACCCATTGAATTCATGGTTAAAATCTCCCCGCCACGCCCAGTACCCCGGGGCGCAAATCAAAACGAGAGGGGCGGCTGAACGAAGGTTCACCTCACCGTTTCACAAATGCATTTTCTAGGCGACCGCATCGGGTCAAATGCAAGATAAGTGGCCGCCGGTTAATGTCCTTGTCATGAAACTCGAAGATTGCAAGATAGCATAGATACGATCTAGATGAAACTATTTAAACAGGTCAGTTACACTTGTTGTTTACATTACACTTTCGACGATTTAACCCATTTGAGCTAACTCGAATATACTGATTTCCACTCTAGCCTCATATATCCTTAAGTAAGATGAGGCAGCCTCTCTCCGTCTGACCATCGCGTTCTGGATGGGCAGAACTTTGCGTCTCCCAGGCCCATTCCCGCCGGAGCGAAAGGTTCGACGAAGATCCGCGCCTGGTGTGGGTAGAAACTGGCAGTGCAAGTTGTCGGCGGAGCCTTTGTCGCCGGCAGCTCCATTTGTCCGGCCGCCTCTCATGCTAACGTGACAGTTGCCACCTTGCGGTGGCGCTGAGATTGGCTGACTGACTGAAGGGCGCTGATCTACGTTAGTGTCCGGCTTCCGCTCCGACTTTGGCTGTCTAAGTCGCTGAGCCGTCCGGCCTCAGCGTCCATCGCCCGAAAACAGTTCATTGAGCTTGCAAGCAACCTCCGTCCGGTTTGTGGCCTTCAGTTTCTTCATGATGTTGCGTACATGAACTTTCACCGTGCTCTCGCGGAGATTGAGTTCATAGCCGATGATCTTGTTCGCCTTGCCTCTTCGTAACGCCTCGACCACCTCCGCTTGACGGAGTGTGAACATTCCCGCCAGCGGCGACGTTTCCCGCTTCTCTGGCTCGATCAGATGGCGCGCCGCCAAAAGACTGCTTGCCGGCACGAAGACGCCGCCTGCCATCGCCAAGGCAATCGCTTCGATGCACACATCCACACCGACAGATGCGGGAATATATCCCTGTGCCCCCGCTTCGAGGACCTGCAGGATCTGGGCTATGTCATCGCTGTCCGAAAGGACGACAACGGGGGCCGGGCTAAACTGAGAGGCGAGGTTGGAAATGTCTGCCGCCACATCCGCTATTTTGCGCGCGCCGATATTGAGGAGGACGGCTCCGACGCCGGGATAGCTGCCCTTCGTCTCCGTCCATTCCTCGATCGAGCCGAAAGCAGCGACATTCATCCTGAGACCGTGATCGACCAGAGTTCTCGCCAGACACTCGCGGCCTAGCGCCCTGGCATCGAAGATGAGCAGACACCGTTTGTTCGCCTCTGCAAGTGGCTGCTGTTCCGCTTCGTTGCCTGACTGTAAGGGGTCGGTTACGCGGTGCTGATCCTGCGCGAATGGCGGCTCGTTCTCAAATTTCGATGTAAAAGAAGCCATTGCCGAACTCCCTTTCGCGATGGCTATTCAGACAACTCCTTAAGAGTTGCGGGAAAGATGGGGACGATCCCGCCGAAGCTGTATGAAACAAAAACTCTTCTTTAAAGAACGTCCCCATGAGTTTACGAATTAAAAAAAAGCAATATACAATAGTTGCTAGACTGCGGCCGGCCGATAAGCACCGGATGTTCGCTCATGTCATCCTTCGGATTACGTGATACGGCGCAGCACTTTGCAATTAGCGAAATGAGAGAGTGCCACTACCTTTGAGGTAGCCGATTTGTTGGGCCATTCACCCTATGTAGGATGACGTGATGACGGGAACGAGCGCCAAGGTGTCGGACGGTCTCTCAACCTGTTTCGCTCGCGCCAGAAGGCCGATGAGCTCGAGAGCCGTAGCCGATATCTAGCCGGGCGAGCTCGTCGGGAGTGGCATAGGTCGGCGGATGATGTCGCCGCGCCCACAGGACAGTACTGGAGATGGCCTGCGTCTGCGTTCTATCCACCAGGAGTGCTCCTGCCGTCGATCTGTCGCGGCTCGACGCGGCGCTGGAAGCGCTGTCATGAGCCGCTCCCCTGATCGATCTCAGCTCGCGCAGAAGGCCGGGCCTAGACGACCGGCCAAAGGACATGACCAACAGCCGCGCCGAGCCCTGTCGCCTGCAGGGCTGCTTTTCCCCGTTCGCAGCGCGTCGTGTGGTAGCGCTCTATGTAAATGCGTCCCATTCGTGGTGTAATATAAATCACTAGCAGGCCGTTGAAGAAGTCAGTCGCGTTCGCAGACGAAGCCTGAATCGTCTCCGTTGTGGACGTAGAAGTGCCCGACAAGTCGTCCGGCGGAGCCGAGAGCTGCCCATCCGCGACCACAGACCGGGTCGCTCTCGTCTTGTCCCTCCCATGAGAACTCCGCACAGGCTGATCCATCGCGTGCGCCGTAGCGGACATCGAGAAAGCCCTTGAGCGCGACGAACGCGATTTCGCCGTCGGCCGTGGCCTGGAATGTCAGATGCGCCTCTTCGACGAGATCGAGGACGTCGTTGTCCCAGTTGTCCATCTCGACGATGCGCCAACGACCGGCGAAGGCCTTGGCGAAGGGAGAAACTCTCGCCATCAGCCTGTCTCCGTCATGAGCTTCGGCAGCCGCACCAGATCATACGCGGCGGCCGCGAAGGTGAAGGCCCATCCGACGCGGTCGCGGCCACGGAACTTCGTCTTACCCTGCCCGGCGACGGTTTTGATCCAGCCGAACGCCTCCTCGATGCGCTTGCGGATGCGCAAGCTGACCCGATAGCCGGAATGGCGCGTCGTGCGTCCATCAATGGCCGAGCGGCGACCATTGATGTTCTGCGCCACATGGGGCGTGACCTTCATCGACCGCAAATCTTTTACGAAGTCCTTTGTGTCATAGGCCTTGTCGGCACCCAGCGTGATCGCTTGTGTCCGCTCAGTGAAGGGCCCGATCATGTGCAACGCCGCGACCCGTTCGGCATACCCGCTGGCCTCTGTCAGATAGGCATCGACCAGCAGGCCATGGCGATTTTCCATCAGCCCATGCCCCATGAAGCACAGCTTGGCCTCCTTGCCTTTTCCCTTCCTATAAAGCTTCGCATCCGGATCGGTCGTTGAAGCATGCGTCTCGTTGGAGCGTCTCTCGCCATGGAAGTCTGCTTCCTTATTCCGACCGCCCGCATCCGACGGTGGTTCGCCATGATCGCCCCTTAGGCCGTCCTTCGGCTTGAAGCTCTTGATCGACGCCCAAGCTTCGATCAGCGTGCCATCGACAGAGAAGTGGTCCGTTGACAGCAACCGCTTTACTTTGGGCTGCGAAAGGATTGCGACCAGGAACTTCGCGGCGATGTCGCCTTCCAGCAACCGGTCGCGGTTCTTCGAAAACACCGAATGGTCCCAAGCTGGATCGTCAATGCCAAGGCCAACGAACCAGCGGAACAGAAGGTCGTATTCCAGCCGCTCCATCAAAAGCCGCTCAGAGCGGATCGAATAGAAGGCTTGCAACAGCATCGCACGCAGAAGCTTCTCAGGCGCGATCGACGGCCGCCCGATCGGTGAATAAAGTGCTGCCAAATCTCGTTCCAGTGAAACGAGCGCTTCGTTCACGATCTGCCGGATAGCCCGTAGAGGATGATCTTTTCGAACACGATCCTCCAGATCAACATAGCTGAAGAGTTCGCCTGTCCTCACATCGCCGCCGCGCATCCATCAGCTCCAAATCGCAATAAAGCGAGTGAATCACGACCAGAGCCTATGCGCCAGGGCCTTTTTCAACAGCCTGCTAGGGCCTGCTCCCGGCGTGACTTAGACCGCCCGCGATCAAAGGCGTTCCTGCAAGCTACGAAATCTTGCGACTGCCTCCGTTCTGTTATGGGCGCCGAGCTTCGTTATAATGTTGTGCAGATGAATCTTTACTGTGTGCTCGGATAAACGGAATTCGGCGGCAATCAGTTTGTTCTGCAGACCGCGGGAAACCATTTCGAGAATCTGCAGCTCCCGAGCCGTCAGCTCCGAGACACCCGTCCCGTTGATCGGTGCGCCAGGCAGTTTGGCGCCGCCGCTGGGACCATGACCGTTCCTTCTTGCGTTAAGAATTAGCGCAGGCGGAAGATAGTCGCCGCCGCAAAGCATCAATCCGATCACGGACAACCATGTGTCGAGCCTTAGATTCATCGGGAGGACACTGTGTACCAACGGCGAACGAGTGAGCTTGAGGAACGATGCAGCTAGGTTCTCGTCATTAGGCTCGATCGCCGCCGCAAGCGCGTCGGGGTGCAAACGCAGGAGTTCGACGTATTTTTCATCGGCTTCGTCGATCATCCCAGGGTCGACAAGAATGAGGGATACAGGATGGGCAAAGACATTGCATGCCGCGGCAACCTGCTCAACCTCTTCGACAAGCACCCAAGAGAATTCTCGCTCGAGAGCACTGATCAACCTCTCTGAAATTATGCCAGTTCTGCTTATGATGAGAATGATGCGCCGGGGCCTCCGCTCATTTCTTGCGGCTGCAACTCTCCCGACGCTCGCATTGTCATAGTCACGCCTGCTCATCAAGCACATCCCTTCCCCGGAGCTCCAAAACAACGGACCGGCATTATGGATCACACATGACGATTCTAGCCTTCGCCATGCGTGATGACGACCGCGCAAAAGGATTGAGGTATACATAGAAGGGCAGGCATCGGCGGAGTATGTTCGCCCCACCTCATCCCATCGAACTAGATGAAAACGGCTATCATCCTCGATCGAATGAGACTGGCCTAACACTCACTCCCCATTGCAACGCCAGGCTCGTACAAACGACGGTCAAGACAAACCCTCGAGATGCCGCTTGATTTCGAATGAACCGGCCATCCCCTTGTTTCATCAATATTGATGAAGCGATACCGTCTTCGATCCACTTTTCAATTTTTTCAAAACCTTCAGACTTGAAGCAGCCATAAAGCTATCGCGGATCGGCGCATTTCAAGGTTGCGGACGATCTCATCGACCAAGACCCGCCCCGTACGGTATGCGGCAAGACATGACTATGCTGGTTGGAGAAATTGATGAACGTATTCCAGCGTGCTTACCGCAACTCCCTTCGAAAAGTTTTCTTTGCGGCTGCGCTAGCCTTCGTCGGCGGCGCGTCGACGCCCGCCGTGGCCGGCGCGCCAGAATTTGCTCCTCAAACCAAAATTCGCCTGAAGGTTGTACAGTGGATGCCCACGAAGGGCGAATACGCGCAATGGGCCCTCGGCGGGGAGTACGTCGTCTCTGAAGCCGGTGAGATTTCGCTCCCCGTCATTGGTACCTTTGCCGTCGGTAATCTCGACAGAGGACAGCTTGCTGTTGAAATCGCCAAACGTCTCCAGGCCAAGATCGGGCTCGTGGAAGCTCCGGAAGCAATTGTCGAAGTCCTCGAATACCCACCGGTATATGTCGTAGGAGATGTTGCGGCGCCGGGAGAGTACAAGTTTCGCCCTGGGCTAACCGTTCTGCAGTCCCTGGCGATGAGCGGCGGCTATTTCCGCCAGGTCGACAAGCAAACATCAGCAGCCATAATATCTCAGACGGGTGAACTACGAACCATCCGCGACTCCCTTTTAAGGAGTGATGCCCGGATATCGCGCCTCAAGGCCGAGCTGTCGGGTACCACAGAGATCAGCTTCTCCGGCTCTTTGGCCACTGATGTAGCACTTGGCGCCGTGGCACGCGAGCAAGAGACAGTTATCTTTGCAGCGCGACTAAAGGCGCTAGAGCGACAATCGAAGTCCCTCTCTGAACTGCGCGATCTCTACAACCAAGAGATCGACGTCCTCGCCGTTAAGATGAAGGACGCCGAGGCAAGCATCAAATCTGCCGAAAAGGAACTAGGAGGCGTCAAAAGCCTGGTCGAAAAGGGCGTGGCCGTGTCCTCGCGACAATGGGAGTTGGAGCGGGCACTTGCAGCCTACCGCGCCGACCGGCTCGATCTGGTCACCGCGATTATGAGAGCGCGCCAGAACATCAGTGAGGCAACGCGCAATCTCGAGGGCCTCAATGACACGCGCAAGTCGGAGGTGGCAGCCGCGCTTCAATCGGAGCAGGAAAAAGTCGATCAACTGAAGCTGAAGCGAGAAACCACGGAAAGGCTGCTGCTCGAGATTCTCGAGCCCAAAACCAGTGGCGGTCCTACGACCGAAGGCCCCTCGCTCACCTATTCCATTACGAGACGGGCGAACGGCAAGGCTACCGAATTTCCAGCGTCCGAAGCAACGGATTTGATGCCTGGCGATGTTGTCAGGGTCGTGCGGCAGGCCCAGCAGCGCGCCGTCGAACCGGCGGCGCATCTGGAAAGCCCAGGTCCGACTGGGCCGAAGGTTGAGCCGGCTAGTCAATGAATCGCTTCGCCAGCGCATACCTGATTTCGCGCGCCATACAACGCCCGACGACAGGCCAGCGATAGGGCATCGATAGGGGGAGGCGAAATGAAGGGCATAATATTGGCGGGCGGAAGTGGCACGCGGCTTTACCCACTAACCATCGCAGTCTCGAAGCAGATTTTGCCGATCTATGACAAGCCGATGGTCTATTATCCATTGAGCGTGTTGATGCTGACAGGTATCCGAGACATTCTCATCATCTCCACGCCGCGGGACCTGCCTTGCTTCGAGTCCCTTCTTGGCGACGGCTCTGTCTTCGGGCTTAGCCTCTCCTATGCCGCACAGCCGCACCCTAATGGGCTTGCCGAGGCATTCATCATTGGCCGCGATTTCATTGGCAGCGGCAATGTCGCAATGATACTCGGCGACAACATCTTTTTCGGCAACGGTCTGCCAAATGTCTGCCGGCAGGCCGCTTCCCGAGAGACTGGCGCCTCCGTTTTCGCCTATCGCGTCGACGATCCGGAGCGCTACGGCGTCGTCACCTTCGACCAGGGGACGGGCAAGGCAGTAACCATCGAGGAAAAGCCGGCGCGGCCAAAATCCAACTGGGCGGTGACGGGCCTCTATTTCTACGATAACGATGTGGTCGACATCGCTGCGTCGGTCGGACCTTCCGCGCGAGGTGAACTCGAGATCACCACGGTCAACAACTTCTATCTGGAGCAGGATCGGCTGCATGTCTGCCAGCTCGGACGAGGCTATGCGTGGCTCGATACGGGCACCTATGACAGTCTGCATGACGCCTCCTCTTTCGTGCGAACAGTCGAACGCCGTCAGGGTGTCCAGATAGCCTGCCCAGAAGAAATCGCGCTCGACATGGGCTGGCTTGGCCCCGAAGACGTATTGCGACGGGCCGGCGTGCTCGGCAGGACGGCCTACGCCTCCTACCTCCGCCGACTGGTGGAGGAATATGCCGGATGAGCCTCGTCGTCGTCAGATCGCTTGGCCTAGCCGGTGTCCTGGAGATCCTGCCGGGCAGGATCGAGGACGAACGTGGCTTCTTCTCTGAAACTTGGAACGAGCGGAAATTTGCCGAAGCCGGAATCGCGTTGCACTTCGTTCAGGACAATCATTCCTATTCGGCCGCGAAAGGCGTCCTGCGTGGTCTTCACCACCAACTCTCACCCTATGCGCAGGACAAGCTGGTCAGGGTGATAAGAGGCGCCATCTTCGATGTCGCGGTGGACATTCGCCGCGGCTCGCCAAGCTTTGCACAATGGGTCGCGGTCGAGGTTTCCGCTCGCAAGTGGAACCAGCTCCTGATCCCAAAGGGTTTTTCGCACGGCTTCCTGACGCTCGAACCGGATACGGAGGTGATCTACAAGGTCACCAATCCTTATTCACCAGCTCACGATCGATCGATCCGTTTTGACGATCCCGAGATCGCAATCGCCTGGCCGCTACCAGTCTCCGAGTTCCAAGTTTCTGACAAGGACGCCACGGCTCCGCCGTTGGAGCAAGCTGAACTGTTCAACTTCCCCGTGGAGGGGGCTCGGCTATGAACATCCTCGTCACCGGCGGCGCCGGTTTCATTGGCTCCGCCCTCTGCCGATACCTTGTGGCCGATCCAGGCAAACGTGTCATCAACCTCGATAAGCTCACCTATGCCGGCAATCAGGCATCGCTCCGGCAGATCGAGGCCTTGCCGAACTACCGGTTCGTCCGGGGCGACATTTGCGATGAGGCAGCTATGGCCGACGTCCTTGCTGCCGAGAGTATCGACCGCATTATACATCTTGCCGCAGAAACACATGTGGACCGGTCGATTGACGGACCTGGCACGTTCATCGAGACGAATATCGTCGGCACATTCAGGCTGCTCCAGGCGGCATTGAAGTATTGGGGCAGCCTACCGGAAGCTGCGGCCGAGCGGTTCCGCTTCCACCATGTTTCAACTGACGAAGTGTTCGGCGATCTTTCCTTTGATGACAACAGTTTCAACGAGGTGACGCCTTATGCTCCCTCCTCGCCCTATTCCGCCTCGAAGGCTGCAGCTGATCATCTTGTCCGCGCGTGGCATCACACTTTTGGACTGCCCGTCGTCATTACAAATTGTTCCAATAACTACGGTCCGTTTCACTTTCCGGAAAAGCTTGTGCCTCTGATCATCCTGAATGCCCTTGAGGAGAGGCCGCTGCCGGTCTACGGCACCGGCACCAATATTCGCGACTGGCTCTATGTTGACGACCACGCACGCGCTCTGGATCTGGTCGCAACGAACGGTGTAATCGGCGAGAGCTACAATATCGGTGGAGGCTCCGAGCGCTCCAACCTCGCGGTCGTCGAGACGATCTGCGACATTCTCGATCACAAGCAGCCGCGGCGAAACCGCCGGAGCTATCGCGACCTCATCGCATTTGTCGACGATCGACCCGGGCACGACCGGCGCTATGCCATGGATACGACCAAGATCGAACGCGAACTTGGCTGGAAACCGTTGGAAAGCTTCGAGACGGGATTGTCGCGAACGATCGACTGGTATCTGGCGAACAGTTGGTGGTGGCAGCCGATCCGCGAAAGGAACTACCGTGGGGAACGCCTCGGCAGGCTGGCGGCAATGCGATGAGAGTGCTTGCGACCGGCACCACCGGCCAGCTCGTCACCAGCCTGATCGAGGTTGCGGCGCGATCACGCGACATCGAGTTGATTACCATCGGCCGCCCCGAGTTCGACCTCACGAGACCGATCCCAATGCGGGAAGCCATCATTGCGGCAAGGCCGGATATCGTAATTTCGGCTGCGGCCTACACTGCCGTCGACCGCGCGGAGGACGAGCCCGCGTTGGCGCATGCCGTCAACGTCGCGGGGGCTGCCTGCGTCGCTGAGGCGGCGGCAAGGCTCGGGGTTTCAGTTATCCATCTATCGACCGACTACGTCTTTTCGGGCGACGATCGCACACCTCGCCGGGAGGACGACGAGACGAGGCCACGCACTGTGTATGGCGCTACTAAAGTCGAGGGGGAAAAAGCCGTCGCGAGCATCACAGCGCGTCACATCATCTTGCGGACGAGCTGGGTCTACAGCCCCTTCGGCACCAACTTCGTCACGACGATGCTAAGGCTCGCCGCAGGGAGGGAACGCCTGTCGGTCGTTTCGGACCAGTACGGCAATCCCACGTCGGCGCTCGACCTGGCAGCTGCGGTATTGCTGATAGCGACGCATCCGAGGCAGGATTGCTTCGGCACTTACCATCTTACCGGAACGGGCGAGAGTAACTGGTCGGGGTTCGCACGCCACGTCCTGGCCACAAGCCGGCTCAACGGCGGACCTTGCGCTATCGTGGAGGATATCGCCACCGCCAATTACCCGACGAAAGCCCGGCGCCCCCAGGATTCGCGCCTTTGCACCAACAAGTTCGCCAGCACATTCGGCTGGCGCCTGCCTGACTGGCAAACAAGCACCCAAACGGTCGTTACGCGCATCCTGGCGTCCGGCCGTGCAGCAGTGGACGCGAGTGAAGTCTATGGAACCGCGCGCAAATTCCGAGGGTGAACGAACTTACACCCAGATCCTCAAGTCCACGGCGCTGATCGGCGGCTCGTCTGTGATAACGGTGCTGTTTGCCATCATTCGCAACAAGGCAATTGCCATGCTCCTCGGCCCAGCGGGTGTTGGGCTGATGGGCCTTTACAGCTCGATCGCCGACATCTCTTACGCGATCGCCGGCCTTGGGATACAGGCCAGTGGCGTGCGCCAGATCGCTGAGGCCGTGGGCAGTCGTGACGCCGAGAGAGTTGCCCGAACAGCGATCGTTCTCAGACGGACGTCGATCGTTTTGGGGCTTCTGGGTGCGCTGCTTCTGGCAGCGTTCGCCCTTCCGATCGCGAATTTCACCTTCGGCGACCACAGCTACGCCGCCGGCATCGTCCTGCTCTCGGCGTCGATCCTCTTGCGACTGCTGGCCGACGGCCAGATCGCATTAGTTCAGGGCATGCGAGATATCGCAAGCCTCGCCCGCATCAATGTTTTAGCTGCCTTCTTCAGCACGGTGATCAGCATCCCGCTCATTTATGTCCTTGGCACGTCCGGGATCGTCGTTTCTCTTGTCGCCGTCGCCGCGGCGTCACTTGCGACCTGCTGGTGGTATGGCAGGAAGATACGTATAAGCCTCAGCGCAACGTCGGCACTGAACGTTCGGCGAGAAGTCTCTGCTCTCCTGAAGCTCGGCGTCGTCTTCATGATCAGCGGTTTCCTGACGCTCGGCGCGGCCTACGCTGTCCGCATCATCGTCCTTAGAGCAGAAGGTATTGCCGCTGCGGGCCTCTACCAGGCCGCGTGGACGCTTGGCGGCCTCTATGCTAGTTTCATCCTGCAGGCAATGGGAACCGATTTCTATCCGCGCCTGACGGCGGTTGCCAAGGATGATGCCGAATGCAATCGGCTTGTCAACGAACAGGCGGAAGTAAGCATCCTCCTCGCTGGTCCAGGTTTGATTGCGACGCTGACCGCTGCCCCTTTGGTTGTAAGGCTCCTCTATTCGCCCGAGTTCTATGGCGCGGTCGACCTCGTCCGTTGGATCTGCCTCGGAATGATGCTACGGATCATCTCATGGCCGATGGGCTTCATCGTGCTCGCCAAGGGCGCAAAGGGCGCCTTCTTCTGGGCAGAGGTTGCCGCGACCACGGCCCATGTCGGGCTCGCCTGGTTTCTGGTCGGGATGTTCGGGACGGTGGGTGCGGGCGCTGCCTTCTTTGGACTCTACGTCTGGCATAGCCTGCTGATCTACATCATCGTACGGCGGCTTTCGGGCTTTCGCTGGTCGGATAAAAATCGCAGGCTTGCACTAACCTTCCTGCCCGCATCAGCGCTCGTCTTTGGCGCGCTCGCCCTTTTGCCGCTCTGGCCGGCAACTATATTCGGCCTCCTCATGACCGCGTTGAGCGGCGCTCATTCGCTACGGGTGCTTACGGAACTCGTGCCGGTCTCATCGTTGCCTGCGACAATACGGGCCTGGTTCTCGCGCGCAGCATGAGTCGCTCCCCCAAGGGGAAGATTGTCGACCGTGAAGAATGAACGGAGCTAAGCGGCGAGGTTTCGCTCCGGTGTGCAGGCGAGCAGCAGCCTCAGAAGCTATCTCGGCAGCGGCCAGGACGGCATTAATAGCATCGCCGTGTTTGCCGGCAAGTCACTTTCGAACCATGCGGTGCTCGGCCTTGAGATGGCCGATGGACCGTTTGACAGCCGAGCGCCGCCTCGGCCAGAGCCTTCGCATGCAGGGCGAACTGGCCGCCTTGCCAGCGCTTGCGTGTTGTTGCGAGTAAGACCCACCGAACTCGTGGGACTGCACCTTCCGATTCATTCGACCTCTAGCGCATGCAGGCTGTAGATCTTGCGATCGCCTGGGGTTGCCTTTGCTCCAGGACTGACGTCGCTTGGTAGAGCGGCCATTGGAACACAGTTCGCAGCTTCTCGTCCTCGCCTATCCGGCGGCGAATGTCGCCAACGGTGCGGTCGAGATCGGTCGTGAGCGTCCGCAACGCCCTATTGGCTCGTTGGAATTGCTTGGCAGGGTGTACCGCTGGTGGCTCGCGCGCCCCGGCGGATCAGCTTCGCGTCAATGGCGAGTATGACGTTCTTCGGCTGCGCGGTAGTATCGACGATCACCCTCACCCGCGCGTTTTCCGCGGCTGCACACCCCGGTTGTGACCGAAACCGCCAGGCTTTTCTGCAAGAGCACCGCCAACCGCTCCTTCGCCCATGCGGCCCGCCAGTGCCTAATTGACGAGCGGCCGAAGGGGAGATTGTCACAGCGCAGGCAAGGCCGCGGTCTTGGCCACCGCGACAATGGAGAGTAGTTCCTCCGCGATCAGCGCCACGTCTGCATCCGTCATTTGCACGAAAAGCGGAAGGATCACCGAGGTCTGTTGCGCCGTGACGCTCCGCCCCAGGGTCGTGGCGGCCCTGTGCGATTCGCTGCCCGCGTAGGCTTGCTCCAGATGGATGTTCATGATTCCGCGACGCGACGAGACCCCGCGATCGAGCAGCGCCTGCATGGCGTTGCGTTGGTCCAGCCACCCTGGCAGTCCCACGCAATAGCTCTGCCAATTGCTTCTGGCCCAGACGGGCTCGGCCGGTGTCTGTAGTCCCGCGATTCGAGAAAGGCACCGCGTATATTGCTCGGCAAGCTCCCTTCGCCTCGTTACGAGCGCAGCAAGTCTCTTCAACTGCTCGCGGCCGATCGCAGCCTGTAGGTCTGTCATGCGATAGTTGTAACCGAGCTCTGGATAGCCTTCGAAGATTACCTGCTTGGCGCCATGCCGAACGGTATCCGGGACGCTCATGCTATGCTGGCGCCAAAGCCTGAACTTTCGATCGTACTCGTCGTTTGCAGTCGTCAGCATGCCGCCGTCGCCGGTCGTTACGACCTTGCGGGGGTGGAACGAGAAACATGCGATGTCGCCGTGCGGTTTGCCGATTCTTTCCCATTGCCCTTGCCATAGGATCTCGCTTCCGGCAGCACAGGCGGCATCTTCTATCACCGGAATGGAATAGCGTTTGCCGACCTCGACCAGGCAGCGAAGGTCGCAAGGCATGCCGAGCTGGTGCACGCATAGAATTGCCTTGGTGCGCGTCGTGATTGCCGCCTCGACGAGATTGGGATCCATATTGTAGCCGCCCGCTTCTATGTCGACGAAAACGGGTAGTGCATCGCAGTAACGGATGGCGTTTGCCGTCGCTATGAAGGAGTGGCTGACCGTGATCACCTCGTCTCCGGCGCCGACACCAACGCACTTCAAGGCGAGGTGAAGCGCGGTTGTGCAGTTCGAAACGGCGCAGGCGTGCGCAGCGCCCACGAATTGAGCGAACTCCCTTTCGAACGCCGCCACTTCGGGCCCCTGAGTGACCCAACCCGAAAGGACGACGCGCCGGACAGCCTCTACCTCCCGCTCATCGAGAACGGGCTTGGCGACCGGCAGCTGGCAGGGTGCATCGCTCATGCCGCCTCTCCTCCTGCCGAGGCGCGCTCGCTCTGCCACCACCCAATGAGCTCGCGCAGCCCCTCCTCAAGCGAAATCTCGGTCTTGAAGCCCAGAAGGCGTTCCGCTTTGCGCATATCGGCCAGCCTGCGCGTCACTGCGTTCACCTTGCGCGCCGGCTCGTACTTAGGCTCGATCGACGAGCCCACGATGCGGGCGAGCAGTTCGGCGAGATCCTTGAGGCTTGTTTCCGTACCGCTGGCGACGTTGAACACCTCGTCCGTAACATCGGATTTCGCTGCCAGGAGATTGGCCCGTGCAATATCGCGGACATGCACGAAGTCCAGCGTCTGTGTGCCGTCACCCAGGATGATCGGCGGGAGTCCGGCCGCAATGCGCTCCATCCAGCGGATCAGCACCTCCGTATAAACACCGTGGACATCCATGCGCGGTCCATAGACGTTGAAATAGCGAAGCGCGACATAGTTGAGG
The DNA here is from genome assembly GCF_000375585.1 of Sinorhizobium meliloti 4H41. Lineage (GTDB taxonomy): Bacteria > Pseudomonadota > Alphaproteobacteria > Rhizobiales > Rhizobiaceae > Sinorhizobium > Sinorhizobium meliloti_A. The sequence continues at coordinate 12,857 of NZ_AQWP01000028.1, read as the reverse complement.
CCGTACATCTCGGTGAAGCTGCGCAGCAGCCCCTCATTGAAAGCCTTAGCGGCACCGTAAATGGTCCTGTTATTGTAAGGGTGATGATCCTCGGTCGTCGGGAAGCTCTCGGCCAGGCCCAGCACGGAGGCCGAAGAAGCGGCGACCACTTTCGACACGCCTGCCTTGACTGCCGCTTCGAGAACATCGAAGGTACCCTGGGCCAGCACGTCGAAGGCAAGCCTCGGCTCCTCGGCGCATTGCGTGATGCGAATGGCCGCCTGGTGGAACACGACGTCGACGCCGTCCAACACTCTCGCCAGAAGAGCCCGGTCCCGGATGTCGCCTTCAATGATTCTCACCCGCCCTGTGCTCGCTGCCTGATGGAGATTTTCCCGCCTGCCGCGAACAAAATTGTCGAGGATCAGGATTTCGCGCGGTTCCTCGCGCGAAACGATATCGGCAATGTGCGATCCTATGAGGCCCGCCCCGCCGGTGATCAGTACCCGTTTGTTTCTCATCAACGCCCCCGTTGCTCATCGTTTCGCCGGCAGTGCATCAGAATCCGTCCGCCAGCGCAGGAATTTCGCGGGAACCCCCGCAACGACGGAAAAAGGCGCCACGTCAGAGACGACGACCGCGCCGGCCCCCACGAGCGCCCCTTTGCCGATCGTCACGCCCGGCAGGATGGTGGCATTCGTCCCGATATCGGCCCATGCGCCGATGTAGACGGGCTTGATTTCTAGGTCGGTTCGGATGATCGGCACGTCGGCGGGGATGCCGGTGTGGCTGGATCCGAGAATTTTGGCGCCCGGGCCCCATCCAACGAATTCCTCAATGACGAGCTCGCGCGCGTCGAGATATGCCTGTGGGCCGATCCAAACATTGTCTCCGATCAGACATTTCCCGTCATAGCGGCCCTGCACATAGGCCTGCGCGCCGATGAACACGCCGTCGCCGATCTCGAAGGTCTCCGGATGTTTGAAGCCGGCGCCGCTGTCGACCTGCAGACCGCTCCCGCAACGCTTCGCGGCGCTTTGCCAGATCACCTTACGCATCAGCGCGTCGGTGAAGCCGTCGCCCGTCGAGAAGCGACCGTAAAGTTCGATCAGCCCGGCCGTGCCGTAGGCCCTTCTGAGCTCCTTGACCAGTTCCACTTGGTACGGAGGGTCGCCGGCGGCTTCACGTCGGCCATGCACCGCCGGCACAACTCGGCACGTCGTGGTGCCTTCAATGGACATGGGCCTCTTGCTCCCGTTCCTGTTCCTGCTCCTGCTCCACCGCCGACGCCACCTCCTCGACCTGTGCCGTAGTCATTTCCGGGTAGATGGGCAGTGACAGTACCGAGCGAGCCGCAGCCTCCGAGATCGGAAAATCTCCAGGGGCGTAGCCGAGGTCGGCATGAGCTTTCTGGAGATGCACCGGAATGGGATAGTGCAAACCGAATTGGATGCCCTGAATAGCCAGCGCCCTTTGCAAATATTCACGATCCCGGCTCCGGATCGCATAAATGTGGTAGACGTGACGCCGGTCGGCAGCCTCTAAGGGCGCCCTCACATCGTTCGATCCAGCCAGCAGGGCGGAATAGAGGGCTGCATGGGCGCGGCGCGATTGGGTCCAGTTGTTGAGATGCCTCAGCTTTACACGCAGGATGGCACCTTGAATGCCGTCCATCCGGTAATTGAAGCCCTTAAGCACGTGATGGTACCGGCGTTCCTGTCCCCAATCGCGTAGCATGCGTACGGTGCGCGCATGACTGTCATTGCTGGTGACGACAATACCGCCTTCGCCGCAGGCGCCAAGGTTCTTGCCCGGATAGAAACTGAAACAGCCTGAGACTCCGATGCTTCCGGCGCGCCGGCCCCTGTACTCGGCACCGTGAGCTTGGCAGGCATCCTCGATGACAGGCACGCCATGGAGATCGGCGACGGCCTTGATCGCGTCCATATCGGCCATTTGGCCGTAGAGGTGCACGGGTATGATCGCTTTGGTCCGCGACGTGATGGCATCCTCGAGCTTCGCCGCGTCCATCGTCAGCGTCACTGGTTCGACGTCGACGAAAACAGGCTGCGCGCCGGTGTAACAGATCGCCGAAACCGTGGCGACGAAGGTGAAGGGTACGGTTATGACTTCATCCCCGGGCCCAATGCCGAGCGCGAGTAAGGCGAGATGGAGCGCGCTCGTGCCCGTATTGACCGCGACGGCGTGCTTAGTACTGCAATAGGCTGCAAATTCCTGCTCAAACTGCGCGACCTCTTCACCCAGCACGTATTGCGCGGAAGCCAGCACGCGCAGCACCGCCGCGTCGATCTCGTCCTTGATCGATGCATATTGTGCCTTCAGGTCGAGGAACGGGATCACGCGATGCGCCTCATCTGCTCGAGTTCAATGATGCGACCGCGTTCGGCGAGCGACTGGGTAGCGGCTTCGAGGATTCTGACCACCCGCAGTCCCGCATTTCCGTCGGCAACGGGAACTTCGTTGCGCTCGATGCAATCTACGAACTGGCGCAGTTCGATACCGAGCGCTTCGGCGAGATCGAGGTGTGGGGCATACATGTCGCCGGTGCGGTAGCCGACCAGCATCTGGTAGACCTTTTCACCGTTCTTCTGGGGGCAGCCGTTCAAGGTGATGCCCTTGTCATAAATCTTGATCTTTTCGCTCGGCTCGAGATCATCATAGAGGATCATCTTGCTGCTGCCGCCGATCAAGGTCCGGCGCACCTTCACGGGGGCGAGCCAGTTGACGTGGACATGAGCGATCAACTTGCTCTCGAAGAAAAGAGTGAGATAGGCGATGTTCGCAGGTTCCCCGGCAACATGGCTCATGCCGGTCGCGGAAACGGCAACCGGTCGCTCGGGGAGCACGTAATCCATAATCGACAAATCGTGCACCGCGAGGTCCCAGATGACGCTGACGTCGTGCTGGAAGAGGCCCAGATTTACGCGCACAGAGTCGTAGTAGTAGACGTCGCCAAGCCCGTTCTCGATCAGCTCACGCATCTTGCGCACGGCGCCGGTGTGTACGAAGGTGTGGTCGACGCCAAGCACGAGGCGGCGGCGCGCCGCCTCCTCTACCATGCGGCGCGCTTCATCCGACGTGGACGCCATCGGCTTTTCGACCAAAACATGCTTGCCGGCCAGCAGCGCTTGCATCGCCAGTTTGAAGTGCGTGTGAGCGGGTGTCGCAATCGCGACGGCGTCTATCCGCGGATCCCGCAGGATCTTTTCAAACTCGTCCGTGATCTCAACGGCCGGGTAGCGACTCCGGACGTCTTCGAGCCGATCCTTGCGCAGGTCGCACACGCAGACCAGGCGCGCTCCCGGAATTTCCCAGAAATTGCGGACGAGGTTTGGTCCCCAATAACCGTAGCCTACGACTGCGACACCAATCATTTCAGGCCCCCGCGGAACAAGCCTCGATTTCACTGTCCTTGACGCGTCCGATTACCCTGGCGGGTACGCCGGCAACGATGGCGTAGTCCGGTACATCCCTGGTCACCACCGCTCCTGCGCCGACTTGCGCGGCCTCTCCGATCGTCACGCCCGCGAGAATAGTGGCGTTGCTGCCGATAGAGGCGCGACATTTGACCAACGTCGGGACGACAACCCAATCGCTCTCCGACTGAAGTCCTCCGTCCGCATTCACGGCGCGCGGGCAAAGATCGTTAGTGAACATGACCCCGTGACCAATGAAGACGCCGTCCTCGAGCGTCACTCCCTCGCAGATGAAGGAATGGCTGGAAATTTTGCAATTTCTTCCAACCGCGGCCTTCTTCTGGATTTCCACGAAGGTTCCGATCCGCGTGCCGGCTTCTACTATACAACCATAGAGGTTTACGAGCTCCGGGTGATGGATGACTACACCGTCATGCAGCCTGACATCGGACGCAATCATGCTGCCAAAGTTCCCGTTCAGTTGTGTTTGTTGATTTGAAACCACGACCGGCATGTCCATCGAGGTTCCTATTCGTCTGGCAATGTCTCTTTCAACAAGAGAATACTTTTCAATCTCAGAGTAAACGAAATAGAAGGCAGTACTGAGCGCGCCAAAAGACGTATCTCCTTACCTAGTATTAAGGAGCCAGACCACACTCCTACTTTGCATTGACGGGGCCGCCATTCCGTTTCCGCCAAAGTTGGGACTTGCAAAGAGAGGCACGGCCGGCGGTGTGCTGATGCACCATCTACTGATCGGCGGTAGTCAGATAAACGCCATAGATCTCGCTGCTGCGGTGACCTGCCCCTGAACTTTCATCCAACGGCGATTAGATTCTCGACGGTTTTCGATACGCCCATTGACGCGGCGGGAGCAACAGGCGGAAACGCGTAGTCGTCATCTTGCGCAGCCTTGGAGCCGGTTGCGGTGATGATTCCGGCATAGGCTGCAGGGGTCTGGTATCCAAGCGACGAGTGCGGTCGGATTGTTTTTGTAATCGTTCACCAAATCAGAAATGGCACTGCGGGCGTGACCGAGACCGAGGACAGGCTCTCGTTCAACAACTCGTCGCGCATTCGCCCGTTGAAGGATTCGATTTAGCCGTTCTGCATCGGCATTCCCGGCGCGATACAGTGCCACTCGACCTTGTGATCCTTTGACCAGGCGAGGGTCGCGTTCGAAGTTAACTTCGTGCCGTGGTCGGAGACGATCGTACCGGGCTTGCCGCGCTTCGAGGAGCATCGTCAGCTCCCGCGCGACGCGACGCCCGGAGATCGAAGTGTCCCGGGATCGCGCCAGGCATTTCGCGCATCACGTCGGTTCTCGCTGTAGTGCAGCCGCAGACGACGACCGAAATGGGATGCCAGCGTTGGTGGACTTCTGCTTCTCGCCCATCCCCTACGCCAAATGGCTGATCTAGCCTTCGGCATTCATGCCGGCGATCCCTAAGCCGAAGCCATTCCCTATATCGAGAGATGATCGAGAGCCCGGCACCACCGAAAGATGCAGTGTCCCAAAGGGATCGCCGCGGTATATGTTTTCTAACGTTTGCACTTGACTGCAATTCGGCAGTCGAGAAACTGGTTCTCTGTGAAGCATAGCCCCGTAGCCGAAGCGCGCCGACGTCGGCTTTGTTGAGTTGGGGAGGCAAGAAATTGGCCAAAGGCCTGGTACTGATCTGGGCAACGATTGTAGGTGCGATATTTGCTTGGTTCCCCTCGGGGGATTATGGGCCCGCCGTTGTTTCCTGGGTCGCCCCCTCGGCGGATAGCAGTGATGTAGATCCCGATGCCGCAATCATGGTGACCTTTGGTGATGGGATAGATTCTGCTAGCGTCAGGATCAATTCGTTCTGGCTGTCAGCAGCGAACGTAGCGGTCGAGGCGAGCGCCATTTACGACGAGCGGAACCGCTCCGTGGTGCTTTCGCCCGCCATACCACTGGCGAGCGGTACCAAGTATATGGCAGCCATTGCCGTGGACGCGCGCGACAAAGCCGGCAACGCTCTGACGCTCAGCCGCCGCTGCTCATTCACGACGCGGCGTGATCTTGAACACGGCTTTGGAGGCCCCATACTGATCGTTACTTCCGACAGCCGGCCTTTCACTAAATATTATAGCGAAATACTGCGGGCCGAAGGCATCGGCTCGTTCGAATGTATCGAGCTTTCGCAAATTACGGACCAGCTGCTCGACCGCTTCAGTCTCGCGATACTCGGTGAGATGCCGCTGAGCGAGACACAAGTGGCGATGTTTTCGAAATGGGTCCAAAGAGGTGGCGATCTCATCAGCATGCGCCCTGACAAGAAGCTGGCCCGACTTCTGGGACTGGAGCATCGCGGCGCATCAGTGAAAGACGGTTACCTGCTCATCGACACGGCGGCGGATCCCGGGCACGGCATCACTGGTGAGACCATCCAGTTTCATGGCGCGGCGGATTTATACACGCGGAGTAAAGGTGTTACAGAGATCGCCAGACTCTATCGCGACGCTTCGAACGCGACGATCCACCCGGCGATCACGCTTCGCGAGATCGGCAAACTTGGAGGTCAAGCGGCGGCGTTCAGCTACGACCTGGCCCGATCGATCGTCTACACGCGCCAGGGCAATCCCGCTTGGGTCGGTGATGAGCGCGATGGGAATCCCGTCATCCGGCCGAACGATCTGTTCTTCGGCGCCAAGGTAGGCGATGAACACCCCGACTGGAATGACCTTCAGCGGATCGCCATTCCGGTGGCTGATAAGCAGCAGCGACTGCTCGTCCACCTGATGAATTTTATGCTTGAAGGCAAGGCGCCGCTGCTGCGGCTGTGGTATTTTCCCAAAGGCCACAAGGCGGTTCTTGTGATGGCCGGCGACGATCATGGGACCAGAAACGGAAGCCAGCGTTCGTTCGACAGGCTCAAGGCCACCGAGCCCGAGGGGTGCTCGCTCATCGGCTGGGAATGTTATCGCGCGACTTCGTGGATCTACACAACTTCCGGTTTGACCACGGAGGATGCCCGCACCTATGCCGCAGACGGTTTCGATATCGGCCTACACGTCAACACCGGCTGCAAGAACGTCAAGCCCTCGGCATTCTCCGAGATTGTCGCCAAACAGCTTTACGACTTCCGCACTAAATATCGTGACTTGCCTGCCCAGACGGGAAGTCGCACCCATTGCTTGACGTGAGCGAATGGGCAAGCACGCCGAAGGTGGAGGCGCGCTACGGCATTCGTATGGACCTGAACTACTATTACTGGCCCCCCGAGTGGATAAATGACCGTCCCGGCTTCATGACCGGCTCCGGCCTACCAATGCGTTTTGCCGATCTAGATGGGACTATGATTGACGTTTACCAGTTGCCCACGCATCTGGTGAACGAAAGCGGAATGGGCTTTCCGGCGGCCATCGAGGCGCAACTGGACAGGGCGCTGGGGCCTGAAGGCTATTATGGCGCATTCGGGACCCACTACGACTTCACTGACGATTTCGACAGGCAGTTAACGGCCGCGGCGAAAGCCCGCGGTGTCCCCCTGGTTTCGGCGCGGCAGTTGCTCGACTGGACAGACGGCCGCAACAATTCCCACTTCGCGCATATCGCCTGGAGCGATAGCATTCTCACCTTTGAAGCTTTCGCCGACCCGAGAACCGGAAAGATGCTTCGCGGAATGGTACCGACAAGAAGTGGACGGTTCGAGATTTCAAGGATCACCCGCGACCGGAAGCCAGTGGACTACAACACCGAGACCATTAAGGGCGACGTCTACGCGATCTTTCCTGTCGAGAGCGGCACGTATGAAGTGTCGTATGACCGCAGCCAAACTGCCGATGCAAATCCTGACAAGTGAATTTCGTCACTTGATTGCAAATGGGGCATATGGAGCGATAGTGCCTAACCATCAGAGCCCAAACCGATTACGCCATTCGGGATAATCACCGCCGCCCGCAGAGGCAACATGCCGTTTACACGCCTGTTCCCTGCAGCACCACAGCCGGCGTCTTCGAGAGGATCCACAGATCCAGGCTGAACGACATAATTCCGGCATAGCGGTTATCATGGATCGCCCGCTCTGCAAATGTGCAGTCGTTGCGATCGCTGATCTGCCAAAGCCCCGTTATTCCGGGGCGCATGGTGAAATAGGCCGTCCCCGGATAGTATTGCCGCTGATCGGGCATCATCGGTCGTGGACCTACGAGGCTCATATCACCAACAAATACATTCCAAAGCTGCGGCAATTCGTCGAAGGAATACTTGCGTAGATACTTCCCGACAAGGGTGATGCGCGGGTCGTCCCGCAGTTTTTGGTTGCTGTCCCATTCCTTCCGGACATCGGGGTTTGCCTCGAGATATGCCCGCAGTTGATCATCCGCATTTGGCACCATTGTTCGAAGCTTCCAGAGCTTGAAAGTCTTTCCGTTCTTGCCGACGCGCGCCTGGCAATAGAAGGCGCTTCTACCATCGCGGCAGACAAGCAGCGCGAGGATGCCAATGACCACCAGCGCAAAGGGCGCCAAGATTATTGTGACCAACAGATCAAAACTACGTTTGACCGATCTGGCATAGATTGGTCGCGACGCTGTAGGCACGCCGCCGTATATGGCGGTTGTGGCAATGCGGTGTAACGGTAGTTTGGAATTCTGCGACATGCGCCCCTCCATGGAGGCGGAAAACCGCCAACAAGCGCAGGGGGGGGTGGCATCGCCCGTTGCACGCTTATATTCGTGCGGGGGGCACTTTTATCGATTGAGAGAAAAATGATTGTAATACACGCTGAAACAACCTCCCTGCGCCAAGCGCAATATTAGGGATCATGAACTACAATCTTCAATACACTCCGAGTTATACAATTAGATCTAGATCGAAAGACTTACACCTAGTGCCCGTCGACTTTAGGGCTTCTGCCTGTTCCAGGTACCGAGCAGTCGCGCCGTGTCTTCATGAAGTGTCAGAGAAAACATCAAACTGGCGCGATAGAGACGAACCCGCGGGGGCATTTGAGGGCGAGCCACCGGTTGCGGAAACCCGACAGCCGATCCGTGCGCAAGATAGTCAGAGTCTCACAGAGGGGCGACGCGCCGATGATAGCGGAGGTGGCCAGCCATCGAAGACCGGCTAAGCGGTCTGTCCCGAGTTTGCGAAATTCGTGGGCGACATGTCGATCTCATCTCTGTACCAATTCGCCGAAAGATTTGCATGACGGCCTGGGTCACCAACGCGCCGCGGTTTCGTGCCGGGCTTGGCCCCGGGATTGGGCGCGCTCCAGCCGGACGCCCTCGACTTGTGAGCACACAGCCTCCGGGTCTTCGACCGAGCCATTGTCCACCACGATGAACTCAAATTGGATTCCTTCTGCGCGCGCTGCGCGTCGCCGGCAGCCAGGCACTTGATTGCCGGGTTCGTTGAAGTGCCGAGTGACGATGCTCAGCTGCGGTGGAGCATGAATGGAAGCCATTGAAAATCTCGCACGGATAGCGGAGACAGCACAAAGGGAACTCTTTGCATCGAGCGATCGCCTATCCATTGCCGCTTCTGCACATGCTGGCTGACGCACATCCCCGATGAGGAGCATGGTCGCGCGCCACGAAGATTGGAAGGTTTGGCGCCTTCTCAAATTTGGAGGAACTTCGGCTAAGCCTCGCCGGATCATTTCCTCATTCGGCGTAGCCGGGAGGCATAAGCCTTCCACCTTTCGGAGGCGGCGGCAGCGGCGAAAGTGGCGTTTCCTTTGGCTGGGCCGGCTCGAATGCTACATCTGCGTACGTTACGCCGATGCCCGATGGCAGTCGATTCCCTCAGATGCCCGGTGCGTGACGATGAGACCCTGCCTAGCCGAAAGAACTAGCTCCAGCAAAGTGACGGTGCAGTCCCTCCACCATTTACGATCTTTCCTAGGAGACACAAGCGCTCGAGAATGGCCCCAGGAAATAGCGGCGAGTTTTCAGGTTTCAGGTCTGTTCGAGATGAATGATGCGGATGTACGCTTCTACACTTCGATACTTTTGAGAAGATCACCGTATCTGCTGACGATAACCGCTGTGGCTCTGGCGATTGCTGTGACCGTCGCGCTCGTTCTGCCGCCCGTTTATCGTGCGAGCGCCAGAGTATTGGTGGAAGCTCCCCAGATTCCCACGGACCTCGCGCGATCGACGGTCCCGATACAGGCTGTTCAGCAATTGCAGATTATTCGGCAGGAGATCACGACGCGCGAGGATCTTCTCGCGCTCGCCGACAAACTCGGTATCTACGCCCAGAGCAAGGCGCGCCCGACCGACGAGGATATTGTCGATGACATGCGCTCCCGCATTGCCTTCGAGGAGGTCGATCTGGGTGCACCTGACGGTGGGCTTGGCACGTCGGTGTTCAGCGTCGCATTCGCGGCAGCCGAGCCCGGGCTGGCGGCAAAGGTAGCCAACGAACTCGTTGACCTGATGTTGTTCAAGCAACAGCAGCAGCGAACCGACCGCGCCGCAGACACTCTGCAATTCTTCAATCAAGAGGTCGGCAGACTCGGCTCGGATCTGAACCGAATCGAAGCCGAGATCCTCAGCTTTAAGAACCAGAATGCAGACACTCTGCCTGACAGTCTCGACTTTCGACGTAACCAGCAAACGAGCCAGCAAGAAAGGCTGATCTCCCTTGAGCGCGAAGAGACCGATTTGCTCGGTAAGCGAAGCAATCTTGCCGAGAGCTACGCGCTGACGGGCCAGCTGTCCGATGGCGAGGCTGCGACACCGGAGCAGCAAATGCTCCTGCAGCTCAACCGTGCCCTGGCCGATCAGCTTGCAGTCTTTTCGGAAGCAAGCCCCAACATTCTGGCGCTGCGCACGCGGATCGCGTCACTACAGGAAAGACTGCGTGTACGACAAGCACAGGAAGTCCACCCATCGAGCAAGAAGAAGGGGCATTCCACGTTCGACCTCCAGTTGTCTTACATTGATGAGCGATTGCAAGCAATCGCTCGAGAGAAGGCCACCATTACGGAAAGCATTGGCGCGCTGACGAAGTCAATCACTGCCACGCCGGCGAGCGAAACCGTGCTGAATTCTCTTGAGCGGAACCGCGCCAATCTGCAGACGCAGTACAACACTGCAATCGCCAGGCGTGCGGAGGCGTTAATGGGACAACAGATCGAGAAACGGTCCGACGGAGGCCGCGTCTCCGTCCTTGAACGCGCGACACCACCCGACTCTCCAGAAAGCCCAAAACGTCGGCGCATCGCCTTAATGGGCGCGGTCGGTGGGATGGGTCTCGCTGTGGCGTTCGTCACCTTGCTCGAGTTTCTCAACGGAACAATTCGCAGACCCGTCGAAGTCGCGCGGCTGCTCGGCCACAAGCCCATTGCCACCATCCCGTACATCCCAAAGCCCGAGGAGAATCGTTTTCCGATAAGGCGCGCCCTAGCAGCGGTACTTTCGGTCGCGGCCGTGGCCGCATTTTTGATTGCTGTTCAGTTCTTTCATTTGCCCCTCTCTACTGCGGCCGAGAAAGCCTATCGATGGTTTACCATTTTAGGTTAGCGGTGGAGATGGCCGCCAAAACCATCAATAATTTGGAGGCGTGAGATATGGAACACTCCAAGGCGCCCCGGCAGGACCTTCTCGAATCGGAATCGCTGCTGGAGCAGACAATTCTCACCTGCTCGGGTGGCGGAAGCGAAATCATATGGGAACGTTTACCGCCATTGCAAACCGATCCCCGGCGCATTGCCCGCAGTCGAATTGTCACCACCAGCCGTCCAAGCCCGGCGCGTGCTGCTTTCGATATTATACGGACCAAACTGCTGCGGGAGTTTACGGAGAACAATTGGACCACCGTGGCGATCACGTCTCCAACGGCTAGCTGCGGTAAGACCGTCGTCGCGCTGAACCTGGCCTTCAGTCTTGCCAATCAGAAAGAATGCCGCACAGTTTTGGTCGACCTCGACTTGAAACGACCGCAAATCGCCAACACCCTCGGGATAGAGGCTCCCCAATCCATCGAAAGATTCTTGCAAGGGGAGATCGACATCGGCGACGTGTTTCTACGCCACGGCAATAATCTCGCCATAGGTGCAAACAGGCAGAGCGTATCGTTTTCGGCGGAGCTTCTACAAAGCCGCGAGACGATGAGAGTGCTTGAAGAGATGCGGCAAAGGATGAGTCCGCACGTCATCCTGTTTGATATGCCGCCTATGCTTTCCAATGACGACGTCTTGGCATTCCTTCCCAACGTGGATTGCGCAATCCTCGTCGCCGCAGCAGAGCAAAGCACCCTGGATGAAGTCGATGTCTGCGAGCAGGAACTCTCCGAGAGGACCAACGTGCTCGGCGTCGTCTTGAACAAGTGCCGATTTAGCCCGGAAAAGTACGGCTATTGAAGCGCGCGCGGCCGCGTCAGCGATTGTGCTGTGATGAAGACCAACGCGAACGAAAAGGGGATCCGGGATGCACAAGGTCCTGATCATCTCGCCACGCGTCCTGAATCGGTAAAAAGTGGCTCCACTTATCCGCGGGATCGAGCGGTCGTCCTTCCGTGGTCGCTGTCACCGGCAACGCCGAGAGATGCTCGATCAGGACACGGGCCAATTGCCACTGCGCTCTTTCGCTTTGGCATCATTGTCGGGGAACCCTGCGGGTCGCGTTGGGGCCCGGACACCGCGCCGCTTTGTGCGCGGTCTTCACATCAAATGGCCGACGTCGGAGGGCGCCAGTGATTGTATTAGTCAGTACCGTAATAGCGCTGGCTTATTTAGCTGGTGTTTTAGATCCCAAGACAAACGCAATATCACCCCAACTCCTTGCGGGTGGGGAGATAGGGACATTAGAGAAGGCAAGCACCTTTCCTGATGCGACGAATACGGGTGTTCCGGCCGGAACAAATCTGACCGAATACACCGGCCCGATGACCATTACCGAGAACGGGACCGTGATCGATGGCATGATCATCAACGGGCCTCTCCGTGTCATGGCTGACGATGTGGTGATCAAGAACTGTGAGATCACGTTNAATTCGGCGTGGGGCATCGATGCCGAGGGCGCGGAGAACATCACCATCCAGGACAGCGATATTGTAGGGTCAGGCTACTCCGGCGACAGCAACTCGGCCATCCTCGGCAGCGGGACCTTCCTGCGCAACGATATCTCCAAAGTCCAAAACGGTATCACGCTTCAAGGCGGCGCAAGCACGGTGCAGGGCAATTACATCCACGACCTCGAAAGCAGTGGTTCTGATCCACACTATGACGGCATCTCGGTGCAGGGTGGTCAGGACGGCGTTCTAATCGAGGGTAATACCATTCTCGCACGCGACACGTCCGATATATTTATCAATGACGATTTTGGGCCAGTTAACGACGTCCATATAACCAACAATTTTCTGGGCGGAACGCCCGGGTACAACATCTACGTAAACGACGCCACGAACGTTTCCATCACCGACAACCACCTTTCCAAGGGGGGATACGGCTACTATTCAGT
>NZ_AQWP01000027.1 GCF_000375585.1 Sinorhizobium meliloti 4H41 | reverse complement strand
TTGATGATGTCATTGCCGTCTTCGCCGGAAAAGATATCGTTGCCGAGCCCGCCGATCAGCGTGTCGGCGCCGGCGCCGCCGTCGAAGCTGTCATTGCCGTCGCCGCCTTCCGCGTAGTCATCGCCCGCTCCGGCCTTGAAAAAGTCGTTGCCAAGCCCNCCATAGAGCAAGTCGTTGCCAAGCCCGCCGTCGAGATAGTCGTCACCGGCATTACCCCAAATGGAATCACTGCCATCATAGCCGCGGATCGTGTCCGCAAGATTCGTACCCATGAGCTTGTTGGCGACGTTGGTTCCATTGATGTTCATTCGTTTACTCCCTGCTATTCTGCCGTGGGTTGCGAAGGTCGAATGAGGCAACGGTGACATGCCTTGCGAGCGAATTGCCCATTTGCAAGCAAGCCATTGCTTCTACATGATGAAAATCGATCTTAGTTGGTCGGGAAACGGAACGTGAGGTCCTTGAGCGCCCATTTCCGGTCGCCAAGGAGACCGTCGATATAGGCGTTACCAGTCGTTTCACAGGTCGCCGTGGCAGGCATTGTTTTTCCAGGCTCGCGGGATTGAAAGTCAGTTCAGTACCCCGAGCTCGATGTCCCGAGATCTGAAACGCAGCTACCTTATAGCTCAGCTGCATTAACATCTTAATTCGGCCTGTTGGGGGAAAGGCAGACCAGATGGCTTAGACCTGATGGATAGTGCCCGCCCCTGTATGTGGGCCGGTACGATCCAACTCACGGTGTGACCAAGGCGAGCGCCCAACGCAATTGGCCGTATGCGCCGCCTAGACCATTAATTGCGCGTATTTCTGAGTATTGAGGTTTTCGGCAGGAGCTGGAGATTTGGCAAGGCGAATGGCTAAGAACTTGTTGGGCGATGCGAAATTGTCGAACCTCGTCGTGGAGACCGTGATGGTCCAACGATCAGAAGGCACGGATTGTCCCGGAGAGCCTTCACCCGGTGCGCGGGTTGTTGATGTTCCGCGTCGTCATGATTTCATCATCCAGGGACGGATTGCCTGTTAGTCGCCGTCAGGGGCTGCCCATTGCAGCTGGAATAGGATGCTGTCGTCGCGTGACGGGAACCAGCAGTGGGCATCGAGGCCAGCTGTTTTTGCCTCGCCGCTTGGGTCCTTTAGAACGTAGCACCCCGCATACGTCTTCACGGACTTGCAAAGCCTCTCCAGATCCGAATGGCGGATGTTTCTGACGAGGACTGGCTGAAAAAATTCTTCCATTGGTCGCTCCCCTGCGATCCGGTCAGCAGAGAGTATTAACGAAGACTAATAATGGAAAGATCAAGGCAGAGGGGCGGATTAAGCGGGTCTCCTCGCTTTACCGGCTAAGCCTTAGCTCTCCTGGACCGAGATGCCGTCCTCCCCGATCTCGATTTCTACGCCGGACCTCGTTTCTTCGTGATAGATGTAAATGCTGAGCCCGATCGTGACCACGACAAGCGCGGCAATGACGAGATAGAGGCCGTTCCGGCTCATACCGACGATCCTTTCGATGGTGGGGATTGCCCTTTGGAATGGCAATGACCTTCGACGAACTGCACGCAAATTATGAACCCCGGCTTGCCGCTGCCTTTCGCGAGCGATCAAGAAAATCCGCTTGTCCGTGGTGATGACACGCGTGATCGAGCGCTGGAGCATGGCGACGTCAATGGCGCCGGCCAGGCCATGCAGACTCAAACCGGAGGCATTCTCCGCGCTTAAGATCGCACTGCAGGGGACTTTCAGCGCCGGCGCCACCACTATCGGCGAGTTGCCGAAGACTCTGGGCTAGAGTGAAGATGTCTCCGCCTGGACCGCCAGGCACATCGACAAACGTTCTAAACAGAAGACCCTTCTTCGGTAGAAAATCAGTCTGAGCTCGAAGGCCGAACTCTATAGATGGCTGTTTCGGGAAGTTCAGCTGGTCCCCGAACAGTAGCTGAAATCGAAGCTATTGCGCATCCAAGCCGCCAAAGCCGATACCCCTCGAACTCACGTTTGGGGATGGGCGGACTGCAACCATCCCCGCCGCGGGACGTTTCTGCCGGGGGCGCACCGAGGGAGGATTGCGATGCGTCCCCTGCCGAACGCGTCAAGATAATAGAATGGGTCGCAGCTTTCGCCGCGGTCGTTTTTATCGCGGCGCTCATCGTGGCGGTGCTGCCTTGAGGAAATCATTTTCATGCAGGCCCCGACAATTGCCACTTCTTCCGAATGTAAGCGATTGCGCCAGCTTCCAGGCTTTTGTACTCCCTCTCGGATCTGAGCAGGGTCTCTTCGTCTTTTTCGGCTGAGCAGCGAAGGAAGTTGCGCCGCAACAAGCATGCTCCTAGGCCTTGAGAGCTTTCGAAATGCCGGTTTTCCATCATCTGTGCCGCGGAGATCTGGGCGAAAGCGGAATGCGTTCCCCCGGCGAAGCGGCCGTAACCATCAAATCTCATTGCATTACGAGGGCAGGGATTGGTCAACAAAGCCGAAGAGGAGACCATCGTGAAGACTCCAACGTGGAACTTCGGAGTGGAATCTGAACACCGTGGTAACCCTGGTCGGCATTCCCGGCGGCCTCATGGCGTGGGGCGCGACGTGGGAGAGAGTGACTGCCGATCAGGATACGCAGGCTCAATCCATCGACCGCCTCGAAAAGCTTGAGGGGTGCCGAAGTCTCCCTCCGGCAGATCGACCAATCAATCACGAGCTTTGAATCTTGGCGGTGGAGAAGCAGGCGGCCGAAGCGGCACGTCGATGAAGACCGTAGAGAAGACGCTCAACAGCCTATCAATCGATCCGCGTGATGCGCGAGAACTTGCAAAGGATCGAGGCAAGCCAGCGTGACAGTACGCAACTGCGGCGGTGACATAACAGGCAGGGCCCCGAATACGACGCCGGATTTGCTGTTATCGTGGTTCAGCGGAGCCAAGGCGATAGGCCTTTGATTGAGGAGGTAGCCCGCGCCACTCGCCGCATCAGTGCAGGAATCCCGGTAGCATACGTTAGCGGCCATGCCGCCTGGCCGGGGAACAGGCGTCCGGACAGCATCATGCTGGAAAAGCCTTTCGCATTGGCGCTGTTGTTGACGGCAATAGCGCAGCTGTTGAACGACAGGCCACCACGAGAGATCTAATGGGGGCAGGCCAGTGGGAGCTCTGCTCCGGCTTCTCAAGCCTAAGCTGTCTCAGAGGGTGGCACCTTATTTACCGGATTTGGCCTTCCCTTTTGCGTTGTTTCCGCCCTTACCACCCTTTCCACTATTTCCGCCTTTGCCGCCCTTTGTACTGTTTCCGCCCTTATCCCCCTTGCCGCCGCTCGATCCGCTGCCCGAGGCTGCGATGGCATTGGAGGTGAGGCTGGTTGAAAGCAACATAGTCACAGCAGGCGGCGTGACTACCGCGAACCGGCCGCAAGCCTTTAGAAACTCGCGTCTGTCTTCTTCACTGAGAGACTGTTCGTTCCGAGCTCTCTCCATCTCCGCGCCCCCCATTTGGTCAGTAAATAATACAGCAACTGCTAACGTTCTGGGATATAGCATTCTCTATACGTGGTTTGCATTTTCGGCCGGCAGGCGCGTGTTGCTCTGGAGATCGCGGCGCCTTGTGGCGACGAACTATTCAGAGGTGTTGTTCTGGCTAGAGAAGGAGGCGGTCGGAACGTACACTGCGGCGTTCCGACTCTCACTATGCAACAATGCCTCTCCGACGATCAGGTAAACGGCAACCGTCAACATCGAAAGAAGCATTATGCTCAGGGGTAGGCCGGTGGATGCTCTTTGTTCCGACAGCCCGTAATCGTCTCTGCCGCGCATCAACAAAATCCTTCCGTATGCCAATTGCTAAGGCCAGCATGCGTTGTCTGTAAGTCGGCCTCAGGGCTGCGGAGAAGGGACAAATTTTTGCAGCTCTGAGGCCATTTACTTACTCGAGCGGCCGACGAGGGCATGCCGCTCGGGGGGGACAACTCCAATAAATGTCAAAGGTTTCGCTCGGTCGCCGCCCTAAGACCTTTGCTTCCGACGAGCCAGACCAAGGTCCGCCTTCCGCTGGGTGTCAGGCCATTTCGCGATCTTGAGGAGGGCGGCGAAGGTAACCGGGCAGAAGGATCTTGAAGCTATCGGTGAGGCCCGCCCGAACCGAAAGAAGGGGATGGAC
Organism: Sinorhizobium meliloti 4H41; assembly: GCF_000375585.1. Classification (GTDB taxonomy): domain Bacteria; phylum Pseudomonadota; class Alphaproteobacteria; order Rhizobiales; family Rhizobiaceae; genus Sinorhizobium; species Sinorhizobium meliloti_A. The sequence continues at coordinate 27,221 of NZ_AQWP01000027.1, read as the reverse complement.
TATACAGCAAACAAAGGCATCCAAAAAGTGAGTGCCCGCACGAGGGGACGAGGCGGGCACTCTGAACAGGTTGGGGGACCTGGTGCCGCGAAAATGCGCGGCGCCGTAACAACGCATCTCTCGCCGCTTTGTTCCAGGGCTTCCTGGGTTCAGAACAACAACGGCTCCGACGGGCATTCGACGGGTAGAAGTCCGCTCGGCCCGGTATCGCCTTTGTAGCGTTATGGGATCCCTCCAATCGGCCGTCAGCCAGTCGACATCCTTCGGCCGGCTCCGAATGACGGGCATCGCTTTCGGATGGATCGGCCGACGACAGAGTTAGCATCGCAGGTTAGAAGGGCGAACAGCGCGTGCTCGCCGACGCGCGGGTTCCTCATCGAGCCGCGGAAGCCCTTCCATAGCGTTCAGATGCCGGCGAAATAGGCGAGGGGCTGCTTGCCATCGATGGCGGGCTAAGCGGGGCGGTCTTTTTAAGCTTCGCTTCCTCATATTCGCAGGAGGTGGTTGCAGGGCAAGAGGCAGCGGTTCTTGACGCCGGTCCAGCCGCGCCAAAGGGGACACTCGAGATTGCGGACGTTGGTGACGCCGTAATCCGGCCCGCCACTGGTAACAGCGGCGGCGACGCGATAGGTCAAATTGATCAACTCGCGCTCGCCAGGACTTTGCGACGCGTAGGCGGACGTTCGATTGTAAACGCATCCGGTCTTATCCCGCGCTCGATGTCGCGCCAGGTAACCGGAGCTGCGACGGGAAATCCTGACCGAGCCCTCGGGGAGTAGGTGCCGACGGCTGTGGTCCCGCGGCCGTTCCTCAGGTAGTCGAGAAAAGCTTGCCCGGTCGGTGCGAAAGCTGTGCCGACGTGACGTAGCGATCCGGGTCGATGCTGGCGAACTGCTGCGCCAAGCGTTTGGCACAGGCATGCGCCGCGTTACGGGTCATCTTCGCAGGCAGAGGGCTCATGAGGTGAACGCCCTTGCCGCCGGTGAGCTTTGGCCATGTCTTGAAGCCCTCCGCCTCAAGAAATTCCCGCAGCAGCAAGGCGGTTTTTACGACGAATTCCCACGACACGCCTTCGCCGGGATCGAGATCGAAGATCAGCGCGTCGGCGTGTTCAATATCGTCGACGGTCGCCGCCCAGGGATGCAGTTCGACCGCGCCAATCTCGACAAGCCCCAACAATCCGGCCAGATCGTCGACCCAAAGCCGAACCCCTGCGCCGCCCTCCCGTTTCTCGATGCGAAGCTGATGAACCGCGGGCGGGATCGGCGGCAGCGGTCCCTTGTGGTAGAAGGTGGTGCCGTGGATGTGCCTTACGAGCTTCAACGGGCGGCCGCCGAGGAAATGCAGGGCCCGATCGGCGACGCGCGTCCAGTAGTCCGCAAGCTCCTCCTTCGAGGGCACGACGGCCTCCGGCAGCAACTGCAATATGTTCTCTCGCGGGACTTGGATCGAGGCGGGGCGAGCGATCGGTCGCCGCTTTCCTGCATCCCGCGACACATCCTGCAACCCTTTGAACACCGGCTCCCGCAGCAAGCTGTCATCCGTCACCCCGCCATAGTCAATCTCAGCGTAGACCTGCGGCTCGACCCAGGTCGCCTTGGGCTTGTTGATCGGATGGGAGAGGGGGCTCTTGCCGATGATCAAGGGATTGAGCCGCTCTCGCAGCGCGCGGGCCGCCGTTAAGGTGTAGCCGGTTTGGGCCTTGCCGGCATAGACGAGGCGATCGCCCTGCCAGCGTCCGAGATAAAGCGAGGCAATCCTGCGCGGGTGCGCGCCGAGCTTTTCGACGAAGGCGACGATCGGAAAGGCCTCGCGCTTCGTGCATTTCGCCTTTGTCCAGATTTCCTGCCGCCCCGACCGGTAGGGCGCGTCCTTGCGTTTCGAGACAATTCCCTCGAGACCCATCTTGCACGCGTGAAGGTAGACCGGCTCTCCCTCTTCGAGCTCGAGATAGTCGATGGTGCCGGCCGCGTCTCCGATTAGCTCGCGCAGCACGCGTTTGCGCTCGATCAGCGGCACGCGCCGGAGCGTCGTAGCCGTCCAGATAAAGCAGGTCGAACGCTTGAAACGTCAGATGCGGCGACGAGCGTTTCGCGAGCTCTCGCCGAAGTGCCTGAAAATCGGGAAGCCCGGTCTTGCCGAAGACAGTGACCTCGCCGTCCATCACCGCGTCATGGCCGGCGAGGTCCTCCGCAGCCGTCGCGACTGCCTTGAAGTCCTTCGTCCAATCCAGCCCGGTCCGCGTGTAGATCGTGATTTTGCAGCCATTAATGTGCAACTGCGCTCGATAGCCATCAAGCTTGATCTCATGAACCCTGTCTGCGCCATCCGGCGGCCTCTTCTTCAGCGTCGGGTGACAGGGCTCAATGAACTCTGGGAAGACGGTTTGGGTTGCGCCGAGACCTGCCAGACGATCAACAGGGACGCAGCCCGTCGACTGCCAACCGCGGCTTTTCGCCCCTGAGCGCCCTTCGGGGCGTCTTCACGGGAGTGCGGGCTTTTGGCACGCTGCCTCAAAATAGCCCTCCATTTTCGGACCACCCGTTGTGCCTGGTCGTGAGAATGGCCACCAACTGCGCCCGATGGTCGTGTTGTCGGCAGCCGTCGATCGGTGCTGCGACCTGAAGCATGACATTGATCGGTCCCAAAGGCCAAAACGCTTGACGGCCTCAGCAGGTCGCGGACCTCGTGATCGGTTTTGGCATTCCAGGGCATCTCAATTTAAGCACTGCGATTTGGCGCGGTCTGGCAGTAGCGCCAACGCAGGATGGATGTAATCCGATGGGACTTGGGCGCAAATCTGGATTGAAATATACGCTCTGGACAAAACGACTGCCGTTCTCCCTGACCTCCCATCCGCCAACTGATTCCTGGTTCTCGTGAAGAGGAGCCGGAGGCGATAGACTCCCTTGCCGGGTGATCTGATCAGGACCCTGCCCCGATGCAAAAATGCCGGCCCGCCGGCATCACGCTGGCCGTCGCGAGATCGAGCGCGACCCGCGCCGCCCGCAAGGCCACACGGCCACACGCCCACCAGGCACATTATCAGCAGCAGCACGGATGCTCCGCAGCCTCAGGACTTCGGCGGGACCAGGCCAGTGTCATGCACGGGGTCGTCCTTGCCGGCATTTTTCGTCGGCTTCTCCCGCTTTTTGGACTGGCCACTTCGTGCCTGAGGAGCATCGGCGTCTTTGGCACCGGGTTCGGCCGCTTGGTCTGGCAACGGAACGGGTTCGAAATCCATCTCCGGTGGCACTGCCGTCGGCCTGGATGGCGTCTGCTGTTCGGTGAGTTTGCCGTCTTTCGGATCACTCATCGTCGTATTCCCTTCGTGTCGCGGTCTTAACCAACCGCAATCGGTAAGGTTCCGCGCAACGGGGAGAGCGCGTAATGGCCTACCGCATCGGCAACTCCATCCACCCCGATCCGACACCCAAGCGGAAGCCCACGAAGAGGAAGGATAATCTGGCGTTCAGCGTAGGAGCAGAGGAGCCCGGTAGCTCGCCGCCAATAAGCGGAGGTCACAGGTTTCGAGGTTTACTTGGTCGGCCTCACGAGCGAGATGACCCGCGGCTTAGATCGCGCGTCCAACCGCTCAATCCATGTGTCTCGTTCCTCGACCGTGTCGAAAACCGCCAGAGCTTGTACTCTTCTTCGGTGGCCTCCAGCATCTCGCCGATGGATACGAGCTTGCCAGTCCAAGAATTGCGGGAAATCAGAGATTCGCCCAGGTCGCTGGCAAAGGCAAGAGAACCCCATCATAGGTGAGGACAGGACACCCGCTAACTGGAGGCCATGGGCGGCGGGCACGGCGTCGGCCAAGTGTCTCGCGCCGTTGCCAGCGCAACCGGTATCTAAGCAAGTCAGCGCGACGGCACGCAGCTGCGGCGTTCTTCACCGTTGGAAGAGTTCGTTGGTCCTCTCGCCGCTATCGCGCAGACGCGGGCGGCTTTCGCCAATTGGCCGATGCCGCCAACCGGCCGCCTCAGATCGCCAAGGCGCATATCGCCCGTGCTTGCGGCACCTGTCATCCCAAGGTGCGAGAGGATCATTCGCCGGCGCGCACTCGTTGCCGATAGCGCTCTCGATCCTCCTCTGTCGCTCCGGTTGAGAGGTCTTCACCCACTTGCAACCGCTGTGCGACCGCAAGCCATGGTCGACTGGGATTCTCCTGGGTCCAGAGTATCTTTGCCCGCCGTTCTATCTCGCGATCGTCCACTGTCGCCTCCATCGGACGTGGTGGCTTTAACACGGCGATGTGGCGGGAACGTGCTTGCCTTGATGGAGCCTTCATAGAACTATGATCCATCCGAAAATGTTGCGGTATCAGTCAGGCAGAATTCGAGTTCGTCATCAACATGGTGCTGGCACCCTCTCTCTCCTGAGGGAGCTGAGCAAGGACCAGGGCCCCATAGATCGTCCGGCCGCAGCGGGGCCCATACAGCGTTCCTTTCGTCGTTCAGCAGATATTGCCATCTGTGGCGGTACGACGGGCGGAGGTAAGACATGGGCGCTGCTGATGGAGTCGCTTCGCTTCAGGGGCAGGCATCTCGTTCGGTATGCCAAGCCTCCTGTGGCTGCGCTGTTAACCGGTCAAGTTGCGCGCGAACTGGCTTCGACGCTGAAGCGCTTGCGCCTGGTACGCTCACTTCACTTGCTATGGCCCTGGCGGGCCGGCTGCTGCATGGCAGGTAGTGGCAGGCCCATCACAGCGCGTAAGATGTCGCGGGGAGAGGCAGATCATCGTAGGCAGGGCAACACGCGCTCATTGTCATGGACGGCGTCCCTATAGTGAAATCGAGGGCGGCTAGCGTAAGCTCTCCGCGGGTTTAACATCTGATCTCACCGGTGACGAAGTTGGGCGCATTGCGCAACGAGTATAGCACCTGGAGCGGTTCGCCTCGTGGCGGCTTTCAAGTTTTGCGGGAACGGCGCCGCTAGGGTCGCTCGAGGATGGGATAAATTATGGCTGGAAGCCCGAGGCTACCAGTGGATTATCCACGGGCGGCGGACACCAATCGTCACAAGGCGATGGCTCACAATGTACTCCAACGGCAGAAAGGCATCGCATCTGAACTTCGCGTTGACCTCGGGCCAATCGTGGCGACGTAGTGCGCAACGTCGCCGTCGAAGTTGCCGTAAGCTTTGAGGATAATGTCCCCGTCGCGCAGATCGCCAAGCGCTCCGGCGTCAAGCCCTCACAGCATGGTTGGGATCACATTTGGAAATCGCGCGTTTTCCCCGTTGAGGCCGCGAGCTAGCAATTGCCGACCGCACGAGAGCAAGAGAGCTCCGCGGAAGGACAAGACTGCAATGCGCGAGCACAGGCCCGATTACGCAATCATCCCTCCCCACAAGTATGACCTAGAGCGACTGCCACATGCCAAACGCCTCGTAGATTTGAGGCCCGGTGAGTGCTTTTGGCCCATCAATGACGGCAGCCCGTTCCTATTCTGTGCAGCCATGGCTGCCGGAAAATACTGCCAACACCATCAATCCAGAGCATTTGCGAGCCAGCGCATTACGAAGAGGGGACAAGCCTAGCTCGAACGGGCAACTTGTCCACAAAGCCGCCGCGCTCTATAAAGTTAGCATAAGCGCATTTGTCGGAGCGAAGAAACTCGATGCCGTCAATCGCGCATTGCTTTCGACCTGTGACCACGGATGTACTGGCACGAGTTTTGAGAGCGAAGAACAGAAGGCTGGGGCCAGCGTGCCCCGGCCTTTTTTGTCGGCTCTACCCGGTAGTGCTGCTGTAAAAATGCAAAGAGGCTCCGACCGGGCGAACGCGACCACCGATGACCGCCATCTATGCGCAAGGGTGGTCGCCTTTTATCGTTTACTGTGCCGGCGGCGTGGTTGAAGGCTTGGGTTGGGGCAGGCTCGGTAGGTGGTGGCGTCGTCGTCGAAGGAGCGGCTGTCGATGGCTGCGGCGTCGTCGGCTCGATTGTCGTAGCCGGCGGTGTCGCTGTGTCCGTCGCGGTATCATCGATCCCGGCATCAGCAAAGCCACCGCTGCGAAGATGGCCACGACGGGTACGTTGAGCGAGACTGTTCAGTCACCCGCGCCCATCCTATGCAGCAGCTTACGCTCGCGCACGGCGGATTGAACATGGAAAGCAGCCTCATGGCGATACGCTCGGCAGCTTCGCAAGGCGGCGGAGGACTCTCTCGGCCAAGATTTTGGTGAAAACATCGTCCAGCAGTTTCATGCCGCCAGGCAATATCGCATCGGACCGCTCGTGGTGCTTCAATATCGCGCGCCTCCTCATTAAAGGCGAAAGCGCGTCTTCAATCAGCCAGCGGCGCCCGTCTAGCTAAGCTAGCCGTTGGGTAGCCTCAGGGACCTCGCAACGCCTAAGCAACTGACGGGGAAACCCGCCGTTGGCGCTGGTGGCAGTATGCGCCACGAGGGTTGACCCGCAATGGTTTCAAGATCTTTAACCGAAGGTGTGGGACTTAGGTCCATGTATTGCAGCGACCGGCGCGCTTCGCTCCGGCAGGGCGCGTCGTTATTCAGGCGAACGCGGCGACTGAAAGAGAGCGCTACGTTTCTGTTTCGTGGCAGGGCGCGGCGTTGCAGTCGGCATAGATCGAATGGCGGAATTCCAAAGATGCGGAACAGAGGATAAAATGTGCGAAGGGCGACATGAACATGAAAGGCAGGCCGATGTCTAGCAGCAACGAACCCTCCGACATGAACCGCGCGCGTCGCCACTTCCTCGGACTGACGGCCGCAGCAGCGGCCAGAATTGCCGCGATCGGCTCGGCGGTGTCTGCCCTGCCGCACTCCATGGCGGAGGGGGCATGGTGGAACCCCGGCCATCCCGGCGGTGGCAACGCCAATGGTAGGGGAAAAGGTAACGGTGGTCCGCTGTGCCTGCTGAGCGGCACCGCGATCTTAACGCCGCGTGGCCAGGTAGCCATCGAAGATCTGCGCATCGGCGATCTCGTCGATACGGTTCGCGGCGAAGCGCTGCCGGTGAAATGGATCGGCCGGCACGCTTACCGCCGCAGCTCCCAGATGTGGAACGAAGATGTCGTGCCGATCCGCGTCCGCCGGTTCGCCCTTGACGGCTCCCGACCGCACCGGGACCTTTTTGTGTCCCCAGGCCACGCTTTCTATATCAACAACGTTTTGATCAGGGCGCAGGACCTCGTCAACGGAACGTCGATCACGCCGGCGCTGCCTGATGCACGGGACACGATAGAATACTACCAGATCGTCTTCGCAACGCATGAGGTTGTGCTGGCCGAAGGAGCGCCTGTCGAGAGCTTACTGCTCGAAAACGCCAACTACGAGGGCTTCACAAACTTCTGCGAGTTTGCCCGCCTTTATCCGGGCGATCACGACGCCAGCATGGCGCCTTTTGCGCCGTTCGTCAGCTATGGCGGCAGAGAGCACCTGAAGGCGCTGCTGCGCCTCGCCACGGGCGGTCTCGTTAAGGTGCCTTCACCACTGCAGGATGCCTGTGAGAAGATAGCGGCGCGAGGTCAGCAATATCAGGATCGACACGGGTGAGCGGATTTCCATGTGCCCGGCCAGAATGCGCCGGCTTTGCCCCGTGCAAGATGAGGTCGGCCCATTCCTGTGCCAACTCGCGCCGGCGATCAATGTGCAGCGCACGGCTATGGGCACTCTCGACCTTGTCCTTCAGTCTGTGTACCGATGACAGGGCTGCGGCATCCGACGTTCAAGGGGATCAGCGATGCGGGGCGGACGATGCGAGCGTATTTGAGCTCCAGTAGCGCAACTCTCGTACTGTTAGAGGGCGATCTATTTCAACGCCGGCCTGTAGTGGCACTCTTGCGGTGTAGTACATGCAACGCGAAGGGGACGTTTATGTCCGAAACGCAAGAAGAACTACCTACCACCAAAGAGTGACGAAGATCGGCGAGAGTTTCTGAAGAGTTGCGGTCGTTTCGCCATTGTGACACCGTCGACCGTAACAATGCTCCTTTCCACCAGCCTTACGTCAGATGCAATGGCCAAGTCCGCGGGCGGCGGTGGGAAAGATAAAGGTAACACGGGTGGGGCAACGGCGCAGATCCAAGCAATCCCGGCAGCTCCCATGGCAAGGGCGTGTCGCGGGCGGTCCCGGCGCGGGGCGGCCGCAAGAAGGCTCAAAGACCGGCGGAGGCCGGTAAGCACAGGTTGCTCTTTTGAGATCGTCGAGGAGCGCTCGGATCAGGTGGGGTCAACCTGTTGCACAGCGCGCGCGATGGCCCAATGCAGCGCTCCTCAGCGGTTTCCAATTGACGACACGTTCCGCGCTTCTTCAGCGAAAACGGCCAGCGACTGGCGATTGCAACTACCTGTGCACGCCGTGACGAAACGAGATCGGCCGATTAGATTTTGCTTCGGGTAAGACCAGCGATTCTCAGAAGACCGAGAAGGCCGCCATGAGCAGTGCGGTCCAGAGCAAGGTTGACAGTTCGGCCGCTAGCAGAAACCCAAACGCGGTGTCGCTCATATGATCCTCCTGGGGCAACCTCCATTGCCGGGAGGAAACTATAGGGGACGGCTGAATATTCCGCCACCCTGTAAGTGTAGCCTGCACGCTTTAAGCGTTCCTCCTTCGAAATTACGCAAGCAGCCGATAAATCAGAACGCCGACAGTACCCCAGAAGCTTACCATTACAAGCGTCATCGCCACAACGAAGATCTTAATCACGGTAACGCTCCACAGCCATTACGTGAACGCAGAGCGCAGAACCTACAGCGGCACTGAAAGCTTGGGTAATCGGACTATGGTCTGTTGTTCGCAGGGCGTTTGAGAACGTCCACGATTTCGTCACGTAGCTTCGAGGAAATCCCAATAAACTTTCCGGGACTGCACCGGCCGGGAGCATGCGACAGACTTCCGGCCGCTACCTTGTCGCGTGGTTCGCACGCACCGTCGTGCAGCTCTATGCCGGCCACGAGGCCCGCAAGCCGGAAATGCTTTGTGAAGGTCTAACAGGCTGAGCGACAGGTCTTCGACAAGTCGAGCCGCGGCAGCTATGCGCACTCGCCGTCGCCGTCGCCGTCACGTCGGCGGACAGCATCCTCGACCTGTGCCATCGGCATCCCAATCTCGAGAGCATTTACGTTCGCACGGACGCGATTCGGCCTGTGCAGAGACTGCAAAGAGCGAACGAATAGAGAGCGCAAGCCGTTTCATATTTGCCTCGGCCGTTTACGGGTGAGCGGCAGGATCCCATCATTCGTCTCTTAAAGCGCGTCTTACTCCAGACAGCTTTGGCTCGGCCGTAAGCAACTTTTCTTGGAGCCAGTCCATGCGGCTACCACTTGGACGCTCATGCGGGAAGTAAGCGCCGAGGATCTCCATGGGGCTTACCTCTAGCGATTGGCAGATCATCACGAGCATGCCCGCCGACAGGTGGTTTATACCCTTTTCGTATTGCTGGATTTGCTGGAAGCTGACCCCGGCTTTTTCGCCGAGGTTTGCTGACTTATGCCTAACACTTGGAGCGTGCCCCGGAGCCGCGCTCAATTTCTCGGTCGATCGTCCGCATGTCGTTTGCGGCTTCGCCGGTCGGCATGAAAACTTCGCGTTAGCAGGATGCTCCACGCTTTGCACGGGCAGCGCGAGCATTGCAAGGCAGCTCGAAATTGCCACGCCAGATTCCAGCCTTATGAGACCGTGCGAGCTCTTGAGCATTGGCGTAGGCCCCATTGCTAGACCGCGTCCAATCCACAGCATTGCCGCTCTCAACCAGCCAGCGATTGACGTCTCGGCCGTCGGCGCGGAAGCAGACTCCCACAAACCGCATATATCGATCGCGCTCAACGAATTCGCAGCGGGCAGGGCGGAACTCGGCAAGAAACCGAGCGAGTTCGTGGGCCGCCTCTCTTCCGCACCGATAGCTGCTGCCGTCGACATTCTCGCATTTCTGCCAGCTCTCCGGCGCATCGACACCGTGCAGGCGGATGCGCGCGCCTCGGATCTCGATCGTGTCGCCGTCAATCACGGTCGCGTCCGGTGATCGGTTCGGCCGCAAACGCGGAATGCGCGACAAGTAGAAGAGCCAAAGTGACGCCAATCGAACGATGCAAGTTCATCTAATTCTCAAAGTTTGAATCCGGTGGAACAGACGCCAACGTTTGGAGTTTTGTCGGAACACGTCCGTGTGAAGGAGGAAGGTTTGTGCTATGTCGCCTGCAACTTCATCCGTCCATGTCGTAGCTCCGGATGAGCACATTCTAACGGTCCAGGAGGCACTAGAGCCTTTGTCCATGAAACTCGAGCACGAGGCGGAGGCTAAGCTGCTGGAGGCGGCGGTGTCTACAGGCTGGTCAGCCGAGGAAGCACTTGAAGCAATCGACGAATTAAAACGTCATGAGCTTGAGTCAATAGCCACCCAGCACTAGAAGTTTCCCCCTGAACAACGCAAAGCAGTGATGGCTACGTCGCGATCCGTGCACGTCAAGTCAAGGTCAATGCCGCGGTTACACACCCATGGCGCGACCGTCCGGCTGAGCTCAGAGCAGAACCAGTTCGCCTTCGCCCGGCCGAAGGCAAAGACGAAGCTGCCCACCTGGTGCAGCCGGCTGCTCGCAGTACAGGACGGCCCGGCTCCGTAGTGAGGCTTCGCGCGCTGTTGATCACTTATCCGGATCCGCTTCCTGTCCTTCACAACTATGGCGCCTCGTTTGGGCATTAAGGTTTTCGCGCCTCGCCCTGCACCAAACTGCTGCCATCGGGGATTGAACCGGGCACAATCGTCTTCGACGCGTTCGATCTCCTCCACCTCGATGACGCGACCTGCGCCGGCCGGCTTTGAGCGAGCGCGGTGGGCTGCTGCGATCTGCGCGCCCGGGATCGAGGCATCATCGCCAAGCACCGGGAGGAGCCCAAGCGCAGGGGCCGATTCATGTCACTAACCTCAAGACGGCGTGGTGTACTATGCGCGAATCACGCACTGCCATCTGTGTCGCTGCCTTCGTCCAACTGATGCAATGGAATAAAGCCGTACTGCTCCAGCCACTCACGAAGGATGAGGCGGATTATCTCGTCTCGGGTCATCTGGAGTTCTTCGCAGGCCAGAGCGAGCGCCAACTCAACGTCATCGTCGAAGATCATTGCCGCCCCCCGCGCACTACAACCATGAGATTGAAGAGTCTCACAGCACCGGTTGCAGTCAAGGAGTACGAAGCGCGCCCAAAGGGATAAGGCCGAATGGGCTAAGACAATTGGCCCAATTACTATCGGACTAAAGCCCAAGGTACGTTCGCTCAGGTGCTGCTAAAGAAATCGAGAACATTCGTCGAACTGGCTGACCGCTCCGGCAGCCAATTGATTTCGCTGCCTAGTCACAGGTCCCCACAGAACCAAATGTATTGCCCGTCGGAGCGATACTGCAAAAAAAGCGGATCGGATCGGCCCTGAATTCTTCGACATCCCGGTCACTGCCTATTCTGCGGATCACCAGCGTGACGAAGGCGGCCAGCAGGTGGCGCCAGCCGAAGAGGCCGCAAGGGTTCCCAAGCGGCCAAGCGCGCCATTGCGGCCGCTGTGGACGAAGGCCCTGTGGCTCGTCAAGCTGCCTTTTGATCGCGGTTCGTTGATGTCTTATTTCGCGACAGTCAAAATCCTGCGTGCGCTAGTCGGAAGCCACAAGTTGGCGCAGGGCGCCCAGCAAATCAGGACGACGTGCCCAGCCTATCGGCACGGCAGTCCCACTTTGCTCGGCTGTTCTCCCCATCTGACAGGCTCACTACACATGAATGTTAATGGCAGATAATAGCCATTAAGTCTGCGGCTTTCTCTGATGGATGCCCAGCTTCAGTCTCTCAAATACCTCGGGACAGAATTCGAACTGCCTCGCAGTTCCGCGCCCCATCGAGTTCTTCACACGTGTCTCTCTCAGTATACCCCGCGCGACGAGCGGCTCGATTGATTCCTTCACGCCGTTGCGCGTCAAACCGGTGATTTCGATAATATTAGAAAGAGTTAGCTTCTCGTGACTCTGGTGCATCATATAGAGCACCGTCATCATTCCGATCTGCTTCAGTCGAGATTGCGGGGTTTCACCCTCCACCGGATTGTCGAGGACTTCCTGCAGGGCGAAGGCCGAAAACAGTTGGTTCTGCCACTGGGCGTTAAGTGTGCTTGCCATCGTTTTAACTATCGTATATAGGCTAGTATGAAGAGTGATGATCCGGCGGATCACTTTGGCTCCGAGCAGGACCGTGCATGTGAAGGGTAGTGACCATGAAAAACGCTCTCCTACGGGCATTCGTCGCTGCGATCAGCTTAGCGTCCTTCTATCTTGTTTTCGACGTTAAAGCGCGTGCGGATGAGTGGGGATGCCAGGTTATTCTATGCCTTTCCAACCCCGGCGGCGCCACGCAGTACCCTGAATGCCAGCCGCCGATCCGCAGGCTGTGGGACTGGCTGGCGAAGGGTCGGTCGTTTCCGACCTGCAGCGGCGTCGGCTTCCATAGTTCACGCCCTGGCTACCAGCCATATTACTGCAACAACGGCTATCGGCTGGCTAGCTCGTTCGGCCCACGCGGCCGTGGTGCCATTTGCATTTCGACAAGGCTACACCCGGTTAGCAGGCGCTTCTGCTCTTTCGGGCGCGATGACGAAGGAGGTAACCGTGGTTCCGTCTCTTCGCCGCGATGGCAACGGGTGGGCGGGCGATCAAAGTGCATGGCGCAGGTCATCACCCGGCCAAATAAACGCCAGCAGCCGCACTACATCGACGTAACCATCGACGGCGTCGGTAAGGAAAGGATCTGGTACTAATCCATGCCCATTGCATTCGTTGATCTCGCGCAGACATGCGCATCCACAGTCGCGGCCGAAACGCTTGCCGGTGTCGTCAGCCTGGAAAGCAGGATCGAACCCTTCGCCATCCGGATCAACAGCGGTCCGTCGCCCTCGAAGCAACCGGCGACCAAGGCGGAAGCCATCGAGATCGCCACGTCACTGGTGGCCGAGCGCGAAGACATCCAACTCGGCCTTGGTGGACTCGGCTTGCCGGAGATCGAGAAACTAAAGCTTTCGATCTCCGACGCGTTTGATCCGTGCGTCAACCTTCAGGCCACGGCGACGCTGCTCAACGGATACTACCGGCTCGCAGTGAAGGCCGGGGCCGATCCGAAGCGGGCCGAGCAAGTGATGCTGCAGTCCTGGTACGGGCGCGACGATCCCTCCCTCGGCGCAATGGTCAACTATGACGAGCAGGTCCGCCAGGAGGTGAAGCGCCTCGGTAGGTCCCTCGCGACACTGACGATCGCGAATGGTTGGCAGGGGACGGGGCCGCATGAGGAAACGACCCGCGCTGTCCCGATTGAAGGCGCGGCGCACGATCCGCCTGCCCGCGAAACAGTATCTGCGCCATCCTGGGACGTCTTCAATTCGCGCCGGCGATCCTCGGTCCTGGTATTTCAAAACAGTCAAATGGAGCAGAGTGAATGACCCTCAGTGCCCGTATCCGCCCGATCGCCGCCTCGACCCTGATGGCCGTCGCCACAGTAGCCACCCTGGTCGAACCGGCCTTCGCTCAAGCCGCCGGCATCGAGACTGTACTCCAGAACATCGTCGACATGCTGACCGGCAACATTGCCAAGCTGCTGGCTGTGATCGCGGTGATCGTGATCTGCATTGCCTGGATGTTCGGCTACATGGATTTGAGACGGGCAGGGTTCTGGATCATCGGCATCGGCGGGATCTTCGGCGCCACCGAACTCGTGAACACCATCGTCGGGGGCTGAACCATGGCGACCGTCCGGCCGACGCTCGAGGAGGACACGCTGTTCATCGCCTGCACCCGGCCGGCGATGATCGCCGGCGTGACAATAGAAGCCATGGGGCTAAACATCATGCTTACGACGACCCTCTACATCGTCGCCGGCTCGATCGCCTATGCGCTCATCGGCGTTGCTTTCCATCTCGTCTTTCGCGCACTGGTCAAGCAAGACCACAACATGTTCCGTATCGTGCTGGCTTGGGTGGAGACGCGCGGCCGATCCCGCAACAGCGTCAATTGGGGTGGGGCGACGCTTTCGCCGCTGAGGCTCACCCGGCGCTTTGACGAAAGGGATCTTGGACTTGCCTAGCCTTGCAACCCTGAGGTCCCGCGAACTCGGTCCGGAGACCTTCATACCCTATATCCGCCATGTCGACGAGTCGACCATCGCGCTGGATTCGCGGGCGTTTATGGTGATGATCGCGCTCGAGGGTGTCTCGTTCGAGACCGCCGACGTTCTCGACCTGAACGCTCTCCATCGCGACCTCAACACGCTCTACCGGAACATCGCCGACGAGCGGCTTGCCTTGTGGAGCCATCTCATTCGCCGCCGGGACAACGACTATCCCGAGGGAACCTTCGCGACCGCGTTTTCGGCCGCGCTCAACGACAAGTACCGCGTGCGCATGGTGCGTGAAGAATTGTTCCGCAACAACCTCTATCTGACGCTCCTCTGGTCTCCGGCTCGCGATCCCGCTGACAAGGCAGTGAAGCTCCTGTCGCGGCTGCGCCGGGCGCGCCGGGCGGGTGTCGAACTCGATGAGGAGGCTCTCAAGCAACTTCGGGACAAGGTCGTCGACGTCACTGCCGCTTTGAAACGATTCGAGCCGCGGGTGTTGTCCCTCTACGAGCACGACGGCCTGTTGTTCTCGGAGCCGAGCGAAATGCTCCATCAGCTCGTCGGCGGCCGGCAAGAGCCGGTTCCGTTGACGGAAGGGCGCATTGCCTCCGCGATCTATTCGGACCGGGTCATTGTTGGCCGCGAGACGATCGAAATCCGGCACGAGGCGACAAGCCGCTACGCCGGCATGCTGAGCTTCAAGGAATATCCCGCCCGGACCAAGCCCGGCATGCTCGACGACGTGCTCACCAGTCCTTTCGAACTGATCCTGGCGCAATCCTTCTCCTTCGTCTCGAAGGCGAACGCCCGCGTGATCATGGGCCGCAAGCAGAACCAGATGGTCAGCAGCGGCGACAAGGCCGCCTCGCAAGTCGAGGAACTCGATGACGCCCTGGATGATCTGGAGTCCAACCGGTTCGTACTCGGCGAGCATCATCTCTCGCTTTGCGTATTTGCCTCCTCCGTCAAGGAACTGACCGACAATCTCGCCAAGGCGCGCGCCAGTCTGACGAGCGGCGGCGCCGTCGTCGCGCGCGAGGACCTTGGTCTCGAGGCGGCCTGGTGGGCGCAGTTGCCGGGCAACTTCCGCTACCGCGCCCGGTCCGGCGCGATCACGTCACTAAACTTCGCCGCGCTGTCCCCCTTCCACTCCTACCCGATCGGCCAGAAGGACGGCAACGAATGGGGTCCCGCTGTCGCTCTCCTCACGACCGCGTCCGGCTCGCCCTACTATTTCAATTTTCATCACGGCGATCTCGGCAATACCTTCGTCTGCGGGCCGTCCGGCGCCGGCAAGACGGTACTGCTCAACTTCATGCTGTCACAGCTCGAAAAGCATGATCCGCACGTGGTCTTCTTCGATAAGGACAGGGGTGCAGATCTTTACGTACGCGCCGCCGGCGGCACGTATCTGCCCCTCAAGAACGGCATCCCGACCGGCTGCGCCCCCTTGAAGGCCCTCGACCTTTCGCCGCAGAACAGGGTGTTCCTGACACGCTGGGTCGGCAAGCTCGTCGGTTCATCATCTCGGGAAATGACCGTGACCGAACTCCGCGATATCGCTTCCGCCGTTGACGGTCTCGCCGATCTCCCGGTGGAGCGCCGGACCATCGGCGCGCTCAGGACTTTCCTCAACAACACCGATCCGGAAGGGATTGCTGCAAGGCTGCGCCGGTGGGAGAGGGGAGGGCCGCTCGGCTGGGTCTTCGACAACGCAAACGAGGACATCGGCTTGGGGGAATTCGGCGTCGGCGGCAAGTTCGTCGGCTACGACATGACCGACTTCCTCAACAACGAGGAAGTTCGCACGCCCCTCATGACCTACCTCTTTCATCGAGTCGAGCAGTTGATCGACGGCAGGCGCATCATCATCGTCATCGACGAGTTCTGGAAGGCGCTCCAGGACGAAGGGTTTCGCGATCTCGCGCAGAACAAGCTCAAGACGATCCGCAAGCAGAACGGACTCATGCTGTTTGCGACGCAGAGCCCACGCGACGCGATCGTCTCGCCGATCGCCCACACCATCATCGAGCAATGCCCGACACAGATCTTCCTGCCGAACTCCCGTGGCGACCGCGGCGACTATGTCGATGGCTTCAAGCTTACGGAGCGCGAATACGAGCTGATCGCGCGCGAGCTTTCCGTCGAAAGCCGCCGGTTCGTCTTGAAGCAGGGTCACAACAGCGTGGTCGCCGAGCTGAACCTCAGCGGTTTCGATGATGAGCTCGCCATCCTCTCCGGCCGGACCGCGAATGTCGAACTTGCCGACGCTATCCGTGCAGAGGTCGGCAACGATGCCAAGGACTGGATTCCCGTTTTTCAGCAACGAAGGAGTGCGAACTGATGGTTCCCTATCGACTTGAGGGAGCGGCGCTTGCGGCGGCGCTCATGCTCTCCGCTGGCACGGCAGCAGGGCAGGGTATCCCGGTGATCGACCAGACAGCGATAGCCAAGCACATCGAGAGCATCGCCCAACTCAAGTCGCAGCTCGACGCCCTGCATCAGCAGATCGAGCAGGCGCAGCAGCTTTACGGGTCTCTCAACAAACTGACCGATATGGCTGATATCGCAGGCGTCCTGAACGATCCGGCCATCCGCAAGGCATTGCCGGCGGATTTCAACACCATCGAGGGGCTATTCAAGGGCAATGGGGCGGGCGTTTTCGGCGACTCCGCCTCGAAGTTCCTGGAGGGCAATTCGACCTATCGGACCAGTGCCGACGACTTTTATGCCCAGGAGCTGTCGCGCATCCAGAGCAGGAACGCCGGGCAGATGAGTCTCGGACAGCAGGTCT
The DNA here is from genome assembly GCF_000375585.1 of Sinorhizobium meliloti 4H41. Taxonomy (GTDB): domain Bacteria; phylum Pseudomonadota; class Alphaproteobacteria; order Rhizobiales; family Rhizobiaceae; genus Sinorhizobium; species Sinorhizobium meliloti_A. The sequence continues at coordinate 10,323 of NZ_AQWP01000027.1, read as the reverse complement.
ACGATGCGGCGACCAAGCGCATCGGTGGCATCGACCAATTGCGCGAAAAGATTTCGACAGCGAGCGACGCTAAGGAGATCGCTGACCTGCAGGCCAGGCTCCAGGCCGAAACCGCCTTCCTCCAGACCGATGTGCTGCGGATGGAGGGTCTTCGCATGGTGCAGCAAGCGCAGGCCCAGGTCGATGAGCAGCGCAAAGCCGAGAACTGGCGACAGCGCATGGACGCCATGGGAGCCGCACTTCAATGAGGCTGCGCTTTCTTTCTGTGTTTCTCCTCGTCCTGCCCGCTTGCTCGAAGGAAGCCGAGCGCGTCTATACCGTAGATGAGCTAATGGCCGACAAAGCTCTGCTTGCCGACTTAATCGGCAAATGCCGCCGCGATCCGGGTGAGATGGGCAACACTTCAAATTGCCAAAACGCCGCGGCCGCAGATTTCAGGACCCGTCTTGAGCGAATGTAAGAAGCGTTCGGAGTCAAAACGTGTATCAAGTGTTCGCCTTTGTCGACGAGCAGTTCAAGGCGCCGCTCGAGAACTTTATTTCCTCGGGAACCTCGAACGTCGCGAGCTGGATCACCGGCCCGCTCATCGCTGCTTTGACGCTTTATGTCGTCCTGTACGGCTATCTCGTCCTTCGCGGCTCAGTGCAGGAACCGATCCTCGACTTCGCATTTCGTGCGATCAAGCTCGCGATTATCGTCATGCTGGTGAAGAACGCCAGCGAATATCAGACCTATGTCACCAACATCTTCTTCGACGTCCTGCCGCGCGAAATCTCCCAGGCGCTGAATACCGGGACGGCGCCGAGCGCCTCGACCTTCGACAGCCTTCTCGACAAGGGGCAACAGTGCGCCAAAGAGATCTGGGCGGGCGCCTCCTGGCCTATCGACATCGTCAGTGGCACCAGCGGCATGCTCGTGATCGGCGCGAGCTTCATTGTCGCCGCCATCGGCTACATTGTCTCTCTCTATGCCAGGTTGGCACTCGCCATCGTCCTTGCGATCGGCCCGATCTTCGTGGCGCTCGCCATGTTTCAGGCGTCGCGGCGATTCACCGAAGCCTGGATCGGACAGCTTGCAAATTTCGTGATTCTCCAGGTTCTCGTCGTCGCCATCGGCTCACTGCTGATCACTTGCATAGACGCCACGTTCACGGCGATCGAGGGATACAGCGATGTGCTGATGCGGCCGATAGCGCTTTGCGCCATCTGCCTTGCCGCCCTCTACGTCTTCTACCAGCTTCCCAACATTGCCTCGGCTCTGGCTTCCGGAGGTGCATCGTTGACCTACGGCTACGGTGCGGCCCGAGACGCCCACGAAAGCACGCTCGCCGTGGCCGCCTCACGCGGATTCAAGGTCGCCGGACGCGGGGTTCGCGCGGTTGGGCGGACATTCAGATCAAAGGGCGCCGGTTCATGACGCCCCTTCGCACAATCAAGAAAGAGGGCCTTTCGGAATGACAAGAGCTTTTCCGCTGTTGTGCATGGCTGCGATCTTCGGCGGCTGCGCATCAATGAGCCATCCACTCCCGAAATGCGACGGCTATTCGCGCCGGCCGCTCAATCGCGCCATGTGGCAGTGGGAGAACAATAGCGATCTCAAACAGAAGCATTCCGACCAGCGCCCGGTAACCTCGCCGCGCATGGCTTCTTATGTCGAGGCACGCAAGCAGCTGTCTGCCTTCGCCCATCTCGATTTCGACGCATCCTATCGTCCTTGTAAGGGGTAACGCGATGGTCTCAAGTGACGAGCTCAAGACGTACTTCGAAAATGCGCGGCGGTTCGATCAGGACCGGATGATCCAGTTGGAGCGCTCGGCGCGCATCGCCTGGTCGATCGCCATCGTTGCAGGCGTCCTTGCCGGTGCATCCATCTTCGCGGTCGCAGGCCTCACACCGTTGAAAACGGTCGAGCCGTTTGTCGTGCGGGTCGACAATTCGACGGGCATCGTCGACGTGGTGTCGGCGCTGACATCGACGGCGGGAACCTACGATGAGGCTGTCACCAAATACTTCGCGGCGAAATATGTGCGCGCTCGCGAAGGCTACGTCTGGAGCGAAGCGGAAGAGATTTTGCGCACGGTCGCCCTGCTGTCCACTCAAGCAGAGCAAGCCCGGTTCGCGGCCTTATATCGCGGCAGCAATCCAGAATCGCCGCAGAATACCTACGGGCGCAGTGCCACGGCGCGCATCAGCATCGCATCGATCTCGCTGATCAATCCGAATGTCGTCTCCGTTCGCTACATGCGCACGATAACCCGTGGAGAAGAGGTCCGAACGACCCATTGGGTCGCAACGCTCACCTTCGCTTATGTGAACGCGCCGATGTCTTCGACCGACCGACTTGTGAACCCGCTCGGTTTTGCCGTTAGCGAATACCGGGCCGACCCGGAGGCGATCAACTGATGCGGACCACAGCCATTTTCGGTCTCATTCTTTGCAGCTCGGCAGCCAATGCGCTTGCCCTCGAAATCCCGCGTGGGGCATCGCAGGACAGTCGGGTGCGTTTTGTCGACTACCAGCCCTACAACATCACCCGGATTATCGGCTCGCTTCGGTCTTCGGTGCAGGTCGAGTTCGCCCCCGACGAGGAGATCGCGCATGTCGCCCTCGGCAACAGCGTCGCCTGGGAGGTGGCGCCCGCCGGCAACATCCTGTTCCTCAAACCGCGCGAAAACCAGCCGATCACCAATATCTCCGTCGTGACCAGCCGCCGCGACGGCTCCGCGCGCAGCTACCAAATGGAGCTGACGGTGCGAGACGGAACGGTGGAGGTCGGCCAGAACACCTACTTCTACGTCAAATACCGCTATCCCGCCGACGACGCCGAGCGCCGGCGCCAGGCGGCCGCGGCGCAAGCGATCGCGGCGGAAGCGAAGCAAGCCGACAATGCGCTGGCAATCCACGAGGTCTATGGACCGCGGAATTGGCGTTACTCCGCACAAGGGGCGCAGGCGCTGGAGCCGCAAGCGGTCTACGACAATGGCAAGATTACGACCTTTGCCTTCGTCGGTAATCAGGAGATGCCCGCCATCTACATAGAGAACTCGGACGGCAGCGAGAACCTGGTGCCCAAATCGGTCGACGGCGGTTTGGTGCTCGTCCACGCCATCAGCCGGAAATTCATCCTGCGCAGGGGTGGCGACGTCCTTTGCGTCTTCAACGAAGCCTATGACCGGATCGGCATCAACCCTGACACCAATACGACTTCACCGTCGGTCGAGCGCGTCGTGCGGACCGATGCTGGCCCGGTGCAATAGGAGGTGGTCGCGATGGCTCAGGAAGACGAAAGCCGCATACCGGGCGAGCGCGCCGAAACGGTCGCGGGGAGGCGCACCGACAACAATTCCGTCCGCAAGCGCGGCGCTGTGGCGCTGGCCGTCGTGGCCTTTGTCGTCTTCGCGCTTTGGTCGATGAGTGGCGAGAAGACGCCAGCGGATACCACGAGACCGGAGCGAGTGGTCATTCGGCAGACAACGAGCTTCGAACCCGCCAAGGAAAAGCTGGAGCCTGTCCGGACCGAGCCGGAGATTCAACTGCCCACGCCGGTCATAACCGAGGATTTTCTGGAAGAAGATCCGCTGCTCGATTCCGCCCGTCGCGCGCCGGTCATGGCCTATAGCGCTGGACAGAAGAACACGCGATCTCGCGGGGATGTCGTTGACATCTCCGGGTCGACGGACAGCTATTTCCTGCCGCTCGATGGCAACGTGATGGGCGAGAATGGCGCCAGCAATGATGAGCAACGATTTGGCGCCTTGCTTCGGCCGACTTGGCTTGAGGGCTCGCGTGCCGGCACGCTCGGCAATCGGAATTACATTGTCGCCATGGGTACCTCGATACCCTGCGTGTTGGAAACGGCGATGGCGTCGGATCAGCCTGGCTTCACAAGCTGCGTGATCAATCGCGACGTTCTTTCCGACAATGGCCGCGTCGTGTTGATGGAAAAAGGCACACAGATCGTCGGCGAATACCGTGGCGGTTTACAGCGTGGTCAAAAGCGCCTGTTCGTGCTTTGGAGCCGTGCGAAGACGCCGAACGGCGTCATCATTACGCTGGCGTCACCGGCGACCGATGCGCTCGGCCGTGCAGGCGTTGACGGCGATGTCGACACCCATTGGTGGGAGCGCTTCGGCAGTGCCCTTCTCCTTTCCATAGTCGGAGACGCCATGAGTTATGCCAACAACCGCCTGCAGGACAGCGACGTCGATCCGCAGAACGCCACGAGCGCGGCCCAGCAGGCCGCAGCGATTGCGGTGGAGCAGTCGATCAACATCCCGCCGACGCTCCTGAAGCACCAAGGTGAGCTTGTATCGATCTTCGTCGCGCGCGACCTCGACTTTTCCGGCGTCTACAGGCTTCGAGTAACGGAACCACAGTACAGAATTCTTGACAGGGCGGTGCTGGGTGACTTCAGACCGCAATCGGCGTTGGTGACAAAGTAGGTCGGCACATGACTGAGGGACCTGACGCAGCAGTCGTCCGCGAGCTGCTTGCTCCGTTTTCGCGGTTCTTGAAAGACAGGTCCCTTTATGAGGTGATCGTAAATCGGCCCGGGCAGGTTTTGACCGAGGGCGCCGAAGGCTGGCGGACCTATGACACGCCGGAGTTGACCTTCGAGAAGCTGATGCGCCTTGCCCGGGCCGTGGCGTCGTTTTCCAATCAATCCGTCGACGAGAGGCGGCCGATCCTGTCAGCGACCCTGCCGGGAGACGAAAGGATCCAAATCGTCATTCCGCCGGCGACAAGCAAGGGCATAGTCAGCATCACCATCCGGAAACCCTCTTCGGTGACACTGAGCCTCGAGGACCTCGCGAAGGATGGGCTTTTCGCGAACGTGACGCACGCTGGCAAAGGGGGTTCAGCGGACCGTAGAATTGTCGATCTTCATCGAAATGGTGCTTATGCTGAGTTCCTGCGTGAGGCGGTGCTGGCGCGCAAGAACATCATAATTTCGGGAGCGACGGGGTCAGGTAAGACGACACTCTCCAAGGCGCTCATGCGTCATATTCCGATCCATGAGCGGATCATCTCTATCGAAGATACGCCGGAACTCATTATCCCGCAGCCGAACCATGTGCGGTTGTTCTATTCTAAGGGAGGGCAGGGGCTTGCCAACATCAGTGCGAAGGAGCTCCTCGAGTCCTGTCTGCGCATGCGGCCGGATCGTATTCTGCTTCAGGAACTGCGCGATGGGACCGCATTTTATTACATTCGCAACGTCAATTCCGGGCATCCAGGATCGATCACGACGGTCCACTCCGATTGCGCAGCGCTGGCGTTCGAGCAGCTAACGCTGCTCGTGAAGGAATCAGAGGGCGGCCGGGACCTCGGTAGGGATGATATTCATAAGCTTCTGAAGGTCGCGATCGACATAATTGTCCAATGCACGCGCATCGATGGGTGCTTCCGCGTGACGGAGATTTATTTCGACCCAGGCCATGCCGGGCGTTGAGGTAGCGGGTGCGGTCTGATTGTGTGGAGACCAGTCGCCCGCTGCAGCTGAAACCGGCGACCGTGGACATCGGCGTGCCACGAATGCTGGCGCGGAAGTGGGGTCCGCGCCCGCGCGATGAGGCGCCCACCATAAGTCCTCAACGGTTCCGTCACCTCTCAGCACATCCGTCCTTTCCGAAGCTTCGAGCCGAAAAAAGATAGCGCACGCTTGTAATCTCCGTGGCGCTGATATCGCCGACGTCCTCTGTCGTTTGATCATTGAGCTGCAGTAGCGGCGGGACGGCGACACAAGCGCGTCCGTGAAGAGCAGCGAAGGGGGATAGACACTTCGGTCGCACTGGGATTGAGCAGAAAGGTAATTATCGCTGCCCTATATAGATTGGTATATTATCGAAAGGCACCCTTAGATGGTATCCATAATGAGAAGTGTAGGTGTCTACATTTCTCGGAAGTGCTGACAATTGTGCAATACAATCAGCCGGCATTTCTCTCTTAGAGCAGAAATCATCTCGAAAACTCTGCAGCCGACTGGAGCCGAGCAAGTGTGCAGCCGAGGTGCACAATGAAGGTCGCAAACCTTGCGATGGTCCTGATGACAGCTGCGTCCGATGCTCAGGCGTCTAACGGCAATGAGATCAATCGGTGGTGCGAAAATGACCCTGCCATAGCACTGGCCTACGTCGACGGGATTATGGACGCATACGCCACGGTGGGACCTCCAATCGATTATTGCCCAGCCAGGGACGTGACTTATGGGCAAGTCCGCGACGTCGTCTGTAAATGGGTCAACAATAATCCAGAGGAGAGACATAGGTCAGGCGCCTTGCTGGTCCCTCTGGCATTGAGCAAGGTTTGGCCCTGCGAGGACTAATCCCGAGCACTGAAAGCTGCCGACGCAGTCGCTGATAGCGACGAATTCATCCAGTATGTCAGCGACTTTAGCGCGGAAAATGGCGCTCGAAGAGCCGCGGCCAGCACAGAAGCGAACCCCTCGATCAGACATGGCAATCCCTCGGCAACCTTGTCCCCTCACTCCAGCACGACGAATGCAGCAACTACTTCGCCAACGTCCGGTATGCTTCCGTCAAAACCTGAGACTCCCTCGAGCTGGTTGGCGCGGCATCGCTGGACCGCTCCCGAAATGGGAAGCGGTTCTGGCGGCCACCGCTGCCGCCTCTGCTGCCCTTGGTATCACTGCCTGGTTGCAACAAACTCGCCTGATCAGCGATGAGCGACCCTCGCTTGCCGTGCTCCCGTTCAACAATCTCGCCGGTGACGCGAAGTGGGACAGTAGGACTGTCGGAGGACATCATCAGCGGTCTCTCCCACCCCCGAAGTCTCTTCTTGGTCGCGCGCACCTCTTCGGAGCATCAGGACACACGGCCGGCCCGCAAAAGGTCAGCAAGGAGCTTGGCGTGAAGTATCTCCTGCAGGGCAGCGTCAGTCTCGGACTAGATTAGATTGGCTAGTCCCCGGTGTGCTCGGCGCTAAGCGGGGGCGGGGAGGAAGGATGAGCCGAATGGACTATACGCAAGTGGTGCCCTATTCGCGTATAGTGCTCCTCTGGAGACTGAACCGCCGAGCAAGTTTGCTTCGTTCCGGAGCCCAGCCCTGCGGCGGGAGAGAGCGGCCATGTTCGATCAGCGGGAGAAGATCGCGCTCCTCATCGACGGCGCCAATCTGTTTGCCGCCGCGAAGGCGCTCGGCTTCGACATTGATTACCGCAAGCTGCTCGAGGCTTTTCGCAAGCGAGCTTATCTGCTCCGTGCCAATTACTATTGCGCGCTGGTGGAGAACGAGGAAACGGCTACAATCCGGCCGCTGATAGACTGGCTCGACTACAATGGATACCAGGTGGTGACCAAACCTGTCAGAGAATTCACCGACTCGCTCGGACGTCGCAAGGTCAAGGGCAACATGGATGTGGAGCTAGCGATCGACGCCCTCGAGATGTCAAAGACGGCCGATCATCTCGTGATTTTCTCAGGCGATGGCAACTTCACGAGTCTTGTCGTGGCATTGCAACGTAATGGGCGCAAGGTCTCGGTAGTGTCGACCATGGCGACGCGGCCACCAATGATTTCAGACGCACTGCGCCGCGAAGCCGATCACTTCATTGAGCTGGATAGGCTCCGGGGCGAGATAAGCCAGGCGCTTTCAGAAAGCGCCTCAAACGGCGGCGAAAATGGTCACGCAGTATCGGCACTTGGGGCGTGAGGAGTGTAGCGCGCTACCCCGCGCAGCGTACATAAAGTATGATTAAACAACAAACCCATTATTTTTTATTGTCTCTCTACGACTTTCGGATAATATCCTTGTTGCAGCGGCCCATCTTTCCTGAATTGCCCTTAGAACGTGATGTATTGGCGAGGGGGAAGAAGTATTGCGGAGTCGATGATTGATATTGCATCAGAATACAGTTTGAACATTGATTAAGCCCGGATCGCTACGATCCGGGCTTCTTTCGGCCTATTCTGAAGGAATAGGCAGGCAGCCATATACCACCCCGGACCGAACAACCGCCCATGTGAGATATAGATGTGAGATATAGCCGCCCCAAGGACCGCAAAAGCTTGTCGAACGCGCCGCCACCGGGCGAAGGCATGAGCGATGTGTGCCGGGAGTTCGGCATCTCGCGCAAGACCGGGTACAAGATCTTCAACCGCTACAAGGAAGACGGTCTGTATCCATCCGGCGAAGGCCACGGCACTTATGATTTCGGCTCGTCTGCCATGATAAGTTCGATCTTTTCGAAGAGGCGACTTGGCCTCGTTCATGACCTTCTTCCGGATTACCGTCTGGCTTATTATTTCAAGCATCTTCTGGATCACGGGAGGTCTGCCCGAACCGAATCTGCGCGTCGTCCTGTGGATCGTGGCACTTGCTCTGGAATACGTAGGTCCGATGGTCAGATACTGGGTACCGCGTCTCGGAGCTTCGCCGCGGGAAACGCTCGACATCGACGGGGAACTCCTCGCTGAACGCAGCGCGCTTTTTGTCATTATCGCGCTCGGGGAGACCATACTGACGATCGGCAAACACACGTTTGAAAACCTGGACACTGAAGGTACGCCTCCGGTGCTGTGTCTTTCCTTCCTGACTACCGTTCTCATGTGGTGGATCTATTTTCACGACGGCCAGGAACGCGCTGCTGACAAGGCAGAGGATACGTCTAAACCGCAAGCCACCGCGCAGTATCTCTTCACCTACGGTCACCTTCCGATCGTAGGCGGCATCATCTTCACCGCCGTCGCAGAAGACTTCAGCTTGGCGCATCCTTACCAATCTGGAACATACAATAGCGCACTGGCGCAGCTCGGCGGACCGATCCTGTGCAGGGACAATGTGGATGAAAGGGGTGTCTTCGCGCGCCCTGCCTTATTCGCATGCCTTTGGCATCGGCAAGCGCGAATTCGACTTCGGCAAAAAGCAGCGGCACGGTGAATATCGCGTCGTTCCGCTTCAGGTTAACAGCGGATTTCTTCGCGACGATCGCCTCGAGCAGCTTGCGTAACTCCGTCGACATCCGTCGCGAAAAGGCCGTACCGACTTCGCCGACATAGACGAGCTCACCCCCTTGCGTGCTTCCATCCTGGTTCGGTTCAAAGGGGATCGCGCCCATTCGAACCCAAAAAGAGTGAGGCATTTGGGGGATTACTGCGATGGACAGCGTCCGCCTGAGCAGGCGATCAAGCGGCTCGGCAAGCAGAAGTCGGCCGCATGACATTTGAACGGCGGCGTGTTGCGACCACATAAGAAGTATGAAAAAGCAGACGATACCGATCGAGCAACTCGCACGCCTCCGGCGTATACGGGGCCTGGCCCGGCTTATGGACACGGCGCTCCGAATTCCCGGCACCCGCGTCTCGCTCGGCGCGGACTCCGTGCTCGGTTTGATCCCCGGCATCGGCGATTTCGGCGCTGCGGCGGTCAGCCTCTTCATCATCAACGAGGCGCGCCGTCTCGGCGTGCCGAACGACAAGCTTCTCAAGATGCTGGTCAATGTAGGATTCGACACGGTCGCGGGGAGCGTCCCGGTGGTCGGCGACGTCTTCGACGTCTATTTCAAGTCCAACCGCCGCAATCTCCAACTGGTGCTCGACCACTTCGGACTCGATCAGGCTGACCTTGATCGATCGCGATGAAAAACGGCCGCCGGCCGGAACGGTCATAGAACACCGCGGCATTGTCCTGAACTTCGCGCAGGCCTTTGTAGAAGGCGTGGCGCTTCTCCACGCAGAAAAAGCCTTTTTATTTGTTCTATGCAGATCGATGCGGACCAAAGCTGGAGCTGCTCAGCACATGGAGGCGAGCGAAACCATTAGCAAGTCGGCAGATGATGTTGGCCGTAGCTACTGGGCTTCGGACCGTTACTGTTGTTCTGGCAACTCGTCTGGACGGATCACGGGCGTTCTTCCGACGTCAGGAGCGGGCTCGACCATTTCGGTGTCGCCCACTGTTGGCGGCTTCAGAACTCCGTCGCAATCATCAAGTTTTTCTGTGAGTGTCCCCCGATTGGCGCCGGCACCCGGAGCGACGCGGCAACGCTCATTCTGCGCGCCAGTTCCGGGGTCGTTGGAGAGTGCTGAAGTTGTGAACAGGGCGCCGATTGCAAGCAACGGGGCGGCGACGAAATCTCTGGTGAGTTTGTACCTCATAGGACTCGTCCTTCAGTTTAGGCGCCGCGGAGTTGCAGCCCTTCCGCGGCGATAGAGCCTTGAAGTTGGGATCTCTAGAAAACCCGAGCTCGCCAGCAATAGTTCCGGTGAGTAGCTGCCAAGCGAACGCCAGTCACAGACAGCCCGTAATGGGTGGAGCGGCCTATCGGAGGAACCATTTGACGATCGCCATTCGCGACGCGTTGCTGACG
>NZ_AQWP01000026.1 GCF_000375585.1 Sinorhizobium meliloti 4H41 | reverse complement strand
CCCGGTCTTTAAGGAAGCGCCGTCGCCATTTGCCAACCGTATGTTCATGCACGCCGAGCTCGCCCGCGACGACCTTGCTCGGAACTCCCTCGCCACAGCGAAGAATGATCCGGCACCGCTCCGACATGGAGCGTGCAACACGATGCTTGCGCACCTGTCGCTCCAGATATTCCCGCTCCGCCTCGCTCAAAACCAATGGGGCCGTTGGTCGGCCAGTCGCATTTGCCATGCCTCAACCTCCAATGAAGAGGTCAAGCATACAATGTAGTGAATTTTAGTTCCAGATGACTAGCAATCGGCCTGATCCTCGCAGGCGCGATGTCCCGCCCTAATAGATGTCGCGGTCCTGGCTTTGCGCCAACGGCGGACCGATCCGCAACAGTTCGGCCGCTTATTGTCTATTTCGATTAGCCTGAACCTCGCAGGCTTCCCACTAGGTTCGGCCACTGCGGGGATGGTGATCACGGAATCGTTGTCGGCGACATTCGTTTTGGCGGGCATCGCCTCTGTCGTTGCAGCCATCGCAACCGTACGTATCACTCCCGATTCAGTGCTGTCGGCCTGAAATTTCGTTGATGTAATGCTGCCTTCAGTGGCTGAGGAAGCTGGAAGGCGCGAGGACTGACCCGTGTCGGAAAGCAAGCACCGTGGCTTTGGCGACGCGGCGGCAGGGGCGACACGGAGAGGTGTCTCACATGAGCCGATTGTACTATTGCCAAGGCCTTGCCTCAACGAGCTGCCCTACGATCGAAGAGGTCGAGCGGATTGTGTCGAACTGCGTTGCTCTGTCTGGACACAAATCAGCCTATGTTGAAATGATATGCACGCGCGGAAGTTCACCGACATTTAGCCGCGGTCCGCGCGACGGCAGTCGGTTGGCGAGACCGACGTTCATCGTAGCTGACGGATACTATCTGAAATGACCGCCTCACGCCGGCAATGGTGCCGCCATCGGATGTCGATGCGCTAACGTTGCTTCGGCGGCGACCGCTGTTCAGTAAGTTCCGGTCGGGTTGTGGCGTGTCTACACAGCCGTGTTCGGCCGGGTTTCCCTTATGCTCTCTCAATTAAGCGTTTGAACATCTTCGGAACGGTCCCCTACCGAGTAGCTGGCACGGCTCTTGCAGACTTTATCGAGGCGCCAGGACTGCCGACCTAAGCTCATGTCGCCGGGGAAGCGGCGATCAACGAAGAAAGGCAAGGAACATGTCGGGTCTGCATCAGCTCGCATTTGGCAAGTTGTTGGGGACGATGGTCACGCCGGTTGCAGACGCCAGCGAGAAATACCTCTGCAGTCTTCGACGATGGTGGCTTGGAACGACTGCCCTCTCCGCTTGGTGGAGCGGAGACAATGTTTGGCGGCCCCGACACTGGAGGCCCGACTGTGTCAGCACGGATCCGAGCGTAGCGCCCACGGACACGGAAATGGCCACAACGCGGCTGACTAAGGTGCGGCCTGCGAATTTACCCCATATCGCGCCGGATCTCGCTCGGAAACAAACGCTTGTAGGCCGACACCACTCCAGACTTTTGCGGCTTCGACTTGCTCTCAGCCAAAAATCCATCGATCGGAGACAATGTGGTGATCTGGGGCAGAAGAACGTTCCGGATAACAGCAGGCGGGTGCGGATGGGGGGCGGCAAGGCGCAGCTCTTATCAGTGCTTCATCTTCGCGAAAGTGCCGAAGGTACTGCCGCACTCGCGGTTTTGCCCAATCGCAACAATGAAGCGGTCATCGGCTCCCATTGCACTTTGGGAGCACAGCACCTTCGACGAACCCTTCTGTTGGTGGGGCGACTGGCCCATGCCGGCACGGGCGTAATGGTTGCCGGAAGACGGATGTGGTCATTCCGGCGATCGGAGAGACCCAGAACTGGGCGCTCGGGTGTCGCGGTGATTTGGACGAAGATGCTCCCGACAGTGTTCTGTAGGTTCGGCCGGAGGCTACATGATGGATAAGAGGATTTCTTCCGTGACAGATGCCGTTGACAAGAACGATCAAGCCAATGCGGCACACAATGCCATGAACCGCCTCATTCGTTGCTTCTTCGCAGAGCGCATTCTCGAGCCGAGTGCATTGCTCTGGGCGCGGGACCACCGCCAGGCTTGGTTCCCTCTATGGCCGTCCCGGCGAGTGCTGCATTTTTCTGACCTGCGCACTGCGCCTGCCGGAACCCTGAAGAACCGCGGAGAGATCGAAGTGCTCGATGGAACCGGCGCCAGACACAGTATCGATTGTCCCGCTGCCCTGATAAGGGAGGTTGCCCCATGCCTAGCGATGAAACCCGCTCCGGACGCCATTGAGAAGCTGCTGCGCGACGTAGACGACAGCATGCGCAACGACATTCTTGCGCGCCGCCATCGGCAAAGCTGGAGCGCCGAGTTCCGCGAAAAAATTGCTAAATCAGGTGCGCCCGGATTCCTTTCCTACCTTGAAGCGAACCTGCCGCCACACTTGGCGGCAATGACGCTTGACCAATGGGGAGCGCTTGAAGGCCACCCGCTTTTTCCGACATGCAAGGCTAAATCCGGTCTGCCGGCAGCGGACGTAATTGCCCTCTCTCCCGAATTCTGCGCGCGGGTGAGTCTACGCATCGCGGCACTCCGAAAAGACTGGGCCTATTTGGAGACGATGCCACATGTGGGCAGCTATTCGGAATGGTTTTCCCAGAAGTTCCCTGACCTGTGGCTCGATTGGGCGGAAGGCCTGAAGGCGCGCAACCAGTCGCCCGAGGGCTGGCTTCCTTTCCCCATTCATACCTGGCACCTGGAGAATTTCGTGAGACGGGAATTCGCAGGTGAGATCGCATCCGGCGTTCTCCACCCCGACGGCCCGGAAATCGTGTCGCTGCCCTCCATGTCGTTCCGCACAATGCTACCGGAAACTGAGGAGCCGAGACCCTTCATCAAGCTGCCTGTCGCGATCTGGATGACGAGCACACAGCGACACCTCCGGGCAAGGGCGGTCCACATGGGACCTCGCCTCAGCGCGCTGATTTCCGGCATCTTGTACGAGGAGCATGATCTTCGCGATGGCTTGGAGATCTTCGTCGAAGAGTTGGGCGCCATTCTCCACCACCCGGACACGGGCGACGAGCATCTCGGCCGATTTCTTTCGGTGATTTACCGCAATATCGATCCTCTGGTGCGCCAGGACGATCTGCTTCCGGTGACCGTCGCCGCCCTCCTGACGGCAAGCCCCTGTGATGGCCGCCCGGTGATCTGCGAACTTATCGCTAGAAATGGCAATGAGAGCGCGGCGGCGGTCGCGACATTCTTTCGCGCCTATGCGCGCACCGTCATCCGCCCAACATTGGCCATGTATCTCCTTTACGGGATTGCTCTCGAAGCGCATCAGCAAAACAGTACAATCCTTTTCCACCGCGACGGCATGGCGCGGAAACTGTTGATCCGTGATTTCGGTGACGGCCTCACTTTCCCGCCGCTGTTCAAAGCGCGTGGTTACGACCTTAAGCCCTTTAGTGGCAAGGAGAGTCTGCCGACCAACTTCGATAACGATATCCGTCTCGTGCGTTCGTTCGTGATCGATGCCTGCTTTGTCTGCCACCTTCATGAGGTCGCGCTTTGCCTTCAGGAGCAATATTCGTCGACCGACAACGACCTGTGGCGCATCCTACGCGAAGAAGCCGAAGGAGCGTTTGACTGGCTGCGGCCGCGCATGCTGTCCGAAGCCTTCTGGAATGAGGAGCGTAAGGCCTTTCTGGAACGGCCGTGGCCGACCCGCTCGGTGCTGCGGTTGCTTCTGGAGCGCTTTCGTGACCCCTGGGTCGAACACCAATTGCCCAATCCGCTCGCGAACATGTGATGGCAACCGCTGCCGTCGCTCTTCATGTTGCATTTCGTGCGTTAGTTTTCGACGGGCGTGCGGGAAATAAGCGCACTTTTGACCGACCCAGAAAGGTGTCCTTTGAGGTCAGCGTCAATATCTGCCCATCCTCGACGCGTCGCTGACGAGCGCCGTTTGGGGCCGCATGAGCAAGTCACGTTACTGCTCATGCGCTTTGCTGGAGGACGTCTGCATCATGCTCGCGTTGCTTGACCAGCTCAAGCCAATTCATGAATCGCATCGTGCCGATGATCCTCGCCGTTGCTCTGTTCATGGGTAAGCGCGATTTTCCCCGCACTTTGACGCCGCCTTTCGGCGCTTGATTTCGGAAAGCATCGCGCTGGATCAGGCGGCGGTGGCAGTTTTGGGGAAGTTGAAGGGCAGCAGGTCGGTGATATCGGCGTCGTCGGCGCGCTGAGGCAATGCGGTGAGGACGTGGCGCAACCAGGCTAACGGCTCGACGCGTGGGGCGCGGCAGGTCAGCATCAGACTGTAGACGACGGCACTGGCCCTGGCTCCATCGACGGTGTCGCTGAACAGCCAGCTTTTTTCTGCCAGTGGCAACGATTCTGATATCGCGTTCGAGAAGGTTGTTGTCGATCGGCATCCTGCCGTCTTCGGCGTAGCGCGTCAGATATTCCCATTGGTTCAGAGTGTAGGATACGGCATCGCCAAGCATGCTGTCCGGCAGGACCTTCGGGGCGATTTTATCGAGCCATTCCTTGAGGGCGTTCAGGGCGGGAATGCTATGTTGCTGGCGGAAGCGGCGAATGCATTGATCTGGCGTTTCGCCCTTGTCCGGCTTTGCGTCCCGCGCCTGTCCTCGCCGCTCCGGTAGGCCCACATATATGACGTGCTGGTGGCCTCTCGATTCTTTTCCTTCAGCACCTGAACCGTCGTCTCGTCGCCATGGATGAGAGGCGAGATGTCTTTCGCTCGAGCCGATCACCCAGTGGCCCAGAGCGCCACGGCTGACGGGAACGCCGGCGCGCTCGAATGCCTGCGCCAGGCGGTAGAGCGGTGTGCCGTCGACATATTTGTGAACAAGCGCGAAGGCCAGCGTCGAGGCCGTCGCAATGCTGTCCGGCAAGGGCTGCGTCGGCATCGGCGCGATGACGACCGGCGTGTTGATCCCGGTGCGGTCGCAATGACGGCAAGCATACTTGAATCGCACATTCTGCAGGACCTTCGCCTTCACCTCGATATGAAGTTGCTCGGTAACGGTCTCGCCCATGCGATGCATGTGGTGACGGCAGCAAGGACAAGCCTTCTCGTCGTCGGCAAGATTCATACTCGACGCGCTCGCGCGGCAGGTTTTCCGGCAAG
The DNA here is from genome assembly GCF_000375585.1 of Sinorhizobium meliloti 4H41. Classification (GTDB taxonomy): domain Bacteria; phylum Pseudomonadota; class Alphaproteobacteria; order Rhizobiales; family Rhizobiaceae; genus Sinorhizobium; species Sinorhizobium meliloti_A. Next base: position 26,253 of record NZ_AQWP01000026.1, on the reverse strand, counting down.
GCCTTGCGGCCGCGCTTCCTTCGAGTCGCCCCTTCCGTCGCCGGCAAGCCCGTGTCCGGTAGGGCAACGACATCGCCATCTTCGTTGTCGGCGGCGTCCTCATCCGCGGCCTGTTCGGCTTCATTGAAGAGGCGATCACTGTGCTTTTCACTGCGTGGCGCAAAACGATGCAGCCGTGCCAGCGCCAGTTCTTCCTCGAGCTTGACGACGCGCTCTGTAAGCTGACGGTTCTCCGCCTGCAGCGCAGCAATGCGCGCCATCAACTCTTCAACAGTCGGTTCACCGGGTCGATTCATCAGATTCTTGAATCGAAAGCATGCCGCCGCGTCAACCGCTCAATTCGAAAGCCCTCAACCGCAACCTGATATTGCCTCACCGTGTGGCGGACCATCGCATCGATATCGATGCCGTCGAGGTGCAATTGCTCGGTCGTAAGCGTGACCACCGCTGCCTCGCGGCGCGGCCACCGGAACTTGTCCTCGGTCAGCCGCTTCAGGACCAGCACAAAGCCGGACCGGTCGAAGAACAGGAGCTTCATCCGGTCGCGACGGCGATTGCAGAACGCAAAAACCGCCGGAGCAAACGGATCGACCGCCATCGTTTCCTGAACCAGAACCGCAAGGCTGTTGATGCCGGCCCGGAAGTCGATCGGCTCGCGGTGCAGGTAAACTTTCAGGTCAGCGCCCAGTCTGAACATGACCCAGTGCTCCGATGATCGCCGTCAATGCATCCACATCACCGCATTCCAGCGTCAATTTCACGCCGTTCGGCAGGGACGCGCTCACCTTGGCTTGAGAGGAAAAAGGCGCAGTCCGTTTCGATGTCGACCCACGCACCCCATCGCAAATCCCCGGCAAATCCACCGCAGCCATGCTGCTCTGTCGCAGCAAGGCCCGATCGGCAGTGCTTTCAATCTGAACCGGGATAAACGCCGGTGATGAGGGCGGCGAGAGAGACTGGGTCTGCGTGCGCTTCTTTATCCACTTCCGAAGAAGGTTCGCATTGACCCCATGTTCGAGCCCAAGCCTCGATACCGACACGCCAGGCTCAAGACAGGCCGCGACAAGACGGTCCTTCGATGCGGGGTCGTAACGGCGTCGCCCGTTCCGACCAACAAGCCTTACCCGCACTTTCTGGGCATCGTCTTCCATGACAAGGTGTCCACCTATTTTGGTGGACACCTCATGCATCAGAGCGCTCAACAGCAAAAGGTGCCGGGAAATTCGCGCTTACGTTCATGGAGCAGGTGGATTCGACAGTCATTTCGACGTCGTTGCTGGCGATCGCGCGCGATATCGGGCCGATCACGCTGAAGCCGGCGCTGACGTCCTACATGGTGGCGCTCGCGATCTTCATCCCGTTGAGTGGCTGCAATATGAGCGTGCAACATATCCTACACTCAATTTTACAGAAGCTTTGCGACCGCAAATCGCTGACACTGCTACATTCATCCCCAAAGTCTGCGGTCAGGCACCTGGGCACCCCCTGGGTACTTGAAAGTATCCCATCTGAAACGCGAGCCCATCTTCTGATGATCCGGATCTCGTCTCGTAGCGGAAAATCACACTTCAATATACCTGACGGACAAGTGATATGGCGATCCAAAGTTCTACCCATCTTATCGGGCCTCCAGGTAGCGGGGCGAGCATGTCGACTAGAGAACTTCTCGAAGCGGCCGCCGATGAAGTTTGGAAGCCATATATGTATCACCAGACCTTTGATGGCGCAGATGCGGCCCAGATTATCGCCGATGACGGACAGCAGCCGAGGGTTCATACTAGCGACGCTCTCTGTTGCGGCACATTCGGCGAGTTGCTGCAAGGCCAGTTACCGGTCGGCTCCCTTCACCGGGACCCTCACTTCTTAGTAACGATGCCCATCGCGGTCTTCGCGCGAGCTCAGTTCATGCCAATTGCAGGCACACGATCCGTAACGGTTTATCCATCACATAAAGTCAAAGCAAAACGACTGGCTGAGAATCTCGTGATTGCGCTCGGCGCTTCAGGAGGAATCCTCCTTTTGCAATCTGAGCTCCCCGAAGGCAAAGGGTTGGCGAGTTCGTCTGCGGATCTTGTTGCGGCTGCACGGTCAATCGCCTGCTGCTTTAAGCGTAGGATCCGGACATCATTGATCGAGAAGCTAATGGCGGAAATCGAACCATCCGACGGGGTGATGTACCCAGGAGTGGTCGCATATCAGCAGCGCGCATGTAGCCTTCTCTCCTTCCTTGGGCAAATGCCGCCGCTTGCAATCGTTGGTATCGACGAAGGAGGGACGGTCGAAACCATCGACTATGATCAACGGCGAGGTGAAATCTCCGCTAATCAGAGAACGCAGTATCACGACTTGCTCGAGCGGGCACGGACAGCAATTCCGCAGGGCGACACGACCACGATAGGCAGAATAGCTACGGCCAGCGCGCTCTTGCATCAGGAGCGGACTCCGAAGGAGCATTTGAACTCGATGCTGAAAGCATCCGAGGCCACTGGCGCGCTCGGGGTCATAGTCGCGCACAGCGGCACAATGATTGGAATCCTCCTTGATCGAATGGCGGCTGACTTTCCACGGAAGCTTAGGTCCGTGCTCGCCCATGTATCGCCGTTCGACAACTCGCCAAAAATATATCTGACCATGACTGGCTGCCGGTGAGGTAAGCAATATGGACGCTATTCGCAAACGTCTGCCATTTTCCAGTTATTCTGATGCCTATGCTCTCCCCCGCATTATTAGGTGCGAGCCAAACCTTTATCTGGCGCAGTTCGCGTTCATGAAGCTTCTCCCTGCGAAGTATATTATTGACCAAGCGCTGGCCCGAAAAACTTTGACGGGCGGCATGAAAGTTCTCGAGACCTCCAGCGGAACCTTCGCGCTTGGTTTGGCCGTAGTTTGCCGGGAACGAGGATTCCAGCTCGAAATCTTCACAGACCCAGTGATGGATAAGGGCCTGGAAAACAGGTTGAGCTCCTTGGGAGCCAAAGTATTCACAATAACTGAAAAGGCAAACCAGGGTGGCTATCAAAGAAGCCGTCTCGATGCATTACACGCTAGGATGAGGCAGTTGGGCCACTCCTGCTTTTGGCCGCGGCAATATGAAACACCAGACAACCCCGCAGCCTATAAGCTCTTCGCCGATCAAATATCGGGGATGTTGGACGCCGACATAACTTTGGTCGGTTCTGTTGGGTCAGGCGGCTCTACTTGCGGAACGATAGAGGGCCTCCGTCAAAAAGCCCCTGCCGCGCGCCTGATTGGAGTGGACACCTTCAATAGCGTCATTTTTGGCCAACAGGATGGCGAACGAAAATTGCGCGGTCTGGGGAACAGTCTTGTCCCCAAGAACGTGAAGCATGAACTGTATGACGAGGTGCATCTCATCTCGGCTCCGCTCGCATTTGCTGCAACGCGGACCCTCCATGAGCGGCACGCCGTTTTCGCTGGCCCGACCTCCGGAGCGAGCTACATCGTTGGACGTTGGCGCGCTCGACAGTATCCCAGAGAGACCATAGTCGTCATATGTCCTGATGAGGGCCACCGCTACGTCGAAGCTGCATATGACCACGAGTGGCTCAAGCAGAACGCATGTCTACATGAAAGCGTTCTGCTTGACGCGCCGGCGACCGTAAATCATCCCTCGGTGGCTCTCCCACCATGGAACCGGTATCATTGGAATCGGAGAAGCCGGGAAGCTGTCCTAACCGTGCTGGAGAATGCTTCATGATGAACCGAGGTAGCTTCCTTTTCGTGGAAAGTAACACGACCGGCACTGGGGAACTATTGATGAAGCGGGCCCGGGTCCTGGGCTTTGAGCCCTATCTCGTCACGCGCAATCCTGCACGCTACGCGTTTCTTAACAACTCCTTCGCTCAAGTAATCGAAGCTGAAACGCGTAGTCTGGATGAACTCATCGGGGTGGCCGCCAAATTAGGCAGGCTGGAAGGAATATATTCATCGTCGGACTATTTTGTGGAAGCAGCGTCACGTGTCGCGACGGCAATGGGGTTACCAACACCGAACCCGGAGGCTGTAGCCACATGCCGGAACAAATGGAAGCAAGCGGCCGAGTTACAGCGACAATCAATCGCGATCCCTGAAACTCGGTTGGCCACGTCCATCAAAGACGTCGAGAACATTCTTGACCAAGCTTCCCTGCCAGTCGTCGTGAAGCCGGTCTCCGGAAGCGGTAGTAGCGGCGTGCGGTTGTGTGATAGTGGCACAGCCGCCATCAAGGCGTTTGAGAGTGCAAAGGACGTATTGTTAGATCAAGTGGATCTGCCCAGTCCCGAGATCCTCATCCAGCAATATATAGAAGGTAGGGAATACTCTGCAGAGATAATTGCCCACGATGGAGCGCTGCATTGCCTTGGAATTCTTGCCAAGCACAAGGGGCCGCCTCCCCGCTTCGTTGAGGTAGGGCATGACTTCCCGGCCCCGCTTCCGGAGGCATCCCTCGGGGAACTGGCCTCTTTTGCCGCGGGCGCGGTAGCGGCCCTAGGCCTGAGTTTCGGTCCGGCTCATGTGGAGTTCGTCATAACGGAGGCGGGCCCCGTCATCATTGAGGTCAACCCCAGGCTGGCTGGAGGAATGATTCCAGTCATGCTCTCGCACGCCTTGGGCACGTCAATTCTTGACATGGTGATTAGACTTTACGCTGGAGATGGCTTTACGCCTCCACGGGCGAGCGCAAGAGCGGGAGCCATCCGTTTCCAGCTCGTTCATAAATCCGGCAAGCTCAAACGCCTAAGCTTTTCTCGAAATCCAGACCCGACGGTGCCGGAGGCTGGGCTACTGAAAGCTGAGGGGGAGGAAGTTCAAATAAATGGCGACTTTAGAGACCGGGTAGCCTACGCCGTAGGCGTCGCTGATGAACTCAATGCCGCCGTCGCGGCAGCCCAACGGATGATCGATTCCATTGTGATCGATGTCGAGGCGGATACTGGAGAGCAGGACGACAAGCAAGTCGGTGGGTCAAGTCAGGGCAAGTGGAACCTACATCCCGAAGCGATAAAGTTGCTCGCTCCGCCTATCGAAATTTCGCGTGACGGTCGGCTTCTGCGGTACCAGGCGACCATAGACGAAGCACATCTGGTGATGCTCGCGGACCGAGGCTTGGTCAGCCAAGCAGCCGCTGCCGATCTTCTCAAGCACATCTTGGACCTCCAGGACGAGGGCTTTCGGTCTTTGGAGGGCCGCGATGCTCCGCGTGGTCTCTATCTGGCCTATGAGGCCGAACTTGCCGCAAGAGCTGGCTCGGAAAAGGCCGGCTGGCTGCACCTTGCGAGGTCCCGCAACGACTTGAACGCCACCATTTCCCTCCTGGTCCTTCGGGAAGCTGCGTGTTCCATCTCGCAACAGATAGGAACTGCACAAGATGCTCTGCTTCAGCGAGTGGAGGAAGCATCGAGACTTGTGGCTCCTTTGTACAGCCAGTATCAGATCGCACTCCCCGGATCGCCAGGGCACTACCTACTTGGCGTCTTCTTCGCCCTGGGCCGCGAGCGCCAGCGCCTCCATTGCCTGCTGGAAGACATCAGGAACTGCCCTATGGGAGCTGGTGCCGGCGGAGGCACCAGCATGCCTATAGATCCCTTGAAGACCGCAAGATTCTTGGGATTTGAACTACCATCATTCAACTCACTTGATGCGGTTGCAAGCCGCGATCATCACCTGCAAGCGCTTTCAATCTTCGCTGGCGTTTCGATCTTGCTCAGTCGTGTGGCCCAGGACCTGCAGGTTTGGACGACGCGCGAGTTCGCTCTCATCGACATTCCCGACAGTCTCGCCGGCGGCTCTTCAACGCTCCCCCAGAAAAAGAACCCGTTTCTGCTTGAACACATAAAGGGGTCGGCAAGCACCGTGGTTGGCGCATACGTTTCTGCGGCAACCGCAACCTGCAAAGCGCCTTTCAGCAACTCGATCGAAGCAAGCAACTACAGTTGCTCTCCGCTTGGCCTTGTAGAAGATGCCCTGAAGCGGGCCATCACGCTCACATCCCTTATCCTGAAATTCATGTCTTTCAACGCGAAGTCAATGCGTGAAAATTTGGAAGAGGGCTCACCGATGACGGCGGTCGCCGCCGAGCGGATGGCGTCGCGAGGGGTTCCCTTCAGGAAGGCCCACACATTAGTTGGCGAGATCGCCAAGCGCGTGTCTCAGGATAGCCGGGTGGCGGAGCGCCGAAGCGAGTTGGCCAGCCAACTCGATGGCGTATTACCGGCGAGCCTCGAAGAGTGCAGAGACGCTCTGCAGTTCGGAGGAGGACCAGGAATAAGATCAACCGACTACCAGATTTCTGTAGCAAATACGCTCCTTCGGGGCATGCAGCTGAAGTGCGCCGTCATATCGGAACGCTGGACGCGCGCTGAGATGCGCCGCAAAAGGAGAGTGAAAGAACTTATTGACAGGCACCCCGCTGCCTGAAGGAGTGCATATATGGACAAGGTCCAATAATGCCGGCGCCTCGACTTGGCAGTGGGTCGTGCCCCGGCGAGTACTGCAGATGGCCTCTCCTGCGCTGCTTCGGCGAGGACGCAGATGATGCCTGTTTCCAAGCTGCCTAAGCCGCTGCCGCGGAACTAGTCATTTGGCGGAAGGAGCGCGGCAGAAAGCAGCCTGATGGCTCGCACAGCCTTAGTTTGTCCGTTTGATACCGCAGGTAAACATGGAACAGCAGAACTCATACCGCGGTCTTTTGAAGATTCCTGGCCTATTCTCTCTGATCCTCGCTACGACCCTGTCCCGTCTGGCCAGTCGCATGTTTGTTCTCACATTGGTTCTGTTCGTGCTGGCGCAGCTTTCGTCACCGGCCCTGGGAGGGTGGCTTACATTTGCAGCGATCGTTCCTTGTCCTGATTGTCAGCCCTGTCGCGGGCGTTCTGTTTGATCGCCAACGCTGTCTTGATTGCCGCGATCAGCTTCGCCGGTGGCCGGTTGGTCCAGTCCGCCCGTCCTGTTCATCCTGGTAATGCTGTTCTCGCTCCTTGGCCCTTTGGACGCCGCGGGAACTCGCACTCTGCTGCCGCGACTCGTTCCACCCCACGAGCTTGATCTGACTAATGCGCTGGACACCGCGGTCTATGCCATCATCGATGTCGTTGTGCCGGCGGGCGCGGGCGTGGTCGGTGCCTGGCTCGGGTCGGAAGCTGCGATTTCTATGATCGCGGCAGACCTTTGCAAGTCCAGCGCTTGCCGGGTTGGCTTCCAGACAGACATCTTTCCTGCGCCAAACGATTCAAGGCATTCAGATACTGGTGCGGCAGCCGACGCTACTCGGCCTGGCGGTCTCCTATTCACTTTACCAGCTCACATGGGGCCCCCTCTCCGTCGTGATTCCGGTGTTCGTCGCCTATCACTTTGCGACGGCGGCGGGCAGTTCAGTAACCGGGCTTTTGTGGGCTGCGGTGGGTGTTGCCGGAGCTGTCAGTGCGCTCTTCGCTGGGATATGCGCACTACCGGACGCGAGCGCCATGTCATGGGCCGCCAGAATGGTCGTCACCGCCTTTGCCGCAGCTACCGGCATCGGCTAAACGTGCCGTCTTGACGTTCGGCACTGGAAAAAATGAGATGGAGCGTCCGCCGACGCCAACTGCCATGAGCGTCCTGCGGGACGACGTTTGTTCGCGGTTGAATCGGTCGCGGGAGAACCATCCCGAGATTAGTGCCATCTTGCTCGAGTACACGACGTTCCCGGGCGTTGCGCAGTCAGTCTGTCCGCTTCTTGCCGAAACGGAGGGGCGACGCATGCGCGTGATCACACCGTTAGACTGCAGTCCTGCAGATACAGCTGGTCTCGGTCTTGCGAATGTTCTCTCGATGCCGTTGATGTGCCTCGTTGGAGGCAGCTAGCCGAATGACGTGGCACAGGTCAAAGCCGGCTTCTGCGAGCATCTTCGTAAACATGCTTTTTGCCGTCAGCCCTGGGACCACGTTGACTTCGAAGAAGTGGACACGTAGCTCCTCATCAACGATGAAGTCGAGGCGCCCGAATGTGTGGAGCCTGAACTCCCGCGCAATCTTCGTGGAAATCGAGGCGATACGAGTTCGAAGCATCTCCTCTACGTCGTGGAAGTCAACAGAGACCTCTCGCTTCTTCTGATCGTATCCGAGGAAGCCTGAGGGATTGTTGATCCGCGCAATCGGAAGCGGCGTAATCTGATGGTGGTCTATTAAGATGCCGCACGTATACTCCGTTCCAACAATTCGCTGCTGGGCCAAAAACGAAGCGTCATACCGACCGATCCGTTCGGAATAGGAGCGGAGGTCATCCTCTGAGAGTTTGTCCTTGCACTCGGTGAGAAAGGATCCTCCGAGTGTGTTCGGTTTGAGGACACACGGGCCAGAAAGATGCTGCAGGGCCTCTGAGATACCCGCTTCGAGATTGCCTTGGGAGATGTGAATTGTCGGAATGGGAGTCAACTCGGGGCAAAGTCGATTGGCAACTACGCCCTGCAGATACTTGTCTGCTGAGAGCGTGGCCGCAGTCTTATCGCCGAAACTACCCGGAATATCGTGGAATTGGGCAATAGCCTGAATTTGGCCATCTTCCCCGTCCTGACCCTGAAGAAGCGAAAAGACGAAAAGGCCTTCGCTCTTGAGTAGGTGAGCGAGAGAGGCGAGCGGATGCGTTTCAGCGCGAATTGCGAACTCATGGTGCTTGGGAAGACGACCCCCGTTAAGTGCGAGCCTGAGCAAGTCTCCGGATGGGGAGATGTAGTATATGGATACCGGCGAAATATTCGCATCGGAAGCGTCGTTGAGGACATCGGCGACGTGATTGTACATCGCAATCGAACCGACGTGCTCCACCGAGCGGCCGCCATAAATGAGCGCGAATTGCATGTAGATTACCTTTCAGAATGACTTAGGGTCAGCTTATCGTTGGTCTTGGACGTAAGGCCATTTGACCAGCGGAAGTTTCCCCGGAGTCCTTCGCGGCCACTCATAGCTCCCAGCGAAGGTAACTCGGGATCGTTAGGGCATTACGGCGGAGGAGAGCCCTCGCGAACCTCGAATGTCACCGTTCCATCATCCCTTGTCCTAACATCGTAGAACATTCGATCGCGGACAGAATTGTCCCGGTCGAACGTCAGCACTCGCGGCTTGATGTTTGTGATCTGATGTTCCTCAATGTATGTGGAGGAGCAAATAATCATGTCATCTCCGAGCTGACATGTACGAGCAGCGGCTCCGTTCAGCACGCAGCAACGGGAACCTCTCTCACCGTAGATGACGTATGTGCTGATTCGCGCGCCTGAAGCCCTATTCCAGATCTCAACGAATTCGAGCGGAAGAATACCCGCGTCTTCGCAGTGATCTGGGTCGAGAGTTATTGATCCGTGGTAGTTCAGATCCGAGCCGGTGACAGTGATGCCATGAAGCTTAGCTGCAACGACTTTTCTCATCTACAGGTTTCCTCTTCCAATAATGGGGTCGCCATGCCGACGAAAGACGGCAGTGTTCTTAGTCGCAGGGGGGCCCGTGAATTGATCAACGTGCGGCGATAAGCCGAGGAGCAGACTTCTAGCAGGGGATTGGCGATCATGACGGACGTCGCCGTCATCGTACGCCAGCAGGAGGAGAAAGTCAGACTCAGGCGGGTGGAGGCACTGTCGCTCTGCCATGGTCGCCTTCCCGTAAAATGAAATTTCACAAGACCTGACATATTCGTTTTCCCTGGATTGATCACGATGTGACCACTGCGTGAATGCCAAATAGCGGCTTCCTGCTCTGTTAAGCCAGCAAAACGCGTACCAACTCGCCAAGGCGGTACTCTGGTCTTGTTTTCAACTATTTCCTCGGGACAACAAGGTCTTGGTTCGGCATGCGTGTGTTTCGGACTCGACAAACCGACAAAAGGTGTCTGCTCTAAGATCGGCTGTTCGGCACATGGCGAGATCCGCCTGAAGGTACATTTGCGTTGTGGCGGGGCTCTAATGACCCAGCCACAGGGGCGATGACGCTGATGTCGACGCCGGACTGCAGGAGATGCATCGCCGTGGTGTGCCGCATGGTGTGAGGCGAAATCGAGCGATGCGAGTTGCGGGTGACGTTCCGCGGCGGCCGAGACCGCAAGCTCAAGGCGCTGGGTGGCATTCGAACGCGCCGTGCATCCTCCGCCCCGGTTCGGAAACAGGAAGTTCTCCTCGCCTGCGCAGTCCAACCGGCGCTTCCAGTTGCGGATCAGGTTGGCGGTCGTACGCCAGAGCGGCACGCTGCGATCTTTGCGCCCTTTCCATGCAGGTGCGCGACAGCCGAGGCATCGACGACGACCTCGCCGACGCGCAGGCCGATGGCTTCAGACGCGCGGGCGCCGATGTTGTACATCAGCCTGAACAGTGTGCGATCCCGCTCACCTGCCCATGTCCGCGCATCCGGCGCCTCAAGGATCGCCTGCATCTCCTCGCGTGACAAAAACCCCAAGACCGGCCGGTCGAACCATTTCATCGGAATGGCCAGCACCTGTTCGATAACTGGGAGCGCGGTCAGGTCGTAGTGGGCGGCATACTTAAGGAAAGAGTGAAGCGCCGCCAGGCGAGCGTTGCGAGTGCGGGCGCAGTTGCTCCGCTCCTTCTCCAAATGATCGAGGAAGCTCAGGATCAACTGCGCATTAAGGTCGGCTTCCAATCGTCGCCTCGGCAAAGTCAAGCAACAATCGAAAGGTATCGCGGTAGGCGGCGATGGTGGCGAACTGAGGGCTCGCTGATTGCCCAGATGCTCGACGAAGAAGCGTTTTGAAGCAGGTTGGGGAAGGACGATGTCAGCTTGGGATCCGTCATGATGATCCCCTCCAACCGTAGAGGCGAAGAGTTTGAACCGTTTGCCAGCGACCGCCATGAGTTCCGGGACGCCGGTTAGATACCAGTAGGTATCGGATATCTCAGCGTGACCGACATAAGTCGAGAGCGCCACCATGGCGTTGTCGATATCGGCACCATGCTCGTGCCAGAGCTGGATACGGCGGCGAATGTGTGGCGCAGGTCGTGAATGCGCACCTCGCCAAGAACCCCCCGCACGGTCCAACCAAGGTTGGTGCGAAGCTTCTGGAACCTTATTGATCCTCCGCTTCGCGATGAATCCGCCCGCCGCAGACAGGAACAGCGCTGCGTCCTCGGTGAGCGCACCATACAGCGCCCGAACCGCCAGATAGCGCCGTAAGCGATCTATGGTCCTGTCGGCGAAATGAGAAAGTAGGGCACCCTCCCAAATCCTCGATTCGCTTGACAGCCCGAGCCGATCCGCGAGCCCCGCCTGGGGACGCGCCCGCTTCTCCGTTCGGGAAATACGCCGGCTAAGCGTTCGTCCGTCATCCTGCCGTTGCGCTCGCAGATGATCGATGACCTGTCGCGTGAACTCCATCAAGCGCAGTTCATTGATGAAAACCTTCGCATCGTAGCCCTTGTCGGCACCTCGCCCGATCACCCGCGGCCGTCCGGTGCGGGCTCGATCAGGCGCAGCGCCGCCACCTGGCTTGGGATAACTGCCGGCCAGGGCCAAGCAGGCGTCGCGCGCGCGAGCCGCTCAACGCGACCTTGAAACATGGGTGTTGAGTTGTTTATGAGCATGGGCACCGATTTGGTACGTCGGAACCGGGCGTGCCGCCGAAGACCGTGATCAGACTTGATACCGCATGATCACCAAGGATCCCGCCAGGTCAGTCGTTGCAACAAATCCTTCAAGTAAATTCACGCAACCTTTGCGACCGCGACTTCCGGACAGTGGTATCGTCACCGCAAGGTCTGAGTTCATGCACGAGTGAGAAAGCTGATGCCTGGTTACGCTCGGCCGCCGCACAGCGCTCAACGGAGGATTAACAGCCAATGACAATAAGAAAGCTCATCCTGATTGAGGGCCATGGGCGTTTGGGTTTGCTATACGTGAAAGCAGCCCAGCGTCTTGGGCTTCATCCAATTATGCTATCAGCCGATCCGACCCAGTACGACTATCTTGCGGCGGAAGGAATTGAGGCAATTCGTGTCGATACAGACAATTTTGATGCACTGCTCCGCGAATGTTCGCGACTGCGTGCAACCTGTGGCATTGCTGGCATCACGGGTGCCTTGGACTCAGTTTATAGGACAGTTGCCAAGCTCTGCCAGCAATTCGATCTGCCGGGACCTAACCCTGCATCGATTGAACGATGCTGCGACAAGTTCGCTCAACGTCAGCTCCTTCTAGAAGCCGGCATCCCAATACCTGCTTATCGCGTAGCGGAGAATGCGACAGATGTAGAAAGCTCGGCCGCGGAAATCGGCCTGCCGGTTGTTCTTAAGCCAGCCGCAGGCACTGGTAGCAGCGGTGTCCGATTGTGCCGCAATGTTGACGAGTTAGCCGAACATACCGCTCATCTATTGGGCGGGAGCCACATATGGCGGTCTTCGCCGAGGGTACTGGTGGAAGAGTTCGCTCAGGGCCCCCACTATATCGCTCAAATGATGGGAAATGAGGTCATTGGAATTGGCGCCGCTGCCTTCGACCCCCCACCGCATTTTGTCTTCCGTGAGTTGAACTATCCGGCCCTGCTGAGTGATGACGAGCATAAACGTATCGCCGATGTTTCGCAGAGCTGTCTGAGAGCTCTCGACCTTGGCTGGGGGCCAACGAACATTGAATTCCGATGGACGAAGCTTGGCCCAGTTGTCATCGAAGTCAATCCGCGTCTTGCTGGCGCGCCCGATCCTCAACTGGTTCAGCTCGCTTATGGTGTCGATCTCATCAGCGAGCACATCAAGCTTGTCATCGGCGACGAATGCGATTTGAGTAGGAGGCACTCGCACAGTGCGGCCGCACGGTTTCTAGTTGCTGATCGCGATGGCACTCTCGATTGGGCGGATGGCGAAAGCAGGGCGGCTGCTGTACCAGGTGTCGTCGAGGTCAAATTGTATGTTGAATCCAAGACGCCGATCGTCAGGAAAGGCGATTACCGAGACATGATCGGACGTGTCATCGCCGCTTCACCAAGCCCCATTCAGACCAACGCGATACTTCAGCGTGCCACCGATTCAATCGGGTGGTCGATCACGCCATTTCCTTGACAAACAGCAACAATCAGTGTCGCTCCTCCCCGCCAGCGCAGGTGATGGTAGTTAGGAGATGATCGTCTTTTGCGCAATTGAGCGCAGGAGAGAAACGCAGAAACATGGTATTGGCATTGTGTGGGCCACCCCGCTGGTTTGCGCATTTCAGAGTCGGTGCAGCTGAAGCCCACGGATACAGACAGCCAGAGAATGGTGATCCGTGTCTACCAGGGCAAAGGCCAGAAGGACCGCTAAGTGATGCTGTCGCCCAAGCTCTTGGAGATCCTGCGCGACTACTGGACGATGCAGCGGCCGAAGGCGTGGCTCTACCCCGGTGATCGCGCCGGCCGTCCTATCACCAGGGACGCGGTGGGACAAGCCTGCGCGAAAGCGCGCGAAATCTCCGACTTGTCCAAGCCGATCACACCGCACAGGGCGGCACGCCTTCGCCGTCCATCTCTCCTGAAGGCCGTTGCTCACGTGCGCACCATTCAAGTGCTGCTCGGTCACCGCAGCCTCGCGACCACCCGCCCATTATCTGCGTATCGCCACCAACAAGGTCTGCGCCACATCGAACCCCTTCGATCTCTTGCCGCGTCCAGCGCCCACTTTGTCGCCGCCCCTCAAGCCTCAGTACTTCTGAGCGCCCGCCGATGGCCCGTTCGGGGCCGAAACTGGCGGATATATTCCGTCGCCACGGCGAGGCCTATCGTGCTCAGCACACATCACTGGCGGCCGCTCAGCTGGCCTGTGCGCAATGGCTGGAGGATCGGCGCGCCGGGCTTCTCGACACGCAGTACCTTCACGTCGTCTTCACGCTGCCGGAGCCCATTGCCGCCATCGCCTATCAGAACAAGGCGCTCGCCTTCCGGGCCATCGCCGAGATACTACGCACCATCGTTGCTGGCCCCAAGCATCTCGGCGCCGAGATCGGTTCCTTCGCCGTTCTGCACACCTGGGGACAAAATCCGCTGCACCATCCCCACCCGCACTGCGTTGTCCACGAGGGATCACCCGCAAGCCCGGGTTCTTCCTGCCGGTCCGTGTACTCTCACGCCTGTTCCGACGCTTGTTCCTGGGGCACCTGGAGAAAGCCTTCGACGCCGGCAAGCTCCAGTTCTTCTCCGACTTGCAGCGCCTCAGCGATCGCAAAGCTTTCCGGAGCTATTTGGCGCCGCTGCGAAGGGCCGAGTGGGTCGTCTTTGCCAAGCCGCCCTTCGCCGGGCCTGAACAGGTGCTCGATTACGTCGGCCGTTATACACGCACCGCGTCGCCATCTCCAACAACCGCCTCGTCGATATCGAGGATGGCGCCGTGCGTTTCCCCTGGAAGGGTTATCGGCACGTGATCGGCAAAAGTTCATGACTGTGTCGGCCGATGAGTTCATCCGACGCTTTCTGTTACACGTCCGAGGACTTCCATCGGATCCGTTATTACGGCTTCCTCGGCTCGGCAATCGCTGCCGCGAACAAAAGCTTGCCCGTTGCCGCGACCTGCTCGGCATGCCGGCTCCAAGCCGTCGGACAGCCGAGCTCCGAAGGGGTACCGCGACCGCTACGAGAAGCTCACCGGGCGTTCCCTCAGGCAATGCCCAGCCTGTCATCAAGGCAAGCATTTTGGCGCTTCGCCGCGTCTCCTTGCCGATAGGGGGCCCCGAAGCGGTTCTCCAGAAACGCGTCGAGCCCGATATCTTCCTGTCTGATGAAGCCCTGCACTGAGATCTTGCCGCCGTTAAGGAGGTCGAGGGCCGCGCAGATGCTGGATGCGGTGGTGATCTGAATCGCGCTTCTGATACGCCCGCCGATCTTAGCGCTGTAGATTTTGTTCGCGTAGGTTTCCTGAACTAACCGACCGTCTCTGCGTCCAGAGACGGTCACGAAGACGATCACGACATCCTGCACCGTGGTCGGCAGGGCGTGTTCGAGTATATCTTTCAGCAAATCGCGGCGGTGTCGTAGCCCCAAGTCGTGCAAAAGCGCCTTCATGATCGCTGCGTGACCCGGATAGCGTATGGTCCGGTAGTTGAGTGTGTCGACCTTGCCCTTCAGCGTTTCGCAGAGCGTTCCGAGTCCGCCAGAGGTGTTGAAGGCCTCGTAGGTAACGCCGTCGAGCGAGAATTCTTCACGTTCCTCCAGAGCGGGAACTTCAATGACCTCGCCGTTGACGATCGCTTCGCAGGGCTGAATGTACTCGTTAATGACCCCGTCGGTGCTCCAGGTGAGATTGTAGTTCAAGGCATTACTCGGAAACTGCGGGAGGGCGCCGACGCGCAACCGTACGCTGTCGAGGGTGTCGAACCTGCGCGACAGGTCGCTCGCTACGATGGAAATAAAACCCGGTGCCAGACCGCATTGTGGGATGAAAGCGGTTTTGGTCGTTTTCGCGATCCGTTTCACCTCCCGCGTGGATTCAACGTCTTCCGTTAGGTCGAGATAATGCGTTCCAGCCCTGGCCGCAGCGGTGGCGATAGCGACGGTGAGTTGGAAGGGCGCCGCGCTTAAGACCGCGAATTTTCCGGAGAGCTGCGCAGTCAAAGCCGCATCGTCGGTGATGTCGAGGTTGGCCGTCGAATGCGCAGGACCGTTTTCAATCTCCGCCAGTTGTTGCGCCCTGCGGTCAACGACGGTGACATGATAGTCTCCGGTATCCACGAGCAACCGTGCAATCATAGAGCCGATTTTGCCTGATCCGATCACGACGATGTCTTTCATTGTTTCCTCCTGCAGCAGCATGACAGTCTGACGTCGCCACACTTAATCAGCTTGCGCAGCTGATTTTTGTAAAACTTCCATTAATTTTTGAGCAGATCACAGGGGCGACACGGTGAAGTGCAGGTTTCAGCTTCGGCTATTTCCCTGTGCGAAGCCCCGCGTAATCGAAATCATCTAATGATAGGAGCACGCCCCGGAGGCGTGGGCCACGCGCTTCCGACGGAACCAGCGCTTGGCAGGCATCTGTGTACCGTAAATCTGCTGAGACACTCAAGCTGCGATAGGCTGTGCTTCAACTGGCCGGCTAGCTAGAGCGCGTCCGACGAAATCGGAATCTGCATGAGGGTTCCTTTTTCAGTGAGTTCGATTTGTCGGAGGACATGGTCTAAGCATTGAGTGATGATCGTCGACACCGGGTTCTGGCCACATCGGTTGGTGAGATGTCCGCGCGGTCGGCTGCAGCGCGGTTCGGGATCGGGATTTCGACGGCGTTGCTTTCGATCCCGAGCGCCCGGCAGGGTCAGGTGAGTGCTGCCAAGCGTGTCGATCTGTCGGCTCCCGTCTCAGACTTTCACATCGGCATGATCGAGGCGTCGAAGGACATTTCGCTGAACCAGATGGTTTTGCCTCTGGAAGAGCACCGATCCGTCTCTATCGGCTACAGCACTCCCGACGTCTGGCTGCGAAAGCGCGGCCTCACATTCGGGAAAGAGCGCACACGCATTGGAGCAGGAGCGCCCAGACCTCCTGAAGCGGCGTCAGGACTGGTTCAACGCTCAACTGACCTCGATCCAGCCGGCTCATCTTTATAGATGAAAGTGTGCTGCAGAGGCACGGAAGGCGTTCAGTATGAGCTAACCCCGTAACGTCAAGCGGAGTGAATGATCGAGCATGGCCCTCGGCGATCGGCACTCAGGAGCGGGTCTCAAACCAGTCCGAGCTGCTGCGGTCAAGAGGCGTGGTGGTGAGCGTCGGAGTGTATGAATGGAGAGGTTCACGCACCGTTCTTCGAGAGGCCGGCAGGTGAAATCCTTCCGGCGCGGTCGCTCGCCGCGCGGAGAGCATTGCCGATCGGGCGTTCCGCTTGGTCAAAGCTCAACGCGCTTCTGCGGGCAAGAGCCTGGATTTGAACATGTTGGCCGGCCTCGCCCCGCCAGCGGGACCGTTGTGGCAGCGCAGTCGGGCCGGGCGGCAGTGCTACTGACGATGTCGAACGATCTCCAATTTTTTCCAGCTAGCCGGGCCGACGAAACGAGTTCCACCATGTTCAGTCTGGCCCTGAGTAGCTCTACCCGATCCTGCGAGGCTGGGCGAACTACCGCCACCGCGCTTAATGCCGGTCGAATGGTCAACAGTCCAGTCCCTTACCTCGGCGTTCCTTTTGCATTGTCGACGAAGCGACGAGAGGTAAACGTCGTCAGCCATACTGACAATCCCCAGGATCACTGTCTGGTCCCCGAGCCGGCGACGCCTAAAAACGGCAACAGATCCTTCAACTAAATTTACAGAATCTTTGCGACCGCCGATACCCATCCAGTGATAGCTTCACCACAAAGCGCAAGACAGGCAGGGCTGAAAAGCTGATGCCTGTTACGCTCGGATTGCCGCACAGCGTTCAACGGAGGTCGGTGCCAATGACAAGAAGAGCGCTCATCCTGCTTGAAGGCCATGGGAGTATTGGTCTGTTATACGTGAAAGCGGCCCGGCGTCTTGACCTTCATCCAATTACCCTTTCGGCTGATCCAGCCCAGTACGACTATCTTACGGCGGAAGCCGTTGAGGCAATCCGGGTCGATACCGACAATCTTGATGCGCTGATCGACGAATGTTCCCGGCTGCGTGCGACCTATGACATTGCTGGCATTACTGGCTTTTCAGGCGCCGACGAGTCGGTCTATGCGACAGGCGTCAAGCTCTGTCGGCATTTCGATCTACCGGGACCGAACCCCGCATCCATTGAACGATGCTGCGACAAATTCACTCAACGTCAGCTCCTTGAAGAGGCCGGCGTTCCGATACCTGCTTATCGCTTAGCAGCGAATGCGACGGAGATAGAAAGCGCTGCCGCAGAGATTGGGCTGCCGGTGATCGTTAAGCCAGCCCTAGGCAGCGGCAGCAGCGGAGTTCGGTTGTGCCGAAACGCCGACGAGTTGGCCGAGCATAGAACCTATCTATTGGGCGGACAGCATATATGGCGGTCTTCGCCGAGGGTACTGGTCGAAGAATTCGCACAAGGACCCTTTTTTAGCGCTCATATAATGGGAAATGAGATCATTGGGATCGACGCCGCCGACTTCGACCACCCACCCCATTTTGTCTTCCGTCATTTCACCTGTCCGGCCCCGTTAACTGATGACGAGCATGAGCGCATCGCCGATGTTTCGCTGAGCTGTTTGCCAGCTCTCGGTCTTGGCTGGGGGCCCACGAACGTTGATCTCCGATGGACGAAGCTTGGTCCAGTCGTCATCGAAGTCAATCCGCGTGTTGCGGGTGGGACTAGTCCCCGGCTCATTCAGGCGGCCTGCGGTGTCGATCTCATTACCGAGCACATCAGGCTTGTCGTTGGCAGCGAATGGGACTTGCGCAGACGGCATTTGCACTTTGCGGCCGCGCATTGCTTAAATGCTGATCGCGATGGAATACTTGATTGGATCGATGGCGACAGTCGCGCGGCTGCCTTACCAGGCGTCGCCGAAGTCAAATTGTACATCCAACCCAAGACGCGGATTGTGAGGAAGGGCGACTACCGAGACCGCATCGGACATGTCATCGCCACTTCAACTAGCCGTGATCGCACCGCGGCGATACTTCAGCGCGCCGTCGACTTAATCAATTGGTCGATTACACCATTTCCGACTGTTGGCGAATAGGAACAATCTAGAGCCCTCACTACCGAGCGCAGGTGTCGTCAAGTATGAGGTGATCGCTGCTGTTGCAATTAAGCATGAGAGAGCTGGTTTTTGCTGTAAGGAGCTGAATTGGGGCGCATAGCAGGATCGGCATGCTGCGGATCAGGCGGCGAGGATGACGAATTGCTCGGCGAGAGTTGGATTCGGGGTCGATGGCCTCCCTTAGCTGTCTCGCGTGCATCCGAACGAGCGGCATGAGGACTCCCTCCTTCACCGCAGTTGACTTTCGAGATACCACGCGCCGCGAAGGCGAGCTCCTTGCAATTGCCCCTGTTTGTAAGAATGGATTTGCTTCTGTCGATGGAAGGAGGCGTTCCGATCAGGGCGCGCTTGGCTCGTCCCGCATCATGATCGTCGCTCAGGTCTAAGGCATTTGAGAGGGTCGTTCAGTCGCGTCGTAAACTACCAGAGGCTATATCCGTTCAATCGCTGAGCGAGACGCGATTGCCAAAATAGCCGCGCAATCGAGCAGTGACAGGTCGAGGTGATGGGCAAGGTTGCTGACGTCGAAAAAACGCAATCGTCAATCATCCTCTCAACCCGATTCCGGCGCGAAGCTGACATGGTTTTGCCCCCTGGGGAATCCTTCGAACTCTGCGCACCTCGATCGGCCGGTCGTGCAGTCGTCGTCATATCTTTGCGGGCCCAACTAGCTTTGGGCTGCGAGTTCCGCTCATAGAAGGTGTTGTGCCTTTGCAGTCCGTAGGTCACCGCAATCTGCCGTCCTACGCCGTGTTACGCAGCTTCGAGTGCGCTGCCAGGCATGAAAGCTTTACGCTGGCGGCGGAGGAACTTCACATCACGCAAAGCGCGGTCAGCAAACAAGTCAAGGAACTTGAGGAGACGATCGGCGTGACAATGTTCCGGCGGGTGGGACGGCGCGTCACACTGACCGAGGCTGGCAGGCGGTTTGCGACCGATTTGGCAGTCGATCTTGAGAACCTGAAGCAATCCGTAGCGCGGGCGATTACCGCTGGCGAGCGAAATGCCACGTTGCGTGTTGGCATTCTACCAACATTTGCCAGCCGTTGGCTGATCCCGAGGCTGGGGACTTTTCTGAACCAACATCCCAGCATCGAAATCAGGCTGGAGACCCGCACCGTACCGTTTGACCTCTCACGGGAGCGCTTCGATCTCGCAATCCATTTCGGGAAGCCCAACTGGCCGGACGCACGTTTGAACAAGTTGTTCGATGAGGAAATGCTGCCCGTTTCATCCCCGAAATTCCGCGATAGGTACTTGGCGAGTGAGCCTGCTCGCCTCGCAGAGGCTCCGCTTCTGCATCTCATAACTCGCGAAAGCGCGTGGATTGAGTGGTTCGCCATGAAAGGAACCACTGATAAGCGGCTGATGCGCGGCCGACATTTCGATCAGTTTTCCATGATCATCTCGGCTGCCGTGTCTTCGATCGGCGCCGCCCTTATACCCAGGTATCTGATCGAAATGGAGCTCGAGAGTGGCGTTTTGATCCCGCTAAGCGACACACCCCTGAAGACGCAGAACAGCTATTTTGCAGTCAGCCCGGCCGGCGACGTTAACCCGCAGGTAAACGCCTTTACACGCTGGCTGACGTCGACCGCGCGGCGCGCTGGCATGACGCGGCCACGAGTAGACCCGCATAATGAATATTGATCTATACTTCGCAGCCAAGTGCAGTGGTCGACTCTACGGGGCCAATTACGCTGCTCTATTAATGGGACCGGCCGTCAACGGGATTCTGGTATAGGACCTCCACAGTGTTCCGAACATCGTATCGCGGAACTTGACCTCCCCTTGGCGTGGTCAGGGCGACTTCGCTCTTCAGCTTTCCAGCCGCGCTATGATCCTGGAACGCATCACCAAACAGCATCTTGCATGCCGTTAGCACATCCTGTCCAAGAGAATGCAGCAAAGCAACCGACCTGCGCGCTCGAACAGAGTAATGCCAGCGGTCATGAGGATTCTCCGACATGGGCCCAGCGCCTCATTCCGATCACGTAATGGCTATTGGATTTGCGAGGGGTTCCCGTCAGGCCTCGCAAGCCGCGTCGATGATCGCCTCATAGTTTTCGCAGACGCGGTTTGAAAGCCGTTGGCGCGCATGTGTTGCCACTGCTCTCGATCGTGTCCCATCAGGTGGTTGTCTTCTCTATTTGGCGTGGTGAGATCAAGCACCTTCTGACTATCCGTACCTATGGTGATTGATGTCTTCGCAGTATCGCGCTTCTCTCCGGGCTCGGCCTGTGTGGCCCTCCCATTATGGGACCAGAAGAATGGGGCGGAACAATCTAATCGGCGACCTGATCGCGATGAGCGACCGCAACAGACAACCACGCGAACTTACCCCATCCGTCGTCCTGCGAAGGACATCTTTCCACCGGCGGCGGAATCTTCTTGTCTCCTCTCGTTCTCGTTACCGTGGTTGCTAATTACGCAGCAACAGGCAAGCTCTCCCGTGTCCAGCAGAATTCGGTTCCGTCACTCCACATGCGATGCATGATCACCGCAAGCCGTCGGGCCAAGGCTACAACCGCCTTTTGTCTGCCGCGGCGTTTGGCGATATTCATCGCCCAGGCTCTTAGCCACGACCATTTCTTAACATTTGCCAGCAGAACTTGCGCTGCTTCGTAGAGCAGGGATCGCGTCATCGCGTCACCACAACAGGATACTCGCCCGACCCGTTTGCTTTCACCAGACTCGTTCAGTCTCGGCGTCAGGCCGAGCACAGAACCCACCGCTTTTGAATGTGCAAACCGCTCAGGAATATCGATGGTAGCCGTATAGGTGAGAGCGACAACGGGGCCGACACCGGGGATCGTCGTCAACCGACGGCAGACTTCATCCTCACGGACCAACTCCAAAACCTTCTTGTGCAGCCTGGTGAACTCTTGGCGCAGCAGTTTGCGTGCCGTCAACAAAGGCTGCATGATTTCGCGAAGCTCAGGCCTGTCTTCGACGAGCTCATTGATCCGCTCCTCGAATTTGACCTTGCCGACCAATCCGACTTTCAGGCCGAAGTTGCGCAACAATCCGCGAAGGTCATTCTCGATGGCGATGGCTTTTTCCTGCAAGAGTTTGCGCGCGGTCAGCAATGCCCGGTGCTTCTGGCTCGTCAGTGTCTTCACATGCACAGGTCGATAGAGATTGACGCGCATCATCTGGGCTATTCCACGCGCATCGTTGCGGTCCGTCTTATTCGGTTGAGCTATGCCTTGGCATGCCTGGTCTCGATGCAGATCACGGGCAATCCTGCCTTCGCAAGTCCTTCATAAAGCCATTGCGACAGTGGTCCGGCTTCAAGACCGATCCGCTCAATCTGCCACTTCGGGTCCTTCATCACCGAGATCAAATCATCGGGGTGAGTAGCAACCTTCGTCTCCCGGCAAATCTTGCCTGTTTCATCAACAATGCAAACCGCGGTCTCTTTCACCGACACATCCAGTGCACAATAGTGTTTCATGCTGCGCATCTCCTTTTGATGCTTGAGGCTGTTGAAAGACGTGACCTCGTTTTACCATCAGCCAGAAGCGCAGCACCACAATCCCAATGGTCAACGATCAGGCACAAAGCCGAATATCCCATCTAATCGCATTCCAATCGTCAAGGTGGTTTCGGCATTCGGCGACCTTGCCAGGTTGCGGGTAGGCAACGCGGAGTAAATTGATTGGTGGATCGGCGCTCAGCGGCCATGTGCTTCAGAGCTATCCGGTGCTGGGAGCAGGGTTGTCTTCGCGGTCGACAAATGTCGCCGCACAATGGGCTTCGCAGGCAGGACCTTCCTATGTGTAGCGCGCAGTCTCAACGAGCTGCCACCACTTTGAGCGGAATAGTCCAACCCACGTCCGCAGCAGGGACGCTCAGGGCCTCAAATCAGGTTTGACGCGCTGAGGGAAGAGGCTGGCGGTCGCTTATGCGGTGGCGCCAGCCGATGCGTTGAAGACTTCTCCTGTCCTGAGCATGCTGTGCATGATGACCGCAAGCTTCCGGGCGACTGCCACCGCAGCGCGCTTGAAGCCCAACCGCTCACGCAGCTTAAGCCCCCAGCTCTTGAGGCTGCTCTCGGTTCTGGCACTGGCGCTCGTGAGAAGCACTGTCGCCGCTTCATAAAGCAGCCCCCGCAGATGATTGTCACCCCTTCGCGAGATATGGCCGTTATAGTCGACCTCACCTGACTGGTAGCGCCGCGTTGTTAGCCCGAGCCAGGCGCCAACCGAGCGCGACGTTTTGAAGTTTTCTGGATCTTCAATCGCTGCAACATAGGACACGGCCGTGACGGCGCCGATGCCTGGGATGGTCATCAGAAGCTTCGTAGCCTGGCTCTGCCGTGCCACTGGGAGCAACTGGCGATCAAGATCGGCCGCGCGCTTGCGGATGTCGCGCCACGCCTCAAGCAGAGGCAATATGCTCTGTGCAAGGTCGTCATTCCTAGCCACAAGCTCTCTGACATGGCCATCGAACACCCGACCCGTTCCTTTGGGGATGATAAGACCGAATGTCTTCATCAGGCCGCGGATTTGGTTGCTAAGTTGGGTTGAGATGCTCAGGAGCTGATTGCGGGCCCCGACCAGCGTGCGCGTCAACATACTGTCAAATGACTTTACCCGGACCGCCTTGTAGAAGCCGGCTTCGGCCAGCTGGGCCAAGCCATCCGCATCATTGGCATCTGTCTTGTTGAGCGTCTCGTTCAATACCTTTTGCGCGTGCCGCGCTTCGATGCAGATAGCGGGGACTCCCTCCGCCGTCAGTGCGTGATAGAACCACGTCGACAGCGGCCCCGTCTCGAATATGACGCGTTTGGCGTTCGGGGCGTGCTTGCGGATCACCTGCGCCAACACCTTTGGATCCGAAGCGCACTTCCCCCGCCAGATCCGCTTCCCGTCCTCTCGGATCGAGATCGCAGTATCTTTCAATGAAACGTCGAGCCCTATATATTGGTCCATGGTTGCCTCCATTCGATGTTTGGGCCCGGTTCCAATCGTGAGCCCGTATTTCCATCTTATCGGGGGCAACCAACCCAGCCAGCATCATCTTGCAAAAAGTTGCCGGGGCAGTTGCACCGCGATTACATGGCGTGATCGCGGAGCATCCAGCACCCAGCTAGACTGCTGACGTTTGATCTCGCCATGTGGAGAAATGGAATGACAAAACACTTTGTCGGCCTGGATGTGTCTCTCGACCTGACGTCGGTATGCGTTCTTGATGAAGCAGGTGCTGTTGTGTGGCGCGGTAAGGTTGCCTCAACACCGGAAGCTTTGACTGAAGCCATTCGCAAACATGCACCATCAGTTCTGAAAATTGGTCTGGAAACAGGACCATTGTCCACATGGCATTGGCACGCACTCCGGGAAAACGGCCTGCCCGTCGTCTGCCTTGATGCCCGGCATGCGAAAGCGGCTTTGTCGGTTCAGCTGAACAAGACTGATGACAATGATGCCTACGGCCTAGCCCAGATCATTCGAAGCGGCTGGTATAAGGAAGTTGCGGTCAAGAGCCTCGATAGCCATCGTGTGCGGACATTGCTTTCCTCCCGTGCCCAACTGGTCAATATACGTCGCGATCTCGGAACCAAGATACGTGGGCTTTTGAAGACATTTGGCAGGATTGTTGGGAAAATCAGTGGACGGAAATATGAGGAATCCGTTCGCGAGCTCAGCGCGGGAGAGCCTGGGCTTGAAGAGGCTGTTTCAGCCTTGCTGGCTGTCCGCGCACGGATTGAGCACGAAATCAGAACGTTGGAAGAGCACATTCTCGGATTCGCCAAACGCAGCGATACGTGCCGCCGGTTAATGACGGTGCCCGGCATTGGCGTTTTGACGGCCGTCAGCTTCGTCACGGCGGTGGATGATCCGGCGCGCTTTGTACGCTCATCGGGTGTTGGTGCCTACTTCGGCCTGACGCCGAGACGGTATCAATCCGGGGAAGTCGATCGTGACGGGTCAGTGTCAAAATGCGGTGATGCCCTCACACGCACCTATCTCTTCGAGGCCGCGGGCACTCTCTTGGCACGGGTCGGCAGATGGTCTGCGCTGAAAGCGTGGGGCGCGCGCCTGGCTCGCCGGATAGGCAGCAAGAAAGCCCGTGTAGCCATCGCCCGCAAGCTGGCAGTGGTCATGCATCGGATCTGGGTCGACGGCAGCGAATTCCGCTGGTCGAAGGAGGCGACGGCGTGATCACCGGCTAAGCTTGTAAGAAATCCGCCCATTTGGCGGTGTTATTGTCCCTGCCGGGACGATGGCGTCGGTGATCTCGTACATGGGGAGGCAGCCCTACTTTTAGGTACTGCGTCGATTACATTGAGGCACCCACGTCCCGAACGCTAACATGCGGCGACCCAGTGTTAACCGCGAAGAGAACCATAGAGCCGGCAGGAACATGATAAGTCAAAAGGGAGCTTGCAATCAGCTCCGCGATCAGAGAACCCCATGTGTATGTCCTGAGGTTTAGGCGGCCATCAGTGTTTTCCATTTAGGGTCGGGTTGTTCAAGACCAACCTGATGGAAAGATCACCGATGACCAACGACATGATGAACGTGCGCTCGCTTGTTGAGAAGAGCGCCGACGCGGATTTGTTGCGCGAGATGATTGGCTTTGCGGCCGAGCGGTTGATGGAGCTGGAGGTTGGCGGCGCGACCGGTGCTGGTTTCGGTGAGAAGAGCCCGATGCGGCTCGTCCAGCGCAACGGCTACCGTGACCGCGATTGGGAGACGCGCGCCGGAACCGTCGAACTGCGCATTCCTAAGTTGCGCAAGGGTAGCTATTTCCCAAGCTTTCTGGAGCCGCGTCGAATGGCGGAGAAGGCTCTGACGGCCGTCATTCAGGAAGCCTACATTCAAGGCATCTCGACGCGCTCGGTTGATGATCTGGTCAAGGCCATGGGCATGAGCGGTATCTCCAAGAGCCAGGTGTCGCGGCTATGCGAGGAGATCGACGTCAAGGTGAAGGCGTTCCTCGACAGGCCGATTGAAGGTGACTGGCCATACATCTGGATCGATGCCACCTATCTGAAGGTCCGCCGCGGCGGGCGCATCGTTTCCGTTGCCGTCATCATCGCCGTCGGCGTCAACAGCGACGGCCGGCGTGAGGTACTTGGTATGGAAGTCGGCACGTCCGAAGCCGAGCCGATCTGGACGGAGTTCCTGCGCCGGCTGACCCGCCGAGGATTGCGCGGTGTGAAGCTTGTCGTCTCCGATGCGCATGAAGGCCTCAAGGCGGCTGTCACCAAGGTTCTTAGCGCCACCTGGCAAAGATGCCGGGTGGGGCTGTTGAAGAAGTCTCATGCATCTGATTCAATTGAGTAATCGTTGATTCTCTGGAGCCTTCACGATGCTCGGCCGTAAGGAACGTGATCAGCTTGAACTCTATATGTGCGGCTCGCTTCGGGATCTGATCCCCGACGATCACATCCTGGTTAAGGTCGATAGAGTTCTCGATCTCTCCTGGCTGCACGATGAAGTAACTGAGCTTTATGCGGTGGGCGTCGGCCGCCCCGGCATTGATCCGGAAGTGGCCGTCCGGCTGATGCTTGCGGGCTTTCTCCTCGGGATTGTTCATGACCGTCGGCTGGTCCGCGAGGCTCAGGTTAACATCGCTATTCGCTGGTTTATCGGCTTCGGCCTGCACGAGGCGCTTCCTGACCATTCGTCG
>NZ_AQWP01000025.1 GCF_000375585.1 Sinorhizobium meliloti 4H41 | reverse complement strand
TAGGTGCCGGCGATGCGGGCGATATCGTAGGTGCGCATGCGGGTGGCGAGCAGCGACTGGTGGCCGTCGCGCATCGTCGTGTCGGTGATCAGCACCTCCGGCTGAGCCTTGACCCATTCGGCGAATTTTTTCGGGCCGAGCTGATCGAGGCGCTGCTTCGTACCGGGCTTCACCTCGCCGCCGATGAACGGCACGACCGGCGCGGCGATATCGTCGGAGGGCTTCGGCCGGCCCTTGACTTCGGGATGGCCGTTGACGGTGACGTCGGCGAGGTAGGTGAGAAGCTTGGTGGCGCGGTCCTGGCGCTTGACCTGCTGGAACAGTTCCGGCGTCGTGTCGATGAAGCGCGTCGTGTAGCTGTTGTCCTGGAAAGACGGGTGGCTGATGATCGCTTCCAGGAAGGTGAGGTTGGTCGCCACGCCGCGGATGCGGAATTCGCGGAGCGCGCGGATCATGCGGTGGATCGCCTCCTGCGGGTCCGGCGCCCAGGCCGTCACCTTCTCGAGCAGCGGATCGTAGTAGCGGGTGATCACCGCGCCGGAATAGGCGGTGCCGCCGTCAAGGCGGATACCGAAGCCGGTGGCGCCGCGATAGGCGGTGATGCGGCCGTAGTCGGGGATGAAGTTCTGCTCCGGGTCTTCGGTGGTGATGCGGCACTGCAGCGCATGGCCGTTGAGGCGGATGTTTTCCTGCGAGGGCACGCCCGATTCCAGCGAGCCGATGGCAAAGCCGTCGAGGATGTGGATCTGGGCTTTCACGATGTCGATGCCGGTGACGACCTCGGTCACCGTGTGCTCGACCTGGATGCGCGGATTGACTTCGATGAAGTAGAACTTGCCCGTGTCGGCATCCATCAGGTACTCGACGGTGCCGGCGCCGACATAGTTTGTCGCCTCGGCGATCCGCTTCGAGTAGGCGGCAAGCTCCTCGCGCTGCGCGGCATTGAGGTAAGGCGCGGGTGCGCGCTCGACGACCTTCTGGTTGCGCCGCTGGATCGAACAATCGCGCTCGAAGAGATGCACGACATTGCCATGGGTGTCGCCAAGGATCTGGCTTTCGACATGGCGGGCGCGCTCGACCAGCTTCTCCAGGTAGACCTCGTCCTTGCCGAAAGCGGCCTTTGCCTCGCGCTTCGCCTCGGTCACTTCGCGGATCAGGTCCTTGGGGTCGCGGATCGCCCGCATGCCGCGGCCGCCCCCGCCCCAGGAGGCCTTCAGCATCACCGGATAGCCGATCTCCTCAGCGAGTTTCGCGATCTCCGTCGGGTCATCCGGCAGCGGATCCGTCGCCGGCACGACCGGCACGCCGATCGAGATCGCCAGATTGCGCGCGGCCACCTTGTTGCCGAGCTGGCGCATCGTCTCCGGCTTCGGGCCGATGAACGTGATGCCGTTCGCCACGCAGGCTTCGGCGAATTCCGGGCTTTCGGAAAGCAGGCCGTAGCCCGGATGAATGGCGTCGGCGCCCGACAGCTTGGCGACGCGGATCACCTCGTCGATCGACAGATAGCTCTCGATCGGGCCGAGATCGCGGGCAAGATGCGGCCCGCGCCCGACCTGATAACTCTCGTCCGCCTTGAAGCGGTGCAGCGCCAGCTTATCCTCCTCAGCCCATATCGCGACCGTTTTAAGCCCCAGCTCATTGGCCGCGCGGAAGACGCGGATGGCGATTTCGGAACGGTTGGCAACAAGGATCTTGGAAATGGACATGGCAAGGGCACACACTTTCCTGGGGGCGATGTGTGTTGCTTCATTTAACGGCGTGATCCGTATGACCGAACAACCCCGTGGAATGACCAAACACTCACCACATCAACTCAGAAGCTGTTAATTAGCCAGACGGCTCAGGCGATCGCTTCGAACAGGGCCTCAGAAAAGACGGCAGGCTCTTCCCACATTGGATAGTGGCCGCATCCGTTCAGAACGCGTAGTTCGAAATTAGGGAACCAGGAACCGATCGTCTCGTGCAGCCTTTCTGGCATCGCACCCGGATCCCTTTCGCCGACGATCACACGCACCGGCACGCGAACGTTTTGGATTTCCTCGGCAAATCCTTTGCCAGTCCACGATGCCATATAGGCTTCCAGCACGTCGGGACGGGTGCCAGCCAGGCTGGTGTCGCGCAGTTTTTCAAGCCAAACATCAGAGCGGATGCCGCCTGTATTTGCATTGATGAGTTTCTTTCTTGCGTCGGGCTCGCGAACCGCCGCCAGCAGAAGCTCCCGGCGCTGGTCATCGATCTTTGCCCCCGAAGCTGGGACAGGTGCCAGCAGGATCGCCGAAAGAAGCCTCTCCGGGATATCAATAGCCAGCCGTTGCGCCGACATCCCGGCCATTGAGTGTCCGATAACGTGAAAGCCCTCCCACCCGAGTTGATCGGCGCAAGCGACGATATCCGCGGCAATCTGCTCGACTGTGTAAGGGCCGTCTTCCTGAATGCGGCTGCCATATCCGCGCGCATCGAGAAGCGCGAAGCTGTAGCGTTCCTTGTCGATGAGCGGCAGGAACGGTTCGAACAAGCGGTGATCGCCCATCCATCCGGTCACCGCTATTATTCGTGTCGGGCCAGTCCCGACAACCTGTGCCGGCGAGACGTTTGCTGTCATAGATAATCTTCTCCCGCTTCAATATGCGCTTTTGCCGCCCGATTGTTTCGTCGGCGCCGGTGATCCATCTGACTTTGCGCTCCTCAGATCACGGAATGTTTTGACACTTGCGGCCGCCGCGCCAGCCAGCAACGTGACATCATTTGAGACCGTGACCATGTCGAACCCCCATTCTGCGGCTCTCGCCGCATAGGTTGGCGTTCCGCAATGAAGTGCCGCCTTGATCCCGGCGCCATGCGCCGCACTCAAGATCCGCTTGATGTTCTCAACCAGTTCTGGTTCTTCCCGATCGAAACCGGTCGGATATTTCATGCCCGTGAGCCCGATCGTGAGATCGGCAGGCCCAATATAGACACCGTCAAGGCCCGGCGTCGTGACGATCTCGTTGAGGTTTCGCATCGCTTCCGCTGTTTCAATCATTGCAATGCATAACACTTGATCATCCGCTTCCTGGCCGTAATTGGCTCCCGCCGAAATAGCAGCACGGGAAGGTCCAAAACTGCGGACCCCTTTTGGTGGATACCGGACGTAAGACACGAGTGCTTCAGCCTCGGCACGCGAATTAATCATCGGGCAAACAACGCCGTAGGCGCCAGCGTCGAGAGCTTTCATGATCTGGGCGGGGTCGAGCCAGGGAACGCGAATAAGAGGCACGACGCCGCTTGCCCGCATCCCCTGCAGCATGGAAACCGCTGCCTGATAGTCAACGATACCGTGCTGCAAATCGATGCCGATACTGTCATAGCCTTGCTCGGCCATGATTTCGGCCGAAAAGGCATTGGCGATCGACAGCCATCCGTTGAGGACGCAGCCGCCCTCTGACCAGATCTTCTTGATGTTGTTGGCCTTCATTGAATGCGACTCCCTAAAACGCGACCGTATTTCTTGACGACATCCAAATCCGGCTCGAAGCCGATACCGGGTTTGTCCGAGACACGGATCATGTCGCCGTTGCGTATACCCTCGACGTCGGCAAGCCAGGCGTCCGGCTGAACAAAATTGTACTCAAGCGCGGTGATTGAAGGACGTGCAGCAGCAACCTGCAGCGAGGCGTAAAAGCCAGGGCCGAAGTAGGGGGAATGGGGCATCAGCGTCGTATTGGCCGCCTCCGCCAGATCCACAATCCGGAGATACTCGGAAATGCCGCCAACTTTGGTCATACTCGGCTGCAGGTAATCGACAGCCCCGGTTTTCAACGCCTCCTCGATCTGAAAACTAGTGCACCAGTTCTCACCGGCGGCGATATTCAGTCCTTTGCCGCGAAGAGCGGCCAGTCCCGCGAAATCCTCCGGCGGGTAGATCGGCTCTTCCAGCCATGTGAGCGCGAGCGCCTTCAATTCCGCGAGATTGTTTTCGATGAATTCGTGTGACCATGCGCAGTTGACGTCGACGCATATATCAGTGTGGCCCCCAACCGTTTTCCTGCAGGCAGTGATGGCTGGCAAGGTGATTTCGTGGAGCTTGATGCGGTTGAAACCCGCATCCCTTACCTGCTTCGAGGCATCGACGACTAGATCATGCTCGGCGTACCGAACAAGGCTCGCATAGAAGGGAATTTCGTGGCGGACCTGATGCTCTCCTGCAAGCAATTGGTAGAGCGGCTTGCCCGCACGTTTCGAGGCGAGATCCCACAATGCGATGTCGACGCCGGAAATCGCAAAGATCGTCACGCCGTAACGTCCGAACATGTGCAACTGCCGCTGCGTTTTGGCGTTCCACGCCGGGATGTCGTCGATTTCCGCCCCAACCAGCAGGGGCAAGATCAAACGATCAATCACGGATTTGGTGGCGTCGATCAGAGAATATCCAAAGCCTTCACCCCATCCGACATTGCCGAGCTCGTCCTCCAATCGGACCAAGGCAAATTCCAGCGTCTTCCATGCGGTCGGCATGATGCCAACGCCCGTTCCGCGCAGCGCAAAGGGAATTTCAACAAGGATGACTTCTGCTGACGTAATTTTCATAAATTCCTCCCCGCGGTTTTCTTTTGGCCTATTCTCGCGCAGACACAGGCAGCGGATTGACTGCGAAAAAGCCGCCCACTTTCGTCGCCGCTTCGGCGGGTAACTCAGATAGCGATTGAAATTCCTGCGCCCTGTGCTCACTGGCAAAATCTTGCGGCCTATAGCCGAGTTGTTCAGCGCGGCTATTATCGAATACAGGGTTCGGGCAATTCGACACAGAATAGACAACGTCGCAGTCGATTTCCGGATGCGTCAGGCCAATATCGATGAGTCGGACCATGTCCCGTCCACTCGTCCAGATCCGTTCGCGCCTGCCGTCCACCACTTTCGGATCGGCATTACCAATGCGTAGCAGCATGGTCTTGATGCCGTAACGATGGGCATACATTGCGCTGGCTGCTTCGCCAAAGGCTTTGCTCAGGCCGTAATAGCCATCAGGCGCCGGCGTGACAGAATGATCGTACATCCGATCGGAGGGGTACTGACCAACGATGTGGTGACTGCTGGCAAAAACGAACCGACCCACTTCCGATGTCCGGCAAGCTTCGAGAAGATACAGAACAGCGCGATAGTTAGGGTCGAGTGTGTCCTCGAAGTTGAAGTCGGGACCGACGAGGCCGGCGAGATGCACAACGCCATCCACACCTTGCACGACCTCCCGGCAAAATACTTCGGATGTGAGGTCTCCGATTATTTTTTCCTCTCCGTCTACGGTGGTAAAATCACTTCTCCCTGTTACCCTAAGCTTATAGGTGTTTTTCATCAGGGGACGGATCAGCCGCCCGACGTTTCCAGCGGCTCCGGTAATCAGGATCGTTTTCATGGCGTTGGCCTAGTGCAAGAGCTGTCGGAGGAAGGCGCGCGTGCGCGGTTCCCTGGGACTATCGAAAAATTCGGCTGGAGGTGCGGTCTCGACGATCTTCCCGTCGGCCATGAAAATGACACGATCCGCGACCTGCCGCGCGAAGCCCATCTCATGGGTGACGCAAAGCATCGTCATTCCGCTTTCGGCGAGATTGACCATGACATCGAGAACTTCGCGGATCATTTCTGGGTCGAGCGCTGAGGTCGGTTCATCGAATAACATGATGCGAGGCTTCATTGCGAGCGAACGAGCAATCGCCACGCGCTGCTGCTGGCCACCTGAGAGCTGGCCGGGATATTTGTAAGCCTGCTCGGGGATCCTCACTTTTTCCAGAAAACTCATCGCAACATCGTTGGCCTCCGCCCGCGACATGCCACGTACTGACCTGAGCGCCAGAGTGCAGTTCTCAAGAATGGTTTTGTGGGGGAAGAGGTTGAAGTGCTGAAACACCATTCCAACCTCGCGGCGGACCGCCTCTATTTGCTTTCGCTCGCTGGTCAGCTCGACCCCCTCGACCAGGATCCTTCCTTTTTGATGCTGCTCGAGATGATTGATACAGCGGATCATTGTCGATTTGCCCGACCCGGAAGGGCCTGCGATGACAATCCTCTCTCCTTCCTTCACCTGAAGGCTGATGTCCGTCAGGACCTGGTGGTTGCCATACCACTTGGAGACGTTGTCGAACTCGACGGCGCGATTGCCAGATTTTTCGGCCATTGAAAGCTCCATTTGGTCACGCCTGCACGACAACCGGCGGCTTGTCGACCGGCGTGACGCGATGGCGGAGATGTCGAGTGAGATAAAGTTCAAGAACACCCCACAGGCGCCGGATTGTTTCCACCATTATCAGGTAGAGAACTGCGGCCCAGATATAGACCTGGAAATCGAACGACCGTGAGAATGCCAATTTCGTAGCCTGCATAAGCTCGGGAACAGTGATAACGCTCGCAAGCGCAGACGCCTTCAGCGAGAGGATCAACTCGTTTCCGAGCGGGCGCAACGCGATGATCATTGCTTGCGGAAGAAGGATCTGGAAGAACGTCGTCGTTTGGCTCAGACCAAGCGAATTTGCGGCTTCCAGCTGACCGCGGGGCAGCGCACTGAGTGCGCCGCGGAGGATTTCAGCCTGATAAGCGATGGTGTTCAGGGTGAACGCAAACAATGCGCAGAAGTAAGCATCGCGGAAGAACCACCAGACACCAAGGCTGGTCAGTTCGGAACGGATCTGTCCCGCACCATAATAAATCAGGAAGATTTGCCCGAGCAGCGGGGTTCCTCGGAAGAAAACGATATACGCCTTCGCAAGGTAGCGAAGGATCGCATAGCTGCTGTTACGCACAACGGCGAGCGGAAGAGCGAGGACGGCGCCGATAAGCGCCGAGGTCAAGACAAGTTGCAGCGTGACAACGAGGCCCCAGAGGATCTTCGGACCGTAGTTGGACAGGAGCTCGAAGTTCACGACCGGCCTCCTAGGATCCCGCGATTGGATCGCGCTTCAAGCAGGCCGACCACGCTGGACGAAATCATCGAGACGACGAGGTAGATCAGACAGCCAACGGCATAGAAAAATAGCGGTTCCTTGGTATTGGCAACGGCCAGGTTTGTTTGACGCATCAGATCCGCCAGCGAGATGATCGAGACAAGCGAGGTGTCTTTCAGAAGCACAAACCAAAGATTGCCGAGCCCAGGAAGGGCCAGCCGCCAGAGCTGCGGCCCGATCACGCTTGTGAAAGTCCGCCATCGCGACAGTCCGAGTGCTGCGGCAGCCTCGTGCTGACCACGCGGAATAGAGCGCAGTGCCGCCACAAAGGTCTCCGAAGCGAAGGAAGCGAAAACGATACCGAGAGCGATCATGCCAGCGACAAATCCGCTGAACTCCCCGAAAGGGACACCGAACAACAGCTGCGAAACACTCTGGAGGATCATCCCGCCGCCGTAGTAGATGATGAACAGCGTCAACAGTTCTGGGAGCGCGCGGAAAGTCGTCGCAAAAACGGTCGCTGCTCCGGCAAGCCATGTCCGCTTGCCGTTGATCAACAGCGCGAGACCCAGCCCGAGCAGCAGTCCGAACGGTAACGTGGCGAGCGCAAGCCTGATTGTCAGCGACAGCCCTTCGAGGAGCGGGCCACCCCAACCTTCAGGGCTAAGTGAAAGTAAATGAAGAAGATCCACCGTCGTCTCCCGCAAAGATCAAATGCCCGGCCATTGCTGGCCGGGCGTCACGATGATTGACCTTAGTAGATCGAGAAGGGGAAATACTTCGCGTTGATAGTCTTGTAGGTACCATCTGCGAGAATGTCCTTCAGTGCGGCATCGAGCTTGTCGCGCAGCGCGGTGTCTTCCTTGCGGACGCCAACGCCCTTGCCGGCGCCGAACAAAGGATCGCGCAGGTCGTCGCCAACCAGTTCGCAGCAGGACCCATCCGACGACTTCTTGAGCCATTCGTCGAGCAGGATCTTGTCGGACAGGACAACATCAAGGCGACCAGCGGCCAGGTCGGCGCTGGCATCGTCCACGGTTGTATAGGTCTTGATCGTGGAATCCTTGTACTTGGCTTCAAGGAAATTCTGCTGTGTCGTCGAACCCTGGACCCCGATCGTCTTTCCGGCGAGAGCGGCGGGCGATATATCGGTGATTTTGGCATCCTTCGGAGCCATGAACTTCGCGGGCGTGTCGTAGTATTTCGCGGTGAAGTCGATCTTCTTCTTGCGCTCTTCGGTGATGTTCATCGAAGCCACGATCGCGTCGAACTTGTGCGCGACGAGAGCGGGGATCATGCCGTCCCACTCCTGAGTGACAATCTCGCACTTGAGCTTCGCCTTTTCGCAAAGTGCGTTGGCGATGTCGACATCGAAACCGGTCAGCTTGCCGCCTTCGACGTAATTGAACGGAGGGTAGACGCCCTCGGTGGCAATCTTAATAGTGTCTTCCGCGTGCGCGGCAGTAAACAGCGTGAGCGCCAGCGCGCTTGCGGTAGCGGTAAGCGAAAGTTTCATGTCGTTCCCCTTTAGGAAGGTTAAGGTTGGCGCGGGTTTTTCCGTCTTTTGTTATTGCGCAGGCTCGAAGGCCTACGAGAGCTCGGCGAGTACCTCGTCCAAAGCGGACAGGAAAAGGTCGGCGTTTTCGGCTGTGAACGGCAACGGAGGACGAATCTTCAGGACATGGCCGGATGAACTGGAAGCGCTGATCAGCATGCGCTTTTCACGGAGTCCATTGACAACGCCAAGCGAGAGTTTGCCGTTCGGCGTCTTCGACTTGCGGTCAGTGACGAACTCCATGCCCATGAACAGGCCGGCACCGCGGACGGCGCCGATTGTCTCGTATTTCTCCTGGAGTTTCCTCATGCCGGCGACCATATAGTCACCGATCTTGACGGAATTCTCCATCAGCTTCTCGTCCTTGATGACATCGAGAACAGCCTGCGCGGCAGCGATGGAAACCGTATTGGCGCCGAAAGTGTTGAAGTAGCGGATATCGTTGCCGAAGCGCTCCAAAACTTCCGGCTTGGCTGCGACGCCGGCAATCGGCATGCCGTTGCCCATCGGCTTGCCCATGACAACGAGATCGGGAACGATGCCGTGCCGTTGGAAACCCCACCAATGCGTACCGGTGCGGCCGAACCCGGGCTGAACTTCGTCAGCGATGTAGAGGCCGCCGGCGGCGTGAACGACTTCGACCGTCTTCTTGAGGAAACCTGCCGGCTCGGTCAGGATGCCATCGGTCGAGAAGATGCCGTCTGCGATGAAGGCCGCGAGCTTGATACCATGGCGCTGCATCGTCTTGATTGCGTCTTCGACGCGCTGGGCGAACACTTCGCCAACGTCCTCGCCCTCGCTGCGATACTCGTCGGGAGCATCGACCACATAGACATGCTGGCCGATGGGAACATTCGGACCCATTGAAGGCGAGATCTCGGCGACGGCCGTCGTTAGCCCGTGATAGGCATTGGCGGTGACGATGACGCCGGTACCGCCGGTGTAGTAACGAGAGATGCGCAGTGCCAGGTCGACTGCCTCGCTACCCGTGCATGTATACATGACATTGGCGATTTCGTCGGGGTAGGTTGCAAGCAAGTCTTCGGAGTATTTGAGGATTGAGTCGTGCAGGTAGCGGGTGTGGGTGTTCAGGACAGCGGACTGCTTGGCAATCGCATCGACCACGCGAGGATGGCAGTGACCGACGGATGGGACGTTGTTGTAAACGTCGAGGTAAGCATTGCCATCGGGGTCGTAGAGCCAAACGCCTTCGCCGCGCACGACATGCACTGGGTGCTCGTAGAAGAGCTTGTAGGAGGGGCCGAGAAGCTTTCTGCGACGCGAAATCAGCGCCTGTTCATCGGCGGATAGCTTATCAACGGTGCTGGGATCGAAACCATTGATCATATATGCGGAAGCGGATGAGGACATCGAACGTACTCCTAGAAAGACAATGCGCGAGCAAGCATGTCTGCTGCCCGGGAATGGGGGATTTCGGCGAGACGATGGAACTGAAGCCAGGCCCGCGGTGTGTTGCGCAGGATGTAGGCGCGGTTTTCTGGGAAACGGACAGCCCGCCACTCGGTAATCGCGATGCGCATGACCGTGCGAGCGACAATGGTCGTAAACAGCACGTCGACTTCCTCAGCCAGCAACGCGCGCCTGCCATGGAAGCCTGCGAGGAAGTCGCAAGCCGCAGCCATCGGATCATCGGCCTCGGTCAACTGGTAGGCGGCGGCGACTGCGGCATCAAAGATAACGGGTGTGCGCACCATGTCACCA
Source organism: Sinorhizobium meliloti 4H41 (assembly GCF_000375585.1). Taxonomy (GTDB): domain Bacteria; phylum Pseudomonadota; class Alphaproteobacteria; order Rhizobiales; family Rhizobiaceae; genus Sinorhizobium; species Sinorhizobium meliloti_A. The sequence continues at coordinate 26,555 of NZ_AQWP01000025.1, read as the reverse complement.
AAATCGATGATGCCAACGACACGGTCGGTTTCATGAGGATCGACGACGACGTTGTCGCTGTTGAGATCATTATGGACCACCTGGGCGCGCAGGGAAGGAATTTTCGGAACGACTTCTACCCCGAAGCGATCCACCCAACTTAGGAGCTCCGCCGCCTTGGAAGCATCCTTGATCTCATCTATCATCGGCTTCAGCGACAACGTGTTCTTGAGGTCCCAGGTCGAGAAGTGATCTTCAGCTGGGTGACGGAAATCTTCGAGCGCTTCTTGTAGACGCGCCAGACTCGTGCCGATATTTCGGCGCTGCTGAGGGGTTTGCAGAGTTTTGCGCTGCAGTTCGCCCTTGGTGAATGTAACAAGTCGAACCGTGCGACGGTCACCGGGGCCATAATCGATCTCGAAGTCGAAGCGGCCATCACGATCAGGCACTACCCGTTGTACCGGCACCCCCGGGTCCCGTTCCTCGACATGGCGTAGCGCCATCGTGTGCATGTTCGTGACCGCCGGATCTTCCCCGGGATTGACTATTTTTAGCAGATACTCGTCCCCACCTTCGGTGAAGATACGGAAGTTGCTATCCTTCTCTCCGGAGAGACGATGGGCTCGAACTTTGAGGCCGTAATGCTCCAGCGCGATCTCCCCCGCCTCGTCAGAAGTTAGCAGAGTGGACTTCGCGGTGAGGGCCGGCGTGACTGGATTTGGCTTTGATTGGAGCATTCATGGGTTCCCTTGCCCGTGTCACCGATATATTGGTATACAAATATCCTGTTGGCAAGCGAGAATCTTGGAGGAACTCCAACGAAAGTTTTGGAGAGTTCCGATGTATTGGTATATTATGGGGTAAATCACCGCTCTCGGGCGGTTCGAACGTTATCCCAGAGGTTGCCGTGGATCAAATCGTGCCGTTGTTTTCTCCCGACCAATTGGATGGCCGGACATCGAAATCCGCGCAGGTGTACGAACTCCTGCGAAATGCGATCATCTCGCTGAAGATGCCGCCGGACAGCGCAGTGGTCGAAAAGGATATTTGCGCTCAGTTAGATATCTCGCGAACACCGTTGCGGGAGGCGATTCTACAGCTTGCGAAAGAGAGCCTCATCAAAATCGCTCCCAGCGATGGGACGTTCGTGAACAAGATCGTTCTTCGTGAAGTGTTACAGGGTCAGTTGGTCCGAGACACAATCGAGATGCGCCTGACGCAACTGGCTGCCCGAAATTTCAAGCCGGAATACGAGAAGGACTTCGAGCTGGCGCTGTTCAAGCAGAAGGCCGCCGCGAAGAGGAAGGATGTTGATGAATTCTTTGCGCTCGACAACGAGTTCCACAAGCTGATCTGCGAATCGGCCGGGTTCCCGGATGCCTGGCTAGCAATCCATAATGCGACAGGACAGCTCGATCGCGTGCGAAGGCAGGCATTTCCACTCGAGGGGCATTTTTCGGTGGTTTTCGACGAGCACCGTGAAATCTACGAGCGGATAAAGAAGCGCGACGAAGCGGGCGCTACAGCGGTTTTCCAGGTGCAACTGGACAGCACATTTCCGTCCATCCAGATCTTGCGAGAAAAACGACCGGACCTGATCAGCGGCGACGCGGATATTTCGATCAACGACATTCGATAGCCGATTATACCCTCGTGACGGTGAGTGTCGCGTTTGTGGATCGTAGGAAGGTGGCCGAGCCCATAGGCACTCCCCTTTGCTTGAAATGACCAGGCATTGTAGAAAACAATTTTTTCGTCACCGATATATTGGAGTATTGCAATATCGCTGAATTTGAGTTTCAATTCTCCCCAACAAAAAGAATGGGAACAACACGGTCGTGATTTAGCGGCCCGCTCTGAGAGAGCCTAGCGACCAATTATTGGCCAAAAGGGAGCGCCCCGAGACCATTTTCAACAGCGCCGCATGATGCGGTCGCTGAACGGATCCGGTTGCGGATCAGATTGAAAGAAGGCGGTGGCAGAGTGAATAGAATGCAGTCTGTAATGAAGGGTGCCGAGATCACTGCAGCGCGGTCCGTAACGGGTAATGCGCGTGCGAAGTCGCGGCGGATATCTGCGAACGCGGTAGTGTACGGGATCCTCGGCTGTACCGTCCTCACGCTTCTGACGATCATGTGGTCGGAAGCGCCGAACTTCTTTCGTGTCAATAATCTTATCAACGTGCTGGTGCAGGCATCGATCGTCGGGATTCTCGCACTTGGACTGACCTTCGTCCTCATTGGCGGGGGGATCGACCTTTCCATGCCGGCCACTTTGGCGCTCGCTGGCGTGCTCGGAGCGATATGCATGCGAGAAACCGACACTGCCCTTATCGGGCCAGTCGTCATGCTCGCGGCCGGGGCTTTGATCGGTACCTTCAATGGCTATGCAGTGGCCTATCTGAAGATGGCGCCCTTCGTCGTAACGCTCGCAACAATGACCGTTGCCGGCGGCGCTGCGGTGTGGATCACCGGGTCTCAGAGCATCTCCGACTATCCGCTCGAGTTCGAAGACTTTTTCGTGGCGCGGGCTATGGGGCTTCCTCTTTCCGTGTGGATATTTGGCGCCTGCACCGGTCTGGCGAGCGTTGTTCTCGATCGCACGGTGTTTGGTCGCTTCGTCAGAGCCATTGGCTTCAATCCAGTTGCCGCGTCCATATCGCGTGTGCCGGTCCCGCGTGTCCTTTGTCTTACCTACGTGGTGGCGGGTGCTCTTGCCGGTCTCACCGGCATCCTCCTTGTCGCTCGGCTGGGCTCGGCGTCAGCCAGTCTCGCGAGCGATAGCCTTCTGCTCGATATCATCAGCGCCTGCGTCATCGGCAGGGTGAGCATCTACGGCGGCATCGGTAGCCCGCTGCAGGCGGCCCTTGGCGCGATCGTCGTCACCCTGATCAGCAACAGCTTGAACCAGCTTGGCGTCTCGTATTTCGCGAGCCTGGTCATCAAGGGCGCAATCATCGTCCTCTTCGTCTATCTCGACAGGTTGCTCAGGAGAACCGCATGACTATGTCCCCACGTCTGGAAATGTCGCGGATTACGAAAGCGTTTGGTGGCGCCCCCGCTATTGCCGATGGAAATCTCATTCTCAATGCCGGCGAAGTTCATGCGTTGATGGGCGCCAACGGCGCCGGCAAAAGCACCATGATGAACGTTCTCGGCGGTGTGATCGCGAAGGACTCGGGGACTATCACCATTGATGGCCGATCTGTCGAACTGGGGACTGCAAAGCGTGCAGCCGCTCTCGGCATCGCCTTTGTGCACCAGGAACTGACGACCATGCCCACCCTCAGCGTGGCTGAGAACATCTTCATAGGGGCCTTTCCGAAGAGGGGGCCGTTTATCGATCGCCGAAAAATGATTGCGGATGCCAAAGCGCTTCTTGAGCGTGTTGGCTGCAACGTGGATCCGCTGGCTCTCGTCGAGAGTTTAAGCACCGGTGACCGGCAGTTGGTCGAGATTGCAAGAGCCGTTCGAGCCGCGCCGAGTATCATCATTTTCGACGAGCCGACATCCTCTCTTTCCGGTCCGGAACGGGAGAAGTTGTTCGCAGTCATAGGGAAGCTTCGTGCTAATGGTGCGGCTATCGTCTTCATCAGCCATTTCCTGGACGAGGTTTTCAGGGTCTGCGACCGGATTACGGTGATGCGCAACGGTGGAACTGTCGGTTCATACCGCACCACCGAGACCGACATGCACACCATAGTTACCCAGATGCTTGGCAGTGTGGCCGCCTCAGAACGCGTAAGACTGCCCATTACGGCGATGACCTCTCCAAGCCTGTCAGCACGTGGCATATCCTCGGGCGTGCTCGTGGATAATGTTAGCCTCGAAATGAGACCTGGTGAGATTGTTGGCCTGTGGGGACTGCTGGGCTCGGGAAGAACCGAGTTGGTCCGGGCCCTGATGGGTCTCGATCCGCTCTCAGCCGGCACCCTCGAGGTTATCGACACGACGGGCCATCTCAAGGAGACGCGACCCGAGGAATTGCGCCGGAAAACTGGTCTCGTGACCGAAGACCGGCGTAAGGAAGGCGTGGTCCTGCCCTTCACAATTGCCGAAAACATTGCATTGCCGAACATCGGCAGCCTGAGTAACGCCTTCGGTTTCATCGATCGCAAGAGAGAACAGGATCTGGCAAGGCGGCTGTCGGCCGAACTCGGCGTCAAATCAACGTCCGTCAGACAGACAGCCGGGACGCTTTCTGGCGGCAATCAGCAAAAGGTGGTTTTCGCCAAGTGGCTACCGATGAAGCCGCAGTTCTTCATTCTCGACGAGCCGACCCGCGGTCTTGATACCGGCGCCAAAGCGGAAATCCTGAAACTAACTGTGCAGTTGGCGGAGGAGGGTGCATCGATCCTTTTCATCTCTTCAGAGCTTGATGAGCTCATGCGTGTCGCCGACCGCTATCTTGTCGTCAACCGAGGTCGCATTACGCACCAATTGCCGGGCTCTGCCTCTCATGAAGAGCTCATGCAAGCGGTCTCCGGCCAACAAAACGTAAAGGGAGCAGCGTGATGGCAACGGCAACTATTCGCAACCATGTCACCAATCTCTCCCGCAACCTTGGACTGGTGTTCGTGCTCACTGCCGTGATGATCGGCTTCAGCCTTGCGGCTCCGAGCTTCGCCACCGCAGATAACCTGTTTGCTGTTCTGCACGCAATGGGACCGTCGACGATCGCGGCAACAGGCATGGCGCTTGTCATCCTGACAGGTAAAATCGACATTTCGATCGGTTCGACGGCGTTTCTGTCGGCTTCGATCGGCGCTCTCTTGATGGAGCGAGGCACGTCGCCGCTGGTTGCCTTTCCCGTGATCCTGGCGCTGGGCGCAGGCCTTGGAGCAATGAACGGGTTTCTCGTCGCTTATCTGAGGATCAACGCGTTGATTGCGACACTCGGCACGATGATGGCGTATCGGGGGATTGGGTTGATGCTGACGGACGCTCGCGTCATCCCCCTCCCGGAAAGCATTCGAAACATCGCAAACCTCACTGTCGGACCAGTTTTCCTCGAAACGATCGTCGTCACACTGCTGGTCATCGCAATTCATTTCCTACATCGCTCCATGAGCTTTGGCCGCACACTGACGGCGGTCGGGAATGGCGAAGACATCGCTGCGAAAGTCGGCCTCAACACAAGACGGACACTCTTTTTGACCTTCATGCTTGCGGGATTGCTCGCCGCCGCCGCCGCCTGCAGCAGCTTCGTGCAGGTTGGCTCGGTCAGCGGCTTTCTGGGCAAGGGGCTCGAGTTCAACGCGATCGCTATTAGTGTTGTCGGAGGAATCTCTCTCGCCGGCGGCAGGGGGCGCGTCATCCCGGGCGTCCTTATCGGCGCCGCCGCCTTTCAGATGATTTCCAATGGTCTGAATCAGATCAACGCCGATCCTTACATCTACCAACTTGTTACGGGCGCCGTGATCTTTGTCGCGATGTACATGGACGCACTGAAAACACGCCCGTCACGGTGAATGACGAACGATAACCAAAGCCAGAAAAGGGGAATACCATGAATATGAGAATGGTCCTGGGCGGCGTCCTCGCTAGCTTCGTCGCCGTCGGCGCAGTTCATGCGGAAGAAAAGACCATCGGTCTTTCGTGGAACTCGAAGGAGAACGAAATCGTCGGCAAATGGGAGGAATATCTCCAGAGCGAAGCTGCCCGCCAGGGAAAGGAAGCCGGCATCGAATTCAAGTTCATCATCAATGTGGCAGATAATGATCCTACCCGTCAGGCCGCCAATATCGAAGACCTGATCAACCAGGGCGTCGACTTGATTATCGCCCGTGGCGAGGATTCTGCCGCGATCGGTTCATCGATCCGTGCGGCAAAGCGTGCCGATATTCCTTTCATCACATTCGACCACGGCTCCACCTCGCAGAAGCCGGATGCTCATGTGTCCGGTGACAGCTATAATCAGGCCAAGACTACCGCTGAGGCTTTTGTCGCGCTGCTCAAGGAGAAGGGCGTCAAAGGGCAATGCATAGAACTGCAGGGTGCGCTGAAAGACGTTAATGCCGTCAACCGCTCGAAAGCCTGGCACGAGGTTACCGACACGTCTGGCGTCGTTACGACCTTGCAGTCAGTGCCGACGGAGTGGAATCCGGAGATCTTCCGGTCCGGCACTGTAAACGCGTTCCGCGCAAACGTCGATGCCAACTGCATATTCCTGGCGAGCGACTTCGCGATTTCGGCAGTCCGTTCTGCCCTCGAAAGCATGGATAAGTGGCATCCCGCCAGTGACCCGAAGCATGTCTACATCGCTTCCCAGGATATTTTCCCCGAAGCCGTAACCGCGATGGAAGGCGGTTACATCGACGTGGGCACGACGTTCGACGCCTATGAACACGCCAAGGAAGCCATTCGGGTTGCGATTGCGCTGATCAAAAAGGAAGATCCAAAGTGCGGACCCGATGGCTGCCTGGCGGCAGGACGTGTTGCTACGCCTGCAAACATCGACAGTCTTCCCAATCTTTGGTCGCGCAAGTCCTGATCCGATCCGGCGCCCCGGAGACGGGGCGCCGGTCCTTTCCTGCGGAATCTATTGGAATTTTGCCGTGAATAAATCTGTCGTCTCCCACGCCCCTTCAGCCCAACTTCCAATGTTCACGGTGATCGTGCTCCGACGCCGCTTCGAGTCGGTCGTTCGCGAGATGTCGAATACGCTTGCCAAGACCGGCCGATCCGGCGTGCTAAACACTGCACTCGATTTTTCCTGCATGGTGACAGACAGCTACTTCCAGTCTCTCAGTGCGGGGCAGGGGCTTCCGGTTCACACCGGAGCAATTCATCTTATTCCTCAGGCTGTCGCCGAAAAGTTCGGTGATGATATTGGTCCAGGTGATTGCTTCGTGAACAATTCGAGCTACCACGGAAATACCCATTGTGCCGATTTTACGCTCTGCTCTCCAGTATACTATAATGGCGAGCTGGTTTTCTATTCGGTGGCGCGGGCGCATTTCAGCGACATGGGTTTCCCGACACCCGATACCTACGCACCACTTGCGAGAGACTATTATCAAGAAGGTCTGATGTTGCCTTGCGTTCGTATCCAGAAAGCTGGCCGCGACGTTCCCGAGGTCATCGACATCTGCAAGGCGAATATTCGCGCACCAGAAATCTTCTACGGCGATTACCTTGCGACCCTCGGAGCCGTTCGAACCGGCGAACGACGGGTTCTGGAGATTTGCGACGAATTCGGCGTCGAGATCGTCAAGCAGTTCCTCAAGCAATATCAGGACTACGCCGAAACAATGGCGATGGAAGCGATACTGAAGCTCCCAAGCGGGAGTGTCAGCAAGGAATTCCACCACGATTCTGTCATCCCCGAATATCCGGATGGGATTCCGGTACGTGCCAAGCTTTCGGTTGACGCCGAAGCCGGCAGGATCGAGATCGACCTGCGCGACAACGTCGATAACCTGCCGCTCGGCATCAATATGAACGAGGCGACAGTTCTTGCCTGCTGCGCAACGGCAATCATGAACATCCTTGGGCCGGAAGTGCCACGCTGCGCCGGAGCTTTGCGGCCCCTCAATATTCTTATGCGCGAGGGCAGTGCGATTGGTAAGCCGAAGTTCCCGGCGGCGACCTGTGCGTCGACAACAAACCTTGCGCACATTTTGATCGAACATATTCAGTCGATGTTCGCTGAGCTGCGGCCGGGTCTAGGAACCGCCTATGGGACCATAGGACATCCAGCGTCTGCACCGGTCGTCTCTGGCACTGACTCGCGGTATCAGGATCGCCCCTTCGTCAACCAGATCATGCTTGGCTATTGGGGCGGTCCGGCTTCCAGTGGATATGACGGATGGCTGACCTATGGCAGCGGTACGACGCAAGGCATGCTGTGGCAATCCAGTATCGAGGTTACCGAATCCCAGCAGCCCATCCTGATTGAAAAGCTGGAAATTCGAACGGATTCCTTCGGGCCAGGCGAATGGATGGGGGGAGGTGGCGCGTCATGCGTCATGCGGGCCCGCGCCGATACCCTCCGCTTCACCTGCAACAGTGGGGCACGCAGGTTTCCCCCGGCGGGAACTGCGGGCGGATCTGCCGGAGCTCCGAACCTTGCATGGAAACAGTTGTCAGATGGCTCTCTGGTGGAGCTTCCGATCTTCTTCGACGTCGAAGTCGCGCCAGGCGAAAAGCTCATCTCTGAAGGCTGTGGCGGCGGCGGATATGGTGAGCCTTCGAAGCGCGATCCGGAAAAAGTCCTAAAATCGGTCCAAGCCGGGCTTATTAGCGCGGACCGCGCCAGATCCATCTACCGGGTCGCGCTCAGCGAAACTCCGCTGGGATACCGCCTCGACGAGGCGGGTACCCGCGCCCTGCGCTCCGACATCCAATCACAGGCAAACTAAAAATGACGCACAAGGCATTCCCTCCCTACCACATTGCTGCGGATGTCGGCGGTACATTTACCGATCTCGTATTGCGAGATGATCGAGATCAGACGTTCCTTTTCAAGTCATTGACGACCCCTATTGATCTTTCAATTGGCATTTTCAATGGACTCGAATTGATGGCGGCAGCAATCGGCCATGCGCTTGAAGAGATGCTGAGATCCTCTTCTTCCTTCGCTTGCGGAACGACTGCGGCGACAAATGCAATTCTCGAGGGCAAGACTGCGCGCACAATCCTTCTGTGCACTGAGGGGTTCAGGGATACCCTGTCGATCCGCACCGGCGGCCGGCACGGCTTCAGCATTCAGGAAGCGTTTCCCGAGCCTTACATTCCCCGCGAACTCACTTTCGGCATCCCCGAACGGCTGAATGCCGAGGGAAATGTCGAACTGCAACTCGACATCGAAAAAACACGCGAGTTGATCAGCGCGTGCTGCAGATTCGAGCCCGAGGCAGTCGCTGTCGCCCTTCTGTGGGCGCATATCAATCCCGTCCATGAAAGGAAGGTCAGTGCCCTGATTGAGGAAAATCTCCCCGGCATTCCCTACAGCCTCTCTCATCAGGTGAACCCGGTAATCGGCGAATATAAGCGGACGTCAGCGACGGCCATCGATGCGTCGCTGAAGCCCGTTCTCAGGCGACAGATTAAAGCACTCGAGGAACGGCTGGCGGCATGCGGCTTTGCCGGGCAGCCGACCTTTGTCTGCTCTAATGGCGGGCGGACGTCCAGCAAGGAAATAACTGAAAAACCCGTCTATCTCTGCCTGTCCGGCCCATCGACTGCTCCAGCTGCGGCGTGCCGATTGGCAAAGCGGGCAGGCGTTGCGCATGGGAATGTCATCACCATCGACATCGGTGGAACCAGCCTTGATGCTAGTATAGCGCGCAATGGGCGAGTCGCCATGCATCGCGAAGGTTCGATTGCAGGACATGTTTTCGGCGTTCCCTCGATCGATGTGGCAACCGTCGGTTCGGGCGGCGGTTCGATTGCGTGGGTGGACGCCGGCGGAATGCTACGGGTTGGGCCCGAAAGTGCCGGCTCGTTTCCAGGGCCGGCTTGCTACGGTCGCGGCGGAACTCGACCTACCCTGACCGACGCGAATCTTGTGCGCGGTTTGCTAGACCCGGATTCTTTCGCCGATGGGCAGATCACCCTTTTTGTCGAAAACGCACGGAAAGCAATACGGCAGGATGTTGCTGATCCCTTGGGAATATCTATCGAGGAGGCCGCAGCACTGATAGCGGCTGTGGCCGAACAGGACATGGTCGCCGCAATCGAGGAGCTTGCCATCAAGCGCGGCTTTGACCCTCGCGAATTCCTCCTTGTCTCCGGTGGCGGCGCTGGTGGACTGCATGCCGCCCGTCTCGCCAGGGAACTTGGCATGAAAGAAGTGCTGTTCCCGCATGCCGCAAGCGTGCTCTGCGCCTATGGGACCGCCACGGGTGATGTGAAATTTGATTTTTCCGTGAGCCGCGCAACCAACAGCAGGGCGTTCGACTTCGCGGGCGTTGCAAATGCGCTTGCTAAACTGGAAGGTGAGGGTACCGCATTTCTGGACCGCATGGGCGTAGGTTCGGATCGCCGCCTGCTGCGCTTTACGGTCGATGCTCACTATCGGGGTCAGGTCTCATCGCTTTCGGTCGACGTCCCCTCCATGATCAATGATCAGCATGGTCTTGATGCACTGGTGGAGGGATTCCATCGCGAGCACGAGAGGAGCTATTCGGTGCGCGCATCGGGCGATACTATCGATTTTGTCGCTTGGAACGTTGAAGCGATCGGCCGTGCCTACGAGGAGGATGTTACTGCCGTCCCAAGGCCAGACATGAACGAATTCGTTGTTACTCGTGAGAGAAAGACCACGCACCCGATGCTGGGAACAATGACGCTCTCACTGATTTCCAACGAGGATCTGCGGCCCGGCGATAGTTTCGTCGGTCCAGCTCTTGTGGAAGACCGTCTTACCTCGATCCTCGTTCCGCACGAGGCGACGGCGGTAATCACCAATGACAAAGGGATTCTGGTTACTCTCTGAACTACTGCGACAAGGCTGTCCCAGCGGGCCGTGGGAATGTTCGGCAATGAGCGGGTGCCCCCGCGGTCGCTGCCGCGTCAAGATAGGTCAGGGATTTTTTCGGCCGCCGCCGACAAACGAAGGTTCTTGTCCGCGGGCCGCCTTACGAAAACTGTGCTCGACAGGACCTCGGGTCTTGCCTGGACTTGTTTTCTTCCATCCGATCCGATGGCTCCAATGGGCACGCCGGTGTCCGAACTAGGTTGCATGGCGGTCTGATGAGTGATCGCACTGGCCCATCAAGGCTGAACCTGCGCGCTCAGCGGGAGGGGCGCCGCTCTGGGCGAGGAGGAGGACTCCCTCGCGATCAGGTGCGGCTCTATAATCACCGACCGTCCCCCGCAACGTCCTTCGAGCAATTGCTCGGCAACGCATTTGACGGCCATTCGCGCGCTTTCATCGAGAGGCCGAAGGATCGATGTGATGCTGGGCGTCAGAAGCTCGCCGAAGCTGATTCCATCCACTCCGACGACCGACACCTCGGCGGGGACGGCTATTCGTCGAGCCCGGAGCGCCTCGATGGCACCGAATGCCGTCATGTCGTTGAACGTTACCAGTGCGGTGGTTTGGCGACGCTCCTCCACGACCAGTTCGACTGCCTTTCGACCCAGTTGGGCGAGCTCTCTTCCGGAGAACTGCGGGGCGGTGTCGCCTTCGTTCGGCGTGACAATATGGACGTCATCGAGGCCGAATGCCGACGCTGCCGCTTTAAAGCCATCCGCTTTCGATCGGCGACTGAAAGTCGTCCGATCGCAGTCGGCGATATAGGTTTATGCTGCGATGACCAAGCCAGACGAGGTGCTCGACGGCCAATGTGATGGCTTTCGTGTGGTCTATCGAAACAAAGTCCACTCCGACAGGCAGAACGTCCGACTGCTTCTCGCCGACGGCCACGACGCAAAGGCCCATTGCGACATATTCCTCCAGCTCCTCGGTCGTGACGACTGCAGACGAACAGATGACGCCGCGCACGCCGAGGCTGGCCAGCTGCGCCCAAGACTCTAGCTCGGAAGCCGCGCTTTGAAGCGTGTTGCACAGAACAACCTGAAAGCCCTGCAGCTTTGCGGCCTGCTCAATCGCGACGGCGAGTTCGCCGAAGAAGGGGTTGGCAACTGTCGGCACAAGTAGCCCGAGCATTGGGGTTTTGCCCGTCCGCAATTGCTGGGCAGTCTTGCTGGGACTGTATCCAAGCCGATCGACGAGAAGTACTTCCCGTTTTCGATCTACTGATCGGGTTCTCATCGGCCCGGCTCCCCTGGGTGGTCGGGCAACCTGACGCGATTGGACGCCACCGTGGAACTCTTAAACCTTCTATCCCTCGAGCCGGCGGGTTGGGGGCGGCAGCTTCTCGACGGCCTATGGCTTACCGTGCGACTGGCCCTCGCGACGCTTCCTTTCGGCCTTCTGCTGGCCTCGGCTTGGCGCTGTTGATCAACGACAGGAAGGCCATCCTTGCGGGCGCCGCCACGACCTTCGCTACAACGTTCCGAGCGTTGCCGGAACTGCTCACCATTTTCATCATCTACTATGGCGGGCAGATCCTGCTGCAGACCGTCTCGCAGACGCTTCTCGGGGAAGTCCGTGGCGAGATCAGCGGGTTCCTGGCTGGCGTGATAGCCTTGGGAATTGTCTTCGCGTCGTTCGCGTCGGAGATCTTTGTCGCGGCTCTGAGCGCGATCCCCCGCGGCCAGCATGAGGCCGCCGCTGCTCTCGGCCTATCTCGTGCTCGCACTTTCATCAGCATCGTCGCACCCCAGCTCTGGCGACTTGCCTTGCCCAGGTCTTGGCAATCTTTGGTTTGTCTTGCTTAAGGACACCGCGCTGGTTTCGATCGTGTGGCCGCAATCCGCCGAAAGCAAAAAAACAAAACCAAACAGCTGAAGCTTGTACACCAGCGTCAATCGGGTGAGGCCGTTCAGGGTTTTGGCAATGATCGGCGCCTCATTTTTCCGAAGGTGTCCTGCTGGATTGTGGCTGAGATGACTAAATCGGTTGAGCCGCTGTTTCGGCAGTATTTTGAGATTGAAGCCGTCTCGCATATCGCTGGGCGATCCATGCGCAGCCCATCAACTGGACCTGGTGGAAGAGCATCAGAGGCAGAACGATCGCGCCGACCGACGACGACTGGCTGATGAAAATCGCATTTGCCATCGGAACACCGCTCGCCAGCGACTTTTTAGAACCGCAGAAAGTGATCGTAATCTCGTCTTCCTTCGAGAAGCCGAGCGCCCGGCTGCCGAACATGGTGATGCAAAGGACGACCGCGAGCAGGACCACGTCAACGATCATCACGACGGCCAGGTCAGAAACCGAAAACGTGTGCCACAGGCCTTCCATCACCGCCTTAGAAAAAGCGAGATACACAACCATCAGGATCGAACCGCGGTCGATAGGCGCGAGCAGCTTCTTTTTGGAACGCACCCAATTGCCGATCCAAGGCTGCAAGACCTGGCCAACGACGAAGGGTAGGAGAAGCTGTAGCAGAATGCTTTTCAGCGCACCCCAAGAGAAGCCGCCACCGCTGCCGGTAGTGGAAAGCAGCACCCCCACGAGCAGCGGCGTCAGAAACATGCCGAATATGTTGGACCCGGAAGCCGCGCAGACGGCTGCCGGCACGTTGCCTCCAGCCATCGACGTGAAGGCAATGGACGACTGCACGGTCGAAGGCAGCACACACAGGAAGAGGATGCCGGTGTAAAGCGAGGGCGCAAGGATGCCTTCCGGAATGAAACCGACCGCAAGGCCGAGCAGAGGGAAAGTGACGAATGTCGTCAGCAAAATCACAAGGTGGAGGCGCCAGTGAAGAGCGCCGCCGATCACGACCTCTCGCGACAGCCGAGCACCATGCAGGAAGAACAACAGGCAGATCGCCATACTGGTGGCGGTACCGAACCATTCCGCCGGCTGTCCGTGGGTCGGAAGAATAGAGGCAAGGATCACGGTGCAGACGAGAAGAACCGTGAAACGGTCTGGCAGAAAACGGCTCATGAACGGGATTCCTCCGTTGTTGCGCTTTCCCTTTCCCCTATTGCTGAATAGGATGCAATAACTAACAGTTATTATGAAGGGCGATAACAGTGCTGAACCTGACACAGCTGAGCAGTTTCGTCATGCTGCAGCAGACGGGCAGTTTTACCGAGACGGCGGCCCGTCTGGGCCTTGGCCAATCAACGGTTACGCAGCATATCCAGCGGCTGGAAAGATCGCTTGGCCGGCAACTCGTGCTTCGCGATACGCATCAAGTACGGCTCACAGCCGAGGGAGAAGCGTTGCTGGGCTACGCGCGGGGAATGCTCGAACTCAACGGCAAGGTTGCTTCGCTGTTCGGATTGAGCAGACTTCGCGGGCGTATCAGGCTCGGTGTATCGGAAGACGTGGTGGCCAATCGACTGACCTCCATCCTTGAGGATTTCATCCGACTTTATCCGCTTGTTGATCTGGAGCTTACCGTGGCCCTCTCCGCAGTACTTTATCAGATGCAGGACGCCGGCGATCTCGATTTGGTGCTGGCCAAGCGGCATATTGGGGATACGCATGGGCGGCTTCTCTACAGAGAGCCGCTCGTCTGGCTGGCGCGCGATCCTGACCACGTTCTGGTGCGCGGCGATGCGCTGCCGCTGATCGCGTTTCCGCCGCCCTCGATCACGCGTCGCGTAGCCCAGGAAGCTCTTGACCGAGAAAAGATGGCATGGCGAATTGTCTGCACCTGCGGGAGTCTGAGCGGTCTCACGGCCGCTGCGCGGGCCGGTATGGGCGTGCTCGTACAGCCGCGCAGCATGGCGCCATCTGGTCTTAAAGAGATTCCGGCCGAACGACTGCCAGCGCTGGAGGATGTGGAATTCGTGCTCGTACCAAGGCGCGGCGCGGACGCCGCGTTGGTCGAAGTCCTTTCGAACCTAATCGCCACACAAATGTTTGCCAAATAGGTCTTCATTGCCGTCAGCTCTTCAAGGTCTGCATTCGAAATACGATGTGAACCGAGGCTTCAAAAGGGAGTCATGACAATCCTAACATCCCTCCTCAGCCAAGGGCGGTAGCGTTAATCCGAGCTGAGTCACCTGACCTCGCGCGCTTTCATTACAGGCTGCTTTGATTTGAGGTGACATGCTCCCCTTGGAACGTCCTCGGATTGGGAGCTAGCCTGGTTTCCAGAAGTCGAAGCAGAGAATGAAGAAGTCCTCCCCCATGCCGTAAGATGGGCGATCCCACGCATCCGAGCCGGCTGACAAGGAGGTTCAGCCTTAGATCTGAAGCCTAGTAGTGGAATGTCTGTCGGCGAGTTGCGGCTTTGAACTAAGTCTGAGTTCATTCCAGTCTGAAGTGAATACCGCCTCCTCGCGGCTTATGTCAGAGTGAGACCAGCTTCAAAAAGGGCGAGCTCGACGAAGCCTAACAAGATTCTCGCCGCCAACGGCGCGTCTTGGATGTCACTAAGCAGCGCGTCACGGTCGAAGCCCTCCTGTAGAACCCACGGCTCGACACTGATTGAGGGCGGCAATAACCTCTGGTGTAAATTCGGGGTGAAATTGCGTGGAAATCGCTCGAGGTCTGTAGTGCGGGTCGTGGTCCGATAGCGCCTATGCCTCGGCGGACGGCGGGAGCTCCAGGACGGTCTGCAGTTGCATCAGGTGAGCGCTGAACTGCGCGGGAATGGTCCTGAGAAGCGGGTCCGTCTTTGCCGAATCGAACAACCTGATTTGATGGCAACTGATCTCGCGGCCTTGGGACGGAAGTCGACACGTCCGCCCAGCGCGTGTGACATTAAGTGGTGCCTGAAGCAGACGCCGAAGAGCGATATATCGACTGATCTCGAATCCACTGAGCTGGTAGCCTCGCTCCATGGTAACCGATCGGTCATCATGGACCATGAGCCCGTGACCGCTGCGACACGTCCCGGCTGTGGGGGCGGCAAAGGGTCGCCTTCGAAAACACGACGGCGTCGAGGGTCATGCATCCAGCTCGATGACCTGCTTCCCCGCGGGAACAAAGCTCCTTCGTTCCCGCAACTGAGCCCGGCGCTTCGAGCGCCGGGCTCTTTGCTTAGATTCGGCACGGGCCGACGTGTGCGGCGTCACCTTGTGGAAGGAGCCTTGAATCGCCAGAGTCGCGGCTCCGCCCGGCCGAGGTGAGCGGCTTATTAGTTGCGAGGTTATCCGGCGAGCCTCGCCTTCAACTCCAGCCGCCGGCGGTGCAGCACCGGCTCGGTATAGCCGTTCGGTTGCTCGCGGCCCTTCAGCACCAGATCCAGCGCCGCCTGGAAGGCGATCGATTCGTCGAAACGGGCGGCCATCGGCGTGTAGCTCGGATCACCGGCATTCTGCTGGTCGACGATTTCCGCCATGCGCTTCATCGTCTCGACGATCTGCGCCTCGCTGACGATGCCGTGGTGCAGCCAGTTGACCATGTGCTGGGCCGAGATGCGCAGCGTCGCCCGGTCTTCCATCAGACCGACATTGTTGATGTCGGGCACCTTCGAGCAGCCGACGCCCTGGTCGACCCAGCGCACGACATAGCCGAGTATCCCCTGGGCGTTGTTGTTGAGTTCGCGCTGGACTTCTTCTTCCGTCCAGTTCGGCCGCGCCGCCACGGGCACCGAGAGAATGTCCGCCAGCTTGGCGTGCGGCCGGCTTTTCAGACCGGCCTGAACCTCGGCGACGTTGACGCGGTGATAATGCGTCGCATGCAGCGTCGCCGCCGTCGGCGAGGGAACCCAGGCGGTGTTGGCGCCGGCCTTTGGATGGGCGATCTTCTGCTCCAGCATCGCGGCCATCAGGTCAGGCATCGCCCACATGCCCTTGCCGATCTGGGCACGCCCGGAAAGCCCGCATTCGAGGCCGATGTCGACGTTCCAGTTCTCATAGGCCGAAATCCAGGCCGCCTGCTTCATGTCGCCCTTGCGGATCATCGGGCCGGCCTCCATCGAGGTGTGGATCTCGTCGCCGGTGCGGTCGAGGAAGCCGGTGTTGATGAAGACGACGCGCTCGCGGGCGGCGCGGATGCATTCCTTGAGGTTGACGGTGGTGCGCCGCTCCTCGTCCATAATGCCCATCTTGATCGTGTTTTCCGGAAGCCCAAGTGCGGCTTCGACGCGCGAAAAGATCTCGCAGGCGAAGGCGACCTCCTCGGGCCCATGCATCTTCGGCTTCACGACATACATGGAACCCGCGCGCGAGTTTGCGCGACGGCCGTTGGGTCCGATGTCGTGGAGCGCGATCAGCGCCGTCACCATGGCGTCCATAAGGCCTTCGGGCACTTCGCGGCCGTCCCGGTCGAGGATCGCCGGGTTGGTCATCAGATGCCCGACATTGCGCACCAGCATCAGCGAGCGGCCGGGCAGCGTCAGCATTCCCCCATCCGGCGCGGTGAAGACACGGTCGGCGTTCAGCGTCCGGGTGAAGGTCCGGCCGCCCTTCGTCACCTCTTCCGCGAGATCGCCCTTCATCAGGCCAAGCCAGTTGCGATAGACGACGACCTTGTCCTCGGCATCGACGGCGGCGACTGAATCCTCGCAATCCATGATCGCGGTGATCGCCGATTCCAGGATGATGTCGGAAATGCCGGCCGCATCGGCCTGGCCGATCGGCGTCGTCGCATCGACGACGATGACGATGTGCAGATTGTTCTGGCGCAGAACGATCTCGGAGGGCGCCGCTGCGGTGCCGGAATAGCCGGCGAACTGAGACGGATTGCGAAGCGTCGTCGTGGAGCGGCTCTTCAAAATCAGCGAGAGAGTAGACCCGTCAACCGCAAGCGCGGCGACCTCGTTCCAGCAGCCTGTCGCGAGCGGCGCGCTGCCTTCGAGAAAGTCCCGGGCCCAGGCAATGACCTTGGCACCTCGCGCCGGATTATAGCTCTTGGCGCGCTCGGCGCCATCAGTGTCGGGAATTGCGTCGGTGCCGTAAAGTGCGTCATAGAGCGAACCCCAGCGCGCATTGGCGGCGTTCAGCGCATAGCGGGCATTCATCACCGGCACGACGAGCTGCGGGCCCGCAATGGTCGCGATCTCCGGGTCGACATTGGTGGTCGAGACGGAGAAATCCGGTCCCTCCGGCAGGAGATAGCCGATCTCTTGGAGGAAGCTCTCATAGGCCTCGATATCGACCGGCGCGCCATGCTCGCGATACCAAGCATCGAGCTTCGCCTGGAGTTCGTCGCGCCTCACGAGAAGGGCGCAGTTCTTCGGCGCGAGATCGTGAACGAGTGCCGACAGTGCAGAGAAGAAACGGTCCGGATCGACACCGGTTCCCGGCATTGCCTCCTTGAGGAGAAAATCGTAAAGCCTTCTTTCAATTGTTAAACCATTCTTTTCAACGTCAGCCATTCAATCCTCACGTACGACTACTGGATTTGCGCCAAAAGTCTTTCGCTGGCGCACCGCATTTCGGGTGACCTGTGAGAAATCACGCACTCGGGTCGACGAGCACGGGGACGAGTCTCAACAGTCCCGTCGCTGCAAGATCCGTGCCACACTCCCGAAAGGGCCAGAAGAGGGGGTGCTGCGAAATGTCTTCTGTGCCTACTCTCCTTTCATGATGCCGCTTCACGACCAGCGGCGGAACTTCACGGAACTCCCGAAGCAGGATCGAAAGGCCGTCCCTGCGACGGTTTGGGGCTCGCGGATGTGCCCTTCGGGACTGCGCGGCACCTTGCCAAAGCGACGATTGAAGTCGGCCATGGACTCCGGCGCGTATCCTAAGCAGCACGCTCGGCCTACCGTACTCATGGCATTCCAGTACCTCATGTGCGCACGCCAACTGGGCGGCCGAGACCCTATTCTCTGAATTAGCGCGACTGTCGGCCCCGGAAAGCTCCTTGCTTGGTCGTGTTGAGCCGTATCAGGAGCGCTTATGCCTTTAGAAGGTTTTCTTTTTTGCTGGAGTACCGCCTAGCTACTACTCTTCCGCTGCGGATGTGCCGCGATTTTCGGAGGAGATTTCCATGCTTTCTCGCCTTGCGGGCAAGACCGCGTTTGTTACTGGTGCTTCCTCAGGAGTGGGGCTGGCAAGCGCTCGGCGCTTGGCAGAACTCGGTGTGCGTGTTGCCATTTCTGCGCGACGCCTAGACTTGCTTGAGAAGCTTGCGTCCGAAATCGGAAACGATGTGGTCGTCGCGCGGGCCGACGTTGCAGACGGTGCAAGCGTCGATGCCGCGGTGCAACTTGCCTGGGACGAGTTGGGCCATGTTGACTATGTTATCCATGCCGCCGGAATCGTCACTCCAGCCCCTATAGCAGACCTTACTCGCGATCTCTGGGAACAGCACATCAACATCAATCTCACGGGATCATTTAACGTTTTGAGGACCTTCGCCTTGAAGATGAAGGAACGCGGCGAGGGAAGCATCGTGTCCATAGCGTCGGATCTTTCTTTCAAAGGCCTTGCAAACTACGCCCACTACTGCGCGTCCAAGGCGGGCCTTGCAGGTCTTTCCAAGGCCCTGGCCCTCGAGCTAGCACCCAACATCCGGGTTAATTGCGTCTGCCCCGGTCCGATTGATACCCCGATGATGGAGTCCGAGCTTCAGTGGTTCGGCGGGTCTGAGGAGGTGCGCGCGGGGGCGGTCGCGGCTGTCCCGCTCAAGCGCTTTTCCACCCCGGAAGAGATCGCAGATTTCGCGATCTACGTGGCAGCGGAAATGCGCTTTGCGACCGGTAGCCTTTTGAGCATCGACGGTGGAACGACGGCGGGATGAGCCTCACATAAACTGGTGAAGAATCGTCTCAAATCCCGTCTGTGCCACCTGCTTTTTGCGATGCCTGTCGCTGTTTTAGCCCGTTCTACGATCCTACCATCGAGTCAGTGAAGTGAACGCCGAGCGAGGAGCGATGATAGGTTCAGAGAAATGGATAGTTGCCTGTGGGGTGGAAGACATTGAAGTAGGGGAGGTCGTCTCGATCGAACACGAAGGCCGTGCGTTAGCGGTCTACCGCGTTTCGGAAGATATCTTCTACTCGACAGATGATATTTGCTCCCATGGCTATGCCCACCTCAGCCAGGGGTTCTTCGAAGATTGCACAATCGAGTGTCCGCTTCATGGAGGGCAATTCGACATCAGAACGGGGAAGGGTCTTTGCGAGCCAATAACAACAGACATTCAAACCTACCAAGTACGTATCCGTAACGCGCATGTTGAAATCGCCCTCGGCGCTTTATTGCCCGATCATCAGTTCACCGGCTGACCCACTCGGCGCTGGCCGATCTGACGTCTGATGGCCTCCAGGATCTCCTCGGGGTCCGCGGATTCTGCCACGGAGCATTTCCGATATGAGACTGTCATCGACCTTATCAAAAGGAGAATTGCGGTCGGGCACCTGCGCCCCGGTGACAAGCTTCCTTCTTTGAGGTCGATGGCCGCCGAAACGGGCTTCAGCATAATAACCGTTCACCGCGCCTATGAGTTGCTTGAGAGCCAAGGCATCTGTCTCGCGAAGGAAAGGTCGGGGTTCTTCGTCAACTCGGCCGCCGCTCTTCCAGCCCCATCCGTCAAAGAGATTCCAGCCGAGCCTCTCCGCATCATTGGAATGTCCGAGGCAGTGCTCAGGTACTGGAACCAGCGGCATGCGGGCATGTTTGGCGCGTTCATCCCAGACAAGCGCCTGTTTCGGCGTGACCTCCTCGACAAGCTCCACAGGAGCGCGATCCGCTCTGGATCGAACCATTCCGAGTTTGGCCAGCCCCCGGGCGAGCGTAAGCTGCAGTTCCAGGTCGCCAAGCGCGCAGCACAACGGCGCATCTTTGTCAGCCCAGACCAGGTAGTCATAACGCGTTCCGGAACATCCGGTCTCAACCTCTGCCTTGACCTCGTTACGAGCCCTGGTGACACCGTCCTTGTCGAGAGCCCCGCATATTTCCCGATGCTGTCGAGCCTGCATAGGCGACATCTGCGGGTGGTAGAAATTTATTCGTCGAATGTCACGGGGATCGACTGCGGCCACTTTCGCTACCTCGTTGAGCAATCCAGGCCCAGCGCGTGCATCCTCACCGTCGCGAACAGGTTTCCGACAGGCATCTCGTACCCGGACGTGGCGTTGAAGGAGCTGGTAAAGATAGCGACAGACTTTGGTTCGAAGATCATCGAGAACGACATGTTTTCGGAGCTATCGTATGCAGGGGGACAACGCTCTCTGAAAGAGTACGACATGAACGATACGGTTATCCAGTTCAGCAGCTTCGCCAACTTCGTAGCGCCAGAGTACGGTTTGGGTTGGGTTATCGGCGGCAAACACGCCGAAGAGCTCAAGGCGGTGCAATTTGCCAACGGTTTGCAGGGTGTCGACGCCGCGATGCAGAAGGCTATTGCGGACTATCTCGATGGTTTCAGCAATGACAGGCAGGTGCGCCGGATCACGAAGACCTTGCAGGGGCGAATGGACGAGGGTCTAAAACTCGTTCGCGAACACTTCCCCGAAAAGACCCGGGTTTCGGCACCGCATGGCGGGTACATGTGCTGGGTTCGCCTTCCCAAGCATATTTCCGCGACCCAGCTTTTTGACCGTCCCGCCGTGAAAACAGCGTCATTCCTCCCCGGCGAAATGTTCTCCGTCGCGGCGGGGTATTCGAACTACATCGCCATGAATTTCTCAGGCGAATGGACGGCGGCGAGAATTCGCGCAATCGCGGACTTGGGAGGGGTGGTCCGTGGCTTGGTTCCGCCTGCCGGATGATGGTCGAGTTCGCCCATTGTACCCATAGGAAAAGCGGTGATCTGTTCATTGCGACGTCGGCGCGTTCGGTGGAACTGTTTCCTCAACGAAATGAGGAGCGGCAGTATGCTCGACGCAGTGATCGTGGGGGGCGGTGTTGCCGCACACCGTGCAGCAATGGAACTCTCAAAATCGAAAGAGAAAATCAGGATTACGATGATCAGCGAAGAGGCGGCGCTTCCATACGATCGTCCAGCGCTTTCCAAGAACCATCTTCAGCGACGCGATGAGAGTATCACGTTGCCTGGAAGCGAAATCTACGGGCAGGGCGTGAAGCGCGTGAACTCACGCGCGGTAAACATTGACCCTGTTTCCCAACGGCTTTCACTGACGAACGGAGAAAGCCTCGGTTATGACAAGCTTCTTCTAGCGACAGGGTCTCAGCTTCGACGTCTTCCAGTAGAGGCCCCGGATGGCGTCCTCTATCTCCGAACCTTGGAAGACGCTGCCCGCCTAACGCATTTCCTCGCTCCCGGCGTGCGCGTGGGCATCGTGGGGGGTGGGTTTATCGGACTCGAAGTAGCCGCGGTTGCCGCTCAACTCGGCGCGAGTCCCTACATCGTCGAAGCGGGCAAGGCACTACTCGAGCGGGTTGGATCCACGTCGTTGAGCCGCTGGGCAATGCGCACTCACGCCGGGCATTCCGTGAACATGTTTCTCAACTCGAGGGTCGAACGCATCGAAAGCTCGGCCAAAGGCGCTTACACTCTCCAGATCGGCGACAGCGAACTCGAGGTCGACTGCGTTGTCGTCGGGATTGGAATAGTGCCTGAGACCGCGCTCGCCCGACAGGCCTCCGTCGTCGTCAACGACGGCGTTATGGTCGACCGGTCCTGCCTGACGTCGGATCAGTCTATCTGGGCGGCAGGGGAGGTCACGCGCTATCCGGCCCGCTTCATCAGCAGGCACATCCGCAGCGAGTCATGGACTTCGTCGGGAGAACAGGGGGCAGCTGCCGGTCGTTCGATGTTGGGTGACGATAACGCTGCCTTCGAGGACTGTCCATGGCTGTGGTCCGATCAATACGGCCACAGCATTCAGTCGCTTGGCCTGCCAAGCGATGCGAGCCGCCGGATCATGCACGGCGATCCAGAGTCAGACCAATGGCTCGAACTTGGCTTCGACGAGCAGGACCGCTTCGTCGGGGCCATCGGCATGAATGTCGGACGCCACATCTCATCGCTTCGCCGAGCGTTGAGGGCCGAAAAGGCAATTCCTGACCAATATCCCGATCTCGCCTAATGCAGGCGGCTTCACCCATCTGTCATGGTCCAAACCGTGCCGTCTGTTGATGTTTGTCAACCGCGGCATGTGCCTAAATGCCCGAGCGCTCAAGCCCTGCCAAAAAAACGAATTGGGAATCCTGATGCTGATGACGCCAAATCGCCCCACGAATTCCAAGTTCCGTGTCGTCGATTGCGACATGCACCCGGAGGTGCCTGACACCGAAAGCCTTGCACCGTTCATGGACGGGCATTGGCAGGATATCATGCTCCAGCGCGACATGGTCGACTTCCGCACATATAACTACCCGCCAAAGGCCCCCATATCGGCGCGTCCAGACTGGAGGCCAGTTGGAGGTGGGAAGGCGGCGGTAAGCATCGATGCGGTACGCCGCGAGCTGCTTGATCCCTTTGGTATCGACATCGCCATCTGCAACAGCCTTTTTGGCGTCCAGATGCTCCAGACCGAGGACCTCGGAACGGTCCTGGCCCGTGCACACAACAACTACGTCGCGAAAACTTGGCTCGACGAGGAGGAGAGGCTTAGAGCTTCGATACTTATCGCGACCCAAAATCCTCACGCTGCAGCCGAGGAAATTGAACGGCTAGCGTCGGACCGCCGTTTTGTGCAAGTGACAATGCTTGTGTCCCAGGAGTTGCCGCTGGGGAAGAAACACTTCTGGCCAATATATGCGGCGGCGGAACGGCACGGCCTGCCAATCTGCGTGCATGCCGGAAGCCTCTTCAGATACCCCCTGACGCCCGCTGGGTCGACGAGCTTTTATTTCGAGGACTACGCATCGCAATCATATGCCTGTCAGGCGCAGCTCGTCAGTCTGGTTGCAGAAGGCGTCTTCGTCAAATATCCGGCGCTGCGCGTGGTGTTCGCTGAAAGCGGGGTTTCCTGGCTCTCGGGGCTTTGTACCCGGTTCGACAAGTTTTGGCACGGGCTGCGACTGGACATCCCTTGGATCAAGGTGTTGCCAAGCGACATCGTCCGTCAGCATGTTCGCATGACATTGCAGCCCTTGGATTGCCCCGACGCATCGACGCTTGAGCGAATGCTCGAACACGTTGGCAGCGAAGATTTCCTGCTCTTCTCGACAGACTACCCCCACTGGCAGTTCGAGGGCACAGACACGCTTCCTCCCGGTCTGCCGGCCGAGCTGATCCATAAGATCAAAGTCGATAATCCCGCAAAAACCTATGAGAGGATTTGAAGATGTCGGACACAATCACGGCACCCGCCGCGCCCGCGAAAGCGAGAACGGTTGAGATGATCGCGGATTGCGACATCCACCCGATCAACAACTCTCCAAAAGACCTGTTTCCGTTTCTGAGCGCGCGTTGGCAGGATTACCTCAACGAATTCGGCGCGGTCTTCCACCAGTACTACACCACGCACCCGATCCTCGCGAAAGCTCACGCTAAAGGGCTTCGAAGAGACGCCTATCCGCCGGAAGGCGGATATCCTGGCAGCAGTCTGGCCTTCATGCGCGAGCAGCACCTCGACCCCAATAATGTGGCGTTTGGCACGCTCATTCCGCTTCCGGGTGAACAAGGCGTACGAAATACCGAGTTTTCGGCGGCATACTGCGCTGCCATCAACGATTGGCAGTTCCATGAGTGGACGCTACCCGAGAAGCGCCTCAAGGGCAGTCTTGTGGTCCCAATCGAGGACCCGGAAGCTGCCGTGAAGGAGATCGAGCGTTGGGAGGACGTGGGCGAGTTCGTCCAGATTGCGTTTCCCAGCCGCTCGGGTGCTCCGTACGGGCAGAAGAGATATTGGCCGATATACGAAGCGGCTTGCCGGACAGGCCGTCCTATCTGTGTACATCCAAATTATGCAGATAGCGACGTGCCTCTCACGTCAGGCGGATGGCCCTCGTACTACATCGAGGAGATGATGAGCTACGCGCAAGCCTATCAGGGACATTTGGCAAGCCTCATCTCCAACGGTGTCTTCGATGCTTTCCCATCCCTTCGCGTTGTACTCGTCGAGGGTGGCATCGGCTGGTTGCCGTCATTCCTTTGGCGTCTGGATAAGCTGATGCCCCGCTTTAAGACCGAGCTGCCGCACCTGAAGCGGCTTCCGTCCGAATACTTTCGGGATCACGTCTGGGTGACGAGCCAGCCAATCGAGGAACCGCGAAACCCGCAGCACCTCAGAGACACGATAGAGTGGATCGGTTGGGACAAGGTAATGTTTTCCTCGGACTATCCTCACTGGGATACCGATGACGCGCAACTCGTAGTCCCATTCAAGGCTACGCCCGAGCAGCGGCGCGGTTTCCTGCTCGAAAACGCCCTTCGTTTCTACGGAGCAAACGTATGACCCGTTATGTGCTTTGCGAGACGTCGGACATCCCCACGGGGGGTAGCAAGCTCGTCCATGTGCGGGGCCGGCCGGTCGCCATCTTCAATATCGAGGGCGAGTTTTTCGGGCTCTTCAACAAGTGTCCGCACGAGGGCGGGAGCCTTGTGCATGGTCCACGCAGCGGATTGGTCCAGTCCGGCGAGCCGGGCAGCTACAGCTACTGTCGTCGCGGCGAGATCGTTCGATGCCCGTGGCATAACTGGGAGTTCGACATCAAGACGGGCAAATCCGTGTGCAGACCCACGGAACTCAGGGCCCGACAATTCGAAATGACTGTCCTCGCGGCAGACGAACTCGACGGCACCAAGTTCGCGGTCGAAACGATCGAGGTGAAGGTCGACGGCAGATATGTGGTCACCGATGTTTAGGCGCAACAGCTCGGACTACATCGCCCCATTTCAACAAGTTCCTAACCAGTACGGTAACGCACCCATGGACGTCTCAGCGCATCCATCATCTGCACTTCGACTAGACCAGATCGGTGTGAGATTCCATCTGTTCCAAGCGCTTGAAGGAATTTCGTTTGGTCTCCGCAAGGGCGAATTCTTTTCGATGCTTGGACCATCGGGTTCCGGGAAATCCACTACGTTGCGGGTCATTGCCGGATTCCAGGCACCGTCGAACGGAACTGTGGTGATCGGCGGACAGGATGTTTCCCGCTTGCCGCCCTATAGGCGTAACCTGGGCATGGTCTTCCAGGATTACGCCCTGTTTCCCCATCTCTCGGTAGCGCGGAACGTTGAATATCCCTTGCGGGCAAGAGGTATTCCCGCCGCCCAGAGAGCCTCCAAGGTCGCGGAGATGCTCGCTATCGTCGGCTTGACCAAGATGGAGAACCGTCTGCCAAGCCAGTTGTCGGGCGGCCAGCAGCAGCGGGTCGCATTGGCGCGAGCACTTGTATTCAAGCCCGACATCCTTCTGCTGGATGAGCCTCTTGGCGCGCTCGACAAGAAGCTTCGCGAGCAGATGCAGGGAGAAATCATTCGGATAACTAAGGAGCTTGGTGCGACAGTGGTCGCGGTCACGCACGACCAGGACGAAGCCATGTCGATGAGCGACCGGATCGCGGTGTTCTCCGAAGGAACCATCGCGCAGATCGGAACGCCTAGAGAGCTCTACGTTAAACCGGAGACGCGCTTCGTGGCCGATTTCCTTGGCGGCACTAACATTCTGAGCGGCGCGGTCGAGAGGCGTGGTCTGGACCGTTATCTCGTTGGCGACGGCATTCGGGCGAGACTCCCCCGTGACTACGAAGCTTCCACGGCCATGATCTCGGTTCGGCCCGAATGTCTCTCGATCTCGGACGCCTCTAGTCAGCCGATGAGCTCAGACAACCGCATCGAGGTGACAATAGAGCGCCTCATGTTTCTCGGCTCGGAGACGCGGGTGTTGTCGCGCACCGGTGACGGAACGCTGATCACCGTGAAATGTCGCGAGGGCGAGTGCCTCGAGCTCCAAAAGGGAAACAAGACCTCACTGACTTGGGAGGAAAGCTCAACCGTACGACTCAAAGCCTGAACCAAAGCTTCAACTCACGAAAGGAGGTGGCATGAAAGAGGCCGCGCCCGTTGAGAGAACGGATCACTGAGATGCAGTCGATGATCGAGGGACAGTCACACTTCCAGCCTTTCGGCTTATCTTATTGGGGTTTCGCNGATCTCAATAAGGGAGTTGGAAGCATGACTGCCTCTTATAATTACCATATCGGCGTCGACTACCACAAATCCTACAGCCATCTGGTCGTGCAGGACAGCAGTGGTAAGACGCTGCGCTCAGGTCGGGTGAAGAACGATCG
>NZ_AQWP01000024.1 GCF_000375585.1 Sinorhizobium meliloti 4H41 | reverse complement strand
ATCATTGCTGGCCTCCCCACCAGCAATGATCTTGAATCACAATCGCAGCAAAAAGGGAATCCCGGTGCGATTCAGCTTAAAGCTGACCGACTCTAGCAACTTGAAGGACCAGCAACCGCTTGAAGCATATACTGGGGTTATACCGACAAACCTGTGCTGCAGCCGGTGGCCTGAGAACATCGCTTACAGCGTGCGCTTCCTCACGGCTGAACGCCGGGCGCGGCCGCTTGGCAGAGGCTGTTCGTGAAGCCTTGGTTTGAGCTCTCCGGGCAACCGGTTCGAAAGCCTTTGCTGCGTCAGTTGCGCTTCCAAGCGTCACTACACGCCCTGCATTGCCTATTTCAAGAACCCGTGCAACACATTGCGTGTTACCCTTTCTACCGAGTTCTCAAAGTTATTCCACGCGAGAGAAGCCGCCCAGTTTATGCTGCCGACGGAAAACACTGCGCCAGAACTTCTCCACTCCAACAGCACGATGTCGGACCGCACGCGCTTGTCGGTGGGGCCATCCAAGCCGTTGATGATCATTTCGACGTCTTCGACAAGGATTTTGTAGAATTGACTATGCGGCTGTGATGTGGCGACCACAACGCCGTGAACCGGAGACCCGAGTGAGACGTCGTAGCGGTCGATTTCGTCGCCAGCCGCGCCGCCCATTGAGAAACCGAAGTTGCCGAAATCGTTCTCTTCGACGCCGGCGAAGATCCAACCAAATTCCGCGGACTTGCCTGCACCAGTTTTTGTGTATCCCGGTGCGCGTTCGTCCCAACCCTGGCTGGCTGTTCCAACGCCTACGAGTTTGTTTGCTGACCGCCCGCGATGGCGCCAATTGCCGCCATACTCTCCGGTACTGCTAAGATGCGTTTCGCCAGGTTCGTTCCCCCACGGGCGCGTACCAGCATATCCCCTGCGGCATTCGATCATGTGCGGCCGGCAGGGATCTTGGCTGGTTACCCAATGGAAACCGTTCCCACCGAGATACATCACCTTTCCTCCCGCTTCGATGAAGCGCTCAAGAGCAGAAAGCATCCGACCGCTCCAATATTCCGGGTGCGATCCGGTGAGTAGTACCTTATATCCCGTGAGGATCTCAGCGTCACCATCAAGGGCGTGATCGGTCAAGACATCAAACTGCTGACCGATGTGGGTTAGCCAGGACGTTAGGTAAAGGTCCGCTCCGAAATTGCGTGGTCCGCCCATCGTTGGATTCTTGTGATCAGCACGGAAATTGAAGATTGGTCGCTTGTAGCTGGAGTAACAGCGGCCGGATCCGTCGCTATGCTTGTCGTATAGTGATGAGCCCGCGAGGAATGGAAATGCCTTCGATTGAATGTCACGTGCGGCCGGGACCGCCTCAATGCCTGAGATGCCTTCTTCTTCGTAGTCTCTACCTTCCATCAAGATGTTGGCGTAGGCTTGATAAGTGAAAGTTGAGGCTAGAAAAGCGACCGGCGCTTTTGGGCCGTTCGGGCACGGCAGCACAAAAATAGGTATCCTGTCGCCGACACCGTCGCCGTCGAGACGTACGGCGTAAACTCCGCTGGGAAGATCGGAGGGGAGGCGCAGGCGTGCGGCGACATCCCATCCTGCTTCCTCGAGGTCGTCGTCATGAAAATGAATCGCGCCATATTGCTGCGGCACATGGCGGAAGTCGACTTCGTCTCCAGTCCAGTTGGGGCCTGTCATCGCTCTTGTGGGCGCGTTGACCAATACCCCGTGGTGGTCCGCTCCGGACACATCGACCACAGTCGCGGTATCCATCTGCAGGCTGAAATCCCAGGAGACGACCACTTGTGGTGAAACGTCGCCGTTCTGTGCCGCGAGAATGCGCACTGCGTCAATCTTGCCGTTAAAGGTGTCAGCGCCGTACTTTCTTCCATTCGCAGTCTGGTAAACTCCGGAAGCTGCTATGGCCAGGACAGTGCCGGGGCCTTGCAAGGGGAGGGAGGAAAGCTCCCCCGAACAACCATCCTTTGCGATTGCGTCCGGCAACGGCAATTTGGTTGAGAATTCAATCGAAGCCTTGCCCTGCGTGACCGACAGCACGGCCCGTACGTGCATCCAGTGCTTAGCAAGGATGGGTTTTTCGGTGCGGCACAAGGTGGCCTTGTCTTGGCCTGTCCGTAATTCCAACTGTCCGTCTGGCGCCAATCCCAGGTCGAGCCCCGATTTCTCTGCCGCCCAGAGAGAAAGAAGGCTTTGCCGACGTCCATTGCCCGGAAGTGTCGGAAAAATCCACATCTCAACTGTAAGTTCCGCGCTCTGGGAGAGGTCTCCGATGTCCTCGACGAACGCAAACGATCCTGGGTAGCTAGTTTGCGGCGACAGAGGCACTGTCTGCGGTTGTACGGTTGGGACCTCGCGCTCAAGGGGCAGGCTGACTGCTACTCTTTCATCTGCTCCATGAAGAGTAACCAAGTCGACGCGAACCGGGCCATTACCATGTGCATGCACCTCGACCACTTCACCCGGTCGGTAATGAAAGCGGTCACAGTAACCAACAAGGTCGGGAGACGTCAGATCCAAAGTCATGCTGCGCCCTATTAAGTGGGGTTTGAACGACCTGGCCCATAGCGGGCGAGCGTTAGTATGCAGCCATGACATACCACCCTTCTCAGGTAATTGGAAGCCGAAATTGGCGCTCTCATGTCGGCAAATCTCGGGCTCCTGGCCGGAGGGTTTGCGTCTCCCGGGGCAATACAGTCGAGGACCTCCCATCGTCCGACTATCGCAACAAAACCGATGTCGAACCCGGAAGGACTGCTCGCCTTCCTTGGGGGGAGAGCCAACAACCCTCGCGGAGCACACTCGAGGGGAGGGTGAGTGCGGTGTTCAACCCGGGAAAGAATTTGTGCTTATGATTGCGGCAGCGCCTTATGGAGTCTGGTCGTTATCTCCAGAGCTCGCGCTGCTGGTAGCGGTAAGAGAATAGGCAGAAGCTACCTGCTTAAATCAGGAACCGCTCACTCGCACTTCTTCAACAGGGGCCATCTCCGGAGCATTTGCCTTATGGCATCGCATCACGGTCCTTAGTGAGCGGTCCAGCCACCGTCGATCGCAATGTGAGTGCCCGTGATCTGGCGCGAGATAAAGGGCGAGCGCGCCGATCTCCTCGGCCTTGACGAATTCATGCGTCGGCTGCGCCTTGAGAATGACCTCGGTCTTCACCTGCTCTTCTGTCATGCCGCGCGCCCTTGCGATATCCGGGATCTGCTTCTCGACCAACGGCGTCAACACATAGCCAGGACAGATGGCGTTGACCGTCACGCCCGATTCGGCAAGCTCCAGCGCCGCAGTCTTCGTCAATCCCAAGATGCCATGCTTTGCTGCGACGTAGGCGGATTTATGGGGGGAGGCCACGAGACCGTGTGCGGAAGCGATGTTGATGATCCGTCCGTGCTTCTTTGCTTTCATAAGCGGAATTGCTGCGCGCATCGCGTGGAACGAGCTCGACAAGTTGATGGCAATAATCTGGTCCCATTTGTCAATCGGAAAGTCCTCGATCTTCTCGACATGCTGGACGCCGGCGTTGTTGACGAGGACGTCGACGCTGCCGAAGGTCGAACTGGCTGTTGTGATCAGGTCGGAAATCTCGGCGGGCTTCGTCATGTCCGCAGGATGATAGAGCGTGCGTGCTTGGGAAAGCGATCCAAGCCGTTCGGCAATTGCCCTGATCTCTTCCGGCTTGCCGAGGCCGTTGATAACGACATTGTCGCCCTTGGCGGCGAAGGCGGTGGCGATCGCCAGTCCAATACCGCTGGTGGAGCCGGTGACGACGACGGTCTTATTCATAGTTCGCTTTCCTTTTCCCGTTTGTAATCGGTCGCCACCCCTGCCGGGATTGCGCCCGACGAACTGAGACCTTCGCCAGCCGACTTCTTCCAGATGCGACCATTGCGCGGCGGTTGCTTCACGTGAGAAACCCGCGAAGTTGTTGCTTGCCCATTTGCAGGAGACTGATCAGCGTGAAGAGCCGACGCGCTGTATCGGTGTCGAGGCCTATCTTCGCTGCGAGACGCTCTCGCAGCAGTTCCGCAGCCTCGTTGTGAATCGCCCGCCGACCCATATCGATTGCTTCCAGCCGTTCAGTTCCGAACCGGCGGACTGTATCGTGGTAGGTCTCACAGACGCGTGCGTAATCCTTGAATAACCGGCGGAAAGGGGCGAGCGAGAGATGGTGACTTACGACATGCGTCCCCTGATGCTCAGAAATATGGAGAATCAAGCGCCCGTCCACTGTTGCGATCTTGAGACGATAAGGCCCTCCGCCATGGCCGACCGGAATGAAAGTGTTGCTTTCCAGGAGGTCATGAACCGCTTGCGCCTGTTCACGCTCCATGCGGGCGTCTCGTCCGCTGAAGGATCGATCTATCGCGACGTCGCAGAGGTAGAACTCAGCGGTGGCCATCGTGCGTCTCCAAATCAAGTTTTCAGGCAGCTCGACAGCTGGCCGATAGCCCTCTTAAGGTTGGCCGGCGCGCGGCGCTTGGGGCTCATGATGCTGTCTGCGCTGGTCCTGGGATCTTTGCCTTCGAGCCCGTGGGCAACGATCTGGATCAGCTGACGATGGTCGCCTCTGTGGCGCTGCGGATCTCGCCGTCAGTGACGCCGTCGGCGAGCTCGACGAGCTTCAATCCGCCCTCGACGACGTCGAGCACGCCAAGATTGGTGATGATCCGATCGACGACGCTCTTTCCGGTCAACGGCAGGGTGCAGGCCTTCAGCACCTTGGATTCGCCGGCCTTGTTGGTGTGATCCATGACGACCACCACCCGCTTGACGCCGGCAACGAGATCCATCGCACCGCCCATCCCCTTGACGAGCTTGCCGGGGATCATCCAGTTGGCGAGGTCGCCGTTCTCGGCCACTTCCATGGCGCCGAGGATCGCCATGGCGATCTTGCCGCCGCGGATCATCGCGAAGCTCTGCGCCGAGTCGAAGAAGGCCGAATGCGGCAGGGCCGTCACCGTCTGCTTGCCGGCATTGATCAGATCGGCATCGATCTCACCTTCAGTCGGAAACGGGCCGATGCCGAGCAGGCCGTTCTCAGACTGGAGTGTCACATGAACGCCTTCGGGAATGTAATTGGCAACCAGCGTCGGAATACCGATGCCGAGATTGACGTAGGTGCCGTCTTCGAGTTCGCGGGCGGCGCGCGCCGCCATCTGGTTTCTGTCCCAGGCCATGTGGTTCGCTTCCCTGCCTTTAAGCTGCCGCGCGCGTGGTGCGCTGTTCGATACGTTTCTCGTGCTGCCCCTGGATCAGGCGATGCACGTAGATCCCCGGCACGTGGATATGGTCGGGATCGAGGCCGCCGACGGGCACAATCTCTTCGACTTCGGCGACGCAGATCTTGCCGCAGGTGGCGGCCGGCGGATTGAAGTTGCGGGCCGTCTTGCGGAAGACGAGGTTGCCTGATGCATCCGCCTTCCAGGCCTTGACGATTGAGAGATCGACTACGATGCCGGTCTCGAGAACGTAGGTCTCGCCGTTAAAGGTCTTCGTCTCCTTGCCCTCGGCGACCACGGTGCCAACGCCCGTCTTGGTATAAAATCCGGCAATGCCGGCGCCGCCGGCGCGCATGCGTTCGGCAAGCGTTCCTTGCGGATTGAACTCGAGCTCCAGTTCGCCACTCAGGTACTGGCGCATGAACTCGGCGTTCTCGCCGACATAGGACGAGATCATCTTCTTGATCTGCTTGGTCTTCAGCAGCACGCCGAGGCCGAAATCGTCGACGCCACAATTGTTCGATGCGATGGTCAGGTCCTTCGTGCCGGCCCCCCGGATAGCGCTGATCAAAAGCTCCGGAATGCCGCAAAGGCCAAACCCACCTGCAGCAATGAACATCCCATCGAACAGCAAATCTTCAAGCGCTGACGTTGCGTCGGCACAGATTTTATACACGTGATATCCTCCAATGTGGTCAACCTTGACCATTCACGAGCTCTCCGAGGCGATGCGCGGTCTCAACAAGGAATTGTATTAACTCTCTCGCCAAAGCATCTCGAGGCCGACTCCGTGACTGATCCCGTACCGCTTTTCCCTGTCGTTGGCCTCCGGCACACCGCAATTCACACGCAATATCCGAATGCCATTGCTCACGATTTTGACGATGCAGTCGTCCGGGACCAGATCAATTCTCTCCAGCCTGAAAAATCTCTCGCCCGGCGATCCACGTGGATTGCAAATGCAGCTCCGGCGTCAGCAGCAGGAAATCTGCGTCCGTGCCAGGCAACAATCGGCCTTTGCGCGAGGAAAGTCCCATCGCATCGGCTGGATAGGCGGAAGCCATGCGCAATGCTTCCTCCATCGACAGGCCGAGGGTTTCGTGCGCAAAACGAAAGGAAGACAGCATGTCAATATCAGCGCCGGCGAGCGTGCCATTGGCGAGTGTCAGCCGTCCGTCTTTGCGTCTGATCTCACGGCCGTTCAGACAGATGTCCGTCAAATCCGTCCCAATCGTCGACATCGCATCTGTGACCAAAAAGATCCGCCCAGGACCTTGCTTGCCACGTATGGCGATCCCCATAACGGCCGGATCGACATGGAAGCCGTCTGCAATTATGCTCACGTGCAGCGGGCCGCTCGCCAGAGCTGCGCCGACGACGCCTGGTTCACGATGGCCAAGACCGCTCATGGCATTGAAGAGATGGGTGACCGTGCGCACGCCTGCCTGGGCGTAGGCGCACGCCGTTTCGAAACTGGCATCGGAGTGGCCGAGGCTGACGATGACACCTGTATCGGCAAGGGCCTTAACCTGCGCCTTGGTTACATTCTCTGGTGCGAGTGTCACCATGAGGCAGCCAATCGCCCTCATACAGGCAAGCAACTCCTTGAGGTCATCGTCGTCCATGGCGCGTATCAGAGATGGATCATGAGCCCCCTTGCGAGCGACGGAGAGGTGCGGGCCCTCGAGATGCAGCCCGAGGAAGCCGGGCACCTCCGCGACCTTTGCGGCAGCGCCCGCGGCTATGGCTGCAGACGTAACATCCCGTGCATCGGTCACCAGTGTAGGCAGGAGAGCCGTCGTGCCGAAACGTGCATGTGCCGCACAAATCTGGCGAATGCCTTCAACTGTGGGCTGCTCGTTGAAAAGGACGCCACCGCCACCATTAACCTGAAGGTCGACGAACCCTGGAACGAGTAACAGGCCGCTTGCATCGATTGTCGCTGCTCCGTCGTGCTCAGCGCTTTTCGGCGCAATGCCCTTTACCTGGCCCGCCTCGATGAGGAGTACAGCGTCGTCGTGAAAGCTGTTCCCGTCAAAGATACGGGCACCACTGATCTTCAATTTCGCGGTCATGGGGATATCCCCTCCGTTATAGTCCTGTCTTGTGCCAGGGCGGGGCGAACACAGCGCAATCTGCCAACAGCGCTACGCTCCGGGTTGCTCAGTTGTGGAGAACTGATTTCGTCCCATGTTCGGGAGCTACTCATCCTGAAGTCTTGGGTAATTTGTCTCCCCGACATCTTTCGCCATAAGAGCAGCCTCCCCGTATGGAGTCTGCACGCGGTCGATTTCCAGCCAGCCGTTCTTCTCGTAAAGACCGCGGGAGGCTTCTGTGGTGAGGTAGAGGCGTTTGAAGCCAAGCCGTTCGGCTTCAAGTTCCAGCCTGTTTATCAACAAGAATGCTATGCCTTTGTTTCGATGGGCGGGATGGATGTAAAGAGATGTCAGCCACGGTGAAAGATCCGTCCTTTCCTTGAAATCACTTTCGCAAAGGCTGATCATGCCAGCCGGCTTGCCACCCGCGACGGCCACAAATGTGAGTGGCAGCGACGAGCCTCCTTCCGCTGCTTCGCGGAAGAGTCGATTGGTTTCTTCGAAGGTACTGCCTGACTGGCAATCCCACTGTCCGAACGTCCAGCTTGTGCAAACAGAGATCATTTCCGGGCAGGACCTAAGAGTCTTGATCACAGTATGTGCCGTCATGTGGAAAAGCTTTCCTTGTCGTCGTGGTGCCGGCGCTGCAGTCGGGCGATCAGATCGTTTCAGTGACCTTGCTCAGATGTGCAGGGGCATCGGGATTGAGGCCCCGCGTACGCGATAAGGCCTCCGCCAGCCCGTAGAAGGGAAGGACAAGTGCCAGCGAGTCGGTTAGTGGGTGGCCGGTTTCGACGAAGGGCAACCGCTTTGCTTTTGTGGCCTTGTTTGACGTGACCTGCACGACGGCCCCTTTGCCTTTCAAGCAATCGGCGACTTCGACAACAGAGTCCTCGCTTAAGTCCCGGGCGGCCAGAGCGAGCACAGGGAAGCGAGGGCCCACGATCGCGACGGGTCCGTGCAGCACTTCTGCGGCGGAATACGCTTCTGCATGGATGCCTGTCGTCTCCTTGAACTTCAGGGCTGCTTCGTTCGCGATTGCGAGACTCGGGCCGCGGCCCAGCACATAAAGCGACTCCGCCTCGACCACGTCGGCGACGAACGCCAGCCAGTCGAGTTTGGCTGCTTCAGCAAATCGTTTGGGCAGATCAGCTACCGCGCGCTTTAATTCCTCATCCCCCGTCCACTCGCCGAGAACAGCAAGACCTGCGACGATGGAATTCACGTAGGACTTCGTTGCCGCCACAGCGTTTTCCGGTCCAGCGAAAATGTTCAGTGGATGGTTGCAAGCTTCGGCAATCGGTGACGGGAGCGTATTTGTCAGAGCAATCGACGTGGCGCCGGCGCGGGTCGCGGACTGGGCCATCGCCACAATGTCCGGGCTCTTGCCCGACTGCGAAATTGCGAGCGCAGCGCCGCCACCGAGTTTCAGCCTCGCGCCGTAGATCGACGCAAGCGAAGGCCCGAGCGAGGCAACCGGGATGCCAGCTGTCAGTTCAATGGCATATTTCAGGAAGAGAGCTGCATGGTCTGACGAGCCGCGTGCAATCGTGACAAGGAAAGCCGGATCTTTCGACCGCAGAGCCGCTCCCGCCGCAACGAATTCGCTCGCCGAACAATCGAGCAGTCGAGCGGCTGCCTCTGGAATTTCGTCAATTTCCCGGCGCATGTTTGTCTGGACGGTGGACTGCATGAAAGATCCTTTTGTTCGACTATCTGCTCAGCTTTCTGAGAATTCGAATTCGGAGACAAAGCCCTCGCTGTCGCCGCGAAACAGAGTGCGCGTAAACTCAATCGCTCGGCCCGATGCGAGATAGGAGATGCGCTCGACCGCGAGGCCAATTACCCCGGCGGTGAGGCCCAGCCATGACGCCTCCGAATCGCTGGCGCTGCTGACGGTCAACCGCTGTAGTGCTCGGACCGGCTTTGCATCTGTTCTTCTAAGCCAGGCGTGGATCGGAGTGGTAACCCGCAAGGGATCGGAAATAAGTTCTGCGGAGAGGCAACTCCGCTCCACCGCGTGCGGCAGATCGCTCAAAAGGTGAAGACAGGTGAAACGCGCCACTTTGGAATGCGTGGATAATCCAAGCGTGATGATCTCTTCGGAGGTGGGCTGAAACAGCCCGCGCTCCAGCCAACGCAGTCTCGAATGGGCGCCCTGCGATGGCGAGGCATCAACCAACTGCGCCGATCGGCGCAGCAAATCTCCTGCGGTTGAAGGGAACCGTCCCACGAACGTGCCCGCGCCGCGGCGTCGCACCAGCAGACCCTCGTTCACAAGACGTTCGACGGCTTTACGAACCGTGACCCGGCTCAACCCAGAATAAATCGCGAGATGGCGTTCGGGACAAAGCGCGTCGCCGGGATTGAGTTTGCCGGACAGGATCGCCTCTTCAAGCGACTGCCGAAGTCTGAGATAAAGCGGCCCTGTGCCTCTTGAACGGAACCCATTTGCTGGCAGGATGTTGGCGTAGGGGTGATTCATGCCGGGCCCTTCGGTTGACCGCCGAAGCGCCGGGACGCCAGCATGAGGGCACCGGTGAGGGCGTCGGCTTTTGGCTCGACCAGCAGCGGCTGGTGTCGCTCCGCAAGCCAGGGCCGGTAGAGCGATGCCAAACCGCCAAGCAAGCAAATTGTACCCGTCTTTCTTGCCACCAGCGCATCGAGCGCCTCGTCCACCATGGACGCTGATGACTTCAAAAGGCGCGTTGCAACGGGATCTCCGCGTGCGGCGAAATCGAAAACCCGGGGCGCATAGCGACCGAACTCGCCAGGTTTTGCGAGCCGCGCAAAGTTCACGACATTTCGGGGGTCATTTTTGAACTCTGATAGGACTGAATCCGTGACCTCTGACGCCTCGTGGATGCCATCGTAAGCCAGAAGGCTCTCCTGCAGGAGTGCATGCCCAATGCGTGCGCCACTACCATGGTCTCCGATAACGAAACCCCAGCCGCCGATATAGCTCACCTGCTCGCCCCGGCGAGCGATGTATATCGTACCAGTCCCCAGGATCGCGACGGCGCCGTCGCTGTCACCAAGCGCGCCCTGCAGTGCGATCAGACCGTCGGATTCGATGTCTGCGGCAGCAAACGGGAGCCGCTGCTTCACGTAATGAACGACATCCCCACCATTTTGACCTGCAACCCCGACCACAGCACAGGACGTCCCTATGGCCGCAGGATCAAGCCCCGCGGCTTCGAACGCGGCGCGCGCCGCACCTTCGATATTTTGCAGCGCGTTTTCCGGATCGGTATGAATGTTGGCGGCACCGGATTTTCCGTGGCCGAGAACGCGCCCATCCTGGGCTGCGACCACTGCCCGGCAACTTGTTCCGCCGCCATCTATACCAATTAGATAAACGCTCATGGGGGACCTCGGTCGTCAGGCGCCGATCACCGCCGGCGCGGCGGCCGAACTCGCAGCATCCAATTGATGCACGGCATTCCTGGAAAAAGAGCGATGGGGTTTCGCTGACGCTACCCCATCGCCATGCTCAGCGTCAGGCCGCACCTATGCTACCAAAGCGTATAGCCCCCATCGATCACATAGGATGCACCGGTGACGTAGGCCGATGCATCGCTCGCAAGGAACACTGCAAGAGGCCCGATCTCATGAGGAATGCCGGCCCGGCCCATTGGAACATTCTCGAGAAACGCCTCGATCACCTCGGGATTCTTCTCATTCCATTCCCTGTTGATATCCGTCATGAACAATCCCGGGCAGATCGCATTGACGGTGATGCCGTGAGGCGCCCAGTCTGCACCGGCGCACCGGGTGAAGTGCAGAACCGCGGCTTTCCCCGTCTCGTAGTCGCGGCCGCCGATCCCACGATTGGCGATCAAGGCGCTGATCGAGGCAATGTTGATAATGCGGCCTCTTTTCTTGGCCGCGAGCATTGCCGCGCCGGCGATCTTCGTCCCCAAGAAGCAGGTGGTGAGGTTGAGATCGATCATCCTCCGCCAGGTCTCGAGCGACTCAGATTCAATTGAGACATTGACCTCCCGGTTGCCGAGATTATTGATCAGGATATCCGGTGCGCCGACTTCGTTCACTATGCTCTCGAGCGTCGCTTCGCACTCCGACGGTGCCGCCATGTCGGCCTTGAACGTCCACACCTTTCTCCCAAGCGCACCGATCTCAGTCGCTGCCATGTCCAGACTGTCTTGTGTGCGGCCAGTGATAACGATATCAGCGCCAGCCTCTGCCAATGCCATGGCCATTGCCCGACCAAGGCCGCGGCTCCCGCCGGTAACAACTGCTCGCTTGCCGTTAAGTCCAAACCACTTTTCCAAGCTCATAGCTATCGCTCCCTATCTCTCAAAATTCGGTCTCAAATCAGAGCGAAACTGGAGTTCCCTGCGCTGCGGACTGTTCGATCGCAGCCAGTACACGGGTAGCGATCAGGCCGTCCTTCGCATCTGCAAGAAGCGGTGCGTCGCTCAGAATCGCGTCAACAAACTGTGCGATCGCCTCCAGGACGAAGCCGCCGATGCGGGACGGACCGGTCGGGGTAATTCCGAGCAGATCGGCGAATTTCGCACCCTGCGACGTGAGTTTTGTCACAGCACCGTTATGCGACGGGTTGGCGTTGACCTGGCCCTTGTCGCCGACCAATTCGATTTTGAAGTCGTATGCGATTGGGTTAGCGGTCGAGAGAATCCAGCTGTTCTCGAGGGTGATGACGGCACCCTTCGAAAATTCCAGGGTGGAGATATGCACGTCTTGCGTATCGACGCCCTGCGCTTTCAGCACGCCGCTGCGGGCGACGGAGTAAACTTTGACAACTTCGTCGTTGAGAACGAACCGGAGGGCATCAACGACATGGCTGCCGAGAAACCACAGGGCGGAGGACTTTGCCGCCCAGGACAGCAATTCGAGTGGAACGAACGTGGTGTTGCTGAGGCGAGCGTAACCATGAACAGGAACTCCGATTTCGCCAGCGGCTACTGCGTCTCTCAACTGCACGATGGCCGGATTCACACGGTTATGGAAGTCCACCATCAGCTTGCCCGAGGACTGCGCCGCCGCCTTCACGACTTCTTCGGCTTCTTCCAGCGTCATTGCCAGCGGCTTTTCGCAAAGCACATGCTTGTTTGCCCTTAGGGCTGCAAGGATAATCGGGGCATGCGTGAAGTCCGGAGTGGCCACAGATATGGCCTCGACGTCAGGATCCGCGACCAGATCGTTGAAGTCAGTATAGGCCGCAGCGCAATTGCTTTGTTGCTTGAAAGCGTTTGCGCGTTCCGGGGAAATATCGCAGATCGCGACCAAACGTGTCTGGGGAAGGGTATTAAAGACCCTCGCGTGATTGGCGCCCCAGATACCCGCTCCAACGATTCCGACTCTTAGTTCTCGCATGATGCCTCCATAATGTGCGTTAGTACGTATCTCACACATACTTATGAGCCGAGTCAAGGGCCAGATTTTGGGCTCCGCTAAAAAACAGCGTTCAGCTCTGGCGGCGAAATCGGTCGCTCACCGCCGCACGTTGAAAAGGGCACCGCGTCGTAGTGCTTAACGAGCGGCTTGGTATGATCCAGCGGTACCTTGATGGTAACGCCGCAAATAGCGGAAAGGCAACTTCCATCCTTTCAAACCGATCCGTTAGCGCCCGCATGCGCCGCTCTGGGCGAAGCGGAGGCCTTACCTCGTCGTTCGGATGCCGCGGGCGCGCCTTTCAAACTTGGCCTGGAGCGGGATCGCTTCGAATGAAAAGTATATTCCTATTATACTAGAGAAAGAGCTTGCCTTCATTACTGACGCGATTAACCTCAGCACAACAGTAAGGAAAATGGCTATCAAGTGACAGAACTTGGCGTACGCTTTAAGGGCTTAGGGATAGATAGACAGACGTCGCCGGAGAGTAATGGCGGCTGCTCTACTCCACTATTCTGGACGAGAGGTCTATTCTCCCTCTTCGCTCGTGTTGTCGTACATTGCCGACGAAAGCTTGATGTCGACGCGATAGCGTGGTGATTTGTTTGGCGCACCGAAAAATGCCGGATCCCCCTGCAGAGTTAAAAGGGAATGCACATCCAGTTGGCGCAATGGCAGGCTGTAGCCCCGGGTGGCTAAGCATGGTCTACAGGCAAAAGGCCCAAGTATGATTTCAGACCTGTTGCATTGTGCCTTGGTTGCCATTTCGTCCAATCGTTCGCAAGGAAGCTGGGTCGCTGGGAGCAGCGTAGTAGCGAAGTTTATCGGTCGAGAGCCAAACGATATTGATATTCATCATGTGAGTATTGGCGCGTATGAGGAGGCTGTCGACAAGGACATTAGCTCTTTGGTCGAGGTAGGCTTTTCGAGCGTGGCTCGAAGGCAAACGAATACGGAACTGGATGTTACGTTCTCTAATGCGGGTAGCACGCTTTCAATGAATTGGGTCCTGGAAT
Organism: Sinorhizobium meliloti 4H41; assembly: GCF_000375585.1. Taxonomy (GTDB): domain Bacteria; phylum Pseudomonadota; class Alphaproteobacteria; order Rhizobiales; family Rhizobiaceae; genus Sinorhizobium; species Sinorhizobium meliloti_A. The sequence goes on along the minus strand of NZ_AQWP01000024.1, from coordinate 23,463 downwards.
CAACACCGCCTGTGGCCATCATCGAGGACCCACTTCTGGGGATGCGCGCCAGCTTTGCAGACGTAATTGCTCGAAAGATCGAAATGTACACCAAAGATCCTCAGTCGAAGCATAGGGACGATCTTTTGGCCCTCCTTCGTCGATCGACTGAATTGGCCAGGGAACTCGACCCGACGAAGTTCACGAACGACCTCCGCAAAATCGGAATAATCGAGTAATAGCTATGGCAGACATAACTTCTCCGTCAAAACGGGATCTCGACGCATTTCGTGCAATTGTCGAAGAATTGACCGGCTTCGAGAATACCGCCATGGATCTGCTAGAAGCAAATCTAGCTGTTCTCAAGTGTGTATTAAATACCGGCAATAATATAGAGGAATTTATCCAAAATTGGGGGCCGGCTTCTCATAAGAATGCGCCCTCGATTTGTTCACAGTGTTTCGAGACGGCGTGTCAAATAGTTTATCTATTCTATCTCGGCTCCATTCGCGTGAGTAACCGATGGAAGAGATGTGGCTGGCCGCAACACGAGCATGGATTGGTGTGGTCGGCGATAGGGGTGCACCCGCCGATGACACGGGGAAGGGGCGTGTACGGCGATTGGGCGGAAATGCCGATTACTGGCTCAGACCATGATAGGTGCGAGCAGCTATGACCGGGTATTCTCATGATGTAGCGATCATTGGGTCGGGATTTGCTGGTTCGCTTATTGCGAGCGCCTTAGCGGAACGTGGAGTCAAGGTAGTAATCATCGAGGCGGGAAAAGCATTTGAAGACAACCGTGGCATCAGAGAGGAGCTCCGCCAAGCATTTGCAAACTCGAATGAAGACGAGGTGTTTGCGCCCTATATGGCGCAACTCGCGGCTGAGAAGGGCGCTTGGAAAACAAGGCCCTACAAGGACATTGAAGACCCGATTCCCAGTCAGTTCTCCGGCGACTATTTGCGGATGGTCGGAGGTACAGGGCTCGCTTGGTTAGGAACAGCGTTGCGGATGTGCCCGAACGATTTTCGAATGAAAACTGTGTTCAACAAGGGCCGTGACTGGCCCATATCTTATGCAGACCTCGAGTCGTGGTATTCCCTAGCCGAGGAAGCTTTGGGCATTGCTGGGGATCCTGAAGTTGATACGGGTGCTGGTGCGTTCCGAACCAGGCCGTTTCCCATGCCGCCCATTCCGCTTAGCTACTCCGACAAATATATAGCTGCACGTATTGCCAGCCTCACGTTTGCAGATCAGCGCATAAAGGTGGTCAGCACACCACAGGCCCGGAACTCCGTCGAGGGCTACAACGGTCGGCCCCAGTGCGAGGGATATGCCTCCTGCGTTCCTCTTTGCCCGACCGGTGCAAAGTACGATCCTCTTGTTCACCTGCGTCGCGCCTTGCTCTCGGGAGCTGATCTACTGGAGCAATCTGTCGTCACAGGACTTCAGACCGCTGCAGATGGAAGCATAACCGCCGCAAACCTCAAGAGACCTGACGGCTCGATAGACACGATAGGGGCGAGAACATTCGTTCTTGCAGCCAACGGCATTGAAACACCTAAGCTACTTCTGCAATCTAACCAAAGTCACGACGCCGGCCTCGCCAATGAAAGCGGGCTAGTTGGGCGCAACCTGATGGATCACCCTCAAAAATACTCGTGCGCCTTTTTGCCCGATCCGATATTTCCCTTCCGGGGGCCTCAATCGACGGCAGGCATTGAGGCACTTCGCGACGGCTCCTTCCGCAGGCACCGTGCAGCATTTCGTACGGCGCTCCGTAACGACGGATGGCGAATCGCAAACGGCGCACCGTTCGGCTCTCCGGAGGCATTTCTCAACGGAACCCTGTTAGATTTGGTCGAGCGCCAACATGTATTTGGCAGCGCCCTGCGCTCCGCAATTCAGCGCATGAGCAGCCGCCAATTTGCTCTGCAAAGTGTCGTAGAAGCTCTCCCATGCAAAGAAAACAGGATTTCTCTGTCGCAGACCTCAAGGGACGCGATGGGATTACCACGCGCTGAAGTCTACTTTCGGATTGGCCGATACGAGCGTGAGGGGATAACGGCAGCAGCAGAACTACATCGAGCTGTGTTTGCCGCGATCGGATGCCGAGATGAGGACGTCTTTATACATCTTAAGGACGATCCATCCGGGCCCGACGCAGCAGGAAGCCATATCATGGGAACGACCGTGATGGGCAGCGACCCCAAGGTTTCAGTCGTTGATCCGAACTGCCGCGCCTTTGGCCACCAAAACCTATTCATAGTTGGTAGCTCAGTTTTCCCTACAGGATCCGCATCCAACCCGACCCTCACGATATGTGCACTGGCATTACGAGCAGCTGAGTTCATTGGGAGCGCCATGTGAGGCGGAGAGTGGTATGACGAAGTGCGCCCGTCAGGTTGAACTGAATCCGCGGGTGGACTTTTTAAAAAGGGGATATTGCCGTGTGTACCCTCTGTGAATAGCTGCTTGGTGCAGGAGCATGTCGCACGCTTAAGGCATCAGGACGAGTTAAGCGAAATTCGAGTAAGTAACGAACGGCAAGCTCGTCAGCCGTGTATTTACCCGATGCACGACACCCGGGAGGGCGCTCTGCTCCAGATCCAAGTGTGCCGCCAATGCGCTTTCCACCACGCCCTTGCCGTTATTCAGGTGGCGCATTGCGTCCATCAGCGTTGCGAGACTTCTCCTGAAAGAAGCGGAGAGTTCGGACGCCGCGATTTCCAGGCGTACGGGTCGGGAGGAAAAGCAGAATTTGTCGATCATCTGACAGAGCTCGCAGTTCGACGCACCTTGAGCAATCTGGGTAAAAATCGACTCTGCTTGATGCGCAAGTTCGTCGGGAGATAACTGATCACAGGGGATGAGGCGAATGGAGCTACTGGACCGGTTCCGCGTTAGTGCCAGAATGAGAAGTTCACGCGCTATGACGTAAGCGTCCAACAAGACCCACTCGATGAGAGGTTTCGTGAAGTAGCCTCTCTGAGGAAGGCATATGATCTTACCTTCTGCTGCGAGTCGGATAAGTGCTTCGCGTACGGGAGTTCGGCCAATGTTGAGCTTGGCGGCCAAATCCTTTTCGTTGAGATGTTGACCGGGTACATGGGCGTAGCTGTAGAGCAGTTGAAGTACTGCCTCGTAGGCCAAACAGGACTTTGCCTTCGCTGCACGTTCAAAAGAGACCTCTGGTACGATTATTTCATGGCACTGGGCCATTCTTTCACAGAACCACATTTTCTGGCTTTTCCTTTTTCAGTACATACAGGTGAGACTTCAAGCTGATATCGATTTGAGCCGGTTTTGGCGTGACGAACAAAGCACAATAACGCGGCGTTTGAACGATACTATCGCGGGCACACCAGGCGGCGGTCCATCTGAAGGTATCCGCACGGCTGAGGGAGCAATGTCGCGCGGGTCCCATGCACTGGAAGGCCGTAAAGACACTCATGCGCACGCAACCTCCATCAGTCCCCAGTCAAACAGCACACCAGCGGTATATCCCAGATAATCTCATGATATAAAACAAGCCACGCCGATGCGCCATGAATGTTTTAAAATATAATCTATGATATATTCGTGATGTACTACTGAAATGCCTATCTCGCTATTGTATTTTCATGTACAGGTAAGGGCACGCGATCCCCCAAGTACGCTTGGCAGCAAGTTGCTAATTGGCTGCGCGCGAGAATATGGACCAGAGACTCACATGACCAAAACCACCCGCACCATTGCACGAAGCAAGCCCGCATTGAGTAACCCCGAAGCGAAGCTTGCTCTCTTCGGTGGAGAGCCACTCGTCGCCCAGGGGCGTGTGACAGCCTGGCCAGCGGCACAAAACAAAAAGCACATAGAGGCTCTTCGCGCAGTCGTGAACAGCGGCAAATATCATCGGGTCAACCATCCGATAGTGACGGAGCTCGAACACAATCTCGCGGATTGGACTGGCAAGTGGATGACCCGCGCCGTCGCTAGCGGCACCGCGGCCATTCATATTGGTCTCGATTATGTGAGGAACCGAGGCAATCGTGTCATTACAGCGGCCTTGAACTGGCCCGGAGCAGTTGGACCGATCGCAATTTGCGGTCTTGAGCCCATTTTCGTCGACGTCGATTTGGGATTGGCTGGTATCGATCAAGAGGCTGTAGTCAACAACTTGGGACCAGACGTCGCGGCGGTTCTCGTCACCCATCTCTTTGGCAACAACATCCTCATCCCGCAAGCGAGATCAGTTGGACGCGCCCGAGGCATCGCGCTAGTTGACGATATCTGTCAATCAATCGGCGCTCTCAAGGCGGTTGCCAATGGAGCTCATCTCGAGAGCGACGCATTAGCTTTGTCGGGTAACGGCGCCAAGCACCTTGGAGCGGGGGAACTGGGATTTGTTCTCACAGAGGATCCCGGTTTAATTGAGCATGTCGACCAAGTGTCATTAACCAGTTCCTCTCGGAGCGGAGCAAGAGAATTTTCTCCTAATTCTCAAGGCTATAATTATCGGCCCAATGTTTTTTCCTCATCTATAGCGAATTCGCGGATAAAGAGTTTGGACCGGCAACTTCAACAACGAAGAAGCAACGGAGCACTGCTATGGCAAATGATCAGAGATCTTCCAGGTTTGGTTCCAATCTTCAATCCATCCGATCATACTCAGTCGATGCTCAACTTTCCTCTTCGCCTCGAGCCTGAAGTCATCGGCTTCAGGCCAGGTTCGGCAGCGAGAGATTTCGTGGTCAAGTTGCTGCAGGCTGAAGGTGTACCTGTTTGGGTCTGGTTGACGAAGCCCGTCTTCAATTATCTGCCCCGCATTCGCAAGGATTGGCAAGCTTCCGAATTTCCGAACTCGGTGAGACTTTTGGACACCATGTTCTACGTGTCCGAGATTGCACCGCCCAACGATGCCGGAGTGATGAAACTTTACGCGGAAGCCTTTCATAAGGTCTGGGAGGCGCTTCCCAAGCTGCTTTCGCAGGTGCCCAGTACTGTGACTGCTGTTTAACCCGGGCGAAGGAGGCGAAGATGCAGTCGAACGTCAAAGGTTTTTGGCCCTACGGTTTCTCAGTGATTGTAAAATTCGGCGGAAGCCTGATGGCTGACCTAGATACCTGCAGGGCAATCCTTTTTGAGCTAGAACAGTTACGTCGACGGGGGCACCAGTTTCTCGTCGTACCCGGCGGTGGACTGCCGGACAAAGCCATTGAAGCCGTGGATTCGTCACATCCGCTCGCCGATTTCACGGCTCATCACGCCTGCGCATTAGCCCAGGATCAGACCGGGTACATGCTCGCTGACCCCGCCTTTTCGTCGGGCCTGGTCACCTGCTCCACACTCGGTGAATGCAGAACTGCTTTGAGCCTAGACAAAATCCCCGTCCTCTTGCCCTCACGGATCCTCTTTGCGGTCGATCCGGTCGAATGGAGTTGGGAGGTTACATCAGACTCGGTCGCCGCTTGGGTTGCTTGGCTGACCGACACCCCGAGGCTTGCCATATTGACTGATGTGGATGGCGTTTATCGAAACGCATCAATCAACGAGGCATCCTCACTGATCTCGGAGATTGACGCCAATGACCTAGCAGAACTTGGTCATACCTCCGTCGACGCATGCGCGGCCCACTTCATTGCGCGACGCGGTCTATCGGGCGTCGTTCTTAACGGCGCCCATCCAAGTCGACTTCGTGATTGGATCGAAGGGAGGCACTTCCTTGGTACGAGAATTATGAGGACCGCTCAAGGCGGCACATTCCACACAAACTAATGCACCGGGGGATAAAATGATGTCTTTTGGCTTATTGGTTTACGGGCCTGAGGTTGCAAGGTCTGGTCTCACCACTGAGCTCGACAATTTTATCAAACATCAGTCAAGCCTTGAGATTGCGGAACGATTTTTTGCCCTGCACTGCCGTTCTTCAATCCAGGCGTTTTACTCCCTGACCGGCTCTACCGGTGGGGGACACTGGCCGCTTGTTTTGGACCTGTTTGACTTGCGGCCGGTCTGCGCCACCGTTTGGCGAGGACCCAGTGCATTGGCAATGCTCCAATCGCTTAAAGGGCAGACACAACCCGCTCAAGCGAAAAGGGGAACGATCCGAAGCCGTTTCTACTGCGATAATCCTGTAATGAATCTGGTCCATGTCAGCGACAGCTGCGGGGTGATGGATGCAGAGCTGGCAATATTACGGGGGCAGCACACCGGAACGGATGATAGCGCCTGGAGGGGCCTCGACGGCGGAAACGTCTCACATTCGTTCTTTCACGTGCTGCTTCGGGCCGTTGGAGATCCATCGACGTCCAGGGAGCGCTTGGAAGAGGGAAGTGACGACGCGCATATAAACGCACGCGAAGCAGTCGCAAGGCTCAAGGTACTGTCGATTGAACCCAGGCTGAGGAGAATTGTTCAGAGCTATCTCGCCGGAAACGCAAGCGCTTTCCAGAAGCTTGTAAGTACAACGCAGCATATTTCAGCGTGGGACCGGCTCAGTCTACACGCGGGATTATACGCCATGCCATATTGGAATGCGCGCTTCCAGCAGGATTAGAGGAGAGACCAGGAGGCATCCCACGATGAAGAATCGTGATCAGGGCCTGACAATCGACAAAGGCTACGGCGGATCACCGAAAATGGTTGGTCGGCCCGTCGACTATCGTATTCACCAAGCGCACAACGCGCTCGTATTTTGTTACCTCCAAGCAGTCCCAGGCGGGAGTACTTCGGCGCAGGAACGCTCAAGGCATGTGAATACAAGGCATGTGAATAGGAGGCAGCGCCGGAGCTTCAGCTTGCTCATTGAGAGGCCCGATCGGATGACCTGAGTACTTCAGAGGACGCCGAGACGAATTCCGACGGTTCAAGCAACTGCGAGCAGTGCGCATTTACATATGGGAAGCAAGGTCATGCCTGTTCACCGCGATGAAAGTACCAAAACGTCGAAAGAAGCTTTTCCGGCTCAGTTCACGGGATTTGACCTCGACTTTGTTGTGTATGACGGGATTTGTACCTTGCCAGAGTTTTTTGGCCGCCACTGGGTGGCGACAAATTTTCCTCCCGCCGACGGCCTCCGGGTACTGGAGATCGACTGTGGATTCGGCCTTCTAGGCCTCAGCTTGGCAAAGCGTGGAGCAAAGTTTGTGACGTCGGTTGACAGGAATGCGCGTGCCGTCGTCAACACGGCCGAAAACGCTAAGCGCAACGGCGTAACTAACTTCGAGACGTTCCAAAGCGACATTTTTTCCGAAGTTCCGGCCGACAGGAGGTTCGACATCATCTTCTGGCATCTCGTGAGGCAGCCGAGACCTCACGGCGACGAACACGGATCTGACGGGAAAGAGGGAATGGCCGCTCCCGCTATCAACCTGCTTCAAAGTTTCTTGGTGGGAAGTAAGCAACGGCTGGCCGGTGGAAGCCGCGTCATTGTTGGGCTCTACGGCAGCGAGTGCCTCAGGATTTTCGAGCAAGCCACTCAACGCAATCAGCTTCGGGCGTCAACCCTCACCTCAGGAACAACCGGCGCTGGAACTGAGCCCTACAGGCTGCTCGAGATTGAACAGACCCTATCAAAGCCGTACAAAAAATTTGATGTTTCAGCATTACTGACCGGCCAGGCGACACGACTATATCCCGCGGGCGTCACCCGCGTCTCGATTGGTGCTTTACCCATTAGCGGAAGGAACTGTAGCGTTTCACTCTATGCTCGCTCTGGAACCGGTGCTACGCTCACCGACGTCGATGGTAACTCCTACATCGATTATCATAACAACTTTTCCACTTTGATCCATGGCCACGGCAACCCGTCGATCAGAGCCGCAATTACGTCCCAGCTTGAACGCGGAACGTGCTTCGGCAATCCCACTGAAGCCGACGTCAAGTTGGCCAACGCCATCTGCCAAAGAGTTCCTGTGATACAACGCCTTCGGTTCCTGAATACCGGCACCGAAGCGGTCATGTTTGCCATAAAAGCAGCGCGTGCAGCAACTGGCCGTCAACGGGTGGCGAAGTTCGAAGGCGCTTTTCATGGCACCTATGATTGGGCTGAGGTAAGCGTTCGAAATAAGCCTGACAACTGGGGAGACGGCTATCCTCTCTCCAATCCGCCCTATCGGGGTACGCCAACTCACGTCTGTGACGACGTAATTGTTCTGCCGTTCAACCACACAAAAGAAACACAGGCCATTCTCGATCAGCACAAAACAGAGATTGCGTGCATCCTCGTTGATGTGCTGCCCTGCGCAGTAGGTATGATGCCGATTAACCCAGACTACCTGGATATGCTGCAGCAAACTGCACGTCAGCACGGAATAGTCCTGATCAGTGACGAGGTCGTCAGCTTTCGTCTGGGATTTCACGGTGCATCCGCGGCTGTCGGCCTGGAGGCGGATCTGGTGACTCTTGGAAAGGTCGTCGGCGGCGGACTGCCAATCGGCGTTGTTGGCGGCAGCTTGGCCGTGATGGAAACGTTTTCTCCACAAGATAGTGCCCCCGTCCCCCAAGGCGGCACGTTCTCGGCTAATCCCCTAACCACGTCGGCTGGACTCGCAGCTCTCGAAGCTTTGACCAACCCTGAAATAATTCGGATTGGAATACTCGGGGATCATCTGCGACAAAGCTCCGAACAGATCGCACGCGAAGCCGGTATGCCACTGTCGGTCCAGGGGGCCGGATCCATGTTTCGTTTCCATGCAAAGAGGTCACGTCCAACAACCTATCGCGAAGCCTATCTCGACTCGGGCGGAAGACAGATGTTAGAGCGTTTGCACGTAGCAATGCTTGAACGCGGCATCTACGTTGCTGCGCCGTTTTGGGGAAGCGTCTCAACCGCAATGACCGGTTCGCATGTCGACCACTTCCTTGACGCTTTACGCGAGTGCTTCCGGGCCATCCCCGAATTAAAGAGGTATGCCAACTGACCAGAGTCCTTCAGTGCACGACTGAGGGGCAAAGCCGTTTGTCCTGCCCGAAATCGCGGGGTCCTTGCTCTCCGTCGTTCGACCTCAAAAAGAATGGAGCGCAATCGCTTAGGAGGGGGAAGATCAGGAGAATGCTATGGAAATCCGACCAGTAGTGCCGGGAGATTATCCCGACCTTTCTGCACTCTGCAGCGAACACGCAGCGTACGAGGATACAAAAATCGACGATGTCCATGTGCAAGACCAATGGGATACGGCGTTTTTTTCATTACCCCCCAAGCTTTATTGCTGGGTCTGCAACGACCAGGCTAAGATCGCTGACAAACTATGCGGGTACATGACTGCGTCGATCGGTGTGTCTACGTGGTCGAGAAAGCCTCATGTGTTTCTGGATTGTATCTACCTGCGTTCAGAGGTGCGGGGCTGCGGAGGCGGGAAAGCCTTAGTTGCAGTATTGATAAAATTTGCTCGCGACAATTGCTGCGAAGAAATTCAATGGCAGAGCCATTTATCAAACAAACTCGCAGCACGCTTCTACCGTTCTGTCGGTGCCACACCAGCTACCAGAATGCGGTGGGCGTTGCCGGTGAGTTGATGCTTTTGCCGCAGCAGACTGCCTTTTCCACTGAGCCGCTGCGAGTGAATGACGCTCGTGGAATACCAAACCGGCAAGCGCAGCAAGCGTGCTGCCCGACCTCCGGATGCTACTGTCTGGTGGGTTCAGAGCCACACATGAGATGACGGTGGGTAAATCCACGGGCGCATCAAACATATCTTACACGAATGGAGAAACCAACCAATGAGGAAACCCAGTACGCGTTCCAAAGGCCATGTGACACTCGAACCTCTCTATCTGTCAGAAAAGGAAATACTTGGCGGGTTTGAGGCGGTGGGAAAGGATGTGAAAATCTCCGAAACATGCACCATTGCAGGAGCAGCAAACATAAGCATTGGCGATAACGTCACGATTGACGCAGGTGTCTTCATTGATTGCCAATCTGGATCGATTACCATCGGAAATCATGTTCATATCGCGCCAGGGTGCTATTTAAGCGGAGGGGGAACAATTGCGCTCGAAGATTTTTCTGGTCTTGCCCCGGGTGCTTGCATTTTTTCGGGCTCGGATGATTACGTGGGAGAAGGTTTGACGAACGCAACTGTTCCAGAAGAATTCCGTCGCGTGACATATGCGCCAGTACGTCTGGGGAGGCATGTTATCATTGGGTCAGGGACTGTCGTACTTCCCGGATGCAGTATAGGAGAGGGATCATCCGTCGGTGCTTTGTCATTAGTGACCAAGGATCTGGATAGCTGGGGTGTATTCTGTGGCGTTCCAGCAAAGCGCTTGAAGAACAGATCGAGAAAGCTCCTAGATCTCGAACGCCAACTGGGCCATATCGACACAGGCTGAGAAAATCACATTTAGCGCCTTTTGCAGCCAGCCATGAGCGTCGGTGGCGCTCGCAGAACTGCTCTCGGGGGGGGCGATCAAACAACTTGATCTGAGCACTAATCAGAACAGGCACTTGATTTGATCGGAGTCAACACGATTGGAAAGGCGCTTACCTCGACGGAGAAGGAACTTCCAGGCAGGACGCTACATCGGACCTAAGCGGTCGCGGCAGATGATGGAGTGGTGTTCAGCCGCCGGTGCAAGAATATCTATCAGGATAGCCGACTCGTTCCGAGCATCGTTCCACAGATTTGCTCGATTCGCGTTGACAACCGAGTGCTACTAGTCGGGTCACGGCCCGCATTCGGTATTCTGCGCCTTTTCGCGAAAGCCGGACAGGGGTTCCGCTAAGTCGCGGACAGTTTGGCGGCGGTGGTCCTCGGGTGCCTCGTCGGTCAAGAGCGGCGGCGCTTTTTGCTTTCGCCCGAAAGGGTAATGCGACGGACATTGTGAACGATCTGTCGAGACTGGCGTCGGCGACAGTGGGGTCTGAGATCGGTCATGCCATCTGGCCAGCGCGACGTGGACGTGAGCCATGGTGTTGCGGCGATGGGTATGCCGCACCTGAATGGTGCGGACGATCAGACGGTGTGGCACCGAAAAGATGCCCTTGTCGAACCCGATGTGGTCGTCGGGATGGATCTTCGCCGATTTCCCTCCCGTTATTCGGAGGCGTCGCCGGATCTTGCCGGGTACCAGCTGTCGAAGACAGTTTGGTTGCTTGTCAGTCCTCTGCACCGGATTGGAGAGAAAGGATTGACGCGCAATAGGCAAATTCTTGATCGAGATCAAAGCAATATAATCGCACGTTACAATCCTAAGGCTCTGCCATGCAGGACAGCAAACGGACCTCAGGTAGCCAAGAGAAAGTCGGTGCGAAACCAGGCGAATTCGGTGAAGAGGAATTGAATGCAATGCATTCCATGCTAAAGAGGCTGAAAAAAAAGGGATTTGAGGAAAGATCGTCTAATCACGGTAGGTTCCATTCCAGGGGCTCAATTGAGGAGGACCGGAACGCGAGCAAACGATTCAAGCCGGCGCAGAATATAGTTTCACCCGGGACCTTGGGGCCTGCGAATCGAGGGCGCTTGCTACAGGCCCTGTACGATATCGGCCCGTCTAGCCGGGCGGAACTGGCACGCTTCACCGGTGTAAGTCGGGGAACGATAGGCGGAATTGTCCAGCCTTTGATAGATCAGCATGTTCTTACGGAAGGAGAAGTGATCCCACCTAGTCGTGCCGGCGGAAAACCGGCTACCAAGTTGTGGTTCTCCGAGGACGCCAAGCCAATATGCGCGGTCCTCCTGATGTGCGATCGTGTCTGTACGTGCTTGGTCTCCCTTAAGGGCGAAGTTTATGCCAAGCATGACGCTCTTTTCCCGAGCGGTGTCACAAAAGCTTCGGACGCTTTTCAAATTGTCAGCGGGTGCGTCGAAAAGACTATCTCTTTTAGTAGTTTACCGGTTTTAGGAATAGGCGTTGCCGTTGCAGGAAGCACTGAAACTGGTGCAACTGCGGGGCCCAGTCTCTCGCTATACCAAGACGATTTTCAGGTAGGAACAGAGTTAACTGAAAAATTCGGGATCCCAGCTTGTGTCGACCAACATGCTAGAGCTTTGCTTGTCGGTGACCGCTGGTTTGGACAAGGACGTGGTCAGAGCAACTTCGCCGTGGTCCATACAGGTGAGGCTTTGACTGGGGCGCTGTACCTCGATGGTCATCTTTACCGAGGACCTGCGGGCGCAGGAGGCGAAATCGGCCATACAATCGTGCAACTCAATGGGGACGTTTGCCCATGCGGACGGCGCGGATGTTGGGAAACTATCGCTTCGCGGAGGTGGCTAAGGAACGAGGCGCAAGCGAGAGGGTTGCCGCGACCTCACTCGTTGGATGCGGGGAGCTTAGTGACGCTGGTAAATAGAGGCATTGACGTCGCACGGGAGCTGCTTGAAGAATATGCATTTAATATTTCTGTCGGATTGGCGAATCTTCAGCAGTTGGTTGCACCCAACTGCATTATTCTTCACGGGGACGTCGTTAATGGAGGAAAACCGATGATCGATCTCATTGAGGGGAGTTTTCGGAAATTGGTCCTCACTCCCCCGGACGAGGAGATTACCCTCGCGCTTTGCGATTGCGAACGCGTAGCTGCACTACGCGGCGCCGCAGGTCTCATTCTTTCTGAATTGCTCAACTTTCTCATCTGACTTCTTCGGGAGTGAGGCGGCTCCGACTAAGCTGTTTTCCTACGGGCTACTTAAAAACTGCAGAAGGACATTGCGAGTAATCGTTTCGACAGAATTGTCGAAATTATTCCAAGCGAGCGAAGCAGCCCAGTTGATTGATCCGACAGAAAACACTTTTCCCGAATTTTCCCAATCAATCAGTACGATGTCAGATCTTACTCTACCGTCGCTAGTCCCATCCAAACCGTCCGTGATCATATCAACTTCTTCCACCGCAAGCTTGTAGAAGTGACTGTGTCCCTGTGAAGTGGCAAGCACGACTGAATGAACAGGAGAGCCTAGGGCAATGTCATGGCGATCAATCTCATCGCCGGACGCTCCATCCATTGCAAACCCGGCATTGCCGAAATGGTCTCCCTCAGTGCCAGCGAAAACCCAATCGTACTCCCCTGACGCACCCACGCTAGTCTTAGTAAACCCTGGGGCGCACGTGTCCCACCCTTGGCTAGCCATTCCTACCCCGACCAGACGGTTTGGAGCTCTTCCTCTGTGCCGCCAAAGGCCGCCTTGCTCACCAGTACTGTTAAGATGAACTTCTCCCGGTTCGCTTTGCCAGGTGCGAATACCCGAGTAGCCCCGCCGGCACTCTACCACGTATGGTCGAGCGGGATCTTGGCCTGTGACCCAATAAAAGCCGTTCCCTCCAAGGTACATGACCTTGCCTCCCTTGGAGAGAAACTGCTCGATCGCAGTCAACATTCTCCCGCTCCAGTACTCGGGATGTGAACCGGTTATGACCACCTTATACCCCACGAGCAGACCCCGTTCAGTGTCGAGGGCATGGTCCGTTAAGACGTCGTATCGCTGACCTATATGTTCAAGCCACGAAGTGAGATAGAGATCTGCACCAAAATTGCGGGGGCCATCGATTAAAGCATTTTTGTGGTCTGCTCTGAGATTGAAGATTGGTCGTTTAAAACTTGAATAGCACCGGCCAGAACCATCGGAATGCTTTTCGTACAGCGAACCTACGAAGGCTGGAAACGCCTGCAACTGCAAGTCTCGTGCAACTGTAACAGCTTGAATGCCCGCTATCCCAGCCTCACCATAATCCCGGTCGCCTGGAATGATATTAGCATATGCTTGATATGTGAATGTCGGAGCCAAAAATGCAATCTCTGCCTTTTGGCCACCTAGGGCGGGAAGGACGAAGATAGGAATATTGTCTCCGACTTTGTCGCCTTGTACCCGCACCGCATAGATCCCGCTTGTCAAATCAGCGGGAAGCACTAGCGTCGCGGTGACGTCCCAACCTGCGTCTTCCAAGTCGTCGTCGTGAAAATGGACGGCTCCGTACTCTGATGGAATAAGGCGAAAATCAACTTCGTCACCTGTCCAAGCGTGCCCGGTCATAGCTCGCGCCGGCGCATTGATCAGCAGGCCATGTCTACACGAGCCTGAGATGTCCAGTATGCAGGCAGTGTTCATCTGCAGACTGAAATCCCATGCCGCCAGCAGCCTTGATGGCGCTTCATCGGCGGCGCGGCCGAGCACTCGGACTCCATCCAACTTTCCATTAAACGTGTTGGCTCCGTATTTCCGTCCCCTGGCATCCTCTTTCACGGCAGTGGCAGCAATTGCTAATACGGCGCTTTTGGTTGGCAGAGAAAGGTTGCTCGTCCTTGTTGACGCCGCGCCCGATCCAATCCGTGCAGGCAACGGTAACCTTGCAACAAACTCCAACGAGGCGGTGCCTCGCGAACGAGAAACCACTGCTACTACCCGCACCCAGTTGTTCTTGGGCACAGCAGTTCCGGTTCGGCAGCAGCAGACCTCCTCCGGACCCATTCTAAGCTCGAGCTTGCCATCCGCGGAAATCTCCAAACTCAGGGCAGCAACAGCGCTCGCTGAGATCGATAGCAGCCCCTGCCTACGACCATTTCCCGGATTTGTCGCGTAAACCCACATTTCGAAGGCCAATTCGACCAAGTGAGCAAGATCGTCCACACCATCTACCAGGCCGAAAGAACCAGGATAGCTGACTTGTGGATTAGCTAGAACCTGTTGCTCCAGCACATCAGACACTTTTCGCATTAGCGGGGCGCAACTTTTTACCCGCTCATCAGCCCCGTGGAGGCTCGTTAGGTCGACCTTTACGGCACCGTTCCCGTGTATGTGAATTTTGACGTCGTCGCCAGGGCGGTAGTGAAGACGGTCGCAATAGCCCACGAAGTCTGGAGAACATAGGTTCACTGATGTTCCTCCTTGAGGAAAACCGTTTGTAAGAAGCTCACACTTACATTATAGTCTAACTATAGCTCGAAAGCGCCGTCGTGGAAAGGTGCGTGTAAGAGGATTGGCTGTGGTACTTAGAACACGAAGGACATCCGGGAATCAACAAGTCCGAGCGGACATTGGCGCTACTAATGATTGGCTCTTCACGATGGGCCGCGCTGAAGACGAGGTGAGCGAGCAGCAGAGGTCTCGACCCTCTCAGAATTTGATATCAACCGCTACCCTCGGGCCGGTCAATCGTGGCCGTCTTCTTCAGGCGCTATACGATATGGGCCCGTCCAGCAGGGCAGATTTGGCTCGATTCACCGGGGTGAGCCGGGGAACGATCGGGGGAATCGTGCAGCCGCTGCTCGACAAGCGGATACTTGTCGAAGGCGAAGTCGTTCCCCCGAACCAAGCTGGTGGTAAGCCAGCTACGAAACTATGGTTCTCCAAGGATGCTAAACCGATATGCGCGGTCCTGCTGATGCATGACCATGTACGGACTTGCCTCGTCTCCCTGGATGGCGCGATCTATGCTCTACATAGCGAGGCGTTTTCGAGGGAGCTCGACGATGTTCAACTGGCGTATGAAATAATTTCGCGGTGCGTGCAAAGAACCGTCACCTCAGTTGACCTGCCGATTCTTGGCATCGGAGTGGCGGTGGGCGGTATGATTAACACCGAGACGGGGTCCATAGTTTCGATGAGCCTTGCACCCTATCTGGATGGCTTTCATATAGGAGCCGAGCTAGCGAAGGATTTTGGCGTTCCCGTGTGCGTTGACAAAGACGATCGCGCCTTGCTTGTTGGTGATCGCTGGTTCGGTAAAGGCCGTGGGCGCGCGAATTTTGCTGTCGTTTACACTGGCGAGGTTCTGGGGGCCGCGCTCTATCTGGATGGGCATCTTCATAGGGGGCCGTCGGGTGCTGGTGGTGAAATAGGTCATACTATCGTTCAACTAAATGGGAGCCGTTGCAAATGCGGTCGAAGAGGCTGCTGGGAGACTATCGCCACCTTAAGATGGTTACGCGATGAGGCACAGAAACGAGGCCTCCCGCAGCCTTCCTCATTAGATACCCAGCGCTTGATAGTTTTGGCAGATCAAGGGGTGAAGGGCGCAACAGAGCTTCTGCAGGAATACGCGTTCAACCTTGCTGTGGGTTTGGCAAATCTTCAACAGTTAATGGCGCCCAACCACATCATTCTCCATGGTGATGTAGCTCAGGGCGGAGATCGAATTCTGGAGCTTATCGAATCAAGGTTCCATGAGTTGATTCTCAGTCGTCCGGGCGAGGACGTATCTCTTGCTTTGGGGGATAGCGAGGACGTCGCAGCGATGCGGGGCGCCGCCGGTCTCGTCCTATCTGAACTGCTCAACTTCGCTCTCTGATTAAGCGGGTGGAGGCGGGCGGTTACTTTTTTGGCCGCGAAGTATGTATGTATCCTTGACATATATACCAACTTTGGGCATGCTTACCTTCGGCGGCGAACGAAGGTCCGACAGTGCTGGAACGAACCGGCAGCCTCGTTAACCAGACGACAACGCGCGGAGAGGGCGTCCTTTGCCGCAGAAATCGAGTAGGAGATCATTTGCATGATTGAACCATTGCACGGACGGACGGCAGCTCTCGACGTGGCTTTTCATCTCCACTCGCAGACGAACCCCCAACAACTCCAGTCGCAGGGGCCGGCCGTCATCGAGCGCGGGGAGGGACCTCGGGTCTTCGATAGCACGGGAAAAGAGTATATCGACGGAATGTCGGGGCTCTGGTGCGCTTCCCTGGGCTTTGGGAACAAGCGTCTGGCAGAAGTTATTTATGAGCAGTCCAGGCGCATTGGGTATTATCATACCTTTTTTTCGCGGACCTCCCACGAAGTGAGCCTGCTCGCCGAGGAGCTGGCGAACCGGTCGCTCATCGAGAACGCGCACGTTTATTTCGCAACTTCAGGTTCTGAAGCAAACGAAACGATGGTCAAGCTGTCGTGGGTCTATCATACCGTACGTGGCAACCCGGGGAAGCGAAAGGTCATCTCCAGGCGGAAGTCCTTCCATGGCTCGACCATCGCCGCTGCTTCAATGTGCGGCCTGGAAACCATGCATCGCGAGTTCGCGCTCCCGATACCGGGATTTGTTTATGTCTCGTTCCCCGACATGTACCGGGGAATGAACGAGGGCGAGACCCCTGAACAATACACCGACCGTCTGGCTTCAGAGTTGGAGCAATTGATCCTAAGGGAGGGCGCCGATACGATCGCTGCCTTCATTGCGGAGCCTGTTATGGCCGGGGCGGGGGTTGTAGCGCCGCCGCAAGATTATTTCCGCAAGATCAAGGCGATACTGGACAAGTATGACATTCTGCTCCTTGACGACGAAATCGTCACAGGTTTTGGCAGGACGGGTAATTGGTTTGGGCGCCAAACCACCGACATGCAGCCTCACATGATGGCCCTGGCAAAAGGCCTCACCTCCTCCTATTTTCCCATGTCTGCCGTCGTGATGATGCCGGAGATTTACGAGGCGGTCGCAGCGTTCAATAAGAGTGGGAGCTTTTTCGGACACGGCTTTACCAACTCCGGTCATCCGGTCGGCGCTGCCGTCGCGCTTGAATGCCTGAAAATCTATGACGACATGGATATTGTCCCGCATGTCAGGGCGATGGGGGACAGGCTGAAGTCGCACCTCCGGGAGATCGCCACGGGTTCTTCGATTGTCGGCGACGTTCGGGGCGTTGGGTTGATGTTCGGAATTGAGCTGGTCGAGAACAAGGACACCAAAGCGCCGTTTGCTCCAAGCTTTGGTGCGGGCTTCAAATACGACGCGTTCGCCGTCGACAATGGCCTCGTCGTACGTGCCACCGGCGACTGCGCGATCTTGTCACCGCCTCTGATCATCACTGAAAACGATGTCGACCAAATCGCTGAACGGTTTGGCAAGGCGCTGAAGCAATTTGAGACCAGTATTGGCCGCTAAATGCGATCTTCTCACCAGTCCTGGGGGATGACGTCTAATCCCCTTCCGGTCATCGAAAAGGAGGTGCGGAAGAAACAGACAGCAATGCTCCACTTGTAGTGGAATCTGGGCCGCTGGGAGCGGCGATCCAGCATGCAGACGTGACGCATTCCGGTAGCCACAACAGAAAAAGAGGGGATCTCCCAATGCAATCAACCATTACTCGACGCCTCGTCCTCAAAAGTGCAGGCATGGCCGCAGCAGCGGCTGCGACAAGCAGCCTGTTTGGTCGCTACGCGCGGGCGCAGGAAACCGCACTCTCCGTTTTTGGGCCGCTGCCGCCCGATCCGGCGCCTCCCGGCGCCGCTAAATTCGCCGAAGCTGCATTTGAAGCCTGGAAGGCGGCCAACGGCGCGTCCGTCAACTATGAATTACTGGCTTGGCCACAACTTCATGACCGCATGGCAACAGCTTTCGCTTCGGGATCGGCACCCTGGGACGTCATCTACATGTGCGCGTGGGTGCCCGAATTTGAAAGCTTCATTCTGCCATTCGTGGACGACCTTCCGGCTGATCTGGTTGCAGACCTGCCAGAATCCAGCTTCAAAACCGTAACCTGGAATGGAAAGCGCTACGGTGCAGTTTTCACGCTCTCACTGCTAACTCTGTTCTTTAACACAGAGCATCTCGAGCAAGCCGGCATCAAAGCCCCTCCGCAAAACTGGGACGAGTTCAAGCGCTTCACAAAAGAGCTGACTCGCGACGGTCGCTTTGGATACGTGGCAAATTACGGAGAAGCTGCCGGTATCGGCGCTGCCGCAAGCTACTGGATGGCATTCCTCCAGCAGGCCGGCGGAACGATGTATGGTGAGGACGGCATGCCCGTCTTCAAGAGTGATGCCGGCGTCGACGCCCTTCAGATGATGATCGATCTCATGGCAGCCGGCACCGAGCCGGGCTCATTATCATACGCCGGGATTAATGATGCCAGCAACGTCTTCATGTCCGGTCGTGCATCGATGATGATGAATTGGCCCTATATGTGGAATCCGGCGCAAGATCCGAAACAGTCTCAAATTGTCGGTCAGATGGCTGCTTCGATACTTCCTGCAGGCCCGGCGGGCACCGCATCGATTGACGGCACCGATGCCTGGACGATCAGCAAGACGAGTGCCCACCCCGAGAAGGCGAGAAAGCTGATCGAATTCTACCTCGACAAGGAGACTCAGAAGCGTCAGGCCTTGGACACCGGCTGGTTGCCATCTCGGCTCTCGGTTCTGGGAGATCCAGAGGTGCAGGCAGCACTTCCGATCGCGGGCGTGGTCTTGGAGCAAGCTCAGCATCCGTATGACAGTTTTGTAACTCCTGACTTCACCCAAGTCACCCAAGCCATCGGCACCGAAGTGCAGAGGGCACTACAAGGGCAGAAAACTGCTGCGGAAGCAATCGCGGAAGCTCACGATCTGGTGGCAGCAATCGTCAAGCGCCGCGGGTGACCGGCTTAGAGGTGATGTAAATGGCCACGACGACATTCGAGAAACGCCGGCAGAACGTCGGCGTTGTTCTACTTGCGCCAGCATTGATCGTGATAGCCGGGATTCTCGGCTATCCGATCGTGAGATCGGCATTGCTCGCGCTCCAGGACGTCAAGCTCCGAGCCGGCAAACTCGACCAGGTCTGGGTGGGATTGGCGAATTTCCGGCAGATCTTTTCCGACAAAGGTCTCCAGCATGCCGCGCTGAACACGCTCTATTTTTCGGCGATGGAAGTCATCCTTGTCGTCGGCATCAGTCTGGGTGTTGCGCTGTTGTTGAATCAGCCACAAGGAAGAAGCGGCGTTCTGAAGATTTTGCTGGTGGTCCCCTGGGCGATAGCACCTGTGGCCAATGCGGTGCTTTGGAAATGGATTCTAAACTCGAACTACGGCGTCCTGAATGGCCTCCTGAGATCGCTTGGTCTGATCGACAACTACCAGGTCTGGCTGGGAACGCCGTTCAGTGCGTTGAATTTCCTGCTGCTCGTCGACGTCTGGAAGTCGATACCCTTCGTGACCCTCCTGTTGCTTGCGGGCCTCCAACGCGTACCGAGCGTGCTGCATAAAGCGGCATTCATGGACGGCGCAAGCAGCTTCCAAACTTTTCGCTACATAACGCTGCCGGCCATCAAGGACGCCATCGGGATTGCAGTGATCCTCCAGACGATCTGGTCACTGAGGGTGTTTGATATCGTTTTCGTTCTCACCCGCGGCGGTCCGGCCGACGGAACGGTGCTCCTGAACTTCCTGGCCTATCGCGTCACATTCAACTTCCTTGATATTGGCTACGGAGCGGCGATCGCAAACGTCATCTTCATCCTGACTTTCGTTCTCGCGATCGGGTACCTCTGGCTCCTCAAACCGAAGTCCACGGCAGGTGCAAAATGAGCTATCAAGCCTATCGCAAGGGCGGGCCCGCCAAACGGATCGGTGTCTATCTGGGTTTGACGGTTTTCGTCGTCTGGTCGATAGCTCCAATAGTCTGGCTGATCTTGTCGAGCTTGCTCGAACAAAGCGCGCTGATCGCCCAACCACCGGATCTTTCGCCATCAAACTTTACGTTTGAGAACTTCGTAACGGTAGCAGCGTCCGCGGCCGCGCTCGGACGGGGTGTCGTGAATTCGCTTGTCGTGTCACTGTTCTCTACGGCGCTCGCCCTTGCTTTGGGAGCGCCGGCCGCTTACGCACTTGCTCGCCTGTCGGTGCCGTATTCCAACGCCCTCGGCTTCATCATCCTAGCGACACAGATGCTGCCGGGGATCGCAATTGCAATCCCTCTTTTTCTCCTCATCAGCTACTTGGGGCTGATCGACAGCGTGCTCACCTTGGGAGTCGTCTACCTGTCCTTCAACCTGCCGATTGTCATCTGGATTCTGCGCGGATTTTTTCTCAGCATTCCTATTGGAATCGAGAAGGCTGCCGCCGTCGACGGTGCGGGTCCGCTGCGAACGCTCTGGTACATCATATTGCCGATCTCGATCCCGCCCATGGGCGCGGCTGCCGTGTTCGCGTTTATCGAGGCGTGGAACGAGTTCTTCTTCGCACTGATCCTGACGCGGCAGAGCGCCCAGACGGTTCCGCTCGCGATCGCCCAATTCGCGGGACAATATCAAACAGTGTTCGGGCAGATGATGGCAGCCGCTGTAATCAGCGTGGCACCCGTCATCGTGATCGCGACGATTTTCCGAGACCAGATCATCCGTGGCTTCGCCGACGGCATGATGAAAGGATAAAACAGTGACTGACGTAACGTTGAAAGAAGTTTCCAAAAAATTCGGAAGCTTCCAGGTCTGCCACAAAATCGACCTCGGTATTAAGGCGGGCGAGTTCATCACGCTGCTGGGGTCCTCCGGATGCGGCAAGACCACGACCCTCAACATGGTGGCTGGCCTCGAAGACAGCACGTCCGGTGACATCCTGATTGGAGGACGCCGAGTCAACGACTTGTCGCCGGTCGAGCGCGACGTTGCCATGGTGTTCCAGAACTATGCGCTATATCCGCATATGACAGTTGCGCAGAACATCGGCTTTACCTTGAAGATGCGCGGCGTCGCGCCAGCGATCATTCGCGACAAGGTCAAAAGACTTGCGGCGTCACTGGAACTCGATCATGTGCTGGAGAGATATCCAGCGCAGCTCTCCGGTGGTCAGCAGCAGCGGGTGGCGATCGGCCGCGCTTTGGTTCGCGAACCGCGGATCTTCCTCTTCGACGAGCCATTCTCAAATCTCGATGCTTCGCTGCGCGTGAAGATGCGCACGGAGGTCAAGCAATTGCATGTTCAACAGAACGTGACGTCGATCTTCGTGACGCATGACCAGGAAGAGGCGATGTCGATCTCTGACCGGATTGCCGTTATGTATCGCGGCCGCGTCGAGCAGTTCGGAACGCCCGAGGAAATCTATGCGCGCCCAGCCACACGTTACGTCGCCTCGTTCATAGGCAGCCCACAGATCGAGCTGCTAGAAGGCGTTCTCGAGGCGCAGAACGGGGCAACTTTCGTTCGTGCCGGACAAACGGCGCTGCCGGTGAGGATCGGCCGGGATGGGTTCCACCCCGGCAAGCCCGTCGAGTTCGGCGTTCGGCCAGAACATGTTCGCTTGGGAGACAACGGGATTGAAGGCCGGGTGCAAATGCTCCAGCCGATCGGGCCCGCGACTCACGTCAGCATCGATACGGCGGCAGGAAAGTTCATCGCCAGCGTGCCCGGCTTTCTGCGGGTCAAACCAGGCGATGCCGTTAGGATCGAGATCGTGGCAACGGATCTACACGTGTTCGACAAGGAAACAGGATTGCGCCTTTGACTCCTCGGCCTTCAATGATGGCAGCTTTCTTCGCCGAACCACTTCTCGCGGAAAGCCGCAAAGTCAGGTGCTCCCCTTCGCATGAGGAGCCAATTCCATGTTGCGCCAGCGTAACACAGGGACCAAAATCGACGCCTTGCGATAGCAATCCATTTCCGTCATCGGATAAGGATCGACACGCCATTTGGGAGATGCTCGTACGCAAGGACGTCGACGGCTTCGTCGCTCAGGACTGGTCCGTCTTTGGCGGCTCTTTTAAGCACGACGGCTTTTGTGGATTGGATGCCAAGAGCTCCCTCAATCCAGCCGATTGGGAGCTCCGGTTCCCCACGGTCGAATCTTATAGAGAGGCCTGGCTTGAAGATGCCGGCCGTTCAGCTGCGACGGCATATGCGGAAGATCGTCGAAACGCGCTTTTCCGCGCCACTAACATGCTGGATATCCGCGTGCAGGGACATACGGCCACGGCACGAAAGACCTTTGATGATGCAATAGCACTCGCAGCCGGAGGTTCTCAGAAGTTGAATTGGCAGTCGGTTTTCTTCTGCACAAAGGAAGGTGGCGCTTGGAAAATTACAGGCTTTGTAGGCTTTCTGCCTTTTACCGCGTCCGTGAGCTAGAAGGGCCTCAATGTGTTGCTTCGTATTGCAGTTATTATCGCGAGCCAACAGCAATAGATGACCCGTCGCCTTCTACTTAGATTTCCCCGCCCTCCTCCCGGGGCACCTAGGCTGCCGTCGACTGGCTTCGGCGGCAGCCCTTTTTAATCAAACCGGCGAAAGCCAAGACGTGACACTATGGTGCTTGACCACTGTGCTTAGGAAGCTCTACAGCTTTGACGCGGAAGCCATCGGTAGACGAAGTGGCGCATAAGCTAATCTTGGGACCCACAGCCGAGGGTCCACTGTCTAATGATCAAATCATTGCGGAGGCGCTTGCGAAAGAGCAACCGGAATTGCAGAAGCTGCTCCCGCTTGCCGAGCACTGCAATGCGTTGCGTTACCTTTACGTCAGCCTCGAGGAGGCTCGGCCAATGTGCGTGAGGAAGGATGGCGAGTACACGACGTGGAGCCACGCCGCCGAATGGTTGCACTTCGCGTCCGGCGTGACGATGGTAGATGTTGACGCTGGCCGGTTTGACGTGACCGACTTCATGTGCCGACCCGCCTATGAGTACAACAAGCAACACAGCCTGCACCAGTCGCTGATTGCGCGCGAGCTCGTCACGTGGAACATGATCTGGGGAAGTCTCGAGAGTGCAGCGAAGCTCGCTGCACCCCCTAGAGTCTGTCAGATCTACGTTGAAACATAACCTGCATGCCTGAGATAGGCGGCGCATTCGTGCGGGCTGAAGGCTTTGAGAACTTCGCCGAGGC
>NZ_AQWP01000023.1 GCF_000375585.1 Sinorhizobium meliloti 4H41 | reverse complement strand
GGCCTCAGCCCATCCGCTCCGACGCGTAGGAACCCGGGCTCGGCGGGAAGACGACGACGCGGTTGCCGTTGATGAAGCAGCGGTGGTGGATATGGGCGTGCACGGCGCGGGCCAGCACCTGGCTTTCGACGTCGCGGCCGATCGAGACGTAGTCCTCGGCTGACTGCGCATGGGTGATGCGGGCGATATCCTGCTCGATGATCGGTCCCTCGTCGAGATCGGCGGTGACGTAATGGGCCGTCGCGCCGATCAGCTTCACGCCGCGCTCATAGGCCTGCTTGTAGGGGTTCGCCCCCTTGAACGAGGGCAGGAAGGAGTGGTGGATGTTGATGATCTTCCCCGACATCTTCTTGCAGAGCGCATCGGAAAGCACCTGCATGTAGCGGGCAAGAACGATCAGCTCGGCGCCGGTCTGCTCGACGACGTCCATCAGCTGGGCTTCGGCCTTGGGCTTGTTCTCCTTCGTCACCTTGATGCAGTGGAAGGGGATGTCGTGGTTGACGACCACCTTCTGGTAGTCGAAGTGGTTGGAGACGACCCCGACGATGTCGATCGGCAAGGCGCCGATCTTCCAGCGGTAGAGAAGATCGTTCAGGCAATGGCCGAAGCGCGACACCATGAGCAACACCTTCATGCGCTCCTCGGAATCACGGATCTCCATCGTCATCTCGAAGCGCTTGATCACCGGTTCGAAGCCTTCGCGCAGATCTTCGAGCTTGGCGCCTTCCTGGCTGATGAAGGTGAGACGCATGAAGAACAGGCCCGTCTGGAAATCGTCGAACTGCGAGCTGTCGCTGATATAGCAGCCCTTTTCGGCGAGATAGCCGGTGATGGCGGCGACGATGCCGCGAGTGGATTTGCAGCTGACGGTCAGCACATAGCTTTTCATCGATGAATCTCTCGTTTTGAGGTGTTCCCACGCCCTTACACGGGCAGTCGCGCAAAAACTAGCTCGGCGATCTGCGGCCCGCCGATCCATTCGCGACATCGGCTTGGCGGAACAGGCCACACCGATGTGCGAATGACGAAATCGCATCCGAAACGGGGTTCAAGGTTTTGCGCGGTCGGGATGCGCCCTGCGGAAGGCGTCGATGGCGGCGCAGCGGCGATCTATGGCAACGATCCGCGGGCACGCCGAAAGATCGACATCCCAGCGCCGTGCATTGTAGACCTGCGGCACGAGGCAGAGATCCGCCATCGTCGGACGATCGCCATGGCAGAATTCACCGGTCGCGGGGCGGTCCAGCATACGCTCGAAGGCAGAGAGACCCTCGCCGATGAATTTCTGCATCCACTCGCGCCGCGCAACCTCGCCGTCGCCCGCGCCCGCCATCACATGAGCGACGACGCCGAGATTGCAGACGGGATGGATATCCATCGCCACGGCATAGGAAAGCGCGCGGACGCGTTGCCGGTCGACGGGATGGGACGGGAGGAAACCCGTCCCATCCCGCGTCTCCGCAAGATATTCGATGATGGCGAGCGACTGGGTGAGGCGCTCGCCGTCTATGTCGAGCACCGGCACCAGTCCCTGCGGATTCCGGGCGAGATGCTCCGGCGCGCCATGAGCCTTTGCCAGCAGGTCGACCGGGACGGAGCGATAGGCTTCGCCGATCAGGTTGAGCGCGATCCGCACCCGGTAGCTCGCCGACGAGCGCCAATAGTCATAAAGCACGGTTTCGTTCGCCACACCCGTCTCCACGCTGTCCGACCTCAGCCGCGCTCGTATTTTCCGACCTTCTGTTCGATGGCGCCGAAAATCGAGTGGCCGGTGCGATCCTTCATCTCGATGCGCACGACATCGCCGAATTTCAGGAACTGCGTTTTCGGTGACCCGCCTTCGATCGTCTCGATCATGCGCAATTCGGCGATGCACGAATAGCCGGCCCCGCCTTCGGAAACCGGCCTGCCCGGCCCGCCCTCGAGCTTGTTGGAAACGGTGCCCGAGCCGATGATCGTGCCGGCCGAAAGCGGCCTCGTTCGCGCGGCATGCACGATCAGCTGCGGGAAATCGAAGGTCATGTCTATGCCGCCATTGGCCCGCCCGAAGGGCTCGCCATTGAGATCGACGTGGAGCGGCAGATGCAGTTTCCCGCCATCCCAGGCTTCGCCGAGTTCCTCCGGCGTCACGGCGACCGGCGAGAAGGCGGAAGACGGCTTCGATTGATAGAAGCCGAATCCCTTGGCGAGTTCTCCAGGAATGAGGCCGCGCAGGGAGACATCGTTGACGAGCATGACGAGTCGGATCGCGGCCCTTGCTTCCTCGAGCGTCGCGCCCGTGGGCACGTCGTCGACGATGACAGCAATTTCGCCTTCCATATCGATGCCCCAGCCATCGTCGGCCATAAGGATCGGATCGCGTGGGCCGAGGAAACTGTCGGAGCCGCCCTGATAGATCAGCGGATCGGTCCAGAAACTTGCCGGCATCTCGGCATTGCGCGCCTTTCGGACGAGCTCGACATGATTGACATAGGCCGATCCGTCCGCCCACTGAAAGGCGCGCGGCAGCGGCGAGGCGGCGTCGTGCTCATGGAATCGCATGGTCGGCTGCGCCCCGGTCTCGATCCCCTCGGCGACGCGCTCCAGCCGCGGTCCCGCATGCGCCCAGTCGTCAAGCGCCGCCTGCAGCGTGCGGGCGATATGCCCCACCTCCGAGCAGCGGGTCAGGTCTTTCGAGACCACGACGAGCTTGCCGTCGCGGGTGGAATCTTTCAGCGTTGCGAGTTTCATGGAGTGGTGTTCCCGATGCGTTGTTGATTCTCGCCGGGGCGGCGCGGATATTGCAGCATGTCACGGTTCGGCGGCGGAAGTCACTTGATTCCCGGCGTGCCGTCGAATTTCCGTTCGAGGCCGGACCAGCAATCCATGTAGTCGTCCTGCAGAGTCTCGAGCTCTGCCGCAAACGTCGTCAGCTGCTGGGGGAAGCGGGTCTCGAACATGAATGCCATGGTGTTGTCGAGCTTCACCGGCTTCAGCTCGCCGTCCGACGCCTTCTCGAAGCCGGAGAAGTCCGGTCCGTGCGCCAGCATCATGTTGTGCAGGCTCATGCCGCCCGGAACGAATCCTTCCTCCTTGGCATCGTAGCGCCCGTAGATCAGGCCCATGAACTCGCTCATGATGTTGCGGTGATACCAGGGCGGGCGGAACGTATGCTCGGCGACCAGCCAGCGGGGCGGGAATAGGACGAAGTCTACATTGGCCGTCCCCTCCTCTCCGGAAGGGGCCGTCAACACCGTGAAGATGGACGGATCGGGATGGTCGAACAGGATCGCGCCGACCGGCGAGAACGTCTTGAGGTCGTATTTGTAGGGCGCGTAATTGCCGTGCCAGGCGACGACGTCGAGGGGCGAATGGCCGATCTCGACCAAATGGAAGGAGCCGCACCACTTCACCTGTACCCGGCAGGGCGTTTCCTTGTCCTCGTAGGCGGCGACCGGCGTCTTGAAGTCGCGCGGATTGGCGAGGCAATTGGCGCCGATCGGGCCACGATCCGGGAGCGTGAACTTCGCGCCGTAGTTCTCGCAGATGTACCCGCGCCAGACCTTCTCCTCTCCGAGGCGCGTGACCTTGAACATCATGCCGCGCGGTACGAGGCAGATTTCAGACGGCTCCACCTCCATCCTGCCGAGCTCGGTGAAAACCTGGATCGCGCCCGTTTCCGGAACGATCAGCAGCTCGCCGTCGGCGTTGAAAAAGTAGTCGTCCACCATGTCGGCATTGAAGGCATAGGCATGCGCAGCCATGCCGGCTTGCGTCAGCGCATCGCCCGCCGTCGTCATGGTGCGGATGCCTTGAAGAAAGGTCAGGCTCTCCGGGGGCGCCGGCAAAGGACTCCAGCGCAACTGCCCGAGCGCCAGGGAATGCTCGCCCACATGTGGCGCCGTCTTCCAATGCGGATAGTCGATCTTGCGGAAACGCCCGGTGTGGCGGACGCTCGGTCGGATACGGTAGAGCCAGGAGCGCTCGTTGGTGCCGCGCGGTGCCGTAAAGGGTGAGCCGGACAGCTGTTCGGCATAAAGGCCGTAATTGCATTTCTGCGGGCTGTTCTGCCCCTGCGGCAGCGCTCCGGGCAGGCTTTCCGTCTCGAAGTCGTTGCCGAATCCAGGCATATAGCCGGCTGTGCGCTGCTGACCCGAACCTACCCGCCGCTGTTTTTCCGCTTTCTCCAACATGGCTTGAGCCTCCTCTTCTCTTCGCTATATTAGTTACAACCGTAACTATCGATTTTGTAACTATCAAGGAAGGAAGGCCATGGCCGAAGAGCGGTTCGAACTGGAGAACTTCCTGCCCTATCGGCTGAACCGGGCGGCGGAATTCGTCGCCTTGCGCTTTGCCGCACAATACAAAGCGCGTTACCAGCTGACGCGGCCGGAATGGCGAACGCTTGCGGCACTCGGCAGCTCCCGCCGCAGCATGACGGCAACCGAAATCGGCGCGCACTCCGCCATGCACAAGACGAAAGTAAGCCGCGCGGTCTTCAGCCTCGAGCAGCGCCGCTGGTTGAAGCGCGAGCAGGACGGACGAGACCGCCGTTTCGAGCATCTGGCGCTGACGCCGGCGGGCCGGCAGGCCTTCAGGGAGCTGACCGAGCTTGCGAGCGACTATCAAACGGAGCTGCATTCCGTGCTTGGGGCAGAGAATATAGAGGCGCTTTCGCAGGGCCTGGGCGCCGTGGAACGGGCGATAAACAATCCTAGCGAGGCCCTTCCCTAGCTCTGCCGCCTACCCCTTCATCCGCGCCGGTATCGGCAGACCCTCGAAACTCTTGAGCGTCTCCAGCACGATCGATGTCTTGACGTGCTGGACGCTGTCATGCGGCAGCAGGACCTCGTTGACGAAACGGGAGAGCCCGGCAAGATCCGGCGTCACGACGCGCAGGTGGTAGTCCATTTCACCGGTCAGCGCATAGGCCTCCAGCACCTCCGGCAGAGCCGAGACGAGATTGCCGAAACGCTTGGCATTGTCGCGATTATGCGTGGCCAGCGTGACCGAAATCACCACCATCAGATCAAGCCCCAGCTTCTGACGGTCGATCTGCGCCTGATAGCCGGTGATGAATCCTTCCGCCTCCAGGCGCGTACGCCGGCGCGAACATTGCGAAGGAGACAGCGCGACGCGCTCGGACAATTCATTGTTGGTCAGATGACCGTCGCGCTGCAGTTCACTCAGGATCTTGAGGTCGAATCCGTCAAGCAGCTCCATTCATGCACCCTCAAACGCTTCTCTGCACAATTCATGCGCCGATCACCGCGAATCGCGCAAGAATACAAGCACCATGCATCGGAACTGCGCCATAATCCAGCAGAGTTTGGAGGATAAGAGGAGACTGACGATGGGCCCGTTCCCCCATGACGCACCGCCGCCGGCGATTTCGGCGGAAAACCCCGCCGGGACGGACGGTTTCGAGTTTGTGGAGTTCGCCCACCCGGAGCCTGAGAAGCTTGCGGAGCTCTTCGGCCGCATGGGCTATTTGCCGGTCGCCAGGCACAAGACCAAGGACATCACCGTCTGGCGGCAGGGCGATATCAACTATGTCCTGAACGCGGAGGCCGGATCGCATGCCATGCGCTTCGTTGGCGAGCACGGGCCCTGCGCCCCCTCGATGGCCTGGCGCGTCGTCGACGCGAAGCACGCCTTCGAACATGCCGTTGCCAAAGGCGCCGAAGCCTATACCGGCAGCGACAAGTGCCTGGACGTGCCGGCGATCGTCGGCATCGGCGGCTCGCTTCTCTATTTCGTGGAAACCTACGGCGAAAAGGGATCAGCCTATGACGCCGAGTTCGAATGGCTGAGCGAGCGTGATCCGAAGCCGGCCGGAGTCGGCTTCTACTATCTCGACCACCTGACCCACAACGTCTATCGCGGCAACATGGACAAGTGGTGGGCCTTCTACCGCGAACTGTTCAATTTCAAGCAGATCCATTTCTTCGACATCGATGGCCGCATCACCGGCCTCGTCAGCCGGGCGATTACCTCGCCCTGCCGCAAGATCCGCATTCCCCTGAACGAATCGAAGGACGACACGAGCCAGATCGAAGAATATCTGAAGAAGTACAAAGGCGAAGGCATCCAGCACATCGCCGTCGGTACCGAGGCGATCTACGATGCGACCGACAAGCTCGCCGCAAACGGTCTGAAGTTCATGCCGGGGCCGCCGGAAACCTATTATGAAATGTCCCATCAGCGTGTTCACGGACACGACGAGCCGATCGACCGGATGAAGACACACGGCATCCTGATCGATGGCGAGGGCGTGGTGAACGGCGGCATGACGAAGATCCTGCTGCAGATCTTCTCGCGAACGGTGATCGGTCCGATCTTCTTCGAATTCATCCAGCGCAAGGGCGACGAGGGCTTCGGCGAGGGCAATTTCCGCGCATTGTTCGAATCGATCGAAGCCGACCAGATCCGGCGCGGCGCCCTTGGCCACGAGGCCGCGGAATAGCGGCTGCGCCGCAGACACGCCGCGCGGCAGCCCGCGCGTCAAGGCCTGTTGAGATTCCGGCCACCCGCCGCCGCTTGCCTGATTTCCGGATTCCTGTGCTCGTCACAGGAATCCAGCCAGGCCAAGTCCTTGGGCTGAAAGAACGCTTTCCGCGCCGCAGACGTGGCGCTGCTCTCATCCCTATGACAAGCACGAGAGAGATCGCAGTCCTCCGAAAACTTTCTACAGCGCCGCGCGTCTTATCAGACGCGCAAAGGGCGCTGTTAGCACCTTGGACTGCTCAAGGCTCTGACGGTCAGTTGCGCCAGCGCGTCGGCGACGGCGTGCGGGAAGGGCCCAAGCCTCCGTCGTTTCTGAAATAGCGGGAGGCTGCCTCGGTGCGATTGCGCACGTTCATCTTCTTGTAGATGTTGCGCACATGCACCTTGACGGTGTTTTCGGACAGTCCGAGGCGATCTGCGATGATCTTGTTCTGCGTGCCCATGCAGATGAGATCGAGGATCTGGATTTCGCGTGTCGTGAGGACGACCTGGCCAAATCCTTTCCCGCGCTCCGGATCGACGCCTTCAGAGGCCGTCTCGTCCTGGGTGGCGAGGTCCCGCTCTCCAGGATTCTTCGGCGCAAGGCGCCTGAGCAGTGCGGCGGGAAAATGTTCGCCGCCCTTCATCAGGAGGTCGATGGCGGTAAGGCAAACGTCGAGGTGGAGATTCAAGGGCAACACGCCGTGGATCATCCCCTCCTCGACCAGATGCGAAACCGATGCGTCGATCCCTTCCGCGTTTTCGACCAGCAGACCGACGGCCGCTTTCGGGTGGAACTCATGAATCATCCTGATGATCGATGGAAAGTTCGCCATCGGCACGCGGTAGAGCATGACCAGCGTCACACCTACGAGGTTGCCGTCCAGAAGGCTGTCGGCGTCCGAAAGCCGCACCACTTCCTGGTCCTGAAAACGTGCGCCGATCGCCTGGGTCAGACACTCGGCGAAGAGGTCCGTCCTGGCTAGCATGACTATTTTGCTTTTTTTGGGTGTTACACTTTTGCTGTCTTCGAACCCGCCCAACCCCGAACTCGCACGATACATTATCCCCTCCTCGGACTTCCCCTTGATTTTTACGGGTTTTTTACCCATGTGGAGAAAGGCCCGCGTTGTGAAAATTGCTTGGATTAAAAAAATTTCTGGAAAAAAAGAATTTATGTTGGCTAATGTATCGTAAATATGGGGGATGTAAAACCGCCCAAAAGGATTAGGTGGCGGCCACAATCCTGTCTAAATCGTTCAAGAACGAACCAATTTTGGGCGAATCCGCGAAATTCGTGCGGGATCGGCAACGCCGCTCTTGCCTTTCGCCGGACCCTCGCTTTTGAGGGGTGAACCGCACCCGGCGCCTCGTCAAACCCGATATGGTCGTCGTAGTAACTCGGACAAGAATTCGCCACTCCGTCCGACGAGGTCGATACTCACATCGGGTTATCGCGAAGGTAATGCGGGCGCGGTCAGTTCGGTCGATCGCGTGCTGAGGCAGATGCCCGACGCACTTTCCGCCAACGAACCCTGCAGCCGGCCTTCGCTCCGCAATTCAAGCGTGCCCGGGCAAACGAACTGCACGACCGAGATTACGATTGTCAAGTATTTTCAGTGCGTTAGCTGACCGCATCGATCGAGGTACATGCACAGGCATGGCGAGGCGATCGCGAGCTGCACTCGAAACGAGTGCGTCGGTTGCCGCGCATCGAACATCGAGCGAAAAATCCGAGATGGGCCGGCGCCGAGTCTCATAACCACAATAGGTAACTTTCACTCGACTGCGTTCCAGATCAAACTCCAATGGTCGCACCAACATTCTGTGCGTCTTCGGTCGTTGTTTCGCGTAGAAGATCGGAAATATAGATATTTACGTTTATATGACAAATATTATGACTATGCGTTACCATACGTATGAATTTAGGTGCTTAGTATCGCGCTGAAATGACATTGCAAGCAGAGACGGAAGATTCATTTCCGCTAAACCGCCAAAAGAGCCAGCGCCTCAAGAATCCTATAAAAGATGAAGGGTTTCGGTGCTGGCTCCCCCTCTTATGAGGAAGTGCTTATGCCCGATTCCTCACAGAAGAATCTTGGGCTCCACGACAACTTCAGTGCCGATGACGAGCTGAAGACGGGTGCGCTTGCCGATGGCGTAGCGATGAACACGTCCAGCAGGTCGGTTGCCGGTGGCAGCACCAGTCTCACCGAGACCGCCGGGGGTGACTTTGCCTTCTCCCTCGGCGACGGCTTTTCCTTTTCCCTGAATGTCGACAATGTTCTGGGCAACGGCGCCAGCATCTACGAAGCCGGGTTCAGCCTCGCCCAGGCCAATAGCCTGGCCGATCAGGACCGCGCCTATGACGCCGGCAAGAGCGGCAATAC
This sequence comes from Sinorhizobium meliloti 4H41, assembly GCF_000375585.1. Taxonomy (GTDB): domain Bacteria; phylum Pseudomonadota; class Alphaproteobacteria; order Rhizobiales; family Rhizobiaceae; genus Sinorhizobium; species Sinorhizobium meliloti_A. The sequence continues at coordinate 28,865 of NZ_AQWP01000023.1, read as the reverse complement.
CGATCCCGGCACAGGCAGCGGAGAACCTGGTGGCGACGGCCTCACCACGGACGGTTGGGATCTCAAGGGCGACGAGGGTGCATCCCACTCCTCGACGGAGACGCCGCACGGCCCGGCAAGTCCGGACTTCCACCACGAAATCGTCCAGGGCGCGAACCTTCTCAGCAACGCCGACGTCAGCACCACCGTTGGCGATCCGGGCGTGACCCCGGCGGGGTCGGATAGCGACGTCGAATGAACGACCGGATGCACCGGCCGTGCTGGATACCGGTCGCGGACGAACGCCAGCACGTTTCCTTCACTCGTATCCGATTGAAGAAAAAAAGAGGTTAGAGGCACCCTTTGTTGCGGAAAGGGGAAGGATCGGACCATGCATTCGGAGAAGATCAACGAGATCGTTGCGCATTTCATAGGGCTGTTCAACACGGCGATTGATGACGCTCGTATGAGATTTGAATACCTGCAGGGATATGAAACCCCGAAGACTGCGCAAAAGGAGGACTCCGACGACGTACAGTCGGCTGATTTCCGGTCTGACTTCGCGTTGAAAAGCTACGATCCCGAGATCTCCTACGAACTCCGGGCTTACGACATTGCCCGGCTCGACTCCGCCGATCATGCCGCCCCGTCACGGCATCACCTCGACCAACCGGCCGCCGCGGCGCAAGCCGGACAGGTGGATGCCCGGTCCAGGGAGGACCACGGCATCTCCGGCAACGGCCCCGAGGCCACGGATACGATGCCTCCTGCGGGTCCCGACCCGGGCTTCAGCCATATCTATCAGGCAAGCACCCTCCATGACGACGATGTCGTGAACCTGACCGGAATGCTTGGGGAGCCGCGCAACCTGACGCATGTGGACCAGACGCTCGAAGTCTTTCTCGCGGAAGCCCTTGAAGCCTCGCCCTTCGCGCAGATCGGCGCCGCCGAAGCGCCCGCCTCTTTCGCCGCGGTGGCTGCGAAACTTGAAGCACTTGCCTCCCTTGCGGGCGCCAGCCAACAGGCCGTTCCGCCCGCGCCCGCGACAGGCGGACCGGAAAACCTTCCGCAGGCCTCCTCTCCGGACGAATTGGTGAAGAACGAGGCGGGCGATGCCGTTCTCATCGCAGAACGCATCGAGGGCACCTATGTCAACGGCACCCGCGCCGACGCCGCGCCGGAACTGCGCGACAACCTTCCGGGGCGAGAGCACACTGCTCACCCCGCCGGGACGCCTCTAGCCAAGCCGCTCCAGAACGGCGACCTCGACATCCATGCGGGAACCAATGTCGTCGCCAATGTTGCCAGCGTCGTCGGCGCTGTGGAGGCCCCACCCGTGACCGCCGTGATGGGTGACTACCATCAAATCGATGTCATCTCGCAATCCTACGTCTATGCCGACAGGGACACGCTCGACGGCGCGATCTCCGGTACATGCGCGACGATGACCACGACCGTCGCACTGAACATAGCAAGCTTCGGTGGCGGAGAAACCGGGGCATGCCTGCCCCAGGAAGCGGAGATTCCGGCCGAATCTTCGACATTCCCGACAAGCTGGCGCGTGAACGTCGTCGAAGGCGATCTTTCCATCGTCCATTGGGTCGAGCAGTACAACTTCGCCAGCGACAATGACAGCCTGACCGTTACCAGGACGGGTGCGGAGACGACCGTGCTCAGCGGCGGCAACACGGCAGTGAACGTCGCGTCGTTTCTCGGCATAGCCGAGCACTACGATCTGATCCTCGTCGGCGGCCGCCTGGTCGATCTCGACATCATCAGCCAGATCTCCATCCTCTACGACAATGACGAGATCGCAGGCGTATCCGCCGGCAAAGGCATCGCGCTGGACACCGGCGGCAATCTTGTCTGGAACATGGCCTCGATCGGTAACGTGAGCTCCGGCGTCCGCTTCGAGGCGATGCCGGACTACTTTCATGAGGCCGCCGGCCAGATGCACGAGGGCGACGGCACATTGCCGGACGAACTCCTGCGCGACAATGCTTTCGAAGGCTATGCCGACCTGCACATCCTGTTCATCACCGGCAATCTCTATGACGTCACGATCGTCCAACAGGTCAGCATTCTCGGCGACGCCGACGCCGTCTCGTTTGCCGCGGGCAGGTTGCTCGAAGACGGACCGGAGGCCTCGGTCGCGGTGCATACGGGTAACAATGGCGTCTTCAACGTCGCAGAGATCATCGACTCCGGCGGGACGACCTATGTCGGCGGCGAGATCTATTCCGACGCAGTGCTCATCCAATCGGGAATAGTCGACGGAATGCCGGACCTTCAGCGGGACAGTGACGGTCTGACGACCGAACTCATCGCCTTTATCGGCGAGGATACGGCGCCGCAGGGCGGAGACATGGACGGCGATCACGGCACCGACCTGTCCGGCAGCCAGTGGAGCGACGTCATGCATACGATACTGGCTTGAAGCCGATCCGCTTCGAGCTCTCAGGGTTGCACAGCTTCGAACGGAGATCCGTTGGACGGTCCTGACCGAAACGACTTCAAGGGCCAAGCGCAGGGGAGCGAGCATGAACGACATGTCGAAGTGGTATGCCGGGCGAGGCAAGCCGCAGCGCCGGGATGTCGCACGGCTGGAGCTGCCCGAGATAGCCGAAGCCGAGGCTGTGGCACCCTTCGAAAGGCCGCCAGGGCCGAACGGAAAGGCAGACGCGGCAAGGTTCTCGGAGCAAAAGCAAGCATCGGCATCGGCCGATGCGTGCCGCGACGAGGGCGACGTTCCCAAGGTGGAAAGACGACAGGCCCCGGGGCTGCCGCGAACGATCGAAAATCACCCGGGCCCGATGAAGCAAGACGACCTTCGCCCGGTTGAACGCAGCGCAACAGGTGAAGGGAAAGCGAGCGAAGACGGCGGCGGCAGGAGCACGCTTCACAAGCGCATGGGACCGGCGAACTTCGCCGCCAGCCTGCACAACGGCATGGCCGCTGTCCGGCGCAACATGCTGATCGTCATCGCTTTCACCCTGGCCATCAACGTCCTCGTCCTGGCCATCCCGATCTATTTGTTCCAGATCTCCGACCGGGTCCTGACGAGCCGCTCGCAGGACACGCTGGTCATGCTGACGGTCGCCGTGCTCGGCGCCGTGGCGCTTCAGGTCATTCTCGACGCGATCCGCCGCTTCATCCTGATGCGCACCGCCGTCGAAATCGAGGTCCAGCTCGGCACACCGATCCTCAGTGCGGCAGCCCGGGCCTCGCTGCACGGAAGCGGCCGGGACTACCAGATATTGGGCGACCTGCAGCAGCTTCGCGCCTTCATCACCTCCGGCACGCTTACGGCTTTCCTCGACGCTCCGCTGACACCGCTCTTCGTGATCGTGGTCTACCTCATACAGCCACAACTTGGCATGATCGTCATCCTGTGCTGTACGGTTCTGATCGTCATCGCCTATCTCAATCAGAAGGCGACGACAAAACCATTCAGCGAAGCCAATGCCTCGCTCGGCCGGGCCAATTTCCATCTCGATTCGATGGCGCGCAACGCCCAGATCATCAATGCGCTGGCGATGATTCCGGAAGCGGTGAGAATGTGGGGCCAGGAGACGGCGGCCTCGCTCAAGGCGCAGGTCTACGCTCAGGACCGCAACATAATCTTCACCGGCGCATCCAGGGCCGTGCGGATGTTCACCCAGGTGGCGCTTCTCGGCTGGGGAGCGCATCTGGCGATGGAAGGGCAACTGACCGGCGGCATGGTGATCGCCGCTTCGATCATTGCCGGGCGTGCGCTCGCGCCCGTCGAAGGAGCCATCGAGGGCTGGAACCAGCTCAACCACTCCCGCGCCGCCTATCAGCGAATCAGGCAGCTCTTGCTCACCTCGCCCTTGAACTTCCCGCGGCTGCGTCTGCCGAAGCCGGAAGGCCGGCTCGACGTCGAGCGCATCCTCTTCGTACCGCCGCCGCAGAAGCGCGTGATCCTGAACGGCATCTCCTTTTCGCTGGCAAAGGGGGAATCGCTTGCGGTCATCGGCAATTCCGGCTCCGGCAAGACCACCCTCGGCAAGATGCTGGTCGGCTCGATTCTGCCCACATCCGGCAGTGTTCGTCTCGATCTCATGGATCTGCGCAACTGGGATCAGCGCCAATTCGGCGAAAGCATCGGCTACCTTCCCCAGGACGTTCAGCTCTTTCCGGGAACGATCAAGGCAAATATCTGCCGCATGCGTGAGGATGTGGACGACAGCATGGTTTATGAGGCGGCGGTGCTCGCCGACGTGCACGAACTGATCGCAACCTTTCCGCAAGGCTACGAGACCGTGGTCGCCGCTGACGGCGCCCCGCTGTCGGGCGGTCAGAAACAGCGCATAGCTCTGGCGCGCGCCTTCTTCGGCAATCCGAAATTCGTCGTTCTCGACGAGCCGAATTCGAACCTCGACAGCAATGGCGAGGCCGCACTTGCCCGCGCGCTGGTGCATGCGAGGAAGGAGGGCATCACCACCGTCACCATCACGCAGCGCCCTGCTCTCCTGCAATGTGTCGACAAGATCATGGTGCTGCACGAAGGAACGGTGGCGATGTTCGGCGCCCGAAACGAGGTGCTCGCCGCGCTTGGCGCAAAGGCCGAAGGCGACCGCGGGCAATCCCGCATTCACGGAGATTGACGATGCAAAGCGACAGGCGGAGCACCGAACCTCGAAATCCGACGGAGTGGTATGCCGAGGTCCCCCGTTCGATCCGGCTCCACAGTCTGGTTGGCCTGGCGCTGATCGCGATCTCCTTCGGCGGTTTCGGCTACTGGGCTTTCGCGGCACCGCTTGCCGCGGCAATCATCGCCCAGGGAAGCTTCGTCGCCAACGGCAACAACAAGATCGTCCAGCATCTGGAGGGCGGCATCATCGAGGAACTGCTGGTCGCCGAGGGCGACAAGGTCAAGGCCGGCGACATTCTCGTGAAGCTCGATCAGACGGTCGCCCGGGCCAACGCCCGTATGCTCAACCTCAAGCGCCTCCGCCTGGAGGCAGTCGTCGGGCGGTTGAGGGCGGAGGCGGTGGGCGAAGATGCCTTCAGCGTACCCGAAATCGTCGCCCGGCAGGCCGACGATCCCGACATTCGCGCCATCATGGAAAGCCAGAACGTCAATTTCCAGAGCAAGAAGATCAAGCTGCGCGACCAGCTGAACCTGATCGACCAGAACATTCGTTCGCTTGAATTCCGGGCCAGGGGATACGCTCTGCAGCAGGCATCGTTCAATCGGCAGTTGGAGATTCTCAACGAGGAGCGGGAGGCCAAGAGCAAGCTCGCCGACAAGGGCCTGATCCGGCGCCCGGAACTCATGGCGTTGGACCGCGCGATCGCCGACGCGATCGGCGAGATCGGCCGGCTCGAATCGGAGGTCAAGGAGAGCTACACGCAGATCGACCGCTACCGCCAGGAGGCGGTCATCGCCGTCAATACCAACAAGCAGGCGGCGCTCGACGGCCTCGAAGCGGCCGAGGCCGATCTCGACAGCGTACGCGAGCAGGTTCGCGAGGCGTCCGAAGTGCTCGGCCGCGCCACCATCCGTTCGCCTGTCGACGGCACCGTCGTACGCAGCTATTTCCATACGGCCGGCGGGGTCATCGCAAGCGGAAAGCCGATCATGGAGATCCTGCCGGCCAATGTCCCGCTGATCATCGAGGCGCAGCTGCTGCGCACCGCCATCGATCAGCTCAAGGTCGGCGAAGATGCCACGATCCGGCTTTCGGCACTCAACCGCCGCACGACGCCGGTGCTGAAAGGCAAGGTCTTCTACGTCTCGGCGGATTCGATCGAGGAGGAAGTAGCCGGCGGCCAGCAGCGCGACGTCTATATCGTGCGCGTCGAAGTGCCTGCGAGCGAGATCGGACGCATCCACGGCTTTCACCCCGTGCCCGGAATGCCGGCCGAAGTGTTGATCACCACATCGGAGCGCACCTTCTTCGAGTATCTGACGAAGCCCATCACAGACAGCATGTCGCGCGCGTTCAAGGAGACCTGAATGCAGGACGTCTATGGAAGCCGGTTTCGATCGGCGGAATATGCAAGTGCGCAAATCCGGTTCCGGCGCATCATTCTCGGGACCGCTTGGAGATCGCCATGGCGGCTGCACAGGATGTGCTTTTGCTCGTTGGTCGCCTGAACTACGTGTGGACCAACACCGAAAGCCTGCTCATCTACGTGATCGCCCACCTTCTGGGGGTGGAAAAGGACGCGGCCATCGTCGTTTTCCTGACGCTGAATACGACCCGCGCCCGAATCGATCTGACAGAGCGCCTGGCGAAGCTGCCGCGGATCCCGGCGGCGACTCGCGACGAGGTGCTCGCCATTACCGTGCGGCTGAAGCAGCAATCGAAGATGCGCAACAAGTACAATCATTGCATCTACTCCGTCGACGAGCAGGGCGAGATTTCGAGCACGCAGTTGATGCGGCTCGTCGAAGGCGAGAAGGACGTGCGCTACGGCAAGGTCGAACAGCTCGATGCCCGCGAGTTGGCGCGTCTCGACAATGCGGTTCGCGAGATCACCGATATCAGCAGACGTCTGTGGACGTTCATTCGATCGAGACCGAACTTCGACGAGCGCTCGATATAGGGGAGCAGCCGAATACCGGCACTCGGTAGTTGTCCTGCGCAGTTGGACGGTGTATACTGAACAGAAGCATTATTGTATTCAATTATTCACTAACGTAACGATTTTGGCGTGTATCGAGTATATTGCCGCAAAGAGACGACAATGACAGTCCACGTTATCGACTGCATCGAAGAATTTAAAAAAAATCATAGAAACTGGAACAAGATATATCGTTCAGATCCGGAAGCGCACGCTTTTCTCTCCTGGCCCTGGTTGCAGGAATACCTTCCGCACCGCGAGAAGTGGCTCATTCTGGCCTGGAAAAACCGCGCCGCCGGAAAACGGTACGACGCGTTCCTGCCGCTCGAGCTGGCGACCTCTCAGGACGAGGACACGGGTCTCTTCGTCGACGAAATTCTGATGATCGGCAATCACGGAACCGGACGCACCGGTTTTCTCTGCGCACCTGGCCTTGAAAGCGAGGCGGCGGACGCATTCGCCGGCATCCTCGCGTCCGAAAACTGGACAAGCATCCGATTCGACCGCTGCGGCGCGGCCTCGGCGCGGCTCGAACGGTTGCTCGATGCCTTTCCCGAAGGGGAGTTTGCGCGCGTCGACACCGTCGACGAGGGAGAGAGGATCGACGCCTGCGGGCGTCGCCTCCGCAGTATGCTTCTTAGAACCCTCACGGGCAGGAACCTGCGCGACTGCCTCAATCGCCGCAGCCTGGGCATCGTCTTGGAGCGGGCGGTGGCGCTGCACGCCTTCGGCGACTTCGACGGAGCCGAAGCGGGCTATCGGCAGCTGATCCGCACCGTTCCGGGACATATCGAGGCGCGCTGTCGCCTTGCGCATCTCTTGAGCGACGTGGGCGAATATGGAGAGGCGGAGCATCTTTATCGCACCTTGCTGCCGGCAGTGCCGAACGCGGACGACGTTCTCCACTGGCTCGGCGACACGCAAATGGCGCAGGCATTCTACCGCAAGGCGGGCAAGACGTTTCAAGAGCTGCTTGCCCGCTACCCGCATCGAGGCATCCTGCGCTACAAACTCGCGGTCGCGCGCTTGGCTTCGGGCCAAAGGGATGCCGCTATCGCCACCTTCCAGAGCTTCCACGACATCGTATCCGACGACGCGAACCACGTCCTCTGCAAGACGAGGGCAGAGGAGATCCTGATCCGCCTGAGGGGTGTCGCCGGCATGGAGGAGCAGGATGAGGAGCAGGAGCCCGAGCCGGAGCAGGAGATGCAGGCGCACGAGGATGCGATTCGGTTGACGGCAGCTGCGCAGCCGCTCCTGACACCTCTGCTGCCCGCCGGCTCATCCGCCCATCTGCATGCGAGACCGTCGCCATATGGCTGGAAGGCCTCGAAATTGAAGCACTGAAACCGGTTCCTGTCCGCACCCCGCCACAGCGGCGCGTGCTGCCGGGGCGCGCGCAGTCGCTGCGGGATCTCGATCATGTTGATCGAATCCAACAGGTTGGAGCGGGATGCGGGCGGAAACGGCACACGCTTTTCCGCATCCCGCTCAGCTTTAGGAACGCTTCTGAATGATCCCGTAGACGACGTTGCGGTTCGCACCGAACTGCACGCGCGCTTCGATGGCTTCCCTGTCGGCGCTGGCATGAATGATCTGCCACATGTCGAACTCCGATCGAAGCAGCAGCGCCCAGTTCATGAAGGTTTCCATGTAGCCGTCGACATGGATGTCGCGCGCGAAATTGGCAAAGAGGAAGACCCCGTTCGGCTTCAGCATTTCCAGGCATCTCCGCGTGAGCTTCACCGCCACCTTTTCGGTGAGGTAGTCGTAAAGCCCGGCGGCATAGATGAAATCGAACTGGCCGAGCTCCTGTGACCTGGTCAGAAGACTTTTGACCGACCCGTCGACTGCCTCGATGCGAGTTCCCGTGAAGTCGCGCGCGATCGAACCGACGCTCAGCGGATCCTGATCGAGGGCGACCCACCGTTTCAGGCTACCCTCCCGCAAGGCTGCCGAGCGGTTGGCCTCACGCAGGTGCCCGGCGGCGATCGTCAGGATCTCGGCCTCCCCTCCCCGCGTCGCCGCAATCTCGTCGACATGGCGCGTCAGCAGGTCGCGCCGCTCCCGCACGGCCACCGAAGATGAGGCGTCCTTGGTGTAATCGTAGAGTGCTCGCCCGAGCGGCGTGGCCCTTGCGACATTCCCGGCAATGCTCGGATGTCCATAGATGAAGTCGAGCAACTGGGCGTCGCCGGAATAACCCCGGGGCTTTTCGAACGACCAGCGCGTAAACGGGTCCTGGAGGAAGAATTCCGACACCGTGTGATTCTGGATCAGTGGTATCAGCTCCTGCCAGACGCTCGGCTGATATTTATTGCGCACATCATGAAGAGACCCGGCAATCCGATGTATTATCTCCGCAGGGTCTCGCTGCTGCTCGAACTGTTGCTGCGCGATGTTCAGAATCAGCGCAATCTCGGCCTTTGCTGTCGCCAGCTGTTCTTCGTAAAACTCGATTCTCTGGGAATTGAATTCGGTTGCGATGGCGGCGGGCGTAATAAGGCTCTCGCCGTCTAGTACGATCTGAAATTGGCTCACGCGTGACTCATCCGTTAACTGTTTGTTAACATTATGCCCAGGACCCGGCACCGCGCCAGCCGGGTTTCAAGTTTTCGAATAATATGGTTAATAAAAGCAGGTATTGGATTGTTTCAATACACTATTGAGCGCTCTTCTGATCTTTGACAATTCAGCAAAACTTAATTTGCCTCGACTATTGTGCCGGACGTTCCTGACTGTCTTCGTAGGGTGCTTGTTGGGATTGGATGGGGCGTGAAGCGACAAGAGCCGGAAAAGGAAAAGTGTGTGCGGTTTTCCGCCCGCACCCCGCGTCTCAACTTTTTGGAATCGATTACGCTCATGGTTTCAGGTCGAACCGATCTAAATCATCGTGATCCAGGACGCGTCGACCGCCGCAAGGAGTTTCAGCCTCGCGGCGGGCGGCGCAAAGCGATTGGGATCGGTGCATGAGGCACACGTTGGCCGAGGGAATTGAGATCGATCTGCAGGCGCAGCCGCCCAGACTGCAATCTGTAGAGCTGCAAACGCTCTATCGCAGAGAAGGCGAAGTCGCGCGCCGGACGGCAAGCCGCCAGGGCCTCTGGGTGGCCGTGGCCGTCTATCTGCTGTTCGCGGCCACGGATATCCTGCTCGTTCCCGACGTCGCGTTTTATGCAATCCTGGCGCGCCTTGCGGTGGGCGCTACGGCGATTGCCGCCATCGAGGTGTTGTTTCGGCTGGATGCCGAGACGAAGTGGTTCGATCTCACCTGCGCAGGCGCACTGGTGGCGGGTTATTGGGGTTGGCTGTTTCCGTCGCTGATGACCAGCCAGACCGAGAGTATTTCCTATTATATGATCTTTGGCGCGATATTCATGATGGGCGCCAATCTATTCTTCAGTTTCCACTTTCGCCTGTCGGTCGTAACCTCGGGAATCGTCCTCGCCACGTTCTTTCTTGCCTTGGTATTCTATATACCGAAAAGCGTATCCTATCAGGTCGCCTTCGGAACCTTCTACGTCTCGTGCTTCGTCTTCACGTCCTATGTGAACTGGAAACTCAACCGGGAGCGCTACAAGGTCTTTCTCAATGCCTTCGAGGCGAAGATCCAGCAGAAGGAAGCCTCGGACCGCGGAAAAGCGCTGCTGCGGCTGTCGCATACCGATTCGCTCACGGGCCTCGACAACCGCCGCGCGGTCGATCAGAAGCTCCGGGACTATTGGAGCGACTGGCAGAGAGGCGGGAAGAGCTTTGCGGCAATCCTTATCGACGTCGATTTCTTCAAGAGGTACAACGACTTTTACGGCCATCAGGAAGGCGATCGCTGCCTCGTTCTCGTTGCCAATGCGCTGAAGGAGTCGATCGCGCCCTACGATGGGTCGATCGGCCGTTATGGCGGCGAGGAATTCATCGTGCTGGCACGGCTGAAGACGCGGGAGCAGGCGGCGGATCTGGCGGAAGCCGTACGGCACAGCGTCGAGACCCTCGCTCTGCCGCACGAACAGCGGCGCGACGGCATGTCGATCGTGACGGTGAGCGTCGGCGCGGGTTTCACCCGCAACCAGATCGGTTCGAAGCTCGAGAGACTGATCCATGAGGCGGATCGCGCTCTCTACGGGGCAAAGGCGAACGGCCGCAACTGTGCGCGCCTCTTCGATCCGAACGACCCGCAAAGCAGCGACGAGAGCGAGAACATCGCCGCGCTCCTGAAAATTGCGATCGACCAGAATCTCGTCTCACTGGTCTATCAGCCCATACGTGACGTCGCCACCGGCCGCGTTGACGCGGTCGAGGCCCTGATGCGGCTGAAGATGCTGGACGGCACGTCCGTCCCTCCGAGCCTCTTCGTGCCGATTGCCGAGCGGACCGGGGCCATCCTCGATCTCGGCCGCTGGGTGATAGGCGTGGTGTGCCAGGAACTCCTGGCAAGCGAGCATGTGCCCGTCGTCAGCGTGAACGTCTCGCCGATCCAACTGAGATCGCCAGGCTTCGCGGCTTCGGTCGCTGCCATTCTCGGCGAGACCGGTGTGGCCGGCAGCAGGCTCGCCTTCGAAATCACCGAGGGGCTCGAGATGGAGATGCATTCCGATATCCTGCGTTGCATCGCCGATTTGAAGACGCTGGGTATCAGGATATGGCTCGACGATTTCGGAACCGGCTTCGCCGGCCTGTCATGGCTGCGCCTGATCGACTTCGATACGGTGAAGATCGACCGATCGTTCCTTCACGACTGCGACACGCCCAAGGGCAAGGCGATGCTCAGGGACATTATCGGCCTGGTGCGAAACCGCGGGCACAAGATCCTGGTCGAGGGTGTCGAGACGGAGGAACAGCTCGCGCTCATGCGGCAATTCCGGATCGACCACGTCCAGGGTTTCCATGTGGGGCGGCCCGCGCCTGCGCGAAATTTCCAGCCGCCCCCACCGACAGACAAGCGCCGGACCCGCGCGGGTCCGCATTGATCGGACCGACGGGCAAGGGCGGAGGGGACGCTCCCCCCATCCTCTTCGCAACCGCTGTACGACCGCGGATCGCTACTTCCGCGCGAGGCTGAAGGAAAAATGACTGCCGCGGTGGTAGTCGACGGAATAAACGACCGGCACGCCGCTTGCATTGAAACAGGTCTCGCGGATCAGCAGGGCCGGCCCGAAATCCCGCAGATCGTTGCGCTCCACCACGTCCTCAGGAAGCATTACTGCCGTGACCGTAGCAGCGGACATGCGCGGCCGGTGTCTGTACTGCTCGAGCAGATCGAGCAGCGAGCCGCCCCATTCGATGTCATAAAGGCGGTTTGGAATGATGCTGCGCGGGATGTAGTCGAGACAATAGAGTATCGGCTCGTCCTTGTGCAGACGCAGCCGCTCGAGACGGATGACGCGTTCGCCATTTGCAAGCTGCAACTGCCCCGCCGTGACCACGTCGGGCATTTCCTCGGCGATCGAGAGTACCTTGTTGACGGTCGCATAGCCATAATGGCGCGTCATGTCGGTGACGCTCTCGAAGACGGTGATCGGCCTTTCGACATGGACCGCAGACATCGCCGACACGAACCGGCCGCGGCCGTGCTCGACATAGATGACGCCATCCTGTTCCAGTAGTTTCAATGCCTCCCGCAGCGCCGGGCGGGAGATCCTGAAACGCTCCGTGAGCTGCGCCTCCGTCGGAAGCTTGTCGCCCGGAGCGAGCCCCTGCTCCCGGATCAGATCGGCGATGCGGTCGCGAAGCTGTATGACCAGGGTGCGCGTGTCGCGAAGCGGCTCGGGCAATTCCTCTCTCCAAATGACGGCAAAATATGATCCTTCTTGTCTGACAAATCCAGGAAGGTCAAGGGACAGTTCTGCTACCCTATATCCTTACGGGAGCTCGCTGGCAGAAGGTGTATCCGGCCGATTATCTCCCTTGACATTCTCAGGCAATGTTGTCAGTTGTCTTACAACATTGCCGGTGCCAGCCGGCGATCGCCACCAACTGTCGAGAGAGAACCATGCTGAATTTTGACGAACAGAGATTTCTACGCATTCAGTCGGGCGCCGTTGCCCTGCGTCAACGCCTGGACGACGTCATCGTCTCCTGCCTTGAAAAGGGTGCGGAAAACGTCTTCTTCCTCGGGACCGGCGGTGCCGCCATTCTCATGCAGCCGGCCGCCCAGTTGCTCCAGCGCAGGTCGCGCTTTCCGGCCTTTATCGACCTGCCGGCCGAGCTCTTCATTACCGGTTCGGTCAACCTGACGGAAAAGTCGATCGTCGTCATACCGTCGCTCTCCGGCACGACCAAGGAGAGCGTGGCTCTGCTGGCAAAGGCGAAGGAGGCCGGCGCGACAGTCCTGTCGCTGGTGGGTCACGAGGAAACGCCCCTCGGCAAGGGTGGCACCCATGCCTTCGTCAACTTCGCCGAAGACGACACGTCCTGCGAGTCCTTCTACCTGCAGTCCCTGTTCATCGCGCTGTCTATCATGCGTCACCGCGGCGAGATCGAGAACTACGACCAGATCGCCGCTGAACTGGAAAGACTTCCTGAGCTTCTCCTCGAAGTGAAGCGCGGCTACGAGGACAAGGCCGAGGCCTTCGCCCGTGTTCTGGCAGGCTCCGATTACCACATCATCACAGGCGCCGGAAACGCCTGGCCCGAGGCGTTCTACTACGGCATGTGCATCCTCGAAGAGATGCAGTGGATCCGGACACGCCCGGTCCATGCCTCGGACTTCTTCCATGGAACGCTCGAGCTCGTGGAAAAGGGCGTCAGCGTCATCCTCTTCAAGGGCGAAGACGCTCTGCGGCCGCTTGCCGACCGGGTGCAGAATTTCGCGCCCAACTACACGGACAGGCTGACGGTCCTCGACACGGCGGACTTTGCGCTGCCAGGCATTTCGCAAGAGGTGCGCGGCCTCGTTTCGCCCATCGTTCTTGCAACCGTGCTCGAGCGCATCAGCGCGCATCTCGAAGTGATGCGCAACCACCCGCTGACGACGCGGCGTTACTACAAGCGCGTAGCCTATTGAGCATAGACGCCCAATGAACTAGCACGGTCGCGACTGCTTCGGCATTCGCGGCCCTGCTGGCGAAACAAGAGAATTCCATGACCAGATTCCGATTTGCGGCCGTCGGCGACAATTGCATCGACCGCTATCGCGCGCCGCTTAGCCAATCCTATGTCGGCGGCAATGCCATCAATGTCGCCGTTCAACTTGCAAGGCTCGGCCACGGATCCTTCTATTTCGGCGCCGTCGGCCGCGATTCCGACGGCGCCCAGGTTCGCCGACTGCTGCTCGCGAACGGCGTCAATGTCGACCACCTGCTCGCGCGCGACACCAACACGGCCTACACGGATATCGACGTGACACCTGCCGGCGACCGCATCTTCGTTCATGAAGACTTCGGCGCCTGTGCCGGATATCGCCCCGATGCCGGCGAGATCGAGCTGCTGAAGACCATGGACCATGTGCATATCGGCTGGCTGGACGACGGCGGCGTGTTGCGCCGTGCGCTATCTGCCGCAGGCGTCAGCATCTCCCAGGACGTCTCGGTCAATGCGGCAGCCGCAGATCTCGACGTCGACGGCCTTTCGATCGCCTTCGGTTCGGCCGGCGAGGACGAAAGCAGTGCAGAGAGGCTGGCCGGCGAATTTCTCGCGCGCGGAGCCTGCCTTGCGGTGGTCACGCGTGGTGCGCTCGGCTCGCTCGCGAGCGACGGCACCAATATCGCATCTGCCGGCATTCGTCCGGTCGAAGTCGTGGACACGACCGGCGCCGGCGACAGCTTTATCGCCGGCTTCATCGCCGCCCGCCTGGAAGGGCGCACCCTTGCCGCATGCCTCGCAGCCGGCAGGGACCTGGCCGCGAATACCTGCACGCATGTCGGCGGCTTCCCGCAGGAACCGCAATCGATCTGACGTCGGCTTGCCTGCGTTGCCGGTGCCATCGCCGGGAACGGCGGATCAATGGGGTCGCATCGTCGCCCTCGCCGCCTCCGATGGAAGACCCATTGGGGCGATGGACGCCTTCATCGCCGCCATCGCCGCGCACCGACTTACCCTGGTCACCCGCAACACCAAAGACTTTGAAACGACCGGAGTGCGTTTGTTCAACCCCATGGTCTGAGGGGGCCGATACATGACCCCGTATCGCCCTCTGTGCCTTCACCGACAACCGGCACCGCCAGCGGCGACGGCAGCGCACAATCCTGCGATATGCATCAGTGCAGGAGCTGGCTGAGGAACAGGCTCGCCCGATCCGTCTTCGGATGCGCGAAGAATTCGTCCGGTTCGCCCTCTTCGACGATGCGGCCCTGATCCATGAAGATCACCCGATCCGCGACTTGGCGTGCGAAGCCCATTTCGTGGGTGACGCAGACCATCGTCATGCCCTCGTTTGCGAGCGCCACCATGGTGTCCAGCACTTCCTTGACCATTTCAGGGTCGAGTGCAGAGGTCGGCTCGTCGAAGAGCATGACCTTCGGATTCATGCAGAGCGCCCGCGCGATCGCGACGCGCTGCTGCTGTCCGCCCGAAAGCTGGCCCGGATATTTGTTCGCCTGCTCCGGAATGCGCACGCGGTTGAGATAGTCCATCGCGATCTCCGTCGCCTGGGCGCGCGGCAAGCGCTTGACCCACATCGGCGCCAGAATACAGTTTTCGAGGATCGTCAGGTGCGGGAAGAGATTGAACTGCTGAAACACCATTCCCACTTCGCGCCTGATGGCATCCACCTTGCGCTCATCTTCGCCGACTTCGACGCCACCGACGACGATGCGGCCCTGCTGATGCGCCTCGAGCCGGTTGACGCAGCGGATCAGCGTCGACTTGCCGGAACCGGAGGGTCCGCAGATGACGACCTTCTCCCGCGGCGCGATGGACAGGTTGATATCGTCAAGGGCATGATACTGGCCGTACCACTTATGTACGCCGCTGAGTGTGATCTCCGGCGAAGCGATGTCGATCGATGTGGGCATTGTTGTCTCCAGGATTATTTCAGGACGAGCCAGCCGGAAAGCACGATGACGAGGGCGCCCGCGACCGTGTGCAGTTCGATGGGGGCGGCAAAGAACAGCGCCCCGTAGAGGCAGCCCCAGACGATCTGGCTGTATTGGAAAGGCGCAACCACCGAGGCGTCGCCCATGCGGAAGGCGCGCACCAGCAGCAGATGACCGCCGAGCATGAAGAGGCCGGCGAAGAAGGCGATCAGCAGATCGCCCGGCCCGACCGGCGCCAATCCGCCGCCGATTGACGCAACCGCCAGCGCGACCGCCGCGAGCACGACGAGCAGCGTCGAGACGAGGGCAAGGTCGCTCTCCGTCGCCCTGGCGCGCCGCAGCAGCACGAGCGAGAGCGCAAAGACGAGAGCCGACCCCGCCGCCGCGGCGTGGCCCGGATTGAGCGGCGCGATCCCCGGCCTGAGCGCAACCGCAACACCGAGGAAGCCGACGACCACGCCACACCAGGCAACGATGGACAGGCGTTCCGCCAGCAGGGCGAAGGCCAGCACCGCCACAAGAACCGGAGTGAGGAAGGCGAGCAGATAGGCTTCCGACAGCGGCAGCACCGAAAATGCGTAGTGGATCAGGAGCGTATCGACGGCGAGCAGGAACGCCCTCAGGAGCGCAAGCCCCGGATGACGCGGTCTGAGCGACGCCGTGGTGCCGGTGACGCCGGCGTAGACGGCAAGCATCGCGAGCGCCGCGAGCGTCACCATGAAGGTCACCTGCGGCACGACGAAGCGCTCTGCGAGAAGCTTCACCAGCACATCCGTGCCCGAAAAGACGGCGAACGCCAGGAGGCCCAGGGCGGCAGCGCGCAGGTTGCGCGGCATGCCGGCCGCGGCCGGCGCGACAGTCGCGTCAACGGACATTGAAGCGCCCGAACCGTGCTTCGATGCGCGATTGCATATATTCGAGGCCGATCGAAAGGATCCAGTAGATCATCGAGGCCGTGATCAGCATTTCGATGTGGCGGAACTCGGTCTGTCCCTGGGTGCGGGCGAGATACATCAGCTCCCAGACGCCGACGACGGAGATCAGCGAGGAATCCTTCAGCATCGCGATGAACTGGTTTCCGGTCGGTGGGATGATCACGCGCATCGCCTGCGGCAGGATCACCAGGCCCATCGTCTGGCTCGGGTTCAAGCCGAGCGCGGTCGCGCCTTCCGTCTGCCCCCGCGGGATGCTCTCGATCCCGGCCCGGAAGATTTCGGTCATATAGGCGCCGTAGCACAGCGAGAGCGCGAGGATGCCGGCCGGCACGGCGCTGATGACGTAGCCCACCTGCGGCAAACCGAGATAGATGATATAGATCTGCATCAGGAGCGGCAGGCCGCGAAACAGCGACGTGTAGAAGGTGGCGAGGCCGTAGATCACACCGTTCTTCGACAGTTTTGCAATCGCGCCCACAAGCGCGATGACGGTCGCGACGGCGATCGAGATCACCGAGATGTAGAGCGTGGTGACGACGCCCTGCGAAATCAGGAAGCTGATCTTCTTTGCGATGAAGGCAAAGGAAAGATTGAAGGAATAGAAGAAGAGCATCAGCAGCGCGAAGAGCTCCAGCCAGACGCCGACCACCTGCCAGGGGCGAGGCAGCTGCCGCAGGGCCTTCCAGTTCAGCGCCGCTATCACGGCGATCATCACCGCGCTGACCAGCCGCCCGAGCGCGGGATTGGCGGCCAGCCACTCCGAGCTTGTCGGCAGCACGAGGCCGATCCAGGCCGGGCTTACACCCAGGCTGTAGATCGTCAGGGTTATCAGCGCGAGCAGGAGAAACGTCCCGGTGCGCCGCGCTGCATCCGGATACGTCAGAATCATACGACCGATCATTTGGTTCTCTCCGGCATTCAGGCCGCGCGCTCGCGCCACCAGTCTTGAGCTTGCAGTTTCCAATAGGTGAGCTGGGCCACCGCCAGCCCGGCATAGCCGCCGGCCCAGACGAGCCCGAAGGGCTTGAACAGCTTGTAGCGGTCGGACTGACCCAGAATGCCTTCGGCCACCAGCTTTCCGCCGATGGCGGTTGTGTTCAGCCCGTGACCGCCAAAGGCCGTGCAATGCCATACTCCGGCTTGCATCTCTCCGATCTGTGGCATGAGGTGGCGCGCATAGGACATCAGTCCCGACCAGGCGAGCTCGGTCTTCAGATCCTTGAGCTGCGGATAGGTCCCAACCATTTCGCGCCGCAGTTCCCCGGCCAAGGCTGCCGGCGAGGCCGCGCGGGTGGTGATGCGCCCGCCCCAAAGTAGGCGTTTCCCGCCTTCGACGAGGCGATAGTAGTCGCCGGCGCGGCGGTTGTCGCCGATCGCGTCCGTGGTGGCGATGGCGGTACGGATGAGTTCCGGCGCTTCCTCGCTCAGCATGACATAGGTCGCGATCGGCAGGAACGAACGTTTCAGCCGTCCGTTCAAAGGACCCGTGTAACCGCCGGTGGTGAACACGACATGACGCGCTCTGACACTTCCACCCGACGTGGACACCGTCTTCTCGGCACTGTCGAGCACGCTCCCGGTCGCGGCCGAGCCCTCATAGATCCGGCCGCCAAGGCGTTCGATCTCGCGCGCCAGTCCGCGAAGATAGTTGAGCGGGTGCATGTGGAAGGCTTTGCGGTCGCGCAAGGCGTGGAAATATCGGTTCGACTTCAACACCGAACGGACCTCGTCGGTGGAGAGATAGTCGAGCTCATAGCCGTAGATGCGCCTCATCTCGTCGGCATGCGTCTTCAGGCTGTCGCCCTCGTCGTAGCGCAATACGCTCGTGATGCCGGGCTGCGGCCTCGCCTCCTCGATCTTCAGCGTCTCGATCGTTTCGCGAACGAATTCGACGCCTTCGATCGAAAGCCGGTGTATCTGTCGCGCCGCTTCGGTCCCGGCCATCCGGGCGATGTTGTCGCTGCCGGTGGCAAAACCCGGGCTGACGAAACCGCCATTGCGGCCGGAGGCCCCGAAACCGACGCTTTCGGCTTCGAGAACGATGACCGACTGTCCGGCGCGCGCCAGCTGCAACGCCGTCGTCAGACCGGCGAGCCCGCCGCCGATGATTACGCTATCGCATTCGACCATCCCGGAGAGGGCCGGCCTGACATTCGTTTCGGCTATTGTCTGTTTGTAATAGGTATTGGGATAGGACATTTTCTCTCGCCCGTCGACCGCGGTGGCAAGGCGGAGGGGCAGCGAGCCGCCCCCCGCAGGTATCGGTTCAGTCGGCGCTATAGTCCTTGCCGTACCACTTGGTGGTCAGCGTCGCGAGCGTGCCGTCCTTCTTCATCTCGTCGATGATGGCGCCAACCTTCTTCGTCCACTCCGGATCGACCTTTTCGGCGATGACCACCAACGGCTCCCTGAAGGCATATTCGCCCTCGAGGACGCGCAGCGGATAACCGTTTTTCATCGCGTTGAGCGCTGTCTGCTCCGGCGCGATGACGGCATCGAGGCGAACACCGTCGCCAAGACGCAGATCGTCGAAGGGCAGCATGGAATCGGCAAAGGTGCGGACCTCGCCCGGCTCGATCTTGTATTCGATCGGCGGCAGGCCAGGCGCATCGATCTCCAGCCGGCGGCGAATGAAATCTTCCGACGTGGTCGCCGTTTCGACGCCGATGACCTTGCCGTTCAGGTCTGCGACGGATTTCGCCTGGCTGTCCTTGTGCAGCACGTAAACATAGGGGCTGAAGTAATAGATGCCGACGAAATCGATGACCTGAGCACGCGCCTTGGTCGGGGTGACGGAGCCAACACCCAAATCGTAGCGCCCTTGCCAGCGGCCGCCGGTCAAGGTCGCCCAGTCGGGCGTTTCGAAGCTCACTTCGACACCAAGGCGCTTTGCGATCTCCTTGGAGACGTCGATATCGAAACCGACCAGTTCGTTGCTGTCGTCGAGATAGCTCTGGGGCGGCCAGCCGCTGTTGGTGGCGACCACCATGGCCTTCTTCCCCATGACGCGGTCGAGCGTCTCACCCGCCTGAGCGGCGGTTACGAACGCCAGTGCGGCAACGCCGATAGCGACCTTTGCAATTAGTCCTTTCACGCAATCCTCCTCTTCGATCGGTCAGCCCTACAGCGTCGCTTGCCTCGCAAAATTCGCTGTAGCACTCGACTTTGCTGCATGATCTGCGGAACATGCAGCGTGCTCCCAGTTATAAGATGTCTGACAACTGAATTAGTAAATCCTGCTGACGCGGTGTCAAGGCCGCATGGCGCACGGGTCCATGAAACGAAATGATGAGACGATGCGAATCGGTGATGGACTCGGCCGGAGCGCGAAGGATAAGGCGGTGTTGAGAGCGACGGGGAGCTAGGCTCCACACACTGTCCCGAAAGCGCGCCAAGGAGTGGACGCGGAGAGGCGGGGGGCGGCTTCCGCCTGAGCCCCGCCTCGCATGTGACGAGCACTTCACATCGCGGTCACTCGGCGGCCGTTGCGGTACGGCCGCCATTGGACAGCATCAGCCCTTGCGCACGTTTCAGGCATTCGGCCTGTTCGTTGCGATAGCGCGGCCCGATCTCCATCATCAACACGGTCTCCGGGAGGAAAGTCAGTTCACGGAAGATATCCTCCCACTCGATGTCGCCCCAGCCGAGCGGCATGTGCAGGTCGCCGATGCCGAGTGCCGTCGCCTCCTGCGGATAAAACGCCTGGTAAAAGGCCTGCGGGCGGCCGAAGGAATCGTGGACGTGGAGATGACCGGCAACGGGCGCCATGGCGCGGATCTGATCGCGAAAATTCAAACCGCGATAGGTGGACTCGATATAGGCATGACTGAAGTCGATCAGCGCCACCAGATTGGAATGGTCGACGGCCCTCACCGTCTCGGCGATCTCGGCCGGTGTCTGGCGATACTGTCCCGGTGCCGTCGAAAAGATATTTTCGAGCGCTATGCGCACGCCGTAGGGCCGTGCGAATTCCGCGAGCTCGAACAAAGCGTCACGCTCGCGCCGGTCTGCCTCCGCCCGCTCGAAAAGCTGCTCGGCACGCAGGTGACCGCCGTGCTGAACGATGATGCCGGCGCCGATGCGATCGCAGATCTCGACCAGGGCCTTTGCCGCCTCCAGCTGATAGCCCGCCGTTGCCGGATCCATGAAGTTCGAGGAAACGAGACCGTGAACAGTGTAGCGAAAGGGAAACCGGCGGGTCAGCGCCACAAGCCGCTCCACGCGCTCCTTGATCAATCTTCCGCCGGCGATGAGGTCGATGCTGGTCAGGCCAAGCTCGACCGTGTCGACGCCGAGTTCCCCCAGTCGGCGCAGGTCGGACTCGAGGCTCTCCAGTTCGCCGTCGACGGAACCCGAACTGAAGCCGGTTGCGATGATATTGCTCATTGACTGTCCCCATTGAGATGACCGGCTGCGACCGGACTGGAAAATACACGCTGTCGGAAACCGCTACACCTTTTCCTCTAGCGCATCGATGCGACTTCGGCGCCACGTAGAGCGAGCGCCAGATCGGGACTGTCCGAGGTCAGATGCCCGATCCCCCTTTCGAGCCAGCGGCGGACGCCCGCTTCCTCGTTGACGGTCCACACGCAAAGCCGCTGCACAGGCACCGAGCCACGGATGAGTTCCCACTCGTCCGCCATCAATTCGTGGTGGATCGCTACGATGTCCACGAGGTCGTCGGCGGCCGCGAGAAAGTCGGCGAGACCGCCTTGCCGCGCCGCCCAGTCGGCATTGACGGAGACGAGACGCGCGACATGCGGCGCATGGAGGCGGCAATCCTCGAGGACCGATCTATCGAAAGACGTGAGATGGGAGCGGTGGTCGACGCCGAAGCGCCGCAGCTCCTCAGCTACTCGGGCGGCGATGCCAGGGTAAGGCGTTCCCGTTTCGTCGGACTTGATCTCGACATGCAAGTGAAGTCCGTCCCGGGCTGCAAATATGCCCAGCACGTCACTCAAGGTCGGGATACTCTCGTCCGTATCGCGCAACGGCGTCGCGAGCCGCACCGCCGGTGTCATCCGGCGCACCGGCCCGGTCGCGTGTACCGTCCTGTCCAGCGTGGCGTCGTGGATGACGACCAGCTCTTCTGAATCGGTCAGGTGCACGTCGAACTCGATGGCATCGACGCCGAGCCGCAGCGCATTGCGGAAACCCGTCAGAGAGTTTTCCGGCCAGAGATTGCGGGCGCCGCGGTGACCGATGATTTTGGTCATGGGATTGGTCCTTAACGCACGGTGGGATCGAGCTTGTCGCGAAGCCAGTCGCCGACAAGCGAGATGGAAAGGGTCGTGAGCATGATGACGGCAGCCGGAGCGAGCATGATCCAGGGAGCGCGGGTCAGATATTCGCGCCCGAAGCCGACCATGTTGCCGAGGCTCGTTTCCGGCGGCTGCACGCCGAGACCGAGGAATGACAACCCGCTTTCCATCAGGATGATCTCCGGAAACGTCAGCGTCATCGACACGATCAGCGTCGATGCGACATTGGGCAGGATATGGCGGAGATAGACCCGCGCCGGGGTGGCGCCGAGTTGGACCACCGCGGCAGCATAGCCCTGCGCCCCGGCCGAGATCGCAAGGCCGCGGGCGATGCGCGCGTAGCGTTCCCAGCCGTAGAAGCCCATGAGACAGACGAGCAGCACCATGGAGGAGCCGAAGAAGGCCAGCACCGCCAGCGACATGATGAGAAATGGCAGGGCCGCCTGGAAATCGGCAAGCGCGAGGACCAGATGCTCGGTCAGGCCCCGGAACCGCGCTGCCGCGAAGCCGAGCGCCGTGCCGAAGACCGCCGAAAGCAGCGTCGCACCGAAGGCGATGATCAGCGAGACGCGGATCGACTGGATCAGCCGCGACAGCACGTCCCGGCCGAGCTCGTCGGTGCCGAGCCAGTGCTTGAGCGTTCCGGGCGCCGACAGCCGGCTCGTCAGATCCATCGCCGTGATGTCATAGGGGCGCAGATACCCGGCAAAAAGCGCGATGACGATCATCGCTGCGAGCCAGAGGAAGCCGAAGGCCACCGAAAGCGGCACCTTGCGGCGAAGGAAGGAAAGGGAGCCTCGTAGCCATCCCGCAAGAGGCGATCTCTCTGCCAGATCAACGGAAGCCATAGCGCATCTCCTTGGATCTAATGCCCGGCATGCGAACGCAGCCGCGGGTCGAGCCAGCCATAGAGCAGGTCGACGACGAGGTTCGACATCACCATTGCTGCAGCGATGATCAGCAGGATGCACTGAACGACGGCGAGGTCGCGGTTGCTGACCGAGACGATCAGCAGCCGCCCGATACCGGGCCAGGAGAAGATCGACTCCACCACCACCGCGCCGGCGATCAGCGAGCCGACCATGAAGCCGACGATGGTGACGATCGGGACTGCGGCGTTGGGAAGCGCATGGCTCCAGATGACGTCGCGCCATTTCAGCCCCTTCGCCGAGGCCGTGCGGATATAGGGCTGCCCAAGCACCTCGATCATGGCGCTGCGCGAGAAACGGGCAAGAATGCCGATCCCGCCGATGCTCATCGTGATCGTCGGCAGAATTCCATGCATCCAGGTATCCTGGCCCCCGGAGGGCAGCATGCCGAGAAGAACCGAAAAGATCAGCACGAGCACGAGGCCCATGACGAAGGACGGAACGGTAAAGCCGATGATCGCCAGCGTGATCACGCCGCGATCGGCGAAGCTCTGGCGGTGGAGCGCGGCATAGACGCCGGCGGGGATACCGATCATCAGCTTCAGGATCAGCGCCGGAAGCGTCAATTGCAGCGTCGCGGGCACCCGCTCCAGGACGAGGTGGAGCGCCGAGGCCTTGTCGCGCATGGACACGCCGAAATCTCCGGTGAAGATCGACTTGATATAGGCGAGGTATTGTATCCAGATCGGCTGGTCGAGGCCCCAGGCTTTGCGGAACGCATCGACGGCGTCCTGAGGCACATCGGGACCGAGCATCACCTGGGCCGGATCGCCCGACATGCGCAGCACGACGAAAGCGAAGGTCACCACGGCCAGGATGGTAATCACGGCGCGCATCAGACGCACGAGAACGAAGCGGATCATGCCCGTCTCCTCATGGTCTCGACCGAGGCGGTTTCGCCCGCCACGGCATGACAGGCGGCCGTCCGGCCGTTGCCGGTCCGGAGAAGTGAAGGCACCCTCGTGCGGCAAATGTCGCGCGCAACGGGACAGCGGGGATGGAAGGCGCAGCCCGAGGGACGGTCGGCCGGGTTCGGCGGCTCGCCCTGCAGGATCACCCGGCCTTCGAGCGGCTTGCCCGGGACCGGGACGCTCGAAACCAGCGCCTTCGTATAGGGATGCTGCGGCGACCGGAAGATCACGTCGGAAGAAGCCTCCTCCACGATCCGGCCGAGATACATGACCGCGACGCGATCGGCGACGTTGCGTACGACCTTCAGATCGTGGCTGATGAAGATCATGGCGATGCCGTTCTTTTCCTGGAGGTCGCGCAGCATATTGACGACCTGCGCCTGGATCGAAACATCGAGGGC
The DNA here is from genome assembly GCF_000375585.1 of Sinorhizobium meliloti 4H41. Classification (GTDB taxonomy): domain Bacteria; phylum Pseudomonadota; class Alphaproteobacteria; order Rhizobiales; family Rhizobiaceae; genus Sinorhizobium; species Sinorhizobium meliloti_A. The sequence goes on along the minus strand of NZ_AQWP01000023.1, from coordinate 4,886 downwards.
GGAGACGGGCTCGTCGCACACCAGGAGCTTCGGCCGCGAAGCAAGGGCGCGGGCGATGACGGCCCGCTGCCGCTGGCCGCCGGAAAGCTCGTGCGGGAAGCGCCCGGCCTGGTCGGGACGAAGCCCGACAGCCGCCATCAGCTCGGCAATGCGGGCGGCCTGGTGTTCTTTCGGGACGAGCCCGTGAATATCGAGCGGCTCGCCGATTTGCGCGGCAATCGTCAGGCGCCGGTCGAGTGCCGCAAGCGGATCCTGGTAGACGAGTTGCATCTTGGCGCGCAGCGCCCGCCACCCGGCGGTGCCGTATTTCGGCATAGGGCTTCCCGCGAAGCGCACCTCGCCGGCCTGCGCCGGATCGAGCCCCAGAAGCATCCGCCCCAATGTCGATTTGCCGGACCCCGATTCGCCCACGATTCCGAGCGTCTCGCCGGGCATGACCGCGAGCGAAATTCCGTCGACGGCACGCACGGGATTTGGGCGGCCGAAGAGCCCGCGCCGGACTTCGTAGATGCGCACGAGTTCGTCCGCTTCGATGAGCGCAGTCACGACATCAGCCCTTCGGGAATTCTTCTCTCGGCGTCGCCGCGCGTGACCGTCGGTACGGGGCGCATGCAGGCAAGGCGGCGCCCGTCGCCTTGGGGCTCGAGATGCGGGTAATCGCTCCCGCAGGCGTCGACGGCGCGGGGGCAGCGGGGCGAGAAGGAACAGCCCGCAGGCAGATGTTTCGGGTTCGGTACAGTCCCCCGGATAGGGATCAGCCGATCGCGCGGCCCGTCGATGCGCGGAATGGCATCGAACAGTCCCCGCGTATAGGGATGCCGCGGCTCCGAGAAGAGTTGCGCCACGCTTCCCTCTTCCACGATCCGGCCGGCATACATGACGCATACGCGATCGCAAACCTGCGAGACCGCGCCCAGATCATGGCTGATGAAGACCAGCGCCATGCCGGTCTCGGCCCGAAGCGTGTTCAGAAGATCGAGGATCTGCGCCTGGATGGTCGCGTCGAGCGCCGTGGTCGGCTCGTCGGCAATCAGCAGGTCCGGCTGGCCCGCGAGCGCCATCGCGATCATCAGGCGCTGGCACTGCCCACCGGAAAATTCGTGCGGATAGAGGTCGAAGCGCCGCGCCGCATCGGGAATGCCGACCATGTCCATCAGCCGCAGGGCCTCGAGGCGCGCCGCATCCCCGCGAAGACCGTGGTGAATGTAAAGCGCCTCGGCGATCTGGCGGCCGATGCGCAATACGGGATTGAGAGAGCTCGAAGGGTCCTGGAAAATCATTGCTATCCGCCCGCCGCGGACCTCCTCGAGAGCCGCGCGGCGTGCCCCGCACAGTTCGCGGCCGTCGATCCGGACAGAACCCGTGACCGCCGCCTTGCCCGGAAGCAGCCCGAGAGCCGCGAGCCAGGTCACGGACTTGCCGCATCCCGACTCGCCGACGAGGCCGACAGCCTCTCCTTTGGCAACATTGAGATCGATGCCATGCAGAACCTGAACGCCATCGAATGCGACCTTCAGGTCCCGCAACGCTACGAGATCCGATTTGGCAGCGCCCATTTCTCATTCCCGGTGTTCGACCGCGGCATCGCCGCTCGGTCCTCAAGGAATTCCGGCAGCCGCCGGGCTGCCGGAACACGGCTGGATCGAATTCAGCTCGCCCAGTTGGCGGCGCGGAAGTCCATGGCGAAGGCGGGCGCCGCCTTCCACTTCAACGAAGACTTCATGCCGGTGAAGACCGCGTTCTGGTGAAGCACCTGATAGACCGGGTCCTCGCGCTCGCAGATCTCGAGCATGCGGGCGAATGCCTTCTTGCGCTTCGCATGATCCGTTTCCGTTTCGAGGATCTGGGCCATCTGGTTGGCCTCGGCATTTGCCCAGTCCTTCTTCTGCTGAACCTCGCCGTTGGGGCCGAACTGGGCGACGATCGAGGAGACCGGATCGCTGAAGGAGGCGCCGGCCGACCAGTCGCGCACGCCCTTCGTGCCGGACGGGTCGTGGATCTGGCCCCAGTTTTCCTTCATCTGGATTTCGACATTGAGGCCGACCTGCTTCCACATCTCGACCATGATCTGGCCGTTCGCAGTCTGGTTCGTGTAGTAATTGTTGAGAAGGCGGAACGGGATCGCATCGCCCTTGTAATTGGCCTGCTTCAGGAGGTCCTTGGCGAGTTGCGGATTATATTCCGGAACCGTCCAGCCCTCGACGAACATGTCACCGTAGAAGGGGAACTGCAGGCCGGCCGGCACGGTCGTCTGACCGGACCAGAGCGCATCGACGATCGCCTGGCGGTCGATCGAATGGGTCATCGCCCGGCGGACGAGCGGGTCCTGAAGGGTCGGGTTCTGGACATTGAAGACGGAAATGCGGTGGTTGTGGATCGTCGAGCCCTGGACCTCATATCCGGGTGCGGCCTGAACCGCGGCGATCTGGTCCGGCGGCAGGTCGCAGGCGAAGTCGTATTCGCCGGAGAGCAGGCCGTTGACGCGGGATGAAACCTCCGGAACCTCGACGAAGCGGATCTGCTCCAGCGGGGGGCGGCCGCCCCAGTAGTCGTCGAAGGCGACGAGCGTCAAGGAAACGTCCGGCTTATGTTCGCCGACCATATAGGGGCCGGTGGTGATCGGCTTGCGTGCCCAGTCCATATAGGTCGCCGCCTCGTCCCATGCGCGACGGTTGGCAATCTGGCTGCCGAAGGCATAAAGGCGGCCCTCGATGGTGACGTCCGGCGTCGCGTTGTGGAAGCGAACGGTATATTTGTCGACGGCCTCCACGCCGGCAAGCGCCGGCCACAGGCGCCGCCCGGTGCCCGGCACGACTGCCGGCAGCTCCTTGGCGGTTGCGGGCTTGTGCTCATCCTCGAAAACGGTCTTGCCGCCTGCGGGCTGAGTGTCCCCGAACACGCGCTGCGCGGAGAAGCTGAACACGACGTCGTCGGCCGTGAGTTCGTCGCCATTGTGGAACTTCACACCCTGGCGCAGCTTCAGCTCGAGAGTCTTGTCGTCGATACGCTTCCATTCCGTCGCAAGGCCGGGGACCGGACCCTGATTGCCCATCCAGTCGCGCAGGATCAGGCCCTCCCAAAGGTTTGGGAAGAACACGCGCTCGCCGACATTCGACTGCTCGTTCCAGACGTCGAGCGTATTGTTGATGGTGATCTTCTGCACCGCGATGGTAACGGACGGGCGCTTGCCTTGGCTGAACGCGAAGCGCGGCAAGATCAAGCTGCCCGCAGTCGCGCCCATGAGGCCGAGCGCGGCTCGCCGATTGATTGAAAGCATGAGACTCTCCTTTTGGATGGAATCGAGCACCCGCGCGGATGCCGTTCAGCGTCGGGTCTAGTTCCGCCAGACGTCGTCTTCCTGATGTTTGGGTGAAACTTTCGTGACAGGGGCTCGACGGCGAGCCGTTAGGCGCCTCAGCTCCTTCGGAGGGATCGTCTGCCCATCCGCGCCGCCGGTCGACGCGCCGTGCAAAGCGACAATGAATGAAGCTGCAGTCATGGGGAGTAAGGCGTCCAACTGAACATCGTCAGAAGCCAATTAGTTCACATGTGTAACACTGATGTGACGTATGTAACTCTTCTCCATGTCGCCTTGCCCGATTAAGGATGACATGCGGTCTGAGCAGACGCGCAACGTTGCAGGGGGGTGCATGGGGCAGCAGAAACTGATGGCCAAGGCCGCTTGGCTCTACCATGTGGAAGGACTGACGCAGGCCCAGATCGGCGAACGCATGAATCTCACACGCCGGAGGGTGAACGAGCTTCTTGCCGCGGCGCTGGAGCAGGGCGTCGTCCGGGTCAGCTTCAGTTCGCCCCTTGTCGAGAGTGTCGAACTGGAATCGCGGCTGCGTGACCGTTTCGGCTTGGATGATGCCGTGGTCATGCCCACCCCTGCCGATCCGCGCTTTGTTCATGCCGTTATCGGGCGCGGAGCCGCCGCCTATCTCGATCGCCTGATCCAGGCGCGGAAACCACATTCCATTGGCGTTGGCTGGGGAGCGACCTTGCGCGAGACGATGCAGCATATGACGCCCGCCAACGAGCCCAGGATCGATGTCCGATCGATGATGGGCGGGCTGACGCATGGTTCGGAGATCAACACCTTCGAGATCGTCCGCGGCTTCGCGGAGGTGCTGAAGGCGCAATGCCACTATTTCGTCGCGCCGATCTATGCCGAAACGCCGCAATCGCGCGAGGCCGTGATTGCCCAGTCGGTGTTCCGCAAGACCTTCCGCCAGATCTGCGACGTCGACATATCCTATCTCAGCGCCGGCGACATGTCGCAGCACTCGCTGCAGGTGCGCTATGGCCTTCCGGAGGGGACGAAGGTGAGCGACCTCATAGCCCTCGGTGCGGTCGGCGATCTCCTCGGCCGGTATGTCGACGCCGAAGGAAATCCCGTCGATCACCCGCTCAACCGTCAGGTGCTCTCGCCCGAGTTCGACGAATACCGCCGCATCCCTTGCCGCATCGTCGCCTCGGGCGGTTCGCACAAGCACGACATTCTCCTGGCCCTGGCACGGGCGAGGCTGCCGACGATCATGATCACCGACGCCGACAGCGCCATGGCGATGCTGCAGAGGTGATGGACCGGAATCCGCATTGGACGACGGCCGCATCGGCGCTGGGGAGCCCCCAAACGCAAAAAGGCCCGCTGATGCGGGCCTTTTCGTGTGTACGTGCATGTGTATGTGTTTGGTTGCGGGGGCAGGATTTGAACCTGCGGCCTTCAGGTTATGAGCCTGACGAGCTACCGGGCTGCTCCACCCCGCGTTATCCGAGTTTTGCGTAGCAAAGGTCGGTTTGTTGGCCGGTTTGTTTCGGCCGTGTGAGAGAAGATGATCGGTTTGTTTCTCTTGCGATTTGCAGACCTGGCAGCGACCTAC
>NZ_AQWP01000022.1 GCF_000375585.1 Sinorhizobium meliloti 4H41 | reverse complement strand
CTGACGGACGGCCGTATCGAGATCGACTCCAACATCGTCGAGCGCGCGATCAGGCCCCAAACAATTACGAGAAAGAACAGTCTATTCGCCGGCAGCGAGGGTGGTGGACGAACCTGGGCGACGGTGGCCACCTTGCTGCAAACCTGCAAAATGAATTGCGTCGATCCGCTCGACTGGCTCTCCCAAACCTTGACCCGCATCGCTCAAGGCTGGCCCGCATCCGAAATAGAAGCGCTCATGCCCTGGAAGTTCAAGCCTGACGTTATCGGCTGACCGCTTACGTTCCTCAGTATGTTGGCGCAAAGAGCAAGGCGCTAGCCACCACCATTATCGGCCAAAAAGCGTGGAGGGTGTCGCCCAAGTCCTTCCGCCGTCGGCATTCCCGGCCAATAGCCTATTTTTCGGCAGATACGCGGCGGAACCAGAACGGCGGCCGTGTCCGCCACGATGATATCAGATCGAATCGGCTGTCTGGCTTTGGTCCCAGATGGCGACAACAGATGAACGTCACGCGCGAAGAGGTCATCATTCTCCGGCAGGTTCCATCATCCGTTGCCGAGATCGATGTGACTACCCAGTAGAACGCTGCGATGGTGGAGAAGAATACGGCGGCCATCCATGGGCTGGTGCTTCGGGTTCAATAGAAAACGTTCAAATTGCCGAATGGGATCATATCTGCCGAGCCCGCACGGCGGGTGACGTTGGTCGTAAAATGAGGCCGAGCTGACATCCCGTTTGGCGACGCAACTCCGTTTCGCTTCACCAATTAATTCGTTCCACCCAGAGGCCGAGCCAGCGGTCCTGCTACTTCGCCCGGTGCCGCAAGGCATCGGGCTTTTCCTGCGCCCGTAAGAGCGTCAGCGCACCTGGAAAACGGCGTAAATCACATCAGATCATCGGGCGGGCGCGGTCGATTCCCTCAGGAGCATATGGGGAGGGATGAGCATTTCACGCTGAGCGACCCGCTGGCCTTCGAGCCGTTCAAGCAGGCACTCGACCGCAGCATGGGCTGTCAGGTCTAGTGGTTGTCTGGCCGTGGTCAAAGGCGGCGACAACAGTTCCCCCATTGCTGTGCCGTCGATCCCGACAATTGAGATGTCGCCAGGAACATCGAGGCCTCCCTCCCTGAAACCGCGAACGAGACCGGGAGCGGCGAAGTCCGTAAACGTAATTACGCCGGTGGTAGACGGCCACTCCTTGAGCAGCCGCTGGGATGCCTTGTAGCCAATGTCGGCATATTGGGTGCTGATGAAGGGAATATCCCCGGTGTCCGACTCGATCGAAATCACCGGGCACTCTCTATAGCCACCCTCGGCGACAATCCGCTGGAACGATTCGAGTTTAGTTCGTCGGCTATGTACGGTTGCGAGGCCGTCGGTGACAAACGCGATTCTTTCGTGGCCAAGAGAACGAAGATGCTCGAATGCAATTCTAACGTTAGCGCCGTGGTCAACGGACACGAAATCGACATTACGCGGAAGCGACGCCGTTGGCTTTTCGTCGACCGCTACTACCGAAATACCGAGCTTACTGTGTTGCTCAAGTTGTGCGGCGGTTACGAACGCCGATGCGCACACAACGCCGTGGATACCCAGTTCCGTGATCCGTTTCCAGAGATCGTCCTCGAGCATGTTATTGTTCATCGTGCTGCACAGGATGCAGTTGTAGCCGTGAGCGCGGGCTGCGCGCTCCACTTCGAGTGCAAATTCCCCGAAAAAGACGTTGGCCGTAGTCGGAATCAGCAAGCCAAGGTAGGGCGCGCGCCCCGCACGGAAATGTCTCGCGGCACTACTCGGTCTGTAATTCAGGCTTTCGATGGCGCGTTCGATCGATCCCTTGGTCTCGGTCGTCATGTGGTGAAGACGACCATTAAGAAAGTTCGACACGGTGGATGGCGATACAGCCGCCATTTTCGCCACATCCCGAATTGTCGTTCGAGTCATTCCTGCTCCCGTACTACCCTGAGTCACAATTTCAGCTCCTAACGTTTCTAAATATTCTTTTTGGATGCGCGATGGAAGCGGCCCCGCAAAAAAATAAACATCGGCTCTGATTTTTATTGACGACCGTCAGAGCCTGTGCAACGGTGCACAAAACCAACAATGAATGGGAACTGAGTACAATTTGGAGAGGGGAGGAACATCTCAGTAAGCGGTTCCCCAGTTTCCGTGTATTCGTGAAGTATGAATTATCACCGACCTAGTAAAGCAGGCGGAACGAAAGCCCGCGCCTCCAAATCAGCGGCGTGAACTTCAACAAACTGAGGAGAACTATATTGCTATTTCCAGGTATCAGAACCGTCGGTGTGATTGCCGCTGCCGCCGCCATCGGCGCTTCTTCGGTGGTGTTCAAAGCGCAGCCTGCCGCCGCTCAAGACACAAGCGGACGCATCATTCTCGGCGTCGATGAAACCGCGAGCGAATACTGGGCCGAGTTTCTGCAAGGAGCGAAGTCGGTCGCGGCTTCCGTCGGCAAGGAAGCGGTAGTGGTTGTCGCTAACTATCAGGGACAGCAGCTGCTCACGCAGCTTTCCGCTGTCTACTCCAGCGGCTGCGAAAAGTGTGCCCTCGTTGCGATCCCCTCGACGAACGCCTTCACCAAGGCAATCCTCGATCGGTCAGCCCGTGCGGGTGTGAAGGTCGTGACCATTTGGAACCGACCTGAAGAACTCCATCCGTGGGACACGCAGAGCGACACCTGGGTGGCGCACAATTCCTTTGACGGGGTTGCATCTGGCTATATCGGCGGCATGGCAATCTGCAAGGCCCTCGATGGGAAAGGTAAGATTGCGGCGATTGGCGGCGGCTCGTCGAGCGCAGTAGCGCGGCAACGACTCGATGGCTTGAAGAAGGCTATCGCCGAATGCCCCGGCCTTGAACTCGTCGACGTTCAGTACGGCGAGTGGCAAGAGATCAAGGGGCAAACGATCACGCGTACATGGCTTGCCAAATATGGCGATGAACTGAAGGCGATCGCCTCCGGCAACGACGCAATGGCAAGCGGCGCAATCGCAGCGCTGCGCGAAAAAGGTCTCAACGGAAAGATTCTTGTCACCGGCTCCGACGGCTCGGCGGTAGCCTTCGACCTCATTAAAAAGGGCGATATGCTCGCGACTGTTTGGCAGAACCCCACGCTACAGGGAGCCGTTACAGCGGCTCTGGCGTATGGTGTCGCGGCAGGTGATATCGACCTCGCAACGCTGCCGGAAGAGAAGCGCGACTTCTATCTGAAGCAGCAGGGTGTCGATGCGAGCAACGTCGACAAGTTCATTGAGCTCAAAAGGTCGACGCCGGCGTACGACTACGCCGACATCAAAGCCAAGATCTGGGAGCAGTCTGACGGCCAAATCCCGGAAGGTGCTAACAACGTCCGGTAGGCGGCTCAAACCATCTCGTGGGCCGCGGCAACGAAGTCGCGGCCCGTTCTCCCTTTGACATCGAGCGACATGACAAAGATGACCGATCACATTCTTTCCGCGCCGTCGAACAGCGTTCGCGCCGGCAGCCAGCCGCTCAGCAACTGGCTCCTCAAACTCGGCCCGCTCCTTGCGGTAGTGGTGCTATCCGTGTTCTTCGAGCTGACAACGCGTTCGTTCCTGTCAGTCGACAACATTCGATCAATCCTCGAAGCTTCGGCAGTCCCCGTCATCCTCGCAGTGGCGCTTTCGTTCGTGATCATTTGCGGCGCGATCGACCTCTCCGCGGAAGGGGTTATCGCGGCCTCGAGCATGATCCTGTCCCTTCTTGTGCTCAATAGCGTCAATGCGAACGACCTCGGCATATTGGGGGTGGCCGCGGCGCTCGGCTTCGGACTCTTCATCGGTTTGTGCAACGGCGCTATGAATGCGCTATTTAAGATGCCTTCTCTGATCGTGACCCTCGGAAGCTGGTTTGTGTGTCTCGGCATTGCGGCGATACTGTTTCCGGATACCGTGCCGCGGATCAATGACCCCTGGGTTTCAGCGGTCGCACAGGCGAAATTCGGCGGTTTCACGATGGTTGTCTATGTCGCGCTGGCCTGTGTTTTGATCGGTCATCTTATTCTGAATTTCACGTCCCTTGGCCGCAGCATCTACGCCATCGGCGGCGACGAGGGCATCCTCAAGCAGACCGGGTTGCCGATCGCGCGATTCAAAATCGCGGCCTTCGGGCTTTCGGGCCTTTTCGCAGCGCTTGCCGGGGTTTTGATGTCGGCCCAGCTTGGCAATGGAAACGCCAATATTGGCGAGGGGCTGCTTTTCCCAGGCATCAGCGCGGCTGTGCTTGGCGGCACGCTTCTAGTCGGAGGAAAAGGTGGTGCGATCCAAAGCGCCATTGGCGCGCTGCTCCTCGAAGTCTTGAACAATGGCCTCATCCAGAGCGGGACGGGTCCCTATACACGCAGCATCATCAGCGGTGCGATCATAATCGTGGTTGCGGCAGCTGCTGGATGGCATGCACGCGCCAGATTGCAGGTGGTAAAATGACGCCTCTTCTTCAAGTTCGTAACCTTCGGCGGACGTATGGACCCGTCGTCGCTCTAAACGGAGTCTCGCTTGAACTCCGGGTAGGCGAGGTCCTCGGTCTCATCGGTCAAAACGGCTCTGGGAAGTCGACGCTGATGAAGATCCTCGCCGGGCTCGAACAACCCGACGGCGGCGATCTACTGATCGAAGGGAACCCCGTTAGACTGAAGTCAAGCGCGGACGCAGTTCGCTTCGGCATCGGCATGGTTCACCAGGAACAATCGTTGCTGCCCAACCTTACCGTCGCTGAAAACATTTTCCTGGATAAGCCTCACCCATCGAAACGAGGAGGGTTGTACAGGTGGTCCGCGCTCGAGGCCGCCGCGCGTAAACAGCTGGAGAAGATCAAGGTAGACATATCTCCATCGGCAGTCGTCGAAGACCTTAGCTTCGCCGAACGCCAGCAGGTCGAGCTCGCGAAAGTACTCGCGATCGAGGAGGTGGTGAATCGCCCTCCGGTTATCCTTCTCGACGAGCCGACGTCTGTACTGACGCCCGATGAGATCGAGCTGCTTTTCCAGCAGGTCAACCGCTTGCGTCAGAGAGCCGCGATTATCTTCATCTCCCACCGGCTCGAGGAGATTTTGCACGTCTGTGACCGTGCAATTGTTCTCACGAACGGCAATCTCGTCGCTGAACGACGTGGCGCTGACACCGATCGTCATGAGCTCTTCGAGCTCATGGTTGGACGGCGGCACAATACGGCTATCGGAGAGCGAAGCCCGACGACTGGCCGCAAAGTCCTCGAGGTCAAAAACCTTGCCGCCGGCGACGCGTTCAGCAACGTCTCGTTCGACCTGAAGGGCGGCGAAATATTGGGCATCGCGGGCGTCCAGGGTTCTGGAGGCGAGGAGCTTTGCAGAGCTATCTTCGGGGCGGAAGCGATAACGGGTGGCAGCCTCGAACTTGAAGGCAACCAGCTTAGTGTAGTGGGGCCGCGCGACGCGATCAGGAACGGGATCGGTTATCTTCCGTCAAATCGGCGGCTCGAAGGAATGCTTCGCGGACGGTCGCTCGTCGAGAACATGGCCGTTACCTTTGGTCTCGAGTACGGCAAAGGGAACGTGATCCTCGACCGTCGATCCGAAGGAGAGGTTGCCCGCAACTGGCTCCAGCGCCTCAAGGTGAAGACGCCATCGCCCTACGTCAACATCGAGGCGCTCAGCGGGGGAAACCAGCAAAAGGTCGTCATGGGCAAGTGGCTCATGGGGAAGCGCTTGAAGGTCCTGCTTCTCGATCACCCGACGCGCGGGCTGGATCCCGGCGCTCGCGAGGACCTTTTCGCTGCAATCCGGGACAGCGCATCTCGCGGGTTGGTCGTAGTTTTCGTCGGCGACACGACCGCGGAAATCCTTGAACTATCCCACAAGGTGCTCGTGATGAAAGACGGGCGTGTCGCCCAAAAATACGACCTCGCGGCCGGAGACCGGCCGAGCGAGGGTGACATCGTGGCCGCTATGGTCTGATTGGAGTAATCAAATGGCTATCTCTGTGAACGCCTCCCACCGTGGCGGCGATCGGGCAGGTCTTGCCCGCGCATCGTTGCCCACCATTGTTTTGGTCCTCCTCGTGGCGCTTGGCGCGGCGATCTCCCCTGGTGTCCTGTCGCAGGGGGCGGTGGCAAACTTCCTTGTTGATGCAACGCCGCTCGTCATCCTGGTGATTGGTGCGACATTTCCGATTTTGACTGGGAGTATCGATCTCTCTGTGGCCGGGGTAGTGTCGCTCACCGGAGTCTTGCTCGTCTCGCTAGGGTCCACGTTTGGTGAGTACACGGGTGCAGTTATCGTCTTGGCTGCCCTGGTGTTTGGAGCCGCCCAAGGATTGGTGCACGTATTCTTCCGTCTGCCGTCCTTCATCGTATCCCTCGGTTCTCTCGGTATTCTCTCCGGCCTGGCACTCTACATTTCGGATTCCGTAGCTCAGCCTATCATGCCGGGCGACATACTCGTCGACTATATCTCCGGCGGCGTGGGCGTGCTGCCAAACAGCCTGTTCGTTGTCCTTGCCGTCTTTGTGGGACTGGGGCTCGTCGTGCGATACACGCGGCTCGGCCGAGACATCTTCGCGCTTGGTACCGGCGAGCGCGCCGCGATGATGTCTGGCGTCAACGTCCTGGCAACACGTATGATCGCGTTTGCGATGTCCGCCGGTTGCGCCGCGTTGGCGGGACTGTTCCTCGTTTCAGTGACAACCTTCAGCTCTCCCGTCATGGCGGGCAACCTTCTTCTTCTCACTATCGTAGGCGTAGTCCTCGGAGGAACCGCGATATCCGGCGGCGTCGGAGGCCTCTATCCCGCGCTTGTCGGCGGGTTCTTAGTCGCATGGCTGAGAGTGATGATCGTCATTGTCGGTGTCCCGCCAACGGGACAGAACATCGTATTCGGCGTCATGGCGCTCATCGCAGTGGCATTCACCACGGACCGCAACAAGCTTGGCATCGTCAAATAATTCCCATCGAAAGGAAAACACCATGATCCTGCACACGCACGTCTTCAGCCTGCGACACGTACCGGGCTCGGTCGAGGAGAAGGCATTTCTCGAAGAGGCGCACGAGATCGCAAAGTTTCACGGCGTCAGGAACTTCAACGTCTGGCGGCAAATCTCGAGCCAGACACAGGGGGACTTCGGCATCTCGATGGAGTTCGAAAACAAGGAAGACTTCGAGGAGTACATGAAGGACAGGCCTCATCTCGACTTCGCGTTCGAGCGCTGGTTCCCCGCCATCACCGTTTCCCGAGACATCACATTCGAGAGCCTCGCATAGCGCATCGATTGAATTTGGAGTGAGACATGGCCGGTATTTCAGATCCGACCCGCTACGTAAACAAGGAAGTCGAACACTTCCATCCGGTGCATCATGCGCTTCGTCGTAAACACATGCGCAAGCTGGTTACGCCCGAAATCATCGAAGAGCATCGCCGCAACCCGCTCGGCTATCGACCCCACTTTCACAGCTGGCCGTTGCACCACCTGCTTGGCTACTTCCGAACCCAACCCGACAGCGCCTACCTGATGCCGTACCAGTATCCGGATAAGGCCACCTTCGGCATCGCTGTATCAAGACGCGGCGAACAGCCTGTCGTGATGCGGGGGAAAGTCTTCGAAACGCTCGACGAGGCGAGACACGCGATTTTCGAGATTCGCGTGGCCGAACTCGTAAATGGAAGGGAGGGCGACAATGCTTGAAGGCAGCGTCCTGAGAGGTTATGCGCAAACGCCTAACGTTCCGGCGGGCGACAGTGTCACTATTCATGTATCGTCAGAGGTAGGTGACTACGAAGCGGTCCTGGTACGCCTCATCAACGGCGACCCCAATCCGGCTGGACCGGGTTTCAAGGAAGAGGAGATCCGCTCACTCGGTACTTTCAAGGGTCGCAAGCAGGAAACCTACCCTGGAAGTTTCATTAGGGTTTCTCCCTCTCGCCCCTTGGTGATTGGAGAAGGTTTTACGTTCCACGCCTTCATCAGACCCACACGCCCGCGCGGCGGGGAGCAGGTTATTGCCTCGCAACTGGAACAGGGAAAAGGCGGATGGGAACTCGCCCTCAAGGACGGAAGGCTGACTTTCGCGGTTTCAGACGGGGAAGGTCAAACTGACACAGTGGTCTCTGACAAGCTCCTATTCGACTACGTCTGGTACTCGGTCGCTGCGTGCGTTGATCCGGCCGCGAGGGCGATTACGCTGCGCCAATCCTCCGTCATCAACAGCTTCAACAGCCGCTTCGGTCCCGTTGTTCCAATTGATGCGGTATCCGAAGTGCATGGGGCGCTCAGCGTCGCCCCGGGCCCCATCGCCAACAACATCGTGTTCGGTGCCGCGCTCTGTGGTGGCGATGGAAACAGCGAGCGTTGCTATGATGGCAAGATCGATGCTCCCGTGATTCTCGAGGCAGCTTTGCCAGCCGAGAGCATTGAAAAGCTGAAAATGGACCATGACGTGGGCGGCGGAAAGGTCTTCGGTCGTTGGGACTTTGCGTGGGGTATTTCGCGCGAGGGCATTTCGACGGACCACGTTCACGACATCTCCGGAAACGGGCACCACGGCGTGTGCGTGAATCAGCCCATCCGTGCTTGCACGGGATGGAACTGGAACGGCAAGTTCGACTGCTACATGCTGGCCCCGGAAGAATACGGAGCGATCTGGTTCCACTCGGACGCCATCGAGGACTGCAAATGGGATGCTGACTTTAAGGTCGACATCCCGCCCGACGCCAAGTCAGGCGTGTATTCGGTACGACTTCGCGGGGGCGGCTACGAGGAGTACATCACTTTCTTCGTAACGCCCGCTAAAGATGCGGCGCGGTCTCCCATCGCGGTCATCATCCCGACCTTCACCTACATGTCCTACAGCAATTTCTATCCGCTCCAGCATTGGGCGCAGGACGATAGCGGCTTTGACGGGCAAGAGGCGAACAATGGTGGGGTATCGGTCGCGACGACGCGCGACTTCGAAATCGCCGGAGGCGCTCCGCCGTACGGCGTGTCCAATTACGAGCGCCATGCGGACGGATCGGGAGCGATTTTCGCGACGTGGCGTCGCCCGCAACTCATGTTGAAACCCAAGCACTTCACCTCGTGGAATTTCCAGGGCGACATGTGCTTGATCGACTGGCTTGAGACGACCGGGTTCGAATACGATATCATCACGGACCACGACGTGCATGCCGAAGGGGCGGAACTGCTTTCCAAATACAAGGCTGTCGTGACTTGTTGCCACCCGGAGTATACCACAACGGCGTATAACGACGCCTGGGAACAGTTTCTCGTTCAAGGTGGACGGGGAATGTATCTCGGCGGCAACGGGATGTACTGGGTCACTGCGCAACCTCTGGGCAAGCCTTGGCTTATTGAGGTCAGACGTGGCGAGACAGGCGACGGAGCCTGGCAGTCGGAGCCCGGCGAGCAGTACACCAGCTCCACGGGCGAGCACGGTGGCCTTTGGCGGATGCGTGGCCGAGCCGGGTACAAAATTTGGGGCACAAGCTACGTGGCGCACGCCCTCGAGCAGGGTGGCTTCTACGTCCAGCTCCCGGATTCGACAGACAGTCGGATGAGGTGGATCTTCGAAGGTGTAGGCCCGGACGAAGAGATTGGTGCGTTCGGGCACTACTACAAGGGCGCTGCTTCCGTCGAACTGGATCGTTACGACTTGCGGCACGGCACGCCGCCACACACGATGCTCCTCGCGAGCTCCGTGGAGCACGGGCCGAACGCCACGATCGTACCTGAGGAAATGGGGACCACTCATCCTTTCATCAATGGAATCGAGCATCCCAAAGTGCGAGCCGACATGACCTATTTCACGACGCCACTCGGCGGGGCCATGTTCAGCCCCTCATCGATCGGCTGGTGCCACTCGCTCAACTGGAACGGCTACAAAAACAACGTGGCGCGTATCACCGAAAACGTCCTGAGACGCTTCTCGTCGGAAGAACCACTTCCGGAGATCGTCTGATCTCGGCGGGAGTTCCAACTTCCGCCCGTCCCTCACATCATCGCAAACCAGGAGGACAGACCATGAAACACATTGCCGTCTTTAATCTTCGCCACGCCCCAAATTCGCCCGCAGAAGCCGAATTCCTCAGGACCATCGAATACCTTGGCACCCTTGACGGCGTCAAAGACTACAAGATCTGGAGGCAAACCGGAGCGCAGGCGGACTATGCTTTCGCCATCTCCATGGAATTCGCCACGGAAGCTGCATTCAGAGCTTACATGATGAGCGAAGACCATCTGAACTTCGCCTACGACAAGTGGTACCCGCACGTCCGCAATTCGATGGACATTAATCTCGAAGAAGTCTGAGCAAGGTCAGGATTGCACTATGAAGGGACTAATCAATCCGAAGGTCTACAAGGACAAATATGTGGAACACTACCACCCAGTGTTCAACGAGCTCAGAAAGCGCAACGTCCGTCCTCTAATCTCGGCAAAGATTATCGATGAGCACAGGGCAAACCCCCTTGGACTGCGGCCCAATTTCCACAGCATCGAGCTTCAGTTCGTGCTCGCGTACTTCCGTACGATTTCAGAACACGCGTTCTACCTACCGATCGAGTTGCCCGGCGGAAAAGGCTTCGGGATAGTCGCCGCGGCTCGCGGTAAGGAGCCGAAGGTACTCGCCGACACCGTGTACCAAACGGTCGATGAGGCACGCCACGCGATCTTCCTTAAAAGAGTTGAAGAACTGGAACTGAACAGTGAAGTGGAACGCGAGGATGTTTGAGACGCGACGGCTGAGGGGCTACACCGACTATCCCAGCTACCGCCCCGGTGACACGATCCAGTTCCGCGTATCGTCGGACGTCGCGAACTACGAGGCGACCTTCGTCAGGCTGATCGCCGGTGATCCGAGCCCGCAGGGGCCTGGTCACAAGGAGGAGGAGCTCCAGGAGCTCGGGCGCTTCAATGGGCGCAAGCAAGAAACGCAGATTGGTTCCTTCGTGGAGGTGCCGCACGCCGATCAGTTGGTCCTTGCCGACGGGTTTACGATTCATGCGTTCATCCAACCCACTCTCCCCGGCGGTAAGGACCAGACCATTCTGTCAAAGTGGTGCAACAAGACGCAGACGGGGTGGATCCTCGATATCTCCGCTGACGGCTTTTTGAGAGTCAGGACATCAAACGGAAGAGACGGCGTCTCGACGCTTACGCTCCGAAAGCCGCTTTTCGGCAACGTCTGGTATTCGGTCGCTACAACTTTCAATGTACGTCAGGGACGAATTCGACTAATCCAGAGAAGCATGGTCAACAGCTTCAACAGCAGGTTCGGTCCGGTTGTGCCGCTGGACAGCAATGACAGCGCGACATTGGAAGGGGTTCAGGCACCTGGAAACAGTGGTGGACCTCTTATCATTGCTGGCGCGCCCCGCGAGGCGGATAGCGGCCGGATATGGATCGAGAACCTCTATAACGGGAAAATCGATTCTCCTTCGTTACGACGTGAGCCGCTAACCGGGGTTGAACTAGATGATGTCATGCATGGTCGCGCGGACAGCGGTCGTACGATCGCGCGGTGGGATTTCTCGGCACGTTACTCGCTCGATGGGGCGGGCGGCGACCAGGTCGTTGATTTGTCCCATAACGCGCACCATGGGGCATGCGTAAACCAGCCCTCACAAGGTTGTACCGGCTGGAACTGGACGGGAAAGGTGGATTGTTACGCAGTCATGCCAAGCCAATATGGCGCGCTGCTGTTCCACGACGACGCCATGGACGACTGCCGGTGGGACGCGGATTTCGATTTCACGGTGCCCCAGGACCTCAAAAGCGGCGTTTATGCAATGCGACTCCGAGGGGAGGGGCTGGAAGACTACATCACCTTCTTTGTGACGCCTGCCACAGGGAGTAAGAGGGCTCCGGTCGTGGTTGTCATGTCGACCTTTACCTACATGGCCTATGGAAACTTCTACCCGATTCCGAATTGGCCCGAGGGCACGGCCGGCGATTTCACTCAGGAAGCGAACTTCGGTGGCGTTTCGATTTCTACCGAACGAGATTTGGAGGTCAATGGCAACGTCGCGCCATATGGTCTCGCCAACTATGATCGCCACTCAGACGGAGCGGGCGTCATTTACGCGACCTGGCGCAAGCCGATGCTGATGCTTCGTCCGAAACATCTCACGACCTGGAACTTCGAAGGCGACCTCGCGCTCATTGACTGGCTTGAGCAGAAGGGCGTCGAGTATGACGTTATCACTGACCACGAGGTCCACGCGAATGGCCTCGCGGAACTGAAGGAATATCGGGCGGTGATGACGACCACCCATCCAGAGTACTGCACAAGCCCATACATCGACGCATGGGAGCAGTATCTCGCGTCGGGTGGCAGAGGCATGTACCTCGGCGGGAACGGGATGTACTGGGTTACCGCCCTCCATGGCGACAAGCCATGGCTTCTCGAAGTGCGGCGCGGCGAAGTCGGTGACGGCGCATGGCAATCGGAACCCGGCGAGCAGTACATGAGCACCACCTGCGAGCACGGCGGCCTATGGCGAAATCGCGGTCGGTCCGGCTACAAGATATGGGGCACCAGCTACGCCGCGCACGCTCTCGAGCAGGGGACGTACTACGTTCAGCTGCCGGACGCGTTAGACGATCGCGTTCGCTGGATTTTTGATGGTGTTGACCCATCAGAGAAAATCGGTGATTTCGGCTTGGGATACAATGGTGCCGCTTCGGTCGAGGTCGACAGGTACGATCTACGCCATGGAACCCCGCCACACGCGATGTTGCTTGCAAGCTCGATCGAGCACGGGCCCAACGCATCGCTTGTTCCCGAAGAAATGGGTGGAACTCACCCGCACGTCTCAGGTGTCGAGCATCCGATGGTCCGGGCCGACATGACCTACTTCAGTACCCCCAACGGCGGAGCAATGTTCAGCACCTCGTCGATTGGCTGGATACTGAGTCTCAATTGGAACGACTACGACAACAACGTTTCAACGATTACCTTGAATGTGATCAAGCGCTTTGCCGAAGAGGAGCCGGTCCCGCTCGTCTGCTGATCACACGTACCAGGATGGCCGCGGGTGCCATCCTGGTACGCCGCCTCTTGCACTTGTTCCACAATGTCGCTTCTCCACTATTAGCAACGGGACAACGGTCGGCCACTTTAAGAAAGGGCGGGGCCCGCCCGCAGCGGCGTGAATCGCCTTTTTGTTTTGCCGCCGTCGTGACAGCTGAAGCCCACCATACAAATCCAGCTGCCTTGGTACACTCCCAAACAGTCTATGTTGCTGAAAAGGCGATAAGAATTGCTTTCCGTCAGTTCCCGGCCGCGCATCAGCGCGACTTATACCTTGATAAGAACTTCGGTTTTGCTCTCCTGCAGCGTTTGCGCAACATGTCCCTATGGGCATCTGGAATATGCCGCTCGGGTAGCGCCCCATGATGCTCATTTGCCGTGGTCGGAAAGAGGAGAAGGCTTCCGATCGCCGGCGCATGGATGGCAATCTCAAGGGGAACATCGATGAGATTTATTAATCAGGTAGGTGCTGCCGCCCTTTCGGCTATGGCCGTTCTGGGGCTTTCGACCGCGGCTTCGGCCGACGCTCTTTCCGATATCAAAGCCAAGGGCGAGTTCACTGTCGCGACTGAAACCGCAAACGCACCGTTCGACTTCGTGAAGGACGGCAAGATTGTAGGTTACACCGGCGATATCATCGACATCATCATGCAGGACCCCGAGATGAAGGGGGTCAAACTCAATCGACTTGATGTCCCGTGGCCGGGCATCCTTCCGGGTCTTGCTGCTGGACGTTTCGATTTTGTGGTGAGCGCGTTGACGGTTACAACGGAACGCGCGGAGAAGTACCATCTGACAACTCCCGTCGCCGATGCGACGGTTGCGATGATGAAAAAAGCCGACGACGCGTCGATCACCACGCCTGCGGATGTCGCGGGGAAAACCATTGGGTCCCAGACGGGATCCGCGCAGCTTGCGGCGGCAAAGCAATTCGCCGATGAAATGGCTGCGAAGGGCACGCCAGTTGGCGACTTCAAAGACTACACTGCCTTCGATGAAGCTTATGCCGACCTCGCCGCTGGACGTGTCGCGGTCGTGGTGAACAGTCTCCCGAACCTCCTGGATGCCGTTCGTGCCCGACCAGATGTTTTTGCGATGGTCGATGGTACGATCGGGCCGAAGAAATACTATTCTTGGGCTGGGCAGAAGGGGGCCGATCAAGAATCGTTGAACGCTTTCATCGATAATAAGATCGCGGCCATGAATCGTGACGGTACACTCGCCACCCTCCAGAAGAAGTGGTTCGGGATCACGATGGACGTACCCGCAGCGCCAATCAAGTTCTGATCAAGAATGGTCGGCGGACGCCCGCTTTCGCGAGGCATCGATGCCGGCCATCTCTTCGCGGGGGGGAAATGTTAGCGATCATCACCGGTTACGGAGACGTCATTCGTGACGGTCTCCTCATGACAATATGGGTTTCGGTTCTCGGGATTTTGCTAGGTGGGGCGGTTGGCCTGACCCTAGCTGCGGGTCTCTCCTCCAAGCACACCGTAATCGACGGCCCGTGTCGCGTCTACCGCAGCGCGGTTAGAGGCACGCCAATTTTGGTCCAGCTTTTGATGCTGTTCTACATGCCGACGGCCTTCGGATACCAGATAGATCCGTTTGTCGCCGCAACATTAGGCCTCGGGTTAAATTCGGCGGCATTCCAGGCCGAGATATTTCGCGCCTGCTCTCTCGCGATTCCGAAGGGGCAGGTCGAGGCCGCGGATATCCTGGGCTTCAAGCCACTCAGCATATGGTGGAGCATCAAGCTTCCGCAGGTTATCCGCCTGTCGCTTCCCCCGTTGATCAACGAACTCGGGATTCTCGTAAAGAACTCCTCGTTGGTGTCGATCATCTCGGTTACCGAACTGATGCGCCGTGGGCAGCAGATCGTCTCCGCCTCGTACCAGCCGCTCGAGACCTACGCTCTCCTGGCAATAATCTACATTGTCCTCAATCTTGCGTTGGCCCGTGCGGGAAGCTTCGTCGAAGGTCGCTTGGCAGTGAGCGGGAGGGAATAAGATGCCGTTAGATTTCACATTGTTCGCACAGTACTGGCCGATCCTTTTGCACGGCCTTCTGATCACTTCCGTGTGCAGTGCGGCGGCGGCGGCGATCGGTATAACTCTCGGAATACCGTTGTCGCTTATGCTTCTCGCAAAGCCGAAGCTGATCTCATCACCGGCGCGCGTTTACGTCGAGATCATGCGCGGGCTTCCCGCACTGCTCGTCTTGTTCTTGCTCTACTACGGGGGGCCATCTCTGGGCCTTTCACTTACGCCAATGGCAGCAGGGATCGTCGGGCTTGGGCTCTATTCTGCTGCCTATTTTGCCGAGATCTTCCGAGGCGGCTTTCTGTCGATTTCGATCGGACAGATCGAGGCCGCTCAAATGCTGGGGTTCGACCGTCGCAGTATCGTTACGAAGATCGAGCTGCCTCAGATGAAAGGTCTAATTCTTCCGCCTCTGATCAATCAGCTGATCGCTCTCGTGAAGGATTCTGCACTGCTGTCAATGCTTACGATCGCCGACCTCACTAAGGCGGCGACCCAAATGTCGAACGAAACCTTTGCCTTCATTGAGCCATATCTCGCGATCGCAATCCTCTACTGGCTCTTGAACACTGTGATCGCCCATTTCGGAAATCGCCTTGAAACGGGGGCTAACGCATACCGATGAATTCCCATATGACAAAGAGCGCGCCCCTCGTGGCTGCCAAAAACGTGATCAAGAAATTCGGCGACCTCCAAGTTCTTCATGGGGTAGACCTCGATATCGAGCGCGGAGAGGTTGTGTGTATTATCGGGCCCTCAGGGTCTGGCAAGTCAACTCTGCTACGGAGCCTTGCCTTCCTTGACCACTACGACGGCGGTTCGGTTTTCATCAACGGCAAGCTCCTCGGTTATCGTGAACAGGGCGGAAGACGGTTGCCAGCTAGCAGTTCGGAAATCGCGGCGGTCCGTCAACCGATAGGTATGGTGTTCCAGCATTTCAATCTGTGGCCCCACATGACCGCAGTTGAGAACGTAGGCGCTGCGCTCAAAACTGTACTAGGTTTGGATCGGGCGGATGCTCGCAACCGGGCCTTGGAAGCCCTGCGCAAAGTCGGGATGGATTGTAAGGCGGATTCCTTCCCGTCCATGCTATCCGGCGGTCAGAAGCAGCGCGTTGGCATCGCCCGTGCGCTGGCGATGCGGCCTCAGGTCATCTTTTTCGATGAACCGACGTCGGCACTCGATCCCCAATTGGTCGGCGAGGTCCTCGAGACTATGAAGCAATTGGCTTCAGAGGGCATGACCATGGTGATCGTCACGCATGAGATGGGATTTGCTGCGAAAGTGGCTTCCCGGGTTATCTTTATGGACGCGGGAGCTATTGTTGAGCAAGGCCACCCAAGCGAATTGTTCAGTCATGCGAAAAGTGATCGGCTGAAGTCGTTTCTTGCGAGCTGGCAGGAGCGGCAAATTTGAGGGCGGCCTCTTGCATGACATAGCGCGGCCGACGTCCAGGGACGTTGGACGCGAAGCACCGAAGGTGTGCGCAGGAGGCGCTCCGTCTCCGCGCGGCTGCTGGACAAGCGGATCACGTCCGATCGCCGCGAGTAGGTCGCGTTTCAAAGTCACCCTTGGCCGCCGCGGCATAGACTGCATCGTATCCTGTTCGGGCCAGGACGCTATTCGAGCATTCGACAGCAATGACAGCATCGATATTGCCATAATAGACATCGATACGGGTGGTTTTGACCTGCTGCGCAAGTTGAAATATCGATCGCTTGAAAGACACTTTGTCGGAATCGTCAGCTCGGCGGTCAGTTCTTTCGACTTCGCCGTCATGGCCATACGGTATCAGGCATTCGACTTTCTGCATAAGCCGGTATCGCTTGACGAGGCCATCGAGGTCATCAGGAGGGCGGAGGAGCGCATTCGCTCGGACAGGAACCTTCTGCACGCCAAGAATCTCAACGAAGAAGCGATTCTCAATCGAATTGCCCTGGCGCGCCGCGAACGCAACAGCGTCTTCGGTGACAAGATCTCCGACACGGCATGGAATATCTTCGTTGAGATCGCAATCGGAGACGCCAAGAGCACTCCTATATCGGTTTCTTCTGCCTTGCACAGCGTCGGTACCGCCACCGCGACCGCACATCGGCATCTGAAGAGCCTGGAGGTCTTGGGTCTCGTGACGCGAAGCCCGGATAGAAATGACCGAAGGAGCGTACTGCTGCGCATCACTCCGAAAGGAAGAAAACTGGTGCAGATGTTCCTGGAGCGATACATCCGGCACTGGGTTTACGTGGACGCCCCTCTTTCGCCCGGCGAATTCGAGAAAGCCAACATGCGTCATTTCCCTGCTTTCGCCCACACTCAGGCTAGCGAAGC
Organism: Sinorhizobium meliloti 4H41; assembly: GCF_000375585.1. Taxonomy (GTDB): domain Bacteria; phylum Pseudomonadota; class Alphaproteobacteria; order Rhizobiales; family Rhizobiaceae; genus Sinorhizobium; species Sinorhizobium meliloti_A. Next base: position 27,678 of record NZ_AQWP01000022.1, on the reverse strand, counting down.
GGGCCTTATGACCCGCAATAATGGCCGAGCGAACAAAGCGCTTGATGGCGCGTCCACGCAACGTGGATAGCCGGCGGACCCGCGCTTTGGGTTCCATCGATATTGGCCGCCGGGTATCGTCGAGGACGCGACCTTTCGGACGTTGCGCACGGGCGCCGGTCGGCGTGCGGGAACCTCGCCGACGCTGCGCAGGAAACACACGTCCGCTCCACACGGCTTCCCGCTTCGCCGCTCGGGAACACCATCCGACGGTGCAGTCTTGGCGCTAGCTCCCGACATCGCAGCGTCGCCGCCGCAAAGAGAATTTGAGCGGTGGGATGATCGCGAAAACCCACCCAAAAGAGAATACCGAATGACCGCGCGATGACGCGCCCGATGCAATGATCATAGGCTCGCGGACGAAACGCCGCAGATTTTATTTCGCGATTATGCCTGCCATATCCGCCTCCCTAGCGGGTTGCATATTAGCGATCTCCTTGTCGTGCACACATCAGGTTGCGTCGTTGTTGTCATTTTCAAACATGAGAATCTGGCCTCGATCCAAGGCCTTTGGGGATATCGCGATCACCTCGGTGAGGTAATCCGGGTCGCCGACCAGCACCACGGTTTCGACTGCCTGAGTGATGACGGTGTATAGCATGGTCCCGTCCAAGAGCTTCGATCGGACGAAGGGCTGGCGACGTCCGCCAGCTCCTTCAGGTCCCGATTGCGGATGCGGTCGTAATTGGCGAGTGAATTTCAAATTGCAATGCTAGGTCAAATACTGAAGTTCCATAATATGCCTTATCTGATTTTACAATTTATAGTTGTATATTCAATTATCAAGCGATGAGAACAATGGCTTGCCTCTTGGAGATTTTTGGATGTCGCTCTGCTATTCGCAGCTCCCCCTTTCCGATCGCCGACGTCTGCATCAGCTCATGGAACGCAAGATTCCTGTCGGTGAGATCGCCCGCCAACTCGGTCGGCATCGATCAACGATCTATCGTGAGCTGAAGCGCAATGGAAGATGGACTCGGCGCCAGGAGCTGGTTCTGGGATCCGAATGCACCTTGGCAGAAAGGCGCCGTCGAGAACGCCAACAAGCGCATCCGCCGCTTTGTGCCAAGCGATACGGATCTGTCCGCCGTCAACCAGCAGCAGCTGGTCGCCCTTGCCCATCACATGAACTCGCTGCCGCGCAAGTGCCTGGGCTACCGCACACCGGCCGAAGTCTTCATGGCACATTTGCGCGAAGTAGCTGATGCCCTACCCTTCACACGTCATTGTTGCGCTCGGGTTAGATTCTCCAATCCATCAATGATGTCCGAATGATCAAGGATGTTGATATGAGGCACGTTATAGCCTTCGCCCGAGCCAGGCGAGCCTTCGCGCAGCCATGCGATACAGTGTTACCTCTGCTCGATCAGGAAACGCGAATCCGTTCCTAGGCCACTGGTCCATCAGCAAGCTCGACTGAATCCCGCCCGCTCCAGCGCGTCCTGCATATCAGGCGACATCAGGGCGGCAAGGAATGCCTGAACTGCCACCCGCTCCTTCCGGTCCGTAACTAGCGCGAAATCAAAGTGCTCTTGCGTCAGCGGTATGAAACCCAAGCCAGCCGCGCGCGCGACCGGCCCGATCGTGACGCCCCAGTCGGCGCGTTTCTGTACGACAGCGGCGGCGACTGCATTGTGTGAGCGAGGTTGGTTCCAGTAGCCATCTGGGCGCGTCTGGCCGAGCAATTGGTCGATCAGGATGCGCGTACCGGCACCCTGGTTTCGATTGACCATCATGCATTCGGGATCAGCCAGAGCAGCCTCCACCGCCTCCGGCGCATTGCGGCCTTCGAAGCGCGCGTCACCGCGGCGGAACACGATGCCTTGTATGCGCCGCCAGCCCGGCACGAGCTCGATACCCTCGCCAAGGAACGGCGTGTTGTAAACTTGTGTCTGAGGGTCGAAAAGATGGATCGGCGCAAGGTCGCACTCGCAGCGTTTAGCGGCTGCAAGACCGCCCAGGCTTCCGACGGCCAACGATCGCACCGAAATCCCTTGGCGCGCGATCTTGCCCACGACAAGATCAAGGCCTGTGCAGTGACTGCCGATCACAACGAGGTCGGGCACCCTGACCTGCGGCGTGAACAGCGTCACCGGCACTTGTGCGCCCGCTGGCAGATGGTCGGCGAAGGCGTCAATGCGGATAAAGCCATCAGCTTGGGCGAAGGCGGTAATCGCTCCCGAGCCCTTGCCGGTGGCATAGGCCATCAGTCCGTCCCGCCCGTGCACCAGCGAGACCATGACAAACTCGGTGCGTCCCAGTTCGGACGGAACGCGGAACGGAAGCTGCGCACTCGTCTGCGCATCAACGCGCGGCGGCAGCCCCGCCATGCGCCGCAGGATGGGCACCACCATATCGTGGAAGGTGAACATGGCCGAGGTCGGGAACCCTGGCAAAATGATAACCGGCTTGCCGCCGCATACCGCCAAACAGAGCGGCTTTCCAGGCTTAAGCGCAACACCATGAGCAATGATGCCCGGTTTTCCGAGGCGGCCAATAATACGGTAGCTGACATCTCCCGCACCCTTGGAAGTACCCCCGGACAAAATCAGAACGTCATGGGAGGCGAGCGCCTCACGCATCGCGGTCTCGAGCCTGGCTTCGTCGTCTGGAAACGCGCCCAAAAAATGGGCCTCGCCCCCGTTTTCGGTGACCGCCGCACTAACGATCGGCCCATTGGCGTCGTAAATGCCGGCCGGCTGCAGCGGTTCGCCCGGTTGCACGAGCTCATCACCCGTGGACAGAACAGCAACGCGGAGTTTGCGGGCCACCGTTACCTGCGGGGTTCCGCAGGCTGCGAGTATCCCGATCTCACGCGCGCCGATCACCGATCCAGCCCGCAACACGACCTCTCCTCGCGCCATGTCCGATCCGGCGGTGGAGACGAACTGCCCCGGCGAGACAGCACGCCGCACTTCGATGGCCCCACCCTCGGCTGGCTGAGTATATTCCACCATGACGATCGCGTCCGCACCGCGTGGCAGAGGCCCCCCCGTGGCGATGGCTGTGGCGGTCCCGGGCAATACCGCAAGTTGCGGGACGCTGCCGCAGGCAATCGTTTCCCTGTTCAGCATCAATCGAACAGGCTGTAGGTCAGAGGCGGCAACCAGATCTGCTGCCCGTACCGCAAACCCATCGACATTGGAACGGTCGAAAGGTGGAATGTCGACCTGCGCCGCGACGTCTTCTGCAAGAGCGAGCCCGAGCGCCTCGGCTAAACTCCATTTTTCAGTCGGCACCGACCAGGGAAACAGCGCTGCTTCGAAACGGGCCAGGGCCTCCTCACGTGACAATATCGTCAGAAATTGCTTCTGGTCGGTGTTTTGCGGGATCGAAGAAGGAGACTTCATCATGATGGCTGCTCAGTTCAAATTGCGAAGGGGCATAGCTGTGACGGACGTGCCGACGTCATATCCCTCGCTATCACCGGGCACTGCCAGCCAGGCATCGGCAAGCCGCATGGCCTCCAGTGAAAAATTGCCAACGGCAAGCGGCGTCCACATGGCCTGCTCTCTGCCGAGCAGGACAATCTCACTGAGCCCGACCTTCGACGCAATCTTTCGCGAGAGCGGCAAGGTTGTACCAATCCGCTTCGAGCGGCCTGATAAACGGTCCAGGATCGGCTGGACCAATGCAAGAAAGCCGGCAAAGACATGGTCAGGTGCCCCGGCCAAAGCGACCAGCGGTGTACTGCCAAGCCGGCCGATCGCCGTAGTATCGCCAGGCCGCATGGCGATACGGTGCGCAATCAACGCGTTGGATAGCGTCAAGGCCTCGGCAGTAGCGTCAAGGCGCCCAGCACCAGTGCCTCCGACCAGGAGAAGCAGATCACAAACCTCGCCGGCAAGAGCGGCTGCGATCGAAGCTGCATCACGGTTCGCGGTCTCGATCGCGGCGATCGTCGCATTCGAGGTCATCACACATTCGGCAACGAGGCGCGTCGAGAACGTCTCATGGTTTACGGAAGCGACATCGATTACACGCACGTGCGGGCTGCGTACGGGAATCTGGCTCAGCCCTGCTTTGCGAGCGATCAGCAGGTCCGCGGCGCCGACTATCCCGCCTTCAAGAACCGGGGGTCGATGTGCGGTCATGTCCTCCCCCACCCGGCGCACGCCCTGACCGGGAGCAGCCTCGCCGAAGGCAAGAACGACTGGGCTGCTGCAATCGATCAGATCGGCTTGCAACACACAGTCCGATCCAGTCGGCATGACGTCGCCCACTTCCACCCGGGCCGGGGCCGTCGAAAGCGCCAGAGGTGAGTAGGCGGACGCTCCCACGAGGTCGAGTGAACAACACGCCCAGCCATCAATTGTCGCAATGTCTCGCAACGGCAGTGCCGGCAAGGCAGCCGGCATCGCCGCGGCGACACGACCAAGCGCCCGGTCAAGCGGCTCCGACCGGGGAGCGATAGGCACCAAACCACTGAGAAGCGCCGCAAGCGCCACTTCCAGGCTTATCAGGGCGCTCGTCGGAGGATGCACTGTCATCATCGCCCGATAATGGGACAGATGCGGGCACCTTGGCAACAGACCTCAGATGCGCTGCCCGCTCGCATTTGGAAAGAAGAGTTGTTGGCCATCGATCTTGTACTCACCGATCGCTTTCTGGCCCTCAGGCGAAATCAACCAGTCGATGAATATCTGGCCCAGCTCCGCCTTGACATCGGGGTGTTTTTCCGGGTTCACCAGCATTACGCCATACTGGTTGAACAGCCGCTTGTCGCCCTCGACGGAAATAGCAAGGTCACCGCGGTTCCTGAAGGACAGCCAGGTGCCGCGATCGGAAAGGACGTAGGCATCCATGGCCGATGCCGTGTTGAGCGCGGCTCCCATGCCCTGTCCGATATCCTTGTACCAAGGACCCTTAGCAGCCTCGATATCGATGCCAGCGTCCCTCCACAGCTTGAGTTCCGTAGAATGGGTGCCCGACCGGTCACCGCGTGAGACAAATGGCGCTTCTTTTGCTTCGATCGAAACCAGGGCGGCCGCGATATCCGTCATTCCACTGACACTGGCGGGATCACTTTTCGGGCCGATCAACACGAAATCATTGTACATCACGTCGGAACGCTTCACTCCGAAGCCCTCCTGAATGAACTTCTCTTCCTGTGCCCTGGCATGAACGAAGACCACGTCGGCATCGCCACGGCGTCCGGTGTCGAGTGCCTGGCCGGTGCCCTGTGCCACGACCTTGACATCGATCCCAGTCTCTTTCTCGAACAGCGGAAGAATATAATCGAACAGGCCCGAATCCTGGGTAGAAGTCGTCGATGCGACGACGATCGACTTGGTTTGTGCCAGCGCGGGCGTCACGCCGGCCAGGATCAGAAGCATTCCCACAGAGAACAGTCGGCGGGTCGGCATTTTCAATCTCCGTTCTGTCGATCAAAGGACGAGATCGCCGCGTATAAAGGCCGCAGCCTGCGGCGTGGCTGGACGATCGAAAAAATCCCTAGCATTGGCATGCTCGAAGAGACGGCCATGGGCCAGGAACACGACATCTCCGGCAAGTCTGCGCACCTGGCCCAGATCGTGTGAAGCCATGATGATCTTGGTGCCCGAATGGGCCGTCGCGAGGATTATTTCCTCCACGAAGCGCGTTGCCGCCGGATCAAGGCTTGCGGTCGGTTCATCGAGCAGGAGAATTTCCGGCTGGCGCGCCAGGGCACGCGCAAGCGCCAGTCTTTGCTGTTCACCGCCCGACAAACGGCGCGCAGGCCTCGAAGCCAGCGCACTCAGGTCAACACTGTCGAGCAATTCCTCGGTGCGCTGGGCGCGCAGGCCGCGCGGGCAACCGGCGTGAGCAAGTCCATACGCAACATTCGCGGCAACCGAGCGCCGCAACATTACGGGCTTCTGAAACAGGATCGCTCGGCGTTCGGGGCCGGCATCGATCCGGCCACCCCAGCTCACGACCCCCCGCGACGGGCCAAGCAAGCCCATGCACAGCCGCAACAGCGAGGTCTTGCCCGCCCCATTGGGGCCAAGAACAAACGTCGGCGCTCCCAGCCCGATCGTCAGGCTTATTCGGTCGAGTATGGTCGTCGCACCGGCGCTCAGCGACACGTCATCGAAGATAAGGGGAAGATTGCTTGCAGCAGCGCGCATTTCTAACCGGCCCTTTCCACGGCCCATACCCGCACGCCCCAGGCAGTGGCATTTACCAGCAGAATGAGGAGAATAAGGATGATGCCAAGCCCGATCGCAAGGGCAATATTTCCCTTTGAGGTTTCCAGAGCAATCGTGGTGGTCATAGTGCGGGTGAAGCCATCGATATTGCCGCCGACGATCATCACCGTGCCGACTTCGGCCGCGGCCCTGCCGAAGCCTGCAAGCAAGACGGTAACGAGGCTGAAGCGGCTGTCCCACAAAAGCGTCGCAACCCTGCTGGCCCAGCCGACCCCCATGGCGCCCAACTCCTCGCGATATTCGAGCCAAAGATCCTCAACTGTCTGGCGCGTCAGCGCGGCAATGATGGGCAGAACCAGAAACGCCTGCGCGATAACCATGGCGGTCGGCGTAAAGAGGAGACCGAGTTCTCCCAGCGGCCCTGACCGCGATAGCAGCAGGTAGACGCTCAAACCTACGACAACCGGCGGCAAGCCCATGAAACCGTTCAACACCACGACCATCGCCGTGCGGCCGGGGAAGCGGGTCAGCGCGAGAATGGCACCAAGCGGAAAACCGATAATCCCCGCAGCCACGACAGCCGTCAGGCTGACGGCCAGCGACAGGCCGACGATCGCAAATAGGGTGGCATCTCCGGATGCGATAAGCTGCCATGCAGTGAGTGTTTCCGACATGAGGCACCTTCCCTTGGCGCAATTTCCGGCCTTTTTTTCATGGATGTCAAATTATTGAACAATCGCGCAAATATGCATAAAAATGCAGGATGATCTTGCTGACCACATCCGAGGCCGCTGACTATCTTCGCTTGGGAGAGCGTAAGATTTACGAGTTGATTTCGAAGGAGCGAATCCCGTGCAGCAAGGTGGCAGGCAAATGGCTATTCCCACGGCACGAACTCGACCGCTGGGTCCTTTCGGGGCTCGTGCAGCCGGCGGGAATGATATCGCTCGAACTGCCACCTATCGTGGGGGGGAGCCAGGATGACCTGCTGGAATGGAGCCTGCGTCAGTCAGGCTCGGGGCTTGCCACATTGGCGGAAGGCACTGAAGACGGTGTCGCGCGGCTGCTGCGCGGAGAGGTCGCGGCCGCTGCGATCCATTTCCATAGCACGGTGGAAGATGCAAATGTCGATGCGGTAGCCGCCATGCCACGGCTAAGCGATGCGGTGCTGGTCGGCTTCGTCCGCCGCGAGCAAGGCCTATTGCTGGAGCCGGGCAATCCCAAATCGCTGAACGGTCTCAATGACGTCCTGACGAGTGGTGCGAGGATGGCCGTTCGTCAACGCGGTGCCGGAGCGGATATGCTGCTTGCTCGGTTGCTGGCAGATTTAGGCGCGAAACACAGCGACCTCAATCGACTGGAGCCGCCCTGCCTGACCGGTCCCGATCTTGCATCCGCCGTGCGGAGCGGCCAGGCGGATTGCGGCATTGCCACACGCGCCGCCGCTCGCACGGCTGGCCTGGAATTCCTGCCGCTGCTGTGGGAAAATTTCGACCTGCTCATGCGTCAGCGAACCTATTTTCAGCCCTCCTTCCAGGCGCTGTTAGGTTTCTTGCCGCAAAAGGTTTTTACCGACCGCGCCGTCGAGCTTACCGGGTATGATACAAGCCCGGCCGGCCGGATCCGGTTCTTCAAGTAGAGCGCTTACGCGTTCTTGAGCGAATGGACAAAGGATGCTCGAACACCTTGACTGAGCATCGGAACCGTTAAAATGCGTGCAACTTTCGGTCGAAAGGGCAAAGCAGCATCCGCTGGCTCATCCCAGATCGATCTCGCCTTCCACGACATGATTCAGGCCGGCGGCCTCCGACGTGATGACGGCCTTGACGATCAGCTTCCCTTGTCCTTTCAGACCTTTTTGCTCCACTGCCTTCTCTATCGCCTGTTGCGAGGTCACCCCGACCTGCTTGAGGAACTTGCGCATGGAGACGTTGAAGGGGTCGGTTTCCATATTCGTGATCATATGATTGCCTCGAACAGAGTGAACAGTAAGGTCGATCCGGCACTTTCCGTTCCTGCAACGGAGACCATCGCCAATCGAGCATGAATCCGTTTGAGGTGCAATGAAGGCGATGCTCGCTATACGCTGCCTGGTGGCAGCCGCTTCCTTCCTCTTCGGCGCGACTGCGCATGGGGCGGAACTGCGCGGCCACGGAGGCCCGGTGCGTTCAATCGCCATAGCCCCTGACGGACAGACAGCGATCACCGGCAGTTTCGATACCAAGGCGATTATCTGGTCGCTTGAAACGGGCGAGGCGCAGCAGGTGCTGCTGTTTCACGAAAGTCAGGTCGATGCCGTCGCTGCCTTGCCGCGGGGGCGTTACGCCAGCGCCGGGGCCGACGGCCGAATCGCAATCTGGGAGGCCGGACGCAGCGCGCCGGTATCCGTGTTGCATGGCCATGACGGGCCGGTTGTCGCACTGGCAGTCGCGCCCGACGGCTCTACGCTCGCTTCTGCCTCCTGGGATACGAGCGTGCGGCTGTGGCCGCTTTCCGGCGCTGCGCCGCGCATACTCAAAGGCCACCATGGCAATGTTAACGCGGTCACCTTTCTGTCCGACGGAACGCTTGCAAGTGCTGGCTATGACGCAGCCATCATACTATGGCCGCCGGGACATGACGCTGCGCCGATGCGAATATCCATGCCGGGGCCACTCAACGCCCTCGTGACGATGCCGGGCGACCGCCTGCTTGCAGCAGGCGCAGACGGGACATTGCGCCAGCTCGACCGAAGCGGCGCGATTGTGGCCGAGGTCAGGGTGTCCTCCGGCCCCCTGATCGCACTAGCGGCTACGGCTGATGAGAAATACATCGCCGCCTCGGCCATCAGGGAGGGCATCGTGTTGCTCGACTCCCGCACCCTGAAGCCGGTTCACACCCTCGGCAGTGCCGGCGTTGCGCCGGTGTGGGCCCTTGCCTTTCCACGCCGTGCCCGGACGCTGCTGGCCGGCGGTGCGGACAACATAATAAGCGAATGGGATGTTGAAACCGGCAGGCGGCTTGGAACCTCAGCCGCGATCCAGGCCGATCTCATGAGCGAATATGCCGGCAATCCGGACGCCGAAGTCTTCCGTGCCTGCATCGCCTGCCATACGCTCGGCCCGGAGGACGGCAATCGCGCCGGACCGACGCTGCACGGCATCTTCGGCCGCAGGATCGCGTCGCTTGCCGGCTATCCCTACTCCCCCGCTTTCCGGCGGATGGATATCGTCTGGACGCCGGAAACGGTGTCGAAGCTCTTCGAACTGGGGCCAAGCATATATACGCCAGGGACCAAGATGCCGGAGCAGACGATCAACGATCCCGAGGATCGTGCAGCGCTGATCCGCTTTTTACAGGCTGAGACCCGCCGCGACTAAACTCAACCGATTTGTCTGTCGTTGCGTCGCGCTCCCGCAAGTAATCCTCCGTCGTCCGTGGAGCGGGACGGCCCGACGCTTCGTAAGGATCGAACCCTTCATTCATGACGGATTCGACACGACAGTTGTCGCACATCCGCACGACATCGAGGCGTCGGGCATTCTCGCCGGAAAACATCCAGTGCTTGCCCCCCAGCTTGTCAACGATGCGTTCGACGGTACTTTTCGTTCCGAATGGCGTGTCGCATCGAATGCAATGGAACGGTTCTTCCTGTTTGATCACCCGGCGGGGCCCATTCCAGGCCTGGAAATCCAGTTGCGGTACCAACGCGATTGCCTTTTCTGGACAAGTCGCGGCACAGAGCCCGCACTGCACGCAGGCGCTCTCGGCAAAAAACAAAGCTGGCCGCTCTTCACTGTCGGAGAGCGCGCCCGTCGGACAGGCCGATACGCATGACAGGCACAGCGTACAGGCATCGACATTGACGTCGAGCCCGCCAAATGGCGCGGCCGCTGGCAATGCCGTGCGCTCTACCGGCGTCGGAGCGGCCTCATACAAGCCGATCACCGAGCTTTTCAGCAAGCTGCGCTTGCCTCCGACCGGCAGGAATGTCACCGGCTTTCGCGCATCCGCTTGCGGCACCATCCGCCCGAGAACCGTTTGCAGATCATCGGGGTCGTCCGCTTCGATCACGCCGCAGAGATCGGCTCCATAACCCAGCGATTGTCCAAGAAGATTGGCGATGGTGACGTTTCTGGCTAGGCCGGTCAGGTCATGTTTCCCCCTCGCCGAAGAAAGGGCCCTGATCGCCACCGCTCCCCAGGCGGCCGGTGCAGTCCACGCCTCGACCCCCAGCTGCGTTATCTCATTCACACCGACCGGCAGCACATTCGCGGGCAGTCCCTGCCCGAAACGCGCCAGCGCATCGATAAGCGGCTCTCCATGACCTTCATCGTGAAACAGCACGATCGGATCGCTGCCGCCTACCCTGTGATAGGTGAGCAGGAGCGTGCGCAGGCGTCGAAGCAGGGCCGCCGCATCCGGGAAAGCATAGGCGGCGGCACCGGTCGGACAGGCGGCCGCGCAACTGCCGCAGCCGGCGCAGACATCAGCGTCGATCGCGACATGGTCGCCAGCGGGTGCAATCGCACCCGTAGGACAAAGGTTGATGCAGCGCGTGCATCCGGTGATGCGCGAACGCGAATGGGCGCAAAGATCGGCGGAAAAATTGATGTAGCGAGGCTTTTCGAATTCCCCCACAAGGCCGGCTGCCTTGGCGATCGCGGCAGCAAGGCCCGCGCGGTCGGCTGGATCCGCTCTCAGATAACCTGCCCGCAATTCATGGGCAGGAAACAGGGGAGCGCCGCCGGAAAGGTCAAGAACTATATCGGCATTCGATAGTGCGCCATCCCGCGGCGCGCCAAAACGCAGACGCTTGCGCGACGATGGCGATGGCATCGCGAAATCGTCGATCGTCAGTTCAAACGCGCCGAGATGACCGCGCGCGTTGCGGATCGTGCCCTGCACAACGGGGAAATCCCAGACGCGATGGGGCGTGACATCGTCCGGCCGCGTCAAAAGAACCGTGACGTTCATCTCGTCGGCAAGCTGCCGTCCAGCCTCGATCGCCGCTTCGTTCCGGCCATAGACGAGCACCACGCCGTTGCTCGCGAGCGTAACGCTGGTCGGCGAAGTGACCGTTTCCGCCGCCATCGCCACGAGTGCCGCGGCTTTCGGCCCGGCGGATGCCCCTTGTGCCGACCAGCCTGACGTCTCGCGGATGTTGACGAAAGCGAGTTCGCCCGCAAAGCCACGTTCCTGCGCGACTTCACGGAAAAGCCGTTCCTGCTGTGTGCAGGCTATCGTGATGTCGTCGCCTCCATTCAATGCGTTGCGGACGCGGTCGAGTTCGGCGCCGCAGAGTTGATTTCCAGATTGGATTTGGTCGCTTGAGCATCCACGGGCGACACTCTGGCCAAAGTCCGGCATGCTGCGTTCACAGGAACAAACAAAGACGGTGCGTGGTCTGTCTGGGATCATGCTTCTTCTCCCCCCGCATCACGGCACCCCCCAACAACGGTGGCGCCTCCACTTCGGATGCATTATAAAGACATTAGGCTCGCCGTCATCAGAAATGGGACCGGCATCATGTTTCAGCACGCTTCGGTGATGGACCACGCCATCGAACTGCCCCCGCCCTACAACCTCGTCATGATGCGCGAGACCGGCGACGCTTTTGCACACGCTCGCGCCATTGCCGCCGAATGGGGAGCAGGGACGCTGGTCTGGGCACGACGTGACGATCTGGCAGAGTTCGCCGTCGTGCTGGAACCGGAAATGCCGCTCGTGCATGCACGCCTGGCCATCTATGCTGGGATGAATGCACTGGCCGATGCGCTTGCCACACATGCGCCCCCGTCACGACCCATCACCTTCGACTGGCCAGACGCGATCCGTGTCGACGGGGTCTTGGTCGGCGGCGGACAACTGAGCTGGCCGGCGGGAACCGGCGAGGCCGAGACGCCGGCCTGGCTTATCTTCTCGACAATGATCCGCACCACGATCGTGCGCGTCCACGAACCGGGTCTGCGGCCGCTGTTCGGCGCACTGGACGAAGTGGGTTTCGAAGCCGTCAATACCGGCGAGATCATCGCCAGCTTTTCACGTCACCTGATGGTCGGCTTGGACGAATGGCACGACACCGGCTTTGCGCGGTTGGCCAGGCGATGGCTGGACCGCGTGTCGCCCGGAGGCCACAATGGACGGATCGCCGACAACGGGGATCTGCTGGTTCAGGCCGAACCCGGCCAGACTTCCCTCACGAGGCGGAGCCTGGCGCAGGCGCTTGCATCCTGTTCCTGGCTCGATCCCGCAACGGGAATGCCATGGCTTTGAACCTGCCGCGCACCATTCGCCTCGATCCGTCCGATACGTTCGTCTATTCGCGCGCCGCCGAGCCCGGCGAATGGGCGGTACCGGGTACATTCCTTTTCTTCGGCATCGACCCCGAAACCCTCGCCGGCAAGAAACGCCAGGCTTTTCGAGCCGGCTTCCTGGGCATCGAGAGTTTTGGCTGGTCCACCCTCGTTGTCGTGACGGAGGTGAAGGCGGAAGAACGCGCTGCGGCCGTTGAACGCCTGGCCGAACAGTTGGTCGCGCATTGCGGCGCCCCCGATCTTGAAACAGCGCGGCCGGCCGCCGAAGAAGAAATCGCGTTTGCGCAATCGCTTTGCGATCACCCGCCAAACACCATACTTGCCCTCCACCGCGCCAGCGAGCAGACTGGGATCCGGGAGGCGTTCCGTACCCTTCACCCGAAGGTGGGTCGACTGGATATGGCAACGGCCTTCAACGCTATAGAGATTGACGAGGAAAACGACCGGATGGAAGAGCTCCATATCCGGACGTTGGCGGGAAGGCACACGTGAAGGATTTCTGGGTATCTTCGGGTCACCATCTCCTCGATCGGGACGAGGCAGACCGGCTTATAGTGACCGACGCGTTCCTCAAGGCTTATCTCGCTCGCCCCGAACTGCTTCCGCCGGAAGGGGCGTGTGAGGTAGAATTGCGTCTGCACCATGAGCTTCTGATGCATCATCCGCGCCGTCCGGTCACTCAGGACGAGATCGCCGTCATGGGCGACCCGGATGCCCGCGAAAACTGGGCGTTCATGATCTCCTTCCGCGACCGGCTTCTTGCCACGCCCTCGCTTGAGGCCGCTTATCTGCAACTGGCGCTCGGTTCGGCAGCCGACACGCCTCCGCTGTTCATGAACCAGCTCGCGCAGGTCGTGCTGCGCAATGCGCTCGACGGCGAGACCGAGCCCGCGGTGTTGCGCGCCGCCGAGCTGTTCTATCGCCCACAGCGGGTAAGCTTCCATGAAGGAGCGCTGCTGCTTGCCGACGCGGAAACAATAGAAGTTCACGAGCAGAACCGCCACACTTCACCGCTCTTGAGCATGCTCGGCGGGCCAGCCGTCACCGAACTCGAAATCCTGGACGAGACGAACGCCGATAGCTATTTTGACAGGAGCGATGCCTTTGACATGGTGCTCCGTCTGGGTGGCGCCCACAGCCCCGCGCGTCGCGGCCTTGCTGACGCAATGGAAGCCTGGATCCGCCATCTGGTCGCCGTCACGGTAACGATCGAACCGGTCGAGCGGATCGAAGACGACAACTGGGCATGGTTCGTCGGCCTTGACGCCGAGGCGACACGCATCGGTAATGCACTGTGGCGAGGCGAGGACCTCGACCCCGAAACGGCGGAGCGTATCGTTGCGTTGTTCCGGCTCCGCTTTTCCGACATTGGCGAGGTCAGGCCCCAAGTGGGTGCTCAACCGATCTGGCTGATCATGGCGATGACGCCCGATCGAATGATCCGCATGAAGCCGCAAAATCTTATTGCCGGTCTGCCGTTGTGCGCTACGGCGCAAGCGACCTAGGAGCGCAGTCATGGTGCGGGAAACGGAAAAAGTCGGTGTGATCGTGGAGAGGCGAGACCTGGATAGCCCATGGGCGGATCATTCCTGGGTGCCAGTCGCCGCGCTCGCGGGCGCACCGGTCGCGACACCATGGACGGTGCTCGAACAGACGACGAGGCTTACGCGCTATTATGCAGGGACATCCGACATTGAATTTTTCGGAACGGATACGGCGATGTACCGGGAGAACCTGCGTTCACAGCGGCCTAGCCTTTGGATAGCCCTCCGACTCACGGATTCAGCTCCGGGGATCGTAGTCCATCTGGTGACAGCAGATCCGGCTGAGGCCGAAGCTCTGACGGAAACCAACACAGACATTATCGAAGCCGTTGCGATGCCGATTGAAATACAGGAGCGCCTTACCGCATTCGTGGAAGCTCATCATGTCGAGCGTGCGTTCGTCAAACGCAAGCGTGATCGGACAGATCCCGAAGCCATGGCAAGTCGGATTCATGGTGGCTCACAAAGCAGGACGACAAGGGATGAGTGACGGCAGCGACAATCATCTTGCCCGCTGGTCGCGCCGCAAGCTGGCCTCACGGCGAGAGCATAAGCCGGCGGCCCCTGAATTGGACCAGGCATCAGGCGAGGTCGCCGAGAATAACGATCCGGTGGCCTCCTGTCCTGAGCGCAACCAGCCAGAGGCGAAAGCAGCGGAGCTTGAGGGTGTTGGGGTGGTCGAGCCCCTCCCGCACCTCGAAGACCTGACTGCCGAAAGCGACGTTGCGGCTTTCTTGAAGAAAGGCGTTCCGTTGGCGCTGAAGCATGCGGCGTTACGCAAGGCATGGTCACTGAACCCCGGAATCCGCGACTTCGTCGGCCCTTCGGAATATGCCTGGGACTTCAACAAACCAGGCTCGATGGGGGGGTTTGGTCCGCTCGACGCAAAGGAAACCGTGGTGGGCTTCCTGTCAAAAGCGGCGCGCGCCGTTGACACCCTTACGAAACCGGAGGCCGTTCCGCCACATGAACAACGCGGCGATGCCGTGCCGGATGCGGCACTTCCTGTCGAGGATCTAGAGAATTTAGCGACGGAAAAATCAGCCACCGACGAGCCGCCGGCGACAGAGCCACCAGCTCTCGAGGCGGCAACCAATGTAAGCGCATCGGTTGGATTCAGATCTCACACGCATTCGCCGGACAAGATGCGTCCTTCTCAGCTTCCCGGGGTTTACTCCGGGCCCCGACATGGCGGAGCGATGCCACGCTGATCCGGTAATTGCCGGGACCTTATGTGGTAACCCGTCAAGGTCAGGCTGTTGCATTCGTTCGGTAACGGGTTACTATGAGCAACCCATTCAGGCAGCACGGTCATGGTATGATGAACCCCGACTTGCTTTCAGATCAGGCCTGGGAACAGCCAGATGGAGCGGATGCTTCAATCTTCGGTGCAGGAACAGCTGTTCTCGATGACATCGACCAGGCCCGGGCGGACGAATACGCACTCCTCGCCTCACTATTGATCACCCCGCCGGACAGGGAATCGCTCGCCAGGCTTTCATGCTTGCAGGACAACAGCGATGCACCGCTCGGCCGTGCTCACATCGCACTTGCTCAAGCGGCAGCATCGTATTCGCACGATGCGATCTGTCGCGAATATTCCGAGCTGTTCATTGGCGTGGGACGCGGCGAACTCCTTCCCTACGCATCCTATTATCTCACCGGCTTCCTCAACGAGCGCCCGCTTGCGCGCCTGCGGGCAGACATGGCCCGTTTCGGTATCGAGCGCGCCGAGGGCAATTGCGAACCCGAGGATCATCTGGCCAGCATATGCGAGATGATGAGCGGCTTTGCCGGCAATCACTTTGCCGTCTCCCACGACGAGGAGCAGGATTTCTTCAAACGCCACGTCGAGCCGTGGGCCGGGCGTTTCTTCAGCGACCTGGAACACGCTAAGGCCGCCAAATTCTACCGGTCGGTCGGCACGGTCGGTCGGCTTTTCATCGAGATCGACAGCGAAGCCTTCGCCATGGCGGCACGGCAAAACGCATAGGCGCATGCCCGGGCGCCAAGCCCACTAAGGAGGAGGATGCCAGGATGCAAGACGAGCGACAAACGGCATTGGGCCGGCGCTACTTCCTTAAGGCATTCGGCGGCGCAACGACGACCGTCGTCGCGGCCGCGGCGCTCTGTCCCACCGATGCTGAGGCCTACGACCCGGGCGAAGAGGAGATGCGGGGCCGCTACCGCGAAACGGACCACGTTAAGGCCTACTATCGCGTCAATCGCTATCCTGAGCAGAAGTGAGGGTGCCATGCTGACGAAGCGCAAGGATCGGCAGGCAAGCCGCACGCATCTGCAAACCCTGACCGGAGGCATGGCAGCGGCCCCCTTGGACCGGCGGACATTCCTCCGGCGCTCCGGCCTTGTCGCCGGCGGCCTGGCGGCACTCGGTTCGTTCCAACTCGGCACAGTCAAAAAGGCCGCCGCGATCAGCCCCCCCCAACCGGGCGTGCCGATTGAACTCAAAAAGAGCATCTGTACCCACTGTTCTGTCGGGTGCACCGTAACTGCGGAGGTCCAGAACGGCGTGTGGACGGGGCAGGAACCCTCCTGGGACAGCCCCTTCAATCGCGGCTCGCATTGCGCCAAAGGCGCCAGCGTACGTGAACTCGTGCACAGCGACCGTCGTCTGAAGTACCCGATGAAGCTCGTCGACGGCCAATGGGAGCGTACCACCTGGGAGGATGCGATCAACGGCATCGGCGACAAGCTTCTCGAGATCCGCGAGAAGTCGGGGCCGGAATCCACCTATTGGATGGGGTCGGCGAAATTCTCCAACGAAGGCACCTATCTCTTCCGCAAGCTCGCCGCTCTGTGGGGAACCAACAATCAGGATCACCAGGCCCGTATCTGTCATTCGACGACGGTTGCCGGCGTAGCCAACACCTGGGGCTACGGCGCGATGACCAACTCGTACAACGACATCAGAAATTCCAAGACGATGCTCGTTCTTGGCGGCAATCCGGCCGAGGCGCATCCGGTCGCGATGCAACATCTGCTTGAGGGAAAGGAACTCAACAACGCCAATTTCATCGTCATGGACCCGCGCTTCACGCGCACGGCTGCCCACGCCACCGAATACGTCCGCTTCAGGTCCGGCACCGACATTGCGCTGATCTGGGGCATGCTTTGGCATATTTTCGAGAATGGTTGGGAGGACAAGGAATTTATCGCGCAACGCGTCTACGGAATGGATGAGGTTCGAAAGGAGGTCGCCAAGTACACCCCGGACGAGGTGGAAACGATCACCGGCGTGCCCGGCGAGCAGTTGAAGCGCATCGCCGAGACGTTCGCGACCCAGAAGCCATCGACGATCATCTGGTGCATGGGCCAGACGCACCACACTGTTGGAACCGCCAATACGCGGGCGAGCTGCATCCTGTGTCTCGCTACCGGCAACATCGGCAAGCCGGGCACCGGCGCAAATATCTTCCGCGGCCACGACAACGTTCAAGGCGCGACGGACATCGGGCTCGACGTGGTCACCCTGCCCTTCTACTACGGTCTGACGGAGGGGGCCTGGAAGCATTGGGGGCGGGTGTGGGAGATCCCCTATGACGACCTGTTGGGCCAGTTCTCTTCCAAGGAACTGATGGAAACACCCGGCATTCCGCTGACCCGATGGTTCGATTCGGTTTCACTGCCAAAGGAAGACGTCGAGCAACCCGACGTCATGCGGTCGATGTTCGTACAGGGCCACGCCAGCAACAGCATCACGCGCATACCCGAGTCGATGAAGGGGCTTGCCGGACTTGAGCTGCTTGTCGTCGCCGATCCTCACCCTACGACCTGGGCCTCGCTCGCGGTGCAGGCGGGGCGCAAGGACAACACCTATCTCCTGCCGGTTTGCACGCAGTTCGAAACCTCGGGATCGCGGGTCGCCTCCAACCGCGCGCTCCAGTGGGGCGAGCAGATCGTCCCCCCAAGCTTCGAGCAGAAGGACGATTATCAGGTCCTGTACCTGCTCTCACAGAAGCTTGGCCTCGCCGAATGGATGTTCAAGAACATCGCCGTCGAAGGTGATCGGCCGGTGCCCGAGGACGTGCTTCGTGAAATGAACCGCGGCGGCTGGTCGACCGGCTATTGTGGCCAGTCGCCCGAGCGGCTCAAGGCGCATATGCGCAACCAGCACAAATTCGACCTGCTCACCCTGCGCGCGCCGAAGGACGACCCGGAGGTCGGCGGCGATTATTACGGTCTGCCCTGGCCATGCTGGGGAAAACCGGAACTCCGTCACCCGGGAACTGCAAACCTCTACAGCACCGGCCTGCATGTCATGGACGGGGGCAGCCCATTCCGCGCCCGCTTTGGCGTGGAACGCAACGGCGAAACGCTTCTTGCCGAGGGTTCTTACACGGAAGGTTCCGAACTCACCGACGGTTATCCGGAGTTCACCATGGCCGTGCTCCAGAAACTCGGCTGGGATCGGGATCTCACCCCGGAAGAACTAGGCATCATCCAGACGATCGGCGATGATATGGGCGACATCGGCAAGGTGTCGTGGTCGACCGACCTGTCTGGCGGCATCCAGCGCGTGGCGCTCAGCCATGGCTGCCACCCCTACGGGAATGGCAAAGCCAGGGCGCTTGCCTGGAATTTGCCGGATCCGGTGCCGATCCACCGCGAGCCGATCTATACGCCCAGGGTGGATCTTGTAGCCAAGTATCCGACCTATCCAGACGCCAAGCAGTTCCGCCTGCCCAATATCGGCTTCAGTGTGCAGAAGGCGGCTGTGGACAATGGCACCGCGAAATCGTTCCCGATCATTCTGACGACCGGACGCCTCGTCGAATACGAGGGTGGCGGTGAGGAAACCCGCTCGAACCGGTGGCTTGCCGAGTTGCAGCAGGACATGTTTGTCGAGATCAACGTCGACGATGCAGCCGAGCGCGGCATCAGTGACGGAGGTTGGGTCTGGGTCAACGGAGCGGAGAACGACGTGAAGGCAAAGGTAAAGGCTCTGGTCACCGAGCGTGTCGGCAAGGGTGTCGCATTCATGCCCTTCCACTTCGGCGGCTGGTTCCGGGGCGAGGACTTGCGAGCCAATTATCCCGAAGGGACCGACCCTTACGTTCTCGGCGAAAGCGCCAACAGTATCACCACCTACGGCTACGATCCCGTAACGGGGATGCAGGAACCGAAGGTTACGCTTTGCCAGATCGTTGCGGTGTAGCGGAGGAACGAAGATGGCACGGATGAAATTCCTTTGTGACGCCGAACGTTGTATCGAGTGCAATGCCTGCGTTACCGCCTGCAAGAACGAGCACGACGTTCCGTGGGGTATCAATCGGCGGCGTGTCGTCACCATCAATGACGGCAAGCCGGGCGAACGCTCCGTCTCGATGGCCTGCATGCACTGTACGGACGCACCCTGCGCGGCAGTTTGTCCCGTTGACTGTTTTTACACCACTGCGGATGCCGTGGTGCTGCATTCCAAGGACCTGTGCATTGGCTGCGGCTACTGTTTCTACGCCTGTCCGTTCGGCGCGCCGCAATATCCACGCGTCGGCAATTTCGGCTCACGCGGCAAGATGGACAAATGCACGTTTTGTGCGGCAGGACCGGAGGCCGACTCGACGGAGGTCGAGTATGCGAAATATGGAGCCAACCGGCTGGCCGAAGGCAAGCTGCCACTCTGTGCGGAGATGTGCTCGACGAAATCGCTGCTGGCTGGCGACGGAGTGATCATTGCCGCGATCTACAAGGAGCGTGTGACGCAGAGAGGCTATGGCTCGGGCGCATGGGGCTGGCATACCGCCTATCGGGAGACAGTGGACGTCTAGGGCATCCTGCAGCCGATAAAGTGATCTGAATGCAGATAGGATGATCTGGAACCTAAGGATGGAGCGCCATGCATCATCCTTTCACGCTCAGGAAGGACGCTTCGGCGCTTCGGTCGAACATTGGGATAGCCGAAAACGGGTTCCGTTTCGGTACGATGGTCCGGGAAAATCGAGATAGCGGGTGCTGCTTGGCGTCGCAGCGAAGTTGGGAGGACGGAGCAAATGCGGATCTGGAGCCTTTATCGACTGGTCTCGGCGGCGGTTGCGGCATTCATACTGGCTTTCGTCCTATGGATGGCGCCCGCCGGGGCGCAGGAGCGCGCACCGGTCAACAACCCCGGTGCGCAAGGGGTGAGCGAGCAGCAGCTTCTTGATGAGCTCGGCAAGATCCAGGGTCGGGTCACGATACCCGACCGCAAGGCCACAACGCTGCAACAACCTCAAGGTCGGGACTATCAAACCTTCGAGCGGACTGCTCTACCCTGGGTTGGCGCGTTCATCATTATCGGCACGCTGCTCTCGATAGCGCTGTTTTATCTCATCCGGGGCCGTATTCGGACACAGGCAGGCGAATCAGGTCAAAAAATTCTCCGGTTCAACGCGCTGGAACGCCTGCTCCATTGGACAACCGCAACGGCCTTCATCGTCCTCGCGATCACCGGTTTGAACTTGATCTTCGGAAAGCGCCTGTTGATGCCGCTGATCGGGCCGGAGGCGTTCTCGACCTGGTCGATCTGGGCCAAGTACGCGCATCATTTCGTATCCTGGGCGTTCATGCTCGGCGTCGTATTGATGTTGTTGACGTGGATCCGACACAATCTCCCGGACCGCTATGACGCAAGATGGCTTAAGTCCGCCGGCGGATTCTTCGACCGGTCGAACCAAACGCATATACCGGCGGGACGTTTCAACACCGGGCAGAAACTCATCTTCTGGTCTGTCGTGGTGGGGGGGGCTGCGTTGTCGGTCTCAGGCGTGTTCATGCTGTTTCCGTTCTCCTTCACTGACGTCAACGGCATGCAGATGGCCCAATATGTCCATGCCATCGCGGGCCTCATCATGATCGCGGTGATCATTGGGCATATCTATATCGGCACGCTCGGTATGGAAGGTGCCTGGCAGGCAATGGGCTCTGGTTCGGTGGACCTGAACTGGGCCAAGGAACATCACAGCGCCTGGGTGGAAGAGCAGCAAGGCAAGACCGGTGCCCGGACACCGCCGCATACTGCCGCTGAGCCGGCGGAATAGACCAGCCATATTCGCACCCGAACGGCGATCTGCGTATCGCGCGTCGTTGCAGAGTTGCGCCACCTGTGCCGCGAAATACTCTGGCAGAACCTAATGCAAAGCAGTTCTGCATTGCTGAAAGGCGAGGCATCCGAGGACAAAGAGCCAAATTTTGAGACCGCTCGGATGTTCGATCAGAGGGTGTGAATGTCACCTGTGCAAAAGACGCTCGGAGCCTCCTACGAAGGTTTCTCCTCGTTGTCCGCAGAAACGCTGCCGGGTTCGCCCGACCAGTTCTTTCCGACGAGATTGTGACCTGGATCCCCTACCCGGGCGCCCTCGGTCCTGTAAACCTCCCAAGCAGGCTCTGCCGGCTGTACGTTCGTGAAATAATAGCCGGTACCAAACGCGATCGCTCCTACAACGACTACTCCCGTCACGATTATCCCCATTGCGGACTCCTTCGCTTCCGTTGCCACTCGATGCAGCCGCGACCAGGTGCCAACGGGCTATTCGTCTGGGCACAATTCCGGCATCTAATCGTTCTCCTACGGGCCGCCAGTCCCGGACGGATTTTGAGCTGCGCCTGAATTCTGCTGATACCGAATATCCAATGCTGCCAATGCAATCAGCGGGGGTGGCATGGCAACGCCGGCAACTCTCATCTTCCGGGCCGTCTTTTGGCATTCCGCGATATCGTTCGCGTCGGCGAGTTGCTGGGCCGCTTCCATGCTCAGCACGGATTCCTTTGGCGTGCTCATTACATCGGCGGGCGGCAGCGGCGCTGCCCGTGACTCTTTCTGCGGTGCGTTTGCAACCGATCCGGCATTCGCCTGATCCTTGCCCGGCTCAGGTGCATCGGTTGCGACGCCGTCCTGTCCGGTAACGGCCTGCGCCGAATTACTCCCGCCGCCCCCCGAGGGGTCTTTGCCGGTGGTGGCCGTGCCAGCCAAACCGGCCGAGCCTTGCTGACTCGAGGCGGGCTGCGGAGGCTTTGCCTGCTGAGCGGCCGTCACGGCAGTTTTCTTCGCATCGGCAGCTTGAGGCGCGTCTGGAGGGGGAGCCTTCATGAAGCCAAGAATCTCCTGGCACAGGTTGGCCGGACCGCCTGG
The DNA here is from genome assembly GCF_000375585.1 of Sinorhizobium meliloti 4H41. Taxonomy (GTDB): domain Bacteria; phylum Pseudomonadota; class Alphaproteobacteria; order Rhizobiales; family Rhizobiaceae; genus Sinorhizobium; species Sinorhizobium meliloti_A. Next base: position 5,543 of record NZ_AQWP01000022.1, on the reverse strand, counting down.
TGGCGAGGCAGCCGCCTCTATTGGCGAGGCAGATTGGGGAGATAGGGGCGCCGGTGGCGTCGCAGTCTGCGCCAGGCAAGTCGAAGTTGAGAGTGCGAACGCTCCCGCGAGAATGATTTCTCTCATCGCCAGCTCCTTGTCTTGTTGATCAGGCAGCGACTATGGAAATTCCTGCTTAACATGCGGGATCATCGCTTAACTTGCAAGTTCAACGGTAACCGCTGGCACCGATTTTAGGTTCCATCGTTGGCACTCCGAGCCCTTGCGGTAGCGTTGTCCTCGTCCGTTTTGATGGACTACAATCCAAAAGAGCAGTAGGGAAGGAACCGAACGGGATCGCCCGGTGCGACCCGGCGGGCGCCATCGGCAAGTTCGACAAGTCCGGTGGCCCAGGAAAGCCCGCTGACCCGCCCCGAACCTTCCGACCGGAAAACCTCAGCGTGACCTTCCGGCGTCAATCGCGCCCGCAGATACTCGCGCCGGCCCGCGTGCTTGTTCTTTTCGAAAGCGGCCGGAACCGTGAAACTCATTGGCTCCTCCCATCCCTCGCCGGCCAACACGGAGACGGCCGGGCGGCCGAATATTAGAGCGCAGATGAAGGCCGCGACCGGATTTCCCGGCAGGCCGAACACCGGAACACCCCTCCACAAGCCAAGCGCCAACGGCCGGCCCGGCTTGACGGCGATACGCCAGCTTTGCATCACACCGGCCTCCTGTAACAGCGCCGAGACATGATCCTCGTCTCCCGCCGAGGCCCCGCCGGAGGTGAAGATTACATCTGCCTCTGTTGCCCCTCGGTCAAGCCGGGCGGCCAGTGCTGCTCGGTCATCGCCGACATGACCAAGGTCTACAGGCACATGGTCCCAGCGCCGAGCCATTGCCAGAAGCATCGGCCGATTGGCGTCATAGATGCGGCCGACTTCCAGAAGGGCTCCGCCAGCATCCGCGGCGATCTCGTCACCGGTGGACAGCACACCCAAGCGCAGCGGACGGAAAACCGAAACCCTTGTCGCGCCAACGGCAGACAGCAGCGCCAGATCTGGCGGGCGAAGGCGATGCCCGGCCGGCAATGCGACATCGCCGGCGATCACGTCTTCGCCGGCCTTACGGGTATTTGCTCGCATCTTGATCGGACCGTGGAAGGCTATGCGGTGGCCATCGGTGGCGGTATCCTCCTCCAGAACCACCGTGTCGACCCCTACGGGAAGAATTGCTCCGGTCAGGATGCGGACCGCCATTCCCTCCGGCACAGGGCCTAAAAATGGCACACCCGCCGCCGCACGGCCTTCGATCAGCGGCAGCGTCTGGAGTCCCTCGCCGGTAGCCGCATGAGCAAAACCGTATCCATCGACGGCTGAGTTGGCGGCGGGCGGATTGGAGCGACGTGCAACTGCATGGTGCGCCAAAACGCGGCCGAGCGCATTGGAAACGTCGAGTTCCTGGATATCCACAACAGGAGACAGGTTTGCCCGTAGCAGGCCGAGCGCAGTATCCACAGGTGTCCAATCGACGCCCGGCGGCAGAGCGAAACAATCGTTCTTCAAGCGTGGGGGCGTAAGCGGAGGAGGCGTCATCGACATCAGCAAGCCCAATGAAAAACGAGACCGACGGCGCCGATCTTTCGTGTGCTGGCACAGTCGACCGCGTCGTAGAAGGTCATGTCAAATCTCCGTGCAGAATCGCATTGGCGCGCACCATGTCCTGCGGCGTGTTGACATTGAAAAACGGATCGAACGGCGCCGACGCAAACAGCGCAGTCGCGGTGCCATGCCGTTCGGCCCAAAGCATGATCTTGCGAAGCCCGCCTGAAAGTTCGGCGTGGAGGTCCTCGCGCAAACCGACAGGCCACAAACCGAAGGTGGGATGGTGGCGCAGCGATCCCGCCTCGTCCGGAGAGGCGGCCAGCGCTATTGGAACCTTCTTCTGTGCCGCCGCGTCGCTGAGCCTCGCCACTAGGTCACGGGGAAGGAAAGGCGTATCGGCCGCCGCAGTCACGATCGCATCCGCGCCCTCTTCGGCCGCCCACTCGAGGCCCGCGAGAACACCCGCCAGGGGCCCAAGATAATCCGGCAGCGTATCGGCAAGCACAGGAAGCCCGAAGTCTGAAAAGCGCGCTGGATCCCCATTGGCGTTGATCGCAAGCTGCGCGCATTGCGGCGCAAGCCGTGCATGTACATGACCGAGCAGTGTTACATCGCCGAGCCGCAGCAAGCCCTTGTCGCCGCCACCCATACGAGTGGAACGGCCTCCGGCCAGTATGACACCCATAATTTTAGTCAATTAGTGCGCCTTTGCGGCGGTGATGTTTCTCATCCTCAGGTACGGTTTCGGGATCAGCATCCCAGATCAGCCTCTCCTCTCCCGTCAGACAGACGAAGCGTTTACCACGCATGCGTCCAATCAGTGTCAGCCCTACCTGGCGCGCAATCTCCACGCCCCAGGCCGTGAAGCCTGAGCGCGACGCGAGCACCGGAATCCCCATCATGGCGGTCTTGATAACCATTTCGGACGTAAGCCGTCCGGTGGTGTAGAGAATCTTGTCTTCAGCTCCCACTTTCTCGAAGAGCATCCAGCCGGCGATCTTGTCGACCGCGTTGTGACGACCGACATCTTCCATATAGACCAGCGGTCGGTCCTCCTTGCACAGCACCGTTCCATGGATCGCGCCAGCTTCAAGATACAGGCTCGGCGTAGTGTTGATCGTGCGGGCCAGCGTGTAGAGCCACGACGTCCGCATTGGCGCGGCCGGCAAGGTCAGCCCCACCAGGCCCTCCATCATATCGCCAAACACCGTACCTACAGCACAGCCACTCGTGCGGGTCTTCTTCTTGACCTTTTCTTCGTACGTCGTGCGGCTCTCGGTCCGGACGACAACCACGTCAAGTTCCTCATCATATTCAACATCGGTAACTGTTTCTGCAGGATCTAGCATCCCCTGATTACGCAGGAACCCGAGCGCGAGGTATTCCGGGTAGTCGCCGATCGTCATAGCCGTGACGATCTCCTGCGAGTTGAGGAAGATGGTGAGGGGCCGCTCCTCGATAACCGAAAGTTCGAGCTTTTCGCCAAGATGGTCCACGCCCATGACAGATCGCGTCAGCCGTGGATTCTCTGTGTTCGGTCCTATGATGTAGTCAGCCGCCATTGGTCACCGTCAAAAGAGGGTTGCCGTTATGGGTCTGTAAATAAAGTGCAGTAGCAGGTGATGTCCGTCAAGCAGCCGACGACATCTCGCCTGCCGGTGCGACGCCGTGCGGCGTCTTCAACTGCAAGGTCTTAGTTGATGGTGAACACCTTTACTCGGGGTTACGACAGCCCGATTCGGGCGACGCGCCCCTTTAACTCCGGAATTCTTCGTGTGGAATCGTGTCAAAGCCGCTCAGTAAACGCTTTGATACAACTGCATAAAATCCTGAAACAGGGCAGATACGTCAGGTTCGTAGATCCCGCTCCGCACTGATTGTCGTCAATCGACACAGACAAGGAGAGGCCACATGACTGCTATCGACACATTGTCCCGCCGGAATCATATAGCTGATCGCGCCATCGCTTGCTATTGGGTCCATGATGCTGCTGCCGGTCACAGCCCTGCGAGAGGCAAGCGCCGCTGACACCACCTTAGTCAGTTCCAAGAACCAGCAGGCGGATGAAAGCATTCGCCCGTTTGAAATTCATGTCCCGCAGTCTCAGCTCGACGATCTTCGCAAGCGAATCGCGAACACGCGTTGGCCGGATAGGGAGACTGTCGGCGATATCTCCCAGGGCATCCAGCTCCAACGTGTCCAGGAACTGGTTCGCTATTGGGGAAGCGAGTATGATTGGCGTAAGGCCGAGCAGGAGCTGAATGCCCTGCCGGAATTCGTTACCACGATTGACGGGGTCGATATCCAGTTCATCCACGTCCGGTCGCGTCACCCAAACGCCCTCCCCGTCATTTTAACGCATGGCTGGCCGGGATCGCAGTTCGAGTTCATCAAGACAATTGGTCCGCTTACCGATCCAACCGCCTACGGTGGTCGCGCGGAAGATGCGTTCGACGTCGTGATCCCGTCGATTCCCGGTCATGGATTCTCCGGCAAGCCTACCGAACTTGGATGGGGACCGGAGCGGGTCGCGAAAGCTTGGGACGTGCTCATGAAACGTCTGGGATATTCGACCTATGTTTCCCAAGGTGGCGACCACGGTTCGGTGATCTCTGATGCGCTGGCGCGGCAAGCTCCGAAGGGCTTGCTCGGCATTCACCTCAACATGCCCGCGACTGTTCCAGGGGAGCTGATGAGGGGCATCAATGCAGGCGATCCGGCACCGGTGAGCTTATCGCAGCCCGAAAGGGAAGCCTATAGGTCGCTTAGCACGTTCTTCGGCAGGAACGCCGCCTATGGCGCAATGATGGTGACCCGCCCGCAGACCATCGGCTACTCGCTAGCGGACTCGCCATCCGGTCTAGCGGCGTGGATTTATGAGAAATTCGTTCAATGGAGCGACAGCAACGGCGTGCCTGAAAATGTCCTCTCCCGGGACGAGATGCTCAACGACATCACCCTCTATTGGCTGACGAACGTCGGTGCGTCGTCGTCGCGCTTCTACTGGGAGAACAACAACAACAACTTCAGCTCCGACGCCCAGAAGACCAAAGACATCAAGGTGCCCGTGGCAATCACGGTGTTCCCGAAGGAAATCTACAAGGCACCGGAAAGCTGGAGCAAGCAGGCATACCCATCTCTGGTCTACTACAACCAGGTCGAAAAGGGTGGCCATTTCGCTGCCTGGGAACAGCCGCAGCTGTTTGCCGAGGAACTGCGGGCCGCATTTAAGTCGATGCGTTAGACTCCAATTCCACATCGGTGCGGCTCCCTCCCGGAAGCCGCATCTTCGCTTTGCGGGCTTCGTCCTGCCCTTCAGCGATGATGCCCATAGCATATGCTATAGCCTCATCCCCGCGCTTCTCGCCGGCTCCGGCATCGCCGCGGGGATCGATTTGCCAGCGTCTACGCCCCTCCTGCGGCGACGCTCTCCATATGAAATTTGTAAGCAGATGTACGGCTGCGTTCTCGCGACAAACTTCGTTACACCGCCGCGCGTTTCGAACATATCGCGGATACACCCGAAAGCTCTTGTTCGCGGGTCACTTCAAGCGAAAGGAGGTGGCATGAAAGAGGCCGCGCCCGTTGAGAGAACGGATCACTGAGATGCAATCGATGATCGAGGGACAGTCACACTTCCAGCCTTTCGGCTTATCTTATTGGGGTTTCGCNGATCTCAATAAGGGAGTTGGAAGCATGACTGCCTCTTATAATTACCATATCGGCGTCGACTACCACAAATCCTACAGCCATCTGGTCGTGCAGGACAGCAGTGGTAAGACGCTGCGCTCAGGTCGGGTGAAGAACGATCGTCAGTCGCTTGGCGGCTTTCTCGAGCGCTACCGCGAGAACTCGCATGCGGTCATCGAGGCGACGCGCAACTGGATGGTGATGTACGACTGGCTCGACGACATTTGTGATGATGTCGTTCTCGCCCATCCGCTGAAGGTCAAGGCGATC
>NZ_AQWP01000021.1 GCF_000375585.1 Sinorhizobium meliloti 4H41 | reverse complement strand
GCTTTTGACGATCGTCTTCCAGATCCTGCGTGACCAGCGCGCTTACGAGCGGCGCGGTGAAAGCACTATGGAAGGCACGTCGACGATATCCCGGTTGTCCTGATGTTTTCTTAGCGAGCCCGGCAGGACTGGGCTGCGCTCCTCAAGGAGAATGGGAAACCGGGAGCCGAACGCCACTCTGTGACCGAAGCCACCGGCATCAGGTCACGCATTGGAGAATGGTTCAGAACCGAAGGACAGCAAAAGCGATCTGTCCGGCGGAAAGAAAGACTTTGCCGATCGGTGCGAGTGCCGGTCAAAACCTAGCCGAACCCAAGGAAAAGCCGCCAAATGGAGGTGTTTTGCCCCTTGAGTTCTTTCATTGGAGAAGTACATGCCAATGCAGATCACGAGACGCAGCGCTCTGATGGGCGCGCTCGCAGCGGGCAGCCTGCCCTTTTTTACTCGGGTCGGATTCGCCGAATCCAGTACCCTAACCGTCGCGACATTCGGCGGGCCCTTCGGTGACGCCCAGACTAAGGCGATGTTCAAGCCGTTTGAAGCCGCCCGACCTGGATTGAAGGTTGGCGTCGATCCCGGGGTCAGCGACACCAAGCTCAAGACGATGGTCGACATGAACGCCGTGTCTTGGGACGTTGTCGTAATGAGCCCGACAATGGGGTTTGAAACTGATGCACAATGGCTCGAACCCATCGACTATACCGTCTTGAACAAAGACGATTTCCTTCCGGGGTACGCGCAGACCTACCGCGTCGGCGTGGCGATCGAAGGCACGGTTATGGCCTACCGCGAAGACCTGATCGGCAACCCCACGGAGGGATTCAAGTCGCTTTTCGACCTTGAGAACTTCCCGGGGAAGCGGGCCCTCTACCGATATCCGTCGAGCGGATTCATCGAGGCGGCTCTCATCGCCGACGGCGTCGATCCAAGTGCGCTTTATCCTCTGGACATCGAACGCGCATTTGCCAAACTCGATACCATCAAATCGGAGATCATCTGGTACGAAAGCGGTGCGGAGACCGTTCAGTTGATGAACTCCGGCGAAGCCCCCTTAGGCCTGATTTGGCTAAGCTCGGCAACCGCCATCGCCGCCGCCTCGAAACTCAAACTCGACTGGACAAACTGGATCGTCGATGGCGGTTGGTGGGGCGTCCCCAGGGGTACCCCAAATAAAGATCTTGCAATGCAAGCCATAAAATTTTTCACCGACCCGGCCCAGCAAATCGCGTTCACGGAGCACCTGCCATACGCGCCGACAAACAAGAAGGCCGTGGACGGCGCAAATCCGAAGTTCGCCGACTTCTACACGACGGGCCATCTGAAGAACGCTGTTGACGTGGATTACCAGTGGTGGAATCAGAACATCGCGGCGATGGAGGAGCGCTTCCAGGCCTGGCTACTCGCATAACCTGCTAGAACAACAAAATAACTCACAGAGGGGAGTTCGGCAGCCATGAAATCCATTAAAGCAATGACGGCAACATTACCTGGCCTGCCGAGCTTTCTATTTCTATTGACGTTCTTCGTCGCACCGCTGGTCCTGATCTTTGATCTTTCGATCTCCGGATGGACAATCAAAATCTACACCAGCATTGTTTCCAGCGCCCTATACAGGCTGGTGCTGTTGAACACCTTTGAGATCAGCGCCATGGCGACCGGGATCACGCTGGTGCTCGCGTACCCCTACGCCTTTGCGATGGCGACCGCCTCAGCGCGAATATTCACTCTGTTACTGGCCTGTTTGCTCGTCCCGTTTTGGGTGAGCATCCTTCTTCGCACCTTCGCGTGGATCGTGCTGCTACAGGACAGCGGGCTTGTGAACAGCGCCCTAATCAAGCTCGGAATGGTCGACACTACGCTTCCCCTCATCCGGAATCGCTTTTCCATCGTCGTGGGAATGGTCCACGTGCTGCTGCCTTATGCGGTGCTTTGCATCTATTCCGTTATGCGCAAGTTCGATATGAAGCTGCTGGACGCTGCCGCGATCCTTGGCGCGCGTCCCTTCTTTGCCTTCCGTACGACGTTCCTGCCGTTGTCTCTGCCCGGCGTACTTCAGGCGGCGATCATCTGCTTCACGCTGTCGCTTGGTTTCTATACGACGCCGACACTCCTTGGCGGTTCTCGCGACATTACCATCTCGCGTTCGATCGGCACCGCAATCCAGAGCGGCACAAATCTTCCTCTGGCTAGTGGCCTAGCCGTCCTGCTGATGCTTTCGGCCTGTGTCGTGGTTTCAGGTCTATTCGCTTTGAAATGGCTCGCCGCAAAGGCTCAACCAGAAGGTGCCTCGCGATGAGGAGAAGCATCCTGTTACGCTGGATTCATACGGGCATTGTCGCGCTCGTTGCGTTCTATCTCGTACTGCCCATCCTGATCATAATTCCGATGTCTTTCTCGCCGACTGAGTTCCTCGAGCTCCCCTGGCAGGGCCTGTCCCTTCGTTGGTACCAGGCGGCCCTCGCCAACACCCGGTGGCACTCAGCCTTCGCCGACAGCGCACTCATTGCCATCGCGACGATGGTTCTGGCGGGGGTGCTCGGCGTTGCCGCAGCCCTCGCGCTTTCGAAGTCGCAGTCGGCCACCGCCAAGTTGCTTGCTGGTCTGTACATGGCACCGGTGACGACGCCGATCGTCGTGCTGGCGATCGGCCTTTACATGGTCCTCATTCGGACGAGCCTGTCTGGTTCGATGTATAGCCTTGTCATTGGCCACACGGTGATTGCGCTGCCTTACGTCTTCATCACCACCTTGACGTCACTCCGCCTGATGAGCCGGAACCTTGTCGATGCCAGCCTCAGCCTTGGCGTAGGACCTATACGAACGTTCTTCTGGGTAACGTTTCCTTTGTTGCGTCCGGCGCTGCTTGCAGGATTGGTGCTGGCGTTCGTCGTCTCCTGGGACGAAGTCGAACTGGCGATCTTCCTATCTACACCAGGTACGGTGACGGCTCCGGTTCTTCTCTGGCAATCGATACGCTTCAACGTCACGCCGGAAATCGCGGCGGTGGGGTCTATGCTTATTATTGTCTCTCTGCTGGGGCTTGTAGTTTTCCAGGCACTCCGGCGGTCGCCGCATGTCTGAAGTTTGCGTTGGCTCGCTGTGTTGTGCGTATTAGGCGACGGAATCGCACATGTACGAACGAGGCGTATGCCGTCGGTGTCGTACGGGGGCGGCAGTCGCGAAGGGAGAGCGCCGTCCTGTTCGTGGAGTCTCTGCTGTTCCTGGTAGATGACATGGCATCAAGGCTTTCGGGTAAGGAAGGCGATGACAGTCGACTCTGGCTGCGCGAGTGCTCTTGCAAGGCGCGAAATGTAGGTCACTCTTATAGAGCTCTCGCCCTCAATCGACGCGATCTCGTCTAACGTGAGACCGCTGGCAATGGAGAGCTGTTCCTGGGTGTATCCGAGATAGTCGCGTAATGCTGTCACGAGGTGAGCGCCGTTGGCGGTCGCGTCAATAACGGCTTGGGGCAGGTGGGACAATGGGCGTCTCCTCAAACACGTCGCGTTGAAAATGCCCGTAAGGCCGCGTCTCATTGCAATCCGGGCTTTGAAGATGCAAAATCGAAATTCTTCTACCCCCATTAGGAACACTGATGAGGGGCACGCGGACTTCCTCTTGAGGGCTCTGGAGCCGAGCACCGGCGCGGTTATCGCGAATCGTGATTTCGTTTATTCCTTGAATCCCAGTTTCGGATAGCTGATGCTGACTGGTGGCGGAGTTCCGCCACCAGGATGCGAGCTGACGGGAGTATTACTTTCGGCAGTTATACTTGTTTTGCGACAGTGTTATTAGGTAATACACGTCTCAAAAGTATCAGTCTCATTTGAGAATCGCACTTGAGAACGTGAGACAACGCTAACGGCTAAATAGATTGTTTCGACATTTCTTCTTTTCTTTCAAACTGATATTGCAGCAATTGCGATGTTTCCTGCGGCTTGGCATGTTTGTTGCCTTCTTTTTATTGGAGCGGCATTTATTTAGGATGGCTCTCCTCAAAAATATTGTGGGCTACGGCCTGAGCAAAAGAGGGAAACATGCGAAAAGTAACTGGGTTTATGAAGGCCGCGGTTTTGGGCGTGGCACTGATCACGACAAACACCGCCAAAGGGGAAGAGCTCGTTCCGGTAAACATCGGATACATACCCTCGCTCGACCACGTTGCGGGCGCGGTAGCGATCAGCGAGGGTACGTTCGAAAAGTACGGTATCGACGCGAAATTGTCGCCCGCGTTCCCGTCTGGGGTCGACATGATCAACGCGATGCAGGCCGGGACGGTTGATATTGGTCCGGTAGGTGCACCATTTTTCGGCGCGGCGCTCAACGGGATTGACATTGTCGCCGTGCAGTTCACGGTTGGCTCGGCAACGCAACTGCGAGCCGACACCGCTTATGGCATGATCGCAAGGGAGGGGTCCGGCATTGACGCAAAGGACCTCAGCACACTGAAAGGCAAAAAGATCGCGACGACGATCGGCTCGACCAACGAGCTCTATGTAGCTCGTCTTTTGGAGGCCAATGGTCTTACGCCGGCAGACGTCGAACTCGTCAACACTCCTCCGGCGGAGATGTCGGTTGCTTTACAAACGGGCGGTGTCGACGCCATCGCCATCTGGGAGCCTTTCCCCACAGCCGCGCGTCATGCGGTCAAAGGCAGCTACGAGGTAAGCAGGGGCGGGGGGCTTGTCCCGAACAACTCGTACACGATTGTGCGCGGAGGCTTCTTCCGTGAACACCCGGAACTAGTTGAAGCCTTCATCAAAGCCCGATCGGAAGCCACCCAATGGGCTCGTCAGCATCCGGACGAGACTTTCGAAATCGCGCAACAGTGGCTTCCTAACCTCTCCCCGGAGGTGATTAAGGAGGCGCTTCCGAACGTTACGTCCATCTTTGACACCCGGGCTTCGGCATGCTCGCTTCTAGCTGCCGAAGAGCATCTCGAGTTTGTGTTGAGCGCCAGGAAGATCCAACGGCCAGAAGGTTTCGACCTGTTTAAGGTGCTGGACGTCAGACCTTCGCTCAAGGTCATGGCGGACATGCCGGAGCTGTTCAGCGACCAAAATCAGATTCCCGAAGTCGCCAGGCTCGACGTCAGCGATCCCGCGAAGTTCGACCGTGCGGCTGCGAAAGCGGCGTGCGGCGGCTGACGCAGCCGGTGATGCCACAGAACCAAGGGTATCGATATGAACAATCTTGTGAAAGGACGCGGCGCCGCCGCGTCCGCCTCGGGCGATTTCGTATCGCCGCTGGGGGTGCACCCTTCACTTCATCTCAGGCGAACCAAGAACGTGCTCTGGCACGTCGTTCCGTTCCTCGTCATTGTCGCCGTCTGGGAATTCGCCGTTGTGCTCGGTGGCGTGCCACCGCAGATGTTCCCCAGCGTGGAGGCCGTGGTCGTCAAATTCTTCGAGACGGTCGTCTCGGGGCAGTTTCTTGTCGACGCCCAGGCGAGTCTAGGCCGAATTGTTGCAGGTGCCGGACTTGCTATCGTCACGGGCATTCCGTTCGGAATCCTGATGGGTACCGTGAAATCGGTCTCCGACTTTTTCTCGCCTCTCCTCAGGTTTTCCGTGGGGGTCTCGGGCATTGCGTGGGTTCCGTTGGCTACCTTGTGGCTGGGGTACGGTCCCCTGGTCTGCATCTTCATCATCTGGAATTCAGTTTTCTTCGCGGTCGTCTACAGCACCATGCTCGGTGTCGGCTCGATGAACCGCGATCTGATGAGGGCCGCCGGAATGCAAGGCGCGGGGAAGCTTCGAATCTTTTTTGAAGTCCTCTTACCGGGGTCGCTTCCGGCCATCATGACGGGACTCCGATCCGGTCTCGGATATGGCTGGCGGGGGCTCATCGCCGCCGAAATGATCGCTGCAAGCGCGGGCTTTGGCTACAGCATCTTCGTAGCCCAGAAATACTACGACACCGCGGAAATCGTGTTGTTGATGATCACGCTCGGCGTTCTCTGGCTCACCATTGATAGGGCGTTGCTCGGCCCGCTCGAGAGACGAACCATAACGCGTTGGGGCATGAAGGGAGGGATCGAGTGATGGATGCCAACATTTCAAATCGGGAACTGATCGTCTTTCGGAAACTGGATGCGTTTTTCGGATCTGCTTTCATCAAATCGACGTTGCCCTTCTTCGTGCTGATCCTTCTCTGGTGGGTCGTCGTAAAGGCCGGGGTCTTCCCACGCACATTCTTCACCGGTCCGTACGAGGTCGGTGAGAAATTCCTCACCCTCGTCCGGCAGGGCATACTGACTGCCTACCTTGCCGATTCACTTGCTAGATTGTTAGTAGGAAGCCTGACGGCGCTGGCGATCGGGATTCCCCTCGGATACCTGATCGGTCTGAACAAGTTCGCACGACGTGCGCTGACGCCTGTTATCACATTCTTTCAGGCTGTCTCGGACATTGCGTGGCTGCCGATATTAATTATCTGGTTCGGGTTCACGCTGACGACTGTGAACATAATCCTCATCTACTCGATCATCTTCCCGGTCATGCTCAGCATCGTCGCGGGCGTGGATTCCATCAAGGGAGACTTGGTCAGGGCAGGTCGCTCGTTGGGCGCGAGCCGCACGCAGATACTGTTCGAAATCATCCTGCCCGGGTCGTTCGCCTTTGTGGCGATGGGAATCCGCACAGGTCTCGGCTACGGGTGGCGTGCGCTAATCGGTACCGAGATCATCGTTGGGACAAGCGGTGTGGGCTTCCTTATGTTCGAGGGGCGACGCGACGGCGACATTTCCGTCGTCCTCGTCTGCATGATCGTTCTCGCCGTGCTCTGGCATCTCACAGACACCTTCATCCTGGCCCCGATCGAGAGGAATACGGTCGAGCGCTGGGGGCTTATCAACAAAGTGGGGAACAAATGAACACGTCATCTGCAATCGAGGTCACGAACCTCCGCAAGACATATTTCGATGAATACGCGAATTCGGACGTAACTGCGATCGGGGATGTCTCATTCACCGTGAACCAAGGGGAGTTTGTTTCTATCCTCGGACCAAGCGGGTGCGGCAAGACGACCGTGCTCAACATCATTGCAGGGTTTATCAAGCAGAGTTCCGGTCGAGTGTTTGTGGCCAACACGGAGGTCAAAGGACCGGGTCCCGATCGGGGCGTAGTTTTCCAAAGCTTCGCGCTGTTTCCTTGGAAAACCGCCCTGCAAAATGTCGCTTTCGGGCTAAAGGTAAGAGGCGTCGCGAAGGAGGAGCGGGAGCGCATCGCGGAGGAGTACCTTCAGATCGTCGGTTTGGGCGGGATGAGTGGGAAGTACCCGCACGAGATGTCCGGCGGGATGCAGCAGCGCGTCGGCGTGGCGCGTGTGCTGGCGAACAGTCCTGAGGTGATGCTCATGGACGAGCCTTTCGCGAGCGTCGATGCCCAGACTCGGGTGAGCCTTCAGGAGGATCTGACGAAGGTCTGGGAAGAGCGTCGGCCCACCGTCTTCTTCGTAACGCACGACGTCGAAGAGGCAATTTTTCTCTCTGACCGGATACTTGTCCTGTCCTCAAGGCCCAGCACAGTCAAGGAAATCATCACCGTCGACATACCGCGTCCCAGACGTTGGGATGATCTATTGGAAGATCAGAAATTCCGCCAGCTAGCACACTACATCTTCGGCCTGCTCGGCCATCGGACAAGGGCGGGTGCAAATGCTGGCTAAAGTTGTTAGGTCATGGGGCGCGATCGGAGTCTATGCCCTATTCCTGGGCTGGGCAGCGTTCACGTTGTACATGGATTACACGGCGCCCGGCCGCATCGCCCCCGAGCTTTCACAGGCGCTCGAACGTGACGGCAAAGCGAACGTGGACGTTGACCTTCCCTTCACCCCCAGCGCGTTCCACGTCCAGGCGCTTCAACAGTTCGGCACTATCCGCCGTATGAGAGGGCAGACGATCCTCATGCGCGGAGTGACCAAAGCTCAAGTTCAAGCTCTCGCCCGCGATGTGTTCTGGATCGACAGGTTGCGCTTGTCCGTCCCGGCTAGCCAAATTCAGGAGATATAGATGATTTACGGTCCACGCCCCACGGTAACGGGGAACATTCACGCCGTTTCGTCAGGTCATTACCTCGCGACCGCTGCGGGATACTCAATTTTAGAGGCTGGCGGCAACGCCGTCGACGCAGGGGTTTGCGTTGGCCTTGCATTGGGCGTCGTCCATCCTCACGACGTCAAGATCGCGGGCGTCGCTCCGATCATGATCAAGATGGCAGGTGGTGACGTTGTTACAATCGCGGGTCTGGGACATTGGCCTCGAAACATGAGCGCCGATTTCTTCATGAAGGCGCATGGCGGAAAGATGCCGAGAGGGATCCTAAGGACCGTCGTGCCCGCCGCCCCCGACGCTTGGATCACCGCGCTGCGCGATTACGGGACGATGACATTCGGCGAAGTTGCCGCGGCAGCCATCGAATACGCCAGCAAGGGCTTTCCGGCATATTCGCACATGCTGGCTCATTTCACGGAAGAACAGGAGGACTACCGCAAGTTCGAATACACCGCCTCCGTGTATCTTCCCAACGGACGTTTGCCTCGGCCCAACGAGAGATTTGTGCAGACTGACCTGGCGGCAACACTTCAATACATGGTGGATCAGGAGAAGGCATCATTAGGAAATGGTCGAGAGGCGGGTTTGGAGGCGGCTCGGGGCGCGTTCTACAAGGGCGATATTGCTGATAAAATCATCCGGTTTCACCAGGAAAATGGCGGTCTTTTAGGGCGGGAAGACCTTGCAAACTTCCATAGTAAGTACGAGCGGCCCGTATCGGTGCGGTGGAAAAACCACACGGTCTACACTTGCGGACCTTGGTGCCAAGGTCCGGTTCTCGCTCAAGCCCTCAAGATGCTGGACCGCATGGGTCTGAACGGCTTGGGACACAACAGCGCCGAATATATCCACGTGCTTGTCGAGGTGTTGAAGGCAGCCTTCGCCGATCGAGAGTACAGATATGGTGACCCCGATCATGTCGAGGTCGGGATCGAGGAGATGCTGTCTGACGATTACTTGGACCAGCGGATTGCTGCCATCGATCTCACCAAGGCGGCTCCTGACATGCCCGCACCACTCGGTCCACTCCCGAATGATCACGACTGGTCGAAGACAAAGAAATCCACTCCTGAGCGCGGAAAGACTCCGGAGGCAAAGGATACGACCTACCTCTGCGTCATCGACAAGTGGGGTAACGCCCTCTCCGCAACACCATCGGATGGGATCGAAGCATGCCCCATGGTGCCTGGAACCGGGTTGGTGATTTCACCTCGCGGCGTTCAATCTCGTCCGGACCCGACCCATCCTTCCGGCGTTGGACCGGGGCGACGTCCACGTCTGACACCAAACCCGGCAATCTCCGTGCTGGACGACGGTTCTATTTTCACCTTTGGTACTCCGGAGCTTGACGTCCAAACCCAGGCAATGCTCCAAGTGTTTCTCAACGTCTTCAATTTCGGTATGGACATCCAGGAAGCGATCGAGATGCCGCGCTTCGCCACTTTCAGCTTCCCTGCAACCTCGTATCCGAATGATCACCTCTCCAACCAGGTTTGGATTGAAGACAGGCTTCCGCAGTATGTTCTGGACGGGCTTGGGCAGCGGGGGCACGAGACCTACAAATGGCCCCGGTTCACGCGGAAGGCGTCGGCGGTCGACGCGATCTTCCTTGACCGAACCACGAATTTCATTCGTGCCGGAGCGGATTGCCGCGAACCATCCTATGCTATTGCCAGATAGATTACCTCCTGGCGTTGGCCGGTTAGCGCCGGCCGATGCCAGGCTAGCGGTCGCGTTGCTTGCATCGGCGTCCGTTGGCTGGCGCGCTCTTGCGAGACAATAAGCTCAACCGCAAGGATGCGCTGTTTCAGCGCTGTGCACCGCCGTCGCCGCGCTTCATCGGAGGCGAAACTCCGTCTCTCCTTGCCCTCTACACCGGCTACAGGAGAAAGAAGGCGCAACGCGCGCACCCGCAGGGCGCGGGGTTGGTTTCTTTCCCTACAAGGCTCCGGCCATCGTCGCGTGTAACGGTCCGTGGCTCGTTCGACTTGGCCTGATGCGGGGGAGCGGAAGCGGGGCACCAACGGCAGTGCGGCTCTTGGCGAAACGTCGTCGAAAGAAGGCCTCGGACAATTTGTGATCCACGTGTCCAGAGACGTGACGTTGTTCGGCTGATGGACATGGAGGACCCTTGTTAAAATCCGCCGGCGTCGATGACGTCGGCGGTTGCTGCAGCGTGATTCTTCTGACCAATCAGGAGGTTCTAATGTGGCCAAGAAAATCGCGCAGTCGGGGGCTCTTAGGAGCGCCGAAAATGGCGTCCGGTGCGCCGACCTCAACGATCTCGCCATGGTCCATAAAGACCACCCGGTCGGCAACGTTTCTGGCAAAACCCATTTCGTGCGTCACGCAGATCATCGTCATGCCACTGGCCGCCAAGGAGGTCATCGTATCAAGAACCTCCTGGATCATTTCCGGATCCAACGCCGACGTGGGTTCGTCGAAAAGCATGATTTCCGGCTCCATGCAAAGCGCACGGGCTATTGCCACGCGCTGCTGCTGACCGCCAGAAAGCTGTGATGGGTACTTATGCGAATGGGCTTCAACCTTGACGCGCGAAAGGTATTTCGAGGCAAGCGCCCTCGCATCTTCCTTGCGGATTCCCTTCGTGCTCATCGGCGCAACCATACAGTTTTGCTCGATCGTCAGATGAGGGAAGAGGTTGAAGGACTGAAACACCATTCCGATGTGACGTCGAACTTTGCGGGTCGTACTGTTATCGAGCACGGTACCCGCAACCGTTATGCTGCCGTTTTGATGGCTTTCCAGGCGGTTGACGCAGCGGATAAGAGTGGACTTGCCAGAGCCCGATGGTCCACAGACGACAACCTTTTCGCCCTTGGCAACGTCGAAGGTGATTGACTTGAGGACCTTGTGTTCACCGTAGAACTTGTCGACCCTGTCAAAAGAAATTGCAGTACTTTTCATCAGAAGTGCTTTCGATCGCTATGGGACGCTGACCGCACGAGGGGCGGTCAGCCTTCGAGAAGCTCAGTTGAACAAGGGCTTTCGCCCGTGGTTCATGCGCCGTTCCAACAATCCTTGAAGCAGGGTGTACGTGCTGGCGATCGCGATATACCAGATCGCCACAACACACAGGACCTCAAAGTATTTGAAGTTCTGACTGTAGATGTTTACGGCCGCCCCAAACATTTCGGGCACGGCAATCATGTACAGGAGCGTTGTGTTCTTGATGACGTTGATAACTTCGTTACCTGTTGGCGGCATTGCGATCCGGAATGCCTGCGGAAGGATAATCTTCCGCATCATCGAGAAGTAGCTAAGATTCAGAGCTTGCGAGGCTTCCCGCTGCCCCCGCTCGACCGATTGGATGCCTGACCGGATGATTTCGGTCATGTACGCGCCCTCGTTCACGCCGAGTGCCAGCACACCTGCAGCAACGGCGGGAAGGCTAACTGCACCTCCCGTTACAGCCGAAAGACCGTTGTACCAGAACACGATTTGCACGAGCACCGGAACGCCGCGATAGAAAGCGACATATCCTTTGACGATGGGGTGGAGAAACTTCAGCGGACTCGTGAGAATGAGTCCGCCTGTTACTCCGATCACTATACCCACTGCCATGGCGCAGGTCGTAATCCAGACGACCTGCCAGATAGCATCGAAGAAGCGGGCCGAAAAAAGCAGGCCGAGAAAATACTGCGTATCGAAGTTCATGATCTTCAATCCGCAGCCCGGATATCACCTTCAGTCAGTCCGTATTTTTCGAGGAGCGCGTCGTACTGACCATCCTTTACGACCGCATCGAAAGCGGCCTGGATTGCCGCCGCGTTAGCGTCATCGCCTTTCCGGAGCACGATGCCAATCCTGTTCCGCTGGGTGTTCGGACCCTTGCCACTGAGAATCGGGCTGGCTACGGCATACTGGTCGGGTCGCTGTTTGGCGGCGTAGGTTGCAACGGCCCAGTCGACGAAGGCGGCTTCAGCGCTGCCGCGACCCACTTCGTTCAATGCCTCCGCTTGGCCGCCGAACGCTTTAAGGGTCATCTTTTTATCCGCAGGGCAGCTTTCTTGGACCTTCTCCAACGCTGCCATCTGCGTCGATCCGCCCATGATCGCCATCGTCGATCCGCAGGTGTCGTTCTCGCTGTTGAAATTCAGTCCTGTGTTCGCTCCGGCTACAATGCGGACACCTCCAACAAATACCGGTACGAAATCGAAAGTTTCCTTGCGCTTCTCGGTAATGCCGACTTGGGAATTGATGACGTCAAGCCGCTTGGCGATAAGCGCCGGAAAAAGCCCAGCGAATGCCATGTTAACGAAGTTGGGTTTTACGCACATCTTGTCAGCGATCGCCCTGATCAAGTCCGGATCAAGCCCGGACGCTTCGTCGTCTTGAAGAAACGCGGTGGGAGGCGCGGCAAGTGAGACGCCTACGGTCAATGTCCCTTCCTCGATGAGATGCGGCGGAGCGGGTAGGCAGCCATCCTTCGTCTCAGCTAGCGCCGTGCTGCAGGAAAGGGCAGAAACCGCCAAGGCATATGCGATAATCTTCTTCATGAGGTTCCCCTGTCGTTAACTTAGAAGGTAAGGCGCATCTCGGCCCATAGGGTTCCCGCCGGTCGACATCGCGTCGCACGTCAGTTTCATATCGGCCGCGAAGCGGTGTGTTTTTGGAAAGACGTAGTACTAAATCGGCGCTCTCGAGAACGCGATGAACGCTCGTGTCACTCGGTTCGGTAACGCGACAGTTTCACGCTGCTGCTACCGCGCTGACGGCAAGAAAGCGACATTTTACGATCCGACCATGTGCAAAAGTTGTAGAACGGCTTCCGCTTCGCTTATGCCACCTGCTCTTGAGCAGGTTGGCTGTCTACAAAGCGTTGTAGGGAAACGTAGTTCAGCGCTTGCAACCAAAGCAAAATCAAACTTCTTATATCCTTATAAGCGAAGCTGATGGCGGGCGCAGTGCTGATGGGCTCCGCTCAGCGCGATCGGAACGGGACCAGCAAACGTACAAGATGGCTGCGAAGGAGTTCGTCGTGGCTAAACGCCACAACGAACGTGGGCCTGTACCCGTCGTGCTAAATCGCCTGCAGATAATGTCCGAACTTCTCTTGTTTTGTACGCATGTAAGATGCGCTATGAGCCTGAACGGCTACTATGAGACTGCGTCGTTCGGCAACGTTGACGCCACCAGCACGAAGGGCCTCGACCTTCCCTGGATTGTTGGTGAGTAGGCAGACCTCGTGGATTCCGAGCGATTTGAGAATTGAGGCCGCTGCGAGGTAGTCTCTGGCATCGTTAGGTAGACCAAGTTCCGTATTAGCCTCCATGGTGTCAAAGCCTCGATCCTGGAGGCCGTAGGCGGCGATCTTGTTGCCGATGCCAATTCCCCGACCTTCGTGGCCGCGCATGTAAACAAGGCAGCCGACACCAGTTTGCGCGAAGATCTCAAGAGCCTGCTCGAGTTGTTCACCACAATCGCACCGCAGTGACCCGAAGCTCTCGCCGGTTAGGCACTCGGAATGGATACGAACCGGAACGCGTGCCCGCCCGGAAGGGTCACCACAAGTGAGCGCAACATGCTCGACGCCCGTAAGCTTGCAGACAAATGTCGTAGCCTGGAAATCTCCGAAGCGGGTCGGCATCTTAGAGGAGGAGGTTTCCTGAACGAAAATTTCGGTCCTCCTCCGATAGGCAATCAACGCTTCGATGGTAATCAGATGAAGGTTATGCGCCTTCGCAAATACTTCAAGCTGAGGCAGCCGAGCCATCGTGCCATCGTCGTTGGCGATTTCGCAAATCACACCACATGGGGTGCGTCCTGCCAATCGTGACAAATCGACAGCGGCCTCAGTGTGCCCAGGGCGACCAAGTACGCCCAACGGATTGGCGCGAAGCGGAAAGATATGCCCAGGACGGGCGAAGTCATCCGGTTTGGACGAGGGGTCTACCAATGCTCGAATCGTCTTTGCCCTATCCTCGGCAGAAATGCCCGTCGAGATCCCGTGCATCAGATCGACGGAGGCCGTGAAGGCGGTCGACATAGATTCCGAGTTCCGGGTCACCATAAGGGGCATGTCGAGTTCGTCGAGACGCTCGCCGGGGAGAGAGACGCATACGAGACCTCGGGCATGCCTCATCATGAACGCGATGGTTTCCGGAGTGACGGCGTCGCCCGCGACGACGATATCGCCCTCGTTCTCGCGATTCTCGTCATCGACAACTACTAGCATTTCGCCGCGCGCGAGAGCCGCGATGGCGTCTTCAATTGAAGAGAAAGGCATGGTCTCCTCCTTACGCTTTTTCAGCAGCTTGTTTGGCTGCGAGGCTAACAAAACCCTGGCGGTGCCAGAGAAGGCAACGATCGGCGTCGACGTTGGGAAGCAGGATCTCGCAGATGTGACATACGAGGATTGTGTGGCTGTAACCGTCGTGCGTTGTCGCTATCCGGCAGTCGAATGCGACGCTTGCTCCCGCGAGCAATGGTGCGCCCGTCTCCTGGAAGTTCCAGAGCGCCCCCTCGAACCGGTCGACTCCCTTTGCTCGGGCGAAGTGGTTGGCAAAGGCGGTCTGCGTGTCGGGCAATACAGAGACGCCGAGGAAGCCTTGACGGATGATGGTGTCGTGGGCGGAGGCGGTCTTATTGATACAAACGATCAGAGAAGGTGGCTCAGCGGAGAGGCTACATACCGCAGTAGCCATGAGACCGCACGGCACGCCGTTCTCGATTGTCGTTATAGCAGTCACCGGGCCTGCAAAGCGCTGCATGGCCTCACGGAAGTCCTCGGGTCTGATCATGGTTTTCGCTGCCTTCTGCGGTTGCCGGATCCATGACATACGTCAAGCAAGCGGCGTGCCAGATGCTAACCACTTGAAAGTGAAATATAAACTGCCGAACGTCTTCTTTGTCTCACGTCTCGTCTCTAGGTGAGATTAACTCTCGCTCCAGAAAATCGATGGACGCGGTCTGGTGACGGTATGCTCCGCCCTCTCCGATAACAGCAACTACCGTGGCTTGTTCAGGCCCAGTCACATGGAAGCGCCCGTACTGAAGGTGAACTGGCACATTCCTGCTTCGCCCGCCAGCTAAAGCTAGCGTTTTCCACCAACAGGCAAAGATTGCGCACGGCTGTAGCTGGATGTTCCGCGCCCGTTTCTCTGCCGGAAGTTGCGGGGATTTTTATCTAGGCCTCGTCACGAAAGCTTAAGGTATCGACCGACCATCTTGCAAAAGTGCTGGAGCAGTAACGCCGTCTGGTTCGGGCACGACGGTCGTGCGGGTTGGGCTCGCAGGAAAGCTAATGCAGTACGCCATTTCTTGAGAAGCACGTATCGTTTGACGCTCGAACATCAGGATCCAGATCGCTCCTTCGCCAAGGAGTGGGCGCTAGATGTGTCCGACTATGTGCTTGCTGGGGGCGGATTTCCTGTGTGCGCTAAGAACGCAGGCATTATCGGATCGATCTCAGTGTCTGGTCTTGCCGAGGACCGCGATCACATCGCATTGTGGATGCACTATGTGACCTTTTAGGCATCCCACGTGAAGAATTGGCGTTTCCTCGTTGAGGTGAACGGAGACTGGACTCGGCTTGGAGCGAAGGACCCGCGGACATGGCTTCAGAAGTACATGTAGGTGGGGAAGCCAATCGCTGAAGTTGAATGAGACGGAGCAAAGTCGACCGGAGTTTACAGCGCCGCCTTTGCACGTTCAGCAAGGAGCTGCCGTGTGGCGCTGGCGGCCTCTCGGCCCTTTTTGACGAAATGCTTCTTGAAGAAGCTAATGTGCGCTCTGCTTTCCTGGAAATTATGTGGAGTGAGCACCGTAGAGAGGACGGGAACCCCGGTGTCGAGGCTCACACGCATCATGGCGTCAAGAACGGTCTTAGCAACGAAGTCGTGTCGATAAATCCCGCCGTCAACGACCAGGGCGGTACCGATCACAGCGGCATAACGATTAGTACGGATCAAAGTCTGTGCGTGCAACGGTATCTCGAGCGCGCCGGGAACGTCGATAACATCGATCTCGTTGCGCTTTCCGCCAAGTTTCACCCACTCATTAATGAACGACTGAACGCACTGATCGACGATCTCGGAATGCCACCGTGCCCGGATGACGGCGATTTTCAAGCCCTCGGGCACAATTGCGATGGTCATTGTCTAATCTCCTAAGTTTAGGAAGGCACTCCATCTCCTGGACGTTACGAAGCGCTCCCCCGGATCGGCCGGGATCTTTTGTGCGTGTGAAATGGTCAGCGGACGTTAATATCGTGTCGGTAAAACCGCGTTCCGAGAACGCCCAGGCGCAAGGTGGTGTCATGCGCCGAGGCAGGTTTGTTGATGCAGACGATCAGAGCATGCTCTCGTGGAGTGTCGCGATTGCGGTAAGCGGCCCGCGAATCGCGGCAAATCCTCTGGTCTTATCGCGGCTACCGGCGTTCTCAGACCGCGTCGTGGGTGATGAAACGCGTGTTCATATACGCCTCCAGTGCCTCGCTACCACCTTCGTAGCCGTAGCCAGAGTCGCGCACGCCGCCGTACGGGGTTTCCGGAAGACCAAGGCCGATATGATTGATTGACAGCATGCCAGCTTGGACGCCTTGTGCGAGCCGGCGGGCATTAGAGGCGCTGGACGTCCAGGCATAAGAGCCAAGCCCGAACGGGAGGCGGCCCGCTTCCGCGATTGCTTCATCCAGATCAGTGAAGGATTTCACGAGGGCCAAGGGGCCGAAGGGCTCCTCGTTCATCGCCCGCATCTCGGTAGTGACACCGCTCAGGATCGTCGGCTCGAAGAAGTAGCCGCTGTTGCCAATACGGTGGCCGCCGGTCTCGACCTTTGCTCCCTTGCTCACAGCGTCTTCGATTAGGGATTCGACAGCGGCCCTGCGACGTTCGTTGATCAGAGGTCCGACTTGCGTTCCCTCGGCCAACCCGTCACCGACCTTGAGAGCCTTGGTCTTCTTCACGAAGTCGTCGACGAACTCGTCGTGCACCTTTGACTGAACCAGGAATCGGGTAGGCGAAATACACACCTGCCCGGCATTCCTGAACTTCGACGCGACAAGCGCTGTGGTCGCGGCGTCAATGTTTGCGTCATCTGCCACGATGACGGGTGCGTGACCACCTAGCTCCATGGTCACGCGCTTCATGTGTAGACCCGCCAGCGAGGCTAGGTGCTTCCCAACCTGTACCGAGCCCGTGAACGAAACCTTGCGGATCGCCGGGTGAGGAACGAGGAATTCGGAGATTTCAGACGGAGTACCGAAGACTAGGTTCACAACGCCTGCAGGAACGCCTGCTTCATGGAGGCATTGGAAGAGTACCGCCGGGGCTGCGGGAGCCTCTTCCGGGCCTTTGATGATGATGGAGCACCCAGCTGAAATGGCCGGACCGAGTTTTCGGACGATCTGACTCATCGGGAAGTTCCATGGAGTGAACCCGACCGCGGGACCAACTGGATCCTTGATTGCGTACTGTTGGACGCTTACGCTCCGCGCCGGGATGACGCGCCCGTAAGTCCGGCGGCCTTCCTCTGCGAACCAATCGAGCAAGTCGGCGCATGAATTCACTTCAAGGCGCGATTCTGCCAGGGGTTTGCCTTCGTCGGTCGTGAGCAAACGTGCAGCTTCTTCGAGCCGATCCCGTAACAAGGAGGCGGCTTTACGGATAATCTTGTAACGTTCAAAGGCGGAAATCGCGTTCCACTTGCGGAAACCTTCAACCACGGCGTCGATTGCACTCTCCAAGTCGATCCGCGACGCGTGGGCGACCTGACCAATCACTTCCCCAGTAACCGGGTTGACTACGTCCAGCGCCTGTCGGTCGGACGCATCACGCCATTCGCCCCCGATGTAGAGCTTGGTGTTGGGATAAGTCATTAAAATCTCCTTTTTGCAGTGCCGCTTGGCCGCAGGGAAAGGAGCAACTTCCGTGCCAGAAGGATAATGCTCTGAAACATGAGGTAGTCTCCGGTGCCGAGAGCTAGAATCCCTCTGAGTCTCAACTTTGTCTCAATGCTGAGACATTCTGAGATTTCCGGTTGTTCTTGACTTGGCGCAAATTTGGCGGACTATTCAATGAAAACAAGGGAACAAAATACATGCTCGGAACAGACGACCATTTCCGTCTGATTGAAACAGCGGTTCTAAGCAACTCTGGCAAGTCGTCAGAATGGCGAACCGCTTCCTGGGAACGGTGCCTCAAGGACTATAAGCTCGACCCTTCGCGTGCTCAGCTGGTGGATCTTTCCCGGCGGGAATTGCGCGAAGAAATGGATATGTTCGATGCCGACATTGCTCTGGCCACGCGGGAACTCGAATCGACGTTGATGATGATCGAGGGCGGAGGCTACAGTGCCCATATCGCAAATCGCAACGGCGTAATCATATCCGAACGACGCAGCAGAGACGCCGCCTTTTATTGCAGCACAGATCGGATTGGTGCGCTCTGGAGCGAGGAGGTCGGAGGAACAAACGGTATCGGCACGGCACTTAAAAACCTGTCGCCGACGACTGTCTATCTTTCAGACCACTTTTATGCCGACCTCACGGGACAAGCATGTGCTTCAGCTCCCTTCTTCGGCCCCGACGGACACGTGTTAGGGGTGGTGAATTTGTCCACCTACAATCCAGGTGTGCCGCAACTGGCGCACCGCGTCGTTTTTGGTGTCGCTCAGATCACGGCCGACCGATTGGAGACTGCGTATTTCCGGAACACATTCCGAAAGTTCTACACCCTCTCAGTCGCCGCGGATCAGCGCTCGACCGTTATGTTCGCCATAGACACCGACTGCAGGATCGTAGGTGCAACGCGAAACGCACGAAGCCTGTTCAAACTCGACGATTCTGCAATCGGATCCCGCACGCTCTGGGCCCTCTTTGAGAAGATCCGCGGCAATCCGACGCTGGACGTTCTTTGTGATAGCTTGAGCGAGCTACGGCCACTCGGTAGCGGGAAAGTCGTGGAAGTTAGCCTTAGACGGCCCCTGTCCGTAGCGTCGACGCCGCGTTCGGTCGGCACGGAATTGGCGTCAAAGACAGCAAGACCCACGCTCGGCAAGAAGGTAACGACCCTCGCGGAGTGTGCCGGCAATGACCGGAACATGAAGCGCAACATCGATGTGTTGAAGAAGGTTTTTGGTAGCGGTTTGCATATGCTCCTTCTGGGTGAAACCGGTGTGGGCAAAGACACTCTCGCACGGGCACTTCATTATGAAAGCGAGCGCGCCGCCGGTCCGTTCGTCGCCTTCAACTGTTCGGCGGTCCCCGAAACCCTTATTGACAGTGAACTTTTCGGTTACAGCGCTGGCGCTTTTACGGGTGCAAGCAAGGAAGGAAACCTCGGACGTATCCTAGAAGCCGACAAAGGCACGCTCTTCCTTGACGAAATTGGGGATATGCCCATACAGCTGCAGACGCGACTCCTGCGCTTTTTGGAGACGCAGGAAGTCATGCCACTTGGATCGGGTCGCGTCCGTACAGTCGACGTGCAGGTGGTGGCCGCGACCCATCAGGACCTCAATACAAAAGTTGCATCAGGTGCATTCCGCCAGGATTTGTTCTATCGTCTTGCAGGCGCGATCGTTACATTGCCCGCACTTCGCGAACGAGAGGACTTGCAAACGATCATCGCGAATTTGATGTCGCAGGTATCGGAGGATTGTGAGGTCACAATTTCCGATGAGGCGATGAAGCTGCTTCTTGCGCACCCCTGGCCGGGCAACATACGCGAACTTCGTAACGTTCTAACCCGTGCCGTGAAGCTAGCAACCTCCGGTGTAATCCAGCCCGACGATCTAATGCTGGTTCAGAGCATGCCGGCACGATCCGAAGAAGCCTTCGCGGTTGTGAAATCCAACCACACGCGCGGATTGGAGCCAGCGGCACAAAGATCAGCTCCTTCAATGCCGAGGAGGATCGCTGCGGCGGAAGCAGAGAAAGAGGCGCTCGCAGCTGCGATGAAAACTTATGGTGGCGATCCCTTAGCCTGTATGCAGGCGCTTGGAATCAGTAGAGCCACCTTTTACCGAAAGCTCAAACAGTATGGTCTGACTTCCGGCGGCCGGTGAGCTGTTCGGAAAACGAAATGGGGCAGCTGACACAGAAGGCCAACTGCCCGACTTACTAAATGGTCGCTTGAAGAGCGATCTCGATCAGGATTTCTTCTGCAGCTAGATTGGCTTCCACGGTAGCGCGAGCGGGAAGGGCATCCTCCGGGATCCAGGCTTCCCAGACAGCGTTCATAGCAGCGAAATCGCGCTTGATGTCTTTCAGCCAGATCTGCGCAAAGAGAATCTTGGATTTATCAGTGCCGGCCACCTGAAGAAGGTGGTCGATACGATCTAGGAGCTGCTGGGTTTGCCCTTCGATCCCTTGGGTGCGGTCGGTCGGCACCTGCCCGGTTACGTAGACAGTTCCGTTATTCACAAGCACGTGACTCAAACGCTTACCGTTTGGCTCATACCGTTGGATCGTCATAAATTGTCTCCATCTTTCATATTATCGGGTTCCCACACGCATACCCATGGCGCGTGGGATGTTGGAAATCGCTTGCGCGACCAGAGGTTGGCGGCGGCCGGCGTCCTCGGCGTCTTCACACCGGACAATTGCGTCCCGCACCATCGTGCCGCCGATGAAGCGGAACGGCTCGATCGGAAAGTTCATTCGGGTGCGGGCGCAGAACGCAGAGGTCGTCCATTGGTCTCTCTGGTTCAGGATCAATGACGAAAGGCATTCGCCTGCAATCACCGTCGCATTCACGCCGTGCCCTGAATATCCAGAGCCGTAGTGGATGCGGGTACCGGCCAATGTCCCGAAGTAAGGAAGACGATCCGATGTCACCTCGATGGGATATCCCCAGCTTGCGACCACTCCACCGCGCATGCCGGGGAAGAACCGTTGCAGGCCAATCGCGGCCCGTTGGGCACTGGCGGGATCACGGCGAAGCTTCTCCGAATTGTGCATGCTCCCCCATTCCAGTGGGCCGGAACCCGAGCCCATCAAAATGCGGCCGTCTTTGGTTCGACGGAAGTAGTGCGTGAACATCCTTAGATCGGCGAGACCTCGTGCTACGTCGTAGTTGATCTTCTCGAGATACTCGGGATCAGCTTCCGACATCACCGGAAAGCTTGAGAAGAGCGTGGTGGTGCGCGCGACGGGACTTAGCCCCATTGTGCCAGTGTATGTCGCCAAGACGACATCCCTTGCCGTCACCGCTCCTCGCCCGGTTTCAACCTTATTGGGAGAGCCCTTGCGTACGCGCTTGACTGGCGAGTTCTCAAAAACCTGAACGCCGGCATCAAGGGCCGATTGCCGAAGGGCATAGGCCAGTCGAGCTGGGTGGACAGTTGCTCCTTCGGAGAAGAGGAGTCCCTCTAGGAAGCGAGGGGAATTGCATAAATTTCTGAGTTCGGTTTGTGAGAGCCGAGTTAGCGTGGAATCGACGCCTAGATCACGAGCTGTCTTGATGAAGACTTGAAGCTTCTGGACTTGAGCCGCCGACGTGGCGACGCGCAGATATCCCTCTCCGACCCACCAGACATCGCGACCCGGAGCGGTTGCAAACTCGCGTAGACGTTTTTGTGCAAG
This sequence comes from Sinorhizobium meliloti 4H41, assembly GCF_000375585.1. GTDB lineage: Bacteria > Pseudomonadota > Alphaproteobacteria > Rhizobiales > Rhizobiaceae > Sinorhizobium > Sinorhizobium meliloti_A. The sequence continues at coordinate 26,430 of NZ_AQWP01000021.1, read as the reverse complement.
TGTTCCTAGTCGGGCGGCGTCGATACTTTTATCGGCACCGAAGATCGGAAGCAGTGTTGGCAACGCCCCCCAATAACCATGGACGTTGCCGCCATTGCGCGAACTCGCGCCGTCGCCGCATCGATATGCATCCAAGATCGCCACGCGCAGATGTGGTTGACGTTCCTTGAGAACCAAAGCGGTCCACAGACCCGTGAAACCGCCTCCAACAATGGCGACGTCAGCATCAACGGTGCCGGTAAGCGGCGGCTGTGTGCTCGAGCCGAACAACGACCGCGCATCTTGTTGCCACCACGAGAAGTCTTGTTCGACGTCCGATCGAACAGCATCAAGCAAATTCATGGGACGACTCTCGTGGTTGTGCAATTGAGATCTTGTTGCCGCGAATGAAGTCGGCCGCCCGCTCGCCCACCATGATAGCAGGAGCGTTGAGGTTACCCGACGGCACGCGGGGAAGAATCGATGTGTCCGCGACGCGAAGTCCGTCAATGCCACGGACGCGCAACTGAGTGTCGACCACAGCCATTTCGTCCGTGCCCATCTTGCACGCGCCCGATGGATGCAGCGCCCCTTGACCGGTTTTGCGGACGAAGTCCATACGTTCGGCCTTGGTCTTTAAAACGCCACCAGGGCGGTAGGGATGAGAGACGTAGGGGGAAAGCGCCTTTTGCTGAAGGATTTCTTGGCCAATGCGTACCCCTTCGGCCAGGCACTCAACGTCGTATTCCTCGGCGCAATATCTCGGATCCACCACCGGGAAGACGTTGGGGTCGGCGCTACGGAGTTTGACGTACCCACGTGAACGCGGGCGGGACTGATACACGTTGGTGGTACAGCCGTTGCCGCTGGGGGTGGAGTCGGACCCCTCTTCGACGCCAGCTCCGGGAAGGAAGTGGTATTGCAGAGTCGGGAGCTTGTCATCGTCGGCTCCGTACCAGCAAAGACCTCCTTCGCAGACGTTGGAGGTCACAGGGCCGTTGCGGAACAGCGCGTACTGCAAGCCGGCCCACGCCTGCCAACGTAGCTTCTTGTATTTATCGTAGCTGTGTGCGCCGGTCAGTTCGTAGATGAGGAACATGTCGAAATGGTCCTGCAGGTTCTGGCCGACGCCGGGCAGGTCATGGACCACGTCCACGCCAATCTCCCGGAGGTGGTCAGCAGGACCGATGCCTGAGAGCAGAAGCAGATGCGGTGAGCCAATCGCACCCGAGCAGACGACCACTTCCTGGGAGGCCATGGCGCGCACGACCTGTCCCTTCTGAAAGTACTCCACGCCAACAGCGCGATTATTCTCGATGAGGATCCGCAGTGCCTTGGTCTTGGTTTGAACCGTGAGGTTCTTGCGCTTGCGTGCCGGTCGGAGATAGGCGGCAGCCGCACTGCATCGCAGGCCATCCTTCATCGTTACCTGATAAAAACCGACTCCTGCCTGATCGCCGGAATTGAAGTCCGGATTAAAGTTGATGCCGAGTTCTTGAGCCGCGCGAACCCACGCCTTCGTGAGATAGTGCGTATGGCGCTGATCCGAGACACTCAACGGACCATCAGTTCCATGCACTTCGCCGGAGAAACGTTCGTTGTTTTCGGCTTTTTTGAAGTAGGGGAGCACATCCTTGTAACCCCAGCCGTGGCATCCGTCGGCTTCCCACTGATCGTAGTCTTGGGGGATGCCGCGCATGTAAACCATTGCGTTGACGGAACTCCCTCCGCCCAGTACGCGACCCTGTACAAATTCCGGAGTGATCCCGCCTTGATGATGCTGAGGTTCAAGCTTGTAACGCGTCAGCATGTCGCTCTGGGACGTCTTGTAGTATGTGACCGGCAAATGGATGTAGGGGCTCCAGTCGCGATCGCCCTGCTCAAGGAGGAGAACGTTGCTGTCCGGACTTTCACTTAGCCGCGATGCGATCGTGCATCCAGCGGAACCGCCACCGACGACAATATAATCGTACATTTTCATTTCCTGTAATTAGTGGTTCAGCTTGCGAGCACGACCACGGATGCCGGGTCCCAGCTCAATGAAACCGGGCTGCCGATGCCGAAACGAACACCCGCTGCCGCACGGTGTTCCTGGCATTTCAGGAGCGTTCCGGTTTTATGCCGAACCTTGTAGACCACGCGGCTGCCGATGAATACGACGTCCTCGACATTGCCGGCGGCCTGATTGGTTGCTTCCGCCTGTGCCCCATTGGCAGTCCCGATGCTGATGGCTTCAGGACGGATCGACACGTGGACAGGTGTGCCCGCTCGCAGGTTGCCGCTCGTGACCTGAGCCGCTCCGACGGGAAGATCGACGATAGCACCAGTGCCGTCTGCGTTCTTCACGTGACCATCGAGAAGGTTTGTGTCTCCGAAGAACTTGGCACAAAAGAGCGTTTTGGGAGCGCCGTACATTTCATCGGGGGTACCGATCTGCTCGATTGTACCTTTGTTCATCAATACGACGCGGTCCGAAAGGATCATGGCCTCGTCCTGGTCGTGGGTGACGTAGACGAACGTGGTGCCAGTCTCCGTGTGGATACGCTTGAGTTCGTCGAGCATGTGGTGACGGATCTTCAGGTCGAGAGCGGCCAGTGGCTCGTCGAGCAAGAGAACCGAGGGCTTGTTGACGAGTGCGCGTGCGAGCGCCACTCGCTGTGCCTGCCCGCCGCTGATCTCGCCGATCCACCGGTTCGAAAAGTCCTGAAGTTGCACCAGCTTCAACATGCTGGTCACCTGGTCATTGATCTGGGACTTTGGGAGCCCCTGTAGACGCAGGCCGAACGCCACGTTGTCAAAGACGTCGAGGTGCGGGAAGAGCGCGTATCGCTGGAACACCATATTCACCGGACGCTTTTCCGGCGGAACATGTGTGACGTCCCTGCCGGAAATGACGACATCGCCCGAGGTGGCATTCTCGAATCCGGCCACGATCCTCATCAACGTTGACTTCCCGCAGCCGCTGGGTCCGAGAAGGGTGAGAATTTCACCCTTCTTTACGTTGAGGTTGATATTGTCTAGCGCCGTGAAGATGCCGAACGACTTGGTGATCTTGTTCAGTTCTACGATGTTCTGAGACATGGCGATATCCTATTCATTCGTGTCGCGCGCTGCGACAGCTCGTTTCCGTTGGAGCCAGAGCGTAAACCCGCCCGCGGCGAGAACTGCGATGGACAGAGCCAGGGCGATGACACTCGCGGCATTGATCGAGGGGTCGACCGTGCGGCGCATCATCGACCAGATGTAAAGCGGAAGGGTTGTGTCGTTCCCGCTGACGAAAACCGTGACGATGAATTCGTCGAACGAAAGCGCAAATGAAAGGATTGCCGCGCCCGCAATCGTCGGTGCGAGGATCGGGATCGTGACGAGCCTGAAAGTCTGCATTTGCGATGCACCCAGATCACGGGCAGCCTCTTCGAGCGACTGGTCGAAGTAACTGATGCGGGACCGCATTGTCTCTACGAAGAACGGAAGCGTGCAGAGCACGTGCGCGATGGTGACAGTGACGAGCGACCGGGGAAGGCCGATCTGGGCAAAGAGCGTCACCAGCGCAATGCCGATGAAAAGCCCGGGGAGACCGATCGGGGCGAAGTTCAGCCACTCGAATATTGCCTTTTGGGAGCGCTTCATGCGGATCAGCGCCAGGGCAGCAAGCGTACCGAGGATCGTCGTGACGACGGCCGTGAAGAAACCGACTTTCAAACTGTTGAGAAGCGAGGTGACAAACTCAGGCTTCGACAGCAGCGTCTGATACCATCTCAGGCTCAGTCCCTCGATTGGGAAGGTGAGAGCGGGCGTAGCGTGGAAGCTAAACAAGATAATGATCGCGATCGGTGCGAACAGGAAAAACAGGTACGCGGAAAGATAGGCCCGGAGCATGGCGGTCACCCATGGTAGCGCCGACCCGGCGCAAGCTTGAGAACTCTGAGGGTCAACGTGAAGACCACGTAAACGGCGACGAAGGTTGCAAGAAGCGTGAATGCCATCGCCGAACCGAGCGGCCAGTTGCCCGCGCTGCGGAACTGATTGGCGATCAGGAGACCACTCGTCACCCCATCACGTCCACCGAGAAGCTGCGGGGTAATGTAGTCACCGGCGGCGAGAATAAACGTGAACATGAACGACCCGACGATTCCCTTGTAAGTCATCGGGAGAATGACCTTCACAAGCACGCCTATCTTCGTAGCGCCCAAGTCTCTCGCGGCGTCCAGGTAATCTTGTTTGACGTCGCGTAAAGACGCCACGAGGATCAAGAGCGAAAATGGAAGCATGATGTGGATCAGGGTCAGCACGGAAGCGAACGGGCTGAAGAGGATGACTTCTAAAGGCTCGCTGATCATGCCACTGCCCATCAGGAACGAGTTGATTACGCCGTTGGTGCCGAGGATCGTCCGCCAAGCGTAAACGCGGACCAGATAGCTTGAGAACCAGGACAAGAGAACGAGATACATGATCACGTTGCTTCTGGTTCTGTAGACAAGATAATAGGCGACCGGAAAACTCAGGACGACAGAAAAGGTGGCAGTGTAGAAGCCGTTCTTCATTCCGACCCACGTCGCCTGCCAGAAGCCCGCAGCGGAGAGGATTCTTGCGTAATTGTCCAGGTTCCATACGGGCTCGATGATGAACGAACGGGCCGTGAAGAAACTCGTCACGAAGAGAAGAACGACCGGCACGATAAAAAAGACGATCAAAAAGCCAAACGGTAGACTTGCGAGGCTAAAACCGGGAGGGAGTTTGAATCGCGCGGGGTTCCCCGACGCATCGATGTTCTTGTCGACGTATTCAGCGGCAGTCGCCATAAGCGTACATCCCGTTACCTAAGAGAATTATCATAGCATGCTAGTATGCCGGCCAGCGGGAAACCCCCGCTGGCCGGGTACATTAGAAGCCTGCGCGGAAGTCGGCCCAGACCTGTAGCCAGTCGTCATAGGTCGCAAACTCGGTGGAGGTGCGCGGCGGCTGGCCGTAGACCTTCATCGCCTTGAACTGCTCGTCAAAGTTGTCGTAGTCGAACAACGCTCTGGTTTCCGCGTCCATCAACGGCGGAGCTTTCTTGGAAACTGCTGCGGCGACGGCTGTTTTCGAGATGGAAGCCTGAATCTCCGGCTTCAGCGCTTCGTTGATGAAGGCGTGAGCGGTTTCGATGTTTTCGGCAGTCTTGGGGATGAACCAAGCGTCTGCCCAAACCGCAGCTCCCTCCTTGGGATAGATCGAGACCGTTTTCACGTTCTGCTTGGCGGTTTCAAGCGGGACGGCACTCCACACGCAGAAGCAGGCGGCGATTTCGCCCGAGGCGAAGAGCGATATGACGTCACCGTTGGACGAGGCAAAGACTTTGGTCTGGTCGCGGTAGGGCTTTAGTTTCTCGAAGCAATCGGCAAGTTCGTCCTTGGTCAGGTTCGGGAATTTCTCGCCGTACCCCGTGACCTTGGCAATCTGCGGCCACACCGTGAGCGGATTGTCGAGGAACGCGAGTTTGCCAGTAAGCTCCGGGCGCAGAAGATCTTCGTAGCTCTTGACCTCAAATCCCACGAGTTCAGGGTTGACCACGATCGTGTCCAAGCCCCACACCCAGGGCATGGCCCAGTTCTTTCCATCCCAAAACCACATGTCCCCTTCAAAGAAGGGAGCATATATATCGCCCTTGTTGTAGTTAGGGATCTTCCCAACGTCGAGTTCCGTCAGAACATCGAGTTCTTTGTAGATCGCGTTGTAGCCGTTGGAATACTCGGCAAGGTCGAGCCGTACAGCATTGCTGCCGACTACCTTTGCAGTGACGTCATCCTGATTGCTCATGATCGCGGCGCGCATTGTGACATTGTTCGCCTTGCGCCATTCCGCCGTTTCGGGCTCGAGGGTATATCCCTCCCAGGCCATTACCTCGAGATTGCCGCTAACGGCAGCGCGTGCCGAAGGCACCCAAGCCCCCAAGGTCGCACCGGCGGCGACCGCCGCGGTGCCGAGCATGAAGCTGCGACGGCCGAGCATTACCTCATTAAAAAGATCCGCCGTGCGCGCGCGTCCGATTTCTACAGATTGATTGTCTTTCGGTTTCACGATGAACGCTCCCAGTTTGAAAAGTGAAAATTCCCGCATGTGGTTTGTTGTACTTGGCCACGCGGGGTTCCCCGCGTGGCGATCGATGGAGTTGCTTACTCGGCTGCGGCGAGTGTCCCCACGTGCTGGCGCAGTTTGGGCATGACCTCCGTGGCAAGCAGTTCCATAGAACGCTTGTGCAGTGCGGGGCGGTCCCAGTCTTTCTGAGTCATCATCAGTGAGCCGAACGGACCCCCGACGTCGTCAACAAATGCCACAAGCTTGTCGAGGACGGTCTTCGGCGAGCCAGACATGACCATCCAGTCCAGGCAGTTCTGGACCGTAATGTCTTCATCTAGCGTGTTCATCGATGGCTTGAGGACGCCCAACAGCTTGAAGGCTTTCATGTCCTCGACGATATATTCGTAGTACCAACGGTACGACGAAGAATCCTCTGCCAGATAGTCAGCTGCTTCCTGGTCGCTGTCCGTTACCAGCAGAGAGCGTGCAATGCGCCACTTGTTGCGGTCGGGACGACGGCCGGCCTTTTCGCACCCAACGAGATACTGGTCCCAGTGAGTCTTGACGTTGGCAACCGGCGTGAAGTTGGCGGATACGATGCTCCAGCCGTTTTCGCCGGCCTGGCGAGCGCTGCTCGAGGACGGGCTCATAACGGAGATGGCCAGCTCGGGGAAGGGCTGCTGGTATGGCTTCAGCATCGGTCCGAAGCCAAGGCTCGGAATGAGCGTGTTTTCGATGACGACGTCCCAGTATTTGCCCTTGATATTGTAAGGCGGATCCTGCGACCAGATCTGGTGCATGATCTTGATGGACTCGGTCGTCATCTCGGCGCGGTTCTTGTCCTGCGTGCCGAAAAGTTCCATGTCCGTAACTAGGCCGCCCGGGCCGACGCCCATGATGTAGCGACCCTCCGACAGATGGTCGAATTGGGCGATCTGGCCTGCCAGGCGGGCCGGATGATGCTGCGGCAGGTTGAGGACGCCGGTAGCGAATTTGATTTGCTTCGTTGCGTGGATCAGTGTGCCAAAGAACTGAAGCGGGTCTGCAATGGGCTCGCAAGAGCAGCTAATGTGCTCGCCGACCCACACTTCTGCGAAGTTAAGGCGATCGGCGAGGATGACAGCTTCACGGTCCTGCTTCAGAAGCTCCGTGAAGTTTCGCCGCTGGTCATGCAGTGGCATCATAAATAGACCGAGGTCCATTTGAAGTCTCCTCTTCGAATTCAGATCGGCCTGTCCGATCCTCACGAACAGGGGAGCAAGCTGCGTGCCAACTTAAAAACGCTTTCAATATCAACAATTTGTTGGGTCTCTTCAGTGAGTCTCAAATCCTTCACAAAGTCTCAGAATTGAGATTCGTCAATGAGAAAAGGCCGGGAGTGAGACGTTTGCTAAGCAACAAGGGCCGAACTTTCGTTCGGCCCCCGGAGGTACTTTTAGGCAGCCCTACTTCTTGATGGTTTATGTTTCTGTTCCACGAGCTCGGACACTATCTCTGCTGTTGCAGCAGAAAGGGTCCATCCCAGGTGGCCGTGGCCTGTGTTGTAGAATACGCCCGGGCGGGAGCCGGTTTTCACACGGGGCATCATATTTGGCATCATGGGCCGTAATCCCGCCCAAGGCACAACCCGTGACGTGGATACATCGGGAAAGAGAGTTCTTACCCAGTCCACTAGCGGATTTATTCGGTCATGACGGATATCGCGGTTGATGCCGTTGAACTCTGCGGTTCCGGCCACTCGGAACCTGTCTGGTCCAAGGCGGCTCGTAACGATTTTAGCGCGGTCGTCTAGGAGGCTTACCCACGGAGCACCGCGTTGGCTTCGATCGTCGTCGAGATGAACCGTTATCGAGTATCCCTTGACCGGGTAAACGTTGATGCGGTCGCCGAGCATACCTGCGATTTTCCTGCTGCCGACACCAGCACATACTACCACGCCATCGACGGACAGGACGTTAGTCTCGCTGTTAGGCGTCTCGGCTGACTTCCAGTACACCTTCATGGTATGGCCCGGTTTTACGCTCTGGATTTCAGCATCGAAAAGGAACTTCACCCCGCGTTTGGCGCAAGCTTCCGCCAGTCCCCGGGTGAATTTGTGGATGTCGCCTGTTGAGTCGGAGGGGGTGAAAAAACCGCCGTGAAAGTCGCCAACCAGGGCGGGTTCGACCGTCTTGATCTCCTCCCGTGTGACGGGACGGCGGTCAAGTCCACCTTCGGTGAGCAGCGCATTCACCTTGCTGGCATGGTCGAAGCTCGGCTTGTCGTAGTAGACGTGCAGAATGCCGCGCTTTTCGAGGTCGAAATTTATTCCCTCTCGCTCAGCAATATCGAACATGTGTTTCCGAGCAGCGATGGCAAGCCGGGTGGTTTCGACGGTGTTTGTCCGGTAGCCGCTGATGTTCCCCATGAATTCCCCCATCCACGAATACTTGTGCCAGCTCGGGCTAGGATTCATAAGGAGAGGGGCATCACTCTTGAGCATCCATTTGATGCCCTTGAGCACGGTAGACCAGTGGTTCCAGACCTCCGCGTTACTCGCGGAGAGCTGGCCGCCGTTAGCGAACGAAGTTTCCATCGCAGGGTAGCGGTGACGTTCGACAACGGTGACGTCGAAGCCGCGGCGCGAAAGGGCGTAGGCGGTCGTCACGCCGGTGATACCAGCGCCAAGTACAGCTATATGGGGCACTCTATCTCTCCAACAGTTGGTGCCGGGACTTCGCCAATCCCACAGCCCCCAATCTGTCTCTTTACCTGAGAGCTTATCCCCAGTGGGGGTCCCCTTCGGTGGGCGGTGAACGCCTCTCTCCAGATTGTTCAACTGAGCAGTCTTGCTTGCCTGAGAGTTTCCTGGGGGGTTGCTCCTTCGGCGTGGCGTCTAGCGCCATCTCTCCTGCACAGTCTCCGAACGCCCTTAGGGTAGGCACAGGGCATCAAATCGCGCAAGCCCCTCGCGGGAGAAATTTTTCAGATGGCACGAAAATTGCATGAAGGGGTTCGGCGGGTAGCAAAGGACTTAATATGCGAGACTTTCTGATTTACGTTGAAAACGCATTGCCGCAGGAGTCGCCGTACTTCGTCTCGAAACAGGCGATCGCAGACGCGTTGGGCTCCGTCGCCGCCACAGCGGAAATCAGATCGTGTAGCGCCAACTTTCCAGACTTCGAAGCACTGGAGCGGGCGCACTACTTCGTCGGCTCCGGGTTTGACACCGCGAGACTGAAGGAACACGGCAAACGGCTTCGCATTATCCATTGCACTAGCGCCGGCGTAGAGAAGTACATGCCGCTTGACTGGCTTCCGAACGGAGCCGTGTTAACGAATAGCAGCGGCGTACACGGGCGGAAGGGCGGAGCCTTCGGTCTCATGACCGTCCTTATGCTGTGCGAGGGAGTGCCGAGGCACATACAAAACCAGCGTCTCCATCGTTGGGATAACCGCCTGGCGACCGGAATTGAAACAAAGACAATCGTGTTCGTAGGTTTCGGCGCGCTCGGGTCGGCGATTGCCGACCGACTCCGCCCTTTGGGTGCGAAGATCGTGGCAGTTACGCGATCAGGGGAAGCTGGTCCATGCGCAGACCAAGTCTTCGCCGTCTGTGATCTTGACAGGGCGCTGTCTCTTGCTGATTGCCTCGTTGTAAGCTGCCCGCTTACCGCTTCCACCAGAGGGCTGATCGGTGAGGCGCAACTTGCGCTCCTGAAGCCCGGTGCATCGCTGTTCAACATAGCGCGGGGGCCCGTCGTCGATACGAAGGCCCTCGTAAGGGCCTTGTTGGATGGCCGGTTGAGCGGAGCGGCGCTTGACGTCTTCGACCAGGAACCACTCCCCGCCGATAGCCAGCTCTGGGACGTTCCGAATCTGATGATCTTCCCCCACATCTCTTGTGACGACGCGGACGGATACGTCGATCGTTGCCTTTCGATTTTTGCGGACAACGTAAGCCGGGACCTCCAAGGGGAGCCCTTGCGCAACCGCGTCGATGCAGTCGCCGGATACTAAACCCGAAGGAGAATGAAATGCCCACTTCCTATCTCGAAGCTGTGGTCCTGTCTCACCGAGGCGCGTCGGACGCCCTCGAGGCAGCTGTGGCCAAAGCAGAGCAAATGTCCGTCCCGCAGTGCATCTGCATTGTCGACGCGAGCGGCGAGACAATCGCTAGCCTCCGGATGGACGGCGCAAAGTACCTGAGCATGCAGACGGCGCGGGCGAAAGCCCGCACCGCCGCATCCATCCGCAACAAGACGGGCGGAATGACGCCGGAGTTTGCGGTTGCCGCAGGCATTGCGACCTCAGGCGGTGTGACGAATCTTCCAGGCGGCCTGCCGATCAAGTTCGGCGGCAGACTGGCGGGAGCAATCGGCGTCGGCTCCGGGACGGGCGATCAGGACATCGAGGTCGGGAAAGCCGCGCTGACAGCGATTGGCGCCGATTCGATCGACTAACGTTGAAACGGCGGGCGGCCCATCGCCGTCCGCCGGGATTGGTGGCCAATGGAGGGCGAGATGCTAGCTAATGAAGATATCGAAGTTTCCACGGACCACAAATCAGACGCTCCATTCTGGCATTACCCGCTAGCCGAACGGGAGCCACAGAGCAGGATTAAAGTCGTCTCAGGGGTGGTCGTCGCTGGAGCGCAGCTGGGCCGGACAATCGGCTTCCCGACCGCAAATATGATCCTGGGCAAAGATGTCGATCTGGAGGCCGGAATCTACGCGGTTCAATTCATCCGCGCGTCGGGGGAATGCCACTGCGGCGTGGCGAGCTTCGGAAGGCGGCCCACGGTAGTCGAGAACGGCGAATTGATCCTCGAGACGTACGTGCTCGACTTTTCAGACGACCTCTATGGGGAGGCGTGTTCGGTCCGGTTCGTAAAATTCCTGCGGCCAGAGCTCCGCTTCGAAGGTCTGGAGCCGATGATCAAACAAATCCGGAAAGACGTCATTCTGGCCAGAAGGGTGCTGGCGACGGAAAGCTCGAGTGGCCGGGTCGGTGTGCCAGGTGGGGGCGGGACATGAAGTATCACCAGATCGAAGCGTTCTATCAGGTGATGCTCACGGGTAGCATCTCGAAAGCTGCAAAGAACCTGGGCCGTACGCAGCCGGCCGTGAGCATGACGATCTCTACTCTCGAGGATCAACTGACCACGGTCTTGTTCGATCGCCATGCGGGTCGGATCACGCCCCGCGCCGAAGCCGACGTGCTCTTCGAGCAAATCAGCCCGCTTATGGCGCAGATCAACGATATCCGCCATCGCTTCGGACAGCTCACCTCGATTGAGGTACCCCGTATTTCCATCATTTCCTCAAGCAATACGGGAAACTACCTCGTGCCTTCTGCGATTGCCGGGATCGCTTCTCAAGGTCAGCAGCTGCGCCTCATGACGGCCACCTCGGCCGCGATCGTGTCGGAGATGGAAAACCAGCGCCACGACATTGCGCTGACCGACGAGGGGAAGTCCGAGGTTCTCACGAATTCTTCTTTATTCGAAGCGGAGGTGTTCGAAATACCTGTGTATGCCATCTGCCAGAGGGGGCTTGTCGCCGGCCAGGGGGCAGTCTCGATCGGAACCCTCAGGGGTCTCGATGTCTCGATCCTCTACGAAGAAAACCGGGCCACGCATCAGATCAGGGGGCAGCTGGGACCTCCGCGTGTCGAGTTTTCAAGCTTCTTCCCGATGGCATGCTTCTCGGTCATGAACCGCGGCGTCGCGGTTGTCGACAGCATCACGTGCTCCACAATGCAGGCACTGACTTCGGGAGCGCTCGAGGCAGACTATCACCGAATCTCGGACGTGCGGCCATCTCGGTACTACCTGATCCGCCCGCGGTATCGCCCCCGTTCTAAGGTGGCCGATCAGTGCTACGAGGCCCTGAGAAAAGTGTTGCGATCCCATCAGGCCGACGAGGTCAACGGCACGCCGGTCCCGGCATCGCACGCGTGACAACCATGGCGACGGTGAGAGACATCGCAGATATCGTAGGCGCGTCTCCAGCTGCCGTCTCGCGGGTTCTCAGCGGCGATCCGACCTTCAAAACCTCTCCCGAACTCCGCGGCGCTATCGTTGCGACCGCCAAGAAACTTGGCTACGTTTCGCCGAGGATGCGAGCTTCGGCCAAGACCCCGGAGTCGAAATCTTACAAATCAATTGCGATAGCAAGCCGAGGTCAGGGCGGATCGGTCTTGAACGATGGCCATATGTCGATGATCCGCCTGGGCATAGAGCGCCGGAGCGCGGAGCTCAGGTTCACTATCGTCGACCTCTCAATTGAAGACCTCAACGACAGACGGCTGTCGTCCCGCATCTTCGGGAGCGTCATCATTGGTGGAATTGCCGACGACGAGGCAGATCGCGCCGCAAGTTTGATGTTGCCGATCGTCATCGCGGACTGGCAGCAGAATGACGATCGCTTCGACTGCGTATACGCGAGTATTTCGAGATCAGTGAGAGCAGCGATCGACAGCCTGAAGATAAAGGGACATAGAGATGTCCGATACGTCGGCCCAAATGCCACGGATCTGGAAAATCGCCGATCGTCCGGCCAACTGCGGTTTCGCGCCTATCTGGAAGCGTTCGGTAAGCGCACCTCACCTCTGAGAGGTGAGCCGTCGGGACATCCCACTAGCAGGTCCCCTTTCGAGGTCGGCTATACGCTCGTTGCAGATATGATCGCGTCCGGCGCCCGCCCCGACGCGTTGGTTGTCGAAGACGATGATTTTGCCGTTGGTGCGTATCGGGCCCTGAGAGAAGCGGGCCTTAGCCCCGCTGCGGACGTAGCAATCCTGTCGCTGTGTAGAACGTCATTGGGAGCTTTCCAAACTCCCCCGTTAGTCTCCATCGACGGCCGTGGGCTGGAGATCGGCCGGACCGCGGTCGATATGCTGGTCAGCCGAGTTGCAGGTCGCACCATTACGCGTGACGTGGCGCTCCCTTCTGAAATGCTAATGCGCGCCCGTTGAACCCAGAGCCGATGTGCACCTTCGGGACCCAATAGGGCGGCGAGCGGGCACCTGTTTGCCGGCTTTCATCTCGTTGATCCCACGGCATAAGCCGGATTGATAGAGGTATAAGAACTTCCATTTTGCCATGCGATGCCAGTTGCGCGAACAATTCGTACCAAGCTCGCAGGATATCGGCGTTACGCCAACCGAAGCAGCTCAGAACATCAACTTAAAATCGTCACGTCCGAGCCGCCGCGCTTGGGCAAGGAGGCAAGCAGTCATGCGCGTTACTAATATCCGTGCGTATCGAATTCCGACTGGCGGTGTTCGTCCGGTCCTGGTCGAGGTAATCACTGACGAGGGTATCTCCGGGTGGGGTGAAGCTGCCGTGGCTTACGGCCTCGGCGCCCGCGGTGCAGCGGGAATGGTCGCTGACTACGCTGGCCGTGTGGTGGGTGAGAACCCGCTCTATCCACGTCACGTCTATCATGCGATTTACGACAACTCGTTCTGGACCAAGGGCGGCGGTGCGATCGCCTTCGCGGCCGTCAGCGCTATCGACCAGGCGCTCTGGGATATCAAGGGCAAGGCCGCCGGCGTACCTGTATATGACTTCTTCGGCGCTGCGTTCAACAAGACCGCTCCGGTCTACGCAAACGGCTGGAACTACCATTGCAACGACGCGGTCGAATGGGCGAAAGCCGCAGAGCGTCCTCTCAAGGACGGTTACAAGATGCTCAAGAGCTATCCGCTCGCAACCCAGCAGCCCGGCCGCACGCTGACCCACGTGCAGCGGCGCTCGCTATCCGCCGGTGAATTCAAGCGTGCAATCGACCGAATTCGCCTTCTCAAGGACGTCGTCGGTGATCAGGCCGAGCTTCTCATTGACCTCTCCGGTGGCGTGAACAACGACCAGCTGGTTCGTATCCTTGACGTCTGCGAGGAACTGAAGGTCTCGTGGGTCGAAGAGCCCTTGGACGCTTTCAACCTGGCAGGCCTCAAGAATCTTGCTGGTCGCTATAAGTTCCCGATCGCCGCCGGCGAACGTGTCTACACCCGCAACGGTTTCAAGAACCTCCTTGAATCGGGCGCGATTGACGTCGTCATGCCTGACGTCGGCAACTGCGGCGGCGTGTTTGAACTTATCCAGATCGCCGCTATGGCCGAAGCCTACAACGCCCGTATGTCGCCTCATAACTGCGCTTCGTCGCTTTGCACCGCTGCAACGCTGCAGGTGTGGGCGGCCTGCGCGAACGCGATGGACCTTGAAATCTATCCGTACCTTCCCGAATCCCAGGGCTACGTTCAGGTTCTCAAGAACCCGCCGGAAGACCGTATCAGGAACGGCTTCCTGGATGTTGGCACCGATCCCGGCCTTGGTGCCGAGGTCGATGTAGAGCGCCTGAAGCCGTACTGCTGCTACGACTACCTGGAGGAGGCCGCGTAGTCGGCTGCCCAATGGTCGACTTTGACTACTTCGAGCCGGACCTGTTCCGGCTCGAGACGTTTCGGGCGAAGGACCTCCGTTCTCCAGGCGGTGAATGCGAAAAGAGTATCGCGACACGAATGAGACCAACCTGAGACAGGTTCGAGCTTGAGACTGACCGGCTGGGAAAACGCTTTGCAAACAACGCTGTAAGTCGCTGGTCCAAATTTTGCTTGCTTTCTTTCAAGGGGACTAGGGGAGTCCTCGAATAACGAAGCGAAGCTTTGGCTGCCTCCGGCACGAAATCGGCGGGCTGGAAGGTTCTGGGGAATTTGAAGACACCACGAGGGGATTATGGGTCTCAAGACAATTTCATCGAAGGTCACATTGGCGTTTGTCGTGCTCCTTTTGCTTTCGTTCGCAACCATCAGCGCTCTAGGATACATAGCGAGTTCGAGAATATCCACGGAACAGTTCCGCTCGGCGAAAGTCGAGTCGCTGACATTCCGCGGCGACCTCTTTGCAGAGAAGTTTCGGCAGATGGAAGGGCAGGCATCCGCCATCTCGCAGTTAGAGCTGCTCCAAAGGGTCACCAGCCTACGTAGTGCGTGGGCGGAGCTTTCGAAAAGAAGCGGCGACGTAGGTGCAGAACTCCGACGTGTCTTTGTGGAGGAGAATCCTAATCCTGCCGAAGAGAGGCACAAGTTGAGCGCAGTGCGTGGTGTGAGCGGGTATTACTACTCGTCCCACGAAAAGCTCCAGGCCGTCGTGGCGAAGGCGCTTGAAGGCACGGGGTTCACAGACCTCCTGCTTGTCGATTTGGATGGGACCGTCCTCTACAGCTTCAAAAAGGACGCAGAATTTACCGAGAACATCAGCTCTGAAAAGTGGAAGGCTGATGGCGCTGGCATCGCCTTCAAATCCGCGATTGTATCGCCGGCCGCTAGCGGAAAGCGCATCACCTTTTCGGGTCTGCGCATCGACGACGCGTCCGGCAAATCACGAACTTTCTTCGCGACGTCCATCGAAAAGCTGGGCCAACCGAGCGGCGTAATTCTCCTTCGTATCGGGGAGCAGGCCATAGCGGACGTTCTGAGCAAAGGCGTGACGGATCCAAGGGAGACGAGCACGGCGATTGTGGCCGACAATGGGACTGGCATCGAACTCAAGGGCGGAAAGCTGGCGGCGTTCAGCGCCGATGACCTCAACTCATCAGCCTCGCAGTCGGGCAAGGTAACCTCTTTCGATATGGTCCATGACGGTAACCGGATGCGTGCCTATATTCGCGAGGTCGGCTTCCAAGGAATGACCTTCAAAGTCGTCGAAATGATCTCCGGTGCCAAGCTTCGGGAAGGTTCGCTGAGGCTTGCAGCTCTCTTGTCCGCCATCGGACTAGGTTCCCTCCTGGTGATGACTGTTATCACTATGCTTTTTACAAACCGGATGTTTGCGCCGCTTACACGCTTGTCGGAAGCGACAAAGCGGGTCGCGCAGGGCCGATTGTCCGAGACGATCGCCGACCAGGCGCGGAGAGACGAGATAGGCGCACTGGCCACCAACCTTGAAGCCTTCCGAGAGAGCCTCCTGCGCCAGCGCGAGGTTGAACGCGAGGCAGCAGAAAGCAGAGCAAAGATAGAGGATGAACGACGACAGACCCTCGCGGACAAGGAGTCGAGGTCCCGCTCGCTGGAAGTCGTGATCCAAGAAATCGGGGACGGGCTCACCAAGCTGTCAAACAGTGAGCTCACTCACAACGTTACAGGCGTGTTTCCCGAGGAGATGGAGCGTTTGAAACAGGACTTCAACCGTGCAGTTGTCGCACTTGGACGCGCCTTGAATTCAATTGACCAGAGCTCGCGCTCGGTCAGCGACGCAGCTGGTGAACTCAGATCAAGTGCTGATGAACTCGCTCGCCGTACCGAACGCCAAGCAATCGCTGTCTCGGAGACTGCCAGCGCGATTGACCAGTTGAACAAGTCGATTGTCATACAGAAGGAGAAGGCGGAGAGCGCCAATAGTATTGCGAAAGAGGCGTTGGGAGCCTCGCACGCCAGCCGCGAGGTCATGGGAAGGGCCATGAAGGCCATGACCGAAATACGGGCCTCCTCCGGAGAAATTAACAGCATCATCGGAGTGATCGACGGCATTGCGTTCCAGACCAACCTTCTGGCGCTTAACGCGGGCGTCGAAGCCGCACGAGCGGGGGAAGCGGGGCAGGGGTTCGCTGTCGTCGCCCATGAGGTGAGGGAGCTGGCCCAACGATCGTCAGCCTCCGCCAAGGAAATAGCGGCACTCCTGGCGAAGGCCAATCAGAACGTCGCTAGCGGCGTCGATCTCGTAGGTCTGGCAGCCGGACAGATCGACGGTATCACCAGCAGGGTGGGGAGTATTTCCGACCAAATCGAGGACTTGATGAACGTCACGCGCGAAGACGTCGTCACCCTTCGGCAGATTGCGACGTCTGTTGCCGAGATCGATGCGACTACCCAGCAGAACGCTGCGATGGTGGAGGAGAATACAGCGGCCATCCATGGGCTGGTGCTTCGAGTTTCGGATGTCGACCGCCAACTGAAAACGTTCAAATTGCCGAACGGGGGCATATCTGCCGAGCCGGCACGGCGGCTGACGTTGGTCGAAAAATGAGGCCGAGATGACATCCCGTTAGCGACGCAACTCCGTTTCGCTTCACCAATTAATTCGTTCCACGCAGAGGCCGAGCCAGCGGTCCTGCTACTTCGCCCGGTGCCGCAAGGCATCGGGCTTTTTTGTGCGCGCAAGAGCGTCATTCGCGAATGGGGTAAGTTTTATCTCGTCATCGAAAGTAGCTGTCATCAGTGATGAGGCTGCGCCGCTATGGAAAAATAACGTCGAGAAACAGATAGATGGCAAGTGGAACGAAATTTGCTTCGAGCACATATGCGGGCAGCGCGGGTAAGCCTCCTTCCGTCTCTGCTTTCGTATTTATATATATAAATAAAAGTCTGACCTTTATATTGACAAGCATCGATCCTCAGCGCTAACTTTGTTCTTGAGGTGAAAACGGAGGATGAAGCGTGAAAATCAATCGACGGAGTTTCATTGCGGCGGCATCCGGAATCGTTGCGGTTCCGTATGTCGGTCGAGCCGTAGCTTGGGCCCAAGCTTCAACATCGCTAACGCTTGCTAGCTACGGAGGGATTTACCAGGATGCGCAAAATGCGGCTCTGGTTGCACCCTTCCTGAAAGACCACCCCGGCCTCACAATCGTCAACGACACCACGGCAAGCGATGCCAAGGTGAGGGCGATGGTGGACTCTGGCCAGGTTACTTGGGACTTGGTAACGATGAGCGACGGTCTAGGGTTTGACGATGACGGCGACTATCTGGAAGAAATCGACTATAGCGTCATCCCGAGAGAGCGCTTCCTCGATGGTTTCACGACGAAGTACAGAGTGGGTGCGACGGTAGAGGCGTCCAATATCGCGTACCGTAACGACCTGTTCGGATCGGAGAAGCCAGCGGGCTTTGTCGACTTCTTCGACCTTGAGAAATTCCCTGGAAAGCGGGCTGTCTACAAGTATGTTGCGGGCGGAATTCTGGAAGCAGCGCTGATCGCGGATGGTGTTGATCTGAAGAGTCTTTTCCCGCTAGACGTCGACCGGGCGCTAAAGAAACTCGATACGATTAAGTCTGAGCTCATCTGGTGGGAGTCTGGTGCGCAGTCTGTCCAGCTTCTCGCGAGTGGTGAGGCAGCAATAGGCATACTGTGGGTAGGCCGTGCCGTGGCGGCAGCAGCAGAGGGGCCCGTTGATATCCTCTGGGATCAATGGTTGCCGACTAATGGTTTCTGGGGCGTACCCAAGGGGGCTCCGAACAAGGAACTCGCGATGAAGGCGATAGCCTCATTCACTCAGGAGGAGTCGCAGAAAGAGTTCTCTCGCCGCATGGCATATGGGCCCTCCAACAAGAACGTTGTCCTCGATTCGAGCTTCCCGTACTTTGGAAATTACCCGACCCAACATCTGGCAAACGCTGTCCCGGTTGACTTCAAATGGTGGCGAGAAAACCAGGCGGAGTTGGATCGCAAATTCCAGCAGTGGCTCATCAGCTGATTTCAGGCGCCTTCGAATGGTTGGCGGCCAAAATGTCGCCGACCCAATCCAAAGATGACTGAGGTTGCGAGATCGCATGGCTAATATAATAGGTTCTTCGTCGGTCGAGAAACTGCTTCGCCCCTTAGTCATCGCTATCGTCGGCGCGTCGCGTCGAGGAGATTCTGTGGGTCGCCGAGTCCTCAATTCAGTGGCTAACAGCCGCTACGCTGGGAGGGTTTACGCAGTAAACCCGAACTATACTGAAATAGGCCGGATTCCGTGCTTCTCGTCGATCTCTGCTTTGCCTGAACGGCCAGACTGCGTAGTGCTGTGCGTGCGGGATAGCGCCGTGGAGGAGACGCTTGAAGAGGCTGGCCGGACCGGAGTTCGTGCTGCCGTACTCTTTGGCCGCGGGTACGACCCGGAGGCAAAATTGCCGCTGCCAGACAGACTCGCGGCTATTGCACGAAGATATGGCATGGCGATTTGCGGCGGCAATTGTATGGGGTTCTTGAATGCTCTGGACGACTTGCGCGTATCTTTCGGTGCACCACGCATCGAAGGAAGCGTAAGCGGCGTGAGCGTCGTCGTCCACAGCGGGTCGATATGGGAATGGCTTATCGGCAATCGTCGCAACCTTGCATTCGATTTCGCCGTATCCGCGGGTCAGGAAATCGCTACGAGTTGCGCAGACTACCTGGACTTTTTCCTAGAGCAGGAGAGCACACGCGTTATCGGCTGTGTCATTGAGACAATCCGAGATCCACGCGCCTTCATCGCGGCACTGGAGAAGGCGCGCGCTCGCGGCATCCCGGTAGTCGTTCTGAAACTTGGAAGGTCGGAAAAAGGAAAGCACTTTGCCAAAGCGCATACCGGTGCACTGACCACGTCTTATGTGGTCTATGAGGCTCTCTTCGAACGCTACAATGTCGTGGCAGTCGATACGCTGGATGAGTTTCTGGATACGCTTGAAATTTTTCGATTCGGCGGGGAGTGCCCTGACGGGGGCATCGCCACGCTTACCCACTCTGGCGGTGAGCGCCAACTCATTGTGGATATCGCCGACAGGATCGGCGCGGACATCGCCGAGATTACTGCCGCATCGAGTGCTGCGCTTGCTGAAGTGCTGGAACCCGGTCTTTCGCCGGAGAATCCTGTTGATGCGTGGGGAGATGGCAAGTTGGTGGGGCTGGAATGTATTGAGATACTGGCACGCGATCCCAACGTCGCCGTCATCTCTCTTGCCGCTGACCTCTTCTTTTCCGCGGGTATGGGATATAGCCTGCAGTTGGCGGAGAACGCGAAACTCGAGTGCAAGAAGCCATTTGTTGTATTTGGCGCAGCCCATGCATCGGTTGTGCCAGAGGCCGCTTCGCGGCTGAGAGCGCTCCGAATCCCCGTTCTTGCCGGTGCCGAAACTGCGTTGAGGGCAATGAAACACTTCATCAATTGGCATCGGTCTAGCCAGATAATGTCAGGTGATGAGATCAATTCAACCCTATGCGTTGATCGCTCGGATGTGTCGGCTGGCAGCAATTTTGACGCGCAGGCGTACGAGCGATTGCTTATTTCGGCAGGAATTCCGGTTGCTGAAAGTCGCTTTGCCAACAGCCAGGAGGAAGCCTGTAAGGCGGCATCGCAACTAGGCTTTCCCGTCGTTCTAAAGACGGCAAATCCACTGATCGAACACAAGACCGAGCACGGCGGAGTCGTTCTCAATCTCATGTCGGAAGCTGAATTTATTGAGGCTTATGACCGCATGTCCATGACGTGTGGCCATAAAGTTCAGGTTCAGAAGCAGTATCCAGGCGGCACGGAAATCCTTCTGGGAATGGTTAAAGACGATCAATTCGGACCGATAATCACATTGGCTCTAGGCGGGGTCACAACCGAATTGTTCCGGGACAGCGTGTCATTTCTGCCGCCTGTGACGATGGATGAGGCGCTTGGCTACATTAGGCGACTGAAGGCATTTCCCTTGCTCGACGGCTTTCGAGGCCGCCCCAAAGCAAACGTGCAGGAGCTCGCCGCATTGGTCGAGCGGTTTAGCGTGTTTTGCGGTGAAGTCGGCGGGTTGTTTTCCGAGATCGATGTTAATCCGGTGATAGTCACGGCAGAAGGCGCGGTGGCAGTTGATGCCCTGTTTATTCGTGATGATAATCCGAATTCGGATTCGACGACCATTCCGGCGTCGAAAGTAGCTCACGGGTAGATCAAAATGAAAGTCGAGTTTGGGGCGATCAATAAAGATACCGCACCGAAGCAGATCGCAGGCCGCATCAGGGAGTCCATCCTGACAGGAAAGCTTAGCCCTTTGGAAAAGCTGCCGACGGAAGACGAACTAGCCTCACTGTTCGGTGTATCCAGGCCGACAATCCGCGAAACTTTGAAGTGGCTTGCCGCCGACAACCTAATTGAAGCCCGCCGTGGGGCAACCGGCGGCACCTTCGTAAAACTTCCTACCCCGGAGGATCTGCAGAGTCGAATAACGGATCCATTAATGATTGCTGCAAGCCTGGATATCTTTACCTTTCAAGAGGTGATCGAGTCGAGATTTGCGCTTGGTGAGATGTGCTGCCGCCTTGCGGCATCCAACCGAACGGATGAAGATATTGCTCTTCTGACCGCGGAAATCGCTACGCAGCGTGAGAAGAACCTCACGGATGTGGAGTTCTGTGCATCAGATGTTCGTTACCATGCCGCACTCGCGCGGGCGACGCACAACACGATCATCTCAGTATTAGCAGCGGGCACAATTGAAGGGCTCGAGCCGATCACGAATCTGATGCTCTACCGCTTCCGCGCGAGACAAGTCCTCTCGGACCAACATGAGTTGCTCGTTGCCAAGCTGGTCGAACGGGACGTGGAAGGTATGGTTGCGGTGCTTAAAGCCCAGAAGGAATACCTTATCGAGAAGCAGGTCGAAGCCAAGAATTGGCGAACCAATAAGCATAAATCTACGTAGTGCGGCGGAGGTTGCCGCGTGAGGAGAAGCTATGAGTGACCAGGATTACACGACCGTCATCAGTGACCGCCGCGGTCCCGTCGGGTTCATCACCCTGAATCGGCCAAAGGCATTGAACGCCCTGAATGGTACGCTGATGTCCGAAACCTCGCTGGCACTCAAGGGGCATGTTCAAGACCCTGAAGTGCGAACCATAGTTCTGTGTGGCAACGGGGCGGCTTTTTCCTCGGGGTTCGACCTCAAGGAAGCGGCGGAAGCAGACAACAAGACCACCATCCAATGGCGCGGAGCCGTGGAAGGGGCGTTTGAGTTCATAATGCAATTCTGGGATTGCCCCAAGCCGACAATCAGCGCGATTCATGGTTTCTGTCTCGCTGGCGCGCTGGAACTGGCGCTAGCTTGCGACATCACCGTCGCTGATGAGGAGGCCTATATCGGCGAGCCGGAGGTTCGGTTCGGTGCGGGTGTCGTGGCACTGCTTCTTCCGTGGCTGATCGCTCCCAAAGTCGCGAAGGAATTCTTGCTGACGGGCGATGATCGAGTCCCTGCACGCCGCGCCTATGAGCTTGGATTGATCAATCAGATTGTGCCAAACGGTCGTCACATCGAACGCGCGACGGAGATCGCGCACCAGATCGCTCGTTGCAGTCCTGATGCAGTGCGAATGACAAAACGCGCCATAAACCGCAGCCTGGATATTGGAGGAATGCGGTCCGCACTCCTGT
Organism: Sinorhizobium meliloti 4H41; assembly: GCF_000375585.1. Classification (GTDB taxonomy): domain Bacteria; phylum Pseudomonadota; class Alphaproteobacteria; order Rhizobiales; family Rhizobiaceae; genus Sinorhizobium; species Sinorhizobium meliloti_A. Next base: position 4,263 of record NZ_AQWP01000021.1, on the reverse strand, counting down.
CTGGCGTCGACACAGGGATCTTTATCGAAGCGACAGAGAGTGAGGAGAAGCTGACCTTCAACCGATTGATAGTCGATCAAGGGCTCAAGGCTGCAATCGCTTGGAGAGATACGCAGTATCGTAACAGCTGAGGCGCGAGGCTGACATGACTACTGCGAAAACGGCCCCAATAGGGCTCGGGTCTCTGTTTGCAGAAGACTGGCCCCTAGCGTTAATCGGACCCGCGATAGCGTTTCTGTTCATTTTCTATGTGGGCCCTCTGCTGTACATCGTATTAAAGAGCTTTAACGGCGGACTGTCCACATATGCTGTGGTTTGGGAAAGCTCGGCGTACATCAACGTGATACTTCGGACCTTTGGTGTCTGCTCAATCGTGACGGTGGTCACGATCCTCGTCGCATATCCATATGCATACATGATGAGCATTTCGTCGCGGTGGACCTTGATCGCACTAAGCGCCGCGATTCTCCTTCCGTTCTGGGTTAGCCTCCTGTTGCGATCATATGCCTGGCTGATCCTGCTGCAGAACACTGGCCTCATTAATAAGACGCTTTTGTCTTTGGGGCTCGTCGACCGACCCATTCCATTGGTACGAAATATCGTCGGCGTGATACTGGGAATGACACATATCCTGCTGCCATATGCGGTTTTACCGCTTTATTCCGTCATGTCGAAGATTGACCCGCGTCTTATCGAAGCTGCCGCTATTAACGGGGCGGGGCCCATCAGGACGTTCTGGCGTGTCTATCTCCCACTGAGCGCTCCGGGCATCATGTCGGCGGCGGTTCTCGTGTTCACACTAGGGTTGGGATTCTATATCACTCCGGCGTTACTTGGCGGGTCCGGCGACATCATGATCGGCCAGTTGATAGCGAGCAGTGTCCAGATGCTGATGGATCTGCCGTTCGCGAGCGCGCTTTCGGTGGTCCTCTTGACATTGACCGGATGTGTATTCCTCGTCTTTGCGATGCTGGGGAAGCTCGTTCGTCAACCGCGAGGGAGGGGTACGTGATGAGTTCGCCTGCGCTCTATCGACGGCTTGCGTGGATACCGGTGAGCCTCACAATCCTGTTCTTGCTTGTCCCCACCTTGATCGTCATCCCGATTTCCTTCACGGCTTCATCCTTCCCAAACTTTCCGCCGCAGGGCTTTTCGTTTCGGTGGTACGAGGAGATCGTGACTAATCCACTGTGGCGTACGGCCATTAACAACAGCCTATACGTTGCTCTTGCCACAACTGTCATAGCGGTCGTCTTTGGCACGTTAGCTGCGCTTGCGCTTCAGGGTAATGCGATCGCCTCAGGGCTTTGGCGGATCGTGCTACTTGGACCACTTGTTACACCCGCGATTGTGCTGGCTGTCGGCCTGTACATGCTTTTCGGACAGTTCCGACTCAACGGAACTTTTACTGCCTTGGTGGCTGGTCATTCGGTGCTTGCCATACCCTTCGTCGTTGTCTCGGTCGGCGCGTCCCTACGGCTGATCAATCCGAATTTTGCACTTGCTGCAGCCGGGCTGGGAGCTGGGCCACTCAGAATCTTCTTTCGTGTCACTTTGCCGCTGATACTGCCTGGCCTAGCTGCTGGGGCCGTGTTCGCCTTCATCACTTCGTGGGATGAGGCGGTTTTGTCGCTCTTCCTTACATCGCCCCAACTGCAAACGATCCCGGTGGTCATCTGGTCGCAGGTTCGTACGGAACTGACGCCGGCCGTTGCGGCTGTCGGAACTGTGCTGATTTTAATTTCGGCTATTGGAATGTTGGCGGTGCAAGTACTGCGTCGTGGAGAGGTGAAATGACAAAAGGCGATACAAAACTCAAGGTGCAGTCGATTTCGAAGCGCTTCGGCCAGGTCATTGCGCTCAAGGACGTGTCTTTCAGTCTTCGGCAGGGAGAGTTCCTGACAATGTTGGGACCCTCAGGCTCGGGCAAGACCACAACCCTTCGGGCCATTGCCGGGTTCAATCCGCCTGATACCGGAAGCATCAGGCTCGCCGAAACCGACGTCGCGAAACTTCCTCCCAACAAGAGAAACATCGGGATGGTATTTCAGGACTACGCCCTGTTCCCCCATCTTTCGATTGCGCAAAATGTCGGCTTCCCTTTGGAGGCCCGGGGTGTGCAACGTGCCGAACGTAAGCGCCTAGTGGACGAAATGATCGGCGTCGTCGGTTTGGCAGGTATGGAGGGGCGCATGCCCAGACAACTGTCCGGAGGACAGCAGCAACGAGTCGCCCTTGCCAGGGCGCTGGTTTTTAAACCGGAACTGGTGTTGCTGGACGAGCCTCTGGCGGCTTTGGACAAGAAACTTCGAATGAGCATGCAACTCGAAATCCTGCGGATTACTCGCCAAGTGGGGGCGACGGTTATCTCGGTCACGCACGACCAAGAAGAAGCGCTGGTGATGAGCGATCGCATTGCTCTGTTTTCTAAAGGTGAGCTCGCACAGATTGGCAAACCGGAGGAGCTCTACCGGGGACCTAAGAGCCGCTTCGTCGCAGACTTCATCGGTGAAGCCAATCTCATAGAGGGCAATGTCGAAAATGCGTCAGGCAAACTGTGTTTTTCGGGCCCAGGTTTTGTCGCCGACGTACCGGATGGTGCCAATCGGGAACTGCGCGCTGGCGATAAGGCCTGTCTCGTAATTCGACCGGAGAGTCTGCGTGTCCATACCGAGCCGGACTCGTCGAATGGACTGATGAACCGGGTCGCGGCCACAGTTCGCGACATTATCTATCTTGGTGTCGAGTGTAAGGTCATCGCCGAAATAGGGCAGGTGCCGGTGCAAGTTAGATCGCGAGACCTCAGCCTCATGCAAACGCTACAGGCAGGGAAACCGGTCAAACTAACGTGGAACCCTGAAGACGCGATCTTTCTCCCCTCATCGCAATAAAGCGCTTTCCCCAGGAGCAGAAAAGTGGACACCAACGAGATTTTTCGTGCCTTTGTCATCGAGAACGACCAAGGCGCTCACGCCGTTCGATTCAAAGAATTCACGATTGCTGACCTGCCCGATTATGAGGTTTTGGTCGAGGTCGAGTATTCCAGCCTCAACTACAAAGACGGTCTGGCAATCACGGGCAAAGGACGCATTGCTCGCCGCGTGCCTCTGGTCGCAGGTATCGACCTTGCGGGGACTGTTGTGGAATCGAAGTCAGCGGCGTGGAAAACTGGTGACAAGGTCATAGTCAACGGTTGGGGTCTCTCTGAGACTGAAGCCGGCGCGTATTCACGCTTCCAGCGAGTGAAGGCCGATTGGCTCATTCGACTTCCGGACTCATTCTCGACAAAAGAAGCGATGGCAATAGGCACTGCGGGATACACCGCTGCGCTTTGCGTCGACGCCTTAGAGGACTGGGGCTCGATCGGCAATGTCGACGATCCGGTTCTCGTCACCGGTGCGGCAGGCGGTGTGGGCTCAGTCGCTATAAGCCTTCTGTCAGCAAAAGGTTATTCGGTTACGGCATCCACGGGACGCCGAGAGACGGGGGATTATCTCAGGTATCTTGGAGCGTCTGACATTATCGATCGGGGAGAACTGACCGAACCAGGCAAGCCGCTGCAGAATGAGCGCTGGAGCGGGGCGGTTGATTCTATTGGAGAAACGACCCTCGTCAACGTGATTGCGCAGATGAAGTACGGTGCGGCGGTCGCTGCATGCGGAATGGCGGGCGGAACGAAGCTGAACTCGTCGGTATTCCCCCATATTCTGCGGAGTGTAGCCCTTCTTGGCATAGACTCCGTCATGGCACCGCGCTCCAAGCGCGAGCGGGCATGGAGGACGCTCGCAGAATATCTTGACCGCGAAAAGCTGGTCAAAATGATGCGTGTCGAGCCGATGGAAAAGCTTCCTGAGCTTGCCGAGGCGATCCTAGCTGGCGATATCAGGGGGCGGGTTGTGATCGAGATTTCAAAGTCCTAACAACCGAGTTCCCGGCGAAGTGACTTGGCATGCGCGTCTAACCACCGGCACTGTTAGTTCCTCAGTAAGCGCGTAAGCTACCCCACGTATCTTTAAGGCCGCTGAACGCGCATTCTCTGCATGAGTCATGCGGAGAAACCTATGAGCGACAGTGTGAATCATCATCGAACATTCGAGGTCCTGACGGCGGAGCCGGTGCGGTCTCGACGCAAGCCGCGTCATTGGTCGGACGAGGAGAAGGCGCAGCTTGTCGCGGAAGCGCTCTCGCCGGGGGCCAATGTGTCGGCGATTGCACGTTCTCAGGGTCTGGACCCGTCGCAGCTCTATGCGTGGCGTCGCAAGG
>NZ_AQWP01000020.1 GCF_000375585.1 Sinorhizobium meliloti 4H41 | reverse complement strand
ATCGACTCCAACATCGTCGAGCGCGCGATCAGGCCCCAAACAATTACGAGAAAGAACAGTCTATTCGCCGGCAGCGAGGGTGGTGGACGAACCTGGGCGACGGTGGCCACCTTGCTGCAAACCTGCAAAATGAATTGCGTCGATCCGCTCGACTGGCTCTCCCAAACCTTGACCCGCATCGCTCAAGGCTGGCCCGCATCCGAAATAGAAGCGCTCATGCCCTGGAAGTTCAAGCCTGACGTTATCGGCTGACCGCTTACTGTTTACGCCGCCAATCGCTGCTTTCACCTCGGATGAAGACGGCTTGGCCTTTCGAGAACGTCCACCGCGCTCAGGTCGCGTCAACGTCGACGCGTGGTAGTCAGGCTCATAGCTCAGGATGACGCGGTCCAGCGCATTCATGAGTTCCCGAATGTCCGCCCGCTCCCTTCAATCTGCTCCCGCCTGTCAGTCAAGGCGGCCCGCTTCTGCTTCAACTCGTACGCTACACCCATTCGAGGGCTCCGTTGCCACCGAAACCAGGGTAGTCGGGATACCATTTCAGGTCTGGTGGTTTTTGCTACCTAACCTTTCGCGGGGGGTGCCCCGCCTGCGGGGATAGAAACGGTGTGCTAGTGTCAGCGCTGGAGGGGAGTGGCCGTCGGCATTTTGGTGGCATTTCACCCCGTTACCTAACGTGGTCCATGGGCTGCTGCGCACTTGAGAGTGGTGACGCCGTTGTCGGCGATCCCGGTTAGGAATTTGATCTTTTAGCACAGCCCAGCCCCTCCGTTCGACAACCGGATAGGAGAGCCTGGCATGTCTCGAACAAAGAAGTCTCGCAGCAGGCGGGATATTTCCCCTACTCACTTGAATGCTGCTGCAATCGACATCGGTGCGACGATGCACGTGGCCGCAGTCGGCCCCGACCAAGCTTCCGAGCCGGTGCGCAGTTTTGGCACCTTCACCGGCGATCTGCATCGGTTGGCGGACTGGTTCACGACGTGTGGCGTGCGCACGGTCGTGATGGAGTCCACGGGGGTCTACTGGATTCCGGTCTTCGAGATACTCGATCAGCGTGGCTTTGAGGTCATAGTGGTCAACGCCCGCGATGCCAAGCACGTGCCAGGCCGCAAGACCGATATCAGCGACGCCCAATGGCTGCAGCGTTTGCATGAATATGGATTGCTCAGGGCCAGCTTCCGGCTGAAGGGCGAAGTGGCGGTCATGCGCGCCTATCTACGTCAGCGTGAACGTTTGCTCGATTACGCTGCCTCGCACATCCAGCACATGCAAAAAGCGCTGACGCAAATGAATCTGCAGCTCCACCACGTGGTGGCAGACATCACCGGTGTCACCGGCATGGCCATCATCCGTGCGATTGTCGCCGGTGAGCGCGATCCGATGGTTCTGGCGTCCTATCGCGACCCACGCTGCCATGCGTCTGCGGAGACGATCCGTCACGCGCTCGTCGGCAATGATCGCGAAGAGCACATCTTTGCCCTGACCCAGGCGCTGGAGTTGTACGACGTCTACCAAGCCAAAGTGGCGCTCTGCGACGTGCGCATCGAGGCTGTATTGAAACGGCTGCGGCAGGTCTCGTCCACCCCGGTAGGCACGCCGCCCGTACGGACAACGCAGAAGCAGTCCAATGACCCAGCCTTCGATGTTCGCGCCGCCCTGTACGGCTTGCTCGGCTGCGATGTCACTCAGATTCACGGGCTCGGGCCTTATCTGACGCTCAAATTGGTCGGAGAGTGCGGGACCAACCTCTCGGCCTGGCCGAGTGCCAAGCATTTCACCTCCTGGTTATGCCTCTCACCAAGCAACAAAATCTCCGGCGGCAAAGTGTTGTCGTCACGGACCCGACGATCTGGTAGCCGGGCCGCGGCGCTACTGCGGCTTGCTGCGGTTGCGGTCGGGCGCACGCAGACCGCGTTGGGGGCATTCTATCGGCGTCTGTCGGCACGTGTCGGCAAGGCCAAGGCGGTCACTGCCACGGCTCGCAAAATCGCCGTCTTGTTCTACAACGCCCTGCGGCACGGTATGGAATACAGCGATCCGGGAGCCTCCCACTACGAGGACAATTACCGCCGACGCATCCTGACTAATCTCGAGCGGAGGGCAAAGTCGCTTGGGTATGTCCTACAGCCCACGCCAATGCCCGCCTGATTGTTTCTTAGGAATGCCGGACAATTGCAGGATAGGGTCGGCTAGCGTAGGAGCTTTTTGAACAGGCTCTCCATCGGACTGTCCGCCTCATGACCGGGCGTTTCAGTTCCGACTCCCGGTTGCTCGGCGGTTGCGGGCTCCTCGTTCGAGGGCATTTCTACAGCCGCCTTGTCGGGCTTGGGCGCTGTACCGCCGCCAATAATCTCTTCAATCGAGAGCTGCTGTTCTTCTCGTTCTAGAGCCTTATTCAGGGCGCCGCCAAGCAGATCCTTCACGGAGCCACCCGCGCCGCCTCCGTTAACGAGGTCGCCAATCGGTAACTTATCGATCGGCAGCCCGAAATCCTTAAGCTTTGCCAATGCGGCATCGGGGTTCTTCAGCAGGTCCGAAAGGTCCGGATATATGCGCGGCGCGGCGAAGCTGCCTTCGACCACGACAGGCACGCCGATGCCGTCGGTGGAGATCTCGGCGCCCTGGCCCTGGAGAGAAGCGACGAGGCGGGGCTCGAGCCGGAAATTCAGAGTGCGTTCGGCAAGATCGGCCGCACCGTTCCCGGTCATGCGGATCAATGGACCGACAAGCTTGATGTCTTCGGTGCGGGCAACGCCGCCTTCGATGGCGAAGGATGCCGCAAGTTCGGTGAATGTCGTCGCTTTGCTGCCGTCCTGCTTGAAGCCTGACGACATCAGGCTCACAAGATTGTTGTAGACGTCGGCGATGTCGATGCCGCGAATGGCGCCATCGGAAAAGGCCACATCCGCGGTGCCCTGCAGCGACTTCGCGAGCGTCCTGGTCGTGCCGCCCGCACCCGTTACGTCGAACCGGGCTTTCAATGCGCCTTCGAGATATCTGAAGCCCGCCATGTCCGTCAAAAGCGGTGCGGCCGAGGCTCCGGAGATGGAGGCCTGCAGGGCGATCGAGGGTTCGGCCCGGGAGCCGTCGGCCTTGAGGCTCGCAACGATATGGCCGCCATAGAACGGGCTTTCGGGCAGCGTCAGGCTTGCGACGCCGTCGGAGACGACGAGACTGGTGGCAACCGGTCCGGCGAAGACCTTGCCGTAGCCGAGCTTTTTGGCATTGAGCTGGACGGTTGCATCGACCGAACGGAGCGAAGAGAGATCCAGCGGAGCGTCGGCAGGTTCGGCCCCTTTCGCCGCCTTTGCCTGCGGCGCGGGGGATTGCGCCCCGGCCAGGCGCGCAAGGTCCAGCTCGTCGAAGTTCAGCGCAGTCGTGATCTTCAGCGGGGTCACGAATTCGACGGAACCGCTGCCCGCGCCTACGACGCCGTTGACGGATATGGTCGTCTTTTGAAAGGAAAAGCTCGTCGTGCCCGCATCGACATGCCCGTTGAACGCCAGCGGACCGATGCTCTCCGCACCGCTCTGCCCGAGGCCGGCGAGGAAAGCAGAAAGGTCGGCGGTGGAAAAATCGAGTTTTCCCGCATAGGTCCCCGGCAGAGCAGCTTTGCCGTCGAGCGACAGGCTTGCATCGGGCATTTTCACCTGAAGCCTGAGGGGGACCCCCTCGGCGGCGAGATTGCCGGCGAGAAGTGTATCGGCGGCGGGAAGTTGCATATCGACATCGACCGGTTCGTTGCGCCATTCCAGGCGGCCGGCCACGCGCAGCGGCTTCGCGAGGCTTTCGATCCGGGCCGTGATCTTCTTCGCCTTCACCTCGCGCATCGTCTCATCGGCAATGCCCGGCAGGGTATAGGCCGCATCGCGAAGGCCGATCGTTCCCGTGAGATCGGCCGTCTTTCTGATGTCTTGGGCATCAAGGCCGCGAAAGGCAAAGCCGGCGTCGATCGTCAGGGCTCCGGAAAGCGGGACGGTTTGGCCGGCGAGGGCGGAAAGCCTGGCTATGTCGAGCCCCTTGCTTGCGAGGCGGCCTCGGAAGACCGGGACGTCGGCCCGGACGTCGGTCGCGACATTGGCGACAAGGCTGCCGGCGTCGATCCCCAAATGCCCGAGCTCGGCAACCAGTTCCCCGTCCTTGAGTGCGGCCGAAAGGGAAACGTCCGACGCTGAAATTTCGCCGAGGGTCAAAGCGGCCGCGTTGATGCTCATGTCGGCATCGAAGCCGGCCAGGAACTGCAAATTCGCCCGTCCGGCCGCGCCCGTGGCCGGCGCGCCCGACTGCGACGTTTCCCGCGTGTCGTCCATGAACGGCGTCAGGTCAAGCCGGTCGGCTTCGAGATCGACGAGAAAGCGCGCACGCTCTCCGGGGACGAAGAGCGCGTTCAGGCCGAAGGCCTGTTCGCCAGCTTCCACTTCACCGCCTCTGATCTGATAGCTGCCATTGGCGTTCAGGGTGACCTGTCCGCTTGCCTCTAGGCTCGACATGCCCGGCGCGGGAGCGGGATCCGCTTCCACGGCGAGGGTGACATCGGCGGGCTGGCGCTCGAGCAGCGACCGCAGGGTTGAGATGGTGAAGCTCGTCTCGTAGTTCCGCGCCCCCATGCGGGCGGATGCGGAAAGAGAGAATTCGTCGTCGATATCGGGCGCCGTGAGCGTGAGCTCGATATCGGAAACGACCTCCTCGGGGTTGGCTGCGCTTCGCCGTACGAACGTGCCGGAGGTGATGGAGACCGACTCGATTGCGCTTCGTTCAAGAAAGGCGACGAGGGCGGGGAGCGGGTCGCCGGAACCGGTCTCATCGCCGCCACGGGGAGCCGGCGTTGCGTCGCCTGGCGCCTTTTCTTCGAGGACGATGACGGGACGGTCGAGCGCGATCTGCTTGATGTGCAGCCGATCCGACCAGAGGGAGGAAAGCGCCACCGAACCGGAGACCTCCGCAAACTCGGCGGTTATCCCGTCCGCTTCGGCCGAGAGCGTCACGTCTTCCGCGACGACCGCGAGATAGGGAAATGCCGAAAGGTTCACAGGACCGTTGAACGCGATCGAACTGCCGGTCGCAGCCGACAATTGCCGTCCGAGTTCGGCCCGCATCCAGTCGCTGGAAATCAGGCTCGGCAGAATGGCAATTGCAGCGACGGCGAGCGCGGCAACGCCCAGAAGACTAAGAATGAAGCGCCGCATCGCTTTCTCCTGGTTGTAAAAGCTATTGATTCGCTATCGTTTTCCAGAAAGCGCGATTTCGCAAATGTCTTCGCGACGCCGGCGTCAGATATTTTCCGGAGTATAGATGTCGAAAGGCAGGAAAGTCTGGCCGGGGACGCTCGAAGCGCCCCGGTCGATCGCGCCGACCATGAGGTCTATCGTTTCCCGGGCCAAAGCAGGAACGGGCGTCGAGACCGCCATCAGCACAGTTTCGTCGGCAAGGGCCGCGCGCGACTCCGGCGTCAGCTCGTTGACGACGGCGAGCAGCTTGCCCCCGAGTTTTTCCTCGCGGATCGCCGAGATGGCGCCCTCCATGCCGCCGCCGCAGACGTAAAAGCCCAGGAGATCCGGATGGCGCTGCAGGAGATCGAGCGTCGCCTCGTGGGTGATCTCGGGCGTGTCGAGGTTCACCATCGTGTCGAGGACCTCGAAATCGGGTGCGTTCTCGCGAAAATAGGAGCGAAAGCCGATCTCGCGCAGCTCGTGCCCGTGGAAACGGTGGCTGCCGACGAAGGCCGCGACCTTTCCCGGCCGCCTGGCTGCCTTGGCGATCATCCAGGCAGCCGTCCTGCCGACTTTCTGATTGTTCAGGCCGATATAGCCTTCGCGCACGCCGGCCGCGAAATCTGACAGCAGGGCGAAGACGGGGATGCCGCGCTCCTTCAGTTCCTCGATTGCCGCAGTCACGGCCGGATAGTCGGGCGACACCAGCGCGATCGCCTGATTGCGCGCCGCCATCATCTTCAGCTTTTCGACGATGGCGCCGGGCGTGGAGCTTGCGACGAAATCCAGCTGCGCCATGGCACGGACACGCGTCACCGAAAGCGCCGCGTTTTCGATCTCCTTTGCGAGGGCCTTGTAGAACGACTGCTCCGGCTTTTGCAGGAGAAAGCCGAGCCCGTATTGCGGCAGGTCCTCGAAGACCCTTTGCCGCAACAAGCCGACTGCGTGATAGCCGATGGTCTTCGCCGCGTCGTAGACGCGGCGCGCCGTTTCCTCGCGCACCGGATGGCGGCCGTTCAGCACCCGGTCGACGGTTGCGACGCTCACGCCGGAGGCGCGGGCGAGATCCGCGATCGTCGGCCTCTTCGTCATTTCTCCTCCTGAAACTATTCTCTCATCCGTGAGGCTGCCACCGTGATAGGATTTGACAGAATATATCATGACTGCATTGAGAACCGCCAGAAGTCAACCTATCCTCGCTTCATCGAATGGAGGCGCCGATCGGGAGTGGCGCCGGTTCCACAAGCTGTAGCCGCATTGCGCTCTCCATGGGAGGCGCGACGCTGCAGGGGAGGCAGGAATGACGACAGTTGCGACGAAGCGCGATTACAGCCTGCTCGGCCGCGATGCCGAGGCGGCGGTTGCAAGCGGCCTTGCCGCGGCCGAATGGTATCACACCGACATTCCCCGCAAGCAGATGAAGGAGCTGATGAAGCGGGAAGACGGTCCCGCTATCCGCGACACCGCGATCTGGCTCGGCAGCATGGTTCTTCTCGGCGGCCTCGGCGTCTATTTCTGGGGGAGCTGGTGGGCGGTTCCCTTCTTCCTCGCCTATGGCGTCCTTTACGGTTCCGCTTCCGATAGCCGCTGGCATGAATGCGGCCATGGCACCGCCTTCAAGACGCTGTGGATGAACGATGCCGTCTACCAGATCGCCTGTTTCATGATCATGCGCAATCCGGTGACCTGGCGCTGGAGCCATACCCGCCATCATACGGATACCGTCATCGTCGGCCGCGACCCGGAAATCGCCGTCATGCGGCCGCCGGATCTCGTCCGCCTGGTCCTCAATTTCTTCGGCATCATCGACGTCTGGCATGCCGTGATCGACATGGTCAGAAACGCCTTCGGCGTGATCAGCGCCGCCGAGAAGACCTTCATTCCGGAAACGGAGCAGCCGAAGGCGATCCGCGTCGCCCGGATCTGGCTTGCCATCTATCTCGCGACGATCGGACTTTCGCTCTATCTCGGCTCGATCCTGCCTTTGATGCTCATCGGCCTGCCGCGGCTTTACGGCGCCTGGCATCACGTGCTGACCGGGCTTCTGCAGCATGGCGGCCTTGCCGACAACGTGACCGACCACCGGCTGAACAGCCGAACGGTCTACATGAATCCGGTCAGCCGTTTCGTCTACTGGAACATGAACTATCACGTGGAGCACCACATGTTCCCGATGGTGCCCTATCACGCGCTGCCGAAGCTGCACGCCATGATCAGGCACGACCTGCCGGCGGCCAATCCTTCGATCCTGCACGGCTACCGTGAAATGATCCCCGCATTCCTGCGGCAGCTGCGCAACGAGGATTACTTCCTGAAGCGCGAACTGCCGCCGACGGCAAAGCCCTATCGCGAAGAATTCCACAGCGACCGGCTCGTTCCTGCCGCGGAGTGAGGCGGCACGGGCGATCGCAGCAAACCATCGAATGGAGGAAAGAGATGAGCTCGAACTGGGTCGAGGTCTGTGCGGCCGAAGAGATCGACGAGGAAGAAGTCGTCCGTTTCGATCACGAGGGACGCACCTTTGCCGTCTATCGCAGTCCGGACGACGAGTATTTTGCGACCGACGGGCTTTGCACGCACGAGCAGATCCATCTCGCCGACGGCTTGGTGATGGGCGACATCATCGAATGTCCGAAGCATAACGGCCGCTTCAACTACAAGACCGGCCAAGCCAGGGGCGCGCCAGTCTGCGTCAACCTCAGGACCTATCCGGTCAAGGTGGAGGCGGGGAGCGTGTTCATCGGGCTTTCCTAGAGCACTTCCAGGAAAAGGTGTAACGGTTTTCCGTTCGGGAGTGGGCAATTGCAAAGACTTAGCGCGTTTGGTTCCATGAAACATGGAAGCGCTCCAAGGGGTGATGAGCTCTCGGTGGGATGCCCCTCGTCCGCCTGCCGGCACCTTTTCCCCGCAGGCGGGGAGAAGTGACTCGCCGCCCGCCTTGCGCTCAAGTTCCCTTCTCCGCGCAGGCGGAGAGAAGGGAACTCGTGGCTCGCTTCGCGCTCAAGTCCCCTCTCCCCGCGCGCGGGGAGAGGGCTAGGATGAGGGGCATTCGCCGAGGCTCAAGCGTCCCGCAGCCAATGACTCGGAAGGAGGAGAGAGCATGACGCATATCGTTATCATCGGCGCCGGCGAATGCGGCGCGCGGGCAGCCTTTGCCCTCCGCGAAAAGGGCTTCGGGGGCGAGATCACGCTGATCGGCACCGAACCGCATCTTCCCTATGAGCGGCCGCCGCTTTCCAAGGACGGGCTCGCGGAAGCGTCCCTGCCGAAATTCATCGCGGATGCTGCGCAATACGAGGAAGCGCGGATTGCGGTTCTGACCGGCGTCACGGCGGAGAGCATCGACCGGGCGCAGAAGAGCGCCACGCTCTCGGACGGACGATCCCTCACCTATGACCGGCTGCTTCTGGCAACCGGCGCCCGCCCGCGCCGCTTCCCGGGCGTGCCGGAAAATGCCGGGCGCATCCGCATGCTGCGGACGCATGCCGATGCGCTTGCGATCCGCGCCGCCCTGACGCCGGGTGCAAGGCTCGCCATCATCGGCGGCGGCTTCATTGGCCTGGAGCTTGCCGCGACCGCGCGAAGGCTCGGCGCCGAGGTCGTGCTCGTCGAAGGCCTGCCGCGCGTTCTCTCCCGCGGCGTGCCGGAGGAGATCGCCGCCGTCGTCGCCGAGCGGCACAGGCAAGAAGGTGTGGAGATCATCTGCGGCGCGCAGATTGCGGCAATCGAGGAAGCCGCTGACGGCGCACGCCTGCTCCTTGCCGGCGGAGCCGGCGTTAAGGCCGAGCTTGTCGTCATCGGCATCGGCGCGGTGCCCAACACCGAACTTGCGGAGGCCGCCGGGCTTGCGATCGAAAACGGCATCGCCGTCGACGAGAGGCTCTGCACCTCGGACCCCGACATCTACGCGGCCGGCGACTGCTGCTCCTTCCCTCTGCCGCATTATGGCGGCCGGCGGGTGCGGCTCGAGGCCTGGCGCAATGCCCAGGACCAGGGCGCGCTCGCTGCCGTCAACCTGATCGGTGCGGCAGAAACAATGGCCAGCGTGCCGTGGTTCTGGTCGGACCAGTACGAGTTCACCCTGCAGATCGCGGGGCTTGCCGACGGTGCGGAAACGACCGTCCGGCGCGACATGGAGGAGGGCGCCTTTATCCTCTTTCATCTGGATGGCGAGGGACGGCTGATCGCCGCGAGCGGCATCGGCCCCGGCAATGCGGTCGCCCGCGATATCCGCCTTGCCGAAATGCTGATCGCCGCCGGGGCAAAGCCGGATCCGCTGGCGCTTGCCTCACCCGAAACCAGGCTCAAGAAGCTGCTGGCGGCCTGAGAGCCGCCGCGCTCCGGCCCTCGAATTCAGGAGAACCCGATGAGACACCGCCGCCCGACCGTTGCCGATCTCCTGTCGATGAAAGGAAAGCGTCAGCTCACCATGCTCCGGGTCGTGACGATGGAGGAGGCGGAAGCCGCGGAGAAGGCCAGGATCGACCTCGTCTCCGTGCCGCCGGCGCTGCTCGGCCCCGAATTTCGCGAGGCGGCCCCTTCCGTCTTCGCCTTTCCCGGCCTCGAATATGGGGACCATGTGACCGCCGAGGATTATATCCGCGCCGCCTTTCAGGCGCTGAAGGCGGGCGGCGACGCTGTCTACTGCGCCGCAAGCCTTTCGACGGTCAGGCGCATGCGCGAGGAGTGCATTCCCGTCTGCGGCCATGTCGGGCTGATCCCTTCCAAGGCCACCTGGACGGGCGGCTTTCGCGCCGTCGGCAAGACGGCGGCAAGCGCGCTCGAAATCTGGCGCCAGACGAAGGCGCTGGAAGAGGCGGGGGCTTTTGCGGCCGAGATCGAGGTGGTGCCGGGCGAAGTCGCCGCCGCGATCAGCGCGCGCACCTCCATGCTGATGCTGTCGATGGGGGCGGGGACGGGCTGCGACGCGCAATATCTCTTTGCCGAGGACGTGCTCGGCGCCCACCGCGGCCATTATCCGCGCCACGCCAAGACCTATCGCAACTTCGCCGCCGAATATGACCGGCTGCAGCAGGAGCGCATCGCCGCCTTCTCCGAATTCGCTTTCGACGTCCGCTCCGGCGCCTATCCGGAAAAAAACCATCTTGTCGGTATTGAGGAGAAGGAGCTTAGCGCTTTCCTGAGCGAACTCGAAGGCGGGCGCTGAGCAGGACGAGCTCACCTCCCAGTGGGGCCGCCTGGCCGCCTCGGCCGAAAAGGATCGAGGCGGCCTTTTTTGTCTGGTGAGGGAGAGCGCCAAAGATTTGCCAGCAAGAGCGGTTTGTGGAATATGGCGGCAAGATGCGGGCGCCGCTCCTCACCCCAACCTCTGCGCGCAGGCCGGAGCGAGGGGACTGGAAGCATGCCGCGAGTTCCTTCTCCCCGCCCGCGGACAGAAGGTGCCGGGAGGCGGATGAGGGGCAGCGAACATTCCATCAACGGCAATTCACTTAGGGTCGGACGTGAATCTCATCCAACAGCATCTCAGAGTGACGGCGGCGTTAATCGTGCGCGAAATGTCCACGCGCTTCGGCTCAAAGCCGGGGGGCTATCTCTGGGCGATCTTCGACCCGGTGGCCCATGTCGCGCTGATGACGCTGATCTTCCAGGCGATCGCCCGCATGCCGGCTCTGGGCCTTAGCTTCCCGCTGTTCTTCGCCAGCGGCTATCTGCCCTTCGCCTTCTATCAGCGCATGTCCGGCTTCATGGCCGGCACGGTGAAGGCCAACAAGGCGCTCTTCTCCTACCCCATCGTCACCCCCTTCGATGCGATCGTCTCGCGCTTCATCCTGCAGCTGATGACCGATACGCTGGTGACGATCCTCATCCTTGTGATGATCCTCGAACTCGGCGGCATCGCCCAGCCGATGAACGTCGCCGGCATGATTGAGGCCGCGGGCGCCGCCGCCCTGCTGGGCCTCGGCATCGGCACGATCAACATCGTGATGTTCGCCCGTTTCCCGCTTTACGAACAGATCTTCGGCATCATCAACCGGCCGCTCTTCATGGTCTCCGGCGTCTTCTTCCTGCCGGAATCGCTGCCGAACCCCTTCCGGGATTTCCTCCTCTACAACCCGCTGGTGCACGTCATCATGTGGTTTCGGGAAAGCATCTACCCGGAATACCGAGCCGATTTGTTGGACAAGGGCTATGTGATCGAATTCGCGCTCGTCTGCTTTGTGGCAGGGCTGCTGCTGCTGACGACGTCGATGCGGGAGATACGGGAGGATAGGCTTTGAGCGGCTCGCGGCGGCCGGCAATTTAGATGGCTCTAGACGCAAACAAAGGGCTATTGGTTTTCAAAAAAAGGCAATCCGAGAACTAGGCCCGTCATTCAGGGCAATACGGGATCAGTGGCGCCGGCCGGAACATTCTTCCGAGTTGCACCCGGCGCCGATCGGGCTCGATCATCGACAACCTTCACGCCGCCCGTACGTACTGGAGCTTGACGCTTCGTCGATCGCTAGAACAGTAGCTTGGCAAGGTCAGGTTGAGAGAAGGGAATGATCTCTTCGGGGTCGTTGACAACCCGGAACATGCCTTCCTCAACCGCCTGCTCGACAACTTCCCAGCCGGGAACGGGGATCACATAGGTCGGCTTGCCGAGGTGCGCCGCCTCATAGAGAGATGTCGAGTAGCCGCCAATGCAGATGTCGGAATGAGCCATCACACTGAATGTGTCTCCGCGAAGGGTCTGAACATTGGAAAGGGCGGCTATACGAGGATCGCGCAGGGTCTGTTCCAACGATTCATCAGGATGGAGGCAGTAGGCGATGCTCTTATTGGGATAGCGCTTCGCCAAATTAACGAGGAAGTCCGCGATTCTCCGTCTCACTCGCGGCTGTGACATCACGCAGAAGTCGAAGGAAGCATCGAGCGGCGCCACGTCCGGTAGCTCGCGCGGCAGAATCGTCTTTTGCCTGTACTTCGTCGCAGCGTTAGCCCAGTAGGCTGACCAGGCATAGAGGTTGTCGGGTGTATAGGCTGCCTTGGCCGTGAAAGCGTTTGTCGGATGCAGATCGGTTATCAGCGCGTATTGAATGTCCGAAACCATAATTCCGTGCTCTTTCGCCGCGTGGCAAATGCCGGGGGACCAATACGCACTGGGTATCACTACCTCGGAAAACTGGATCTTGTCGAAGATCCTGGTCCAGAAGTAGTGTTCATGCTTGAATTTCAGCAGGCGGCCATTGACGATGTCCTTAAAGGACAGATCGATACCAAACTCGCGGGCGAATAGTGGTTCCAAGAAATCAGTCAGGTAGCTCTGGTCCTTGGTCAACGCCACCCTTTTCCGGACTTGATTGAAGTCATGAATAGGGTACACGGGCCCGTCGACGTAGCTGTTAACGCTGTATCCATAGTGCTGAGGGTACTCGATGACGACCTCGTTGCCAGTGCGCAGGGGCAGAGTCTTGTAATCGACCTCGCCCTTTCTCGTGAACTCGAAAATAAGGCGCCCGGCGGAGGGGGCTTCGGAGATTTTCTTTTTGCCGAAGTACGAAAGATTCGGTGCGGCGGCGTTATCGAAGTGCGCATCCCAAAGACCGAAAGTCATCGCCAGGTATTCGATAACAGAAGCTCTGATTAATTCCCACGGCCGCCACCCCCCAACTTCAAATTGCAAGAGCGAGTATTCCTTCTCCATGTCGAGAAGTTTCAGGAATAACTCCTTGTAGGTGATCCGGGGCGGGGTGACACGAACGGTCTTGCCTGAACCGTATCTGATCGTGAGATTGGCGAACTCACCGCTGTAGGCGATATATGGGGCGTGCTCTCCCTTCCTGTTCAGATGAACCGTCTTGAATTTGATCGGTTGATCTGTCTCGTCAGTGATTGACCGAATAGGTTCATAGGAATGATAACGCAGGTGCTGGCCCTTGTTGCTCACAAACACCGTGTTCTCGCTAAAGGCCTCGTCCCACGAGGACTCATTCCGGGCTGAACGGCTGTACTCCGCCAGTCTTTCAAGATTGCCCGACTTGGTCGTGTTCATGAGATAGGAGAACGTCGCGTCAGGGGCTTTGGCGGCGAGGAGGAACTTGTTCGGCGTTCTCTTGGCGAGATTGTCGAATTTAGGAATGTAGGCAGTAGCAACGCCATCCTTGAGCTTGGTGGCGAGCTTCCTGGGCTTCCCCTTGCCCTTGATCATGAAGAGCCTGATGTTTTGGCCGTTCGCCGAGGCAACTGATATTTCGTTGCCATAGTGGAATCCAAAGAGGCTGCGCTTCTTGACGGAAAAGGAGGACGGATCGAAGGGTTGCTCGCCGTCCCGGGTGAACGACAGCGCAAAGCCGCGGCCGCGCATGGGGGATTGCGGTGCGATCAACTTCTCGTATTGAGCAAGAACGTATTCGGGCGAGAATTTTGAATGGAACTTCGCGAAGGCCGCTTCTCCAAGCCTTCTGGTCAGGTCAGGAGAGTTTGCGCACTCCTCTATACGCTTGGTTAGGAGATCGACGTCGCCCATAGGGACGAGAAAGCCATTGATGCCGTCTTCTATAAAGTCCCTAGCTCCAAATTCGAAATCATATGCGATAACGGGAATTCTGTGGCTGGCGGCTTCCATTAAGATGTACGGGAAGCCCTCGCTTTTCGAAGTCATGAGGACAACATCTGCGCCCTCGTAAATCTGCTGCTCATTGCCGAGCCCGCGCATTCTGATGCGCGAGGCGAGATCGAGATTGGAGACGTAGTTTCTTATGAATTTGCCGTAGTCATTGCCGGCGTTGCCCCAGAGGTCGAGCCGGATGGTTGGCAAGCGGGCTGCGGCGCGGACGGCGTCGATTTGGTTCTTGCGATCCTGCAATGAGCCGACTATTGCGGCGGTAAAAGTGTCAGCAGCCTTGCGCTCAGTATCGATCGAGAAGTGCGCATTCGGGATGTATTGGATTCGCTCGTCGGGGAATGACGTGATCTCGACAATTCCCGGCCGCATTGATTCGGCAATGATTTGGATTTGATCGATGCAGGGAAGAGCCTCGAGCAATAACTCCCGATTATGGTTCTCTTCGGCGTAATTGCCATGGATCTGCAGCATCGTGGGGACTTTGCGCTGATTGTCGCCTATCGCGCGCATATAGAGCACGGCCTGCAGCGGATGCGTGAAAATGGCCAAGTCGGACGCGGTGAGTTGCCGGTTGACCTCCCGGATCACGAGCAGGTCATGTTCCGTGAACGTCGCTTTCAGCCGGGGCTGAACAACCGAAAATCCGGCCTTGAACTTCTTATGGAGGTGAGCGCCCCCATAGACGGCCATTGCCTGTAGTGAATGCAAATGGACCGCCTCGCTCAGCGGGAACTTAGCCTCTATGAAGTTGAAGCCGCCATGACTTCCGACGCAATTGAGCATGTGGACATCGTGACCGGCCGTGGCCAGCAGATTAGCGGTGTTTACCACCGATTTGTCGAGTCCGGTTACCCCTGAGATCAGGTTCGTAAAAATGAAAACTGACATATTCACCCGCCGTTGATTTCTGTAGCGCGAGTGGGAGGCCTCGCGCGAGCACAGAAGATAGACGCCAACGATCATGACCTAGCGATCGAGAATGGCTCTTTTGCCTGTTCGCCTGAGCGGATGCTCTGCAATTGCGACATTAGTCGGGCAGGCTGTTCACGTATCCCTCAGGTTGCAGGTGGGTGTATATGGCGCATTTCGAAGTGCTGCAACAACCAAGTGATGCGAATAGGGGATTGAAGAAACCCTCGCGTTCGGGCATTTGACGAAATACCAATATTCGCTTCTTGGATTTTCTATGTTGTTTCGTTTGATACCAGGTAATCGGCTGGCTCCCGCGGCTATTTCCAATACTGAGTTTGTGCAATGGGAACCAGTGTCGGGATCGCAGGAGCTTATCGTTTTTTTTGGCTCGCGGGGTGCAACGAAGTTCGAATTCCGGAACGTCTTCAAGGGACGCGAGCATCATAAGCTGCATTTGCGAGAGACCGGCTACAGATGGTTCCTTGACGGGGTGCCGGGTTTCGCCGGGAGCCTTAGCCAGTTGGCCACGGTAATCGGCGATTTGATGAAATCTATTGGAGCGAAACGCACCACCCTCGTGGGATCATCGATGGGTGCATATGCCGCTCTCTACGTCGGATCGGCGGTGCGGGCTCAAAGGGTTCTTGCGTTTTCGCCTCAAACTGTGTTGCACAGCGGATGGGAATTCACCCCGGAGGACGTCACTCTGGCGCAAGTTGTAGATCTTCCGGCGATGATTGCGAAAGCAAAGCAAACCCAATTCGACGTCATCTGTTCGTCGGAATTTCTCGATGTTTATCACGCCGCTCGCCTGCGTGGCCTCGGAAATGTGGACATATCCATTCGGAAGAGCGGCCATAATGTCTTAGGGAATGCTCACTCCTATACAGGCATCGTCCCATTTATCGAAAGCCACATCGCCGGTCGAGGCCTGCCGGTGAAAGGACTGGGCCTGGATAAACTCGACCATGAGCAAGGACTGAGAGAATTCCTGAATCTATTCTACGAGAGAAAGTTCAGGGATGCCTGCGCCGTAGCGAAACGGATCATGCTTTGCGAGCAGGAGTGGTTTGACGCAAAGTTCATGGTCGGGAAATGCTTCTACGAATTGAAAGACTTCAGCTCTGCTGTTCCATTCCTTGTTGCAGCGAACCGGCTCGATCACATGAATACCGCCGTATACGTGCCGTTGATCGCGTCCTACGCCGGTTTGGGCCAGACGGAGCGCGCAGAAGGCTGGCTGGCGGATTTTGTGTTGCTCCTCAAAGCAACGAAGCAAAACGTGCCGACAAGCCTTGAAAGGGTCGCTGCTCATGTTGCTGGGGCAGGCGACAAGGACTTAGCCGCGCGGATTAAATCGCGAGCTAACGAGTACCTAGAGCAGGCCTCCTAGCGACCTCGTGATTCCTGTTCCCGGTTTGGAAGTCTTCGAGAAGGGTAGGAATATTCAAAGTCGTGAATGACCCTGAACAACTGACGCCCTTCGAGCAGCCGCAAATTTCGCGGAACCCGTTCTAAGCCGCTTGCTACCGGTCGATGAAGCGGAAAGCTCGATCGAGCGCCCTCGCTGATGCGATACACCAGCGTCTTAGAAGAAACTCATACGGCTTTGTCGTGCGACGAGGCTTTGGCCTGCAAGAGATGATCTGCGGCAGCGCACTCATGTCTAAGGGGGCCAAAAAATCTGCGGCGCGCGCGACGGGCTTTAAAGCGTGCGGTCTTGCGAGTTCTCCCAATTGCCGTTCCATGCCCAGTCGTTGAAAAAAGCGTGAGGCATCAAAGGGCGATTTGGACTCCTCCCCGATAGGGATGCTGAACGATGGGATCTGTAAGATGCTTGCCTCGAGCAATGCCGTGGAAGAAACGCTAACTGCAAACTCGATCTCGTCCGCAATGGCCATCCAGTTACCATTGAACACTTCGGCCGTTCGACCTTCGCGCTCCTGCAAAATATGGGCGAGCCTCAAGTTGTCGAGTGCTTGGTGATTTGAAGTTTCACCGGAGCTGTTGCGCGCAACTATCAAGAGCTTCTTGTCAGGATGCAATTCGGCCAGAATTGCAAGTTTTTTCGCCAGCTCAAATCGGCCGTGGCTCGATGCCGGAACTTCGTTCTGTTCAAAGACGGCGATATATTTTCTGATGCTGTTGTCGTTGCGTGGTGGAACTTGTTTCAGTCTGGGGGATCCTAACAACACGCAGTTTGCGGTCGAGAGTGGTAGTAGTGAAAGCCACTTCCTGGCGAACCGGTATAAATTTGGATCGGTGAACAAAAGCTGGTCAACAAAGGACCTCCATAACAGGCCAGTGAATCTCATGTAATATTGAAGTCCAGGAAATCCCGTTGCGATCGTCATCAACGCATTTGAGCTCGGAAGCTCATGGAGAGCATTGCATATATGAAAGACTTTTCTCCCCGGTAGACCGAGGAAGAGGAAGTCTGCACCGCTCTCAGCTATCCATTTGGGTAGCTCCGCTTCTTCGATTATACGTATGACGCATTCCGGAAAGGAGACCCCCCATTTTTCGCGCTGAACTTTTGATAGGCGAGGCTCTCGAAGATCTTGCACGACTTCGATGACGTTGATTTCGCATGAGATCCGAGCCAAATGCTCATACAATATGTCACAATACCCAACGTAGGAATCTGCCGAGTATACGAGCAGCGCTTTTGATGGCATTTGGGGATGGCGATGAAAGTCATCGCCGCTCTTCCTTGAATTAGACAAACTGGACTCCGCTGAAGTCCTCGAGGATCGATCCGTGCTCTGCAACAATCTTGGCGGTGCGTGGGTCTTTCGCAATTAGCGGCAATATTTGTCGATAGATCGAGTATGCCTCGACGTCCGGCCGGAGATCACTTGCGTATACGAGTGCTGTACTTGCGATGCCGATCACTCTTCGACAGTCGGTGAGCGCAGGAATAAATTCTGCTGGTATGTCTGTATGCGGTAGCAGCTTTATCGCAAATTCGGGATGGTGCCCGCGGATTACCTCAAGCTTTTCTAGGCTGAAATCAGATTTTGGGTGAGGTTTAATGTACAGTGTATCTGTTTGCGGGAAATTGTCCTGAATGCATTTCGCTATAACACCTATAATCACCTCTTTGTCTATCTGGTAAGCTTGATCTACATATAAAAGGGACTGAGCGGTCATTCCGCAGTCGGCTAATTTGCTTGCCGAATGATGCTGTGTTGTTCGAAATATGTGCTTGATATAGCTAAAGTAGTTCTTTTCATTCGCTCGGAAACTGTTGGCCAACCGGTCCGGAAACGTCCCAAAAACACCGTTGAAGCCGGATATCGGTTCGTGGAACCGTCTGAATCGATAGCTACGATTGAATATGCCTTTGAAACGGGAGGCCGTAAGTTCATTGTCGAACGGTACAACAATGCACCTAGCGGCAAAAGAAAGTTCCTTTTGCATAAAACCTAGGACCGTTTTAAGTCCTTTCGTTGGACTTGAAGCTAGCTCATACGGTATTTTTAAAAGTATCTTTCCAAAGAAAGAATCGGCAATAATGTCCTTGTTGATTATGTCAATAAAAGACCGAGGCGGTGCGTACTCACTAGCCCTCTTGTAAGAAGACAAGCCTTCTTCGATGAAGAAGATCTGCATTTCTGCCATTTTGGCAAGATCGTAGATAAGGCCGTAGTGAGTATTATAATTGAACAGAAAAAGACGCTGCGGCGCGTTCTCCGTGAGAACAGACCGATATGCTCTCAGTATTCTGCCCTGCTTTCGAAGAGAGAAATATGCGGCTCCGACTGGCAGCTTTAAGAGACTATGGGGGACATTTCTTTCCGTCAGAAGGTTAGAGATGCTACTCCGCTCTTTAAGATTCGCGTCCGTATACAGGGCCACAACGAACGGCCGCAACAGCAGGGCATCTCCGAACTCCTCTATAAAAGCTAACGCATTCTGCGCTTGCCGATCATTAGAGATAATGATCAGGTCTGTCCCTGCTGGAGGAGCCGATTTAGCTCCGCCAACTAAATCACCGCTAGTCATTAAATTGCTTCTGAAGCGGCGCTGACCAAAACGTGTCATCATTCAGAACTTGGACAAAGCGGGAGGCTGCGTTGCCGTTACCGAAGCTTTGGTCGCTTTCGAACCTCCTGCCCCACGTCGTGTTCAGAAACTCTCGAATAGTGTCGGTGTCGAATGCTGATGCGTCGGTGATTGTCCCGGCGCTGGATCGATTGTTCTGCCGCGTCCCTACATTGAGACTAGGCACTCCCAAGAACGGTGCTTCCCGCACCCCGGCACTACTGTTTCCGATGATCGCTTTCGCGTTTTTCATAAGTTCGGAAAAGTAAGAGAAACGCATGCTCGGCAAATGCCGAAACCGATGCGGATCGAGCTTCGATATCTCAGCGAAGATGTCATCGCTGCCAGGATCATTGTTCGGTGAAATGATCACGAAGTTCTTGCCGCTCTCAGCCAGTGTCGTAAACAGGTTTCGCGCCTGCGCTCCGATCGTATCCGTTTCCGACGTTACCGGATGGAAGGTGACGATGCCATACTCTGTAAACGGTATCGCATAGCGGTCCAGAACCTTGCCGAGGGTCACGCCAGAATCGCCACGATGGAGATCCAACTCCGGCGATCCAATGTTATAAACGAATTGTGGATCCTCGCCGAGAGCCAAGACGCGGGCTCTCGCAAGTTCCGAGCTGACAAAGTGATAGGTGCAGAGCTTTGAATTGCAGTGGCGGTAGATCTCGTCGATCGTCCCGGACACCTCACCGCCTTCGATATGGGCGCAGCGGATATAGTTGGTTGCGCAGACGAGCGAAACCGCTAGTGCCTCGATTCGATCACCATGAACGATGACCAGATCGGGTTTGTGTTCATACACCCAATCGGAAACGCCAAGGATCGTTTTAGAGAGGATAAGGTCTTGGGGGTCACCGAGGCGCTGGTTGATGAATTCGTGTACATCTACTCCTTCGAGACGGTGCACTTCGTGTTTGGTCGCACCGTATTTCTCCAGCATGTGCATACCGGTCACGAAAAAATTGATTGCGTAGCCGCCTTTACTTGCCGCCACAGCTAATGGCTCGATCTTACCGAAGTCTGCACGCGTTCCGGTAAGAAACAATAACTTCTTACTCATCGCAGCGCCCCAGGAGATGTCTCGAAGTCACTCCAGTGGAGCTGTTCATTTCTCTTGCGCGCCACGGTGATGGTCTTTCCAATCAGGTCATCGAGCTGATAGCCTGGGATCTCGCCATTGCCTGGCCGTCGTGCCCAGATGTCGTACTCGGAGATTACGTCTCCTGGCTGAAGGTCTCGATCAGCCACAACTGAGCTCCGCGCGAATCGGTAGACTGCTTCTTCCGGCTCCGTCCGGCGCTTCTCGTTATTCAGAGCTATGAAGATTTCTCGGGATCTGTCGATCAGGAAGCGCAGTTCCGCGGGATCCATCGAGCAGGAAATGTCCGGCCCCTTGCGATACCGTGTGTCGGTGAAGTGACGCTCAAGGATGCAAGCCCCAAGGGCAACAGATGCGAGAGCCATATCTGGCCCGATGCTGTGGTCCGAAAATCCGACGACAGCATTGGGGAACGCCGTTTTCAGATCCGTCACGCCACGTAGAGAAACAATTTCCGGCGGAGAAGGATAAAGATTTGTGCACTCAAGCAGTGCATATTCGACACCTGAGCGCTCCAATACTTCGACGGATGCGCGGATGGTTTCGATCGATTGCATCCCCGTGCTCATGATGATGGGCTTTCCAAAAGTGGCGATGTGCCGGATAAGGGGAATATTGTCGCACTCGCCGCTGCCGATTTTGAAGGCCGGAACGTCTATCGCGTCGAGGAAATCGGCCGCCGCCCTCGAGAAGGGAGTAGAGATGTAAATGAGACCGAGGCCCTCCGCATAATCTTTCAGCGTCTTCTCATCCTCGAGTGATAAGGCGCAGGATTTCATCACGTCCCAGATGGAGACGTCGGCATTGGGCGGGAATATCTTCTTTGCCTCCTCCGTCATCTCGTCTTCGACAATATGGGTTTGGTGCTTGACGATTTCGCAGCCGGATTGGGCAGCAGCCAGGACCATGGCTTTTGCCACCTCGAGGCTACCACCATGGTTAATCCCGATTTCAGCGATAACGAGAGGCGGGTGAGAAGGGCCGATCTGGCGATTACGAATCTTCATTGAGTGGTCCCTTGTGATATTGCTGCTTCGCACTTTCTAAAATCTTCCATCGTGTCAACGTCGAGTGATTCGTCTTCCGACATTTGCACAACCTTTATTGCGGCGGCAGAGAAGTCACCGTTAGCCCTGAATGTGTTTGCATCAAAAACATACAAAGCCCCATTAGGGCGAAACACGGGCGGCAAGGATTGACGGTTGGCAAAACAGTACCGGGGATCGGAGAGCGTCTGAAACCGATCACCATTTATTTGGCCCCATTTCAAAACGCTTGAATTCGCTGCACACACACTCATTACAAGCGAACAATCTCCACCGGCGAACAATTCCAAAGCGGCTCGGATGTGATCTGGCTTCCGCAGCGGTGAAGTAGGCTGTAGCAACACGACTGTGCCGCCATTGGGAAGGGTGGACCCCAAGAAATCAGTCAGGACGTCCGCCATCGTGGCAGTGTCCGCGGCAAGACTGGATGGGCGCCGCACGACCTGGACACTGCGGGGCAGAGAATGTGAGAAAATCTCATCTATGTCCGTGGAAACAAAGACCTTTGGAATTCCGGCCATAATCGCTGCGTCTACGCTGTGCCGGTAAAGCGGTTTGCCGCAAAGTTCTCTGATATTCTTGCCGGGGAGGCCTTTAGAGCCGGCTCGCGCAGGAACCAACGCAATCACGTCTGAGTGCATTCTGATCTTCTCGATTGTGAGCGAGTGATATTGGCAGCTATCTAGACAAAAAGATGATGCTTGCCAATGAATTCGGTGGCGACTTCCTCAAAGCCTAGTCAAGACAGGACATATGTTCATGCTCTGTCTCTTATGTTGTAGTAAGCCATCACCCCAATCCCCCAGGCAAACAGCAACCCAAGAGCTACGAGAAAGGCATTGAGCAACCGCGCGGGATACTGCGCCATCTGCGACAGCGTAGGCTCAATGAAGAGCGCGAGGTACCGCTGGCGATTATTCGCGTCGATACGGGCCTTTTCAAGTGAGCCCAATGCCGCCGTATAGGCGCGCTCGGCGAATTCCCGCTCGGTCTCCAATTCTTCGAACTCGGCGATGCGGCCGGCGACGTCTGGGGCGTTGGGGTCGTTTGTAGCCGACGTCCCCTTTTCACCCGCGCCCAACCGCTGGCGTTCCACGGCGAGTTGCTGTTCCAGGCTTTCGATGCGGGTCTTGAGCACGCGGATGCGCGGCGTGTCCTCACCCATCTGGCTCTTGGCCGTGGCGAGATCGGCGTTGAGCTTCGTCAGTTCTTCTTCCAAGCCGCCGATCAACTGTATCGCAAGCTTCGCGCCTTCTGCAGGGCTGATTTCCTGCGATTTGTCGCGATAATCGCGCAGCCCCGCGCGTGCCTTGGAGAGTCGTGCCTCGCCCGCGAGCACCTCGTCCTGCGCGGCGCGCAGAACGTCGTTGCGTGCCGAAAGCGAAAGGCTGTTCACGAGATTGTCGCTCTGGTCGACGATAAATTGAGCAATCTCCTGCGCCTGCTTCGGCTCGAAGGCCTTTACGTTCACCTGCATGATGCCGGAGGCGTGGTCGAAATTGACCTTCACCATATCGCGCCAGTAGGCAAGCTTGTCCTCGATCGGCAGATCGGAGCCAATGCCGTAGAAATAATCGAGCCCGCGGGTGGCGTAGACGTCCTCGAGCTTGAACCGACGGTCGGCGTCCGCGGCCATCCGTTCGCTCAGGATATAATCCATGAGGATATAGCTGTCCGAAACGGTGCTGCCGCCCGAGGCTTGTGTGAACATGCCGAGAATGTCGCTCGAAGCGCCGCCCTCGATGCTGCGCACCGCGAAGGACGCCGTGCTGTGATACTGGTCGGCGGCGATGAAGGCCATGTAGAGAGAGGCGAGCGTCGCCGGTACCGCGACGAGCCCCAGGAAGGATGCGCCGATAATGGCGTGGCGCCAGCGCAGCTTCTTGAGCCATTTCGGCTGCCAGCCGGCTTTCCTGGGCGGTTCGACCTTGCGTCCCGGCAGTGGGATGACGGGTGCACCTTCCTTGCCGAGAAGCCCTTCGAGAACCGCGATGCCCTTGCTTTTTGCCGTTGCCTTGGCGGTGTTCGGCTTTCCGGCGGCCTGCGCGGGGTCAGGCTGGTTCACTGCCGCGTCCTTGCTTGCCGCCATCTAGTTTTCCTTCATATTCTTGTCGTGCGCGCGGATCGCGTCTTCGACACTCTCATAATAGGTCATCTTGCCTTTTTCCAGCACCACGCCGCAATCGCAATAGTCGCGGATCGTACCGGTGCTGTGCGAAACCATGATAATGTCGGATTCCTGCAACTTGGTCTCGAAGACAGCCTGGCACTTTTTCTTAAAATTTGCGTCACCAACGGCGGTGATTTCGTCGACGAGATAATAGTCGAAGTTGACGCCCATGCTCAAGCCGAAGGCCAAGCGCGCCTTCATGCCCGAGGAATAGGTGCCGACCGGCGCCTTGAAGAAGGGGCCGAGCTCGGCGAAGTCCTCCACGTAGCCGATCAGTCGCTCCGTATCGACGCCGTAGATGCGGGCGACGAAGCGCACATTCTGTTCCCCCGTCATCGAGCTCTGGAAGCTACCGGAAAAGCCGAGCGGCCAGGAGATCTTGCCGCGGCGGATGATTCGGCCCTTGTCGAGCTTTATGGCGCCGGCGATCAGCCGCAGCAGGGTAGACTTTCCGGCACCGTTGCGGCCGAGCAGGCCGACGCTCTTGCCGCGGTTGAGCGTCAGCGATGCATCCTCGATGATCGGCTTCTTGATGCCCCTGGTGCGGGCGTATTTCGTCGCCTGCTCGAACCGGATCATTCGTTTCTCAGCGTCTTTCTGGAAAGGGTGAAGATCAGCATTCCGGCAAACAATGTCAGAAATGCGATCCCGTAGAGATAGGTCATGTCGAGGCCGACTGCCCGATATTCAGGATAAAAGCCCTTGCGGAAGCCCATGATCACGTGAACGAGCGGATTGATGAGCACGAGATCGCGATAGGGCGCGGGGATCGAGTCGGGCAGGAAGAAGACGCCCGATATCAGGAAGAGCGGCCGGTTTACGATGCTGAAGACCTGCTCGTAGAGCGGATATTTGAGGAACAGCACGCAATTGACCATGGCGACGCCCAGGCCGAAAAGGCAGGCGAGCCCGACCGCTTCGAGGATCGAGGGCCAGTGGATGTACGTGTCGACCCGCATGGTGGCGACGATCGTGCCGAGCACGATGAATGCGACCAGTGAGGTCGTGCCCATCTGCAGGACGAAGCGGGCGACGATGGTGTCGATCGGCGCGACATTGGGATAGCTGAGCAGCGCCTTGTTGGCTTTCACCGCGGCGTTCAGATAGGCGGTCATCGCCTGGTAGAACTGGAAGGCGATATAGCCGGTGGCGAAGAAGAGCGCGAAGCTGGTGCCGAGCGCCGGCGCGCGGGCGATCGCCTGGAAGATGACCGTCATCAGCAGGATGTGGGCCGCCGGATCGAGCAGCGCCCAGACATAGCCGCCGGGCTTCGAGCCGAATCGCGTCGCCATTTCTCGAACCAGAAGGGCGCCGACGACGCGGAAATGGGTGGTGAGATAGCCCATGTCAGTCACCCGAACGGATAGAGTATGCGGCCGATGATCCGGTACTTCCGCTCGGAAAGGGTGCGGAAGAAGCGGATCGGGTCGGACTTGAAGTCTTCGACATCGCGGTCACTGCCGATCTTGCGGATCGCCGGCGTGACGAAGGCAGTCAGCAGATGGCGCCAGCCGAGAAGGCCGTAAGGGCCCCAGGCGCGCCATTGCGGCCGGCGCGGGCGAAGGCCCTGCGGCTCGTCGAGCTGTTTTCTGATTGCGGTCACAGTTGCTTCGAATGAGGTTTGCGCTCCAGTATCGGGATCAAAGTAGCGAGGATAGAGCAGATAGGCGCCGGCGAAAAGCGCTTCGATGCTCAAGTGCCGGCCGCGGCGCGGGTTCGGCTGACGATCGTCGGTCAGGCCCCATCCGGAATAGAACGGACAGCCGGCGGTCGTGACCGGGATGCCGCGAAGGAGCGCCTCGAAGCCCGCAAGCGAGGTGATCGTATAGACGTGGTCGACGGTGCGAAGCGCCTCGGCGAGCGGCAGGCTCTCGGTCACGAGCTCGCAAAGATGCGCCACTTCGGCGGGGTCTGACCTTGCCGGGCGGGCGCGGCTCAGCACGTCCGGATGCGGCTTGTAGAGGATCTGGGCGTCCGCTTGCTCTGATGCCGCGAGCCGCACCAGATCATTGTTGGTCATGCGGCTGAGACAGCCGTAGCGGATCGAAGCATCGTCCTCCACCTGGCCGACGACCAGCACCCGCTTGCGCGTCTTCTCGCCATAGACCTCCTCGGCCGTGCGCCGGCGCGCGCCATTATATTTGCTGATGCCGCTTTCGGTGAGAAGCGTGATGCCGGCGCGCGCGCGCTCCATCAGCGCCGCATCCGCTTCGAAGTCGTAGGTCTTGAGCAGCACTTCGAGGTCGGAGGCATGCCGGCAATCGAAATAGAGCGCCCGGCCGTCGAGCGCCAGGGAGAGGGGAGGCGTGCGGCTGGCGCTTGGCCGGGCGGAGCGAAGGAACCCGTCCTCGATGAAGGTGACGGGAATGTTCCGCGCTTTTGCCAGCGCCTCCACTGGGCCAGGCAGCCCCGGGCCCCAGGCGAGAAATTCGGCGTCCTTCTCGGCCAGGATCCGCGGCTTCCAGACGCGCGCGAATTCGCGTTCGCCGACATTCATCGGGAGGAAACGGAGGTGCCTGCCGGGGAAATATCGCTCGAAAGACTCTCTCTTCCATCCGATGATCTGGACGGCAAAGGTCGTCACCCGCTCCGGTGTGGGAGCGGAGGAAATACTGGCGAAATCTTCTCTTTGTCGTCGCGTTACCGCCATCGGTGCATTGGTTCCGAAAAAGCAGACTGCTATCTACACACCCTGCGGTCGATCCGCCAGTCTCAAGCGCTTATTGATTGTCACAAATTACTGGTCTCGGACGGTCGCCCGTTCAAGCTCTCCGAGTCGTTCTGTGCAAATCATCTCGACAAGGCGGAGGAGGTGTTCGGTTCGCTCGAGCAGCCAGCTAAGCGCCTCCTCGCTTATCTCGAAATGCTTCGAATAGCGTGCTTTTACATAGGACTCGTTTAGAATGTTGAACCACCCAATATGGCGCTGATGATCGCGAGGCCATACCTCTGCAATGCGTCGGTCTTGCCCGTCTGCGAGGCGGCGCAAATGCTTCAAATTATGGGAAGCAGGGCTATAGTTCGTCAAAACAAGCAGTAGAGCGGCATAGGCTTGTTCAATCGATTGATGTAGCAGGAAGGCCGCCTCCTTCAAATCATTCTCGCCGACGCAAAAGGCGGCCGTTTTTATAAATACCCTTGCATGAGGCAGCCGATCCTCGAAATGCTCTTTGGCTAGTCGGTAGGCCTCGGTTGGCGTTTGTGGCTTGGGCTCTGCGAGTGGCGTATCGTCTAACTCGTAGATCGCGACGCCATCGCGGCGGATGTCAACGAAGAAGGGTTGCCCTTCGTACAAGGCCGTATTCACCTCCCGACGCGAATGGACAATGAGGCTCACGGGCGTCTGAACGTCCGACAGATGCATTAGCCGGTCCTCAGCCTTTGACCAGTAGGTAGCAAAATCCGTCAGCCGCCGGTCGTTGACCACGACCAAAAGATCGTAATCGGATTTGTAGCCCTTCCTCGTGTGCGGTTCGTCGACCCAAGTACCGCGGGCGTAAGAGCCATACAGAATGATTTTGAGAAGACGACCGCGTTTCTTGAAATTGCTCGTCCCGCCCTTCAGCGCGTCTTCGAATTCCTCGTGAATGACTTCGACGATACGAGCGAGCTCCCGCTGCTTCTTCTCCGGCAGGTGCTCAAGGCTCGATCTCATTGACGACTGTGCGTTTTTCTCTTCGGCCATTCCCTTGAAACCACTGACTGAATCACTGCCATGGTAGATCGCAGTCGGTCTTGTGCATACCCGTAAATTCCTGTTGATCACGCGATACCCGGCGATCTGCGGCGGCCGCCGCACGAGAGGCTGAATGCAGCCGCTGGCAGTTTGCGGTGTTAAGCGATGCTGTTCTCGGAGGTCTCCTTATGAAAGAATGGGGGCAGGAACTGTCAATTCAGCCTCGGGCGTTGCGCCGAATGGACGCATCATTTGGCGCCCCCGAACTGAAGCTTAGAAGCGTGGCGATCGCCGGATCGTCATCGCGTGTTGAACAAACAGGAACGAACCTCGGCCCCTACGATAATCACAGATGTTGTAAGGTTATTAGTGCGGCATAGACGGGGTGGACCTGGGCCGCCAAACGGAGCAACTTGCCGGGCGCAGTCGGTCCCAGCTTCCGCCCTTCGGGCGGCGCTATGCTAAGCCTCCTGCGGCTGCGCTGTTAACCGGTCAAGTTGCGCGCGAACTGGCTTCGACGCTGAAGCGTCTGCGCCTGGTACGCTCATTTCACTTGCCATGGCCCTGGCGGGCCAACTGCTGCATCCCAGGTCATCACAGTGCTGCGGGAGAGCAGGTTCACTGCTCTCGCAAACAGGCTGGAGCTCGGTTTCGTCGATCCGCGCCAGGCTCTATGAGGCAAGATAGGCGGTGACTTCTCCCAGCGAGCAACACACAGGTTCTCGAATTCTTAGCTCCGGCGACGTCGATCAGATCGGTGCCAAGATTGGGACCCGCAGATTCGATGACGGAGGTGCAACCAACACATTGGATTCGTAGGTCATCACCTCGTATCGCTTGAAGTATGCGATTGGTGCTTCAGGAAGGAGGGAGCAGTCGATTCCTCCTCAGTGAAGGCGAGAACATCGATCGTGCCACTTTTGGCCGGAGGATTTGTGCGGCCACATGCTATACCGCAATTTTCAACTTGGCCTGTTCCAGCGACCAGTACTCCATGTCGAAGAGGTCTGCCTCGCTGATCGGAGTGAAACAGCCATAGGCTTCTGCGGCGTTGATTACCCTTGCTGCCTGTTCGCAGAGATCTCCGCCGATTTTGGCCGCCTTGGTATTCGCGCCGATTGCGAACATGCCTTTGCCAAGCACCAGAACAACGCGTGGATAGACGTCCAGTATCCGTTTCGGCTCGTTGGCGCGGGCTGCGTTTTTCTCAAAGTAGGTCCTGTAGCGGTCCGCATAGGCGGCTAATGCGCTCTCGATTGCGGGTTCATCCGCATCGGCCCCGATGATCATCGGCCAGGGCTTGATGCGGATTACGTGGTCGGGCGTCACCGTGCCGCGCAGACTGACCGCCTCCACATTCGGCTTCGATGTGAGTTCCCGGATCGCTTTGGTCGAACGGTAATCGAGGAAAACACCCTTTGCAAAAGGCGACCCTTCTCGCATCAGTGCTTTTTCCAGCCGCGCAGCAAGCGCCGCGTCTGTCTCGCCGTCATTGGGCTGGGAGCCTGACAGTGCCACGCCGGCGCGTGCGAGTTCCTGCTCCGCCAGTGTTACGAATTCGATCATCAGCTCATAAGAAGCACGGGCATCGTTTGCGAAGGTGAAGAGGCCGTGATTTTCCAGCCAGAGACCCTCGCAACCCGGATGGTTGCGATAGATCCGGTCGGCGGCGATGGAAAGATCGAAACCGGGCATCACATAGGGCACATAGGCGAGGCGATCGCCATAGATGCGGCGAACGGTGTCGCGCATGTTCGGCTGATCGGCGAGCGCAAGGACCGCTGTCGCATGCGTGTGGTCGACGTACTCAAAGGGTATGAAGGCGTGCAGCAGCGCTTCGACGGACGGGTTCGGCGCGTCCTTCTCGATCAGGCTGGCACGCAACAGTAGGACCATGTCCGGGTCTGAGAGTTTCGGGGTGTTGCGGGCTTCGAGCAGCGGCGCAAGCCGCACGGCGGGCAGGCCCGGTGCCTCGATCGTGTCGAGGTCCCAGCCGCTGCCCTTGATGTGCATGAGCTCTTCGCCCTCGTCAGACCTTACCTTGACCGAGGTGTTGCCGCCGCCGTGCAGCACAAGGTCCGGGTCGCTGCCGATAATACGGGAGGTATAGATACGGAGGCCGAGCGCCTCGCTCTGTCCCGCGGCGCGTGCCGCCTCTACAAAACGTGCTGCGTCCTCGTCGTTCCAGCGGCTTTCCATGCGACCTGTCCTGTCTATGAATGAAGGTCGGCAGGCAGCCGGAGCCGCCCACCGTTCGTGCGTGCTCAGAAGTCGAAATTGCCAATATTTTCCTTGGTGAAAACGGTGCGCTCCGGCAGCAGGATAATGCCGTTGCCATCGGCTTCGTAGTCGTAGCCCTGTACCTTGTTGGCTGAGACTTCGACGGTGCCGACGCCGGGGATTTCCAGCTTCTCGCCGACCTTCATGGGGCCGTTCTTCAGAACATGATCGGCAACGAAGACCGAGATCTTGCCTTGCTGCGTGACGTCCCAAAGGCCGAAGCGCTGGATGGTGCCACGCTCGATGTAGGGGCGCATGACGTTTGGCGTGGAGAAACCGACGATCGTGACGCCCTCGGCCCGCTTCAAGTTTTCCGCCGCCTGCGCCGCTGCCGGCAGGGCGTTGGCATCGGGCGCAATGATCGCGTCGAGGTCAGGATAGGTCTGCAGGATGCTTTCGGCCGTCTGCAGCGACTTCTGCGCGTCGTTGTAGCCGTACTGGGTGGTAACGATTTCCCAGCCTGGATGCTCCTTGGCGATCTTCGCCTTGGCGGCTTCCGCCCAGGCGTTCTGGTCGGTCACGGTCGGGCTAGAGTAGAAGAAGGCAACCTTGGCCTTTTCCTTCTTAACGCTCTCGGCCGCCATGTCGACCAGAAGGCCGCCAAGCTGCTCAGGCGTGCCTTGGTTGATGTAATAGCTGCGGCAATCCGGGTTGACGTCGCTGTCCCAGGTCATGACGAGCACGCCGCGTTCCATGGCGCGCTTCAGCGCCGGGCACAGGCCGTCCGGAGAAACGGAGGAAACGATAAGCGCGTGGTAGCCCTGGTTGACGAAGTTGTTGATGAACTGGACCTGCCCGGAAACGCTCGGCTCCGTCGGGCCGTCATAGGTGACCTTGGCGCCGACTTCCTCGCCCGCCTTCACCGCGCCGGCGCCGCCGGAGGTGAAGAAGCCGACACCCACCAGCTTGGGTATGAAGGCGATCTGGTTTTCCGCATGCGCAGCGCCAGAGGCGAGCATCGTGCCGGCCAAAAGCACCGCGGCGAGGGCGCCGGACTTCATGATGGTCTTGATCATTCTCATTCTCCTCCTGAAGTGACGGTCGCCCGGTCGTGTCTCTGTTGCCGGGCGACTGCGATGAAATCGGCCAGCATCGCGCTTGCGTGGCGCAATGCGACCGCGACAACCAGCAACCCTCCCGAAAGTGCGCTGGAAATCTGGCTGGGGACGCCGGCCGCCTGCAAACCCTGCTGCAGGTAACCGATGACGAAGGTGGCAAGCAGGGTGCCGAGGATGGAGCCCTGACCGCCATAGATGGAGGCGCCGCCAAGTACCGCCGCGGTGACGGCCGGCAGCAGGGTCGCCGAACCGAGGTCGACGCGCGCGGAGCCGAAATAGGCCGACATTACGAGGCCGGCGATGGCCGCCGAGACGCCGGTGATGACATAGGTGATCGTCTGGACGCGGCCGACCGGGATACCGGCAAAACGGGCAGCGCTTTCAGCCTGGCCGGAAAGGAACACTGTGCGACCGAAGCGAGTGAAATGCAGAAGGACGATCAGCACGAGCGAGAGTGCAAGGAAGAGCGCCAGAGGTGCCGGCAGCCCGAGGAATTCGGCATAGCCGAAGGCGTTGAAGGCCTCCGGAAAGTTGCCGATGCCCTCGTAGCCGCCCGCGCCGACGAGACCGGAAGCGACGGTCGCCGTGCCCTGGAAGAGATAGAGGCTGCCGAGCGTGACGACGAGCGGCTGTATCTTCGACAGGTGGATGACCGTGGCGTTGAGGAGCCCGCAGAGCGCGCCGGTGACCAGCGCGAGCAAGATGGAAAGCGGAAGCGGCACGCCGTAGAACGTCGCGACGCCGAAGATGATGGCGGTAAGGCCGATTACCGAGGCGAAAGAGACGTCGATGCCGCCGGCAATGATGACAAGGGTCAGCGGCAGGGCGACGATGCCGATCTGAACGAAGTCTGAGGTGCCGTAGATCAGGTTCGCGAAATTGAGGAAGCGCGGATTGACGAGACCGAAGATGACAAGTTCTGCGACGAGCATGGCAAAGAGGGCAGCCTCCCAGCGGAAGATCAGCTTTTTCATCGGCTTGCCTCCACATTGCGCGCCGTCGTCGTCCCACGCGATTGTGTTGGGCCGCGCTCGTGCACCCCATACCGGCGGGCACGGATGCGCCGGTCGACAACCTGGCGGATGCGGCCGTCGAGCAGCAGCACCGAGAGCAGGATCGCGCCTGCAATGAAGTCGTTCCAATAGGCCGGGATCTTCAAGAAAACGAGGGCGCTGTCGATCGAGGTGATAAAGATGACGGCGGCGAAGACGCCAGCGACCGAACCGGTGCCTCCGAGAAGGCTCACGCCTCCGAGCACATTGACGGCAATGGCCTTCAGTTCGATGCCGTTGCCGGCCTGATTTGGGATGAAGCCGATCTGTGCGGCGAAGACGAGGCCGGCGAGGGCGGCGCAAATGCCCGTTGCGACGAAAGCGGAAAACTGCACCAGCTTAACCGGTACACCGAGATGGTGTGCAGCCGCGCGGTTATCGCCGACGGCGTAGAAATTGCGGCCGAAGCGCGTCTTGCGCAGTACGATCCAGGCGAGAGCAACAAGTGCCAGCACAACAATCGTGAGGATAGAGAAGCCGAAGCCGAGATTGGCGGCGAGCGCCTTTAGACCCTGCGGCAGGTCCTCGATCCAGCGCCCGCCCGTGAGGACGAGCATGACGCCGCGATATAGACCAAGCGTTCCAAGCGTAGCGACGATGGATGGAATGCCGAGATAGGCAACCATCAGGCCGTTGAAGGCCCCGGCGACAGCACCGGTTGCAAGGCAAAAGGCAATGGCGAGCGGCAGGCTCACGCCGGCTGTGAGTGAAAGGCCGAGAACGGCGGCGCTGAGGCCAAGCACCGAACCGCTCGACACATCGATATTGCGCGTCACGATGACGATCATCGTCCCGAGCGAGATCAGCATCAGGACGAGGCTGTTGGAGACAACCACCGAGGCCGTGGCGCCGGACAGATAGCCGGGCGCGACCGTGCCGATTGCGGCATAGGCGACGGCGAGCACTAGGATGAGCGTTGCGACGCGATTGCGGGCAAAGAGATCAAGCATGGCGGCTCTCCGAGGCGCCGAAGGCGAGGCGGGCGATCGCGTCAACCGAGATCTGGTCCGTGAGTTCGCCGCCGGACTGGCCGAAGGCCATGATCTCGACTCGGTCGGCAAGCTGTTCGATCTCGTCGAAGTCGGAAGAAATGAGGATGATGGCGACGCCGTCGGCGGCAAGCCGGCGGATGAGGTCGTAGATGTCGTTGCGGGCCGCGACGTCCACGCCGCGCGTCGGCTCGTCGAGGATGAGCACCTTGGGCCGAGCGGAAAGGCACTTGGCGAGCAGCACCTTCTGCTGGTTGCCGCCCGAAAGACCGCGCGCCTCCTGGTCGGCGCCGGTGCACTTGATGCCCATGCTCGCGCGGAACCCGTCGAAGACCTTCCGCTCGGCGCCACGCCGCAGAAAGAAGGGGAGGCGGTGCACGAGGTAAGACGAAACATTCCAGGAGAGCGGAGCTTCAAGGAAAAGGCCGTGCTGCTGGCGGTCTTCAGGCAGGTAGACTAAGCCGAGGTCGATGCATATGCGCGGGGAGCGCTTTTTCAGTTCCGCTCCATCAAAGACGACGCTGCCCGCTGTCTGCGGCCGAAGGCCGAAGAGCGTTTCGGCGAACTCCGTTCGTCCGGCGCCAACGACGCCGGCAAGGCCGAGGATTTCGCCGGCCCGCACGTCAAGGCTGATATCGCGAAACCCTTCGCCGCTGAGGTCGCGCACGCTGAGACGCGGCTTGCCGATCTGCGAAACCTTGCGGCCCACACGATTCTTGCCGGCATCATCCGCGATCTGCACCCGGCTCATCGCGTCGATGATCTCGGCATCGCTGTAGCTGTCGAGCGGCCCGCAGAGCGCGATCACACCGTCGCGCAGTACGCTGATTGTGCCGCAGATCTCACGAATCTCGCGCAATTTGTGCGAGATGAAGATGATGCCGACGCCCTGGCTCTGAAGCTTGCGTACGCGCTGAAAGAGGGTGCTGGTCTCGAAGGGGGTTAGCGCCGAGGTCGGTTCGTCGAGTATCAGCACGCGGGCGTCTCGCACGAGCCCGCGCAGGATTTCGACAATCTGCCGCTCCGCGATTTCAAGGGCGGCTGCCTGCACGTCGAGGTCGAGCGAGACGGCGAGCTCGGCGACGAGCTGCTCCACGCGCGGCCGCAGTGCGCGGGGAGAGGCGGCCAGGCCGAGGCAGATGTTTTCCAGGACGCTCTGGTTGGGAAGAATATGCGCCTCTTGCGGCACCAGGTAGAGCCCGAGTTCCTGCGCGAGCGCCGGCGATCCATGGGTGAGGACCCGGCCGTTGATCTCGATGGCGCCGGCATTAGCAGGAATGACGCCAGACATGATCTTCATGAGGCTCGACTTGCCAGCGCCATTGCCGCCGAGAAGCGCATGCACCTCTCCCGCCTGCAAAGCTAGCGAAACGCCTTTCAGCACCGGAACGGCACCGTAGGACTTCCAGATGTCCGTCAGCTTCGCGACCCTCCCGGCCACAGGGCTCCCATTCATTCCGCACCTGTTCATATGTAACCTGCCTAAGTCATGTGATCACATGGCTCGGTGGTCGTCAATATGCCCGCCACATGATGAGCGCATGTAGGTGGCCGACGCGCCGGCAAATCCTGCAGAAATCTCGTCGGAATCAATAGATTGCAGATAAGAAGAATTTTTCGCGGCCCTGATGCGTTGACGTATCAAAAGTTTTATTGCTATTCAAATGATCAGAGATCGACCGAAGGAGCCGCTTACATGGCGTCGGACAACGGGGAATGGAGCTATGCCGATACGGACGAGGAGATCCTCACCCGTATCGCCTGGTATTACTACAACGACGGTCTGACGCAGAATGAGATCGGCGAAAAACTCAACATGTCGCGCATCAAGGTGTCGCGTCTTTTGGAGAGCGGCCGGCGCTCCGGCATTATCCAGGTGCGTATAAACTCGCGATATCAGGGGTGCCTGGCGCTCGAGCGGCAGATCAAGGAGCGCTACGGGCTGTTGGAAGCCTACGTGGTGCCGCAGCTTCCCAATCAGGATCCGAGTGACCGGCTTGGTCAGGCGGCCGCGCAGTTTCTCATGCAACGGCTTCAGCCGGACGACCTTCTCGCGGTCGGTTGGGGCGCGACCGTGAGCAACACCATCCAGCGGCTCGGCCATCTCGCCAACGAGCGCAATATCGGCCTCGTCAGCCTGACCGGCGGCGTCGGCACCTATGTTGACGGCATGCGAACGGCCAACTGGGGCAGCAGCGTTCATCTCGTACCGGCGCCGCTCGTCGTGCGCGACCCGGATGTCGCGCGCAACCTCTCATCCGAACCCGCCGTCGCCAACTTGCTCGAAATGGCGCTCAACGCGAGTTACCAGCTCGTTGGCATCGGCGAACTTTCGGCCATCTCCACTGTCGTGCGTTCCGGCTATGTGAGCCCCGACGAGGTGGAGCCGCTGCGCCGCAAGGGCGCCGTCGGCGATATCCTCTGCCAATTCTACAACGAATGCGGAGAGCCACTCGAGTTGCCGCTGCACGATCGAGTGATCGGCGTGAAGCTCGCGGCGCTGTCGCGCGCGGAGAAGGTCGTGGCGGCGGCGGGTGGCATCCATAAGGTACAGGCCATCCATGCAGCGCTTCGTGGAAAGTTCGTCGGCATTCTCATAACCGACGAGACGACCGCGAACGGCCTCATCGAGATCGAGGACTGAGACCATGACGACTTCCTATCTGCTGGCCGTCGATGCCGGCACCGGCAGCGGCCGCGCGGTGATCTTCGACGAAAACGGCAATCAGATCGCCAGCGCCCAACACGAATGGTGGCACCGGGCCGATCCGCGCTTTCCGGGCTCGATGGACTTCGATGTGGAGGGCAACTGGTCGCTGCTATCGCGCGCCATTCGACAGGCGATCGCCGAAGCCCGCATTGCACCCGCCGATATCCGGGCAGTCAGTGCCACCAGCATGCGCGAGGCGATCGTCGCCTATGACGGCAGTGGCCGGGAAATCTGGGCCTGCGCCAACGTCGACAGCCGCGCCGTGAGCGAGGTGCGCGACCTGAAGCGCGATTTTGCCGATCTGGAGCGGGCGCTTTATACCGAGAGCGGGCAGACCTTCGCGCTCGGCGCCCTGCCGCGCCTGCTCTGGCTGAAGCGCAACCTACCGGACGTTTATGACCGCATCCACAGGATTAGCATGCTGTCCGACTGGATTCTGGCGCGTCTCTCCGGCGTTATCGCGAGCGATCCATCCAACGCCGGGACGACCGGTCTTTACAGCCTGACGAAACGCGATTGGATGCCTGAGGCGCTGAGCAAGGCCGGCATGCGCGACGATATCTTCCCGGAAAGCGTCGAGCCGGGCACGGCGATCGGCCGCGTCACCGAAAAGGCGGCTAGTGAGACGGGCATTGCCGCGGGCACGCCTGTGATCATGGGCGGTGGCGACTGCCAGATCGGGGCAGCGGCAATCGGTGTCGTGAATGAAGGTGACTGCGCCGTGCTTGGGGGCACTTTCTGGCAGCAGGTGGTGAATGTCAGCCCGTCCGCCTCCGATCCGTCTATGGACCTGCGCATCAATCCGCATGTCGTCAACGGCCTCAACCAGGTCGAGGCGATCAGCTTCTTCGTCGGCATCGTTATGCGCTGGTTCCGCGACAGTTTCGGCGCGGAAGAGCTCGCGGCGGCCGGACCGGGCGGCGATGCCTACAGGCTCCTGGAGGAGAAAGCAGCCGGCGTGCCAGTCGGCGCCTACGGCATCATTCCGGTCTTCTCCGACGTCATGCACTATGGCAACTGGTATCACGCCGCGCCGTCGCTTCTGAACCTTTCCATCGACCCGGAAAAATCGGGCAAAGCGGCGATCTTTCGCGCCCTTCAGGAGAACGCGGCGATTGTCGCGGCCCGCAACCTTTCGGCTATCTTCAAACTTTCCGGCAATGCGCCGGACAAGATCGTCTTTGCGGCCGGCGCGTCGAAATCAGCCCACTGGTCGCAGATCCTTGCGAATGCCACCGGTCTTCCGGTCGTCACGCCCGTGGTCAAAGAGGCGACGGCGCTTGGCTGCGCTGCGGCGGCGGCAATCGGCATCGGCCTGCGCCGCAACTTCGTAGAGGCGGCGGCAAGCTGGGTGCGCTGGGACAAGCGTTTCGAGCCGAGTTTCGAGCATAAGGCTATCTACGACGCAGCGGGCGAGCGCTGGGCACGTGCCTACGCGCTGCAGCGACAGCTCGTGGATGAGGGCGTCACCATGGCCATGTGGAAGGCACCAGGCCTCTGACTTTTGTAGATCTGTCATCAACACAGCAGGAATTACGACATGCTCATCCAAATGGTCAGCATCAACGTCAAGCAAGGCCACGTCCCAGAGTTTCTGGAGGCGTTCCGCATAAACTACGAAGGCACGCGCCAGGAGCCCGGTAACCTGCGCTTTGATGTCCTGCGCAATCCGGACGACGACCACAGCTTCGTCATCTATGAAGTCTTCAAGTCGCCCGAGGCGCTGGACGCGCACCGCAAAACCGAACACTACCAGGAATGCGTGCGCCGGATCGACCCGATCCTCGCCGGCCCACGAACCAAGACCTTTTATAATGTCGAGATGGCCGATTTTCTCGGCGCGGGCCAAGCCTAACGGGTTGGAAGACGGCAGAGCTCGTCTGACGGCTGCCACTACTTCGTTCAGCGATCGAGCGTGACCAAAAGGCATGATTTGCTTGACGTTCCACGGAAGAGACTGCCCCGAAGGTTTTGGGCGGGCTCTGCCGGTCTACGCGATGGCGCTTCCTCATTACACCAGGGAGCAGGTGGCACGAGCTCCATCAATATTATGCGCGGGACCCTGACGATCCCGCCGTCGCACCGGCTCGGTGGCATGCTCGCGACCGTTCTCGACGTCACCAGCAGGTACGACCCTTGTGGAAACGCTTTCAGGGCTTGTCTCGCGTCGAAGTTCCGCTTGAACAGTCGATAGCGTCGCTTAGTCCAGGCTCTTTGCAATCATAGGTGATTTGCAGGGTGTTGTGATCGCGGACCTCGATTAGAGGAACACTCGCCGGGCCCCTGAGGAGGAGTTCACCACCTCCCGCCGTAGCCGCATATTGCCGAATTTCAAACGCAGGCAGGGCAACTGGTAAGCCGCGTGGCTCATAACCACGAAAGACCGGGTTCGATTGCGCGCTTACAAACGCTCACGCGCAACCACCCAATGACCGCCGACTATGCCGTAGGGTCGTCGCCTATTA
Source organism: Sinorhizobium meliloti 4H41 (assembly GCF_000375585.1). Classification (GTDB taxonomy): domain Bacteria; phylum Pseudomonadota; class Alphaproteobacteria; order Rhizobiales; family Rhizobiaceae; genus Sinorhizobium; species Sinorhizobium meliloti_A. Next base: position 13,873 of record NZ_AQWP01000020.1, on the reverse strand, counting down.
AACGTTATTGCCCGGACGGTACCGGGCAGGAAAGATCGCCTTCCTGGCAATTGAGGTAAGCCTTCAGCGCCTTCGTTCTATCTGTCGTCAGTTCGGTTCTGCAGGCAGCAACGAGCATAGGGTAGGCGCTACCGTCCGCACTGGCTGATGTCTGAAATGCACACTCGTTGTCGCGGAAGGAAATCCACGCCTTTTGGGCGGAGACAAGCAGCTTTTTCGTGCCTGCGTCGTCGCCAATGCGTGCCTCGATGTCCTTGAACGTCGAATTCAGTTCCTTGTCAGCCGTAGCGAACGCCTCGTCGCCTTCGGCTGCGACAGCAACAGTTCCAAACGAGCCGATAAGCATCACGGCGGGGATCAATAGGATACGCATTGCAAGCTCCTCCCGTTCGACAGTTGTAGCAGCCACCGATGGTGACTAGAATAGGACGTTCGCGCACGAGTTTAGTCAAATCAAGTGGCCAAATTTATCCGTCTCCCGCCGGAGTAACCGCCAAAGTGGAGTGATCCATGCATCCCTGAAAGCTAGTTCATCTCGGGGGCGTCGGAGGGGTCACCTCCGGTACATCGGTTGGCACCTCTTCTGGGACGAATCCCAGGATGCTCACCACGAGAGCGACGAGGATGCAGATGAGTACGAGGAAGGCGACGCCGGCTTTGTCCATGCATTATTAGCAGTTTCGAATGTGAGCAATTCGAGGCAATGCCTCCCGAAGATCGGGAAGGCGGACAGTTGTTCGTGAAGATCGGGGCTCGTGCCTGGTCATTCCTTCCCGAGAAAGATCAGGACGGCTCCGCATCACGACTGTGTTAACCGGGATCCAAGGTTCACGTCTGACACAGAACTTCTTTGCGTCGGTAAAGGCGGGCCTTGCTGCCTATCTGCCAATCAACGGCGTTGGTGCGCTCGGCAAGCCACGATTGGCCTCTCGGTCATGGCCATCCATGGGTGGGTTTGGCCATGCTCACGTCCTGTTCACGGCTATTTCACAGCGCCCTATTGAACGCAAAGCCCAGCCAATGAGCTCGGAGGAGACGGAGCAACTTGCCGGGCGCAGTCGGTCCCGGCTTCCGCCCTTCGGGGGGCGCTATGCTAAGCCTCCTGCGGCTGCGCTGTTAACCGGTCAAGTTGCGCGCGAACGGGCTTCGACGCTGAAGCGTCTGCGCCTGGTACGCTCATTTCACCTTCCATGGCCCTGGCGGGCCAGCTGCTGCATCCCAGGTCATCACGGTGCTTCAGGGGAGGGGCAGGTTCACTGCTCTCGCAAACAGGCTGGAGCTCGGTTTCGTCGTTCCACGCCAGGCTCTATGAGGCAAGATAGCCAAGCATTGAAGCGCACCCCCCCGCGTAGCTGCGTCGTAGTACTCAACAAGCGGCTTGGCATTATCCAGCAGTATCTCACGAAACACCGCCAAACCGCAGCAAAGCTCTTTCCTAACTGTTCCCAGTGGCCCCGCATGTGCTGTCAGTTCAGAACCGCCATTTGCAACTCGGCCTGTCGACCCAGCGTTGTCATCCACTCGGTGAACTGCGGCCGGCTTTTGATTTGCCGGCCATAATGGCGGCCGAGCGCTGCTGTCAGGTCGCCTTTGCGTCCAAGTTGCTCGTCGGCGAAACGGATCATCTGCGAATTTGGCCATGCTTGCGGCCGGATTACGATCAAACGGGCAAACAGGTCCTCGGCAGACTCATCTGGGTTCGCCTGCGCCATCAGTGACAGCATGGCGGCCGTCGAGCGCGACACGCCCATATGGCAATGGACGAGCAGATGGCTTGAGCCATTTGCATCCTGCCTTGACTGAAAATCCAATCCAAAGCGAAGGATCTCTGCCACGTGGTCCGGATGAGGCATCACCCGCCCAGGCGCCTCCGCAATGATGTCGTGGAAGCGTAGCGTGGTGCGGTGGTGTTTGCCGTAGGTCTGGAAGGCGTCCAACTCGGGATATTCGGGATCGATCAGCGACAGGACATGGGTGACGTTGCGTGTGCTCTGGCCCGGCAGTTCCTCAATCCCGCAAACTGTCAACTCCGGTGTGAAAATGACATCCATTTCGTTTCAATCCCGTTTCCGCGGTCTTTCAGCGCGATCGCGCTCCTGAACGACAACCTAACGAATTTGACATACATCGGTTTGGGCGGCCGCGATAGGTGGGATCCAAATGCTCACCCCGATCTGTTTTGCGCATCCAGTCCGGCCAGACCTGTCGCTCGTCAAAGTCGCGGCGACGTTTAGAAATAAGGACCGGACTTGCCCGAAATGGTCGGCCAGAAACGCGCGCCATTTTAGGCGGTGCAGGCTGTGGCAAGCCTCCCCTCGGCATGACGCCGCGCCGCAGCGATCAGAACTGCCAGCCAAAACTCGCCGCGGCCGCGCGAAGATATGGCAGCGAGGTTGAATGCCCGCACTCGAAATGTGGCATGAGCGAAAGCCAATAAAGGTTCGAATAACTTATCCGCACGACAAGCTGCGCTTGCCTTCCGCTTCACGCCTGCCTCACCCGGCGGCCTCGGCCTTCTTCAACGCGTCGATGAAGTGATCGTTTTCCGCAGGCGAGCCGATGCTGACGCGAATATACGTCTCGAAGCCGGGTTGTTTCCAGGGTTTGACGATGACGCCTCGCCGGAGCAGTGCTTCGGCCATACGGGGTGCCTCTGAGCGTGCGTCGAAGAACAGAAAATTGCATTTCGATGGTGCAATCCGGTAGCCCATCGTCGTGAGCTCATTCTTCATCCGCTCGCGTTCGGCCAGAGCAAGCTCGACGGAACGGTTAAGGTGATCGGTGTCATCAAAGGCGGTGAGGGCGGATACCTGGGCGATCGCATTGGTGTTGAACGGAGTGCGCGCGCGATTGAAAAAATTGCAAAGGCTGCCGTCGCTGACAATACCATAGCCGCGGCTATCAATGTTCCGCAGAGCTGGACGATGCTACTGTGCCAGACGGGACAATGGCAAGATGATGTTCACTGATAAACCGGTCGGTCGCCAGTCATAGTTGAGGGTACCGCCGAATTGGCGGATCACAGTCGCCTCCACCAACGTGCTGCCGAAGCCCTTGGAAGCAGGAGGGGAGGATATTTCTCTCTCCCCCACTTCATTCCAAGTGATGCTCAGGTCGTCGCCGTTGATCTGCCAGCCAATGTCCACCCTGCCATTGTCGCCGCACAGCGCCCCGTATTTGGCCGCATTGGTCGCCAGCTCATGGAAGACTAGCGCAAGTCCGTTGACCGATTGCTCGCCGCATAAAATGGTAGGGCCTTCAAGAGAGAACCCGCTCTTGCCGGGGATTGCCGCAGGCTCGTGAGGCGCGATGACGATGCTTATTAGGTCCGCAAGATTGGAGGCCGCCCCTTGGACGTCGCTAAAAGATGGCTTCACCAAGGAATGGGCAGCGGCGAGCGCATGCAACCTGCCAGACAACAGCGCGACTAAATCATCCTTGCTGTCCGTGCTTCGGGCGCTAACGCGGATTATGCCATCTACGATGGCGAAAAGGTTTTTGAGCCTGTGGCTCATCTCTCTGGTGAGCAGTTCCTGCTGTTCAAGCGCCTGCTGGAGTTCCTGTTCGGATCGGGCCACCTTCAGTGCTATACCGATGAAATCGGCAAGCTCCTGCAGCGTGGCTCCGTGACCGCGGTGGAAATACCCGATCCTGTTGGCGACGACCCAAAGGGTGCCGAGTGGCTCCGTCCGTCCTATATATAGGGGAACGAGCAAAACCTCTGGCAGCGACAAGCCCGCTGGTATCCAGTTATAGACGCGTTCCGGATGGATCGCCAGTGTTGGTGCGCTGCGGTCGAGCGTAATGCCACACGGCGAGTAATCGCGGGGAGTAGTCGCCCCGTTGAACGGCGACAGAATTCCCTTCAGATTATGCCAGCGGAACACCGGGAACGACTCTGTCTGTTCGAGCAGGCTGACACCCGCGGAAATCGCGCCTGTCAGCTCCATGGCGAGTTCGACGAACTTTGGGAGCATTTCTCCAGGCGCATCGTGCAGGCGTCCGGCGAGCTGAAGTAGTGCGGCCTTCTCCTGCGCGGCATCGCCGCGTGGCACTGGCCGCTCACTCAGGTCGACCGTGTAGACCGCCGAAACGTCGGGCTTGGGCACCTTCACCGCTTCCATCTTCTCGCTTCTCTCTCGGTGCGCAGCCCCTCAAGCGTCATGGGTATCCTATTTACACGATGGAGGCAAAACAGCTGACATGGGCCAGTCTTCAAGACGCACCTGTTTGTGACGGTCATCTGCGCTCGCTTAACTGCCCCAGTGACGCCACTTGGGCACGTGTGGCATTGTGCAGGAGCTCGCGAGACGGTGCAAGCGCTTGCGCGCCAGCATGCGTGCTCGCTATGAGTCGCGGTCGTTGGCAAATCCCGAGCGATAGCGAAGCCAGGCTCAGCTCTTGTTTAAAATCCATAGCGTTCCGCCCCGGTGCGGAAACAGGAAGTTCTGCGCGCCGCGCAGTCCAACCGGCGCTTCCAATTTTGGATCAGTTTGGCAGTCGGGGACCAGAGCGGCACGCTGCAGTCTTTGCGCCCCCATGCCATGCGGGTGCGCGACCGCCGATCGACGACGACCTTGCCGACCCGCAGACCGATGGCGCATTGCCTCGTCGAAGCTTCCTGAATATTCACCAAAGGATCGCATAACATATTAAAGGGAATTGCTCGTCGAATCTGGCAATGGAGAGGCCGTTCGGTCGGACGGGAGAACAAGCGTCCACATTTGGCTGGGTCTCCTCCGGCCTCTGAAACCGCGGCGACCACCCGTGCGAGATCCCAACGCTCGTGAACTGCTCGGCGATCGCAAGGTGTTCGCGCAGATGCTTGCAGTCGAGCAACGATGTGACGATCGTTGGCCGCGGATCTTCATCGTGGCATGCGAGCGCTGCCTCGACGTCCAATCCAGATTGGCGTGGTCTGCCTCTTCGAGGTGCGATAGTCCGGTTTCTCCGACCAAGCGACCATAGCGACCCGTCCAGGACTCTGCGTCCGGGACGTTATAGAACACCAGTCTCCTGCGAATTTCGGCGGCACGGCGTTCAGAAGACAGCTTGCCACGTGCTTTCCGCCCTTCCCTTCAACTGCGCCAGAAGTTGAATGGCGGGGTCCCAAGTTCTGCTCACATTAAGGCGAGGGACCTGTCCGAAGTTCAGCGCAAGCTTATTCTGATATGCGGCCTGTTTGGCCTTCGTTAGGATTGGGAGCTGCGGATACATCGATGCGGCTCAAAATATGTTCCGAGATGCTCCGCGCGATTTCCCGCTCGCCCATGATGATGAGGTTCGCTCCCAACCTTGTCAGGTAATCGACCTCAGCGTCGGAATGCGCGCGGGCGATGATCTCGAGTGTCGGATTCACTGTGCGGGCGCGCTCGATGAGGTTGCCACTTTCGAACGGACTTGGAATGGCGCTGATCAACCATTTGGCTGCGCCAACGTTGGCCGCCTCAAGTAACCCGGGCTGAGCGGCATTTCCAATAATGACTTCGGCGCCAAGCGCCCGAAGTTGATCGGCAACCGCTTGCCGCTCCTCAATTATCAGGTAAGGCAACCGTGCTTTTTGCAACGTCTCTGCAACCAGGCTCCCAACCCGCCCATAGCCGACAAGGACAGCATGGTGGGTGAGACGGGTACCCGTGAGCTCGGGTGTGTCTGTCTTGCGGTCTTCTTGTACGGCGCCGACCGGCTCGCGTTGCTTGAGCCATGGCGTTAGGCGACCGAATCCGGCGAATAGAAGAGGGTTGATGAGAATGGACAGGATCGCTCCGGCAAGCACCAGGTCCCGCCCTGCCTCCGGAAGAAGCTTGAGTTCAACTCCCAGCGCCGCAAGTATGAAGGAGAACTCGCCGATCTGTGCGAGGCTGAGGCCGAGTGTCAGAGCTACAGGCAGGGAATAGCCGAACGTGATGGCGATCGCGGACGCGGCTGTAGCATTGCCAATCACGATGATCAGGAATGTTGCTCCGACGAGCAGCGGCTGCTCGACCAGAATCATGGGGTTGAACAACATGCCTACCGAGACAAAGAAGAGCACGGCAAATGCGTCGCGGAGCGGCAGCGTTTCCTGAGCGGCCCTTTGGCTCAACTGTGATTCGGCGAGGATCATTCCCGCGAAAAATGCGCCAAGAGCGAAGGAGACACCGAACAGTTCAGCTGCTCCGAAAGCGACTCCCAGGGCAATCGCCAGTACCGCCAGACGAAAAAGCTCTCGCGAACCCGTGTGAGCAACATAGTGCAGTACCCACGGAATGACGCGCCGGCCGAAGATAGCCATCGCCGCAAAAAATGCAGTCAACTTGGTCAACGCAAGTGCAAGCGCGCCGGACACAGTTTGCGGCTCAAGAAACGTGAAGAGGCCGCCATCGCCTGAACTCGGCCGAGTTGTGCTGCCGCCAAGACTGCCAGCGAAGGCCGGCAATAATACGAGGGCGAGGATCATGGCGACGTCTTCGACGACCAGCCATCCGACGGCAATACGCCCTCCATCGGTTTCGAGTTGTCGCTTTTCCTGGAGGGCCCTTAGTACCACGACCGTGCTTGCAACCGAGAGTGCCAACCCGAACACCACTCCAGCTGCAACTGGCCATCCGATCGCTTGCGACACAATGAACCCGAGCGTTGTCACCAGAGCCATTTGGCCGAGAGCCCCAGGAAGCGCGATAGTCCGCACGGAAAGTAAGTCGTGGATGGAGAAATGTAGCCCTATGCCAAACATCAGCAGGATAACACCAAGCTCGGCGAGTTGGCGCGCCAGCGATTGATCTGCAACAAAGCCAGGCGTAAACGGGCCGATCAAAACACCTGCCAAGAGGTAGCCGACCAGCGGCGATAGGTGAAGTCGATTTGCCACAGTGCCGAAAATGAAGGCCAGCCCAAGGCCGGCAACGAGGGTGGCAATAAGTGGTGTGTGAGGCATTTCTCCCAGTCCGGCCGCGTTCCATTAAGAGGCCAAGTGCAGCACGAGCATAGACATAATGGACTATGGCGCGAGTGTCTCGTTATCTTTCGCTCGAATATGTGAGGGTGCTTTCGCCGGCGTCGCGTACGGTTATATGACAATTTGGCGTGTGGGTTCGGCATAGGAGCCATGCTGAATAACCGAGAGGAGATCGCCATGTGCTACCTGATAGTCGATTCCACCATCATCCGCGCCCATCAGCACGCCGAAGACGCAAAAAAAACGGGTGAAGATCAGGCCCTTGGCCGCTCGCGCGGCGGCTTGAACACCAAGATCCACATGGCCTGCGCGGTCTCGGTCACAGGCCAGAAGGGCGATGCGCCGCAAGCCGACGCCAAGATCGAGGGCCTGCCCGCCGAGGTCGTCATGGCCTACACCGCGTTATCGTCTGCGCGACGCCATCGTCAACAAGGGCACTGTGCGGTGATTCCCAACAACCCGTCCCGTGCGCAAATGTACCCGCTGCACAAGCATTTCTACGCCCAAAGGCACCTGATCGAAGCTGCCGACGTCCGGATGCTCCTTCGCTGGCGCCAAAAGACGGAAGTGGTTGAGATTAATTCGATGTTCAACCTTTAAGCATATCGTGCCGAGCACATTGATTTAGACCTGCGTTTGTATTGATGAGCGAATTTCAGAACAAAACTATTAGACTTATGACGGTTTGCGACGGCGAGGCTTCAGTGACTGATCCTGCCCAGCGTCGGCAAAACCTTCTTTCGTCGACCCTGGAGCTCTACCGGGCTCTGGGAGGGTCTTTTGAGGAACTCGAGTCAGCCATTATGAAAGAGGAAACAGGCACCCTCCGGCGCCCCGACCTCATAGTGGGCGATCTAATGAAGGAACTGGCGGCTATCTGTCACATCTACGACATGGACATCATGCAGGCCGGTCACAACACACTCGACAAGCTGATATATGAGGAACGGTCTTTTCCAACGACGGAAATGGACCGGAGCATCTAAAGCCGCCGTTGGGCGCGCTCGTCGGCCCGTGCAACAGGCCCATCTACGTCTCCGAATCGGCGCGCTGAGATCAGCAGGCTTAAGGCGCATAGATGAAGCCCTGACCGTTTCCGGTCAGGAATTTCGTTGGAACTGTCGTTCTGCAGTATGAAGCAAGGACACGGAAATACGGTCCGCCGCAAAGCCCACTACAAGCACTGGCAATGCTAGAGGGTGTGTCAAGGCATGGTCGATCTTATACGAAGGTACTATCCGTACCAGTAACAATTTAGGGGTTTTTGTATTCTTGTTTTACTTTGTCGAATTGACCGGAGTGTGCTTGTCCGGCGAAAACAGCCCAAGCAAAGGCTTTATCGACCGGCAAACGCTCAGTGCCAAGCGTGCCCACACCATGGTCGACAGGAGGATCCAAGGACGCAACCCAGAACGGCCAGGACCCGGCCTTCCTCGATGCGCTGGCCACCATGCATTAGCATTGCGCGAGCGGCCGAGGCTGACGACGATCGCCTCGAGCAGCTTGCGTAACTCCGTCGACATCCGTCGCGAAAAGGCCGTACCGACTTCGCCGACATAGGCGAGCTCACCCCCTTGCGTGCTTCCATCCTGGTTCGGTTCAAAGGGGATCGCGCCCATTCGAACCCAAAAAGAGTGAGGCATTTGCAGCGAGCAGCGCCGAAAGCCGGTCTGCGACCGTGCGCACGGCTTCCCGGCCGCGTTCGTCGCCATGCAGGACCATCCAGAGATCATGCCCGAGCTCATCGATCACCCGCCCCGCCCGGACGAAGCCTGGATCGCTATCGCCGATGAAACATGGCATCACGCTGATGCCCGCTCCCGCCTTCACTAGATCGAACATCATCCGCGGTGAGTTTACCCAGTTCGTGATGTGCCGGCCCGGCTGTTCGAATGCCCACCTTTTCCACGGCTGGTTGGCGACGTCCGTACCCAGCGAAACCCAGTTGCAATGGCGCCGGTGGTCAAAACCTTGGGCGCAGTAGGGCGCATAGGCGACGGCGACGGAACGCCGGACCGCGACATTGCCCAACTGCGGCCGCTCCGGGGCGAGCCCAATGTCCACGTCGCGGTGTGTCAGGTCGATCGCGGCCTCAGTTGTCTTGAAACAAAGGCGAAAAGCATCGTGTGGTGTCCAAAGGTGCCGAAGGCTTGTTGCCGTGAAGCACGACACCGTGTTGTCCGAAAGAAGCCGTACGATCGGCATCGAATGCACCGTCTCTTGCCAATCGACAATGTCCTGCGCTGCTTCCTGCATCGCCCTCACGCGGTCCAGCAATATTTGCCCGTCCGGTGCGAGCTCGTATCCCGTCCGCGCCCTGACGAACAGCGCTCGTCCCGTGGCACGTTCCAGCGCCAGCATCCGTCGCCCAATGGTCGGCGCACTGATCCCCGTCTTCTCAGCGGCACCCGCAAGCCCGCCTTGCTCGGCGACGTGCAAAAAGAGACGAAGATCTTCCCAGTTTTCGACTTTCATCCGGTTCGACTTTCATCCATGAAAGATGGCTTTCGTTCGCGCCTCTACAGTTGCATGGCCTCTCGCACCATCTTCCGGGTAACGCCAGATGCCCGGAGAAACGAGATGCTACTTGAATGGACGATCCTATATAGGGAGCTGGTAAGCCAACAGCGCAAAAAACGCTGCGACGCGTTCGCCGATCCACTCGACGGCGCCGAATGGGAAGGATTCGGCTGGCTCTTGAAATGGATCGCGAGGTCTGCGGCGCGCCGTTCGCAAGCCGGTGACCACAGAGGGAAGGGCACGCTCGATGAGACGTGCCGTGCGCAACCGTCCGCGGCGCCCTTGGGCTTGCCTGCGCCTAGCCCGATCGGCTCTCGCTGCGCACTGGAGTGAGTCCGTCCTCCCGCCGCGACTCGGTCGGCTGCATGGTGATGTGGTGCGCGTCTTCCATGACGTCGGCATTGTCATCATTGAGCCCCTGCGGATCGCGTCCTACCTGTTCGGACATCTGGACGGGATGACCGATACCGGTACGCTCTGCGAAGTGGCGCCTGAGCTACCGACCGAGGATCGTGCCTTTGTCACTGGCATTGGCCGGTTGGTGGACCAGCTGCGCACGCTATGGGGCACTCGGGGAAATGGGAAAGCTACAATGCGCTGGTCGCATGTCGGGGCGGTAGCTTCCGGCTTTTCGAGGAATTCGGCCTGCATGCGCGGCCGCAACCGGACGGGCGAGCCTACATCAATGTCCCCCTTTACAGCAGACACTATACCTGCAGGGTCTGCGCAGGTTGATCTGCTGCGCGCACGATGGGTGGCTATAGGAGCTGATGGATATCTGTGAGTCTAAGACTGCTATCTGATATTAATTCTATATATTCCAGCGTTTTTGATACGGTTTTGTATATCGATATTGCGTCGTTCTGGGAATCCACTTATATATTATCCTGTTATTTCGCGTCGTGCGATACAGGATAATGATATGGCATATAAAACGGAGCATATAAGGCAGCAGCTGCGCGCTGCGCGCGAAGCGCAGAAAATGAGCCAGCGCGAGCTGAGCGCACGATCGGGCCTGACGCAAAGCCATATTTCTCAGATAGAACGGGGCACCATGGAGCCCGGACTTGGCAGCCTAGTGGATGTGGCGCGCGCGCTCGACCTCGAGATCGTCCTTGCCCCGAAAAAACTGATGCCGGCAATGCGCAATATCCTCAATAGTGCATCGCCATCGAGTGATGTCGTGACATCCGACCAGCGCAAACTGGTGGGGCGCCTTGAGCGGTGGTTTGCGCAGCACAGGGGCGGGTTCGGTAGTGCTTCCGAGGCAGATACATTCAAAGATACCCTCGCGCTCTTACGGCATCTTCCTCTGTCGGCCGAGGAGATGGACACATTCCACGAGGCGACTGCACGCCTCGACCGGTGGCAGGCTGATCCTCCGTCCCGTCAGGAGCTGAGCAGGATCGCACATGTCGTAAGACACCTACGCAATGCCGCGGTGCACCGCGAGCGTGACGACGCGGTCCCTCGCTCGGCCTATGCGCTGGATGAGGAAGACGATAATGCCTAAGGTCACGGTACTCGATGTCAGGCTGTATGGGGAACCGGTTGCGACCCTGACGAATCTGCAGGACGGGCGCACCATCTTCGCGTTCAACGATGCTTATATCGAAGACGAAAAGCGGCCGACGCTTAGCCTGTCTCTGAAAGACCCGTTCGGGGCGCTCATCACGAAGTTCAGGCCGTACAACATGGTAGTCCCGCCCTTCTTCTCGAACCTACTGCCGGAAGGACCGCTGCGCAAATACCTCGCTGATCGTGCGGGTGTGAAGCCGTCGCGGGAATTCCTCCTGCTCTGGATGCTCGGCCGCGACCTGCCTGGGGCTGTGACGGTGCATCCCTCCGAAGGGGATGACGCGCCTCCGGATGACGGGCAGGCTATCGTCGAAGCGCGGCCGAACGCGCTGCGCTTTTCGCTGGCGGGTGTGCAGCTGAAGTTCTCGGCCTTTAAGAACGACAAAAAGGGCGGCGGCTTGACCATTCCGGCCGAGGGCACGGGTGGCTCGTGGATCGTGAAGCTGCCGTCTCAGCAATATAGCGGCGTGCCCGAGAATGAGTTCGCGATGATGACCATCGCCCGCATGATGGGTATGGACGTGCCTGAGCTCCAGCTGGTTGATCTCGACGCCGTAAGCGGTCTTCCGCAGGGAGTGGGTGAACTGCACGGGCAGGCGCTGGCGATCAAGCGTTTTGACCGCACGCCGGAGGGAGCGGTGCATATCGAGGACTTTGCGCAAGTCTTCGGCGTCTTTCCCGACCACAAATACGATAAGGGCAATTACCGGGTGATCGGCCGCGTGCTGGGGATCGAAACCAGCACGGCCGACGTGGCGGAGTTCATCCGGCGTCTAGTCTTCAGCACGCTAATCGGCAATGGCGACATGCACCTGAAGAACTGGTCGCTCATCTATCCTGATCGCCGCACCCCTGCGCTCTCGCCAGCGTATGACTTGTTGTCGACTATCCCTTACATCGAGGGGGAAGATACGGCGGCGCTCAATTTCTCCCGCACAAAAAAGATGGCAGCGCTGTCGAAGGACGAGCTGGCGCATCTGGCTGCGAAAGCGGAGCTTTCCGAAAAGCTGGTGATCGACACGGCGCGCGAGACGGTTGAGCGTTTTAGGGCGGCATGGGATGCGGAAAAGAAAAACCTGCCGATGGCCGCCAAGGTCGCTGACACGATCGATGCGCACGCACCGACGGTCGAGCTGTATCGTGAGTTCGCGAAGTAGTGCCTTGCGGCTTGGCATCAACTTACGAGCCTTGCTGTATATTCAAGGCTTAGCCCATCCAAACAGGATGACCGTTGGTTCGAATCCCATCACGCCAGGATTTTTGTCAACGGTTCATTCAGGTGTCATCGAGTTCTTCTTTGTAGCCGGATCCACGGTCTGAGCCCATAGCAACTACCGGCCCGTCCTCGGGCCTGTGCACAACTCACATCAGGTCGCCGTTCTCAGCGACTGCACCATTCTCCCGCTTTCGGGGCACGGGCTCAGGAGAACGGGGCCAAACTCAAGATCGGCGGCGCCAACGCGGCGTATTGCCTTCTGACTGCTGCGACCTCGCGCATCAGGACCAAATGCACGTTCTATCGACACCGCACCTGGACGCAGCTCAAAATCCAACCTCGATCCGAAGCGCTTCACCATCCGCACGGTCCCGGCGCTTTTGGCAAAGACGACCGCTTGGGAGGATTACTGCGATGGGCGGCGTCCGCTTGAGCAGGCGATCAAGCGGCTCGGCAAGCAGAAGTCGGCCGCATGACATTTGAACGGCGGCGTGTTGCGACCACATAAGAAGTATGAAAAAGCAGACGATACCGATCGAGCAACTCGCACGCCTCCGGCGTATACGGGGCCTGGCCCGGCTTATGGACACGGCGCTCCGAATTCCCGGCACCCGCGTCTCGCTCGGCGCGGACTCCGTGCTCGGTTTGATCCCCGGCATCGGCGATTTCGGCGCTGCGGCGGTCAGCCTCTTCATCATCAACGAGGCGCGCCGTCTCGGCGTGCCGAACGACAAGCTTCTCAAGATGCTGGTCAATGTAGGATTCGACACGGTCGCGGGGAGCGTCCCGGTGGTCGGCGACGTCTTCGACGTCTATTTCAAGTCCAACCGCCGCAATCTCCAACTGGTGCTCGACCACTTCGGACTCGATCAGGCTGACCTTGATCGATCGCGATGAAAAACGGCCGCCGGCCGGAACGGTCATAGAACACCGCGGCATTGTCCTGAACTTCGCGCAGGCCTTTGTAGAAGGCGTGGCGCTTCTCCACGCAGAAAAAGCCTTTTTATTTGTTCTATGCAGATCGATGCGGACCAAAGCTGGAGCTGCTCAGCACATGGAGGCGAGCGAAACCATTAGCAAGTCGGCAGATGATGTTGGCCGTAGCTACTGGGCTTCGGACCGTTACTGTTGTTCTGGCAACTCGTCTGGACGGATCACGGGCGTTCTTCCGACGTCAGGAGCGGGCTCGACCATTTCGGTGTCGCCCACTGTTGGCGGCTTCAGAACTCCGTCGCAATCATCAAGTTTTTCTGTGAGTGTCCCCCGATTGGCGCCGGCACCCGGAGCGACGCGGCAACGCTCATTCTGCGCGCCAGTTCCGGGGTCGTTGGAGAGTGCTGAAGTTGTGAACAGGGCGCCGATTGCAAGCAACGGGGCGGCGACGAAATCTCTGGTGAGTTTGTACCTCATAGGACTCGTCCTTCAGTTTAGGCGCCGCGGAGTTGCAGCCCTTCCGCGGCGATAGAGCCTTGAAGTTGGGATCTCTAGAAAACCCGAGCTCGCCAGCAATAGTTCCGGTGAGTAGCTGCCAAGCGAACGCCAGTCACAGACAGCCCGTAATGGGTGGAGCGGCCTATCGGAGGAACCATTTGACGATCGCCATTCGCGACGCGTTGCTGACG
>NZ_AQWP01000019.1 GCF_000375585.1 Sinorhizobium meliloti 4H41 | reverse complement strand
ACGCGCCAGGTCCGCCGCTTGCTGGAGCGGATCCGGAGGGATGGTGCAGCATCGATCCGGCACAAGGCGATTGGTCGGCCATCGTTTGTAGCCGCAAAGTTAAAGTGTCCTGTTTCTGCAAAGTAAGAATGTCACTCTCCCGGCGTTTTGACGGCGTGGGAGATTGCGGATGGGATTGATTGCGATGAGCGAGCGTGACCTGCAGCGAATTGAGGTTTTGTCGAAAGTGATCGCCGGACGCATGACGCTGGTTTCGGCAGCGCATGTCCTGGGCTTAAGCACGCGCCAGGTCCGCCGCTTGCTGGAGCGGATCCGGANGGATGGTGCAGCATCGATCCGGCACAAGGCGATTGGTCGGCCATCGTTTGTAGCCGCAAAGTTAAAGTGTCCTGTTTCTGCAAAGTAAGAATGTCACTCTCCCGGCGTTTGACGGCGTGGGAGATTGCGGATGGGATTGATTGCGATGAGCGAGCGTGACCTGCAGCGNATTGAGGTTTTGTCGAAAGTGATCGCCGGACGCATGACGCTGGTTTCGGCAGCGCATGTCCTGGGCTTAAGCACGCGCCAGGTCCGCCGCTTGCTGGAGCGGATCCGGACGGATGGTGCAGCATCGATCCGGCACAAGGCGATCGGTCGGCCATCGAACAATCGGATTTGCGACGGTGTGCGGGATTATGCCCTAGCGATCGTGCGCGAACGTTATGCGGACTTTGGTCCGAGCTTGGCAGCCGAGAAGCTTGCTGAGCGCGATGGTTTGCGGGTGTCGCGCGAGACGCTGCGCAGCTGGATGGCGGATGCCGGCATTTGGCTGTCGCGCAAGCAGCGGCGGACGTTTCATCAGCCACGATTGCGACGTGAGGCCTATGGCGAACTGGCCATGCCTATGCGCCGGATTCATGGCCGACTTCAATCGACGCTTCGGCAAGGCGCCGCGCAATCCGAAGGACATGCGCCGGCCGTTTGCCGCGCATGAGAACCTCGATGGCGCCATGTGCCGCGAGGAGATCCGCAAGCTGTCGCAGTCGCTGACGCTGCGCTATGACAAGGTGATGTTCATCCTCGATCCGACCGACCTCGCCACGGCGCTCGCCGGCAAGAAGGTCATTGTCTGCGACTATCCCGANGGTCGCCTCGAGGTCACCCATGAGGGGACGTCCCTGCCCTACAGAACCTTCGACACGCTGCGCTCGGTGCACCGCTCCGAGGTGGTTGAGAACAAGCGCCTTGATGACGTGCTGGCGCTTGTGGCCGAGATGCAGGCCGGGCGAGAGCAACAGCACAGCAAGGGCGGGCCGCGCCGCACCGGCCAGACGGACCATATGTTCGGCATTCCCGATGGCGGCCAGAGCAATGGCTATCAAAAGCGCGGCACGAAGCCTGGCCGGAAGCCGGATTTTACCAAGGATCCGCTGGTCATCGCCGGCGGTAGCAGTCGCTGGCAAGACTGAAGGCGGTCGAGCGTCCGACGTAGCGGATATAATCCCGAAATGCTAAAGCGCCTGCATGGGAACGCTGGCGCTTAATGATAGCCTGTTTGAGTACCAGTGGGCCTCAGACGTCGAGTTCGATGGTATTCGGTTGGAAGTGCTCGCCGAGGATGGCGAAACGCTTTTCGACATCAGCGTGCCCGAGCATGGTCCCACTATGGTCAACACCTTCGCGCGAGAAGTCGAAGCAGACCTAATCGTAGCAGCTCTAGCAATTGCTCAGCAGCGCAAATAAGGGGAACCGTCGCGGCAGTTAGATGGAGAAGCCGGGGAATGGTCAAGGCTCAGCCTGGGGGCACCGCGGACAACTTCAAGCGGTTTACCGATGAGCGCCTCCCAACTCTATGAGCCGCGTCGAGACCTTTTCTGCCAGATTGCGGTCATGCGTGACCAGAAGAACCGCCAGACCGGTCTCCCTGACGATCTCATGGAGCAACGTGATAACGTCCTGCTGGCTCACCGGGTCAAGTCGAGACGTCGCCTCGTCGGCAAAGAGGAAGGCTGGATCGAGCAGAAGCGCACGCGCCAGGGCAAACCGCTGCAACTCGCCACCGGAAACCTGCCCCGGCAGTCGATCGAGCAAGGCGCTCTGCAAACGCAGTCGGTCGCACAGGACTTCGATCTCCGTCCAGTCTTTACCATGGAGACGAGCGAGATCTTTCAAACCCTTGCGGACCGTCTGATGCGGCGCGAAGGCAGCCGGTGGATCCTGGTAGAGCTTCTGGAACCTAAGTGGCGACAGCTCGGCATCTCTCACGACCGCACCTGCATCGGGCCTGGTCAGGCCGAGCAGAATATTGCCGATCGTCGTCTTGCCGCAGCCGCTCGGACCGACGACAGACACGATCTCGCCTGCGGCAATCTCGATATCAAAGCCGGAAAACAGCACCCTGTCGCCATAACGCTTCTCCAGCCCCTGCGCTGTAACAACGGTCTTGCCGGGCGTTGCCCTTGTCTTGCGCGCCCATTGCGAAGTTTCAGCGGCAAGAAGTGCCTTGGTGTAGGCATGCTGCGGTTCCGCAAACAGCGTTTCGGCAGGCCCGTACTCAACCAGTCGGCCCCCAAGCATGACGCCGACAGTGCCGCCGAGCGCCCTGGCAACCGCAACATCATGCGTGATGGTCAGAAGCAATCGGCCCGTCTCCACCTCATGTTTGAGCCGTGCCGCCACCGAGTCCCGCAGCTCCGCATCGAGACCTTTTGTCGGCTCGTCGGCGATCAACAATTCGGTGTCGCCGGCATGGGCCATCGCGATTGCCGCGCGCTGGCCCATGCCGCCCGAAATCTGAAACGGAAAGAGAGCCTCGGCCGATGAAAGGGAGACCTCAGCTAGATTTTGTCTGGTCGCTGCCCCGCTATCGGTGGCCGTCATGCCTTTGACGTAGCGGTGAATCTCGCCGACCTGCGGGCCGACGCGCATCGTCGGGTCCAGCGCCAGCCATGGCTCCTGCGGCAGGAGGCCGATGCTTCGGCCCCAGCGGCGGCGCCGTTCCGCAGCCGGTTCAGCAAGGAGATCCCGACCCTTGAAGAGCACGCGCCCCGAGGCGCGCACACCCGCCGGCAGATTGCCCATGATCGCCTGGGCGACCAGGGACTTGCCCGAACCGCTTTCTCCAAGCAGGGTCAGTGGCCGGCCCTTGCCGAGTGAAAGCGAGACGTCTGAAACGATCGGTCCGTCAACTGTGTCGATCGACAGGTCGTGAACCGCAAGATCATTCAGCATCTGGACGTTCATGCGCGCTCTCCCTGAGCGAAAAGTTGAAGGCCGAGAACGAGCAGGAAGATCAGGGCAGCGGGAAGCAGCACATGCACCGGCGCCTCGGCAAAGTAGGGCAGAAGTTCAACGATCATGCTGCCGAGCTCGGCTGTGGGTGGTTGCAGTCCGACGCTGATCGCGCTCAATGTCGAGACCGCGATGATGGCCGTTGCCATGGCGAAAGCGGCAAGCGTCGAGATCATCGGTGCGATGACCGGCAGCACGTAATGCACAAGGATGTAGCGCGAACCGAAACCAAGCATACGCGCCGCCTCGACATGCGGCTGGGACAAGATGGTTTTCGTGGTCGCCTTCGTCACCCGGTAGAACTCGACCCAGAGCGTCAGGGCCAGGCCGAGAAAGAGCGGGCCGTAGTCGCCCGGCGAGAAGGCGAGCAACAGCAGGACCAGCATCAGGCCGGGCAATGCCAGAACGATGGTTGCCACGAATTCGAGCCCGCGTTCCGTCCAACCGCCTCTCCAGGCGGCGACGAGACCGAACAGGACACCGGGTATCGCGGCAGCCAGCATGGTGAGGAAGGCCATTCCGAACGACAGCCGTGCGCCATGGGCAAGCCGCGCCAGCAGACTGCGGCCGTAGTGATCGGCGCCCAGCAGGTAATCGCCACCGATCGGGGCAAGACTGGCGCCAAAATCCTGGGCCGCCGGATCGACCGGAATGACCGCCGGCCCGATGATGGCGAAACCGCCGAGCAGGATCAGCAGGCCTGCGCCGGCCAGACGCGTGGCTCCGGGTCCGCTTTTTGGCGGCTGATATGTCTGGTCAATGGTCGTCATGCGACTTTCCTCATCCGCGGGTCGACCCAAAGCGTCAGAAGGTCCACGATGGCGGCTATGGCGACGAACATAAGGCCCATGGTCAGCGCCGTGCCCTGCACCATCGGCACGTCGCGCTCGACGATCGCGTGCACCAGCGCGTGACCGATGCCGGGATAGGCAACAAGGGATTCGACGACCACGACCCCCTCGATCAGATAGATCGCCTGAAGGCCGAGATAGGACACGACGGGAATGGCGGCGTTCCGCAGCCCATGGCGGCGCACGACCACCGCCTCGGCGAGCCCCTTGTAGCGGGCGAAGGCGAAATAGGGCGCCCGCGCCACCGTCGCCACGGCATTGCGTGTGACACGGCTCGACATCGCCGCCAGGCCGAGCGCCAGGGTCAGCGCCGGGAGCAGAATTTCCCGCGGCGAACCGAAGCCCGCCGGCGGCAGCCAGCCGAGCTGACGCGAAAAGATCAGCATCAGGATGAGGCCCAGAACGAAGGGCGGAATGGCCCGGAAGGTCACCGCGCCCATGAGGCCGACGCGGTCCGCGGTTCCACCCGGCTTGAGGCCGCCGAAGAGGCCGACGATCGGGCCGATCAGCAGCGACAGCGCAAGCGCCGCCGCCGCCAGCCAGACCGAGGCGCCAAGCTGGACCTGAAGCTCATGGGCCACCGCACGGCCGGTAACCAGCGAATGACCGAGATCGAAGCGCGCGAGACTGCCGAGCCATTCGATGAACTGCACGGCAATCGGACGGTCGAGCCCGAGTTCCAGACGTACCTTTTCCGCCGCATCGGCAATGCGCGCGTCCGGCCCATAGCGGCCGGCGGCGATGCGCATCGCTGCATCGCCCGGCAGCACGCGCATCAGGACGAAGCACAGGGCTCCGACCACGATCGCGACGATGCCTGCCTGCAGCAGGCGCGCCAGAAGAAAATTCCTGATCGCCATGTCCGTCATTCCGCCCAGCGGATGGAGGAGAGGCCGTAGTTCACCTCGAGCGGATCGACCTCGACCCCGGCGATGCGTTTGCTGGACACGATGGCCAGTTCCGACCACGTGACCGGAATGCTCGGCAGTTCCTCCTGCAGGATTTCGACGGCCCGTTTCTGGAGTGGCGCGCGAACGGCGGGATCGCTTGTCGCCGCCAGTTGATCGACGATGGCCTGCATCTCCTTGTTGTCCCAGCCCATCGAGCCCCAATCGCTTCCACCGGGACCGTAGTCCTGGAGCAGCGTGCCGACGGGGTCGGGCACGATCGAATAGAGCCGCGAGATCAGCCCCATCTCCAGCGTGCCGTCCTGGTGGCGCGCAGGGATCTCCGAGCTGTTGCCGACGGAAACCCTGACGTCGATGCCGACCTGCCGAAGCTGGGCCTGAAGGGCGGTTGCGAGCGGCGGCAATTCCGGCCAGCTTGCATAGGTCAGCATCGTCACGCTGAAGCGCTCGCCGTCCTTCTCCAGAATACCGTCGCTTCCCGGTACCCACCCGGCTGCCTTGAGCAATTCCTTCGCCTTGTCGAGGTCCTTCTCCAGCGGCTGGACGTCAGGCGAGTTCCAGCCTTTCATTGCGGGCGGGAAGAGCTGCGTCGCGGCGAGATCCGTGTTGCGCAAGATCACCCTGGTGGTCCCGATGCGGTCAATCGCGGCGCTGATCGCCTGCCGCTCCTCAACCTGATCGAAGAAAGGCGAGGCCGCATTGACCTTCAACAGCCGGGTGCGCGGGATGGTCGCGATCTGCACATCCAGCTTCGGATTGGCCTTCAGCCGGTCCACGGAGACAGGAAGCATGGAGAAGACAAGATCGGCCTCGCCGCTCTCGGCCATCAGGGCTCGCGTTTCCCCCTGCCCCACGGCCAAATAGGTCACATCGGCAATGCCTGGCTCGCCGCCCCACCACGCGCCGGAGCCTTCCAGCTCCAGGCGCGCCGGCGGCGTGAGGGCCTTCACCTTGTAGGGACCGGTACCGACGATCTGCGTGGCCTTGCCGGCCACATCGAAGGACGACGGCGCGAGCACGATGGTACTGAAATGCACGAGATAGGCGGGCAATGCCGAAAACGGCTTGGCCAGTCGTATCACGACATCGCTGCCTTCGACCTCGATACCGCCAATAGGTGCCTGCGACAGGACGCCCACACCCGCCAGCGCCCGCTGAAGGCTGGCGACCGTCGCCTCGGCCGTAACCGGTGTCCCGTCATGGAAGACGGCGTTGCCGCGCAGCTTGAAGGTCCAGACGAGCCCATCCTCCGAGACCGTCCAGCTCTCGGCAAGACCCGGAACAAGCGCGCCCTCCTTGTCCGTGGTCACGAGCGTCTCCGCGACCTGGAGACGACTGAAGACATAGCCCGTCTGTGCCGGTTCGATGCCGGTAATTTCCCATGGGCCAGCGACCTTCAGGGGTTCGGCCCGAGCAAAACCTGCCGGCAACGATGAGCCCAGCAAGAGTGTGAGGAAAAGCGCTTTCGCAACGCGCATGGATTTCTCTCCGTTTTCAGTTTGATGATCTGCAAAATCAGGGGGGATCAAAGGCAGCGGAAAACGCATGGGCCACGTCGTCTTCCGTCACGTCCTCCATTGCCTTGTGAACCGCGGCCTGGACCGTTTCGCTGCCCCGCATCACCAGGATCACGATCTCCTTCGGGGGGCAGCCCGGCACGTGACAGGCGAGTTCGCTGACCGACACGACGGCATCGTCCGATAGTGCGAGCAGTTCGCGCACCCGGGATTTGATCGCGCGGGCGCTGTTGATGACAACGGGACCATTGCGTGCCAGCGGGTTGACGAAGGGCGGGCTCATGCAGCACCTCGCGTGGCTCTCGCCGTGTGAGGCGCCAGTTCCTCGAACAGATCCCGGATCGGCCAGGATGTCGTTCAGCAGCGTTGTCTTGCCCGGACCAAGAAAGCCGGTCAGAAGCGTAACCGGCACGGAATCGTAGAGCCGTCTCACATCATCCTCCGTGGAGCCGGGTGGGTTGCGCCACCGCTTGAACAGGCCGCCAATCATGCTGCAGGGAATCCATGTGGGTTGATTTTTTCAGGTCGGAGGCTTGCCCCGCGTGAGCGGGGTAAGCCGTGCGATCAGCTGCCGAGGATCGCGGCCTTCATCGTGTTCACGTTGTAGCGGAACATATCGATATAGGTAGCTGCGGGGCCGTCGCTCTTGGACAGGGCGTCCGAGTACAGCGTGCCGCCGATCTTGATGCCGGTTTCCGTCGAGATCTGCTCGATGAGACGCGGATTGGTGATGTTCTCGAGGAAGATCGCCGAAGCCTTGTCGTGCTTCACCTGATCGATCAACTTTGCCACGTCCGCTGCGGAGGCCTCCGCTTCGGTCGAGATGCCTTCAGGGGCAATGAAGTTGAGGCCGTATTCATGTTCGAAATAGCCAAAAGCGTCATGGGACGTGATCACCGTGCGCTTGTCCGCGGGAACGGCTTCGATGGCGGCCTTCACCTCGGCCTCAAGCTCGCCGAGCTTTGCAACGTAAGCCTCCGAGTTGGCCCTGTATGTCGCGCAACCGGCCTTGTCGGCCTCGCAGAAGGCATCGGCGATATTCTTCACATAGATTTCGGCATTGTGGATCGACTGCCAGGCATGCGGATCGAACTCGCCGTGATGATGACCCTCATGGCCATGGTCATGGCCGGCTTCGGCCTTTTCCCCGCCGGCGCGATCATGCTCTGACTCCGCGTGGGCCTCGTCCTCGTGATGGTGTTCCTCTTCCGCAGTTTTCAAGGGCTCGATGCCCTTGCTTACCTCGACCACCGAAGCTTTTGTGCCGCTGGCTTCGATTAAACGTGACATGAAGCCTTCGAATTGAAGACCATTGACGAGAACGACATCCGCTCCTTCCAGAGCAGCGGCATCCGCAGGCCGGGGTTCATAGACGTGAGCGTCGCCATCGGGCCCCACCAGCGTCGAAATCTTCACCAGATCGCCGCCGACGTTCCTGGCAAAGTCGGCGATGATCGAAAAGCTGGCGACCACTTTCAGATCGGCAGCGGATGCGCTGGAGGCAAAGCCGCCAAGCGTGATCAGACTCGCATAGGTGGCAAGGCGTAGAGTGTTCAACATGGAGATCTCCTACAGTTGATCAGGCGGTTTTGTGGCGGCGGGACGTGAGAGCGCTCGGAAGCATTCCCCGCGTCCCGACCAGGGCGGACACGGCGTAGATGATGCCCGCCGTCAGAATGATGGCGGGACCGGAAGGCAAGGACCCGTGGTAGGACAGCAGCAATCCACTGACCGAAGAGATCGCTGCGATGACGGTCGCAATGGCGCACATTGCACGCACCTCGTTGGTCCAGAAGCGGGCGGCAGCGGCCGGCAGCATCATCAGGCCCACCGACAAAAGCGTGCCGAGCGCCTGGAACCCACCGATTAGGTTGAGGACGACCAGCGTCAGGAAGATGAGGTGAACCGGCGTTCCGATGCGACTGACGGACCGCAGAAAAAGCGGGTCGAGACATTCAACGACGAGCGCCCGCCAAAAAATGGCGAGCGCCGCAAATGTGATGACGGCGACGCCGACAATCAGCGTAAGCGCCGCGTTATTGAGAGCCAGCACCGAGCCGAACAGGACGTGCATGAGATCGACGCTCGATCCCTTCCACGACACCAGCAGCACCCCGACCGCAAGCGAGATCAGGTAGAAGGCGGCGAGCGAAGCGTCCTCCTTCTGAACGGTGAAGCGCGAGACAATGCCTGACCCGAGCGCCACCAGCAGTCCGACGACCAGACCACCGATCGTCATCGGGACGATCCGGAGCCCGAAGAGCACAAAGCCGACGGCGGCCCCGGGGAGAATGGCATGCGCCATCGCATCCCCGGTCAGGCTCATGCGCCGCAACATCAAAAAGACGCCGACAGGCGCACAGCTAACGGACAACACGAGCGATCCGAAGAGAGCGCGCTGCATGAAGCCATAGCGCAGGAATGGGCCTATGAGATCCTCATACATGACCGGCAACCTTATGATCGTGTGGGAGATGAGTGCGGCGTCCCTGCCGTGCATCATCTTCACACCAGCCAGCCTGCTCGTCCCAGGCCTCCTGAAAGCTGCGCGCTCTGCCCAAGTTCTCTGATGTCATGACGTCGGAGGTGGCACCCCATGCCACCGGCCTGCGGGCGATCAGCAACGTCTCGGGAAAATGCTCGCGCACCAGCGCGTGGTCGTGCAGCACACACAGAACCGTTCGTCCTTCGGACACCCAGGATTTGATAACGAGAATGAGGTCCGCAATGGTGCGGGCATCGACCGCATTGAACGGCTCATCCAGCAGGATCAGGTCCGCATCCTGAAGCATGGTGCGCGCAAAAAGCGCGCGCTGCATCTGCCCGCCGGACAGGCTGTCGAGGGGGCGCTTCTCAAAACCGGTCAATCCAACCGCGTCAAGGCAAGTGGAAAGCCTGATCTTGTCGGCGGCCGTGAGGCGCCCAAGCAAGCCGCGCTTCTGCCAGTGACCGAGGGACACGAGATCGATCACACGCGCCGGAAACGTCCGGTCGAGTTCTGATTGCTGCGCCAGATAAGCAAGGCGCCGAAACCCTGGAGCGCAGGCACCGCTGATCGGCTTCAAAATCCCGGCTATGCCTTTCAGCAGGGTGGATTTGCCTGACCCGTTGGCGCCAACGATTGCGGTGAGCGAACCCTGCTTCACACCACCGCTCAGGTGATGCACGGCCGCGTGGCCACGGTAGCCAAGCGTCAGGTTCCTGAATTCCAGACAAGTGTTGTTCATCGCGTCCTCGGGGATTGACAGCGACTGCATAGGTAATGTTATTACGTTCGTCAATCGGAAATGTAACGTAATAACATATTCGCCGACCGCCGGGAGCGCTGCCTCACGCGGAGACCCGTGTTTCGCGCAGAGAGGTGAGACTGTGATTTTTTCCGCCGTGAGCGGATCGGACCGATGACTGCGTCCCTTCGCATCCACCTTGAGAAGGCCGACCTCGTCCTTTATATGATGCGTGATGACTGATGCGCAACGAGGCCGGTATGAGAACGACCCTGGCAATCGACGACGATGTACTGATCGCCGCAAAGGCGATGGCAGCCCAGCAGCACCGGAGCGTCGGCGAAGTCATTTCCGAACTGGCTAGACGTTCTTTGCGCAGACCGCGCAGCAGCGGCGAGCGCAATGGAATTCCTCTCTTATCACCTCAGCCGGATGCTCCGCCAGTGACGCTCGAGATCGTCAACGCCTTACGTGACGAACTGCCGTGACTTTCCTGCTCGACGTCAATGTGCTGATTGCCTTAATCGATCCGGGCCATGTTGCCCATGACGATGCGCACGAATGGTTCGCGGCGACGGGTCAGACCGCGTGGGCTACCTGCCCCATTACCGAAAACGGCGTCATCCGGATTGTCGGCAATCCCAAATATCCGAATTCTCCCGGTTCACCGTCACTCGTGATGGAGATCGTCGGCAAAATGCGGTCGCTCCCCGGTCACAGTTTTTGGCCGGACGATGTGAGCCTTGTCGGCTCAGGTGATATCGCTCCCACGAAAATCCTAACTTCGGGGCAGGTAACTGACACCTATCTCCTTGCGCTCGCCAAGGCGCGTGGGGGGCAACTGGCGACATTCGATCGCAAGCTCTCTGCAGCGGCGGTCACGAGGGGTAATTCTGCCTTGCACGTGATCACTGCAACTCGGGTTCGTTAATCACTATCTTGCCGCGCAAGCTCACGAGCGAGTTCCAGAAAAGCTCTAACACCTGCCGAAAGATTCCGCCTTCCGGGGTAGTACAAGCAGAGACCCGGGTACGGCGGTGTCCAGTCTTCCAGCACTCGGATGACCCGCCCCGTCTTGATCTCCGGAAGAATGTCCTGTTCGAACAGGTAGCCGATGCCCGTACCCGCGAGCACAGCAGCCCGCGTGAGGCTGGCTTCATCGAGCGAGATCTGTCCCTCGACGTCGATCTGAACCTGCTCGCCGTCCTTCTCGAACCGCCAACGGTACGTCGAGCCGTCAGGTAGCCGGACGCGGATGCACTTGTGGGTAAGGAGATCCGGCGGCACCACAGGGACACAGTGCCTCTCGAAATATGCAGGAGACCCTACGACAGCGTGCCGTTGAGGCCGACCGAGGGAAACGGCGATCATGTCGCTGGGAACAAGTCCTGCGACTCTGATCCCCAGGTCGAACCCGTCCCGGACGATGTCGATCATCCTACCCTCCGTGACGATGTCAACGTTCATGTCGGGATATCGGCGCAGGAACTCGAGCACGAGCGGCGAGATGATCGCGCGCGCGGCGAACGGTGCCGCGTTGATCCTGATCGTTCCGGAAGGTGTTTCGCGCTGCTCGCGCACGGTTTCCAGTGCGGCGTGGAGATCCTGCAACGACGGAGCGACATGTTGAATGAACAGGCGCCCCGCATCCGTCAACGAAACGCTCCGCGTGGTGCGGTTGAACAACCTGACTCCCAGTGCCGACTCCAGCCTGCCGATCGTATGGCTCAGCGCGGTGGTCGAGATACCGAGATCGATCGAAGCGGCGCGGAACGTCCCGCGCCGGGCGATGGCGACCGCAGCTTCCAGTTCCTTCAGGCTGGCCTGCTCCATTGTCCCGATCCCGTCATCAGTGCATGCAAGTTAATCCCACTTATGTGACCAATATCTGAGTGCTAGATTTTCTGCAAGCAAAGGAGAGACACTCATGATGATCCCGCCATTACCCAGACCCATCGCGGACTATGTCAAAGCCAACGCACTTCTCGACGTTGACGGCATGCTGAAGCCATTCAGCGCGGATACGGTCGTGCTGGACAACGGACGTCGTTACGAAGGCCATGCCGAACTGCGGAACCTGCTCGTCGAGGCTGCAGGTGTGAAGGCGATCTTCACTCCGGACAGTGTGCGTCATGAAAACCTTCAGGTCGTGGTTGAAGGACCCGTCCACGGCGACTTCGAAGGCAGCCCTATCCGTTTCACCTATCGGTTTTCCCTCGAGAACGACGCGATAAAGGCTTTGGAGATCACGGCATGAACAGCAAAGTGGATCCAACCGAGTTTGCGGGGAAGCGTGTGCTGGTCAGCGGAGGCACCAAGGGCGCGGGCCGCGCCACTGTTGACCGCTTCCTGGCAGGAGGCGCCCGCGTGATTACCTCAGCCCGTGGAACACCAGAGTCCGTCGACAGCGTCGAGTTCGTCCGGGCAGACCTGAAGACGTCCGAGGGGGCAGCAACCTTGGCCAAGGCCGCCCTTGAGCGCTTTGGCGGCATCGACGTCCTGGCTCATGTTCTTGGTGGATCGTCGACACCAGGCGGAGGCTTCACTGCCCTTACAGACGACCACTGGCTGTCCGAACTGAACCTCAACCTCTTGGCGGCCGTCCGCCTTGATCGTTTTCTGATCCCGCAGATGATCGAACGCGGCAGCGGCGCGGTGGTTCACGTTACCTCCATCCAGTCGGTGCTTCCCCTGCCCGATGCCACCACCGCCTACGCTTCCGCCAAGGCGGCGCTCAGGACCTACAGCAAGTCCATCTCCAAGGAGCTTGGTCCCAAGGGGGTTCGGGTCAATGTCGTCTCCCCCGGCTGGATCATGACGGAGTCCTCCGTCGACCTGCTGAAACGTCTACAGGCGGCCAATGGTGGTACGATCGAAGAAGCACGGCAGCTAGTCCTCGACAGCCTTGGCGGGATCCCGATCGGTCGTCCGGCCGACCCCCACGAAGTCGCCGATCTCATCGCCTATCTGGCCTCGGACCGTGCGGCCGCGATCCACGGCGCCGAGTTCGTCATCGACGGAGGCACCGTTCCGACCGTCTGAGGTGATCGTGCCGACGTCCGAATTCAAGGCGGACGTCGGCTGTGAACGGTGACAGAGCTTGCAGATGTAAGGCCCCACGCGCACCATCGAACCCCGGTAAGCGCTTGTCGCGCATTCGATTGTAATTACAAAGATCTGCGGGATCCAGGATTGTGATCCAGGCAGTCAATTTTGATCGACTGTCGGATACAGAATTTCTCAAAGAAAACAGTATTTGCGAGTCCAGGACTATCTGGCGAAGCTCATGTCCTGTCTCTGCAAAGTAAGAATGTCACGGTCCCGGCGTTTTGACGGCGTGGGAGATTGCGCATGGGATTGATTGCGATGAGCGAGCGTGACCTGCAAGTTGAGGTTTTGTCGAAAGTGTTCGCGCTTGATTCAAACCTGGTTGAGTGGAAGGATGTCCCGGCCTCAACGGTCGCTGGTGCCGCTCTATGAGGCGCCCGTCATCTGGAAATTCGGAGCGAAATATGGCTGCTGAGTCCCACGGCATAGACTTGCTGCCGGTTATCGCCCTGCTTGGAGCGGCCGTCGTCGCGGCTCCGCTGTTCAAGCGTATCGGGCTCGGCTCTGTTCTCGGTTATCTCGCCGCCGGGATTGCCATCGGCCCCTTCGGCCTTCGGCTGCTCCAGGAGCCGTCATCCATTCTTCACGTCGCCGAATTGGGCGTGGTGATGTTCCTCTTCATCATCGGACTGGAGATGCGGCCCTCTCGCCTCTGGGGGCTCCGCCGCGAGATTTTCGGGCTCGGCATCGTACAGGTCGCCCTTTGCGCGATACTTCTGACGGGCGTCGGCGTTCTGACCGGCTTTCCGGTGGCCCCCTCCTTCGTCGCCGGCGCCGGCTTCGTGCTCACCTCGACTGCGATCGTCATGCAGTTGCTGGAGGAACGTCGAGAGATGGCGGCTCCGAAGGGACAACGCATCGTGTCGATTCTCCTCGTGGAGGATATGGCCATCGTGCCCCTGCTTGCGCTGGTCGCGTTCCTCGCGCCGATCGTGCCCGGAAGCGTTGCCGCGTCCGGGGGGATCGACTGGCTTTCCATCGCGATCGGACTTGCATCGATTGCAGGCCTGGTCCTCGCCGGGCGTTATCTGCTCAATCCGCTTTTCGGCCTCATTGCAAGCGTCGAGGCCAGGGAGGTGATGACGGCGGCAGCGCTGATGGTTGTGCTCGGGTCGGCCTATGTCATGCAGCTCGGCGGTCTCTCCATGGCGATGGGCGCGTTCCTCGCCGGTGTCCTGCTGTCGGAATCGACGTTCAGGCATCAGCTCGAGGCTGATGTCGAACCGTTCCGGGGCATTCTGCTCGGCCTCTTCTTTCTGGCGGTCGGGATGTCGCTCGATCTTGGCGTCATCGCTCGCAACTGGGCGATGATCCTCTTCTACGTGGTCGCCTACATGGTCGTAAAAGCCATCGTCATCTACCTGGTGGCGCGGCTCTTCAGGGCGTCCAACTGGGAGGCGATCGAGCGTGCGGTTTTCATGGCGCAGGGCGGCGAGTTCGCCTTCGTGCTCTACGCCGCGGCCCTCGGCACCGGCATCATCAGCGGCGAAGAGAACGCCATACTGACGGCGATCATCATCGTATCGATGATGGTGACCCCGTTGCTGATCGCGGCGCTGCGTCTCGTGGAGAGGAACATTCCGCTGTCGACGGATGGCGTCGAGCGGCCCGAGAATCTCAGCGGCAATGTCCTGATCATCGGTTTCGGCCGTGTCGGCCAGATCGTGAGCCAGGTCCTTCTGACACGAGGTCACGTCATCTCCATCATCGACACCGACGTGGAGATGATCAACACAGCCCGCGAATTCGATTTCAAAGTCTATTACGGTGATGGCAAGCGCCTCGACATCCTCCATGCGGCGGGCGCCGAGCGCGCCAATGCGATCGTGGTCTGCGTGGACAAGGCGGACGACGCCACGAAAATCGTAGAGCTCATCAAGGCCGAGTTCCCTCTCGTCCCGGTTCTCGCGCGTGCCTCGGACCGGCGGCACGCGCTGGATCTTATCGGCGCGGGCGCCGATTTCCACATTCGTGAGACATTCGAATCCTCGCTGGTTCTCGGGCAGAAAACACTGGAGGCCTTGGGAGCGGATCTGCCCGAGGTCGCCGAGATCATCGAGAAGGTTCGGCAGCGGGACGAGAAGCGGCTCGAGCTCGAATTGGTCGGCGGTCTCTATGCCGGGCGGCCGCTCTTCAGCGGCAAATTGGAGCCGGTGGAAGTGGTGCCGCCTGGCGGTTCGGCGTGAAGGAAGCAAGAGACAGCGCCGAAGCGGCGACCCTCATTCCTGTGACGCGCACAGGAATGAGGAGAGGAAAGCGGCTACATTCTACAGCAGGCTCTCGATCATGATCGGCAGTTCATGCACGCGCCTTCCGGTTGCGTGATGAATGGCGTTCGAGACCGCCGCCGACATTCCCACAAGCGCGATTTCACCGAGCCCCTTTACCCCCAGCGGGTTGACGATCGTGTCTTCCTCATCGACGAAGTGGGCTTCGATGTGCGGCGTATCGAGGTTCACCGGCACGAGATAATCGGCCATGTGCGCATTGATCGGACGCCCGTTGCGCCTGTCGAGCACCGTTCGTTCCATGATGGCCATGCCGATGCCGCCGATCATGCCTCCGATACACTGGCTCGTCGCAAGCTTCGGGTTGACGACCCGGCCCACTCCGTAGGCGCCAAGGGCTCGCCTGACCTTGATCGTCTTCACGTCGGGATCGATCGCAACTTCAGCGAAGACCGCACCGAATGAATGCATGGAATATTTCTGTCCGGTTTCGCCGTCACGGGCGGCAGTCCCCTCCCCGACGAGCGGGCTCTCCCCGCCATAGGACACGAGCTCGGCATAGGTGACGCCTCGATCGGACCGGCCTTTCACGAACAGCATGCCATCGCGCCATTCCAGCGCTTCCGGCGATTGCCCGGCAAGCCCCGCATTGCCTCCGCCTTTTGCGGCAAGCACGGCCGCCTTCGCCTGAAGATCGAGGCATGCGGCTCTGATCGCGGAGCCGACAGACGCCATGGTCATCGATCCACCATGGGGCGGCGTCGCCGGAAAATCGGAGCGGCCAAGAGAAAACCTGATTCTCTCGACGGGAATTCCCAGATATTCCGCGGCGACCTGCGTCATCGAGGTGTAGGTGCCCGGCCCCATGTCGCTTGCCGCCGCCTCCACCTCCACCGCCCCGTCGGGGAGAAGTCTTACTCGGGCGTTTGCCGGGGCAAACAGGCATGGATAAGAGGCGTTGGCCATTCCATAACCGATCAGAAGGCGCCCGTCCCGCATCGAGCCCGGCTCGGGCGTCCGGCGAGTCCAGCCAAAGCGCTCGGCTCCGAGATCGTAGCATTTCAGCATCGATCGGCTGGAGAACGGAACCTGCCGCCCTTCGTCGATCTGCGGCTCGTTGATCCGCCGCAAGTCGATCGGATCCATCTGAAGCTTGTAGGCCAGTTCGTCGATCGCACATTCGAGCGCGTGGATACCGCTCGCCTCGCCGGGGCCCCGCATATAGGTCGGTGTGCTGGCGTCCAGGGGAATGAGACGATAGCTCGTGCGCACGTTCGGGCAGGAATACATGAAGCTCGTCACGGACGTGAGCGCCTCCATGAACTCCTCGTAACGACTCGTCTCCCCTGCCCCTTCGTGGACGATACCGATGAGCTTGCCGTCGGCCTGCGCCCCCAGGGCGATGCGCTGTAGCGTGTAAGGCCGATGCCCCGTTGCGAAGAACATCTGTTTGCGGGTGAGCACAAGCTTTACCGGACGGTTGACGTGCCGCGCGGCCAGAGCCGCCAGGGTGACGTGCGGCCAGGTTCTCAGGCTGGTGCCGAACGCGCCGCCGATGAACGGACAGTTCACCTGCACGTTTTCCGGCGGAAGCCCGAAAATGGCGGCGATCTCCGCCTGCTCGTTGACGACGAACTGGCTTTTGCTCCACAGCGTCAGGTTGTCGCCGTTCCAGGCGGCGATCGTCGCGTGCGGCTCCATCGGGTTGTGGTTCTCACGCGCGATGACATATTCCGCCTCGACCTTCACGGCCGCGGTTTCGAGCGCCTTGTCGGCATCTCCGCGGGCGAGATCGGCTTCGGCCCGGGCACCCGGCCGGCGCGCGACGGCCGGGATGACCCGCTCGCCGGCATGTGCATCGACCTGCGGCTGGCGGGCGGAGTAGGTGACCTTAAGAGCGTTGGCCGCATGCTCCGCCTGATCGAGCGTTTCGGCGACGACGATGGCGACCGGTTCTCCGAAGAAGCGTACCTCGGAGCCCTGCAACACGTGAAGCCGTTCTCCCGCCGGCGGGTCGATAGGCCCCCGGTGTTCGTTGTAGGCAAGCCGCTGCGCGTTGATGTGGCTTATGACAGCCACGACACCCGGCATTTTCTCGACTGCTGCGCTGTCAATCGATTCTATTCGGCCGAGCCCGACAGTACTGCCCACGATGACCGCGTGGGCTTGGCCTTCCTGGTTGAACTCGGCCGCGTATGTGGCCTGACCAGTGACCTTCAGGCGGCCGTCGATGCGCGACAAGGATTTACCGATAGCCGTCGTCATGCCACATCTCCTGCCATTTCGAGTGCTCGTACGATCGTTGCGGGAAGGAGTTTCACCTTGAACCCGTTGTGGGAGAGAGGACGCGTCTCCTCGGTCGAAACCGCCGCCGCGATCTCGTAGCTGGCGCGAGCGGCGGGTTTTCCCACCAGCGCCTGCTCGACGGCGTTCATGCGCCACGGGCGGGTGCCCACGCCCCCCGCAGCGATGCGGACCTCTTTGATTGTTCCGTTCTCCACATGAAGAGCCGCCGCCGCCGATACGAGGGCAAACTCGTAGGAGGATCGGTCCCTGACCTTCAGGTAGCGCGCCTTTTTCGCATAGGGGCCGTTTGGGATCTGGACCTCCACGATGAGTTCGCCCGGTTCCAGCGTGTGCTCGAGATGAGGCGTCGACTCCGGAAGCCGGAAGAGCTCCTCTACCGGAATGGTTCGCTCGCCGCGTGGCCCCTTCAAGGAGAGCGTCGCGCCCAGCGCGACGAGAGAAACGGCCAGATCGGATGGATGTGTGGCGACGCAGTGCTCGCTCGTGCCGAGAATTGCATGGCCGGCGTTCAGGCCGTCGATTGCCGAGCATCCCGAGCCCGGTACGCGCTTGTTGCAAGGCGCGTCCAGCATTCGGAAATAGGGACAGCGGACCCGCTGCAGCAGATTGCCGCCGATCGACGCCACGTTGCGGAGCTGCGGCGATGCACCCTCGGTCAACGTTTCCGAAATGAGCGGCTGCAATCTGCGCACGTCCTGATTGGCGGCGACCTCGGACATTCGCGCCAGCGCGCCGATGACGATCGTCTCATCCGTAGCCCGGATGTAATTCAGCGGCAGCCTGTTGATGTCCACGATCTTTTCCGGCGTCTCCACCTCCTCGCGCATCAGGTCGACGAGGGTCGTCCCGCCGGCAAGATATCTGGCTCCGGCAGCGGCTGCGGCGATCGCTTCGGACTCGCTGGCCGCCCGTTGAAATTCAAAGGGTCTCATGTACGATCCTCCTTGGCAGCCTGGGCGACGGCCGCCACGATCCCGGGATAGGCGCCGCAGCGACAGATGTTGCCGCTCATCCAGTAGCTGATCTCCTCGGCCGAGGACGCATGACCCTCGCTGATGCAGCCGAGCCCCGACATGATTTGTCCCGATGTGCAATAGCCGCATTGAAAGGCGTCATGCTCGATGAAGGCCTCCTGCAGCGGATGCAGCGCCTCTCCTTCCGCGACGCCCTCGATGGTCGTGATCTTCGCGCCGTCATGCATGACGGCGAGCGCCAGGCAGGCATTGACGCGCCGGCCGTCTATCAGCACCGTGCAGGCCCCGCACGCACCCTGGTTGCACCCTTTTTTGGTCCCGGTCAGAGAGAGCCTCTCCCTCAGCATATCCAGAACCGACAAGCGGGGATCGACGACCAGCTGATGGACGCGACCGTTCACGGTCACTTCCAACGGCAGCGTGTGGGTGGGAAGCGCGGGCGTTGCCGTTGAATCCGCTGCTGCCCCGGCTGGGAGCGGCAGCGCCGCAAAGGCCACGGCCCCGGCGGTTGCCTGAAGCGCTTCTCGGCGTGACATGGTAAGACCTGGCGGATGCGATTCTGCTGTTTCGTCAGTCATGAAAGGTCCCCTTCAGCTCAGTAGTGGCGATAGAGGATAGGACGTCCGCCGCGGCTTCACTGTTCCGGTCTTTCGGAATTGTTCCGATGTTGCTGTGACGATCAAGGACTGCGGCGTGAGTCAGCCATCAGCCGTCAAGCTGCCGTAATACAGGCATCGCTGAAGCATTTCGCCGATGAGCCCGGCGCAAGATGTCAGAGCCGACGGCGAAACTCGGTCGGTGTGATCCCTACCGCTTTTCGAAAGCTAGCGGCAAAAGCGGATTGTGTTTCATAGCCCACGGCCAGAGCGATATCGTTGACACGCAGCTTCATATCTCTCAGCAGCGTCTTGGCGTAGGCGATGCGCTGGCGGGTCAACCATCCGTATGGCGTCTGTCCGGTGGCCATACGGAAGGCCGTACAGAAGTGGAATCGGCTCAAGTTTACCAGGTCCGCCAGTTCCTGAATGCGGATATCCTCCGCCATATTCTCGCGCATATAGCCGGTGACGCGCTTGACCTGCCAACCCGAAAGACCACGCTGCGGTCCAGGCGAGATAGGCATTGAAGTTGCGGAATGAGCCCTGAGGAGCTGAAGACAGACGAGGTCGAGGAGCTGATCGATGTACAAGTGGGAGATCGCGTCTCCCGAATTTATCTCGTCGTTGATCAAAGCCATGATGGTGAACAGTTTGGGATCGTTGAAGTTGACGCGGTCAAGCAGCTCGGGCTCCCGGCCATTTCCCACCTGATCCGCGCTGGCCAGAAGGCGCTTGTGACCCAGGAAAATGTTCGAGACCTCGACAGGGCCGTCGGCACGCCAAAATCCACCGTGGCCTCTTGGTGCCAACGTGATCGTCCCCACCGCCGCGGGAGCGGAAATCGTCTGACCGCCGATCTTCACCGAGGCCATGCCCTGCCCGGAGTATTTCGCAGAGAGCACATGATCCTTCAGCGGCGGCAGATCATACTCGAACGGTTTGTTCCACCACCGGCCGACCAGTCGCGTATCATCCGAAAACACCTCCGGAACAAGGGGTGGCGACAAGCCCCGCTGCAAACGACGAATGTGGGCCGCCGTGTCCGCAAGCGCTTTCCCGCCCATGGCTGTCCCCTCTTCTTTAATCTACAGCTGACCCAAGCTTCGGGAACGCTAGCATTGCTCGAATATTTGCAAAATATACAGTTTGGTGAAGTGACGGCTTGTATTGGCGGTAGCGCGTACTTGCACGAGGCGGTCAACGGCTCAGCGTGACGCCACTTTGCCGCATTCCAACTGCCGCGTCGAGGTACGCGGATCTTTCGAAAAGAGTCCGGCGCCTTACCGATCCCTCGCAGGCCTGCTTTGCACCGGCAGCGTCACGACGAAGCAGGCGCCGCCGTCCGGCGGAGCTTCGTAGCGGACGGCGCCGCCGTGACGTTCGGCGATCTGGCGCACCAGCGCCAGTCCCAAACCCCAGCCGCCCGCAGCCTCGCTCCGTCCCGAAGGGCGGTAGAATGGCTCGAAAACGCGGTGCCTCTCGCTATCCGCTATGCCGGGCCCGTGATCGCGGACCCTGAGGATCGCAGCACCGTCCGCCGGCGCGACAGCGGCTGTGACAGGTGGACCGCCGTGGTGCAGCGCGTTCTGCAGAAGGTTGCGCACGAGCCTGCGAAGCAGGCGAGCATCGCCTGCGACGATCGCAGGCATTCCGGAAACCTCGACATCGTTGCGCGCGCCCTCTTCCGAGACGAGAGCCAGAAGGTCGACGGACTCCAGCGCATCGAGGTTCTCGACGTGGTCCAGTCTGCTGGCCAGCAGGATCTCCTCGATCAGCGTGTCCAGCTCGGAAAGATTACGGATGATTTCGTGCTTACGATCCTCGTTCGGCGCCTGCTCGTAGAGGTCGATCGCCATGCGCAGGCGCGCAAGCGGCGAGCGCAATTCATGGCTCGCATTTGCGAGCAACGCCCGGTGCGACTTGATCAGCCGCTCGACATGGTCGGCGGCTCTGTTGAAGCTCTTGGCCACCGCCGCCACCTCGTCGCTGCCGTCTTCCGGCACGCGAGCCACTAGATCGCCCTTGCCCCAGGCATCCACGCCCACGCGCAGCCGCTCCAGCCGGCGAGTCAGGTGACGCACCATCGGATAGGCGGCCAGCCCGATGACACCGGCGATCAAAACGAGGTAGGCGAGCGGATTGCGGCTGGAGGGACGCAAGGGCCGTTCCAGGCGCGCAGCCACGGTACGGCCGTCGGGCAGTTCGGTCACCATGGTGTGAAAATTGCCCGGGCCGTGGCCCCAAGTCTGGTCGAGAATGTCGCGCGGAAGCGGGCTGCCGGCGCTTGCGATCAGCCCGCCGCGCGGGTCGAATACGGCAATGTCGGCATTGAAGGCGCGTGAAAACCGCTCAATGGTCGCCTCGACGGTCCGGTTGTCCATGTCCGGCGGAATGAGCGCGGCGACGAACCGGGCGCGCTGGCTTTGCCAACCGGATTCCTCCTCGCCCTGCCCGAGCCATACGAATGCGGCGCTGGCGACGGCAACCGCAGCAAGGCTCGCGAGCAGTGTCAGGTAGATTTTCAGGAACAGCCGGCTGCGCATCGCTTTATCTCATATCGTCCTGATAGCGGGCGAAGACATAGCCGGCGCCGCGCACTGTTATGATGCGCTTCGGATGTTTCGGATCGCTCTCGATGGCCGCCCTGATGCGCGAGATGTGAACGTCGATCGAGCGGTCGAAAGCATCCAGCTCCTCGCCCTTGACCGCATCCATCAACTGTTCGCGCGAGAGCGTGCGGCCGGGATTTTCGGCGAGCGCTACAAGCAGGTCGAACTGGTAGCTCGTCAGCGTACACTCGCGGTCGTCGATCCTGACGGAGCGAGAACCGGGATCGATCTCCAGCCGTCCGAAGCGAAGGGACCGCGCAACCACGGCGCTGCCGTTTCGGCGGCGCAGAATAGCCTTCAGCCGTGCCAGAAGCTCGCGCGGATTGAAGGGCTTGGGCAGATAATCGTCAGCCCCGAGCTCCAGCCCGACGATGCGATCCGTCTCCTCCCCTTTGGCCGTGAGCATCAGGATGGGGACGTCCGATACCGCGCGTATGCGTCGGCAGGTCTCGAAGCCGTCGAAATCCGGCAGCATGACGTCGAGGATGACGACGTCAGGGTTGCGGCGCCCGAGCTCGGCGATGCCCGCCGTGGCGGTCGCCGCGGTATCGACGGTGTAGCCGTTTCCGGAGAGATAGTCGGAGAGCATGGCGGACAGGCGCGTGTCGTCGTCAACAATCAAGACCCGTTCCGCCATCCCTGCGCTCCGCTCAATCTTCTGCCCGACTCATACTTACCACCTGCCGTGGCCCCTGCGCTCTTTCAAATGCTTGACGAGCTTGACGCGCTGCTCCGGCGTCAGCACTTCGGCCGCGTCGAGCAGAGCGGTCGTCATCTTGCGTGAGGCCTCGTCAATGGCTGCAATGCGTTCGCTGCGAAGTTTCTCGGCGGCGGCCCGATCGATGCCCGGCGCGCCGAGGAGCTCGATAACCTCCTCGCGCGTCTCGCGGAAGTCCCGGAAAGTCGGCCTGATCTCGGCGCGGGCATTATCGATGATGTCCCAAAGCCTGTCTTCCTGTTCGGGTGTCGCATCGAGCTCGTCGAGCATGGTGCCGATCCGGTGTTCCATAAAGCCGCCACCTCCCATATGCGCCTGCGTTACATGGCCGCCCATGCCGAAACGGCCCATGCCGAAGCCGAAATCGTCGCTGCGAGCGGCTGCAAATCCCACCGCGCTGACGGCCGCGACGGCCGCGAGGCCGCCGATCGCCGCGTGCCGTCCCCATCCTTTCGAAACGGCTTTGCCGGCGCCCAGGCCCGACAGGTCCTTTTCTTCGTTGTCCATTGCCAGTCTCCTTTGCTCCGCAGCACCTGCTGCGATGGAGAAAAGCTAACTCGACAACGTTTCGACCGTTCTGGGCGAATGTAAAGAAATGTAAAGCCGCCGCTGCGCCGTAAACTGGAGGACGCGAGCACGAGCTACACCGATCCGGCACGCTCCGCCGCCGCCTCGGCGACCAGCCTCAATCGATCCAGCTCGAGGCGCGCATCGGGAAGCGCTCTATGGACGGGCGACGGCCCGGTTGCGCCGATGACGCCGAGGACCAGGTCCGATATCTCCTTATCCGAAAACCTCTCGCCCATCTTGCGCCGTGCCGCATCGAAGAAGGCCTCGTCGGACCTTTTCAGCCGTAGAGCGTGCCTTGGCAGCCCGGCGGCTCTCAACAGCACGCTCAGCCATTTGCCGTCCCAGGAGGGTGCGCTGGCATAGAGCTGGTGTCCGGCGAGCTCACGGATCATTTCTTCGGCGATGAACGCGACGGGGAGCCCCTCCGCCCGAAGCAGTTCCCTCGATATGCCATGGACTTCCTCGGCTTCGTCGGACCAGTCGATCCATTCCGGAGCCGGCCGTATCAGATAGGAACGCGAGCGGCCGTCCTGGAAGACCCAGGCGACCTCTATGGGGAAGCTTTTCTTGTTCAGAGACGATGCTTCGAAATCCAGGAATACGATCATTCGCGGCCACGTTCTTCCAATGCACCAACGTAATCTAGGTCAGTCGCGCTCGATCGACATGTCCAGGGGATCTCACGCGATATGTCGGAATGCCACGCGGCCGCCAGCAGCTCCAATGGAATGGCGCCACACTTGTTACTCCCACCACCGGCGTCCCGGTGCCAAACTACTTCAAGCCCGACAGCCAGGCCATGGCGCGGTCGGGATCGCGCCTCCGAGAGGCGCCAATGCGTACAGATTGCCAAAGCGCACAAACTGGAGGTGCCGAGCCATGACGAAACCAATGCACACGCCACCCGTCGTCCCGCCGCAGGCCTGGGAGGCTGCGCGCGAGCAGCTCCTCGTCAAGGAAAAGGCACTGACCCGGGCGCGCGACGCGCTGGCCGCCGAGCGCCGGCGGATGCCATGGATGGCTGTAGAGAAGGAATATGCGTTCGAAGGCCCTGCGGGGAAGGTCAGCCTCGTCGACCTGTTCGACGGTCGCCGTCAGCTGATCGTCTACCGCGCCTTCTTCGAACCGGGCGTTTTCGGCTGGCCCGACCACGCCTGCAGAGGCTGCTCCATGGTGGCCGATCAGGTGGCGCACCTCGCTCACCTGAATGCCCGTGACACAACCCTCGTCTTCGTCTCGCGGGCACCCCAGGCGGACATCGCCCGGCTGAAGGCGAGCATGGGGTGGCAAATCCCGTGGTTTACCGTGACAGACAGCTTCGACGCCGATTTCGGGGTGGACGAGTGGCACGGCACGAACGTGTTCTATCGCGACGGCGACCGCGTTTTCCGTACCTACTTCATCAATAATCGGGGCGACGAGCAGATGGGCAGCACGTGGAACTACCTCGACATCACGCCGCTCGGCCGGCAGGAAGTCTGGGAGGATTCGCCCGAGGGCTATCCGCAGACCCCGACCTACAAATGGTGGAACTGGCACGACAGCTACGTCAAAGACGCCGAGCCGGACAAGAAGTGGGTCGAGGTGTCGGACGCCGGAGAGGCGGCGTTCCGGAACCAGGACTAGATCGGGGCGACCCTGGGCCGAAAGAACGCTTCCCGCGCCGCAGCGTTGGCGCGGCTCTCATCTCCGTGACAAGCACAGAGAGATGAAGAAGAGGAGAAATTGCAGTCCTCCGATACGTTCGAGCGGTATGAGGGAAAGTATGTTTCCGCCCGGAAGGGAGGCCCGCCCCCGAGGGCAAGGGCGGGCCTGACCGATCGCTTAGAAGTCCATGCCGCCGCCCGCCGGAAGCGCCGGTGCGGCTTCCTTCTTGGGCTTTTCTGCGATCATGGCTTCGGTCGTAACGAGAAGACCGGCGACCGACGCTGCGTCCTGAAGCGCGGTGCGGACGACCTTGGCCGGGTCGATGACGCCCATGGCATAGAGATCGCCATATTCGTTGGTCTGGGCATTCCAGCCATAGGAGAACTCCGCCTTCTCGCGCAGCTTGCCGACGATGATAGAGCCCTCGGCTCCGGCGTTTTCCGCAATCTGGCGGACGGGGGCTTCGATAGCGCGGCGCACGAGATCGACCCCGACGCGCTGATCGTTGTTGGCGGTCTCAAGGCCGTCGAGAGCCTTGACCGCCCGCAGCAATGCGACGCCACCGCCGGGCAGGATCCCTTCCTCGACTGCCGCCCGCGTCGCATGCAAGGCGTCGTCGACGCGGTCCTTCTTTTCCTTCACCTCGACTTCAGTAGAGCCGCCTACGCGGATCACCGCGACGCCGCCGGCGAGCTTGGCAAGGCGCTCCTGCAGCTTCTCGCGATCGTAGTCGGAGGTCGTTTCCTCGATCTGGGCGCGGATCTGCGTGGTACGGCCCTCGATCTCGGCCTTCGAACCCGCACCGTCGATGATGGTGGTGTTCTCCTTCTCGATCGAGACTTTCTTGGCCCGGCCGAGCATGTTTAGCGTGACGCTTTCAAGCTTGATGCCGAGGTCTTCCGAGACGACGGTGCCGCCGGTCAGGATGGCGATGTCTTCCAGCATGGCCTTGCGGCGGTCGCCGAAGCCGGGCGCCTTGACGGCCGCAACCTTGAGGCCGCCGCGCAGCTTGTTGACCACGAGGGTGGCGAGCGCCTCGCCTTCCACATCCTCGGCGATGATAAGGAGCGGTTTGCCGGACTGGACGACGGCTTCGAGCACCGGCAGCATGGCCTGCAGGTTCGAGAGCTTCTTTTCGTGGATGAGGATATAGGGATCCTCCAGTTCCACGCGCATCTTGTCCTGATTGGTAATGAAATAGGGCGAGAGATAGCCGCGGTCGAACTGCATGCCCTCGACGACCTCGAGTTCAGTCTCGGCCGTCTTGGCCTCCTCGACCGTGATCACCCCTTCATTGCCGACCTTTTCCATGGCCTCGGCGAGATAGCGTCCGATCTCAGTGTCGCCGTTGGCGGAAATGGTGCCGACCTGGGCGATCTCGGAATTCTTGGAGATCTTCCTGGCGTTGTTCTTCAATTCCTTCACGACCGCATCGACTGCGAGATCGATGCCGCGCTTCAAGTCCATCGGGTTCATGCCGGAGGCGACGGCCTTGGCACCTTCCCGGACGATTGCCTGTGCGAGCACGGTTGCAGTCGTCGTTCCGTCCCCGGCAAGGTCGTTGGTCTTGGATGCGACTTCGCGCAGCATCTGCGCGCCCATATTCTCGAACTTGTCCTCGAGTTCGATTTCCTTGGCGACGGAGACGCCGTCCTTGGTGATCCGCGGCGCACCGAACGACTTGTCGATGACGACGTTACGGCCCTTCGGGCCGAGGGTTACCTTTACGGCATTGGCCAGCACATCGACACCACGCAGCATGCGCTCGCGTGCGTCGGTCTGAAATTTGACTTCCTTCGCAGCCATTTCTTCACTCCTCAATAGGCAGCTTGTTGACTGTATCTTCGCATTTTCAGGCGGCTATCTTCTCGGCGGCCTGGGCCTCGATGATTCCCATGACATCGCTTTCCTTCATGATCAGCAGATCTTCGCCATCTATCTTGATCTCGGTGCCGGACCACTTGCCGAACAGGATGCGGTCGCCCACCTTGACGTCGAGCGGCTGGATCTGACCCTGTTCGCTGCGCGCGCCAGGACCTACAGCGATGACTTCGCCTTCCTGGGGCTTTTCCTTGGCAGTGTCGGGGATAATGATGCCGCCTTTGGTCTTCTCTTCGGACTCGACGCGGCGGACGAGAATACGATCATGAAGCGGTCGAAACGCCATGTTTTCCTCCATGGACAAACATTGATGATCTTGTTCCCCATCCCGGACCGGATGACCAATCCGGACGGGTGCGAAGCCTCGTTCGAGCACTTCGCTCGGGTTGATCTGGTTGGGCAAAAAATGGATTTCAAGAGGTCCCTGCAAAAAAATCAGCAGCGCTTCGACGCGGCTGCTAACAGACTGGAAAGGAACCTGAATTTCGCTGTGACGTTAAGGTCATGCCGGGGCCTCGCAGGATCGGCCGGGAGCCGGCCAATGATATGTAACGGAGATGAAGTATGCGATTTTCATCGGATCTCGAGCGCCAGCTCAACGGTTACGGTCTCACGACCGCGCATATCCTCTACCGCATTCCCGATTTCGAATCCGTCCTGCAGACCTATGTCTGGCAGGATTACGACGTCGCACCGGAATTTCCCCAGATGCGAAAGTTCCTCGATTTCTGGCAGACCAATCTAGACGGGCCGCTCCACTCCGTGCGGTTCACCCACAAACGGTTGATCGGCCCGAACGAGTGGCGGCAGGTGGATGGCGAATTCAACATTCACTGATTTCCGGCGTTGAAAGGGCACTTGCGTCTCCCGCTCGACGCCTATTGAGATTCGGGCCACCCGCGGCGGCTTGTTGATTTCGTCATTCCTGTGCTCGTCACAGGAATGCAATCGGACCAAGTCCTCGGGCTGAAAGAACGCTTCCCGCGCCGCAGACGCGGCGCTGCCGGATCCGTGTGACGAGCACAGATTCCAGCCCCCGCCTCAAGGTGGGGAACACGGCGGCGGATCTGCCTGGCGTCAGATATCCTTGAGAAGGCGGAGGGCGTCGTAGATCGCGGCGTGGGTGTTGCGCGCCGCGACCGCATCGCCGATCCGGAAGAGCTGGAACTTGCCCTCCGCGTTGCGGACGACCGATTGCGGTTCCCCGGCGATCAGCTGGTCGTGCGCGATCTCGCCCAGATTGCTGGAGGAGGGCTTCAGCTCGAAGTACAGATCGTCGAGCGGGATGGTTCCGTGATTGACGACCACCTGGTCGAAGGTCCGCTGTTTGGAGATACCCCCGTAGTCGCTGCCGACATGGGCGACCAGTTGATTGCCGCTCTTTTCGACCGCTTCCAGACGGTAGGTGACGGTAAAGGTCACATCGAGCTTCTGCAGGGAACGCATGTAAGGCACGAGGTTCATCGCCATGACCTCCGGCGCGAAGGAGCGGTCGGGCGTCATGATCTCGACCCTTGCGCCGGCATTGGCGAGAAATTCGGCGGCCTGCAGAGCGGCGTGGTCGCCGGCGTCATCGAAAATCAGGACGTTGGTGCCCGGCTTCACATCGCCGGAAATAATGTCCCACGCCGACACGACCAGCTCGTTGCCTCTCGACAGCACCTCCGTATGCGGAAGCCCGCCGGTGGCGATGATGACGACATCAGGATTTTCCGCCTGAATGGCCTCCGCTTCCGCCCAGGTATTGAAATGGAAGGTGACGCCGAGCTTTTCGCACTGGCTCATGCGCCAGTCGATGATGCTGATCATTTCCCGCCGGCGCGGGCTCTGCGCAGTCAGGCGGACCTGGCCGCCGGGGTCGCTTGCCGCCTCGAACACAACCACCTCGTGGCCACGCTCCCCCGCCACGCGTGCCGCTTCGAGACCGGCCGGTCCTGTCCCGACGACGACCACTTTCCTGCGACAGTGTGCCTTAGCGATGCTGTGCGGCATCGTCAGCTCGCGTCCGGTCGCAGCATTGTGGATGCAATAGGCGGCGCCCCCCTGGTAGATGCGGTCCAGACAGTAGTTCGCGCCTACGCAGGGGCGAATGTCGTCCTCCCGCTTCTCGATGATCTTGCGGACGATGTGCGGGTCGGTCATGTGGGCGCGGGTCATCCCGACCATGTCGACCTTGCCGGACGCAATCGCGTGGCGCGCGGTCGCGACGTCGGGGATTTTAGCCGCATGGAAGGTCGGGAAATTCGTCGCTGCGCGGATCTCGCCGGCGAAGTCCAGATGCGGCGAGTTGGCCATGCCCTGAATAGGGATCACATCGGTCAGTCCGGGGTCGGTATCGATATGGCCGCGAATGATGTTCAGGTAGTCGATAAGTCCGCTTTCCTTGAGACGTTTCGAGATCTCAAGACCTTCCGCCTTGTCCGTCCCCCCGGGAAGGCATTCATCGGCCGTGTATCGCACGCCCAGGATGAACTCGTCTCCGACACGTGCCCGGATCGACTTCAGAACGTCGAAACAGAAGCGCATGCGGTTGTCGAGCGAGCCGCCGTAAGGACCATCGAGTTCGTTCGTCAATGGCGAGGCGAACTGGTCGATGAGGTGACCGTAGGCCTCGAGTTCGACGCCGTCCATACCGCCGGCCTTCATGCGCTCGGCCGCATCGGCAAAATCCTTGATTATCCTGTCGATGTCCCAGTCTTCGATCTTCTTGGGAAAGGCGCGATGCGCCGCTTCGCGATGATGCGAGGGAGCGACGACCGGGAGCCAGTCTCCCTTGTCCCACCGCGTGCGCCGGCCGAGATGAGTGAGCTGGATCATGATCGCCGCCCCCTCCTCGTGCACGGCGTCGGTCATCTCCCTGATCCACGGCACGATCTCGTCCTTGTAGGCAAGCAGATTGTTGAAGACCGGCGGGCTGTCCTTCGAGACGGCCGCCGAACCGGCGGTCATCGTCATCGCCACGCCGCCCCGCGCGCGCTCCACCGTATAGGCGCGATAGCGCTCCTTCGGCATGCCGTCCTCCGGATAGGCCGGCTCGTGCGCCGTTACGATGATGCGATTGCGCAGCGTCAGGTGCTTCAGCTGGTACGGTTGAAGGAGGGGATCGTTCGGCATTTGCGGGACTCCGGCTTGGACGTGGCGGCAGCGTAAGTGAAAATGTACACATGTGTCAACAAATCAGGCATTGAAGTCAGGGTCGGAGACACTGATGTACATTTTTCTTGCGGGGGTACCCGTCGATCT
Organism: Sinorhizobium meliloti 4H41; assembly: GCF_000375585.1. GTDB lineage: Bacteria > Pseudomonadota > Alphaproteobacteria > Rhizobiales > Rhizobiaceae > Sinorhizobium > Sinorhizobium meliloti_A. The sequence continues at coordinate 23,667 of NZ_AQWP01000019.1, read as the reverse complement.
GCTAAATAGCGACGATGGAGCACATCACGAGCGACAGCGGCTGGCGCGGTTCCCCGGATGTCTGGCTTGGAGCAGCCTACGAATCCCTGCTCGATGCCGGCATTGATGCGGTGAAGATCCAGCCGCTTGCGAAGAAGCTCAATCTGTCGCGGACGAGCTTTTACTGGTTTTTCAAGGACCGCGAGGAACTGCTCGACAGGCTCGTCTCGCGCTGGCGCGAAAAGAACACGGGCAATCTGGTAAGACAGTCCGAGGCCTATGCCGAGACGATTGCCGAAGCGATGCTCAACGTTTTCGACTGCTGGCTTGATGGCGGTCTGTTCGATTCTCAGTTCGAGTTCGCGGTGCGAAGCTGGGCCCTGCAGTCGCCTGAAATTCTTGCGGAAGTCCAAAGCGCCGATCAGCAGCGACTCGACGCGCTCACGCGCATGTTCCTGCGGTTCGGGCATGGGGAGGCGCGGGCCGATGTGCGTGCGCGCACGATTTATCTCGTGCAGATTGGCTACATCTCGATGCAGACGAAGGAAGACGTATCCGTGCGGATGAAGCGCATTCCGGAATATGTGGAGATCTTCACCGGACAAGCTCCGGAGCAGAGAGAGCTTGACCGCTTCTTCGCCCGGCACGGCTACTCCGGATAGCGACAGAGGGCGATAAAGAACGAGCGAGGCAGGAGCGGGTAGACGCGGCACCCTGCTCTTCCGAAAAGACGCCGCAAAAAGAAGAGGGAACAGTGTAATGAAAAAGCTGCTTGCGTCGACATGTCTGATGCTTGGCCTCATCGCAGGAGCATCGGCGTCGAATGCCGCCGAGTGCGGGAGCGTCACCATTGCCAGTATGAACTGGCAGAGTGCCGAGGTCCTCTCCAACCTGGACAAGTTCATTCTCAATGAAGGCTACGGCTGCAGTGCCGAGATCACGATCGGCGACACCGTGCCCACGATCACCTCCATGGCCGAAAAGGGCCAGCCCGATATCGCGCCGGAGGCGTGGATCGACCTCCTGCCCGATGTCGTCAAGAAAGGCCAGGACGACGGTCGTATCATCACAGTCGGCTCACCGCTGCCGGACGGCGGCGTCCAGGGATGGTGGATCCCCCAATACCTCGCCGACGCACACCCCGACATCAAGACGATCGGCGACGCGCTGAAGCACCCCGAGCTCTTTCCGGCCCCCGAGGACCCCAGCAAGGGCGCGATCCTGAACGGACCGCAAGGCTGGGGCGGCACGGTGGTGACGACGCAGCTTTTCAGCGCGTTCGACGGCGAGAAGGCGGGCTTCACCCTAGTCGACACCGGCTCTGCTGCCGGCCTGGACGGGGCCATCGCCAAGGCCTATGAACGCAAGGAGGGTCTTCTTACCTATTACTGGTCTCCTACCGCCCTGCTCGGCAAATACAAGATGGTCAAGCTGGACCCCGGCGTGCCCCATGACGCGGCCGAATGGAAGCGCTGCAACACCGTAGCGGATTGCCCCGACCCCAAGCCGAATGCATGGCCGGTCGACACGATCGTGACGCTGGTTGCCAAGCCCTTCTCCGAGCGGGTCGGTCCCGAGGTCATGGACTATCTGACCAAGCGCTCCTGGAGCAACGATACCGTCAGCCAGCTCATGGCCTGGATGACCGACAATCAGGCCAGCGGTGAAGAAGGTGCGAAGCGCTTCCTCGAAGAGAACGAAGACATGTGGTCGAAGTGGGTCTCGGCTGAAGCCGCCGAGAAGATCAAAGCGGCGCTCTGACGGCCTTGCGCCCGTGCGGCGTGCGAGACGCACGCCGCATCCACTGCCGAGGGCAAGGAAATCAGCGGGCGGAACAAGTCGGGCCGGCTGGCCATTTGATGTTCATGAAGAACATCATCCTTGTCGCAACCGCCCTGTCACTGGGCCTCCATTCCACCGCCAGCGCTGAAGACCTTCAGCCGGAAGCCGTCAACAACGCGCCGATTGCCGGGATCGCGCCGGAAAGGCCGCCGAAAGAGCCGCCTCACCCGGATCCCGCCATCGTCCATCTCCAGATCCTCTTGGATCGCGCGGGGGCCTCTCCCGGGGTAATCGACGGCTACTACGGCGAGAATGTAACCAAGGCCGTTGCGGGATTCGAGGCCATGCAACGTCTTCCCGTCGATGGAAGGCTGGACCCTGAAGTCGTCAGCCGGCTTTCGCAGGATCGGCCTGTCATTCAGTCCTATGTCATCACGAAAGAGGATGCCAAGGATCTCGTCGACGAGATTCCCGACGACTATTCCAAGCAGGCCAAGATGGATCACCTCGGCTATACGAGCGTCGAGGAGAGGTTGTCCGAACGGTTTCACATGGACGTCGACCTTCTGAAGGCGCTGAATCCAGGTGCGTCGTTTACCGTCGGGGAAACGGTCTGGGTTGCAAAGCCCGGCGCCCCGAAGGAAGGCGCGGTCAAAAGGATAGAAGTGCGCAAACGTACGGGGCAAGTTCTGGCATTCGCCGAAGATGGTTCGCCACTCGCTGCCTATCCTGCCTCCATCGGCAGCGAAGGGACCCCCTCCCCCACGGGCATCCACAAGGTCAAGGGGGTCGCGCGAATGCCCCCTTACGAATACGACCCCGATGTCAACTTCAAGCAGGGCGACAACAACAAGCCCCTGACCCTTCCCAAAGGCCCCAACAATCCGGTGGGAACCGTCTGGATCGATCTGACGGAGCCCACCTATGGAATCCACGGCACGCCCGAACCGTCCTTGATCGATAAAGCCCAGTCACACGGGTGCGTTCGTCTGACGAACTGGGACGCCGAGGAACTGGCGGCGATGGTCAAGCCGGGGTTGGTCGCCGAGTTCACCGACTGAACCTCAGTCGACTCCGGACCAGGTTGAGGCAACGCAGCGTCAAAGAGTGAGAGCATCCGGCCGACGCTTGGCGGCCGATGCCACCGCCACGAAGGCGCCCATGCCGACCGCGCCTAGGCCGGCATTGGCCAACAAGGCGACATCAGTGCCGAAACGTTCCATCAGGACGGAAAAGACAAAGGGTGCCATCGCGCCCGCCGCCAGCCGTGCGGCGGCCATTCTTCCCGTTATCGCACCGTAACCGGCCGATCCGAACAGCCAGAGCGGAAGCGATCCCTGCGCGATGCTGTTGATGCCCGATCCGAGACCGAGACAGATCGCGAAGACCACAGCCCCGGGCAGCCAGGTTCCGGAAAGACCGAGGATGACGACACCCGCTACGATGAGCGTGGCGGACAGGGTCGCGAGCATGGGCGGCAGCAAGTTTGCGCCGAATGTCATGTTGACGAGCCTGCTCAGAACCTGTGACGGTCCGAAGAGCGAGCCGATCATCACGGCTGCCGCCCCGAAGCCGATCGTTCCCAGCATCGGAACCATATGCGTCAGTATCGCGGAAAGTGTGAATCCCTGTAGGGCAAAGGCTAACGATACGAGAAGCATGCCACGCCGTCTGGCCTGTGCCGGAAGCGCGCCGGCAATCGCTTCCCGGTCCAGGCCGGCGGATTCGATCGCTGCAGACGTCCGGCTTCGCATGATCCAGCGATGCAGCGGGAGGCAGACGAGCAGGTTCAACGCCGCATAAGCGATGTAGATTTCGCGCCACGAGAGAAACTCTCCAAGGGTTGCGGCAATCGGCCAGAAGATCGTCGAAGCGAAGCCTCCGATCAACGTCAGATAGGTGATGCTGCGTGAAGCCGCCTTGGGACGAATTTCCACAAGTGCCGCAAAGGCCGCCTGATATTGCACCATGCCGGAGGCCACTTCCAGGAGGACTATGGCAATGGCGAACACGGCCGTCGAGGGCGACCAGGCGCACAGCAAAAGAGCCAGGGCGGAGACGGCCGAGCCGGAAGTCATAATCGTCGCGGCGCCGAACCGATCCATCCATCCCCCAACGAGAGGAGCCGAAAGGCCGCCCACCAGCAGCGAAGCGGAAAACACGCCGAACACTTGCTCGACGGTCAGGCCGAGGTCGCGTGCCATTCCGGGCGCTAGAATGCTGAAGCTGTAATAGAGCGTGCCATAGCCGATGATCTGGGTGAGGCCGAGTGCGGCGACGATGCCCGCGGGGATCCCGGACTTCATATCAGCCGTTCCCGCCTTCGGTCGGCCCGGAGGATGCCACGCTACACGGTTTGGGCCCGTTCAAGGATGCACGTACGCTGGCGTGTCCGACACAACAGTCCTCCATCAGGAACTTCACAAGATCGGCAAGGGTTTCGTAGCTGGCGCTGTAGACGATCGAGCGTGATTCGCGCCTCTGCGCGATCAATCCGGTCCGTTCCAGTTCCTTCAGGTGGAAGGAGACGTTCGAGGGCGAGACGCCCATCCTTTCTGCTATCGCGCCCGCAGCCATGCCCCCCGGCCCCGCAACGACGAGTGTTCTCACAATGCCCAGGCGCGTCTCCTGCGACAGGGCGGCGAAGGACGATCGGGCTTGTCGCTCTTCCATATTTCAATCTTCCTACAATAATAGAATTGATGCGTAGCCGACCTGACGCGGATCGGCAAGTCCGAAGTGAGATCACGCTTCCTGAGCTTTAAATCCCTGGTCCGCGCAAGCGATGGAACGATCGGCCTGCCGATTGGTTTTCACACATCTGCTTCCGAGATAAAGGAGATTACAATGAAGGTACTCGCTACGATCCTTACAGCAATTTCGATTGCGGGCCTCGCATCCGGTACAGCCACGGCCGCCTGCAAAGATGGTACTTCGGCGGACACCACCGCCTCCATCAATGCCGAAAAGCCGGGGATCGCAAAGGACGGAACCAAAGCCCCGCTGGAAACCGGGAACAATGCTGCGAGCAAGGACGGTCAGACGATGCCTCTGGCTAACCAACAGGGCGGAGGAGACGAGAACCTCGCCACGTCGCAGCAGGATGCCGAAGCTCAGCAGTCAGGCGAGCAGACAGCCGCCGCGAAGGCTGACGATTGCGTCGTCGAATGAAGCCAGCGGCCATTCGGGGCGGCCCGGATGATAAGGGCTGAGCGCAAGTTCGATGTCAGCACCCCGGCTGGCTTGCCGCTGTCGCAGATGAATGCCGGCCAGCCGACCCTTGCATGGAGGGCAACGGCTGGCGGGAGGCGGCAACACCGCTGAAGTGGCGGTGAATGGGCCGCAGCGCCCGAAAATAAAGTCCGGGCGCTCCCTTGACCCTGACATCGTTGGAAGATGCATGCTGTGGCGGTTTCGTGAAGCAAGGGTGTTCCATGTACGATATCAGCATATCCGATATGACCTGCAGCCACTGCGCCGGCACCGTCGAGAAGGCGGTGAAATCAGTCGATCCGAACGCCAAGGTCACCGTTGATCTCCGGGCGAAAATCGCATCGATCGAGTCCGACATTGGTCCCGCTGCCTTTGTCGCCGCTATTGAGGATGCCGGTTACAAGGCGTCCATTGGCAACGCCTGCTGCAGCCAAGGCATCTGAATGCCCCGTAAGGCCGGAGCTTGGAGCGGTTCGGTGTTTCACCGAACCGCTCCAAGTATTTGATACGGCGTCCTTCCGAGCCGAAGACCCTACGCACTTCCCGCTGCTGCTTGCCGTGGAGGGAAGAAAACACGCAAAGGTGCTTGACCTTCCCATTATTGGAAGGATTATGAAGGGTGCAGTTTGGAAAGGACCTTCCGATGACTGCACTGAAAAAGATCGAAAAATCCACGCCGATTCCGATTCCCACCGACTTCGGCATTGAGGGCATGACGTGTGCCTCCTGCGTCCGACGCGTCGAAGAGGCGATCACCGCGGTGCCGGGCGTGGCCTCTGCGAATGTCAACCTGGCGACGGAAAGGGCAACGGTTCGGTTCGATGGAGAGCCGGACACGCCTGCGGTGCTCCGCGCGATCGAGAAAGCCGGCTACGCGCCGAGGATCGCCGCCGAGGAGCTCCAGATCGAAGGCATGACCTGCGCCTCCTGTGTTTCTCGCGTGGAGAAGGCGTTGAAGGCCGTCCCAGGCGTTGCGGATGCGGCTGTTAATCTTGCGACGGAGAAGGCGACCGTGCGCCTGCTTTCCGGAACCGTCGAAATGTCCGCCCTCGAAGCTGCTGTCCGCGGTGCCGGATACGAGCTTCGCAAGACGAAGGCCGGCGAGGCTTCGGCAGGCGAAGAGGATCACCGCGCCACCGAGCTCCGCTCTCTCAAATACGCCGTGACGATCTCGGCGCTGATGACCCTTCCGCTTTTCCTGGTCGAAATGGGGTCACACTTCATTCCAGGCGTCCATGAGCTGATCATGGGTACGATCGGCATGCGAAACAATCTGTACCTTCAGTTTGCACTCGCCACGTTCGTCCTCTTCGGACCGGCGCTGCGGTTCTTCCGGAAGGGCGTGCCGAACCTTCTGCGCTGGACGCCCGACATGAACTCGCTGGTCGTCCTCGGGACCACCGCCGCATGGGGCTATTCGGTCGTGGCGACCTTCAGCCCCGGCGTTCTGCCTTCGGGAACGGCGAATGTCTATTACGAGGCCGCTGCCGTGATCGTCACCCTGATCCTCCTCGGCCGCTATCTCGAAGCACGGGCGAAGGGTCGCACGAGTCAGGCGATCAAGCGGCTCGTCGGCCTGCAGCCGAAAACGGCTTTCGTGCTGCGCGGCGGCGAATTCGTCGAGGCGCAAATCAGCGAGGTCGTGGCCGGTGACGTCATCCGCATTAGGCCCGGTGAGAAGATCCCCGTGGACGGCATGGTCATCGACGGCAGCTCCTATGTCGACGAGTCGATGATCACCGGTGAACCCCTTCCCATCCAGAAGACGGCCGACAGCGTGGTGGTCGGCGGCACGATCAACAAGACCGGGTCCATCACCTTCAAGGCCACCAAGGTCGGCAACGACACGCTGCTTGCGCAGATCATCAAACTGGTCGAAGCCGCCCAAGGCTCGAAGCTGCCGATCCAGGCCCTGGTCGACAGGGTTACCGGATGGTTCGTTCCGGCCGTGATTCTCGCAGCCGTGCTGACTTTTGCCGCCTGGTACGCCTTCGGCCCCTCGCCTGCGCTCTCATTCGCCCTCGTGAATGCTGTCGCGGTCCTGATCATCGCCTGCCCCTGTGCGATGGGCCTGGCGACCCCGACCTCGATCATGGTCGGTACCGGCCGCGCCGCCGAACTCGGCATCCTGTTCCGCAAGGGAGAGGCTCTCCAGAGCCTGCGCGACGCCGACGTGGTCGCGCTCGACAAGACCGGAACTTTGACGAAGGGCCGCCCGGAACTGACCGACCTCGTCGCTGCAGAGGGCTTCGAGGCCGACGAAGTGCTCTTCCTCGTCGCGAGTCTCGAAGCGCTTTCCGAGCACCCGATCGCGGAGGCCATCGTGTCGGCGGCAAAGTCCCAGGGGATCGCGACGGCCGCGGTCGCCGGCTTCGAAGCGACCCCCGGTTTTGGCGTAAGCGGATCGGTGTCCGGGCGGCAGGTGCTGGTCGGCGCGGACCGCGCGCTCGCCACGAAAGGGATCGACGTTTCCAGTTTCTCGACCGAGGCCGAGCGGCTCGGCGCCAGTGGCAAGTCGCCGCTCTATGCGGCCATCGACGGGCGGCTGGCGGCGATCATCGCAGTGTCGGATCCCGTCAAGGAAACGACGCCTCAGGCGATCAAGTCCCTGCATGAGCTCGGCCTCAAAGTGGCGATGATCACCGGGGACAACCGCCGCACTGCCGAGGCGATCGCCAGAAAGCTCGGCATTGACGAAGTCGTCGCCGAGGTCTTGCCGGAAGGCAAGGTCGAGGCGATCACGAAGCTTCGACAGGACGGCCGGTCGGTGGCGTTCATCGGCGACGGCATCAATGATGCGCCGGCTCTCGCCGAAGCGGATGTTGGCATCGCCGTCGGGACGGGAACCGACATCGCGATAGAAAGCGCCGACGTCGTGCTGATGTCCGGCGACTTGAACGGCGTTGCGAAGGCGATCGCGCTCAGCAAGGCGACGATCCTGAACATCAAGCAGAATCTGTTCTGGGCATTCGCCTATAACGTCAGTCTCATACCGGTCGCAGCCGGCGTGCTTTACCCGGTGAATGGCATCCTGCTTTCGCCGATTTTCGCGGCAGCGGCCATGGCGATGTCGAGCGTTTTCGTCCTCGGCAATGCGTTGCGGCTGAAATCGGTCAACCCGGCATGAAGGGCAGGTGCGCGAGGGCGACCGGCCGGCCGCAATCGACGCTCGCAGAAAAGGAGAAACACATGAATATCGGCGAAGCCTCCAAGGCCAGCGGCGTCTCCTCCAAAATGATCCGCTACTACGAGCAGATCGGGCTTATCAGTCCCGCCCTTCGAACCGCGTCCAGCTATCGGACTTACGGCGACAACGACGTCCATACGCTTCGCTTCGTGCGCCGGGCACGCGATCTGGGGTTTTCGGTGGAGCAGATCAAGGAACTGCTTGCCCTCTGGCGCGACCGGTCCAGGGCGAGTTCCGACGTCAAGGCGGTCGCCCTGGAACACATCGCGGAACTGGAACGCAAGATAGCCGCCATCCAGGAAATGACGCGGACGCTCAAGCATCTCGCGGGCCATTGTCACGGCGACGATCGGCCGGACTGCCCGATCATCGAAGAAATCGCGAACGGGTCCGCCCGGGTGAATACCGAGGTCAATCCCCGCTTCGGCGTCGCGTCGCTGAAATAGCGTCCAACTCGGAACGGAGGCTTCGATGGCAGATCAAAAAGATCATGGGGATCGACACCACCATCACCGCCATAATGCGCAAGGCGAGAACCAGGCCCGCACGCAAAAGCGCGCGGTCGCCGCTCAGACAGAGGACGCGATCTACACCTGCCCCATGCATCCGCAGGTAAGACAGGTCGGCCCCGGGAACTGCCCGATCTGCGGCATGGCGCTGGAGCCGGAAATCGCGACTAACGAAACAGGACCGAGCCCGGAACTCGCCGACATGCGTCGGCGGTTCTGGATCAGTCTCGTCCTGGCAATGCCTGTGCTGATACTGGAGATGGGCGGCCATCTCGTCGATCTACACATGCTCCTCACGCCGCAAATGTCGAACTGGCTGCAGCTCGTCCTTGCCACGCCGGTGGTCCTGTGGGGTGGCTGGCCGTTCTTCGAAAGGGCGTGGCGGTCCATCATCGCGCGGCACCTGAACATGTTCACGCTGATCGCCATGGGCACGGGAGCTGCCTGGGTCTACAGTGTCGTTGCGACAGCAGCGCCGGGCCTGTTTCCGGCAACGTACCGTTCCGACGGCGGAGCGGTTGCGGTCTATTTCGAAGCGGCTGCCGTGATCACGGTGCTGGTCCTGCTCGGCCAGGTTCTGGAGCTGCGCGCCCGGGAACAGACGGGCGGCGCCATAAGAGCGTTGCTCGACCTTGCGCCCAAGACCGCTCGCCGCATCGAAGGTGAGGGTAACGAAGTGGACGTACCCCTGGAAGCCGTGGCCGTCGGTGACCGGCTGCGCGTACGGCCGGGCGAGAAAGTGCCTGTAGACGGCAAGCTCATCGAAGGCCGCAGTTCGGTGGACGAGTCGATGATCACCGGCGAATCCATGCCGGTCACCAAGGAAGCCGGCGCTCACCTCATAGGCGGCACCGTGAACAAGACGGGTGGCTTCGTCATGGAGGCGGGCAAGGTGGGACGCGATACCATGCTGTCGCGGATCGTGCGGATGGTAGGCGAAGCGCAGCGCTCGCGCGCCCCTATCCAGCGTCTGGCCGACGAGGTCTCCGGCTGGTTCGTTCCCGCCGTCATCGCGACCGCCGTCGCCGCCTTCGCCACCTGGATGTGGCTCGGACCGGAGCCGCGATTCATTCACGGCCTTGTCGCTGCTGTCGCGGTGCTCATCATCGCCTGCCCCTGCGCCCTCGGTCTCGCCACACCGATGTCGATCATGGTCGGCGTAGGGCGCGGCGCGCGTTTGGGCGTGCTCATAAAGAATGCCGAGGCACTGGAGCGGTTCGAGAAAGTAGATACGCTGGTGGTCGACAAGACAGGAACGCTCACCGAGGGCAAGCCCAGGCTGACGTCGATCGTCGCGACCGAAGGGCTGGGCGAGAATGAGCTTCTCCAATTGGCCGCAAGCCTAGAAAGGGGGAGTGAGCACCCGCTGGCAGACGCAATCGTCGACGCCGCGGCGGCGCGCGGTCTAACCGTCGGCAAGGCGGAGGATTTCGACAGCCCGGTCGGCAAAGGCGTCACGGGTTCGGTCGATGGCCGGAAGCTGATCATCGGCAGCCACCGGATCATGGAAGAAGAAAGCGTCGATGTGTCAGCCCTTGCGAAAGAAGCCGAACGTCTTCGCGGCGAAGGAGCAACCGTCATTTTCGTGGCCATCGACGGCCGCGTCGGCGGTCTCTTCGCGATTTCCGATCCCATCAAGGCGACAACCCCCGATGCCATGCGAACGTTGATGAATGAGGGCATCCGAGTCGTCATGCTTACCGGGGACAACAAGACCACTGCCAAAGCCGTCGCACGCAAACTGGGGATCGAAGAAGTCGAGGCCGAAGTGCTCCCGGATCACAAAAGCGAAATCGTCGCGCGCCTGCGCCAGCACGGACGTATCGTCGCCATGGCTGGAGACGGTGTCAATGACGCCCCCGCGCTCGCCGCGGCCGATGTCGGCATTGCCATGGGCACCGGGACGGACGTGGCAATCGAGAGCGCAGGCGTGACCCTGATCAAAGGCGACCTTCAGGGAATCGCCCGGGCACGGCAGTTGAGCCATGCGACGATGAAGAACATCCGCCAGAACCTGTTTTTCGCCTTCATCTACAACGCTGCGGGAGTCCCCGTCGCCGCAGGCATTCTCTATCCTACCTTCGGCCTCCTGCTCTCACCGATCATCGCAGCGGCGGCAATGGCGCTTTCCTCGGTCAGCGTAATCGCCAATTCGCTGAGACTGAGAGGCGTCCGGATATAGCGAATGCAGCGCCTCAAAAACCGAGAACGGCTTTGGCGCCGAGAGTGGCCGCGGCAAGGAAGACGTATCGGCCCGTCTTGGCGATGGCGACGAGGATCAGGAAGGACCAGAGCGGCTCGCGCAAAACGCCGGCGATCACGGTGAAGGCGTCGCCGAAAACGGGCATCCAGGAGAGAAGCAGGGTCCAGCGGCCGTAACGCCGGTACCATCCGCCTGCCCTTTCAAGCGACGCCTCCTTCACCGGGAACCATGGTCTGTCGTGAAAACGATCGATGAACCTCCCGAGGAACCAATTGCATACGGCTCCGAGGATATTGCCGAGGCTAGCCACGACGATAAGTGCCACGAGCGAAAACTTGCCTGAAGCGAGCAGCCCCACCAGCAACGGCTCGGACTGGAACGGCAGGACGGTGGCTGCCCCGAAGGCGACGAGGAAGAGGCCGGCGTAAGCTGCGGTCATGGGTTCTCAGGTCTCTTCATTGGTCGACATCATCCTAAAACCCCTGGTTATTATCGTCACGCCATCGCTACCAGAAGTGGCGCGCACAGCTTCCCTGCGGCTGTAAGGCGGACGGCCATGCAGCCGCAGGTGCGTGCGCGCGGTCCAACTCTGCAAACACAGCCGGCACTCCGGAACAAGAGCGGCTCTCCGACAATTGTGCAGGGGTGAGAACATCCTTTTTATCGCCGAGGTACGTCCTGCCGACGCCCCTCGATATCAGGAGTTGAGCGATGAAAATTGCGCAGATCGCACCCCTTGCAGAACGCGTCCCGCCGAAGCTTTACGGAGGCACGGAGCGAATCGTCCATTGCCTGACCGAAGAACTCGTAAGGCTGGGCCATGACGTGACCCTTTTTGCCAGCGGCGATTCGCTTACAAGTGCCGAGCTGGTGCCCTGTTGCGATGTCGCGCTCAGGCTCAATGCGAAAGTTCAAGATTTCCTTCCCCATCACATCGCAATGCTCGAAGAGGTCCGCCGCCGCGCGCCTCAGTTCGACGTTCTGCATTTCCATATCGAATTCCTGCATTTCCCCCTGATCAGAGATTTCGCCGACAGGACGGTGACGACACTTCATACACGCCTCGATCTGCCCGATCTGCAACCCTTCTATCTCGCCTTCCCCGATATCCCCCTGGTTTCGATATCGCAGCACCAGCGAGCGCCGATGCCGCCGGTCAACTGGAGGGGCACTGTGCTGCATGGACTGGACCCGACGGTGTTGGCGCTGCGGGAAAGACGATCTGACGCGTATCTGGCATTCCTCGGGCGCATTGCACCGGAGAAGGGTCCCGACCGCGCGATCGAAATCGCCGCACGGACCGGCATGCCTCTGAAGATCGCTGCGAAGATCGACGCCCAGGATCGCGCCTATTGGGAAGCAGTCGTCGAACCTCTCGTCGCAAGCCATTCCAACGTCGAATACATCGGCGAGATAGACGAAAACCAGAAGGCGGATTTCCTCGGCAATGCGGCAGCACTCCTTTTTCCGATAAACTGGCCGGAACCTTTCGGCCTCGTGATGATCGAGGCGATGGCCTGCGGCACTCCGGTGCTTGCCTTCCGCTATGGCTCGGCGCCGGAGGTGATCGACGACGGCGTGTCGGGGATCCTGGTCGACACGGTCGACGAAGCGATCGAAAGCCTCGAACGGGTGCTGGAACTCGACAGGCGTAAGGTTCGCGAAAGCTTCGAGAGACGGTTCACTACCGAACGGATGACACGCGATTATCTCGACATTTACCAGAACCTTCCGGGTGTCCTGAGGCAGACCGCCCCCACCCCGCAAGGCGAGCCCAAGAAAGTCGGCCTCGAGGCGGCATGAGGAACGCATCGGACAACGGATAAGATTTTTCTGCGGCCTTTGACGAAAGACGCCTGACGCGAAGGATGCCATCGCGTCAGGCGTTATCCGTTCATGAAGGGCTCGCTCCTGTTGCTCCGAAACGGGTTCCTCGTGGCGCTCGGCTTTGCTGCAAGTTTCGCCGTCGCCTATCTGGCCTACCGGCTTCTGACGTCATGAGACTGATGGCTTAGTCGTTGGCGTCAAACCGGATTTTGCCTCCGGACCGGTGGAATCGGGAGCAGGATCAAAGTCGCAATGGACCGGGAACGTCCAGAAGCCCGGAGCGTTTTCGCATATGTGGCAGCCGGCTGGCGTCGCGAAACTCAAGACCTGGAGTAGAGCCATGGAACTGACGAACGCGCGTAAACTTGCGACCGAGTACCTGCGTCTCGGCGGCCATCGCCGGGTGGTCATCGACGATAACCAGACATCGGTCAGGAATTGGGAGAACGAGCCCAAGGAGGCGGAAGACTTCTGGAGGACGAACATCGAGACGCTGTCGCCGCAGATGCAGCGCGAAGTGGAACTCCTCCTTCCGACGATCAATCGTGCCTGAGGCGCCTGGAACCGAAATCGCGATCCGGAATTTTGATCCGTGAACGCGCCCGCGGAAGCGACGGACATGAATCTTGCCTCTGAACAGTTGCTGGATCTGACGCCATCCGCCACATCCGCCTGGTGGACCCAGCACCGTGGCGATACGCCCGTCGTCGCGACCGCCATTCACGACGGCCATGCCACGCGTGCCGCGGTGCGGCGCATGTTCGCGATTTCCGAAGAAGAACGTCTGCGGGAGGAGGATCCCTTCACCGAGTTCCTGATCCGCGACTTCGCCAATCGGATCATCGTCCATCGTTCGCGGTTCGAGGTCGACATCAATCGTCCCCGCGGCGGCGCAGTCTACCTGCGGCCGGAACAGGCCTGGGGCCTGGAAGTGTGGGCGGAAGAACCGCCGCAGGCCCTCGTCGATGCATCCCTTTCCATGCACGACGAGTATTATGCGATGCTGACATCGTTCCTTGCCGGTATCGAACGTTGCCACGGACGCTTTGTCGTCATCGACGTTCACAGCTACAATCATCGCCGTGCCGGACCGGAAGCGGAGCCGACGCTTTCGACCGATGCGCCGGACATCAATATCGGCACCATCTCGATGGACCGCCGAAAATGGGCGCACGTGGTCGACAGCTTCATGGCGGCGCTTCGCTCCTTCGATTTTCCCGGCCGACCACTGGACGTGCGCGAAAACATCGCCTTTCAGGGGCGGGGCGAACAGACGCGCTTCATCCATGAGCACTTCCCCGACACGGGCTGTGCCATCGCCGTCGAATTCAAGAAGGTCTTCATGGAGGAGTGGACGGGCGAGCCGCGCCCCGAAGTGCTCGCAGCGCTCAGAAGATTGCTCGCCTCGACGCTGCCGGCACTCAACGACGCTTTGGAGCAGGATCGATGAAGCTTGCGCGCATACCCATCGAGGCCGGGGTCGATCCTCCCGATTGGCTGGCGGAGGCGCTGGCCGCAATCGAGGCAGGCAGGGCCGTGCGCAAGGAGTTCGAAGGCGGCGGACGCCTCCACATCGACCGCGCCCTGCCCTTTCTCTGCGTGCACTTGGCCGGCAGCGACGGGGCACCCGTTGCGCGCGAAGTGGTCCGCGCGAACGCCTCCCACCTGCTCGCCCCGGATGCTGCCACGGCGAAACCTATCGTCGCCGCAATCGGAAAACTGCTCGAGCGTCGCTTCGGCGCCTTCATGGTGCTCGAAATGGACGAACTCGCGCAGGATGAGCTCCTGACCGACCATGCGCCTTTGCTGCCGCCCTTCAAGGTAGAAGTGATGGCCGGGGCCGAGGCAAATATCCGAGCCGCAGCAATGGCTTTCGTCGACGCCGTCGAAGCGATCCCCGCGAAGTTCCGAACGCCGCGGGTCGAGCTCCATGAACGGCCGCAGGATTCCGCACTGGAGGGAGAGACGCTCGATCTGCCATTCCCCTCGATGCGGGTTCGTTTCGCTCCGGTCTACCGGCAGCGCAATTCCGGCCGGATCTTCCCGGAAGTGCGCGAGCGGCTGATCGCGAGCATCTTCGATGCCGCCCTGCACGCCTTCGCCGCCTTCGCCCGGTCGACGCGCAGCCTCGAATTCCCGACCCATCGCGCCCTCGGGAGAAAGGCATTCATCGATGCGGTGGAGCGTACCGACCGCAGCATCGACGAAGTCGCCTCGAGCTTCGATTTTCTTCTCGCCGTCACGCCGATAAACGCGGAAGCCGCCTGGAGCGAATTCGCGGCGAGCGATTTCGCGCGCGCGCCGCGTTTCCTCTACCGGCCTTTGATCATCGAGATCGAAGCCGCAAAGAAGACGCTGTTCTCGATCCCCTTCGATCACCTCGAAGACCCGGTGCTCTATCAGCTCTACCGTGAAAAGCAGCAGGAAGTCGATCTGCAGCTGACGATGCTCTCCGCCCGTGAAACGAAGAAGTTCATCGAGTTCGGCCGTGCACTGTACGGTCCGGTCGAGCCGGACCTTCTGCGCGCGGCCGAAGAGATCCTCGCCCGCACCCGGAAAATCGCCGCGCACCCGCAAGCACCCGCCGAACGCCGTGCCGACAGCCGTTTCGTCGAAATGCGGGCGGGCGAGATGATCGCCGCATATGCCCGGCAGTATGCGGGCTTCGAAGCGCTCGTGGAGGTGCGGGACGATCTTCCCGCCGGGTTGCTGGTTTCGGGAAGGCGGCTTTTGATCGCGCGCAGCACGGTCATGGAGCCCGGTCGTGTCGATCCGATCCTCAGCCACGAAATCGGCGTTCACCTCCTGACCTATTTCAATGGATCGGCGCAGGGGCTTCGCCTGTTTCGCTCCGGTCTTGCCGGGTATGAAGGAATGCAGGAGGGCCTTGCGGTCTTCGCGGAATATCTTTCGGGGGGAATGACCGGCGAGCGGCTGCGTCTCCTCGCCGCCCGTGTGGTCGCCTGCGCCGCGATGATCGATGGCGCGTCCTTGCCGGAGGTGTACCGCCTGCTCGTCAAGGAACACGGATTCCAGAGAGCTGACGCCTTCAACGTCGTTCTGCGGGTATATCGCGGCGGTGGTCTCGTCAAGGACGCGATCTACCTGCGGGGACTTCTGGAACTCCTCGATCATCTCGCAGCCGGGGGCGCGCTCGAGCCCTTCTGGATGGGCAAGATCGCCGCCTCCCATTTTGCCGTCATGCAGGAACTTCATGCCCGTGGTCTGCTCGGCGGTCCTTCGGTTCGACCCATGTTTCTGGATGGTCCGGAAGCGCCGTCGCGGCTTGCCAAAGCGCGCGAGCGGATGGCTCCACTCGATATGCTGCGGCAATAGGAGCGGCTCACATGCGCATCGCTTTTTTCGTCAACTCCATCGAAGGCGAAGCCCCCTATTACACGACGACATGGCTGGCGCTCGCGGCGCTCGCACGCGGTCACGAGGTCTGCTACGTCACGCCGGGCGATTTCGTGCTGCGCCCCGACGACAGTCTGCTGATACGCGCAACGACGCTGAAAGGCACGAAGCCGAAGAAGCCGGAGACGCTGCTCACAGCGCTCAAGGGCGAGCAGGCGCAGATCACCACGCTCGACCTGCGTGAGGTTCAGGTGCTTTTCCTGCGGAACGACCCTTCCGAAGACGCGGACACGCGGCCCTGGGCAGTCTATGTCGGCACGAATTTCGGGCGGCTCGCCGCCGCGCGCGGCATTCTGGTCGTAAACGACCCGGACGGGTTGTCGCTCGCGCAGAACAAGCTCTATTTTCAGGGATTCCCCGAGATCATCCGGCCAACCAGCCTGATCTCGAGAAGCATCGAGGAAATCCGCAGCTTCATCGAGGATCACCCGGGCGGGGCTATCCTGAAACCCTTGCAAGGCTCCGGCGGCAAGAACGTCTTCAAGATCAACTCCAAGGACGAAGCCAATCTCAACCAGATCTTCGAGGTCGCCAGCGGCGGCGGCTACCTGATCGCGCAGAACTACATTCCCGACGCGGTCGCCGGCGACATTCGTCTGTTCCTGTTGAATGGCAGGCCGCTCGAGCGCGACGGCGTCTACGCCGCCTTCCGGCGCGTCCCTGCCGAGGGCGACGTCCGCTCGAACATGCATGTGAGCGGCAAGCCGGAAGCCGCGACCGTTACGCCTCAGATCCTCGAGATCGCGGAACGGCTTCGCCCCAAGCTCATCGAAGACGGCATGTTCCTGGTCGGGCTCGATATAGTCGGTGACAAGGTGCTGGAAGCCAATGTCTTCACGCCGGGCGGTCTTCCCGAGATTGCAGCGCTCTGCGGTGTGGACTTCAGCGAAGAGATCATCATCGCGCTGGAAAACAAACTGCGAATCCACGAACTCTACCGCGGGACCATTCCGAACCGCACGTTAGCGGTCCTTTGACCGCGCGCCGGCATGCACTTCCGGTCTCGCGCACTGCACGATCTGTGGGCGAATCCACCGGCGCGTCCCGTCGTCAGCAAAAGTGAGTTTACAAAAGTAATATAGTATGATTTTTTCTCGATCAGCTGCATGGAAGAGCAGCTTTCTTTGGGAGGAAATCATGAAAATCGTGAAGGCACTTGCGAGTGCAACGATCCTTGCTGCCTGCACTTTCGGCAGCGCTTCGGCCGCCGAACTGGTCGTCGGCTTTTCTCAGATCGGATCGGAATCCGGCTGGCGTGCAGCCGAAACGACCCTGACGAAGCAGCAGGCGGAAGAGCGCGGCATCGACCTCAAATTCGCCGACGCGCAGCAGAAGCAGGAAAACCAGATCAAGGCGATCCGTTCTTTCATCGCGCAAGGGGTGAATGCCATCCTTCTCGCTCCGGTCGTCGCCACCGGCTGGGATGAAGTCCTGGCGGAGGCCAAGGACGCGGAGATCCCGGTCATCCTGCTCGATCGCACCGTCGACGCCTCCGACGATCTCTATCTGACGGCGGTCACCTCCGATCTCGTCCACGAAGGCAACGTGGCCGGCAAATGGCTTGTCGATACCGTCGCGGGCAAGCCGTGCAACGTCGTCGAACTTCAGGGCACCACCGGCTCCTCGCCGGCGATCGACCGCAAGAAGGGATTCGAGCAGGCGCTTTCCGGCAACGACAATCTGAAGATCGTCCGCAGCCAGACCGGCGACTTCACCCGAACCAAGGGCAAGGAAGTGATGGAAAGCTTCCTGAAGGCCGAGGACGGTGGCAAGAACATCTGTGCGCTCTACGCCCATAACGACGACATGGCGGTGGGCGCGATTCAGGCGATCAAGGAAGCCGGTCTGAAGCCCGGCAAGGACATCCTCGTCGTCTCGATCGACGCTGTTCCGGATATCTTCCAGGCGATGGCTGCCGGCGAAGCCAATGCGACGGTCGAGCTCACGCCGAACATGGCAGGCCCCGCCTTCGACGCGCTTGCCGCCTTCCTCAAGGACGGCAAAGAGCCTCCGAAATGGATCCAGACGGAATCGAAGCTCTACACGCAGGCCGATGATCCGATGAAGGTCTACGAAGAAAAGAAGGGCCTCGGCTACTGATCCCGCCAGTGCTCGGCCCGAAAAATCGGCACCGATGATCGGGCCGAGCGCACTGAGCTAGAACCCGCGGCAGCCGCCGCGGGCCATTCCATCGAACGGACGCCCGCTCGTTCGTCAGGCGGCATTCCAGAGACGGCAGCCATGCAGACCAGCAGCGACAATATCCTTTCGGCCACAAGGATCGAAAAGGGCTTTCCCGGCACGAAGGCGCTGGACAAGGTGGATTTTCATCTGCGGCGCGGCGAGGTTCACGCGCTCCTCGGGGAGAACGGCGCCGGCAAGTCGACGCTCATCAAATGCCTGACCGGCGCCTATCGCCGGGATGGCGGCAGCATGCTGCTCGACGGAACCGAGGCCGACCCGCGCGACACGTTCGATGCCCAGAGGCTGGGCATCGGGACCGTTTACCAGGAGGTCAACCTGCTGGGGAACCTCACCGTTGCCGAGAACCTCTTTCTCGGACGGCAGCCCCGCCGCTTCGGCATGGTGGACACGCGCACCATGAACCGCAAGGCGCGGGAACTGCTCGCGGAATACGAACTGGACATCGACGTCACCCGTGATCTTGCGAGCTATTCCGTAGCGATACAGCAGGTCGTGGCCATCGCCCGGGCCGTGGATCTTTCCGGCAAGGTTCTGATCCTGGACGAGCCGACCGCGAGCCTCGACGCACACGAGGTGGAGATGCTCTTCCGCATCGTACGGCGCCTCAAGGGACGCGGGCTCGGCATCATTTTCATCACCCACTTCCTGGAGCAGGTCTACGCCATCTCCGATCGCATCACCGTTCTGCGGAACGGGCAGTTGGTCGGCACGCGCAACGCGGCCGATCTCGACCGGCGCGAGCTGATCGCAATGATGATCGGTCGGGAACTGGCGACGGAGATCCATTCCGCCCATTCCGACGCGGTCGCGGGTGAGCCACGCTACCGCTTTCGAAACTTTGGCCGCCGCGGAAAGATCGACCCCTTCGATCTCGATGTCCGCGCCGGCGAAGTCGTCGGCATGGCGGGCCTGCTCGGCTCGGGGCGGACGGAAACCGCAGAAATCCTCTTCGGCGCCCACCGCGCCGATAGCGGTACCGCCGAGATCGAGGGCCGGACCGTCGATCTTTCCTCGCCGCGTGCCGCAATCCGGCAGAAGTTCGGCTTCTGCCCGGAGGACCGCAAGACCGCGGGCATCGTCGGCGATCTGTCCGTGCGCGAGAATATCGTGCTCGCCCTTCAGGCAAGGCGCGGCTGGACCCGCCCGATCCCGCGCGCGGAGCAGAACCGTCTCGCGGACCACTACATCCGGGCACTCGATATCCGCACCGCGGATCGCGAGAAACCGATCAGGCTGCTTTCCGGCGGCAATCAGCAAAAGGCCATTCTGGCGCGCTGGCTCGCGACCGAACCGGAACTGCTCATCCTCGACGAGCCGACGCGCGGCATCGACGTCGGGGCGCATGCGGAAATCATCAGGCTCATCGAAAGCCTGCGCGAGAAGGGCATGTCGCTCATCGTCATCTCCTCGGAAATAGAAGAACTCGTCGCCTACAGCACGCGGGTGGTCGTCCTTCGCGACCACGCCCACGTCGCCGAACTCGATGGCGCTCAATTGACTGCACATCGGATCGTCGAAGCGATCGCTGCGACCAACGGGAGGGAAGCGTCTTGATTCCGATTATGCGGACCTACGCCGGCCGCCTGCTGCCGCAGCTCATCGCGTTGACGGCAATTGTCATAGCGATTTCAATCGTCTTTCCCGGTTTTCTAAACCTGCAGATCCAGAATGGCCGTCTGTATGGAAGCATGATCGACATCCTCAACCGCGGCGCGCCCGTCGTTCTTCTGGCGATCGGAATGACCGTGGTCATCGCCACCAAGGGGATCGATCTTTCCGTCGGCGCTGTGATGGCGATCTGCGGCGCGGTTGCCGCCTCGCTGATCACGTCCGGGCATTCGCTTGCAGAGACCCTCCTTGCCACGCTCGCGGTAGGCATCATCTGCGGCATCTGGAACGGGGTTTTGGTCGCCTTCCTCGACATCCAACCGATCATCGCGACACTCGTGCTGATGGTGGCTGGGCGCGGCATAGCCCAACTCATCACCGAGGGGACTATTCTCACTTTCAACCACCCCGGCCTGATCTTCATCGGTAGCGGTTCCTTTGCGGGCCTGCCCATGCCGATCGTCATCTGGCTGGTTTTCGGCCTGCTCGTTGCGCTCCTCGTTCGACGGACGGCACTCGGCATGCTTGTCGAGGCGATCGGCATCAACCGCCAGGCAAGCACGCTCTCGGGCGTGCTCACGCCCGTCCTCCTGGTGGCCGCTTACGTGCTCTCGGGCCTTTGCGCCGCGATCGCCGGCATCATCGCCGCCGCCGACATCCGGGGTGCCGATGCCAACAATGCCGGGCTCTGGCTGGAACTCGACGCCATCCTTGCGGTGGTGGTCGGCGGCACGTCGCTGCTCGGCGGCCGCTTCAGCATTGCGGCGTCTGTGCTGGGCGCCGTTATCATCCAGGCGATCAATACCGGCATTCTCCTGTCCGGCTTCCCGCCCGAGTTCAACCTCATCATCAAGGCAGCGATCATCATCTTCATCCTGGTGCTCCAGTCACCGCGCTTCCGCACGGGGGTCTCGTTTCTGAGTATCCCGAAGGCAGCCGGCAAGCCGACCGAGCGAGAAGCGAAATGAAGCAGAAATATCTTCCACTTACGGCAACGATCTTGATCTTTGTCTTAAGTTACGCGCTCTGCGTCGCGCAGTATCCGAACATGCTCTCGACCCGCGTGATCGGAAACCTTCTGACCGACAATGCCTTCCTCGGCATCGCCGCCGTCGGCATGACCTTCGTCATTCTTTCGGGCGGCATCGATCTGTCGATCGGCGCTGTGATCGCATTTGCCGGTGTCTTTCTGGCCGTCGTACTGGAGCAAGGCGGCATGCATCCGCTCGTCGCCTTCGCGTTGCTGCTGGCCATCACGACGCTCTTCGGAGCGCTGATGGGGGCGATCATCCATTATCTCGAAATGCCGGCTTTCATCGTTACGCTCGCCGGCATGTTTCTCGCCCGCGGCATGGCTTTCGTACTGTCGATCGACTCCATTCCGATCAAGCATCCCTTCTACACGACCTTGAAGAGCCTCTATTTCAAGCTGCCCGGCGGCGGGCGCATCACCCTCATAGGCGGCCTGATGCTGTTCGTCTTCGCGGTCGGCATTCTCATCGCCCACCGGACCCGCTTCGGCACGAATATCTACGCGCTCGGCGGCGGCACGGCGACGGCAAAGCTCATGGGCGTTCCGGTCGCTGCCACCACGATCCGTATCTACGCGCTGTCCGGGTTGCTGGCCGGCCTGTCGGGCATCGTCTTCTCGCTCTATACCTCCGCCGGATACTCGCTGGCCGCCGTCGGTGTGGAGCTGGACGCAATCACCGCCGTCGTTATCGGCGGAACGCTGCTCACCGGCGGATCCGGCTTCGTTGCCGGAACGCTTGTCGGCATCCTCATCCAGGGTCTCATCCAGACATACATCACGTTCGACGGCACGCTTTCGAGCTGGTGGACGAAGATCCTGATCGGGCTCCTGCTCTTTGCCTTCATCCTGCTGCAGAAGGGGATCATCCACCTGTCGCGCCCCGAACGGCAGCGGGCGTAGCCGCGGGGTCCGCGCGCCATGCCGGGAATCTTCGGAAGCCAACGGGGCAAACGCACGAGCCACAGGCTCGTCGTCGACGAACTCGGCCAGGCGGTGGTCAGCGGCGAGTTTTCCGTCGGCGACACGCTACCCGGCGACACCGATCTCGCTGCGCGCTTCAACGTATCGCGCACCGTGCTGCGCGAAGCGATGAAGACGCTCGCCGCCAAAGGCCTTGTCGTCGCCCGCGCCCGCATCGGCACCCGGGTGCTGCCCCGGACTCACTGGAACCTCTTCGACAGCGACGTGCTCACCTGGCATTTCGGTGCCGGTGTCGACGAGGATTTCCTGCGTCATGTGAGCGAGGTGCGGCTGGCCCTCGAACCCTATGCGGCGGCACTGGCAGCACGCCGCGCCAGCGACGCGGACATTGCGCGGATGATGCGGCTTGCCGTCGCGATGGGCGATGCCGGCCACAGCCCCCACACGCTGGCGCTCGCCGATCTCGAATTTCACCTCCGCCTCCTGGAGGCTTCGCTCAATCCGTTCATGCGAACGGTCGGCAGCCTGATCGAGGCGGCGCTGATGGGCGTTTTTCAGCTTACCAGCCCGACAGCCGATGAAACGGAGATCGACCGCGTCGCGATCGCGCATATCCGCATCGTCGAGGAAATCCGGCGCCGCGACGAGGAAGGCGCACGCAGCGCGATGGAGCATGTGATCCGCGTCGGTCAGGAGCGGTTGATCATGGATCTGAAGGGGCGGGAGAGTTAGAGTCTGTCAGGTTTATGTTGAAACATATCCCGCATGCCTGAGATAGGCGGCGCATTCATGCGGGCTGAAGGCTTTGAGGACTTCGCCGAGGCGTCTCCATGTCGCGTCGACGCTGCGCTCGTCGGATTTGCGCAGCAGGGTCTTCAGTTTGGCGAACATCATCTCGATCGGATTGAGGTCGGGGCTGTAAGGCGGCAGGAAGAACAGATGGGCGCCGGCATCGCGGATGGCGTTGCGCGCAGGCTTGCCCTTATGGCTGCCGAGATTGTCAAGGATGACGATATCGCCGGGATTGAGGGTTGGTGCCAGGCATTGCTCGACCCAGGCGGTGAAGGCAACGCCGTTGATCGGGCCATCGAGCACGAAGGGCGCGACGATGCGGTCGTGGCGCAGCCCGGCGAGGAAGGTCAGCGTCTTCCAATGGCCATGCGGTATTCTGGCGAAAAGCGGCTGGCCGCGCTGACACCAGCCGCGGGTGCGCGTCATGTTGGTTTTGACCCAGGTTTCGTCGACGAACACCAGGCGGCGCGGATCAAGTCGATGTTGATGGGTCTTCCAGCGGCTTCGGAACCGCGCCACCTTCGGCCTGTCCTGTTCGCTGGCGATCAGCGTTTTTTTTAAATGTCTTGCCTTCGCGGCGCAGGAAACGCCAAACGGTGTCGTGAGAGACATCGATCCCGGCCGCCTTCAGATCGGCGGCAAGCGCCCGCACCGTCCAATCGGGCTTGGCCGCCAGCCGACGGTGAACCTCATCGGCCGCCGCGCCCCGCAGCATCGGTTTGACATGGCCACCCATCTTGGCCGGCGCCAAACCGCGGCCGGACCGGTCGAGCTGGCCGATCCGCACCGCCGTCGCCGCTGATATTCCAAAGCGCAACGCTGCCGCCCGCACCGTCATGCCTCCTGCCAAGGCGTCGGCGACGCGCTGGCGTAAATCAAGAGAAAGAGGTCGCGCCATCATTGCTGGCCTCCTCACCAGCAATGATCTTGAATCACAATCGCAGCAAAAAGGGAATCCCGGTTCGATTCAGCTTAAGGCTGACCGACTCTA
>NZ_AQWP01000018.1 GCF_000375585.1 Sinorhizobium meliloti 4H41 | reverse complement strand
TGCCTCGGCTCGATCGTCGAGGCGCTGTCCGGCTCGGAGCGCGACCCGGGCCTCGATCCGGAATGGATCCGCCGCATCTCCTTCTACTGGGAGGCGGTACGCCATCAATATGCGGCCTTCGAAAGCGACCTCAAGGGACCGGCTTCGGAAGTCTATCTGCACGAGATGCCGGGCGGCCAGTTCACCAATCTGAAGGAACAGGCCCGCTCGCTCGGCCTCGAGACCCGCTGGCACGAGGTGGCGCAGGCCTATGCCGACGCCAACCGGATGTTCGGCGATATCGTCAAGGTGACGCCGTCTTCCAAGGTCGTCGGCGACATGGCGCTGATGATGGTCTCCCAGGATCTGACGGTCGCCGATGTCGAGAACCCGGCCAAGGACATCGCCTTTCCGGAATCGGTCGTCTCGATGCTCAAGGGTGATCTCGGCCAGCCCCCGGGCGGCTGGCCGGAGGCGCTTCAGAAGAAGGCGCTGAAGGGCGAAGAGCCCTACACGGCCGTGCCAGGCTCGCTGCTGCCGCCTGCCGATCTCGACGCGGAGCGCAAGAGCATCGAAGAGAAGCTCGTCCGTGAGGTCACAGACTTCGAATTCGCCTCCTATCTCATGTATCC
Organism: Sinorhizobium meliloti 4H41; assembly: GCF_000375585.1. Lineage (GTDB taxonomy): Bacteria > Pseudomonadota > Alphaproteobacteria > Rhizobiales > Rhizobiaceae > Sinorhizobium > Sinorhizobium meliloti_A. The sequence goes on along the minus strand of NZ_AQWP01000018.1, from coordinate 78,299 downwards.
GAAGGTCTTCACCGACTACGCGCTGGCCGCCGAAACCTACGGCCCGGTCAGCGTCTTGCCGACGCCGGCCTATTTCTACGGCATGGCACCGGGTGAGGAGCTCTTCGCCGACATCGAGAAGGGCAAAACGCTCGTGATCCTCAACCAGGCGCAGGGCGAGATCGACGAGAAGGGCATGGTCAAGATGTTCTTCGAACTGAATGGCCAGCCGCGCTCGATCAAGGTACCGGACCGCAACCGCGGCGCCTCCGCCGCAATCCGGCGCAAGGCCGAGGCCGGCAACGCCGCCCATCTCGGCGCGCCGATGCCGGGCGTCATCTCGACCGTCGCGGTTCACCCCGGCCAGCCGGTCAAGGCCGGCGACGTGCTCCTCTCAATCGAGGCGATGAAGATGGAGACGGCGCTGCATGCCGAAAAGGACGGCGTGATCGCCGAGGTGCTGGTGCGCGCCGGCGATCAGATCGATGCCAAGGATCTTTTGGTGGTTTTCGGTTTGGGAGGACAAAAATGACCAACGAAAGAATCTCATCATGCCTCTCATGAAGTTCCACATCTATGGCGGTTGGCCAAAGGAAGAAATAACCACGCTTTTGGACGTCGCGCATGACGCCATGGTTCGTTCGTTCAATGTCCCAGTGCGCGATCGCTATCAGGTACTCAACACCTATTCATCTGAGACGATGCTCATCCAGGATACAGGGCTCGATATTCCGAGAACTGATCGGTTTGTCCTAGTCGAGGTGGTGTCGCGAGCCAGAACAACGGAACAGAAACAGGCGTTCTATTTCAACCTGTGTGAAGATTTGCTCGAGAAATGCGGCATTTCATCCTCGGACGTGATGATTTCTGTCGTGGAGAGTTCTGATGCGGACTGGTCGTTCGGTCACGGACGCGCGCAGTTTCTGACCAACGAACTATAGGCAGGCTTCCCCGCGGGAGATGGAGCCACATCTTTCGCCATCTCAACCCGGCGCTCGACGCGCCGGGATTTTTCTCATTTGCTTGCGACAGCTGAAGCCGATTGGAACCGCAATCAGAAAATAGCGGGCTCATCGGTCGGACCGCCATAAGCCGTTTCCAGGAAGTCGAAGTCGCAACCTTTGTCAGCTTGTTGGATGTGCTTCGAGAACATCGCTCCGTACCCGCGGGCAAAACGTGGCGGGAGCGGTTGATATGCGGCGCGGCGTTGAGCGATCTCGTCATCGCACACCTCCAGCCTGATCGTGCGGTTGGGAACGTCGATTGAGATAAGATCGCCTGTCCTGACAAGCGCCAACGTGCCACCGATGTATGCTTCTGGCGAGACGTGAAGGATGCATGCTCCGTAACTTGTCCCGCTCATCCGCGCATCGGAAATGCGGACCATGTCGCGGACACCTTGCTTCACAAGCTTCTTCGGTATTGGAAGCATGCCCCACTCAGGCATGCCCGGCCCGCCTTGAGGCCCCGCGTTGCGCAAGATGAGCACGTGATCTGCGGTTACGTCGAGGTCATCAGAATCAATGACGGCCTTCATGGAAGGAAAGTCATCGAAGACGAGAGCTGGACCGGTGTGTCTGAGATATTGGGGGGAGCAGGCGCTCGGCTTGATGATCGCACCGTCCTCGGCAAGATTTCCCTTGAGTACTGCCAAGGCACCCTCGGCGTAAATTGGGTTGTCCAAGGGCCGAATGACATCATCATTGTAGACCTCGGCGCCGGCAATATTCTCGCCGATGGTTTTGCCGTTGACGGTGCGTTCCTCCAGCCACAGCTTGGCGCCCAGACGGTTCATGAGTGCGGGAAGCCCCCCGGCGTAGTAGAAGTCCTCCATCAGGTAGGTATCCCCGCTTGGTCGAACATTGGCGATGACGGGGATGATGCGGCTCACCCGATCAAAGTCGTCGAGGGTCACGTCATGACCCGCGCGACGTGCCATCGCAACCAAATGGATCACGGCGTTGGTCGAACACCCCATAGCCATTGAAACGACAACGGCGTTATCGAAGGCCTTGCGGGACAATATCTTGGACGGCGTCAGATCTTCCCAGACCATATCGACGCAGCGGCGCCCGGCTTCGGCACACATGCGGATGTGGTTGACGTCGGCGGCCGGGATAGAGGATGCGCCGGGCAATGTCATGCCGATCGCTTCAGCGATGGCCGTCATCGTCGATGCCGTACCCATGGTCATGCAGTGGCCATGGCTTCGTGCAATGCCACCTTCGATGTCCCGCCAGTCCTTGTCGGTGATATTGCCGGCGCGGCGTTCATCCCAGAACTTCCAGGCATCTGAACCGGAGCCAAGTGTCTTGCCTTTCCAATTGCCGCGCAACATCGGTCCCGCGGGAACATAAATCGCCGGAACGCCCGCGCTGATCGCCCCCATGATCAATCCGGGCGTGGTCTTGTCACAGCCTCCCATAAGCACCACGCCATCGACGGGATGCGATCGAATAAGCTCCTCGGTATCCATTGCGAGCATGTTCCGATAGAGCATGGTCGTGGGCTTCACGAAGTTTTCTGAAAGCGAAAGCGCAGGCAGCTCGATCGGAAAGCCACCAGCCTGAAACACACCCCGCTTGACGTCATCAACCCTGGTCTTGAAGTGGGCGTGGCAAGGACTGATATCCGACCAGGTATTGATGATCGCTATGACAGGCCGCCCGGCCCAGTCTTCTGAACCGTAGCCCATCTGCATGATACGCGATCGATGTCCAAACCCTTTGAGATCGTCAGGGGCGAACCATCTGGCGCTTCTCAACGTTTCGGGAGCCTTTTTCATGGGACCAATCCATCCATATCCGGAAAGCCGAACAGCTTTGCCGGATTGTCTACGAGAATGCGCTTGAAGACCTCCTGGTCGTTCAGCTGCGAGGCGAATATGTCGACTGCTGCCCCGTCATCGATCGGGCGGAAAGGAACGATCCCGTCCGCAGGGATCCCGGTACCAGCACCTGGATGTGGCCAGTTCGATCCCCAGAGGAGCCTGGAGCTGTTGGCGCGAACCAGTGCTCGCATCAGCGGCTTAACGTCGTCTTGCGTTGGAGATGACGACACGAGATAGGGTGCGGAGAGTTTCACATATACATGCCCCGCAGCGACAAGATCGAGCAAGACGTCGAAGCCAGATTGCTCGATATCTTCACCAGCGTTCGCGCGGCCAAAATGGTCGATCACCAAAGGAATCGGTGCCTGGCTGAAGTCTTTCTCCAACGCTGCCACGATCTTGAGTTCGGTGAAGATCTGGACATGCCAGCCAAGAGGTTCGGCGATTTCAATCGCTCGACAGAGTTGCTTTCGAATCTTCTCGAGATCTGCGGCCGCGGCGGCCGCCAGATTGAGCCTCATACCGACAACGCCGCCATGTGCCAGGTCGTGAAGGTCGCGCGTGGACGTCTGGTTATCCACCACTGCGATCGCTCGCGCACCGGGGCCGATCTTGGCAACTGCGTCGAGTGTGCACCGATTGTCGGTGCCATAGATGCTCGGCTGGACAACGATCACGCGATCGAAGCGCAAGGCGCCTTGATGAGCAGCCAGAGCATTCACGGGTGCGGGCGGCGGCGTGTAGGAGCGTCCCTGCCACATTGGAAACTCGGCGTCATCTCCAAACACGTGAACGTGACAATCGCAAGCGCCCCGGGGAACGTTGCTGACAATCTCGCTATGGGCGACGCCGAGAACCGGATTTTTCGTCAATGGATCAGTTTCCTTGCGCATGATTGGTCCACCATTGCGACTGTTGATCCTCGATGTCCTGTAGAAGACGCATGGCCGGAAGGACGGACCGACCGGTGACGAGAGGGGCCCTCCCCTCTCGAACTGCATTGATGAAATCCCGGCTGACCTGGGCGTTATTGTCCTGTTCCGACAGAACGGAGCGGTCTTGACCGCCAACCGACATGGATCCCTTCAAAATATCCAGACGGTATGAATTCTTATCGGTCACAGCGAAGACATCGAAAATCCGCTCCTGAGAGTGGTAGGATCCCGTGCAAACGATTGATTGATGCACGTCCGTCTCAACGATTGCGGCCAATTCCATCGGAATGCCCGTTTGAGGAAGCGGTGGTGGCATGATGGAAAATGAACGCGATATCCTGCGAGCGGCTGCTTCGGGATCACCACCACCGCAAAGCCACAGGCCGACATCGACCAGATGGGCGCCGTGGTGCCAGAGGAGGTTGTCTGTCCACGTTCTGCGAAGACCGGTGGAGCCGATGTTTTCAAGTCGATGGAGAAACAGCCGCGAGTGAACGTGGCGGATTCTTTCGCTGCCCTCAGCAACCCTTCTGCAGAGGTCGATATGCTCACTTCGAAAGCGCATGGGATGCACGACGCCGAGTGCCAGTCCTTTTTGTTCAGCCTTGGCAACAACCGCTTCGGCGTCTTTGTAGTTTAAGGCGAGCGGGATCTCCACGAGCACGTGTTTTCCCGCGTCGAGCGCTTCAATAGCCATTGCGGCATGTGTCGCACTCGGCCCGGCAATAATGACCACATCGATATCAGACGCGAGCGCTTCAGCGTAGTTCACGGTCCACTGTTGATAACCGAACTTCTGCGCAAATTCCGCAGTGGGGCCGGGTTCGCGCCCGACCAACGTCTGGAGGACGCAATCCTCGTTCTTTAGGCTGTCGGAGTGCCACGTGCCCATCATGCCGTGGCCAACCATGCAAACCTTCATGAACCCTCCCCCATCTTACGCGATAGCTAGCAATATATTGGAATATTGCAATGTTGGTTAGTAAGCAAGTCAAGCGGCCGGGCGCCGCGCCTTTTTTCAACAGCGGGCGCAACACATGGCTTCAGTTGACAATCACGAGATGATCTTGACCGGCACTTCGATATTGACGCTTCGGTGGGGAGTAATCGGGCGGACGAATGGGATTTTTGAGTTCGTCCGTCGAAAGATCACGCCTTTGCGGTCGTCGGTCGGGATCCGGGACGGGAACTGCGGACATCAACGTTTTTGTGTATTCATGTTGAGGATTTTCGAAGACGGCCTGCCTTGTCCCAATCTCCATGATTTCGCCTAGGCGCATGACGGCGACCCGGTGGCTCATCCGTTCCACGACGGCCATATCGTGGGATATGAACAGAAACGCCAAATTGTAGTTCTGTTGCAATTCGAGCAGCAGATTGCAGACCTGCGCTTTGATCGATACGTCAAGGGCAGAAACGCACTCGTCCGCCACGATCAGCTTGGGGTCTACCATCAGAGCTCGCGCGATTGATATGCGTTGCCGCTGGCCGCCAGAGAACTCGTGTGGAAAGCGTCTGAGCATGTCGGGAGAAAGTCCGACGCGCTCCATCAGCGTTGCCGCTTTTTCCCGGGCCTGGTTCTTCGTTCCCAAAGCGTGCTCAAGGAACGGTTCACACACGGCCGTTTCAATTCTAAGTCGCGGGTTAAACGAGGCGAACGGATCCTGGAATATCATTTGTGCGCTTCTGCGCATTGTCCGTTTGTTCTCCTTATCGAGACGGAGGACATCATACCCGTCAAGGGTAACTTTGCCCGCAGTAGGCTCAATCATGCGAAGGATAGAGCGTCCCGTAGTCGATTTCCCGCACCCGGACTCTCCGACTAGCGAGAGTGTTTCCCCTTCGCGAATGTCGAAGCTGACGTCTTGAACCGCATGCACTACCCCGGTAATTCGGTTGAAGAATCCCGACCGGACAGCGAATCTGGTTACCAGATCATTCACTTCCAAAACCTTGGTTGGCCGAGGTGTATGATGGTACAGAGCCACAATATCAGATGCTTGTGCCTGAAGCAGCGGGAAGCGGGCCGGCGCTGGCTTGCCCGTCATCGCCCCCAGTCGGGGAACGGCCGATAACAATGCTTTTGAATAGGGATGCCGTGGCCTGGCAAACAGCTCGGACGAAGGGCCTTCCTCTACGATCTGACCTTTGTACATCACGAGCGTCTTGTCGGCGATTTCCGCGACTACACCCATGTCGTGTGTGATGAACAGAATTGAGGTCCCGCTCTCTTCCTGAAGTATCCGCATCAGGTCGAGGATCTGACCCTGGATGGTAACGTCGAGCGCGGTGGTCGGCTCATCCGCAATCAGCAGCCTCGGTTTGGCAGCGAGTGCCATGGCAATCATCACACGCTGGCGCATTCCACCTGAAAACTGATGTGGGAATTCGTCGTAGCGGTTCGCCGCGTTAGCGATGCGAACTTTCTCCAGGAGCCGGATTGCCTCTTCTTTCGCCGCCGACGGGGACATGTCGCCATGACACAACATCGCCTCCGAGATCTGGCGACCGATAGTGAAAATAGGATTGAGGCTTGTCATTGGCTCCTGAAAAATCATCGCCAGCTTGCGACCCCGGATCTGGCGCATGTCTTCCTCTCCAAGTGAGAGAAGCTCCTTTCCCTCCAATTTGACGGATCCCGCCGTTCTGGATTTTGCCGCATCGAGCAATCTCATGATCGACAGAGACGTGACGCTCTTCCCGGAGCCTGACTCGCCCACAATCGCAATTGTTTTGCCCTGTGGGACATCGAAGCTGATGTCCTTAACAACGGGACACCAGGCCTCGTTGATGAGAAATGACGTTCTCAGGTTCTTGACTGCGAGTATGGACGGATTGCCGGTGTCGCGGGTTAAAGAGTTCATCGTTTCGTTCCCATCATTATTCCGGACACTTCACATGAAAAATCCCGGTATTGCAATACGCCAATATATCGGTATCGTAAAAAACGAGCTTGGAGGGAAAAGCAAGCTCGTAAGCAAGGGGAACCAAAATGAAGAGACGTGATGTTCTGAAGGGTATGGGCGGTGCGCTATCGCTCGCTGCTACAAGTGTTTCGCTTCCCGCAATCGCGCGCGCTCAGGGAGCCAGTGTCCTGAAATTCGTCCCGCAGGCGGATTTGGCTGTCATCGACCCGATTATGTCAGCCGCTTTCGTGACCAGAAACCATGCCGCCATGGTTTTCGATAGCCTATGGGGCGTCGACAGCAGCTTTACTCCCAAACCTCAAATGGCCGCCGGCCATGTTGTCGAGAACGATGGCAAAACCTGGCGGGTTACGCTGCGCGACGGTCTCAAGTTTCATGACGATACGCCGGTCCTGGCCCGCGATGCTGCTGCGAGCGTCAAGCGGTGGATGGCAAGAGATTCCTGGGGCAAGGATGTCGCCGTTTTGGTCGACGACGTTTCCGCTACTTCCGATAAGGAACTTGTGTTCAAACTCAAGCGGCCCAATCGCCTGCTCGCGGACGCGCTTGGAAAGCCGGGTGGCAGCATGCCTGCGATCATGCCGGAGCGCCTGGCAGCGACCGATCCCTCCAAGGCCGTCGCTGAAATTGTTGGAAGCGGTCCGTTCAAATACCTCATGTCCGAGCGCGTCGCAGGCTCGCGTAATGTCTACGAGAAATTTCCCGGTTATGTGCCGCGTCAGGAAAAGGCTGACTTCACCTCAGGCGGCAAGGTTGCTCACTTTGATCGCGTCGAATGGATCACCATGCCTGACGCTGCAACCGCCGCAGCCGCCCTTCAGAATGGCGAGGTCGACTGGTGGGAACAGCCGACCGCGGACTTGTTGCCGATATTCAAGGATAATACCGATTTCGTCACCGACGTTCTTGATCCCGGCGGCCTTGTGATGATGATCCGCATGAACCACCTGCAGGCGCCATTCAACAATCCCGCCATTCGTCGCGCTATACTCGGCGCCATCAAGCAGAGCGACTACCTAATCGCCGCTATGGGCGTCGATCCAACGACGTGGATCGACAATGTCGGATTCTTCCAGCCCCGCTCCAATCTTGCCAGCGATGTTGGCCTCGATGTTTTTGCCAGCGATCGCAATTTCGAGAAGGTGAAGGCCGATCTGGCAGCCGCTGGCTACAAAGGTGAAAAGGTCGTCCTGCTTGTACCGACGGACTTTCCGGTGCTGAATGCCATGAGCGAAGTCACGGCCGATATGCTCCGCAAGATCGGCATGAACGTCGACTTCCAGGCCATGGATTGGGGCACGCAGGTGCAGCGCCTTAACTCAAAGGAACCGGTCGAGAATGGCGGCTGGTCCCTCTGGTGCAACTACGCTTCGGGTGCTGCGGCGATGACCCCTGCGGCGCATACCTATCTGCGTGCGACGGGCGACGGGTCGATCTGGGGTTGGCCGAAATCGGCGACAATCGAAGATCTGCGCAATAAATGGATTGATTCTCCCGATCTCGCGCAGCAGCAGGAGATTTGCCGCCAACTGCAGAAAGCGGCGTTCGAGGAGCTCCCCTATGTTCCTCTTGGCATCGGTCTGCAGTCAACGACCTACTCGAAATCCCTGCAGGACATGCTCAAGGGCTTTCCGATTTTCTACAATGTACGCCGGGCGTGAGCTCTCGTTCCATCAATAAAAGCGGAGAGAGCCATGGCGGCCTTCATCGCGCGACGCATCATCGGGACGGTCCCGGTGATGCTGTTTGTCGCCTTTCTCGTATTCAGTCTGCTTTATCTGGCACCCGGTGATCCGGCGGCCGTGATCGCGGGCGACGCAGCAACGCCAGCGGATGTTGCCCGCATCCGGCAGACGCTCGGACTTGATCAGCCATTTTTCGTCCAGTTCTCCGGGTGGCTTTGGCGGGTTCTTCACGGCGACCTGGGTGTTTCGATTTTCGCCCAGGCGCCGGTGACTCAACTGATTTTTCAGCGTCTGGAGCCAACTTTGTCACTGATGGTCATCACATTGATCATCTCGATCTCGGTTGCTGTTCCGCTTGGTGTTCTGGCGGCCTGGAAAGCCGGTACGCTTATCGATCGGATCATCATGAGCTTTGCCATTCTGGGCTTTTCGGTTCCGGTCTTCGTGATCGGCTATCTGTTGTCCTACGTCTTTGCCATCGAACTTCGATGGTTCCCTGTCCAGGGCTATAAACCGATTGCCAACGGCTTCGGCCCCTGGCTCGCAGGTCTCATTCTGCCAAGCATGGCGCTCGGGAGCGTCTACATCGCCCTCATCGCCAGAGTGACACGAGCAGCAACAATCGAGGTCCTGTCGCAAGACTATATCCGCACGGCGAAGGCAAAGGGTGTTAGACAGCGAACAATCCTCTTCGCGCACGCCCTCAGAAATGCTGCGGTTCCCGTCATCACTGTCATCGGCATCGGAATAGCTCTCCTGATCGGAGGCGCGGTGGTGGTCGAAAGCGTATTCGCAATCCCGGGCATCGGCCGGCTTACTGTCGATGCCATTCTTCGACGCGACTACCCGATCATCCAGGGCGTCGTCCTGTTCTTCAGCTTCGTCTACGTCATTGTCAACCTGCTTCTGGACCTGGCCTACAGCGTCGCAGATCCGAGGATACGCTATTGACCATCCTACCTTCTGAAAACGTCGTGTTCGACGATACCCCGGTCGCACGAACAGGCCGTCTTGCCGTGTTGCGCCGGCGCACGGACTTCATCGGCAAGGCTGCCCGTAACCCGCTGATGTTCCTTGGCAGCACAATTCTCCTCCTGCTGTTGTTCATGGCCCTGCTTGCGCCTTTTCTCGGCACTGTGGATCCGAGCGCTATCTCGCCTGCCGAACGGACGCGAGAACCGTCGGCAGCACACTGGTTCGGCACCGACATGCTGGGCCGTGATCTCTACTCCCGCGTCATCTACGGAGCTCGCATCTCGCTCCTGGTCGGTTTCACAGTGGCGATCGTCGCCTCAGCCATAGGCTTGGCGATCGGACTTATTTCAGGCTTCATGCGCCGTCTGGACGGTGTCGTCATGCGTGTCATGGATGGCATCATGTCAGTGCCACCAATCTTGCTTGCAATCGCTCTGATGGCGCTCACGCGCGGCAGTGTCTATAACGTCATTATTGCAATTTCGATCGCCGAGGTTCCGCGCGTTGCCCGCCTCGTCCGGGGCGTCGTTCTATCCCTGAGGGAAACCACGTACGTCGAGGCAGCGCTCGCAGGCGGGTCGCGCACCTCGACGATACTCCTGCGACACATCCTTCCCAACACACTCGCGCCTATGACCGTGCAGGCCACATACATTTGCGCCAGCGCCATGGTGATCGAGTCGATCCTCTCCTTCATTGGCGCCGGCACTCCACCTACGATCCCCTCTTGGGGCAACATCATGGCGGAGGGCCGCGCCCTCTGGCAGGTGAAACCCTACATCGTTCTGTTCCCCGCTGCCTTTCTGTCATTGACCGTGCTTGCCGTGAACCTGCTGGGCGACGGTCTGCGTGACGCGATCGATCCTCGCATGGCAACCAGAACCTGAGTTTTTCATCATTCGACGTTCGGAGCATAAAAGTTGAATAATCTATGCGATCTTACCGCATCCGAATTGCTGCCACTCTACGCGACGCGTCAGGTATCGCCCGTAGATGTGACGAAAGCGGTTCTCAAACGTGCCCATGACATTCAGGGCGAACTTAATCCTTTTTGCCATATCGACGACGAGGGTGCGCTGGCCCAGGCCCGCCTTTCCGAAAAAGCGTGGATGGTTGGCGGCAGCGTCCGAGCCTTGGAGGGCATTCCCGTTTCGATCAAGGATGTCGTAGCCGTGAACGGCTGGCAGCTTGGTCGCGGCTCGCTTCTATCGGATCGCAACCCACCCGCAACGACAGATGCGCCGAGCGCAGAGCGGTTGCGAAACGCTGGCGCCGTTCTCTTTGCCAGCACTACGACATGCGAGGGTGGCTGGAAGGCTGTGACGGATAGCCGTCGAACCGGCATTACCCGGAACCCCTATGACGCTTCGCTTACGCCGGGAGGGAGCAGCGGTGGGGCCGCGACGGCTGTTGCAAGTGGAGCCGGCCCGCTGGCGCTCGGCACCGATGGCGGCGGCTCCGTTCGCATCCCCGCGAGTTTCACCGGCATTTTCGGATTGAAGCCGCAATATGGTCGCGTGCCGCAGTTTCCGCTCGGTCCTCACTACGGCAACCTCTCTCACCAGGGGCCAATGACCCGCAGCGTGCAAGACGCCGCCTTGATGCTGAAGGTCCTGGACGGTACCCATAGCCTCGATCCTGACACGATCCCTGCCATTGATGGCGGCCGCTATAATGAGATATCGAAACCGATTGCCGGAATGCGCATCGCGGTGACGAGAGATTTCGGCTTTATGCCAACGGACCGCGAGATCGGCCGGCTGGTCGGGCAGACCGCCGACGTGTTGCGCCAACTTGGCGCCGTGGTAGAGGAATTGCCCGCCTTCGAGGACTGGCGTCCTGCTTACCGGAGCATATGGAGCGCCGGCGCATATCAGTCTCTTCGGCGTCTGTCTCAAGACGACCGTGCCCTCGTCGACCAAGGCTTCGTGGCGGTTGCAGACCAAGGTGCAAAGGTGCCTTTGGAGGAATATCTCGATGCCCAGATGCACCGGATTGGCCTGCGCACGGCGATGAACCGCGTCTATGAGAATTTTGATGTGATCCTCTCGCCGGCCGTGGCGGTTCTTCCGTTTGCCGCGGGGGTCACTGTCCCGAACGACGGGTTCGCTGATTGGCTCGATTGGGCCGGACTCTCCCTGGCCTTTAACTTGACCGGCCAGCCCGCGGTATCGGCGCCAATCGGTTTTGTTAACGGCTTACCAGTCGGTGGTCAGATCATCGGTCGTGTTTTTGATGACATTTCAGTTTTGAGGGTTGCAGCAGCGATCGAAGCTGCATTGCCGGATGCGCGCAATAAACCGACGATGCTTGTGAAGAAGTTCGCGGGCGGAAAGGAGGTCGTATAAATGGCCCACTGCCGAAAACCGCTGGTAGCGCTTCTTGGAAGATCGCTCATCGGAGAACGCGACGAAAAGCCTACGGGCCAAGCTCTTTACCAAGGAGCCTCCGGGAGCGAAGATGCAAAACATATTCGATAACGCTAAAATGGACGCCCGCCTTCCTAAATCGGATCAGCTTTATGAGCATCTGCGGGCGGCGATCATCTCGATGAAGTTGGTCCCCGGAGAGCCTCTACCGGAAAAAGAACTTTGTGCGCATTTCGGGGTGTCAAAGACCCCATTTCGCGATGCGCTTAAGAAGCTCGTGGACGAAAGTCTCGTGACCGTCGTTCCAAGCGGAGGAACGTTCGTCAACAAGATGGTCTTGCGTGAAGTACTCGAGGGGCAAATGGTGCGAGAGACCCTAGAAGTGAAGATGGTCCGTCTGGCAGCACGCAACTACAATCCGTCGTTCGACAAAAAATTCGAGCTACAGCTTTTCACTCAGGAACTGGCGGCCCGCAATCCGAACGTCGATGAATTTTTCGCGCTGGACAATGAGTTTCACAGGCTGATCTGCCTCTGCGCTGGTTTTCCCAAGATTTGGCAAACCATTCACTACGCGACCGGCCAGCTTGATCGGGTCCGCCGGCATTCTTACACGATGAGGTCCCACTTCGATGATGTGTTGAAAGAGCATCAGGAAATCTATGCCTCCATTAAGGCAGGCGACGAAGCAGCGGCCGCTGCGGCGTTCCAGATTCAACTTGATGCAGTCATCCCCGTCTTCGAGCAGCTCCGGCAAGAGGCGTCCGACATTATCGACGATTCCGCCGGAATCCGAGTCGAACAGATTAGATAATCGCTCGCCTGTGGAGGGCGCGCTCGCGGTGCTGAAGGGCAACCTTGCCGCGAACGGGCCATCGTCAAGCCCCTTACCTGCTCCCAGCGTTTCCTGAAGCATACCGGCCCAGCGCTCGTCTTCGACGATTTCCCGTCGATGGCGGCCGTCATCGACAGCGACGATCTCGATGTGACCGAGAAGCATGTCTCATCCTGCGCAATGCGGGGTGCCGCAGGACGGGCCCGGCATGCCCGAATGGGGCATGCTTCCCATCCCAAGAAGCTGGTGTGAAGCAGGGTGTGCGCGACATGGTACGGCTCACGATGTGCTCCGGCCACGAGATGCCCGGTGCCTGTTTTCTCGAGCGGGCCAGCAGGGCACGATTGCTCTAACGGGGCACAGTTTGCTCCTCGTGCAGGTCCTTCCGAGCGTTCGATGGTCACCGGTGGTGCCAGGCCACTGGCAGACTCCTTTGCAGTCCTATGCAGATTTTACAGAGGGATTGCTGCGCAGGAGTGTAACCAGACCTTCACGAATGTGATCGATGTGCCAATACATCAACTGCGCTCCTCGTTCGAACTCACCTTGCTCGCAAAGCCGCAACAACTCCGCGTGCTCGGCGACGGCGCGCTCCCGATCACCACGGATATTCGAGAGCTGAATCCTTGTGTGGCGATCGCATTCCACCAAGAGGTTTTGCACCGTCAGGATGATTCGCGGACTGTCGGCGTGACGATAAAGCAGAAGATGAAACTCGGTATTTAGCTCGTTCCAGACATCCATCTCGAGCTCATCAATCGATTTTGCGTAACGATCCAGTACCGCGTGCAAGGCTGTGAAATCGTCATCAGTCAGACGGGGCGCCGATCGTTTGAAAAGAAACGGCTCCAGGAGGAGCCGCATGTTGAACAGTTCCTCAATCTCGTCGGCCGTCAACTGGGCGACGACCGCGCCGCGATGTGGAAGGATTTTGAGGAGCCCTTCGCTTTCGAGCTGGACCAAGGCCTCGCGGATCGGAATGCGGCTCATACCGAGATCGGCCGCCAGGCCATCCTGCCTGAGCTGGAGCCCTGGCGAATATACGCCCGAAAGAATCCTGTTACGAATTTCTTCGGCGGCAGCCGACGCCATCGTCTTGTGTTTGAGACCTTTGCCAACTGGGGCCATTCGCCAATCCTGCGTTTCCTAATCTGCCTATAGCTTGAGCGTGCCCTCCCCCTCAATGCCAATCGGTGATGCGGGACAAGGTCTCCTGCTTGACGCCGGGATTTTATATTTTATACAATTTTCTGAGAGGAGATATCACATGAAAATCACCGGAATTGACGTTTTTAATTATGGGGTCGGGTACGCTCATGGCACCTACATCATGTCGGGTAACCGCATCGCAACGGCCGAGGATGGGACGGTCGTGCGCATCCGCACCGACGATGGTCTCAGCGGTTGGGGCGAAATCACCACGCTTGGCAAGGTCTATCTTCCGACCTTTTCGGATGGGATCCGCACAGCTCTCAAGGACCTTGCTGCGGCCTTGATCGGTGCAGATCCGACCAACATTGGAAAGATCGCCCGCATCATGGACGGCACGCTCATGGGCCAGGAATTTGCCAAGAGCCCGATCGACATCGCCTGCTGGGACATTCTGGGCAAATCGCTGAACCGGCCAATTTCGGCGCTGATCGGCGGCGTCCTAAACGAGCGCTTTCCAATTTACGAAGCCGTGCCGCTGGATCGCCCGGAAGTAATGGCGGAATTCATTGGCGAGCGCCGACGCGCCGGCATCAATCGCTTCCAACTGAAGGTCGGCAACAATCCGCTCGACGACATTGCCCGCACGCGCGCCAGCGTCGAGGCAGGCGATTCCGAGACCGTGATTGTCGCCGATTCCAACGGCGGCTGGTCGCTGGCGGCCGCCAAGCTGGCTCTGCAGGGCCTCGACGGGCTGCCCATCTATGTCGAGCAACCCTGCCGCAGCACGGCCGATTGCATTCTGGCGCATCGCGGATCGACCACCCCGCTGGTGCTCGACGAATCCATCGTCAGCCATGACGAGGTGTACCGCGCCAAATACGAAGCCAATGCCGTCTCGATCAACCTGAAATTCGGAAAGCTCGGCGGCCTGACGAATGTTGTAAAGGCCCGCGACCTTCTGCAGGAACTGAACATGGCTGTGTCGGTCGAGGATATGTGGGGCGGCGATATCATCACGGCCGCGACCTCGCATGTCGCGGCCACCACCCGCCCGGAATCACTGCTGATGACGCCGTTCTTCAACGACTGGACGGATGGCCATCTGGCGAACCACATGCCGCGTTCATCGAACGGCTTCGGCTCCGCGCCAACCGGCGCGGGCCTCGGCATCGAGGTCGATGTTTCGCGGCTCGGTGCACCGCTGTTCACGGTCGGCGCGAAATAACGGCGCGAACCGAGTAACGCATGGAGAGGTGGGTTCGGCAAAACCGAGCCCGCCTTATTCGTTTCGTCAGCTCAGGGCCAGTCACCGTCGAGCATTTTCGCCCGATATGCGTGCCTCAAATGATTTGGGCGCCGAGACAACCTCGGCACCCTGCATCCAATCCTGCGAATGCCGCGTTTGGACGCAATTAGTGATCGAGCACGCGCCGCAAGAAGCTGCGGGTCCGCTCCTGTTCCGGATTTACCAGAACCACATTTGGGTCCCCCTCTTCGACGACAGTACCGCGATCCATGAAGATGACACGTGACCCGACTTCACGGGCAAACCGCATCTCGTGCGTGACGATCATCATCGTCATGCCCTCGTCGGCAAGTGGGCGCATGACATTCAGAACCTCGCCAACAAGTTCGGGGTCGAGAGCAGAGGTCGCTTCATCGAACAGCATCAGTTTCGGTTTCATCGCGAGCGCACGGGCAATGGCAACACGCTGCTTTTGCCCGCCGTATAGGCCGCTTGGCGCGATGAAGCTCTCTTCCGCAATCGAGTTCGCCTAAGCGTTCTCCAGTCCTTTCACCAAGGTCAGCGCCAAAGTGACGTTGCGCAGGACGCTCATATGCGGGAACAGGTTGAAATGCTGGTATACCATGCCCACCTGGGTTCGCGTGTCGGGCGGAAAGCTTATGAGCGCCCGGTTGGCGCCCCGATCCTCGCCGGAATTAGAACGGAACGTCCAGGCCTATTTCACGGCTTAGCAGAGCATGGACGTCTCGGCCGCTCACGCCGGTAACCGAAGCGGCTAATAACCCTGGGACAGTAAAGCGGTAGGATTCGACAGCCGAGACCATTGCTTGTTGATCAAGAGGCTCGCTGTCGACCAGGGCGCCATCAATGTCGAAGAGAACTGCGCGTTTTGACATAGAACGACGTATAGCTTGAGCACACGGTCACACCAATGCTGCCGACGCAACTTTCGCCTCGGCCCACGGAGCGCCGAAGCCAACAAGCATCAACAATCTAGGCGGCGAGGCTCACGGATATGGTGAGCCTCGCTGGACCCAATCAGTTCGAAATGACCTCGCGGTTCCAACGATCGATCAGCGACGGCAGAACTACAGTCAGCTTGGAATAGTCGATAATCATGCCCTTCACAATCAGATTCACGGAGAACGAAACGCCCATCTGATTTAAGAGATTACTGATGATAGTAATCATCAGCGCGCCGATAGCAGCCATGGCGGGGCGCCCGACTCCGCCGTAAACGCTTACCCTGCCGATTACACAGGCGCTGATCGTGTCGAGCATAAGGCTGTCCGCGCCCATTAGGGCAGAAGCCGAACCTAACCGAGCAACGGACAGCGCCCCAGCAGCGGCAGCCATGAGTCCTGAAATTACATAGGTTGCCAGAATAACCTTGCGGACTGGAATCCGCGCGACCTGCGCGGCTTTGCTGTTCAAGCCAACGGCCTGAACCTGCCGTCCGAAAGCTGTTCTGCCCATCACGATTGTGGCGACAGCAACTACGGACAGAGCGAACCACACGGACAAGGGGACGTTGAGTGCCCGTGTCGTTACGATGTCAGTTAGGATCAGCGGAAAACCCGAGATGCTCTGTGACTGTGTCAGCCAAACAGCCGCCCCGCCCGCAACCGTTGTAGTCGCCAAGGTCACAACAAACGGCGCCATGCCAAAGACTGCGACCGAAATTCCATTCAGCAGTCCGGTCGCAAAGCCGACTGCAGCCATAACTGCAAGGCCACCGATAACCTCCTGCTGGTCGCGCATATAGATCGCGCCTAGGATTGCTGAGATTGCAAGTACGGAGGGCATAGAGAGGTCGATGCCGCCGCCCACCATGACGAAACACATTCCAGTTGCCAGAAGGCTGAGTACAACGGCCTGATTTGCGACATTGATGATGTTGTTAGGCTTCAGGAAATTGCCTGAAGTGATATGCGAAGCCACCATAAGCAAAGCGACAATCGCTACCGCTGAAACGAGATAGGCAAACTTGATCTGAGCGCCGGACGTGGCAACTATGTTTTGCTTAAACAACCCATTTCCCCATATCTTCCTTCAAAGAAGCTCCGCACTTCGAAAGAGGAGGCTATGGGACGGCACGCGAGCTCTAAAGAGCCAAAAGTATATGATTAGAACAGAGCCACTTCGGGTAAGCCCACGGTGAAGGCCGTCTTGCGATGACGGGCAACTGACCGGCAGGAAATCGTGGCTCTGGATCGCAAAGTGTCGCTACAGAATACAGGTTCGCGAACCCGTCCAGCGATCAACGGCCGTTTCTAAAGTCCTCAAGCGAAACGTCCGTCAGCGTGTAGGCGCTGAATGTCACTTTGCAGCCGTCTGTGTTTGGGGACTGGGCCTCGAAACCGATCTGCAGGCCTTCGTCATCAACATCAAATGCGAATATACGGACAAGGGTCCAGGCCTCATCGTTGTTTGCGGCATGGAAGGCAAAAACGCCATGCTTATGGGAAATGCGCAGCTTCACCTGTTTGCCGTCAACGAGGAACGCATTGGCATCGTCGGAGGTGCCGCCTTTGTTCACGACAGAAACGACCATCGGTTTGAGATGAGCGGAATACTCAAAGCAGAGCTTAGCCCAGTGGGTTTCGTCGATTTTCAAGAACAAGACACCTGCGTCGAATGCTGCGCCGACTTCAACGTCCACCCTGGCGCCGAACTGGAAGTCGTTTTTGGGGGTATCTGTCATCAAAAGCGCCGCATGGTGACGGCTGGCTGTCGTAGTTGTTCGGCTATTCTTGTGCGGATCGATAAAGATGTTGCTCGAGGGGCGCGCACACACGCTTATTCGACCGGCCTTATCGTCGATCTTCCATACCGATCCCTCCGAAGGGGTGAACTCTTGGTTGGTTGTTGATGATCAGTTGCATTGGTAGCTGCCCTCCAAGGTGATTTCTCAAGCTTTAAATTCTGTTTGAAGGATTGGCTTTGATCGTCGAGACTAGTTTGCGGCCCGCAT
Organism: Sinorhizobium meliloti 4H41; assembly: GCF_000375585.1. Lineage (GTDB taxonomy): Bacteria > Pseudomonadota > Alphaproteobacteria > Rhizobiales > Rhizobiaceae > Sinorhizobium > Sinorhizobium meliloti_A. The sequence continues at coordinate 60,392 of NZ_AQWP01000018.1, read as the reverse complement.
AGAGCTTGCGACTTCTTCCTGGCGACACGGTGCAGGTCTCAGGCGAGCTACCAAGGGTGACGCAATTGCACAGATTGCCACTAACGCTGCGGCTCCAAGGATGGCGGCACTAACTCCTCCCTCGTTGATAGCCCAGCCACCGAGGATCGCTCCCGCAGCTATACCGCTATTGCACGCTGAGATGTTCAGGGTTCCAGCAAGTGCTTTCCCGTCATTTGCTGCGTTAATGACCCGGATCTGACCGAGCGGGAAAAGCGCTGTGTGAGCGATACCCCATGCCACGAGAGACGCGATGAAGATCGCCATATACGCGACGGAAAAGATCGCTCCGGCTGCACCAAGCCCCATCAACAGGCAGAAAATAACCGTGGCGCTGACCGGCTGGCTATCCACCATGCGGCCAGCGAGATAATTACCCAGAAGTCCGACCGTACCAAAACCCATGAGCCACCAGCCCACCTGGGCGGGCTCGATGTGAGCGTACCCTTCCAGCATGTCGGCAAGATAGGTGTAAGCGCCGAACATGGCTGTGAAAATGGCGAACGATAGCAAAAGGTTTGCGATGAAGAACCGATTGCTCAACGAACTGATCTGCTGTCGGAGACTTTGCTTCTCGGCCGGGAACAGCTTCGGCATCGCTGCATAGAGCAATACAGCCATAAGAGCGGACATGGCGGCCAGGATCCAGAATGCGCCGCGCCAACCAATGGCGTCGCCCAGAACTGTGCCCAAGGGGATACCGAAGAGCAATGCCCCAGTTACCCCGAAATAGACCTTCGAAATGGCACGACCGGCGTTTTCCTTCAATACCAGCATGGCAGCCGCATCGCTGCCGACCCCCCAAAAAACGGGCAGCAAGGCTGCCGGTACGACCCGCGCCAGCAATACAGTCCAGAAACCGGGAGCCAATGCTACGGCGACGTTGCTGACTGCGAAGGCGACGAGAATCCAGGTGAACAACGCGCGCCGCTCGATCTTTGCAACAAGCGCAGTTAGAGGTGGGCCAGCAAATACGACGATCAGGGCGAACGACGTTACAAGCTGACCGGCCAATGGAATCGAGATTTCAAGATCACGAGCCATGTTTGGCATCAAGCCGATGATGATAAATTCTGTCGTGACGATCACGAAGGCGGCAAGTGACAGGATGATGATCGATAATTCGTTTGTATTGCGGCGCTCCGGCGCTCCCACCATGGCTTGTTTATTCATAACTCTTCTCAAATTTGCTGATGCTCGAACAGGGACATTGCTGAAACCCCTCGCCTCAATGACATAAAGCACTCGCGCTTCATCGCCTGGATCAGGTGATGCCGGTTTGCATGAACGCACGCGTCCACGTTTGTGCCTATTTGTGCACGTTTGCACGATTTGGCGCTGATATCAAGATGAGATGTGTACGTGATTGCGGTTTTGGCCTGAACAAAGGGCGCACCCTGCTGACCGTGGTCGTAGAGAGGTCAGTAAGGGCGGCGACATCTTTAAGGGTCGCAGCCCGCGCCTCCGCCGCGCGTGCTGACTTCCTTTTTGTAATCATTCCTGTCTATCGCACTCGTGCGGCTAGTGGGCCAACGACAGCGACGAAACCCATGAAGATTGAAAGTAAAAGAATCCCGAAGCTAAGGCTCCAAATCTGGGCAATGAACCCGATCATTGCTGGACCCAACAGTATCCCCGCATAGCCAAGGGTAAAAACTGCCGTGACGGCTAGACTCGCTGGCAAGACCGTTTGTCGGCCTGCGGCGGTAAAGAAAACCGGCACGATATTGGACAAACCAGCCCCCACGAGAGCGAAACCCGCCAAAGCCGCTATGTGATTGTTCGCCAGGAACGCCAAGGCAAACCCTGCAGCCGACAAAGCTCCGCCGAAGAGCACGACACGTTGACCTCCAAGATGGGTCACGATCCTGTCACCGAGCAAGCGTCCAATGGTCATAGTTATTGCAAAGGACGTATAAGCTAGGCCTGCAGACGCCTGCTCAACGCCATGGTTCGAAACCAGGAAGAGCGCGCTCCAGTCGAGGATTGCACCTTCTCCCATGAAAGAAAGGAAACAAAGCAATCCAAGAACAAGGACGATGCCCTTGGGAAAGACGAAAGTCGGCGTCTTTTCCTGTTCAATGTTACCGTAGGTTAGCAAACCATGGTAGGCAAGCATGAGCAATACGGTCAGAACACCACCGACAGCGAAGACTACTCCGGGTAACGGCGCACCCGATCCGAGCGCCAGGCTAACTCCGCCGGCGCCAACTATGCCCCCAAGGCTAAACAGTCCATGAAAGCCGGACATCATGCTGCGGCCGCTATCTTTTTCGACCATAACGGCCTGTATATTCACCGCGACATCGACGCTGCCGACGCTCGCTCCAAAGACGGCCAATGCGATGGCAAGATGAAGTGGGGTGTCGACAGCAGCTAAAACCGGAATCATGTAGGCAAGACAAGCGCTGCTTCCTACAATGACCGCCCGACAACCATATCGGCTGGTAAGAAGTCCCGTTATCGGCATCGCAATAAAAGAACCCAAGCCCAGGCATAGCAATAATAACCCCAAGGTGCCGTTATCGGCTCCGACACGTTCCTTGGCGTAGGGTACGAGCGGTGCCCATGCAGCCATTCCCAATCCTGCGATCAGGAAGGTCAGGCGCGTGGCGATCTGCTCACGTTTTCCAGAAACATAATATTGTCCGCGTGGTGGCACGTTGCAATCTCCCAAGGCCAATCTGAATGCGCGCTTATCGCAGAATACGAATGACCGTGCAACAACGCTTGAGAGTCGTCAACAATGTGAAAAAACAGACGCGGGCGTCACAGGCTTTCGAAACATTCAGACGCTAAGCCTTTGATGCCACCACATCGACGACCATGTCCGTCCGGCGCAAACTCTCAAGCAACTCTGTGGCAACGTCAAAGTCGACGATGAGTTGGATCTGAGAGGAGGTGTCCATCACTCTGAAGGGAGCTACTGTGCCAAGCTTGTTTGTTGTTGAGGCGACTAATACCTTCGCGCTTTGATTGACCATGGCGCGTTTGACCTCCGCTTCGGAAGGATCTAGCGCAGTTAGGCCCGTGATCGCATCAACGCCACACGCGCCCAGAACAAACACGTCCGCGTAAATATTCTCGATATCCCGAACAGCCTGGGGGCCATAGCAGATGCCCTTATCGCTGTTGAACAGGCCACCGATCATCATGATGGTACACAGTTGATGGTCTTTCAGGGCCACGGCGATGGCTGGCGCATTCGTGACGACATTAATCTTGCGATCCCGCGGTAGCGCCTCAGCAATAACCAGATTGGTCGAGCTTGCGTCGATAAAAATCGTGTCACAGCTTGCCAGTGATGCAACTGCGGCCTTTGCCAGTCGTGATTTACTGTCAATTTGACGACGACTCCGAACCTCGATGGAGCCAGAATTGGGCGCAGGCGCCGGCGGATGCGCCAGCGCGCCACCATAGACGCGCTTGCAAAAACCGCTCCTCGCGAGCTCACGCAAATCCCGACGGATGGTATCTTCGGAGCAGTCAAACTCAACAGCAAGATCGGATGCGAGAACCTTGCCAGTTTGGGTCAGCTGCTGACGGATCAGATTAAGGCGCTCTTCACTCAGCATTCCGAAATTCTCCTTAGTCAACTCTTCTTCTTGCACGTTCATTCACGATCTGCAATGATTGTAGCTAATAGGACGATCCTCTCGCCGCATTGCGCTCCATTTCAAGAAGCCAATCGCGCTCTGTACATTTCTAGGAGACCGGATTTTATCATGGATGCAACTCGCACCCGATCAGTTGCGATATCGGCCAATATTGCAGTTTTGCTCGTTCTTGGAACGACCCACTTACTCAATGATCTTATCCAGTCGCTTATCCCAGCGGTTTACCCGATCATTCAACAATCCTACGATCTCAACCTTGCGCAAATCGGGCTTATAACCCTGGCTTTCCAAACGGCGGGCTCGCTGTTTCAGCCCCTGGTTGGCGCTTATACCGATCGTCGTCCCCTGCCCTATTCCACGGCCGGCGGGATGGGGTTCACACTTGTAGGCGTTACGCTCCTCGCGTTTGCATCAAGCTATGCGATGATTTTGGTCTCGGTCGTTTGCATAGGCATTGGTTCGTCAATCTATCATCCAGAAGCAACTCGAACGGCTCGTTATGCATCACATGCAAAGCAGGGCCTGGCTCAGGGAATATTTCAGGTTGGTGGGCAACTTGGCGGCGCACTGGGCCCGCTGCTCGCTGCTATCATCATTGTCCCCCGTGGCCAAGAAAGTTTGAGCTGGTTTGCTTCACTGGCGATCCTTGCGATGGCGTTGATGATCTGGATCGCCCGCCAGCATTCGTCGATCCGAGAGCAGTTTCTCGCCGCCTCCGAAACTGCGGCCAAAGCTCGCAAAACGGTCGTTGAACATTCGCGTCAGCAGGTCTGGCTCGGACTATTTATTCTCGCGATCTTGATGTTCTCGAAGCTCGCCTATCTTGAAAGTTTCCGATCGTTCTACACTTTCTACGCAATCGAGCGTTTTGGCGTCACGATCGCGCAGTCACAGATCATGCTGTTCGTGATGTTCATCTCATCCGCAGCGGGAGTTTTGTTGGGCGGCATGGTTGGCGACAAGATCGGTCGCTATCGGGTAATCTGGCTGTCCATCCTCGGCCCCCTGCCTTTCACTCTTCTCCTGCCTTACGTCGACCTCTACACAACCATCGCGTTGACGGTCGTTATCAATCTGATCATGGCCAGCGCATTCGCATCCATCATGATCTACGCGATGGAGCTGATGCCGTCTCGCGTCGGCATGATCGGCGGGGTTTTCTATGGATTGAATTTTGGCATGGCTGGGATTGCGGCGGCTGGACTGGGTTGGCTGGGAGACAGCACCAGCCTTCAAACCGTCTACGTCATCTGTTCGTTTTTCCCGCTTGTCGGTCTGATTACGTGGTTTCTGCCGCGGATACAGGAACATAAGGCACGTTAGCCGATGCTTTATCGACTCCTTGTGTTCGTAACATCTCCTCCCACGAACCAAGGTGCCGCAGACCAGAGCTGCGGCGGACCCCCGGCCCTTCCAGGCCGGGGGCCTCTTCGTTAGGGCGTCTCTCCTGTACCTGAAGTTTCGTAAATATCAGTTCTAGTTGCCAACTATGTTTTCTGCCAAAATATTATCGAAAAATGTGCCCATTGACGTGATCTGTTTCAGCTGATCGCGGTAGACATTTGGTGTGAAACAGGGTGTTGCATTCACGACCAGGTCGACTTCGGATAGAGAGTTTCCGTGACGATGACATCCAAATCGTCATATCGCCTTCGGATATCTTTCACCAATGCCTCTGCTCTATCCTCGTTCACGTCCGTGATCTTTAACGAGGCACAACCGCTACCTGCAAGTAGTGCGAATGAGATTGCTTTTCCGGCACCCCCGGCGCCAACAACCAAGGCTTTGCGCCCCTTTGGGGAACGTAGAGAAACTTCTCTGGTTGCCGACGAAGTCAACGTTGTTACTACGCCTCGACGACAAGATCTGATGTCGGCACTGTTTGACATGCTAAACAAGTTTCACCTCCGGGATGCGCGACGCCTATTCGATGGGTGCATTCCCCTGCTAATATCCGCGTTTCGCAGGATTCACATTGCCCAGCGCGACAGCCATTGGACATCGCCACGCCTGCAGTTTCTGCGAGATCCAGCAAGGAGCCTTTGTCCCTCGTCCAGATCGTGGTTACCCCGGACTTCGCGAATGTGACTATGAATGGCCCCTCCGGAACGTCCTTAGAATTGATCTGAATACCGCTGAATGTCTCTTCAAAAACGAGCGCGGGATTGTGGCCGACTTCTATTAGCTGGGCGCGCAAGGCTGAGGTCATCGAAGGCGGACCGCAGAAATAGACATGCGGATTGGGCCCTGTGCGCTCGGTGAGGATGTCCTCAGCGCCTACTCGACGACCAACGACTCCCTCTGTAGAAGGTTTCGCGCCGGCAGTGATGAAGCGCTCGACGGTAAGCGAGGGTAATTGGGCTTGAAGACTCTCAAGCCGTTTCGCGTAGGCTTCGGTCTGTTCAGAACGGTTCGCGTAGAGTAGTCTTACCTCGTGCTTTGCGCCAACTCTGGCCAAAGTTTCGAGATAGGATAGCATCGGAGTAATACCAATACCCCCAGCCACCAAGACTATAGGATTCGTTGGTTGAAGTGGGATAATAAAGGTACCGCTCGGCGCTCGCACGTCGATCGTTTGACCCAGGAGAAGTTCGTCATTAACGAGACTGGATACGTATCCACCAGCGACGTCATCACGATCTGCTGACCTCCCGACACGTCTGACTGCAATATTGTATTCGTTACGGTTGCTTTCGATTGCGGATCCGACGAGAGAATAACAGCGTGTCAACTGCTCGCCGGTTCGCGGGTGAGTCAAACGGATGGTGAGATGCTGCCCTGGACGATAGTCCGGTAGGCGTCTACCATCTGCATCCGCAAGCCAAACTGCAGTGACGTCTCGTGCAATTTTCTCTGTCCGAGTGACGATGAACGGACGATATCCACTCCAACTTCGCGGCTGTTGCGGCTTTGAGTCGACAGGAACGATCTTGCAAGATATCGACCTATGCGGAGCAGTGCCGGACATCCGGTCAAGACGTTTTCCGTCCATCAAGACGTTGAAGTTGGCGCCCCCATTGGCAAAAGGATCGTACCCCTTTAGACCCAGTTCCTTGTTGCCCTGCCACCATCCATACGCAGCCCTAACGACTTTTGGATGCTGGCTCTTGTCATGTTTGACGCGCATGCGGATCCATCCATGCGCGGTCACGACATCCGCCCAGTCGCCTTCGCCCAGCATGAGCTCATCAGCGGTTTCCGGTGCCAAATATACATAAGGGTCGGGTTCGCGCTTTCTAAGCGATGCAATGTTCCGGTGCTGGGAATGGCAAAAATACCCGGTTTTGGCCGAAGTTAGCGCAAACGGATAATCACCATTGCCGGGAAGGTCATCCTCCGCGAAAGTCGGTACCGGCGCTTCGCCCGACCGATGCAGGACTGCACTGTAAAGCTCGACCAAGCCGGTTTCCGTCTTGAAACCGGTCACCTTACCATCGTGGGTTTCGCTATACTTGCGATATCGTTGCTGCAAGGGTAGCCGAACGCCACCGGCATTAGCCTTGAGCGTATCCAGCCCGATCCCTAGTGGCTCAATAACATACTCTCGGCCCGCATCGATGCTGCCGCCAAAGAACTGTTCGCGTAGGCCCAGTTCATCGGCCAGCGAAAAGGCAATCTCCGCGTCTGAACGGGATTCACCCATCGGTTCAACAAGTTTCGGTCGAAACTGGACATGTTCCTCAGCCGCCTGTCCAGAGGTAAAGCCAACACGCAGCGCATCGCGCTCGTAGAAAGTATTCACCGGCAGCAGGATATCCGCATAGCGAGCGCTAGGGTTCTCAAAAATATCGCAATGAACATAGAAGTCCAGCGCCGCCAGCGCATCGCGCCCCCGGATTGAATCGGCATGTGCGACAGCCAAGTTAGAACCAAAACCCACCAAAGCGCGGATCTTGTAGGGTACGCCATCTAGGACCGACGTGTAGAAATCATGCGAAACGACGCGGCCGACGCTCGGTGGACCGATTGGTCGTTCATCAATGCCGACGGTTAGCTTCAGAAGGTCAGGATCGAGAAGTTCCTCGCCGTGGACCTTGTTGATCGGGTGCGCGGGCAGCACGATATTTCCACCCGGCACGTCATAACAGCCTTTTAAGCTCATCAGGGTGGCGAGCGCACGGTCGGTCTGGGTTGCCGTTGCATGCTGACAAAGCCCGGTCCACGTGTAGTAGGCGACCGAGGCCGCAGCTGACAGCGCGTCCGCTGCCGCCACGATCTGCTCCACGGGAACCCAGGTCGCGGCGGAAACCTCCTCCAACGTTCGCGCCATCGCCGCATCACGCAAATGACTAAAAGCCGTTCGACATGGTATCGATCCCGCAAGACCGCCGACGTCGGCATCCGCGAGCAATTGCGCACTTGCAAGCTCGCTTCGAGCGTCGGCATCATTACGCCCGACGACAACCGGGCTTCCGTGCTGCGCCAATACGACGAAACCATCTGACGCCGCATCGGACGAGATATCGCATCCGCGCAAGTACTGGCCATTATCGTTCCGGACCAGCAACGCACCGTTGGTCCACGTCTGGACAAACTTGCGATCGTAGCGCCCGGTCTCGATCATCTGGCGCATCAGGCCCAGCATGAGAATGCCATCCGCCCCGGGCCGTACACGCAGCCAGTGGTCCGCACCAATGGCAAAGCCAAACCGTCTCGGATCGACAACCATGACTTTGGCGCCTCTCGCCCGCGCCGCCGCTATCTGCGTTGCCTGATCGAGCCAAACGGAACTTGGGTTAAACCCCCATAGAACCACCAGATCGGTCTTTTCCCAATCTGGGTAAGGCAACGCGGAGCCCACGGTCAACCGATGCGTGGTATCTCGGTGCCAGGTGCAGCTTTCCTGTGTGCTGACCCAATTGGGTGTCGACAACCGGATCAGCCGGTCGATCCATTCGTCGCCATCGCTGATGCTGGTGCCGCTCGGGGTTGTGGTCGAGAAGGACAGCGCCTGCGGGCCATAATCGCCGCGGATGCCACGCAGCCTTTCGCCGATCGTCGTCAACGCCTCGTCCCAGGAAATACGCACCCAGCCGGGATCATCCGATGATTTTGGCTTAGTCCGCTTCTGCGGAAAAAGTAATCGTTCCGGATTGTACAGGATTTCCGGCGCCGCCTTGCCCTTGACGCACAGCGACCGCCCGGTCGGATGCGAAGGCAGCGGGCCAGCGCTAATCAGCCTCCCGTCCTCGACGACGAAAGTCGCGCCGCAACGCGATTTGCAGAGGGCGCACCAGCCGGCAATCTCTTGGCGCATGGGAGGCTCCATCGGAAGAAGGTTTGCGTCATTGTTTGGGGTCGCGCCCGCGGATGCAGGCAACGCCCGGGCGGAAAAGGAGCCAGGCGGCAGGCCCCGCGCACCTAGGTCTATGTTAGGTCCAGGCATTGATGTGCCAAGGCGCGAACTCGTCGTCGCCATAACCTAGGATTTCACTTGAGGTCTTTTCGCCCGAAGCGGTCGCGACCATGCGATCGAAAATGATCCTACCCATCTCCTGGATCGAGGCCTTGCCATCCATGATGACACCGCAATTGATGTCCATGTCCTCGCTCATCTGCTCGTACATGGGTGTGTTCGTCGCCAGCTTCAGCGACGGCGACGGACGGCAGCCGAAACAGGAGCCGCGACCGGTGGTGAAGACGAGCAGATTGGCGCCACCCGCCACTTGGCCGGTCGCCGACACCGGGTCGAAACCGGGCGAGTCCATAAAAACCAGTCCCTTTTCCCGCACTGGCTCGGCATAGTTGTAAACCGCGTTGAGCGAGGTGCTACCGCCCTTGGCAATCGCGCCCAGCGATTTCTCAAGGATCGTCGTCAGGCCGCCGGCGCGGTTGCCAGGGGAGGCATTGTGGTCGAAGCCGTGCGGCTCCTTCGCGGTGTACTGATCCCACCAGGTCAGCAGGTCGATGAGCTTCTGGCCGACATCTTCGTTGGCGACGCGCTGCAGCAGTAAGTTTTCCGCGCCATAGATTTCCGGGGTTTCCGACAGGATGGCGGTACCGCCCTGTTTGACCAGAATGTCGACCGCAGCACCCAGCGCCGGATTGGCACTGAGGCCGGAAAAGGAATCCGAACCGCCACACTGGAGGCCAACCACCATCTCGCTCACCGGAATCGGCTCGCGCATCACGTCCTTGGCAAGCTCGATCATCTCGATGACATCGTTGATGCCGGCCTTGACCGCGGCGGTGGTGCCACCGACGCGCTGGATGGTTATGCTTCGCATTGTGGGACCCAGACGCAGGCTGGTATGCTCGCAAAGCGTTTCAATTTGATTGTCTTCGCAGCCGAGACCAACCAGCAGCACGCCGACAAAATTAGGATGTTCCGCGTAACCGGAGAGCGTCCGGCGCAGCATATCCATCGACGGAGTGCCATCCGAGATGCTGCAGCCGGATGTATGAGTTAGCGGCATCACGCCGTCAATCCAAGGATAAGCCCTCAACACCTCAGGTGTGAAATGCGCAGCTATCATTCTTGTGACGCGCGCCGAACAATTGACTGTCGACAGGATGCCGACGAAATTGCGCGTCCCCACCCGGCCATTGTGACGCCGGTAGCCATTGAAGGTCACTACCTCATTTACCGGCGTCACACGATCGATCGTCGAAATGGTTCGGTTTGCGAGCGTGCCCGGATAGGCAAGGTTGTGCTCATGAACATGCTCTCCTGGCTTGATCGCTTGGCTTGCAAGTCCAATCGGCTGGCCGAACCGACGCACGCGGTCACCCTCGTGGATGGGGGCTAGGGCAACCTTGTGGCCAGCCGGTACGTCCGCCTGCAATGTCACAGGATACTCCGGGCGCAGATCGGTTCCTTTAGAGAGAGGACGCAAAGCGATCGCCACTTGGTCATCGGCCGCGAGACGGAGCACAACAGTCATTTTAAGGTCCTACCTAACGTGGAGTTTCGATACTGGATGCGTCGGCCTGCGACGCATCCAGAGAGTCTTCACCTCAATTTGCCGTCGGCGCGTTTGCCGCATCGCAGATTGAGAGATTGCTTTTGGTCACCATTTCCTTAGGCAGGTAGATCGTCTTTTCGGGGGTCTTGCCGTCGAGGAGATCGCCCATTGCCTTTGCTGCGAAAGCGCCGTCATCGACTGGCGACTGGAGAACCGTCGCGTATTGGGTTCCGGCCTTGATGGCGGCGACGCCTTCGGCGGTGCAGTTGCTACCCACCAGCACAAGCTTGGAAGGATCGAGACCAGCCCGCTGTGCAGCGACGATAACGCCCGCCAGCATCGTGTCGTTTTGCGCGTAGACGCCCTTCACATCAGGGCCGACCTGGGTGAACAAGGCTGCGGCAGCATCGGTCGCCCGCGCCTGGTCCCAGTTACCTGGCTGCATTCCCGCTACTTCAATGCCCGGTGCGTCTTTGGCCAGCACGTCCTTGAAGCCCTTGGATCGTTGGATCTGCGGTGGGGTACCAGGAACCCCTTCGACGATGAAGATCTTGCCCGACGACCCGAGGTTCTTCTCGGCGAAGCCTTCAATCATTGCTTTAGCGGCAGAGTTGCCGTTTCCGATATCGTCAGGTCCGACATACACGTCCCAGAACTCCGAATACTGGTCGTCGGGTTTGGAATTGGTTACTACGACCGGGATGCCAGCCTGCTTGATCTTGCGAAGCGACGGAATGACGGCCCTTGAATCAGCTGGGAAGATCACGATCCCGGCCGGCTGTTGGGCAATGGCTTGGTCGACTTGGCTTGCCTGTTCGGCGGCGTCGAAATTGTTGATCTTCACGTCGAGATCGAAGCCGAGCTTGGCAGCCTCTTCGCGAAAGGCGTGGCCGTGCCTTGCACAGTATTCACATTCGTCGCTTACGGTGAGAAGGATCACCTTTGAACCCTTCGCGCCTGCAAAGGCGGGAGCGGCCAGAGTAGATACCGCAAGGGTTGCGGCTAGCAGAGATTTGAACATGCTTGTTTTCCTCATTTGTTTCCCCTGTTGTAGGATGATACCGAGCCGCGGCATCACCGGTTTCTTGCGCGCTTAGCGCGCCAGAATTCGTCGTGCCGCGATATGTTCTCTGACGACAACGCCCAAGCGTCCGTCGAACAGAACGACCAGAAGCAGTACGAGTCCGTTGGAGAGCAGAACGCCTGTCGCACCCAATCCGACTAGCGAAAGTCCATTGTTCAAGGTCGCGAGAATGAGCGTGCCAACCAGCACGCCTGAAGGCTTGCCCGATCCTCCGGCCAGCGACACTCCGCCGACGATTGCGGCCGATACCGCCTGGAGCATCAGTGTACTGCCTGTTGTTGCCGACGCGCTTGCCAGACTCAGCGACAGGAGGCCCCCCGCTGCTGCTGCGCAGGATGAAGACAAAACGAATGCACAGGTCAGTGCCGCTGCGATATTCGCGCCGCCGGCGACAGCCACCTCGCGCTTGCTTCCGGCTACCCTGATGTCGCGCCCGATGCGAGTGAAGCGAAGCATCAGCGCAATGGCGGCAAAGACGGCAAGTGTGACCATGCTCCGGATCGACACAAGTGAACCGTAAGGCTCGTCGAGTATGAAGCCGAGATCGAACTGATCCGTATTGATAACTTGGCCGCCAGCCAGCCAGTAGGCAAAGCCGTTAAGCGTCATCATCACACCCAGCGTCACTACCAAAGACGAGACGCGCAGGATTACCATGAGGGCGGCGTTGGTGACCCCGACGACGACACCAAACGCCAACGCATAGAACAGCCCGATCAGCAGATTGTCTTGGCCGCAGAGCAGCGTGATAAGGCCGGACACCGCGACCATGGCGCCGGTGCTCAGGTCAAATTCACCGGCAAGCATCGTCAGGTAGAGACCGACTGCCACCATGCCCAGCAGCGCGAAGGTCTGCGTGATAGCGAACAGGTTTCCGACGCGCAGAAACGCCGGATCGATCACAGCGAAGGTCGCAAGGATGACGATCAGCAGACCGACGCGGAAGAGCATCGGAACCGACATACCGGCGATGCGAGTTTCTTTAAAGCGGCTGTTGTTCATCATTTCTTCCCCATGCGCTGTGCCACAGCACCGATGATGACAGAGACGATCACGACTAGACCTTTGATCAGCAACTGGATTTCTAGTGACAGGCCTTTGAGCAACAGGACGTTGCTGATGAGCGCGAGAAAGACCGCGCCGATGGCTGCGTCGATAACGAGGCCGCGGCCACCTTTGATAGCGACCCCGCCGACTAGGACGGCCGCGATAGCATCAAAGTCGATACCACTTCCCAAGCGAAGGTTGCCCTGTGCCGCCTGCGACCCGTAAAGGCATCCAGCAAGCGCCGCCGCTGCTCCGGCAATCGCATAAGCGATGATGATTACTGTCTTGGTTCTTAGCCAGGCATATTCGCCAGCGACCGGATTGAGCCCAACAAGCCGCAACTCGTGGCCGAGCCGTGTCCATTGACACATAAAGTGGACGAACAACGAGAACACCCCGAAAATCAGGATTTGGTTTGGAACACCGTCGGCGACACGGCCAACGGACAGCCAACTGGCATCCCCTTGGCCGACGACGGTTAGGCCGCCGCTGTAATAGGCTCCGAAACCCATAATGATTGACGAAGCGGCGATCGTTGTGATGATAGGATTGGCCTTGGCCACCGCAACGATGATGCCCTGCACACACCCAACCACCAGGCCGGTAAAAACTATAATCAGCATCGCTAACGGCAAGCCGAAATGCAGGGTAGACGCAAAGAGCACGGTCGAGACGGCTGTCGTGGCTCCCATGCTCAGCATGAATAGGTTGCCGCTAAGCGTGATCAGCGACATGCCCACCGCAGCAATGCCGATTGCGGCCGTGGCATACATGATCGACGAGAAATTTGCGGTCGAGCCGAATCCCGGCACGGCAACGATCGCCCAGGATGTGAGCACGACGATGGCGAGCCGGACCGCATTGGCCTGCAGCCTGTCGGCGTGAAGCGCGCCGGCGAGAAAGAGAGACAAACTGGACGGAGCTTCTTTGGATGTCATGATGGTTTGCTCGACGGTCATGCGGCTACCTCCTGAACGTTGTTGCCGCGCAAAATGTGTGAAAGGATGTCGTCAGTGGTGAGCGTGTGCGCCCGCTGGTCGCTGACGACCTTGCCCTTGAAAATGGTCACAACGCGATCGGAGAGTTCCTTGATCTCTTCCAAATCGGTGGAGAAGAAGATTACGGCCATGCCGAGATCGGCCAGCGAACGCAGCTCGCGGTAGATCTCCGTTCTCGCCCCTACATCGACGCCCCGCGTTGGTTCGTTCAGAACCAGAACCTTTGGTCCCACGGCGACCGATTTTGCGATCGCAACTTTTTGCTGGTTGCCACCACTTAAAGCTCCGATGTCGTAATTCAGCCTGGCGGAATCAATCTGGAACCGGTGGGCCAACGCCGTTGCGGAAGCTTTGGTGGCATGGCGGTCCACAATGCCTTTGCGGGACAGAGCCGCCAGATTAGCTGAGGTGATATTCTGCTGCACAGTGGCGCCCTGGAACAAGCTCTTGCTCCCGCGATCCTCGGTAACATAGGCAATCCCGGCCTCGACGGCCCTTTTCTGGCTCGTCAGTAACACCTGCTCGTAATCGACGATGATCGACCCCGAGTACCTGCACTCCAACCCGGCCAACGCTTCGACCGCGTCGCTGGCACCAGAGCCAAGTTGCCCGATTAGTCCGACGATCTCGCCCTTGCGAACCTTTAGGTCAAAACCCTGGATCTTACCCGGAATGCACAGCTTACTGAGTTCAACGGCGACTGGGGCCGCATCGAAATCGGCACGAGCGCCATGGTGGCCCGTGCAGGCCACGTCGCGGCCGATCATCTCGCGTACGAGTTCATTTGCATCCCACGCACTGGTTTCCTTGGTCAGCACGCGACGACCATTGCGGAACACGGTGATCCTGTCTGTGAGCGCGAAGATCTCAGGAAGCCGGTGGCTGATATAGATAATCGCGGTGCCTTCGTTGCGGAGCCATGTGACGGTCTCGAACACGCGTTGGATTTCCGCGTCCGACAGGCTCGCAGTCGGTTCGTCCAAAATCAGCACTCTCGATCGACGTAGGACGGCCCGACAGATCTCTAAAAGTTGTTGCTCGGCCACCGTCAACTTGCGGGCGAGAATGTCGAGCGGCACGTCACTTAGGCCGATACGATCGAGAAGCGCGCGAACCTCGTCAGAGAACCGCGCATTGCGAAACACCCATTTCAGTCGCGGATCGCCGAGCAGGACATTTTCCAACACCGTCAGATCCGGGATGATCGACAATTCCTGGTAGACGACGGAAACAAGATGGGATTGGGTCTTCTGACCGGGACGCTGGATCTCGCCGTCGATATGGATCTCGCCATCGTCGGGTTTTGCGAGCCCGCTGATAATACGAACAAGTGTGCTCTTACCGGCGCCGTTCTCGCCACACAGAGCATGGATCTCACCGCGCTGCAGTTCGAAATCGACGCCCTTCAGGGCTTGAACGCCCCAGAAGGATTTGCTGACGTTGCGTACGTCGAGCACTGGATTCGAAGTCATCGCCGGTTCCCCTTGTTTTTCAAACTTCGATGAATTGTTGCATGCCTTTTGGTATTGTGATCCGCTTGCAGGAAGACAGCAGCTCTCAGTGTGGGGGCAGACCACCGCTGCCCCCACCATTCCCTGGGAGGAATAGGATGCCTGCCTTACTCGGCTGCTTGCTTGTCTTGAGAACCGCTGTAGCCGTAAATGCGGTACGCCGCTTCCTCGCTGATGTAGCCTTCAGCGAGATCGTTCTCGATCAGATCGCGACGACGGTTCGCGGGGTTGCCGTAACCACCGCCTCCGGGCGTGACCAGTTCCACGCGGGTGCCCGATTTAAGCGGCAGGTTGGCATACTTGCTATCACATGCCTTACCGAACAATGTTCCGGCTCGCTGCCAGTCTTCTCCTCCACTAGCCTTAAACTGCGTTCGCCCGAGCCCTCCGGTCGCGCCTTTGAACAGGCCGTACGGACCAAACTCGTGGTGGTCCGTGCACTGGCTTGCCGTGATTTCGGCGTTGTCTGCCAGGCGTAAGACGCGGCGCATGCCCAGACCTCCACGCCATTCACCAGCCCCACCGGAGTCCTGCACTAGCTCAAAAACCTCGACCGTGAGTGGGTAGCGCGCCTCGAAGACTTCAGTCGGGCTGAAGCGGCAGTTGCCATTGATGGCGATCACGCAATCATTGCCGTCGGCGCCGTCGCGGCCGCCCCATCCGCCCGACATCAAATCGTAGCAGGCGAAATAGTCACCCGTTTCTGGATCTGTTCCGCCGAAAACGAAGTTGTTGCTGGTAGAGCTTTCAGCCGCCATCGCCCGTTCTGGGACCGCCTTCGACAACGCCCCGATGACTATATTTGCCAGACGCGGATGCGTTTCGGTATTGCCGGCCACGAGCGGACCCGGATAATCGACGTTGGTGATCCGGCCCGGCGGCGTAACAATACGGATTGGACGGAAGCAGCCACTGTTCTTCGGTATGCTTGGGTCGGTCATGTGCAGGACGCCATTATAGGTGGCACCCATCGTGACGCCGAGCGTCGCGTTGATTGGACCACGTGCCTGGGCGGAACTGCCAGAGAAGTCTGCGATGATTTCCTCGCCCTGGACATATACCTTAACGGCGATCTTGTGTCGGTCGGCGGTGATACCGTCGTTTTCGATCAGATCGTCGAACTCGTAGGCACCCTGGGGGAACTGGGCGATCTCGGCACGCATGCGGCGCTCCGAATAGTCCATCAGATCATTGCAGGTCGTACGGAAGGTTTCCTTGCCGTACTTCCTTACCACGCCTGCGATACGGTCGACGCCGAGATCGACCGCGCCGATCATAGCGCGGAGATCGCCAAAATTGGTCCGAGGCGTACGCGTATTGGCCAGAAGCAGACGCCAGACGTCGTCGACATCAATGCCTTGCTGACGGATCTTGACCGGGGGGACGCGTAGGCCCTCGTGGAAAATTTCGGTTGACTCACCAGCAAAAGCACCTGGAACCATGCCTCCGATTTCGGCGATGTGGCCGATACAGACTGCAAAGCCCATCAATTCGCCTTCGACGAAAATCGGTTCGAAGAACGTATGCTCAGGCATATGTAGACCGCCACGATACGGGTCGTTGTGCAAAATGACGTCGCCCGGCTTCAACGCTTTGAGATCGACTTCCTTCAAGCACGACTGAATGAGAAGCTGCACCCCGCCGATCATGGTCGGGCAGAATTCGGCGCAGGCGATCATCTCCCCCTTCTCATTGGCGACAGCGCAGGCAAAATCCAAGCCTTCGTTGAAGATCGTCGAATAAGAGGTCTTCATCAAGAGGATGCCCATCTCGCGGCAGATCGACACCATCATTGAGTCGAGGATGTTCATCATCACGAAGTCACGCCTAGCGCCCGCCTCATTCTGACGACGCGGGAGCGGCAGTGCCCGAGTATCGCCGGTCGGACGATCCGTCCATTCGACACACCATTCCGAGCAGAACTTGTCGTCCCCACGTGATTTCGTTGGCTCGCCATAAATAAGCTGTCCGCAGTTGCAGCATTTTACGTACTGCTCGATGTAGTAACCGTTCGAAGAAAAACGCATGGCTTTACCCCTTGATCGGGTTGAGAACGAGGTGCCCGAAACTGTCGACGGACAAGTTTTGCGTCGGAAGGACCATGGTGATGGACGCCGGCTCCTCAATGATCGCCGGCCCCTGGATGACGTGGCCGGCCAGCAGGTCGCCCCGCCAGAAAATCGGCGTGTCATGTCGGCCGTCGATAAAGCCAACGCTTCGCCGGCTGCGGGCAACCGGCTCCTGCGTGGCGACTTCAAGCGAAGGCAACGTCGGATTCTTCGTCTTGGCGGAGACGGTCGTGCTGAACGTCACCACTTCGATCGTTTCGCCGGCGATGGCGAAGCCAAATCGATCCTTGTGGGCACTGTGGAAAGCATCCCACAAACCACTACCATCGCCTGAAGACAATGATGGCTCAACGTCGAGTTCCAACTCGTAGTTCTGACCGAGATAGCGCAGTTCGAGACGGCAGCTTACCAGCAGGTCGTTCTTGTAGCCCTGGTTGTTCAGTTCGGTCGAGGCCTCGCTGATTAGTTCACCCATAAGGGAACGCGCGGCGTAGATGTCAAACTCACGACTCGTCATCTGCATGGTGCGTTGACGATCGACCCGAGCACTGGCGTGCAGGAAACCGTATGCCGAGAACTGACCGGGATTGTGCGGTATGATGGCGCTCGGCATTCCCATTTCTTCAATCAGTTCGGCGGCGTGCGGCGGACCGGCACCGCCGAAAGCGGCAAGCACGAATTCGCGGTGGTCAAGACCACCTTCGATGAACACCGAGCGCAAGGCGCCTATCATACTCGTTGTGGCGATGCGCAGGATGGCTAGCGCCGTCTCATCCACATCCATGTCGAGCTGCCGCCCGACGCTCGCAACCGCGTCGCGCGCCTTTTCGGCATCAAGTTTCATCTTACCGCCAAGGAAGTTGTCCGGGGAGATGCGGCCGAGCACGACATTGGCATCCGTGACGGTTGGCTGGGCGCCGCCGCGCCCATAGCAAGCAGGCCCAGGCGCGGAGCCCGCGCTCTGCGGACCAACGCGCAGCATGCCGCCCTTGTCGACCCAGGCAATCGAGCCGCCGCCGGCGCCTATGGTGCGTATGTCGAGCATCGGGATTTGGACCGGCAAGCCCCACTCAATCTCGAAGGAGGTAGTGAAACTCTCCTTGCCATCGATCACAGTTGCGACGTCGGTGGATGTGCCGCCCATATCAAGCGTAATCAGCTTTTCGGCGCCGACTGTCTCGGCCAGGAAACGGCTGGCGATAACGCCACCTGACGGCCCGGAGACTAGAAGATGGATCGGATAGTTTGCGACAGCCTCCGGCAACGCCTCGCCGCCGTTCGACTTGATGACGGCCTTGGGTGCGGTCTGCCCCCCCTCCTCCAGGCGTTTGCGCATCTCAACCATTTGGCCGGCCACGATAGGCTTTAAGTAAGCGTCAGCGATCGTCGTCGACGCGCGCTCATATTCCTTCCACTTGGGCACGACATCGTAGGAAATCGAAACCGGCAGATCGGGAAGCTCTTCCTGCAAGATCGTCCGGACCCGCATTTCATGCTCTGGGTTCAGATAGGAGAACAGAAGACAAACTGCGATTGCCTCGACGTCGCTGCCAGAAATCTTGCGGGCAACCTCGCGAACCGACGCTTCGTCGAGCGGCACCGTCACGCGTCCCTTGGCATCGACCCGCTCTTCGATCTCGAAACAGAACTTGCGGTCGACGAGCGGCTTCGGCTTCACCCAACTCATGTCATAGTGGAACTGGCGATTGCCACGCTGGATGAAGGGTACGTCACGGAAGCCTTTGGTGGTGATGTATGCTACCTTCGCACCGGTGCGTTCAAGAACCGCATTCGTCGCGACTGTTGTTCCGATGCGCAGATTGCCGATTTCGGCCGGATCGACCTTGTCGACAAGGCCGCTAAGGATGCCGGTCACCGGATCACCAGGCACCGTGAGCTGTTTCCAAGCCTCTACCCTGTTATTTGAACGATCGAACGCGACGAAATCCGTAAAAGTCCCGCCAACATCTATACCGACTGTATATCGCACGCAGTGTCTCCTCTCTTCGTATCCAACTGTGATCACAGTTTTGTGCTGTCATCAAGGGGTTTTTTCGACACTAGTGAGGTGAAAATAACAAGACGCTGTAAATCTTCGTAATTTTTCTTGCCTTCCGTCCTGTTTACGGGCTAACTGTGATCACAGACTGAAACGGAGCAGCTATGCAGAAAGAAACATCCCTTCGAGCGTATCCAGATGATCAACCGGACGGTGAGCAGCCAGCGGTCGCCCTTAATCAAAAGGCATATTGGATTCTAAGGGAATCGCTCCTATCGGGGGCATTTGAGCCTGGATCTCCTCTGAACCTTCGACCATTGGCCTCCAAGATGGATATGAGCCCGATGCCGGTCCGGGAAGCGTTGTCCCGCCTCCGGTCAGATGGCGCGGTAGAGGCCCTTCCAAACAGGGCGTTCAGGGTGCCGTTCCTCAACGCGGACTCATATAGAGAGGTTGTCCTTCTACGGCTTCGGGTCGAATCCTGTGCGTGTGAGAAGGCAGCCGTTATGGCGACAAGTGAAGATATCAAGAAGGTCCTTGGGCTCTACGACAAGATGTTGGATATTGGTGAGACCTGCATCGAAGAGTACCTCGCCGTTCACCGGCAATTCCATTTCACAATCTACGAAATCGCGAGAATGCCTATCCTCACTTCAGTTGTTGAGGGGCTATGGCTTAGGATCGGTCCGCTGCTTCGCGCTAGCACTAGGTCCAGAACCGCGCAGGACCACAAGCACCACGGCGCAATGACTCGCGCCTTGAAGGCATCGGATCCAAACGCGCTTGTGGCAGCGCTCCGTGACGATATCACCGATGGTGTTGAAACAGTTTTGACCTACCTAGGTGAGCAAGGTCCTCCCCACTTGGTCAGCAAAGATAGCCGTGGGTGACGGTGCAACATCACCGTTGGGTGGGGTAACGGTGTGGAAAGCGTCACGCGTGGACACAGATCGAGAGAAGTGTACTCCTTATTGAAGGAGGAGATACTTGACCTCACGTTTTCGCCGGGTGCCGCTCTCGACGAAGTCAGCCTGGCCAAACGCTTCAGGACATCACGCACGCCGGTTCGCCATGCTTTGCAACGGCTCGCACTGGAGGAATTGATACTCCCTTTGCCTTGTCGCACGGCCGTAGTCTCGCAGATTGACTACCTCAACCTGGGCGCGTTTTTCGATGCATATGTGCTGATGACGCGTGCGACTGTTAGACTCGCGGCAATCAACTACAGGCTCGACAACCTAGCATCGGTTAAGATGCTGAATCGTAAAATGGTCGCAGCATCCAACGCCCGGCATGAGCAGGCCATACTAGCGTTAAACGCCGAGTTTCACTTGGCCTTGGCTCACGCCGGCGGCAACCCATATTACAGTAGCACATTCGAGCGCCTGCTTAACACCGAACGGCGCATATTGCGCCTCCGTGATCATGGCGATGCCCGCGTCATCCAACATCATTCTCGCCAGCACGCTGCGATCATTTCTGCGGTTCAAAGAAGGGATGTGGACGAAGCGGATTACTTAGCAGGGCGACACGCCGAAGAAGGGGTTAAGATTATGCAAAGCCACTTCCTGCGGTGGGCACCTTTCTCAATTGACTTATGAAGTTCGGAAAACTTGACTCACACCGGGTGCGGACGACTGTTTCGATTGTGTTCTGCGGCAAGTGGGGATCCAGTCATTAAGCAGCCGGTCGGCGTTGTCGCGGCGATCACGCCGTGGAACTTCCCCAACGCCATGCTGGCCCGCAAGTTCGCGCCGGCCGTGGCCGCCGATGCCGATCTCGATGCGGCGGTCGAAGGAGCCATGGTCTCCAAGTACCGCAACAACGGTCAGACCTGCGTCTGCGCCAACCGCCTCTATGTCCAGTCCGGTGTCTATGATGCCTTCGCCAAGAAGCTGGCCGAAAAGGTCGGTGCGTTGAAGGTCGGCGATGGCTTCGAACCGGGTGTGAATGCCGGCCCGCTCATCACCGAGAAAGCGGTAGAGAAGGTCGAAGAACATATCGCGGACGCGGTTAAGAGGGGCGCGAAGGTCGCTGTTGGGGGCAAGCCGCACGAGAAGGGCGGTCTGTTCTTCCAGCCGACTATCCTGACCGGCGTCACCAGCGAGATGACAGTTGCCCGCGAGGAGACTTTCGGCCCGGTTGCACCACTGTTCAAATTCGATACTGAGGAAGAGGTCATCGATTTGGCTAACAGTACCGAGTTCGGCCTTGCCTCCTACTTTTTCTCAAAGGAAGTCTCCAAAATTTTCCGCGTAGCCGAAGAGCTGGAATATGGCATGGTCGGCGTCAACACCGGGTTGATCTCCACCGAAGTAGCGCCGTTCGGCGGCATCAAGCAATCGGGGCAGGGCCGCGAAGGTTCAAAGTATGGTATCGACGATTACACGGAGATCAAATATCTTTGCCTGAGCATCTGATATCAATGGGGCGATGTCAGGCAGTGCCTGATACCCATTCCACCTTTCCTTAGCTGAGCGAACGTTGATGCAACGGCGATATCTCACTGGTAAGGAAATGCGGGCGAACTTGAACCAATAGGATCAAGCGATGGCAGGAGCCATTTTCCGATAATACAAATCGGCTGCGGAACCGCATGCTCCTTCGCCATCGCTAACACGGCAGACCAGCAGACCTCCCGCGCGGCGGCGAAGAGAACATCAAGATGCAATTGCACTTTGAGATCGGAAGTCGCTTCTCGCCGGCAATCGCTGAATGCAGGTAAATTTGTGTTTCGATTGCGATCACGAAACAGGGAAGCGGATCAGCGCGGTAGAAGTCTGGTCGGCCGATGGATGTTGCCGCACAGTAGCGAACAATCTGCGGTAGCCGGTGATACTTGCAAACGACGTCATCGCTAGATTGGTCGTAAGCGCGATGAACACGTCACCTTGCCTGTAGGCTGGGTTTATGTTGCTGGCCGCGTTGTCAGCGGACCTGTCTTGTGATGTGCAGGACTGCGGATGAGATATGGTGGTGAGCCGTCGCCCTTTCTTGCTTCGCTCCTAAGAAGAAAGCCGGATGAGGAGTTTGGCGAGCTGCGGATTGACGGCCATGATGGGGGCGATCACCGGCTTTGGCGTGGCAAGGAGGACGTGGCGGTTCAGCACGTAATGACGAGCCGCTCCTCGATCGAGCTTGGCTTGGTTTTCGGTATTAAGCCGCCGAATACGTGCGGCGACCAAGCGAACGCTCGATGAAGTTGGAGTCGATCCCTACCGCTCCATCGTTGACGAAAGCGTTCAGGCCCGTCCAATGGATGAGCGTGTATTTGATGGCCTTGGAGAGGGCGGACTGCGTTGAGATGTTCTTCAGGTCGAGCAGGCGCGCCTTCAACTGGCGCATGACGGGCGCGGAGCGGAACTGGCGGGTATTCTGACGATCCTCGGCGCTTTGCCCCCTGATCTCCTGTTCGATATAGTAGACCCCGGCGAGGATCGATACGATCTCGAGCGCCTCCAGCGATCCGGTCAGCTTAACCACGCTTTGATAACCGGCTCTTCGACCTGTTTCATAAGCCAGCGTCGGAATGTCTTCAGGGCCAGCGTCGGCTTGCGATCCGCCGGCGTCGAAAACCAGTACGCTGCTTTCGACGCATATCGGATACCGCCAGGATTGACGAGGCTTCCGGCACGTAGCTCATCCTCTATAAGCTGCGAGGGAACAAGCGCCATGCCCTGACCCGAAATCGCGGCGCGCAGCACGAGCGTATAGTAATCGAAGCGCATCACGCCCTGCGGCTCCAGGTCCGGCTTGCCGTAGCCGTTCACGAGATCCGCCCAATACAGAGGCGTTCCCGGATGTTCGATGATGATGCCGCGGGCTGCATCTTCGATGGTTTCGAGCGGACCCAGCCTCGCGAGATAGGCGGGAGAGCAGACCAGCCGGACATCCTCTCCGAACAGATAGATCGAATCCTCGCCGGGAAACGGTCCCCGGCCGAAACGGAAAACGGCATCGGGCTGCGCTGCAGGATTGTCCGTCGAGAACGTCGTGTACCGGACGTCGATATCCGGGTGCTTCTGGTTGAAATTGGAAAACCGCGGCAGAAGCCAGCGATCGCCCAGGATCGGCAGTACCTTCAGCCGGAGCGTATGGGCGTCCGGCTGGAGCCGGGCGGCGCGGAATGCGGCCTCCTCCATCGCCTTCATCGCCACCTGCGCCTGCTCGAGATAGATGCGGCCAAGTTCCGTTGGCACCATGCCTGACGGTTTTCGCGTAAAGACCTGTGCGCCCAGAAGGTCTTCGAGGGTCAGCAGTTGTTTGCTGACGGCGCTCTGCGACAGGTTGATACTTTCCGCCGCAGCCGTCGTCGAACCCCGCTCCGCGATCGCCAGCATCACGCGCAGCGCAGTCATGGAAGGCAGCGGCACAGAGGGATGAACCAATGGCATTCTCCGCGAGGGGGCTAGTCGGTTTCGTCATATCGTTAGCGCTTTTTCGCGTTTGTGCAAGCGATCCTTCGAAGGCAACCTGTGCTCGGGAACACATTCATCGACATGGGAGACTGACATGAAGGAACAAGCGACATTGCTTTGGGGAGGACGCTTTTCGAGTGGTCCATCTCCAGAGCTGGCGGCCCTTTCACGGAGCAATCCCAGCTTCTTCCGCCTGTCCCCCGAGGATATCGCCGGATCGCGCGCCCATGCGCGGGAACTTGCGCGCGCCGATGTCCTGACGGGAGACGAGCTGGCTACGATGCTGCAGGCGCTCGATGCCATCGCGGCAGATGTCGCCGCAGGGCGGGAGAAGCCGAAAGCTTCGGACGAGGATCTGCACACCTTCCATGAACGGCTGCTGGTCGAGCGGCTGGGCACATTGGGCGGGAAATTGCGCGCCGGACGGTCGCGCAACGACCAGACCGCAAACAACACCCGACTCTACCTGCGCCGCACTGCGCGCAGGCTCGTGAACCTGGTCCTCGTCGTGCAGGACGCGCTTGCGACGCAGGCGACGCAACACGTAGAGACGGTCATGCCAGGCTTCACCCATCTTCAGCCCGCCCAACCGGTTTCGCTCGGCCATCACCTCATGGCCCACGCGCAGTCCCTCAGCCGGGATATCGAGCGCTTCATCGACTGGGATCGCCGCTTCGACCGTTCGCCGCTCGGCGCCGCCGCGCTGGCTGGCTCGGCCTTCGCCCGGGATACGGAAAGTTCCTCGCGCGATCTCGGCTATGCCCGCCCCTGCGAAAATTCCATCGACGCCGTGGCAAGCCGCGATGTCGTGTCGGAATTCCTGTTCGTCACGGCCATGCTCGGCGTCAACCTTTCGCGCCTGTCGGAGGAGATCTGCATCTGGGCTTCGCGCCAGTTCGCCTGGGTGAAGCTGCACGATTCCTATTCGACGGGCTCGTCGATCATGCCGCAGAAGAAGAACCCCGACATCGCGGAACTCGCGCGCGGCATGTCCGGCACGATGATTGGCAATCTTGCCGGCATCCTCGCCACGTTGAAGGCGATGCCGCTCGCCTACAACCGCGACCTTGCCGAGGACAAGCGGGCGCTGTTCGAGACGATCGACCTCCTCGATCTCATCCTGCCCGCCTTTGCCGGCATGGTGGCGACGATGACGTTCGACACCGGGCGCATGGCCGCCGATGCCCCGCGTGGCTTCACGCTGGCGACCGAGGTGGCGGACTGGCTGGTCCGGCAGGGCATCCCCTTCGCGCACGCCCATGAAATTTCCGGCGCCACCGTGCGCTATTGCGAGGAGAGAGGCATGGAGCTCGACGGGTTGACCGAAGCCGATCTGCCGAAGATCGACGCCGCGCTGACCGCCGACGTACTGCGGACCATCGATCCCGTCCGGGCGCTTGCCGAACGCTTCGGTCAGGGCGGAACGGCTCCTGTCCGGGTGCGCGAACAGATTGCCGCATTCGCCGACACCTGCACGCGGCAGCGCGCCTGGGCGGCGCGCGGCCTCGAGGGCGTGGCGCTGGAATCCTCGGCGGGGGTTGCCGCATGACCGATACCACCCTTCCTCAATCCAGCCGCGATGCCCATGACATCGCCCATCTCGAACTCGTCCCGCGCAAGCATGTCGGGCGAATGATCTTCGCCGCTATCGTGCTCCTCATGGTGGCGCTGTTGGTCCGCGCCTTCGTCGTCGGGCAGATCGAATGGCCGGTCGTCGGCCAGTTCCTGTTCGCCCCCGTTATCATCCAGGGTATCTGGAACACACTGCTGATGACGGTTGCGGCCATGTCGCTCGGCATCGCGCTCGGCGTGCTCATCGCGATCATGCGCATTTCCGGCAATCCGGTGCTTGAATATATCGCCCTGGTCTATGTCTGGATCTTCCGCGGTGCGCCAGCGCTGCTGCAGCTGCTGCTCTGGTTCAACCTTGCTCTGATCTTCCCGACCATGGGCATTCCCGGCCTCTTCGAGTTCAACACCGTCGAGGTGATGACGCCCTTCGTCGCCGCCATGCTCGGCCTCGGGATCCAGCAGGGGGCCTATACGTCGGAAGTCGTGCGAAGCGGCTTGCTGTCGGTCGATGCCGGCCAGTACGAGGCCGCCCGGACGATCGGCATGACAGGCATGCAGACGCTGCGCCGCATCGTGCTGACGCAGGCCATGCGCGTCATGGTGCCGCCGGTCGGCAACGAGGTGATCAGCATGGTCAAGCTCACCTCGCTCGCCTCGGTGATCCAGTATTCGGAGATCCTGCACAATGCGCAGGTCATCTACTACGCCAACACACGCGTGTTGGAGCTCCTGATGGTCGCCAGCTTCTGGTACCTCGCCATCGTCACGGTGCTCTCGCTGATCCAGTCCCGGATCGAACGCTACTACGCCCGCGGCACCCGCGGCCGCACGACGATCTGAGGGGAGGCCGCGACATGACAAGCGAGATTCTGGTCAAGGCCGTCGATGTCTGCAAGAGCTTCGGCACCTTCAAGGCGCTGCAGGACGTGAGCCTTGAGGTGCGGAAGGGCGAGGTGAGCTGCATCATCGGCCCCTCCGGCTCGGGCAAGAGCACGTTCCTACGCTGCATCAACCTCTTGGAGCGCATCGATTCCGGTGCGATCTGGGCCAATGGCGAGCTGATCGGCTACCGCCGCGACGGAAACAAGCTCTACGAGATGAGCGACGCCGAGATTGCCCGCCAGCGCCGCGGCATCGGCATGGTCTTCCAGCGCTTCAACCTCTTTCCGCACAAGACCGCGCTGGAAAACGTGGTGGAAGGGCCGGTGCAGGTGCTCGGTGAAAGCCCGAAGGCCGCGCGCGACCATGCGCTGGAACTGCTCAAACGCGTCGGCCTTGCCGACAAGGCCGGCAGCTATCCGGCGGAGCTATCCGGCGGGCAGCAGCAGCGCGTCGCCATTGCCCGCGCGATGGGCATGCGTCCCTCGCTCATCCTGTTCGATGAGCCGACATCCGCACTCGACCCCGAGCTGGTGGCCGAGGTGCTCGACGTGATGAACGACCTCGCCGCCTCCGGCATGACGATGATCGTCGTCACCCACGAAATGGGCTTTGCCCGCAACGTCAGCAACACCGTCGCCTTCATGGATGGCGGGCGGCTGATCGAGCACGGCCCCTCGGCGCGGGTCCTGACCCAACCCGACAACCCCCGCACCGCTGATTTCCTCAAGGCCGTGCAACGATAACCGCAAGAACCGACAGGATGGGAACCACAATGCAAAAAGCAATTCTGGCCGCTTCGGCCTGCCTCTTCGCCATGACCGCATATGCGCAGGATCTGCCGGAAAAATACAAGACCGCCGGCAAGCTGATCATCGCCAACACGCCGAACTATCCGCCGATGGAATATCGCGACCCGGCGACGAACGAACTCGTCGGTGTCGATATCGACCTCGGCAAGGCGCTGGCAAAACAACTCGGCACGGAAATTGAATGGTCCGAGATCGGCTTCGAGCAGATGGTCTCCTCGCTCAACACCGGCCGCGTCGATCTCGTGCTGAGCGGCATGAGCGACCTGCCGGCCCGCCGCGAGTCCATGGATTTCGTCGACTACATGCGGTCCGGCGCGCAGTTCTACACCTCCGCCAAGCGCAAGGACGAGTTCAAGACCCTCACCGACTTCTGCGGCAAGACCGTCGGCATGAGCCGCCGCACCTCCTTCCCGGACGAAGCCGCCAAGTGGAGCGCGGCAAACTGCGAGGCGAACGGCAAGCCGGCGCTGAACATCGTCGGCACGGAAGGCTCGGCTGATGCCCGCACGCAGCTCAAGCAGGGCCGCCTCGACGGCGCGGTGCAGGGCTCGGAAACCCTGCCTTACTTGCTGACGCTCGAGAAGGACACCTACGTCATCGTCGGCGAGCCCTTCACGGAAGTCTATCAGGGCATTGGTTTCTCCAAGCAGACGCCGGAGCTGCGCGACGCCATCGCCGGCGCGCTGAAGGCCATCATGGCCTCGGGTGAATACAAGTCCATCTTCGAGAAATACGACCTTGCCGGCAGCACGCTGGACGGCGTGATGATCAACGGCGAAGCCGTGAAGTGATCGTTGAACGGCCCGGCGCGCCTGCCGGGCCGTTCTCCCCGCCTGCCCCAATGAGGATGTCATGATGTCCGATGCTGCCCGAAGCGGCCTGCCGGCGCTGCCGCATGTCGAGGCGCTTGCCGAATTCTGCGCGAGGCTGGCCCCTGCCGACCTGCCGGGCCGGATTGTCGCCCGCACGAAATCCCACCTTCTCGATACGCTCGGTGCCGCACTCGCCGGCACCCGATCCGCCGAATTCCGCAGGATGCGGGCGCTCGCCGCACCCGACGGGCAGACGCCGCTTCTGGCCTCGTCCGAGCGGACGGCCCCGCGCGATGCGGCGCTTGTCAACGGCGTTGCCGCCCATGTTTTCGAGCTCGATGATTCCGGCGGCTGCGACCACACCGGCGCCGTCGTGTTGCCGGCGCTGTTGGCTGCCCTGCCCTCCTGCCCTGCGCCGGTCTCCGGCGCCGATCTCATCTGCGCGCTGACCGCCGGATACGAGGTCGGCCGGCGCGTGCTGGATGCCTCGGGCGGTTACGGCGCCCATAATGGCGCGGGCTGGCACTCCACCGGCACCTGCGGCACGCTGGCGTCGGCTGCCGCGGTTGCCCGGCTGCGCGGTTACGACAGTGCACTGTTTCGCCACGCCGTGACGCTGGCGACCAGCCTCTCTTCCGGCCTGTGGGCCTTCAACCATGACGGCAGCCAGGCGAAGAAGGTGCATGCCGGCCGGGCCGCCGAGGGCGGCCTGCTTGCCGCCGATCTCGCCGCTGCCGGCTTTTCCGGCCCCGCGCAGGTCTTCGAGGATGTCTGGGGTGGCTTCTTCCGCTCCTTCGTGCGCGATGCGGGCCGGCCTGAGGAGTTTTCCGCCGGTCTCGGCTCGGCCTGGAAGATCGAGCGGGCCTCGCTGAAGCCTTATGCCGCCTGCCGCGGCGCCCATTCCGCCATCGACGCCGTTTGCGATATCTTCACTGACACAGGCCGTGCCGCTGCTGATGTCGTGAAAATCGAGTTGAGACTAAGCCATTTCCTGATGGATATGTGCGGCCAGGCGCGGCTGGAAACGCTGGCAGGCGCCCAGATGAGCCTCGGCTACGCGCTGGCCGCACTCTCGGTTTTCGGCCGCGTCGATCTCGATCAGTATTCCGCCGCCGCGCGCAGCGACCCGCGCATCGTCGATGCGCTCGGCCGCATCCGGCTTCATCCCGACCGGGACATGCCGCAGATGGCCGAACCCGAGGTGACCGTCACCTTCGCGGATGGCAGCAGCAGGACCGCCATGGTGCCGCGTGCCACCGGCTCCAGCGAACGCCCCATGACCGATGCGGCCATTCGCGCCAAGTTCGACAGCCTCGCGTCGTTGGCGCTGCCCGCCGTCCGCGTTTCCGGCCTTGCGGCCTTCGTCGAGACGCTGGAACGGCAGGACGACTGCCGTGGCCTGCCCGAACTGCTGGTATCGGCGGAACCCGAGCGGCCGGTCTTTGCCTGAAGAGGAGGTTTCATGACCTATGATCTCTGTCCTCGACCGCTCAACCCGGCGCCGCCCGCCCCGCATTTCGACTGGCCGCACGGCAAGAAGAGCGCGCTGTTCATCGGCTTCGACGTCGATGCGGAAACCGCCTGGATCGGCAACAACCATGCCAATGTCGACCGGATGGTGACAACCTCGCTCGGCGGCTACGACGCGCGTGTGGGGATCGCCAAGATCCTCGAGCTCATGGATATGCTGAATCTCAAGGCCACGTTCTTCATTCCGGGCTGGACCGCCGAGGCCCATACGGCGGCCTGCGAGCCGATCGTCAGGGCCGGGCATGAGATCGCCCATCACGGTTACCTGCACAAATGCCCGGACCGCAACAAGCTGGATGAGGCCAGGGAGGAGATCGACCGCGGTCTCGAAGCGCTGAAATCCCGCCTCGGTGTCACGCCCGTCGGCTATCGTGCCCCCTCCGGCGAGAATTTTCCGGAACTGCTTGCCTATCTCGCGGAACGTGGCCTGCGTTATTCCAGCTCCTTCCGCGACGATATCCGCCCCTATCGCCACAAGCTGGCGGACGGGCGTCCCGGTCCGGTGGAGATTCCCGTCAACTTTGCATTCGACGATTGGAATTTCGGAATGACGGGCCGCCTGGATTCCCGCGCGCTCTTCGGCCGCGACGCCATCATGCCGATCTGGCGCGAGGAATTCGCAGGCACGCACGAATGGGGCGGGGTCACAACCCTCGTTCTACATCCGCAGGTCTCCGGCCGGCCGATGCGCTGGCGAATCCTTCGCGACTTCCTTGCCGAGATCGCAGCACGCGACGACGTTTGGATCGCCACGGGCGCAGAAATCCTCGCGCACTACGAGGGCAATACAGAACCCCCGTAAGACGCTATTGCGGCACCATCGGCAAGTTTACCAAGGGCCTCGCCATCCAGGCGGAAAAACAGCTTATCCGGCCGGGGCACGCCGCCGAGGCGCTCGTAATAGGAAACGAGCCGCGTATCGGATGCATCCGCCGTCCAATCGATGCGGGAAAAGCCCCGACTTAACGCGGTGGCGGCAAGTGCACGCAGGAGCGCCTCTCCGATACCGCGGTCACGTCGCGCGGCCCTAACATAGATCTCTTTTAAAAAAATGCCCGGACTCAGGCCGGGGCCAGGATAGATCGCGCAGAAAGCGGCGAAACCCGCCACGAACCCTTCCTCTTCCTCACAAAGGAGGATTTCCGCAGCAGCGGGCCTATCTACTAACCCGGCAACGATTTCTTCGCACGGCGGACAATACACCCGATAGTGCGTTTGCATTTCCTGCATGAGCTCCACCAGACCGGGCAGCGCCGCGTCGTGCTGCAAAAGGAAGCGTATCCTTGTGGTCATATGCTCCTCATTTTAGTCGAGCAGGTTTTCACGCATGTCGATGTAAGCTGACACTAGGGAGAAGCCCTGCCTGAGCAATCTCGGATGTTCCCGTGTTGCTCTTGGAGGGAGCAGAACAAAAGAGCCCTTCATTCTTGGTCGCTGGGCAGTTGGACGGATTCGAATCCTTGCGCCGCATTGAGCTTATGTAACCCCTCGTGAAAGCAAAGCAGAACTGGTCCGAGACCCTTGCACAGGTACACATTTGCGAAACTAGAGGTTACTCGTAAAAATGGTTCGCCGCTTAAGCCCTAAACGATCTGCTTTATGAAACTTTCAAGCATGACCTTCAGGCGCTGGGCGTCCTCGTTACCATAGCTGTCCTCGACCTTTGCCTCATGCTCTTCTACCCGCTTGTTCTGCGATGCAAGCATGGAAGCGCCCTTGTCGGAGAGGAACATTCGCACCTTGCGGCGATCGGCGGGATCGGGAACCCGGTAAACCAGTGCATCCTGCACCATGCGGTCGACCAGCTTCGTCAACGTCGGCAGGTTGAGTGCCAGCTCCTCGGCAAGCTTGCCCATCGGCAGGCCGCCTGCTTCTGACAGAACCTTCATCAGACGCCACTGATCCAGCGACACGCCTTCAGCCGTCAACTGGCGGCTGAGATGGCGGTTCGCCTGGGCGAGCAGATGCGAAAGATGTTCGTTGAGCGAGCGTTCGGCCATGATTCTTTAATGAGCAATTGTTTAATCGGAAACTATATATATAGTGCTTCTGTCTCGCCGCATAGGCTGGGACCAACGAAAACAAAAATTCGCAATCCGTCGTTGCGGAGCGTGATGTCCAGGGTGGAGCGGAGAACGAAAAGGGAGAATGCCGTGACGCTCGATTTTGCTCTGGCCGGTGGTGCCGGCAGCATCTGGATGCGCAATCCAGCCTCTTCACGCAGGACGAAAGCTCCCTTGCGCCAATCGTTGTTTCTACAGCGCGTCGGCGACTCCAATCTATCAATGCCCCGTAAACGCGAACCTCTTCGCATCGGATTGCTCGTTCCCTTTCAAGGCGCCGATGCAATCTGGGGTCCGTCATGCCAATACAGCGCCGTTCTCGCTGCCGCCGAGCTGAACGAAAAAGGCGGCATCCTCGGCCGGCAGATCGAGCTTCTGGCGGCCGATGCCGGCGGCAGCCCGCAGGCGGTCGTCGAGCGGGCCCGCGATCTTGTCGAGCGCCAGGGCGCCAATGCCCTGGTTGGCGTACATCTCTCCTCCGTCCGGGTCGAACTCGCCCGCGCCCTGGCCGATCGCGTGCCCTATGTCTTTGCACCGCTCTTCGAAGGCGCGGCTCTAGGTGAGAAGGTTTTCACTATCGGGGAAGTGCCGGAACGGCAATTTGCCGGCCCCGTCAGCCATTTCATGGACAATCAGGGAGCCAGGCGCTGGTTTCTTGTCGGCAATGATTACGTATGGCCCCGCGCGTCGCACCATTGGGTGCGCGACTTTGTCACCAGACGCGGCGGCGAAGTCGTCGGCGAGGAATATGTCGGCCTCGGCGAGGACACGACCCATCTTGTCGACATGATCGAGGCTGCCAATCCCGATATCGTCTTCATCTCGCTTGTCGGCTCGGAATGTGTACCCTTCAACCGCATGTTCGCCGCACGCGGCCTCTCCCGCCGTATGCTGCGCCTGTCCGGCGCCGTCGAAGAAAACACGCTGATGGCAATCGGCGCTGACAACACCGAAAACCTGTTTTGTGCCGCCGGCTATTTCAGCGCTTTGCAGACGCCGGAGAACAACACTTTTCTCAAGCGCTACCGGGACGCCTTCGGCGTCACCGCACCAGTGCAAGGCGTATTGAGCGAAGCCTGCTATGAAGGTCTGCGCTTCTTTGGGGCGCTGGCAACCCGCGCACAATCGCTTGAGTTCGACGCCCTGTCCCAGGCCTTCGAAGGTTTGAGCTTCGAGAGCCCACGCGGCGTCACCACGGTTCGAAACGGCGTCGCCTCCGGGCCGACCTATCTTGCGCGCGCCGAGGGGACCGAATTCGAAGTCCTCCGCATCTTCGACAACGCCTGACAGGCCGTTTTGCGATCTCGCAGACCTGACAGCGCGGATTAAATCCGCACGTCCAGATCGCGCGCCGCGAAGCGCGCCGCGACATCACCCCCCCCACATCCCTCTGTTTTTCAGAAGCTTTTCCGGCTTTCCCTAAAACGTCAGCGGCAAAAATCATTGCCTCGAAAAAATACTTGAAAAGGAAAATATTGAATATATAAACATATTCGACCGCATGAATTCCTCGCTTCCCGCCCTTTTCGGTTCGGGTCGAACCTGCAGATAGCCGTCTGCCGGAGCAGATTCGTGCGTCCATCTGGGTCTATAAAAAAGAGGGTGAACTCATGAAAATCAGCAGACGCCTGTTTCTCGGCGGCACGGCCGTGGCCTTGACCGCGCCTTGGGTCAATCGCGGCTTTGCAGCCGACGATATCGCGATTGCCAGCATCTACGATCTCTCCGGCGGCCTCGAAATCTACGGCCAGCCGATTGATGCCTGCCTCGATCTTGCCGTTTCCGAACTCAATGAAGCCGGTGGCCTGCTTGGTCGCCAGATCAAGGTCCAGAAATACGATCCGCAATCCAATATCCAGCTTTACACACAGTTTGCGACAGAAGCGGCAACAAGCCTTCAGGCTGCAACCGTGTTTGGCGGCATTACCAGCGCCTCCCGCGAAGCCATCCGCCCGATCCTAAGCCGCTACCAGACCCTCTATTTCTATTCGCCGCTCTATGAAGGTGGCGTTTGCGATCGCAACACCTTCCTGACGGGCTCGACGCCTTCGCAGACCATCGGCCAGCTGATGCCCTTTGCCGTCAAGAATTTCGGCAAGAAGGTCTATGTTCTGGCGGCCGACTACAACTACGGCCAGATTTCCGCCAAGTGGGTTCGCGACTATACCACCCGGGCCGGTGGCGAAGTGATCGCGGCGGAGTTCTTCCCGCTCGACGTCACCGATTTCAGCGCAGCAATCCAGAAGATCCAGCGGGAGAAGCCGGATGTCATCTACACGCTGCTGGTGGGCGGAAACCATATGTCCTTCTTCCGCCAGTGGGCGGCGGCCGGCATGGCGGGCCAGATCCCGATCGTCTCCACCTCCTTCGGCGGCGGCAATGAACATATTGTCCTGACGCCCGCCGAATCCGACGGTGTCATGGCTGCCTTCGGCTATTTCCAGGAAATCAAGTCACCGGCCAACGAAGCCTTCGTAAAGCGCTATCACGGGAAGTTCGGCGACAACGCGCCGTATGTGACGGAACACGCCTCGGCGACCTATAACGCCGTCCATCATTGGGCGAACGGCGTCAAGAAGGCCAACTCGCTCGACCGTATGGCCGTCATAGAGGCCATCGAAAGCGGCTCGACGGTTGCAGGTCCCGGCGGCCCCTCGACGATCGATCCCAAGACCCACCATTGCGCCACCGACGTCCACATCGGCAGGGTCAAGGACCACAGCTTCGAAATCCTCGAAAGCTTCGCGAACCAGCCGCCGGCCGATACCGCAGCCGTCTGCGACCTGGTCGCCAACCCGAACGACAACCAGCAATACGTCATCCAGTAAGCGCTGGCGCATTGCCTCCCGGCGCGTGGCAAGCCACGTCCCGGGAGCCCGCACGGGACAAATCCAGTGGACTATTTTCTTGTTGTGCTGCTCCAAATCGCTGGAGCGGTCGGCAATCTCGCGCTGATCAGCGTCGGGCTTGCCGTCATCTTCGGCATGATGCGGGTCATCAACCTTGCCCATGGCGAATTCATCATGCTCGGCGGCTTCGCGGCGATCTTCAGCGTGCAAGCCGGGGTCAACATCTGGCTCGCCATGCTGTTCATTGCCCCGCTGAGCGTCGCCATCCTCGGCGTCGTGGTTGAACGCCTCGTCATGCGACGCCTTTATGGCCGCATGGTCGATACCATGTTGGCAAGCTGGGGCCTGAGCCTGCTGCTCATCGGGCTTGCGACCACGTTCTTCGGCAACCGGGTCGTAGGCATCGCCGCCCCGGTCGGAAGTTTCCGCATCGGAGACTACAGCCTCGGCGCCTATGACTTCGTGCTTGCCGGCATCGTTCTCGTGGTCTTTGCCGGTGGTTACGCGGTGTTGCGCTTCACCCGCGCCGGGCTCATAGCCCGCGCAACCATGCAGAACCGGGAAATGGCTTCTTCGCTCGGCATCGAGCCTTCGCGGGTCTACGCCATCACCTTTGCCATCGGCTCGGGCCTCAGCGGTCTGGCGGGCGGGTTGCTGGCCCCGATCTCGGGGGTCCTGCCGACCATGGGCGTCGCCTATGTCGCCAAGGCCTTCATCACTGTTATTACCGGCGGCGCCAGCGTCATCACCGGCACGGCCCTGAGCTCGACGCTGCTCGGCAGCATCAACACGGTCTCGACCTTCGTCACCACCCCGGTTCTGGGCGACGTCGCGCTGCTTCTGGCCGCAACCATCTTCCTGCGTCTCCTGCCGACAGGCATCACCGGCCGCATCTTCAAGGGGGCACCATGACCTTCTCAGCCTTCTCCCGCGCCGGTGGCACCCATATTGCGCTCGCGGCCATCGCTATGCTCGCAGCGATCGCCATCCTCCCCGGCATCGCCCCGCTCTACACACTGATCAACGTCACGCTTTATATGTCGATGGGTGTTTTTGCCCTGAGCCTTGCACTGCTCTGGGGCTACGGCGGCATCCTCTGCTTCGGCCAGTCGGCATTTTTCGGGCTTGGTGCCTACGCCTATGCCATCGCCGCCATAAATTTTGGCGACACGACGCTGGCGGCGGTTTTCGCCATCCTGATCCCCGCTCTCTTTGCCGCCGGCCTCGGTTACTTCCTGTTCTACGGTCGTCTCAGTGATGTGTATCTCGGCGTCATCACTCTCACGGTAACGCTCATCCTGTTCAAGCTCATCAACAGCACCGGCGGCGATGCGTGGCGGATCGGCGAGGCACGGCTGGGCGGTTTCAACGGCATTCCCAACACGCCGCTTCTGACAATGCCGTTCTCAGGCATCCCCCTGTCCCCTGCGCAGATGTTCACCCTCGCTGCAATCCTGCTGTTTGCGACCTATGCGCTCTGCAAGGTGCTGATCGTCACCCGCTTCGGCCGCGCCGTGATCGCCGTTCGCGAAAACGAGATGCGGGCGGAACTGCTCGGCTACAACGCCAAGCGACTGAAGCTTGCCGTCTTCGTCATCTCTGCGGGCATTGCCGGGCTCGCCGGCCTGCTTTTTGCCAACTCCGTCTTTGTCAGCCCCACCATGTTCAGCCTCTCAATGGCGGCACAGGTCCTGATCTGGGTCGTGGTTGGCGGCCTTGGCACGCTTTTCGGCCCGGTCGCGGCCTGCTTTGCACTGCAAATGGCAACGGCAGCGCTCGGCAAGCTCGGCCTTGTCGATCCCAATATCGTGCTCGGCCTGGTTCTGATCGTGTTCGTTGCTTTCGTACCGGGTGGCGTCCAGCCCGCGCTTGCCGCGCTTTACTCCCGGATCGCCACCCCGATGCGCCGATCCCACACGCTCGAAGAGGTGGCACGATGAGCGATTATCTTCTCGAGGCGCAGGACGTCGCCATGCATTTCGGTGGCGTAAAGGCGCTTGATGGCGTCGACTTCCGTCTGAAGAAGGGCGAACTGCGCTGCCTTCTCGGGCCGAACGGCGCCGGCAAGAGCACCTTCTTCCGCTGCCTCACCGGCACCTACAAGCCGACTCGCGGCCACATTCTGTTCAAAGGCAGCGATATCGCCGGCAAGGAGCGGCACGACATCGCCCGCGCCGGAATCGGGGTGAAGACCCAGGTGCCAAGCCTGTTCGACGGCCTCACCGCCCATGAGAACCTCTGGCTTGCCCTTCGCACGGTTCAGAGTGCCGCCGCCCGAAAGGAGAAAATCGCCGATGTGATGGAACGCGTGGGCATCTCATCCCTCAGCGGTCACGTCCTCGGGCGCATGGCCCACGGGCAACGCCAGCTCGTGGAACTGGCGATGGTCGTTGCCAGCGATCCCGACCTCGTGCTGCTCGACGAGCCCGCTGCCGGCATGACCGACGGCGAAGTCGAGCGGCTGGCCTCCATCATACGCGACCTGAACCGCACCCACACCGTCGTTGTCGTGGAACATGACATGCACTTCATCCGCATGATCGCCGATCAGGTCACGGTCTTCCATCAGGGCCGCATTCTGGCCGAGGGACATGTTGAAAGCATCCTCGCCAACCAGACCGTCCGGGATGTCTATCTGGGGAAAAAGCATGTCGCCTGAGCTCCTGGCCGTCAAAAACCTTCAATCCGGCTATGGTCGCATTCCGATTCTCTTCGGCATCAGCCTTTCGATCGCGGAAGGCGAGTTCGTCGGCATTCTCGGCCACAACGGCATGGGCAAGTCGACGCTGCTGCGCACGCTCATGGGCCACATCACCCCGACCGCCGGCAGCATCGGCCTCGCCGGCCATGATGTCACCAGGGCTTCGCCTGCCGCTCGTTCCCGTGCTGGCATCGGCTATGTCCCCCAGGGCCGCCAGATCTTCCCGGCGCTGTCGGTGATGGACAATCTGCGCGTCGGCGCCGCCCACCAGAACCCGAGACGGGCCAAGGCGACCATCGAGCAGGTCATTGAGGAGCTGCCCCGGCTGAAACCGATCCTGCCGCGGGCGGGCGGGGTTCTCTCCGGCGGAGAACAACAGATCCTTGCGCTGGCGCGCTGCCTGTGCGCCGACCCGAAGCTGATCCTGCTCGATGAGCCGACCGAAGGCATCCAGCCATCCATTATCGAGGAAATGAAGGACACGCTGAAGGCGCTTGCCCGCTCGCGCAGCCTTTCGATCCTGCTCGTGGAGCAGAACCTCGAATTCATCAGCGATCTCGCCACCCGCGTCCTTGTCATCAAGCGCGGACAGCTCTCGGGCGAGATCGACCCCGCCAAACTGCACGACGCCGATCTGGCGGGCGACATCCTGCCCGCCTGATCCCCTTCAACAGCCAGAAAACGAGGTCATCATGATCACCATCACCGCCGTCATCCGCGTCCGCAAGGGCTACGAGCAGACAATGGCGCAGGCCCTGCTTGAAGTTGCCGAGCATGTGCGCGCCAACGAGCCCAACACGATCGGCTTCCACATTTCCCAGGATGCGCAGGACCCTTGTCTGTTTGCCACCTACGAGCGCTTCACCGATCGCGCGTCCATGGACCTGCACAACAATTCCGATGTCGTTGCCCGCTTCTTCGGTATCGCAAAGCCGATCCTGGATGGCGACGTCATCCTGATCACCGCCAACGAAATCTCCGCCAAGGCCTGAAGATCGACAAAGGGGAACACAGGATCATGAACTCACCCGTTACTCTCAAGCGTCTTGGCGCGGATGCAGCCCGTTTCGTGGCAAAGGAAAAGAAGCTCTACATCGATGGCAAGTGGGTCCCAGCCATCGACGGCGGAACCATCGAGGTGATCGACCCGGCAACCGGCGCGGTTTTCAATTGCGTGCCGGAAGGCAAGGCTGCGGATATCGACCTTGCCGTCGCTGCCGCCCGCCGCGCCTTCGATGACGGCCCATGGGCCAACATGACACCGGCAGACCGCGGAAAGCTCGTCTGGAAGCTCGGCGATCTCGTGGAAAAACACGCCGACGAACTGGCGGAGTTGGAAGCGCTGGACAATGGGAAGCCGGTGACGGACGCCCGAAACGGCGATGTCGCCTTTTCCTATGAATTGCTGCGTTACATGGCCGGCTGGAGCACCAAGATTTGCGGCCAGACCATTCCGCTTTCCGCAGGCGCCCCGTTCCACGCCTACACGCTGCGTGAACCCGTCGGCGTCTGCGGCCAGATCGTGCCGTGGAACTTCTCCTTCATGATGGCGGTCTGGAAAGTGGCGCCAGCGCTTGCCGCAGGCTGCACCATCGTTCTCAAGCCGGCCGAACAGACGCCGTTGACGGCTCTCAGACTTGCCGAGCTTGTCGAGG
Organism: Sinorhizobium meliloti 4H41; assembly: GCF_000375585.1. GTDB lineage: Bacteria > Pseudomonadota > Alphaproteobacteria > Rhizobiales > Rhizobiaceae > Sinorhizobium > Sinorhizobium meliloti_A. The sequence goes on along the minus strand of NZ_AQWP01000018.1, from coordinate 21,832 downwards.
AAGCGGGTTTCCCCGCAGGTGTTTTCAACGTCGTGACAGGTTACGGCGAAACGGCAGGGGCCGCCCTTGCCGCGCACCCAGATGTCGACAAGGTCGCCTTCACCGGCTCCACCGAGGTCGGCAAGAAGATTCTCGACGCCGCCAAGGGGAACCTGAAAAAGGTCTCGCTTGAACTCGGCGGCAAATCGCCGATGATCGTCTTCGCCGATGCCGACCCGGCTGTCGCCATCCCCGCCGTTGCCTATGGCATCTTCTACAATATGGGCCAGACGTGCACCGCCGGCACCCGCCTCTACGTTCACAAGGATATTGCCGATACCATCCTGACCGGCCTCAAGACCTTCGCCGAATCCATGTCGATCGGCGTCGGCCTCGACCCGAAGACCCAGATCGGGCCACTCGTATCCCAGGAACAATTTGACCGCGTCAGCGCCTATGTGAAAGCAGGGCTTGCCGACGGTGCCAAGCTCTATTGCGGAGGAAATCGCGCGGGAACCGAAGGATACTTCCTCGAACCGACCATCCTGACGGAAACCACCTCCGAAATGTCCGTCGTAAAGGAGGAGATCTTCGGGCCGGTTCTCGTCGTAGCCACTTTCGATGACGACGGTATCGACGCCATCGTCAAGGAAGCCAACAACTCGATCTATGGCCTGGCGGGCAGCGTTTTCACCCGCGACGTCAGCCGTGCCCACAAGGTCGCGAAGAAGCTCAAGGCAGGCACCGTCGGGGTCAACACCCACCATGTCATCGACCCTGCCCTTCCCTTCGGCGGCTTCAACCAGTCCGGCTGGGGCCGTGAGCAGGGCTATGAGGCCATCCTTCTTTATACCGAGGTGAAATCGGTCGGCATCGCGCTGTAATGACCCTCCGGCGTGGCGGCCGTGACCGCCGCGCCTATACCTGCGACAATGCTACAAGAACGAAGACCCATGCATAATCTGACGATCGACAGTGACCGCCTCTGGCGGACAATCCTGGAAACCTCCGCTTTCGGCGCAACGCCGGACGGCGGCATCCGCCGCCTTACGCTTTCACCGGAAGATCGGCAGGTGCGTGACTGGTTTCGCGCGCAATGCGAGGCCATCGGCTGTAGCGTCAAGGTCGACACCGTCGGCAATATGTTTGCAACGCGGCCTGGCAGGAATGAACATGCGCTTCCCATCGCCATGGGCAGTCACCTCGATACCCAGCCGACTGGTGGCAAATTCGACGGCGTTCTCGGTGTTCTCGCTGGGCTGGAAGTGCTTAGGACGCTGCACGACGCCGATTTTGAAACCGAGCATCCGCTGATGCTGATCAACTGGACGAACGAGGAAGGCGCGCGTTTCGCACCTGCCATGCTCGGCTCCGGCGTACATGCCGGCGTGTTCGACCAGGCCTTTGCCGACAGTCGCACGGATGCTGACGATATTTCCTTTGCCGAGGCGATCGAAAAGATCGGCTACCGCGGCGAAACTCCATTGGGCGAAACCCGCTTTGCTGCGATGTTCGAGCTGCATATCGAGCAAGGACCGGTCCTGGAACAGGAAGGTCTCGATATCGGCATTGTGACCGGTGTCCAGGCGATGCGCTGGTACGATCTTGTCATCACCGGTCAGGAAGCTCATGCCGGCTCCACACCGATGGACATGCGCTGCGATGGGCTTGCTGATGCAGCCGCCATCATCCTTGGCACACAGGCAATTGCGCGTCGACTGGGCGGCATGGCAACAACAGGACAGCTTTCGATCGCTGCACCTTCCCGAAATGTCGTTCCCGGCAAGCTGACCATGAGCCTCGATCTGCGTCATGTCACGGATACCGGGCTCGACGTACTGGAGATCGAGGTGGCAGATCTAATCCAGAAGCAGTGCGGTGATCGTGCCGTGCTTCAAACCATCTGGAACAGCCCCGCGGTGTACTTCAACGCCACCTGCACAGAAACGGTCCGACACGCGGCAGAAAAGTTAGGAGCGAGCAGACGTGAGATCGTTTCCGGCGCCGGCCATGACTCCGTCTATATCTCGCGCGTAGTGCCCACGGCGATGATCTTCATTCCATGCAAAGAAGGCCTAAGCCATAACCATGCCGAAAGCGCAGAGAAGACCCATTGTGGCCTGGGCGCTCAAATACTGCTTGAGGCTGTTACTTCCTACCTACCGTGTTCAGAGGGGAAACTCATCTCGAGCTCTTGAAAGGATCTGGACCGTCGACCCTACACTTCGCTCCCTGAGCTTGCACAGACATGCGTCCTACGTGGAAGAATTTCACGGGAACAGGGATGAGTGGCGGCTGACAAAGTCCAGTGCCCGCGCTATCGACAGAAGGATCACTTCGGTTCAAATCGTTTGAGCATTTGCCTGAGCTGAACATTCTGGAGGCGGAGCTTGGCTGCCAGTCGGAACCGGAGTTCGCTGATCTCGCTGTCCAGCGCCTGCACGAGGTTTGCCTGAGTTGGCCCCCCCTGCTTCGGCAAAGCAATGTCCGTCTCCGCATCGCTGTTGTGTTCCGGTACCTCCGCCTTGGTTTTCCGGCGAATCTTGGGCGATGCCCTGCGCTTTGAATTTCGACGTCCGGCGCCCACTGTGCCGGTAGTGCGATCCGAGGCCAAGGCGGGTACCTCGCCAGCCGGCGTCACGTCGGAGGCTTCTGCTGCGATTGCGGGCGCTGACTCCTGGCGATTGACATTTTCGCTCTCGGCAGCTTGCGATGCCAACGATAGTTCTCGCCCAGGTCCGAGCCCGACTTCCTCGGACGCTTCAGAGGCGTTGAAACGGGGAATTTCTGGCCGCTCAGCGTCGTCGAGCATCTCGCTGGGGCCGGCCTGGTCGACATCACGCTGATCCGCAACCTTACCCCGAGACAGCAATCGGGTGAGAAGTTTCCAGGGCGACTTTACCATCACTTCTCAACTCCTATCTTGTCCTACCTCCGGAAACCGACTGGGTAAGGAGATGCTCGTTGGAGCAGCCGAGCAACATTGCGTTGAAGCGAAAGATCGACCCTGGCAGCCGACCGATCCTCCCGCCTCGGGTCAGTCAAGACCAAGGCGTTTGCGAAGATCCGTATTCTCCGCACGCAGCTTTTCTGCAAGCAGCTTCCGCAGTCGTTGATTTTCTTGCTCGAGCTGGAGCAAGTCCTCCATTTCCTCGCCGGCAGCTGTGAGAGGCGAGAGAGCCTGCTGGGCGGACTCGACAACCTTGTTGCCAGCAGCCGTGGCCTTGCGTCCGCCTCGGCGAGTTGATGGCTTTACCTCGGCTACCGCATTTCTGCTACCCCTCTTCGCCCGGGTTTTCTTAACAGCCGGTGCTTCGACCGAAGCATCTGAAGTTGCAGATTCCGGCGCTGCGTTCTTGGCACGCGACCCACGCTTCCTTGACTCCTGCGCTTTCGGCAGAGCAGTTTCGGTTTCGGTGGACGTCGGTTCTATCACGCTTGTTTCGTCAGCCATTTGTTCCTCCCGAGGAAAGTTTGATGTTGGTGTTTGCTGAAGAGGTGCTGTCAACGCGGGTGCGCGGGGTACCTCGTCTACCACTGCATCTGTATCTGCGGGAGACGCGCCAATCCCTGGTGCCTCTACGTTGCCGTCGTGCTCGGCGAACTGGCGCAAATCGACGCTGCCCCAAATCGAGTTGGATTGCGGAACGGGTTTTCGACGCGCACCCTTGTACTCAACGACAAAGTTCTTTTGTAGCTTTTTCAAATGTTCGAGGCTCCAGGTGAGCTCATCTGGTCATTCTCAGATAAATTGTCGCGCATAAAAACGCAAAGTCCGATCCAGCACAAGATGGGGCTGGCCGAGATGTGGGCGTGACGAAGGCCATGGCCCCGAGAACGCCTACCCGCGTAGACAGTTCAGAAAAGGGATTACTCCGCGATTACCGCGTTCGTCGCTTGAATGGTGCATGCGTGACGACTTAGGAGACTCTGAAATGGGGGCAGCGCCGCCGTTATACAGGCCGCTGTTGTTGCTGCACAAAGGTTTGCTCGAGACGCACAGGCGCATATCGCGTGCGAAGTGGAAGGTGGGCGACTGGTGAGTCTGATGCCGACATTCGGGGGCCACTGAAATTTGCCCACTATTCGTGGCCACGCGGAACTCGCATCGCCGCATGGTTTCGTGACTAGATCGTGACTCAGGACTCTTGAAACAATTCGAACCTCCTACCAGTAGTTTCCGACCATAATTCACTGAAAATTCCGGCTCTTCACCTTCAGCGTGTCGATATGAAGATCGGGCACGAACATGTCCCGCGGAACGACCGGCTTTGGCCGATCGCGTGAATCCAGCCCGCCGCCGCCGTGGGCAAACTCATCGCCGCGACCAGCCGGCAGCCTGAACTCCGTGTCCCGATCGGCGAGGCCAACCAGATCGCCTGAGAGATCGAAGAGTTGCTGGGCGACGAGATGCACCACCTCCCCTTCTCGCTGGATCCGCCCGTTGATCGCCATCATCGACGATCCCAGCACGATCCGCCGACGCTTCTCGAATAGCGACGGCCACACAACGATGTTGGCGGGACCCGTCTCGTCCTCGATGGTGATGAACATCACACCCTTGGCTGATCCCGGCTTCTGCCGCACCAGCACGAGTCCAGCGGTGTAAACCCATCGGCCATCCCGGGCATTCATCGCCTCGGCACAGGTGATGATATTGCGCTCCGAGAGATCCTTGCGCAGGAAGGCAACGGGATGCTGTCTCAGGGTCAAACCGATGTGGCTGTAATCTTCGATGACATTGTGGCCGTCTGTCATCTGCCGAAGTGCCACCTCCGGCTCCTGCTGCTCGGCAATGGCCGCCATCTCTCTTTCGGCCGCAGCGGCAAACAAGGGCAAGGGTTCTTCGCGCAGCGCCTTGATCGCCCAGAGCGCATCGCGTCGTTCGAGTTTCAGCGATGGCAGAAAAGCGTCGGCCTCCGCCAATTGAACAAGCGCTTCCGTCGGCACGCTGGACCGACGCCACATGTCATCGACGGAGGCGAACGGGCTGTTCATGCGGGCCGCCACGATCCGAGCTGCATCCGCGACAGCCAGCCCCTTGACCTGCCGAAAGCCGAGCCGCACAGCATGACGATCGGTGCTGCCGATCCCTTCCAGCGTGCAGTCCCAGCGCGAGCGGTTGACGCAGACTGGCCTCACCTCAACGCCATGCTTGATCGCGTCCCCGACAATCTGGGCCGGAGCGTAAAAGCCCATTGGCTGGCTGTTGAGAAGGGCTGCACAAAAGACGTCGGGGTAATGGCACTTGATGTAGTTCGACGCGTAGGCAATCAACGCAAATGAGGCCGCATGACTTTCCGGAAAGCCGTAGGAGCCAAAACCTTCCAGCTGCGAAAAGGTCTTTTCGGCGAACTCGGGTGAATAGCCATTCTTCACCATGCCGGAAACGAGCTTGTCCTTCAAGCGCGAGACGCCACCGGTGAATTTGAAGGTGGCCATCGATTTGCGCAATTGATCGGCCTCGCCGCCGGTAAAGCCGGCACAGACCATGGCAACGCGCATAGCACTTTCCTGAAACAGCGGCACGCCCAGCGTTTTTCCGAGCACGGCCTCCAGCTCAGGGGTGGGATATTCGACCGGCTCCTTTCCCTCTCGGCGGCGAAGATAGGGATGCACCATGTCGCCTTGGATGGGACCGGGCCGGACGATCGCCACCTGCACGACCAGATCGTAGAAGGTGCGGGGCTTCAGGCGCGGTAGCATCGCCATCTGCGCACGGCTTTCAATCTGGAACGTGCCGAGCGTGTCAGCCTTGCGGATCATTGCATAGGTCGCCGCATCCTCCTGCTCGATCTTCGAGAGATCAAGGTGCTCGCCCTTTTGTTCGCGGATCAGATCGAAGGCCTTGGCCATGCAGGTGAGCATCCCGAGCGCCAAGACGTCCACCTTCATGAACTTCAGCGCCTCGACGTCGTCCTTGTCCCATTCGATGATCTGCCGGTCTTTCATCGTCGCTGGCTCGATCGGCACGAGATCGTCGAGCCGGTCGTGGGTGAGGACAAAGCCGCCGGGGTGCTGACCGAGATGACGCGGCGCGCCCATCAGCTGCTGTGCCAATTTCAGGGTGAGCGCTAAGCGCCGGTCATCGGGGTTCAGATTGAGTTCCCTGATGTTTCGGTCGGGAACTTCTTCCGACCAGGACCACATGCCGGATGACAGCGCCTTGATGACGTCCTCCGGCAGTCCGAGCGCCTTGCCGACATCGCGGATTGCGCCCTTGGCCCGGTAGCGGGTGACGGTCGCACAAAGTGCCGCCTTATCCTTGGTATAGGTCTTGTAGATCCACTGAATGACCTCCCCGCGCCGTTCATGCTCGAAGTCGACATCGATATCCGGAGGCTCGTCGCGTTCCTGGCTGACGAAGCGCTCGAAGAGAAGGTCATTGGTTGAAGGATCGATCGAGGTAATACCGAGAATATAGCAGACGGCGCTATTGGCCGCAGACCCCCTGCCCTGACAGAGAATGCCCTGGCTTCTGGCAAAGCGCACGATCGAAAACACCGTCAAGAAATACGGCGCATATTTCATGGTGCGGATGAGATCGAGCTCGTGCCGGACGGTCTTTAAAACATCCGGTGGCAGGCCTTCCGGATACCGGTCGGGCGCACATTCCCAGACATAATGCTCCAGCGAGGCCTGGGCATCCTTGCCCGGCACGATGGCTTCCTCCGGGTATTGGTAGGTCAGCTCCTCAAGCGAGAATTTGCAGCGACGCACGATTTCCAGGGTTCGCGCCAGTGCTTGCGGGTAGCGCGGAAACAGGCGTTCCATTTCCTCCGGTGGCTTGAGGTAGCGGTCGGCGTGGCGCTCACGCTCGAAACCGACATCGTCGATCGTGGTGTTGTGCCTGATACAGGTGACGATGTCCTGCAATTGCCGCCGGCCCGGCTCATGAAACAGCACGTCATTGGTGACGACGGTTTTGACCTTGAACCGCGCCGCCATATTGGATATCTCATGCAGGCGCAGCTGGTCGTTCGGTCGCCGGCGCAGGCAGAGCGAAACGTAGGCGCGATCACCAAACAGCTCAGCCATCTTGCGAAGCTGCGAGGCACAGGTGGCATCCGGCAGATCCGGCACCAGAATGCCGATCATGCCCTCCGAGTAAGCCACGATGTCATCCCAAATGCAGGATGCAGTTGTTCTTGCCGCCACGCGATTTGCCGAGCGTGATGAGGCGCGTCAGGCGCGAATAGGCGGATCGGTCCATCGGATAGACCAGCACAGACATGCCATCCGCGAGATCGAGCCGACAGCCGACGACCAGGCGCAGACCGGTGGCGCGGGATGCTTCCAGCGCCCGGACGATCCCGGCCAGCGAATTACGATCGACAACGCCAAGTGCACCGATACCGAGCCGTTTCGCTGTCTCGAACAGTTCCCGTGCCGAGGAGGCGCCGCGCAGGAAGCTGAAGTGGGTCGTGACCTGGAGCTCGGCGTAGCTCATGCAAAGATCCCGTGCATGTACCATTGCCGATCGCCCGTCTCGGGATCGACGCCGTCCCCCGAACGAAAAATCCAGAAGCGCTCGCCCGCCTGGTTCTCAATGACGTAATAGTCTCGGACAGCGTCGAACTCGCTGTCGCGCATCCACCACTCCCCGAATATGCGTTCCGGTCCATCGGCCCGCACCACATTGTGCCGACGCCCGCGCCATGTGATGCTGCGTGGCGGGTAATCGGGCATCAAAGCGATCGCCGAAATAGGATCAGGCCTGTCGAGTAGCCGCACAGGCCGTTGCCAGTGATGCGTCCAGATCTCGCCGACCGGCTCGGAGGTGGCGGCGACACGCCGCACGCTGCGCTCAGGGACATCCGATGCGACAGGCGCCAGGCGGTAGACTCGCTGGCCACGGTTTCCAAGGACGTCGATAAGGGGCGTAATATCGGTGGTCTCTTCCTCGACCAATGAGGACGACCGCTGTTCCTCGTCCAGCGTCTCGGACATGACGGCGACGAGCGTCAGCTTCTCGATGCCAAAGCCCGGCTCGATCTTTTCCGTTCTGTCCCGAAACAGCTTGGTCAACCATGCGACGTCGCGGGCAGGCTTGGCGGTCCCAGCCCGAATTGCCTGTCGGGTGCCGTCGACCTTCTCGACGATCAGGTCCGTGCGGCGCACGCCGAGGCCGCGGCGCTGGAGTTCTCCGACAAGCTGAGTGACGAGCCTTCCAACATATTTGTTGATCGTCTCGGCCGCACCGATGGGCTCGGCGAACGAACGCGATACTTCGATCCACTCGGGCGCCCGCACCGGCTCGATTGGTTCGGACTTGCGGCCAAACATCTGGTCCAGACGGCGTCCGATCTCGGGGCCGAAGCGCAGCGTCAGCGGTGCGCGGGCAGTATTCGCCAATTCACCGACCGTCTGGAAGCCCAGCGTCCTCAAATCGGCGACTATCTTTTCCGGAAGGCGCAACAGAGAAAGCGGAAGCTTCTCGACGACGCGCACCGTCCCGCCCCTCGGAACGATGACGTTCTCTCTGTTGATCGCCCGCGCGCAGGCATGCGCCGCACCCCAGGTGTCTGCGACGGCAACGCGGGCAGTCAGCTTCCTGCCTAAGAACTGGTTGACGATTTTTGTCACCATTGGCAGCTCGCCACCCTGCAGGTGATCCGCGCCTTCGGTATCCATCACGATGCCGTCGATCCCGTCGCTGGCCACGATCGGCGAATACACGGTCAATGCCCAAAGGGTGATCCGTTCAAGAGCAGCGGCGTCGGCCGCAGGGTCGGCCTCGACCATCATCAAGTCGCGGAAGATCGCCTGTGCTTTCGCGGCAGGCATTCCTGGCCTCACACCCGCCTTTCTGGCGGCCGCGTCGGCGGCAGAGACCCATCGCTTCGACCCTGACCTGGCAATCACGGCAATGGCCTGTTCAGGCGGAATGGAGGGATCGGCCCGACGAATGCGATCCGTCGGCAGATCTGGAAGATAGATGGATACGACCCTGGTCATCACACGCTCTCACGAGAAACTCAGCACACTCACCCGCTTTCACGCGCATCAATTCTAGAAACCATTGAGCCCTCCCCACGCCCGGAACTGGCAGTTCTTCCGATGGCATGACGCTCACCCGCCATCTGGTCGTCGAGGCCGTCGGCTGGCCGAAATCATTCGCCTCCGTCTGCCGTCTCCAGCGACGGACTGCGATGGCCATGGTTCCGGTCTTCTCGGCGACAAGCTGGAGACGCCGCGACGCTGTCATAGGCAATCGAACGAGTTCCCCGACGACAACGCCGAGGCCGCCGAAGGACAGGCACTCCTCCATGCTCGCAAGGACGTCCTCCTCCTTGTCCCCCTCGACGAACACGACCCGGTCGGGATGAAGGCCGACCTGGGCCAGCGCTGGCATGAAGAGGTCGGGTCTCGTTAGGCACCACGCCACCTGCCCCTTTGTCCGGGCGGCTATTCCAGCAACGAAGAGCGCGGCCGCCGCTCCATCGACCGTACCCGAACCTCCGCCCGCGAACTCATGCAGCGCTCCATAAGCGAGACCTCCGCCCGGCAAAACCGCATCGATCTCAGGCACGCCGAAGGCAAGACAGCCGGCTCGCATGGCCTGCGCGACCTGGATCGACGCGATGCGCTCGCGCAGATCTGAGATCACATCGGAAACCTCCCCAGGGACCCTCGGGGCACGGGCAGCAGTCATCGTTCACGGCTCCCTTCAAGGTCGCGTTGGCGGTTTCGACATCATGTCGGGCGGCTTTATGTTCACTTTCTGTTCTTATACCCACAAAGAGTCAAGACGAATTGAGCGTAGGAATATTCACCTAGCATTAGCGTTCTTGAAGATTCCGAACGGAATCAATCGCGTAGGGCCGAAAAGAATTTTTGGCACAGTTTTCAGGCGTTCGGGCCCTGCCGGTGGATAGCGGGGACAGAGTTCAGAACGTCGCAATGTTCTTAAGCTTTTTGTGCTGCACTCCAGGCATGACAAAGCCGCCCAGGTCAAAACCTCCGAGATCAAAGCCGCTTCTTCGTGACAGCGAAGCTCCGATCCGCTCGAAGCCGCGCAGGAAACGCAATCCAGCGCAGCCACAGCTTTTGTTCGATCCCATGCCCGATCGCGTCGCGCCGGCGCTGGCTGAGCTGAAGGCGCATCCGCCAAAAGGCGACCAGTGGAGCTGGGAGCTGAAATGGGACGGCTACCGTCTGGCTGTCCATATCAAGCCACAAGGCGTCCGCATCCTCACACGCGGAGGCCATAACTGGACGCATCGGTTTCCAGCGATCGAACAGGCGGCCCGGGCGCTCGGGCCGGCGACCATGATCATCGATGGCGAGGCCGTCGTGCTCGATGAAGAAGGCCGGCCGGATTTCGGTTTGCTGCAGCAATCCCTCGGCGCTTCCGGCAAGGCCGCTGGCAACCGCGCCTCGGACGCCATCCTCTATGCGTTTGATCTGATTTATCTCGACGGCCATGATCTACGAAATGTCGAATACCGCTCGCGCCGCCATCTTCTCGAGGACACTCTGGATGGTAAGGACGGCGCCATCCGTCTTTCTGAGACCATCGACGCCGAGCCAACTGTCCTGCTTGAGAACGTCTGCCGCCTTGGTCTGGAGGGCATCGTTGGCAAACATCTCGATCAGCCCTATCGCTCCGGCCGCACGGGCGATTGGGTAAAAGTCAAATGCGTGCAGAGCGAAGCGTTCATGATCGTCGGCTATGAGCCGTCGGCGGCTTCACCGGGCGGGTTTGGCTCGCTCGTGCTTGCCGCCTATCGTGGCCACGATCTCGTCCACGTCGGGAGCGTCGGTACCGGCTTCAAACAGGCCGAGATGAACAGGTTGCGCAAAACGCTCGACAGGCTGCGCTGGAAGCGAAAACAGCCGCCTATTCCCGATGCCGGAAAAGCAGACACTGTCTGGGTCGAGCCGACGCTGATCGCCGAGATTGAGTTTCGGGCGTGGACCGGGGACGGCAAACTGCGGCATCCTTCCTATAAGGGCTTGCGGGAACGGCAAGACAATGCCGACGTCTATAAGCTCCACTAGCGAAATTAGCGTCGTCCGCTAGATTGTCTTCCACGCCCCTGCGAACATGGATGGCATTGGATGTGTAACCTCTACCGGATGGAAGACAAGGACTGGGTCGCGAAATGGGCTCAGGATGCCGAAAGCCTGATCAACCTGATGCCGGCCTACCAGATGAACCCCGACCAGATGGGGCCGATCGTCCGCAACACGGCTGAGGGAAAGAAGCAGCTCTTGCACGCGCGCTGGGGCCTGCCCTCGCCGATCTTCGTGCAGAAGAAGGCTGCGGAAATTCGCGCCGAGAAACTGAGAGTCAAGGGTCAGGCTGTCGACATGGACGAACTCATCCGCATAGAACCGGACAGGGGTGTGACCAATGTTCGCAAGCTCAGCCTGCCCCACTGGACGCGCTGGTTCGGCGTCGAAAATAGGTGCCTGGTCCCGGTCACCAGCTTTGCCGAACCGGATCCGGCAAGTCAGGACGCCGGCGGCAGGGTGCCGAATGCGTGGTTTGCCCGCGATGAGGCGAAATCACTGATGTTCTTTGCCGGCATTCATGTGCCGCAGTGGAAAAGCGTCCGAAAAGTCCGCGACGGTCTCACGACGGATGACCTCTATGGTTTCCTGACGACGGATCCTAACGATCTCGTCAAGCCGATCCATGAGAAAGCCATGCCAGTCCTGCTGCAGACGAAGGAAGAAACCGACGTCTGGATGCGTGCACCTTGGGAGGAAGCAAAAAATCTCGCCCGCCCACTACCGAACGATGCCCTGATTATTCTATCACGTGAACCTTATGGATCATCGATCGTGTCGAAATCTGGCGAGCCGGTTGAGCAAGGCAGCCTGCTGTAATCAGCCTGCCTTTCCACTGGGCGTCGATTACTTCGTCTTCCGCTTCTTCACCCGTTCCTGCAGCTCTATCCAGACGGGCGCATGATCGCTCGTGTGGTCCCACCCGCGCACATGCCTGTCGACCTCAGCCTTAGAGAGCATTGCTGCGGCTTCGGAGCTCAGCAGGAGGTGGTCGATCCGCAACCCCGCATCGCGTGCATAGGCGTTGCGGAAATAGTCCCAGAACGCATAGATACGTTCGTCCGGGTGCAGATGGCGGAGAGCATCGGTCCAGCCTTGGTCGACCAGTTTCCGATAAGTTTCCCGGACTTCCACCCGGAACAACGCGTCGTTCGTCCAGCGCTCCGGCTTGTAGACGTCGATCTCTGTCGGCATGACGTTGTAGTCGCCTGCGAGCACGACCGGGACTTCCAGTTCGAGCAGCTCGGCCGCATAGTCATGCAGCCTCTTGAACCAGCGGAGCTTGTACTCGAATTTCGGTCCGGGATATGGATTGCCGTTCGGGAGATAGAGGCATCCGATGACAATGCCGTTGACGATCGCCTCGATGTAGCGGCTGTGTTCGTCTTCCGGTTCGCCGGGCAGACCTTTTCTCGTCAGGTGAATCTCCTGACCCTTGGCAAGGATCGCGACGCCGTTCCAGGACTTCTGGCCCTGCCAGACTGCGCCGTAGCCGGCAGCTTCGATCGCCTTGATCGGAAACTTCTCCTGCGGCGCCTTCAGTTCCTGCAGGCAAACGACGTCCGGCTCGGCCTCATCCAACCATCTGAGCAGCACTTCAAGCCGGCCGTTCACGCCGTTGACGTTGTAGGTCGCGAGCTTCACCGATCAGTGCCGACCGATTTCTGCTTCCACCTTCTTGCGAGAATTACCGGCGCTCTTCACGGCTTTCTTGACCGTGTCCTTCGAGACACCTTCCTTCTTCGCCTCGTAGCGGACTTCATGATCCTGTCCGGCTGCGACTTTGGCCCGATCCTGCGCTCTGCCTCGGGATGTGGTTGCCATTGTTATTCTCCTGATTGTTCGGTCCTCGAAAAACGGACTCTGATTCAAGAAGTTCCATACTCTTATGGCGCGGAATCCATTGTGCGAGCGAGGTAACCAGAGCCGCTAAGCACCCGTTGACGCACCAACCTCGTCGCTTCTCTATTTAAAATGAAGGGCCACACGATTGAGCACCTCCTTGGCGAAGTCCTCGACGTGGACGTGGAGGTCAAAAAGATGCAGCTGCGCGCGCTGCTGAGCCTGCGCTGCAATGCGGACCAGATCATCGACGATCTGTCCAATGAGATGGCCGCGTGTGAGCAATTCGTAACCTATTGAAACTGATTGATGATGTTTTGCCGGATCTGGCGTCTCTAGAATGGCAGGTCACCGTCATCCGGGGGCGTGGCTGTAGGCACCGCTGCGGTTGGCAATGGCAGGTTCGTGACCACATACAGATTCAGGAGATCGTCGCGATCCATGAACAGAATCTGGCTGCGTTTCGAGGCATCAAGCTTGTTTCCAAGCCAGTTCCGCGCGGCCTTCGTGATTTCGCCGCCTGCTACGATGAAGGCATGATCGACCAGGACGCGCTTGCCGATCTCGGGATCAAAAACCTCATGCCCGAGCATCATCGTGACCTGATTCAGGATCTCGGCGACGTTGGCCGTCTGAGCCTTGCTGACGCCGGCGGCATCAAGCTTCCCCTTCTTCACCTGCATGCCAAAATAGAGGACGTGCTGCGTCGGCAGCGTGTACTTCATCCAAACGTCCTTGCCGTATTCCAGTTGCTTGTCCCGGTGCCCCGCAGCGGCGATCCTGTGAAAACCAAGCTGACGGAACAGCGGCAGCAGAACGTCCTCGATGAGCGCATCTTCCGAGACGCTTTCGAGATATGCGGTCAACTGTTCTCGGCGCTTGAGCTCTGTCGCCGAGAATGGGCGATGGGGATTGGGCCCTGCCGTCGCAATCGTATTGGTCGCGATGTGCCGCAGATAGCATTGACGGTCCTCGGCGTAGAAGGCCTCGAAGCCCTCCCGCGCCAGCGCGCCATTGAGCATCTCCAACGCATTTGGCCGATCAGAAACCTCGTTCTTGGCATCCGATTGGTCCATCAGGGTTTTGATCACACGTCCGAACGTCTGCGGAGGAACGCTTGACCCCGGATGCGGCTCGGCAAGAATTTGCTTAAGTGTTTCGGCCACCCAATAGTTGCGGGTCGACCCGTCGTGGCGATAGTCCGTATCGCAGTCGTAGAAAAACTCGGTGAGATAGGTGCTTGAACGATAACGGAAATAGCTATCCTTGTCTTCGAAATTCCCGCAGATCATATCCGCGATCTGCATTAATGTTCTTTGCTTGAACTGCATTCCCAAACAACCCGCCCGAATTTTCTTCATATTGTTATGCGCGGTGGACGTCCTTCACAAGGTGAATTGCTGCAAGCGAGCCGCGGTCCTCAGCCGCTCAACCGCCCAGTTGATGCTTTAGCTGCTCCTCAATCTGGCGCGCCGGGGTCTCCAGATAAGGAAGTTCGAAGGTCCGCGGCGCGTCGGCGATATGATCGATCACGGCGTCCGTTTCGCGCCAGTAAGCTCGCGTCCCTCTTCCAATCCTACCCGAGTCGATCAGCGTTTTTGCGCGCCCTAATTACAAAATGTCAGACGGACTCATCGAAACCGTCATTGGTAAATCTCAGGTTGATGCATATATGCGGCGTGGGCTATCGATTGGAGCGCTGTTGGGAGGCAAATTTGGTAAATTTTGAAGACTTGCTGGACGACGACGAAGCACCGGTCATTGATCCTCGCGACATTTTTCTGACGCTCAACCGAGATAAACGTTTTGCATTCCCCCGCGATATCCAAACAGAGGTCATGAAGGCCTGGGTCAGCGCGACACGGTCATCAAGCTCAATGTAGGCAGCGGCAAGACACTCGTCGGGCTTCTCCTGTTGCAAAGCTCGCTCAACGAGGGTGTGGGTCTTGCGCTTTATATTTGCCCCGATCACCAATTGGTCTCGCAGGTCACCGAAGAAGCAGACGCACTTGGGTTGGAAGTGGTGGAGGATCCCCGCGACGCGGCATTCGCAGCTGGTCAGAAAATCTGTGTCACGACCGTCCACAAGCTCTTCAACGGCCGATCGGTTTTCGGCGTCGAGAACGTCAAACTGAATATCGGCGCGGTTATCGTCGACGACGCCCATGCTTCGATCGCGACGATTTCCGATCAATTCCGGATCAAGCTTCCGCACACCCACGAAGCCTACGGTAAAATTCTGAAGATCGTCTCCGGCGATCTCAAGAAGCAAAGCCATTCACGCTTCCTCTCGCTGGAGGCAAGCGATCCCCGCGCCATCATGGAAGTGCCGTTTTGGGCCTGGAAGGACAAGCAGGACAAGATCCTCAAGGTTCTGCACGAGAGCAAGGACGACGACGAGCTGATGTTCAGCTACCCGCTGCTTCACGAGATCCTTCCCTATTGCCGTTGCTTCATTGGCGGCCAATCGCTCGAAATCGAGCCGATCTGCCCGCCCACCGATCTGCTTCGATCCTTCTCGAAGGCAAAGCGCCGGATCTACATGACGGCGACGCTCTCCGACGATACGGTGCTGGTCACCCATTTCGGCGCGAACTCCAAAAAGCTTGCTGACCCGATCATTCCGGTATCGTCCCAGTTCATGGGCGAGCGGATGATCCTGATGCCGCAAGAGCTCAACCCCGACATCGAGATACCGGACATTCGAAAGATGCTCGTTAGCATCGCGAAAAAAGAGAACGTCGTGGTGATCGTTCCTTCGAAGGCCGCTTCAGAGGATTGGGCTGATGTCGCCGACCAGATATTGATCGGCGACAAGGTGACGGTCGGCATCGACAAATTGCGGGCGGGACATGTCGGCCTGACTGTCCTGATCAACCGATACGACGGCATCGATCTGCCCGGAGATGCTTGCCGCGTTCTCGCGCTTGTCGATCTTCCCGAGGTGTCCTCATTTCGTGAGGCGTCCGACATGAACATTCTGGCGGATTCGAAGGCTGGACTTCGCCGTCAAATGCAACGTATCGAGCAAGGCATGGGGCGGGGTGTTCGCTCGAACGACGACTATTGCGTCGTCCTCCTGTGTGGAGCGAAGCTCACGAGCCGGATCAAGTCTCCGGAAGGCCGCAAGATGCTGACCGGCGCGACGCAGGCGCAGCTGGAACTCTCGACGAGCTTGGC
The DNA here is from genome assembly GCF_000375585.1 of Sinorhizobium meliloti 4H41. Lineage (GTDB taxonomy): Bacteria > Pseudomonadota > Alphaproteobacteria > Rhizobiales > Rhizobiaceae > Sinorhizobium > Sinorhizobium meliloti_A. The sequence continues at coordinate 5,812 of NZ_AQWP01000018.1, read as the reverse complement.
CAAACAGCTCGACGGCACGGACATGGCAGGCCTGAAAAAGGTCATCCAGCAATGCCTCGATCGCGATCCCCAATGGGTCAAGGTTGCCAAGAAAGCGCTCCTTAAGGCCAAGGTTGAACCGGGCCTCTCGCTCGACTCGGTCGGGGTCGGGATTCGCGAAGCCTTCGACCTGGCAAGGATCAACGATCACCCCGATGCTGTTGGGGTCCTGAAGGCCCTCGGGAACACCCTCGACGATGACGACGCGAAAGCGTTCGCGCTCGTCAGGCAAGCGGAAATCGCTCATCATATCGACCCGGGAAATGCTCAGAAGGTACTACTGGCGGCGCACAAGCTCAATCAGCAGGTTTTGAAGCCCATCGAGGGAATTGCCTATCAGAAACTGGCGCCGGTTGCCGGCAAGCAGGCTGCCGCGGTTCAAGAATATCACCGGAATCGCTTCCTGGAAGCAACCGATCGGATTCTCCATTTCAAGACTCTCGTCGAGGACCTGCAATTTGCGCCTGACACCAACAACGAGTTCGAGGGCGCCATCATGGCCATGGGACGCTTGCTCGGGATGGGGTCGCAGCGGCCGGAGATCTCTTTCGAAAAGGGACCGGACAACCTTTTGGCGTTTTCCAATGGCGAGTTTGTCGTCATCGAATGCAAGAACGGTGCGAAATCCGAAAAGGGCATATCCAAGGACGACCTTGGGCAGTTGGGCCAAGCGATCGACTGGTTCGAGGAGAAATATACAAAGATCGTGCCAAAACACGTGCTGATCATTCACCCGTTGAAACATGTCGGTCCGGGAGCGGCGGTGATCGAGGGCGCCCGGGTCATGACCGAAAAGCAACTTGAGAAGCTGCGCAACGCATTGCTTGATTTCGCAAAAGCTCTCGGAGACGCCAATGTCCTCAACGACGTCCAGCGCATCGGTCAGCTTCTGACGACCCACAGCTTCACGCCGACAACTTTCCTTCAGCAATATTCCGTTCCGATGAAACATAATAAGGAAGGATAGGACCGGCACGCGATCGCGCGGGGTTGCAGCGCAACCGGCGCAATTTGGGTGGCTATCAACTGGCCGCCCGGCCAGCGGATTCTCCTCCTATCCGTGCCAAAATGAGGATCTTCCCGTCGTGGTGCCAAGCGGGCCGGGCGTGCCCCTCCGTTTAAGCTCCTAGCGACGCCAAGCCTGGCTCGTCATGGTTTGACCGATTAGGGTTGATCCGGCGCGGCGGAACGCTTGTCAGCGTTTTCGGACCAACGAAATCTTACACGAAGTTACTTGATCTACCTGATTGCGGAGCACGAAAGGGCTAGCCGTCGACGTTAGGCGCTCTGTACTACTGTCTTGGCCGTGAGTGCGGACCGTTTTCTGTGCGCTTTGTTCTTGGGAACGCACAAATTACTGGCGCGAGATTGCTGTTCAAGAAAAAATGGTTAAGCTCAACCTTAGGGGGATCAGCTTGGCCATTGCATCTACGAACTTTAGCGCAGCTCCATCCGCATCAGGTTATCTTTATCAGGCCCGCTTGGCTCTAGCGCTGTGTCTGAGGCACGTGAATGCCGATGCGGGGGTAGAGGTAGGCATCGAAAGGCTGGACGATGTTTCATTCGAGAGAGATGGAACACCGCTGGAGCTTCTTCAGGCCAAGCACCACATCGATCGTATCGCAAGTCTCACGGACAAAAGCGTCGACCTTTGGAAGACACTTCGCGTCTGGAGTGAGGCTACTGCGCAAGATCCGACACTTCCCGCGCGTACCCGCCTGGCTTTGGTGACAACCGGTCGTGCGCCAAGCGATAGCGCAGCTGCCATGCTCCTTCCGCCTGGCGCCTACTCCGAAGGAAAAACACGCGATCCCAAGGCTGCTGCTGCGCTGCTGGTTGCCGTCGCTGAGGCGGGGGGAAATCAAGAATTGAAGGCAGCTTACGCCGCTTTCATGGCTCTCAGCCCAACAATGCGTGCCTCGCTGCTGAGCTCGGTCGAAATCCTTGACAATCAACCTCTCGTCACTGATCTGGATAAGACCATCGAGAACGACTTGCGAATGCTCGCGCCTCGGGGTCAGGCAGGTGTTGCCCGCGAGCGACTGGAGGGCTGGTGGTGGCCACGCGTTTGCAGAGCACTTATGGCGAGCCCTGTGGAGTCAATCTCCGTGTTGGAGCTAGAAGCAAAGCTCGACGACATACGCGATGGCTTGAAACGGGACGCTTTGGTCGCAGACCAGGAGCATGTTGATCCCACAACGGACGAGATCGCCGACTACGAAAGGCGCGCATTTGTCCGCCAATTGAAGGCGATCGGCGTTGGCGGAAATCGAATCGAATATGCTAAGCGCGACTACTACCGCGCGTTTACCCAGAGATCCAAATGGGTTCGCGAGCATCTGGTCTTCGATGGCGAGATCGCGCGATACGAGATGACTCTCATCGAGGAATGGCAACCGCGCTTTCAGCAGATGCGCGATAAAATCGGAGATGGCGGAATGACCGATTTGGGATACCGCCAAGCTGGGCAGGAACTGTATAGCTGGGTGGAAGCTGACGCCCGTTTCCCGTTCCGGACCGTCACTCACCGCTTTTTGACCGTCGGCTCCTATCACATTCTGGCCAACGAGCTGCGTGTAGGTTGGCACCCGGACTACGAGACGGCCTGCGCAACCGAGGAGGTCTAGCAGTGGCGTCACGATGGAGCCTCGCGTGGCGCGATCGTCCCTCCGAGGAAGCAGCACTTCTCAACCCGGCATTTTGCGGCGAACTGATTGCTCGTGCCGTCAAGGATTACGAGCGAATTCGAGCTTCAGCATTTCCCCTTCCGCTTGCCTTCGTCGTTCTGCCGTTACTATTACACCCTCCAACCCTTGCAGTTCTGCCCGGCAGGGCCAATACGACTTTTGCAACCTGGTCCGCAGAAAATGAAGCGGTTATCGCCGAGCTACCGGACCGCACTTTGCGCCTCCGTCCGATCAGCCGGGAGGCTTTGCTGTTCCTTGCTCAGCACAAGGCACTTGTAGTGGGCGCCGAAGGATTGCGGACAGGGCAAAAACCGATGAAGCTCTCGGCACAAACACCAACCTCGACACCTGACGTCGACGACATCCGTCGCGCAGCCGCGCTGTTGGGCCGATGGTTCGCCAATCAGGGCGCGCCGGTTCAGATTCTTCAAACCATGGGTGTGACGCCATGACATTGCAGTTGCGCGCCGTCGCAATTTATTCCCATAGCGGTGAGCGCCGCGACGTCGACTTTGTTCTCGGTCGTCTGAACATTGTCACCGGTGCTTCAAAGACGGGAAAGTCGGCGTTACTCGATATCGTTGACTACTGTTGGGGACGGGGCGAATGTACTATCCCCGAGGGCGAAATTCGGCGCAGCGTCTCCTGGTTCTCGATCCTCCTCGATCGCGACGGCGAAGGAATCCTCATAGCGCGCAAAAATCCGGGACCAGCCGGAAAAGCCAGCGACGAAATCTTTTTCGAGCGGGGAGTTGAGGGATTCCCAGACACGCCGCAGCCCTTCGTAAAGAACGTCACCGCCGATGGCTTGCGTGCCCAGCTTTCAATGGTACTGGGCATTGCGGAAAACAAGCACGTGCCGGAGCCCGGATCGACGCGGGCACCGCTGGAAGCCTCGGCTAGCCAGGCAATCTTCTTTTGCCTACAAGCCCAAGACGAGATAGCAAGTCGCCGCCTTCTTTTTCATCGGCAGGGCGAACAATTTATCCCTTCGCACATCAAGGATACGTTGCCTTACTTCGTCGGCGCCATGGGTGAGGATCACTACCTTCAACGCATGCGCTACGATGAAGCTCGAGCGCGATTGCGCAGGCTCGAGCGTGAATATGCCGAAGCTCGGACCCTCGCAAATGAAGCATCTGGCACTGCCCAGTCACTGCTGCAGGAAGCCAAACGCGTTGGCCTTCTAGCCCCGGACGTACTGGCTGCCTCTACAGCTGGCCTTCGCGCCCTGCTTGCGAGCGCTGCCGCACCCCGAGAGCTTGCCTACGCCCGCAACGACGATCCGGCCGCGGACCTGACCGATCTGGAGAACCGCCGGCGACGGCTGCGTGGCGAACTGCAAGAGGTACGCGAAGAGATTGCAGACGTTCAGCGGCTTGAACGCGAGGCTTCAGAATTTCAGGTCGAGGCCAGAGAGCAACAAGCGCGGCTGGCGTCAATTGGCTTGCTCGCCGACGACAGCGGCGATGCCGCGACGTGTCCCCTTTGCGACAGTCATCTGGCCACACCCATTCCGTCTGTGAGCGATGTGCGTAAGTCGCTCACTGCACTTGAGGGGCAACTGCAATCGGTGCGTCGGGACAATCCGCGCCTGCAGTCAAGGCAGGCCGACCTTGAGTCACGTCGGAACACACTCGAAGATCAGTTAAAGACCGTCCAGGCCGACATCCTCACTCGAATATCCGAAAACGAGCGACTTCGGATCGAGCAAGACCAGTTCACCGAGCAGGCTCGAACCGCCGGCCGAATTGGATATTATCTCGAGAATGCAAGAACTGTCGCCTCCGACGAGGGTATCCGGCTTGCGATCGCGCGGGCCCGAGCCGAGGTGTCCGAGCTTGAGCAACTGCTTGATCAAGAGGCGCTCGAGGAGAGGCTCACAACTGCATTGGGCATCGTCGGGCGCGACCTCACCCGGTACGCAAGATTGCTGGAACTCGAACATGGCGACAACCCTCTACGCCTCGACCGCAAGAACCTTACGGTCGTCGCCGACACTATAGACGGCCCCCTGGCATTGCCTCAAATTGGAAGTGGCGAAAACTGGGTCGGATACCATGTCGCTGCACATCTCGCGATGCACGGCTTGTTCCGTGCTCGGAATCGACCGGTCCCGGCATTCCTGATGCTCGATCAGCCGTCTCAAGCGCATTACCCGCCCGAACGAGACGTTGGCGAAATCGATGGCAAGGGAGACGAAGATCAGGCGGCCGTCGCGAGGCTCTATCGGCTACTCTTCGAGTATTGCGCAGAGCACTACCCCAACATGCAAATCATCGTTATGGACCACGTCGAACTTTTGGAAGACTGGTTCCGGGATTCTACCGTCCAACGGTGGCGAGATAATATTAAACTCGTTCCCCTCAGTTGGCTTCGCTCAACCTAACTCAACAGGTGGGGATAGTATTGTCACCCACACACGCACACCCCACGAGCCAAATTTCCGCGGCTCTTTCAAAGAAATAGAAACCGACTCTCGCAGAGAGCTGCGCTGCGGCCGAGGCGGAGATCGATCGCCAGATAGATGAATACTGATCACGCCGTCGTAGAGATTGATCCTTCGATGGTGAAATTCGGCATCTGCTATCGCGGACGGGCTATAGGAATTGGTGATGGCGGCTTTCCCTGATGTCGCCGCCGTCATGTTCAAAGCTTTTAGCCTAACAGGGTAAGCCCTGACGCGGCGCCCGTGCCGAAGGCCACGATAGTCTGCAAGGTTGCATTCCAAAGTTGGTTGGTTTCGGTCGTTAGCGTTGTCGTCTCTGTGGTCATAGGCGTACCCTTTCTCTCTGTAAGCGGTCAGCCGATAACGTCAGGCTTGAACTTCCAGGGCATGAGCGCTTCTATTTCGGATGCGGGCCAGCCTTGAGCGATGCGGGTCAAGGTTTGGGAGAGCCAGTCGAGCGGATCGACGCAATTCATTTTGCAGGTTTGCAGCAAGGTGGCCACCGTCGCCCAGGTTCGTCCACCACCCTCGCTGCCGGCGAATAGACTGTTCTTTCTCGTAATTGTTTGGGGCCTGATCGCGCGCTCGACGATGTTGGAGTCGATCTCGATACGGCCGTCCGTCAGAAAGCGCTCCA
>NZ_AQWP01000017.1 GCF_000375585.1 Sinorhizobium meliloti 4H41 | reverse complement strand
TGTTTAGCCCGGGGAGATAGCTGACACCTGTTCGGATAGATCACTGACGGATTGCTTGGTTGTCAAGTCGATGGCTGCGATGCGGAGGGCAGCGAAGAAGATGCCGTATCGCCCGTCCGTGTCGAGCGGGCGAATGGCGATGCGTTCGCCGCAGAAGGCCTTTGGGACTTTCCACTTGCGGCCTTTGAAGCTGACATAGGCCTTGGTGCTGGGGACGGTGCGGACGACCTCGCCTTCATCGTAGATCACCTCTGGAAGGTGCTCGGGCATGGGGCGCGAACTGGGACGATAGCGACGGGCCGGCACGTCGAGATCGAGCGCGGCATGGGGCCGCTCGAAATTATAGAGTTCGCGCCAGGCATCGAAGGCGCGCTGGACGGCAGCCAGATCGGAAAATCGAGCGAAATCGAATATTTCGGCCTTGAGCGTGCGATGGAAGCGCTCATTCTTGCCGCGGCTCTGCGGATGATAGGGCCGGCTATGCAGGAGGCCGACGCCGAGCTTCAACAGCCACACGCCAAGTCTTGTCCAACGCTCGCCCGAGGCCTCGCCCCAGGGCGCGCCATTATCGACGAAAAGGGCGTCCGGCAGGCCGTAGCGCCGGAATGTCCGCTCCAGATGGCCGCGCACGGTCACTCCCTGCTGGTTGGCGCAGGCCGCCAGGCAAGGCACGAAGCGGGAATGGTCGTCCACCATCGTCAGCGGATGGCAGGGCGTGCCATCGCCGAGCCGAACCCAGCCCTTGAAATCCATCTGCCAGAGCTGGTTCGGCGCCTCCTTCTCGAAGCGCTGGGTCGCCGGCGCGCCACCGACCGGCGGCATGATCCGCTCATGGCGCTTCAGGATAGCATGAACCGTCGAAGGCGCCGGCGCATGCTGCCCCCGGTCTTTCAGAACGCGCGCGATCTTGCGTGCGCCCCACGCCGGATGCGCATCGCGCACCGCAACCACCTCTGTCTCCACCGCCGCGCTCGACTGCAACGGGCTCACATGCGGGCGGCGCGAGCGATCAGCCAGCTCCCGGTCACCTGCCTGCCACCGCGCCAGCCATTTATAGCCCACATCGGCACTGATCCCGAACCGCCGGCACAGCTCCCGGCGGTTCGCACCCTCCGCCAGCGCCAGCCGCACAAATTCCTGCCTCTCCCCCATAACCGACACCTCTTTCCACGGCATGGACAACCTCCTCGCGAAACCGATCCATGCCAGTATGAACGTGTCAGCCATCTCCCCGAACACCTGTCAGTCATGTGTCCGGGCTATACAACGAGCACAGGGGGATGAGGTCGGAGAGGGTGCGGCCCCTCGGCGCGGTTCATAAACCGGGAAGATAGCGAGGCGGCGCGGAAAGTCGCCGGTCACGCCCGTGTACAGCGTCCCGCTTCGATTCTATGCCGGAATGTGGACGTGACCTTTCATTGCGGGACAGGTTGACCATCCCTCGCACATTCCCAAGCTGAAGTTGTGATAGCCGTACATCCCCGGTCCCTCATTCCTGTGCTTGTCACAGGAATCCAGCCAGACCAAGTCCTTGGGCTGAAAGAACTCTTCCGCGCCGCAGACGCGGCGCTGCTCTCATCCCTGTGACGAGCACAGGGACGAGGCAAAGGAGAGATTGCAGTCCACCGATACGCCTCCTACTGCGCCGCGCGTCTTATGAGACGCGCACGCTCGGCACTCAAGGAATTCAAGCGCATCGCCATGCGTGCCGACAAACCGACCAGAGCTTCAACGCCATTATCCATCTCGCAGCAGCCGTTATAAACTCGAAATGAATCTCAACAGGCCTAGATGGTCTGCAGCGTCCAGGATGCCGCGCCGGCGATAAGCCCAAGGGCGAGGGCAATGGCGATCGCATATCTCATCATCTTCATCCGACGTGTCCGCTCGCCGGTCCAATCGTAGCTCATCATGTGCTCCGAGATGTGCAGCTCAAACGTTAAGATTGGACGCTTTTTCTTAACAAAATGGAAACTACGCGGTTCCACGCCTCGACCCCTGCAATGTGAAAGAACCTGGGCGGCGCGCGGTCCCGTTATCCATCCGTTCAGATTGCATGATTTGTTGGTGCGTCCAATTTTAGTAAAATATGCGTAAAAACGTATCAAAGTAAATGTGAATATTAGGCGGGCGAGGATGCGGTGATTATTATCGAGGTCAAGAAGACAATTTACCATTATTGAAAAAAGCCCCGCTGATTAACTATTCTCGCCGGTATTCAGTCTATATTTAGGGTGTCATTGCGGGCGTGAGAGCGAATAGGCATGTGCGGATTCGGCGGGTATTTTGGTTCAATACGGGACGGTAAGCCCCTTCTCGAGAGGATGACGGCCGCGATCGGCCACCGCGGGCCGGACGAGCTTGGGCTCTTCACCGTGCCGGGTGCGGGCCTCGGTCATGTTCGGCTGTCGATCGTGGGGCTCGGGGACGGCCAGCAGCCGATGTCCGACCCGAGCGGCGAGCTGACGATCGCCTTCAACGGCGAAATCTTCAACTATGTGGAGTTGCGCGACGACCTGCGCGCCAGGGGCCGCCGTTTCCGCACCTCCAGCGATACGGAGGTGATCCTCCATCTTTACGAAGAGATGGGCGCGGATTGTCTTTCCCTCCTCAACGGCGACTTCGCCTTTGCGATCTGGGACGCACGCCTACGCCGGATGGTGCTCGCGCGCGACCGCATGGGTGTGCGTCCACTGTTCCACACGTTGAAAGGCGGCACGCTCTATTTCGCATCCGAGGTCAAGGCGCTCCTCGAAGTTCCGGGGGTCTCCGCAGAGATCGACCCGATCGCGCTCGACCAGATATTCACCCTGTGGGCGCCGATCGCGCCGCGCACACCCTTCCGTGACATCCACGAGCTCGAGCCCGGGCATCTGATGATCGCCGATCAGAACGGCATCACGACACGGCCCTATTGGCAGCTCGATTATCCGGACCGCGACGAGCGCTCTGCCCACGCGGAGGAAAGCCGCGCTGCGGACGAACTGCGCGCGCTCCTGACGGACGCGACGCGGATCCGCATGCGGGCCGATGTGCCCGTCGGCGCCTATCTTTCCGGCGGCCTCGATTCGTCCATAATCTCGGCGTTGGCGGCGGGGATGACGTCCCAAGGCTTGCGCACCTTCTCCGTCACCTTCGACAGCGCGGAGCATGACGAAAGCGCATTCCAGGAGGAGATGGCAGCGGCACTCGGAACCGAGCACAGGGCTGTCGCATGCCGCGCCGGTGACATCGCCAGGGACTTTCCCGATGTCATCCGCTTTACGGAGAAGCCGATTATCCGCACTGCGCCCGCACCGCTCTACAAATTGTCCGGCCTGGTGCGGGAAGCGGGTCTGAAAGTGGTGCTGACGGGCGAGGGCGCCGACGAGGTGTTCGCCGGTTATGACATCTTCAAGGAAGCGCGCGTCCGCCGCTTCTGCGGCCGGCAGCCCGGCTCGCGCCTCAGGCCGCACCTCTTCCGCAAGCTCTACCCCTATCTGCCCGGTTTGCAGCAGCAGTCGGCCGAGTACCTCGCCGCCTTTTTCGGCGCCGGCGACGTTGCCCTCGACGACCCGCTCTTTTCGCATCGGCCACGCCTCAAAGGCACGGCGGCAACCAAGATGTTCTTCTCCTCGGACCTGCGCGCCGAACTCAAGGGTTATGATGCGGCGGAAGAATTGGTCAGCCGGCTCCCCGCCGCCTTTGGCCGCTGGCATCCGCTGCATCAGGCCCAATATCTCGAAAGCCGCTTCCTGCTGCCCGGATATATTCTCTCGAGCCAGGGCGACCGCATGGCGATGGCGCATGGGATCGAGGGCCGTTTCCCGTTCCTCGACCACCGCCTCGTCGAATTCGCCGCAAAGCTGCCGCCGGACATGAAGCTCAGAGGGCTCGTCGAGAAGCATATCCTGCGCGAAGCGACGAAAGATCTGCTGCCGCCGGCGATCGGCCGGCGGACGAAGCAGCCCTATCGCGCTCCGGACAGCCACTCCTTCAGCGGCGCGGGCGAACTCGATTACGTGCGGTCGGCCATGAGCGAGGACGCGGTCGCCGCCGGTGGGCTCTTCAACGCCAAAGCGGTAACGAAACTCTACGAGAAATGCCAGTCGCGCCCGGCCTCCGGTTTCCGCGACAACGCGGCCTTCGTCGGCGTCCTCTCGACGCAACTCTGGCTGCAGACATTCACCGGCACCAGCCTTCGCAAGGCTGAGGCCGCGTAAAAACCCTTGGAGAAAAGGAAAGTGGAATGACCCAAGCGATTAAGGACAAGGTCAAGGCATTCGTCATCGAGAACTTTCTCTTCGGCGACAGCGCATACGAACTCGCCGACGACGCTTCGCTGATCGAGAACGACATCATCGATTCGACCGGCGTTCTGGAACTGGTGGCCTTCATCGAAGACGATTTCGGGATCGTGATGGCCGATGCCGACATCGTCCCGCAAAATCTCGACTCGCTCGCGCGGATTTCGGCGTTCATCGAAGCGAAAGCCGCCGTGCCGGTCTCGGCGTAAGCGGCGAAGGGCGGGGGCATCACCATCATGCGGTTCGAGCAATTCCTCATCAGGAACGCCGCGGCAAACGGGGCAAAGACGGCGCTGGTCACCGATCGCCGGCGGCTAGGCTATGCCGAACTCGACGATCTTTCGAGCCGCCTCGCCGCCGCTCTTGCCGAAAGCGGCGTGAAGCGGAACGACCGGGTTCTCGTGTTCATGGACAATTGCTGGGAGGCGGCCGTCGCGATCTTCGCGATCCTCAAGACCGGTGCGACCTTCAGCCCGATCAATGCTTCGACCAAGGCGGACAAGCTTGCCTATATCGTCGCCGATTGCGAGGCGGCGGCTATCCTGACGCAGGCCAAGCTGATGCCGGTCGTTGCCGAGGCGCTGGCGCTTGCTCGGGGCCATGCGCCATTCGTCGCTTCGACCGCGGGTCCGGGGGGGCGCATCCCGGACGGTGCCGCTTCCTTTGAGGAGTGCCTCACGGTTGCGCCCGCACCCGTCCGCCACGGCGGCATCGACGTCGACCTCGGCATGCTGATCTATACCTCGGGGTCGACGGGCCGTCCCAAGGGCGTGATGATGACGCATCGCAATATCGATGCGGCTTCGGAGTCGATCACCTCCTATCTCCAGAACACGCCTGACGACATCATCCTGAACGTGCTGCCGCTCGCCTTCGACTACGGGCTCTATCAGCTGCTGATGGCGATCCGGCTCGGCGCGACGCTCGTACTCGAAAAGTCATTCGCCTTCCCGCAGGCGATCTTCGACCGTATCCGGACCGAAGGGGTTACCGGCTTCCCGCTGGTGCCGACCATGGCGGCAATGATCTTGCAGATGCGTGACCTCGAACCCGGCTTTCTCCCGAGCCTTCGTTTTCTCTCCAATACCGCGGCAGCACTGCCGCCGGCGCATATTGCCCGCCTGAGGGAGCTTTTCCCGGGCGCCCGGCTCTATTCCATGTACGGACTGACGGAATGCAAACGCTGCACCTATCTGCCGCCGGAAGAGCTCGACCGGCGGCCGGGTTCCGTCGGGATCGCGATACCGAACACCGAAGCCTTCGTGGTCGATGACGAGGGAAACCGGGTACCGCCCGGTGTACCTGGCGAACTGGTCATCCGCGGCCCGCATGTGATGCAGGGCTACTGGCGCAATGACGCCGCGACCGAGCGCATGCTCCGCCCCGGCCCTAATCCATGGGAAAAGGTGCTTCACACCGGTGACCTGTTCCGTACCGACGAGGAGGGTTTCCTCTATTTCGTCGGCCGCAAGGACGACATCATCAAGACGCGCGGCGAAAAGGTGGCGCCCAAGGAGGTCGAGACCGTGCTGCATGCGCATCCCGGAATTGCCGAGGCCGTGGTCATCGGTGTTCCCGATCCGGTGCTTGGGGCCGCGATCGGCGCTCTCGTCGTGTTGTCGGACCCGACGCTGACGGAGAAGGACATCATCCGTCATTGCAGCCGCCATCTCGAGGATTTCATGGTGCCGAAGATCGTCGAATTCCGCACCGAATTGCCGAAGACGGATACAGGAAAAGTGAGTCGCCGCCTTGCGGCCGAAACATTGGAGCCCGCAGAATGAATATCCGACCGGACCAGAACAGGCTCGTCTTCTCGGCCGACACGCTGAAAATCGACGAAGCTGCGGAAGCCGAACGTATAGTTGCCGGATTGCGGGCCCAGTTGCGCAGCCTGCGCAAACGCGGCCTCGTCCTCGGCCTTTCCGGCGGCATCGATTCGAGCGTCTCGGTCGCGCTGGCCGTGCGCGCCGTCGGTGCGAAGAACGTCTTCTGTCTCTTCATGCCGGAAAACGATTCCGATCCGGAAAGCCTGCACCTCGGCCGGCTGGTCGCCGAGACGTTCGGTGTCGAGGCGGTGGTCGAGGACATCGGACCGACGCTCGACGCCATGGGCTGCTATCAGCGGCGTGACGCCTTCATTCGCGAACTCGTCCCGGATTACGGGCCGGGCTGGGCGTCGAAGATCGTCATCGCCAATGCGCTCGAAGGCGACGGCTACAACATTTCCTCGCTCGTGGTGCAGAACCCCGAGGGGAAGCAGACGAAGCTGCGCATGCCGCCTTCCGTCTATCTCGGCATCGTCGCCGCGACGAACATGAAGCAGCGCACCCGCAAACAGATCGAATACTACCATGCCGACCGGCTGAACTTTGCCGTGCTCGGTACGCCGAACAGGCTGGAATACGATCAGGGCTTCTTCGTCAAGAACGGCGATGGCGCGGCGGACGTCAAGCCGATCGCCCATCTTTACAAGTCGCAGGTCTATGCGCTTGCCGGTTATCTCGGCGTTCCCGAGGAAATCCGGCGCCGGCCGCCGACCACCGACACCTATTCGCTCGAGCAGACGCAGGAGGAGTTCTATTTCTCGCTGCCTTATGACCGAATGGATCTGTGCCTCTTCGGCCTCAACAACGGGCTCAGCGCCGACGAGGTCGGACGCGCGGCAAATCTGGGCGCGGCTCAGGTTGAGCGCGTCTGGGCGGATATTGCCGCCAAGCGCAAGGCCACGCGCTACCTGCATCTCGGGCCGCAGCTGGTGCAGCCGGTCGAGGAGATCGAGTAAGAATCCGATCGCACGCCCCGTCCCTGAACGGGGCGTGCGATCGGCCGGCTTTATTGAGAGGGTGCAGGTGTCGTCGGTGCCGGTGCCGGTTCTGTGGGCGCGGGCTCCGTCGTCGCGGGGGGAGTCGTTTCAGTCGCGGGGGGCGTTTCAGCCGTCCCGGGCATGAAGAATATGACCGCGAGAATGATAATCGCGAGCACGATAATGCCAATGATAACGTTGCGGTTCATGATGTTTTCTCCGCTGCTGACGATCATCTTCGATTGACTGCACGACGGCGAGTAGAGAAGCGGCCGCCCTGCGTTCAACCGGAGATGCGCCGTTAGGGTAACATGAGTCTCGCCAAGCAATAATAGATGCAGTTGAACGACGTGCCCTGCCGCACGGATGCGCCTTCTCATGGGAAGACTGTTGTATTCCCGCAACAGGGATGAAGCACCGATTGCAATTCGAAATTGAGTACTTGCCGATCGGCCGGTCTCGTGCGAGGATCACCTCATCCGCAATTCAAATCAGAGGAGGCGTAAGATGAATTCCAATCTCGTGTTTGTGCGCCTCTGTGGCGGAACGGCTATCGTGCCTTCGATGCGACGCGCATCTGGCTTCAGCCGCTACTGATCTGAGGCTCACAAGCCCGCATCTCCGCCATTTGGCGCTTCCCTTTTAACTGACGTGACCGGCTGACGGGACAATTGTTCGCATTGTTGCGTTCCGCATCCGCACGTCTTTTGATCCTCGAAAGGACCTGGCCGCATCATCGCGCCGGGACGGACAGTCATGCGTGAACCACAAGCAATAGTTGTCGAACCCCTCGCGGCGGCGGCCGATGAGCTTTACCGCAAATTCGGCGTCTGGAAGACCGCACGAGCACTGATGTCGGCCGCATGGAGGCGCCGTCAGGCACAAAACCAGATCTCTCACCTGTCGAATCGGATGCGCCGCGATATCGGCCTTCCGGAGGCGGAGGAGGAATTTCCCATCTGGGACACAGACGCCTTCATCCAGGCCGGGGCAAGGCGTCCGGATTGACCTGGAGGCAAGCCCTGAGAAGTGCGGGGGGAGAGGTTCACAGGGTTTCTCTCCCCCGATTTCGGCGGCAGCGGTCAATTCTTCCCGCATGGGCATCCCGCCTTCGTCAGCCCTGTGCAAGCTCCCCTCGTCACCATGCTGCCTAGAACTGGTCGCCGGTTCCGTCGAGTCTCATCTTGGACAGACGGTCTCGCGCGTGAGGGAAATCTTCACGTCGTGCAGGGGCGAAACGGACCGAAGATCAGGCAAAGAAGGAGGCCCGGTTAACTGTTTGTTAACCATGGCTCGCCTACATCTTGGCAACCAAAAATTAACGAAGATGACCAAAGTGCTAACAGACGCTCGCTCGATCCGCATCAAGGGCCGCTCCTTCCTGGCGCTGGTGCTTTCCCCGGAACTGCCGCTCGACTGGTGGCTTGGCCGGCTCGATGACCTCGCTTCGCGTTCGGCGGGCTTCTTCCTGGGGCGCCCGGTGGTGCTCGACGTGGCGGATCTCGAGATCGACCGGAAACAGTTGAAGAGCCTGCTCGACGAGCTCGGCCAGCGCAATGTCAGGGTCATGGGGATCGAAGGCGGACGTCCCTCGCTTTTCGAGCCCGGGATGCCGCCTGCCATGAAGGGCGGCCGGCCGGCTCCCGATTTCGAAGTGCCCGAGGCCGATCCGGCCGATCCGCCGAAGGCCGGCAAGGGAAAGGCCGCTGCGCCGGTGACATCGGAGGACGTTCAGCCGGTTCGGGCGACGGCATCGATCATCGTCCGGGAACCGGTTCGGTCCGGACAGTCGGTCATCTTCCCGGAAGGCGACGTGACGGTGGTCGGCTCCGTCGCATCCGGCGCGGAGATCGTCGCAGGAGGTTCGGTCCATATCTACGGGACGCTTCGAGGGCGGGCGCTGGCAGGCTCGGTCGGAAACGCGTCTGCGCGCATCTTCTGCCGCCGACTCGAAGCGGAACTGCTGGCAATCGACGGCGTCTACAAGACGGCCGAGGACATGGCCCCCAATCTGCGGGGGCAGTCGGTCCAGCTGTGGCTGGAAGGCGATTCGATCATGGCAGAAAGACTGAACTGAGCCGGTCGCCGGCTGATTTATAGAATTAGAGCGGGGATGCGGGCGGAAACCGCTCGCAGTTTTCCTCCCGCTCTGACAACAGGAGCGGGAAGATGGCGAAAGTAGTTGTAGTTACATCTGGAAAGGGCGGCGTCGGCAAGACGACGTCAACCGCCGCACTGGGTGCGGCGCTGGCGCAGCGCAACGAGAAAACGGTCGTTGTCGATTTTGACGTCGGGCTGCGCAATCTCGACCTCGTCATGGGCGCCGAGCGCCGGGTCGTCTACGACCTCGTCAACGTGATCCAGGGCGACGCGAAGCTGCCGCAGGCGCTGATCCGCGACAAACGGCTCGACACCCTCTTCCTGCTGCCGGCATCGCAGACCCGCGACAAGGACAGCCTGACCCCCGAGGGCGTCGAGCGGGTGATGGAAGAGCTCAAGAAGCATTTCGACTGGATCATTTGCGACAGCCCGGCCGGGATAGAGCGCGGCGCGACGCTCGCGATGCGCCACGCCGACCTCGCCGTCATCGTCACCAATCCGGAAGTCTCCTCGGTCCGCGACTCCGATCGCATCATCGGCCTGCTCGATGCCAAGACCGAAAGGGCAGAGCGCGGAGAGCGGGTCGAGAAGCACCTGCTGCTGACGCGCTACGACGCCGTCCGCGCCGAGCGCGGCGACATGCTCAAGGTCGATGACGTTCTCGAGATCCTGTCCATCCCGCTCATCGGAATCGTTCCGGAGAGCATGGACGTTCTCAAGGCTTCCAACCTCGGTGCCCCGGTGACGCTCGCCGACAGCAGCAGCGCTCCGGCGCGCGCCTATCTGGATGCCGCGCGCCGCCTTGCGGGGGAAACGGTGCCGATGACCATTCCCGGCGAGAAGCGCGGCTTCCTGGGCAAGATATTCGGACGGAGGGCAGCATGAGCATTTTCCGTTTCTTCAGCAAGCAGACCTCGGCGCCGACGGCGCGCGAGCGCCTGCAGGTGCTGCTGGCGCATGAGCGGGCGTCGGTCGGCCAGTCGGACCTCGTTGCGGTGCTCCGGGAAGAAATTCTCGCGGTCATCGCCAAGCATGTCCAGGTCGACCGCGACAAGGTTAACGTCACGATGGAACGCGGCGAGCACGTCACCACGCTCGAAGTCGACATCGAAATCCCGATGAAAGCGGGCGTGCGGGCGGCCTGATCCGGCCGCGTCGGCCGGCCGCAGCGCCACCATGGCCCGGCCAGGTTGCGCGATGGAAACCGCATGGATATCCCTTCCTGCAGCCTCTCGTTCGGGAGGCTGCAGTACGGCTTTCGCCTGGCCACCGCGCCCCGTCGTCGGACTTTGGTCCGAATCATATCGGACGATCGTCCGGCCGGCGAAAGCGAAACGTCTGAGACACCCCGATTGCAGTTGACGCACCGGTCAGACCGTGACCAAAGATGGCGCAACAGCCGGCGAAAGCGAATGTCGGGCTTTCCCGGTGGACTGTTGTCGGGTCGGCGGCGACGCCGACGATCGGTGATAGCGTCAAGGCATTCGCGAGACCGCGATCAGGCGCATCCCGGTAAAAACTCTTCAGGAGGAGCGTGATGGTCACGCGTCGAAACTTTCTTGCAGCACTGTGCTGGGTTTCGGTCGGCCTTCCCATCGCCGTATCGCCTTACAAAATCGCGCTGTCGGGCTCAGGCATCGAACTGGAACCGCAATCCGCTCTCGCCAAGGGAGGTGGTAGCGGCGGCGGGCGCGGCGGTGGCGGCGGCGGACGAGGCGGTGGCAATGGCAGCGGACGAGGCGGCGGAAACGGCGGCGGAAACGGGGGCGGCGGCGGAAACGGTAAAGGCGGCGGCAATTCGAATTCCGGCCGGGCAAGCGGAAGAGCAACGACGTCCGTAGAAGGGGGCGGCTCCATCCTGCGCGTACGTCACGGGGACGGCATCAGCGAGGTGATCGAAGGCGCCCGTTATATCATGAAGGATTCGCGCGGGCGCACGATTGTCAACCGGCGTGCAACGTCGGCCGACCGGAAACGGCTTCTGTCCTTCATTGACTGACCGGACGCCAGTCGAGCGCGTCGCGCAGTACCATGGCGGCCTCCGTCCGGTTGGCGACGTCGAGCTTCGCCATGATCTGCGTCATGTGATGTTTCACCGTTTTCTCGTGCAGATCGAGCTTTCGGGCAATCTGCTTATTGCTCATTCCCGAGGCGACGAGGTGCAGGACCTCCTGTTCGCGCCGCGTCAGCTCGGCAACGAGGTTGGATTTGGCCGGTGCGGGACTGGCCAGCTGGCCCGTCAGCAGCTTGGCGGAAAGGGTGGGGGCGACATAGCTCTCGCCTGAGGCGACAGTGCGAATGACGTCCGCCAGCGCCCTCGCACCGATCCCCTTGAGAAGGTAACCTTTCGCGCCTTCCTTGAGAGCTGCAGCGACGTCGTCATTCGCCTCGGAAACGGTCAGCATGACGATCTTTTGTGAGGGCGCGACGCTCAGGATCGCCGGAATGGCGTTCAGCCCGCCGCCCGGCATGGAGATGTCGAGCAGCATCACATCAGGGTTGAAATTTTGCGCAATCGCGATCGCCTCGTCCCGCGACCCGCCTTCGGCGACGACCTCGAACCCGTCGATCTCCGACAGGCTCCGTGTCACACCCTCCCTGAACAAGGGGTGGTCATCGACCACGGCTACTCGAATTCCCGTCATCATGCCTGCTCCGTTTCCTCAAAACCGATCGACATCCGGACAATCGTGCCGGGCGCGTTGGGGTTGATCTCGAATGTTCCGCCGAGGCTCTCGACCCGGCCTTCAAGGCCCGCGAGGCCGAGGCTCGTCGGCCGTACGTCTTTGGGATCGAAGCCCGGCCCGCCGTCTGCAACCTCGACGGTAACCTTGTCACCCTTCGTGCTCTGCGTCACGCGCTGCGCGATGCCGCCGCCGTGACGGTAGGCATTGTTAAGCGCTTCCTGCACGAAACGGTATATGCAGATCTTCGCCGATGCCGAAAGGCGCTCGGGCGGGTCGGTCATCGACAACTCCACGGTGGTTCCCGTTCGTTGTTCATGGGCGTGGACGCAGCGCTCCAGAATTTTCCTCAGGCCGGCGGTCTCTATCTGCGGCAGGACCAGCCCGCTGCACAGCGTTCTGATCTCGTTCATCGCCTCGTCGAGGCTGCCCTTGATGGCGGCGATCTCACGCTCGCGCAGTTCGGCGGGCGTCTTGGGGCTGACAAGCTTGTTGCTGTCCAGTCGCAGCGAAGCATAGGCCACGAGTTGCGCCGGCCCGTCATGCAGATCGGCGCCGATCCGCCGCAACAGGGTCTCGTTCAGCGCGGTCGCTCGCTGGGAGGCCTGGCGCAGGCGCCCGCGCAGTGTCTCGTTCTGCGCAAGCAGCGCCGAAAGCTCGTCGACGCGCTGCGCAAGCGCATGGCGCTGCTTCTCTATCGTTCTGCTGCCGCGCAGGACGATGGCCGAAAGGGCGATGAAGAAGGCGAGCGTGAAGCCGGCAACGGCGAGCCACGTGTGAAGCCTCGCCCGATTGAGGCTCTGCTCGAATTCGTCGGCAATCTCGTGGAACTCCGAGACGGCGACCACCTCGCCGGACCAGGGTTGGAGAAGGGGATTGTAGATCTCCAGGAGAGGACTGCTCGAAAGGCGCTCCGTCTCGCCGTCGGCCTCGTCGAGAGGCATGAAACGAGCGACCATGCCGCCGTCGAATGCTGCCGTCAGCTCCGGACCCAGCTCATACTTCTGACCGACCATGGCCTTGTCGCTCGAATAGAGTACGGTGCCGTCGGCGCGCCAGAGGCGAAATGACGCAAGCCGATCACCCAAAGCGCCCTGCCCAAGCGTTTCGTCAAGCGCCCGTGCCACCGAATCGTCGAGCACCTGCGTCGTTTGCATGTCAGGCAGGAGCGGCGCAATCACGCTGTCGACATAGAGCGCCGTGGTGGCCGCGGAGTTGCGCGTCACTGCGTCCTCTATAAGGCTCGTCACGAAGGCGCCGACGACGAGCATCGCCGCAGCGGCTACCGAGCCACCGATAATGAGGAACTGCTTCGCCAGCGGCTGAGAGTTCCACCGTCTGATGAGGTCGTCGACGTGCACGAGAGATCTCACGATGGCCCGCTCAATTCGTCGCCGGCACTGCTGCGTTCTTTGCAACCGCCAAATTAGCATTTCCGGCCGGCCGGTCAACGCGCGCCATCCCTTACCCCTTGGTCATAGCGCATCTTGGGACTTTTGACGACCGGGCCCACGGACCTAAGTCCAATCAACCGGCGCATTGGTCCGGCGGCGGTGGAACCCGCACCAGTTGCACGCTATCGCTTAATCAATTGCAGCACAAAATCGGCCGCAGCAACAACGGCCGCGACTTTCGATAGGAGGCCCTCATGCCTATTTCCAAATTCGTCGGACGAGGTCTTATCGCGCTGGCGCTCGCAGGCGCTCCCCTGGCGGGCCTTGCACCCGGCATGTCGGACATCGCATTCGCCAAGGGCGGCAATGGCAACGGTGGCGGCAATGGTGGCGGCGGCAACGGCAATGGTGGCGGCAATGGCGGCGGCCACGGCAATGGCGGCGGCCACGGCAAGAGCGGAAGCCACGGCAATAGCGGAAGCCACGCGAAAGCCCGATCCGATTCGGGCAGATCGGGCGGCGAGCGCGTGGGCACGCCGCGCTTCCTCCAGGACCTGTTCAAACATGGCAGGAAGTCCGGAAAAGCGGCGACCGGCAAGTCCGGGAAGTCCGGCAAGGTCGTCAAGGCCAGGGCCACGGAAAAGGCTGTCCCGACGCCGAAGCCCAAGACTCCGCGGGCCGAAACGGCAAAGCTGAGCTCGCTCGGGCGGAACTATCACGCCTACCTGAACTCGAACGATCCGCGGATGGCGGCAATCTCCGCCTATGCGATCGCCTATGCCGAGTTCGAGGCGGAGTTCGGCTCGGACGTCATTCCGACCGATCCGGCTCTCAGCGATGAAGCGCTGCGCGAGGCGATTGCGAGCTTCACGAATGGCGGCGAAGTGACGGATGCGACACTTGAGGACGTCAAGGAAACGCTTGGCGTCGGATCGTCCGTCGGGAAGATAGACGATATTCGTGAGCACCTTCTCGACACGACGCCCGATGAGGACGTCGTGATCGAAAACTGACCGAGCGAGGCGCGTCGCCGGATGGAACATCTGAGAAGATTCGACCGTGTCGTCGGCGCCGTGACCCAAGCGATGCGGGAGGGGCGGATAGGCTTCTCGCTGCAGCAGGTCAATGCGGTCGACGATACGGGCGAGGTGCTCTATTCGGAATGCCTCGGCAGACTCGTAGAACGTGACGGAGCGGTCAGGACGAGCGAGGAATTCACTGCGTTTCTCGAAGCGTCGGGACGCGTTGCGTCATTCGATCGATACATGCTCGGTCTCGCATTCGAGTGGCTCGACTGCAATCCGTCAGGCGTGTTGGGTTGCGATATCTCGGCCGGGAACATTCTCGACGAGAACACTTGGTCGGAACTCTACGATCTGCTCTCGCGAAATCGGGAAATGGCCTCGCGCCTGGTTCTCGAAATAACGGAGTGCCTGCCGCTGGCCACCCTGCCGATGGCCGCGGAGTTCATCGAAGGCGCGCGCGAACTGGGCTACAGAATCGCTCTGGACAGTTTCGGAACGGGTCACTCGACGCCGGAATCGCTGTTGTCCGTCCCCGTCGACATCGTGAAACTGGACGCATTCTTCATCGGCCGCGGCCAGAGCGGGGGCCAGGGCCAGGGCGGGAGCAAGGGGTTCCTGCATCATTTGGTGGGGCTCGCTTCCTGCGTTGCGCCGACGGTGGTCGTCGACGGCATCGAGACCTACGGACAGCTCGAAGCCGTCAAAAAGGCCGGCGCAACGCATGTGCAGGGCTTCCTTCTGTCCGAGCCGACGCTTTACCCCGTCTATTGCGGCCAGCCGGCGCCGCTGCCGGCCGCCATACGCAGATCTGCGGGATCGCGGCAGCTGCATTCCTAGGCACGATGCTTTCAGGCCGGGTCGGCGGGCTGCCGACTTCGTCACTTCTAAATCTCCGACGACCCTCCGCGCGATGCTGCAGATATCGCACATGTGATTGGCCGTGAGTTTGGCAATCCAGGCGAGTCGGCTACACGTCTACACCCGACCCCTTTTCTCTCTTCGTACCTGCTTGAGATGTTTAGCAAAATTCAATTACGACGACGCACGATTCTTCTGGGAGCGATCTCCGCAACAGCAGCCGTCGCGGGGTGCTCGACCTCTGCGCCGCAAGCCCAGCGCGCTCCCGTGCCGCGTCTGGTGAGCCGCCCGATCGGGGTGGCGAGCGATGCAGAACTGGAAGCCAGATATGCTGCCGTCGAAGATGGCGGACATTTCATTCCGGCAGTTCCCTATAGGGAGATGGATCCGAAATATTTTCGCCAGCGGGTGCCGGACCCCACCGGCGAACCGGCGGGGACGGTCGTCGTAGACACGCCCGGGCGGTTCCTCTACCTCATCGAGCCTGGCGGAACGGCGATGCGCTACGGCGTCGGAATTGGGCGCGAGGGCTTCGCCTGGCAGGGCGAAGGGATCATACACTGGCGCCAGCCCTGGCCCCGGTGGAAGCCTCCGGCCGATATGATCGCCCGCCGGCCGGAACTCGAAAAATACTCCGTCGCAAATGGCGGCATGGCCCCCGGCATAGACAATCCCTTGGGTGCCCGCGCGCTCTACATCTTCCAGAACGGGCAGGACACGCTGTACCGTCTGCACGGCACGCCGGAATGGAAATCGATCGGCAAGGCAGTTTCGTCAGGGTGCGTTCGGCTGGTGAACCAGGACGTCATCGATCTTTACAAGCGTGTACCCTATCACGCCAGGATCGTCGTCTATCAAAAGCCGCTCGCCGAGCAGCTTCAAGTCTGAGGCCTGTTGAGATTCCGGATACCCGCCGCGATTGTTTGATGATTTTAGGTCGACCCGGCCTGAAATCATGGTGATTTAGAGCACTTCGAACGGCGCACCCCCGGACGCAAGACCGCTGCGCCTTCCTGGAAGTGCTTTAGATCCGGTTGAACGTGCCGCCGATCAGCCGGCTCCAGTGTTCCCCCGCCAGCCCGTTGATGAACCCTCGTGCGTGACGGAAAGCGTCGACGAGTTCCTCCTCGCGGGAGTGGACGACGGTCGAGGCGGCATGGACGAAGCCGATACGGCGGCCCATCATGGCCTCAAGCAGCGCCGGCTGGGTTCGACCGCGAACAGCAGCGGCGCCGCGCGCGGCCGCGTGCTCTATCAGGCAGTCGAGGATCGGCCCGGCCTGTCCCGGCTGGGCGAGTACCTGGAGAACCCTGGCAGTTCCGCCGGGCTGCAGGTGGTAGAAAAACGCTCCGACGGGCGCACCACTTCGCGTCCTGACGGCCGCAAGCACCGGCTCGCCAAATTCCGGCTTCTTCTCCGCGTCTTCGAGGATATGGTCTAGCTGACCCTCGGTCCAGGCCGGCTGCACGGCAAACTGCCTGGTCAATGGTGCGAAGAGCTCGGCAAAGCCATGCCGGTCGATGTCGGCGACCTGCAACGGTCCCTGGGGGGTGGCGGCCTCGGGCACGCCCGACCAGCGCAGCTCGCCGCGTCGCAACTTGCCGCGATGGCGGCGGTCGAATGCATGAGCCAGCGGCCGGAGTGCGCGGGCGGGTCCGAACCGGCTCGCGACGAGATCGAGGCCGAAGGATGCAGGCCGGATGACGCGTATCCAGTCGAGGCTGTATTGCGGCAGCACGACGCCCCGCAGCTTCGTCCACATCTGCGTCGAAACTTCGCTCGCCGTTTCGCTGAAAGAAAGGTCCTGCGGTCCTGCAAGGAACGCTTTCAGCAGCCGCGCGCCGGCCATCGGATCGCTTTCGCGCCCTTCGACCATCAGCGAGCCGCAGATGGCGGCGCGCAATGCCCTGCCGCGATATGTCATGGCCAGAGTGTTCGCTCCGACGAAGCCGGAAATCCGGCCGTCATCGTTGCTATACACGAGCGGGCGTATTTCCGGGTCGTTGCCCGGGGCATCGATATAGAGTTGCCGAAGATATTCGATGAACGCAGGCGGCGGCTCCTCCGCGCTGTTGCGGAAGACCTTCTGGAAAAGCCGCGCGACAGCCGGGATATCCTCGGCTGCGAGCGAACGGATGTCGCTCATCTGTCTGCCCCGTCAGCCGCGGCGGCTGCCGCTGCATCGCCCAGCCTGCGCGCCAGTGCGACTCGTGGCTTTCCGGCCGAGTCCTCGGCGAATGTCACGGCCTCATAGGCCTTCGTTCGGGCGAGAAGCGCCGTGGCCTGGCGATCCTGTCCCTCTCCGAACTCGAAGAGAAGCCAGCCGCCCGGCTTGAGGAAGGCGGCGGCTTCGCGGATCAGCCGCTGATGGATGGATATGCCGTAGGGCCCGCCGTCGAACGCCTCCCGCGGTTCGCTTGCGAGAAGATGCGCGCTGTCGCCCTCCAGGCGGGATGTCGAGATATAGGGCGGGTTGCAGACGATCATGTCGACGGCACCCGCGAGGTCCTCTCCCGCGAGGGCCGCGAACAGGTCGCCCTGGCGGATGACGACGCGGTCTCCAAGCGAGAGGCGCTCGACATTGCGCCGCGCAAGCGCGACCGTGCTGTCGGTGAGGTCGGCACCCCAGACACGCGCGAGCGGCACCTCCGCGGCGATCCCCAGAGCGAGGTTCCCGGATCCGCAGCACATGTCGATCACGGTCGCCGGTCCGGCGCGCTCGGTCAGGATCGCTGCTGCGTTGCGCCCGAGGAGTTCGGTCTCCTCCCTCGGCACGAGCACGTCCGGCGCCAGTTCGAGGTCGACGCCCATGAATCGTACGATCCGTGGCGCGCGACCCTCGGTCTGGCCGTCAAGATGATTGTCGCCCTGCAGCACGACGGCTCCTTCGGTTATCGGATGGGATGTCGGTCCGGCGCACACTAGCGCGTGCAGGTAAACGGAAGCTGAAATGCAGGGCGTCCGACAACACATGGCGTCACAAAGCTTATGTTAACCGGCCAATCACTTATCCTCGCTAGTGTGCGCCTCAATCGGCGAGGTGCGGGTCGCCGCCCGGTGCCGGCCCCTAATCTATTTGTCAAGGCAGAACGGATGGTCTCGGAAGGTGTAACGGAACAGCGCGGTGACAGACCATTCCTGCCGATGGTCATGTCCTATCTCGCCTCCGGCGGCAGTCTGGTTCTCGGTTCTGCGGCGCAACTCCTTACCTTTGCTATCCTTGCCCGCTGGCTCGGCGTCCACGAGTTCAGCGTTTTCGTCGCAATTACTGCGGTCGCCAATATAGCCGTCCATCTCTGCGGGCTCGGGGCGATGGAATGCCTGGTGCGTCGGGTCGCGCGCGACCGCGCGATCTACCCGCAGATGCTCGGACACAATGTCATCCTGACGGTGGCGAGCGGGGCAGCCCTGGTCCTGTTGGGAGCGGTGGTCCTGCCGTTCTTCTTCACCCTTTCGCCGGATCCCGTGACGAACGTCGCCGTGATCACGCTGATGCTCGTCACCAATATCCTGCTGGTCCGGGTCATCGTGCTCACCGAGCAGATCTTTATCGCTCACACGGATTTTGCCTCCGCCAACAAGGTCGTCGTCGGTTTTGCGGCGGCGCGCACGGTTGCGGCGGCACTTGCCTGCATCGCCTTCGGCGTCACCAGCGTCGCATCCTGGGCGGTGTGGCAGTTTCTGTGCCATGTCCTCGTGGCGCTCTTGTGTATGCGGGCAATCCGGAGACTCGGTGCGCCGCGCTACCGCATCGTGCGGGAGGAACTCCCGCAAGGCCTTTACTTCAGCATTCCCTTCATCCTGCGTGCGCTGCGCCAGAATGCCGACCTGCTTGTCCTGAGCCTCGTCACCACCGCCGAGGTCGTCGCAAGCTACAGTGTCGCTCGCCGCATGCTGGAGAGCAGCTATCTTTCGGTGGAAGCGCTCAACCGGCTCATCTACCCGGGTTCGGCGAGGGCGACGGCGGCGGGGCTTCACCACGCCCTCCATCGGGTGCGCCGGGTGCTCGCTGCCGCAATCGTCATCAGCCTGGCTGCGGCCGTCACCGTCTTCGTTCTGGCGCCGGTCCTGCCCTACCTCTTCGGCAAGGACTATCTCTCGCTGGTCGGCTTCGTCAGAAGCCTCTGCTGGGTCGTGGTGCCGCTCGCTATGTGGTCCGTCGCGGTCGAGGCGCTCGGTGCCTCCGGCGCACACGCCGCCCGCGCGACCGTCATGGGGCTCGGCAGCATCGCCGGTGCCGGCCTTGCCGCATGGGCAAGCTGGTACGCCCCGCCGATGGGAACTTTCCTGTCCTTCTACGCAATCGAAATCGCGATGGTCGTCGCCTCCTGGAGCGTGTTCCTGCACTTCGTGCGGCGCGACCGCCGCCAGGCTGCGCTCACTCTTGGAGCGGGCGCCATATGACGATGGAGGCGAATGAACTACGCGTATCCGAGAGCGTGCCGGCCGATGCAGGGCAGCGCCGCGGTACGCGGCCCATGGCGCCCGACGACGTTCCGGCGGTCGGACGGCTTTTCAACAGGATTTTCCGAAGGCACGATCAGGCATCCGATGACCTCGGATGGTATCTCGAGACCGTCTTCTTCGGCAGCCCTCACTATTCTCCGGAACTCGGCAGCGTCGTGCACGAGAACGGTGCTAACGGCATAGACAGCGCCATACTCTCGGTACCGATGGCGTTTATGATCAATGGCCGCCCGACCATGGCCCGCCTTCTCTGTGCCTTCATGGCGGATGGCAAGGCCGGCGCCGTTGGAGCGGCACGTCTTGCGCGCACCATGCGGGCGGCTCGCCAGGACATGTGCTTCTCCGACAATGCGTCGCCGGTCAGCGCCGACCATTGGGTTGCGGGAGGCGGCATCGTCCTGCCGATCCAGAGCCTCGAATGGCAGCGCTCGTTTCTGCCGTTGACCGCGGCGGCGATCCTTGCGGGCCGTCACTTCCCAATCGCGCGCTCGCGTGTTCTCGTCGGCGTCCTCAGGCCGATTGACCGTGCACTGCGCCGGTTGCGGCCCTCCATGCGCCCGACGGCCGAGGGCGAATGCAGGAGCGAGGCAGCGGGCGTCGAAGAGTTCCTCCAATGCGCGAGCCCGATGCTGGAACGCTTTGCGATCCGCCCGGCCTGGTCGCCAGCCGAATTCGACTGGCTCGTGCGCGTCGCTTCGATGAACCGCAACCTCGGGACGCTCCAGTGCAGGAAAGTCGTTCTGCCGGACGGTCGCACGATCGGCGCCTTTCTTTTCTTCGGCAAGCAAGATGCCGCGGCCACGGTGCTCAATCTCGTCTGCGAGGAGGGGCGTGAACGCGACGTCGCCGCGGCGATGTTCGCGCAGCTCGATGCGGAAGGCTATGCCGTGGCGGTCGGCATGGCTCAGCCGTTCCTGATGAACGCTATCTCGCGCCAGCGATGGCTGTCATTCCGGCACCGCGGTTACTTCTGCATGGTGACCCGCCATGCGGACCTCAAGGAAGCGGCAGAGCGCAACGACATCTATATCGGCGGCCTCGCCTCGGAGACCTGGAGCCGGCTGCTGACGGATTTTTAGCGTTGGTATTTTCAGGGCCGATGATCCCAGGGATTGATGATAGTTACACCGGTGTCGGCGAAATCCGCGACATTACGGGTTGCCACGGAGGCGAGCCAGGCTCTACCGCGACGGAGAGGGTGGGTGCCAACAGCTCCGACGGCACATTGGTATCGAGATAATCACTCGGAGAAATCCGGTGCGTAGCGGATGGGCTCGCGCTGCGGAAGGTCAAGTGTGACGCCTGCGAGAGGCGCCATTCGGATGCGGATTACTGTAGCGAGATTGGCCGGTCGGTTTTCGGTAGTCGAAAGCGCGGCGCGAAGGATGTCCCGCGCTTCGTCCTCCATCGAACGCCCATGCTCGGCGGCGCGAATGCGCAGGCGCTTCTTGAGCCCGTCATCGAGGTTGCGGATGGTCATGTTCGCGATGCGGCTTCCTTTCTTCATTGATGGCAATTTATCGTTGACTGCAGCGGGCGGCAACACGCCTACGAGTGACCCGGAGCCGGCTGCCGACGGATTTTTGCTTGCATGTATTGCGGGCGATCATTCGCGGTTATAGAGCGAGGCCTGTTCTGACGCAGTCGATGGGAAATGACGATGGCACCTGCGGCTTTTTTTGATGGCCTGTCAGCGTTCCCGCCCACACCCGCCGATGTGGGCGGCAAAGTTTCGGAAGAGGCGCTGTCGCGACTGCTCGAGCGTATCCGACTAGCACGCGCGGACTCGATTGGATTGCTCGGCAGTACAGGGGCTTACGCATTTCTCTCGCGCGGTGAACGGCGACGGGCAGTGGAGATCGCTGTGGAATGCGTGGGAGGCAGAGTTCCCCTCATCGTCGGCGTCGGCGCACTCAGGACCGACGAGGCTCAGGCGCTCGCGCGCGACGCGAAGGAAGCCGGGGCAGATGGACTTCTCCTGGCTCCCGTATCCTACACGCCTCTGACTGAGGAGGAAGTTTATCAGCATTTCGTTGCCGTTGCCGGCGTTTCCGACTTGCCGCTCTGCATCTACAATAATCCGGGCACGACCAAGTTCGTTTTCAGCGAGGAACTGATCATACGGCTCTCGAAGGTGCCGAATATTGCCGCAGTGAAGATGCCGTTGCCTGCCGACGGAGATTTCGCGGGTGAGATCGCTCGACTCCGTGCGAACACGTCTGCAGCTTTTGCTATTGGCTATAGCGGCGATTGGGGCGCAGCAGGTGCGCTCCTGTCCGGTGCTGATGCGTGGTTCAGTGTCGCGGGCGGGCTTTTGCCCGTGGCTGCAACGAAACTCACTCGGGCGGCGAAAGGGGGCGATCGCGCGGAAGCGCATCGGATCGACACCGCATTTCAACCCTTATGGGCACTGTTCAAGGAGTTCGGCAGTTTCCGCGTGATGTACGCTGTCGGGAGCATCCTCGGGCTGTTTCATGCATTGCCCCCGCGGCCGATTTTGCCGCTCGGACCTCGTGACAATGTACGGGTAGAGGAAGCTGTTCAGAAACTGATCGACTTTTAAGAGTGCTCTTGAGGAATTACGCTTTACCCGGAAGTGCTCCAGCCGGTCCTGATCATCGGTGAAGGGCGGGCGCGACTGGAGAAAGCAGCAACCGTATGCCAAGCGCGATCATGATGCTGCCCGCAATGCGCTGCTGCCACGCCACAAAGGCACTGCTGTGCGACAACCAATTGCTGAATGTGCCTGAGGTGAGGGCCACCGCACCAAGGACCAGCAGCCCGGTGGCTTTCATCGTCACTCCGAGGATGAAGAATTGCAGGGCCGGCGATCCGGCGGACGGTTCCACGAACTGCGGAAGGATCGCGAGCATAAAGGAAAGCGACGTCGGATTCGTCAGATTGCAGATCACACCCTGCCTGAAGGGGGCGAGAAGCGATGAAGACGTGGCGCGGCCCGGCGCTCCGGGCAGGAAGATCTTACTGCTGGCCGCCAAGAAACGCACCCCGACATAAATCAGATAGGCCGCTCCGATAAATTGCATGGCCTTGTAGAGGAGCGGCGAGGACGCCACGACCGTGGCAAGGCCCATGGCAAGCAAGGGTATCTGGCGAGGCCCGCCGCGACGCATCCGATAGCGGTTGCAAGCGCAGCCTGTCGGCCCTGGCCGATGCCGCGGCTGATGACAAGCATCATGTCCGGGCCGACTCCGGACAATTGATAGGCAAGCACGGCGGCCAGAAACGCGGCATAGCTGGTCAGGTCGGGCATCTACAGAAACTGTGGAAGCAGGTCGAAGTTCCCCAGCGGAAACGAACCAGTGCCCGTAGAGGAGCATCGGCCTGCCCAAAAGGTTACCGCCCGAACAGTTCCGCTTAACCGAATATTCACCCTGCCGGCCCTAAATCTGCATGGGGAATTGCTTATACGGCAATAAGCACCTTGGTGGCTCCGGGGGGATGGGGAAAGCGGATGTATCGGCGCAGCGAGCCCGAGGGATTGGGATTACGCCTTGAAAGGCCACATCAGCGCCTTCGCGCGGGCGGAGGGTCGTTGCTCGACCTCGTGCCCGCGGTAACGGAAGAGGCCGCCGCTCGCGAAGAGGCCCCCGCGGAGGCAGAGGATGGCGCCTCCGCCCGCGTGGTTGATATTCCCGGTCCCGCCCACCAGGCGCGCGCTCTTGAGGAGCAGCCGTCCTCCGTCGCGGATTTCTTCCCGCAACTCCACCTCCTGGGCAGCATCGGGGTCAATGATCTCATTGCGTGGCTGCGCAACGGCGCCCGCTGGATCGTGCTCGCGCTCGTCCTCTCGGTTGCCGCCGCCTTTGCCTATGCCGTGGCGGCGACGCCGCGATACACGGTCTATACCGATCTCGTGGTGGACCCTTCCAATCTCAACGTCGTCAGCGACGACGTCTTTACGACCAATCCTCAGCGCGACGCGCAATTGTTGGAGGTCGAAAGCAAGCTCCGGATACTGACCTCGCGCAACGTCCTCCAACGCGTCATCGACGAGCTGCGGCTTGCGGACGATCCCGAATTCGTCAGGCCGACATTCCTCGACTGGATGAAGACGCTCATTGCCCCGCGGGACGCCAAGGCGGACAAGGAACTGGCGGCCATGCGCGCTCTGTCCGAGAGGGTCGAGGCGCGCCGGGAGGAACGTTCCTTCGTCGTGATCCTGAAGGTGTGGAGCGAAGAACCGGCCAAGGCAATCGCCCTTTCGGACGCGATCGTCGAGGCATTCGAGGCTGAACTCTTTCAGTCGGCCGCCGAGAGCGCCGGCCGGGTGGCGCAGAACCTGAACGAACGACTCGATGAGCTGCGGCGCAACGTCACCGAAGCGGAGAAGAGGGTCGAGGATTTCCGGCGTGAGAACGGCCTGCAATCCACCAATGGCGAGCTCGTCAGCAACCAGCTTTCGAGTGAGCTCAACACCCAGGTTCTCGACGGTCAGCAGCGTTTCATCCAGGCGGAAACGCGTTACAGGCAGATGAGTGCGGCCGTTGCCGAGGGCCAGACCGCCAGCGCCTCGGTGTTCGAGTCGGCAAACATGACCAATCTGCGCCAGCAGTATAATGCCTTGCAGCAGCAGATCGGCTCCATGCAGCTCACTTATGGCGAGCGGCATCCGCGGCTCGTTGCCGCGCGCTCGGAGCGCACGGCGCTGGAAGCGGCGATGAAGGATGAAGCCCGCCGCATTCTGGAGCGCGCGAAGGCCGACTTCGACCGGGAGCAAAAGGCGCTCGATGCGCTCCGCGGCAAGGCGGATGACGAAAAGTCGAACGTCTTCACCGATAACCAGGCCCAGGTGCAGCTTCGTGACCTCGAACGCGACGCGCGCAGCAAGGCGGCGATCTACGAAACCCATCTGGCACGCGCGCAGCAGATCACCGAACGCCAGCAGATCGACACCACGAATATTCGCGTCATCTCGCGGGCCCTGCCGCCCAATGCGCGAAGCTGGCCCCCGCGTACCTTGATCCTGCTGATCGGCGGCGCCGTTCTGGGTCTCGCAATCGGCATCGCCGCGGCACTTGCCCTCGGCCTCTGGAAATTCCTTCGCGGCAAGACCCACGTGGCTGCCTGAGGAGCCCGGGAGATGGATCGCGCGGGCTACGGAGAGGTCGAGCCGACGAATGCGGTAAAGGCGCGTGTCGGTACCGTGCTGTTCATGGCGATCTTTCTGTTCTTCTGGATCTCCATCAATCCATTCGTGGATCTGACGGGCGAGGCGGTGCTGGACCCTTCCGCCGGCAATTCCAACCGGCTGAACCAGATCATCTCGCTCCTGCTTTTCACCGGAATGCTGGGCTACGGCCTGGTCCACCCTTTGCGGCAAACGATACTGCAGCCGCGCGCGCCGCTGGCGATTCTCCTTTCTTGGTTCATCTTTGTTTCGCTGTTGTCGGCGCATCCGATGCTCGGCATCAAGGGTGCGATCCTCGCGTTGATGGTTACCGTCAATGCCAGCGTCTACCTGTTGTTGCCCGCTTCGGAACGCCACTTCGCCAAGATGCTCGGCATCGGCATCCTCATCATGCTCGCGGTCGCCTACTACGGCATCGTCTTCAAGCCGTTGCTCGCGATCCATCAGGCCTCAGAACTGCGCGAGCCGATGAATGCCGGCCTGTGGCGCGGCCACTTTCCCCACAAGAACAGCGCCGCGGCTGCCATGGTGATCGCAGCCTTCATCGGCCTTTACGTCATGAACGTCTGGTCGAGGTTTGCCGGGATCGTCATCGTCGCGCTGTCCTTCGTCTTCCTCGTCAATACCGGGGGTAAGACGTCGACCGCAATGCTGCCGGCCATTCTGCTGCTCGCGCTCATATTCGAGAAGGTGCGCTTTCTCCGCCTCCCGATTGCCGTCGGCGGCGTCGGTGTTTTTAATCTCTTCGCGGTGGGCTCCGCCGTCTTCTCCCCGCTCGGCGAATTCATCAGCGGGCTCGGCATCGATGCGACCTTTACCAATCGCGCCGATATCTGGCGTTTCGCCTTCGGTGCGCTCGCCGAACAGCCTCTCACGGGCTATGGCTTCAAGGCCTTCTGGCAGACGGAAGAACTGGTCTATAGCGGCGGCTCGGTCGAGACCTGGGCCGTCGCTGCCGCCAACGGTCACAATTCCTATCTCGACATTGCCCTGATGACGGGCTTCCCGGGCCTCGCCCTGACCCTGATCTGGATCCTTTTCCTGCCGCTTCGAAAGATCGCCCGCATCGCTCCGGAGCGCGAGCATTCGCATCTGACGAGGCTGTTCGTCCGCATATGGCTCTACACGATCTTCAACGCCGGCCTCGAAAGTCTCTTCTTCGAGGGCGGGAGCCTTCTGTGGTTCACATTCATGGTCGCGCTCTATGGACTGTCGTTGCAGTCGAGCGCGGAACTGGCGGCTGCTCCTGCACGCGTTCGTCAGGGGAGGGTAGCGCATGCTTGAGAAGCTGAGCGGGCTCGGTCCGCTCGTCGACAGGCTGGCGAACCGGGCGATCTGGAAGCTGGCGCGAGCCCGGCGCCGGTTGGAGACGGAGGTTCCGCTCGTCTCCTTCACCTTCGACGATGTCCCCGACAGCGCACTTGGCGCGGGCGCAGCCATCCTCGAGAAGTATGGAGTCCGCGGCACCTTCTATATTGCGGGCGGGCTAGCCGGGCAGGTGGAGCCGGATCGAAGGCTGATCACGCCCGAAGGGTGCAGCGAGTTGCTCGCCCGCGGACACGAAATCGGCTGCCACACCTTCGCCCACCGGAGATTGCGTGACATTGCCGGCCTTGGCACCGATCTCGACCGTAATGCCGAGTACCTGAAGCAGGTCGGCGTTTCTCCGGCTGCATCGAATTTTGCTTTCCCCTACAACGCTGCCTGGCCGTTGGCACGGGCCGAGCTCCGCCGCCGCTACCGAACGTGCCGGGCAGGGGGCGAGGACATCAACCGCGGTGCCGTCGACCCGATGATGCTCAAGGGCGTCGAGATACGCCAGCCGGAGGATAGGGCGCGCGCGCTGACGCGCTGGATAGACGATGTCGCTGAGCGTCCCGGCTGGCTGATCTTCTTCACTCACGACATTGCCGCGCAGCCCACGAACTACGGCTGCACACCCGACACCTTCGACCATCTGGTCCGCTACGCCGCCGAAAAGGGATGCTGCATCCTGCCCGTCGACAGCGCCGCTGACCGGATCGGCTGGTAAGGAGGCTCTGGTGACCGGGAAGCGCCTTCTTGCGATCAACAACTATTTCTACCGCCGCGGCGGAGCGGAGGCGGTCTTCTTCGACCATATGAGCATGTTCGGCGAGATCGGCTGGGACATCGTTCCCTTCGCCATGCAGCATGATCTCAACGAATCCTCGCCCTGGTCGGATTATTTCGTCTCGGAGATAGAATACGGCCGCCGAACCGGTCTCCTGCGGAAGGCCGTCCAGGCGGCGAGCGTCATCTATTCGCTCGAGGCGCAGCGCAATCTCGGCCGGCTCATAGAACGCGCCCGCCCTTCGGTCGCCCACGCGCACAATGTCTATCATCACCTGTCGCCGGCGATCTTCTCGACCCTGAAAGCCGCCGGTATTCCGGTGGTGATGACGGTCCACGACCTGAAGCTCGCCTGCCCCTCCTACAAGATGCTGCGGGACGGCAGGGTATGCGAGGACTGTCGCGGCGGCAGGGTCTACAATGTCCTGCGTCATCGCTGCGTGAAGGGTTCCGCCCCTCTGAGCGCGGTGGTGCTCGCGGAAACGGTGCTGCACCGCTTGCTCGGGCTCTACCGCGACAAGGTGGACAGGCTGGTCGTGCCAAGCCGCTTCTATCTGGAAAAGCTCGCCGAATGGGGTTGGCCGCGCGAGAAGATGGTTCATATCGCCAATTTCGTCGATGTCACGGCTCTTTCCGGTGATTGGCCGGAGGGCGATTATTTTGCCTTTGCCGGCCGGTTGGCGCCGGAAAAGGGCCTCACGACTCTGATCAAAGCGGCGGCTTTGTCCAACCAGCGGCTGGTCATCGCCGGTACCGGTCCGGAGGAGCAAGCACTTCGCCGCCTCGCGGCCGAGCTCAAGGCGAACGTGACTTTCGCCGGCTATCTCTCGGGCGAGAAGCTGCACAGGCTGATCGGCGAGTCCCGCGCGCTCGTGCTGCCGTCGGAATGGTACGAAAACGCGCCGATCAGCGTGCTCGAAACCTACGCGCTCCGGCGCCCGGTGATAGGCGCGGCGATCGGCGGCATTCCGGAAATGGTCAGGGAAGGCGAGACCGGTCTGCTTGCGGTCGCGGGGGACGCCGGGGACCTCGCCAGGGCCCTGCGCGAAATGGCGGCACTTTCGCCGGCGGAACGCGCCCGCATGGGGGCGGCCGCCCGGTCCTGGGTCGCGAGCGAATTCTCCGCCGCCGCCTACCGCGAGAGGACGCTCGATCTATATGGGACGATCGGCGTCGCCTGAGGCTTCTCCTCCGTTCCTCATTCCTGTGACGAGCACATTCGCAACGCTCGCCCATCACCGTCTGTTTTTCGGTCAGACCTCTACGAATCTAATGACCGTCTTACCGGGATGGTAAGTGTTCTGCTCGTAAAAGATGCGAATTGGGTTATCGCTGGGGCGCAACAACCATGAGCAGAAGATCGGGCGTTTCCCGAGATCGACCTTCGGCAGGGCCGGATGCCTCGGCAATGCCGGGCGGGGCAACCGCGAGCATGCCTGCAAGCGCTTATCGTGCATTGCCGACAGAGCGGCGCCGCGTGATGATGCTCGGGCTTCGTGGCATTCCGAACGTTCAGGGCGGCGTCGAAAAGCACGTGGAGATGCTCGCAGGCAGGCTGGTCGCGCATGGTTGGGATGTCGAGGTCGTCGGACGCCGGCGCTATCTTGCGGTTCCCGCGCCGCATTCCTGGAATGGAATTCGCGTCACTCCCCTCTGGTCTCCACGTATGATGGCGCTCGAGGCGATCGTCCATACCTTCCTCGGTGTATGCTATGCGGCGCTGCGGCGCCCCAATATCCTGCACATCCACGCCGTCGGCCCGGCGCTCCTGGTACCGCTCGCCCGGCTGATGCGCCTGAACGTCGTCGTGACCCACCACGGCTACGACTACGACCGACAGAAATGGGGGGCTTTCGCCAGGAGGATGTTGCGAGCGGGTGAACGCATGGGCATGCGGCTCGCGCAAGGCCGCATCGCAATTTCCAGGGATATCGCCGACACGATGGGCGAACGCTATCGCGTACCAGTGTCTTTGGTGCCGAATGGCGTCACCGTTTCGCGGGCCAGCGGCGAAACCGGCATTCTCGGCGAATTCCGTCTGTTGCGACGGCGCTATATCCTGCTTGCGGCGCGGCTTGTTCCGGAGAAGCGGCAGATCGATCTCATCCAGGCATATGCAAAACTTGAAAATAGCGGATTCGATCTCGTGCTTGCGGGCGGTGCGGAATTCGCGGGCGCCTACGAAGAGGAACTACGGGTGCTGGCCAGCCGCGTGCCGGGCGTCGTCCTGACGGGGTTCCAGACTGGCGATCGCCTGGCGGAACTCTTCGCCAATGCGGCGCTCTTCGTGCTGCCGTCGAGCCATGAAGGCATGCCGATCGCGCTTCTGGAGGCGATGGCCCATGGTCTCCCGGTTCTGGCAAGCGACATCGTTGCCAACCGGCAGCTCGGTTTGCCCGCCGGCGATTATTTTCCGCTGGGGAACGTCGACGCGCTTTCGTCTGCCATCGCCGAAAAGATCGCCAATCCCCCCGACGAACAAGAGGTGCTCGCGCAGACCGAGCGCGTCGAAGCCGTCTATAGCTGGTCGAGCGTGGCACTGAAGACGCTCGACGTCTACCGAGCGGTGACGAAATGAATGTCAGGCGCATCGCATCAGTTCTTGCGTGGCTGCTTCTTGGCGTCATTGCCTATTCGACCCTCTCTCCGCTCGACCTGCGCCCGCACATGGGCAGCTCGGTGCAGGTTGAACGGTTCGGAGCATTCGGGCTGACGGGTCTCATGTTCGCGATCGCCTATCCCCGGCACGTGTTCGCCGTTCTGGCGGCTATGCTCGCGGCTGCAATCGGGCTGGAACTGACGCAGATGCTTGCCGCCGACCGCCATGCACGGTTGATCGACCTTTCGGTCAAAATGGCGGGGGCCGGCTGCGGCGTCGGCGCCGGCTGGCTGCTTGTCCGCCTTTGGTACCGGTTCCAGCCGAAAATCGCGGGCATGAACCAAAGCGCAAACCACCGCGGATAGACCTTCGCCGCGCGATTTTGGGGGCTCTCTTGACCATATCCATCATCATCAAGACGTTGAATGAAGAAAAGCGGATTGCCGCAACCGTCGAGAGCGCGCTCGCAGCGCTTCAGGACATGGGCGGCGAGGTCATCATCGCCGACAGCGGCTCCTGCGACCGCACGGTCGAGATCGCCTCGCAGTATCCCGTCATCATCGCCCAGATCGCCCCGCCCGCGCGACCGAGCTGCGGCATCGGCCCGCAGCTCGGCTTCCAGCATTCCCGCCATGATTACGTCTGTCTCATCGACGGCGACATGCTGCTCGATGCTGCCTTCCTCAAAGACGCCGTCCGCTTCCTGGCCGACAATCCGGCCATGGCGGGCGTTACCGGACATGTGGAGGAAATGCACATCTCGAACCTCGAATTCGCGCGTCGCGTCAGTCGCAATGCGCCGGAGAACCGGACGGGTCCGATCGATCGCATGAACGGCGGCGGGCTCTACAGGCGCAGTGCCGTCGAGGACGTCGGCTACCTCTCGGACCGCAACCTGCACGGCTACGAGGAATTCGATCTCGGCATTCGCCTCAGAAGTGCCGGGTGGGGGCTTTACCGGCTCGACCGCCGTTTCGTGCAGCACTTCGGCCACACGGTCAATTCCTACCGGCTGCTCGTTCGACGCTGGAAGACCAAATATCTTTACGGGATAGGCGAGCTTCTGCGCGCTTCTCTCGGCAAGCCCTATTTCTTTCAGCTGTTGCGGGAACTGCCGGAGCTGAAACTCTGGGCTTTCGTCTATCTCTGGTGGCTCGCCTGCCTCGGCCTGATCCTGCTGCTGCCCGATACGCTCACGGCCCTCGCCGCCGTCTGCGCGAGTTTCGCGGCCGCCGTTCTCGCCGTCAGCTTCCGAAAGGGCGGCTTCAGCATGGGCCTCTATACGGTCGTCGCCTGGTTCTTCCATGCGGCCGCCCTTCCTGTCGGCTTCCTGCGAAGCCGGCGGCTGCCTGCCGAACCGATCGAAAGCACGATCCTCGCAAAGGCCCCTCTCGGGGAGTCCTCTCCCCGTGAACCGGTTCTCGGAAAGACGGCATGAGGAGGCCATCGCTCGCGGCGGCGCTGCTTTGCACGTGGCTGTCCCCGGCCGCAAGTGCCTCTGAATGGGTGCCGGTTCGCGAGGTCTCTCTCGAAGTCCGCGCCGGCAGTCCGCTCGATTTCTCGTCCTTGCTGCCGAACGCTTCGATCGACGCGGACAGCCGCCTCGTTGCAGGTCCGGATGGCCGGCTGGCCTTTGCCAGGGCGCCGGAACAGCCGGTCAGAATGCTATGCGCGTCGCTCGCCTGGAGTCCGGCTTCCGGCGGCTTTCCGGACCATGACAGCGCCGAGCGTTACGCCCGCCAGCTTGCGATGCACGGATACAACATCGCCCGGTTCCATTTCGTCGATGCCAGCCTTATGTTCGGCAGGCAGAAGGATTTCGATTTCGATCCGGAGACGCTGGATCGTGTCCACTACCTGCTGGCGACGCTGAAGCGCAACGGCATCTACTGGATCATCGATGGACTTTCGTCTCCGCGCGGCGCCTACGGCGGCCACGACGACCGATGGGATGCAAACGGCGATCTCAAGCTCCGGCTGCATCTCGACGAAGAGGCCGTTGCGCACTGGAGCAAGCTGCAGGAGACGTTTCTCGCGAGCGTCAATCCCTATACGGGGACGGCGACCATCCGCGACGACGCGCTCGCGCTGGTGATCCTTGCCAATGAAAACGGCATGGAGTTCGACAGCGTCGTGCGTGAGCGGCCCGAAAAGCCCGCCTATGACGAGGCGCTGGCGGAACCATTCAACCGCTGGCTTTCGGCACGCTACGGCACGACGGAAGCGCTCGCGAGCGCCTGGGGAGATCTCGGTGCCGACGAGCGGGTCGAAACGGCATCGGTGAGGCTTCCCGCCAATCGCTACGCAGACGGTCCGCGGATGCGCGATCTTCAGGCCTTCTTCGTCGAGACCGAGCGCGCCTCCGCCGCACGCATGAGCCAGATCCTGCGCGATTTGGGCTATCGCGGCCTGATCAGCACCTACAACAATTGGCCGACGGTGCAGACGGCGCTCAGCCGGCGCGATCTCGACGCCGTGACCATGAACACCTATCACGATTGGGTCGGGGGTTATTCTGCAGGAAGCGCTTTGACGCAGGCAAGTTCGCTTGCAGACGGCGCCAACTACATGCGCATGATCGCCGCGGCGCGGTGGCTCGGAAAGCCGTTCATCGTCAGCGAATACGACCATCTCTTCTGGAACCGCTATCGCTACGAGGCGGGCCTGACAATGCCGGCCTACGCTGCACTCCAGGGCTGGGACGTGCTTTGCCGTCACGGCCACGGGCCGATCGCGCTCGCCTATGGCGAACCGTTTCCGCACAAGAAGGCGATGCTTCCCTATGCGATTGCGCTCGATCCCGTGGCGCGTGCCGGCGAGACGCTCAGCGCACTCGTCTTTCGTCGCGGCGACGTGACGACCTCCGCCATCACGATCCCCTTCCCAATTCGCGGCGAGGAGGATCTCGGCGAGGACATGCAGGCCCGCGAGCCGGAGCGATTGACCGATCTGGCGCTGGTCGGGCGCATCGGCCTGCTGCGGGCAGACCCGTCCGGTGGAGAAAGCGGCGTCACGCAACCACGCGACCGGGACGCCGGAACAATCCTTGCCGCACTCCGCGACGAACACATTCTCACGACTGAAAATCGCACCGATACCACAAGCGGATTTTACGAAAGCGATACAGGTCAGGTCCTGCTCGACCGCCGGGCAGGGCAGCTCCGTGTTTCTACGCCCGCTACGGAAGCGGCAGCCTTCTCCTCTCTGCGTGAACCGATCGATCTCGGTCTCATGCGCATCGGACAGGCGGACGGAAACGGTCTCGTGGCGCTTTCGGCTATCGACGTTGAAGGCACGCTTTCCGAAAGCCGGCGCCTGCTTTTGATCTTTGCAACCGATGCGCAGAACACCGGCATGGTCTTTCGCGACAGCGAAGAGAAGGTGATCGAGAGTTTCGGCGCGCTGCCGGTGAGAATCCGGAAGGGCTATGTCGATCTCGAACTGGCACGAACCGCTGCCAGATGGAGCGTGTCACCGGTAGGCCTGGACGGCACCGTCTATCCGCCCGTCGACATCGGCAGCGGGCGCGTCGCCTTCCGCCTCTCGAACGACACGCCCTATGGGCCCACTCCCTATTTTCTGGTGGAGATGTAGGCTCAGCCGGCAGCGCCCCGGTCGTGTCCGGCGGGCTGAGCCGGTTCGGCTCCCTCTTGGTTCCTGGCATCTTCTGCCGCATCGCCTGCCGTGTGTGACGACAGGCCGGCGAGCTTGTGCCCCCTCTCGCGCAGCCACTGGAATACGACATAGAGCGCCGGAATGATGAAGATACCGAGGAGCGATGCGGCGAGCATGCCCCCGGCAACCCCCGTACCGACGGCACGGCGGCTGAGCATGCCGGCGCCCTCGGCCGTGACGAGCGGGATCAGCCCCATGATGAAGGCGAAGCTGGTCATCATCACCGCACGGAAACGGGTACGCGCGCCCTCCACGGCGGCATCGACGATCGGCACCCCCTTCTCCCGCTGGAACTTGGCGAATTCGACGATCAGGATCGCGTTCTTGGACGCGAGCGCGATCAGCACGACGAGGCCGATCTGGGCATAGATGTCGAAGGAGAGCCCTGCCAGCAGCACGGCGACGAGCGCGCCTGCTACGCCGACGGAGACCGAAAGCAGAACCGGTATGGGGATCGTCCAGCTTTCGTAAAGAGCCACGAGGAAGAGATAGGCGAAGAAGAGGGCCAGTGCGAGGATCACCGTCGTCTGGCCCGCGGCTTCGAGTTCCTGCAGTGCCGTCCCCGTCCACTCGAAGCTGTAGCCCGGCGGCAGCGTGGCGGCGGAGACCTGTTCCATTGCGGCCAGCGCCTCACCCGAGGAGACGCCCGGCGCCGGCTGGCCGTTGAGCGTGATGGAGCGGTAATTGTTGTACCGCACGATCGATTGCGGCCCGACGATGTAGTCCACGCGCGCGACCGAGGCCACCGGGACCATATCGCCCGCGGCATTGCGTACATGAAGCCGGGAGATGTCGTCGACCGCATCGCGATCCGCTTCGGCCGCCTGCATGGTGACTTTCCAGCTCCGGCCGAAAAGATTGAAGTCGTTGACGTAATAGGATCCGAGCGTGCCCTGCAGCGTCGCGAAAAGATCGCTCACAGAGACCCCGAGCGCCTGCAGGCGATCGCGGTCGAGATCCAGATAAAGCTGCGGCGAGCTGGCCGAATAGGTGCTGAATGTAGGTCCGAGCTGCGGGTTCTGGTTGGCGGCCACCATCAATCCGCCTGCCGTCGCGGCAAGCTCGGCCGGCGATCGGCCCTGGAGGTCAAGCAGCTGATACTCGAAGCCGGAGCCGGTGCCGAGACCGATAATGGGCGGCAGGTTGAAGGCGAAAACCTGGGCATTGCGGATTGCCGCACCCTTGGCCATCACCGTGCCGATCGCGGCATTGACAGATGCGCTTTCGCTCTGGCGTTCGGCGAAGGGCTTCATGGTCACGATCGCGAACGCGCTGCTGGATTTGGCGATTCCGTCGAGGAAACTGTAGCCGGTGACGGTCGTGACGTTCGCCACGCCCTCGATTTCGCCGAGCATTGTTTCGACCTCGCGCACCACGGCGTCGGTCCTGTTGAAGGAGGCACCTTCCGGAAGGCGGATTTCGGCAAAGAAGGCGCCTTGATCCTCGCTGGGGAGGAACCCGGTAGGCACGATCCGGAACAGCCAGCCGCTGGCGCCGATCGCAACGGCAAGGAGGACCAAGCCGATGACGGCCCTGCGCGCAATGCCGCCTGCGACATGCGCATAGCCGTTGCGGGTACGGTCGATACCCCGCGAAATCCATCCGAGGACGCCGCGCTTCGGCCCGTGATGGGGCTTCAGGAGGATCGCGCAGAGGGCCGGGCTGAGGGTCAGTGCATTGATCGCGGAAATGACCATCGACACCGAGACGGCGACGGCGAACTGCTGGAAGAGCTGCCCGCTCAGGCCAGGAATGAATGCCACCGGTACGAATACCGAAAGCAGCACGAGCGTGATGGCGACGATCGCCCCGGTGATTTCCCCCATGGCGAGGCGCGCGGCCTGCGCCGCGCTCATGCCGGGGTTTTCCTCCATGACGCGCTCGACGTTTTCCACCACCACGATCGCATCGTCGACGACGATGCCGATGGCGAGCACCAGCGCCAGAAGCGAAACCGTGTTGAGCGAAAAGCCCATCGCCAGGATCACGGCGAAGGTGCCGACGAGCGCCACCGGGACGGCGATGAGCGGAATCAGTGTCGCGCGCCAATTGCCGAGAAAGAGGAAGACGACGACGATGACGAGTGCGAAGGCTTCGAACAGGGTGTGCTCGACATTCTCCACGCTCGCCTCGACGAAATCGGACGTGTCGTAGGAGACCGTATAGGTGAGCCCCTCCGGGAAGGCC
The DNA here is from genome assembly GCF_000375585.1 of Sinorhizobium meliloti 4H41. Classification (GTDB taxonomy): domain Bacteria; phylum Pseudomonadota; class Alphaproteobacteria; order Rhizobiales; family Rhizobiaceae; genus Sinorhizobium; species Sinorhizobium meliloti_A. The sequence continues at coordinate 62,950 of NZ_AQWP01000017.1, read as the reverse complement.
TGGGCCAGGCGCTCCATCGCCTGCTGCACGCCCTCCGTGGCGGCGAGCGCATTGGCGCCCGGCGCCTGATAGGTGCCGATCATCGCCACGGGCTTGCCGTTGATGCGGGCGGTTGAGTCGGAGGTCACAGAACCCAGTTCGACGCGCGCGACGTCGCGGATGCGCACGAAGGACCCGTCCGCCTCTGCCCGAAGCACGACGTCCTCGAACTGGGCGGGGTCGGTGAGCCGGCCCTGCGTCTGTATGTTCAGCTGGAACAGCGGATCGTCGGTCATCGGCTGCGCGCCGATGCGGCCGATCGCCGCCTGGACGTTCTGGGTCTTGAGGGCGTTGACCACATCCGTCGGCGTCAGCCCCAGATTGGTCAGCCGATCGATGTCGAGGACGATCCGCATCGAATAGTCCTGGGCGCCGAAGAGCGTCGCGTCGCCGACCCCCGGCACGCGCTTGATCGTGTCGAGCACGTTGATCGTGGCGTAGTTCGAGAGGAACAGATTGTCGAACTCGTCATTCTCGCCGTGGATGGCGATCACCTGCATGAGCGAGGATGACTGCTTCTTGACGCTGACGCCGCTCTGCTTGACTTCGGCCGGCAGCACCGGCTCGGCAAGCGCGACGCGGTTCTGCACGTTGACGGTGGCGATATCCGGATCGGTGCCGACCGCAAAGGTCACCGTCAGCGAATAGGTCCCGTCGGCGCCGCTCGTCGATTTCATGTAGAGCATGTTGTCGACGCCGACGACCTTGCTTTCCAACGGCTGAGCGACGGTGGCCTCGACCACGTCGGCGCCTGCGCCGGGATAGCTCGCGGTCACGCTGACCTGCGGCGGGACGATATCGGGGAACTGTGCAATCGGCAGCCTCGTCAGGGCGATCAACCCCGCGAGCGTGAGCACGATGGAAATGACCGCGGCAAAGCGCGGACGATCGATGAAGATCCCGGAGATCATGGCTCAGCCACCCGTCGTGGTTGCGGCGACGGCGTCCACCACGATGCCCGGCCGGACCTTGCCCACACCCTCGGTTATGACGTTTTCTCCCTCCTTCAGTCCCTTGGCGACGACCGCCTGGCCGCGGCTGGAGCGGCTGACGTCGACGCGGCGAAGCTCGACCTTGGAGTTGGCGTCGACCACCATGACGAAGGCGCCCTGCTGGTCGCGCTGGACCGCCTGCTGCGGTACGGCCAGCACGTCCTGGGGATCGGACTGCTCGAGAACGACCCTGACGAGCGTCCCGTCGAGAAGCGTCCCGCCGGGATTGGGAAACTCGGCGCGAACCGTAACGGTGTCCGTCCCTTGCGAGACCGTGCTCGCGACGAAGTCTATTGTGCCTTTCTCCGGGTAATCGGTACCGTTCGGAAGCGTGATGCTGACATTGGCGCCAGCCGACATCTCACCTTTTTCGACGCGCTCGCGGTAGGAGAAATAAAGGGACGTCGCGACAGGAAACTCGACATAGATCGGGTCGAGACGCGTCAGCGTCACGAGCGCTCCGCTGTCCGGCGTGACGAGTGCGCCGACATCGACGCTGGTCAGGCCGACGACGCCGTCGAACGGCGCGAGGATTTTCGTGTAGGAAAGATTGAGCTCGGCATTCTGCTTACTGCCCTTGAGGCGCAGTATATCGGCCTCGGCCTTCTTCAGTTGCGCATTCGCAGTGTCGAGCGTCGCCTGCGCGACCGTATTGGTGGAGATCAACCGCTGGGCACGGTCACGTTCGAGAACGGCGAGGTCCCGTTGAGCCTCCGCTGCCGCGATCGAACCGTCGATCTCCTGCAGCGCGGCGCGATAGGCACCGTCTTCCACTTGGTAAAGGACCGTTCCCGCCGAGACCTTCTGCCCATCCTCGAAATTGACCTTCTCGAGAAATCCGGACACGCGGGCGCGGATGTCCACCTTCTGAACAGCGACGACCTTGCCGGTCAGGTCGACGCTTTCGCGCAGGTCCATGACCGCGGCCGGCGCGACGGTAACCGAGGGAGGCGGCTGTTGCGCATTCGCATTTTGCGCCACGACGCTGCCGGCGAGCAGTCCGCAAGTCAGACCGGCAGCCAGAATTCTCGAAATACGCATGCAATGCTCCCCTCAAGCGGACCCCGCACGCGTCGCGTGGATCACACCATCTATCTCGGCTCAAGCCACCCCTTCACTTCGAACGGCGCAACTTGAAATTGCTTCTCTTTCTCATGCTAGCGGGGCTGCGGCAAATAGGGAAGCGGGTTTGTCACTGCAAATCAGGCCGATGGGATACTCCGATGCCCGTCGACGCCGGCCGCAGGCGTCGCGTCGAACGTCCTGCGGTGCCGCGCCCCCTGCAGCAGCGCGGCCACTTGCTTTCGAATGCAAGATGCGATGCTGCAAGGAGTGGGTGGTCCTGCGTGTGTCCAGCCGGTTCAGGTGGTCTAGAGGACGAAATAGCCCTTCTGGAGGGTGACGGCATCATCCAGGTGAATCGCGAAATCCGCCTTCCTGTCGCCGTTCACATCGCCGTAGATATAAGTGTCGGAGACATCGCGGACATAGCGTAGCTCACCCTTCTTGCCGCCGAAGGCGGCGCTTCCGACGAAGACAAACGCCTGGTCGCCGGCGGAGGAGGTATTGGCATCGATCGCAGAGAGATCGATCCTGTCGGACTTTGCCGTGAAATCGAAAATGGTGTCGCGCCCGGACTTTGCGACCGTCGAATCGGAGAGCGCCTTGAACGTGAAGCTGTCGCTCCCGCTGCCCCCGTTCAGACGGTCCGCGCCCGCGGCGGCATAGAGCAGGTCGTTGCCGGATTCGCCGTAAAGCTTGTCGTTGCCTTTTCCGCCGTAGATTCTGTCGGAACCGGAGCCGCCATAGAGCGTGTCGTTGCCCGTGTCGCCGTTCAGCCTGTCATTGCCCCCGTAACCCCACAGCACATTGGCTGCCTGGTTGCCCATGATCGTGTCGCCGGACGAGCCTCCCTTGACGTTTTCGATCAGCGAGCGCGCATCGCCATGGTAAAGCAGCGCATTGAAAATGTTGCCGGCAGCAAAGCCGCCATTCGGGCCGCCGCCGAGCCAGGCCAGCTGGTCGATGCTGAAGGTCGAAGCGCTGCCCGGCCTGAGATCGATTTTGAGGGCGTTGGTATAGGCGCTCAAATCGTAGGTGTCGTTGCCGCCGCCGTCCCAGATGGTTGCGAAGATGCGGTTCGCGCCGGGCGAGATCCCGGCTCCGCCGTTCACGAAAGTGGTGCCGCTGCCCGGCGTCCACTTATACACCGTATTGCCGGCATTGGTCGTGAAATCGGCGCCGTACATTTCCTGAAGCGCGGCGATGTCGGCCATCATGAAGGTCTGCGGCGCGCCGAACTGCTCGTAATAGTAGCCCTCGTCGGCGCCGATATAGCCGCGATAGGTCATGATCGAATATTCGATCGAGTCGTATCGTGCGGGCGAGGCGCCGTAGACGTCCCCTTCATGGCCGTGCTTCAGGCCGAGTGCGTGGCCGAGCTCGTGCAGGAGCGTGTGCCATGCGTAATTGCCCGCGACCGGCTTGCGGTAGTCGTCCGCCGTGCCGGCATAGGCCGTGCCGAACCAAATGTCGCCGCCGGAGGCATCGAGCGCAGGCAGGTAAGCATAGGCGGTGTCCGGCAGCCACGATTGCGCGAACCGGATTGTCGCGGTGCTGGCGCTTCCCGCCTTGAAGCTGGCATTGGTGAATCCCTCGACCGAAAAGCCGTCATTGGCCGCCGAACCGTAGGATTGCTCCATGGCGAAAAGCGCTGTTTGCGCCTGTGCCGCCGATATCGAAGTAAACCCGTAGTATTTGTCGAACCCGTGGCTGTAGCTTCCGCGCCATGTCGGGAATGCGTAGGTTATCGTGCCGACCCATGCGTCTCCTGTTAGCAACGAATCAACGACGCTGTTTCCGGTTGCTTTGACGAACTTAAGAGACTTCCCGGTGCCGCTCATTCGAAATTCCCGCTATTGTTGTTGTTCCGATTAGCAATTATCAGCGACATTGGCTACTATTATCGTAGGGATGCCGTAAAATTGGAGCGGTTCGTGACATTTCGCAAAATTGCGCAGTTGCTTGTGCTGGGATTTACGGCAATGTCTCCGGCCATGGCGCAAGGCGCGATGAAACCAGGCGGAGCGGATATGCAGAAGCCACCCGACTACGAGCGGGCCGTGCGATCGGAGTTCGAGGCCGCACAGGCGGAAAATACGGTGGAGGCCTACGAGCGCTTCATCCGCCGTCATCCCGGCCATGCGCTCGTCGAGGACGCTCGAAAGGCGATGTTGCGTCTGCAGGCCAGGTGAAGCGGTGCCGCCCGGGCGGGGAATGGTCAACCTGTGACGCAATGAATCGCGCCGAGGGACCGCACCCTCTCCGTCCTCATCGTTGTGCTCGTCACAGGGATGAGAGCAGCGCCGCGTCTGCGGCGCGGAAAGCGTTCTTTCAGCCCAAGGACTTGGCCTGGCTGGATTCCTGTGACAAGCACAGGAATGAGGGATCGGGATGTGCGGCTACTACATTCTCGCATCGAAGCGAAACGGGACGCTGTATACGGGTGTGACCCGCGACCGTCCGCGCCGCCTCGCTATCTTCACGGTTTATGAAGCGCGCCGAGGGACCGCACCCTCTCCGCCCTCATCACAGGGACGCGCGCCGCCTCGTTGTCTTCACGGTTTATGAAACGCGCCGAGGGACCACACCCTCTCCACCTCATCCCTGTGCTCGTCACAGGGATCCAGCAGCGCCGCGTCTGCGGCGCGCGAAGGGTTCTTTCAGCCCAAGGACTTGGTCTGGCTGGATTCCTGTGACGAGCACAGGAATGAGGGACCGGGGATGTGCGGCTACTACGACATTCGCTTGCGAATATGCGAGGGATGGTCAACCTGTGACGCAATGAAGCGCGCCGAGGGACCGCACTCTCTCCGCACTCGTCCCTGTGTCCGGGCTAAACAACGAGCACAGGAATGAGGAAATCAAACAAGCGGCGGCGGGTGGCTCGAATCTCGACAGGGCTCAGACGGCTTCTTCGCTCTCTTTTGCCCGCAGCAGCATGCCGAACAGGTCGCGCGGGTCGTCCGGGTCGGCGATCATGTCAAGGTTCTGATAGAAGTCGGTTCCGGGGAGGCGATCGCGGACGTAGCGGAGCGCAGAGAAATCCTCGATCGCGAAGCCGACACTGTCGAAGAGGGTGATCTGGCGGGCGTCGCGCCGGCCCTGCGCCTCGCCCGTGACGACCTTCCAGAATTCGGTCACGGGAAAATCGGATGCCATCTGCTGGATTTCGCCCTCGATCCGGGTCTGCGGCGGATATTCGACGAAGACGTCCGAGCGCTTCAGGATATCGCAATGCAATTCCGTCTTGCCGGGGCAATCGCCGCCGATTGCGTTGATGTGGATACCGGCGCCGACCATGTTGTCGGTGAGAATCGTGGCGAACTGCTTGTCGGCCGTACAGGTGGTAACGATCTCGGCGCCTTCGATCGCTTCCTGCGCGGACCTGCAGGACACGATCTTCAGCCCGGAACCGTCGAGGTTGCGGGCGGCCTTTTCCGTTGCACGGGGGTCGATATCGTAAAGGCGGATGCTGTCGATGCCACAGACGGCCTTCATCGCCAGGGCCTGGAACTCGGCCTGCGCGCCGTTGCCAATCATAGCCATGGTGCGTGCATTCTTCGGCGCCAGGTGCCGGGCAGCCATTGCCGAGGTTGCGGCAGTTCTAAGCGCCGTCAGTATCGTCATCTCGGTCAGCAGTGCCGGATAGCCCGTCGAAACCTCGGCGAGCAGCCCGAATGCAGTCACCGTCTGCAGCCCCTCGGCGGTGTTCTTCGGGTGACCGTTGACATATTTGAAACTGTAGATCCTGCCGTCCGACGTCGGCATCAGCTCGATCACGCCGTCGCGCGAGTGGCTGGCGACGCGCGGCGTCTTGTCGAAACTTTCCCAGCGGCGGAAATCCGCCTCGATGGCATCCGTGAGTTCCGCCAGAACCGTTTCCACACCGAGGTGATGCACGAGGCGCATCATGTTGTCGACGCTGACGAAGGGGACCATGGCCTTGGCTGAAGGAAGCGGGGAGAACATGGAGATTCCTCTTGGCGGCTTGCTGTACTCCAGGACAGGGTAGCGATTGCGCGCGCTGGTCGAAAGCGCAAAAATGTGCTATTTTCGGCACCGAATTGAGCGATTTTTCCAGTCGGATTGTGCAATATGAGCAGAACAGCGGTTGGCGATTCCGTCGTTGCAAAATACACCCCGGATGATCTGGACCGCCGGATCATTGCGCATCTGCGCGCCGACGGCCGGGCATCTCTTTCCAAACTTTCCGACGCGCTGGGTGTGGCGCGTGGCACCGTGCAAAATCGCCTGGATCGCCTGCTGGAGACCGGGACGCTTCTCGGATTCACGGTGCGCGTCAGGGAAGACTACGACCTGAACACGGTTCATGCGGTGATGATGATCGAGGTTGTGGGGAAGTCGACGACGCAGGTTGTTCGCAAACTGCGCGGCATGCCGGAGATTTATACGCTGCACACCACCAACGGCAACTGGGATCTGGTCGCCAACATACGGGCAGCTAACCTCTCCGAATTCGACCGGATCCTGCGCGAGGTGCGAATGATCGACGGCGTGGCCAACAGCGAGACCAGTCTCCTGTTGAGCAGCGTCTGACCGGCAGCTGCCGCGAAGGGGCAGATCGGGACGATTGAAAGCCGGGCCCATCCCCGTTAGGTTGCGCCCGCATTCAATGAAGGTTTCGTGGGGGGTGGCTTGGCGGGCCGTCGAACTTGTTTTCTGTTGGCCTGTCTTCTGCTGGTGCCGGCGGCGGCCCGCGGGGAATGGCGGGCGGTCGAAAAGACAGAGACTTACGCGATCACCGGGCAGTCCGGGCCGGAGCTCTATGCTTCCATCGGCGAACGAGGACCGCAGGTGGGCGGCCTCGGGCGCGCGATCGCCCATACGAGCTTCAAACTCACCTGGAGGCGGAAATATGAGGAGCGAGACGGGGCCTGCGTGCTCGCGTCGGCGCTGCCGAAGCTCACCATCACCTATACGCTGCCGAAGCTTGCCGGAAAGCTGCCGGCTAATATTGAGGGCCGCTGGCAGACCTTCATCGCCGGCGTGAGAAAGCATGAGCTGGTCCATGGCGACTTCATCAAGGAGATGGTGAGCGCCATCGAGGCCGCCACCGTGGGCCTCACCGTTGCCGACGATCCCCAATGCCGCAAGATCAAATCCGAAATGACGAAGCGGCTCGGCGAAATCTCCCGCATGCAAAGACAGAAGAGCCGCGACTTCGACAGGGCCGAGCTCAGCGACGGCGGCAATGTTCACCAGCTCATCCTCAATCTCGTCAACGGCGGCTGATGCGCGTGGCAAATCCGTTCGAGGCGTCGCGCTTCAGGCTTTGGCCGAAAGGCAACACTTCTGCGCAAAAGTAAGTTGTTGTCGAGCCTGCCTCCGAATCGTCTCAATGCAACGAAAACGTGAGCCCGCCTGAGTGGCAGGCATAGCGGCACGATAGCTTTCCGTGCGGCTGACATTACTGAATTTGTTTCGGACGATCGGCCGGGGTTTCTGCCGATCATGAGCCGAAAAGGAGAAGATGCATGAAAAAGACTCTCGCCAAGGCGTTTTTCGCGGTCACGATCGCGTTTGCCGCCGCGGGCGCCAATGCCGCCGATGCCGCCGATCTGACCTATCGGGAGCCGGCGCCACCGCCGGCGGTGCAGGACGCGCGCGGCGGTGTGAAGATAGGCTATCTGGAATGCGACATCGGCGGCGGCGCCGGCTACGTGCTCGGTTCGTCCAAAGAGGTCGAGTGCGCTTTCCGGTCGCTGGGCGGCGACGTGATCGAGGATCGCTACACGGGAGAAATTCGCAAACTCGGGATCGACGTGGGTTTCACGATGCGCAGCCGGTTGATCTGGGCCGTGTTCGCGCCGACGGCAGGCTACCACCATGGTTCTTTGAGCGGTATCTATAAGGGCGCGAGCGCCGAGGCGACGCTCGGTGCGGGCGTGGGGGCCAACGTCCTTGTCGGCGGCACCTCCGGCTCCATCCACCTCCAGACGGTCAGCGTCACCGGCCAGCTCGGTCTCAACGTCGCGGCCGCGGGCACATCGATGACCCTCAACTCCGCGAATTGATGTCTTGGCCGGCGCGGCCGTTACGCCGCGCCGGCCGATCTCCTCGCCGTCCTCCACAAAATCACCAGCATACCTACCGTCATGGCCGCGAGACCGTACCATGTGACGGCATAAACGAGGTGATTGTTGGCGAAGACGACGCGCGTCAAGCCTCCGACGGGAAGCCCGCCGCGATTGGGGACAGCATCCGCGTCGACAAAATAGGGCGCGACCTCGGAGAGGCCGCGCGCCGCAGCGATCGCACCCACGTCGCGCGAATACCAACGGTTTTCCCCGGCCTTGTTCGATTGAAGGAGTGAGCCGTTCGGCTCGTCCATGCGCACGAGGCCGACGACCTTCGCCTCGCCCTCGATCTGGCCTTCCCGCCGCGTCGATGCCTCACGCCTCTCCGTCGGGACGAAGCCGCGGTTCACGAGCACGGTCGTCCCATCGGCCGCCGCAAGCGGCGTCACGACCCAATAGCCGGCACCGCGCTCGGTTGCGGCATAGACCAGCGTTTCCTTCTCGTGGAGGAAGCGGCCGTGGAGAGTGACGTGCCGGTATTCGTCTCGCGCGGCGCTGATGTTCGGCCAGTCGCTGCGGGGCGGCACAGGCACGGGTGCCGCCTGGACGCGCTCCTCGACCCGGGCGATCAGGTCGAGCTTCCAGGAGAGGCGATTGAGCTGCCACGTGCCGAGCGCAGCAAAAGCCGCGATGAGCAGGAGGCCGAGGATGCTGAGGATCGCAAGAGAGAGCCGGGAGTGCTGTCGGGATGCGGCTTCGACTTGAGAATCTACCATTGCAAGGTTGTCATTGAATTCGATCTGCTGGCGCCCCTCATCCGTCTGCCGGCGCCTTCTCCCCGCAGGCGGTCGCAGGCGGGGAGAGGGTCCGGTGGGGGGCGAAGCTCCGCTTCACGGCATGTTCTTCATCATTTCCGGGCTCATCGGCATCATGTTCGTGTTCAGGTGATGCATGACCCAGAGCGATCCGGAAAGCGCGATGGCGACGAGAAGGATCGTGAAGATCAGCGCCATCATCGTCCAGCCGCCTTCCGAGCGGGTGTTCATGTGCAGGAAGAAGATCATGTGGACGACGATCTGGACGGCCCCGAGAGCCATGATGATCGCGGCGGTGAGGACGGCGCTGTCGAGAACGTCGGCCATCACCAGCCAGAAGGGGATCGCGGTCAGGACGACGGAGAGGACGAAGCCGATCACGTAGCTCTTCAGTGTTCCGTGTCCCGCGTCGTGACCATGGCTGTGGCCATGATGGGCCTCGAAAGCGTCCTCGTGCGAAGGTGCGTGCGTACTCATCCGAGAACTCCCATCAGATAGACGAAGGAAAAGACGCCGATCCAGACGACGTCGAGGAAGTGCCAGAACATCGAAAGGCACATGAGGCGGCGCTTGTTTTCCGGGATTAGCCCGCGCTTTGCGACCTGCGCCATGAGTACGAACATCCAGGCGATGCCGGCGGTCACGTGCAGACCGTGCGTGCCGACGAGCGTGAAGAAGGAGGACAGGAAGGCGCTGCGCTGCGGTCCGGCGCCCTCATGGATCAGATGCGCGAATTCGTAGAGCTCGAGCCCGACGAAAGCGATGCCGAAGAGCGCGGTGACCGCCATCCAGGCGAGCGTCGCTTTTTTCTCGTAACGTTCCATCGCTAGCATGGCGAAGCCGTAGGTGATCGAGGAAAAAAGCAGCATCGACGTGTTCACCGCGACGAGCGGCAGGTCGAAGAGATCGGCGGGTGAGGGGCCCGCGGCATAGTTGCGGCCGAGAACCGCATGGGTGGCGAAGAGAACCGCGAAGATCAGGCAGTCGCTCATCAGATAGAGCCAGAAGCCGAGCATCGTGCTCCCTTCGGGGTGATGTTCCTCCGTCAGGTAGAAGGTCGGCGCCTCGTCCGCATCAAGCGCGCGTTCGGTACGGAACTCGGTCATGCTTGCACCTCGGCGGCAAGCACTTCTGTGCGCTTGCCCTCTGTGTCGGCGACGACGTTTGCAGGAATGTGGAAGTCGCGGTCATAGTTGAAGGTGTGACCGACGGCGATCACCACCATGGCGACGAAGGAGAGGATCACCAGCCACCACATGTACCAGACCATGGCGAAGGCGAAGACGACGCTGATCGCCCCGAGGATGACGCCTGTGCCGGTGTTCTTCGGCATGTGGATCGGCTTGAAGCCTGCAAGCGGCCGGCTGTGGCCGCGCTTTTTCATGTCCCACCAGGAGTCCTGATCGTGGACGAGCGGGGTGAAGGCGAAGTTGTAATCCGGTGGTGGCGAGGCGGTCGACCATTCGAGCGTGCGCCCGTCCCAGGGGTCGCCGGTCGTGTCGCGCAGTTCTTCGCGCCGCACGAAACTGACGACGAGCTGGATCAGCATCGACAGGATGCCGAGCGCGATCAGGAAGGCGCCGAAGGCCGCGATGACGAACCAGATCTGCAGCGAGGGATCCTCGAACTGGCTGACGCGGCGCGTAACCCCCATGAGCCCGAGCACGTAGAGCGGCATGAAGGCGAAGTAGAAGCCGGTCAGCCAGAACCAGAAGGACATCTTGCCCCAGAACGGATCGAGCCTGAATCCGAACGCCTTCGGGAACCAGTAGACGACGCCTGCCATCAGCCCGAAGACGACGCCGCCTATGATGACATTGTGGAAGTGGGCGATGAGGAAGAGCGAATTGTGCAGCACGAAATCGGCAGGCGGAACGGCAAGCAGAACGCCGGTCATGCCGCCGAGCACGAAGGTCACCATGAAACCGAGGGTCCAGAGCATCGGCACCTCGTAGCGGATGCGGCCGCGATACATGGTGAAGAGCCAGTTGAACATCTTCGCTCCGGTCGGGATCGAGATGATCATCGTCGTGATTCCGAAGAAGGCATTGACGCTCGCACCCGAGCCCATGGTGAAGAAGTGGTGCAGCCAGACGATGTAGGAGAGGATGGTGATGACGACCGTCGCATAGACCATCGAGGCATAGCCGAAGAGCCGCTTGCCGCAGAAGGTCGCGACGACTTCCGAGAAAATGCCGAAGGCCGGCAGGATGAGGATGTAGACCTCCGGATGGCCCCAGATCCAGATGAGGTTGACATACATCATCGGATTGCCGCCGAGGTCGTTGGTGAAGAAGTTCGTGCCGGCGTACCGATCGAGCGTAAGCAGCGCCAGCGTCGCGGTCAGCACCGGGAAGGTGGCGACGATCAGCACGTTGGTGCAGAGCGAGGTCCAGGTGAAGACCGGCATCTTCATCATCGTCATCCCGGGGGCGCGCATCTTCACGATGGTGGCGATGAGGTTTATCCCCGACAGGGTCGTTCCGATGCCGGCGATCTGCAGGCCCCAGATGTAATAGTCGACCCCGACGCCGGGGCTGTAGTCCGCGCCCGACAGCGGCGGATAGGCAAGCCATCCGGTCCGCGCGAACTCGCCGACGAAGAGCGAGAGCATGATGATGATCGCGCCGGCCGTCGTCATCCAGAAGCTGAAATTGTTGAGGAAGGGGAAGGAGACGTCGCGGGCGCCGATCTGCAGCGGCACGACGAAGTTCATCAGCCCCGTCACGAAGGGCATCGCCATGAAGAAGATCATGATGACCCCGTGTGCGGTGAAGACCTGGTCATAATGATGCGGCGGCAGGTAGCCTTCCGAGCCGCCGAAGGCCATCGCCTGCTGCAGCCGCATCATGATCGCGTCGGAAAATCCGCGCAGCAGCATCACCAGCGCGAGGATGATGTACATGATGCCGATCTTCTTGTGGTCGACGCTCGTCAGCCAGTCGCGCCAGAGCGTCCCCCAGAAGCGGTAATAGGTGATGAGCCCGATCAGCGCGATGCCCCCGAGCGCGACCGCGAGAAAGGTCACGACGAGGATCGGCTCGTGATAAGGGATCGCGTCGAGGGTAAGCCGGCCGAAGATGAGCTTCAGAAAATCTGGATCGGAGAACATGGGAAACCTGTTCAATCGTTGGCGCAACGCGCCGTGTTCAATGGTTGAGCTGCGGCGGTGCCGGATCGCTCTCATGGTTCATGCCCGGCATCGAGTGTCCCTCGTGTCCCCCCATGGGCATATCGTGCTGCATCGGCTCCTCTTCTCCGGTGCCCTGCGGCTCCTGCTGGCTGCGCGCAGGTGTGCCCGTTGCCGGGTGCGTTGCGGCCGGCGCTCCTTCCGCAAGGGAATGCCTGTTGTCGTATTCCAGCTTTTTCCGGTTCTCGGCGCTCTCCTTGCCGGCGCCCCCCATCATGTCGATGTGCATCATCTCCTCCATGCACATCTTGCCGGGTGCGACGCATAGGTTGAGGATTGCCCGATACAAGCCGTCCTCGACCGCGGCGTAATAGCGGACCGGCTCCCTTTCGCTCGGCTTTTCGAGCTTCAGATAGGCGTCGCGGTTGAGCGCGGTCCCCTGCGCCTTCACCCGCGCCACCCAATCGTCGAAGCCCTGCCGGTCGAGCCCGTGGAACTTGAAACGCATGTGGGAGAAGCCGTCGCCACTGTAATTGGCCGAGAAGCCTTCGTATTCGCCCGGCTTGTTGATCACCGCGTGGAGCTTCGTTTCCATGCCCGGCATCGCATAGATCTGGCCGGCAAGGGCCGGAATATAGAAGGAGTTCATCACCGAGGAAGCGGTGATCTTGAAGTGGATCGGAACGTCGACGGGGGCTGCGAGCTCGTTGACGGTCGCGACCCCGAGGTCGGGATAGAAGAACAGCCATTTCCAGTCGAGCGCCACGACCTCGACGGTCAGCGGTCTGGCGTCCGCGGGTATCGCCCTTTCCGCATCCAGCCGGTCGAGCGGCCGATAGGGGTCGAGCTTGTGCGTGCTGATCCAGGTGATCGCCCCGAGCGCGATGATGATCGCAAGCGGTGCCGACCAGATCACCACCTCGAGCGCCGTCGAGTGGTGCCACTCCGGATCGTAGGTGGCGCTGGTGTTGGACCGGCGATACCGCCAGGCGAAGAAAAGCGTCAGGAAAACGACCGGGACGATGATCAGCAGCATAAGGATCGTCGATATGACGATCAGATCGCGTTGCTGCGCAGCGATATCGCCGGACGGCGACATCACCACCATGTCGCATCCCGCCATCACGAAGAACAGCGGCAAAACGGCGAGGCGGCGGGAAAACTTCAACAGTTCTGGCACGGCTCGAAGCTCTATTTGTTTCGACGGCTCTGCGACTAAAGTAGAGTGGATGGGAAAGGTATGAGGTCGATGGTCGCACTGCAGCAATCCGCCGCAGTCGTTTTGCGGCGCAGCATCTTCCGCCGCTTGCAGGTAGTGAGGACGTGAAACGCAATATTTCGCGTTTCTCCCCTTGATATGAGCGGTTGATTGGTCAAGATCCCTCCAAGGGGGCCTTGCGCTCTCACCTTGAGAGTACGAGCGGGTGCGGCGGAACACCGCATGTTCCTAGCCCCCGTGCGAGCGCGGGAGGCGTTTAATGAGCAGTGCAATGCAACAGTCCCTGGGACCGTCGTCTTCTTCGATGGAGCGCGACGCGCGGCGCATTCACGACGACACCTCCGTATCTGCCGGCAATATCGCCATCGGCGTGGTTATCGGCCGGGCAGCGGAATTCTTCGACTTCTTCGTCTATGGCATCGCCTCGGTGGTCGTCTTTCCGCAGCTCTTCTTTCCTTTCGCCCCGGATCGGTTGACGGCGACGCTCTACTCCTTCGCGATTTTTTCACTTGCCTTCGTTGCAAGGCCGGTCGGTTCGCTGGTCTTCATGGCCATCGACCGCACTTACGGCCGAGGCGTCAAGCTGACGATCGCGCTTTTCCTCCTCGGCGGCTCGACGGCCTCGATCGCCTTCCTGCCGGGCTATGAGACGCTCGGCGCCTGGTCCATCGCGCTGCTTGCCGTCTTTCGCCTCGGTCAGGGATTTGCGCTTGGCGGCGCCTGGGACGGGCTCGCCTCGCTTCTCGCTCTGAACGCGCCGCAGCACCATCGCGGCTGGTACGCGATGATTCCGCAGCTCGGCGCGCCCCTTGGCTTCATGCTCGCCAGCGCCCTCTTCGCCTATTTTCTCCTTTCGATTTCCGAGGCGGACTTCCTCGCCTGGGGTTGGCGCTACCCGTTCTTCGTAGCCTTTGCGATCAATGTCGTCGCGCTGTTCACGCGCCTGCGGCTCGTCATGACGAAGGAATTCGGAACGCTGCTCGACATGCACGAGCTTCAGGCGGCCCGGGTCACGGAAGTGCTCAGGGCAAATGGAGGCAACGTCCTCATCGGCGCCTTCGTCCCGCTTGCAAGCTTCGCTCTCTTCCATCTGGTGACCGTATTTCCGCTCAGCTGGGTGGAAATCTACACGGATCACGGCGCAAGTTCGTTCCTGATGGTGCAGTTCCTCGGCGCGGTCTGCGGCATCCTCGCCATCGTCGCTTCCGGGCTGATTGCCGATCGCATCGGCCGGCGCAATCACCTCGGAATTTGTGCGGTCCTGATCGCGATTTTCAGCTTCGTCGCCCCGATGCTGCTCCAGGCTGGCGCCACCGGTCGCGACGTCTTCGTGATCGTCGGTTTCACGATCCTCGGCCTCTCCTTCGGCCAAGCCGCCGGAGCCGTCGCGTCGCGCTTCGGCAAGGCGTACCGCTATACGGGGGCGGCGCTCACCTCGGACCTGTCCTGGTTGATCGGCGCAGGCTTTGCGCCGCTGGTGGCACTAGGGCTGACCAGCCGCTTCGGGCTCGCCTTCGCGGGCTACTATCTTCTCTCCGGCGCTCTTTGCACGGTCCTCGCGCTGGTCTTCAGCAAGAAGCTCGAGATCGACAACGAATAGAGCGAAGGAGAGAGGGTCGGAAAGCCCCTTCGTTTCCGTCCCGCCATGCACCCCCGAGCTTCCGTCATTGTTTCCGCTTGAACCGTAAAGCTGGCTCGAGCGGCGGAACATAATCGAGTCTCGCCGGTTCCGGCAGCGACGCGTGCGGGAGCGAACTCCGTGCATTGCGGTGAGTGCCATGCACCGAAAGGAGAAAGGAGCCATGCCTGCAAAATCGAAGGCGCAGCAGAAGGCTGCCGGCGCGGCCCTTGCCGCCAAACGAGGCGAAAAGAAGAAGAGCGAACTCAAGGGCGCCTCCAGGGGCATGGAAGAGTCAATGACCGAGAAGGAACTCGAGGAAATGGCATCGACCAAGCGCAAGGGAAAGAAGGAACACGTCTCGGACAAGTAACCGCGCATGCTGAAAGCGCATTGCGCTTGCGGAACGCGTCGGTAAACGGTATTCGGGCCGAGGTATAAAGTTCCCGGTTTGCCCTCACGGTCGGAAGAATGTTTCAGCTCACCATGGCTGTAGCCCTTTCACGCCCGCCGTTTTGATGATGTACAGCGCCGAGCGGGAACAATATTCTGTAGCAGGATCCGGGTCGTGGTTAAGGACGGGCGAATGGACGATAGCAGGGTTTCCGCGGATGCGGACGCGGAAAAAGCCGTTGATGAGCGGATTGCGTCGCTCGTCCAGAAGATGCGCAAGGAAGCAGTCCCGGAGCGACTTCTCGAGCTGGCGCGGGAGTTGCAAAAGGCCCTTGACGAGCGGAAGCGCTGACCGGAAGCCGGTTTGCTCTCGTTGAGCCGCTCGTCCGCTCAGTTCAGCGGATTGCCGTGCATTTGCGCCGTCAGTTCGTCACGTGCCCGGCTGAGCCGGCTCTTGATCGTACCGATCGCGCAGTCACATATGTCAGCGGCTTCCTTATAGCTCATGCCGAATCCGGCAACGAGAACGAGGACCTCGCGGTGCTCCGGTGAAAGAGCCCCAAGCGCGCTGCGCAGCTCGCCGTTGAGGACGGACCACTCCTGCGACGGCGCCGTTGGAATCGGCAATTCGGCGCAATTGGTGCTCCCCGGGCTTTCCCGCGTGCGGATCTTGTACTGGGTACGAAATGCATTTCGCATGATCGTGAACAGCCAGGACTTGAGGCTCGTACCGGGCTCGAACTGCTCGATGCTTCTCAACGCCCGGAACAATGTCTCCTGAACGAGGTCGTCGGCCTCGAACGACGCTGACGTGAACGTTCGAGCGAACGCCCGCAGAGCGGGAATCAGATCGACGACTTGCTCCTCAAGCAGCGGTGATTGTTGCGATGCGTGACCGCCGATAGCAGGCATGTCGAATATTGCCCTTCTGCCTATGAAGATTTCTCTAGGTGACGTTGGGAAATGCCTTTCCGGCCCTTTGGTTCCTGAGAGCCGGGGGATATTTCCCCGACACGCTCAATGCGGCATCTGATCGCGCGGCCGTACACCGGGAGAGATCTCCACCGCTCGACCACGGGAACCAAAAGCGACATTACCAGTTTGAGTGGTCTAGGGACATTCAGTTGAGTGGAAGGAGAACGCCATGAAGAGATTTGCATCTATGACTGCCGCACTGCTTTTGATCGGTTCATCGGCCGTCGCGCAGACGACAGTCGTCCTGCCGGGCGAAGTGAGAACCTATGTGATGGAGCAGAACACGCCTTCTATCACCTATGAAGGCGAGATTGTCGTCGGGCAACCGATTCCGGAAACAGTGGAGATCCACACGATCCCGGACCAGCCCGATTTTGCCTATGCGATCGTCAACGAAAAGCGCGTCGTGGTAAATCCGAAGACGCACACGGTCGTGGAAGTCTTGGAGTAGCATTGCGCCTCTGACGGAGACGCGGCGCTGGAGGTGCGCAGCATGCATGCGCAAGTCTGCTTCGTGCGGCTCCTGTCCCTGAATCACGAGCGTGGCGGTATGCGCCGCCACGCAAGCCGTTGAGGGCGATAGATGGAAAATCAAAGCATCGAGTTTCGCCTGGCGGCGCACAGAGAAATCCTCGTTGCCGTTCTATCCGCGCTTTACCGCCACAAGGACGTCTGGGCGGAAGTCAACCGCGCCCTGGAAGAGGTCCCGATCGTTCAGGATCATGAGGAAGATCCCGGCGTCGTACCCTCGGAAGCCTTTGCCAGGCAGAACGCGATGACGTCGGAAATCGCTTCCATCCTGCAGGATGCGAGGGACCGGACGGATCTGGACCCTGAGCCGCCTTGAGACGCCTGCCGGGGCAATTAAACCGGAACCCCTTCTACCTTCGTGCGTTAATCGAAAGGCTGCGTTTTCAGCCCCCGCATGTCCACGCAAGAGAAGGGAGCGTATCGTGCGCGTTCGACTGAAGCAGAAGCGTCCGAACTTTGCCCGGCCGCCTGAAAATCCAAATCCGAAGAAATCCGGGCGGAATACCTGGCAACCTCAGGTCATTGGCCCTTACCGTGTCGACCTCACTCCAAAGAAGTCGACCGCAGATGAGGTGGCAGTTCCGGCCTCGATCAATGGGAGGAGCCTCATCGATGGCCGGCCATGAGGACAAGATGGTCCGTGTGCGGGACGTAATGTCTCGGCAGGTTTTCACCGTTTCTCCCACCGATACGGCGCAGTCCGTCGCCCGGCTCATGGCCGAGACAGGGGTGGGCGCGGTGCCGGTGGAAACGCCGGGTGTCGGAACGATCCTCGGGATCGTCACCGATCGGGATATCGTTACCTCCGTTGTCGCGCAGGGGCTGTCCAGTTCCACGGCCGTGTTCGAGTTCATGACAGTCGCTGCCGAATCCTGCGAGGAGGACGACAGCCTCCTGCTTGCCGCCCAGAAAATGCACGACCTGCGCATCCGGCGCCTCGTCGTCGTCAACGGGAAGCGACACGCGGCCGGTATCGTGGCTCTTGCGGACATCAGCCGGGTCAATCCGGAACTCGGCGGTCTCGTTCTCGAGGGAATCAACCGGCCCGCGCCCGTCGATAACCAACTTGAAGGAATGTCGACATGCTGACGCAGGATCGCCTCTGGAGCGAGGCGGTGATTCTCGAGGCCGGTGAGAACCGCGTCTTACGGGTACAGAGCACCCGCGACGCTTTTCTTTGCCTCAAAAATCACTGGCCGGTTGCCGACGGAGACGCAAAGCGCGAGGCCTTTGCAGCATGCGAGCGCGTGATCGACGGCGATGACGAGCCCGATGTCGCACGTGCCGCCTTCATCAAGGCCGCCGAGGAAGCGCAGTTCAGCGTACACAGCTGGACCGGGTGATTTAATCCGGCGTTACAAAGATCGAGGCATCATGGGCGGCTGTCGGAGCGGTTCCGGGCCGCAGGCTCCTGATAGCGTTCGGCGATAGCAATCTGGACTTCCGCCTGGAACGCGAGGACCTCGTTTCGTATATCGTCCTCCCGTAGACCCAGTGCGGAAAGCTGCTCGGCGAGCTTTCGGCACTCGCTCTTCCAGTAGTGGACGGCAGCGGGCCCGTGTATCAGATCGAGTTCGCGTGCGCAGCGCTCGACATCGCCTGCGCGTGCCGCCAAAGGAAACGCGACCACTTCGCCGCCCCGGACCATGGCTCGTTCACCAAACTCAGCTGCCATCGAATCACCCCACGTTCATCACCAGCCACCTCTATCGGCTAGATGGTTAACGATTCATTCGCCGCCATCGCTTGCCCTCGTCGGCGGTATCGTCCGGGAAAATGCGGACGCGACAACATTATCCGGTGCGAAGGGAACAAACGCATCGCTGCACGGTTTGATAGTCGGACCGCGTGGAATCAAGTTCCCTCTCCGCAAAGCCCCTACGGATCCACGCGCTCCTCAATAATAACGAACAAAATACTGGGCCCCGCCGCCCCGGGCGGGGCCCTTTCCTGTGCGGCTTTGCGTGTGGAAGTGTCGCGAGGGGAACGCATCTCGGGCGAGACCGGGAAAGACGGCCGGCGAGCGAGCGCGGAACGCATTCTTGTCGATCATGATCGGTGACGAGGGGAGGGACTATCGCAGCAGGCCCTGGCCGCCGTCGATCCAGACTGGGCTTCCGGTCACGTGGCGCGCGCGCTCGGAGACGAGAAAACGGATAAGCTCCGCCACGTCTTCGCTGCGTCCCGGTTGCCCGTCGGTGATAGGCACCTGCCCCTCCGGCCATTCGACGGGAATTGCCGTTTCCGCTTCGTGGCGCAGCTTGGTGTTCTCGTTGATGTTCGTCTCAATCTCGCCGGGGCAAACGGCGTTGACCCGGATGTGGTGCTTGCCGAGCTCCAGCGCCAATTGCTGAACGATCGCGACCTGCGCCGCCTTCGTGGCAGTGTAGGCCGTGGCGCCCGGTGTCGTGAAGGTGCGGGTGCCATTGATCGACGAAACGACCACGATGGCGCCGCCTCCGCCCTGTTTCAGGTAGGGAACCGTCAAATGCAGGGTCAGGAACGTGCCGCGCAGGTTGACGGCGATCGTCTCGTCCCATTCGAAAGGCTTCAGGTCATCGATCGGCGCCCAGACGCCGTTGATGCCGGCATTGGCGACGACGATATCCAGTTGGCCGAACTTGAGCACAAGATCTCTGACTGCGTTGCGCATCTGCAGCTCGTCGGAGATATCCGCCTCCAGCGCGATCGCCTGTCCGCCGGCACCGACGATCTCATCGGCGACTTCCTCCACCTCCATGCGGGTGCGCCCCAGCGCTCCTACCTTCACGCCGTCTGCGGCAAGCGCAAACGCGGTGGCTCGGCCGATGCCGGACCCGGCACCGGTGATCAAGGCGACGGGCGAGGACTGGTTCATGGCTGGCCGTTCTTCGCGCGGTCGGTCGGGATGGTGGAAACCGTAACGGATACCGGATCGCTGGCGGGGAATGTGTCCTCGAGGCCCTCGTCGAGCTGCCTTTCCATTTCATCCGTGTCTTTCGCGCCGCGTGCGCTGCGGTGGATTTTCGAGGTCTCCTGGGACTCCTCGATCGCGCTGCAATCGGCAGACGCGAACTCACGCATGACGGCTTGCGCCTTTTCGATGGCGTTGAGCCGATTGAGGTTTGCGGCCGCGTCGTTGCGCATCGTGACCGAAACGATCTCGCCGCCGTCGCCGACGAATTCGACCGTGAAGCCGGCTTTCCCGGCCTGTTCGGGGATCACCTGTGTACCTATAAGATGCATACGGCACCTCCTCGCTCGCTGCGGCGCTTCCATGCCGCATTGGGTTATGCGGTTGCCCGCCATTCGTCAGGCAAACGGATGCGGTGTGTTTTGGTTCCGACGCCTAGCTCCGGGCCGGCGGGCGCCGGCTGAGAACGTCCGCGACCTTTTCCCGAAGCGTATGATCGTCTGCGTCGTGAGCGTGCTGCTGGAGTATCTCGCCCAGGCGTTTCAGCTCTTTCTCGTCGAGCCTTTCAATGCCTACGTAACGGTTCTCAGCCGAGCTGGTCAGAATGAGCTCGTCGAGCTTCGTCTGAAGCGCCCGGCCGTCCCGGTTCTGCGTGTTCTGAAGGACGAAGACCATCAGGAAGGTGACGATCGTCGTGCCGGTATTGACGACGAGTTGCCACGTCTGGGAGAAACCGAAGATCGGACCTGTGAGGGCCCATACGGCTATCAATACAAGGGCGAGGACAAAGACGGCGGGGCGCCCGGCATACTCCGCCACCGTACTTGCAAACCTGCTGAAACCATTGGCCTTTGGCATCGGATATCCCACGTTTGTTGATCCGCTGATCAACACGCAAGCAGGCGAAGAGTTCCCATTCGACGCCAAGCTCCGTCAGGCGCGCAACGCTTCGTAGGCACGTTGAATCGGGGGTGCGCGCGGGAAGCCGCATGCGGTGTCCTCCCGCTCATATATCGGTCAGCTTACGATATTGACCTGCGCCTCTTTCGCGGCAGCGACGAAGGCCGCCCGCGCGACATAGGCGGGGGACTCGCGTTCGAGCACCGCCATGCAGATGTCGATTGCCGCCTGGTAAGCCTGGCCGTGGCTGACCGGCCACCGCTTCGTCAGCAACTCGACCGCCTGTCGGGTGTTCGACACCATGTGGATCTGCGGATCATCGGGCATCCGCACGGGGACGCATTCATTCCAAGGGCCGGGGTCCATGACCTTCCTCCTGCAGCGGCACGACCGTCAGAAAGGCCTCCCGCAAAGCGGCGATGAAAGCAGCCCGCGCATCTTCCGGCCTCTTTCTGCGCTTGAGCGCCGCATTGCATGCACGGATGGCGCAACCGTAATAGGCGCCGTCCCGCACCGGCCATTCGCTTTGCAGGCAGTGCATCGCGTCGAGCGGGCCGACAACCGTGCGGCACCTGCCGTCGAGCATGTTGATATTGACGGGCTTGCTCCATGGAATCTCGTACATCGTTCTTCCTCGCCCAATCCGAAGGCCGCCAGCACCGCGCCTCCCGCGTCCCACTCCGAAACTCGATCGACCGCGTCTTTCGACGCGTTGGAATCTGAATTGTCCTGGTCTAATGGCTGCGGATCGAAATATGTGCCTCTTCCGCTGCCTTTATAAACGCCCTGCGGGCCCTTTCGGTCTTTACCTTGCCGTCCAGAGCCTGGAGGCATACGCGCTTGGCTGCGGCCAGGGCCGGGCCATCCCGGCGCGGCCATCGCTGCAACAGGCATTCTACGGCCTCGCGCGTGCTTTTCACGTCGCGATATTTGCCCTCGGTTCCGAGTTCCAATTCGACACTCTTATCCCACCAGAAACAATGCATGACGCTAGCCTCGCGGGGTTGTTGCCGGCTGGAAATGAAACTTGGGAAACGGGCTTTTGGTTCCGCTGCGAGCACGCGCCTGCCCCTTGACGCAAGGCGCGGCATCGCTAAGTAAGAGACGTCCCGCTCTTGGACATCGGAATGCGGGATGAACATTGGTGCCGGGCCCCTCTGGCGAGAGTTTACGGCGCTCTCGTGATGTCGGTACCGCCAGCAAGTCACGCCGGCGGATATAGCTACCATGAAAACTGATCTCATGCCTCACGCATGTGCCCATACGGCCGTGCGTTTTTTCGTCTCCGGAAATCTCCCTTTCGCCCACGCTTCCACAGCGCGTGGAGGGGAGGTTCGCCCATGACCGGATCCAGCACACAGACAACCGCCCTCGGTTATTTCAAATGGGCGTTCATCGTTACGGCTGCCGGGCTTTTGCTCGGCGGATGGCTCGGCTGGCAGTCGACCGGCACCATCGGCGGAATGATGACGGTGTTCTTCATCTGCACCGTGCTTGCCGTCCTGGAAATCTCGTTGTCCTTCGACAACGCCATCGTCAATGCCAACAAGCTCAAGGACATGACTCCCGTCTGGCAGCAACGCTTCCTGACCTGGGGCATCCTCATCGCCGTTTTCGGGATGCGTATCGTCTTTCCGCTGCTGATCGTGGTCATCGCCGCGGGTATCGGTCCGATCGATGCCGTAATTCTCGCAGCCGCCCGGCCCGAGGAATATTCCCGGATCATGCACGAGGCGCATCTGCCGATCGCCGCATTCGGCGGTACGTTCCTGATGATGGTCGGTCTCACCTATTTCTTCGATCATGAGAAGGACGTTCACTGGATTGCATGGCTGGAGAGCCGGATGGCACGCTTTGCGACCATCAAAGGCGTCGAAATTGCCTTCGTGCTGGCGCTCATACTCGGCTTTTCGAGGCTGCTCGAAGCGGAAGAAGCCGTGGTCTTCGTTCATGCCTGCGTTTACGGCCTCCTCACCTTCCTGGCCGTCGAGGTGATCGGCGGTCTGCTCGACGCCTCGCAGCAGACGATGAGCGCCGCGGCGAAGGGGGGCTTCGGGGCTTTCCTTTATCTGGAAGTGCTCGACGCCAGCTTTTCCTTCGACGGGGTGATCGGCGCTTTCGCTTTGACCCAGAACCTTTTCATCATCGCCATCGGGCTCGGCATCGGGGCGATGTATGTCCGCTCCATGACGATCATGCTGGTCGAGAAGGGCACGCTCAGTGAATACCGTTACCTGGAGCACGGCGCTTTCTACGCTATCCTGATCCTTTCAGTGGTCATGTACTTCCAGACGCTGATCCACATTCCCGAAGTCATTACCGGCCTCGGCGGGGCGGGCCTCATCGGTCTTTCGCTCTGGTCTTCGATCCGGCACAACAGGCGGGAAATGGAGCAGGTCGAGGGCGACACGGGCGGGCGCAGACGCCTCGAGGCCTGAGCCAAGCACGGGTCATTGGATCCATCCGGCCGAAAGGTCTCATCAGGACGAGGAACGACCCGGCGGATATTCCGCCGGGTCGTTCTTTTTCGTGCGCCGCATTTTCTCCCGCCTTGCCGGAAAAGTGCCAAAGTCTTGGGCAATTGGGGCCGGCCCTGCCGGCCGCGAGTCCCTGCGCCGTCGGGCTGAAGAAATTGCGCGGAGGAATGCTTGTGAACGCCAGTCCGAACGATCTTGCCCTGATTGCGGTAATGCGCCGGTATTTTTCGCTGAAGGAGGAGGCGGGCGCCTTGAAGGGGCGGCTCGAGGCCGCCCGCAGGAGCGCCGGCGACGAGATAGGCCGCTTCTATGATCCGCGCACCAATGCGACGCACGCGGACGAGATCCTGGCATGGCATCGGCTCCGGCGGGAAATGGAGGAACTGATGAGCCTTGCCGCGACATGGGGAAGGGGCGGCAGCATCGAGGGAAGCCCTCTGGCAGCGGCGGTCGAGCCCATCCCTCCGACCGTGTCCGCCCCTCTGGCGGAGGCCGCAGCTTCGATGGAGTGATGGCGCGAGTGCCGGCGGCAAAGCGCGGGATTCGCAGTGACCGGTAGTCAATTAAGCAAGTTTGGCGTACATCATTATATTTTCGGGAACAACTCTTCCTTGCGAGCTTTGGAAGTATGAGCCGGCACGATCCAGACAACGGGACAAAAAAGCGTCGATGCGGATGGCCGGTCTGCGGTGTTCGGCGGCGGATGAAGAGAAAAGGAGCCGCATGCACCTGAAACCCGATAGCGAGATATCAGCCGGTGCCTGAGTTCATGGCTACATCCAAGGGCAGGAATGCCGATCCAGCCGCCGCACTACGCGATTGCCGGGCGGCCTTTATCGGCGTCGGCATCGCCAGCGCGCTCGTCAATCTTCTCTATCTCACCGGTTCGTTCTTCATGCTCGAAGTCTACGACCGGATCCTGCCGAGCCGCAGCATTCCGTCGTTGATTGCCCTCTCTCTCCTCGCGCTGTTGCTCTATGCCTTTCAGGGAGCCTTCGAGCTCATCCGCGGGCGGATGCTGGTACGCATCGCCGGCGCCCTCGACGAGAGCCTGAACGGACGCATCTACCGCGCCATCGTGAAGGCGCCGTTGAAGCTCAGAATGCAGGGAGACGGCCTCCAGGCGCTGCGCGACTTCGATCAGGTCCGGTCGTTCCTGTCGGGCGTCGGTCCGGCCGCGCTCTTCGACCTGCCCTGGCTGCCTTTCTACATCGCGATTTGCTTTCTTTTTCACCCGGTCATCGGGTTGATCGCGATCATCGGCGGGTTGATCCTGACGTTGCTCACCTATCTCACCAACCGCGGCACGCAGGCGCCTGCCAAGAAAGCGTCCGAAGCCGGAGGGCTGCGCAACGCCTTCGCTCAGGCGTCCCAGCGCAATGCCGAAGTGGTGCATGCCATGGGCATGTCCGCGCGGCTCACCGCGCTGTGGGAGCGCCGCAATACGGAATTCCGCGACGAGAACCGGCGTACGTCCGACATCGGCAACGGCTATGGCGCGTTGTCGAAGGTTTTCCGCATGGCGCTGCAATCCGGCGTTCTGGCGGCCGGCGCCGTTCTGGTGATCCGCGGCGAAGCTTCGCCCGGCATCATCATCGCCGGCTCGATCCTGACGGCCCGGGCTCTTGCGCCCGTGGAACTTGCGATCGGCAACTGGCGCGGTCTTGTCGCGGCACGTCAGAGCTGGCAGCGTCTCAAGGAATTGCTCAAAGCCCTGCCGGAGGCCGACGCGCCGCTCCAGCTTCCGGACCCGCGCGAACGCCTCACGGTCGAGGGGCTGGCAAGCGGTCCGCCTGCGGCACAGCGCCTCATCGTCTCTGATGTGAACTTCACCGTCCGTGCCGGCGGAGCCGTCGGCGTGATCGGCCCGAGTGCCTCGGGAAAATCGTCTTTGGCGCGCGCCATCCTCGGAATCTGGCCCGCCTATCGCGGTTCCGTTCGGCTCGACGGCGCGGCGCTCGACCAGTGGGACAGCGACGCGCTCGGCAAACATGTCGGATACCTGCCGCAGGACGTGGAACTGTTCGCCGGGACGATCGCGCAGAACATCTGCCGCTTTGCCGAAGACGCGACATCGGAGGCGATCGTCGCCGCCGCGAAGGCGGCGCGTGTCAACGATCTGATCCTGCGCCTGCCGAACGGCTATGACACCGAGATCGGCGATGGCGGCATGACGCTTTCGGCCGGCCAGCGGCAACGGGTGGCTCTGGCGAGGGCCCTTTACCGCGATCCCTTCCTCGTCGTTCTCGACGAGCCGAATTCCAATCTCGATGCGGAGGGCGAGCAGGCGCTGAGCGAAGCGATCATGAGCGTGCGCAGCCGCGGCGGCATCGTCATCGTCGTCGCCCATCGGCCGAGCGCGCTTGCAAGCGTCGATCTCGTGCTGATGATGAACGAGGGTCGCATGCAGGCCTTCGGGCCGAAGGAGCAGGTTCTCGGCCAGGTGCTTCGCCCGCAACAGGTGGAGCGACAGAATGCCCTGAAAGTCGTTACGGAAGGGCAGGAGGCGAAGCAATGAAGGGCTGGATCCAGCAGCAGAAGCCGACTGCACGTCGGTCGCTCTCCCGCCATTTGATCGGCGTCTCGGTCCTTGCGCTCGCCCTCGTTGCCGGCGTCGGCGGCTGGGCCGCGACGACGGAGCTGTCGAGCGCCATCGTTGCCGGCGGCGTCGTGATCGTCGACGACAACGTCAAGAAAGTCCAGCATCTGACCGGTGGCATCGTCGGCGAACTCCTGGTCAAGGAAGGCGATCGGGTCGAGGCGGGCCAGGTGCTGATCCGCCTGGACGGTACGACCGTGCGCGCCAATCTGGCGATCATCGAAAGCACGCTGGCGCAGTTCTACGCCCGACGCGCCCGGCTGCAGGCGGAGCGGATCGGCGCCGCATCCTTCGAAATCGAGGAGGATCTTGCCGAGTTCATCCCCGGCACGGCGGCGGCGAAGCTCATAGAGGGCGAACAGCGGCTCTTTGACAGCCGCCGGTCGGCGCTTTCCGGCATGAAGGGACAGCTCGAATCGAGAAAGGCGCAGCTCGCCGATGAGGTCGAAGGGCTCACGGTGCAGTTGAACGCGATCGAGGAGGCGCTGAAGCTGATTGCGGAGGAGCTGACCGGAGTCGATTCGCTTTTCGGCCAGGGGCTCGTGCCTATGCAGCGGGTAACGACGCTGAAGCGCCAGCGGGCGGAGCTGGAGGGTGGGCGCGGCAGGCACATCGCCGCCCGGGCCCAGGCGCGCGGCAAGTCGAGCGAGATCGACCTGCAGATCCTGCAGCTGGACGAGGACCGGCGCAGCGAGATATCGAAGGAACTGACGGACGTCGAGGCGAAGATCGCCGAATATGAGGAGCGCCGCACCGCCGCGACCGACCAGCTGCGCCGCCTCGATATCACCGCGCCGCTTCCCGGGCGCATTTACCAACTGGCGATCCATACCGTCAACGGCGTCATCAATCCTGGCGAAACGCTGATGCTTGTCGTGCCCGAGGCCGAGGACCTGACGGTCGAGGCCAAGGTAGCGACCCACGACATCGACCAGATCCGTGTCGGCCAGCCGGTCGAAATCCGCTTCAGCGCCTTCAACCAGCGCACCACGCCGGAGGTCGAAGCCGAAGTCGTGACCGTCGCTCCTGATCTCGTCACGGACGAGCGCACCGGCGCCAGCTACTACCCGCTGCGCATCCGGCCGAAAGCGGAGAGCCTCGCCAAGCTGAAGGGCCTTTCGCTCTATCCGGGCATGCCGGCCGAGGTGTTCATCAAGATCGCCGACCGGACGGTGATCTCCTATCTGACCAAGCCCCTTACCGACCAGATGCGGCATGCCTTCCGGGAAGATTGAGATCGGCGCCGGGCGGTATTGGACGTTTCCCGGAAGTGCTCTGGCTAGAAGCGCCGGTGCGACTGCCTCAGCGAAAGCGGATAGCGCGTCGGATGATAGGCTGCCGCGCTGATATTGACGGTACGGTTGTGATTGTCATAGGCGATCTGATCGAGCGTCAGGACGGCCGCCGGCCGCTCGAGTTGGAGCAGGGACGCCTCCAGGTCGGATGCAAGCCGCGCGCTCAAGGTCGATTGTCCGCGCGTCGGGACGATGCCGTAGCGGTTCTCGAATTCGCCGTAAAGCGACCTGTTCTCGACCGTCCAGTCGATGTCGAGAATGCCGGGCGCGAGCGAGGCGGAGAACCAGTCCCGCTGCACGACCACCGGTAAGTCGTCGAGAAGGCGCAGCCTCTCGAGAAAGACCACTTCGGCGCCGGTCGGCAGCGAAAGCGGTCTTGCGACCTCCGGATCGGCCCGGACGATCTCCGCCTTGAGGAGCCGCATGCCGGGCTTGCGATTGTTTGCATGGGCCGTCTGGGTGAAGCTGCGAACGACTTCCAGTTCGTAAAACGGCGCGGGCGCTGTGACGTAGATGCCCTTTCCGGGCCGCGTCTGCAGGTAGCCGAGATTTTCGAGTTCCTTGATCGCCTGGCGCACGGTGATGCGGCTGACGCCGTAGGTGGCCACCAGCTCCCGCTCGGAAGGGAGCTTGTCGTTCACCGACAGCTCGCGCCGCTCGATCATGCCTTTCAGTAGGTTTCGCAGCTGCGCGTAAAGCGCATCCGGATGGTTGCGATCGATTGGGCTTTCGTCCGGTAGGTTCGCTTGTCGTGCCATGCTCTCGTGTTTCAGCCGCCGGTTTCCGGATGTTCTTTTGCATTGCACCTGTCCGGACCGAAGACAAGTACCAAGCGGCTTTTCGGATCGCCGGCAGGCGCCGCTGACTACTCCGGCGATCGGCAGTGGAACCGGGAAAACGGCTTCTGCCCGAATTGACATAACTGGTTATATCCAGTAGCGATACCACGATCGGAACGGCGGAGTAAAGAATGAAACTGACCTTGATCGGCGGCGGCGGAGTCCGGGCACCCCTTTTTGTCGGTTCGGCGCTGAGGCGCGCGGAGAGAAGCGGCCTGACCGAGATCTGCCTGCAGGATATCAACGAGCGCAAACTCGAGCTTTTCGGGCGTATAAGCCAGGAACTGGCGCGGCGTATGCAGTCCCCGGTCCGGATCACCATGGCGGCCGACGCAGAACGCGCGCTCGACGGCGCGGCCTATGTGGTGACGACGGTTCGCCCCGGCAACGAGGATGGGCGTATCAAGGACGAGCGCATCGCCCTGGCCCACGGGGTGCTTGGTCAGGAAACCACCGGTCCCGGCGGGTTCGCCATGGCCCTCCGCAGCATTCCGGTCATTCTGAAATATGCCGAGATCCTGAAGAAGGTCAGTCCCGATGCGTGGCTGTTCAACTTCACCAATCCGGCGGGGCTCGTGACTCAGGCGCTGCAGAACGAGGGCTATCATCGTATCGTCGGCATCTGTGACGGGGCGAACGGTGCGCAGGAGGCGCTGGCGCACTGGCACAAGGTGCAGCAGAACGACGTGCGCTGCGAGGTCTATGGGCTCAACCATCTGTCCTTTACCAGGCGCGCGACGATTGACGGCAAGGAAGTCCTTCAGCCGCTGCTCGATGACGACGGCTTTCTTCGCTCCACCTCGCAGCGCATGTTCGATGCGAGCCTCATCAGAAGCCAGCGCAACTGGATCAACGAATATCTCTACTACTACTATTATGCGGAGAAGGCGGTCGAGGCGCTCAAGGCCGATGCACGCACGCGCGGCGAGGAGGTCAAGGACCTGAACGCAGCGCTGATCACGCGGCTTAGCGCGATGGATCTGAATACCGGCGCCGATGCGGCGCTCGCCGCCTATTACGCTTACGAGCGGCGCCGCAACGCCACCTATATGCATTATGCGCTGACGGACGCCCCCAGCATGGAAGAGGCCGACCGGCTGGTCGAAGGCCTTGCCGCCGCGGAGACGGGAGAGGAGGGCGAGGGCTATGCCGGCGTCGCGCTCAATCTGGTCGATGCGCTTGAGACCGGCAAACCCTGCTATACCGGCCTCAACGTGCGCAACGAAGGCGCAATCGAAGGCTTGCGGGACGACGATGTCGTGGAGGTGAGCTGCGTGGTCGATGGCGAAGGTATCCGGCCGCTGAAGATCGGTGCGATGCCGGAAGCGCAGTCGCAGCTCGTCCACAATGTGAAGCGCTACGAACGGCTGGCCGTGCGGGCGATCAGGGAACGCAGCCGCGATCTTGCGGTCCAGGCGCTCATGGCTCACCCCCTTGTGCTTTCCTATTCGCGCGCCGTGCCTCTGGTCGATGAGTATCTGGCGGCACACGCCGAGTTCGCAGGGGGATGGTCGTGATCGGCGCCGGCCCCGGCCCCGGTTCACGCAATGACGTGATGGTGGTCGGAGAATACTACTTCGACCTGATCTTCCGTGGCCTCCCGGAGGTGCCGAAGATCAGCGCCGATCTCTGGGCGGAGGAATTCGAGTGGGTGCCGGGTGCCGCCTATTCGACGGCGCTGGCATTCGCGCGGCTCGGAACGAGTGCCGGTTGGTGGTGCCAGTTCGGCAACGATATCTTCAGCCGCATGATCCTCGAGGAAGCGCGCCGCGAGAATATCGACGATCGCCTCTTCATCCATATCGACAGGCCGCTGCGCCGCGTGAGTGCAGCCTTTTCTTTCGCGCATGACCGCGGCTTCATCAGCTATGCCGAAGAGCCGGACCCCTTGCCGACGCCGGAGGATCTGGCGCGGATCAGGCCGCGCATACTGCTTCTGCAGGGGTTTTCGCTCGACAATGAAAGACGGCGCCTGATCGAGGCCGCGCGCGAACTCGGGATCACCGTCTGTTCGGACTGCCAGCATGTCGACTACCGGCTCTCGACGCCCGGAATGGAGGACATGCTGGGACTGATCGACGTCTTTCTGCCGAACGCATCGGAAGCGAAGGCGCTGACGGGCGAGGAGGACGTGGAGCATGCGCTGTCGTCGATCGCCCGCTTCTGCCCGACCGTCGTGATCAAGTGCGGAGCGGACGGAGCGATCGCTTCCTCCAAGGGCCGGACGACCCGCGTGCCGGCGCTTGCCGTCGAGGTCTTCGATACGACGGGCGCAGGCGACAGTTTCAACGCCGGCTTCGTTCACGGGCTCCTTACCGAGCCTGACATCGGCGGCGCGATCGAGCTCGGCGTGATCTGCGGCTCGCTGGCCGTGACGGGATATGGCGGCCGCAACCTGCCTTTCAAAGAGGATCTGATGAAATATCGGCGGCGGGAGGCCGCGATATAGCTTGCATTCACAAGCGAACAAACGAGGGAACGAACATGAAGCATATGTTGAAAACACTCGCAGGCATGACCGTTTTTGCCGTCGCATCGGCCTTTCCGGCAAAGGCGGACACCGTGTCGATGTTCTGTTCGGCGACCGATTACGAACTTTGCGAGAAGGCCGTCCAGAAATGGACGAAAGACACCGGGCACGAGGTGAAGCTCAACCGGATGCCGCAGAACCTCGACGACGCCATTCCGATCTATCAGCAATTGTTTGCGGCCCAGTCGTCCGACATGGACGTCCTCTATATCGACGTCATCTGGCTCGGCATGTTCAAGGATCATCTCCTCGATCTGACCTCTCTCGTACCCGAGAACGAGGTGACGGCGCATTTCGCCCCTGCCGCGGATGCGGCGCGCCTCGACGGCAAGCTCCTGTCGATGCCCTTCTATATCGATACGGGCCTCATGTTCTACCGCAAGGACCTTCTGGAGAAATACGGCAAGCAGCCCCCGAAGACCTGGGATGAGCTGACGGCGACAGCCAAGGAGATCCAGGACGCGGAGCGCAAGGCCGGCAGCCCGGACATCTGGGGCTATTCCTGGCAGGGCAGGAGCTATGAGGGCCTGACATGCGATGCTCTGGAGTGGATCGCTTCCGCCGGCGGCGGCACCATTCTTTCCGACGACGGCGAGGTGACGATCAACAATCCGCAGACGGAGGCGGCGCTCACCCGTGCCCGAGGCTGGATCGGTACGATCTCGCCCGAGGGGGTCTTGAACTATGACGAGGAAAACTCACGTGCCCTCTTCGAGAGCGGCAATGCCGTCTTCCACCGCAACTGGCCCTATGTTTGGGGAACGTCGCAGGCCGAGGGTGGCAAGCTCGTCGGCAAGGTCGGAGTGAGCGCGCTTCCCGTCGGTGCGGAAGGGCAGAAGTCGAGCGGCGCGCTCGGCACGGCCTATCTCGGCGTCTCCAAATATTCCAAGAAGCCGGAGCTTGCCGCGGAGCTGCTGCGCTATATGGTCGGCGCGGAAGACCAGAAGATGCGTGCGATCGAAGGCGGCTACAATCCGACCGTCGAGGCGCTCTACGAGGACGCCGATGTGCTGGCTAAGATCCCCTTCCTGGGCATGGCGAAGACTGCCTTCGAGGAATCGGTCGCACGTCCGTCGGCTGCGACAGGCAAGAACTATAACCGCGTTTCCCGCACCTTCTACCGGGCCGTACACGACATCATCTCCGGCAAGGACGATGTCGCCAAGGAACTCGCCGACCTCGAGCGCCGCCTCGAGCGCGACGTGAGGGCGAAATGACGAGAGCTCGCCCTCGGCCCGGCCGGGGGCGCCTCATCGAAACCGGCTGCGTTCCACGCGCTGCCGCGAAAGGCCTGGAAGGGAAATGGAATGGCTTCGGTCTCCCTGAAGAACGTCAGCAAGACCTTCGGCACCTATGACGTGATCCGCTCCATCGATCTCGAGATCGAGGACGGGGAGTTCGTCGTCTTCGTCGGCCCATCCGGTTGCGGGAAGTCGACGCTTCTGCGACTGATCGCCGGCCTCGTGCCGGTTTCCGGCGGCGACGTGTTTATCGGCGGCGACCAAGTGACGGACGTGCCGGCGTCCAAACGTGGACTGGCCTTCGTCTTCCAATCATACGCGCTCTACCCGCATATGAATGTGGCGCGAAACATCGGCTTTGCGTTGGAAACGGCGCGGCTCGGCAAGGATGAAATCCGTCGCCGTGTCGCCAGGGTCGCGGACATGCTGAAGATCGGTCACCTGCTCGAGCGTCGGCCGCGCCAGCTTTCCGGCGGTCAGCGGCAACGCGTGGCGATCGGCCGGGCGCTGGTCGGCCAACCGGAAGTCTTCCTCTTCGACGAGCCGCTTTCCAATCTCGACGCGGACCTGCGCATGGAAATGCGCTTCGAGATCGCCAAGCTGCACGCCGACGTCAAGACGACGATGATCTATGTCACCCACGACCAGACGGAAGCGATGACGCTCGCCGACCGGATCGTCATTCTCAACCACGGGCAGATCGAGCAGGTGGGGCGGCCGCGCGAGCTTTACGACCGGCCGGAAAATCGCTTCGTTGCCGGCTTCCTCGGCAGCCCGAGAATGAATTTCGCCCCGCTCGAAGCGGCCGGCCCCGCCGCTACGGTTCTGAGGGGGGCTGGCGGCTTCGCCTACGCCGTAGAATATGCCGCGGCTGAAGGACGGCCTGCGGAAATCGGCTTGCGGCCGGAGGCTTTGAAGCTTGTCGGTGCCGACACGAAAGGCGCGATCCGCGGAACCTTCGAGCGGATCGAGGACCTCGGCTATGAATATGTCTGCTATGTGCGGCTCACCGAGACGCTGGTCTGGACGGTCCGTTCGACGGGAAGTCCACCGCAAGTCGCCCCCGGCGACCCCGTCGGCCTGAGCTGGCAACCGGAAAGTCTCTACCTCTTCGGAGAGGATGGCCGGCGCATCGATCACCGCGCGAGCGTTCCATTGGCCCTTGGAGCCTCGTCGTGAACGCTGCCCGCCGGATGGAGCGGCAGCAACGCCGCACCGCATGGATATTCCTGCTCCCGTTGCTGCTGACGCTGGCGGCCGTGGCGATATGGCCGCTCGCCCGCAGCATTTTCTTCTCCTTCACCGACGCTTATCTCGATGCCCCTTCGGATTACGGATTCGTGGGTTTCGAGAATTTCGTGGAAGTCGCCGAAGACCCGGTGTTCTGGGGCGCAGTCAGGAACACGCTCGTCTTCACGCTCGTATCCGTCGGGTTGGAGACGCTTCTCGGACTTGCGATCGCCTTGCTCCTTCACCGCGCTTTTCCCGGCCGCGGCATCGTGCGGGCGGCGATCCTCATTCCCTGGGCGATGCCGATGGTCGTCTCGGCCCGGATCTGGGAATGGATGCTCAACGATCAGTTCGGCCTCATCAACAAGCTCCTGGTCGCGTTGGGACTCGTCGAAAAGGGCGTCGCCTGGACAGCCGATCCTTCGCTGATCCTCGGGACGGTGATCTTCATCGACGTCTGGGTGACGACGCCCTTCATGGTGCTCCTCATTCTTGCCGGCCTGCAACTGATCCCCGAGGAAATCTACGAGGCAGCGGACGTTTCCGGCGTGCCGCACTGGAAACGCTTCTGGTCCATAACCTTGCCGCTCGCGACCCCGGCGATCGGTGTCGCGATACTCTTCCGCGCGCTCGACGCGCTCCGCATGTTCGATCTGAGCTACGTGCTTGCGGCCAACAACGAAAACACGATGACGATGTCGATCTATGCGCGCGACCAGCTCATCAGCTTTCAGGACCTCGGCCTTGGAGCCGCTGCTTCCACCTGGGTGTTCATGATCATCGGGCTGATCGCCATCGTCATCGTCGGGCTTTTGCGCCTCGATCGGGCGACGGGCTGAGGGGGTATCGATGACGGTGAGCACAGCCACGACGAGACGCTATTCGAACGCGACTTACCGGACCTTGCGCCGCATCAAGACGGCCGGACTCTATGCCGGCGTGGCGGCCGTCCTCGTCTACATGCTGTTTCCCTATTACTGGGCGATCGTCTCCTCGACCAAGACGGGGCAGGCGCTTTACCAGTTCACTCTGCTGCCGGCGCTCGATTTCAGCAACTACAGGCAATTGTTCGACAATCCGGTATTCATGGGCGCGCTCGTCAATTCCGGCGTGGTCGCGCTTGTCAGCACGGCGATCTCCCTCGTCATCGGCATTCTTGCAGCTTACGCGCTCGGCCGCCTGCATTTTCCTCCGGGCCGCATCGTTCTGATCGCCGTTCTCATGATCTCGGTCTTCCCGCAAGTGGTGGTGCTTTCGGGAATGTTCGAGGTGATCGGATGGCTCGGGCTCTACAACCGGCCGTCGGCCCTGATCGTTTCCTATCTCATTCTCACCTTGCCCTTTACGACATGGATCCTGACGAGCTTCATTCGGGACCTGCCGAACGAATTGGAGGAGGCGGCGCTCATCGACGGCTGTTCGCGCCTGCGCATCCTCACCCATGTGCTGCTGCCTCTGATGGGGCCTGCGATTGCCAGCACCGGTCTGCTTTCGTTCATCCTCGCATGGAACGAATTCCTTTTCGCGCTCACCTTCATTCTGACCGACGAGAACCGGACGGTTCCGGTCGCGATCGGCCTTCTGACGGGCAGCAGCCGCTATGAATATCCGTTCGGCCAGATCATGGCCGCGTCCGTCACGGTGACGCTGCCGCTGCTCGTTCTCGTCCTGATCTTCCAGCGCAAGATCGTGGCGGGGCTGACGTCCGGCGCCGTCAAGGGGTGACGAGCGCCGCCGCGTGCGGCGCCATGCGCCAAATTTGGCATGATCTATTTTCGTGATTGGACTTCCCGACCGGTTGGAGTCACGCTGATAAGGCCTACGAGGTGGAAATTGGGGGACCAACTATCGTAAGAGTAGGAGGTCGCAATGAAGCACCAAGCAATCGAGCAGTTACAGGGCGTCGCCGAGGTCAAGCAGGACCTGCCGCGACGGACGTTATCGCGCAAGGAGCGCCTTGAGCGTTGGGCGGAACTCCTGGAACGTGATCCTCACAGACGCCTTTCGACGCTGCACGAAACAGAGTATCAGCCGGCGAGAGTCCGCGCGGCCATGCGCGGCGACGGTTCGCCGATCTCCGTCGCCTTCGAGGATCCGGTCTTCCGGACCGCCGGGATGGAGAACGACAGCTACGGCGAAGCGAGGCGGTTTTTCGAGCTGAGCGACGAGCAATTACATAAGGTCATCTGCTATTGCCATTTCGGCGCGACGGTCAGCGCATCGACGGCCGCCCGCCACATCCGCGCAATGCTTGTCGAGAAACAGCCAGGCCTGTTTGCTCGGTTGCGCCAGATGTTTGTCGGCTAGGGCAGGCGACGGCATATCGAGGGTCGTGATCGAAGGCGGCCGCCGGAGGAGGCGGGCCGCAGTGCGAAGGCTTAACCGCTCGCACTGCGGTGCTCCCATCGCCTCCGGCTGGCGGATTGCCTTCGATCCGCGGCGTCGTCCTCCGAGGGCTTGGGTTCGCACTCGTTCTCAAGGTTGTCTTCGTGCGCGGCGCGTCCTCGTGCCTGCGTTTTTCGCTTCGTGCTCCAATTTCCACTATGTTAAGTGGGTCGGCGCGGCGCCTGATGGCGACGCGCCCTGTCGGTCGGGACGTAGAACGGAAACACTATGGCTCAAAGAGCAGGCAATGCGGATCTCCCGCTGCATGGCGGCCGCGTGCCGCGATGGCTCGGCGACCGTATGACGCGCCTCGGCGCGCTGGTCACCGAAGCGGTGGTTCATCACTATGGACGCGACGAGTTTCTAAGGCGGCTTGCGCATCCGTTCTGGTTCCAGTCCTTCGGTGCCGTCATGGGCATGGACTGGCATTCCTCTGGTATCACCACGAGCGTCATCGGTGCGTTGAAACGCGGTCTTACCCCGCTTGCCGGCGAGTTGGGCATCCATGTCTGCGGCGGCCGCGGCCAGCACTCCCGCAAGACGCCGGGCGAACTCATATCGATCGGCGATCGTGTCGGTTTCGATGGCGGCGCATTGGCAGAAGCGAGCCGCCTCGTCGCCAAGGTCGACAGTGCGGCCGTTCAGGACGGCTTCGATCTCTACCTGCACGGTTTCGTCGTCACGGACGATGCCAGGTGGGTGGTCGTCCAGCAGGGCATGAACGGCGACCGCCGGCAGGCGAGGCGCTATCACTGGCTCTCGGAGGGCCTGACAAGCTTCGTCGACGCGCCGCATAGCGCGATCGAAGGCAGAGAACAGGGCGAGATCGTCAATCTGGTCGACCGCCGCGCCGCCGCATCGAGGACTGCGCAGCTCGATCTCCTCCAGTCATTCGGGCCCGACGGGCTCTTGCGCGAGGTCGCCCGGATCGAGTCTCGGGGGGTTCCTGTGGCCTCGCCGGCACAGCCGATGCTGCCGCATCTCTTCATGCCTGCCCATCACGATGTACGCGAAAGCGATGTCAATCTCCGGCGCCTTCACGGCAACTTCGCCGCCGCCGCCGACCGTGGTCCGGCGGATTTCAAGGACCTGCTGCTGGTGCCGGGCGTGGGCGCGCGGACGGTCAAGGCGCTGGCGATGGTCGCGGAGGTGGTCCACGGGACGCCTTGCAGGTTCTCGGACCCTGCCCGCTTTTCGCTCGCCCATGGCGGCAAGGACCGCCATCCGTTCCCCGTGCCGTTGAAAGTCTACGACGAGACGATCAGGATCATGAAGTCCGCGGTCAGCAAGGGCCGCCTCGGGCGCGAAGAAGAGCTTGCGGCTCTGAAGCGGCTCGACGAGCAATCGCGCCGGCTGGAGCGCTACGTCACCGGCCCCGACCTCAAGGAGATCGTCGCGGGCGAATTCAGGGACTCCGCGCGTTTCGGCGGGCGCAGCATATTCGGCTGGGAACCGCACGACGACGAGGCAACCGCCGCGGAGCCAAGCGACCGCGCACGGCGCTGAGGCGGAACAATAAGCGCAGCGATCGATTTACACAGCTGGGGCGCGTTGAGCGCACACCGCTTTCGCTGCCGCTGAGGATGGCGCTTCGGACACGGAGGCGCCGCCGGCATGCCAGTTGATGGAGTTTCCGATGACCGCTGCGATGACTACGATCGACCACGACACGATCCGCAATTGGATAGAAGCCCGCAAGGGGCAGCCGGCGCGCGTTAAGGGCGCGACCGAAGGCGGTGGTGGTCTGCTTCGCGTTGATTTCGGCAAACCGGAAGACACGCTGGAGAAAATTTCCTGGGACGAATTCTTCAAGATCTTCGACGACGAGAACCTGGCCTTCCTCCATCAGGACATGACTGACGACGGGCAACCCAGCCGCTTCTGTAAATTCATTAACCGGGACTGACCCGAAGACGGATCTCGGAGGAGGAAGCGGAAGGAGCACTTGGGGCCGGAATGCCTTTACGGCGGAAAGGATCTCGCGATGCTTGCGATCAAAAAACCGGAACCCGCGACGGAACGCGAAGGGCGCCCTGTGCCTCCTTTTACCGGCATCGAGCCGGCGCCTGCAAAAATCCGGAAGCCTTCGACCGACGATTGCGAGCGCCTTGATGACCCGGATTCGCTCTTCTGGCGCGGCGTATGGATGACCGTGTTTTAGGTCCGGCAACTAGGCGTTACCGCCAAGTGTCTGCTCGATCTCTTCGAGACGCGCGGTCAGTCGCTTGATCTCGTCGCGCTTTTCGGCAACCACGTCCTTTGCTGTTTCGAGCCTGTCGCCTCCGGGCACCGTGCCTACGGCCGTGTGGGTCTCGGTTGCGATGGCGTCGATTTCGGCTTGTAGCCGGGCGATTCGCTCGCGTAGTTCGTCGAGTTGGTTCTCGACCCGCGGCGCGCTCTTCCGATCTCGCCCCCATGCGTCGATCGGCTCGTCGACGCTCGGTGGGTCGAGCGGGCGCGCATCAGCCCCCGGGCGCGGTTCTCCATGTTTGTTCGTGCTCATGACTGAACTCCCGTAAGCGTCATCAACTCGAAAGCGACGTCTATGTTCCGTCGGCGGCGCAGACCGTCGCAGCAATCGGCGGGCAGCATGGAACTTCCCGCGACGGCTGCCGTTTTCCTTATCGCCACCTGGGAGGGTTCCATGCATTCCGAAGAATACCTCGAGCTTCACTACGATCTGCTGAGCCACAGGGCGCTCCTGTCGTGTGGCCGTAAGGCATACGTGCTGCCGGACATCTACGAGACCAAGGAAATGGCACAGATCGCTGCCCAGAAATTCGCCTGGGAAAAACTGGGACTGAAAGAGCGGGCAGCGGGCTGCCGCACCGCCGCCGATCTCCCGGTCTGGCTGCGCTGACGAACTGCAGCAAGTGATCAGTGGCCCTGTGCTTCGCCGAGACCGCGCCCCGCATGCATGGCGGACTGCCACACGGTGACCGCAGGTCCTTCTGCGCCGAGAATGGGGTCCAGGCTCGGCAGCGGCACCGAGGCGATTGCCTTGCGGTCATCCGCGGTCGCGGTGCCGCTCTGGATCTCGGCATCCTGACCCGGCGGATAGCCGCCGACGACCAGGAAATCCACGCTAGCCTCGTTCCGGCGGTGGCCCGTACCCGCCGGGAGGAGGATGACGTCGCCGGCTGCGACCTCGATCTCCTGTCCCTCCGGCCCTCCGATCAGCAGTCGTGCCCGGCCTTCCGCGATTCCGAGAACCTCGTGCGCACCGCAATGGTAATGGTGATGGGCAAAGACGCCGTTGCGCCACAGGCCGCGCCAACCATTGGCCTGGAAGCGTTCCTCTATCCGTGCGGCTCCATTTTCGGTAACGTCGACCGCTTGACGATAGACCAGGACCGGCAGGCGCGGGTTGTTCGGTACGCCGCCGCTTTCGGCGAACATGAGCTCTTCGATTTTCATTGGTTTTCTCCTCGGCGCAGGGATGTTCCGTTCCCTGCCGAACCGGAACGAATTGCGCGGCTGTATGTTTCCTTCAATCGTGCTCAGAAAAGACTCCGGCCGCGAACAAAGATGAATGCTGGCAAAGAAGGGGACCTTTCATGCCATACAAGCTCTATTACTGGGACGGCATTCCCGGCCGCGGTGAATTCGTGCGCCTCGCGCTGGAGGAGGCCGGCGCGGATTACGTCGACATTGCCCGCCAGCCAGGCGGCACGAATGAAATGCTGAAGCTTATGAAGGAGCCCGGTGAGGCCGCCGCTCCCTTCGCTCCCCCGTTCCTCGTCGATGGCGACCTCGTCATAAGCCACGTCGCCAACATCCTTTTTTATCTCGGGCCGAGGCTCGGTCTTGTTGCCGAGGACGAGGGACTTCGAACCCTCACCAATGGTCTGCAGCTGACGATCACCGATTTCGTTGCGGAGATTCACGACACGCATCATCCGATCGCCCTGTCTCTCTATTTCGAGGACCAAAAGCCCGAAGCGCTAAGGCGGTCGGCCGATTTCCTCTCCGAGCGCCTGCCGAAGTTTCTCGGCTATTTCGAACGCGTGCTCACACAGAACCCCAAGGGGCCGAAACATATGGTCTCCGACCGGTTGAGCTACGTCGATCTTTCGCTTTTCCAGGTGATCGAAGGCCTCCGCTATGCCTTTCCCAACGCGATGGATGCCCATGAGGCAAACATTCCCGGACTGGTCGCCTTGCATGATGCCGTTCGTGCACGCCCGAGAATTCTGAGCTATCTGGCCTCGGAGCGGCGGCCCGCCTTCAACGAATCCTGCGTCTTCCGCCACTATCCGGAACTCGACCGGCAGTCCTGACCGTCAACCGATTCGAGCCTTGACCTTGGCGAGATCGTCGACAAACCGGGCGCGTTCCGCTTGGGGGTCGGATCTGCCTCGGATTCTCAGAAGATAAGAGGGGTGGATGGTCACGAGAACGGAGAACCCCCCGGGCGCCGTCAGAAGCTCGCCGCGGTTTCTGGTGACACCCACGCTTCGCCCGAGCAGGGACATCAGCGCCGTGGCCCCGAGCGCGACGACGATTTCGGGGCGGAGCTCATCGAGTTCGGCGCCGAGCCACCAGGCGCAGGCCTGAATCTCACTGGAATTCGGCCGCGAATGCAGCCGGCGCTTGCCGCGCTGTTCGAATTTGAAGTGTTTGACGGCATTGGTGAGATAGCACTCCGAACGATCGATGCCGGCTTCGTGCAGGCATTCGTCCAGGATGCGCCCGGCGGGTCCGACGAACGGGCGCCCGGCAAGGTCCTCGCGGTCGCCGGGCTGTTCGCCGACGAGCACGACACGGGCGTCGACCGGGCCCTCGCCGAAGACCAGTTGGGTGGCGTTCTTGTAGAGGTCGCAGCGCTCGCAACCCTCCGCCTGCCGCCGCAGAGAGGCAATCGTCTTTGCCTCGGCGTGTTCGCCGGCAAGGGCCGGTCCAAGCTTCGCAGGCTGTTTCGGCATCGTTCCTCGAGGCGCTCCCCCTTTATACTCGCCGCGGCGTCTAACCGTGAGGCTCAAGGCATGTTCCCCTGTCTGCCGATGGCGTGTCACCGCGCAATGGCGACGGCGATGCCTGGACCGGCCAACTCGCTGTCGTCGACGGTCTCGCCCCCGGACGTGTCGCTCGTGAAGATCGGCTGACCGCGTATTGCGGGAACGGCCTGTGTCTCCTGCAAAAGATTGACGCGCAGTTCCAGGCAAGCCTCCCCGAACTGCCAGTCGACGGCGATGATGCCGTCCTTGGTCTCGTATGCACGGCAATCCGGTACGGCGGTGCCGGCGATCAGCGGCACGATGTGCCGCTGCCTTATCCCGGCGAGGTCGCGCATATAGGCAAGATATCGCTCGCCGGCAGGGCTTGTCGCGCGGCTCCAACGCAGCTTTGAGCCGGCAAAGACGGCCGGGTCAAGCGGATCGGGCAGATCATCCATCGTCTTGCCCTCTGGAAGGCCGCCGAAATTTTCGGCTTCGTCCCGGCGTCCCAGCCGGATAGCCTCGGCTATTTCCCCCTGGTAGTCGGCGAAGAAACAGAAGGGCTGCGTCTCGCCGTATTCTTCACCCATGAACAGGAGAGGGATTTGCGGCGTCAGCATGTGCATCGCCGCCAAAACGCGCAGCCTGTCCTCCTGGAGGAGCGAGGCGAGACGTTCGCCGAAGGCGCGGTTGCCGATCTGGTCGTGGTTCTGCAGGAAATTTACGCGGCCTTGCGGCGGCACGCGGGCTCGGCTCCCCTCAGGAGAGAAATTGTCATCCTTTGCCGGCACGGCGAAGCCATCGGCCAACGCGCTGCGGATCTTGCCCCAGGGCTCGTCGGCGAAGGGGCGATAGTGGCCCTTGGTTTCGCCGGTCGCCACGACGTGGAGAGCATTGTGAAGATCGTCGTTCCATCCCGCATCGAAGAGCATGCGCGTGCCGCTCGCGTCGCGCTGCAGAAGGCTTCTTCGGCGGTGAGCGTCTTCCAGCACCAGGTGGATCTGGCGCTCGGCGAACGTTTCCCGAACCTCGTGCTCCAGCGCGAGGAGAAAATGCGGCCGGGTCGTATCGCGGATCTGTTCGGTCGCATCGAGGCGCAATCCGTCGAAACGGAATTCGCCGAGCCAGTAGAGCGCGTTCTCGATGAAGTAGCGCCGGACCGCTTCCTCCTCGAAGGCGATCGACGCTCCCCAGGGTGTCGGGCGATCCTTGTTGAAGAAGCGGCTCGCATAGCGGGAAAGGTAATTTCCCTCCGGCCCGAAGTGGTTGTAAACGACATCGAGCAGGACCGTCAGACCGAGCGAATGGGCCGCATCCACGAGCGCCTTCAGGTCATCCGGCTTGCCGTAGGCATTATGCGGAGCATAGTGCAGCACGCCGTCGTAACCCCAGCCCCGCACACCGGGGAATTGCGCGACGGGCATGATCTCGATCGCGGTGATTCCGGCCCCGGCCAGATGCGGCAAGCGCTCGATTGCAGCGCGGAAGGTGCCCTCCGGTGTGAAGCAGCCGACATGCAACTCCGAAATGACCGTCTCCTCCCAGGGCCTGCCGCGCCAGGAGGAAGCCTGCCATTCATAGGCGGCGTGATCGACGACGATCGACCTACCGGAAGCTTCCCGCTCCTGTGCCGAGGAGGCGGGATCGGCGACCTCGGTGCCGTCGGCAAGGCGGAAGCAATAGCGCTCCCCCGCCTTCGCCTCCAGCGTGATTTCGAACCAGCCGCCATCGAGTGACTGCATCTTATGCGCGGCCCCGCCGAGAACCAGATCGACGTCCCGCTCGTCGGGTGCCCACAAACGAAACCGGCATGTGTCGCCGTCGATGAAATTCGCGCCCCAGCTGTTTCTGAAATGTGCACGTGTCGAGTTCGCCGGCATCGATATGTCCCTCGAGATGAAAGGCGAGGAACTGGCCAAGGGCGGGGAAAGTTCCCCCGGCACTCGTCCGGGAACAGGAACAAATGCCTGCCCGTTGCGTTGCATCAAAGCTGCCGGGCAAGGCGGTAGAGGGCGCGACTGAATGAACCTGACTTTTTCCGAACTCGATTTCATAAAACCTGAACTCGGTGCAGAATACACCGGGCAAGGGACCCATTTTGCGGTCTTCTCGGCGCATGCGGAGAAGATCGAGCTCTGCCTGTTTTCCCCGGACGGGCGCGAGGAAACGGCGCGCATGCCGCTGCCGAAGCGCGAGGGCGACATCTGGTCCGGTTACATCGAGGGTATCGGTCCCGGCACCCTCTACGGCTACCGCGCCCACGGACCTTACGATCCGCACAATGGTCACCGCTTCAATCCGAACAAGCTGCTGCTCGATCCCTACGCCAAGCTGGTCGCGGGTGAGCTCATCTGGGACGATGCGCTCTTCGGATACACGATCGGCAGCCCCGAGGGCGATCTTTCCTTCGACGAGCGCGACAGCGCCCCCTTCATGGTGAAGGGCGTCGTTCAGGACCCGACTTTCGACTGGGCGGGCGAAGAAGCCATCCGCCGTCCCTGGACGGAAACGATCATCTACGAGACGCACGTCCGCGGCATGACCATGACGCATCCCGGCGTGCCGGACGAGCTGCGTGGCACGTTCCTCGGCATGGCGAGCGATCCGATCATCGAGCACCTGACGAAGCTCGGCGTTTCGGCGATCGAATTGATGCCGGTGCAATATTTCCTCGACGACCGTTACCTGGTGGAGCGGAATCTCAGAAACTATTGGGGATATCAGACGCTCGGATTCTTCGCGCCGCACGAGCGCTATCTCAAGGGCGACCGCTTTACCGAATTCAAGACTATGGTGAAGCGGTTTCATTCCGTCGGCATCGAGGTTCTGATGGATGTCGTCTACAACCATACGGCCGAGGGCTCGGAACGCGGCCCGACCTTGAGCTTCCGCGGGCTCGACAATTTCAGCTATTACCGTCAGTCGCCGGACGAGCCGCGCCACACCTACGACACGACCGGTACCGGCAACACGCTCAACGTTGCCCATCCCCTGGTGCTGCGCATGGTCCTCGACAGCCTGCGCTACTGGGTGGGAGTGATGCATATCGACGGCTTCCGCTTCGATCTCGCAAGCACGCTCGGCCGCGAATACATGGAGTTCGATCGCGAGGGCGGCTTCTTCGACGCGATTCGGCAGGATCCTATCCTGGCGGGTGTGAAGCTGATCGCCGAACCCTGGGACGTCGGCGAGGGCGGCTATCAGCTCGGCGGCTTCCCACCGCCGTTCCGCGAATGGAATGACCGGTTCCGCGACGACGTCCGGCGCTTCTGGAAGGGAGACGGCGGCATGGTTCCGGTGCTTGCCGAGCGCATTCTCGGTTCGCCCGTGCAGTTCAGGCACTCGGACCGTGCAGCGACCTCGTCGATCAACCTGGTGAGTGCCCATGACGGCTTCACCCTGATGGACACGGTCTCCTACGGCGAAAAGCACAACGAGGCGAACGGCGAGGAGAACCGGGACGGTCACTCCGACA
Organism: Sinorhizobium meliloti 4H41; assembly: GCF_000375585.1. GTDB lineage: Bacteria > Pseudomonadota > Alphaproteobacteria > Rhizobiales > Rhizobiaceae > Sinorhizobium > Sinorhizobium meliloti_A. Next base: position 19,337 of record NZ_AQWP01000017.1, on the reverse strand, counting down.
ATCATTCCGACAACATGGGCGCCGAAGGCCCGACCGAAAACGGGGAGATCATCAAGGCGCGCAAACGGCGGCGGGCGGCCATGCTCGCCACCCTGATGATCAGCCAGGGCGTGCCGATGGTGCTCGGCGGCGACGAGCTGGGAAACAGCCAGCAGGGCAACAACAACGCCTATTGCCAGGATAACGAGATCGGCTGGCTCGATTGGAGCGGAGCGGAGGATGGCTTCGTGGATTTCTGCCGCAAGCTCCTCGCCTTCCGCAAGGACCATCCTGTCTTGCGGCAGGAGCGATTCCTCGACGGAGAGCCCGACGAGAATGGACGGGTCGAAATCGCCTGGTACAAGGCGGATGGCAGTCCCATGGACGAGGGCGCCTGGCACGACGCCGAGCTCCGCCTGATTTGCGCCTATATATGCCGCGTCGGGCAGGGCGAAGCTTCGCCGGCCGGCGAGATCGTCCTCGTGCTCAATGCAGGCGGTGATTGCGAGATAGCCCTTCCCCGCGGAAACGGAAGCAGGCGCTGGCTACGCGTGCTCGACACGGCAGCCGAAGAACCGTTCGGCACGTGCGCCAGCGCGGATCGCGACACTATCCCGGCGCAGAGCGTCGTCGCCTTCGTCCCGCAGGAGGGAGGCAATGGTTAGAGCAACGATGGTCGACGTGCTCGAACCTCCGCCTTGCGTGATCGCGAATGGTCCGCGGAACGTGGCGGCGGCCGGTCTCGTGCCCGAGGAAACCGGGCTCGTCTATGTCAGCGACAGCGAGCCGGGCATCCGGCGGCAAAGGCGTGGCAAGGGGTTTGTCTACCGAATGCCGGACGGCTCGATCGTTACCGATCCGTCGATCAAAAGCCGCATAGCGGCGCTGGGCCTGCCGCCTGCCTATGAAGACGTCTGGATCTGCCTCGAAGAACGGGGGCATCTGCAGGCCACGGGCTACGATGCACGCGGACGAAAACAGTACCGCTATCACAGCGCGTGGCAGGCTCTCAGGAGCGCCGACAAATTCGCGCAACTGGTGGAATTCGGCAAGGCGTTGCCCAGGATACGCCGCACGATACGGCGCCACATGCAGGGTGACGTGGAAAACATGCAAACCGTGCTCGCCGCGCTGGTCGCCCTGCTGGACGAAGCCCATCTGCGCACCGGCAACCAGGCTTACGTGCAGGCCAATGGGAGCTATGGTGCCACGACGCTTTTGAAGCGGCATCTCAGGCTGGGCGACGGCTTCATAGAGCTGAAATTCATCGGCAAGGGCGGCAAGCGCGTCCAGCGGCTGCTGCGCCGCCCCAAATTGCAGCGGTTGCTCGAAGAGATCGCGGATTTGCCGGGCAGGCAGCTTTTCGTCTGGAAGGATGAAAACGACGCCCTGCGGCCGGTCGATTCCGGCCGGCTCAACCGGTACCTTTCAGAGGTGGCCGGAACAGCGGTTTCGGCAAAGACATTCCGGACCTGGGGCGGCACTCTCGCGGCTTTCACGGCCGCTCGCACCTCGATCGAACAGGGTGAGTGGCCGACGATCAAACAGATGAGCGAAGCGGCGGCGTCCGTTCTTCACAACACGCCCGCCATCAGCCGGAGCAGCTACATTCATCCGGATGTGCTCGCTCTCGCCGACAAGTCGGCCTCGATCTCCGCGCGACAGCTTCAGGCGCGCGGGCGCTCGGACAGCGAACTGCGTGTGGAGGAACAACGCTTGCTGAGTTTTCTTCGGCGCTCGGCGCACTCGAGGGCGCGGCAGGCAAGATCTGCCCCGGAGCAGCGACGCGCTTCCAACTAAGGGCTGTTTAGGTTCACGGTGCCGACCGTGCGCCATTGATCGTAGCCGATCAATGGACAAAAACATGCAGCAGCTAAGACGCGCGGCGCTGCAGGAAACTTTTCCGAGGACTGAAATCTCTCCGCCTCGTCCCTGTGACGAGCACAGGGACGAGGCGAGCAAACACCCTCCGCTCTCACGCCCACAATCGCCTCAACTAAGATCGGTGAGGTTCGGATTCGGCTGGATAGTGCCGGTATCCGCCGTCTCGACGCGCAGATTGTTTTGTACATTCGTGACTCCAGATACATTCTCTGCACAGTCCTCGGCGCGGCGCTTCGCCCATTTGGAGCTCACCGAACCATTGAGCTGTACTTCGCCGTTCGACACGCTCACTTCGATGTTGGAGGCGTCGAGAGCGCCGTCGTCACTCAGGCGGTCGCTGACATCTTCCTGGATGCGGCCGTCGGTGCGCCTGTAGCCTTTCGGGCCCTTGCCGCGGTGCCGGTCCATCTCCCGCCTGCGCTCGGCATCTTCGTCACCGAACCAGGAAGCGACCTCGTCGCTGGCGCGGTCGAGAAAATCGCGGTCGTGGCGATAATCGCGCGTTTCGCCGTAACCTCCGTAGCCGCGGTAACGGCCCTCGCCGCGATAGCCATAACCGGGGCCGTGATAATCCCTGAAATAGCGCTCGCGGCCCCTACGATCGTAGTCGTCGTCGCTCCAGCGTTCGCGTTCGCCGCCGCGGTAGCTCCCGGTCGGCCAGTTCATCGAGTTCTCGTAGTCGGCGCCACGCGGCTCGACATCTTCGTCAAAGCGGCTGCGCGCCCGACCGCGGCGCTCGGATCCATAGTTGTAAGGGTCGCGCTGGCGCTCGTTCTCCCAGTCGCGGCGGGCCCAATCGCGACGGCCGTAGGGATCGTATCTGCCATAGTCCGGATGTCTGGGCATGGGCTCTCTCCTGGCTTTTGCTCTTGCTGATGTTGGGTCAAACCCACGATCGCCCCAAAGGGTTCCGCGCTTCGCCCCCGTTCGCTGCGCCGCCGGCGGAACAATCGCGCACGGTCGGGATTGTCCCCGAAAGAGGGGTGTCGCCCCCGCATGCCCAAGGGAGACGAAAATGCCGAACCCGCGTCAGCCGGAGCCAGTACCGGAGCCGCCGCCGCCGGACTTGCCGCCCTGGTATCCCGAGCCGCCGATCGAGGAGCCCGATCCGGACCGCCTTCCGGATGAAATTCCGGTCCCTAATCCGGACGAAAATCCGGAGCCGCCAAAGCACATTTGAAGGTCCCGCGCGGATGGCGCCGCGGGCGGAACAAATGGACGGTCGCGCCGTTTGAAACTCGCCATCAACGAAGTCCAGCGGCGAGGTAAGGGACATGGACGAGCGAAGGGACACGGACAGCGAACGCGAAGAGCTCATCAGGCGCAGAGCCTATGCGATCTGGGAGCAGGAGGGCCGGCCGGACGGGCAGCATCAGCGCCACTGGGAGCAGGCCGCCAGAGAAATGCAGGGATCTGAGACGCAGGGACCGGAAACGCAGGGACCGGAAACTCAGGGACCGGAAACGCAGAGAGACGGCCCCGCGCCGGAGAGCGGGGGCCAGGCCAACGGCAGCAGGCGGCGCGAAAAGCAGACCGCGGCGGGGGCTGGGGCGCCCGCTTCGCCCGAAGGAAATCCGGCGGCCCGCCCGGACGGCGGGCGCTGAGCGGCCGTAACGGCGGCTCGAGCCTTCCCGGGCAGCCGATGAAACCGCCGACGAAACGTGAAGGAGAAAACAAATGCGTGTATCGGAGATCATGACAAGAGACGTTCATCTTGCAAGCCCCAACGACACCATAACGGCTGTTGCGCGGCAGATGGCGGAAAACGATATCGGCTTCATGCCGGTCGGAGACGATGACCGCCTGATCGGCATGATAACGGACAGAGACATCGTCGTGCGCGGCGTTGCCGATGGTATGGACCCGCAGGCACGGGTGGCCGACATCATGACCACGGACGTGAAATATTGCTTCGACGACGATGAGGTGGACGATGTCGCGCGCAACATGGGCGACATCCAGGTTCGACGGCTGCCCGTGGTGAACCATGACAAGCAGTTGGTCGGGATCGTTTCGCTTGCCGACGCGGCCCGCGAACAGCCGCAAATGGCCGGCACCGGCCTGAAGGGCGTGACCGAACCCGGTGGATCCCACAACCAGTCCAACCGAAGCGGCTGAACGGTCCGGCGGTTGGGCACGGATGGGGGCGCGATGGCGCCCCCTTTCTCATTTTGCACAAGGGAGGCCGACTATGGCAGGGAAACAGGAAAGCATGCCGATCCGGACTGGTCTCGCTCCCGGCGGTGCCGCGGAGCCCGACGATCACGTCGCCGATGCCGGCGATGCAGGAAGCGGTGCGCCCTATCTCGGTGAGGTGGATCGGGCGCGCCCCGACCCGCCACAGCCGCATCCGCGCAATCTTAGTGGAGGCGACGGAAAGGTCGCGATGACGCTTACGAATACGCCGACCGAAGCGGGCGTCGAAGCGAACGACGCCACTGGCGGCGAATACTGGAATCGGGTGCTCGGCGACAATACGAACGCCGGCACGCTGCGTTTCCTCGCCGCTGTGGGACTGTTCGTTCTGATAGCCGCGGCACTGTTCTGGCTCGTCAGCTGAAGAGCTCGGATCGTTTCACGCAATGGTGAAACGATCTAAGTCTTTGAAATGCGCAACTCCGGACAGAAAATCGCCACGCGATCTTCTCGGAGCTGCTCAAAGTGTCGAAGCCGTGCTTATTGCTGCTGCGGCTGCTGCGGCGTGGACGTCTGGAGCTTTTCCTGAACCTTCTGGGCAAGCGCCGGATCACTCTGCGCAGCCTTGAGGATCGTCGTATACTCCTCCACCGACATGTTCGGCGCGGTCTCTACGGCCTTGACCATTTCCTGACTGGCTTCGTTCTGCAGCTTCGCCTTCGCAGCCTCGTCGGTGGTAGCCCCGATTTTCGTGGAGTACTCCTGCCTTACCTTGTCGACCTGGAGATAGGCCACTGCAAAGGCCTCGATCTTCTGATCGCTGATCGGGGCGCCTGTGCCGCCGGCGTCGGGTTGGGTCTGTGTCGGCTGCGCCTGTTGCGCCTGTTGCGCCTGTTGCGCCTGCGCGATTTCCAGAGCCGAAGCCGGGCTGAGAAGCATTAAGCTGGAGGCTGCAACGGTCAGCGATGCAACGAGTGTATAGCGAGTAATCATGTTCTGTCCTCCATGACGTGCATGACTTGATCGGCAGCAATACCGCCTTGCTCGTTCGCTCCGCCGTCGAAACGACGCAAGCGACTCGGGGAGCATGTACGCCTCGGAAGTGCTCGGTGCGGCGACGACGGGGCAATTTGCTGACCATTAGGCGGCAGCTTTGTGGCTCCCTCCGGGGCCATGCGGAACAAGATGCAGGGGCCTGGAACGCAATATACGCTACGGCTATACATTGCTCAAAACGTGGCGCAAACGATATCTCCCACACAACCGGGTACGATCTGCGCCGATAAAAGGGTCATGCGACATGAAGCACGAAATCATTGAAATCCCTGTGATTTCCGAAGCCATCCGAAGACTGGGCGCGCCGACCTCCGCGTTGACCCGCGTCGGCGGTCTTCTCTATACGTGCGGAATGCCGCCGATCGACCTGAACACAGGCGAGATCGTCAGGGGTGACATGACCATCCAGACGCGCGCCTGCATGGACGCGCTCTCGTTCACCCTCCGCCATGCTGGCTCCTCGCTCGACAATGTCTTCAAATCGCTCGTCTTTATCACCGATAACGATTTGGCGGCGGAGATGAATGCGGTCTATCGCGCGTATTTTCCGGGCGGCTTTCCGGCCCGCAGTTGTGTGGCGATCAAGCCTTGGACGCATTTCGATATCGAGATCGAATGTATCGCCACCGTGGAGTGATGGATCTTTTCTCACAGGAAATCGCAGCCACTCCCATAAGCGGACTCAATGTTTGTCATTGAGTCCGGCTATTTGCGTTGCGGGCATCATGCCCGCCTAATATGCCCAGAATAAACGCAACAAATGAGGGCGCTATGAAACTGGGCATTTCGAAAATTTCCCGCGGTCTTGCCGCCAGCGTGATCGCTGGCATCGTCGGCCTTTCCGCTCATACGGCTGCCATGGCCGAAACGACGATCCGTCTCGGCCACGTGCTTGCCGACACCCATAGCTGGCACAAGGCCTCGACGGACTTTGCCAAGGAGGTCTCGGAGAAGACGGAAGGCCGCGTCAAGATCGAGATCTTCCCCTCCGGCCAACTCGGCACGGAGAAGGAAGTCATCGAGGGCATGCAGATCGGCACCATCCAGGGCGGCCTGATCGGCAGCGGCTCCTTCCAGTTCGTCGAACCGAAGTTCGGCATCATCGAAATGCCCTATGCCTGGACCAGTCGCGAACAGGCTTTTGCCGCGCTCGACGGCAAGCTCGGCACAGCGCTTGCCGATCTGCTTCGGCCGAAGGGCATCGAGGTTCTCGCCTGGTGGGAAAACGGCTTCCGCAACATCACCAACAACAAGCATCCGATCGTCAAGCCGGCCGATCTCGCCGGCATCAAGATCCGCGTAACGCCGGACAAGGTTCGGCTTGCGACGTTCGAACGTCTCGGCGCGCAGCCGGCGCCGCTGGCCTTCGGCGAGCTATACTCGGCCCTGCAGCAGGGCGTGTTCGACGCCCAGGAAAATCCGCTCTCGATCATCGATGCCTCGTCGTTCTACGAAGTACAGAAATACGTTTCGATGACCGGCCACATCTGGGGCGCCGCATGCCTGACGGTGTCGAGCATGACCTGGGCGCAGGTTTCCCCCGAGGACCAGGCCATCGTGAAGGAAGCGGCCGTCAAGTGGGGCAACGCTCAGCGCCAGATGGTTGCCGACAACGAGGTCGCGCTGATCGAGAAGCTGAAATCGAAAGGCATGCAGTTCAACGAGGTGGACAAGGCTGCCTTCGTCGACGCCCTGAAGCCGATCTGGGAAAGCGAGAAGGACGTCTTCGGCCCCGAGCTGCTTGAAGTCATGGACAGTTACCGCAAGTGATGCGGTCGTCCTGCCCGCCGGTTGCGGGCAGGACGTTTCCCGTCGCCGGGCCATGTCCGTCCGTCCACACCAGCGAGGCTTCCATGCAAGACGCATCGATACCACGTCCGCGGATTTCCAATGCCATAGACAACGTAGCCCGCGCGGCGGGCGGCCTGGCCATCGCCACCTTCACCGCGATCATCGTCTACGTCGTCATTTGCCGTTATGCCCTTTCCTTCACACCGCGCTGGTCGGAGGAGATCCCGCGTCTTCTCTTGGTCTGGGTGACGTTCATCGGTGCGGTTTCCGCCTTCGTCCGCAACACGCATCTTTGCGCCGGCCTGACGGACCTGCTCGTTGCGCCCGGCCGGTTCCGTTCCTTCCTGGCCGTACTCGCGCGTCTGGCATCCCTCCTGTTCCTGGTCGTCGTCATCTGGTCCGGATGGAAGATAACGGTGCTGACATGGTCGCATGAAACCACGGTCCTGAGCTGGCCTGCCGGGCTCGTCTATCTCGCGCTGCCGGTCACCGGCGCCACCGCCTTCGTTGCCCTCGTTGCCGCGGAAATGCGCAAATGAGCCTTGCCCTCCTCGTCCTCTTTGCGGTCTTCATTCTTTTGCTCCTGATCGATGCACCGATCGCGATTGCGCTTGCGCTTTCCTCGGTCGCTTATCTGCTGGTCGGCGATGTCTTGCCGCTGATGGTGGTCGCGCAGCGCATGGTCGCGGGGATCGACAGCTTCACGCTGCTTGCAATCCCGCTTTTCCTGCTCGCGGGTTTGCTGATGGTGCATGGGGGGCTCGCCCCGAGGATCGTCAATCTCTGCGCGGCTGTCGTGGGACAGCGGACGGGTGGTCTCGCCATCGTGATGATTGCCGCCTGCATGATGTTCGGCTCGCTCTCGGGATCGGGTGTCGCTGACGTGGTGGCGATCGGTTCCATGCTGCTGCCGGCCATGAAGGAGCGCGGCTACGATCCGGGCTTCTCCGCCGCAGGTCTCGGCTGCGCCGGTTCGCTTGGCACGGTCATTCCGCCGTCTATTGTCCTGATCGTCTACGGAACGGCGACCGGAACGTCGATCGGGCAGCTTTTCATCCACTCCATCGGTCCAGGTATCCTGCTCGGGCTCGGGTTGATGGTCGTCGCGTGGTGGATTTCCCGCAAAAACGGTTGGAAGGGCGGGGAACCGTTCAGCTGGACTCGGCTGGGCACCGCTGTGCGCGAATCCGTGCTTGCACTGCTCGCGCCGGTCATCATCGTCGGTGGCATCCGCTTCGGCATCTTCACACCGACGGAGGCGGCGGGCATCGGCGTCGCCTATGCGCTGCTCGTCGGGGCTTTCGTCTATCGCCAGCTGACGTTCGCCAAGGTCTTCGGCCTCTTGCGCGACACGACGGAAATGACCGGTTCCATCCTCATCGTCATCGCGGCCGCCTCGGTCTTCGGCTGGATCCTGACGGTCGAGCAGGTTCCGCAGCTCGTCGTCAATGCCATCACCGGCGCGACCGAGAGCGCCACGGTCGCTCTCATACTGATGATGGCCGCGGTCCTGGTCCTTGGCACTTTCATGGAATCGATCGCCATCATCCTCATCCTGGCGCCCGTTTTCCTGCCGGTGCTGCGGGTCTTCGAGATCGACCCGGTCTATTTCGGCGTGCTGCTGACCATCAACCTGGCGATCGGCGCCAACACACCGCCACTCGGCATCGACCTGATGGCCGCGTGCCGCACCGGTGGCATTCCGATGTCGGCGTCCTTCCGCTACCTGCTGCCGTTCATCGGCGTCATGGCGCTCATCATGTTCCTCCTCATTCTCTTCCCGGGGCTGATGACACTGATGTCGCTCGGAATGTGAGCCGCTTCGTCCGCAATTGCATTTGAAAGGTGAACCATGTCGTTCGCATCGAAGACCCGTGCCAACATCGATCGCTTCTGGTCGACCATCGAGACTTCCGCCGAAATCGGCCAGGGGCGGCCGGGCGGTCTCGCCCGCCTCACGCTGACGGACGATGATCGCAGAATGCGCGACCTGTTCGTCAACTGGTGTCGTGATGCGGGGCTGAGCGTCGAGATCGATGAACTCGGCAACATCTTCGGGCGGCGCGAAGGAAGCGACCCGGCGCTGCCGCCGGTGCTGATCGGCAGCCATCTCGATACCCAGATCAACGGTGGTCGCTTCGATGGGATTGCCGGCGTTCTTTCCGGGCTAGAGGTGATCCGTACGCTGAACGACGTCGGTCACGTCACCCGCCGTCCGATCGTCGTCGTCAACTGGACGAATGAGGAGGGAGCGCGCTTCTCGCCGCCCATGGTCGCATCCGGCTGCTTCGTCGGGGCCTATGACGGGGACTGGGTCAAAGAGCTCGTCTCCGACGACGGAGCGCGTTTTGGCGCCGAGCTCGAGCGCATCGGTTACAACGGAAACAAGCCCTGTCGTGCCGGTGAGATTGATGCCTATTACGAATTGCATATCGAGCAAGGGCCGATCCTCGACCTCGAGCAACGCGATATCGGAGTGGTGACGGGCGGATATCCGAGCTACGGGATGAGGGTGCGCTTTACGGGAAAGACGGCGCATACCGGCCCGACGCCGATGGACCTGCGCCGCAATGCGCTGATCGCGGGCGCACGCTGGCTGACTGCCGTGGACGACATCGGCTGGGACTTTGCCGTCGGCGACGGCAAGGCGACAGGCGCCCGGCTGGCGGCGTGGCCGAACAAACCGGGTATCCTCTCCGACACGGCCCAAGCGATCTGCGACGTTCGCCATCCCGATGCGGCGACCGCGCGCGTCATGGGTGAAAAGATGCGCCGTGCCGTCTTCGAAAGCGCCGCCCGTGCCGGCTGCGACGCGGTGATAGAGGACGAGTGGTTTTGGGGCGGGGACATCTTCGATCACGCGATGGTGGATGGAATTCGGGCGGAAGCGGTCCGGATGGGCTACGACTGGCGTGACATCCAGTCCCAGGCCGGCCACGATGCCTATTTCCTCGCGCGACATTGCCCGACGGCAATGATCTTCACGCCCTGCAAGGGCGGCATCACCCACAACAACGAGGAAGACTGCGACCGCGACGATCTTGCGCCGGGCCTCAATGTCCTGTTGCACGCGGTCGTGGCGCGCGCCGACCGCTGATCGATCGGAGCACTTCCAGGAAGATTGCGTACCGGCTTTCCGCCGGGACGCCCTCAGTGCATTTCCGGGTAGAGCGAACGTAGCTCCTGCATCAGGTCGATGAAATGTTGCTCGGCGCGGGAATAGTCACCTTCCGGGTGCGTCACCAGAAACACGTCCGCGCCGAGCGGATAACCCTTGATTTCGAGCGGCCAGAGAAGTCCGCTCGCGACTTCGTCGTGAACGGCCGTCAACGGGAGAATTCCGATCCCGAGGCCGGCGACGATCATGCGTCTCACCTCCTCGAGATTTGGGCTTTGCCCGCTTATCCGTTCGCCGAGACCGAGGCTTTGGCTGAGGACCGCCATCGGCTCGAGACCCATGCCTTCGGTGGCGCAGGTAAAGGAAACAAAGGATTCCTGCCGCAATTCCCTCTTCTCCACCTCCTTACGGCCGAAGAGGGGATGCTCAGCGCCGCAATAGACGCTGAATTCTTCGCGGAACAGCAACTGACAATTCAGGCTGAAGACGGGGCGCGACAGGAGACATAATCCTATTCCGCATTTCTCCGTCTGAATCCGCTTGACCGTGTCCTGGCTGTTCTGGACCTCCATCACCCAGGTTACGGAGGGATAGCGCTGATGGTAGAGACGCAACGCTTCGTTTATGAGCGGGGACTCGAGGTTCGAGATGATCTGGATGCGCACCTCGCCGAACTCCTCGGCGGTTCTTTCCTGCGTGAGCTGGCCAATCCGCTCGACGGCACGGAAGATCTCACCGCATTCCTCGTAGATTTTCTGCCCTCGGGCCGTCAGCTCGAACTTCCGGCTGCCGCGGAGGACGAGCTGACAGGCCAACTGCTCCTCCAGTCGTTGCAGCGCCTGACTGACCGATGGCTGGCTCATGTTCAGCCGGGCCGCTGCCCGCGTGAGGCTTCGCTCTTCGGCGATCATGAAAAACGACCGCAGGAGATTGAGATTGAGATCTGTCGACATCGTACGGGCCTATCCATTTGCAACTCCACTCACGTGGGTCGGCACCAGCTGCTGAACCACGATGGCAGTGCAGCTTCCCGGAGAGATAGAGCACCGACACGTCGAAGCTCAAGAGTGCTGAATTGGCCGGCCGCCGCGCGCAGCCTAGTAGGCCGGCATCAGATCACGGGTTTGCTTGCGCGGATCGCAAAGCGATGCTGGCTTCTGCGCGCAAGGCCCTTGAACAGATTCCAGTTCTTTGCCTGCATCCGGTGTATCTCTCCGAGATCGGTATCGACGGTGATGTCGGCGAAACCGGCGACCCGCAACAATTCGACGACGGCCTCGGCGCGCGCTCCTTGCGAGAAGTGGACGCGGGCAAGAATGCTTCGATGCGTTTCCAGCATCTCGCGCGGCTGTGATGGCGTCTCGGGCCTGAGAAGGCCGACACGCTGTCCCCAGGCGTTGAGCGACGAAAAGAACCGCTCGAGCCGGGTCGAATTGACGAAATCGCCGTCGACGACGAGAAGCCTGCCGCCGGGCTTGAGGACGCGAAGCCATTCCCTGAAGGCTGCGGCCGGGTCCACCAGCGTCCATACGAGATGCCGGTTCACGACGACGTCATAATGGTCGTCCGGCTCCATGGTATTTTCCGCGTCGCCAATGCGGAAGGAAATATCGCGTCCGCGGCTCTTCGCTTTTTGCCGCGCGCGTTCCAGCATCGGCTCGGCCCAGTCGATACCCGCCACCCGGAAGCCGAGATCGTCAAGAAGGTGCGAGACCACTCCGGTCCCGCTCGCAAGATCGAGCGCAGAGCGACCGGCTCCCTCGCCGAGATGGCGCAGGATGAGCCGATGCCAGGCGGCGCGTTCCTCTTCGGAAAAAATCTCGTGGCCGGGAGAGAGATCGAAAGTGGCCGCACGTTGCGACCAATAGGCTTTGATTTCGTCGCGAAGATCATAATTGGGCCGCGTTGCCACGTCGCTCATTTTCAGTCCCGGTATCGTCTGTTTGGAAGCGTTCTAAAAGATATATGTTGACTGGTAAAGTCATGAAATATTAGAAGGCACCGAATTTCGAAGGAGCAGGGAACGATGAAGGTTTTCAACATGGTGGCCGCTGCCGCCGCGGGTTTTTGCACGCTTGTTTCGAGCGCCGCGTTCGCCGACGCCATCAAGGTAACCGATGTCACCGGTCGCGAGGTCGAAGTCAATGTGCCGGTCGAGCATGTGATCCTCGGAGAGGGGCGCCAGATCTACTTTGTCGGCGCTCTCGACAAGGACGAGCCGTTCAAGCGGGTCGTCGGCTGGCGCGACGACCTCACCAAGGCGGATCCCGAGACATACGCCGCCTTTCTCGAGAAGTATCCCGAGATTGCCAAGCTGCCGACCTTCGGCGGCATGAAGGACGGCACCTTCGACGTTGAGCAGGCGGTGGCGCTGAAGCCGGACGTCATGCTGATGAATATCGACGCCAAGACGGCGACGGAGGAAGCGGGCTACATCGAGAAGCTCGAAAAAGTCGGCATTCCGCTCGTCTATGTCGATTTCCGCGAAAAGCCGATGGAGAACACCGAACCGAGCATGCGCCTTATCGGCAAGCTGTTCGGCGAGGAGGCAAAGGCCGAGGAATTCATCAAATTCCGTGCCGACAGCATCGCCAAGGTGACCGATACCCTCGCCAAGGCCGATCCGAAGAAGCCGCTCGTGTTCATGGAGCGCGCCGGGGGCTATTCGGATGACTGCTGCATGTCGTTCGGCAACGAGAACTTCGGCAAAATGGTCGAGCTCGCAGGCGGCGTGAACATGGCGAAGGACATCATTCCCGGCACCTTCGGCACCGTCAATCCGGAGCAGGTCATCGCGTCCAATCCCGACCAGATCATCATCACGGGCGGCAACTGGGAGGGTTACGTTCCTGGCGGTGCCTGGGTCGGTGTCGGCTACGGCGCTGACGAGAAGGAGGCGCAGCGCAAGCTCGAAGCCCTCACCACGCGTCCTGCCTTCACCGGTGTGAAGGCGGTCAAGGACGGCAATGTCCATGCCATCTGGCATCAGTTCTACAACAACCCCTACCAGTTCGTGGCCATACAGCAGATAGCGAAGTGGCTGCATCCGGATCTGTTCAAGGATCTCGATCCGGAGGCGACGTTCAAGGAACTGCACGAGCGCTTCCTGCCATTGCCCTACAAGAGCGGCTACTTCGTCTCCCTGAAGTAAGGCTCCAAGTTCGGAAGGCGTCAGCCTTCCGATTTCCTGTTCGCGAGGTTCCGATGCGGATACTGAGGAAGGCTCTTCTTGCGCTTGCTGCCGTGGCATTTGCCGCGGCGCCGGTGACCGCGGCGGAAATCACCGACGTTACAGGACGAAAGATCGAACTCGATCTCCCGGCAAAACGGATATTGCTGGGAGAGGCGCGCCAGATTCACATCGCGGCGGCACTCAAGCGCGAATCAGTCTTCGATACGATCGTCGGCTGGCGCGACGACCTGATCAAGAAGGATCCGGACTCGTATGCGGGTTACCTCGAGCGCTTTCCGGAGATCGAAAAGCTGCCGCGTTTCGGTTACATCCCGAGCGGTGATTTCAGCCTGGAGGCGGCAATCGCGCTGAAGCCCGATGTGCTGACGCTCAATCTGGAAGCCGAAGAAGCAGTCGAAGAGTCGGGCTTCATCGAGAAGGCGGCAGCCGCGGGCATAGCCGTGGTCTATCTCGACTTCCGGGTGGACCCGGCGAAGAACAGTGAGAAATCCATCCGGATTCTGGGCCAGCTCTTCGGCGCGGAGACACGGGCGGACGAGTTCATCGAGTACCGGCGCGCCCAGATCGCTGTCGTGAGCGAGCGGCTGGCCAAAGCCGGAGCGGTCGACCGCCCCACGGTCTTCATCGAGCGCTCGCCCGGAATAACGGGCGAGACGGCATGCTGTCGGACCTTCGGCCCGGCGAATTTCGGCGAGATGGTCGAAAAGGCCGGTGGTCACAATATCGGATCCGACGTATTCACGACCACGTTCGGCGATCTCAATCCCGAGCAGCTCGTCGTCGCGAATCCCGAGCATGTGATCGTCACCGGCAGCAACTGGTCGGCCGAGTCGGACCTGAACCAGTTCGTGAGCGTCGGACGCGGCGCCGATCCAGCGGCGGCACGGGAGCGGCTGAAGGGCCTGATGCAGCGGCCGGCTTTTGCGAGCCTCGAAGCGGTGAGGGCCGGCAGGGTCTATGCCGCCTGGCACCAGTTCTATGGCGCGCCCTATGAGTTCGTGCCGATCCAGCAATTCGCCAAATGGTTCCATCCGGACCTTTTTGCGGATATCGATCCGGACCGGACCTTCCGCGAATTCCACGAGAAATTCCTTCCGGTTGCCTATCGGCCGGGCTATTTCGTGTCGCTCACCGACGGAGAGAAATGATGGCCGCTATCGCCGAGGAGACCGCAGGCATCGAAGGGCGTGGTCGGTACCGCGCTCTCGTCTTTCGCCGGCTCTTCATGCTGTCGGGACTCGTCGCCGCCCTGTTCATCTCCGTCGCCGTCGACATGGCGCTCGGGCCGGCCAATTATTCCCTTTCGGACGTTCTGACGGCCCTGTTTCATGCCGAAACGGTAACCGATCAGCTTCGCGTCGTGATCTGGGACATACGCATGCCCATCGCGCTGATGGCCGTGACGGTCGGCGCCTCGCTCTCTCTCGCCGGCGCGCAGATGCAGACGATCCTGGCCAATCCGCTGGCAAGTCCGTTCACGCTGGGCATCTCGGCCGCGGCCGGCTTCGGCGCGGCGCTCGGCCTCGTCGCGGGCGTTGCCGTCTTCCCGGTCGCCGTTCAGTACATGGTGCCGCTCAATGCCTTCCTGATGGCTATGATAGCGGCGCTCTTCATCCATTTCGCCTCCACCATGCGCGGGGTCACCGTCGAAACGATCGTCCTTCTGGGCATCGCACTCGTCTTCACCTTCAACGCCGCGCTGTCGCTGCTCGAATATCTTGCTTCAGAACAGGCGCTTGCGGCGGTCGTGTTCTGGACGATGGGCAGCCTCACCAAAGCGACATGGCCGAAGGTCTGGGTCACGGCCGCCGTACTGCTCGTCGCGGTGCCGGTCTTCGCACGCCGCGCCTGGGCCCTGACGGCGCTCCGGCTCGGCGACGACAAGGCGGCGAGCTTCGGCATCAATGTCCGCCGCCTCAGGCTCGAAACGATGCTGACGGTCAGCCTGCTCGCGGCGATCCCGGTGTCCTTCGTCGGAACGATCGGTTTCGTCGGTCTCGTCGGACCGCATATCGCCCGCATGCTCGTCGGCGAAGACCAGCGGTTCTTCCTGCCGGCCTCCGTCCTTTGCGGCGCGCTGCTGCTCTCCGTAACGTCGGTGGTCAGCAAGATGATCATTCCCGGAGCGGTGCTGCCGATCGGCATCATCACCGCGCTCGTCGGCGTACCCTTCTTCTTCGTGCTGATTTTCACCAACAGGAAGCGCGCATGGTAAGCCTCGCCCTCAAGGATGTCGGCGCCACCTATGGCCGGCGTGTGGTCCTTTCCGACATCAACACAGGCACATTGAGGGGCGGGCAACTCACCGCCGTCATCGGTCCGAACGCGGCCGGGAAGTCGACGCTGTTCAAGCGGATCGCCGGCCTTGCCGCCGGTCCGGGCCTCGTCCATCTTTCCGATACGGCCAAGGGCGCGGAAGCAATCTGCTACATGCCGCAGGATACCGGCGCCAATGCCGTCCTGACGGTCTACGAGTCGGTGCTGCTTTCCGCCAAACAGGGTTCGGGCTGGAAGGTCAAGGACGGCGAACTGGCGGAAATCGACCGCGTGCTTGCGGCGCTCAAGATCGAGGATCTCGCCTTTCGCGGCCTTGGCGAACTTTCCGGAGGGCAGCGCCAGCTCGTCTCCATCGCGCAGGCGCTGGTGCGCAAACCCGAGGTCCTGCTGATGGACGAGCCGACTTCGGCGCTCGACCTCTTCCGCCAGATCGAGGTGCTCGGCTTCATGAAGCGGCTCGCCGCTCAATCCGGCATGGCGGTGCTGATAGCCCTGCACGACCTGAACCACGCGCTGCGCTATTGCGAGGATACGATCGTGATCAGCGGGGGATCGGTCGTGGCCAGCGGCCCGACCCATGCCGTCGTCACCGCCGACATGCTGAAAACGGTCTATCGCGTCGAGGCGCGCGTCGAAGCCTGTTCTCGCGGGCGGCCGGTCATCATCGTCGACGACTCCCTCGCCTTCGGGTGAAGTGCCGCCGCTGCGGCAGCGGCCTCAAGCGGAGATAAAGGCAAAGGCACGGTCGCGCTCCGACATCTGCGCCACTTCGAGCGGCCAGGAAATGGCGAGGTGCGGGTCGAGCGGATTGAGCCCACCTTCCGCTTCGGGCGCATAGGGCTTGTCATGCAGGTAGACGAGTTCGCAATTCTCGCTCAGCGTCTGAAAGCCATGGGCAAACCCGCCGGGGATCATCATCGAGCGGGCATTCTCCGCGCTCAGGATTTCACCGTGCCATTGCAGATAAGTGGGCGAATCCGGCCTGATGTCGACGGCGACATCGAATACGGTGCCGGCCAGGCACGAGACGAACTTCGCCTCGTCATGGGGTGGCCGCTGGAAGTGCATGCCCCGGATCGTGCCCTTCGCTCGCGTCAGCGTGTGGTTGATCTGCGCGATCGTTCCGTCAGCGCCGAAATCGCGCAATTCGTCCCGGCAGAAGAAGCGTGAGAAAAAGCCGCGTTCGTCGCCGGTTTGCTTGCGCTCGACGACCGTGAGGCCGACGAGCGACGTGGAGAGACGATTGAAGCGCGACATGAATTCCTCGATACAGCGTTCCCGACCGTTGCTTCTTGCACGATCCGGCGTTGACGCGGCAAGCGCCAACTGGAAAAGAGGACACCGAGACAACCCTCTATCGCGCCGAGCGTCTCATCAGATGCGCAAAGGCTGGAGCGGGATGCGGGCGGAAAACCGCACACACTTTCCTCATCCCGCTCTCGAAATATCGGAGTCATTATGATCGAGGTGCATCCCTCGGCTAAGATCAGCCCCCTCTGCGATATCGAGGATTCCGTGCGAGGCACACGAATCGTCGTCGGAGAAGCGTCGGTCATCGACAGCTTCGTCAAGATCAAACCGGTGGGCGGCACCGGCGACCTCACGATCGGCCGCTTCTGTTACGTCAACAGCGGCTGCGTCTTCTATACCGGTAACGGCATAAGCATCGCCGACAATGTTTTGATCGCGGCCAATTGTACCTTCGCTCCGGTCAATCACGCCTATGGCGACCGGGATCGCCTGATCCGGGAACAGGGCTTCCTGCCGAGCCGCGGCGGCATCGTCGTCGAGGAGGATGTCTGGATCGGGGCGAATTCGGTGATCCTCGACGGCGCCCTGTTGCGCAAGGGCTGTGTCATCGCTGCCGGGTCCATCGTGCGCGGCGAGGTCGAAGCCTACACCGTCTGCGGCGGCAATCCGCTGAGGCGGCTGGGGGTGCGATCGTGATGTTCACGGTTTTCGGCGGTTCCGGTTTCATCGGGCGCAATCTCGTCCGCCGATTGCGCGAACGGGGTGCCGAGGTGCGTGTTCCTTCCCGCGCCGACATGCCGGCCTCCGGCGAGGACCTCGGCCATGTCATCTATGCCATCGGCCTTACGGCCGATTTCCGCACTCGGCCATTCGACACGATCGAAGCGCATGTCTCGCTCGCAGCGAAGGTCCTGCGTGAGAACGCGTTTTCGTCCTTTCTCTATCTCTCGTCCACTCGAGTCTATGCCGGCAGCGAGGATACGCGCGAGGAAGCCCGGCTGTCGGTCTCGCCTCTCGATCCTTCGGATCTCTACAATCTCTCCAAGTTGACGGGGGAAGCGATCTGCCTCGCCTCCGGCCGCGAGAAGGTGCGGATCGCGCGCTTGTCGAACGTCGTCGGGCCTGACGAGGCGAAGTCGGACACGTTCCTCGGCGCGCTGTGCCGCGAGGCGGGCAGCGGCCATATCCAGCTCCAAACCGCGCTCGATTCGAGCAAGGACTATATCTGGATCGACGATGCCGTGGACCTCCTCTTGCGGATCGCGCAGGAGGGCCGCAATTCCGTCTACAACGTCGCAAGCGGCCGTCAGACGAGCCACGCCGAGTGGTGCGCAGCCATCCAATCCCGGACGAAATGCTCCGTAGCTGTGGACGACGGTGCGCCGACAGGTTCATTCGCATCGATCTCCGTCGACAGGTCGAAGGACGAGTTCGCTTTTGCTGCAGCACCTGTGCTAGAGCGCATCGCAGAAATCCTGGGCGAGGGAGAGCCGGATACCGGTTGCCACCCGCGGCCCTTCAGAAGAAGCAGGATCTGACATGGACCCTATCGAACAATTCCGCACCGAGCGGGTGGCCGCGATCGACGGCTACGGCCGTGACGGCGATTTCCAGGCGCTGTCGAACCAGTGGCGCGAAGCTTCTATGGCGAAGCGTTACGTCTATAATTTCGATTGGCTGGGGCGCCCGATCATTCAGTATCCGCAGGATATCCTGGCGATGCAGGAACTGATCTGGGCGACGCGTCCCGATCTGGTGATCGAGACGGGGATCGCGCATGGAGGCTCGGTGATCATGAGCGCCTCGCTGCTCGCCATGCTCGACATGTGCGATGCGATCGAGGCGGGCGTTTCATTCGACCCCGGCCGGTCCAAGCGCAAGGTCATCGGTATCGACATCGACATTCGCGCCCACAACCGCGCGGCGATCGAGAGCCATCCAATGGCAAGCCGCATTCAGATGTTCGAGGGATCGTCCATCGATCCGGACATCGTCGCGCAGGTGCGTCAGGCGTCGGTCGGCTACAGCCGCGTCATGGTATGCCTCGATTCCATGCATACCCATGCGCATGTGCTCGCCGAACTCGAAGCCTATGCGCCGATGGTGACGGCCGGCTGCTATTGCGTGGTCTTCGACACTCTGGTCGAAGACATGCCCGCGGGATTCTTCGACGACCGCCCCTGGGACGTGGGCGACAATCCGAAGACCGCCGTGCATGAGTATCTGAAATCGCACCCTGAGTTCGAGATCGACCGGTCGGTTCAGAACAAGTTGATGGTGACCGTTGCGCCGGATGGCTTCCTGAAGAGGCTTTGACAGGTCCGCTTCTGATCTAGGATCGACCTAAGTCATCGTGATCGATTCAAGAGGTTAGAGCGGGATGCGGGCGGAAAACCGCACTCACTTTCCTAAAGCCGTTGAGATCGAATACCCGCGGCCGCTTGTTTGACTTCCTCATTCCTGTGCTTGTCACAGGAATCCAGCCAGACCAAGTCCTTGGGCTGAAAGAACGCTTCCCCGCGCCGCAGACGCGGCGCTGCTGGATCCCTGTGACAAGTGTATAGCCCGGACACATGACTGACAGGTGTTCGGGGAGATGGCTGACACGTTCATACTGGCATGGATCGGTTTCGCGAGGAGGTTGTCCATGCC
>NZ_AQWP01000016.1 GCF_000375585.1 Sinorhizobium meliloti 4H41 | reverse complement strand
TGCCGTCGATCTCGGTCTTGCACGTTGTGTCGTCGCAGAGAAAGTCGTGGTAAGAGACCACCTTCACGTCAGCCTTCACGGCCACTTGGTTCAAGAGCTCGAGAGTACGGGACCGCATCCGGCGGTAATCGCTGACTTTTATTTTACAATCACTGTATCGGCCGAGCATAAGGCTGCCCCTCGCCTTTCGTTCGAGGCAATCGCCGATATCGAAGCTTGCGACTGGCGGAGGAGCAACAACAACCACGCGCCTGCCCAAGGCTCGAACGGCCTCGACGAGAGATTTGATACCTTCAGCGGCTTCATCTACCGATGTTTCAACCTCCGTGAAGGTATCACCGGTCCTCTTAAGCAGCATAAAGTCGTTGGATACAGGTGCGTCAAACGGGCTTGAGATTGCAACGGTTTTTATCTCCGGCTGGTTCTTCAGGATGCTCAAAACATTGTCATTGAAGCGAATACAATCCTCGCCGAAGGCACGGGGATATGGAGACGCTGCCCGCCTCGAGAAGGCAGCAACGCCGACGGCGGGGAGGCACCCGCTCATGGTGAGTTGAGCCAGTCCGGCTTCACCGACTGTTTTGGCCAACCCGGGAACAAGTGCCATTGCAAATGAATCGCCCCAGACCAGCATTTCGGGCCTGTCCGCCGTCTGGCACGCATCCGGAATAGTCTGAGGAGGCGATCCTGGGGTAAGATCACATGCTCTTCCCAGGCCGTAATTGATCCGCCGGACGTCGGAAACGCCGAACCTACTTTCGGTTGCGCCAATGCCCATTGCCGGTACGAAGGCGAGAAGAGCCGTTGCGGCGACGAGTCCTGAAGTCATTCGCACATGAGACGTGACGGTTCCCCGTCGGAAGGGTTTCTCGACGAAGCGGTGAAGAGCTAAGCTCGCGACAACTGAGAAGAAAACTGCCGCGTTGATCGCAACCGCAGGAGGCTCTGACAGCCAAGCAGCCCGAACATAGACCAGCACCGGCCAATGGATCAGATAGAGCGAGTACGAGATGTTCCCAATTCTTGCCATGCCTCGGACCGCCATACTATCCGTGCTGGGCGCCAGCAGGAGAATGAGGGTTGCGACGCAAACTAAAGCGGCGTCCACGACAGGGTTCTCCAAGCCAGAAGGTCCAACAGGAATAAGGAGGAGAAGCCCAAGCGCCGGGAAGCGCAGTGTCGCAAACCTGGCAGCCACCCGAGGGCTGGCGGGCAACAAAGCCCCGATAGAACCGACCGCCATTTCCCAAAAGCGGGTCGGCAAAAGATAAAATGCGGCGGATGGATGGCGAAACGCCACGTAGAAACAAAGGATTGCGCTGGCAACCAGGAGCGAACCAACGCCTAACAGCCACCATTTTTTGGGTGCCAAGGCAAAGAAGGCAGGGAGCAGCAGATAGCACTGTTCTTCGACAGCAAGCGACCAGAAGTGCAGAAGGGGCTTTGTTTCTGCGGCTCCGCCGAAATAGTCAGCTTGAGACCAGAGAACAATATTGCCGGTAAATGTCAGCGCCCCGAACACCTGATTTCGGAGCTCCCGCAGGCCCACATCCGACAGCAAGAAAGGCGCAGCGATCGTCGTAAGCGCAATGACGACGTAGGCCGCCGGCAAGAGGCGCCTCGCACGGCGATAATAGAATTCCCAAAGGCTGAACTGTGATTGCTCGAGCTGCCTCATGATGAGGCCGGTGATCAGAAAGCCAGAAATCACGAAGAAAATATCAACGCCGAGATACCCGAATGGCCCGACGTGAGCGTGATAGAGCACAACCAGCAGAACAGCTAGACCCCGCAAGGCCTGGATATCAGGTCGGAATTCTCGTGACATTAGAGGACCTGTTGATTTTCAAGGGAATGGCTCGCAAAAGCGACACTCAGGCAGAGGTTGCACGCTGCAAGAACGCAAACTTCATGCCTTCTGCAGTCGTACATCGCTTAGGTTCCCGTTCTTCAGTATGTTCACCGGTTACAAAAAGTCGTCGGCGTCGCGTTGGCCATCGCAACCAGGAATCTGATTTGACAAAACGGATGACGACCATCGTCGATTGCCAAATGGATGCTGCGCGGGCCGTGCATACGCACTCGCGATACATTCCGGCCAACCCTAATGAAACGGCGTAGTCCGCTAAAACCGAGCGGCGAATTCGCTTATCCGTCTCGTCAGCGTCCGGTCGGCGAAGCGAAAACTAGCGGCACGTCGGGGCAGGCCCGGCAGCGTCAGCACGTGATAGACACCCGCGTCGCCGGAAAAGACGACCTTCAGGTCCGGTGGCCGCGAGAAGAGGTCGGGTGCCAGTCCGCGATGACCTGTTCCACGGGCCCGCGGGGGCAAATTGCACGACGGCAAACGAGATGGCCATGATGCCGATGATCGTCGGGATCATCAGGAGCAGCCGGCGCAGGATATAGGCATCCATCAGGCGAACCTCGGCATTGTGGCGCCGCCGATCGCGGGAGCGCTGGTTTGCCGTCTATTTCGTCTCAATCCCATACTCCTTGGGCGCGTCCGATGCCGCCGTCGTCCGTCATTTTACTGATTCGCTTCCTGCATTTGGAATCGAGAGCGGCCTCAAGCGCAAGTCTTCATTGGCTGGCAGCGCCCTTGAGCCACCATACGTCGGGAAAGCCGATCGCATATTTCGGCAGTTCCGCAGGTCGGCCGAACTTGTCCCAATAGGCGACGTTGGCCTTGAGCTTGTAATAGAGCGGGACCACGTAATTATGGGCGAGCAGCACACGGTCAAGCGCTCTTGTGGCGGCGACGAGTGTGTCGCGATCCTTGGCGAAGATGACGCGTTCGATCAGCTTGTCGACACCCGGATCGGCAATCCCGGCATAATTTCTCGAACCCTCGCGCGTCGCGGCCTTGGATCCCCAATAGTCCGCTTGCTCGTTACCGGGGCTCAAGGTCTGGCCCCAGACCTCCCAGGTCATGTCGTAATCGAAGGCGCGCTCCCGGTTGGTATATTGCGACGGATCGACCATGCGCACGCTTGCTTCGATACCAATCCGCTTCAGGTTCTGCGTATAGGGAAGCGCGACCCGCTCGAGTGCCGGGCTGTTTATCAGAATTTCGAAGGCGAAGGGCTTGCCGGTCGCCTTGTTGACCATGCGGTTGCCCTTGAGTTCGAAGCCGGCTTCCTTGAGGAGCGCAATCGCCTGGCGCAGATTGTCGCGGGCCTTTTCCGGCGTTCCCCCGACAGGATTGGTGTAGGGGGTCGTAAACACTTCCGGTGGGACCAGCTCCTTGACCTCGTTGAGGATCTTCAGTTCCTCGCCCTTAGGCAGGCCCGATGAGGCGAGTTCCGTGCCGAAGAAGAAGCTGTTTACGCGCTGGTATTGATTGAAGAAGATGGTTCGGTTCAGTTCCTCGAAATCGAGCGCATAGTTCAGCGCCTGGCGCACGCGCTCGTCGTCGAAGGGTTTGCGGCGCATGTTCGGCACCATCGCCTGCATGACGCCGGTTGCCCGGAACGGGTTGGGGATTTCCTCGCGCTTGACGCGACCGTCCTTCACCGCCGGGAAGTCGAAGCCGGTCGCCCAGCGCATTGCCTGGTTTTCTACCCAGTAGTCGGTGCTGCCGGAGCGGAAGGCCTCGAACTCGACGTCGCGATCGCCGAAAAAGGAATATGTGATCGAGTTGAAATTGTTCTGCCCGACATTGACGTTGAGGTTCTTGCCCCAATAGTCGTCCCGCAATTCGAAACGGATCGAGCCGCCCGGCTGGAACGAAGCGATCTTGTAGGGCCCGGAGCCCATGACCGGCTCGAGCGTCGTGCGGCTGATGTCACGCGGCTTGCCGTCCGGCCCGCTGCCCTCCCACCAATGTTTCGGAACGATCAGGATCTGGCCGAGAATGTGCGCCAGTTCGCGATTGTTCTTTTCATCGAAGTGGAAGGTCACGTCGCGGTCGCCGGTCTTTTCCGACTTCACGACATGCCTGTAGTAGCTCTGATAGAGCGGGTTCAGCTCCTTCGCCTTCTCGAAGCTGAAGACGACGTCCTCGGGCGTCACCGGTTTTCCGTCTGCCCATTTCGCCTCGGTCCGCAGACGGAAGGTCGCCGACGAGATGTCGTCGGGAAAGGAGACGCTCTCGGCGAGTAAGCCATAGGCTGTTGAAATTTCATCATCGGCCGGCTTCAACAGCGTATCGAAGACGAGCGACAGTCCGACGGCCGGTTCCCCCTTTGTCGCCAGGAGCGGATTGAAGCTGTCGAAGGTGCCCGTCTGCGATAGCCTGAGCTCTCCGCCCTTGGGAGCGTCCGGATTCACATAGTCAAAGTGGGCAAAACCCGGCGGATATTTGAGCTCGTCCACGAGCGACAGCCCGTGATGCCAGACCGGCTGCTCTTGAGCCTCTGCCGTTGGCATCAGAAATAGTGACATTGCCAGGAACGCGGTCGCAAACTTCATTCCTCCAGTACCGCCAATGTCAAGCATCCCATCGTTTTCTCCTTGTTTTCGGCTATTCTCGTAGACCAGAATAGGCGAAATTCGAAAAATCGATTATTTGGATGGCCCAAATCCGCGCTATGGATAGTCAAAGGCGCTTCCCTAACTGCTGGCCCCCAATGATATGTTGTCGTACAGTCTGGACTGGACGTCTGGTCAGAGGCACTGCGGACATGAGCGAAGGATACGTTGTATGTTAGAGTGGGCTTCGCCCATCGTACGAGCGCACAGCGGCGCTCCTGCCGGACGGACGGGCAGCCGTTCGCTGGCCACCCATGGCCACGATTTCGAACTGACCAGACGAGAGATCGCAGAGGGCATCAGCCTGTTCTTCGTAGCTTTGCGCTTCACCAAAGGGAACGTCGCACCGCACCTGGCGTCATATCTCCGCCCAGCGTGAGTTGGATCCCGGGAACTTTCCGGCCGGACTCTGGTAGTCGCAGGATTGTCGTGGGCTGGCACCACGAGACGGTTCTCTAGCCCGATACTTGAACTTCACCATCGGGCCGAGGACCATGCTATTGGATCGAAAAAATGTCACTGCTACGAAGTGGCAGGGCCCGTTTGGCGCTTGCCCTGCCTCGACATCGAGAACTCCTTTACCGCGCTAAGAGCCGCGAGTTGGACGACCTATTCGAAGCTTATGCTGTAGCGGCCGAGACGCTTGAACGTCATCGGAGGGATTTTCCTCACCGTGAGGAGCTGATAGTCGAATACGTGGATTCATGCCTCGATATCCAAGCCGATGTTTTAACGCTCTTGGAAAAGCTGAAGACTGCGGGGGACTAGGTCTACGGGATTTTCAGGTCCGGATGGCCGTCCTTTCCACCGCCGAACGTTCATTCGCCTTATAGAAGCCGAACGCGTCGAGAAGCTATTCTCAAGCAGTGGCTGATATTGCGAACTACTGAGCGATCAGGCCATTTTGGTGCTGATAATCAATGCGAGACCCCAAGCAGCGAGAGCGAAGAAGAAGCTACGCGCACTGGCGAGGTTTCTGACGGAGGGAAAGTGAGGCTGGATTTCAAGGTGGAAAAGCACTATCTATGGCTAAGTTAGCTAAACGGGGTTTCCATGCAGGTTACAATTCACAACGCCAAGACGAACTTGTCCAAACTTATAGAGGCGGCGAAGGCTGGCGAAGAAGTTGTCATCGCCAAGGGCAAAACCCCTGTTGCGCGGATTGTTGCCATCCCGCAAAGCAAGTTCACCATCGGGCTGCTTAAAGGCAAGGTTACAGGAGACGGGCCGGATTTCTTCGAGCCAATGAGTGAGGATGAGTTGGCGCTTTGGGAAGGCGAAGCGTGACGACTGTCCTTCTCGACACCCATGCATGGGCATGGTCGCTGACCGGCGATGCACGCCTATCGGCCAAGGCAACCGCTCTCATCACAGAGGCCGCCAGCGTTTTCGTCAGTCCTATAAGTTTTTTTGAGATCGGGCAGAAGGTTCGTATCGGCAAGTGGCCGGAGATGAAGCCATTCGTCAACGATCTGCCGAACTTGCTGGTGGAACAGGGTGGTAGAATTGCCGCCCTGGCGCCAGAAATCTGTTTGAAAGGGGCAACTCTTGAGTGGGAGCATCGCGACCCATTTGACCGCCTGCTCGCGGCGAGTGCGTTGGATCTTGGAGCACCGTTGATCTCAGCGGACGAGGTGTTCGATACCCTCCCAGCCGTTAAACGGTTGTGGTGATCTGCAATCTAGCGTCATCGTAGAACAGCTCCCTGGCCGCTGACCGGCGCGGGAGTGATCACAGGTTTTTTGATGAAGGTGGCGATGCCGCACCATTCAAGATGTCTATTTTGCGCCTGAACTGGATTCTTCCAACATCATGTTACACGAAAGGGAATCAACGCTAAATCCGAGCGCCACCATCTCGCG
The DNA here is from genome assembly GCF_000375585.1 of Sinorhizobium meliloti 4H41. Taxonomy (GTDB): domain Bacteria; phylum Pseudomonadota; class Alphaproteobacteria; order Rhizobiales; family Rhizobiaceae; genus Sinorhizobium; species Sinorhizobium meliloti_A. The sequence continues at coordinate 119,725 of NZ_AQWP01000016.1, read as the reverse complement.
ATTAACCTAAGAAGCCAGCCGGACCAGGCGCCACCACCCAGTGCTGCGCCAAACCAGTTGGGGGGCGGCTAACTGCGTCAACAGAATATGCGTGCGCGAGCATTGTTAACGGAAGCGCGATAGCGTGCGAATTTGAGAGTTCGCTTGTGTGATCTGAAGAAGGTACGCGATCGGAACTCCAATCGCTCCTAGCGGTGCTTGGCAGCCGAATCAACTGAACGCGCTCGGGCCGTCCGATGCCTGAACCAGCAAGGGTGGCATGCCGCCTTTTAGAGCGTTGGCCCTGATGAAGCTCGCAGATCGGAGGTGAGCAGGTCAATACTCGTGCTCGTCTGGCCGAAGAGGGGCTCGGTCGTGGCAAGCGGCGAAGCCATACGCGACGCCTCCTCTGCTAACATCTCGCGCAGCCAAAGACTGGCCGGATCACTGTCGTGCAGCTCGGACCATTGAGCGGCCTCGGTAAATGGGGCCAGTGGCAGCGGAAGCTCGACAATCTGCAGGGGTATTGTTTTTGCGAAAAGCTGCGCCAGCCGTAAGGGCATGGTTCCTATACGCTCGGTGCCCAACAGCATGGGCGGGATCATGCTGAAACCCTGTACGACGACGTCGGTACGTCTCTTCAGACCGTGCTCCAGCAAATACCAGTCCGCGAGGCCTGGCATTCGACTATTCCCGAACTTGACCGCAACATGCCCCATCGACATGTATCTCTCGAAAGTAAGTGGCTCCGACAGTTGCTTGTTCGAGCGACAGCTGACACAGACGTGCACATCGTCGAACAGTCTTGCTCGAGGATTACTGCTCGACATCAATATTTCGGGCAGGATTAGCAAATCGACGTCGCCGCGCCGCAGAAGCTCCTCATTGTCGTCCGCGGGAGGCAGACAATCGAAGCTGACGCCGGGAGCTTCCCGCGCCGCACGCTCCACAATCTTTTCAAAAAACACGAGCGTGACGTAATCGGAAAGCACGATTTCAAAGCGGCGATTTGAGTCGGCCGGTTTGAACGCCTCCCAGGAAACAATGGAGAGCTGTATCTGCAGCAGAGCCTCGCGCACTGCGGAGGCGAGCCCTTCCGCACGCGGCGTCGGGATAAATTCGCGCCCCGCCATTGTGAACAGCTCATCACGAAAATAGCTGCGCAACCGGGCAACGGCCGCGCTCATCGCCGACTGGCTGAGATTGATGCGGCGCGCCGCCGCCGTAAGATTACGCTCGGTCATCAAAGCGTCGAGCGCGACGAGGAGATTTAGATCAAGGCCCTTGAACCGCATACGTTCATCTATCCATGACGTGGATGGTTGCCATCCCAAATTGCCAGCATTCTTTATTAGTAATACCAATTGTTCGAAATCAAGGCAGCCGTAGCCGTATGTACGCAGGCGGCCCCGCACTGTCAGATGACAGTCGTACCCGTCCGCTTGGCGTCATAGCGCTACTGCGGCCCGATAAGCCGCTCATCGCACATGGGCACACAGCACGTTAATTTCTTGCACCAGCTCTAACTGCCCGGCCTTTATCGGCCTCAACGAAGGCCCAAGCAAAACGTGATACTGAGCCGCGGCATCGCAGTTCAACACGATCCACATCCGCAGACACATGTTGAATTTTCAGGTCGATAGCGACGGCGAACTGAAGGACATCTGCGGCCCGGCTCAACTCGCCCCGCGAAAGTGCTTGCTATCCGACGCTCCTAGAGATCATATGCATGAAGCTCTTCAACCGAATGAGGTGCATGCCGATTTCGACGCGCAAAGTCGCCGCTCGCATGAACCCCACACGCTGAAGTGGCACCTTCCGGCTATCCATAGCTTGGATGTGTTCAATCCAAACATTCGATTTTTTCCGATCATACGGGATGTTGCATTAGGACAACCACCCCGCGAGGGAAGGTGGGTCGAACATCTCCGATGTCTCCATCGGCACTGTGCCGTAGGGTACGATCCGCCCCGAGTTAAACCAAGGCGAAAACGATGTTGAGACGCTCAAGCCCGACGACTAGGATCTCTGCGATGACGACGCGCGATCTTCGCAGTCACTCGCCGAGTCGAATGCTTAAGCGGGCGGATCGCCCGGATTTCGGGATCTGCTGTGCGTCATTTGCGACGGTGCGCGGGTAAATATGTAAGTACGAAAGGCAATAGAATGATTAGTCCCGCTCACTCTGATCCAAAGGACCTCGAAACAATCGCCCGCAGCGGCGGGACGATCCGCCGGATGGCTGCCCGAGTTCCCACCTATCTTACCGATGTGCGGGAGAATCCGGCTTGGCTGCCGATGTTCCTATTGGCGCGCTTGATGCCGTTCCGCAAGGCGCATTGGCTGACCGCAAGACGCGTACTGCAGGACAAGAGTGCCACGCCTTCCATTTTTGGCGACCTCCAAGCAGAAGCGATCGCGGCGGAACTGAGAAGAACAGGTATTTTCACGGGCCTGACCCTGCCACGCCCGATTCAAGAGGAAATTGCGCGCTTTGGGCACGAGACACCCTGCTTCGGCAATTTCGAACGCAGGCTCGAGTTCCTGGCCGGCGATCATGCCGAAGCCGAGCGGCATTTCGGCCGAACTATTTTGAGCGGCCATCATTATGAGCGGATTCTGCAATGCGCCGCCGCCTTAGCCGTGCAGCGAGACCCCCTGCTTCTCAACGTGGCAAGACACTATCTCGGCGGCGAAGCGAGGTTGATCACCACGAGGACGTGGTGGAGCTTCCCGGCTCGAAATGCCTCAGAAGCGGATCTTAGCCGTGCTTCCTTCAAGTTCCATTTCGACCTCGATGACTGGCGAATGCTGAAGTTCTTCTTCTATCTGACAGACGTGGATGCCACTTCCGGTCCTCATGTCTACGTGCGCGGCAGCCACAATCGCAGGCGTTTGAAGCATCAACTGACGCTCCTCGTCGGCCATGCCGCCGATGAAGTCCTGACCTTCTACGGCGAGGAAAATGCCATTACTTTGACCGGCAAGGCGGGCTCAGGCTTCGTCGAAGATCCATTCGGCTTCCATATGGGCACGTTGGCAAAGGAGAAGCCGCGTCTGATGATGGAGGTCGGATTTGGCGTCTCGAAACCGTCGAAGCGACGCTATCATGGCGAGCCAGTGGTTCGGTAGTTTATAGCGTGGCTCCAAGTTATGGGGTTTCAAGAGCGGAACTTTTCCCGCTATACAGGGCCGGCTTCTCGGCAATAGCCACTCCTGCCCACTGGACCATAAATAGAACGAGTCCATCTAATGAGAAATGCCGGCGCAACATCGGCATCAAGGCGGGAACAACAGCAGAGCGCGATAGGTCGGGGGAGATACCCATCGCGAAGAAACATGGAGAAATGCATGCTCAGTCCGAACCCTGAACAGAAAAAGGCGAAACCCGAGCCTGTTGACATTCATGTGGGCCGTCGAATTCGCATGCGGCGAGTTTGGATGGAAATGCCACAGACGAGCCTTGCCGAGCAGATCGGGGTGACGTTCCAGCAGGTGCAGAAATACGAAAAGGGCATCAATCGAGTCGGAGCGAGTCGACTGCAACAGATTGCCGAGGCGCTGGAGGTACCGGTATCCTACTTCTTCGAAGATATGCCGGGCGCCGGCACGAACGGCGTCGACAGCACCGCCGTAAAGCCCGGACTGCAACCTGAAATTATCGACTTCGCGTCAAGCAACGAGGGTCTCGCACTGATTAGGGCCTTCTCCCGTATCGGCGATGCGAAGGTTAGAAGCCGGGCCATTGGCCTCTTAAAGGCTGTCGCGGACGGGTTCGATGAAGGTCAGGCTATCTGAGAGGTGTCTCGTCCGGAACCGCAGTTTGGCGGTAATTCAACCCTTGGCAGGTTGCCGAAATTCAGGCACAGGGCAATCTCGTACAACAGCCGTATGAGTGCTGCCGCGCCCGAACCCGGTATGAGGAAACTGCAATGACCCACCTCGACAGCCGCGGCCTGCCACTCTCGACGTCGTCCGACCTCGCGGCCGAACGCTACCGCAATGGGGTTGATCTGCTCCTCTCCACCTGGCCAGGCGCTGCGGAAACCTTGGAAGAGGCTTTTGCGGCCGATCCGGATTTCGCTCTCGCCCATGCGGCACGCGCGCGCCTGCATGCCATCCGCGCTGAGCCGGCCGAGGCAAAGGCGCGCATTGCGACGGCGGCGGAGATCGTCGCCCGGCGCGGGACGGAGCGGGAGCGGAGCCACGTGGAAATTCTATCGCTTGCAATCGATGGCCAGTCGGCAAAGGCGCTGGAACGGGCGCTCGCACACGCCGACGTCTGGCCGCGGGATATCCTGATCCTTTCGTTGCCTCTCGGCGCCTTCGGGCTCTTCGCCTTCTCGGGGATGGCGGATCACGACCAGGCACGCGTGGATCTGTGTGAGCGCCACGCCAGGCACTTCGACACTGACGATTGGTGGTTCGTCACCTACCGGGGCTGGGCCCATGCCGAGAACGGCAACCTGCCACTTGGCCGAGCTCTCACGCAGCGTGGTTACGACCTCAGGTCCAACAATGCGAACGCGGCTCATGCACTATCGCACGCCATGTACGAGGGCGGCGCGGGCGAAGATGCCGAGAGGATGATCGCAGACTGGCTGCCTCGCTACGACCGCACCGGCATCCTCCACGGTCACATCGCCTGGCACTCAGCATTGGGCGCACTGGAGCGGGGTGATCCGGAGCGAGCACTTGCGATCTACGAGGATTACATTCAGCCATCGGTCACGGCCGGAATGCCGGTCAACGTGGTCAGCGACACCGCCTCTTTCCTGTGGCGACTCCAGGCCTATGGCCACACGGTGCCGGCGGGGCTGTGGGCGGCGGCGGCGACCTATTCCGAAGAATGCTTCCCGAAGGCCGGCTTCGCCTTCGCGGATGTGCACATGGCCGTTATCGCGGCAGCAACGGGCGACAGGGCCGCAGTCGAACAGCGGGTGAGCGCGTTGACAGGCTTGATCGACGCCGGAACCCTCGCCGCCGGGCCAGTCGTCCCGGCGATCTGCCGCGCCGCCTTGTCTTTTGCGGAGGAGGATTACGCAGGCTGCGCCCATGTCCTGGAACCTCTTGCGGCCGAGGTCGTGCGCATCGGCGGCAGTGGCGCCCAGCGCGAGATGATCGAGGACATGCTCCTTCTCGCCTTTATGCGGAGCGGCGAGGCCGTAAAGGCCCGCGCGCTGCTAGACCGCCGTCTGCACCGCCGCCCGTCGCTCCGCGACATGCACTGGCACGGTCTGCTCGGCGCCTGAAGTTGCGATGTCAAATACTGATGTCCACGCTGCGACCGGATTCGGGCCCGAAAGGCGTCCGCCGATCCTGAAGCTTCGACCCCAGCCCGCTGATTCCTCCATCGGCGTGGCTGCACGCAAAAACGGATCCAGATCGCGTTGCCTTTTTTGACCAGCAGGTCGATTTTCCAGCGACTGCGCGATGGTCAACCGCGCAACGTTGCCCTTCGCGCAGGCACTGGGTTCGAGCACATTGGTTTGCGATGATTTCTGACATCCGCCTCCACAAGGCATGAGACGATCGATTGGGCGCGAGGTGTGGTCGAGTCCGGCGGTGGGATCACTTGGCGTTGATTTGACGATATTAGAGCTTTTCTATTCGGCTGTATTTCAATGGAACGACAATCTATGTAGCATATCTGCCAAAATGGAGAATTGGCATGCTCTGGCAGCCGATCACAGCACCACCCGGTCTTCGTCCTCCTCAGCCGATTACGGTGCGCGCGCAGTCCATTCCGGCGCGCCATTACTTTCCGGAGCACTCCCATACCTGGCACCAGTTGGTCTATGCGATCTCCGGAGTGCTGACGGTTTACACGGAAGCGGAATCCTTTGTAATCACGCCGGATCAGGCGGTGTGGCTACCTACCAGCGTTGTGCACCGGGTCGGTTCGCTTCTCGGCGCGGCATTCCGAAGCCTCTGGATTGCGGATGAAGCCGGAGCAAACCTGCCGAAGGTACCGACGCTCTTTATGATGTCGCCATTGCTGCAGGCCTTGATCGTCGAGGCCACAGAGCTCGAGGGCAAGCCGGAAGGGGACGGCTATCCAGGCCGTGTGACCGCCCTCATCCTTGATCAGCTTGTGCGGGTCCAGCCGCTGCGATCGGCTTTGCCATGGCCGCGTAATGCGCCGCTGACCGTGCTCTGCGAGGCACTCTATCTGGACCCCGCGGATGACCGGAGCCCGGAGGAATGGGGGTTGGCACTGAATATCTCGCCTCGCACTTTGGCGCGCCGCTTCAACACGGAGGTTGGCATGAGCCTGCGCTCATGGAAACGCCGCCTGCGGCTCTTCCGGTCAATAGAGCTTCTCGGCGGTGGTCTGGGCGTGACACAGGTCGCCATGGAGCTTGGATACGGCTCGACATCGGCTTTTGTGTATGCGTTTCGCATCGAAATGGGCATTAGTCCCCAAGCCTACACGCGCCGCCATGTCATGGCCAGCGCAAGCCCTTAAAATGGACTCTGCTCTTCAGAAGGCCCAGAGTTGAAGGATTTGCGGTGGGCTACCGTGGCCGCATTGTTGAGCGTATTTGCGCGAACGTCAGTAAAATTCTTCTCTGGGACCCAATTTGCAGTTCGACAGATCTTCCCCAAAGCCCTGAAAGGCATGTCTTCTGCTATCAATCGCGCCGATGCGTTTCATCCAAACAATGAATTTTGCCAATCCGAGGTAATGTTGCATGAAGACGATCAGACGAGACTGGAGGTGACAACAGTGGTTTGGGCGTCCCTGGTGAATATCCTAGAGTACTAAGGCTCCGGGGCAGTCAATAAGTTCTCCATACGGAATGAGCTCGTGCCTGAAGCCCTTGGCTGCCGCTCCGGCGCTTATCGAGCTTGAACCGATCAGCGGTTATGCCGCCGCCGTCTCCAGCGGAACGGTCGTCGGTGACCAACATCCCGACACTCCCTTGGTCAGCACTGGAGAAAGGCGCCGATTATGAAAACGCGACAGGCTCAGCCATGCCAAGGAAATACTTCCAGAGCAGACCCCCGGCAATATCCGTCCACCCACGGTGATCTCAGCACAGTAGCCACCGATAACTTGAGGAAACCTTCGTCGGGCCCTGCCGCCCATCCAAATCTCGGCCCCGTTCTCCGGGCAACGTCGCTGGGCCTGGTCCTGGACGCCTGGGCTACCGAAGAGGGTCAAGGGGCAAATGAGGGACGGCAAGAGGCGGTGAGACGAATCAGCGCTTGGGTGAATGCCGGCGATCTCAGTGCAGCGCTGAATCTGTCATGCCTGGGCCTGAGTACCCTTCCCGCGGAGTTTCCGGCCGGGCTCCAGCGGCTCAACGTCGACTGCAATCAGCTGACCAAACTGCCGGGTGAGTTCCCCGTGGAGCTTCAGACGCTCAACGTGAGGTACAACCGATTGACCAGCCTTCCCGAGACGCTGCCGGCCGGACTCCAGACCATCGAGGCCAGCTACAACCGACTCACCAGGCTGCCCGATGTCCTCTCGAATGCGCTTCGTTGGCTCGGCGTCGGCGAAAACCAATTGACCAGCCTTCCAGACAATCTCCCCGCCGGGCTTCAAACCCTCAACGCAGACGCCAATCAACTCACCAACATTCCCGCCAGCCTTCCGGCCGGGCTCCAGACGCTCAACGCCGACGGCAATCGGCTGACCAGCCTTCCCGACAACCTCCCGGAAGGGCTTCAGACCCTCAACGCCAGCGGCAATCAACTCACCAACCTTCCCGCCAAACTCCCGGCCGGACTGCAGACGCTCGGCGCCGCCGACAATCGGCTGACCGGTCTGCCCAAAGACCTTCCCGTAGGGCTCCGGAGGCTCAACGCCAGGTGCAACCTTTTGATCAGCCTGCCCGATAAATTGTTCGCTGAGCTGGGCTCTGGGTGCCTGGTTTTCCTCGAATCTAACCCGCTGCCAAAGGGGGCGCTAACGAATCTAGTGGCAGCCCTGCATGCAGCGAACTACACAGGCCCGCAGGTCTTCATTTGATGGGCCAGCAAGATCAGGCGCAGATAGCCACATGCGGCATTGGCGGACTGGGCGGCAGCGACCTCATTTCACAATGTTGCAGGAGAGCCGGTGGCCAGGATATGCGCGCTTACTAGCTTCGGGGACGTGAACGGTCGCGAAACAACAGGCTCCGGCAGACAGGTGGCCGATGATCTAAGGCGTCCGTCAGCCATAATTGCTTCAGCCAGATGCGCGAGGACATCACCTTGGCTTGGAAGGAGGTGCAGACCGAGACTTAGAAGGACAGGGCCTTGCGAGGCAAACTCGGCAAACTGGCAGGCCTGCGGCAGGTTTGCTTGGAAGCGCTTTGAACTGATTGCGCCACAGAAGGTGAGCCTACTCTGTCTTGGTTGCAGAGATTGGGTGGCATTCCCGCCTATTTGCCTTAGCTCGGTGGTAAGGTCCGAGGACGCTCTTCTTGTAGATCCGCGTCGGGTTGCCAATCGGCTAGGTTTAGGCGCCATCGAGCGGCCCTCATGCTCGTACGGTCAGCCGCCACATTGAAACTGTTCGAGCACGTGCCGGTCGCGGATTTCAATTGTCCTGCCACTTACTGTGACGCCAGCTTGGCGCAGAGCCGAAAACGCGCGCGATAAGCCTGCCGGGGCGAGGCCGAGCTTGCCTGCGAGCACATTCTTTTGAAATGGCAGGCGAAAGGAAAAGTTAGTCGAACCCTCCGGGCATTGACTGAGTATGTAACTCGCCACCCGTTCTATTCCGGTAAGCAAGCGATCCTGCGCAAGAATGTCTTCCGTTATCTCAGCGCGGTGACAGAGGAGGTTTATGAACGCTTGCGCCACATCCGGATCCGAGACGGCAAGGTTGCGAAGCATGCGGCTGTCCAGCCTCGCGATGATTGATGCTTCGGCGGCCTCCGCATTGGCAGTAGCCCTGCTACCAAGGAACATGGCGCTTTCGGCGAACATTTCTCCCATCGGCAGGATGGCCAGATCGGCCTCCCGGCCATCCTTGCCCACCCTATAAAGGCGGATCAAACCCGAAAGAACCCAAAAAACCTCATCGATGTTCTCACCCTGGTGGAACACAAGATCGTGCTCCTCATGAGTAGAGACGGTCACGTCCTCCAAGATAGCCTCGCCGGTGGAACGCGGCAGCCGCACAAAGAACCGAGAACCCAAGAGCATGGTCCTGTCGTTCGCAGTCAATCGTAACGCTCTCATCATGCGAGCCTGAAGATCGTATGCAGTGTGGTCGTTGACTTGGCGTCGCTCCGAGCCACGCCAGTATGACGGGGCCCGATTTCAATTCGCATTACTTGCCTTCTCCAACCGTTCAGCAACGCCACTGTCGTCATCGGAGAATCCCTGGCCTTCGTCGAACACGCGCCAAGATGCACCGTCGAGATCGTCGTACTGCCCGTTCTTCAGCGCCCACAGAAACGCGGCGAGACCGAGTCCTTCCAGGAAAAGCGCAGTTGGAATGAGATAGATCAGCGTGGTCATAAAGTCGCTCCGGGCGGATCCAGCAACGGATAGAGAAGTTTTGCCTCGCCAACAGCGCCCTTCACTCTCAGCGCATTTGCTACGACGATCAGAGACGACGTGGACATCGCGATTGCAGCGACGAGCGGCGTCGCGTAACCGAGGATGGCAAACGGCACCGCGATGACGTTGTAGGCGATCGCCAGGGCGAAGTTCTGGCGGATGAGCCGGCTCGCGCGCCGCGACGTCTCGATTGCGAAGGGTACGGCCGACAGTCCTCGATGCATGAAGACAATGTCCGCGGCCTGTCGGCCGACATCGGCAGCAGTCGCCGGCGCCATCGAGACATGGGCGGCGCGAAGTGCCGGCGCATCGTTGATGCCGTCGCCGACCATCAATACCCGGTGGCCACCGGCCGCAGCGGCCGAAGCCTCGACCTTGCCGCGCGGCGAGAGCTCGGCCCGCCAATTTGCAATTCCGAGCCTGCGGCCGATCTCCGCCACGACAGGCTCGCGATCACCCGAAAGGATGCCGGTGGCAAGTCCCAGCTTGTCGAGCGCTGCGATGCTCTCGCGCGCGGCGGGGCGCAGGCGGTCCTCGAAGCGGAAGCAGGCAAGCTCTCGGCCGTCGAGCGAAAGGATCGCTTCAGGCAACCCGCTCGCGGTACCGCTCTCCCCACAGGCAAAGCTGCGGCTGCCAAGCCGATAGACGCCTTCGGTCGTCCCCGCTTCGATGCCTGCGCCCGGAATTTCCCTGATTTCTCCTTGGAGATGAGCATTGCGGGCCGCATGCTGCAAGGCGACCGAGATCGGGTGGCGCGAATGCGCGGCGAGTGCCGCGGCGGTCGCCAACAGGCCCGGCGCAATCTCATCCGCATTGACGAGCCGCGGCTCGCCGAGCGTGAGGGTTCCGGTCTTGTCGAGAAGCACCGTGTCGACCTCGGCGAGGCGTTCCATGGCCGAGCCGTCCTTGACCATGACACCGCCCTGGAAGAGGCGCCCGGCGGCAACGACCTGCACGACCGGCACCGCCAATCCGAGCGCGCAAGGGCAAGTGATGATCAGAACGGCGACCGCGATCAGCATGGCGTGGCGAACGTCGCCCTCCACCAGCATCCAGCCGATGAAGGTCAGGAGCGCGAGCATGTGGACTGCCGGCGAATAATAGCGTGCCGCCCGGTCGGCGATGCGACGATAGCGAGCCCTTCCCCCTTCGGCCGCCTCCATCAGTCCCATGATCTCAGCAAGGAAGGAATCGCGCGCCGCCGCGGTCGTCTCCAACGTAAGCGGACCCGTAAGGTTGAGCGTCCCGGCCTGCACGAGATCGCCGGCAGCGACCGTGACGGGCACGCTTTCGCCGTTCACGACCGAGCGGTCGAGATCGCTGCTTCCGGAAAGCACCCACCCGTCGACCGGGATTCGTTCGCCGGCAGCGATCAGCAGGCGTTCGCCCGGCTTGATCTCGTCGACGGAGCGATACTCGCGCGAGCCATCGGCATGAACGACCGTCGCACCGCGCGGCGACAGTCGTGCCAGGCCGCTGATCGCCGATCTTGCTCGTCCTCGCATCATGTGGTCCAGCGTCCGGCCGATCAGCAGGAAGAACAAAAGGGTGACTGACGCATCGAACCAGGCATGCTCGCCGTGGCCGATCGTTTCGTAGAGCGACATGCCATAGGACAGCGTCACGGCGAGCGCGATCGGCACATCCATGTTGGTGCGTCCATGGCGGAGCGCGTTCCACGCCGACTGGTAGAAGAAGCGGCCGGCATAGACCAGCGTCGGCGCCGCGATCATCGCCGAGATCCAGTGGAACAGGTCGCGTGTCGCCGCATCGGCGCCCGACCAGACGGAAACGGAGAGCAGCATGATGTTCGTTGCCGCGAAACCGGAAACCGCAACGGCGCGGATCAACTGTTTCAGGAGCTCATCGCCCTCCTCCTCGCCGGGCGAAAGGAGATGCGCCTGGTAGCCGCAGGCCGTGATCGCCTGCATGAACTCGCCGGGCTCGCTCCGGCGACCGTCGACGTCCTCCTTCCACACGATAGACAGCCGCCGCGACGAGAGATTGACGCGGGCGCGCTCGACTTCGGATCTGACGCGTAGTGCGCCTTCAATCGTGGTGATGCAGGCGCCGCACTGGACGCCGGGCACGCTGAGATCTGTCTGACGCAACCCGCCTCCGAGGCTTCGGCTCGCAAGCCAGAGCTCTTCGGCGCTCGGCAGTGCGCAACCTGAGCGGTCGACGTTTGGCGCTATTTCCGGGCCCACAGCGCAGCAGCTCATTTTCCCTCTCCCGCCACGACGAACCGGACGGCTTGGCGATAGATTGTCGCCTCCCCGGCAATGACCTTGAGGTCCGCAATCCATTGACCCGGCTTAAGCTGGCGGCTCGCAAGGAATACGCCATCAGCCTCGCGAGCGAGCTCCATCTCTAGGTCCTCATGCTCTTCGACGGGCCGCCTGAGCACGGCGAGAACGCGCTCTGCTACCGACAGCGGTTTGCCATCCCTGATCAGGATGTAGCGGAGTTCGCCGGCCGTCGCGCTGAACCTGCCTACGATCCCGCTTTCGGCGAAATGCCGGGCCTCGGCCATTTTGCCGTTGAACTGCTGGCTGGCGACATAGGCGTTCCGAACGACAAGGCCGCTCCAGCTCCGGCTGGCGTTCCACGCCATCACCACGTTGATGGAGATGATTGTTCCGAAAGACAGGGACATCACGGCTACCATGTGCCAGCCGGTGAACCCGCGCGACCGGCTACGCGGTTTCGTGATCATGCCGCTCATTGTGCTGCTCCCGGGAGGTTGAAATTGGCGTGATAGACGTCGCGCTCGTGACTGAGCGGATCCTCGGCTACTAGAGCGAAGGCCTTCGCCACCTCGGCAGTTTTGCCCATTGGCAGAGTGACGAAGAGCTTGAGCGACGTGACCTTGTCCGGCCCGACGGCGATCGCAAAGCTACGGCCGCTTCCGGCAGCGCGTCCTGCCACGCGCATCGTCGCAGCGGGCATGCCCTCCATCGTCAACCTGATGGTGCGCGGCTCGGGGATCATGTTGAGCAGCTTGACCATGTAGCCGTTGCGCACCGAACCATCGGACTCGACGACATATTGCGGGTTTCGGTCGTGCAGCACGTTGAGCTCAAGCCGGTCACGCGACGCAAGCGCGAAGACCAAGCCGAGCCCCATCAGTGCCCAGACGGCGAAATAGAGGATAACGCGGGTCCGGAAGATGATGCGCCAGTCGAAATGCCTGACCTTGTCCACGAGGGCGCCGTTCGGGCCGCGCACCCGCCTCGGATCGATCGCCGCCGCCCCATTGTTGGTCGCAAGGGCCATATTGGCGGAGTAGTCGCTGAGCGTCGCGTAGGAGATCAGCCCGCGCTCGCGGCCGAGCTTGTCCATCACGCCGTCGCAGGCATCGATGCAGAGCGCGCAGGTGATGCACTCGAGCTGCTGGCCGTCACGGATGTCGATGCCCATCGGACAGACCGCGACGCAGGCATTGCAATCGACGCAATCGCCGACGGTCTCGCCCGCTGCCGCCGCCTTCTTGGCGTGGCGCGAGCGCGGCTCGCCACGCCAGTCGTTATAGGTGACGACGAGCGAATTCTCGTCCAGCATCGTCGCCTGGATGCGGGGCCAGGGGCACATATAGGTACAGACCTGCTCACGCATCAGCCCGCCAAAGACGTAGGTCGTGGCCGTCAGAACGGCGATCGTGGTGTAGGCGACAGGCGGCGCATCGAGCGTGAGCAAACTTCGAAGAAGCGATGGCGCGTCGGCGAAATAGAAGATCCACGCACCCCCCGTCGCAAGCCCTATCGCGAGCCAGATCGCGTGCTTGGCTACACGCTTACGGATCTTCTCGACCGTCCAGAGACTGGCATCGAGGCGCATGCGCGCGTTGCGGTCGCCTTCGATGAAGCGCTCGACCACGAGAAAGAGGTCGACCCAGACGGTCTGCGCACAGGCATAGCCGCACCAGGCCCGCCCGACCGCCGAGGTCACCAGGAAGAGACCGAGACCCGCCATGACGAGCAGCCCCGCGACGAAGAAGAACTCCTGCGGCCAGATCTCGACGAAAAAGAAATAGAAGCGTCGCGCCGCAAGGTCGACGAGCACCGCCTGATCAGGCGCATGCGCCCCGCGGTCCCAGCGGATCGACGGTGTCAAATAGTAGATGCCGAGCGTCAGCAGCATCACGAGCCACTTAAACCGGCGGAAGCGCCCCTCCGCCCGCTTCGGAAAAATCTTCCGTCGCTTCTGGTAAAGTGGCTTTCGAACGCGCGCAGCATTCACCGGTTCGAGATCGAGCCTTTCGACCAAGGCCTTTATCATGGGCGGTTGGAGCATCTAGGCAAGTCCCGGCAATTTCGCCTGTCAGCCGACCTTTGCCCGATGCGCAAGCCCCAATCCTTGATCTGAGTCAACTTCGCGTCAATTCTCGCAGAGGTATGGCGCGACGCGATGTACCTGCATAGCCTTTGAGCCGGATTGAACGCGGCGGGAAGGCATGTCTGGCCCGGCCATGTGCGCGATCGCCGGCGTTCAGCCTTATCGAGACTAACCTGCTACTCGCCACCACCGAGCGAGTGGACGAAGACCGCGAGCTCTTTGACCGTCGTGTCGCCAATGCGCGGCGACCACGCAGGCATGATGCCATTCTTCGGCGCCTTCATCTGATTGATGACCGCTTGCTCACCCTTGCCCTTCAACCATATGGAGTCGGCGAGATTCGGCGCCCCCATTTCCCGGTTTCCCTTCGCATCAGCGCCATGACAGGAGGCGCAGTTTTCCGTAAAAATCTGCTTGCCTTTGTCGGCGAGCTCCAGTTGCGACGGCGTCGCGCTAAGGCTCACGACAAACGCCGCGGTTTGGCGCAGTTGCTCCGGCGTCAACATGTCGGCGAATGCTGGCATCTCGGAAACTCGCGTCTCCGCGTCGCGAGAATAGCGGATACCGTGGGCGATCGTCTGATAAATCTCTTCAGGTTTGCCACCCCATAGCCAGTCGTCGTCGTTGAGGTTCGGGAAGCCCTTTGCCCCGGCCGCACCCGAACCATGACATTGCGCACAGTTCACCTTGAATGCTGACGCCCCGGCCGAAATCGCAAACTGCTGCAATTGCGGATCCGCAATGATTTCCTCGACCGTGCTCGCGGCGATCCGCTCGTTGTAACCGGCCTTCGCCGCTTTGGCGTCAGCCAGATCAGTGGCGACCTGAGCGCGGCTCGAATAACCGAGTACACCTTTGGTCGTGTCCGTCAGCAGTGGCCAGGAGGGGTAGGCTATCGCGTAACCGATCGCCCAGATGATTGTCGTATAGAAGGTGTAGACCCACCAGCGCGGCATAGGGTTGTCCAGTTCGCGAATGCCGTCCCATTCGTGCCCGGTGGTTTCAATCCCGCTAACCTCGTCCACATGCTTGTGCTTGTCCGCCATAATCAGTCCTCCTTAAGCGGGATGGAGGCGGCCGTTTGGGCAGACTTCTTGCGGCCTGACCGGAAAGTGAACGTAGTAACGCCGAGGAAAAAGAGCACCATCGCAAGAAGGCCCCAGGTGTCGGCGAAATGGCGCAGGGCCGTGTATGTTTGCATGCCTTTTTCCTCCTCAGCGATAGCCCGCAGCGTCGTCATAGATGGAGAAGTCGACGAGCGTGCCGAGCATCTGCAGATAGGCGACAAGCGCGTCCATCTCCGTCAGCTTTTGCGGATCGCCATCGAAGTCCCCCAACTTGGCCTTGGGATATCGCGCCTCGATACCGGAGGTGTCGGCATTCGGATCGGCCTGCGCCTTGACGTCCGCCAGCGCCGCGTCGATCATCTCGTCCGTATAGGGAACGCCGACGGCCCGGTTCGCCTCGAGGCTCATGGCAACGTTCTTCACCTCGAGCGGCATCTCCTTGAGGAAGGCATAGCTCGGCATGACCGATTCCGGCACGACCGAGCGCGGCTCGATCATGTGCTGGACGTGCCACTCGTTGGAATAGCGCTCGCCGACGCGGGCGAGGTCCGGACCGGTGCGCTTCGAACCCCACTGGAAGGGATGGTCGTACATCGACTCCGCCGCCAGCGAATAATGCCCGTAGCGCTCGACCTCATCGCGAAACGGCCGGATCATCTGGCTGTGGCAGACATAACAGCCCTCGCGGACATAGATGTCGCGGCCCGCAAGCTCCAGCGGCGAATAAGGCCGCATTCCTTCGACCTTCTCGATGGTGTTCTCGAGATAGAAGAGCGGCGCGATTTCGACGATGCCGCCGATCGAGATGACGAGCAGCGAACCGAGCAGCAGCAGTGTGGCGTTGCGCTCTAGTATCGCGTGCTTATTGAAAATGGTCATCGGCTATGCCCTCTTATGTCCGCCACGGCTAGGAGCGCAGAACCGAGGACCGGACCATCATCGCGGACGCGTCCCAGGATCGTCATCGCCACATTGAAGGCCATGAGCACGGCGCCGGAGAGATAGAGGGCGCCACCGACGGCCCGCATGACATAGTACGGGAACATCGCAGCCACAGTTTCCGAGAAGGAATAGACGAGGAAGCCCTGATCGTCGTATTCGCGCCACATCAAACCTTCCTGGATGCCGGCAACCCACATGGTTGCGGCGTACACAATGATGCCGAGTGTGGCGAGCCAGAAATGCCAGTTGACCATGCCCAGGCTGTAAAGCCGCTTACGATTCCACAGCTTCGGCACGAGATAGTAGATGGCGCCGAAGGTGATCAGGCCATTCCAGCCGAGCGCGCCGGAATGCACGTGGCCGATGGTCCAGTCGGTATAGTGGCTAAGCGAATTGACCGTCTTGATCGACATCGTCGGTCCTTCGAAGGTCGCCATGCCGTAAAATGCAACGGCCATGACCATCATCCGGACCACCGGATCGGTGCGGATCTTGTCCCAGGCTCCAGAGAGGGTCATCAGTCCGTTGATCATGCCGCCCCAGGAGGGCATCCAGAGCATGATTGAGAAGACCATGCCGAGCGTCTGAGCCCAGTCGGGCAGCGCCGTGTAATGAAGGTGATGGGGACCCGCCCAGATATACATGAAGATCAACGCCCAGAAATGGATGATCGACAGGCGGTAGGAATAGACGGGGCGGTTCACCTGCTTGGGGATGAAATAGTACATCATCGCCAGGAAGCCGGCAGTCAGGAAGAAGCCGACGGCATTGTGCCCGTACCACCATTGCGTCAATGCGTCCTGAACGCCCGAGAAGGCCGAATAGCTCTTCGAACCGAGGAAGGAGACCGGCACCGCCAGATTGTTGACGATATGCAGCATGGCGATTGTGACGATGAAGGCGAGATAGAACCAGTTCGCCACATAGATGTGTGGCTCCTTGCGCACGAGAATCGTGCCGAGGAAGGCAATAAGATAGGCGACCCAGACGATCGTCAGCCAGAGGTCGACATACCATTCCGGCTCGGCATATTCGCGGCTCTGGGTAATCCCGAGCAGGTAACCGGTGGCGGCGAGCACGATGAAAAGCTGGTAGCCCCAGAAGACGAACCAGCCGAGATTGCCGCCGAAAAGCCGGGCGCGGCTGGTGCGCTGCACGACATAGAAGGACGTCGCGATCAGGGCATTGCCGCCGAACGCGAAAATGACCGCTGAGGTGTGCAGTGGCCGCATGCGCCCGAAATTGAACCATGGTTCGACGTTGAGATCGGGAAAGGCGAGTTGCAGCGCCACGACGACGCCGACGAGGAATCCGACCACGCCCCAGAACATGGTGGCGACGACGGCGTATTTTACAACTTCGTCGAAGTATTCCGTTTTACGAGTGACACGCGCAGCAACCGCCGGACGAAAATCCGTGCGGTGCATGAGCACTAAGGTGGCGCCGAGAAGCACGAAGAATAATACCCACATATGTGCTTCAAACAGACGATCCTGCGCGAAGCCCGCGCCGACCAGTGCCAGAAAGGCGCCGATGGCGAGCGCGATCGTCTCGACTGTGTATGTCATGGTTGAACCTCCAACTTGTCGGAGCGCTGCCGCGGGCTCCACACACAGATCTGCCGAAGTCTCGTGGAGAATTTGTCAGAGGCGGGGCTTGCGTACCTTGATTCAAATCAAGATCGGGTCGGGCCGGCCCGTGAACTCTCGGCGGTTGTTAACGAGGCGAACGAGCGAAAGAAGCGCTTTCCAGCATTAGAGGGTCCATCTGCGGCAGAATCGCGCCAATGATATTCGCCGGTTTGACAGACCCGCGCCCAATCTGAAGCGCCTGCAGTGTCGCTCAACGCGATTCACAATCAACGATACCAGAGGGTCGGCACCGCGTGCCGCCACCGCGATAGACGCTTATTGGCAGAGCGAACGGAGAGCTCCCGGTTTCATGATGTCTATCGCCCTTGTGTCTGGCAGTGCGATTATGCTTCGTTCCTTTAGCTTGGTCAGGACACGGGATACCGTCTCGATTGTCAGGCCGAGATAGTCCGCAATGTCCTGCCGTGACATCGGCAATCTTAGCTGCCGAAGGCGTCCCAGCCGGTTTGAGAGATCCAGTAGGAATGCGGCCATACGCTCCACCGCACATTGTCGGCCAACGGCCAGAAGGTGCTCCTGAGCCCGCGCCATACCGTCCAGGGCAAACCCCAAGAGTTCCCGTGAATGCTCCTTCACCGTATGTTGCCTGAAGACAGCCAGCGTTGTCTCGGTAATGGCCGCGGCAAAGAACCGATGGGTCGAGCCCGCTTCGACGCCGAACACCTCCCCTGCAAAGTGAAAGGATACAATCTGCCGTCGCCCCTCCGCGAGGAGGCGGTATACGCGGACAGTCCCGGTTTTGACCTGGTAGTACTTGGCTACGGTATCACCTTGTGCATAGATTTCCCGGCCAGCCTTGTATGTCGCAACAAGGTGCGGCCCCGGGATCTTTACTCTTCCAATGTTGTTGGGCGCTACATGGCTCCGCTCTAAAGGTCTGGAGGCGGCGTTCATCTCATATCCCCTGATGTTTCAGGGCAAGATTGCCAAGTCGCGCCTCGGCGATAAACTCGGTTATATCACTAAGTAAAAATACTTAGAGCCCGCCAGTCGCGTCATGCTCGGTCTCTCCGAACCGCCATCGTTTCTAGGTCGTTCACCACGCTCACGAGATCGGAGCCGTTGATCGGTTTCGTCAAGACGATCGTGTCGCCTTGTTCTTTGACCGCCGTCATTCCATCAACTAGGAGGACTACACGACCATCGGGTGTCTCTAGGGACCTTGGCGTTTGCTGCTCGGACTTCAAAATCTCTTCGTCGACGATGGTGCAGAGCGCCCGCCCGGTGGAAGCCTCCGCCTTCCATAACGCGTCGTAGGACTCCGTCAAGTAACCTTCAACCTCTAGCGCGAACGCAAGGGATCGCCGGAGGCCCCGGTCCGGAACAACGAGAACGATGATCCTGGCAACTGACAACTTAGTGTTCCGCTCTTATTCTGGCGTGCATATGCCCGCCCGCTAAGCGCCATTTGAACGCTTGCGACAAGCCGACGCATTGCGCGAGATCAAGAGGGCAAAAATTACGAAGGCGCGAACCCGGCCGCGATAGCCATCCCAACAAGATGCGGGAGGCTCTTGGCTCTCATTTTGGACATTACGTTCGCGCGGTGCACCTCCACGGTTCGGGGACTGATATCGAGATCGTATGCAATCGTTTTATTGGCGAGGCCAGAGACCACCGCTGAGAGCACCTGCCGTTCTCTGGGACTGAGTGTGTCAAGGCGCGCCTGGATGTCTGTGATCTCATCGGCCACCGCGGGAACAGTCAAATGTCCTGATGCCCGTTCAATAGCTTCCACGATCAGCGAGTCCTCAAACGGCTTCTCAATAAAGTCCAGTGCTCCCGCTCTCATCGCCTCGACTGCCATTGGCACATCGCCATGTCCCGTGATCACGATGGCGGGTATCTTTATTTTCTTTAAGCCGAGCTGGCGGATGAGACCCACCCCTGAAATATCAGGCATCCTGAGGTCTGTTACTAGAATTCCGTCGCGGATATTCGGAGCGAAGTCCAGGAAGGAGGCAGCCGACTCGTGCACCTTTACGGCATAACCATTCATCGTCAGCATGAAGGCAAGCGACTTGCGAACGGGCTCTTCGTCATCGACAATGTGAACTGTATAGTCAGTCATTTCCATCAATCCGCTCCACATAGGTGGGAAGCGTGAACCGGAAGGTTACCCCTCCCGCTTCATTCTTCGAAAAGGTCATCTCGCCGCCATGCGCTTCGACGATGCGCTTGGAAATCGAAAGGCCGACCCCCATTCCGCTCGGCTTCGTCGTAAAGAATGGCTTGAAAAGCTCTCCGGTGACCTCCTCTGGGATTCCACCACCCGTGTCTCTTACCGTCACAGCGATTTCCCCCGCACCAGCCGGCATGGTGCGAACGATAAGCTCGCGGTGCTCTACCTCGCGCATCGCCTCGACCGCATTGCGCATGAGGTTGATCAGCACTTGTTGGACCTGGATCCGATCGACCATCACCATGTCGGCACCCGGCAAATACTCGAATACCGTTCGAACGTTATTCTCACGGGAACCGACAAGAGCCAGCGCGCCAGCTTCCTCCACCAATTTACGGATGTCCTCGGGTGCCCTTTCCTTCTCACCTTTCGTAACGAACTCCCGGAGATGCTTGATGATCTGTCCTGCGCGCAGGGATTGGCTCGCCACCTCCTCCAGCGCGTCGCGCATCCTTATTGCCATTGAGGCGTCCATATCGCGCAACAGCCTCGTACAACCATGAGCATAGTTCGCGATCGCAGATAGGGGTTGATTGAGCTCATGCGCAAGCGTCGTGGCCATCTCGCCCATCTCTTTGAGACGGGCGAGTCTGGCCAATTCCGCCTGGATCTGTTCAAGCCTTGCGGCCGACTCCTCCCGCTCGGTCAGGTCTCTAATGAAGCCGGTGAAGAACCGCTCGCCTCCAGACCGCATCTCGCCTACAGCCAGCTTCATTGGAAATGTTGATCCGTCTTTCCTCCGCCCTACGATGACGCGGTCAATACCAATGATGCGCTTTTCCCCGGTCCTCATGTATCGCTGCATATATCCGTCGTGTTCATGGCGATAGGGTTCTGGCATCAGGATGCGAAGGTTCTCGCCGATGACCTCCTCTTCTGCATAGCCGAACTGCCGCACGGCGGCGGCGTTGAAGGAAACAATCGTACCATTGGCTGCGCTGACCACGGTTGCATCTGGTACTGTGTCCAGTATGGACCTAAGATGTGCATCACGGGCTTTGACGGCAGCCTTTATCTTGTCCATGGCGCGTCTCCCTGCCTCCAGCACCTCTCCCAGGCATGCGATGAGAAGCATTGCCAAACCAAAAACAATCAACTCGACAAGCTCCGGGTAAGGAGCATCTTCGAGCCAGTGAAGAAAGATAGCTGCCAATATCGACATTGCGGCTGCAAGTACGACTGGCTTTTGCCCGCCGACGAACGCGGCGATCAGCATACCGGGAATAAACGAGGACAGAACAAGGCTGTCGCCGATGAACGGTGACAGCGCTAGTCTCAGTGCGAGAATGGCTACTGGAACCGCAGTTACGATTACATAGGATCTCATCCCCTCCCCTCGCCATCTGGCAAGCATCTGCCAAGGCGGATCGTTCCAAAGACGTTTTGTGAATGCATTTGCCTGATCCATCAGAGGACTAGTTTACTGTTGCTGTGTCCAGTCTTTCGACGAGGAAACGCCTTAGTCAAGCGCACGCCGCCTATTCCATAGGCTATGCCGCAGTCATCAGCCATCCCGCGGCTATGTTGCCGCACTTCGATCGCCCCGCATAATTACGTGAATTTGGAAGCAATCCTTGCTTTCGATCAAAGAGCTCGCGAGATGAGGCCCTAGAGTGCGGTACTTGCACCGCCCTCTAGAGAAGGATCTCCCTATGCAATCAGCTCTTGCTGCAAAATACGGCGATGCGCGCCTGCCCCGCTACACGAGTTACCCGACGTCGCTACAATTCTCACCCGACGTGGACGCAAGCGCCTATCATGACTGGCTCGCCGAGATACCCCGGGAGAAACCGGCGTCGCTATACGTGCACATCCCCTTCTGTCGCTCGAGGTGTTTGTACTGCGCCTGTCACACGACGATCACGCGACGCGACCTACCGATCGGCAACTACCTTCATATGCTGCGTAAGGAGATATGCCTCGTATCGGCAACGACAAAAGCGCCCCTCAACATCGACCATGTACATTTCGGCGGAGGAACTCCAACAATCATGCGACCGAAGGAAATGCTGGCATTGATCGAGCTTCTAAACGAGCACTTCGATCTCGCAAGTACCACCCAAATCGCCATTGAGATTGATCCTAGGACGCTAGAGCAGGAGATGGCGGCGGTTCTTGGCATAGCAGGGGTCCGCCGTGCAAGCCTCGGGGTGCAGAGCTTCGATCCGGTGGTACAGAAGGCGATAAACCGAAACCAGAGCCTCAAACAGACAATAAATGCGGTTTCCCACCTGCGCCGCGCGGGCGTAGACAGCATTAATTTTGATTTAATCTATGGCCTGCCACACCAGACGGTCGAATCCTGCATCGACACGATCAAGATGGCGCTCGAAATGCAGCCAGATCGTTTCGCCGTTTTCGGCTATGCCCACGTGCCTACTCTCAAGAGGCATCAGCGAATGATTAATGAAGCCATGCTCGCCAGTGCTGGAGACCGTCTTGCTCAGGCACAGGCGATTGCGGAAAATCTCCTTTCGGCCGGGTATTGCAGCATAGGGCTCGACCATTTCGCCCGGCCGGGCGACAATCTGGCAATTGCACAGGCAAACGGGCAATTGCACCGAAACTTTCAGGGTTACACCACCGACGCCTGCGAGACGCTCATCGGCTTCGGAGCATCGGCCATTGGCCGCTTGGCAGGCGGTTATGTTCAGAATGAGGTATCCCCTGGTGACTACGCGAAACGGATTGCATCTGGTCGTCTTGCCATAGTGAAAGGCTACCGCTTGTCGGCCGAGGACCGGTTGCGGGCAAACATCATCGAGCGCCTGATGTGCGACTTGCGGGTTGACATTCCGGCACTCGCCGCCGCCCATGGATTCGAGCATAGTGCCCTTTTAGACGGGAATGACAGGCTCGCCATGCTGGAAAGCGACGGAATCCTAGAAAACGAGGGCGGGGTCATACGGTTGCGGGAGGAAGGGCGTTTCCTGATCCGTGCAGTCGCTGCAGCTTTCGATGCCTATCTGAACGTATCGACGCGAAGCTGCATCAAGGCGGCTTGAAGCTATTTTCGATGACGAAGACGGCATGGCGTGAACCGAGAGGTTGTTCAGCATATAACGTCAACCGACTTCAGTCGGACATTTGGCAGACGTCCACTGGACGATCTCGTTCGACAGGCTAGAAGTATCGCGAGAGAGCTCAACCTGCAAACGCTCACACCTGTCAGAATGGTTCTTGCGGATCTGTTATTCGGGTATCCCCTGGTAGTGACAGTCACCGCTTGCGGCGACCCATATTTTCTTGGGAGCGTTTGATCTCGCTCAAAGACCGGCGACGAAGCATGCATCAATTAAGGTGCTTTTTAAAGTCGAGGCTTTTGTCACAGCCGGAAAGTAATTTTGTGACATAGCGCAAGGGAGGGCAGGCCTAGCCGCGTTTCTGGGATTACCCGCGGCAAGGTAAGCATCTGGCTTGTTTCCAACGCTAACACGAGGAGGAGCGTGATTATGGCCCACGCAGATGGAGGTTTTACACCTGGCAAGACGGCGGAGCTGAGTGACCAGGGCTCTCCGGCCGCGGATTTCCGCATTGAAAGAAAGGAAGCGCGAAAATGGCGCATCAGCCTTCTTTCGCTAAGGGCAAGTCCCTGGTTCGAGACTAACTTTTCAAGGAGCACTCGAGACGGGCACGTGTTCGAGACTGGTCTTGCCGGGGCGAACGCCTTTATCCGAAAGGCGCGAATGGATGGCTTTAGAATCGAATATATAGGGCCACTCGCACGATCGTATTTCTAACCGGACATTCCTCGAGATTCCCAATCTGCGTCGCCGCTGGCCGCTCGAATAACGGCCAGAAAGATCTCCTCGCTCGATAATCGACCCGCGACCCCGGCGCAGGCAGAAGCTGACATGAGCATGAGACCGATCGTCGCGGGGGCGAAGCCGTTGTACAAAAGCGGGAGGAGGCCCTGCGAGGCTCGCGGCCCCGAACGAGAAAGTGCGTGCCCCGAAAACTTAGCGAGACTAAAGGGCCACCACCCACGAGGATGCTGCTGCCGTCGACGAAGCGCCCGTCAATATCCGAAGCTACTTCATGCCAAAGCGCGCAAAGCAGAAGTTGTGAAACAACGGACGAAAGCCGTGCGCTGCTCGTCGCGCTCACAATCGACCTGCGCCTGGTCGCCGGGAGAGGTTTCGAAAGGAACGCGAGAAAGGCCGTACCCAAAAAGGCATTGCGAATGGGCAGGGTCGCAACCTTTATACCCTGGCCGGCTTCGACTTACCTTCCTTAGCCCAGGAGGACGCCGGTTCCTTTGAGACGTTGCTTTGATAGGTGGACAGTAAGCTGGCTCGCTCCTATTGCAGGTAGTTTTCACGGAGCCTAGCGGCGGTGGCGGTGCAGCCTCCTCATGTCACGTGGAACCGCGCAAGCATCCTCTTAAGCTGCAAGTTCTGTGCATAAAGCTGTTCAGCCAGCAGTCTCTTTAGCCGCTTGTTTTCTGCCTCAAGGGCCGCAACTTCCTCTAGGGAGCTCGCATTGTCAGCGGTCGCGGATGGCCCGTTTTTGCGCTCGTTTGGACGCGTTGAAGTTGACCCAATTGCCCGGGCCGGCACATACCTGGCACGCTTTCGAGAACGGCCCCTTGGTGTTGCTTGCGGCCCCGACGTCGGCTGGGTTTCTTCTACCACTGCAACACGCTCGTCGGGCAGACGCTCGGCCTCACGCTGCTTTTGTTCTTCAGTTCCTGCGGCAAGGTCCAACGGCACGGCTTCTGCTGCAACGTCGATATCGCCCGAAGGTTCGCTTGCAGAACCAACATCGATCTGCTGAGATACCATGTCTCCACTTGCGTCAGGCGTGACAGGTACTTCAGTCGAATTGAACAGGTGGGACGACTCCTCTTCTACTGCGCGGGCCAAAGCCTTGAGGTCTGTGTCCCCCCAAATGGAGTTTGTCCTCGCCTTAGTCTGTCGACGCCCCGACTTGAATTCAACGATGAAGCTCCGTTGTGGTACTTTCATATACCCTGAACCTTAAGCATTTTAAAAAACCACTCCTAGCCAGCGCCGGTGAGCCCCTGGCTTCGGACGCATATATCTCCTCACCTCGCGCTTCAACTCACTAGCGCGCGAGCCGCGGGAACATTCGCGTGACTGATTGCCCATCATGGACAATATCATGCCAGCGTTTACGGGCCCGCGCGGTCCTAGCTGGCTTAGTCTAGTCCGAGTCTTTTGCGCAGGTCGGCATTCTCCGCTCGCAACTTTTCCGCCAGAAGCTTGCGGAGCCGCTGGTTTTCCTCTTCCAGTCGAACGAAATCAGCCAACTCGTCGTCACCGGCCAGAACAGCCTTCCCGGGCTTTTGTTCAGCGGGCTTTGCGGTCCGTTTCCACTGATAGTAGGTCTGCTCCGATATGCCGGCGCTCTTTATGGCGTCTTTGAGTGTGCCTTTGCCTTCATTGACTTGCGACTCGATGAGCTTGAGCTTCTCGGCTTTCTCTTGTTCGCCATACCTTTTGGGCTTTGCGGCCGGCGCCGTCGATTGGGTGCGAGCTGGTTCGGCAGCCGCCTTCTGGCGTCTTGGCGACTTCTGCTTCTTACCCGTTGGTGTTTTCACTTCAGCATTCGTCTCTGCAACTGCAGAAATCGGTCCTGTGTTACTCTCGTCAGCCATCCTAAACTCTCCTTAAGTCATCACCTGTTTTGATCTGAGTGAACTACAGAGTCAACAGACCGTCAAACTCCTAGTTTTTGCATACTTAATCTTGGGTCTGTGCTGTCGAGTGATGTCGCAAGAAGGACTTCCGCCTTCGCAATTGGAACCTCGTGTCTCATCTTCATCGCATCGACGCGAAATTACCTATCTGCAGGGGGATGGCCTTAGTACCACGCGCGGATCGGGAGCCGGCAACCCAAGCTGAAACTCATCGCCGCGTCTGTGCAACGGCGCGGCATGCGGTCAGACGATGCTCGTCAACTCGGATTACAGTTCGTAAGCAACAAGATCGGCTGCAATGCCTCGCTGAGGAAACCGGCATAACGCGAGGATGCCCTCGCACCGGCATCGCAATCGTCGTGCTGAACAAATTAGTCTCGCCCCGGATGCAAGCGGCCCAGTGACTTACGCGAAAACCTCTGTGCGATCGTGCGGCCTTACTAGGGAAGGCGACATGATACCCGCATTCGATCTCGCGAGAGTTGGCCATTCCAAGGCAAAGTTAGGATGAATATAGTGACCGGCCTAGAATCGATTTTCGGGACCGCGTTATCCCCGTCGATTCGCTATACAGCAACCGCCCCAGCAATCAGGAGAAATCATGGAAACCGTGGAAATCAGCAGCCGCAGCGAGTTTGTTCTGTGGGCGATACAGCGCGCGCAGGAAATTGTGACCTCGGAGGGCGCTGCGTTTGCCATGGCGGCTCATGACATGAACGAGGAAGCGGTGACGGATACTGCAGTGATGCTAGGCAAGGCCATAAGTGACGCGTTGTTGGAAGTGTTCGATAGCCTGACAGATGATACGTTATAGTTTCCGCTCTCCTCTGATGTCGCGCCATGTGGTCGTTTCACGTCGTCGCTTTAAAGACGGCTGAAGCTTCATGAACAGGTTCGCTCGCCTCACGCAACGCATGAAGCATGTCAAGCTGTGATGCCATCCTCGTGGGTTCCCGTGCTCCGGGTACACCAGGGTGAGAGGAGCGTCGGACCCGGCAAAATGAATCGACAGCTCAAGACGAGTCAACGACACCAAAGCTGTTAAAAAAGACATCTTAGGCCTGTCCCCGCCTTCCTTCCGACCGAAATACCTGCACGCTGAGCGAATCTGAGCGACTTGCAAACAAAGGAGAAGACTGTTGAGCGAATGGAGTTCGGGCAATGAGGAACGGAGGCTCGAGCTGACGAGCCGAATTGTCGCGGCTTATCTGAGCCGCAATGTTGTTCCAGCCGCAGATCTGCCTGATCTTATCGAGCAGACGTATTCCTCGCTGAGCAGCACATCTCAGTCAGACAAGGCCGACGTTGCCGTTGAAGAACGTCGCCCCGCCATTCCGATCAAGAAGTCGGTGACATCCGAATTCATCATTTGCCTCGAGGATGGCCAAAAGTTCAAATCGCTGAGGCGGCACCTGATGGCAAAGTACGGGCTCACACCTGAGGAATATCGTGCAAAGTGGAAGCTTCCCGCTGACTACCCGATGGTTGCTCCAAACTATGCTCGACAACGCTCCGCGCTCGCGCGTGCAGCCGGCTTTGGCAAGAGACGGGAGGTACGCGAGTAGACCCGCAGCTCCGACCGGCAAGACATCGCATGAGGTGTCGTTGAACTCTGTCTGAGACAGCTGTTGCACCCGGCGCGCAAGTTGCAGGATTCCGTGTCGTCGATGCTTTCCGAGGCGTCGACGGCCAACACAAGAGCCACGTCCACGCAAGGAGACAATCCGGCGGCAGGTAAGCGGCGCAGAGAAGCACGCCGGCAAACGCACTGACTCGTACCATTTCCCTCATGGGAGCCCGCTTGTTCCAAGAATATGCTCATGTGGAGCACCTCCTCGCCGAAATCCTGAAGTCCAGGCGGCATCTCGGCTCGCGGTAGGGCATATCAACCCGTGGCGCGAGATCGCTGCGGAAGTTACCGGAACCGAAATAGGCTTCTGCTTTAGCTATGGACGCGGGTCATATTGAAAGCCCTGTCGCCGCTGATCGAATACGGCCGGACGAGTTCGAAAGAGCAGCTTTCTCGTCATTCGTAAGCCTGGCGCCTTGGGTACAGGCCGACCACGGCTGACCACCAATGCCATCATGCGGCCGTCTGCCTGATAAGGAGGAATCCCAGTGGCTCCGCGCCCATGGCATCGGTTACCTCGCCGGAAACAACGACTTTTCGCGTCCGCGAGAGCATTCGCCAAGTGTCGCGCAATGCGGATGCGCTTGGCATTCGGCCCCCCCTTCCAACCCCGATCATATTGAGTGCTCTTCACGCGACGGCCTGTGGCTTCCGCTTTCGAGCGAAATCCGCCCGCGATCATCGTCCGTTCGGACGGCCCTCAGGTAAGGGAATGGGTCGTGACCGCATCAAGGGTCGGGCTGACGATCCAGCCTGTCAGGATGCCATCGCCCTTTTCCCATTCGGGACTGGACATACTTCGCGTAGGATGCCGGGTCTTTCGGCCGTTTCGCGCGATGGCGAGTCCTGTTGCAGTGACGGCAAGCGGCGACGATGTTGCGCTCGTCATCGGCCCCGCCCTTGCCTTTCTCGAGGAGATGCTCCGCGGTGCAGCGGTATCGCAGCGTTTCCCCCGATGACAGCGAGAAGCGCTTGCCGAAGGCGGTTTGGTCTTCGTCCCACATGGGTTCCAAGCAGTAGTGGCAACGGCCTCGCTGGCGTTGCGCGGCTTTGTTCCTGAGCATTCTTAGCTTGCGACTGTTTCTCATGAGTCCACGTCCTTTGCTTCATTCTGAAGCGGACGTGCAGCGAACCTTTGAAGGGCCGCCCCTCAGTCGGGAGGAGAATCCTCGCACAAGACGACGCATCTGAATGCGCCACTCCGCAGTCTTTGAACCGGACGAGCGCCGTTTGTAGGCAACCCGCTGTCTAGTCTGGACCAGCAAGGCAAGCTGATGTCTCGCCTCCGCTGTCTCAGGCTAAACAAAGCGGTGCGATTGTCAACTATCGCGCCTGCTCGCCCTACCTCCAGGGCCGCCGTTCATCACAATGCGGCTTGATACCGGGTCTGGCTGGGCTGACCTGCGAGTTCAGTTCCACCTCTGCGCCCCTCTCACCAATTCTGTTTTTCGAGCGGGCGCTGAGGGCGCGGCCGTCCGACGTGAAAATTGCAATCCGCGTGACGGAGATTTGAACAGAGGCAGACATCGTCCCTGCGTGATTCAATTATGCCGGCGCCCAAAGGAGCGCTGTTATGGAGGAGGTGAACGACCAAAAGTTGGGATACATCGGAGCGACCAGGGACGTCATCGTTTCTGGCGCTAGGAAACTACGAATGCGCAACCCCTTGCGTCTCCGGCCGGATGATCATTCGACGGTGACCGATTTTGCGAGATTGCGCGGCTGGTCGACATCGGTGCCCATGAAGACCGCCGTGTGGTAGGCGAGCAGTTGGACGGGTAGCGAGAAGATCATCGGCGCGATGATCTCGTCGACATTCGGAAGCACGATCGTATGCATCGTGTCGAGCTTCGAAGCGGCAGCACCCCGCTCGTCGGTGATCAGGATGATCCGTCCGCCGCGCGCGGCCACTTCCTGCATGTTGGAGACGGTCTTGTCGAAGAAGCGGTCATGCGGCGCAATCACGATCACCGGCATGTTCTCGTCAATCAGCGCGATCGGTCCGTGTTTCAGTTCGCCGGCGGCATAGCCTTCCGCGTGAATGTAGGAGATCTCCTTGAGCTTCAGGGCGCCTTCCATGGCAAGGGGGAAGCTCGTGCCGCGGCCGAGATAGAGCACGTCGCGACACTTCGACAATTCGCGGGACAGAAATTCGATCTTCGGCTGGATGCTGTTGAGCACCTGGCCCATGAGGCGCGGCATCTCGGCCAGGCTTCGCACCAGCGCCTGCTCCTCCAGCTCGCCGACAGTGCCGCGCGCTCGACCCGCAGCAACCGCGAGCGAAGCCAGAACCGCAAGCTGGCAGGTGAAGGCCTTGGTCGACGCCACGCCGATCTCCGGCCCGGCGAGGATCGGGAAGACGGCGTCGGACTCGCGCGCGATCGTCGATTCGCGCGTGTTGACGACCGCGCCGATCTTCAGGCCGTGTTCCTTGCAGTAGCGCAGCGAGGCAAGCGTGTCGGCAGTCTCGCCCGATTGCGAGATGAAGAGAGCGGCCGACTCTGGCGAAAGCGGAATTTCGCGGTAGCGGAATTCCGAAGCGACATCGATTTCGACCGGCAGGCGCGCATAGCGCTCGAACCAATATTTGCCGATCAGCCCGGCCAGATAGGCAGTGCCGCAGGCGGAGATCGCCAGGCTCGGCACCTTGGCGAAGTCGATCGCCTCCGAAACCGGCAGCACCCGATGGTCGATGAAGTTGACATAGTGGCTGAGCGCGTGGGAGATGACCTCCGGCTGCTCGTAGATTTCCTTCTCCATGAAATGGCGATGGTTGCCCTTGTCGACCATATAGGCGGCCGCCGAGGATACCTGGCGCGGGCGGGTGACGGGGTTGCCATCCATGTCGAAGATATGGACGCCGGTCTTGCCGATCACCGCCCAGTCGCCGTCGATCAGATAGGTGATTTCGTTGGTGAAGGGCGCGAGCGCGATGGCATCGGAGCCCAGGAACATCTCGCCGTTGCCATGGCCGATCGCCAGCGGCGGGCCGTTGCGGGCCGCCATGATCGTCGAGGGATCGTCCTGGAAAAGAACGGCAAGGGCATAGGCGCCCTTCACCCGTTTCAGCATCGCATGCATCGCCTCGCGCCGCCCAAGGCCGTCGCGGCAAAATCTTGCCAGCAGCTGCGCGACGACTTCGGTGTCGGTCTCGGTCTGGAATTCGGCACCCGCCTCGGACAGCTCGTCCTTCAGCTCGGCAAAATTCTCGATGATGCCGTTGTGCACGACAGCGACGCCGTCGGTGAAATGCGGATGGGCATTGCGCTCGGTCGGCGCCCCGTGGGTCGCCCAGCGCGTATGGCCTATGCCGATTGCGCCGGCCAGAGGCTGTTCTCTCAACCTTGCCTCGAGATTGACAATCTTTCCCTCGGCGCGCCGGCGATCGAGCGCTCCGCCATCGATGGTCGCAACCCCGGCCGAATCGTAGCCGCGATATTCAAGGCGCTTCAACGCATCGACCAACCGCTCCGAGACCGGCTGCTGCCCGACGATACCCACAATCCCGCACATATCCCCTCTTCGCGTTCCTTCCCGCCGATAACGACGTACTCAAAGACCCAGTCTGAGCGGGCAATGCCGATAGCTTCCCGGTTGCCTCGCACTGGCGATCGTGCCTTCGCTGCGCGTCACCTGCTGTTGTCAATCGGCCGAGCGAAAATGCCGGCAGGTAAGTCTGCTGGACTTGATTTTCGTTAGTTTCAGCACTTTCTAATGGCGCTCGATTGATCGGGAAAATTGATTGTTTGGATAACAGGCATTTGCGTTATGGATGCATTACGCTGATGCGCTTCAAGGGCTCTGGCCGCAAAGTGCTCGCTGTGCTCGACGCGCGGATGACGGAGCATCTCACAAGTCGACATGCAGCCGGTGGAACAGAGAATTGAAGCAGTAGCAGAGAAGCAGGACGGTATCTGCCCTCAGCAGATTCTCGGCAATTGCTCGCCCGTAAGCCAGTCGACGATCCGGCGGCCGCCGAAGGAGGTCGACATCTGCACGAAGCAGTCGTCGTCAGCGACGACATGTCCGATGAGGGCCGCCTCGCGCCCGAGGGGATGTGCACGCATCGCAGCCAAAATTGCTTCGGCGCCTTCCGGCGCGGCGACAGCGACAAGCTTGCCCTCATTGGCGACATTGAGCGGATCGAGCCCCAGCAACTCGCAAACCGCGGCCACCTGCGGCTTGATCGGGATCGCTTCCTCATCGATATGGAAGCCGACCTTCGACTGGCTCGCGACCTCGTTGAGAGTGGCGGCGAGGCCGCCTCGCGTGGGATCGCGCATCAGCCGGATGTGCCTCCCACCGGCTTCTACCATCATGGCCACCAGCGTGTGCAGGGGAGCGCTATCGGAGACGATCGCCGCATCGAATTCTAAGTTCTCGCGGTTCGACAACACGGCGACGCCATGATCACCGATCGAGCCGGAGAGGATTACCGCATCGCGCGGCCGGGCGGCATCGGCACGCAGATCGAGCCCGTCCAGGACCCTGCCGACACCAGCCGTCGAGATGAAGACACCGTCGGCTTTGCCTCGCTCGACCACCTTGGTATCGCCGGTGATAATCGGCACACCGGCCTCGCGCGAAGACACGCCCATGCCGTCGGCGATGCGTTTGAGATCGGCGAGCGGAAAGCCCTCCTCGATGATAAAGCTCGCTGAGAGATATAGCGGCCGAGCAGCGGCCATGGCGATGTCGTTGATCGTGCCGTGCACGGCGAGTGAGCCGATATTCCCGCCGGGAAAAAACAGCGGCGAGACGACATAGCCGTCGGTGCTCATCACCATGCGGCCGTCCGAAACGGCGAAGGCTGACTGGTCATTCCCGACACGCAGCCACTGGTTGTCGAAAGCCTCGTGGAAGATACCCTCGATGAGTTGTCTCATCGCACGTCCGCCGGCGCCATGCGATAGGTCGACCCGGCCTTCCGCAAGATCGAGCTTTCGCTTGTAGCCGTCGGTCATCATGTTCATGTGATCACCCTCCGGGCATTCACCTGCCCTGCCTTCTCGCGCAAGCGGCCATAGGTCCAGTATGCGGCGCAGGCACCTTCCGAAGACACCATGCAGGATCCCATCGGCGTATCGGGCGTACAGACCGCGCCAAACAGTTTGCATTCGGCAGGTTGCTTGGCTCCGCGCAGAATGGCGCCGCATTCACAGGCGGGATTGTCCTTGGCCCTCGATGTCACCATCGAAAAACGCTTCTCGGCATCGTAGGCCGCATATTGCGGACGCAGCCGCAGCCCGCTCAAAGGCAGTTCGCCAAGACCTCTCCACTCGAAGCTCTCGCGCAGCTCGAAGAAATTCGCCACCTCCGCCTGCGCCTTCTCATTGCCGCGTCTGGTCACCGCGCGGATGTATTGGTTTTCGACCACATGCCTCCCGTCGTTGATCTGCCGCACCAGCATCAGGATTGCCTGGATGACATCGAGTGGCTCGAAGCCTGCCACTACGACCGGCTTGCAAAATTTCTCGGCGAACAATTCGTAGGGCTTTGTGCCGATCACGGCGCTGACATGAGCTGGGCCGATGAACCCATCGATTTTGATCGTGCCGAGCTTGCGGGCAGGCGGGCTTTCGACAATGTGGTGCATGGCCGCCGGTGTCACTACATGGTTGCAGAAGACCGAGAAATTGCCGAGGCCCTTGGCGATAGCCGTCTTGAGTGCAAGCGCAGTTGGCGGCGTCGTGGTCTCGAAGCCAATTGCGAAGAACACCACCTCGCGCTCGGGCTCCGTCTCGGCGATCCTCAGCGCGTCGAGCGTCGAATAGACTATGCGGATATCGGCGCCGGCCGCCTTGGCCTCAAGCAGGCTCGAACGGTTTGTGCCCGGGACTCGCATCAGGTCGCCATAAGTGCACAGCGTAGTCTCGGGACGGGTCGCAAGCGCGATCGCCGCGTCGAGCCGGCCGATCGGCAGCACGCAAACCGGACAGCCCGGGCCGTGGATCATCCGGACATTTGCAGGTAGCAAATCCTCAAGCCCGTAACGACAGATCGCGTGAGTGTGCCCGCCGCAGAACTCCATGAGGCAATAGGAGCGGGCCGCATCGGCAAGAGCCGCTATCCGATCCGCAATAAGCTTGGCGAGCCTTCCGTCGCGATATTCGTCGATATATTTCATGACGCGTCACCGATCGAAGCCTCTTGGATCAGCGCCAGCGTCCGTTGCGCCTCCTCGGGTTTAATCTTCGTCAGCGCATAGCCGACATGGAGGATGACGTAGTCGCCCGGCCGGACATCGTCTATCAGGGCCGTCGAGATGACCTTCAAGACGCCGTCAAGCGTGACTTTCGCCATCTCGCCGGACAGCACTTCGGTGACCTGGACCGGTATGGCTAGGCACATGTCGGGCTCTCCAGCGCCGACGCACGCTTGTTCATGATGACTTGGCACGCATGGGCCGCTTGCCCAAGCGCAACTCCCCCGTCATTGGCCGGCGTCAGACGTGGTAGATATGGGTGAAGGCCGCGCTGCCGCAGCGCCTGCGCTAGACCCGCCGCAAGGACGCGGTTCGTCATACATCCACCGCTGAGCGCAACCTGCCGCGTGCCGAGGCTTGCCGCACCCTTGGCCGCCCAATCTGCAAGGCCGGCAATCAGCGTACCATGGAAGAGGTCGGCGGCATCGGCGGCGCCGTTGCCTGTCTCAGTCAGACGCAGAATAAGCGGCCGAAAGTCGAGCACCCCGTTCTTTATGGCATACCCACCAGGAAGGCAGCGCGGCGCCCGAACCAGCGCCTCGAATTCCATCGCCGCCTGCCCCTCATAGGTCTGGACAAGGCGAGTTCCCGATATCGCCGCGGCAGCATCGAAGAGCCTGCCGAGGCTGCTCGTAACCGGGGGCCGCATGCCGCGGCTGAACATCGCCGTCAATTGCGCCATGCCGGAATGAGCCGGCGCGAGCGCCAGCGCCAGGTCGATACGGCCCGCGGCCTGAAGCGCCGCGACCCCCATGCGCCAGGGTTCACGCGCCGCGCGGTCGCCACCCGGCAGCGGCAGCGGCATGAGGGATCCCAAGCGCCGCCAGTCATGTCGCTCGACTGCAAGCATCTCGCCGCCCCAACTGCTGCCGTCGATGCCAAAGCCGTAGCCGTCAAGCGCGAGCCCTAGAACCGACCCGGCAAGCCGATGCTCCGCAGCGACGGCGGCGATATGAGCGAGATGGTGCTGGACTCGCACGACCGGCAGACCGAAGCTCTCCGCCATCCGCACCGAGCGGAAATCTGGATGCAGGTCGCAGGCCGCGAATTCCAACTTCACATCAAGGATCGAACAGAGATGGGCAGCCGCCTCAAGCTGGAAGCGTATCGCCTCCCTATTGTCGAGGCCGCCCACATGTTGCGACAGGAAGGCCTCGCTCCCCCGTGTGACGCATAGGGTGTTTTTGAGGTCTGCACCGGTGGCAATCACGGAAGGTCCGTCCTCGCCGAGGTCGATGGGCTCTGGCACAAAACCACGGGCGCGGCGGATGAAGGCGGGAGCGCCGTCGATCACCTGCATAACTGAGTCGTCGGCACGCATGATGATATCGCGATCATGGGTGACGATAAGATCGGCGACCGCGGATAGGCGGAGCTCAGCATCCATATTGTCTGCGACGAGCGGCTCACCACCGGGATTGGCACTGGTCGCAACCAGCGCAGGGGGACAGAACGGCGATGAACGATCGAGCTCATCGAACAGGAGGAAGTGCGCGGGTGCGTAGGCCAGAATGAGACCTATCCGGCGGAGCCCGGGAGCAATGAGATTGGAGAGTTCGCGGGCAACGGCCTCGACAAGAACGATCGGGCTCGCGGCGGAGGTCAGCAATTCCTCTTCGGCGTCGGTCAGCTGCGCGAGTTGCCGTGCCGCCGGGATATCCCGCACCATGACGGCGAAAGGCTTCTGGTCCCGACCCTTGCGCAGCCTAAGGAGATCGATCGCCGCGTCGTTGCGGGCATCGCAGTGCAGGTGGAACCCGCCGACCCCCTTAAGTGCGATGATCGCGCCGCCTTCGAGCCGCGCCGCCAACTCGGCGACCGGATGGCTGAGCCTCGGACCGCAATCCGGACAGGCAATGGGCTCGGCATGGAACCGCCGGTTCTCCGGGTCGTCATATTCAGCCGCGCAGGCACCGCACATCGAAAACGAGGCCATCGAGGTCTGGGCGCGATCATAGGGAAGCGAGCCGGTGATAGTGAAGCGCGGGCCGCATTGGGTACAGTTGACGAAGGGATAGCCAAAAAACCGGCTTCCCGGATCCTTGAGCTCCCGCCGGCATTCCTCGCAAGTCGCGGCGTCGGCGCCGATACGAGCCGCACTCCTGCCGCAGAGGCTGTCGAGAATTTCGAATCGTTTGTCGCCGACAGGCGCCAGTTCCAGTACATCGACGGCGTCGATACGGGCGAGCGGCGGCGCCTGAGTTCGGATCTCCCTGGAGAAGTCGTCTGCGCCCAGGCCCTCGATCTCGATCAGCACGCCCGCACTGTCATTAAGGACGTATCCGGAGAGCCGCATCTTGCGCGCGAGCCTGTAGACGAAAGGCCGAAAGCCGACGCCTTGCACAGTGCCGCGCACCCGCAGCCTAATCCGCCGGCGGACCTGGCTTTCGGCCGGTTGTGCGTGCACCCGCGCCATTGTTCACACCACTTTCGAGCGCGCAGCGGACGCTTCGAGCCAGCCATAGAAGGCTTCCATCCCCTCGCCCGAGTGCGCGGAGACAATCAGGCTGTGCAGCCGCGGATTCACGCAGAGCGCGTTGGTGATGCAAAGCTCGATATTGAAATCCAGATGCGGCAGCAGGTCCGCCTTGTTGAGGATCATCAGGTCGGCGGCGGCGAACATGTCGGGATATTTGAGCGGCTTGTCCTCGCCCTCGGTGACCGAGAGCACCACGATCTTGTAAGCCTCGCCGAGATCGAAAGCGGCGGGACAGACAAGATTGCCAACATTCTCGATGAAGAGCGCAGAGCCCGGCTCAGGCGCAAGGTCCTCGACCGCATGACCGACCATATGGGCGTCGAGATGGCAGCCCTTGCCGGTGTTGATCTGGATCGCGCGTGCGCCTGCCTCGCGAATGCGAGCCGCGTCATTCGAAGTCTGCTGGTCGCCCTCGATGACATTGATCGTCATACGGTCCTTGAGCTCGCCGATCGCCCGAACAAGCAGGCAGGTCTTGCCCGAGCCCGGGCTGGAGACAAAGTTGAGCGCGAAAATGCCCTGGTTTACGAAAAACCTCCGATTTTCGGCCGCATAAGCGTCGTTCTTGGAGAGTATCTCCCTCTCGACCTGGATGATCCGTTCCTGGCTCATACCGGGAACATGCACGCCGCCCAAGCCGTCGCTGCGGTGATTACGGGCGCCATCGCGGTGGAGATGATCGTGAGCATGACGGTCATGGCCGTGATGGTGATGATGGTCACGGTCGAGCCCTTCGCCCTTGCTATGGCCATGGCTGCCCGCCTCGTGATTGCAGCTTTCGACGGGTGAGGCTCCACAACCGCATACCGTGCACATCAAATCACCTCCATGTCCCTGATCTTCATTTCGTCGCCTGCGGTCATCTGGACTCGATGCCGCCCGCAGTCGGGGCAGGGACCGAATCGCTTCTGCAAAGCTATTGTCTTGCCGCAATCGAGGCACCAGCCCTCGCCGGCGATGCGATTAATCTCTAGCTTCGCCCGTCCAGCGAGCGTGCCGTGCCGCACCGCTTCGTAACAGAAGAGCAACGCGTCAGGATCGACGTGGCTCAGCACGCCGACATCGAGACGGATTGACTGGACCTGCCTTGCGCCATTCAGCCGCGCGGTCTCGCACACAATCTCAATCACGCTTTCCATCACCGACATCTCATGCATCGTCGGCCTCACGGATGCCGACGTCGAAAGCGACGCAAGGGTCGAACAGAACGGCGAGCCGGGAGACGGAGCGGGGGGCGCAATCGTCTGAGCCGATCCGGGACCACAGAAGTGTTTCGACGAAAGGGCCGGCCGGATGAAAGTTCCATGCCGTTGGGGCAAGGATGCGATAGGCCGAAAGCCTGCCGTTGTCGCCTATCTCTGCCTGATGATATAGCCGGCCGCGTGCGCATTCCACGGCTCCATAGCCGCCCGCGCCCGGCGTCGGTGCGCCGCAGGCGAGCGTTGCCCAGTCATGGTCGCCTGCGCCGGCGAGGGTTTTCAATTGCCCGAGGCAGTACCCGACATCGGCAATGCGGGCCAGGAAGCGCTGCGCGAGATGGGAGCCCGCGGCAGCCTCCCATGCGGGGCGCCGGGCGTGAGCCCCCGTCTCGACAACCCGGCCGGGAAGATCCGGCAGGTTGGTGTAATCGGGTTCATCACGGAGGCGGGCGATGACCTCCAGGTCATCTTCGACGGTCAGCGCATCGAGCCGCCGGTCAGCAAAAACTCGATCGTCGACTATGTCCTGCAGCATTGCTGCACAGGCCGAGCCCGGCAAGGGCATGTCGCCCGGGTCGGAAACTCCGATCGCCCTGGCCACTGAGCAGAGGCGAGCGACCGCCAAAGCGAGATGTTGGGGGTTCGTCTTGCCGCTACTCGCCTGCGCAATTATCTCCTGTGAGGCAGCCTGAGCCTGTCGCAGACATCTGCCGGCGACCCTCGCAAGCTCGCTCGGCAATGGAGACGGCCAATGGAGAATCAGCGCCCGCAGAGTTTCGAAGATCCGTTCGGCGTGCAGACCTGCGGCGGCCTCGACGCGCTCCCCTTCACCCATGGGCAGATCTGCCGCATTCAGGATAGCGAGCCTTGAGGCGACCGATTGCGAGAAGCCGCATAGCGAAAACAGCTGCCGTGCGAGTGTGGGCGCCTCCTCTGCCCGGTGGCCGACGAAGATGCCGGTTAGGCCTTGCGGCCGGTTCGCCTTCACTGCGACGGAAGATGCAACTCCGCGTGACACCGTCACCTCAATACTGATCGTGCCTTGCCGGCGAAGAAACGTCATTTCGACACCTCCTCGCACCTGAGGAACCGCCCGCGCAACAGTTCCCGCCGGTTGAAGACCGCGGCTGGTGCCCGCGCAGGCTCGGGCGTAGCGGGACCTAAGAGGGCACGGGCGGCCTCCTCCGCCGTTTCGATTGCCGCTCCCATCGTGGCGAATTCGAAGACCGGCGAGAGCAGCGCGCAGGAATCCACGCGGCCGATCGCGTGGAGCTCGCCGGCAATGAATTCGACTTTCCCCGCAGGAAGGCCGATTCGCACGATGGTGCCAATGGCGACAGGCGCGACAGGGGTCCCTTCAGGCAGATCGACGCCCACCAGGTTCATGAACCAAGGTGTGGTCACAATGCCGAAGGCGCGGCCGCGATAGGTCCGGAAACCTGTAGCCGCGACCTTAAACGCCGGATTGCAGATCGGCACGTCAGTCATGGCGGTTTCGTGAATGTGTCGATAGCAGGCCACAACCCGTTCGCCGAGCGCCAGCGCCGGATCGCCCTCGGTAAGGTCAGCGATCATCGCCCAGCCTCGTGAACTTGGATTGCGGCGCATCGCAATTCGGACAGCGCTATTCCTCCGGCAGATCGAAAAAAGGGGCGCTCGCTGGGATCTGCGACGGCCGGGTCGCCGATGGCAGGATCATAGACACGGCAGCAGATACCGCACTCCATCTTTTCGCCGGATACGGACTCGCACTTGCCTGAGGAGCCGCTCATTTGAAATGGGCCTCCTCCATCTCCCGGAGCCGCATCCTTGAGTCCTGGAAATCCTCCTCGGCGGCAATGGCGATCGAGGGTATGTCGCAGATCTCCAGCGTATCGAGAATGATCGTGTCCATGACGTCATAGAACTGCACCGACCAGACCTTGCGAGCCCCGGTCGCGACAATTCGGCAAGTTCTATATCCGCGAGAGGTGAGCCGCACCGGCCCAACCCCAAGTGAATCTTGCAGGAAGGTCATGTCTTGCGGGCTCATAGGGAAGAGCGAGAAGGTGATGACATGAGCTGGGTCGCTGTCGCGATGGCGGGTGATCCGGTCACCGATTTCGGTGAGCAAGGGCATGACGCTCATGGCGCCAGCCGGCGCAGCGCCGTGGCTGATCGATGCCGGTAGTCGGGAACAGGCCAGCCTGACAGCAGCGGGAATGCTGCCCACCTCGATATAGTCGGCAAAGATCCGACCGTCACCGACGGTGAAGCGGATCCGCCAGACGCCGGCCAT
The DNA here is from genome assembly GCF_000375585.1 of Sinorhizobium meliloti 4H41. Lineage (GTDB taxonomy): Bacteria > Pseudomonadota > Alphaproteobacteria > Rhizobiales > Rhizobiaceae > Sinorhizobium > Sinorhizobium meliloti_A. The sequence goes on along the minus strand of NZ_AQWP01000016.1, from coordinate 80,608 downwards.
GACAGCCTCCTGCACCTGGGCGATGATGCCGTTCTCCAGCACAGCGACACCGGCAACCTCGCCCTCGCCGAGGATCTGGGTAATCAGCTCTCTGTCGTCCTCTGGATAGTCGGTGATGTCGAACATCCGGCTCGGCCGGTCGGACTTATAAACCGCCAGCGCATCCGCGAGCGCCGGCAGGAGCAGCGCCGTCCTCCAACATCGGCGGATCAGCTCATCTGCCCTATTGGTCGCGAGCAAATTGAGCCTGCGAGCGTGGAGAGGTTCGGCGTCCAAGGGGATCACGCTTGCCTCACCCTTTGGGGCGACCCAGAAACCAGGCTTCATCGCACGATCGCCTTGGCGGCACGGGTGATCGCGAGGTTCGGCCCGCCGGTGGGCACCTTGATTGACACGACGGAAGAAAACCGGGCGCCGAATTTCTCGACATTAACCGACCGGTCGCGGACCTTGCCGACCACGCCTGCCGGCCGCTCACGTCCGATAGCGGCCAAGCTCGGCTCAACCACGTTCAAGCGGCCCTTGAGCTTGACATTGGCCGTTCGGCAGACCACAGCACCGCGCCGGCGGCAAAAGACCTGCGGTAGATGGGGACGAACGACCGCGACTCCTTCGACCTCTAGCCGCTGCGCCGGAGTACCGGTGAAGACTATTGCGGGGTTGTCGGGTTCGCCCTTCGATCGTACGACACACGCATCGCTATTCGTCTCATCGGTGACGGATAGCGCCCGCTCCCTCGCGGCGCGGACCAAGATAGATGGCATCGTCTCCTCCACAAATCAGCACTCCGAACGTTCCGGGGTAGTTTGCAAGCGCCGTGCCAAACTGAAGAAATCGAGCTGCGGTGATCTGCAAGGGGAAAACCACCATCGGCAGTCTGGACATGTTGCTTTCACTCGGTGCCAAGATGCGGCGGCAATTCGGGCTCGCGGGAAACAAGATCGGCAAAGAGCGGTTCGAAGGCCCGGCCTTCGCTGGCTTCAACGAGGCCGGCGAGCGCGTCGTCGATCGCGTGGGCCTCATCGGCGTCGAGCACGCGAATGGCGGAGCCGAGATGAGTGAGGAGGTGGGTTCCGGTCGGCTGTGGGCCCACAAGCAAGAGGGAGATTGTAGATATTGCGCCATGACGCTCGCACTGCGCGACGAACTCATTGGCGGTGACGATCCGCATGGGAATGCCTATGCACATGCTCCTCCTCCTTACCTTTCTGATACTGCAGAATCCGCAGGCGCGGGAACAGCGCTGCCGTGCGAAGCCCAATAGCGCCAGCCTTGTGAGATGCGCAGGCGAGCAGAACCGCGTCGGCACAGACGATGGCCATCTGCGGCGGCGACCTGCCATTGGGGAACCCGATAAAGCCAGCTCGATGCCGAGGGGACGCGGGATAAATTATGGCGGCAGTGGAGCCTGCCATATCGCTCACGCGTCCTTTCCGGCACCTTGGCGCCATGTGCATAGCCATGGAAGAGGTTTTTTAGGATTCTTCTCACCAGTTCGACGCCACCCGTTCAGCACGGCGCTCATAGTTTTCCATGTCGATATCGTTTTCGAGAAGCGGCGGAACCACTGCCCCTTCAGGCCTCGCGGCAACGGCGACGCCCCAGTCCCGCAGTGTCCGGAAGGCGGTGTCGACGGCCGCCGGAATGACGGCCTTGACCGGAGCTGTCAACGAACCGCCCCAGGTTTCAAGATCAAGCGGCTGGCAACCGATCAGGGTCAGGCGCTCGGGGTATTGTCCCATGAGATCTGCCGCGCTCAGCACTTCCTGGAAGCCGGTCTGGTGCAGACTCATTTTCTTGGCACTGGTGAACTTCGGCACTTCATCGTCCTCTACCACCTTCATCGTCCCCGGTGCGAGGCCGTAGTCGATCGCGTCGAAGACGATGAGCCGGTCGTGCTGGTTGACGAACTGCACCAGGTAGAGGCCCTGCGTGCCGCCGTCGAGGACGGTGACATTGGCAGGCACTTCATAGGCCCTGTGGAAGGCTTCGACCGCACGCACGCCAAATCCTTCGTCGGCCCAGAGAATATTGCCGATTCCGAGCACGAGAATGCGGGGCGCGGGGCGAATGGGGGTTTGATGATGGAGCAACCGTCTAGTCCTCCATGTCCTTGGACAGCCGCTCGCCCGAGATCATCGACGAGATGATGCTTTGCGAACTCATGATGTCCTCGCGGACCGCTACATAAATGTGGACGATCGCAAAAATGAGAATGACCCACATTCCGAGATGATGGTTGGTGTGGATATCCTGACTATTCGGCCAGATCGAGAATACCCAGCCAGAAAGCATATATTCCCAACTGTCTCGGCCCGCACCGTCGCTGTAGAGCGCAAAGCCGGTGATCACCATGAAGAACAACGGCAGGGTGAACATGAGGAACATGGTGAACCGCGCCAACGGATTGTGGCCTAGATACTTCCTTGGCTGGGGTGCCATGAACATGTACCAGCGAACTTCATGCGACCACTCCTTCCAGAAGCGGCCGCTCCAGATGGGCATGTAGAAGATCTGCCGGGCATGCACGCCACCCACAAAGACCCAATAGACCCGCAGGATCAGGAGCACTGTGAGGATCTGTGCCGCCGCGAAGTGGATGAAGCGGATACGGCCCATCAGATAGTTGGCGCTCGCCTCCCCGGACACGGAAGTCAGCGGCGAGCCTATGAAGTAGCCGGTCAGAGCGAGTGTCAGGATCGAGAAGGCGTTTACCCAATGCCAGATGCGCACCGGTGCATCGTAAACATGGACGCTCAGGCGCCCGACGTCGTTTTTTTCATGGAGAGCCATCAGCAAACCTCCTTACCGGATCTGAACCCTCGTCCTTTCCTGCCCGTCCGGGCCCATGATATGGGTCGAGCATGCCAGGCAGGGATCGAAGGAATGGATGGTTCTCAGGATTTCAAGTGGCTGAGCAGGGTCGGACATCGGCATATCCATAAGCGCCGCCTCGAAGGCGCCGATGTTTCCAGCGGGATCACGTGGACTGCCGTTCCACGTCGTGGGAACGACGCACTGGTAGTTATCGATTCTCCCGTCCTTGATCTTGATCCAGTGCGCGAGCGCACCGCGCGGCGCCTCCGTAAAGCCGACGCCCTTGACCACCCTGGGCCACGTCTGCGGCTTCCACTTGTCGACGTGGGCAGTGTAGGAATCGCCGCTTCTGATGCTGGCGATCAGCTTGTTGTGAAAGTGGCGCATCTGGTGGCCGGCCCAGGTAGATTCAAGCGCGCGGGCGGCGGTGCGGCCGAACGTCGAGAAGAGCGCTGATAACGGCAGGCCGAGATCCTTGAGGACCTTATCGACCGGCTCCTTGAACTCGGCCTTGTCCTGGGCGTAGCCGAGGACCCAACGCGCCAGCGGCCCGACCTCCATGGCATGACCGCGCCAGCGTGGCGCCTTGATCCAGGAATATTTCGCGTTCTCGTCGAGCTTTTCAAAATTGGTCTTGCTGCCCTTGGCGTTTGGCCCGAGCTCGTAATGAGGCTCGGTGACGCCGTCCCAGGGATGCAGGCCCTTGGTCTCGTCGGGATATCTGTACCAGGAGTGTGTCACGAATTCCTGGATCTGCTCGGGATCGGCATGGTCGACGGGATGCACCTCCGCGAGTTTGCCGTTGATAATCGCGCCCCGCGGCAGCTTTAGGTTCGCTTCCGAATAGTCGTTGGCATGCTCCGGCACGTCGCCATAGGCGAGCACATTTTTGCCGGAGAGACCGCCACCATAGAGCCAATCCTTGTAGAAGGTGCCGATCGCCATGATGTCGGGAACGTAGACTTTGTCGTTGAACTCGATCAGCTGATCGATGACGGACGCGACCATATTCAGCCGTTCCATGTTGATAGCGCCGACGCCGCCGGTTCCGTCGATATTGATCGGACAGGGCACGCCCCCGACCAGCCAGTTCGGATGCGGGTTTTTCCCACCGAAGATCGAGTGGATTTTGACGATCTCCTTCTGGAAATCGAGCGCCTCCAGATAGTGCGTCAACACCATCAGGTTTCCCTCGGGCGGCAGCTTGTAGGAGGCATTGCCGCAATAGCCGTTCTTGAACGGACCGGGCTGGCCCGACTCGATGAATTTCTTGAGCCGTGCCTGGACGTCCTTGAAATAACCGGGCGAGGAAAGCGGCCAGTCGGATACCGACTGTGCCAGCGCCGAGGTCGCCTTCGGATCGGCCGACAGCGACGAGATCACGTCAACCCAGTCAAGCGCGTGCAGGTGATAGAAGTGCACGACGTGGTCATGAACCAGCAAGGCAAGCTGCATGAGGTTGCGGATGGAATTGGCGTTTTCGGGAATCGTGATGCCGAGCGCGTTTTCCACTGCTCGCACCGAGGTCAAGGCATGCGTGCCGGTGCAGACGCCACAGATGCGCTCCGTGAAGGCCCAGGCGTCTCTCGGATCGCGATTCTTGAGGATCACCTCGATGCCCCGCCACATGGTTCCGGTTGACACGGCGTTGCGAATGACATTGTTCTCATCGACATTGACCTCGATCCGCATATGGCCCTCGATGCGGGTGACGGGATCGACGACGATGCGTTTGCCGGAATTGTCCAGCGTGTAGCCTGTCGGAGTATCGATCGTCATGGCGGTGTTTCCTGCCCGTGCGATGCTTCGGTCCTTTCGCGCTTCGTGGTTACGCGCTTAATGACGGTCACAGCGGCATGCGCGGCGATCGCGCCAGCGACGACGCCAGCCGCGGTCAAGCCGATCTTGTCGGCATCGGCCTCGATGCCGAACTGTTCAAAGTTGGTCAGCCGGTCATAGAAGCTGCCCTGATCCCAGAAGCTTTCTTCGGAACAGCCGATGCAACCGTGGCCCGACTGGATCGGGAATGAAACGCCCCCGTTCCAACGCACTGTGGAACAGGCGTTGTAGGTCGTCGGGCCCTTGCAGCCCGTCTTATAGAGACAATAGCCCTTGCGCGCGCCCTCGTCGTCCCACTCCTCGACGAACTGGCCGGCGTCAAAGTGCGGGCGGCGATAGCACTTGTCGTGAATCCGCTGCGAATAGAACATCTTCGGCCGCCCCTGACGGTCGAGCTCGGGCAGCTTGTCGAAAGTGATGATGAAGGTGACCACGCCGGTCATCACCTCGGCAATCGGGGGGCAGCCCGGAACTTTGATGATCGGCTTGCCGTGGATCACTTTGTCAACCGGCGTTGCCCGGGTCGGATTCGGCTTAGCCGCCTGTACGCAGCCCCAGGCGGCACAGGAGCCCCAGGCGATGACCGCCATCGCATCCTCTGCCATCCACCTCAGCTTCTCGACGAAAGGCCGGCCACCGGTGATGCAGTACATGCCGTCCTCGTTGAGCGGCGGATTGCCCTCGACGGCTAGGATGTACTTGCCCTTATATTTCGCCCTGGTTTCCTCGAGAATGGCTTCGGCCTGATGGCCGGCAGCGGCCATAATCATTTCATCGTAGTCGAGCGAGATCATCGACAGCACGACATCCTTTACCAAAGGATGGGCCGAACGGATGAAGCTCTCCGAACAGCAGGTGCATTCGAGCCCATGCATCCAGATGACAGGCACACGTTCCTTGGTCTGAAGCGCCTCGGCCATGGCGGTCGCCGCACCCGGACCGAAGCCAAGGCTCGCGGCCGTCAGACTGCAGAACTTGGTGAAGCTGCGTCGGGTGATTCCCTGGCGGCGAATGACATCGTAGAATGTCTCAGCAGTTGCCATCGTGCTCCTCCAGCAATCCGTTCTAAACCACGTCCCGATTGGCAACCGGCTTTGTCACAGGGGCATCGTGCAAGAAGCGGACCGGTTCCCGTTGGCCGACCACGTCTTCGTTAAGGCTTTGTTCAGAGGAGAAAACGAAGGGGTGACCTGCCAACGATGGGTGATCGTCGTCCTCAATCGGCATGCGAGAGTATGGCGGAGCATCGATTGAGTAATCTATCAAGTGGGCCCGTCTTCAAGCCCTTCGAGCGATCTTCCTCAACATTGTTCCGAGCGAACCGGAAATTATGCTTTCCGCCGCGCCGTCACCCGTCGGCTGTGTAAGCCCACTGTCGAGGGGCTAGTCGCCATTCACGCAAGATGAAGGCGATTGCGCACAATACTGTCGTGTTTGTCGAATGCGCGACACGAGTTTGTTTTGTGGTTTTTATTCAGTCGAAGATTACACCTGATAAGTCTCGGAAAATCTTCCTCCCCCGATGCCGCACCGGAGTCGGCATGAGTTTTGAAACCCTTATTGACGCGACAGGCACTGACGACTGGCATTCAGTGGCGGGAACCAATGGCTGACCTTGATAAAAGCATCCGGACGGCGGAATCGAATTCGATCCAACGGAAGAAGACGCGTGGGATCTGGACATCCTCGCGGTCCGACTGGAAACAAACCATCGCGCCGCCAACTTCCCTGCATACAAAGCATTATGATGCGCGCCTGCCCTGGTACACGATCTATCCGACAGTGTCGGAATTTTCCCCGGCGGTCGGCGCGGAGGATTGCGAGGAATGGCTGAAGGGGCTGCCAGCTGACGAGGCGGTGTCGCTCTATCTCCACATTCCATTTTGTCGGTCAATGTGCTGGTATTGCGGATTCCCTACGAGAATTACTCGTAGGCAGGCCTCGATTGTCGAGTACCTTTCGGTGTTGAGTGAGGAAATCCGTTTGGTTGCGGAGCAAGCGCCGCAGGCGCTGCCGGTAAGCGACGTGCATTTCGGCGGTGGAACGCCAACCATCATGCCGCCCGCTGAGTTTCTCGCCCTAATGCAGATTCTGCGCCGCCGCTTCGCCTTTGAGAAAGCGGCTACCGTTGCTGTCGAGATCGATCCTCGCACTTTCACGCCGGAAATGGCCGAAGCTTTGGAAGTTGCCGAGGTGACCCGCGCGAGCCTCGGCGTGCAGAGCTTCGATCTAACTGTCCAAACGAAAATCAATCGGGTCCAGTGTGAGGCAATAGTGGCGGCTGCCGTCGAAAACCTGCGCCGGCATAAAGTAAGTCGCATCAATTTCGACCTCATGTACGGTCTCCCGCATCAAACGGTGCAGTCCTGTGTCCAGAGCGCAACGACAGCGGTCAACATGCGCCCCGACCGGCTTGCGGTATTCGGCTACGGGCACGTTCCTTCTTATAGAAAGAATCAGCGCCTGATCGCTGAGACAGCACTGCCCGACGTTGCTGCCCGCGCTGAACAGGCAGCGGCCATTGCCGATACGCTGATTGCCGCGGGGTATCGCCAGATCGGGCTCGACCATTTCGCCTTGCCGGATGACGAGCTCGCGCAAAGGGCCGGTCGTCTGCGGCGCAATTCCTTGGGCTACTCGGCCGACACATGCCAAACCCTGATCAGCTTCGGCCCGTCGGCCATTGGTCGTCTCGGCAAAGGATATGTCCAGAACGAGATCGCACAGAGTTCGTATAGCCGACGCATCGCAGTTGGCCAGTTGGCGACAGCGCGTGGCTACCGTCTCAGCGTCGAAGATCGCGTGCGAGCCGATATCATCGAACGGCTCATGTGCAATTTAGAGGTGGACGTGCCCGCAGTCTGCGCAGCTCACGGATTTGATCCGATCCCCCTTTTGGATCGAGCTGAGCCTCTAACTCCATTGGTCGAGGACGGGATCGTAGATATTGACAAGGGTTTCGTCAGAGTGCGGCAGGAGCATGGCTTCGTGCTTAGATCTGTCGCTGCCGCATTCGACGCTTATCTCGACCGCTCCCGGTACTAGCGCCGTGGGGCCGCGTCGTGCTGATGAGCTATACACTTGCTCCTTCTTCAGAGTTTTGTATTTCAAGGATAAAGAAGGGCTTTGGCTTAGCTGCCAATCCCGCTGCGACACTCGCAACGGAAGCGGAGAAGCACGAGAGAAGAACGGTCCATGAATGACACTGCTACCAAGGCGGCCCAACGTACGGATCACCGGAGGGGCAGCGCCGGCGAGGTCTTTGCGACCTTTCTGAAGCTCGGACTGACCTCCTTTGGCGGTCCGATCGCGCACCTCGGCTACTTTCGTGACGAACTGGTCGTCCGGCGGCGCTGGATTGACGAAAAGGGGTACGCGGACCTCGTGGCGCTCTGCCAATTTCTCCCCGGCCCCGCCTCCAGCCAGACAGGATTCGCGCTCGGCCTCCTTCGCGGCGGCCCGCTGGGAGCAGCGGCAGCCTGGGCCGCCTTCACGCTGCCTTCGGCGATCCTGCTCGTCCTCTTCGCGTTCGGGGCGGCCTCCTTCGGCGGGCCTCTCGGCTCCGGCGTCATCCACGGGCTGAAGGTTGTCGCCGTCGCCATTGTCGCGCAGGCGGTGTGGGGCATGACCAGTAAGCTGTGCCCGGACAGAGAACGCGCGAGCATCGCGCTCGCCGCCGTGCTGATCGTCGTTCTCGTTCCCGGCTCCGTCGGTCAGCTCGCGGCCATTGTCGTCGGCGGTGTCGCCGGGCTGTTGTTATGCCGGAGAAAGGGTGAGGCAATCACCGGGCATGTCAGCTTTCCGGTATCGCATTCCGTCGGCTGGATCGCGCTCGTCTTGTTCTTCGGCATGCTCTTCGGCTTGCCGATTGCGGCCGCCACAACTTCGTCGCAAGGCTTGGCAGTCTTCGGCGCCTTCTACCGCGCCGGCGCGCTTGTCTTCGGCGGAGGGCACGTCGTCCTGCCGCTCCTGCAGGCGGAGGTCGTGCAGCCCGGTTGGGTGATGGCCGACCAGTTCCTCGCCGGATACGGCGCGGCACAGGCGGTGCCGGGGCCGCTGTTCACCTTTGCCGCCTACCTCGGTGCGGCGCTTGGCCCCGAGCCCAACGGCCTGATCGGAGCCGGCATCGGGGTTATCGCCATCTTCCTGCCCGGCTTTCTGCTGCTGATCGGCACCATTCCGTTCTGGGATGCATTTCGCACGAGGCCTGCGGCGCAGGCGCTGATGCGCGGGGCCAACGCGGCGGTCGTGGGCGTCCTCGGAGCCGCGCTCTACCAGCCCGTTTGGACCAGCGCGATAATTGGCCCGCACGAGTTTGCGCTCGCCCTGATTTGCTTTGTCCTTCTCATGTCCTGGAAGTCTCCTCACTGGATCGTGGTGGTCGTCTCAGCCGTCGGCGGCGTGCTGATAGGCTTCGCCTGACCATCCACTTCAGGATGGCGGCGCGCAAAATCTTCGCCTGATGACGTCGTCGCCACGGGGGTCGAAGCAACGGCCTTGGCTGACGACTATGCGCTCCGGCCGCTAGGAGTGAATATTCGCGAACGCTGCCTTCGCCTGCCGCCGCTGCATCCGACGAGATGCGAGTGCCCGTGCCAGGGGACAGGGAGCGGGCACTCTCTTGAGGCGGGAAACCTGACCGCTTGAGCGGCTGGCCAGTTAATTCAGTGCGCGCTGTTTGTTCCGGAGTGTCCCTGCAGGCTTTTGAAAGACTCCTCACAGTCGCGCCGCGACGCTCACCAATGGAACTGGCGTAGGTCCTTTGCTACGGCGCAGCTCGATCACCTGAAGATCGACATGCAGCCCGTGGTACGCCGCTTTTCGACCGGTCTCGTTGAAGACCCGCATCGCCTCTTGCAGGTTCTCTGCAGCTTCGCGCTGTTCTTCTGTCATTCCTCGTTCCTATCTTTTAACCCCGCCCGACAACGCTTCCATCTATCGGCGTTCTTATACCAGTTCCACCAGTCCCATGTGGTATTTCTGAATTCCATGCAAAGCTCCGTTCGCCGTCAAACCTCGCTCCACAGGTGAATGTTACGGGTGAACGCATCAACGATGTCAGCAGAGTGCCAACGCTCGAGCTTCGCTCGTGGCGATATGGAGGAGGTTCGCGCGAAGCTGGCCGCGAGGTCGGTTTCCAATCAAAATCAGCTGAGGAGCGGAAGTCGACGAATTGGATATTTGTCGCATCTGTGGATATACTCGACCGCCACCGGATCAGCCAGAGAACGCCTGTCCTGCAACAACCGGTTCAGGGCGGTGGGGAAGATGAGTCCCGTCCGCCGCCGACCCGTTTTACCCTCTCCTATCCTCAAGGGGTGGTCCGACAATCATCACGGCGGGGTCTGCGGAGAGAAGCCGGTTTGCGGCCGACCGGACGTCCTCCGCGCTCACAGCCTCAATCAACTGTTTCCGCCGCTCGATGTAATCGATGCCGAGATCTTTCATTTGGATATCGACCAGAGTGTCGGCGACGGTGCGGAACGAGTTGAGATTGCCGATTGCGTAACCGGCAATGGCCTTTCTCTTCGCCGCTCCGAGCTCCTCCCCGCTGACGCCCTCCTCCGCGATCCGCCTCACCTCGGCGCGAATGAGGGCGAGTGTCTCTGCGGCCCGATCCGGGCGGGTCCCCGTGGCGATAACGAGAGCCGAGGCATGGTCATTGTTCACGAGGGCAGATCGAATGTGGTAAGCGAGCCCTCGCTTCTCGCGTACTTCGTTCCAGAGCCTGGACGTGAACGCGCCTCCGCCTAGAATGTCATTCATCAGATAAGCTGCAAAGAACTGCGGGTCTTTGTGGCTAACTCCCGGATAGACCAGGCGCAGACCAGTCTGCGGTAAATTATACGGGGTGCGAATTTCCTGCGCCAGCTTAGGGGCAGTGTCCGCAACCGGCACCAAGGAGGGCTCGGCAGGCAACCCGCCGAATATCCGATCCAGATCGTGCTTGAGTGCACCGGCGTCGATCGCTCCCGCTACGGCAATGGCAAGCTTGCCCCCTGCGAAAAGCCGCTTATGGAGCGCCTTGAGATCGGTGGTCGTGACAGTGGCAAGAGTTTGCTCGGTCCCTTCGTCCGGCCGGGAATAAGGATGATCGCCATAGAGCGCCTTCCTCCATGCGCCCTGCGCGGCCGTCTCCGGATCCTTGGCTTCCGCGATGATGCCCGTGACGATCTGCCCGCGGACGCGGTCCAAAGGCGCTTGGTCGAAGCGCGGCTGCTCGACGGCCAGCCGGAGGAGATCGAACGCATCATCCTTCTGATCGGCGAGCACTCGCATGGAGCCGTAGACCGCATCGCGCCCAGCCCCGAACCGCATCTCAGCGCCGGCATCGTCCAGCCGTTCCTGGAAGGTTTCGCTGTCAAGGTCGCCGGCCCCTTCGTCGAGCAACGCGGTCATGAGATGGGCAAGACCTTCCTTGCCGGAAGGATCCTGCGTGGTGCCGCCCCGGAACGCGAACCGAATGGTGACGATCGGTACCGAATAGTCTTCTACCAGCCAAGCCTTGATCCCACTCGATGTCTCCACTTCCTGTATGGCCATGGCCGCCCTGGCCGACGTCGCTACAAGACCCAGCAATACAAACACGATCAGCAGTGGCCTGGCGGCTCCGGTCGGCAGTCGGTTGCACCATGTCATCGGGTTTTATCTCCTGAGACCGCGGACTCCCGCGGCAGCAGGTATCCTGCCACCGAGCGGTCAGAATTAAGGTATTTCCTGGCAACCGCCTGCACCTCCGCCGCGGTTACCGCGCGGACCCTCAACGGCCATACCTCCAAGTCGTAGACAGTGCTGCCGGTCACAAGCGCCTTCCCGTAGATGTTGGCCACTCCCGCCTGGCTGTCGCGTGCGAAGACCATCGAACGCACCAAGCGGTTTTTGGCCTTCTCCAGCTCGACATCGGTAACACCGGTCTCGATAATTTTCCGGACTTCTGCGTCGAGCGCGCGTTCCACCGCCTCGATTGTCGCCGCGCCGCCCGGCGAGCCATAAATCGTGACGCTGGACGGATCGAGCGATCTTCCATGGAAATAGGCGCCAGCCCACGAGGCTATCCCCTGTTTCACGACCAATTCCTGATGGATCCGGCTGCGCGATCCTCCACCGAGAATTTCCGAAAGAATCTCGAGGGCTTCCGCTTCATTCGGCTCGGCCGTACTGTAGGACGGCGTGACCCACGCTTTTCGCACACTCGGCACGGTCACGCGCGCGTCGGTGAGCGCCACGGTTCGTTTGGTGTTCTGCTCCGGCTCCTGGGGCCTTACGCGCTGCGGCAAATCCGGGCCACGCGGTACGGCCCCATAGGTCTTGTTCGCTAGCCACCACACCCCCCCAACGTCCACGTCTCCTGCCACGACCAGTATGGCGTTGTTCGGGGCATAGTAGCGATTGTAGAACGCTATGGCGTCAGAACGATTGAGCTCTTTCATCTCGTGCATCCAGCCGATGACCGCGATGCGGTAAGGATGGTTCTGATAGAGGGTCGCCCGCATCTCCTCCTCGAGAAGCTCCTCGGGGTCCCTCTCGACGCGCGAGCGCCGCTCCTGGAGAATGACATCGCGCTCAGGCACGATGACCGCGTCGGTAAGTTCGAGATGGCGCATCCGATCAGCTTCGAATTCCATCATCGTGCCGAGCGCCTCCGACGTGACCGTCTGATAGTAGGCAGTGTAGTCGGACGACGTGAAGGCGTTCTCTTCCCCACCGATCTCAGCGATCTTTGCTTCAAACTCGCCGGCAGGGTGCTTCTCCGTGCCCTTGAACATGAGATGCTCCAGGAAATGCGCGATGCCGGATTTGCCGGGCGGCTCATCGGCGTTCCCGGCCTTGTACCAGACCATCTGCGTGACGGTCGGCGTCCGGTGATCGGGTATGACGACCACCTCCATGCCGTTGCTCAGTACAAAATATCCAATCTCGGGTTTGCCTCGCGGGATCTCGGCGGCCAGCGTTTCCGGGGTCGTAAACGCCTGCAGCACAACCATGCTCAGGGCGATTGCACGGATACGCAGATCTATTCGACCATACATCATCTGCTCCCCTCAAAGGCACAATCGTCGGCCTGTTAGCTGGTTTGAATTGTCTTGTTTAGCACCGCAGCCAGGTGGGCCCTGATCGAAGATCGGCCGCTTCACGCCTGTGGCCACATCCACAAACATGAAGCACTAAGCGTGCCAAAGAGGAAACTCTTGTAAAAGCAACGCGGCCAAGCGAACCGACAATGAGGCATGTTCCCTAATCGTCGTACATCGGACAATTCCGCTATACATTTGAGGTGTTGCTCGCCCGGGATGCTCCGAAACCTGGACTGCCCCGTCCCAAATGCTGTTCAGGCGCCGGCGTTTGGCGTGAAGCGGAATGTTCTGGCAGCCGCCCAGGTCTCGTGCTGGTAAGCTGCAGCGGCACTGTCGAACCGCAAGTGAACAGTGTGCGCAAGCGCGGCCATGTTTGGGCGGATCCGGAACGCAACATCTCCGCGAACAAATTGTCGCAAAAGGGCGCTCCTTCCGACAATTCAATGATCTTCACCGACCAAACCGTCGCCGCTATCGAACAACTGCGTCGGCAAAGAAACAATAGACTGTACGTTTGACGAAAAACCTATCCATGTTTGGAAATAAACTGGACAATTACATTTGTGTTAATAGCAGCAATTGATTTTTGCCGGTACAGCATTGACCGAACGCCACATGCCCGCAGGAAAGTCATGTCCGGTCTCGGTTCTTCTCCTCTCGTTCTGCCTTCTAACCCTGTCCTGCTTGGCGGCGAGAACCGCTCTGGCACCACTCTGTTGAGTGTCGTGCTCGACTCCTACCCCGGTTTGGTCGTCGGCCCGGAGATCGATTTCACCGATCCCGTCGACCTCGGCCCGCACATTCTCGCGGTATGCGACATGATCGACCGCCGCGATCCACGGCTGGCAGGTGCCACGAAGGACACCGTTGATCCTGAGTGGTTCGACAGCGCGCACTTTGTCGTGCAGTGCGAGCGTTTCGGTCTCGACCGTGACGACGTGCGGAGCCTGGTGACCAGCCTAATGGCGGAGCGTGGTACCGATCTGTCGTCCCTCGACGATCGCTGCCGGCTCATCGACGCCATTGGGGAATTCCGACGTGAACAGACGGGAGCCGGACGATGGGGCCTGAAGCTTCAGCGGAAAATCCAGGACATCGGCATGTACGCGGCGATATGGCCTAAAGCTCATTTCATTCACATAATCCGCGACGGCCGCGACCTGGCTGCCTCACACCTTAAGACCGTCCCAGGCTGGGGCTACCGGACTATTGCGCAGGCCGCGACCGGCTGGCTGGAGATCGTCACCCGGCCCCGCCAGACTGCTCCTGACGGTCGTTATCTGGAAGTGAGGTATGAAGATCTGGTTACCCACCCCCGCCAGACCGTCGGTCGGATGTTGGAACACCTCGGTTTGCCGTGGGACGAGGCAGTCCTGCACCACGCGGAGCATAAGCACGCGCTGTTCGACAAACCCTGGGGGCATCCCGCAGCGGAAGCCGCGGGTAAACCGCTGAATACCGGGCGTCGGGGACGGTACCGACAGGACCTCACGCCCGCGGAAATCGAGGAGTTCGAGCGGATCGCCGGGAAGGAGCTGCAACACCTGGGCTATGACTTATCGAAGCCGGATCCTGGGAGCGCAGGGTGACGCGGGAGGAACCCCAAGCGCCCCGCCGCCGCCTGCCCCGAAGCTTCTACTTTCTTCTCGCGGGCCACACGGTCACCCTCGTCGAATGCGACGTGATGCTCGTCGTACCCGCTGACGGCAATCGAACTTCTCAACCCGAGCACGAACGAGACTGGGCACTGCGCGTCTGCGGAGGAAGCCAATATCCTACTGGGGTCTGCTCGCCGGATTCTCGTCGCCACCGGCAAGCTCGTTTTATGCTCAAGCGCCTGCTCCGTGTCGTCCTTACAAAGTTGATCGAGAGGCTGAGCCTGACCGCCGCCGCTACGGGAAGCGCTGCAATGAGATTTGCCGTGGGCGCGTTCCTTGCGCGCGCGGCAGCGCGGGAGTTAAGTCTGGTCAGCGTACTCCGACGCGCGAGACTCTCGTCCTCAGCACCACTTCCTTCCTCGCAGACAGGTACCCCATTTCATGCTCACTGACATGTCATCCCTCGTTCTGTCTCCGGGCCGCCTCACCGTCTGGCGGGCTTGCGCCCCCTGCATGTCCGAGGCCATTTGGGCGGAAGATAAGCGTCGGGCGTCTCACGTTCAGGAAGCACACATCGCATTTGCACTCGAGGCGGCCGATGAGGCCTCCCTGCCACCGTCCTGGCTGGGCTGCGTCTTCGATCTGCCCGCCGAACTTGATGCGAATGCCTTCGCTACGGCGCTTTGCGGGTGGACAGACCGCCACGAAACCCTTCGGAGCCATCTCAGCCTACCCCCTCGCTCCACGCCAGGCGGTCGTCTCCAACGCAGGACGCTACCGGCCGGAGCTGTGAGTATCCGCCACAGTGCGGCGGGGGACTTCACCGAGGGGCAGCAGCTCGCGCGGTACCTGGAGGAACTCTTCGACGCCGAAGTCGGCCCACTCGAGTGGCCCGCATATATTTGTGCCACCATCAGTCGCCCGGAGGCCACAACTGTCTGTCTCGTCGCCGACCACATCCTGATGGACGGTTACTCCATTCTCGCAGCGGCGCATGAGATTCGCACTCTGTACGCCGCAGCACTTGCCGTTCGTAACGGCAAGACCGTCCCGGCTCCTCTTCCCCCCACATCCAGCTATCTCGATTTCGCGGAGGCCGAACGAACCGAGACCGACACGCTGACCCCGGACGACGAATCCATCGCCCATTGGCGGCAGTTCCTCGCCGAGACGGGCGGCCGCCTACCGGAGTTCCCTGTACCAGTTAGTGACGTGAGAAGCAGCTCCGCGGCCCAGCCAAGCGGATACACCGAGCTTCTCGACGCATCCACGGCGCGCGCCTTCGACACCGTCTGCCGTAAGGCCGGGGGAGACTCGTTCTCCGGTCTGCTCGCCTGCCTCGCCAAAGTCGGCCATGAAATCACCGGTTCGGGTGAATTTCGAACCATGGTCCCCTTTCATACCCGGACAGCTCCCTTCCGGTCCTCCATTGGCTGGTACGTAGGAATGGGCCCGTTTGCTTTCCCGCTCGGCGCAACCGACTCCTTTTGCGACGCGGTGCGTCGGGCGGCCTCCAACCTGGAATGGTCGAAGAACCTGGCCAGGATACCTATTCCCCGAGTGGCGGATCTCCTCGGCCAGCCGCTCCGCGATCCCTTCATGGTCTCGTACATGGACCTTCGCCGTACCCCCGGCGCCCGGGACTGGAACAGTTGGCACGCTGTCACCCTGCGTAGCCGCAGCACCGATCCGTACGAGGTATGCCTCTGGTTCGTGCGGACCTTCGACGGCCTCGTCGCCAACTACCGCCACCCGGCCACGGGCGCCGCAGGCATCGCGGTCCCCGACTATGTGGCCCGCACGAAGCACATCCTGGCCTCCGTCGCGAGCACCGCTTGCTGGCCCGCCACTTCACATCGGACAGGAGACCGTTGCCAATGACGGACATCAGACACATTGCAGCGACCTCTTGTGATTACACAACCTTCGACGCGGTTATCGTGGGCTCCGGGCCATCTGGATCGATAGTAGCGCGAACGCTTGCGGAAAAAGGCTGCCGCGTGGCCATCCTGGAATATGGAGGCCTGGTTTCTCCTGGTGCCATGCACGAGCCCCATCAAGCGGCATACAGCAAGGCATTCACGTCCACTGGCGCCACTGACGGTAACCCGTGGACGGCGTGTTGCGTCGGCGGCGGAATGCAATTCTACAACGCAATCACGTTCAGATATCGCCAATCGGATCTGTCAGCTTCCCAATATCTTGGGACCGACATGGAGGTCAATTGGCCCATTACACTTCAGGATCTCGAACCCTGCTATTGTCAGATCGAGCATCTCCTGGAGATCGGTGGCACGAACGGGCACGCATCCTACCCAGCCAGCCCCCGTGGAGTGATGTTATCCGATGCGATGCAGGAACTCGGCATAAGGCCGAAGCAGATCCCCCTGGCAATCCGGGCGCCTGGCGACAGCAGAGGATGTATCAAGTGTTCAGCTTGCGATGAGCTGGTATGCCCTACCGATGCGAGAGCATCAGTGCTTGCAAGAAACATATTGGATGACTCCGAACTGCCAGGAGCAATTTCGGTTTTCTACGGCTGTTTCGTCAACCGCATCGAGATTGGCCGCGACGGCCGGGCCGAAGCCCTAGAGTGCTATGTGGCGCTCTCATCGGAACTGATCCGGATCCCAGTTGAAAGGATCGTTGTCTGCGCAAACGCGATACAGTCCGCGGCATTGATGCTTCGGTCGAAGAGCGGGCATGCCCCGCACGGAATAGGAAATGAATCTGACCTTGTTGGGCGAGGTCTCTCCTTCAAGATCAGCGGCTACTCCGTCGGCTACGTGGATGCGGCTGATTGCGGCTCCGACGCAATGGCTTCGCACTGGGGACCGCATGCAACCGTTTATACAGACGAGTTCTACGAACATAATGACGTACCGTGCAGATTCGGTGGCCTCATTTATGAAGCGAATTTCCACTTGCCGAGTGAGAACATTGGCCGCGTGCGACTGCACTATATAGCCGGGGACGAGCCATGGTCGCACAACCGCCTAATGCTTGATGACGCCGCTGACCGGTATGGTATCCCCTATATCCGTTTCGAATACAGGAACTCGGAAAATGACAAAGCCCGAATAGGCTTTCTCGCCGACCGTGCAGATGACATTCTGCTCCACTTGGGCGCATTCCGCATCGAACGAGAACCTTCCTCGCATGCAAGAGGCAGTTCCCACCTGCACGGAACCATGCGCGCCGGATGTGACCCCAGGAGATCCGTCGTAGACAGTTGCGGCAAGGTCCATGGGTTCACCAACATCTATGTCATGGACGGCTCCGTTATGAATTTCGCGGGGAACAGCAATCCGACACACACAATCATGGCCAACGCGAGGAGAATGGCCCTGTCACTGAAGTAGAGGGGTAATTTAGATGCTCAATCCTGGAGCTACTGGACATCTAGCTGAATGGGAGGCTGACACGCCGGCGCCCATCGTCTTCCGCTCCGCCAATGGCGCGATAGCGGAGGACATCCATGGCAAGACCTACCTGGATATGACATCATGCAGCGGGGCTTCCCCGTTGGGCAGCAATAACACGGTATTCACGACCCGGCTTGCGCAGGCGATGGAGCAAGAAACTGACGTTCTGCCATCGCCAGTGAGCGAGCAACGCCAGCTACTTGCCGGAAAAATATCAGATATGTTCCCAGACACTCCTAGAGTGTTCTTTCTGAGAACCGGATCTTGTGCAACGGAAGCGGCCGTTCGTATCGCTCGCTACCGAACTGGTCGGCCGGTTATCCTGACGGCTGGCTTCCACGGCTGGCACGACATCTTTCAACAGCATCCCTGGTCGGACAATCCGCCGGCTAAGGATCAACACATCCAGGATTATCAATACGATCTCAGTATTCTGGAACAGCAACTGGCCCGGAACCGGGGCAGAGTCGCAGGCATTTTCTTCACGCCTGAGCCCTCAGTCTTTCCTCCGGAATTGCTCCAAGAAATCTCCACGTTGGCAGGACTGCATGGAGCCCTACTGATTGTGGATGAGGTCCTGTGCGGACTTCGTTATGCAAAGGGTGGTTATTGCCGAAAGCACGGTGTGAAACCCGACATCATCACATTGGCCAAGGGGATCGCGCAAGGCATCGGCCTTTCCGCGGTCGCCGGCACCGCGGATGCCATGGCGGGAGCCGACAGGGCTTATCTCGGCAACACGTATCTGCGCGAGAACCGGGCCTTTGTGGCCGGCAACCTGACACAGGAAATATTTGAGGAAGCAAAAATTGTTGAGCGCCTCGTCGAAAGGGGCTCAGCGCTCAAGAGGCAATTCCAAACCTCCTTCAAGCGCAGCGAAATACCTGCGCGCGTTCTCGGAAGCGATACGATGTTCGATATCCTTCTGCCCTCGCAAAAGCATGGAAGGGCCTTCGCTCAGAGGTGTCTGCAACACGGCATCTACACAGGCTATCCGGGAACATACATGAGCAATGCGTCCATGAATGGCGCATTTTTCAAAGCTCTGCAGGCAGCATTGGAGCTCGCTCTCGCAGACTATCGCAAGGACGAGGACATGAATGCTCAGGTCACCGATGCATCGATGGTCAACTACTGCGCCGAGGCCTTTCACACCACCGAGAAAGCATGTCTTTCCAACAAGCATCATTGGGCCTGATACACGGAGGCAAACCGTGAGCGATCAAACGAACGCTACAACAATCCATTCGCACAATGGCTCGAATCCTCTAGACCGAGTCACGATCGAAGTTCAGCTTGCAGATTATGATCACGTAGCCTTCGATCTGGACGGAACCCTTGTAGATTCCCATGCTGTAATCGAAAGCGCACTCCGCCGGTGGGCTCGGGAGGAAGGGATTTGTCCGGATCACGCAATGCGGATGTCGGCCGCTCGCAGGGATATCGAGTTGGTGAAGGCGATTGCGCCCGGCCTCTCGCCGGAACACGAAGCAGCTCGCATCGCGGATTACGAGATCCAAGCAATGAGCCTGTTGCGGCCAATCCAGGGGGCTGCGGAGTTCTATAGCTCGATCCCTGACGAAAGGAGATCCATCGTCACCTCTTCGACAAGGGCTTCCGCCCTAGCGAGACTTAAGGCGGCCGGAATCTCCTGCCCTAAGATCATGATTGCAGCTGAGGACGTCAGTCAGGGAAAACCGCACCCGCAACCCTATCAAAAACTATTGCGGATGCTGCGCATGGCCCCCGAAAGATGCTTGGTGTTTGAAGACACCCAAACCGGAATTGAAGCAGCAACCGCTGCAGGCTGCGACTGCGTGGGTGTCGGCGCTGATGCCAAAGGTCACGCTGATACCAAGGGCTGGATCGAGAATTTTCTCGAGCTCCTTGCTCACCGGGCGCGCTGAACCTGCTCCCCAGACCAAAAGGAGGGCTAGAATTTGAAGGTAACAACGAAACAGTGCACATCTCTATTTGACGAGGTGCAGGTAGAAGGGTCGGTACTTGAGCGCTACGCTGAGGAGCGGGCGGACTATGGGGAACTTCTCGATGAACTCTTTCGTTCGTCCAACACAACTCGTGACAAGATTGGCGCCCGTTGTATTTGGCATATAAATTCCACCGCGTTCGGCGGTGGGGTGGCTGAAATGCTTCCCCACCACATTTGCCTCCTTCGGGAACTTGGTTTTGATGTTCGCTGGCTTATCTTCAAGCCGAAGGACGAGCATTTTTTCCGGTTCACCAAAGGGCTCCACAATTCTCTTCACGACACCATCGCAGCAGGTGTGAATGAGCTGCTGCCGTATTATCTTCAGACATCGCAGCAGGGCGCCTCGGAGCTGGAAAGGATTATCGGACTGGATGACTTCCTTGTTATTCATGATCCGCAGCCACTCTGTGCAGCCGCACAGTTCCTGGATTCTCACCCACACCCGGCTATCTGGCGATGCCATATCGGCTATCCGAAGCGCACTCCGACAGTCGAGAAAACCTGGGGTCTCCTGAAGGAATACCTCCGTCCCTTCCAGCGCGTTGTTCTGAGTGACGAGGCATATGCCTTTGATGCCGGTCACCCCATCGATTTCATCCAGCCATCGATCAGCCCCTTCTCGACCAAGAACCGCAACCATGAAGGGCCGCCGAGCCAGGCACTGGAGAACTTGGTTTCGTTCAACGGTCATGAATTAGAGCCCAAAGCGACCCTTCAGGACATTCTCGGCTCCCAGTATTTCCTGCATGTATCCAGGTGGGATGGACTGAAGGGCATTGACCGCATCATCGCTGCGTTCGATCGCTTTGTAGGAACGGCCCGCGACGAGATTTCCGAAACACGCCTGGTGATCGCGGGACCGGATCCTTTGGGTGTGGCAGACGACCCTGAAGGACGCGAGTATTTCGACAGATGCGTAGTACTATGCTCTCAATTGCCCAAGGAAGTGCGGCGGCGCGTATATCTCACCTGTATCTCGATGAAGGACAGTGACGCAAATGCCGAAATTGTCGGACGCCTACAACAGAACGCACATGCGATATTTCAGCTGTCTCGCGAAGAGGGCTTCGGCCTGACAGTAACTGAGGCTCTATTCCGTGGCAAGCCCGTCATAGTGTCTTCCGCCTTTGGCCTGAAAAGGCAGGTCATAAATGGGGCGAATGGAGTTGTCCTCGACACCCCGGACATCGAGATCAAAGCTGCAGAAATGATGCATCGCCTTGTGGCCGATTACGATAATTTCAGGGATTTGGCGAGAACCGCGCGGGAAAACTCCCAGCGCTCCAGTACGCAAATTTCGCAAATACCAAAATGGTATGGCTCCATTCAATCGGCTCTATCCAGCTTCGACCAGACTCAAGGCCGGGAACCGTTTAAGCCAACCGTTAGCTGAGCCAGGCGGCGGAGGTCTGCCCACCACTCAGCGAGGTATGCTTCCAGCTCCCCCGCGGGCCAGCGTGCCGTTTGCGACGGGTGGTGGTGAAGATCCGCTGCTCGTCGAGGGCTCGGCACACGTCAGGCACGGCGTACCGCCGATCAAGAAACTGCTGGTCATCGGCGCACAAACTACGGGGCGAAACGGAGGCAGCCTTAGCCCCCTGCACTGGATCCGACTCGAGTGGAGTGGCCATTCGATGGTTCATCGGAACGTACGCAAACCACAGAAAAAAATGACGTCGGCAACACGGCCTCCTGGTCCAGGTGAACGCAAAAAGCACTTCAGAATTGGGGAATCGACAATGCCAGAAAATGGCCCTCCACAGTTTTCATTTCGTGGTTCCTCCTTCGACGGCATGATCGAAGCTCTCGGTGGGGCTTTCGGTACATTTAACGCCGAGCCTATTGGGAAAATTGGCGACTTTCGTTGGGGAATAAATCTTGTTGCGTGCGACAATGCAGTTTTGATCAGCGGTTATCACCAGAACGAGTTCCAGTTCAGTATCGCGCCGACCTCCGAAACAGCAGAGTATTTGTCGATTGTCATTCCACGAAGTGGCGGCATGGAGGTGACATATGGGGGCCGCACGGCCGGGGCCGGAAGGGGGAAGCTGCTGCTCTATAATAATTTTGAACCAGACGGAGTTATTATGCATGGCCAATCAAATATAATAGACGAGCTGTTGCTGGATTGGTCCGTTATTCTGCACGCTGTCGGCCAAACATTTGAGGTGCCGATCAACGACCCTCTGGATCTATTACCGGAGTTGGAGTTGGCCACACCGACTGGCCAGACGATCGGCAATCTCGCATCAACGATGATTAACGGCCTACGGGACAACGGCGCACTGCTGCGTTCTCCGATAGCAATGACACATCTGACGCAGGCACTGGCCGATCTGGTGGTGCGCCAAATTCCTCACAGATTATCGCACTTGCTCGACAAGAAGCCCTGCTTGATCGCCCCTCGGCATGTCCGTCGCGCGATCGAATACATGCAGGCCAATATCAATCAGCCGATCACAATGCCGATGGTAGCAGAAGCAGCTGGTGTGACCAGTCGAGCGCTACAACTGGGCTTTCGCGCCTTCAGGGAAACAACACCTGCTGCTTACCTGATGATGCTTCGTATGCGGGCAGCGCGGCAGGACCTGCTCAATCCCGCCAATAATCAGGCTGTGAGGGAAATTTGCCTGAAATGGGGTTTCTTTCATTTTGGAAGGTTCTCAGCATCGTACAAAGCGACTTACGGGGAGAAGCCATCTGACACTAGGAAGAGGGTGGATCGATCTGCATTTTCAGTATCCCCAAGACGATAGAGCAGTAGCTGAATATTCGGTATGTACTCGTTCCACCAGGGACGGGTGGTGCGGAGTGGCAACGGTTCGACATAGGCGCCGCGAGCCGCGAACGCAGCATGGCTGCCTCCTCCTTGGCAGGCTAACGCGACTTTAGGAGTCCCTGACACGCGAAGTACAACCCTTCTATCCATGCCATCGATGCCTGCCATCCAAACAATCGATTGTAATTATGCTGCGGCGTCTTGCATGAAGATTGATGTGATCCGCAGGCGGAGCGGCATGCATGGGGGGAGCGGGCAAACGGGCACTAGCATGCACTCTCTTGATTTCGCTACCGAAGAGACGGCAACAGTGAATACAGGTCAGGCCCGGTCGGGTGAAGGTAACATTTCGCTTCGGTGGCTCGATGCCGCCCTGGCCCCACAGACGCACCTGCCCGAGACTGACCCGGCCAGGCTTCAGTGGCACGACGACGCTGCGAACGACTCGTTATCTATCCTGCCAGGCGGTCTCCCGGTTGAGCTGCGGACGCTCTACCGCAGATCCCGCCGCCAGTCCGGACTGCCCGACGCCCGCTCTTCCGTGGAGGTCAGATACATCCAGCTGACCAGCCCGCCCGGGAACGCCCTGCAGCGCTTTGATGTGTTTGGCCGACAGCTCCTGAGCACGGCGACATGGGTCATCGCCTGGAGGCCCTGCCGACACGTGACCGCGACCGAGCGAAAGAACAACTCCATGGCGCTGAGGCGGATTTGGGAATGTGCTGATGCCGTGACCTACGAGGATTTGTAGTTGAGAAAGCCGTCTATCCCACTCGCCATCATCGTCTTTTGCACAGCACTCCTTCCCTCCGGGAGTTCCATGGCGGATCAGCCCTCAGTACCCGCCCTCACGGTTTCAGTGGTCGCGCCGGCGCAACGGGACTGGCCGGAAACAGTTCCTGCAAGCGGATGGCTCAAACCTTGGCAGGAAGCTGTTATCGCCTCCGAGACGAGCGGCCTGCGCGTAACCGACGTTCTGGTCGATGTCGGATCGGTTGTTACCAAGGGGCAGACACTGGTACGGCTTTCCCAGGAGAGCGTGCTGGCCGACCTCCGAAAGCAAGCCTCGGCGGTCGAGACTGCCAAGGCAAATTTAACAAAGGCCAAAGCGAACGCGGACCGAGCCCGGCAGCTTCGCCCCTCGGGAGCAATTTCAGACGAGAAGATCGCCGAGCGCTTAACCGACGAGCAGATGGCTGTAGCAAGCCTTGAATCGCAAAAGGCCGCGCTCGACAGCCAAAAGATCAAGCTCGCTCAGACGACCGTCACCGCCGTTGACGACGGGCTGATAACGTCACGCACGGCCGATCTTGGTGCAGTCGTTTCGACTGGCACCGAGCTATTCCGCCTGATCCGTCAGCAGCGCGTCGAGTGGCAGGCAGAAGTTTCGACGCGCTACCTCGCGCGCATTTCGGAGGGACTGAGCGTTGAGGTCAACGACCCGGATGAGCGCCCCATCCAGGGCAAGGTTAGGCTTGTCGGACCGTCTGTCAGCACCGACACCGGCCGAGCGATAGTCTATGTCACGCTCCCTACCGACGTTCATCCGCGTGTCGGCCTTTATGTCACCGGCAGCATTGAACTGAAGACGACTTCGGCGCTTACGGTTCCGGAGACGGCGATCGTATTCCGCGACGGGATAAGCTACGTCTTCACGGTCGGCGACGACCAACGGGTGCAACGGGTCCGGGCTGAAACTGGCCGGCGCAAGGATGGCGAGGTCGAGATTGTCTCCGGCATAGATCAGTCCTCGAGGATCGTTGCATCGGGCGGCGCGTTTCTGTCGGACAACGACCTCGTGAATGTCGCCGAGTAAGGTAATGAATTTCTCTGCTTGGTCGATTCTCAATCCGATACCGGCGATACTGCTCTTCGCAATGCTCACCCTCGGTGGGCTGTTAGCCTTCGAGCGGTTGCCGGTCCAATACTTCCCTGACATGGACCTTCCAAGGATCAGCATCAGCGCAACACTCGAGGGCGCGGCGCCGACGCAGCTCGAGACGGAGGTTGCCCGCGTTATCGAGGACCGGCTCGCGTCGCTGAGCAATCTCGACCACATCGCAACGACGATCGCCGACGGTACCGTATCCATCGACGTCACTTTCGAGCTGGAGAGGAACAGCGACGAGGTTTTGAACGAAGTCCGCAATGCCGTCGACAGTGTAAAGCCAGATCTGCCGGCGCAGATGCAGACACCGAGCGTCACCAAAATCACCATGCAGAGCGCTGCGCTTGCCACCTACGCGGTCCGTTCGTCTAGCCTTAACGAAACTGAGCTTTCCTGGTTCGTCGACAACAATATGACGAAGGCACTTCTGTCGGTACCGGGGGTGGGACAGGTGAGCCGATTCGGCGGGATCGATCGCGAGGTTCATGTCGACCTCGATCCAGGAACGATGGCCTCCCTTGGAGTCACAGCAGCGGCTGTTTCAGAACAGTTGAAGTCGGTCCAGGCCGATACGTCGGGTGGGGTTGGCGAAATTGGCGGCACACGCCAGACCTTGCGGACGCTCGGCGCCGTCGCGTCCGTCGAAAGCCTCAGGGGATTGCAAATTCCGCTAGCCAACGGCCAACAGGTCCGTCTCGACGATGTCGCATCCGTCACTGACAGCTTCGCGGACCGATCCTCGCTGGCCTATCTCGACGGACAGCCCGTGATCGCTGTCGCGGTCAAGCGCTCAAACGGGTTCTCGGACACCGGTGTCGCCTCCGACGTGGACAAGGCGGTTGCACAGTTCGCCGCCGAACACCCCGGCGTGCAGATCAATGAAATCTACAGTAGAGACGTAGCGATCCTTGAGAGCTATCAGGGTTCGATGCACATGTTGTTTGAGGGGGGGATCCTGGCTGTCGTGGTCGTCTGGTTCTTCCTCCGGGACTGGCGCGCGACTGTCTTGTCGGCCGTGGCACTGCCATTGTCCGTCATACCGACCTTCCTCGCCATGTACCTCGCCGACTTCAGTCTCAATATCATTACTCTGCTTGCACTGTCGCTGGTGGTCGGCATTCTTGTAGACGATGCCATCGTCGAGATCGAGAACATCGCTCGCCATCTCCAGATGGGCAAACGGCCGATTGATGCCGCCCTCGAAGCGGCCAATGAGATCTGGTTAGCAGTTATTGCGACTACGCTCGCGCTCGTAGCGGTCTTTCTGCCGACGGCATTCATGGGCGGCATACCAGGGCTGCTCTTCCGCCAGTTCGGCATCACCGCCGCAGTCGCCGTACTCGCCTCCCTGGTCGTTGCCCGCCTGCTGACACCTATGATGGCTGCCTACTTCATGAAGCCGCATTCCACCGAGGTAAAGGATGGACGAATCATGGGCGCCTACATGGCGATTGTGAAGACGTCCTTGTACCACAGAAACAAAACGCTCTTCGTGACCGCAATCTTTGTCGCGCTCTCGCTTTCCACCATCCCCTTCCTGAAAGCGGGCTTTCTGCCGGCTGCCGACGATGCGCGGACCCAGGTGACGCTGGTCCAGCAGCCCGGCGCGACCATCGACCAAATGGACAGCACGACCAAGAAGGCGGCAGACATCGTGAGCAAGCTTGGCGATGTGACGCATGTCTTCTCGTCCGTCGGTTCGGCATCGTCGGGTGATAGCCCCGGGGCCAGTATCGAGACGGCTACGCTTGACGTCCTGCTGACGCCGCTGAACGAGCGAGACCGTAGGCAGTCAGAGATCGAAAACAATATCCGCTCGGCCCTCTCCGTGCTCCCCGGAGTGCGGGTTGCGGTCGGGAATGGTGGCAACGGTACGCAGCTCGTCCTCACCCTTGCCAGCGATGACTCCGATGTTCTTGACAAGGCAAGCGAAGCGCTTGAGGAGCAACTCCGTACGCTGAACGGTATTGGAGCGGTGACTTCGACCGCCTCGAGGCAGGCGCCTGAGGTTCAGATCACGCCGGACTTTTCACGCGCAGCCGCACTTGGCGTAACCTCGAGCGCCATCGCAGAAGCGGTGCGGGTTGCCACACATGGCGATTACACTTCCGCCCTGCCAAAGCTCGATCTGCCTCAGCGCCAAATTCTCATCGTCGTCCGGTTCAAACCGGAGGCACGCACAAATCTCGACGACATCCGCAACATAAGGGTGGCAGGAGCCCATGGCAGTGTCGATCTCGGATCAATCGCCGACATCCGTATTGGCGGAAGTCCGTCCGAGATCAACCGGTTCGATCGGATGCGCAATACGACTCTTTCCGTCGAGCTCAACGGCCGCATTCTGGGCGATGTCTATCGCGAGGCAAAGGCGCTGCCAGCTCTTGAGCACCTGCCGGCGGGCGTCACGCTCGTGAAGCAAGGCGAACTTCAGCGCAGCTCGGAGCTGTTCCAAAGCTTCGCTATTGCGATGGCAATCGGGGTACTCTGCATATATGCCGTGCTCGTTTTGCTTTTTCACGACTTCCTGCAACCGTTCACTATCCTGATGGCCTTACCCCTATCGCTCGGAGGCGCTCTGCTGCCACTGGTGGCGACCGCGACCAGCTTCTCGGCGCCAGTCGTCATCGGTCTGCTGATGCTCATGGGCGTCGTGACTAAGAACTCGATCCTCCTCGTTGAATACGCGATCGTGTCGCGCCGCCGGGGAATGGAGCGGTTCGATGCTCTCGTGGATGCCTGCCATAAGCGCGGGCGTCCCATTGTCATGACGACCATCGCCATGGCATCGGGCATGCTTCCGGTTGCTCTTAGCCTGACGGGAGGCGATTCAGGTTTCCGACGGCCCATGGCCATTGTGGTGATCGGCGGCGTGATAACGTCAACGCTACTTTGCCTTATCGTTATCCCCATCATCTTCACGTACTTCGATGACCTGCTTGAGACACTGAAGCGGCTCGCACGCCGTACCGGGCTATGCAACGAAACGTATGAGCAGGAAACGGATGCGTTCAACAGTTGCGAGCCGAACGCCTTCAAGCTGTCACTCAGGGACATGGTCAGAGATGACGTGGCTCGGCCATAACAACCTCGGGAGATCGACGAGCCGCGCACGTTTGCGCGGGGCAGTGTTTTGCCGACGCATCAGCGTGCCAAACATTGAGACGAACCGGGCCAGATCTCGGCGAATTTCGTGGACTTGCCGCAATCGCGAATTCAGCCCTGGTCGCAAACCGTGCAAGCACGTCGTCAACACGGCCTTTGTTAGCCAGCGAGTTACTCACGAGCGGGTGTTTGACTGCCCTCTCGAACCGCCTCAGCAGAGACCTCTGGTTGGGAGCCGACGTGGCACACAGTATGGTAGTCGGCGAGGTTCGCTTCCTTCGTCAGGTTCCAATAATCGATCAGGCGCCAAGGGCTGTTCGTTACAATTCGCCCTTTATCGTTGCGAAAATAGGTGGACATACCGGGATGACTCCAGATCATCTGCTGGTGCATCTCTTGGATCGTTTCGTTGTAGCGTTGATACACATCTTGACGGCACTCGACCTCCACGAGCTTTTCCTCGCCCATCTGGCGCAGAACGCTCAGCACGTAATCGATCTGGCTTTCGATCGTGAACATGAAATTGCCCCGATGGCCGAGCGCCGTATTGGGGCCGTTTAGCATGAAGAAGTTCGGAAAGCCCGCCACAACGGTGCCGAGATAAGCTTGGCAGTCGGTCCTTCCAGACCTCACATACTGTCACGCCGTTGCGTCCGATCACCTCAACCGGAAGTAAAAAGCGTGTGGTATCGTAGCCTGAAGCGACGATGAGAACGTCTGCCTCATGCGTTTCACCATTGATCCCGTGGATAGACCTGCCCTCCACACGCTCAGCGGCGGCGTCTACGAGTGTCACATGCGGCTTGAGAAGGGTATTGTACCAGCCGTTATCTAGGAGCATCCGCTTGCCAAATGGCGGGTACGGCGGGATGACCTTGGCTAGAAGGTCGGGACGCCCCGCCAGCTGTTCTTCGATATACCGCGTATAAGTCTCGCGCTGGCCGTCGTTCACCGCATTCACAGAACGGTCTGGATGCGGCCAGGCCGGGTCCTTCTGCAGGGCCTCGTGTACGTGACTGTCGAAAATCCAACTCAACCGAAGCCTGTACAGCCATTCGTAGTGTGGCACCTCGCGGAGCAAGAACTGCACCGGCTCCGGAACCGGCATCCGAAATTTCGCAAAGGGCGCCGCCCATTGGCGTGAACGCTGGAAGATTGCCAGGGCGCCCACCCGATCTGCAATGGCAGGAACAACCTGCATAGCGGAGGCCCCATTGCCAATCACTGCCACCCGTTTGCCGTCGAGGGCAACCTCAGGGTCCCATTCGGAGGTGTGTACCACCGGACCATCGAAGTCGAGGAGGCCCGGGATGTTCGGTCATTTCGGAGTGGTGAAGCCTCCCACCGCCGAATGACCACATTGGTTACTAGGGTTTCTTCCGTGCCGTCGGGCAGGCGTAAACGGGAATGGCAGGTCCGGCTCTCTTCGTCATAGCGAGAGACAAGGCACTCGGTGCAGTAGCGGATAGAGCTCTCGATGCCGAATTCACGAGCAACGCGGTTGAAATAGTCGTCGATTTCCCGCTGCAACGGGAAGAACTTGCTCCAGTTGCCACCGGCAAAAGTGTAGGCGTAGAGATGTCCGGGCGTGTCCACCCCGCAGCCAGGGTAGCGCTGTGAGTGCCATACCCCGCCGGTGTGATCTTGCTTTTCGATCTGGATGTAGGAAACGCCCAGTTGTCGCAGCCGAATTGCAGCCGCTAGACCGGACATGCCAGCCCCCATGATGAGCACGCGGAAGCCCTCCGGCAAGCATATTGGATCGGGAACGGCGCCTGAATACCTCCGCAGCTTGTGGATCATCATGTCAGCGTATTCCGGCGGAACAGGTTCGGCCTCTGAAATAGACAGCATGCGTATCAACTCATCTGCCGACAGCTCCGGCTTGGCGATGTGTGCCCCCTGGCGCCAAGCCATGATGGCGGACAGTGCTGCATCGCGAACCTCCATCTGCAATTCGACCGCAAAACCGCCGGAATCGTTCTCATCCCAGCGGCTCCTCACGGGAATAAACGGCGTTCTCAGCCAACACTTGCCCTGTGAACTGGTACAAAAGGAGCAGCAGGGTTGGAATGTTGGCCGAAGGGAGTGCTTCGGCGATACGTTGGCGGAACAGTTCAAGGTCCCTAGAGTCAGCCATGATCCAGGCTCCTACAGACGCAAGAATCCGACCCAACTGGCGAACGATAGCTCCGTGCCCTCGTTCCGACGGTGCGGGCACATGCGCCCAGGATGATCGGACCTAGGTCCCGGCAGAAAGCATTGTGCTGGCATTCGACATCTCCGCCCAATCATCGTTGGTCCGTGACTTCTGCAAATGCCTGAGAGCAATATGCATGCCAAAGAAAAAACTCTTCCAAAACAACACGATCGAGCGAACCGGCATTCAACATGTTCAAGAATTGTCGCATCTCGGACTATCGGATCTGCGGGCGAGCCCGCGGGTGCTCCCGCATCCTTAAAAGCGTCCGATGTCAGCGCCCGTGGCAAGCGCGAGCCAGCCGACCGGCAGCCATCGTCAGAGGCGGATTAAGTCTCCACTGATCCGCTGAATGAAAAAGCCAGTGAGCCTGCAAGGGCGCCATCTTCAAGGCCGTTGTCACTTCGGTATTGTCGGCGCCATCGTTCGCTGTGGCGGGGCCCTCAACAATGGGAATATCGGCGTTTCGGCGAAATCGGTCTTGCCGGGCAGGATTTTGTCTGCCGTACATAACGATTGGCACAATCACAAGGCCAGTCAGTTGGACCTCTGACATGCCCGGTGGTGCAGGACTAATGTTCATGCTGCAAGAACTCAAATCGTACTCGGAATTGTTGCTCTTCTCCTGGGGCGAGATTGACATTGTGTTCTCGCTCGTCAAATGGAATGCGTCTGCCCTCCATGTCACCGTGCCCCGTACATGGTTCCAACGCCAGAAAGTCCTGCTGTGGAAGAGACCATACAACCCAGTGACGCGCATCTGGCGCGTCAACTCTGATTGTGGCCTTCTCTCCAACAAGCGACAGCCTTTTGCTGTTCGCATTCAAAAAACAAAGGGCATCATTTTCGAAAAGGGTCTCATTCAGATCGAGAGACCTTCCCTGGAATGGAATTCTCCGTTGGTTACTTCGAATTAGCGCTTGAGAAGATATGCAAGGAACAAGTGGAGATTCTGATTTCTCGAACTGCAGCCGCCAGCCATCTTTGCGCGAAGACAGTAACGGCCATCTAAACCCGGGATGTATTCCGATGGAATAAGGCAGGAACGTGCTATATGACTTGTTTTTTACGGAGATATCAATGCTCAGTTGGCTGTCCACAATTTTGAACTTAATCGTAAACCGGAAACAAAATGGAAACATTGTTTTCGTAAATTCATCGTCAGATGCTTCTAACATCACCTCACTTTCTGAGTTGGAAACCACGTCAAATTCCTGCATCCCGATAAAGCCGTGAACAGGCATCGGATAATATTGCCCTTCTATTTCGACAAGCGAAGACTCACTCCATCCGCATGAAGGGAACATCAGGGGACAAGTTCGGTTCCAACCTGGGGAGCCTCGCGGCCAAAGGAGGTCGTTTGCACCGACCTGCCACCTAATTAGCTCTGCTCCTTTGCGGTTGATAACTGCCTGTGCAGTACCGGAACGGATAACGACAGCATCATGCATGAATGTGGTTACCTTAGAAACTTCGGAATCGGCAGCCAGGCGGTCTTTTCTTCTACAATCGTCGCGCGATCGGATTAGTCTACTGTTTTTTTGACGGTTGCAACGATCAGGTCACAACAGGTTCCATTGGCCTCTGCGTCAGGCAACGGTGGTGACGCGGACGAGTGAGCAATTGCACCGGCTGCTTTTCGCCGTCGACACCGCATCCAGGGAATGATTATCACCCCCGATTTGGGGAAGCGCTTTGCGAAATTCCAGGGATGTCCTGAAGCTCACCGGCCTCATGCCATCTGCGTGAATGGACGGACGTCTAATAGTGTGTGGGATTGGAGGAGGCAGCCGAAAATTGCTGCCGTCCTTAGCGAAAGAGCAAACAGTCAGTGCGGTGGACATTTTACAAAGCTGTTTCAGGCATGCGCCGACGGGCGTGTCCTCCTTGCCCCGGGTGGAAAGCACCGCAATTTTCGCATCTACCCCGTGACAAACGCTCTCCCCGGCCCCGTCACTCCCTCGCTTTGTCCTTCGGCAACGCTAACGGAATGGCGTTCCAGTTCGGCGGGTTCTGCCCGAGAATGTTGCGAACGAAGAAGTCCAGGACTTTGCGGTCGGTGAACGTACCGGGTGCACCATGATCCGCACCGGGCACATAGACCATTTCGAAATCTTTTCCCGCCTTGATGAGCCGATCGGCAAGTTGAAAAGTGGAGGACGGATCAACATTGCTGTCCATTTCGCCGACGATGAGCATCAGCTTGCCCTGCAGCCGATGGGCATTGTCGATGTCGGAGGACTGCGAATATTCGATGCCGACCGGCCACCCCATCCACTGTTCGTTCCACCAGATCTTGTCCATGCGGTTGTCGTAGCAACCGCTGTTGGCGGCCGCGACCTTGTAGAATTCGGGATGAAAGAGCAGCGCGCCTACCGCATTTTGGCCGCCGGCGGACCCGCCGAAAATCCCGACATTGGAGATGTCGTACCAGGGAAACTCCGCGGCAGCCGCCTTGTGCCAAAGGATGCGATCGGCAAAGCCCGCGTCCTTCAAGTTTTTCCAGATAACGTCATGAAAGGCGCGCGAGCGGTTGTTAGTGCCCATGCCATCGATCTGCACGACGATGAAACCTAATTGCGTAAGCGGCTCAATCACGGTCGAGAATGATTTCGGAACGAACGAGCCTTGCGGCCCGGCATAGATGTCCTCCACCACGGGGTATCTCTTCGTCGGATCGAAATTGGCGGGCAGATGAATGACGCCCCAAATATCGGTCCTGCCGTCCCGCCCCTTGGCACGAAAGCTTTGCGGCGGTCGCCAGCCGGCGGCGGTGAGCTCGGAAATCTCCGCGGTCTCGACATCCATCAGTTTGGCATTGTCTTTGGTGCGGTAGAGCACCATGCGGGGCGGCAGATCGACGCGCGACCACAGATCGACATAGTAGCGGCCGTCGGGCGAAAACTCGATGTGGTGGTTGGCTGGCTCGGGCGTGAGCGGGGTCAGCCCCTCGCCGTCGAAGCCAATGCGGTAGGCGTGGACAAAGTAGGGATCCTCCTCCGGGTTCATGCCGCTTGCCTCGAACCAGATCTGACGCTGGATCGGATCGACATAGTCGACCGCCCGCACCACCCAATCGCCGCGGGTGATCTGGTTCTTGAGCGCGCCGGTCCGGCCGTCGAACAGATAAAGATGCTCGTGCCCGTCGCGTTCCGACGCCCAGATAATCTCCTTGCCGTCATCGACATCGTAACGGTAGGTTTTCCCTGTCCAGCTCTGGTCCCTCGCCAGCGGTAGGTAATCGACGAAGGTCCTACTGGCCTCATCGATCAGCCCGCGCGTCCGGCCAGTGGCGGCATCCACCTCGACCAGACGATAGAGCTGATGGCCGCGTTGGTTGTATTCGAAGGTGAAGCCGCGCGCGTCCTTCCACCACTGGATGGGCGATAACTGGAATGGGTTCGAAAACAGGGCGTTGTCGATTGCTATCGCGCGCCGGCCGGCAACGTCGAACAGCACGGGCTGGGGAAGCGGAAGCACGTCGCCCGCCTTGAGATAATCGATGGAAGAAAATTCGGGTTGAAGCTGCTCGTTCGGCGACGATCTGAGATAGTGCACCTTGCGCTCGTAGCCGGGGCGGATGCGGTAGGCCGCGAGGTGGCGCGAGTCCGGGGACCAGCTCAGCGTCGAGAAAGCGTAGTAGTTGCCTTCTGATCCGTCCCAGCTCAGCGCGACTTCCTCCGCGCCGTCCTTGCTGCGCAGGAATACATTGTAGTTCTTGATATAGGCACTCCATTTGCCGTCCGGCGACACGCTCCACTTCTCGGGATCATTCGTCACTGGCGGCGTGTAGTCGTATCTTACTTCCTGATAGTCCGGGTCGCTCGGATGCAATGCGGTGCGCGTGCAGGCATCGTTCGCAAGGTCACAGCTCCACAGTTCATTCCCGCTGGGGAAGTTGAGCCTGCCACCATTGTCGGTCAGTTCGAAGCGGTCAAACGGAAGGTTTTCGGGCTTAAAGCTCTGGTGGGTCGCCTCGGTCAGCGCCGCCGCGACGCGGACCTGATCGAAGGCCGGCCGCTTCTCGCCGGTGGCGGCGTTGACCAATATGAACTGGTGCTCGCCGTGACTGCTGCGGCGGTAGGCGAAGCTGTCCTCGCTCACCCAGAAAGGCAGCTCGGGGAGAGCGACGGAGAGTCGGCGATAGTGGTCGTTGATCGCGAGCGCCCGCTCGAAGTCGGTCACCGCCAGCGGCGGATCCCCAGGAGCCGGACCGTTCGGCAGCGCCTGCGCGCCGGCTGCTCCGGTCTCAACGATCAGCACGAGCGCTAAAGCCCAGATCTTCAACATGGCCATTTGCCTCCCTCAGTTTTGTCATTTACTGCTTTCTTGGATCGACGCTTCGCAGCAGCGTTCAGGCCCTGGGGAGCCTGCGGCCGCCTTGTTGCGCAACCGCCGCATCCGGACCTGCTGCCTCGACAAGTCTCCGGACACTCCAGAACTGACGAGGCTGAACCGATTGCGAAGTTGGAATGGACTTCCCGCCCCAGCCGCAGCCTGACCGAGCATTGTCATAGACCAACCCCTGAATCAGAATCACGATGATCAGTGGGGGGGATTGAGCTATCACTTTGACTCGGCGTCATTAAGGGGTTTACGGGGTTTTCTGCATACCCCAAGCATTATTCGTGCCAAAGAAGAACCTCTTATAAATACAATGCGGTGGTCGAAACCGACATGTCGCATACCTGACATTTGTCGGGCATCAGACATGTTCTACATCAACATAACGCCGCGTCAGGTGGACTGAGTGTTAAGAGCCTGTGAAGACGGTTCCCCCAGCCGTGCTGGACATTGCTTGGCTGGAGGAGGAAGTGCATCCCAGCCCCTGATTTCACGGGAGTGGTCGCCGGTTCACCTCGCGAACCCGGTGGGCAGGAATGACAGGTCGTTGACGGGAGAGCGCCGCTTCTTTCCTCGTGACGTGGACGAAAATATCCTGCTCTCTCGTCGCACTCGCCCCGGGAATTGCCATGTCACGGCTGATAGCCTGTCCTCGGCTCTTGACCGCTACCAAAGCCACGAAGGAGTACTTTTACTCACAAGGTTCATTTACTGCCGTGGTAAACATGATGCCCTGGTTAGCGGGGCTGTTCTGCTATTTAACGGCGCTGTTCCGCCGGCCTCACATTATCTCTCGACAACCGTCCGCTCTGTCTCCTCCGTGATGCTTCAAGCCACCTTCTCGAGCACGTGAATGTCTGAGCCGGCATTATCCGAGATCACATCGATGGACGCGAGCCCTGCCAAATGCGCACATTGTTCAAAAAATGCGTTAGAAAAAGAAAACGAGGTTCTTTAGATGCAATCGATCACCGCGCAATAACCTGATATTGCTGCCCTTGAGGCAAAATGATGAATTCCTTTTTACGACGGCGGTGTGTACTACCTGCATGAATTCATCATCACCTCTAATATCCGCTTCATACTCAAAGGCCTCTGGATCGAAGTTGCCGTCGACAGGCAACTCTGCTTTCATTCTGTAGAAAACATTTTGCTGAAACTCTGGATGCGCTTTATAGTATAACTTCGCGGCATCCCTCCTCAGATCTGAGCCAATCGAGATTGCAACCCAGCAACGCTTAGCGCAGTTCGATATTTTCTTCAGCGCCTGGACGACCACTTCCGCCGGGGGTGCATCACATATGCAGGCAGCAAGATTCCCGAATGTCCGGCCAAACATGCCAACAAAAGCCGCTTCATCATCGAAAAAATAGCGTCGCCCAGAGAATATATCATCGCGTATAAAGTCGATTTTTAACCCGAAAGCTGCCGCTGACTCCGCGATGTCCGCAAGGAACTCGTTCGACCGATCGACCAGCACGCAACGTGAGGCCTCGCCGCGCAAGTCTGTCACAAGGGGAAGCGTCTTTTGTTGGAATGCCCGCACTGTTCCGGGGCCATATTCCAGAACCGACACGCCTTTACGGGATCGCTTGTCTCGGTGATACATTGTACATAATCTCGCACTCTCTGCTGTAGTTCTTGCGCCAACTTGATCTCAGCTTCCACCATATTGGTGGTCCCGGTGTCGAGCGCATTCCTGATCCTCTGAAATTCAGCCTCAGACCATAGCAACGCGCCACTCATCGAATTACCGTTTCGATCAACTCCGGTGTTTAGCGTATTGTTCAGGACCTAGGTCCGGCGAATATCGTTGATGAAACAGCTCCAAACTCGTTTCAAGAAAGCTCACCCCTGCTCTCCTCTCGATCCTTAGCACTCGTCGAAGTATTCCAGCTGAAATGGCTCACTTATCGTTCGAAAGCTGGAAGAACTGGTGCGCGTAAGCCGCGCCATCGTTTCACGGACTTTCGCCACAGAGCGCGGACGCGCCTGCGAGCAGGAGTACGGCGCAATCGCCGCCGAGCGCGGTTTGTCTGTTCACTGCCGCATGTCCATGAACCTACAGAAGAGGCTACAGGATCGGAAAGAACAATCCTTGACGTCGATCAATGACAGGCAACCCGCCACGTGACGCCTTTTGAAAAGGTTGGCGGCCGGCGCGGCGAATCCTCACGGCTGGACGCTGATTGGCGAGAGCTTCCGGCAGCCGAGGTTGCTCGACGATGTACAGATGTATCGTTGCCGATAATCGACCCGCGAGTTCAGCAAACCTGTCCCGTTTTTTGCCGGCAACGGAGGACGTGATGGGCCCCCGCGCTGGCCGCGAATTTGCTGCGGTGGACGCTACAGCTCACCGACGGTGTCACATCATCCCATTGAGGCAATCGAAACAGGGAGCAAGCGGATAACCAATGAGGAAATCGAGAAATAGGAGCCGGCGTTTGATCCCGCGGCAGGCGTTGCCTGACGCGGGAACATCACCGCGGCAATTGGCGCACACGCCTACGATCTCTTTTCGTCCGCCAGAGGCTGCTCAATCAAGCCGGTCCAAAACGTGCTGCACTATATAAACTGGCGCCCTACCCTTGCAAGAGCCACTCTGGGACGTTCGAACCATGCCAAAGCCTGGACGTTCTTCTGCGCCGCAATGACCTGCGCGGATTAGCCAGGAATTTATCTATGTCGGGTCACCGGCTTCGCTCAGTTCGAGTGATCAGATCTCCAGCTTCGCCGCATGCGAATGCCGCTTCGATGCATGCCGCCCTGAAACAGTTTCTTGCGGAACTCGCGTATGCGGGGTGATGCAACGCTTCACGGCAGGCTTGTACCGCCCGTGCGTGCTGCACTCGCTGGTTCGGCCATTCATTCTCCAGGAAATCAAGGGCGTCGTAGGGCCCGCAAAACTGGCGCTTCATGCCATTTTGCAGTGTCACCCACAGCGGGGTATGCCATGGCACTTCTCGCATGTTCGGACCTCCTCAAAGGTCGTATTGAGAACAGACCCCCTCCTATCCGTCGCCAACTCTACAACGATTCTTAGCTCTTCGTCACCACGCACGCACGACGTAAGATTGCTCGCACCAGGGCAAAGTTTAACCGGGCTGGCGTGCGCCCCTTGGGGTGGACAGATCGGGATGAGGAATTGACTGGCCTACCGGGTTTTCGGAAAGAAGACCCATGGCAAAACACCGCAGTCACAGCGTCGAATTCAAACGTCAGGTCGCGCAGGAATTCCTCGCCGGCGAACGCTGCATGGTCTGGCAAAACGCCATGACGTGTCGCGCAACCTTATCCGCATGGGGTTCAGAAGTACGAGCAAGGCGCATGTGACGACGATGCGCAGGCGGCCGTGCCGACGCCAAAGCCGATCTTAGAAATCACTCGTTCATCCCTTTGGACGCGATCAGTTCCTTCTTTAGAGCGGCGCTCCCACGATCATCACGGTAGGGTCGGCACAGAGAAGCCGTTTTGCGACCCTTCCGACGTCCTCAACGGTTACGGCCTGGATCAACTGCTTCCGGCGCTCGATATAGTCGGTGTCATGATCTCGCTCCTGAATTTCGACGAGGGTTTTCACGATCGCACTGGACGAGTTTAGATTGTCAATCGCGTAACCACCGATGAGCTTTTTCTTCGCCGCTTCAAGCTCCTCCTGACTTACGCCTTGCTCTGCCATCTGCCGGACTTCCGCACGAATGATTGAAAGCGTCTCTGCGGCGCGATCAGGGCCGGTCCCCGTATCGATCAAGAGCATAGAGCTGTGGCCGCTGTTCACGAGGCGAGATCTGATGTTGTAAGTAAGCCCTCGCTTCTCGCGCACCTCTTTCCGGAGCCTCGACGTGAACGCTCCTCCGCCGAGAATATGATTCATCAGATGCGCTGCAAAGAACTGCGGGTCTTTGCGGCTAACTCCCGGATAGGCCAGGTGCAGCCCGGTCTTGGGGAGGTCATACGGAATATGTATTTCCTGCCCCAATTTGGGGGCGCTTTCCGACACGGGCACCAGGGACGGTGTGGCTGGCAAACCGGCGAATATCCGATCCAGATCACCCTTGAGGGCGTTGGCATCGATCGCTCCCGCCACGGCGATGGTTAGCTTGCCCCGTGCGAAAAGCCGCTTATGGAGCGCCTTTAGATCGGTGGTCGTGACAGTGGCAAGAGTTTGCTCGGTCCCTTCGTCCGGCCGGGAATAAGGATGATCGCCATAGAGCGCCTTCCTCCATGCGCCCTGCGCGGCCGTCTCCGGATCCTTGGCTTCCGCGATGATGCCCGTGACGATCTGCCCGCGGACGCGGTCCAAAGGCGCTTGGTCGAAGCGCGGCTGCTCGACGGCCAGCCGGAGNAGATCGAACGCATCATCCTTCTGATCGGCGAGCACTCGCATGGAGCCGTAGACCGCATCGCGCCCAGCCCCGAACCGCATCTCAGCGCCAGCATCGTCGAGCCGCTCCTGGAAGGCTTCGCTGTCAAGGTCGCCGGCCCCTTCGCCCAATAGCCAGGTCATAAGCCTGACCTCGCCTTCCTTACCGGAAGAATCCTGCGTGGTGCCGCCCTCGAACGCGAACCCAATGGTGGTGATCGGCAGCGAATAATCTTCCACCAGCCAAGCCTTTATCCCCCCCGTTGTCTCGATTTTCTGTATCGCCGGCGCGGCCCGGCCCGGCGCCGCAACGTCTAGGATGCGCGCGGCGAGCAGTGGCTTGGAGCTTTCGATCAGCATGCGGTTGAGCGTTGTCATTGGCATTTAGCTCCCGAGATGGCATGTGGCAGCAGGTATCCCGTCACGGAACGGTGAGGATTAAGGTACTTCCGGGCAACCGACTGTGCCTCGGCCGGCGTCACCGCGCGGATCCTCAAGGGCCAGGCGTGTAAATCGTCTACGGTGCGGCCGATCGCAAGCGCCCTCCCGTATATCTCGGCCAATCCTCGCTGGCGGTCGCCTGCGAATATCATCGAGCGCACTAAACGGTTCTTGGCCTTCTCCAGTTCGACATCGGTAACACCGGTGTCGATGATTTTCTGGACTTCAGCGTCGATTGCGTTTTCCACGTCCTCGATCGTCGCATCGCCCCGCGGTGCGCCATAAACACTGAAGCTCGATGGATCGAGCGATGTTCCGTTGAAATAGGCGCCACCCGAGGAGACTATCCCCTGTTTCACGATTAATTCCTGATAGATCCGGCTGCGCGTTCCTCCGCCCAGAATTTCCGACAGAAGATCGAGGGCTTCCGCGTCGCCCGCTTCGGAGCTCCCGTAGGAGGTCGTTACCCAGGACTTCCGGAAGCTCGGCACGGTCACGCGCGGGTCGGTGAGCACGACCGTTCGTTTGGTGTTCTGCTCCGGCTCCTGCGGCCTGATCCGCGGCGGCAGGTCCCGGCCACGCGGTGCGGCCCCATAGGTCTTCTCCGCCAGCTTGCGCACCGTTGTTGCATCCACGTCGCCCGCCACCACCAGTACGGCGTTGTTCGGAGCATAGTAGCGATCGAAGAACGCTTCGGCGTCCTCACGATTGAGCTGTTCGATCTCGTGCATCCAGCCGATCCTCGGAATGCGGTACGGATGGTTCTGATAGAGGGTCGCTTGCAGCGCCCAATAGCGACGAGCACTTGGGTTGTTTTCATAGCGCATGCGCCGCTCTTCGAGAACGACATCGCGCTCCGGTGCAATCACCGCGTCAGTTAGAACAAGATGCCTCATTCGGTCGGCTTCGAATTCCATCATTGTTCCGAGGGCTTCCGGCGTGACCGTCTGATGGTACGCGGTGTAGTCAAACCCGGTGCAGGCGTTTTGCTTGCCACCGATTTCCGCGACCCTCGCGCCAAACTCGCCGGCCGGGTGATTTCTCGTGCCCTTGAACATGAGATGCTCTAGAAAATGGGCGATGCCGGATTTCCCCGGAGGCGCATCGGCGCCGCCGGCTTTGTACCAGACCATCTGCTTGACGGTTGGCATCCGGTGGTCAGGTATGACGACCACCTCCATACCGTTATCTAGAAGAAAATTTGCGATCTCGGGGCCGCCTCGCCAGTCCTCGGCGGCCGTTGTTGCTTCCGGGGTCCTGAAAGCTTGCAGCGCAAACGCACTGATCTGCGAATCCATTCCTGTACCCATCATCTTCTCCCTAGGATGGGATCGTCAGGCCAAGTATTTCCTTTGGGCCGTCCTAATTTTCGCCGATACCCAGCGTGCCGATCTACAGGCATGCGTGCAATAAGTGTGCCAAAGCGAACCAGGCTCGTTTTGCAAGGGAAACGCCCTTCAGATTCAGCGGCGGGAGAATGCCGCTGCCTATCCGTCGCATCCTACTTTGTCTTGAACCGGACAGTCTTAAGCCGAACATTCCGAACAAGACCTTTGCGCCAGGTCGCGTCCTTCGGGGTATCAAAGAACGCCTTCGCCTCGATGGTCAGCGGAGGATCCCGGCGTACACGAGCGACGATAAACGGGTTTGTCTGCTGGCGGACGCGAGACACGACGATGGCGCAACGAATGAAAGTGCAACGCCAAGCTCGGCAGTTCTCAGACGTTTGGATTTGGCACGAAGACATTGCAAATGGATCGGCTTGCGCATCTCGGGCGGCGGCGTCGGGCAGCGCTGCCATCGCTCATCAAGGCCGTTTCGGCCCAAACGCATTCGAGCCATCGTGATTTGGCTACCGCCATAGCCGCGCCTTTGCCAAGCATCGATATGATCGAGAATCGCGTTGGCCTCTCCTCCTCGGTGCGCCCTGAGATGATCGATCATCATCATTGCGAGGTCCTGGACGCTTCTGCTCATTCTATGATCCTGTTCTCCAGAACGTCATCGGCCACGGAAGCGGGACAGAAAGCCTCGAGGCGCGTTTCTCGTCCGGTATGAACTCTGCGGCAATCTCAACCTGCCTTGGCCGAAGATCATCCAGCATTGCCTGCATGCGGTCTAATCCGGCCTGTTCCCTGCATTGAATAGATGTGCGCGCCTACGGATCCCGCTGCCCGCTGCACCATCTCATCCGTCAGCCAGTCGGGGCGGTCCGCCGGGAAGCCGGAGTCGGTCGCCACTCTGGGGGACTGCCGGTTTATCCAATCGACCATGGAGCTCTTCATCGTCACTTTTAGTTCCCTTCGCTCCACGACGGCAATTCCAGTGCTCTGGTGGCTGTCGAGCCGATCAGGGCGCTTTCGCTCCTTATCAGAATCTGGTTCAATGTCATGCCGTTCCCGCGGAGCCAACTTTAAAAAATAAAGAGACGGGCACACCGAGAGCGTCACCGATTGCTTCCAGCTTGCTTGCGGTCGAATCCGGTCTCGTATTCTCCACCTGCAGCGATGTCACTCCGAGCGTCTGTCCAAGGTCCGCTTGGCTGATCTCTTGCTGGGAGCGCAGCATTTGATCCTGCTGCCGAAATGGACGCCAATTGCGTTCAACTCACTTGCTTCGCTCCTACCATTCGCGTTCGCCAAGAGACCCGACGAGAAGCAGGATTCACTAGGTCGATGCCCGCATGTGTGCCATCGCCGGCCGGGGGGGCACGTCGGCGAGCCTGCGGCCCAGGAGAACCGAACTTGCCGCCACTCCATTGGTGCATTCAAAATAACAATGGCGAGGCGACGCGTGTGCTGTGTTTCAAGTCGGCCGAATAGACCTCGTGAGATCGGGCCGAGCGTTGATCCCTCTCGTTCAGCGGCCGGAAAGGTCCCGCAGCTCGCGCACCCCCCGGCCAAGCCGCTTCCGCAGTAGAGTGCGCAAGGTTACCCGGCTGGTACGCAACAGGTGCACCGCCCGTTCAACACGCAGGTCCTGAAAATACGACAGCGGCGATTTTCCAAGCACGGCGTCCATGCGGCGCTGGAGCGTACGTTTGCTGACGTGCAGGGCATCCGCGGCCACGTCAAGAGAGAAACCCTCGTGCAAACGGTTGCGGGCCCAGCGTTCGAAGTGCTGAACCAGCGGATCGGCATTCGCGAGATGTATCGTAAGGGGCCTGGGACGGCCTCGTATCGACGAGCAGGTAGCGCGCCACCATGTCGGCCAGCGCAGGGCTTGTTTGGCGCACCAGCCAAAGCGCGAGTTCCAGATGCCCCATCGCCGCGCCGGCGGTGACGACGTCGCCCGACGGAACCAGCATGCGCCGTTCGTCAAGCCGAACTTCAGGATAGCGCTGGCGAAACAGCGGCCCCAACCACCAGGCCGTCGTCGCGTCGTGACCGCACAAAAGACCCGACTCGGCCAGCAGAAATGTCCCGATGCATGCCGCGCCGATCCGCGCGCCTCGGCATGCCAAGCTCGCAGCTGGTCTGCCGCATCCTTCGACTCGTGCCCATCAAGTACCTCAAGTAATGGTTCCGGCATTTTGGTGCCGAGTGCCGGAACGATTACCCAGTCAGGTTGCCTTACTGCGCCCGTGGGTTGCACGGGCACGCTCAGCCCCAGCGAAGTGTGCACGGCCTCCCTGACACCAGCCACCACGCACTCGAACTTGGGCACTGGAAAGGATTCCAGGGTAGCGAGTTCCGTTGGCGGTGGCAAGCGTGTCGAGCACGGCTGCCAAACCGGTGTCGAATACATTGTTGAGGGCAATGACAACGATCTTCATGGCGCTTATGATACCGAAAATGTCATTTGCGGCAATGCCGTAAATAGAACCCCGCATTTACTGTGGCCTTCGTCGGATGTTCGACGCCCACCGAAGGAGTTTAATTCAATGATCCAGTACGCCCTGTGTGCCCCGCCTTGATGCCAAGCCGGGCAAGGAGGCTGATGTGGAGGATTTCCTGCGAGCCGCACTCGAAATGGCGCAAGACGAGGGCTCTACCCCGATCTGGTTCGCACTGCGACTGTCGAATACGACGTTTGGCATATTCGACGCGTTCCACGACGAGAAGGGACGCCAAGACCACCTCTCCGGCCCAATCGCGCAAACCCTGATGGCGAAGGCACCGGATCTGTTTGCGGTGCCGCCGACCATTGAGCTGATCCAGGTGTTGGGCCTGAAGAACGAGCCAACCGAAAACTGACAATCGTGTCGAGGGTAAGCCGGATCCCTCAAGCTTCAAAGTGAAAGTAAGAAACTCATGAACCAGACTACATCAACCCGCTACTCATTGCTTGCCGCAGTCCTGGTTGGCGCCGCCGGCCTTGCCTCGGCGCCGGCCGTTGCCGGCTCGTCCGAAAAGGTCACACTCTCCAGTCCCGACATCGCACCGGGCAGCAAGATTGACGACAAGTACGTCCTGAACGGCTTTGGCTGCAAGGGCGAAAATATCTCACCCGCCCTGCAATGGAAAAGCGCGCCAGCAGGCACCAAGTCGTTCGTCCTACAGGTGTACGATCCGGATGCGTCTACCGGCAGCGGTTTCTGGCATTGGACCGTCTATAACATCCCAGCCACCGTCACGCAGCTGGCCGAAGGAGCCGGCAATGCCCCGGCAAATCTGCCGAGTGGCGCCTATGACGGCGGCAACGACTACCAGGACACCGGTGCAACCGGCGTTAACGGCAACTATGGCGGCCCTTGCCCGCCGGTGGGCGACAAGCCGCATCGTTACCAATTCTCACTCTACGCACTGGCGGTTGAAGACATCGACGCGGCGGCCGGCGTTCCCAAGACGGGCACGGCAGCACTGCATGGCTTTGTGCTGAACAAGGGGTTGGGCGACAAAGTGCTGGGCAAGGCCTCGTTTACGGCCGTCTACCGCCGGTAATCCACCATCTAGTTCGTGGAGATCATTATGAAGAAACTCGTTCTGGTCCCCGTCATACCGGCCTCAATGACCAGTGCTGTCCTTGCCGCTGGCGCGGCCATGCCCCCGAAGCGTGCACCGCGATGGTAGCGCACGACTTCGAAACCACCGCCGTCGTCGAACGTGTCCCACGCGAAAGCGGTTAACCGGACACAAGACGGCCTCGCCGCGGTATCTCGGCGGCCAGCTGTGAGAGGAACGTGTCCCACAACAGACTCATTCTCGTG
The DNA here is from genome assembly GCF_000375585.1 of Sinorhizobium meliloti 4H41. Taxonomy (GTDB): domain Bacteria; phylum Pseudomonadota; class Alphaproteobacteria; order Rhizobiales; family Rhizobiaceae; genus Sinorhizobium; species Sinorhizobium meliloti_A. The sequence goes on along the minus strand of NZ_AQWP01000016.1, from coordinate 36,598 downwards.
TGCTTCCTGCTGGAGTCCAGCCGCGATGCGACTGTCATCCGACGGCGTGGCTGAACCCGCGCAGATTTGCCAGCCATCTACTTGATTTGGAGCAAATTATATTTTTCTAATATAGTGGATAGCTGTTTTTGGGCGGCTTACATCCGCGCTATAAATGGGTGAAGACATGCGGTTCAATGGTCTTGATCTGAATCTCTTGGTCGTGCTGGACGCTCTCATGACCGAGCGTAACCTCACGGCGGCAGCACGCAGTATCAACCTGAGCCAGCCGGCGATGAGCGCGGCCGTCGCTCGGTTACGCACCTATTTTGGCGATGATCTGTTTGTGATGGTTGGCCGCGAATTTATACCGACACCGCGTGCGGAAGGGCTCGCCCCCGCGGTTCGCGAGGCTCTGCTGCACATTCAGCTCTCCATTGTTTCTCCAAAACCCTTTGATCCGGCCCGGTCGGATCGCCGCTTCAAAATCGTGTTTTCCGATTACGTGACACTCGTATTTTTTCAAAAGGTCGTGGAGCGTGCGAGGCAGGAAGCTCCCGGAGTCAGCTTCGAATGTCTGCCTCTTGCCGACGACTTCGAGGAGCTTCTCCGACGCGGCGAAATCGATTTTCTGATTGTACCGGAAATGTTCATGTCGATGCATCCTCACGCAGCACTGTTTGAGGATACATTTGTGTGCGTAGGTTGTGCCACGAACGAGCAGCTATCAGAGCCACTTACATTCGAGAAATACATGTCGATGGGGCACGTTGGCGTCAAGTTCGGCAACACCCGGAAGCCCTCCGCCGAGGAATGGTACTTGCTCGAGCACGGTCTGAAGAGACGTATCGAAGTCGTCGTGCAGGGCTTTAGCATGATTATGCCGGTGGTGTCAGGCACCGAACGCATAGCGACCGTGCCCTTGCTGCTAGCGCAGCATTTCGCAAAAACAATACCCCTGCGGATCGTCGAGCTCCCGCTGCCATTACCCCCGCTGATCGAAAGCGTTCAATGGCCCGCCCTTCACAACAGTGATCCGGCAAGCCTCTGGATGCGCGAAATACTATCCCAGGTGGCGGCTATGGTTTCGCCGCTTACCCACGGCCAAGCCCCTCACCGCCCGAACCAGCGCGAGCATTGACCTGCTCACCTGCGATCCACCGACTTCGTCAGCGGTATGAAAGGGACGGCATTTGGAGTGCGTTTATTTACTCTGGAAGACCGCACAGGAGCGCATCGATCCCTTCCCGCTCCGCGCGCGGCCTGCATTGCTTGACAGTGGAACCCGTCGCGAGAAGAATTTTCGCTTGGCGAAGCGCCCCAAAGATACCGGTGGCGAACACAGGCCCTTCTCCGTATTCCATGAAGGCAGGCAAAGCGGCCGAGACGTTTCTTCAACAATTCCACGAGAAATTGCTGATCTCGCGATCGCCGCTGGCGACGGCTCCGGCAGCTTCGGGCGTCTCGACAATCTGGGCGCGGACGCTCACGCGTCGAGTACGACGTCGCTCGTCGGGATCGCCTGGCAGGTCAGGCAGACGGCTGGATCATCGGGTTCGGTTCCATTAAGGTGGCGGACAGTTCCGGACACGACGCGGACGGCGCAGCTCTCGCATTGCCCTACGCGGCAACCGCTCGGCAGTGAAAGGCCAAGCTTCTCGGCAAATTGAAGCAATGGCCCTTGTGCCGCAGACCACGAATCCGGAGCCTTGCGAGATTGCGAAAATGTCACTGTATATTGCCGACCATCATCAACAATTGGGCCTGCTGGCGAACGGAAGACCTCGCTGAAAATGTCGAAACGCGGTATACCGCGCGCCACAAGGCCATCGGCAAAAGCCTTAATCATAGCGGGCGGTCCGCACATGTAGACCCGAGGCTGTCGCTGAATCACGTCACTCGGCACGACTTCCGCGGTGATCCGGGTGCCGCTGGAATAATCACGGCCTTGTACGTCATCGGGCAGCGGAGCGTCATAGTGATCCCTGATCCGCAGGCCGGGCAGGCGTTGGCGATGCTCGGCAATTCTGTTCCGGAAGGCATGCGCTCTGCTGTTCAAATTGCCGTAGAAGAGCCAGATCTCCGTCTGGTCGCCATCCGGCAGCGATTCCAGAAGGCTGATGAAGGGCGTGATGCCGATGCCGCCGGCGAGCAATATGAGAGGCTGCGGCGAGTTACGCGGCAGAATGAAGTTCCCCGAAGGCGCCTTTAGCTCGACGATGTCGCCTTCTTTCAGTTCACGGTGAATATAGCCCGACATCCGGCTTTCGAAGTTCGTGCCATCCGGCGCAACGCCCTTCTGATGCCGGACAGCGATACTGTAGCTCTTGCGACCTTGGACATAGGCCGCTCCGGTCAGCGAATAGGCACGACTTGTCTGAAGTTGGTCATCAATGCGAACCTGAATACGCTGGCCGGGCCGGAAATCGGGCAACTCCTGTCCGTCGATCGATTCGAAGGTCACGCTGCGAACATTCTCCGCCTCGATCATCGCCTTGACGACGCGAAAGAGGCTAAAGCCCGGCCAGGCCCGCTGTCGCCGCTCAGTCAGCGGATCGAGCTCGATGTTGCAACGGAACGAGCGGTGCGGGATCGAACCGCTCACCGGATCGACGACATCGGCCGAGATCAGGCTGTTCGCATTGCTGCTTTCCGGCCCGCGGATCGGAAGGAGGGTGCGGTCGAGCTCGGGGCAAGCCTGCCACCAGCCGAATTCGGCCACTACGACGTCCTCAGCGAGGTTCGGTCCGATACGGGCGACAAAACGCGCAGCGCCGTTACGTGTCGAAATCCGGATCCAGTCACCTTCATGAATGCCACGATTGCGGGCGAGGCCCTGGCCGATTTCCGCAATCGGTTCCGGGGCTCTCCTTCTCAGCGAGACAAGCCCCCTGTGCTGACTATGGCAATAGTAGCCGCTCTTGGCGGAACTCAGCACTAGTGGGAATCGTTTCGCGGTCCCGTTGCGTCTGATGAATTCGTCCTCCGCCGGGAGGTAAAACGTGGGGACGGCCGGCTGGCCGTTTCGATGCAAAAGCTCTGATTAGAGTTCGACCCTTCGCGTCTCTGTATCAAAACCCCGGATTCGGCCGCTACCGTCATGGTGCGGCAGCTGATATTTGCGCTCTTAGGAATCGATTTCGCACTTGATGCCCCGGTTTGCGCGCAGATCCGCCAACGAAAGGCCAAGCGGTTCCAGCATGTAGTTCCAGCCCGCTTCCAGGTTGCCGCCGAAGAACTCGTCCTTGATTCCGAGGCGACAGGCCAGATCGAATACGATATCGTTGTCAGCGCGCGATTCTCCGCGCGGCTCGACCACGCGCTGGCGTAGCTGCACAAGCGACGCTGCTTCGTCGCTGATTTCAAAACCGAAGCGAATGCCCTCATGTTCCCACGGCGTGTTGACTGGGAGGAAGATGTCCGCAAAGCGCGCCGCCGGCGTTTCGAAGAGGTCACAATGGGCGTAGAACTCCAGCCTCTTTAGTGCTTCCTCGGCAAGGGCGCTGTCAGCCTGGGAGAGAGGTAGATTCGTACCGAAGGCCACGAGTACCCGTATTGGGTAGGGTTTTGCTTCCGTGACGGCAAGATACATATCCCGGGCTGTCACCCACCCCATAGCAGGCGGTCCGATCGGACGCTTGTCCGCCCCGAGAGCCTTCGAAAGCTGACTTGGAGAAAGCGCTCCCAGCCCATTGACGGGACGGTAAAACGGGCCGCGACGAACACGGTTTCCGCCGACGAGGTCATAGCTGCCGGAAAGGGCATACAGGCTAGCGACGGCGCGTTCGGTTTGAGTGGAATTGCTGTGCTGACTGATGCCGGTCCAAGCGTGATAGGCGATCCGGCGCCCCGCGCACATGAGCTTGCTTGCTGCCGTGAGACAAGCCGGTGCAACACCGGTGATGTGTTCGACGTGTCCCGGGCCGTAGGGCGCCGCGGCACGGGCAAGGAGCTCAAGTGCCGGGGTACAGACGACCCGGGTCGGGGCTTTTCCGGCAACAATTACGTCGACGTCGCCGCGAAGGCGCAGTGTCGCGCTCTGTTCGAAAAGAAGCACTCTGTCGCCTTCAATCGGGAAGGGCATGTTGTGTTTTTCGTCCCATACGACGTATCTGTTGAGTGACGCGTCAGGCCATAGCATCTGTTCGCGCAGGAAAAGGCCAGTGTCCTGACGAACCAGAAGCGGCGCATTCGTCCAGGTCCTCAGGAACTGGTTGTCATAACGCCTGACGGGTGACTCGCGTGCCGCATGTTTTCGTCTGGACAGCCGCTCTTTTCGATGAAGACAACGGTTTCCCCTCGTGCAACAGGGCGATCGAGGCGTCATGGTGGTTGACCCCGGCGACCCACCCGCTCTTGCTCGCCGCGTGTAATCCTCACTGCGTTCAGTGTGCGCACACCCCAAGGTATCGGTCTCTTTCACTCCCTGCACAACGGAATGCTCATTGTCGCAAGACTGCAAACTCTTCATCGAATCGGGTTGACTGCATCCAGAAGCGTCCAATTTCGGCAAAGCAGCGAACTGCTGGCGAACCAGTGCCGTCTTCCTCGGCTACAAAATGCCGTCCGGCGCACGATGCAGCGATGCTGGGGCGGTAGCCACGGCGGCAGTTACGACGGTGGTGCTTGATAAAACTTCCACGCGAGGACCCGGCGGTAGGACGACCATAGTTGAGCTACTGGCGAAACGGAAGCTGCCGGAGAGTAGCTCCCCTCGGTATGCTGTTTGCGAAGTTCCTTGTTCTCGACGAAGACGTTCGCGATCGCTTCCTGGATACGCCAATCGACGAGCGGTCTGCAGCTGTGCGCGAGCTCTTGAAGAAAGGCGTGAGGACCACAAAAGTCATTGCGCGACCGCTCGCACCGTCCGGCATGAAGTTCGTCGACGAATGCAAGATCACGGCGGATGCAACGCGCAGCTACATCCGCGCCAAAGGCATGGACCAAATCTCGTCCTGAAAACCGCGGCTGTTGCCAGCGGTCCTTAGGCAGCAAACGTGCCCTCCCATACTCGACTTGCGCGGCTTAGAATGGGGATAGAGAGCTGAAGCAAGACATTGTCGGAAGCCTTACACAATCGTGTCAGGAGCGACACGGATCGAGTGGGAGAGGAAAAGTCAACATACTGACCCAACATCATTCTTTGAGGTGGCATGGCCTTTGCTCGACAACCTTGTGGACGGCTTGGCCCTTCGAGGCCCGCAAGGGGCGCTTTCGGGGAACCTGGCCTAATTAAGGGTGAAGACAAGCGGCCTATTTCAATCCGCTACCATCGAATCCAAACATGGAACACATGGTCTTTGTGACCAAGGTGCGAGAAGAAAAACGAGCCGAACTCGGTGCCGTCACTCATGTCAACGGGACAGGTTGCGTACAAGTCGTCACGAAATCGGCTAACCCGGATTTTTGGAAGCTCATATCGGCTTTCAAGGAAAGAACCGGCTGTCCGGTGCTTCTCAATACCTCGTTAACAACCAATATGAACCAATCGTCCAAAATGTGACCGACGCCGTCCGGACATTTTTGACAACCGGTTTAGATTACTTGTTTATCGAGAACACCATGGCTGAAAAGAGCTCAGAGGTGAGAAGCCTTATCGCAACCGCCAGCCTGAGACTTAGTGACGTTGCATGGGTAGAGGAGATTACGACGGTCAGGCAGCGTCGAACCGTCCTGAGGCGCGCTCCGAGTTATACCCGTGAGTTGAACAACTGGCAGTTAGCGCGATATTTGTGTGAATCCGGGAGCGAATTCTCGCTCGTAGCGCATCTCGTCGACGGCCTCTCGCCAAAGGATCGTGATCAACTCATTGAAGAAATATTTCTGCTCTGGTAAGAGAGATTCATCGATGTGCGGCCTACGAAGGTGGCGAGACTGGGAGGACCCATTGGGGCCGATCTGTCGTTCTGACCGCCGCCAGTGCCCGCGGAAAGCACGAACGTGGCAGAGAGCACGGTCAACTCATCCTCGATAAAGCCGTCCACGAGCAGCTCGTCGCGAGGTAGCAGATCAGACTGTCACCACCATGTGGTTGAAGATCTACGTCGTGCAAGCAAGACCATCATCGCCATCGCTCATCGACTGGGCACCAGTTGTGGGGCCGACAAGATCGTGGTGCTCTACTGGGGGCGTGTCATTGCGGAGGGAAGGCACGCTGACCTGCTGAACTGATGGCCCTTACGCTCGATTGTGGCGAGGTCTTCCTCCATCTAGAAGCTATAAGCGTGTCAGCTGCATCAATCCCGACGGCCATCGGCTGGCGACTTGCTGCGCCGCCATGGCATCACACTGGCATGTTTGCATGCTTTCGGCTTTGTTAATGACCAATTCACGCACTTTCGCCATCGTGAAACCCAGGGCGACAGGATGATGCCGCTTCTGTCGCCATACAGCGACAACCACGGTATCTCGGTGACCAGCGTCGCCTGCCGCGGGCCTCGTTCACCAAGGCGCGCACATCTATCCGTTACGTCGATGCATTCCATTAAGACAATAAATTAGTCGGCTTATGCGATGAGGGGTATGAAGGCGTCCCGCAGCGGTAGCGCACTGCAACACAAGGAGCATTTTCGATGGAAAAGTTTTTCCGGGGCAACGATAGCGCGGACACCCTCTTCGGCAGCAACGGCGACGATGTGATCATTGATTTCGCTGGCAATGACTGGATCGACTCTCGTTGGGGCACTGACCGGGCTTTCGGCGGCGCGGGTAATGACCGGGTCCTCGGCGGCGCGGGCAATGACCAGGTCTACGGCGAAGAGGGCAGCGACTATCTCTCCGGCGACAACGGCCGCGACAAACCCCGCGTTCCCGGCGAGGACAATGACTATCTCTCCGGTGGAGCCGGCGATGATGTTCTCTTCGTCGGTGACGGTAGGGATTGGCTGAAAGGGGGCGAAGGGGGAGACATGTTCGTGTTCCAGTTCCACAACCCGGTGCGCGGGTCCCACAACCCGATGCCCGGGGTCTTCCCCAAACAGGGGCCGGAACCGGACGTATCCACCATCCTGGATTTCGATCCCGCGCAGGATACTTTCGCTTTCGATGCAAAAGGACTCTACAACGATGGCTTTGGCGCAAACTTCATCAACCACGCCAGCGTGCAGCCAGGTTACCCGGTAGACACCTTTTATAGCGGCAACGCCTCGGGTGCGAACGGGGAGCACGTCGTGGTTATCACCGACAGGAGTTTCGCCGATGGCTCTGCCGCCGCGAACGCGATTTCCGGCGAGAGCGCCGGCGACATCGTCGTCTACCACAACTCCAAGACTCACACCGCGGATCTCGCCTATGTCACCTCGGCAAATCACGTGGATGTGTTCGCTCACCTGTCTAGGGTGGACAGTGTGTCCAACCTCGCCAATCTGCACCTGACCGCGTCGGACTTCATATTCGTCTGATCGTAAACCCCACGGAAGCGCGGCCGCCTTGGCGGCACGCTCCAAATTCGTAACGCACGCTCAATCTACGAATTCTGAGATCTTGCCAAGCGTCGCCGGCTACCAAGTTCGAGAGGGGAATCGCGGCTCGTTGTGCCCGAGGTTCGCACTGGCCGTACGCCAGATATTGATGGTTGGGAAAGCCGTCGGCGGCGATCCGTGCCAATCTTAAGGATTCGTCTTCACTCCGCTTGCGGAAGAACCGCCTCCCGCCGGAACCGACATCGCATGGCGATCAGCAGGAAGCGCAGGTTTCAGGCGCTCCAGCTTGTCAAAAGCCTCAAATGTTGCCGCGCTGGTCCCCTTTCTTCGCCACGTAATGTTCTTTCGTGGCAGTGTCGCAGGTTTGCATGCCCCGCGGCCGAATACCCGGTCGAGCGATCCGGTGAGATAGAGCGACGCCGGGCATGACGACTGCATGCTCGCCGGGGCTGTTGTGTCCTGCTCGCTCTTTCCATGGGGAGTTGTGCCTAGTCAAGCAAGTGCCGTACCAACCCATAAAGCCCTTGAAATGATAGGGCCACTCTGTGGACCGGTGCTTCATGTCCGACGGTGTCAGAAAGACGACAATCGAGCGCAACTGTCCTCACTGGGCTTTATGGGTTGGCCAAACATCACAAGCGCCATCATGCCCTTTCGAGCGTCGTTGCCCGATTGGGAAGGAGTAATCCTGGCGTGACCGCGCCGTCGTAGCGTTTGGACCGGAGGGGATCGTGTCCAGCAGGCTGGAGATCATTCAATGAGGCGGCGAACGGCCGGGCAAAAGATGACGCAAGTATGAGGGCACGACAATACGCTCACGAAGTTTCGAATCGCTCAAGCATCTTCTTAAGCTGAACGTTCTGCAGATAAAGCTTCCGAGCCAGCTGGGTTCTAAGCATCTTGATTTCCTCGTCGAGTGTTGCCACATCATGGAAGAACAAATCTCTTGAGGATGGGGGTTTCACACTTTTATCATTCTTTGAAGCGGTGTTCTGCGCAGCAGCCCTGGCTTTCTTCCTACCTTCTCGACCCTTTGTTGCCGGTTTCCTTGGCAACTTTGTGCCCGCCGTGCTTGTTGGCGCCGTCGAATTCGTTTTGCCCCCCGAATGATCTGCTTCGAGACGCGCTGCGGGTTGCGCCTCTTCAAAATCTAACGGCGGCTTTTCTGCCTCCTCGATATCATCATCGACTTTCGCCTCGTCCGATGCGGCCGACACTTGATCCACCGATACGTCCTCAGCGTGACCAGATTGGCTGACAGCTTGCGTCGAATTGGTCGGAAGTGTTGACGTGTGCGCCACATTGCGCTCGAGAGCCTCGGGATCGGTGTCATAGCCATCCGAACTGTCTGGCGCTTTCGCCGAGGATCGCCGCGACGTCAAGTTAACAAGGAATTTCCATGGTGTTTTCATAGCATCAAAAGCTTCGGCTCGGGAGGACTACGGTTTGTGAGGCGGATGTGAGGTTAAGCGGGAGACTAGAGGATCGGGCAATGCACGTTCCGACGGTTCCAATAAGATAAGGCGGGCTCCGATCCCGAAGACGTGACAGTGCCTTTGCTCATTGGTCAGATAACGAAATTAAGCAGTTCTGAGAGAATGAGTCCAGCTGCACCTCGCAGGGCAGCCACATTTTCCCTGTCCCCAAGGGCTAGCATAATCTCGTCACCAGGACGGTCGAGTAGCTGATCCCGAAAGTTTCTTTCGATCAGACTGAGCATCCGCCTTCCCCCATGCACGACATCTCCATGAAGAATAATGCAGTTTGGTGCTATCAAATGCTGAAGATTAGCCAACCCAACCGAAACATTGAATGCGTACTCTTGCAGTAGGTCCTCGGCCTCGTTAACGCCCTGCTCGGCTAGTGTCACCAAACGCTCGGCGTTGAGCGCGTGAGCTTGCGGCAGCCCTTTTGATTGACCTTGCTCCCTTAACCACTCCAGCGTTGCGACTGTTTCCCAACATCCGCGTCGCCCACAGTGGCATGCCCGACCATTGAGCTCCACGATTGTATGACCGATTTCGCCACCTGCCCCCGCAGTTCCCCGATGAACATGTCCGTTCAGGAACAGTGCCCCTCTTAGAGTCTCACCGATGTAAACCACGGCGAAGTTTCTCCGGCCACGCCCTTGGCCAAACCATCGGTCCCCAACAATTAACGCCCTGGCATCTTGGTCGACTACGACCGGAGCGCCAAACTTTTTGGTCAACTCCGCTCTTATTGGAAACCCGTCGAGATACGGCACAAGGTCGGTGCGTACAATTGCACCAGTTTCCGTATCGATCATTCCTGCAACTGCAACGCCGATCCCCAAGATTGGATAACTACCGGATGTGATGGTTCTTTCGACACAGCCGCTGACAATCTGGAACACGTCGGAAGCGCTCGTCAGAGCTTGCGGCACCTCCGCGACATTCTTGGCATAGATCTCACCCTCCAGCGAAACTAAGCACGTATGCACACGATCATGCATCAGGAGAACCGCACATATAGGCTTGGCCTCTTTGGAGAACCACAATTTAGTGGCCGGTTTTCCCCCGGCTTGGTTAGGCGGAATCGCTTCTCCCTCTGCGAGAATATGCTGATCGAGCAGAGGTTGCACAATCCCGCCGATGGTTCCTCGACTGGCCCCGGTAAAGCGCGCGAGATCCGCTCTGCTAGAGGGGCCCATGTCATATAAAGCTTGTAGTAGACGCCCCCGATTTGCAGGTCCTAACGTTCCCGCTGAAATTAGAGATTGAGCCGGCATCAACCGATGACGGCTTTGGCCTCCCTCAACCAGCCCTACGGAACCGGCCCTGTCACGATCACCAGGAGCCGTCGTATGTTCGCCTAAGTCTTGTTCCCTTAGTCGCCTTATCAGAAGATCCATCGCGTAATCCTCTTGCGCCAAAAGTTTGTTGCCCGCATCTCAGGTCTTCGCAAAGACGGAAGATGGCTTGGGCAACCGTTCGTTTGATGGACCGTCATTGGTCGAGAGCTCGGGTAGCGCCTGAAGTGCTGTGAATAACGAGGTCGCCCCACTGCCTTCGCGGCCTGCGGTTTTTCGTGCCTGCTCTACCCGCCAAACACACCACGCCAGCTCTTTGACAATCCCGCTATTGGGGAGCTTTGTTCGGGCTCCATGACCTGAATGGCGGTTGATCCGTTGCCAGGGTCGCACAGACGCCCCTCCGTGAAAGTGCCTCGACCGACGCGCGAGGCGGAGAGCGGCTGCAGCATCTGCCGCCCACAACTGTGGATAAATGGTTCAGTTCAGTCTTCATCGCGGAAGACGTCACTGAGTTTTTCACGAGCCGATCACCCGGGATGCTGTCCGGCACAAGGGCACGGCAGAACGACAAACGCATTTTGTACGCCTTCCTATTTGTTCGCCTAAACGACGGCAATTTAGAGTTCACGCGAACATAATTCAAAGTATATTCTAAAATATATTTCTTAGACTCAGTTGAACTGGCATGAGCATGTTTTATCGTACTTTATGTCGCCGACAGAATGACTTGCGTCTTCCCTGATCTAACCGGAGAAATGGATGAATAAACGTGCCCGCATTGATACGGATGCAACCCAAGCCAGCTCGGCCTCCCCGGAAATGAAGCTGGCGTTCTTTGGCGGCGATCCTGTGTTTTCCCCTGAGCGCATAACGACTTGGCCAGCCGCACAGAAGAAGCATTTAGATGCTCTCCGCGCAGTAGTGGAGAGCGGGAAATATCATAGGGTCAACCACCCGATTGTGACCGAGTTGGAGCAAAACCTCTCCATGTGGACCGGGAAGTGGATGGTGCGCGCCGTCGGCAGTGGTACGGCGGCGATCCACGTTGCACTCGATTACTTCAAAAGCCGCGGCGAGCGCGTGGTTACCGCAGCCCTGAATTGGCCCGGAGCGGTCGGGCCAATAGCAATTTGTGGTCTGCGGCCGATCTTCGTCGATGTCGATCTAGATTTGGCCGGCATTGATCAAAAGTCCACCGCCGAAAAGCTCGCACCGAATGTCGCCGCACTCCTCACCACTCATCTCTTTGGCAATAACATTCTTGTTCCCGATGCAAGATCAGCTGCGCGTACCCAAGGTGTCGCGCTGATTGACGATGTCTGCCAGACAATCGCAGCTGCCAAAGCGATCTTCGACGGAACGCACCTCGATAGCGACGCACTCGCCTTATCAGGAAACGGGGCCAAGCATCTGGGGTCGGGCGAGCTAGGATTCATCCTGACGGAAGACAGCAATCTGATCGAGCATGTCGATCGCGTGTCACTGGCGAGCTCAGCTCGAAACGGTGAGCGCATATTCTCCCCTTGCGCACAAGGATATAATTATCGTCCTAACGTTTTCTCCTCATCTATAGCAAACACGCGAATACCGAATCTCGACACGCAACTGCAGAAGCGAAGACATAACGGGCAGCTCCTATGGGGCATGATCAGGGAACTTCCTGGACTACTCCCACTCTTCAATCCGTCGGATCAGCATCAGTCAATGCTCAATTTTCCTCTTCGTATCGAACCGAAATCCCTCGGATTCAGCGCGGGCCCCGCAGGAAGGGATTTCATCGTCAACTTGCTCAAGGCTGAAGGTGTGCCCGTTTGGGTCTGGCTTAGGAAACCCGTGTTCGAATATCTCCCCAACATTCACGACAGTTGGAGGGCTGCCGACTTTCCAAATACGATGAAACTCTTGGACACGATGTTCTACATATCCGAGATTGCTCCGCCGAATGATGCCGACGTGATGGAACTTTACGCTGCAGCCTTTCACAAGGTCTGGAAGGCCCTTCCGAGACTGGTTGGGAAAGGGCATGCGACTCCGTCTAGCTTCTGAGTCGAGCTGCATCCCTTTGGTGAGGGCCGCCCTGCGTCGGTGAGAAATAGGTAGCGATCGGGTCGGCGGTGTCGCTGGTCTGAGGACGATAAACTGAATATCAAAGCGCAAGAAGGTTTCTTTACAACGGTGAGGGCCAGAACCCCGCCGCTGTCGCCGCCTAGTCGACGAGTTGGCAAGGCTCAATTTCGCGCTTTAGTGAAATCGGGCCGCGTCATAGCCCTTGTCCGTCTCCAGCGTCAGCCGCTTCGAACGGACGCGGTAGAACACCTGCAACAACATGGCCCGCAGCAATTTCTCCGGCGCAAGGCTGGGGCGACCGCCTTTGGCACTGCAGGCGTGCATGCCGGAAAACAAGCCGTCTAGCCGCACCAGCGCTACATTGACCATCAGCGGATCGGGCGCAGTGAATGATCGGCTGAAACGAAATCCTCCAACCGCTTCATCGTGAACAGCTGCTCCATGAACCCATCGTTCCCGCGCATCGAACCGCCTCGCCAACGTGGATTAGTAGTCTATCTTTGGCGTAGCTATTTCAGCAGCCTCCTAAGCGCCCGCCGCCACGTGCGGGCGACGCCGGCATTGACCGGCGGGCAGATGCGCCGAGGGCAACAAGCGCGCCTGACGCAACGCCGCCAGATCAGCCGAGCCGGTGCAGAAGCAGGCGACGGCCAACTGGCGGATGACGATCTCGAAATGCGCGACAACCGCCTCGGTGGACACCGTCGCCGCGCGCAGCACGCCGGCCGCCTGCCCGGCGATGTCCGCGCCCAGGCGGATGGCCTTGGCTACGTCGACGCCGTCGCGGATCCCGCCCGACGCGATCAGCTTCACCGTTGGCAGCGCCCGACGTACCGCCAGCACGCTGGCCGGGGTCGGAATCCCCCAATCGGCGAACGCCATCGCCACTGCACGGTCGGCGGCATCGCGGGCGCGCTCGCCCTCCACCGCGGCCCAACTGGTGCCGCCGGCGCCGGCGACATCGATCACCGCCACGCCCGCTTCGACGAGCGCACAGGCCACCGAGGCGGACAGGCCCGACCCCACTTCCTTGGCCACGATTGGTACGCCCACGCTGCGCGCGGCGCGAGCGATCTGCGCCAGGACGCCGCGCCAGTCGCGGTCGCCCTCCGGCTGTACCGCTTCCTGCAGCGGATTGAGATGGACGATGAGTCCATCGGCCTCCAGCGCATCCACCGCCCGGCGCGCCAGGTCCAGGCCGTCGGCCACGCGCAGTTGCGCTGCGCCGATATTAGCCAGCAAGGGAATGTCTGGGGCCAGGCGGCGCAGCGTGCGCGTCAGCCCCTGGGAGTTGCGGGATTGCAGGCTCACGCGCTGCGAACCGACGCACATGGCGATCCCCAAGGCTTGCGCTGCCTCGCTCAGATGCCGGTTGATGGCCTCGGCGCGTGGCATGCCGCCGGTCATGGAGCTGATCAGCAGCGGCGCGCGCATGGTCTTGCCCAGCAGCGAGGCGCGCAGGTCGATCTGCGTCAGGTCCAACTCGGGCAATGCGCAGTGTTCGAAACGGATGTACTCCCAGCCGGCGCCGACCGTGGCCGGCGCCGTTCGCCGATCCAGCACGATGTCCAGATGGTCGTCCTTGCGCCGGCTCAGGGCGGTGTCGCTCATGCTCGCTCCATCCGTCGCATCGGGCGACGGCGCTGCGTCGGATCGGACCGACGGCAGCGCGCGCACGCCGCCGCCTCCCCGCGTTCAGCCCGGCGCACGCTGGCCTCCCCCCGCAGCGTCGCTGCGGTAGCGGCTGGTCGAGGTCTGGTAGTACTGCGCGCGGATGGCCGCCATGGCCTCGATCAACGGTCCCCACGGCGCGGGAAGGCGTTCTTCCGCCATCACCCGGTGCAGCATGCGCGTATGGCCGGCCAGCTCGTCGTTGAGAAACTCCACCACAGGCATAGCCGGATAACGCTGCAGCAGCAGGATCGCCGCGTTGTCGGTCTCGCCGGCCGACCTGTCCTTGTCGCGTCCATGCAGATCGTTCTGCAGGCGCCCTATCGCGGAGATGAGCCGCAGGACCTGGCGAAACGCCGGACGCGCGCGCAAGGACGCCATGTCCAGTCCCCACAACAACGACAGGCAACAGAACACGTTCGTGTAGGCGATCGAATCGATGCCGTTGCGCAGGTACTCAGCGTAGGACCAGCCTTCCGCCCCTGCCGCCTGCGCGTGTGCGGCGCGCAGCGCCGCGCAGTAGCACCGGGTATCGTCGAGAAGCTGAGCATAGTCGCGACGATCGTAGGCGAGCGCGGCCAGCGAAGCGCGCAGCACAGCGCAGCCCTCGAATCCGGGGAGCGCGCACGCCACGCCCTGCCCCAGCGCCTGCTCCACCGCGGCGAGCTGCTCCGGCGCGATCAGGCCAAGGTCGTTGCAATCGTCGAGCCAGAACAGCAGCGCCAGTTCGCTATAGAACGCCACGATCAGCGTTTCGTCCTGCGGATCGCGGCCGGTGCGGGCGCTGGTATCGCGCAGGCTCGGGTGGATGCGCTGCAGGATGTAATGGCCGCCCCTGACCGCCTCCATGGCATGCTCGTCGGCGAACCCGGTCAGGGAACGCCCCCACTCCAGCACCTGCTGCAGCGCGCGTTCGGTCTGAATCATGGCGCCGCTCCTGCTCCCTCGGCCAGGACGCGCCGCCCCCAACGAAGCGCCAGCCACAACCCGGCGAGTTCGGCCACGCGCACGACCCGGGTGGGGCAATACAGTTCCTTGCCGATCCACAGCGGCGTCTGCGGCAATGCATGCGCCGCATGGCGGGCGAGCATCCACTCCAGCGCACGCGCCACCGCCTGCGCGATGCGCCGACGCCCTGTCGGCCCTTCGCTCCCGTCCATCACGTGCAACGCGAACAGCGCATAGGCGGTTTCCTCGAATGTGGACGCGCGACCGGCGCCCCAGCCGCCGTCGTCGCGCTGCGCCTGCAGCAGCGCCGCCAGCGCGCGCTCGTCGCGCCACTGGGCCTTGCCTTGCGCCAGCGCAGCGACCGCATGCGCGGTGGGATACAGCCACGAAACGTGCCATTTTTCGTTCTCCCATAGACCGTGCGGGTTGCGGTTGGCCTCGACGTAGGCGCTGGTGCCGGCGGCGGGCTTTCCCAACAGTCGCAACGCATGCAGGGCATGGATGTTGGTCGACACCGAGGCATTGCGCTCGCCGGGGAAGGTGACGAACAGCTCGCCGGTTTCGAAATGGCGCAACGCATCGACCGCCGGGTCGCGGCCTGCAAGGCTCAGGACGCACAACGCAACGGCGGTGTCGTCCGCATCGGCTGCGAAGTGCAAGGCCGGGCCCAGACCGCGCGCACCCAGGCGGGCGTCGAGCTGCGCAACGATCACGCGCACCGCCTCGGCGAGCGCGGGATGCGCGAACAGCCCGGCCAGATGCAGGGTGTACAGCGACCAGCATGGCTCGAACACATTGATCGGCCAGACGTTGGGAACGACACCTTCGATGCCGCTGCGCGTCGCCCGCGATGCCGCCTGCAGATACGCATCGGCGCGCCCGACCTGCGGCGTGCTCCCCTGTGTCACGGCGTGCGCACGCCACGCTGCGGTGGCCGCCGGGCTGATGCCGATGCTGCCGTCGTCATCCGGGCATGCGGTAATCGGCGACGTCCCCCAGGCTTCCCAGGAGTGCAGCAAGGGATGGCCGCTCGGCAACTTCGCCACCGCCCCCAGCTTGACCAGGCGCGCTAGCCGCAACGGCAACAACGCCGGGTGGCGCGGAAACGCCACGCCGCCCAGCAAGGATGCGGCCTCGGCGCAAAACTGCGGCAGGATCAGCTCCGCGCCGATCGGCGCGTCTTCCGGCACCGCATGCTCGTAGGGATCGGGCTGGCGCTGGAGGAACCGGGTTGCAGCCTGGACTGCGTCGGCAGCGCCGGAAAGAGGGTCGGCACCCTTCAATGCCAGCAACGCCGCCCAAGTGGGCGCATGGCGGAACAGCGGGAAGTCCGCGCTTCCCCATCCGCCATCGGCCTGTTGCTGCGCAATGAGCCACGCGTATGCGTCCTGCCGGCCGGTTACAACGCCGTGGAACTGCAGAGCGCGCGCCGTGTCGTAGACGGACGGACCGACGCTGCCGCCATCGCTCATCTCGCTCAGCAGAAGGCGCAACTCGAAAAGGATCTGTTCGGACAGCGCGTTCACGCCGAATGTTCCTTCTGCAGACGGTTGACAGGAACCAAGCTCGGGCAGACGTCGCGCAGGTCGCCGACCCCGATGCTGGCGCCGGTCCCGATAGGCTTGCGAGCGCGCGCGGCCTTCCGGGGCAACCGCTGTGACCGGCGTCGCGGACTCGGACATAGAGCACTATGCACCGCTGCTGCCGGCCAATCGCAGCGGCACAGGGGCGACTCTATGCGGACGGGCTCACTCATGCGCATGGCGTGTGCTTGACCAGATAGGTGTTGGCCCGCTGCAGCATCTGCACCAACGGTTCCGCACGCGGCCCCAGCGGGGCGATGGCCTCCCCGGCATCGCGCAACAGACCCGCCACGAACTGGCGCGCTTCCTGCAGCCCCATGATCGACGCGCAGGTCGGCTTATGCGCCGCCGCGTCCTTGCCGGGGGTCTTGCCTAACGTCGCTTGATCCGCTGTCGCGTCGAGAATGTCGTCGACCACCTGCAACGCCAGGCCGAAACAGGCGCTGTAGCGATCGAGCGCTCCGTACAGGGCAGCGTGTGCGGCATCCTCCGTGATGCTGCATAGCGCGCCCATGCGAACGGAGGCGCGCACTAGCGCTCCGGTCTTCATCCGGTGCATCGCCACGATCCTGTCCAGCTCGACGTGCTTTCCAACCAGCGACAGATCCATGGCCTGGCCGCCTGCGGCACCCTCGGCGGATACCGCCTGCGCCAGTTCGCGCACGAGCGCGATACGGTTGTCGCTCGGGGCATCCAAGCTCGCCAGGGTCAGGAAGGCGTGCGCCTGCAGCGCATCGCCGACCAAAATCGCGGTGGCTTCGCTGAACTTGACGTGCACGGTCGGAAGGCCGCGGCGAAGCACGTCGTCGTCCATTGCGGGTAGGTCGTCGTGAACAAGGGTACAGGCGTGCATCATCTCGATGGCGGCCCCGACGTCGTCGAGCGTGTGCGCCGGCGTGTCGGCCAGTGCGCCGGCAGCCATACAGAGCAAGGCGCGGGTGCGCTTCCCGCCATTCAAGGTGGCGTAGCGCATCGCCGCCATCAGCTCGGTCTCACCGTCGTCTCCGGGGCAAAGAAGACGCGCCAGCGCCTGTTCTACCCGCTTTGCGCCGTTCTGCATCCAGATCTCCGGCAGCAGCATGCCGGATCCACCGCTCGCCTGCGCCCCCAATCCGCCAAGCGGGGAAACGCCAGTTCGGTCGTCGTGTAGCGTCGAAAAAGTCTGCATGTTGTTCATGTCCTTGTACCTGGCAGGAGACGGCCAGGGCGAGCGGTGAGCGGCGAGCCTCTGCAGTGTTGCCGCTGCCACGCCAGGCGGGGTATACCGATGCCAGCTCATGAGAATCCGATGCGGATTTTCATGGAGGGTTGTGCTGTCGGGTAATAGCGCCGGCCTTTTTCGGCGTCGTTCAGCAACCGCGGCCGCACCCCGCCCTTGTGCATGGTCAGGGCCAAGGCGATGCTGAACTGCACCAGTTCCAGACATACCAGGTGGTAGCCGATGCAAACGTGTGGGCCGCTGCCGAACTGCAGCATGTCCACCGGCCTGATCGGCCCCGTGCGTTGCAGCCACCGCGCCAGGCGGAACTGATCAGGCGCCTCGTGCAGCAGCGCCGAGGTCGAGAAATGCAGCAGCGGGATGCATAGACTGGTGCCCGCGGGAATGCGCCGCTGGCCGAGTTGTAATTCCTGCGTCGCGCGACGCGGTACGAGCGAGGACGCCGGATGCATGCGCAGCGTCTCGCGGAACAGCGCCTCGGCGACCGGGCACTGCGCCAGGTCCGCGTGCCGGGTCGGCACCGCGCCCACGCCTTGCGCCTCCTCGACTAGGGCGTCCCACAGCTCAGGTTGCCGCGCCAGTTCGATCACCATCCAGGCCATCGTCGAGGCGGTGGTCTCGTGACCGGCAAGCAGCAGCAAGCGGATGTTGGCGACCAGGACGTCATCGGAGAGCGCGTCTTCGCTGCGATCGAAGGCGCTCACCATGTCGTTGATCAACCCGGTGCGCGCGGCATGCGCGCGCGCATTGCGGATGAACTGGCGCGACTGCGCGTCGATCCAGTCGCGGGCGGCGCGGCCGCGCCGCAAGGGCGTTCCGGGCAGGTCGACCGGGGGCGCGACCATCAACTGCAGCAGTTGCCGGTACTTGCGATGCCACTCCGGCAGGTCTTGGGCGGGGATGCCCATGAGAATGAAGGTAAGCTTGAGCATCAGGTCGCCGGTTTCGGGCAGGATAGTTACTTCACCGCTGTCGCGCCACGCCTGCACCCGGGCCCGGATGACGGGCTCGAACAGCTCGCCAATGCCGGCCCCGGTCAGCCCCCTGGGCAGGAACGCCGCCTTGATCCCATCGCGCGCTTGCCGGTGCGCGCTACCGTCCAAAGTGACCAACGTTCCGCCAAGGATTTCGGGCGCGATCTCTTCGATCAGCGCCGAGGACACGTCCTTGTGCCGGAGCAATGCGAACGCATCCGGATCCAGGCAGGTCATCAGCTGTCCGGCAGGGCCGAAGTCCAGCCAGAAGTGGCTGCCCAGCGTCCGTTCCGCGCGCTGCAGCAGGCCCGGCAGGTCACAAACGATGGCGGGAAGATGCCCGACCACGGGGAAGGCGCCGGGCATGACCGGGATGTCGTACCGCAGCCGGTGCCGACGGTTCAGCGGGTTGAGCAGCATGTCCATCACCTCCCTGGCGCAGCGGCCGCTTCGGCGGTGTCGCCGGCGGGCCGCGCGGCGCGGCTGTTGCCACCATCGGCGTATGTCGGCACATGCGTCAGCATGCCGCCGTCGATGCACACGACCTGGCCGGTGATGAACGCAGCATCGTCGGAGAGCAGGAAAGCCACCAGCGCGGCCACGTCCTCGGGGCGGCCGACGCGCGGCAGGAGCTGCTGCCGGCGCAGATGCCGTTGCATGCACTCGTCCAGCTTGGCGAGGAGCCGTTCGGTCATGATAAGACCCGGCGCAACCGCGTTGCAGCGGATCTGCGCGTGACCGTACTGGGTGGCGAGCGAGGCCGACAGCATGTTCATCGCCGCCTTCGACGCGGCGTAGGACGTCTGCGCGGTGTCACCGCTGAGCCCCTGGCACGACGACATGTTGACGATCGCGCCACCGCCACGGGCTATCATCCGTGGGATGGCCTGCCGGCAGCAGAGCAGCGTGCCACGCAGATTAGTCGCCATCGTCTCATCCCAAACCGCCAGGTCCAGATCGAGGATCGCGCGGTCGCGCGGGGTCAGATGCATGGCGCTCGCGTTGTTCACCAGCAGGTCGACCCCACCAAAGTGCCGCTCCGCCGTCTCGAATAGCGCGGCCACCTCCTGCGCATCTGCGATGTCCATGGCCAGGGCAAGCGCCTGGCCCGCTTCGGCCGCGATCTGCGCGGTGCAGGCGATGGCCGCCGAGCCATCAATGTCAGCCACCACCACTCGGCCCCCCTCCCGCGCGATGGCGAGCGCGCATGCCTTGCCGATGCCGGCGCCGGCGCCGGTCACCACGGCAACCTTGCCTTCAAACCGTCCCATCTCGTCCTCCTGCAGTGCGCTGCTCTTTCGCGGCATGCCGCTCGGCCCCTGCCGGAGAAGGCACAGGTTCGGCACTGGCGCGATCATCATCGCCAGCGTCGCTTTCGATGACCCGAATGGCGGCGACCGGGCATTGGCTGGCCGCAAGCCGCACTGCGGCGTGCAGCGCCTCGGGGACCGTCGCCACGCACACTTCGGCCACGCCATCCGGTTCGCGCTGGCGAAAGGCAACTGGCAGCGTCAGCGCGCACTGCCCGGTGGTTCCGCACAGATCCTGGTCGATCACGACGCGCATCTCAGCCCCCCGCCTGCGCATGCAGCCGCACGGGCAGCGAGCGGAATGTCCTAAGGAACGCGGATGGTTCCCGGGTCGGCTTCTCGGCCAGGACGAGCGTGGGGAAGCGCGCCTCGATCCGCGGCAGGCTCTCGGCCAACTGCACCCGGGCCAGCTGCGCCCCGAGGCAGAAGTGGATGCCGTGGCCAAAGCTCAGCATGATCTTCCCGTCGGTCGACATGCCAGGATTGGTGCCGTAGAACCGCGCAGGATCGAAGCGGTCAGGGTCGGCGAAGGCGTCCGGGTCGCGATTGCCGGCCGCGATCAGCACGCGCACGTCCGCGTTCTTCGGGATCATCACGCCGCTCAGTTCGATGTCGCGCTGGGCGATACGCGGAATGGAGCTGAACATGGCGGGTGCGTCGCAGCGCAGGACTTCTTCGACGAATGCCTCGATCCCCACGGTGTCTCCCTGCAGCCAGTGCCGCTGTTCGGGATACGCCAGCATCGCCAGGACCGCATGGTCGATCGTCGCAGCAGTGGTGGCGAAGCCGCCCAGCAGCATGCCCCACAGCATGCTAATCAACTCCGCATCCGACAGCGTGTCGGCATCGTCGTCGTGTGCGCCGACCAGCATCGACACGATGTCGTGGCGGGGATCGGTGCGCTTGCGCTGTATGAGGTCGCCGAAGTAGGCCTGCACCCTGGCGCTGGCCGCGTCCGCCGCGGCGAGCTGGTGACCGCTGGCGTGCGGGCTCAGGCCTTCCAGAATGGCGCCGATGCCGGCGGCGAGCCCGAACATGTCGTCTTGGGGCATGCCGAACAGTTCGGCGAAGACCAGCATCGGCAAGGCCAGCGCGAATTCCCGATGCAGGTCCACCGCTTCCCCGCGCTCCAGCGCGGGCGCCATGCCGTCCAGGCGCGCTGCGACGATGCGCGCGATGCTCGGCCGCAGGTTGTCGATCTGGCGCATGGTGAAATCGCGCGAGATCAGCCGGCGCAGACGCGTATGCGTCGGGGGGTCCTTCATCGCTAGCGTGGACGCCAGGAGTTTGAGGGACAGGCTGGTCGCCGCACGCGGGAAATAGCGCGCCAGTTCGCCCGGCGCCGGTCCCCGAAAGGCATCTCCCGTGGCCTTGAGCGCCCAGTAGATGTCGGCGTGGCGGCTCAACAGAAAGAGGCCCGACGCCGCGCGATGCACCGGATCGTGCTCGCGCAACCACCGCAAGAACGGATAGGGGTCGTGGATGCACGCTGGCGACGCCAGCTCGGCGAAAGCGTCCCGGCATGCTGCCGTGGTTTCTTGCACGTCCATCTTGATTACCTGTTGGCTGGCTGATCTGACCGGCGCGCGCCAGGCGCGCCGGCAAATTGCGGAGAAGATCGCGATACCCGGCGGCGTCCGCGCATCACCAGAGCACCGGGAACTCCTCGAACCCGCCACTGATGATCTCCTTGCGCAACTTCAGTTCTTCGGGCGCCACGGCCAGACGCAGGGCGGGAAAGCGCTGGAAGATCGAACCGAACACCACCTTAAGTTCCAGCCTGGCCAGCGCCACGCCAATGCAGTAGTGCGGCCCGTGGGAGAACGCCAGGTGGGGCTTTTCGTCGCGTCCGATGTCGAAGATTTCCGGGTCGTTGAAATGGCGCGGATCGAACGACGTCGCGGGCAGGCCGACCAGCACCTTGCTCTCCGCGGGAATATGCACGCCCGCGATGGTTACGTCGGTCCTCGGATAGCGCATGATGCCGTCCCAGCCCGCGCCCGGCGGGTACATGCGCAGAATTTCCTCCACCGCCTTGTCCACCAGGGATGGATCGCCGACCAGACGTTCGCGCTGTTGCGGATGGCGGAACATGGCCAGCAGGCCGAATTCGATCTGCGCGACGGTGCTCTCGTGCCCCGCCACCAGCATGCCCGCCGCCAGGCCGATCGCCTCTTCCTCGGTCGCCTCGCCCTGGTCGACCGCCGCGAGCAGATCCCTCAGCAGGTTGTCGCCCGGATCCTGGCGCTTGTCCCGCATCTTGCCGCGAATGTAGGCGCGCAGTTCTTCCCAGGCCAGGCGCGACGCGCTGCGCGGGCCGCTTTCATGTTGGTGCGTCATCACCTCGTCGGACAGCCCGGCGAAAAAGGCGTGATCCTCGTAGGGCACGCCCATCAGCGCGCTGATGACCATGGCCGGAAACGGAAAGGAGAGGTGGCGCCGCAGGTCGGCGGGCTGGGGCTGGGCCGCCAGCGTCTCGAACAACTGCGCGGCGATCGCCTCGACCTGTTGCGCGAGCAGCCTCACCCTGCGGCTGCTGAAGGCCGGCGCCACGATTGCGCGTAACCGGGCATGCTCGCCTCCCTCGTGCGAGACCAGCCACCCCGGCGAACCGAGAATCACCGAATCCGGGGTGAATGCCGCCGGCGGCATTCCCGCGGGCCGGAACGTCTCGTCGGACAGCACTGCCTTGGCCTCGTCGTAGCCTGTCACCCACCAGCCTTCGTGCCCGGACGGGAAGCGCACGCGGTGGATCGGACCGTTGGAGCGTAGCGCCAACATCTCGGGCGAGGGCTCGATGTGATCGACGCGCCACATCGGCAGCGTCGGCAAGGGTTGTTCGGACATGGTGGCACTTCACTTCTCTAAGCGATGGACGGGCGGGAGGTGACCGGCAGGCGTTGCGGGCAGCGAATGACGTAAGACGGCATGTAGACGACGTCCTGCGCGGCGATGGTCGGCGCCAGATCCTCCAGCCGCACGAACAGCGGCGGAAAGGCGCATCGCAATTCCAGGCGCGCCAGCGCAGCGCCCAGGCAGTCCCAAAAGAAGAACTCTAGATCGCATCCAACACTTCCCTGCATTTTCGCGATTCACAACCGAGCGCCAAGTCATTGCCACGGCAAACCGTCGGAACGGACCAGACGCGATCAGCGACGCGCGCCGTGTCCGTCCCAAGACCATCGCACTGCGATTGGTGACGATGCCGTGAAACGAGCAAATCGCGTGCCGAAGTCATTTCGCAGGCTCAGCAGGCACTTCGTAGCGGCGCGTAGTGTCAGGTTTCTGGCATTGAGTCTTATTGCCGACAACCGGCGCAGCAGGTGCCCGACAAAGACCTGCTCTCGTGCTGAATGTGCGGGACAGCCCTTGCGCGTTATTTCAAGCATCCGGATTGGCTGCAGCAGGTGTGGTTCGCCGGAAACCACTCCGATGTCGGCTATAGCTATCCGGAAAACGAAGCCGCCTCTCCGACATCTCGCTGGGATGGTCGCACGCGGCCGAGAACTTTTCCGACGGCAAGACGCCCGACGGCTTCGGCATCATCCCAAGGCGTGATCACGCCGTACCGTTCATCGTTGATAGACGAAGCGAGGGGTTCAACTCACCACAGCCGTCGTGCCAAGGTGCCAAGGTGCCAAGGCAGCCTTGATCGTTCGCTATCAGAGACCGCCGTCAAACTCCGGCGACGTGGTCGGCAACGTCATTGACTGCAAGATCTGCGAAACACTTGCCCACAAGCCTGGCGCGACAGCGACTTAGTTCAAGTTTTCCATGCTCGATGGATTTGCTGTAAGGGCCAATAAAACTAATGCGGACTTCAATTTGATTCCCCCTCAAGGGCAATGCCTAGCGGCGAAGCGTGATGCAGCTCGCAATTCGCATCCGTGATCACTCTACACAGGCATCGTTGGCCTGCGTCAGCGCCTTGGTCATTAATGCCGCTTCGCCATATGGTGTTCGTACGTACTCTATCTCCTGCCAACCGGCTTTTGCGTAGAGGTCTTTTGCGTCCTCGGTTGTAAGGTAAAGGCTTCGATGGCCGAGCCGCCGAGCCTCTTGTTCCAGCCTCTTGATTAGCAGCAATGCTATTCCTTTATTGCGATGAAACGGATGGACGTAGAGCGACTTAAGCCACGGAGTCAGATCTAACCTTCCTTGGAAATCGCTTTCCCACAGACTGACCATGCCTGCAGGTTTGCCAGCCTCGATCGCGATCAAAGTCAGCGGAATTGATTTTGTCTGTGCTCCCTCGAAGAACTCACGCTCTGCCTGCGCGAATGAGCCATCCGATTGGCAACCCCATTGCCCGAAAGCCCAGCTTGCACACACAGGAATGAAATTCGGATATGTTTCCAAGTACTCGACTATGGTTCTGCTAGCGCCGTGCATCTTCTACTAGTCCTCTTTCTTCCAGGCGTTACGGCGTTCAGCGCGAAAGCAAAGCTCAGGGAGCGGCAATTAGCGTCAGGGTCGCCGATTCAGAAACGTCACGGTAACTGCTGTGCTTTGTTTCGGTAATGACCGAAGTGCCCGACATAGCCTACGCACTTGGTACACCGGTGGACTGCATGAGCAACTCCTCACCGTACAAACTGTTCAATTAGAGCTTCTTAAGAATCTCCGGTAAGACTGCCATGTGGTTGAAGGTTCTCGTGGCGCCTGCTTCCAACAATTTCTCTGCTAGGCCCGAGACACAATGAGAACCGCCGACAAAGCCTATCACCCGCATCCGGGCTGCCACCGCCGCTTGAACCCCAGCAACACTGTCTTCGATGACCAGGCAGTTGGCGGGCTGTGTTTTCATGTTCTCCGCTGCGAACAGAAAGAGATCGGGTGCGGGCTTGCCGCGCGGAACCTCGGACGCGCTGAAGACATGAGGCGCAAAAAGGTCGTAAAGATCTGTAATCTGAAGTCCAAAACGCAGCTTTTCCGGGTCGCTGCTCGAGGCTACGCATTTTGCCAGGCCGATGGCGTTCAAAGCCTGTCGAATACCCGCGATGGCTTTGAGTTCGCACGAATATCGCTTGGAGATCTCTATCATCACACGTTGATGATGGTCATTCGGCAGGCGCAGGCCCGCCTCGGCTTCGATGATAGAGTAGCTTTGCTGATCGGTCATGCCTGTGAAACGACTATTATAAGCCTCAGCAGTTATGGCGTACCCTAATTTTGCGAGAGCCTCGACATGTACCTCGGTGGCGATGCTTTCGCTGTCGATGAGGACCCCATCGCAATCGAATATGAGAAGTTCTAGGAATTCGCAGGCGGGCATGCATTGAGTCATCCGTTAAGCCTTCACAATTCAAGCTACTCCACTCCAGATCCTTCCGGTCAGCGGCGGGAAAGTCGATTACACTTCTGGAAGTCTTATTTGCTTCGCCAGGGCCACCGGCACCGATTTTCACCCAAAATGACATCACGCCGACACGAATTTAGTGCACGAAATCATTTACGATCCATCAGCTTCTTGACACTGTTCGCTCTGCTCATCCAAGACTACCGCGGCGAAAAGTGAAGGCACAGGCAACAATAATCAAGCAACATGTAAAATATATTTTTGAATATATTTCCTCAAACTGCAGCCTTTGCTCAGCTAAGCATACCAGTCTTCCGATATTTAGTCTCGCTCAACCCAAGTCCTCCTGAGCTGCACACCATGCCTCCGTATTTTTTCCCTGGCGTGGCCTCAGTGATTGGAGGAACACGCTCTCGATCTGGGCCGGATCTCGGATGCCTAGGTCCAGCGAAGCAGTACCGTTGGTGACCGCCGAACATCCGAAAAGCACGCGAAACCTAATCGAAGTCGTGCCAACAGCCGGTTGCTCTCCCCGCCATTATGTGAAATGTGCCCCAACAAACTTGTTTCCGGCATCCTGCAGTAGATTGTCAAACGACATCGACAAAGGAGAGTGCGAAGATGTGGGTCTGTGATAATGCCGCCCAATGTCGTGGAATTGAGCCACCAAGAACGCGCGGAAAAGCGGATGCGGCCTATGATGCAGTAGTTCACTTGCTTTACAGCTACGGGCTTATGCCGGGTCAACAGCTGAGTGACGTCGAGTTATCGGCCAAACTCAACATTGGAAGAACTCCGGTACGCGAAGCACTTATCCGACTTGCAGCTGAGGGAAAGGTCATATCCATCCCCCAAAAAGGCTACTTCACGAGGCCCCTCACCGATTGGGCCATAGCGGACTCGTATGCTGTGGCACGAGAAATCCTAGCCTTCGCACTCGCCCGTGCAGAGCCTCAGGCTCGCTACCAACCGGCATCTTCTGAAGCGTTGTCATCGGCCGAACTCGCGCGTCGAGCGGAAGCGATCTTCACCGAAATCGGCCAGAGGGCATCGAATTGTGAGATGTGCAAGATTATCGACAAATTCTGTTTTTGCACGCACCCCTTACGCGTGGAAATAACCGCGTCTGAGCATTCCCGCTCATTCAGGAGAAGCCTCGCAACGCTGGCGGATGCGATGCCGCAGCTCGGCAAAGCAACGAGCGTGGTGCAATCCGCATTGATGAGCCACCTTGATTTCGAACAACGCGCCCTAACACACGTTTTGGACGTTGTGAACGGCCGATCATTGAATGCATCCATCTATAGCGAGCAGTTCATCAGCGTCCAGCGATGACTTCTGCTAGAGCTATCCCGAAATGCCCTGCCTTTGCCATGGCAGCGCACGTTTGGTCCAGCATTGGGTATGAGGGTGCTTCCGGCGCGGGGTTGTGATTGCGCGCTTGCAAAGGTGTGCACGTGAGCTAACCCGAATGAGAAAAATCGATCCGTCTGCCAATTATGGCAGCGTAGAGCCAATGCAGTCTATCTAGATGAGATCCGCCTTCTTGAGCGCCTCCTCCATCGAGGTCGCCCCAAGTAAGACAAGGACGCGATCCAAGCACAGATTGATCTCTGCTTCGCTTTTTCCCTCGAGCAAGGCGATCTCGGAGACGCTCCTGCCCAGCGATATCCACCTAAGGCACGATCTTTCAAAGGGCGGAAGTTTCCACGTCGTCATAAACACCTAGCAGAAATTCGGTCTGTTACCTCGTCATCGGAATCTGTTCTCGACTTTTGCACGAAAGCTCAAAACTCGTCGTAAGCCATGAGCAGGAAGAACTTCCCAAAGGTCGACACGTGTTTCACACGCTACTCCCCATGATGTTGCTGATGAGGTCCGGAACCGCTCGTCCCCGAAATGCTGAACCAAAAAAAGGGCTGCCGTCGGGACCTGATCGACGGCAGCCAAGGCGCCCTGGGAGGGTCGGGAAACGATTGTAAAGGCGAGTCGGTGCTTGATCTTCCATCCGGATCAATCGCGAATAGCAGTTCCTGTCAACGGGTCGAACCAGTGCAGCTTTTGCAAATCCACTGTCAGCGGCAGTCGCTGATTGGGCGCCGGCGTCGCTGCCGGCGGGATACGCGCCACCAGGCGATTGGTGCCCTTGCGCTTGAAATCCTCCGGCGCCTCGGCGCCGTTGACATCGACGGGCGGGGACGCGATGTCGAAGAAGACATAGGTGTCGGCCCCGAGCGCCTCGGCGACCGGGACCGGCTCGTTGAACAGCGCCTCAGCTTCGGGACACACCAGAAACATCTCCGGTCGTATTCCGACGACGACCTGGCGTCCGCCATAGGCAGACAAGGCAGCGCTCGCGGGAACCGGAAAACTGATCCCGGTCCCCGCGATCGCCGCGCGCAGGCCTGCCCCCTCCGCCCGGAGTTCGGCCCGCACGAAGTTCATCGCCGGCGAGCCGATAAAGCCTGCGACGAAGATATTTGCCGGCCGGTCATAGAGCCGCTGCGGCGTGTCGATCTGCTGCAGATTGCTTTCCCCGGCGTTGCCGACGGGCTTGAGCACCGCGACCCGGTCGCCCATCGTCATTGCCTCGACCTGGTCGTGGGTGACATAGAGCGTGGTGACGCCGAGGCGCTGGTTCAGGAGCTTGAGCTCGGCGCGCATCTGGACCCTGAGCTTGGCGTCGAGATTGGAGAGCGGCTCGTCCATCAGGAAGGCCATGGGATGGCGGACGATCGCGCGGCCCATCGCCACGCGCTGGCGCTGGCCGCCCGACAGCGCGCCGGGTTTGCGCTGCAGATAGCGTGTCAGGTCGAGCATTTCGCCCGTATCGCGGACGAGCTTGTCGATCTTGTCCTTCGGCATCTTGCGCTGCTGCAGGCCGAAAGCCATGTTTTCGTAGACGGTCATATGCGGATAGAGCGCATAGTTCTGGAACACCATGGCGATGTCGCGGTCCTGAGGCTCGGTGTTGGTGACATCCTGATCGTCCATCAGAAGCCGGCCGCTGTTCGGCGTCTCCAGCCCCGCCGCCATCCTGAGCAGGGTGGATTTGCCGCAACCCGAAGGCCCGACCAGCACGACGAACTCGCCGTCCGTGACCGTGTAGCTCACATTGGCGACGGCGACGGTCCCGTCCAGATAAGTTTTTCCAATCCCGTCAAAGGTCATGGACGCCATAATAATTCTACTCCAAGCATCAAGAGGCGAGGCAAACTGTCCTCCGGACTGGAATGCCCCGCGAGGGTTGGTTACGACATCAGCCGACGTTCACGGGTTTGCTGTTGGCGACCGACTCCTCGATGGCGGCCAGAACCTTTGTGTTGGCGAGGCCATCATTAGCGTCGGCGAGCAAGGGGACGTCGCGCACCACGCTATCGACGAAGCGGGCGATAGACTCCTGCACGAAGCCTCCGATCCGCGTTGTGCCGGTGGGCGTTACGCCGATGTAGTCGTTGTATCTCAGGCCGCCTTCCATGACGCGGCGAAGACCGCCGTTATGGGTTGGATCCGCCTGGATCTGGCCCTTCTCGCCGACGAACTCGATTTTGAAATCGACAAGAGACGGGTTGTCGCGCGAGAGGATCCAGCTGTTCTCCATGGTCACGACCGTACCCTTTGAAAACTCCAGGATCGACACGTGGAAGTCTTTTGTATCGACGCCGCCGGCTGACAATGTGCCTGAACGGGCAACCGCGTAAACGCGGGTAACCTCGTCTGCGAGGATGAAGCGCAGGACGTCGACGAGATGACTGCCCAGGAACCAGAGCGCTGAAGACTTCGCAGCCCAACTCAGCATCTGGAACGGCACGAACGTCGTGTTCGAAAGCCGCGCGGTGCCATGCTTTGCCAAGCCGATCTGACCGTCCTGAATCATGTCGCGGACCTGCGCCAGAATCGGGTTCACGCGGTTGTGGAAGTCGATCATCAGCTTGCCCTTGGACTTCGTGGCCGCCTCGGCGATCTCCTCGGCTTCCCTGACGGTCGTCGCCAAAGGCTTTTCGCTCAAGACATGCTTGTCGGCCTTCAGCGCCGCCAGGATGATCGGCGTGTGGGTGAAGTCCGGCGTCGCCACCGACACGGCGTCGATGCGGTCGCTGGCGATCAGTTTGTGGTAGTCGGTGAAAGCCTCAGCCGCGATGAAATTCTCCTTCATCTTGAGCGCCCTGCCCTCATCGAGGTCGCAGACGCCGACGAGTTCTGTTTCCGGCAGTACGTTGAAGGTGTGGGCGTGGTTGTTGCCCCAAAGGCCGGCGCCGATGACGCCCATGCGAAGTTTGCTCATTCAATTCTACTCCATTCAAAAGGGGGCGATCAGCCTTTCACCGAACCGAAGGTGAGGCCTCTGACGACGTAGCGGTCGAACACCAGGAAGATGATCATTGGCGGGATCATCGCGAGCACCGCCGCAGCGGCGATGTAGTTCCATGTCACGCCGCTCGTGGCGAAATATCCGAGTGTTCCGATCGGAAGCGTGGCGGTCGCGCGAGAGCTCAGCACCAGCGGAAAGGCCGCGTTGTTCCAGGCAAAGACGAAGGCGAACATCGAGGTGACGATGATGCCGGGGCGAACGATCGGAAGCGTGATCCGCCACATGATCGTATACCAGCGGGCCCCGTCGACGCGGGCGGCCTCTTCGAGCTCTGCCGGGACCTCGTCGATGAAGCTCTTCATCAGCCAGACCGAAAACGGGATCGTCAGCGTCTGCAGAACCAGCACGATCGAGAAGTAGGAGCCCTGCAGACCGATTCGGTTGATCAGCACGAAATAGGGGATCAGGAAGGCGATCGGCGGCGCCATCAACAACCCGAGATACCACAGCATGATGTTCTTCTTGCCGCGCAGCTTGAAGCGCGAGAGCGCGTAGGCCGCCGGTACCGAGAACGGCAGGTTGAGCAGCACGGCGCCAATGGCCACGATGAGAGAGTTCACCAGTTGCGGCGCATTGGTGCCTGGATCGACGAGAATATGCCTAAAGGCATCGTGTGTCGGCTCGAAGGTGAGCTGCGGCGGCATCGCGAACGCCGTTTCGGCCGGACGGATGGCGAGCGCCAGGAACCAGATGATCGGTCCGATGAAGACCGCCAGGAACAGGAGGCCAGCAGCATAGGTAAGCGCAGTGTAGAACGTCGTGCGTCTTGACATATCACCACTCCTCATTGCCGAAGGCGAAGAACACGTAGAGGGCGACGATGATGTTGACGATCAGCACCGTGATCCAAGTCATCGCGCTGACCAGCCCGACATTGAAGTTCACCAGGCCCTGCTCGTAGAGCGAATAGCCGAGCGTGCGCGTCGAAGTCCCCGGTCCGCCGCGGGTCAGTACCAGCACGGTGTCGAAGGTGTTGAAGATCTGCATGAAGCGCAGCATGACGATGATGATCGCGGTGCGCCGGATGAGCGGCAGCTTGATGCGCATCAGGATCGTCCAGGCCGAGGCGCGATCGAGGCGCGCGGCTTCGATGATTTCGTCGGGAACAGAAAGCAGGCTGGCATAGAGAACGATGGCGAAGAACGGCGTCCACTGCCAGATGTCGACGAACAGGATGGCTGCCAGTGCCGTCGAGGGCGAGCCGAGAATACCTTCCGCCGGAATGGGCAGCGAAAGAGACTGCAGAACCCAGGTCACCAGGCCGCCGCCGGGATCGTAGAGATAGCGAAACAGAAAGCCGACGACGATCGGCGCGATCGTGGTTGGCAGGATCAGGAGCGCGCGCACGACATTCATGCCGGGCAGCGCCTTGAGCAGGACGAGTGCAATTGCCAGCCCAAGCCCGAACTCGATCGCGGTACCGAGGACCGACAGGATCAGCGTGTTGGTGAGCGCCGCGCGGAAATCGAAGGCATTGAGGGCCTGGACGTAGTTGTCAAAGCCGACAAACGCCAAGGGCTGCGGCCCAACCTGCAGGTTCCAGAAATAAAAGCTCGATTTGAGCGCAAAGAGCAGCGGGTAGGCGATCAGCGCCAGCAGCATGATGACCGAAGGTGCGATCAGCAGGTAGGGCAGATTTCGCCGGATAAAGCTTCTCCGGGCAGGCGCAAGCGCCTGTGGCATGCGAACAGTTCTAGAGTGCATTTCAAGGTCCAGTTCTTCTTCACTCGGTTCGCCGGCGCGAGCATTGCCGCGCCGGCACGAGGAGAACTCTATTACGCCTTGCTGAGCGTGCTGATCAGGGTTTTGGCCCCGTCGAGCGTGTCCGTGAAGCTTTCCTTCTGATACGGGATCATCAGATTGCCCTTGAGGATGCTTTCGAACAGGCCGTTGGTGCGCTCGAGCGCCGTCTTCGGATCTTCGCTGCCAGTCAGGAGCTGGTTCAATGTGAGGCCGAGGACGCTCTCGACGGCCGTATAGCCGGGGACCGGCGGGCGGGTGATCTTGCCGTTGCCCTGCTTCATCATCGCGTACTGCACGTCGAGGTAAGGATAGACCGCCTTCACCTCCGCGTCCTCGTAGAGCGAGGCGCGGGCAAAGTCGGAGAACTGGTAGTTGAGGTCCGGCCAGAGAGCCATTTTCTTCTGGGTCGCCTTCGACGTCGCCCATTTGATGAACGCGAAGCCCGCCTCCTGCCGCTCGGAACTCGAGGGGACGCCGAGGCTGTAGCCGCCGAGACTGACGGTCTGCGGCAGGCCTTCGGCCTTCGGCAAAGCGGCGGTTGCGTATTTGTCCATCACATCCGACTTCTTGCCGGTCATGTAGCCGGAATTCTTGACCAGGTAGAAATACGGCGTCCACCAGTAGAACATGCCGATATCGCCCTTGGCAAAGCGGGTGCCGGCATCGAACCAGACGTAATTGATCGCCTCGGGCGGCGAGAGCTTGTAGAGCTGCCGGTAGATCTCGACCGACCTTATCCAGGCCGGACCGGTCAGTTCCGGCGAGAAATCCCACGGATCGCCCGGGAAGGATTTGAACCAGTTCGCACCATGGCTCACCGAAAGCTGGGTGAACATATGGGTGATCGGCGAGGGTTGCGAGCCACAGACCACCGTCGGGAACAGCGAATTGCCGCCATACGACTTGCCTTCGAGCGCCTTCAGCGTCTCTAGGTATTTCGACCAGGTCCAGTCTTCCGAGCTCTCCGCCGGCGGCACGGCGATGCCGAACTCGTCGAAGATGTCCTCGCGGTACATGACGCCCTGCGCATAGGCCGCAACCGGCAGCGTGCCGATCTGCCCGCGCCACATGTTCGAAGAATAGAGAACCTCGGGAATGAAGTCTGACAGATCGATGTCGCTGTCCTTGGCAATGAAGTCGTTGAGCGAAATAATCCAGCCATTGTCGAGATACTGACCGAGCCACATCTGATCGACGGCGATGACGTCTGCATCCGACGTCTTGGCGACAAAGGCCGAGACAAGGCGGGTCTGCAGCGCATCATAGGAGAGGCTTTCCAGCTCGACCTTGATGCCGGTCTCCTTCTCGTATTCCGGGATCATCGCTTTCATCGCGAAGAAGAACGGGTCTTCGACGGACAGTACCCGTACCGTGTCGGCGGCAGCAGCACGCCGTGGCGCCACCAGCGCGCCGACGCCTGACGCCAGGAGCGCCGCGGCCGACGCCGACTTCAGCATGTTCCGGCGCGACATGTTTCCGATATCAAATGTCATGAATGCCTCCTCAGTTGTCTGTAATCCAACCTCGATCGATTTCCGGACGCGTTTGGCGCCCTGCTCGACTTAGATTGTTACCCCTCGTCTGCCGTTTGCAGCAGTTTGTTTGTACTTCGCACAAACTTATGCTACTGTCAAGAAGTCGCCGCAGAGTTTCCAGCGTAGCGGCCTCACCCGCTCTCGACCGGTCCTGTGATGCGGGCGCAGGCCCCGTCTGGTCGAGCAAGTGCTCACAGGCTAGAAAGACCAGCTGCCAAATCGGAGATGCAAGTTGAAATTCGAGAATCAACCACCTTATTCGTTGGGGCAGCGCAGTCCTTCCCACAAGGAAGCTGGCGACGGTGGCAACGTGACGCTTGTTTCACAGTCCACGCTGGGCGAAATCAATCGTGGCCGCGTGCTGCAGGCGCTGTACGACCACGGTCCCAAGAGCCGCGCGGAGCTTGCCCGTCTGGCAGGCGTGAACCGGACGACGATAACCGGCATCGTCCAGCCGATGATCGAAGAGGGCCTGCTCGTCGAAGGCGACGCTGTCCCCTCCGACTTCAAGGGCGGCAAGCCGGCGCGTCCGATATATTTTAATCCGGAAGCCCCGATGCTCGGCGCCGTGCTTCTCTTGCCGGGGAGGATCCAGACATGCCTGGTGACTTTGAGCGGCGAGATCAATGCGCTCTCAAAGGCGGAATTCGATCCGCATCGAGACAGGGATGCGTTCCTGGCAATCATGAAGGACACCTTGTCTGCAACGCTCTCCCAGGCCCAACAGGCGCCCTTCGGGATCGGCATTGCCTCTGGCGGCATGATCGACAGCGATAACGGCGTGATCCTTGCGGTCAATCTCGCGCCGGTTCTGAGCGGCCTTCCCCTGGTCGACATCCTGCAGACGCATTTTTCGCTTCCCGTGGTCATCGATCACCACCCCCGCGCACTCCTCGTCGGCGACCGGTGGTTTGGACCGGGAAGAGGCCAGCAGACGTTCGCGGCCATCTACACCGGTGAAGTGTTGGGCGGAGCCTTCTACATCGACGGACGGGTTTATCGGGGGCTTGCTGGCTCCGGAGGCGAACTTGGCCATACGGTGGTTCAAATTGATGGCGAGCTCTGCAACTGCGGCAAACATGGATGTTGGGAGACCGTCGCGGCCCTGCCCTGGCTACGGAGAGAAGCGGCTCGGCTCGGTTTGGCGAACCCCGCAGGTGTCACCTCCGCTCGCCTCGTCAAAGAGGCCGCCGAAGGATCGGAGGCCGCCGATGTTCTGCTCGATCGCTATACCCGCAATGTCGCGTTCGGGATCCTGAACCTGCAACAGACCCTCTCGCTCAACTCCTATGTCCTGCACGGCGACATCGCAGGTGGCGGTGCAGACGCCGCCGAACGCGTCAGGCAGCATGTCGAACGACTGGTCAGGAAGCGGCCAAACCAGGAGATTTCCATTACGGTGAACGGGATCGGAGAAGGTCACACCGCGTTACGCGGGGCCGCCGGCCTGGTCTTGTCCAGCCATCTCAAGTTGGTAATCTAGGCAGGAGAAGATCGCGACGGCCGCGTTGCAATCGCGAACCGGCAGCAGCAAGCAGGCTCACCGCTCCACCGATATGCCGCACCGGTTTTATGGCGCGTCATCGACTTGGGTACGACCCTCCCTTCCAAAGAGATCACCCGTGGAGGATCGCCCCTTCGGGATTCGGCCGCAACGGATCACGCGAGGTCAGCCGGCGGGAGCGGTGCCGTCACGCACTTGTTGCAGCCTCGACCACCGGTCTCACATCGCAGGCCTTCAACAGATCCATCGGCCGGCGGTCATTCAAACGCGCATCCGGATTGACAAGGAAGTTGAGGACCGTCCCATCGTCATGCGTAGGATTACTATCGGGCGAGACCACG
The DNA here is from genome assembly GCF_000375585.1 of Sinorhizobium meliloti 4H41. Lineage (GTDB taxonomy): Bacteria > Pseudomonadota > Alphaproteobacteria > Rhizobiales > Rhizobiaceae > Sinorhizobium > Sinorhizobium meliloti_A. Next base: position 1,859 of record NZ_AQWP01000016.1, on the reverse strand, counting down.
ATACGGATGAACACCATATCGGCCATGGTATCCCAGCAGAATAGGTGCCGATGAAACTGTTGTGCAGCGCGACAACCAAGATGAGACGCGCATTGCCTCGTCGAAACTGTTCCCGAATATTCAACCGTTGCCTCACATAATTTGCTCCCTACCGAGGGGATGAACAGGGGCGACGATGGGGCAGTTGAGCATGGCGACAAGGAAAGAACTGACGGCGGCAGTTTCGGAGCGTTATCGTGCTTCGACGCGAGCGGAAAAGGCGAGAATTCTGGATGAGTTCGTCGTCATCACGGGCTTTCACCGCAAGCACGCGATGCGGCTGCTGCGGCGCCACGAGAGAGAGCCTACAGGTCGGCGAGCGCGGCCAAGGGTTTACGATGAAGCGGAACGCAATGCGCTCATATTGCTGTGGGAGGCGTCTGACCGGGTCTGCGGGAAGCGGCTGAAGGCGTTGCTGCCCGTCCTTGTCGAGGCGATGGAACGGCACGGACATTTTAATCTCGCGCCTGAGATCCGTGGCAAATTGCTGGCGATGAGCGCGGCCACGATCGACAGGACGCTGGGCCCGGTCCGAGAAGGTTCGGGACATCCCCGACGACGACCCGCGGCACACGCCCTGCGACGGAGCATTCCCATTAGGACGTCGGCGGATTGGGACAATCCGGCGCCAGGTTTTGTTGAGGCGGATCTCGTCGCCCATAGCGGCCCTTCGGCACGCGGCAGCTTCATCCAAACCTTCGTACTCACCGACATCGCTACTGGCTGGACGGAATGTGCGCCGCTGCTGGTTCGCGAACAGACGCTGCTGAGCAGTGTGCTCACAGAATTGCGCAAGCAACTGCCCTTCGCGCTTCTCGGCCTAGACACGGACAACGACACGGTCTTCATGAACGAGACGCTGAAGGCCTATTGTGACGCCGCCAACATCGTCTTCACGCGCTGCCGTCCCTATCGCAAGAACGACCAAGCCTTTGTTGAGCAGAAGAATGGCGCCGTGGTGCGCAGGATGGTCGGATATCGTCGGTTCGAGGGACTGGAGGCCGCCACGCTGCTAGCGAAGCTCTACCGATCGGCGCGGTTGTTCGTGAACTTCTTTCAGCCATCGTTCAAATTAATCTCGAAGCAGCGCGATGGCGCTCGTGTGCGCAAGACGTACAGTCCGCCAGCCACGCCGCATCAGCGTCTGATTGCCGACGCTCGCACGTCAGATGTAGTCCGCTCCCGTTTGCAGGAAATCTACGCCGGGCTCGATCCTGTCGTGCTATTGCGTGACATCCGTGCCATGCAGGAGCGACTCGCTGCGCTTGCCGACACTCCGCCGGCAATGCGCCCTGACGGGGGAGCTCAGCCGATCGACCTGTTCCTGGCGAGTTTGCGGACTGCCTGGAAGGACGGAGCTACCCGGCCGACGGATCGGCCGACTGTGAAAGCCAAAAGAGGGCGGCGGCGTCCCGACCCTCTCGTCAAGGCGACTGCCGACTTGAGAAATTGGTTCGAAGCCGAACCATGGCGAACCGGCAGTGAACTTCTGTCGCGACTGCAGGCTGAGTATCCTGGCGATTATCCCGACAAACTGCTTCGAACACTTCAGCGCCGGCTGAAGGTCTGGCGCAGCGAACAAGCGGACGCGTTGCTGTTTGGCACCTTGAACAAGGAGCTGCCGATCCAACAGATTGCAAGGCCACACTGAGGCACCGTGGCGCACGCGAAGGAGGCCGGGCGCTGCGAAACCCCTGCCATCTCCGCGCCCGGCCTCCTTCGCCCCAATACGGGAGCAAAATGAATGAGGCAACGTGCGAAGCTCGGGGAGCATGGTTACGTGCGGCAATACGTGATCTCAGCCAGATTGTCGCTCTACA
>NZ_AQWP01000015.1 GCF_000375585.1 Sinorhizobium meliloti 4H41 | reverse complement strand
TAGAGTCGGTCAGCCTTAAGCTGAATCGAACCGGGATTCCCTTTTTGCTGCGATTGTGATTCAAGATCATTGCTGGTGAGGAGGCCAGCAATGATGGCGCGACCTCTTTCTCTTGATTTACGCCAGCGCGTCGCCGACGCCTTGGCAGGAGGCATGACGGTGCGGGCGGCAGCGTTGCGCTTTGGAATATCAGCGGCGACGGCGGTGCGGATCGGCCAGCTCGACCGGTCCGGCCGCGGTTTGGCGCCGGCCAAGATGGGTGGCCATGTCAAACCGATGCTGCGGGGCGCGGCGGCCGATGAGGTTCACCGTCGGCTGGCGGCCAAGCCCGATTGGACGGTGCGGGCGCTTGCCGCCGATCTGAAGGCGGCCGGGATCGATGTCTCTCACGACACCGTTTGGCGTTTCCTGCGCCGCGAAGGCAAGACATTTAAAAAAAACGCTGATCGCCAGCGAACAGGACAGGCCGAAGGTGGCGCGGTTCCGAAGCCGCTGGAAGACCCATCAACATCGACTTGATCCGCGCCGCCTGGTGTTCGTCGACGAAACCTGGGTCAAAACCAACATGACGCGCACCCGCGGCTGGTGTCAGCGCGGCCAGCCGCTTTTCGCCAGAATACCGCATGGCCATTGGAAGACGCTGACCTTCCTCGCCGGGCTGCGCCACGACCGCATCGTCGCGCCCTTCGTGCTCGATGGCCCGATCAACGGCGTTGCCTTCACCGCCTGGGTCGAGCAATGCCTGGCACCAACCCTCAATCCCGGCGATATCGTCATCCTTGACAATCTCGGCAGCCATAAGGGCAAGCCTGCGCGCAACGCCATCCGCGATGCCGGCGCCCATCTGTTCTTCCTGCCGCCTTACAGCCCCGACCTCAATCCGATCGAGATGATGTTCGCCAAACTGAAGACCCTGCTGCGCAAATCCGACGAGCGCAGCGTCGACGCGACATGGAGACGCCTCGGCGAAGTCCTCAAAGCCTTCAGCCCGCATGAATGCGCCGCCTATCTCAGGCATGCGGGATATGTTTCAACATAAACCTGACAGACTCTAGACAGCTTCACGACGACATACCCGCGTGTGAGTGCGTTAATCATTCACCCTGAACTCACGGCCCCCCGCTAGAACACGTAGAATGACCACATCGGCATCCTCAACGACGAATGCCACACTCGTGCTCCCCTCGAACCCAATAATACGCAGCCCTGGGCGCATTTCATCGCGGATGGTTCCGCGTTCCGGAAATACATCGAAGGACGAGAGGAACCCGCTGATGCGCTCAATGTATCGGTCTGCCGTATCGGTTGAGCCAGACCGTTCGACGACATACCCATAGATGTGCACCAGATCGGTCTGCGCTTCAGGTGACAGGCGAACGGTATAATGCCTCATTCAAGCCCGACTCTTGCCCTTGGCGACGCGCGATCGGACCTGTGCCATACCGTCCTCAAGAGGGACAGCGCGTGTCGGGTCGGCTTTATGGGCGTCGTAGGCGGCAGCGACTTCCTCGCGCAGCCAGCGTTCCACCGCAGCGTCCCGCGCAGCCAGTGTTCGCAAACCGTCGCGGATCACTTCGCTTTCAGTGGCATACTCACCCGATGTCACCTTCGCTTTGACCATTTCGGCCATTTCGATCGGCAGGGTAATGCTGAGGGATTGGGTTGTACGCATATCGGCCGCTCTCGTTTCGATCCTGTATAACACGCAACACGATTTAATCCTACTCCCCTTCGGTAGGTCACAGGTTCCTGCAACCGGGGCAGTGCGATAAGCGTGCGGAAAGCAATTGCTTTAGCATTGTGCAACGCCGCGTCAGGCTATAGTTGTGCCGACCTGCAAGGCATGTGAACTCGAAATCCAAGGGACACGGTTTGGACACGTCCTCTTCCGCAATCTTCACGAAGAATTTCGCCGCCCTCCTATTCGACATGGACGGCACGCTACTCAACTCGATGGCAGTCGTTGAAAGGGTCTGGGGATCCTGGGCGCTCCGCAACGGAATAGATCCCGTGGCGCTCATGAAGGTCGTCCACGGCGTGCGAGCCGTCGATACGATCCGCGCGCTGGGCCTGCCGGTCGATCCGGAACAGGAGGCGCGCATTCTTGCCGAGGCGGAGATCGCCGATGTCGAGGGGATTGTCGAAATTCCGGGGGCCGTCACCTTCCTGAAGACATTGCCGCCGGAAAGGTGGGCGATCGTTACGTCGGCGCCGCTCGAACTCGCCGCGCGCCGGCTCGAGGCGGCCGGTATTCCGGTGCCTCGCCACATGGTAACCGGTGAGGATGTCTCGGTCGGGAAGCCCGACCCGCAGGGCTATCTGCTCGCGGCAGAGAGACTCGGGGTGCGTGCCGAAGATTGCCTCGTTTTCGAGGACGCGCCTGCGGGTGTTCTCGCCGGCAAATCCGCGGGCGCCGAGGTCGCGGTCATCACCGGGGCGCATGCCGCTGCGGCCGAGATGCCGCATATCATGCTGTCACATTACACCGACGTCGAGGCTCGCCTCGTCGAGGACGGATGGCTTTCGCTGCATCGCCGCCGCGGCTAGAGCACTTCCAGGAAAACTGGCTGACGTTTTCCGTCCGCAAGTCTGTAGTTTCAAAGGTTGAGAGCCGGCGCGATGCGAGGCCGACGGCCACCGGCCGCCGGCTGCTTCAAGGATCACGCTCAGGCGGCGAGCCAGCACTTGGTCAGCGCATGTCCGCCCATGAGTTCGCCGTTCGGATCGTCGGGGCAGCCGATTTCGAGTTCTTGTCGGCATGACGCTCGAACGTTGCGACGACATCGGCGGGCGTGAGTTCCTTGCCGTTATGGAAGGTCACGCCCTTGCGGATCGTGAACGCCCAGGTCTTCGCGTCCTTCGACGCTTCGTAGGATTCAGCCAGCCGATACTCAATCTCGCCCGCCGGCGAAACTTCGAGCAACTGCTCTCCCCAGCAGCGGCCGAATGTGTAGGGCACCTGGCTCGCCCAGGTCGCCGGATCGAGGCTGTTCGTGGATTCGCCGCCGACGAGCCCGGCCCGCAATATGCCGCCCTTGGCCGGGCCGCTCGCCCGCGCGGCATTGCCGAGCAGCACCTGGGCCGAGGCGAGCGTTACGCCGAGCGCTGCCGCGCGCCCGAGAAAATCGCGCCTCGACAGGCGGCCCGAAACGACCTCCCGGCTCATGAATTCCAGTTCTCCCGCCATCGATTTCCTCTCCTCCATTGCAACGTGCGCACCGGTTAACCGGCACCACGCTCAGGTTGCAATGGATCTATATGGCGAAGGCTGTCTGTTGGCGGCGAAGAATGTCGCAACGAGGCGAGACAAGGCCCAGCTATGTCACGGCGCGAGAGAAGAGAGGTGCTGAGGTTTCCTCATCCCGTGTCGAGGCGCGCGTGCGGGCGATGCGGCCTTCGAGTTCCTCGAGGCGGCGGGCAAAGCCGAGATTGCCTGGCTGGAGCGCCACGGCCTCGGCGAGCATGTCGCGAGCGATCTCGAGTGCGCCGTCGCGGATGTGGCGGTTGGCCCGATGGTAAAGAAAGTTTACACGCTCCACAGGTGAAAAGCCTTCTCCGAAGCGTCGAAGACACCGGTCGGCCCAGGCAGGGTGGCGAGCAATCGCCGCGATGGCGATCTGATAGGGGCGCATCGGGGCGCCGATCCGCGCCGAGCGGGCGAGTGCGCGCAAACCGGCGCGGTCGTCCGTGCGGCAAGCCTCGATGAGCGAAAGCGCGCGCGCCGTCCCGGTGAAGGCCCGAACGGTGCCGTGACCCGTCATATGCACGGGGATGAGATGCGTCTGGTTCTGTATCGCCGCGATCCGCTCCGCGTGCCGGCGATCGACGGCATGAAAGGGGTCGTAGAACAGATAGGCGCGCCCGGCCGCCTGGTCGGGGGCGATTGCCATGTTCGTGTGGAGCCCCGGAGCGAAGTGGCGGACGAAGCGGTTGTCGAATGGTACTGTCTTCGGATCGATCGAGATCTGCGGGCAAAAAGCAACGGCGACGCTTGCGCCAAAACGCCGGCGATAGCGCAGCGCCGCATATCCGCCTTGCGAATGGCCGTAGAGGATTCGTTCCGGCGCTTCAGCAAGGATCGGCGCCGCAGCATCGACCGCCGCGACCACGCTTGCCGCCGGAAACCAGTTCGGCCGCCGGCTGATGAAGCCGAGTGCGGCGATGCCGGCTTTCTCGCAGAACCGCTGTCCCCAGAAGCGGCTGCCGTTCGCCTGCATCTCCATCTCGTTGAAGGTGACGAGAAGATAAGGCGACGATCCTCGCCGATGGATCACTTCCAGGTTTTCGTCGGCGTAAACGAGCATGTGACTTCCCGAGCAGCTGTCAATTTGAGGGGGTGCCGCAGGCTAGATCAAGGCCTGTGCCGCCGCTTCATATTGCCCGGCACCAAGAGAGCTCCGCCTGTCCTTCAGCAGCCGACGATAGAGATCGGCATGCGCGCGGGCCGATTCCGCGTGGCCGGTCGGAGGCCGCAGCGTTGCGTGCAGCCGGTCCCATGCCTCGGGGTTGCCCAGCACTTCCGACAGCCGGTCGGCCAGATCCTGGGCGCTGCCGGCACGGAAGTGGAGCCCGTCCCTTCCGTCCTGCACTTTCTCGGCCATGCCGCCGATGTCGGAACAGATGATGGGCCTGCGGTGGTGCAGGGCCTCCTGGATGACGACGGGTGAGTTTTCCCACCAGATCGAAGGCAGCACGACCCAATCGACAGAGCGCATCAGCCTCGGCATATCGGCATTCTGATAGGCGCCATAAAAACGCACCCGGCGCCCGGCGTCGTCGATGAGCTTCTTCAGGCGCTCCTGGAACTCGGCCGGCTGGCGCTCGAGATTACCGCCGAAGATCATCAGGCAGGAGTCCTCGCCCCAGATTTCTTCCGGCACGCGCGAGACCGCATCGACCAGCACGTCGATGCCCTTGAAGGGTGTCATCTGCCCGAAATAGGCGAAACGGTTCCGTCGGGCGGACGGGACCGGCAGATCACGTACCGGTGCGGCCTCGCCCATGACGATGCCGTTGTCGATCACGGAGAGCTTTTCCGCGTCGATGCCCCATTCGACATAGCGGTTTGCGAGGAACATGCTCGGGGAGATGAAGGCATCGGCAAGGCCGAGCATGCCGCGCAGAAATTCCTCGCGCCTCAGGAAACGGGAAACCGGGATATCGGGAAAACAGCCATGGCAACTGATCGGCGACGAACTGTTGCAGAGCTGGGCGGTTGGGCGCTTCACCATCTGCCCGTGATTGTGGCACAGCGACAGATACTCATGGAAAGTGACGACGATTACCGCCTCCGGCAGCGCTTCCCGGAGAGCGAAAAGCGCCTCCATTCCGAGGCCGATCAGGTGATGAAAGTGAACGACATGAGGCGACAAATCGCCGACGAAACGCAGGAGGTCGCGGCGGATCGCCTCCGTATCGCCGTTGGACAGGAAGAAGTGATCGTAATCATCCGCATGGAAGAGCACTACGTCCACTGCAAGACGCAGACTCATCAGTGCTGAGGCGCCGTGGCGAGGGACCGGACGGCCGACGCGGGCGAGATAGATCGACTCGACGCCCGGCAGCGTGTTCAGGCCCTTGTGCAGGCTGTGGGACGCTATCTCGGCACCGCCCAGCGACATCGCCGGATGTCCATGCGAGACGACGAGAACACGGAGCCGCTCGCTCATGCGGAAGCCTCCTTGATGCGATTGCCTTCGCCCTGCGGCTGCGGAGCCCATCGGGCCGAAAACAGTCTTTCGTCGATCCGCTCGACGAGAGGAGCCGCGGAGGCGCTGCCGGTGGAGAATGGCTCGTCCGAGCCCAGCATCTGCACCGAGGGCAGCCACCAGGATTCGATCCCCGAACGGCTGAGCCTCAAGCCGAGATCCTGCCCCTTTTGCCGGGATCCGAGATAGCTGCCGGCAAAGCCTCCGGCGACGAGGAAAGCCTCGCGCGGCATGATGCAGCATTCGAAAGAGGCCGCCGCGATCCGGGTGAGCTTGAGACCCGTCACCGCGCTCAACGGATAACCGGCATAACGGCCCGAAAGCGAGTTTTCGGACTGCGCGTCGGCCCACGAGCCAGCCCATCGAACGGAATGGTCCTCATAGGCGAGCGTGGGCGAAATGATCCCGCCACTTTCCTCGTAGGCGGAGACCAGCCTGCCGTACCAGCCGCTCCTGCGGGGCAATAGCGAGCCGGCGAGCAGAACCACCGTCTCGCTCGAAAGCGCGCGAATGCCGGCTTCCAGGAGATCGTAGACGTCGTCCGTTTCGGCCGACATGAGCCTGAGCGGAAGCCGATAGAACTGCGCGAGCTGCCTGATGCGGCCGGCCTGGCGGCGAAAGCACTCGGAGTGCAGCACGAGCGCGATAGGCGCGTGCCGCGTTTGGGGATCGAGCGCCAGAAGGCCGAGAAAAGGGGCAAGCTCCTTTTCTTCTGCTTGGCCGGCGGCGACGATGATCGGCGGCCCCGAAGCCTCGTCGAACGCACCGGCATCGAGGGTAGCCTTGATGCCGGGCGAGGGGCTCTCCGACGCGCACAGGAAGGGCACGATCTGTCGATCGACGATTTCCGTCAGGCCCCAGTTTTCGGGATCGATGGACTTGATCTGGCGGAGCGCCGCCTGACGCGGCGGAAGCCGCGCGGGTGTCAGCGGCAGAAAAGCCCGGCGGGAATCCTTGAGCGTCAACTCCAGGTGTAGCGGGGCCGTACCATCTGCCCCCAGTCCGCCGGCAAACACGATGAAACCGTGCGGGTGGGTTTGTCGGTCGAGCATGCTTTTGAACAACGGCTCTTCGGTAAAGGCATCCGTCACATCCGAGCGCTCGAGCCGCGTCCAGCGATCGTCGAGCCGCATCTCGCTTTGTCCACGGCGCAACCGGACGCTCTGGACATGCTCATCAGGGTCGAGGAGCCAGCCGGAGATCAGAAAGGCGCCACTGTTCGCCTGAAAGATATTGTCCACTCCCAGACGCACCGGAACGGGAAGAGTGGAGATCGTCTCGCGTCCCTCGAAGCTGTTGGCGGCCGAACGCAGCCGGAGCAGAACGGCAGGGGTGCTGTGCGTATGAAGCAGGACGGAGCGGATATGCCCGGGCGTCTCCGTGGGACCGCCGATCAGCCGGTGCTCATGAACCGGAGCATAGCGCCAGCCCCCGCGCCCGCGATAGGCGAGCCCCTCGACGTCTCGTGCGCGAAGCGGTTCGCTTGCCGCCAGCAGACCGATGAAGCCTGCGCCGCCTTGCGGAATGTCCTGCCGGGAGAAGGTCGCGATGCCACAGTCGGCAACGACCGGATTTTCGCCGCACACGATCACGCGAGCGTTGCCGGGATCGGCGGCGCGGGCCCAGCCTCTGAGGAAGATCGCTCCCTCGTGGGTCTCGCCGACGAATTCGAGAAAGCCGTCGCTACCCTTTCGGGCCTGTATCAGGGCAACTATTGCCGCAAGCCTACGCCGACCGGTGGACATCTGCATCATCGCATCCACGAGCGGGTCCAGCACCTCGGCCAGTTGGGTGCCGGCAAGCTCCGCGAGGACCGTCACGCTATCGCGAACAGCAAGGGTGCGGGGGCCGAAGATATAGCGCCTGGGGCTGCCCTCCTGACCCAGGCGGAGCGTGGTAAGCGGACGGCCGGCGTCATTGGTGGGCAGCAGCGCCGCGAACCCGTGCGTGGCGGTTGGCGGCTGCGAAGCCAGGCGCCAACCGATGATGGAGGCGCTCGTCGCGGTGGCGGGGTCGTCGTTGATCTGCGCCGGCACCTGGCCGGCAACGGGCGCGCCCGCGCCTATGACGAGCAGCAGCGTATCGTCGATCGGGCAGGCGACAACCCTCCCACCGCGCATGATCCTCGCGGCTGTTTGAGACGTTTGAGGAAGCGCCTGTTCTGCTCCGGCCATGGTACTCCTCATGCCCCGGCGAAAAGCGAGAGGGCAGCGCCCGCGGCAAAGCCCGCGAGAACGAACAGCAGGAGCAGCAGCGGTTTCAACTCTCCATTCGACCGCTTCTGCAAGGCTCCGAGGTTCTTCTCCATCGCTGCAACCACGCCATCGAGCCGCATCAAATGGACATCGAGATCGTTCAGGCGCTGCCCGATCTCGGCGGCGGCGGCAGGCCCCAAGGCCCCACCTTCGCCGCCCTCGTCATTATGCGTGCGCTGGAGAGATCGCTGCGAGACCTGCAATTGCCGCTGAGCCGCCATGAGGACGTCGAGCTTGTCGAGAACCTTGGCGAGCGGCGCGGCGATGAGGGCTTCGGCCGCCTGTTCGTCGGGCCGCGGAACGCGCAGCTGCTGTTCGGTGCCGCGTGCGTCCAAGGCCGTCACCTTGAGATCGGCGGTGCGCGAGGCTGCCGCCTCGGGAAGCGCGATTTCGAAGGCATAGCCGCCGTCGCCGATGCCGTTGCGCTTGAGATCGGGGCGATTGCGGTCGGCGACCGCCTGGGCGATGACGCTGCCGTCGAGGTAGACGCGGATGGTGAGGCGCTTGTCGGGTGCTGCCGGATCGAACGCCCAGCCGAAGATGCGCCCCTGGTCGATCGCGTCGACCCGGCCGGTCATCGGCTTCGTATTGTCCTGATCCGGTGCGGCGTTTGATTTCTCGGCAACAGCAGCCATCGATTTTCCCTTTATGCCGCTTCGATACGTGACGGTTCGATCGCCTCGATCAACTCGAGATAGCGTCGTGCGGTGGTGTCGATGTTCTCCGGTTCCCGCGCATGCGCGGAAAGCCGGCGCGCCAAGGCGCCGTCTTGCGCGAGGCGGCGCATGGCAGAGGCGAGCGCCCGGGGATCGTTGGGCGCAACGGTGAGGCCGTTTGCACCGTCCTCGATCATCTCGGCCATGCCGCCGATATTGCCGGCTATGACCGGCCGTCCGAGGGCCTGTGCCTCCTGGATGACCAGCGGCGCATTTTCCCACCAGATCGAGGGTACGATCGTGCAATCCACCGCTGCGACGAGGTCGGCGACGTCCTCACGCCGGTAGGGCCCGCGCTGCTGCACGGTCGGTGCCGTTTCCCGGAACAGGCGCGTGATCTCGTCGACGAAACTCTCGCTCTGGAAGGGTGCGCCGCCGTGGACGCGCAACTCGAACTCCAGCCCCTCGGAAATGAGCTGCCGTGCCGCCTGGAGCAGTACCGCCACGCCTTTCCAGGGGTTGAGATTGCCGAAATAGCCGAAGACCGGACGATCCGAACCGATCCGGCGGGCCGCTGCCGGCGCGCCGCGGGGTGGCAGTCCGTTGGGAATGACGCTGATCCTGTCCTCCGCCAGCCCCCACTCGACGAAGCGCTGCTTGAGGAACCGGCTCGGTGATACGAACCGGTCCACGTCGCTCAAGAGGGATTTCAGATGGCGTTCGCGCAAGGTGAAACGGTCGAGCGCGATGTCCTTGAAGCAGGCATGGCATCCGTCGGGGCTCGCCCCGTGGCAAAGTTCCTTGCCGCTCGTTTTCACCATCAGCCCGTCATGGTGACAGATGGGATAATAGTCGTGCAGCGTCATGACGATCCGGCACTGCGGCAGCGTTCGACGAACGATATGCGGAAACTCCGCGCCGAGCAGGAGCAGATGGTGGATATGGACGACGTCCGGCCTGAAGTCGCGCAGCAGCTCCGCAATATCGGGAACGACGCCGTAGAGATCGATCTGGCTCATGAAGAAGCGATCGAAATGTCCGGACCACAACAGCAACTCGTCCCCTGCAGGCCCGATGCCTTGAAAGCTCGTGCCTGGCCGCGCCTGGCGGTGGATTTGGTTCGTGGCTCCGAGAAAGAGCGCTTCGCAGCCTGCGCGCTTGTAGGCGCCGAACAGGTCGTGTGCGAAAATCTCCGTGCCTCCCGGATGGAGGGCCGGATGGTTGTGAGCCGCTACGAGCACGCGCATGCTCACGCGCCGCCTCCTCGACGTTCGGCGACGAAGATGTCCTGGTAGTGCTCCGCCTCCTTACCGCGCCAGGCGCCGAGCGCCTTCAGGGTGATTGCGAGACCGGCCCGGTCGAGGGCGGCGTCAAGAAAGCCGTCGTCGAAACCGACGGCGGCAAGGCGTGGCATGTCGGGGACGTACCAGCATGGCCCGTCGCCGTCGCGGGCGAAGGAAAGCCGCGCGTCGCGCCGGCCGTTTTCGTTGGCCGCTGCGACGTGATCGACCACGAATGCGGTCATGAAGAGGCGGCCGCCAGGTTTCAGAAGCCTTCCGACCTCTCGCAGATAGACGAGGACTTCGTCCGGCGGCAGATGCGTCACGATCGACGTCATGATCACAAAATCGAAGTGACCGTCGGCATAGGGCAGTTTCAGCGCATTGCCGCTGATTTTTCCGCTCGGATTATAAAGCTCATGGGCAATATCGACACGCTGGAAGGCGAAATTCGGATAGACCGAGGTGATGAAACGGCGGCACCAGCCGATGCCGCCCTCGACCGGATCTATCCCGCTGTAGCGCCCCTTCTCGAAATCCAGATACTGGGTGAGCGGGACAGCCATGCGGCCGATGCCGCAGCCGATATCGAGAACGCGGCTTTCCGGACGCAGTCCCCCCAGCCGGATGAAGTGGCCGAGGAATTCGACGCCCACCGCCCTGAAGGAACCGTCGCCGACGAAGACACTGTCGGGATCAGGTTCGGGAAGGAAGCGGTTTCGAAGAATGCTCCCGAGCAGGGACTCCACGCGTTCGTCGCGGGCGGGCAGTTCCGTGGCAGCTGTGTTTTTCTGGCGCAGCGCAGTCTCGCTCATGCGGCGGTCCTCGTCGCCGCGCCGATCCCGAAGAGAGCCGGCATCTGGTCGCGGCCGCCGAGATCGGTTTTCATCAATTCGGTGATGTCGTCGTTCCAGCGTTCGGTGTGCAGCCAGGAATTGTACTGGCTGGCGACCCCGCGCATATAGTCTTCGCTGCGGCGGATCGAGCGGCGCTCGAAATGATAGAGACACGCCGACGGCTCGTAGGCGATGTCATAGCCGCACCGGCGGATTTTCAGGCACAAATCGCTGTCCTCATAATCGCCGATCACATAATCCTCCGTGTATCCGTCCACGAGCTCGTAGATCTCCCGGCGCGTCACCAGGCACGCACCGGTGATGCCGGGCACGCTGCGGGCAAGTTGAGCCGCCCCGTAGTCGCCGGGCATGCCCTTGTGGAAATGATGGTTGAGCCATATGCCGCGCTGGTCGCGAGCGAAGTAGAGGCCCGCGTGTTGGAGCGATCCGTCCTCGAAGATCAGCTTCGGGCCGATCGCGCCGAGGCTCCTCTGCTCCATGAGCGGCCGGATGAGCTTCTGCAGCCAGCCGGGTGCAGACGGAACGACGTCCGAGTTCAGCATGACGACGACCGAGCCGCGGGCAAAGCGCGCGCCGGCATTGCACGCCCGCGCGTAGCCGCTGTTGCGGTTCATCACCACAAGCTTCATCGGCAATCCGTGGAGGAGATGCAGTCCGCCAAGCAGATGCTCCGTCTCGTCCTGAATCTCCGGCGAATCCAGAACGTAGATGATCTCCGCATTGCTTGCGAGCCAGCGATCGGTCGCCATGCCGGAGAGCTGGAACCGCAGGAAGTCGAGAACACGGTAAAGCGGCACGACGATCGAGACCAACGGCGTCTTCTCGGGCAGGTCGTAATCCTTGGTGTAGTCGACCTTGGAAGCTCTTCCCAACCTCTGTTCCACGTCCTGCAGGGCGGGGGCAAGGATCGTCCGGAACGCCTGGTCGATCGCGTGCTGCGGCGGGACTGCGCGCAGTATGCGGTTGCGCTGTGCCGAAGCGTCGAAGGGTTGCGGCTTCGGCACGAGCGGTTTCACAGCACCGGATGCCAGCCGCATCTGGAACCGCGGCTGGAGCAGGGCGCCCGGCGGATCGTTCGACGGCAGCCAGGCGACGAAGCCGGTCACGTCGGCTCGCGATTTTTCGTCCGCTCCGCGTGCCCAGGCGGCAAACTCGTACCAGTTGCTATCGAGCGGTATCGTCGTGCCGTCCTCCTTGAGGTAGTCGATGCCGGCAAGAGTGGCTGTCGGATCATGGGTCCACCCCCCGGCAAGCAGACCGCCGGAAAGCGTCAATGCGAGGTCCACCTCCGCTGAAGGATGCATTGCAGATCTGCCGATCCGCCTTTCAGGGAGCGGTGACCGCAGCTGGAGGTCGACGGCTGTCGCAAGTCCACCCTCGGGTGTCGTCGAGAGCCAGCGGACGACGTATTCGCGCAGCTCCGGTGTATCGCCTCGTTCTGCCCACCAGGCCTGGAGGTTGGCGCAATGAGGGTTGCCGGAGGAGAGCTCGCGCACGGCAACGCCCCTTTTGCCGACAAGCACGAAAGACTGGGGGTATCGGGGAGACTCGACGATGAAATGGCAAGGACGAAGATTATGCTCGCGTTGGGCGCCGATCAGCGCCGGCGACGCCAGTGGCAGGATGGCGTTGGCCCCAAGGGCATAGATAGCGCTGATCTCGCCGAAGTCGGGGCTTATCGCGGTTTCGATCAGGTATCGCCCCTGGTTGATCGGGCATGCAATCTTGGCGGGGGCCGGCCGCGATGTCAGCGCCTGAAGCGCATCCTCGACGAGGCCGATGAAGAACGGGTCCCGGGACAGACGGAACGCGCTTCGCCAAACGGTGAGCAGATTGTTCAGGAACTTGACGCAGCCCTCCGGCGTGAGTGCGGAGAACAGGTCCTCCACGTCGAGGGGCGGAAGTTCACCGACGGGCCGGAGCACGATCGTCTGAACGAAGTCGCTTTCGATGTAAATCTGTCCGCGGCGCGCTTCGTCGCCCGGGCGCATGGCCCAAAGCACGCGCTGTCCACCCTCCGCAAGAGGAAGCATCGTGCTGACGAGCGGGACGGGTTGCTCCGGCATGACGAGCGTGTGTTTGGCTGCGGCCGGCAACCTGGCGCGAACGTCGGAGATCAATACAGCCACGTCGGAACCGAGCCGAAAGGCCTTCGCGTCCTCGAAAATGCCGCTGGCGCTCCGCGTACGGTCGTCAAACGTCACACGCCACTCCTCTGACTAATTCTTGGATGGTGCGCCCCACGGGAGGAGGGCAGGGCGCACCGTTCGAAGCCAATGCGGGATGATGAAAAGCCGCCTGCGGTTTTCCAGCCGCGTCCCGCGTCTCAAACTATCAGTGGACAGTGAAATAGTTCTCGGGGTGGGCCTGAATGTCTTCGGCGTCGGCATTGACCAGGGTCAGCGTGTCGCCATGGCCGAGGTCGATGACGACATTGCCGCCGACCTGAGTGATACGCGAAGCGAGATCCTCGGGCGCGGTGACGTCGAGGCCGTTGATGCCCTTGGATATCTGCAGGACGTCTTCGCCGGGCGTAAAGTCGAGGATGACGTCGTTGCCGCCGCCGCCGTCGAAAACGAAGATATCGCTGCCCTGACCGCCGGCAAGAAGGTCGGACCCTGCACCGCCGTCGATGACGTCGTTGCCGGCGCCGCCGAGCAGCACGTCGTCGCCTCTGCCTCCGAGGAGGAAGTCGCTGCCGGCGCCCCCAAGGAGAATGTCGTTGCCGTTATCGCCGTAGATCAGATCGTCACCCGATCCGCCGACCAGGATGTCATTGCCATTTTCGCCATAGAGAACGTCGGTGCCTTCGCCGCCGAACACGGTGTCGTTTCCGTTGCCGCCGAACAGCAAGTCGTCACCGTCGTCGCCGAAGATGATGTCGTCCCCATTGCCTCCGTTGACGAAATCATCACCGCCATGGGCGCGAATGAAATCGTCAAAGCGGGAGCCAAAAAGGGCGTCGTCGTATGCGCCGCCTTCCAAAGTGGCCATCTGCTTCTCCTCTTCGTGGTTTGATGCATGCGTCATCGGCACGGAGCCGAGGATTGCGTGCCGGAGTGTGCACTGCAATAATTACGAACACAACACAGATGTGTAAATTAAAACGACGATAATTCGGAGGAAAGACGGCGTCGTAAACATAACTCGACCATGTGCCAATATTGGCACAATATAATTTTAGGAGTAATTCTGACGAGAATGCAGACAAAGCACTTCAAAATTTAAAGTAATTTACGACGGCAGGAGATATCAAGCGTTAGACAGATCAGTCTTCCCGAAACGCCCGGTTGAAACTGTCGGAGACCGGGGCGACGAGGTAGTCGATTGCCGAACGCGATTTGTGCACGATCAGCACTTCCGCGGGCATGCCGGGATAGAGGCGGATGTCCGGGTTGGCGGCGAGCGATTCAGGCGCCACCTCTGCCCGTGCGACGAAATAGGCGACGTTGGACTTCTCATCCACCGATTGGTCCGCCGCGATATAGGTTACCTTGCCCGCCAAGGGCAGGTGCGAGCGCTGGTTATAGGCCGTCAGGCGGATTTGCGTACTGGAGCCGATCGTTATGCTGTCGATGTCACGTGTGCTGACATGCATCTCGACAAGCAGCGGTTCGTCCTCGGGGACGATGTCGAGAAGCGGCTGACCGGGCGTGACGGCACTGCCCGGCGTCCGCAGCTGAATGTTGGCGACGATACCGGCCTGGGGGGCACGGATTTCCAGGCGGCGAAGCACGTCCTCGGCGGCGGTGATGCGCTGCTCGACTTCCGCAAGTTCGAGGCGCGCCGTGGTGATCTCTCCGGCGATCTCCGACTGGAAATCGGATTCGATCCCGATGAGCGCAAGCTCGGCCCCCGCCATCGCCTTTTCCGCCTGGGCCTTGTCGCCGGCGAGTTCGCCGCGGGTCGCGGCGAGCTCGCTGAGCCGTGCGTCGATCTCGATGAGTTTCGAGCGCTGGGCGAAGGCTTTTTCGACAAGGGTCGCGATAGCGGTGCGCTGCTCGTTCATCAGCTCGATCTGCCTGTCGGTCGCCTGAAGCTGGGCTGCGAGAGACTTCGCCTTCTCCGAATATTCCTCGATCGTCTTTCGCTGGATTGCCAGACGGCCCTCCTTGGCCTCGCTCCGCTTCTCGAAAAACGCGTTTTCCGCCGTTACCGCATCCGCGGCAGCCTCGCCCTCGGAGACAAGATCGCCCGGGAAGCTCACCGCCTGCAGTCCCGCCCGCTCGGCCCGCAGCCGCGCCAGTTTTGCGATCAGGCCGACACGGCGGCTTTGCAGCGCCTCCAGGTCGGAGCGGGCGCGCGTATCCTCGAGCTTCATCAGCGGCTGGCCGGGCGCCACATGATCTCCCTCCTGAACCAGGATCCGGCCGAGCACGCCGCCCTCGAAATGGCTGACCGTCTTGCGCTTCGAATCGACGACGATCGTTCCGCTGGTGACCGAAGCACTGCTGAGCTCCGTCGAGAACGCCCAACCGAAGAAACCGCCGAAAGCGACGAGGATCGTCGTCAACCCGGCGATGACGAGGCGTCGAATCGGCGAATGCGTGTTGTCTTCCGAAAGGTCCGGCGCCGGCATTGGCGCGGAGAGACGAGCCGGCGCGGCCATCGGCAGGCGGCGTTCCGGGCTCTCAGCCTTCACGGGCGGCTGCAGGTCCAGGCGAACCGGCAGGATCTTTTCCTTGTTCATGAAGCGGTACCTTCGCGTCTTGTTTCGCCGGGCATCATGGTGGCCACGACATCCGTTCGCGGGCCGAACTGGCTGATGCGGCCGCCTTCCAGCACGAGCAGCTTATCGGCCACCTGCATGATGGCCGGCCGGTGGGCAATCAGGATGACGATGGCGCCGTCGTTGCGCGCCTCGTCGATCGCGCGGATGAGGGCGCGCTCGCCGAGGGCATCGAGATTGGCGTTGGGCTCGTCGAGGACGAGCAGGCGTGGCCGGCCGTAAAGGCAGCGCGCCAGCGCGATGCGCTGCCTTTGCCCGCCGGAAAGCGTCAGATGACCATCGCCCACCGGCGTATCATATCCGAGCGGCAGTCGTCCGATTATGTCGTGGACGTCGGCGAGCCGCGCCGCCTCGAGCACCTTGTATGGATCGCTCTCCGTCATCCGGGCGATATTTTCACGGATGGTTCCTTCGAGAAGGGAAACCGATTGCGGCAGATAACCCGCGATCTGTCCGAAAGAGCTCCGTTCCCAGAGGTAGACGTTGTTGCCGTCGAGAAAGACGCCGCCGGCAGTGGGCTTCAGAATGCCGACCAGAAGCCGCGCCAGCGTGGACTTGCCCGCCGCGGAAGGGCCGACGATTCCAAGCACCTCGCCGGGTGAGAGCGAGAAGTTGATGCCCTTGATGATCGGCACGTCGATGCCCGGTACCGCGTAGACCAGCTTGTCGACGACGAGGTCGCCTTCGGAGCGCGGTGTCGGCATGGTCTGGCGAACGGCCAGGTCTTCCTTCAGTGCCGTTTCGACGCGACGCCAGCTTGCGATCGCCAACACCCATTGGCGCCAGTTCTCGATGACGGAATCGAACGGCAGCAGAAGGCGGCCCACGAGAATGGTGGTCGCCATCATTGCGCCCGGCGAGATCTCCTGCCTCATCACCAGCAGGGCACCCGTGCCCAGCGACGCCACCTGGATGGCGAAGCGCAGCGAGCGGGTGATCGAGGCCATCGCCCTGCTTCTGATCCCGCTGGCCTCCAGCACGCTGAGCGCGTGCAGTTGCGCGGCGCGCCATTTGTGGGCGAGCGCCGGCAGCATTCCCATGGCTTCGATGGCCTCGGCGTGACGTAATGTCGCACCGATTTTCGACACTGCCTCAATATTAGCCTGGCTTGCCTCTTTCATGAGCTGGCGCGTCAGAAGGTCGTTGAGAAGGCCGCAACAGACGAGTACGACGACGGAGATCGCACCGATCAGCCCGAAGAGGGGGTGCAGCAGGAATAGAACGCCCAGAAAGATGGGCGACCAGGCGGCGTCGAGGGGGGCGCTCACCGCCGAAGAGGTGAGGAAGCCGCGCAGCTCGGTAAGGTCGCGCAGGGACTGCGTCGCGCGCGCAAGTCCCTGATCGGCCGAGGCCTGGACGGCGGCGGTCAGGACCGGCAGGTTCAGCCAGCGGACCACGGCGCTGCCCATGGCCTGAAAGGTGAGGGCGCGAATGTAGTCGAGCACGCCCAGAACGATCAGCGCACCCAGGGCGAGAATCGTCAGCATGACGAGCGTATCCATGCTCTGGCTGTTCAACACCCTGTCATGCACCTGCATCATATAGAGGGGCATTGTGAGCTGGAGGAGGTTGATGCAGGCGCTGAGCAGGGCTGCATAAAGAAGCGTCACCACGAACACACGCCGGGCCCGCAGAACCAGGAGCTTCGGCGCGATTGTTCCGTTTTGCGCCGGTGTTGGCCGATTGGGGCCCTTGCTAATCAAAGGATTTCGAACAGTATCACGCATGTGGCGATCTTCTAATTAGCGCATTCGCGGGTTTCATGGGGCGATCTGATCCAGATTCACTCAAATCACAGTATTGTTGCGATAAGTGTGACACAATAAACATCGCCAGCTCAAGAGCACGCAATTTCGGGGCAGGGGTGCTGTGAAATTTACTTCAAGTTTTGAAGTAAATTCCGGAATTGGAAGTACGTTCCCAATGGAGAGAGGGATGAACCACAGGATACTCTATCCGTTCGCAGACTTTGGAGACACTGTTGCAATCCTTCCCGCGAATGAAACGCAGCGGAAAGGCCTCGATACCTCTGTAGACGATCGTGACGGAGATGATTCGCTCGTCACCTATTTCGAGCTGGCCCGGGTCATGGAGCGCGCAAGCCGCCGGTTTTCCGGCCTGTTGCGTGCGGAACTGACGAAACTCGGGGTCGAAGATATCGGTCCCGCGCAGGCGATGGTTCTTCTGGCCATAGGCGAGGCGGAGCTCTCGGTGGGAGAGCTTCTGGACCGGGGCCACTATGTGGGTTCGAACATTTCCTATTATCTGAAGCAGCTTGCCGACGGCGACTACATCGACCGGATCGCATCGCAGCGTGACAAGCGTTCGGCCCGCATCCGGCTTTCAGAGAAAGGCAGGCAGCTTTGCACCGGCCTGCGACAGGCCGCCAAGGGCTACGAACGCGCCCTCAGCCATGGCGATCAGGACCGGCGGAATCTGGAGACCGCTTTCCAGACACTGCACCGCCTCGAACTCGTCTGGGGGAATGCCGCACGCTACGGCATCTGACGCTCCATCACTGCATGTTCCTCAAAGCGCAACCGAGCAAGGGCGGTAACATGCAGGAAATCCAAGTGTTGCAACGAGCTTTGCGCGTCCGCTCGGACGCGCGGCGCTGCAGGTGTGATCGATCACTGACAAGTGGCTTATGAAGATGCATGTAGCATTCGTACACCGCCGTGGGTTCGGCCAGTTCGCCGCCCTGGCAAGACATATGGCTGAGGCGGGGAACGAGGTGACGCTCGTGACGGAGACCGTGGACCAGCGGATACCTTCCGTCCGGGTCGTCCGGCATCGGGCGGAACCCGGTCCGCGACCGAATCCCCACATAGCGCGCCATCTTGCCGTTCCCGACCATCATGTGCGGATCGGGCACAGGGTAGCGGAAACCTTCGAGGCGATGGGCCGCCTTGGACAGACCCCTGACGTCGTTCTCGGCCATATAGGCTGGGGCAGCATGATGTTCGTGAAGGATGTCCTGCCGCGCGTGCCGGCACTCGGCTATTGCGAGTTTTTCTATCGGTCGGATGGGGCGGATGTCGGCTTCGCGCCGGACGACCGCCCCGACCCGGAGACGCGCAAACGCTTGCGCCTCCGCAACATCGCGCAGCTGCTGTCGCTGGAGGCGATGGATGGCGGTATCAGTCCGACCAATTGGCAGAAGAGCCTCTATCCGGCCGACGCTCGGCAACGAATCGCCGTCTGCCATGAGGGGGTGGACACGCGCCGTTTCCGCCCCGACCCGGCGGCTTCGCTGAAGCTGCCGGACGGGCGCGTCCTCAAGGCCGGCGATCCCGTCGTCACTTTCGTGGCACGGGACCTCGAGCCCTACCGGGGCTTTCCCCAGGCGCTGGAGGCGGCGGCGAAGGTCGTCCGCCGGCACCCGGACGCGCTGTTCGTCTTCGTCGGCGGCGATGGGGTAAGTTACGGCGCGCCGCCCCCTGGCGGGGGATCGTGGAAGGATCATCTGCTTGCGTCTGTGGATGTCCCGCGCGAAAGGCTGATCTTCCCCGGCGTCGTGCCGCATTCCGTGCTGCGTCAGCTCTTTCAGATATCGGCGGCGCATCTCTACCTCACCTATCCATTCGTGCTTTCCTGGTCGGTGCTGGAGGCAATGGCCTGCGGCGCTCTTGTCATCGGCTCCGATACCGCGCCGGTTCAGGAAGTCATCCGCTCCGGCCGCAACGGCCTTCTCGTCCCGTTCTTCGATACGGATGCGCTCGCCGAGACGATCGTCGGGGCGTTGAACCGCCCGGACACCTTTCGCGAACTGCGCGGCGCCGCGCGCAGAACGGTCGAGCAGAGATTCCGGTTGGACGACTGTCTCGCACGTCAGTTGACGCTGATCGGCAACGTCACCGGTCGAAATGCTGCGCAAGCGAAAGAAACGCAGTTTGTCTGAATATTACTTCAAATTTTTAAGTATAAATACCGGGTGAAACCCCAAGAATCTATTGTTGTGCACTGCGGAATCCACGGATATGGTTCGATCCGTGAGGTTCTGGGGGCAAGAATATTTCCAGGCCATCAATTTCATCTTCTGGATAAATCGATTTATTCTGGGGTCGCTGCGTGCAAGAGTTGATGTCTTCTAACGTGAGGCAGTCGCCGGCGAAGCGAAGGCTCGTTGTGGCGTCCGGTCTGGACCGGGAAAATTTCGAAGGGAGCGACATCGAGCATCTGGTGCATTTTCTCGACCCGGATGCAGCTTCGCGATCGCCCTTGCAGAACGCCTTTCCTCTGATCGCGCTTGCCTTCTCGGATGAGGGTGAAGCCGATCTGCGGGAGGGGCTCGCGTCGATCAATGCCCTCGGCACCATTCCCGAAATACCGCTTCAGCGGATCGACGTGGGCGGTAAGGCGGAGAGCCTGGCGCTCGTGCAGTCGCTGGTGGAGGGTGGAGTGGGTCGGCTCTCCCGCTTCACGTCGTCGGTAACCGCCGAGCTCGCCATTCTCCGGCGTGAGCGGGAAACGCTGCTCGAAAATTACCGCGCGCTGGAGGATGCCTTCCAGGCCCGCAACTGGGAGCCGGTCGCGGAGATATTCGCCCATGATCCTTATGCCGACCCGAAGGACGAGGGCATCGGGCAGCTCCTTGCGACCGGATGTGTCGAGCAGCTTCTTCCGGTCTCCAGTCTTGGCGTGGCGGGGATCGCGCTGCACCTTCATTCCGTGCCCAGGGACGGCGGCGAGCTGGTCGTCATGCTGGGCTATGTCGAGAACGGCGAGGGCGTGGCCGAATGGACCGTCCCCTATGCGCAGCTCGCGGCAAACTGGAATTTCCTCGCCCTGCCACGCGCTTGCGGCGGCGCAGCGAGAACGCTGCGGCTCAGAATCTCCACGAAAGGCACGGAGACTGTAGGGCTTTCACTCGGCTATCCGATCGCGAGCGAGCGGTACACGGCCAGATCGGAAACCCCGCATCCGGATCTCGATCTCCGGCCCCTGGCGTTCCGCGTCTTTACGGGACTGCCCGGCGTCAAACCGACGCGCATGCCGAACATGATCGCTCCGACCGCCTTGCTCGAGGGCCATTTCATCGAGGACTATCGCCTGGCGGTCGAATTGCTGAGCCAGATCGTCGACGTATCGGTCACGCCGGTCGTTCCCGAGTTCCAGACCGTCCGCTTCCTCGAACACGAGAATGCGGTCGTTTGCCACCCGCTGCCGAGCGGAATCTCCGCCGGCACGATCGGCCGCGCCGTGGAACCCGGCACCATCTCCTTCTCCGCAAGCGCGATCATCGATCACCCGAAGGGCGCACCCGCGGCCGTGAGCTTCCTGCTCGCTCCGGCGAACTCCAATGCGCGCTCGGAAGTGGCGGAGCTCGCACGCAAGGGAGCTGCCAAGCCGTCGGCTTTCTTCAGCGGCTGGCGCGAGGTCACCGCCGAGCAGGCGGTCAACGTGAACTTTCAATTGGACAAGCCCGTGCGTGAGCCGATGGACCTCATGATCCTCAGCCGAGCGGTGACGGATACGGTGGATTTCTCCTGGCTCAAGGTCTCCGGCTTCCGATTGGTAAAGCAGTCCGCAGGGGCGTCCAATGTCCGGAAATAGGGAAAACTCGGACCTGATCGTGGTGGCAATGCCGCTTTACGGCCATGCGGCCCTCGTCCTGGAGGCGATCGAGTCCGTGCTCGCTTCGAAGCTTGCCGGGTGCAGGGTGGCAGTCGTGGTGTCCGTCGATGGTGATCCGCGGCAGGAGACATTCGATCAATTGCTGCTCTATGCGGCGGCCCATCCTGCGGTTCATGTGCTTTTCGGGGCCAATGCCGGGCCGGGCGGGGCGCGCAATCGCGCGATCGACTACGTGCTCGCGAATCTGCCGGAAGCCGAGGCCGTCTATTTTCTCGACGCCGACAATCGCGTCTTGCCCGGGACCATCGAGACTCTCTACCGGCAATTGCACGCCAGCGGCTGCGGCTGGATCTATACCAATATCGACACGTTCTCGGTGAGCTGGCGCGCTCATTACGGCAATCGCTACTCGCGGCTCCTGCACTGCGTCACGGACAATATTTGCGACACCGGCTCGATGATCTCGATTGACGTGTTCCGGGCGGGTGTACGCTTCGACGACGACAGGCAAAACGGTTTCGAGGATTGGGAATTCTGGCTGTCCTGCATCGAGCAGGGCTTCGTGGGGGCGCCGTGCCACGACACGACCTTCGAATACCGGCTGAGGGCGGAAAGCCGCTTCAAGGAGGCGAATCGCGATCGCGCCGCCTCGGTGAGCTTCCTCAGAAAGCGCCACCGTGCGCTATTCCAGCGGCCAATGCTGGTCGATTTCGAGCACGAGGAATGCCCGCGCTATCTTTTCGCACGGACGGAAGATGCCGCCATTTCGTTCTTCACGGATCCGACCAAAACGGCCAAGCGGCTTCGTCTCGACGATATCATTCCAGCATTCTGGGCGAGCATCGGCGAACCGGACAACGTTCATTTCCCGCCCTTCCTGATCGCCGGAAGCGGCGCCACGCTCGACCTGCTGCTGCGCTCCCGGATGCTGCCAAACGTGCTCTCGCACCTGGAGCGCCTGAGCGAGAAGGCGAACGTGGTCTTCGTCCAGCTTGGCAACGATGCGGCGCAGCGCAAGATCGAGCCGGTCTTCCTGGAGGCGGGCGCCCAGCACAACGCGCCGGCCGACCTCATCTTCCTGTCCACTTCGCTCGTGCGCGACGTCATTCATAACAAAGCGCTGGACTGGTTTGCCTCCATCGGCAACCAGCAGGTATGGCCGACATCGGCAGTTCTGAAAGTCCGCTTCCCTTTCCCGAGAAGCCTGCCGCGCCGTTCGCTCATCACGCCCCAGCAGGTGATGATCAACTGCGTCAATGCCATCGCGACCAGTCCGTTGCGGCGGACTGCCGGCAAACGCTGGACCTGGCGTCCGGCACGGCTCGTTCCCTATTCCGACCTCCACAAGGCTCTTCGCCACGAGATCGGTGGCTCGCCCGTGTTGCCGCTCGGTCATAGCGAGGGGGGCAGGAAGACCGCAGCCCTGCTTGTTCCGAATGCATCCTTCGGCGGCGCCGAGAAGGTCGTATATGCGGCCTCGCGCGAGCTGAAGGCCGCCGGCTACGAGACCCATCTCTTCGTGCTCGGCACATCCAGGATGGATGTGATCGACGAGTTCGATCAGAGCTTCGACTATATTCACTTCTGGGACCAGGGCATTCCCGCCTGGGGCGGCTCCGGCTCTTTCCTGGGGCAGGACTTCATCGCCGAGGGCCACGACGTCGATTGGGCCGCGCTCAAGGGTCAGCTTTCCGGCTTCGACCTCGTGATCAACAATCACGTCATGGCGGTGCATCCGCTTATCGCACGGTTGCGCTCGGAGGGAACGCGCACGGCCTGCTACCTTCACGTGGTCGACAATACCGGCTTCAAAAGGCCCGCCGGCCAGCCCTTCGCGGCGATAGCCCACGAGCATTGCTACGATGCCTTCCTGACCTGCTCGGAGCAACTCAAGATCTATCTGCACAGCTTCGGCGTTCCCTATGAAAAGATCTTCGCCGTCCCCAACGGCGCGAGCTTCTCCGTGCCGCCCAAGGTGCTCGCGGAGGTGCTGTCGGTCAGGCGCATCGAACGCAAGGACGATCGGCTTCGGGTCCTCTATATGGGCCGGCTCGATCAGCAGAAGGGGATCGACCGTCTCGCTGCGGCGTTCGCCGAATTGCGGGCTTCGCGCGTGCCCTTCGATGCCCGGGCGATCGGCGGGGAAATCCTCGCGGATGCCACCTTGTCGTGGACGGATCGCCTGAAGGACCTCGGCGTCGAGGTGCGCCCGCCGGTCTTCGCAAGCAAGGATCTGATCAAGGCACTCGGTTGGGCGGATGTCCTTCTGATGCCGTCGCGCTGGGAGGGCGCTCCCTTGATGATCGCCGAGGCGCAGCAGCTCGGCTGCGTCCCGATCGCGACGTCGGTCGGTGCCGTCGACGAACTCATAACCGACGGCGAGGACGGCATCCTCATCGAGGCCGCCGCCGATCCGCAGGTGGTCCGGGACATGGCAAAGGCCATCGAGGAGGTGGCCCACAACCGTCAGATGCTCGCGCCCCTCATGGAGGGGTGCCTGAGAACGGCGGCTCGGCGCTCATGGACGTCCTCCTTCTCCGAGTTCCTCGGCTGGTGCGACCGTTCCGTGAACAATTCGTCGCTTTCGCGCGCAACGGTTATCCGTGGGCGCGAAGCATCCAATCCCGGAGTTGCGGCCGTGGGCTGAGGCCCCGCCGGTTTCAAGAAGAAGGGTCGATTGCATGCGTCCACGGATCCTCGTGACGGGAATTCCTGGTCATTACACACGCCTCGCCAACGGCGCCCAGGGATTGTCCGTCTCCTATTCGGAGCGACAGAAACAGCCCGAGACGAAGGAGGAGTTTCTCCAGGAGCTTCGCAATATCAGCAATACGGGAAATTACCTGATCGGCGAGGGGGCGCTGCGCGCGATTGCCCCGCATGCGAAGCAGGTCCCGTTCTGGCACCTCTATAATTGCAGCCAGAACGGCGTCGGACTCGACGAGTTCAACGCCAATTTCGACATCTGCGTCTTCACCTGCGCGAACCTTCTCCGCAAGGGCCTGTCTGCGGATGCAGAAGCGGAAGTGCTTGGCAAGCTCAAGATGCCGATCGTCATGCTCGGTATCGGCCTGCAGAACCGCCGAGACCTTGAAA
This sequence comes from Sinorhizobium meliloti 4H41, assembly GCF_000375585.1. Classification (GTDB taxonomy): domain Bacteria; phylum Pseudomonadota; class Alphaproteobacteria; order Rhizobiales; family Rhizobiaceae; genus Sinorhizobium; species Sinorhizobium meliloti_A. Next base: position 112,623 of record NZ_AQWP01000015.1, on the reverse strand, counting down.
ACAGCCTGCCGGAAGGTACGAAGCGGCTTCTGGACGTTCTCAAGGAGCGTGAGCACTATTTCCTGACGCGCGGGTTCGAAACCGCCGGCTTCCTGAAGGACCAGGGCTTCTCCTATGTGCAGCCGACGGGCTGCCCTTCCATCTATCTGATGCCGCACAACATGCGCGCCTCGCTGAAGAAGCTGCCCAATGTACCGGTCGGCAAGGCGCGGACCATCTTCTCCGGCTATCTGGGTGCCAACCACGATTGCATCGTCGACGCCGCGGCGCTGGCGCCGGAGGGTTCGCGACCCCAATACGTCATCCAGGACGAGTTCCTGCATTTCGACATGAACGTCGAAGCGAACGGCGACGGCCGCGTCTACGACTCCGCCTCCGGCACGATGCTCGGGGAACTGAGCTATCCGGGCACCGAAAGGCTGAAAACGCCCTTCGACGTGCGGACCTTCTTCGATACGAACCAGTGGCGTGCCTGGGCGTCTTCCATGGATTTCAATTTCGGCCGGCGTTTTCACGGCTCGATCATCGCGATGCAGGCGGCCGTGCCGAGCCTGATGGTGGCGGTGGACGACCGGATGCGGGAAATGCTCGGCTACACGGGCCTGCCGGCGATCGACGCAGTCGAGGTCGACAAGGCGGAAAACCGGGCCGAATTCGTCGCCGACCACCTGGCCGGGCTCAATGCTTCCGAACTGGTCGACAGATATTCCGATCGCGAGCGCACGTTCCGCTCGGCTCTCCGGGAGATCGGGATCGGACAATAAATTTACGCGAGCGTTTGCAGGCTCTAATCTCAGGTGTAATCGATGCGTATCTTGCTTACGGGAATCCCGTCCTATCTGCAGCGAACCGTCTCGGGCGTGTCCGGCGCGGAGGTTCGGCACAGGCCCTATTTCGACGAGGTCAGAACCAAGAAGGAACTGATCGATCAGGTCAAGAAGATCGCCAATACCGGCAACTATCTGATCGGCGAGGGCGCGGCCCATGCCCTGCGCGGGCATGACGTCACCTATTTGCCTTTCTGGCATCTCGTCAACAACAGGAATTCCGACGAGGCTTATGAAAGCCTCAACGAGGAATTCGACATCTGCGTCTTCGCTTCGGCCAACCTCCTGCGCCCGGGCTACTCGGCGGATCTCGAAGCGGAAGTATTCGAGAAACTGAAGATGCCGGTGGTGATCATGGGGATCGGTATCCAGCGGAGGGAAGGGCTCAAGGAAAACCTGCCTGCCGGCACGCTCAAGTTCCTGGAAGTGCTGAGAAACAAAGAGAGCTTCTTCCTCACGCGCGGTTATTTCACGGCCGAGTTCCTGAGAGAGCAGGGGATGAAGTTTGTCAAGCCGACGGGTTGCCCCTCGCTCTTCTTCGCGCCGGCCGAGATGAAGCGTTCGCTCGCCGCGCTCGCCAATCCGGATCTCGCTTCCTCCCAGAAGATCGCCTTCGGAGGCTATCTCGGAAGCGTGGCCGATACGATCGTCGACGCCCACGCGCTGCTGAAACCGGAAAGCGTCGCGAGCTACGTCGTCCAGGACGAGGTGGTCGCCTACAATCTTTCCCTTCCCGTGGACGACGACTTGCCCGTTTACGACCGAGCAAGCGGGCGCATCACCGGCCAGACCGCCTACAAGCATTCGGAGAAATGGCAGCGCAAACACGAGCTTCTGGTGTTCTTCGACACCAATCAATGGCGAAGCTGGGTCTCCGCGCGCGATCTCTGCTTCGGGCGCCGTTTTCACGGCTGCATCATTGGCATGCAGGCGGGCGTGCCGTCGCTCATGATCGCGGTCGACGATCGCATGCGGGAAATGCTGGAATTCATCGGCTTCCCCTACATGGAGGCGGCAGTCTGGAACCGGGAGCCGGACAGGAAGGCCTATCTTGCCAGCTTCCTTTCCAAGATCGATTCGCAGGCTGTCATCGACCGGTACTCGGCCTGTGAGACCAATTTCCGCAATGCTCTGGCGCATGTCGGGCTCTAGAGCAATTCCGGGGAAAGTGCGCAGCGGTTTGCGGCCCGGGACTTCAGCGAAGCGAGGAGCAGCAGCATTGCTCCTCGGCGCCTTGCTGACGCTTTCCGCACCCGCGCATGCCGATGAAACTTCGGCGGCTCGCATTGGCGTCAATCGGATGAATCTCGCCTGGCTGCCCCGGGGCGACCAGGAGAGAATACTGACGGACATCGCCGCCAGCGGCGCGACGGATGTCCGTCTTTCGCTTTCGCGTCCGGTGGACAAGAGCATAGAGGCGCTGGCAATCGCCCATCGCCTGGGGCTGCGCATCCTTCTCGAGATTCAGCTGGGAAACAAAAGTTACTATCCCCAGAACCTAAGACCGAGAACGGGCCATGGCCGTATCTGGGACGTCTATCGACTGTCGGATTTGGATCTTGTTCGGTATCGCAGGGAGTTGCGGCAAGCGCTTCAACGCATCGATGCCCTCGGCGTGCGTCTTGTAGCGATCGAGCCGGGAAATGAAATCAACTATGCCGGCTACAACGGCGATCTTGCCGTCTATCGAGAGCCGGGCGCCCGGTCACCGCGCAGCATCGCCGAGCTACGGGAGCGGACAAGGTTTGAACGCGGCCTCGACAACTACGTCAAGGCGCTGGAGATCAGCCGATCGGAGCTGCGCAAAACCGTACACAGCCGCGACGCGGCCGTCATTTCCGCCGGTCTCTCGGATATGAGCGCCGCAGAAGCCGACAGGCGCGGAATGGAAAGGCTCGATCCCGGCGAATTCGTCGCGCTCCTTCGTCAACGCGGCATCGACACTCTGGTCGATGCCTATGGCATCCACATCTACCCCGGAAGGAAAGCCGCGCCAGCTATTGCAGCGCGAGTCAGAAGCATTCTCGATTTCTGCCGGACCGCGGGAACCGGCAAGTCCTGCTGGGTCACCGAATGGGGGATCGCAAACAAGGCGCGCTCCTGCCCGGTGGACGATCGATCGCGAGGGGAGGCGATCCATGTCATGCGCGCGACCTTCGGCGAACTGACCGAGGCAGGCCGGCTGACGGCTGCATACTATTACGACTGGGACACCGAGCCTTCCTATAGCCTATGGCGCTGCGGCAAGCTCAGTCCCGTTGGCGCCGCGGCGATCGGACCAGGCGAGGGCGCAGGAGCGCAAGCAAGATGATGGCCTCGACCGGAGTGGGCGCATGAAGGGCATCATCCTTGCGGGCGGCCGGGGAACCAGGCTGTACCCGGTGACGATCTCGGTTTCGAAGCAACTGCTCCCTGTCCATGACAAGCCGATGATCTATTACCCGCTCGGCATGCTGATGCTGGCCGGTATTCGCGAGATACTGGTGATCACCATGCCCAGGGACCGGCCGCTGTTCGAGGAGCTGCTGGGGGACGGCAGCCAGTTCGGCCTCGCGATCTCCTATGCCGAGCAGCCGGAGCCGAACGGGCTCGCCGAAGCCTTCATCATCGGCCGGGATTTCGTCGCCAACAGCTCGGTGGCGCTTATCCTCGGAGACAATATTTTCTACGGTGCCGGCCTGCCCGAGCTTTGCGGCGATGCCGCGGCCCGGTCGAGCGGTGCCACGATCTTCGCCTATCGTGTGGATGATCCCGAGCGCTACGGCGTCGTCAGTTTCGACGGAGAGACCGGACGGGCCGTGACGATCGAGGAGAAACCGGAGCGGGCGAAATCCAGCTGGGCGGTGACAGGCCTTTATTTCTATGAAAACAGTGTGCTTGACATCGCTTCTTCAATCAAACCTTCAGCACGTGGCGAACTGGAAATCACCGATGTGAACCGGGCCTATCTGGAGCGCGGCGACCTTCACGTCTGCCGCCTCGGGCGGGGCTATGCCTGGCTCGATACGGGAACGCACGACAGCCTGCACGATGCCGCTTCCTTCGTACGCACGATCGAGCACCGGCAGGGCGTCAAGATCATGTGCCCGGAAGAAATCGCCTTCGAGCTCGGCTACGTTTCGGCGGATCAGGTGCTCGAGCGTGCCGACCTGCTCGGCAAAAACGACTATGCGATCTATCTCCGGAGACGGGTCAGGGAGCTCTCGGATGCTTGATGTAAGGCCCCTGGGCCTCGACGGGGTTCTGGAGATCGTCCCGCACAGGCTCGGCGACGAGCGGGGCTTCTTTTCGGAGACCTACAATGCCGAGACCCTCGCCGCCAACGGCGTCACGGACACCTTCGTACAGGACAACCATTCCTATTCCGCGGCTGCGGGCACGCTGCGCGGCCTGCACTATCAGCTTCCGCCCAAGGCGCAAGCAAAGCTCGTTCGCGTTGTTCGAGGCAGGGTGTTCGATGTCGTGGTCGACATTCGCAAAGGTTCGCCGACCTTCGCGAAATGGGTCGGTCTCGAACTCTCGGCCGAGAAATGGAACCAGGTTCTGGTGCCTGTCGGCTTCGCCCACGGCCTCGTCACGCTCGAGCCGGAAACGGAAGTCCTCTACAAGGTGAGCGAGCATTACAGCGCCGAGCATGAGCGGTCGATCCGCTACGACGATCCCGAGATCGGCATAGGCTGGCCTGCCGCTACCGACCGTCTGCAACTGTCCGCGAAGGACAGGAACGCACCATTGCTCCACGAATCCATTGTTTTCGAGTTCACCGCATGAGGGGAGAAACCATGCGAGTTTTGGTAACGGGTGGCGCGGGTTTCATTGGATCGGCGGTTTGCCGGCATCTGATCCGAAGCGGGGCCGAGCGCGTCGTCAATGTCGACAAGCTGACCTATGCCGGCAGCCTTGCGTCGTTACGGGCGGTGGAAAGCGATCCGCACTATGCCTTCTACCGGGCCGATATCCGCGACGAACAGGTCCTGCTGCAGATCATGCGCCGGGAGCGGATCGATGCGATCATGCATCTTGCTGCCGAGAGCCATGTGGACCGTTCGATCGAGAGCCCAGACCCGTTTATGGAGACGAATGTCCTCGGCACGGTGCGATTGCTCAACGCCGCACTGGCCTACTGGTCGGGGCTCGGCACCGAGGAACGAGAGCGCTTCCGGTTTCACCATGTCTCGACCGACGAAGTCTTCGGCGACCTTCCGTTCAACCGCGGGATTTTTTCCGAGGAGACGCGCTACGCACCTTCGTCCCCCTACGCGGCCTCGAAAGCGGCAGCTGATCATTTCGCACGTGCGTGGCACCACACCTACGGCCTTCCGGTGGTCGTTTCGAACTGCTCCAACAATTACGGCCCGTTCCATTTTCCCGAGAAGCTGATCCCCCTGACGATCATCAACGCGATCGAGGAGAAGCCGTTGCCGCTCTACGGCTCGGGAGCGAATGTGCGCGACTGGCTCCACGTCGACGATCATGCGACTGCGCTGGAACTGGTCGTCAGCCGGGGCAGGCCGGGGGAGAGCTACAATATCGGCGCCCGTGCCGAGCGCAACAATCTGTCGGTCATGGAAAGCATCTGCGATCTGCTCGACGTCCGGTCGCCGCGAAAAGGCGGTCATAGCTATCGGGACCTCATCACCCTTGTTCCGGACCGGCCCGGTCACGACCGGCGCTATGCGATCGACCCCTCGAAGGCCGAGCGTGAGCTTGGCTGGAGGCCGAAGCGGAGCTTCGAGGGCGGACTGAGCGAGACTGTCGACTGGTTCCTCGCAAACAGGTGGTGGTGGGAGCCGATCCGGCGCGAGCGCTATTCCGGCGCCCGCATCGGCGAGCAGCATCGGAGCGTCGCGTGAGGATTGCCGTGACCGGCTGCGAGGGGCAGTTGGCCCTCAGCCTGGTGGAACGGTCTGGTCGTTGGCCGGGCGTGGAAGTCCTTACGATCGGGCGGCCGCATCTCGATCTCACGGAGCCGGCAACGATCCTGCCGGCGATCGAGCGGTGCCGGCCGGACCTCGTCGTCTCGGCGGCAGCCTATACGGCCGTCGACCAGGCCGAAAGCGAGCCGGAGACGGCCTTCGCGACCAACGCGTTCGGGGCTGGCGCGGTCGCTGAGGCGGCCGCATGCCTCGAAGTGCCGATCATCCATATCTCGACGGACTATGTCTTCGACGGGAGCAAACAGGGGAGCTACGCAGAGAGCGACACACCGGCTCCGCTCAGCGTCTACGGCGCATCCAAGCTTGCCGGAGAAACCGCCGTTGCCGAGGCAACCCCCCGCCATCTCATCCTTCGCACGGGCTGGGTCTACAGCTCCTTCGGGAAGAACTTCGTCAAGACCATCCTGCGGCTCGCGGAGGACCGCGAGGATATCGCGGTCGTAGCGGATCAACGGGGAAATCCCTCGTCGGCCATCGACCTTGCGGATGCCATCCTCGACATTTCCGCGCGGCTGACGAAATCCGATGAGGACGCCGCCTTTGGCCTCTATCACCTCGCTGGCACGGGCGCCGTAAACCGCGCCGATTTCGCGCGGCATGCTCTTTCGGCGAGCCGTGCCGAAGGCGGCCCCTGGGCGCATGTTCGGGAGATCACGACGGGGGCGTTTCCGACACCTGCAAGCCGCCCTCTTAACTCCTCGCTGTCAAGCGCCAAATTTACCGCAGCCTTCGGCCGGGCCATGCCTGCCTGGCAGGATTCCGTGGAGCGAATCGTAAGGCGGCTTGTGGAGCGCATTTCGAGTGAAACCAGTTAGAGTGGGACGCGGACGGTAAACCGCACACAGTTGCTCTAGGCGCCGAGTTCGGCGCGAAGGCCTTGGATGAAAGCCAGAAGAGCCTGCTGCGGATCGGCGCCCTCGCCGGCGATAACGGTTACGCCCCAGTTTCTGAGCACCGCTTCCTGCACGGGATTCGGCCGGTACATGAAAACGTAGGAAGGCGGCCGGTCCTTTTCGTGTCCGGATCTCCGCCAGGTGCTCCAGATGCGGTGGAGAAGCAGGCGGATGTTCGGGTCCGACATGCTGTAGCCGATGAACAGCACGGTCGCCTCAAGTGCATCGCTGCGAAAGCGGACGTCCAGCGGAGAATCGAAGGACAGCCGGTTGAAATAGTCGGTTTCGGTCAAGATGAGCGTGTCTTCATCGTCGAAGTCGCCATGATACTTGATGATCCGCGTAACTCCCGCGGGCGCGGAGGCGATGTCGCGCACGTGGCTGATCTTAGCATAGCATTTCCCGTGGACGTCGTAGGCGATCTCCAGATTGCTGTCGTAGTTGGTCGTGTAGATCACCGGAAAGTCGAGCTCGACGATCAACCGATGCAGCTCCGAGCGTTCGATGCGCTCCCGCGAGACGCGCCAATTTTGCCGCATCCATTCGCACAGCGAGGTAATGTTTCCGTATTCAAGGCGATAGCATTCGGCGATCGTCTGATAGGAGATGTCGGGAGCGTGCATGACGGAATTGTCCAGGCGCAGCTCGCACAGAATATGATCGACCAGCGTTTTCCAGGACGGCAATCCGACGCTCATCGACACGCCCGCCCCCACAAACAGGACCGCGTGCCGGTCCTTCAGCGCTGAAGCGATCGCCTTGATGTGCTTCTTCATGTTCGCTCCTGTTCGGAGCGCTCAACACACGAGGCGGGTAGATGTTCCCTCCTGCGCCTTTACTGCCGGGCTGCCGCCTTTTGGGCGTCGGCACGCGCGGGCGGATCGGGCGCAGCCCATTCCACCGCCGCGATGGCAGAGCCGAGCAGGAAGGCGGGCAGAGCCAGTGCTGCGAAAAACCGGAGCACGTGACGGCGACGCATGCGCTTCTTATCCCGATCGTAAACCATCGTCCGCCCCGCTTTGGATAGATTGGAAACAGTCCTCGCATGATAGAAGCAGAGAAGCCTCGCAAGGTCGAGTTCCCTGGGTAACACAACTTTGTGTCTGTAACGTCACGGCCGACGGCCGGTCTCCCGGAAAGCACGATCGCCGCCGGCTCGATGAACCAAATGCGTTCTCATGAGTTCCATCTTCGATACAATTGAACCAGGAGGATTACTCATGGACTGGAATCGTGTGGAAGGTAACTGGAAGCAGGTCAAAGGCAAGGTCAAGGAGCAGTGGGGCAAGCTCACCGACGACGACCTGGACCAGATCTCCGGCAGCCGCGAGCAGCTCGAAGGAAAGATCCAGGAGCGTTACGGAATCGAGAAGGACCGTGTAAGGCGCGACATAGACGATTGGTACGGCCGCCAGACGTGGAATTGGTGATCAGCAAACGTCGATCGAGACCCGCCTCGACGGGTCTCAATCGACGCCCATCGATTGTTCCCCTTGATGAAGGCGAATATATTTGCCGACAAACCACGGATGGTCGATCTTGGCTTCCGCCGCCGGAGGTACGCGCCTATGCTCGCGACGGGAGTGCGAAGCCGGTGGATCGGCACTAACCTGCATTTCGCTCAGGAGGCTCAGCCAATGACCACCGACAATGAACGGGACAAGCGCATCCGCGCACGGGCCTATGAGCTGTGGGAAAATGACGGAAGACGTGACGGAGACCATGAGCGGTACTGGCACGAAGCCGCTCGGGAAATCGACGCGGAGGGTCATTCGGGTGTTGCCTCGGACCTGCAGCCCGGTGGAATGCAGCCCGTCGGTGGACCGGCCGGGGGCGTCGCGAGCATTGGAAGAAAAGGGCCCGATAAGGTCAAGGCTCCGCCCAGCGGCGCCGGCCCGCGGCGGGGCACGGCGAAGAAACCATAAAGAAGGCTTCGGTGCAGCTGGGGAATGGCACGGGAGCCTGAGGCTGCGTGTCCCCGACGGCCCTGCAACGGCGCCTGCGCGTAGCCAATCAGATCGAGTTCAGCTCTCCTTCCTAATTCTGTTCAGGCCTCGGCTCGTCGACCGTGCCATCACGGTCGGTCTGTCGTGGCGTCTGACCCGGAGCGGAACAACGAGAACCGGGGTTGGTTACCAGTGATCGCACCCGCCAATGGGTCATGTCACCGCAAGCCGGATTGAACAAAAGCCTGCCGGTTTTGTTTGACCTCTGCAAAATGAAAGGAGATCGCAATGAAAGTGCCCCGTAAGGATAAGGCGCTCTCGCGCGACGAGGACTATCGCGACTATGAGGAGCGCGATCTTCGCGAAGGATGGCCCTACGCGGATGGCAGCGGCAGTACATCGAGCAGCCCCGAAAACAGAAGCTATGGCGCTACCGGCGCGAATTTCGATGAGGACCGCGGGAAGGGCTTCATCGTGGATGAGGCCGGCGCTGATGGTCTTGAGGAAAATTCCGCGGACAATGGTCGTCCTCTGCCGCCTGACCGCATCGACAGCGACGAACTGGAAGCGGTGATCACGGATCTGCTTAGCCAAAGCGGTGAAGCCGAGCCCAACAGTATCGACGTGCGCGCCGACAAAGGCATCGTAACCCTGGAGGGTGCTGTCGAAACCTTGGCGATGGCGCGCCGGCTCGTGGCAGCGGTGGAGGCCGTGCCCGGGGTCCTGGAGGTTCGCAACAATCTTCAAACCCTTGGCGTCGATTCCCACATGCCTGACGACGGGTAGCGACGACGCCTTTGCGGTTGCGGCGCCGCCGCCGGACATCGATGGAGGGTCCAATGTCAGTGTTCGAAGTAATCGTCGAGCAGGAAGTGGCCGAAGAGCTCGGCGTCGCCGTGGTCATGTTGACCCGCGAGCGTGGCCTTGGTCTCCCCCGCAAAGGGATAATGCTCACGCACGAACTCGTCGACGACGCGTTCGAAGGTGACCGTGAACGGGCGGCTGAGGCAGCAAGATCCGGGGTGATCGACCATGAGGCGATGCGCCGGATCGAAAGTCCGGACAGGCTGGTTTATCACCCGCGAGACGCAGCCGATCCTGTGGAATGGACGCTTGCTGCGTTCAGCCGCGACGATTTGGGACTGTTCGAAGGACCGGTCCGATCCGGTGGGGCCGGGGCGGGCGGTATCCAGGCTTAGAGTGCTTTCAAGGCAAAGTGTGTAGCGTCTTTCCGTCGGGAAGTGCGCACACCCCTTCGTCATCCCACTTCTACGCACAGGCGGGTTGCCAGGGAACAATCCTGTCAATCCGCGGTTGGCTACTCGAAGGGACGTTCGAATGGAGAACATCCGATGAAGGGTATCCTTATCAAGAGTGCGCTCGCTTTGAGCCTCGGGGTTGCGTCCACCCCGGTCTTTGCACAGACGGAACAGCCGGCACAGGGGCAGTCCACCGATTGCCCAGCCGGGACGGAATGTCCGCAGGGCGGCGCGCAACAGGATCAGCAGCCTGATGCTCAAGGGGGTGCGACACAGCAGGACGGGCAGACGGGCCAGGATCAGCAACAGCCGGCAGATCAGCAACAGCCCGCCGATCAGCAACAGCCCGCCGATCAGCAGCAGCAGCCGGCCGATCAGCAGCAACCGGCCGACCAGGGCCAGCAGCAGGATCAGCAAGATCAACAGAAGCAGCCTGACCAGCAGCAGGACCAGCAGGGCGAAACAGGCACGCAGCAGGATCAAGGCGGCTCGCAAAGCGGGGAGACGGGGACCGACACGCAGACCGAGCAGCAGGACTCCGAACAGCAGCCCGCGCAGGGCGAAACCGAGGAGCCCGCTCAAGGCCAGTCCCAGTCGACCGAGCAGGGTCAGACCTCCGGCTCTTCTGGAGATGTCGACGTAACGGTAGAGCAGAAAACCGAAATTACGCAGATCATCAAGGAAGAGAACGTCGAGCCGATCGACGTCGACTTCGATGTATCCGTCGGAGTGGCAGTACCGGAAACCGTCAAGGTCAAGCTGAAGCCGCTTCCGACCCGCATCGTGAAGATCGTGCCGAGATATGAAGGTTATCTGTTCTTCATCCTCGCCGACGGTCGGATCGTCATCGTCGAACCCTCGTCGCTGGAAATCGTGGTGATCCTCGCCTGACAGCTTGCCTGATGAAGCTGCCCGCCTGATTCTTCAGGCGGGCCATTATCGTCGTCCCACGGTCGTGTGCCGTGGGGTTTGGATCCTGTCCGGCGGCGCCTCAAACCTCGGGGTTCGAATTGTGCCGGCGCCAGATATCCAGGAGCAGCAGCGTTACCGTGAAGGCTACCGGGCCGATCACCAGCCCAGCTGACCCGAATACGATTATGCCTCCGATCATGCTCATGAAGGCCGTCAGCGTGTGGAGCTTCAGGCGATCTCCCACGAAAATGGGGTAGAGGAGATTGTCGATGGTCGCGACCACTCCGGCGCCCCAGGCGACGAGTATAAGCGCCTTTCCCCACTCGCCGCCCAGGGCCAGCGACAGCGCGGCCGGAAGCCAGACGATGAAGGCGCCGAGCACCGGCACGACGGCGAGCAAGCCCATGGCGAGGCCCCAGACTACGGGCGCGGGCAGACCGAGCAACCAGAACATCAGGCCGCCCATCGCGCCCTGTACGGCAGCAACGGCCACCGTGCCGAAGACGACGGCCTGCACCGTTTCGTTTACCCGCGTGAACAGCCGGTTCATCTCCTGCGAGCTGAGAGGGGAATATTCCTTCAGCGCGCCCAGTGCCTGCTGGCCGTCACGCAGGAAATAGAACAGAAAATAGAATGTCAGGATCGCGTCGACGATCTGGGCAACGGACCCACGCACGAATGAGGCGCTGAAGTTGGTAAGCCAAGTGGTCGCGCTGCCTGCGATCCCGGCCAGATCGAGCTGCGTTTCGATCCAGACGACGATCGGCGCAAGGCGTGGATGGTTGGCGAGCGCATCGCTCCAGGTACCCGACCTCACCGCTTCCTCGACGATCTGTGCCCCCTTGGCAGCCTCGTTCACCAGCCGTTCCGCCATGAAGGTGAGCGGAACCGCGACGACGAAGACGGCGATCGCCACGGTCGCCGCGGCGGCGGCTTCCGGGTAGCGGAAACGTTTTTCGATCCGACGATGCAGCGGCTGGAACATCACAGTGAGCACGAGCGCCCATGTCAGAGCGGGCAGGAAGGGCACGGCGAGGAAGTAGCAGACGACCAATCCCACGGCGAGCGCGACAAGGATTGCCAATGTCCGCGACCGCCGCGGCGTCAGTAGGCGTTCTGGAGCATCCTTTTCCTCAGCTACGGAAACACTCTTCGCCATCGCGTTTTCTTCGCTCGTTTGCGGGCAGTTCGGGTCCAGTCGGACAGACTTGTCAAAAGATAACGCATCTCACCGAAAGACGTTGCGACAGCCAGATGCAAACGGGCGCACCAAGCGAGGAATGTCCCGGCAGTTCCCGTTGGTCCTGGCTGGTGGGAGCCACTACACGACACTTTGAACATGGTTTGGTAGCGCAACCGGCGTGGATGCTGGAGAGTTCGTGCGGGCGAGAAGGTGAGGACCCTGGCGCATGGGGCGCCGGCGCGGTTTTGGTTCGGTGGAACACAGGACGATAGATATGTCTTTCAGGCCGCTTTTCGGTAGTGGGCGAATTCGGACTGCCGGAGAGCAGCCGGCGCAGCCCACGACAGCTTGCTGGGCCGGTTCCTCGGTCGTTTTCGATCGTCGGCGGTGGGCGTGCCGGGAAGCCGAACTTCGCTGGACGGCGCCGCATCACGTACTCGTCCTGACGGAGGAAGGCGCCACATCGCAGACCTCCATCCGATCCGATGGAAAGATGGTTTATGAGGGGCGGGACCGATCTGGTGCGATAACGTTCGTGCCCGCGGGGGTGGAACGCCTCGGTGCCTATCGCGACGTCGACCTTACCTATTCCGCCCTGTGGATCAAACCCCGGTCAATCTCTCCCGCCAGCGATCACCTGCAGGATTTGCCAGTCCTGATAAACAAGAGCGACAATGTGATCAGCGCGCTGTTGCAATCGTTGAGCAGCGAGATATCCAGCGGCCATATCCCCGACTCGGCCTATATGGAACATCTGATTGCACTCGTCACTTTGCGGATACGTGGCTTCGCTGATGAGCCCGTACCGGTTCCCCGCCATGGCTCCCTCGGCAGCCGCGTCGTCAAACGGGTCCGTGACTATATAGACGCACACTTGGACGGCGACATTTCCCTCGGCGATTTGGCCGATGTCGCCGGTGTTGCCTCGGATTCTTTTGCGCGTCGCTTCAAAGTCACGACCGGCTTCGCGCCTTACGCCTATGTGCTCGAGGAACGCATCCGGCGCTCGGAAGTGCTCCTGTGCGAGACCGACACGACGCTGCGCGCGATCGCGTTGAGCTGCGGTTTCTCGAGCCAGAGCCACTTCACCACGACATTCAAGCGCCTGCGAGGTGTCACCCCGCACGCCTATCGGTCGAAAGTTATTCCGGAATCCTGATAACCCCGCCGATTTCCTGAAAGAAATGGCAGGCGCGGGAGGCCATGTTGTCTCCTGTCGATGCGCGCCGCTCGGCGCGTTCCAGGCGGCGGGAATCCACCTCGCAGTCGAATCCGGAGATGACTCATGGACGAAACGCAAAAGGACAATGGACCGACGCGAAGGGCGGTGCTCGAGGGCGGTGCAGCCACGACCCTGCTCCTCATCGCCGGCCTGCCCGTCGGGCGCGCCGCTGCAACCGGTGCTGCTGGCGCACCGTCAGCAGGCCCGGCGTCCACGCTGCCGGTGCTGCTCAACATCAATTCCGACGTCGCGGTGGAAGTGGATCCGCGGACCACGCTGCTCGACACCTTGCGCAACCATCTCGGTCTCACCGGTTCGAAAAAGGGTTGCGACCATGGTCAATGCGGAGCCTGCACCGTTCTTGTGAACGGACGCCGGATCAATGCCTGTCTGACGCTCGCCGCGATGCATGAGGGCGATGAGATCACCACGATCGAGGGGCTTGCAGGTGAGGACGAACTTCACCCGATGCAAGCGGCATTCATCGAACACGATGGTTTTCAGTGCGGCTATTGCACACCCGGACAGATATGCTCCGCAGTCGGAATGCTGCGTGAGGCCAGCGAAGGTTGGCCGAGCCACGCAACCGCCGATGTTGCGGCCGCCTCCCACAATCTCACCGATGCCGAAATTCGCGAGCGCATGAGCGGCAATCTCTGCCGTTGCGCCGCTTACCCCAACATCGTAGCCGCCATTCGCGATGCGGCAGAGAGGTCTTGAAGCATGCAGCCCTTCTCCTATCAGCGGGCCAACACAGTGGAGACAGCCGTTGCGGCTGTGGCGGGTCGGCCGGCGCCACGTTTCATCGCCGGCGGCACCAATCTCCTGGATCTGATGAAGCTGGGTATCGAGCGCCCGGATCATCTCGTCGACATCGGCCGTTTGGAACTCGACCGTATCGAGCCGACCGAGAAGGGCGGATTGCATATCGGCGCTCAGGTCCGCAACAGCGATCTCGCCGCCGATCCGATCGTCAGGGCACGCTACCCCGTTCTGTCTCAGGCGCTGCTGGCGGGCGCCTCCGCCCAGATACGAAACAAGGCTTCGACAGCCGGCAACCTTCTCCAGCGTACGCGATGCCCCTATTTTTACGACCGCAACATGCCTTGCAACAAACGAGAACCGGGCACCGGTTGCGCCGCACTCGAGGGCTTCAACCGGATGCATGCGGTCATCGGAACGAGCCAGGCGTGCATTGCCGTGCATCCCTCAGACATGGCGGTCGCCATGGCGGTGCTCGACGCTGCAGTCGAAACCGTCTCACCGGGAGGTGAAACGCGTTCGATCCCGATCGGAGATCTCTACCGGCTGCCTGGCACGACGCCGCACCAGGAGACCATGCTTGCCCACGGCGAAATGATCACCGGCATCACACTGCCGCCACCACCGGCGGGCCGGCAGGCGTATCGTAAGGTGCGCGACCGCGCCTCCTACGCGTTCGCCCTCGTTTCCGTTGCAGCGATCATCGAGGTTTCCGGCAATCGGGTGCGAACCGCTCGTGTCGCCTTGGGCGGCGTTGCGCCGAAACCCTGGCGGGCCCTGGAAACCGAGAGCAGGCTCGCGGGTGTGGTACTATCGGACCATGTGCTGACGGACGCCGCGGAGGCCGCCCTGGCGGGAGCCGCCGGGTATGGCGGCAACGACTTCAAGATTCCCTTGGGCAAGCGGACGGTGCGTTACACGCTCGCCTCCCTGGCCGAACAAGCATGATCCGAGCAAACTGGTGGAAACTATGACGGATAAGGCGCAGCGAAATACCACAAGCGGTGGCGGCAGCCTCATAGGCAAACACATCGACCGCGTCGATGGACCGGTCAAGGTTACCGGCGCCGCCACCTATGCCTACGAAGTTGCGGAGGGTCCGCCTCCGGCTTTCGGTTTTGTGCTGGGTGCGGGCATCGCCAAAGGCCGCATTCTGGAAATCGAAACCGGCCAGGCCGTGCGAACGCCGGGCGTCCTTCACGTGATGACGCATCTGAATGCACCGCCCCAACCGGAATTTGGTCCAGCCGTCACGCCGGCCGTGCGCGATGTTTTCACCCGTGCGCGACCCGTACTCCGCGACGACCGCATCCGCCACTATGACGAGCCCATCGCTCTAGTGGTCGGCGAGACCTTCGAGGCCGCACGAGCCGCTGCGGCCCTCATCAAGGTGCGCTACGAAGAAGCAGCCGGCGACTTCGGCCTCGAAGAGCGCCGCGGAGCGGCCTACGCACCGCAGCGGACCAATGCAGGCTTTGATACGGATAGTGCAGTGGGCGATTTCGATGCAGCCTTTGCCGAGGCGGCGGTGCGGATCGACATGACCTACCGTACGCCCTATCAGCACCACAATCCGATGGAGCCCCATGCGACGTTGGCGATCTGGCAGGGCGACGACGTGACGATCCATACCTCGGCCCAGACCCTCTCGAACTTTCGTGCCGGTCTCGCCGCCACGCTCGGCATTCCTCTCGAGCGCGTGCGCGTGATCAGCCGTTACATCGGTGGTGGTTTCGGCTCAAAACTCATTGTCCATGCCGATTCGGTGCTCGCGGCTCTGGCCGCGCGCATTCTCGGAAGACCCGTCAAGGTCGCCCTGACGCGCCAGCAGATGTTCGCCAATGCCGGGCACCGTGCGGAAATGCTCCAGAACGTTCGATTGGGCGCGAGCCCCGACGGAAAACTGCTTGCTCTCGGACACGATGTCTGGTCGGCAACCTCTCGCGTCGAGGAATTCTGCGAGCAGACGGCGGTCTTCGCCCGTTCGCTCTATGCCGCGCCCAGTCGCCTGACCCGCCACCGGCTCGTTCCAGTCGACCTCAACAGAGGCGAGTGGATGCGATCTCCGGGCGAGGCGCCAGGCATGCTCGCGCTGGAATGCGCCATGGACGAGTTGGCCGAGCGGCTGGGTTTTGACCCGATCGAGCTCAGGATCCGCAACGAGCCCGATCGCGATCCCGAGCGCGGGGTGCCGTTTTCCACGCGTAACCTCGTGGCATGCATGCAGGAGGGCGCGCGGCGCTTCAGTTGGAAGCGGCGCAGGTCGGAACCGGGCAGCCTGCGCGAAGGCCGGAAGTTGGTTGGCCTCGGCATGGCGGCAGCGATCCGCCCGAACTACATCGGGGCCGCGGCGGCTTCGGTTCGGATCGATGCGGAGGGGCGAGTGACCGCTCGCCTCGACATGACCGATATCGGTACGGGGACCTACACCATCCTGACGCAGATAGCCGCCGATGCCCTCGGCGTTCCGATTGCGGCAGTCACGATCGAGCTTGGAGATAGCCGCTTTCCCTTGACTGCAGGCTCCGGCGGTTCCTGGGGAGCGGCAAGTGCCGGGACGGCCCTCTTGCGTGCGTGCGAGGCGCTGAAACGCAAGATCGCGGCCGCGCTGCGCACGCAAAATGGTGCATCCGACCAGAATTCCGGGACTGACGACGTCACGATGGTCGCAGGAGCGATCCGCTTCGGCGAACGGACGGAAGCGTTGCCGGAATTCATGCGGCGCGTCGCACCCGAAGGGCTCGACGCCACAGGCTCGGTCGAGGCCGGTGCGAGCACCGAGAGCAATCGCGCATTCTCGCAGCATTCGTACGGCGCGCATTTCGCCGAGGTGAGCGTCGACTGCGACACGGGAGAGATTCGTGCGAGGCGCTTGCTCGCCGTGATCGGCGCAGGCCGTATTCTCAATGCGAAGACGGCGCGTTCACAGATACTCGGAGGTATGATCTGGGGTCTCGGCGCAGCCTTGATGGAGGAATCCGTCCTTGACCGCCGCTACGGTTGTTTCGTCAATCATGACCTTGCCGAGTACCACGTTCCGGTCAATAGCGACGTTCCCGACCTCTATGTCGTGTTCATGGAGGAGAACGATGACAAGGCCAACCCTTTCGGCGCAAAGGGCCTCGGAGAGCTCGGCGTTTGCGGGGCCGGCGCGGCGATCGCCAATGCGGTCTATAACGCCACCGGAGTAAGGGTTCGCGAGTTCCCGCTGACCCTGGACAAGGTCCTGCCGGGCCTGGGGACGGTTGCGCTTTGAACTCCGGCGAAAGCGTGCTGTAGGCCCTTCAGGTCGGTGTCGAGCCCATCACCAGACCTTCGATGTCGTGTTTCTGCGTGACGGGGATCAGTTCCTCGACGACCCTGCAGACGAGGTGCTGCTTCACCAGAACGGGCAGGGCATCAAAATAATCCTGCGTCACCATCATGTCGTGCAGTTCGGCGTGGCCGGCGCCGGGCGCGTCGACGCCGAGGACCATGACCGGACGGGCGATCGGCGAAGCATGTTCCGTACCCCGATGGATGGTGAGCGCGGAGCGGCACGAAACGTCTCCCAGCTTCGGATATTTGCGCGTCGCGAGCTCCTGAAACTCAGGCCACCTCTCCTTGGGCGGGAACATTTCATGCTTCCACTCCCTGCCGTCGAGCCACTGGGTGCCGGGCGCGATCTCGAACGGACCCATGTCCTCCGTCACGTCCACGCCGGTGAGATTGAAGGCAAGCGAGGTGATGCGACGCTCGACATAGGTTTCGGGCGGCGAGGGGAAGTCGCGGTGCCAGGGCTGGTACTTCGCCCCCTGGAACGGCACGTCGAAGCCGATCTCGACGATCTGGTAGTCGGGACCGAGCACCGCCTCGCACATGCCGGCCACCCACGGATGGGTGACGAGGTCGACGAAACCGGAAAAATCCTGCGGATGGATCTCGACGTACCAGCGGCGCGGGCCACGGCCGACGGCGCCACCCGGCCGCTGAATGGCCGACCAGAAGGCCGTCATCATGTCCTCACGCATGGTTTCGGCCCATTCGCGCGAGAAGGCACTCTTCAGTCCGGTAATGCCCTCCCGTTGCAAGGCTTCGACGGACGCGCTGAAATCGTAGCCCGACCGGTTTTCATGTGTTGCTGTCGTAGTCATCACATCTCCTCTTGCCTTCGCATTGTTGCGGGCTTCACCATGGCCGCATCTCAGATGCGTTCCTCGCCTGTTCGGCGTGACATCAATCGCGCCTGAAGAACGACGACGATCAGCAGGAAGCCGCCGCGGATGACGGATTGCCAATAGGCCGAAAGGGAAATCCACCCGAGGCCGTTCTCGAAATTCAGGATATTGAACACCATCGCGAGCAGAAGGGCGCCCGCAAGCGTCGCCCCGACAGAGCCCGAGCCGCCTGTCAGAAGCGTACCCCCGACGACTACGGAGGCGATCGCGAAGAGTTCCCAGCCGACTCCCTCGGTCGGTTGGCCGGCACCGAACTGCGAGGCGAGAATGACGCCTGCGAGCCCCGCCAGCGCGCCGGAGCCGACATAGACGGCGGCGAGCGTCCGCCTCACCTTGAGGCCCATCAATGCGGCCGTCGCTTCGCCGTCGCCGATCGCCAGCACATGGCGGCCGACGGGCAGGCGTTCGAGCACCAGCCAGCCGGCAACATAGACGAGAAGGGCGATCCAGGCGGGAATCGGAAAGCCAAGGAAGTCGTCCTGGCCTATCGCCGTGAAGCCGCTGTCGTAGGAAACGGAGACGGACTGGTTTCCCGCAAGCAGCAAGCCGGTTCCGTAGGCGGCCAGCATTGTCGCGAGCGTCGCGATAAAAGGCTGGATGCGCATGACGGTCACGGTGAAACCGTTCAATGCTCCGACGGCAAGACCGGCCGCTATGCCGCCGAAGAGACCTGCGGCCCAATGATAGGGCGACAGAAGCGCGGCGACGACGCTCGCCATGGCTGCGGTACCGCCGACGGAGAGATCGATGCCCCCGGTCATGATGACGAAGGCCATGCCCAGTGCGATCAGGGCGAACATGGAGTTGTAACGCAGGAAGCTGAGGATGTTGTATTGCGACAGGAAATTCTCGTAGCGCAGCGCTCCGAACAGGATGAGGCCGAACAGCGCCAGAATGACGCCGAGGCGGGCCATATCGCCGGGGGACTTGAGGGCAAGAGCCTTGAGGAGTGAGTTCATCGGCATTCTCCCTCACGACTTTTCGGCGCGCTGCTGGATGAACACCGCAAGTAAGATCAGTGCAGCCTTGACGATCAAGGCGGCCGCGTCCGGCACGCCATTGGCCAGCAGGGTGTAGCGCACCAGCTGGATGACCAGGGCGCCGATCACGGTGCCGACGATGTTTGCCCGCCCGCCGGTCAGAAGCGTGCCGCCGACGGCGACTGCGGCGATCGCGTCGAGCTCCATGCCGAGGCCGACGAGGTTCGCGTCGCTTGCGGAGTTGCGCGCCACGACGATGAGGCCCGCCACCCCGGCAAGCGCGCCGCTGATCGTGTAGACAAGCAGTTTGACGCGGTGGACGGGTATGCCGGTGAGGCGTGCGGCCTTCTCGTTGCCTCCGACCGCGATGACCTGCCGCCCGAACATCGTGTAGCGGATTGCCGCCCAGGCGATCGCCGCGATCGCAATCATCAGGATCACCTGGGCGGGAATGCCGGCGACACGCCCCAGGGCGATGAATTGGAAACCTTCGTTCCGGAAGACCTGCAGGTTGCCGTTGGTCATCACCTGGGCGATGCCGCGGCCTGCGATGAACAGCACGAGGGTCGCGATGATCGGCTGGATCGCGAAGCGGGTCACAAGCAGGCCGTTGAAAAGACCGAGCAGCCCCGTCGCGACGACCGGCAGAACGAAGGCCAGCGCCACGGCCACGGGCATGGAGGAAACCGGAAACAGCGTCCCCATGAAGATCATCGGCGCAAGCGCACCGCCGATCGCCATCAGGGAGCCAACCGAAAGATCGATGCCGCCGGTGGCTATCACGAGCGTCATTCCGATGGCGACGATCACGATCGTGGCGACCTGGGTGAGATTGACGTTGAGCGTCTGCAGCGACAGGAAGTTCGGAGTGAAAACGACGTTGAACAGGATCAGGGCCAGGAAGGCGGCGACGGTGCCGTAACGCCCGGCGAGCCTAAAGAAACGTTTGCCGGAGGGGACGGTGCCTGCGGTCGCCTGTGTCTCGATCGTCGTCATGCTACTCCACCTGATGTGCCATGGCGGCAAAGAGCGCAGCCTCGCTCAATTCCTTGCGCGGCAGCACGGCGACCGAGGTTCCGTCGCTTAGCACGGTTACCCGGTCGGCCGCCGCCAGCAATTCCTCGAGTTCGGACGAAATCATCAGCACGCCGAGGCCCTCGTCGGCGAGCCGGCGCAGGAGGCGGAGGATTTCCGATTTGGCGCCGATATCGATGCCGCGGGTCGGCTCGTCGACGATCAGCAGCTTGGGATCGGTACAGAGCCATCGGCCGAGCAGGACCTTCTGCTGATTGCCACCGGAAAGTTCCTTGATAGGCTGGTCGGGAGAGGTGCATTTGATGCCCAGCGCCGCGATGTAGCGAACGACGATTTCATCCTGGCGGGCGCGATCGACGATACCGGCGCGGGCGAGCTTCGGCAGAAGCGCGAGCGTCATGTTTTCGCGAATACTCATATCGGGAATGATGCCGTCGACCTTCCGGTCCTCGGCGACGAGCCCGATGCCGTCGGCAATTGCGTCCGCGGGCTGGCGATAGGAGCGGGCTTCGCCATCGTAGCGAATTTCGCCGCGCTGCAGCCGCTCGGCGCCGAAAATCAGGTTGGCCGTTTCGGTTCGGCCGGAGCCGAGCAAGCCGGCAAGCCCGGAGATCTCGCCTTCGCGCACCGTGAGGCTCACATCCCGCACGCGGAGGCCGGCGCCCGCATTCCGGACCGATAGCCGCACCGGTCGCTGTGCGCCCTCGTCGGCATCCTTGGCGATCGCTTCGAAGGCCGCGAGTTCTTTGCCCAGCATATGGCGCACCAGTGCGAGCTTCGGCATGTCCGCCATTGCGGCCGTCGCCACGGTCTTGCCGTCACGCATGATGGTGACCCTGTCGCAGATCCGGTAGAGCTCGTCGAGACGATGGCCGATGAAGACGACCGAGACGCCGCCGCGTTTGAGCGTCCTTATGGTGTCGAAAAGGATGCCGACTTCCCGCTCGTCGAGGGAAGAGGTCGGTTCGTCCATGATGACGAGCCGTGCCTTCTGTGTCACGGCGCGGGCGATGGCAACCATCTGCCTGGTAGCGGCGCTGAAGCCGGCGACAGGTCGATCGACGTCGATCTCCAGATTGAAAGTCCGCAGGACGGCGGCGGCGCCTTGTCGCATCGCGGCCCGGTCGATCATGCCGAAGCGGCGGGGTTCGCGCGACAGATAGATGTTCTCGGCGACGGAGCGCTGCGGGGCGAGGTTGATCTCCTGGTAGATCGTCGCAATGCCCCGGGCCTGGCTCTCCGCCGGCATGCTGAAGGATACGTCCTCTCCCGCAAAGACGACCGTACCCTCGTCGCGCCGGTACGCGCCGGTCAATATCTTGATGAGCGTCGACTTGCCCGCGCCGTTCTGCCCGACGAGTGCCATCACCTCGGCTTCGCCGACTTCGAGAGAAGCCGCACGAAGCGCCGGAATGCCGTTGAACGACTTGCAAATGCCCTGCATGGACAGAAGCATAAGTCCTCCCGATGCCGATCTGTCTTTATCGCAGCCGATTTCGCAGCGATTGCGGACTTCGCCACCCGGCCGGAGCGTTCCGGCCGGCCGGCGAAGGATGTCAGTAGGCGTTGGCGAGTTCGGCAGCCGCGTTCGACGCGTCGTAGAACTTGTCCTCGTTTATGACCATGGGGTCGATCTTCTCGCCCTTGGCATAGCGCAGCATCGTCTCGAAGGCCTTGGGGCCGAAGCGTGGATTGCACTCGACCACCGCGGCGATCTTTCCATCGATGACCGCCTGCACCGCTTCCTTGCCGCCGTCGATCGACAAGACCAGCACGTCCTTGCCCGGGACCTTGCCGGCCGCCTCTATTGCGGCAATGGCACCGATCGCCATCTCGTCGTTATGGGCATAGACGATGTCGGCATCCGGATGCGCCTGCAACAGGGCTTCGGCGACCTGCCGGCCCTTGTCGCGTGCGAAATCGCCCGACTGCGAAGCGACGATCTCGAAGCCGCCTGCCGCCTTGATCGTCTCGTCGAAACCTTTCTTCCGGTCGTTGGCCGGCGACGAGCCGGTCGTACCCTCGAGCTCGATGATCTTCGATTTGCCGTTGGCATTCTTGACGAGCCATTCGGCGATGCGCCTGCCCTCTTCGATGAAATCCGAGCCGATGAAGGTCACGTAGTCCTCGCCGGCCTTGGCAAGCGACGGATCGACGCTGCGGTCGAGCAGGATGACGGGAATGCCGGCCTTCTTGGCGGCCATGACGGCGGGGATCAACGGCTTCTCTTCGCGCGGCGCCAGGAAGATCAGGTCCACACCCTGGGCGATCATCGAGTTGACGTCGGCCACCTGCTTGGCCGCGGACCCGGCGGCGTCCGTGTAGACGAGCTGATGGCCGAGCTTCTCGGCCTCGGCTTTCATGCTGTTTGTCTGGGCGATGCGCCAGGGATTGTTGGATTCCGTTTGCGCGAAACCGACCTTATAGGTCTCCTTCTGCGCCAGTTTGGGCAGTTCCGCGAAAGCGACGGTGCCGGCGACGGCGATTGCACCGGCCGCCGTGGCCGCAAGCATGAACGCGCGACGTGAAATCCTGTTCATCGTGTTCTCTCCTCCCGGTTTGCCGGTACTCCTCTACCGGCTGCGAGCAACTTTATGCTTCACACGGGAAAACCTTGCGCTAATATTATTAGCAGTCAAGGCTAAAGTTATTAGCACATGCACAAATTGAATGCGGCGTTGCAGCGCCGGACTGGGGAACGAAATGGCAAAGGGCAATGGGGGCGGTGCCTCGACTAAGGAAGGCGGCGGCGGCCGGCCGACCATGACCGACGTGGCGCGTATCGCCGGCGTCTCGCAATCGAGCGTTTCCCTCGTTCTGAATGAAATGTCCGGAGCCCGCATCTCGGCTGAAACTAGGGCGCGCGTGCGGGAAGCGGCGCGCAAGATCGGGTACAGGCTGCCGAATACCCGGCAGGATCTCGCCCGCGCTCCCGCTATCGAAAAGGATACGATAGCCTTCATAGTAGACGAGATATCGACCAGTCCGCACCCGGTGGTCAGCCTCGACGGAATTCGCGACTACGCCTTCGAACAGGGCCTGCTCGTTTCCGCGCACGCGACCCGTTCCAACCCCGACCTGGAGAGCGCTGTGCTGCGCGCTGTATTGCGCGATCCGGCAATAGCTGGAGTGATTTATGCGACGATCTTCACACGAAAGGTGAGCGTCCCGCACGAACTGGCGAACATTCCGACGATCCTGCTGAACTGCTATGCCGAGCCGCGCCAGCACCTGGCGATCGTACCCGGAGAGGTCGCCGGAGGCTTCGCGGCGACGGCGCATCTGACTTCCCTCGGACACCGGCGTATAGGCTTCATCAACGGTGAACCGTGGATGGATGCGGCAATCGATCGGCTTAAAGGCTACAAGCAGGCGCTGGCCACCGCCGATATCGCCTATGACGAATCCCTGGTGCGAAATGGCGACTGGCTGCCTTTGCGCGGCTACGAGGCTGCACTCGAGCTGCTTGCCATCGACAATCCGCCGACCGCCATCTTCTGCGGCAACGACCTGATGGCGATCGGGGCGCTCGAAGCAGCTTCGGAGCGCGGGCTTCTCGTGCCGCAGGACCTGTCGGTAATGGGTTACGACGACCAGGAACTCGCCCGCTACACGCATCCGCCGCTTTCGACGCTGGTGCTGCCGAACTATGAAATGGGCCAGAAGGCGGCGGAAATGCTGATCGACATGGCGATACACGGAAAGAACCCGCGCCCGATGACGATCAAGGTGGATGGCCCTCTGGTAGAACGGGGAACGACGGCAGCCATCCCCGAGAGGATGACTGGACGTGCTCTTGCCTTGCGCGAGGGGTGAGGCTGCGTCGAACCGGAAATGCCCGACGCAGGCGCGACGCGACGGCTTCAGATCTTGCGGCTGTGCGGTTGCAGACGGAAAACCGCTTCCTTGAAGTCTATTTCAGGAAATCGGCGCGGTGCGGCGTGAAGCTGTCGATCAGCCGGCCGGCCTCCAGCGCCTTTACGCCATGGACCACGCCCGATGGAGCAATGAAACTGTCGCCGGTCGAAAGAACCTGCGTGTGCTCGCCGACGGTGACTTCGAACCTGCCCTCTGCGATATAGCTTCCCTGCACATGAGGGTGTGAGTGGAGTGCGCCGATTCCGCCTTTCTCGAAGGCGAATTCGACCAGCATCAGCTCGTCGGTATGCAGGATCACCCGGCGCCGATTGCCCTGTCCGAGCTCTACCCATTCGCCGTCGTCGCCACGGGCAAAAATTTTCGTGTCCATCGTTTTCTCCTATCTGGCGAGCCAGCCGCCGTCGACCGGAACGACGGCGCCATGCATGTAGTCGGAGGCCGGTGCAAGCAGGAAGACCGCCGCATCGCCTATATCGTCCGGCGTGCCCCAGCGCCCTGCGGGGATACGTTCCAGAATGGAGGCGCTGCGCTTTTCGTCGGCGCGCAGAGCTTCCGTGTTGTTGGTGACGACGTAGCCGGGGGCCACGGCATTCACATTGATGCCCTTGGCAGCCCATTCGCATGCCAGCAATCGGGTGATGCCGAGGGCTCCGTGTTTGGACGCGGTATAGGAAGCGACGCGGATGCCGCCCTGAAATGACAGCAGCGAAGCGATGTTGACGATCTTGCCGCGGCTTTCCTCTGCAATGACCCGGCGGCCGAAGGCCTGGCTGAGGAAGAACAGCGAACGCAGATTGACGTCGATGACATCATCCCAGTCGGCCTCGGTGAAATCCACCGCGTCGGCGCGACGGATTATCCCCGCATTGTTGACCAGGCCCTGCAGAGCGCCATGCTCGTTCCACAACCCGTCGATGAGGGAGCGGGTGGCTTCGCGATCGCCAAGATCGGCATGGGCCGCAATGAAAGTTCCGCCGGCGTCGGTGACCTTCTTTTCGGTCTCGTCCATGGCGGAGCGGCCCACGCCGATGACCGTGCCGCCCGCCCTCGCGATCGACACCGCGATACCCTGTCCGATCCCGGTATTGGCACCGGTGACGATGACACGGCGGCCGGCAAGGCTGAAGCGCGACGGTAGGCTCATCGCAGCGTCTCCATCGCCACCATCTCCACATCGGTATAGTCGACATTGTCGCCGGCCATGGCCCAGATGAAGGCGTAGTTTGCGGTTCCGCAGCCCGAATGGATCGACCAGGGCGGAGAAAGCACGGCCTCCTCCCTGGCCATCACGATGTGCCGGGTTTCGCTCGGCTCGCCCATGAGGTGCAGGACGCGGGCGCTGTCATCGAGGTCGAAATAGAGATACGCCTCCATTCGCCGGTCGTGCACGTGGCACGGCATGGTGTTCCAGACCGATCCCGGGGCAAGTTGAGTCATGCCGACGACCAACTGGCAGGTCTTCACGCCTTCGGGGTGGATGAACTGGAAGATCGAACGCTCGTTCGAGGTGGCCGCACTGCCGAGGTCGAGCCGTTTGGCATCGCCGATGCGGATATGCCGCCTTGGCAGCGCCTGGTGAGCGGGCGCACTGAGCAGGTAGAATTTGGCGGGCGCGGCCGGGTCCTCGGACGAGAAGGTGACCTCCTCTCCCATGCCGGCATAGGCCATGTCGCGCGGCTCGAGACGAAAGCTTTCGCCATTCATCTCGATAAGGCCGGGGCCGCCGATATTGACGGCGATGAGCTCGCGCCGCTCGAGAAAGCGCGCCGTACCCGTCGGACGGATGGTTTCGAGAGCCAAGGGCTTGTCGACCGGCACGGCACCGCCGACGATCATCCGGTCGTAATGGCTATAGGTGAGCGAGATCCGCCCCTGCCGGAACAGATCGCCAATGTGAAAATTCGCGCGCAAGGCATCGGTGTCCATGCGGGCTGCTGCTGCCGGGTCGACGGCGAAACGAATGGTGTAGTCGATATGGCTTGCGGTCATCGGCTCACGGTCCTCGGATTGGGGCACTTCCAGGAAAAACGTGTAACGGTCTCGTCCAGGAGTGCGTCGTTTCAAAGTGTTGAAGCGTTCCGCTGCTTCGATAGGCAGCGAAAACGCTCTGGAGATGGGCAATCAGACGCCGCGCTTGGCGGCGCCCCAGGCGGCCTGCTGTCCGCTCAACCGGACACGGTAGCGTTCCTGGCTCGCGGTCAGATGGGCGCGCATGGCCGCGCGGGCAGCTTCCGGATCGCTTTCGGAAATCGCCTTCAGGATCGCTAGATGCTCGCGCTGGAGGCTTTCCTGATATGCACGAGAAAGCACGCTTTCCGTCCCCCAGGGGGAGGCGACGTCGCAAGGGATAGCCCGCAGACCCAGCGCATCGAGAACCTCCACGTAATAGGGATTGTTGGTCGCGGCCGCGATCGCCCGGTGGAAGGCAAAGTCGCTCTTTCCGGTTGCCTCGCCGCGCTCGAGCAGGCGATCGAATTCGAAGAAGGCCTCCTGGATCTGGGCCTCCTGGGCACCATTGCGCCGAAGCGCTGCCAGACCCGCGCTCTCGATCTCGAGCCCCATCCGCACCTCGATGACGTTGAGCGCATGGGAGATCTTGTTGCCGACGTCGAGGCTGATCGAGCCGAAGGCAAGCGTCGGGTGGTCCATGACGAAAACCCCGGCACCCTGCCGCGGCTCCACGAGGCCGTCCGCGGCAAGGGTTGCGATCGCTTCGCGCACCACCGTGCGGCTGACGCCGAAGAACTCGCTCATCCGGCTCTCCGTCGGCAGCTTCTGCCCGGGCTGTA
Source organism: Sinorhizobium meliloti 4H41 (assembly GCF_000375585.1). GTDB lineage: Bacteria > Pseudomonadota > Alphaproteobacteria > Rhizobiales > Rhizobiaceae > Sinorhizobium > Sinorhizobium meliloti_A. Next base: position 85,782 of record NZ_AQWP01000015.1, on the reverse strand, counting down.
TTTCGCCCTTCAGAACCTGCTCCCGTATTGCGTTCGCGACGCGTTCGGAAAGCTTCGGTTTGCGTTCGGTCAGAAGATCCATGCGGTTTGTCACCCTTTGAAGACGGCCGGCAGCCATAGCGAAAGGGCCGGAACATAGGTGACGAGCCCGAGCACGATCAACCCCGCCAGGTAGAACGGCCATATGCTGCGCATCGCCTGCCAGACGGAAATTTTCCCGACTGCACAGGCGACGAACTGCACGGCGCCCACTGGCGGCGTGTTGAGGCCGATGCCGAAGTTCAAGATCATGATGACGCCGAAATGAACCGGGTCGACGCCGTAGGCCATGGCGACGGGCAGGAAGATCGGGGTGCTGATGATGATGGTCGGGCCCATGTCCATGAAGGTGCCGAGGAACAGCATCAGGACGTTGAGCAACAGGAGTATGATGATCGGATTTTCCGAGATCGTGTTCATCCAGTCGATCAGCGCTGCGGGCACTCTGAGGAAGGCCATCAGCCAGGAGAAGGCGGCCGCCATGCCGATGATGAGCAGGACCATGGCCGTCGTGCGCACGGCCGCGAAGGTTGCCTGGACGAAATCCTGCCAGGTCATCTGCCGGTAGACGAAGACGGTCACCGCGAGCGCATAAAGGACGGCGATGCAGGAACTCTCGGTCGCGGTGAACACGCCCGAACGTACGCCCCCGAAGATGATGCCGATGAGCAGGAGGCCGGGCGTCGAAACCAGCAGATAGCGCCCGACCCGGGCGAACCCGGGAAAGATCTCCGTCGGATAGCCGCGCCGGCGTGCAACGAAATAGGCGGTAGTCATCAGTGCGGCAGCGTAAAGGAGGCCGGGAACGATGCCGGCGGTGAAGAGATCTGCGATCGAGATCTTTCCGCCTGCCGAGATCGAGTAGATGATCATGTTGTGCGAAGGCGGCAGCATCAGCGCGATCAAGGCCGCCATGGAGGTGACATTGACGGCGTAGTCCGCGCCGTAACCGCGCTGCTTCATCTGCGGGATCATGAGCCCGCCCACAGCCGCGGCTTCCGCCACGGCCGATCCTGAAATGCCGCCGAACAGCGTTGCGGTGACGATGTTGACCTGACCGAGCCCGCCCCGGATGTGCCCGACCAGCGATGCCGCGAAGGCGACGATCTTCTGGGCGATTCCGCCACGCACCATCAGATCGCCGGCATAGATGAAGAATGGAATGGCAAGCAGCGAAAACACGCTCATGCCGGAATTGAGCCGCTGAAAGATCACCAGCGGCGGCAGCCCCAGATAAAGAACCGTCGCGAAGGACGCGACGCCGAGGCAGAAGGCGATCGGCGTGCCGATCAGCATCAGCAGCGTGAACACGCCGAAGAGGATCATCATGTCCATCGGGTCAGGCCTTTATTTCAGCAGGTTCGAGTTCGGCGGCAACTTCCGCCGGCGGCATTTCGTCGAGACGATCGTCGATCGGCTCCCCGGCAAGGCGCAGGACGATGCGCTCCAGCGCGAACAGGCAAATAAGGACGCCGCCCGCGACGAGGGGCACATAGCTCCAGCCGCCGGAAATCCGCAGCGACGGCAGGACGGTGTTCCAGGTGAGAGCCACGAGCTGCCCTCCATACCAGATCATGCCGGCCCCGAAGGCGAGCGCGACGATATCGGAGATCATGCGCAGCCAGATCTTGCCGCCTTTCGGCACGACATAGAGCAGCACGTCGAAGCCGAGATGATAGTTTTCGCGCACCCCGACTGCGGCACCCAAGAAGATGAACCAGCTCATCAGCATGACGGCGCCGGGTTCGGTCCAGCTCGGCGAGTCGTTCAACACGTAGCGGCAGAACACCTGCCAGGCGACGATGAGCGTCATCGCGACGAGGCCCACACCCGCCATCCAAAGCGAGAGGGTGCCCAGCCACGAGAGGCCCCGGCCTAGTTTTGCCAATCCGTTGGACAAGGTTTCATTCCTATTGAAAGGGACGGGCAGGCTTCTGCCGCGGCCTTTGCGCTCGATTACGATGATCCTGGGTCGGGTCGATCCAAATCATGAACGTCATCGATTTCAGTTGATTGGAGCGGGATACGGGCGGAGAACCGCACACGCATTTCCTCATCCCGCTCCAACGCGCATGGGCACAGCAGGCCTGCCCGTCTGACTCGTCACTGCACCGCGCGAACGTCCTCGACCATCTTCTTGAGGACCTCATCGGTGACGTGCTTTTCGTAGACCGGCTTCATCGCGTCGATGAACCCCTGCTTGTCGGGGGTGGTGATCTTCGCGCCGGCCGCTTCGACCTTCGCACGCGACTCCTTCACCTTGGCAGCCCAGAGCTCGCGCTGCTTGGCAACGCTCTCCTTCGCTGCCTGCTTGAAGATCTCCTGGTCTTCCGGCGTGAGCTTGTCGAAGACCGCCTTGTTCATGACGAATACCTCCGGAAGGATGGTGTGTTCGTCGAGCGAGAAGTTCTTGGCCACTTCGAAATGCTTGGCGGTGTCGTAGCTTGGAAAATTGTTTTCCGCGCCGTCGATGACGCCCGTTTCGATGCCCGAATAGACTTCGCCGTAGGGCATCGGCGTAGCGTTCGCCCCGAGTGCTGCCACCATGTCGACGAAGATGTCCGACTGGATGACGCGGAACTTCAGGCCCTTCATGTCTTCAACCGAATTGATCGGCTTCTGCTTGTTGTAGAAGGAACGCGCGCCGGCGTCATAGAAGGCAAGCACCACCACTCCGGCGCCTTCGAAGGCCTTCTTGATCTGATCGCCGATCGCGCCGTCCATCACCTTGTGCATGTGCTCTTCCGAACGGAAGAGATAGGGCAACGCCGGAACGATCGATTCCTTCACCGTTCCGTTGAAGGGCGCCATCGATACGCGGTTCAGTTCGATGACACCGGAGCGCACCTGCTCGATCGTGTCCTTTTCCTCTCCGAGCTGCGCGGAGTGATAGACCTCGACGGAGTAGCGGCCGGCTGTGCGCTCCTTGACCAGCTCGCCGAAATATTTGACCCCCTCGACCGTCGGATAGCCGTCCGGATGCGTATCCGATGAGCGCAGCACCGTCTGAGCATTGGCTGCATTGCCTATAAAAGAAGCGGCGACCAACAGACCGGCCGCCAGTTTGACCAGGATTTTCATGCTTTTCCTCCCGTTTGCATGATGTGAATTCTCAGAGCCGGTACGCCTCCTTGGCGAGACCATAGGCAAGGTCCCGCGCAAGCTCGTACGCCTCATCCTCCCGCAGGCGATGTTCCGCGACCAGACGCGCGAGAAATGCGCAGTCGACCCGGCGCGCAATGTCGTGGCGCGCGGGGATGGACGGAAACGCCCTTGTGTCGTCGTTGAACCCGACGGTGTTGTAGAAGCCCGCCGTCTCGGTGGTCATCTCACGGAAGCGGCGCATACCCTCCGCACTGTCGTGGAACCACCATGCGGGTCCGAGCTTCAGCGCGGGATAGACGCCGGCAAGCGGCGCAAGCTCGCGCGCATAGCTCGTCTCGTCCAGCGTAAAGAGAATGACGGTCAGATCGCGCTCGAGCCCGACTGCATCGAGCAACGGCTTGAGTGCGGTCACATAGTCGGTGCGTGCCGGAATATCGAAACCTTTGTCGCGGCCGAACTTTGCCAGGATCGCCGGCGAGTGGTTGCGGAACGAGCCCGGATGAATCTGCATTACGAGCCCATCGTCCAGGCTCATCTTCGCCATCTCGGTCAGCATCTGCGCCCGGAACAAGCGCCGCTCGTCGGCATCCGCCTTGCCCAGCCGCACCCTGTCGAAGAGTGCCGCGGCCTCCGCTTGCGAAAGGTTGGCCGTGTCTGCCGTCGCATGGCCGTGATCCGTCGAGGTCGCGCCGAAATTCTTGAAATAGGCGCGGCGGGAGCGATGGGCGTCCAGATAGCCCGACCACGTTGCGGTGTCGGCGCCGGTGATGTCGCCGAGCTTGTCGAGATTGGTCGAAAAACCCTGGAAATCCGGATCGACCACCGCGTCGGGACGGTAGGCGGGGACGACCCGTCCTTTCCAGCCGCTTTCCAGTATCTTGCCGTGCCAGCCCAGATCGTCCAGGGCACTGTCGGTCGTGGAGATCACCTCGATATTGAAGCGCTCGTAGAGCGCGCGCGGGCGATAATCCGGGCGCCCCAGACAGTCGGCGACGTGGTCGTAAAGCCGGTCCGAACTGGCGGCGGAGGGCAGTTCGTCGATGCCGAAAAGCTCGGAGAGCGTATAGTCGAACCAAAGCCGCGTCGGCGTGCCGCGAAAGAGATGGTAGTTCTCGCAGAAACGCCGCCAGATCGCGCGGCCATCCGTCTCGACCGGCGAACCGTCGAGCGCCGGAACGCCGAGCTCTTCCAGCCTGATCCCCTGGCTGAACAGCATGCGGAACACATAATGATCCGGCACGATGAGAAGTTGGGCGGGGTCGGGAAAAGGTTCGTCCAGCGCATACCAGCGCGGCTCCGTATGCCCGTGCGGGCTGACGATCGGAAGACCGCTTACTTCGGCATATAGCCTCCGCGCCAGCGCACGGGTGCGCTCTTCGGCCGGAAACAACAGATCTGGATCGATCAGTCCCCTCATCACTCTCCCGCTCCTCCAACAGGTGCTCTATGGCTACGGCTTGTAAAATATATTGTCAACATACAAACTTCATGAAGTTGTATGATGACTTTCTTGCCGCGCATCGCTGCAGGATGTAGAGAGAGGTCCGGAGGAACTGTGCTGAGGGGGTGACGGAATGAAAAAGACGCGCATCGGCGTGATCGGACTCGGCATGGCGGCTGGCCCGCATGCCAAAAGCCTGCTGGACCTCGAGGAGAGAGTTGACGTCGCTGCAGCCTACAGTCCCACGGCCGCCAGGCGGGCTGCCTTTTCCGAGGCCTATGGTTTCGCGACTTGCGACTCCGCCGAGGCGATCTTCCATGATCCGTCGATCACGGCCGTCATGATATTGACGCCGCCGAGCACGCATCTCGATCTGGTGCGGCAGGCGGCCGAAGCGGGCAAGCATGTGCTTCTCGAAAAACCGCTGGAGATCACCCCGGAGCGATCGGAAGCTCTGGTGACGTTGGCCGAGCGCGCGGGAATAAAACTCGGCATCGTGCTTCAGCACCGCTTTCGCAGGGTCAGCCAGGAACTTGCGAGGCTCATCGATGAAGGCCGCCTCGGCCAAATCGTCAGTGCTTCGGCCCGGCTGCACAACTGGCGGCCGCAGAGCTATTACGATCAACCGGGCCGGGGTACGCGGGCTCGCGACGGCGGCGGCGTGCTTCTCACCCAGGCCATACACACGCTCGACCTTCTCGTTTCGCTCGCTGGCCTGCCGGAAGAGGTCAAGGCCTATGCGGCGACGAGCGGAATCCACCGCATGGAAACCGAAGACCTGGCGATGGCGGCGATCCGCTTCGCGGGCGGCGCGATAGGGACCGTGAGCGCGACCACCTGCGCTTATCCCGGCTATCCGGACGAGATAGATATAATCGGGACGCGCGGCATGGCGCGCCTGGGCGGCCGGCTGCTTGCCGTATCCTTCCACGACGGAACGGAACTCTCGGTCGAGGACGAGGCCGCGGGTGGTGCCGGCGCCGATCCGATGGCATTCCCGCATCACCATCACCGTGCGGTCCTCGCCGACTTTCTCGATGCCGTCGAGAGTAATGGCGAACCGCGCGTCAACGGGCGCGAGGCGCTGAAGGTCCACCGGCTCATCAATGCGTTTCTCGGCGCTTCGGAAAGCGGGCAGGCGCACCGCCTTTGAGCCGTCGCGTCCCGGAACAAGCTATTTACCGCGGCGTTGGATAGGCATGCGGCGAGGCGAAAGCCGGGTTCCGTCACCGGACGGGCGTTGATACATGGGTGCGAACGAAATCGAACTTGCCGAAAAGCTGGAGGCCGCGGAGCCGGGCAGGGGGCGTGCAGCCGACACGCCCGCAGATATCCCCGCCAAGGGGATGCGGGACGTCTTCTGGCGGGTGCTTTCCGAAATTGGCGAAGAGCGGGTCATGCTGATAGCCGCGGGGGTAAGCTTCTACCTTCTGCTGTCGCTCTTTCCCGCGATGGGTGCCCTCGTCTCGATCTACGGGCTCGTCGCGGACCCGTCGGAAATCGGCACCCATGTCGGTATCCTGCAGGTGATTCTGCCGGCGGACTCCTACGGGCTGATCATGGACCAGCTGGAGACCCTGACGACGCAGAAGCCGTCCACTCTCGGCATCGGTTTCTTCGTGAGCCTGTCAATCTCCCTGTGGTTGGCAGCCAACGGCATTGCCGCCCTCTTCGACGCGATGAACGTCGCCTATGGAGAAAGGGAAAAGAGAGGCTTTCTGTCGAGAACCCTCCTGTGCATCGCGTTCACCTTCGCGGCGCTCCTCTTCGCGGTGGCGCTGATCGCGGCGATCGGGGTCGTGCCGGCCGTACTGGCCTATGTGTGGGTCGATCGTTGGGTCGAGCTCGTGACCCGAGCGGCGAGATGGCCTGTGGTACTCCTCCTCGTCACCTTCGGCACCATCCTCATCTATCGTTTCGGGCCGAGTCGCGAGCGGGCGAAGTTGCGGTGGCTGAACTGGGGCGCGGTGTTCAGTACCTTGTTTTGGCTGGCCGCCTCATGGCTCTTTTCCTACTATCTGGAACATTTCGCCAACTACAACGCGACATACGGCGCTCTCGGCGCGCTTGCCGGTCTCATGACATGGGTGTGGATCTCGGTGATGATTCTCCTCATCGGCGCACTCATCAACGCCGAACTCGAACACCAGACGGCGGTAGATTCGACGACGGGCAAGCCGCTCCCCTTGGGCGAGCGCGGTGCTCATGTGGCCGATACCATCGGCAAGGCGGCCGACTGATCAGCCGCGGCATGCGCCGGTTCGCATCGCGGAACAATCGCCGCTTCTTATGCATTTCAGGATCACCGGGACTTGCGGTGCTGGAGGATTATGCCATGGCAGATCGTGGCCTCTTGGGTCTGGCGGCCAGCGCGAAAATCGGCGGGCATCCGATCCATCCGATGCTCGTTCCCTTTCCAATCGCGCTTCTTGTCGCAACGTTCATATGTGACATCGTGTATCTCGCGAACGGAAATTCATTCTGGGCAGACGTATCTATGTGGTCGCTGGGTGCAGCCATCGTGATGGCAGCCCTGGCCGCTCTCGCCGGACTGACCGATTTCCTCGGAAATGCCCTTATTCGGGCGATCGACGATGCCTGGAGGCACATGATCGGAAACGTTGTCGTCGTACTACTCGCGGTCGCCAGTTTTTGGCTGCGCTACGAGAACGGTTCCGTCCAGGCCGTGTGGCCCTGGGGCCTTCTGCTATCTCTCGCCACCGTCCTGCTGCTTCTCTACACCGGCTGGAAAGGCGGGGAGCTCGTCTATCATCATCGGGTCGGCATGGATCCGGAGGCGGAGGACGACGCTGCCACGCCATCCATCACCAGGCACGGGACGAAGCACATCTAAAGGCCCTGTCGTCCGCGGCGGCAACCAGCCGATTTCCGGTTGCCGCCCGTATCCTTCTATTCGCTTCGGTCGCAGGAGAACTGCATTCCAGGCCGCCCGTTCGACTGCTGCCTTCTGCGCGGACACTGCTTGAGTTCTGGCGGCGGACGCCGAGGCGAGGAAGCGGGCCGTCGTAGAGGGTTGGTTCACGGAACATTTCCGCCCGTTCAGCCATTCTACAAAGCTCAAGGGCGAGGTCTAAGCTTTGGATCAACCACCAGTTCGACCGGACGGATTGCAGATCGAAGAGCATCGCACGTTCCAGGAGTTTTTCTGGAAAGTAGAGCGCGCTGCATGGATCGTTTTTGGCCTGATGCTGCTTGCCGCCGTCCTGGGCGTTACCGGCTCAAGGGGCTGGCTTCAGAGACAGACCGTGACGTTCGCCGGCGGCGCCGTCGATGTGCCCCGTTTCAGCCGCTGGGAGGCTTCCGAGACGCTCAACGCGTCATTGGCCGGCGGCGAGAACGAACGTCGCCTGACCTTGTCGCCCGAATTCTTCAAAAGCTTTCAGGTGGAGGATATGGATCCGCCACCGGTCTCCGCTGAAGCAGGCGATGAAGGGCTGGTATACCGCTTCCGGTCCGCTTCGCGGCAGCCCCTCGTGCTGACTCTGCACCTCCGTGCCCAAACTCCGGGCGTCGTTTCCTACCGGGCAAGTATCGATGACGAGCCGGTAAAGGAGGTGCGGACGATCGTCTGGCCCTAGGAGATACGTCATGGACTCCGTCGTTCGCGGTATTACGATCTATTTTATACTCCTCGCCGCGCTCCGGCTTTCCGGCCGGCGCACGGTTGCACAGATGACCACCTTCGACTTCGTGCTGCTGCTCATCATCGCCGAGACCACTCAGCAGGCGCTGCTCGGCGACGACTTCTCCATCGTCAACGCAACATTGCTCATCCTGACGCTTTTCGGCGTCGATATCGTTCTCTCCTACGTCAAGCAATGGTCGCCGAAGATCGCTCTGTTCCTCGACGGCACGCCGACGGTGCTTATCGCCGACGGGAAGGTCGACGAGCGCGCCGTGAGAAGAGCCCGGGTCAACATCGAGGACATACTGGTGGCGGCCCGGGAGCAGCAGGGTCTGGCTCGCCTCGACCAGATCAAATTCGCTGTTCTCGAGGCGGACGGGGGAATAAGCATCATTCCGAGATGAAAAGGTGGTGCCAAGCTGGAAACCCCGGTTCGTCCGCCAATTTAGGGTGCCACTTTATTTCGATCTCATCGTGCAACGGTACTCCCCCTTGATACATGCGATCTTGGGCGAGGAGCACTCGACCGCTCCGTCGATCAACGAACATAGAGAGCATTGATCATTGAACTCGAGGCAGTCGGGATTGGCATCTACGAAATTCTTCATGGCCAGGCTTTGACTTCGAACGTCTCCCTTTTCGTGCTGCACATTCCCCGCGACTGCCGGAAGAAACGGAGTCGCCGCAGACAAAAATATGGCGGTCAGGCGCAGCGTCGCAGGTTTCATGATTCAGTTCTTTCAAATCCGAAAACGCGCCACGAGAGCATGGAGCACTTCTTATGAGAAAATAAGTCGCGCCGTTCAGTAAGGGCTTCGCGTCCGAATAGGGGAGATCGCAAGGAACAAGCCATCGCCTGGCGTGTTCGAATGCCACCCGCGTTCGCCCGCCATCGGCAAGCCCGATCAGCGGCACGGCGGACTTTCGAACCCGTGAGGAAGAGCAGATGAAATCCGGTGATGCAAAGAGGGGAACTGACGAGAAGGCTCAAGAGGAGGGCAGGGGACGCACGGCCGACAGCCCGGGCGAAATCCCGGCGAGGGGTCTGCGTGACGTCTTCTGGCGGGTGGTTTCACAGATCAGCGAGGACCGGATTTCGCTCGTTGCCGCCGGCGTCACCTTTTACGTGCTCCTCTCCATATTTCCAGCGCTCGGCTCGCTCGTCTCCATCTACGGTCTCGTTTCCGATCCGGCCGCGATCGCCGAGCAGGCTACAATGCTCGCCACCGTGCTCCCGGCGCAGTCGCTTCAAATGATGACCGATCAACTGGAAACCCTGACCTCCCAGAACACGTCCAGCCTGAGCCTCGGCTTCATAGGCGGGTTGCTCTTCGCTCTCTGGAGCGCGCGCAACGGCGTGGGCGCCCTTTTCGAAGCCATGAATATCGCCTATGACGAGACGGAAAAGCGCGGCTTCGTCCGGCTGGCACTGTTAAGCATCGGCTTCACGCTGGCCGGTTTGATCCTGACGGCCGTCCTCATCGCGGCCATCGCCATATTGCCGGCAGTGCTGGCCTTTCTCCACCTGGAACTGGAAGGTCTCGTCAGGTTCGTGCGCTGGCCCGTGATGCTGTTGCTCGTAGCGGCGGGCATCACCCTGATCTATCGCTACGGTCCGTGCCGGGAGCCGGCCAAACTCAGGTGGCTTACCTGGGGTGCGGCCCTGAGCACGATCTGCTGGCTCGTCGCGTCCCTGGCGTTCTCTTATTACATCGACAATTTTGCGAACTACAATGCCACCTACGGCGCTCTCGGCACGCTGATAGGCTTCATGCTCTGGATCTGGATATCCACCATGATCGTGATCATCGGTGCTGAACTCAATGCCGAGCTGGAACATCAGACGGCGAAAGATTCAACGACAGGGCGGCCCAAGGAGCTCGGAAAGCGCGATGCCTATGTCGCCGATACGGTGGGCGACGCCGAGGATTAGATCGGAAATTATTGCTGCGGCTCCGGTGATTCCTGTTCCGTAGCTCTCGGCAGAGTAGCCGGCGCGACATCGGTCTGCGGCGGCTCCGGAGGCGTGGCACCGGTTGCGGGAGGAGCGGCCCGTCCGGTTGTTCCTCCTGTCTCACCCGCCGGCGGGCTGGCTTCGCTGGTGACCGCGCTATCCCTCTGTCCGTCCGTACCGACCGGGCTCGGCGTGACCCTGCCGTCGGCTCCGGCGACGCGCCAGACGGTGTTGCCGGCGTCGTCGGCAACGAGCAGCGCCCCGGTCCCGTCGATCGCAACGCCGACCGGACGACCGCGTGCCTGATCGCCTTCGATGAAGCCGGTCACGACGTCCTGAGCCTTCCCGGCCGGCCGGCCGTTTTCGAAGGGGACATAGACGACCTTGTAGCCATTGAAGCTGCTGCGGTTCCAGCTCCCGTGCTCGCCTATGAAGGCGCCGTTGGCGAAGGGCTCCGGCAGGGCGGAGCCGTTGGAGAAGACCAGGCCCAGGGCGGCGACGTGGCTGGAAAGAGCATAGTCCGGCGGGATCGCTTTCTCGACCATGTCGGGCCGCGGCGGATGGACCCGCTCGTCCACATGGGCGCCGTAATAGCTCCATGGCCAGCCGTAGAAAGCGCCTTCCTGCACCGAGGTCATGTAGTCCGGCACCAGATTCGGCCCCAGCTCGTCACGCTCGTTGACGACCGTCCAGAGCACGCCGGTCTCCGGATGGAAGATCAATCCGTTCGGGTTGCGAAGGCCGGACGCGAAGACGCGGGCCGCACCCGTTTCTCGATCTACCTGCCAGATCGCAGCGCGGCCCTTTTCGGCCTCGAGCCCGCGCTCGGCCACGTTCGAGTTGGAACCGACGGAGGCATAGAGGTAGCGCCCGTCGGGGCTGAGGGCCAGATCCTTGGTCCAGTGATGGTTGATCGGGCCACCCGGAAGCGGTGTTAGAACCCGCGGCTCGCCGGTGATTTCCGTCTGCCCGAGCTGATAGGGATAGGCGAGGATCGCATCGGCCGCAGCCACGTAAAGCGTTCCCTCGTGCCAGGCCACTCCGAAAGGAGAATTGAGCCCCGTCAGCAGGTCGTGGCGCTCGTCCACCGTTCCGTCGCGATCGGTATCGCGGAGCAGCGTGATCAGATTGCTTTCCTTTTGTGGGCCGGCACCACCGCCGTGGGCCATGGACATGATCCAACCCCGGATCATGTCCTTCGGCCGCTCTATCGGCTTGCCCGAGGGTTCGCGCGATTGAACGACGAGAACGTCGCCGTTCGGCAGCGTATGGACGGTCCTCGGATTGGCAAGGTCCTTCGCGTAGGCGGCGATGACGAGATTGTCGGGAACGCTCGGTGCCGTGCCGTCCTGCCAGCCGACGACCTCGGCGATTTTCATGTCCGGCATGAGTTCCGATGTCGGCTCCGGCAAGACCGGATCGGGGCCGATCTGCTGCGAAACGTCGAAATCCGAGCCGTCATCGCCGCAGCCTCCGAGCGCCAGCAGGAGAACGCCGGTTCCGACGAGGAATCTTGCACGGAAGAAGGCAGAGCTATTCATAATCGCTCACTCCGGATTGCCTGCGATAGAGGGTGGCGCGACCAAGCAAAGCGAGGAGGATCGTCAGAAGCACCGTCGCCGCGGAGAGGATCAACCCGTAGGGTACCACAGCCGTCCAGCCATCGGCGGCATGGACGAGGTTGTTGACGAAGGCGAGACCGAAGACGAGGACGTAGCCGATTACATGGAGCCAAACCGCCCCTTGCCTATGCCGCTCCCTTCGAAACAGGAACTCCAACACACCGGCCACACCAGCAATCACGCCGGCGATGATTCCGGCAAAGAGCAGCCAGGCGGAGAAGTTCTGCCACATCATGTGTCCCGTCTGCCAGAAGGCGATATCGGTCAGAAGGGCGAGCGTAAAGCAGACGACCGGAAACGGCACCAGCAACGAATGGACCGGGTTGGTGACGGTCGCGGCAGTCGATGCGGAATTCAGACTCATCGGCCCCTCCTGTTCGGTCGTCCGTTGAAACCTCGGCCCCGCCCATTTGTTCCGTGAGCGCTTCGCGGCGGGCGGTTCGTCCGGCTCCGCAACCACAGGAGGTGCGGATTGGAACCATGAAGCACCCCAAACAGTTTCGCCTTGCGACACAGTAATTCGATGCCGTGTTTCGACCGGCCGCCTGCGCCGGCGACCTTTCTGAAACCTGACCGGCGCGGTCTTGGTCAACCGCTCGGAGGACTAGGGGGAGTGATGGGGCCGTTGGCGACGCATATGGCAGTGCACATCCTGCTGATGAACCTCGCCGCGCCCCTGGCTGCCGTCGCAATGACGTGGGGCCGGCCGCAGCGGCGGGAAATCGCCGGGTGGGTTCTGCCGCTTGCGACACTTGTGCAGATCGCCGCCCTCTGGGCCTGGCATGCGCCGCCATTTCTCAAGCGGGCCCTGGAATTTCCCACGGTTCATTTGCTGATGAATGCCAGCCTGTTCCTGACCGCATTCCTGTTCTGGCGGGCGGTCCTGCTTCTTCATGGCAAGCGTTCCTGGCAACCGATCGTTGCCCTTCTGATGACCAGCAAGCTCTATTGTCTCCTCGCCGTACTCTTCGTCTTCGCGCCGCGAGCGCTCTACCCCGCTTTCGCTGCATCCCACACGGCGCATGCGACTGGAACCCTGAACGCAACTTTGGCCGATCAGCAGCTCGCGGGGCTTATCATGCTGGTCGCCTGTCCTGTGACCTATGTTCTCGCAGGAATCGTGATTGCCGCGCGCTGGCTTCTGACGATGGCGGAAGACGAGGCCGGATCCAGAACGGGTGCAGCAGCGTGGACCTGAGAAACCTTCACTGGACGGCCGTTGCTAAAATCGTCGGGATCGGCGCCGTGCTGCTCGTGACTGCGGGGGTCGTGTTCGTCTGGTCCGGCGTCTACAACGTCGCGGCCTCCAAGGACCATCTGCGGATTACGACATGGATCCTGACGCTGGTCCGCGAACGATCGATCACTAACCGAAGCTTTACGATCGAAGTTCCGCCGCTCGATGACGATGGCATGATCCGACTCGGGGCATCCCATTTCGAAGGTGCGTGCGTAGCGTGCCACAACCGCCCCGGCGAAGAGATAAACCCGATCGTCAGCGGCATGCTGCCCCCGCCTCCGGATCTGATGGACATCGGCAAGCGCCGCCCGCCGGAGGAGATCTTCTGGATCGTCAAGCACGGCCTCAAATATACCGGCATGCCGGCATGGCCGAATACCCGGCGCGACGACGAAGTCTGGGTCGTCACGGCATTCCTCGCAAGCCTGCCCGCAACGGCAGGCAATTATCCCGACCTGGCAGGCCTCACGCGCAGCCAGGCGAGTAGAGATGAGGGATCCGTGAGCGGCAGCGCCTTGACCGCCTGCGGGCGCTGCCATGAACGCGAAGGCACAGGCACGAACGGCGACCGTGTCCCGCGGCTCGCGGGGCTACCCGAAGCCTATCTCCTGCGCAGTCTCCAGGAGTATGCGAAAGGGACCCGCGCGAGCGGTGCCATGGAACCGGTCGCCGACCTTCTGTCAGAGGACGCCATGCGGGAGCTGGCAGCGCATTACTCCGCGCTCCAGCCAAGCGCCGGAAATCAATCGGCGCCACCTGACCCTGAGCAACTCAGGCGCGGCGAAGCCATAGCCAGGCTCGGCATCGCGCATCAGGGCGTACCGGCCTGCCTGAGCTGCCATTCCGGACGTCAATCGCAGCAGTTTCCGGTCCTCGCCGGCCAGCATGCCGAATATATAGAGGAGCAGATACGGCTCTGGCGGCGCGGCGGGCGGATCGGGACCCCCTATGGGAGGATCATGACGGCGGTTGCCGGCGCACTGGACGAAGCGCAGATCGAAGACGTCGCCGCCTATCTGGGCTCGCTGCCTCCGGGAAGCGCCACGGCGCCGATGACGGAGGCGAACCGATGAGGCTCGCCCGATGTTTCGCGGTGGCAAGCGCTCTCGCGCTGCAGGGCTGCGCCGGGCTGCAGTCCGCGCTCGATCCTTCCGGAGCGGAAGCCGAGCGCATCGGCACGCTCAGTTGGCTGCTGATCCTGTTCTCTACCGCCATTCTCGTCGGGGTCTGCCTGATCACGGCGGTCGCGCTTTTCGGCGGTGAGCGCTGGCGTGCCCGCATTGCGGGCGAAAGGGTGGTCATCGGTGGCGGTCTCGTTTTCCCGATCCTCGCTCTCAGCGTCCTGCTGGGCTACGGCTTCTATCTTATGGCGCCCGGCGCCACTGCGGCCCGGTCGCAGGGCGGATTGCGCATCGAGGTCGTGGGCGAGCGCTGGTGGTGGCGGGTGACCTATGTCGACGAGGCCGGTCGCCGCATCGAGAGCGCCAACGAAATCAGGCTGCCTGTCGGGCGGCCGGTGGAATTGGAACTGACATCGGCAGACGTTATTCACAGCTTCTGGGTGCCCCGGCTCGCCGGCAAGCTCGACATGATCCCCGGCCATACCAACACGCTGACGCTTCAAGCGACGAAGGCCGGCATCAGTCGCGGCCAATGTGCGGAATATTGCGGCGGGCCGCATGCCTTCATGTCCTTTTACGTGATCGCCATGCCCGAAGATCAGTTTTCCTCCTGGCTGGCAGGTGAGGCCGGCGACGCCGCGGCTGCGAAACAGGATCAGGCCGCAGGGCAGGCGCTGTTCCTCTCCTCCGGCTGTGCCGCATGCCACCGGGTCCGCGGCACGGATGCCCGGGGCACGATCGGCCCCGATCTCACGCATGTGGGCAGCCGGCACTCGCTTGCCGCTGCCACGCTCGAGAACGATGTCGCCGCCTTCGTCCGCTGGATCCGCGACGGCCAGCACGTGAAGCCGGAAAATCTGATGCCGCCATACGAAATCTTCACCGACGACGAATTGCGGCAGCTCGCCGCCTATCTGGACCAGTTGAGGTGACCTATGCTTGACTTCGCCGGCCTTGGACTTTGGCTGAATCTTGCGATTTTCGCGGGGGCGGCCGTGGCAGTCTGGATGGCAGGCGTCAGGATCACCGGCTATGCCAATGCGATCAGCGAGAAGACGGGCGTAGGCCAGGCCTTCATCGGCGTCGTGCTTCTCGGCGGCATCACTTCCCTCCCGGAGCTGGCGGTAGGCGTGACCTCGTCGCTCAGCGGTGACGCCAGTCTCGCGGTCAACAGCATCCTCGGCGGCATCGTCATGCAGGTGGCGATCCTCGCCTTTGCCGACATGCTGATCGGCCGCCAGGCGCTGACTTCGGTCATTCCCGATCCGGTCGTCATGCTGCAGGGTGGCTTCAAGATCCTTCTCCTGTCGATCGTCGCCGCCTCGATCGTGGTGGGGGACGTGCCGGTACTTTTCTCGGGCGTGTGGATGTGGTTGCTTGCAGCGGTCACGGGCTTCGGCATGTGGGTCTTGTCACGGTCGAAGCGCGACAAGCCCTGGATAGCGAATGACGAGGAGGTCACGCCCGAAAAGGAGGAAGAGAGGGCGCGGAAGGAGGCCGAAGACAGCAAGAAGAAATCGCTGCGCGAGGTGGGCTGGGCGACTGCGGGCTGCGGCGCCGTCATCATCGTCGCAGGCTATCTGCTGTCGCGTTCCGGAGATGCGATCGCCGAAGCGACCGGACTCGGCCAGAGCTTCATCGGCGCGGTCCTCGTGGCGATTGCGACGTCGCTGCCGGAAGTCAGCACGGTGTTCAGCGCCACGCGTGCCGGCCTCTATACCATGGCCATGTCGGATATCTTCGGCACGAACCTCATTGATCTCTTCCTTCTTTTCATCGTCGATATCACCGGAGGTGCCGACGCGGTGATGAACGGGGCCGGGCGCTTCGAAGCCTTTGCAGCGCTGATCGCGATCACGGTCACGGCGATCTTCTTCATCGGGCTGGTCGAACGCCGGGACCGGACGATCTTCAGGATGGGTTACGACTCCTTCGCGGTCCTCAGCGTTTACCTGGCGGGGCTGGTCGTCCTCTATTTCCTGCGCGACACTGGCGGCGGAGGCGGATGATGGAACTGCCAAATCCCGATACCCGGCCCGAAGGCGAGGTCCGTGAACTGGAGCGCATCTGGGCGACGCCGCGCGGTTGGCGGCTGGTGACGGCCGTCAACAATACGGTGATCGGTCTTCTCTATATCGGCGTCGCGTTTCTCTTCTTCCTCATGGCCGGTCTGCTGGCCGTCGTCATGCGCACGCAGCTCGCCCTCGGCGACAATCGCCTCATAGACCAGGACCTCTACAATCAGATGTTCACGGTCCACGGCACGACGATGATGTTCCTCTTTGCCGTGCCGGCGGTCGAGGCGCTCGGCGTCATGCTGCTGCCGCAGATGCTGGCGGCGCGCGATCTGCCTTTTCCGCGCCTCAGCGCCTTCGCGATCTGGGCCTATGTTGTCGGCGGGCTGGTCTTCTTCTCGACCATCTTCTACGACCTCGCGCCGAAAGGCGGCTGGTTCATGTATCCGCCGCTGACGCTCATGGAATATTCGCCGGGTGACAACGCCGATTTCTGGCTGCTCGGCATCGGCTTCATCGAGATTTCGGCGATCGCAGGGGCGGTGGAGATCGTCGTTGGCGCGCTGAGGACAAGGCCGCCGGGCATGTCGCTCGCCAAGATGCCGATCTTCGCCTGGACGATGCTGATCTTCGCCAGCATGATCATGTTCGCCTTCCCGGCAGTGATCCTGGCGACGATGATGCTGGAGATCGAGCGGGCGTTCGGCTGGCCCTTCTTCACCGCCGCGCTGGGGGGAGATCCGCTGCTCTGGCAGCATCTCTTCTGGTTCTTCGGGCACCCGGAAGTCTACATCATCTTCCTTCCGGCCGCGGGCCTCGTCTCGATGATGGTACCGACCATGGCCCGCACACCGCTCGTGGGCTATCACCTGATCGTCGTCGCCTTGATCGGCACGGGCTTTTTCAGCTTCGGGCTCTGGGTGCACCACATGTTCACGACAGGCATTCCGGCGCTGAGCCTCGCCTTCTTCTCCGCCGCCAGCATGGCGGTCGCCGTTCCCTCGGGCATCCAGGTCTTTTCGTGGATCGCAACCATCGCCGCGGGACGGGAGCGCTTCCGGATAACGACCGCATCGCTGTTCATTCTCGGCTTCCTGTTCATTTTCACCCTTGGCGGGCTTACCGGCGTCATGGTGGCCATGGTGCCCTTCGACCATCAGGTACACGATACCTACTTCGTGGTTGCACATTTCCACTACGTGCTGATCGGCGGGTTCGTCTTCCCGCTGTTTGCGGCGATCTATTACTGGGTGCCGCTCTTCAGCCGCCGGATGCTCTCGGAACAACTGGGCCGGTGGGTTTTCTGGCTGATCTTCATCGGCTTCAACGTCACTTTTCTGCCGATGCATCTGACCGGTCTCAGAGGCATGCCGCGGCGGGTCTGGACTTATCCCGGCGACATGGGCTGGGACACCCTGAACCTCATCTCAACCGTGGGGACCTATGTGCTTGCCGCCGGCGTACTCGTCTTTCTGGTGGATCTCGCCGCGAAGTTCCGCCCCGGCAACGGACCTCACGAGAACCCTTGGGGGGCGGGCACGCTCGAATGGCTGCCGAACGACGTCTACTCCACCCGAAGCATCCCTCACATCACCAGTCGCGAACCGCTCTGGGATCGGCCGAGCCTCCCTCAGGAGGTACGCGACGGCCATCACTATCTTCCAAACGCTCCGACCGGCTGGCGGGAAACGATCGTGACCTCGCCGATCCATGCCCGTCCGCAATATGTCATCCAGATGCCCGGTCCCGGCTGGCCGCCTTTCCTCGCGGCCGTCTTCACGGCGGCGTTCTTCCTGCTGCTGACGGTCAAGATGGTGACGATCGCGACGATCTGCGGAGTCCTCGCCATCGCCTTCATCCTCGTCTGGGCCTGGGGGCTCGACCCCGGGCCTTCGAAAGGCATGATCGAAATCGCCAAGGGCGTCCGCCTTCCCACCTATATGAGCGGACCGACGTCGCATTCCTGGTGGGCGATGGTGGTCCTGATGTTCGTTGCGGCGTCCCTCTATCTCGCCTATGTCTTTTCCTACCTTTTCCTCTGGGTCGTCTCGCCGGAGGTCTGGGCACCGGCCGGTTCTCCGGAACCACCGCCCCTTCGCTGGCCCTTGGGGTCCGCGGCGCTGCTTCTTGCCGGCTCGGGTATCTTATGGCTTGTCAGCCGCAGGCTGGGGATGTTCTCGGCATCGCGCGTGGCAATGGCGGCCGCTCTGCTTCTTTCGCTCGCCTGCCTGACGGGTGCGTTCGCACTTGAACTCCGGGGACACTTGGCGACCGGCTTGACCCCCGACGGGAACGCCTACGGAGCCATGGTTTATCTCGGCGCCGTTCTCTTCGCTCAACTCGTCTTCGCCCTGCTGATCATGGGACTGTTCGCGATGGCGCGGCATCTGGCCGGGAAGCTGGATGCCGTACGGCGGGTGACCTACGACAGCTACGCGCTGCTCTATCACTACGCCGTCGCCCAGTCGCTGCTGGGCCTCGGACTGATTCACGGCTTCCCGCGACTGATCGGATAGGTGCGTCATGAACGATCCCGTCCGCGAACCACCCATTGCCGGCGCAATTCTCTTCCTTCTGGCCGGGCCGATCCTTTGGGGTGGACATCTGCTTGCCGTCTATACTTTCCACGCCGTGGCATGCGCCGCCGCGGGGCCGTGGGCGACCACCATCGTTCCGGGATCCATCGTCGTGGCCACACTCGCCGCGGCCGGAGCACTCTTGCTGGCCTTCTCTTTTCCGGGAAAGCTCGCGCAAGCGCTTCGCTGTGCCGATCCGGGAGACGACCAGCCCTTCCTGATCCGCGCGGGGCGCCTTCTGACGGTCCTGGCCCTGACGGGCGTCCTGTGGACCGGCTCGGGAGCGCTCGCGCTTGCCCCGTGCGCGCAGTTCAGGTGAGTTCTAAGCCGAACCGCGCAACATGATCTCTGCGCTCAGCAAAATACGTTCGTCGTCGCGAAAGGCTTCACCGTTACCCGAAGCCTCGCCGAGCTTGAACAGTAGCAGTTCGATCGCCAGCCTGCCGATTTCGTTGTAGTTCTGCGCGACCGTGGTCAGTGGCGGACAGGTGTAGCGGGACAAGGGATGGTCGTCATGGCCGGCGACCCTCAGATCGCTGTCGGCATCCCGCCCGACCTTCAGGCCGGACTGAAACGCGGCCGCAATGACGCCGAAGGCGACGCGGTCGTTCGCGCAAAGAACGGTTTGCGTGGGGAAACCGCCCCTGGACAGGATGCGCAGCGTCTCGTCGAAGCCGAACTTCTCGAAGTCCCAGGAGGCATATGCCGTCGTCTCTACGACCGCCGGCTTCATCTTCAGTTGCCGCATGGCCTCGAGGTAAGCGTCCTGGCGCGCCATGGCGTTGTTGTTGACCGGGGGCATGCCGAGATAGCAGGGCGCGCCACCCGAACGGCAGAGATAGTCGACCATCAGCCTGAAGCTCTGCCGGTTGTCGGTTCCGACGAAGGAGGAACTGTCGTCGAGCGGCGAGTCGACATAGATCAGCGGTATGCTTTGTCCGAGCGCGCTCAGCTTCTGGTGATGCGACTGGACGCCGAGCGGAGCGATGATCGCGCCGGCGACGTTCATCGACTTGAAGGTTTCGATCGCCCGTTCTTCCATCTCGGGCCTGCCGTCCGAGGAAAGGACGAAGGCGAGGAATCCCGCCTGATCGGCAATGTGCTCGATGCGCCGCGTCAGCGCCATGTAGAACGGGTCCGTCGAGTTGGGCACGATGACCCCGAGGATATTGGTGCGACGGCGGTTCAGGTTGACGGCGAAGATGTTCGGGCGAAAGCCCGATTGCTTTATCGCCGCCTCGATGGCGTCGCGTGTCTTCTTGCGCACCGATGAGGGGTCGTTGAAATATTTGGAGACGGTGGGGCGCGACAGGCCGACGAACTCCGAAAAGTCCTCCATCGTCTTGATCTGTCTGGTCACGGTCGAAGCGTCCCCGCTCATCTGATTTGGTCTTTCGGAATATTCACCGATCACGGCGCTTCCGCTAGAGCGGGTTGAGGAAAAGTGTGCGCGGCTTTCCGCCCGCATCCCGCTCTGACGTCATGATCTAGACCCGGCACGCTGCGAAATAGTCCTGCAGAACGGCGTCGACGGCGGCAAGCGCCAACGGCTTGGCCTGCGGCGCGACCTCGCCACTGCGAACGCGCTCGTAGCTGCCGGCGAGAAACTGGCTGATCAGCGTTTCCGGGATCGCAACGCCGTCGAGCAGAGACATGAGTTCGTCCACGGCTGCAGCGGCTTTCGGATGCGGCCAGTAATAGCGTATGCGGTCGCTATAGGAGAAGTGCCGCTGAAGGCGCTGCTCGTCCGCCGAGCCGTGATAGTATTTGCCCCAGTTCGCCGGTTTCTCGCGCATCACCGCTTCCGTGACTTCGGCAAGCGTGCGCTCGCGCGCGGCCGGAAAGAGAAAGGCAGCGATCTGGTCGAGGCCGTAGAGGGCTTCACGAAGAGCAAAGGTGAGGCCGGGTCCGACCTTCAGGATCGCGAAGCCGTCGGCGACCAGTTGGCGAAGCGCATCCGGCGTCTGGTAATCGGTGGAATGGGCCTCGAAGACCATTCCGTCAAGTCGGCCCAGCGTGGCGCTGAGCTTTTCGGCCCTGGCACGATCATAGGCAATGACGTTCTCGTTGCCGAATTCCACGCCCGGCTGGACGACGGCGCCCACGACGCGGCTGAAGGCACCGGCGGCGCCGGCTTCCTCGAATGCCGCGCGATGGACGCGCACGGTTTCTATGGCGGCTTCGGGAGCAGTCACCTCGAGCGTGTCCAGCTCTTCGAGCGCGCCGCCCGGTATCGGGACTTCGGTGCCGATGACGTAGACCGGGAGTACGCCCCCGCAGCCGCCGATGGCGTCTTCGGCGACGGCCGCGAGCCGCGCCGCGCGGGCCGCCGTCGTGGCATCGGGCAAGGCCGTCGGTTCGCCGGCGCATCCCATGCTGGTGTCGAGATGCAGTTTGGTGAATCCAGCTTTCGCGTAGGCCGCGATCATCGCCTCTGCCTTGGCCATCGCCTCCGCGGCGGGCAGATGCTTCCAGGGATTGGGGCCGAGATGGTCGCCGCCGAGCAGGATCTTCTCCCGGGGGAACGCGATCCGGTCGGCGATGGCGCCGACGAAGCGGGTGAAATCCTCAGGCGTCATTCCGGTATAGCCGCCGTCCTGATTGACCTGGTTGCAGGTCGCCTCGATCAGCACCGGCGTATTCTCCCGGCGCGCGCGCAGCATGGCGGCTTCGATGACGAGCGGGTGCGCGGAACAGATCGACGGTATGCCGCGCGGACCGGGACGCTTGCTCCACCGGGCGATGTCGATGAGATAGTTCTCTTGCATGATCAGGCCTGTTGCTCGCTGATGAATCGTTCGAGTTCCGCGCGTGTCGAAGCGCCTTCCATGGGGCCGAAGTGCATGACGGCGCGGGCGCCGGAAGCGGCGGCGAATTCAAGGGCCTCGCGGGGGCTCGCCCCGTTGAGCCAGAAGCTGACGAAGGTGGCGCCGAAACAATCGCCGGCCCCGGTCGGGTCGATCTCCTCGACAGGGAAGCCCGGCAGGGATAGCGCCGTCACGGTATCGAAATAGCTGGCGCCTGCTGCGCCGCGTTTGACGACGACGGCTTTGATGCCGGATGCGAGGAGCTCCGCGACCGCCTTACCTTCCGTCTTGGCTTCGGTAAAGAGGAATAGCTCGTCTCCGCTCGGCAGGAAGAGATCTGTCTCGGCGAGCACCGTAAGCAGCGCCTCGCGCATGCCGGGGCTTTTGAGGATCTCCGGGCGAAGATTCGGATCGAAGGAGACGGTGCCCCCGCCCGCCTTGACGATCCCGATCGCGGCGAGAATGCTTTCGACCACGCTCGGCGCGTAGAGCGACGAGCCCATGACATGGATATGGCTGCATTCGCCGACGAGCCGGGTCATTCGCGCGTCGAGCATGATCTTGCCGCAGGCGCTGTCGCGGATGTTGAAGACGAAAGCGCGGCTGCCATCGGGCCGGTAGCGGACGAAGGCGCTGCCGGTCGTGGCGAGCGGATCGACCTCGACGCCGGAAATGTCGACGCCGTCGCCCTCGAGACGTTGGAGGTTGACCGTGCCGAAATCATCCCCTCCGACGCGGGAGATGATCGCGCATGGCTGACCGAGCTTCCCGGCCTGGTCGATGAATATGGCCGGTGCACCTGAAGGGAAGGGGCCGATGAGCGGCGTCGCCTGGCGGAACCCGTCACCCTTCTCGGTCGCGATGATCTCGACGAGAATCTCGCCGATCGTCAGTATCTTGTGCATGTGGATGTCACTCGTGTCGGGGTTCAGCGCTTTGCCTGCTTGGCGCGGACGTCGAGCCAGACGGCGACGAGGATCACCAGGCCCTTGACGATCAGCTGATAGAAGTAGGGGACGGAGAGCATGTTCATGCCGTTGTTCATCACGCCGATGATCAGCGCGCCGATCAGCGTGCCGACCATGGTTCCGACGCCGCCGGCAAGGCTGGTGCCGCCGAGAACGGCCGCCGCGATGGCGTCAAGCTCGTAGCTCATGCCCGCATTGGTCTGTGCGGAGAACAGGCGGGAGGAAAGCAGAATGCCGCTGATGGCCGCCATCACGCCGGAGATCATGAAGATCAGGATCTTCAGCCGGTCGACCTTGATGCCGGAGTAGACGGCCGCCTCGCGGTTGCCGCCGGTCAGATAGGCGCGCCGGCCGAAGCTCGTCTTGCTGAGCACGATCTGATTGATGACGAAGAGGACGGCGACGACCCAGATGATGATCGGCAGCCCCAGGAAAATCTCGGTGCCGATTGCCGTCCAGGTTTCGTTCTCGATCATGGCCGGCGCGCCGTTGGTGGGCAGGCTCACCATGCCGCGATAGATACCCATGGTCGCGACGGTGACGATGAAGGACGGCAAGAGCAGCTTGGCCGTCAGCACCCCGTTCAACATTCCCATCAGGGCGCCGGCAGCCAGCGTCAGCGCAATCGCCGGCACGAAACCCATCCCGAAGGCAAAGCATTGCGCCCCGACCATTCCTGCCACCGCGATGATCGAGCCGACGGAAAGATCGATCTCGCCGAGCAGGATCACCCACGTCATCCCGAAGGCCGCGATAGCGACAACGGCGACCTGCTGCAGGATGTTCATGAAGTTTACAACCGTCATGAACCGCGGGTTGAAGAAGGAAAAGACGATGCAGAGCATCACCAGCGAAAGGAAGATGCCGCCATATTGCTTGAGAGCCCGAACAAGGGCGGCTTTGGCTGCTGTGTTCTGTGTCATGATTGAAACCCTGTCGCGTGAGCCATGATCGTCTCTGGAGTGAGGGCGGAACCTTCGAGCGTGGCGCCGGGCGCGCCTTCATGCATGACGACCACGCGGTCGCTCATTCCCAGGACTTCGGGCAGGTCGGAGGAGATCAGCAGAATTGCCGTTCCCTCGGCCGCCAGCTGGCGGATGATCTTGTAGATCTCGAATTTCGCGCCGACGTCGACGCCGCGGGTCGGCTCGTCGAGGATCAGCACCTTGGGCCGCGTGAGCAGCCATTTGGCGAGCACTATCTTCTGCTGGTTGCCGCCGCTGAGGGCCCCCGCCGGCGTTTCCAGCGAGTTCGTCTTGATGGAGAGCTTCCCGACCTGTTCGGATGCCGCCGCCCGTTCCGCGCCGTTGCGGATGAAGCCCAAACCCCCGGCGAAGTTCGCGAGAGCCGCCATGGATATGTTCCACTCGACGCTGTGGCCGAGAACAAGGCCCTCTTCCTTCCGGTTCTCCGTCACGAAACCGACGCCGCGGGCGATGGCCTCGTCCGGGGAACGGAACCGCACGGCCTCGCCATCGAGGCGAACCGTGCCTTCGGCGTTCTTCATGCCGAAGAGCGCGTTCATCACCTCCGAGCGGCCCGAACCGACAAGCCCGAAGAAGCCGAGGATCTCACCGGCGCGCACGTGGAAGGACACGTCGTGAAACTCGCCTTCGCGCGTCAACCGGTCGACTGCAAGGACCGGGGCGCCGTCCGCCGCCACTTGGTGCATCGGCGGCGGGTAGATTTCGTCCATGCGGCGCCCGACCATCAATGCGATCAGCGTCTCGATGGTGACTTCGTCGCGCGCATGCGTTGCGACATATTCGCCGTCTCTGATGACGGTGATGTCGTCGCTGAGCCGCATGATCTCTTCCATGCGGTGCGAAATATAGATGATCGCCGCGTTGCGCTGCTTCAGCCGGCCGATGATCTCGAAGAGGATCTCGGCCTCGCTGTCGCTGAGCGAGGAAGTCGGCTCGTCCAGAATGACGACCTTGGCATCATGGCTCAGGCCCTTGGCGA
The DNA here is from genome assembly GCF_000375585.1 of Sinorhizobium meliloti 4H41. GTDB lineage: Bacteria > Pseudomonadota > Alphaproteobacteria > Rhizobiales > Rhizobiaceae > Sinorhizobium > Sinorhizobium meliloti_A. Next base: position 61,283 of record NZ_AQWP01000015.1, on the reverse strand, counting down.
TCTCGACGAGCTGTCGCTGGGCGATCGAGAGATTGCCGACCTTCTCCGTCACGTCGATGGGAAGTCCGAGGTCGGTTACGATCCGTTGCGCCTTTGCGACGAGCGCCTTGTCGTTGATGAAGCCGAAACGGCGCGGCTCGCGCGTGGCGAGGATGTTCTCAGCGACCGTCAGATTGTTGCAGAGGCTCAATTCCTGGAAGACGATCGCCAGCCCGAGCGAGGCGGCCTCCTGCGGATTGGCGGGCCGGTAGGGCTGTCCGTCGAGAACGATCTCTCCCGACGTTGCCCCGTGCACGCCGGCGAGAATCTTCATCAAGGTCGATTTGCCGGCGCCGTTTTCGCCGAGCAGCGTATGCACCCGGCCGCGCCGGACTTCGAGCCGCATCCCCTTGAGAGCGGCGACCTGCCCGAAGGACTTGGCGACATGGGTGATCTTGAGAATGGTATCCGCAGCGGAACCATGCATGGCGGGCCTCCTTCAGCCGGACCGGAGCGTATCCGGCGGCATGCGCCGGATACGCCCGTGGTATGCCGCCGCCAGCAGGCGGCAGCCGTCCTGGGAGGGACCTATTTCCCGGTATAGACGCCCGGTACGATCGGCTGCTCGGCCGGTACCGTCTCTCCGGCGACAACCTTTACGGCGGTGTCGATCGCCTGTTTGCCCATCTGGTCCGGGAATTGCTGGATCACGCCGACCATTACCGGATTGCCGTCGACGGCATCGCGTGCTTCCTTCATGCCGTCGAAACCGATGACCTTGACCTGCGATTCCAGTCCGGCAGCCTTGACGGCAACGGCCGCGGCAAGGGCCGCATCGTCGCCGAAGCCGAAAATGCCGGTAATGTCGGGATTGGCCTGCAGCATGTTCTGTGCGGCGGCGAGGGCTTCTGCGCGGGTGATGCCGGTCTGGGTCGCGACGATCTCCATTTCCGGATGCTTGGCGATCGCTTCCTTGAAGCCGTTGACGCGATTGACCACCGACTGAACCGTCGGATAGTCGATAATGGCGACCTTGCCCTTGTTTCCGAGAACTTCGGCCATCAACTCGCCCGCCTTCACGCCGCCGGTGAAATTGTCGGTGCCGATATGCGACGTCACCGTCGCCCCATTGGCCGGAACGTCGACGGTGATCACCTTGATGCCGGCCTTTTCCGCCTTTGCGATCGCCGCGCGTACGCCCTTGCTGTCGACAGGTGAGATGACGATCACATCAACGCCCTTGACGATGAAGTCCTCGACGTCGGCGAGCTGCTTGTTGAGGTCCTGATTGGCGATCGCCACTTCGAGCGCGACATTCTTTTCCTTGGCTTCGGCTTTCATCGCCTCGGCGAGCTCAATGTAGAACGGGTGCTGCTGGGTCAGGAGCGATGCGCCGATACCGTCGGCGAAGGCGCCGGATGCCAGCAAGGTGAGCGCGGTGCCGGCGACGAGAGTTTTGAGAATGCGGGGCATATTCATGGTTTCCTCCCTTGGAAACGGCGGGCCTTCAACGTTTGCAACCAGGCAGGCGGGCCCTCCCGTCCCTGACCTTGGCAGGGAGTAAACACCATAAAACTTATCGCGCGTCAATTTTAAAAAGAACACACAACAACAAAATTCAGCGCACGAGAAAATATTAGCTTCGGCTTCGATCCCCCGGATATTGCGGGACCGGAAGGGGAGGCAACCACCCCTCGCGCCGGACGACCCAGATCTCGTATTGGGGATTGAGAGCGGTCGGGGCATCGTCCAGCGAACCGACGCGAATTTCGGTTTCCTCTTCTCCCGGGTTGAAGAGCCGCGATCCGCAGTCGGGGCAAAAGCCTCGGCCGGCGAATATCTTGACTTCGCCAGAGCTCTTGAAAGCCCGGGTGGGCCAGACGGCGAAGGTCACGAAAGAAGAGCCGCTTTCCTTGCGGCAGTCCGCACAATGGCAAAGTCCCACCCGCAAAGGTTCTCCGCGCACCTCATATCTCAGCGCGCCGCAAAGGCACCCACCTGTCCTCGCAATCATCTGCCGGCATCTCCAATCTGGCTAAGCATCGAGCGGGATCAAGGAAAGGCGCATGCCCGTTTCCGCCCGCATCCGCTCCAACTCTTTCAGATATCCGATGGTTCATGATTTTGTTTGGCCGGACCGGAAGCCATCCCAGCCCGTCGAGGCGGTGCGGCCCTTGGGGAGCGGGAGGCGTGACCCTATCTAAGAGGCGGTGCAACCACCTGAAGGCGAACGCTCATGTCAGACAAGCCGATCAGAATTCCAGGCCCCGACCATCCGATCACTGTCGAACGCAATCCCCGGCGTGTTGTAGTCAGGCTCGATGGCCGCATCGTGGCCGATACGCGCGACGCGCTCACATTGCGCGAGGCGTCCTATCCGCCCGTGCAATACATCCCCCGCAGCGACGTCGACATGTCGATGCTTGCGCGCACCGATCATGGGACCTATTGCCCCTACAAAGGCGATGCGTCCTATTACAGTATCGCGGCCGGTGGCGAGCGCTCGAAGAATGCCGTCTGGACCTACGAGAATCCGCGTGAAGCGGTCCGCGAGATCAAGGAGCACATGGCATTCTATCCGGACCGGGTGGATGCGATCGAGGAAACGTAGCGGCAGGACCCGCTCGCTCGGCTCGACCTGTCTGCCCTTCTACGAGAAGGAGAGAACGGCCTGACCCAGTGATTGCTCGCCACGCCGAGGTAATTCTTCACTCGACAACCGGGCTGCCAGGTCGCGCTTCCGGGATTACCGCGGCTTTCCGCGACAATCCTTCCCCGAGGCGACGGTTCCATCCCCGGGGTAGGGAGGCTTGAGTTCTGGTTTTTCGGTTCCATTTGATGCTTGCAGGCGCAACATTATGAAGCAGGTGGTCGAATGACGCGGAACATCATGGCACTGGCTTTCACGGCCGTAATCGGAATGTGCAGTGCAGGCGTGGCGCATGCAGAGCAGTTGGCAGCGAGATCGAGCACCACCATAAAGAATGATCTCAACTATCTGATTTACACGCCGGACGACTATGCGTCCTCCAGCAACGCGTATCCGCTTGTTGTGTGGCTACACGGCGGCGATCAGGGCGGGACCGATATCGAGAAAGTCAGATCGAGTGGCATTCCGAAATTGATCGAGGAGGGAAAGAAATTCCCCTTCCTGGTGTTTTCACCTCAGAATCCGAGTGAAGAGCTGCTTTATCCGATCGAGAAAGTCGAGGCGGCGCTCGACGAGGTTATGTCGAAGTATCGCGTCGATCGCGCGCGTGTCTATGTCGTGGGGTTCAGCCGCGGCGCTTTCGCGGCTTGGGCCATGGCAGAACAGTTTCCCGAAACATTCGCCGCTGTCGTTCCGATCGCCGGCGGCGGCAATCGCCACTACCTTAGCAGAACAAATGAAAAGGCAGCCTTCTGGGTGTTCCACGGCACGAACGATCAAGTCATCCCTTTGTCGGATTCAGTCGTGCTCTATGAGCGGCTTGTGGGCCTGAAGCGTAATGCTCGTCTGAGTGTTTTGGAGGACGTGGACCACTCGGGCGTCGAGCGGGCCGCCTTGAACGATCCCGAGCTCTGGGACTGGCTTCTGAAACAGCGCCTTGAGGTCGCGCCTGAGTAAACCTGTCAATCCGCTGCACGTACCGCGGAATGCGAACGGCGTCTGCTTCACGCCCGCTCCTCCGATCAGAAAGGCCGGTGAAGCCGACACCGCCGCCAGTGAGCCGTACGGCAGCTAGCGGCTTTCTCGCGACAATCGGTTGCTTCCCTCCCTATCACAAACCTGCCGGGCTTCAGGTGAGTTTAGCGAGGATGTCGTCGACGACACTTGGGACGGTATACGCCGTGTCGATATTGATGCCGGCAGGAAGATACTCCCGGGTACGATGATAGCGGAGTACCAGGGCCCGCTCGGCCGGCTCGAAACCCGGCTCATTCGGCCGCCCATCCAGTCGTCGGTTCAACGTCTCAACGTCGATGTCGAGCACGAAAACCTTATCGAACAGGTCCAGGAATTTGTGGAAATTGCGCGAGCCGCCACAAAAGAACGTGGCGGGATGGGTGGTGTCGGCAGCAATAGCTCGCACCTTCTCGACAGACCAGATCCAGTGCGCGTATCCCCAAGCGATGCGGTCTGCGCCTTCGGGTGGTCCTGCGAGCGCCTGGCCTGTCTCGGGGTCGCCGACATAGGCCAAAACGCGGTCACCATGGACGACATGGTAGCCCCGCCGCTCCAGTTCGGTAGCGACAGACGTCTTTCCGGTACCCGAGCCGCCTTCGATTAGATAGTTCTTGATGCCCATGGGGTTTTTTATCACTGCCTTCAATCCGGTGTGAAGACACTCTACCTGGGGTGTGCTCAGCCTCACCTGATCAGCATTCGAGACATTTCGATTAAGGGTGAATGTCTGGCGGGACGCGGCCCCATGTCGGTCGTTCGTGCCGAGTTTCCGACCAACAAAAGCGGACATCGTCGGTGACAGGCTTGAGAAATGTCAGATGAGCGAGGAAGTTATCGAACTCTTGGACCAAGCCGGATACGCGCCAAAAGACCTCCGCCGGAACTTTACGAGATGCTGTGCGAGCCATGACTCTTCGCGAGATCATGGCTTCGATACGCACCCTAACTCGGACGTGTCGAAGCGTTTGCTCGTTGAGATCAGCTCGCCGTTCGTATCAAACATTGGAACTATCGGGAGCCTTTCGGACTCGATGCGTTGAGGCGTGAGCGGCGCTGCGGAAGGTTATCTCCTCGACATTGGGATGGATGTTTTAGGAATGCGATCGAATGGCGACACCTTCCCTCCAGAGGAGGTGCACGCTCTCTCTGCTAATTTGGCCACCTGGGAGGCGGAAATTCATGAGCGCCTGCCGATGAAAATAACGAGTGGACTCCGCCTGCCTGTGCCAATGCGATCTTAATTAGTGACGCCGTCCGCGTTGAACGGGAAATGTCCGCGATAGGCCAAAGGCGGTCGGCCCGCCAAGGCGATTTCGCCCTAAAAGTAGTTGAGTAGACGTAGCTGGGGCTTACCACGTATTTCCCCTACGACACCAGTAGCCGAGCGCGGCGACTTGGCTGGTAATCGAAGCCCTCATGCAATCTCCGGCCTGGTGGCAGGGGCACCCATCGAATGAAGGGCGTTCCTGCCCCTCACAACCCTAATGACGGGCTTTCGCGCCCCTAGACTAGGGTTTCCGTCACGCTCCAGTTGGCCCAAAGTGAAATTGGTATCGAACTGCGCTCAATATGAGTTTGTCGATGCACGTCACTTGCACAGTTCCGTTTTGTACGGGCCTGCCGAACAACGCTAGATTTGGAATCGCTTTAGCCTGTTCATGATCTTGAAGTGCAGGGATGCGGCGGTGCGAAATTCCGTAAACAGTCTGGAACGGCATCTGGCCTAATCGGAGCAAGCTGAAATAGGAAGGATAAATAAGCCCGTCAAAACCGGCATTCCGTGCAGCGTCCGCTATCGCCCGCGCTATTTTATACGAATGCTTGCCCGCCAGAAAAAGCATGTGGATAGACATATCCAGACTCTCGAATTCTGTGCCGTCTTCTTCCTTCAGCAGTGCCGACAAGTCGAGCAAGCGAAGCTCCCTTGAAGGGATTAGCGATGCAACATAAATATCATCCTCCGCTGTAACACGGCACTCATGGACGCACACTTCAAGGTCTGACGACCCATATAGGATTGGGTTTCCCGCTGAATCTAGACGCCCATGTCCTGCAAATTGTGGTGGTGGGCTGTCATATTGTTGCGGATCATCGGGCACGGAAGGATTTACGCGTATCCTGTAAAATTGATCGTTCGGTTTGAGAATACGAGCCGGGTATTCCGCCAATATACGTTCGATGATTGATTGCTGCTTTCCTTTCTTCTGAAGCGCCTTTAACGGTTCTACTTCCCCAATCATCCATAGCCGGGGTCCGTAATAGAAGAAGCCGATTCCAAGTAAGCGTTCGAGCAACTTCACGTCATTCGCCAGCCATGGCGCAACGTCAATTGAAGTGGCCTGGTGCTCATTAAATTGGATGAGCGGCGCGGCACCGAAAAGTACTTTTTGAAGAGAACCCCAGACGAAAAAGCGATGCGTCAGGAGTTCAAGCGCATCGCGCGAAAGTTTCTTGAAGCCCGTCTTGGTGCAGTTCGGACAGGGCCGAGGCACGTCTATACCAGTTTTCTCGGCGTCTAGCCTTAACCCTTCATCGGAGAAACAGGCTGAGCAGGCGATAGGTGTAAATTTTCGGCCGGAAAAACGTCCTGCAATACGTTCGGAAAATCTACCTAGATAGTCAATCAAGTTACTCCTCCCCTTCGCCCGGTTTTATTGGGATAGCACCACCCCATCCGGCAAATATAATATCACCGCGCGGCCATCGGCTTGCCCCTTCGAGGCCGCCTCCGGCCCCTTTTACCCTCAACCAATGGCAACTGCCCACGTCTGCCAAAGTTGACACGGTGAATGCCCACGCGCAAAAAGTCCTCGGTATTGGGAGGCAAATGCGGATGAAGGACTCGCAACTAAATGCGGAGGTTCTCCTGAATCTCGGCTTCGCTGACGTAGGCAAGTGGCAGCCGAAAGGCGATTCCATTGCTTACGATCTTGACGGCGCAGACAGCTCAGCGAGCGAGGTTCTGCTGGACGCCTCTAACGCGCTCTACGCTTTCGTGCGTCGTGATCAGGTTGTCTATATTGGGAAGACCGTCCGCTCTATCAGAAAGCGGTATGTCGGATATTGTCGACCGGGAAAAACACAAGCCACCAATCAGCGCTGCCATCGCAACATTAAAGCCGCGATCGCTGAAGGTACCGAGATCCGCATTTTCGTTTTCACACCGATAACTCACCTCCGATATTCCGATTTCGAGATCAACCTAGCCGCTGGCCTCGAGGACAGCCTGATCCGGGAATTTGATCCCCCGTGGAACGGTAGAGATAGAGGGCACCCGATCTCCGAAGACGCAGAACGCGAGGAGGTGGAAGAATCCGAGTTTAGAGAATTGGGTGTCGTCGCGGTAGCCGACGCTCCGCCGAAGCCGCGGGCATCCGGCCAGGCTATGGCAACCTTCTCGGTCGTGCTCGGAGCTACATATTATGAAAAGGGCATCCTCAATCCAGGCGTCGAAGCCAGCGAATATCTCGGCAAGCACGGCGACCCGATTCGCGTCCGGTTCACTGATGGTAGCCAAACGGTCATTTCGAAGATTAACAGAACTGCCAACCGGACCGGTGCTGTCCGGGTCATCGGCGGCAATGCCCAGATCGCCAGATGGTTTCAGCAGAACTTCAGCGAAGGCGACACCGTGCATGGCAGTGTGGTCGATCCGCATACTATTGAGTTACTTGCCGGGTAGCTGGGGCATCGTTGGCGAGACGAGCATTGGGGGCGTTGCCGCACTCGTGAGCCGGCTAGGCTGCTGCAGATCGCTACTGCCGGCCCCAACTGTCACCGAAGCTGCAAGATTCATCCTACCCCGCTCCGCGGTCCGCGCCGCGGTCAGGGCCACGCCGTCGGCTATGCGGTTGCGTGCAATCGATGAGTAGCCCATGCGGAAGAAGCGGCACGGTCCGTCGTCTTGCGGGAAGAAGGGGGACCCGGATTCGATCAGCACGCCGTCCTTGCGCAAAGCGTTCATCAGCAGGTCCGCATCGAGACCTTCCGGCCCCTCGATCCAGACGGACGTGCCGCCGAAAGCCGCACTCGTTTCGGTATCGGCGCGCCGATCTCCAACGGCCCCGGCATCTCGCCGCATTGTAGGAACAGCAGAGACCGACTTCACGTTTTGAAATGAACGGTCACCGAAAATGAGTTCCCATTCGGTGCCAGTGCGGTCATGTCTTTGCGACGCTCGTATGAGCCATTGCTCGACGACACACGAATCAAAGAGCTGACAGCATGGAAAATCCGGTTGCACTGAATCGTCTTTCCGAGAACACGGTCTTCCGTAAAGGCGATGTTTTCGTACTCTTCGGCGAACTGTTCGGCCGCGGATACGCCACCGGTTTGCTCGAGGAAGCCCGGCGGGCCGGAATGGAGATTGTCGGGATCACCGTCGGGCGGCGCGACGAGAACAACGCGCTTCGGCCGCTCGACGCCGAGGAACTGTCTTCGGCGGAGGCCCGGCTGGGCGGCAGGATCATCAACATACCTCTTATGGCGGGTTTCGATCTCGATGCGCCCGCAGACGGCCCAACTCCCACCGATCTCCTGGCAAAGATGACGCTTGAGAGCTGGGAATACGACAAGCTCGACTGGGACTATGTGAGGCAATGCCGCGACATCGCCACTGCGCGTTTTACGGAGTCGCTTGCAAAGGTCATGACCGTTCTCGACGGAATGATCGCAGCTGGCCGCAATGTTTTCTTCGCCCACACAATGGCCGGAGGCATCCCGAAGGCGAAGGTATTATTGGTCGTCGCCAATCGAATCTACAAGGGAACCGGAACCCGCCACATGTCGTCGCAGACCTTGCTCGACAGTGATATGGGAAAACTCATCCTGCAGAATTTTGACGACGTCTCCGCAAACACCTTTCGCCATCTCATAGATTTCAGCGCGGCGATCCGCGAGCGCGTGGAGGCTTCGGGCGGTCAAATTCGATATACGGCCTATGGTTACCACGGATCGGCGATCCTCATTGACGGAAGCTATCGTTGGCAGACCTACACCAACTACACCCAGGGTTATGCCAAGATGCGGCTCGAAGGCATTGCAGAGGAAGCCTGGGCGAAAGGCATCAAGGCAACTGTCTATAACTGTCCCGAAATCCGGACCAATTCGTCCGATGTGTTCACGGGTATCGAGCTGCCCCTGATACCGCTGCTGCTTGCGTTGAAGAAAGAAAACGGCGGCCAATGGGCAGACGAACAGTGGCAGGCCTGCGAGCAGCTTCTGGCAGACGGCTTAACCATGAAGGATGTGTTCCGGAAGATCACCGACATGCAGGCCAGCGAGGTCATGCGCCCGTTCTATGAGTTTTCGGCATGGCCCATGGCAAACAGCCAGGCACAGGCCGATTTGACCATCGGCACGTCCAACGAAATCACCCGGATGCATCGGGATAGCAAGTTGATGATCAGCGATCTCCTGAGCGGTCTCGTCGTGAAGGCAACCGGGCAGCTGATTTTCGGCGAATCTTCCGAACCCTCCGGTCCCGTCCTGTGGCTCAACCACGATATCGTGGCTCGGCGACTTAACGCTTCCCACCCGCATGCGAAGTCTCCCGCGCCGCTTGTCACGCAGGGAACGGAATCTTCGCGCCTTGAGGTGGCGTGACGGGCTCCCGGCTTAGCTTGGAAGCTGGTGTTTTGGCTATGAAGCGACGAATCTTGCGACAGGAATGAGCCTTCCTTTCCGCCACTGTCCGCCATTTACGACGATATGATCTGCGTGCCTAGATCGCGAAGAGGGGTGAGCAGATCCTCGGGACACTTCCTGCTCACAATAAGCCCGTCGACGTCATCGAAGCCAACGACGCTGTACGCGGAGACGGCACCGACCTTTTCCCTCGAGCCAAGCACGACCGTCTCAGCAGCCTGCCGGCAGATCGCCCGCTTCACCGCCGCCTCCTCGCGGTCTCCCGTCGTCAGGCCGTGCTCTACATGGATACCGGTCACGCCCATGAAGTAGAGATCCACGCGGATCTGCGATATTGCTTCGATGGCGACGGCCCCTACGGAGACGTTCGAATGCTTGTAGATGTGACCGCCGATAAGCTCCACATCCACTCCCGGATGATCAAGAAGAGCGGTTGCGACGTCGGGGCTATGGGTCACGACCGTCGCCTTCAAGCCCTTTGGGAGGGCGCGCGCGAGCCTGATTGTCGTCGTGCCTCCATCCAGGAAGACGATCTGTCCTTCCTTGACCATGCCGGCGGCGACCTTGGCGATCTCGGCCTTGTCGTTGACTGACACATTTCGGCGCGTGGGAAGGTCTTTGAGTGCCTTGGAGGCGGGGAGAGCGCCGCCATGCACGCGTTGAAGTAGTCCTTCGCCAGCAAGCTCCCGAAGGTCTCGCCGGATCGTGTCCTCGGATAGGCCCAGCTTCTGGCTGAACTCTTTCGCGACGATCCGGCCTTCCTTGCCGAGGGCGTCGAGGAGCAGCGCCTTGCGCTCAGTGGTCAGCATGTGGAAGCTTCCTTTTCAGATAGTGCAAACCGGCAATAACCGCTGCAATTGAATCCCTAGCTCCAGCCCGTGGCGGCTCTGCAATGCAGGCTCGGGAGTGACTGCAGGAATTTCCCGAACGTGGAAGCTCGCCTTAACGCGCCCGCCATGATGCGTCCGTCGCCGATGCTCCGTATATTGCACGAACACAAATATCATGCAATATCGTGCAGTATGTGATGGAGAACGTGTATGTCGGTTGCAGATCGGATTCGGGTTGAGCAGGTGACCACCCTGTCGGACGACTGGTATGTCCTGAAGAAGACGACCTTCAGCTTCCGTCGGACGGACGGAGAGTGGCAGAGACAGAGCAGGGAGACCTACGATCGCGGCAATGGCGCGACGATCCTGCTTTACGATTTGCAGCGCCGAAAGGTCTTGCTCACCCGGCAGTTCCGCTACCCTGCCTTTGTCAACGGGTATGACGATCTTCTGATCGAGACACCCGCTGGCCTTCTGGACAAGGCAACACCGGAAGAGCGGATCAAGGCGGAGGTGGAGGAGGAGACCGGGTACCGCGTCACCGATGTCAGTCGGGTGTTCGAAGCGTTCATGAGCCCTGGATCGGTGACGGAACGGCTTCACTTCTTTGTCGGAGCCTATTCGGCCACTGATCAAGTGTCGGAGGGCGGTGGCGACCCGGACGAAGGCGAAGACATCGAACGTCTGGAGCCGACAATCGAAGAGGCGCTGAGGATGATCGCCGACGGCCGGATCCGCGACGGCAAGACCATTATGCTCCTGCAATATGCCGCGCTGCACCTCTTCAAGGACACCGCATGTTCACCTTGAGAGCGGCGAAACGCGAAGACCTTGCGCGCAACTTCGAGATCTGGCGCACGTCGGTTCTGGCGACGCACCAGTTTCTCTCGGCGGAAGACTTCGACGAGATCGGCGAGCTCGTCGAGAAGTCGTATCTGCCAACCGCAGATTTCACAGTTGCGGTTGACGCGGATGACACCGCCCATGGGTTCATGGGCACGACTGGAGATCATGTCGATGCCTTGTTCGTCCACGCTGAGAGTAGGGGTCAAGGCATCGGGCGGCTCCTTCTGCATTCGTTTCTGGCAACCCGGAGCGAGGCGACCGTCGACGTCAACGAGCAGAACGCCTCGGCAAAAGGCTTCTATGAAGCCATGGGCTTTGATCAGCAGGGACGATCGGACACGGATTCAGAGGGTCGACCGTATCCGATCCTTCACATGCGCTGGAGGCGCGAACGTGACCCGACTGTTAAGACGTGATAGAGAGCGTCTGGCGTCGTGACCTTGGACGGGGGACCGGGCCGGGATCGGATAACGAGCAGGAGTTCTTCGCCGATGCCCCCGGGCAGGCGCAAGGAGGCGCTTACTGCCGACAGGCCGCCAGGGCGGTTCGGACTGCCCGAAGAGTTTCAGCCATGGCGCTCTGCTGGCGTCGATGAATGCTCCCTAAATCATCGACACTGACTTGAACATCGATAGCGCGATTCTCACAGGGTCGATCGCCCATCCAGACCGAGGGTAAATTCATAAGCGATGAGTTCCGATCCGTGCAGCATCAAGATTCGTCGAGCTGGATCTACTGAACCAGAGGCTGTGGCATCTGTATTCCGGAGGTCGCGCCAAGCCTTTCTCCCCTACTTGCCAGATCTGCACACCTTTGAGGAAGACAAGGCCTACTTCCGCAACATCGTGTTCCGAGACTGCGATGTGTGGGTGGCTGACGAACAGCAGTTGGTCGTCGGCTTCTGCGCCTTCAAGCAAAGTTGGGTAGAACATCTTTACCTTCTGCCTGGCTATACGGGTCGCGGGATCGGCCGGAAGCTGATTGCGAAGGCGCAGGACCATTTCGACCATCTTCAGCTCTGGGTCTTCCAGGCGAATGTTGATGCGATCGCCTTCTACGAGCGAAACGGCTTCGTCAGGATTCGTGAGACGGACGGAACCGACTGTCAGGAGAAGATGCCCGATGCGCTATATCGGTGGGATGCCGGCGTGACAGCAGGGTAACGTCGGTGTCGCGTCGGCCTCAGGAAGCTTTAACAACGGCTTCGGGCCGAGTCTCAGACCATGAAACGGACATCCTCCGATGGCGCTACTGTTTGAGTTCGGCGTGGCAGATGGCATCGAACTGTTCCGCCAACTCGGCGAGTGTGACCTCGCCCAATCTGCCGATCAGCAGCCGTTCGGCTCGATCCAGCGCATCCGCGACTGCGCTGTTGACGACCCGTTCGACCGCGCAGGATGGATTGTCGTTGTCCAGGCCAATCGCGAAGATATGACGGCCGCCGACTGCCCGATGAATATCCAGCAAGGTCGTTTTGTTGAGGTCGCAGGCAATCGTCCAGCCGCCCCCCTGTCCAGTGACAGATCGAACATAGCCGTTGGCGCGCAAGCCAGCCATGGTCCGACGAACGACAACGGCGTTCGTCTGAAGCATTCCGGCGATATGCTCGGATGTATATGGGCCATCATGGCGGGCCATGTGCAGCAGGACGTGGAGCATGCGGGACAAGCGGCTGTCGGTTCTCATGATGCTCTTCGTGAGATGTCAGCCGAGCCGCCATTCCTCTGATTGGCCGTTCGCCGCTCTATTTCTCTCTCCAGCAGATACATGACGACATGCGGGCCAACATTGGTGCCGGCAGCGGACGCGTGAGCGAGATGAGCGGCGGGATCGGCGGCGTTTCCGACGGCAAAAATCCCCGGTCGGCTCGTCCGTCCGGCGCTGTCGGTCCGAGCCAGGCCCATGTCGTCAACATCACATAGGCTAGCTGCGAGATCGGAGGCCGCGACCATGTCAGCAGCAATCCAGGCGGCGTCGCAGACGATCGATTTCCCCTTGCGTGTCGTGAGCGCTTCATGTCGCTCGCCGCCGTGAACCAATCCCGTCACCTCGTCGGCAATCACCTCGATTTCCAAAAGTCGCAGGCGATAGAGATCGACGTCGGTGAACGCATGCTCGGAAACCACCGTCACGTCGCGAGACCACATCCACACCCATGATGCCATGTGGACCAGCCTGTTGGGCACTCCGAAGACCACGAAGCGCTTTCCTTGCACCTCATAACCGTCGAAGCATGGACAGACACGAAGATCTCTTCCCCAGACCTTGGGCAACCCTGAAAGCGGCGGCAGTTTGTCGATCAGTCCGGTTGCAAGAACAACGGTGCGAGCCATCCTTACCGAATGGCCGTGATGCACCTCGAAAAGGCCGTCGGCGCGTGGTGTTACCGACGTTACTCGCTGGCGTATGATCTCGACCCCGTATTGTTGGACCTCAGCGCTGGCTCGGGCAAGCAGCTCCTGGGGCGGCAACCCATCGAAGCCGAGGTATTCGCGGACTTCCTCAACGCTTTCGATCCGGGTTGTGCCTCCATCGAATATGATAGCGGACCTGCCTGCTCTACCGAGGAATAAAGCGGCGCTTAGACCCGCAACACCCGCGCCCACGATGACCACGTCCACGACACGTTCCATTCTACTGTCTCGCTCTGAATCTCGTTCGGGCCGCGAGTATAGAGCGCCCAGCATCATGCGCAACTTCAAATGTTACAAATAATGAGAAAGACTATGACTGCCCCGGGTGGCTGCTTCGTCGATCCGGCTAATGCCCCTGGTTCCCGCTGGGCGGCTTCAACCCGCTACAGGCTGAAACGCGCTCCGAAGTCGCGCCGGTTGGAGGCAACTCCAATGCAAGTGGGGCACGCGCGGCTCCTGCAGCGGTCGCCGGACATCCTGCTGATCCCCGGCACCATGAAGAAACGGTCTGTCATGACCTGCTGCCACCGCGTCCTGGCGGCATCGGGCACAATTTGCCGCAGGAGTCTCCGCGCGCCTCTGCCGACGCTGTAATCGAAGCCGATGCGAACAGCCAGGGTGACCACTTCGCCTCGCCGGTTGGGTGCCCTCGGGCTTCGGCCAGCGTGCCAGTGATAAGCCGGCAAGGGGCCCGGTCGCGTCCGCAGCATGCGTGACGTTCGCCATTGGCAATGAACGTCACGCACATACAGATCAACTGGCGTGAGTGCGGTAAGGCTCGAGGAAGGGCCTCAACAGTGCCAATAGCGCGCCCGGTGTTTCCTCCGGCACGAAATGTCCGCATTCCGGAATTATGGTACAGCGAACATCGTCAGCAACCTGGCGAAGCTGCTCCTCCACCGCGCCCGCGCAGGCTAACTCGCCGGCGAAGCCTAGCACCGGCATGGTCAGCCGAGTCTTCATCCGTTCACGATTTGCCGGAATGTCATCGTCGATGGCGCGGTAGTAATCGAAGCTCGCACGTAGCGTCCGGCGATCGCGCTTGATTAGGTCGATGTAGAAGGCACGGATGTCGGCTGGGATAGGGTTGGGTACCGGAATCTTGGTGAATTGGTAGTCGAAGAATATTTCCTCACGACCTACTACAAGCGCCTCGTTGATCCCGCGCACGCGACAAAAATTGTTGTGCCACAGAAAATCGCTGAGCTGCCGATCGTCGGAGATCAGCGGCGGGGAGACGGCGACACCGGGGATTATCGCCTCGCCCAGCGCAATCCGCGCGATCCGCTCGGGCTGGTCCGCTGCCATCGCATAGCCTACCCACATGCCGCAATCGTGGCCAACCAGCGCGAAGCGTTCGTGGCCAAGCGCCGTCATCAGCCCGAACAGGTCGCGGCCTAGTGTCCCCTTGTCATAGCCTTCTTCCGGCTTATCCGAGATCCCGAGCCCGCGCGGGTCAGGCACGACGAGTGTGAAGCGCTCAGCCAGCGGCAGCATTACGTCACGCCAGATGTACCAGCTCTGCGGCCAGCCCCCGAGGAGCAGCAGCGGCGGGCCCTCGCCACCGATATCGGCATGGAGTTCGATCTCTCCGGTAGGCACCCGGTAGCTTTCGAATACGTCGATGAAGCCCGGCGGCAGGCTGGGGACGCCGTGGACGGAGCCGAACCCCTTGATGTTTGGGAATGGTGGACGGCTCATACGTTGCGCTCCTTATGTTTAGTGATCGCTACAAGCTAACGCATTGCCTTTCCGCGTCAAGCTGTGTTTACTGATCGTTATGGATAAGCCTCGCCAACGCCGCTCCGCAGGCCCGCGCAGCTTCGATCGAGATCAAGCAATTGAGACCGCGATGCGTCTGTTTCGGCGCTACGGGTATCAGGGCGTGTCGATCTCCGACCTGACGAGCGCGATCGGCATCGCTCCGCCAAGCCTGTACGCGGCGTTTGGGAGTAAAGCCGGCCTCTACCGGGAAGCGCTCGACCTTTATGCAGGCCTACCCGGTGCGCTCGACGGCATGGAAGGCGCTGTGACGCTGGAGCAGGCGCTGAAAGGATTACTCGATGCGGCGATCCGGGCAGTGACGGCCGAGGAGCGCGGCTGCATGATCTCGACCGGTTTGGTCGAAGCTGCCGACGAGCAGCAGGAACTCGCACACGAGCTCGGCAAACGTCGGCGAGCGCTACGCGACCGTATTGCGAATGCCTTGTCTCGATGGCTTGACCGATCCGAAGCAGAGGGGCTCGCCCTGTACCTATCCGCCGTACAGCAGGGCATGTCGGTGCAGGCGCGTGATGGCGCGACAGCGGAAGAGCTCTCGCGCATTGCTGACGAAACCGTCGCGGGCATCATTGCTAGGCGGATACCGAGCGCTTCGCAATCCTCCCCGCCCCCGGCTTAGCAAGAGCGTACCGAATGAACGGCAGGTTCCGGAAAGCATGATCAAAAAGGGGTCGTCTGGAGATCCATCCTACCCCCGCTCCGCGATCCGCGCCGCGGTCAGAGCCACGCCGTCGGCTATGCGGTTGCGTGCAATCGACGAGTAGCCCATGCGGAAGAAGCGGCACGGTCCGTCGTCCTGCGGGAAGAAGGGGGATCCGGATTCGATCAGCACGCCGTCCTTGCGCAAAGCGTTCATCAGCAGGTCCGCATCGAGACCTTCCGGCCCCTCGATCCAGAAGGACGTGCCGCCGAAAGCCGCAGATCCTGCAATCTTCAATCCGGCATCCCGGAGGGCGGCGTCCATGATGATGTGGCGGCGATGATACTCCTCTCGCATCCGGTGCAGCACGGCATCATAGTGGCCGAGCGCCAGGAAATAGGCGGCCGTTCTCTGGAGGTGTCCCGGCGGATGCCGCAACATCAGCGCCCGTAGTGCCCGCGCCTCCCGGATCACGGCAGCCGGTGCCACCAGATAGCCAAGACGCAGGCCGGGAAACAGCGATTTGGAGAAACTGCCGATGTAGAAGACCCGCCCGCTGCGGTCGAAGGCCTTGAGGGCAGGGGAAGGGGGCGCCAGAAAGCTCATCTCGAACTCGTAGTCGTCCTCGACGATTATGAAGTCCTTGGAGGCGGCCGCCTCGAGCAAGGCCGCCCGCCGCTCGATCGGCATCGTCGCGCCGGTCGGCGAATGATGGCTGGGCGTGACGAACACGGCATCAACCTCTTGCGGAAGCGCGGCGGGCGGCAGGCCGTCCCTGTCCACATCGACGAAGGTGATCCCGGCGCCGCTCAAGCGAAGCGATGCACTCATGTCGGGATGGCAGGGGTTCTCGCAGACCGCATGGGCGCCCTGACGCAACAGGAGCTGGATGACGATCCAGAGGGCGTTCTGCGCGCCCACCGTCACCAGGATCTCGTCGGGGTTCGCACGGATGCCGCGGCCCGGCAAGGTGCGCGAACAGATATAGTTGACGAGCTGGATGTCGTCCGCCGCCGCGAAGTCGCCCGCCATCAGCTCGAAATCCTCGCGCGCCAGCGCCCGTCGCGCGCAGTCGCGCCAGGCCGTGAGATCGAACAGTGACGGGTCCATCTGACCGTATAGGAACGGATAGGGATAGGCTCGCCAGTCGAGGGGCTTACGCATCTGCTTGGCCACGATGAAGGTCGAGCGCAACTTGGCCGACCAGTCGATCGCATCGGCCGCAGCATGGGCGGCCTGCATCGCGATTGCTGTCGTCGGGGGTTTGCCGGCGACACGGTAGCCGCTCCGGTTCGCCGCCTCCACATAGCCTTGGGAAGCGAGTTCCTGATAGGCGAGCGTTACGGTGATCCGCGAAATATTCAGATAGGCCGCAAGCTTGCGGCTGGAGGGCAATTGGGCGCCCGGCGCCAGGCGGCCCGACAATACGGCCGAAACGATCGTTTCACGGATCTGCGCCTGCAGGCCCGTTTGGCTGGCCCGGTCGAGGAAGAAGATCGTTTCCGAGACCGTCGAGCCCGCCATTGTTCACCTCATCAAACTGGACTCATCTAACTTCCTATCTGGATATAAGGCAATCCGGGACGTGGGCATATTTCTATTCGGCAAGCAAAGACCGTCATTCAATGTACGGCGCGACCCCGCAAAAAGCGGGGCGACATAACCAAGAGGGTAACGACATGATCCACCTTAGAAGTTTCAAGCACTTATCCGGAGCCGTGGCCATCGCCGCCGGTGTCCTCACCTCCTTCGCCGCCCAGGCGGAAACCAGCGTCGTCGTGGGCTACCAGCAGATCGTCGGCCCGTTCATCTCGGCGATCGCCGATGGTCGTTTCGATGCCGCAGCGAAGGAAGCCGGCTATACGATCGATTGGCGCCAGTTCAGTTCCGGCGGTGACATTTCGACCGCCCTCGCTTCCGGAAACGTGCCGATCGGCGTCATCGGTTCGACCGGTACGACAGCCGCGGCGACCCGCGGCGTCGGGCTCGAACTCTTCTGGATCCTGGACAATATCGGCAAGTCGGAAGCGCTCGTCGCACGAGAAGGATCCGGCATCGAAAAGCCGGAAGACCTGAAGGGGAAAAATGTCGGCGTCCCCTTCGTCTCGACGTCGCACTTCCATCTGCTGGTCGGCCTCGAGCAGGTCTGGAAAACCGATCCGCGGGAAGTGAACATCCTCAACATGAAGCCGCCGCAGATCGTCGCTGCCTGGCAGCGTGGCGATATCGATGCCGCCTATGTCTGGCCACCGGCGCTGTCGGAACTCCTGAAGAGCGGCAAGGTCATCTCCGATTCCGAGACGATCGGCGCGGCGAGCGTGCCGACCTTCGACGGCCTCGTGGCCGACAAGGAATGGGCCGAGCAAAACCCCAAATTCATGGCCGCCTTCACCAAGGTGCTCGCGGACGCCTATGCCGATTACAAGGCGAACGGCAGCGGCTGGAAGGCTGACTCGCCGCAGGTCCAGGGCATGGTCAAGCTGATCGGCGGCGACGCCGAGGGTATCGTCCAGGCTTTGAACCTCCTGTCCTTCCCGACCGTCGACGAACAGGTCTCCGATCAGTGGCTTGGCGGCGGCGCTGTCCGGGCGCTGGAGGCGAGCGCCAAGTTTCTGGTCGATCAGAAACAGATCGACACCGCGCTCGACGACTACGCGCCCTTCGTCAACAGCTCATATGCGAAAGAAGCCTCCAAGTAGCAGACGACGCGCGCTCCCGCCCGCGCACCGTGCGCGGCCAGGAGCGCCGCTGATACCCTCGGCACAGCACTTCCAGGAAGGCCTGCGACATGGAAACGCTTAACGTCAGCAATGTCAGTCTGACCTATCCCGGTCTCTATTCGGACCAGGCGGTCATCGCGCTCAAGGGCGTGAACCTCGAAATCAAAAGCGGCGATTTCGTCGTCGCCCTCGGTGCATCCGGATGTGGCAAGACCACGCTTCTCAACCTGATGGCGGGGTTCATGGCGCCGAGCGCCGGGGAAATCATGCTGGGCGACCGCCGCATCACCGGCCCCGGTGCCGACCGTGGCGTCGTCTTCCAGAAGCACGCGCTGCTCCCCTGGCTTAACGTCATCGACAATACCGAGTTCGGATTGAAGCTCAGGGGTGTCGACAAGGCGACCCGGCGGGACCTGGCGACCAGAAATCTCGCGCTTGTCGGGCTGCAGGATTTCCACCGGCACATGATTTATCACCTCTCCGGCGGCATGCAGCAGCGTGTCGGCATCGCCCGCGCGCTCACCTGCGATCCGGCGATGCTGCTCATGGACGAGCCGATGGCTGCCCTCGACGCGCTGACGCGCGAGACCATCCAGGAATTGCTGCTCGAAGTGTGGCAACTCACCAACAAGATGTTCTTCTTCATCACCCACAGCGTCGAGGAGGCGCTGTTCCTCGGCTCCAGGCTGATCGTGATGTCGCCCCGTCCGGGCCGCATCACCCATACCTACGAGCTCGATTTCAACAAACGCTTCCTGGAGAACGGCAATGCACGCGCAATCAAATCCAGCCGCGACTTCATCGACATGCGTGAAGAAATCCTCGGCATCATCTATGGCGACGAGCGCCAGTCCGGGAGCCCGGAGATCCTCCATGCTTGAGGGTGTCGCAAAGAGCAAACCGGTTCGTCCGGGCAGGATCTACGGTGCGCCGGGCGACGGCATGAGCGGCCACATCAGCCTGCTCACGGCCCTTGCCTTCATCGCGCTCTGGCTGCTCGTGACCGAAATGGGCTGGATCAAGCCGCTGTTCCTGCCGTCGCCGCTCGCCGTCTGGGACAAGTTCGTGATTGCGCTTACGGAGGGCGTCTCGAACTCCACTTTGGCGCAGCATACTCTGTCAAGTCTCGGGCGCGTGCTCGGAGCTTTCGTGCTGGCACTCGTCACGGCCGTTCCCGTCGGCATCCTCATGGGCGTCAACCGGGTGGTGCGCGGTCTCTTCGACCCGATCATCGAATTCTACCGGCCGCTGCCGCCGCTCGCCTATCTGCCGCTGATCATCATCTGGCTCGGCATCGGCGAATTCCCGAAAGTGTTCCTGATCTATCTGGCGATCTTCGCGCCCATGGCGATCGCCGCCAGAGCCGGTGTCCGCTCGGTCTCGACGGAACAGATCCATGCGGCCTATGCGATGGGTGCGACGCGAGCCCAGGTGATCAGGCATGTGATCCTGAAGGCGGCCCTGCCGGAGATATTCACCGGCATGCGTATCGGAATCGGCGTCGGCTGGACCACGCTCGTCGCCGCCGAAATGGTGGCCGCCCATCGTGGCCTCGGCTTCATGGTGCTGAATGCCGCCGAATATCTCGCAAGCGATACGGTCATCATGGGCATCGTCGTCATCGGCGTTTTCGCTTTCGCCTTCGATCTCATGATCCGCTACCTCGAAAAGGCGCTCATTCCCTGGAAGGGCAAAGTGTGACGGCAGCCGATCGGACGTAGTGGGCGCCGCCCCGGACAATCTCTTCCAACCCATTTCAAACGGGCTTAGGGCCGCCCGCCCGGCGAAGCTATGCCCAGGCATGAACAAAGGAATTTCGACATGACTGCCGAAGATCTCGCAAAGCTTTTCGACGCCTTCAACAGGCACGACATCGACGGCGTCATGGCCTTTTTCGCCGCCGATTGCGTCTTCAACGCCGTTGCCGGGCCGGAGGCCTGCGGCAAGCGCATCGTCGGCGCTGCGGCGATTGCCGATGCCTTCTCAGGTGTATGGACGGCAATGCGGGATGCCCATTGGGATCATCACAGCCACTTCGTCCATGCTGATCGCGCCGTCTCCGAGTGGACGTTCTCAGGCACCAATGAGGACGGCTCGCGCATCGTCGCGGAAGGCTGCGATCTCTTCACGCTTCGCGACGGAAAGATCGTCCGCAAGCAGGCATTCCGAAAGAACCGGCCGCTCATCGAACCGCAGCCGAGATACTGAGAGCCTCAGGGCAGGATCACGACATGGAACATCAACTGGCCAGACCGATCGCATCGCGGAAGCCCTTCGATCCGACCTATGATCCGATCCGCGCGCCTAATCCGGGCGACGGCAAGGACTATGCGCCGACCTATTGGATCGGCACGGCCGGCACTCCGCCTGCCGACGACGGACCCGTCACACGCGATATGGACGTCGACGTCGCTGTCGTCGGCTCCGGATACACCGGGCTCTCCTGCGCGATCCATCTGGCCCAGGAGCATGGCATCAAGGCGACGGTGCTCGAAGCCAATGGCGTCGCCTGGGGCTGCAGCACCCGCAACGGCGGTCAGGCGCAGATCTCCGCCGGCCGGCTCAAGCGTTCGCAATGGATCGAGCGCTGGGGCGTCGATGTCGCCAAAAGGCTGCATGGCGAAATCAGCGAAGCCTTCGATCTCTTCCGGGACCTGATCCGTTCGCCCGAGATCGACTGCGACCCTCAGGACGGCGGCCATCTTTATATCGCCCACCGCGACAAGGTGATGCCGGCGCTCGAAACCGAGTCGCGGCTTCTCAACGAGGTTTTCGGCTACCGCTCGCGCATGGTCGGCCGCGATGAGGTCCACCGCGACTTCGTACGCGACGAGGAGGCGAGGGGGGCGATGTACGAACCGGACGGCATGGGCATCCACGCGGCCAAGCTGGCCTTCGGCTACCTCAGTCTGGCGCGCAAGCTCGGTGCGCGGGTCCATACGGCAAGCCCCGTTCTCGGCTGCGACTGGAAGAACGGAGCCTATCATCTGACGACGCCGGGCGGCACCGTTCGTGCGCGCGCCGTCTGCATTGCGACGGCAGGCTATACCTCGCCGGACCTGCATACGATGACGCGGCACAGGCTGATGCCGATCCTCTCGAACTCGATCGTCACACGCCCGCTGACCGAGGAAGAACGCGCCGAACTGAACTTCAAGACCCGGATCCCGCTCACCGATACGCGCACGCTGCGCCACTACTACCGGATGATGCCGGACGGTCGCGTGCAGATCGGCAGCCGCAGCGCCATCACCGGCCGCGACGCGGTCAACCCCAAACATCTCGATCGGCTGCTCGAAGGGCTCTACCGAAAGTTCCCGATCCTGAAGGGGATCACGATCGACTACTCCTGGTGGGGCTGGGTCGATGTCAGCCACGACATGATGCCGCGCATCTTCCGCCCCGACCCGAAGCAGCCGCTGTTCTACGCCATGGGCTATGGCGGCAACGGGGTCATGTATTCCGCCCAGGCCGGCCGCCGCATGGCCCAGATGGTGGCGGGCAAGGGCGGCGCCCTCGATCTGCCGATCTTCACGTCGCCGCTGCCGAGTCATGGCCTGCTCACGCCTTTCAGACGCCTCGGCCAGTGGGGCATGTATCGCTGGTACTACCTCAAGGATGAAATTCTTTAGCCGCCCGGTCGGCCTTACCCTCAACGCGAAAGGAACATGACATGAAAATGACGACCGAAGAGGCGTTTGTAAAAGTCCTGCAGATGCATGGCATCGAGCATGCGTTCGGGATCATCGGCTCGGCGATGATGCCCGTATCGGACCTGTTTCCGAAGGCGGGCATCCGGTTCTGGGACTGTGCCCACGAGACCAATGCCGGCATGATGGCCGACGGCTTCAGCCGTGCGACCGGCACGATGTCGATGGCGATCGGCCAGAACGGCCCCGGCGTGACCGGTTTCATCACGGCCATGAAGACGGCCTACTGGAACCATACGCCACTGCTCATGGTCACGCCGCAGGCCGCCAACAAGACCATCGGCCAGGGCGGCTTCCAGGAAGTCGACCAGATGGCTATGTTCGAGGAGATGGTCTGCTATCAGGAGGAAGTGCGCGATCCGAGCCGCATTCCCGAGGTCCTTAACCGGGTCATCGAAAAGGCATGGCGCGGTTGTGCACCGGCGCAGATCAACATCCCGCGGGACTTCTGGACGCAGGTTATCGACGTGGATCTGCCGCGCATCGTCCGCTTCGAGCGGCCGGCGGGCGGCCCCGCGGCCATCGCCCAGGCCGCGCGGCTGCTTTCGGAAGCGAAGTTCCCGGTCATTCTCAACGGCGCCGGCGTCGTCATCGGCAACGCCATCCAGGAATCCATGGCACTTGCGGAGAAGCTGGATGCGCCGGTGTGCTGCGGCTATCAGCACAACGACGCCTTTCCCGGCAGCCACCGTCTGTCGGTCGGACCCTTGGGCTATAACGGCTCGAAGGCGGCGATGGAATTGATCAGCAAGGCAGACGTCGTGCTCGCCCTGGGTACGCGGCTCAATCCTTTCTCGACGCTGCCTGGCTATGGCATCGACTACTGGCCGAAGGATGCGGCGATCATCCAGGTGGACATCAATGCCGACCGGATCGGCCTGACCAAGAAGGTGACGGTCGGCATCTGCGGTGACGCGAAGCAGGTAGCGCAGCAGATTCTTCAGCAGCTTGCGCCGGCCGCCGGCGACGCGAGCCGCGAAGAGCGGAAGGCGCTGATACACCAGACGCGCTCGGCCTGGCTGCAGCAGCTCTCGTCGATGGACCATGAGGATGACGATCCGGGCACGGAGTGGAACGTCGGCGCACGCCGGCGCGAGCCCGATCGCATGTCGCCTCGCCAGGTCTGGCGGGCGATCCAGGCCGTGCTTCCGAAGGAGGCGATCATCTCCACCGACATCGGCAACAACTGCGCGATCGGCAACGCTTATCCGAGCTTCGAACAGGGCAGGAAATATCTGGCGCCGGGCATGTTCGGCCCCTGCGGTTACGGTTTCCCGTCGATCGTCGGCGCCAAGATCGGCTGCCCGGACGTGCCGGTGGTCGGCTTTGCCGGGGACGGCGCCTTTGGCATCTCGATGAACGAGATGACGTCGATCGGTCGCGAGGGCTGGCCGGCCATCACCATGGTGATCTTCCGCAACTATCAGTGGGGAGCGGAAAAGCGGAATACGACGCTCTGGTACGACAACAACTTCGTCGGCACCGAGCTCAATCCGAACCTGAGCTACGCCAAGGTTGCAGATGGCTGCGGCCTCAAGGGCGTGACGGTCGACACGCCGGCCGCACTCACCGAGGCGCTTGCGAAGGCGATCGAGGACCAGGCCAGGGGGATCACCACTTTCGTCGAGGTTATCCTCAACCAGGAACTCGGTGAGCCCTTCCGCCGCGATGCGATGAAGAAGCCGGTAGCGGTGGCCGGCATCGATCGCGCCGACATGCGCACCCAGCGACCTATGTAAGAAGCTCTCGCGACTTGCTCGGCGGTGGTCACCGCCGAGCTCACTCAACGGAAAGAAAAAATGGACGCGATCCCCAAAACCGAGCGACGGAAGCAATCCCTGTCAGTCGTCCTGTCGACCTATGGACCGGGTCTCCTGGTGACGGCCGCCGTCGCCATGGCTGCCCAGTTCCTGTCGGAGCATTACGGGGCGCCGGCGATGCTGATGGCACTGCTGCTGGGGATCGCCTTCCACTTCCTGGCGGAAGAAGGACGTTGCGTCGCGGGCATCGAGCTTTCGGCAAAGCTGATCTTGAGGATCGGTGTGGCGCTGCTCGGCATGCGCATCAGCGTCGATCTTCTGATCGGCCTCGGCGCCGGCACCATCCTGCTGCTCGTCTCGGCGATCGTGGCAACCATCCTGTTCGGCCTCCTGGCCGCCCGCCTGCTTGGCCGGGGCTGGCGTCTCGCCCTTCTCACCAGCGGCGCGGTCGCCATTTGCGGCGCTTCGGCCGCCATGGCCATCGCCGCCGTGCTGCCCCGCAACGAATTTTCCGAGCGCAATCTTATCTTCACCGTGCTGTCGGTGACCGTGCTCAGCACGCTTGCGATGATCGGCTATCCGATCGTCGCCGAGTATCTCGGGCTTGACGGCCAAGCCACCGGCATCTTTTTCGGCGGCACGATCCATGATGTCGCCCAGGTGGTGGGAGCCGGCTTTTCGGTCTCTCCGGAGGCGGGCGAGACCGCGACGCTCGTCAAGCTCATCCGGGTGACGATGCTGGCGCCGGTGGTCCTGATCTTTTCCCTCGCCCTGCGCGGCGTTCCGCAGGAGGGCGCGTCCATCGGAAAGCGCGCGCCGCTCGTGCCGGGCTTTGTCCTGGCGTTCCTCGTTCTCGCGGGCTTCAATTCCGCCGGGCTGGTGCCGGTGCTCGCAAGCGAGGTCGGGATGGCCATATCCAGATGGGCGCTGCTGGCGGGCATCGTGGCGGTCGGCATGAAGACGTCGCTGCGCCGCGTCCTCGAAGTCGGCGGAGATGCCGTTGCCCTGGTCGTGGCCGAAACGCTGTTCATCGCCGTCTTCATACTCGCCGGCATGTACTATCTGGGACACAGCTGATGAAACCTCTCGATCGCATCATCGACGCCGCCAGGAAAGCGCCGCGGCACATCGTCCTTCCGGAAGGCGAGGACCCGCGGATCGTCGCCGGCGCCGTGCAGGCGAGGCGGGAAGGCGTGGCGGAGATTACGCTGGTCGGAAACCGCGAGGCGGTTGCGCAGAGGCTCGCAGCCCTGGGCGCAATCCCGCAGGAATTCCGGATCGAGGAGCCGGCGTGCTCTCCGCTTGCCGATGATTTCGCGACCGCTTATCTCGAGCACAGAAGGAGCAAAGGCGTCGACGAGACCGCGGCTCGGGCCGCCGTCCTGTCACCGCTGACCTTCGCCGCGATGATGGTGCGCGAAGGAATGGCCGATGGGACTGTCGGCGGCGCGGTCGCAACGACCGCAGACACCGTTCGTGCCGCATTGCAGGTGATCGGCAGGGCGCCCGGCGTCGGGCTCGTCTCCAGTTTCTTCCTCATGATGCTCTGCGAGCCCCATCACGCCAGGAAGGGGGCCTTCGTCTTTGCCGACTGCGGACTGGTCGTGGACCCGGACGCGGCCGGTCTCGCCGACATCGCGCGCATGTCGGCCAAGTCCTTCGAAAGGCTTGCCGGAGAACGGGCAAAAGTCGCGATGCTCTCATTCTCGACAGGCGGCAGCGCCGCTCACGAGCGCGTTTCGAAGGTCGTCGAGGCGACCGGCATGGCGCGGCGCGCCGAGCCCGATCTTATCATCGACGGCGAATTGCAGTTCGACAGCGCCTTCGTCGAAGCCGTCTGTCTGACCAAGGCGCCGCATTCGGCGCTGCGCGGGGAGGCCAACGTCTTCGTGTTTCCGAACCTCGACGCTGCCAATATCGGCTACAAGATCGCCCAGCGGATCGGCGGCGCGACGGCAATAGGACCGATCCTCCAAGGGCTTTCACGGCCAGCCAACGACCTTTCGCGCGGCTGCAGTGCGGCCGACGTCTTCCATATGATTGCCGTGACGGTGGTTCAGGCCGCCTGACGCCAGTTTCGCCGCGCCCGTCCATCTCAGGGCTCCACAAAAAATCACAAATCGCAAATTAATCGCGTGCGTGGTGTCGGTTCAAGGAGAGGACGAAATGCAGGGCCGTCTGATGCACCAAAAGCGGGCTGCGAGATTGCGGCCGCCGTGACACCAAGGGGAGGTCATCCCCCTAACAGCAATGACGGGCACCGCGGAAGGGGACAACTTTGTGCCCATCAAGGCCAGTTGCTGGGCAAATGCGTCCGCGTTCGGCCCGAAGCGGATTTCTGCTGAGACAGGAAACGGGTGGCGACCGGCCTGAGGGCGCAATAGCCATCTCCTGCATCATAAACAGGAGATGAAAATGGAACTGGCTAACAAGACTTTGATCGTGACCGGAGCCAGCAGTGGTATCGGAGCAGCCGCCGCCAGATTGTTTGCATCCGAGGGGGCAAATGTCGTTCTGGCCGCGCGCCGATCTGATGAACTTCAATCGGTTGCCGAGGACATCACCAGAGGCGGCGGCAGCGTCGTGTACCGTGCAGGTGATGTGCTGGATGAAGCCTATGCAGGTGCGCTGACCGAATTGGCCCTGGAGCGTTTCGGCAGCCTGCACGGGGCCTTCAACAACGCAGGCGTGGTGGGTGACATGGTGGCGGTACCTGACATGTCCATTGACAACTGGAACAGAGTAATCTCGACAAACCTAACCAGCGCCTTCTGGGCGGCCAAGGCGCAGGTTCCGGTTCTGAAGGAGCAAGGCGGCGGCTCTATTGTCTTCACGTCCTCTTTCGTCGGGTTCAGCAACGGCGGCCTACCAGGTATGGCAGCCTATGCCGCGTCCAAGGCAGGGGTTGAATGGGCTTGTCCAATCGCTTGCCGCTGAGCATGCCAGAGAGGGCATCCGTATCAACGCGCTGCTGCCCGGAGGGACAGTCACCCCGGCAGGTGGCGAAGGTAATCCTGAAGCTTTAAAGTTCGTCTCTGACCTGCACCCCATAAAGAGAATGGCTTCGGCTTTGGAGATCGCTCAAGCCGCACTCTTTCTTCTCTCGGATCGGTCCCAGTTCATGACTGGTAGTCCCATGATCGTTGACGGGGGCATGTCGGTCCGCCTCTTATAGTTCACAGGATCGGGTGTCGCAGTGTCGGGAGCATCTGCGACACCAAGAGGACCCATTGCGGTCACTGGATCGGACTGGCCGCTATTGGGCAGGCGAGTCGGAGAGCTGCCCCTGATTGGCGGCAAAAGTCCCCGGCGCACAGTTCACGAATTTCGGCAGATTTGAGCCCATCCGACTTCCTCAAAGTCGGACCAGCAACCTATCCAGCGCTTCGCCTACAAGGGCGGGAACGGCCGCCGGATCGTCAAGGTATGCGGCTTCGAGCAAGCCGTCTGATACGGCGACAAGCAACGAGGCAGTAACGGAAGGGGTCGGATCGCCGTCCGCCTGAAGGAGGTCCCGTAGGACACCGTAATACCAGGCGCGCCGCGCTTCAATGGCTTGCCGCACGGGACTTTTAGGGGCTGGATATTCGGCCGCGGCGTTGAGAAACGGGCATCCACGCCAACCTCCCGCGACCACGGCCTCGCTGATGCGCCCCATGATAGCGGCGATCCTGTCCCGTGGAGGCTGCTTCGGCAGCGCTGCGACTGCCGCCCGCCCAAGCCGGTCCTGCTCCTCGATATAGGCGAGGACGAGGTCATCCTTCGATGGGAAGTAATTGTAGAACGTCGCCTTGGCCACGCCCGCCTCCGCGATGATGCGGTCGATGCCGACTGCACGAATGCCCTCGGTATAGAAAAGACTAGTGGCGGTATCGAGCAAGCGGCGGCGTGCGGCGCTTGCCTTGGAATCGGTCGGCGACATGGCTTTGTTCATGCGGTTGACTCTAACAGACAGGTCTGTATACTGCAACTAGACAGACCTGTCTGACTAGGAGGAGATTATGCAAACGATCGAGACAGCCGAGATCATGCGCAGGTTCAACCAGGCGTTCCGCGATCACAAGCCCGCTATCCTCAAAGACCTGATCGCCCCGGACTGCGTGATGGAGTCCATTCAGCCCGCACCCAATGGAACGCGATACGAAGGCTATGACGCCTGCCTCGCGTTTTGGGAGGTTCTGGCCGCCGACAGGACTGCTCACTTCGACGTCGAAGACACGATCGCAATGGGCGACCGGGCGATCATCCGCTGGCGTTTTAACTTCGGCTCCGGGGGTTCGCTCCGGGGCATCAACCTGATGCACGTCCGGGACGGCTTGATCGTCGAGGCGCTGGGTTATTCAAAAATTCCCGGCCAGTCGGCGCCGCTTCCTGAGTGACAGCAGCAACCCATCCACACGTTTCAGGGAGCAAAGCTCATGATTATCATAGCCGGCTATACCCGGACCGACGCTGAGAAGCGGGACGGCTCCGTGGAAGCCTTCAAGAGTATGGTCGAACGCGCGAGAGCCTATGACGGCTGTGTCGACTTCTCGATAAGCGCGGACGCGGTCGATCCGGAGCGCGTCAATCTCTTCGAGTGCTGGCGCGATCAGGCCACGCTAGACGCCTGGCGCAAGGTCGCGAGGGGAGGTCCGCGCGGAAAACCCCGGGAGGTGGCCGTAAGCCTTTATCGCACCAACAAGTCCGAAAAGCCTTTCTAGGCCCTGATCTCAAGAGGTAAAAAGATGATCACCGATAGCGAAACTACCCGCGAAATCGTGAAACGCTTCCATAACGCGTTTGAGAAGCACCGCCCGGAAGACCTTGATGATCTGATTGGTGAGGGCTGCGTCCTTGAGAACACGGCGCCCGCACCGGATGGCGCACGCTACGTAGGGCGTGAAGCTTGCCTCGACTTCTGGAAGGGGATTGCATCCTCTGCGAACCTCGTCTTCGAAGCCGAGGAGATTTGGGCCAGCGAGGATCGGGGGATCATCCGATGGCGGCTTCGTTGGGGCGATAGCCCGGCTGACCGGGTTCGAGGGGTAAACATCATGCGCGTTCGGGACGGAAAGATCGTTGAAGGTCGAGGATATGTAAAGGGATAAAGCATCAGGGCCGAAGTCAGCGCGCCGGATCGTAATTGGAAAGGGCGGCTTTCGCTGGCTACTCGGGAGCGGACTGTCCGCCATCGGGCCGGGTGGCGGCACTCCGAACGGCGACAATGAAGGTCGCTTGCCGAACGGCAGCTATCGGTTGGGCATATTCCAGGACCGGACAGTCCGCAGTCGGCCCTATTTTGGTCATCGCCACCATGTTCGAGATCACCGCTTTTGGCGCATTCCGGTCGAGCTTCTGCGGTCCCAACTGGACATTAGTCTGTTTTGGACAGCAACCAGCCCATGCAAACCAAGGCTTTCCGGCACCAAAACCCACAAGGGTTCAAGTGGGACATCGCAACTGGCTTACGGTGTCATTCTCCCTCTACATGAGCCGATCCCTGCATTGTAGTTGCACTCGACGCCTTCCCGTTCGCGACGTCTCTTGCGGCGAGCCGCAAATATTGCAACATTGTTCACATGTCCAAGTTGCCGAACACCCGAGCGCTCGCGCCCCGCCGCCACGAAGAAATATTGAGGCGCGTCGTTTCCGAAGGTTCGGTGAGCATTGCCGAGCTTGCCGCCTATTTCGACGTCTCGCGCGAAACGATCCGCCGGGACATGAAGTTGCTCGCCGACCGCGGCCAGCTCGATGTCGTGCATGGGGGCGCCACACTGTTCGAAGCAACCGAGCCGGCGCTGGTCCTGCGAAGCGGGGAAAACGCCGCCGCGAAGGCAGCGATTGGCCGGAGGGCGGCCGAACTGGTGAAGGACGGCATGGTCGTCTTTCTCGACTCCGGCACGACGACGCTGGCCGTCGCACACGCATTGAGCGGTCCGCGTGATCTGACCATCTGCACCACCGGCCTCGCCATCGCGCTGCACATGTGCCGCCAGCCGCAAGTCCGGGTGCATATGCTGGGTGGCGAGATCGATCCTGCCGAGGAGGCGGCAGTGGGCCTCGACGCGCTGGAAGCAATAGGACGCTTCCGAGTGGACATCGCCTTTCTCGGCGGGGGAGGGCTTTCTCCTGACGGCGAGGTTACCGACTTCACCCGCAACGGCGCCGAGCAGCGCTCGCGGATGATCGCCATGGCGGGCAAGGCCTACTTCGTCCTCGACAGTTCGAAATTCGGGCGGCTGACACCCCTTCGAATACCCGGGTTTCATCAGGCGACCGGTGTGATCGTGGATAGGCCGCCGCCCCCGACGATCTCGGAAGCACTCGAGCGAAAGGGCCCGCGCGTCATCGTCGCTACCGCGTGATGTTGCATTTTGTTGCATCTATTGTTGCTTTTTGTGAATCTCTGGCTATGCTGACTCCTGTCCATTGGGAGGTCGGTTCATGGCGCAGGAATTTCCAACACAGGCGCGGGTCGTCATCATCGGCGGCGGCATCATAGGCTGCTCGGTCGCCTATCATCTCACAAAGCTCGGCTGGACCGACGTGGTCCTGCTGGAGCAGGGGCAGCTCAGCGGAGGAACCACCTGGCACGCGGCCGGCCTTGTCGGGCAGTTGCGCAGCCATGCCAACATGACCGGCCTCATCAGATATTCGACACAGCTCTACAGCGAGCTGGAGGCGGAGACGGGCCTTGCGACGGGCTGGAAGAATTGCGGCTCGCTCGCCGTGGCGCGCACGACCGATCGCATGACCGTGCTGAAGCGGACCGCAGCATCGGCGCGGGCGCAAGGGGTTGCCGTCGAGGTGATCTCACCGCGGGAAGCCGCCGATCTCTGGCCGGTGATGGCGATGGACGATCTCGTAGGAGCCGTCTGGCTTCCCGGAGACGGCAAGGCCAATCCGACGGACCTCACCCAGTCGCTGGCGAAGGGGGCGCGCAACCGCGGCGCCCGCATTATCGAGCGCGTGCGCGTGACGGGCATCACGGTTAAGGACGGGACGGTCCGTGGCGTCGAGACCGATGGGGGGAATATCGCCGCCGAAATCGTCGTCAATTGCGCCGGCCAGTGGGCGCGCAAGGTCGGGCTGATGTGCGGCGTGACGGTCCCTCTGCACTCGGCCGAGCACATGTATATCGTCACCGGAAAGATCGAGGGGGTGCATCCCGACCTGCCGGTGCTGCGCGACCCGGACGGCTACATCTATTTCAAGGAGGAAGTCGGCGGTCTCGTCATGGGCGGCTTCGAACCGGAAGCCAAGCCCTGGGGCATGAACGGCATTCCGGACGATTTTGAATTCGCCTTGCTTGCAGATGACTGGGACCAGTTCGAGATCCTGATGCAGAACGCGCTGGTGCGCGTGCCGCAGCTCGAAACGGCCGAGGTCAGGAAATTCTACAATGGGCCGGAGAGCTTCACGCCGGACAATAATTTCATTCTCGGCGAGGCACCGGAACTGCGGAATTTCTATGTAGGCGCCGGGTTCAATTCCATGGGCATCGCCAGCGCCGGCGGCGCCGGGCGGGCTCTTGCCGAGTGGATCGTCAACGGTGCGCCGACAATGGATCTCTGGCCGGTCGACATTCGCCGCTTCGCGAGCTTCAACAACAATCCGCGCTGGCTGCACGACCGGGTGAAGGAAACGCTCGGACTGCACTATGCCATGCCATGGCCGAACCGCGAGCTGCACACAGCGCGACCCTTCCGGCGCTCGCCGCTCTACGACCGGCTTGCCTCCAAGGGCGCATGCTTCGGCTCGAAGATGGGTTGGGAGCGCGCGAACTGGTTTGCCGAAGCAGGCCAAACACCGGAAACGGACTATGCCTTCGGTCGGCAGAACTGGCATGAGGCAGTAAAGCGAGAGATGAACGCGGCGCGACAAGCTGCTGGGATATTTGATCAAACTTCATTTGCCAAATTTCTCGTGCAGGGGCCCGACGCAGCGAAGGCGCTCAACCGCATCTGCGCCGCGGACGTCGATGTCGAGGTCGGCCGGTCGGTCTATACGGGCATGCTCAACGAACGGGGCGGCTACGAAAGCGACCTGACGGTGATGCGGCTCGCCGTCGACCGGTTCCTCATCGTCACCGGATCCGCGCAGGCGGTGCACGACGCCGACTGGATCCGCAGGAACACCTCACCGGACGCCCACGTCACCCTCACCGACGTGACCTCGGCTTACGCGGTGCTGGCCCTGATGGGACCGAACGCACGCGACATACTCGGGCGGATCACGTCCGCCGACCTCTCGAATGCAGGCTTTCCCTTTGCGACCATCCGCGAGATCGACATCGGCTATGCGACGGCCTACGCCAACCGAATGACCTATGTCGGCGAACTCGGCTGGGAACTGATCGTGCCCAGTGAATTTGCCGTGGGCGTTTACGAGGCATTGCACCAGGCGGGGCGCGATCTCGGGCTCGTCGATTGCGGCTATTACGCTCTCGAGGCGCTCCGCATCGAGAAAGGCTTTCGCGCCTGGAGCCGCGAACTGACGCCTGACATCAATCCCCACGAAGCGGGGCTCGCCTTCGCCGTATCGTTCGACAAGCCGGGCGGATTCATCGGCCGCGAGGCTTTGATCCGGGCAAAGCAGGTCGGCGCCCCCGTCAGACGCATCGTGCAGTTCACCTTGGATGATCCCGAGCCGATGCTTTGGGGCGGGGAACTCATCCTGCGTGACGGCAAACCTGTCGGCGAAGTCCGCTCAGCCGCCTATGGCCACACGCTCGGACGTTCCGTTGCGCTCGGCCTCATAGAACATGGAGAAGGGGTCGACCGCGAGTTTATCGCAAGCGGGAGTTTCCAGATCGACCTTGCCGGTCAGCGTCACCCGGCGACCGCTCACCTGAAGTGCCCCTACGATCCGAAGTCAGAACGCGTGCGGGCGGATGCCGGGGAGCCGCGAGCCGCCGCCTGAAGCGGGCAGCTCCATTCACCTCTCCGCCAGCGAACGGGCAATTTCGAAGAAGGCGCGCACGAGCTTTCCGCCGCTGCGCTCCTTCAGGCAGATCAATGCCTCGTCCATCAGCATTTCGGCGCCGACGATCTCGATCGGCGCGAGACGTCCGTCTCGGCCGAATTCCGCGGCTGAGACGAAGCCCACCCCGGCACCGGCCGCGACGATCTCCCGCACCGCCTCCCGGCCCTCCGCTTCGATGGCTGGCTTCAGGGTGACGCCTGCGGCGGCCGCGAAATCCTCGAGCTTCTGCCGCGTCTTCGAACCGCGTTCCCGCATCACCAGCGGCTGGCCCGAGAGTTCCTCGAGGCTGACGGTGCTTCGCCGGGCGATCGGATGTTCGCTCGACGCGAAAGCGATGATCGGCGTCGAGTTCAGCTTGACGATGTCGAACTCACGGCTCTCGGGAACCTCGCCGAGCACGCCGATGTCGGCCTCGTAGGAATAGAGGCTGGTGATGACCGTTTCCGTGTTGCCGGCCCTGAGCGAGATCTGAACCGACGGATATTTCTGACGAAAGGCCGCAAGGATGTGAAGCAGATGGTGGGCGGCGTCGGCGACGATGCGAAGCGTGCCGGCCCGCAATGCGCGCGATTCCGATAGCAGATCGAGCGCCTGCTGCTCGGTGTCGAACATGCGTCGGGTGATCTCCAACAGCTGGTGACCGGCCTGGGTGAGCGTCACCTGCTTCTTGTTCCGGTTGAAGAGGAGCACGTCATATTCCTCTTCCAGTTTGCGGACCTGATCAGACACGGCCGGCTGCGTGAGGAACAGCGCCTCTGCTGCACGGGAGAAGCCTCCACAAACCGCAACATTGTGGAACGCGCGAAGCTGGACGTACCGCATGGCCTCTCCCAATCATAAGCTGACCTGATAAAACGATAGAAACGAACGATTTGATTTATGTAAAGGGAAAAGTGACGGTCTTCGGATCGATATTCCGGAGAGATTGCAGATGGCTCTCGTTACTCTCTCGCTGCATCTGGCCGGCGCGACCGTGCTGCTGCTCTACGCGGTGCATCTCGTCCGCAGCGGCGTCGAGAACGCCTATGGCACGTCGTTGAAGCGTGTGCTGGCGAGGGGAGGGAAGCGCCGCATCTACGCCGCCGCAAGCGGCACGGTCCTTGCGGTCCTGCTGCAGAGCTCGACCGCCGTGGCGATGCTCGCCTCCGGTCTTTCGGCAAGCGGCTATCTTACGCTGAACACCAGCCTTGCCGTCCTGTTGGGAGCGGACTTCGGCTCGGCGCTGGTGGTTCGCGTTCTTTCCTTCGACCTGGGCTGGCTGTCGCCGCTCCTGCTTGCGGCCGGCGGACTGCTTTACCTGAAGGGCAGAAGCGACAAGCCCCGGGAGCTCGGCCGCATGCTGCTCGGCATCGGCTTCGTACTCATGTCGCTGAAGCTGATCGGCGAGGCGACCTTGCCGTTGAAACAGAGCGACGTGTTGCCCGCCATCGTCGGCTATCTCGCGGAAGACCAGGTGACGGCCTTCGCGGCGGCGATGCTCTTCACCTGGATCGTGCATTCGAGCGTCGCGGTCCTGATCCTCATCCTGGGTTTCGCCGCACAGGGGCTTCTGCCCGTCGAGGCAGGCCTGCCGCTGATTCTCGGCGCCAATCTCGGCAGCGGGTTGATCGCCATGTGGCTGACGCGCGGGTTTTCAGCCGAGGCGCGGCGCGTCGCGGCCGGCAATCTCCTCTTCCGGGCCTCCGGCGCCGTGATCGCCTTGCCGGCGATCGGCCCCTTGTCGGCAGAACTTCGACATCTTGGCGCAACCCCGGCGGAGCAGCTCGTCCATTTTCATCTGGCCTTCAACGCCTGCCTCGCGATCTTTTGCCTGCCGCTTTCGCAGCTTACCGCCGGCGCCGTTACTTCTCTCATCAAATCGGATCTCAAGAGCTCCGAAGACGGCGACACGCTTGCGCGAAGAATCAGCGCGCTGGACCGGACTCTGCTCGACAGCCCCGACACGGCCCTCGCCGCCGCGACGCGCGAGGTGCTGTTCATGGGCGAGGTGGTCGAGCAGATGCTCTGTCCGGTGATGGAGCTCCTGGAGCATCCGAGCCCGGAGAAGATCGAGGAAATCCGCCGGCTCGACGGATATGTCAATCGCGCCCACCGCGACATCAAGCTCTATCTCGCGGCAATCCATCGCGGCGTGCTCGATGAGCGTCAGTCGCGGCGGGGTGTAGAACTCATCGACATCGCCATCAATCTCGAACATGCCGGCGACATCGTGTCCAAGACCCTGGTCGAAATCGCCCGCGACAAGCTGGAGAACGGCAACAAGTTCTCCGACGAGGGCTGGACCGAGCTCAACGTGCTTCACGCCAGCGTGCGCGACAACATGCGTCTCGCTTTCAACCTGCTGGTGTCGGATGACCCGGCGATGGCGCGAAAGCTCGTCCGGGAGAAGGAGCGGGTACGCGCGCTCGTACGGGAAAGTCACGAACGGCATCTGGCGAGATTGCGGGCAGGGCGCCCGGAAAGCGTCGAGTCCAGCAACATGCACCTCGAAGTCGCACGGGCGCTCAAGGAGGTGAACTCCCTTCTCGCCACGCTCGCCTATCCAATTCTGAAACAGCGAGGGGATCTGCTCGAGAGCCGTCTTGCGCTTGTGAAAGGATGATAAGCCACATCTATGAATAGATATGAAATATCGATTTTACAGATACATATGGGATCGCCATCCTCGCCCATGTCCCGGCAGTTCTCAAAGGAGAGAAACCAGATGCCCGCAGATGCAAAGACGAATGAAGTTCTCGAAGCGCCGAGATTGGGCGAGCCGTACCTGCTGACGCCTGGGCCGTTGACCACCGCCTTTTCCGTAAAGGAGGCGATGCTGCGCGACTGGGGGTCCTGGGACGGCGACTTCCGGGGCATGACGGCCGAGTTGCGTCGCGAACTGCTTGCTATTGCGGGAGACGAAAGCGGCGAATACGACTGCGTCCCCATGCAGGGGAGCGGCTCCTTCTCGGTGGAAGCCATGCTCGGCAGCTTCATTCCTCGCGACGGCAAGGTTCTGGTGCTGATGAACGGGGCCTACGGTCAGCGCATCGGCCAGACGCTCAAATATCTCGGCCGCACGCATGTCTCGATCGACAAGGGCGACTATATGCCCCCGCGCGGCAGCGAGGTGGCGGCCGCTCTCGACGCAGATCCGGCAATCACCCATGTCGTGGTCGTCCATTGCGAGACGAGCTCGGGCATTCTCAATCCGCTCAATGAAATTTCCGAGGCAGTCTACAGCCGCGGCCGCAAGCTGCTGGTCGACAGCATGAGCGCCTTCGGCGCTGTGCCCGCCGGTGTCGATGACTTCCGCTACGAGGCGATCGTTTCCTCCGCCAACAAATGCATCGAAGGCGTTCCGGGTTTCGGGTTTGTCATCGCGCGCAAGTCGGAACTGGAGGCTGCGAAGGATCGCAGCCATTCCTTGAGTCTCGACGTCCATGCGCAATGGGCCTACATGAACAAGACGGGACAATGGCGCTTTACTCCGCCGACCCATGTCGTCGCCGCCTTTCTCGAGGCGCTGCGGCTGCATCGCAAGGAAGGCGGCGTTGCCGGACGCGGCGCGCGCTACGCGAACAACCGCGACGTCATGGTCGCCGGCATGCGCCAGCTCGGCTTCGAGACACTGCTAGGCGACGAGTGGCTCTCGCCGATTATCGTGACCTTCTTCAGCCCCGCCCATCCGAAGTTCAATTTCGAGCGCTTCTACGAATTGATGAAGGCGAGGGGCTTCATCATCTATCCCGGCAAGCTCACCGTCGTCGACAGCTTCCGGATCGGCTGCATCGGCCAGATGGACGCGCAAGTGATGGAAAAGGTGGTTGCCGCCGCCGCCGAGAGCCTTGCGGAAATGGGCGTCGACACCGCCACCCCACCGGCGCTCGCGCTCGCCGAGCGCGCCCGCCTCGCCGCCTGACCGATTCCCCTTCCAGGAGCACAACAGATGAACCAGATGTCCAAGATTTCGGTGACGGTGAATGGCCGCCGCTATCCATGGCCCCGCGTGCCCGCAATTGCGATCTGCCTCGATGGATGCGAGCCCGCCTATCTCGATGCAGCGATCGACGCCGGGCTGATGCCCGCGCTGAAGCGCATCAAGGAACGGGGAGCCGTGCGGCTGGCGCACAGCGTCATCCCGAGTTTTACCAATCCCAACAATCTCTCGATCGCAACCGGCAGCCCGCCGGCGGTCCACGGGATTTGCGGGAACTACCTCTATGAGCCGTCGACGGGCGAAGAGGTGATGATGAACGATCCGAAGTTCCTGCGCGCGCCCACCATTTTCCAGGCTTTCTATGATGCAGGTGCCCGGGTCGCGGTCGTCACGGCGAAGGACAAGCTGCGGGCGCTGCTCGGAAAAGGGCTCCGTTTCGACGAAGAGCGCGCCGTCTGCTTCTCGTCCGAAAAATCGGACAAGGCGACCCGCGCGGAGCACGGAATCGACAATGCTTCCGCCTGGCTGGGCCGGCCCGTTCCCGAGGTCTATTCGGCAGCACTTTCGGAATTCGTCTTCGCTGCGGGCGTCAAGCTGCTCAGGGAGTTTCGCCCCGACATCATGTATCTGACGACGACCGACTATGTTCAGCATAAATATGCCCCCGGCGTTCCCGAAGCCAATTCCTTCTATGAAATGTTCGACCGGTATCTCGCCGAACTGGACGGGCTCGGAGCAGCCATCGTCGTCACTGCCGATCACGGCATGAAGCCGAAGCACAAAGCGGACGGCTCACCCGACGTCATCTATGTTCAGGACCTGCTCGACGAATGGCTCGGCAAGGATACGGCCCGCGTCATCCTGCCGATCACCGACCCCTATGTCGTGCATCACGGCGCGCTCGGGTCCTTTGCCACCGCCTATCTTCCGGACGGATGCGACCGCGGCGAGATCATGGCAAGGCTGAATGGGATCCAAGGCATCGACGTCGTGCTCGACCGCTCGGAGGCGTGCCGGCGCTTCGAGCTGCCGGAAGACCGCATCGGCGACATCGTCCTCGTTTCATCCGAAAACAAGACGCTCGGCACCAGCGAGCACCGGCACGATCTGGCCGCCCTCGACGAACCGTTGCGCTCCCATGGAGGGCTGACCGAGCAGGAGGTTCCCTTCATCGTCAACCGTGGGCTGCCCGAACTCCCGAACGCGCCGCGTCTTCGCAACTTCGATGCATTCTTCTACGCGGTCACGGCGGCGGCCGAGGCCGGTGCGGAGGGCGCGCTATGACGAAGGCGGAGGTCACAATCGCAGTGCGCCACGAACCGATGCGCATAGCCGGGCGCCTTATCGACACGGACGACCGCATAGAAGTCCGCTATCCCTGGAACGACACCGTCGTCGGCACCGTACCCGCCGGCCGCGCCGAACACGCAAGAGAAGCCTTTGCGATCGCGGCCGCCTATCAGCCGAAGCTCACGCGCTACGAGCGGCAGAAAATCCTGCTGGCGACCGCGGAGGCGCTGGCCGCCCGCAAGGAGGAGATTTCCGACGTCATCACGCTGGAACTCGGCATCTCGAAGGCCGACTCGCTCTATGAAGTCGGGCGCGCCTTCGACGTCTTTACGCTTGCCGGCCAGATGTGCATCCGCGACGACGGCGAGATATTCTCCTGCGACCTCACGCCCCACGGGAAGGCGCGCAAGATTTTTACGATGCGCGAACCCCTGACCGCAATTTCGGCGATCACCCCGTTCAATCACCCGTTGAACATGGTGGCGCACAAGGTCGCGCCGGCGATTGCGACCAATAACTGCGTGGTGGTGAAGCCGACCGAGCTCACGCCGATGACGGCGCTGCTGCTCGCCGACATTCTTTACGAGGCCGGCCTGCCGCCGGAAATGCTTTCCGTCGTCACCGGCTGGCCTGCCGATATCGGCATGGAAATGATCACCAATCCGCATGTCGATCTCGTCACCTTCACGGGCAGCGTTCCTGTCGGGAAATTGATCGCCGCCAACGCGCACTACAAGCGCCAGGTACTCGAACTCGGCGGCAACGACCCGTTGATCATCCTCAACGACCTGTCCGAAGACGACCTCGCCAGGGCGGCCGAGCTTGCGGTCGCCGGGGCCACGAAGAATTCCGGCCAGCGCTGCACGGCGGTCAAACGCATTCTCTGCCAGGAGAGCGTCGCGGACCGTTTCGTGCCGATGGTTCTCGAACAGGCGAAGCGCTTGCGTTTCGGGGATCCGATGGATCGCTCTACCGATCTCGGGACCGTCATTCACGAAAAGGCGGCGGCACTTTTCGAAGAGAGGGTGATGCGTGCGGCGGAGGGGGGAGCCGACATTCTCTACCATCCCGGGAGAAGCGGCGCGCTCCTGCCGCCGATCGTCGTCGATCGGGTGCCGCACCAGTCGGACCTCGTGCTGGAGGAGACCTTCGGTCCGATCATACCGATCGTGCGGGTTCCCGACGACGACGAGGCAACGATCGCCCTGTCGAACTCCACGGCCTTCGGCCTCTCCTCCGGCGTCTGCACCAATGATTACCGCAGGATGCAGAAATACATAGCTGGTCTGAAGGTCGGGACGGTCAACATCTGGGAAGTGCCCGGCTATCGGATTGAAATGTCGCCCTTCGGCGGCATCAAGGACTCCGGAAACGGCTACAAGGAAGGCGTGATCGAGGCGATGAAAAGCTTCACCAACGTCAAGACCTTCTCGCTGCCCTGGTCGTAAGACAATCTGCCACCCAAGTAGCAGCGGAAGGAGCGGCCCGATGGCCGCTCCTTCCATTTCGAGAACCTACGTGAAGCTATATAAGTTGAGACAATACTTATATAAAATAAATAGATTTTACTTATCGATCCATCCCCCGCAGATTTCCCAGGCAGGGCGGATTTCCAGGCGCGCAAGTCGCCGATACCGCCACAAGAGCTTGCCAATTCGAATGCCAACAAAAAGGGGAATTAGCATGCCGTTTTCAAAGATTTTCCTGGGCGCGGCGACTGCCCTCATCCTCACATCTTCCGCCTTTGCCGAGACGGAGCTCACCGTCTACACGTCCATCGAAGCGGTCGACCTCGACCGTTACAAGGAGACATTCGAAAAGGCCCACCCCGACATCAAGATCAACTGGGTCCGCGATTCCACCGGTGTGATGACGGCCAAACTGCTGGCGGAGAAAGACAATCCGCAGGCTGACGTGGTCTGGGGCGTGGCTGCGACATCGCTGCTGCTGCTGAAGTCCGAGGGCATGCTCGAACCCTATTCTCCGAAGAACGTAGAGGCGCTCGACCCCCGTTTCGTGGATGGCGACAAGCCGCCGAGCTGGGTGGGTATGGACGCATATGTGGCGGCTCTTTGTTACAATACGGTGGAGGCGGAGAAGCTCGGCCTGACGCCGCCCACCAGCTGGAAGGATCTCACGAAGCCCGAATACAAGGGCCATATCGTGATGCCCAATCCCAATTCCTCCGGCACAGGCTTCCTCGACGTCTCCGCCTGGCTTCAGACGTTCGGCGAAGAGGGAGCCTGGTATTTCATGGACGCCCTGCACGAGAACATCGCCGCCTATACCCATTCGGGCTCCAAGCCTTGCAAGATGGCGGCATCAGGCGAAACCGTCATCGGCGTATCCTTCGAATTCCCGGGTGCCAAGGCCAAGACGTCGGGCGCGCCCATCGACATCATCTTTCCTTCTGAAGGATCGGGCTGGGAAGCCGAGGCCACGGCGATCATCGCCGGGACGGCCAATCTCGAGGCAGCGAAAACGCTGGTCGACTGGTCGGTTAGCAAGGAAGCCAACGAGATGTACAATGTCGGCTATGCCGTCGTGGCTTATCCCGGCGTCGCCAAGCCGATCGAAAATCTTCCCGACAACGTCGCCGACAAGATGATCGAGAACGACTTCGAGTGGGCCGCAAACAATCGCGCTCGCATTCTGAAGGAATGGCAGAAGCGCTACGACGCGAAATCCGAGCCCAAGTCCTGATCCGCATGCGTCTCACGGGAATGTTCGGCGCTTAGCCACGGGCGTTCCCGTCAAGCCTCATCGAATGCCTATTGCCCAGGAGCTTGCGGATGAAACATGCAACAGCCCCCGCGGAGCCGGCCATGCCCGCCTCCGCTACCCGTCAGATCGAAAGACGGCCATTCCTCGAAATCGGCGGCCTCTGGAAGGCCTATGGCGATTTCGTCGCGCTGCGCGACATCGACCTTCAGGTGAAGGAGGGCGAATTCATCTGTTTCCTCGGACCTTCCGGCTGCGGAAAGACCACGCTTCTGAGGGCCATCGCCGGCCTCGACATCCAGTCGCGGGGCACCATTTGGCAAGGCGGGCGGGATATTTCCAGGCTGCCGCCGGCGCAGCGGGACTATGGCATCGTCTTTCAGTCCTATGCGCTCTTCCCGAATCTGACCATCGAGAAGAACATCGCCTTCGGGCTCGAGAATATCGGCCGCCCGCGGCACGAAATCGCCTCCCGCGTCTCTGAGCTTCTGGAACTCGTCGGCTTGGGCAGTCAGGGCCGGAAATATCCGGCCCAGCTATCCGGCGGACAGCAGCAGCGCGTGGCACTTGCCCGCGCCATGGCGATCTCGCCGGGCCTGCTGCTTCTCGACGAGCCCCTGTCGGCGCTCGACGCCAAGGTGCGCGTGCATCTGAGACACGAGAT
Organism: Sinorhizobium meliloti 4H41; assembly: GCF_000375585.1. Lineage (GTDB taxonomy): Bacteria > Pseudomonadota > Alphaproteobacteria > Rhizobiales > Rhizobiaceae > Sinorhizobium > Sinorhizobium meliloti_A. The sequence continues at coordinate 19,728 of NZ_AQWP01000015.1, read as the reverse complement.
CAAGGAGCTGCAGCGCAAGCTCGGCGTCACCACGATCATGGTCACGCACGATCAGGAAGAGGCGCTCTCCATGGCAGACCGGATCGTCGTCATGAACCATGGCGGCATCGAACAGGTCGGTACGCCGACCGAGATCTATCGCCACCCGAGGACACTCTTCGTCGCCGACTTCATCGGCGAGACCAACCAGTTCCCCGCAACGGTCGGGAAGGGGGCGCAAGTCGAAATCGGTCACACGCGATTTGCCTGTGCCGAGCATCGGTTACCCCCGGGTTCGGCGGTCGTAGCCGCTGTCCGTCCAGCCGATATCATCCCGCACGGCGCCGCCGCCCATCGGGCGACAGGGCTTGATGCCGTCGGCAATGCGGACAATCTCATCGACGCTCATGTGGAGGATATGGAGTTTCTCGGCATGTTCTGGCGCACACGGCTCTCAGCCCCGCGCCTGAAAGAGAAGGCGCTCGTCGCGGATTTCTCGACAAACGCGGTTCGCCGCCTGAGCATCGAGATCGGCAGCGCCATTCAGGTCGAAATCCCGCAGGAACGCCTGCTCCTTTTTACAAAGGCCTGACGCGAATGACGCTTGCTGTCGATTTCCTCCCGCCCGGCCGAGCCGTTCGCCAGCAGATTTCCGGCGATGACAGACTCAAACGCGCAGTCATGCTCGTCGTCGGCATCTATCTGGTCGTCGCTCTTGCACTACCGCTCTTCGTGATGCTGTCGAAATCGTTCTCGACCTACACGTTCGATCTCCGCCAGTTCGAGTTCCAAGTGAGCGACCAAAGCGGGCAGGGGTGGAGCGATGCCGTGACCGCTGCGGCGCTCAATGCCGCCGTCGCCGCCTTCCCGGAAAGCGATCTCAAGGCCAGCGCCGATGGGCGGCTGCAGGCGGCGAAGCTCTTCCCGGATTTCAGCTTCCGCAGCCCGGTCAGATATCGCATTCGCGGCACGAGCGACGAGGCGCACTTTCTTGCCGGTTCGCAGCTGGTGCGCGGTACCGAGTGGCAGGAATATGACAGCAACAATTTCCGCAGGGTAATGCTGCGGCCCTCGCGCTCGATCGGACTTTCCAATTTCGCCGAGTATTTTTCAACACCTTCGCTCGTCCGTTCGATCAGGAATTCGGTGACGATGGCGCTGATCAGCACCGCAGTCACGCTCGTCGTCGCCTTCGGGCTCGCCTATGCCCTGAACAGGAGCCGGATGCCGGGGAAGGGGCTGTTCAAGCTCATCGTTACGATCCCGATCCTGGTTCCGTCCCTCTTGCCGGGCATCGCGCTCGTGTACCTGTTCGGAAATCAGGGCGTCTTTAAGGATCTGTTGTTCGGCCATTCGATCTATGGCCCGCTCGGCATCGTCGTGGGCTCGGTATTTTTCACGCTGCCGCACGCCTTTCTGATCATATCGACGGCTCTCTCGGTTGCCGATGCCCGTCACTACGAGGCGGCGACGTCGCTTCGCGCAAGCAAGTGGCGGACCTTCTGGACGGTGACCGTGCCCGGTGCCCGATACGGCCTGATCTCCGCAGCTTTCGTGGTCTTCACACTGGTCATAACCGATTTCGGCCTGCCTAAGGTGATCGGCGGGCAATATGGCATGCTCGCCGTCGACATCTACAAGCAGGTGATCGGTCAGCAGAATTTCGAAATGGGCGCCGTCGTGTCGGTCATCCTGCTCGTTCCGGCCTTTCTGGCCTTCGTCGTCGACCGCATGACGCAGCGCCGGCAGGTGGCTTTGCTTTCCGCGCGCGCCGTCCCCTACGAGCCGAAGCCGCGGCGCGGTTTCGATGCGGCTTGTTTCGCATTCTGCTCCCTGGTCGCGGTCTTCGTCCTCGGGATGATCGGCATGTGCCAGGTTGCGGCGATCGTGAAATTCTGGCCATACGACCTCAGTCCGTCGCTGCGCAACTATGCCTTCGACCTCATGGATGGGGGCGGCTGGGATGCCTATTACAATTCGATCCGGCTCGCTCTTATGACGGCTGTGATCGGCTCGCTGATCGTGTTCACCGGCGCCTACATGGTCGAAAAGACCAAGGGCTTCGGGCTCGGCCGGGCGACCTTTCATATGCTCGCAATGCTACCGATGGCCGTGCCGGGCATGGTGCTGGGACTTGCCTATATCTTCTTCTTCAACCGTACCGCAAACCCGCTTCACGGCATCTACGGCACGATGACCATTCTGGTGCTGTGCACGGTCACCCATTTTTACACCGTCGCCCATCTGACGGCGCTCACTGCGCTGAAGCAGTTGGATCCGGAGTTCGAGGCTGTGGCGGGTTCTCTGAAGATACCTTTCTACAAGCTCTTCTTCCGGGTCACACTGCCGGTTTGCCTTCCTGCCGTGCTGGAGATCGCGATCTATCTCTTCGTCAACGCCATGACGACGGTCTCGGCAGTCGTGTTCCTCTATGCCACGGACACCAAGCTCGCCTCGGTTGCCATCCTGAACATGGATGACGCGGGCGACATAGCGCCGGCGGCCGCGATGGGCATGATGATCTTCTACACCAATGTGGCGGCAAAACTTCTTCATGCGTTTGTATCGCGGCTTCTTCTCGCCCGCACACAGGGCTGGCGGCGTGTATCGCAAAGTGCAGCGGCCACCGCTCCGCACTGACCGCCGCACCGGCTAACGTGACGTCACCCCCGGCTTTGTGGGGGTGACAAGTCGACGTTTCCAATCTCATTATTTCGGGTGGGGCTGACGGGCAGGCGCACGCCAAGCGTGCGGGGTGGAAAATTGGCAGCTGCAGAACGGCAAAGCCGTAAATGCGCACAATCGTCAGAGAGGGAAGCTTAAGATGCCGAACCCTAGCCAGACCAGCGACAATTGGTGGATCAACGATCAGACGCCGGATAACCCTTATGGCAAGAGCGAGGACTATGAGTCCTTTCTCGACTACCTTGGGGCATTGCCCCGCAGTCTGACGCCGGAACTGGCTGCGGGAACGCTGAGGATCAACGTTTACGAGCTCAACGATCACCCCGAATACAAAGCCGCCGCGATCGGCGCGTTGCAGATGTGGGCGTCCGTCACCCCTCTAAAATTCGAGATCGTCGACGACGCACCGTTCGACAGCACGACGGACTGGATGGAGGTCGTCAGCCCCGAGCTCGGCGAGGAGGACGATGGCAGCGCCTATTCGAGCAACCGCTACGTCAGCATCGGGCAGCGTTTCCACGACACGGAACCCAATAAGACGGACATCGGCGGCTATGTCTTCGATTCCTTCATCCATGAGTTCGGCCATGAATTCGGACTGAACCATCCCGGTCTCTACAATTACAGCGGCCCCGGCGGCGTCCAGATCAACTATCTGAACAATGCGACCTGGACTTATGATCGCCAGCAATACAGCGTGATGTCCTATTTCGACGGTATCGATGTGGGGGAAACCAGCCGCTGGTCTGCCTCGACGCCCCTCATGGCCGACATCGAGGCGGTCATCCGCCGCTTTTTCTCGACCGTCGACGAGAACGGAGTGCGCACTTATCAGCACATCGAGCTCAACACGGGGGACAACGTCTACGGCTTCGGGAGCACGCAATACGGCTATCAGTTGACCTCCTCGGGCATGCAGCATGACATCGGCTTCGCGATTCACGACACGGGCGGAACCGACACGATCGACTTCTCCGGCTCGACCGCGGGTACGATCCTCGACTTGCGCGCCGGTCAGTTCTCCAGCGTCAACGGTCACAGCAACAACGTGTCGATCTTCGCCGGCCACAATGCGGATGGGACCGATTATTACATCGAGAACGGCATCGGCAGCAGCTTCGACGACATTCTGATCGGCAATGACGGCGCCAACACGCTCGATGGCCGCGGCGGTGGCGACCGCATGGCCGGTAATGGCGGCGACGATACTTACTTCGTCGATTCACTTGACGATATCGTTCGTGAGGAGGCCAACGGCGGCAACGACACCGTCATCCTTCTGTCCAGGAACCTGAAAATCAGGAAAATCGCCAACGTCGAAAACATCATCTATGCCGACGAGTCGACGACGCAGCCTGGCGGCGGCGGCGCGTCCCCGCCCAGCGTCGGCGACAACACGATGACAAGCATCATTTTCGGCGGCAGCGGAAACGATACCCTCGACGGAGGCGCCGGCGACGACACGATCTTTGGTCAGGGTGGTGACGACCTGATTATCGGGGGCCGCGACTCGCTCGCCAGCCGCGACATCAACAATACGATCGACGTCGAAGACCTTGAGGACCAGACCGAGAGCGATGACGGCAACGATACGCTCTACGGCGGGGCCGGCAACGACACGATCCTCGGCGGCCAGGGCAATGATATTCTCGACGGCGGCGCCGGCGACGATACGCTAAGCGGCCAGGACGGAGTCGATATATTCAGGGGCGGGGCGGGGATCGATACCGTCGATTTCAGCAGGGAAAGTCCGTTTCAGCTGCTCGTCAACCTTGCCACGAATGTCGCCAGCGGCGGCACCGCCTCGGGCGACACTTTCTACAGCATCGAAAACCTGATCGGGTCCGATGATCGCATCGACCGCTTCATCGGCACATCCGCCGCAAATCACTTCTGGGGCCAGGGCGGCGGAGATTACTTCAACGGCGGCGGCGGCAACGACACCCTGGATGGCGGCAACGATGGCGACATCCTGTATGGCGAGGCCGGCAATGATACGATCATCGGCGGCGCCGGTCAGGACTATCTGGATGGTGGTTCCGGTATCGACACGGTCGTCTATGCGGGTAGCCCTGACGGCGTCACCATCGATCTTGCCAATGGCACTGCCAGCGGCGGCGACGGTGACGGCCCGGTGCAGATCGTCGGGCGAGGCGCGGTTATCCGGCACGATATGCTGGTCGGCTTCGAAAATGCCGTCGGCTCGTCCTTTGACGATCATCTCATCGGCAATGCGCAGGCCAACGATCTCGCCGGCGGTGCTGGCGACGACACGCTGACCGGCGGCGGCGGCGCCGACAGATTGAACGGCGGCGCCGGCAGCGACACGGCAGACTACGCCGATGCAACGAGCGGCGTCAGGCTCAGTCTCACTGAAGGCAGGTCCGGCGGAGACACATATGTTTCCATCGAGAATCTCGCAGGGTCGGGGTTCAATGACCGGCTGACCGGCAATAGTGCGGCCAACGTGTTGACCGGCCAGGGCGGCAACGACACGATCGACGGTGGCCGCGGCGACGACACCCTGCTCGGCGATTTTGCCTATCAGGGCGATGCGCCGCCACGCCCGGGCATGGGCACCGGCTACGCCACGCTCGGACCGGACGCGACGAACAACTCGATCGCGGCCGCGTTCGACATCTCCGACAACTTCTCCCTGACCAGCGATCCCGATATCTTCGACTCGACAACCGTCCTTCATACGACCGTCAACGCCACCGGAAACGGCCAGGGCGGATATTACAAGATCGATCTGGCGGCCGGTACGGTGATTACGATCGACATCGACGGAATCGCCGATCCGAACGTCCATGACAGTTGGGTCAGGCTGCTCGACAGCGCCGGCAACATCGTCGCTCAGAACGATGACGGCGGCGGCGATCCGGGCTCTGCCAGCAACCGGGATTCGAGCCTGGTATTCGTGGCTCAGGAGACCGGAACCTATTACATACTGGAAGGCAGCTGGTCGCCCACGGCGCCGGGCGACGGCTGGGCAGAAGCCGTGCCGGCAGGCTCGTCATACGAGCTCAATGTGTCGGTCGAGTTCCCTCCGGCTCCGGCCCAGCCGGGCGTCGCGGGATCGGACACCCTGATCGGCGGCGCAGGCAGCGATCTGCTGGATGGCGGACTGGCGGCCGACATGCTCACCGGCGGCGCGGGAGAGGATACATTCCGCTTCTCGACGGCGCTTGGGAACGGCAATGTCGACTGGATCAAGGACTTCGATGTCATCGACGACACGATCCTGCTGGACAACCTCGTTTTCGAAAGCGTGGGTGGCGAAGGCACTCTCGCCCTGGGCGCATTTTACGGGAGCGCGGGAGGTGTCGCCCATGACGCAGACGACCGCATCATATACGACACGGACAGCGGCGCCTTGTCCTATGACGCCGATGGCGGCGGAGACGTTGCGGCCATTCAGTTTGCGCAGCTGAGCACGAATCTGAAGCTTTCGGCCTCCGACTTCATTATCATCTGACGCACGGATGGGGCGCCTCAGGCGCCCCATCCGCAGCGCCGCGTTTCGCGGGGCTTCCAGGGAGAGTGTGTGATGAAGCGCCCTACCGACCGCCGCACGGTACTCTTGACCGTGGGAGCTGCCGCCGTTGCCGCCGTCACCGGGCCGGTCGCCGCGCAATCGACGGATATTCGCGGTGCAGTCACCTTCGAAGGTAGCGCGGACATCCCGGAAGGTCACCTCGAGATTTATCTCGACGACCCTGCCATTCAGGACGAGACGCGGCGTCGCACCACGCAAACGCGCATCAAAAGCGACGGAAGATCGAAGTCGATAGCATTTTCCTTGCCGTCGCCCGCAAGCGCGACCGCTTCTCCGACGCGGCGGATCGTGGCGCGTCTGGAGCGTGCGGACGGCTGGCTGATTGCGCGCGGCAGCACACGGCTGGAGGCGGGCTCGCCTGTATACGTCACGCTCAATGCAGTGATTTATTGAAGGCCGGCAGCAGTCCCCGACGGTGCCGATCTGCTCGGTCAAGCGGGAGCGTCATTCCCGTCAGATACAGTTTTCACCCGCTGGACTCCATCGAGCGCACGCCGCAAGCGCGTGGTGGCGACTCGACCGAGCATGATGGGCGCAAGAGACCGCCCGAGCGACAGGAGCGAGCGCCCCTTGTCGTGCGTTCTCACACGTACCACCCGATCCAGATTTATCATCAGGGAGCGGCTGACGCGGAAGAATGGCGGCGTCGGAAGATCTGCGCCGCATTGGCCGAGCAGCCGGCACACCAGATAGTCCCGCCCATCCGCCATCACGATGCGCGTGAAGTCCGCTTCGGCGGCGAGCATGGCGATGCCGTCGGTCGGCAGGACGACTGTTTGGCCCGCCATCCTGATGTGCAGGCGTCTCCTGTCGGGCGTGGCTACCGGCGCTGTTGCCGTGTCCTCGATCTTGCTGTCAAGGTCGAGCGCGCGCCGATAGCGCCGCAGCCGGTCCAGGGTCAATGCCAGGCGTTGCCGCCCGACGGGTTTCAGCAGGAAATCCAGCGCTGCGACATCGAACGCCTGCGGCGCGTAGGTGCCGTGTCCGGTCACGAAGACGATCGCCGGCACCTGATCGAGCCGCTTGATCAGGCCGAATCCGTTATCGTCGCCAAGATCGATGTCGAGGAAGATCGCATCTGGCCGCAGGGCATGCGTCAGTTGCTGCGCCTGGTCCAGCGAACCGGCTTCGCCGATGACTTCGACATCCGGGTGCGCTTGGATCAGACGTTTCAGCCCTCGCCGGGCCGGCGGCTCGTCATCGACAACCATCACGCGAAGCATGCGTCTCCCCTCAGCATCAGTCGCGCGGTCACGTTGTCGCCGGCCTGGATCAGTGTCAATGCGTGACCGAGCGGATAGTGCAGTTCCAGCCGGCGGCGAATGTTGGCGAGACCGATGGCCGGGCGGTCACGTTCGCCCGCTTCCAGCCTGCCGGGATTGCTGATCTCGATGACGAGGTCGGCGTCTCGACGCTCCACGGTAATGCCGACCGCGAAACGGCTGGCCGACGAGCGCAGTCCGTGCTTCACGGCATTCTCCACCAGCGGCTGCAGAATGAGATGCGGCACGGCGATCGACCGGGCCGCGGGGTCCACCTCGACCACCAAATCGAGGCGGCCTTCGAACCGCAGCTCCTGGATACGGATGTAGGCGAGCATTGCTTCGATCTCGTCCGAGAGCGGACAGATGCGACGCGTCTGGTTCTCGAGCAAGTAGCGCAGATAGGCCGTGATCCGGTGGATCATCTCGAGCGCCGTGTCCGGCTCCTCGGGAATCTCCATCGCGACGGTGTTCAGCACGTTGAACAGGAAGTGCGAATCGAGTTGCAGGCGCAACTGGTGAAGTTCGGCCCGCAGCGCCTCCTCGCGGGCCCGGTGGCGCCGGATCCGTTGCTTTCTCGCGTCGGCATCCGCCTTGATCCAGAGATAGGCAAGAGACCATCCCAGAAAGATCAGGGTATAGTAGATCGCAGGGATCACCGAGCCGTTGGCGCCGTAGTCCGGATCGATGTTCGGCTGCAGGATGTCCTTTATTCCGTTGGCGATCAGCATCTGCAGCAGGCCACCGGCGATCGAGAGCGCCAGGGCGACCGCGACGACCGTTAGCGTGACGCCGCCGATCCGGTGGCGAAATACCCGGTAAGCAAGGGTGGTGAGCGCGAAGCCGAGGGGCTCGAGAACGGCGGTCAATGCAAACGCGAACGCCACGTCCTCGAATGCGAGAATACGGCTGACGACGGCAAACAGCGCGCCGAAGAGCCAGCCGGCCGTCTGCGCCCGCCAGAACGAACCGAGCGCACCCACCAGAACGGTGCCCGACCTGTCGAATTTTCGCGTCGTCCGGCTCCGCCCGTAGCTCGGATCCGCGATGTGGCCTCCACTCAGCTCGCGACGAGGATCGGGCTCGGCAATGACAACCATCGAAGCTGTAATTCCCTAATTGCCGTCATCCCCGGGGCAGGATTGGTTTCTTCACCGAGTAGATCGACCGGTTCATCGAATAGGGCGTGTCCATGCGCTGAGGGCGCATCATTAATACTTATAAAGAGTCGCATATTCAGTGCGTCGCACACTCGCACGTTGAACATGGCGGTGCAAGGCTTGCCGCCGTGTCTCGCTCTACGGGCGCCATTTTTCGGGGGGATACATCGGATGAAGCACGCCACCAGAAGCAGGAAAGCCCGGCCGAAATCTTCGCTCGCAGCATTCCGGCCCGGCGACCAAGCGGCGCTTCCGTCCGAGCGGAACACGTCGCATTTTTTGATCGTGCTGGCCGTGGGCCTCGGCGGGGCGGCCCTGGCCGGCGAGGCGTATGCGGGTTGTGACGGAAGTGCAACCCAGACGATCGGCCAGGTCGACTATGGATACACATGGTCGGCCTGTTGGGGCGACAGTGGTGTGGATGACAAGGATGAGAAGAACGGTGATCCCGGAGCGAACATAACGATCAACACCCAGGCCTCGTACACGGCCGGCGCCAGTCTCCCTTACACCATCCCCTGGGATTCCGTCGGCGGTGTCATCATGACGTACACCATGGGTGGCGCTGGCGTCGACGAGGGAAGCGCCGGCGCAGGGGGCACCGTGACGATCACGAATTCCGGGCCCATAACTCTGACCACCTCGACGGATCCAGGCTCGATCGGCAGCCTGATTTCCGCAACGAGCTTCGGCGGCTCGGGGGATGGGGATAACGACAACTACAAGTCCAACGGTGGGGCAGGCGGGTCCGGAGGCGCGCTGACGATCACCAACTACGGTGCGCTGAGCGTAGAGTCGCTCAGCTCCAATACGGCCAGGGGCATGGCCGGCATCCATGCCGTGAGCAAGGGTGGCACCGGCGGCAACCAGAACAGCGGCGCGGCAGGCGACCAGTTCGGGGGAGTCGGCGGCAGCGGCGGAAGCATCAGCATCACCAACACCGGGCAGGTGAATCTCGGCAGCGCGACCAACCCGCTGAACGGGCTGGACTATGTCTGGGGTCTCGCCGCCCAATCCACCGGCCAGGCGGGGGGGCATGACAATGGCGCGGGTGGGGCAGGTGGCGCCATCCGCATCAGCAACGGTTCAACCGGCGGAAATGCCTCGATCGGTGCGATCAACATCTACTCGAACAGTGCCGACAGCGTGCGCGGCATCTATGCGTTGAGCCAAGGCTCCTATGGCACCGCCTCTCAGGATTCATCCGACAATGGCGGCGCCGGCGCGGACGGCGACCAGTTCATCATCGACACCTATTCCGACATCACCGTGGTCGCCACCGGCTCCGGCCCGAACGAACTGTCCGGCGGCATCGTTGCCATCAGCCAGGGTGGTGATGGCGGCGCCGGCACCAAGTCAACGACCGGAGGCCGTGGCGGGAACGGCTCTGCGTTCAACTCGACCCTGAGCGTCCAATCGGGCGTCACGGTTTCGACAAAAGGCGATTATGTTGCCGGCGTCGTCGGGCTGGCCCAGGGCGGTAGAGGCGGCGACGGCGCCAGCGGCGAGAAGGACAGCTCCGGCGGTAAAGGCGGCGACGTCAGCGACATTCAGATCAACCTCTATGGCGGTGCCATCGAGACCGACGGCCTCGAGGCCTACGGCCTGCTGGGGGGAAGCATCGGCGGTCAGGGAGGCAATGGCGGCGACGACACGGCCCTTGTCGGAACGAGCGGCGGCGGCGGCTACGGTGGCAATGCCGGCGGTGTCGGCGCGTATGTCACTGCTGGCTCCAGGATCACGACGACAGGGGACTTTTCGGCTGCGGTCACCCTGCATTCGATCGGCGGCGGCGGCGGCACGGGCGGCGATTTCACAGACGTGCTCGGCGGCGGTGCCGGCAATGGCGGCAATGGCGGCGATGGCAATACCGCCACCATCAACAATGCTGGCGGGACGATCGACACCTCGGGCGACCATTCCTATGGCATCCTGGTACAGTCGATCGGCGGCAGCGGCGGCACCGGCGGCATCGCCGACGGGCTGACGCTCGAGCTGGGTGGCGATGGCGGCGACGGCGGGAAGGCCGAGACGGCCAGCGTCCAGAATACCGGCATCATCACCACGACCGGCTATTCCGCGCACGGCATCATCGCGCAGTCGATCAGCGGCGGCGGCGGCGCTGCCGGCACGGCGGGCGGGGTGCTGTCTATCGGAGGTACCGGCGGCGCCGCCAACTACGGCGGTACTGCCGAGGTCCGCAGCTCGGGTGCCATCAGCACCGCCGGCGACGCGGCGATCGGCATCATGGCGCAATCGATCGGCGGCGGCGGCGGTTCAGGTGGCGGTGCTGAAGGCATCGCGGGCGTCGGAGGCTCGGGCGGCGCCGGCGGCTACGGCACCCATGCCAACATATTGCTGTCCGGCGGTTCGGTCACCACGCAGGGAGAAATGGCGCATGCGATCATGGCCCAGTCGATCGGAGGCGGCGGCGGCAATGGCGGCAATGTGATCGATATGTCGGTTGCGGTTCCGGGGCTGGGCGTCGGCGGCAGTGCCTCGGGCGGCGGTAGCGGCGGATGGGTCTGCGTCACCAATGCGAATCCCAGCAGCGATTGCTCCGCAGGTTCCGGAGCGCCGCAGCCCGTCACGATCGCGACCGGGGGTTCCGGAGCGGTCGGCATTCTCGCGCAGTCGATCGGCGGCGGCGGCGGCAATGGCGGCAACGCCACTGGCGGCGATGCCGGGCTCGGCAGCTTCCAGATCGGCGGCGGCGGTGGCGGTGGCGGCTATGCAAATACCGTGGATGTCGGCTTCCAGGGCCTGAGCCTGATGACCGGCGGCTCGCACGCCGCGGGCATCGTGGCGCAATCGATCGGCGGCGGCGGCGGCACCGGCGGTACCGCGAGCTCCTATTCCGCAGGTCTCGGCTTCACCGCGTCGGTCGCCGTCGGCGGTACCGGTGGCAACGGCGGGTACAGCGACAAGGTTACAGTGCATCTGACCGACAGTTCCATCTGGACCGGACAGGACGACGGCGACGTGACCGATGCCATCGGCGTGCTCGCGCAGTCGATCAGCGGCGGCGGCGGCAGTGGCGGCTCTTCGATTGCCGACGCCCTCACCGTGGCGGTGCCGACCGGTGAGGACGTCTCCCTGGCGATGAGCGTCTCCACGGCGGTTGGAGGCAGCGGTGGATCGTCCCATGACGCCGCCGCGGTGTCACTGACGCTCGACGGCAGCACCGCGGTCTCCACGAAAGGCGCCTCTTCGCATGGCCTCGTGGCGCAGTCGATCGGCGGCGGCGGCGGCAATGGCGGCAGCGCGTCGTCAATTGCCGCGACGGCCGGCACGGTGGACACGGTCAGCGCCGACATCGGCGTCTCGGTCGGAGGCTCGGGCAGCGGCGGCGGCAATGGCGGTACCGTCACGGTCGATCTGGATGACAGCGCCTCGGTGGCGACGGTCGGCGACTATGCCAATGCGATCGTGGCGCAGTCGATCGGCGGCGGCGGCGGCAATGGCGGCGTCGGCAGTGTCAACAGCAAGCAGATCGGCAGCGGCTTCAACCTGACGGCAAAAGTCGGGATCGGCGGATCAGGCAGCGGCGGCGCCGGCGCCGGGAACGCGACTGTGACCCTCGACAGCGGCACCAGCCTGCAGACCAGCGGGTCCGGTTCGCGCGGCGTGCTCGTCCAGTCGATCGGCGGTGGCGGCGGGACTTCGCAGGGCGCCAGCGTCGGGCTGTCGGCCAGCGCCAGTCTGCCCGGCGGCGAGGAAGCCGAAGAATCGGAAGAGGGCAGCGGCGCTTTCTCCGCATCTGTCGACGTTTCGCTGGGCCGCACCGGCGGCAGCGGCGGCTCCGCCGGCACGGTCGACGTCACCACCGCAGGTAAGATCACTACTTTTGGCGCCGATGCCGACGGGGTATTGGCGCAGTCGATCGGCGGTGGCGGCGGGCTGGGCGGCTCGGTGGGGCAGGCTACTTCCGACGGTTCCGAGCCGCTCGACGACGAGGGAGAGAGCGATTGCTCCAGCGTCGACGGCGATGGTGAATCCGGCTACTGCTTCGGAGTCAGTGTCGGCGCGACCATCGACGACGGCGGCACTGGCGGGACGGCCGCCAACGGCAACGCGGTCACGCTGACGCATGCCGGTCGCATCGCCACGCTGGGCGACTGGGCCGACGGCATCGTCGCCCAGTCGATCGGCGGTGGCGGCGGTGCGGGCGGCACCTCCACCGCGTCCGGAAGCCAGGCAACGGCCAACATCACCGTCGGTGTCGGCGGCAGCGGCGGTGCGGGCGGCAATGGCGGTGCGGTCGACGTCACCTTCGACGACAATCATGGCAACAGCATCAGCACCGCGGGATACAGCGCCTATGGCGTGCTGCTGCAGTCGATCGGCGGCGGCGGCGGGCAGGGCGGCGATGGTTCCGACCAGGCGGCAGGCAGGATCACGGTCGGCGGCGGCTTCGGCGGCAGCGGCGGTGCCGGCGGCAGCGGCGGTAAGGTCACCGCCAAGGGGTGGATCAACCTTTCGACGAGCGGCGATGACGCGCACGGCATCGTAGCGCAGTCGATCGGCGGCGGCGGCGGCGTCGGCGGCGCCGGAAGCAGCACCGCCGCCGAAAAAGAGCACAGCCACACGATCGATCTCGTTGTCGGCGGCAGCGGCGGTGTCGGCGGCAGCGGCGGCGAAGTCGATCTCAGCGTCGGCACGACCCTCAACACTTCGGGCGCTCGGGCATTCGGCCTCGTCGCCCAGTCGATCGGCGGCGGCGGCGGCATCGGCGGCGCTGGCGAGGCCGACAGCATTGCCTCGCTGGTGGTGGGCGGCTCGGGCGGTGGAACAATAGACGGCGGCGCAGTCACCGTCGACCTGACGAGCCAGAGCTCGATCACGACGCGGGGCATAGCCGCTCATGGCCTCGTCATCCAGTCGGTCGGCGGCGGCGGCGGTGTTGGCGGCGCCGCCTCGGGTGCGCCGCTCTCTTTCACCGGCAACAGCCCCGGCAGCTACGGTGACGGTGGCAACGTCGCCGTCACGGCCGACGGCAGCATCTTCACGCGCGGCGACTACGCCTTCGGCGTGCTGGCGCAGTCGATCGGGGGCGGCGGCGGCTTCGGCGGCAATGCGACGAGTGCCTTTATCGGTTCCAACGGAAATCTCTCCTCGGACGGCAAGAGCGGCAATGTTACCGTCAGCCTCGCTGCCGGCAGAACTATTCAGGCGTCCGGCAAGGACTCGATCGGCATATTCGCGCAGAGCGATGCAGGAACGGACAACAACGGCACGGTCGATGTGACCGTCAGTGGTACTGTCACCGGCGGTGCCGGCGACAACGGCGCCGGCATCTGGGTTTCGGCCGGTAAAAACAACGTGTTGACCGTCAACTCCGGAGGCAGCGTCTCGGCCGCTTCGGGCGTCGCCGTTCAATATACCGCCGGCGTAAACTCGCCCGGAGACAGCACCCTGATGGTGAACAACGCCGGTACGATCAGCGGCAGTGTGAAAGGAGCCTTGCCCGTCGCGGCCAAAATGTCGAGGGTGGCCCGCTTGGGCGGCGACACGGCGGTCTCCGTCGTCAACGAGGCAGGCGGCCTGCTGGCGGATGCGGAGATCTACGAGGCTGACGTAATGAATCGTGGCAGCCTGACGATCGGTCGTTCCGGCGGTATCGACGGCACCCGGATCACAGGCAACCTCACGCAGGACGCAGGTGGGCTGCTGGGGATCACCGCCGACTTCGCCGGCTTCCGTATGGACCGGTTGATCATCGACGGCGACGCCACGCTCGCCGGCAAGTTGACGGTGAACGCCATCAGCGTCCTGCCCGACATCAGCCTGCCGTTCCTCACCGTCGAAGGCGCGCTGGACCATTCGCTGAGCGCCGAGTCGTCGATCTTCGATTATTCCATCAGCCGGGCGGGAAATGAGCTGTCGGTTTCAGCGGACTCGGCTCACTTCACCGATCCCGGTGCCGTGCTGAACCAAGACCAGAACAACGTCGCCGGTCATCTGCAGCAGGTTTGGGACGCCGGCGGCGGTTCCTTCGGCACGCTTTTCGGCACGCTCGGATCTCTGGCCGACCGCGATTCCGGCGACTACGCGGCTGCTCTCTCCGACATGTCGCCCGGCATTTCAGGCGCGGCCGCGGCCGGCAGCATCGCCATGACGCAGCAGCGTCTCGACCTGCTATTGAGCTGCCCGATGTTTGCCGATGGCACCTCGGCTCTGGTCGAGACGAGTTGCATGTGGAGCCAGGCCGGCGCACAAACACTGGACCAGAAGGCCGGCGGCGGCGTGTCGGGCTTCGATACGACGACCTACGCTCTTCGGGCGGGGGCCCAGGTGGAGGTGTCGCCGGACTGGTTCGTCGGCTTCGCCGGCGGCTATGATCGCAGTTCCATTCGCGGCGACGACGGCCGGGTCAACGCCGACGGCGACATCATCTATGCCGGCGCCTCGCTGAAGCATGAGATCGGCCCATGGCTGCTGTCTGGCGCCGTCGCCGGCAGCTATGGTTGGTACGACAACACGCGCACGATCCGCATTCCGGGCTTCGCCGGCCAGGCCGAGGGCGATCCGGAGATCTACAACCTCAGCACCCGGGTACGCGCCGCCTATACCTTCGCGCAGGAGCCCTATTATGTGCGGCCTCTGATCGATCTCGATCTGATCTACTCGCATGCCAGCGGTTATCGCGAGTCGGGAACCGGCGCGCTCGACCTCCTGGTCGACGACGCCGGCCAATGGAGCTTCCACGCAACCCCGGCGATCGAGGTGGGCACGCGGGTGGAGGTGAACGAAACGACGGTGATGCGGGCGTTTGCAGGCGCGGGAGTGAGCTTCAGCACGGTCGACAGCTGGGATACCTCGGCCCGGCTGGCCGGTGCTCCGGCCGGGATCGGCATGTTCGACAGCGAGGTGCCGTTGGCAGACGTGGTCGGGCGGGTAACCGCGGGCATCGATCTTGCAACGGATAGCGGCTTCGGTCTCCGCGTGGAATATAACGGCTCATTCTCGGACACCTACAACAGTCATGCCGGTTCGCTGCGCTTGAGCCACAAGTTCTGAGGAAACGACCGGAGACAATGCAGCTGCGCAGGCGCAGCGGACGCTCCCGGGCGGGGCGTCCTCGGCGCGGCTTACCGCATCGCTGGTGCCGTACAGAAAGATTTTCCAAGGTTCGGCGGATCTCCAGCCAAACCATGTCCTGACTCGACGTACATCGCGGGGTAGATGAGGTTCACATATGAATTCGGGAGCCTCACGAAATGCGCATCGCATCATTAGCCTTCACGCTGTCCTTCCTCGCCTCTTCAGCGCTGGCTGCCGACATCAGTCCACTCGTAGATGCCGAATGGGTCAAGGCGCATGCCGGCGATAAGGACGTCGTCATCCTCGACATCCGCGACAAGGTCGCCGAGACAGAACTTGGCGACAAGCCCTATATCCAGGGCGCGGTGGTCGCCCCCTATGCGAGCGCCGGTTGGCGTACCGAGGTGGGCGGCGTCCCCGGCATGCTGCCGCCGCTGGAGCAGATCACCAAGTTGATCGGCGATCTCGGCATCGACGATGACGATCACGTCGTCATCGTGCCCTGGGGTACGGACTCCACTGAGTTTGGTGGCGCGACCCGCGTCTATTGGACGTTCAAATATCTCGGCCATGAGGAAGTCTCGATCCTCGACGGCGGGTGGCGGCAGTACGACGCCGCCGGCGGGGCACGCTCCGCCGAGGCCGTAAAGCCCGAGCCGGCGTCGTTCCACGCCGAGCCGCAGGAAAAGCTGCTGGCGACGACCGAGGAAGTCGCTGCCGCGCTTGAGGCCGGCGTCAAGCTCATCGATGGCCGGCCGGCCGAGCAGCACGAGGGCAAGTCCAAGAGCCCGGTCGTCCGCGCCAACGGCACTATTCCTGGATCGATCAATATCGAGCACTCCAAGCTCTACAGTCAGGACCACGCGCTTTTTGCCCGACCCGAAACTGTGAAGGCCCTGACCGAGGCCGCCGGTCTGGCTGCGGAAGAGGAAAACATCGCCTTCTGCAACACGGGGCACTGGGCATCCGTAACATGGTTCGCCCTGTCCGAGGTGCTAGGCAACAAGAACACCACCATGTATGACGGCTCGATGGCCGAATGGACGGCCGACCCGGCGCGCCCGGTCGAAAACAAGTCGGGCACCTGACGCCAGCGAACCGGGACCGATCCGCGGTAACGGAAGAACAGGCGAATGTCCGCAAGCTGCGGACATTCGCGATTTGACCAATGCCGCACAAGCGGCAGGAATTCGAAATGACCGACATTTCCTTTGATCGTTCTCGATATTTGCCGCCGGCGAGTGTCGACCGTGGGCCGGCGCTCGTAGCCGGCGGAGCACTGCTGATAGGCTTTCTCGTCATCGCGCAGCTGATCGATCTGCGGCAGGCGGCCCTCTTCGTCGTCGGCGGCCTGTTGGGGGCCGCCCTTTATCACGGCTCCTTCGGTTTCACGGGCGGGTGGCGCCGGATGGTGGTCGAACGTCGCGGGCGCGGCATCCGCGCCCAGATGCTGATGATCGGCGTGGCGGCACTGGCCATGATCCCGCTGATCTCGGCAGGCAGCCTCGGTGGCCAGCCGCTCGTCGGCGCGCTGGCGCCGGTCGGAGTCTCCGTACTCGTCGGGGCTGCCATGTTCGGGTTGGGCATGCAGCTTGGCGGTGGCTGCGGTTCGGGCACATTGTTCACGGTCGGCGGCGGTTCGGCCCGCATGCTCGTCACGCTTACCTTCTTCATCGTCGGCGCGCTCATCGGCTCGGCGCATCTTCCGTGGTGGCTGACCCTTCCATCCTTCGGCACGATCGATCTCGGACGGCAGCTCGGGACCGGCACTGCCATCCTCGCGACGCTCGCAGGGCTCGGCCTCGTTGCCCTGGCGACGGCGCTGATCGAGTGGCGGGCGCATGGCAACATCGAAAGGGAGCCGGAACCATCGCGTGCGGGTTGGGCCTGGCTGCCTTACGGTCCATGGCCTCTGGTGGGGGCAGGGCTGCTCATGGCTTTGCTCAACGTCGCCACGCTGCTGCTTGCCGGCCATCCCTGGTCGGTCACGTTCGGCTTCGGCCTGTGGGGGGCCAAGGCGGCGCAGGCGGTCGGCGTTCCGGTCGCGACGTGGGAGTTCTGGAGCTGGCCGGGGCCGCAAGCGGCGCTCAATGCAAGCGTCCTCGCCGACGTTACATCGGTGATGAATTTCGGTATCGTTCTTGGCGCGGCAGCCGCCGCGAGTCTTGCCGGAAAATTCGCGCCGAAGGCAAAAATTCCGTTTGGCTCCATGCTCGCGGCCGTCTTCGGCGGTCTGTTGATGGGTTATGGCGCACGGCTTTCCTTCGGCTGCAATATAGGCGCGCTGTTCTCAGGCATCGCTTCGGGCAGCCTGCATGGCTGGCTGTGGTTTGCGACTGCCTTTGTCGGCTCGTTCGTCGGCGTCTGGATGCGTCCGCTTTTCGGTCTCGACGGGTTCAAGAAGAAATGACGACAAGGAACACGCTTCTTTTCGGTGCAGCGCTGGCGGCAGCGACCGCCGCTGTGGCCGTCGATCACCACAGTCATCCCGTGCCGCGCGCCCAGCCGGCAGCGGCCTCCGGTTCGGCGGGAGGGGCGGCGCCCTGTGCCGCAGGTGCCCCGTGCGCCGCTGCCGCGCCTTGTGCGGCCGGTGCGCCTTGCGCCGCCGGCGCTCCGCTCGCGGCACCACCGCCGCCGCCCGCGCCAGTGCCCATCGCGCCTTGTGCCGCCGGGGCACCCTGCACGGCAGCGGCACCCAAGCTCGCGCCGCCTCCGCCGCCGGTTCCCCTTCCGCCCGAGAGCAAGAAGCTTCCGCCGCCTCCGCCGCCCATTCCCTTGCCGGACCAGGAAAATGGCTGAGCAAGCCATAGAACTTGCGCGCCGCGAGATCGCCTACTGCGAAACCTTGCTCGCCAAGGGCGGTCTCAACGTGCTCAGCGAGACCTTTCGCGACACGGCTGAAATCAAGGCCTGGGACCACTACCCGACAGGCGATGTGTTCGACCCGACGAGCGGCGCTCAGTGGTTCTATCACTGCCACCCGGCTGAAGAGGGAGCGGAAGAACACGGCCATTTCCACTGCTTCTTGCGACCCCAAGGACCGCAAGGGCCGATCCACCATCTCGCGGCTGTGGGGGTCGACGCTCACGGGCGCCTTCTGCGGCTTTTCACGGTGAACCAGTGGGTGGTCGGCGATGACTGGCTCGGCGCGGAAGGCACGATCGCTCTTTTGCCGCGCTTCGACGTACAGATGCCGCGGCCGTCTTATCTCGTGAACCGTTGGCTGACGGCAATTTTCGCCGCCTACGAGCCGCAAATAGCCGAACTGATCCGCGAGCGTGACCGCACCTTGCTCACGCACCGCCAGCCTGAAGGCGTCGAAGCGCGCCAGGACCGCGCGCTGGAGGTAACTTCGGAGTTCAAGCTTTCGGGTGGCTAGATGTGGCGAACGAGGATCAAACAGATCCCGTTAACCACACCGAAGCTCCAAAGAGTGCGGTATCGGCTCCGAAACTGGGTGAGTGAGTGACTGGAAGGTCCTGTAATCACAGGCGTTCTATGGAATTGTCGCTGCCGACCCGAAGGTACAATGAGCCGTGCGGATCTGAAAGGTACGAACTGGCAGCGAAGTACGTCCGGTCAGAGAAGCGGCCCAGGATAGCCTTCTGTTGCCTCGATCCCTGAGGCGACTTTTGCGCGTGCACTCGCTTCAGCATGTCAGGATTTGTCTTGGTACGCGCTATCGCGTCTCAAGACGCGGATCAGATCCAAGCATCTTATTGTCATTGAGCAAAGCAACGGAAACAAAACCAGCGTTGTTCCATAAGATAGATTATCTGATTTTTGCATGTAGCGGCCGTTTAGAGATGCGACATATGAGCCAGTTAGAGATGCGACAGTCGTCGCCGCTTGGGATGCTGGTCAAACGTCAACGTTTGGAAGGAAGACTGGCGACGTGAAGCGTGGCTGAGACCATGAGCGTTCGGAGTCGTCATGTCTTGTTTGATCACCATGTCGCAGAAGGAATTGCATCGTCTTGAACTGATCCAGCGGATTCGCGGCCGCAGCCTGAGCGTCGTCCAGGCGGCCGAACTGCTCG
>NZ_AQWP01000014.1 GCF_000375585.1 Sinorhizobium meliloti 4H41 | reverse complement strand
TAGGTGCCGGCGATGCGGGCGATATCGTAGGTGCGCATGCGGGTGGCGAGCAGCGACTGGTGGCCGTCGCGCATCGTCGTGTCGGTGATCAGCACCTCCGGCTGAGCCTTGACCCATTCGGCGAATTTTTTCGGGCCGAGCTGATCGAGGCGCTGCTTCGTACCGGGCTTCACCTCGCCGCCGATGAACGGCACGACGGGCGCGGCGATATCGTCGGAGGGCTTCGGCCGGCCCTTGACTTCGGGATGGCCGTTGACGGTGACGTCGGCGAGGTAGGTGAGAAGCTTGGTGGCGCGGTCCTGGCGCTTGACCTGCTGGAACAATTCCGGCGTCGTGTCGATGAAGCGCGTCGTATAGCTGTTATCCTGGAACTTCGGGTGGCTGATGATAGCCTCGAGGAAGGTGAGGTTGGTCGCCACGCCGCGGATGCGGAATTCTCTCAGAGCACGGATCATCCGCTGGATCGCTTCGCCCGGGTTCGGCGCCCAGGCGGTGACCTTCTCGAGCAGCGGATCGTAGTAACGGGTGATCACCGCCCCGGAATAGGCCGTGCCGCCGTCGAGGCGGATGCCGAAGCCGGTGGCGCCGCGATAGGCGGTGATGCGGCCATAATCCGGAATGAAGTTCTGCTCCGGGTCTTCCGTGGTGATGCGGCACTGCAGCGCATGGCCGTTGAGGCGGATGTCCTCCTGGCGCGGCACGCCCGATTCCGGCGCACCGATGGCGAAGCCGTCGAGAATGTGGATCTGCGCCTTGACGATGTCGATGCCGGTTACGACCTCGGTGACCGTATGCTCGACCTGGATGCGCGGATTGACCTCGATGAAGTAGATCTTGCCGGTGTCGGAATCCATCAGATACTCGACGGTGCCGGCGCCGATATAGTTGGTCGCCCGGGCGATCTTCAGCGAATAATCCGCGAGTTCCTGGCGCTGCGCATCATCGAGATAGGGCGCCGGCGCCCGCTCCACGACCTTCTGGTTGCGACGCTGGATCGAGCAGTCGCGCTCGAAAAGATGGACGACGTTGCCATGCGTGTCGCCGAGGACCTGGCTTTCGACGTGCCGGGCACGCTCGACCAGCTTTTCGAGATAGACCTCGTCCTTGCCGAAGGCGGCCTTGGCCTCGCGCTTGGCCTCGGTCACCTCGCGGATCAGGTCCTTGGGGTCGCGGATCGCCCGCATGCCCCGGCCGCCGCCGCCCCAGGACGCCTTGAGCATGACCGGATAGCCGATCTCCTCGGCCAGTCGCTTGATCTCTTCCGGATCGTCCGGCAGAGGCTCGGTCGCCGGTACGACCGGAACGCCGATCGAGATCGCCAGGTTGCGGGCCGCGACCTTGTTGCCGAGCTGGCGCATCGTCTCCGGCTTGGGGCCGATGAAGGTGATGCCGTTTGCGGCACAGGCCTCGGCGAATTCCGGGCTTTCGGAGAGCAGCCCATAGCCCGGGTGTATGGCGTCGGCGCCGGACAGTTTGGCGACGCGGATCACCTCGTCGATCGACAGGTAGCTCTCGATCGGCCCGAGGTCGCGGGGAAGGTGCGGCCCGCGTCCGACCTGATAACTCTCGTCCGCCTTGAAGCGGTGCAGCGCCAGCTTATCCTCCTCAGCCCATATCGCGACCGTTTTAAGCCCCAGCTCATTGGCCGCGCGGAAGACGCGGATGGCGATTTCGGAACGGTTGGCAACAAGGATCTTGGAAATGGACAAGTCGGACTCCTCATAGACTTGGACACGCGGGAATGCTGCACCCGCGAAAAGAACTATTAGCGAGTCAAGGAATGAAGCGCAATTTCAGATGCGACACGAATGCTGACCCATTCGGTCAGGAGCACGGGTCGTCAGGAGATCAGTCCCAGACGGAAGGCGATCGCCACGACGTGATGCCGGTTCTTCGCCTTCAACTTTTCCTGGATGCCGTTCATGTACCAGTCGACCGTGTGGCTGGAAATGTCGAGGACCTTGCCGATGTCGTTCGATGTCATGCCGTCGGCGAGATAGTGGAGCGCCTCCATTTCGCGCCGCGTCATCTGGACTTCGACGCGCGAGACGAGTTCCGCCATGATCTCCGGATCGGTGAGTTCGAGCAGCTTCCAGAAAAGCCGCTTGGCGATGGCGTCGAAAAGGCTCAACTCCACCGGGCTCAGATCGACCACCCGGCCGCCCACGGTCAGGTTGCCCATGAGCCCGCGCCGGCCGTGCACCGGAAAGATATAGCCGTCGAAGAGGCCGTGATTGCGTGCCTCGACCATCATGCTTTCCATGCGCTTGCGGTGCGGGTCCGAGCGGAAGGCCACGAGCGTGTCGCGCCAGCGGAAGCCGCGCTGGGCATGACCGAGGAAGCGAATAGTCGGATCAATGACGACGTATTTCTTGCGGATGTAAATCTGCGGCCAGCCCTCCGGCCAGCGTCCGGCCAGAAGAAGTCTCAGCGGATTCTCGTGCGGTTTCGGCTGACGCACGATGCCGTAGAAGTCGAAACCGCACCGGTCGAGCAGGCGCTCGAACTCGGGCAGGATCTCCTCGCGCGTCTTCATCTCTTCCAGTAGCGCCAGAAACTGTACGAGCAACGTAATATTCATAGAGCATCCTCGAATCAAAAACGCGCCGCGCAACCCGCCAGGCCATATGAATACGCCGTTCAGAAGCCATTCATGTTGCAACCGCGATAATTCTTCATATCACGCCCGGTCTTGCAGGAAACCTGCAAAAACTCGGAGTCGGGGCATCAAGATAGCTAACGATGGATCATCCCGCCAACCCTCCCATGGTATCGGATGATCCTTCTCGCTGATCCGCCCCGTCTACCGCGTTTTTTGGGAAGAACGCAAAGGCCGTCACCCGCGGCTTTGCCGGCACGCAAGGTGGATGAAGATCATCTTGCCGTCGGTTCAAGACGCAACGCATCGCCGCTTCGTGCCGTTGCGGCGAAATTCCGATACCCGAAAGGGGTGAGACAGTGTCCTTGTTTCAGGTGTATGCAAGAGCGCTTCAGTATCTTGCTGTCCACAAGTTTCGCGTCGGGGCGATCGTCATAGCCAATATCGTCCTGGCTGCCATCACCATTGCGGAGCCGATTCTGTTCGGCCGAATCATCGACGCGATCTCCTCACAGAAGGACGTCGCGCCGATGCTGCTCCTGTGGGCGGGCTTCGGCGTCTTCAATACGATCGCCTTCGTGCTCGTTTCCCGAGAGGCGGACCGTCTCGCCCACGGTCGCCGCGCTTCGCTCCTGACCGAAGCCTTCGGCCGGATCGTCTCGATGCCTCTCTCCTGGCACAGTCAGCGCGGCACTTCGAATGCGCTGCATACGCTGCTGCGCGCCTGCGAGACGCTCTTCGGCCTCTGGCTCGAATTCATGCGGCAGCATCTGGCGACGGCAGTGGCGCTCGTCCTTCTCATTCCGACCGCCTTTGCCATGGACGTCCGTCTGTCGCTCATCCTCGTCGTGCTCGGTGCTGCCTATGTGATGATCAGCAAGGTCGTGATGAGCCGCACGAAGGAGGGTCAGGCTGCCGTCGAGGGCCATTACCACACGGTCTTCTCGCACGTGTCCGACTCGATCAGCAACGTTTCGGTGGTTCACAGCTACAACCGCATCGAAGCTGAAACGCGCGAGCTGAAGAAGTTCACGCAGCGCCTGCTGTCGGCCCAGTATCCGGTGCTCGACTGGTGGGCTTTGGCGAGCGGCCTCAACCGTATTGCCTCGACCATCTCGATGATGGCGATCCTCGTCATCGGCACCGTTCTGGTGCAGCGCGGCGAGCTCGGCGTCGGCGAGGTGATCGCTTTCATCGGCTTCGCCAATCTGCTGATCGGCCGCCTCGACCAGATGAAGGCCTTCGCCACGCAGATCTTCGAAGCGCGCGCCAAACTCGAAGATTTCTTCCAGCTCGAGGATTCCGTGCAGGACCGCGAGGAGCCGTCCGATGCCGGGGAACTGAAGGGTGTCGTCGGCGAGGTCGAATTCAAGGACATTTCCTTCGACTTCGCAAACTCCGCCCAAGGCGTGCGCAACGTCTCGTTCAAGGCCAAGGCCGGCCAGACGATCGCCATCGTCGGCCCGACCGGTGCCGGGAAGACCACGCTCGTCAACCTCCTGCAGCGGGTCCACGAGCCGAAGCACGGCCAGATCCTGATCGACGGCGTGGACATCGCGACCGTCACCCGCAAATCGCTGCGCCGGTCGATCGCCACGGTCTTCCAGGATGCCGGCCTCATGAACCGCTCGATCGGCGAAAATATCCGCCTCGGCCGTGACGACGCCTCTTTGGACGAGGTGATGGCAGCCGCCGAGGCCGCCGCCGCGAGCGATTTCATCGAGGACCGCCTCAACGGCTACGACACGGTCGTCGGCGAACGCGGCAACCGGCTGTCGGGCGGCGAACGCCAGCGCGTCGCGATTGCCCGCGCGATCCTGAAGAACGCGCCGATCCTGGTGCTCGACGAGGCGACCAGCGCGCTCGACGTCGAGACCGAGGCCCGCGTCAAGGATGCCATCGACGCCTTGCGCAAGGACCGGACGACCTTCATCATCGCCCACCGCCTGTCGACGGTGCGGGAAGCCGATCTGGTCATCTTCATGGATCAGGGCCGGATCGTGGAAATGGGCGGCTTCCACGAACTCAGCCAGAGCAACGGCCGCTTCGCGGCACTGCTTCGCGCCAGCGGTATCCTCACGGACGAGGATGTCCGCAAGAGCCTTACGGCAGCGTGATCGCCTCACCGACCATCGGATCTACAACGAAATGCCCCGGATTCCGGGGCATTTCTATGTGACCGGGAAGGTCGCGAGATCCGAGAGCGTCATGAGCGCAAGGGCAAATCCATCGAACGGTTGCGCGGACTGTGACATACGGCCACGCCGGGAGGGGACGACTCTCCTCCCGGCGTGCGGATAAGGGTCCCTCACGCCGCCTTCAGTGGCGGCGCCACGGAGACCTCCTTCAGCCATTCGAGGTAATAGGCATAGGCGAAGTGCAGGCCGATGCCGCCGATGACGAAGATCGTGCCGATGATCCGGTCCCGGTCGGTGACGAGAAGCAGCACCTGGCCCGCCATTGCGAGGATCGTCCCGAAAATAAAGACGGCAAGCGAATGGCGCCCGATCATCACCAGGGGGTGGTTGCTTCCGACCCGCGTCAGCCGGCTGAAGACGGGGACGGTTGCGAGAATATAGGCGAGCGCCAGCACATGCAGCAGCCGCGTCAGCGACAGGAAGGTCTTGTCGAAGCCGGTCAGCACCGCAGGCAGGCCGAAGGAGAGATCGATGTTCCACCAGGAAAACAGCACCCAGAAGGCGGAAATCGCGAGATAGGCGACGGAAAGGCCGAGAAGCCAGGGGCTCCGCGGGAGACTCCCGCCCCGCCGCACATGGCTCATGCACAGAATGCCGATCACGAACAGGAACTGCCAGGACCAGGGATTGAGGAACCAGTAGCCGTCGTCGAGAAAGTTATAGGGCACCATTTTGAAGCAGCCGGCAGCGAGCCAGAGCGTCGCGGAAAACGCGAACAGCAATCTGGGGCGCACGGCATTCAGCCACAGAAACCCGGGCAGCAGCAGGAACAGCACCGCATACATCGACAGAATGTTGTTGTAGCCGAGCTGGTGCCCGAGCAGCACCATGGCGACGATCCCCTGCTCCGTCTGCTCGACGATCGGCCGGATGTTGATCTCGCCGATCAGCTCCTGACGGCCGAAATAGAGGGCGCCGCCGGCGAAGATCGCAAGCGTCACCACGCTCGTCATGATGTGCGCAACATAGAGCGCCAGGGCGCGCCGCCATATCTTCAGCGTGAGGGCGAGCCGGCCGCCGGCCAGGAACTTGCCGGAATAGGCCGCCCCCACCGACAGGCCGGAAATCAGCACGAAGGCCTCTGCCGAATCGGAAAAGCCGAAGTTCTTGTGGGTCAGATATTCGAGATACTGGCCCGGTACATGGTTGACGAAGATGGTCAGCAGGCAAAGTGCCCGAAAAACGTCGAGGCGTGTGTCGCGCCCGGTCGGCATCGGAGGGGCGACCCCTCTCTGATCGTTGCCGCCCTCAAAGGTCTTCTGCAGCATGCGCGTTCATATCCGGGATTTGGCGCCCCGCCCCACCCCTGTTGAAACCGGCGCCGCCGTGCCGGCCCGATGCGGGCGGCGCCGACGCCATGAATGAATGACGAACCTGACACGGCAAAGAAAAGCCGGCCTTGCCTCCGAGCGGAATGAGGAAAAGTGTGTACCGTTTTGCGCCCTGCATTCCGCTCGACTTGTTGGATCGGATCACGATTGCTTTGGGTCGTTCGATCCAAGTCATCGTGATCCAAGAAAACAAAGCCGGTTCAGCTCGTGCTTCAAGCCGGCAGCTACAGCAAAACCCCTTCATGCGCGTTTTCTGTGACACTATTATTTACGCTTACGACCGGTTCGCCAGTTTTTGGATCGCGGCTGACGGAAATCCGGTGCGTGGTGCCGTTCACGCGCACTTCGGCCGAATAGCCCGGCCATTCGGAGGGTAGGACGGGCCGGATCAAGAGCTTGTCGCCCCGCTTGCGGATGCCGAGAATCCCCTCGACACCGGCGCGGTAGAGCCAGCCGGCGGAGCCCGTGTACCAGGTCCAGCCGCCGCGGCCGGCAAGCGCGCCTTCTCCATAGATATCGGCAGCAACCACATAGGGCTCGACACGATAATGCTCGGCGTCCTCCTGGCTGAGAGCATGCGACACGGGGTTGAGCATGCTGAAGGTGCGCCAGGCCTCTTCCGCCCGCTCCTGGGCGGCGAATGCCAGCACCACCCAGGTGGCCGCGTGGGTATATTGCCCGCCATTCTCCCGCACGCCCGGGGGATAGGCCTTGATGTAGCCCGGGTCCTGCTTCGTCGTCTCGAGCGGCGGCGTGAACAGCCGGACGATGCGCTTTTCGGGATCTACGAGCTCCGCCATCACCGCGTCCATCGCGCGCAGAGAACGCTCCTTGTCGCCCTCTCCCGAAAGCGTGCTCCAGGATTGCGCGATCGAATCGATGCGGCACTCGCCGTTCTCCGCCGATCCGAGCGGCGTGCCGTCGTCGTAATAGCCGCGGCGATAGTAATCGCCGTCCCAGCCTGCCTGTTCGAGCGCATCCTTCAGTGCTTCGAGATGCCGCTCCCATAGGGCCAGGCGCGGCTTGTCCTTGCGGGCACGGGCATAGGGCAGGAACGCGCGCAGGGTGCCTGCCAGGAACCAGCCGAGCCAGACGCTCGTGCCCTTTCCGGCCTCCCCGACACGGTTCATGCCGTCGTTCCAGTCGCCGCCGAGAATGAGCGGCAGACCGTTGGCGCCGGTCCGGCGGATGGCGAGATCGACCGCACGGGCGCAATGCTCGTAGACGTCGCCCACCTCGTCGGCCACATCCGGCTTGTAGAAGCTGTCGTGCTGGCCTTCTTCCAGAGCCGGCCCGGTAATGAAAGGAACTTTCTCCTTGAGGATGTCTTCCTCGCCGGTGACGGCGCAATAATGCGCAACCGCATGAGCGAGCCAGACCACGTCGTCCGAGATCATCGTGCGGACGCCCGCGTCCGTGCCGGGCAGCCACCAATGCTGCACGTCGCCTTCGACGAACTGCCGCGCCGCGGCATTGAGGATCTGCGCACGGGCAAGCGCCGGCCGATGGATGAGGAAGGCAAGCGTATCCTGCAGCTGATCGCGGAAACCGAAGGCACCGCTTGCCTGGTAGAAGGCCGAGCGTGCCATGATCCGGCAGCCGAGCGCCTGGTAGGGAAGCCAGTGGTTGATCATGTGGTTGAAGGCGCGATCGGGCGTCTCCACCTTCACGACTCCGGTGAAATCACCCCAGAACGCCTTCGCCGCCTCGAGCGCAGCGTCGAAACTGTCCGCCCTGAGTTCCTCCAGCACCGCCTGCACCTGATCGGAATTGTCGGCATCACCGAGGAAGAAGGTGACCTGTCGCTCCACCCCCGCCTCGATGGTGAGATCCGTCGCGAGCGCCGCGCAGGCATCCCCGTCCACATCCGTCGATCCGGTGAGCTCGGCGCCGGCGACCACTGCCTGCGGGGCGAGGATTCCTCCGGCCCGGCCAAGGAATTCCCGCCGGCTCGCCGTATAGCCGGCGATATCTCCGTCGCTGGCGAAGAACGCGCACCGGCCCGGATAGTCGATGCTGTAGGGATTGGTGGCGACGAGCGTCTTCGCGCTTTCGTCCCACTCGCTGAGGACGAAGGGCGCGGTACGGCTGCGATTGTTGCCGAGCACCCACTCCGCATAGCCGTAGACGCGCAGCTTGCGTGCGGCCGAACTGCGGTTGCGGATCGTCAGCCGGACGAGCTTGGCCGGCAGGCTCCTGTGGATCGTATGCATGGCCTCGATCTCGAGCTCGTCCTGCGTGCTGAGAAAGCGCGAATAGCCGAGGCCGTGACGGGTCTCGAACCGGGCGGACTTGCGTCGCGACAGTGCGGCATAGGGCGTCAGCACCGCGCCGTTTTCCATGTCGCGCACGAAGATCGCCTCGCCCGGACGATTGACGACCGCATCGTTGCTCCAGGGCGTCAACTGATAGTCGCGGGAATTGCGGCTCCAGGAGAAGGCCGCACCTTCGGCGGAGATATGGAAGCCGAATTGCTCGTTGGAGATGACGTTGATCCAGGGTTGCGGCGTCGCCTCGCCTCCGCGCAGCCGCACGGCATATTCGCGGCCGTCCTCGGCAAAGCCGCCGAAGCCGTTCCAGTAATCCAGGTCGCCGCCGTCGAGTTCGACCGCCACCGGCTCGTCGGTCTCCCGTATCACCGGCAGCAGCATCTCGGCGCCCTCCTCCTTCTTTTCGGAAGGTTTGGAGTAGAGCGATGTGGCGCGGGCTATCTGATCCGAGATCGTGCCGTTGCGGGCATGGAAGACGGCCCGCGATGCCGAGATCAGCGTCGACCAGGTTTCCGGTTCCATCAGGTCCCGGCGCACCGCAAAGATGTGCTGGCGCGGGCCGTCCGAAAGGCCGCGAAGCCTCAAATTCTCGCACATGGAGTCGAGCGTGTGCTGCAGATCCTGCGCATAGGAGGAGGCGCGCTCGTTGACCACCACCAGATCGGCGGTGATGCCGCGAGCTCTCAGATATTCCTGCGCCCGCAAGGCCTCGCGGGCGATGCCGAGATCGCCGTCGTCGTTGATCCTGAGGCAGAAGATCGGGAAATCGCCGGAGATCGCCAGCGGCCACAGCGCCGATTGCGAGGCAAGCCCGGTCTTGACGGTCTCCGTGTCGGCGCGAAGGTGCATATCCGGATAGACAAGATAGCGGCCGAGCATCTGGAAGCTCGCGGCCTCCTTCGAGGTGATCCCGACATGGCGCATCTGCACCTGGCTGCGGGTCCAGGCATGGATGAGCTCGTGATTGAAGGTTTCCGGATGCCGGTAGCGGTCGATCGCCCGATCGACGCCTTCCCTGTCCGGGGCGGCGATCGTCCAGAAGATGACGCTCACCTTCTTACCCGCCGGCACGCGTACGACGCGACGCAGCGACACGATCGGATCGAGCGTGAAGCCGTCGGTGCCGGAAAGCGTGGCGCCCGGGTCGAATGCGGCCGCCTCGGCAATCGTGCGGCCCTGGCCGAGGAAGCGCCGGCGATCGGTCTCCGCCTGCGTGTGGCGATCGCTGCCGGCATTGTCGGTGACGAGATGGGCGACCTCGATGTCCGGATCGCCAGGGCTGCGCTTGTTGCGCGAGACCCATATCACGTCTCCGTGACGGCTGATCTCGGTGCGGATGAACATTTTCGAGAAGGTCGGGTGCGAGCTGTCGGCATCGTCCATGGCAAGCACGGGCTCGGCATAAGACGTCACCTCGATGAACCGGTCTTCCGTGCCCGTGTTGAGCAGGATAACCCGACGGCCTTCGGCATCGTGCTCGGTGGCGACGATGCATTCCACCTCGCTTGTCAGATCGCCGACGGTCTTGACGTATTCGGCCTTGTCGTCGCCGAAGCGGGTAACGGTCTTTTCGCCCGGCGCACGCCGCGGCTCGGCCGTCGCCGACCACCAGTCGCCCGTCACCGTGTCGCGCAGGAAGATGAAGGTCCCCGTCCTGTCCTCCACCGGGTCCGGAGTCCATCTCGTGACCGCCTGACCGTTCCAGCGGGCATAACCCGCCCCTGTCGCCGTCAGCATGACGGAGTAGTGACCGTTCGACAGAAGAACCGTCTCGCGATCCTGGTTGATCGGGTCTTCGACGACGCGGACTTCGGGGCGCAGGAGATCGGCCTGGCCCTTGCCCAGCGCTTCCGGCTCGCGCTTGCCGGCCATCACCGGAATGTCGCGCGGCGCCTTCTCCTGCAGGAGGAGTTCGGCGGCCTCGATGACGGGATCGGCATGGAACCACTCGCGCAGCTGCCCGTTGAAGACGACATTGGCGACCGCCGCGACCGACATGCCGTGATGATGGGCATAATAGTTGCGCACGACGGCGCATTTCTGGCCTTCCGGCACGCGCGTCGGCGTGAAGTCGACGGCGTCGTGATAGCCGTAGGCCCCAAGGGCGCCGACCTCCCGGAGCCGCGCCAGATTGGCGAGCGCCGATTTCGGATCGTACATGCAGGCGAGAATGGACGCGTAAGGTGCGATGACGGCATTCTGCCCGAGGCCGCGCTTCAGACCCAGCGTCGGCACGCCGAAGTTCGTATACTGGTAGGTCAGCTCGTGGTCGCGCGCATTAAACGCCGCCTCGGAAATGCCCCAGGGCGTCCCGAGCCGGCGGCCGTGATTGATCTGCTCCTGGACCACCAGATTGTTGGTCTGGTTGAGGATGCCGCCCTGCCGCTCCTGCATGACGAGCGGCGGCATCAGATATTCGAACATCGAACCCGACCAGGAGACGAGCGCACCGCGCGCGCCGATCGGCACGATCGGACGGCCGAGCTTGTACCAGTGCTCGGTCGGCAGATCCCCCTTGGCAATCGCGAAAAGGCTCGTCAGCCGCGCCTCGGAGGCGAGCAGATCGTAGCAGGCCTCGTCGAGCTCGTTGGCGTTGACCCGGTAGCCGATCGACAGCAGCCGCCGCTCCGGCCGGAACAGGAAGCTGAAGTCCATGGAGAAGGCGATGTCGCGTGCGCGCTCCTTGAGCACCAGCAGACGCTGGCGCAGAGCCTCGATGGCACCGAGGTCGAAGACGCCGTCGGCGATATGGGCCTCGCAGGCGGCCACCAGCGAACCCGCCCATGTCGCCACTTCGCCGCTGGGGACGGTGCGCACCTCATGGTCGAGATTGACCGTCAGCTTGTGCATGTCGCGTGCGAGCACCGCGAGGTTGATCACCCGGATGGAGGCGAATTCGCGCTCGCGCTTGACCGCGGCAAGCGCGTTCTGGAAGCCGGCGATGCGCTCCTCGATCAGGCGCCTCAGCGGCCGTACGGTCTTGCGGTCGTCGGGAAGCTCGCTCAACACCTCCTTGAGGATCGCCGCGACGTCGCCGATGCCGTCGAGATTGCCCTGGACGTGGGCGGATGGGGCTTCGGCCCATTCGCGGCACATGGACGAGACCGCGATCAGGTGTCCGGCGAGGTTGCCGCTGTCGACCGAGGAGACATAACGCGGCTCCATTGGTTCGAGCCCGCGCGTGCGATACCAGTTGAAGAGATGGCCGCGATATTTCGGCATGCGGTCGATCGTGGCGATCGTCTGCTCGAGGCGCGTGATCGTCTCCTCGAAACCGATCCAGCCGAAGGAGCGCGCCGACATGACCGACAGGAGATAGACGCCGATATTCGTCGGCGAGGTACGCTCCGCGAGTACCGGCTGCGGCGTTTCCTGGAAGTTGTCCGGCGGCAGGAAGTTCTGCTCGGCGGTGACGAACGCCTCGAAGTAGCGCCATGTCCGCCGGGCGATCTTGCGCATCTCCTCGATCGCCTCATCGGAAACGGCGAGCTGGTCTTCAGTCTCGGCGGACTGGCTCACGAACCAGGCGACCGCGGGCGAGGCGGCCCAGATAAGGGCGAAGGGCAGCCCGATGAAGGGCAGCCCCGTATCGGAGATGGCGGCAAGCGCCAGCGACACCAGCGCAAGCGCCGGTGCCGTCCACATTGCGCGGAAGTAGTCGCCGATCGAACCGTGGCCGGCGCTCTGCACCTGCGCGGCGGTGCGCCATTCGAGCATCAGCTTGCGGCTGACGAAGGTGCGATAGAGCGAGCGCACGATCGCATCGGCCATCATCGCCGCATTGTGCGCGATGAAGACGATGCGCAACGCGACCTGCGCGTTGGCGGCGCGGATGTCCGACAGCACCGTGTGGAGATGCGCACGCGCGACGATGTCGTTGCGCCGGGGCATGATCCCGGAGATCAGCGACAGTGTCGGCGCGACGAACAGGCTGAAAATCAGCACGAGCTGCCAGATCAGCGCCGGGGTCGGCTCCATGTAGTACCAGCCCATGACCGAGGCGGCGAGCCAGGCGACGGGAATGAGCGAGCGGCGCAGGTTGTCGTACATCTTCCAGCGCCCGAGCATCGAAAGGCCGTTCTTCGGATTGAAGATATACGGCAGGAGCTGCCAGTCGCCTCGCGCCCAACGATGCTGGCGCGACATCTCGACCTCGTAGCGGATCGGAAAATCCTCGACGAGCTCGATGTCGGTCACCAGCGCGCAACGCGCATAGGAACCTTCGAGAAGGTCGTGGCTGAGCACCGCATTTTCTTCGATCCTGCTCTTGAGAGCAGCCTCGAAGGCGTCGACATGATAGAGGCCCTTGCCGGTGAAGCTGCCTTCGCCGGCAATGTCCTGATAGACGTCCGACACGGTGAAGACGTAAGGGTCGATGCCGCGATTGATGGTGAAGATGCGCTGGAAGGCCGAGGCCTCGCTGCCGGTGGTGAGCGACGGCGTCACGCGCGGCTGCAGGAGGCTGTAGCCGGTCACGACCTCCTGTGTCCTCGGATTGACGACCGGCCGGTTGATCGGGTGATAGAGCTTGCCGACGAGCTTGGTCACCGCGTCGCGCATGAGACGCGTGTCGGAGTCGAGCGTCATCACATATTGCACGCCCTCCGGCACCGTGTTGGCGCCCTGAAGGAAGGAGGTATCGCGGTCGCCGCGAAGCAGCAGATTCAACTCGTGCAGCTTGCCGCGCTTGCGCTCCCATCCCATCCACACGCCCTCGGCCTCGTTGTAGAGGCGGCGGCGGTGCAGCAGGAAGAAGCGCGTCTTGCCGTCATAGGCATAGCGGGCAGAGAGAGACGCGATCTCGCGCTTGGCATATTCGAGAACATCCGTGTCGGCAGGAGCCTCCTCCGACTTGCTGTCGGCCCAATCGCTCAGGAGCGCGAAATAGATCTCGCCGCGCGGATTGGCGAGATAGTGAACCTCGAGGTTGCGCACGAGCTCGTCTACATGATCGCGCTTGGCAATCAGGCAAGGCACCACGACCAGCGTACGTCCATCCTCGGGTATTCCGTCGAGAAACTCGTAACCGACCAGCCGCGACGGTTTGGCAAACAGCGTGAAGACCGTGTTGAACAGGCCCATCGCGCCTTCGGAGGCAGGCAGCGCGAAGAGCAGGAGCATGATCAGCTTCGCGCCGCTCGGAATATCCATCGGGCTGACGAAGGCATAGACGACGATCATCGCCAGGATCGTCAAGAGAATGTTCGGCCCGGCTATGGCGAACCAGTCGAGCTTGCGGACCGACCGGATGATGTGCTGGAAGATCGAGGGCGAATAGCCGATCCTCTTCTCGAGTGCCAGCCGCTGCTTGCCGACCAGGAAGGAGCCGACATTCGGCTCCTGCAGAGGCGCTTCGACGGCCGCGGCGGCCTTCGCCTCCTCGACCATCTCGATCGCGATCTTCGTGACTTCATGCTCGCTGTGGCCGGACCGGCGGGCAAGCTTCTCGATCGTGTCGCGATACGTGTTGCGCGATCCGAAATCGAGCGCCGCATAGTCGGACCCTTCGCGCAGCGTCGCATCGATCTTGCTGACGCTTTCGAACCAGACGGCCCAGTCCGTGTCGTCGATCTCGCGCAGGCTGCGGATGATATTGCTCATCGTCGCGTTGCCCGACGACAGGCGGTTCTGCTCCGCTACCAGCGCCTCCTCGACGTCGGTGCCACGCCTCTCCAGCCTCTCCTCGATCCAGGCGATGACGGCACCCGAGCTCTGGGAACCGTCACGCATGCGGTAAAGGAGCTGTGCGATGAAGGTGTTGTCGGCGGCAAGCGCCTCGGACTCCACCAGAAGCGTCCGGCAGCCTTCCGGATCGTTCAGCCGGATGAGCTGGTCCGCGACCTCGTTCGCCTTCCGCCGCATGCCGCGCGAGCGCTCGACGCGGATGGCGATGCGCCTCAGATTTTCGATGAGGACGAAACGCAGGATCGACGGCAGCGCCCACAATTCGCCGATCTTGAGGGTCTCGTGCTCCTGGAAGCCCCCCACCATCGCGGTGATGCTTTCCCGCGTGACGGTACTGTGGGTATGGGCAACGTAGAGCCAGGCAAGGGCCATCGTGCGCGGGATGACGGTTCCGGAGACCGAGAGCGTCGGCAGTTGCCGGTAGAAACGGCGTGGAAAGTCCCGCCGTACCTCCTGGATCGCCTCTTCGACGACGTGGTGGTTGTCGAGCAGCCATTCGGCTGCAGGCGTGATCGAGGCGCCGGCTTCCACGTCGGCTGCGGTCGCCCGGTAGACGCGCAGGATTTCCTTCTCGTTCTCCCGATGGCGGACGCGAAATTCGAAAGGAAAGAAGCCCGGCAGAGCGGAAGTGCCGTGTTCGGCGAGGCTCGCGCCGCATGCTCGCAGGTCGTCGATCGAGAAATAGGTCGAGCGGATCGAATCGTTGTAGTCGATCTGCTTCGCTTCCGGTTCGCGCGGTAAGTTGGACTGCGTTGTGTTCTGGAGCATGGGTACGGATTCTGGTTCCACTCGGGACTGATCGGCCCGGTTGTCGTTGTTCTGCCGGTGTGGCTGCGACCCCGAGGATGCAGACGGCGCCGGCGCGTTTCTAGACACGGTCATGTGCCCTCCTTCGCCGTCATTGTCCCGGGAAGAGAGTATGGGTGAAGGCAGGCGCCGAACGCAAAGCCGGCGGCGCGCTGGATTTCACGGCCGCGTGGTGCATGAAGATGGCATTTTTTAGCCGTGATGTCAGCAGCTTGCAAGGAATGCGAGCATCGCCCGCAGCCGGCTCCGGAGACCCGTACCGCGAGGAGCCGGACTGGCCGGCGAGCTCCCTCGATTCGATGGATATCTCTGTCAAAGTCCGCCCTTCCTGGTGTAAGCCCGTCCGCAGGCTGAGATCCGTAGGCCCTCAACCGGACTTGCTACTGCGACCGATCACCGACCTGTTCGGTGATCCACTCCCGGAAAGCGCGACTGATCGGATTTTCGAGCTTGCCTTCCGGAATGGCGAGATAATAGCTGTTCTCCGTCTGCATCGGTCGATCGAGAACGATCCGCAGGGTGCCTGCGGTAAGTTCCTGCTCGATCAGATAGCGAGGCAAAAGGGCAAAACCGAGACCTGCAGTCGCCGCCTCGATTACCATCGAGAATTGATCGAAGCGGTTGCCGCGATAGGCGCCGTCCTGTTCGACGCCGTTTACCTCGAACCATTGCGCCCAGAGCTTGGGCCGCGTCGCCAGATGCAGCAGCGGGCCGCCGCCGATGTCCGCAGGCGCCTCCACCGGATGCATCGAGAGAAGGGTCGGGCTGGCGGCCGGCACGATGACTTCGCTGCAGAGATAGTTGCAAATGGCGCGCGCCCAGACGGGCTGGCCGTAATGGATCGCGAGGTCGAAGTTCTGCTCTTCGAAGTCGAACGGCTCCGAACGGGAGGCGATATTGACGACGGTGCCCGGGTGGCGCCTCAGGAAATCGGGCAGGCGCGGCACCAGCCAGCGGCTGCCGAAGGTCGGAAGCGATGCGATGGAGAGGCTCGAGTCGGCCCGCGCCGACGCCATGGCGCGCACCATCAGCTCTTCGGTCTGGTTCAGAAGCCGGCGTACCTCCGGCAGGAATTTCTGCCCCGCATCGGAAAGAATGACCCGCTGGCGCACCCGCTCGAAGAGCAGCACGCCCAGCTGGTTTTCGAGATCCTTGATCTGCCGGCTGACGGCGCTCTGCGTGAGATTGAGCTCCGCGGCGGCCTGGGTGAAACTGCCATGGCGCGCCGCGCATTCGAAGGCCTGCAGCGTCGTCACGTCGGGAACCAGTCGGCGGCTCAACTTCATTCCAGCCTCGCATCAACATAGTCAGAAGCAGCGCGATCCAAGCTCACAGCCTTCCGATATGATCAGAATTAAGAATGACCTTGTCCTTCATCCATAGCGCGAGGCGAGCCCCAGTGAAAGAGAATAGTTTCGTATCCGCCGACGATATCCGCTCGGCCTTTTCCGCTGCGATGTCGCTGATGTACCGCGAAGAAGTACCCGCCTACGGCACGCTGATGGAGCTCGTCGCAAGGGTCAACGGCGAAACGCTCTCGGCCGACGCCACCCTCAAGGAGAGGCTGGAGGCGACGGATTCGCTCGAACGCATTTCCGAGGAGCGTCACGGCGCGATCCGTCTCGGCACGCCGGCGGAGCTTTCGATGATGCGCCGTGTATTTGCCGTGATGGGCATGTATCCGGTCGGCTACTACGATCTGTCGACCGCCGGGGTGCCGGTCCACTCCACGGCCTTCCGGCCGGTTGGAGACGCGGCCCTGAAGCGCAACCCCTTCCGCGTCTTCACCTCGCTTCTGAGGCTCGACCTCATTGCCGACGAGGCCCTTCGCGCCGAGGCGGAGGCGATCCTGAAAGAGCGCCGGATCTTCACATCCGGTGCGGTCGATCTTACCGAAAAGGCCGAGCGCGACGGCGGCCTCGACGAGCGCGATGCCGACCGTTTCGTCGCCGAAGTGCTCGAGACCTTCCGCTGGCACGACGAGGCGAATGTCGGCGCCGACATGTACGAGCGCCTGCACGATGCGCACCGGCTGATCGCCGACGTGGTCTCCTTCAAGGGGCCGCATATCAACCATCTGACGCCACGTACGCTCGACATCGACCGCGTCCAGGCGCTGATGCCGGAATATGGCATTGCCCCGAAGGCCGTGGTCGAAGGGCCGCCGACACGCAAGTGCCCGGTCCTGCTTCGCCAGACCTCCTTCAAGGCGCTCGAAGAGCCGGTTTCCTTCCGCGGCGCCGATGGCGGCTGGAAGACCGGCTCGCATACCGCCCGCTTCGGCGAGATCGAGCAGCGCGGCATCGCCTTGACGCCGAAGGGCCGCGGTCTCTACGACCGGCTGCTCGACGAATCGCGCAAGATCGTACGTCCGGCCGCCGATGGTTCAAATGCCAGAGAATACGAAGCGGCCTTGACCCAGGTCTTCGAGGCCTTCCCCGACAGCTGGGCGGAAATCCGGCAGGCCGGCCTCGGCTATTTCAGCTATTCCCTGACGGAGAAGGGCCGGCGGACGAAGCTGCCCGGCCGGCGCGATCTCAATTCCCTGATCGCCGACGGTCTTATTCGGTTCGATCCGATCGTCTATGAGGACTTCCTTCCCGTCAGCGCCGCCGGTATCTTCCAGTCGAACCTCGGCGACGGTGCGCAGCAGGAATTCGAGGCGAGCCCGAACCAGAAGCGCTTCGAGACCGACCTCGGCGTCGCCGTCCTCAACGAATTCGATCACTATGCCGGCATCGAGCAGGCATCGATCGAAGGCTGCCTCAAGGCGCTTACCGCCGCCATGGCAGCGGAGTGATACGCCGGCAATGATTGACGAGCACCATATCGACGCATTGACGAAGCTCCTTGGCGACAAGGGCGTCGTCACGCGTCGGGAGGACATGGAGGCTTACGAGACCGGCGCACGCTACGACCGCGGCCGCGCGGCGGCCGTCCTGCGTCCGGCAACGACGGAAGAGGTCTCGGCCGCCGTCGGTTACTGCGTCCGCAGCGGCATCGCCCTCATCCCCCAGTCGGGCAATACGGGCCTGGTCTCGGGGTCGACGCCGGACGAGTCGGGCAGCGAGGTCGTCGTCAGCCTCGACCGGCTGACCCGCCAGTTTGCGCTCGACGTGGACAATCGCTCAGTGCGCGTCGACGCCGGCTTTCGCCTGTCCGAGCTCAACCGCCGGCTGGAGGAACACGGCCTGTTCTTCCCGATCGATCTCGGCGCCGACCCGCGGATCGGCGGCATGACCGCCACCAATACCGGCGGCTCGCGCTTTCTCAAATATGGCGACGTGCGCCGCAACATGCTGGGTCTGAAAGTGGTCCTCGCCGACGAAGCGGGCACGGTGCTCGACCTCGGCTCGGACCTGCGCAAGAACAATACCGGCATCGACTGGAAGCAGATCTTCATCGGCACCTCGGGCGCCTTCGGCATCGTCACCGAATGCGTGCTCAATCTCGAGCGCCTGCCGAAGCAGACGGCGACCGCCTTCCTCGTGCCGGCGAGCGGCGCGCATGTCCTGCCGCTCCTGAAGGCCATGGAAGAGCGGCTCGGCGCCTATCTCTCGGCCTTCGAGGGAATGTCGGCGAACGCGATCGCCGCGGCCTTCGCCCATGTGCCGGCGCTGAAGAACCCCTTCCAGGGCGGCAAGGTCCCCGACTACGTGATCCTTGCCGAGATCTCCCGCACCTCGAGCCCGCGCGAGGGCGAGCAGCCGCTCGACGCGGTTCTCGAAAGCGTGCTCGCGGAGATATGGGAAATGGATGAGGCGCCGCTCGCCGATGCACTCGTCGGCCCGCCGCACGAGATCTGGTCGCTGCGCCATGCGCTTTCGGAGGGCGTAAAGCACCTCGGCAAGCTGATCGCTTTCGATCTCTCCTTCCGCAGGGGTGACATCATGGTCTTCTGCGACCATATGAAGGCGGAAATGCCGGAAAAATTTCCGGGCGTCACGGTCTGCGATTTCGGCCATATCGGCGACGGCGGCGTTCACTTCAACCTGGTCGTCGCAAAGGATAGTTCGCTACTGGCCGATGCGACCTTCGAGCAGCGTCTGCGCGATTGGGTCTTTGCGGTCGCGGTCGAGCAATATCACGGCAGCTTCAGCGCGGAACATGCGCTCGGCCGCCGCAATCAGGCTTATTACGATCTCTACACGCCGGAAAAATTGAAGAACATGGCGGCCGGCCTCAAGACGCTCACCTCGCCGGGCAAGCTCGGCAGCGTGCGCTTCGGTTAGGTCATCGCGCCAGCTACAAGACGGGAGTCACCACATGAACATTGCAGCCAAGAAAATCGACGTCGCGAGCGAGGCAGCCGCGCTCCTCGAGAAAATGGGCGTCGCCAAGGACCTCTACACCGGCGGCGACATGCCGTCCTTCAGCCCGGTCACCGGCGAGAAGATCGCCAGTCTCAAGACCGTGTCTGCCGCTGAAGCCGCCAGGAAGATCGAGAAGGCCGACGAGGCTTTCCGCGTCTGGCGTCTCGTGCCGGCGCCGAAGCGCGGCGAGCTCGTCCGGCTTCTCGGCGAGGAACTGCGCGCCTTCAAGGCCGATCTCGGCCGCCTCGTCTCGATCGAAGCCGGCAAGATCCCGTCCGAGGGCCTCGGCGAAGTGCAGGAGATGATCGATATCTGCGATTTCGCCGTCGGCCTTTCCCGCCAGCTCTACGGCCTGACGATCGCCACCGAGCGTCCCGGTCACCGGATGATGGAAACCTGGCACCCGCTCGGTGTCGTCGGCATCATTTCCGCCTTCAACTTCCCCGTCGCGGTCTGGTCGTGGAATGCGGCGCTCGCGCTCGTCTGCGGTGACGCCGTCGTCTGGAAGCCGTCGGAAAAGACGCCGCTCACCGCGCTCGCCTGCCAGGCGATCCTGGAACGCGCCATCGCCCGTTTCGGCGACGCTCCGGAAGGCCTGTCGCAGGTCCTGATCGGCGACCGTGCGATCGGCGAGGCCCTCGTCGACCATCCGAAGGTGCCGCTGGTCTCGGCGACCGGCTCCACCCGCATGGGCCGCGAGGTCGGTCCGCGGCTTGCCAAGCGCTTTGCCCGTGCGATCCTGGAACTCGGTGGCAACAATGCGGGCATCGTCTGCCCGTCCGCAGACCTCGACATGGCGCTGCGCGCCATTGCTTTCGGGGCCATGGGCACCGCCGGCCAGCGCTGCACGACCCTGCGCCGCCTCTTCGTCCATGAAAGCGTCTACGACCAGCTCGTGCCGCGCCTGAAGAAGGCCTATCAGTCGGTCTCCGTCGGCAACCCGCTGGAATCGGCCGCACTCGTCGGGCCGCTCGTCGACAAGGCGGCCTTCGACGGGATGCAGAAGGCGATCGCCGAGGCAAAGAGCCATGGCGGTGCCGTCACCGGCGGCGAGCGCGTCGATCTCGGCCACGAGAACGGCTATTACGTCAAGCCGGCACTGGTCGAAATGCCGAAGCAGGAAGGCCCGGTTCTCGAAGAAACCTTCGCGCCGATCCTCTACGTCATGAAGTACAGCGACTTCGACGCCGTGCTCGCCGAGCACAATGCGGTTGCCGCCGGACTTTCCTCCTCGATCTTCACCCGTGACATGCAGGAATCGGAACGGTTCCTCGCGGCCGACGGCTCGGATTGCGGCATCGCCAACGTCAATATCGGCACCTCCGGCGCCGAGATCGGCGGCGCGTTCGGCGGCGAAAAGGAGACCGGCGGCGGCCGCGAATCCGGCTCCGACGCTTGGAAGGCCTATATGCGGCGCGCCACCAACACGGTGAACTATTCGAAGGCTCTGCCGCTGGCGCAGGGCGTCTCTTTCGACATCGAATAATCGAACAGGATCGGCCATGACCATCAATGCAACGGTCAAGGAGGCGGGCTTTCAGCCCGCCTCGCGGATTTCCTCGATCGGCGTTTCGGAAATCCTGAAGATCGGCGCCCGCGCCGCCGCCATGAAGCGCGAAGGCAAGCCGGTGATCATCCTCGGCGCCGGCGAGCCGGATTTCGACACGCCGGAACACGTGAAGCGGGCCGCCTCGGATGCGATCCACCGCGGCGAAACGAAATACACCGCACTCGACGGCACGCCGGAATTGAAGAAGGCTATCCGCGAGAAATTCCAGCGCGAGAACGCGCTGGCCTACGAGCTGGACGAGATCACGGTCGCGACCGGCGCCAAGCAGATCCTCTTCAACGCCATGATGGCGTCGCTCGATCCGGGCGACGAGGTCATCATTCCGACGCCCTATTGGACCTCCTATTCGGACATTGTCCAGATCTGCGAGGGCAAGCCCGTTCTGATCGCCTGCGACGCCTCTTCCGGCTTCCGCCTGACGGCGGAGAAGCTGGAGGCGGCCATCACGCCGCGGACCCGATGGGTGCTCTTGAACTCGCCCTCCAACCCGTCGGGCGCCGCCTACAGTGCGGCCGACTACCGGCCGCTGCTCGAGGTACTTCTGAGGCACCCGCATGTCTGGCTGCTCGTCGACGACATGTATGAGCACATCGTCTATGACGGTTTCCGCTTCGTCACCCCCGCGCAGCTGGAGCCGGGCCTGAAGAACCGCACGCTGACCGTAAACGGCGTTTCGAAGGCCTATGCGATGACCGGCTGGCGGATCGGCTATGCCGGCGGCCCGCGCGAGCTCATCAAGGCGATGGCCGTCGTCCAGAGTCAGGCGACCTCCTGCCCCTCTTCGATAAGCCAGGCGGCTTCGGTCGCGGCGCTGAACGGACCGCAGGACTTTCTGAAAGAACGGACAGCCAGCTTCCAGGGCCGCCGCGATCTCGTGGTCGACGGCCTGAACGCGATCGACGGCCTCGACTGCCGCGTTCCCGAGGGCGCCTTCTACACTTTCTCCGGCTGCGCCGGCGTTCTCGGCAAGGTGACGCCATCGGGCAAGAGGATCGAGACGGATACGGATTTCTGCGCCTATCTTCTGGAAGACGCCCATGTCGCCGTCGTCCCGGGCTCGGCTTTCGGCCTCTCACCCTTTTTCCGCATTTCCTATGCGACTTCGGAGGCGGAGCTGAAAGAGGCGCTCGAATGCATCGCGGCGGCCTGCGAGCGGCTTTCGTAAGCGAAGGGCGGGAGTCTCCTCAAAAGGCCCCCTCCCCAACCCCTCCCCACAGGTGGGAGGTGGGTGGGGAGGGGCGTTCTCGCCCGGTCAAAACGTCGGCGGCGTACAGGCGCTGATCACTTCGCAGGGTACCGGTCCGATACAGCGAAAGCGGTGCGGCCGCCGGCTTTCGAAATAATAGGCATCGCCCGGCCCGAGGATGCGCCTCTCGTCGTCCACGGTCACTTCCAGCCGGCCTGAAAGCACGATCCCGCCTTCCTCGCCCTCATGCACCAGCGGAACCTTGCCGGTGTCCGCGCCCGGCTGGTAGCACTCCTTCAGGATCTGAAGGCTGCGGCCGAAAAGGTTGTCGCCGATCTGGCGATAGGAGATCGGTCCCTTGCCGATCTCCACCAGCTCCTCCGCCGCATAGAAAGCCCTGCGCGGCTTCTCCGGCTCGAAGGAGAAGAACTCCGCAAGGCCGATCGGAATGCCGTCGAGGATACGCTTCAATGCGCCGACCGAGGGGTTCGATGCATTCGATTCGATCAACGAGATGGTGGAGTTGGTAACCCCCGCCCTCTTGGCGAGTTCGCGCTGGGAAAGCTTGTGCCTCAGCCGAACATGCCGCAGGCGGTTGCCGATATCGACGCTCATGGCGAACCCCGGTGTTGCCCTTGTTTGAAATAGCGAAATTCTAGCAAACTGACCTATTTAAATACAATAGCTTAGATGGCCATAGAAAAGGACTTGTTCGGAAATCCAAATCATGGCGTCAATCAGCTAACGACAGGAGGATGCCATGAACGCCCACAACAAGCCCAACGCTCCGGTTCTCGACAGCTACTGGATGCCCTTCACCGCCAACCGTCAGTTCAAGGCGGCGCCCCGGCTGCTCGCCGCCGCTGAGGGCATGCACTATACCAGCGTCGACGGCCGGACGGTTCTCGACGGCACCGCCGGCCTCTGGTGCGTGAATGCCGGGCACGGCCGCCGGCAGATCGCCGCCGCGGTCGAGCGGCAGCTTTCGACCATGGACTTCGCGCCGTCCTTCCAGATGGGACATCCGATCGCCTTCGACTTCGCCGAGCGGCTGGCCGAGATTGCGCCCGGCCCGGTCGGCGCCAAGCTCGACCGGGTGTTTTTCACCGGCTCGGGCTCGGAATCCGTGGACACAGCGCTGAAGATCGCACTTGCCTATCAACGTTCGATCGGCCAAGGCACGCGCACCCGCCTCATCGGCCGCGAACGCGGTTATCACGGCGTCGGCTTCGGCGGCATCTCCGTCGGCGGCATCGTCAACAACCGCCGCGTCTTCCCGCAGCTTCCCGGGTCCGACCATCTGCGCCACACCCATGACCCGGCGAAGAACGCCTTCGTCAAAGGGCAGCCGGAGCATGGGGCCGAGCTTGCCGACGACCTCGAAAGGCTCGTGGCGCTCCACGGCGCCGAGACGATCGCCGCCTGCATCGTCGAGCCCGTCGCCGGCTCGACCGGCGTGCTGATCCCGCCGAAGGGCTATCTCGAGCGGCTGCGCGCGATCTGCGACAAGCACGGCATTCTCCTGATTTTCGACGAGGTGATCACCGGTTTCGGCCGGCTCGGTGCGGCCTTCGCGACCGACTATTTCGGTGTCACGCCGGACATCGTCACCACCGCCAAGGGGCTTACCAACGGCGCGATCCCGATGGGCGCTGTCTTTGCCAGCCGCAAGGTGCACGACGCCCTGATGCACGGCCCGGAAGGCCAGATCGAGCTCTTCCACGGCTATACCTATTCCGGACATCCGGCCGCCTGTGCCGCCGGCATCGCCACGCTCGACATCTATCGAGACGAAGGCCTGATGACGCGCGCCGCCGAAATCGAGGGCGACTGGCACGAGGC
Organism: Sinorhizobium meliloti 4H41; assembly: GCF_000375585.1. Lineage (GTDB taxonomy): Bacteria > Pseudomonadota > Alphaproteobacteria > Rhizobiales > Rhizobiaceae > Sinorhizobium > Sinorhizobium meliloti_A. The sequence goes on along the minus strand of NZ_AQWP01000014.1, from coordinate 139,631 downwards.
GATGCATTCCATGAAAGGCCTGCCGCATGTCATCGACATCCGCACCATCGGCCTCATCGCCGGTATCGAGCTCCAGTCGCGCGACGGCGCGCCCGGCGCTCGCGCCTATGACGTTTTCGTCGATTGCTTCGAGCGGGGCCTGCTGATCCGCGTCACCGGCGACATCATCGCCTTCTCGCCGCCTCTGATCGCGGAGAAGCAGCATTTCGGCGAGATCGTCTCGACCCTTGCCGATGCGTTGAAGCGGGTGAAATAACGGCGCTTGAGATAGTTTAAATGCCCCCTCCCGACGCCTTGGAGGGGGCATTCTCACATTCATCCAGGGGTCGCTTCAGCGTATCAGGATGGCCCGCAGATCATTGACATTCGTCCCCGTCGGCCCGGGTACGAACAGGTCGCCGCTGGCCGCGAAGGCCGTCCAGGCGTCATGGCGCGCGAGGTGAGCGCGGGGATCGGCGCCTGCCGCCCGCATCCGGCCGACGCTTGCGCCGTCGGCAAAGGCGCCGGCATTGTCCTCGGATCCGTCGATGCCGTCGGTGTCGGCGGCAAGCGCATCGATACCGCCGATGCCGTCGATGTCGAGCGCGAGCGACAGGAGGAATTCGCTGTTGCGTCCGCCCTTCCCGTAACTTTCGCCGGAGATCGTCACTGTCGTCTCGCCGCCGGAAAGCAGCACGACCGGCTTCGAAAAGGGACGGTTGCGCGAGGCCACTTCCCGCGCGAGCGCCGCATGCATACGGCCGATGTCGCGCGCCTCGCCCTCGATCGCATCCGACAGGATCATCGCCTCGATGCCGCTTTCCCGCGCCCGTGCCGCCGCCGCTTCCAGCGAAACGGCCGCCGAGGCGATGACGTGCACTTCGTTGCCGCCGAATGCAGGATCGTCGGGCCGGGGTGCCCGCGCCGCTTCGGAAGCGAGATGCGCCGTCACCCGCTCGGGCAGGGCGATAGCGTATCGCGCGACGATCTCGCGCGCTTCTTCGAGACTGGACCGGTCGGCCACCGTCGGGCCGGAGGCGACGAAGGCCGGATTGTCGCCGGGCACGTCGGAGACGACGAGGCTCACGACTCGCGCCGGGGCGGCGGCAAGTGCAAGCCGCCCGCCCTTGATCCGCGAGGCATGCTTGCGCACCACATTCATGGCGGAAATCGGTGCTCCGGAGGCAAGCAGCGCCTTGTTGACGGCGATCTCGTCCTCCAGGGTCAAGCCGCCGGGCGGGGCCGGTAAGAGAGCGGAGCCTCCGCCGGAAATGAGCGCCACCACGAGATCATCCGCCGTCAGTCCCCCGACGGTTTCGAGGAGCGCCGAGGACGCGGCAAGCCCCGCCTCGTCCGGCACCGGGTGAGCCGATTGCAGGACCCTGATCCGCTCGCATTTCTCTATGGGCCCGTGGCGGGCAACGACGGCGCCTGCAAGCGGCCCGTCCCAGAGCCGCTCGAAAGCGGCCGCCATCTGGCTCGCGGCCTTGCCGGCGCCGACCACGATCGTGCGGCCCTTCGGCCGCGCCGGAAGGTGCGCCCGAATGGCGGCTTCAGGATCGGCCGCGGCAACGGCGGCCTCGAAAAGCGATATGAGAAAAGGGCGCGGCTCTATTGACGTCATGGAATCAGACCGAAGTTTCTAGATACGGAGGCACCTTGAACGCCGCCTTCGGCCGCCGCAACGTTTTTCGACCGGCCGCCCAAAACTGCAACGCCCGATCGCTCCTTCAGCGGACCTCCGCGCGCGCCCGCGGGCGCGCGTCGTTACGTTCGTGCTGGAACACGGCCGGGGGCAGCGGCGGCAATCCGCGGATGATGTCGGCCCCCTTTTCACCCATCATGATCGTCGGGCCGTTGGTGTTGCAGGACGGGACCCGCGGCATCACCGAGCTGTCGCAGACGCGCAGCCCCTCGATCCCGCGAACCCTGAGCTCCAGGTCGACCACCGCCGCCGCGTCGGTCCCCATCCTGCAGGTGCCGACCGGGTGGTGGTCGGTCTTGGCGTTGGCGCAGCCATAGTCGAAGAGCTGCTCCTCGGTGCGCACATCCTTGCCCGGCAAACGTTCGTCTAGGACGAAGGGCTTCAGCGCAGGCTGCTGCATGATTTCCCGCGCGATCTTCAAACCTTCGAGCGACATCTGCCGATCGTGCGGATCCTCCCAGTAGTTCGGATCGATCAGGGGCGCGGCCGCCGGGTCGGCCGAGGAGAGCCGGACGGTGCCGCGCGAGCGCGGGTGCAGATAGGCGGAATTGAGTGTGACCCCGGCATTCTTGAGCCGGGCGACGCCGGCCTCGATGCCCGAACCGAGGCCGAGATGGAACTGGATGTCCGGCGAGCGGGCATTCGGATCGGCATACCAGAAGCCGCCGGTCTCGAAGAGAGACGAGGCAACCGGGCCGGAGCGGAAGAGCACATATTGCAGTCCGGCCCAGAGCGTGCGGTGCAGCCTGGCGACGCCGTCGTAAGTGTGATCGCCGGTGCATTCGGAGATGACGAAGAGATCCAGATGATCCTGGAGATTGCCGCCCACACCGGCGAGATCGTGCCTGACCTCGACGCCGACGGATCGAAGGTGATCGGCCGGGCCGATGCCGGACTGCAACAGCAGCTTCGGCGATCCGATCGCACCCGACGAGACCAGCACCTCGCGATCGGCGCGGATGATCTCGACGCCCCTCTTCGTCGCGACTTCCACCCCGACGGCGCGCCTGCCCTCGAGCACGATGCGCGCGACGCGGGCACCGGTGCGCACCGTCAGATTCGGGCGATCCCTGATCGGCGAGAGATAGGCGAGCGAGGCGGAGGACCGGCGGCGGTTGCGCTGCGTCAGCTGATAGAAGCCGACGCCCGCCTGCTGTTTGCCATTGAAGTCGTGGTTGTAGGGAATGCCGAGTTCCTGCCCGGCGCGGATATAGGCGTCGCAGATCGGCAGCGCCGAAACCGGCATGGAAACGCCGAGCGGGCCACCATAGGAATGATAGTCGTCGGCGAAGCGCTGATTGTCCTCGGCGCGCTTGAAATAGGGAAGCACGCTGCGATAGTCCCAGCCGGCGCAGCCCTCCTCACTCGCCCAGAGGTCGTAATCGGCCGCATTGCCGCGGGTATAGAGCTGCGCATTGATGGAAGAACCGCCGCCGATCACCTTGGCCTGGGTATAGCGCAGCACCCTGCCCTTCATGTGCTTCTGCGGCACCGTGTGCCAGCCCCAACTGGCGACCCCCTTCGTCATCTTGGCGAAGCCGGCCGGCATGTGGAACAGCGGATTCCAGTCGCCGCCGCCGGCTTCGAGCAGCAGCACCCTGACGTCCGGATCCTCGCTCAGACGATTGGCAAGCACGCAGCCGGCCGGACCGGCCCCGGTGATGATGTAGTCGTAGGTCATTCACATGTCCTCAATGTCACGCGCTTCGGGCGCGGTATCAGCTGTCTCGCCATGCCCCTCATCCGCCTGCCGGCACCTTCTCCCCGCAGGCGGGGAGAAGGGACTCGCGGTGGCCGCATTCGCAACCATGACCGCCGGCGTTTCGGTGGCCACGTCCCCTCTCCCCGCACGCGGGGAGAGGGTTAGGGTGAGGGGCAAATCTCGACGACCGGGTGACGGGAACGCCCGCACACAATTCACAAGCGCCCGATCGACAATCCCCCATCCGCCTGGATCACCGAGCCCGTGGCGAAACCGAACTGCCCGCCGGCAAGCCCGGCGACGATATTGCCGATATCCTCGGGTTCGCCCCAGCGCCGCATCGGCACCAGGCCACTTGCGATCAGCCCGTCGTATTTGCCGGAAACCGCAGCCGTCATGTCCGAGCGGACGATGCCGGGACGGACTTCGAAGACCGCGATGCCGGTCTCGGCGAGCCTCAGCGCCAGGCCCTGGCTGAAGGCCGCAAGGCCTGCCTTGCTCATGCAATAGTCGAGCCGCTCGGGCGACGTCATCGCCGCCGAGACCGAGGTGATGTTGATGATTGAGCGCCGCGCTTGAATCTCGCTCGCGAGCATCGCCTTCAGCACGGCCTGCGTGAAAAACACCGTGCCGCGCAGATTGACGCCGACGATCGTGTCGAAATTCTCCGGCTTCAGATCGAGAAAATCGCCGCGCACGATGGAGGCGATGCCGGCATTGTTGACAAGGCAGTCGATCCGGCCGAATTCCGCGACGGCCGCGTCGACGGTCGTCTGATGGCTCGAAAGGTCGGCCAGATCGGCGCGCAGGAAGATCACCCGGGCGCCGAGCCCGTTGAGTTCGGCGATTACGGGAGCGACACCCTCCGCATCGCCAATGCCGGTGATGGCGATGTCGAAACCGGTCGCCGCGAGCGCCCGGGCGATCCCTAGCCCGATGCCGCGGCGGCCGCCGGTGACGATCGCGACGGGGCGTGCCTTATCGGTCATGGCCGCAGATCCTGTTTCACGATATGATCGGCGACACGCAGCGCCTGGGCGGCGACGGTCAGCGCCGGATTGACGGCGGCGGAGGTCGGCAGGAAGCCGGCATCGACGACGAAGAGATTCGGGTGATCGAAGGCGCGGCAATAAACGTCGAGCGGCGCCTGGCCGGGATCATTGCCGATCCGTACCGTGCCGCACTGATGCGAAGGCGTCCGTTTGTCGAAGGCCCGCGCGAGCACGACCGGGAAGCCGGCTTTCTTCAGCACCGCCTTCAGCTTGGCGACGAGATCGAGATGGGCCTGCCAGTTGGTGCGCACCCATTTCAGCACGACGCGCTCGCCGTCGACCATGACGCGGCTCTCCGGTGACGGCAGGTCCTCGCTCATGGCGTAGAAGTCGATGCCGCGGGCGGACATCCGGTTCAGCAGCCATTCCGGCATGGCCGGCATGTTCGCCTTCAGGATCGCGCCGGAAATGCGGCCGAGAAGCTGGATATTGCCGAGCGGCGGCCCGCCCGCACCGTCGGAGAGATAGAAGTCGTTGAGGCCGAAGGTCTTCTGATAGACCGAATCGTTGCGGTACCAGGGGCTGAGCGCTACGACGGCGCTCGAATTATGGTTCATGAAATTGCGGCCGACCTGATCGGACCGGTTGGCAAGCCCGGTCGGGTTGCTGTCGTCGGCAGAGCGCAGGAGCAGTACGGCCGACTGCACCGCGCCGGCGCAGAGAATGACGAGCTTCGGCGAAAGACGGTGCTCCGCCCCGTCCTTGGCGTAGAGCACGGTTTCGATCGCCTTTCCGCCCGGCCCGGTTGCGAGCCGCGTCACCCGCGAGCCGGTCTGCAGCCGCACATTCGGAAATTTAAGCGCCGCCGCCAGCGCCGCCGTTTCGGCATCCATCTTGCCGTCGGATGAGTTCGGATGCGCGTCCCACGGCGTCTTGCCCTTGGCGAGCCAGCGCTCGATATCGACGCCGAGCGGCAGCGAATAGGGATGGAGGCCGATCTCGGCCAGGCGCTCACGGACCATGGCGATCGCAGGCTCGTCCGGCACCGGGCCATGGGGATAGCCGCTCGAATGAGCGGGTTCCGTCGGGTCCTCGCCCAATTTGCCTCGTACTTGGTAAAGCTGCTCTGCCTTGGAATACCACGGCTCGAGCTCCTCATAGGAAAAGGGCCAGGCGGGGGAGACGCCGTCCCGGTGCTGCATTTCCTCGAAATCCTCACGGCGGTAGCGGGTCAGCACCGCGCCGTAGAACTTCGAATTGCCGCCGACATTGTAGTAGTTGCCGGGATTGAAGCCGGGGCCGCCCGCCTCGTACCAGGTCTCCTTCGGGCGGAAATGGCCGCGCTGGAAGATCGCCCGCTGGTCGCGATTGACCGGCAGGTCCTCGATATGTGAGCCCGCTTCGAGGATCAGGATCTCGGCGCCCGAGGCGGCGAGGCCTGCAGCGACGGTTGCGCCGCCGACCCCCGATCCGATGATGACGATATCCGGCTGGCTCTCCATCGTCTTCCTCATGCAATCCGCTTTTCGCTTTGCGGGTCGAAGAAGACGGCCTTGTCGAGATTGAAGGCCAGCCGTGACGTCTGTCCCGGCGCAATGCGCGCATCGGCCCTGAGCCTTGCGACGATTTCCTTGCCGCCGAGCCTCGTGACGGCAAAGGTATCGGAGCCGGCCGGCTCGACCACCTCGATCAGGCATTCGCCTTCGGCGACGAATTGAGCATTGCGATCCGCCCCGTCCGGATCGGTGAGCGCTTCCGGACGGATGCCGAAGACCACCTCCCTGCCGGCATAGGCGGAGAGCGCGCCGTTTTGCGGCACGGCTAGTCTCAGGGGTTCGGCATTCGGCCGCTCCAGCGTCACCGAGACTTGAGAGCCTGCGGTTTCTATCTGCGCTTTGAGCAGGTTCATCGCAGGCGATCCCATGAAATCGGCGACGAACATATTGGCGGGGTTGTTGTAGATCTCCGCCGGCGATCCGAATTGCTGCAGCACGCCGTCCTTCAGGACGGCGATCTTGGTCGCGAGCGTCATCGCCTCGATCTGGTCGTGCGTCACATAGACGATGGTCGTCTTCATGCGGTGATGCAGCCGCTTGATCTCGGTGCGCATGTCCACGCGCAGCTTCGCGTCGAGGTTCGAGAGCGGCTCGTCGAAGAGGAAGACCTGGGGATTGCGCACCAGCGCCCGGCCCATGGCGACGCGCTGGCGCTGGCCGCCGGAAAGCTGGCTCGGCTTGCGGTCGAGCAGATGGCCGATCTGCAGCATTTCGGCTACCTGCTTGATCGCCTTCTCGCGTTCCTCCTTCGGCACGCCGCGGATCTCCATGCCGAAGGCGATGTTCCCGGCCACCGTCATGTTCGGATAGAGCGCATAGGACTGGAATACCATGGCGATGTCGCGCTTCGACGGGTGCAGCCCCGAAACCGAGCGGCCGTTGATGGCGATGTCGCCCGAGGTGATCGGCTCCAGGCCGGCGATCGTGTTCAGAAGCGTCGACTTGCCGCAACCGGAGGGGCCCACGAGCACGAGGAAGCCGCCTTCTTCGATCTCCAGGTTGATGTCCTTCAAGATCTCGAGAGCGCCGTAGGATTTGCGCAGGTTGGTGATCTTCAGAAACGACATGGCTTATCCTTTCACGGCGCCGGACATCAGTCCGCGGACGAAATAGCGGCCGGACACGATGTAGACGATGAGCGTTGGCAGGGCGGCGAGGATCGCGCCCGCGAAGTGGACATTGTATTCCTTGACCCCCGTGGACGAGCTCACGAGATTGTTGAGAGCCACCGTCATCGGCGTCGAATACGGCCCGGAGAACGAGGCCCCGAACAGGAAGTCGTTCCAGATATTGGTGAACTGCCAGATGACCGAGACGACGATGATCGGCCCTGAGGACGGCAGCAATATCCGCCGGAAGATCTGGAAGAAGCTGGCGCCGTCGATCTGTGCCGCACGCACCAGCTCGGTCGGGAAGGCCTCGTAGTAGTTGCGGAAATAGAGCGTCGTGAAGCCGATACCGTAGACCACATGCACCAGGATCAGACCCCAGATCGAACCGGCGATGCCGAGAATGCCGAGAATGCGCGCCATCGGGATCAGCACGATCTGGAAGGGAATGAAGCACGAGAGAAGCAGCATGCCGAAGAAGATGTTCGCCCCGGGGAAGCGCCATTTCGTCAGCACGTAGCCGTTGAGCGCGCCGATGATCGTCGAAATCGCCACGGCCGGGACGACCATCAGGATCGAATTGATGAAGAAAGGCCGAAGGCCGGTGGGCTGCACGCCGATCTGGGCGGTCGACCAGGCCGAGAGCCACGGTTCGACGGTCCAGGTCCGAGGCAGGTTCAACATGCCGCCCTGCCGGATCTCATCCAGCGGCTTCAGGGAATTCACCAGCATCACATAGAGCGGCAGCAGCGAATAGAGTGCGAAGAGGATCAGCGCCGAATAGATCAGAGCGCGCGTCAGCCGGTTGTGCGAGATGACGTTTTCGGAATTGGGAGCGCCCATCAGCGTTTTCCTCCCCGGACTTCGGAATAGAGATAGGGAACGATGATCGAGAAGATCATCACCAGCATCACGATCGCCGACGAGGCCCCGATCGCCATCTGGTTTCGGGTGAAGGTGTAAGAATACATGAAGGTCGCCGGCAGCTCGGTCGCCTGCCCCGGCCCGCCGCCCGTCAATGCGATGATCAGATCGTAGGCCTTGATGGCAAGGTGGGCGAGTACGACAAAGGCCGAAAGGAAGACCGGCCGCATCAGGGGAATGATGATCCGCCGATAGATGGTTGGGGTCGTCGCCCCGTCGATCTGGGCGGCCTTGATGATCTCGTTGTCGACGCCGCGCAGGCCCGCCAGGAACATCGCCATGATGAAGCCGGTCGACTGCCAGACGGCCGCGATGACGACGCAGTAGATCGCGTAGTTGCGGTCCTTGATCCAGTTGAACGAGAAGCTTTCCCAGCCCCAGAGATGCATGGTGTTCTCAAGCCCGATACCGGGATCGAGGAACCACTTCCACGCGGTGCCGGTGACGATGAAGGAAAGCGCCATCGGATAGAGATAAATCGGACGAAGGAAACCTTCGGCGCGGATCTTCTGGTCGAGCAGGATCGCCAGCCCGAGACCCAGCACCGAGCAGACCACGATATAGAGAGTCGCGAAGATCGCCAGATTGCTGACCGCGCGCCACCAGTGCGGCAGGGCCCATAACCGGCTGTAATTGCTCAAACCCACGAAATTGTAGGACGGCAGCATCTTACTGTCCGTCATCGACAGGAAGCCCGTATAGGCTATGAAGCCGTAGACGAACACCAGAACTATGAGAAAGCTGGGGGCGAGCACGAGCTTTGGCAAAAGCTCCTGCAGCCGGTTGCGGCTATCCATGTTTGCTACCACCGTATGTTTCGTTCGGAGCTGCCCCTCATCCGCCTGCCGGCACCTTCTCCCCGCAGGCGGGGAGAAGGAAGATGCCGCAGCGCCTTCGTCCCCTCTCCCCGCTTGCGGGGAGAGGGGATAGGGTGAGGGGCAAACCTCTCCCCCTATGCGCTACTTCGCAGCCTCGACCGCCGCCACGAGTTCCGTCACCGCCTCTTCCGAGTCGAGTTCGCCGTTGAACTGGCGTGTGACCACGTCGTAGATCGCGTTCTTGACGGCAGCCGGATTGGCATGGCCGTGGGCCATGGAGCCGAAGAGCGTGCCGTTGGTATTTGCTTCCGCGAGGTCCTTGATGCCCTTCTTGCCGCAGGCGTCGAAGTCGGTATCCGGAACGTCGGTGCGGGCGGGAACGGAACCCTTGACGACGTTGAAGGCCGACTGGAAGGCCGGGCTCTCGATTGCCGAGGCCATCTGCAGCTGTGCCGGAACCTTGTCTTCCGAAACCTTGAACATCGCGAACTGGTCGGAATTGAAGGTGACCGAACCTTGCGTTCCGGGGAAGCGCATGCAGACAAAATCGGTGCCGGGCACCTTCTTCGCCTTCAGGAACTCGCCCTTCGCCCAGTCACCCATGAACTGCAGGCCGGCCTTGTTCTCGATGACCATCGCCGAGGCGAGGTTCCAGTCGCGGCCGGAGAAGTTGTCGTCCACATAGGAGCGCAGCTTCGTCATGCGGTCGAAGGCTTCCTTCATCTTGTCGCCGCCGAGCGCCGCCGGATCGAGATCGATGAAAGCCTGCTTGTAGAAGTCGTTGCCCAGCGAAAGAACGACGGCGTCGAAGATCGTCGCGTCCTGCCAGGGCTGGCCGCCATGGGCGACCGGCGTGATGCCCTGCTCTTTAAACTTGTCGAGCAGCGCGATCAGTTCTTCCCAGGTGGTCGGTTCCTTGCCGCCGGCCTTGTCGAGGGCGGCCTTGTTGATCCAGACCCAATTGGTCGAATGGACGTTGACCGGCGCGGCGATCCAGTGTCCGTCATATTTCGAGAACTGCTGCAGTGCCGCCGGAATGACCTTGTCCCAGCCCTCCTTGGAGGCGACCTCGTCCAGATTGCCGAGCGCGCCTTCCTTGGCCCAGTCGAGAATGTCGAAGCCGAGCATCTGCACGGCCGTCGGCGCGTTGCCCGCGGTGACGCGGGCACGAAGCACCGTCATCGCTTCGGTACCGCCGCCGCCGGCGACCGGCATGTCGGTCCAGCTGATGCCCTTGCTCTCCAGGTCCTTCTTGAGGACGTCGAGGGCAGCGGCTTCGCCGCCGGACGTCCACCAGTGCAGTACTTCCACATTCTCGGCTGCACGCGCAGCTGTCGCCGCCAACATCAGTGCTGCAACAGCAGTCGTCGTCATGAACTTGCGCATCGTTATCCTCCCGTTTGCAAGTTTCCTAAGCGGAACCTCCTCCGCTCTTTTCCGGTGCCGCCCGTTCCCGCGGACGGCTGGCCTGCGACTGACGTCACCCGGCCAATTCAAGACGTTACACCCTTTCGGCGATTACGAAACCTCGCCCCTTCCCTTCTTCAGCGCGGCATCCACCAGTTGCTGCGCTGGCCGATATGCATGTTGAGCGTCTTCGTCTCCGTATAGTCCTCGACCGCATGGCGACCGAGCTCGCGGCCGAGCCCGGATTGCCGGTAGCCGCCGAAAGGCAGCTCCGATGCGCCATCCATGAAGGTGTTCATCCACACCGTGCCGGCGCGTACGCGCCGCCCGATCGTCAGGCAGGTGTCGAAGTCGCGGCTCCAGACCCCGGCGGAAAGCCCGTAATCGATCGAATTGGCGATCCGGATCGCCTCTTCCGTCTTCTCGAAAGTCAGAACGGAGAGAACCGGCCCGAAGACTTCCTCCCGGGCCACGGCCATTTCGGGCCGAACGGCCGACAGAATGGTCGGGGCCATGAACTGTCCCATGCCGAGATCGAGCGTGGTGCCGCCATGGGCTATTCTCGCGCCTTCGTTCGACGCCGAAGAAACATAGCCGGCGATCTTTTGCAGATGCTGCGGCGTGATGATTGCGCCGACCTGCGTTTCAGGGTCGAGCGGATCTCCGACCTTGACCTTGGCCGAGAGGCTGGCGATGCGCGTCGTCACCTCCTCGGCGATATCGCGATGCAGGATCAGCCGCGAGCCGGCATTGCAGCATTCGCCGGCATTGAAATAGGCGCCGAAGACGGCCGCATCGATGAATTCGTCCAGGTTTGCGTCCGGAAAGACGATCTGCGGATTCTTGCCGCCGAGTTCCAGCGAGACCTTCTTCAATGTCTGCGCCGCATTGGCCATGGTCAGCCGGCCGATTCCGGTCGAGCCGGTAAAGGAGACCATGTCGACATGCGGGTGAGTGGTGAGCGGCGCGCCGGCCTCCGGCCCCGTGCCGACGATGATGTTCACGACGCCCTGGGGCACGCCGGCCGCTTCCAGAATTTCGCCGAGAACCAGCGTCGAGGCCGAGGTGAGTTCGGAGGGCTTCACCACCGTCGTGCAGCCGGCGGCAAGGGCGAAGGGAAGCTTCTGGCTGACGATCAGGAAAGGGAAGTTCCACGGCGTGATGATCGATACGACGCCGATCGGCTCGCGCAGCACGACGCCGAGCGTACCCTCCCCGAGCGTGTTGTAGCTTTCGCCCGAGAGTTCGCGGGCAAGTGCCGCCGCATAGCGCCAGATGTCGGCGGCGCCCGCCAATTCGCCCTTCGCCTGGCTGATCGGCTTGCCGGATTCGACCGCATCGAGAAAAGCGAGCTCATCCGCGCGCGCGGCAATCATGTCGGCGGCCCTGAGCAGGATCAGCGACCGTTCCGAGGCTGTCATGCGCGGCCACGGACCTTCGTCGAAGGCGCGCCGCGCGGCGGCGATCGCCCGTTCGGCATCCGCTTTCGCCGCCGCCTGATAGCGGCTGACGACGACGCCGTGACCCGGCGCCACGCGCTCGATCGAGCGGCCCTCGGCGCCATCCACCCACTGACCGTCGATCAGCATCCGGAATTCGCGGACCTCGTAATCGCCGAGCGCCTTCGGCCTCACCACCGCCGTCATCACCATTCTCCCTTGAAGCGAGCTTCACGCTTTTCACTGAAGGCGGCTACGCCTTCCTTGAGATCGCCGGTCTTGGCGACGAGGATCGATCCCAACGCTTCCACCGCCGCGCCCTTGTCTTCGCCGCTGGCCGAGGCGATCATCAGCTTCGATATTTCGAGCGCCGCCGGCCCGCGGCCGGCGACCCGCGCGGCGTAGTCGCGCGCCGCCTGCATGACCGCGCCGGTCTCGACCACTGCGTCGATAAGCCCCTCGGCCTTGGCTTCCGCCGCCGAGAACATCTCGCCGCCGAGCACCATGCGGCGAACGATCTGCGCGCCGAAGCGCGCGACCAGGCGCTGCGTACCCGACCAGCCCGGAACCATGCCGAGGCTCGTCTCCGGCAGGCCGATCTTCACCTGTTTTTCGGCCAGACGTATATCCGCCGCCGCCGCAAGCTCCAGACCGCCGCCAAGCGCATGGCCGTTGAGTGCCGCGATCACCGGCATGCGCAGCGTGGCGAGCCGTTCGAAAACGCGGTGGCCGAAACGCACCCAGTCATGGCCGAAGGCGGCTGGCTCCATGCCGCCCCAGGCCTTGATGTCGCCGCCGGCGGAAAAGGCCTTGCCCTCGCCGGTAAGGATCAGGACGCGCACGTCGCGCTTCGCCTCGGCCGTATCGCAGGCCGCGTCTAGCGCCTTCAGCATGCCGATGTCGAAGGCGTTGAGCTTTTCCGGGCGCGCGACCGTCATGATCGCTAACCGACCGTCGAAATCGATGCGGATGCGTTCGTCAGTCATCGTCGCCTCCCGTGAGACGGCGCGGTCCCTTGGCGGGCAGCGTCAGGCCGATCGGCCCCTCGCCGAACAGCGCCGGATCCATCGGCTTCAGCGCGTCGGAGACGATAAGCGGAAACTCCGACTGACCAAGGATATCCGTTTCGAGATCGACGCCCGGGGCGATTTCGGTGAGCACCACGCCTTCCGGGGTCAGTTTCATCACGCAGCGCTCGGTGACATAGGTGATGTCCTGCCCCTGCTCGACGGCCCGGCGGCCGGAGAAAGTGACGTGCTCGACCGTGTTGACGAGCTTCTTGAGCTTGCCTTCCTTCTCGATCACGAGCCGCCCGTCGCCGACCGCCAGCTTCGCACCCGCATTGAACATGCCGGAGAAGACGATCTTCTTCGCCCGCGCGGTTATGTCGACGAATCCGCCCGCCCCCGCCGTTACATGCGGGCGGAAGCTGAGCTTCGAGACGTTGACGGAGCCGGTGCGGTCGATCTCCAGGAAGGAGAGCAGAGAAGCATCGAAGCCTGCGCCCTGGAAATAGGTGAACTGGTATGGCGACGGCATGAAGGCGTCCGCATTCGAGGCGCAGCCGAAGGCGAAATCGAGGAGCGGCACGCCGCCGACGGCGCCCTGTTCTATGACCCAGGTCACTGCGCCGTGCAGACCCTCTTCGATGAGGATGCGCGGGACGTTCGCGGAAATGCCGAAACCGAGATTGACCGCACTGCCCGCTTCGAGCTCCTTGGCGACGCGGCGCGCGATCACTTTCTGGATATTGAATTCCGGCAGTCGGAAGCTGTCGAGCGGACGGAATATCTCGCCGGAAATGGCGGGGTCGTAGAGCGTCTGCGTCGTCTGCTTCTGTTCGGGGTCCACGACGACATAGTCGACCAGAACGCCCGGTACACGCACATCATGGGGCTTCAGCGAGCCTTCTTTGGCAATGCGTTTCACCTGGGCAATGACGATGCCGCCATTGTTGCGGGCGGCAAGCGCCTGGTCGAGGCCGCCTAGATAGGCGCCCTCGTGCTCATAGGTGAGATTGCCGCGTTCGTCGGCGGTCGTCGCGCGGATGATCGCCACCTGAGGCGCGATCGCCTTGAAATAAAGCCAGTCCTCTCCCTCGAAGGAGATCTTCTTCACCACCGGTTCGGCGGCGGCTGACGCATTCATGGCGCAGCCTTCGCGCGAGGGGTCTACGAAGGTGTCGAGCCCCACCTTGGTCATGACGCCCGGGCGCTTGGCCGCCGCCTCGCGATGCATATCGAAGAGAATGCCCGAGGGAATATTATAGGCGGCCACCTCGTTCGCGCCGATCATCTGCCAGATCAGCGGCGGTTCGGCGCTCGACGGGCCTGAGGGATAGGAGCCGCCGATGATCTTTTTCAGGAGGCCCTTCCTGGCGATATGATCCACACCCTTGATGCCGCTCATGTCGCCGGCGGCGATCGGATGCAGCGTCGTCAGATCGCGCGGGTGTCCGGTCGCCTCGAAGCGCTCGCCGATCGCCTTCAGCATCAGGTCCGGGCAGCCAAGCCCGCTGGAGGAGGAGACCGAAACGATTGCGCCGTCCGGAATCAAGCCGGCAGCTTCCGCAAGCGAAATATGTTTGCCCGTCATGCGCATCAAAGTCCCGTTTCGATCTCGACGGCACCGCCGGTAGCCGCCGCCTTTACCACCGCAAGCCCGGTGGCGAGCGACCAGACGCCATCCTCGCCGCTCGCCGACGGACGGCCATTGCCCCCGATCGCGGAATGGAATGCCTCGAGCGCCGTCTCGTAGAGATTGCGGTGGTCGAGCGGCAATTCGCTCTCTCCCTCTTCATTGCGCAGCACGACCGTGCCGACAGGCCGCTGCGTCATCACGTTGCGACCGATCAGCGATCCCGCGGTTCCGTGAACTTCGAGACCCGTCTCGGCAAATTTCGTGGTGAAGGCATCATGAAACTGGGCGATGACGCCGGAGCGGAAGCGGAGCACGCCCATGACTCCGTCCTCGAGTCCTTCCTTGCCCATGCCGGCGCTGTGGCTGATCGCGACGGCCTCGATCGGGTCGTCGTTCAGAACGAAGCGCAGCGTGTCGGCGTCGTGCACGGTGATATCGAGAATGACGCCGCCGCCCGCCTCCGGCCTGTCGAGCCGCCAGCCCTGGAGGTGCGGCGGCAGATAGACGGCATGGAAGACCCGTGCCGCGATCGGGCGGCCGATCCGGCCCGCGGCGATCGCTTCGCGCATGGCCCGATGGGTGGCGGCGTTGCGCAAGTGATGATTGGTGCCGAGCACGACGCCGGCCTCGCAGGCCTTGAGCACCATTTCACAGCCGTCATTGAGATTCATCGCCAGCGGCTTCTCGCAGAGAACGTGCTTGCCGGCGCGGATCGCCGCGAGCGCCTGATCGTGGTGAAGCTCGTTCGTCGTGGAGATGTAGACGGCGTCCACGTCGGGATCGCCGACGAGATCGTCGACGCTCGTGACAGCCTTTACGATCCCGTTCTCGGCGGCATAGGCCTCTCCTCGTTCCGCGCTCGAACTCATCACCGAGACGACGTCGCCGCCTGCGGCGCGGATGGCGCCGATCACCCATTCGCGCGCAATCGTGCTCGCGCCGATCAGTCCCCAGCGAATCATGACGAAATCTCCTTCACTCTGCGTCCGACGGCAGCACCGCAGCTCTGACGAATGGCGAGCCGGACCGGGCTGACGATCGCTTCCGGCTCGACACGGCCGCTATTGATCTGTTTCAAGAGCAATTCCGCCGCACGCTCGCCCATGCCATGCGGATCGACCGAGACCGTGGTCAGCGCCGGCACCGCGGTCTTGGCCTCGATCACGTCATCGAAACCGATCACCGCGAAATCCTCGCCGGGCTCCAGCCGGCGCGCACGCAGCCCGTCGCAGACGCCGAAGGCGACGGCATCGTTAAAGCAGAGGGCCGCGGTCGGCCGCTCCTTCAGCATCATCGCCTGCTCGATCGCCGTCACCCCGCCGGCGCGCGAGGGCGCCGAACCGATGACCAGGTCGTCTGAGACCTGGAGGCCGGCCTCCCGAAGGGCATCGCCATAGCCGCGCATGCGCGCTTCGAAGACCGCGGTATCGGCGAAGCCTCCGAGGAAGGCGACGCGGCGATGGCCACGCTCGACCAGATGGCGCACGGCGGCAACGGCGCCGGCATGATTGTCCGACGTCAACGAGGATACACCGGCGCCGGGAATGTCGCGCACGACGAGCACGACCGGAATGCCGGCGGCAACGAGCGGCGCGAGATCCGCGGCTTCCGTTCCGCGTGCCAGGGATATGATGAGCCCCGACACCCCGTGCTCGCGCATCGAGGCGATGACCTCGCGCTGGCGGTCGAGCTTTTCGCTCGTATTGGCGAGGAACTGCACGAAACCGGCGGCCTGCACGACCTCATCGACGCCGACCGCGAGCTCCGCAAAGAAGCTGTTCGTGAGATCGTTGACGACGATGCCGATGATCTTCGATCTCGCCTGGCGCAGATTGGCGGCGCTGCGATTGTACACGTAGCCGAGCTCACGGATGACTGCATTGACTTTCGCCCTCGTCGATTCGTTGACGAGCGGACTTGCCTGCAGGACGAGCGACACGGTCGACTTCGACACGCCGGCGGCGCGCGCGATGTCGACAACCGTCACCCGCTCCTTCCCCATGAACATCCTCCCCGAAATTTCGTCTCTCTCCTCCTTAATAATTGGAACGTTCCAATTTCGTCAAGAGGCTCCTGTTCACATTTTTGCCGGCGCCCCTGGCAACGCGTGGACCCGCAGTGCCCCCTTAAGTAGCTGTTATAAATAACCCGAGAGGATTACCTCATTTCAAAAAGACAAGGATTCCCCGAGGAAGCGCCGCTGTTGCGATGACGAAGTTTGATTTTCATCTTGAAATTTGGAACGGTCTAAATTATTCGATGCGATGAGTTAGAGGAGGACAAAAAGCCGATGACCAGCGTTTTTCTGCCGCGCCAGGACGGTTCGCTCGAAGAGTACCGGCCTCGGGGCGAACCGATCACCCGACCCGGAGCGGCCCCGACCTTCAACCGCATCGCCTACGCGGCCGCGCATGTCGTTTCCGATCCGCTTCGCGATAGCGATCCCTGGGGCAATCCGGCAATCGACTGGGAAGCGACGATGGCCTTCCGCCATCACCTGTGGGGCCTCGGCTTCCGGATCGCCGAGGCGATGGATACGGCGCAACGCGGCATGGGACTTACATGGGCGGCGGCGCAGGAACTGATCCGTCGCTCGCTCGCTGAAGCGCGAAGCGTCCCGGGCGCCGATCTCGCCTGCGGCGCCGGCACCGACCACCTTTCGCCGGCCGACGCGCGCTCGATTGACGATGTCATCGCGGCCTACGAGGAGCAGGTCGGCTTCGTCGAAGCCGAGGGCGGCCGCGCGATCATGATGGCGAGCCGGGCGCTCGCGCGCGTGGCGCGCTCCCCCGACGCCTACCGGCGTGTCTACGGCCGCATCCTGTCCCAGACCAGGGACAAGGTCGTACTCCACTGGCTGGGCGACATGTTCGACCCGCAGCTCAAAGGCTATTGGGGCTCGGAAAACTTCGGGCAGGCACTCGAAACCGTGCTGGCCATTATCGGCGAGAACAGCGCCAAGGTAGAGGGAATCAAGATTTCGCTGCTCGACAACGCCAAGGAATTGGCGCTGCGCAGCCGGCTACCCGAGGGCGTGCTCTGCTTCACCGGCGACGATTTCAACTATGCGGAACTGATCGAGGGCGACGGCAACACGTACAGCCACGCACTGCTCGGCATCTTCGACGCCGTCGCGCCGTCGGCCTCGAAGGCGCTCGCGGCCCTCGCCGAAGGCGATCTTGCGACCTTTCGCGGCGTCATAGAGCCGACCGTGCCGCTCTCGCGCAAGATCTTCGAGGCGCCGACGCAATATTACAAGGCCGGCGTCGTCTTCCTGGCCTGGCTGAACGGCCACCAACAGCATTTCACCCTGCCGGCCGGCCTGCAATCGGCTCGCGGATTGCTCCACTATGCCGATATCTTCCGCCTGGCGGATCAGGCCAATGTGCTCGACAAGCCGGAGCTGGCTACCGAGCGGATGCGCAATCTGCTGGCTGTGCTGGGGGTGGAGCAGGCATAGATCTCACCTGTCTTCATCGGGCCGGTTGTGCCCCCTCGTCGCCTTCGCGACCTTCTCCCCGCAAGCGGGGCGAAGGGGCGACGGCGCGCGCGGTCCCCCTCCACACCATAGGCGTAGCCGCAATGAGATCGCCCGTGCGGCTCACGTCCCCTCCCGCCGCTTGCGGGGAGAGGGTCGGGGGCAATCACCTCCTATTTTCTCAAAGACAAGAGCCTAAGCCGCCAGCCCCTTCTTCGCCAGCATCGCGTCCGGGCTAGGCAGCTTGCCGCGGAAGGCCTTGTAGGCGTCTTCCGGATCGACGGAGCCGCCGACCGAGTAGATATTGTCCTTCAGTCTGGCCGCCATCGCCGGGTCGAAGGGATCGCCGGTCTCCTCGAAGGCCGCGAATGCATCGGCGTCGAGCACCTCCGACCACATGTAGGAGTAGTAGCCGGCCGAATAGCCGTCGCCGGAGAAGACGTGAAGAAAATGCGGGCTGCGGTGGCGCATGACGATCGACTGCGGCAGGCCGATCTTCTCGAGCGTCGCCGCTTCGAGCGCCATCGGATCGCCGACCTGTTCCGCCGTGTGATAGGCCATGTCGACGAGCGCCGAGGCGGTAAACTCGACCGTCGCGAAACCGGAATTGAACGTCCGCGCCGCCAAGACCTTGTCGAGCAGCGCCTGCGGCATCGGCTCGCCGGTCCTGTAGTGCACCGCATATTTCCTGAGAATGTCCGGCACCGTCAGCCAATGCTCGTAAAGCTGCGAGGGCAGCTCCACGAAATCGCGCGCGACACCGGTACCCGAAACCGAGGGATAGGTGACATTGGAAAGCATGCCGTGCAGCGCATGGCCGAATTCATGGAAGAGCGTGCGCGCGTCGTCGATCGAGAGGAGCGCCGGCTTGCCCTCGGCGGGCTTGGCGAAGTTGCAGACATTGTACACGATCGGGATTTCGCCAATTGTGCCGTTCCCGAGCTTCAGCCTGTGCTGCGACTGAAAGGAGCTCATCCATGCGCCGGAGCGTTTCGAGGAGCGCGCGAAATAATCGCCGAGGAAAAGGGCCGTAAGTCTGCCTGAGGCGTCGCGTATCTCGAAGACGCGGACGTCCGGGTGATAGGCGGGAACGCCATTCTTCTCGGTTGCGGTGATGCCGAAGAGGCGACCGGCGACGGCGAAGCAGGCGTCGATGATCTTCTCCAGCTGCAGATAGGGCTTCAGTTCGCTTTCCGAAAAGCTGAATTTCCGGGCCCTGAATTTTTCCGCATAGTGTCGCCAGTCCCAAGGCATGACCTCGTGGTTGCGGCCCTCTTCGGCAATGAGCGTGGCGAGTTCCGCCTCCTCTTCCCGGGCCCGCGCCACCGCCTTTTCCCATACCTGCATCAGCAGGCCGTTCACGGCATCAGGCGTCTTCGCCATGGTATTGTCGAGCTTCAGCGCCGCATAATTCTCATAGCCGAGCAGTTTCGCCTTCTCCGCCCGGAGAGCCAGCGTTTCGGCGATGATGCCGCGATTGTCGGTCTCGCCGCCATTTTCGCCGCGCGCCGTCCAGGCCCTGAAAGCCTGTTCGCGCAGTTCCCGCCTTTCGGAGAAGGTCAGGAACGGCTCGATGATCGAACGCGACAGCGTGACCGCATATTTATCTTCCTCGCCGCGCTCGCGCGCAGCCGCCGCCATCGCATCTCTGAGGAAATCCGGAATCCCCGCCAGGTCCTCTTCGCTCGACAGGATGAGCGCCCAGCCCTTCTCGTCGGCGAGAACGTTCTGCCCGAACCTGGCGCCGAGGCCGGCGAGCTTCTCGTTGATCGCCGCGAGACGCTCCTGCTCGGGCTTGTCAAGCTTGGCGCCCGCCTTCACGAAGCTCTTCCAGTGCCGTTCCAGAACGCGCATGGCTTCGACACCGAGGCCGAGCTCTTCCCTTTTCTCCCAGAGTGCGTCGATGCGGCCGAAGAGTGCCGGGTTGGTGCCGATCTTCGAATAATGGCGCGACATTTTCGGTGCGATCTCGCGCTCCAGCGCCTGAATCACCTCGTTCGTATGGGCGCCCGCCTTGCTCCAGAAGAGAGCGGAGACGCGCGAAAGTTCATCGCCGGCGATTTCCAGCGCGGCGACGGTGTTGTCGAAGGTGGGCTCCTCCGGATTGTCGGCAATGGCCTCGATCTCCGCCTCGTGACGCGCCAATGCCGCATCGAAGGCAGGCGCGAAATCCTCGTCCATGATCGCCTCGAACCGGGGCAGGCCCTCGTGTCCGGTCCAGTTGACGAGGGCGGGATTGAGCGAAGCGCTGTCGGTCATCAGGATTCCTTTCGAATGCGGGAGCGCGGCGAAAACCGCAAAGCAGGTGCTTGAAGTGGTCGATCGGCGCCGGACCGTCAAGGTTTGCGCAGGGCGAAAAGGCCGGGCGCTGCGTGCCAGACCGCCTGCGGAAAGGCACCGAAAAGAAGCGTTTCCGACATGGTGAAATCCCCGGTTGAGTTCAGCCATTCGAGCGCCGGCGCGCGATTCCGTCAAGCGGAAACAGGGTAGCGGTGACACCGGAGCACGCACAATTCTTTCGCAGACGCAATTTCCCTTGATACGAAGTTGCGCTAAGAACCCGGCCGAGTTTTCACGCGAGAAGGACTATCCATGACTGTGCGCAATCTCTTCCTTCTGCCCGGCGACGGCATCGGCCCGGAAGCCATGGCGGAAGTCCGCAAGATCATCGCTTACATGAATGCCGAGCGAGATGCCGGCTTCGTGACGGACGAGGGGCTTGTGGGTGGCTCGGCCTATGACGCCCATGGCGCGGCGATCTCCGAAGGGGATATGGCGAAGGCGCTTGCCGCCGATGCGGTGCTCTTCGGCGCCGTCGGCGGACCGAAATGGGATGCGGTGCCCTATGAGGTGCGGCCGGAAGCCGGGCTCCTGCGCCTGCGCAGGGACCTCGAGCTTTTCGCCAACCTTCGCCCCGCCATCTGCTACCCGGCGCTTGCCAACGCATCGTCGCTGAAGCCCGAGCTGGTCGAGGGCCTCGACATCCTCATCGTGCGCGAGCTGACGGGCGGCGTCTATTTCGGCGAGCCCAAGGAGATCATCGATCTCGGCAACGGCCAGAAGCGCGGCATCGACACGCAGGTCTACGACACCTACGAGATCGAGCGCATCGCCGGGGTCGCCTTCGAGCTCGCCCGCACCCGCAACAATCGCGTCTGCTCGATGGAAAAGCGCAACGTGATGAAGTCGGGCGTGCTCTGGAACCAGGTCGTGACCGAGACGCACAAGGCGAAGTATTCCGACGTCCAGCTCGAGCACATGCTGGCGGATGCCGGCGGCATGCAGCTCGTGCGGCAGCCGAAGCAGTTCGACGTGATCGTCACCGACAACCTTTTCGGCGACATGCTGTCCGACGTCGCCGCCATGCTGACAGGCTCGCTCGGCATGCTGCCCTCCGCCTCGCTCGGCGCACCGGATGGCAAGACCGGCAAGCGCAAGGCGCTTTACGAGCCGGTGCACGGCTCGGCGCCGGACATCGCCGGCAAGGGTGTCGCCAATCCGATCGCCATGATCGCTTCCTTCGCCATGTGCCTGCGCTACTCCTTCAACCTCGTGAAGGAAGCCGACGGCCTGGAGAAGGCGATCGCCAACGTGCTCGATCAGGGCATCCGCACCGGCGACATCATGGCGGAAGGCTGCCGGAAAGTCGGTACGGCCGAGATGGGCGACGCGATCCTCGCCGAGTTCAAGAGCCTTTCGGCCTGACGACTGCGCATTCGCTCGCGCCCGAATAGTCGAAACCGCACCTCCGGCCTTGCCGGGGGTGCTTCGCGTTTACGGGGTCTTGATTTTGCCGGCCGAGCCTTCACATCCATAAGGCGAAGGAAGGAGCAAAATGAACCGAGCGCTTTCACTGACCGTCTGGATCTGGCTGATGACGGTCGTCCTCGTCGTCGCCTTCACCCCTTTCGACCCGCATCTTTCCGAATGGGCGCAAGGTCTGCCGAAGGAGATCGTCGGCTTCAACCGCGCCATCACCGATATCGGCACCTTCGCCTGGATGATCTACAGCTCGGCCCTGCTGCTGCTGATCGCCTTCGTCGTCCGCCGATCCTCCGCGCGCGACACCTTGCGGCAGAGGGCGCGCGCGGCGCGCAATCTGTCCGCCTATTTCCTGCTGACGATCGGCACGGCGAGCGCGCTGGTGCACGGCCTGAAATTCCTGATCGGCCGCGCCCGTCCCGAGCTCCTTGCAGATTACGGCCCCTACAGCCTCACGCCGTTTACCGGCGACACGCTGTTCGAAAGCTTCCCGTCGGGACATTCCACGGCGGCCGGCGCCTTCTTCGGCGCCTTCGCGATGGTGATGCCGCAGCTTCGGCCGCTGTTTCTGCTGCTGGCCCTGCTCGTCGGCATCTCGCGCGTCGTGGTCGGCGCGCATTATCCGAGCGATGTCGCCGCCGGCCTGCTGCTTGGGCTCTGGGTCGCGCTGATGATGGCTTTCCTCTTTGCCCGGCAGGGCTGGCTGTTCAAGCGCGGTGCGGCCGGCTGGCCTGTGCTGAGGCATGTGGAGCACAGGGCCGAGGAAAGGGGAGCCGAGTAGATCGAAAAAAGCCGGCGCGGAAGCCGCGCCGGAGTCAGGAGAGCTGTTGAGATGGCGGAATGGGAAACACGCTCCCATCCCGCTCCCGTAAGCCGGCTCACTCCATCGTGTGGATATCCCGGTCCTTCGTCTCGGGCAGGAACAGAAGACCGATCACCAGCGTGATGCCCGCGAAAACGATCGGGTACCAGAGGCCGTAGTAGATATCGCCCTTTGCCGCGCTCATC
The DNA here is from genome assembly GCF_000375585.1 of Sinorhizobium meliloti 4H41. Taxonomy (GTDB): domain Bacteria; phylum Pseudomonadota; class Alphaproteobacteria; order Rhizobiales; family Rhizobiaceae; genus Sinorhizobium; species Sinorhizobium meliloti_A. The sequence continues at coordinate 117,112 of NZ_AQWP01000014.1, read as the reverse complement.
GCGAAGGCCGTTGCCGGGAGCAGCCCGCCGAACCAACCATTGCCGATATGGTAGGGCAGCGACATGCCGGTATAGCGGATGCGGGTCGGGAAGAGTTCGACGAGCAGCGCCGCAATCGGGCCGTAGACCATCGTCACATAGATGACGAGCACGGTCAGTACGGCAATGATCACCGTCCAGTTGACGCGGGCCGCGTCGGCCACCATCGTGAAGGCGCCGCCCTTGTCTATGCTGTAGACCGCCATTTCGGTGGCGCTGCCGACTTCTTCCTGGGTGAGCAGCTTGTCGGCGACGAGCTTGTCGGCCGGCACCATGGCCTTTTCCCCGGCGCGCACGGCAGCGGCGTCGAGGGCAAGTTCCGGATTGGCAGCGACGAAGGCGTCGAGCTTCGATTCCGGAACCTTGGCAACACCGCGCACCAGCGGATAGCCCGCGGCCTGCAGCGCCATGTTGATCTGCTTGCCGAAAGCCGCTTCCTCGGCCTTGGCCCTGTCGCCGGCCGCAATGGCGTCGAAGCTGGTGATCGTCGTTTCGCCGATCTTCACCGTCGCCGGCGTACCCGCAGCCGCCGTGGTCACGACGTCATAGGGAACCGAGTTCTTGGTCAGGAAGGCGGTGGCGATGTCGCAGGAGGTGGTGAACTTCGCCGTGCCCGTCGGGTTGAACTGGAACTTGCAGTCGCCCGGAGCCGCGGTGACGGTGGCGCGAACGTTCTGCTGCGCTTCCGCAAGCGCGGGGTTGCCGGCCCAGGTCATCGCCTTGAACAGCGGGAAGTAGGTGAGCATGGCAAGCAGGAGGCCCGCCATGATGATCGGCTTGCGGCCGATCTTGTCCGACAGCCAGCCGAAGAAGACGAAAAAGCCTGTGCCGAGAAGGAGCGAGGCGGCAACCATCAGGTTTGCCGACTGGCCGTCGATCTTCAGAATGCTCTGCAGGAAGAACAGCGCGTAGAACTGGCCGGAATACCAGACCACAGCCTGGCCGACGACCGCGCCGAAGAGCGCCAGAAGGGCGATCTTGGCGTTGCGCCACTGGCCGAAAGCTTCCGTCAGCGGCGCCTTCGAACCCTTGCCCTCTTCCTTCATTTTCTTGAAGGCAGGAGACTCGTTCATCTTCAGGCGGATCCAGACGGAGACGCCGAGCAGCACGAAAGAGAGCAGGAAGGGTATGCGCCAGCCCCACTCGGCAAAAGCTTCCTTGCCCAGCATGTACTGGACCAGAAGGATGACCACCAGCGAGAGGAAGAGACCAAGGGTCGCCGTCGTCTGGATCCACGAGGTGAAATAGCCGCGGCGGCCGTGCGGCGCATGCTCTGCCACATAGGTCGCGGCGCCTCCGTATTCACCGCCGAGCGCAAGACCCTGCAGGAGGCGGAGCACGATCAGGATGATCGGAGCCGCAATGCCGATCGAGGCGGCACCGGGCAGGACGCCGACGAGGAAGGTCGACAGGCCCATGATCAGAATGGTGACGAGGAATGTGTATTTGCGGCCGACGAGGTCGCCCAGGCGGCCGAAAACCAGCGCGCCGAACGGCCGGACAAGGAAGCCGGCGGCGAAGGCGAGAAGCGCAAAGATGTTGCGCGTGGTCTCGGGATACTGGCTGAAGAAGGTTGCACCGATATAAACGGCAAGCGAACCGTAAAGATAGAAATCATACCATTCGAAGACGGTACCGAGCGACGAGGCGAAGATGACCTTCTTCTCCTCGCCGGTCATCGGGCCGGCTTTTGTGCCGCCCGCTGTCACGACGTTTGCCATTTTGATATCCTCCACTCCAAAATCGGTCTATTGGAGCGCCCATTCCCCGGTCCGGACATTCCTCCCTGAACGTCGGGTCCCCTTTGACATCCGGGCGTGGTGCGCCTCGCAACAAGATGTCAGAAAAGTGGCACGTGAGGCAGGGATGCTTTGGGCTTATGACTTTCGTCTAATGCCGGGATCACCACGCTCGCGCCCCGCACATCATGAAGTCTTCCCTCGTGCGGCCGCCAGCGCTGCCTTCCGTGACGACCACTAGGGAGGCTCCGCGGCTTGACTCTTGCCGAAAAGCCGGTAAGAGCAGCGGCGAACGAGGAAACCGCCATGGGACCGAAGGGTTCGTCCATCGCTGCGCTGAATTTGCCGGCCCATACCGCCGGGCGGATCAGCCATTTCTCGCTCGCGCGCAAAACCACGGCCAAAACGACGACGAAAACCGTCTGACGTCTCTGGCCTCCGCTCTCTCCCCGGTAAGGCCGGGGACAGGAACTTCGCGGTCGCACCGCGCAGTTTCCCCCTCCACCAGACGAGGAGAGACAGAAAGAGAGCTTAGACCATGGGTTTCAAAATTGCTGTCGCAGGCGCCACCGGCAATGTCGGCCGGGAGATGCTGAACATTCTTTCCGAGCGCGGCTTTCCGGCCGACGAAGTGGTGGCGCTCGCCTCCTCGCGCTCGGTCGGCACCGAGGTCTCCTACGGCGACAAGACGCTGAAGGTGACGAACCTCGACACCTATGATTTCTCCGACACCGACATCTGCCTGATGTCGGCCGGCGGCGCCGTCTCGCAGAAATACTCGCCGAAGATCGGCCGGGAGGGTTGCGTCGTCATCGACAATTCCTCGGCTTGGCGCTACGACGCCGATGTTCCGCTGATCGTACCGGAAGTGAACGCGGACGCGATCGCGCAGTTCTCCAAGAAAAACATCATCGCCAATCCGAATTGCTCGACGGCGCAGCTCGTGGTGGCGCTGAAGCCGCTGCACGACCACGCCAAGATCAAGCGCATCGTCGTTTCCACCTATCAGTCGGTGTCCGGCGCCGGCAAGGACGGCATGGACGAGCTCTTCAACCAGACCCGCGCTGTCTTCGTCGCCGATCCGATCGAGAGCAAGAAGTTCACCAAGCGCATCGCCTTCAACGTCATTCCGCACATCGACGTCTTCATGGAGGACGGCTACACCAAGGAAGAGTGGAAGGTACTGGCCGAAACCAAGAAGATGCTCGACCCGAAGATCAAGGTGACCTGCACGGCCGTGCGCGTTCCGGTCTTCATCGGTCATTCGGAATCGGTCAACATCGAATTCGAAAACGAGATCACCGCCGACGAGGCGCGCGAGATCCTGCGTGAAGCGCCGGGCTGCCTGGTCGTCGACAAGCATGAGAACGGCGGCTATGTGACGCCTTACGAATGCGCCGGCGAGGACGCGACCTACATCTCGCGCATCCGCGAGGATGCGACGGTCGAAAACGGCCTCAACATGTGGATCGTCTCGGACAACCTGCGCAAGGGCGCGGCGCTCAACGCGGTGCAGATCGCAGAGCTGCTGATCAACCGCGGCCTGATCAAGCCGCGCAAGCAGGCGGCTTGATCGGCCTCGGCCGGGCAAAACGTTAAGCCCCGCCTGCCTCGTTACGGCGACAGGCGGGGTTCGCAGTTCGTCGGCGGGCAATGGATTCACGTGAAACCATCGTGCCGGCGGCGAGCGGATGACGAAGCGGCATTTCGAAGGCAACAAATTCGGGCAATCGACGGGGTAATCCATGCATAGGGTGAAGAGCGCAGCAGCGGGCCTGGCGGCCCTGATCTCAACCGTAATTCTTCCGGCGGACGCCTCTGCGGCGCAGTGCGGCAATGACGGCAGCGGCTTCTCCGCCTGGCTGTCGGAATTCAAGCGCGAAGCCGCCGGGAACGGCATCAGCCCTTCGGTGATCGACCAGGCACTCGCCAACGTCTCCTATAGCAGGGCGACGATCCGCGCCGATCGCGGCCAGAAGAGCTTCAAGCTGTCGCTCGACCAGTTCATGCAGAAGCGCGGCGGTCAGGTGATCATTTCGCGCGGCAAGAAGCTGCGGGCGCAGAACGCCAAGCTCTTCCAGAGCATCGAGCAGCGCTACGGCGTTCCCGCCGGCCCACTGATCGCCATCTGGGGCATGGAGACCGGCTTCGGCTCGTTCCTGGGCAAGGAACACACGCTTTCCGCCGTCTCGACGCTCGCCTATGATTGTCGCCGCTCCGACTATTTCACCAATCAGCTCTACGCCGCCCTCCAGCTCGTCGAGCGCGGCGACCTCAGCCCGGCCGCCCGCGGGGCGGCGCACGGCGAGATCGGGCAGACGCAATTCCTCCCGGTGAACGTGCTGAAATACGGCGTGGACGGGGACGGCAACGGCCATGTCGACATGGTCCGCTCCAAAGCGGATGCGCTTGCCTCAACCGCAAATTTCCTGCGCGGCCATGGTTGGCAGCCGGGTGGCGGCTATCAGCCGGGCGAGGTCAACTTCGCCGCCATCCAGGGCTGGAATGCCGCCAGCGTCTATCAGCAGGCGATCGCCATCATCGGCGCCGAAATCGACGGCAGGTGACAGTGCGTTTGCCCCTCAGCCCGCTGCCGCGACTTCTCTCCCGCTAGCGGGGGAGAAGGGACAGGCGGGCGGATGAGCGGCCTTGAACGGCGACCGTTACGTTCCCGGTCGGGAAAAATCGCCGGTCTTCGCGTCCATCACCCAGAGCTCGCCGGTCGAGATGTCGAACCATGCGCCGTGGAGACGAAGCTTTCCCTTCGACTCCAGAACGTTCACGCAGGGGAACGTCCTCAGATTGGCGATCGAATTGCGGATCGAGACCCGCTCGAGCGCACGCTGTCGTTCCGCCGGCGTCATCACGTCATTGCTCTGGATCTGCTCGGCGGCCGGCTTCAGGAGGTTCATCCAGCGGCCGATGAAATCGCCCGGGGAGAGGGGCTCGGCGTCCGGGTCGAGTGCCGCCTTGATGCCGCCGCAGCGCCCGTGGCCCATGACCACGATGTTGGTGACCCGCAGCGACTGGACCGCGAATTCGAGCGCGGCCGAGGTCGAATGATAATGTCCGTCCGGTTCATAGGGCGGCATCATGTTGGCGACGTTGCGCACGACGAAGAGTTCTCCCGGGCCGGCATCGAAGATCGTTTCGGGCGCGGCGCGGGAGTCGCAACAGGCGATGACCATCGTCCTCGGTTTCTGACCGCTCTCGGCGAGGGTTTTGTAGCGCTGCTGCTGTTCGGTGAAGCGCCCGCTCATGAAATTGCGGTAGCCGGTCAGAAGATGTTCCGGAAAGCCCTGTATATCCATCGGTAACCCCGTTTCATCCACTCGTTCCTGCTGCATCGTCCTGGTGCTCCTGTCTTTGATCGGGATTCAAGGAAACATGCGGGTAGCGTGTCTGAAAGACGCACCGGGAACCATGAAGCGTCGAACTGTTACAGCGTGCTCCCGCCATCCGAAAGGGCGAAATGCGTCTATGAGGCAATTCTTCCATATCTGGCGCTATTTCTTCCGCGCCTGGCTCGGATGCATGAGGCGGCGCATCTGCACCATTGCCATCGGCGTCGCCAGGCTCGATGCATCCTGTTCGAGCGTCAGCTCGTCGGAATCGCGCTTACGGCTTCTCGCAATGATCTCGTAGACGCTGGCGGTCGCCATCTGCAGCGCGCGTTCCTCCGGAAGCCCTTCCAGCAGGCGCGCCAGGAATACGGCCGAGAGCAGATCGCCGGTGCCGTTCGGAGGATTGTCGATCAGGCGGTGCTCGGCAAGCAGCGCATGGCGTCCGGACAGGTAAAGATTGCCCGTGCCGCCGCTCATCATCGGTATCGCCGATGTCACCAGCACGCGTGACGGCCCGAGGTCGACCGCCGCGTCGAGAATGGCCGCATTCGTCTCGAGCGAAGCACCTGCCAACCAGGAAAGCTCGAACCGGTTGGGCGTGGCCAGCGTCGCAAGCGGCAGCAGCAGGTCGCGGATGGCGCTGGCGATCTCCACCGGGACGTAGAGGCCGCCCGCATCGCCAAGAATCGGATCGCAGGCATAGAAGAGCGCGGGATTGCGCTGGCGCAGCGCCTTCACGAGGCCAGCAACGACCGCCGCCTGTTCGGGGGAACCCAGATAGCCGGACAGCACCGCGCGCACCTCACCGATCCAGGGCGCAGCGACGAGATCGTCGATGATCGAGCGGAAGTCCTCGTCCGGCATGGTCACCCGCGTCGACCGACCGTGTCCCGGATGCCAGGGAAGCACGACCGTCGGCAAGGCCCAGACCCGGTGGCCGAGCATTTCCAGCGCGAAGACGGCAGCCCGGTTGCCCACCGCGCCGCGCACCACATGACTCGAAATGACGATGACGGCACCGGGCGCGGCAGGCGTGTCGGACATTGGGAGACCCCGTTATTCGCTTTCGAAGTGTGATCGCCCGCCCCTCACGGACTGTCAACTGCCGCTCGTGCAGACCCACGTGACAGAAACTTCGGCGTTTTCGTTCGTTTTTGCGGTTTTTCGGGAAATTTTTGCAAAATTGGCTTCGATTTAAATGGATTTAGGTCGAATCTACGTGATTTTCTCCAAAATCCGGCTCGATTTTGCCGAAATCCATCATAAAAACGGTCGCCATTGGGCATGGTTCTGCTAGGTTCAACCATCATGAGTGGAGAGCGATTTCATGGGCGTGAAGCATAATCCGAAGCGGGACCGGCACATCGATGCGGCCCGGGCGGCAGGGTCCAGATTCGGGGCCGAGACACTGCCACCGGAAATCCTCTTCGGCGGAGCGAGCAACGACGACCTCGACCGTTACACGCCTGAGATGCTGGCGCTCACCGCTGCCCACGCACGCAGCGAACTCGCACGCTGGGACGGCGGCAAGCCGCAGGTCTCGGTGGAGACGGTGGCAGGGGTCGCACCGGGCGGTATCGAGGTTTCGATCATCGCGATCACCGAACGCAACATGCCCTTCCTTTACGATTCGGTGATGGGAGAGGTGACGAGCACCCACCGCGACATCCACCTGGCGATCCATCCAATTCTGGTGATGGAGCCCGGCAAACCCGTGAAGCTGTTCGATCCGGACGAGGAAAGCGCGCCCGAGCACCGCGTCAGCCACATTCAAATCCACTTGAGCAGGCTGACTCCGCTGGAGGCACGCTCATTGAGCAAGCGCATCTCGGATGTGCTGGAGCAGGTTCATCAAGCCGTACACGACTGGCCGGCAATGACCGCTCTGCTCGACCAGGCAATGCGGGAGCTCGAGGAATACAACGCTTCCCGCAAGAAGAGCGACCGCGACGAGGCGCTGGCGTTCCTTCGCTGGCTAAGGGATAGCAACTTCACCTTTCTCGGAATGCGGGAATATACCTATTCCGGCAAGGGCGAACGGGCGACGGTCGAGCGCGGCAAGGGCAGGGGCCTCGGCATCCTGTCCAATCCGGACGTGCGGGTCCTGCGCCAGGGCAAGGATGCGGTGCTGACCACCCCGGAAATCCTCGCCTTCCTCGAGGGGCCCGACTTCCTGATCGTCACCAAGGCCAATGTGAAGTCGGTCGTCCACCGGCGTGCCCACATGGACTATATCGGCATCAAGCGTTTCGACGCCTCCGGCAACGTCGTCGGCGAACTGCGCATCGTCGGTCTGTTCACCTCGACGGCCTACACGCGCCAGGCGTCGGAGATCCCGCTGCTCAGGCACAAGATCGAGAAGATCGTCGATCATTTCGGCTATGATCCGCAGAGCCATTCCGGCAAGACGCTGGCCAACACGCTGGAGGCCTATCCGCGCGACGATCTTTTCCAGATCGATATCGGGCTGCTCGCCGCCTTCTGCGAGCAGATCAACGAGCTCGGCGACCGGCCCCGGGTGCGGGTGCTGCCGCGCATCGACCACTTCGACCGCTTCGTCTCGGTCATCGTGTTCGTGCCGCGCGAACAATACGATTCCGACGTCCGCGAAAAGATCGGCGACTATCTGAAAACGGTCTATGACGGCCGGGTCTCGGCCTATTACCCGGCCTTTCCCGAAGGCGGGCTTGCACGCGTCCATTTCATCATCGGCCGCTCGGGCGGCAAGACGCCACGGGTTCCCCAGGCGAAGCTCGAAGAGGCGGTCCGCGCCATCGTCACCCGCTGGATCGATCGGTTCAATCTGCTCGCCCGCAAGGAGGGCACGGAGATATCGGTTGGTGAAGCCTATCAGGCGGCCTTCACGCCCGCGGAAGCCTATGCCGACCTCGGAGACATCGCCGCCTGCACGGCCGGCGACCCGATCCGCATCTCCTTCTACCACCGGCACCAGGAGCGGCCGGATACGCTGGAACTGAAGATCTTCCATGCCGACACGCCCGTTTCGCTGTCGCGCCGCGTGCCGCTTCTCGAAAATCTCGGCTTCCGTGTCATCAGCGAGCAGACCTACGACATCGGCGTGCACGTCCATGGGGACGAGCCCCGCGAGGTCGTCCTTCACGACATGGAGCTGATCCATCGCGACGGGCACACGCTCAATCTCGCCAGGATCGGCCCGGCCCTGGAGGAGGCCTTCCTGGCGGCCTGGAACGGCACGACGGAGGACGACAACTTCAACCGGCTGGTCCTGCTTGCCGGGCTCACCGCCCGCGAAATCACGGTGCTGCGCGCCTATGCGCGCTACCTGCGCCAGGCCGGCATCACCTATTCCCAAGGCTATATCGCCGATACTCTGAACAAGTATCCGACGATCGCCGCCGACATCTTCCGCCTCTTCTCCACGCGCATGGATCCGACGACGGAGGGGAAAGCGCGCACCAAGAAGTGCAACGCCTTGCTGTCGGGCATCGAGGAGGCTCTGTCGGCCGTGCCCAGCCTCGACGAAGACCGGATCCTGCGCCGCTACGTCAATGCGGTCCAGTCGACGCTCCGGACGAACTATTTCCAAAAGGACGCCGAAGGCAGGCCGCGCGCGGTTCTTGCCTTCAAGCTCGATCCGAAACAGCTCGAAGGCCTGCCGGAACCGCGGCCTTTCCGAGAGATTTTCGTCTACGGCACGGAAGTGGAAGGCGTCCATCTGCGCTTCGGCAAGGTGGCGCGCGGCGGCCTTCGCTGGTCCGACCGGGCGCAGGATTACCGGACCGAGGTGCTCGGCCTCGTCAAGGCGCAGCAGGTGAAGAACGCCGTCATCGTTCCGGTCGGCGCCAAAGGCGGCTTCTATCCGAAGCAGCTGCCCGTCGGCGGCAGCCGCGACGAGGTCTTCAAGGCGGGAACGGAGGCGTACAAGACCTATATCCGCACGCTGCTCTCCGTCACCGACAATATCGTCGGCCAGGACGTCGTTCCCCCGGAGGACACGCTGCGGCTCGACGGCGACGACCCCTATTTCGTCGTTGCCGCCGACAAGGGAACGGCAACCTTCTCCGACACGGCGAATGCGCTCGCCCAGGAAGCGGACTTCTGGCTGGACGACGCCTTCGCCTCAGGCGGCTCCGCCGGCTACGACCACAAGAAGATGGGAATCACCGCGCGCGGCGCGTGGGAGGCCGTCAAGCGGCACTTCCGCGAAATGGACGTCGACATCCAGACGACGCCCTTCACCGTCGCCGGCGTCGGCGACATGTCGGGCGACGTCTTCGGCAACGGCATGCTGCTTTCGGAAAAGATCCGGCTGATCGCCGCCTTCGACCACCGCGACATCTTCATCGATCCCGAGCCGGATATCGATCTCTCCTTTGCCGAGCGCAAGCGAATGTTCGCGCTTTCGCGCTCCAGCTGGCAGGATTATGACCGTAAGGCGCTCTCGCCCGGCGCGATGATCATTTCGCGTTCGGAAAAACTGGTGACACTCACCCCCGAAGCGATGGCGGCGATCGGCATCGACAAGCCGAAGGCGACGCCCTTCGAGATCATGAGCGCAATCCTGAAGAGCCCGGTCGACCTGCTCTGGTTCGGCGGCATCGGCACCTATGTGCGCGGCACCAACGAGACGGATGCCGAGGTTGGCGACCGTGCCAACGACGCGATCCGCGTCTCCGCCGAGGACGTGCGGGCGCGCGTGATCGGCGAGGGGGCCAATCTCGGCGTCACCCAGAAAGGCCGGATCGGCTTCTCGCTCAATGGCGGGCGTTGCAACTCCGATGCCATCGACAACTCGGCCGGCGTCAATTCCTCCGACGTCGAGGTCAACATCAAGATCGCGCTTGCCTCCGCCATGCGCGAAGGCCGCCTGACCCGGCCCAAGCGCAACACGCTTCTGGCATCGATGACGGACGAGGTGGGACATCTCGTGCTGCGCAACAACTACCAGCAGTCGCTGGCGATCTCGCTCACCGAGATGCAGGGCCTCGCCAACCGCACCCCGCTGGCGCGGCTGATGGCGCGGCTGGAGGCCGACGGCCACCTCAACCGCAAGGTCGAGACCCTGCCGACCGACCAGGCGATGAGCGAGCGCTACCAGGCGGGCCGGCCGCTCACGCGCCCGGAGATCGGCGTGCTGCTCTCCTATGCGAAACTGGTGCTCTTCGACGAGCTGCTCGTCAGCGAGCTTCCGGACGACCCCTATTTCACGGCGACCCTGGAGCGCTACTTCCCCGCAAAGATGCGCAAGGCCTATGCCGGCGACATTCACGGGCACCGGCTGCGCCGCGAAATCATCGCGACCGTACTCGCCAACGAAACGATAAACCGCGGCGGCCCCGCTTTCGTTTCGACGCTGACGGATGCCACCGGCTTCCTCTCCGCCGATGTCGTGAAGGCAGCGGTGCTGGCCCTGGATGGCTTCGATCTGCCGCGCATCTACGGCGAGATCGACGCGCTCGACAACAGGATCAGCGGCGTGATCCAGAACCGGCTCTATCACGAGGTGGGGCGTATCTTTGCGCTCGTCGCCGAACGGGCGCTGCGCACCCGCGCCTCTGAGGGCTCCGTGGCCGAAGCGGTTGCCCGGCTTCGCGACGGGCTGCAGAAGCTGCGCGGCACCATGCGGGCGGCGATATCCAGGGAGGGTGCCGAGGAAGCTCGCCTGAGGGCCGCCGGCTTCATCGAAAACGGCGTGCCGGCAAAGCTTGCCGAGGAAGTCGCCGAACTGTCGCTCATGACCCTGGTCCCTGAGATCATGCAGATCGCCACGGTAACCGGCGAGCCGCTGAGCCGCACCGCCCAGGCCTATTTCACCGTCACCGAAAGCCTGAGGATCAACCGCCTGCTGGCGGCCGCCGACCGCGTGCCCGCCACCGAGCAGTTCGAGTCGATGGCGCTCTCGCGGGCGGTCGGCGATATCGGCACCGCACGCCGCGATATCACCATCGCCGCCCTGGTCGAGCATAAGGGCGAGCGAAACCCCGTTCTCGCCTGGCAGGATCGCGATCGCCAACGCGTCGCCACTGTCGGCGACCAGCTGAGGCTCCTGACCGAAAAGGGCGAAACGACGCTCGCCAAGGTCACTGTCGCAGCCGGTCTCCTCAGCGATCTTGCACGCGGCTGGACGAAATGACACAGTCCCTCCGGCCATAACTCGGCCGGAGGAACCAATTCCGCTCCGGTCGAAGGTTGTTCTTCATTGCCCTGCCCGCCGCCCCCGAACGCGGCGCGCTTGCGCAAGTGCCGGGGAGGGATGAAGTGGATATCGCGGCTGGGCGAATGGAGGAGCGGCCTCGGACTTCCCGTCTCGGCATTGCCGGCTGGATGCTGTTCGACTGGGCCGCGCAACCCTTCTTCACCGTGATCACCACCTTCATCTTCGCGCCCTATTTCGTTTCCCGGCTAACGGCCGATCCCGCCCAAGGGCAGGCGGTCTGGGGCTATACGCTGACCATTGCGGGGATCGTGATCGCTCTGCTTTCGCCGGTCCTCGGCGCCATTGCCGATGCGGCCGGCCCGCGAAAGCCGTGGATCGCCTTTTTCGCCGCCGTGAAGATCATCTCGCTCGCCCTGCTCTGGAACGCGGCGCCGGGCTCGTCCCTGATCTATACGGCGGTCTTTCTTGCGCTGGCGACGGTGGCCGCCGAATTTTCCATCGTCTTCAACGATTCGATGATGACGCGGCTCGTGAGCGAAAAGGAAGTGGGGCGCATCTCCAACATCGCCTGGGGCCTCGGCTATCTCGGCGGCATGATCGTGCTGATCGCCGTGGTCGCGCTGATTGCCGGAAGCCCGCAGACCGGCAAGACGGCGATCGGACTCGAACCTCTGTTCGGGCTCGATCCGGCAAAGGGCGAAGACGCCCGCATCACCGGCCCCATTTCCGCCGCCTGGTACATGGTTTTCATCCTGCCGATGTTCCTCTTCACGCCGGACGCGACCAGGGCAACGATGTCGATGGCGAAAGCAACCGCTCGGGGCTTCGAGGAACTGAAGGGCACGCTTGCCGAACTCAAGGAGAGGGCCGGCATCTTGCGGTTCCTGATTGCCCGGATGATCTTCCAGGACGGCGTCAACGGACTGCTCGCGCTCGGCGGCACCTTCGCGGCCGGGATGTTCGGATGGCAAACGATGGAACTCGGGCTCTACGGCATCATCCTGAATGTCGTGGCGATTTTCGGCTGCCTTTATGCGAGCAGGCTCGATGCACGGCTCGGCTCCAAGACGATCGTCATCGCAAGCCTCGTCTCACTGACGATCGCCACGCTCGGCATCGTCTCCACGGGGCCCGGTTTCACGCTCTTCGGGCTTGTCCCGCTTGGCTCGACGGACTCGGGCGGCCTCTTCGGCACCGCCGCCGAAAAGGCCTATATTCTTTACGGCCTGCTCGTCGGCGTCGCCTTCGGGCCGGTCCAGGCCTCGTCCCGATCCTACCTCGCGCGCAGTGTTTCGCCCGACGAAGCCGGGCGCTATTTCGGTCTTTACGCCCTTTCCGGCCGCGCCACCTCGTTCCTGGCGCCCGCCTCGGTCGCGACGATCACGCTTATGACCGGTTCGGCCCGGATCGGCATGATGGCGCTGGTGGCCTTTTTCGCCGTCGGTCTCGTGATCCTCCTGCGGACTCCCTATCCGGCGCACCGGCCGCGATAGGAATGTCGAGCAGGAGGCCGGAGCGGGATGCGGTTTCCTCCGCATCCGGCGTCTTAACGGCTTGGAATCGATCGCGTTCATGTTTCAGGTCGAAACGGCCTAAGGAGGGTTGCAATCTCTCCTCATCCTCATCCCTGTGCTCGTCACAGGGATGAGAGCAGCGCCGCGTCTGCGGCGCGGGAAGCGTTCTTTCAGCCCAAGGACTTGGTCTGGCTGGATTCCTGTGACGGGCACAGGAATGAGGAAATCAAATAAGCCGCGGCGGTATCTTAGGGCCTTAGAGCACTTCCAGGTGTCACGGTTTTCCGCCCGGAAGTGCATTAGACAAAAGGCCTCTAGTGCCGGAAATGCCGCATGCCTGTGAAGACCATCGCGACATTGTGTTCGTCCGCCGCCGCGATCACTTCTTCGTCGCGCATCGAACCACCCGGCTGGATGACGGCGGTTGCGCCGGCCGCGATGGCTGACAGAAGACCGTCGGCGAAGGGGAGGAAGGCTTCCGAGGCGACGGCCGAACCGCGCGTCAGCGGCTCGGCGAGGCCGAGCGCCTTGGCTGCTTCTTCCGCCTTTATGGCAGCGATGCGCGCGGAATCGACGCGGCTCATCTGGCCGGCGCCAATGCCCGCCGTCTGGCCGTCCTTGGCATAGACGATGGCGTTGGACTTGACGTGCTTCGCCACCTTGAAGGCGAACTTCATGTCTTCGAGCTCCTGCGCCGTCGGCGCGCGCCTGGTGACCACCTTGAGCGTCAGGTCCTCTACCATACCGTTGTCGCGCGTCTGGACGAGCACACCGCCGGCGACCGTCTTCGCCGTCAGGCCGGGCGTGCGCGGATCCGGCAGGCCGCCGGTCGCAAGCAGCCGCAGGTTCGGTTTGCGGGCGATGACGGCTTTCGCCTCGTCGCTGACCGACGGCGCGATGATGACCTCGGTGAAGAGTTTGACAATCTCTTCCGCAGTCTCGGCGTCCAGTTCCTGGTTGAGCGCGATGATGCCGCCGAATGCCGAGGTCGAATCGCAGGCGAGCGCCCGGCGATAGGCTTCCGCGAGCGAGGACGCGGTCGCAACGCCGCAGGGATTGGCATGCTTGATGATGGCGCAAGCCGGTGCCTTTTCCGGCAGGAATTCCGCCACCAGTTCGAAGGCGGCATCGGTATCGTTGATGTTGTTGTAGGAGAGCTGCTTGCCCTGCAGCAGCGCCGCCGTAGCCACTCCCGGCCGTTGCTCGCCGGTCACGTAGAATCCGGCTTTCTGGTGCGGGTTTTCGCCGTAGCGCATCTCCTCCCTGAGCACGCCGCCGAGAACGCGGTGGCGCGGCATGGGCGTGTCGAGCACCTCGGCAAACCAGTTGGAGATCGCCGCATCATAGGCGGCCGTGCGGGCATAGGCCTTGGCCGCCATCTTCTGGCGGAAGGCGTAGCGCGTCGTCCCGTCTGCGATTTCCTCCAGCAGCGGCGAATAGTCCGCCGGGTCGGTGACGATCGTCACATAGGCATGGTTCTTGGCCGATGCCCGGATCATTGCGGGGCCGCCGATATCGATATTCTCGACCGTCGTCGGATAGTCGCCGCCTTTGGCGCGGACGTCTTCGAAGGGATAGAGATTGATGACGGCGAGATCGATCGCGGTGATGCCGTGCGCGCTCATGGCGTCCGCATGCTCCGCGTCGTCGCGGATCGCGAGAAGACCTCCATGGACGCCGGGGTGAAGCGTCTTGACGCGCCCGTCCATGATTTCCGGAAAGCCGGTCAGCTCCGAGACGTCGCTGACGGGAAGGCCGGCATCGGCAAGCGCCTTGTGCGTACCGCCGGTCGATACCAGCCGTATGCCCTTGTCGTTGAGGGCGCGGGCGAGTTCGACGATGCCCGTCTTGTCGGAGACCGAAAGGAGGGCGGTTTTGATCCGGACCTCGTCCGGGGCGGGGATTTTCTTGGAGGCGACAGCCATCGACCTTGCTCCTTTGGCAGCGCCGGACGCGTGGGCAAGAGGTTCCGGCGATTGGGATGGCTGCCCGTTAGCATAGCTTGTTGCCGGAAGGAACCTTCGGCGCCGCAACAACCGGAAAATAGGCCCGGCGCAGTTTCGACGTCATCCCTCCCGCGTGAAAGTCCACTGGATCTCCGGCTGCGAGGCGGCGGAGAAGGTCACGCTTATCTGCGACGAGGCGCGAACGCCGGAGGGATCGGCGAAGAAGATATCCTCCTCGATCGCGAGCGCACCGTCGCGGCAGGCGAAGAGCCATGTCTCTCCGTCGGGCGCCGTCAGATATATCTCGCTCTCGCTGTGCCGGCGCATGCCGATTGCCGGGTGGATGTGGAAACGGGCGACCGCGGCCGCGTCGTCGTCATTTGCCGGATCGCTGCCATCCTCCAGCAGCAGGCGGTCGCGGCCGCGGATCAACCGCCCGCCATTGAGAATTCCGATGTCGCGCTCGTGGATCAGGCCGAAGGGCGCAAGGTAGCCGTCGTGACTCGCTTTGACCTGCTCGATGCTTCCCGGCTCGTCCTTTCTCTCGACCGCGACGCGCGAGGGGCCGCTGATCATGATCGGGCCCAGAAACCGCGACTGCGAAAAGCGGCAGGAAGAGGTGTCGTCGACGGTGACGGTGGAATGCGCGGCGGTCGTGCGCGCCATCTGCCTGAATCGTTCGCCGGCGAATTTCGGCGCGCCGGAGTTGACGACGAAGCGATTCCTGCCGGAGGACATCTCGAAGGAGAGGCAGCCGGCATGGGCGGTTCGCGACAGGTCGACCGAAAGCGGACGCCCCGTGTCCATGATGATGACGGTATCGCCCATTGACAGGCGTTCGTAATGGGCGTGCGGCAACGACCGGAACGGCTCGCCGGACGTCTCGTCATATCTGAGCACCGAGGCGAGCTCATGGGCGAGAACCGATGTCGCGCCGTTGAAGAGGGCGAGCTCCCCGCTCTGGTGGCGGAAGAAGCGGAGCGCCGGATACATGCGGTCGATGCAGGGAATGAGCCTCGAGGGCACGTCGTGGCCGAGATTGACATAGGTCTGGCGCAGCGGCAGCAGATCGAGCAGCAGCTCGAGCCCGGCCCGGGGGTTTCGGGAGAAATGCGCCCCGTCAGGCAGAAGCTGCCGCTCCAGCTCCAGATCCAGATTGCGCGACGCCTTGCGGATAGCCGAAGCCGTAGCCGGCATCGAAACGGAGGCCATGGCGAGTGCCAGGCGAACCCTCAGGCGCGCCTCTCCGTCGGTCACGGTGTCGGCGACATTCCGGAGGTAGCGGACCTGAAGGGCAAGGCTTCTCAGGAAGCGGCGATAGAAACCGTGCTCGGCATTACGCAGCACCACCGGCGAATGGGACAGCCAGGCGATGACGCGCTGCGCAACCACATCCGCTTCCCACGAGATTTCGCCGATGCTTCGGCCATGGCAGCCGATCCAGTCGTCCATGATCTGGCGCAGCCTGATAGAGCCTGCTTCGTCCTGAATCGCCCGCATGTGCCGCAGCCAGCCGAAGGAATGAAGGCGAACCGCGAACTCGTGCGACGGCAGGTCGATTTCGAAAGGCGACTCGCCTTCGGTATCCAGAACGCGGCCGGCGAGCGGAAAGCGACCCGCGAGAATCTCTTCGGCGGCGAAGGGATCGATGGCCCGAAGATCCGTGGGTGCGACGATCAGACGGGCGGGCGTGGAGCCCGCAACGCGCAGCGCCGCCGTCTTCCCGCGCGAAAGCAGGCGCGCCAATCGGCGTTGGCCTTCGCGCAAATACAAATATAGGAGCCTGGTTTTACTGGAAAACGGCATCGGCGCCCGTGGGTTTCCTCTTCAACCGGAGCCGATTCGAGGATCATGCAGAAGATCGGAATCGTGCGGGAAAGATCATTAAATATTTATCAACCCTGTCGCCATTGATAGGCGGGCCGTCCGAGGGCGTCAATTGTCACAGCAAAACAGTCTGTTGATGAGCGCCCTCAGGCTCCCGCACGGCGCAGCACGGCGGCATAAAAGCCATCGAGGCCACCGGCGAAGGGCGGTTCCAGTGGAAGCATCGCAGGTGTCGTGCGGAACTCTCCAAGCGCGGTGATCGCCTTTTCGAGCCCCGGCCAATCGGCTGCGTCGATCGGCACCCGTTCGCATCCGCCGTCGGCGACGACGCGGGCGACGACCTCCTCGCCCTCCAGAGGGTCGAGCGAGCAATTGGAAAAGACGATGAGGCCGCCGGGCTTTACCAGGGTAAGCGCATGCCGCAGCAGCCGTTCCTGCAGCCTGGCAAGCTTCTCGACGTCCGGCGGGCCTTTCGTCCAGAGCACGTCGGGATGCCGCCGGGTGGTGCCCGTCGAGGAGCAGGGGGCGTCGAGAAGGGCCGCGTCAAAGAGCTCTTCCGGCCGGAACTCGGCCATGTCGCTCTCCTTGGTCCGGGCCTCGAAGCCCAGCCGCTCGAGGTTCGCCTTGAGCCGCCGCAACCGGCTTGACGACTGATCGAGCGCGGTCACCTCCGCCCCCGCGAGGACGAGCTGCGCCGTCTTGCCGCCGGGCGCAGCACAGAGATCGACCACCTTTTTCCCGTGGACATCGCCGAAAAGGCGGGCCGGAATGGAAGCGGCCGCGTCCTGGACCCACCAGGCGCCTTCCGAAAAGCCTGAAAGCGACGGGATCGAACCGGAGAAGTCCTGAAGACGAACGGAGCCGGTCGGCAACACGGTGCCAGCGAGCCGTTCCGCCCAGGACGCCGCATCGGATTTCACGGTCACGTCGATGGCGGCGGGTACGAGCTGCGCCTCGGAGATGCGCTCGGCCTGGTCGGGACCGTAACAGGCGACGAGCCTGTCGAAGAACCAGCCGGGCATCGCCGGCACTTGCTGCAGCTTTTCGAGAATTTCGTCCTTTTCACGCGAAAGCCGCCGCAATACGGCGTTGACGAGGCTTGCGAAACGGCGGTTGCGCGGGTCGGACTGGGCCTGTTCCACTGCGAGATCGACTGCCGAATGATTCGGAACGTCGAGATAGAGAATTTGCGCGGCGGCAACGGTCAGCACGTGTTCGAGAGCCCGCGCACCCTCGGGCAGAGGCGTTTGCAGAAGCGAGTCGATGGCCGCGCGAATGCGCGGCAGATGGCGGAGTGCCGAGTTGAGAATGGCGCGCACCAGCGCGCGATCTGCTTCGCTCAACTCGCGATAGGCCGGGTTCCCGCGCTCCGGATCGAGCATTCCGTCGAGCGGCGTCTTGCGGTCCACCACCGCCGCCAGGATCTTGGCAGCCGCCTGGCGGCTCTTCAGGCCCGGTTTGGCCGCGGCATCCGCGCCGGGCCGGGCTCCTCCCGCTCTTGAGCGATTGTGCTCGCGGGATCGTTTCGGACGTGAATCGTTCTTGCGGTTTTCGGGCATCAGGACCAAGGGCCTTTCGGCGGTTCGGAACCACCGCGACCCCAGCCGGTTCTCGGGACAGAGCGCGATTTGCGCCCTGCATTATCAGGGCGGACCGGCGCCGTCGAGCCCGCGGACGTCTCGCGGGCCATTCTCTCCAGAGCCGCCACCCGGTTCTCCGTGTTCGGATGGGTCGAGAACAGATTGTCCATCCGCTCGCCCGAGAGGGGATTGATGATGAACATATGCGCCGTCGCCGGATTGCGCTCGGCGTCATTGTTATGGATGACCTGCGCGGCACCGGCGATCTTGCGAAGCGCCGAGGAAAGCCAGAGTGGATTGCCGCAGATCTCCGCCCCGCGGCGGTCGGCGGAATATTCGCGTGTACGGCTGATCGCCATCTGTACAAGCATGGCCGCGAGCGGGGCGACGATCATCGCGATCAGCACGCCGATGAAGCCGAGCGGATTGTTGTTCTCGCGGTTGCCACCGAAGAAGAAGGCGAAATTGCCAAGCATGGAAATCGCACCGGCGAGCGTCGCCGTCAGCGTCATCGTCAAAGTGTCGCGATACTGGATATGAGCGAGCTCATGCGCCATCACCCCGGCAACCTCTTCGTAGGAAAGCGAATGCAGCAGTCCCGTCGAAGCGGCGACCGCAGCGTTCTCGGGATTGCGGCCGGTGGCGAAGGCATTCGGCTGGGGGCTGTCGATGACGTAGACGCGCGGCATCGGCAGGCCGGCATTCTTCGCCAGATCGCGGACGATGCCGTAATATTCCGGCGCGCTGCGCTCGTCCACCTCCTGCGCCCGGTACATCCGCAGGACCATCCGGTCGGAATTCCAGTAGGAGAAGAAGTTCATGCCCGCGGCGATGACGAGGGCGATCATCATGCCACCGCGGCCGCCGATGACATAGCCGACGGCCATGAAGAGGACGGTCATGAAGGCAAGCAGCATTGCCGTGCGCATGAGGTTCATGAATGAGCTCCAACCATATCGGTGTCCTTTCCGCGCCTCCTGGAAAGCCGCTTGCAGCCGCTTCGTTCCATTCGGTACGCGCAAAGGTTTCACGTGAATCAAGCTTTTCCGTTCACACGGAAGTGCCTATATGATGGGTATAGACGGCCAGCTCTTCAATATCGTTACGGAAACCGCGATCTGTATGCAGAACGACAACGACAATTCTCCCGACCGACCCAAACGTCCGCTTTCCCCGGCAGCGCTGCGTGCTCTGAAGGAGGCCGAAGAGAGGCGACGTGCCGAAGCGCCGAAGGATATGCCGGCGGAACTAGGCGGGCGCGGCGGCCTCGACCCGGCTCGCTTCGGCGATTGGGAGATCAAGGGCCGCGCGATCGATTTCTGAGGCAGGTCGTTTCAATTTCGTTTCGGTAGCGAATCGAGCGCTGCGTTCGCGGCTGGTAGAGGGCGGGGTTGAGCCCCTCATCCTAACCTTCTCCCCGCAATGCACCTTCGCCCCGCTTGCGGGGAGAAGGTGCGGCAGCGGGATCAGTGGCTCTCGCCACCCAGCTCACATCACGCGCGGTTCTGACGATTGGCGATCAGGTCGTCGACGACACCTGGATCGGCGAGCGTCGACGTGTCGCCGAGCGAACCGAAATCGTCCTCGGCGATCTTGCGGAGGATCCGGCGCATGATCTTGCCCGAGCGTGTTTTCGGCAGGCCGGGCGCGAACTGAATCTTGTCCGGCGTCGCGATCGGCCCGATCTCCGAACGCACGTGCTTGACGAGCGCCTGGCGCAGTTCGTCGTCTCCGACCTCGCCGGCCATCAGCGAAACGTAGCAGTAGATGCCCTGACCCTTGATCGGATGCGGATAGCCGACGACCGCCGCCTCGGAAACGAGGTTGTGCGAGACGAGCGCCGATTCCACTTCCGCGGTTCCCAGCCGGTGGCCGGAGACGTTCAGCACGTCGTCGACACGGCCGGTGATCCAATAGTAGCCGTCCTCGTCGCGGCGGCAGCCGTCGCCCGTGAAATACTTGCCCTTGTAGGTGGAGAAGTAGGTCTGGATGAAGCGTTCGTGGTCGCCATAGACCGTCCGCATCTGCCCGGGCCAGCTGTCGGTGATGCAGAGGTTGCCGTCGGCCGCGCCCTCTACGACCTTGCCGTCGCTGTCTACGATCTGCGGCTGGACGCCGAAGAAGGGCCGCGTCGCCGAACCGGGTTTGAGATCGGTGGCCCCCGGCAGCGGCGTGATCAGTATGCCGCCGGTTTCAGTCTGCCACCAGGTATCGACGATAGGGCAACGCTCGTCGCCGACAACGTGATAGTACCACTCCCAGGCTTCCGGATTGATCGGTTCGCCGACCGTTCCGAGCAGGCGCAGCGAAGAGCGTGAGGAGCGCTTGACGAAATCGTCGCCCGCTCCCATCAGCGAGCGGATCGCGGTCGGCGCGGTGTAGAAGATGTTGACCTTGTGCTTGTCGACCACTTCCCAGAATCGTCCCGCGTCGGGGAAGTTCGGCACGCCCTCGAACATCAACGTCGTCGCCGCATTGGCGAGCGGCCCGTAGACGATGTAGGAGTGGCCGGTGACCCAGCCGACATCGGCCGTGCACCAGTAGATGTCGCCGTCCCGGTAGTCGAACACGTATTGATGTGTCATCGAAGCGTAGACGAGATAGCCGCCGGTCGTGTGCAGCACGCCCTTCGGCTTGCCGGTAGAGCCGGACGTATAGAGGATGAAGAGCGGGTCCTCCGCGTTCATCTTTTCCGGCGGGCAATGCGGCTCCACCGTCGCGGTCTCCTGATGATACCAGAGATCGCGGCCCGGAGCCCAGCCGACTTTGCCGCCGGTGCGGCGCACGACCAGGACCTTGCTGACCATTACGTGCTGCCTGGCAGCGATATCGACCGCCGTATCGGTATTCTCCTTGAGCGGAATCGGCTTGCCGCCGCGCAGGCCCTCGTCGCAGGTGATCACGAAGGTGGACTCGCAATCGACGATTCGGCCGGCCAGCGCCTCGGGCGAAAAGCCGCCGAAAACGACCGAATGGATCGCGCCTACGCGCGCGCAGGCGAGCATCGCATAGGCCGCTTCGGGGATCATCGGCATGTAGATGGTGACCCGGTCGCCCTTCTTGACGCCGTGCTTCTTCATGACGTTGGAAAGCCGGCAGACCTTGTCGTACAGCTCGTTATAGGTGATGTTCTTGTCGAGATAGGGATTGTCTCCCTCCCAGATGATCGCCGTCTTTTCGCCGTGCGTCTTCAGATGGCGGTCGATGCAATTGTAGGACACATTGGTCAGTCCGTCTTCGAACCACTTGATCGAGACATCGCCCTCGAAGGAGGTATTCTTGACCTTGGTATAGGGCTCGAACCATTCGATCCGCTTGCCGTGCTCGCCCCAAAACTTCTCCGGATCGGCAACGCTCTCGCGATACCATTCGAGATAGGTCGCATTGTCGAGCAGCGTGCGGTTCCTGGCCGCTTCGAGGACCGGGTAGGTCTTGACGTCCATAATTTTCCTCCCTGCGCATTTCTGGTCAGATCATGGGCGGATGCCGGCGGAAAACTGCGCACAGAGTTCCTCATTCCGCCCTGGATCGGCTCCCACCGGTCCTTTGCGACAATTCATAAGCAGGTCGCTTCCGGTCCGCAATTAGACAAAAGCACATTTGAAAGTGAAGAATTGCAATTTCGAGACAAGAACGGTATAGAACCCCCAATTCCCGGAAATGAGTGGTAGACTCCACGGCCCGCGACACCGGCGCGGACGGACAAAAGGACTATATCCATGGCTCAGCAACTGCTTATGCCCAAGGCAACAGCCGTCTGGCTGGTTGACAACACCGCACTCTCGTTCGACCAGATCGCGCAGTTCTGCAAGCTGCACCCGCTCGAGGTCAAGGCGATTGCCGACGGTGAATCGGCGCAGGGTATCAAGGGCCTCGATCCGATCGCTACCGGCCAGCTTTCGCGCGACGAGATCGCACGCGCCGAAGGAAATCCGAATCACAAGCTCAAGCTTTCGGAGCCGAAGGTCCGCGTCCCGGACTCCAAGCGCAAGGGCCCGCGCTACACGCCGGTCTCCAAGCGTCAGGACCGCCCGAACGCCATTCTGTGGCTGGTCCGCAACCATCCGGAGCTGAAGGACGCACAGATCTCGCGTCTTGTCGGCACGACGAAGGCGACGATCGAGCAGATTCGCGAGCGCACCCACTGGAACTCCGCCAACCTGACGCCGATGGACCCGGTGACTCTCGGCCTCTGCTCGCAGATCGACCTGGACCTGGAGGTCGAGCGCGCCTCCAAGGGGCGCCCGCTTCCTTCCGCAGCCGAGACTGGCGCGACGCTCGAATCCGCGCAGGAGACCGAGAAGCTCGACTACGGCCACGATCGCGAAGAGGAGAAGGAAATCGACGCCGATGCCGTCTTCGCCAAGCTGAAGTCGCTGAAGTCGGACCGCAAGGACGACGAGGAAGACGACTACTGATCGCTTCGCCATCTGCGAGATGAGAAAACCCGGATCGCAACATCCGGGTTTTTTATTGACCGTCGCTGACGGAAAACAGTTACACGCTTTCCTGGAAGTGCTCTAAGCGCCAATCCCCTTTGACCGCAACAGTTCGGTAATCTCGTCGAGGATCGCCGGATCGTCGATCGTCGCCGGCATCGTCCAGGGCTGGCGGTCGATGATCTTCTGGATCGTAGAGCGCAGGATCTTGCCGGATCGCGTCTTTGGCAGCCGCTTGACGCAGACCGCCGTCCTGAAGGCGGCGACCGGCCCGATGCGCTCGCGCACGAGACCGATGACCTCCTTCTCGATTTCTTCTGTTTCACGGGAAACATTGGCGTTGATGACCAGGAAGCCCGCCGGCACCTGCCCCTTGAGGGGATCGGCGATGCCGATCACGGCGCATTCGGCGACATCCGGATGGCTGGCGCAAACCTCTTCCATGGCCCCCGTCGACAGCCGGTGTCCCGCAACGTTGATGATGTCGTCGGTCCGCGCCATGATGAAGATATAGCCGTCCTCGTCGAGATAGCCGGCATCCGCCGTTTTGTAGAAGCCGGGATATTCCTCGAGATAGGCCGCATGGAAGCGGTGATCGGCATTCCAAAGCGTCGGCAGGCAGCCGGGCGGCAAAGGCAGCTTGATCACGACATTGCCGAGCGTGCCGGTTTCCACCGGGTGCCCCGCGTCGTCGACGACCTGCACGTCGTAGCCGGGGAGGGGAACGGCCGGGGAACCGTATTTTACCGGCAGGAGGCCGAGACCCAATGGATTGCCGGCGACGGGCCATCCTGTTTCCGTCTGCCACCAGTGATCGATGACCGGAACCTTCAGCGCCCGTTCCGCCCAGCGGATCGTGTCCGGGTCGGCCCGCTCGCCCGCAAGATAGAGCGCCCGGAACCGCGACAGGTCGTAACGGCCTGCATAGACAGCTTCCGGATCCTCTTTCCGGATCGCTCGCAGCGCCGTCGGCGCAGTGAACATGACGGCGACGCCGTGTTCGGAAATCACGCGCCAATAGGTTCCGGGGTCGGGCGTCCCGACCGGTTTTCCTTCGAAGAGGATCGACGTGCAGCCGGTAAGGAGCGGCCCGTAGACGATGTAGGAATGACCGACCACCCAACCGATGTCGGAAGCCGCCCAGAACACGTCGCCGGCATTGACGCCGAAGAAGTTCTCCATCGACCATTTGAGCGCGACCATATGGCCGCCATTGTCCCGCACGACGCCTTTCGGCTGGCCGGTCGTCCCGGACGTATAGAGGACATAAAGCGGATCGGTGGAGGCGACCGGCGTGCAAGAGGCTTCCTCACCGGCGTCTCTGGCCTGCGCAAGCGCCTCGGCGAAATCGATGTCGCGGCCGCGAACCATCGAGGCGGCGAGCATATCGCGCTGATAGATCAGGCAATGGGCCGGCTTGTGGCCGGCCGTTTCGATCGCCTGATCGAGCAGAGGCTTGTAGGCGACGGTCCGACCGGGCTCCAGCCCGCAGCTTGCCGAGACGACGAGCTTCGCCTGGCAATCATCGATGCGCATGGCAAGTTCGTTGGCGGCAAAGCCGCCGAAAACGACAGAATGCACCGCGCCGATCCGCGCTGCCGCGAGCATGGCGATCGCCGCCTGCGGAATCATCGGCATGTAGATGATGATGCGATCGCCCTTGTCGACGCCCAGCTTGCGGTAGATTGCAGCCATCGCCTTCACATCGGCGAGCAGGTCCGCATAGGAGATCCTCTCGATCCGGCCGGTGACGGGGCTGTCATAGATAAAGGCCGGCTGCTCGCCTCGGCCGGCCTCGACATGCCGGTCGAGGCAGTTGTGGCAGGTATTGGTGACGCCGTCCGGAAACCAGTGGCCATAGGTGCCGCCGGCAGGCTCGAAAATGCGCGCAGGCCGCTCGAACCAGTCAATCGCCGATGCGGCATCTGCCCAGAAGCCGTGCGGATCGGCCTTCCACGCGGCATACACTTCGGAATAGCGGCTCGCCATATCCGTTTCCTCCCACTCGCTCTCCGGACGAGAAGCCCGGTTCCTCCACTTCGCAAGATAGGCGAACCGAGGTAAACGGGAACCCCGACGAAAGGGTAATGGAATTGGAACTCAGCGTGCTCCGAAAATGGCGGAGCCTACCCGCACGCCGGTGGCGCCGAAGGCGATTGCCGTTTCGAAATCGCCCGACATGCCCATGGAGAGCCTGGAAAGGCCGCACTGATCGGCAAGCTTGGCGAGCAGGGCGAAGTGCGGTCCCGGATTTTCGTCCAGCGGGGGAATGCACATCAGTCCTTCGATGTTCAGAGCCAACTCGTCACGGCAGAGCCTGACGAAGGCGGCCGCGTCTTCCGGCGCGATGCCAGCTTTCTGCGGCTCGAGACCCGTGTTCACCTGAACATAGAGGCGGACATTGCGCCCCTGGCGCTGCATTTCGGCGGCGACCGCGCGCGCGATCTTCTCCCTGTCGATCGTCTCGATGACGTCGAAGAGCGCAACGGCGTCTGCAGCCTTGTTGGATTGCAGCGGACCGATCAGGTGCAGCTCGATGTCCGGGGTCTCACGCTTGAGCGCGGGCCATTTGGCTTGCGCCTCCTGCACGCGGTTCTCGCCGAAGACGCGCTGGCCAGCCTCGATGACCGGCCGGATCGTCTCGGCGTCGAAGGTTTTCGACACGGCCACCAGACTGACGGCATTTTCCGAACGCTTCGCCGACTTCTCGCTTGCGTGAATCCGGCTCAGCACTTCGTTCAGCCGTTCCTCGACTTCCATTCCACGCTCCCGTTCAAGATCGTCTAAACATCTTCGCTTGTGGCTTATTGAAACTTGCAACGCTTGCCAAGTCCAGCGCAAGCCGGAGCGGGCGGGTTCGCTTTGGCCGCGGCGTTATCCTTCCCGTGCTTGAAATGCCAAATCGAAGGGATCACCCGGCGAATCCTTCAAAACTTGACGCTTGGGGCGTTTCGTGGTGAAGGTCACGCCAGCTATCACGCGCGGGCGCTCGCGCCCGGCAGAATTTCCGGAACATCGACAAAGACATGGCTACCGAACGATATAATCCGCGCGATGCCGAACCGCGCTGGCAGCACCAATGGGAAGCGGGCAAGGTCTTCGAGACCAAGAACGACGATCCGCGCGACAAATATTACGTCCTGGAGATGTTCCCCTATCCGTCCGGGCGGATCCACATGGGTCACGTGCGCAATTACACGATGGGCGACGTGGTCGCCCGCTACAAGCGCGCCCGCGGCTTCAACGTGCTGCACCCGATGGGCTGGGACGCCTTCGGCATGCCGGCGGAAAACGCTGCCATGGAGCGCGGCGTTCATCCGGCGAGCTGGACCTACCAGAACATCGCCTCGATGAAGGCGCAGCTCAAGGTCATGGGGCTTTCGCTCGACTGGAGCCGGGAGTTTGCGACCTGCGATCCCGAATATTACCAGCGCCAGCAGCATCTTTTCCTCGATTTCCTGGAAAAAGGCCTGGTCTACCGAAAGCAATCGAAGGTCAACTGGGACCCGGTCGACAATACCGTGCTCGCCAACGAGCAGGTGATCGAAGGCCGCGGCTGGCGCTCCGGCGCGCTCGTTGAACAGCGCGAGCTGACGCAATGGTTCTTCCGCATCACCGACTTCAGCCAGGATCTGCTCGACGCGCTCGACACGCTCGACGAGTGGCCCGAAAAAGTGCGGCTGATGCAGAAAAACTGGATCGGCCGTTCGGAAGGGCTGTCGGTGCGGTGGGAGCTCGATCCGGCGACAGTCCCCGGCGAGGAGAAGGAAGTCACCGTCTATACGACGCGGCCCGACACGCTGTTCGGCGCCTCCTTCCTGGCGATCTCCGCCGATCATCCGCTCGCCAGGGATGCCGCAGCCAAGAACGCCGAGATCGAAGCATTCTGCGAGGAATGCCGGCGCGCGGGCACGTCGCTCGCCGCATTGGAGACGGCAGAGAAAAAGGGCATCGACACCGGCATCCGCGCGCGGCACCCCTTCGATCCGAACTGGGAGCTGCCGGTCTACGTCGCCAATTTCGTGCTGATGGACTACGGCACCGGCGCCATCTTCGGCTGCCCTTCGGGCGACCAGCGCGACCTGGACTTCGCCCGCAAATACGATCTGCCGGTCGTTCCGGTGGTGATGCCGAAGGATGCCGATCCGCAGACCTTCACGATCGGCGACGAGGCCTATGACGGCGACGGCGTGATGATCAATTCGCGCTTCCTCGACGGGCTCTCGGCGCAAGAGGCGTTCGAGACCGTCGCCTCCAGACTCGAAAACGATCTGCTGAACGGCACGCCGCGCGGCGAGCGCAAAGTCAATTTCCGCCTGCGCGACTGGGGCATTTCCCGCCAGCGCTACTGGGGTTGCCCGATCCCGGTCATCCATTGCGACGACTGCGGCGTCGTTCCGGTGCCGAAGGCAGACCTGCCCGTGACGCTGCCGCCGGACGTGACCTTCGACAAGCCCGGCAATCCGCTCGACCGTCACCCGACCTGGCGTCACGTCGCCTGCCCCCAGTGCGGCAAGGACGCGCGCCGGGAAACCGACACGATGGATACCTTCGTCGATTCCTCCTGGTACTTCACCCGCTTCACGGCGCCCTGGGAGGACAACCCGACGGATCCGAAAGCGGCCAATCACTGGCTGCCGGTCGACCAGTATATCGGCGGCATCGAGCATGCGATCCTGCATCTGCTCTATTCGCGCTTCTTCACCCGCGCGATGAAGGCGACCGGCCACGTGGCGCTGGACGAGCCTTTCAAGGGGCTGTTCACCCAGGGCATGGTCGTCCACGAGACCTATAGCCGCGGCGAAGGCGCGCAGCGGGAATGGATCACGCCCGCCGAAATCCGCGTCGAGGAAACAGACGGACAGCGGCGCGCGGTCCACATCGAGACCGGCGAGGAAATCGCCATCGGATCGATCGAGAAGATGTCGAAGTCGAAGAAGAACGTCGTCGACCCGGATGACATCATCGGCTCCTACGGCGCCGACACTGCACGTTTCTTCGTGCTCTCCGATTCGCCGCCGGATCGCGACGTTATCTGGTCCGAAGCAGGCGTCGAAGGCGCCCATCGCTTCGTGCAGCGCGTCTGGCGTCTTCTGACCGAGGCCGCGGAGAAGCTGCGTGCCGTCGATGCCGCACCGGCAAGCGGAGGCGAGGGGCTGGCCGTGTCCCAGGCCGCGCATCGCACTCTCAAGGCGGTAGAGGCCGACTATGACAAGCTCGCCTTCAACAAGGCGGTCGCTCGCATTTACGAACTGGTGAACGCCATGGCCGCCCCGCTGACGCAGGTCGCGAGCGGCAAGGCGGACAACGCTCTGACTGCTGCGGTAAAGGACGCCGCCACGATCCTGATCAACCTGATCGCGCCGATGATGCCGCATCTTGCGGAAGAATGCTGGCGCGAGATCGGCGGCAAAGGTCTGATCGCCGAGAAGGCCTGGCCGAAATTCGATGCTGCGCTCATCGTCGAGAACGAGATCACGCTGCCGGTCCAGGTCAACGGGAAAAAGCGCGCCGATTTGACAATCGCGCGCGACGCAGATCAGAGTGCGATCGAAAGCGCCGTGCTCGCTCTCGACGCCGTAAAAGCCGCGCTCAACGGCGGCAGCCCGAAGAAGATCATCGTCGTGCCTCAGAGGATCGTCAATGTCGTTGTCTGATATAGCTGGCTTCCGTCTTCGGTCCTTGGGCTTCGTAGCCGGCGCATTGTCGCTCGCGGCACTTGGCGGCTGCCAGGTCAGGCCCCTTTATTCCGACGGTCCTACCGGTTCGACCTCTGTCGCGCTTGCCGCGATCGAGATTTCGGAAGCCAACGATCGCGTCGAGCAGGAAGTCCGAAATGCCCTCGTCTTCCTGACGTCGCGTGGTCAGGGCGAACCGGTCAATCCGCAATATCATCTGGCGCTCAGCGTCTCGCACCGGACGATGGGCGTGCTCTATGAGAGCACGGATCTCGACAATGACGACGACGACGCCGGAGCCGGCCGCATCGTCGTGAAAGCGGACTACAACCTGACCAAGACCGCCACCGGCGAGACCGTGAAGTCAGGGAACCGGACGGCCGTCGCTTTGGTCGACTTCCCCCAGCAGGAATTCGCGAAGATACGCGCCGTGCGCGATGGCGAGAATCGCGCCGCCAAGGAACTGGCGGAGATCATCGGGGCCGACCTCGCAGCCGCTCTCGGCCGCTGATCCGTTCGTCAGATGAGCGAGGTCAAGTCGCACGAATTCGATAATTTCCTGCAGCGATCTGCGGCGATCTACCGGCTTTTCCTGCTCTACGGTCCCGATCGCGGCCTCGTCTCGGAACGCGCGTCCGAGCTCGCCGGCAGCTTCGGCCTTCCTCTCGATGATCCTTTCGCCGTCGTCAAGCTTGATGCCGGGTCATTGCAGGGCGCGGGAAGCGTGCTTGACGAAGTCAATGCCATCGGCCTCTTTGGCGGCGATAAGCTGGTCTGGGTGCGCGGTGCATCCGCTGAGAAGGCGCTCACCGAAGCGCTGCAGATTCTCGCGACCGACCCGCCCGCCGGCGCCCGGCTCATCATAGAAGCGGGCGACCTCAAGAAGGGGGCGGCGCTCAGGAAAGTGGGCGAAACTTCCCGCTCCGTCGCTTCGATCGCCTGCTACAGCGACGATATCAGGGGCCTGCAAGCACTTGTCGACAAGGAACTTTCGGAAGCGGGCCTGCGCATAGGTCCCGCCGCGCGCGAACGCCTGGTGGAGGCGCTCGGGGGCGACCGTATGGCTTCGCGCAACGAGCTCCGGAAACTCGCCCTCTATTGCCGCGGCAAGGATTTGGTCGACGAGGACGACGTTCTCGGCATCGTCGGCGACGCCAGCGCCATTTCGGTCGATGATGCGGTCGATGCGGTATTGAAGGGCGACGCCGACGCGCTGCTGCATGCAATGAAGAAGATCACAACATCCAAGACGCCGCCTTTCCTGGTGCTTCAGGCCTGTCTGAGGCAATTCCAGCAGCTCGACGTGATGCGTGCCGAAATGGATGCGGGCCGCCAGTCCGCGGGTCAGGTCGTCGCAAGCCTTGGCCGCGGCCTCCACTTCCGCCGCAAGCCGGTTGTCGAAGCGGCGCTGAAACACTGGACCGCTCCGGCGATCCGGCGCGAATTGGGCCGCCTGCAGGCGACCATCTATCAAAGCCGCAACCGCCAGAGCCTCGAGGAGAGCCTGGTGATCCAGAATCTCCTGGCGATCACGATCCAGTCTGCGCGGCGTTGAGGTTATGCGTCAACGCCGCTCGAGCAGCCGGCAAATCTCTTCCAACTGGTCGAGCGTCTTATATGTAATCTTGAGGTGCCCGCCACTGGCCTTGTGGTTGACACTCACTTCCAGGCCGAGGCTATCGGACAGGGTGCGCTCCAGCGCCAGCGTATCGGCGTCCTTCTCCTCGCGCTGGCGGCCCTTTGCGTAGTTGGGATCGTTCTGCGACTTGATGTCATTCTGCGCCAGCCGTTCGGCCTCGCGGACCGAAAGACCTTTCGAGACGACCGCACGCGCCAAGGCCACTGGGTCCGATGTGGGTATAAGGGCGCGGGCATGGCCCGCGGAAAGGCTGCCATCGGAAAGCATGTCGCGCACGGGCTCCGGCAGCTTCAGAAGGCGAAGGCTGTTCGCAACATGGCTCCGGCTCTTGCCGATGATGTCGCCGAGATCGTTCTGCGTGTAGCCGTGTTCCGCGATCAGTTGCTCGTAGCCCAGGGCTTCTTCGAGGGGATTGAGGTCGGAGCGCTGAACGTTCTCGACAATGGCGATCTCGAGCGCTGTCCTGTCGTCGACATCGCGCACGATGACCGGTATTTCGGTGAAGCCCGCAAGTTGCGCCGCGCGCCAGCGCCTTTCACCGGCAATGATCTCATAGCGGTCGTGACCGACGGTGCGCACGACGACCGGCTGAACGATGCCGTGCTGGCGGATCGAGCTTGCAAGGTCCTGCAGCTCAGCCTCGTCGAACTGCCGGCGGGGGTTGCGAGGGTTGCGGGAAACGAACTCGATCGGGATCCGCCGATCGGCGCTGATGGCGGCGGCCGGAGCCGCGCCGGCGTTCAGCGGCTGGTCCATTTCGCCGATCAACGCGGCAAGGCCGCGACCCAGACGCCTCTTGGAGCTGTCATCGTTCATCTGACACCTGATTAGTTACGCTACCGAAACGATTAAGCGGCCTTCCGCTGCCTCTCGCGCTGAATGACTTCCGAAGCCAGTTGGAGATAGGCCTGACTTCCGGCGCATTTGAGATCATAAAGAATGGCCGGCTTGCCATAGGAAGGGGCCTCGGACACCCGCACATTGCGGGGAATGAGGGTATGATAAACTTTATCTCCCAAATGCAAGCGAACGTCGCTGACAACTTGCTGGGCGAGATTGTTCCGGGAATCGAACATGGTCAGCACGATGCCCTGAATATCGAGGCCCGGATTCACCGTCTGCCGCACCTGATCGACCGTCTCCAGCAGCTGGCTCAAGCCTTCTAGCGCAAAAAACTCACACTGCAATGGTACGAGAACCGAATGCGCGGCTGCCATTGCGTTCATCGTCAAAAGATTGAACGATGGCGGGCAGTCGACCAGCACATAGGAATAGGCAAGAGCGTCCACCGAAGCCAAAGCCTTACGCAGCCTGAAAACTCGATCCGATTCCTTGGAAATCTCCATCTCGACGCCGAGCAGATCCATGGTCGAAGGCACGATGGCCAGATTTGGCACCGCCGTATCCTGGGCAATCTGGCCGATCGAATGGGTCCCCATCATCAGCTCGTAGGAAGACAGATGCCGGGCACGACGCTGGATACCCAGCCCGGTGCTCGCATTGCCTTGCGGATCGAGATCGACGATCAGCACCCTTTCACCGATGGCGGCCAGCGCCGTAGCAAGATTGATGGCCGTCGTCGTTTTGCCGACGCCGCCCTTCTGATTGGCAATAGTGATGATCCGATTCTTTGGGCCAAACATGTTTCGCTCGCCTATCACTTCGTCCGACGTGAAAGATTTGCAATCTCGAGCACAACCGAATCCGGCTCGACGACACTTGCATGTTTTAACAGATCGAATTGAAAGCGGCTAACGGCTTTGTCGACTTCCTGCTGATAATCCCGCCCTTTGTGAAAGAATGCCACCGTTTTGGAGCCTTCCATGAGCATCCATGGCGCACAAAGATCGAGCAGTTGGCTCAGATCGGCGAGCGCACGCGCCGAAATCGCGTCGCAATTCGGGATTTCAGCGGGTGCCGCTTCGATTCGAATCGGATGAACGGAACCCCTGGCACCGGTTTCCCTGAGCGCGACGCGTAAAAAGGCAGCCTTCTTGTTATTGCTCTCGACCAGGTGAACCCATCCGTTCTCTGCCTCGGAAAGACAAATGGCCGTAATGACCCCAGGAAATCCTCCGCCGCTTCCGAGATCGACCCAGGTCTTCGGGGCAGGGGAGAGTTGATAAAGCTGGATGCTATCTAGGATATGGCGCTGCCATAGATCCCCCAGCGTCGAGGGGGCGACGAGATTGATCGATCGCGCCCATTTCTGGAAGAGGGAGGCAAAATGCTCGAGCTTTTCGACCGTTTCACGTGAAACACGCAATCCGTTCAGTGCCGGAACTAGACTCGCTTGCATTGTATACCCTATCCACCCACACGTTGTGCCTGGCGATCCTGCCTTCGTAGCCAGGACAGAATGAGAGATATCGCCGCGGGCGTCACGCCATCGACCTTCATAGCCTGGGCGAGGTTCCGCGGCTTGTGTTGTGCCAACTTTTGCTTCAGCTCGTTCGAAAGCCCGGGAAGCACGTCGTAATCGAAATCATCCGGTATGATCGTATTCTCGTCACGCCTTACACCGGCAATGTCAGTGGCCTGGCGATCCATATAGACAGCATAGGCCGCATCGATCTCCAGCGCCTCGACCACCCCGGCCGGAATGTTTTGAAGTTCGGACCAAACCGGTTTCAAAGCAGCGATCGACTGATCCGGATAAGAGAGGATATCGAAAGCGGTACGACGCTGGCCGTCCTGATTGAGCTTCAGGCCGAAACGCTTGCCCTCGCTTGGCGTAACCGAAAGTGACTGCAGGAGCCTGCGTCCCGTCTCGAAGGAATGCTTCCATGCCTCGAAGCGTTGACGGCGCGCGTCGCCGACACATCCGAGCGCAATGCCCGCTGGCGTCAGCCGCATATCGGCATTATCTGCGCGCAACGACAGCCTGTATTCCGCCCGCGAGGTAAACATGCGATAGGGTTCGCTTATTCCCCGCGAGGTCAGGTCATCGATCATCACGCCGATATAGGAGTCCGTGCGGCTGAAGACATAGGGAGCTCGTCCGCTCGCGCGAAGCGCGGCATTCAAACCGGCAACGAGGCCCTGAGCTCCGGCTTCTTCATATCCCGTCGTGCCGTTTATCTGACCCGCAAGATACAGTCCGGGCATTTTGCGCACGCCCAGGGAAAGTTCCAGCTCCCGCGGATCGACATGATCGTACTCGATCGCGTAACCCGGCTGGAGAATCTTGACCTGCTCCAGACCGGGAATCGTACGAATGAAGGCGTCCTGCACATCCTCGGGAAGGGAGGTCGAAATCCCGTTCGGATAGACGGTGTCATCGTCTAGTCCCTCCGGCTCCAGAAAGATCTGGTGTCCATCTCTCTCGCCGAAGCGGACGATCTTGTCCTCGATAGAGGGGCAGTAGCGTGGGCCAACGCCTCCGATCTGTCCCGAATACATCGCGGACTGGTGGATGTTATCGGCGATAATCTTATGCGTCGCATCCGTGGTCCGCGTCACGCCGCAATCAATCTGGCGATTGATGATCGCATCGGTCATGAAGGAGAACGGGACCGGATTTTCGTCCGGGCCTTGACGCCCGACGCGGTCCCACTCGACCGTGCGTCCGTCCAGGCGCGCCGGCGTGCCGGTCTTCAATCGACCAAGCTGCAGGCCGAAGCGCCGCAGTGTCTCAGAGAGACCCAAGGACGGTTCCTCGCCCGCGCGACCGGCCGGTATCTTGCGCTGGCCGATATGAATGAGGCCCTTTAGAAACGTGCCGGTCGTGAGAACGACGGCTGATGCGCGAAAGACTCGGCCGTCCTTCATAATCACGCCACGAACCACACCGTCTTCGGTCAACAGGTCGAAGGCATCCCCTTCGATCACCGAGAGGTGCTCGATCCCGTCGATCTCCCGCTGCATCGCCTCGCGATACAGCTTGCGGTCTGCCTGGGTGCGGGGACCGCGCACTGCAGGCCCCTTACGCCGGTTGAGAAGCCGGAACTGAATACCCGCGGCATCGGCCACACGTCCCATGAGGCCGTCGAGCGCATCGATCTCCCGAACGAGGTGGCCCTTGCCCAACCCGCCGATCGCGGGGTTGCAGGACATTACCCCGATCGTATTCCTTTTATGTGTGATGAGAACTGTACGGGCGCCGAGCCGCGCGGAAGCAGAGGCAGCCTCGCAGCCTGCGTGGCCTCCACCGATCACAATGACATCATAGTCCATCTCAGACATGCTCCAGCCTAGCTTTGCTCAGCTTCCGCCTTGATTGTCAGTTCATGCCGTCGAGTCAAGGGCGTTTCACGTGAAACGCCCGAGGCGACTCGCCTGCGTTGTATCCATCGCGTTATTTTCCGATACAGAACTCGGAGAATATCACGTCCAAAAGGTTCTCCACATCGACCCGCCCGGTAATCTTACCCAGGGCATCTCCTGCTTGCCGAAGCTGCTCAGCACGCAGTTCGAGTTCGGAAGAACTCAGGCTCCGCTCCAGCGCCGAACTGGCCTGTCGCAGACAATCGACGTGGCGCTTCCGGGACGGCATCGCTAGGGCTGTCTTACCGGCCAGATCGAGGAGATGCGACTGCAGTGCCGTCAATAGATCGGCCATGCCCTCACCGGTCCTCGTGGAAAGAAAAATGTCCGCATCCGATGGAGCCCAACTTGGTGAGGGGCGGTCGACCTTGGTTGCGACCCGAATGACGGGGACCTTTTCCGGAAGAGCCTCATCAAGCCGGAATGATCCCGGTTTTTCCGATAGCAGAAGGACAAGATCGGCATCGGCGATAACCTGCCGGGCTCTCCGAATACCCTCCCGCTCCACAAGCTCATCCGTTTCACGAAGTCCCGCCGTATCGAAGAGTTTAACTGAGAATCCGGCTAAGGAAAGGTCTACGGACAGAACGTCGCGTGTAGTTCCCGCGACCTCCGTCACGATCGCGATGTCCCTTCGGGCCAGTGCATTCAGCAAGCTCGACTTGCCTGCGTTCGGCTCACCGGCAATGACGATCTTGAGCCCGTCCCGGATGATTTCGGCCAGGCCGGCGCGCGCGATATGTTCATCGATTTCCTGGCGGAGCCTGCCGATATCCTCCCAGATCGCGGCGCTGACGGAACCCGGCACATCGTCTTCATCCGCAAAGTCGAGCTCTGCCTCGATCATTGCCCGCGAATGGGTCAGCCGTCGGGCCCAACCGGCATAGAGTGCGGATTGTCCGCCGCCCGAATGCTCTATGGCGAGACGACGCTGCATTTCCGTCTCTGCAGCAATCAGGTCGGCCAGCCCCTCCACCTCCACCAAGTCCAGTTTGCCGTTCTGAAACGCCCGCCTTGCGAACTCTCCGGCCTCCGCATGCCGTAGCCCCTCAGTTGCGGCGAGCTCCTCGAGGATGGCGCTTACCACGGCTCGTCCGCCGTGAACCTGCAATTCGCAGCAATCTTCACCGGTGAAAGACGCCGGCGCCGGGAAATAGAGCACCAGGCCGCTGTCCAGCGTCTCACCGTTTCGAGTCCGAATCGTTCTGAGCGCCGCGATGCGTGGCGCAGGCAGAGCTCCGCAAAGTCGCACCAGCGCATCAGCGGTCGCCGGACCGCTCACACGTATAATGGCAACGCCTGCAGGCAGCGAGCCGCTCGAAAGAGCGTAGATCGTATCGGTGGATGGCATCGGCTTACCGGTTTACGCAACGACGAGCAGGTTTGGCGCCGGCCATACCCGCCATTTCGGCATATTGAACATTGGGGATCGGGCAGAGCCTCGGAAGCGCAATTGGTGCGACACTCGTCCGGCTATTGCGAAGCCGCCTTATGCACCGAGCCGCGCTCGAAATCAAGTGTCGCTCTGTTTGGGCGCATATCCACCCCGGCGTTTCACGTGAATCACTCCCGTCCCGGGATCACGGTCGATGGGGGAAAATGGCGGCAGAAGGAAGTGCTCCATCCCGGATACGCGAGAGGCCGGCGCTGGGCGGCGCCGGCCTCTCGGCTGAGAAAGAGAGTCTCGATCTTACGTATTCATCGAGTCGAAGAAGTCGCCGTTGGTCTTCGTCTGCTTCAGTTTATCGATGAGGAACTCGATCGCGTCGGTGGTGCCCATCGGCGCGAGAATGCGGCGCAGCACGAAGATCTTCTGCAGGTCCTGACGCGGGACAAGGAGGTCCTCCTTACGCGTGCCGGACTTCAGAATGTCCATGGCCGGGAAGATGCGCTTGTCGGCGACCTTGCGGTCGAGGACGATTTCCGAGTTGCCGGTGCCCTTGAACTCTTCGAAGATGACTTCGTCCATACGGCTACCGGTGTCGATCAGAGCCGTTGCGATGATCGTCAGCGATCCGCCTTCTTCGATGTTGCGGGCCGCGCCGAAGAAGCGCTTCGGACGCTGCAGAGCGTTTGCGTCGACACCGCCGGTCAGTACCTTGCCCGATGAGGGAACGACCGTGTTGTAGGCGCGGCCGAGACGGGTGACGGAGTCGAGCAGGATCACCACATCGCGACCGTGTTCCACGAGGCGCTTGGCCTTTTCGATCACCATCTCGGCGACCTGGACGTGGCGCGTCGCCGGCTCGTCGAAGGTCGAGGACACTACCTCGCCCTTGACCGAGCGCTGCATGTCCGTGACTTCCTCCGGCCGCTCGTCGATCAGGAGGACGATCAGGTAGCATTCCGGATGGTTCGCCGTGATCGAATGCGCGATGTTCTGGAGAAGCACCGTCTTACCGGTGCGCGGCGGCGCGACGATCAGGCCACGCTGGCCCTTGCCGAGCGGCGCGACCAGATCGATGACGCGCGCCGAGAGATCCTTGGACGTCGGGACCTCGAGTTCCATCTTGAAGCGCTCGTTCGGATAGAGCGGCGTCAGGTTGTCGAAGTGAACCTTGTGGCGGATTTTCTCCGGATCGTCGAAGTTGATCGTGTTGACCTTCAGAAGCGCGAAATAGCGTTCGCCTTCCTTCGGCCCGCGGATCGGGCCCTCGACCGTGTCGCCGGTCTTCAATGAGAAGCGGCGGATCTGCGACGGCGAAATGTAGATATCGTCGGGACCGGGGAGATAGTTCGCATTCGCCGAGCGCAGAAATCCGAATCCGTCCTGCAGGACCTCGACGACGCCCTCGCCGATGATCTCGATCTCCTGCTGAGCCAGCATTTTGAGGATCGCGAACATCAGCTCCTGCTTGCGCATCGTGCTGGCATTCTCCACCTCGAGCTCTTCGGCAAAGGCCAGGAGGTCGGTCGGCGTCTTG
Organism: Sinorhizobium meliloti 4H41; assembly: GCF_000375585.1. Lineage (GTDB taxonomy): Bacteria > Pseudomonadota > Alphaproteobacteria > Rhizobiales > Rhizobiaceae > Sinorhizobium > Sinorhizobium meliloti_A. The sequence goes on along the minus strand of NZ_AQWP01000014.1, from coordinate 80,038 downwards.
TTCTTAAGTTCTTGAAGCTTCATTTCAGCCATGAAGGGTCCGTGCTTGATAGGGGATTGGGAGCCGGCGCGATTTGTCAGGGAGCTGCGAGGGGGGAAGAGGCAGGCTCTAAAACTTCGTCACAGGCCACAGGAAGAAGGAGATGAGGGAAAATAGCGATTCACGTGAAGCGCCGCAAGGGGTCGCGGCAAATTAGCAGCAACTATTGCAACTGCGAATCGATTGAATTCAAAATGGTTTCACCACGACGAGGATGACGATGGCGATCATAAGCAGGGTTGGCGCCTCGTTCATCAGCCGCCAATAGCGCGCGTCGCGGCGATTCTCGTCCCGCTGGAAGGCTTTCACCGCGCGGCTGAAATGCACATGCACCAGCGTCAGCAGAAAAACGCAGAGAATCTTCGCATGCAGCCAGCCGCCCATAAAGCCGTAGACGCTCCAGGCGAGGTAAAGTCCGAGCACCCAAGAGATCATCATGGCCGGATTCATGATGACCTTGAGCAGTCGCTGTTCCATCATCTTGAAGGTCTCGGACTGTTCCGATCCGGGCGCTGCATCGGTGTGATAGATGAACAGACGCGGCATGTAGAGCAGCGCCGCCATCCAGGAGATCACCGCGATGATGTGGAGCGCCTTGATCCACAGATAGAGGTCGTCCGGCTGCCCGGCGAAGAGGCCGATCAGCAAAGCCGCAAAGGCCGCGACCGCGATCGCCGCACGAAGGCGCGCCCGTTTACCCGGAACGCTGTCGGTTTGGCGTTCCCCTCTCATAGCTGCCCTTTCATCGCGATCCCCGAACGCGGGCGACGAGTGCGGCAACGTGATCCGGATCGGCGTCCGGCGTTATGCCGTGGCCGAGATTGAAGATCAGCGGCCCCTGGCCGAGGACGTCCAGGATGCGATCGGTTCCATGCTCCAGCGCCGCGCCACCTGCCACGACCCGTACCGGATCGAGATTGCCCTGAACGGGACCGTCCTTCTGCAATTCGGCGGCGAAGGAGAGCGGCACCGACCAGTCGAGGCCGATCGCATCCGCACCGGTCGCCTGCCGATAATTCTTCAGCAGAAGGCCCGCACCCTTCGCGAAAGCGATGATTTTCGCAGAGGGGCGGCGCGCGCGGACGGATGCGATCATCCGCCGGACGGGCTCGATCGCGAAACGCTGAAACTCCTCCTCACCAAGCACACCGGCCCAGGAATCGAAGATTTGCACCGCATCGGCGCCGGCATCGATCTGCTCTACCAGATAGTCGGCGGAAATATCGGCGAGCAGCGTCAGAAGGCGCTCGAAAGCCTTGGGATGACGGTAGGCGAAAAGACGCGCAGGCGCCTGATCCGGCGTCCCGCGGCCGGCGATCATATAGGTCGCCACCGTCCAGGGCGCCCCGCAGAAACCGAGGAGCGTGGTCTCCGTCGGCAGTTCGCGTCTCAGCCGGGCGACCGTCTCGAAAACCGGAGCCAGGTGAGCGATGACGCCATCGGGGCTCAGCCGGCCAATCCCGTCCTCGTCGATCGGATCCATTCGTGGACCCTGTCCCTCTTCGAAGCGGACATTGCGCTTGAGCCCATCGGGCACCACGAGAATATCGGAGAAAAGGATCGCGGCGTCGAAGCCGTAGCGGCGGATCGGCTGTAAGGTCACTTCGACCGCGAGATCCGGCGTGTAACAGAGGTCGAGAAAGCTTCCGGCCTTCGCACGCACCGCCCTGTATTCGGGGAGATAGCGTCCTGCCTGTCGCATCAGCCAGATGGGGGGAGGGGTGAGCGTTTTGCCGCTCAAAACCTCCAGCACTTTGCGATGCGTTCCGCTCACTTGCCGCTTCCTAATCTAAAAATAAAACTGAATTTATAAGGTTTCTATTTCTTAGAGTCGGTGGGTATCAAGGATTAAAATCGATCCTCATCCTATCCAGTCCGCCTCAATCTCCCGCAAAAAGGCGGGAGGGATTCCGGCCAATTTGCGCGTTGAGCGGGGAAACCCGGGAAAACACTGCAGAGTCAGTCCTTTGCCGGCGGTCGGGAGTTTGCGGTTCCTGTGGATGAGGAGTCGATCCGCGTGACAATTTGTCGTGGCCATGAGTCTTGTCCACATGCCCCGGCAAGAGATTTCCGGTTCGGTGTCAGATGTGAACAAGTCGCCGCTTTTCCACTTGCCTGAAGCCAGGCGCCGCCGTTAGCTGTTTTTGTCCCGCCTTATCAACAGACCGCGGAGAATTGCGTGGAGAACCGCAAAAACTACTTCCATCTGCATCTGATCTCCGATTCGACCGGCGAAACTCTGATCGCCGCCGGTCGAGCCGCTGCAGCGCAATTCCAGACCTCCCATGCGCTGGAACACGTCTATCCGCTGATCCGCAACCGGAAGCAGCTGATGCAGGTCATGGACGCGGTCGACGGGGCACCGGGAATCGTCCTCTACACGATCGTCGACCGGGAACTTGCCGGCCTCATCGATCAGCGGTGCCGCGAGATCGGCGTGCCCTGCGTCTCGGTCCTCGACCCGATCATCGAACTTTTCCAATCCTATCTCGGCTCGCCCTCGCGCCGCCGCTCGGGCGCGCAGCATGTCATGGATGCCGAATACTTCGCCCGTATCGAGGCGTTGAACTTCACGATGGATCATGACGACGGTCAGATTCCCTCCGATTTCAACGAGGCGGATGTGGTCCTTGTGGGTGTGAGCCGCACGTCGAAAACACCGACGAGCATCTATCTCGCCAATCGCGGTATAAAGACGGCGAACATTCCGATCGTGCCCGGCGTGTCCCTGCCCGATGCGCTCCTGAAGGCGACGAAACCGCTCATCGTCGGGCTCATCGCTTCGGCCGAGCGCCTCTCCCAGGTGCGCCAGCATCGCGTGCTCGGAACGACGCAGAGCTTCCACGGGGAAGACTATACCGACCGGGCGGCGATCGCCGAGGAGCTGAAATATGCCCGCTCGCTTTGCGCGCGCAACAACTGGCCGCTGATCGACGTGACGCGGCGCTCGATAGAGGAGACTGCCGCCGCAATTGTTGCCCTGCGGCCGCGGCTTAGATAGAGCGAGCCGCAAGAACAGCTTGCAGACCGCGAACACGGAACCGGAAAAATGAAATCCTTGCTCGTATTGGCCTCGGCCAGTCCTTTTCGTCGCACTCTGCTTGCCAATGCAGGATTGGCCTTCGAGGCCCGGGCCGCCGCGATCGACGAGCGTGCGCTCGAGCAGCCGCTGGAAGCGTCTGGTGCTTCGCCGGCCGATGTCGCCCTGGCGCTTGCCGAGGCCAAGGGGAAGGATGTCGCACGGTATTTTCCGAACGCCCTTGTCATCGGTTCGGATCAGACGATGTCGCTTGGAACCCGCGTCTATCACAAGCCCCGCGACAAGACGGAAGCCGCCGAGCATCTCCGGTCGCTCTCGGGCAGGACGCACAGTCTCAACAGTGCGATCGTTCTCGTGCGCGACGACGAGGTCGTTTGGCGGCACGTCTCGACTGCGAAGATGACCGTGCGGCCATTGAGCGACGGCTTCATAGATCGACATCTTGCAAGGGTGGGCGAGAAGGCGCTGACAAGCGTCGGCGCCTATCAGCTCGAAGGCGAGGGCATCCAGCTCTTTGAGACCATCGAGGGCGACTACTTCACCATACTCGGCCTGCCGATGCTGCCGCTTCTCTCCAAGCTCCGCGAACTGGGTGCGATCGATGCATGATTCACGTGAAACATTTGTTAACCATGCCTTTGTAACCGGCTATCCGGTGAAGCATTCGCGATCGCCGCTCATTCATGGCCATTGGCTGAAGCAGTTCGGAATTCGGGGAAGCTACCGGGCCCACGAGGTCACGCCCGAGGCCTTCCCCGATTTCATGCGGCAGATCAAGGAAGGAAGAACCGATTTCTGCGGCGGAAATGTCACGATTCCGCATAAGGAGACCGCCTTCCGGCTGGCCGATCGGCCGGACGAGCTCAGCGCCGAACTCGGAGCGGCCAACACCCTCTGGCTCGAAAATGGAGAAATCCGCGCGACGAACACCGACGGGCGTGGCTTCGTCGCCAATCTGGACGAGAACGCCAAAGGATGGGACCGCATCTCGGCCGCAGTGATTCTCGGTGCCGGCGGCGCCAGCCGGGCGGTGATCCAGGCGATCCGGGACCGAGGGGTCAAGACGATCCATGTGGTGAACCGCACCCCCGAGAGGGCGAGGGAACTGGCCGATCGCTTCGGCACGGCGGTGCACGCACATTCGATGGCGGCGCTTCCCGAGGTCGTTTCCGGTGCCGGCCTCTTCGTCAACACGACCTCGCTCGGCATGAACGGCGAGCCGGCGCCGGCGATCGACTTTTCGGGCCTGGCGCCAGAGGCCGTCGTCACCGACATCGTCTACGTGCCGTTGACAACGCCGCTGTTGCGGCAGGCGGAAGAGCAGGGCTTCCGCACCGTCGACGGACTCGGCATGCTTCTCCATCAGGCAGTGCCCGGATTCGAGAAATGGTTCGGTCTGAGGCCGGTCGTCGACGAAACGCTAAGACAGATCATCATCAGCGATATGGACAGGCACGCATGATCATCGTCGGGCTTACCGGCTCCATCGGAATGGGAAAATCGACCGCTGCGGGCATGTTCCGGGAACTCGGCGTGCCGGTGAACGATGCCGACGAAGTGGTGCATATGCTCTATAGCGGTGAAGCGGTGGCTCCGGTCGAAGCGGCCTTTCCGGGCGTTGCCAGGGGCGGCGTCATCGACCGGGCCGAGCTTTCGCTTCGGCTTGTTGCGGCGCCCGAGCGGCTCGCCGAGCTGGAACGGATCGTCCATCCGCTGGTGCGCGCCAAGGAGCAGGAGTTCATTGCGCGGCACAGAGCGGACGGTGCGCCTTTCGTGCTGCTCGATATTCCGCTCCTCTTCGAGACCAAGGCGGAAGCGCGCCTCGACCGCATCGTCGTCGTGACCTGCGATCCGGAGATGCAGAGGGAACGCGTCATGAAGCGCCCGGGAATGACCGCCGAGAAATTTGCGATGATCCTCGAGCGGCAGGTGCCCGACAGCGAGAAGCGCGCCCGCGCCGACTATATCGTCGACACCAGCGACAGCTTCGACGTCACACGGCAGCAGATCCGTGCGATCGTCGATGATTTGCGGGCGGCTTAACCTTCGCAAACGTCCCTGACCCTAGCCGTCTCCCGAATGCGGGGAGAGGGAACGAGTACGACGCTGCCGCGAGTTTCCTTCGCCCCGCTTTCCGGGAGAAGGTGGCCGGCAGGCCGGATGAGGGCGGCGATGGCCTTCAATTGCGCAGCAAATGACATTAAGAATGGAGGTCAGCTTCGGGTGATTCGTCCCGAAACATCGTCCACAGGGCTCCCGCATGCGTGAAATCATCTTCGATACGGAAACGACCGGCCTCGACAATCGCGAGGACCGGGTGATCGAGATCGGCGGAATCGAGCTCGAGAACCAGTTTCCGACGGGGCGCACGATCCATATCTATATCAATCCGGGGGAGCGCAAGGTTCACCCGGAAGCTCTGGCCGTCCACGGCATCACCGACGAGTTTCTGAAAGACAAGCCGCCCTTTGCCGATGTCGCCCGGGAAATCGTCGATTTCTTCGGCGATGCCCGTTGGGTCGCCCACAACGCCACCTTCGATATCGGCTTCATCAATGCGGAGTTCGAGCGGCTCGGCCTGCCGCCGATCGGCAGCGACCGGGTTATCGACACTCTGGCTCTTGCCCGCCGCAAGCACCCGATGGGACCGAATTCGCTCGATGCGCTCTGCCGTCGCTACGGTATAGACAACTCCCATCGAACCAGGCACGGGGCCCTGCTCGACTCCGAGCTGCTGGCCGAGGTCTATATCGAGATGATCGGCGGCCGCCAGGCCGCGCTTGGTCTCGTGATGACGGAGACGGATGGCCGGTCGATGGAGGCCGACGACGGACCGGTCGTCGTCATCAAAAGGGAGCGGCCTTTGCGGCCACGATTGACGGAGGCAGAAATCGCTGCCCATGCGGCGCTCGTCGCGAAGATCGGCGCGAATGCGATCTGGGAGAAATACAGCGAATCCGACTATGCCCTCAGATCGGAAGCCGTTTAGAGCACTTCCAGGAAAAGTGTCTAACGGTTATCCGTCCGCAAGTGCGTGGGATCAAATGCTCTAGGCCTGTCCGTATCGCGGCGCCCGCGGGTCTCTCAAGCGAATCGCGCAGGCCGGGCATAAAAAACCCGGCTCGGTGAGCCGGGTCTACCAGTCGTTCGGACCGATCAGTTGGCCGTGTCGTTGGTATTGGCCACCTGCGCGCGGACCTTTTCCTCAGCCATGCGCTGGGCAAACATCTGCGCGAAATCGATGGGATCGATCATCAGCGGCGGGAAGCCGCCGTTGCGGGTGGCGTCGGCTACGATCTGGCGCGCGAAGGGGAACAAGAGGCGCGGGCACTCGATGAAGAGCAGCGGCAGCATGTGCTCCTGCGGGAAGCCGGCGACGCGGAAGACGCCGCCATAGGCGAGTTCGACGTTGAAGAGCATCTTGTCGCCGTCCTTGGCCTGGGCGCTCAACGACAGGACAACGTCGAAATCATTCTCCGCCAGCGGATTGGCATTGACGTTGACATTGATGTTGATCGACGGGGAGCGGTCGCGAGCCTGCAGCGAACGCGGTGCGCCGGGGTTCTCGAAGGAGAGGTCCTTGACGTACTGGGCCAGGATATTGAGCGACGGGCTCTGCTGCTGCTGGGCACTGCCGTTGCCGTTGGATGCGGTATCAGTCGTCATAAGAGTTTCCTCGGACTTCGAAATGGTGAGGCCATCTAACATTTAGGGCTTGGGCTTACAACCCTCGTGGCCCGGCCCGGCCCGACGCAAGAGCACATCCGGCCCTTCTTTGGAAACCGGATTATAGACCCGATTGGAGCCGGGATCAGAAAAAGTGAAGCTCGGATCAATGAGGCAGACGATCCGGCGGCGGCGGGTCGTCTTCGTCCTTTTTCTTGCGCGAAAATTCGTCCTCGTCGAGATCGATCGTCAGCGGCCCGCGGCGCTCCTCGCGAGGGGTGCCAGCCGACCGGGGCCCTGCGGATTGAGGGCCAGAGGACCGGGAACCGGAGGATTGGGGCCTCGAGGCACGATAGAAGCCGGTTGCGCTGCTCAAAATCGTCATCCGGCTGCGCAGGAAGTCGGCTATGGCGCGCCGGACCGGGGGCAGAAAGATCAGAAGGCCGGCGAGGTCGCTGATGAAACCGGGCACGATCAGGAGGATAGCGGCGATGAAGATCAGCACACCGCCGAGAACGTCCAGCCCCGGATCGTTGCCCGTCCGTGCCGCCTCCTGCACGCGCCGGAGCACGCCGAAACCCTGGATGCGCAGGAGCATGATGCCGGCGACGGCACTTGCGAAAACGAGAAGAAGCGTCATCGCCACGCCGATCTCGCGCCCGACGGCGACGAAGCCAGCGATTTCCGCAAGCGGCAGCCCGAGAATGACGAGCGGGATCAGGAAACGCATCGCCCGTGCTCGCAAGAAGGTGAGTGCAATTGTCCGGTCTCCGGTTTATGGGTGCGACATCGTCGTTTGAATGGTCTATCCTTCCGGACTATATGGAACAGTACGAGAAATTCTAACAGCGGTTCCGGGTGGAAATGGGCTCTTTTGATTTCATCACATTTTTTTTCCTGATCGCTGCCGTGGTCATCTTCCTGCAATTGCGTAGCGTTCTAGGTCGCAGGACCGGCAGCGAGCGGCCTCCTTTCGATCCCTACTCTCCACGGGATATCGCCCAAGGGCCGGAAGCCAAGGATAACGGCAAGGTCGTTCAGCTTCCCCGTCGCGAGACGGCGGAAGACGAGTCGCGCTATGCCGCGATCGAGACCGTCGCCAAGGCCGGGACTCCGCTGAACGCCCAACTCCGGGCGATGACCGACGCGGATCCCAACTTCAATCCCACCGAATTCCTCAACGGTGCGAAGATGGCCTACGAGATGATCGTCATGGCCTTTGCCGATGGCGATCGTAAAACTCTCAAGGGTTTGCTGTCCCGCGAAGTCTATGAGGGTTTCGAGGCCGCGATTGCGGAACGCGAGGCCAAGGGCGAAGTTGTCAAGTCGACCTTCGTCGGCATCGACAAAGCCGATATCGTGCACGCGGAGATCAAGGACGCCGAGGAAAACATAACGGTCAGGATCATCAGCCAGCTTATTTCCGCGACCTACGACAAGCAGGGCAAACTGGTCGACGGAGACGCCGATTCGGTTGCCGAAGTGAACGACCTGTGGACGTTTGCGCGCGATATCCGTTCACGCGACCCGAACTGGAAGCTGATCGCCACCGAATCGGAAAACTGACCGGGAAGCGGGCGGCCATGACTTTTCATCTCGAGCCGGTCTCCTATTCGGAGCTGCCCGGCTGGTCTGCGGACGACCCGGCGCCGGTGATCGCTTCGCTTCGGCGCTGTCACCGGCATGTAACGCAGGTGAAGCCGTACAAGACCGGCTCGCTCGGTATTTCGGTCGCCGACCTCCTGCCCGCCTTCGACGCGGCAGGCAGCGATTTCTCCGATGCGGCCGCCGCACGCGGATTTTTCGAGGCGCAGTTCGTTCCCTTCCGAATCCGCCCGGAAGAGAAAAGGACCGGCTTCGTCACCGCTTTCTACGAACCCGAGGTCGAGGTACGGACTGAGCCGGATGCGGAGTTCCGATTTCCCTTCTACCGGCGTCCCTCGGACCTCGTCGAGGTCGACGACATAAACCGGCCGGCAGGAATGGACCCATATTTCGCCTTCGGCCGCTGTCGCGACGGCAGGATCGAGGAATATCCGGACCGCCGCGCGATCGAAGAAGGATTTCTCGCCGGCCGCGGTCTGGAAATCGCCTATGCCCGCGACAAGGTCGACGTGTTCTTCGTCCATGTGCAGGGCGCCGCGCGGCTGATCTATCCGGACGGATCCCGCCGCCGCATCACCTATGCCGCCAAAACCGGGCATCGCTTTTCCGCCGTCGGGAAGCTGTTGATCGATCGCGGCGAGATCGACGCCGCCACCGTGTCGATGGCGAGCATTCGCGACTGGCTGGCGGCCCATGCCGACAAGGCGGACGAGGTTCTGTGGCACAACCGGTCCTTCATCTTTTTCCGCGAGGCGCCGGTCGAGGAAGAGGGGCTCGGCCCCGTGGCGGCTGCCAAGGTGCCGCTGGAGCCGGGACGCTCGCTTGCTGTCGACCGCCTCATCCACACATTCGGCGTTCCTTTCTACGTCGCGAGCGAAACCCTGCTCCATCTCGACGGCGGACATCCCTTCGGGCGCCTGATGCTCGCGCTGGACACCGGTTCGGCCATCGTCGGCCCGGCGCGCGGCGATATCTTCACGGGCTCCGGCGACCGGGCGGGGAAACTCGCGGGTTCGGTGCGCAACGACGCAGACTTCTTCATTTTCGTGCCTCGCGCGGCCGCGGTCCGATATCTCCCGCAGTCCAGCCATGGCTAAGGACAGGAAGCTTTCCACCGAGGACCGCATTCTCTGGGGGAAGGTCGCGCGTTCGGCGCGGCCCATGCCCGGGCGGTTGGACGCTCTCGAGGAGCTGCTGGGCGGGACCGCGGAAATCAAGGCTGTACCCGGCCCGGAGGCGACGCCTCCCTCGAGCGCGCCCGAAAAGGCCGGCAAAGGCTTTTCACTCAGCCGCGACAAGGCAGAACACCCCCCTCATCATCCGCTGGAGCGGCCGGTCAAACGCAAACTGGCGAAGGGCAGGCTGACGCTCGAGGCGAGGATCGACCTGCACGGCATGATCCAGAGCGAGGCGCACGGACTGCTGCTGCAGTTTCTCCTGAGGGCGCGCGACCGCGGCTTGAGGCATGTCCTCGTCATCACCGGCAAGGGGACGTCGCTCGGCAGCGACGGCGCCCTGAAGCGAGCCGTGCCGCTCTGGTTCTCGCTTCCCGAGTTCCGGCCCTTGATATCGTCCTACGAACCGGCAGCCCGCAATCACGGCGGCGAAGGCGCGCTCTATGTGCGGCTGGCGCGGGCGAAGGGGGGCGCATCATGACTCCCTTCGGCGAGGCAGTGCGCGAACTTCGCCGGCGCAAGGGCGTGTCTCAGAAAGAGATGGCGGCTGCAATAGGGGTTTCGCCCGCCTACCTCTCGGCTCTCGAACACGGCAAGCGGGGAGCGCCGAGCTTCGACTTTCTCCAGCGCGTTGCCGGCTATTTCAACGTGATCTGGGACGAGGCCGACGAACTCTTCCGGATAGCACATCTTTCAGATCCGAAAGTCGTGCTCGACACGTCCGGCCTTCCGCCCGGTCACACTGCCTTCGCCAACCGTTTGAGCATGGAGATTCGCGGACTGTCGGCGGAGACGATTCGGGCACTGGAAGATGTTTTGGAAAAAGCCACATTTCCTGATAAGGACAGGGGATGAAAGCCCATCCCGGCCGCGATCTTCGCGTCGGGATTTGGAACAATTGGACAAATTTTCTATAGTCCGCGAGGCATCTCGCGCTGTGATTCGCAATGAATCGCGACGTCCGAAAACCTGGAAAGATCTGAGCCCGAATGACCGATATTTCTGAGACCGAAGCCGGCGCAATCGCCGAATATGGTGCCGATTCCATCAAGGTGCTGAAAGGCCTCGATGCAGTGCGCAAGCGCCCGGGCATGTATATCGGTGACACCGACGATGGCTCAGGTCTGCACCACATGGTCTACGAGGTCGTGGATAACGCGATCGACGAGGCGCTTGCCGGCCATGCGGACATCGTAACGGTCACGCTCAATCCCGACGGTTCCGTCACGGTGACGGACAACGGTCGCGGCATACCGACGGACATCCACCGGGAAGAAGGCGTCTCGGCGGCGGAAGTCATCATGACGCAGCTTCATGCCGGCGGAAAATTCGACCAGAATTCCTACAAGGTCTCCGGTGGCCTGCACGGCGTCGGCGTTTCGGTCGTCAACGCCCTCTCCGTGTCGCTGAAGCTCAAGATCCGCCGGTCGGGCAAGATTCACGAAATGAGCTTCACCCACGGCGTTGCCGACGGGCCGCTCAAGGTAACGGGCGACGCCGGCGGCGAGACCGGAACCGAGGTCACCTTCACGCCGAGCGAAGAGACCTTCTCGAACATCGAGTTCGAGTTCGGTACGCTCGAGCATCGCCTGCGCGAGCTCGCCTTCCTGAATTCCGGCGTCCGTATCGTGCTGACCGACAAGCGCCATTCCGACATTCGTCGGGAAGAAATGATGTATGACGGCGGTCTCGAAGCCTTCGTCGCCTATCTGGATCGGGCGAAGAAGCCGCTCGTGCAGAAGCCGGTGTCGATCCGCGGCGAGAAGGACGGCATCACCGTCGAAGTGGCAATGTGGTGGAACGACAGCTATCACGAGAACGTGCTGTGCTTCACCAACAACATTCCGCAGCGCGACGGCGGCACGCATATGGCCGGCTTCCGCGGCGCGCTCACGCGTCAGATCACCTCCTATGCCGACACATCCGGCATCACCAAGAAGGAAAAGGTATCGCTCACGGGCGACGATTGCCGCGAGGGGCTGACGGCTGTGCTTTCGGTGAAGGTTCCCGATCCCAAATTCTCCTCGCAGACCAAGGACAAGCTGGTGTCCTCGGAAGTCCGCCCGGTCGTCGAAAGCCTGGTCAACGAGGCCCTGAGCGTCTGGCTTGAAGAACATCCTTCGGATGCCAAGATTCTCGTGGGCAAGGTCGTGGAAGCGGCCGCCGCGCGCGAAGCCGCGCGCAAGGCACGCGAGTTGACGCGCCGAAAAGGTGCGCTCGATATCTCGTCGCTGCCCGGCAAGCTCGCCGATTGCTCCGAGCGCGACCCGGCCAAATCCGAACTCTTCCTGGTGGAGGGCGACTCGGCAGGCGGCTCGGCCAAGCAGGGCCGCTCGCGTGAAAACCAGGCGATCCTGCCACTGCGCGGCAAGATCCTCAATGTCGAGCGCGCGCGTTTCGACAAGATGCTGTCGAGCCAGGAAATCGGCACGCTGATCACCGCGCTCGGCACGTCGATCGGCAGTGACGAGTTCAACGCCGACAAGCTGCGCTATCACAAGATCATCATCATGACGGACGCCGACGTCGACGGCGCCCACATCCGCACGCTGCTGCTCACCTTCTTCTTCCGGCAGATGCCGGTGCTGATCGAGCGGGGCCACCTCTATATCGCCCAGCCGCCGCTCTACAAGGTGGCCCGCGGCAAGTCCGTCCAGTATCTCAAGGACGAGAAGGCGCTTGAAGATTATCTGATCAACATGGGCCTCGAGGAGGCTTCGCTCGAACTCGCTTCGGGCGAAGTGCGCGTCGGCCAGGATCTCCGCGAGGTCATTAACGATGCGCTGCGACTGCGCTCGCTGATGGATGGGCTCCACTCCCGCTACAATCGCTCGGTCGTGGAGCAGGCTGCCATCGCCGGAGCGCTCAACGTGGAACTCAACGGCGAGCGCGACGAATATCAGTTGATCGCCGCCGAAGTGGCCCGCCGGCTGGATGTCATCGCCGAGGAGACCGAGCGCGGGTGGGAGGCAACGGTGACGGCGGAAGGCGGGCTGAAGCTCGAGCGCATGGTGCGCGGCGTCAAGGAAGCGGCTGTGCTCGACATGGCGCTGATCGGTTCTTCGGATGCACGCCATATCGATCAGCTCAAGGCACGGCTGAAGGAGGTCTATGGCGCTCCGCCGGTGCTGCGCCGCCGCGACGGCACGCAGGAGATCAGCGGTCCGCGCGCACTTCTCGACGCGATCTTCGCCGCCGGCCGCAAGGGGCTCACCATGCAGCGCTACAAGGGCCTGGGCGAAATGAACGCCGAGCAATTGTGGGAGACGACCCTCGATCCGAACGTCCGTTCGCTGCTGCAGGTCAAGGTTACCGATGCGACGGATGCGGATGGTCTGTTCTCGCGCCTGATGGGCGACGAAGTGGAGCCGCGGCGCGACTTCATCCAGGAAAACGCACTGAGCGTTGCCAATCTCGACATCTGACGCGCAAATATAGCCGCGGCACTTTGATATGGTTCCGACGAGAGCAGGGCGGTCCTCCGCCCTGCTCTCGTCTTACGGAAGCTCGATCGCTCGCGTATCATTCGCCCGTGAAACGTCCTTCGAAGACGAATTCGCTGACGGGCTTGCGCTGGCTTGGTTTTTCGCGTTCCCGCAGATCGTCCGGCAGGGTGGAAGGATCTGCAATCCTGCCGATCGCGACGGCTGCCTCGACCCGGTAGTGCTCCGGAACACCGAGCACCTGCATGGCCTTCTCCCTGTCGACCCCCGCCATCGCATGGGCATGCCATCCGGCGAGCTGCGCCTGCAGCGCGAGCGCGAACCAGGACGCCCCCGTGTCGAAGGCGTGCGTATAGGCCGGCCTCAGCTCGCCGGTCGATGTGACCCTGTGGGTCTTCGAAAGGATGATCACCAGGGCAGAGGCGTTTTTCGCCCAGCGCTGATTGCCTTCGTCGAGCGTCGACAGCAGGCGAGCGAAATGCTCGGTGCCGTGGCGGGCGTAGACGAAGCGCCAGTGCTGTAGATTGCTGGCCGAGGGCGCCCAGCGAGCGGCTTCGAAGAGGGCGAGCAGATCCTTTTCCCCGATCTCCTCGCCGGTGAAGGCGCGCGGCGACCAGCGCTCCAGAAAGATCGAGTGGATGGGGTGATCGGCTCTTCTATGGTTGATTTCTGTCACGAACGAACATCCTTATTTCTTGCAGATACGCACCCGTCCGACGCATCGCCATTCCTGCGCGTCAGCTCAGTAGGCGCGGAGGATCCGTAAACCGCAATCATGTGATTGTCGAACCGGCGAAAAAAGTTGTATAAGTTCTGTAGATTTTTTGAGGAAGGACTCGACATGAATCTGAAAGACCCGTCGCTGTTTCGCCAGGCTGCTCTCGTGGGCGATACCTGGATCGAAGCCGACCCCAAGAATGCGATCGAGGTGAACAATCCGGCGACCGGCGAAATCATCGGCCGCGTTCCGAAGCTCGGCGCCGCCGAGACCAGAACGGCGATCGAGGCCGCGGCGCGGGTGCAGAAGGAATGGGCGGCGCGGACCGCCAAGGAGCGCTCGGCGGTGCTGCGCCGCTGGTTCGAGCTGATGATCGAAAACAAGGACGATCTCGGCCGGATTCTGACGATGGAGCAGGGCAAGCCGCTCGCGGAGGCGACCGGCGAGATCGTCTACGGAGCGAGCTTCATCGAATGGTTCGCGGAAGAGGCGCGGCGTGTCTATGGCGACCTGGTCCCCGGCCATCAGAAGGACAAGCGCATTCTGGTGATGAAGCAGCCGATCGGCGTCGTCGCCGCGATCACGCCGTGGAACTTCCCGAACGCGATGATCACCCGCAAGGCCGGGCCGGCCTTTGCCGCCGGTTGCGCCATGGTCTTGAAGCCGGCCGCGCAGACGCCGTTTTCGGCGATCGCCATCGCCGTGCTCGCCGAGCGCGCGGGCATGCCGAAAGGCCTCTTCAGCGTCATCACCGGCTCAGCGCGCGAGATCGGCGCCGAGATGACTTCGAACCCGACCGTCCGCAAGCTTACCTTTACCGGCTCGACCGAGGTCGGCGCGGAGCTCTATCGCCAGAGCGCGGCCACGATCAAGAAGCTTGGCCTGGAACTCGGCGGCAACGCCCCGTTCATCGTTTTCGATGATGCCGATCTCGATGCGGCGGTCGAAGGCGCGCTGATCGCCAAGTTCCGCAACAATGGCCAGACCTGCGTCTGCGCCAACCGCATCTATGTGCAGGACGGCGTCTACGAGGCGTTTTCGGAGAAACTCGCCCAGGCCGTCGCCAAGCTCAAGACGGGCAACGGGATGGAGGACGGCGTCATCCTCGGACCGCTGATCGACCAGCCGGCGCTGAAGAAGGTCGAGGAGCACGTGGCGGATGCGCTTGCGAAAGGCGCGCGCGTGGTGCAGGGCGGCCGTCGCCATTCGCTCGGCGGCACCTTCTACGAAGCGACGGTGCTGGCCGACGTGACCCAGTCGATGGCGGTCGCGCGGGAAGAGACATTCGGCCCGGTGGCGCCGCTCTTCCGCTTCAAGGACGAGTCGGATGTGATCGCACAGGCGAACGACACCGAATTCGGCCTTGCCTCCTATTTCTATGCCAAGGACCTCGCCCGCGTCTTCCGCGTGGCGGAAGCGCTGGAATATGGCATGGTCGGTGTCAATACCGGCCTGATCTCCACGGCGGAGGCACCCTTTGGTGGCGTCAAACTCTCGGGCCTCGGCCGCGAGGGCTCGAAATACGGCATCGAGGAATTCATGGAGATCAAATATGTCTGCCTCGGCGGCATCGCCTGAGGCGGCGCTCTCTCGAAGAACCGGCCGGAAAGTTCTGGCCGGTTTTTTCTTTTGCCGGTAAGAGGCTGGGAAGCACTCGGTCGCCGCCGGCAGATTGCGGCAGACACACTCGGACGCAGAAGGAGAGCAATCGATGCCCGCCCCGAACAACACCTTCAAAGCGGCGATCCGCGAAAACCGCTTTCAGCTCGGTCTCTGGGTGGCGCTCGCCAGTCCCTATGCGGCGGAAGTGGTGGCCGGCAGCGGTTATGACTGGCTGCTGATCGATGGCGAGCATGCGCCGAACGATATTCCCATGCTGGCGGCGCAGTATCGCGCCGTCGCCGGCGGAGGCAGTCATCCGATCGTCCGCCTGCCGGTGGGCGACGCGGTCATGATCAAGCAGATCCTCGATGCCGGCGTGCAGACGCTGTTGATCCCGATGGTCGATAATGTCGAGCAGGCGCGGCAGCTCGTGCGCGCCGTGCGTTATCCGCCGCATGGCGTGCGCGGTGTCGGTGCCGCTCTCGGCCGGGCAACGAACTTCAGCCGCATCGGCGACTACCTCGAAAACGCCAACGACGAGATCTGTCTGCTGCTGCAAATCGAGAGCCGGGCAGGGCTCGAGGCGATCGACGCCATCGCTGCGCTGGACGGCGTCGACGGTCTGTTCGTCGGTCCGGCGGATCTTGCCGCGGACATGGGGCACCTCGGCAATCCGGGTCATCCGGAGGTGCGGACAGCCATAATCGAGGCCTTCGCGCGGATCGAGCGAGCCGGCAAGGCACGCGGGATCATGACCCTCGATCCCGCCCAGGCGCGCGACTATCGCGAGCTCGGTGCCGATTTCATGGCGATCGGCACCGACGTCACCTTGCTCGTCAGCGCAACGGAGCGGCTGCGCCGGGAATTTCTTGGAGAGAGCGAACCGATACGGACGGAATCCGGCTATTGATCGAAAGTTTTCGGAGGACTGCCATCCCTCCTCTCCTCATCGTGCTCGTCACAGGGGTGAGGCGATCAAGCGGCGAACACACACATTTCATGGAAATGCTCCAGTCATCGTGACCTACGGAATCGACTGGAGCAGCGTCTCCCGCGCCGATTTCAGGTGTCGCCGGCAGGCCTGTTCGGCGAGCGTGGGATCGCGCGATTGCAGCGCGGCGATATAGTCGAGATGCTCCTCCAGCGCCCGGGCGTTGCGCTCCCGCGCATTCGCCTTGTTCCACTGGTAGTGATAGTGAAAGACGATGGCGATGACATCGTAGAAGTCGATGATGAAGCGGTTGCTCGACGATTTGTGCACCAGCAGGTGGAGGCGCTCGTCGAGTTCGGAAAATTCGCTGTAGCGCCTGTCGATGTCGGCGAGAATTTCCCGATGCACCGCCTCGATCTTCTTCAGTTCCTCCCAGGCCGGGTCCTGATCGGGAAGGGAGACGAAGCGAGCGGCCGAGCGCAGCTCGAACATCTCCCTCACTTCCGTCAGTTCGAGTGCGAACTCGCGCGTGAACCCCTTGAGGACCCAATGGCTGTTCGGCCGTTTTTCGATTAGCCCGAAACGGCTGAAGCGGATCAGGAATTCGCGCACGCTGGTCGTTCCGGCACCGATCTCGCGGGCAAGCTCGAGCTCGTTGATCTGCATGCCGGGCTCGGCGCCGCCAGCGAGAATCCGGCGCATGAAGCTCCGCTCGATCCTTTCGGCAAGCGAATCAGTCTCCGCGGTCGGGAAGTAGTCCGAGGGCTCAGGTCGTCTCAACACCGTCTTGCTGCGCTTGTCCCAGGCGATGAGGCTCAGTTCCTCGCAGCGCGTCAGGATGGCGCGCACGGTCGTGCGGCTGACGCCGAGCGCCTGCCCGAGCTCCGGTTCGGAGGGAAGCGTGGAAGTCTCCGCGAACAGCTCCAGGCAGCGGTTGAAGGCATCCTTGAAAACGGTGTTCTGCTTCGCCATGGCGAGGATCCGGCCCGGTTCGGGTTTCTCGTGTCGGCACGTCGAGGCTCCCGTTCCGCGACGGCCGCAATGGGCCCATAATAGCCATTGACGAACATCTGTCTATTGTAGATAAAAGACAGAACCAGTGTTTTCACATGTGGGGAACCGTTCGGGAGGAGCTTGATTTGCCCGCACCGTCTTCGATCCTTCTTTCGCCGGACGATAACGTCGTCGTCGCCACCGCTGCGATTGCGCCGGGCGACCGGCTGGCCGGCGGCGTGTCGGCGGTCGCGCGCATCGAGCCGGGCCACAAGGCCGCGATCCGCAGGATCGACGTCGGTGAGTCGGTGGTCAAATACGGCCAGGCGATCGGCCGCGCCACGTCTCCCATTGCGCCCGGCGAACACGTTCATTCGCATAACCTTGCCTTCGATCAGGGTCGGCTCGCCATTGGTGCCGCCGTTCCGCCGGAGGCTGCCAGCGAGGCGGACAAAGCGCGCACGTTCCTCGGCTATCGACGGGCGGACGGCCGGGCCGCAACGCGCAACTATATCGGCATCGTCGCCAGCGTGAACTGTTCCACCACGGTCTGTCGCGCGATCGCCGACGAGGCGAACAGGCGCATTCTGCCGAAATATGAAGGCATCGACGGTTTCGTGCCGATCGTCCACGACCAGGGATGCGGCATGTCGTCTACGGGCGACGGCATGAAGAACCTGCACCGGACGCTCGCCGGCTATGCGCGTCACGCGAATTTCGGCGGCGTGCTGATGGTCGGGCTCGGCTGCGAGGTCAATCAGCTGACGCTCTACGGCCAGAGCGGGGCCGGGGCCGAGAAGCGGCATTTCAACATCCAGGAGGCCGGCGGCTCGCGCCGTTCCGTCGAGCGCGCGCTCGGCATTCTCGACGAGATCGCCAAGGAAGTCGCGGCCGCCAGGCGCGTGCCGATCCCGGTCAGCGAGATCATCGTGGGGCTGCAATGCGGCGGTTCGGACGGGCTTTCCGGCATCACCGCCAATCCGGCGCTCGGTGCGGCGGTCGACATACTCGCCGCCGCCGGCGGCACGGCGATCCTTTCCGAGACCTCCGAGATTTACGGAGCCGAGCATCTGCTGCGCAGCCGTGCGGTAAACGAGACGGTCGCGGTCAAGCTCGATGGCTTGATCGCCTGGTGGGAGGACTATGTGGCGATGCATGGCGCGTCGCTCGACAATAATCCTTCGCCGGGTAACAAGAGGGGCGGCTTGACGACGATTCTCGAGAAATCGCTGGGCGCCGTCGCCAAGGGCGGCCGCTCGCCGTTGACGGCCGTCTACAATTACGCCGAGCGCGTGACGGAGCCCGGACTGGTCTTCATGGACACGCCCGGCTACGATCCGGTTTCGGCCACCGGCCAGGTCGCCGGCGGCGCCAACGTGATCGCGTTCACGACCGGCCGCGGCAGCTGTTTCGGCTGTCGGCCGGCGCCGTCGATCAAGCTCACCAGCAACACGGCGCTCTATCGGGCCATGGAAGAGGACATGGACATCGACTGCGGCGTCATCGCCTCGGGTGAAGCGACGATCGCCGATCTCGGCCGGGGGATTTTCGAGCTCATCATCGAGACCGCCTCGGGCCGCAAGACCAAGAGCGAGCTTTTCGGCTACGGCGACAACGAATTCGTGCCCTGGCATCTGGGGGCGACGCTTTAAGGCTGAGGGGCGAAGCGAGACGCATGTAAGGGCGCAATCCTTGGGGGAGGAAAACAAGGAATGCAGACGAGAAGGATAGGCCGGACCGCGCTTGCGGTGACGGAGTACAGTTTCGGCACAGCGGGACTGGGCGGTCTCTATCGGGAATGCACCCGTGAAGCGGCGATGGCGACGCTCGACGCCGCCTGGGAAGCGGGTATCCGCTATTTCGATACGGCGCCGTTCTATGGGCTTGGCCTTGCCGAGCGGCGGGTCGGCGACTTCCTGCGCGACAAGCCGCGCGACAGCTTCGTGCTGTCGACGAAGGTCGGTCGCCTGCTTCACCCGGTGCCCGAGAACCAGGTTCCTGATTTTTCCTACGTCAAGCCGCTGAACTTCGACGTCACCTATGACTACGGCTACGACGCGATCATGCGGTCGGTCGAGATGAGTTATGCCCGTCTCGGTCTCAACCGCATCGATATACTTTATGTCCACGACATTGGCGGCTACACGCATGGCGCGGCGAAAAACGCCGTCTACCTGCGGCAGCTTCTGGATTCCGGCCTGAAAGCACTCGAGGAGCTGAAATCGAGCGGCGTCATTTCCGCCTACGGTCTCGGCGTAAACGAGGTGCCAGTCTGCCTCGACGTCATGCGCCAGGCCGACATCGATTGCATCCTGCTTGCCGGCCGCTATACGCTCCTGGACCGCTCCGCGGTTGCCGAGCTCCTGCCGCTCTGCGCGAAGAAACACACCTCGCTGGTCGTCGGCGGCGTGTTCAATTCCGGCATTCTCGCGACCGGACCTGTCGAGGGAGCGCGTTTCGATTACATGCCGGCGACCGACGAGGTGCGCGCCAAGGTCGCGGCGATGGAAGCCATCGCCGGGCAGCGCGCCATGCCGCTGGCCGCCCCGGCCCTGCAGTTCCCGCTGGCCAATCCCAACGTCGCCTCGGTGCTGCTCGGAACCGCCAAACCGTCGAGCCTGAAACGGAACATGGAACTGACCCGCTACGGGATCGCGCCGGAAGATTACGCGGCCTTCGAACCCCATACGCTTGTCGCGCCCGAGCTGGGGCCGGAGGCGGTAAGGGCCTGATGCTTCGCCGCCCTCGAGGGCGGCCGCCACTCTCCATAAGCAACCGGGCCGCATGCACCTGGCGACCCGGTCGATAACGGAACAAGGTGTAACTGAGGAGAACCCGATGAGCATAGCCAAGCGCATTCTTTCACGCCGTGCCTTCAATGCCCTGGCCGGCGCCGCTTTCGTCGCCGCAATGGTCCCCGCGACCTCTTTCGCGCAGGACGTCACCATTCCCATCATCGTCAAGGACACCACCTCCTTCTACTGGCAGATCGTGCTTGCGGGGGCGCGCGCCGCCGGCAAGGATCTCGGTGTCAACGTGCCGGAGCTCGGCGCCCAGTCGGAATCCGACATCAACGGCCAGATCACCATCCTGGAAAACGCCGTTGCGGGCGCGCCGGCCGCGGTCGTGATCGCGCCGACGGAGTTCAAGGCGCTCGGCAAGCCCGTCGACGAGGCCGCCAAATCGGTTCCGGTGATCGGCATCGATTCCGGGGCGGATTCGAAGGCCTTCACCTCGTTCCTGACCACGGACAACGTCCAGGGCGGACGCATAGCCGCCGACGGTCTTGCCGCCGCCATCAAGGAGGCGACCGGCAAGGAAGAGGGCGAGATCGCGATCATCACCAGCCTGCCGGGTGTCGGCTCGCTCGACCAGCGCCGCGAAGGCTTTCTCGATCAGGTCAAGACGAAATATCCGGGCCTGAAAGTGGTTGCCGACAAATATGCCGACGGTCAGGCGACGACCGGTCTCAACATCATGACCGATCTGATCACCGCCAATCCCAACCTCGTCGGCGTTTTCGCCTCGAACCTGATCATGGCGCAGGGCGTCGGCCAGGCGATCGCCGAGAACAAGCTCGGCGACAAGATCAAGGTGATCGGCTTCGACAGCGACGACAAGACCGTGGGCTTCCTCAAGGAAGGCGTGCTGGCGGGCCTCGTCGTCCAGGATCCCTACCGCATGGGCTATGACGGCGTGAAGACGGCTCTTGCGGTCTCCAAGGGCGAGAAGGTCGAAGCCAATGTCGATACCGGCGCGAATCTGGTCACCAAGGCCAATATGAGCGAGCCGAAGATCGACGCGCTTTTGAATCCGAAGGTCAACTGACGAGCGCGATTGCGCGGCGCCGTAGGACCGGCGCTGCGCATCGCCTTCAGGAGAACAGTGCAACGGCCGAAGGGAATCGGCCGCTGCGATCCCGGAAGTGGAGGACAATGCCATGATAGGGCTTCAAGAGGTCAGCCATCGTCATGACGAACAGGTGAGGGCGGCGGGCGCCCATCCGGTTCCAAAGGGCGAGCCCATCCTGGAACTCCGCGGCCTGCAGAAAAACTACGGCGCGGTCGAGGCTTTGAAGCCCGCGACCATGACCTTTCTATCCGGCGAAATCCACGCGATCGTCGGCGAGAACGGTGCCGGCAAATCGACGCTGATCAAGCTCCTGACCGGGGTCATCGCCCGCAGCGCCGGAGAAATCCGCTGGTGCGGCGAGACAGTCGACCTGGCCACGCCCAACGAAGCGATCGCGCGCGGCATCAACGCGGTTCACCAGGAGGTGGTGCTTTGCCCGCATCTGAGCGTCGCGGCGAACATGTTCCTGGGCGACGAGATGAACCGGCGCGGGCTGATGCGCAAACGCGCGATGACCGGCGCGGCCCAGGGCGTGCTTGACGATCTCGGCTTCAACCTGCCCGCCAATGCCGAACTCGGCAGCCTGACGATCGGCCAGCAGCAGCTGGTCGCCACCGCTCGGGCGGCCATGCGTGGCACGCAGTTCCTCATCTTCGACGAGCCCACGGCCTATCTCACGCGACAGGAATCGGCACAGCTTTTCCGCCTGATCCGCCGGCTGCAGGGCGAGGGCGTCACGATCGTCTATATCAGCCACAGGCTGGAAGAAGTGTTCGAGCTCGCGGACCGCGTCTCGGTGCTTCGCGACGGCACGCATGTCGGCACGCGCGCGATTTCCGAGACGAACGAGGCCGAGCTTATCGCTCTGATGATCAACCGCACGATCGAACAGATCTACCACAAGGAACGTTTCAAGCCGGGCGAGATGATCGTCGAGACGCGCGGGCTTTCCGGTCCCGGTTTCCGCGACATATCGCTCTCGGTCAGGGCGGGTGAGATCGTCGGGCTCTACGGTCTGATCGGTGCCGGCCGCAGCGAATTCGCGCTCGGACTTTACGGGCGCAACACGGTGAGCGAAGGAGAGATATTCTGGCAGGGCCGAAAGGTCGAGATAGCCAATGAGCGCAAGGCCATGGACCTGGGGATCGCGCTTGCGCCGGAGAGCCGCCGCGATCAGGGCCTGTGCCTCAACCTGCCGATCGGTCTCAACATCAACCTGCCTGTTTTCAAAAGGCTGACGCGCGGCTTGACGATCAACCGCGCGCAGGAGGCCTCCAATGCCGAACGTCAGATCCGGGATCTGAAGATCAAGACGCCGTCGCGGCGCGTGCTTGCCTCCGCCATGTCCGGCGGCAACCAGCAGAAGATCGTGATCGGCAGATGGCTGAGCCACGGCGCGAAGCTCTTCATCTTCGACGAGCCGACCGTGGGCGTCGATGTCGGCACCAAGGCGGAAATCTATCGGCTGTTTGCGCGGCTTCTGGAGAACGGGGCAGGGATCATCCTGATCTCCTCCTACCTGCCGGAGGTCTATGAACTGGCAGATCGCCTGCATGTGTTCCGGCAGGGACGGCTTGTGGCAAGCCACGACTACCGGGCCGCAAGCCATGAGGAAGTGCTGGCGCAGGCGATCAATGCCTGAGAGCCGGATGAGGAAGGACGCAGGGAGGAAGCGATGAGTGTGGAAACGGTTGAAAGCGCGGGACCGACGCCGAAGAAAGGCGTCAGCATCCTGTTCGGTCTTACGCTCGTGGGATTGCTGGTCGTCCTCTGGCTGCTCCTGGGCCTGGCGACCAATGCCTTCTGGACGCCGAACAACATCAGCAACCTCCTGCGTCAGGGGGCGATGACCGCGATTCTCGCCGTAGGCCAGACCTTCGTCATCATCACGGCCGGCATCGACCTTTCGGTCGGAGCCGTCGTCGGTTTCACCAGCGTCATCGTCGCCTGGCTGCTCGCGGCGGGGGTTCCGCTCTGGCTCGCGATCATCGCGACGCTGGCGATCGGCGTGCTGATCGGCGCCTTCCATGCCTTCGGCATCGTCCGCATGGGGCTGCCGCCCTTCATCATCACGCTTGCGACGCTGACCTCGCTTCGCGGCATCGGTCTCCTGATAACAAACGGCTCGACCATCTCGATCACCAACGATGCCTTCACCACTTTCTCACGCGCCGACTTCCTCGGAATTCCCAGTCTGTTCTGGATGGTGATCGTCGTTGCAATTCCGGCTTACGTCTTCCTGCATCTGAGCCGCTTCGGCCGCTATCTCTTCGCCGTCGGCTCCAACCGCGAGGCGGCGCGCCTTTCCGGCGTCAACGTAAACCGAACGATCTATCTGGCCTATATCCTGTCATCGACCTGCGCCGCCTTTGTCGGGCTTCTGCTCGCCTCGCGCATCGGCATCGGCAACGCCACGCAGGCCGAAGGCTGGGAGCTGCAGGCGATCGCTTCGTCGGTCATCGGCGGCACGAGCCTTTTCGGCGCGGTCGGCTCGGTTCACGGTCCCCTGCTCGGCGCCTTCATCCTTGCCACGATCAACAACGGTGCCAATCTCCTGAACGTCAATTCCTTCTGGCAGCGCATCATCACCGGGCTGCTGATCATCGTGATCGTCTATTTCGACCAGTTGCGGCGGCGGGGGACGCGGTGATGGCCGCCTGCCCGCAACCGGTCCCCAGCAAGCTTCGGAGCGCCGCATGAAAGCCGTCGTCTGTTCAGAGCCCGGCCGCCTCGCGCTCATCGCCCGCAGCGGGCCCGAGGCACCGCCAACCGGCTCGGTGCGCCTTGCCGTCAGCCGCGTCGGGATCTGCGGTACCGATTATCATATCTTCGAGGGCAAGCATCCTTTTCTCGAATATCCGCGCGTGATGGGCCACGAGATCTCTGCGAGGGTGATCGAAGGGGGCCCCGGCACCCGGCTCGCGCCGGGGACGCTCGTCGTCGTTAACCCCTATCTCTCCTGCGGGGAGTGCATCGCCTGCCGCAAAGGCAAGCCGAACTGCTGCACGGCGATCCGCGTCCTCGGCGTTCACACCGACGGCGCCTTCTGCGAAGAAATCGTCATGCCCGAACAGAACCTCTATTCGGCCGAAGGCCTTTCGCCGGAAGCCGCCGCGGCGGTCGAGTTCCTTGCGATCGGCGCCCATGCCGTCCGGCGCTCGGCGGCTGGCCGAGGCGACCGTTCGCTGGTGATAGGTGCCGGACCGATCGGCCTGGGGACGGCCGTCTTTTCCCGCATTGCCGGCCACGACGTACGGCTGTTCGACACGAGCGAGGAGCGCCTGGCCTTCGCCACGGACAAGCTCGGCTTTTCGCCCGGCATCCTGGCGGGCGACGATGCGGCGCTCGCGCAGGCGACGGGCGGGGAGGGCTTCGACGTCGTCTTCGACGCCACCGGCAATGCCCGGTCCATGGAAGGGGCGTTTGGCCATGTCGCCCACGGCGGCACGCTCGTCTTCGTCAGCGTGGTCAAGGAGGAGATCCGTTTCTCGGATCCCGAATTCCACAAGCGGGAAATGTCCCTCGTCGCCAGCCGCAACGCTACCCGCGAGGACTTCGATCACGTGATTCGGTCGCTTGCGGCGGGGCTGGTTCCGATCGAGGCGCTCGTCACCCACCGCACGACGCTCGAGGACCTCGTCCGCGATCTTCCCCGCTGGGCTCACGACAAGTCAGGGCTCGTCAAGGCAGTTGTGGCTGTGAGCGACGGGTGAGAGGCCTCGTTCCGCGCGCACGTCCTTCCCCAAAAAGTGAGGGGCGGGTTTGTTGCGCTGCACAAGAAAAATGCTAGTGTAGCAGCGATTGCGGACACCAGAGACGAACAACCGCAAGCTAGATCGTTCGCCGTCCCGGTGAAACGATCTTACTCTTCGTGACTACGCTTCCGACGGAAACCGATGCAACCGTTTCCTGAGGAGGCGCTCCGGCGTCGGACTGGGAGCGGCGTTTTCGTTGATTTGAGACAAGGGATACGCGCCCATGTTCTACCAGCTTTATGAGATGAACCATGCGATGATGGCTCCGTGGCGCACGGCGGCAGACGCCATGCGGCTGGCCTTCAGCAATCCGATGAATCCGGTTTCACATACCTATTTCGGACGCGCCGCGGCCGCAGGACTGGAAGTTTTCGAGCGTGCCACCCGCCGCTACGGCAAGCCGGAATTCGGCCTTGCGGAAACCGAGATCGACGGGCAGCCCGTGCCGGTCCGCGAAAGGATCGTCTGGCGGGAGCCGTTCTGCAATCTCATCCATTTCGAACGCAGCCTGCCGAGGGACCGCACTCCGGATCCGAAAGTCCTGATCGTTGCGCCGATGTCCGGCCACTACGCCACGCTGTTGCGCGGAACGGTGGAAGCACTGCTGCCCCATTCCGACGTCTACATCACCGACTGGATCGACGCCCGCATGGTTCCCTTGAGCGAGGGAACCTTCGATCTCGACGACTATATCGACTACGTCATCCAGATGCTGCATTTCCTCGGGCCGGATGCGCATGTGATCGGGGTCTGTCAACCGGCCGTTCCGGTTCTGGCGGCCGTTGCGCTGATGGAGGCGGCGGAGGATCCCCTCGCACCGTCGACGATGACGCTGATGGGCGGGCCGATCGACACGCGCATCAACCCGACCGCGGTCAACGAGCTTGCGAAGGAACGGCCGATCGAGTGGTTCCGCGACAATGTCGTCATGCCGGTTCCGTGGCCGCAGCCCGGCTTCATGCGCATGGTCTATCCGGGCTTCCTCCAGCTCTCCGGCTTCATGTCGATGAACCTCGACCGGCACCTGATCGCCCACAAGGAATTCTTCGCCCATCTGGTCAAGAACGATGGCGACGCGGCCGAAAAACACCGTGACTTCTACGACGAATATCTGGCGGTGATGGATCTGACCGCGGAGTTCTACCTGCAGACCGTGCAGGTGGTGTTCATGCAACATGCGCTGCCCAAGGGCGAGATGATGCACCGCGGCAAGCGGGTCGATCCGACGGCGATCCGGCGCGTGGCGCTGCTGACCGTCGAGGGCGAGAACGACGATATTTCCGGCCTCGGCCAAACCAGGGCGGCGCAGACGATCTGCACCGGCATTCCCGATTCGATGCGGCAGCACTACATGCAGCCCGATGTGGGCCATTACGGCGTCTTCAACGGTTCGCGCTTCCGCCGCGAGATCGCACCGCGCATCGTCGCCTTCCAGCGCCGGCATTCACGCCATGCGGAGCCGGTCAAACAGCTCATAAAGGGTGGCAAATCGGCCTGAGCAAGTCACCGGAGCGCTCGATTTGCCGGAGGAAAGTCAGGGGGTTGTCCGATTCCTTGATGCAATGTCTTGCGCCGGGGCCGTGGCTTTCCCACATCGTTTTCATCGGGCCGCGAAGGGCGGCCCGCCGACTGCGAGGAATCCTGAAGATGAACCAATCTGCACTGATCCGTCCGGACTGGACGCCCGCGACCATTGCATTGATGGTGCTGGGTTTCATTGTGTTCTGGCCGCTCGGCCTGGCAATGCTCGCCTACATCCTCTTCGGCGACAAGCTGAGGGCGTTCAAGAAGGACGCCAATGAAGGAGTGGATCGCATGTGTGCCGGCTTCAAACGGAACCACCGGGGACATTGGGCACATCATCGTACCGGCAATGTCGCCTTCGACGACTGGCGGACAGCGGAACTTGCCCGTCTCGACGAGGAGCGCCGCAAGCTTGACGAGATGCGCGAGGAATTCGACGGCTATGTACGCGAACTCCGTCGTGCCAAGGACCAGGAGGAATTCGACCGCTTCATGCGCGAACGCAAGAACGGCCGCACCGGTCCGGAAGCCGGCTTCGAATCGAGCTGATCCCGCAAGGCATCCGGTGTTTCATGTGAAACGCCGGATGTCGCTCGTCCATCTGCCAAGTCCCCTGCGAATCGGCTAGAACGGCCTCATGTTTTCATCTCTCAAGCGGCGCCGTGGCAGTGGACCGCCCCTTGATGTCGTCCGTGACATCGAGGTCGCCGGCAAGGTCCTTCCCCTGACCATTCGGCAAAATGCGCGCGCGACGCGGATGACGCTTCGCATCGAGCCCGGAGGGCGAGCGTTGAAGCTCACCGTGCCGGAAGGCCTGCCGGAGCGCGAAGTCAGCGCCTTCCTCACCCGGCACCAGGGCTGGCTGATGACCAAGCTTGCCCGCTTTTCCGGCGAAAGCGAGCTCGAGGACGGCGGCACCATCCTTGTTCGCGGCGTCGCGCACCGCATCGAGAGAACGGGCCGCCTGCGCGGCTTGACCGAAGCGCTCGTGATCGGCGAGGAGGCGGTTCTCAGAGTGGGCGGTGCCGAGGAGCATCTGCGCCGGCGCATCGCCGACTATCTCAAGAAGGAAGCCCGCAGCGAACTCGAACGCCTGGTCGCCGTCTATGCCGGCAGGACGGGAAGCAGGGCACGCTCCCTCAGCCTGAAGGACACCCGCAGCCGCTGGGGCTCCTGCTCCGCCGAGGGCGATTTGAGCTTTTCCTGGCGGATCGCCATGGCGCCGCCGAAGGTGATCGCCTATCTCGCGGCACACGAGGTCGCCCATCTGCAGGAAATGAACCATGGACCGCGTTTCTGGGCGCTATGCGAGAGCCTGTGCCCGGAAACGAAGGACGCCAGGCACTGGCTCAAGCGCAACGGTACGATGCTGCACGCGATCGATTTCGGGTAGATCGAGCGTGGCCGAAGGGCCCCTCACCCCGCAGGCGGGGAGAGGGAAATTGGGAGGCATGCGGTTTGTCCCGTCGCTCCGCTTGCGGCGAAAAGGTGCAGGAAGGGCGGAGGAGGGCGCGGGCTTGGTTCGCCCGAAAAACACCGGATGCCCGCCACCCCCTCTTCCTAAGATTGGCCGCTGGCGCGCAACGGTTTTGCTCGACTCGGGCGGCATTTCATGCAAGGTCGCTTTCCATGAAAACGGAAGTGAAGATCTGTGGTTTGAAGACGGTCGAAGCCGTGGAACGTGCCGTCGCGCTCGGCGCTTCCCACGTGGGCTTCATCTTCTTTCCCAAGAGCCCCCGCAACATCGAACCGGACGATGCCGGCCGCCTTGCCGCGCGCGCCCGCGGGCGCGCGAAGATCGTTGCGGTCACGGTCGATGCGGACAATGACGGTCTCGACGAGATCGTCTCGGCGCTCGCCCCCGACGTCCTCCAGCTTCACGGCTCGGAGACCCCGGAGCGGGTCCTTGCCATCAAGGCGCTTTACGGTCTTCCGGTGATGAAGGCGCTTGCCGTCCGTGAGGCCTCCGATCTGGAGCGGATCGATCCCTATGTGGACATCGTCGACCGTTTTCTCCTGGATGCGAAGCCTCCGGCTGGTTCCGATCTGCCGGGCGGCAACGGGATTTCTTTCGACTGGCGGCTTCTCGACGCGCTTGACGGAAGCGTCGATTACATGCTTTCCGGTGGATTGAACGCGAGCAACATCGGAGACGCACTTGCGCGGACCGGCGCCCGCGCCATCGATACATCCTCCGGAGTCGAGAGCGCGCCGGGGATAAAGGATCTGACGCTCATGGAAGCGTTTTTCGAAGCGGTCCGCCGGGCGGAAGCTTGAGCGGCCGCGATCAGGGAGCAAGACGTGAATCAACCGCCTAAACCGAACTCCTTCAGGTCCGGACCCGATGAAGAGGGCCGTTTCGGCATATTCGGCGGGCGCTTCGTCGCCGAGACGCTGATGCCGCTGATCCTCGATCTCCAGGATGAGTGGGCGAGGGCGAAGAACGATCCGGCCTTCAAGGCAGAGCTCGAAAATCTCGGCACCCACTATATCGGCCGGCCGAGCCCGCTCTATTTCGCCGAGCGCCTGACGGCCGAACTCGGCGGCGCCAAGATCTATTTCAAGCGCGAGGAGCTCAATCACACGGGCTCCCACAAGATCAACAATTGCATCGGTCAGATCCTGCTCGCCAAGCGCATGGGCAAGACCCGCATCATCGCGGAAACCGGCGCCGGCCAGCACGGAGTGGCATCGGCGACGGTCGCGGCGCGCTTCGGCCTGCCCTGCGTGGTCTATATGGGTGCGACCGACGTGGAGCGGCAGGCGCCGAACGTCTTCCGCATGAAGCTTCTCGGCGCCGAGGTGAAGCCGGTGACCGCCGGCAACGGCACCCTCAAGGACGCCATGAACGAGGCGTTGCGCGACTGGGTGACCAATGTCGACAGCACCTATTACCTGATCGGCACGGCTGCCGGCCCGCATCCCTATCCGGAGATGGTGCGCGACTTCCAGGCAGTCATCGGTGAGGAAGCCAAGCGGCAGATCCTCGAAGCCGAAGGCCGGCTTCCCGATCTCGTGGTCGCTGCCGTGGGCGGCGGTTCCAATGCGATCGGCATCTTCCATTCGTTCCTCGACGACGAGGGCGTCAGGATCGTCGGCGTGGAAGCGGGTGGCAAGGGGCTCGACGGCGACGAGCACTGCGCTTCGCTCACCGCCGGTTCGCCCGGCGTGCTCCACGGCAACCGCACCTATCTTCTTCAGGACGGTGACGGCCAGATCAAGGAAGGCCATTCGATCTCGGCCGGGCTCGATTATCCGGGCATCGGACCGGAACATGCCTGGCTGAACGACATCGGCCGCGTCGAATATGTGCCGATCATGGACCATGAGGCGCTCGAGGCCTTTCAGACATTGACGCGGCTCGAAGGCATCATCCCGGCGCTCGAACCGTCCCATGCGCTTGCCGAAGTCATCAAGCGCGCGCCGAAGATGGGCAAGGACGAGATCATCCTGATGAATCTCTCCGGTCGCGGCGACAAGGACATTTTCACCGTCGGCAAAATTCTCGGTATGGGGCAGTAAAGATCATGACCGCACGCATGGAGCAACGGTTCGCCGACGTCGCGGCCGAGGGGCGCCCGGTTCTCGTGACCTATTTCATGGGCGGCGACCCGGATTTCGAAACGTCGCTGGCGATCATGAAGGCGCTGCGGCAGGCGGGTGCCGACATCATCGAACTCGGCGTGCCTTTTTCCGACCCGATGGCCGATGGACCGGCGATCCAGCTCGCCGGCCAGCGCGCGCTGAAGGCCGGGCAGTCGCTCGCCAAGACGCTGGAGCTCGCCCGGCTCTTCCGGGCGGAGGACCAGCGCACCCCCATCGTGCTGATGGGCTATTACAACCCGATCTATATCTATGGCGTCGAGCGGTTCCTGGAGGACGCGCTCGAGGCCGGCGTCGACGGCCTGATCGTCGTGGACCTGCCGCCGGAAATGGACGACGAACTGTGCATTCCTGCGCTTGAGAAGGGCATCAGCTTCATCCGCCTGGCAACGCCCACGACGGACGATCGCCGCCTGCCCAAGGTTCTCGAAAACACGTCGGGTTTCGTGTATTACGTGTCGATGACCGGGATCACCGGCTCGGCGCTGCCCGATCCGTCGTTGATCGCCGGAGCGGTCGCACGCATCAAGGCGCATACGCCCTTGCCTGTCTGCGTCGGCTTCGGGGTGAAGACCGCCGACCATGCGCGCGCCATCGGCGCATCCGCAGACGGCGTCGTCGTCGGCACGGCGATCGTCAATCAGATCGCGTCGAGCTTGACCGAAGAAGGCCAGGCAACGGAAGCGACGGTCCCGGGCGTCGAAGCGCTCGTCAGGGGGCTTGCGGCCGGCGTACGGGCGGCACGGCTTGCTGCAGCCGAATAATTGCCCATATTGACGCGCACAAGCCGAAGGAAAATCTTCAGGAGACTGCTTAATTGAACTGGATCACAAACTACGTTCGGCCGAAGATCAACTCGATGCTCGGCCGCAGGGAAGTTCCGGAGAACCTCTGGATCAAGTGCCCTGAAACGGGCGAGATGGTGTTCCATCGCGATCTGGAAGAGAACAAATGGGTCATCCCGCAATCCGGCTTCCACATGAAGATGCCGGCGAAGGCCCGTTTGAAGGATCTCTTCGACGGCGGAATCTACGAGGCCTTCCCGCAGCCCAAGGTGGCGCAGGACCCGCTTAAGTTCCGCGACTCGAAGAAATACTCCGATCGCCTGCGCGACAGCCGCGCCAAGACCGAACTCGATGACACGATCGTTGCCGGCCTCGGCCAGGTCCAGGGCATCAAGCTCGTCGCCGTCGCGCATGAGTTCAACTTCATCGGCGGGTCGCTGGGCATTGCCGCGGGCGAAGCGATCGTGAAGGCCTTCGAGCGCGCGATAGCGGAGAAGTGCCCGCTGGTGATGTTCCCGGCCTCGGGCGGCGCTCGCATGCAGGAAGGCATCCTGTCGCTGATGCAGCTGCCGCGCACGACCGTAGCCCTGAACATGCTCAAGGAAGCGGGGCTTCCCTATATCGTCGTCCTCACGAACCCGACGACCGGCGGCGTCACCGCATCCTATGCGATGCTGGGCGATATCCACATGGCCGAGCCAGGCGCGGAAATCGGCTTTGCCGGCAAGCGGGTGATCGAGCAGACGCTGCGGGAAAAGCTTCCCGATGGCTTCCAGACTTCGGAATATCTGCTGGAGCATGGCATGGTCGACATGGTCGTCAAGCGCCACGACATCCCGGAGACGCTCGCGCGCGTTCTCAACATTCTGATGAAGAAGCCGGCCAAGGCGGTCAAGCGCGATACCGCGACGGAGTTGGCCCCGCTGCCGGTGGCCGCGAGCGCCTAGATTAGGGCTACCATCATGACGGCGACACAGGTCAGCGAGGCGGCGCAGGAGATCGAGAAGCTTCTCGCCCTGCATCCCAAAGGGTTCGACCTTTCGCTCGACAGGATCACGCGGCTGCTTGCCGCCCTCGGCAATCCTCACGAGCGCCTGCCGCCGGTCATCCACGTGGCCGGCACCAACGGCAAGGGCTCGGTCACGGCCTTCTGCCGGGCGATCCTGGAGGCCGCGGGCCTCAGCGTCCATGTTCACACGTCGCCGCATCTGGTGAATTGGCACGAGCGCTATCGCCTGGGTGTAAAGGGCGGCAAGGGCGCCCTGGTCAGCGACCCCGTGCTTGCCGATGCCGTACGGCGCGTTGCCGAAGCGAATGGCGGTGAGAAGATCACCGTCTTCGAAATCCTGACCGCGGTCACTTTCCTGCTCTTCGCGGAGCATCCGGCCGATGTCGCGATCATAGAAGTCGGCCTCGGCGGACGATATGACGCGACCAATGTCATTGCCCGGCCGGCCGTCTCCGTGATCATGCCGATCTCGCTCGATCATCAGGCCTATCTCGGCGACCGGGTCGAACTGATCGCTGCGGAGAAGGCGGGGATAATGAAGCGGGGCTGCCCGGTGGTGATCGGCCACCAGGAGGAAGAGGGCGCACGCAATGTGCTGATCGCGACCGCCGAACGTCTCGGCTGCCCCATATCCGTCTACGGACAGGATTTCATGGCGCATGAGGAGTTCGGCAGGCTGATCTTCCAGGATGAGAACGGCCTTGCGGATCTGCCGCTGCCGCGCCTGCCGGGCCGGCATCAATATGCCAATGCCGCGGCGGCGATCCGTGCCGTTCGGGCAGCCGGTTTCGATGTTCCCGAGGCGGCCATCGAGAAAGGGCTGGCCGGCGTCGAGTGGCCCGGGCGCCTGCAGCGCCTCCCCGGCGGCAGGCTCTCGCATTTCTGCCCGCCGGGCGCCGAGATATGGATCGACGGCGGACACAATCCGGGCGCCGGCCACGTCATTGCCGAGGCGATGGCCACCTTCGAGGAGCGCGACCCGCGACCGCTCTTCCTGATCATCGGCATGATCAATACCAAGGAACCGATCGGCTATTTCAAGGCTTTCCTCGATCTGACGGAACAGGTCTTCACCGTGCCGGTGCACGGGTCCGACGCGGGACTGGACCCGCTGGCGCTGGCCGCCGATGCGGCCGCAGCCGGGCTCGAGGCCAATGCAACCTCCTCGGTCGCCGAAGCGCTCGGGCAGATCGCGGAACTCACCGACGAGGACCCCGTGCCGCCGCGCGTGCTGATCGGCGGCTCCCTCTACCTGGTCGGCGACGTGCTCGCGGAAAACGGCACGCCGCCGCGCTAGATCACGACGATTTCAGGCGAAAAAAAGCCCGGCCAGGCCGGGCTTCGCATTGTCGGATTGAAGTCCTGGCGGATCAAGCCACCGCGTTCGAAATCCAGGAGCTGAGCGCCGTCTTCGGTGCGGCGCCGACCTTGATGTCGGCGACTTCGCCGCCCTTGAACATGGCGAGCGTCGGGATCGAACGGACGCCGTATTGCGCCGCGAGTTCGGGGTTTTCGTCGATGTTGAGCTTGACGACCTTGACCTTGCCGGCAAGCTCGGTTGCGATTTCTTCGAGGCTCGGCGCAATCATCTTGCACGGGCCGCACCATTCCGCCCAGAAGTCGACGACGACCGGTTCGGCCGAGTTCAGAACTTCTTTCTGAAAATTGGAAGTATCGACTTTCACAGTAGCCATCGGGTGCTCCTTCGGAATGGCAGTGTCCAGATGTTGTGTCTCATGTGAGGCATCGCCACCGGATTTTCAATATCGTGTATCTCACTTTGTCGCGAGCTCTTCAAGACTCCTGTCTAGCATCGGCTCGGGAAGCACCCGGATCGCCGGGCCTTCGGTGAAGATCAGCACGCATCGGAAACGCTTGCCGGCGTAAAGAGGTTTTAGGATTTCGCGATAGATCGCGAGCTGGTTTCTGTAGACCGGCGCGATCTCTTCGGGCGATTCCGGGATTTCGCGGTTGGTCTTGTAATCGGCGATCGTCACAATGTCGCCGGTGACGGCCAGACGGTCGATACGGCCCGATACGGCGAATTCGCGTGTCCCGAGCTTCAGCGTCCCCATGACGGAGACTTCCGCCCGGCTGTGCTCGCCGAAAAGCGGTTGCAGATCCGCATGGTCGAGCACGTCCATGACGTTCCCGGCAAGTGCGCGCCGTTCGGCTTCGGGCCAGCGCGGCACGGAACGGGCGAGATAGCGCTCCGCCGCGGCCAGGCGCTCGCGGCCGTCGACCGACGGAAGAACCTGCAGCAACCGGTGCAGGATCGCGCCGCGGAGCATCGAGAAATTCGGCGCGCTCTTCCCGGCGAAAAGGGCCGAGCCGACGATCGCTTCGCCGTCGGGGTCGTCGATTGCGATGGTCGTGCCGGACGGGGCAAGAGGCCGGGGCAGCCGCCGCGGCGCGGCCGGAGGCGTGAAAAGCGCCGTCGGCAAGCCGGCTGTCGGCCGTTGCGATTCTTCGGATCCGCCTTCGGACGTCGGGAGGTCGCGCGGCACATGCGCTTCGCGCCAGGCAATGCCCTGCCACTCCTCGCTTCCGGCGCGGAAAAGCCTCGGCGTTCCGCGGCCCTTCAGGTCCTGTGCCAGCGTTCCCTGCACCATCGAATGCCAGGTGTCGGTGTTCTGCCGCTGTCCGCGATAGCCGCAGACGATCAGGCGGTCGGCTGCGCGCGTCATGCCGACATAGAGGAGCCGGCGGTATTCCTCCTCGGCGAGCTTCTTCAGCCGCTCGTTGTCGGCGGCGATGAGCGAGTTCGGCGCAGAACCCGGCGCGCGCCAGACCGGGACCGTGAGCCCGGAATGATCGGCCTGCGTTTTCTCCACGAAGCGAAGGTCCGAGACCTGCTGGCGGACGAAGGCCTCGCCGCCGCCGTCGACCAGGAAGACGACCGGCGCCTCGAGGCCCTTGGCGGCATGTACGGTCATAACGCGAACCTCGTCGCGTTCCTTGTCCTGTTCGCGCTTGACCGTGGGCGCTTCGATCTCCAGCGTCGAGATGAAAGCCTGCAGGCCCGGCAGACCGCTCCTTTCATGATCGAGAGCGAAGGTGAGGAATTCGTCGAGAATATCGCTGACTTCGCTGCCGAGCCGCGCCAGGAAGGCACGCCGTCCGCCATCGGCGCCGAGGACGCGGGCATAGAAATCGTGCGGCAGCAGTTCCCGCGCCAGGCCGGCATAACGCGAAAGCGTGCGGACCGCTCCGTGATAACGGCTCGTCTCCTCCGCGCCCGCCTGACGCAGCCGTCGCCAGAGGCTTTCGCCCTCGGTCCGCCGTGCGGCGAGTTCGAAGACATCCTCCTCGGCAAAACCGAGGAGCGGGCTCTTCAGCAGCGCCGCGAGCGACAGATCGTCCTCGGGCAGAAGCACGAACCGGCCGAGCGCGATCAGGTCCTGCACGGCGATATGGCTGGTCAGAACCAGTCGGTCCGCGCCGGCGACGGGGATATTGCCCCGCCGCTTGAGGGCGCGCGTCAGGGCATTGACGAAGGCGTCGCGTTTGCGCACCAGCACGATGACGTCGCCGGGCCGCATGGCTCGGCGCACGCCTTTTTCGATCACCGTCTCCTGGCCGATCCAATCCTCGAGGACCGCTGCAATGCGCCGGGCGAGGATGTTGACCGGCGCGCGCTCGGGCGTCGCGTCGAAAGGAGCGGTCCAATCCTCTTCCGAAGCCGCCGGCTCGGGCGCGATCACATCCCAGAGGTCGACGGCGCCCGGCTGGCCGATCCGATTCGACGCATGCACGATCGCCTCGCTCCGAGCGCTCAGACCTCTCGCATTCCCGGAATTTGCAAAGACCGTATCGACGGCGGAGAGCACGTCCACCGTCGAGCGGAAAGAAAGCTGCAGGCGGATGGGGCTGAAGTGTCTGTTGCCCGCGCGCACCCGCCGCTCCGTCAACGTGCTCTCACGCGAGAAGCGCTCC
Source organism: Sinorhizobium meliloti 4H41 (assembly GCF_000375585.1). GTDB lineage: Bacteria > Pseudomonadota > Alphaproteobacteria > Rhizobiales > Rhizobiaceae > Sinorhizobium > Sinorhizobium meliloti_A. The sequence continues at coordinate 44,362 of NZ_AQWP01000014.1, read as the reverse complement.
GGCCGGGCTCCCTGGAAGGAGTAGATCGACTGCTTCTCGTCGCCGACGGCGAAAATCGTTCGGTCATCCGCGCGCGCCGTTTCGCCGGCAAAGAAATCCGCCGCGAGCGACTGGATGATCGCCCATTGCGCAGGACTCGTATCCTGCGCCTCGTCGACGAGGATATGGTCGATCCCCTGATCCAGCTTGTAGTGCACCCAGGCGCCGACGTCGCTTCGGGCAAGCAGTGCCGCCGTGCGGTTGATGAGATCCTCGAAATCGAGCTGGCTGCGTGCCTTCTTGAGCGCCTCGTAGTCGCGGTTGAGCCTCTCGGCGAGAATGAGGGCGGCGCGGGTCGCCCCGTACATCTGGACGATGCTCAGGCGGTCCACGCAGGCGAGCATGTGGCTGCGCGCCTCTTCCATCCTGAGTTCGAGCTGCGGCGCTGCACGGCGCATGGCAGCGTTCAGAAAGGCCGATTCCGCCTTGGGCTTGCCGCCGCCGTTGAAGAAGAGTTCCACGAGTTTGGCATAGCGGGCGGTGACATCTTCGATCGCGCGGACGGCCCGCAAGCCTTCTGCGATGGCAGAGGGCTTGGCGCCGCCGAGGCGCAATCCAAGGTCGATATAGTCATCGAGTGCCGGGCCGTTGAGTCCCGCCAGCGGCCAGACCGCGGCCATGGCAGTCTCGGCGGTCTCGCCGGGCTCGAGGCCGAGCGCCGTCCGCAGATGTGCGTCCATCCCGCCGCGTCCGGAGACGTGATCGAGAAAGGCCTGGATCGGCGCCCGGTTGGCGACGATCGCCGCAAGCAGCTTTTCAAGCCCGGTATCGTCGGCAAGATCGAGGACTGTGGCGAAGGCCTCCGCCAGTTCCCGGTCGCTTGCCGCTGCCGTGGCGGTCAAGAGAGCCCTGCGGGCGTCGGCGAGCAGCACCGCCGCTGCGCGGTCGTCGAGAACGGAGAAATGCCCTGCGACATTGGCCTCGAGCGGGAACTGGTGCAGAAGCGCCTCGCAGAAGGCATGAATCGTCTGGATTTTCAGTCCGCCCGGGGTTTCCAGGGCGCGCGCGAACAGCCGGCGGGCCTCCTGGATCTTGGCCGTTGGCGGCCGCTTGCCTTCGATCGCCTCTATGCGCTTTTCGAGGGTGCTATCGTCGAGGGTCGCCCATTCGGCGAGTTTCTCGAACACGCGGTTCGACATCTCGGAAGCGGCCGCCTTCGTGTAGGTCAGGCAGAGGATGGCGGACGGCCGGCAGCCCGCAAGCAGAAGCCGGATGACGCGCTGCGTGAGCACATGCGTCTTGCCGGAGCCGGCATTGGCGGAAACCCAGGCGGAACGCGCGGGATCGGAGGCGAGCGCCTGCCGCTGCGTCGTCCAGTCGAGCCACCCCTCGGGGGTTCTCTCCTCCGGGCCTGTCGCATCACTCCTCATCGTCGTCCTCGCCATCCGCGGTCGCCCATTCGGCGACGCGCGCCAGATGATCGTATTCGCCGCCGTAGTCGCGCTGTTTCTGAACGATCAGGCGCGAGGCGAAACCGAACCTGCCGCTCATAAGCGCGGAAAGCAGCTTCCGGAGCTCGACGAGCGACTCGTCCGCCAGTTGTTCGGTGGATTTCGTCTCCTTCGAACGGGCGCCCTCGTTGTTGACGGTGTCGACGGCAAACCGGCTGCCCGGCTTCAGCCGGACATAGCGCAGGGAGTGCGGCCGAGCCGGCCCGATCATACGGAATGCCCCGGCCCTGAGCGCTGCCGCCTCGAGCGCCAGCTGCGGGTCGAGAAGTGCCCGTGCCTCTTTGGGCGAGGGGCTCGATCCGGTCTTGTAGTCGATGATGTCGATCGTTCCGTCCGCCAGGCGATCCAGCCGGTCGGCGATGCCGGTCAGCCGGATATCTCCGATGCCGAGATCCATCGCCGCCGGAACCTCGGTGAACGAGTTCACAATGCCGTGCCGGCGCTCCCGTTCCCACTCGAGGAACGCCCTTCCGACTGCCTGGAAGCGTGGCCGCCAGATGGTGTCGATATGCGCAGGCAGTTTCTCCTCGTCGAAAGCCTCGTCGGTGAGGCGGATCATCGCTTCCTCGCCCTCGCATGTCGCCGGGTCGAAGCCGCCCTTGACAAAGCGATCGACGATCCGGTGATAAAGCAGGCCGCGTTCCGCCGCCCCCGGATCGCGGTTGAACGGTTGGATCGGTTCCAGCCGGAGAATGCGCCTCGCGTAGACGGCATAGGGATCGCGGCGCAGGCGCGTCACCTCGCTGAAGGAATATTTTCGCGGCTGCAGCTCCGCGGGAGGCTTCGGCTCCGGCCGGTCCGACAACGGCTGACGCTCGCCTTGGTCGAGAATGCGCATCCAGTGGAGATAGTCGGCGCCATTGGCCTTGAGCAGTTCCGTCAGCCTCTTGCCGCCGAGCGCCTGAAGGCGCTGCAGCCATCGGGAAGCCACCGTCGGCGCCGATCCCTGACGCATGGAGCGCGAAAGGATCAGCCGGCGGGTACCGCAGGCCATCTGGAAATCATGCGCGAGCTGGCCGATTCGCCGCTCCGGCGGCTCCAGTCCGATACCCGCCTTCATCGTTCGCGAAAGGAACGGATCGTTCGAGGTCTGCCCCGGCCAGGTGCCCTCGTTCATGCCGCCGAGCACCACCAGGTCCACACTTTGCAGGCGCGATTCAAGCGCTCCGAAAATGAAGACGCGGGGATGGCGCATCGATCGCGGCTTGACCGCTTCGCTTGCGGCAAGCGCCTCGAGAATGTCGCACCATTGCGGTCCGTCGGCCTCCATCTGGCCATCGGTTTCGATGATGCCCCTGAGGAGCGTCGCCAATATTTCGCCGGCTTCCGAAGCCCAGAGCGCCCCAAGGTTGCCTTGCTCGTCGATGGCGGCCGCCTCCAGAGCGCGCCCTGTACGCTCCGCCCAATCCGAAAGGGGCAGCACGGCCGAGCGGTGACGGCCGGTTTGCGGATCGGCAGAGAGAGTGCTGGCCAGGGGGGCGACCGCCGAGGCTATCCGGCGTGCGAGTGCGCGCGCGATGGCGATGTCGTCGGGGCCGATGCCCGCTCTCCAGGGCGGCGGGTGCCGGTCGGTCTTCTGCCTGTCGAGCGCCTTGTCGATGACCCCCTCCAAGGACGATATGTCGGCCGCATCGGTGCCGCCGCGCAGGGCCGCGAGCTCCAGCACGTCCGCGGCTCGGCGCGCACCCTCTGCCGTCTGGCCGAAGCGCGCCAGCGGATGCTTGAGAAGTGCGACCAGGGCAACCGGATCGTCCGGCCTCAGCGTCGCTTCCAAGAGCAGCCGGGCAAGTGCGCCCGCCGGCGTCGCCGAGAGCGGAATGCCTGCGGAATCGTCCGCCTCTATACCGAAGCGGGCAAGCTCGGTGCCGACGCGACGCGCAAGCCCTCGGTCGGGGGTGATGAGCGCCGCCTGGCTCTCCTCATCGGCTTCGAGCGCGAGCCGAAGCGCGATCGCGATGGCGGTTGCCTCTTCGCGTTCGTTCGCCGCTTCGATCAGCGCCACATCCGCAAAGGCGGACAGGAGTCTATCCGCATCGAAGCTCTGGCGGGCCTCCATCCAGACATTCGTCGCGTCGGCGGGCAACAGCGCCCGCGACAGGACCGCGCTGCGATAATCGAGATCATCGGCAGCGCTCGCGAGGGCGGGCACGTCGCCGCGTTCGATGCCCATGCGCTTGAGCAGACGGTGAAATCCATATTGCGGGTGGGTGCGGCTTGCCGGGCTCCTTGAAGAAGCGCCGGCGCCGGGGGTCTCTCCGGCGATCAGCCGCCACTCCGCGTCGCTCATCGATCCGTCGAGACCCGGGAGCACGATCGTACCGTTCGGCAGCGCCTTGACCGCGGCGATCAGGGCGGCCGTCGCCGGGATCGAACCGGTCGAACCGGCGATGATGATCGGTCCGCTCACTTTTCCGGCGGCGATACGCTGGGTTTCGGCTTTCAGCACCGCATTGCGGTGGCGTGCGGGCGAGGAGTGCTTGAGTTCCGCCAGCCGCTCCGGCCAGTAGGTGCGGGCGATCTTGAGGAAGGCGAGCGTCAGTTGCCACCAGAGCGCATGTTCGCCGCCGTCGAGTCCGTCGAGGGCCTCCCAATCGAGTTCCTCGGTCTCGATCGCGTCGATGAGTTCGGCGAGGTTCCGCGCGAGCCAGATGGCGTCGGCAGGGCTTGCCGGCGCGATCAGCGGGCTTTCCGCGTGGATGTCGAGGACCACCTGGGGCAGGCGGTTTCGCCAGGCGAGAATGAGGCGGCCGAGTTCGATGAGCCTTGCCGTTCCGGAAAGCGGCGGCGCGAGGTCGAGGATCGCCGGCACCTCGGCGTCGAAGAAGCCGCTGTCGTCGTCGGTCTCGCCGAGCGCCCGGATCATCGGCAGGATGGCCGATCGGCCGCCGAGCAGATCGACGAACTCCGAGCGCAGCACGCGGGCGGAGCGCCGGGTCGGCACGAAGATCGTCACACCGGCCAGTGCCAGCGGCTGCGCCGGATCGTAGCGGAAGCCCGGGGTCAGCTCGCCACTGCAGAGCCTTTCCGCGACCGTCCTCAGAAAAGGCAGGCCGGCGGGAACCGTGAAGACGTTCGGATGTGCGGGCACCTCATCCCTCCGGCCGGAAGCGGCGGATCGCAGCCTCGGCCTCCGCTATGGCTTCCGGCGAGCCGACGGTGATCCAGTGCCCTTCGAGCATCAGACCGAAAAGACGTCCCCTGGCGATCGCCCGGTCGAAATAGATGTTGAGGTTGAACGCCTCGTCCGGCGCGTCTGCAAGCAGCGCTGCGTCCATGGCGATCGCGCCGGCATAGACGACGGGATTCGCCATGCCGTCTTCATAGCGCGTGAGCCGGCCGTCTTCCGATAGCGAGAAATCCCGTTTGCCGTTGTGCCCGGTCGTGTTCTCGAGACGCACGCAGAGCAGCGCCATGTCCATGCGCTCCGGATCGAAGAACTCGGCAAGCTTTTTCAGGTTGCACGGTTGCCGCGGCTTCTCGCCGATCCAGAAAAGGTCGGCATTCATGACGAGCACCGGCCCGCCATCGAGCAGTTTCAGGCCCTTCGCCAGCCCGCCGCCGGAATTCATCAGCGCATCCCGCTCGTCCGAAATCAGGATATGCGGCGCCTCTCGCCGGCCGAGGTGCTCCTCCATCTGGCCGGCGAAATGATGGACGTTCACAACGGCCCTGGTGACGCCCGCGGCGGCGAGCAGATCCAGCACATAGTCGATCATCGGCTTGCCGGCTATCCTGACAAGCGGCTTCGGCAGCGTGTCGGTGACCGGCCGCAGGCGGGTGCCCAGTCCGGCCGCAAGCACCATGGCATTGGTGATGGGCATCGTGTCCTAACGGTTTGCTGATTCGGGAGCGAGGATTCCAGCCTTAATGCACCATTCGCGCAAGGGTGTCAGCACCTGATGGGAGAGCGCATGCTCGAGATAGGCGAAGGTGCGCGGCATGTGCTTCATGTAGCCGGGTTTGCCGTCGCGCTCCTTGAGCCGCACCCAAATTCCGGCGAGCTTGCAGTTGCGCTGAGCGGCCATCAGATGCCAGTCGCGCCGGAAGGCGGCCTCGTCGAAGGGACCCAGACCACGGCGCTCGGAGATGTAGGCAGTCATCATCCGCTGGGCGAGATCGGGTTCGATCGTCACTCGCGCATCCTGCACCAGCGAGGCCACGTCATAGGCTGTCGGCCCGATCATCGCGTCCTGGAAGTCGATGATGCCGATTCGGTCGAAGCCGGTGCGGTCCTGACGCCAGAGAATGTTCGGCGAGTGGAAATCGCGCAGAAGCAGGTTCTTCTCCGCGGAAGCGAGAACGCCGATCAGTCCATCCCATACGGCGAAGTATTCCCGCCGCTCATCGTCTGAGGCAGGCCGCCCCCGTTTCCACGGGAGATACCAGTCGACGAGCAGACTGGTTTCGATCTTGATCGCCGTCCGGTCGAAAGCGGGGATGTGGTGAACCACCCCTTCAGCCACTGCGATGTCGCGCTCCGCGGGCTGAGCATGCAGCCGGGCCAGAAGGCGTGCGCCTTCGATGTAGCGCTCCGCCACGGGGCGGCCATCGGCGTCGAGGATGCCTTCGGACCCAAGGTTTTCGATGAGAAGCAGACCCTGGTCGAGGTCGCGCGCGTAGATCGCCGGTGCCGCGAAACCACGTTTGCGCAGGAGTTGCGAGATCGCGACGAAGGGGACGACGTCCTCGGCGATATGGGCGAGCTGCTGGTAGTACTTGCCGTCCTCGAGGATAGGTCCCGGCTTGTGTCTCGGCGCATCCATCAAGATCTTCGCCGGCGCACCATCCCCGGTGTCGATGCGTTCATAGGCCCGGATCGAAGCGTCGCCGCTCAGGTGGCGCCGACGGGCGTCGGGATAGGCTGCATCGAGCAGGAACTTGCGAATGGCAAGCGAGCGGTTGATCCGTTCGAAAGCCGCGTCCGGAGCCGTCAGGTGAATGCGCCGGCCCTCGTCTTCATGCGAGAAGGTCAGGGTGATTCGGTCGGCCGGAAGCGCCTCCTCGGCCTTCTCCGGCCATTCCACGAGACAGATGCCGTGGGCGAGCGCCTCGTCGAAACCGAGCTCGTCAAGCTCGGATGCGTCCGCGAGCCGGTAGAGATCGAAATGAGCGACCGGGATCCTGAGGTCGTAGCTTTGAACCAGGGTGAAGGTGGGACTGGGCACCTCGAGCGTCTCGTCGTCGGCCATGGCCCGGATGAAGGCCCTTGCCAGGGTCGATTTTCCCGCGCCGAGGTCGCCCGAGAGAGCGACGCATTCGCCGCCCTTCAGCGCCAATGCGAGATCTTCGCCGAATTCGATGGTGGCGGCCTCGTCCTTCAGCAGACGTTCGAGAGATTTCATTTAGTTCATCTATTCCGCCGCGATGACCTTCGGCGCTTCGGCGGAGGGAATGCGGCAGGTTACTGCCGTGCCTTCGCCCTCCTTGCTGCGGATCGAAACATTGCCGTGGTGAAGACTGACGAAGCTCTCCACGATGGACAGGCCCAGGCCCGCGCCGCCGCGCTGGCCATAGCTTTCGAAGCGGTTGAACACGGTGTTGAGAACGTCCTGCGGGATCCCTGGCCCCGTGTCGGTGACAGAGAAGGCAAAGTCGCTCCCCTCGCGCCAGCATTTGAGCTCGATCGTACTTCCGTCCGGGGCGAAATTCGCCGCATTGGTGAGAAGCTTTATGAAGATCTGCTTCAGCCGTTGCTGGTCCGCGGTGATGCGGCCGAGATTGTCGGGCGCTTCGGTTCGAAGCGACACGCCGCTCTCGATCAGCCGGTCGCCCATCTGCTGCGTCACGTCGTCGATCAGATCGATGAGATTCACTTCCGCGAGTTCGAGCTCGACGATGCCGGCATCGACGGTCGCAAGATCGAGGATGTCGTTGACGATCGTCAGAAGCAGCGACGAGGAGGTGGCAATGTGGTCGACATATTCGGCCTGGCGCTCGTTGAGTTCGCCGAACACCGGCGTTTTCAGAAGGTCGGCAAAACCGATGATGTTCGTCAGCGGCGAGCGCAGCTCGTAGGAGACGTGGTGCACGAAATCGTTCTTCAGCGCATCCGCCTTGCGCAGCGCTTCGTTCTTTTCGGTGAGCGCGCGCTCTACGCGGACGCTGTCGGTGATGTTGACGAAGGTCAGCATCGTCTGGGCGTTGGGCAGCGGAATAACCGCGTAGTCGAGGATGAGGCCGGTGCGCAGCTCCAGAATGCCGCGGCTCGACGGCCGCTCGTCGTCGAAGCTTGTGATGATATGGGCGAAGCGCTTCCAGCCGTCCGGCTGGTCGTAGGAGGCGAGACAAGCCTGCTCGATCGCGCGGATATGGGTGCCCGGCTGAGCCTCGGTCTCGTTGATGCCCCAGATCGCCCGGAAGGCCGGGTTCGAGAGCCGGATGCGGCCGTCGGGTCCGAAAACGGCGACGCCTTCGGCGAGATGGTCGATCGTTTCGCCCTGGACCTGGACCAGCGTGTTGTAGCGCGTTTCCAGATCGACCCTTTCGGTCAGGTTCTCGAACACCCAGGTGGCGCCGCCCTGCGGCCGCGCGGTGGCGAAAACGCGTAGCGTCTGGCCGTTCGGCAGGTGCCAGAGATCGGACTGCGTGTCGATTGCCTGATAGACGGAAAGCGCACTCGTCTTCCATTGCTTCCAGTTGAGCTGCTCCGGCAGCTTGCCGCCGGCACGCAGCCGATCGAGCACCTCGCCGTTGTCGGGCTTGCGCTCGAGGAACCCCATGTCGAGATCCCAAAGCCGCTGGAAAGCCTGATTGTAGAACTGCAGCCGCTGATTGCCGTCGAAGATCGCCACCGGCGTCGCCAGGTGTTCGAGCGTCTCGGCATGGCTCTTGAGCGTCCGCGCCAGCTCCTCGCGCACCGCCTCGATGCCGGAAACGTCGATCGCGATTCCGGCAGAGCCGGCGGGCGTGCGGGCGTCCACGACGTCGAAAAACGTCCGGTTGCCCCTGACCACCGTCGAAACCTTGTCGCGGAACGGCGTCTGGAGCGTCGAGACCGCCCGGATCCGCTCGCGGGCCGTGGTCGCAAGCAGCTCGCGCTCTTCGGCGACGGCCGTGCTCGCGCTCTGGGTTTCGACCGCATTGGCATAGGCCGCATTGACCCATTCGAGCCTGCCGTCTCCTGCGCGCTGCCACGCGGGAAGATCGACCGCGTCGAGCAGCGTCCGAACCGTCGAAAGCGAAGCATGCAGCTGGTCGCGTTCGAGCTTCAACTCGGCGAGTTCGGCCCTGAGATTGTTGAGCGCGATGAAGCGCACGAAGGCCCGCCCGCCGGATACGCGGCCCTGGGCCTCGAGGACCTCGTTACGCTGGGTTTCGAGCACGAGATCGAAGCTCTGCGCCTGGGCACGCAAGGATTCGATCGCCTTTTCGAGCAGACCTGCCGATTGCGGCTTGATCCAGCGGCCGAAGGCGAGAAAGTCCCGGTCGTCCTGCGGCGCGCCGGTTTCGACCGGAAGCTGACCGAGGAATTCCGGGCGCTCTGCGAGCCCGTCCCAGATCACGATGCGCCTGTTCTTGTCCGCAATGAGAGCCTGGAAGCGGGAAATTCGCTGGTTCGCGTCGGATAGATTGGAACGAAGCTCGCGGTTCTCGGCCTCGATATTGCCGCGCTGGCGGATGAGCCAGATCGCCGAAATCATGGCGGCGGAAATGACGCCGATCAAAACGGAGAAGGTCACCACCTCCGTCGTGCCGAATATGCTTCTGCCGGGATCGGTGGCCTGAGCTGCGGCATCGCTTGCCGCAAGCAATACCGTTCCCGCAAGGAGCCGCTTGAGCAGTCTCGGCGCCCCCTGCCGTCCTGCAGAAGACATGGATTCATGTGTTTTCACGGCGCCGTCCCCGTTCGTCCGGAAAGTGCCGGCGACCTTGCGCCCCCGCGCGCCGGAGCCCGTTCAAAGGCTCCTGTCAGTTCCGATTGCATCTCCGGTCTGTCTCCGTCTGTTTGCCGCCTGTCCGACAAGACATCCCATTTCGACCGCGCCGCCGGCCCGAAAAATCCACACCGGCATAACGAATCGATAAGCTAAACATACTTCTTTGACGATTCGGCTGAAAGTGCGAGCCCCAAAAAAGCGGCCGCGATCTCTTGTCAAGATCGCGGCCACAAGATGTTGTGGATTGCTCGGGTAAGGATCAGTACCGGTAGTGTTCGGCCTTGAACGGACCCTGCTGCTTGACGCCGATATAGGAGGCCTGTTCTTCCGAGAGCTCGGTCAGCTTGGCGCCGAGCTTGGTGAGATGCAGGCGCGCCACCTTCTCGTCGAGCTGCTTCGGCAGCACGTAGACCTCGTTCTTGTACTGATCGCCCTTGGTGAAGAGCTCGATCTGCGCCAGAACCTGGTTGGAGAAGGATGCCGACATGACGAAGGACGGATGTCCGGTGGCGTTGCCGAGATTGAGCAGGCGGCCTTCCGAAAGCAGGATGATGCGGTTGCCCTTCGGGAACTCGATCAGATCGACCTGCGGCTTGACGTTCGTCCACTTCAGGTTCCGAAGCGCCGAGACCTGAATCTCGTTGTCGAAATGGCCGATATTGCCGACGATCGCCATGTCCTTCATCGCGCGCATGTGCTCGATGCGGATGACGTCCTTGTTGCCGGTGGTGGTGATGAAGATGTCGGCGGATGATACGACGTCTTCGAGTTGGACGACTTCAAAGCCGTCCATGGCCGCCTGGAGAGCGCAGATCGGGTCGACTTCCGTGACCTTGACGCGTGCGCCGGCGCCGCTGAGCGAAGCCGCCGAGCCCTTGCCGACGTCGCCGTAGCCGCAGACCACCGCGACCTTGCCGGCCATCATCACGTCGGTGCCGCGGCGGATGCCGTCGACGAGCGATTCCTTGCAACCGTACTTGTTGTCGAACTTCGACTTCGTGACGCTGTCGTTGACGTTGATCGCCGGGAAGGGCAGCAGGCCCTTGGCCTGGAGCTGGTACAGGCGGTTGACGCCCGTGGTCGTTTCTTCCGTCACGCCCTTGATCGCGTCACGCTGCTTGGTGAACCAGCCCGGTGTCGCGGCGAGGCGCTTCTTGATCTGCGCGAAAAGGATCTCTTCTTCTTCGGAGCCCGGATTCGTCAGAATGTTCTCGCCGGCCTCGGCGCGGGCGCCGAGCAGGATGTACATGGTCGCGTCGCCGCCGTCGTCGAGAATCATGTTCGAGACGCCGCCGTCGGCCCATTGGAAGATCTTGTCGGTGTAGGTCCAGTATTCCTCCAGCGTCTCGCCCTTGATGGCGAAGACGGGTACGCCGCTTGCAGCGATGGCGGCGGCAGCGTGGTCCTGGGTCGAGAAGATGTTGCACGAGGCCCAGCGCACTTCGGCACCGAGCGCAACCAGCGTCTCGATCAGCACGGCGGTCTGGATGGTCATGTGGAGCGAGCCGGTGATGCGGGCGCCCTTCAGCGGCTTCGATGCGCCGAACTCCTCGCGGCAGGCCATCAGGCCCGGCATTTCCGTTTCGGCGATGGCGATTTCCTTGCGGCCGAAATCGGCAAGCCCGATGTCGGCGACGATATAGTCCTGAGTTGCGCTCATGAAGTTCTCCAGGCTGATCCTAGGGCCGCGCGGCCACATGGCCGTTTGGCGGCATGACAGTGCCTCCCGCGATCGCGGGCAGCGTGCCTTCCGTCTATCAGGAAACCCCGTGGAGGGCAACCGACATATAAAGAGGTCTTTATATGTTTATATCGGTCACATCTCTTCGCCGAACTTGTCGCGAACCAGCGTATCCAGCGCGTTGAGCGCCTCTTCGGCCTGAGCGCCGCTGGCGGTGACGAAGACCGAGCAGCCGGTGCTGGCCGCCAGCATCATCAGCCCCATGATCGAGGTCCCGCCGACGGTCATGCCGTCCTTGGACACGGTGATCTCCGCGTCGAAGGTCTCGACGGTCTGCACGAATTTCGCGGAGGCACGCGCATGGAGGCCGCGTTTGTTGACGATGAGCAGTTCGCGCGTCAGAGCCGTGTCGGGGCGGTGATCCATCATTTTCCACTCAGAACCCGACTGGCGACGTTGATGTATTTGCGCCCCGCCTCGGAGGCTTCCACCAGCGCCTTGTCCATGTCGCTTTCGCCGCGCACGCCTGCGAGCTTGATCAGCATTGGCAGGTTGACGCCGGCGATGACCTCGACGCTGCCGCCGCGCATCACCGAAATGGCGAGATTCGAAGGGGTGCCGCCGAACATATCCGTCAGGATGATGACGCCGTCGCCTTGATTGGCCTTCTCGACGGCGTCGAGGATATCCTGACGCCGCTGATCCATGTCGTCCTCGGGGCCTATGCAGACGGTCTCGATAGCTTTTTGCGGACCGACGACATGCTCCAAAGCATGCCGAAACTCATCCGCCAGCTTGCCATGAGTGACAAGCACAAGTCCGATCATGGGTATCTTTGCTCCAACTGCATATGCAACTCGTTGATGGCCAGATATCGCAATGCAGCAATTTCGTCCACCTGTTGGGGGCGCCATCTTGGCAAGGAAAAGGCGAAGTGCAAGCCAAAAATGCCGAAAAAGCAGCCGCACTGCCTTTCGATAAGGCTAAAGTCCTACATTTTCGGGCAGAAGGGCGGCGAGCGCGTCGAGCGGCGACAGCGGCCCCTCGATGGGGAGGCGCAACAGCGGCAGATTTCGCCCGATCCCGAGCTCCAGCTCCTCCTCCTCCGGCGGCAGACGCGGCTCGAAGGGTGCCCTGACCGGCGTGATCGCCCAATCGAGAACACAGGCGGAGACGGTACCGACTTCCGCAATTCCGGATCCGCGGATTTCGAGGAGCCCGCGAATGGCGGCAGGGCAGCGCGCGACGATGCGCCCGTTCTCGAGCGTCAGATCCACGCGGTCGTCCGCGACGAGCGCGGCGAAGCGGCCCCGGCGTCTCACTTGCGAGAGGCAGGAAAGCGCGAGCGCCGACTTGCCCGAGCCGGACGGCCCTGTGATCAGCAGCCCGGTCGTGCCGAGAACGATCGCGGTTCCGTGGACATTGACGAAGGGCGCAGTCACGGGTGCGGCTCGGCGGGCAGCGAGAGAACGAAGCGGGCGCCGCCGATGTGGCCGTCCTTGCCGGCGATGTTCTCGGCTCTGAGCGTTCCGCCATGCGCCTCGGCGATCTGGCGCGAGATCGAAAGGCCGAGCCCCGAGTTCTGGCCGAAGTCCTCGCCCTCCGGCCTGTCGGTGTAGAAGCGCTCGAAGATACGGTCGATGTCCTCCGCCTGGATGCCCGGACCGTTGTCTTCGACATAGACGATGCAGCGCGATCGCGACCGGGTCAGCCGGACGACGATGCGGCCGTTCTGCTCGGAGACGAAGGAGCGGGCGTTTTCGATCAGGTTCGTGATGATCTGACCGATGCGCAGTTCGTAGCCGCTGACGATGAAGCTTGCGCGCGGGTTGTCCTTACGGTCGACGACGAAGTCGAGCAGCACCGGTTTCTTGCTGCCCCGGATCTGGCGTGAAATTTCGACGAGGTCGCCGAGCAGCTTTTCGAGGTCGACCTTCTTCGCGTCGGCGCGTGCAAGCTCCGCATCCAGACGCGAGGCGTCGGAGATATCGCTGATCAGCCGGTCGAGCCGTCGCACGTCGTGCTGGATGACGTCCATCAGCCGCTTCTTCGATTCCTCGTTGCGCGCGAGCGGCAAGGTTTCGACCGCGCTGCGCAGCGACGTCAGCGGATTCTTGAGTTCGTGGCTCACATCGGCGGCGAAGTTCTCGATTGCCGCGATGCGGTCGTATAGCGCGGTCGTCATTTCGCGGAGCGCCACGGAAAGATTGCCGATCTCGTCCTGGCGGGATGAGAAGTCGGGGATCTCCTCCCGTTCCTTGGCGCCGCCGCGGCGCACGCGGATGGCGGCGGCCGAAAGCCGCCGCAGCGGGTTGGCGATCGTCGACGAGAGAAGCAGCGAGAGTATGACGTTGACCAGCGCCGCCACGCCGAAAACGCGGATGATCGCCAGCCGTTCTGCATGGACGATCTTGTCGATGTCGCCGGCCTGGGTGGAGAGGAGGAGCACGCCGAGGACCGCGCGGAAGCGCTGTACCGGAACGGCAACCGAAACGATCAGCTCGCCCTTCTCGGTCACGCGCACCACGGCGCCGCGCACGCCGGTCAGGGCGTTCATCACCTCCGGATAGATAGAGCCGTTGCCGCCGGGCGGCTCCTTGTAGAGCGGCAGGTCGCCCGGCTGCAGCAGCCGGTTGAACCAGGTGCCGAACTCGTCGGCGAGGCTCGGACTTTCCGGATCGACCGGCGGCAGGTCGAAACGAAGCACCTGTCCGCCGCTATAGAGGTGGCGCGAATCGAGCAATAGGTCGGCATCGGCATCGAAGAGGCGAGCGCGCGTGCGCGTCGGCGAGATCAGTCTTCTCAAGACCGGCGCCACGCGTTCCTGAATGATCGGGAATTCGAGGTCTTCGTCGCTCGGCAGCGGCGTGATGCTTTCGCCGGCCTGCAATTCGAGCAGCTTTTCCGGATCGATGGTGATCGAATTGGTGTCCACCGAGGCGGAGGCCGAGATGGCGCCGGCGATGATCTCGCCCTGCGTCAGAAGGCTCTCCACCCGGGCGTCGATCAGACCTTCCCGGAACTGGTTGAGATACATGATCCCGCCGACGAGGACCACGAGCGCCACCAGGTTGAAGAAGACGATGCGCCGCGTGAGGCTCGAGAAGACCGCATTGCCGAACAGGCGCCGGATCAGCGTAAAGGGATGCGCCCATCGCCGCTGCCCGCGCAGCGTCGATGCCCGTCCTTCCGCTTCTTCGATATCGCCCTGCAAGACTTCTACCAAGTCTCCCGCTCCCGCGACGCGACCTTCGCTTCTGCCCGCGTCGCCTGTCGCATTCGCCCGTTCCCGCGATGCCCTACGCCAGCCGGCGCTGCTGCGCAAGCGCTAGCAAGGGAGGGACGGGCGGCAGCGCTCCGGCCACGAGTGATCCGCAATCCGCCGGCTCGCTCCCTCAGGCCGTTTCGCGGAAACGATAGCCGACGCCGTAGAGCGTCTCGATCATGTCGAAGTCGTTGTCTACCATCTTGAACTTCTTGCGAAGCCGCTTGATGTGGCTGTCGATCGTGCGATCGTCGACATAGACCTGTTCGTCATAGGCGGCATCCATCAGCGCGTCGCGGCTCTTCACCACGCCGGGTCGCTGCGCCAGTGCGTGCAGGATGAGGAACTCCGTGACCGTCAGCGTGACGGATTCGTTCTTCCAGGTGCAGGTATGCCGCTCCTGGTCCATGACGAGCTGGCCCCGTTCGAGCGAACGGGAAGGCGTGTCGGCATTCTTCACCGGTCCGGCGCCTCCGGCCGCAGCCTCCCGGTTGGCCGCGCGACGCAGGATCGCCTTGACGCGCTCCACCAGGAGGCGCTGTGAGAAGGGCTTGGTGATGAAGTCGTCGGCGCCCATCTTCAGACCGAAGAGCTCGTCGATCTCCTCGTCCTTCGACGTGAGAAAGATGACGGGCAGGTCGGACTTCTGCCTCAGCCGCCGCAACAGCTCCATGCCGTCCATGCGGGGCATCTTGATGTCGAAGATAGCGAGCTGCGGCGGACGCGCCAGCAGACCCTCCAGCGCCGATGCGCCGTCCGTATAGGTTTCGACCTTGTAGCCCTCGGCTTCCAGCGCGATGGACACGGACGTCAGGATGTTGCGGTCGTCATCGACAAGCGCGATGGTCTGCATCTTATTCTACTCCGTTTCGAGGCCCGGTTGCCGAGACGCTTCGAGATGCGTTGCAAGAATCGCGGCAACCGCGAGTCACGGCCGCGTTAATTGAGTATAAAGGTGGAACAAATTGTGGCGAAGTGCAAAAGCACCTGATCCGGTTCCCCGCAACCGGCCTCGCAGCTGGGTTTCCGGAAGCTGCGATTCAACCGATTAAAAAATGCATATTTTTCTTTAAATCGATTAATATACTGAATTCATTATTGTTTTAGAATTGGCTATCTTGTCTTGGATCGGCCTTGCCGGTATGTTCCGACGAAATTCAACGCCAATGGCCAACCACGAAGGAAGCTTGACCATGGATGAGCTCGGGAGCCGCAATCCCTCTATCGGACTGGAATCGATCGGATTTTCCGACCTCTCGGTCGTCCGCTACAACTTCGAGGCGCCACAGCTCTACGAAGAAGCCCTGGCCCGCGGTGAAGCCGAACTGACGGTCCATGGAGCGCTTTGCGCCCGCACCGGCCAGCACACGGGCCGCTCGCCCAAGGACAAGTATGTCGTGCGCGACGCCAACACCGCCGACCAGATCTGGTGGGACAACAACAGCGCGATTTCGCCGGAGCATTTCGAGCGTCTTCGTCAGGACATGCTCGCCCATGCCAAGGGCATGTCGCTCTACGTCCAGGACCTCGTCGGCGGTGCCGACCCGGAGAACGCGCTCCCGACGCGCGTCGTCACCGAGTTCGCCTGGCACTCGCTGTTCATCCGCAATCTGCTGATCCGGCCGGAGCGCGAGGCGCTTCCGTCTTTTCAGCCGAAGCTGACGATTATCGACCTGCCGAGCTTCAAGGCCGATCCCGCACGCCACGGCTGCCGCAGCGAGACGGTCATCGCCTGTGACCTGACCAACGGCCTCGTGCTGATCGGCGGCACGTCCTATGCGGGCGAGATGAAGAAGTCGGTTTTCACCGTCCTCAATTACCTGCTGCCCAAGAAGTCGGTGATGCCGATGCACTGCTCGGCCAATGTCGGGCCCGCCGGTGACACGGCGATCTTCTTCGGCCTCTCGGGTACCGGCAAGACGACGCTCTCCGCCGATCCGAACCGCACGCTGATCGGTGACGACGAGCACGGCTGGAGCGAAAAGGGCGTCTTCAATTTCGAGGGCGGCTGCTATGCCAAGGCGATCCGCCTGTCGGAAGCGGCAGAGCCCGAGATCTTTGCGACGACGCGCCGCTTCGGTACGGTGATGGAGAACGTCGTCCTCGACGAGCGGCGCCTTCCGGACTTCGACGACGGTTCGCTGACGGAGAACACCCGCTGCGCCTATCCGCTGCACTTCATTCCGAACGCCAGCAAGACCGGCACGGCGCCACAGCCACGCACGATCATCATGCTGACGGCGGACGCCTTCGGGGTTTTGCCGCTGATCGCCAAGCTGACGCCGGAACAGGCCATGTACCACTTCCTCTCCGGCTACACCGCCAAGGTCGCCGGTACCGAAAAGGGCGTGACGGAGCCGGAGGCGACTTTCTCGACCTGCTTCGGCGCTCCCTTCATGCCGCGCCATCCGTCCGAATACGGCAATCTTCTCAAGGATCTCATCGCCAGGAACGGCGTCACCTGCTGGCTCGTCAACACCGGCTGGACCGGCGGCGCCTTCGGCACGGGAAGCCGCATGCCGATCAAGGTGACGCGCGCGCTTCTTTCGGCGGCTCTCGACGGCTCGCTGAACAGTGCCTCGTTCCGCACGGATGCGAATTTCGGCTTTGCGGTGCCGGTGTCGGTACCGGGCGTCGAGGCCGGCATTCTCGACCCGCGCTCGACCTGGGCGGATGGTATGGCTTATGACGCCCAGGCACGGCGGCTCGTCGACATGTTCATCGCCAACTTCGCCAAGTTCGAGGGCCACGTCGACGGCAGCGTGCGCGACGCAGCCCCGGGCGCGAGGGTGGCCGCCGAATAATCCGGTCTCTTGCCATGATTCACGTGAAACCCGGCTGCCTGCGGCCGGGTTTTGCATTTGCGGCCGGTTTTCAAGCATGCGATAGAAACGGCCGAGGAAGATTCATGGCAAGCGAACCGCTTTACATCAACGAAAACATCGTGATCGCCGGATGGGAGCTCACGGAGCAATTCGTGCTGGCCGGCGGACCGGGCGGACAGAACGTCAACAAGGTCTCGACGGCCGTCCAGCTCTTCTTCGACGTGCAGGCTTCGCCGACCCTGCCGGAGCGCGTGAAGGCCAATGCCTTGAAGCTCGCCGGACGGCGCGCCTCGAAGGAGGGCGTCCTGATGATCGAAGCCAATCGCTTCCGCAGTCAGGAACGCAATCGCGAGGACGCCCGCGAGCGGCTGAAGGAACTGATCCTGAAGGCGGCGGAACCGCCGCCCCCGCCGCGCAGGAAGACGAAGCCGACGCGCGGATCGATCGAACGCCGGTTGAAGGAGAAATCCGGCCGTTCCGAAATCAAGAAGCTGCGCGGCCGCCCCGGCGGCGACTGACCGCGCCCGAAAGTTGCGCCCGCGCCCTTGTCTTTTGCGCGCAACCGCACTCTCTTATCCGCTGACGCATGTCGCCAAGCCGTACGGCGGTCGTGGGGAAGACGACATGTGCAGGCTCCAGCCGCGCGAGAGAGGAGACAAGCATGGGTTTGTTCGATTTTATCAAGAATGCGGGAAAGAAGCTCGGAATCGGCGGCGACGACACGCCGCCGGATGCGGCAAGCGTCGAAAAGGAGCTCGCATCCCATGACCTCGGCACCAAGGACGTCAAGGTCGACGTCGTGGACGACAAGGTCGTGCTGAAGGGTGTCGTCAAGGACCAGTCCACCTTCGAGAAGGCGGTCGTGGCCGTCGGCAATACGCTCGGCATATCCAAGGTCGAGGCATCCGAGCTCAAGGTCGCCGACGGCGCCGCCGCGCCGGCCGAGGCGAAGGCCCCGGTCTTCTACACCGTGAAGAAGGGCGACAATCTCTGGAAGATCGCCGAGGCCCATTACGGCAAGGGCAAGGGCGCCAAGCACACGGCGATCTTCGAAGCGAACAAGCCCATGCTCACCCATCCCGACAAGATCTATCCGGGCCAGGTGCTGCGCATCCCGGATCTGGATGCCGGCTGAACGAAGGCTGTTTCGGGTCGATCCCGACCCCGGTGAGCGCTATGTACCTGTCATCTCCCGCCGGATCTGCTGACGGGAGGATCGATCGAAGCCGTATGACAGGATGCCGCCAATGCTTGTGCTGCCGAAAGGGGTGAGACACATCCCCGGTTTCCTCGACCGTTCGCGCCAGCAGGAACTGGTCGAGGCCGTCCGCGCCGTCGTCGCGGAGGCTCCGCTCTTCGCGCCCGCGATGCCGAAGACCGGCAAACCCATGTCCGTGCGCATGACCAATTGCGGCGCGCTCGGCTGGGTCACCGACCGCGAGCGCGGCTACCGCTACCAGGCGACGCATCCGGTCACCGGCAAGCCATGGCCGCCGATTCCACGCATGCTGCACGACATCTGGAATGCCGTGGCCGGAAGCGACAAGTCCCCCGAGGCCTGCCTGGTGAATTTCTACTCGGCAGAGGCGCGCATGGGGCTCCACCAGGACCGGGACGAGCGCGATCTCGAGACTGCCGTCGTTTCGATCTCGCTCGGCGACGACTGCCTTTTCCGCGTCGGCGGCCGCACACGCGGCGGACAGACCGTGTCGTTCAGGCTCGAAAGCGGCGACGTCGTCGTGCTCGGCGGCGAAGGACGGCTCGCCTTCCACGGCGTCGACCGCATCTATCCGAACACATCGACGCTCCTGAGGAGCGGCGGCCGGCTCAATCTGACGCTGCGAAGGGTCAATCCTTGAAGCTTCGCCCCGTCCGAAGCGGTTCCTTTCCCGCAGGCGGCGCGATTCACCTCAAAGCTTCCTGAGCGCCACCGTCTGCGTCAGGTGGTTGGGGCCCTTCTGCAGGATGAGATCGGCGCGCGGCCGCGTCGGCAGAATGTTCTGATGCAGGTTCTTAAGATTGATATTGTGCCAGAGGCCCTCGGCGATCGCGCGCGCCGCATCCTCGCTGATCGTCGCATAGCGATGGAAGAAGGATTGCGGGTTCTGGAACGCGGTTTCGCGCAGTCGCATGAAGCGGTTCACGTACCAGCTGTGGATCAGGCTCTCCTCGGCATCGATATAGATCGAAAAGTCGAAGAAATCCGAGACCATCGGCACGATCTTGCCGTCGGCCGGCAGATCGCGCGACTGCAGCACGTTTATCCCCTCGAAAATCAGGATGTCCGGCCGGTCGATCACCTGGAACTGGTCGGGGATCACATCATAGGTCAGGTGCGAATAGGTAGGAGCCTTGACGTTCGGACGGCCCGCCTTGATCGCCGAGAGGAATCTGAGCAGCGCGCCGATATCGTAGCTCTCGGGAAATCCCTTGCGATCCATCAGGTTTTCCCGCTGGAGAACCGCATTCGGATAAAGGAAGCCGTCGGTGGTGACGAGGTCGACCTTCGGGCTCGAGGGCCAGCGCGCGAGAAGCTCCGCAAGGATGCGCGCCGTCGTCGACTTGCCGACGGCGACCGAGCCGGCGACACCGATGACGAAGGGCGTCTTCGTCTCGTTCGACATGCTCAGGAAGCGGGTGCGCTGCCGGAAGAGGATCTGCGACGCCTCCACATGGGCGGAGAGGAGCCGTGAGAGCGAGAGATAGATCCGTCGCACCTCGTCGAGATCGACCGGATCGTTGAGCGAGCGCAGGCGCTGCACCTCGTCGGCCGTCAGCGTCAGCGGCGTGTCGGCGCGAAAGCGCGACCATTCCTCCGCGGAGAAGACGTGATAGGGCGAATATTCGCCCCCCTGGAGATTGCCCGGAATGTCGGCCGGTTCGATGTCTTCCGCGGCGATGCTCATGGATTCTGCCGGTTCGCCTTTTCCTGCAGGCCGGATTGGCTTGTCCGCCTGGCCAGTTCGCTCATCACATCCTGCAACGGGACGGCGGCGATATTCAATACCACCATAAGATGATAGAGGAGATCGGCACTCTCATCGACCAGATTCTTCCGGTCCTCGCCGATCGCGGCGATGACCGTTTCCACCGCCTCCTCGCCGAGCTTCTTGGCAGCCTTCGTCTGCCCGGCCGCCACCAGCTTGGCGGTCCAGGACTCCTCCGGCGCCGCCCGGGCGCGGGACGCCACGATCTTCTCCAGGTCGGAAAGGGTGAAGTCGGTCATTATCGGATCCCTTCTCGTTGGCAGCGCCGCCTCAATCAAGCCGCATGGCGATGCCGTGCTCGGCCATGTGGCGCTTCGCCTCGCCGATGCTGTAGGTGCCGAAGTGGAAAATCGAGGCGGCGAGCACGGCAGTCGCATGGCCGTCGCGGATGCCCTCGACCATGTGGTCGAGCGTGCCCACGCCGCCGGAGGCGATGACGGGAGCGCGTACCGCATCGGCGATCGCCCGTGTCAGGCCGATGTCGTAGCCGCTCTTCGTACCGTCTCGGTCCATGGAGGTGAGAAGGATTTCGCCGGCCCCGAGATCGACGACCTTTTGCGCAAATTCGATCGCATCGATGCCTGTCGGTTGCCGCCCGCCATGGGTAAAGATCTCCCATCGGTCCGCCTCGCCTTGCGCCGAGACTTTCTTGGCGTCGATGGCGACGACGATGCACTGGTCGCCGAACTTGTCGGCGGCTTCAGCGACGAATTCCGGATTCTTCACCGCCGCCGTGTTGATCGACACCTTGTCGGCGCCGGCAAGCAGGAGCTTGCGGATGTCCGCCACGTGGCGCACGCCGCCGCCGACGGTAAGCGGCATGAAGCATTGCTCCGCGGTGCGGGCGACGACGTCGAAGATCGTTTCGCGATTGTCGGAAGAGGCGGTGATGTCGAGGAAGCAGAGCTCGTCGGCCCCGGCCGCGTCATAGGCGCGTGCCGCCTCCACCGGGTCCCCGGCGTCTATCAGATCCACGAAGTTCACGCCCTTGACGACGCGGCCGTCCTTCACGTCGAGGCAGGGGATTACACGGGCCTTAAGGGTCATGGCATCTTCCCCTTTCTTGCTTCGCGGATCAGATCCAGGGCTTCCTTCGGATCGATCCGCCCGTCATAAAGCGCCCGACCGGAGATCGCGCCTTCGAGCTTTTGCGCATCCGGTTCGGTCATGCGGCGGATGTCGTCCATCGAGGCGAGGCCGCCCGAGGCGATGATCGGGATTGAAACCGCGTCCGCGAGTTCGAGCGTCGAGGCCCAGTTGATGCCGGTCAGAATGCCGTCACGGTCGATGTCCGTATAGATGATCGCCGCGACGCCCGCGCCCTCGAACTTCCTGGCAAGTTCGATCACCCCGAGCTCGGACGCTTCCGCCCATCCCTCGACGGCGACCTTGCCGCCCTTCGCATCGATGCCGACCGCGACCCGTCCCGGGAACTTGCTGCAGGCTTCGATCACCAGGGCGGGATCGCGCACCGCGACGGTACCGAGGATGACGCGCTTCAGCCCGCGCGAAAGCCAGTTCTCGATATGCTCCAGCGTGCGGATGCCGCCGCCGAGCTGCACCGGGTTCTTCGTCGCCTTGAGGATGGCGTCGACCGCCGCACCGTTGACGGTCTCCCCGGCAAAGGCGCCGTTCAGGTCGACCACGTGCAGCCATTCGAAACCCTGCTCCTCGAAGGCGCGCGCCTGGGCGGCCGGGTCGGGATTATAGACTGTCGCCTGCTCCATGTCGCCGAGCTTCAGGCGCACGCATTGCCCGTCCTTGAGGTCGATCGCGGGAAAGAGGATCATTTGTTCGTCCGATCAGAAATGACGCGGCAGCCTCAGGGCTTCCAGCGCAGGAAATTCGAGATGAGGGCGAGGCCGAGCGCCTGGCTCTTTTCCGGATGGAACTGCGAGCCCGCCTTGTTGTCGCGCGCGACGAAGGCCGTCACCGGGCCGCCATAGTCCGCCTCCGCCACCACGTCTTCGGCACGCTCCGCCGCGAGGTGGTAGGAATGGACGAAATAGGCGTGCAGACCGTTCTCGCCGGTCGGAATGCCGTCGAAAAGGGCGTGCGCGCGCTTGAGATCAAGCGTGTTCCAGCCGATCTGGGGGATCTTGAGCGAGCGGTCCTCGGGCGCCATCTCGACGACATCGCCGGCGATCCAGCCGAAACCCTTCGTCACCGTCTTTTCGAGTCCGCGCGACGACATGAGCTGCATGCCGACGCAGATGCCGAAGAAGGGGCGGCCAGCTTTCTCGACCGCCTCCGTCAGCGCTTCCTCCATGCCCTCCACGGCGGCGAGGCCGCGGCGGCAGTCGGCATAGGCGCCGACGCCCGGCAGCACGATGCGATCGGCCGTGGCCACCCGTTCCGGCCTGTCGGTGAGATCGATTTCGGCCGCGATGCCGGCCTCGCGGGCGGCGCGCTCGAAGGCCTTGGTGGCCGAGCGCAGGTTGCCGGATCCGTAGTCAATGATGGCGACCCGCATCAGCGCTCTCCATAGGATTCAAAAAAGCCGAGCCCGACGGCGGCGCCCGGCCGTCCCGTAGCGGACCTGTCGGTCGACGGCATGGGAGTTGCATCTCCTGCATGGGCGGACGGCCCGGCGTTCGAATAATAGATTTCTTCGGCCGTCTCGAGATCGCGTGCCGGAAAGACCGAACGAAACGTCCAGTCGCGCGCCGAGAGCTTGCGGGCGATGAGAAGCGGTCCTTCGAGCGACACGATGAGACCGAGCGCCAGATGGACGAGCAGCGCTGCGCTGAAGCCGCCGGGCACCGATGCCGCAAGAAGCAACAGGAACTGCAGAACGGAAACGAAGATTCCGATGAGCCACGCGCGTTTGACGATGAGCCACGGACCGGGGAAGAAGAAGGCGGTCCAGGAGAATCCGTCGGCGATGAACCGTGCCCTTTCGTCGTCGGCCGGTGCGCCGGGCGGGGTCATGATCAGATAGGAGGCCATGGTCTTTAAACCAGATATTGGCCGGCTCAGGCGAGCGTCCCCTTGGTCGAGGGGACGCGTCCCGCCTGGCGCGGATCGATTTCGGTTGCCGTGCGGAGCACGCGGGCGACGGACTTGAAGCAGGTCTCGGCGACATGATGGTTGTTGGCGCCGTAGATGTTCTGCACATGCAGCGTGATCCCGGCATGCTGGGCAAGCGCCTGGAAGAATTCGCGCACGAGTTCGCTGTCGAAGGTGCCGATCTTCGGCGATGTGAAGGTCACGTTCCAGACGAGGAAGGGCCGGCCGGAGACGTCGACGGCGGCGCGCGTCATCGTCTCGTCCATGGCAAGGTCTATGGAGGCATAGCGGGTGATGCCGCGGCGATCGCCGAGCGCCTTGGCCAGCGCCTGGCCGATGGCGATGCCGGTGTCCTCGACGGTGTGGTGATCATCGACATGGAGGTCGCCCTCCGCCTTGATCTCCATGTCGATCAGCGAATGGCGCGAGAGCTGGTCCAGCATATGGTCGAAGAAACCGACGCCGGTCGCGATCTTCGATACGCCCGTTCCGTCGACATTGACCGAGACGGATATGGCGGTTTCATTCGTCTTTCGCGAAACTTGGCCGGTGCGGCTCGGCGTCACGTCTGCCATCAGGCTCTCCTGTCTGCACTCTCCGATGACTTTGGGCCAGCCGGCCTATCGGAGCAACATCGTTTTCGGGCGTCGCGGAGAGGGGCGACAAAGCCCACCTTCGATCTTCGCATTCCGTCACAGAGCCGCTCCTTATCAGGGGAGGCATGAAATATCCAGAACTGCGACGGAGATTCGGTGCGCCGCGGCGACGTGAAAACGAAAGCCGCCTGGGCGCGCGTTCGCGCATTTGCAATCGCGCGGCTGCGACTTACATAGGCCTCAGGCAACCAGGCTCATCGCGAGCCGCATCCCCCGGCTTACCGGGCCCAAAGGTACTTTCATGAGCGAACACAATCCTTACGGAACGATGCATGCGACCACCATCATCACGGTGCGCAAGGGCGGCAAGGTAGTAATGGCGGGCGATGGCCAGGTGAGCCTCGGCCAGACGGTCATGAAGGGCAATGCCCGCAAGGTCCGCCGCCTGTCGAAGGGCGACGTGATTGCAGGCTTCGCCGGCGCGACGGCGGACGCCTTCACGCTTCTGGAACGGCTGGAGGCGAAGCTCGAGCAATATCCCGACCAGCTGATGCGCGCGGCCGTAGAGCTCGCCAAGGACTGGCGTACCAACAAGTACCTGCGCAATCTCGAGGCGATGATGCTGGTTGCCGACCGGACGGTGACGCTGGCGATTACCGGCAACGGCGACGTTCTCGAGCCCGAGCACGGGACGATCGCCATCGGTTCGGGCGGCAACTATGCCTTTGCCGCGGCGCGGGCGCTCATGGACAGCGACAAGTCGGCCGAGGAGATCGCCCGCCGCGCGCTGGAGATCGCCGGCGACATCTGCGTCTACACCAACCACAACGTCGTCGTGGAGACGCTGGATGCGGAATGAGCCGGCAGAGGTCAGCTTCGAGCCGGTGGCCGAGGGCCATCTGCCGATGCTCCTCGCCTGGCTTTCCGAGCCGCATGTCCGGCAGTGGTGGGGCGATCCCGATGTCGAACTCGGGCTGATACGGGACGGTTGCGCGAAGGGCGAGGTCGACGGTTTCGTCTTTCGTGTGAAGGGGGAGCCGGCCGGCTATATCCAGTCCTGGATCCCGTCGGAATATGACGAGGAGCCCTGGGCCAAGGACCTGTCGAGCGACACGCCCGGCGTCGACATCTTCATCGGCCCGCCCGAAATGACAGGCAAAGGCGTCGCCGCCATGGCGCTCAGAGCCTTTGCCGCGAGACTGTTCGAAAGCGGCGCCGCGCGCATCGTCATCGACCCCGACGCCGGCAACCGCCGCGCCGTCCGAGCCTATGCGAAGGCCGGTTTCGTACCTTTTGGCGAGTGGATAGACGAGTCCGGTCGAACCCTCCTGATGGAGCTCGAGCGGACGGAATTTGAGAGGAATCGATGAGCAACTTTTCACCCAGGGAAATCGTGTCGGAGCTCGACCGCTACATCATCGGCCAGAAGGACGCGAAGCGCGCGGTTGCCATTGCGCTGCGCAACCGCTGGCGCCGCCAGCAACTCGACGACGAGCTGCGCGACGAGGTCATGCCCAAGAATATCCTGATGATCGGTCCGACCGGCGTCGGCAAGACGGAGATTTCCCGTCGCCTCGCCAAGCTCGCCGGCGCGCCCTTCGTCAAGGTGGAGGCAACGAAGTTCACGGAAGTCGGCTATGTCGGCCGCGACGTGGAGCAGATCGTGCGCGATCTCGTCGAGGTCGGCATCAGCCTCGTGCGGGAGAAAAGGCGCGCCGAAGTGAAGGCGAAGGCTCATCAGAACGCCGAGGAGCGCGTTCTCGACGCGCTGGTCGGCACCACCGCCTCGCCGGCAACCCGCGATTCCTTCCGCAAGAAGCTGCGCGCCAACGAGCTCGACGACAAGGAGATCGAGGTCGATGTCGCCGAAACCGGCTCGCCCGGCGGCGCCTTCGAAATCCCGGGAATGCCGGGCGCCAATATCGGCGTCCTCAACCTTTCGGAAATGTTCGGCAAGGCACTCGGCGGCAGGACCAAGAAGATCAAGACGACGGTCAAGGACTCCTATGCGCTCCTGGTCAACGACGAGTCTGACAAGCTGCTCGACAACGAGCAGATCCAGCGTGAGGCGGTGGCGGCGGCGGAAAATGACGGCATCGTCTTCCTCGACGAGATCGACAAGATCGCCACCCGCGAAGGCGGCATCGGTGCCGGCGTGTCGCGCGAAGGCGTTCAGCGCGACCTCCTGCCGCTGGTCGAAGGCACGACGGTGGCGACGAAATACGGGCCGGTGAAGACCGATCACATCCTCTTCATCGCCTCCGGCGCGTTCCACGTCGCCAAACCGTCGGACCTTTTGCCGGAGCTGCAGGGGCGCCTGCCGATCCGCGTCGAGCTTAGGGCTCTCACCAAGGAGGATTTCCGCCGCATTCTGACCGAGACGGAGGCGAGCCTCATCCGCCAGTACAAGGCGCTGCTCGAGACCGAGGGCGTTGCCCTCGACTTCACCGAGGACGCGATCGACGCGCTCGCGGAGGTCGCGGTCCAGCTCAACGCCAATGTCGAGAACATCGGCGCGCGCCGCCTGCAAACCGTGATGGAGCGTGTGCTCGACGATGTCTCCTTCAACGCGCCCGATCGCGGAGGCCAGGGCGTCACGATCGATGCCGATTACGTTCGCCGGCATGTCGGGGATCTGGCGGCCAATACCGACCTGTCGCGCTACATCCTCTGACGCCCGGCCCTCCGTCGAGGCCAGTCGATCACCGAATTGTGGGGCGCCTGTCACTCGACAGGCGCCTTCGTTTTCTCTAGATCGATCAGCAGCCGTTAAGAATTAAGGCATCATTCCGACATGATTCTGCCTTAGGGGCGCGCCGGAACCGGCGGGGACCGCCGGCTTCTTGGAAGAGTCTACAGGAAAACTGATAGTGCGCCTCACCGCCTGCATGCTCGTGATCTTCACATTTTGCCTCGCCGCCGGTCCTTCGGCTGCGAGCGGGATACTCATCGTTCCGCAGGGCAATCGCCACGTCGAGCAGCCGGGCGTTCCGGGCGCCTCGGTACGCCGCACCAAAGCCGGCCGCACATCCTTCGACGCGAAATACGAGAAGGTGCGCGAGCTTCTTGCCACCGACCGCAAGCTCGTCGGCAAGATCAAGTCGGTCGCCGGCGCCTACGGCATCGCGCCCATTCACATGGTCGGGGCGATCGTCGGCGAACACACCTACAATGTCGACGCCTATGACCGGCTGCAATCCTATTACGTCAAGGCGGCCGCCTATGCGGGCGACAGCTTCCAGTTCGGCTATCAGGGCGAGTCCATCGCCGAATTCGTCGAGCGGCCCCAATTTGCCGAATGCGCCGGCAAGAAAGGCTCCTACGCGCTCTGGACCTGCCGGGAGCGAATCTGGGACAGCCAGTTCCGCGGGCAGACGGTGGCCGGCAAATCCTTCCCGAACAACCGCTTCAGCGCCGTCTTCTTCCAGCCGTTCTTCGCCGGGCAGACCTTCGGTCTCGGCCAGATCAATCCGCTGACCGCATTGATGCTGACGGATATGGTGTCGCGCGTTTCCGGTTATGAGCGCCTCGACGAAAACAATGCCGCGGGCGTCTATGAGGCGATCATGGACCCGGACGTGTCGCTTGCCTATATGGCCGCCTCCATCCGGCATTCGATCGATGCCTATCGCACGATTGCGGGCATGGATATCTCCGGCAATCCGGGCCTGACGGCAACGCTCTACAATGTCGGCAATCCGGATGCGCGTGCGGCAGCGCTCGCCGCAAAGAACCAGGGGGGCGAGGTCCACTGGCCGGAGGAGAACTATTACGGCTGGCTCGTCAACGACAAACTGGCAGAGCTCGAAAGCCTGTTGTGATCCTTTATCGCCCGGCAGCGGAATCATCGCGATTCACGTGAAGCATTTTCTTGATTGCGCCGTAAAAAACTGGAACGGTACGCGACCAGAGCATTCCGCAATTCCGGACTGAGAACCGCTGCGCACTTTTCCTGGAATTGCTCTGGGAAAGGCATACACATGGATACGCGACCGGAGCCATTCGAGCCGCCCGCGCCAGTCCCGCGCACCGGCATCCCCTCGCGGCTCGAGATCATCCGAACGGTTCTGCGAAACCCGCTCGAGCTCTGGGGCGAGCCTTCCTACACGCTTCCCTGGATCGAGACGAAGTTCATCAATCAGCGGACGCTTATCGTCAACGATCCCGGCCTCATCCGCTACATCCTCGTCGAGAACGCCGCCAACTACGAAATGTCGAATGTCCGGCGGCTGATCCTGCGCCCGATCCTGCGCGACGGCCTCCTGACGGCGGAAGGCGAGGTCTGGAAACGGTCGCGTAAGGCGATGGCGCCGGTCTTCACGCCAAGGCACGCAAAAGGCTTTGCCGGCCAGATGCTTCGCGTTTGCGAGGCCTTCGTCGACCGCTACGCGGGTGCTTCATCGGAACCCTTCGTCACCAATGTCGCCGTGGACATGACGGAACTCACCTTCGAGATCCTGGCCGAGACGCTCTTTTCCGGCGAGATCGCCGTCGAAAAGCAGGGCTTCGCCGCCAATGTCGAGGAACTGCTGCATCGAATGGGGCGCGTCGATCCGATGGACCTCCTGGTTGCGCCGAGCTGGGTTCCGCGACTGACCCGCATCGGTGGCCGGAAAGTGCTCGACCGTTTCCGCGGCGTCGTTTCCGACACGATGTCTCTGCGCCGGCGACGGATGGCGGAAGCGCCCGGCGAGGTCCCGAACGACTTCCTGACCCTGCTTCTGCAGCTGGAAGGTCCGGATGGGCTTACGACCTCCGAGATCGAGGACAATATCCTCACCTTCATAGGTGCCGGCCACGAAACCACGGCACGGGCGCTCGCCTGGTGCTTCTATTGCGTCGCCAATACGCCCGCCTACCGCAAGACGATGGAGCAGGAGATCGATTCGGTTCTTGCAAGCGGCGCCGATCCGGTCGACTGGCTCGGGCGCATGCCGCATGTGCTTGCCGCCTTCGAGGAGGCGTTGAGGCTCTATCCGCCGGCGCCATCCATCAACCGCGCGGCGATCGAGGAGGATGCGTGGACTTCCCCGGAAGGCGAGCGCGTGCCGATCCGCAAGGGAATATCGGTGCTGGTCATGCCCTGGACGCTCCACCGGCACGCGCTCTACTGGCAGAAACCCCGCGCCTTCATGCCGGAGCGCTTCCTTCCGGAAAACCGGGACAAGATCAACCGCTTCCAGTACCTGCCCTTCGGCGCTGGCCCGCGCATCTGCATCGGCGCGACCTTCGCGCTGCAGGAGGCGGTTATCGCGCTTGCCGTGCTCATGCACCGCTTCCGCTTCGACCTGACGGACGAGACGCATCCCTGGCCTGTGCAAAGGCTGACGACGCAGCCGAGGGGCGGCCTGCCGATGAAGGTGTCTGCCCGGGTGAAGTAGGGCTCCGGTTGGTGGGATACGCCCGCCGTCAGACACGGAAACGTCGTTGTCGCGCGATGGTTTTTTTCAAGAATATGTCCTATCACCGGACAGACCCTTCCGGACCCTCATCATTGGACTGAGCAGAAATTGACCCCGCATCTTCTCCTCGGCATCGACACCGGCGGCACCTACACCGACGCCGTCCTTTTCAGCGAAGCTACCGGCGTCGTCGCCAAGGCCAAGGCGCTGACGACCCGCCACGACCTGGCCGAGGGCGTTTCCGGCGCGGTGGAGGCGGTGCTCGCGAAGGCGAGAGTGCCGGTTTCAGCGATCAGCCTCGTGTCGCTCTCGACGACGCTTGCCACCAATGCGCTGGTCGAAGGCCAGGGAGGCCGTGCCGGCCTGATCATGATCGGTTTTGCTCCCGAAGACCTGAAGCGCGACGGCCTTCAGGAAGCGCTTGGGTCCGATCCCGTTCTGTTCCTTCCCGGCGGCCACAACGTTCATGGAGGCGAGACGCCGCTCGACATGAGTGCGCTCGACGAGGCGCTGCCGGCACTCGGCTCTCAGGTGTCGTCCTTCGCCATCGCCGGTTATTTCGCCGTGCGCAACCCGGACCACGAGAAGCGCGTGCGCGATCGCATCCGCGAGGTCTCGCACCTGCCGGTCACCTGCAGCCATGAGCTTTCCTCCAAGCTCGGCGGCCCGCGCCGGGCGCTGACGACGCTTCTGAATGCGCGCCTCGTCTCGATGATCGACCGGCTGATCGGTTCGTGCGAAGACTTCCTCAAGGCCCGCGGCATCGACGTGCCGATGATGGTGGTGCGCGGCGACGGTGCGCTGATCTCGGCCGCCGAAGCGCGGCTGCGCCCGATCGAGACGATCCTTTCCGGGCCGGCCGCGAGCCTCGTCGGTGCTCGCTATCTGACCGGCCTGGACAACGCCGTCGTCTCCGATATCGGCGGCACGACGACCGACGTAGCCGTACTCGAAAAGGGCCGCCCGCGACTCGATGCGGAGGGCGCGGTCGTCGGAGGCTTTCGCACCATGGTCGAGGCGGTCGCCATGCGTACCTACGGCCTCGGCGGCGACTCCGAGGTGAAGATCAACGACCGCGGCCTCAAGGCCAAGATCGATCTCGGGCCCCGCCGGTTCCTGCCCTTGAGCCTGGCCGCGGCCCTGCACGGCGACGCGGTCCTGTCGGTGCTCGAAAGGCAGTTGCGGGCGCCTCATGCCGGCCGGCATGATGGACGCCTGGCGGTCCGCACCGGCTTGCCCGACCACCTGGCGAGCGGGCTTCAGCCGCAGGAGCAGGCACTCTACGGCCGCATCGGCATGGTGCCGGTGGCGCTTGCGGACCTGCTCGTCAGCACGCCGCAGAAGGCAACGCTCGACCGGCTCGTGGCGCGCGGGCTGGTGCATATCTGCGGGCTCACCCCCTCGGACGCGATGCATGTTCTCGGACGGCAGGCGCAGTGGAACGGCGAGGCCGCCCGCCTGGGCCTCGAGATCGCCGCCCGCACCAAGGACGGATCGGGACAGCCTATCGCCGCCTCCGTCGAAGCTCTCGCGCAGTTGATCGTCGACCGGCTGACGCGACAATCCTCTGAAGCCATCCTGCAAGCCTGTCTCAGCGAGGACGGCGCCGCCATCGACCCCGCCGCCTCACTTGCCGTCGACCGGGCGCTGAAACGGGAACCGGGCATCGTGCGCTTTTCGATCAGCCTCGACCGGCCGCTTGTCGGTCTCGGCGCCTCGGCGCCGGTCTATTACCCCGCCATCGCCGAGATGCTTTCCACCGAGGCCGCGATCCCGGCGGAGGCAGATGTCGCAAACGCCGTCGGCGCGGTTGTCGGTCAGGTGCGGGCAACGATCACCGTCTTCGTGACGACGCCGGAGGAAGGCATTTTCATCGTCAACGGTGCGGGCGCGAGCGAACGCTTCGTCGATCAGCAGGAGGCTTTCGGCGTCGCCCGACGGCGCGCCGAAATGATGGCCCTGGAGAGCGCCCGCGCCAACGGTGCAGAAGAACCCGCCGCGGTGCTTCGGGAAGAGATCGACGCGCCGGAAGTCGAAGGCAGCCGCAAGTTGATCGAGGCACGCTTCATCGCCTCGGCAAGCGGCCGGCCCCGTATCGCGCATCACGCGTCTTGACCTTTTCCATTCCGGAAACAATTCTTCGCATCCTTGCGGAATTGACAGGGAATGCTTTGATGAGAGAGTGTCCGCGCATGTGAGCGGGGCCAAAGCGCTTTTCCTCCCGGGCGCCGCTTCTATCTATGGCAATGGGAATACTGAATCAGGAGCTGTGGCATGGACCGCGTTGAGAAATATGGATTGCAGATCGATGCGGGGCTCCACCGCTTTCTGGTCGAAGAGGCGATGCCGGGCACCGGGGTCGAGGCGGAGCGGTTCTTTTCCGCCTTCTCGGATCTCGTTCACGATCTCGGACCGAAGAACCGCACGCATCTCGTCAAGCGCGACGAGATGCAGACCAGGCTCGACGGCTGGTATCGCGAGCATGGTGCCCCGGTCGACATGGAAGCCTATGAAGCCTTCCTGCGGGAGATCGGCTACCTTCTGCCGGAAGGTCCCGATTTTTACGTCTCGACCGCAAATGTCGATTCCGAAATCGCGACGATCGCCGGGCCGCAGCTTGTCGTGCCGGTGATGAATGCGCGCTATGCGCTCAATGCCGCCAATGCCCGCTGGGGATCGCTCTACGACGCCCTTTACGGCACCGATGCAATAGCGGAGACCGACGGGGCCGAGCGCGGCAAGGGATACAATCCGAAGCGCGGTGCCAAGGTCATCGCCTGGGCGCGAGAATTTCTCGACGCGAGCGCTCCGCTGGCGGCCGGCCGCTGGAGCGATGCCGAATCGTTCTCGATCGAGGGAGCGACGCTGACCGTAACGCTTGCCGACGGCACGAAGAGCGCTCCGCGCAATTCCGTTCAGTTCGCCGGCTATGCTGGTGACCCCGCGGCGCCGTCCGAAATCGTTCTGCGTCGGAACGGCCTTCACGTCGTCATCGTCCTCGACGCAACGACACCCATCGGCAAGGCCGATGCAGCCGGCATATCCGACGTCGTCTTGGAATCGGCCATCACCACGATCATGGATTGCGAGGATTCGGTTGCGGCTGTCGATGCCGAGGACAAGGTGCTCGTCTACCGCAACTGGCTCGGGCTGATGAAAGGCGATCTCGAGGAGGAGGTGACCAAGGGCGGCAGGGCGTTCACCCGGAGGCTCAACCCCGACAGGGCCTATACGGCTCCGGACGGCGCGACTCTGACACTGCCGGGCCGGTCGCTGATGCTGGTGCGCAATGTCGGGCACCTGATGACCAACCCCGCGATCCTCGACCGGGACGGCGAAGAAGTGCCGGAAGGCCTGATGGATGCCATGGTGACGGCGCTGATCGCACTCCACGACATCGGCCGGAACGGCCGGCGGGCGAATTCCCGCAGCGGCTCCATGTATGTGGTCAAGCCGAAAATGCACGGGCCGGAGGAAGTCGCCTTCGCCTGCGAGATCTTCGCCCGCGTAGAGGCGGCGCTCGGGCTTCCGGCCAACACGATGAAGATGGGAATCATGGACGAGGAGCGGCGGACGACCGTCAACCTCAAGGAATGCATCCGCGCCGCCCGCGAACGGGTCGTCTTCATCAATACCGGCTTCCTGGACCGCACCGGCGACGAAATCCACACCTCTATGGAAGCCGGCCCGATGATCCGCAAGGGCGACATGAAGCAGGCGCCATGGATATCGGCCTATGAGAACTGGAACGTCGATGTCGGTCTCGCGTGCGGGCTTTCCGGCCACGCCCAGATCGGCAAGGGCATGTGGGCGATGCCGGACCTGATGGCGGCGATGCTGGAGCAGAAGATCGCTCATCCGAAGGCGGGCGCGAACACGGCCTGGGTACCGTCGCCGACGGCCGCGACTCTGCACGCCACCCATTATCACCGCGTCAACGTCGCCGAAGTCCAGGCGGGCCTCAAGAGCCGCGCCCGCGCGAAGCTCGCCGATATCCTCTCCGTGCCGGTCGCTCCACGGCCGAACTGGACCGAGGAGGAAATCCAGCGCGAACTCGACAACAATGCGCAGGGCATTCTTGGCTATGTCGTGCGCTGGGTCGACCAGGGCGTCGGCTGCTCCAAGGTGCCGGACATCAACAATGTCGGCCTGATGGAGGACCGCGCGACGCTGCGCATCTCGGCGCAGCATATGGCGAACTGGCTGCATCACGGCATCGTCAGCGAAGCGCAGATCGTGGAGACAATGAAGCGCATGGCGGCGATCGTCGACGGGCAGAACGCCGGCGATCCGAATTACCAGCCCATGGCTGGGCGCTTCGACGAATCGATCGCCTTTCAGGCGGCGCTCGATCTCGTGCTCAAGGGCCGCGAGCAGCCGAACGGCTATACCGAGCCGGTCCTGCATCGCCGCCGGCTGGAGCTGAAGGCGAAGCAGCGGGCCTAGGGCCCGTTGCGATTTTAATGGCGTCGAAGCTCTGGTCGGTTTTGTCGGCACGCACGGTGATGCGCTTGAATTCCTCGCGTATCGACCGTGCGCCACTGCATGTTTCCTTTGATCGCGGCCGATCAATGGACAAAAACATCCAGCAGCTCAAAGGGTTACAGCGACCTTGGCGCGTCTCACAAGACGCGCGGCGCTGTAGAATACTCTTCGGAGGGCTGCAATCTTTCCTCCCCTTATCCCTGTGCTCGTCACAGGGATGAGAGCAGCGCCGCGTCTGCGGCGCGGGAAGCGTTCTTTCAGCCCAAGGACTTGGTCTGGCTGGATTCCTGTGACGAGCACAGGAGTGAGGGGATCAACAAGGCGCGCCGTGCGTCCAAAGGGACGCACAAAGAACGCGCCAGCTTCTCGAATCGAGCGCAATCAGCCGCGACGGCAAAAAGAAAGGGCCACCCGGCGCCACCGGATGGCCCTTTTTCGATGTGTTGCAGCCGTTACTGCTGCACGACGACGCGTGCGTTGCGGCCGGGGCGGACCCGCGAATAGAGATCGATGATGTCCTGGTTCATCAGACGGATGCAGCCGGACGAGGCGGCGGTGCCGATCGACGACCATTCCGGCGTGCCGTGCAGGCGGAAGAGCGTGTCCCGGCCTTCCTTGTTGAAGAGATAGAGAGCGCGGGCACCGAGTGGATTGCTGATGCCCGGGCCCATGCCGGCCTCTACATATCTGGCGACTTCCGGCTTGCGCTCGGCCATTTCCTTCGGCGGGTGCCAGGTCGGCCATTCCTGCTTCCAGGCGACATAGGCCTCGCCTTCCCACGCGAAACCCTGCTTGCCGACGCCGATCCCGTAACGTACGGCCTTGCCGCCGGGCAGCACGTAATAGAGGAAGCGGCTCGGCGTGTTGACGACGATCGTTCCCGGGCGTTCCTTCGTCGGGTAATCGACGATCTGCCGATGGAAACGCTGGTCTACGCGGTTGATCGGAACGCCCGGCACCGCATATCCGTGGTCCTCAACAGGGCCATAATTGCTGGAGAAGATCTGGTTCGTCGCCACTTTTTCGCCCTCGGGAGAGGAGCCGGCCGTGGTCGTGGTCTGTGAGCAGCCGGCGAGGGCAACGGTGGCCGCCAGGCTGCACAGAAGGAGAGCGTTGCGGAAGCGCATGATGGTCTCGTAAAAGAGGTCAGGAAAATACGGGGGAGGGTGTCCGGCCGTCAGCGGCAACAGCTTATTTTCTATTGCACCGCAGTGCGCAAGGGACCGGCCCCCCGCAATGTGGCCGAAAGGTGTAAATTCCGTGACGATTGCTTTTTTGCAACAAACCACCCTGCAGCGCCGCGCGTCTCGTCAGAGGCGCAAGGGTCGCCGTAGCACTTTGCGAGGGCGGCAATGACGATCTTGTCTATCCATGGCGACAATCCGCTCGCAGACGGACGCCAGTCAGAGCGGGCGATGAAGGTACGGCGCGGCGTTCAGCGGCTGCTGATGGAACTGCGCCACGCGGCTCTGCCCGAATTGACGCTTGCGAGCGGGAGGCGGGCCGATCTCATCTCGCTCTCGCCGAAGGGAGAAATCTGGATTATCGAGATCAAGACCTCGATCGAGGACTTCCGCGTCGATCGCAAGTGGCCGGAATACCGGCTCCACTGCGACCGCCTGTTCTTCGCAACGCATGCGCAGGTGCCCCTCGACATCTTTCCGGAAGAATGCGGGCTGATGCTTTCGGACGGCTACGGCGCGCATATGCTGCGCGACGCTCCGGAACACCGCCTGCCTCCGAGCACGCGAAAATCGGTGACGCAGGCCTTCGCGCGCACGGCGGCGCAGCGCCTGACGCTCGCAGAATGGGCAGCCGAGCGAAACGGCGAGCTCGGCCAGTCGATCAGCGACATCGTCAGCGGCGGGCGGGATTAAAAAGACGGCGCGAGTTACTTCGGCGCCCGTTTCGCCAGAATGCGCTGCAGGGTCCGTCGGTGCATGTTGAGCCGGCGCGCCGTTTCGGAAACATTGCGCTCGCACATTTCATAAACGCGCTGAATATGCTCCCATCGCACGCGATCGGCCGACATCGGGTTTTCCGGAGGCTCCACCCGCTCGCCCGGGCGCTGAATCAGCGCCGCGAGAATGTCGTCGGCGTCTGCGGGCTTGGCCAGATAGTCGAGAGCTCCGAGCTTCACGGCGTTGACCGCTGTCGCGATGTTTCCATAGCCCGTCAGAACGATCATGCGCGTGTCGTCGCGGCGCCCACGGATCGCCTCGATCACGTCGAGACCGCTGCCATCGCCCAGGCGGAGATCGATGACTGCATGTTTCGGCGGGCGGGTCTTCGCCTTGGCTATGCCTTCGGCGACCGATTCGGCGATCTCGACCGCGAAGCCGCGCGCTTCCATTGCGCGGGCGAGGCGCCGCAGAAAGGCCGTGTCGTCATCGACGATCAGAAGGCTCTTGTCAGGCCCGATCAGGTCCGCATCGGCGGCGTGAGTGTTTGGCGCAGGCATCGACTTTTCGATCATTTCTCAAATCCCTACAGCGCCATGCGTCTCACCGGGCGCGCAAGGGCCGCTGTAACCCTTCAAGTGCTGCATGTTCTATTCTTTCACCGGACAGGATCAAAGGAAACATGCGGTAAGCATAAACCGGTGGTTTTGCCGGCAATCATGTGGGTTTCCCCGCACCTGTCTTCAATAAACCGTCAAAAGTCATTTCGCCAGTTTCGTGTCCATCAGCACGCGCGGCCATTCGACGCTGACCCGGGCGCCCGGGTGTTTCGAGCCGCCGTTCTCGAAGCGCAGCCGGGCACCGGAACGCTCGAGCAGCGTCTTGGCGATGAAGAGACCGAGGCCGAGCCCGCCGGCACTGTCGTCCTTCTGCCGCCGCGTCACGTAGGGTTCGCCGATCCGCGCCAGGATGTCCGGCGAAAAACCGTCGCCGTCGTCTTCGATCGTCACCCGCACGCGCTCGGCCGTGTGCTCCGTCGTGACGGTCACCTTCTTGCGCGCATAGTCGACCGCGTTCTCCAGCAGATTGCCCAGGCCGTAGAGAATGCCGGCATTGCGGATGCCGACCGGCTCCGAGGCGCGATCGCCCTGCTCCTTCAGCTCGATTTCTATGCCGAATTCGCGATGCGGCGCCATCACCTCCTCGATCAGCGATGAGAGCGGCAGAAGCCGCATATGTTCTTCGCTTTCGGACGAAAGGGTGGTCAGCCGCCTCAGAATGTCGCGGCAGCGTTCGCTCTGGCTGCGCAGAAGATGGACGTCCTCGCCGAAACGCGGATCGTCGCCAAGCTCCCGTTCCATCTCCTTGGCGACGACGCTGATCGTCGCGAGCGGCGTTCCGAGTTCGTGGGCGGCGGCGGCCGCGAGACCGTCGAGCTGCGACAGGTGCTTCTCCCGCTGGAGGACGAGCTCGGTCGCCGTCAGCGCTTCGGAAAGCTCGCTCGCCTCGAGCGAGACGCGATAGGTGTAGAAGGCGGCGAAGGCCGTCATCGAGACGATCGCGAACCAGATGCCCGCCGTCAGCACGCGCGGCATCAACAGAACGGTGCCTGGATACCAGGGCAGCGGGAAGGGCGAGAAGGCAAGGGCGGTGACGCCCAGGACGGCGAGGCCGGCCAGCACGATGCTCTGCGGCTTCGGCTGCGAGGCCGACGAGATGATGACCGGCACGCAGAGAAGCGGCGCGAAGGGATTGGCAAGGCCGCCGGTGATGAAGAGCAACGCAGTCAGTTGCGCAAGGTCGAGACCGAGCAGGGAGAAGGCGGCCGGCGGCGTCAACCGCTGCGTCGGCGGAAAGCGGAGCGTGAGAAAGACGTTGAGAAGCGCCAGGCAGGCGATCAATACGGAGCAGGGAACGATCGGCAGCGGGAACTGCAGCCACAGCGCCGTGACGACGACGGCGAGCGATTGTCCGCCCACCGCCAGCCAGCGCAGCCGGATGAGCGTCTGCAGCCTCAGACTGCGATTGCTGTTCTGATCGTTATAGAGTGTCGCAGCTGCCATGCGTTTCCGTTTCGCGATGCGGGTCGCATGCGCGACCGGGCGTCAATTCATCTTACCGGACTTTATTCCGAACCCGGCAAATAGGAAACGGCGGCGGACCGCGGTGCGCCGTAGAGCCGCATCCGGCCACTTTGGAGTACACTTTTCCGCCCGTTCTAAGTCCCGCGCGGTTTCGCGCGCGTCGTCGGCATCGCATTGGCGGGATCCTCCGGCCAGGGATGTTTCGGATAGCGGCCGCGCATCTCGGCTCTGACGTCCTTCCACGAACCGGCCCAGAAGCCGGGCAGGTCCCGGGTCGTCTGGATCGGGCGGTGGCCGGGGGAAATCAGCTCGAGAAGCAGCGGCAGCCGACCGTCGCCGATCGCGGGATGGGCTTTCAGGCCGAAGAGCTCCTGAACGCGGATCGACAGGAGCGGTTCGTCGCCGTCGTAATGGATCGGATGACGCTGGCCTGTCGGCGCTTCGAAATGCGTCGGCGCCAGCCGGGCGAGGTCGCGCTGAAGGCCGTATGGAACGAGCGAGATGAGGCCTTCGGCGAGATCGCGGCCCTTGATCCCGTCAATGCCGCCGGCGTCTCCCTGGAACGGAACGAACCACGCGTCGAGACGGGAGATCAGCGCCGCGTCCGACATGTCCGGCCAGGGCTCGCCGATGGAGCGGTGCAGGAATCCGATACGGTCGCGCAGTTGCTCCACGTCCTTCGGGAAGGGGACAGCGGCAAGCCCCAGTTGCCGGATACCGTCCGCGAGTGCCCGCGCCGCCGCCTGGCCGCTGGGGCGAGGCAGGGGTTTCTCCTCGAAGATGATCGCCCCGAGCCGTGTCACCCGGCGCGCACGCACCTGCCGGCTGGCCCGATCGAAGAAGCTTTGCTCCTCGGTGACGATGGCGTCCGGCATGTGCCCTTCGACATCGCCTCTCGTGATTTCCGCTGCAGCGAGCACCCGCTGCGCCCCGGCTCTGCCGGTAAGATCGGCAATGACGAGCATTCCGGCCGCAGCAAGCCGTTCGGTCTCGGGGATCTCGGCGCCGCGTCCGTTCGCCATGACGAAGCGGCCGCGCCCGCCGCGCTGCAGCGCGATGCGGTCGGGAAAGGCGTGCATCAGCAGGGCTCCAGGCAGAACGGGCTCCAGACCCGCCTTGTTCGATGCGCCGAGTTCGCCGGCCATTCGCCGCGCCAGACCGCGGGCGGCCTCGGCCCGGTCGCTGCGCTCGCTCCGGAACCGGCGCAGCCGCTCCTCGATATCGATGCTGTTGCCGCCGAGGCCCTGCTCGGTGAGCATCACCGCTAGAAGGCAGGCCTCCTGCGCCCGCCCTTCCTCGGCGGCTGCAACCGACATTGCCGCAAGCCGCACCGGCAGCGCCAGATCGCGGATCCTGCGGCCCTTCGGCGTCAGCGCGCCGCGGCTGTCGATCGCGCCGAGCTCGACGAGCAGGCCTCGCGCCTCGCGCAGGGCCGTCTCCGGCGGCGGATCGAGGAATTTCAGCGTCGACGGATCGGCCACACCCCAATGGGCAAGATCGAGGAGCAGGCCGGAGAGATCGCTGGCAAGGATCTGCGGCGGCGTGAAGGCGGCGAGCGCCGCAGTCTGGCCGGGATGCCACAGGCGGATCGCGATACCCGGCTCGGTCCTTCCGGCGCGCCCGGCGCGCTGATCGGCCGAGGCTCTTGAAACGCGCACGGTTTCGAGCCGCGTGATGCCCGTCGAGGCCTCGAAGACCGGCAGCCGCTGCAGACCGCTGTCGACGACGATCCTGACGCCGTCGATGGTGATCGAGGTTTCGGCGATCGAAGTCGCCAGCACGATCTTGCGTGTGCCCTTCGGTGCCGGGCGGATCGCCGCGTCCTGTTCCTTCTGGCTCAGATTGCCGTAGAGCGGGACGATTGCGGTCGCCTCCCCGAAGCGATCGGCGAGCCGCGCGGCCGTGCGGGCGATTTCCGCCTGCCCGGGCAGGAAGGCAAGGATGGAACCTTCCTCGGACCAATGCGCCTCTGCAATCGTGCGGACCATCGCGTCCTCGACGCTTTCACCGGCCGCTCTGTTTTCGTAGCGTATGTCGATAGGGAAGCTCCGGCCTTCGCTTTTCAGGACCGGCGCATCGCCGACGAGCCCGGCGATGCGTTCGACGTCGAGCGTCGCCGACATGACGACGATCCTGAGGTCCTCGCGCAGCGCCGATTGCACGTCGAGCGCCAGCGCCAGCCCGAAATCGGCATCCAGCGAACGCTCGTGGAACTCGTCGAAAAGGACAGCCGAAACGCCGGGCAATTCGGGATCGTCGAGGATCATCCGGCTAAAGACGCCCTCCGTTACAACTTCGATCCGGGTTTTGCCCGATACGCGGTTGTCGAGCCGCATCCGGTAGCCGACGGTTTCGCCGACCTTCTCCCCCAGAAGTTCGGCCATGCGTCCGGCCGCGGCCCGCGCTGCGAGCCGCCGCGGTTCGAGCAGAATGATCTTGCCGTCGCCGCGCCAGAGCTGGTCGAGCAGAAAAAGCGGCACCAGCGTCGTCTTGCCGGCGCCGGGAGGAGCCGACAGCACGACCGATCCCGACGAAGCGAGCGCGTCGCCAAGGCCGGGCAGGATCTCGCGGACGGGCAGGGCAGGAAGCGCGCGCATCATGCCTGCTCCTCCATTCCGATTTCGATCACGCGGCCGCCGGCGGCCTCTGCGTCGGCACTGTCGTGGGTCACCAGGATGGTGGGCAGCCCGGCCGCCCTCGCCTTGGAAAAGACAAGCTCACGCGTCTGCTGCCTGAGCGCCGCGTCGAGATTGGAGAAAGGTTCGTCGAGAAGCAGGAATCGTGGCGCGGAAACGAGTACCCTTTGCAGCGCCACGCGTGCCTTCTGGCCGCCAGAGAGCGTGTCCGGGTCGCGGTCGAAGAAGCCGGTAAGGCCCACCTCGTCGAGGGCTGCATCGGCCAGCCGGCGGCGTGCGGCCCGTCCTTTGACAGCCGGCGCTATGGCGAAGACGATGTTGCCGCCGACCGATAGATGGGGAAAGAGCAGCGGATCCTGAAACAGGATGCCCGCGTGGCGCCGGTTGGCGGGAACCGCCGTCAGGTCCGTGCCGTCGATCAGGATGCGGCCGCTCACATCGAATGCCGCATCGAGAAAGCCTCCCGCAAAGGCGAGCAGGGTCGACTTGCCGGAGCCGGACGGCCCCATGATCGTCAGCACCTCGCCCGGCGCGACCGACGCCGATATGGCGAGCAGAACCCGGCCGCCCAGACCGATCGTCACCTCCGAGAGCGTCAGGCATCCTGTCTTGATCGGGGATTTTGACCCGGCGTTTTCCTGCATTCACGTCCTCATTGCCCGCCGGTTGCGGAATAGCAACTGCGGGCCGAGCGACGCAACGAGAAATGCGAGGAAGGGCAGGAGCCCCTGAACGAGGGCGTAGATGCCGATGACCCGCCGGTCGCCGCCCGACGAGAGTGCGACGGCCTCGGTCGTGATCG
Source organism: Sinorhizobium meliloti 4H41 (assembly GCF_000375585.1). Lineage (GTDB taxonomy): Bacteria > Pseudomonadota > Alphaproteobacteria > Rhizobiales > Rhizobiaceae > Sinorhizobium > Sinorhizobium meliloti_A. The sequence goes on along the minus strand of NZ_AQWP01000014.1, from coordinate 3,322 downwards.
TCGTCAGCCGCCCGGATCCGATGAGGAGCGTCGGCAGATAGAGGCTGACCGACACGGCGAAACCGACCGCGAGCGCGGTGAGGCAGGCACGAAAGAGCAATGGCAGCCGGACCGTGAACAGGATTTCCAACGCCGGCTTGCCGAAGCCGGCGGCGATTTTTTCGAAGCGCGGGTCGACCGCGCGCCAGGGGGCCGACAGTGACAGAAGCACGTAAGGGAGCACGAAAACGAAATGGACGCCCAGCACGCTCGCAAAGCCGGGAGTGAGCCCCGCCGAGAGCATCAGGACCTGCAGCCCGAAAACGAAGCTGATCTCCGGGACGAGCAAGGGGAGGTAAAGCAGCCGGTAGCCGGCTGCATTCTTCCGTCCGCCGGCGATGCCGTTGCGGTAGAGCAGGAGGATCGTAAATACGAGCGCCAGCGATGACGCCGAAAGAGCGAGCGCGACCGTAGTGCCGAGCGGCGCCCAGAGTTGGGGCAATGTGCGCATCCAGGTATTGGGCGTGAAACTTCCGGGCAACGCGTCGGGAAATGGCCAGAGGCCTGCAACCGACCAGATGGAAAGCACGCTGAGCCCCGCGAAAATGGTGACCGTGCAGGTGCTCATGGCGAGGGCGCCCGCGGCGCGAAGCGCGCCGTCCCGCGCAAAGCGCCGTCCGGAAAAGGTCAGGCGCGCGAGAACGGCTTTCCCGACCCGTTCGAGCACGATCCAGCTCGCCATTGCGGCAACGACGATGCCAAGCTGCAGGAAAGCGCCCGCCGATGCGAGAAATCGCGCACCGAGGTCGTCGTCTCCGGCCCATTGGGTTACTCGCACCGGCAATGTCGGCGGCAGCTTCGGCCCGAGGATCATGGCGACGTCGACCACGGATACCGAATAGACGAGCACCGCGAAGACCGGCAGACGGATCTGGCGGTAGAGGGCGGGCCAAAGACAGATGGCGAAGCCGGCGACCCGCCCGTAGCCGAGCGCCGCCGCAAGGCGCGATGCCCTCGTGACGGCAAGCTGCGGCAGGGCGGCAAGCGTCACCAGGAAGAGAAACGGCACCTCCTTTACGATGAGCCCGGCAATCATCGTCAGCGCGAAAGGGTCGTTGGGAAGAAGCCAGTCCGGGGGCCGCGTGAAGCCCGTCACCTCCGGCGAGATCAGCCGGAGCAGGAAGCCCGACGGGGCGACGAGGAAAGCCAGCGCAAAGGCGGCGGCGGCATGCGGGACGGCAAGCAGGGGAGAGACGAGATGCTGGATGCGGGCGAAAAGCGGCGTGCCGGCAAAGCCCGCGACGAATGTGCCGACGACCGCTGTCGCTGCGACCGTCGTCAGCAATCCCGCAGCGAGGCCGGTCAGGACCGAGCGGAGAATGTGCGGCTGGCCGGCGAGTTCGGCGAAATGAGCAAGCGTGACGCGAAAGCCGCCGAGCGCCGGCAGGTAGCCGAAGGCCGGCAGGATCGTTCCTGCAAGCCCGGCAAGGATGGGAAGCCCCAGAACGAAGGCAAGGAGGGCGTTTCCGCCGAGCCTAGTTGGCTGCGCCATAACGCCGGATCCATTCGGTTTCGATCCGTGTCATCCAGTCCGGGTGCGGTTCGTCGAGCGCGGGACCGAGTTCGTCGGGATGGAGCGTTGCAATGCCGAGGTCCAGGCGCTCGAAAGCGGACCGGTCGGCTTCCGGAAGTTTTGCAGGAGAAAGCACAGTCGGATCGCCCCAGATATTCGGGTCCTGCTTGCGAAGTTGCGCCTCGGGCGAGAGGAGGAAATCGGCAAGCAGAAGCGCGCCGGCCTTTGCCGTTGCGTTGTAGGGAATGGCGACGAAATGCGTATTGCCGAGCGTGCCTCCGGAAAAGACGAAGGAGCGGACCGTCTCCGGCAGCTCGCCATTGGCGATCGCGGAGGAGGCTTCAGCGGGGTTGAAGGCGAAGATGATGTCGAGTTCGCCGTCGGCGAGCTTCTGCTTCATGTCCGCATAGTTCTGAGGATAGGCCTTGCCTTTTCGCCATAGCAGCGGCGTCAGCCTGTCGAGATAGGCAAACAAGGGCGCGGCATCGGTCGCGAACGTCTTTTCGTCGACGGGTTTCTGCAGCTTGGCCCTGTCGTCTACGAGCTCGATCAGCACCTGCTTCAGGAAGGAAGAGCCGGTGAAGTCCGGCGGCTGCGGGTAGGAGAAGCGCCCGGGATTGGCCGTGGCCCATTCCAGGAGATCCGCTGCGGAATCCGGCAGCTCGCTCGCCTTCATGCGCGCCGAGTCGTAGAAGAACACGAGCTTGGCACCGCCCCAGGGACTCTCCAGTCCGTCGGTGGGGATGGTGAAATCGGTGAGCACCGTCGGTGTGTTTTCGTGGTCGACATAGCGCCAGTTCGGCAGTTTCGTCGCCCAGCCGGGCGCGTAAAGCAGCCCTTCGCGTTTCATCGCGGCGAAGTTCTCGCCGTTGATCCATACGAGATCGACCGATCCGCCCTCGTCCTTTCCTGCGGATTTTTCCGCGAGCACGGTCGCGGTCGCCTTAGCGGTGTCGTCGAGCTTTACATGGACGACGGTGACGCCGTAGCGCGCTGTCATTTCGTCGCCGGCCCATCTGATATAGGCATTGACGTTCTCGGAGCCGCCCCAGGCGTTGAAATAGACCGTCTGGCCCCTGGCCTCCGCGACGACCGCTTCCCAGTTTCCCGCGTCCGTGGCGGACGCCTTGCCGGCGAGGCCGAGCGCCAGCAGCGCTGCGGCGATGATCTTCCCTGCTCGCCTGATCATGACGCTCCTCTACCCCGGTCCATGCCGTTGCCGCCGAGGGTAAGACAAGGGCGGTCTGCGTCAATGCACGCGGCCGCCCTCGACCGTCACGTTTCGGTGAGACGTGCTCGGGTCGCCTCTTTTCGCGGAAGCGGCAACGGGCTTCGAGACCCACGAATTCTCATCGAGCACGGCCCTTGAAAGGCGGAACTGCGTTAACCATATAGCTTGCATCCCCAGAAGCGCCGAAAGCCCGCAAAGCGGACCCGTATTGGTAGAAGCGTCGGACCACTTTTCGCGCGTCATGGAAAACCACCTTTAAAAACAGTCACTTACGATTTTCTGCTGATTTTTTGAAAATCGTTGTTGACGTGTCGGAGGGTGGGGGTCTATAAGCCCGATCACTGACGAGGGCGGCGGCGCTGCTGGCGACGATGTCCTTCGCTCTAGGGTTTCCAAGATTGGCGGATGCTGATTGTCGGGACTGGGCCTTGCAGGTTTTGGTCTTGTTGGAACGTTGACGGGATGTGTTTCTCGTCTGTTTTTTGACAATTGAATATAGAGAAAGAGAAACGTGGGCGGCGGAGCTTGCGGGACCTGGA
>NZ_AQWP01000013.1 GCF_000375585.1 Sinorhizobium meliloti 4H41 | reverse complement strand
CCGACCTCGGCGGCCTCGCCGCCAACGAGACCTTCAACATCGCAGTCTCGACCGCTGCGACGAGCTACAGCCTCTTCAGCCCCTCCAACACACCGGCCCAGACGAACCTCAACGACGGCCAGCAACTCGAAGTCGGCCTCAAGTTCCAGGCAAACGTCGCGGGGCAGNTCACGGCGCTTAAGTTCTACCGCAGCNCCAGCGACACCGGCCAGAACGTGCTTGACCTTTGGACCGCCACTGGCACCAAGCTCGCCAGCGCCACCTTCACCAACACCGCCGCGAGCGGCTGGCAGACCGTCGCGTTGGCGACGCCTGTCTCCATAACCGCCAACACAACCTATGTCGCGTCCTACCATACGACCGGAACCTATGTTGCCACTGACAACTTTTTCACCAGTCCTATCACAAATGGCCCGCTCACGGCCCCTTCGAGTTCCGCTTCAGGAGGCAATGGCGTCTACGCCTATGGTGGAACAGCCAGTACGGGCCTCTTCCCGACTAACACCTTTGCCGCCGCGAATTATTGGGCCGACGTGGTCTTCCAACCGCAGCTTGTTACCTGAACCTTCTGGACTACAGCGCGAGGCGCCTGTCAATAGCTAGAAGGCCCGGACCATTCTGGCCAAATCCTAAGGCGTAATTCACCGGTCGCCATGCACCAAAGTTGATCGAAGCTTCCGCGAGACTTCCAAACGAACGCCACGACGATGGCCCGCCCACGCGGTCGAGTTTGTACGGCAGGTTCGATCTCCGTGATCCGGGCGAAGAAACTCGAAGATAAGCTGCTCGCCGACAATAAGCTGTTGCTGAACCACACGCCGCATTTGCGACGAAGCGGCGACTTTGGTCAATGCAATACCGGTGCAGAGCTCGCGGCGCCGGGTAACTGCCAGCATGTTTGGTTGCGGCGCCGGAAATTGGTTCTCGCATAAGCCGTAAAGCCCAAGACCTCAAAGTAGTAACGCTAGCTGACGTTTGCAACTCGACGTAAGCGCAAGTCTAATTCTGCGACTCCCATACGGACGCGCACACAGTATAGCCTCGTCCGCGCCGCATTTTGGTCACTAACGTTAGTATTTTGTCACCGCATGCGATCTATTTCGCTACTCCGTTAGAGTTTTCGTCAAGCCCATAAGCTCTCTTATTAGTCGATGAACCGTACTTCAACCAGTGGTTGCTTCGAATGAATGCCATTCCGAATGGAGAAACATATGAGCTGTAAGTATTCAGACATAGAAATATTTTCGGACGCCGCACTTGGGTTGAAGAACTTGAATTACCCACCGCCACCCCAATGGCACACATCGATACCCCGTTCGCTTGTGATTACTCAGCCTAAAAGGTGAACGCAGCCGTCGGCTGCGGGCGACGTTTGGGGAGATGAGTACTGCCTTGCGCTTGGACCAACTCGGTAGTCTTCGGCTCTGCCCTCAAGCCTCCTTTCTGGCGAAAGACATCCAGCAATTCAAAGCGCCATCCGGCGTTTGTGCTTAGTAGATTGCGCGGCGTTATAGTGCAAACGCCCGCGACGGTTTCATTGGATTAAAAGAGATGACAAATCCCTCTTTGCAGGTGCGATCGCCGCTCGCGGGAGCCTTGCGCGAGATCCGTCCGGGCCTCGTCGCGGCCGGCGGGCTCTCATTCTTCATCAATCTTCTCATGTTCGTGTCTCCGCTGTACACGATGCAGATTTATGATCGCGTTCTGACGAGCCGTAGTGCCGTCACGCTCGTCATGATCACGGTGATCGTGGCTTTTCTGCTGATGACCTATGTAGCCCTCGAACACTATCGGGGACGTATCCTCGTGCAGGCTGGCGTGCGGCTGGACCGGCTCTTGTCCGGTCCGGCATTCGAGGCGGCGCTTTCCTCAGCCTTGCGGGTACGTGGATCGAACCATGCCCAGACCCTGCGCGATCTCGATCTCATGCGCGATGTTCTTTCTGGCGGCGTCACCATGGCGCTGATGGATGTGCCCTGGGCTCCGATTTACATTGTGATCTGTTTCCTGCTTCACCCATGGATCGGTCTTGTGGCTCTCGTCGGAGCGTTGGCAGTCGTGACGATCGCACTTGTAAACGAGCGAGCGACGAAGGGCTTACTCTCGCAAGCGTCGCGCACGAACATTCGCGCGATCGAAAGGCTGGGCTCCTCGCTGCGCAATGCAGAGGCAATTCGGGCGCTCGGCATGGGGCGTGCTATCCAGTCATGGTGCACCGAAATCCGTGAGGAAGCCCTCGGTCACTCCGTCAGCGCGGGCGAACGCGGAGGTACCCTCCTTGCGGTGTCGAAGTTTCTGCGCATGGCTATTCAGGTGGCTATGATCGGCGTCGGCGCTTACCTGGCAATTAACCAGGAAATCTCCGCAGGCGTCTTGTTCGCAGCGTCACTCATCATGGGTCGCGCGCTTGCCCCGATCGAAATCATGGTGGCGCAATGGAAAAGCGTAGTATCCGCGCGCAGCGCCTATGGGCGTCTCAACCGTATATTTGAGGAAAACCCGCCGGTTGACGAACGCATACGTCTGCCTGACGCTGCGGGTACGGTTTCCGTCGAGAACCTTGTCGTCCTAGCCCCCGGCACGAACACACCGGTCGTCATGGGCCCGACGTTCACGTTGCATCCTGGAGAGATCGTCGCGCTCGTCGGTCCATCTGGCTCGGGCAAATCCTCGCTCGCGCGTGCCCTTGTAGGTGCGTGGCCCTCGGCGCGTGGATGCGTGCGGCTCGATGGCAACGATTTGCGCCACTACGATCCGGACCAACTCGGCACTGCGCTGGGCTACCTGCCCCAAGATGTCGAGCTGTTCACCGGTTCCGTGCGAGACAACATTGCGCGCTTCCGAGCGGATGCAGCCGATGCTCAGGTGATCGAGGCTGCAACTCACGCCTCTGCCCACGAGATGATCCAGCGCCTCCCCAACGGGTATTTGACGGAAATCGGGGAGGACGGCGTCGGAATATCGGGCGGGCAGCGGCAGCAGGTCGGTCTCGCGCGGGCGCTGTTCGGCAAGCCGGCTGTCGTCGTGCTCGATGAGCCTGATGCCAGTTTAGATGGCGATGGCAATCGAGCACTGATCCGTGCCATCGAAGGGCTGCGGAGAGAGCGGCGAACCGTCGTGATCGTGACCCACAGGCCGAACCTCCTGTCGGTGGTAGATCGAGTGATCATCATGCAAGAAGGACGGGTAGCGCAGATGGGCAGTCGCGACGAATTGCTGCCGTCGCTCCTTGGGCCCAATGTGGCGCCTGCACCGCGGCGGCCTGTCCAAGACGAAGGGCGCGCCGGACCGCCGGGTTCCGCTTCGACTCCTCTTATTCGACCGCGCGTCGATGCATAGTTCACCGAGGCCACCGATGACACCTGATACCCCCAAAAGAACCCCAGCCGGTGGCGAGCTCGTGGCACGTACGGTCAGCTCGATCGTTTCTCGTACCAACGCGATGGCATCGACGTCCGCCGTACTCTTGCGAGCAAGACGGGCAACTCGAGCTCCCCTACCGGAGATATTCGCGCCGTCTGATCTTGCCGGCCCAACCCATAAACCGGCACAAGCAAACCTCTCCGGCAACTGGCGCAAGCCCGCGCGGATGGGCTTTGCCATCGTCGTGCTCACCTTCGGGATCTTCGGGGGGTGGGCCTCTCTGGCCAGCATCGACAGCGCTGTGGTCGCTCAGGGTACAATCGTGGTGGAAACCGACCGCAAGGAGGTTCAGCACCTAGCGGGCGGTATAGTGCGCGATGTTCTCGTCAAGCCCAATGCACATGTCACCCAAGGCCAAGTCCTTGTGCGCCTTGACTCCACAGAGGCGCAGGCGCAGGGCGAAATTGCGAGGTCCGCCACCTTCTCGCTGCTTGCTGAGCAGGCACGGCTGCAGGCGGAAATGGATGGCGCCGAAATGGTCACTTTCCCGCGCGAGCTCACGCGCGCTTCGAGCGGCCCTCTCGCCAAGCGCGCGATGGAAGACCAGATACGACTGTTCCTCAAGCGCCGCTTGGCCCGGACGAACGACGTTTCCATTTTGAACGAGCGCATCGCCCAATCCGGTCAAAAGATTGAGGCCGTCCAGTCCCAAAGCGAGGCTGTACGTGTGCAGATCGAGAGCATCACGGAAGAGTACGACAAATTGGCGCCCCTCGCCGATAAGGGTATCATTACCGCCACGCGGCTGACGGAGCTCAAACGCCAGCGGGCCGATCTCCAAGGTCAGCTTGGTGCGTTCGTTGCCGATATGGCGGGCGAGCGCCACACTATCAGTGAGGCGCGGCTCCAGATCGAACAAGTCGGGCGCAAGGTCTTCGAGGAGGTTTCGGCACAGCTCGCCGAGACAAGCGCCAAGCTTGCCGACGCTGGCGAAAAGCTGCGCGTGGCTGATGACGTGCTCAACCGCACCGAAATACGCGCACCGCGTTCCGGCCGCGTCATCGGCTTTAAAGTTCACACGATAGGAGCTGTGGTTCGCCCCGGCGAGACTTTGATGGAGATCGTCCCTGATGACGACACTCTCATCGTCTCGGCGAAGATGTCGCCGGTCGACATCAACAATGTTGGCGAGGGTCTTCCTGCCGAGATCCGACTGCCTTCGTTCAAGGCTCGATCAACACCAATCGCAATCGGAGAGGTGCAGAGCGTTGCTGCCGATGCTCTTCATGATGAGGTGACGCGTCAGCCGTACTACGAGCTGAAAGTTTCCGTGCAGGTCTCGAAGTTTCCCGACCAAATCCGAGCAAAGCTTAGGCCCGGCATGCCGGCGGAGGTGATCGTCGCCACCGGTGAGAGGAGCGTTATGTCCTACCTGACTCAACCTCTAGCGGACGCGTTCCGCCTCGGGATGCGCGAGAACTAAGTCCCTGTGGATTGGCCATCTCTGCACTCGACCTTAGTGTCGGCAAGATCGGATGGTAGCCGCCGAGGCTGAGAAGACCGGAAACCCCAACGAGCACCATGGACGGGGCCAATTTCTGCGTTTCGGATCACCTCGATGTGCCAACGGCAAAGGATTTCGTGAACGGTCGCGAACACGCATGTGGGCGAGGACTTCGCCGAAAACCCACTACAACAGTACCTTGGCGGAGATTCCGCCAGACGGCCGGATGGGAATGATCGACGAAGTCGCGGGCTGGGGCGGTTCTCCGGCAGCTCATTATTGCTTGTACGCAGTCTAATGCTGCGTCAGGCTTCCAACTCAACTCCTGGATGCCATCAGCCACACGAGCACCCGAACGCGCTTTCTCCGTCACGCCCGAATCCGCGCGAAGCCGGTGCGCGTGGCCGGCCGCCTGGACTGGTGCAACAAGCCGGTCGACGTCGACCTGCAGATCCCTGCCGCCGATACACTTCTCGCCGGCAACTTCGCCTTCGAGGGGATCCCGCTTAAGCTTCAGGTGAAGATGCCCGCCGCGAGCCTGTCGCTCGATGGCAAAGCTGCGCTGACGGGCAGATATGCGGGAAAACTCGATTTTTCCACCGCCGACCTCTCTGCTTTCCTCGCCGGCCTCGGGCAGAGCGGTGCGGAGAGCATCGGTCCGCTGGCGTTCAACGGGCACGTCGGTGCGGGCCCGACGAGTGTTTCCTTTCAAAAGACGACCATATCCATCAACGGCGTCGAAGGTGCGGGCAGCGGCTCTGTCGAATTTGCGGCCCCGGTGAAGATCACGACTGACCTGAACTTCGACGAGCTGGACCTTGCGCGCCTAGCCGGGGCGCATTCCCCCGCTCCGCAGGCAAAAGCGGCAAAAGGGGCTGAACCCGCCGACGTTCCGCTCGACCTCTCTTCGCTCCGGTCGATCGATGCAACCGTCCAGCTCAATGCCAAAAGGCTCGGCTACGGCAAGGTCTTTGCCGGACCGGTCGCCACCAGTCTCGTCGTCTCCGACGGCGTCGCAAGCCTGACGCTGCCCGAAAGCCCGTTCTATGGCGGCCATATCGTCGCGAGCCTCAAGGCCGACGGCTCCCGGGCCGAACCCTCGATCTCCCTGCAGGCCTCCATTTCCGGAGCCTCGGCCGCACCGCTTTTGACGGACATGGCGGGCTTCAAATATCTCGAGGGCGCATTGAAAGCCCGGTTCGACGTAACCGGTGCGGGCGGCACGACCCGGACGATTGCGAAGTCTCTGCAGGGCACGGCGGATGTCGCCTTTTCCGATGGCGCCATTCGCGGCATCGACATTGCCGACGTCTACAACAATCTCGTGAGGCTGATGTCGTCAGGCTTCAAGCAGGACGGCAGCAAAGCGACGACATTCACCGAGCTTGCGGCATCCTTCGCCATCGAAGACGGCGTTGCCCGCACCGAAGACATCAAGCTTGTCGGCCCGCTGGTCCGCATGAGCGGGAACGGTGCGGCCGATCTTGCGGAACGCACTTTGAACTTCCGGCTCGAGCCCCGCCTCGTCGCTTCTCTCCAGGGCCAGGGCGCCGAGATCTCCACCGACGGCATCGGCGTCCCCGTGGTGGTCGAAGGCAGCTTCGCCGCACCGCGCATCTATCCGGACCTTTCGGACCTGCTGAAGAACCCCGATGCCGCATTGGCAAAGCTTAAAGGTTTCGGACTGCCGATCGACAAGCTGCCGATCGGCGACTTCATCAACGGAGGCGGCTCGGGCGGCTCGGTGAAGGATCTTCTCGGCGGCACCCTGAATAAGGCGCTAGAACGAGAGGAACAGCAGCTCTCGATTGAAGAGATTATTGGCGGCGGCACAGCGCCCAAGCCCGATAAGGCGGCTGTGGAAATTCCGGCGAACGAGGAGCCCGCAACCGCCGAGCAATCGGGAAACGGAACTGAACTGCTCGGTAATGAGGCGGACAGTCCGATGGAGAGCCTGTTCGAAAAGCTTCTCCGCTAGCCGACCCTATCCGGCTATCGTCTTGGCGCGACCTGATCCCAGCGTGCCGCTTACTGGTTTGCCTTATTGCCGTCGACGTAGTCGGCAACATGATTTTCGCCGCGATATCCTGCCGCATCGCGAGAGTGAAGTCGCGAAGCAAAGCGCCGTTCAGGGCAGCCTCCGAATGCCCGTTGTGCAGAATGGAGAGGACCTATGGGCGACGTTGTTCGTCAGCGACGCTGTTCAATCCGTTCACTTGCCGGGTGGACGTATTGACGATCAGACTGGTTTGGTTCTCGATCTGCAATTGTTCATGGCGGCGCTCAACAATGCTGTGGTCCCGGACACGATCTCGCTCACGCTTCCGCCGAATCCGGCTCTCCCCCCCAGCGCTGCGGCGCTCGAACACAAGGGGCAGGATCGCCTGACGGCCTGGGGCGTCTGGCGGGTCTCGCTGTTGCCGCGCTCTCTTGCTGGCTTCTCGCAACGAAGCTTTTCGGCTAACCGTCATGGAAGCCGCACCGCAGACAGCGAAGATGGCTAGCGACCATCGACAGCGGTGGCGGGGGCTTGCGACCGCCTTAACCTGCTACCCCGCATTGAAACGGATCACCTGAAGAACCGTCGGGTGTTTCTGACTGAACGAGAGAGAAAGGTATCCGATTTCGGCAGACTACTGCACGCCCGGTTCCGCGCACCAACTCGGACTGAGTAGAGTCAGTGCGGTCCGCTACCGTTGAGGTCGGTGTCGTCGCGGAATACAAGCGTCTGGCCCGGTCCTGCGGTTTACCGTGAATGACAGCTGCAGCGCTGTCATGCGGCGGACACCGCGATTTCGTCGAAGCCATCGAACGCTTCCTGGACGACAAATTCCAGTTGGGCGACCTCCTCGTCAGAAAGTGGCTCGAACTCGCCCTGTCGCCGCCTCTTCGAAAGAACCCCGCCGTTCTGCCGAATGAACATGATGAGGTCTTCTGCGAGCCGGTCGGGCATCTCGACCGTGTCCATGATCCGGCGCAACGCCTCATCATGGCGGCGCAGATACTCGATTTCGCGCGGCAGGTCGTGTTCGACCGCCCGCTGGACGCACCCGTAGAGGAATTCGGCAGCCGCAGTGTAGTCGAAGTACCGGTAGAGATCGGCGGTATCGTTGAGAACCTCGACGTTCCTGTCCGGCGTTGGCCGCCACTCAATGAACGGCATCAAAGGTCCGGTGTCAGCCTGAAGGGTGGTCCGGTAGTTGTCCATTCGGTTCAGCATGACCGACGAAACCGGGAAAACCATGCCTGCCGGGGTAAACTTCCGTTCGGCAAGAACATGGTGGATCAGGCAACGGTGAAGCCGCCCGTTGCCATCCTGTAACGGGTGGATATAGACGAACCCGAAGGCCGTGATTGTAGCCTGCAAGACGGGGTCGATTCCCGCCTCACTCATCCGGTCGTTCGCCTCGATCAGTCCTTCCATGAGGTCGGCGAGGTCGTCAGGCCGTGCCCCGATGAATTCCGGCAGCGGATCGTAGTTGTGGTCGCGCTCCCCTAGGAACACGCTTTCTCGCCGTAGCCCCGGCTGTATGAACCTCGTATCCTCGATCAGCACCTGGTGGAGCCGGACGATCTCGTCGACATCAAGCTTGTTGCGCCCCGCCTGCACGACGGCGCGGCCCCATCGCTCCAGCCGGTTGCGTGGCGGACGTTCGCCTTCAATCTCGAAGCTCGCGCGGCTGTCGGCCAGCAGCATGAAACTCGCGGCTCTGGCGACGAGGTGGGAGCCGGTGCGACCGACGGTCTCGCGCGCCTTCTCGTCGAGGGCCCGGCCGACGAACTCCTCCAGCGCTTTGGTGCGGCGTATAACCGGACAGAAGCGCGCAGCGCCCAGCAGGTTATCGCGGACGCGGTGGCGTCGCGACAGGCGCGGCTTGGCAGTGACGTAGGCTGCGGGATCGAGAAGATCAATGGCCGCGACGTTCTGGCCGTCGGGCAGGTTGAGCGTTCTCCCGGTCAACTTCTCATAGAAGAACCAGAGGCGCCGTGCCGGAACGCCCGTCGGCGCTGCGCGCACGAGCTCTTCGACGGCGTCCATGGGAGCGGCGTCGAAAACGCGTTTGAGGATAAGAAGATCGAGAACTTCATGCCGAAAAGCGAATGTGAGATGATCGGCAAAGGTATCTCCGGGCCAGTATCGCTTGTCGAACACCTGCCAGGTGTCTTCTTCACGCTGGCTGCCTTTGATATGCTTCTCCGAGACGCAGCTGGGCCGCCGAACGGGAGCTTTGATCGACAGCGCCTGAGCCAGCGCAGCCCAACCGGCGAGGCGCGTCCCGTCGGGAACGGCGCTCTCTTGAAAATGGGACGCATGGGCCAGCTCCAGCTGCATAAGTCGAAAAGCCCCTCTTTGTCGTCGAAAAATGCCCCTATACAAAGGAGGGGGTCGAAAACCACCCTATCAGCTTCTTGGGTCGAAAACCATTCATTTGTGTCGCGATACGCGGCAAAATAGTGTCTCTGGTCGAAAATCGCCTCAAAGCCCGGTCTACTCGCCTCTTCTTTAACCATAGCCCTTGGGGCGGTGCCGTGACGGCGGCCCCGCCATCGCCGTAATCGTCGTTCCGCAGGTCCGGCGCATAGTTATCCTTGCCCTGGCCGGTCACTCCGGCCATGCGCAATCCGGCAGCGTTGTTGAAGCGCTCCCGTAGATTGCCCTCTGCGAATTCCTGCTTCATCCAGAACCCCTGATCGCGCGCGCGTCGTAGAAGTCCTGCCTTGCGATATTATCGGTGCTACGCGTCTGCTCCCTCTTGCGCTCCATCTCAAGCCCTGCCACGGCTTGATGCCGCTCCGCCTTGCGCATGGCCATTTTCAGCGATGCCCGCTCACGCGTATTGAGGCGCGCATGCAAGCGCCGCAGCCTGTCGATTTCCAGCTTCTCTCGTCCATGGCGGCGTGAGAGCGCACCGTTTTCGAGGCGATGCCACTCCTTGGGATCGAGGCGGGCACACGCGGCATCTGAACCGCCTGTGCAGCAAAAAGAAGCGACTCTGAACGCGGCTGAGGTCGAACCAGCACGCCCTTCAAAGCAGCGCTGGAAACCGCCTTGTCATGCCGGGCGGCAAAGAGAAAGACCGCCTGGAGAACCGGACGGATGACCTGATTGAGCAGGTTAAGCTGGTTGCGGGGGCTGGCTTCAACCGCTGGCATAAAACCGGCTGGCCTGCCAGTTTCTTCGACTTTGGCAAAGTCGAGTATGCCAAACAACTCGCCGCGTAGGGTTGGATGAACCTCGCCGCGCTTGGCTCCTGGCGTGAGGACGATTTCTCCGAACAGGGAACGAAGGGCTTCCGCCGCCTGCCCGCCGCCGTCCGGATCGCTGAGGGCGTCGGTCAGGCGCTCCACACGGAGGCGGTAAAGGTTGGCGAGGTTCGGATGAACGTCGGGCATGTCCACGGGCGCCTCAGTGAGGCGCGCGACGATCTCCGCCTTCTGCCGTTCAAGGTCGTCCATGGGCGCTTTCATGGATGGCTGGTACATGCCGTCCTCGATGGCCGCGATGATACCCGCGATCGCCTTCTCGATCTTGGCAAGCGCCTTCTGGTCCGTGGTCGCTTGCACGCGCCTTTCGCGGTTCAGCCGGTTCATTTCCTCCGCATAGGCGCGCACCGCCTCCGCGACCGCTTCCGACGAGACGGTCGCCCCGGATCGGTTCGCCGTTGGCATCGACCTTCTTCATCACCTTGTAGCCGTAGCAAAGCCCGCCGCCTGCCTTCCCCTTCTCCACCCTGCCCCGCAAATCGCTATGGGTCTTCATCGCAAGGTCTTTCAGGAACAAGGCATTCATCGTGCCTTTCAGACAGTCATGAAGCTCGGAGATTTCCCCTCGGCCAAGGTAACGATGGTGACACCCGCAAACTTCAAATGCTTCTAGAGAGTGGCGACGTCGGCCTGATCGCGGCTGATCCGGTCCAGAGCCTCAGCCAGCAATATCTTGAACTCTCCGCGCTGCGCGTCCCGCACAAGCCGCTGGATGCCGGAACGCAGGATAGTGCTGGAACCCGATATGGCCACTTCCTCGTAGGAACCGACGATCTCCCACTGCTCCCGGCCCGCATGTTCCCGGCAAAGCCGGAACTGGTCCTCAATCGGCGCCTCGCTCTGACTGTCGGATGAGTAGCGGGCATAAAGGGCCGCACGGGTCATGGTCTGCTTCTCCTTCATTCGGCAATGCTCTGTGACTGCCGACATTGGCGCCGGAGCGTCATGGCTGGCACTGCCTGCCAGCGCACGCCGCGCCTTTTCTGTTTCAGAAGCCCACGCCGGGACGGAGCCGCCCGGTCAAGGCGGGTGCGGCAGCCCCCCCCGCAAAGCGACTGGCCTTGAGGGGGCGGCTCGGTTCCGGCCCAATCATTCAAGCAAAAAGGCTTTCACTGCAGATGCATTCCGGCCCGTTGCATTGCATTAAATGGTGTCTTCCTTCAGCGGCGGCACATCGGGCGCCTTGTCCAGCAAGCCTGTCAGCGCACCGCGCTTCGTCGTACCTGCACGCGCTTTCAGGAATTCATTGGCCGTCTCCACGGCCCCGATCTTCTGCGCGACCGCAGAGATGATCCACTGATTGAGCGACACGCCGTCTTCCTGTGCCAGGCGTGCCGCCGTCTCCTTGAGCGACTGCGGCAGTTGCAGCGGGTATTTATATCGTTGGGTCTGCGTCATGTGTTCAGTCTCCTGACAATCTCTCCCGGTGTTATCACGGTCACGCCCAACCCAAGCGCCGGACGGAAATCCTTGACGTTATGCGTCACGATGGCCTCGGCCTGTCCGTTCAAGGCAGCTTCCAGCACCATTTCGTCCGCGACATCGGACAACATGGGCCGCGTCCGAAACGAAATATCGACGCCCTCGGCAATAGCGGCAAGCGCGCTCATCACCGAAGCGACATCCTCAAGGCTGTGGCCGGTCGCCTGCCGGGTTTCCGGTCGGCTCAGCACAGCCTCATATTCCAGAAACAGCGCCGTCGAGCAAAGCGGCGTCACCATACCCCGATCAGCGAAACGCAAAAGCAGGTTGCTTGCGCCATTGCGGCTGCGGAACGCTGCCACGATAACGTTGGTATCCAGAACCAGCCTCATGGGAGATAATTTATAGACATCCCATAGGATGTCAATATTTTGGATGAGGGCTCCCGTCATCCATCCTCGTCCTCTGCGCTGTCTTCGCTTCTGCCCCGATTGTTATTGGCGGCCCGATGCGCGCTTCCGGCAAAGCCAGCATGCGGGCGAGCTCGTCGGCCCGGTCCGCAGAAATGGGCTCAAGGCGGCAGTGGAAGTGCCCTCAATGGTCGAACAGGCGACAGTCGACGCACCCACAAAAACAACGGGCAAACAACGGGTAAACAACGGACAGGAGGCCAGTGATGAGGCCGACGGCCCGATGAAGCATTTAGCAGTTCCTTCGGTATCCAACGCGACCTCTTGCAACGGAACCGAGCCGCGGGGTGCCGACGGTTAGACCAAGTCCAGGAAAAATGCGCAGCGGTTTTGGTTCGGAATGGCGGGAGAACGACCGGTTAGAGCCCTATCCACTATTCGGCGAAAAGCGCGAATGCGCTAATCGGGAAAGCGATACTTGAAATGTTCGATCTCGGCGCCGAACAGCCGTTCGACGCGTTCCCGATCACCTGGTTTATAATAACTGCGAATATCCGGCCTCCTTGGGTTAGCCTTCGCTCTGGTCAAAAATCGTTCATCAAAAGGCAGCCCGATTTGGTCGCATACAGTGCGTAGATCCTCCGAGAGGCGCTCCTGCCGACCCACGAAATCGACAACGACTTCGTCGTTCTTGGTGTAGAGCTGCCACGACTTCCAATTGATACGCTCCTTCTCGGCTGCACCGGCTTCGATCAGGCAGAGCATTTGCGAGAAGCTCGGCCGGGTATCGGCCTTCCTGTAGTGCCAATTGTAAAGAGAAACAGCCCTCTCGAACGGGTTTCGCACGAAGCAGAACTTGAAATACTGTTTCCAGGCAGAGGGATCGAAGGCCTCGATTTCGCATGCGCTTGAATGATCCGCGAGCTTGCCTGCAAAACGCCGGCTGAGAGCGACACCGGCCAATGAATCGACACTGTGGTTGCGGATGAAGGTTTGGGCGATCTTAAGTGGAGAAAGATGGCAGAACATGGCAATTAGCGCTAGGCGATTGGCTTTGGCTCCATTTGCGAGCGCATCCTTCCAGGACCCAAGCTGCAGGTCCCATGGTCCGAATTCGCGAGCGAGATAGGCAGAAACCGTGCTGCCGGCGGTTTTCGGCACGTGGACGAAAATGAACTTGTGGCGATGGGATATAATCACTGCCTGGCCACTCCTTAGCCGGAAAAAGTCGAAACCGCCCGTCATCGAAAGCGAAGACAGCAGCAAACTGAAGCCGATGCCTCCCGTATTCGCATCCTATGCATGGCCCCGGCTACAGCAAGCCCCGACGATGGATGCCGTCCAACGTTCGGCGATGAAGGTAATTCCAAAGAAGGATCCGCAATGAGGAAGCGAGCTGACCAAGGCGATTGCCGACCTAACGTCAGCGCCTCGTCCCGGTCGCGGGTGAGACATCGATGTCAGCTAAGTGGCATCGGCTCCGGCAGTCAATTCCAAAAAGCCGCCTTGGATGTTGTGGAGGCGAGCGTAGACGCCGTCCGTGCGGCGCGCGAGTTCCTCGTGCGTCCCCTCCTCGACGACCAGCCCCTCCTTCATCACGACGATCTTGTCAGCATTGACGACGGTGGAAAGCCGGTGAGCGATCACAATGACGGTGCGGCCGCTCATCGCCTGATCGAGCGCCTTCTGAACAGCTGCTTCCGACTCCGTATCAAGAGCCGAGGTAGCCTCGTCCAGAAGCAGAATGGGCGCGTTGCGCACGAGCGCTCGGGCAATCGAAAGACGCTGGCGCTGGCCTCCGGATAGCGTCATACCTTGTTCGCCCACGGGTGTATCGTACCCCTGTGGCTGCGCGAGGATGAAATCATGCGCATAGGCAAGCCGGGCCGCTTCCTCTACTTCCGCATCCGTCGCTTCGGGCCGACCGTAGCGGATGTTGTCGCGGATAGAACCTTCAAAGAGGTAAGCTTGTTGTGAGACATAGGCGAGCCCGTTGCGCAGAGACTGCTTGGTGACAGCGGCTATGTCTTGCCCGTCGATCAGGATCACACCCGATTGTGGATCGTAGAAGCGTGGAATGAGGCTGATGATCGTCGACTTGCCGGCTCCGGACGGGCCAACGAGCGCGGTCGTCTTGCCACCTTCCGCCAGGAAACTAACTCCCTTGAGGACCTCCTCGCCATTGCCGTAGGAGAACCGCACGTCTCGAAACTCGACGGTCGCGTCGCGAAAGGCCAGTTGAGTAGCCCCGGGCAGGTCCCGTTGATGCGGAACCGTGTCCAAAATTTCGTAAAGCATGCGGGCGTTGACGGCAGCCCGCTCCAGCGACACCTGCAGGCGAGCGAGGCGCCGCACCGGGTCGTATGCCAAGAGAAGCGCCGTTACAAAAGCGAACAAGGCACCCGGGGCCACGTTGCTGTAGATGGTGCGGAAAGCCGCATAGGCAAGCACGCCTGAAATTGCCAGGCCTGCAAAGGTCTCCGTCAACGGCGCCGTTCGTTCGCTCAAGCGCGCGATGCGGTTGGCGCGGTTCTCCGCGCCCTTGATAATCCCCTCGACCTTGCGGCCCAACTCGTCCTCCATCGTGAAGGCTTTGACGATGGAAATGCCCTGAATGGTTTCCTGCATCGCGCCTAGTACGCGGCTGTTGGCCTCGACCGCTTCGCGCGTCGCCAGACGCAGCCGCCTGGAAATGTAGCGAAGCCCAAGGAGCAACGGAGGGGCCCCAATGAAGGTGATGAGCGAGAGCAGCCAGTCCTTGCTGATCATGACGCCGACAAGGCCGACCAAGGTCAGGACATCGCGGGCGACCGAGGTGACCGTCATATTGAGCACGTCGCGGATGCCGGAGATGTTCTGGTTGATCTTGGCGGTGAGGTGCGTCGAGCGCTTTTCCTGGAAAAAGCCAATGCTCAACGCCATCAGATGCGTATAAAGCCGGCGCTTATAGCGTGCGACAATATTGTTGCCGATTTTCGATAGAGCGACGGCTTGCCCATAAGTCGCCAGGCCTCTCAGGACAAAGGCAGCAAATATCGAGAAACAGACGAGTAGAACGACGTCGCCGCGCTTGTTGGCGAAAGCTTCGTTGATCACCGTTTCACTGATCCAAGCGGTGAAGGCCGTCGTTGCAGCCACAACCATCAGGCACGCAATGGCAAAGGCATAGCCGCGGATATGGTCGCGGCCGTTTTCGGCAATGACGCGCCTTAGGACCCCAGCGATCGTTTCAGTATCGACCTCGCGCTCTTTTCGATCCTTAACGCTCAAATAGTCCCGTCCCCGCAATCACGCATGGCGTGCCCGTGTACTGGCGCCGTTCCCGGGTCTCTATAGTGCCTTGTGACCGTCTTGACCAGTCATGGGCGGCACCCTGTCATGGCAGAGCCCAACGGCTCAGCCTTCCAGCCGCGTCCCTTCTGCAACTTCACAGACTTCAGCGCGAATGCGGTCGGAAGCCACCCGCTCTACCATCAATCCATTTTCTATGTTTTCCGTGCGGGCGAGGCTTCGCCTCGATGTGAGCGAGACTTCGGAGGCCCGTTCGCAATTTCTTGATGTCAGACTGAGATTTGTGCACTTATACAGGAGCCATTATCCTGAACCTGATCGGAAGCACGAAAATTGTTCAAGGGGATAAAGTCCGCCATACATTGGCGGTTCGCCAAAAAACTGAGGGATTCAAATCCTGACAGAGCTGCAAGGCACTTGGTGCTGGCAGCTACAGGACGCGGGGTAGACGTTTCCAGAGCCAGGCGCGCTGTGGGATTTCTCGTGGCAGACAAAAGGTACTCGGACGCCCGCACGATTTGCCGGGAGCATATCTCGACAGGCGATCCATCCGGCTTTTGGCGGCATTACGAGAGCTTCGTTGACGAGCTCGCAAGCTCCTGCCGGCAGCGAGAAGTGTCCGGCTCGAAAATCAAGATTGCTCTGTTCAACGATACAGACTTCAGGGTCAATATCGGATGCAGGCTGACAAGCCAGGGTCTCAAGCAACAAATTCTAGATGCGTTCCCGGCGGGCGAGATTACGTCTATCGGTTTCAACTTCGCAGCCTTCAGAAAAGAGTTCCCGAAGTCCACATCCGCTGGAGGATATGCAATCTCGGACATTGAAAGCCGACTTTCCACTGCATATGGCGAAGACGCCGTGGACCATATAGCGGCCGCCGATTTCGTGATCCTTCAGCCAGAGGGTTCGTTGGACCACAGGACAACGGCTGAAGGGCTTGCAACCTTTTTCACGCCTATTCTTACCGCCAGGACGTTAGGCAAGCCGTTTGCTATATTGAACGGAACGATACCTATCTACGAAGGCGAACGATCGGACTATCTCAAAGGGCTCTTTCGCGAACTCGGCCATGTGGTGGCCGCACGCGACGAAATCTCGGCTGAGCATTACGGGATCGAATTTCTGGTGGATGCCGCATTCCTCCGAATATCGCCAGCACCTGTGGCCGAACGCGACGGTTGCCTGATAACCACCGGCGCCAGAAACAACGCCGAAGAAGACGTTGAAATCCTAAAGGCTGCACTGAAGGTCTGCGAGGCGCTGAAGCTTCGGCCTGTCGTTCTTACGCACGCAGTTGAACGCTTCTCTCTATATGAGGCAGAGATCATTGGCCGTGGCGGCATTTTTGCTGAGACGGCCAGTATAGAATATGCTGCCGAGACGATCTCAAAATGCCGTCTGCACATCGGCGGGCGATATCATATGGCGATCTTCAGTATCCTCTGTAACGTTCCTTCTCTCCTCTTCGACGTTCAAACACACAAAAACCAGTGGCTGGAGCGCTACTCTCCTCTGATAACGCTTGTGCATCCGCACACCGACCTCGATGCCGCGGCAGCCGCGATGCTGAGTGGTGGCGTATCGCAGGGACATCCGGGATCAACGGCCGCGGAGAAATACGTTCATTTCCTGAAACGCGCTATGGCTGAGCAGCCGCTATAGCCGGTCCCCGGCGGGACTAGCCGCTGCCGCGGCGGGCGGCCATTGACAGCGCTTGTCCGAACTATCGCCATTGGCGGTAATGCGAGGCAGATAGCGGCCTACCCGTAATCGGCGAGATCGTGGTCGTCCGCCCCTCCACCGCCCAGTTCAGAATTGCATTTGCCTCGGCATGCATCTTTGCCCTGATCTCGGCCCTTTCCACCTCACTGGAGACGAATTGCAGCGGTATACGTTCAAGTGCGCTGAGAACGTCCTGCTTGAGGTCGGCATCGGGATCGTCCCTGAGCCTTTTGGTTGCAAGGACTTTCACCAGAAACTCAAGGGTCGCGACCCGCAATCCGTCATCTTCGAATGGCAAACTTCCGCCCCCCGGTGATTGCACCTTGACTGGAGATTAACAGCGGGGATTGTCAGTGGCAATTGGGGTTTACAGTATACGAAATATAAGAATGATCGCGGCGCAGTATCCAAAATTTCCTGGGTGACGGAGAACTGTCTCACGTGCGGACGAGTACCGGCCGCTGCCGGCTCAGCGATTTGAAACCTGGACACTCTCCCGCATTCTGCTCAACACCGGACCAAAGACTGCCGATAGGCTTTCCGCACCTTTCGCCGACAGGTGATCTCCGTCCTTATAGAGAACGGTGCCCTCTCGCATGACATGACACCTGGAGGCGTCGCAGATTGCGCGCATCGGATCGACGACCAAAGCTCCGCTCGATCTGGCCGCATCCGCCAAAACTCGCCGCGACAAGGCTTGCCGCCGGTTCGTGTATTCAAGAGAAGGAGCTATATCGAGCGAGCGTCCAGACGCAGCCGCTCGTGCGAGGGCCTCCGGAACGTCGTATCCCATCTCCGGCACATCCATCACCAGAACAGCCTTCGATCCCTGCCGAGCGAGCCTGGTCAAAGTCGCATCAAGTCCCTTCCTGACCGGAATAGACCAATCGGTCCGGGAGGGTACGACGCGAGGGTCAAAGAAAATCCCCTGACCCGGAAGCTCGTCTCGGTGGACGTACTTGGGCCAATAGCCCACCATGAAAATGAAGGCGAACTTTCTCTTCTCGATCAGCGACATCACTGCGGAATTGTGATCGATGCACCTCTTGACCGCCCCCGGAGGACCGAAATCCGTATCTGGCAAGGGCGGGCACGATCCACGCCCGACGAACATGCCCGATAAATCCATTTGGCGAGCGGCAATGTCAATAGCAGGAGCGATCGCAGCGGCATGAGAATCTCCCCATACGAGGAACCGCGGCTCGCCCGCAGTCTCGAGCCCGACCCGGCAGATCTCCCCTCTCCTTATCTGAACCGGTGTCAGACCTTCCCCATTTGAATCGGTGAAACACCGCTTGGAGGAGAATGGGCTCTCATCATAGGTGGCCTGGTAGAGCGTTCGGGCGTTTTCGGGCAATCTTTGGGGAATGCCTTCCAGACCATTGACGATGAAACCGAAGGCGACCGCAGAAGAAATAGCAGCGCTACTCACGCCGACGATCGCGACGCGCGAGGATGCCAGCACGCCATACCGCGCGGGCTGCTCTACGAACCTCCATGAAATGTATGCGAGCGCGAAGGACATCGCCACGGCGGTCAGCGCCCAACCGGTTGTCAGTTCGTGGCCAAGGCCATAGCGCAAGAACACGATTACGGGCCAATGCCAGAGGTAGAGGGAGTATGAGATGCGTCCGATGAAGACCGAAACGGGATTACCCAGTAAGCCCGCTATCGCTCCGCCTCGACAATGTGCGTGGATCACAAGGGCCGTACCGAGGCAGGGCACTGCGGCATAAATACCAGGAAAGGGCGTATCGGGAGAATAGCCGAAAACGGCCAGGGAAACGGCCAGCAGCCCGAGTGCCGCCAATGCCTGGGAGCCGCGAGGCCCATAATTCGACGCAGGAGCAATGGCAACAAGGACCCCGATCAGCAACTCCCAAACGCGAAAATGCAGCAAGTAGAATGCTTTTTCGGGCGAGTGCACGATCCCCCAAGTGCTTGCCCCGAAGGACAAGAGCGCCACCGTCAAAACGATTGCGGGAATGTGCTTACGTGCGAATTTGAAGGCAAGGAAAACCGCGATGGGAAAAATCAGGTAAAACTGCTCTTCCACAGACAGGGACCAGGTATGAAGCAATGGCTTCATTTCTGACGAGAGATCGAAATAGCCGCTCTCGCTGCGGAACAGGATGTTCGAAGTGAATACGGCAGCAGCTTGGACGCTATCGCCGAAATACCGAAACTCCTGCGGCATCAGCAAAAACCATGCCGCAACGGCCGAAACGGCAATCATCGAGAACAATGCCGGGAAGATGCGTCTCATCCTCCGAACGTAGAACGCCCAAAAACTGAAGCTTCCACGCTCGAGGTCGGCCAGGATGATCCTGGCCATGAAATAGCCGGACAATACAAAAAAGACGTCGACCCCGACGAATCCGCCGGAGAACGAATTGAAGCCTGCGTGAAAGAGGAGCACAGGCAGGATCGCCACAGCTCGCAAACCGTCCAGGTCCGGGCGATACTCGAAGTCTCGGTGGATTACTGCCAAGCGCGTTCCCATTTTCGTGATGGACTGCCAAAGCTATGCGGCGTTGCAGGTCCACGTTAGATCGGTTTGCTCCCTCGGAGGTCGGCTCGTCAACCTTCTCCGGGCGGCACCATTTGTCTTTAAGCAACGCCGGCACGCAGAAGATCGTGGACGTGCAAGATGCCCGACGGTCGGCCAAAATCATCGACCAGAAACAGCACCGTGATCTTTTGCGATTGCATCATTTCCATTGCCGCACTTGCCAGCATTCCAGGCGTAATCACGCGAGGCATATGCGACATCACTGTCTCGACCGTGAGGAGCAAAAGATCTTGTGACATATGGCGCCGCAAATCGCCGTCGGTAATGACACCGACAAGCTCACCGTCGCGACCAACGACGCCGACGACACCGAAGCCCTTCGAGGACATCTGGATGACCGCTTCGCTCATCGGGCTGCCGATCGGCAAAAGTGGCACAGCCTCGCCCGAATGAGCCAGCTCATGGGCAAGCAGCAACTGCGAGCCGAGCTTGCCGCCCGGATGAAAGGTCTTGAAATCCTCGGCCGAAAACCCCCTGCGCTCGAGCAAAGCTATTGCGAGAGCATCCCCCACTGCCAACTGCAGCATTGCAGACGTGGTCGGGGCTAGACCATGAGGGCATGCCTCCGGCACTTTCGGCAGGACGAGCGGGATCGTGGAGTTGCGAGCGATTGTGCTGCCGGCATTCGACGTGACGGAAATAACCGGAACGTTGAAGCGCTTGGCGTAAGTGAGGACGTTCCCGAGTTCGACGGTCTCACCGGACCATGAAAGCAGGATAAGCAGATCGTGCGCGGTGATCATGCCGAGATCGCCGTGACTTGCTTCCGTCGGATGCACGAAATAGGCGGATGTTCCGGTAGAGGCAAGCGTCGCGGCGATCTTACGTCCGATATGCCCGCTCTTGCCAACACCCGCGACAACGACTCGCCCCCGCTGGGAGGCGACGAGTTCGACGGCGTCGACAAAACTACGGCGCAACGCCGCATCACCCTCCAGGCAGGCCGCCAGGGCACTGATCCCGTCGGCGGCAGTGGCGATCGTACGACTGATCGACGCCAGTATTGGGTCACTTACAACCACGTTCATTTCTTGACTGCCCGCAATTATCGACGACCGGTGCTAAAGGCGTCGCTTAATCAAATCAAGATGGCTAAATTGTGCGATGCACGGGTATTTCCACGGCTTTCTGAAGCGTGGCGACAGATTACGGAAAGAATTGCAATACCGGCTCACCCCCTTCTAGGCGAAGAACCGGCCGCGAATGGACACGTAGGCTGGCTTGTGCGAGACATAAGATGTCAGTCCCTTAAGTGAATCTCGCCTGCCTACCTGGTCAATGGAATTCGCGATGACGATTGAACCTGAAGCGCTTGAAAAATTGCGAGAAAAGCACCGCCGCTGGCTCTCGCGACTTGGCATTATCGATAAGCCGTGGCTGATTCTCGGTTCCGCGCCCTCCCCCACGATTCCGCCGGACCTGATCGGATATTGCGCACGCGTCGACGTCAATAATGCTGGCAAGACGGCCAATGCACTGGGTCTCCCACCCGCCGATTTGACGTTTCGAAAGCGCAAGAAATCGTGGGAAGAGCATCCCTATGTAAGGACGAGGGGTCTTTTATGGCTTCATACAAAGTCTATCTGGGTGATGTACCTGAAACTTCTGGCAATGCCGCACGTTCGCTACAAGAGCCTGATGCGCGCCACCAAAGCTGAGCGCGAGGCAATCGTCGACGCCGTGAGCGGCGGACTTCCCGCCGATATTGGCGAAGTCGGCAAGGTGACGAACGGAGTTGCCGCGCTATGCTACGCGCTTTTCATGGGAGTCCCGTCCGTGACACTTGCGGGCTTCTCAGTCACCACGATGGGCCATTCCTACGACGACAAGGGGAGAATTCGCCGGCAAATTGCCGAAGACACCTTCGTTCTGACGCGTTTGAGAGATCGAGGAAATGTCTTTACGACCGAGCTGGAGCTTTCTGAGAATATCGGCCTTCCCTTGGTTCGCGAAAGAGGCGACATCACGCCCAACATCGGCAGCCCGATCGAACCGGATCAGCGTCAGCGGACGTCCGCCCAAACATAGGCAAACGTGTATACGTCGCCCGGGCGTCCGGCGTTGTAAGGAACCGAGACTATCGTCGGCTTCGAGCCGGCAATCGTTGCGGGCATGAGCTGCAGTTGAGCCGAAATGCGAGGCGGAATCTCTTCTCGTCCCCTGCCTTCGGGCGACCAGGCCGCCAAAATTCGGCCTGCCGGAAGACGTCTTTCCGCCTCCTGAGAAATTCCCGCCAGGATGATCGGCGTGTCGGGAAACTGAATTCTGAGGTTACCCGCCACGATGCTGTCGTCGACCAAGATGGCGACCGGCGGCGGGCCGGGCTCAGCGCGCACAACCTGGGCGAACCCGTTAAAGGGCGTATGTGCGAAGGAATAGTCGCCGATCATCGGACCGACGAAAACCCTTGCCCAAAGTATCACGATTACGCCGACGGAGAGGACGCCCGCGACCGAAAGAAGTGCAGGCAGACGACGGGCAGGGTCCAGGCCGGCGGCATCGATTTTCAGCATCAGATAAAGTGGAAGAAGCGCAGTAAAAAGCGCCAACCACTTCGCACGGATGTGGGTCGCATCCATTGCAACGACGATAATCGCTATGATGAGGAAGCAGGCGAGAATCATCCTGCCGACGACCCTCGTCCATAGGCTCTCGGCGCGAAGGATCTTCCCGAGATCCGCGTAGAAGACCAACCCGAAGACGGCAAGGGTCAGCGCGACGCCCTTGAGGCTTGCAACTGCGAGCGAAACAAGCCCTTGGATCGCGTGCGGCAGCAGCGCGCTGTCCGCCCCCTCCTTCATTTCAGCGACAGTGACACCAGTCGCATGTCCAAGATTATTGACGACCCAA
Source organism: Sinorhizobium meliloti 4H41 (assembly GCF_000375585.1). Classification (GTDB taxonomy): domain Bacteria; phylum Pseudomonadota; class Alphaproteobacteria; order Rhizobiales; family Rhizobiaceae; genus Sinorhizobium; species Sinorhizobium meliloti_A. Next base: position 173,807 of record NZ_AQWP01000013.1, on the reverse strand, counting down.
TAGGCATGGGGTGCGACGATCACCGCGCACACCGCAACTGAGGCGAGCACGCGCCAGTCGAACAGATATTTGCGCAGCTTTGCCTCTGGCAGGATGGCGAGCAGTGCCGCCGCGGGGAGGATAACGAAATTGTATTTCGAAAGCGCCCCGAGCCCCACGGCAACGCCGACGAGCAGGTAATGGCCAAGGTTGGGCGGGTTCTTCAGGGCGCGGAAAAAGCCGTAGAGAAACAGCGACACCGCAAAAAGCGCGGCGACGGTGTGCGATAAGTCGCGCTGTGACAGAAGGAAAACCGGTGGCAGCGTCAGGACGCCCAGCACCGCCACCGCCGGAGCGAGCCGACTGCCGGAGAGTACACGGGCAGTGAGTCCGTAAAACAAAAGGAAGAGGAACAGGAAACCGTTCTTTACGATGGTCAGCGACGCGACGGAGATACCAAATAGGGCCACCACTCCATATTGAACCCAGTTGTAGAAGGGTGGCTGCGCTCCGTATCCGAGCAGCAGGTATTGTGAGAGCAGAGCTTGCTCGGACTCGTCGATCTCGAGCGAGTCCGGACGCAGGATTTTCAGGATGATGCTAAGCAGGCAATAACCGGCAATCAGAACATATAAGAAATCCGGTCTTCGAACCAGGAAGCTGCGCATTCCTCTCCCCATCGTCCCTGCCCGTACTGGTGGCAATATCGCGGACCAGCGACAAGCTACTAGGCGAAGTTCGAGGGAATTGCCAGAGGCCCGGCCGAGGACAGCGAACAACCAAACACATCGTTCGCTTCGTCAGGACGAGACGATGCAGCAGGAAAGGGGTCGCTGCCGGCGAGAGAACGTTATCCGTTACCGAGGCTTCACGGCGCCGCCTTTTTTGGCTAAACCTGAAAGCTGCTTATACGCAAATAAGTGAGTTTGAGTCGTTTCGCGGCTGCCAAGCGCGCTTGAAGCCTACCTGTCATCGGAGGTTTAATGACGGAAAGTGCTCATATTTACATCGGCTTCGACAGCAAGGAAGTCGTCGCCTATCATGTTCTTTGCCAAAGTATTTTGGAAAAGAGCTCCATCCCGGTCACGTTCACGCCGATATCCCTGAACAACGTCGACAGGATTTTCACGCGCGAGCGGAATCCTCTCCAATCTACAGAGTTTTCCTTTTCGCGATTCCTCGTGCCTTATCTAAGCCGGTATGAGGGTTGGTCCCTTTTCGCTGATTGCGACATGCTGATGCGGACTGATATCGCCCAGTTGTGGGAACTGAGAGACGATCGCTACGCAGCGATGTGCGTAAAACACGACTACGTTCCGAAAGTCGAAACGAAGTTTCTGGGCCAGGTCCAAACGAAGTACGAAAAGAAGAACTGGTCGAGCGTGATCCTGTTCAACAATGCCAAGTGCCGAAAGCTCGATTTGGATTACGTCAATACCGCTACCGGGCTGGAGCTGCATCAGTTCAAGTGGCTGGATTCCGACGACCTGATCGGCGAACTGCCCGCGAGCTGGAATTGGCTTGTAAACGAGTACGAATATTCGCCGGATGCAAAGCTCGTCCATTTCACCGATGGCGGACCTTACTTCGACGAATATAAGAACGATGACTACGCCGAGGAATGGTTCGCTGCACGTGATCGTGTTCTTCATGTAACGCAGCGCTCGGCTTAATCGCTCGACACCCATAAGCCATTTTCATCGGGGGGCGGTTACCCGTCCCTTCGTCGCCTCACGTGCCGATGCGCCGGCGATGCACTTTCGTCAGAGAACCACTTGGCGATGGAGTATCACTGGCGTTGGAGCATCACTGGGCGAAAGTTGCGTCGTAGCCGAACCCCATTCCGACAAGGGCCGAGACCGGCGAGTGGTTTACGACCTCAATGCCGCTTTCGGCGGCTATGCTGCGTGCCATGACCAAATGATCGACGATCCGCTTTTGGGCCACGACGATTCCCGAATAGGCCTTGTCGGTTGTTTCGTAGTACCTCGGTTCATCGGCATTACTGAGATCTATCCCCACAAAACCGATCGAGCGGGGCCTCCAGTCGACGGCAAACTGTGCGGCTGAAACCGCGACCGAGCCTGCCTGGAAAATGCCGGCCAAGGGGTCTTCGGAAAAGCCGACGTCGCCGTCCTCGCTCAGCCGCACATACGGCAGCTTGCGCAGTTCCGCGGTGTCCCGACGTGCTACCCCGTACGGCTTTCGCACGTTATCGATCAATACGACCGGCCTGTCCCGCAGCCATGTGCCATCCAGCTCGCAGATCGCCCTTATGACGCTCACGGACAGCAGACAGACGCACCCGGCAGGAATCCGCTTCACGAGATCGAAGTGTCTCCATACGAACCGTTCGTCTTCGATTGCTATCGCCAGAGGCTTTGCTATCACGCTGGGGAAAAGGTGCAACGCGCCGTTCAAGAGAAGGCACGAAGACCCGTCTGCGCGGGTCAGATCGCATTGCGCGACCGAGGGGCCGGAGCCGACGATAAGCACATTGGACGGCCTTTCTTCCAAGGCGCGCGAGGGGCTCGTGAGACGTCCTACCAACTCGCCGCGATACTGGATCGTGCCGTCTCGATCAGGGCTTGCAAGTTCGAGCTTTAATCCGGGAAACCAGTCTTGGACATGCGCCCTGGAACGACCCAGGAGAAGCCGAACGGCGATCTTGATGCAGGAACGTGAAAAGGGGCGATTTGAAATCATTGATTTCTCTTACGCAGGCGTTGAGCGAGCAAAACGACGACACAGGGGCAAATATGCAAAGTACTAGCGGCTTGCGCCGCTCCACAACGGAATGCCTAATTCTTCCGAAACCGGGGGATCCGCCGTGTAGATCGGGCGGCCCTCACTCATCAGCTTGGAAACAAGGACTTTATCCATCTGAACATGAAGACGCGTCAAACCCGTTGAATTGTAGACGTGACCACTTGAGTTCGGATTTATTCCCGTGATGATGACAGCGGGTGCTCCGTTGTAGAGGGCAAAAAGGACCGCGTTCATACCGTTCGAGCACTTGGAATCGGCGTCCATCTCGAGGGAGCGCAAGTCAGCCACACGATCCAGCAAGGCCATCCGCTCGTATCGATCAACGATTTCCAGTCGATCGTATTTATAGTCGAACGCTCGCAAACCTTCCTCCAGGCGTGCGCGATCGTCCTTGCGCCAGAGAAATACGTAGAGCGTCCCTGTACGCTGCCCTTTCAGCACACGCCTGACCTCGATCGCGTTCGCAGTGGTTCCTTCGATCTGGTTGAACATCATCATGGTAATGTCCGGCGCATCAACGCCCCACTTGGCGATGACCGATTGCGAGCCGTTCACGGTGATGATCCTGAAACTGTCGTCCAATCCGGCCGGCCTATTGGAAAGAGGCGCGGATCCGACAACCACGACGGGGCTGTTGAATCGAAAGGGTGCGGCCGGCGGATCCGGGCGCAGTATACGGTACTTCAGATTTCGATATATGCGCTTACGCGCATCGGAGATCCACGACCCCATACATCCTCCCCAGAAACCGGTATCAGGAATTTCGATGCTGCTATGCCTTGGTTTTCTTCAGAAACTTCGGCTTCAGCCGACGTAAAAATTCGTCAATGGACCGAAACGCGCTTGTCAGGGAAATCAATTTGTCCACCTGCGCATCGGTCTGGCTCAGACGCAGCGACAGGACTTCTGCGATCGTCGCGGAGATTTCGGCTGCGGGCAGCTCCGGGAAGCGGGAGGCAAGCGTCATGTAACTGTTGGCCGGCCTGGAGCCATGCATCGTCAGCTTGCCGACACGCGCGAAGAGGCGCAGGAAGACCTGCTCGAAAGTCCAGTCGTGGACGTTCACAACCCGCCACTTGTCGCTTCGCTTCGCCGAGAACCCTGCAAGAACGATTTCAGCCGGAAGCGACTGGTTCACGAGCCACAGGGCCATGGCGAAGCCGCTCGTGGCGACCTTGTCCTTCGGGTAAAAGTCTGCGCAGAAGCCGACCAGATCCAGGTGGCCGGTGGGCGTGCCCAGGTAATCCGCGCTTGTGTTCAGCCTCTCGATCTCCGCCAGCCGGATGTTCATGATGCCCAGGAACTTCTGGGACGCGAGCAGCTTGACGACGTCGGCGACCTCGTTTCGATATACGATGTTGGCGCCTCGTGGCTGAGCGCGCGATATCAGGAGGGAGTTGCCGGAAAATTGTTCATCGAGGATTTTGTAAACCTTGTTGAAGAACACGAAGAGGGCCGTCCCAGGGTATTCCTCTTGGAGTTCCTTCACGCTTACCTCGTCGCTGTTGGCAACGAGGACAACGTGTGAAAACCTGGAAAACAGGGCCCGCCATTGCTCAGGCGTCGCCAAATTCTCCGTCGCTCCCGAAGCGGGAAAATCCATGCCTGCTCGTCCCAACCCTGGCGTGCTTTGAGCCCGCGGCCTCTCGATGTTGCCAAGCCTGGATACCAAGTTCGGCTCCCACCCTCTATAAAGGCGCTGTATTCGAAGTAGAAGCCACCGGCTCAGTGTTTTTTAAAACCAAGGGATGTAAATGTTCAAAATAAGGGCTGAGCGACATCTTACGAGAGAACTTGCGATCACTCCTCCGCCGGGCGACCGCGGCCGGCAAGGGATCGCGATCGTCGCCTGCGTGAAGAACGAAGCCAGCTACATCGAGGAATGGGTGCGTTTTCACCGAGGCGTCGGCGTTCGCCATTTCTGCCTCTACGATGACGGCTCGACCGATGGGACGTTCGATATCCTGCAACGGGTGTTGGCCCGCGAGGAACTGACCGTCGTGCCCTGGAAGATGCGTATGCGCGACGAAAGAAGCGGTGAGTTCCTGAACGGGCAGACAATCGCTTTCGCCCATGCCATCCTGAATTTTGGCAGCCGCTTCGAGCGTATGGCGTTCATCGACGTTGATGAGTTTCTCCTGCCGAAAAACGGGCGAACACTGGAGGAAGCCTTGAGAGGAGCAGGTGACTTTCCCAACATCTCGTTGCCTTGGCACATGTTCGGCCATAGCGGTCATAATTCGCGACCGGCAGGGCCTGTATGCCTTAACTATAAAATGCGCGTCTCCGACCCCATGCGGCAGAGCCTCGACGCAAGCAACTTCAAATGCATCGTCGATCCGGTCGAAGTCACGAAAGTGGGCGTGCATCACTTCGAAACAAGGTCCCACGGCGACAGGACGGCGAATGATTCGGGGAAAGTGGCATCGCGACGAGGGCGGAAGGCTGCCGATTTTTACTCCGCCGAGTTCATTCAGCTCAATCACTACTATGCGAAGTCGATGGAGGAGCTGAAGGAAAAGACGGAAAGAGGCTGGTCCTTCGACGGATCTGCAGAGAAATACCGGAACAAGGTCTCGGCCACGATCAAGTATATCGAAGCGAACGTTGTCGAAGACCGCAGCATGCTCGAATTCGTCGAAGAGAACGGGATCGATCTCGGCCAGTGATAATCAGCCAGCGCGGAGCACGGTCGGGAGAGGACTAGCGTCACAACGGAGCTCAGCTTTGCGAGATAACCACGACGAAACGGTGAACACGCCCAGCACGAACTGTGTGTGGGCTGTGGCGGAAGGCAAGGCGGGAACGCTTACGCAGTGCCTCGGCGTTGGAAAGGAGTTCCATCAGGAACCGGTGATAAAGCTGATCAGTCGGACTCGCGGCCTGAGAAAACTATTCGAACCCAGACTGTTTCGTAAAAGGGAACCGCGTCCCGAGCTCGTGATCTCCTGCGGTTTTCGCGCTGAACCGGCGGTCCTCGACATCAAAGCGGCCTATGGCGGCAAGCCTCTCACCGTCCATCTCCAACGCCCGCGCATCGAAGGATACGATCTCGTTTTCGTCTCTCGTCACGATTGGGTCGAGGAACTGGACCGGCGGGCGAACTATCATTCGATGGTCGGAGTACCGCATCAGATTACCTGGGTGCGACTGGCGCCTCTCAGAGATGCTGCGCGCAGACGATTGTCGCCAGACGGGCGCCCAATAGTTGCCGTCTTCGTCGGCGGCTCAAATGGCGCGTATGTCTACGACGACAGAACCCACCAAAACATAAAGGGCGCTATCGAACAATTGGAGAAACAGGGCTGGCGCATCGTTGTGTCGGTCTCACGTAGATCTGAAGACCACACGCAACAGGCGCTGTCGACACTCAACAGCGCAAACATCGCCGTTTGGGATAGGCGAAGCGAGAACCCCTACCTCGACTATATGGCGGCCGCCGACGCGTTCGTCATCGCAAAGGACTCGATCACGATGCCTTGCGAGGCCCTGGCGACCGGCAAGCCGGTCTTTACACTCGACTTAAGCCCCGTCGAGGGGCCGCGGCTGGAGAAGTTCGAGCGCTATCACCAGGACCTGCACAAAACTCTGCAACTGACCCGGCCGTTCGAGGGAAAGATCGAACCCTACAGCTACGAACCACTCGATGAAACGCGCCGCATCGCCTCGGTAATTCGTTCCCAGCTCAACCGCGCGTGAATCCCTAAGTGTGGCCGCACGATTATTCGCGCCAGTGCTCCGCCACCCAAGGTGTCGGACGGATATAGTGCCGCAAGTACTGTAGCGGTCCTTTGTTCTTCCTTTGCTTCGCATCGAGGACTCCCGCTATGTGTTCGAACGCCGTCTTGCGGGGACCCTTTGTTCCGTATCGGCCTTCTATCGCGTGCTGCGGGTGCAGACCGCGCGGAAAAATCACGACACGTGCATCAAGTGGCAGGCGTGGCGCAAAGAAATAATTGAGCGGAAATGGCCAGCGGCAGTCCTGGCGAAAATGGAGAACCCATTTTCGTGGAAAGAACGTTATCCCGCCAGGCGCCTTGCGGCTTACGAAACGTTGCTCGTACCGGTACTCGTCGGCCACGCCCTGTGGGTCGGATCGGAACTTGTCCTGTAGCGGCACGAGTTTCCCAACGGGAAAGCGGAAGAGGGAAGTTTGCCCGAGACGCTCAAAGGGTGTGGTTTGGTTTCTCGACAGTACTATGTCATCCGCACGCCCTGTCTCGAAGAAAACATCCAGCGATGACACGATCACGAGATCCAGATCGAGAAAAAGCACCGGGCCCTTCAGATTTCCCAAGGTCGGCCCCCAGAGCCGGGCCTTGGGCCATATGCCTCTCGTGTTCGTCGGCATGCTCTCCACGTCGAGTGGAGGCAAGTCTTCGCAAAGTATTGCGGGGTTCAGACCGGCGCGATTATCGGTAAAACAGGTGAAGGTAAAAGGCGGCGTGATGTTGCGAGCAACCATCGCGTACAGCCTGTTAATAAAGGGAGCCCCATATTTTGTGCCCCAATTGATGCAGATGACTTGCTTGACGCCGCCACTTGCTGCCAAAACGCTTGTAGTCATTTGCTCCGTTCCCAGTTGCTGCACATGTCCTGCAGCCGTCGATCCTCAATCCGCTCGCAGGCGTGCCGAACTGGGCACAAAGAGTGAATAAGCGCGACCATCGTGACCCTATTACTTGCAAGCCGCGCCTTCGCCAAGGCGCTGGCAGCTCGAAATTCGCCAATACATCCACGCAGAAGTGACGAGCAGCTGCCGCGCCTGGTTCGATGTTTACAAGTGATTTCTCGCCGTCAACGCGGGCGTTGCACCAAATGATACTGTCCAGTTCGTGGCTGGAAATCGACGCTGGAGTATCCAATCTCAGCTCCGTCAAGTTCACCGGAAAGCCGCCTTGACGCGTTGGAGCAGCAGCTCGCGACCGGCTGTGGACCTTAACGGCCGCTTTGGGGCACAGCGTTACCTTCAATCGGCCGCATTGCATCGATTTTCCTTTCCTTGGCTCGCCGGTTCTGGTTCCGGCCACCATCAGCAGAGGTACACAGACAGAATTGTAGAGCACACCCTTGACCTTGCCATCGTTGGAATCTCCACATTCAGTCAAGTCAGATCAAAGGAGACTTTCGATGCATCACCTCGTCGTAGAAGACATGACCTGCGGACATTGCGCCGCCACGGTCGAGAAGGCCGTCAAAGCCGCCGACCCGCAGGCCAAGGTGGCCGTCAATCTCGAGGCGAAAACCGCCTCGATCGAATCTGGGATCGGATCCAATGTATTCAAAGCTGCGATTGAAGATGCTGGTTACCGGGCGTCCTTCAAGAAGTCCTGCTGCAGCCACGTCGATTGATATACAGGCAACCGAAACAATCGAAATGCAGCCGTGACGGAATTCAAAGCACGCCCGGTCCGCCGGAAATTGCCTCGGCTGGACGAGAGCGAGTGGGCGGCAGACCCGGAGGAGATCGCTCCGACATGCTGCAAGGTTGCCGACTTCAACGTTCGCCATCCCTCTGGTCGAGAAGACTTCCGTCAGAGTGCACTGAGATCATTGCATGGAATCACGAGCGCGTGGAAGAAAAAGGCCCACAACGGGAGCCTTGTCATGCGATTGGATTTTCGGTTTGATCGACACCGGCAACACAGGGGCAGCTCGATGACTTACCTCGAAGAAGAATCAGAACGCGGAATTCAGCTCTTCATGGCTGAATACGCGGTTAACCGGGAAGATGCCCTTCGTCTCATCGTTCGAGACTGGCTAGGCAGTCACGGTTATCTCGCCTTAACCGAAGATGAATCAGAACTCGGCAAAGACACCGCATTCGACGACACGGAGACGCTCGGCGGTGCTTAGAGCAGCGACGCGCTTTTCTCCGTCACTCCTGTATGTTGAGAAATAAAGCAGCTTTCTCCCTCCAATCCGGAGCTTTATTTTCGTCTCGGCGGGAAAACGCATTGCCGGCATTTGGCAGCTGACCGGAAGAAGGTAGATGAATCTTTCCATGCGACTTGCACTTCTCAGCCTCGCGTGGGTGATGGTCGGGCTCGGCATCGCCGGAATCTTCCTCCCGCTGCTACCAACGACGCCTTTCCTCCTCCTGGCGGTATGGTTGTTTTCACGCTCCTCGCCGCGCCTTGCGAAATGGCTGATGGACCACCCATTGCTAGGGCCGCCGTTACGTGACTGGCGGGAAGAAGGTGCAATCTCACGTCGTGCCAAGATATCTGCAATTTTGCTGATGAGCTTGGCGCTCGTCTATTTGTGGGTTGCGTTCGAACCACCGGCAATCGCTTTGCTCCTGGTTGCGGGGATCATGCTCACATGCGGTGCCTTCATCGTGTCCCGGCCCGAACCGCCAAACAAGCGATGAGATCAGCAGCATGCCCGCCGCGCTACTTTTTCGAAACGTCATTTGTGGGCAATGCGTGCCGGCCGGCAGTGGTGAATGTGATCGCTCCTAAGGAACAAGTGCCGCAGCGCTCTTGACCCAGGAGAGGGCTAATTCACTGAACGCCCTGACGCGCAAGGCGACGCGGAATAGCTAGGAGATCAGTTCGCGAATTATTTCGGGACTCGGTGACTCGGTGTCGCATTTGCCGCTCCCTCAACGAGACACGGTAATGGCAGCATTTTTACTGGACTTCAGGTTGTGTTTTTGCTTGAGAGCAATCGCACAACAGGAGACCGGAATGACAGACTCGGAAATGCGCGCCACCGTCCAAGCCACTTTCATGATGCTCCAGCGGTTGATAGTCGAAGTCGCCGCAGCGAAAGGAGAGGAAGGTTTGGATTGGATAGACGGATTCCGGGACAGCCTTACCTCAGAGATGAAGAAAGTCGAGGAGCTGCAGAAACGCCGGGCAGATACTGAGCGCGCCGCAACATCACGGATGCTGATCGAGGGCGTAGCGTTGATGGCTAAGCGTGAGCTTGAGCAGCAACGTTCTTCCCCGATCAGCTCGCAGTGAAACCAAACGCGAACGGCTGATTGGTGGAAGGCCTACAATTCAATGCTAGCAACTGTGGAAACCGGACTTTAAGGCCGGGAATCCGCCGGGGAACGAGCTCGTTGAAACGCATCGTGTGTCCCGGGCTTTGGATTGCCTCAGGGTGCTGCTCGCCGGCAACAGCTGCCAATCAACAGGAAGAGGCAAGGTCGCTGGAAATACTATTTGCCGACCAATCACCGGAGGAGTTTTCAGCAGCCGACCGGCAACAGGAGATTGATCTGTCAATAGATGGCTGCAGGTTCGCGCTGCGAAACGAACAAAGGCTTCCCCATCACTCGCTGCAAAAGCCCTATGCTGAACACAGCGTATTCAACTTGGCTCTCCTCAGTACCCGAACAGACCAAGTCGTGAAAAAACCAAACAAACTGACGACCTTTGTCTCATGGCACACGACGCCCGAAGTTTTCAGGAGTAGCTTTCAAATGGCGGAGCGATTGTTCGAGGCGGGAAAAAATGCCCGACAAGAGCTGGATCGGTCCGATAACCGTGAAAAAAATGACAGCGACAGACTGCAGGCACTTGCCGATATGAGCCAGCGCGTTTGGCACGACGCGTTGGCCGGTCCCGATGGAGAGTTCCTCCGAGGCAACCATCAGATCAAGGAGGCTGCAGATAGAAAGCTCGATCCCCGCCGCACGTTCATGCCATTTCTCGGTTTCGGGCTGCATCTGAAACCGGACGCTGTCGCCGATGTGATCGCTGCGCTGGACCTTTATAAGGAATCGTACTGCAGCCCATGACCGGTTGGCTTTAACGAGTTCCGCCGGTCTTGGTGCCGCTTAGCGAATTGCCCGCGCCGGGACCGCCCTGAGAAACGCCACCGCCATGAGAGCTGCCGGGGTTCGTTTGATCGGGCCGTTGCCCCAGCCGTTGTTGCTCAGGAGGCTCCGGGGATGGCTTCTTTGAAGGTGCTTTAGCCATGCAGCCAATAACGTGCGCGATGTTGATCGGATCACTGCTTATGTTCATCCGTGCCGTTAATTTTCGCGACTCGCGATCGCCATTCTTCGGTCTACAATGCTCTTGCGCCGCACGATTTACCCGGGCGCCCTGCGGAAAAGCTTCCGCTATTGCACCCTAGAGAGGAGATCGGTTAATGACCTCTCACTTCCATGCAATCGATCCTAGGATTCTCACTCCGAGCGATATCGAATTGTTGCAGAGCCTGTTCGACGAGGAGATCAAAGCCAGAAGAATAGCCTATGATTGCCCTGAGGCGGCCGATCTGGCAGCCAGGCTGATAGAGCTTTATCAAAGGGGCGTCAGGAACAAGGCGAGCATACGCGAAATGCTCAAACCTGCAGCCTAGGGCGAATTGGGTTTCATGCGCAGTTAGGCCGCCCCTCGGCGCGTGTCGCCCTCCGAAGGCGGCATGAACACGACCGCCATCCTTCTCGATCCACAGCGAGGGCAGCGGAGGCGACTGGCGAGCATCGCCAGCGGAAAGTCGCGGCCGCGCGTCGCGACCAGCGTCAGCATGTCGAGGTCATAGGTCCAGGTGCACTGGCGAACGGACTTCATTCCCTCACGGTTTCCAAACGCGCACCGCGCTTTGAGTTGCCATCCCAGGCTGAAAGCTTCGCCAATTGTCTCGACCATCAGGATCAGATAATGTAAGAACAAAAGATGAACAATCAATCGGTGATCGAACTCCCCAGAAATGCGGAGCTACCGAGGAGGTTTTCGGTGAGCGACGAACAGGGCGCAAAGCCTCACTACGATTCTGGGCCGTATGTCCACTACTGCGAGCATCTGGGCTGCACCAGATGGGGCAGCTTCGGTATCGCCATCGGTCGGGCGGAGCCGCGCTGGTTCTGCTCTGAGCATCAGCCGGAATGGAAGTCGTGCCATGAGGCACAGCCGCGGCATTGACCTGGAACCCGACACCCGCGGGACCTATCCTGACGGTATTGGGCATCTGCGGCTCGCGGATCTCAGCGAAGAGGAGATCCTCGGCGCATGCTGCGCCGCGTGTGATTTTCGCAATTGGGTGAACCGATGAGAAATCGCGGCCAGGTTCGGTAGCCAGAGCACCCTTTACGAATTGCAGCGGAAGCTCAGATGTTCACGCTGGGGAACCAAGAGCAACAATGGTTGGCGGCTCGGCAGGATTGACCGCGATTCGGAGTGGGTGGATGTGCAATCGGTACGGCATAGAAGTCGAATTGGTGAGCTATGGCATGCGGCGCACCCGCATAGCGACATGACGAACCGTGCGAACCCGACCACGGAAGTCTTTCCGGACAAACCGGGTCCGGTCATCCGCAACAACGCCGATGGCGAGCGCGAACTGATGAACCTGCCCTGGGGCATGCCGTCGCCGCCGACGGTCACTACCGGCAAGCCGGATTACGGCGTCACGAACATCCGTAACCTCAATTCTCCCCATTGGCGCGGCTGGTCAGGTGTCAAGAACCGTTGCTCGTGGCCTGGACCGCATTCTGCGAATACGAGGACGATCCGGACGCGCCGCTGAATGCGAAGGGCAAGCGGCCGCGCCGCGCGCTGGTTCGCAACTGACGACAGCGAGCCCCCTCGCCTTCTTTGCCGGCATCTGGACGCCGTGGAGAGGAGACCGCGGTTCCGCCAGGAACCCGCGCCGAGGTGAGCACGAACTCTTCGGCTTTATCACCTGCGAGCCGAACAAGGTCTTCAAGCCGATCCATCCGAAGGCGATATCGGTCATCCTGACAGATCCGACCGAAATCGAGATTTGGCTCGCTGACTGAAAAGAGGCCAAGGCACTGCAGCGGCCTTACCTTGCAGAGGCATGACTCTGCTGCCGTTTGAGCCGGAGACAAAGGCGGGCCACCAGGCGACGCTCTTTTGAGCGTTATTTCTTGCCGAGATACGCCATCACCTTCTCCCGGTTAGGCCCGCTTCGCGGATCGCCTCGACGCCTTCTGCCGCGTCACCTTCGCCATCCTCATGAGGTAGGCCACCTCGTGCTCCTGCTCGGAAAAGAGCTCGCGGTCGCGGCGTTTTCTTCGGATTGTCTGCCATGTAGTTCCTCCATCTACGAACAGGAGGATAGGGGCGCTTTGTTCATCGACGAGGTGCGCGCTAGCGGTGCCTTTCCTCGCCGCATGATCGTATCGGACCATAGTCTGGTTCGTGAGTGGCAAAGGTCTGAGACTACGCTTCCCGTGATGAAGCGAGAGGCAGGCCTTCTTGCCAGTGTCATATCCGGGGCGCATAGTGGACTATCAGCGGCACAAGACACGGGCACCGCTGGCTGAGAGATCATCGCGCTTTCGCCCAATTCAGAGGTCGAGCGATGCCGCATCAACATCAGCTTCGAGATGCGATTATGCCTGAAGGCATCAACTTTCTCGACGAAATCTTAACCCAACTCTTGACTGAAAGAGGACTTGAGCGGGACTGCGAAGATGCAGAACTTGTCGCCGGAAGGCTGATCTCCCTCTTTCAATCCGGCGTACGCGATCGGGACACGTTGCGCAAAATGGCGACCCCTGCGTTGTTGGGAGCATTCCGCGCTGGTCATCTTGCGTCTCCGGCATCATGCTGAGAAGCACGGGGTGGTCTGGCGTTAAGGAGTTGGGAAACGGCCGTTAACAGCTGCGATGAGGTAAACGGCTTTTCAATCATAATGCTGTTCGGAACACCTTTCGACGCCCAGTCCATAGCGCCATGGCCGCTGATGTAAACGACCGGTATGTTAGGGTCGACCTCGCGAGCAACACGGGCCACTTCCCAGCCATCCGGGTATTCGCCAAACCGAATGTCGGTAACCACTCCATCGATTGGGGCGTTTGCAGCCCTGAGAATCTCTATTGCCTTCCCGCCCCTCGTGACCGCTATCACGTGAAATCCCGCATTGGTGAGCGCGACCTCGAACTCCATGAGCAGCAGCGCTTCATCGTCAGCGAGCAATATTGTAACCGCTTCCATAACTCTCCCCCGACGGTTGAATCGCACTGAACGTGCGGGTAGGCGTATGGTTCCCAGAAACTTAATCGCTTTTTCCCGTTAACGCTGTGGCCAAACCGACGTCCAAGTCCGGAACCTCACGCGTCGTGAGGTGTTGATCGGGCCAAGGAAGACGGGCCATGGCCGACGCGCAAAAGATGAAGAAGCTGATCTGGGATTGCCAGAAGGACATCGCTGAGTACCTGCCCGACGAAAGCGGCATATCGGAGCACCAGCTTCTGCAGATGCTCATCGCCCTTCTCGTCGGGAGTCAGGCAAAGGAAGCGCTTGGAGATGATTGGAAAGGATGGTGGCGGATGATGATGACGGCGGCGATGGCGGTAGCCCCGCCCCTCAAGATCGCGAGATAGCCTGACACAAATAGAGCTGCAGTGGTGGAAGTGAGGAACCCGCTGCAGCTACAAAAGCGACGCTTCCCAAGGTCATCGGCTCTCGCCCGTTCCGTCCAAGGGAACCGCTTCGAACGTCGCATGCGCATATTTTACTCTCAGCGGAGGTGGAATCTAGGAAAAGCGGGACTTTACTGGACCAAAGTCTGATCCATCAATGACAAACGTCTTAGGCGCCCCGCCGTGCGAACTTTTCAACCATATCGCGAGTTATAGCGTCCGAGCGGCAGCCCTCATCAGCCGCTCGAGTGAGTGACGCCTCAGAGCTGCACGATTGTCCCTTCTACGCAGCCCTGATGCGTCACCGCCTGCAAAACACAGGAAATTGGTTGATGCACGACAAAGAAAATGACCAACTGCCGGCACAAATTGCATTTAAAGGCGGGAAGACTTGTTCAGATTCAAAGACAACGATCGGGGAACGGCGGAAGCTGGTGGGCGTTGTCCGCGAAGGCGATGCAAGTCGCCTGAAGGCGTTGGAGTATCTCGGCAGAAGGTGGTTGTCACATCGTCGCTAGAGGGCGATTGACTCGTCTAAGCCCCGCACGTTTTCCTCCGACCGAGCTAGTTCCGATTGGCTAAAAGCCAACCACCTCCGCCTGATGTAAAATCAGCATCCTCTTAAATGAACGGGGGCGATTTATGTCGAGGGGAACACTGTGCGCCTTAACGGCACTTGCCATGTCCTTGGGAACGTTCTCCTATGCCGAGGATGACACAGTCCAAATTCCGGGCCACAAGTTCAGGACCGCAGAAAGCTGTGAGCGCAAGGCGCCAGTTGGAAAATTCGATCGCAAGTGCGACATTCCGATTGTCGGCTGGCGTGGTGCCGAAGGCCTCTGGTTGCCGAGTGTTGCTCAAGGTGCCCCTGGCGGATTCAGTTTCTAAGAGCGAAGCTTCATCAGCGCCGCAACTGGGCGCCCTCGCGCTGGCTGGCCTCGATCCTCTGCAATATCTCACGCATGACGCGGGCATCGAGGGAAGGCTATTGAGAGTGTTCTTATTCGCCACCGCCTTCCGATCGGCGTTCTTGCGCCAGTAGAAGAAGCCGGCGATGCCGCCGAACGCGACAAGGATCAGGAGAAGATTCTGTCACGGTATCCCGCCAATCGCAGTGAGCAGCGAAGCGCCGCCACCAACCACCGACGGGGTGATCACCTCTTTCGATTTCCACCACGGCGCACCACGGCTGGGAGGTGTAACCGGTACCGGGGCCGGCTTTTCCTCGGTCACCGGCGCCGCCTTGACCTTCAGCCGCGCCGCCCGGAGTTAGCGCCACGAGCGCCGTATGCACCGCAGCGCGCGTTTTCGGCCCCGACATGCCGTCGACCGGCAGCCTCGGTCAGCCTGGAACTGAAGGACGTTGTCGGCGCGGTAGCCGGTAGAACGAGCGAGATCCGCGCCAATCGATCGAAGCGATCGGCTAGGCCGTTTTTGCCGCCGTTGATCTTCTTCGTAATAGTCTCGGCGTCGCCCTCATCGGCCCAGCGGTTAAGGGTCGCGCGTATTCCAGTAGAACAGAGGCACCAAGCCTTCCCAAGGGTCGGAATTCACCGCGTCTGAAGAAAGCCTTCCTGGATGAATGTGTGGGTGTGGATTCAGCTCCAGGACGCAGGAGATACCCTCTTCCTCCCCGTAAGGACGCGCCCGTTAAGCCTGAAAGCTGAATGGTTGGAGGACCTGATCTGTGGTTTGCTTCTGTCATCAGCCGCCTCATTTACGGCGGCCTGAGGCTCGTTGCTAACCGGGGGATGGCGACGAGCCTCGCCCAAATACTCCTGGTGGCGTGCGTACAGCTGACCCGTGATCCACGGCCCCGGATCGCGGGTCTTTTGTGTTTTGGAAAGTGGAGCCCCCTTCTCATCTCATCCGCACACGAATTCGAGGGCGAAGGAAGAGTTTCCCGAGCATATGACACCTTGCCTGTTGAAAAGAAAGTGTCTGTCCTGTGGGCAAAAAAACCCACCCACCAAAGCGGGGTTTATCCAAATTCAGGCCCAACGCTGCTGACTATACCAATCGTCGAGATCGCGCCGTGCCCGGTTCTTCTCGATGCCGTAACGCTCTTGGATCTTGCCTTCGATTTGGTCGCGGTCACCGGCACTCTGGTCAAGGTCATCATCCGTCAGCTTGCCCCACTGCTCCTCGACTTTGCCTTTAACTTGCTTCCAGTTCCAATCCATCGATTCCCCCTTGTTGAACGTGGAGCACTTTGTACTCCCGAGCCGGGGTTTGGCTCGTTTTTCGCACTTCCGATATCTCCGTCGCCAATTAGCTCCACGTCACAACCACCAGCACCGCGAAGGAATGTTGCAGTCGCCTCATCTCCGAACATGGGTGGAGGGCGACGGGAAGAGTTTCCCGGGTGAATAAGGCACAATCCGACGAAGCTTTAGACCACCGCCTGAACATTTCAAATCACGGTCACTCGAATGCCGGCAGCTCCTCGACGCGTCTGCCGAGATCGGTGCAGATTCAAGCGGGCTAAGCCGCACTGGTTAATGGCGGCCGGCGCTCGTCCGGCCTAAACTGACATTGGTCGCTCTAGCACCTCGCAGGCGGCCGGGAGGCTCGTCACCGGCCGCAGCCCTTGACGGGCCTCACCATTGATCCACATCGATGGAATGGGACTGGGACATGGACGATAGCGAACCGAAATGCGCCGGCCGAAACGAGCCGGCTTCTGGCCTCTCGGATATCGCAGTGCACTGCGCGGCTTCAAATTTGATGGACTTTGCAGCGCAGCTCGCAGGCCTAGCCGAGGACCTCAAAGCTCTAGCGGCAAGGCCTATCAAGCCCATACCGGCGTCGGCCGAGCCCGACGATCAGCATGAAGCTGGATTCCCCGGCATCATCTAAGGCAACAAGCACTTGCAGGGTAGCCCTCATCCCCGAACATGAGCTCAGCGGTTCCTGTAGGCAACCCGTCATAGGGGGCTGGGCCGCGGCCTGAAGCGACGAAGTGAGATTGACGGGTACATCCAGCGTCACGCCATGACGGTAAGATTGGGGTGGTGACGCCGAAATATATTGTCCGATCCAACTCGACCCAAGGCCAACGGCTGACGACCGCGGTAACCACAAGCCGCCATACCGCGCACAACGGCATCACGTCGGTTTTCGGCGTTGATAAGGTCACCATAAATCTCGATGGCGGCGTTCCGGAGACAGCATCTTGGCCAAGAGATGTCGCCGCAACCACCTGGCCTCAACTTCACGGCAGATCTTCCGCGCCAGCCACTCATCCCAGCCATCCCGATCAGGCAATAAGTATTACTTAGTTATTTCTTGCTTAATTAGACTTAAGTAGCATATTCTGACCTCCTTCGCTTTGGGAGGAGCAAGATGGTAGAACGCGTTGAAGCCGATAAGATTTCCAAGCAAACTTCTACTAAGATATGGAACATTCACGTTTTTTGCCGGCGGGAACGCTTGCCTCACGAGGAGGAAAAGCGCCTGACCAGCCTTTTTGGCGATTTCGCTGAGGCTTCGGAGTTGCTTCACAATGCCAAGCGCGCGCCGAGGTGGCGGTACTGAGATGTTGGTGACCACCGGGGTGCGCATCGTACACAGGAGTAGGTGGTAAGATAGGGGGAATGGCCGACCGCTGCAGACAGTACGCTGCCAGCGTATTTGTGCCGGCAGGTGGCAAATCTCGACTGAGATGCCTACGACGAACCCCAAACAACTCGCAGATAAGCACAGCACCAGATTAGTCGTCGGCGAGCTCGTTGCCCGTTGCGCGGCTAACCTTGTCCGTAGCGTTTGGATGTCTCAAGCCATCGCCCTAGTGTAAGTCTAGATCTCATTCGACCTGCCCTTCGCCTAAGGTGCCGAAAATCATTGCCGGGAGTATCTCTCACCCGAGGAGCTCAAGTACCTCAGGGAAACGCGGATGACTACGGATCGGGTCGAGATCCGAGTCGTATTTCACCCACCTCTTTGTTTCGTGGGTGGCCCCCGGGAGAAGCTCGACGAGCAAGTCGATCGCCCGATCAGGTTCGCCCTGGAGCGAGTAAAAGCAAGCCACATTATATTTGGCCAGGCGATCGTCGGGATCGATCGCCAAAGCTCGTCCCGCCCATTCCTTAGCGCGATCAAGCTCGCCAAGTGCCGCAAGCCCCACGGCCCCCAAATAGGCGGGTCTTGGATTTTCCGGACGCATCATGAGCTCACGTTCGGCGCGCGCGACGCCTTCCCGCGCCG
This sequence comes from Sinorhizobium meliloti 4H41, assembly GCF_000375585.1. Classification (GTDB taxonomy): domain Bacteria; phylum Pseudomonadota; class Alphaproteobacteria; order Rhizobiales; family Rhizobiaceae; genus Sinorhizobium; species Sinorhizobium meliloti_A. Next base: position 155,500 of record NZ_AQWP01000013.1, on the reverse strand, counting down.
CGGTATTCATTTCCTGCTCGCGCCCGAGCGAACGGAGAACGTTAATGAGCACAAGTAAGGCCTGGTAATCGTCAGGTTTGATGTCTGCGGCGCGCTGGAAAAGCCTGGCCGCTTCGTCCAGTTTACCCTGGGTGAAGCAAGCGCGGGCATAGAAATAATGGGCCTCAAACAGATCGGGATCGAGGGCGATGGCCTGATCGAACTCCGCCATCGCTTCCGAATGTCGCTCGCGAAGCGACAGGGCGAGGCCAAGTGAAGCGTGCGCTTCTGCGAGACCGCTCTCAAGATCCAGCGCCTTTGCGCTGGTCGCCAAAATTCCGTCGATCGACACGTCAGCGTTGTAGTGAAGGAAGAGGAAAGAGTCGCAATCGGCAATTCCGGCGTAGGCCCGCGCATATAGCGGGTCGAGTGCGACCGCCATGGCGAACATACGCTTCGCCAGAACGTAATGCGACTTTGAGTGCCAGTGCAGGAATTGCCGTCCTCTAAGGTAATACGCATAGGCCTCGAAGTTCCCGGTAGGCACTCGACCGATGTCCTTTTTCTCCTCCGGAAGCAGCTTGACCTTCAAGTGGTCCACAATGGTATGGGTGATCTCGTCTTGAAGGGCGAAGATTTCGGTGAGGTCCCAGTCATAGCGATCGGCCCAGAGATGACCACCGCCCTTGCCCTCGACGAGTTGCGCAGTGACGCGCACACGCGAGCCGACCCTACGCACGCTTCCTTCCAGGATATAGCCAACCCTGAGATCTTGGCTCACCTGCTGAACCTTCACGGGCTTATTCTTGTAGGTATATACCGTATTGCGGGCGACAACGAACAGGCCGGAGATTTTCGACAGGTCGGTAATGATGTCCTCGGTGATCCCGTCGCTGAAATATTCTTGCTCAGGGTCACCGCTTATATTGTTGAAGGGCAGCACCGCGATGGACGGCTTCTCGATCTCCCAAGGGTCTTGGCTGCCTGTATCGGAGCCGACCGTTTTTTGAGCCGCCGGAAAATCCAGAGAAATGCTGTAGGCGCGCACTGGCCGGTCGATGTTCTTGAGCGCCTGCTCGCCCATGTCCTCAAATCGAAGATCAAGCCTGTTGCCAACGTTATCTCGCACGGCCGCAGATACCGCGATACCGCCCGGCGCCGCTATTTTTTCAAGCCGCACAGCCACGTTGACGCCGTCGCCGAAAATGTCGTCGCTTTCAACGATCACGTCGCCAAGATTGATGCCCATGCGAAGCTCGATCCGGCTTGGCCGCGGCACATCCGCATTGCGCTCTAGCATACACCGCTGGACCGTGGCAGCGCAGGTGACTGCATTCACGACGCTCGGAAACTCCGCCAGGAATCCATCGCCGGTGAGCTTGACGATACGCCCCTCATACTCGGCGATCTTGGGGTCGATTAGGTCCTTTCGGTGCGATTTCCATGCCGCATGAGTACCTGCCTCATCCCGGGCCATGAGGCGGCTATAGGTCACTACGTCTGCGGCAAGGATGGCCGTCAGACGTCTGTGCACGGTCGGATCGTCCATGTGACCACCCAGTTTTCGTGTACTGCCACGCTCGGGGTGCCATGTCCCAGGCCAAAGGCAATTATACTCCAGCGGCTAATGAATGTCTCTGCCAGGCGAGGCGAAAACGATCGAACCTGCGCTTCGCTCGATCCGAGCCGCGCAACGGAAATGCCGTGCGACTCTTTAGCTGCCGGCGCCTTGCACGCAGTGGTAGCCGCGCTGGAACGATTGAGAGGGAACTCGGTTAGGTCACGAAGAGAACAGGAATATCAACATGGACGGGACATGGGATGAATGCGTGATCGTCGAGGTTCCCAATCTGGATGGCGTCCAGATCGTGTGGTCGCCCACTCTTGCAGCTCGCCTACTTAGCGAAAACTGGCCGAAGATGGACGGACGCACATACGCTGCTGCTTTGAACGCATGCACAGATGCAATGCTCGGTGCCGCCCCTGCCGCGCCGGCACGAGACGCTTTCCTAGCAGCGATCGAAGACGCGAAGCTCAAGACCTTTAGCCGAGGTCACGCGGGCTGACCCTTTGCAGACGAGCTGCGACGGCACTCATCATGGTGACACAGCTCGTCATTGGCCCTCGACCAGTGTTCAAGCGCTCCGATTTCGGAGCCTGTCGACCTTCACGCGCTCCTGGCTTGCCCCTCGATGATGGCGACGTCGCTCTATGCTACCTCCTGCGCGTCATTAAAGGGTCGCACTCCACGTCGTAATCACGCGTCTTCGCGGCTGCTGTAAACGATCGAGCGAATGATGGATGTGCGCAGGGCGCACCAATCGATCGAACTTGTCAGGACAGACAAAGCTAAGCGGCCATAGTTCGCACGGCTGCATCGGCAGCTTCCGAGGTCTCAATCACACGTCTGCCGAACGGATCGTTGAGCCTGCCACATGCACATCACATGCAAATGCCAAGAATGTCTGCAACTCGAATTCCGCTGACTGGATCAGCCGGCGCGGACCGTGGCCTTGCCTTCCTCCACCAGCCGTGTCGCCGCGTCTTCAATCGATATCCGCTCGAAGGCGAGCTCGTCGGCAATCGGGCGCAGCACGCGCTGGTCGAATTCGGTCGATCCGAGCGGCGCCGGCGACGGATAGCCGCCCACCTGATCCTTGAGGGCATTGATGTATTTCACCGTTTCCGTCTCCGTCGGGTTGAGCGAAGGCAGGATGGCTTCGCGAACCGTCGGTGACATGGGAACGCCGCGCTCGACTCCGAGGATCTTGCCGGCCTCGACATCATTGACGAAGAAGTTGATGAATTTGGCTGCCTCTTCCCCGTTTTCCGTCGACGCGCCGATGCTCCAGATCAGCGCGGGGCGATAGTAATGGCCGGAGGGGCCGCCCTTTTCGGCACGTGGCAGCATGCCGATACCGAGCTTGCTTTTCATGATGAGCTGGTAGCCGACCATCTGGTTGGAATAGGCCATGCCCATCGCCGAGTAGCCGAGCGCCAGGCAATTGGTGTCGATCGTGTTCTGGTCGAGCGTCTGGATATCGGCGCCGACGGTGCCGCCGCGCTTGCGCAGTTCCTCCCAATAGGCATACCACTCCTTCGCCTCCTCGGCGCCGAATCCAAGGCCGGTATCGGTGTAGAGGCTGCTGCCACGCTGGCGGAGCCAGGCGTCGAAAACATAGGCATAGCGGGCTCCATAGGGCCCGCCCCAGACATTCTTCTTGCCGGCCGCCTTGGTCATCTCGACGGCGATGTCGGCATATTCCGCCCAGGTGGTGTCGATCCCTGGCGGCGTGATGCCAGCTTTGGCGAAGGCATCGGCGTCATAGAACAGCGCGAAGGAATTGAGACCGAGGCCGATGCCCCAAAGCTTTCCGTCCACCGTTGTCAACTTCAGCACGTCCTTGCCGAACGCGTCGACTTCGAGCGCCGAAGAGATGAAGGGATCGAGCGCCATGCAGGCGCCGCGCTTGGAATAATCGGAAATCGTGCTGGGCTCGAGCTGGAAGATATCGGCAATGGCGCGGCCGGCCATCTGCGTGGCGAGCTTCGTCCAGTACCCGTCTCCGCTCAAGCTCTCGCCGACGATCCTGATATCCGGGTTCTTCTCCTCGAAAAGCTTGGCGACCGCCAATGTCCGTTTCGAGCGGTCGTTCGATCCCCACCACATCGCGCGCAACTGCACGCTTTCGGCGGCAAAGCCGGAACGGGAACCGAGGGCGATACCCGTCGCCGCGCCAGCCGCGCCGACCATGAAACCACGTCTGTTGAGTAGCATGCCAGTCCTCCCCTGTGCTGCCCTGCCCGGCGCTCTCCTCCGGCGCCTGCAGGTTCAATCAGCGCAAGAGCTTATGCAAAAATCGTCTGTACGCAATATTTCTTTTCGCTCTTGCAAATTTGCGTTGATTGCGCAAAGTTTGCACCATGATCGAAAGACCCTCCAGAAGACTCCGTCAAGCCGACATTGCCGCACAAGCAGGCGTTTCCGTCTCCACCGTCTCACGCGTCCTCGCGAATGAGCCCGGCATCAGCGAGGATGTCCGGGTGCAGATCCTCAAGGTCGCCAACGACCTCGGCTACCCTCTCAAAGCCGGTGCCGCGGCAGGCCTTCGCACGCTGGCGCTGATCGCAAGCAACGGCGTTACCGGCAATCTGAGCGCATTTTACCAGGGCATTGTCGATGGCCTGCGCTCCGAGGCGGCCGAGCAGGGCATGTCCTTCGACATCCGCCTCATAAACGAGGCGAAGGCGACGCCGCAAGCGGTTGGCGGACATATGCAATCGGTCGGTGCGCAAGGGCTTTTCCTGGTCGGCATAGATCCCTGCGAGGCTCTTGCGGAATGGCTCGTGGAAAGCCGTACCCCCATCGTCCTCGTCAACGGCGTCGATCCGCAATTGCGCTTCGACGGTGTCTCGCCGCCGAACTTCTTCGGCGCCTTCGCGGCGACACGGATGCTCCTGGACGCCGGCCACCGGCGTATCCTCCACCTGACCGGATCGCATCGGCATACGATCCGCGAGCGTGTGCGCGGCTTCGAAGCGGCCGTCGCCTCCGTGCATGGCGGCGATGCGCGTATCATCCGCCTGCCGTTCGCGAACAACTCCAGCGCCGAAGCCCACGCGGCAACGCTCGCCGCTCTTGCCGAGGACGAGGGTTTCACCGCGGCTTTCTGCATGAACGACTTCATCGCCGTCGGCGTTCTCGAGGCGGTGACCGAACTCGGCCGGCGCGTACCGGACGATTTCGCGATCATCGGTTTCGACGATCTGCCCTGCGCCGACATGGCCAATCCGCGCTTATCGACGATGCGCGTCGACCGCGCAGCGCTCGGCCGCGAAGCGGTCGCTATGATGCAGTTTCGCTTCCGCCATCCGGACGTGCCCGCCCGGCATGTCACTCACGCCGTCGTCCCGGTGCCCGGCGGCACAATTGCCACGAAAGACACCCCATGACCTATGATCCCGCCAGCGCCAACCCGCTTGCCGGAAATCCGCTCGAGACACGCGGCGACATGCAGCGCGCGCTGCTCGATCTCTTCGATCCGCTGGTCCCCTGTTTCTCCAGAGGAAATGCGCGGGTCCGTCTCGACGCCGCCGCGGCTCATTTCGACCGGGCCGCTGCCGATCTGGAAGGCTTTGCGCGGCCTCTCTGGGGTCTTGCTCCCTTTGCCGCAGGCGGCGGAAGTTTCGCGCATTGGGACCGTTATGCGGAAGGGATCGCCAACGGCACCGACCCTGAACATCCGGAATATTGGGGACAAGTGAACGGCCGGGACCAGCGCATGGTCGAGCTTGCCGCCCTCGGCTTCGCCCTGGCGCTGGCGCCGGAGAAACTGTGGGATCCCTTGAGCGGGCGTGGAAGAGACAATCTCGTCGCTTATCTCCTTCATGCCCGCAAGTTCGACTACGCCGACAACAACTGGAAGTTCTTTCGGGTTTTCGTCGACATCGCTCTCGATCGCCTCGGCATCGAGCACGATCGCAGCCTGACCAAGGCCTATCTCGCCGAACTGGACGGCTTCTACATAGGGGACGGCTGGTATCGCGACGGCAATGTGCGGCGCGTCGACCACTACATCGCCTTTGCCATGCACTTCTACGGGCTGATCTATGCGCGCCTCGTGAAAGACGACCATGCGGAACGATATCGCGAGCGGGCGGTCGCCTTCGCCCGGGATTTCCGCCACTGGTTCGCCGAAGACGGAGCGACCCTCCCCTTCGGCCGTAGTCTCACCTATCGCTTCGCCTGCGCCGGCTTCTGGGCAGCACTGGCCTTTGCCGACCTCGAGGCGCTGCCCTGGGGCGAGATCAAGGGGCTCTGCCTCCGCCACCTCAGATGGTGGGCAGACAAGCCGATAGCGGATCGGGACGGCGTTCTCTCCATCGGCTACGGCTATCCGAACCTCCTGATGTCGGAAAACTACAATTCGGCCGGTTCGCCCTATTGGGCCTTCAAGGCCTTCCTGCCGCTTGGCGTCGGCGAAGACCATCCCTTCTGGACGAGCGCGGAAGAACCGCTGTGGCCACTGGCCGAACCGGTTGCTCTTCGCCATCCGGGCATGGTCATGATGCCGGTCGGAGGGGACGTGGTGGCGCTTTCCTCCGGCCAGGAAAACCGCCAGATGCGTTTCGGCTCGGAGAAATATGCGAAATTCGCCTATTCGACGCGATACGCCTTCAGCGTCGAGAGCGACGAACGGGCATTTGCCGGCGGCGCCTTCGATTCGATGCTGGCATTCAGCGACGACGGCATTCATTACCGGGTGCGCGAGGCCAATGAGGTGGTGCGGCTTGCGGACGATGTGCTGTTTTCCAAATGGTCCCCCTGGCCGGACGTCGTTGTCGAAACGTGGCTTGTTCCCGCTTCGCCCTGGTACGTGCGCGTGCACCGGATCACGACGCCCCGGCCTTTGCAGACCGCTGAAGGCGGATTCGCCATTCCCCGACGTGATTTCGAGGCCGACACGCTCGCCGCCGCGGAAGGGACGGCCCACGCAATCGGCGCGGAAGATTTCAGCGGGATCCGCGATCTCGGCTCGACCGTCCCGCGCGAAGGCCTGATCCAGAAGGCGCCGCCGAACACCAATCTGATTGCCGCAAAGACACTGGTGCCGCAGTTGCGGACCAAAATCCCCGCTGGGAAAACCATGCTCGCCTGCGCTGTGCTTGCAGCCCGCAACACTTCCGCCATTGCCGACGACTGGTCCAACCTGCCGGCGAAGCCCGATATGGAGGCACTGGACGCTCTCAGGGCGGAAGGCTTTATCGTCAGCGCCATGCAGGCGCCCGGATCGATGCCATGACCCTCCCGACCGTCGTCTTTGCGATGCAGCCGGAAAGGACGCGTTATGTTCTGACGCCGGAGCTTTTCGCGCGGCTCGGCGCCTTCGCCCGAATACCGGATCAGCGGCCGGTGACGGAGCTCGCCGATGAGCGGTCGCAGCGATTGCTGGCGGAGGCAGAGGTCCTGGTGACCGGCTGGGGCTCGCCGTTCATCGATGCGGCCGTCCTCGCCCGGGCGCCGCGCCTTCGCCTCATCGTTCATGCCGCCGGCACGATCAAGGGGCTCGTCGGCGAGAGCGTGTTCGATGCGGGGGTCAAGGTCAGCCACGCGGCGGAGGCCAATGCCGTGCCAGTCGCCGAGTTTACCCTCGCAGCGATTATTTTCGCGGGCAAGCAGGTGTTCCGGTTCCGCGATGTCTACGCGGCCGACCGCAGGCGCGAGCGCACCCAGATTCTTCAGGGCGAAGCGATCGGAAATCATCGCCGTACCGTGGGGATCGTCGGGGCATCGCGGATCGGGCGCCGCGTGATCGAGCTGCTGCGTCTCCTCGACTATCGATTGCTGCTCTATGATCCGCTGGTCAGCGACGGCGAAGCCATGGCTCTCAAGGCAGAGAAGGTCGATCTCGATACGTTGATGGCCCGGTCCGATATCGTGTCGCTGCACGCGCCGCTGCTGCCCGAAACCCAGCACATGATCGACAACCGCCAACTCGCCCTCATGAAGGACGGCGCGACGCTGATCAACACGGCGCGCGGCGCGTTGGTGGATGAGGTGGCACTCATCGAAAAACTGCAGTCGGGCGCGATCAATGCCGTGATCGACGTTACCGACCCCGAAATCCCCGACGAAAGCTCACCGCTTTACGCCCTGCCGAACGTATTTCTGACGCCGCATATTGCGGGCGCCATCGGTTTGGAACGCACGCGCCTCGGGGAAATGGCGGTCGATGAAGTGGCGCGGTTCCTCGAAGGCAGGCCGCTCCTGTTCGAGGTTCACAAGCGGGATCTGGGGCGCATGGCATGAACGTTTTCGAACCGGCCCTCTGCACGGTCACCTTCCGCAAGCTGCCCGCCGACGAAATCGTCGCGCTGGCAGCGAAGGCGAGGCTCGCCGCTATCGAATGGGCGGGAGACGCCCATGTTCCTCCGGGCGACGCGTCCACCGCCCGCACTGTCGGGTACCTGTGCGAACGCGCGGGTCTGAAGACCTCCTATGGCTCCTATATCGCTCCGCCGACCGACGATCTTTCCGCCCTCGCGCCCGCCCTGGCAACGGCGGTCGCGCTTGGTGCCTCCAACATCCGCATCTGGCCCGGCACGCGGCAGCGCGATTCCAGAGTATACAGCCCCGAAGAACGGCGGACCGTGGCGAATGTGATCCGCGACATGGCCGCGGAAGCCGCCCGGCACGGCGTCACGGTCTCGCTGGAATATCACCCACAGACCCTGACGGACGAGACCGGGTCGGCGCTCAGCCTGATCGAGGCGGTCGCGCACCCGAATGTCTATCTCTACTGGCAGCCGCGGCCTGGGCTCCCGCTCGATGAGGCCCTCGTGGAGATCGCTCGCATCGGCGAGCACATTTCGCATCTCCATGTCTTCGCCTGGGATGGCGACCGCAACCGCTTACCCCTGGCATCCGCCGCCGACTACTGGCGAGCCGTGCTGGCCGCCATCCCGTCGTCGCGCTGGACCGGCCGGCGTTTTGCCATGCTTGAATTCGTGGCTGGAGACGATCCGGGGGCCTTTCTGGCTGATGCGGCGACGCTGAGAAAAATCCTAGAGGCGGAGTTTCCGCCAGGCGCCTCTGCCATTGCAGGCGGAGATTGACTGCTTTTTGCTCTTTGGCATCAGCGCCGCCACCACTGCCTTTTTCTATATGGTTGTCCTACTTGCGCCACGTGCTTAGTGAATTGCCACAGCGCGCAACAGATACTGACATCACCGATCTCTTGCCCTTCAACTTCACCAAAGCAGCCGCTGCCTGATCCAATGCAGCCGTCGCACAGCGACCCGGTCAAACGGGCCGCGTCAACGCGCATGGAAATGAGCGCTTACAAACAAAGTGCGGCACCTATGGACGCAAGTCGGTAAGTCACGAACGTGATTGGTCGCAGGCTGCTGCGCGAACACCGGTCTCGCCTGACCAGGAAACCTGAGCAAGGCGCCGAATCCAGTCACATTTGAGGGAACAGTTTGCCAAACTGCGCGTTCACGGGAACCATATTTCCGGGGGACATGCGTTGGAGTCGGTTACCATATTGCTCGCAGAAGATGAAACTCTCCTGCTATTGGACTTCGAAGACGCTCTTAAAGAGGCCGGGTTCATGGTCTTGACGGTGACGAGCGGCAAGAAGGCAATCGAGCACTTGAAAGCCGCAGAGTCTTCCATCGCCGGAATAGTCACGGACATCCGCTTCGCTGAATCCCCTAGCGGTTGGGATGTCGCCCGCATTGCAAGGGAGATCGACCCGGAGATGCCGGTAGTCTACATCAGCGGGGACAGTGCTCCCGATTGGGCTTCTCAAGGCGTTCCCAAGAGTATCATGATCGAAAAGCCTTTCGTCATGACACAATTGATCGTTGCAATTTCGCAGTTGCTAAACGACAGGACTGCAGGAGCTGCAACTTTGGAATGACCTGGAGGTAACCCCCTCGCGCCGGGGCTGAGTGCTTTCGTTGGGTGGTCTTGACGCATGCAAAGAAACCGCTTCGTGGTGACGACTTCCTCAGTGGACCTGTAACTCACAAGCACGGTCTTATGCATGTGACCAGCCTCAATTTATGAGACCGATCCTAACGGTGCGACGATCTCGACGACCAAACCGCAAGGTGCATCGTTCAGTTCCACCCGTCCTGCCAATTCGCGGCTGACAGCGAACTCGATAAGCTGCGTGCCGAACCCGAAGGAGGACGGCGGAGTTACCGAAGGGCCGCCGCTCTCTTCCCACACCAGCCGGACACTTGGAGCACTCGCTTCCTCAACCTCCCAGCGGACGCGAACCTGTCCAGAGGGTGTTGAAAGCGCGCCATAGATCGCATTGGTCGCGAGCTCGTGAACAATCAGGCTTAGCGGCATGATTTGCTTCGACGCAAGCGATACGCTCTGCCCCGGCTCGACGAGAACTCCGAGCGATCCTTCTGAATAGGGCTTGAGCGTTCGCTGAAGCACCTCATGGAGGTCGGCCTCGCCTTCTTGCGAGTATGCGGCATTATGGGCCTGCACGAGCGCATTGAACCGACCGAGGAATGCGTCGCGGTATTCCTCGCCCGTTCGATCCGAGGCCTTGGTCTGGCGCGCAATTGCCTGCACCAAGCCGAGCAGGTTCTTCATGCGATGCCGGAGCTCACCCAAGAGCACATCCTTCTCGGCCTCAAGCTGGCGTCGCTCCGTGGCGTCCACGATCGAGAGTAGCAGGGTGCGGCTGTTGTTGTCGGGATGGAACAACCGGTGCGCACTGACGAGCATCGTTCTCCGGCCAATGCTCGGAAGGTCATGCTCGACCTCATAGTCCACGACCGCCGTGCTCCTCGGGATCACCTCTTCGAGCAGACGGCGCAGCTCAGGAATGTCCCATTGCCCGTTGCCCAGTTCATAGAGGTGCTGCCCGATTGTCTCGTCACGGTCGACGTTGAAAGTCGCAAAAAATGCCCGACTGGCGGATCGGACGCACAGGTTCCGGTCAAGCACAAGGAGAGGATCGGGGACCGTGTCGATGATTCCTTGCGCTTCGATATGACCGTTCCGCAAAAGCCGGTAAAGGTCTTCAAGGTTCATGCTTCTGCCCATCGCGCTGCGCCGTCTCGGAAAGATACTACAGCTCGTAATGCGCGCGCAAAGGGCCTTGTTCCTGACGGAAAGTCGATGGGATTGGCGGCTAGTCCCGACCGACACAGTTCGCCTCCGTTCAAGGGAATGGACGCAGACCGCCGGCAATGGACTACAAGCGAAACGAGAATGCCTGTCTTCTCGACAGCGGCCGCCAGCCGAGTGTTCCTGCAAATCGTTCCGGCCCCCGCCCGCGCTGGAAACCTCAGGAAGGCAACTGCGTCGTTTCCGACCTGGGGTGATCGGGCAGCCGCTGCGGCACATCAGTGGCTGGGAGCCGGCGACAATGTGATCGACCTCGCCGCCCACCGCCTGATTGAAGACCCGCGCGCCCTCGGAAAGTGCATGCGTCGGCCCGCCGCGGATGCCCAAGATTTCTGCGGCATTGAGCAGGCGCAAACTTGCGTCGCGAAATGGCGCTCTGCCGAACCGCATTGCTGAAGGGCCCATCGCTGGCTGGGCAGCCAAGCACCGCAACCACAATTGAATCGGGCATGTTGCGCCGAAAGCGACCAGGTGCTTCCGGCTGCTTCACCGCGCCGGAGACGAGTGCACAATAAGCGATGAGGCAGTTCCCTTCTCTAGCCAATGCCCTACATCCACTCGTCGTACAAGGGAGGAAATGATGGCTAACAGAAAGAAGCAGAACGAAGATCCGGTCGAAGGGTCGCGGGAAACGATCGAACGAGAACTGGAGAGAGAAGACCAGAACCGCACGGAACCACCGGATCGGATCACAGAAGACGATGAAGATCGGATTCGGGCACGCGCTTATGAGATCTGGGAACGCGAGGGGCGGCCTGACGGCGGCCATGAGCGGCATTGGCACCAGGCTCAAAAAGAGCTTGAAGAGGAAGGACGGATCTCGCCGCATACGGGAGAGTAGCACAGCTGATTGAGACGGACTGCTGATCTCACCAACGAGACTTGAGTCCACCCAAATCCTTCGGAGACCCGTCGACGTTGATGTGTGACGGGCCCGATTTTGATCACACGGCGCTGATCATCTGTATGAGATTGCTGTACCAATGATTTCAGTTAGCACTCGTGGAAAGTTTTGCGCCCGCCGCTCACGGGAGTGTAGCCGTACCTGGCAGCGATCAGTGTTGCGGTGCCGCGGCGGGATTCCCCGACAACTCGGTCGCACAGCCGGTGTGCCCGTCGCTGCACGCCAAGGATGCCTCGGCGCAGGCGGTGGTGAATGAGGCTCTTGCGACCTCGGTACTTAAGATCCCGGACAGTGCGGCACGACAGTCGCGTACCGCGCGGTGGTACCGCTTCCCGTGGCATGGCCACTCGTATTCCAGGAAATCAAGAGCCTCATAGGGGCCGGTGAACCGGCGAGACATGCCGTTTTGCAGGGTGACCGACAGAGGTACGCGCCAAAGAATTTCCCTCATCTGGGACCTCCTGACGTTTTTCCTTTGCGATAACCGGCAAAAGCTCATCCGGGTTCCAAATTCCAGCCCTTTCCTTCGCCTACATCGGCCGCCGCTAACCCGCCACCAGCCTGTAGTGAATCGATTGGGAAACGATCTTTCCAGCTTTGATGACGAAACTGTCCGCACCCTTGACGTCATCGAAGCGCTGACTTGTCGCCCTCCAGATCATTAATGCGTGCGGCCCGTTCACCTGCTTAGCGACGAACTCAAACTTCGCCCCTGGGGGCTGCTCTCGCAGCCGAGCGGCCGATGCACGGATTGCGTCATGCCCGCTCATGTTCGAGTTTACCGTCAATAGCACCACTTTCTCCGAGTAGTTCTCAACGAGATCCCGTTCCAGATCGCCGTCAATTCGCAGGTTCAGGTGGCTGTCGAAAACTTCACTGGTGGATCGGGGCACGGAGCTCTCTGTCTTGGTGGCGGAAATAGCGTGAACAACCCCGACGAGAAACTTGGTTGCGGTATTCCGCGTCAAACGCGTGAAGTGGAACCGCCCATCCCAACCGGCAGTACCAAGAAGGGCGGCTATCATGCCGGGTGCGAGACATCGAGAGCGGACGTAGGAAGCGCCCCTCGGCGGTCGTTGAGTCAGGCTGCGGTTCGCCAAGAAGGATGCAAATCTGCCCGTAAAGCGTATACTGTGCCCTTCATCGACTTTGATGTGAGCCGGTTGCGGCCGGAGTCGAAATTCTCCGACGCCACGTCTGGAGTTGCGCCACGGAACGCCGCAGCTACGAATCTGGAGCGATCAGTCCTGACGACGTCGAGATGCTGGGTAGTCTCTTCGACCAGATCTTGGATGAATATCAGATCCCAAGAGAGGGAGAAGAAGCTGAGGAGCTCGCCGCCAGGCTGATCTCAATTTATCAAACGGGTGTGCGCGACGTGGCGATGCTGAAACACCTCGCTATACGTCCGCAAGGCTGACTCGTTAAGTCGCCCGAGGGACCTAATCATCTGGCGAGTTCGTCCTAGATGCGACGACCGTGTCAATCGCGGTTCGCATGCGGTCCCTCATTGGTAGCTGGGTTAGCGCACGTCCAGGAGCGGAGAGCGGCAGGAACGGCCCACCTGTCATCCTATCGAACTTTCAAGCGCAACTTGCGCTTCCAGTATTCTTGCCATCGCTAACCGTGCCGGGATGAGTACTCTCGAACAGATTCCCGCGAGCTGCAGGCGCGACTTCTTCCTTGAACTGCAATCCTGCTGACCAACCATTCGCTCGATAACTCTCGGCGCCAACCTGGCGGCAAGCATCAGAGCATAGGCCACTGTTCCGACCAAAGCCTCCGCCCTCGTCCGTTCGACAAGTCGAACAACAATCCTGGCGGCAGACTCGGGCGAATTGACCGGTATAATCGCGCGGACGGTTCTGCCGAAATAATTGCCGGCAGACCGATAGATCGGCGTGTCGAGCGCCGCTGGCAATACGGTGCAGACGTGAATTTCCGGCATATCGGCGCACTCCTGCCGCAAGCGGGTGCTCAGGCCCCTGATGGCATTGGAAAACGGTCGGACTCGTCATTGATAGAACATATTAGGAACAGACTTGAGAGGCAACCAGACCTGAGACGGAGGAAGCATGTGCAATGATTATCGGCTGATGGTGGATGTCGCCTCAATCGTCAACGACTTCGCCGACCTCAAGATCGAGATCCGTTTCGGCGAAGGCGCGCCGAATCTTGAACCGCGCGAAGACATCAAGATCACCGATGTCGGCCCCATCGTCCGGACAATCGGCGGGACCCGGAACGAGGCCGAGCTCGTGCAGCGGCGCTGGAGCTGGCCCGGGCCGAACAAGCGGCCGGTGTATAATTTCCGGTCGGAGGGCCGAGAGTTCAATGCCAATCGCTGCTTGATCATCGCCGACGGCTTTTACGAGTTCACCGATCCGAAGGACCCGAAGAAGAAACGCAAGGACAAATGGCTCTTCACCAAGAATGACGAGCCGATCTTCTGCATTGCCGGCATCTGGCGCGAAACGCCGGAGGTTGGCCAAGCCTTCACTATGCTGACAATGGAGCCGGGGCCGGACATCGCTCCATACCACGACCGTCAGATCGTCATCCTGGAGCGGAACGCCTGGGCCGACTGGCTGGATCTGACCGTTTCTGCCAAATCGCTGATCAAACCGCTACCGGCAGGCACTTTAGCCGTCGATCAAGTGGGTTAACGGGCAAACAATCGGCAGTGTCGCTCTTTGCGGAACCCTCAGCGTCACGGAAGCTCGGCTCAAGTCAGTCGCCCTCCGGCAAATTGGCCGGATTCCACACGACTTCCCACAGGTGACCATCGGGATCGGTGAAGTAGCCCGCATATCCCCCATAAAATGTCTCTTGGGCGGGCTTCACGATGGCCGCGCCCGCTTCGCGTGCCTGTTCCATGACGTCATCCACCTCGCTTCGGTGCGCGACGTTGTGGCCGATCGAGAACGATGTGCTGCTGGCGGGCGCTTTTGTCAGGCCGCTATCGTGAGCCAGATCGTCCTGATTCCAGATCGCAAGTTTGACACCGTTCGAAAGATCAAAGAACGCGACGGCGCCGTGCTCGAATTCGCGGCCCACGATCCCTGGGGTCTGCAGTCCGAGTCCGTCACGATAAAAAGCGAGAGACCGTTCCAGATCTGCGACACCAAGCGTTAGTACAGAAATCCGGGGCTTCATGAGCAATCCTCCCGTTAAATCGTGCCCTGGCCCACCCAGTTTCGCGCTGTCTTTGCGTTCACCAGCATTGTCGCAAGCGCCGACCGCGCGCAGACCGACTACCACCAAGAGTTGTTTTTTCTTGGTCCTTGGCGCCGCCGAAGACGTGCCCACTCTCGAGCGAAAGTGGCGAGTACCGCACTTTCGAAATGGAGGCCGAGTGAGGCGCCCGACATCGCCCGAAGGAAATCCGCGACGCGCTTGTCGATGCCGGTGATGTGACCCGAATGTCGAAGATTATGCTTGATCGGACGAAGCGAGAAGCGTTTACCTTGCCGATGTTTTGAAGGGGCGGACCGGAATCGCGGGATCAGACCTTCCTCTCTGATCAAACGGCAGATAGCGTCTCTGGGTAGCTGCATCTCTTGGCTACGTCCTCGCCTCCAACGAAGGCAACAGGATGCGGGATTGCCCCGCGATAGTGGCGGGGCTTTTTGCTGGCCTTCCTACTCAGACCCATCCGCGCCGAGGTCGACATGCCGACCAATCGAGCGAAGGTAAGCAACGATTTCCAACATGAGGAAATCACGATCGCCGTAAGTATCCTCGATTTCCTTCAGCCTGCGCGTTGTTTTCTCATAGTCACCCGGCGACAGGTCTGCGTCTTCAACCACGTATTTGTCGTGGCCGACGGCGCAGATGTTGCAGCCGGTTTTGATCACCTCCTCGACGAAGGCAGGGATATCGCTCGCCTTCATCAGCTTTTGCCTGGTACTCTGCGCCATGTAGACTAGTCCGTTGGGGGCGACCGGCCCCAGCCAGCGCTGTCGTTTCGTCGACAACTACGCAAGGCCCACCCACTAAACTCGCTCAAGTGCGAAACCGTTGCATCCGTTGGAACGAAGCAGTCTCGGGAACGATTCTCGGGTGTAAGGATTGAACGCTCAGTTCAGAACATGGAGGCATGTCTTGGATCGGCGTGCCAAGAACCCGCGGCCGCAAGCCGGCAAACAAGCGGCCTCTCACCGTCGTCTGGCTAGTATGGGCGCGAAGGAGGCCACCTGCCCCGCCTTCATTGAGCCTTGTCATCCAACGCTGAAGAAACGACCGCCCGACGGTCCGGAGTGGTTGCATGAAATCAAGTTTGATGGCTACCGAGCGCAACTGCACATCCGTGGGCGCAAGGTCACGATCTACACTCGAACGGGTCTTGATTGGACAAAGGAATTCAAGTCAATCGCGACGGCCGCGGAGGAACTCGCAGGCCACGACCTTGTGATGGACGGCGAGGCTACCGTTTTCGGCAAGACGGGCCTTCCCGATTTCCAAGCACTCCGGCGCGAGCTCGCGAAACCCTCATCGCCGCACCTGACGTTCCAGGCGTTCGACCTGCTCTATTTGGACGGATACGACCTCCGACGGATGCCCCTGAGCGAGCGCAAGCGTGTCCTGCGCGAGCTCATAGGCGACCGCGCCGGCGCCGTCGCCTATGTCGACCATCTCGACATCGATGAAGGAGACGAGGTCTACGAGCACGCCTGCATGATGGGTCTGGAAGGGATCGTGTCCAAGCGCAAGGACGCACCCTACCGGTCGGGACGGCAGGAAATTTGGACAAAGACGAAGTGCACGAAGCGCGCGGCATTTCCCATCATCGCCTTCGTCGAGAAGCTCGGCGCCCAGCCGCGCCGGATCGCCTCGCTCTATCTCGGGCGCTGGGAGGGCGATCGCCTCGTCTATGCCGGCAAGGCTCAAACAGGCTACACGCTTGCGGCCGCGCGCGAGGTGCGGGAGCGGCTTGACCCGCTGATCATCGGCAAGAGCCCCCTCTCCCATCCGATCAACAAGCCAAAGGCGACGTGGGTCGAGCCACGGGTCTACGCTGAGGTCGACTACAGCGGCGTGACCGACGACGGCCTGTTGCGCGAGCCGGTCTTCAAGGGCCTGCAGAAAACCTCCAGGGATGCGCCGAAAAGGTTAGCGAGCGTCACCCCGACCTCCGGCCCGGTTCCCCGCGAAAACATTTTGCAGTTACTGCCGGACGCGGTTGTGCCCTCGAAAGAGGAGCTTGCGGCCTATTGGACGCGCGTGGCCGATCGCGCCCTTCATTTCCTCGGCGGCCGTCCGCTGAAGCTCGTGCGGCACCTCCATGGCACCACCTTCTACCACAAGGGACCCTTGCCGCCGATCCCGCCAGAGGTCCATCAGCTCCGCATTGAGAAACGCGAGGGCGGCGAAGGTGTGCGGCTCTGGGTCGATGATCTCGCCGGTTTGCTGGGCCTTGTCGAAATCGGCGCGGTCGAACTGCATCCCTGGGCGGCGACGGTCGACGATATCGAGCACGCCGACACGCTGATATTCGACCTGGATCCCGGCGAAGCCGTGGCGTGGGAGTTCGTCGTCGAGACCGCGTTGCGGCTACGGGAGTTCCTTCAGGCGGAGGGTCTCCAGACTTGGCCGAAGCTCACCGGCGGCAAGGGCGTTCATCTAATGGCGCCTCTGCCGGCGAAGATGGCGCACAATGCTGTGCACGCTTATGCCAAACGCCTGGCGCAACAGTTCGCCAGCAGCGATCCCGAGCGCTACGTCACGTCGGCACAGCTTTCGCGCCGGCCCGGCAAACTTTTCCTCGATTACCTCAGGAACGGCCGTGGCACCACCGCCGTCGGCACCTATTCGCCCAGAGCTCGCTCCGGCTTTCCCGTCGCGGCACCCGTCACCTGGAAAGAAATCGAGCGCAGGATAAAGCCGGACGCATTCACAATGACCCGTCCGCCTAAACGACGTCGCGGCATGTGAACTTTAACCCGAAAATTCCTGGATTAGAGCATCGGTCCGTAGACGTCGTCCTCGATGATGACGAGGTCGTAGCGCTCCACGACCTCGACGAGCGCTCGCCGGCGCTTTGCGCTCATCGTCGTCACCGTGGAATTGTGCATAGAGGGCGTGGTGAAGACCGCCTCCACCTGCTCGCGCCCGCAAGCTCGCTGACGTCGAGACCTTCCTCGCGAACGTGCCACCACGAAAGCACTCCAGCGCGAATCTCGAGAATTCGCCTGCGCGATCTGAAGAAGGCGCGCGATGCAATCTGTCCCATCGCGGGGGATCTCGCCCTTGACTCAGCGTCGGCCTTTCACGCTACTCCCCAGCCCTCACGTGAGGCGCCTATGAGTCCAAGCAAGCGGTCGCAGGATCTCTCGAGTTGCCTTTGTGGCGCTGTTGCGAGCCCCAAGAGCAAGCCGGACTTTGCGGAATTCGGCGACGCATACCAGACGGAGAGCGGTGCCGGGGCCATCCCGAATGCGAGCGTCTCCCGTGCGATGGCAACGTCCGGCGCGCCGTCCGGCAGGCGCAGCAGCACGGCCAAACCGGCGACAGCCGCCTCCCCGGCATTCGGCGGAAGACATTTCAGCAAGGCGTCCCGTTGGGCTGAGTAGACGCGCTTCGTGCGCCTCAAATGCCGCATGTAGTGGCCCTCGCGCATGAATTCGGCGGTTGCGAGCTGCACCGCCGGCCCCGGAGGCGGCGCAAGACAGGCCGCGACCTCCGCAAAACGCGATGCCAGCGCAGGCGGCGCGACGAGAAAGCCGAGCCGCAACGCCGGGCTGATGGTCTTGCTGAAGGAGCCTATGTGGACAACGCGCCCGGCGCGATCAATCGAGGCAAGCGCCGGTGCCGCCCGGCCATTGAGCTGCAATTCACTGAGATAGTCGTCCTCTATGACCCAGGCTTGGGTCTGGGCTGCCCAGTCGAGCAGGCGCAGTCTGCGTGCCAACGACAGGGTGCGCCCCAGCGGCGCCTGCTGCCCCGCTGTCACGACGACCAGCGCTGCATCCGGGGCATGGTGGAAGCCATGGCCGACATCGATTCCATCGGCGTCTACGGGAATCGGCGTGAGCGACAATCGCGCGAGCTCCAAGCCGCGCCGGGTGAACGGGAACCCGGGATCCTCCATCCAGGCTTTCCGCCCCTCAAGCCCGAGTACGCGCAGTGCCAGTCCGAGCCCGCTGGCGAATCCGGCGGTGATCATAACCTCGGATGGGGAACACTCGATGCCCCGCGCAACGGCAAGATAGCTGGCGATCTCCCGCCGCAGGTCCAATTCGCCGCGCGGGTCGGGATAGATCGCCGGGGCGCTCGATTCCGCGCGGACGGCCTGTGAGCGTATCCTGGCAAAGAGTGTCGCGGGAAAGGTTTCGAGTGCAGGCACGCCCATCTGGAAGATCGCCGGCCCCGCCGTCATCTCCAGATACCGCTCCAGGAACGAGCCGGGATCGGGTGGCTGCTCGACGCGGGCGATGGCGGCAGGCCGATCCGCAACGCGGGTTCCGCCCGCGCGCGATGCGACGATGAGCTGGGCGGCGGAGAGCTTCTCGTAGGCCGTGCGCACGGTGCCGCGGGCAACGCCGAGCTGGGCCGCGAGATCCAGCCAGGAGGGTAGCCGCGCGCCCGGCGCGAGCACCCCGCTTTCGATCGCGGCGCTGATGCCCCTGCGGATCTGCTCGGTCAGCGGCGTCTTCGCGGACCGGTCGAGCTCCAACTGTAGCGGCTTGTCCATGCTCTCCTGGTACACGATTGTTGCGGGTTCTTGGTGCTTTTTTTAGAACCAGAAGCACGTCATTTCTAGGGGGCAAGGAAGAAATGTCATTGTGATCAAACCCAAAGGAGAACCGCTATTATGACCATACGATCATTCATTGGCGCCGCCGGCGCTGCCCTCGCAATCGCCACCGCGATGCCTGCCGCGGCGCATGACCCCGGCGACGTTGTCACGCCCCATTTCGAAAAGGCGATACCCAACATTCCGGGCAAAACGCTGACCGCGCTCATCGTCGACTATCCGCCGGGTGGAACTTCGGCCCCGCACAGGCATGCGGACTCGTCGTTCATCTTCGCCTACGTCCTGTCCGGAGAAATCGAGTCGAAGGTGAATGATGGCCCGACGCAGACCTATCGCGCCGGCGAGAGCTGGTACGAGCCGCCGGCGGCCAACCACCTCATCAGCCGCAATGCGAGCAAGACCAAGTCCGCAAAGCTGCTCGCCGTCTTCGTCGCCGATACCGACGAAAAGGAACTGACCACCAACATCGAGTGAACCGACGTTCACCGACAGAACACTTCCAAGGAACAGAACAGTGAGCAAGCGTCTCGACTACAACCAGATCGCACCGGCCGGCGTCAAAGCGCTTGGCGGAGTCTACGGCTACATCATGCAGAGCAGTCTCCCCTCGGAGCTGGTCGATCTGGTCTATCTTCGGATCTCGCAGATCAACAACTGCGCCTACTGCCTCGACATGCACACCCGCGACCTTTTGAAAAAAGGGCAGAAGATCGAGAAGATCGCGCTGGTGCAGGCCTGGGCGGAAGCCGGAAATCTCTTCGACGCGCGTGAGCGGGCGGCCCTCGCCTGGGCCGAAACGGTGACACGCGTGGCCGAGACCAACGTCCCGGACGAAGCTTATGAGGCGGCGCATGCCGTGTTCGAGGAGCGGGAACTCGTCGATCTGACGATCGCGATCGGCCTGATGAACACTTACAATCGCCTGGCGATCAGTTTCCGCAAGACGCCACAGGCTGCCCTGGAAAAATAAGACGGGCAAAGCGCCCCAACCAAGGAATTGGCTATGAAGATCTTTGTCGCAGGGTCCACTGGCGCCGTCGGCCTGCCGCTTGTACGGTCGCTCGCGACGCTTGGCCATCAGGTGACTGGCATGACGCGTCCCGGCCAGGGTCCGGATCGTCTGCGCGAGCTCGGGGCCGAGGTGTCTTTCGCCGATGCCTTCGACCGTGAGGCGGTCTATCGCGCGATCGAGGCGGCAGCGCCGGACGTGGTGATCGATCAGCTCACCTGGCTTCCGGCCAACCCTGCCGATATAATCAAGGCGATGCCCAACGATACGCGCCTTCACCGCGAGGGCGGCACCAATCTCATCGCCGCGGCAGAGAAGCTGGGAGTCCGCCGCTACATCATGCAGTCTCGTGGATTCTACCTGGAGGCGCCGGCAGGAGGGCTTGCGGACGAGACCGCCAAGCTGAGACACGACGCTCCCGGCGAGATCGGCGAGAGCACGCGCACCATCGCCGCCTATGAGGACCGGGTGCTCGCCTCGCCATCGCTCGACGGCGTCGTACTGCGCTACGGCTTCTTCTACGGTCCCAACACCTGGTATCGACCGGAGGGAGCCATCGCGGATCAGGCGCGCAAGGGCCAGTCGGCGATCATCGGCGAAGGCAATGCCGTCTGGTCCTTCGTCCACATCGACGACGCCATCGCCGCGACGGTCGCATCGCTCAACGCCGAGCCTGGGATTTACAATGTCGTCGACGACGATCCGCTGCCCGTCGCCGAATGGCTGCCGGCCTTCGCCCGGTGGGTCGATGCGCCGGAGCCCAAGCGCGTGAGCGTGGAGGATGCGCTGAAGACGGCCGGCGAGGAAGCGGTCTACTACCACACCCGCCTGACCGGAGCCTCCAACGGCCGGGCGAAGGCTGAACTCGGGTTCGCACCGCGGCCGCTTCTGTGGAAGAGTGCTTGATCGCTGACAGGGGCAACCGGATGAAGTCGGCCCGCGCTTTTCGGCTCTTTCGTCGAAAGCGCGGGCTGCTGCCGCTTCCAAAAAAATGAACTATCATCGAAGGCAAGGCGCGCGAGACAGTCAACAAGGCGTCGAATTTCGCCACGAATGATCCCGAGCCGGGCGCGTCGGAACTCTATACGGAAATTCTGCTCTAAGTTCTTCCGAAAGTAATACAGACCAGGACAAGACCTACCAAGCCGGCGACGTTGGCCCTCAAGCATTCCGGGGGCCACAGGAAACTCTGAATACGCTGGAGCAGTACGCGAGGCCGTTTGCTGAATGAGCGAGTTTCTCACGAGCATACCAGGCATTGTCCCCGTCGCCGCCGGCTTGGAGATCTGGGCGAGTATGGCTTTGATGGCGGTGCTAGGATTTGTGCTCGGTTTCGCGATGAACCGCGGCTCGATCTGCACCGTCATCGCCACGAGGGAGTTGGTATTGGAGAGGAGGCCAGCGCGTTTCATCGCTCTGGTCGAATGTGCCGCCTGGGCGGCCCTCGTCTACGCAATCCTCGAAACGGCACCGATGATGCCAGAGGGCTGGTCGTCACTCGGCTACTTGGTTCCCGCAGCCATTCTGCTTGGAATCGGTTCGTATTTGAACGGCGCCTGCGTGTTCGGGTCTGTTGGGCATCTCGGCAATGGCGAAATCGAATTCGCGTTCACGTTTCTCGGCATCTATGCGGTCGTCCACATTGAATCCCTGCTCGATCTGCTTACGGATCGGCCGCGATAGATGCTGCCCCATCGCTTGGGGCGGCGCTTCCCTCGCTTCTACTGCTGACCTTCGTGATTGTCAGGCTTGGCGTGTCACACAGATCCAAGTCTGGTTTCCGACGACTGTCGCTGTCGATGGGTGCGGTCGGCATCACTTCTTCGATCCTGGCGGTTCTTGCGCCCGGGTTCTCGCTCACCGCATCGTTTGGGCCGATCGCTTCGATACCCGTCGCGGGCGCCTTGGTTTCGTTCAGCATGTTCGGCGGCAGCCTCGTCTCCGCGAGACTTAGGAGGCATGGATTCATGCTGAAATGGCCGTCAGTGAAGACCATGCTCAAGAGATCGCTCGCAGGCATGCTCATGGGATTGGGTGCGCTGCTCATTCCCGGTGGGAACGACACGCTGCTGCTGATTGGTCTTCCCGCGGGAGCCTGGCAGGCAGCGCTCGCCTACGGGCTGTTCGTTGCGACGCTCGCCGCACTTATAGTCAAACTCGGTTCGATCGCAAAAGCTTGGACATGACGCTCGACAGAAGACCGCCCCACCGTCGGATGGTATTATGACGTAGGGCTAAAGTTAGGGAGAGGATCGATGAGTGGCACGCTGCACCCGCTTCTGCAAGAAGCTCTGGAGGCGCACGGCGGGCACGACCGCTGGCGCACGTTCAGGGGTATTGCCTCGACCATACGGACTGGTGGAAAGCTATGGGAGCTGAAAGGCGCTCCTTTGATTCCTGTTCCGCGGCGCGCAACAAGCGAGTTTCTCCGCCAGTGGACCCGAGTCACTCCGTTTGGAGAACCCGACTGGGCCATGACCTGGACTCCCGAGCATGTGGAGATCACTGCTGGAGATGGCTCGATTGTCGCCGAGCGAAACAACGGGCGTGAAGCGTTCGACCGCAGCTTCAATGGACAGTGGGACCCGCTGAACCTCGCCTACTTCAACGGCTATGCCATGTGGACATACCATGCGGCGCCTTTTGTTTTCGGCGAGCACGGCTATGAAGCTCGCGACGTTGTCCCGATCGAGACCGAAGGTGAGAGGCTTCGTGGCATAGCCGTACGTTTCCCCGACTCCGTGCATAGCCATACGCGGGAGCAGCGCTTCTACTTCGGCCTGGATGGATTGCTGCGCCGTCACGATTATACGGTTGATGTGTGGGCGGACACGCCGGCCGCGCACTTTATTTCTGATTACGTCGACGTAGACGGACTGAAATACCCGACTCGCCGTAGCGTGTACGCACTCAAGCCGGATGGCACTCTCGACCGCAATTTCAACGCCGTCACAATCGAGCTGTCGGATTATGCGCTGTTCTGAGTCGAGGCTGCCGCGATAACTGTGTTGTTCCCCACGGCTATACTCGAGATCAGTAGCAGCCAATCGTCGAAGTCGCACTCAGGGGCCGCTAGGCCGGTGAACCTTCGCGGAAGACCTTAAATATGATGCGGGTCACCCAGGAAGAGATCCGCCTGAGCCGTGCACCATGCCGCGCCGCGGCGGGCGTTCGGGGATCAAGTTTCACCCGTGCATTCGATTACCGCCATCCCCTCCCCGGGTCGGCGGCGTCAACCGTTCTGCCGCCACGAGCAATTGGTGCGCCATACGTTTGGCCTGCCGGACGGGCTCGGCGACGCGGGTGATTTGCGCAACGGCGACCGCCCCCTCGTGCAGGAGGTTGATCTCGGCCGCGATCCGCTTCGGCTCGGCAAACCGCGCCGCATGGGCGAGTTCCTCCAAATAGGCGAGCGCCAAGCGCTTGTGCATCAAGGAAGCGCGAAACACGGGATCGACCGTGTCCTTGTGTTCTCCCGCCGCGCTCATGAACATGCAGCCGCGGAACTGCTTGTCGCGGACCGTGGTTTCGAGGAAATCGAACGTCGTCAGAAGGCGTTCGACCGGATCGCTCGCATGCTGCTCGACAAAGGCACGCATGGCATTGCGGTCCTCCTCGTCGCGCCTCTCGAGCGCGGCCAGGATCAAGTCTTCCTTGTTTTCGAAGTGCCGGTAAAGCGTCGTCTTGGCCACCCCCGCATCGGCGATGATCAGGTCGACGCCCGTCGCGTGATAGCCGTGCTGGTTGAACAGCCGCAGTGCGGTTTCGAGCAGGTGTTCCCGAATTTCCGAACGGCGCATTATCGTCCTCGCAATGCGTAACAGGTCTGTATCTTTTCATACCGGTCACGGAAAACAAATACAAGGGGCTTTCTGAGGCATTCCTTGCAACGGGCAGCCTTTCGGCCCACGGCAGCCCCCGGGAAAAGAAGTTCCCTGGGGAACAAGGCCAGGATCCTTTCAGAAGCTCGCTCTTGCGAAACGATACAGATCGGTATACCTCTTCTCTCGTTCGATACAGATCGGTATCGTTACTCCGCGTCAGTCGGGCGGATCGCCCACCGCGACAACCCAAGGAGAAGACAATGCCTCATGTTCCCATCCGCAGCGCCGCGGCCCATCGGCGCGCGCAGACTCGCGCCGCTTTCCTCGATGCGGCCGAGCACCACGGTCGGGCCGTCAGCGCGGCTGGCCTCTATATTTCGCTGGTCGTGATCTATGGCTGGTTCGGCGGTATGAAGTTCACCGCTTATGAAGCGGAAGGGCTGACCGGCCTAGTCGGCAACAGTCCGCTGTTGAGCTGGACCTACTCCATCTTCAGCGTAAGGGACTTCTCAAGCCTTCTCGGCCTCCTCGAACTCAGCATCGGCGCCCTGATAGCGGCACGGCTCGTCAACCCGGTTTACTCGCTCGTCGGCGGCTTGCTCTCCGCCGGGCTGTTCGCAACCACGCTCAGCTTCATGGTGACGACCCCGGGAGTGTCCGTGCCGGAGCTCGGTTTTCCAGCGATTTCGGTCGCTCCCGGCCAGTTTCTGCTCAAGGATATCGGCCTGCTCGCCCTTTCCCTCTGGATTGCCGTCGACTCGCTCGCGGCGCTCCGCTCAACCAGGGCATGACCGAAAACGACGGCGGAGCCCCGCCTCCGCCCGCATTCCTAAATTGCATTGAACGAAACCACCATCCCCAGATCGGCCGTGCCGGTCGGTTCAACGAAAGGAACGTCCCATGTATTTGACTTTTGTTCTGTCTAAGATCCGCGCCCACCAGCGCTATCGCCAGACCCTTCGCGCGTTCACGCAATTGAACGACCACTTGCTCGATGATGTCGGCATTGCCCGCAACGAAATCGACGTCGTCGCGCGCCGGCAATACGACCAATGAACCCCCGAGACTGCGTCACGGCTGATCCCAGACTGTGACGCAGAAGGAGATCACCTCATGAACACGCATCGTGCCAGGGTCCTGATCATCGGGGCCGGACCGGCTGGTTATACCGCCGCCATCTACGCTGCCCGCGCCAACCTGAAACCGCTCCTTGTGACGGGGCTGCAGGCGGGCGGTCAGCTCACAATCACGACGGATGTCGAGAACTACCCCGGCTTTGCCGAACCCGTTCAAGGCCCGTGGCTCATGGAGCAGATGCGGCAGCAGGCGGAGAATGTCGGCACCGAGGTGGTGTACGATATCATCACCTCTGTAGATCTCTCAAAGCGCCCGTTCCATCTCAAAGGTGACTCCGGCGACACGTACATCGCTGACGCGATCATCATCGCGACGGGAGCCCAGGCCCGCTGGCTTGGCCTTCCCTCGGAGAAGACATTCAGTGGATTCGGCGTCTCCGCTTGCGCAACCTGTGATGGCTTTTTCTATCGAAACAAGGAAGTGGTCGTTGTCGGCGGCGGGAACACAGCCGTGCAGGAAGCGCTTTATCTGTCGAATCTTGCCTCCAAGGTGACGGTCGTCCACCGCCGCGATCGTTTTCGCGCCGAGTCGATCCTGCAGGACCGCCTTTTGTCCAAACCGAATGTTGACGTCATTTGGAACCACGTCATCGATGAGGTTATCGGCGAACGCGAGCCGAGGAAGTCGGTAACCGGCGTCCGGATCCGCAACGTGAAGACGGGCGAGGT
This sequence comes from Sinorhizobium meliloti 4H41, assembly GCF_000375585.1. Taxonomy (GTDB): domain Bacteria; phylum Pseudomonadota; class Alphaproteobacteria; order Rhizobiales; family Rhizobiaceae; genus Sinorhizobium; species Sinorhizobium meliloti_A. The sequence continues at coordinate 129,563 of NZ_AQWP01000013.1, read as the reverse complement.
GAAGGAGTTATCGACGCACGGCCTTTTCGTCGCGATCGGACACGATCCGGCAACCGCGTTGTTTCGCGGCCAGCTCGACATGGATGCGGACGGCTACCTCAAGGTCGGCTCCTGGTCGACCAAAACAACCGTCCCCGGGGTGCAGGCCGCCGGCGATGTCATCGACCCGGTATTCCGCCAGGCGATCAGTGCCGCCGGCATGGGATGTATGGCGGCCCTGGAAGCCGAGAAATTCCTGACCGAGCATTCACCCGATTCGGTCGCTTGGCCGATCGAGGCGCGTGAAGCGGAGATGGCTGAAGTATAAGTGCGGGGGATCACCGACGAAACGAGGGGCCCTTGGGGAAGCGCGGACCCGCCCGCACCACTACGGAGGTCCGTGCTTTCCCTACGCCTTCCGGCTGCCCTTGCATTCGAACGGCGCCGGAGTGACAACCGGTATCCGGCAGCCGCCGATGTCTTTCCTTGCCGAGATGATGGCCCGTTCAATCCAAGCCCAAGCGAGACCGATCCATGGACATCAATCAGGTCAGATACTTTCTCAATCTCGCTGAAACACTGAACTTTACCGAAGCCGCGCGTCGAAGCGGTGTCTCGCAGCCCAGTCTCACGCGGGCAATTCAGCGCCTCGAGGAAGACTTGGGCAGTCCGCTGATCTATCGCGACGGCAAGGACAGCCGCCTGACGGCGCTCGGCCGCGACGTCCAGGCTGAGTTCATGCGGATTGAGCTCGCGCTTAGAAACGCGCGAGCATTCCGAAAACACGGTGCTCGGCCGGCGCCGGATCCTCGATATCGCTGTCGCCCCGACCATCGGCCCTGCCGCATTTGTCGCGTTCTTTGAGGACGCGCTTGGCGAGCTTCCTTCGGTGAAGATCAACATGCATCAGCTATTGGCTGGCGAAGGCGCTAACGAAGTGCTTTCGGGCAAGTATCACGCCTGTGTCCTGCCGCGGGCTCCCCGCTCCAACCCCAAGCTCAACGTCGTGCCGCTCTTTCGCGAGCCGTTCCTCCTCGCCTGCGCTCAGAGCCATCCCCTGGCAGGCAAGGATGTCGTCAGCACCGAGGCGATCGCCGCCTACCCCTATGTCGACCGGCTGGCCTGCGAGTTTCACACCGAGATCACCGAGCACCTGATGGACCATGACGCGGTCATGCAGCCGCGCTTCAGTGCCGACCGCGAGGACTGGGTCCAGCAGGTCGTCCCCGAGGGCCGTGCGATCTGCATCATGCCCGAGCGGTCCATCGTCGTGCAGGGCATAGTTACCCGTCCGGTGGAAGGGATTTCCCTGGCGCGCGAACTGGTACTTGTGACGGTTTCCGGTTCCGGCACACCGCTCGAGATCCGCAAAATCGCGCAGCTGGCGGCCCGGCACGACTGGTCGTGAGCGGGTGCGCCTATCGCTCGGCTATGGAATCTATGCACATCCGATATTGGGAAAACTCATCGCCGCTCGCCATATTCAGGCAACAGTGCAGGAACGGAGATACGGGCAATGACCTACAGAAAGACCGACGATGCGGTCCGGAAGCTGACGCCTGAGCAGTATCGGGTGACCCAGCAGAACGGCACCGAACGCCCCTTCACCGGGGAGTATAATGACAACAAGGAGCCGGGTGTCTATGTCGACATCGTATCCGGCGAACCACTGTTCGCCTCGGCCGACAAATTCGATTCCGGCTGCGGCTGGCCGAGTTTCACCAAGCCGATCGTACCGGCAAACGTCAACGAACTCAGGGATAACTCGCATGGCATGATCCGCACCGAGGTCCGCTCGGTGCATGGCGATAGCCATCTCGGCCATGTGTTTCCCGACGGTCCAGAAGACCAGGGTGGGTTGCGATACTGCATCAATTCCGCCGCACTCCGGTTCATTCCCCGCGAGGAAATGGAGGCCGAGGGCTACGGCGCCTATATCAACCAGGTAGAGGATATCTAGATGAGTGAAAGACCTGACAGAGCTGTTTTGGCTGGTGGCTGCTTCTGGGGGATGCAGGATTTGATCCGCAAACTCCCGGGCATCATAGCGACCCGCGTAGGCTACACCGGCGGCGACGTGCCGAACGCGACATACCGCAATCACGGCACTCACGCCGAGGGCATCGAGATCATCTTCGATCCCGGGACGATCAGCTACCGGCGAATTCTGGAGCTTTTTTTCCAGATCCACGATCCGACCACGAGAAATCGGCAGGGCAACGACATCGGCGTTTCCTACCGCTCGGCTATCTACTACGTCGACGAAGAGCAGAAGCGGATAGCCGAGGAGACGATCGCGGACGTTGACGCGTCAGGCCTCTGGCCGGGAAAGGTTGTGACCGAAGTGGAGCCCGTTGGAGACTTCTGGCAGGCAGAGCCCGAGCACCAGGACTACCTGGAGCGCTACCCCAACGGCTACACCTGCCACTTCCCGCGCCCTAACTGGGTGCTGCCCCGGCGGTCGGCGGCCGAGTAAACGGCCGGAGATTTCCGCGACCTAAAGCAACTCCGAGGGGCCTTGCGGATACTCCGGGCTCCTCGGAAAAGCAGGTCGAGCAGTCGACACCCCTGCCAGGCTGCGCTGCGCGAGCTACGCTGACCAGCAACTCGAGCGTTGACGACTTCCGCCTAGGCAGCAGCCGTTGCAGATGTAGAATAATCATCTGCAGCGGAGGGTCGTAACCATGGCATTCAATACGCAACGGCTCCAATTTCCGTCATTTCGGCGCGGCACTTAGCGCCCGCCTTGATCTGCCAAATGGGCCATTGCGCGCCTACGCGCTTTTTGCCCATTGCTTCACGTGTTCCAAGGATCTGGCGGCAGCGCAACGGATTGCAGCGGAGCTTGCGCGTGAAGGCATCGCTGTCCTGCGTTTCGATTTCACGGGTTTGGGATCGAGCGAAGGCGAATTTGCCTCGACGAACTTCTCCTCCAACGTTGCGGACCTTCTTTCCGCCGCGGACTATTTACGCCACCATTATCAGGCACCCGCGGTGCTGATCGGCCACTCGCTCGGCGGCGCAGCGGTCCTGGCCGTCGCCGGGACATTCCGGAAGTGCGCGCCGTAGCCATCATCGGCGCGCCGGCCGATGTCGGCCACGTATTGAAGAATTTCGGAGCGAGCCTCGAGGAGATCGACAAGAACGGTGAGGCCGACGTCGATCTCGCCGGGCGCACGTTCCTTATCAGAAGGCAATTTGTCGAGGATACGCGTGCGCACCGCATTAAGGATGCGGTTGGGAGACTGAAAATGCCGCTCCTCGTCCTTCACGCGCCGCTGGACCATACGGTCGAGATCGAGAACGCCACCGAGATCTTCGTCGCGGCCAGGCATCCGAAAAGCTTCATCTCGCTGGGACAAGGCCGACTACCTGCTCACCGACCCTGAGGACGCGGTCTTTGCCGGACGGATGATTTCGGAATGGCTGACACGCAATCTTGCCGCCGACACGCCGCAAGGCGCGGGTCCGATCGAACATTTGCGCGTGAGGGAAACGGGCGAAGGCAAGGTTCAAATGCGGTCTCGATTTCGGACCATCGCTCTACGACTTCCTTGCTATTGCGCTTGGCGCCTGCACCTCTATGACGCTGCGCCTCTATGCCGGTTACAAGCAGTTGGCCCTCGGGCGCATCGGCGTTGATGTCTCGCACACCAAAATCCATGCGAAGGATTGCGAGGAGTGCACCGAACTGGAACGTGGCCGCAGCGGCAGGATCGATCGTTTCGAACGCGTCATTTCCATTGATGGCGATGGCTCGGAGGAGCTTCGCGGGAAGATCGCCGAAATCGCCGGCAAGTGTCCGGTCAACGCTCGAGGCAGTGGCGAAGATAAGAACGGTTGTGAAGTAAGGTGCCCAGTGACAGGACGATAGCACCAACTTCCATGATCTCTTGGGCCGAGCATGTCTCGCGCGTCTCGACGACGATGAAAGCAAAAAGGCGGCTCCTGTTTGGAATTTCTTGCGTTCCGCTCGTTGGAAGAATCGGCTTCTGGCACGCATTGCAGTCACTCAGCAAGTTGCCCACAGCTTCCGCTCATGAGCTGACTGAGATGATCGGAAGCCGGCAAGATGCGCCCTGTCCGGGTTGTCGACTCCTACCCCTCGCCTGAATGGATCGAACTGTCGACCCTGCATTTGTCGCTCTTGGTGGCAGCTTCGGGGCGATTCGGGCGCTGCGTTGGTTGTGTTTTCACCTCCGATCCAGTGCCTGTCATTGATCCTGCGCGCAGCAAGTTACTCGTGCGCAAGCGATATCTTTCCCGATGCGAATTGGCGATCGTGGAAAATCCGCACTGACAGAACGACGCCGGCGATCAGCACAACCACCCCGGCCATTTCGATCGGGGTTGGCCAGCGGGCATGGACGACAAGTCCTCCGATGACACCAAAGGCAGTTTCCGAGACGATCAATTGCGCGGCCAAGGCAACCGGCAGGCTCCGGGCGGCAATGTTCCACGCCCAGACCCCGCCTACGGTTGCCAGCAGCGCGAGGGACACACCCCAAGCATATAGGCTGCCGGCGGCACTCCAGCCGAACCCCAACGTTGGAAGCCGGAAGAGGTCCATCGCGGCACCGACAGGATAAAACGCCAGCATCAAGACGCCGCCTCCGACCAGTATCAGCGCTGACCACACACCGGAGGGCATTTCTGGTCGGGCGGCGAGTGCAGCCTGATTGACAAGGGCGAAACAGACCCAAAGGCCCACGGCAGCGAGCGATAGCGGCACGCCAATCCACACTGATTGGACAGAGTTCAATCCTTCGGCCGTGAATGCCGTGCCATTGACAAGAACGAGGCCGACCAGCACCAGCGCCAAAGGCATCATAAGGAATCGCCATGGCATTGTTCCCTGGCGTTGATTACCGATGACCATCAATACAATCGGGACGAGACCCAGAAAGGCGGGAGCGATGACTGGGCCGGCAAAGATGGCCGCTCCTGTCACTGTCAGAAAGTAGCCGACGTAACCGACGAAAGCGAGCCAGACGGCTTGCAGGCAGTTTCCAAGCGTGAGGTGGCGCATGACGCCCTTCTCGGAAGTCAGGATGTAAAGGCCGACGAGCGAAGAAACGACGTGCCGGACCAGCGCAAAATCAAAGGTGGAATAGTCACCGATGATAAAGGGCACAACGAAGTTGAGCGAAAAGGCAAAGGCCGCAAAGAGAGCGGCTGACACGCCAACATAAAAGACCCTGTTCATAGGAGCATCCCTTTGAGTTTGCGTCACTGGAATTTGATTGCGGTGACGCTGACTGCTTTCGTTAGCAATCAAGCGAGATCCTTGAGCGAATGAGGAAAATTACCGACCGCGAGCCTGTGGCGGTACTCAGCGAAAATGAGAACCACCCTCTCGATACGCACTCATCGGACCATGACCCAGATACGATTCACCAGACGGCTGCTCCTATTCAGCAGAACTGATTTCTCATATCCTCAACATCGAGGCTTCCACTCGTAGGGACGTTATGGATCGGCTTGATGCAATGCGGGTTCTGCTTGCGGTGGTTGACGCCGGGAGCTTGTCGGCGGGCAGTCGGAAGCTGAATGCGCCGTTGCCGAGCGTCAGCCGCAAGGTCGCCGATCTGGAGCGATATCTCGGCGCAAACCTCATCATCCGAACAAGCCGCAACCTGCAGCTTACCGACGCCGGTCGCGACTATGTCGATGCGGCACGCAAGATCATCGCCGATCTGGAGGAAGTCGAACGCCGGGCCTCCGGCGAATATCAAACGCCACGGGGACTGCTCACCATCACGATGCCGATCGAATTTGGCCACCGGTACGTTCTGCCGATCGCACTCGACTTCATGAACGAGCATCCGGAGGTGACTTTGAACCTCCTGTCCCTCGACCGTTCTGTTCATCTCGCCAACGAGAAGGTCGACGTCGCCATCCGACTTGGCGAATTGGCCGACAGTTCGCTCTACGCCGTCAAGGCCGGCGAGTTCCGCCTGTTGACCTGCGCAAGCCCGGCCTATCTGGAACGGCATGGCGTTCCCCAACATCCCACCGAGCTCACCAATCATGACGGAATCATGTTTCATAACCGGTCGTTCTTCTGGAGTTTCGAGGTCGACGGCAATTCTGTCGAGGCGATGCCACGCAGCCGGATCGAGGTCAACACTGCGGCCAGTTGCGTCGCAGCCGCGCGAAATGGAGCCGGGATCGCCCGCCTCTTCGACTATCAGGTTCCGGAGGAAGTGTCCTCGGGCGCGCTCGTGCAGATCTTGGGGGACTACGGCGGTAGGCCCAAGCCGATCCACATCGTCTACTCGCGTCAGGGGTTGATCGCTCTCAAAGTGCGTACCTTCATCGATTGGACGCTCCCCCGGCTTCGCGCGGCTTGCAGCAATTATTGCGATGCGCCGTCACCGGAATGAAGCGCACACCTCCTCGACCGTCCTCTCCAAATCCGGGAGATGCGGGCAATAGCCAGTGTCGGTCGTCGGCCGCGACGACAAACGGAAGCCGGGCCAATCGAAAGCGTGGACCTCGTAATCGTCGGCGAGAGTGAAGCGATGCAGGAAGAGCACCCCTTCGGGTCGATACAATGGACTACCGACCTTCTCAGTTAGATGTCGTGGTCGATCTGAATGAAGCTGATACTCGCCCTCGGTTGATGCGAGCTGATCTCGGCATGTGTCACGGTTGCGATCGAGAAAAACACCGCTGCGGCGGCAAACAGCCGTCGAAAATTGGCCATTGTCATGTCGGTAGCTCCAGCCTGGTCTCACTTCAACGGACAACCCGGTCGATCTGCACCTGGAGGCGCGGGCCGACCAGCAGGATGACGGGGATAACGATGAGATAGGCGATGCTCCACGACCGGAGCCATGTCAGGACGAACCCGCTTGAGAAGCCCAGATTGAGCGCGAGCAACGTGAAAGAGATCAATCCTGTCGTTACGACACCCATCGACAGGGCGAAGGCGATCTTGCGTTTGAAATGCGTGTCCATGTCGGTCTCCCGGTTCGAGGTGAAACAGGGATCGCCTTGGCGGTTACGATCCCGGATTGTGTCTTCGAAGGTCGCGCGACTTCGGCAGCAGCGGTAGCCGGGAAACCCGAGAGGCAGCCTCTTGAATCCCGTAAGTTCTCAAGGGGGAGGAAACCGTTGGATCCGATCGCGAAAGGACACCCGTCATGTCGTGACGGCGCCCCAACGCTCTGATCCCCGATGCGTCCTGTGCGATCGGCCTGGTCTAGGCCGACCGCCTCGTAGGCCGCGGGTACGATCTCGTGCTGCTCTCACTGCGGGCCGAACGCCCCGGCGCGCTCGCGCGCTTCCTTGGAAGCCGAAACTGCCCAACACGCACTGCTTTTCGACATAGTCACGGCGATCCCGCGACTCGCTACCTGAAGCGTCGCTGATCCAAAACGAGAGGCTCACTCTCGTTTTCGCCCGCTACCGGGCAAGTTTTCCCAAGCTCATATTTCCGGTCATCGCAGCCCACAATCGCATTGGTCGGGGCGGCGTCCACCAAACTTGAAAGGAAATGCCATGCCTGAGACATTGGGAACGGCCGTCATTACTGGGGCTTCGAGCGGCATCGGCGCTCTCTATGCCGATCGCCTTGCCCGGCAGGGCTACGACCTGGTGCTCGTCGCCCGAAGTGCCGAGCGGTTGGAGCGGATCGCGCGTTCGATCCGCGAACAGACAGGCCGCACCATCGAGACCATCACTGCCGACCTGACATTGACCGGTGACGTCAATCGCGTCGCCAGCCTGATCGCTGACAACGCCGAGATCACCGTACTGATCAACAATGCAGGCGTGGGAGCGACCGCGCCGTTGCTTCGATCCGACGCCAACGCGATGAGCGCGATGATCGCACTCAATGTCGAGGCGCTGACGCGGTTGACCCACGCCGCCGTCCCCGGCTTCGTAGCGCGCGGGCGGGGAACGATCGTCAATATCGCATCGGTCGTGGCGATCACGCCCGAAAGGCTGAACGGGGTCTATGGCGGCAGCAAGGCGTTTGTCCTCGCCTTCAGTCAGAGCCTCCGGCAGGAGCTAGAGGGTAGCAATGTCCACGTTCAGGTCGTCCTTCCCGGAGCTACCGCCACCGACTTCTGGGACGCCGCCGGTCTGCCCGTCGCCCACCTGCCCGAGGAAATTGTGATGCCGGCCGATGCCCTGGTCGATGCGGCGCTTCTGGGGCTTTCCCGGAAAGAGTTCGTCACCATACCCAGCCTGCACGATGTCACGCAGTGGGACGTCTACGAAGCCGCCCGGCAGGCCATGGCCGGAAATCTGTCTACCAACAGGCCAGCAGCCCGCTATCTCGCCGGCTGAAAATCAACAGGGTACATCTCAATGTCGAAAGTCATCTACACTGGCAACACCAACACCACGGGCGGCCGCGACGGCGCGTCTCGCAGTTCCGACGGGCGTCTCGATATCAAACTGTCGCCGCCGGGCTCTTCGGGCCTGGGCACCAATCCCGAACAGCTCTTCGCGGCGGGCTGGTCCGCCTGTTTCCTCGGCGCAATCGGAAAGGCGGCTGCCGAGCGCCAGCTCCGCGTGCCGGCCGACGCTGCGATAAATGCCGAGATCGAACTAGTCTTGAATGACGACGGCTATGTGCTGCAGGCACGGCTGAATGCGAAGCTGCCGGGAATCGAGGCAGGCCTCGCCAAGTCTTTGGTCGAGCGCGCCCACGAGCTCTGCCCCTATTCCAAGGCCACCCGCGGCAACATCGCCGTCGAGCTCAACGTCGTTTGACCGGTGTCCGATCAAGGCCCTCCAGCTTAACACCGCGCCGGCGTCCCGAGATATTTCGGTCGTGACCGGCACGACTACCACGGGTTTATTGTCATGACCATGTTTGCAACAGCCCTCGCAACGGCCGCTTTCCTGCTCGCCGCGGGCACACCCCTCCACGCGCAACCGCCGCAACATGCAGCCACACAGTTCCTGCCGATCAAGAACGAGCCTGCACCCAGACTCTTCGTGGATCAGCCCCTTGTGAGACCGCTGATTACCAGAGGTGTGGCGATCATTCCCTATCGCGCCGAGAACTTCCGCATCCTGCCCGTCTTCGGCGCTGGCGCGACCGATGTCTCCCCGCGCGCTGGGCACCTCCATGTGAGCATCGATGATCTGCCATGGCGGTGGGCCGATGCAGGCGGGACCGGCGCAATCGTCCTGACAGGGCTGCCGCCAGGCGAACACAAAGTGCTCATCGAAATGGCCACGCCAGAACACGAAGTGCTCGGCGGAAAGCTTGTGAAATTCACCGTACCCGCGACCGACGGCTCACACCATTAGAAGTCCAGTTGACATGGTGGCCAGTTCCACCTTGCCCAGCTTGGGCGGCGGGCTCAATTGGAAGTCTTTTGTCGAAGACAGACAAGAGATCTGAACCGTCCACCTCTGCGACAATGCCGCCCATCCAGTGGATCCTTGCAAGAGTCCGGCAGAAAGACTCTGTGTTGACTGCCGTCCGTATGACCGTATGAGGGAAGTCTGCGCGCCTTCCGCGTTCAGCAAAACGCATTCCTTCGATACATTACGCGATCTTCCTGGCCCAGAACGGTGGACATCCTTCGCAACAAGCCATGCACGGGGCTCGTGAAGAACGGCTCGGTTCGACCCACTGGGGTCATCCGCCGGCAGTGATCCGGTGTCCGGTGCTGGCGTTCAAAGCGGACACCAAACTGTCCGAAGGGCCTTTCCGAGCGATGGTAACCTACGACGCATGAGGAGAGTTCGATCAGCCCGAGATCTCAATGCCACAATCTTGCGGCAGTGCACAATGGATGGTTGTCTCCGGCCATTCGTTTTCCTATCACGGCCCCACTCACCCCCGACCCGGTGAAACTCCGGGTGGCTCTTCTGGCCGCCGATCCGCCAGACAACGCAACAGCATCAAACCTTGACAAGCCGGACCCTCTCGCCGGCCTGGTGCGCTACTCTTGCGAAGAAAAATTATCAAAATGACAATTGCGAGCTACAAACGCGAATGGTTCTCCAACATCCGCGGCGACGTCCTTTCGGGCATCGTCGTGGCGCTTGCCCTTATCCCGGAAGCCATCGGCTTCTCCGTAATCGCCGGCGTCGACCCGAAGGTCGGCCTCTTTGCTTCCTTCGCCATCGCCTGCGTCTCCGCCTTCGCCGGCGGCAGGCCGGGCATGATTTCCGCGGCGACGGCCGCCACCGCCGTCCTGATGGTGACTCTCGTCAGGGATCACGGCCTCCAATATCTCTTTGCCGCGACCCTGCTGATGGGGCTCATCCAGATCGCAGCCGGCTTCCTGAAGCTCGGCCGGGTGATGCGCTTCGTCTCGCGTTCGGTCATCACCGGCTTCGTCAATGCGCTGGCGATCCTGATAACTGATCGGCGTGCCGCAGGTGACCTATGTGATGATCGCCGCAGGCCTCGCGATCATCTATCTCCCCCCTACGTCACGAAGGCGGTTCCCTCGCCGCTCGTCGCGATCGCCGTCCTCACCGGCATTGCTTATTGGACCGGCATGGACATCCCCACCGTCGGTGACCTCGGAGAACTGCCCTCCAGCCTCCCGATCCTGGCCCTGCCGCAGGTGCCGCTGACCTTCGAGACGCTGCAGATCATCTTCCCCTATTCCGTCGCGCTCGCCGCCGTCGGACTGCTTGAATCGCTCCTGACGGCCCAGATCGTCGACGACATGACCGACACAACGAGCAACAAGAGCCGGGAATGCATCGGCTAGGGCGCGAGCAACATCGCGTCCGGTCACATCGGGGGCATGGGCGGCTGCGCCATGATCGGGCAGTCTGTCATCAACGTCACCTCCGGCGGCCGCGGCCGGCTATCGACTTTCGTCGCCGGCGCCTTCCTGCTCTTCCTCATCCTCGTTCTCGACGACCTTGTCCTTATCATTCCGATGGCCGCGCTCGTGGCGGTGATGATCATGGTGCCGATCGGCACCTTCTCCTGGCGCTCGATCCTCGATCTCGGGCGCAATCCCCTGCCCTCCTCCGTGGTGATGCTGGCAACGGTCGTCACCACCGTCGGAACGCACGATCTCGCGAAGGGCGTATTGGTCGGCGTCCTTCTGTCGGGCGTATTCTTCGCCGGCAAGGTCGCTCGCCTCTTCCATGTCCGCTCGAGGCTCGATCAGGGCGGCAAGCTGCGCACCTATCATGTCGACGGCCAGATCTTCTTCGCCTCGACCGAGGCCTTTGTCGCGGCCTCCGATTCTCCGAGCCGCTGGAGAAAGTGGTCACTGACGTCAGCGAGGCGCATCTCTGGGATATCACCGCCGTTGGCGGCCTCGACAAGGTCGTCCTCAAATATCGCCGCCATGGCGTGGCCGTCGAAGTCATCGGCCTCAACGAGGCAAGCGTGCATATGCTAGACCGCTTTGCCGTGGATGATAAAAGCGAGGGCGCAGCACTGACCGCCCACTGAGCAGACTTCCGCAGACAGGACCCGCATGCCATTCACGACCTTTCTGATCAGAAACAGCCGCTGGCTGGCAGGTGGGTTCCTGCTGTGCTTCTTTTCGTCCTTTGGACAGACCTTCTTCATATCGCTCTCGGCCGGAGACATCCGGCGGGAATTCGGCCTCAGCCATGGCGCCTTCGGCTCCATCTACATGGGCGCGACTCTGCTGAGTGCTCTGACGCTGCCTCAGCTTGGACGGATCGTCGACCACGCCAGCGCTCGCGTGGTTCTCCTGCTCACGCTCCCATTGCTCGCCGTCGCCGCAATGTCGATGGGGTTTGCCTCGCATTGGCTCTGGCTGTTTGCCACGATCTATCTGCTGCGGCTCTTTGGCCAAGGCATGATGACGCATAATGCGATGACCGCGATGGGGCGCTGGTTCTCGGCCCAACGAGGCAGGGCGGTGTCGTTGGCGAGCCTCGGCAATCAGGCCGGCGAGGCGTTGTTCCCGCTGGCGTTTGTGGCGCTCGCGCCCCTGGTCGGTTGGCGGTCGATGTGGTTCATTGCGTCCGCCTTCATTCTGGTCGTCGGACTGCCGGTCATCTATTTCCTTCTGAGGATCGAGCGCACACCGAGTCCGAACGATGGCCCGGAGCGGCGTTCGGCGGCGAGAGACTGGACGCGCGCGGAAGTGCTGCGCGATCCTCTGTTCTGGATGGCGCTTGCTGGGGTCCTTGCCCCGGGGTTCATCGCCACCACCATCTTTTTCCATCAGGTTTATCTGGTCGAGCTTCGCGGCTGGTCACTTGAGGTCTTCGCCAGCGCATTTATCGTGTCCTCGACGGTGACCGTGCTGTCGTCGCTGCTGTCCGGCTATCTCATCGACCGGTTCAGCGCCGTGCAGATCCTGCCTTACTACCTCCTGCCGCTGGCGGCCGCCTGCTTCATGCTCGCGTTTGTCAACGAACAGTGGAGCGCCTTCGCATTCATGACACTGCTCGGAATGTCGCTCGGCTCGTCATCGACGCTCTTCGGGGCGCTGTGGCCGGAAATGTATGGCCTGCAACATCTCGGCGGCATCCGGGCAATCATCGTGGCCCTTATCGTGTTTGCCACCGCCATGGGGCCGGGTCTCACCGGATTCCTGATCGATGTCGGCGTTCCCTACCCTTGGCAGATCGCCGGGATGGGAGCCTACTGCCTGGGAGGGATAATAGTCATGCTCCTTGTGAGGGGACGGGTCCTGATCCGCAACGCGTCCGTTTTGATCGCAGCGACGCGTTAGCAGCTATTCCACAGTCGTCATGACGTTCGCGATCGAACGCTCAGCCGAAGTCAGGCACTTTGAATTTTCGGCGCTGATCACCATTCTGGCACGGTGGTGAACGCGTAAAAACCGAGCCTTTCGCGCCGTAGCCGACGGACACTATGGAGGGCACGATTGAGCCAAAGAAGACAACTCAGTAAGAGCGGCGGTTATGAAGCTCACATCAAAGCCTGACCAACTGCTTTCCGAAGTTCTCCCCCTTCAGCATCCGGACGAATGCATGGGGCACGGTCTCGATGCCTTCTGCGACATCCTCTCGCGTCTGAAGCAGGCCCTGTTTGTACCACGACAGCAGATCGGCAAGCGCAGTCTCGTTTTCGGCCTCGTGGTCGTCAAGCAAGAAGCCTTCGATCCGTGCACGGGTGATCAGTGTTCGCCTGAGGTGCCTTAGGCCTATGTCAGGCTGATCGAAGCGGTCGGCCAAGGCGATCGTCCCGACCACCACGACCCTGCCAAAGGTGTTGAGGTTCAGCATCGCCGCATCGTGGATGGGTCCGGCAGTATTGTCGATAAAGACGTCCACGCCTGTCGGACATGTGGCAGCGACGTCCGCCACGAGATCGGTCGAGGTCCGGTGGTTAACGCCCGCCCGGTATCCAAGCTCCCTGCACCATTCCAGCTTCTCGTCCGAGCCCGCAACGGCGACGGGATCAAATCCCTTGATCCGTGCGATCTGTCCCGCAATCTGCCCCACTGCACCAGAGGCCGCGGAAATCAGTACTGTCTCGCCTGTTTTCGGACGTCCAGTCTTGAGAAGGGCGAAGTAGGCGGTGAGACCCGGCATCCCAAGATAGCTTAACGCAGACTGGATCGGAGCATCCGCCGTTTTCACAGGCTTTGCCGCTGCGGCGGGGATGACGCTGAACGGCTGCCAGCCGAAGTGGTCGCTCATCACGATGTCGCCCGACCTGAAACCCGGAGATTCGGAAATGATGACCTCACCAATTCCGCCGCCGCGCATGAGATCGCCGAGCTTGAAGCCAGCGGCGTAGTTCTTCGCCGGGCTGATCCGGCCTCGCATATAGGGGTCAACTGAAAGCCAGAGGGTTTTCACTAGCAATTCGCCGCCTGCCGCCTCGGGGATCGCACGATCTTCCAGCTCCCAGTTTTTCAATATCGGCATGGCGGCGGGGTAGCTCCTGAGTATCCAGCTCGGATTGGTGACCATTTCTCTCTCCAAAATGAACGCTGCTCGCATTGATGCATGTATCTGGTTTCCGTGTTAATCGGCGCCGCGAGAGAAACATTGTTTTGAATTCCGGAAGAATGGTCGATGGATATGGTCGAGGCCATGAGGGTCGCCGTTGCAGTCGCTCGGCACCGAAGCTTTTCCGCTGCAGGTCGGAACCTGCACCTTTCTGCCCCCTCGGTAAGCCGAATCGTGGCCGAGCTTGAGGCCGATCTCGGCGTGCGTCTCTTCAACCGCACCACCCGGCAGATCAACCTGACGGATGCCGGAACCGAGTTCGTGCAGAAGAGCGCAGGGCTCCTGGAGGAGCTCGATCTGATGCGGAGTGCGGTCCGCGAGCGCCACAAAACCCCTCGCGGCCAGTTGCGCGTCTCCTGTGTCACGGCGTTCGGTAACGAATGCCTCGCACCTGCCATGCCCGAGTTCAGCCTGCGTTTCCCACAGCTCGACATCTCGATCGACCTCGGCAATCGGTTGGTTGATCTCATCGGCGAACATTTCGACGTCGCGATCCGGGTTGGGCCGTTGAGGGACTCGTCGTTGATTGCTCAGAGGATTTCCACCCAAAGGATCGTGTTTGTCGCGTCGCCGACGTTCTGCGAGCGGCATGGGACGCCGAAGACCTTGGACGAACTCGAATTCTGGCCGTCGGTCACTCAAGTCAGCGGCGGGTGGGGGCGCTCACATCGGTTTTCCCGCGGAGGCAAGATCATTGATTTTGAGGTTCCCCAGCATCTGACGATGAACTCGGCCCGCGCTGTGAGAAACGCGTGCATCACCGCATGCGGTTATTCACTGCTGCCGGATTTCATGGTCGCCCAGGACATTGCGGAGAACCGCCTGGTGCGGCTGCTGCCGGACCATGAAGCCGTCGAGCAGCCGATCTTCGCCTTCTACGCCCAGCGGCGTCACACTCCGCAGAAGATCAGGGTGTTCGTCGACTATCTAGTCGAGGTTTTCAGCGGCGTGGATAACGGATGAAACCCGAATGACGTCTCCTTCTGGCGCATTTCGGCCAATGGCGCTGGCCCAGCGAGCGACTGCCTACCACCCTGCTGTGACGATCGGAAGCGGGCGACACGCCCCCAGCCGGGATGTCGGCTCCTATCCCTCGCCTTTACGGGAGCAGAACGTGAGACCCCGCCATCCGACACTGGGCAGTTGATCGGATGCGAACTGCTGACCCTGTCATTGCCATCGAGCAGGCGACATCTCGACGCAGACTGAAGGTCTGACGCCAAGCTCATTATTTTCCCAGGTTCGCGGCTGCAATAGCGTGCGGCATCAGGAACGCGGCAATCTCCGCGATGTCACTCGTCAGATCCCCCGGATTGTGCGGAACGCCTTCGACAAAAGCGGGCCATTGCCGTTGCTTTTGCTCGTCCTTAGCAAAAGCATCCGTCAAAGCATCCGGTAGTAGGTCTTCTGGGATCGGCGTTTCGCGGCGCTCGAAGGTCGCGGCGATTGCGCGCGCCAGCCTGTCATCATCGAAATCAAAGGACCTGCTGAAAATCCAGATGTCGTAAAAGTCCTTCATCCGGCTACGACTTGTCCAGGAGACAAAACGATTGATAAGTTCGTGTTATCAATTTCTTACGCGGCAACAAGCCACTGCTGATTTGAATTAGGGTAGCCGGCTAAATACATCGGGAATTCTTATGCCGCTTTTTTGACGGTGGATCAGATCACTTCCCACGCCCGAAACCTCCCCTCCCCGTCATCTCGCGTTAGCCCAGTTTGCCAAGGATCCGAAGCGCCAGCTGTGGCGTGACATCGAGCGACCTGGCAACCATGGCACCGAAAACGAGTGGCCGTGCGATGACGAGGTCCGCGTGCCGCCCGTGGTCAGCCCTTGAGCGATGGCGGCGGCGAGCTACGGGGATGGATTTCAGGCCAAGGTCGAAGGCGGGGAGATGGCCGGCGGTGGTGACGCCGGTCTGCTCAAGCTCACGACGACCCCAACGGCATGCAAGCAGGAGGAATACAGAGGACAGTGCGCTAGGCCCGGCTTGCACGTTGCGGCCCTTAAGCACAAGCTGCCTTTGCTCTATGTTGCCGCATGGCAGGAACTCTTGGGACGTGGACTGCGGTGTTGGCGGGTTGGGATGATACTTCGGAAGAGATTGCGCGCATTCGGCGGCGCTTGGCCGAACTCGATGCCGAGCGCGCGGCGCTTGAGCGTGCGCTGGAAGCGCTCGAGCAAAAGATGGCATCCGATAGTCGGGCTTCCGAAGAATCGGCCCCTGCCGATGCGCCGGTCACCAACAGTTCTCCATCGATCGAGAAAATCGAACTGTTTCGCCGCTTGTTCGCGGGACGCCCCGATGTTTTTCCTGTTCGATGGGAAAACAGAAAGGCTGGGCGCTCAGGATATTCGCCGGCCTGCTCCAACGAGTGGGCGAAGGGCCTCTGCGGCAAACCGAAGGTGAAATGCGGGGAATGCCCGCACCAGGCCTTCATCGCTCCCAACGACGATATCATAGAAAAACACCTGCGCGGCGGCGATGGCCCGCTCCGGCGACTTCGTCGCAGGCGTGTATCCTTTGCTCCAGGACGAAACGTGTTGGTTTCTCGCCGCGGACTTCGACAAGGAAAGCTGGGCCGACGATGCCAGGGCGTTGCTGGACACCTGCCATGCAAAGGGAGTTGCCGCCGCCCTGGAACGGTCGCGATCGGGGAATGGCGGCCACGTCTGGATATTCTTCGCTGAGCCCGTTCCGGCCCGGATCGCCAGGCAGTTTGGCTCTGCCCTGCTCACGGAAACGATGGAGAGACGCCCCGAGATCGGCTTCGCATCCTATGATCGCTTCTTCCCCAATCAGGACACGATGCCACTTGGGGGCTTCGGCAATCTCATCGCCTTGCCGCTTCAAAGAAAGGCCCGTGAGGTCGGCAACAGCATTTTCGTCGACAAGGATCTGCGACCTTATGGTGACCAGTGGGCGTATCTGTCATCTCTGCCGCGAATATCGGCCGACACGGTCTTCAAGATCGCCGACGAGGCGGAACTGTCCGGTCAGGTCTTGGGCGTTCGCATGCCGGTCGACGACGACCACGCCGACGAGCCGTGGAAGATGTTGCCGTCACGCCGCAGCAAGCCAAAACGAATAGAAACAGCGATCCCTCGAAGCATCAACGCCGTGGTCGCAGACCAGATCTACATCGACAGGACAGAACTTCCCCCGGCGCTAATCGCGCAGTTTGTTCGGCTGGCAGCGTTCCAGAACCCCGAATTCTATCGCGCGCAGGCGATGCGGTTGCCGACCTTCGGCAAGCCCCGGGTCATCTCATGCGCCGAGCTTCATCCGCGGCATATCGCCCTGCCCCGGGGTTGCCTCGACGAGGGGATCGATCTCATCAAGAGTCACGGCGCCGTTGCGATCGTGGACGATCGTCGCGAGATCGGCATGGCACTTCCGCCGGATGTTTCCTTCCAGGGCGAGTTGCGACGGCCGCAGGCAAAGGCTTTCGACGCTCTCGTTGCTCACGACAACGGCGTGCTCGCGGCGACGACCGCCTTCGGCAAAACCGTTGTCGCCGCAGCGCTCATTGCGCATCGGGCCCGAAACTCGCTTATCCTTGTCCACCGGCGGGGACTGCTCGATCAATGGGTCGCGCGTCTCAGTTCCTTTCTGAATATCGACCCGAAACAGATCGGCATTATCGGCGGTGGGAAGAGAAAGCCGACCGGCGTCATCGATGTGGCGCTCATCCAAAGTCTTGTCCGCAACGGGGACGTTGCCGACCATGTCGCCGATTATGGCCATTTGATCGTCGACGAATGCCATCATCTGTCCGCCGCAAGCTTTGAGCTTGTCGCTCGCCGGTCGAAGGCGCGATACGTGGTGGGTCTATCCGCGACCGTCGCCCGGCAGGACGGGCATCATCCCATTATCTTCATGCAATGCGGCCCTGTTCGCCATCGGGTTGATGCAAGAGTTCAAGCCGCCGAACGCGGCATTCGCCATCGCGCTCGCGATCGTGCAACGAAGTTTGAATTGCCGCCGCCCCTGGCTTCGGTCGAGCGCCCTTCCATGCCCGCGATCTATGCGGCTTTGGCGCAGGACAGCGGGCGGAACGATCTCATCTTCGATGATGTGCTGAATTCGCTGGAGGCGAAGCGTTCCCCTGTCGTGCTGACCGAGCGGAAAGACCATCTCGATTATCTTCAGCAGCGCTTCGCGCCTTTCGTGAAGAATCTCGTGGTGCTGCGCGGCGGCATGTCGGCGAGCGACCGAAAACTGGCGAATGCGGCTTTGCGAGTCTCCGATGACCAGGAGCGCCTGATAATTGCGACAGGCCGCTACATCGGCGAAGGCTTTGATGACGCCCGGCTCGACACGCTGTTCTTGACAATGCCGATCGCCTGGAAGGGAACCCTGGCACAGTATGTCGGTCGTCTGCATCGCCTGCATGATGGCAAGAAAGATGTCCTGGTCGTCGACTATGTCGATAACACCGTGCCGGTTCTGGCCCGGATGGCTGCGAAGCGTCGCGCGGGTTATCGGGCGCTGGGCTACATGATCGAGTAGGCGCCCTGCGCGGAGCGGAGTGCCCCTGGCCGGTTCACAGCGACCCCTCCCCATCTTCCCCCCGTGAAGCCGCAACTTCAGAATTGTGACTGCTCCAATTGAAAGCGGCAAGCTCAAAGCCTGAACGCGCTCGAGGCCGACGCCGACAAGCTGAAGGCCGAAAATAGGCCCCTGCGCGACTAAATCGCCTGTTTGAAGGAGCTGCCGTCCCGCCCGCCCTTCGACCAAATGGGATGGAGAAAGCGACGGATCCGGAGACCAATGCTTCCGAGTACGGACTGCGGACCTTCATCACCAGGCGCAAGATCTCCGGCGGCACCCTCAGCCGCGACGGCCGCATTGCCTCGCGGTGTCATGCTGGGCCTCACGAAGACCTGCCCAGCTCGCGTTTGCCACTATCTTGGTGATCCCCTCCTTGGTCCAGAAACCGGCGGGTCAAAAGTACCGCCGCTGGCCGACCTGTGGCATGCACCGCCTGACGGTCACCCCTTCCGCGAAAATGGCACGAGATTGCCGCCTTGCGCGGCGCCTGCTCTTTTTTCCTTTCGCAAGAGCTGCGGCGAGACGTTCCATTGCCGGCCGTTGTCGCCGTGCACCGTCACCGTCTTGCGGTTTCGACGGATGACGATTCCGGCCTGCGTCTGGCCGTTATTGTCTTCGAACATCAAGCGCTCGCCGATCGCCAGTTCAAGCAAAGCATGCGTCGTCTTCTGCTGATGTAGAACGTGCAGATCGACGACCGCGTCGTGCAATTCAATCAGCTCTGCTTCGTTCAAGGCGTCAAGGTTGATCCCGTGCATCCTGGGCCCCCATTCCGGACGATCGTCACTCCGAAATTCGACCAATGCAATGCGGATCAACAGCTACCCACAACATCATCAACCAGCTGAGTTTCGGCGCCGCCATCCTTTGCCCCACGTACCCCCTGCCTAGCGGCAGCACGGGCAATTCATGAAGAATTGACCGTATGATTTCATTTCATTTCGCAAACCGGACGCCGAATTCCGTGCCCGATCACTACCGATGTTATTCAAGTATCGTAGTGATCGATTTAGCCGGTTTTTGCCGTTTGTGGCACCTTTGATGCTACTCTGAGGCGGATCCTCAAGATGGAGCCTGTCCCAAGCGATGTCCGGGCAGCGCCCCAACCCTTGATTTCGCTTCAATAATAATCATTGTGATTGAAAATGAATCGACAGGAGCCAAACATGGAAACGAAGGTGCTGACGGCGCACGTACCCCTGCCGCTCGCCGAGAAAGTCGATCAGATCGCGGCCCGGCTTGAGCGCTCGCGCGGGTGGATCGTCAAGCAGGCGCTGACCGCTTGGGTCGACCAGGAAGAGGAGCGCCGACGCTTGACGCTGGAAGCGCTTGCCGACGTCGACGCTGGCCGCGTTATCGATCACCAGGCCGTCCAGGCCTGGGCCGACAGTCTTGATAGTGACAAGCCGCTATCCTTGCCGCTGTGATTGAGCTTGAGTGGACGAGTAAGGCAGTCGCCGATCTTGGGCGCCTCTATGATTTCCTGGCATCGGTAAATCGGCAAGCTGCGGCTCGTACTGTGCAAACGTTGACGAGCGCTCCAGCACGCCTGCTCGAACAATCGCGTATCGGCGAACGGCTGGAGGAATTCGACCCGCGAGAGGTTCGGCGAATTCTCGTTGGCCATTACGAAATACGGTATGAGATCCGGCAGTCGATCTACGTGCTGCGGCTTTGGCATACGCGTGAAGACCGTTAGGAAGGTGCCAAACGGAAAGGCGTTCTTGTGGCAAAGGGAAACTGTCCTGTGACAATCGGCGAGGATGCGATCCTGCGCCGCGCCGAAAGAGTTCGACGCTGGAAACCATCTGCAATGGCGCAAAGACCTAGCGGACGATACGGAGCCTAGCGGTCCCGGGGCGCCGTTCGCCCGCATCACCGCCATCAGCATTGGCCCGAGCGAAAACTCGCCGCGTGCCGCCCTTCGCGTGAGATCACGCAGGTAGCCGCCGGCGTTGGTTAGGATGCCGCTTGCCTGGCCATGTCGGTGAACCGAGATATCCATGTGAGGCTGTGCGCCCCGAAGTCGGTTCCGCACGCGGCGATGAGCGCGGCGCTCACTTCGCACAGGGTGGGCTAGCCAGCCGCTCCGCGGACATGCCGTTCGGGTACTAGAACGCGTACCGGCCCTTCGTCCTCATAGACAATCTCGCCATCACGGCTCTCATATTCCAACCTGCCGAACGAGTGGATGCCAAGAGAAGTATGGTGAGTGCCCATCGGGGGCATTTCGACCTCCGCGATAAGGCTGCTTGTCGTCGCTTCCCATCCAGGGAACTCAATCCCTACCATCTTCCGAACAAGGCTGCGCCCACCATCACGCCCGACGAGGTATTCGGCCCGAAGCGATTGACCCTTCTACGCCGATGTCGTCCTGAGCAAAGTCCGATACCGCACTTCCGCAATATATCGTGACGTCTAGCTTGTCGTCCCTGCCCGCAAGTATCCGCTCAATGTGGTTCTGCCATCGACCGAGCCCGTAGGGGTACCTGGTCGGGAAGTCGCTAATGTCGAGCTTGGCCGCGGCGGACCTGACCTGGGCCACCTGTCCTTCCGAGAGGAACCGGTCAGCGATGCCCCCTGATCAAAAACCTCAATGTTGCGGGAATGGAGACCGCACGCACGCGACGCCACAACGTCCGGAGTGCCGCGACGCTCGACAATGGCAACATCGATTCCGGCCAGCGTCAGCTCGCACGCGAGCATAAGTCCAAGCCACGCGACATTTTGATGAATTCAAACTTCATCGAAATGTCTTGGCGAGCGGCTCTTTTGCCACGGCGGTAACCACCTGCCGCGCGGGAGAAAGCTCAAGCCGGATGATGCAGGACGCTCAACCCGCCATCCACCGTCAGGCAGGTCGCGTTCATGAAAGGGCACTCGTCGGAGATCATGAAGACGGCGGCGCGGGCGATCTCTTCTGCCGTCGCGATGCGGCCGCCCGGGTGGAGCTTCATGGTTCCCGCCTCGGCTGCCGCCGGGTCCGGGAAACTGTTCCAGTAGTCGTAAGCCTTCTGGGTCAACACATAACCCGGTGCCAGCGCATTCACGCGAATGCCCTTTGGGGCATATTCGATGCCGAGCGCCTTCGTCATGCCGAGCAGCGCGTGCTTTGCGACGGGGTATGGAAAGGTGTGCGGAATGATGGTGAAGGCATGGGTGGACGCGATGTTGAGGATCGCCCCGCCGCCCTCTTCGATCAGGCCAGGCAGCACCGCCTTGCAGCAGTTCCAGGCACCACGGAGGTTGATGTCGAAACAGCGCTGCCAGTCGGCATCGCTCATCTCCAGCGGCTCCGAGAAGACGTTGACCCCGGCATTGTTGACGAGCGCATTGATCGGACCGATCGATGAAGCGGCTGCCGACACCACCGCCTCGATCGCATCGGCGTCCGTAATGTCGGCTTCGGCGTAGGCGAGCGCCTGCCCCTCCCGCTGCAGCCGCTTCGCCTCCATTTCAAGCAGGGGACCGTCTCGGTCGACGAGGAAGAGTGCCGCCCCCTCCGACAGGAACACTTCGGCAATCGCAAGGCCGATGCCCTGCGCCGCACCGGTCACCATGATCCGCTTGCCTTTAAGCCGGTCACTCATCCCTGCCTCCCTTCGGTCCGCGCATAGTCTTCACCACTCGGCAACACTGCCGTCCGAATGGCGCCAGACCGGATTGCGCCAGCGATGCCCCTCCTTCGCGCGTTCGATCACATAGGCCTCGTCCACCTCGATGCCGAGACCGGGTCCCTGCGGAATGGAAACGAAGCCGTCTTCGTAAGCGAAGACCTCCTTGTTGGAGATGTAGTCGAGGATGTCGTTCGCCTCGTTGTAGTGGATGCCGAGGCTCTGCTCCTGGATGAAGGCGTTATAGCTGACGGCATCGACCTGTAGGCAGGCGGCAAGCGCAATCGGCCCCAGAGGGCAGTGCGGCGCCAGAGCCACGTCGTAGGCCTCGGCCATGGCGGCGATCTTGCGGCATTCGGTGATCCCGCCGGCGTGGGAAAGATCCGGTTGAATAATGTCGACGAAGCCGTCCGAGAGAACCGATTTGAAGTCCCAGCGCGAATAGAGCCTTTCGCCGAGTGCGATCGGCGTCGAGCAATGATTGGCGATTTCTCTCAGGGCTTCGCGGTTCTCGGAAAGCACGGGCTCCTCGATGAACATCAGTTTGAACTGCTCCAGCTCCTTGGCGAGTACCTTCGCCATCGGACGGTGGACCCGCCCATGGAAATCGACGCCAATGCCGATATGAGGGCCGATCGCATCCCGAATCAGCCCTATCGTTTCTACCGCCTTGTCGATCTTCTCGTTGGTGTCGACGATCTGCATCTCCTCGCAGCCGTTGAGCTTGATCGCCTTGAAGCCGCGCGCGACCACCTCGCGCGCATTGTTCGCGACATCGCTCGGGCGGTCGCCGCCGATCCAGGAATAGACCTTGATCCTGTCACGGCACTGGCCGCCGAGCAGAGAGTGGACGGGCTGACCGAGCGCCTTGCCCTTGATGTCCCAAAGCGCCTGATCGATGCCGGCAAGCGCACTCATATGGATGGCGCCGCCGCGGTAGAAGCCGCCGCGATAAAGGACGTTCCAATGGTCCTCGATCAGGAAGGGGTCCTTGCCCACGAGATAGTCCGAAAGCTCGTGAACGGCAGCTTCGACCGTCAAAGCGCGCCCCTCGACCACGGGCTCTCCCCACCCCACGACACCCTCATCGGTTTCGATCTTGAGAAACAGCCAGCGCGGCGGAACGATATAGGTGGTCAGCTTCGTGATTTTCATGAAATGCGTCCAATCTGAATAGGAATATGGCGATCCGAACGGCGTCTATGTTGGCGGTCAGCCTTGCGGCGAACGCCGCTCGACGGCGACGGCAAGATCACGCGCGGCGAGGTCCAGCAACTGATCCGAACAGTTGCGCGCCGCCGCCGTGTCGCGCATCCGCAGCGCTTCGACCAACTGCCTGTGGATTTCCACGGCGTCGCCGCAAGTGTCCGCCGCCTCGTTCGAGGCTTGCAGAGAGAATTTGAGGCCGGCCTGAATGATGCTCGCCAGCTGCTGGAACACCTGATTGTGGCTCGCCTTCAGGAGCGATTCGTGGAAGGCGACGTCCGCCGCAGTGAACTTCACGATGTCGCCCTCGGCGTCCCTCATCTGCTGCCAGGCACGCTCGATCGCGGCGATTTCCTGCACCGTCGCGCGCGCAGCAGCCAGCTCCGCCGCAACCGGCTCGATCGCACGGCGCGCTTCCAGAATACAGTTCAGAAGATCGAACTGAAAAATCCGGTCGCCAATCCACTCCAGGACCTGTTGGTCGAGAATGTTCCACTCATCCTTGCTGCAGACGACGGTGCCGACGCGCGAACGCCCGCGCACAAGGCCCTTCGATTCGAGAATCTTCAGCGATTCCCGAATTACCGTGCGGCTGACGCCGTAGCGCTCGCACAGGTCGTTCTCCCGCGGCAGGAAACTGCCTGCCGGATAGTCGTCGCCGCAGATCTCGGCGGCGATTGCCCGCGTCACATCCTTCTGGACACGGGGCCGGCGGGAAGGCGCGCCGCTCGGTTCCATCGATTGATCCTGTTGTCCTTGCACCGAAATCTCCATGCGCGGGCCGCTATTTCTTGGGACTTGAAGCGCGATGCTTATCGCAATTGAGCCGAAGTGACGACCCTTCGTGCAGCACGCATTATCAGACACACGATTATCATTCATCATACACGTCCAATTGACAAGTATGATCTTTCCATCATACACAAATGCGGCTGCTGGGAGCAGTTCGAACAGGGAGAGAAATCATGCGCTTTATCAAAGCCGTCGCTTTGGCCGGCACCGTCGCGATTCTTGCTGCAACATCCGCCTTCGCCGCCGACGTGAAGATCGGCTTCATCGTGAAGCAGCCGGAGGAGCCGTGGTTCCAGGACGAATGGAGATTCGCCGACGAAGCGGCCAAGGAAAAGGGCTTCACGCTCGTCAAGATCGGCGCCCAGGATGGCGAAAAGGTTCAGTCGGCCATCGACAATCTCGGCGCCCAAGGCGCGCAGGGCTTCATCGTCTGCACGCCGGACGTGAAGCTCGGCCCCGGCATCGTCGCCAAGGCGGCAGCCAACGACCTCAAGTTGATGACGGTCGACGATCGGCTGGTCAACGCCGACGGCAGCCCGATCGAGGACGTTCCGCATATGGGCATCTCCGCCACCAAGATCGGCGAGACCGTGGGCGAGGCGATCGTCGCGGAGATCAAGAAGCGCGGCTGGGACATGAAGGAAGTCGGCGCGATCCGCGTTTCCTACGACCAGCTCCCGACCGCCGTGGACCGGGTTGACGGCGCGCTCTCCGTTCTGAAGGCGAACGGCTTCCCCGAAGCCAACATCTTCGACGCACCGCAGGCAAAGACCGACACCGAAGCCGCTCTCAATGCCGCGACAGTCGTTCTCAACAAGAATGCGGGCATCAAGAAGTGGATCGCCGTCGGCCTCAACGACGAAGCCGTGCTCGGTGCAGTGCGTGCCACCGAGACGGTCGGCATTCCCGCGGACAGCATGATCGGCATCGGCATCGGCGGCGCGGACTCCGCGATCAACGAGTTCAAGAAGCCTTCCGCGACGGGCTTCTTCGGCACCGTCATCATCTCGCCGAAACGCCACGGCTACGAGACGGCCCTCAACATGTACGAGTGGATCGCCAACGGCAAGGAACCGGAAAAGCTGATCCTGACCGCCGGCCAGCTCGCGCTGCGCGACAACTATGAGGCCGTCCGCAAGGAACTCGGCATCGAGTGAGCCCTGCCCCGACTGAAACGAGCCCGGTGTCGCCAAGCGCCGGGCGTCCTTCCCGGAGCGCTGCTATGCAGGACTTTCTGGAATTCCAATCGATTTCAAAAGGCTATCCCGGCGTTCAGGCGCTGTCGGAGGTCTCCTTCTCTGTACGCAAGGGCGCGGTTCACGGGCTGATGGGAGAAAACGGAGCCGGGAAGTCCACCTTGATACGGGTGCTCTCCGGAGACCAGGCGGCCGACACCGGCGAGATCCGCATCGACGGCGAGCCGCAGCACTATCGTTCCGTCCGCGATGCCTTCAACGCGGGCGTCATCGTCATCCATCAGGAACTGCAGCTCGTACCGGAGCTGACGGTCGCCGAAAACCTTTGGCTCGGCCGCTTCCCCGGCAATGCCGGCGTCATCGACCGTCGACAATCGGTTCGCGTCGTCTCCGACAGGCTTAAAGAAATCGGTATCGACGTCGATCCCGAGGCGAAGGTCGCGTCCCTGTCGATCGGCGAGCGGCAGATGGTCGAGATAGCCAAAGCGGTGATGACCGACGCTCGCGTGATTGCCTTGGACGAGCCCACCTCTTCGCTCTCCTCGCGAGAAAGCGAAATCCTCTTCGCCCTGATCGAAAGATTGCGGTCGAACGGCACGGTCATCCTCTATGTCTCGCATCGGCTGGACGAGATCTTCCGCCTGTGCGACAGCCTGACCGTGCTGAGAGATGGCCGGCTCGCAGCCCATCATCCGGACATCTCGAAAGTCGGCCGCGAGCAGATCATCGCCGAGATGGTCGGGCGCGAAATTTCGAACATCTGGGGTTGGCGCGCCCGGACGCTCGGAGCTGCAAGGCTTTCGGTCGAAGGCGTTTCCGGCGCCACCCTGCCCCAACCGATCAGCTTTGCCGTCCGCGCCGGCGAGATTCTCGGCTTCTTCGGCCTGATCGGCGCGGGCCGCAGCGAAATGGCCCGTCTGGTCTATGGCGCCGATCGCCGGCGGCAGGGCAAGGTCCTGGTGGACGGCGCCGCCGTACCGGCGAACAGCCCGCGGCTGTCGATCCGTGCCGGCATCGTTCTGTGCCCGGAAGACAGGAAGTCCGACGGCATCGTGCACGGGCGCTCGATCGAGGAGAACATGGCGATCTCCTCCCGCCGTCATTTCTCGCCCTTCGGAATTCTCGACAAGCGTAAGGAGGCGGACCTTGCCGAGCGTTTCATCGCCAAGCTGCGGGTGCGCACGCCCTCGCGCCACCAGGACATCGTCAACCTTTCCGGCGGAAACCAGCAGAAGGTGATCCTTGGCCGCTGGCTGTCGGAAGAGGGCGTCAAGGTACTTCTGATCGACGAGCCGACCCGCGGCATCGATGTCGGCGCGAAATCGGAAATATACGAAATTCTTTACGAGCTTGCGGCTCAAGGCATGGCGATCGTCGTCATTTCGAGCGAACTGCCCGAGGTCATGGGGATTGCGGACCGCATTCTCGTGATGTGCGAGGGTCGGATCGCGGCCGAAATCGACCGGAGCGATTTCGACGAACACCGGATACTCGCAGCAGCACTTCCGGATGCCTCAGCCACGACGGCCACCCTTCCCGAACAGGTAAGCTGACCATGACGACTTCCTTGAAAAAAATTCTTCTCGGCGAACAGGGCCTGCTGGTGATCTTTGCCGCCGCCTTCGTAGTGGTGTCTCTGACGGTTCCGAACTTCCTCACCGAGCGCAACATGCTCGGCTTGCTGCAATCGGTGGTGACCATCGGCGTCGTCGCCTGCACCATGATGTTCTGCCTGGCCTCACGCGACTTCGATCTTTCGGTCGGCTCTACCGTAGCCTTCTCGGGAATGGTTGCCGTAATGGCGTCGAACGCGACGGGCTCGATCGTGCTCGGCCTTCTGGCGGCTCTTGCCTGCGGTGGGATCGTTGGTCTCGCGAACGGCATCGTGATCGCCCGTTTCCGCATCAATGCGCTCATAACGACGCTGGCGACGATGCAGATCGTACGCGGCTTTGCCTTGATTGCATCGGACGGCCGTGCCGTCGGGATCAACGATCCGGCATTCTACCAGCTCTCTCTGTCGAAGTTCCTGACGGTACCCACGCCGATCTGGGTGATGGCCCTCTTTTTCATCGTGTTCGGTTTCCTGCTCAACCGGACCGTCTTCGGCAAGAACACCCTTGCGATCGGCGGCAACCCGGAGGCCTCGCGGCTGGCCGGTGTCGACGTTGCGCGAATGCGCATCTGGATCTTCGCCCTGCAGGGGCTGGTATGTGCGGTAGCAGGGGTGCTGCTCGCCTCGCGCATCACTTCGGGTCAGCCGAATGCGGCCACCGGCCTCGAACTCTCGGTGATTTCCGCCTGCGTTCTCGGCGGCGTCTCGCTTGCCGGCGGCCGGGCGACCATGACCGGGGTCGTCGTCGGCGTTCTGATCATGGGTATTGCCGAGAATGTCATGAACCTGCTCAACATCCAGGCCTTCTACCAGTATGTGGTGCGTGGTCTCATCCTGCTGATTGCGGTCCTCCTCGACAATATGCGCTCTGTCGCCGGCAGGCCGCGAGGGTGATTTCCGGCACGAAGGACGCAGGTCCCTCGGTTCTCAATCCTTAATCCTCTCACTGTCACAGAAATCATGCCAGCCCAAACCCTTGGGCTGGCTTTACGCGTTTCGCCGCGGGCGTATCCATAAGTGAAATATATTTCACATATAGAAATATATTGACATACTTCCTTTCCTAGCGTTACCTGCCTCTACCGGACTTCGAGGAGGAAGAACGGACTTCACGAACACAGCGGCCGCCTTTGGCGCGCCGACGCGCTTTTTGGGAGGGGCTTCGGCCTCGAGGAGGACTCTTGCGCAATTTTCTCAGCACGACCGCGATGGCGGTCCTCGCAACCACGCTTCTTGCCGGCACGGCCGCCGCCGCCACGGAAAACCCGTTCCGCTGCAAGCCGGGCGAGAAATACGTCATGAACGTGATGGTGTCGGGCGTCGAATACTGGTTCCCGGTCTACGAGATGTTCAAGCAGGCCGGCCAGCAGTTCGGCTGCGAGACGGAATACACCGGAACGCCGGAATATGACGTCAACAAGCAGATCGCCAGCTTCGATCAAGCCTTGGCGCAGAACCCGGCCGGCATTCTGGTTCACCCGATGAACTCGGATCCGTTTATCGAGCCTATCAACCGGGCGACCGACCAGGGCACGGCGGTCGTGACCTTCGCCGCGGATTCTCCCCTGTCGAAGCGCGTTTCCTACATCACCTCAGACAACACACGCGAAGGCATCTACGCCGCCGACAAGATCGCCGAAAAGCTCGGGGGCAAGGGTGAATACGCGGTGCTCGAAAATCCCGGCCAGGACAATCACGACAAGCGCATCGCAGCCTTTATCGCCCGCATGGAGGAGAAATGGCCCGACATGAAGCTCGTCGGGCGGGCCGCTTCCAACCAGGACCCTAACAAAGCCTATCAGGGGCTCACGAGCCTCATACAGGCCAACCCCAATCTCGGCGCCGTGTTCATGCCCGAGGCAAATTCGGCGATCGGCGCGGCGCAGGCGAACAAGGAAATGGGCGGCAAGGTCCTCGTCATGTGCGCCGACGTCAACGCCAATATTCTCGACATGATCAAGGCGGGCGAGGTCTTCGGCTCGATCAACCCCAATCAGGGCATGCAGGGCTATATGGGCTTCCTGCTGCTCTGGCTCGCCAAGCACCCGGAGCTCATCGACCCGATGAACGACGCCAAGCGATCCGGCTTCAATCCGATGAGCATCCCGGTCGTCGACAACGGGCTCTCGATCGTCACGGCCGATAACGCCGACGATTTCTACTGGGACAAGTACCTGAAACGCCGCGGTACCAAGGGCATCGAGGAATAGGATCGCATGGGCGGCCGCCCGGATCCTTGCTCCGGGCGGCCGACGAGGCGGGAGGGGAAAATCGCGATGACGTCAGAGACCGTGCTGGAGATCCGCAATGTCAGCAAGCATTTCGGCGCCGTGAAGGCGTTGACAGGCGTAGACTTTCGGCTCGAACGAGGCGAAGTTCACGCGCTTTGCGGCGAGAACGGCGCCGGCAAGTCGACACTGATGAACGTCATTGCCGGCGTGCTGCACCCGTCGGACGGGGAAGTCCTCATCGAAGGCGCACCCGTGAAGATTGCCTCGCCCGCGGTCGCACAGTCGCTCGGCATCGGCCTGGTGCATCAGGAGATCGCGCTTTGCCCCGACGCGACCATCGCCGAAAACATGTTCATGGCGGCGACGAACCGCCGACGCTCGGCTCTGATGAACTACGCCCAGTTGGAGCGCGACGCGCAGGCCGTGATGAATCGTCTGGCCCCGATCGACGTCAGCCAGAAGGTCGGCGACCTGCCGATCTCCAGTCAGCAGCTCGTCGAGATCGCCAAGGCGCTGACGCTCGATTGCCGCGTGCTTATCTTTGACGAGCCGACGGCGGCGCTGACAGAGACCGAAGCGCAGGTGCTCTTCGGCATCATCCGCGATCTCAAGGCGCGCGGCATCTCGATCATCTATATCAGCCACCGCATGGCAGAGGTGTTCGATCTCTGCGACCGGGTGACCGTCTTGCGCGACGGGCGCTATGTCGCGACGGAAAAGATCGCGGACATCACTCCTGACGATGTCGTCCGACTGATGGTCGGCCGCGAGATCAGCCAGCTTTATCCGGACAAGCCGCATCCCTCCGAACGCCTGGGCGAACCGATTCTTTCAGTCCGCGATCTCGGCGATGACGCACGCTTCCGCAACGTCAGCTTCGTGCTCCGCCACGGCGAAATTCTCGGCGTCGGTGGCCTGATCGGCTCCGGACGGACGGAAATTGCCGAGGGCATCTGCGCACTGCGACCGGTGACGCAAGGCGAAATCCGGCTGCATGACCAGGTGCTTCGTCTGCGGCGCTATTCCGACGCGGCGAAAGCCGGCGTCGTCTATCTTTCGGAGGACAGGAAAGGATCCGGCGTTTTCCTCGATCTCTCGATCGCCCAGAACATTGCCGCACTCGATCTGAAGGCATTGACCTCGCTTGGCCTGCTCAACTCCCGCAAGGAAAGAGTGCTCGCCGAGGACCTGACCCGCAGGCTTGGCGTCCGGATGGGCGGCGTCGACATGCCGGTCTCCTCGCTATCCGGCGGCAACCAGCAGAAGGTGGCGATCGCCAAGCAGCTGGCCGTCGATCCAAAGGTGATCCTGATGGACGAGCCGACGCGCGGCATCGATGTCGGCGCCAAATCGGAAATCCACCGCCTGCTGCGCGAGCTTGCCCATGCCGGCATCGGCATTCTGGTCATCTCGTCCGAACTGCCGGAGCTGATCGGGCTCTGCGACCGCGTCCTGGTGGTGCGCGAAGGACGGATCGCAGGCGAGGTATCCGGCGACGAAATGACCGAGGAGGCGATCATGCGGCTTGCATCCGGCATCGGGTCGGCAAGCGAAACCAACTTGAAGGCATCCGGGCGTGTTGCCTGAAGAAGCGGGAGACAGGACTATGGCAGTCGATACATTGGCGGTCGCGGGAAAAACGCGCAGGCCGGCATGGAAGCGGATCGGCACGATGCGCGAGGCCGGACTGATTGCGATCATCCTTTCGCTCTCGGTGATCATGAGCTTCGCCTCGCCGCATTTTCTGACGCTTGGCAATTTCCGGGCGATGCTCATGTCCTTCTCGGTCGAGGGCATCGTCGTCGTCGGCATGACGATCCTGCTGATCGTCGGCGGCATCGATCTTTCGGTCGGCTCCGTCGTCTGCTTCTCGATGGTGCTCTCCGGCTCGCTCTTCCTGATTGGCGTCGACCCCTGGACGGCATCGCTCGTCGGAATTGCCGCCAGTGCCGCCATCGGCTGCATCATGGGCTTCTTCGTCACCGTGGTCGGGCTCAACCACTTCATCACATCGCTTGCGGCCATGGTGATCGTTCGCGGTCTCTGCCTCGTCATCACCAAGGGCACGCCGCTTTCGCTCTTCACCTTGCCGCCGGCATTCAAGGCGGTCGGCCAGGGTACCCTCTTCGGGGTTCCCTATGTGATCCTGATCTTCATCGCGGTCGTCGCCGCCTTCGATTTCCTGCTGCGCCGGGCAACCGCCTTCCGCAAGGTCTTCTACACCGGCAGCAACGAGAAGGCCGCGCTCTATTCCGGCATCAAGACGAAAGAGGTCAAATTCTGGGTGACGGTGCTTTGCGCGACGCTTTCCGGCGTGGCGGGGACGATCTACATGTCACGCTTCGGCGCGGCGACGCCGACCTTCGGGGTGGGCATGGAGCTCAACATCATCGCCGCGGCGGTGATCGGCGGCGCCTCGCTGAACGGCGGCTCGGGCACGATCCTCGGTGCCATCCTCGGCATCGCCCTGCTCTCCGTCGTCACCAGCTCGCTGATCCTGCTCGACGTTTCGGTGTACTGGCAGGATATGATCAAGGGCTGCATACTGCTCGCCGCCGTTTCGATCGATCACTTGCTGCACAAGCGGAAGGCTCTCTGACATGGCGAACGCCAAACCGAAATCACAATCCGCCCCGCGCGAAGAAATCGTCATCGCCAGGCAGATGCATCAAGCCCTGGTGCTGCACTTCCTGGAGGGTTTGACACAGGCGCAGATCGCCGACCATCTCGGCATCTCGCATGCGACCGTCAACCGCCTCATCAAGCGTGGGCGCCAGCTTGGCCTCGTCGAGATCAAGATCAAGTCGCCGGTCGAGCCATTGGTGGAAATCGAAGAACAACTGCTGGCGCTCGGAGGCATCCGCCGCGCGGTCGTCGTGCCGACGGTCTCGGACAATCCCCAGATCGCCCTGCAATCGGTCGGCGAAGCCGCGGCACGGCTCATGCTCGAACAGATCGCCGACGGAGACACGATCTGCATCACCGGCGGCAAGGGGGTGAGCGCCGTGGTTGCCGGCTTGCAGCCGTCGCGCCGCTTCGATATCGAGGTCATTCCCGCGACCGGCTGCGTTCAAGGCAAGCACTATACCGACGTCAACCACGTCGCCACCCTGATGGCAGACCGGCTCGGCGGGCATTCCTTCCAGATACACGCGCCGCTCTTCGCCGACAGCGAAGCGGAACGGAAAATGCTGCTCGGCATGCGCTCGGTCGCCGACGTCTTCAAGCGGGCGCGCGACGCGAAGATCGCCGTGGTCGGCATCGGCTCTATCCTTTCGGACGACTCCAGCTATTACGACCTGCACCCCTCCTCCAGCACCGATCGCGAAGCGATCGAGCAATCCGGCGCCTCCTGCGAACTGCTGGCCCATCTGCTCGACGATTGCGGGCGCGTCTGCGGTTACGGGCTCAACCGGCGTCTGGTTTCGCTGACGCTCTCCGAATTCGCTTCGATCCCAACGAAGATCGGTGTCGCAAGCGGGCCCAGCAAAGCGGGGCCGATCTTAAGCGTCATGCGCGGCAATCATCTGGACACGCTCGTCACGGATCAGGCGACGGGAGCGCGCATTCTCGAACTGGCCAAGGAAGGCGGAGAGCGTTCATGAATGAACAGCAAATGATGCGGGAGATCGGCCGCTCCGGGGTCGCAGCCTCAGCTGTCGGCCTCGGCACCTGGGCAATCGGAGGCTGGATGTGGGGCGGCACGGACGAACGGGAATCGGTCGCCGCCATCCATGCCTCCCTGGATGCAGGCGTGACGCTGATCGACACGGCACCCGCCTATGGGCTCGGGCGGTCGGAAGAGATCGTCGGCAAGGCGCTTTCCGGGCGCCGCGACAAGGCGGTGATCGCAACGAAGTGCGGCCTCGTCTGGCACACACGGCAGGGCAATCACTTCTTCGATCAGGACGGCAGGCCCGTCCATCGCCATCTCGGCCGGGAATCGATCTTCCACGAGGTGGAACAAAGCCTCAGACGGCTCGGCACCGACTATATCGACCTCTACATCACCCATTGGCAAGACCCGACGACGCCGATCGAGGAGACCATGCGGGCGCTCGAGGACCTGCGCGCCGCCGGCAAGATCCGCGCGATCGGCGCCAGCAATGTCAACCTGGAAGAACTCGAGATCTATGTGAAGATCGGCGGACTCGATGCGATCCAGGAGCGGTTCAGCATGCTCGACCGGGAGATCGAAGCGCAACTCCTGCCGGTCACGACGGCAAACGGCGTGGCGACGCTCAGCTATTCGTCTCTCGCTCTGGGCCTTCTCTCCGGCTCGATCGGGCCGGAACGCGTCTTTTCCGGTGACGACCAGCGCAGGGACAATCCGCGTTTCTCCGTCGCAAACCGGGAGAAGGTCACGCGCTTCGCCGAAGAGATAAGGCCGATCGCGCAAGAGCACGAAGCATCGATCGCCCAGATCGTCATCGCCTCGACCCTGGCGCAACCCGGCATCACCTTCGCGCTTTGCGGCGCGCGCAATCCCGCCCAGGCGCTCGACAATGCAAGAGCCGGCACGATCCGGCTCAGCGCGGAGGACCTCTCGACGGTCGAGGCGGCAATAGCGGCTGAGCTGGCGAATATGGACAGGTAACGGACCGCCCCATGACAAGGACAGAGATTTTGGACGGGCTCCGCCGGAGCCCGAAGGTGGACGTCTGCGTCCTCGGCGGCGGCATCAACGGGCTCAGCGTCTTTCGCGAGCTCGCGCTGCAGGGGCTACGCGTCCTGCTCGTCGAGAAGCACGATTACTGCTCGGGCGCGAGTGCTGCGCTGTCGCGCATGGTGCATGGCGGCCTGCGCTACCTCGAAAACGGCGAGTTCACGCTGGTGAAAGAGTCGCTCGTGGAGCGCGACCGGCTTCTCAGGAACGCGCCGCACCTCGTGGCGCCACTTGCGACGACGGTTCCCGTCTTCGACATCTTCTCCGGCCTTGCCAATGGGATCGTTCGCTTTCTCGGCTTGAGCCGCCGGCCGAGCCGCCGCGGGGCCATCGCGATCAAGGCCGGACTTTCGATCTACGACTTGCTGACGCGCAAGCGGGCACTGATGCCGCGCCACCGGTTCCGCGGCCGTCGTGCGACGCTGGCGAAATGGCCGGCGCTCAACCCGAAGATACGCAGTTCCGCCACCTATTACGATGCCTGGGTGAGCCACCCCGAGCGGATCGGCATGGAGCTGTTGCGGGACGGGCTGTCCGCCTCGAACGAGGCGGCGGCGCTGAACTATGCCGAGCTTCGCCGAAACGAGGCCGGCAAATACATCATCGCCGACGGCATCGATGGGGTCGGCGTCGAGATCGAGCCCAGTCTGATCGTCAACGCGACCGGCGGTTGGATCGACATCACCAATGGCGCGCTGTTGCCGCCGGATCACCCCTCCACCCCGCTGATGGGCGGCACGAAGGGATCGCATCTCATCATCGACAATATGGATCTGCGCGACGCGCTCGGCGATCACATGATCTATTACGAGAACGAGGACGGCCGCATCTGCATCCTCTTTCCCTATTTCGGCAAGGTGCTGGTCGGTTCGACCGACATCCGGGTCGACGATCCCGGGACGGTCAGGTGCGAGGAAGAGGAGCGCGATTACATCCTGCAGTCGCTGGCCTTCGTCTTGCCTGGTATCGAGATCGGGCAGGAGGAAATCGTCTTCCAGTTCTCCGGCGTGCGACCGCTGCCCGCCAGCAGCGACAGTTTCACCGGCCGCATCCCGCGCGACCATTTCTGCACCACGATCGAGAGCGCCGGTACGCCGGTACTGTGCATGATCGGCGGCAAGTGGACGACCTTTCGCTCCTTCGGCGAACTTGCAGCCGATACGGCGCTGGAACGCCTCGGCCTTTCGCGCCGCGTCTCGACGGCTGACCGCGCCATCGGCGGAGGGCGGGGATTTCCGGCCGATCGCGAAGGCTGGATTGCCGCCTTGGCCGCTCGCTGCGGCCTGCCACCGCCGCACGTCGCCGAATTGTTCTCCCGCTACGGAACGGAGGCGGAGGCGCTGGCGGCTTTCATAGGCCAGGGAAGCGATGCCGTGATCCCGGGCGCCGCTCATACGATGCGGGAACTTCTGTTCCTGATCCGCAACGAGGCGGTCGAGCATCTGGACGATCTGCTCTTGCGCCGCACGACGCTCGCGATTTCGGGCACGCTCTCGCTCGCCATTCTCGACGCTGCGCTCGAACTGCTGACGGAGGAGAAGGCGTGGTCCGAGGCGCGCCGCCTGAGTGAGCGGAACCGGTGCCTGGCGCTCCTGCGAGACCGGCACGGGGTCGACGAGAAAGCCCTTGCAGCCCGAATGCCGCCCCCATTGGCGAAGGCCGTCGCGGCGGGTTGATACCGCAATGTTTTGCTGTGGCCCCGACCCAGGCTGCCGCGCAACCTACGACGAAGGAGAAGAGCATGAGAATCAACAGCAAGGTGCGGATGAACCGCCTGTTCGACGGCGGACGCTGCCTCGACGTGGCGATCGATCACGGCGTCTGCAACGAGCCATCTTTCCTGAGCGGACTCGAGAACATGGAGACCGTGGTGAAGACACTCACCGCGGCGGCGCCCGACGCGATCCAGATGAACTACGGCCAGGCCGATCTGCTGCAGGATCTGCCCGGAAAGGACAAGCCGGCGCTCGTCATGCGCATCGACATGGGCAATCCCTATAACCGCGTCCGCCACCGCGACATGTGGGCGGTGCTGCAAAACGAGGCCGAGCCGCTGATCGGGGCGCTGGCCATGGATGCGGCCTGCGTCGTCGTGAACCTGTTCATGCTGCCGGACGAACCGGATCTTTTCCGCCAATGCGTGCAGAACATCGCCCGCGTCCGGGCCGATTGCGACAAATACGGCATGCCACTGATGATAGAGCCGCTCGTCATGCAGCCGGTTACCGAGCATGGCGGCTACATGGTGGACGGCGATGCCGACAAGATCGTCACGCTGACACGGCTTGCCCGGGAGATGGGCGCCGATATCGTCAAGGCGGACCCAACCACCGATGCGGACGAATTCCACCGGGTGGTCGAAGCGGCGCGTTGCCCGGTTCTCGTTCGCGGCGGCGGCAAGGAGGATCTGAGATCTGTCTTCGACAAGTCGGCGGCCTTGATGAAGCAGGGCGCGATGGGCATGGTCTACGGGCGCAATGTCTATCAGCACTCCAATCCGAATGCCGTGGTGCGCGGACTGATGGCGATCGTTCACGACAATGCGAGCGGCGAAGAGGCTTTCGCGCTGTATCGTCAAGGTTGATCGGATATCGGACCTTGGGAGGGGTTCAGCATGGGAGATTATCTTTTGGGCCTAGACGCCGGCAACACCGTCATCAAGGCGGTGATCTTCGACCGGCAGGGCAAGGAAATCGCTTCGGCCGCGGCGGAAGGGCACAGCCGGATGCCGTTCCCAGGCCATGTCGAGCGCAGCCTGGACGAGCTATGGGAGAATGCCCGCCGGGTCATCCGCACATGTGTCGATAAGGCCGGGATCGACGCCGGCGAAATCGCCGCCATCGGCTGCGCCGGCCATGGCAACGGGCTCTACGCGCTCGACCATGAGGGGCGTCCGCTTCTCGGCATACAGTCGCTCGACACCCGGGCGGCGGCGCTTGTCGAAGAGTGGAGGTCGCAAGGTGTCGGCGACCGGACGTATCCGATCGGCCAGCAACGGCCCTGGCCTTCGCAGACCCCCACTCTTCTCGCCTGGCTGAAACGACACCGGCCGGAGGTCTTCGCCAGCATCGGCACGGTCTTTCTCTGCAAGGATTTCATCGTCAACCGGCTGACGGGCGCGCGCGTCAGCGACGTCTCGGACATGACCGGCTGCGGTTTGCTCAACGTCGCCGGCCGGCACTACGACCGGGAACTCATGGCAGCTTACGGGCTCTCCGAAACGATCGACCTCCTGCCGCCGCTGGTGGAAAGCGCCGACGTCGCCGGTCGCATCACCGAAGCGGCCGCAGCCGAGACGGGGCTTGCCGCCGGAACGCCGGTGGTCGGCGGGCTCTTCGACGTGGTCGCCTCGGCGATCGGCTCGGGGGTCACCCGCACCGGGGCAGCTTCCATCATCGCCGGGACCTGGAGCATCAATCAGGTGATCATCGAAAGCCCGGAGCTCCAGGGACCGGTGTTCATGTCCTCCACCTTCGACCGCGACCGCTACCTGGCGATCGAGTCCAGCGCGACCTCCGCCGCAAACCTCGAATGGCTGGTGCGGGAGTTCTTTTCCGAGGTGCGCTCCGATGGGCGCTCGCCCTTCGACGTCTGCTGCGAGCTCGCCTCCTCGAGCGATCCGGCATCCGACGACCCCATCTACCACCCCTATCTCTACGGCGCCCAGCAGGACGGCAGCGCGCGCGCCGGGTTCTACGGGATCGCCGGCTGGCACACGAAAGGCCACCTCGTGCGCGCGGTACTCGAAGGCGTGGCTTTCGGTCACCGCCAGCACATAGAGACGATGC
Source organism: Sinorhizobium meliloti 4H41 (assembly GCF_000375585.1). Taxonomy (GTDB): domain Bacteria; phylum Pseudomonadota; class Alphaproteobacteria; order Rhizobiales; family Rhizobiaceae; genus Sinorhizobium; species Sinorhizobium meliloti_A. Next base: position 92,009 of record NZ_AQWP01000013.1, on the reverse strand, counting down.
GCAAAGCAGGTGCGGCCTTCGACGAGGCGGTCCTTTCCGGCGGCGGTTCGCGCAGTCTCATATGGCCGCAGATATTCGCCGACGTCCTCGGCGTCCCGGTCTCCGTGGCCCGCTCGCGTGAGACGGGCGCCCTGGGGGCGGCAATCGCCGCCGGCACCGGCGTCGGCATTTTCTCCGACTTCGCCGAGGGTGCGGCCGCGATGGTGAGAACCGAACGGCACTATCGCCCGAACAGGGCGCTGGAGGCCCATTATGCCCGGCGATACGCGCTTTACCGGGACATCGCGGACGCCATGACGCCGATCTGGCGACGGCTTTCGGCAATGCAGGCCATCACGGCGGGAGTTGCGGCGTGAACGCGGATATGAACGAGACGATCGCCGATGCGGGCAGTTACGATTTCATCGTCATCGGCGCCGGCTCCGCGGGCTGCGTCCTTGCCAACCGGCTTTCCGCCGACCCGAAAAACCGGGTCCTGCTGCTCGAAGCCGGCGGCAGCGACCGTTATCACTGGGTGCATGTGCCGATCGGCTATCTCTACTGCATGGGCAATCCGCGCACCGACTGGATGATGAGGACGGCCGCGGAACCCGGTCTCAACGGCCGCAGCCTCCCCTATCCTCGCGGCAAGCTGCTCGGCGGCTGCTCTTCCATCAACGGCATGATCTATATGCGTGGGCAGGCGGCCGACTACGACGGCTGGCGCCAGGCAGGCAATACCGGCTGGGGCTGGGACGATGTCCTGCCCTATTTCCTGAAGTCGGAGGACAACTTCCGCGGCAAGTCGCCGATGCATGGCGCCAGCGGGGAATGGCGGGTCGAACGGCAGCGTCTGTCCTGGCCGATCCTTGATGCCTTTCGCGATGCCGCCGAAGAGCTCGGCATTCCGAAGACCGAGGATTTCAACACCGGCGACAACGAGGGATCCGGCTATTTCGAGGTGAACCAGCGCGGCGGCCTGCGCTGGAACACGACCAAGGCGTTCCTGCGCCCCGCCATGAAGCGGCCGAACCTTCGGGTGCTGACGGGCGCCGAGACCGAGCGTCTGATCTTCGACGGCCGCCGGACGAAGGGCGTGCGCTTCCGGAAGGGCGGCCGCATCCACGTGGCGCGCGCCACGCGCGAGGTCATCCTCTCTGCGGGCGCGATCAACTCGCCGAAAATCCTCGAACTATCCGGGGTGGGCCGGCCGGACGTCGTCTCGGCAGCCGGCGCGCAGGTCGTCCACCACCTCCCCGGCGTTGGCGAGAACCTGCAGGATCATCTTCAGATCCGCACCGTATTCCGGATCGAAGGCGCGAAGACGCTGAACCAGCTCTATCACAGCATTTTTTCCCGCATGGGAATGGGCTTCGAATACATGCTGAGGCGGTCCGGTCCGCTGTCGATGGCACCGAGCCAACTCGGCATATTCGCGAAAAGCAGCCCCTCCGTCGCAACCCCCGACCTCGAATACCATGTCCAGCCGCTGAGCACCGACCGATTGGGAGAGCCGCTCCACAGCTACCCGGCCGTCACGGTCTCGGTCTGCAATCTGAGGCCGGAAAGCCGGGGGAGCGTGCATGTCACGACAAAGGAATCATCCGCCGCGCCGGACATCCGGCCGAACTATCTGTCCACTGCCGGCGACCGGCTGCTTGCGGCACGGGCGATCCGCCACGCTCGCAATCTCATGTCGACGAAGGCCATCGCAAGATTCAAGCCGACGGAACTACTGCCCGGCGCGGAGTTCCAAAGCGAGGATGAGCTCATCCGACGCGCCGGCGATATCGCGACGACGATCTTCCACCCGGTCGGCACCTGCAGGATGGGCAGCGATCCGATGGCGGTGGTGGACCCTTCCCTCAAGGTTCATGGTCTTGATGGCCTGCGCGTCGTCGACGCCTCAATCATGCCCACCATCGTCTCCGGAAACACGAACTCGCCGGTCATCATGATTGCGGAAAAAGCGGCGGAGGCCATCCTCCGCAGCTAAAGCACTTCCAGGAAAGGTGTGTAACCGTTTTCCGTCCGGAAAGTGCGTTGGTTCAAAGGCTTAGAGCATGTCGGTGTTCCAAGAACATGAAATGTACTAAGGCCGTGCGTCACTGCATGTGCCCATTGATCGTAGCCGATCAATGGACAAAAACATGCAGCTCAAAGTGCTACCGCGACCTTTGCGCGCCTTATAAGACGCGCGGCGCTGTAGGGGACTTTTCGCAGGACTGCAATCTCTCCTCCGTCCTCATCACGCGGCGGGTATCCAGAATCTCAACAGGCCGTAGATCACGATCCCGGGCTCATTTTCTGTTGTCCGTTCAACGTTCGATCAGCAAGCGCTGGAAGGGAAGCTCGCGGCCGCTTCACTCTCTCTTGTGCCATTTACAGGCTTGTCCGGACTCGACGCGGTATTCAATTTCGAAACGCGTCACGCCGATGTCCTTGAGGATGTGATCCGGCATTTCCTGCAGCGCGCACCCGCGTGCACGACGGGTTTGCCGGCGACGGCGGGTTGCCTCGACCACCTGCGCCGCGCAGCTCAAGAAGACTGTACCCAGCGCCGTGGTCAGAAAGGCCGACGGATTGATGTTGAAGGAGGTCTTAGACATGATGCTTCCCTCTTGGTCTGAGTGTCGGCCCGTCGGCGGACACTCACCAATGCGGCTGTTGCGACAGAGCCACGGCCTTGTCGTTCCGGATGTGGCGGCAAAGGGTTCTCCAGCCCGCGCGCGCCATCCTCGGTTAGCCGGCACGCCATCCATTTGTTACTGCATAGCCCGACTGAGCCGCTGCGGCAGTTCCGGAGGTAACTGGAACCAGCCTTGGCGTCGCCTCAGCCGCCCGCCGGAGCTTCAAGTATTCGGGGCCTCCAGACCGGGGGCGAGGGCGACGGTGGAGAATCTGGCGCGGCACCTGACAGTCATCTATCGCCGGTGTGGACCCGTCCGCCCCGGCTTTTGCGAAGACAAGGGTAATCCCGGTTGGAGGGGATGCCGCACCTCTCGCTCAAAGATCGCCTTGCCGTCGATGCTTGGCCGCTCAATTGCCGAGATGATATTTTGAATGGAGGGTGAGTTGCTCGCCAGGCTCCGTTGCAGGGCGCCTGTGCCAGAAACCAGTGGGAGGCCGGTGGCCTTCCCCGGTTCAGATCAACTCTCGCGGAGCCGGTATCGTTCAGTGATCCAATCGATGAACACGCGCAAGCGGGGCGAAAGCTGACGCGTGTGCGAATAGAGGACGTGCACTGGCAGTGGCGACGGCGGAAAGTCCGTTAACACTTCTTTGAGCGCGCCGCTCGCAAGCTCGAAAGCGACCCGATAGCGCGGAACTTGAATGAGTCCCAGGCCGGCACAGGCCGATGCGACGTTCGTCTCCGGGCCGGTCACGGTGATGACAGTTGGCAGCGTCAGCTCGCGCGTCTTGCCCGCGACGATGAATGCAAAGGGCGCAACCGATGGCGTGTCGGGAGAGAGGAGCCCCACCATTCGGTGACCAATAAATAAGTCCTCGGGAACGTGGGGCGTGCCGAAGCGAGCGAGGTACTCAGGGCTCGCGAAGGTGCCGCGCCTCAGCTCGGCCAATTTGCGGCGGATCAGCGAGGAGTCTGCGAGATGGCCCGCGCGCACAATGCAATCATACCCTTCGCGCACGATGTCCACCGGCTGGTGGGTTTCGCTGATGTGCAATCGGATATCGGGATAACGATCAAGAAAAGCCTGGAGGCCAGGCAGCAGGAAATGGCGCGCCTGCGTACCGTGAACATCGACACGCAACAGACCCGACGGACTGGCGCCGCTGAAGCCGGCCTCGGCGTCTTCCAGATCGGCGATGAGTCTGACGCAGCGGCGATAGTAAGCTTCTCCGTCCAAGGTGGTCCGGACCACGCGCGTCGTCCGCTGCAGAAGGCGCACGCCCAGACGCCCCTCCAACTGCTTGACGGCATCGGTAATGGTCGAACGGGGCAATCCAAGGTCCTCCGCCGCCAGCGTAAAGCTGCGCCTTTCGGCGACACGGGCAAAGACTCGCATAGCATCGAAACGGTCCATGGGTATTATTCGGTCCATCCGGATAGTGTTGCCGAACTATGCATCATTATCCGAGTAGCGGGAAGTGTCATATTTTCCTTAGTACCTACCCGCTTCGGCGGACCACACGAAGGAAGAAGCAAATGGAAACGAACAAAGTAGCGATCGTCACCGGCGCTTCGCGCGGTATCGGCGCGGCAATTGCTGCGCGTCTGGCGCATGACGGCTTCACGGTCGTTATCAACTACGCCGGCAATGCCGCTGCCGCTGAAGAAGTGGCCGGGAAAATCGAGGCGGCTGGCGGCAAGGCGCTAACGGCGCAAGCCGATGTGAGCGACCCGGCGGCCGTCAGGCGCCTGTTCGATACGGCGGAAGAAGCCTTCGGCGGTGTCGATGTCTTGGTCAACAATGCCGGCATCATGCCTCTCGCCACTATTGCGGACACCGATGATGCCGTCTTTCAGCAGGTCATCGCTGTAAACCTGAAAGGCACGTTCAACACCCTGCGCGAGGCGGCGCAACGCCTGCGCGTAGGTGGTCGCATCATCAATATGTCAACGAGCCAGGTCGCCTTGCTGCATCCGAGCTACGGCATCTACGCCGCCGCGAAAGCCGGCGTCGAGGCCATGACACACGTGCTGTCGAAGGAACTGCGGGGCCGCTACATCACAGTCAACGCCGTCGCGCCCGGACCGACTGCTACTGACCTGTTTCTAGAGGGCAAGTCGGAGGAGGTCATGGACCGCTTTGCGAAGCTCGCCCCGCTCGAACGGCTCGGCACTCCGCAGGACATAGCGGGTACCGTCGCCTTCCTCGCGGGACCGGACGGCGCCTGGGTGAACGGCCAAGTGCTGCGCTCCAATGGCGGCATCATCTGACGTCCTCAGCCTCCAAGGCGTGCCGGCGCGATCCGCTCGCGAGTAGGCACGCTGGGGTCCAGGGATACGGCTCCCAAGGCATCAACAAACGCATATCAAGTGAGGAACGCACCATGTCGAAGAAAGTCATTCTGATCACCGGGGCCTCGAGCGGCTTCGGGCGCCTGACCGCCGAGGCCCTCGCTGGCGCCGGCCACCGGGTATACGCATCGATGCGAGACATCGTCGGCCGCAACGCGGCCAATGTTAAAGCTATAGCCGGCTTCGCTAGGGACAATGACGTTGACCTGCGCACCCTGGAGCTCGACGTCCAGTCGCAGGTTTCGGTAGACAGGGCCGTCAATCAGATCATTGGCGAAGTCGGAGGCATTGACGTTTTGGTACACAATGCCGGCCACATGGTGTTCGGACCTGCCGAAGCATTCACGCCAGAGCAGTTCGCCGAGCTTTACGATATCAATGTACTGAGCACCCAACGCGTCAACCGGGCCGTGCTGCCGCACATGCGCCGGCAAAGGCACGGGCTTCTCATCTGGATCTCAAGTTCAAGCTCGGCAGGAGGCACGCCGCCTTATCTCGCCCCCTACTTCGCCGCCAAGGCGGCCATGGATGCCATCGCTGTGCAGTACGCACGTGAGTTGTCGCGTTGGGGCATCGAGACGTCGATCATCGTGCCCGGTGCCTTCACGAGCGGCACCAATCACTTCGCCCATTCCGGCGCACCGTCGGACCACGCCCGCCAGGCCGAGTATGAGGCTGGCCCGAATGCCGGTCTCGGCGAAGAGATCAAGAAGGCTTTCGCAGCGATCGTGCCGCCGGACGCTGATGTGTCACTGGTTGCCGATGCCATCGTTCGGGTTGTGGGCACCGCATCCGGCAAGCGTCCGTTCAGGGTGCACGTCGACCCCGCCGAAGACGGTGCCGATGTGGGGTTCACCGTGCTGGACCGACTTCGCGCTGAGATGCTCCACCGGGTCGGCCTCTCCGACCTCCTAAAGCCCAAGGCACCTGCTTAAAACAGGCCGCAATCGCATTTAGAACGACCCTAACTGACTTCAGCGCGCCGGAAGCTGGAACGATACTGAGCCGGGGTCACGCCGAGGCGCTCGCGGAACACGATCCGCATCCTGTCGGCGGTGCCGAAACCGCAGTCATAGGCGATGGCCTTCAGCTGGCGATCGCTCCCCTCGAGAAGGTTGCGGGCTGAGTCAATGCGTGCGCGTTCCACGAATTCATGGGGTGTCATGCCGGTCGCCTGCACAAAATGCCGGGCAAAGTTGCGGGTGCTCATCCCCACTTGAGCGGCGAGAGATTCAAGCGTGTGGCGCTCCCGGATATTCTCCATGACATGATCTTGAACTCTTGCTATCGGCGATGCGGGATCATTCGGTGCGGTGAGATAGGGGCTAAACTGGGATTGCCCCCCTTGCCGTTGAGCAACTACGACCAGTCGCTTTGCGACGACCAGTGCAATCTCTGCTCCGTGACTTTCCTGGACCAGGGCCAGCGCCAGATCAATTCCCGCCGTCACGCCGGCAGATGTGACAAGGCGCCCGTCACGCACATAGATGGCATCCAATTCAACCTGTGCGGCAGGAAACATAGCCGCGAGCGCGCCGGCATTTTGCCAATGCGTGGTGACGCGCCGCCCGTCGAGCAATCCCGCGTGTCCCAAAGCAAATGCCCCCGTACAGATCGATCCGTAGGTGCTTGCGAGAGACGGAGCTAACGCCAGCCATTCGACCAAGGGTTGACTGGGCTCTCCGTCCGGCAAGGCTGGACCGCCAGCGACGAGCAGAATGTCCAAATCGCCTGACACGTCCTCGAACGCCAGGTCCGCTATCATCAACATGTTGTTCGACGCTCGCAAAGGATTTCTATGAGCCGCCACTACAACCGTTTCATAGCGATTTTCTGGCGCAATATAAGTGTTGGCCTCAACGAACACGTCGATCGGTCCAGCGACGTCGAGAGCCTGGACACCCTCGTGAATAGCGATAGCAACCTTCGTAACAGCCATGGTTCCGCGATCGTTCTGGCGAGAATCGACGTATGCTTGTCCTGATCCAGCGAATACGGCGCGTTGCGACGTCGACCCACGAGCGCGTACAACTGCCTAGGATCGCGCTGCAGCCGTAAACCCCTTAGGGCGCGATCTTACCAAATGCAACCAGAGCTCTTCTGCGTGTCTATTCACGCCACGGCGGAGCTCCACCTATGAGGACTAAGAAATGACCGAGGTCATCGCCGGTATCCGCGTTCCCGACAGTGAAATCGCTCGCGCCGCGACCCAACTGGTCCGTGATACGCAGGACAATCTCCTTTACAATCATAGCCGCCGTGTCTTCTTTTGGGGCGCACTGACCGGCAAGCGCCTGCGTCTCGAATATGACCCCGAACTTCTCTATCTGGGCGCCATGTTCCACGATATGGGCCTGACAGAACGCTACTCCAGTCCCGATTTACGCTTTGAGGTCGACGGCGCAAATGCCGCCCGGGATTTCATGAAGAGCTACGGCGTTTCCGAGCGGGATATCGAGGAAGTTTGGACCGCTATCGCGCTCCACACCACACCCGGCATTCCCGAACACATGCGTCCGACGATCGCGCTGGTCACAGCGGGCGTGGAGATGGACGTCCTCGGCATCAACTATCATGTGTTCTCGCACGAACATCGGCATGACGTTTGCGCCTGCCATCCGCGTGAAGCGAATTTCAAGGAAAACATTATCGATCACTTCGCAGAAGGCATCAAGAAGAAGCCTGAGACAACCTTTGGAAACGTCAAGTCTGACGTGCTGGCGCTGAGAGACCCAAATTTCAAGCGAGTAAACTTCTGCTCGATCATTCTGAATTCCGCTTGGCCCTCTTGATCGGCGGCCGTTTTCGAAGCTTGGCCAAAGGTCAACATTGAGGCAGCCTGGCCACCCCCCCCCGAGACTCCGATATTTCGCTTTCGATTTCGCGAAATATCGGAGGTAGCTACGGAAACTGTAAGCACGTCGCGAAAAACACTCTTAGACGACGGATTTCCCTTCTGATCGCCCGGCCCTCGAGGTCCGAATTGAACTATTCGTTGTTGAGGCGTTACCAGTGGGTGACGGTCTCATCTAGCCACCTGTCCAATAGCGGTTGCGGATCGGGATCCTGCCAGGCAACTCCTCGAGTCTAATAGCTTCCATCGATTGCCAACGCAGCGGCAGGGCGATCCAAATACATTTCGCACAGCTGGCCAGTCCATAAGAGCTGGAACTCCACTCCCCTCTTGGAGTTTCTTACCGTCATGTTCGCTCTCAGGCTCGCTCTCGGAAGAAGGACGGTGCGTAGGAAATGAATCCGGAAAAATGGACGCATCTGTGCATAGATATGCAACGCATGTTCGCCGAGGATACTCCTTGGCAGGTTACCTGGATGCCGAAGGTATTCGACCAGGTTGTTGAGGTTGCAGGCCGGTTTCCGGAGCGCACGATATTCACGCGTTTCGTGCCGCCGTCCGCTCCTGAGGAACTGCCGGGGATGTGGAGGGCGTACTACGAGAAATGGCCGATGATGACGACCACCCAACTTGATCCGGTTCTGGTGGATCTGGTTCCGGACCTGAAAAGATTGGTGCCGCCAGCGCGCATTTTTGACAAAAGGACCTATTCGCCCTGGACGGATGGTCGCCTGCATAGCGCCTTGCTTCATCAGGATATCGGCACACTGGTCGTAACAGGAGGCGAGACGGACATCTGCGTGCTGGCCGCGACGCTTGGGGCTATCGATCTCGGCTATAATATTATCCTGCTGAAGGATGCGGTATGTAGCGCGACCGATCAAACGCACGATGCATCGCTGGAACTTCTCAGCAAGCGCTTCTCAGTTCAAGTGAAGGTTATGAACACCGAGGAGTGGTTATCGTCATTTTAGAGCCTGCGCGAAACGAGCGGATCTGTTCCTGGATATCGACGCCACCTTAGGAGGAGGTGCTGAACGGTCCCGACGGCAATATTGCGGCCGACGGCCTTTCGGCGACGACCAGCCGGCTGAGCGAGACTCCCCAGGCTGTGTTACACTCCGGCTCATCGCTTCAATGGAGTGGTCCCATGGGCATAACGTTTCCGAACGAAAGCTCAAGTTATCGCACCGCTCGCGACAAGCTACTGCAGCGCGAAGCAGCACTCAGGCGCGAAATGGAATCCGTGGCCGCAGAGATCCGAGCACTCCCTCCGGGCGGGGTCGTTCCCGAGGACTATGAATTCGACCACATGGACGGAAAGGAGACATTGGCAAAGGTGCGACTCTCACAGCTGTTTCGGCCCGGCACCGATGTCTTGATCCTCTACCATTATATGTTCCCTCGCCATCGCAGCGATAAGCGGCCCAAACCGAGCAGCGGGCCGATGGCAGAGCTGCCGATCGAAGACGGTCCGTGCCCGTCTTGTACTGCCCTACTCGACAACTGGGAGGGAGCGGTGCCGCACCTGGAGGGTATGGGCGTAAACATCGCGGCTGTTGCAAAGGCGCCTATCGAGCAGGTTGCAGCCTTTGCGGCTCATCGGGGCTGGCGCAATCTGAAGCTCCTTTCTGCCGCGAACAATAGCTTCAAACGCGACTATCACGGCGAGGACGCGGAAGGCCAGCAATTGCCGATCCTTACCGTGTTTCACAAAGGCGCGGACGGGCTGATCAGGCTGAGCTGGGCCTCTGAACTGTTGTTCCTGCCGGCCGAGCCGGGGCAGGATCCACGACATTTGGGCACTGTCGAGCCGATGTGGACCCTCTTGGACCTCACTCCCGGAGGGCGGCCGAATACCGATGAACAGTTCGAGTACCAAGGCTGACAACCCGCTTTGCCGAGGTGCTATTCGAACGCAATTGGGCGGGGAAGGCGATCCGCAGCGGAAGGGCGAGGGAGATCACCCACCAAGAGTGGCCACCCCCTTGCCCGGCTTCACGACACGCGCGGACGCGCCACGTCGTTCACTCCCTCCGGATCCGGCGCCTGGCCATAGCTCATACGCCGCATCTGGGCGATCACCCGCTCCATTTCGTCGTCCGGCAGTACGGGCGGCTCCCCGAGCGTCAGAGCCTGAACATAGATCCGCGATAGCGTCTCCACCTCGATTGCAAGCCACAATGCCTGTTCCAGCGTTTTGCCGAGCGATATCTGACCGTGCTGCCCGAGCAGGCAGGCCAAACGGTCCTTGAGGGCAATAAGCGCGTTGTCGGAGAGCGCCTGCGTTCCGAAGGTCGCATATTCGGCGCAGCGGATCGTGGTGCCTCCGGCAATCCCCGTCATGTAGTGAAAGCTCGGAATGGTCTTGTGATGGCAGGCGAGCGTCGTCGCGTAGATCGAATGGCAATGCAGGACCACGTCGATATCGGTGCGCGCGCGCAGAATGTCGCGGTGGAAGCGCCACTCCGATGACGGGCGGTGGCCCACATAGGTGCCGTCGAATCCCATTTCCACCAGGTCGTCCGGCTGCATCGTGTCATAGGGCATGGAGGACGGCGTGATGAGGAAGCCGTCATCGGTGCGGGCGGAAAGATTGCCGGCCGTGCCCTGGTTGATGCCGCTCGAATTCATCCGCCGGCAGATGTCCACCATTTCCCGCCGGAGTGCCAGCTTGTCCGTCTCAGCCATGAAGATTTCCTTTCGTGTTCCGGAATTTATCTCTGTTGCCCGGCATTGCGCGGGCGATCGCGCGCCAATCGGCGGCATAGCGGGAAAGTTCGGGATTGAGCCGCGCAAGATCGACGGGCTCGCTGAGGGCAAGCGGCGCCGGCCCCTTACGCGTCTCGTGACCGGCAAGCAGCGCCGCACCGGCGGCAACACCATAGGCGTCGAGATTGAAGCGCACCTGGCGCTCGGGAAGCAATGCCGCAACCACGCCCGCATAAAGAGGATCGCGCAGGAAGCTGCCGTCGAGCACGATGAGGCGATCCGTGGAAAGCGCCTCGATGCACTCCACCGTCAGCAGCGCACAATAGAGGAGCGCCAGGGCCTTGCGCTCCATTGCCGTCTCGGCCACAGGTCCAAGGATGCGCCCGCTTCCGGCGCTGCCGGGGAAAAGACCATCGTCGTCGCCGAAGGAGGGCACCGCGATGGTCCGCTGCGCAACCAGACGCCCGAGGACCTCGATGGGGGCGTCGTCCGTCGGCGGATTGGAACCGGCGATTTGGGAGAATTCCCGCCCGCCCATTGTCAGAATCCCGCCGAGGCGGTTTCCGAAAACGTCGCTGTTAAGCGTCATGCCCCGGTGCTCGTCGAGGCGCCCGATCGGTGTCGTTCGTGAAAAGCCGACGATCCAGGTACCCGTCGAGATCACCGAGAAGCCTCGAAGTCCCGCGGCGTGATAGCGATAATGATTGAGGCTGCTGTCGTGGCCGCCCGTGAGGACGCGCATTTCTGCCGGGAGTCCGAACCTGCGGACGAGTTCGGGCCGGATCGGCCCGAGCGTCTGCCAGGCTTTCGCAAAGGGCGGCATCAGCCGCTCCCAGCCGCGGGCCTCGACGATCGGTGAGAAGCGCCTTTCGGCGACGTTCCAGAGATGCGACTGTGCCCCGAGAAAGCTCGCTTCAGACGCGGCGACGCCGGAAAGCCGCCAGGCCCAGTATTGCGGCAGGCCGAGATACCAGCGCGCTTTCCCAAAAGCCTCCGGTTCGCACTCCTCCATCCAATAGAGCTGGCGGGCCTGATGGGTCGCGCCATGCATGGTCGCGCTGCCGCGGTCGAGAAACGTACCGGCAAGCGGGATATAGCCGTCGCGGATATCCGGCGGCAACGGCTGCTCGTAATCGACCATAGGAAGCGCCGCACCATCGCCGGCCCCGGGGTCGGGACCGGTCAGAACGCCGCCCGAGCCGTGCCCGGCCGCGACGACGGCGGCAAGTTCATGGCGCCGCGACAGAGCCGCCAGCGTCGCGAAAACCCATTCGCCCAGCTTCGTGAGGTCGTGGTGGCGCCAGGGAGGCCCGGGGAGGACGGGATTGGGGACGCTGATCGTCTCCGCCACTGTCCCGTCGGCCCCGACCGCGCTCAGCTTGACGTTGGTCTTGCCGATGTCGAGAACGGCGACCGGAGCCGCACCGCTGTCTCGATCGTTCATCGCATCCACCGTCTCTTCTCCCCGACCGTGCTCGCGCCAACCTCGTTCAGATCAAGCCGTATTGCGTGGCCTTGTTGCGCAGGAACGGCAGACCGTTGCCCATCACTTCCTCCTCGTCCTTTGCGACCGGACGCCAGACGGCAAGGCCATAAGCCACTTCCGGCGGCATATTGATGAAGCTTTCCATGGCAAGACCACCCTTGAAGCCGATCGCCGCAAGCGTCGAGAAAATCTCGTCCCAGCCGCAGGTGCCGTAGCCCGGCGTGCCGCGGTCGCTTTCGGAAAGATGGATGTATTTAAGGTACTCGCGGGCATCCAGGATGCCTTTGCCGACGCCCTTTTCCTCGATGTTCATGTGATAGGTATCGAGGTGCACGAAGACGTTGTCGGCTCCGACCCGCTCGATCATCTTGACCGCCTGCCAGCCGGTATTGATCAGGTGGTTCTCGTAGCGATTGACGGCCTCGACGCCAAGCTCGATGCCGCGCGACTTGGCGTGCTTGGCCGCGGCCTGCAGCACGCGGGCGATGTTGTCATACTCCTGGACGGTCGGCGGCACGCCGGTGCGCTCGCCGATGCCGCCATAGATGACGCCCGACAGCGCCTCGCCGCCGAGATCGGCAGTCTTGTCGATTGCGATCTTCAGATGGTCGATCGCCGCCTCGGGCCGCACCGAGGCCCACGCCGGCTCCGGCAGGCCGAGCGAGCAGACCGCGCGCAGCCGGTTCTTCTCGAGCAGGGCGCGGGTGTGCTCCGTGTCGACGGCAGGCGGATTGAGCATCGGGATCTCGATGAAATCGACCTTGTATTTGACCGCGGCGGCTACCGCCCGTTCGGCGCCGGGACGGTCCCAGTTCATTGTCCACATGCTCGTATGTACGCCAAAACCCTGCATCGTCATGATCCTCTTCTGATAATTGAAATCCTGATTTTCGAAACGACCCAACGCAGAATCATCACGCCGACGAGAAGGATGCCCCAGACGGCGGTCGCGAGATGCTGGTTGGCTCCGATGAGATTGAGCCCGGACGAAAGAAGCTGCAGCACCACCAGCGCGACAAACACGGGGATCACCCGGCCGAAGCCCCCGAACGGATTGACGCCGCCGAGGAAGCACGCGAGCACCGTGATCAGCAGATAGGACTCGCCATGACCGATGCGCACCGAATTGAAGCGCGCCAACATGATGATGCCGGCGATCGCGCACATGACCCCGGAAAGCGTGTAGACAAGCACGATCGCCTTGCGCGTGTTGATGCCTGAATAGCGCGTCGCCTCGAGATTCGAGCCGATCATATAGGTGTTGAAGCCGAGCTTTGTGCGACCGAGAAGCAGATGCCAGGCGAGCACGCAGACGACGAAAACGATCAGCGGGACGGGAATGCCGGCGACGGAGCCGTGGCCGATCACGCCGACGAAGGGCGGGAATCCGGAGATGTCGCCCCCGCGCGTCAGGAACTCGCCAAGGCCGCGCAGGAAGATCATCATCGACAGGGAGACGAGGATCGGATGGGCGCGTGTGAACGCGATCACCAGGCCCATGATGACTCCGCTTGCCGCACCGACCATCACGGCAAGGAGGGAGCCGACGAGGAAGATGCCGAAGCCCGCGTCGGCCCCTCCGTTCGCCTTGAGGACCCAGGCAAGGGTCAGTCCGGCCAGATTGGCGGTGAAGGTAATTGCGAGATTGAGGCCGCCGGTCAGGATCGGCAGCAGCATGGCAAGCGTCAGCAGCCCGAGTTCCGGCAGCTGGAAGGCGACGGAGCCGAAGGTCGCGGCGCTCAGGAATTGCGGCGAGGCGATTCCGAAGACGAGGACGACCGCGACGAAGGCGAGCCCCGGACCGGCCATTTCCGGCCCTATGGCGGCCTTGATCCTTTCGAAGACTGTGGTCATCGGCCCGTTCCCTTCTGACCTACAAAAGGCAGCAGGCGCTCTATCCGCGTGTTGGAAAGCGTGATGGCGATCAGAATGATCGCGCCGATAATCATCTTGAAGGCGAAGGGCGACACGCCCATCAGGTTCAGTCCGTTCTGAGTGATCGAGATCAGAAGCACGCCGAGCACGCAGCCGAGCACGGTGCCCTTGCCGCCGCCGAGGCGCGCGCCGCCGAGCACGACCGCGGCGAGCACGTCGAGTTCGCGGCCATAAAGCGCGTTCGGCACGACTTCCTGAGCGTAATGCGCCTGGATGAGACCGCCTATGCCGGCCATGAGGCCAAGCCAGCCAAAGGCAATGAATTGCATGGCACCGATATTGATGCCGAAGCGGCGGGCACCTTCCGGATTGTCGCCGAAGGCGTAAAGCTGGCGGCCCGTCGTCGTCCGCGTGATCAGCGTCCATGTCGCAACGACGCAGACGACCATGACGAGAACCGGAAGCGTGATCTCGATCCAGGTACCGTCGGGCATTTCACGCTCGAAGAGGATCACGCGGTTCGTCAGCCAGTCAGGCAGGTCGTAGATCGACACGCCGCGGGTGAAGAACATCAGCAATCCGAAATAGATATTGAAGGTAGAGATCGTGGCGACGATCGAAATGATCCGGAAGCGGTGGATCAGAAAGGCATTGAAGCAGCCGAGCAGCACGCCCAGCGAACCGGCGATGAGAAGCCCGGAGATCCAGCCGCCGCCGCCGATCCAGCCGAGCGCGATCGCCGTGCCGTATTGGACGACGGAAGCGGCCACGGCGAAGGAGATGTCGATGCCGCCGGCGATCAGCACCACCAGAAGGCCGACGGCGAAGATGATGTTGACGGCGCTGATGTTCAGGAGATCGAAGGCGTTGCCGAGCGAGAAGAAATTCGCCGTTGCGAAGGAGAGCACGGCACTGATGACGGCGATCACCGCCAGCAGCGAAAATTCCGTCGCGTGAGTGCGGATCAAGCTACGCATAGACGGCCGCCTCGATCTCTTCCAGCCGCGACTGGCGCGGATCATAGGTTCCGACGATGCGGCCCTGGGCCATGTGCAGGACACGGTCGGCGTTGAAATAGACTTCCGGCACCTCGTCCGAGATCAGGATAATCGCAAGCCCGCTCTCGGCGAGTTTGGCGACAATGTCGAAGATCCCGGCCCGTGCCCCGACGTCGACGCCGACTGTGGGCGAATCGAGGATCAGCAGCTTGGGATCGGTGGCGAGCCATTTGGCGATCGCCACGCGCTGCTGGTTGCCGCCGGAAAGCGTCGATATCGCGTCGGCCTGATGGCCGATCTTGACGCCGAGATCGGCGATCCAGCGGGAGACGAGACTTCGTTTGCGATCTTCGGAAAGAAGCCCCCCGGAGAGAATCTTGTGCAGCGAGGCGATAACCAGATTGTCGGCGATCGCCTGCGGCTGGATGAGCCCGAGTGACAAACGGTCCTCCGACAGATAGGCGACGCCGGCCCTGATCGCCTCGCGGTTCGAGCCGAAGCGGACCTCCCGGCCATCGATACTGATCGTCCCGGATGCGGGCTTGAGCATGCCGAAGAGGGTGAGCGCCAGCTCGGTCCTCCCTGCCCCGAGCAGACCGGTTATGCCGACCGTTTCGCCGCGGCGAACGGTCAGCGAAATGTCTTCGAAGTCGCCCGGCCTGGTGAGGCCGCGAACCTCCAGAACGGCCGGCTGGTCCTCCTTCGGGCGCGCGCGGACGTGCTGATCGAAGGTCTTGCCGGTCATGAGTTCGGTGATTTTCGACTGCGTCATGCCGGCTGCGGGATAGACCCCGACCAGCGCGCCGTCGCGCAACACCGTGATCCGGCTTGAAATCTCCAAAACCTCGGCAAGCCGGTGGCTCACGAAGACGACCGCGACGCCGGAGGCGGACAGGCTGCGGACGATTTCGAGCAGATGGTCCGTTTCCGATTGCGTCAGCGATGCCGTCGGCTCGTCCATGAAGACCAGTTTCGCCTCCCCGACCAGCGCCCGGGCAATCGCCACGATCTGACGCTGGGCGATCGCATATTCCTTGAGCGGCAGGTCCACGTCGAGCGTGATGCCCAGCCGGGCCAGCGCATCGACCGCGATCCTGCGCATGCGGCCGTAATCCACCAGCCGCGGCCGCCCGCCGAGCACCTCGTGGAAGGCGATGTTTTCCGCGACGCTCATTTCCGGGAAAAGCGCAAGGTCCTGCCAGATGACCTGAATGCCGCGATCCTGTGCGGTGACCGGCGACATATGCGAATAGGTTTCGCCTCCATATTCGATGACCGCCCCTTCGGCCGGGCGGTAGACGCCCGTGATCACCTTGATGAGTGTGCTCTTGCCGCAGCCGTTCTCTCCGGCGAGGCAATGGACCTCGCCCGGGCGCACGTCGAAGCTGACATTCTTCAGTGCCTTGACGCCGCCGAAAGTCATGTTGATGTTGCGAAGAGACAGAAGCGGCTTGTCCGTGCTCGCCGCGCTTGCCAACTGGTGCATGCTATCGAGGCCCATCGATGGTGTTTCCAGAGGATCTGCCAGGCCGGCCGGAGCCGGCCCAGCAGCCGGGAGAACCCGTTGGCGGGGCGGGATGCGCTTGGCTCCCGCCCCGCTTCTATCCGTTCAGAGGCCCATTGCGGCGAGGTCGGCGACCGTCTCCTTGTTGATCGGTACGAGCTGGTCGACGATGATGTTGCGGTTTTCGAAGTCGGGATGGATCACGCCGAGACCTTCGATTTCCTCGCCGTCCTTGATTTCCTCGCCCTTCATGAGCTTGTCGGCGAGCGTCACGAAGACTTCGCCGGCCTGCTTGGGATTCCACATGAAGCCGCCGGAAATCGCATCGGACTTGATGAGCTTCTGGCCCTGGCCGGGCGAGAAGGGCCCGAGCACGAAGATCTCGCCGACCTTGCGGCGCTCCTCGATGGCGCGGCCGGCGCCGATCGGCCCCTGACTTCCGAAAGCGAGGAAGCCTTTGAGATTCGGATGAGCGGAGATCAGGTCGAGAGCCGTCGAGCGGCTCTTGTCCACATCCTCTGCGACGCCGTAGCGATCGCCGACGAGCGTCATCTCGGGATGGTTCTTCTTGATGTATTCAATTGCCGCGTCCGCCCAGGCATTGTGCAGCGGCACCGTCAGCGATCCGACGAAGACGGCATATTCGCCCTTGCCGCCCATTTTCTCCGCAAGCAGCTTTGCATGCGCCTCACCGAAGCCGGTGGCGGACGCGAGTTCGAAGTCCCAATCCGCGCCCTTCTGGCTGGGGGATTCATGCGTGATGACGATAATGCCCTTTTCCCTGGCCTTGGTGAGGACCGGCTCCAACACCTTGGCGTCGTTGGGTACG
Organism: Sinorhizobium meliloti 4H41; assembly: GCF_000375585.1. Lineage (GTDB taxonomy): Bacteria > Pseudomonadota > Alphaproteobacteria > Rhizobiales > Rhizobiaceae > Sinorhizobium > Sinorhizobium meliloti_A. The sequence continues at coordinate 74,788 of NZ_AQWP01000013.1, read as the reverse complement.
ACGCCGATGACTTTGACGTTCTGGGCGATCAGATCTTCTATCGCGCGAACCTGCAGTGCCGGATCGGCACTGGTCGGCCCAACCATGAAGGCGTCGACGCCGAGCTCTTCGCCGCGTTCCTTGATACCGGCCTCCATGGCGTTGAACCACGGTATGCCGCCGATCTTGACGACGACACCGACCTTGCCCGTTTCCTGCGCAGCGGCGCTATAGGCACCCGCAAGCGAAAGCGACGCCGCCAGGGCGGCGGCAAGAATTTTCCTGATCATGTCTCTCCTCCACATGTTCCCCCAAGGGAACGCTCCCGGGCGCGTTATGCGCCGGCCTCCAGCTCGATTCTCTTGGACGGGAGGGAATGTCCCGCCGCCGACGGCCGCCTCCTCAGACGGCACCTACGATTTGCACAATCGATATTTCTTTTTTGCACAATCGATGGTGCAATGACTATCGTGCAGAGTTAATCTTACGTCAAGCCGAAATCGGCACTAGAGCAATTCCAGAAAACGCGCGCATCGGTTTTCCGGAGTTTGGAGGAGGTCAGATGACGAACGGCGGCAGGAAGAAGGCGACCATCTATGATCTTTCGGTGCTGTCCGGGAGCTCGCCCTCCACCGTCAGCGCGGTGCTGAACGGCACGTGGCGCAAACGACGGATCAAGGAAAGTACCGCGGAGCTCATCCGAAACCTCGCCGAAACGCATCAGTACACTGCCAACAGGCAAGCACGGGGCCTGCGCAGCTCCCGCTCCGGCCTCGTCGGCCTGCTCCTGCCCGTGCACGACAACCGCTACTTTTCTTCGCTCGCCCAGACCTTCGAGGCGCATGTGCGCAGCAAAGGTCAATGTCCGATCGTCGTCAGTGCCAGCCGCGACCCGGAGGAGGAGCGCAGGACGGCCGAAACGCTGATCTCCTATTCCATCGACGAGCTGTTCATCTGCGGCGCGACGGATCCCGATGGCGTGCACGAGGTCTGCGAAGCGGCCGGCCTGAAGCATATCAATATCGATCTTCCCGGTACGAAAGTGCCGTCGGTGATCAGCGACAATTTCGAAGGCGGGCGCCTGCTGACCCAGGCGATCATCCGCCACTTCCCCGCCGAGCGGCCGCTCGAGCCCGACGATCTCTACCTGTTCGGGGGCCGCGACGATCACGCCACACGCGAGCGCATCCGCGGCTTCCGCGCCGTGAAGGAGGAGTTGCTGGGCGCCGACCCGGACGAATGCATATGGCCGACCGGCTATGCCGCCGACAACGCGCGAAAGGCCTTCGAAGCTTTCTACGAACAGCATGGAAAACTGCCACGCGGCTTCTTCGTCAACTCATCGATAAATTTCGAGGGATTGCTGCGTTTCATGGCCGAGCACCCGCTCGAGAATTTCACGGATCTGGTCGTCGGATGCTACGACTACGACCCGTTCGCCTCCTTCCTCCCCTTCCCCGTCATCATGATCCGGCAGAATATCGAGGGAATGATCGCCAAGGCCTTCGAAGTGATTGAAGAACCGAGAGCGTCCTTGCAAATACACATGATCGAGCCGCAGCTCGTGCCGCCGAGAACGGCCTTGACCGGGCCGCTCGACGCGCTGATGGACAGCGAGATACCGCAGGATTGACGGGCTGCTACATCGCCGTGCGGCTGCCGGGGAAAAGCAGCTCGATGAAGCTCGCCGCCGTCGGCTGCGGCTCGTGGTTTGCCAGGCCGGGGCGCTCGTTGGCCTCGATGAACACGTAGTCCGGTTCCGCCGGATCGCGAACCATCAGGTCGATGCCGACCACCGGGATGTTGATTGCCCGCGCCGCGCTGCAGGCGGCCTCGACAAGATCGGGATGCACGATCTCCGTCACGTCATGGATCGATCCGCCCGCATGGAGGTTGGCGGCCTTGCGAACCGTAATCTCCCGCCCCTCGTCCAGTATCGTTTCGAGATCGAGACCCTGCTCCGCAAGGCAGCGATCCGTCTCCGCGTCGAGCGGAATCCGGCTTTCGCCACCCGTAGCGGCCTCGCGGCGGCGCGACTGTTTCTCGATGAGGGAAGCGATCTTGCTGCGGCCGTCGCCGATGACGCGCGGCGGCAGGCGAACCGCGGCGGCAACAAGCGTATAGTCGATGATCACGAGACGGAGGTCTTCTCCCTCGAAAAAGGCTTCCAGCAGTACCCGGTCGCAGACCTGACGGGCCGATGCGATTGCCTCCTCCAGCGCTTCCATCGTTGTGATGCCGACCGAGATGCCCCGGCCCTGCTCGCCGCGCGCCGGCTTGACCACCAGCTTGCCGTGTTTTTCGAGAAAGGCGCGAACCGCCTCGCGGTCCTCCCCCACTTCCATCTGGTCCGGCACGACAAGGCCCGCCGTGGACACCATGCGCCGCGTAATCGCCTTGTCGTCACAGATCGACATCGCGACGCCGGAAGTCAGTTCCGAAAGGCTCTCGCGGCAATGAATCGAGCGGCCGCCATGGGAGAGGCGGAAAAACCCGCCTTCCGCGTCGGTGATCTCGACATGGATCCCGCGCCGCGTGGCCTCGTCGACGATGAGCCGCGCATAGGGATTGAGCGCATCGTAGGATTGATGCGGAATCGCGAAAAACTTCTCGTTGATCGCGTTCTTCCGCTTGATGGCGAAAAGCGGCATGCGGCGGAAATTCAGCTTCTCGTAGAGCCCGATCGCCATCGTATTGTCGTGCATGACCGACAGGTCGACATAGGAAAGGCCGCGTGCCTGGAAATGCTCGGCAAGCTTGCGGACCAGATGTTCGCCGATGCCCGGCTGGCGCGCCTGCGGATGCACCGCGAGACACCACAGCGAAGCGCCGCGGTCCGGATCGTCGAACAGTCTCTGGTGGTCGATCCCGGTCACCGTCCCGACGATTTCGCCCGTGGCGTCGTCCTGCGCCACGAAATAGGTCAGCGACCGGTCGTCCCGCTCGGAAGAGAAGAAATCGGATCGGATCTGGACCATGCCGCAGGCGGCATAGACCCGGTTGATGCCGTCTCCGTCAGCTTCCGACGCGAGCCTGCGGATCGTGATGCCTCGCGTGCGGCGGGTGTTTGCACGGTAGGTCCACAGGTCGAGCCGGTACGTGTGCGACGGGTCGAGGAAAATTTCCTGAGGCGCCCGTGACAGAAGCACGTGCGGGTCCCGTACGTAAAAGGCGATATCCCGGCTCGAGGGAGCCTCCTCGCGCAACTCGGACAAGAGCTTCTCGTCGTCGGAAAACGTCTGGGCGAACAGGAGCCTGCCCCAACCGCAGTCGAGCACGACATCCCGCTTCGCCCCTCCGGAGGCCCTCGACCCCTCGGCGTCGCGCCCCGGCTGGGTGTGCGTCCGCAGCCGGTTCAAACGGTGCGTGACTGCCTTGGTGCCCTTGCTGCGTTGACGCGGCAATGCGATCTCGCGCGTCTTCTTCATGCTACACCCCCTGCGCTTCAAGCCACATTTCAAGCAGTCCGACCTGCCACAGCTCGGAGCCGCGTAGCGGCGTAATGTGATCCGACGGCGCTTCGAACAGGCGGTCGAGATAAGCTTCTTTGAAGATGCCCCGCTCACGCGCCTTCTGAGAGCGCAAGGTGTCGCGGATCAGGTCGAGATACGGACCGGCGATATATTTGAGCTGCGGCACAGGGAAATAGCCCTTCTTGCGGTCGATGACCTCGCTCGGAATGATCCGGCGTGCCACGTCCTTCAGAATGCCCTTGCCGCCGTCGCGCAGCTTTTCCTCCGGCGGCATGCGGGCGGCAAGTTCCACCAGCTCGTGGTCGAGGAAAGGCACGCGCGCTTCCAGGCCCCAGGCCATGGTCATGTTGTCGACGCGCTTCACGGGATCGTCGACGAGCATGACGTTGCTGTCGAGGCGGAGCGCCTGATCGACGGGCGTATCGGCGCCGTCGCGCAGGAGATGCTCGTTCAGCAAGTCGCCGCTCACGTCGTGGTCGGCAATCCAGGAATTCGACAACTGGGTGGCCAGGACCGCGTGGGAACGGTCGCGGAAGGCCTTGCCGTAATCCGCAACGACGTCGTTGGAGTTCATCAGCGGCGGGTACCAGTGGTAACCGCCGAAGACCTCGTCCGCACCCTGCCCAGACTGTACGACCTTGACGTGCTTCGAAACTTCCTTCGAGAGCAGATAGAAGCCGACATTGTCATAGGAGACCATCGGCTCGGACATTGCGGCGATGGTCCCGGGCAAGGCCCCCATCAGATCGACGGACGGGACGAATATCTTGCGATGATCCGTACCGAAGTGGCCGGCGATCAGGTCCGAATAGACGAATTCGTCACCCTTTTCGCCGTTCGCCTCCTCGAAGCCGACGGAAAAGCTCATGAGGCCGCGCTGGCCCGCTTCCGCGAGCAGCCCGACGATCAGGCTGGAATCGACGCCGCCGGAAAGAAGCACGCCGACCGGCACGTCGGCGATCATGCGTCGCTTCACGGCAATGCGCAGCGCGTCCAACAGCTGCTCCTGCCATTCCTCGCGCCTAGTGGCTGCGTCTCCTGCCTGACGGCGATAGGGCGGATCCCAGTAGCGCCGGTCCTTGAAGCTCCCGTCGCGCTGATAGACGCGAAGGGTCGCAGGCGGCAGCTTGCGCACGCCATTCAGGATCGTGCGCGGCGGCGGCACGACCGCGTGGAAGGTCATGTAATTGTGGAGCGCAGCCACGTCGATCGAGGTGTCGACGCCACCCGCCTTGACGAGCGCGGGCAAGGCGGAAGCGAAGCGCAAGGCGCCTTGGACTTCGGCGATATAGAGCGGCTTGATGCCGAAACGGTCGCGCGCCATGACGACACGTCCGCTGTCACGCTCGTGAATGACGAAGGCGAACATGCCATGGAAGCGCGAGACGCATTCCTCGCCCCATGCATGCCACGCCTTCAGGATGACCTCGGTATCGCCGGACGAGAAGAATCTGTAACCCTTCTCTTCAAGCGCCGCCCTCAGTTCGCGGAAATTGTAGATGCAGCCGTTGAAGACGAGCGAAAGGCCGAGGTCAGGATCGACCATGGGCTGCTGCGACTTGTCGGAGAGATCGAGGATACGCAATCGCCGATGTCCCAGCCCGACATTCCCGCGCACCACCACGCCCGACGCATCCGGCCCGCGAGGGGCAAGGACGTCCGCCATGATCGAGACTGCCGTAACCGACGGCGAACCGCCATCAAACCTGACTTCTCCACAAATTCCACACATGAACCGGGTCGAAACCTCCATTGTTGGTACGAGACGCGACGTCAGGGCCGCGGATCGATCCGCAGCCCTGACGTCGCTATGAAAACCCAATGCCCCACCGGGCCGACAGTTCCGCCATGGGCGTCACTTGGTCGCGGCTGCACGTTCGAGCATGTAGCTTTCGGCGAAAGCCATATGCTCGGCGGCGATCGCGCGCGCATCCTCCGACCGCCCGTCCTTAAGGGCGGCCATGAGCCGGTACTGGAAGGACAAGCCCATTTCTCGCGAAAGCGACGTCGGGTCGGCATAGATCGCCCGTGCGGCCGGGAGTTCGCGCAGCAGATTGTGCATGAGGCCACAGACGAAGCCGAGAAGCGGATTCGGGCAGAGTTGCGCCAGCATCGAATGAAAATCGAGCTCGGCGACGCGCTGACGATACTGCTCGTCCAGATCGGCGGGGGGATGATCGTAAATGCGGATCGTATTTTCGAGGGCGATGAGTTCCTCCCGCGTCACCCTGCCGGCAACGAGCGCCGCCACCTCCGGCTCCAGCATCTTGCGCATGGCGTATATGTCGGAAATGCTCGGCTGATCGAAAAAGAAATGTGTCGACAGAAGCTCCATGGCGTGCCGCGCCGACGGCTTGGCGACGAATGCGCCGCCTCCCGGACCGCTGCGCGTGAAGACGAGACCCTGCGTCTCCAGCGCTTTCATCGCCTCGCGTACGGTCCCCTTGGCCGCCTTGAAGGTGTCGATCAGGTCGCGCTCCTGCGGAAGCCGGTCGCCCGGCCCCAATCCTTCCAGGCGGATGTAATCCTTGATCCGATCGGCGATCGCCTCAGGTCTGCGCTTCGTGCGCTCGGCCGGGACGAAGAGACGCTGGCCGTCTCCACCGGTTTCCTTTTTCTTTTCGATGACCACTGGCATGAACCGTCACTCTTTCCTGATGCGGGGCGCGCTGGCGACAAGCTGTCGTGTATAGGCGTGCTCAGGGTCGGTAAAAAGGCGGGCGGCCGGCGCGGTCTCGACCACCTCGCCGAAATACATCACCGCCACCCGATCGGAGATCGCCTCGACCACCGCCAGATCGTGGCTGATGAACAGATAGGAGAGACCGAAGCGCTGCTTCAGATCGCGCAGCAGAAGCAGGACCTGCGCCTGGATGGACACGTCGAGCGCGCTCACCGGCTCGTCGAGCACGATGATCTCGGCCTCCGTCGCCAGCGCCCGGGCGATCGCGATCCGCTGTGCCTGTCCGCCGGAAAACTCGTGCGGGTAGCGCAAGAGCGTATCCTCCGGCATCTGCACCGCGTGAAGCAGTTCCTGCATCCGGGCGCGACGGCGGGGGGCTTCGTAACCGCACAAAAGCTTCAGCGGCGTCTCCAGGATATCGTGAATCGTCTTGCGCGGGTTCAGCGAAGCGACCGGATCCTGGAAGACATATTGGATCGTCTTGCCGAAGGCCCTCGGGCCGGATCGCCGCAGCGCCGCCGCATCCCTGCCTGCGATCAGCATGCTGCCGGATGTCGGCTCCTCGAGGCCGACGAGCATGCGCGCAAGCGTGCTCTTGCCGGATCCGCTTTCGCCGACGACGGCGAGCGTCTCGCCCCGCGCGACATCCAGCGACACCGCCTTCACCGCCCTTGTCTCATGCTTCGCCTTGCCGAAAAGGCTGCGGCCTCCGCCGAAGGTCTTCGAAAGGTCCCGAACCTGAATGGCAGCACCCGTCATTGCGCCACCTCCGCCTTGCTGCCGGCAAAAAGTTCGCCGACACGATCCAGGAAACGCTCGCCCGTTCCGAGCTCGGGCACGCAGGCGATCAGCCGCTTCGTGTAGGCATGCTGCGGATTGTCGAGTACCTCCCGGGTTTTACCGGTTTCGACGATTTCGCCATCCTTCATCACGGCCACGCGGTCGCAGAATTCCGAAACGATGCCGAAGTCGTGGGTGATGAACAGCAGTGCCATGCCCCGCTCGCGCTGAAGGTCGCGCAGGAGCTCCAGGATGCGGGCTTGAACGGTCACGTCCAGCGCGGTCGTCGGCTCGTCCGCAATGATGATCTCCGGATCGTTGGCAAGCGCCATGGCGATGCCGACTCGCTGACGCTGACCGCCGGAAAGCTGGTGAGGATAATGCACCGACCGCTCGCGAGCGTCCGGGATTCCCACCTTTTCCAGGAGCGCGACGGCTTTTTCCCGCCGCTCGGCCGCCCTGACCAGCTGATGCGCTGCGATCGCCTCCTCCACCTGCCGCCCGACAGGATACATCGGATGCAGCGTCGTGAGCGGGTCCTGGAACACGTAGGCGACCCGGCTGCCGCGATTCGCGATCAGCCTGGTTTCAGGCATGGAAAGCACATCGTCGTCCCCGAGATAGACCGCACCGTTGCGGATCACACCCGGCGGCGAGGCGACGAGCCCCATGACGGACAAGGCGGTGACGCTCTTGCCCGAGCCGCTCTCGCCGATAAGCCCGAGGCATTCGCCGGGCTTCACATGCAGCGAGACGTCTCGAACTGCGGGGATTATCTCCTTTCCCCGCCGAAAACCCGTTTCCAGCTTCCGGATCGCGAGGGAAGCACCTTCCGCCGTGTTTGGCGGTGCGGCGCGGTCGGGGGCAACTTCGGTCACCGGCCCCGGCCGCGCAAGAGCGCCGGAGCGAAGCCGCGGGTCCAACACGTCGCGGATCCCATCGCCCAAAACGTTCAGGCTGATGACGATCAGGAAAATCATCACGCCCGGCACGATCGAGACATGCGGAGCCGTGAAGAGCTGCGCTCGGCCCTCTCCCAGCATGGAGCCGAGATCGGCCTGGGGCGGCTGCGCGCCGAGGCCGAGGAAGCTGAGCCCGGCCGTCTCGAGAATCATCCAGCCTGCCGTCGTCGACATGGTGATGACGATGACGGGCATAACGTTGGGCAGAACTTCGGTGAGAATGATCGACAGATGTCCCTTGCCGGAAAGCCGCGCCGCGTCGACGAATTCGCGATGGGCGTAGCCGAGCGTCACGCCGCGCACATTCCGGGCGAAGAACGGGATATTTACGAGAGCGATCGCATAAAGCGCGTTCATCAGTCCGGGCCCGAGGGCGGCGACGATCGCGAGCGCCAGCAGGATGTAGGGAAAAGCCATCAGCATGTCGATGCCGCGCATCATCGCATTGTCGGTGCGCCCGCCGGCGTAACCGGCGACGATACCGATGGCCGATCCAATGCCGGCGGCGATGAGGGTTGCGGCGAAACCGACTGCGATCGAGACCCGCGTGCCCCAAAGCAGGCGGCTCAGAATGTCCCGGCCGAGCTGATCCGTGCCGAGAAGATGCCCGGCGGTCAGCACAGACTTCAACCGGTCGGCGGGTGCCGTCGCATCCGGGTCCGGAAGCGGGAGGACCGGGACCAGAACGATCAGCAACAGGATCAGTCCGAGCAGCACGAGCCCCGCCGATGCGAGCCGGTTGTTGAGCAACAGGTGCCAGGAGGTGATCCGTGCCGACCCGCTCGGCGGAGCCGGCGATGCTACCAGCGCGCTCATGTACGAATCCTCGGATCGAGCATGGACTGGACGATGTCGGCGAGAAGGTTGAACAGCACGTAGCTCGCCGCAACGATCAGCACGCCGCCCTGCACCAGCAGGATATCGCGCGTCGAAATCGCCTTCACGAGCATCGCGCCGATGCCGGGCCACTGGAACACCGTCTCGACATAGACGGCCCCGCCGAGCACGAAGCCCGCCTGGATGCCGATCGCGGGAACGACGCTGACCAGCGCCGCGCGGAAGGCATGGGCGTAGATTACGCGCCGCTCGGGCAGCCCCTTAGCGCGGGCCGTGCGCACATAGTCCTGCCTCAGGACCTCCAGCATCGCTCCACGCGTCAGCCTCGCTATGACGCCTGCGGCAACGACGGCGAGCGTGGCTGCCGGCAAGATCAGATGGAGCAGAAGATCCTTGAGGTCACCCCCGCCGTAGACGGCGTACATGCCGGAGGCCGGCAGGATGCGCCAATGAACGGCGAAGAGGTAGATGAGCAGGAGCCCGAGCCAGAAGGACGGCGTGGAGATGCCGGCCAGTACGAAGAAGGTGATGATGCGGTCGGCCCAGCCGAACTGGCGTACGGCTGAAATCACACCCGCGAAAAGCCCGATCACCGAGCACAGGACCAGCGATACGCCGGCCAGCACCAGCGTAGCCTGAAACCGTTCCAGCACCTCGTCGAGCACGGGGCGGTTCAGTGCGAAGGACCGGCCGAAGTCGCCCTGCAGCACGTTGCCGATCCAGATCGCGTATTGCTGCACCAGCGGTTTGTCGAGCCCGAGGTCACGATTGATGCGCTCGACGTTTTCCGGCGTCGCATAGGAGCCGAGAATGGCCGTCGCCGTGTCGCCAGGGATCAGAGCCATGACGAGGAAGACGATGATGGAAAGCCCGAACAGGACGGGCACCACGGCAACAAGCCGCTTCAGGACATAGGCCTGCATGGATAACCCTCCCGGGAGGTCCGTGTTGGTCGCCACCGGCAGAACGAATATGCCGGTGGCCGTTCCGGGTGCGCGATCTACTCTTTCGTCACGTCATGGAGATCGAGGAGGAAGGAGGGCTGCAGCTTGAACCCCTTGACCGCGGCGGTCGTCACCGCGTTCTGCTTCCAGTTGGCGACGAAAAGCCACGGCGCGTCGTCATGCACGATCGACTGTACCTCGCCATAGAGCTTGCCGCGTTCGCCCTGGTCGGTGGACCTGCGCGCCTTTTCAAGAAGCTCGTCCAGCTGCGGATTGGAATAGTAACCGGAGTTGAAGCCTCCCTTGTCGGGAATGGCATCGGTGCGCAACGTCAGATAGGGGACGGTATCCGGATCGTTTGTCATCCAGGCCATCTCGGCCATGTCCGCCTTGCCCTCGAGGCCGGGATTTACGCGGCCAAGGAAGGTGTTCCACTCGTAGGTCTCGATCTTGACCTTGAAGCCCACAGCCTGGAGATCCGCCTGGATCGCTGCACCCATGGTGATCGGATCGAGCATGCCCGAGCCGCCTTCGGTAACGTAGAACGTCACCTGCGGATTTTCGACGCCGGCTTCCGCGAGCAGTGCCTTGGCCTTTTCGGGATCATGGGCATAGGGCTCCACCGAGCCTTCCACCCAGTTGAAGGCGGGCGGTATCGGCCCGGCCGCGACCGTCGCCGTTCCCTGCAGCACGTCGTCGACCAGCGTTTGCTTGTTCACCGCATAATTGGCCGCCTGGCGCACGCGCTTATCCGCAAAAGGCCCCTCCTTTGTGTTCAGGATGGCGAACCAGACATGCGGCCCCGCCTGCTCGGCCACGGCGAAATTGGCATCCTGCTCAAAGGTAGCGAGATTGTCCGGCGGCACCTCCACCATCACGTCGATACCGCCCGCCATCATCTCGGCGACACGGGTGTTGGCGTCGGTGATGGGACGGAAGACGACGGCCTGAAGCTTCGCGGCGCCATCCCAGTAGTCCGGATTGCGCTCTACGACGACGCGCTGGTTCGACAGCCACTCTACGAACTTGAACGGGCCGGTCCCCGACGGGCTGCGGCCATATTCCTTGCCATGTTTTTCCACGGCGGCGGGGGAAACGATCAGACCCGTGGGATAGGCGAGATTGGAAAGGAACGGCGCAAAGGCTTCGCTGAGCCTGAACTCGACCGTATACTCATCCAGCACATTGACCGCTTCAACGGAGGCGAAGTTGAAGGAAAGCGGGAATGGCCCGGTGTCGTAGAATGGATGGTCCTTCTTCAGCATGCGGTCGAAGTTGAACTTCACCGCCTCGGCATCGAAATCGGAACCGTCGTGGAACTTCACGCCCTGCCTTAGCTTGAACGTATAAGTCTTGCCGTCATCCGAGATTTTCCAGCTTTCCGCAAGCGCAGGCTCAACCTCCAATGTACCGTCCTTGAAACGGACGAGGCCGTCATAGACGTTGACCAGGATGCGGAAGTCGTTGGTTGCGGTCACCGTATGCGGGTCCAGAGACTGCGGCTCGGCAATCTGGCCGACGACGAGAACGTCGGGCGGAGTCTGCGCTGCGGCCGGCGCGGCGGCAGCCCCTGCAAAAGCAAGAGCGGCCAAGGCGATGGCGCTCCGAAACAGCCTCTTCATGGGGAAGATCCTTTCGATTTGGCTTCAGTTCGCGAGGATGTATTTATAACGATAAATCTTCACGTTGCAATAATTTATCATGATTGAATTTGACCTTCACCGCGCGGGACATGTAGGGGATGGCCCCCGACAGGCCCCTCGGCCCGAGGCGTTCGGCCCGCCAAAACGAGGTCGGTCAAAAGAGCCTAGCGATTTTTTGATGATGATGTCGGATCGGCGGCGGCTGGTGCGTCTTCGTATCATCAGGTCGGGTTTTCGATCTGAAGCACAACGACCAGGAGGACGACGCGATGTCTAAGAACACCATTTGTCTGTGGTACGACAAGGACGCCGAGGAAGCCGCCCGCTTCTATGCGGACACCTTCCCAGACAGCAAGATCGGAGCCATCATCCGCGCGCCCGGCAAATACCCCGACGGAGAAGAGGGAGACGTATTGGTCGTCGAGTTCACGGTGGCAGGTGTCGCCTGCGTCGGATTGAACGGCGGCCCCACATTCAAGCACAGCGAAGCTTTCTCATTCCAGATCAGCACCGAGGATCAGGAAGAAACAGATCGCTATTGGAACGCCATCGTCGGCAATGGCGGTCAGGAAAGCGAATGCGGCTGGTGCAAGGATAAGTGGGGCGTATCCTGGCAGATCACACCTCGCACTCTAATGGACGCGCTTACGGCTGGTGGCGAACAGGCAAAACGCGCATTCGACGCGATGATGTCGATGAGGAAAATCGACGTAGCTGCGATCGATGCGGCACGAAAAGGGGCTGACACGGTATGACCGCCGATAAGATCAAAGGACCGGCTTCCTATTTTCCATCGATCGAGAAGAAGTACGGCCGTCCGATCAGTGATTGGCAAGCGCTCGTGCGGATGCACTATCCAGCGAAGCACATGGAACTCGTCGCTATGCTGAAAAGCGAACACGGAATTGGCCACGGCCATGCGAATGCGATCGTCGCGTACACGCTCGTGGAAGACGAGACTCCTGTTCCACGGTGAATTTGGAACTGTCGACTTGCGATAGGTTTGCCGGTCGCAGCGGCAAAATAATCCGGCAATCGGCAGCTGCTGTCGATTGCCGCGCTACCGGGAGGCTTGGCAGCCAAGGTGGATCGAGCGTCTCGCTGACCGAAAACCGGATGATGGTTGCCGTGGCCGTCTGGATGGCGCTCAGGATACGTCGGGCTCGTCCGCCTTCAAATCCTGCTCGGCCTGTCGTACCTTCTGCCGGGTAAAGCCCCGAAGGCCGGAGACCTCCTCTGCGTCGCGCTCGATCTGGACCTCGCTTGCCGCGTAATACACCGCGAGCTTCGCGACGGACATCAGCGCATGGAGATGGATACGCTCGTAGCCGTGCGACGCGTCGACACCGAAGGTGAGAAGCGCCGTGCGGACGTCGTGCCCCGCCTCGACGGCGGAAGCGGCATCGGAACGATAGTAGCGAAAGACGTCCTTCTGGACGCGGATGCCATGTTCGCCGCAAAGCTCGTAAAGTTTTTTCGAAAGGTGATAGTCGAAGGGTCCCGTCTGGTCCGCCATCGCGAGCGTCACGCCGAACTCGTCCGAATTCTGGCCTGGCGCGGTCGTGCCGTTGTCTATCGCCACCAGCGAGGCGATTTCCGGGACGATTGCCGCTGACGCGCCCACACCCACTTCCTCGCCGATGGTGAAGAGCCAATAGGTATCGACCGGCGTTTCCACCTTCTCGCGCTGCATGGCCTCGAGCGCCGCAAGCATGATGGCGACCCCCGCCTTGTCGTCGAGATGCCGGGAAACGATGAACCCGTTCTCGAGGAATTCGGGCTGCGGATCGATGGCTACGATGTCGCCGACCTCTATTCCGAGCTGCACCAGGTCGTTGCGGTCGCGTGCGAGCGCATCGACGCGCAGCTCGATATGGCGCCAGCCCGTCGGTTGCGTGTCGACCTCCTCGTTGAAAGTGTGACCGGAGGCTTTCAGCGGGAGAATTGAACCGCGATAGGTGCCCTTGCCGGAAAAGATCGAGGCGCGGGCCCCTTCCGCGAACCGCGCAGACCAGTGTCCGATCGATACCAGTTCGAGGCGGCCGTTCTCCTTCAGCGCCTTCACCTGCGCGCCGAGGGTGTCCAGGTGCGAGACGATCCCGCGGGCCGGGCGCTCGGCGGCCCCCGGCCGAAGAGCGCGGATCGCACCCCGGCGGGTCAGCTTGACTTCCAGGCCGAGACGCTCGAGTTCGCGCGCCGTGTAGCGCACCGCCTCATCGGTGAAACCGGTCGGGCTCGCAATGTCGAGCAGAGCTTTCAGCCGGCTGGTGAGATAATCCGGGTCTATATTGATCGGTGTCTGCATGAATGCGTTGTCGCAATCATGGATGCCTGCGTCAACAATGTTGCCGAAGCGACGCGCGCTCCCGCAATCGTCACGCGCGTCTCGAAAATCTCGGACGGGAACATCGCACCGCCCGCCACGTTGTAAGGTACTCAGCTATTCGGCAAGGCCAGGCCAGGCGTCACTCGGGAGGTTGCGTGGGCAAATCCGCGAACGAAAAACGAAACGGCGTCCCGCTCATTCATGGCGCCAGCAATCTGCCGTCGGTGACGGTCGACGATTATAATCTGGAGCTGCGTGACGGCGACGGCTTCCTTGGCGACAGGGCCAACAAATTTGCGTTCCAGGAGAAGCTCGACGCCTGGCGCAAACGCGTGCGCAAGGGCGGCGACGATCCGCTAGGCCAGGCCCTGACCCAGGATCTGTCCAAAAAGCAGGTCGATGCCCTTCTGCGCGGCGACGACAAGGAGGCGGCCGCGCTGATCATGGGTGCGGTCGACGAATTCGCCGGCGAGCTCGCCAGCGTTCTCGAACGGTTCCTCCAACAAAAGAGCTGGAAAAATACGGAGCGCGTCGTCATCGGCGGAGGCTTCCGGGGAAGCGCAGCGGGCGAACTGGCCATTGCCCGCGCAATGGTGCTGCTGAAGGCTGAAGGCATCAAGATCGAACTCTCCCCCATCGTTCACCATCCGGATGATGCCGGGCTCATCGGCGCCGCGCATCTCATGCCCGCCTGGATGCTGAAGGGCCACAAGGCGATCCTCGCCATCGACATCGGCGGCACCAATATCCGCGTGGGCATAGTCGAGCTGCACCTGAAGGATGAAACCAATCTGTCCAAGGCAAAGGTCTGGAAATCGGACATCTGGCGACATGCGGATGACAAGCCCAACAGGAGCACGACCATCGAGGAGCTCATCGGCATGATCGAGAAGCTTATAGCCAAGGCGGACAAGGCGGACCTCGCGCCGGCGCCGGTCATCGGCGTGGCCTGTCCCGGCGTGATCAACGAAGATGGCTCGATCCTTCGCGGCGGCCAGAACCTGCCGGGCGGCAACTGGGAAAGCGAGCATTTCAACCTGCCTGCCGCGCTCAAGGACGCCATTCCGCAAATCGGCGATCACGAGACCTTCGTGATCATGCACAACGACGCCGTCGTGCAAGGTCTGTCTCAGATACCGTTCGTGCAGAATGCATCGAGCTGGGGGATCCTGACGATCGGGACCGGCCTCGGCAACGCGCATTTCAGCAACAAGGCCGAAAATTGAGCAGCCGCGCGGCAGCTTCCGGGCCGCCGTGAGTGCCCGAATGGTTAAGCGCCTGATGCGCAATCCCGGCGAATTGTCGGCTTTTCCTCGACCGTGAGTTAAAGGCTTTCGGCTAACCTTCCTTCACAAGCAAAAAACGGGGAGTTCCGATTGTGAAGGTAAAGTCGAAAGCATTCGCCGGACTGTTCGAAGCCCGCAAAACCGTCGCCCGCAGCACCCTTGCCGTCATCCTTGCCGTGACCACCTGGGGCTGCTCCTCGACGGTCAGCCAGGAAACGACCGCTTCGATCGCCAGGGAAGTCGGCTATCCTTTGCCTGAAAGAAAGCCCGCGCCGGGCAAGCAAGCGGTCACGCAAAAAGCGCCCAAACTCGTGCGCTCGGCCTATCTCGGGCGGGCTCCCTATGTCTGCACGCCCAGCGGCTTCGGCAGCACCTCGCGCTGTTTCCTTCGCTGAGCGATTGCGAAAAAGCGTGGGGCGGGGTTGCGGGCCTTTCGACGCCGGGCTCATCTGCGGAGCCGGTTTGAACTGCTGACACCGGCCAGCCGCGCAACCCCTTCCCGACCGGGGTTACTCGACCCGGCCGAGTCTCGCCTCGATGCGGCTCAGGCTCGCGCCCACGTAATTGCCGCGTCGAAGCTTGGCGAATTCGTCATCTGGCCTCACCCGTGCGTTCTTGAAGACGTACCAGGTGCCGTCCGGCTCTCGCCTTTGATAGATCACGCCACCCCGCTTTGCGTGGCTGAAGCAGGTCGTCGCCGGCGCCGAGCCATCCCTGGCGTGCCATTCTGCGCGGAAGCAGAGTTTCCCCGGACCGGTGATGAACCAGCGGCCGACCCCATAGGACGGTTTGCCGTTCTCCTTGGACCAGGCGGTGAACCGGCGCGCCTGTACCGAGAAATAGCCCGCTCCCTCTTTCCATATCCAGGATTTCTGGCGGTAGAGTTGGAGCAGTTCCGCGTGCGTCAGCGGAGTTGCCTTCCTCTCCGGGCGCGCAGTGGCGGCCTCGGCGAACGAAGCACCGGCTAAGCTGGCGGCCAGCGCGATTGCCAAAGGTATTCCTCGGGATATCGATTTCATCACATGCCTCCATCGGGCACCTGCCCGCTAATGGTTTCGCGGACGACCCGCCAATCGGGGCGGCCGTAGCCCTGCGGCCAGTCATAGATCTCGCGATCGTTGAAATAGACTACGGCTGTCAGCTGCGGGAACTCGGCGTGGCGCTCGGCGACCGTTGCCGCCCAGCTTGCTACGTATGAACCACCGCCCTCGTAGCCGAGTTCGGCGACCATGATCGGCTTGCCATAGTTCATCACCCGGCCGTATCCGGGCGCCAGTCGCTCCGCAAATGTCTGATCACGGCCGGTCGTGCCCTGGTCGTAAGGCTGGTAACCAAACACCGAGAGCCCGACGATATCGACGACATCGTCACCTGGATAGAAGGCTTCCAGCCCCTCGTTGCCCTTGGGAGACCACATGAACTTTGCGTTCTTCAGGTGGCTGCGGCAGACGTTCACCACGCGGCGATAGGCTTTTTTGAAGTCGTCGCCCCCCCAATGGGACCAGGAGAACTGGTTGTCGGTTTCGTCCATTTCCTGGCCCCAGCGGATGATGACGGGACTCTTGAGGGCAGCAGCGGCGGAGCAGACCTGGGCCATGTTCTCGTCGCGTTCGCCGCTCAGGATCGAACGCAGGAGCTCCCCTTCGGTCACGCGCCACTCGGGCGACCATGACCAGGGTTCGATGGTGATCATGAGCGAACGGCCGCGGGCTTGGGCATAGTCGTCGGCAAGCGTCAGTGTCGACAGATCGACGTCTTCCCAGGGCAGGAAGAGATGCTCGATCTTCGAGCTGCCCGGCGCGCCGAAGTCGCCGTGGGGATCGTAAGCGCCGAAATCGATCGAGTTCTCCGTCAGTATGGGCCGCTTGTCCGATGGTGTCGCCATCGTCGGCGAATTCAGTTCGGGGATACCCCTCGGCATGTTGGCCGCGAGCACGGTACCCGACAGCAACAGTCCGAGAGATGCAAAGGTAATGGCCTTTGATTTCCTGTTCATTGAACACCTCCAACAGCGTTCATCCCGGCTTGCCGGCCAACGCTATTCTTTGTTTCTTTCACTTGGCCCTCGATACGCTCCTTGAAGGCTGTGAGCTTGGCGGCGACCAGATCCTCTCTGACCAGCCGGTTGAACTCGTCGTCTGCCTGCGCCCTGGCATGTCTAAAGACATACCAGTCGCCGGACGGCTCCCTCTTCTGGTAGATGGTTCCGTCGAGCGTACGGTGGCTGAAGCAGGTCTTGTCGCGGGCGGCGGCACCCTGGCTGTGCCACACGGCCGTCAGGCAGAGTTGGCCGCGGTCATTCACGCTCCAGCGGCCTTCGGCCCAGCTCTCCCCCGTGGCCGATTGCGCCCAGGCCCGAAAGGCGCGGCCTTCACGGTCCATCCGGCCGGCGCCGCTCTCCCATTTCCAGGTCTTGTCCTGGAAGATCATGTAGAGCTCGACGCCCGTCATGGTGCGGGCCTTTTCGGGAACGGCAACTTCCGCGGACGCCGGTGATTGGCAGAGGGCAAGGACGGCCAACATGCCAAGGGCGAAGCGCCGGCCGGGCAGCGCATGTCGGGTGCCGCGGCCCTCTCTCCCGAAGAATGGGACTTTCACTTTCATGTTCCTATCCCCTCTTAGAGTTGCCGTCCCGCTGTTCCGCGGGAGCGGAAATCCAGCGTGGCCGGAAGACGATCTTGCGCAATGCCGTACCGCCCTGCCCGGCTCCGGCCACCGCATAACGCTCCTCGAAGATGCGCAGGTGCCCACTGCCCCATGCAAGCGCCTCGAGCCCCTCCTTCCCGTGTTCGGCAGTGGCAATGCCGGGCAGTGCGACGACCGCCAGGAGCCCGGCCGCTATTGCAGGACGATAGAAACGGGAGGCGGTGCCAACGGCGTTTTCTCTCGAATGCCGCAGGACGATGACCAGCAGAAGCAGGCAGTAAATTGCCGCATTGAGGATCGCGAAGAGGTAGAACCCCTTGGCCTTCGCGGCATCTTCGACGAACAGGACCGGCAGGGCGGCCGAGACCGCCAGGAAAAAGTAGGGCGCGAGCACGCGCAGGGGCAGCGGATCGACCTCGGATGATCCCTTCGGCGTCACACGGAAATCCACGAAGGACCCGGTGAGCCAGTCGCGCAGAGCGGCCAGCGTACCGGCAAGCGCCCAGGGCCAGCGCGCAAACAGGAAGAGCATGCACTCCCAGCTCAGGATGTTCGCGTCGTAAGGTCGGAAGGCGCCGGTTGCCCGCCAGCGATAGGCCAGCAGGACGAGGATGATCGAGAGCGGCGCGAAATAGGCCAGAAACTCCGGATAGGTCACGGCGACAAAGGTCTCGCCGCGCGCAAGGGCGAGGATCGGCATTGCAAACATCAGCGCCATGAAGCACGCGAAGAGCGGATACCAGAGCTGCGAGAAGAGGAACTGGAACTTCAGTCGCAGCGGCAGCCGGCCGACGAGACGCGGCGAATACTGCAGCAGGAGCATCACGAGACTGCGCGACCACTGGAACTCCTGGGTCACCAGGTCGGCAAAGGTGCGCGGTCCGTCGCCATGGGCGATCGCGTCGAGCGCGTGAATGCCGCGCCAGCCTGCCGCATTCATCATCAATGTCGTCGAATGGTCTTCGGCAAGCTCCGGGCCGAGACCGCCGATCTCCTTGAGGGCAGCCGTGCGCACCGCGTAGTGAGAGCCGATGCAGAGTGGCGCAAGCCCGCCATTGTATCCGGCCTGGAGAGCACCGTGCATGCTCGCCTCCGCATGGAGGCGGCCGCGTGCCGACCAGCTTTCTGAAGCATTGCGGTCGCAGATGCTCGGCGCCGAGACGTAACCCACTTCCGGGTCGGCAAATGGGCGCAGCATTTCGAAGAGGTATCCGGGTGCGGGGACGTGGTCGGCATCGAGCTGGGCCACAAAATCGTACCGGTCATAACCGTAGTGATCGTAGAAGAAGGCGAGATTGCCTTCCTTGCAGCGGGTGCGCCGTGGCCATGTGGCCCGGTGATAGTCTGCCCGGCCTTTGCGGGTGGAGACGAGGACGCCATGGCTGCGGCACCAGTCGAGCGTCGCTTCGGAAGGATCCTCGTCTGCAAGCCAGGTGTCGTGCGGCACGTCCTGCGCAAGCATCGCCTCCAATGTCTCGGCGACGACGGAAAAGGGTTCCGACGGTGCCTTGGTGACGACCATAGCAATGCGACTGCCGGCCGGGAGCCGCAACGGCCCGTTCGGTTTCAAGGCCCCATAGAAGACGGCAATGAAATAGGCCGGCAGCAGGGTGACCCAGGCAAGGACTGCGGTCACGATGGTGCTGCCCAAGGCGTCCACGTGATGGCGCGGCTCCAGCCACCAGGACCAGAAATGGACGAGCGCCGCGACCCAGAGCCCCGCCCCGAACAGAAATTCCATCCGGCGTCCGCGCGTGAGCACAGGTACGAGCCCCGGCTCACCGTCTTCGGAAATGCGCGTCGGCTCATTGGCGGAAAGGACGGTCATGACCGCACCTCCAGCCCGAAGAACGGGGCGGCGGTTCGCACGATCGTCTCGAGATCGGAATATCGCGGCACGAAGCCGAGCGTCCGGCAGGCAAGCCCGGCATCCGCATAAAGCGCCGGCGGATCTCCGGCACGACGCCGGCGAAATACGACCGGGACGTTATGCCCGGTAATATCGCCGATCGTTCGCAGGACTTCCTTTATCGAGAAGCCGCGGCCGGTACCGACGTTGAGCGCGAGGTTGCCGCCGCCATTGGCGAGATGCCGGTATGCCAGCACATGGGCGCTCGCAAGATCGGCCACGTGAATATAATCGCGCACGCAGGTTCCGTCCGGGGTGTCGTAGTCCTCGCCGAAAATCTCCAGATGCGGAATGCGGCCTGCCGCGGCCATCAGAGCCCGCGGAATGAGGTGCGTTTCCGGGTCGTGCCATTCGCCGAGGTCGCCCTCAGGATCAGCGCCACATGCGTTGAAATAGCGCAACGCGACGTAATTCAGCGCAAAGGCGGCCGCATAGTCGGCGAGCATGTGCTCGGCCATCAGTTTCGTCTTGCCATAGGGGTTGATCGGTGCCTGCGGCGTCGCCTCGTCGATCGGCAGCAACGCCGGTACGCCATAGGTGGCGCAGCTCGATGAGAAGATCACCTTGTCGACACCCGTCTGGCGGCATGCATCGAGGAGCGACAGCGTGCCGCCGACGTTGTTGTTGTAGTATTTCGCAGGATCGGCGACGGATTCGCCGACATAGGCGGATGCGGCGAAGTGGATGACGGCGTCCGGCTGATAGGCCTCGATGACCTCGATCAGGTGGCGGCCGTCCAGGATATCTCCCTGAAGGAATGGTCCCCAGCGCACGGCGGAACGGTTTCCGGTCGACAGATTGTCGTAGACGACGGGCTCGATGCCCTCGAGGCGCAGAAGCTTCGCGGTGTGACTGCCGATATAGCCGGCGCCACCTGTGACGAGGATACGTGGCGCAACCATCAGACCAGCTCCGCGCTTTCCCGTATCGACCGGGAGAGAAGGTCGTCGAAATAGCGGATCGTGTGCGCAAGCCCCTCGGCCAGATCGACCTTCGGACGCCAACCGAGCTCTCCCGTCGCGAGCGAGATGTCCGGGCGGCGCTGGCGGGGATCGTCGACAGGTAGGGGCCGACGGACGATCTTCGAACGCGAGCCGGTCAACCGGACCACCTCTTCGGCGAGTTCGCCGATCGTGAACTCTGCCGGATTGCCGAGATTGACCGGTCCGGTAAGGGACGGCGGCGATGCCATGAGGCGGACGAAGCCGTCGATCAGGTCGTCGACGAAACAGAAGGAACGGGTCTGCGAGCCGTCGCCGTAGATCGTGATGTCCTCACCCTTAAGGGCCTGGACGATGAAGTTGGAAACGACACGGCCGTCATCCGGGCGCATCCGCGGGCCGTAGGTGTTGAAGATACGGACGATCTTGATTTCGACCCCATGGGACTTGTGGAAGTCGAAGAACAGGGTCTCTGCGCAACGCTTGCCCTCGTCATAGCAGGAGCGCGGGCCGAATGGATTGACGTTGCCCCAGTAGCTCTCCACCTGAGGGTGGACGTGCGGGTCGCCGTAGATTTCCGATGTGGACGCCTGGAAGATGCGGGCGCCACGACGCGCGGCCAGATCGAGGAGGTTGAGTGAGCCGATCACGCAGGTTTTCGTCGTCTGGATCGGGTCTGCCTGGTAATGCGGCGGCGATGCCGGGCAGGCGAGGTTGTAGATCTCGTCGACCTCGAGGTCGATCGGCTCCACGACGTCGTGGGCGATAACGCGGAAGGTATCGAAGCGCTTGAGCGGCGCGATATTGCGCCTCAGGCCCGTCGAGAAGTTGTCGAGGCAAATGACCTCGTGCCCGGCGCCGAGAAGCAGCTCACAAAGATGCGAGCCCAGAAAGCCGGCACCGCCCGTAACAAGTATTCTCTTTTGAAGGCTTCGGCGCCGCAGTGAATCTGTATCTTCATTCGCGCCGAAGAGCGTTCCCCTGAAGTCATTTCTGAAATAGTTCACGGAATAATCCTCACACTATCTGCCAACTTCCAAAATTCATCCACAGCAGGCACAATAAATTGGTGATCGAAACTTAACCGTTCGAAACTACCTTAATTACTTTCGGGCAATGCTTGGAACAACTGTAGGTATTTAATACAATCAGCGGATCGGGATTGTCATTATCACCCAATCCCGATTGTTATCCCGCCGTGCATTTCTACATATAAAGGGGTATAAATTGGATACTGGCAGGTGTGCCCCGCCGATTCGATTCCACCCTGGGGCGAGTTGCGTCAGGGTGGGACAGATTCGACGCCCGGGTAATCGCTCGTTTGGGCTCACCCAAACGGGCAATCCGTTTCGCTGGAGGGTTGCATGACGAAGGACTCCGGACCAGGAGACGACCCCGTCGAAGTTCCGGCTTGGCCTGCCCATATGGAGCGGCGCCGTTGGCCGCGCGATCCAACAGCTCGAAAGGATCGTTCAGCCGAAAGGCCACCGGCGCTCGTACCTTCGCGATTCTCGACCCGTGATCTGCCGCCGCACGAGCAATTTAGATCCTGGCGTGCGCATATGGCGCCGCTCGTGGACGTGCGCTTGCCCGACGGGGTGTCCGGAGAGGACGGCTTTGCGGCCGAGCTGACCGGATGGCATCTCGGCGATTTGCTGATCGTTCAACAGGTGACGCCGGCACATAGTTACGAGCGCTCCCAGACTATGTTGCGCTCGAGCCCGATCGACCATTGGAACGTCGGCCTCTTTCGCAGCGGCCGGTCCTGGACCGAGGCCGACCGCCGCGTCACCGAGACGGGGCCGGGAGAGTTCTTCTTCCGGTCGCTTGGCTATCCCTATCGTGGGCGGATGACGGATGCCGCATCGATCCTTCTCTTCATGCCCTATGAACTGCTTGCGGACGATGCGGGCAAGCTCGAAGGCGCCAACAATTCGGTCTTGTCCGGCAGCCTCGCCGACCTGCTCGCCAACTATATAAACGGCATGGAAGAAAACCTCGGCAACATCACCGTGGAAGAAGTGCCGCGCATCGTTCGCACGATACGTGACATGGTCGTCGCCTGCGTGGCGGCTGTGAGACCGGATGCGGGAGGTTCCCAGGCAAAGATGGGAGTGATGGAGCGCGCGCATCGGTATATCCACCTGAACCTGCACTCGGCCGACCTGACGCCCGAAGCCATTTGCCGGGAGCTGGGCATTTCCAGAACCCGTCTCTATCAGCTATTCGAACCGAGCGGCGGCGTGCTGAACTATATCCGCAGACGTCGGCTCCTGCAGGCGCACGCGCAGCTCAGCGATCCGACGAACAACCGGCCCATCGCGGAGATCGCTGAGGCGGCAGGATTCGACCTCGCCGCCAATTTCACACGCGCCTTCAGCCACGAATTCGGAGCGAGCCCGCGCGAAATCCGCAAGGCTGCGGCCGCCGAACGCCTCGCCACGCCCGTTGCCCCGCCGGAGCGGGACCGCGGGGCGACGATCGGCGACTGGCTCAAGTCGGTTCAAGGATAAGGGATGAGCGGCGCACACGTAGCACATGTTCGGGCGTCATGGATTATCGACATCGTCATGATCGCCGTGGTTACCGGCATCAAGCGTTGGCGCCGCCGTCTATGGTCAGCGAAGTACCGGTGACGAACTTGCCTTGCGGGCCCGCAAGCCAGGCGACCAGTCCGGCAATGTCTTGCGGCTCACCGTAGCTACCGGTGGCGATACGTTCCCGTTGCGCTTCGGCATGGTCGCCATCGGCCGGGTTCATATCGGTGTTGGTCGAGCCTGGGTGAACGATGTTGACGGTGATCCCGCGCGGTCCGAGGTCACGGGCCAGGCCTTTCGTCAGGCCGGCCAGAGCCGCCTTGCTGGCCGAATAGAGGCTGATCCCCGGCCAGGGAACCAGTTCGGCCAGGTTGCTGCCGATCGTGATTATCCTGCCGCCGTCACCGAGATGCCTTGACGCGGAACGAATGGCCACGAAGGGCGCACGGAAGTTGACGGCCATCACTTCGTCGAAGTCGGCGACAGTCGTCTCCTCCAGAGGAGCCGAGTGCCAAATGCCCGCGCTGTTCACCAGAATGTCCAGCCCGCCCAAGGTTTCGACAGTCTGGCGAACGGCCTGCTCGATGGCTTCGGCGTCGCGGTTGTCGGCGCGGATGGCTACCGCGCGGCCGCCCGCCTGCTCGATCTCGGACACGACCGCCTGCGCCTGGTCGGCCGCATTCACATAAGTCAGCGCCACCGCTGCCCCCTCCAGAGCAAGCCTCTTGGCGATAGCCGCGCCGATACCCCTGCTGCCGCCGGTAACGAAAGCGGTCTTTCCGCCCAAACTGATCGATGTCATCGAAAAACTCCATTCTGTAATGATCGATACATAAAGCTTGCCTGAGCTTGCCAATGCCTGTCAAGCGATATATTTATCGATCGTTACAGAATGGAGTTGATCCTATGTCCGACAAAGGCCGGCCCCGCAGCTTTCATCGTGCCGATGCGCTCATGCGCGCCATGCAGGTGTTTTGGGAGAAAGGATACGAGGGCGCGTCCCTGACAGCGCTGACCGCCGCCATGGGCATCAATGCGCCCAGCCTTTATGCCGCATTCGGCTGCAAGGAAGCGCTCTATCTGGAGGCAATGGAGCTCTACGCGCAAACGGTCGGCACTGAAATCTGGGAAGCGCTGGAGACAGCGCCGACGGCAAGGGAAGCGGTTAAGAGATTCCTTTTCGCGACAGCCGAAGCCTATTCTCAGCCGGATACCCCGCACGGCTGCCTGATCGCGCTCGGAGGACTTCACCAGGCAGCGATTCCCGAAGCGGTCTGCGAAGCGTTGACCCGTCACCGCACGGAAAACATCGATAAGCTCCGCCACCGGCTGGAGGCTGCAATTGCCGGAGGCGAGTTGCCCGATGGGGTGGATGCCGGCGCCGTCGCGACCTTTTATGCAACGGTACAACATGGAATGTCGATCCTCGCGCGCGACGGCGGCAGCTATGAGGCGCTGAAAAACGTCGCCGATGGCGCAATGGCCGCCTGGGGCGTGTTGACGCAGAACGCGGCGTCATAGGAATGCCCGGCGGGCTTCGGACACCCGCCGGGCAAGCTTGAGGTTCACAGCAGGAGAGGAAAGGCTACGCGGCTTCTCTCGCTCGAACGCGTGTAATAGCCATATTTACTGAACGACCTGCACCACCGTGCGGCTCTTCGGCTCGACGATGACGCGCTTCTCGTTGACAACCGCGTAGGCATAGCGCGTGTCGTCCGGGATCGGCGTGACCACCACCGTCTCGGGCAGCGGCTTTCCGACTACGATCTCCTGTTGAACGACGACCGGCTCTGCCGGAAGCGGCTGCGCCTCGACATACTCGATTACCTTCGGCGGCGGCGGGTCGAGCGCCGCACCCGCGACTGCTCCTGCGACACCACCAACGGCAGCCCCGACAGGGCCTCCTATGACTGCACCTGCAGCAGCTCCGCCGGCTGCGCCGGTAACGGTGCTGTTCTTGGTCGTGCTCTGCGCTGCTGCTGGAGCAGCAAAGCAGCCGAGGCCGAGACCCAGAACAAGGGCACCTTTGACGATCAGATCTTTCATCAGGCATTCTCCCGTTATGCGAAATGCGTCCCTTCCGCCAAACAACCCGTTGGGCTCAGAAGTTGTTCCGTGGCCTGGCGGAATGCGTCACGCAGCGAGCTGGCGAAATCGCGACCTTCATGCCCTGCTGGAGGAAATCCATGCAGGCGATGGGGTGGCGCCTGTTCCCTTCGGCCGGTGTCGAACTATAAGTGAAACCCTACAGCCGGGGATATTTGCCCGCACGCACGCCAAGGCTCTCGGGAAATGGAGGAACAGCATTGGCCGACAATCCGCTCTACGACATTCGCGACGAACGTTTCGGTTCGTTGATCGTTCGCAGCGCAGCGCTCGAAGAACTTTATCGCGGCTGCCGCTGGGCGGAAGGGCCGGTCTGGTTTTCCGACCTCGACTGCCTGATCTGGAGCGATATACCGAACCAACGCATGATGCGGTGGACGCCTGACGGCGGCGCTTCCGTCTTCCGCTCCCCCTCGAACTACGTAAACGGCAACACGCGCGACCGCCAGGGCCGCCTGATCTCCTGCGAGCACGGCGGCCGGCGCGTGACCCGCACGGAACATGACGGCCGCATTACCGTGCTCGCCGACAGTTATGAAGGAAAGCGGCTCAATTCGCCGAACGATGCCGTGGTGCACTCCGACGGCTCGATCTGGTTTACCGATCCGACCTACGGCATCATATCGGACTATGAGGGCCACAAAGCGGAACCGGAACAGCCGACACGCAACGTCTACCGCATCGACCCTCTATCCGGCGCTATCAAGGCCGTCGTCAGCGATTTCATCCAACCGAACGGGCTCGCCTTCTCACCGGACGAGGCGCGGCTCTTTATTGCCGACTCGGGATCTGCAAAGCACGAGGTTCCTCGCCATATTCGCGTATTCGACGTCGCCGCTGGCGGTGTCCTCGCAAACGGCCGCTATTTCTGTTCCATCGACAACGGCAATCCGGACGGCTTCCGTTTCGACGTGGCGGGAAATCTTTGGTGCAGTGCAGCCGACGGAGTGCATTGCTTCGACACCGACGGGACCCTGCTCGGCAAGATCCTCGTGCCGCAGACGGTATCGAACCTCACCTTCGGCGGTCCCAAGAAGAACCGCCTCTTCATTACGGCCACCCGGTCGCTCTATTCCATCTACACGGCAACGAACGGCGTGCAGTATCCGTGATGCCTTCAGACGCCTTCGAACTGGGGGAGCGCCCGTCAGCTTAGCCTCAGATCGACGCCGGGGTGGAGTTTCTTGAGGTTCGGCAGGGACTTCGTCTGCCAGGGGAACTCGGAGCTTCCGCGAACGGTAAACTGGATGTTCGGCCGCTTGCGCGCTTCGATGGTGAGCTTCGCGAGCAGGTTGATTCCGGAGGAATTGAGGAACTGCAGCCCCGTGAGATCCACGGTCATGCGCTCCGGCTCGGCTTCGAGCATATCCATTACGAGGGAGAAAATCGGGGCGTAGGCTTCGGTGCTCGGCAAGCGCATCGTCCCGTCGAAATAGATGTCCTTGTCTTCCGACCAAACGCGATATTCGTCTTCCTTGATTTCCATGTTTTCGTTGTCCGTCAATTCGAGAGGTCGGGGATGGCGATAGAAGCATAGGTTTCCAGCGGAATCTTGCCATCCGCTTCGCCGGACCCGAAAATCCAGGCGAAGTGTGCACCATAATCGCTCATGAGCGTCAAAAGTCCAAGGCCGGACCCGGAGCCGGATCCTGTTGCGTTCGCCTCTATCCGCTCAATCAGAAGGTCGGACGGATCTCCTATCGTTATTTCAGAAAGCAGATGGCGGAACTTGTCGGCCGTGCCCTCATCGACAAGATTGGAAATCTTGGTTCGGAACGTGTTGGAGGCGATCGACGCCTCCACGACGATTTCGCCGCCTGCACGGAATTTCACGGCGTTCTCTATCAGCTCGTTTGTCAGATAGCCGACATTGTGCCGGACTTCCTTGTAGAGGCCGCGGAACGTCTTGTAGCGCAGAGCCGCGAACTCGGCGACGAAGTCGGACGTCATCGCGCAATGCTTCCAGCCGAGATCGAGCGGGCCGTCGAAGAGACGTAGTTTCGTCGAATTCTCGCCCGTGCCGACGGCAAGGTCCTCCAGTCCATATAAGGTCGTCATCCGCTCACCTGTGCCTCATCACCACCAGAGTGATATCGTCGTGAATTTTCTGGGTGCCGATATGTGCCATCAAATCCTCGATGATACCGGCCTTGACGTCCTCGGCGCTGCTGCCATAGCGGCATCGCGCGCTTTCGCAGAGCCTTTCGATGCCGAAGAGTTCGCCGGTTCCGCTCTCCGCCTCCGTCACGCCATCGGTATGGAGGATGATCATGTCGCCGCGACCGAAGGAGATTTCGCGCGTTGCGACAAAGGCGGAAATATCCGGCTCCAAACCGATGGGCAGACCGAGATCCAGAGTGTCGATCCGCTCCACCCTTTCCAGATCTCTGATGACGATCAGCTCCTCGTGCTGCCCGGAGAGCGTCAGCCTTGCGCCGTCATAGTCGAGAAATGCCAGGGAGAGATGCTTGTTGGTCCTGGTCCTGACGAGATTCTTGTAGATCGCCCGGTTCACGCGATTGAGGAATTGCGCCGGCTCCATCTCGCCCATTTCCTGCAAGGCGCGGGCTACGGATTGGACCATCAGCATCAGCACGCCGCTCTCGAGACCATGCCCCGTCACGTCGCCGATGCCGATCTTCAGCCGCTTTCCGTCCTTCAGAACGTCGTAATAGTCGCCGCCGACCTCGTCGGCGGGCCGCATATAGGCGGCGATCTCCAGTTCGGCGATTTCCTCGAGCTCGCCGGCCTTCGGCAGGACCATCATCTGGATATGGCGGGCAACGGCGAGTTCAGCGCCGAGACGCAGGTTCTCGCTGCGCAACTGCTGGTTCAGCGCTGATATCTGGAGGTTCGCCTCCTCGATCTCTTTCGTCCTATCCTCGACCAGCTGTTCGAGGTTCTCGGTGTGGAAGCTGATCTCTTCCGCCATACGATTGAAGGCGGCGCCGGCGTCACCGACCTCGTCACGCGTCGGAATGTCGACCCGCACCGAATAGTCCTTGGCCTCAATGCGCTTGGCGGCATTGGCAAGGGCGCTTATGCCGCCGGTGATCCGCTTGGATATGGCGAATACGGCGGCAATGACGAAAAGCAGGGATACGAGGAGCGCCAGGACCTGATAAATCAAGATCCTGTTTGTCGCCTCCGAGATCCCGGCTTGGGCGGCAAACAGCGAAGCGTAGATTTCCCGCTCGGGCACGGCGATGCCGAGCAGCATCGCTTCACGGCGGACCGGGCCGGATGCCCAAAGGTTGGTCGGCTGCAACTGTTTCAGCACGACCAGATAGGGTACCCTCTCGCCGTTCTCCTCAAGGAAAATATGCTTGAGCAGGCCATCCTCGCCCAAAGGCAATTGCGCAATTTCCGGCTGGGCGCTGCGACGGAGAGAGCGATCGAGACCCGTCACACCTCCGCTGGCAGCCGCGTTCGACGCCCGAAGGCCAATGATCTTTTCTCCAACCGGATTGATGGCAACGACGTTGCCGTCTGACATCGTCAGAAAGCCGAAGCCGGTCTCGGCAACCTTGACGTTCTCGACGATCTCGGCCAGCTGGTCGAGCGTGATATCCGTGCCGGCAGCGCCCAGCACACGGCTGCGGTCGCGCGACCACAGCGGCTGGAAGAAACTCACGATGAGCTTGCCGGTTATCGCATCGGTATAGGGCGCCGTCTGAGTGACGTCGCCATTCACGGGACGTGACTTCGGATCATGCACCCATTGTTCCCAAGATTCGTAGAGCCCGGGAAAGAAGAAAGACCAGAACTCCGCCGAATTGTGTCCCGGGTAGAGCTTATCGAAGGTCTGGGCCTGGTCAGTGTAGGGCGCAGTCCTGAATATCGGTCGCTCTTTCGGGCCGATATAGTACATCTGCAGTTTCGACTGACCGTTTGCGAGCAGGCTCGGCGCGACAAGGTCCAGAACCGCGCTGTTCTCGATGTCCGTCTGCACGTCGGGAAGCGGAACGTGATTCTGGTCAAGAAGATAGCCCCAGACGCTGACGACCGATGGAGGGCCCGGCAGGTTCTGAGCCCATCCCCCTTTCTGATCGTACGCGACCGTCACGGTTCCCGGCGCGCCGCGCGCCATTGCCTCCCCGATTTCCGACTTTCTCACCGGCCGATCGATCTGCTCCTGAAGAACCCCCGCCAGTGTGCCCACATCGGAGTGGACCTGGTTGAGCAGCAGGTTGACCCGAGCAGCCGTGGTTGCCGCATAGGAGCGGATATAGTCCTGGTTGGCCTCCTCAAGGCCGCGGCCGACTTCCGCCGCCGCGTCGCGGGAAAGTCTCTGCACGTTCCAGAGCGCAAGACCGCCGGTCACGAGCAGATCAAAAAGCACCGCGCTTCCGACGACCAGCACGAACTTGGCGCGGAAAGAGCGCAGGCCCAATCGGGAGGTGCTTTCCCCGGGCAGGCTCATAGCGGCTTGCGCCCTGAGGCGGCCCAGATCGGCCAGCCGGCATAACCCTTGGGATGGAGGGCCGCGAATATGTGGTCCCGGAAACCCTGCCGGAAACGTTCGATGAACTCGGGCGGGTCGCCGCGCTTTACGGCCATTTCACCGGCATAGACATTCTCCCAGGCGGCGATGATATCGGCGAAGTCCTGGGGGTCTCCGTCGAGATTGGTGACCATGAACGATTCGACGATGATATCGTCAAAGCCGGCATCGACAAGATAGCGCTTGCTCTTCGGTCCGAGCTCCACATCCATCTCGAAATGGCTGAACAACCTCGCGACCTCGTTGTAGGTCCATTGAATGCTCTGTGCGCGCGGCTCGCCGAGACAGTGCGAATTTTTCTCGTTGGTTATATAGACGCGCCCGCCCGGCTTGCAGATGCGGAAGAGTTCCTTCAGGAGCACGTCCGGCTGATTGAAGATCTGCAGCGAATGGCGGCAGGTGACGAAATCGAACTGGTTATCCTCCAGCAGCATCTCGGAGGCATCGCCATAGGTATATTCGATATCCGTGACGCCGAAACCGGACGCCACATCGCGTGCATAAGCGAGGCTCGCTCTTGAATGGTCGAGCGCGACGATGCGTGCCGGCTGGAACTCCTTTCGGGCCAGCATGGCGAAATCGCCGATGCCGCAACAAATGTCTGCCATCGTCATGCCCGGGCGCAGGCCGTGACGCGGGAGGATCGTGCGCTCGTGGCGCCAGGTCATTTTCGTTTGCGTGCGCAGGATCGGGATGAAGCTCGTGTTTTCCACGAAGCTCTGCCCGGGATAGAACTTCGAGTCGTAGACCTCGACGGTCACTTGCGGCTCGATCCTGTTCAAATGGGCGAACATGCGCTCGGTCCAGCCCACGACGCTCGAGGTCACGACGACGAAGCGAATGTCCGACCGCGTGCGACAGGCATCGAGAAGGACGCGCGCGAAGGCGTGATAGGCCGTGTTGTTCATCTGTACCAGGCGCTTGACGTTGATGTAGAGAACGCCCCGCACCTCTTCGATTGCGCCTTTGAGCATCGATATGCATGCGGCAATCTCGTCGGCCGAGCGCGGCCGCATCACCCCGGAAAGAGCGAATTCCTGGCTATTCGGGTCGAATTCCACCTTGAAGGGAACTGCAAACGCTGTCGTACTCACCTCACCACTCCTTCAAGAGGCAGATCCACGACAAGCCTGATCGATGGCGGATCGCTTTCGTCGAGCCGGACGTCGGCATCGAAATTGATCGACAAGTCCAAAAGAACGGCCTCGCGACTCGGTGCGAGATCGGTGGAGATGGAATCAAGGTAGCGCGCATGGGCGTCGCCGTCGCGGGTCTTCGACACCGCCTCGCGATAAAACTGCCTCTGCCCGGGCGGGCACGGGAACGTAAGCTCCACCCGCTCCGTCGGCCCCCATCGATAAACCGCACAGCCGATCCGGCCGTCGGGCGAGCCGCTGCGAAACGAGACCTCGAGGAGTTCGTTCAGGGCGGACGAGAAGAAATTCGAGTGGCGAACGGGATCCGTGCGATTGTGACTTATCATTCGCGCCATGAAGGTCGACAGCTGATCGCAATGGTTCCAATCGGAAAGAAAGGCGCCCATCTCCATCTCGAACTGGAGCAAGGGCTCGAAAGCGGCTTCCGTGGGCTGGTTCTCGGCTCCGTGCATGCGGCTCCCTCCCTTACGCAAAAACGCCACGAGATTCAAAGGCTATACTAAATAATTCCGGCATTGACCCGCTCATCTTCGCTGAAGACCTGCCGCAGGGATGGCCGGCGTTTTGCGGAGAAAGTCGGCTATCGCTTCCGCGCGCATAGGCACCCCTAAAAAATATCCCTGCAGGCGATCGCAGCCTTCATTCCTGAGCCAGGCTGCTTGCTCCGCGGTCTCCACTCCTTCGGCGGTAACATCCATGCCGAGGCCGTGGGCGAGCGCGATGATGGAGCGCACGATCGTCTGGCTCTTCTCGTCCCTTTCCAGGTCCCTGATGAAATATTGGTCGATCTTGATCGTGTCGAAGGGGAAATTCTTCAGGTAGCTCAGCGACGAATAGAAGGTGCCGAAATCATCAAGCGAAATCTGCACGCCTAATACATTCAAAGTATTGAGCGTATCGAGGTTGTTGGTCGTACGCTCCAGAAGCACCGACTCGGTGATTTCGAGCTCGAGACGGTCTGCGCGCATGCCGACCAGGTCGAGCGTCTGGGCCACGCGGTCCGTAAGCCCCTCGTGAAGGAATTCGGCGGGAGAGAGATTGACGGCGATCGTGAAGTGGGACGGCCAGTCCATGGCAGCCCGGCACGCCCGCTCCAGCAGCCATCGCCCTATGTCGCTCATCAAACCGTCGGCTTCCGCCATCGGAATGAAGACACTCGGAGGGATGATGCCGACCAGCGGGTGACGCCAGCGCAAAAGAGCTTCGAAGCCGACCACCGCCGAGGAGGGCTTCACCAAGGGCTGATATTCAAGGAAGAACTGCCCCTCCTGAAGGGCGGTGCGCAGGCTTCGGCGCAACATTTCCCTTTGTTCCAGCACCATGAGCATCGAGCGGCTGAACGTGCTTGACCGGCCCCGACCGTCCTTCTTCGCAGCATAAAGCGCGATATCGGCAGCTTTCATCAGTTGCTCGACCTCGTTGCCGTCCGCCGGCGCGACGGCAATTCCGACGCTTGCTCCGACGAAGACGTTGATGCCCTCGACCGTGAACGGTTCCTTGAACGCGTTGATCAGTGCGTCTGCCAGACGTTCTGCTTCGCTCGGCTGATCGGCCCTCCACTGAATGACCGCGAACTCGTCCCCTGCGAGCCGGTACGCGAATTCCCGATCCCTCAGGACGCTCCTGATCCGGTCCGCCGCCATCTTGAGAACGGCGTCGCCTGCCCCGTGTCCCAATGTGTCGTTGATCGGCTTGAAATCGTCGAGGTCGATCTGCATGAGCGCCAATCGGACGCCGTTCGGCACAGGCAATGCGCCCCGCAGCTGATCGCTGAACTGCCGCCGGTTAGGCAACCCAGTGAGAACGTCATGGGTCGCCTGATGCAGGAGAAGAGCACGGTCGCTCTCGCCCTGACTGAACGCTTCGCGGTAGGTGGAACTGCTTTCAACTTCGACGACCCCGATGCCGCGCGCACTGCGGAAAATGACGAGCGTGCGTCGGCTCCCGGTCGATGCATGGGCAATCTCGACGGTTCGCGGCAATCCGCTTGCGACGACGAATTCGACGGCGGACTTCGGTCCGGGCGCCAGCAGTTCCGGATAGATGTACCAAAGGGACGCCTCGACGAGAGAATCAACGGCATAGGTCTGTCTGTGCCGCGGCGTGCATTCGACGAGCTGAAAACTCGCGTCATAAAGCGAGACAAGTTCGTCGGAACCGGCGAAAAAGTCGGACTCGACGGAAGATGAAGCAGGCAGTGTCGTATCGCCGTCCGGCATCCTCGCCTTTCCTTCCGTTCCGTGTCGCCCGAGCAAGCCCCTGAGGCTACAGTTCGCTATCTTCGATGCAACCCTGCCATTCCCAGAAAAATTATCGCGGAACGTGTCGCGGTCAATGGCGCACGACTGCAGAGAGTTAATTTGCGTGATTCCGGCGGAAAGATGGCTAAGGGTTGAACTCGGCTGCGGGCACGCAGCCGCGGCCGATCCATCTTGTCGGACCGGTTTCCGGACGCTACGGCGCAAGGATCAACTTCTCGCGGCAGGCAGACCATACGTCGCGTGCGAGAGAGCCCTCTCTATGCCGCGCAATTCTGCGAGCCCTTTCAGTCGGCCGATCGCCGGATAGCCGGGCTGGGCCCCACGGGAGAGATCGTCGAGAATCTCCTGCCCGTGATCCGGCCGCATCGGAATCTGGTGGTCCGACCGTCCGGCGGCGCGCCGCCGCTGCTCTTCCTTGAGCAGTTCGGCAATGACGGCCACCATGTCCGTGTCGCCCTCCAGATGCTCGTCCTCGTAGAAGGAACAGGGTGTCCGTTCCTCCTCGCGATGGACGTTGCGCAGGTGGACGAAATGAATTCGGGACGCGAACTGGCGGGCCATGGCCGGCAGATCGTTGGCGGCAAGGGCGCCGAGAGAACCCGTGCAGAGGGTGACGCCATTGGCCGGGCTGTCGACCTCCCGCAGCATAAAGGCGTAATCTTCGGCGTTCGAGAGAATGCGCGGCAGGCCGAGCAGCGCCCAGGGCGGATCGTCGGGATGGGCACAGATGTTGATGCCCGCCCGTTCCGCCACCGGCGTCACTTCCGCGAGGAACTCTACCAGGTGACGCTGCAGTTTTTCGCGACTGACGCCGTCATAGGTGCGCAGATGCTCTCGAAGCTGCGGCAGACTGTAGCCGTCGGCGGAGCCGGGAAGCCCCGCGCCGATATTGCGGGAGAGCGCGAGCCGCCGCTCCTCGGTCATTTCACGAAACCGCCGCTCGGCCGCCTCCACCGTCGGCGCGTCGTAGTCCTCGTAAGCGCCCGGCCGCTCAAGGAGATGGAGGTCGAAGGCCGCAAAGTCGATGCGGTCGAAGCGCATCGCCTTGGCGCCGTGGCGCGCGGTCCAGCGCAGATCGGTGCGGGTCCAGTCGAGGACCGGCATGAAATTGTAGCAAACCGTGTGGATGCCGGCGGATGAAAGACGGCGCAGCGTTTCCTGCCAATTGGCGATGTGCTCGCGCCAAGGACCGGTCTGGGTCTTGATGGACTCGGAAACGGGCACGCTTTCCACAACCTCCCACTCCAACCCGCCTGCGCGGACCTCCTCCTGCCGCTTGCCGATCTCTTCAACGGGCCAGACGTCGCCGGTCGGAATATGGTGCAGCGCGCTGACGATCCCGTGCGCACCGGCTTGCGCTGCATCTTGAACGCTCACCCGGTCCACCGGCCCGAACCAACGCCATGTATGTCGCATGTGAACTCCTCAGGAAAGAAATGTCAGCTGCACCTTGCATGCAGCGGATCGATCGCCGGCCTGCTCGAAGGCCCGAACCGCCTCGTCGACCGGAAACTGATGGGACATGATCGGCCGCACGTCGATCCGGCGATTAGAGATGAGCGCGATGGCAATGGCGAATTCTCGGTCGAACCGCTGCGATCCGACGAGCCGCAATTCCTTGCCGACCAGCGAATGGAGCGGCAGGTTGATTTCGCCCGTCACGCCGACCTGTACGATCGTGCCGCGCGGCCGAACTGCCGCGACCGCGCTGCGCAGTGCAGGTTCGGCTGCCGAGCACTCGAAGGCCACGTGGAACTGGCCCTTATCGGCCTCGTATACGGCAAGTCCAGCCGGATCGCGACGGACATTGACGATGCGGGTCGCGCCCATGGCCTTCGCCCTGTCGAGTGCCGCATCGGCCAGATCCGTCACGACGATCTCATCGGCTCCCGCATGGCGCGCCGCCGCCACCACGAGCGCGCCGATAGGCCCCGCTCCGGTGACGAGTACCTTCTTTCCTCGGATCTCGCCGGCCTGGGCGACCGCGTGAAGACAGACGGCCAGCGGCTCGGCGCAGGCTGCCTCGCCGGGGCTGACCAGCGAGCCCGCGGGATGACATTGGACGGCCGGAACCACCAGCCAGTCGCGGAACATGCCCTGCGTGTGGGGGAGACGCATTGCACTGCCCAGGAAGCGCATGTCGAGGCAGTGGACCGGGAGGCCTTCGCCGCAAAAGCGGCAGGTCCCGCAAGGCTGGCTCGGATTGACCGCCACCAGATCATCGATAGCAAGGCCGGAGACGCCGGCCCCGAGCGCCGCGACGCGGCCCGAGGCCTCGTGGCCGGGTATGATCGGCTCACGAACCCGTACGGGCCCGAATCCCCCTTCCTGGTAATAGTGAAGATCCGAGCCGCAAATGCCGCCTGCGGCCATCTTCAACAGCACCTCGCCATCCCCCGGCGCAGGAACGTCGGCGACTTCCAGCCGAAGATCGCGTGGGCCGTAAAGCCGGGCAAGGCGTGTGCGCATGTGTGCTCCCGACATCAGCGGATCAGTCCCACGGACTGCGGCAGCCACAATACCACAGCCGGAACGAAGGTGATCAGAATGAGAGCGATGAACAGCGGCACAAGCCATGGCAGGATCGCCATGGTCGTCCGCTCGACCGAGAGCTTTGCCACCCGCGACAGTACGAAAAGCACCATGCCGAGCGGCGGGTGAAGCAGGCCGATCATCAGGTTGAGCGTCATGATCAGGCCGAAATGCACGGGATCGATTCCGAACTGGGCGGTCAATGGCAGAAGGATGGGCACCAATATGGTGATTGCCGCGATCGTATCGAGAAAACAGCCAACGAACAGCATCAGAAGGTTCACCAGGATGAGGAAAACCCATTTGTTGTCGGTGATCGTCAGGATCGCGCCGGAGAGCATCTGCGCGGCCTGACTGACCGTCAGGAGCCATGCGAAGATCGACGCCGCCGTGACGATGAAGAGCACCGATGCCGTCGTCTCGATCGTGTCGAAGGTCGCGCGGGCGAGCGTCGACATCGTCATCGTGCGGTAGCGTACCAGACCCAGGAACAGCGACCAGATCACGGCGGCGACGGCCGCTTCCGTCGGCGTGAACCACCCCATGGTCATGCCGCCGATCAGAATGATGGGCGTCATCAGCGCCATGACGGCGGAAAAGTCGAAATACCAGTCGAGGGCCAGCAGCACCACGAGTGCGATGCCGACCGCAAGGTTCATCGACAGTCCGGCCGCCATCAGAAGATAGATGAGAAGCGGAACGGCAAGCACGACCACGACCTCGAGCGAAGCCGCAAGCAGCCGCTTCATTTCGAAAGGCGTATCCGAGCCCCAGCCGCGTTTATAGGCGAAGATCGCCACCGTCAGCATCATCAGCACCGTCATCACCACGCCCGGCACGACACCGGCCATGAACAGCGCCCCGATGGAGACGTTCGCCATCATGCCGTAGATGACGAAGGGCAGAGACGGCGGGAAGATCGGACCAAGCGTCGCCGAAGCGGCGGTAACGCCGACCGCCGCTTCGACCGGATAGCCGTGATCCTTCATCGCCTTGATCTCGATCGTCCCGATGCCCGCGGCGTCCGCAAGCGCGGTGCCCGACATGCCCGAGAAGATCACCGAGCCGACGATGTTGACCTGTGCCAGCCCGCCCTTCATCCAGCCGACGAGGGCGACCGCGAAGGAATAGATGCGGCCGGTGACGCCGGCGGAGTTCATGAGGTTGCCGGCCAGGATGAAAAAGGGCACCGCAAGCAGCGGAAAGCTTTCGACGCCCGCAATCATCCGCTGCGCCGCGATGATGTCGGGCGCGACATTGTAGGAAACCAGATAGAGGACCGACGCTGCAGCCATGGAGATGGCGACGGGAACGCCGACCAGCATGAGGACGAGAAAGGAACCGACGAGCAGGAGCATGGGGATCAGTCCTCGACCTTGTGGAATTCTTCGGGCTTTTCGAGAACCGAATAGCCGCGGCGCTGATTGGCCACGAAGACCTGGACGGAGCGGATCAGCATCAGAACGAAACCGGCCATCACGCTATAGAAGACGATGTTGCGCGGCAGGTCGACGGTGACCATACGTTCGTGGGCGACGATCGCCACGTAGCGCCACATCAGCCAGCAGGCATAGGCGAAGAAGACGATACGCACCAGATCCACGAAGATCGCCAGGGTACGGGCGACGGTCGGCGGCAGATAATGGTAGAGCACGTCGACCTGGATGTGGCGCGACAGCCGCACGCACATGACGGAGCCCAGAAACACGACGCCGATCAGGCAGTTGGTGGCGATCTCCTCTGTCCAGGCATAGGAGTCGTTGAGCACGTAACGCGTGAAGAACTGCAGGAACACGCATCCGGCCATCAGCCAGAAGACGGCGAGCGTCACCCAATCCTCGAAGGCATAGTTGGAGAGATCCGCGGCTGGCGGAGCCTCTTCGAAGGCATGGGCGATTTCTTCGGGCGTCGTTTGCAAATGGACTTCCTGGGACATGGCATCATCCGGCGTCTGGAAAAACGAAACGCCGGCCCGCCATGGAGGGCGAGCCGGCGAGAGTGGTTCACTTGATGGCGCGGATGGCCTCCCAGTCTTCCTTGTTGTAGCCGAAGTCTTCGAGCTTCACCTTTTCATTGACGGTCCTCTCGAAGTCGGCCCTGTCGACCTCGGTCACTTCGATGCCACGCTCCTTGAAGGTGGCCACGAGCTCCTTTTCGCGCTCTTCGATGATCTTGGTGGCACGCACGGCGGCCTCCTGCATCACCTCGGTGAAGATCTGCTTGTCGGCATCGGAGAGCTGCGACCAGAGGTTCTTCGAAACGACCGTGTTCAGATGATCGACGATGTGGCCCGTCAGAACGATATGTTTCTGCACTTCGAAGAACTTCTTCGCCTCGATCGTCGTCAGCGGATTTTCCTGAGCCTCGACGGTACCGTTCTGGAGCGCGAGATAGACCTCGGCAAAGGCGATCGGGGTGGTGTTGGCACCGCAGGCCCGCGGCATGGCGAGATATGCCGGAACGTCCGGCACACGCATCTTCAGGCCCTGCATGTCGGCGCATTTGGCAATCGGCCTGTTCGATGTGGTGTGGCGCGTACCGTAATAGGTGACGGCGGTGATGTGGTTGCCCGAGGCCTCTTCATATCCCGCGGCCAGACGCTTGAATACGTCGCTTTTGGTATAGGCGATCATATGGGCGGGGTCGCGGAAGATATAGGGGAAATAGGTGACGCCGATCGGCGCATAATCGCGCGCGGCGAAGCTCGAGCCCGAAATGATGATATCGACGGTGCCGAGCTTCAGGCCCTGATTGATATCCGCTTCCTTGCCGAGCTGCGACGCCGGGAACACGTCGATCTTGTAACGCCCCTCGGTGCGTTTGGCGATCTCTTCCGCCGCCCAGACGGACTCGGTATGGAACGGCTCCGACGTTTCGTAGACATGGGCCCATTTGAGCGCCGTTTGGGCATGAGCCGATAGGGCCGATGCCAGGATCGTCGCGGTGGCACCGAGTAGCGTCAACAGTCTGATCGTCATCTTTTTCCTCCTCCCAAAGTGAAGTCGTCGCTGTGTGGATTACCGCCCGACGCGCCTCCACGCGGCGGGTATCGTGCTGTCTGACGGCTCCTCATCGAAGCTTGCGGACAGGCGAAGCTGAGACTGGTCGAGATGCGCCCGCATGGCTGCGCGCGCGGCGGCGGGATCCCCGAGCGCGATCGCGTCGCGGATGACGCGATGCTCCTCCATCGCAGCCCGCCAGGTCTCGGTGTTT
This sequence comes from Sinorhizobium meliloti 4H41, assembly GCF_000375585.1. GTDB lineage: Bacteria > Pseudomonadota > Alphaproteobacteria > Rhizobiales > Rhizobiaceae > Sinorhizobium > Sinorhizobium meliloti_A. The sequence goes on along the minus strand of NZ_AQWP01000013.1, from coordinate 36,069 downwards.
TCGAAATAGCTCGCCAGCTTTTCGAAATAGGGCGTCATGCGCATGTCGTGGATACTGCCGACGAAGCGGTTCAGAGTCGCATTGGCGATGATGCTCGAAACGATGACGTGAAACTCGCGATCGATCGCAAGCGCGAGGCGGCGATCCTCGAGTGTGGCGGCCATCCGGGCAAGATTGTCGTCGAGAACGGAGATATGCTCCGGGCGTGCCAGCCGGGCCGCTTCCTCGGCGATGGCGCATTCGACCACGGCCCTGGCCCGCAGCAGTTCGAAAGGGCCTTCGAAATCCTCGGGCGGCGCATCGGCCGCCGGCGCCGGACGCGCCGTCACATAGATGCCCGAACCCATGCGGATGTCGATGAAGCCTTCCACTTCGAGCACTATCAGCGCTTCTCGGATGGTGGGTCGCGAAACGCCGAACATCTGCGCCAGCTCGCGCTCCGCCGGAAGCCGCGACCCGTGCGCCAGTTCGCCCCGTTCGATCAGGGCTCGCATCTGATCCGCCACCTGGCGATAGAGGCGACGCGATTCCACGGCAGAGAACATCATGATCCCCGTTGAGGCGACCTGCGGCCAGGTGGCCAAGTGGTCATACCAATCGCTCCACATTACTCGTGCTTGCGTCCGTGTCAACGGTGACCGCTGGGCCGCCTCACGACAAGTTCCGCCTCCAACAAAAATGCCCGGCACTGAATGCCGGGCAGTCGGCAGGGAATTGGCTATCCCTGCAGGGGAAGTGGATATCGCGACGCATGGATCCCCGGACCACGACGGCCCCGCGGAGCGACGATCCGAACGGCTATCGCACAAGCGCGCCGGCCGGGACACCTCGGTCGGCCTCGCGCTTGATCTGCCGGATCGAGACATTCATCCAGACCATGGAGACGGCTACGATGACGAAGAGCAGCATGAAGCAGCTGGACCAAAGGCCGGTCACATCCTTAAGGAAGCCGAAGGCGATCGGCAGGACGAAGCCGCCGAGCCCGCCCATCATGCCGACGATGCCGCCGACGGCGCCCACATGGGAGGGATAATAGACGGGTATGTGCTTGTAGACCGCCGCCTTGCCGAGGCTCATGACGAAGCCGAGCACGAAGGTTACGACGACAAAGACGACCGGGGTCACCAGGATCGGCATCGCACCGCCGGCCCCACCTGCGGGTATCGAGAGAATGGCGGTCGCGACGGCAGACACGGCGAACATCGCATACATGATCTTGCGGGCCCCGAGCTTGTCCGACAAAGCGCCGCCATAGGCGCGAAAGATGCTGCCGGGAATGGAATAGGCGGCGGCGATCATGCCCGCGGTCTCGATGTCGAAACCGTAGACGCCGACGAGATAGCGCGGCAGCCAGAGCGCGAGCGCCACGAAACCACCGAAGGAAAAGAAGTAGTAGAGCGAGAAGCGCCAGACCTGAACGTTCTTGAGTGGCTCGAATTCGCTAAGGAAGCTCTTCCTGGGTGCACCAACATCGCGGCGGGCACGGAACTGAGGATCGTCTTCCGTCGAGAGCCAGAAGACAACCGCCGTGAGAAGGAGCGCGGCCGCCCAGACCTGCGCGACCGCCTGCCAGCCGAAGGCGACGAGAACGAATGGCGCCAGAAATTTCGTGACCGCGGCTCCGACGTTGCCGGCACCGAATATCCCGAGAGCCGTGCCCTGTTTTTCCGGCGGAAAGAAAGGCGAGACATAGGCGACCCCCACGGCGAAGGAGCCTCCCGCCAGTCCGACGCCGAGTCCTGCGAGGAGCATCTGCGGATAGGTCGTGGCATAAGCGAGCAGGAAGGTCGCGAGTGCGGCCGCCAGCATGGTGAGCGTGTAGACGAGGCGGCCGCCATAGCGGCTGGTCCAGATGCCCAGCACGATGCGGACGAGCGAACCGGTCAGGATCGGCATGCCGATCAGGAGGCCGAACTCGGCTTCGCTCAGGCCGAGTTCATCCTTTATGCGCACGCCGATGATCGAAAAAATGGTCCATATGGCGAAACAGACCGTAAATGCACCCGTTGAGACCCACAAGGCGCGTCCTGATGCGCCCTTGTAGGTCGACTGCGTCTGGTGAAGAGCGGACATGATATCTCCCTGCGCGATAGCTCGCGCGATACGCGTCGTTGATCATGGGAATAGCCGCGAACAGGCATCGCACTCACCCAAAGGGGCGCGTCGATCCTCTCCGGCAACCTTGCTCATGGCGCGCGACATTGGGCGCCACCGGTGGCTTGCTCGGGCTCAAAACATTGGATGCAAGCAGCGTGCCAAACCGAAATCCGCAGAAGGCGGGAGAGAATTCAAAAGATTAGCCGGCCCGGGTTTCATGCACTTTGCCGTGATGGCCAAATATTGGGCCGCCCGCCACGTCATGCCCAATTATCGTGCAGGCCGCACTTGCGCTTCGCAGATAAGCAAAGACCCGCCGTCCGGAGCAAGTCCGGAGACGGGTCTCTTGCAAGAAGTCCTACGACTCCGGGCTGGACTAGATCTATACCTCGACACCCAGGACTGCGCAGCAGTCGCCCGACTTGATCAGCCCGGGGTTATGTCGGGCCACCAGAACGCCATCCATCTTGGCTCGAACCTCGATCGGTGCGACACCGGTGCGTCCGATCGGATAGATGCACGCGATCACTGCGCCGCGGTCGACCGCTTCGCCAAGGTCGATGAGGAACTCGACGAGACCGCCATCCTCCGCGAAAGCGAAGCAATCGTCGCTGGGCATGTCCAGCCATTTGGTGGGTTCCGCCTCGATCTCGCCCTTGAGTATCCCGGCATGCCTCAGCACGTTCGCTACGCCGCGTTTTGCGACTGAAGCAGTCCGGGCAGTCGCCGAACCGCCACCGCCGAGCTCCGTCGTGATAAAGATCTTGCCCATCTCCTCGGCCGCGGTGTCGTACATTCCGACCGCGTCGATCTCCAGCATCTTCATGGAATAGGGTGCCCCGAATGCCCGGACGAAGTCGAAAGCTTTCGCTTCCTGGGCCTTGTCGGGCAGGATGTGCGCCGCGCAGAAGGGCAGGAAGTCGAGCGTCTTCCCGCCCGAATGGAAATCGAGCACGATGTCGGCGAGCGGCAGCAGGACACGCTGGAAGTAATCCGCGATTTTCTCGGTGACCGTTCCATCCGGCCTCCCCGGGAAGCTGCGGTTCATGTTGCCCTTGTCGATCGGCGACGTCCGCGTCTGCGCCTGGAAGGCCGGGTAATTCATCGCCGGAACGATGATCACCCTTCCCTCGACGTCGGCCGCATCCAGCTTGCGGGCGAGATCGAAGAGCGCGATCGGCCCCTCGTATTCATCGCCGTGATTGCCGCCCGTAAGGAGGGCAGTCGGGCCCTCCCCATTCTTGACCACGGTAATCGGAATCATCACCGAACCCCAGGCGGAATCATCGCGACTATAGGGAAGGCGCAGGAAGCCGTGCTGGACGCCATCGGCCTCGAAATCGACCGTCGCGCTGATCGGCGACGGCCGCAAGTGGTGCTCCCTCATGCTCTCAGTCCTTGACCATCAGCTTGCGCGGCACGGAGGCGAGGCACTCGACACCGCTCTCGGTGATGAGAATGCTCTCGGTGGTTTCGAAGCCCATATCCTCGAGCCAGAGCCCCGTCATGAAGTGGAATGTCATCCCCGGCTTCAGTTCCGTCTTGTCGCCCGGACGCAGGCTCATCGTGCGCTCGCCCCAATCCGGCGGATAGGAAAGACCGATCGGGTAGCCCGTGCGGTTGTCCTTGACGATCCCGTATTTCTTCAGCACAGCGAAGAAGGCGTTCGCGATGTCCTCGCAGGTGTTGCCCGGTTTCGCGACGGCAAGCCCTGCCTCCATGCCCTCGATCGTCGCCTTCTCGGCGTCCAGAAAGGCCTGGGTCGGCTTACCCAGGAACACCGTGCGCGACAGCGGCACATGATAGCGGTTGTAGCAGCCGGCGATTTCGAAGAAGGTGCCCTCGCCCCGCTTCATCGGCCGGTCGTCCCAGGTGAGATGCGGCGCTGATGCCTCGACGCCGGAAGGAAGAAGCGGCACGATCGCCGGATAGTCGCCGCCGATGCCGTCGACGCCGCGCGTACCCGCATCGTAGATTTCCGCCACCAGGTCGCACTTGCGCATACCCACTTCGATCTTGTCGAAGATGCGCTGATGCATGGCTTCGACGATCCGCGCCGCGTTGCGCATGTATTTGATCTCGGTCTCGCTCTTGACCGCACGCTGCCAGTTCACCAGCGCCGTGGCGTCGCTGAAACGCGCATTGGGCAGGTGTTTCTGCAGCGAGGCGAAGGCGGCCGCCGAGAACCAGTAGTTGTCCATTTCGACACCGATGCTGAGCGAACCAAAGCCGCGATCGGCGAGAATGCCCGAGAGATAGTCCATCGGGTGGCGTTCGGTCGACTGCACGTAGTGGTCGGGATAGCCGACGATATTCTTGTGATCGAGATAGGCAGTCAGCTTCGCGCCATTCGCATCCTGGCCGCGGCCGAACCAGATCGGTTCGCCCGAAGGCGGCACGATGACCGCCTGATGCACGTAGAAGGACCAGCCGTCATAGCCGGTGAGCCAGGCCATGTTGGAAGGATCGCTCACGATCAGGAGGTCGACGCCTTTCGCCTCCATCGCCTTTCGGGTCTTCGCAAGCCGCGCTTCATATTCTCCAAGGGAGAATTTGAGGTTGGGTTGGGTCATGTCTCTTCCCTCGTTCTTCCGGCCCCTTGCAGGGTGCCGGTCTCAACTTTCCAATGTGGTGCCTGCGTCCGCCGCGTTGGCCCGCGCGAAGGCGAGCGTGGCGATGGCCGTGTCCTGGATGCCGGTGCCGGTCAGGTCGGCAATGGTGATCTCGTCGGCGCGCGTGCGTCCGGGTTTCAGGCCGGCGATCACCTGGCCGAGTTCAGGGAACTCGGCCTCCGCCGACACGAGATGAGCGGCAATCGCGTGATGCAGCTCGCCGAGCCTGCGTGTCTGTTTGAGGCTGTCGGCGACGTAAGTCGCGCGGGCGATCGCATGCGGGTCCAGTTCGTTCTTGTGTTCGGCGTCCGAACCCATGGCCGTGACGTGCTGCCCCGGCTCGAGCCATTCGGCCTTGAGGACCGGCGTCTCGGACGGCGTCGTGGTGACGATGACGTCGGCACCTGCGATGGCCGCTCTCGGATCGGTTTCGGCTTTGATCGGAAAGCCGAGCTTCCCGGCAAAAGCAGTGGCCGCGGTTTCAGCCTTGGCCGCATCGCGGGCCCAGATGCGTGCTTCCCGGATCGGGCGCACGAGCGCGAGCGCTTCGAGCTGAAGCCTTGCCTGCATGCCGGCGCCGAAGACCGCGGCCACCGAGGAATCTTCCCGCGACAGATGTTTCGCCGCGACCGCCCCTGCCGCCGCCGTACGCACATCGGTCAGATAGCCGTTGTCGAGCAGCAGCGCCTGCACCAGCCCGGTTTTGCTGGACAGAAGCACCATCAGGCCGTTGGTGCTCGGCAGGCCGATCTTCGGATTGTCGAAGAAGCCCGGGCTGATCTTGATCGCAAAGCCGTCGAGCCCCGGCACATAGGCCGTCTTGACGTCCACCTCGCCGCGGTGCTCCGGAATATCGAGCCTCAGGATGGGCGGCATCGCCACCGCCTTGGTGGCGAGAGCGCGGAACGCATCCTCGACGCAGGCAACCGCTTCGCGATCGAGCGGCACGATGCGGCGCAGTTCCGCCTCGGTCAGTATCTTCATCCGTGTCATGCCGTCTCCTCGCGGAATGGATCCGTTTCGCCGTTCATCACGCGCAGGTGCAGGTCCATGTCGACGTTGCGCCCCGAGAGAATGACCGCGATGGGACCGTCGACGTCCTTGATCTTGCCGGCGAGAAGCGCCGCAATGCCGACGGCGCCCGCCCCTTCGACGATCTCGCGCTCCTCGGCATAGGCGTGGCGCATGCCGGCGGCGATTTCGGCTTCCGTCAGAAGGATGATGTCGTCGAGGAGGTCCCGGCACATGCGGAACGTGACGCGATTGTCGAGGCCGATGCCGCCGCCGAGCGAATCCGCAAGGCTCGGCTGTTCGTCGACGAGCACGGGTGTGCCGGCGGCGAAGCTCGCCTTCATCGCCGCGCCGCGCTCCATCGTCAGGCCTACGACACGCGTCGCCGGTCTTCGCGCCTTGACGGCTGCCGCCACCCCGGCCGCCAGCCCGCCACCCGAGACGGGTACAAGCACCATGGCAACATCGGGCATCTGCGCCACGACCTCGAGTCCGAGCGTCCCCTGCCCTGCGACGATCGCCGGATGGTCGAAGGGCGGCACCATTACGAGACCATTTTCCGCAACGAGCCGTTCGACTTCTTCCTGCGCCTCGTCCTGGGAATTGCCGACAATCCGCACATTGGCGCCGAGGCGTCTGATTTCGGAGACCTTGTTCACGGGCACCAGATGCGACATGCAGATCGTGGCGAGCGAGCCTTCCGCCTTTGCCGCGTGAGCAAGTGCCCGGCCATGATTGCCGGTCGAGGCCGCGATCACGCCGAGCGCACGGTCGCCGGCAGAAAGCGAAAGCACCGCATTGGTCGCGCCGCGCAGCTTGAAGCTTCCGGTCGTCTGGTGGTGCTCGAGCTTCAAGCCGACGGGCACGCCGCAGAGCTCGCTCAACGAGCCCGACATTGCCAGCGGCGTCGTAAGTACACGGCCGGAAATGCGTCGTGCCGCCACCTCGATGTCGTCGATCGTCACGGGGAGAGAAGCGCTCACGGCCTTTCCCCCTCGAGTGGCAGCTCCATCAGCCGTCCGAGTTGCGGGCGTGCTTCCCGGTCGCCGCAAAGGCGGAGGCAAGCCCAGGCGGTGGCGTAATTGCTGCTGACGACGGGCTTGCCGATCGCCTGCTCGATTTCGGCGATGACGCCTGCCGCGCGAACGGCAGTACAGGAAATGAAGAGCGCGTCCGATTCCGGCGCTGCCGCATCCTTTGCGAAGGCCACGATCTCCTTCGGGCTGATCCGCGCCATCTCACGGTCGTCGGTAAGACCCAGGCAGGTAAACCTGTCGATTGCGAAGCAGCGCTCGGCGAAATAGTCGGCCATGGGCCGGCTGGTCTCGATCGTGTAAGGGGTGAGCACCGAAATCCTGTTTGCGCCCAATGCACGCAAGCCTTGGACCGAAGCAGCCGTCGACGTCACGACGGCCGCCTCCGGCTTTGCGGCCTTGATCGCCGCAGCCACCTCCCTGTCGCCGATGACCACGGAGGCCGAGGTGCAGGAATACATGACGACGTCCAGGGTCTCGTCCGGCAGGATCAAGGCTGCCGCTTCGGTGAGCGACGGCTGCATCGCCCGCAGATTCTCCGGCGTCACCGGATTGGCGTAGGGGATACGGGTGACATAGACCCCGATCCGGTCCGACGCGACGATGCGCTGGAAATCGACTTCCGTCGTATGGTCGGTGGCGAGGATGACGAGGCCGATCCGCTTGTCGAGCGGCCGATCGTCGAGACGCGGCCTGCGCGCCGCAAGCGAGAGGGCGACAGGGGATCTCATCAGCGCTCCTCCACCCGGGAATAACGCTCTTCGAGCCAGCGCAGGAAGAAGACCGAGATCAGGCTCATGATCAGGAAGAACACCCCGACCAGCGTCATCGGCTCGATATAGCGATAATTGCTGTTGGCGATGCTCTTTGCCTGGTTCATCAGTTCGAGCACCGTGATTGCCGAAAGCAGGGGTGTCTCCTTGAACATGGCAATCAGGTAATTGGCGAGCGCCGGTATCATCGGCGGGATCGCCTGCGGCAGGATCACGTGTATCCAGGTCTGCCGGGTCGTGAGGTTCGCCGCCTTGGCCGCCTCCCATTGTCCGCGCGGCACGTTCTCGATGCCGGCACGATAGACCTCGGCGGCATAGGTGCCGTAGTGGATGCCGAGACCGATGACGCCGGCGACCAGCGCAGGCAGGCGGATTCCGATGTCCGGAAGCACGTAGAAGATGAAGTAGAGCTGCACGAGCAGCGGCGTTCCGCGGATGAACTCGACGGCAAAGCTCGTGACACGCGCTATCGGAGCCGGTGCGGTCATCCGCAGGATGGCGAAGACAAGGCCGATCACCGCTGCGACCACCGAGCCGAGCGCCGTCGCGAGGATCGTGATCTTCAGCCCCTCGATGAGGGTCGGCATGATCTGGCGGACGAATTCCCAGTCCCATTCCATGGTCAGACCCTCACACCGTCGAGGCCGCGCGAAACGCGCCTCTCGAGCCACCGCATGCCGAGCGAGATCAGCCAGGCCATGACGAAATAAAGCAGCAGGATAGTCGCGAACGGGATCAGCGTGCTCCCGGTCTGGGCGCGGACCACCTGGGCCTGAAACGTCATGTCGCTCAGCGAGATCAGCGAGACGACCGCCGTTCCCTTCAAGAGCTCGATGGCGTTGTTGCCGAAGGTCGGCAGCATCAGGGGCAGCGCCTGGGGCAGGACGATGTGGCGCATCGCCTGGAACCGCGTTAGGTTGAGCGCGATGCAGGCCTCGCGCTGCTCGCGGCCGATCGCCTTTACCGCGCCCCGCACGACCTCCGCTCCATAGGCACCGACATTGAGGCCGAGCGCGAGGACGCCCGCCTGCAGCGGCGTCAGCGTTATGCCGGCGAACGGCAATACGAAATAGACCCAGAAGAGCTGCACGAAAATGGAAGTGCCGCGGAAGAATTCGATATAGGTCGTGGCAAGCGCGCGCACGGCCATGAACCGGCTGAGGCGCCCGAGGCCGGCAGCGAAGGCAACCACGACGGCGAGCGCCGAACCCATGAGGGTCAGTTGCACGGTCACCCAGGCGCCCTGCAGGATCAATCCGATATAGCCGGACCAGTCGATCATCGTTTCGTTGTTCCAGTCAGAGTTTCGGCTTGGTCGTCGCCGCCCACACCGCCTTCCTCCGCGTGGTGCGAACGGAAGGCGGCGGGAAGCCCCAGCCCGGGGCTTATTTCGCGGCGCAGAGCTTTTCGCGGGTGGTCGACATCGCAGCCTTGGCCGAGAAGCCATAGGGTTCGATGATCTTCGCGAATTCGCCCGACTCCTTCAGCTTGGCGAGCTCGACATCGAAGGCGTCACGGAGCGCCTCGTCGCCCTTTCTGAAGGCGGCGCCGTCGCAATAGACCGGCGCACCCTCGACGGGGGCCAGCACCTCGACGTTCGGGTCGTTCGCCTTGGAGACGAGATCGTTGATCGAAAGGACCGGCAGCGAGTAGACGTCGATGCGGCCGTCCTGCAGCATCTTCAATCCGCTCTGGCCATCCGGCACCACGATGACGCGGTCGCGCGGCACGCCGGCTTCGAGCGCCAGCTTCTCCTCGGTACCGCCCCCCGGCGCGCCGATCTTGGCGTCCGGATTGTCGGCGATGTCCTTGTAGCTCTTAAGTCCGAGCGGGTTGCCTTTCTTCAGCGCGAAGGCCTCGGCGTCGCAGAGGATCGGCTGCGAATAGGCGACGGCGGCGCAGCGTTCCGGCTTCATGAAGAGACCGGCGGTGATTGCGTCATGGCGCCCGGCCTGCAGGCCCGGGATCATCGCGCCGTATTCGGAAATGGAGGCGACGACGTCGGCAACGCCGAGCCGCTTGAAGATCTCGCGGGCGACATCCGGTGCTGCACCGGAGACCTTGCCGTCGGCTCCGACGGCGGTAAAGGGCGGCTCGTTGGCGATGGCGATGCGCGCGAAGCCCTGCTCTTTCAGCTCCTCGAGCTTGTTCTCGTCCGCGGCGGCTGGCGTCGCCGCAGCAACTGCCATCAACGCGGTGGCGCCTGCCGCCATTGCCATAAAATCTCTCAGTTTCATCGTTCCCAACTCCTCTGTTCTCTCGATGTTTTCCTTGAGGCAATGTCGGCCGTAAGGCTTAGACGCGGTGCCCTGCCGCTATGATCTTGCGCAGGAAAGTCTGTGTGCGCTCCTGCTTGGGATGCCGGAAAATGTCCTCGGGTTTTCCCTCCTCCACGATTTTGCCGCGGTCGAAGAAAAGCACCCGGTCTGCGAAATCATGGGCAAAGCCCATCTCGTGGGTGACGAGCAGCATGGTCATGTCCGTCTCGGATGCGAGCTTGCGCATGACGTTCAGGACTTCCTCCACGAGCTCGGGATCGAGCGCGGAGGTGACCTCGTCGAAAAGCATGATCTTGGGTGAGAGCGCCAGCGCCCGGGCTATCGCCACACGCTGCTTCTGCCCGCCGGAAAGCTGTGCCGGCATGCTCTTAGCCTTGTCGGCCAAGCCCACCATGTCGAGCAGTTCCATCGCGCGCTTTTCCGCCGCAGCGCGCGCCATGCCCTTGGTCAGCATCGGCGCCAGCGTAACGTTGTCGAGAACGCATTTATGAGGAAACAGGTTGAAGTGCTGGAAGACCATGCCGATCTTCTCGCGCATCTTATGAAGATGCCGCTCGTCGGCAGGGACGAGGTTGCCCGCCTTCTTCATGTGATAGAGATGCTCGCCGTCGACCTGGATGAAACCGTCGCTGATGGTTTCGAGGGTCATCAGAATGCGCAGGATGGTCGTCTTACCCGAACCGGACGGCCCGATGAGAGCCAGCTTCTCGCCCGGCATCACCTCCATCGACAGGCCGTCGAGCACGGTGAGGGAACCGTATCGCTTGACGATGTTGTCGATGCGAATGATCGGCTGGGACATTCACGCCTCTCCCTTTGAGACTGAAGCGCATGACGTCGCTCCAGACCGCTGCATACTTCTGGGCGCCATGCGTTAATGTCCTAACGATGATCCGGTTCCAAAATCATGTCAATCTGAATAATAATATCATGACAATTATTTGAAACATGCTCAAAAGCTGAGCATTCGCTCAAATGACGAGGAGCAGCGCCTCGGGCTCACCGAGCGCCAGAGAGGCGACGATGCCGAGCCCGGACCTCAGCTCCAGCTCGGTCGTCGAGCCGAGCGATATCCTGACCGCCGGACGCCAGCCGCTGTCCGCCGTTCGGAAGGACGCGCCCGGCGCGATCGCGACCCCGCGCAAGCGCGCCTGGGAAACGAAAGCATCTTCCTGGTGCCCCTCGGGCAGCGGCAGCCAGACATGCAGGCTCTGCGGATGGGTGTGATGGGCAAGGCTTGCCAGAACTTCCTTGGCGATCGCGTGGCGAGCGGCGAGCGCCCGGCGCTGCCAGTTCACCAGCTCGATCGCCGTTCCGTCGCTCACCCATTGCGTTGCGATCTCTGCAATCGCGGGGGTCGCCATCCAGTTCGAAACCAGATGCCGGTTGGCGACGGCGGCCACGTAGCGGTCAGGCGCCACCAGATAGCCGATCCTGAGGCCCGGCACGGTGATCTTGGTGAAGCTCGTCACATACAGCGTGCGCTCCGGCGCCAGTGCGGCGACCGGAGGCAGGCGTTCTTCCACCAATGGACCGAGAATGTCGTTCTCTATGATGGCTATGTCATGCCGGCGCGCCACCTCCGCCAGCGCTGCCCGCCGCTCGGCGCTCATCAGGGTCGCGGTCGGGTTGATGACCGAGGGCTGCAGAAAGACCGCGCGGATCACGCCCTTGCGGCAGGCTTCGTCCAGCGCATCCGGGATCATGCCGTCGCCGTCTATCGCGAGACCCTGAAGGTGGATGCCGAGATAGGTCGAAAGCGGCACGAGCGTATGATGGCTGACGGCCTCCGTCGCGACCGTCGAACCGGGCGGCGCGACACTCATCAGCGCCACGGTCATGGCCGAGGTGGCGCCGTTCGTCAGGTTGATGTTGAGCGGCGAAACATCGAGCCCGCAGCGCAAGAGCCATTCGGCCGCGACATTGCGGTGACGCGGGAACACCATGTTCGGGCGGAAGGAAAGCGCGGAACTCGGCGGCAGGTTCTCGGCAAGCCAGGCAAAACCCTGCCGCATCTTTTCCAGATGGTACTGCTCGCATACGGGCTTCAAGATCGAAAGATCGATCAATTCGCCAAGGCGTTCCGGCAGATAGGGCGGCTCCGGCTCGCGCGGCCGCGTCTGTACGAAGCTGCCGCGCCCGACCTCCCCGGAGATCAAGCCGCGCCGTATGAGCTCGTCATAGGCGCGACTCACCGTCTGCACCGAGAGCTTCAGATCGTCGGCGAGCTTGCGATGCGTCGGCAGCCGCGTGCCGTTCTGGAGCCTCCCCTCCTGGATGGCGCGGGCGAACTGGTCCGCCAGAGAGAGATAGGCGGGGCGGCGCAGAAGTGTCGTGTCGGGCGTCCAATTTGTCATGATTTGAACAGTGATCAAAATCAGCTCAATTGACAATGTAAAAGTGAGCACCCAATGTCATTTCCCGGCTTTGACGTGACCAACACCGACGGAAGGACCTCTTTATGAAGCTCGATGCGATCGATCTGCGGATCCTCGAAGCGATCCAGGCCGACGGGCGTATCACCAAGCTGGCGCTCGCCGAGAAGGCCGGCCTGTCGCCGACGCCCTGCTGGATGCGGCTCAGAAAGCTGGAAAAAGCCGGCATCGTCACCGGCTATCACGCCCGCGTTGCGCTGCGCCGCGTGGCGCCGGTCGCCAGCGTCATGATGGAGGTGACGCTCGGCAATCACCGCCAGGCCGATTTCGACCGGTTCGAGCGCGCCATCGCCGCGATCCCCGAGATCGTCGCCTGCTGGTCGGTCGGCGGCGGGGTTGACTATATCCTCAAGGTCATGACCGCGGACATCGATGCCTATCAGCGGCTGGTCGACGGACTGCTCGAACGCGAACTCGGCATCGACCGCTATTTCACCTACATCGTCACGAAGACGGTAAAGGAAGAAACGGTGCTGCCGTTCGGCTCGCTGTTACCGAACGCGCCGGCAGGGCAGGAATAGTCGGCAGCGGGTGTAGCCAACCCACCGCCAGGCCACATAGACAATCTCTCTCCCCATCGCCCGCACTTTGGTCAAACTCTCTCCTCCGTCACCGCCGATTGGACAATCTCTCTCGACAAGCATGGCACTCTTCACGCAACAGTCGAGGAGAACCGATATGACCGCCGTCTTTGCGCGCACAGCCTTTCACGACGCGTTGAAAAACCTGAACGACCGGCAATTGCTGCGGGAGCTGGCCTATGTCGGCGGCCGCTGGGTTGCCGGCCGGGACGGTACATGCCTGGAGGTGAGCGACCCGGCCAGCGGCGCCGCCCTCGCCTTCGTCGCCTCGCTCGACCCTGCCCAAACCTCCGAGGCGATCGACGCGGCGGAAAAGGCGTTCAGGTCCTGGCGCAACATGCTGCCGCAGGCGCGCGCCGCCATCCTGCGCAAATGGCACGACCTGATGCTCGAAGCCCGCGAGGACCTCGCTTTGTTGATGACCCTTGAACAGGGCAAGCCGCTTGCCGAGTCGCGCGGCGAGATCGATTACGCGGCATCCTTCATCGAGTGGTATGCCGAGGAAGGCAAACGCCTCAATGCCGAAAGCGTGACGAGCCATCTTGCCGGGGCCGAAATGATCGTGCGCCGCGAAGCGCTCGGCGTCGTCGGCATCGTCACGCCCTGGAACTTCCCTTCCGCGATGATCACCCGGAAGGCGGCCGCCGCCCTTGCCGCAGGCTGCACCGTGGTGGTGCATCCTTCCTCCGAAACCCCTCTTTCGGCTCTCGCCCTGGCCGAGCTCGGCGAGCGCGCCGGTCTTCCGGCAGGCGTCTTCAATGTCGTCACCGGCAAAGCCGCAACGATCGTCGGACGAATGTGCGAAGACGCACGGGTACGTGCCATGAGCTTCACCGGCTCTACCGAGATCGGCCGCCTGATCGCCTCCCAATGTGCGCCGACGATGAAGCGGCTGGTAATGGAGCTCGGCGGGCATGCCCCCCTGATCGTCTTTGCGGACGCGAATGTCGAAAAAGCCGCCGATATTGCGATCGCCGCGAAGTTCGCGACATCAGGACAAGATTGCCTTGCCGCCAATCGGATTTACGTCGAGCGGCCCGTTCTCAAAGCATTCCAGGAAGCTTTTGCCGCACGAATTGCCGGCCTGAAAGTCGGCTCCGGGATGGAGCCGGACACGGATATCGGTCCGCTGATGCACGAACGCGCCGTCGCCAAGGTCGAGGAACAGGTCGCGGACGCGGTGAAGCTGGGCGCCAGGCTTGCCGTCGGCGGCAAGCGCCACGCCGCCGGGCCGCTCTTTTTCCAGCCCACTCTTCTGATGGATGTGCCCGACGACGCGCTCATCATGCGCGACGAGACCTTCGGCCCCGTCGCGGCCGTAACCGCCTTCGACAGCGAAGAGGAAGTGGTCGCGCGGGCGAACGACACGGAATACGGGCTCGTCGCCTATGTCGTGACCGAAAACGGCGCCCGCCAGATGCGGCTCGCCCGCGCCCTCGAATACGGTATGGTGGCAATCAATCGGGTGAAGATCACCGGCGGCCCGATCCCCTTCGGCGGCTGGAAACAATCGGGCCTCGGCCGTGAAGGCTCCCGCCATGGCATGGAGGCCTTTACCGAGCTCAAATATCTCTGCATCGACACCGCTGCCTGACCTGGGCTGTTTCCAGCAAAACTGCGTAGCGGTTTTGCGTCCGGAACTGGGTAAAAACAACAGGATAGGGCGTTTTCGCGGTTCAGCCGAAATACTCCGGATTTCATGAAAGGAAAGACCATGCTCGAAAGAAGCAACGAACTCACCGCCTGGGACCGCGACCACTTCTTCCATCCCTCGACCCATATGGGGATGCATGCGCGCGGCGAAACCCCGACCCGCGTGATCGGCGGCGGCGAAGGCGTCTACATCACCGACATATCCGGCAAGCGCAGCCTCGATGCCTTTGCCGGCCTCTATTGCGTCAATGTCGGCTACGGCTGCCAGAAGATCGCCGACGCGATTGCCGAACAGGCTAAGAATCTCGCCTACTACCATTCCTATGTGGGCCACGGCACCGAGGCGTCGATCCGGCTCTCCAAGATGATCATCGACCGGGCGCCGGAAGGCATGAGCCGCGTCTATTTCGGACTTTCGGGCTCCGACGCCAACGAAACCAACATCAAGCTGATCTGGTACTACAACAACATTCTCGGCCGCCCGGAGAAGAAGAAGATCATTTCGCGTTGGCGCGGCTATCACGGCTCGGGCGTGATGACCGGCTCACTGACCGGCCTTCATCTCTTCCACAACGCCTTCGACCTGCCGCGGGCGCCGATCCTGCACACGGAAGCGCCCTACTACTTCCGCCGTCCCGATCGCTCGATGGGCGAAGAGCAATTCTCGCAGTATTGCGCAGACAAGCTGGAAGAGATGATCCTCGCCGAAGGTCCCGACACCGTTGCCGCCTTCATCGGCGAGCCGATCCTCGGCACCGGTGGCATCGTGCCGCCGCCGAAGGGCTATTGGGAGAAGATCCAGGCCGTCCTTCAGAAATACGATATCCTGCTTGTGGCCGACGAGGTGGTCACCGGCTTCGGCCGTCTCGGCACCATGTTCGGTTCCGACCATTACGGCATCAAGCCGGACCTGATCACCATCGCCAAGGGGCTGACCTCCGCCTATGCGCCGCTTTCCGGCACGATCGTCTCCGACAAGCTCTGGCAGGTGCTGGTGAAGGGCTCGGACGAGCTCGGCGTCATCGGCCATGGCTGGACCTATTCGGCCCATCCGATCTGCGCTGCCGCCGGCATCGCGAACCTGGAACTGATCGACGAACTCGGCATCGTCGAGAATGCCGGTTCGACGGGTGCCTATTTCCGAGCCGAACTGGAAAAGGCCGTGGGCGATCATCGCCATGTCGGTGAAGTGCGCGGCGACGGCCTGATGGCAGCGATCGAGTTCGTCGAGGACCGCGATGATCGCGCCTTCTTCGATCCGGGCCGCAAGGTCGGACCGCAGGTCGCGGCAGCGCTCCTCGAACGCGGCGTCATCGGCCGCGCCATGCCGCAGGGCGACATTCTGGGCTTCGCGCCGCCGCTCTGCCTGACGCGAGACGAAGCCGACATCGTCGTCAAGGCGGCAGCCGAAGCCATCCAATCCGTACTCGGCCGCTGAGGAAAATGCGTATGATGCATTCTGTTCCGAAGACCATGACCGCGGTGCTTTTGACGGGGCACGGCGGCTTGGAGAAGCTGGTCTACAGCCGGGACGTACCCGTCCCGGCTCCGGCTGCGGGCGAGGTGCTGATCAAGGTCACTGCCTGCGGCATGAACAATACCGACGTCTGGGTGCGCGAAGGCGCCTATGGGACGGAGGACGATCCGTCCGCCGTCTCGACCTGGCGCCGCCACGGCAACACCCTGACCTTCCCGCGCATTCAGGGTACGGACACGGTCGGCCATATCGTTGCCGTCGGCGAAGGCGTCGACCGGGCGCGCATCGGCGAACGCGTCATGGTCGATTTCTCGATCTACAACCGCGACGACGACAGTCTTGCCGACATCGATTACATGGGTCATGGCCGCGATGGCGGCTATGCCGAATATATGGCGCTTCCGGCCGAAAACGCCCATGTGGTCGCGACCGACCTGACCGACGTCGAGCTCGCCACCTTCTGCTGCGCCTATCTCACCGGCGAGCGAATGCTGGAACGGGCGCGGCTTGCCGCCGGCGAAACCGTGCTCGTGACCGGCGCCTCGGGTGGCGTCGGCTCCGCGATCGTCCAGCTCGCCCGCGCCCGTGGCGCCGTTCCGATCGCAGTTGCCGGACCGGGCAAGGAAGAGGCGATGCTCGACATCGGCGCGCAGGCCGTCGTCACCCGCGGTCAAGGCGACCTCGCCGAAGCGGTGGAGGCGGCAAGCGGCGGCCGGCCGATCGATGTGGTCGCCGATCTCGTCGGCGGTCCCCTCTTCAACGACCTCCTGAAGATCCTGCGCCCGGAAGGCCGCTACACCACCGCCGGCGCAATCGCCGGGCCGGTCGTGCAGCTCGATCTCAGGACGATGTATCTGAAGCAGTTGGAGCTGCACGGATCGAGCCAGGGCAGCCGCGCCGATTTCTGCCGCCTCGTCCGTTATATCGAGGAGAGAAAGATCCGGCCGCTCGTCGGCGGCGTCTATCCGCTATCGGAATTCCATCGGGCACAGACGGACTTCATGGCGAAGAACTTCGTCGGCAAGCTCGTGGTCGTGCCTGATTAAGGGCACAACGGCGCGGGGCGGCAGAGCCGACCAAGTACGCCCCCTCTGCCCTGCCGATGGCCGGCAGGGCAGAGGGGATCAGCGCTCTGGATCATTCCTGATCCCGTTCTAGTTCTGGAGGCTCGCAACGGCCTCCGCAATGCGCTGCGGCGCCCTGGGACGCGCATACATCCGTTCCAGATATGCTTTGAGATTTGGAAAGCTGTCGATCAGCCCGTTTTCGTTGCCCCAGTCCAGGACATAGGCTGTGACGCAGTCGGCCACGGTTATGTTGTCGCCGAGGATGAACGCGCGCCCGTCCATGTGTCGGTCAAGCACTGCTGCCATGGCCGCGAATTCCTCTCTGGCGAGAGCGATATCTTCAGGCAGGCGCTTGTCTTCGGGATAAAGAAATGTGTGCTTGGCCATCCGCCATAGCGGCTGTTCGAGTTCGGTAACCGCAAACAGAGACCATCGATATGCCTGCGCCCTTTCCTTCAGGTCCGCTGGCATAAGCCCTTTGTCACCATACTTTTCCGCCAGATACATGACGATCGCGGCGGATTCCGTGAGGACGAAGTCGCCGTCGACCAGCACCGGAAGCTTGCCCGCCGGGTTGAGGCGCAGGAAATCCGGGTGAAGGTTCTCGCCGGCCAGTATGTTGACGCGCACGAACTCGAACTCCGCATCCAGCTCCTGAAGCGCCCAAAGCGCGCGAAGCGAGCGCGTCGGACCTAATCCATATAATTTCATCATCTCGGGTCTCCTGATTTTTCGCCATCGTCGGAATGGCTACCCACAAGGACGTTGCAGGAAAGGCCGTGCCGACAAAGGATTGCAAAAACTTGACGAGCGGGGTGCCCTTACCCCTTTCGCTCTATGAACGCCGCCCGGCGGCGTCGAACCAATGCAGGCTTTCCGGCGCCGCGGCGACTTCGACCTCCTCGTCAATGGCTATGCGGGAACGGCCGGCAACCCTGAAGACGAGCGGCTCGCCGTTCGCCAGGGTGCCGTGCACGTAGCTTTCGGCGCCGACGAGTTCCACGGCGCCGACGCGCACGCGGGCTCCGAAACGGTCGCCGCCGTCCGTGGCACCGGCGAGGGTAATGTCCTCAGGTCGGATTCCAATTGTCGCAAGCCCCGGCTTCCCGACGAGCGCCGCCGGAGCGGTCCAGGCGGCATTGCCGGTATCGACATCGAGAAGGTTCATCGACGGCGAGCCGATGAAAGTTGCGACGAATGCCGTCGCCGGCTTCTCGTAAAGCTCGATCGGCGTACCGACCTGCTCGATCCTGCCCCCGTTCAAGACCACCAGGCGGTCGGCGAGCGTCATCGCTTCAAGCTGATCGTGGGTGACGTAGACGCTGGTCGTGCCTAGCGCCCGTTGAAGGCGCTTGATTTCGACCCGCATCTGGACCCTGAGCTTGGCGTCGAGGTTCGAGAGCGGCTCGTCGAACAGGAAGGCCGCGGGCTCCCGGACGATGGCGCGCCCCATGGCCACGCGCTGGCGCTGCCCGCCTGAAAGCTGACGGGGCTTTCGATCCAGGAAGGGCTCTATCTCCAGGGACTTCGCCGCCTTGGCTATCCGGCGTTCGATTTCTTCCTTCGGCGTGTTGCGGTTCTTCAGGCCATAGCTGAGATTCTGACGCACCGTCATATGCGGATAGAGCGCATAGTTCTGAAAGACCATCGCAATGTCGCGCTCGGAAGGCTCCAGCCCGTTGACGACGCGTTCGCCGATGGAGATCTCGCCTGACGTGATGCTCTCGAGCCCCGCGATCATCCTCAGCAGCGTCGATTTTCCGCAGCCGGAAGGGCCGACGAGCACGATGAACTCGCCGTCGGCAATCGCAAGCGAAACGCCGCGGATCGCGGCGATGTCGCCGTGATAGGTCTTGTGGACATCCTTGAGAGTGATCGTTGCCATTACTTCTCCGTTTCGACGAGGCCCTTGACGAACCAGCGCTGCATCAGGACGACCACAGCGACAGGCGGGATGATCGCGAGGATGGCGGTCACCATGACGTAGTTCCACGGGGTCGACGCATCCGTGAAATCGACCATCTTTCTCAGGGCGATGATGATCGTGTTCATCCGGCTGTCATTCGTGACCAGCAGCGGCCAGAGATATTGCGTCCAGCCGTAGATGAAGAGGATCACGAAAAGTGCCGCGATATTCGTCTTGGAAAGCGGCAGCAGAATATCCCGCATGAAGCGGAACGGCCCGGCATTGTCGATGCGGGCCGCTTCAACGAGCTCGCCCGGTATGGTGAGAAAGAACTGCCGGAAAAGGAAGGTGGCCGTCGCCGAGGCCATCAGGGGAAGCGTCAGCCCCGCATAGGTGTCGATCAGTCCGAGATCGACGATCACCTTGTAGGTCGGCAGGATGCGCACCTCCACCGGCAGCATCAGCGTGATGAAAATCATCCAGAAGAAGGCCATGCGCAGCGGGAACCGGAAGAATACGATGGCGAAGGCCGAGAGGAAGGAAATGACGATCTTGCCCACGGCGATCGCGATCGCCACCACGAATGTGTTGAACAGCAAGCGTTCCAGGCTGACGCCGACCACGCGCTCGACGCCACCGGAAAGCGCTTCGCCATAATTCTCGGCAAGCCGCGTGCCGGGAACGAGCGGCATCGGCGGCCGGATGATCTCGACCGAGCTCATGCTCGAGGCGACGAAGGTGTAATAGATCGGGAAGACCACAATGATGATGCCGATGATCAGCATCAGGTGCCCTATGAGGTTGGATATGGGGCGTTTTTCAATCATTGGCGATTTCAACCATAGTGGACACGCCTTTCGACGAACCGGAACTGAAAGGCGGTAAGGCCTATGACGATCGCCATGAGGATCACGGACTGGGCCGCGGACGAGCCGAGGTTCAGATTGACGAAGCCGTCGTTATAGACCTTGTAGACCAGGGTTTCCGTCGCCCTCGCCGGCCCGCCGCCCGTCACCGAGTGGATGATGCCGAACGTATCGAAGAAGGCGTAGACGGTGTTGACCACCAGCAGGAAAAAGGTCGTCGGCGCCAGCAGCGGGAAGATGATCGTCCAGAAACGCCGGGTGCCGCGCGCTCCGTCGATCGCCGCCGCTTCGATGAGCGACTTGGGTATGGCCTGGAGCCCGGCGACGAAGAAGAGAAAATTGTAGCTGATCTGTTTCCAGGCCGCTGCAACGACGATCAGGATCATGGCGTGATTGCCGTTCAGCAACGGATCCCAATGAATGCCGTTACGCCTCAGCATGTAGGCGAAGGTGCCCATCGCCGGATTGAACATGAAAAGCCACAGCATGCCCGCGACGGCCGGTGCCACGGCATAGGGCCAGATCAGCAGGGTGCGATAGAAGGTCTTCCCGCGCACGACACGGTCGGCGGCCGTAGCGAGAAGCAGGGCGACGCCCATCGCCAGCAGCGCGGTGAGAATGCTGAAGATTACCGTGACCTTCAGCGAGTTGAGATAATTCGCCTCCGAAAGCACGGCGCTGAAGTTTGCAAATCCGACGAAGCCGCTTTTCAGGCCGAACGGGTCTTCACGGATCACCGATTGGTAGAGCGCCTGGCTTGCCGGCCAGAAGAAGAAGACGATCGTCAACACGATCTGCGGAGCGACGAGCAGGTAAGGGAGGATTTTGTTCGGAAAGACGACACGCTGCACGAGCAATCTCCTGGATCACGATGATCTGGGGCCGGATCGGCCCGAGATCACGTCAGGGTGGCATGACCGCAGAAGCACGACGCCGTCGAACGACGGCGCCGGGCAACCTGCTTCGATCAATTGCTGATTGCTGCTGCGATTGCGGCGTCGCCGCGTTCGACCGCCTTGTCGAGCGCCGTCTTGGCATCCTGTTGCCCGGACAGCATCGCTTCGAACTCCTCGTTGAGGATGTCCCGAACCTGGGGCAGGTTGACCAGCCGGACGCCCTTCGAGTTTTCGGTCGGCGCCTTGCCCATCATCTGCAGGAGCGGCGTTTCGCGCCCGGGGTTCTTCTCGTAGAAGCCCGACTTCTTCGTTTCCTCGTAGGCGGCCATCGTGACCGGCATATAGCCCGAGACCTGGTGCAGCTTGGCCTGAATCTCGGTCTGAGAAAGGAAGTTGAAGAACTCCGCTACGCCCTTGTATTCCTCGTCGGACTTGCCGGCGAATACCCAGAGGCTCGCTCCGCCGGGGATCGTGTTCTGCGGACCGTGACCCTCGTAATAGGGGAGTTGACCGATACCGTAGTTCACGCCGCTCTTGGCGATGTCGCCGAGACCGCCCGAAGACTCGGTCAGGATGGCACATTCACCTGAGGTAAAGAGTTGCTTTGCCTCCGAGGTGCGCCCGCCATAGCGGAAGGCGCCCTCCTTGGCGAGATCCGCAATGGCCTGGAAATGCTCCACGTAAAGCGGCGCATTAATCTGCAGCTTCACGTCGGTGCCGCCGAGGCCGTTTTCATTGGTTCCGTAGGGCACGTTGTTCCAGGCCGCGAAGTTCTCCGTCTGGATCCACGTCAACCAGGTCGACGTCATTCCGCAAGGCGCCGCACCGCTCGTCTTGATCTTCTTCGCCGCTTCGAAGACTTCCGGCCAGGTCTTTGGCGGGTTGTCGACGTTCAGGCCCGCCTTCTGAAAAGCGTCCTTGTTGTAATAAAGGATTGGCGAGGAGGAGTTGTACGGAAAGGACAGCATCGTTCCGTCCGGCTTCGAATAATAGGCGACGATCCCGGGCAGATATTGCGACTTGTCGAAGGTGAAGCCGCCCTTCTGGAGGATCTCCGCTGCCGGCACGATCGCACCCTCGGCGGCCATCATCGTGCCGCTGCCGGCATCGAACACCTGAATGATCGCCGGCGGCTGCTTCGACCGGAAAGCCGCGATCCCGGCATTCAGCGTCTCGGGATAGGTGCCCTTGAACACAGGCACCACCTTGTAGGTGCTCTGGCTCTCGTTGAACTCCTTGGTGAGTTCCTCGATCATTTCGTTGTTGGCACCCGTCATTGCGTGCCACCACTGCAGTTCCGTGGCGGCCTGCGCCTGAAAAGCGAAGCCGAATGCAATCGTCGTGGAAATGGAAATCAACCGCATAATATTCTCCTCCCTTGTACTCAACCACACCCGAGACGCTCGCAGACACTCCCGATGTCAAGCGAACCACTCGTCTTCCTCTCCACTGCGTCTTCCCTTGAATCCCGGTGATTGCAAGACAAAAACATGCAGTAAATCAAAGTGCTACAGCCACCTTTCGCATCCAGCACCGCCTCGAACCAAATAGAGTAGAGCTGGCCATTGTCGAGAGCCCTCGCGGAGAGGGTCTTAAGACTCCTCCACCGGGAGAGTGCCGCATAAAAAGCGCAGGTCAAGTCAAAAGGAACATCTTCCTTGCCGCAATTGTTTGGCGTCGGACGTAGGCGAGTGCGAATAGCGGCTCGCCCGGGAAGATTGTGAGGACGAATGACGAGAGTGCTTGTGGTCGGCGCGTCCGGCCTGATCGGCTCCGCCGTGTGCGCGGGGCTCAATGGCCGCGGAAGCGAGATCGTCCGCGTGGTCCGGCCCGGCTCGGCACCAAGCCCCCGCACGGCCGGCAGGGCCCTTGAACTCGACCTGCGGTCCGTCGGCCCTGAGGAATGGCTGCCGCATCTCTCAGGTATCGACGCCGTGGTAAACTGCGCGGGAACGCTCCAGGACGGTCCGGGTGACGATACGACGGCAGTCCATGCCCGCGGTCCCGCCTCCCTCTTCAAAGCCTGCGAGCAGGCGGGGGTGCGCCGCGTCATCCACTTTTCGGCAATGGGGGTCGACAGGGCCCAGCCGTCACCCTTTTCGCGCACCAAGCTTCAGGGCGACGAAGCGCTGATGGCATGCGATCTCGACTGGATCATCCTGCGCCCCTCCGTCGTGCTCGGCCCTGGA
This sequence comes from Sinorhizobium meliloti 4H41, assembly GCF_000375585.1. Taxonomy (GTDB): domain Bacteria; phylum Pseudomonadota; class Alphaproteobacteria; order Rhizobiales; family Rhizobiaceae; genus Sinorhizobium; species Sinorhizobium meliloti_A. The sequence goes on along the minus strand of NZ_AQWP01000013.1, from coordinate 13,193 downwards.
GCCTACGGCGCCAGCGCTCTTTTCAGGGGCCTCGCCGCTCTGCCCTGGCTGCCGGTCATGCCGAATACAGGCTTGCTTCAGGTCGTGCGCCTCGAAGACGTAGTGCGCACGGTCGAGATATTCGTCGACCGGAATGCTCCTTCGCGGCTTATCCTCGAGGTTGCGGGACCCGAGGCCCTGTCGTTCAAAGACGTGGTAGGCGCCTACAGGCGCTGGTTCGGATGGCCCGCGGCTCGCGTCGTGAACATGCCAACGCCGCTCGCGAACCTCACCTATAAGCTCAGCGACATCGCCGGGGCACTGGGCTGGCGGCCGCCGACCCGTAGCACCGCGCAAAAAGAGATCGTGCGCGGCGCCGTCGGCGACGTGCGGGCGTGGGTCGAGGAGACCGGAATAGAACCGGTGGCGCTCGCAGACGCACTGGCGAGAACGCCGGTCTCCGTCCAGGAGCGCTGGTTCGCCAAGCTCTATCTGCTCAAGCCCGTCATCTTCGTCGTCCTCTCGCTCTTCTGGATCACGACGGGCGTCATCTCGCTCACATCGGGGTATGAGATCGGCGTTGATCTGATGGAACGGGGAGGCGCCGGCGTTCTTGCCGGGCCGAGCGTCATCGCCGGAGCCCTCGCCGATATCCTGATCGGCATGGCAATTGCGTTTCGCCGCACCAGCCGCATCGGCCTTTATGGCGCGGTCGGCCTCTCGCTTTTCTACGCCATCGCCGGAACGGCCCTGCTTCCGGAATTGTGGAACGAGCCGCTTGGACCGCTTCTGAAGATCTGGCCCATCCTGGTACTGCATCTCGCTGCCCTTGCGATCCTGGAGGAGCGTTGATGCTCTACTTCGTTCTCAAGTTCCTGCACATCATCGGCGCCTCCGTCCTCCTCGGCACAGGCGCCGGGATCGCGTTCTTCATGCTTCTGGCGCATCGGACCGGCCGCACGGAAACGGTCGCGGCCGTGGCCCGCATGGTCGTCGTCGCCGATTTTCTTTTCACCGCCACCGCCGTGGTGTTGCAGCCCGTCACGGGGATCGCCCTTGCCTGGAACGTCGGCTATTCGCTCGCGGAAGGATGGATCCTGCTCTCGCTTCTCCTCTACGTGATCACAGGTGCATTCTGGCTGCCGGTGGTGTGGATGCAGATGGAAATGCGACGGCTCGCCGAAACGGCACGCAAGTCCGGCGAGCCGCTGCCGAAGCGCTATCATCAACTTTTCCGCCTATGGTTTGCCTTCGGCTTCCCGGCCTTCGGCGCCGTCGTCGCAATCTTCTGGCTCATGATCACGCGGCCGATACTCGACTGGTAAAGTCGGACGCGGGTACCGGCAAAGTGATTGGGTCGATGACTGCGTCATCCATCTATGAAAAGCTCGACATCACGACGGAGCGCGAACTCTTCCTGCAGGTCTTCCAGCAATACCGGCTGTCGTGAGGACCTGCCGTTGGATCACGCGCGCCCACGGCGCTTCGAATTCGATCCCTGGTAAAAGGCAGATCGTAAACGCGCTTGCCGGTCGCATCCCTGATCGCGTTGGCGACGGCTGCGGCCGCCGGGCCCTGGGCCGCCTCCCCGGTGCCGAGGAAAGGCTCCCCGGGACGCTCGACGATGTGGACCTCCACGCTTTCCGGTACACTGGCGAAACGCAGGATCGGATAGCTCGACCAATCGGTGCTGGTGATCCTGGTCCGGTCGAAGGCGACGGCCTCATAGAGCGTCCAGCTGATCGCCTGCAAGATTCCGCCTTCGGTCTGATTGCGGATGCCGTCCGGGTTGACGATCTCGCCGCTGTCGATGGCCGAAACGGCGCGGACCACGTGAACACGGCCCGTTTCGGGTTCGACATCCACCTCCATCGCCACCGCCAGATAGGCGGCAAGGTTCTTGTAGCGGGCGAAACCGAAGCCGCGTCCGCGGTTGCGGGGCATTTGCGCCTTGTCCCAGCCGAAGCGCTGCGCCGCCAGCTCGATCACGGCACGGGCTCGCGGGTCCTCCATGTGGCGTAGCCGGAATTGGACCGGATCCGCTTCGGCGATCAGCGCCAGCTCATCGATCGTGCTTTCGATCGCGAAGACGTTGGCATAGGCCCCAAGCGCGCGAAGCGCCGATACGCGGAGCGGCATTTCGGCCACGAAATGCCAGAGCACGCGCTTGTTCGGGATCACATAGAGCGGATTGGCATTTCGGTCGCCGTTGCCGGACGGGCTGATATTGAGCTTGGCGGGCTTCGGCTGGAAGGCTTCGGCCTTGTGGCGCGCCGCCAGGAGCGCACCGGCTCCGCCCGGACGGGTGGAGTGAGTATTGCTCCAAAGGTCATAGGCCCAGCTGGCGATCCTGCCCTGGTCGTCCAGTGCTGCACTGATCTTCATCAGCATTGCAGGACCATAGGGCTCCCAGCTGTGCTCCTGCTCCCGCATCCACTGGACCCGGATCGGCTTGCCCGGCAGTTTGCTGGCGATGAGGGCCGCATCCGCAGCCGCGTCATCGGCGCCATTGTGGCCGTAACAGCCCGATCCTTCCATATGGATGACGTGGACCTTGTCTTCCGGCATGGCCAGCATCTCGGCGATCGCCGCCCGATCGGGAAAGACACCCTGCGTGTGCGACCAGACCTCCAACGCCCCGTCCGCGTCCATCCGCGCGACGGCGCAGGACGGGCCGATCGAACCGTGGATCTGATAGGGCCGGCTAAACGTCGCCTCGAAGACCTTGCCATCGGACGAAAGCATGCCCGCCTCGGCGACCGTCCCCACCTCGCTCTCGAGTCTTTGCAATTCCGCCGGCAGATCGGTCTGGTCGGGGAGCGTCTCGCTTTCCTGCCACCGCGCGGCCGCCGCCAGCGCCCGCATGGCGCTCACCGCCTGGAACTCTTTCAAGGCCACCACCGCCAGGAAATTGCCGTCGCGCACGACCGAGACGACGCCCGGCAGCGCCTCGGCGGCGCTCGCATCCACCTCCGATAGTCTGGCAGCCGGGCTCGGCGGGCGCACGACGCGCGCATGCAGCATGCCCTCCAGGCGAAGATCATGAACATAGGCCGCCTCGCCCGTCACCTTGCCCGGGATGTCGACGCGCGGCAGTGTTTTGCCGATCACTCGGAAAGTACCCGGCGGCTTCAATGCCGATTGCGGTTGAGCTTCCACGTGCAGCATCTGTCCGGAAACGAGCTCGCCGTAGGTCGCCCGCCGTCCGTCTTTTGCCAGCACCGCCTTGTTTTCCGCCCTGAGTTCCGTCGCCGCCATGCCGAAGCGCCTGGCAGCTTCGGCCAGAAGCAGCGCCCGCACCTGCGCTGCAGCGTTCCTGATGGCGGTACCGCTGTTTTGCATCGACTGGCTGCCGGCCGTGAACCCTTCATTCGGGGTTCGGCCGGTGTCGGCCGTTATCAGCCGGATCTCCGCGGGGTCGACTTCGAGCTCCTCGGCGGCAACCTGCAACAGGGCCGTTCGAATGCCCTGCCCGAGTTCCGCCTTGCCGGTGAAGACCGTGACCGAATTGTCGGGATCGATGCGTATCCATGAATCGATGAAACGCTCGTCATCAAGGCTGCCCGGCAGGGACACCGGCGCAGCCGGCGGCATTGCCGGCGGAAGCCCCCGGGCAAATGCACCGCCGAGCGAGAAACCGACGACAAGCCCGCCGGCGCCTGCGATGACGCTGCGGCGGGTGATTTCTTCCTGAAGCATGCCCATCAGCCGGCCCTCCCCTGATCAGTGGCAGGCAACGAGGCGGCCTGCATCAGTTCGCCGGCGCGCCGGATCGCCGCGAGAATCCGCATATGGGTGCCGCAACGACAAAGATTGGTCGCAAGCGCCTCGCGGATGTCCTCTTCGCTCGGCTGCGCGTTGCGGCGCAAAAGCGCATGCGCGCTCATCATCATGCCCGGGATGCAATAGCCGCATTGCGCCGCCTGCAGCTCGATGAACGCCTCCTGCAGCGGCCCCGGCGCGTCGATCGTTCCCAAGCCCTCGATGGTGGTGATCTCCCGCCCTTCCAGCAGCATGACAGGCACCATGCAGGAGAGCACCGCCTCGCCATCGACGACCACGGTGCATGAGCCGCACTGCCCAAGTCCGCAGCCGTATTTGGCCCCGTTGAGCGCCAGTTCGTCGCGCAGCACGTAAAGCAGCGGCGTCGCCGGATCTGCCTCGATCTGATGCGGGCTGCCGTTGACTGTCAGCGATACCATCTTCAATCCTCCTCGGCGCCGACATGGTGCGGCGCCCTTTCAATGCCGTCAGAGGGCCGGATTGCCACCTTGTAGGTCCCGGAACGGGTTCTGGCCGTCTGCTCGACGAGCCCGGCCCAGGGTGGCTCCTGCGAGAACCGCTCGCGCATGTAGGCAAGGAGATCGGCCACCTGCTGATCGCTGAGCAGATGGCGGAAAGCCGGCATCACTGCGCTCGCTTCGCCATCGGCCGGCGGAAGGCCGAACAGCACCACGTTGACGATGTTTTGCGGGTTCGGCGCATTGACGGCGGTGCTGAGTTGGAAATTCAACCCTCCGAAAGGCTGGCGCCGCTCGCCCTCGTGACAGCTTGCACAGGCGGCAAGATAAATTGCTTCGCCGGGCTGGCCGCCCGCCGCACTGGCCGCTGAACGCTGGCTGTCCGCCGCCTGCTCCGGGCGTTGCCCTCCAAAAGCCTCGCGCAACTGTGCCGCTCTTTGCTCGCGTTCCGGCGTCGGGGAGCCCATGATCGACATTACATAGGTGGCGATCGCCGCGATATCGCTGTCCGGCAGGAAGGCGAGATTGCCCGTCACCTCGGCCATGGGCCCGCGCGAAACGCCATGGAATTCGTGCCAGCCGTTGCGAAGATAGAAGGCGAGGCTTTGCTCGTCCCAGGGGATCGGCGCCTTCGACTCTTTGTTGATCGCATAGGCCTGCCAGCCTTCCGCTTCGCCGCCGCCGAAATGCCGGTCGCGGTCTTCGGCGCCAAATGGGTTGCGGGGCGTATGGCAGGCCCCACAGTGGCCGAGGCCCTCGACAAGATAGCGCCCGCGGTTCCAGGCCTCGCTCTGGCCGGGGTCCGGCTCCCGCTCGCCGCCGTCGAGGAAAAGCAGCTTCCAGCCGGCAAGCAGAGGCCGGAACTGAAGGGGAAGCGGAAGGTCGTTTTCCGGCGCCTCGGCTTTCACCGCGACACGCGTCATGAGGAAAGCGTAGAGGGCACGATTGTCGTCTGCCGAAACACGCGTGAAGTGCTCATAGGGAAACGCCGGGTAGAGGTGACTTCCCTCCCGGTCGACACCTTCCCTCATGGCGCGCTCGAAGGCCGCCTCGCTCCAGCCGCCGATGCCCGTTTCGCGATCAGGGGTGATGTTGGTGGAGTCGATCGTGCCGAAGGGGGTGGGCAATGCAAGGCCGCCGGCAAATGCCGGTCTCCCAGGCACGGTGTGGCAGGCGACGCAATTGCCGAGCGCCGCCAGTTGCGCGCCCTTGGCAACTAGATGACACCAGAGCGCACGCTCGAGGCCGCAACGCAGCAGCACTTGGCGAATACTAGCCGCGGCGCGTGCAAAATCACCACGGGATATTTGCTTCACAAGCCGCTCTACGAGTTTGTGTTTGAATCCCGGCGGCCAATCCACCTGCTTAAGCTCAGCCGGCCTACGGTAATCTTCTGGTCCAGAGGCGCAATCTGTAGTTACCCTGAACGTTGCTACATATTGACTTTGGGGTGTATAATTCAACGTGGCGCTTAAGTCACCGGAGGAAAGCGATGGCAGTTGTGATTTTGCTACTGGGCATACTGCAGATTGCCGGCGGCGTGTTCGTTGGGCTTAACGCTACATCCCCTGTTCACCAGATAATTGGCGCCGTCGCTATCGGCTTCGGCCTGATCACCTTCTCGCTCGCGATCATTATTGAACGGATCAACGTCTTGATAAAATCGAACAAAGATTGATCAGTTCACGGGCAAGAAGGCGCTGCTGCGGCCGCAGCTCGAAAACAGTAGGATCATCCACCGCTCTCTAACCCCCTTGAACGTAAGCGTGCCGCTGCTTTCCGTCGTCTGTCCAAGAAGCGTCATGTTCAACAACATTGAGACACTCTCGCGGGATGCCGCGCCTCGAGCGCAGTCGCATTGCGCTAGAGCAGTACCCACTTTGGGCGGTGCCTCTAATTTTTGACTACAACCTGCATTTGTGAGACCCTGAATTCCTCTTGGTTGTACTGCGTTAGGGGGGTCGAAGATGACCTTTGATAACGACGTTGAGCTGGCGCTTGCTACCGCCTGCGAAGAACTTGAGATGACGCGACAAGATATGATCCGCCTCATCATGCGCGAATGGCTGGAGCAGTACGGTTTTCTACCGTTCCGTGAGCTGCACGAGGGCAGCGAAACAAAGGGAAATGCATAGTACCGAAGTCGCTGGCTAACTCAGCTCGAGCACCCCCGCACCATCCTCTCGCTCCCTGATCCCCTTGAAACGAGGCGTGCCGTAGCTTCCCGTCATCCGTCCAGGCGCGATATTCGACCTCGGCAAGCTAGGGCCGGCGAATGAACCAAAGGGCCAACTTATCCGTTAGCGCCTGAACGGAGGCGGCGATGGAGCAGCACCAAATGATGAGCATGGGGTGGGGCCGTTTCGCGGCGATGATCGCCACATCGACGGTCATCATGTTCTTTCTGATGTACCAGCTCGTTTACAGTTGGGACCATGCGCTGTTCAGCTTGACCCGGTTCATTTCCTCCCTGGTGATGGGCTGCGTCATGACAGCGGTAATGCTGGGTTTCATGTGGCGGATGTACCGGCCAGAGGTCGCAAAAATTGCCGTACTTGCGGTGGCGATCATCGGATGCGGGGTGCTGCTGATGGTGAACCGCAGCCAAGCGCTAATCGGCGATATCGACTTCATGAAAGCGATGATCCCGCACCACTCCATAGCCATTAACAACGCTCGACAGGCTGACATTCGTGATCCGCGTGTGCGCTATTTGGCAGACAGGATTACTCGTGTTCAGGTGAAGGAAATTGCCGAAATGAGAATGCTGATCGAGGACATCGAGCAGCATGGCAGGCGCGCCAACAAACCGCTGGCTGCCGGTCCTGCGACTTCGAAGAGCGAGGGTGCGAGCGAGGCTCGGGATTTGTTGAGCGGCAAGTTACTGACGGAAAAGCCGCTGTAGCCGAGACCCGCTAGTTGGCCCCTTGCTCTGAGCACCAGCCGGAATGGAACTCTGGGCCCGCAGCTAATCAACATTGACACCACTCGCCCGCTGCCATGTTCGGCGCGCGCGTGTTTGGTTAGTTAAGCAGCAACTTAATAAAGACTTAATTTTGAGGGATAGCACCTATCTCAGGGCTTGCTTGGCCTCCGGTGCATTTCCGCCCCGCCCGTCAGACTCCCCCACTTCCGACACGCAGCCAGCCGTGCCGCTGCCTAATGGAAAACTCCAGCAGCGACCGTTGCAGCGTCCGTCACCGTTGGCTGTACCGTGTTTCAACACCTACCGAGCGGGTCCATTGCCCGACGCAAGGGAGGGTTGCAGTGAAGAGCAAACACGATGAGGACGCGAGCATTATCAGCGGCTGGGAGTCTCGAGGAGGAGATCCGGATCGGTCTGGGCAATCCCACCAGTATGGCCGCCGCTTCGAGGGGGATGGGACCTATACGATCTATCATGTTTTCTCCGGGAACGTCGCAACGATCGGCGCCTGGAAGATGGAGGGGCTCAGCCCAAAAAATGCAGCGAGGGCATTGCGTGTATTAAACAACCCACCTGGAGGTCTGCGTTAATGACGAAATCTTATGTTGGAAGCTTTGGCTATCATTTCAGCTTGGTCGATTTCGTGATCAAGTCAATGCCCGTACTATGCATCGGAACGGCCATTGTCATTACCCTTTGGGAGGTGCTCTGGTAATCCCCGCAAAGAGGGCCCGCTAGCGGGCCCTCTTCTAGATCAATCGACTAGTGAGCAAAGTTAATAAATAGACGTCTGAAAGACGCGGGTATAACTCCCCTGACTTCGCCGGTCCAATCACTTTAGTAATTCGTAATTTACGACGTTCGGAAAGACCCTGCCGAATACCTACCGGACGGAAGCGGCATTACAGAGCACCAGCTACTGCAACGGCTGTTGACGCGATTGAAAGGTCAGCAGGCGAATGACTGGCAGAGATGGTGGCCGGACGAGGATGGCGGTGACCGATAGGGCACGCTCAACTTTATAGAATTCGTGCTCGCGACGCCTTTTGCGGCGAAGTTTGAAACTCTTCCTTGCCAGGTCGGCCAGATCACGTGCATGATCTTAGCCAAGATACGTGGCAGCCCAAGATCCCATGCGCTTGGGCAATGAAGAGGTCGCGCGATGTTGGGCAACACGAACAGGCAAACACGATTCTGCCTGCTGGCATCAACTTGCTGGACGAAGTTTTCACTAAAATTCTCACGAAAAAAGGCCTTCCGCGCGATAGCGAAGCGGCTGAACGGATCGCCAGAGCGCTATTGTCCATCACCAGTCCGGCGTGCGTGAGCGGGCCGCATGCGAGAAATGGTCGAGCGCGGCGAATAAGAGCTCTCGAACTGACGCCTATCAAGCTGATGCCAGCGGTGGTCTGTCGGCTAGAAGCTGGGAAACTGTCGTCACTAGGTCTTCTAAGGGGAACGGCTTTTCGAGCATGACACTGTTCGATACACCCTTTGACTGCCAATCTAGGGAGCCATGTCCACTGATATAAACGATAGGTAAATCCGCATTCTTCTCTCGCGCAATGCGCGCGACGTCCCAGCCGTCAGGGACCGAACCGAAGCGAATATCAGTCACCACTCCTGCAATTTCCGAGTCTGTAGAGTTTAGGAGTTCTATCGCCCTAAAGCCGCTCGTTACCGTCAGGACGAGGAATCCGGCGTCAGCGAGGGCGCCTTCAAACTCGATCAGGAGCAGTGCTTCGTCATCCGCGAGTAATATTGTAGCCGATTCCATGTCCGGGTCCTCGCGCGATGATATCTCGCCAACGCCGTGAGGCTCAAACAGTTCCCGTTTCGACAGAAGTAAAAGGCATTTTGCTCCCCCGGGCGGCCCGCGCTGAGCGCGCCTTCGTTGAAATCCTATCCCTTGGTTCGCAGTCCTAGTAACGGCGTGCGGCTGCGAAAACTGGTGACCCTCACTAACTCACGGAACCATCGCTGGTGCAGAACGTTGCGCGCCCAAATACCACAGCCCCGGAGTTTATGCTCTGCCCTGATGGGCTGTCCCGGGCAGAACGAACCGCGCCGAGCGAATGGCTGAGACTTCAGATTGACAGAGCGCCATAACGTCAGCTCCAGTCGGCTCCTGTACGCCCTCCAACTGCCGGAGCTGGCCTGAGCAGGCAGCGCCCTACCTCGCCGGGGGGGCTGTCAAACCCGGGCTACGGCTCTATCAACGCTTCGTCGAGTCGGGGTTTCTCCCCATTGCCTTTGCAAGCCATTTACGATTCACAAACCGTTCACTCTAGCTCGCCGCTTTCGGGCTTGCCTTTTGCTCGTCTGCGCTCGTCCAGCAGATTGAGCAAATCGGTGAGATCGTCCGCATCGAAATAATCCAGGCCGGTCTGCGATATGCCCTCCCATCGAGCAGGCCAGCCAGTGAAGCGATCAATCACGCTCCAAAAGCCGTTGCTGTCGTCATGCAATTCGTATCGCTGGGTCATACCGGCAGTTTAGCGCGCCCTTGATTGCTGCGCTACAGCGCCTACGCGCTGGCAACGATTGACAACGTTGGTGGCCGGATGACAACGACGACGGCGGCTTCGGCGGCGGCCCGCCCCTCGCCTCGAAATGGCGGCCAAATACAACGCTGCAGTCGGAACCATCTGCCCGGCTGATCGTTAAACCCGGTCTCCGACGGAGCGGCAGCGTCCTCGTTCCCTCCCATCGCCGCCCCCACGCATAATGGCGCGCCCACGCGGTGACGTGGTCGTGATGGTCATGTGGAATTCCTGTGGTGGTGGTGACAGGTGAACAGGGGGGAACCGTCACAGACGGCGCCGAAGTCCGCGCGCTTCTCAAACGAACCCGGCATGCTGCGCGAGCAGATGAACTCGGGTACCGCCTTGTGTTTGGTCCATGGGATGGGCGGATTAAAAACGATAGGCGACTGTGCAGCGGTATATGCGATGCGACTCCTCCCAAGCGCATCGCCAGGTATCGCGTATCACTCTCGCCTGTCGCTGATGCATCGGCGCCAGGCTTTTCTTTGCACACATACAAAGAAGCGGCGACCTCAACCCGAAGGGAGCCCGCCGCAAGCAGCATGGCAACGACCGCGACGCTGCCGACAAGGCGGGAAGCCGTTTGAAGGGCTGAGCGATCGTGTATGATGCGAAGGAAACTCGGGGCTTCAAATGGCAAGTGTTCTTAATCAGGCGCTGGTTGACTTAATCAGCGAGCAAATCAAGCAGCGCCATGTGACCGAACTCCGCGCCGTGCTCTCGACTGGCAACGAGATCACCATGCATGCGGAGTTCACGGTCGGCCGCGACTTCATAATCTATCGGACGGCGAAGGATAGCAGCGGCAAGTGGGCGATGACCCCGTTCGCTCACATCGTTCAGCTGATCGTTTAATTGCGGCCGCTCAGCCCTACAATCGTCCGTCACCGGGGCGCCATGGTAACTGACCCGCCATGCTTACTAAGCAGGGGTGCCGACACTCTCGAATAATTGCTGATGCCGCGACACGGAGCAATTGACGGGCTCATAGCTTTCTCTACCATCAAGGTCTCACCACGGGTAAGCGGTGACGTGAGGCCGTTACTTCTTGAAGTTCCAGGGCATTAGAGCGTCGAGATCGCTTGATGGCCAACCTGCGGCGATACGCTCGAGCGTCTGCGTCAGCCAGGCCAGCGGATCGACTTCGTTCATCTTGGCGGACTGGATGAGCGTAGAGAGCGTCGCCCAAGTCCTTCCGCCGCCGGCATTTCCGGCAAATAGGCTATTCTTCCGAACAATTGCCTGAGGCCGGATTGCACGCTCAACAATGTTGGAGTCTATCTCGATGCGCCCGTCATGGAGGAATTGTTCGAAGGCTTCCCGTCGATTAAGGGCATAGCGAATTGCCTCAGCGAGCTTTGATTTTCCAGAGATGCGGGGCAGCGTGTCCTGCCAGAGTTTGTAGAGATCGGCAACGACTGCAGCGGAGGCCTCCTGACGGGCGGCAACGCGAACATCGGGGCTTTGTCCGCGCACCGTTTCCTCGATCGACCAAAGTGCGCCCATCTTTTCGATTGTTGCCGTTGCCACCTTTGAGCTGTCGTTTGCGTGCAGCTCGTAAAACCGACGTCGACCATGCGCCCAGCACCCCGCCAAAAGAGCGCCGTCGTTTCCGCGGTCAGGGCGGGCAACACGGTTATAGGCAGTGTATCCGTCGATCTGCAGAATGCCGCGATAGCCTTCGAGATGGCGAGCAACACAATCACCGGATCGACTGTCTTCAAAGCGATAGGCCACCATCGGCGGTCCACTGCCGCCGAACGGTCGGTCGTCCCGCGCGTAAGCCCATAAATACGCTGTCTTTGCCGACCCCGATCCGGGAACAAGTGTCGGCAATGTCGTCTCGTCGGCGAATATTCGTTCGCCTCTCTTGATCTGGCTGAAGATGTAGTCCGCGAGGATCTCGAGTTCGAACCCGAGCTTGCCCATCCACCGTGCCATGATCCCGCGGTCGACTTCGACATGATCGCGCAGGAAGATCGCCTCCTGTCGATAAAGCGGCAACCCGTCGCCATATTTAGAAACCGCGACATAGGCGAGCAACGCTTCTGTCGGAATGCCGCTTTCGACGATATGCGCCGGGGCCGATGCCTGGATGACACCGTCTTCGTTCTTGAAGGCATACTTCGGGCGATGGGTGACAATCACCCGGAACTTTGGCGGGATAACATCAAGCCGCTCGGAGATATCTTCCCCGATCAGGACCTTCTGTTTGCCAGCATGTTCGGGCAGTTCGTCCGGTTCAATGACCACATGCACCCGCTCCAGGTGCGGAGGAAAGCCCGTGCGTGGACGCGGCGCACGCCTTGCAGCGGCTGGATTGCGACCCTTGGAAACCAGCGCCTCGATCGCGGCAATGCCAGTGTCGATTTCTTCGAAGACAAACGCGCCCTGTTCGTCCAGGTCTGCCTCGATGGTCTTTCCCTGCTTTTCCGAGCGGCGGCCATACCTGTATCGATTGAAGGCTTTGAGGATCAGCTTCAACTTGGCGATCTGTTCGTCAGCGTCCGCATTGCGGGCCTTCAGATCAGCGACTTCGTCTTCCAGAACATCGGCGCGCGCAGCCTTTGCGGCCATCGCCATGACCATGGCTTTCAGCGCATCAACGTCATCAGGAAGCTCGAGATCGGCTGGTGTCATGCCCTAATGTAGAGCACATTTCGGCGAGATTTTCCCTCAGTTTCAGCCGCCTGATTCACTCTGCCGCAGGGCTTTACCCAGCAAATTCCGGCCGCTTTACTGCAACCGTGCGCACGCGCTTCCAGTCCATCCCGTCCACCAGCGCCATCAGTTGGGCGTGGTTGAGCTGCACGCGGGACCGCCCGATTTTCGGCCAGACGAACTGATTTTTTTCGAGCCGCTTCGAATACAGGCAGACGCCTGAGCCATCCCACCAGGCGATCTTGATTCTGTCTGCTCTTTTGGCGCGGAAAACGTAGAGCGAGCCATTGAATGGATCACTTCCAGCATCACGCACCAGCGCCAATAGGCTATCCGGACCTTTGCGGAAGTCGACGGGATGACTGGCCAAGAAGACCTTCGTACCAGCCGGGATCATGCAGAGCGTACCGCGCGGATAAGCCTGACGAGATGGGGCTCGTCGATCCCGACATTCACGCGGATCACAGCGTCGCCGATCATGATGTCCGCGGTGGAGCTTTCGCCCCGAGCCGTATCGACAACGGCCTCCGCTTTCAAACGGGCATTGCGCCGCCATGTGAACAACTGCGATGGGTCGATCCCTATACGCCTCGCTATCGCCGAAACGCTCGCACCGGGCTCCATGCTCTCGGCTACCGCCTGAGCCTTGAACTCATCTGACCAGCGTCGAACCTCTCGCGGCGCGCCCTCCAGACGACCCGCAACGGCTTCGATCATATGGAACGTTCTATGTTCGGACATAGCTTCAGACATAGCAATTCATACCAAGCTCATTCCCTGAGCTCACACGAATAAGCCCGATAACCCGCTATCGCCAGACGGGATCAATGCACCGCTTAC
>NZ_AQWP01000012.1 GCF_000375585.1 Sinorhizobium meliloti 4H41 | reverse complement strand
TAGAGTCTGTCAGGTTTATGTTGAAACATATCCCGCATGCCTGAGATAGGCGGCGCATTCATGCGGGCTGAAGGCTTTGAGGACTTCGCCGAGGCGTCTCCATGTCGCGTCGACGCTGCGCTCGTCGGATTTGCGCAGCAGGGTCTTCAGTTTGGCGAACATCATCTCGATCGGATTGAGGTCGGGGCTGTAAGGCGGCAGGAAGAACAGATGGGCGCCGGCATCGCGGATGGCGTTGCGCGCAGGCTTGCCCTTATGGCTGCCGAGATTGTCAAGGATGACGATATCGCCGGGATTGAGGGTTGGTGCCAGGCATTGCTCGACCCAGGCGGTGAAGGCAACGCCGTTGATCGGGCCATCGAGCACGAAGGGCGCGACGATGCGGTCGTGGCGCAGCCCGGCGAGGAAGGTCAGCGTCTTCCAATGGCCATGCGGTATTCTGGCGAAAAGCGGCTGGCCGCGCTGACACCAGCCGCGGGTGCGCGTCATGTTGGTTTTGACCCAGGTTTCGTCGACGAACACCAGGCGGCGCGGATCAAGTCGATGTTGATGGGTCTTCCAGCGGCTTCGGAACCGCGCCACCTTCGGCCTGTCCTGTTCGCTGGCGATCAGCGTTTTTTTTAAATGTCTTGCCTTCGCGGCGCAGGAAACGCCAAACGGTGTCGTGAGAGACATCGATCCCGGCCGCCTTCAGATCGGCGGCAAGCGCCCGCACCGTCCAATCGGGCTTGGCCGCCAGCCGACGGTGAACCTCATCGGCCGCCGCGCCCCGCAGCATCGGTTTGACATGGCCACCCATCTTGGCCGGCGCCAAACCGCGGCCGGACCGGTCGAGCTGGCCGATCCGCACCGCCGTCGCCGCTGATATTCCAAAGCGCAACGCTGCCGCCCGCACCGTCATGCCTCCTGCCAAGGCGTCGGCGACGCGCTGGCGTAAATCAAGAGAAAGAGGTCGCGCCATCATTGCTGGCCTCCTCACCAGCAATGATCTTGAATCACAATCGCAGCAAAAAGGGAATCCCGGTTCGATTCAGCTTAAGGCTGACCGACTCTAAGGCCGTTGAGGTTGTGCTCGTCACAGCGATCCAGCAGCGCCGCGTCTGCGGCGCGGGAAGCGTTCTTTCAGCCCAAGGACTTGGGCTGGCTGGATTCCTGTGACAAGCACAGGAATGAGGAAATGAAACAAGTCGCGGCGGGTAGCCCGAATCTAAACAGGCCCTTAGCTGTATCCATCCGTAACCAGAAAATCGATCGGGCCTCCCGCCCTGTCGTCATCGAAAACGGCGCAGGAGAGCATGCCGCCGAAGACGGCGCCGGAATCGACATTGGTCCTGTTCCCGACGGTGCGCGGATTGCTTCGGCTCGGCGTGTGTCCGTGGCAGACATGCTTGCCCCAATAGGTGCCGGAGTAGTTCGGATCGGTGCGGATCCAGAGGAGGATGTCGTCGCCGTGTTCTTCGAGCGGAATGGTCTCGTCGACACCGGCATGGACGAAAATGCGGTGCTGATCAACGACGAGCGACGGCAGTTCCGCCATCCAGACCAGATGGCTCAACGGAATGGCGCCGCTATAGGAAGCCATCGTCTCCTCTCCCCCGTTCGTCAGCCATAGGGACATCTCGGCCTGGCCCTTGCGTGCCGCCAGCAGCATGGCCTCGTGATTGCCCTTGAGCGTGATCCATTCCCAGCCCGGCCTGCGCGGCCCGGCCATGATCCGCTCCACGACGCCGCGGCTGTCCGGGCCGCGATCGACGAGGTCGCCGAGGAAGACCACCCGGCCGCCGGCGACGACGGATTCGATACTGGCAAGCAAGGTTTCGAGTTGTGCGAGGCAACCGTGAATGTCACCGACGGCGAAGGTGAAACGCCGGCTATTCATGAATCGCTTCTCCTTTGCTCGTCCAAGACGGCGCGCTCCTTTCGTCGCTGATATGAATCGGCCATCTGAAGCCGCCCAGGGTCCGAGAGCTTTAGCGCATCGCCCGGACAATCGGAACCGATATTCGGAAAGCCCGATGCGTGGCAGGAACAGTGAGCGCGGACAGGCGCACGACGGCTTTGTCCACCTGGCCCCGGTGCTTGTCAGAGGGACCCGGCAGCTCCGCGTCTGCAGCGCGGAAGAATCGTTTCAGCCCGGACTTGGGGCTGACTGGATTCCTGTGACGGGCACAGGAACGAGGGCCCCAGGGAGATCCGCGCAAGGACTACCGGTGCGACGATCCCTTCGGAATCGCCGAACTGGTGATCGAGACGGGATCGCTTGCGGGAAACGTATCTTCGAGACCCTCTTCCAACTGCTCTTCCATGGCGTCCCGGTCATGCGCCTGCCGGGCATTCGCAAGCGCTCCCTCGGGGACGGAAGGAGACCGTCTCGTGCCGGTAATGGCAAGAAGCGTTTCATCCGCCTCGATGGCCGCGGCGAGTATCTCCTTTGCCTGGGAAACGGTATTCAGCCTGTTGAGGCTACCGTCGGCGTTCTGCGGGCAGGAGACGGAGACGACCTCCCCGTTGGTGCCGACGAACTCGACGGTGAAACCCGCCTTGCCGCCGCGCTCGGGATAGACCTGAATTCCGGCGATCTGCATCTGATTCTCCTCTGATGGACGCCCCGCCGGCTGCGGATGCGAGACCGGCCTGCAGTCTACCAGATTTGGCGAAGGTCGACAGCTTGCCGGTGGGAGAGGCATATCGGAAAATCACAGAAGGCCGGGCGCCCACCTCGCTTCCTGCGACCCGCCGGCGCTTGATGCGGGTTCGCCATTCTGGACCGCGTGATATCCCGGCACCGGCTGGTTCTCTTTGCCTGCGGGCCGCGTGCAGGCGGCAAAAGCGTCGAGATCGCGGTCATAGATTCTCGTCTTGACGTCCATCATGCCGAGCACCGTGTGAAACAGGTTGTCGTGCGATTTGGGCTGGTCGGCGTCCTTGGCAAGACAGCCGGCGTCGACGCCCATCGCAGCCTGGTACGGCTTCGAAAACCAGGCGACGAACGGCACCTGGGTTTGTTCCTTCGGGGCGATCACATAAGGCGCGCCGTGGAGGTAGAGGCCGTTCTCCCCAAGCGACTCGCCGTGATCCGACATATAGATCATCGCGCCGGCAATGCGGTCCTGATGCTTTTCGAGCAGCCGCGCGACGCTGGCGAGGATGTGGTCGGTGTAGAGGATCGTATTGTCGTAGGCATTGACCAGTTCCGCGGTCGAGCAACGCATGAGTTCCGGCGTTCGGCAGTCGGGCGTGAAGCGGCGGAACGCCTCGGGATAGCGAAGGTAGTATGAGGGGCCGTGGCTGCCGAGCTGATGCAGCACGATGACGCTGTTCGACGTCGCCGCCCCGAGTTTCCGGTCGAGATCGCCGAGGAGGATCTCGTCCAGGCATTCGCCGTTGGTGCAAAGCGGGCTGTTCTTGCGGCCGGTCTGGCTTGCGAAGCTGATGAGATCGGCAATCCCCTTGCTGCCGGTATTGTTGTCCCACCAGCTCACCGAGACACCGGCATGCGTCAGCACATTGACGAGATTTTCGGTCGAGCGCGCTTTCCAGTCGCTGTACTGGCTGCGCGGATAGACCGAAAACATGCAGGGAAGCGAGACGGCGGTCGCCGTGCCGCAACTCGTCGTGTTGCGGTAGTTGACGACCCCGAGTGCCTGCAATTCCGGATTCGTCTCGCGTTCGTAGCCGTTGAGCGAAAAGTTCATGGCACGCGCCGTCTCGCCCGCAACGACGACGACGACGACCGGTTTCCCCGCGGCGGCAACGCGCGCGCCCTGATGCGCGTCGGTTCCAAGAGGGTGTACGACCAGATTGCGCTCCCGATAGGTCGAAAGGCCGTAGCGCACGGCGGCAATCAGCGGTCCGGACGGATTGAACCTTTTCATGAGGTCCGTATGTTCGCGCAGCGCGTAGGCCACCGTCGCGAAGTTGGAATAGACGAGGCCTGCGCCGACGAGGAGCGATACGGAGACGAAGGCGAAATTGACCGCGGCCTTCCGCAGGAACCGGCGGTGGCGTACCCTGACCCAGGCGATCAGGATCGAAGGGAGGACGGCGTAGACGAGGAGATGCCGCGCAAGGCTGAATGTCAGCAGGTGGCTGGCTTCGGCCCGTGTCGTAACGGCGGCATTGCCGATCATGTCCCGGTCTATGACGATGCCGAAGGTGTCGGCAAAATACGCGGCCGTCGCCGACACCAGGATGAGAATAACCAGCGCCGGCTTCATCAGGTACTTGACCGAGAGAGGCGTCAAGATCGCGAAGAGGACGAGGTAGAGTGCCGCTGCGAAGGCAAGCAGGCTCATCCGGGCGTGATCGAAATAGACGTTGGCATGAGCCCAGAACGAGTTGTTGGTCGCCAGCAGCAGATAGAGAGCGACGATCGCGCTCAGGCTTATACTGCCAATCTCGGGCCGGGGAATCCGCGGGATCTTCAAGTTGCTCACCTCCAAAGCCGCGCCCCTTGCAGGCATGGTGCGGCGTGACCTTCATGTTCCCTGCACCGTTTGCGATCCAGGGGAGCATGCCCAGTAGCCCGGACGAGCTGTCGGAAAGCTGTCGGCATCGCCGGTACGAGCGGCGTCCCCGCGCCCGGCGGATTTCGCAAGTTGGCACCCCGGGAAAAACGTCCTATGGTCCCCCGTCACCGGCGCCAGAAGACTCAGGCTGCGATCTGCATGCGTTTACTCCTCGTCGAGGACAGTCCTCGCCTTACCGAACTCATCAGCGAGACCATGCATGACGCGGGTTGGCGGCTCGACGGCGTTTCGACGTTGCGCGATGCCGAGGCCGCCATTGCCGCGCGCGAGCACGATCTGGTTCTCCTCGATCTCGGCCTTCCGGACGGCGACGGCCTGCAGCTCCTGCAATGGATCCGGCGGGAGCATGTCGGCCTGCCGGTGCTGATCATCACCGCACGCGGATCGGTCGACGAGCGTATCGCCGGGCTCGACGCCGGCGCCGACGATTATCTCGTCAAGCCGTTTCACCATCGCGAACTTCTGTCCCGCTGCAGGGCAATGCTCAGGCGAAATCCCAATGCGATACAGCCGGTCCTCGAGGCCGGTGCGCTGCGCTATGATCCTGCAACGGCGGAGCTTACCTGCGAGGGCGCCGTTCTGCCGCTTCCTCCGCGCGAGCGCTCGCTGATCGAAATCCTGTTGCGCGAGGTCGGACGTGTCGTCCCGAAGCGCAGGCTCGAAACGGCTCTTTCCGAATACGGCCAGGAACTGAGCTCGAATGCGCTGGAACTCGCCGTCTCCAGGGTGCGCAAGCGACTGCAGTCGGCGGAAACCGGCGTGCAGATCGAAACCGTGCGCGGCATTGGTTATCTGCTTCGGACGGTTTGATGAAGAGCTGGAACCCGTCGCTCATCGGCATCGTCGCCCGCCGCGTCATCGCCTTCTCACTGCTCGCCATGATCCTGCAGGTCGGCGTCGTCTTCGCCGACTACTGGTTCGACGATGACGAGCTCAGCGTTCTGATGCTGCAGGAGGAGACAGACACCCTGTCGACCGCAATCGCGAAGCAGGACGGGGAACTGACATTCAAGCTCGGTCACGAGCTGAAAGAGCGTTACCTGGAACGCGATGGACCGGGTGCTATCTATGTGAGGGTGCGCACCGCTTCCGGCTCGGTGCTCTTCACCAATTGCTCGGCCGAATGTTCGGAGCATTTTCTTCCGCTCGCCGTCAACGCACCGACTTTCTGGAAACGGCTGATCGCACCCGGCAAACCCTTTAGCGTTGCCGGCGGCCAATCGTTCGAGCGTTATGGAGAGATCGTGCTCGTAGAGCTGGCCGTCCTGAAGGACCCCAACGGCTTCATGTACAGCGTTTTGCTGCGCGAGATGTTCGATTCCATGATCGTGCCCATGACGCTGATGTTCTGCCTCGTGATCGGGGCCACGATCTGGTCGATCCGCAGTGCGCTCAAACCGGTGGCAGCTGCGGTGCGGGCGGCCGATGCGATCGATCCGCGTGACGGCAATGCCCGCCTCCCCTCGTCGCGCATGCCAGAGGAGATCGAGCGCCTTGTCGCGGCCGTCAACCGTCTCCTGGCGCGCGTTGCAGATCTCATCCAGGCGCAGAAGGTCTTTTCCTCCTCGATCGCCCACGAGATCCGCACACCGGTTTCGATCGCCAAGATGGAGTTGAGCCGCATCGACGATCCGCGCGCCCGCAATGCGGAGCGCGATCTCGATGCGCTGACCCACATTCTCGAACAATTGACCTCGCTTGCCCGGGCCGACTCTGTGGACCCCTCGGCCTTTCAGCGCGCCGACCTCTCGGCGATCGGGGCGGAGGTCGCGCAGACGACTGCGCCATTTGTTTTCGACAACGGCAAGTCCATCGAATTCGTAGACCACGGCACACCGCCCGTAAGCGTGATTGCGCCGCTCATCGAGAACATGCTCCGCAACCTGATCGAAAACGCGGTGAAGCATAATCCGCCCAATACGCGCATAGTGCTCGCCTGCGGTCCCGGACCTCTGGTGTCTGTCGAGGACAACGGCAGGGGCCTCGTCGATCTGCCGGAGCACAATGACGATCTCGGCTACGTCAAGCGCTCCGGCCAGCTTGGGCTCGGCCTCAAGATCGTTCACCGTATCGGCGAGCTTCACAAAGCGAGGATCGCGGTCGATACGGTTCCCGGCGGAGGGACGAAAATCACCATCGATTTCGCCGCGGCTGCTTAAGGCCTGTTGAGATCGGATACCCGCGACGACTTATGTTGACTTCCTCATTCCTGTGCTCGTCACGGGAATCCAGCCAGACCGAGTAATTGGGCTGAAAGAACGCTTCCCGCGCCGCAGACGCGGGCTGCTCTCTGGCGTTGCAAGACAGTCACTTCATTTCATTCGATCGATTGACTTATTCGATTGATTGGCGCATCATCGATGCATGATCAAGAATGGAATCCGCCCCACTGTGCTCCGAGCCGACCGCGGCGACGCGACGCGGGAGAAATTGCTCAACACGGCCATCGACGTCTTCGGACGCTATGGCTTCGATGGCGCGTCCACGCGAAAGCTCGCCGATGCAGCGGGCGTCAATCTCCAGGCGATTCCCTATTATTTCGGCGGCAAGGAAGGGCTCTATGTAGCCGCCGCCGAGCACCTTGCGTCGATGATCGGCGGCCATGTCGGCGACCTGCGGAGCATGATCGTCTCCCGCCTTGCCGAACTCGATGCAGAAGGCGCTGCGATGACGCCGATGGAAGCGCGGCATTTCCTGACCCAGATGGTCCAGAGGATGATCGCTCTCTTCGTCAGCAAGGAATCGGAAAGCTGGGCACGCTTCATCATTCGCGAGCAGATGGAGCCGACCGAAGCATTCAAACGCATCTACGGCAGCATCATGGGGCCGATGATCGACATGGCGAGCCGGCTGATCGGCGCGATCATCGAGGACGACCCGGCTTCGGAGCACATTCGTCTGAGAACTCTCTCCTTCGTCGGAAGCGTTCTGGTGTTCCGAATGGCGCATGCAGCCGTCTATGCCCAGCTCGAATGGGAATCTGCCGGACCGAAGGAGATCGAGACATTGCACCGCCATGCCGCCGAACTCGTGGCGGTGCTCGGTGCCGAGAGGGACCGCCGGTCATGAGGAAGGTCGCCATACTCGTTGCAATCGTCGCCGCAGCTCTCGCCGGTGCCTGGTGGTTCGACCTGCCGGCGCGCCTCGGCTTTGCGGGTGAGCCGCGGCAGGCGGTGCTCTACGGCAATGTTGACATTCGGCAGGTGTTGCTTGGCTTTCGGGTGAGCGGGCGGATCGCTGAGTTGCGCGTCGACGAGGGCGATAGCGTGAAGGCAGGCGACGTGATCGCGAGGCTCGACGCCGAGCCGTTCCGCCAGGCGCTCGGTGCCGCCGAAGCGGACGCCGAGGCTGCCCGGGCGACGCTGGCAAAGCTAAAGGCCGGGGCCCGCGCAGCCGAAATCGCCCAGGCGAGCGCCACGCATGAAGAACGCCTTGCGGAGCTTGAGAATGCGAAGCTCGCCTATGAACGCGCAAAGCAGCTGCGTCCGAACGGCACGATCTCGCAGGCGGAGCTCGACCAGGCAAACGCCAGCCGTGCAGCGGCAGATGCACGCGCAAGGTCGGCCCGCGAGGCTTTGGTGCTTCTCGAAGAGGGAAACCGCGCAGAGGACATAGCGGCAGCGGCGGCCCAGGCGAATGCCGCGACGGCAAAAGCCGAGAGCGCCCGCATCTCGCTCGATGACACCCAACTTGCCGCCCCGAGCGACGGCGTCATCATATCCCGCGTGCGTGAAACCGGTGCGATCGTCTCGCCCGCCGATATCGTCTACGTGCTTTCGCTGACGGAACCGGTCTGGGTCCGCGCCTATGTCGCGGAGCCCGACCTCGGCCGTGTACATCCGGGAATGAAGGTGACGATCACCTCCGACACCGCGCCCGATCGCAACTATGAGGGAACCGTCGGCTTCATATCCCCCGTCGCCGAGTTCACGCCTAAATCGGTTGAGACACCCGAGCTCAGAACCGATCTCGTCTACAGGCTGCGCATCGTGATCGCCGATCCGGGCAAGGATCTTCGCCAGGGCATGCCGGTCACCGTGCACCTGCCGGAAGCGAAGGAGGCTTCCTGATGCCCGCCCGCGCAACGGAGCCCGGCACGACCCCGTTCGTTCGGCTGAACGCCGTCACCAAGCGGTTCGGTACCGCGCCCCCGGCGCTAGACGCGGTTGCGGGTGAAATCTTCGGCGGATGGGTAACCGGTCTCGTCGGTCCGGATGGCGCAGGCAAAACGACGCTGATCCGGCTGATGACCGGCCTGATGCTGCCGGATGCAGGCACCATAGAAGTGCTCGGCTACGATACCCGGAGGGATCCCGCCAGTATCCAGGCGGCAATCGGCTATATGCCGCAGCGCTTCGGCCTCTATGAAGACCTGTCGGTCCAGGAGAATCTCGACCTCTACGCCGATCTGCGCGGCCTGCCGAAGACCGAGCGCAGCCGGACCTTCGGTGAGTTGCTCGACTTCACCGATCTTGCCCGCTTCACCACGCGGCTTGCCGGCAAGCTCTCCGGCGGCATGAAACAGAAGCTCGGCCTCGCCTGCGCGCTCCTGCGCAAGCCGCGGCTCCTGCTTCTCGACGAGCCCGGCGTCGGCGTCGATCCGATTTCGCGGCGCGACCTCTGGAAGATGGTCGGAAATCTGAGGGCGGAGGGCATCGCCGTCGTCTGGTCGACCGCCTATCTCGAAGAGGCGGAAGCCTGCGACCATGTTTTCCTGCTCAATCAGGGGAGGCTCATGTTTTCCGGCCCGCCGGCGGAGATGACCGGCCGCGTCGAGGACCGCGTCTTTCGCCTCTCCGGCATCCGCGGCCGCCGCCGCGAAGCGCTTGCGCGCCTCCTCGAAGAGCAGGGCGTGGTCGACGGCGTGATCCAGGGCGAAGCCATACGTCTCGTCATGAAGCAGGGTCTTTCACCGCCGCTCGGCGACACGGCCGATGCCGCTCACGCAGCGGTCACCCCGCCCCGCTTCGAGGACGCTTTCGTCGATATGCTCGGCGGAGGTCCCGGCGGCCGGTCGAGGCTTGCGGAAACACAGCGCGAGTTCGCCGAAGACGCCGGCAGACCCGTGATCGAGGCGCGGGGTCTGACGAAACGCTTCGGCGACTTTACCGCCGCCGACAACATCACCTTCGATATTCCACGCGGCGAGATTTTCGGCCTCCTCGGCCCCAACGGCGCCGGCAAGTCGACGACGTTCAAAATGCTTTGCGGCCTCCTGAAGCCGACCGCCGGCGAAGGCCGCGTCGCCGGCTTCGACCTCAGGCGCAACGCCCCCGAGGCGCGCAATCGGCTGGGTTACATGGCGCAGAAATTCTCTCTCTACGGTGATTTGAGCGTCATCCAGAACTTCAATTTTTTTGCCGGCGTCTACGGGCTGTCCGGCGCGAGAAAACGCGAACGCATCGCTCTGATGAGCGAAATCTTCGACTTCCGCACGATCCTCGACATGTCGGCCAAGGACCTGCCGCTCGGTCTCAAGCAGCGTCTGGCGCTTGCCTGTGCGGTGCTTCATGAACCGGAAGTGCTTTTCCTCGACGAACCGACCTCCGGCGTGGATCCGATCACCCGGCGCGAGTTCTGGACCCATATCAACGGCCTCGTCGAAAAGGGCGTGACCGTTCTCGTCACCACGCATTTCATGGATGAGGCGGAATATTGCGACCGCATTTCACTCATCTATCGCGGCCGCTCGATCGCACTCGGCTCGCCGGACGACATGAAGGCCCGTGTCGCAAGCAAGGACCTCCCCGACCCGACCATGGAGGACGCGTTCATCGCGCTCGTTCAAGGCTCCGAGGCGAAGGAGGCTGCATGAACGCCGAGAGGAAAATGGCGAAAGCGTACGAACCCGCGGGCCGGGCCCGGCGTTTTGCCGCCCTGGTGCGCAAGGAAACCTATCAGGTCGTACGCGATCCGAGCAGTATCCTGATCGCGTTCGTCCTGCCATTGGTCCTGCTCTTCCTCTTCGGTTATGGCGTGTCGCTCGATACGACGCGCACGCGCGTAGCCCTCGTGGTCGAGGAGGCGACCCCGCTCACGCGCGACCTCGCTGCCAGCTTCGAGGCATCGCGCTACTTTTCCGTCGTCACCGGACGCGACCGCAGGGAATTTGAGGACGACCTTGTCCTCGGACGGGTGCGCGGCATCCTCGTGATCCCCGCCGGCTTTGCCGCCGACCACGCGGCGGGGCGCCATCCGTCGGTCCAGGTGATCGTCGACGGCTCCGATCCGAACACCGCCAATTTCGTGCAGAACTATGCACAGGGTGCTGTTGCCAATTGGGAGCGCCAGCGCTTGAGCGAGGGCCGGAGCCCGCCTCCGGCGATCTCCGCCGAACAGCGCTTCTGGTTCAACCCGCAGCTGACAAGCCGCAACTTCCTGGTTCCGGGCTCGATCGCGATCGTGATGACGCTGGTCGGCACGCTGCTCACCTCGCTCGTCGTCGCCCGCGAATGGGAGCGCGGCACGATGGAGGCGATGATGGCGACGCCCGTCTCAGCCGCCGAGCTGCTCGCCGGCAAGCTGCTGCCCTACTTCGTCCTCGGCCTTACGTCGATGACGCTTTGCGTGCTTGTGGCGGTCTTTCTTTTCGATGTCCCCTTCCGGGGATCGGTGGCGGCGCTCTACGCCCTTTCGGCCACCTTCCTGATGCCGGCGCTCGGACAAGGGCTGCTGATCTCGGCCGCGACGAAGAACCAGTTTCTCGCTTCGCAGCTCGCGCTGATCTCGGCCTTCCTCCCGGCCTTCCTGCTGTCCGGCTTCCTCTTCGAGATCAATTCCATGCCCACCGTCATCCAATGGGTCACCTATGCCGTCCCGGCGCGCTACCTCATTCCCAGTCTGCAGACCGTGTTTCTCGCCGGCGATATCTGGCCGATGTTCGCACGCGCCATCACGGTGATGTTCCTGATCGGCTGCATGTTCTTCGCGCTGGCGGCGCGAAGCACCAGAAAGAGGATCGGCTGACATGTGGTGGACGCGGCTGAAAGCCCTGATCGTCAAGGAGCTGCTCGCGGTCCTGCGCGATCCGAAGGGCCGCACCGTTTTGATCGGCCCGCCGATCATCCAGCTCCTGGTCTTCTCCTATGCGGCGACGCTCGAGGTGACTGACGTCGATCTCATGGTGCTCAACCGTGACAACGGCCAATGGAGCCAGGAACTCGTGCAGCAGATCGGCGGCTCTCCGACCTTTCGCTCGATAGAGCTCGCGAGCAGCCCTCACGAGGTCCGCCTCGCGATCGATACCCAGCGGGTCCTGGCCGTACTGGAGATCGGCCCCACCTTCTCCCGCGATATCGAGGCGGGGAGACCGGCGGAAGTGCAGATGATCCTCGACGGCCGGCGTTCCAACGCGTCGCAGATCGTCTCCGGCTATCTCGGCCGCATCGTCGGCGCCGTCGCGGCCGAAACGCCGGCGGGCAGGCGTGCGGCCCCCGAGACGATCCGGGTCGAGGTCCGCAACTGGTTCAATCCGAACCTCACCTACCAATGGTTCATGGTGCCGAACCTGGTCGCGAGCATCGCTCTCCTGATCGGGCTTATCGTCACGGCGCTGTCGGTCGCGCGCGAGCGGGAGCTCGGCACTTTCGACCAGCTCATCGTGTCACCTTTGCGCACCCATGAGATCCTGCTCGGCAAGCTCATCCCGCCGATGATGATCGGCCTCTTCCACATCACCATCTATATCCTTGCCGCGGTCTTCATCTTCGGCGTGCCGCTGCGCGGCTCGCTGTTCCTGCTCTATGGGAGCGCCATCTTCTATCTCGCCGCCGTCGTCGGCCTCGGTCTCTTCATCTCGGCGCTGTCCATGACGCAGCAGCAGGCAATCCTCGGTGCCTTCCTCTTCATGGTCCCGGCCATGCTGCTTTCCGGATTCGCGACGCCGATCGAAAACATGCCCGCCTGGTTGCAGCCAGTGACGCTGATCAATCCGCTGCGCTATTTCCTGGTGATCGTGAAAGGTGTGTTTCTAAAGGACATTCCCCTTGCCGAAGTCGTCCACCAGACGCTGCCGCTTTGCCTGATCGCGATCGTCACCCTCTCCTCGGCCGCGTGGCTGTTCCGCAGGCGGCTCGAATGAAGACTAAACAAGCCGGATAGGACCCGGGTAGCGGCTGACGACTTCATCGGACGTGACGAGCGTAAGTCCTTCGACGAGAGACTGCGCGATGAGAATGCGGTCGAATGGGTCCTTGTGTATCAGGGGGAGTTGATCAAGTGCCACCGCATGGGTGCCGTCGACCCGTAGTTCCCGGTAACCATTGTCCAGCAAACCTCGGCGCAGGAGCCGTGGATCGGCATCGAAGTCCATCCGCCCCAAGCCACGCTTGATCGCGATCTCCCACACGCTGGCCGTACTGAAGTAAAGCGTATTCTCGGAGCTTTCGATGAGCGCGCGGGCCTCCTTCGACAAGCGGCCGGGTACACCGGCCGCCCAGAGGAGAATGTGCGTATCAAAAAGAATATTCATGCGCCAAAAAGATCTGCAACCTCGTCACTGCCCATCTGATCGAAGTCGTCCGGTACCGTAAACTGACCCGCCATGAAGCCGATCCGCTGCACTTTCGAATCGGAAGGCTGATCGATCGGGATCACCTTCACCATCGGCTTTCCCGCTTTTGCAATGATAAAGGGCTGCCCCTGCGCCGCCTTCTCGATCAGTCGCGACAAGTGGGTTTTCGCTTCGTGAATGTTGACGGTTTCCATCGGGGTCCTCGTAATCGAACTTAGTTCACTGAACTTAGTTCAATCCCCGTCTCTTTTCAAGGTACCGCGCCGCCGCCCTTATGCTCTCAGCCTTTAACGAACGCTTCGATGGCGGCGATCTCGTTCTGGCGGATGTCGTGGCCGCCGGAATGCCACTCGAATTCCACCTTCGCCTTCTGCTTCGTGAAGTAGTCCCCGAGCGCGCGTGTCAGCGGGGCCGGGCAGATCGGGTCGCGTTCTCCGGCCGTAATCAGGATCTTGCGGCCGGCGAGCGCGGGATTGTCCTCCGGACGGAACGGGATCAGCGGATGCATGAGCACAGCCTTGTCGAAGAGGCCCTCTTCGATCAGTACATTCGCGAGAATGTTGGCACCGTTGGAATAGCCGAGACCGACAATCTCCGAGGCGTCGTGTTCGCCAGCGAGCGCCTTCACGAAACCCGCCATCTTCTCCGTCGCACGCGCGAGGTCCGCCATGTCGTAAACGCCCTCGCCCGTTCGCCGGAAGAAGCGGGCGGCCCCGTGTTCCGATACGTCGCCCCGCGGCGACACAACGGTGGCCTCCGGCAGGAGCTGCGCCCCGAAGCCGAAAAACTGGTTCTCGTCGCCGCCCGTCCCGTGAAGTACGAAAAGGATCGGACCGCCGGGCCTGCCGGATTTCAATGTGTGCACATAGCCATGATCGACCATCGATTTCTCCTTTGTGCGCGCGTGGTTGCGAACACTTATTCTATCTAAAGAAGTGCGCTCCTTCCTGCGCCAGCGGAAGGAGCGCACAGGGTGCTGGCCGCTAGGCGTCCAGCTTCTGCAAATGGCTTTCGAGAACCGGGCGCAGATGCTTGTGCTGCTGCGGGAGCTTCAGCGCCTCTCCCAGATGCGCGATGTCCTCGTCCCGGTCGAAACCGGGCTCGTTCGTGGCGATCTCGAAGAGAACGCCGCCCGGCGTGCGGAAATAGATCGCCCAGAAATAGTCCCGGTCGATCACCGGCGTCACGTGGTAGCCGGTGTCCATCAGCGCCTTGCGCACCTCCAACTGCTTCTCGCGGTTGTCGACGGCGAATGCGACGTGGTGAACCGAGCCGGCACCCTGTGCGGCGCGGCTGATGTTTGGCAGCGTCTCCAGATCGACGAGGCTCGCGCCGTTGCCGCCGGGCACGATCAGCCTGGTTACGCCGTCCTTGCGGTCGAGTTCCTCGTAACCCATGAACTTCAGCAGTTCCGCAGTCGCGCTTTCGTCGCGTAGCCGCATGGCGACCGAGTGGAAGCCGCGAATGGCGTGATCCGAAGAGATGCCACCTTCGGTCCAGGGCGTACGCGGGTCATCCTCGACCTCGACGAGAGCGAAGCCGTCGCCGTCCGGACCGGCAAAATTCAGGCGCTTTTCGCCAAAGCTTTCCGTCTGCTTGATACCGCTCGCACCGAGTGTCGCCAGGCGCTCCTGCCAGAAGCCGAGCGAGCCCTGCGGGACGGAGAAGACGGTCGTCCCGACCTCTCCGGTGCCCGCGCGGCCGCGCGGCATCTGCGGAAAGGGAAAATAGGTCATCACCGTGCCGGGGGTGCCGGTCTCGTCGCCATAGTAGAGATGGTAGACGTCCGGCGAGTCGAAGTTCACCGTCTTCTTGACGCGGCGCAGGCCGAGCGTGTCGGTGAAAAACCGGTTGTTCGTGCGGGCGTCGTTCGCCATCGACGTTACGTGATGCAGGCCTTTGATCTGGTCAAGCATGATCCGCTTCCTTTCTGCCCGCGCTTTGCGGGGTGCGTTGATGTGGGTTAGATGCTCTCTGGACGCCGAGAGCGAAAGACCGTCCCGAAAGAACGGATTGTCAATGGGGTGTTGACACGACAGGATGACCGTTAACAATTACGACCACAGACCGGAGAGGACCGCCTGCATGGCAGCTTGCCACGCGTCAGAGCGCCATTTAGCATCGCGGCGGCCGGCAACATTCGATCCTGCGGCCAACACCGCGAGCGGGAGGAGGAGCCCGTCCATCCCGTGAAATACCGTCTCGTTCTTGCCCTCCTTCTCCTGCCGGCAGCCGCAGGATTGATCGCCGTCCAGGGAACCGCCGTCGCCACGCGCAGCTATATGCAGGAGGCCTCGTCGCAGGCGAACACGGCTCTGCGGCTGGCGGTTGCGGCCCTTAGCGGTCACCTGAACCGCTATCAGGCCCTGCCCGCGCTGATCGCCGACCATGATGACGTCAAGGAACTGGTCACGCGTCCGCGCGACCGGCGGCTGCGCGGGGCCGTCAATTCGTATCTCAAGGAGATCAACGGACTCCTCAAGTCTTCCGACATCTACGTCATCACACCGGATGGCAACACGATCGCCGCCAGCAATTACGATGGACCGACGAGCTTT
The DNA here is from genome assembly GCF_000375585.1 of Sinorhizobium meliloti 4H41. Taxonomy (GTDB): domain Bacteria; phylum Pseudomonadota; class Alphaproteobacteria; order Rhizobiales; family Rhizobiaceae; genus Sinorhizobium; species Sinorhizobium meliloti_A. The sequence continues at coordinate 190,583 of NZ_AQWP01000012.1, read as the reverse complement.
GTCGGCGAGAATTTCAGTTACCGCCCTTATTTTCAGGACGCACTCAAGGGGAACCAGTCCCGCTTCTATGCTCTCGGCACGACATCGCTGAAGCGCGGTTACTATTTCGGTGCGCCGGTCCGCGTCGGAGGGGACATCCGCGGCGTGATCGTGTTCAAGGTGGATATCGAAACCATCGAAGCCTCCTGGCAGGGTGGCGAATACCGGATCTTCGTCTCCGACCCCGAAGGCATCATCTTCATGAGCGGCAATCCTGCATGGCTCTATGCTGGGATCCTGCCGCTGACGCCTGACCGGCTTGCCCGGACGGAGGGCTCGCGGCGCTATGCGGACGCCACGCTCCGCCCCCTGCCGGTCGTACAAAGCGAGCTTTCCGGACATCGATTGCTAAAGGTGTCCGAGGGCAGCGAGCGGGAATATCTGGCCCTCTCGCATTATATGCCGGAGGCGGATTGGACCGTGAACGTTCTTACGGACACCGCATCCGTGCGGACCCAGGCCCTGACCACGGTTGCAGCCGTCATGCTGCTCCTTTGCCTTGCCGGCCTGGCGATCGCGATCATCATCCAACGGCGCGCACGGCTCAGGGAGCGCATTCTGATGCAGGAGCAGGCGCAGGAGGAACTCGAGCGCCGCGTCGAGGAGCGCACGGCGGATCTTGCGCGCGTCAATTCGCAGATCGAAGCGGAGATCGCCGAGCGGCGGCTCACCGAGCAGCAGTTGCGCCAGACCCAGGCCGATCTCATCCAGGCGGGCAAGCTCGCCGGCCTCGGGCAGATGTCCGCTGCCCTGTCTCACGAATTCAACCAGCCGCTCGCCGCCGCCAAGACCTATGCCGACAGCGCCGCGCTGCTCATCGAGCGTGGCCGCACGGCCGAGGCGAGCGACAATGTCCGGCGGATTTCGGGCTTGATCGACCGTATGGCCTCGATCAGCCGTCACCTGCGCAACTTTGCGCGAAAACCCAATGAAAAGCTCGGCCCGGTTCGTCTCGACGAGGTGATGCGCGACACGCTGGAGATCGTGGCAGTCCGGTTGAAAGCGGCAGACGCGGAAATGGATACCGATCTCGGCGATGAGCTGGCGGTCCTTGCCGGTTCGGTCCGCTTGCAGCAGGTGCTCGTCAACGTGATCTCGAACGCCGCCGACGCCGTCGAGGGACTTGACGATCGCAAGCTTTCGGTGCGCGCCTGGCGCGAAGGCGGCAGGGCCGTGCTGACGGTGCGCGATCGTGGCGCGGGCGTTGCTCCGGCAGTTGCCGAACGCATCTTCGATCCGTTCTATACGACGAAGGGCGTGGGAAGAGGCCTAGGACTCGGCCTGTCCATTTCCTACAACATCATCAAGGATTTCGGAGGAAGCCTCACCGTGTCGAACCATCCGGAGGGTGGCGCGGTCTTTCGTATCGAGCTTGCGGTTGCCGGAGAAGCCGGGCGGGAGGCAGCCGAATGAGCGAAAGCCGCATCCTGCTCGTCGACGACGAAGAGGAACTGCGTCGTTCCAGCGCTCAGGCGCTGGAACTCGCCGGCTTCCGGGTGGATACGTTCGCCAGCGCCGAGCATGCGCTCGAACGCATCGCCTTCAGCTTCCACGGCGTCGTCATCAGCGATATCCGCATGCCCGGAATGGACGGAATGACCTTTCTGCAGCGCATCCGCGAGATCGATGCCGAACTGCCGGTGATCCTGGTGACCGGACACGGCGATGTGCAGCTGGCGGTCCGGGCGATGCGCGAGGGCGCCTATGATTTCGTCGAAAAGCCCTTCACCGCCCAGATGCTTGCCGGCACCATTCGCCGCGCGCTCGATTGGCGTGGTCTCGTGCTCGAGAACCGCCGCCTGCGGGCCGTTGCGGGCAAACGCGACGACATAGAACAGCGGCTGCCCGGGCGAAGCCAGGCAATGGTCGACCTGCGCTACCGCATCAGGGCGATCGGCGCCTCCGACGCCGATACGCTGATCATCGGCGAAACGGGAGTTGGAAAAGAAGTCGTCGCCCGCGCGCTCCACGATTTGAGCAGCCGCGCGAGCGGCCCGTTCATCGCCATCAATTGCGCCGCTCTTCCGGAAAACCTGATCGAAAGCGAGCTCTTCGGGCACGAACCGGGCGCATTCCCCGGAGCGCTCAGGCCGCGCTACGGCAAATTCGAGCATGGCCGCGGCGGCACCATCCTGCTCGACGAGATCGGCTCCATGCCTTTCGATCTCCAGGCGAAATTCCTTCGCGTGCTGCAGGAGCGGGTCATAACCCGCCTGGGCTCGAACGAGACCGTACCGCTCGATGTTCGTTTCATCGCGACTAGCAAGGTCGACCTGGAACGCGAGGTAGCAAGCGGCCGCTTTCGCGCCGACCTGCTTTACCGGTTGAACGTCGCAACCTTGAGAGTGCCGACGCTTTCGCAGCGCCGTTCCGATATTTCCTTGCTCTTCATGCAGCTCGTCCGCGAATCCGCCGCTCGCTACGGCCGGGACGACATCGTCGTCTCGCCCGCGCTCGCTTCCGAAATGGCCGCACGCGAGTGGCCCGGCAACGTACGCGAGTTGCGCAATGCCGCGGAGCGTCTGGTCCTCGGGCTCGAAGCCGAACGCGAAGAGGTGCTTGCATCGGCGAACGGCCGGCGCCTGGCCGACAAGGTGGCCGCCTTCGAAAAGAGTGTCATCGCCAGCGCTCTCGCGGCCCATGGCGGCGCTTTGAAGCCCGTCTACGAGTCGCTCGGCATTTCACGCAAGACGCTTTACGAGAAGATGCAGAAGTTCGGGCTCGACAAGAAGGCGTTATCGGAGGAGCGGTAGTGCTCCCCCGCACGCGGGGTGAGGGGACGTGCCCTGAAAAAGTGCGGTCATGTTGACGAATTCGGGCCGTATAGCCCCTTCTCCCCGCCTGCGGGGAGAAGGGACGCGGCAGCGGGATGAGGGGCAATCCGGCACGAGATTGCCTGCCTCACACGTTGAAAGCGGCTCCGATCAGCGTCTTGGTATAGGGCTCCCTCGGTGCATCGAAGATCGCGTCCGTTTCCCCCTCTTCGACGATCCGGCCGTTCTTCATCACGATCACATAGTCGGATATCGCCTTCACCACCGAAAGATCGTGGCTGATGAAGATGTAGGAGAGACCGTGCTTTTCCTGCAGACCGCGCAGGAGTTCGATCACCTGCCCCTGCACCGACCGGTCGAGGGCCGAAGTCGGTTCGTCGAGAATGACGACCTTCGGCTTCAGGATGATCGCGCGGGCGATCGCGATGCGCTGGCGCTGTCCGCCGGAGAATTCATGCGGATAGCGGTTGCGCGAGGCGGGGTCGAGACCGACTTCCTTCAGCGCTGCGATGGCCCTGTGGTCGCGGTCGGCACGGCTCAGGTCGGGCTCATGCACATGGAGGCCTTCGGTGATGATCTCGCCCACGGTCCGGCGTGGCGAGAGCGACCCGTAAGGGTCCTGAAAGACGAGCTGCAGCTGGCGGCGCAGCGGTCGCATCGCGCCGCGGTCGAAGCCGGAAATGTCGGTCGAGCCGAAACGGTAGTAGCCGCTGCTCGGCAGAAGCCTCAGCAGCGCCCGGCCGAGCGTCGACTTCCCGGAGCCGGATTCGCCGACGATCCCGATCGTCTGACCCTGCCTGAGCCTCAGATTGACGCCGTCGACCGCACGGAAAGCGGCCGAGGCCCCGCGGAAGAGGCCGCCAGCGATCGTATAGTCCACCGCGACATTGCGACCCTCCAGGATGATCGGGGCATTGTCGGAAGGCGGAGCCTTGCGCCCGCTCGGTTCGGCCTCCAGCAGCATCCTGGTATAGTCCGCCTTCGGCCGCTCGAAGATATCGGCCGTCACCCCCTGCTCCACGACCTCGCCACGGCGCATGACCGCGACCCGATCGGCGAAGTGCTTGACGATGCCGAGGTCGTGGGTGATCAGAACGATCGCCATGCCGAAGCGCCTTTGCAGCGATTTGAGCAGATCGAGGATCTGGGCCTGGATGGTCACGTCCAGGGCGGTCGTCGGCTCGTCGGCGATCAGGATGTCCGGCTCGTTGGCAAGCGCCATGGCGATCATGACGCGCTGGCGCTGGCCGCCGGAAAGCTCGTGCGGATAGCTGTCGATGCGCCGCCCCGGTTCGGGAATGCCGACGAGCTCCAGGAGCTCGAGGACGCGTCTGCGCGCCTCCTTGAAGCTGCCGCCCCGGTGATGGACGATCGGCTCGGCGATCTGGCGGCCGATCGTGTAAAGCGGGTCGAGCGAAGTCATCGGCTCCTGGAAGATCATGGTGATCTTCGAGCCGCGCACCCGGTTCAGTGCCTTCGGTGCAAGGCCCACGAGTTCCTGGCCGCGATAGCGCGCCGAACCCGTCACCGTCCCGTTCTTGGCGAGCAGACCCATGATGCCCATCATGGTCTGGCTCTTGCCCGAACCGGATTCGCCGACGACCGCGAGCGTCTCGCCGGAACGGACGTCGAGATCGATGCCCTTGACCGCTTCGACGGTGCCGTCAGGGGTGGAAAAGTCGACCTTCAGGCCGCGCACAGCGAGAATGGAGTCCTTCGTCTCTGTCATGTCAGCGGTCCTTCGGGTCGAGCGCATCGCGCAGGCCGTCGCCGACGAAATTCAGCGAGAACAGCGTCACGACGAAGAAGATGGCGGGGAAGATCAAGAGCCACGGCGCCGACTGTATATTGTTCGCACCTTCCGAGATCAGCGCACCCCAGCTGGTAAGCGGCGCCTGCACGCCCAGTCCGAGGAACGACAGGAAACTCTCGAGCAGGATGACCTTCGGCACGACGACGGTGACGAAGACGATGACCGGACCGATCGTATTCGGGATGATGTGCCGGCGGATGATCTGCCAGTCGGTCAGACCCAGGGCCTGCGCCGCTCCAACGAACTCACGCCGCTTGAGCGCCAGCGTCTGGCCGCGCACGATGCGGGCCATATCCAGCCATTCGACAGCCCCGATCACCAGGAAGATCAGGATGAAGCTCCGGCCGAAGAAGACGACGAGCACCACGACGAGGAAAACGAAGGGCAGCGAATAGAGGATCTCGACCAGGCGCATCATGACGTTATCGACGCGCCCGCCGATATAGCCCGATGTCGCCCCGTATACGACGCCGATGCCGAGCGAAACGAGACTCGCCAGCAGACCGACGGCGATGGAGATCTGGCCGCCCAGCATCACCCGGACAAGCAGGTCGCGGCCGTTGGAATCGGTGCCGAAGGGGAAATATTCCCGAGCCACCTCGCCCTCGACCTTCAGGGTACGGCCATCGTTCTCCGTCGCGACCACCTCGGTGTTCTCGAACTCGTTCGCCCGGTCGAAATAGCGCGTGGCGCGAGGATCGATAGGCTCGTCCGAGGTCACGGTGGCGGTGAAGGTCTGGCCTTCGACGTTGAATTCCGTGAGCGTGACGCGTGCACGGGTCGCCACGCCTTCCATCACGTCCTGAAGTGTCGAGGTGTCCGGACGCGGCTCGAGGCTGGGGCCGATCGTGACATAGGACGGAAAGACCTGATCGTAGCTGTGAGGCGAAAAAAGCGGCCCAACGAAGGAAAAGAGCGCGATAAGCACCAGGATGACGCAACCGGCCATGGCCGGGCGGTTGCGGCGGAAGCGCAGCGTTGCGAGCTGAAAGAGGCTTCGGCCTTTGGTTTCGGGCATCGATGCCGGGATCTGAGCGATATCAGTCATGGCGAACCCTCGGATCGAGCAGGCCGTAGAGAATATCGACCAGAAGATTGAAGAGGATGACGAAGATGGCGATGAGGATCACGGTGCCCATTACCAGCGTATAGTCGCGGTTGATCGCTCCGAGCACGAAGTAGCGCCCGACGCCCGGTATAGTGAAGATCGTTTCCACCACGGCCGAGCCCGTAAGGAGAGCGGCGGCGCAAGGAGCAAGATAGGAAACGACCGGCAGCATGGCACCGCGCATGGCGTGCGTCACGACCACGGCGCGGGACGGCAGGCCATAGGCTTTCGCGGTGCGGATATGATCCGTATTGAGGGCCTCGATCATCGAGCCGCGCGTGAGCCTGGCGAAGACCGCAAGCTGGGGAAGCGCGAGCGCGATCATCGGCAGGATGAGAAAGCGGAGAGAACCGTCGCCCCAGCCGCCGGCGGGCAGCCACGCGAGCACGATCGCAAAGATCAGCGTCAGCACGGGACCGACGACGAAGTTCGGCACGGTGACCCCGATCGTGGAAACCGACATGACCGCGAAGTCCAGGAAGCTGTTCTGCCGCAAGGCGGCGATCGTTCCGGTTATGACGCCGCCGACGACCGCGAGCAACAGCGCGTAAAAGCCGAGCTCCATCGAATAGGGCAGTCCCTTGCCGATCAGCTGCGCGACATTGTTGTCGTGGTAAATGTAGCTCGGACCGAAGTCGCCCGTGACGGCATTGCCGAGATAGGTGGCGTATTGGCGCCAGAGCGGCTGATCGAGGTGATAGGTCCTCATCAGGTTCTCCATCGTGGAGGGCGGGAGAGGACGCTCGAGGTTGAAGGGCCCACCGGGGGCAAAACGCATCAGAAAGAAGGATATGGTGACGACGATGAACAGCGTCGGCACCGCACTCGCCAGCCGGCGAAGGATGAAGGAGATCATTGACTTTGCTCCGGAGGCGACGCGCGGGTGCCCGCGCGTCGCCTCAGTTCGTTATTCGGCGATGCTCAGGAACTTGCTCAGATGCGCGTTCGGCGCATTGTCCTGCCAGCCCTTGACCCGTTCCGCGACGAGCCAGAGGTCCGCCTGGGTCAGCAACGGCGCGATCGGCTGCTCCTTCATCAGCAGAGTTTCAGCCTCGTGCATGATCTTCGATCGTGCCGCCGGATCCTGTTCCTCATAGGACTTCTTCATCAGCGCATCGAATTCGGCGTTTTCGAAATGGCCGTAATTGAAGGTCTTGTTGGTGCTGAGGCTCAGTGCCAGGAAGTTCTCTGCATCGGCGTAATCGGCGACCCAGCCGGCACGCGCAACGTTGAACTTGCCGCCCTCCTGCAGGTAGGCATAGTGCGACGACACGTCGAGATTCACCAGCGAGACCTTGGCGCCGAAGGTGTTCTTCCACATGTCGGCGACTGCCGTCGCGACACGCTCATGATTGGGATTGGTGTTGTAGCGGATTTCGATGTTGAGCGGCTTGCCGCCCTCGCCGTAACCGGCTTCCTTCATCAACTCGATCGCCTTGTCCTCGCGGTCGAGTTGCGACATGTCGGCAAAGTCGGCCTTGGCGGGATCGCCGTAGCTCTCGATCCCCGGCGGGACCATCGAATAGGACGGCAGCTGCGAACCGCTGTAGATTTCCTTGGCAAGGAAGTCGCGGTCGACCGCCATCGAAAGTGCCCGGCGGACGCGGACATCGCTATAGGGCTCCTGGCGGGTGTCGAAAGCGTAGTAGTAGGTGGCAAGCGTCGGGGAAACGTGCACCTGCTCTCCATAGGACGTGCGCAGGCGCTCGATCTGGTCGGCGGAGAAGTTGTAGGCGAGATCCATTTCCTTTGCTTCGAAACGCCGGACAGAGGCCGCCTGATCGTCGATCGGATAGAAGATCACCTTGTCGAGCTTGACATTGGCGGCATCCCAATAATTGGTGTTCTTCTCCACCGTCAGGCTGTCGTTCGGCACATGCGCCGTCAGCTTGAATGCGCCATTCGAAACCATCACACCCGGTTTGACGAAGTCCGCGCCGTTCTTTTCGACGCTCGCCTTGCTGACCGGAAGCGCCGTCTGGTGTGCGAGCAGTTCCAGGAAGAAGGGCGTCGGCCGTTCGAGGGTAACTTCCAGGGTCTTTTCGTCGACGGCCTTTACGCCGAGCTGGTCGACCGGCACTTCGCCCTTGTTGACCTTTTCGGCGTTCTTGATCGGGAAGAGGATGTTGGCGTATTCGGCCGCGGTCTTCGGATCCTCCACGCGGCGGAAGGAGAAGGCGAAATCCTCTGCCGTCACCGGCGATCCGTCCGACCACTTGGCATCGGCACGCAGTTTGAACGTATAGACGGTACCGTCGTCCGAAAGCTCCCAGGTTTCGGCGGCGCCCGGAACGATCTTGCCCGCGGCATCGTAGATCGTCAGGCCTTCATAGAGGTCCTTGAGGATGAACTCCTCGATGTTGATGGAGGTGTGGGCCTGGTCGAGCGTCTGCGGTTCGCCGGCATTGCCGCGGTGAAGTACCGCCTCGGCGAGCGCGGGGCTTGCTCCGATGAGCAGCGAGCCTATGAGCGCAGCGGCCCTGAGATTGAGTTTCAGTGAAGCCATTTTTCTTCTCCTTCCCCTCGTTTTGGGTTCATTGATCGCAGGAGAGAAGTGCAAATTTTCAGCGAACGCAAGCGATCTGCCCGGAAAATTGCAGCCTTCTCTTTAAAACGCGAACGCCGATAATCGCTCAGGTTGTATAGGCGTTTGCGACGAATTTCCTTCCTTTCACGACGCAAGTCTGCCGGCCGGCCCCGGCGCGCGGAGATCCACCTGCAACGTTGTAGATCGCTTCGGCATGTTGCGCTTCGTTACGGAAGAATGCTCCGAAAGAGCAGTCATGCAACCTTCATGAATTGTAGCGGCACTTTACGTAATATGCATAAAAAATTGCCCCAATCGCTGCAATCTTTTTGCACAACGGCTCCCCCTCATGCGGACGCCGAACGCCGCCACGTTCCGGACCGAACCTGCCGCCGGCCGCGAAAACCCGCGGCTGCTCTGCGGGCACAACTGAGATTGGCAACACCACCAGAGGGCGAAAGTAGCGATTTCTGGCAGGGGGATTTCTCATCCACAGCAATTTGGTCTGACGCACGTCCATCAAGCGACCGGCACGACCGCCGGCCCGGTTGCCAAACGCCCCGCATGAATTATTGTGCGCTTGAACTGGCGCCTCGAGTGGCGCGGAGCATCAGGGAGTTAAGAATGGCATTGATCACATTGCGGCAACTGCTCGACCACGCGGCAGAGAACAATTACGCACTGCCGGCCTTCAATGTGAACAATCTCGAATATATCCAGGCCGTCATGAGGGCCGCGGATGCGACCGACTCTCCTGTCATCCTGCAGGCAAGCCGCGGCGCGCGGGCCTATGCCGGCGATGCGTTTCTGCGCCATCTGATCCTCGGCGCTGCGGAAGAATATCCGCATATCCCCGTCTGCCTCCACCTCGACCATGGCGACCAGCCGTCGACCTGTATCTCGGCGATTACCAACGGCTTCACCTCCGTGATGATGGACGGCTCGCTGGAGAAGGACGGCAAGACCGTCGCGAGCTACGAATATAATGTCGCCGTCACCGCGGAAGTCGTGAAGATCGCCCATGCTGCCGGCGTTTCCGTCGAAGGGGAACTCGGCTGCCTCGGCAATCTGGAAACCGGTGCCGGCGACAAGGAGGACGGCCATGGATTTGAAGGCAAGCTCTCACGCGAGGAACTGCTGACCGATCCCGAGCAGGCCCTCGACTTCGTCTCGAAGACCGGCGTCGACGCGCTTGCGGTCGCCATCGGCACCAGCCACGGCGCCTACAAGTTCACCCGCGAACCCGACGGCGAGATCCTCTCGATCGAGACGATCGCCAAGATCAACAAGCGTCTGCCGAACACGCACCTCGTCATGCACGGTTCCTCGAGCGTCCCCGCCGATCTCCAGGAACTCTTCAACGCCTATGGCGGCAAGATGAAGAAGACCTGGGGCGTTCCGGTGTCCGAGATTCAGAAGGCCATTCCGCTCGGCGTGCGCAAGGTCAATATCGACACGGACCTCCGCCTCGCCTTCACCGGCGAGATCCGCAAGCACCATATCGAACATCCGGATAATTTCGATCCGCGCAACTATCTGAAGCCGGCAATTGCCCACATGACCGAGGTCTGCAAGGAGCGCTTCGAGGCCTTCCACGCCGCCGGCCAGGCATCGAAGATCCGGGTGCTGCGGTTGCCGGAGATGGCCAAGCGCTACGCCGCCGCATAATTTTCAGATCAGAGCCCCCTCCGCCTGCCGGCCCCTTCTCCCCGTCCAAACGGGGAGGTCGCGGCAGCGGGTAGGGGCCGCGCCTCAGCGCCCGCAACCAGGGTCGATGGACAAGCAGCCGGGGTCCTCGCGCGCCCTGCATCCGGCAGTCTGCGCCCGTGCCGCAAACCTCTACCCTCCGCCCCCCGTGCCGGTCTCATGCTCGTAGAGCTGGTCCATGCTGAGCGACGCGACGTCCGCCAGCGCGGCCTGGCCCTTGACGCGCCCGGAGCCGAGGACCACGACGTCGTCGCAGAACGAGATCGTGCTCCGGTGATGGCTGATCACGATCGTCGTGCGCCTGCCGGCCCTCGATCTCAACGTCTCGACGATCGCCGCTTCCGACAGGCCGTCGACCGCATTCGTCGCCTCGTCGAGGATCAGGATCGCCGGATCGCGCACCAGCGCCCTGGCAAGCGCGATGCGCTGGCGTTGGCCTGCCGAGAGGCTTGCACCTCTGTAGCCGACGAGCGTCTCATAGCCCTGCGGCAGCTGCTCGATGAAGCCGTGCGCTTCGGCAAGCTTCGCGGCGCGTTCCGCTTCTGCAGGTGTGGCGCTTTGACCGTAGGTGATGTTTTCCAGGACGGTGCCGTCCACCAGTTCGAGGTCCTGGCTGGCGACCGCGATCTGGCGGCGCCACTGAACGGGATCGAGCTCGTCGAGCGGCACGCCATCGACGAGGATGCATCCTTCATCCGGCTCGACGAAACGGCAGAGGAGATTGACGATCGTCGTCTTTCCGGCGCCGGAACGGCCGATGATCGCGGTGGAACGGCCGCTGCGGATTTCGAAGCTTGCGGAATGCAGCACCAGGGGACGCACCTCGGAACCGGGATACCGGAAGGTCACCCGGTCGAATTTCATGCCCTCGTGCAGGCCGTCGACCGGGGCATTGCCCTGAGGAGGCTTCGGCTTGTCGGAGGAGTCGAGAAGCCATCGCACCTCTTCGAGCGATCCGCTCCAGCCCTGAATCTGGCTCCAGGACATCTGCAGGGCGCGCATATGCGGCTGCAGTCGATATAGCAGCACGACGAAGGCGACGATCACCGGAAAGCTGACGCCGACGGACCAGGCGCTTACCACCACCGCCAGAAACAACGCCGAATGGAGCACCTCGGTCAGCGGCGGCAGCGCCCCCTGTCGTGACTGGAGCGCAAAGCCGGCACGGCGAACGGCGTCGGACGCGGAGTCGAATGCATCCTTCTCGCGTGTTTCCTGGCCGAACACGCGGATCAGCCTTCCGGCATGAACGAGATGCAGCATTCTGGCGGCAAGCTCGCTGTTGAAGGAGGTCACATGGCGGCTTGGGCCCTTGAGCGTCGCGGAGAGCGCCGCATGGGCAAGCTGGACAAGGACGAGGCCGAGCGCCACGAACAGCGTCATCTGCCAGGACATGAGCAAGAGAAAGGCGAGCAGGATGACCGCCGCCGAGCCGTGCACGATAGACGAAAGGACCGTCTGGATCGCGTCGGACGCGCGCCATGACTCGTTGGAGATGATGTTGAGCAGCCGGCCGGGACTTTGCTGCATGAAGAACGGATATCCAATCCGCAGGAGCTGATCCGAAAGCGCGCTGCGGATGGCGTGGCTGGCCTTGCCGTAGATGAAGGTCGTGAGCAACGTGTTGGCGAAGGCGAGGATATTCTTGAGCACGATCAGCGCGAGCACGGCGGCCGCAATGACCAGCAGGCGTTCGCCGTCTCCCAAGCCCTCTCCTACCGCCTGAAAGTAAGCGGATATGCCGCTCAAGCCGTTGGCCTGTCCATCTCCTGCGATGATGCCCAGCATCGGAATGATGAGGCCGATGCCGGCGCCTTCGAGCGCGGCGCTGGCGAGGCCGAGAATGACGACGGCCGGCAGCAGGCGCATTTGCCGCCCCAGCGCGCCGCGCAGGACCTCCAGTCCCGGCAATAGGAATCTACGCATTTGCGGTCCTCACCTGAGCTTCGGTGCTGCTTGTTCGGGCTGGCGCCGTTCGGTCGGCTGCGCCGCGTTTGCCATAGCGATCCGCGCGAAGCGCGCGGCGCCGACAATGTTCATCGAAACGATCGGCCAATGCGACAGTTGCAGCTTCGGGTCGAAGCGGGCGCCTCCGAAAACTTCGCCGCATGCGGACCTGACGGTCCAGCCGAAATGCTTGAGGAGCCAGGGCGCGCCGAGCAGGTGCTTCAGACAGAGCCCGCCATTGCCGAGGCTGTAATTACGATGCAGTTCTTCGATCGCCGCACGAAGGCGGCGGCCGTGATGATGATGGACTACCATGTCCGGCACGTATTCGACCGGAATGCCGAGCCGAAATGCCCGGACCAGGTAATCCGTATCTTCCGCGGCCTTCAGCGGCGCGCCTGCGCCGAAGCGCTCGTCGAAAGGACCGATGCGTGCCGCGACGTCGCGATGCATGGTCATGTTGCAGCCGAGCACGAAGCCACCGGGGTGGACGTCGCGGGTCAGACGTGCCGCGACTTTCGACCGCTTGATGGTGAACGGCAGGTCGGCAGGATCGCCGAGTTCCACGCGTCCTCCGCGGATGACCCGCGCATCGCCACTGGCGTAGTGCCGTTGGAGGTCGGCGAGATAGTTCCTGTCCACCTCGCAGTCGTCGTCGATGAAGACGAGAATCCGGCCCCGCGCGCGCGCCATCCCTGTATTGCGTGCCGCGGCGAGACCCGGGCGAGGCTCGGTGGCGAGCGTGATCGGCATTGTCGAGGCTGCTGCCATGCGTGCGAGTTCTTCCGGGGTGCCGTCCGTGGAGCCGTTGTCGACGACGACGAGTTCGCTCCTGTTCGCCGCATGGGCATGGCATGCGGCCTCGATCGATCGGATCGAGGCGCCAAGCGCCCGGACGCGGTTGCGCGTGCAGACGATGAAGCTGACGAACGGCTCCGACGCTTCGAGCAATGAAGCGGCCACCGAGTGCCGAGCAGCCTGTGCTCTTGGATGTTTCTGCGCTTTTGCAGGCTGTTCGACGGCCATGTCAGGTCCAGCCATGTCCGGAAAGCACGCTCGCGGCGGGCACCGACTGCAGGTGGCGCGCGAGCCGATCCACCCGCTTGCTCGCGGCGAGCGAAATCCGGCTGCACCAGGGTGCGCGAGCGGCCGCAAGCAGCCCGTATCGCTCGCGGCGGCGGATGAGGCCCCATTTCCCGGTCCGCGTCAGGAACTCATGGGTCAGTCGCGGCTGCTCCTCGTCGGCAATGAGCTGGTAGAGGAAGTAGAAGAAGCAAAGGGCGCCGTCCTCATGGGCACGCCGAACCTCGCCCGGCTGGGCCGAAATCTCACCCTCTAGCGCCAGGACCCAGTCGGCAAGACGTGCCACCGTCTCGCTCGTCACCGCGGCGCCGATTGCTTCGAGGGCTGCGGATTCTTCGAGAAGGTCATTCCGCGCCAGGTTCTCGGCGACAATGGTCAAATGGGTCCGGCGCATCTGCCGCTTGTGCTTGCTGGTGACGCTATCCTCATGGATGCGATAGGCGACCAGCGCCTCGTCGATCATGTGGACTGGGAAACGATCCGCGATCCGCCTGAAGAGATCGAAATCTTCCGCATGCACATAGTTCGGGTCGTAGCGGAGCATCTCTTCCGGGATGACGTTACGATTATAGACAACGGTCGAATGCATGAAGATGGTGAAGAACATCGACAGGATTCGCAGGCTTCCCGGGCGGTATATGGGATTGGGCTTGCCGCGGATGATCCGATTGCCGATCAGCATGTCGATGCCCGTGCCGGAAAGGGCGAGCCGGGGCTCCGCGGAAAACAATGCGACCTGCCGCGACAGGCGCGACGGATAGGCGATGTCGTCGGCATCCATTCGCGCGACAAGCTCGCCCTTTGCAAGCGCGAGGCCTTCATTCAGTGTCGCTATGAGGCCGCGGTTCTCGCGGGAAATGATGGAAACGCGAGAATCGCTCTTGCGATAGCGTTCGAGAATGTCCCGCGACCGATCCGTCGACCCGTCGTCGATCGCGATTACCTCCAGACGCTCGTAGTCCTGGCGCAACACGCTCTCGATAGCTGCGGCGATGTACGGCTCCGCATTGTAGACAGGCAGGACGATGGAGACGAGGGGCGTCGGCATGGTTCGGCTCGTGAGCTTATCGAAGGTTCTGGGGCTGCAGGGCTTCGTCACGACTGGCGCCAGGGATAGCGACTGCCGCCCCGGCTCCGCCGTCGGAACGAATATAGGGAAAGTGCCGCTTCAGCCCGTTGAGCGGCTTTTCGAAGAACAGCCAGGAAACCGAGGCGAGCATCAGGGTCAGGGAACTTGCAACGACGAACCGCCCTGCCCCCTGATCCGAGACATTGACCGGGATGAAAGGCTGCGCTTGAACGACCAGGGCCAGCACGACCGCGTGGAAAAGATAGACGCCATAGCTGATCCGGCCGAGCGCCGCCAAAGGCGAAAGCGCGACGAGCCGACCGGCAAGCCCGCCGATCCCCTTCGAACAGCCGCCGACCAGCATGGCGAGCGGCAGGAGCGGGACGACCTCCAGGCCAATCCAGGCGAACCACGCGACGACCGGTGTCATGGCGACCGGCTTCGACCACACGAGGACGAGCGAAGCGAGCGAAAGCGGCATCCAGCTCAGTTTTGCCCATGCCGGCCAACCAACTCGCCAGGATGGGCGGGCGGCGAGCAGCGCGCCCACGGCCAGCGCATCCATCGACGCCGGCGGCAAAAGGTCCCGCGCGAGTGATGGAGTACCGGTGAGCGGCCAGTAAAAGCGGTAGGCGAGCGAGCAAACGATTACGCCGATGCAAACCCCGGCAACCGACCGGCGCGGCACGAGCAGCACGATCAGTGGCCATATGAGGTAGAACTGCTCCTCGATGCTCAGGCTCCACGTATGACAGAGAACCCACGGCGTCCATTCGTTCTGCAGCGCGTACCAGAAATTGGACAGATAGAGGGCGTGCCACGCCATGACCTCCTTCGATCGTTCCAGATCAAGAAAAAAAACGGCGGCGAGGACGGCGAAGTAAGGGGGGAAGATGCGAAGTGCGCGGCGCGCGTAGAAGGATTTGAGTGCCGTCGCCGGCTCGAAACGGGCAGCGTCGCGCGCATCGAGCAGCAGGCGGGTTATCAGGAAGCCGCTCAATACGAAAAACAGCCGAACGCCGAGATGGCCCCAAGGGGATCCATCGGCTGCGAAGAAATGCGCGTAGAGCACCATTGTGACAGCTACGGCTCTCAGGCCGTCCAGCTGCTGGTCGCGCACCATCTGCATCAACACTCCCTCTCCGTTCGAGCTTTCTTCCGTCCATTCGCGAACAGGTGCATCGTCTGCAATCAGGTTCGTTGATCGCTTGGCGATGGAAGCAAGCGGTCGGGCAGGCTAAAGAACTGTTCGAGGCTGAACGGGGGAATCGGGCCAAACTTTGTTCCGCCCTTCATCAACATAGCCGGCCGATTCCCAAGACGCCGGGAGTGTGTCTTGGGCGCAATATTCAGCGTCGGCGCGATTGAATAGGCGTTGTGGTTGGCAGCGGCCCGACTCATTACGTCGGAATACATCTGTCAGCACATAATCATCTAAATTATTTTCAAGCTCTAAGTGCCGATGTTTTCTATCAAAACGTCGGCGGCGTGTTGATCCACAACAACACGGTTTCGCCGTCGTGCCTGTTCGACCAGGCATGGCGGCGGCGGCTCTCGAAATAAAGGGAGTCGCCCGGGTGGAGATCGTAGAACTGATCCGAATCCAGCACGAACTCCACATGTCCGGAGAGGACGTAGACGAATTCCTCCCCCTCATGCCGGTAGGCGCCCTCGCTCGAGGCGCCTGGTGCCAGAACGAAGCGATGGCAATCCATCTGGTTCTTGCCTTCGGCCAGCAACTGCACCGTCACCCCCGGTGTCGTGCGCGGCCAGTTGCGCCATTCGCCGGCCCGCACGAGCGCGCGCGCTCTTGTCTCCCCTTCGCCGGAGAGGCTCGATACGGTGGTTCCGAAATATTCGGCGAGGTTGTGCAGAACGGCGACGGAGACGCCCTGCGACGTCCGCTCCAGGGTCGAGAGCACGGATGCGGCGATGCCGATGTCGCCGGCCACCTGCTCCAGCGTCTTGCCTGCGGCATGTCTCAGACTGCGCAGTTTCCGCCCGACCTGCAGGTCGCCATTGTCGTCGGTCGGCGTGGCGGAGCCATTTTCGTCTTCGGTAAAGGCGCTTTCAGCCTCCAGAGCCTCCCTGATCGCTGCGGGGTTGAGGCCGCGTTCCGAGCGGAACCAGGAAATGCGCTTCAGCCGGGCGAGATCGGCATCTGTATATTGTCTATGCCCCGTCACCGAACGCTCCGGCACGACGAGACCTTGCGTTTCCCAAAGCCTGAGCGTCGAGGCGGACACGCCCGCTAGCCTTGCCGCCTCGGCAACCTTGTAGCGAATGGTGCCAATACCGCCCATCAATTCATATCCTCATCACCGTGCCGGATCCGTGCCGCCGATCGCTGGCGGCTATCTAGCCGCGAGCGCGGCGGCTGCACAAGAAGCGCCCATCAATCCGGGTGTTGTCTCGATCAGCAAATTTGATTTGCAATCCATCCTGAAAAATGTACCTCTTCCTGAGAAAAATTGCAGAAAAAATGCAATATATTCCCTCTCGACCAGGACGACAACGATGACGAGCCTCACAGATCGCAAGAATGCAGCCATCTCCCGCGGTGTCGGAATGACCACGCAGGTCTATGCCGAGCGCGCGGAAAACGCGGAGATCTTCGACAAGGAAGGCAACCGCTACATCGACTTTGCCGCCGGCATCGCCGTGGTCAATACCGGCCACCGCCACCCGAAGGTGATCGCTGCCGTCAAGGCGCAGCTCGATCGCTTCACCCACACCTGCCACCAGGTGGTGCCCTACGAAAACTACGTGCATCTGGCGGAGCGCCTGAACGCGATCGTGCCGGGCGACTTCGCGAAAAAGACCATCTTCGTCACGACCGGCGCGGAAGCCGTCGAGAACGCCGTCAAGATCGCGCGCGCCGCGACGGGCCGCCAGGCGGTTGTCGCCTTCGGGGGCGGTTTCCACGGCCGCACCTTCATGGGCATGGCGCTGACGGGCAAGGTCGTTCCGTACAAGGTCGGTTTCGGCGCGATGCCGGCAGACGTCTTTCACGCCCCCTTCCCGATCGAGCTTCACGGCGTGACTGTCGAGCAGTCGCTTTCGGCGCTGAAGAAGCTCTTCGCGGCCGATGTCGATCCGGCCCGTGTCGCGGCGATCATCATCGAGCCGGTTCAGGGAGAAGGCGGCTTCTATCCGGTCCCGACCGCCTTCATGAAGGCGCTTCGCGAGATCTGCGACCAGCACGGCATCCTGCTGATCGCCGACGAGGTGCAGACCGGCTTTGCCCGCACCGGCAAGCTCTTCGCCATGGAACATCACGGCGTCGCGCCGGATCTGACGACGATGGCGAAGAGCCTCGCCGGCGGCTTCCCGCTTGCGGCCGTCACCGGCCGAGCCGAGATCATGGACGCGCCCGGGCCGGGCGGCCTCGGCGGCACCTATGGCGGCAATCCGCTCGGCATCGCCGCCGCGCATGCGGTCCTCGACGTGATTGTTGAGGAGAACCTCTGCGAGCGGGCGAACCAGCTCGGCAACCGGTTGAAGCAGCGCCTTGCGGCGATCCGCGAGAAAGCACCGGAAATCGTCGACATCCGCGGACCCGGCTTCATGAACGCCGTCGAATTCAACGACGTGAGGACGAACCTGCCGAGCGCCGAATTCGCAAACAAGGTCCGCCTCCTTGCCCTCGAAAAGGGGCTGATCCTGCTGACCTGCGGCGTCCATGGCAATGTCATCCGCTTCCTGGCGCCGATAACGATCCAGGACGAGGTCTTCGCAGAAGCCCTCGACATTATCGAGGCATCGATCCTCGAAGCACGCGGTTGACGGCTGCCGGACCGGCCGCTATCGCGGTCGCCCATGCCGGGGCGCACGATCCGCGCCCTCACAAGGAATAGAAGCGAAGCCTGCGGTCGCCGCAGGCATCGCGGGAGGACGCCCCATGGCCCTGACACCCGCACTCACCAGACTCATCCGGCGACCGAAGGTCTTAGCCTCCCTCGGCGAAGTCACGCCGTCTTCCGGACAGCCGGCCGGCCCCACCTTCGATGTTTCCAACCCATCGACCGGCGAACTGCTCGCGACGCTTCCGGACATGGGAATCGATGACGCACGCGCGGCTATCGACGCGGCCGCCCTCGCCCAGCCTCTGTGGGCCGGCAAGCCGGCCAAGGATCGCAGCATCATCCTGCGCCGCTGGCACGACCTGCTCGTCGAGCATGCCGACGACCTCGCCTCTATCCTGACTGCCGAAATGGGCAAGCCCGTCGGCGAGGCAAAGGGCGAAGTGCTGCACGCCGCATCCTACGTCGAATGGTACGCGGAGGAAGCCAAGCGCGTCTACGGAGAGACCTTCCCGGCACCCGCCAACGATCGGCGTATGCTCGTGATCAAGCAGCCGGTCGGCGTGGTCGGCACGATCACGCCCTGGAATTTCCCGGCTTCGATGGTCGCGCGCAAGATTTCCCCGGCGCTTGCCGCCGGCTGCACCATCGTCCTGAAGCCCGCCGAACAGACGCCGCTGGTAGCCGGCGCGATGTTCGCGCTTGCCGAGAAGGCGGGCTTTCCCGAAGGCGTACTCAATCTTCTCTACGCCTCCGAAGGCGCCCCGATCGGGCGCGAACTCTGCAGCAATCCCAAGGTTCGCAAGATCAGCTTCACCGGATCGACAGAGGTCGGAAGGCTCCTGATGCGGCAATGCTCCGACCAGATCAAGAAGGTAAGCCTCGAGCTCGGCGGCAACGCCCCGTTCATCGTCTTCGACGACGCCGATATCGACGAGGCGGTGGACGGCGCGCTCCAGGCGAAATTCCGCAATGCCGGCCAGACCTGCGTTTCGGCGAATCGCATCTATGTGCAATCCGCGGTGCATGACGCGTT
The DNA here is from genome assembly GCF_000375585.1 of Sinorhizobium meliloti 4H41. Lineage (GTDB taxonomy): Bacteria > Pseudomonadota > Alphaproteobacteria > Rhizobiales > Rhizobiaceae > Sinorhizobium > Sinorhizobium meliloti_A. The sequence continues at coordinate 171,677 of NZ_AQWP01000012.1, read as the reverse complement.
TGCCGACAAGTTCGTCACGCGCGTGCGCGAACTCACGGTCGGTGACGGTTTTGCTCCCGACGTCGCCATCGGTCCGATGATCGACGTCCACGCGATCGACAAGATCGAAGCGCATGTGGCCGACGCGGTGGCCAAGGGAGCGCAAGTGCGCTCGGGCGGCAGCCGGATCGGAACGACCGGCACCTTCTTCGAACCGACGGTGCTTACCGGCATCTCGCACGACATGCGCATCGCGCAGGAAGAGACATTCGGGCCGATCGCCCCGATCATCCGCTTCGAGACTGCCGAGCAGGTGGTGGCCGAGGCGAACGATACGATCTACGGTCTCGCTGCCTATTTCTACGCCGAGAACCTCAAGCGGGTCTGGCATGTCGCCGAGGCTCTGGAATACGGCATGGTCGGCATCAATACGGGCCGCATGTCTTCTGAGGCCGCTCCCTTCGGCGGCATCAAGCAATCCGGCATCGGCCGGGAAGGCTCCCGCCACGGCCTCGAGGACTATCTCGAGATGAAATATCTCTGCATGGGCAACATCTGACCGGGCGCCTGCCGACCGCCGGGACGCCCCCCGAGACGCCCCCTCTGGCCTGCCGGCCATCTCCCCCACAAGGGGGGAGACGATTTGCGGCACGGTTCACGCTTCAGCCGAAGCATGCCACATGTAGAGGCGTTCCGTATTGGGAGGGGAACTGTCGGAACGACAAGATTTCGGGCCGGCTCTTCAAGGAGCACGGATGATCGCAAGCGTATGGCGGGCGATCATCAGTTCCTCGTCGGTGGGCATGACGTGGAGCGCGACGCGGCTTCCTGCCTTCGAGATGACCGAGGCATCTGCATCGTTTGCGGCCGGATCGAGCCGCGCGCCGAGCCAGGCCAGGCCTTCGGAAATACGGGCCCGGATCGGCGCGGCGTTTTCGCCGATGCCGCCCGTAAAGACAAAAGCATCGAGGCCCCCCAAGGCTGCGGCCAGCATGCCGGCGTTGAGCGCGCAGCGGTGCACGAAATGGTCTATCGCGAAGGAAGCACGCGGGTCCTCGCTCTCCAGAAGCTCGCGCATGTCGTTCGATATGCCGGAGAGACCTTTCAGGCCGGACTGGTGGTAGAGGAGGTCCGACACAGCTTGTGCACTCATGTCCCGGAGCAGGTGGAGAACGACGCCGGGATCCAATTGGCCCGGCCGCGTGCCCATCGGCAGCCCGTCAAGTGCGGTAAAGCCCATCGTCGTTTCGACGCTGCGTCCGTCGTTCAGCGCGCACATCGACGCGCCGCTGCCGAGATGGGCGACGATCACCCGGCCGCGGGCGACCTCCGGCGCCACCTCGCGCAGTCGACCGGCGATATATTCATAGGAGATCCCATGAAAGCCATAGCGCCGCACACCCTGCTCATAGAAGGCGCGCGGCAGGGCATAGCAATCGGTATGCTCGGCGCGCCCTCGATGGAAGCCCGTGTCGAAACAGGCGACCTGCGGCACGTCGGGTTTGATTTCCATAGCGAGCCGGATCGGCGCGAGATTGTTGGGCTGGTGCAGCGGTGCGAGGTCCTGATAACTTGACAGACGGTCGAGCACCGTCGTGTCGATCAGCACCGGCCGGACGTAATCCGGACCGCCATGCACCACCCTATGGCCGATCGCCCGGAGGTCGAAACCGCGAAGCGTCGCCAGCCAGTCGCGTGCGACCGACAGGGCCGCGGGAAGGTCGCGAACATCGGTCCTGTCCAAGCTCCGATCGGTGAGCTCGGTGCCGTCGGCTGCCGTCGCCTTCAGGCGCGGCCGGGTTCCGATGCCGTCCAGTTTCGCACGAACCTGCCGCTCGAGCCCCGCCGTGGCGATCCCGAATATCTGGAACTTCAGGCTGGACGAGCCGGCATTGATGACGAGCAGCGCTTCCATCTGACAGGAGCTTCGCACCGAAGCGGGGCTGCCGCAAGACGACCCTTGAAATTCAGGCCGCGGCTTGCCAATTGGGAGCAAACGTCAACGAGGTCCGAAAACGCAATGAGTGAAGTCGAAACGTCCGTAGAGAAACATGTCTTCGAAGCCGACGTGGCGAAGCTGCTGCACCTGATGGTGCACTCCGTCTATTCCGATAAGAACGTCTTTCTCCGCGAGCTGATTTCGAACGCGGCCGACGCCTGCGAAAAGCTGCGCTACGAAGCGATCGTCGCCCCGGAGCTCCTCGGCAGCGATCCCGCCTCGCGCATCACTCTGACGCTCGACGAGGAGAATGCCCGGCTGGTCATCGAGGACAACGGCATCGGCATGAGCCGCGACGAGCTTGTCGAATCGCTGGGCACGATTGCGCGCTCCGGCACGCGTGCCTTCATGGAGCGGATTGAAGCCGCGCAGAACGAGGACGGCGCCCAGCTCATCGGCCAGTTCGGTGTCGGCTTCTATTCGGCCTTCATGGTCGCCGACAACGTCGATGTCGTTTCCCGCCGCGCCGGCACCGACAAGGCCTGGCACTGGGCATCCGACGGCAAGGGCAGCTACACGGTTTCGGCGGTCAATCTCGCGGACGCGCCGTCGCGTGGTACGCGCATCACGCTGCATCTGATGGACGACGCCAAGACCTACACCTCGCGCTGGACGGTCGAGCGCATCATCAAGGAGCAGTCCGGTCACGTGCCGGTTCCGATCTCGATCGTCGAGAAGCCCGGTGCAGAACCGGCACAGGTAGCAGACGGCACGGCGCTCTGGACGAAGCAGAAAAGCGAGATCAGCAAGGACGATTATACCGATTTCTACCGCGGCGTTGCCGGGCAGTACGACGATCCGGCGCTGACGGTTCATTTCCGCGCCGAGGGGCGCCACGAATATACCGCGCTTGCCTTCGTGCCCGGCTCGAAGCCGTTCGATCTTTTCGACCCCGATCGCAAGGGCCGGATGAAGCTCTACGTCAAGCGCGTCTTCATCACCGACGAGGCGGAACTGCTGCCGCGCTACCTGCGCTTCGTGCGCGGCCTCGTCGACACGGCGGACCTGCCGCTCAACGTCTCGCGGGAAATGATTCAGGAAAGTCCTCTTCTCGCAAATATCCGCAAGGGGCTGACGAACCGCGTCCTGACCGGCATCGAAAAGCTTGCGGAAAGCGATCCCGAGGCCTTCGCCAAGATCTGGGAAAACTTCGGCAGCGTGATCAAGGAGGGCATTTACGAAGATTTCGAGCGGCGGGGCCAACTCCTGGCGCTGTCGCGCTTCCGCACGACCGCGGATGACGACAAGCCGCGCGGTTTGAGCGATTACGTCAAGGAGATGAAGGACGGCCAGTCGGCCATCTACTACCTGACCGGCGACAACCTCGCCCAGCTGAAGGCGTCGCCCCAGCTCGAAGGTTTCCGCGCCCGCGGCATCGAGGTGCTGCTCCTGACATGCCCGGTGGACAGCTTCTGGGTGACGACCGCTCCCGATTTCGAAGGAAAGCCGTTCAAGTCGATCACCCAGGGTGCGGCCGATCTCGCCGCCATCGCCAAAAAGGACGATGCGGCCGCCGCTTCGACGGAAGCGGGCGCCGCCGTCACCGAGTTCGTGGCATTCGCGAGGGAGACGCTCGGCGACGTGGTTTCGGACGTCCGCACCTCCGACCGCCTCACGGAAAGCGCCGTCTGCCTTGTTGCGCCCGAACAGGGGCCTGACCTTCAGCTCCAGAAAATGCTCCAAGGCGCCGGACGCATGGAGGGCGCTCCCAAGCCAGTCCTCGAGATCAATCCCGGCCATAACCTGATCACCGCGCTTGCCGCCTGCTCCACGGAGGACAAGGGCTTCCGGGAGGACGCGGTCAGACTCCTCCTCGACCAGGCCCGCGTCCTCGACGGCGACAAGCCCGAAAACCCCCGCGCCTTTGCAGAGCGGCTTTCCCGGGTGTTCGATCGGGCCTTGAAGGTTTAGGCTCAAAAGAAAGGCTCCTTCGTCCCGCAGGCGGGGCGAAGGAGATTGATGCCGGCCTGACTTACCGGTCTTTCGGCAAGACCATTCCGATCTCCGCCAGAACCTCATCCGTATGTTCCCCGAGCCGGGGCACGCCGCGCTCGAGCGAAAGCGTTGCACCGGAGAAGCGGATCGGCGTGCGGACGCCCGGCGACGTTCCTGCCGCCGCGCCGGTATGGGGTGTCTCCACCCGCATCTGCCGGTGGACGACCTGCGGATCGGCGAAAACGTCGGCGACGGAGTTGATCGGGCCACCGGGGACGCCTGCGGCTTCGAGCCGGGCGAGCAACGTATCCCGCTCGAACTTCGCTGCTTCCGCCGCGAGCTCCGGTGTCAGGCTCTCGCGGTGCTGCACGCGGTCTGCATTCGTATGGTAGCGGGCATCCGAGGCGAGATCCGGCCGGCCGAGGAGTTCGCAGAATTTCACGAATTGGCGGTCGTTGCCGACTGCGACGATCAGATGCCCGTCGGCGGTCGGAAAGACCTGATAGGGTGCGATATTCGGATGGGCATTGCCGAGCCGCCGCGGTGCCTTGCCGGAAACGAGAAAGTTCAGCGCCTGATTGGCGAGCACGCCCGTCATGCAGTCGAGCAACGCCATGTCGATCTGCTGGCCCTCGCCCGTGCGTTCCCGCTGTGCCAGGGCCGCCTGCACCGCGATAACACCATAGAGCCCGGTGAAAATATCTGCGAAGGCAACGCCGATCTTTTGCGGTTCACGATCCGGCTCGCCCGTCAGGTCCATGATGCCGCTCATGCCCTGGACGATGTAGTCGTAGCCGGCGCGGTGAGCATAGGGCCCGTCCTGCCCGAAGCCGGTGACCGAGCAATAGATGAGCCGCGGATTGACTTTCCTCAGGCTTTCATAATCGAGACCGTATTTGGCGAGGCCGCCGACCTTGAAGTTCTCGAGCAAAACGTCGGATTGCGCGGCAAGCCGGCGCACCGCCTCCTGCCCCTCTGCGGTCGTAAAGTCCAGAACGACAGACCTCTTGCCGCGGTTGCACGCGTGAAAATAGGCGGCATCCAGCCTTTCGTCGCCTTCGCCTTTCACGAAGGGAGGTCCCCAGGTCCGGGTGTCGTCTCCGGCCGGGCTCTCGACCTTGATGACGTCGGCGCCGAGATCGGCAAGGGTCTGCCCGATCCAGGGGCCCGCCAGTATGCGGGCAAGTTCGAGCACCCGGATGCCCTTGAGCGGCGCTTCCATGGCGGCGCCGCTCAGAAGAAGGCCTGCAGCCCGGTCTGGGCGCGGCCGAGGATCAGCGCATGCACGTCGTGCGTGCCCTCATAGGTGTTGACGGTCTCGAGGTTCATCATGTGGCGCATGACCTGATATTCCTCGGAAATGCCGTTGCCGCCATGCATGTCACGGGCCATGCGCGCAATATCGAGTGCCTTGCCGCAATTGTTGCGCTTGACGATCGAGATCATCTCCGGGGCCATGCGGCCCTCGTCCATCAGCCGTCCGACCCTGAGCGAGCCCTGCAGCCCGAGCGCGATCTCGGTCTGCATGTCGGCGAGCTTCTTCTGGAAAAGCTGGGTCTGGGCGAGCGGTCGGTTGAACTGCTTGCGGTCGAGACCGTACTGACGGGCCGCATGCCAGCAGAATTCGGCCGCGCCGAGCGCGCCCCAGGAAATTCCGTAGCGAGCACGGTTGAGGCAGCCGAATGGTCCCTTCAGCCCCTCGACATTCGGCAGCAGCGCGTCGTCTGCGACCTCGACATTGTCGAGAACGATTTCGCCGGTGATCGATGCGCGCAGCGAGAGCTTGCCTGCGATCTTCGGTGCGGAAAGGCCTTTCGCGCCTTTTTCCAGCACGAAGCCCCGGATGGCATTGTCATGCGCTTCCGACTTCGCCCAGACGACGAAGACATCGGCGAGCGGCGCATTGGAGATCCACATCTTGGAGCCTACGAGACGGTAGCCGCCTTCGGTCTTGATCGCCCGGGTCTTCATGCCCGCCGGATCGGAGCCGGCGTCCGGCTCGGTCAGCCCGAAGCAGCCGATCCACTCACCGCTGATAAGCTTCGGAAGGAACTTCCGCTTCTGCTCTTCCGAGCCGTAGGCGAAAATCGGATAGATGACGAGCGACGATTGCACGCTCATCATCGAGCGATAGCCGGAATCGACGCGCTCCACCTCGCGTGCGACGAGACCGTAGGCGACGTAGGACGCGCCGACACCGCCATAAGTGTCGGGAACGGTCACGCCGAGCAGGCCGAGGTCGCCCATCTCGCGGAAGATCGCCGGGTCCGTCGTCTCCTCGCGGTAAGCTTCGATCACGCGCGGCTGCAGCTTTTCCTGGGCATAGGCGCGCGCCGTGTCGCGGATCATCCGCTCGTCTTCGCTCAGTTGATCCTCGAGGAGGAACGGATCGTCCCACTGGAATTGGCTTTTGCCGGCCATCTCTATCTCCCGTCGCATTGTCGCGCCTGTGTTATGACAAGCCGGGTCAAGGCTTTCAAACGAAATTGAGACACTGGCTCATGCGCCTGCTGCATGATTCATCTGATCGGCGCCGTGGCGATTGGCCTTGTGCAAGCGACCATTCTTCTGAATATGCATAAAGTACATCATCGCTCCGCCGGCCACCATGACCAACAACCGCCTTGAACGTTTCGCCCACAATCTCGATTGGAACCTGTTGCGCACCTTCGTGGTGGTCGTCGAGGAAGGCAGCATCACGGCGGCCGCAAACCGGCTGCTCCTGCAGCAGCCCGCCGTCAGCATGGCCCTCAAACGGCTCGAGCAGACCATCGGACAGAAACTGATCGACCGCCGCCCGGGGCGTTTCGATCTGACGGAAGCAGGTGAGAAACTGCACCTCCAGTGCCGCGATATCTTCGCGGCCGTCATTCGCCTGCCGCATGTTCTGGAAACGGCGGGCGAGGAGATCACCGGTCATCTCAACATCCATGCGGTGAGCCACGCCCACAATCCCGCCTGGGACCGGAAGCTCGGCAGTTTCTTTCGCATGCATCCGAAGGTCACGATATCAATGACGGTGGCGACGACCGTCGACGTGTTGAGCGCCGTCGAGCGCAACATCGCGACGATGGGCCTCTGCGACGGCATCATACCGGAGGGCTTGAACAAGAGCTTCCACATACGCGAGCGCTACGCGCTCTACTGCGGCCGCGGCCACCGGCTTTTCGGCGTCGAGGGCGTTGATTTCCACGATCTGCGCGGCGATCCTTACATCGCCTTCATAGCCGATGTACTCGGCGGTCAGCACATGAATTCCGTGACCGCAGTCCGCGCCGTTGGCTCCTTCGGCCAGCAGGTTCGGGGCGTCTCCTGCAATGTCGAGGAGGTCATGCGGCTGATCGCCGCCGATGTCGGCATCGGCATGCTGCCCGATCATATCGCCCGCGAGGCCGTCGCGGCGGGAGATTTGTGGCAGTTGCCCCCCTATCGCGACCTGCCGACGACCGACGTGTTCCGCATTTCCAATCCGAACTCCATCCTCAATCCGGCCGAAGCCGCCTTCCTCGCCCACGTCGCCGACACCGAAGCGCTGGATCATTGCGACCATCAGCAGGATTGATAGCGACATTTACCACTATAAATTTGAGCGGCACCCGCACCGTCCCTATTCTCCGCCGTCAAGTTGCGGGAGCGGTATATGGCAAACTACGAAGTCGTGATTATCGGGGGCGGGATCGCCGGCTTGTCGCTCGCCTATTTCCTGAGCCCGCATCGTTCCGTCGCCGTCCTGGAACGGGAGGAGGCGCTCGGCTATCACAGCACCGGCCGCTCGGCCGCCGAGTTCGTGATCAGATACAACGCGCCGGAAATCTGCAAACTCGCGACGATATCGAAGGCCTTTTTCGATCAACCTCCGGAAGGCTTCAGCGACGTGCCGCTGTTAAGGCAACGCGGCGGCGTGATGATCGCGGGTGCCGGGAAGCTCGATCGATTTGAAAAGCTGCTCGCCGAAGAACGCGAATTCACGCCTGAAATCGAACGGCTCACGAAGGACGAGGCGCTTGCCCGCGTTCCGATCCTCAATCCCGACTATGTCGCAGCCGCCTTCCACGACCCGAATTTCTGGGACATCGAGGTCGAGAACCTGCTCCAGGGCTACGTCAAGGGCGCCCGCCGCAACGGCTGCGACATCCTCGAGCGCCATGAAATCCTCGCCGCTCGGCATCATGGATCGGGCTGGCTGCTGGGCACGGCGGCCGGTGAGATCGGTGCCAGGATCGTCGTCAACGCGGCCGGGGCCTGGGCGGACCCGGTGGCCGCGGTCTTCGGCGTAAGGCCGAGCGGCATCGTCCCGCATCGGCGCACCGCCATCACCGTTGACCTTCCGGCAGGTATCGATGCAGCAAAGCTTCCTGAAATCAACGAGATAGATGAAGACTTTTACATGAAGCCCGAGGGCGGGAGGCTGCTCGCCTCGCCCGCCGACGCGACGCCGTGCGAAGCATCGGATGTACAGCCGGAGGAGATCGACGTTGCCTGGGCCGCACACTACGTCGAAGAGGCGACGACGGTCCCGGTAAGAAGAATCGTCAAGAGCTGGGCGGGTCTGCGCAGCTTTTCCCCTGACCGGCTGCCGGTCATCGGTTTTGCGCCAGGCTGCCCGGATTTCTTCTGGCTGGCCGCCCAGGGAGGCTATGGAATTCTCACCTCGCCTGCGCTGGGCGCTCTGGCGGCTGCCCTTCTGAGCGACACCGCACCGCCCGCAGCCTTCCGGGCCGAAGAGCTCGATCCCCGACAGTTCGACCCGCGTCGCCTGCCGAGCTGAAGCAATTTTGCGAGCCGGACAGCAATCGCGGTAAATTCCAAAACCACAGGCCACAACTCCATTTATCGTCGTGGAACAGCCGTCACGCGACTGAGGAGCCGTTCCTGATATCGATCATGCTGCCCACGTTCGCATCGTTTGCGAAGTGCCGATCCTTTCGGTGTTCAAGCTCTCAACGAAATCACCCCGGAAAGGCGCGCAGCGAGGAAGGTTCGCCGCGCCTACTGTGCAACGGCCACAAAAGATCTGCGTCTGCGCGCACAATGTTGAACTCCGTTAAATCCGAGCTCTTAGGCGGCGCCATGGGCGAAGCCCCGGGGGCCAGCCGCTGATCGGACAATGGAAACGTGTGGCAGTTCAATTTTCGATTGACAGCCACCGCTTATCAAATATTCTTTTGTAAGAACACATATAACATAATAGTGGAACAAGGGGAACTTCAACGTGAAAAAGGTGACTGCACTTCTGCTGGGAACTGCACTGACAATCCTTCCTTCCGGCCTTTTCGCTCAGGAAAAGGGCGGCATCGTCAATGTCGCCACGATCGGTGAGCCGCCGACGCTTGATCCGATGTCATCGACGGCCGATCTCGTCGGTATCGTTACGCAGCATATTTTCGAGACCCTCTACACATTCGACAAGAACTGGAACGTCACGCCGCTTCTGGCCGATAGCCTGCCGGACATCAGCGCCGACGGTAAAACCTACACAATCAAGCTGCGTACCGGCATCAAATTCCACGATGATACGGACATGACATCCGAGGATGTTGTCGCCTCTCTTGCCCGCTGGGAAAAGATTGCTTCGCGCGGCAAGCAGGCAGCAGGCTTCATTGCTTCCATCGAAGCTGCCGATCCGGCAACGGTGAAGATCACCCTGACGCAGCCCTACGCGCCGCTGGCGTCCCTGCTCGCCTTCAACAACTCGGCAGCCATCATCATCCCGTCGGAAAAGCAGGATGACGTGATGAAGGACTTCATCGGTACAGGTCCCTACATGCTCAAGGAGCGCAAGGCCGACCAATATATCCAGCTGACCCGTTTCGAGGGCTACAAATCCCGGGCCGGCGAGAGCGATGGCTACGGCGGCGCTCGACACCAGTATCTCGACGAAATCCGCTTTGTCCCCGTTCCTGATCCCAACACGCGTGTCGAAGCGGCAGTATCCGGCCAGTATGACTATGTGGATTCCATCCCGGTCGAATCTTTCGACAAGGTCAAGGCTTCGGCCTCGACGCAGCCGATCATGCTCAAGCCATTCGGCTATCCGGTCTTTGTCTTCAATACGGCCGAGGGGCTGAACAAGGACGTCGCCGTGCGCAAGGCCATCCGCCAGGCGCTCAGCATGGAAGACATGATGGCTGCGGCCTTCGGCAGCCCGGACTTCTTTTCCCTCGATGGCGCGATCTACCCGGAGGCCTATTCCTGGCATACCGAAGCGGGCACTGACGGAGCCTACAATGTGGCGGACCCGGAAGGCGCGGCGGCAGCGCTGAAGTCCGCCGGTTACAATGGCGAGCCACTGCGGATTCTCACCAGCCGCCAATATGAATTTCATTACAAGATGGCCCAGGTCGCGGCGGAATATCTCAAGCTTGCCGGCTTTACCGTCGATATGCAGGTGGTCGACTGGGCAACGCTGACGCAGCGCCGGGCCGATCCCAAGCTTTGGGACGTCTATATCACCCACAGCCCGTTCCTGCCGGAGCCGGCTCTGATCGGCTCGCTTTCGACCAGTTCGCCGGGCTGGTGGAACACCCCCGCCCGCAAGGCAGCCGTGGATGCATTCACTTCTGAGGTCGATCCAAACAGGCGTGTTGCGCTCTTCGCCGATGTCCAAAAGGTGATCTATGACGACGCGGCCTTCATGAAGATCGGTAATTTCAACGCGGTGGCTGCCAAGTCGACAAAACTGGAAGGCGTCGATCCGGCCCCTTGGCCATTTTTCTGGAACGCGTCGATTACGAAATGATCATTCCTCAGTCGGAGACATCGGCTCGCTCGAGCCGGTGTCCTTTGCAGACCTGCGCGCTCTCCGGAGCATGAGGATCAGGCTTTCATGATACGGTATATTCTCCAGCGCCTCTTCGGCATGATCGTCGTGATGTTCCTTGTCGTCACGATCGTCTTCGTGATCGTACGGGTGACGCCCGGCGATCCGGCAGCGGTCATGCTCGGGCCGGACGCCAGCGCCCAGGATATTGCGGAGCTGCGCATGCGGCTGGGCCTCGACCGTTCGCTGGGCGTTCAATACATCTATTATATGGGGCAGCTGCTGAAGGGCGATCTCGGCCAATCGATCTTCCTCAACATGCCGGTCGCATCGGCCCTGCTCGAGCGGGCCGAGCCGACCTTTTTCCTTACGTTGTTCTCGCTCCTCATCGCCAGCGCCATCGCCTTGCCGATCGGGATCTATGCGGCCTATCGGCGTGGTTCGCTCTTCGACCAGGCAGCAACAGCGCTGGCGATGCTGGCTGCCAGCATTCCGAGCTTCTGGCTTGGCCTGATCATGATGCAGGTCTTTGCCGTCCGTCTCGATCTGTTCCCCGTGTCGGGCTACGGCGGACCGGGATCGACATTTGCTGAGCGGATGCATCATCTGACGCTGCCGGCGTTTGCGCTCGGCATCGTCTCCTCGGCGCTGGTGCTGCGCTTCACCCGCGCCTCGATGCTCGATGTGCTCGGAGATGACTATATCCGGACTGCCCGCGCCAAGGGTCTGATCGAGCGGCGTGTCATCCTCAAGCATGCGTTGAAGAATGCGCTGGTCCCGATCCTCACGGTGATCGGCCTGACTGCGGCGGTTCTCGTCTCAGGCGCCGTCGTGACCGAGACCGTGTTCGGCCTGCCCGGCGTCGGCAATCTGGTGGTATCCGCCGTGCTCAGGCGCGATTATCCGGTCATCCAGGGGGCGTTGCTGGTCATTGCCGCACTCTATGTCCTGATCAATTTTGCCATCGACATGCTCTACCTGCTGGTCGATCCGAGGGTGCGTTACTGATGACAGCAATCGTCTCGAAACCGGCGCTCAGCGAGCGCAACAAATTCATCCGGCGCCTGCTGAAGCGCAAGACCGTTGCCTTCGGACTGATCGTTCTGACGATCTTCGTGCTGCTTGCCATCTTTGCCCCGCTGATCGCGCCTTATGCGCCGTCAAAACTGTCCATCGTCAACCGGTTGAAACCGCCGGGCGGCACGTTCATCTTCGGTACCGATGAGTTCGGCCGCGACGTGTTTTCGCGGACCATCTATTCGGCGCGGCTGTCATTGCTGGTCGGCGCCGCCGTCGTGACATTGTCCGCGATCATCGGTGTGACGCTCGGGCTGATCGCCGGATTCTTCAAGCAATTCGATGCGCCGATCGCCCGGCTGATCGACGCGATGATGGCCTTTCCGGACATTCTTCTTGCCATCGCGCTTGTGGCCGCGCTGGGGCCATCGCTGACCACCGTCATCATCGCGCTCAGCATCGTCTACGCGCCGCGCCTGGCGCGTATCGTCCGTGCGTCGACCCTGGTGATCCGCGAGCTCCCCTATATCGAGGCCGCCCGGGCGCTTGGCATTTCGACGCGCCACATCATTACGCGGCATGTGCTGCGCAACCTGCTGTCGCCGATCCTGGTGCAGGGGACATTTCTCTTTGCCAGCGCCATGCTGGCCGAAGCGGGACTTTCGTTTCTCGGGCTTGGCGTCAGCCCGGAAATCCCGACCTGGGGCACGATGATCTCCGCCGGCCGGCAATATATCGGCCAAGCCGACTGGATGACGCTGTTTCCTGGCTTCGCCATCATTCTCTCCGTGCTGTCGCTGCAGATGGTTGGCGACGGATTGCGCGATCTTCTCGATCCAAGGCTTCGAAAGGACTTATGAAACATGTCTTATCGATATGAGGCGAAGGGGCCTGTGCTCCTCGCCAATGTCAAACCCATTGCCTTCGGCGCCAGCACACCAAACGGCCCGATCGATATCCTGATCAATGCTGACGGCCGCATTGCCGAAGTCGGCCCGTCGCTTGCCGTATCCACCGAGGTGCAGCGCATCGATGGCAACGGCGCGTGGATCTCGCCCGGCTGGATCGATCTGCACGTGCACATCTGGCACGGCGGCACGGATATTTCCCTGCGCCCGTCCGAATGCGGCGCGGAGCGTGGCGTCACGACCCTGGTGGATGCCGGCTCCGCGGGCGAAGCCAATTTCCATGGTTTTCGCGAATATATCATCGAGCCGTCGCGCGAGCGTATCAAGGCTTTCATCAATCTCGGCTCCATCGGTCTTGTCGCCTGCAACCGCGTGCCGGAACTCAGAAGCATTCAGGACATCAATCTTGACCGCATTCTTGAGGTCTACGCCGAAAACAGCGAGCATATCGTCGGCATCAAGGTCCGAGCGAGCCACGTCATCACCGGATCCTGGGGCGTGACGCCGGTGAAGCTCGGAAAGAAAATCGCCAAGATCCTCAAGATACCGATGATGGTGCATGTCGGTGAACCTCCGGCGCTCTATGACGAAGTGCTGGAAATCCTCGGCCCCGGCGACATCGTCACCCATTGCTTCAACGGCAAGGCTGGCTCGAGCATCATGGAAGACGAGGATCTGTTCGATCTCGCCGAGCGATGTGCCGGCGACGGTATCCGGCTGGATATCGGCCATGGCGGGGCGTCCTTCTCGTTCAAGGTTGCCGAGGCGGCAATCAAGCGGGGCCTTCTGCCATTCTCTATCTCGACCGATCTGCACGACCACTCGATGAACTTCCCGGTCTGGGATCTGGCGACGACCATGTCAAAACTGCTGGTGGTCGGCATGCCGTTCGACAAGGTCGTGGAGGCAGTTACTCAGGCGCCGGCGTCCGTTATCCAGCTGCCGATGGAAAACCGCCTCGCCGTTGGCGAGCGGGCCGATTTCACCGTTTTCGATCTGGTCGATGCCGATATCGAGGCGACCGATTCGAATGGTGACGTCTCGGTGCTCACCCGCATTTTCGAACCGCGCTATGCCATCATCGGCGCGGAAGCTGTGTCAGCCAGCCGCTATATCCCGCGCGCGCGAAAACTCGTGCGTCACAGCCACGGCTATTCATACCGCTAAGCCGGGGCCACTCTCATTTTTACAGGACACAGGAGTTCGCGTGAACAGTTCCACGGCAACCGCCGCCGACAGGACGGGTTCGCCTGCCGAGCGGCTGACGTCGCTCGGCATCGTGTTGCCGCCGCCCCCACCGCCGATAGCCAATTTCGTGACGCATGTGCGCGAAGGCAATCTGATCTATCTTTCCGGCCAGGGCCCGCGTGAGGCCGATGGTTTCATGCATACCGGCAAGGTGGGATCGGGCGGCGTCGATGTCGCCGATGCCTATAGCCACGCGCGACTGACAGGCATCAACCTGCTGGCCGTCCTGCAGGAGGCACTGGGAGACCTTTCCCGGGTACGGCGCGTCGTCAAGCTGCTCGGCATGGTCAATGCGACACCAGACTTCGAGGATCATCCCGGCGTCATCAATGGGTGCTCGGATCTTTTCGTCGAGGTCTTCGGCGATGCCGGGCAGCATGCCCGGTCCGCCGTCGGCTTCGGGTCGTTGCCCGGCAATATCACCGTCGAGATCGAAGCGATCGTCGCCCTGCACGGTTAAGAAAAAGCATGTCAGTGACCGCGCCAGCCCATCAGTTCTTCGATCCTGTCCGCGGAAGCGCGCGCATGCGAAGTGTAATGCGTTTCGTCGGAAAAGGCCTTCTGCTCCGGCAGAACGATCGAGATGGTCGCGACGCACCGGCCATCGCGATCGCAGATCGGCGATGCGATGCAGGCAACGGCATAGTCGGATTCGCCCGCCTGAATCGAAAGTCGCGCCTTCATCGCATCCACGGCCGCGGCAGACAGCTTGGCCGGATCGACATCGGCGCGTCCGGTCGGCGAGGAACGGGCGCATCGCCTGAAGAGCTCGAGCCGCTCATCGTCCGGCAGATGACCCACCAGAAGCCGGCCGGACGCGGTCCAGTTCAGCGGCACACGGGTTCCAACGCGCGAGGCGACCTGGAAATGGCTTGGACCTTCCGCCATCGCAAGCACCAGCATATGGTCGCCGTCACGGCCACAAAGCTGGACGGTTTCACCGACCTGGCGACAGAGATCGTGCATTTCATGGGTGGCGACACTCATGAAATCCAGCGAGCGGGCATAGGCAAGACCGAAGTGGTAAAGCCGCGCTCCAAGCCAGATCAAGCCATCGGCACCGCGCGTCAAAAGGTTCTTTTCCACCAGATCATCGACGATCACGTAGACCGTGGAAAGCGGCGCGCCAATTGCCTTGGCAATAGCATAGGCACTACAGGGCGCGCCGGTCTCGTAGAGGTGATCAAGAACCTGCAGGGCCCGGTCTATGCCACTGACCCGAGAGCGTTTTCCGCTTTTCACGCTGTCCTCATCGATCACGGAAATGGGGTGGATTTTGGCGTTCAAGACACGAACTCACATGATGATTTTGGACTGTTATTACATTGTAATGGCATAACTGTCGATGATCGGAAGGCAATCCCCTCCGTTTTCGGCCGCAATAATTTCGGAGAGCACAATGCCCAGTGAAGACATTCGCACATCCCTCGGACTGCGTCCGGTCATCAATGTTTCAGGCACGATGACAAGCCTGGGGGCATCGATCGTGGTTCCGGAAGCGATTGCCGCTATGACATCCATCCTGCCGCAATTCGTCGAGATGAATGACCTGCAGCGAAAAGCAAGTGCCGTGATCGCGCGGCTGACCGGCGGCGAAGCCGGTTTCGTGACGGCATCGTGCGCGGCAGGCATCACCCTTGCCATTGCCGGAACCATCACCGGCAGCGATCTGCTCGCCATCGAGAAACTGCCCGGCGTCAGCACAGAAAAAAATGAGGTCCTTGTGCAGATGGGCCATATCGTCAGTTACGGCGCGCCGGTCGATCAGTCCATTCGTCTGGCGGGCGCCAAGACCGTGATGATCGGGCAGGCGACCTCGACCCATCGGCACCACATGGAGAACGCGATCACGGAAAAGACGGCTGCGGCCCTTTACGTCGTCTCGCATCACGTCGTCGACTACGGCCTGCTGAAGCTGACGGAATTCGTGGAAATCGCCCGCGCGAAATCAGTGCCCGTCATCGTTGATGCGGCATCGGAATACGATCTGCGTAGCTTTCTCGAGCAGGGAGCGGACATCGTGCTTTATTCCGGTCACAAATTTCTGGGCGGCCCGACTTCCGGCATCGTGGCTGGTAGGAAGGACCTCGTGCGCAACGCCTTCCTTCAGAATATGGGGATTGGGCGGGGCATGAAAGTCGGCAAGGAGAGCGTCTTCGGCCTCATGGCGGCCCTGGAAGCCTGGGAAAAGCGCGATCATGACGGTATCCGCGCCCGCGAGACCAGCTATCTCCATCTCTGGCGCGACACGCTGGAGAACCGACCAGGCATCACAGCGCTGATCGAGCCCGATCCGACCGGCAATCCACTCGACAGGCTGCGGGTGATCGTGAGCGCGCACGAAGCCCATATCACGGCGTGGGATCTTGCCGATGCGCTGGCGCGCGGTACGCCGCCTGTCATCGTGCGCGACCACGAGGTCGAGCATCACTACTTCTACCTCGATCCCTGCAACCTGCATCCGGGTCAGGAGACCATCGTTGCCAACCGTCTGGCCGAGGAACTCGACAAGACCAGCGCCTCGAACGACATCATCGCCACACCGCTGGAAAACCGCAGCAAGCACCGTTTCGATGGCGCACTGCGCTGGCCGGATTGAACCCGACGGCTGAAACCGAAGAAGGATCCCGACATGGCAAGCCTCCCCGCCCTACAAACAGAGCCCGTGCCGCCGATTTTGTCCGTGGAGAACCTGACGACGTCGTTCATCGTCGACGGGGAGTGGAGGTCCGTTGTGCGGGATATGTCGTTCACGGTGGCCCCTGGCGAGACCGTGGCGATCGTCGGAGAATCCGGCTCCGGCAAGAGCGTCACCTCGCTGTCGATCATGCGACTGCTCCCGGCCGATACCAGCCGTATCGCGGGAAGGGTCGTGCTCGACGGCCGCGATATTCTGCAACTGCCTGAGACCACGATGCGGCAGGTGCGCGGAAACGATGTTGCGATGATCTTTCAGGAGCCTATGACAAGCCTCAATCCGCTCTTCACTATCGGCGACCAGATCTCCGAAGCGCTTCTCTGCCACTCGCAGATGAGCAAGCGGGATGCCAGGGCCGAGACCATCCGGTTGTTGGAAAAGGTGCGCCTTCCATCCGCCGCCTCCCGTTTCGATGAATATCCGCACCGGTTTTCGGGTGGTATGCGCCAGCGCGTAATGATTGCCATGGCACTTGCCTCACGACCAAAGCTGCTGATTGCCGACGAGCCGACGACAGCACTTGACGTCACCATCCAGGGACAGATTCTCGATCTCATCAAAACGCTGCAGGAGGAAGAGGGAACCTCCGTGCTCTTCATCACGCACGATATGGGCGTCGTTGCCGAAATTGCCGACCGAACGGTGGTAATGTACCGCGGCGAGCAGGTGGAATCAGGCCCAACGAGCGATATCTTCTTCCGCGCCAAACACCCGTATACGCGTGCGCTTCTGTCCGCCGTTCCTGTCCTTGGCTCGATGGGCGGCAGGGATCGGCCCATGCGCTTTCCTGTCGTCGATACGGCGACCGGGCTCTCCGATATCCCGGTCGAGACGGCAGATACGGTTGCACTCGGGAAACGCCCGGTGCTCGAAGTCAGGAACCTCACTAAGCATTTCGACATCCATTCCGGCCTGTTCAGCCGCTTGAGTGGCCGCGTCCATGCGGTCGAAAACGTTTCCTTCGACCTGCATGCCGGCGAGACTCTATCTCTGGTCGGTGAATCCGGTTGCGGCAAGTCGACGACCGGTCGTGCGATTATGCGCCTGATCGAGCCGCAGGCCGGCTCCGTTCTGGTGGATGGAACCGAGATCTTGACGCTTGATGCAAGCGGAATGCGCGAGATGCGCAAGACGGTCCAGATGATCTTCCAGGATCCCTTCGCGAGCCTCAACCCACGCATGCGGATAGGTGCTGCAATCGCCGAACCCTATCTCGAACACGAGATGGGAACCGCCAAACAGGCACGTGATCTGGTGGCCGATCTCCTGGTCAAGGTCGGACTGACAGCCGACATGGCTTCGCGCTACCCGCATGAGTTTTCCGGAGGCCAGCGTCAGCGCATCTGTATCGCCCGGGCGCTGGCGCTCGATCCGAAGGTGATCGTCGCCGACGAGAGCGTCTCGGCTCTCGACGTTTCGATCAAGGCGCAGGTGATCAATCTGCTGCTGGATTTGCAACAGAGCCTCAATCTTGCTTTCCTCTTCATTTCCCACGATATGGCCGTCGTCGAGCGCGTCAGCCATCGCGTTGCAGTCATGTACCTTGGTGAAATCGTTGAGGTGGGCCCTCGCGCTGCGGTCTTCGGCAATCCGCAGCACGCTTATACGAAGAAACTGATTTCCGCGGTGCCGATCCCCGACCCGGATCGCCGCCGGGGAAAGGGCCAAATCGGCAATGAGGAGATAAAAAGCCCGATCCGTCCGGTCGATTACAAGACTGTACCAATCCAGTACCACGAGGTTTCGCCGGGGCACTTCGTCGCCGCGTGATCTCAACGCGTTGATTGGGCCTCTCCTCGCATCAGGCTGTTTCCCGACGCTTCGTCTATGACGTGCCCAGCTCGGAGTTCGAATGAGGACCTTTGCTGCACGTCGGAAAGCTACGGCTTCGGCACCGACCATTCCGCACTTCCGCTGCCGTTCGATCCGCGGCTGGAAGCCGACCTGCGCTGCAGGCTGCGGGGGTGACGGGTGTCACCTGTCACGATGACTTCGGCCGGTGCGTTCGAGGTTGATGAACCGCACCTGTGCACTGTTACAGAACCTACACGAAACTGACACTGCGCCTTCATGTAGCGCGGATATGGCAGGGTCATACCGATGACCGGTCTCCCCGAAAGAGGAACTGCTGCCCATGTTTCAGTTGAAGAACGTAACCCGCCAGTTCGGCAAGAAGACAGCCGTCAGCTCGGTTACCTTCGACATTCCGCAGGGCCAGATGGTTGGCATTATCGGCCGCTCCGGCGCCGGCAAGTCGACACTCCTGCGCATGATAAACCGTCTGGTGGACCCCTCCTCCGGCTCGATCGAATTCGCGGGCGTACCGGTCTCCTCGCTGAAGGGGGCGGCCCTGCGCGAGTGGCAGCGCGACTGCGCCATGATCTTCCAGCAGTTCAATCTGGTGCCTCGCCTCGATGTGCTGACCAATGTTCTCCTCGGGCGGCTCAACCATCGATCCACCGTACTGAGCGTCCTCAACATGTTCAGCCGCGAAGAGCGCATCATGGCGATCGGTGCACTGGAGCGGCTGGGGATCGAACAGACCGCCCTTCAGCCGGCCGGCACGCTCTCGGGTGGACAGCAGCAGCGCGTCGCAATCGCCCGCGCGCTGATGCAGCAGCCGAAGATGCTGCTCGCCGATGAGCCGATCGCGTCGCTCGACCCGCTCAACGCCAAGATCGTGATGGACGCGCTGCGCGACATCAACGAGCGCGACGGCATCACCGTGATCACCAACCTGCATACGCTCGATACCGCGCGGAACTATTGCGAGCGGATTATCGGCATGGCGCATGGACGAGTCGTCTTCGACGGACAGCCGAAGGATCTGACGGCCGCCGCGGTCGCGGCGATCTACGGCGCGGAAACGGCGATCGAAGAGTCGATGACCTCGACCAGCATCAACATCCCCGCGGAAGCACCGCAGGAAACAGCATCGGCCGGCTTGAAGCCGCTGGCACTGGCCGGCCCTTAAGGTCCGCCGCGATCGAATGCCCGCGTCAAGGGCGCCTTTTCGAAACCGAGACAGACCCGGCGCGTCCGGGAAACGGGAGAACGAACCCAATGCTTAAAAAAGCTCTTCTGAGCGCGGTCGCGCTTTTCGCCCTCGTCGGCCACGCACAGGCCGAAGACCTGAAGGAATTCCGCGTCGGCATCATCGGCGGCGAAAACGAAGCCGACCGCCTGCGCAACTACCAGTGCCTCGTCGATCAGCTCCCGGCAGCCATCGGCGTCGAGAAGGTCTCCCTCTTTCCGGCGGCCGACTATGACGGCGTGATCCAGGGCCTCCTCGGCGGCACGCTCGATTACGCCGAACTCGGCGCCTCCGGCTATGCCAAGATCTATCTCGCCAAGGCTGACGCCGTCGAGCCGATCCTGACGACCGTCCAGACCGACGGCTCCACGGGCTATCATTCGATCATGGTCGCCCGCAAGGACTCCGGCATCACAAAGCTCGAAGACCTGAAGGGCAAGAAGCTCGGCTTCGCCGATCCGGACTCGACCTCGGGCTATCTCGTTCCCCTCGTCACGCTGCCGGAAGCGATCGGCGCGCCGATCAAGGAATATTTCGGTGAAACCGGCTTCGGCGGCGGCCACGAGAACCTCGTGCTTGAAGTCGTTAAGGGTACCTTCGATGCCGGTACGACCTTCGGCTCGGGCGTCGGCGAGTTCAAGGACGGCTACACCTCGGGCAACCTGCGCAAGATGGTCGACAAGGGTATCGTCGACATGAACGATCTCGTCGAACTGTGGAAGTCGCCGCTGATCCCGAACGGCCCGATCGTCGTGCGTACCGCATTGAACGACGACATGAAGGCCAAGTTCAAGCAATTCATGATGGATCTGCCGAAGACCGACGCCGCCTGCTTCTCCGCCATCCAGGGCGGCGACTTCACCGGTTTCGTCGAGGTCAATAGCGATTTCTACAAGCCGATCATCGACGCCCGCAAGGCGACGATCGGCGGCTGATCGCCGAACGCATCATCCTGCGCCGGCCGCCAAGCCGCGGCCGGCGTTCGACTATCGGGCAGCTGCAGCCGCCCGCTCCCGAATCGTCTCGATCAAGCGATCCTACTTTTTGAAACGACGCACTTCCTCTTCCCGGAAGCGCTCTAGAGGCCGGCCCCCTGGCCGGAAACCCCAATGGCCACTTCCGTGTCAACACGACACCTCAGCGAGAACGGCGCCCTTATCGAGCGTCACTGGCAGGAGCTCAACAATCGCCGGCGTCTCTATACCTGGCTCGGTCTCGCATTTCTCGCGTTGACGCTTGTCGGTTCGCTCTGGTTCGCGAACGAGTCGAACGCGGGCAAGTTCTTCGACCGGCTGCCGCACTTCTTCGATTTCGTCGGCCATCTCATGCCGCGCGATCCGATAGAGATCGTTCGCGCCCTCTTCGATCTGCCTTCGCCCTATGACGACGGCAGCTTCAAATACAATTACCCGGATGGGCGCCTCTACGTGACGGAGAGCTTCTACATCCCGGAATATGTTCACAAGATGCTGGAGACCGTGAACATTGCCATCTTTTCGACTGTTATCGGCGTCTTCTTCGGCTTCATCCTGTGCTTCCTCGCCGCGCGAAATCTGATGCCCAATCCCTGGATCAGGGGCATCGTACGCCGGCTGATGGAAATCCTGCGCGCCTTTCCGGAAGTCGTCATCGCCGGCTTTTTCCTGGCAATCCTTTCGCTTGGGCCTATTCCCGCCATCGCTGCGGTCTCGATCCACACGATCGGCGCGCTCGGCAAGCTGTTCTTCGAAGTGGTCGAGAATGCCGACATGAAACCGGAGGAAGGTCTGCGTGCCGTGGGCGCCAACTGGATCCAGCGGGTCTGGTTCGGCATGGTCCCCCAGGTGCTGCCCAACTTCACCAGCTATTTTCTGCTCCGGCTCGAAATCAACGTGCGCGCGTCGACGATCATCGGTGCCGTCGGCGGGGGCGGCATCGGCGAACTCCTGCGCCTGTCGATCGGCCAGGGCCATGAAGCAAAGACGCTCGCGATCGTCCTCCTGCTCTTCGCCACGATCTTCGCAGTCGATCAGTTCTCCGCCTGGCTTCGCCGCCGCCTCGTCGGCGACCAGGCCTTTCAGCTTGCGCAATAGGACCGCATCATGATTGCCTCGACCAACCTCGACGCGCGCGAAATGGAAGCTATCGCAGCGCGCCATCCGCATCTTCTGCAGTCGTCGGCCGCCAAGCGGCGCAGCAAGGCACTGATAACGGCGGGCGTCGTTCTTTACATGATCTTCAGCTGGTGGTTCTTCTCGATCGGGCACGTGCTCGCCAATGCCAATTGGGGAATTGCCGGCATCTACCTTGCCGACTGGGTGTCCTACGAAGTCCGGCCGGAGATCGCCGTCGCGCCCGATGGAGCGATGAGCATCTCATACGGACGCAATTCGCCGCTTGGAGACAATCCGAGCCCGGAATGGGTCACGCTCGAAAAGCAAACGGTCACGCGCACCGTTGAAACGTCGACGGCCCCGACGCAGGCCCCGAAGCCGAAAAGCGCCTCCTCTTTCAGCTTTATGGCGCCGAACGCGGCGCGCGGCGGCGATACGAACGAGACGCCGCAGAAAGATCTCGTCACGACCCGCACCGAGGAAGTCGTCACGCACGCCGTGGTGAACTTCGATAGCTCGACGCGTATCGACGTCGCCGAAAAGCTGGTGACAGTCACACATTCCGGCGAGACGCTCCTGCTTCAGGTCGACGGCGCGGAGACTGTAACGCCGCAGGGACCCCTTCCCTCCTGGGCGCTCCAGAAGCGGCCGGGCGAGAAGGTGACGCTGTCCTTCGGCGCCACCGGCTGGGCCGAGGTGGAGGGCGACGAGGTCTCCATCCGCAACCGCTTCTTCGGCTGGGCGAATTTCCTCTTCGACACCAACTCGCCCTTCTTCGGGAAGTCCTACAGCGACGTCGCCTCCTTGATCGTCTCCGGAGAACGGATCGATCCGGCGCGCTCAAACCTCTCGCTTGCTTGGAACAACGTCCTCTACAATGCGGAATGGCAGCATCTGGATGTTTGGACCAAGCTCCTGCAGACGATCGTCATGGCTTTCGTCGGAACGCTCTTCGCATCCTTCATCGCATTCCCGCTTTGCTTCCTCGCGGCGCGCAACATCACGCCGAGCCGCCTCACCAATCAGTTCGTGAAGCGCTTCTTCGACTTCCTGCGGTCGGTCGACATGTTCATTTGGGCGCTGTTCTTTACGCGGGCCTTCGGGCCCGGGCCGCTCGCGGGCATCTCGGCGATCTTCTTCACCGACACGGGCACGCTCGGCAAGCTCTACTCCGAAGCCCTTGAGAACATCGACGACAAGCAGGGTGAGGGCGTCAAGTCGGTCGGCGCCGCGCCGGTCGCCGTCCAGCGCTTCGGCGTGCTCCCGCAGGTCCTGCCGGTCTTTGCCAGCCAGGCTCTCTACTTCTGGGAGTCGAACACGCGTTCGGCCACCATTATCGGCGCCGTCGGCGCCGGCGGGATCGGCCTGAAGCTGTGGGAGGCGATGCGCACAAATTCGGATTGGGAAAATGTCGCCTATATGGTGCTGCTGATCTTGATGGTCGTCTTCGTTTTCGACAGCATCTCCAATCTTTGCCGATCGCGTCTCATGGGCCGCACACACTAACGCGCGTTGAGATTCATTTCGAGTTTTTGACGGCTGCTGCGAGATGGATGATGCCGTTGAAGCTCTGGTCGGTCTTGTCGGCGCGCATGGCGATGCGCTTGAAAACATGCAGCAGATCAAAGTGCTACAGCTACCGTTGCGCTTCTCATAAGATGCGCGGCGCTGTGGGACACTTTTCGGGGGATTGCATCCTCTCCATCCTCATGTGCTCGTCACAGGGATCCAGCAGCGCCGCGTCTGCGGCGCGGAAGAGCCTTTCCAGCCCAAGGACTTGGTCTGGCTGGATTCCTGTGACAAGCACAGGAATGAGGAACCGGGGATGATGAGGAAAAGTGTGTGCGGTTTTCCGCCGCTCATGATTTCAGGTTGATCCGACCTAAAATCATCATGGTCTAGAAACGGACCGGTCGATTCGGATAATGATGACTGATTCCGATCACTGGCGCGGGAGCAGGCGAAGCTGCAAACAAATCCATCCCGCTCCGAACCGATTTGCGTTCTGGGCCGATGTCATCATGATGTTGTCATGCAAATCGGCTAGCTGCGCATTTCATCCCGGAAACCGTCGACTCGGGGCAACTGCGTCGAAGCGACTGATGAAGAAAGTGTGAATTCGTGCGCTATGCAATCTACTTCGCGCCGCCGTCCGATGACCGGCTGTCGCAGACCGCTTCCCGTTGGCTGGGACGCGACGCGTCCACCGGCGGCGCCCTGGACTGCCCGGAAAATCCGGCAGTAGGACGTGAAGAGCAGATGGCATTGACGACCGAGCCCCGCCGTTACGGCTTCCACGGGACCCTGAAAGCACCGTTCGAGCTTACCTCCGGCCGCGGTGAAGCCGACTTGATCGCGGCTTTCGACGAGTTCGCCGCGGAGATCGAGCCGTTCGAAGTGCCGGAGATCGCCTTGCATCAGATCGGCCCCTTCTTCGCGCTCGTCTCGGCCGATCCTTGCCCGCCTCTGCAGCGCCTTGCGGAGCAGGCGGTTCGCCGTTTCGAGCCATTCCGGGCGCCGCTTTCGGAAGCCGATCTCGCCCGCCGCAATCCGGACAGGCTTACGCAGCGTCAGCGCGAGTACCTGGCGGCATGGGGCTACCCATACGTCTTCGAGGAGTTCCAGTTCCATCTGACGCTGACTGGGCCGGTGCCGGAAGACATGCAGCGGCCCATGAGAAAGGCGCTCGAAACGGTCTTCGCCGAATTCATCGGCAAGCCGCTTGCCGTCTCGACGATTGCCCTTTTCGCCGAAGAGCGCCGCGGCGCTCCTTTCACCGTCCATTCCCTGCTGCCGCTTGGCGGCGCATCCGAACGAAAGATTGCATGACATGCCCAAAGAACAGGTTTTGACCAACGCCCGCATCGTTCTGGAGGACCGGATCCTCGACGGTTCGGTGCTGATCCGCGACGGCAGGATCGCCGACATCTCCGAAGGGGCGAGCGCCACGGGCGAGGATTTCGAGGGTGACTACCTGCTGCCCGGGCTGGTCGAACTGCACACCGACCATCTCGAGGCGCACTATTCTCCTCGCCCCGGTGTTCGCTGGCTGAAGATCGCGGCGATCCAGGCTCATGACGCCCAGGTCGTCACCTCCGGCATCACCACCGTCTTCGATTGTCTGCGCCTGGGCTCGGACGAGGACAGCGGCTTTCCGAAGGGCGAGATGCGCAGCATGGCCGATGCGCTCGCCCAGGCCAAGCAGGAGGGCCGTTTGCGGGCCGATCACCTGATCCACCTGCGCTGCGAAGTGTCGACCGCCGACGTGCTGGAACACTATGAGGACTTCCGGAACGATCCGCAGGTTCGTCTCGTCTCTCTGATGGACCACGCTCCCGGGCAGCGCCAGTTCCAGACCATGGATCAGTACATAATCTACTACAAAGTCAAACGCGGCCTTACCGACGAAGCCTTTGCCGCGTTCATCGACCGCCAGCAAGCACTATCGGCGCGCTATGCGACCCCTCATCGCATCGCGCTCGCGAAAGCCTGCGCCGAGCGGGGGATTACGGTCGCCAGCCATGATGATGCGACGCTCGAGCATGTGGACGAGTCTATCGGCTACGGCATCCGGCTCGCGGAGTTCCCGACGAGCTTCGAGGCGGCCGAAGCCTCCCATCGCGCCGGTCTCAGCGTATTGATGGGGGCGCCCAATATCGTGCGCGGCAAATCGCATTCCGGCAACATCGCCGCGCGCGATCTCGCCGAGCGCGGCGTTCTCGACGTGCTTTCTTCGGATTACGTACCTTTCAGCCTCATCCATGCGCCGTTCATTCTCGCAGATGAGGTCGACTCGATCGACCTCCCCCAGGCCATCGCGATGGTAACGGCGACGCCGGCGCGCACTGTCGGGCTCGAAGATCGCGGCCGGATCGCCGTTGGGCTCCGCGCCGACATCGCGCGCGTCCGCCGGCCGGAGGGAATACCGGTCGTCCGCTCGGTCTGGCGCGAAGGACGGCGTGTCGCATGACCGCCGATCGGGGATCCGGAACGCTCATCGTCGTCGTCGGCCCGAGCGGTGCGGGCAAAGACAGCGTCATGGGCTTTGCCGCCCGCCATTTCGCGCAGCGGCCCGATATTCTCTTCGTCCGGCGGGCGATCACACGCCCCTCGGATGCAGGCGGCGAGGTGCACGAAAGCGTGTCCGACGCCGAATTCGAGGAGATGAGCCGGAGCGGCGCTTTCGCCGTTTCGTGGCAGGCGCATGGCTTGAGCTACGGCATCCCGGCGGAGATCGCCGAAAAGATCGCCAGAGGCATGACCGCGATCGTAAACGGCAGCCGTGCCGCCCTCCCTGCCATTCGCCAGGCGTTCGGTACGATCGCCGTTGCGGTGATCACCGCCGAGCCGCCGGTGCTGGCGAAGCGGCTGGCGGAGCGCGGCCGCGAGAGCGAGGAAGACGTGCTGCGCCGCCTGACGCGGCAGGCACCCGACGTCATCGCCGATCCCGACGTAACGGTCATCGACAACAGCGGCAGGCTTGATGTGGCCGGCCGGCAATTCGTCGCGCTGGTCGAGCGCCACTCGGCCAAGAGCCATCACCCTGCCTGAAGAAGGGGCGAGCGGTTAGGTAATCCTTTATCGCGCCTCGCCCTGTGCCAGAGCTTCCTCTGCATCCTCGATCTTCTTGACCATGGGCAGGTCCACTGCGGCGGCGATAATGGAATCGAGGAGGCCGGGAAAGCGGGTGTCGAGATCGTCCCGCCGCAGCGTGATCAACCGGCTGGTGCCGGAGACTTCGGTACGCGTGATGCCCGCCTCGCGCAGCTTGGCCAGATGATAGCTGATATTGGTCTTGGAGCCGAAATCCGTGAAGTTCAGGCACATGGTCGGCCGTCCGTCGCGGCGGGCGAGATAGCCCACGATCGCCAGGCGAGTCGGATCGCCGAGGGCCGCGAGGACATTGGACAGAGTGATCTGGTCGGCGGTGGGATGCGGTAGGGTCATTGGATCAACAATTAGCAGTGTCGGCATATTGACACGGCGAGCCACCAAGTTCAATAGTTCAATATCTTTTGAACAAACGAGGTCTCCCGATGGACAGGCGCATCATCTGGCTCGCCGTTGGCTCTTTCACGATGAGCACGGTCGGCTTCGTCTTTTCCAGCCTCCTGCCGTCGATCGCTGCCGACACGCACACGACCATTCCCCATGCGGGGCACCTGATCACGCTGTTCTCGCTTTCCTATGCCATCGGTGCGCCGCTGCTTTCGGCCCTGGCCGGCGCGGCGGATCGGCGTCGATTGCTGGTGGCTGCAATGCTCGTCTTCGTCGTCGGCAACTGCATCGCGGCGATGAGCGTCTCCTTCACCACGCTGCTGCTCGCCCAGATCGTGATGGGAATGGCAAGCGGACTGTTTGCCGCCACGGCGCAAGCGACGGCGGTTTCACTGGCCGGACCGGAGCACCGCGCATTGGCGATTTCAATCGTGGTGGGCGGCACCACATTCGCGGTGGCGCTCGGCGCGCCCCTCGGCGCGTTGATTGCCGCCTTCTGGGGATGGCGCGGCACGTTCGGGGCGGTCGCGCTGCTTGGGCTCACCTGCGCTGCCGTGCTCTGGCTGCGCCTGCCGCGGGGCCTCAGCGGAACGAAGCTGACAATGTCCGAGCGCTTCGGCGCCATCGGCCGTCCGGGCGTGGCCTCGTCGCTCATGGTGACGTTTCTCTATCTTACCGGCGGCTTCATAATCATCTCCTATCTCGCGCCGCTGGCGATCGACGGAGCCGGGCTTTCGCAGTTGGCGCTGCCGGGGCTGCTGCTCGCCTTCGGGGTCGGCGCGGTGATCGGCAATCTCTCCAGCGGCTATCTGGCCGACCGGCTCGGCGCCACGCGCGTCGTGACAGCTTCGCTCATCTGCGCGCTCGCGGTCTCGCTGATGATCGCCCTCGGCCTGCATTTCCTCACGCGCGATCTCGCCGGCCTGCTGCTGATCGGCATAATGGTGCCATGGGGGATCGTAGGGTGGGCGTTCCCGCCGGCTCAGGCGAGCCGCATCGTCGGCTTCGCGCCGGAGGTTGCCCACCTGACCCTGTCGCTCAACGCCTCGGCGATCTATCTCGGCATCGCGACCGGCACGGCGATCGGCGGACGGGTGCTCGAGAATACCGCTGCCGCCGATCTCGGCTTCTTCGCGGCGCTCTTTCCGGTGGCTTCGCTCGCCGTCCTTTATGCAGGGCTGAGATCCCATCGGCGGCGCCTGGCGACTGCGGCGGCGGAATAGACGCAACATGGTACGCGGGCCCGCCGCGAAACAGCTTCCCGCTTCCGCATAGTCGCCGACGCAGGCCAGACCTCAGTTCTCTCGATAAGCCCCGGACGGAAGTTTCGGGGCTTTTCTGCGCTTCTCTCCGTGCTTCTGGCCGGCAGCTCCCACCGCGTTATCTCACGGATCATATTTCCCACTTGTCATCGCCGGCATTATGTATATACATTAGCAGCGAGGAAAGGGCGGTATAGATGGACGGAAACGACAACCCAAATTCTGCCGGAACCAGTCTCTGGCGCAATGCACGCCTTGCCACACTTCGCGAGGACCTGGGGCCACTCGGGGTCATCGAAAACGGCGTCATCGCCATTCGCGGCGAGCGGATCGTCTATGCCGGCCCCGAATCCGGTCTGCCACCGGAGCTTGCGCGCGCCGACCAGGTCTTCGATTGCGAAGGTCGCTGGGTCACCCCGGCGCTGATCGACTGCCACACGCATATCGTTCATGGCGGCAACCGCGCTCGGGAGTTCCAGCTCCGCCTTGAAGGCGCGACCTATGAGGAGATCGCGCGTGCCGGAGGCGGAATCGCTTCGACCGTCGAGGCAACCAACGCCCTTTCCGTCGACGCACTCGTGGAGGCCGCACTTCCACGGCTCGATGCCCTTCTCGCCGAAGGCGTGTCCACCGTCGAGGTCAAGTCGGGCTATGGCCTCAATGTCGAGGCCGAACTCAAGATGCTGCGCGCCGCCCGCCGGCTGGAAAGCCTGCGCCCGGTGCGCATCGTCACCACCTATCTCGCAGCCCATGCGACCCCGCCGGAATATCGCGGACGCAACGGCGACTACATCGCCGAGGTCGTCCTGCCGGGCCTGGTTGCGGCTCACGCCGAAGGGCTAGCCGACGCCGTCGACGGCTTCTGCGAAGGCATAGCCTTTTCGCCGGCGGAGATCGCTTCGGTCTTCGACAAGGCGCAGTCGCTCGGCCTGCCCGTGAAGCTTCACGCCGAACAGCTTTCGGATCTCGGCGGCGCAAAGCTCGCTGCTTCCTACGGCGCTCTGTCGGCCGACCACCTCGAATATCTCGACGCTGCGGGAGCCGCCGCCATGGCAAAGTCCGGCACGGTCGCCGTCCTCCTGCCCGGGGCTTTCTACACCCTCCGGGAAAAGCAGCTTCCGCCTGTCGAAGCACTCCGAGAAAACGGAACGCGCATCGCCATCGCCACCGATTGCAATCCCGGCACCTCGCCGCTGACCTCGCTGCTCCTCACCTTGAATATGTCCGCGACGCTTTTCCGCCTGACGCTGGAGGAATGCCTCGCAGGCGTTACCCGCGAGGCCGCCCGTGCGCTCGGCATCCTCGGAGAGACCGGCACGATTGAATCCGGCAAGTCTGCGGATCTTGCCATCTGGAACATCGATCAGCCGGCGGAATTGATCTACCGCATCGGTTTCAATCCTCTTCGGGAGCGGATCTTCAAGGGTGAAAGGATTCTCCGATGACCGTTATTCTCAGTCCCGGCTCCGTTTCGCTCAGTGACCTCGAAACGATCTACTGGACCGGCGCGCCGGCGCGCCTCGACCCCGCCGTCGATACCAGTATTGCCAAGGCCGCAGCGCGGATCGCCGAGATCGTGGCGGGCAATGCGCCCGTCTACGGCATCAATACCGGCTTCGGCAAACTGGCCTCGATCAAGATCGACAGCGCCGACGTGGCGACGTTGCAGCGCAATCTGATCCTCTCGCATTGCTGCGGCGTGGGCCAGCCGCTCACGGAAAACATCGTGCGCCTGATCATGGCGCTCAAGCTGATCTCGCTCGGCCGCGGCGCCTCCGGCGTGCGGCTGGAGCTTGTCCGGCTGATCGAAGCGATGCTGGACAAGGGCGTGATCCCGCTCATTCCCGAAAAAGGCTCGGTCGGCGCTTCCGGCGACCTGGCGCCGCTTGCCCATATGGCTGCGGTCATGATGGGCCATGGCGAAGCCTTCTTTGCCGGCGAACGCATGAAAGGCGACGCTGCATTGAAGGCGGCGGGGCTCTCGCCGGTAACGCTTGCCGCGAAGGAAGGCCTGGCGCTGATCAACGGCACGCAGGTCTCTACGGCTCTCGCGCTTGCCGGGCTCTTCCGTGCGCACCGCGCCGGCCAGGCCGCTCTCATCACCGGCGCCCTTTCAACCGATGCGGCCATGGGCTCTTCCGCCCCCTTCCATCCGGATATTCACACGCTGCGCGGCCATAAGGGCCAGATCGACACGGCCGCCGCCTTACGGCAGCTGCTGACCGGCTCCCCAATTCGCCAGAGCCATATCGAGGGCGACGAGCGGGTTCAGGATCCCTATTGCATCCGCTGCCAGCCCCAGGTCGACGGCGCCTGCCTCGATCTCCTGCGCTCCGTCGCAGCCACGTTGACGATCGAAGCCAATGCCGTCACCGACAATCCGCTGGTGCTTTCGGACAATTCCGTTGTTTCCGGAGGCAACTTCCATGCCGAGCCGGTCGCATTTGCCGCCGACCAGATCGCGCTCGCGGTGTGCGAAATCGGCGCCATCTCCCAGCGCCGCATCGCCCTTCTGGTCGACCCCGCGCTCAGCTACGGCCTGCCGGCCTTTCTGGCCAGGAAGCCGGGCCTCAACTCCGGACTGATGATCGCCGAGGTCACTTCGGCGGCACTGATGTCGGAAAACAAGCAGCTTTCCCATCCGGCCTCCGTCGACTCGACGCCGACCTCGGCGAGCCAGGAGGACCACGTGTCCATGGCCTGCCACGGTGCGCGCCGGCTGCTCCAGATGACGGAAAACCTCTTTTCGATCATCGGCATCGAGGCGCTCGCCGCGGTGCAGGGCATCGAATTCCGCGCCCCGCTCACCACCAGCCCGGAACTTCAGAAGGCCGCCGCAGCCGTGCGCCGCGTCTCCTTTAGTATCGAGGAAGACCGCTACATGGCCGACGACCTCAAGGCCGCGGGCGATCTCGTCGCGTCGGGCCGGCTGGCTGCCGCCGTCTCCGCGGGCATTCTTCCGAAACTGGAGAACTGACATGGCCGTCTTTGAAGTCCGGCAGGGCAGCTCGCCCGTCATCCTGGGCTTTCCGCACACGGGCACCGACGTGCCTGCCTCCATCCGGGAACGCCTCAACGACAACGGCCGCGTCCTCGCCGACACGGACTGGCACATCCACGATCTCTACGAAGGCCTTCTGCCGGACGCGACGACGGTTCGCGCGACCTTTCACCGCTACGTCATAGACGCCAATCGCGACCCTGCAGGCGTCAGCCTCTATCCCGGCCAGAACACCACCGGGCTCGTGCCCGAAACCGATTTCGACGGTCAACCTATCTGGAAGGAAGGCGAAGGACCGACGGAGGCCGACATCGCGGAGCGCCTGCGCGTGTTCCATGCGCCCTATCACGCGGCGCTCGCCGCAGAGATCGCCCGTGTCAAGGCGATCCACGGCGTGGCGGTGCTCTACGATTGCCATTCTATCCGCTCGCATATTCCCTTCCTCTTCGAAGGCCGCCTGCCGGACTTCAATATCGGCACCGATACGGGAAAGACCTGCGCTCCTGAAATTGAGCAGGTGACCGCAGAAATCGCAGCCGCGGCAGAAGGTTACAGCCATATTCTCAATGGTCGCTTCAAGGGTGGCTGGACGACCCGTCACTATGGCCGCCCGGAACAGGGCGTGCACGCGATCCAGATGGAACTGGCGCAATCGACGCATCTGGCGACGGAAGCGCCGCCCTTCGCTTTGGACAAAGCGAAAGCCGACAGGCTTCGCCGTCCGCTGAAGACCATTCTGGAACGCATCGAAACAGTCGCTAACGAGCTCAAAAGGACAGGGAGCGAGGCATGAACATGAACAATCCGCGACACAATATTCGCGAAGTACGCAGCCCGCGCGGCACCGAGATCAGCGCCAAGAGCTGGCTGACGGAAGCGCCGCTTCGCATGCTGATGAACAATCTGGACCCTGATGTCGCCGAAAACCCGCACGAACTCGTCGTCTATGGCGGCATCGGCCGCGCAGCCCGAACCTGGGCCGATTTCGACCGCATCGTCGCGTCTCTGAAGGACCTCAACGAAGACGAGACCCTCCTCGTCCAGTCCGGCAAGCCGGTCGGCGTCTTCCGCACGCACAAGGATGCTCCGCGCGTGCTGATCGCCAACTCCAATCTCGTGCCGCACTGGGCGAACTGGGATCATTTCAACGAGCTGGATAAGAAGGGTCTCGCCATGTACGGCCAGATGACCGCCGGCTCGTGGATCTATATCGGTACGCAAGGCATCGTGCAGGGCACCTATGAGACCTTCGTCGAGGCCGGCCGCCAGCATTATGGCGGCAACCTGAAAGGCAAGTGGATCCTGACGGGCGGTCTCGGCGGCATGGGTGGAGCCCAGCCGCTTGCGGCCGTCATGGCCGGCGCCTGCTGCCTTGCCGTCGAATGCAACCCCGACTCGATCGATTTCCGCCTGCGCACGCGCTACCTCGACGAGAAGGCCGAGACGCTCGAAGAAGCCATGGAAATGATCGAACGCTGGACCAAGGCCGGCGAGGCGAAATCGGTCGGCCTTTTGGGGAATGCGGCGGAAATCCTCCCGGAAATGGTCCGTCGCGGCATCCGCCCCGACATGGTCACGGATCAGACCTCGGCCCACGACCCGATCAACGGCTATCTGCCCAAGGGCTGGACGATGGCCGAATGGAAAGCCAAGCGCGAGAGCGACCCGAAGGGGGTCGAAAAGGCCGCCCGCGCCTCGATGCGCGACCATGTCGAGGCGATGCTCGCCTTCTGGGATTCCGGCGTCCCGACCCTCGACTACGGCAACAACATCCGCCAGGTGGCCAAGGACGAAGGCCTCGAGCGCGCCTTCGATTTCCCCGGCTTCGTGCCGGCCTATATCCGTCCGCTGTTCTGCAGGGGCATCGGCCCGTTCCGTTGGGCGGCGCTCTCCGGCGATCCGGAAGACATCTACAAGACCGACCGGAAGGTGAAGGAGCTGCTGCCGGACAACAAGCATCTGCACAACTGGCTCGACATGGCGCGCGAGCGCATCGCTTTCCAAGGCCTGCCCGCACGCATCTGCTGGGTCGGCCTCGGCGATCGTCACCGCCTCGGCCTCGCCTTCAACGAAATGGTGCGCAGCGGCGAACTGAAGGCCCCCATCGTCATCGGCCGCGACCATCTCGACTCCGGCTCGGTCGCCTCGCCGAACCGCGAGACCGAGGCGATGAAGGACGGGTCCGACGCCGTCTCCGACTGGCCGCTCCTGAACGCGCTGCTCAACACCGCCTCAGGCGCAACCTGGGTGTCGCTGCATCATGGCGGTGGCGTCGGCATGGGCTTCTCGCAGCATTCCGGCATGGTGATCTGCTGCGACGGTACGGACGATGCGGCGCGCCGCGTCGAGCGCGTCCTGTGGAACGACCCGGCAACGGGCGTCATGCGCCACGCCGATGCGGGCTATGACATTGCGCTCGACTGTGCTCGTGAAAAAGGCCTGCGCCTGCCGGGCATATTGGGCGAGTAAAAAGCGGACAGGTCGCCACGGCATCCTTCTGCCGCGTCTTCTTCAGGACGCAGACGCTTTTCCTCGGCCGTCGCCGTCGAGGAAAAGCAACAGCGAGAGGCCGGCGACGCCCGCAAGGGGGAACGTCTTGATGAAACCCGCCCGAAGATCAGGGCGGGCTTACTATCTCAGGTCCAGCGGGCTGACAGGCTGGCGCTGGGGTCAAACTCGAAATCGCGGTCGAAGGGGAAGATCGGCCGCTGCCGGCGCAGGCTTTCCAGCTTCTCGATATCCTGATTGACGACGCCGTTCGTCAGCGCCATCAGGTTCGGATTGGCGATCGGCGCAAGCTCCGGCGAGAGATAACCGGACTTGACGACGAGCAGCCGCACGGTCTTCGGATCGAGACCGAGGAGGGCAAAGTCCTCGATGTTATGATAGGGGCGGCGCCGCGCCGACAATACGACCACTATGCCCCCGACCTGAACCACCGCCTGCCGCTCGGCAACCGGTCCCGGATCATTCAGATGCACCACTTTGGCCTCGACCTCTGC
The DNA here is from genome assembly GCF_000375585.1 of Sinorhizobium meliloti 4H41. Taxonomy (GTDB): domain Bacteria; phylum Pseudomonadota; class Alphaproteobacteria; order Rhizobiales; family Rhizobiaceae; genus Sinorhizobium; species Sinorhizobium meliloti_A. Next base: position 137,743 of record NZ_AQWP01000012.1, on the reverse strand, counting down.
GGACGGGCTGGACGGGTCGAGACTGCCGCCGATCCGCAACGCCAGCGTCCCACCCGCGCCGGTCGCGAAACAGGCATCGACGGCCGGCCTATCGGCGATGCCGGCGATCAACGCATCGCGCCAGCCGCGCTCGAGAAGCGCGACCAGCACATCCGCCCGGTCGCCGACGCCGCCACCCGTGGGGTTGTCGCCGGAATCGGCGAGGATTACCGGCGCCGTGGTCGCCCGCTCGGCGATGTCGAGCATGTCGGCAAGCGAGCCGGTGAGCGATCCGAAACGAAAATTGTCCCTCTGGTGCCAATAGTTTGCAGCGATTTCCTCAGCCGCCTTCGAAGCGGCGGCCTTGTCCGAGCCGGTGACGACGGCGCAGGCGGTCGCTCTCGGTTCATCGGCCCAGACGTAGCCCACCATCAGATTGGCGTCGAGGATGCCGGGCCGCCTGTCGAATTCAGGCAGGACGCGATAGAGGCTCGCCGCCGGCTCGTCCTCCGTCGAAGTGCGTTCTCCGGGAAGGAGAAGCGGAACAGGTGCCCAGGCGACACCGGGCCGCTTCCCGGAACGAAGCGTTTCCACCAGCATCGACCATGCCCGCACCATGGTCTCGCGCGTATCGATATGCGGCGCGGTCCGGTAGGCCGCGAAGATATCGACCTGATCGATGATCCGCTGACTGACATTGCCATGGAGATCGTAGCTCACGGCAAGCGGGCAATCGGCGCCGATGACGGCGCGGGCGGCGGTGATCCAGTCGCCCTCGGCGTCGTCCATCCCATCGACCTTGATCGCGCCGTGCATGGCGAGATAGAGCCCGTCGAGAGGGAGCGCCGCTTTCAGGCGCTCCAGGAACTCGGTCTTGAAGGCGTCATAGGCCGGGCGCGAAACCGGTCCGCCGGGGACGGCCCGCGCATGCAGGAGCGGAAAGTGGCTTATCCCTTGGGCGCTGAGGAAGCCGAAATAATCCGACCGCAAGAGGTCCTCTCCCCTCAACACCCGGAAATCTTCGGCCGTCATCAGGACGGGCGAATAGGTGCTGCATTCCGTATGGATTCCACCGACCGCGATCCGCATGGCTCAACTCACAGAATGGGGCTCAATGGCGCGATCGCTGCAAAGCGCAGCCAATCCTTCTTGTCCTTCGGGGTCCAGGCGGCCTCGGCGATTGCCGGCAGCCTTGGAAAAACGAGGCGGTTGAAATATCCGCGCGACAGGAAATGCTCGGACCAGATGCAGGCCTGGACTCCCTTCATCCGGCTCTTCAGCTCTTCCGGGAACTCTCCTTCCGCCTCGTAGGCATAGGTGTGCGCCGGCGTCGCCGTGCCGGCCCAGCTCGCGCCGGGTTCCTGCCAGGCATCCGCCTGGGCCATGTCGAGATAATAGGCCTGGCCAGGGGTCATGACGACGTCGTAGCCTTCGCGCGCGAGCTCGATCCCGACTTTCGGGTTCTCCCAGGCCATCAGCAGCGTGCCCTCGGTTCCGACGCCGCCGCCATGCGCGACCTCATTCCAGCCGACGAGTTTGCGCCCGCGCGCCGTCAGCATCTGCTTCACCCTCTTGAGGAAATAGGACTGCAGCGCGAAGGTGCCGGAAATCCCTTCCTGCTCCATGAGTTTTCGCGCCAGCGGTGACGCGAGCCACGAGCCGTCGGCCACCTCGTCGCCACCGATATGGATATATCGGCTGGGGAAGAGCTCGACCATTTCGTCGAACACCTTCTCGAGGAATTCGTAGGTGAGCGGGATGGCCGGGTTGAGGGCATTGTTCGGGTAGCCCTGGACCGAGTGGTAGCTTTCCGGCGCCTCCTGACCGTCGGAGAGTTCGGGAAGCGCCACGAGCGCGGCAGTGCTGTGGCCGGGTATGTCGATCTCCGGGACGACTTCGATGCTGAGTGCCGTGGCATGCGCGACGATCGCCTTCACGTCCGCGTGGCTATAGAAGCCGCCGACCGGTTCGGCGCCGTTGCCGAGTTGAGGCAGCATGGGCTCGTCCGGGCCGCGCATGACGCCGAGTGTCGTCAGCGTCGGATAGGCCTTGATCTCCAGCCGCCAGGCTTCGTCGTCGGTCAGGTGCCAGTGGAAGATGTTGAGCTTGAACCAGGCGAGAATATCGATGACGCGCAGGATGTCGGCGGTGGGGTAGAATTGCCGCGAGACGTCGAGATGACAGCCGCGCCAGCCATAGCGTGGCCGATCCGCGATTGCGCCGGCGGCGGGAAACCTGTATTCGCCTCCGTGGTTTCGCGCGCCGTCGATCAACTGCGCAAGCGTCGTCAAGGCATATTGCCTGCCGGCCGCCGCTCCATATTCAAGCCGTATCTCCCGCTCGGAAAAGGCAAGCCTGTAGGCTTCGCCTTCGAGTTCCGCCTTCTTCGTGAAAACGATCGGCAGCCCTTGCGAGGACGGCGCAAGACTGAAGGGAGCATGTCCGGCCGAAAACAGCCTATGGAAGAGCGCAAGGACGTTGGAAACGGCATCGATCTCGTCCGCATTGCTGCCCGCTGCGGGATAGAGGACGTCCGGGACCGCGTCCCCGGGCGCCGCGTCGATCTCGGCAGGCCAGGGCTGCAGTGCGAAAGGAAGTTCGAGCCAGCCTTCCGGAAGACGCACCGGCGGCGGTTCGCTCATGGCGCCTTCGAGACGCAGATCTGAGACCGCCACAGGAACATGTCTGCCATCGGCGAGCGTCAGATAGGCCGATTTCGCCCCGTCGGTGCAATGCTTCGCCTCGCGGTGCAGACCGCTGACGGTGAACGTCCAGTGTTCGCCATGGGCGAGCGTCAGTCCGTCGGGTGGCGCGAATTCATGGAAATTGGCGTTGCGGCGCAGGAAGACCGCGTTTTCGCAGGCGGCCCCGTCAATGACGCGGGTGAGCGATGTGTAAACCAGCCGGAAGGCACTGAGCGGCCCGCCCGAGAGATTGAAGAGGCTGAAGGTGAAGCGCCCGAACGGGCCGCCATCCGGTTGCCAGGCAGATTCAAGGCGATAGAGAACCGGCAGCATGAACATCCTCCCAAGCTGGGTTTGTCAGTAATGGATCGATTGCGAGAAGGTCCGCGCGACTTCCGCCTGTCCTGCGGTCAGCCCGCAGTCGACCGGCAGGCAGATGCCGGAAATGGCTCCGGCGGCGGGGCTGGCAAGGAAATGCACCGCTTCGGCGACGTCCTTCGGCTCGACGATACGCTGCAAGGGATACCAGCGCTTCGCCTCCTCGAAGACCTGCGCATTGGCGGCCGCGCGTGCCTCCCAGGCCTGCGTGCGCACCGTCGCCGGCGCCACCGCATTCGCGCGGATGCCGAACTTGCCGTATTCGACGGCGATCAGTCGCGTCAGGTGCAGAAGGCCCGCCTTGGCGGCGCTATATGCCGGATGGCCGAAAACATTCATGCCGTTCACGGAGGCGATGTTGACGACCGAGCCCCCGCTCTCTTTCAGCATTTCCTCGACCGCCCGGAAACAGAGAAAGGCCGCTTCGAGGTTGAGTGCATTGTCCATGCGCCAGATGTCCTGCGTGGTGTCGTGCAGGCTGACCGCGCGGGCCGCCCCCGCATTGTTCACGAGGGTGCGCACGGTACCGACGGATGCGGCAGCCTCCGCCATTGCGGCCACGCTTGCGGCGTCCGTCACATCGCAGGAAATGGCCAGGAAGCGCTCCGTTCCGCCGAGATCAAGCGCCGTCCTCTTTACCGCCTCACTGTTGATGTCGGCCAGGAGAACGGTATCGTGTCCGTCGCCCAGGCGCGCGGCAATGGCGCGGCCGATGTCGCCGGCAGCTCCTGTGACGATCGCTACGGATTTCGGCATGGGCGTTCCTTCTGACACGTCAGTCTCCGAGAAGCTGTCGGTCGTCGCCATCCCTGTGCACCACCAGCTGCTGCTTGATGCGCCTGAGCGTCACCGTCGCCTGCGGCTGGACGCGATAGGCGACAAGGCTCGCGACGATATCGAGCACTGCGATATATGCGATACGGGTGGAGGTCGGACGATAGATGTTGTTTCCTTCCGGCAGGTCGACCGGCACGGTGATATCGGCGGCCTGCGCGACCGGACTGCCGCTCTGGGTAAGGGCGATCGTCGGCACCTCGGCCTCGCGCGCAAGCGTGAAGGCGCGCACCATCTCCGCATTGCGTCCCGAAAAGGAGGAACCGACAATGACGTCGGCCGGCCGCGCGGCCGCCGCCATCATCATCTGCATGCTGTGATCGGAACTCGCGGTGATGCGCAATCCCAATCGGAAAAGACGGTTCTGGAACTCCCCGGCGATCATCGATGAGTTGCCGCCGGAGCCGAAGGCATAGATCATTTCCGCTTGCGCGAGCCGGTCGGCTGCGCGCTCGATCGCTGCAAGGTCGAGCGAACGGTGCAGCAGAAAGAGCGCATTCTGCGCCTTGGTGATGATGTCCTGCGCCACATCGCCGGGCTCCTGGCTCTTCGGCTCGGGCTTCAGGTAGCGCATGCCGACATAGGGGGTGCGTGCCAGCTGCACCTTGAAATCGGAAAAGCTCTCGCAGCCGAGGCGTCGGCAGAATCGCGTGACCGTCGGCGGCGAAACGTCGGCCTTGCCGGCAAGCTCGATGATGGAAGCGTTCACCGCAAACTCGAAATCATTGAGCAGGATATCGGCGATGCGGTTTTCCGATTGGGATAACCGCCCCTTCTCCTCCTGCAGTGTCGCGAAAATATCCATCGAACGGCGCCCTTCCCTGTTCAGGCGTCCTTCGGCTTGTAGGCGACGCAATCGATCTCCACCTTGCAATCGACCATCATGGAGGACTGTACGCAGGCGCGCGCCGGCGGATGAGCTCCGAAATATTCCTGATAGATCCGGTTGAAGCTCCAGAAATCGCGCGGATCGTCCAGCCAGACGCCAACTCTCACCACGTGCTCGACACCGTAACCGGCCTCTTTCAAGATGGCCAGAAGATTGCCGATCGCCTTGTGAGTCTGAGCGACGATGTTGCCGCCGACGATCTCGCCGTTTTCCATCGCCACCTGACCCGAGACGTGAAGCCAGCCGCCCGCCTCGACGGCACGTGCGAAAGGCAATGTTTTTCCGCCTGCGCCAACCTGTTCGGCACCATAGCGCTTGATCGACATCGAGGACCCGCTCTGCAAATTATTTTCTTTATCCGTTGACAAATGACCATAGAATGCGGAATTTGACCAGTGAAAATCATCATTTATGAAAAGAATTTCAATCCAGGCAAAAATACATGCGGAATCCCTTCCAGAATCCGTTTCCAGAAAGCGACACGGCCCGCCACTCCATATGGGAGATGCTGGTCACCCGCGATATCGACGCGTTCCTGGCCGCCGATTGGTCGATGGTAGCCGACGATTTCGTCGAAGAGAGCTTCATCGGCATCGACGGACGGCGGGAGGCGAACCCGGACAAATGGCGGCTCACCTTTCCCTCGCTCGCCGTCTATCGGGACGAATGGCTGCGTCAGGCGCGGGACTTCGCCGGGCAGTCCTTTGCCGAGGATCCGCGGGAAGCGATCTTCGCCACCACGACCCTGGAAGACATCGAGGTCGACGGAGAGCTTGCCCTTGCGCGCAAGAAATTCGACGGGGGGCTGAAGAAAGCGGACGGCACGTTCGATATAATGAAGTGGCAGACGGTTTACTATTGCCGCCTCCACCGGGACCGGTGGAAAATCTGCGGCTTCACCGGCTATCTCCCCAATCCGATGGGGTCGAACTGAGTTGAGGGACAAGGCGAAGCCATTGCGCATCTTCACGGCGGCGCTCGCGACCGAGACGAATACTTTCTCTCCCATCTGCATCGACAGGCGTGCATTCGAGGCATCGCTTTACGCTCCGCCAGGAAAGCACCCCGAAACACCGACGCTCTGCACGGCGCCGATCACGGTCGGGCGCCGCGTGACCGCACAAAAAGGCTGGAAATTGATCGAAGGCACCGCCGCCTGGGCTGATCCTGCCGGTCTCGTCAATCGGCAGACCTATGAGGATCTGCGTGACGAGATTCTCGGCCAATTGCGTGCCGCCCTGCCCGTCGATGCGGTCGTTCTCGGCCTGCATGGGGCAATGGTCGCGGACGGCTGCGAGGATACCGAAGGCGACCTGCTTCAGCGCGTGCGCGAAATCGTCGGTCCGGACGTGCTCGTCTGCGCCGAACTCGATCCGCACAGCCACCTCACTGCAAGGAGAGCGGCGGCCGCGGATTTCTTCGTCTTCTTCAAGGAGTTCCCGCACACCGATTTCGTCGAGCGCGCCGAAGATCTCTGGCGGATCGCGATCGATAAGCTCGAGGGCCGCGTAGAGCCGGTGATGTCCATTTTCGACTGCCGGATGATAGACGTCTTCCCCACCTCGCGCGAGCCCATGCGCAGCTTCGTCGACAAACTGATACAGATCGAACGGGACGACGCCGATGTGCTGTCATTGTCCGTCGTGCATGGCTTCATGGCCGGCGACGTGGCGGAAATGGGCACCAAGATGCTGGTCGTGACCAACGGCAAGGCGGAGAAAGGCGAGGCACTCGCCCGTGAGCTGGGTCTGGAGCTCTTCTCCCGGCGCGGCACCTATCGCATGCCGGAGATCGACGAGCGCCAGGCGGTGGCACAGGCGCTGGCGGCTCCGGCCGGGCCTGTGGTGATTGCCGATATGTGGGATAATCCAGGCGGCGGCACGGCGGGCGATGCGACGGTCGTGCTGGAGGAACTCATTGCGAAGGACGCGACCGACACGGCGATCGGCACGATCTGGGATCCAATGGCCGTGCAGATCTGCATGGCGGCCGGCGAAGGCGCCGAGATCCCCTTGCGCTTCGGCGCGAAATCCGCGCCCGGGACGGGGCGGCCGATCGATGGCATCGTCAAGGTCGTCAAGCTGGTGCGCAATGCTGAAATGCGCTTCGGCGAGAGCTTCGCTCCCTTCGGCGACGCCGTTCACATACGCGTCCACGGCATCGACATCATCCTGAACACGACGCGCGCCCAGAGCTTCGACCCGAGCCTTTTCTCCGTGATGGGCATCGACCCCACGTCGAAAAAGATCCTCGTGATCAAATCCACGAACCACTTCTTCGCCTCATTCTCCAGGATCGCATCCGAGATCCTCTATTGCTCTGCCGGAACACCCTACCCCAACGACCCGGCGAGGACTCCCTATCGGCGGGCAAGGCGCGACATCTGGCCGATGGTCACCGACCCGCACGGGTTCGAAACGACGGCCTGAGCCGAGCGCCATCACTGGAGCGGGATTCAGCCCAGGGACATGGTCTGGCTGGTGGACGAGCACAGCGATGAGGACATCAAACAAGCCGCGGCGGGTATCCCGAATCTGAGCCGGCCTTACCCCCCGACATGCGCCCCAACCTTGCCGCATTTCGCCCGGAGCCTGCCTCAATCGCGGTCAGTCCTTCAGGAAAACGCCCCCAACTTTGAAAATTCACAGTTGCGTCGCTCAACCGGCGATTGCCCCAAAATATTGCGGGGCGCAATTTCTGCAACATGCCGCGAAACTGGGATTTTTCAAGAATGCGGCCCCCCTGCGGGCGGCTATCTTCTTTGCGCGAGCTCGCGGCTTAGGTGCACTGCAGCATGATTCTGTTCGCTTTTCTGCTGCAACGCCATATTTTTTCTTCGGGAGTGCCCTAGTTTCTCATCCTGCGGGCTGAGGTCTGCTCTGTTGAAACGGCTGCCGCGAGGCGCTGCCCGATAGGGAGTGACTGATATCGTGAGTATGGACGCGAATGTCTCGGCGCGCATCAACCTGATGCGTATTCTGCTGATCTCCGGCATCGTATTCGTGCACGTCCCGTACAATCCGCAGTGGAGTCCCTTTCTGGGCAACTACGGCATGTTGGACTGGATTCGCGTCTTTCTCGGCGACAGCCTCTTCCGGATCGGTGTGCCCTGCCTCAGCGCGATCTCCGGCTATCTTCTCTTTCGCAGGGGCCTTGCCGGCTTCGACTATTGGAAGACGCTGAAGACCAAGGCGCGGACCGTTCTCCTGCCGTTCCTTATCTGGAGCGGCTCCTTCTTTGTGGTGGTCTACGCCATCCAGCGCCAGGGCCTCGGTTTCGGCTATCTGCCCGACACGATCAATGCGACCCCGCGCCAGTGGCTGAGCATGGCCTTCGCGATCGAGGCAACGCCGGTCAATCTGCCCCTGTATTTCCTGCGCGACCTGATGCTTTGTATCCTGCTGTCGCCGCTTCTGGCATTGCTGGTGAGCCGTTATCCGCGCGTGACGCTCCTTGCACTGCTCGCCTATGCGATACTGCCGCTGCCAAACGGCATATTTCTCAAGAAGTCCATCCTGTTCGGCTTCTCGGCTGGAATCTGTGCGAGCCTGCATGGCGTGAACATCAAAATGCTCGATCGCTTCGCCGCACCGATCGCGGCCGGGTTCCTGGCGATCGCAGTCGTGATCGCCGTCGGCCTCTATTACACCGGCCCGGATTTCCCGCTTTGGCTCGACATGGCACTTCGCCTGACGTCGATCGCTGGCATCATCGGCTCCTGGGCGATCTCGGAGCTGCTCGTGCGCACCCGCTTCGGTGAAAGATTTGGCCGCGGGAGTGGACTGAGCTTCTGGATCTTCTGCGGCCACTATCCGCTGCTCGTGTTGTTCTGGATGATCTGGAACCGCACCGGGCTCAGCTATTACCCGCTCTTCTATTTCACCGCGCCGTTCATCGCCATTGCGATCCTCGTCGCGTCCCACAATCTCGTAGGGCGCTTGGCGCCGGATCTGCTTGGAGTGCTTACCGGCAGCCGAACAGGTACGAAACGAATGGCCACGCAGCCGCCGCAAGGCGCGCAGGCAGGCTATTCGCCCCAGCAAAGGTAACGACAATGACAATCGATCGCTACAGACGCTTTGCCCGTCTCGCTTTCATCGCAACGCTCCCTCTCGCCGGCCTTGCAGACGCTGCGGCCGCGCAGGAAGGTGCCAACGGCACCTCGTTCAAGGACGACTTCGACACTCTCGACACCCGCGTCTGGTTCGTCTCGGACGGATGGAACAATGGCGGGCATCAGAATTGCACCTGGTCGAAGAAGCAGGTGAAGACCGTCGACGGCATTCTGGAACTGACCTTCGAGGAGAAGAAGGTAAAGGAGCGCAACTTCGCCTGCGGGGAGATCCAGACGCGCAAGCGCTTCGGCTACGGCACCTACGAGGCGCGGATAAAGGCGGCCGACGGTTCCGGGCTGAACTCGGCCTTCTTCACCTATATCGGGCCGACCGACAAGAAGCCGCATGACGAGATCGATTTCGAGGTTCTCGGAAAGAACACGGCGAAGGTCCAGATCAACCAGTATGTATCGGCAAAGGGCGGCAACGAATTTCTCGCCGACGTTCCGGGCGGCGCCAACCAGGGTTTCAACGACTACGCCTTCGTCTGGGAAAAGAACCGCATCCGCTACTACGTCAACGGCGAACTTGTTCACGAAGTGACCGATCCGGCGAAGATCCCGGTAAACGCCCAGAAGATCTTCTTCAGCCTCTGGGGGACGGACACGCTCACCGACTGGATGGGCACCTTCTCCTACAAGGAGCCGACAAAGCTCCAGGTCGATCGCGTCGCCTTCACTGCTGCCGGCGACGAGTGCCAGTTCGCCGAGTCGGTAGCGTGCCTGCTGGAGCGGGCGCAATCCGAGTGACTGGCGGGCAACTGAGTAATTTATCCATTTTGTTGCAGTGCACAAAGAATTGAACTAAGCTCAGCCCCGGGCTGGGCAGGAAAACGGACGTTTTCATGCTGCAGATACTCTATCTGGCACAGGATCTTGCCGATCCCGCAGTGCGCCGGAGAACCCTAACGCTCGTCGCGGGTGGCGCACGCGTAACGCTCGCCGGATTCCGCCGCGGCGACAATCCTCTGGCCGCCATCGACGGCGTCGAGCCGATCGAACTCGGAACCACCGCCGACGGCCGTTTCGCCCAGCGGATCGGTGCCGTCGCTCGCGCCTGCCTGTCGCTGCAACGCCAGCTCGGCCATGTCCGCAAGCCGGATGTGATCATCGCGCGCAATCTGGAGATGCTTGCCGTGGCGAGGAGAGCGGTCGCGTTCTTCGGCGGTACGGTTCCTATCGTCTACGAATGCCTCGATATCCACCGCCTCATGCTGCGCAAGGACATCGTCGGGCGGATGCTGCGCGCGGCCGAAAGCCAACTCGGCAAGAATGCGCGCCTGTTGATCACCAGCTCCCCCGCCTTCATCGAGCATTACTTCCGGCCCCTTTCCGGCATCGGCGCTCCGCCGATGCTTCTGGAAAACAAGGTGCTCGAAATCGACGGCACGGTCGAGCGGCGGACGGCCTCACCGGCCGAATGCCCGCCGCCCGGCGCACCCTGGAAGATCGGCTGGTTCGGAGCACTGCGCTGCCGCAGGTCGCTCGCCCTTCTCGCCGAATTCTCGCGAAGGACGGAGGGCCGCTTCGAGATCGTTCTGCGCGGCAGGCCCGCCTATTCCGAATTCGACGATTTCGACGGCTTCGTTCGCAACGAGCCCTTCATGCGGTTCGAAGGCGCCTATCGCAATCCTGAAGACCTGGCGGAAATCTATGGCGAGGTCCACTTCACCTGGGCGATCGACTTCTTCGAGGAGGGCCAGAATTCTGCCTGGCTGCTGCCGAACAGGCTTTATGAAGGCTGCCGCCACGGCCGAATTCCGATCGCCATGAAGGGGACGGAGACCGCTCGCTTCCTGTCCGTGCGGAGCATCGGCTTCGTTCTCGAGGGAGCCGACCCCGAGAGCCTCGCCACAACTCTCGGCTCGCTGACGCCAAAACGCTATGCCGACGCCGCAGAGCGTATCAGCCGCTGCAATCCGGGATCCTGGGTGTTCGACCGGGCGGATTGCGAAACCCTGGTGCGGCAGCTGGCAGCGCTCACGCTCCAGGCGCCGCAGACCGTTCCGGTAGTCGCGATGGCCGGTTCCAGCCACAACGAAGGTGGATTTCTATGAGCTCCGATGAACTGACGTCCACGTCGAGCCTTATCGTCATACCCTGCCTCAACGAGGCCTCGCATATCGAGGCGCTGATCGAAAAGCTGCGTCCGTCGCTCACGCCTTTGAACGCGCGGGTGGTCATTGCCGACGGCGGCAGCACGGACGGAACGCGGGAGATCGCCCGTCGCCTTGCCACTGAGGATCCGCGGGTGCTCTTCCTCGACAATCCGAAGCGCATACAAAGCGCGGCGGTCAATCGCGCCGTCGCCGAAGTCGGCGCCGGCAGCGACTACCTGATCCGCATCGACGCCCACGGGACCTATCCGGACGATTATTGCGAGCGGCTTGTCGAGGACGCGCTGGCGACCGGCGCGGATTCGGTCGTGGTCGCCATGCAGACCGTCGGTTTCAGCACCTTCCAGAAGGCAACGGCCTTCGCGCAGAACTCCAAGCTCGGCAATGGCGGCTCGAAGCACCGCACCGGTGCCGTCGGGCACTGGGCCGAGCACGGTCATCATGCATTGATGCGCATCGAAGCCTTCGAGGCTGTCGGAGGCTATGACGAGAGCTTCAGCCACAACGAGGACGCCGAACTCGACTATCGCCTCGGAAAAGCGGGCTACCGGATCTGGATGACCGACAAGACGAGCATGGTCTACTATCCCCGTGCCAAGCTCGTCCCGCTGTTTTGGCAGTATTTCGGCTACGGCCGCGGCCGGGCAAAGAACTTCCTCAAGCACCGGGCAATGCCGGGGCTCAGGCAGATGCTGCCGCTTGCGGTGGCACCCATCGCTTTCGGCGCACTTCTCGCGATCGTCAACTGGATGGCCGTGGTGCCGGTGGGGGTTTGGGCTGCCGCGTGCCTCGGCTATGGCGTCTGGATGGCGCTCGGCCAGCGTAATCCTTACGGACCGCTCGCAGCCGTTGCTGCCATGGTCATGCACCTTGCCTGGTCCGCCGGGTTCTGGCGGGAACTCCTCGACTTCCGCCGCAGGGTGGCCTGATGCCGAACGAAACGCTTCACATCGACATCGGCGTCTGCACGTACCGCCGAGCGGAGCTTGCCGAAACGCTTCGCTCGCTGGCTGCGATGAACGTGCCGGAGCGCGCCAGCTTGCGCGTCATCGTCGCCGACAACGACGCGGAGCCGAGTGCCAGGGCTCTAGTCGAAAGGCTTCGGCCGCAGATGCCGTTCGACATCCTCTACGTTCACTGCCCGCACTCGAATATCTCGATCGCCCGCAATTGCTGCCTCGACAACAGCACCGGCGACTTCCTTGCCTTCCTCGATGACGACGAGACCGTTTCAGGCGACTGGCTGATCCGCCTTCTGGAAACGGCGCGCATCACGGGAGCCGCCGCCGTGCTCGGCCCCGTCAGGGCGCATTACGGGCCTACGGCTCCCGGCTGGATGCGCAACGGCGATTTCCACTCGACACTGCCGGTCTGGGTAAAGGGAGAAATCCGGACCGGATACACCTGCAATGCGCTGCTCAGGCGCGATGCGGCCTCGCTCCATGGCCGGCGCTTCAAGCTTTCGCTCGGCAAGAGCGGCGGCGAGGACACGGATTTCTTCGCCGGAATGCACAGCGCCGGCGGAATGATCGCCTTTTCGCCGGAAGCCTGGGTGCATGAGCCGGTACCGGAAAACAGGACTTCGCTTGCCTGGCTCGCGAAGCGTCGTTTCCGCTCCGGACAGACCCATGGACGCCTTCTCGCCGAGAAAGCCAATGGCTTGCGTCAGGCCTGGAATGTCGCCCTTGCCGGCGCAAAGTCCGGCTTTTGCGCAACTGCCGCGGTCCTCTGCTTTCCTTCGGCCGCAAGGCGGAACCGCTTTGCGCTACGCGCCGTACTGCATGCCGGCGTCATCAGCGGCCTGCTGGGGCTGAAGGAAATCGAACAATACGGAGCCCGCGAGGTGACCTCGGCATGAACCCTCCGGCGATCGATAAGGTCCCCGACGTCACATTCGTCGTGGCCGCGTATAATTCCGCGGATACGATCGTGCGCGCGATCGAAAGCGCACTGGCACAGGAAGGCGTGACCGTCGAGGTGGTCGTCGTCGACGATCGCTCGGCAGATGCGACGCCCGCGCTCGTGGCGGCGATCCCGGATCCCCGGGTCCGCCTGATCGCCCTCGATCGCAACCGCGGTCCGGGCGGCGCGCGCAATGCCGGCATCGGCGCGGCGCGCGGCCGGTGGATCGCCGTTCTCGATTCGGACGACACGGTCCGGGCGGACCGGCTCAGGCGGATGATCGAACGAGCGGACACGGCCGGGGCGCAGATCGCCGTCGACAATCTCGACGTCGTGTCGCTGGACGGGCGCAGTCTCAGGATGTTCTCCGAAGCCGACCTCGCCCGGCTGCCGCAGCTCACGCTTCCCGCCTTCATCGAATCCAACGTGCTCTTTCGATCCGAGCACAATTTCGGCTACATGAAACCGATCTTCGAGCGCCGCTTCCTGGAAAACCAGCAGCTTCGCTTCGACGAGACGCTGCGCATCGGCGAGGACTACATCCTGCTGGCATCGGCGCTTGCCTGTGGCGGGCGCTGCGCGGTCGAGCCGTCCGCCGGCTATATCTATCATATCCGCGAGGGTTCCATCTCGCGTGTGTTGAGGCTCGATCATATAGACGCGATGATCGCCGCCGACGAAGCCTTCCTGCGCCGCTACGCGCTCGACGGCCCGGCGCAGAAAATGCAGCGCAGGCGCATGCGCGGCTTCCGCGAAGCTCGCTCGTTTCTGGTCCTCGTCGAGCAGTTGAAAAAGAGATCGTTGGCCGGCGCGCTCAAGACCGCGCTGGCCGACCCGCTTGCGCTCCGGCATCTCAGCATGCCGATCGCTGCCCGATTGCGCCGCCTTGCCGCGCGATTCGTGCATCCCTCCTCCCATTCGGCCCCCCGTGCCGCCCCCATGACGGCGGCGGCTGAACGATCCCCGCTGGGCAACGACCCCCAATAAGCAAAGGATGATAAAATGGACCGTGTCAGGACCGTCAGAAAAGCAGTAATCCCGGTTGCCGGAAACGGAACGAGGTTCCTCCCGGCGACAAAGGCAGTGCCCAAGGAGATGTTGACGATCGTCGACCGGCCAGTCGTTCAATATGCCGTGGACGAGGCCCGCCAGGCCGGAATCGAGCATATCGTCTTCGTCACCAGCCGGAACAAGCAGGTGATCGAGGACCATTTCGACGACGCACCGGAACTCATCTCGTCGCTTACACGCTCTGGCAAAAGCGCGCAGATTTCCGAACTCGAGGCCATGTTGCCGGCAGCCGGCTCGGTCAGCTTTACCCGCCAGCAGGCCCCCCTCGGCCTCGGGCACGCGGTATGGTGTGCGCGTGACCTGATCGGCGACGAGCCGTTCGCGCTTCTGCTGCCCGACATGGTCTCCTTCGGCGCGCGCGGTTGCATGGCCGGCCTCATGGATCTCTATAACGAGGTTGGCGGCAACGTCGTCGGCGTCGAGCAATGCGCCCCCGAGGAAGCATCGAAATACGGCATCGTCGGCAAGGGCGAGACGGTCCGGCACGGTTTCTCAGTGACCGAGATGGTCGAAAAGCCCGCCGCAGGAAAGGCGCCCTCCAACTACTATCTCAACGGTCGCTACATTCTTCAGCCGGAAATCTTCTCGATTCTGGCCCACCAGACGCGCGGCGCCGGCAATGAGATCCAGTTGACCGATGGCATGCTGACGCTTTCGCAATCCCAGTCCTTCCACGCGCATCCCTATGAGGGCCGCACCTTCGACTGCGGTTCGAAGCAGGGCTTCATCGAAGCCAATGTCGCCTTCGCGCTCGCCCGTGCGGACATCGGCGATATCGTTTTCGAATCCGTCCGCGACATGGTTCTGTCTCACGAAAGCCGCATCCGGGCGGCATAAGCGGCGGCTTCCGGCAGTCCTTCGGGACTGCCGGAACAAGGACCGGAGAAGAAGATGAACAGAACGGCCCCCATGAAACAAAGAAGCGTTCCATTGAGCAGCATCATGCCCAGCGAAGACCAGTCAGACGGCTTTATCGACCTCGACCGGCTTGTCGCCGCAGTCTTTCGTCGTGCCCGGCTCGTGGCCGCATTCGTCCTGCTCTTCATTGCGCTGGGGGGCGCTTATCTCCTGTTTGCCACGCCCTATTACACGTCGATGACGCAGATCCTTCTCGACGAAAACCTGTCCAAATACGCTGAGGAGGAACCTACCCCGGTAAACAGCCAGATGCTCGACACGCAGATTGCGAGTGCGGTCGAGATCCTGAAATCCGGCGAACTCGCATTGCGCGTCGTCGACAAGCTCAAACTCGACGAAAACGATACGATACTCAATCCGCCGCAGTCGCCCGTTGCCGTCGTCAAGGACTGGTTGAAATCGGCGACCGGGCTTTTTTCCGGCGGTCCCGACGTTACGGAAGAACAGGCGCGCAACGGACGGCGGCAGAAGGCAGCCGCGATCATACAGCAATCGCTCGCGGTCGAGCGTGTTTCGCGCAGCTCGGTCGTGGCCGTTGCCTTTCGCTCGAGCGACCCCTTGCTTGCGGCGACCATCGCGCGCGGTTACGCAAGTGCCTATCTGACCGATCAGTTGAACGCCAATTTCGAGGCGACCGAGCGCGCTTCCGTCTGGCTGCAGGAACGGCTTACGGATCTTCAGCAGCGCTCGCAGGCCGCCGCGCTCGAAGTCGCGCATTTCAGGGCCGAGAACGGTCTGACGGCTGCACGCGGCGAGCTGATGTCCGAGCAGCAGATGGCCGATCTCAACAGCCAGCTCATCGTCGCCCAGGCCGATACGGCAAGTGCGTCGGCCCGTTACAACCAGTACAAGTCGATCGTCGACCAGGGACCGGAGAACGCGGTCAAGAACGCCACCATTTCCTCAAAGGAGGGTGACAATTCGGTGATCCGTGACCTTAGGACCCGCTATCTCACCGTCGGCAAGCGCGAGCGGGAAGTCTCGGATAATTTCGGCGCCGACCACCCGCAGGCCGTATCGCTCCGCGCCGAGCAGGAGGATGTCGCGCGGCAGATCTACCAGGAACTGCAGCAACTCACTGCAAGCTACAAGAACGAATACGAGGTCGCGCAGTCGCGCGAGGCATCGCTCAGGAAGAGCATCCAGGGCATTGCCGGCAAGACCTCCGACGCCAGCGAGCAACTCGTTCAATTAAGGGAGCTCGAACAGAAGGCAGCGGCTCTGAAGACGCTCTACGAATCCTATCTCGGCCGCTACGAACAGGCGACGCAGCAGCAATCCTTCCCGATCGCCAAGGCGCGCGTCATCTCCGAGGCCGGCGTGCCCGTGTCGCCGTCGAGCCCCAAGAAAACGATGACTCTCGCGCTTTCGGCCGTGCTCGGCATGATGGTCGGCGGGGCTTACGCGGCCTTCCTCGAATTCCGCGAACGGACTTTCCGCCTGGAAGGCGACATCCGCTCGCTCCTCGGCCATCGCTCGCTCGGCTACGTCCCGCTGCTCGGAACGCGCATGAAGAAGAAGGCACAACTGGTCCATGCGCATTTCGGCTCGGTAAAAAGACACGACGAAGCTGTGGACGACACGATGCCGTTCCAACGACTTTCGCGCATCGTCGTCGATGCGCCGCGTTCGACCTTTGCGGAGACCTTCCGCAACGCCAAGCTTGCCTGCGACCAGATGCTCGCCGGCAGCGAAAGCCGCGTGATCGCCATTGCATCGGCCCTTCCGGACGAGGGAAAGTCGATCATTGCCGCGAACTTCGCCGCACTTCTGGCGGCGAGCGGCAAGCGGACCCTGCTCATCGATGCCGATATACGCAAGCCGGGACTGACTCAGATGATCACGCCCGCCCCGCGCACCGGGCTCGTCGAAACGCTGACCGGAGAAGCCACCTGGCCCGCCGGAATCAAGGTGGACCAGCGCACCAAGCTCGCAATCCTTCCGGCCGGCGGCGCATCGCATCAGCGGCATCAGAGCAATGAACTGCTCGCCTCCCCGGCCATGGCGAACCTCATCGAGAACGCCCGCAACGCCTTCGACTACGTCGTCGTCGATCTTGCCGCACTCGCCCCCGTCGTCGACGCCAAGGCTTTCGCGCCGCTTGCCGACGGTATTCTCTTCGTGGTCGAGTGGGGAAGGACGCCTTCGCGGCTCGTACGCGATCTGCTCAACTCGGAACCATTGATCAACTCGAAGGTGCTGGGCGTCATCCTCAACAAGACGGACATGAACGAACTCGGCAAATACAGCGACTTCGACGGGGCGGAGAAATACCGCCACCGCTACGGCAAATATTACGTCGAGAATACGATTACGGAAAACAACGCCGCTTGAGGCGACCGCGGCCGCGCCACCTGTGCGCGGCCTTTTCGCCCTTCGCCGTCAGACCTTGCGGCGATCGACGATCCAAGCGGCTGCCATTAGCGCGATGACCGCCGTAAGGGCAACGAGTGCCAGCGCATAGAAAAGCGAATATTCGACCAGCGACGGCAGCATCGAAAGACAACGCCGCACCTTGCCAGGCGACCGCCGCCAATCCGGCAGGTCGTCACGGTTGAAAGCCTCCAGCCGGCGGGTAAGAAAATGCATATCGCGAGAACCGATTGCCAATCGAAGCCATGGACGCGGTCATGCTGCTGAACAACAGTGGCGATAGCGAGGCACTTCAGCTCCCCGAGCCGTCACCCGGCAGTCAATCTTCCCACCACCGGTGGAAATGATGGACCGGACCGCGCCCCTGACCTATCTCCAGGCGGTCGGCCGCGAAGATTGCGGCATGCAGATAGGACTTGGCGGCACTCACCGCTTCGACCAGCGGCAAGCCTTTCGCAAGGCCGGCGGCAATGGCTGCCGACAGGGTGCAGCCGGTGCCGTGGTCGTTGCGCGTCTCGATCCGCGCGGCGGGAAGGCGGACAAGAGTGTCGCCGTCGAAGAAGAGGTCTGTGGCCTCCCGGCCCTTCAGGTGCCCGCCCTTGACCAGAACCGCATATGCGCCGGTCCGCATGATCGCTTCCGCCTGGCGCGCCATCTCCGCCTCGTCCTCGGCGATTGCGCGCCCGGTCATCAGCGCGGCCTCGGCTAGATTGGGCGTGGCGACGAGCGCCAGCGGCAACAGCTCTTCGATGAGCGCCGTAACGGCATCCGGCCGAAGCAACGCGTCGCCGGAGGTCGCAACCATGACCGGATCCACGACGGCCCGTTTTCCGGACCGGCGCAATCCATCGGCAATGGCGGCGATCGTTTCCCGACGCGAGACCATGCCGATCTTGACGGCCTTCACGTCGAGATCGGAGAAGACGGCGTCCATCTGCGCCGACACGATTTCAGCGGAGACATCCTCGACGGCCGTCACGCCCCTGGTGTTCTGGGCCGTGATCGCAGTGATGACGCTGGCGCCGTAAACGCCGAGCGCCGAAAACGTCTTGAGGTCCGCCTGAATACCGGCGCCGCCGCCGGAGTCCGAGCCGGCGATGGTGAGAGCAATCGCCGTCATGCCCAGGCCTCCTTCGCACGAGGGCAGATGATGCTTGCGAGCGGTACGGCAGTGGACGTCATCGATCGATCTCCAGACGGAACATCACGGAGATCCAGGAAAGGCGATGAAAAGGCGAACTTGCCGCTGGCGGCCCTCTTTCCGTTCCTACGCCGGCATGACCCGGATCAGGTTCAAGGGTCCGGCTCAACGCCATCTCAGCACCGTCTGGTGCTCCCCTCGGAATGCGCTATCTATGCGGCTGTGGCAAAGCGATGTCAACGCACCCGCGCAAAGGCTTGTAAGACCTGACTTTTAGGCCAGCCGGCAAAAATATACCCGCAGCCTGGCCACCTATGATGCAGTCATTCCTTCTGCCGCCGTCAATCGCTCGTTTCCTCCTCGAAAACGGCGGCGATTGCGTTATTCTTAGCAAAATTTCGTCGTACAGGAGGGAACACGCCATGAGTCTGCGCATCAACGATACCGCCCCTGATTTCACCGCCGAGACAACGCAGGGCACGATCAATTTCCATGAATGGATCGGCGACGGCTGGGCTGTCCTTTTCTCCCATCCGAAGAACTTTACTCCCGTCTGCACCACGGAACTCGGCGCCATGGCCGGCATCGAGCCGGAGTTCCGCAAGCGCGGCGTCAAGATCATCGGCATTTCGGTCGACCCGGTCGAAAGTCACACCAAGTGGAAGAACGACATCAAGGTCGCGACCGGCTTCGAGGTCGACTACCCGCTGATCGGCGACCGCGATCTGAAGGTGGCAAAGCTCTACGACATGCTGCCGGCCGGCGCCGGAGAGACGTCCGAGGGCCGGACGCCTGCGGATAACGCCACCGTGCGTTCGGTCTACGTCATCGGCCCCGACAAGAAGATCAAGCTGATCCTCACCTATCCGATGACCACCGGCCGCAACTTCAACGAGATCCTGCGCGCCATCGACTCGATCCAGCTCACCGCCAAGCATCAGGTGGCAACACCCGCGAACTGGCAGCAGGGCGAGGACGTCATCATCACGGCCGCCGTCTCCAACGAGGACGCCGTGCAGCGTTTCGGGTCGTTCGACACCGTGCTTCCCTATCTCCGGAAGACGAAGCAGCCGACGGCCTAAGCAAACCCGCCGCCAAGAGTCAGTCGATCAGGCGCGTCAATTCATCAAGGTTGACGCGCCTTTGGCGCTTTTTGCTAACATGGTTGTTTAACGCGCACAGAGCAGAACCATCTGCCTCAATCCGCTTTGGCGATGGAGATGATCTCCGCCAGAACCCCGTGCAGAGCGTCGCGATAGCCGTTGCGTGCCGAGGGGCCGCTTTCATCCGACGTCATGACCACGGTCAGGTCAAGGGACGGCACTATGTAGAGCATCTGGCCGCCATAGCCCCAAGCGTAATACACATCCTCGTCGCCGATCCGGCGCGTGAACCAGCCATATCCGTAGCCGTCGCCGGTAAAACGGGAGGCCGTGCGCGGCTGCCAGGAAAGCTCCACCCAATCGGCCGGGACGACCTGCCGTCCGTCCGCGGTGCGGCCGCGGTTGCGATAGAGCTCACCGAAGGCAAGCAGCGATCGCGCGCTCATCGCCATCTGGTTGCCCCCGAGATAGATGCCCTGGGGATCCCGCTCCCAGGCGCCGATCCGGAAACCCTCGACAGGACCGAGCCATTCGCGCGCAAGCGCCAGTGTCGACTTGCCGCCGACCTTGGTCAGTATTGCCGAGAGCAGATGGGTCGAGGCGGTCGAATAAAGCATCCGACCTCCGGGCTCGTCGTCGAAGGGCTGTGCCAGTGCGAAACGAACCCAGTTGCGGCTCGACACCCAGCGGCCGTAATTCGGTCCGGACATGCGCCCCAGTCCCGCTTGCATCGAAAGCAGGTTGCCGATGGTGATGTCGTTGATCCGGGGGTCGGCCTGCGACGGGAGGTCTTCCTTCAGGAGCGGCGCGATCTTCTGCTCCGGGCCGTCGAGCAGACCCTTGCCGATCGCGATGCCCACAAGTGCGGATACGATCGATTTCGACGCCGACTTGATGTTGGTCGACTCCGAGGGCGTGTGGCCGCGATAACCCTTCTCGGCAATCGTCTCCCCGTCCCTGGCAACGACCACGGTCTTCAGCGGGTTCAACTCTTCTCTGGTCGCCAGGGCCGTCAGCAAGGTGGTGACGGACTGATCCTGCGCGGCTGCCGCCGAGTGGAAACCGAAGAGCGCAAGGAACGTAACAACGAGCATGGTCATGCGTTCGACCTAGGGCGAATGGCACGACAAGTCATCAAGTACAGTCCAAGCTCACGACGATGTGACCTTGCCTGAAGGTCGGCTACATCGATGCTCGGGGTTCATTCCCTCCAGATCGCAACATCGACGGGTTTCAGCGTGCGGCCGCCCAGGTAGAACTCGGCCGAGGGCCCTGCGGGCACCTCCGCGGGGATCCGGCCGAAATTGAAGGCGAAACGGAGATTGCCGCGGCGCGTCACGCGAAGATCGCCGAGGTCGGGCAGGCTTTCCAGTCCAGCCCAGCCGAGCGCGTCGCCGATCACCTTGTCGAGCAATGCGCCGTTGGCCGCAACGGCCAGATAGCGTGCCTTGTCGTTGCCGACGAGCGCCGGAGCGCCGTTGCGATACTCCCCGTCGAAGCTTGCGAGAACGGTCTCGTTCGTCCTTACCGTCTCGCGCCAGCCGGCCGCCTGATAAGCCTCGTTGCCGTAGAGAACGGTCTCGCTATGAAACTCCGGCAGCGACTCGACCCGCGAGACGCTGATATCGATGAGCTTCGCCAGCGGTCCCGGCGGCAGTCCCTCGGGGATGTGCATGTCCTTCGTCTTGCTGCCGCTGCGCGCGCCGAAGACCACCTTGGCGTCCGCTCGCGCGAGCCGCTCGACGAAAGCCTCCTCGGCAATGACGAGATCCGGCGCGAGGATCAGCTTGTATCCGTCGAGGTCCGAGTGCTGGCCTATGAAATCCACATCGACGCCCAGACGAGCCGCCGTCGAATACCAATCGAGCGCAACCGCCGAAGCGGAATAGCTCCGCCCCTGCGGCAGGACGCGTGTCGCCCAGCGCGATTCGTAGTCGAGAAGGATCGCGACTTGCGCCTTGCCACGCACCTCTCCCCCGGGCAGGCGCTTCATTTCCGCGACGACTTCGGCGACTTCAAGATAGCCCTGATCCGCCTCGCTGTTTGGAAGAAGGAGGCCCGCGTGAAACTGTTCCTGCGCGAAAGGCGCCTGGCGCCAGCGGAAATAAGAGACCATGTCGACCCCATGGGCATAGGCGAGCCAGGTCCAGAGCCGAACCATGCCGTCGGCCGGCGACTGGTTGTGCGCCGCCCAGTTCACAGGCCCCGGCTGCTGCTCCATGACCCAGACGCGGCCGCGGCCGACGGCTCGGTAGAGGTCGTGGTTGAAGGCCGGCTGGTCGGGATCCCCCACCCGGAGATAATGCTCCTTGTCCTTCGCTGCGAGCCGCCCGTTGAGCAGGCCGCCCATCGGGTAGACGTCCCAGGAGGCAATGTCGATGTCCTCGCCGACGGAGTAATGGTCGAAATCGGTATTCTGCGACATGAAGTTGTGCGTCACCGGACGGCCGGGCGAATGCGCCCGGATAATATCGACCTGGACCTTGTTGAAGCTCTTCACCTGATCTGAAGAGAAACGGATGAAATCAACACCGTGGGTCGGGCTCGGCTCCTCCACCAGGCTGTTCGGCAGATCGATTTCCTCAAAGCTGTTGTAGTTCATCGACCAGAACGCCGTGCCCCAGGCGCGGTTCAGTTCGTCGATCGAGCCGTAGCGTTCGGCCAGCCACAGGCGGAACGCCCTGACCGCTTCGGCGGAATAGCTGTAGATCGTGTCGTGGTCGCCATATTCATTGTCCGTCTGCCAGGCATGGACATAGATGTGTTCGCCATACCGGCGCGCCATCGCCTCGGTGATGCGCGCCGCCTCGGAGCGGTAGCGCCGGCTCGAGAAGCAATAGTGGCGTCGCGCGCCGAATTTACGCACCGTCCCCGTCGCATCCACCGGCAGAATGTCGGGATAGCGGTCCACGAGCCATTTCGGCGGGGCCGCCGTCGGCGTGCCGAGGATGACCTTGAGGCCGGCCTTGCCCAGAACGTCGATCGCTTCGTCCAGCCATTCCCAATGAAATTCGCCCGACCGCGGCTCTATCTTCGCCCAGGCGAATTCGCCGATGCGGACCCAGGAGAGGCCGAGCTCAACCATCCGCCCGGCGTCTTCCGCCCATTTCTCGGGCGGCCATTGTTCGGGGTAGTAGCACACGCCGAGTTCGAGCTTGTCAGGCGTCCGAAGGTCGGAGTTGAAGCGATTGGGGCTCGTCAGCGGCATGTGCAAGGTAAAGTCCTTTGTCGTTTTTCTGGATCGGCGGCGGACGCACATGGCGAGCAGGCGCGACACGGCCGGAGCGAAATTAAACGTTTATATTAACCGGCGACCTCAATGGCGGATTGGTCGCTCATAGCTTCGGCCTCAGTCGGTCGTCCGAGCGCTCGATGAGGTCCGGCATCAGGAGCGTCTGCAGGGCTTCAGGCGGCTCTCCCTCCATCCGCCGCAGGATGAATTTGCCGAGCAGCGCGCTCGGCTCGCCGATCGGCAGGTAGTAGCTCGTGATCGGCGGTGCGAAATACTGGCTGACGTTCAGGTCGTCGGTCGCATTGATGACCGCGTCACGCCCATGCACCAGCCCGCGCGCATGGAAGCCGGAAAAGGCGCCGAGCGCAGTAGCTTCGTTGGCACAGATATAGGCGGTGGGAGGATCGGCGAGCGCAGACATGGCCACCACATTCTCCCTGCCGAATGCGGGCGTCAGCCGACCATGAGCGACGAGCGCGGCATCGTAGGACAGGCCTGCCTCTTCGAGCGCTTTGCGATAGCTTTCCAGGCGAACGACACCGTAGGTGAACTGCTCTTTCGGATTGAGCAGCGCGATGCGCCTGTGGCCACGCTCGATCAGCCGCGCCATGGACAGGCGGATCATCTGTGCGTTGTCGGCGTCGACATAGGCGTGCGGCGCATTGTGGATGCTCATGCCGTAGGTCACGAAGGGGAACTCCGCTTCCTGCATCAACCGGATACGCGGATCGTCGGCGCGCGTGCCCGAAATGATGATGCCGTCGGCCTTCTTCATCGCAACGATCTGCCTGATCGTTTCCTGGCTTTCCTCGAAGTCGCGCACGGCGTAGAGCGAGACGCGATAGGGGCTTTCTTCCAGCGCCCAGGAAATACCGCTGAGGAGCTGCGCATATTCCACGCCCTCCCATTCGTTTTCCTTCGGGCCTGGCGCCGTCATGATGGCGGCAACCTGATAGGTCTTGCCGGTGCGCAGCTGCACGCCATGAAGATTGAGCTCGTAGCCCACGCGCTCGGCCGCATCGAGCACGATGGCCCTCGTCTCCGGGCGAACCTGCGGAGAATGCTTCAGAGCCTTGGAGACCGTCGCAATCGACAGTCCCGTCTCCCGCGCTATCGTCTTTATGGTCGGTCGCTGCATGACGGCTTCAACTCTTCACCGGTTTTGTCGCGGAGGGATTGCGCCAGCAGCAGGTAGACTGCGGACGTCCAGGCGAATGCCCGATCCCGAAGGCCCCTGCCCGAGCGCGCGTCGAAGTTTTCGGCCATACCGTGTGCATTGGCAAGTGCACAGAACCTCTGCGCGATTTCCCGGGCCAATGCACGCTCCCCCTGGCGGCGCAGTCCGTCCCAGAGGAGATAGGTCGTCGGCGCCCAGATAGGCCCGCGCCAATAGCCATCGTCCTCGTAATAGGAACTCCGAGGGCTCTCCGTCGCCGGGCCCCAATCGGTGATGAATGCGCCTTCCACCAGCCGGGCGACGAGCTGGCGGCACATCGTTCCGGGCAAGCGGGAGCCCAGCAGCAGCGGCATGAACTGGATCAGACTATCCCCAGGGAGAATTCGTTTTGGGTCGGCGGCAAGACGCGCGGCAAAGGTCTCGCCGGTCCAGAGCGTGCCGACGAGGAGCGCTTGAAGTTCGTCTGCGGTGCGAAGCCATCGGGCTGCCTTTTCCGTATCGTCCTCCAGCAGGTTGGCAAGCGCCTCGCAGGCCAGGATGAGGAAGACCGGAAGGTCGGGTGACAGAACCGGGCCGCCTTCGGCAAAGAAACTCGCATTGTCCCAGCCGCTGTCATTGCCGTGGAAGTAGCTCGGCAGCACGCCGCCGCCCGCGCGGCCGTGGGTCAGCCAGTAGGAGACCTGCCTGCCGATCGCATCGCGCAGATAGGCCCGTCGCTCCGGTGTCAGGAAGGCGGGATTTTCGCGCGCCAGGCAGGACACGGCCCAGCCGTGAACCGGGGGCTTGGTGAAGGCGAAGAGCGCTTCGCGGTCGTTCACGTAGTCCGGCAGCAGGCCGGAAGCGTCCTGATGGTCGAAGATCGCTGCGAACTGGTCGAAGGCGAGCTCTTCGTCGAAGCCGGCCACGCCAAGTGCCGAAAAGGCATTGTCCCAGCTCCAGATGTTGATCATGGCGTTTTTCGACATGTAGATCGCCGGCCGGGTCAGAACGCCTTCGGCCGGCACGGTATTCGCCCAGAGGAGATAGGCCGCGAGGCGTTGCGCTTCCTCCTGTCCGGGGACACCCGCCGGGATCGATCGATACCAGGCGCTGAACTCGGCTGCGACGGCTGCATGCGCCACCTCGAAGCTGCCGGGGCTTTTCGGCGGCGGGAGGGCGCGAAAGAAATCGACATCGCCCTCGAATGTCCCCTCGCCCGAGAGCGTGAAGGAAACGTCGGTGGACCGGTCCCTGTCCCATTTGCCGGAAACGGCCAGATCACCGAGACAGGCCCGCGGAATGAGTTTCACGTTCTCACTTGCTGCCACGAGACAGTATTCGCCGCCGGGCGTGCGGTAGACATAATCGTAGCGCGATCCTTCGACATGGAAACGCACGCCGGCATTCTCGCCGCGAATGTGCAAGCGTTCGCCGTCTCCGATGACGAAGCGGACGATGCCCTCGCCGGTCCGCGCCACAAGCTGGTCCGGCGACAGTTCGAAGCGCGCCGCCGCCGGTCGGCCGTTCCCGTCCAGCAACTCGACCCGGCACAGCCGTCCAAGCGAAGGACGCTCATCGCCGCCGCTGACGCATCTGAGATAAAGCGCACGCTCGCCGTCGCGCCCGGGAACACGCATGGTCGACAGCGTCAGGAAGCGCCCCTTTCGGCTGAAAGGAACATGGTCGATGTCGAACAGCATCGCCTATCCCTTCACCGAAGAGCCGACGGCTCCATCCATGATATAGCGCTGCGCCAGGAAGAAGAGGGCGAGCGGCGGAAGGCAGAGGATGACGGTGATCGCCGCGATCGAGGTGACGTCGATCTCATGCAGGCCCTTGAACATCGAAAGCCCGAGGGTGAGCGTGTATTTCGACTGATCGTTGAGGAAGATCAGTGGCCCCAGATAGTCGTTCCACGCATTCATGAAATGGAAGGTACCGACCAGCACCAGGGCCGGCAGCATCAGAGGCAGATGGATGCGCCAGTAGATGTCGAAACTGTTGGCACCGTCCATGCGGGCAGCCTCGTCGATCTCCATCGGTATCGTCATGATGTATTGGCGGAGCAGGAAGACGAAGAAGGCGTCGGCGAAATAGGCCGGGACGATCAGTGGTTTGAGCGTGTTGATCCAGCCCAGCATGTTGAATTCCATGTAGAGCGGGATCATCTTCACGTCCCAGGGTATCATCATGGTCGCGAGCAGCAGCACGAACAGGGCGTCGCGTCCGGGAAACCGAAAGCGGGCGAAGCCGAAGGCGACGAGCGAACTCGACAGAAGCTGGCCGACCGTCGAAAGGACCACGACGATCAGCGAGTTCGAAAGATAGGTGCCGAAGGGCTGCTTGTTCCAGGCGGCTGCGAAATTCTCCCAGTGCCACTCGGACGGCCAGAGGACCGGTGGGAACTGATATAGCTCCGCCGTGCTTTTGACCGCCGTCATGAAGGTCCAGTAGAACGGCGCGATGAACAGGGCGGACAGCAGGATCAGCGTCGCATAGAGGACTGTCTTACGCATCGCGGTCTCCATCGGCCGGCCGGACCTCGCCCTCGTAATAGACCCATGCGGCGGACCAGCGCATGACGACCAGGCTGAGTGTCAGCACGATCGCGAACATCACCCAGGACCCCGCGGCGGCATAGCCCATGTCGAAATATTTGAAGGCGTTGTCGTAGATGTACATGGCAAAGAAATAGGTGGATCCGAGAGGGCCGCCCTTCGTCAGCAGAAGCGCTATCGTCAGCTGCTGGAATGCGGAGATGATCGAGGTGATGAAGGTGAAGATCAGCATCGGCCCGAGCATCGGCAGGGTGATGAACAGCATCTGCGCCCAGCCCGGAACGCCCGAGACGGTCGCGGCCTCATAGAGCTCTTTCGGAATGGCCTTGAGACCGGTCAGAAGGATCAGCATCGTACCGCCGAGGCCCCAGAGGCTTGCGACGATGATGGCGACGAGGGCCAGGCTGGGATCGCCGAGCCAGTTCGGTCCATCGATGCCGACGAGCGACAGCATGAAGTTCAGCAGCCCGTATTCCCTGCTGTAGATCCAGCTCCAGATCGTCACAAGCGCAACGCCCGAGATCACGCTCGGCAAATAGAACACCGTGCGAAAGAAGCCGCTGGCGAAAGTCGCATGGTGCAGCAACAGCGCCAGCAGAAGCGACATGACGATGTTGAACGGCACGTAGATCGCCGCGAACTTCACCGTGATCCAAAGGCTCTCCCGGAATTGCGGATCCTCCATGAACATGGAGCGGTAGTTGTCGAGTCCGACGAAGGTGCGCTCGCCGACGACGGGCCAGTCGAAAAAGCTCATCGTCAGCGAGAAGCAGAGCGGGCCGAGGGTGAAGAAGAGGAATCCGAGGATCCATGGGGAGATGAACAGGAAGGGCGCAAGATGCCTTCCGGCATTCGCTCGTCTGCGCCGAACGACATCCACCTTCGGTTCAGCATGGGCGGCCATGTCCATCCCCCGCACTCCTTACTTCAGCAGGCGCTTGGAGCGCTTGACCGCATCGTCGAGATGGGCCTTGGCATTGCCCTGCTCGATCATCGTCGCCTCGATAGCGCGCGCCAGATTGTCCTGGATCTTGCTCCAGTTGGCGTTCTTCAGATAGGCGTGCCTTTCGGTGTTTGAGGTGGCGAGAATATCGAAGAAGGGCTTGTAGACAGGGTCCTTCGTCATCCCTTTCGCCTCGGCCACGCTCTTGCGCACCGGCAGGTCGTTGACCCGCATCGCGACCGACTCGGGCGAGGAGAAGAATTTCACGAATTCCCAGGCGAGGTCGGGATGGGCGGCGTCCTTGGCGATGGAGATCGCCGAAACGCCGAGTGCCGAATGGGCTGGGCGGTCGCCGAATGTCGGCAGCGGTGCGACGCCATAGCTGAAGCCGGCGGCATCGATATCTGCCTTGTCCCACATGGCGCTCTGGAACATGGCGATCTTGCCGCCCTGGAACAGCGTGTCACCTCCCGTTTCGTCTCCGAGGTGCAGTGTCACGGCTTCTTCTTTCCTGGCCATGTCGGCGAACATGCCGAGCACCGCGGCGGCCGCGTCGCTGTTCATGTAGCCGTCGATCTCCTTGCCGTCGTCCGAGATGTATTTCGTGCCGTTCGACCAGAGGAACTGCTCGAAATCATAGGGGTCCGGCTTGGCGTCGACGGCGAACCCGTAAACCTTGCCGGCCTTGTCGCGGAACTTGGCTGCCTTGGCGCGCAGATCGTCCCAGGTCCAGCCCTCCTTCGGCTCTTCCACACCCGCCTTTGCGAACATTTCCTTGTTGTAGAAGACGACCTGGGTGGTGAAACCCGAGGGCATGCCGTAGGTCTTGCCTTCGATACGTGCCGTGTTCATCAGGCCTTCCGGAAAATCGTCCGGCTTGATCTCGGCCGAGTCGCGCGCGATCAGCTCATCGAGCGGCATCAGCGACGTGTAGTATTGCGGGAAGTTCCACATATACATGACATCGGGCGGATTGCCCGCGCCGAAGGCGGCGACGAGCTTCTGGTCGTAGCCCTCGGCATAGGGCTCGACTTGAACCTTCACGCCCGGGTGCTTTGCTTCGAATTTTTTGGCGATGGCCTGCTGGATGGCAAGGCTCTCGCCCGTGTCCCAGGTCGCGAAACGCAAGACCTCCTCTGCGCGCGCAGTCGCCGCGCCGGCAACCGACAGGGCCAGAAGCGATCCGATGATCGTCGTTTTCATATCAGGCATGTCTCTCCTCCAAAACCGGCGCACGCGCGCCCCTTGCCTTCTCGTTATCGATAAGTGCCTTCGTCTCCGGATCGAGCCGCCTCGCGATCGCCGTGCCTTCTGCATCGAACAGATGGCAGTGCTCGGGGGGAAGGCGGAGATGAACTTGATCTCGGCTCGCGACGGGATGGGTGCCGCGCACCACGGCAGTCAGATCACCACCGCCCTCGACACGGATGTGAACGTGACTTTCGGTGCCGAGCCGCTCGACGAGCCTCACCGTGCCAGCGAGATGCGCCTCCTCCGGCGAGGTCAGTTCGAGTTTGTCGGGGCGAATTCCCAGGGTGACCGGACGAACCCGGTCGATCGGTTCGGACGAACACGTATCGAGTGTCACCGGTCGCGATAAGCCGCCTCCGGCAAGCGTCACGCCGGTTGCGCCCTGCTCCGCGACACCCGCCGGCAGGAAATTCATCCGCGGCGAGCCGATGAAGCCGGCGACGAAGATATTTGCCGGACGGTAGAACAGTTCGAGCGGCGTGCCGAACTGGCTGACGCGTCCCTTGTCGAGCACCACGACCCGGTCGGAGAGAGTCATGGCCTCGACCTGGTCATGCGTCACATAGATCATCGTCACGCCGAGGCGTTCGTGCAGCGACGCCAGTTCGACGCGCATCGTCACCCTCAAACCGGCATCGAGGTTGGAGAGCGGCTCATCGAGCAGGAAGAGCTTCGGCTCGCGCACGATCGCCCTGCCGATCGCCACACGCTGGCGTTGGCCGCCGGAAAGCTGGCGGGGCTTGCGGTCCAGGAGCTCCGTGATCCTCAGAATTTCGGCCGCATTGTTGACACGCCGCTCGATCTCGTTTCGCTTCATGCCGTTCAGCGCAAGGCCGAAGGAAAGATTCTTGCGCACGTTCATATGCGGATAGAGCGCGTAGTTCTGGAAGACCATGGCGATGTCGCGCCTGGCGGACGGAAGATCGGTGATGTTGCGCTCGCCGAGACGGATCGATCCCCCGTCGAGATTTTCAAGTCCCGCGATCGAGCGCAGGAGCGTGCTCTTGCCGCAGCCGGACGGCCCCAGAAAGCAGACGAACTCGCCGCTGGCGATCTCGAGATCGATGCCCTTCAGAATTTCATGCGAGCCGAAGGACTTGCGAAGATTGTCGATGCGAATAGCGGCCAAACTCTCCTCCCGACAGGCGGCGGATAAACCGCCTGCTCGTCAGCCTGTTAAACGTTTTTATCAAAAATAAAAACGTTTAACTTCGTTGTAAAGGGAAAACTTTCGTCAGCCGGCCTTTACCCGCGCCAGCACCGCGTCGAGGGCATCGAGGAAACGGTCGCAATCGTCCGCGCTGAAGGGCGCGGGCGGCTTGATCTTCAGTACGTTGTGCTGCGGTCCCTCGCTCGACAGCAGGATGCGGTGCCTGTCCTTCATTTCGGCAATGACGAAGTCGAGCTCCGCTGCGGCCGGTTCGAGGGTGTCGCGATCGCGCACGAGCTCGATGCCGTTGAAGAGACCATAGCCGCGCACGTCGCCGATGATCGTGTGGCGGCTGGCGAGTTCGCGCGCTCCATCCATCAGACGGTTTCCGACGACCGCGCAATGGTGCATCAGGCGCTCGTCCCGGATGACGTCGAGTACGGCGAGGCCGATCTCGGCCGATACCGGATTTCCGCCGAAGGTGTTGAAATATTCCATTCCGTTTGCAAAGGCCGCAGCAATCGCCTCGGTGGTCACCACAGCCGCCATCGGGTGGCCGTTGCCGATCGGCTTGCCCATGGTGACGATGTCGGGCACGACTCCTTGCGTCTCATGCGCCCACATGTGACTGCCGACGCGGCCGAACCCCACCTGAACCTCGTCCGCGAGGCACAGCCCGCCGGCCGCACGCACATGCGCATAGGCCTCGCTGAGATAGCCATCCGGCAGAACCAGTTGGCCGCCCGTGCCGAGAATGCCCTCGCTGAAGAAGAGCGCGGGTTTGCGCCCTTCCGCCGCCAGCGCATCGATCTGCCGCTGCACGTCCTCGGCATATTTGCGCCCCGCGTCCGTATCGCCATAGCGATAGCGTCCCCGATAGAGGTCCGGCATCTCGGCAACCCGCACATGCGCCGGCCGCCCTTCCCCGCCCTTGCCCGCGAATTTATAGGGACTGACATCGATCAGGCTCGTCAGATGGCCGTGATAGGCGTGATCGACGGTGATGACGTCGCGGTTGCCGGTATAGGCGCGCGCCAGCCGGATCGCGAGATCGTTGGCTTCGCTGCCGGAATTGACGAAGAAGCAGACGTTCAGCGGATCAGGGAAGAGCGCCGCAAGCCGTCGAGAATATTCCACCAGACTGTCATGCAGATAGCGCGAATTGGTATTGAGCCGCGCCATCTGCATCTGCGCCGCCTTCACGACGCGTGGATGGCAATGGCCGACATGGCAGACATTGTTGACCATGTCGAGCCAGCGCCTGCCCTCGTCATCGATCAGGTAGGCGCCCTCGCCGGCGACGATCTTCAGAGGCGCCGCGCCGTAGGCGATGCTTAAGGAACGACCGATGCGGCGCTGGCGTTCGCGCACCAGGAACGCCTTGTCGCGCTCGACAATCACCGACGCCGGAACGGAAAGGCCGAGCACGACGCTCGGATCGGGGCTGATCTCCCGCCAGACCTGCCACTGCTCTCTGACTCCGACGCCGTGGATGCGGCCCTCGAGGCCGAGATGATCGGTGACGATCTGGAAATGCAGGTGCGGAACCCAGCCGCCGTTTTCGGCGCGATCCCCCAGGTTCGCGAAAGCTTCGCCCCTGGCGACCGGCTGGCCGATCGAAAGCCGTGAGGCGCTTTCACGCGAGAGATGCCCGTAGAGCGTCCAGAACGTGTCGCCCTCGCCCGTCGTGTGTTCGAGCAGAATTGTCGGCCCGAAACCGTAAGGGACCGCGTCGTCATGGTAGAAGGCGACCTTGCCGGCGAAGGGTGCATGCACCGGCTCGTTGGCGGGAGCGAAGAGATCGATGCCGAGATGAATCGTGCGGCGCAGGCTTGCAGTCGCCTGGTAGGCGTCACCCTTGTAGACCGCTCTGTCCTCCCCGTAGAGGCCAAGGCCGAAATCCGCCCCCTCCGCATGAATATGGGCGTCGATGCGCGCTTGCGCCACGTCCTTGTCGAGACCTGCCCAGTTCTCCGGGCTGTTCGCCGAAAAATCGAAGACGGCTGCCTTCGGTCTTGCAATGCCCGGCTTGATGACGCCCGAAAAATCATGCGCATTGCGCTCCAGCCACCGCACCACCCGTGCGGCCCTCGGGATGGGTGCGAAGCCGCAGGCGTCGCGAAGGCGGGCGATGGCGAACGAGCGGTTCTCTTGTTCGAGGCGTTTCAGTTCGCGCCAGACGTCCTCCTGGCTGACGAGCAGATAGGTGTTCTCGGGGTTGTCGCGGATCTGCCTTGCCGCCATGCACATGCTGACGGCGTAGCGGGTGCGCACGAGATCGAAGATCAGCTCGGCCTCCGTTTCGCCGAGCGGATTGACGCCGTGATAGGCGCCCGCCAGCCGCGCGATGGCGCCGATCGGATCCGGCGTGCCGATCAGCGCATAGGCGGAGGCGACGGCCACTTCCACCACCCGATAGCTCTCGACCATATCGCCGAAGTCGAGCAGTCCGCTGACGCAGCCGTCGGCGCCGACGAGCACGTTATAGTCATTGGCATCGTTGTGGATGACCTGCCGGGGGCACGCCTCAAGGCGCGGCAGCACGGTGGAGACGAAGTGATCGAGGATCGCGCGAACCGCGCTCCGCTTCTCCACATCCTCGATCAGAACGACGTTGGCGAGGTGCATTTCCGCCCGTGCGATATCCCAGGCGTACTCTCTCCTGGCGCCGGGATGCGAGAAACCGGCGAGGCTGCGGTCGAGCTTGCCGAGCAGCGCCCCAAGAGTCTCGACGCTGTTGCTCGTGCGGTTGGCGGCTCGTGCCCAGATCTCCCCGGGCAGCCACGTCAGCAGACGTGCGACACGCTCTCCTTTGAATTCGACGCGGATGAACGAGACACCGGAGCGGCTCGGCAGGGCCTTCGAGACGGGCAGATCCGTCGCCTCGCGCGCGAGATGGTCGAGAACGGCAATCTGCATGTCGAGCTCCTCGGGCGCGCCGAGGGCATGCAGTTTCAGGAGGAACGCGCGACCGTCGCTCGCCTGAATACGGAAATTGAGATCGTGCTCGCCGGGCAGCGCCACGGTTTCTCCCGCGACGCCGTATTCGCGGGCGAGCAGCGCTTCGATTGCTTCGATTTCCTGCACGTTCTTGAACTCGCTCGTCGTCATCGTCCCACTCGCTTCACCACGATACCGTTCTTCCGTCGAAGGCCCGGAAGCTGCCGCTCTCGGCGAGCCCGGCCCGGTCGATGATCGCCTTCAGGCCGGCGGCGCTTTCCGCAACCGGCACGCTCGCCTGATGGCCGCCCATATCGGTTCTGACCCAGCCGGGGTGGAGCGACAGCACGGTGACCCGGTGGGGGCGCAAATCCTGGGCGAGCTTGACCGTGGCCATGTTCAGCGCCGCTTTCGAGCAACGATAGGCATAGTCTCCTTCGTCATCGTCGAGCGTGCCCTCGGCGAGCGATCCTGCGCGGCTGCTGATATTGGCGACGATGCGATCGCCGCCAGCGAGGAGATTTCGCAGCAGCGCCTGCACGATCAGGATCGGCGCCAGGGCATTGACGCGCATGACCTCCAGGAAATCCTCGCGCCTGACGGTCGACAGTCCGCCCGTGTCGCCGCGGACTCCGGCATTGTTGATGAGGACATCGATCGGCTGCTCGCCGAGGCTTTCGGCAAGCGCCGCCATCGACCTCGCGTCCGTGACATCGAGTATCCGACGTTCGATGCCGGTTTCCCCATCCCTCGCCGACGGTTGGCGGACGCAGGCGATCACCTGCCAGCCGGCGGCTGCATATTGCCGTGCAAGTTCCTGACCCAGGCCCCGCGATGCACCGGTGATCAGCACCGTGCGCGGCCCCTCTTCCCGTCTCCTATCGATGCTTGATGTCATATTTCCGCTCGATCATGTTGATGAGGCTCGCCGCCGCGAGCGTCAGGAAGATGTAGAAGATGGCTGCCGAGTTATAGGGCGCAAAGGGCAGGAAACTCGCCGACTGGAACTCGCGCATGCGCTGGGTGATGTCGCGGATCGACAGAATCGACAGGAGCGACGTGTCCTTGAGGATCGCGATCAGCTCGTTGCCGAGCGGTGGAATGATGATCCGGAACGCCTGCGGCAGGACCACCAGCCGCGCCGTCTGCCACCGGTTGAGCCCGATGCTGCGCGCCGCTTCGATCTGGCCGACCGGGATGGCGTTGATGCCGGAGCGGAAGATTTCCGCCAGATAGGCGGAATAGGCAAGCGCCATGGCGACGATGCCGCGCATCAGATTCGGCGGATCGAGCACGCCCTGCGTCACATCCTTCAACGCGCCGCTCAAGGGCAGGCCGACATAGAGCACGATCACCAGCATCGGAATGCCGCGGATCGTATCGACGACGAATTCCGAGCCGATCGCCAGGGGATGACGACGGTGCAGATAGCCGCCGAAGGTGAGCAGACCGAGGATGATTGCCAGGACGGCAAAAGTTATGCCTGCGGCCCGGTCTCGATCGTTCAAAGCCGCCGTTTCCCAAAGGAGCGGCAAGCCCCCGGGCAGGGCTTCGGCCGGCAGAAGCGCGGCCGTCACCTCGTCCTTTTCCATCGCCGCGACTGCCTCCGCCGGGCCAAGGAAGGTTCGTACCGCCGCCTCTTCAGCGGGCGCGCCCGGATATTGGCCGAAGCGCACCGCGCCTATGAGGCCGGACGGCGTGTTGCTGACGATCGCGACCCTGCCGTCGAGCCGCCCCGCAAGCACATAGGGCGTGCGAGGCTGCAACAGGAACCAGGCGGCGACGAGCACCAGGCCGAGGGTCGCGAGCGCGAAGAAGAGGCTGGTGCGCGCCGTATAATGCAACTGAAGCAATCCGACCCAGATGAGGCCGATGATCGCAGCGAGAAGATAGGCGGCAATGGCCGCGCGGACCGTGGTCGCCACGCCGGCGGCAAAGGCGATATGCGCAAAGAAGAGGATGAACAGGAGCCCCGTACCGTTGACGAGGCCGATGCTCCACGCTCCTGCGCGATGCAGGATGCTTTCCCGCGCAGACGCCTTGCCGGCACCGAAGAAAAGCATGGAGCCGAACAGGGTCAGCGCGAAGTAGGCCGGAAAAAGCACGGTTTCGATGCCGCGCAGGGTCATGTCCGCGGCGTCCGTCAATCGCCGGGGGCTAAGTCCCTTCACGACGAGATCGGACGTGAAGGGATCGACGGCATTGGCGACGACCGACGCAAGGTAGGGATGAACGGCGTCGCTCAGAAGCAAGATGGCCGCCGCAGCGAGATTGAGCACGGCGGCAGCGAGCGCCAGCCGCGGCCGCGGCGCCTTGGCGCGCGAAAAGACGAGAACGGCGATACCCGAGCCGAAGGCGACGAGCAGGGCAAGGAAGCCAGGTACGAAGGCGGACGAGCCGTTCTCGACTCCGAGAATGGCTCTCAGCGAACGTTGGTAGTCACCGGAGGAGGCGAAAAGATAGATGATGAACGGCAGCGCTGTCAGAATGATCAGATTGCTGGGCCGCACGCTTCTCAGGAACGACATTCATCCCTCCGGGGATTCTGCGCAGAAATTCGGCCCCGGAGCGCAGAACCGCTCCGGGGTGCTCGGATGAGGTTACTTCACGCCCCAGTATCTGTTGACGAGCTGATCCAGCGTGCCGTCGTCGCGGATCATCTTCAGTCCTTCGTTGAAGGCGGCGACGTTGGCATCGCCCTTGCGGAAGACGAGGCCGAGCGGATCGGATTCGAGGTCCCGGATCGCGACCACGAGTTCGCCGACGAACTCGCGTTCGTAAGCGGCAGCATTGGCCCCGTTGATGACGACGCCGTCGACATCTTTGTTCTTGAGCGCGATGATCGCGGCGCTGAAGCTGTCATAGGCGACGACGTTTTCTTTGCCGACCACCCCTTCGGCGACCTGCGCATCCGTGGTGTTGGCCTGAGCGGAGAGCTTCTTCCCCTTCGACTTGAAGTCTTCCAGCGACACGCCCTGGTCCTCGACCCGCATCAGCACCGCCTGGCTGTTGACGATGTAGGGATCGGAGAAATCCATGGCCTTCTTGCGTTCCTCGGTGATCGACACGCCCGAGGCGACGAGATCGAAGTTGCCCTGATCGAGCGCTGCGAAAATGCCGTCCCAACCGGTGGTCACGAATTCCGCCTGGCAGTTGATCTTTGCGCAGATCGCATTCACCACGTCGATATCGAAACCGACGATCTGGCCTGTCGCGGGATCGACGCTCTCCATCGGCGGCGAGGTCGTGTCCGAGCCGACCTTCAGCAGCTTCCCCCCGAGATCGGCGGACGCCGCGCCGCCTGAGGCGAGGGCCGCGATCGCAAGTCCAATTACAAGTGTTTTCACCTTGGTTCTCCTCCGTTGTGAATTCTTTTCCTACGCCGACTGCGCCAGGCGCCCGCCGAGATTGTCGGGCTGCCTCTCGATCAGCGTTGGCCTGAAAACCTGCTTCAACGTTTGCGCGTCCTCTCCCGCCATGCGCCGCAGCAGAAACTCCCCGAGGGTTCGCCCGAGTATCTCGATGGGCTGATAGAAGGTCGTGATCGGCGGCGTGAAATAGGCGCTGACATTGATGTCGTCATAGGCGACCACGTCGACATCGACGCCGATCCGCCGTCCACGCGAGCCCAGGCCCGAAAGCACGCCGAGCGTGGTCGACTCGTTGCTGCAGACGAAGGCCGTCGGCGGCCGCGCCGCGTCGAGAAGACCGAGCGCGCTCTCGCGGCCGAACTGGGTAGAGAGATCGCCTTCGGCGATCAGATCGTCGGACGGCGGTAGCCCCGTCTCGCGAAAAGCCCGCATGAAGCCGTCCACCCTGTCCTCGGCGTAGGAGAGATGCCTGAGCGGATTGACGAGCGCGATCCGCCGGTGTCCGCCGGCGATCAGCCGGGCGGTCGCCGCATGGGCCGCCCATTCGTTGTCGATGTCGACATGTGCGTAATCGAGGGGCTTCCGACAGCGACCGAGAGAGACGAAGGGAAATCGGCTCTCGACCAGAAGATCGATGCGCGGGTCGTCGGCGCGTATGCCTGAGAATATCAGTCCGTCCGCCAGACCCTCATCGATGACCCGGCGCGCCGCCTCGCAGCCGTCCTCCACATTGCGCACGACATGGACCGACATGCGATAGTCGCTGCCTTCCAGCGCCTGACTGATGCCGCTGAGGATCTGGGTATATTCGACGCCATCCCATTCATAGTCGCGCGCAGCCGTTACCGGCATGAGCACGGCAGCCTGGCAGGTCCGGCCGGTCCTCAGCGCCATGCCGCGGGCGTTGGCACGATAGCCGATCTCCGTAGCGGCACGATGGATGAGCGCCTTCGTGGCTGGGGCAACCATGGGAGAGCCGTTGAGCGCCTTCGACACGGTCGCAATGGAATAGCCCGTAGCCTCGGCCAGAGCCTTGATCCCCGGCCGTGCGCGCGGCGACTGCGTGTTTTCCATGATCGGCCTCCCGACGAAAGCCGTATCAGCTGATAAAAACGATTTCAACGAAAAATATAAACGTTTTTATTCCGTGTTCGCATGAGTACATGCGATTGATGGAATATGTCGGCCAACGGAATTTTGGATAAAGGTTGCGCTACGAGACCCGGCGGTGCAACAGGATGCGAGGGAAAAACGAGCTCATGCCGATTACGGCGACGCCGGCAAGCGAACGCTCGTTTTCTTCGGTTTCTGTTTTCTACTTCTCGGTCTTGCCGGCAAAATCCGCCGGGTTCTTATATTTCACCGTTTGCAGATGCTCGCAGTAGAGCACCAGCTCGCCCTCGTTCTTGAAGACCTGGTAGCTGGCGCGAATGAGCCCGAGGTCTTTGTAGCGGGGCGTTTTTTCCATGTTGGTCCGGATCGTGTAGATGGTGTCATCGATGAAGACCGGCTTGATGAACCGGAGCTTGTCGTAGCCATAGGAAAAGGCGTTGACGCAGTTGGTGGCGACGAGGCCGAGACCGGCCGAGAACACGAAGGCGCCGGCAACGAGGCGACGGCCGAAGATGCCTTCCCGCTCCGCAAACATCTGATCCTGGACATAAGGATGGATGTCGACGACCAGGGTATTGAAGAGGTGGCTATCGCTCTCGCCAATCGTGCGGCGTAACGACCGGATGCGCTGACCGACGGGCCAATCCTCGTAGAACCAGTTTTCGGCGTTCCAGACCGGCAAGGCGGCATGGTCTTCCGGCATGTCGGCGGGACGTGTCGAAGAAACTCCGACGGTGGGCGTGAACTCATCCATGGTCAGTACCTGCGTAAGAAGTCGGGATTATCGGAACCGTTTCCGGCCTATGCGCCACAATGGCGCAGAGGCCGTATTTCGTCGCGCTATTGGACCGCCGTCGTCCCATAGACCAGGTTCGGCAGCCAAAGCGACAGCTGGGGGAACATGCTCAGCATGACGAGAATGACCATCATCATCGCCAAGTATGGCAGCACCTCGCGGGCATAGGCCATCATCGGCACTTTCAGCACCATGGACGAAATGTACATCAATCCCCCGACTGGCGGCGTGATGCCGGCGATGGTCAGGTTCGTGATAAACACGACGCCGAAATGCACGCGATCGATGCCGACGCCATCGATGATCGGAATCAGCATCGGCGTCAGAATGATCAGTGCCGCCGACCCCTCGATCGCCGTGCCGATGACGATCAGCAGGACGTTGATGAGGAGCAGCATCAGGAGCGGATTGTCGGTGGCTTCGCCGAGCCAGCCGGAC
This sequence comes from Sinorhizobium meliloti 4H41, assembly GCF_000375585.1. GTDB lineage: Bacteria > Pseudomonadota > Alphaproteobacteria > Rhizobiales > Rhizobiaceae > Sinorhizobium > Sinorhizobium meliloti_A. Next base: position 99,292 of record NZ_AQWP01000012.1, on the reverse strand, counting down.
ATGGCCTGCGGCACCTGCTCCCAGGCGAGATAGAAACCGAAGGCTGCCGCCGCGCAGATCATGATCATGACCACGGCCGAATCGCGCACCGCCTCGGCAAGCACCTCCGGGATCTGGCGGAAGGTGAATTCGCGGTAACCGAACACGGCGACGAAGAGCACATAGACGACGACCACCGCACCGGCTTCTGTGGTCGTGAAAAGACCGTATCGCGTACCGGCGAAGATCACCACCGGGATCGACAGCGCCCAGAGCCCGTCGATCAGCGCCCGGATGCCCTCCGCGCGGGTGGCGCGCTCCTTGCGCAACGGCTTGTAACCGCGCTTGCGCGCGATGAAATAGGTGGTGACCATGAGCCCGGTCGCCAGCACGAGGCCAGGCACCACACCCGCTGCGAAGAGCCGGCCGATGGACGTCTCCGCGAGAAAACCATAGACGATAAGACCGATCGACGGCGGAATGAGGCTGGTGATGATGGCCGCCGACGATGTGATGACCGCGGCAAAGGCCCGGCTGTAGCCCCGTTGCGACATCTCGACGCCGAGCGTCTTGGCGAGCATCGCCGCATCGGCATTTGCAGATGCGGTAAGTCCGCCGAGCAAGGTGCCGAGCACGGTGCACATCTGCGCCAGCGCGCCCGTCATGTGGCCGACAAGCACGTCCGCAAGCGCCAAAAGGCGCCGGGTGATGCCGGACGCGTTCATGATGCAGCCGGCAAGAACGAACAGCGGCAGCGCCAACAAGGACACGGACTGGCTGCCCTCCGCCATTTCCTGGGCGAAATTGGCGAGCGGGATCATGTCCATATTGATGAGGAAGAAAGCGAACGCTCCGATCGCCATGGCCCAGGTGATCGGCGTCGACAGCAAGAACAGGACGACGACGAGAAGCGAGGGACCGGCCAAATGGAACAGGGTCATATCAACGATTCCAAATTGCGATGCTGACGGACGGTCCAGGGCCTCTCGACGATCAGATGCTGGACGAACATCCCGGCAGAGGCGAGCGCCAGAGGCGCATAGGACAGGCTGCGCGACAGATCGAGTGCGATCGTATGCACATTGCGTGAGATCCAGGCCTGCCACGCGAAGAGGATGGTCATGACGATGAAGAAGAGTGCCAGCAGCAGATAGTTGAACCAGGCGACGGCTTTTCGCCAGCTGTCCGGGAGAGCCGCGACAAGCACGTCGATCGCCGCGTGCGTGCCGAGACGGACGCCGGCGACGGCACCGAAGAAGACGAGATAGGCGAAGGCCATCATCGCCAGCTCATAGGTCCAGGCGGCCGGCTGGGGGAAGACATAACGGCTGACGACCCCCCAGAGGATCGAGAAGACGATGACGAGGAGCGCCACGACGCCGATTGCCTCATCGGCGCGGCGCAGGCTGATGAGAGGAATTATCTCCTCCGGCGGGCGTGAGCTTTCCATGATGCCTCGATTGTTGAGGGGCAATCCGAGCTGGCGTCGATGCAGGGCCCGATTGACGTTCGGAGCGCGATCCGGCCGGCGAAGACGGCCCCCCGCGGCAGCAGCGTCCAAGAGCGGGATGACGTGTATACGGTCTCTCCGCCCGCATCCCGCTCGAAACGGCGTCTCCTACTCTGCCATCGCCTTTTGCACCTGATCGTAGATGCCGGGCGTGATGTTCGGCACCTTCTCATAGGCTGCACGCGAGGCCTCGATGAATGCCGGAATGTCGACATCGGTCACGATCTCGACGCCGGAGGAGGCGAGCTGCTTTGCATAGGCATCGTCCGTGTCCAGCGTCATCTGCGTAAGCTCTTTGGCAATTGTCTGCCCTTCCTCCAGAAGAATCTTCTGCAGGTCTTCGGGCAGGCTGTTGAAGAGCTGGCTGGAAGCCACCCAGGCCGTGAACATGATCTGGTGGCCGGTTTTCGAAATGACCTTGCGGGTCTCGTTCAGCTTCGCTCCGGCTATCGAGCCGAAGGGGCCTTCGGCCGCGTCGACAACCCCGGTCTGCAACGCATTGTAGACGTCTCCCACGGCAATTCCGTCGGCCTTGCACCGTAATTGCCGAAAGTCGCCATCATGATCGGCGAGGAGGGCACGCGAATGGTGACGCCGGCCAGGTCCGCGGGTGAGCGAACCGGCTTGTTGGCGATGATGTGGCGGTAGCCGAACAGGCCGTTCGGCATGATGATCTTGATGCCCCGCGCCTCCAGCTTGCTGGAAAGGTCCCTATAGAGATCCGAAGCGAAGAGACGGTCCGTCGCCGCCAGATCCGGATAGACATAGGGGCCGGCAAGGATCGATAGATCCGGCACGAACTGGCCGAGCTGACCATAGTCGGTGGCGCTGAGCAGGCTTGCGCCGCTCATGACCATCTCGTTGACTTTTTTCTGCGCGCCGAGCTGATCGCCAGTCATGACGGTAATGGCGATGCGTCCGCCGGAGCGCTCACCGACACGCTCGGCATAGGTTTTCATGGCCTTGATGATCGGCTCGTCCGGATTCACCTGCGAGGTCGAAAATCGCAGGCTGTATTCCTGCGCGTTGGCAATGCCGCAGAACGACAATGCAGCCATTACGGCCGCAGCGATCAAGGTCTTCATGCTGTCCTCCCTATTCCGGACTCCGCCTCCGGACTTTCACAAGTTTGAATAATATATTCACAAATGAACGAATGGCGTCAAGCCGTGAATCGTCGCTCAAAGGCCATGAGGACAAAGAAAACCTTCAGGCTTTTCACATCGCCAGGGTTCCAGATTGCGCGAACAATCCATTCCCAAATAAATTTTTTGGACCGTCGGGATCTGGAGCGCCTGCAGTCAATCCTTCTTCAGCCCGCGATCCTCCGGCTTCTCACAGCGTCATCCCTGACCAAGGTCAAGCTGAAGGATGACGGCGTTAGGCAAGAACGGGCGCGGCGAGACAGGTGCACAATCGGCTGATCAACGCGAACCGCACAAAATTTCATCACTGCACGCAAACGGCTTATTTTTAAATCAACGGGCTTACTTCGAAGACAAAGGGCGTTTTCCGCCTTTTGCAGATTTTTCAAGGCGATGGCCGGCGGGCGGAGTTCTGGCATGGCATTTGCATTTCTACACCTGCTTCGGTCAACGGCGACTGAAGCGAGCCCAGGCGCCGCATACGCCTGCCGAAGACACCGACGTCGCAAGGTCTTTGCCTCCGTAAGGGTTTCCTCCCGGTCCCGGAGCGCAAATTTCCGAGCGGCGTTTTTTTATGCCGGTTTTCGGCCGGCCAAATCGAACCGACCTGAACTGCCGCGAAGCACTGCTCGAATTCTTCTATGAGCGCCCGCTTCGTAAAAGCTGCGGAGTGACCACATGACTGAAACTGCACTCGAGAAACTCGTCATCGTCGGCAACGGCATGGCTCCGGGCCGGATGCTGGAAGAGCTCTTCGAAAAGGCGCCCGGGCGTTATGCCGTGACGATCTTCAACGCCGAGCCGCGCGTCAATTACGACCGCATCATGCTTTCGCCGGTGCTATCCGGTGAGAAGGAGTATGAAGAAATCATCATCCATGGCGATGGATGGTACATCAAGCACGGCATCACCCTCTACAAGGGCCACAAAATCGTTGCGATCGATCGCGACGCCAAGACCGTCACTTCCGACCACGGCGTTACGGAAAGCTATGACAAGCTGGTGATCGCCACCGGTTCGGTGCCCTTCATCATCCCTGTGCCGGGCAAGGAACTGCGCGGCGTCATCACCTATCGCGACCTAGACGATGTGCAGGCGATGCTGCTCGCGGCGCAATCGCGCGAAAAGGCCGTCGTCATCGGTGGCGGCCTGCTCGGGCTGGAGGCGGCAGCTGGTCTTCAGGCGCGCGGCATGGACGTCACCGTTCTGCACGTCATGCCGACACTGATGGAACGCCAGCTCGATCCGGCCGCAGGCTACCTCCTGCAGAAGGCCGTCGAAGAACGCGGCATCAAGGTCGTCACCAAGGCGAACACGAAACGCATCCTCGGCGAGGAGAAGGTCCAGGGCATCGAGCTCGACGATGGCCGGATCATTCCGGCGACGCTGGTGGTGATGGCTGTCGGCATCCGGCCGAATGCCGGTCTTGCCAAGGAGGCCGGGCTGGCCGTCAATCGCGGCATCGTCGTCGACGCCGGAATGCAGACGTCCGACGGGGACATCATGGCGCTCGGCGAGTGTGCCGAAGTCGGCGGCATGGTCTACGGCCTCGTCGCGCCCCTTTACGAAATGGCGCGCGTCGCCGCCTCCCACCTCGCCGGCGACCGCCGCGCCGCCTTCGCGCATTCCGACACGCCGACAAAATTGAAGGTGACGGGCATCAACCTCTATTCGGTCGGCGACTTCGCCGATGCCGACGGACGCGAAGAGATCGTACTGCGCGATGCCACCGCCGGCATCTACAAGCGGCTCGTACTGAAAGACAACCGCATCATCGGTACCGTGCTCTACGGCGACACCGCCGACGGAGCCTGGTTCAACGACCTTTTGAAGCGCGGCACGGATATCTCCGAAATGCGCGACACCCTCATCTTCGGCCAGGCCTATCAGGGGGGATCTCCGCTGGACCCTACGGCGGCCGTTGCAGCCTTGCCGGATGATGCGGAAATCTGCGGCTGCAACGGCGTGTGCAAGGGCAAGATCGTCGGAGCGATCGTCTCCAAGGGCCTGACCTCGCTCGACGACGTGCGCGCCCATACCAAGGCTTCCGCCTCGTGCGGTTCCTGCACCGGCCTGGTCGAGCAGATCATGTCGCTGACGCTCGGCGACACCTACAATCCGGCTGCGGTGCAGCCGATGTGCACCTGCACGGATCTCGGCCATGACGACGTGCGGCGCCTGATCAAGGCGAAGAAGCTGAAATCCATTCCCGCCGTCATGCAGGAACTGGAATGGAAGACCTCCTGCGGCTGCGCCAAGTGTCGCCCGGCGCTCAACTACTATCTCGTCTGCGATTGGCCGGACGAATATGCGGACGATTACCAGTCGCGCTTCATCAACGAGCGTGTCCACGCCAATATCCAGAAGGACGGCACCTATTCCGTCGTACCCCGCATGTGGGGCGGCGTCACCAATGCGAAGGAACTTCGCGCCATCGCCGATGTCGTCGACAAGTTCAACGTGCCGCTGGTGAAGGTGACCGGCGGTCAGCGTATCGATCTGCTCGGCATCGAGAAGGAGGATCTGCCCGCCGTCTGGGCCGATCTCGGTCAGGCGGGCTTCGTTTCGGGTCAGGCCTACGCCAAGGGGCTCAGAACGGTGAAGACCTGCGTCGGCTCCGATTGGTGCCGCTTCGGCACACAGGATTCGACCGGCCTCGGTATCCGCATCGAGAAATTCATGTGGGGCTCCTGGACGCCGGCCAAGCTGAAGATGGCCGTCTCCGGCTGCCCGCGCAACTGCGCGGAGGCGACCTGCAAGGACGTCGGGGTCATCTGCGTCGACTCCGGCTTCGAGATCCATTTCGCAGGGGCGGCCGGCCTCGACATCAAGGGCACCGAGGTTCTGGGTCTGGTCAGGACCGAGGACGAGGCGCTGGAACATATCGTCGCGCTGACGCAGATGTATCGCGAACAGGCCCGCTATCTCGAGCGCATCTACAAATGGGCAAAGCGCATCGGTCTGGACGAGATCCGCCGGCAGATCATGGAGGATGCGGAAAAGCGCAGGGCCTATTTCGACCGCTTTGTCTTCAGCCAGAAATTCGCCCAGGTCGATCCCTGGTCGGAGCGTGTCTCCGGCAAGGACAAGCACGAGTTCCGGCCGATGGCGACGGTCGGCTTCAATCAGGCAGCGGAGTGACCGATGAACATGAACTGGATTGCAATCGGCGACATCGACGATATCCCGCTGCGTGGGGCCCGCTGCGTCAGGACGCCCAACGGCAAGATCGCCGTCTTCCGGACCGCCGAGAACGAGGTCTTTGCGATCGAGGACCATTGCCCGCATAAAGGGGGCCCTCTTTCCCAGGGCATCGTGCACGGCACGGCCGTCACCTGCCCGCTGCACAACTGGGTGATCTCGCTCGAGACCGGCAAGGCGCTCGGTGCCGACGAGGGCGAGGTGCGCACGATCCCCATCCGCAACGACAATGGCGCGCTGTTCGTCGCTCTTGAGAGCCTCTCGCTGGCAGCGGCGGAATAAGCATGGCGCAAGAGGTCAAGACCACCTGTCCCTATTGCGGTGTCGGTTGCGGCGTCATTGCCCGCGTGGGTGATGACGGTGCAGTGAGCGTCAAGGGCGATCCGGAACATCCGGCCAATTTCGGCAGGCTCTGTTCGAAAGGGTCGGCACTCGCCGAGACCCTCGATCTCGACGGCCGCCTCCTTCATCCGGAAATCGGCGGCCGTCGCGCAGGCTGGAGCGAGGCGCTCGATCTCGTTGCCGAACGCTTTTCGCACAGTATCGCCAATCACGGTCCCGATTCGGTTGCCTTCTACGTCTCGGGACAATTGCTGACGGAGGACTATTACATCGCCAACAAGTTGATGAAGGGTTTCATCGGCTCGGCGAATATCGATACCAACTCCCGGCTCTGCATGTCCTCCTCCGTCGCGGGCCACCGCCGGGCCTTCGGTTCCGACACCGTGCCGGGCGTTTACGAGGACCTGGAACTCGCCGATCTCGTGGTGCTGACGGGCTCCAATCTCGCCTGGTGCCACCCGGTGCTCTATCAACGCCTCTCCGCAGCCAAGGCAAACCGCCCGGAGATGAAGATCGTCGTCATCGACCCCCGCCGCACGATGACGGCGGACATCGCCGACATGCATCTGGCGATCGCATCCGACGGAGACGTCGCCCTCTTCAGCGGGCTGCTTGCCCATCTCGCCGCAAGCGGTGCGGTCGACCGGAACTACGTTTCGAATTACACGGGCGGCTTCGACGAGGCCGTCGCGGCCGCATCGAGGCTCGATCCCCCGTCACTTTCCAAGGCGACCGGGCTGACGCCGACGCAGCTTCATGCATTTTTCCGTCTTTTCGAGACGACCGAAAAGGTCGTGACCTGCTATAGCCAGGGGGTTAACCAGTCCGCTGCCGGGACCGACAAGGTCAACGCCATCATCAACTGCCATCTTGCGACCGGGCGCATCGGCCGGCCGGGCATGGGGCCCTTCTCGCTGACCGGGCAGCCCAATGCGATGGGCGGGCGGGAGGTCGGGGGCCTGGCAAACATGCTTGCCGCCCATATGGACATCGAAAAATCACTCCACCGGGACAAGGTACGGCGCTTCTGGGGCGCGCCGGCAGTCGCGAGCAGGCCCGGCCTCAAGGCGGTCGATATGTTCCGCGCCGTCGCCGACGGGCGCATCAAGGCGCTGTGGATCATGGCGACCAACCCGGTCGTCTCGATGCCCGACGCCGATGCCGTCGAAGCGGCGATCAAAGCCTGTCCCTTCGTGGTCGTCTCCGACATCATGAGAGACACCGACACCGCCCGGCACGCCCACGTGCTCCTGCCCTCGCTCGGCTGGGGCGAGAAGGACGGTACGGTCACCAATTCCGAGCGCCGCATCTCGCGTCAGCGCGCCTTTCTCGCAGCTCCCGGCGAAGCGCGGCCCGACTGGTGGCAACTCGCCGCAGTCGGCAGGCGCATGGGCTTCGCCGCGGCCTTCGCCCATGTTTCACCAGCCGAGATCTTCGCCGAGCATGCCTCGCTTTCGGGCTTCGAAAACGACGGACGCCGCGACTTCGACATCAGCGCCCACGCCGAGATCGAAGGCCCTGCCTATGACGGCCTGAAGCCGTTTCAGTGGCCGCAGCCCAAGGGCAGCGCGCCGCACGAAAGGCGGTTCTTTGCCGAGGGCGAATTCTATCATCCGGATGGCCGCGCGCGCTTCGTCGCCGTCGAGGTGCCACGGCCAAGAAGCGCCGACGATGCCTTCCGCTTCACGCTCAACACCGGCCGGGTGCGCGACCACTGGCACACCATGACGCGCACGGGCAAGAGCGCCAGGTTGTCGGGTCATCTCGCCGAGCCCTTCGTCGAGATTCATCCGGGTGACGCACAGGCGGTCGGCATCAGCGACGCCGACCTCGTCACTCTGGAAAGTCCGCACGGCGCGGCGATCGTCCGGGCGCTGGTCACCGACCGGCAGGCGGAGGGCAATCTCTTCGTGCCCATGCATTGGAACGACCAGTTCGCCTCCAGGGCGCGGATCGATGCGCTGGTTGCGCCGGTAACCGACCCGGTCTCCGGCCAGCCTGCGTCGAAGAACATGCCGATCCGCGCGAGCCGCTTTGCGGCTGCCGCCTATGGCTTCGCGGTTTCGGCGCGTAAACCAAGGGAACTCGACGCCGCCTATTGGGCGCTCGCCAGAGCCGAGGGCGGGTGGCGGGTGGAACTCGCCTTCGCCGAAACGAATGCCGACTGGCTCGACTGGTGCCGGAAGACCTTTGCGATCGCCGCCGAGATCGAACCGATCGGCTATACGGACCGCACCTCCGGCGAGCTTCGCCTGGCCTTTTTCGAAGGGGACCGGCTGCTCGCCAGCCTGTTCCTTTCTCCGCGGCCGGTCGCCGTGGCGCGCAGCTGGGCGGTATCGCAGCTCGGCGCTTCGCACCACAACCTCGCCAAGCGCTTTGCCGTCACCGCCGGGCGCCCGGGCGCCGATACGCCCGATCCGGGCGCGACCGTCTGCTCGTGCTTCAGCGTCGGAGTCAACCAGATCACTGCGGCCGTCCGCGACGGTTGCCATAGCGTCGAAGCGGTGGGCGAGAGGCTCAGCGCCGGCACCAATTGCGGCTCCTGCCGCGCCGAGATCAGGGGGATCATAAATGGCTGCCTCACCCTCGCTGCTGAGTGAGCCGGCCCAAAAGCCTCAGCGCGTGACCGCACTCGCGACGCTGCCGCTCTTCTGGCCCCTGAACGGCAAACGGGCCGTTGTCGCCGGCGGCAGCGATGCGGCCGCCTGGAAGGCCGAACTGCTGGCGGCCTGCGGCGCGGAAGTTCACGTTTACGCGCCGCGGACGTCGCTGAGCGATCTCTTCCTCGACCTCCTCGCCCGTGGGCCCGCGCATGAACACGGCTTGCTCGTTCACCACGACCAGGCGTGGCATGAGGGTGTTTTTCGAGATGTCGCACTCGCCATTGCCGATTGCGACGACCAGGCCGACGCAGAAGCATTCTTTCGAGCCGCTCGGAGCGCCGGCGTGCCCGTCAACGTCATCGACAAGCCTGCTTTCTGCGCGTTTCAGTTCGGATCGATCGTGAACCGCTCGCCCGTGGTCGTTGCGATCTCAACGGATGGCGCGGCACCGATCTTGGCACAGGCGATCCGCCGGCGGATCGAGGCCCTGCTGCCGCCGGCACTCAAACGGTGGGCAACGGTGGCGCACGCGATCCGCGACCGCGTGAACGCGCGCCTGAAACCCGGTGCCGCGCGCCGCGCCTTCTGGGAGCGCTTCGTCGACAGGGTCTTTCTGGATACACCGGAGGAGGGTGTAGAGACGCGGCTGATGGCGGAGGTGGATCGTCTGGTCACGCGCCCCTCCGCCATCGGCCGCGTCACCATCGTCGGCGCCGGCCCCGGCGACGCGGAACTCCTCACCTTGAAGGCAATTCGCGCCCTGCAAGCCGCCGACGTGATCCTCTTTGACGAACGGATCCCTGACGACGTCCTGGAACTGGCGCGCCGGGAGGCAAGGCGCGTCCCCGTCGCGCCGAGCGCCACGGATAGCAGAGACATCGCGGCCCTCGTCGGGGAAGGGAAACGCGTGGTGCGCCTTCGGTCCGGGAACCCGATGGCGCTTGCCGGTGCCGTCGAGGAGATCGCAGCGCTTGAGAGCCTTGGAATTCCTGTCGAGATCGTGCCGGGTGTCGAGGCGGCACCTTGCCGTTCCGATGTAATCCAGGTGGCCTTCCGCGGGAGGGAAGTCTCGCAGCCGGGCCTGCGCGCTGCCCATTGATGCAGATCGGGCGTACGCAACAGCTCAGGAGGCGGAACCCGCGGAGCGGTTGGCGTTCCGCGAAGCCTCCAGCCGATCGATGAACGGCCGTTGCGAAACATTTATCTTGCCGCGCGCCTCTTCGAGCGTGAACCATCCGGCGCGGTCGACCTCCGGGAAGACCTGCATCCTGCCGCTGCGTGGCGGCCACTCTGTCTCGAACACGTTGCTGCGCAGGCTGGCAACGTCGAATTCGCTCTCATGCGCATAGGCGGTGACGAGTTTGCCGCCCTTCTGGCGCTCCTCGCCGAGAAGCTCCAAGGGGCCGGTTATCGCGATGCCGGTCTCCTCGAGGAACTCCCGGCGCGCAGCGGCTTCCGGCTCTTCATCGGCATCATACTCACCCTTCGGGATCGACCAGGCGCCGATATCCCTGTTCATCCAGAAAGGCCCACCCGGATGGACGAGCAGAACCAGGAGGTTGCCCGCCTCGTATCGATAAAGCAGAACGCCCGCACTTCTCTTCGGCATTTTCGACCTCTGTCTGAAGCGGCACCGTGCGCCAATCCATGTGTCCATTGATTGTAGCCGATCAATGGACAAAAGCATGCAGCAGCTCAAAGTGCTACAGCGACCTGCAATCTCTCCGCCCCTCATCCTGTGCTCGTCACAGGGATCCAGCAGCGCCACGTCTGCGGCGCGGGAAGCGTTTCTTTCAGCCCAAGGACTTGGTCTGGCTGGATTCCTGTGACAAGCACAGGAATGAGGCGATCAACAAGCCGCCGCGGGTCTGATCTCGACAGGCACTAGGAGGAACCCTCCTTCTTCGTCGCCAGCATGTCGGCGATCTCCATCGGGAACGGGAAGATTATCGTCGAGTTCTTTTCGCCGGCGATGACATTCAACGTGCTGAGATAGCGCAGCTGCATGGCCTGGGGTTTCCGGGCGAGAATTTCTGCCGCTTCCAGCAGTTTCGCCGCGGCCTGCTGCTCGCCCTCGGCATTGATCACCTTGGCGCGCCTTTCGCGTTCGGCCTCGGCCTGGCGCGCGATCGCCCGGATCATCGATTCGTTGATGTCGACATGCTTGATCTCGACGGTAGCGACCTTGATGCCCCATGCGTCCGTCTGCACGTCGAGGATCTTCTGAATGTCCTCGTTCAGACGGTCGCGCTCCGCGAGCATCTCGTCCAGATCGTGCTTGCCGAGCACGGATCTCAGCGTCGTCTGGGCGAGCTGGCTCGTCGCGGCCATGAAATCCTCGACCTGGATCGTCGATTTCTCCGCGTCGATGACGCGGAAATAGATCACAGCGCTGACCCGCACCGAAACATTGTCGCGCGAGATCACGTCCTGGCTGGGCACGTCGAGAACACGGGTCCTGAGATCGACGCGCACCATCTGCTGCACATAGGGGAGGAGCAGGATCAGCCCCGGTCCCTTGACGCCGGTGAAACGGCCGAGCGTGAAGATCACGCCGCGTTCATATTCCCTGAGGATCCTGATCGCAAAGGCGATGACGATCAGCAGGAACAGGAGCGCGGCGGCAAAGGGCGCAAGATTTCCAAGCCAGGTCATGAGCGGTCTCCTTTTCCCCCGTGGTCGATTGGGGAGTTGGTGCGGGACGCGGGCGGCAAACCGCGCATGCTTTTCATCATCCCGCTCCAGCCGGTTTGCGCGCCACCTTGAGCGTGAGGCCCTCCCGGCCGACGACCATGACGTCCTCGCCCGGTCCAAGCGGTTCACTGCTGACGGCTCTCCATCGCTCGCCGTGGGCGATCACATAGCCGTCCGCGCCCGCCCAACTGTCGACCTTGCCGGAAATGCCGATCATCTCTTCCGCGCCGGTGGCGACCCTGTACCGGCGCGAAACAAGGGCGAGGCGCGCGACCAGCAGGCTGAACGCCAGACTGGCTATCGCAATACCGCTCAGTGCAGGCCAGGACACCTGCAGTCCGGGCATGTCCGTGTCGAAGAGAATGGCAGCGCCCAAGACCAGGGCCACGGTGCCGCCGAGGCCGAGCACGCCGAATGACGGCGCATGCGCCTCCGCCACCAGCAGCCCCGCCCCGAGGAGGATGAGGCCGACGCCGGCATAGCTCACCGGCAGCACCGCAAGCGCGTAGAGACCGAGCAGGAGGCTGATGCCGCCGATTGTACCCGGCACCACTGTGCCGGGCGCGAGAAACTCGAAGATGAGCCCGTAGATTCCGACCATCATCAGGAGGAGGGCGACGTTCGGGTTGGTGATCACCGACAGCAGCCGCGTCCGCCAATCCGGCGGAAGATCCTCTATGGCGAGCCCGGACGTATCGAGCCGAACGTCGGATTGGCCGATGCGGACGGGGCGGCCGTGGGCCTGCTTCAAAAGGTCGTCGACGCTGACGGCGGTGAAGTCGATGACCTGCTCGCGCGCGGCTGCGGCGGAGGAAAGGCTCGCAGCCTCGCGCACGGCCCGCTCCGCCCAATCGACGTTGCGGTTGCGCAATTCCGCCAGGCCGCGGATATAGGCGACCGCATCGTTGATGAGTTTCGCTTCACCGGCATCGGCCGGTTTGCGCGGTTCGGGCTCGTCCGGCTTGCCCGTCTTTTCTTCGCCTTCCTGCTCGTCATTGCCAAACAGTCCTCCGCCGATGGCGATCGGCGTCGCGGCGCCCAGATTCGTCCCCGGGGCCATGGCCGCAATGTGGCTCGCATAAAGGATATAGGTGCCGGCGCTTGCTGCCCGCGCTCCGCTGGGCGCGACGAAACTCGCGACCGGCACGGGCGAATCGAGGATGGCGCGTATGATGTCGCGCATCGACGTATCCAGTCCGCCGGGCGTGTCCATCTGCAGGACCACCAGCGCGGCACCGCGATCCCTGGCCTGTTGAAGACCGCGCGTCACATATTCTGCCGCGGCGGGACTGATGGCGCCGTTGACGTGCAGGACGATTGCCGTGCGCTCGGCTCCGGGCACCGGCGTGACAGGAAATGTGAAGGCCGACAGGAGACTGAACAACAGGATGAGGATGCGGGCCATTCGCCGTCGATACCTCACGGCTTCTCGTCTGCGGGCACTGGCGGATAGCTGCAAACCACCTCGCCCGCTCCACCTTTCGTCGAAATCGACACATCCTAATATAGTGCAGAATCGCGGAAAGCGTAAGCGATGCCGCATGCATGCTGCCGCAGAAGTTGCATCGTCCTCGCCGCTGGGTCAGCGGGCCGGCGCCGCGGCCGAGCGCGGAGGCGCGCGCGGGTGCACTCGGCGCGCCTGCGCCAGCGCGGCTATCTGCGCCGCCACGAAAATGGCGTGGTCGTTGACCTGCGGCAGGCCCATAAGTTCGCCAAAGGTGCCGCGGGCGAGAGGACCGGCGACGAAGAGGTCGTCCACCTCCCTGCTTTCGCTGTCGAGCGCCCTGCTCGTTTCGCTGCAGGCGAGGCCCAGCCCAACCGTATCGGGGCGCAGATAACCTGCGGCTCCGAGCGAATCCAGCCAGGATTGGCTTTGCAGGATCGACCGGTGCGCCGGGCCGGTGGTGATCACCACGGCGTCGAATTCCCCTTCTTCCGTTCCGCCAGCCCGCCGCTTCCGGAAAGTGACCGCGACATTCTCGCCGACGCGCGCCATGTGAGCGATCGAGCCGGCGAGGACGCGTATATCGCCGTCCCTCAGCCCCGCGCTCACGACCGCATCGATTTGCGGAGCTACACGAAAACGGTGCACGTCCCAGAAAGGCCGCACGTGACGGACAAGCCGCCGCCGCTCGCTCATCGGCAGATTGCGCCAGATCTCGCCGCCTTGTGCTCTGAGGGCATCGAGGACGGCATGCCATGTAAAGCCCTCGGCTTCCGCATCGCGGATCGTCCGGCGCACCTGGGAGAGCAACGCCGCGGCCGATCTCCAAGGCCGTGAGATGAAGTCGCCATAGGGGTCCTGCGCCCGGTCGGCATGTCCACGAGAACGCAGACCCCGCCGGGAAAAGGCGGTGATCGGCCCCTTATGCCCGCCTCTGCGCAGGGTGGCGATCACATCGGCCGAAGTCAGCCCGGTCCCGATGATCAGCACGCGGTCACCGGCCCGGATTCTGTCGAGCGTGCCGGGCTCGGTCGAATCCGGCACGTAGCGGGGGTGCCCCGTGAGGATGGCGCCTACGCCTGCGGGAGCCTCCGGAGCCGGGTGCGTCGTCGCCACCACCAGCACGTCGGCGCGGCTTAGCGTCCCGCCGTCGCCGCGAACCGCCCAGGCCGCTCCCTGACGCTCGACGGATATCACTCTCTCCCGATGGTGTGCGATGCGCCCGTGTTCCAGGAACGGCGCGACCGTCTCGGCGACATAGCGGCCGAAGAGCTGCCGGGCGGGATAGAGATGGCCGTCGCAGGCAAGCGCCTCGGGATCGTCGCGCGGTTCGCCCCGAAGCTCGAGCCAGCGCATGAAATGGTCGGGATCGCCCGGATCGATGCTCATGCGTGCGGCCGGGACATTGACGCGATGCGCGGGCTCCGCGGTATCATAGGCGAGGCCGCATCCCAGCCGCTCCCGCGGCTCGAAGACGGAAATCTGCCAGCCATCCATGGCGCGAGCCCGCGCCAGGTGCGTCGCGACCACGGCACCGGTGAAGCCGCCGCCGATGATTGCGACGGTGGGGCGCGTGAGGTAATGGCCGACGGCATCCGTCATATCGAAGACCTGCTGCGCAGCGACGACCCTGTCGTCGTTGAGTCTACCGTTTGAATTTGCCTGACCGCTACTTTCTGCAGCGGGCCGGATGACCGGCATTCGTCGGCCGCCATTCCGGCCGCCGCGGTCCTGTCTATCCGGCTTTCAGCGCCAGCCGCTTGCCTGTCGCGATAAGCCGTGCTGCCGCATAGGTCTGGGTAACGATCTCAGGGACCAGGTCGATGTCGGGCAGGCTTCCCAATCCGAGCGGACCGATCGCGAAGAGGTTCGGCGTGCGTCCGGACGGGCTCAAGACTTCTCCCGTCGGACTGACCGCGATGCCGAGCTCGAGTTCATCGGGTTCGGCAAGCCCACCCGCAAAAAGACTCCGTAGCAAGGGCGTATCAAGCTCCGGGGCGGAACAGCGGCAATCGATCACCTGATCTGCCCTGAGCAGTTCCTCGGCATGCCGACCCGCCCAGCGCACCATGATGCCTTCCGGCAGGCGCCGCCCCGCCCGTCCGCGGCGAAGCACGGTCCGCCCCTCGGCAAGTTCCTGCTGCAGCCGCGCGTGGACAGCCGCCGGGAGGCGATTTCTGTGGCTGTCGTAGATGGCCCGCAGGTGGCGGTTGAACTGCCGCTTTTCCTGCGCCGAGAGCGATTGCCAGAGCGAGCGCGCCCGCCGGCGCAGGCCGTTCATGGCCGACTGCCAGCTTTGCCCCTTCGCCTCGGCTTCGGCGCAGGCCTGACGCACGAACCGAACGATCCGGCGCAGGCCCTGCGGCATCGGATCGACCGGGAAACTCGGGGCTGCTGCGAGCTGCGTATGCGCCTGCGGCAGGAAGCCGTGGCGCGAAACGAGCGTGATTTCTCCCGCATAACCGTTATCGCGCATCTGGAAAAGCTGGTCGACCATGCGAATGCCGCTGCCGAGCAGGACCGCGTGGCGCGGGTCGACGAGGCGGCGCGTCCGCACAAGCGGTCGCTCCTCGTCAGAAACCTCGAGGTCGCGCGGATGCACGCCGAAGCCCGTTGCAAGAATGACGATGTCGCATGCGTCATGTCCGCCGTCACGCACAAGACTGAAGCGACCGCTTGCGAGTTGGCGCAAACCTGTGACCTGCTCGTGGGAAAACCTCACCGTGATGTCGGAACGTCGGGCAAGCGCCTCGGAAAAGCGTTGATGCACGTAGTCGCTGAAGATTCCTTTCGGCACGAAAATCTGCCGAAAGCCGGGAATGGCCGCCGGAACGGCTGTTCGGAACTCATCATTGGCGCAAAGCCAGTCGTTGAAATCGTCGGGCTGGCCAGCCGCGACCGAGAGGTCGCGCACCCGGCTGTTGAGGATCTCGCAGCGCTGCGCCGCGGAAAAAGCCTGGCCGCCGCTGATCGATGGATGCGGGTCGTACATGGTGAGGTGAAAAGATCCCCGCATCGACTTCATCAGCGCGATCGCCATCATGATGCCGGAAAATCCACGGCCGACGATTGCAATTTCCGGCTGCGAGGACGAGGCGGCCGCCGCTGACCTGCCGGCAAACAATCCACGAACGGTCATGTGAGCTCCTTTCGCGAGCTGGCTGTCGCTCCGTGGTCGGGGCAACTCTTAAGCAGGACTTCGAGACACACAAAAGCTCTGGTGAATTTCACGGGCTCGTATACCGCTCGCCCGTCGGGATTTTCCGGGACGACGCGCCAGCCAAAGAACGCCTTGCGCCGCCTCCCTCCCGCTTCAAGCGAAATAAAACTCCGGTCGAATACCGCCTAGCGCGCGCAATGACCGCTGCAGGACTTCCAATTCTTGCATGTTGTACCCTCAAATCGGCTCCGACGTAAGAAACATGCAGCAGCGTTTCGGCCAGATGGTCATCCTTTTCGGAAGTAGTCTATAATTTTTGTATTCTATTGCAAATGCCGCCAACGGCAAGCTATTTTTCTAAAGGTAACGGCGACGGCGCGCCGTCGTTACACACAATTCATTGATTCTGCTTGGCATTTTTCATTTTCCAAAGCGAGCCCCTACCGGGTGTCCACCTGCGCGACCGCCTCCTGGAGGGACTGGAAGAAAATAGCGCCTGCTCCATACTAAGGGGCGGCGGCAATGCTCCACGGAGGGACAAGGATGGGGAACATCTCGCAATTCGCCGGAAAGACCAAGCCGACGCCGCACCGCATCGAAAGCGAGGAAGAGGCCCTGGCGATTGCAAGGGAGCTCGCGCTCCGGTTCTCCGACCGCGCCATCGAGCGCGATCTGGAGCGCGTCCTTCCTCACGACGAACTCGACCAGTTGGCCCAATCGGGACTGCTGGCGATCAGCATTCCATCGGAATACGAGGGCATCGACGTCTCCAACGTCGTGCTTGCCGAGATAACGGCGATCCTGGCGGAGGCCGACAGCTCCATTGGTCAGATCCCGCAAGGCCACTTTTACGTCCTCGAGGCGCTGCGTCAGCATGCCACCGAAGAACAGAAGCGGTTCTTCTTCGGGCGCGCCATGGCAGGCGACCGCTTCGGCAGCGCACTTTCGGAAAGCGGCGACGAAAAAGCCCGGATCACCGGGAATGGCGCCGGGTACCAGATCAACGGCCGGAAGCAATATTCCACGGGCGCTCTCTTCGCCGACTGGCTCGCCATCTCCGCGCTCGATCCCGCCGGCCGCATGACCATGTCGTTCGTTCCGCGCGCGACGGACGGCGTCCGGATCATCGACGACTGGGACAGTTTCGGGCAGCGCGTCACCGGCAGCGGCACGGTGGTCCTCGAAGACGTTCACGTGGATCTCGGTTCTGTCGTGCCGCATCACCGCGGCTTCGAGCGACCGAATACGATCGGTTCCGTCGGCGAGATCATCCATGCCGGCGTCGATCTCGGTATCGCGCGGGCAGCGTTCCGAGAGACCCTCGATCTCGTCCGCAACGCGGCAGCAACCAAGAGCGATGTGCTGGAGCGGGCATCGGAGGATGCTTTGACGATCGCAAGGGTCGGCGAAGTCGCAATACGCATCGAGGCCGCCACCGCGCTCATCGAGCATGCCGGTCGCAAGGTCGATACCGCTCAGGTCGATCCGACCGAGGAACACGCGGTCGAAGCCAGCCTCTCGGTTACCGCCGCCAAGGTCCTTGCCGCCGCGGCCGCGCTGGAGGCAGCCAATGCGCTTTTCGATCTCGCCGGCTCCGCCTCTGCGAAAGTTGCGCTCAATCTCGACCGCTATTGGCGCAACGCCCGCGCTCACACGCTGCAGGACCCGGTGCGCTGGAAACATCACCTTGTCGGCAACTACCACCTCAAGGGCGTAAAGCCGCGCAGCGGGTCACTGTGAGGATGAACGCTCGCATTGATGAGGAACGGACGTACACCTAAGTCTGCCGCGGGGGGACCGCACCCTCCGCGCTCAGCCCGCTTCGCTGAGAAGCGGCGCTACGGCGGCCTCTCTCTCGCTTGCTGCAAATTGCGCGAGCGTCATGTTGTCGAGAATGTCGGCCACGGCATCGCGCACGACGATCATCGAACGGCGCACGTGACAGGTTTCCGGATCCGAACAGTCATCGCAGACTTCATAGGCGGTGCGGCTCGCACAACGGATCGGCGCCAGCGGCCCGTCAAGCGTGCGGATCACCTGACCGACGCGGATCTCGGATGCGGGCCGCGCCAGCGCGTAGCCGCCGCCGGGGCCTTTCTTCGAGCGAAGAAAGCCGGCATTCCTGAGTTCGAGCATGATCGTGTCGAGAAACTTCTTCGGCAAGTTGTTGCGAACGGCGATTTCCGTGATGAAAGCCGTTTCGCCCGGCTGAAGCTGGGCAAGATCGACCATCGCCTTCAAACCGTACTTTCCTTTTTTTGTCAGCATGAGAACATCGCTTTCGAGACGGATCGCGGCAAACGAGAAAAGCACGCGATCTTCATCCGCGACCGCGCCCCAGACACATCGATCCCGACGACGCGGATCGTCCAATTCTCGCCGAGCCAAGTGCCGTTTCCCAGCCTGCCGAGCCAATCTGCCACGGCTCGCCAACGTCGGCATCCTAGGATTCAGTTATAGATCAAGCCTAATTTGGCGGCAAGGAAATCAATTCACCTGCTACATAGATTTACTCTATTAGAGCGGTAGATGGCATCAAAAAGCGCCGCAGTGCGAAACGAATCGTGAGTTCTTTTGCTGCCGCCGGAGCTCTCAGCGCCTTTTGCGTGCCTTCGACTCGAAGGGATTTTCCGACGCGCGGAAATGCACGCGGATCGGCACGCCCGGCAGGTCGAAGTCGTTTCGCAAGCCGTTGATGAGGTAGCGGGTGTAGGATTCCGGCACCGCCTCGGGACGTGTACAGGAAATCATGAAACCCGGTGGCCGCGCCTTGACCTGCGTCATGTATTTGAGCTTGAGGCGGCGGCCCGAGACGGCCGGCGGGGGATGCTGCACCTGCTGCGTTTCCAGCCACCGGTTGAGGCGCGCCGTGGAGATGCGCCGGTTCCAGACCTTGTCCGTTTCTATGATGGCCTGCATAAGACGGTCGAGGCCGTAGCCGGTGTGCCCGGAAATCGGCACTGCACGGATGCCGCGCGCCTGCGGCAACAGCCGCTCGGTCTTTTCGCGCAAATCTACAAGCAGTGCCTGCCAGTTCTCGACCAGATCCCATTTGTTGAAGGCAAGCACGGCTGCACGCCCCTCGCGCAGCACCAGATCGACGATCTGCAGGTCCTGCTTCTCGAAAGGGATCGTGGCGTCGAAGACGATGACGACGGTCTCGGCGAAGCGGATCGCCCGCAGCGCATCCGCAACCGAAAGCTTTTCGAGCTTCTCCTGAACCTTCGCCTTGCGGCGCATGCCGGCCGTATCGAACATCTTTATGGTGCGGCCGCGCCAGTCCCATTCGACAGAAATGGAGTCGCGGGTAATGCCGGCCTCCGGCCCCGTCAGCAGCCGGTCTTCGCCAAGGAACCGGTTGATCAGAGTCGATTTTCCGGCATTCGGCCGGCCCACGATCGCCACCCGAAGCGGCTTGGTCTCATCATAGGCGGGCTCGACCTCCTCGTCCTCGGTACCTTCACCGGCAACGGGGCGGATATCCACATTCGTCTCGGCAACGTCTTCCGCCGGCGGGAACGCCCTCTCCTCGCCGAGTGCGGCGACGATCGCGTCACGCAGGTCGAGCATGCCCTGGCCGTGTTCGGCCGAGATCGGGCAGGGTTCGCCGAGGCCGAGCGTGAAGGCGTCGTAGAATCCGCCTTCGGAGCCCCGGGCCTCGGACTTGTTGGCGACGACGACGACGGGCTTGCCCCGGCGGCGCAGCATCTCGCCGAGCGTTTGATCTGCCGGTGTCAGGCCGGCCTTGGCATCGACGACGAAGAGCGAGAGATCCGCCTCGTCGATGGCCGCCTCCGTCTGCGCCCACATCCGCCCCTGCAGGCTGTCTGGTGACGATTCCTCGAGACCGGCCGTATCGATGATGCGGAACTTGAGGTCGACCAGCTTCGCGTCGCCCGGACGCCGGTCGCGGGTAACCCCCGGCGTATCGTCGACGAGCGCCAGCTTCTTGCCAACCAGGCGGTTGAACAAGGTGGACTTGCCGACATTGGGGCGCCCGATAATGGCGACGGTGAAGCTCATCTTGACATCCGTGCTAAAGCGCCTCGCGTTCAGTGGTCACGCGACGCGCTTCAAGTTTCTGTTTTTGTGCATGTCGTTCTCCCAAAACCGCTGCGCACTTTTGGGCGACATGCCTGCGTCAGGCCTTGCCTGTCGACGCGATCACATCCAGCAGCATCTGCGCCCGATTCATGACGCCGCGCGGGCTTTGCGCATCGTCGACGATCTGCTGGAACCAGCTCTTCGCCTTGGTATAGTCACCTGCCTTGTAGGCCGAAAGGCCGAGCGCCTCGCGCGCCGAATGACGCATGGCGTTCTGCGGAACGGCCAGTTGCTCGACCTCGGAGGACACCTGCTCGTAGGACCCTGCGTCGATAAGCAGATAGGCCGCACGCAGCCGCGCCGCATCGCGGAGCGCGGCCGGAATACGCGTATCCCTGCCGATCTCGGAGAACGCCGCGACTGCCGCATCCGTTTCACCCTTTTGCGCCTGCAGCGTCGCAAGGCGCAACTGCGCCAGAACCGGATAGGATCCGTAACCGTCCTTTTCGAGCTCGGTCAGAGCGGCGAGCGCCTCGTCCGACTTGTTCTCCCGGGCAAGGTTGAGCGCCGCGAGGAAGGTGTCGCCCGATTGCGACGAAGAGGCCTCCTGCCAATAATCGTATCCGACCTTGCCGACGGTGCCGAGCACGATCAGAACGGCAACCCCGATGATGATACCGCCGAAGCGCGTCCAGACGGCCTTCATCTGGTCCGAACGGAGTTCGTCATTGACCTCGCGGATAAAGCTATCGTCCTGGTTTACCATGTCCCGTCCCGGCCGCCCGGCCCTGATGTGAAGAAGTTGGCGCGTTCTACCCGATTTTACGCCTTATGTAAGGGGGAGATCGACATTTAGAGAACGACCGGCTGAACGCCTATCAGAAGCTCATGCAGCTTCCAGACGAAGAGTACAAAGGCGACGAGGCCGATAAGAACCGCCAATACGTCGTTGCGCGTCGATTTAAACACGGGAAGCACCTTCTCACCGGCGCGCTCGCGCCGTTTCAACGAGATGCGCAGGATCACCGCCCAGGCGAGAAAGGAACCGAAAAGCAGAACCGAGGACGTCTCGCCATTCGCAAGGAGGTGCGCCAGCGCCCATATCTTGATCGAGAGGACCTGCGGATGCTTGAGCGCGACGGCGATGCGGCCAGCCGGCAGGAAGCCGGCGGCAAGCACGATGAAGGCGACGAGCATCAGCAGAAGGGCGATATGGCGCAGGAATATCGGCGGATCGTAGAGCATGCCCGTTTCGCCACGCGCCTGACCAAAACCGTAGATGATCAGACAGAGGCCGACGAGGCTGACGATCGTATAGAGCCCCATCCATGTGCCCTTGCCGCGGCTTTCGATAATGCCGGCACGAAAGCCGGGCGCAACCACGCGGACGAGGTGCATGCCGAGAAATATGATGATGCCGAGAACGAGTATGGCCATGGGTCACCGCTTGTTCGAGATATCGGACCGCTACAGCGCCGCGCTTTGCCGATCCACCTGACTACGCACTACCTTCGATAGCGCCGATTTTCCAGCCCAATCAAAGGATTGCCGCAATTTCCGGACAACTGCGACGAAACCAAACGTCACAGTTGAAACATGATTCGTATTTTCCTGGCTTTATCACTCGCTCTTTTTCCCGCTCTCGCCCTCGCCGATCCGCCGCCGGCACCCCCGTCGCCGAACGGAAAACAGCTCGTCGTCATTTCCTTCGACGGCGCGCACGACAATGCGCTTTGGGAGAAAAGCCTTGCCCTGGCAAGGCGAACGGGCGCGCATTTCACCTATTTCCTCTCCTGCACCTTCCTGATGACGAAGGCCGACGGGAAGCAGATCTACCGGGCGCCCGGACAGAAGCAGGGACGCTCGAATGTCGGCTTCGCGCAAAGCCGCAAAGAGATCGCGATCCGCGTCGGCCATATCTGGCAGGCGCATCGCGATGGTCACGACCTCGGCAGCCACGCCTGCGGCCATTTCGACGGCAAAGGCTGGAGCAAGGCCGATTGGGAGCGGGAGTTTTCAGCGTTCCGCGCGGCGCTCGCCGAAGCCTGGAAGAGGGCCGGCAAGCCGGAAGCCGAGCCGGAAGGCTGGGCCGATTTCGCGAAGAACGGCATAAAGGGCTTTCGCGCCCCCTATCTGTCACTCAGCGACGGCCTGGTGCCTGCACTCGAAGCGTTCGGTTTCAGCTATGATGCGAGCCTCGTCACCAAAGGGCCCGGCTGGCCCAGCTTCGCCGACGGTCTGCCGCGCTTCGGCCTGCCGCTCATTCCCGAAGGCCCTTCCCACCGGCCGGTTATCGGCATGGACTACAATCTCTTCGTCCGCCATTCGATGGGAGTCGAGAACAGAAAGGACAGCGTCCGCTTCGAGGAGCGGACGCTTGCGGCGTTCCGCAATGCCTTCCTGAAGGAATATGAAGGCGAGCGGATCCCTCTTCAGCTCGGCTTCCACTTCGTCGAGATGAACGGCGGCGCCTATTGGCGGGCGCTCGATCGCTTTCTCTCGGAGACCTGCAACAAGCCGGACGTCGCCTGCGTCAGCTATGCCGAGGCGTTGCCGATGATCGAGGTTGCAAGAAAGAAGGCGGATCGCTCCGCCTTCTGATGCCCGCCGTTACAGAGCCAGCTCTTCCTGACCGCCAGCGTCGATGAACTGCCGGTCGATCTCCGGCAGCGGCTCGTCGACCAGCACCGCCTCGAAGGCTTTGAGGCGTTTGTAGATCGACAGCAGCTCGACGATGGTCGTCCAGGAATTGACGAGATACTGGAATGACTCCCGCACCTGCCCGAACACATTCAGCACCTGGTTCATGACGCCGAGTGTGAGCTTTCCCGCCACGATTGCCGGGACCAGCACGAAAGTGCCGAAGAGATTGTCGGCCTGCAGGTAGAAAATGCGGGCAATATTGAAGTACATGTAATGGAAATACAGGCGAAAATAGTTGCGCCTGACGTTGTCGAAGAGCTGCGCGAGCGTTATCGGATCGGCGCGGTCTTCATGGTCCTCGCCATAGACCAGTTCCTTCCGGTATGCGGCTTCGACGCGCTGATTGCGAAATTCCAGTCCCGGAAGCTTGATGCCGACTGCGGCCAGGAACACCGTACCAAAGACCGACCAGAATACGGCCGCCCAGACAAGGGCGTGCGGTATCTCGCCGACAATGGGCAAGACGTTCACCTGTTCGGAAAACTTGAAGAGAACCGGGAGAAAGGCGATCAGCGTCATGATAGAACTGACAAGACCGACACCCAGCCTCTCGACTGTGCTGGAGAAGCGCATTGTGTCCTCTTGCACACGCTGCGATGCGCCTTCGACGTGGCGCAGTCTGGGCCAATGCGCGACATAAAATTCGTTCATCGCCGTACGCCAGCGAAAGATGTAATGGCTGACGAAAAAGAGGTTGAGCACACCGACCGTCACCGCCACGAAGGCAATGCCCGAAAATCCGACCATTCCCGAATAGAGCTGCCCTGCTGTGACCGGCGCCGTACGCGCCAGCGCCTGCTGGATCAAATCATAGAACGGGCCGTACCACGCGTTGATCGCGACGCTGACCTGAACCGAAAAATAGGTATTGAAAATGATCAGCGCCGTGCCGAGTACCGACCAATACTGCCACCGATGCGGGCTGTAGGCGAACCAGAACGCGGCGAACAATCCTGAGACCACCGCATAATAGATGTAAAACCAGAGAAAGGGGGTCGACCAGAAAACGGAAACGCCGATGACGGGTTCCTGTCCTGGAGGAAGCGGCGGCAAGCCCACGTAGGCGCCAATGTCCCGCCCCCCGGCATACCAGGCAAGGACGGCGAGCAGGCTCCAGACGGCGGAAGATATGAAAAACAGCTTCGGCTTGGGAAAGAAGGATTGGAACAAGGGACGGCACTCTCGTTTCGGGGAGGTCAAGGACTTGCCTCCTGATGCGCCGAAACTAGGGCAAATCACATTGCGCAACAATTACGGAATGCGAATGTTACTGTTATTTCATGTGGCTGCCGACGCTGCCTGCCCGGCTTAGTGAGGACCCGTCATCGTGCCAGGGCTTCACTTATCCGGCGCAATTCGGCGAGGACGACGACCCCGCAGATCATGAGAACGACGGCGGCGACCAGGGTCGGCAAAGTGTAACTTCCGGTGCGCTCGGCAAGCCAGCCGGCGACCAGCGGCCCGACGATCTGGCCGACCCCGAAGGCAGCGGTCATGAAGGCGAGGGCCCGGCGCGGACTTTCGGGGGCGAGTTGTCGTCCGATCTGCAGTCCATAGGCCGTGACCATCATGAAGGTGGCGCCCAGCATCAGCCCGCCGACGAGCGGCGCAAAGGGGGAAGGCAACGAAACCGTCAGAATGAGGCCTGCCGCCTCGACCAGCAATCCGGCCGCATAGACCCCGGCCAATCCGAGACGCGGCACGGCGAAGCGCCAGAGATAAACCGACAGGGCGGCGCTGACTCCGGTGATCAGCCAGGAAAGAAACTCGATGCTGTGGTCGCCGCTCGCGTCGCGGGCCATTGCAACGAGGAACGTGGCAGTGATCACGTAGCCGAACCCGAAAAGGCCGTAGGTGAGCGTCATCGTCATGAGCGGCCGAGAGCGGACGAGCCGCGCCTCCGGTGGACCGCCGATGGCGGCGTGGCGGCTCGACGGCAGCAACGCGGCCACCAGAACCGTACCCGCCAGCGCGACCAGACCGCCAGCGAACCAGTCGGCCTGCGACTTCGAAAGGTCCGCGATGCCTGCGAGCGGCGCGATCCAGACCACGACGGAGGAAAGCGCGATGCCGAAACCGACGCCGCCGAAATGCACCGAAGGCACGTGCTCGGATCTGGCAGCGAGCCCCTGCCCCAGCACTATCCCCGAGATGAAGATCATCGCAAAGGCGCTCGCCAGACCCGCAAGAAAGCGGATGATGGAATAGGCGAGCACCGAGGATGTAAGTCCCATGGCGGCAAGCAGCACGGTCGTCGCGACGAGAGCCGCGAGACCGACCCCGCGCTCGCGGCCGTGCGCCCAGCCATAGCCGGCAAGCACCGCGCCTGCGAGATATCCGATGAAATTCGCCGAGGCGACCACACCTGCATCAGCAGGAGAAAGGCCGGTGTCGATCATCATCGCCGGCAGGATGGGCGTGTAGGAGAACCGGCCGAAGCCCATGGCCACCGCCATGGCGACCGCACCGGCGATCGCGGTCGCTGCGAGACTTCCGCTCGAGCCGCTGCCGGCGGACTCGAAGCCGCTCGGCTCTGTCGAGTGCCTGGGCGCCGGTGCGCTACGGTCCTGCCGTCTCTGGAGAGTGCTCATGCCCCCTTATTGCATCGCAGCAAGAGAGCGGCAAATCATTATAATTGAACGGTCCATTGATGGAATCGAATGATCTGCGCTGAGAAAAGCGGGAGCGGGTGTGATACCCCCTCTGCCCGGCCGGGCAGAGGGGGGTGAGCCTTCCTAAGTTGCCTAACCCGGCAGCGTCACGACCAGCGGCCCGCTGCGGGTGACGACCACCGTGTGCTCATATTGTACAGTCGGTGCGCGAGGTTCGCTGTAGAGGGTCCAGTCGTCGTTGCCTCCTTCAGCCCATTGCGCGCCCATCGACAGGAAGGGTTCGACCGTGAAGACCATGCCCTCGGTCATCCGCCGGCGCTCGGACGGGTCCGGCCAGGTTGCAATTTCGCTCGGTTCCTCGTGCAGCGACCGGCCGATGCCGTGGCTCGCCAGATTGGCGACGAGGGAGTAGCGGTTCTTGCGCGCGAACTCGCCGATCGAATTGCCGATCGCGGCAAGCGACTGGCCTGGCTTGACCTGTTTCAAACCCACCCACATCGCCCGCTTGCCGTCGCGGCAGAGCCGGTCGATCTCGGTCTTGACCGGCGGCACGGGAAAGGACGCCCCCGTATCGGCGAAGAGCCCGCCCTTTTCGGCGGAAACGTCGATATTGACGAGATCGCCCGGCTGGATCACCCGGCGGCCGGGTATGCCGTGGGCGATCTCCTCGTTGACGCTGATGCAGGTCGCGCCGGGGAAATCATAGCAAAGCTCGGGTGCCGAACGGGCGCCTGCCTCCTCCAGCACCTTGCGGCCGATCGCGTCGAGCTCGGCCGTGGTTATGCCGGGTTCCAGCGCCTCGCCCATCGCCTGTAGCGCATTGGCGCAAATCCGGCCGATTTCCTTCAGCCTTTCGAGGTCTTCGTCGTTGTTGAGGGTCATGGATGTCTCGCTTTCGCGGCCACATTTAGCGCTACGACGCCGCATATGCCAGTGCCGCCGGAAGCGGTCGGCTTAGGAAGCGCGCTCCTCCGCCAGCATCTCGCGTACCAGAGGCGCGACCTTGGTGCCGTAAAGCTCGATGCCGTGCAGGATCCGGTCATGCGGCATCGGGCCGATCGCCATCTGCAGCAGGAAGCGGTCGTTTCCGAAGAGCTTCCGATGCGCAACGATCTTCCTGGCAACGGTTTCCGGATCGCCGAGGAAGAGATTGCCGGTCGGGCTGATCGCCTGATCGAAATGGGCTCGGTTGGTCGGCCCCCAGCCGCGTTCGCGTCCGATGCGGTTCATCACCTCGGCCTGCGGCCCATAGAACTGATCTGCAGCTTCTTGCGTGCTATCGGCGATGAAGCCGTGGACGTTGATGCTCGTCTTCAGCTTCGACGGATCCTGCCCCGAACGGCGCGCAGCTTCGCGGTAGAGCTGGAAGAGCGGCGCAAACCGTGCCGGTTCGCCGCCGATGATGGCAAGCGCCATCGGCACGCCGAGCGCACCGGCACGCGCAACCGACTGCGGCGTTCCGCCGACCGCAATCCAGAGCGGCAGCGGGTCCTGCAGCGGGCGCGGATAGACGCCCCGATCGTTGATCGGAGATCTCAGCGCACCCGACCAGGTGACCCTTTCACGATCGCGCAGCGCCAAAAGGAGATCGAGCTTTTCGGCGAAAAGCTGGTCGTAATCGTCCAGCGACTGGCCGAAGAGCGGGAATGATTCGATGAAGGAGCCACGTCCGGCCATGATCTCGGCGCGTCCGTTCGACAGGAGGTCGAGGGTGGCGAATTGCTGGAAGACGCGGACGGGATCGTCGGAGCTCAACACCGTGACCGCGCTCGTCAGCCGGATGCGGCTGGTGCGTGCGGCGGCCGCCGCGAGGATCACCGCCGGTGCCGACGCCGCATAGTCGGGCCGGTGATGTTCGCCGAGGCCGAAAACGTCGAGGCCCACCTGATCGGCAAGCTCGATCTCCTCCAGGAGATCGGCCAGACGCCGGCGCCCCTCGGCTCCCTTGTCGGCTGCGTTCGGATCGTCGTCGGCGAATGTATAGAGTCCGAGTTCCATGACTGGCTTCCTGCGAGGTCTGCGCGCGATGAGGAAAAGTGTGTGAGGCTCCCCGCCCGCATTCCGCGCCTCAACTTATTGGATCTAGCGTGAGGCTAGAGATAATCGGCGCAGGACCAGGTCGCAAATGCGCCTTTGGGAAACGCACTGTTTCCCGCTGATGTCCGCTGGGGTCAGGCGCTCTTCGGCTTCTTCTGCGAACGGGCGCCTGTGCGTGCTGATGTGTTCAGCGCCACCGCGGCACGAACGAGCGCGATGAACGCCTCTTCATCGATCTTCTCGCCCTCACGGAAATCGATCGCGCGCCGCGTATTGCCTTCCAGGCTGGAGTTGAAAAGGCCCGAAGGGTCTTCCAGCGAGGCACCTTTGGCAAAGGTCGTCTTCACGACCGCCTTGTAGACTTCGCCGGTGCAGATTATCCCGGCGTGTTCCCACACGGGGACCCCTCTCCACTTTACTTCCTCGATCACATCCGGGTCGGCCTGCTGGATGAGTTTCCGGATCCTGGCGAGCGTCTCGCCGCGCCAATCGTCAAGAGCATCGATTTTAGCATCTATCAGTTTGGAGGGAGTCGCTTCGTTCGAACCGCTCGTCCTGTTCTCCATGGTCTGCACTTTCCTGATGGTTGTGGCTTACATACGTTCGCCGGGCAATCGGCTGGCTTGCCTTACCCAGGCGGAGAATTGAGCTTCGTCGAGTTGCCCCTCGTAAACATCGAGGTAGCGTACTTCCGGATATTTGGACTTGCCGGGCGGGACAGGATCGAGCGCAGCGCCGCGGAAGAACGTCACCTTGATGTATTTGGTGAAGCAGTGGAAGCTGAGAAACCAGGCATTGTCCTCGACACCGTAGAAAGGCGAGTTCCACTTCACCGCCTTGTGCACGCCGGGAACGCCCTCAACAATCAGAGCATCGAGGCGCCGCCCGACATCGCTCTTCCAGCCCGGCATCGCCGCGATGTAGGCCTGCACCGGAGCATCGCCATAGCCCTTCGCGATCTGGGGGTTGCCGCCCGAGAGCAGGGTCGGCCGTCCAGAGACCGGCTCGGCGCCGGCCTTCTTCGCAACATTCCTGCTCTTCCCGGGCGTCTTGCCGACCATCGTCTTCACCTCATTGCGCCGCGGGCCGGCCGCTGCGCCTCCCCGCGGCATAGGGCAACACGAACATATAGAGGCCGGTGAAAAGCAGCAGGAAGAGCGGCAGCAGCGGGGAATAGACCACCCATGCAGGAGGTTCTCCCAATCCCATGGCCGCGAAGTTGGCGATGACGGTTACCGTGAAGACGATGGACAACCACCGGTGGATCTGACGAATCCAGGCGTTCCATTCCATTGAAGATCTCCCATTGACATGAAGCGAGCGAGCCCGCACCGGCCCGACGGTCGGGTTTCAGTTCATACCCGCGAGAACGCGCTCCAGATTTTCGAAGAACTGCTGCCATCCGGCCCTGGCGCCGCCATAGGCCTGCCGCTGATCCGGCCGGAATCCAACCTGCTCCATGCGCAGCTGGGTTCCCGTGCTTGTCGGGACGAGGGTGAAGGTCACCACGCTCTTCAAGTCGTAGGCCGGATCCTCATGGGCGAAATTCCAGGCGTAGCTCAGTCTTTTGTTCGGCTCCACGACGAGGACCTCGCAGTCCAACACGCCACCCCACTCGCCGCGCAGGTTGAAACGGTGCCCGACGACAGGACTGAAGTCGTTCTTCATCAGCCACTCCTCCATCAGGTGTGGTTGGGTGAGCGCGCGCCAGATCTTCTCCGGCGGATGAGCGATCTCCCGCTCGACGACGACGGAACGTGTTTCGCTCGACGTTTCGTTCATTGGTCCATCCTTTTCAGTAGGTCTTCGAGATCGTCAAAGCGGCTCTGCCAGAACCCGGCCATCTCACGCGTCCAGTCGACCAGCGGAGCAAGAGCACCGAGTTGCGCGCTATAATAGGTGTGGCGGCCTTCGTGCCGGTCGCGCACCAATCCAGCCTGCTTCAGGACGCCGAGATGTTTGGAGACGACCGGCTGCGAGACACCGGCGCGAGCCGTCAGAGCCCCGACCGTCCTCTCCCCTTCGCGGCACAGCCGCTCGAAGAGAGCCCGCCGAGTGGGATCGGCAAGCGTTCTGAAGAGCATGTCGTGCGCGTCGGACATCTGGGATATATACCCGGTTGGCTATGGGTTAATCTATAGCCAATGAGCTATGAATTAGTCAAGGGAGATCGTTCGAGACTTTACCCAGTTTACCGCGGAGCACTGGAAGCAATACCCTGATAGCGATGCGTTGAATTGTTATCGATATCCTACCCCCCTCTGCCCTGCCGGGCAGAGGGGGTGCCGCCTTCGCATCGTAGACAGACAGCGGCCTATTCAAGCCGCAATCAACGTCCGCTTGACCGCGCTGCGCCAGCCCTTGAGCTTCACCTTGCGCGTGGCCTCGTCCATATCCGGTTCGAAACGGCGGTCGCGGGCCCAGGACTTGGCGAACGCCTCCTGGTTCGGCCAGACGCCGGCGCGGCTGCCCGCAAGCCAGGCGACGCCAAGCGCCGTTGTTTCGAGAATCACCGGGCGGTCGACCGGAGCGTCGAGCAGATCCGAAAGGCGCTGCATCGTCCAGTCGGAGGCGACCATGCCGCCATCGACGCGCAGGACCGTATCATTGCCGTTGCGGCGCCAATCCTTGTGCATGGCCTCCAGCAGGTCGCGGGTCTGGTAGCAGACCGCCTCGAGTGCCGCCCGCGCAAACTCTGCCGGGCCGGTATTGCGCGTCATGCCGAAGATCGCGCCCCGCGCATCCGGATCCCAATGGGGCGCTCCGAGGCCGGTGAAGGCCGGCACGAGATAGACCTCCTGCGAGGGATCGGCGCTTTCGGCAAGCGAGCCCGTATCGGGGGCCGCCTTGATCACCTTGAGCCCGTCGCGCAGCCACTGTACCGCAGCACCGGCCACGAAGATCGAGCCTTCGAGCGCGTAGGTCGTTTCGCCGTCGAGGCGGTAGGCAATGGTGGTCAGGAGACGGTTCTTCGAGCGGACCATGTCCTTGCCGGTGTTGAGCAAGGCGAAGCAGCCCGTACCATAGGTGGATTTCAGCATGCCCGGCTTGAAGCAGGCCTGGCCGATCGTTGCCGCTTGCTGGTCGCCGGCAACGCCGAGGATCGGGATCGCGGCGCCGAAGAGGGAGGGCTCCGTGACGCCGAAGTCGGCCGCGCAGTCCTTCACTTCGGGCAGCATCTCCTTCGGCACGCGCAGAATGTCGGTGAGCTCCTCGTCCCAGGCATTCTCGGCGATATTGTATAAGAGGGTACGCGAGGCATTCGTCGCGTCGGTGCAGAAGCACTTGCCGCCCGTCAGCCGCCAGATCAGAAAGGTGTCGATGGTGCCGAAGCAGAGTTCGCCCCTGGCGGCGCGCGCCTGCGCACCCTTCACATTGGAAAGCAGCCAGTTGAGCTTCGTTCCCGAAAAATAGGGATCGAGCAGCAGGCCGGTCTTCTTGACGAAGGTCTTTTCCAGTCCCTTCTTCTTGAGCTTGTCGCAGAATACGGCAGTACGGCGATCCTGCCAGACGATGGCATTGTGGATCGGCTTGCCGGTCTCGCGGTCCCAGACGACCACAGTCTCCCGCTGATTGGTGATGCCGATCGCGGCAACATCGTTCGCGGTGATGCCGGCCTTCTGGATCGCCTCCTTGACCGTGCTGACGACCGTCTGCCAGATCTCCTCCGGGTCGTGCTCCACCCAGCCAGATTTCGGAAAGTGCTGCTTGAACTCTTTCTGCCCGACGCCTGCGATTTTCTGGTTGCCGTCGAAAACGATCGAGCGCGTCGACGTCGTGCCCTGATCGATCGCGAGAATAAATCCGCCCATATGCCCCTCCTCGGCACGCGATTGAAAAGGCCGACCGGAATGCGAGCGGAAGCCCGCATACGCTTTCCTTATACCGCCCCCTCGCCCTTCCTCGAGGGCGACATTCGAACGACTTCAATACGATAGAAAAACGAATGTCAAACGAAAACAAAACGCAACTTTTGCCAAGTGCTCCCGCGGACAGGGACTCTGCTTCGCCGGGCGGAAAAACACAATTGTCACTGCCGCGCATTTGCGCGTAGGCTGATGCTGTTGCGTCGCAATAACCTGTGCGGCATCAGGACGGAGAGAGCGGGAATGACCAGAACTGCGGTGATAACGGGTTCCACGAGCGGCATCGGATTGGCGATCGCCCGGACCCTGGCAAAGACCGGCGCCAATATCGTCCTGAACGGCTTCGGTGCACCGGACGAGATCAGGACCGTCACGGACGAAGTCGCAGGCCTGAGCTCCGGTACGGTGCTTCATCACCCGGCCGACATGACCAAGCCCTCCGAAATTGCCGACATGATGGCGACGGTTGCCGATCGCTTCGGCGGCGCCGATATCCTCGTCAACAATGCCGGCGTGCAGTTCGTCGAAAAGATCGAGGATTTTCCGGTCGAGCAATGGGACCGGATCATCGCCGTCAACCTCTCCTCCTCCTTTCACACTATTCGCGCCGCCATTCCGCCGATGAAGAGAAAAGGCTGGGGCCGGATCATCAATATCGCGTCCGCACACGGCCTCGTGGCCTCCCCCTTCAAGTCCGCCTATGTCGCCGCCAAGCATGGTATCATGGGGTTGACGAAGACCGTGGCGCTGGAGGTGGCGGAGAACGGCATCAGTGTGAACTCGATCTGCCCCGGCTACGTTCTGACGCCGCTCGTCGAAAAGCAGATACCGGATCAGGCGAGAACGCGCGGCATCACCGAGGAGCAGGTGATCAACGAGGTGATGCTCAAGGGACAGCCGACGAAAAAGTTCATTACCGTCGAACAGGTTGCCTCCCTGGCGCTTTATCTTGCAAGCGACGATGCCGCCCAGATCACCGGCACGCATGTCTCGATGGATGGCGGCTGGACGGCGCAGTAATCGACGGCTCAGGGACAAGGAAGTGGCATGGCACAGGCATCCGAGAGCATCCGCTTCATCCTGAACGACACCGAGATCGCCCTTTCCGACGTGGCGCCGACAGCGACGCTGCTCGATTTTCTGAGGCTGGAGCGGCGCCTCACCGGCACCAAGGAAGGCTGCGCGGAGGGCGATTGCGGCGCCTGTACGGTGCTCATCGGCCGGCTTTCGGGGGACGGCGGCGGAGCCGAAAACCTCGTCTATGAAAGCGTCAACGCCTGCATCCGCTTCACAGGATCGCTGAATGCCACGCATGTGGTGACGGTCGAGCACCTGGCCGCCGCAGACGGCACGCTTCATCCGGTGCAGCAGGCACTGGTGGATTTTCACGGTTCCCAATGCGGCTTCTGCACTCCGGGGATCGTGATGTCGCTTTACGGGCTCTGGCTTACCACTGAAAAACCAAGCCGCGCGGCGATAGAAAAGGCGCTGCAGGGCAATCTCTGTCGCTGTACCGGCTACGAACCGATCGTGCGCGCGGCGGAAGCCGCGGCGGCGGAGCGCCCGGCCGCTCTCTTCGACCCGATCACCCGCGCGCGGGAAGCGGTTACGGCGCGCCTCCAGGCGCTGGGGCAAACGGAGAGGATCGTCGTCCGCAACGGCGCGGACTGTCTGATCGTACCCGTGGATGCTGCGGATCTTGCAGGCGTTCTCTCGGATCATCCGAGCGCGACGATCGTCGCCGGCTGCACCGATGTCGGGCTCTGGGTGACGAAGCAGATGCGCTCGCTCAATCCGGTGGTCTTCATCAACGGCATCGCCGAACTGCAGCGGGTCGAAAGCTCGAAAGCAGGGCTGACGATCGGTGCAGGCGTAAGCTATACGGCGGCGCACGAGGCCCTTTCCTCAGCCTATCCGTCCTTCGGCCGGCTGCTCGACCGCATCGGCGGCGACCAGGTGCGCAACATGGGCACGATCGGCGGCAATATCGCCAACGGCTCGCCGATCGGCGACAGCCCGCCGCCCCTGATCGTTCTCGGCGCGACGGTTACCCTGCGCTCGAAGGACGGTCAGCGCACGCTTCCGCTCGAGGATTTCTTCATCGCCTATGGCAAGCAGGATCGCAGGCCCGGAGAATTCGTCGAGAGCCTCTTCGTCCCGGCTCTGCCCGCGGACGAGCGTTTTGCCGCCTACAAGGTCTCGAAGCGCCGCGACGAGGATATTTCCGCCCTGCTCGGCGCCTTCCGCATGGCGTTCGACGGCGACCGGGTGAAAGGCGCACGAATAGCCTTCGGTGGCATGGCGGCAACGCCGAAGCGGGCGAAGACCGTCGAAGCCGCCCTTGTCGGTCAGCAATGGAACGAGGAGACGATCCGTAAGGCGCAAGCCGCCTTCGAGACCGATTACCAGCCGATCACCGACTGGCGCGCCACCGGCGCCTACCGCATGCTGGCGGCGAAAAACCTGCTGATGCGCTTCTTTCTCGAGAGCATGGGGGAAACGGTGCAGCTTCAGCGGTTCGAGGAGGTGGCATGAGCGCCTGTCGCGATATTGGCGAGTCGAGATTGCCCCTCACCGGTTGGTGGGAATGGCCCCTCACCCTAATTCTCTCCCCGCAGGCGGGGAGAGACGAGGGCGGCGCGGCAACGTCCCTTCTTCCCGTCGAAACGGCGAGAAGGCGGCCGGCTGGCCGGGTGAGGGGCCTCTCCATGCATGGGAGCTCGCGGCATGGATAAGTCCACCCTCGAAGTCAGCACCATCACCGGCCCGATGCACGCACCGCTCCGTCACGACAGCGCCCACAAGCATGTGGCGGGCACCGCCGATTATATCGACGACATGCCGGAACCCGCCGGCACGCTGCATGGCGCGCTCGGCCTCACGGACCGGGCGCATGCGGAAATCCTGGAGATGGACCTCTCCGACGTCGCCGCAGTGCCCGGCGTCGTTTGCGTGATCACCGCCAGGGACATGCCGCATTCCAACGACATCAGCCCCACCCATCTGCACGACGAGCCGGTGCTAGCCGACGGGCGGGTGGAGTTTCATGGCCAGCCGGCCTTCGCGGTCATCGCCGAAACGCGCGACATCGCCCGCCGCGCCGCGCGGCTCGCCATGATCACCTATCGTGACTTCCTGCCGGCGATCGATGTCATCGATGCCGTGGCAACCGGCGGCGAACTGGTGACCCCCCCGCTGACACTCGAGCGCGGCGACGCCGAAGGCGAGCTGGAGCGGGCGCCCCGCCGCATCCAGGGGCACATGCGAATTGGTGGCCAGGAGCACTTCTATCTAGAAGGCCATATCGCGCTCGCTATTCCCGGCGAGGATGACGAAATGACAGTCTGGGTGTCGACGCAGCATCCGAGCGAAGTCCAACGTATGGTCGCGCAAGTACTTGGCGTTCCATCCAACGCCGTCACGGTGAATGTCCGCCGCATGGGCGGCGGCTTCGGCGGCAAGGAGACGCAGGGCAATCAGTTTGCGGCACTCGCCGCCGTCGCCGCGCGCAAGCTTCGCCGCGCCGTCAAGTTCCGCCCGGACCGGGACGACGACATGACCGCCACCGGCAAGCGGCATGACTTCCTGGTCGATTACGATGTCGGCTTCGATGAGGTGGGACGCATCCAGGCGGTCCAGGCGAATTATGCCGCGCGATGCGGCTTCTCCGCCGATCTCTCCGGCCCGGTCACCGACCGCGCCCTTTTCCATGCGGACAACGCCTACTTCTATCCGCATGTGAAGCTCACCTCGCAACCACTTAAGACCAATACGGTCTCCAACACTGCCTTTCGCGGCTTCGGCGGGCCGCAGGGCATGCTCGGCGGCGAGCGGATAATCGAGGAGATCGCTTACGCCCTCGGGAAGGACTCGCTCGAAATCCGCAAGCTGAACTTCTATGGCGACGCGCATTCCGGCCGCAACGTCACGCCCTATCACCAGAAGATCGAAGACAACATCATCGGCCGGATCGTCGATGAGCTGGAAGCGAGCGCCGACTATCAGGCGCGCCGGGCGGCGATCATCGAATTCAACAGATCGAGCCGCGTGATCCGCAAGGGGATTGCGTTGACGCCGGTGAAATTCGGCATCTCCTTCACCCTCACCCATCTGAATCAGGCCGGCGCCCTCGTCCACATCTACACGGACGGTTCGGTCCACCTCAACCACGGCGGCACCGAAATGGGTCAGGGCGTCTATACGAAAGTGGCGCAGGTCCTTGCAGACAGTTTCCAGATAGACATCGACCGGGTGAAGATAACCGCGACGACGACCGGCAAGGTGCCGAATACGTCTGCGACCGCCGCCTCCTCCGGCTCCGACCTCAACGGCATGGCTGCCTTCGACGCTGCGCGTCAGCTCAAGGAGCGGCTCGTCGCCTTTGCGGCCGAGCGATGGCAGACGACGGCCGAAAACGTCACCTTCATCGCCAATCATGTCAGGATCGGTGACGAGCTCGTGCCCTTTGCACAGTTCGTGCAGGAAGCCTACGGTGCACGTGTCCAGCTCTCCGCCGCCGGCTTCTATGCGACGCCTGGCATCCACTGGGACAGGGCCGCCGGCCGCGGCACACCCTTCTACTACTTTGCCTATGGCGCGGCCGTTTCCGAGGTCTCAATCGATACGCTGACAGGCGAATACATGGTCGATCGCGTCGACGTGCTGCATGACGTGGGCCGTTCACTCAATCCGGCGATCGATCTCGGCCAGATCGAGGGCGGCTTCGTCCAGGGGATGGGCTGGCTCACAACGGAAGAGCTCTGGTGGGACGAGAAGGGACGGCTGAGGACGCATGCGCCCTCGACCTACAAGATACCCCTTGCCTCGGATCGGCCGAAGATCTTCAACGTGCGCCTCGCCGAATGGTCGGAAAACGCGGAAAAGACGATCGGCAGGTCGAAGGCCGTGGGAGAGCCGCCCCTCATGCTGCCGATCTCGGTGGTCGAGGCCCTGTCGATGGCCGTCGCCAGCGTCGCCGACTATCGCGAGTGCCCCCGGCTCGATACGCCGGCAACGCCCGAGCGTGTCCTGATGGCGGTGGAGCGACTTAGAGGGACCTGAACCGCCTCGAGGATATTCCCCCTATCGCAGGATTTCATCGTCTGGCCGCGGTTCGCGACCATCCATGAAGCCCAAATCTCTCTTCATGTAATCGGATGTCGATTCCAGATCGAGCCGCGCGCTGCGCCCTCGCACCCGCCGCAGGGCGGATGCGGCAAGCCGCATCGCCCCGTTCAACGAGAGGAGCGGTTTTCTTTCAGTATATTCCAATGTATCGCAAGACATCTGAGCACCCTTTGCAAGCGGTGAAGTTGACTTGCAGGATGCCGGGAAAGATGCTCGAATTCCAATCGAACATCCGTCTGTATGCATCAAGAGACCTTATCCATGAAGATGTCGAAGCAGTTCCCGCTGAATGCGCTGAGGGTCTTCGAAGCCGCCGCCCGGCTCGGCAGCTTCACCAAGGCCGGCAACGAGCTCGGCATGACCCAGACGGCCGTCAGCTACCAGATCAAACTCATCGAAGAGAGCGTCGGCGAGCCGCTGTTCCTGAGGCGTCCCCGCCAGATCGCACTGACCGAAGTCGGGCAACGCCTGGCGCCGAAGGTGACGGAAGCCTTCGAACTGATGCAGGAGGCGGTCGCCTCCGCGCGCGGCGACGCGGCGTCCGCCCTGCTCATCAGTTCGACTGCGACCTTCGCCTCGCAATGGCTCGCCCGCCATATCGGCACCTTCCAACTCGCCCAGCCGAACATGGCCGTTCGGCTGTCGGCGAATGATGCGATGATCGACTTCAGCAAAGAGGCAGTGGACGTGGCAATCCGGTCCGGGTTGGGCGTTTGGCCGGGTCTCGTCAGCCATCGACTGATGAAAGTAGAATTTACGCCGATGCTCAGTCCCGCGCTCGCCGCGACGATCGGCGGCGTGAATGAACCGCGGGATCTCCTGAAGCTGCGCATCATCGACCCTCAGGACCGCTGGTGGCCGCAGTGGTTTCGCGCTGCTGGCGTCCACGACGCGGACCTCGACGGTCGGGTTCCGACACGGCTCGGCGCCCAGTCCTTCGAAGCAGGGGCCGCGATCGCCGGGCAAGGCGTTGCGATCCTCACTCCTCAATTCTATACCGACGACGTCGCGCTCGGTCGGCTTTATCAACCCTTCGATTTGCGCGGCAGCGATGGCCACGACTATTGGCTGGTCTATCCGCATGCCCGACGCAACGTCCCGAAGATCCGCAATTTTCGCGACTGGATTCTTTCAGAATTCAATCGGGATTGCGGCGCCTGAACCTGCAGAGTGGATTGCCGAGAACGCCCCTTTCCCGTTTCGGCTTTTTCTCGCAAGCTGCGTCAACGGAGAGAAAAGGGACCCCGAATGTATGAATTCGCCATTGCCTGGGAATGGCTGGCCTTCGCCGCCCGCTGGCTGCATGTCGTCACCGCCATCGCCTGGATCGGCTCGTCCTTCTATTTCATCGCGCTCGATCTCGGTCTCGTAAAACGCGACCATCTGCCTCCGGGCGCCTATGGCGAGGAGTGGCAGGTCCACGGCGGAGGCTTCTACCACATCCAGAAATATCTCGTGGCGCCAGCCGCCATGCCGGAGCACCTCACCTGGTTCAAGTGGGAGTCCTACGCGACCTGGCTCTCGGGCTTCGCCATGCTCTGCATCGTCTATTACGGGGGCGCCGACCTCTTCCTCATAGACCGGCATGTCCTGGACATTTCGGCCACCACCGCGATCCTGATCTCGCTCGCCTCGCTCGGTCTCGGCTGGGTCCTCTATGACCTTCTCTGCAAATCGCCGATCGGGAAGAGCACCTGGGGACTGATGGCGCTGCTCTATCTGGTCCTGGTCGCCATGGCCTGGGGCTATACCCAGGTCTTCACCGGCCGCGCCGCTTTCCTGCATCTCGGCGCCTTCACCGCCACCATCATGTCGGCCAACGTCTTCCTGATCATCATCCCCAACCAGAAGATCGTCGTCGCCGACCTGATCGCCGGCCGCACGCCGGATCCACGGCTCGGCGCGCAGGCGAAGCAGCGCTCGCTGCACAACAACTACCTGACGTTGCCCGTCATCTTCTTCATGCTCTCGAACCACCATCCGCTCGCCTTCGCGACTGCCTTCAACTGGATCATCGCGGCGCTCGTCTTCCTGATGGGCGTGACGATCCGTCATTGGTTCAACACCACGCATGCGCGCAAGGGCAAGCCGACCTGGACCTGGCTCGTCACCACACTCCTGTTCATCCTGATCATGTGGCTCTCGACGGCGCCGAAAATACTGACGGGAGAAGAGCGAGCCGAGACGGCACCGGCCTTCAGGCGCTTTGCGGAAAACGCGCACTTCCCCGCAGTCCGGGACACGATCTCGACCCGCTGCAGCATGTGCCACGCGGCCGATCCGGTCTATGAAGGAATCGTTCGGGCTCCCAACGGCATCATGCTCGAAAGCGACGCCGAAATTGCTGCCCGTGCGCGGGAAATCTATATCCAGGCGGGGCGGAGCCATGCGATGCCGCCCGGCAACATAAGCGACATGACGGTGGAAGAGCGCAGGTTGGTGACGGCCTGGTTCGAAAGCGCCGTCGGGGAGACACGATGACATCCACCCTCATTCGCGGCCGCCTGCTGAGCTTCCATCGCGAACCTCAAGGCATCGAAGACAGTGCTGCCTATGCTTACGAAAGCGACGGCGCCCTTCTCGTCGAGAACGGCGTGATCACGGCATCCGGCGCCTATGCAGCGGTCAAGGCGGCAGCACTCGAGGATGTCCCCGAGCTCGATCACCGCCCGCATCTGATCGTGCCGGGCCTCATCGACACGCATCTGCATTTTCCGCAGATGCAGGTAATGGCTTCTTACGCGGCCGATCTGCTCGAATGGCTGAACACCTACACCTTTCCCGAGGAATGCCGCTTCGTCGAAACGGCGCATGCGGAGCGGATCGCCCGCCATTTCTTCGACGAGATGATCCGCCAAGGCACGACGACGGCGACGGCCTACTGTTCGGTGCACAAGACTTCCGCCGACGCCTTCTTCGCCGAGAGCCTGAAGCGCGGCATGTGCATGGTTGCCGGCAAGGTGATGATGGACCGCAATGCGCCTCAGGGCCTGCTCGACACGCCGGAAATGAGTTATGACGAGACCCGCGCCGTCATCGCCGACTGGCATGGCAAGGGCCGCAACCATGTGGCGATCACCCCCCGTTTCGCCATCACCTCGACGCCGGAGCAGATGGAGGTCGCAAAATCGCTCGTCGGCGAGTTTCCCGACCTGCATGTGCAGACGCATCTCTCGGAGAACCGCGACGAAATCGCCTATACCTCGCAACTCTATCCGGAGGCGACCGACTATACCGACGTCTACGCCCGCTATGGTCTGCTGGGACCGAAAAGCCTGTTCGGTCATTGCATCCACCTCTCCGAGCGCGAGGCGGATGCGATGAGCGAGACCGGCTCGGTGGCCGTCTTCTGCCCGACCTCCAATCTCTTCCTCGGTTCCGGCCTGTTTCCGCTGCGGGCGCTGAAGCGCCGCCAAAAACCGGTGCGCGTTTCCGTCGCCTCGGACATCGGCGGCGGCACCAGCTACTCGATGCTGAAGACGCTCGACGAGGCCTACAAGATCCTGCAGTTGCAGGGCGAAAGGCTGAACCCCTTCGACAGCTTCTACATGATGACCCGCGGCAATGCCGAGGCACTGTCTCTCGCCGACCGCATCGGCACGCTCGAGCCCGGATCCGATGCGGACCTTACGGTGCTCGACATGGCGGCGACGCCCGCAATGGCGCTCAGGGCCGAAGTGGTCAATTCGCTGGCCGACGAACTCTTTCTGCTGCAGACGATGGGCGACGACCGCGCCGTGGTCGAGACCTACGTCGCCGGAAAGCCTTGCAAATCGACCCTTGGCGCAGATTGAGCAGCCCTGAAAACAAGAGGTAAGAATTTTTTACCTCTTGTTTTCTGCATCTATTACAAGTCCTCCGAAATCATGATAAGGGCTCGCCTGTCATTCACTCGATGAGGCCGATCCATGACGCAGATTCTCGAAATACGGGACCTCAAGGCCCTGGCCAGACGGCGCGTGCCGAAGCTTTTCTTCGATTATGCGGACAGCGGCGCATGGACGGAGGGAACCTACCGCGCCAACGAGGAGGATTTCGCCGGGATCAAGCTGCGTCAGCGGGTGCTGGTCGACATGTCCGACCGGTCGCTCGAAACGACGATGATCGGCCAAAAGGTCTCGATGCCGGTCGCGCTCGCCCCCACCGGCCTGACGGGCATGCAGCATGCCGACGGCGAGATGCTGGCGGCCCAGGCGGCCGAGGCTTTCGGCGTCCCGTTCACGCTGTCGACCATGAGCATCTGCTCGATCGAGGACGTCGCCTCGGTGACGACGAAGCCGTTCTGGTTCCAGCTCTATGTCATGCGCGAGCGCGAATTCGTGCTCAATCTGATCGACCGGGCCAAGGCCGCGAAGTGTTCCGCGCTGGTCCTGACGCTCGACCTGCAGATCCTCGGCCAGCGCCATAAGGACCTTCGCAACGGCCTGTCCGCGCCGCCGCGACTAACGCCGAAACACCTCTGGATGATGGCGACGCGGCCCGGCTGGTGCATGAAGATGCTCGGCACCAACCGCCGCACCTTCCGCAACATTCTCGGCCACGCCAAGAGCGTGACCGACCTCTCCTCGCTTCAGGCCTGGACGAACGAGCAGTTCGACCCGCAGCTTTCCTGGAAGGACGTCGAGTGGATCAAGGAGCGCTGGGGCGGTCCGCTGATCCTCAAGGGCATTCTCGATCCCGAAGACGCGAAAATGGCGGCTAAGACCGGCGCCGACGCGATCATTGTCTCTAACCATGGCGGCCGTCAGCTCGACGGCGCGCATTCCTCGATCAGCATGTTGCCGCGCATCGTCGACGCCGTCGGCGAGCAGATCGAGGTACACCTCGACGGCGGCATTCGTTCCGGCCAGGACGTCCTGAAGGCGATCGCGCTCGGTGCGAAAGGCACCTATATCGGCCGTCCGTTCCTCTACGGCCTCGGCGCGCTTGGCAAGGAAGGTGTCACGCTCGCGCTCGACATCATCCGCAAGGAGATGGATACGACCATGGCGCTCTGCGGCAAACGCCGCATCGCGGAGGTCGGCCGCGACATCATCGCCGAGTAGCAGGTGCAGGAAGCGTGTAGCGGTTTCCGTCGGGAGTGCGTAGCTTCAAAGACTTAGGGCGGAACCGCATGATCAGCAAATGGCAATACCTGCCTTGACCTCGGCGAAGCCGGAGCCCTCTTCATCCGGGGCCGGTCGATGGCGTGACCTTCGAACCTCGCGCCATCGCTCCATCGAAGCAGAAGCCAATGCGCAACGGTGCCCATCGTACCGGTGACGGCGCCCACCTCCAGCTACATCAGCCGCTCGATGGCAGCGAGCTCTTCCGCCGACGCGTTATCAACTGCCGCGATAGGTGGAATAGCCGTAGGGCGAGAGCAGCAGCGGCACGTGGTAATGGCTGTCGGCATCTGCAATGCCGAAGCGCAGGGGAACGAGCTCGAGAAAGGCGGGATCCGGAAGCGTCACGCCGGTTGACCTTAAATAGTCGCCGGCATGGAAGACCAGTTCGTAGGTGCCGGTCGCAAACCCGCCCCCCGTCATCAGCGGCTCGTCGACGCGGCCGTCACTATTGGTATGGACCGTACGGATCAGGTGCCGCGCATCGCCTTCGAGCCGGTAGAGATCGATCTTCAGTCCGTGGGCGGGTCTGCCGAGCGCGGTGTCGAGAACATGGGTCGTCAGGCGGCCTGACTTGCTCATCGCGTTCACCCTTTGGATGGATCGGGAATGACGAAAGCCTCGTCGTAATGGAACTCTTCCAGGTTGTTGCCCGGCCCCTCGCGGTCGACGACGATGAACTCGCTGACGGCGCCCACTGACATCAACGGATGATGCCAGACATTGCGGCCGTAATTGACGCCCTGCCTGCCATTCGCGAGGAAGACCCTTGGCCGGCCGGGACGGTCGCCTTCATCCTCGGCGACCACAACCAGCCACGGCCGGTCCCGAAGCGGCGAAAAGCTCTGGCTGCCGAGCGGGTGGCGCTCCATCATCGTCACGGAATAAGGAAATGCCCGGGGCTGCCCGCGAAAGATGTTGATGATGACGCCGGCGCCCTCTCCCGCCGCATCGACGCGTGCGAGCGCGTGAAATCGCTCGGTATTGCCGCCGTTGATGAAGCGCATCGAGGCCGGGTCGGCCTCGATGACGCTGCCGAACGGCGCGAAAGCCTCCCTGGTCAAAGGCTCGATCGAAAGCATATGCGACATCAGCCTGCCGTTCCGGCTCTCTGTGCGCTGACGCCCGAAGGCTCGAACGCTGAACGCGTCAGCCTCGTCGCGCGGTCGGACAGATCAGGAATGGTGTCAGGCATTGTCGTCTCCCGGAAGCATGGATCGGAGCCGCAGGCGGGCGATCCGCTCCACCTCGGCACAGGCCGTTTCAAATTCCTCTTCCTTGGAATTGTCAATGCGCCTCTCGAAAGCGGCGAGGATGTCTTCCTTGGTCAACCCCTTCACCGCGATGATGAAAGGAAAGCCGAATTTCCTGGTGTAGGTCGTGTTCAGCCCGGTGAAGCGCGCATGCTCTTCGGCGGAGAGCCGGTCGAGACCGGCAGACGCCTGCTCGGCTTTGGAATCGGCCGTGAGCTCGCCGGCCACCGCGAGCTTGCCTGCGAGATCGGGATGAGCCCGCAATACCCGGAGTCGTTCGGCCGGGGAAGCCGCACGGAAAGC
This sequence comes from Sinorhizobium meliloti 4H41, assembly GCF_000375585.1. Classification (GTDB taxonomy): domain Bacteria; phylum Pseudomonadota; class Alphaproteobacteria; order Rhizobiales; family Rhizobiaceae; genus Sinorhizobium; species Sinorhizobium meliloti_A. The sequence continues at coordinate 56,164 of NZ_AQWP01000012.1, read as the reverse complement.
GTTGCAGAGCGCCGAATGGACATTGCCTGCGGTCAAGCCGGAGGAAGCCGCACGATCATAGGCGCGTTCCGCCACCCAGGGCGAGTGCTCGAAGATGCCGCCGAAGCGCCGGATGAAATCATCGCGCCCCGACATCAGCGCGTACCGTTGGGTTTGTGATGTTCGTACCAGTGGCGCGCGATGTCGACGCGGCGCGGCACCCAGACCTTGTCGTGGGACATCACATAGTCGATGAAGCGCGCGAGCGCCGCAGCGCGACCGGGACGCCCGACGAGGCGGCAGTGCAGGCCGATATTCATCATTTTCGGGCTGCCTTCCTTGCCCTCCGCATAGAGCACGTCGAACGTGTCCTTGAGATAGGTGAAGAACTGGTCGCCGGAGTTGAAACCCTGATTGGTCGCGAAACGCATGTCGTTGGCGTCGAGCGTATAGGGAATGATGAGATGCGGATTGCCCGGCGTCAGTCCGGGGACCCAATAGGGAAGCTCGTCGGCATAGGAGTCGCAGGAATAGAGGAAGCCGCCTTCGTCCAGTACGAGCTTGAGCGTGTTTGCCGAGGGCTTGCCCTGATAGATGCCGAGCGGACGCTCGCCGGTCAGTTCGGTGTGCAGCCGCACGACCTCGCGGATGTGCTGACGCTCGATGTCTTCGGGAACATCCTTGTATTCGAGCCAGCGCAGGCCGTGGCTGGCGATCTCCCAGCCGGCCTCCTTCATGGCGGCGACGGCTTCCGGATTGCGGGCCATGGCGAGCGTCACGCCATAGACCGTCAGCGTCACGCCCCGGCTCGTGAACATCCGCCACAACCGCCAGAAGCCGGCGCGGGCGCCGTATTCGTAGATAGACTCCATATTGAGGTTGCGCTGTCCAGCCCATGGCTGAGCGCCGACGATCTCCGACAGCAGACATTCGGATGCCGGATCGCCGTCGAGAATGCAGCTTTCGCCGCCCTCCTCATAGTTCAGCACGAACTGCACGGCGATATTGGCGTCGCCCGGCCAACGCACCTCAGGCGGCCTGCGTCCGTAGCCGACGAGGTCGCGCGGATAGGAATTCTCGGACATGATTTCACCCTTCGACTTTTCCGGAACGGTAGCATCCCGCACCGGATTGTCGAGATGAGAAAAATGGCGATTCCGAGGTTACGGCCCGCCGGGAAGCGAGGCGGTCAGCGCGACCGGCGGCGTGGCCAGAGTGTCGGGGCCGAGGCGCTGCCCGATCGACAGTCCTGCCTTGGCGCGCGGGCGCGCGGAAATCTTTCCAAGCGGATGCTGCGAATGCACGCGCATCGGCGCTCCGGGCTCGTGCTCGATGAACAGAGCGAGGCTGCCGATCAGGAGCGGTTCGGTCAGCAGCGGTTCGAATAATCCGCGCAAGGGGGCCTCAACCCGCCGCCCCACATCGGCGTTGAGGGGGCCGGTCAGCGGCATATGGAAACGATATTCGTCCATCACATGGGGATCGCCCCAGCGATGCAGATTGGTGAATTGCGGAGCCGTGAGCCTGTCCGGGTCCGCCCGCTCGATATCGTCCTCACTCAGCGGAGCGCGGAACCGGTCCAGCGCCTGCAGGACGCGGGCGGCGAGCAGATGCATCGACTGGCTGGGCACCTCCGGCATCAACCCCCAGCACTGGCTGAGGCGTGCAACCTCCAGCCGCTCGATTTGAAACGGCGTCTCCCCGCTCGTGAAGAGCATCATCGCCTTGAGCAATTGCGCTTCGTCCATATCCGGCTTCAGGCGGAAGGGCGCCATGATCATCGCATGAAAGCCAAAGCGGCGTGGAACGGCCGTGTAGAAGGCCATCTCCGAAACGGCGAGGCCGGCAATCGACGGCAATTCCACGGCCTCCCCGGAATAGACGCTGCGGCCGAGCCAGCTGGCAGCCGCCGCAGAAAGCGGGTCTCCCATCGGCGGGGTGAAACAGATCGCATAGCGCATGGCGCAAGCTCCGGAAGTCCGTGAAAGCGGAATGGCCCGCATCCCGTTCGAGGTCCAATGGCGGCGTGTTAAGTGATTTGCGTGACAGATTGACGAATTACGCGGGCCGTAACGGGGTCGTGAAGCCTGCCTCGCCTATCGCAATGCCGCGATGTGGTGCGCACAATGGAACGTATCCGGAAGCGCGACGGCTGGACGGCCGGCAATCTCGTCGACCACGGATCGCGCCAGAGCATGCGCCAATCCGAAGCTCACCTTGAAGCCGCCCGTCAGCACGAAGACCCTTTCGTGATCGGGGTGACGGCCGACCATTGGTTCGCGCCCCGTAGATCTGGGGCGCAGGCCCGCCCAGCGCTCCACCACCGGGGCGCCGCGCAATGCGGGCGCAAGAGCCGTTGCGCGGGCAAGCAGTGCATCGAGCTGGCCATCGGTGGAAAAGGGTTCCTCGAACCGGTTCTCGCTCGTGCTGCCGACCGCCACGTGGCCGCTTTCATGCGGGACGACATAGAGACCGTCGGCAAAGATGATGGGCAGGGCCGGATCGATGTCGGCGCGAAGCAGCGCCGCCTGTCCTTTGACCGCACCGCCGCTCGGCGCCAGCCGCGGCTGGGTCAAACCGTCGATGAACGAGAAGCTTTCGACGCCCGCGGCGAGGATCAGGCGCTCAAAGGCCAAATCACGCCCGTCGGCTAGCGCAAGCCGGCCGAGCGCCGGGTCGAGCGAGACGACTTCCGCCCCTTCCTCGCATCGGACATGCGGAAATTGGTCCAAGGCAGCCCGCAGGATCGCAAGCAGGCTGCGCGGCGCCAACCGGGCGGCCAGCGTGTCATTGACGACACCGAAGGGCGCCGCATCGGCGGCCGGCCAACCGACTGCATCGGCATCGCGGACTTGCCAATGGAACGGGCGTGCCGGAGTATGCCAGTTCTGCGCCGCATCCTGCTCGCGACCAAGGGCGATCTCCCGCAGATGCGGCTTACCGAGGGGCATGACACGGCCGCAGCGACGATAGCCTGCCGAGAGGCCCGTGGCTGTTTCAAGCTCGGCAATCTCGCCTTCGAGCGACACCAGGGCATCGAACTGGAACTGCTTCTTGTCGTTCCACCGGTCGGGCATATGCGGCATGAGCGCGCCGAGGAGACCGCCACTCGCGCCGGAACCGATCAGCCTGCGCTCGAGGAGCCGCGTCGCGAACCCGGCGCGGGCGGCCATCACGGCGGCCCAGAGCCCCATGACGCCGCCGCCCACGATCAAAACTTCGCACATCGATTGACCTTCCCGGGCCGGAGAATTATCGGGTTCACCATGACAGGAACCGATCCCGGCCAGAGCCCTTCACCCTCGCGGCAAAACCTCGAATGGCACGAGGGCGATATGCCCTATTCGAAGGAATTTGGCGATCACTTTTATTGCCGCACCGACGGACGGCTCGAATGCGGCCACGTCTTTCTTGCCGGCAACCGGCTGCCGGAACGCTGGCGGGCGGGCGGCCCGTTCACGATCGGCGAACTCGGCTTCGGCACGGGGCTCAATTTCTGCGAAACCTGGCGCCGCTGGAAACAATCGCCGGCCGCGGACAGGAACCTTCATTTCGTTTCCTTCGAGCGCTTTCCCATGCAAGCCGTGGAGATCGGCCGGGCGCTGGCGCATTGGCCGGAAATCGACGAAGAGCGGCAGGCGCTCGTTGCCAATTGGCCCACGAACCGGGCCGGCCAGGTCGACATCGCGTTCAGCGAAGAGGTGCGGCTTACGGTGGTGATCGGCACGGCGCTCGACGGCGTGTCGGCCTCCCCTCCGGACTTCGACGCCTGGTATCTCGACGGTTTCGCACCCTCTCGGAATCCGGACATGTGGTCGGAAGAACTCATGCGGCTGGTGTTCGACAGGACCGTCTCAGGCGGCAGCTTCGCGACCTATGCCGCAGCCGGCTTCGTCCGCCGCAACCTGGCGGCGGCGGGTTTCACCGTCGAACGTCGTCCCGGCTTTGCCGGCAAGCGGGAGATGCTGCGCGGCGACAAAGCCTGATTTGCCCGAATCCGGACGTGCTTATCCGGGGAAGACTACGGACTTGACCGTCGCGATCAACTGATCGGTCGGAACGGCGACGCAATTGCGGTCGATCTCGGCAAGGGTCTTTTCCTTGACCTGGTGCGAGAGCAGCTTCCTCAGGTCGCCGAGCGTCCTGGGTGCCGCGCAGATCACGAGATTTTCGAAGGCCTGGTCGTGGGCATAGTGTTCGAGCTTCCCGGCGATCTCCACGGCGAAGCGATGTTGCTCCTCACGTACGGGGTCGCTGCTATATTCCATCGCCGAACGGCCGTGACCGACGGACGAATGGCTGCGTCCGGGTTTGTCGGCCATGATGTCCTGGCGACGCTTGGTCTCGATTTGAAATGTCTCCTCCTCCGGCTGCTGCCTGCCATCCTTCAGCAGGTTGACGTCCTTCACGATGCGCGCCGTGTTTCCATCGGCTGTCAAAATCCAGATCCGGTTCCGCACTATTGTCTCCCCGTGTAGATGGCAGATAGGTTGGCGAGGTTCACGGACAGAACGGCTGAGGCCGCGTCAGGTTCCTTGCCGCCGAACATCTGCGCATTCCGTGTCGCGCGGCCCGCTCGCATCACCAGCCCGTCAGCAGCCGACAATCGGCGAGTTCAAGCGGCTAGATTGTACGCTCAGGCCCTTCTTCTGCAAGGGGAACATAGGTGACGCGCTGCTTCTTCGCCGGCTATCGCCGCGGATGCAGGCGTGTGGTCATGCCCTTTCGCCGGGGGCGACGTTTCGCGCCTGCCGGCGCGACGAGACGGCATGCTTTCGCAGCTGCGAAAAGATGCAGCTTGACTTTCCGGCGCAAAACAACGATCTAAGGCCTGCGTCACCTTCCGGCCGCCGCGTGAGCGCGCCCTCGGCATCACTTCGAAGCCGTGAAGAAGGAAAAGCGCGAAACATCGCCGCCCTCCGCGGCAGCACAGGCGCCTGACGATTTTCTATTAACCCACAAGTTCCCAATTCACGCGGGGTTCTTGACGCCAGATGACACCGGAACCGCATTCTGCTGTTCCGGCGAGAGCGTTTGGCGCCCCGAAAGGTATATGCATTGACCACTTTCAAAGAGCTTGGCCTCTCCGAGCACATTGTGGCGACACTCTCCGCCAATGGTTTCGAAAAGCCGACGCCCATCCAGGCTCAAGCCATTCCGCTGGTCCTGAAAGACCATGACCTCATCGGCCTTGCGCAGACGGGCACCGGCAAGACCGCTGCATTCGGCCTGCCGATGATCGAAAAGCTCGTCGCCGATGGCAGACGTCCCGATCCGCGCAACATCCGCGCGCTCGTGCTTGCCCCCACGCGCGAACTGGTGAATCAGATCGCGACCAACCTGAAGCTTTTCGTGAAGAAGAGCCCGCTCAAGATCGGCCTCGTCGTCGGCGGCGTTTCGATCAACAAGCAGACCGAACAGCTCGCCCGTGGCGTCGACATTCTCGTCGCGACCCCTGGCCGCCTGCTCGACCTCGTTTCGCGCAAGGCGGTGACGCTGACCCAGGCTCGTTATCTCGTTCTCGACGAGGCCGACCAGATGCTTGATCTCGGCTTCATCCATGACCTGCGCAAGATTTCCAAGCTGGTGCCGAAGAACCGTCAGACGCTGCTCTTCTCCGCAACCATGCCCAAGCTGATTGCCGAGCTTGCCGGCGAATACCTGACCGACCCGGTCAAGGTCGAAGTCTCGCCTCCGGGCAAAGCCGCCGACAAGGTCGAACAATATGTGCATTTCGTCCCCGGCAAGGACCTGAAGACGACGATCCTGAAGCAGACGCTGACTGCCAATCCCGATGGGCTGTCGCTGATTTTCAGCCGCACCAAGCATGGCGCCGAGAAGCTGATGAAGCATCTCGACCATGTCGGCTTCAAGGCCGCCTCGATCCATGGCAACAAGAGCCAGGGTCAGCGGGAGCGTGCGCTGAAGGCATTCCGCGACGGTGAGATCCGCGTGCTCGTGGCGACGGACGTGGCCGCCCGCGGGATCGACATTCCGGGCGTCACCCACGTCTACAACTACGACCTGCCTGAAGTGCCCGACGCTTATGTGCACCGTATCGGCCGTACGGCCCGCAACGGCCGCGACGGCATCGCGATCGCCTTCTGCGCGCCGGACGAAATCCGCCTGCTCCGTGACATCGAAAAGCTGATGGGCATCCAGATCGCTGTCGCCAGCGGCGAAGCGCCCGCCGACCAGGCCCGCCCCTCCAAGGGCCGTGGCGGCCGCGGCAACGGTCAGCCTCGCGGTAACGGCCAGCCTCGCGGCAATGGCGCAGGACAGCGCCAGGGTGGACCCCGCCGCGACCGGCCGCAGCGCCAGGCGGCAGCGGGCGGATTCGCCGGCGACGACCTGCTGCGCGACGAGCGCTCGCACGAGCGGCGCGACCAGCGCACTGCCGGGCACGGACCGGCGGACGGAAGGCCGGAAGGCCACCGCAATCACAAGGCGCAGAAGCATCATGGGCGGCCCGGACCGCAGCAGGCCGGCCGCCGCGGAAGCGAGCAGTCCGGCGAACGCAATGGCGGCGGCAATCGACCGCAGCGTGCCGACGGTCGCGGCCATCAGCGCTAGAGCACTTCGAGGATAAGTGCATAGCGTCAAAGACTTCGAGTGTTTGATGTTTCAATGCATTGAACGCTCTTAGGCGCCAAGCGTCGTCGAAACGGCGGGTAGATCCCCGCCGTTTCGACACCCTGCATCACCTGCGCCGGTCAGCCCTTGGGCCTGACAGACTGATAGATCGCGCTGGTGCCGTCCCTGTTCACCGCGAACACGTCATAGGATGCGCGCGGGTCGTCTCCCATGCCCAGCGATCCGACGGGCATGCCCGGGACCGCGATGCCGGCAATGTCCGGACGCTCGGCGAGAAGCCTTTCGACGGCATCGAGCGGCACGTGGCCCTCCACGTAATAACCGCCGACCACGGCGGTATGGCAACCCTGCATCTCATCCGGGATCGCATGGCGCTGCTTGATCGCAGACAGGTCGTCGACGTTCTCGATCTTTACCTGGAAGCCGGCTCCCTTCATCGCCGCGGCCCACTCATGGCAGCAGCCGCAATTGGGATCCTTGTAGACGACCATTACGCGCCCGGCTGCCAAGGCCGGCCCGATCATCCAAACCGACGCGGTCGCGGCCGCGGAAATCAGAAACGCTCTTCTTCTCATCGCTGCTCTCCATTGTACGCTGGTTGTGCGGCATTGCCCGGCTTTCGTCGATGCACCCGGTGAGGGCAGCCGCCAGCCGTTCACGAGGCCATACACAGCCGGAATGACCACCAAGGTGAGGATCGTCGAGGATAGCATTCCGCCGATCATCGGGACAGCGACCCGCTGCATGACCTCCGACCCGGACCCGGCCGGACCCGTTCGACCGCCCCGACCATGAGTTGCGGCCGACGATACCGGGCGGTGCGATCGACAGGGCTTCGAGTGCACCCCGTCATCGCGTTCGTCAAACCGCCTGCGCTTCCTTTGCGCTGTCGCTCGCGGCTGTTCCGTTGGCCGGCTTGCGGTTGGTGAGATAGACCCCTGTGACGGCAATTACCGTGCCGACGATCATCGGCCAGGTCAGCGCTTCTCCGAAGAACAGAGCCGCCTCGCCGGCGGCAAGCGGCGGCACCAGATAAATCAGCGATGCCGCGCGCGATACCTGCCCGCGCCGAATGAGATAGAGCAGGAGTGCGATCGCTCCCATCGAGAGGCCCAGCACCGACCAGGCGAGCGCCGCCACAAGTTCGATATTCCAGGTGACCCGCAGGTCCTCGAGCATGAGCGCCAGAGGAATGGTCACGAGGAGCGCTCCCACGTATTGCAACGCTGCAATCGACCGGATGTCGCCAGTCTGCAGATACCGTTTCTGATAAAGCGTCCCGTAGGTGACGGCGGCCATGCCGAGAACGTTGACGGCCAGCGGCAGCAGGTGGATCGGCGTTGCGGCCGAGTCGATCGCCAGCATTTTCGGCGCAACCGCAAGCGCGATGCCGCAAAAGCCGAGGATAAGGCCCAGCCTCTGCTGGCCCGCCAGCTTCTCGCCGATCAGCCAAGGCGCGACCGCAGCCGTCATCAGGGGCTGCAAGCCGGCAATGATGCCGGAGATCGCCGCGGGCACACCCTGCCCGATCGCCCACCATACGGCACCGAGATAAAGGCCGTGGAGGAAGATGCCGGACACGACGGCATGGCCGATCGCCGTCGCCGAGCGCGGCCAGCGCGCGCCGCTCAGAAGACAGAAGCCGATGAAGAGCAGAATGGCGAAGCTGTAGCGCAGCGCCAGGAAGGTCAGCGGATCGGCGAAGATGGCCGCATATTTTGCAACGACCCAGCCTGTCGACCAGAGCAGCACGAAGATGGCCGGGGCCAGGCGGGCGAGCATGAAATCGTTCCTGAGCAAATGGATAGGGGACGATCCGGGCAGGATCGCCGCTGCCGCGATAGAGCGGCGACAGCGCCCGGTCAAAGGAATTTTTCTGATCGATACTATCAGCGAATCGGAATGGCCGCTCCACAACCTGCTGAACGCGTTTTCGCGAATACCATGGGCCTAAAATCCGGGCATCAGCCTGTTTTTTCTGCGCAGCCCGAAGTCCGGGCTGTACGTGCCGCTGCCCCGGTTCTCGCCAGGAAACGCGGAAAACGGCCCCGCCGCCGCCCGCCAAAATTCTTCGATCGCAAATGTGCACGCTTCTTGCATTGCACTCTGCGTTGTATTCAAATGGTCGAAAATAAGGGGATCACGCCTTTGGTATTTGACGAAATGATCAATGCGGACAGCAGTCCGCGCCAGCCATATTCGACCTATCATCAATGGTATGCCAGTCAGGACAGAAACCGGCTCATCGCGAAATCGAAGGAAGCCGAAAAGATTTTTCGTAAGACGGGCATCACCTTCGCAGTCTACGGACACGCGGACTCCTCCGAGAAACTGATCCCCTTCGATCTCATACCCCGCATCATCTCCGGGCGCGAATGGCGCCGGCTCGCCCAAGGCATCGAACAGCGCGTCATCGCGCTCAACGCTTTTCTCGACGACATCTATCACAAGCAGGAGATCATCCGCGCCGGTCGCATCCCGCGCGAACTGATCGAGAAGAACGACACCTTCCTCCCGCAGATGATCGGCTTCCGGCCGCCGGGCGGCGTCTACACCCATATCGTCGGTACCGACATCGTACGCACCGGCGAAGACCAGTACTATGTTCTGGAGGACAATGCCCGCACGCCCTCCGGTGTCAGCTACATGCTGGAAAACCGCGAAACCATGATGCAGATGTTTCCGGAGCTGTTTCACCAGAACCGCGTGCGGCCGGTGGAGAACTATCCCAATCTGCTTCGCCAGAGCCTTTCCTCGCTCGCCCCGGCCGGCTGCGAGGGCAAGCCGCGCGTTGCCGTCCTCACGCCCGGCATCTACAACTCGGCCTTCTACGAGCACGCGTTCCTGGCGGATATGATGGGCGTCGAACTGGTGGAGGGCTCGGACCTGCGCGTCATCGACGGCAGGGTAAAGATGCGCACGACGCGCGGCTACGAGGCGATCGACGTACTCTACCGGCGCGTCGACGACGATTTCCTGGACCCCCTCACCTTCCGCCCGGATTCCGCCCTCGGGATACCGGGGATCATGGATGTCTATCGCGCCGGCAACATCACCATCGCCAATGCCCCCGGCACCGGCATTTCCGACGACAAGGCGATCTATTCCTACATGCCGGAAATCGTCGAGTTCTATACCGGCCGCAAACCCCTGCTCGAAAACGTGCCCACCTGGCGCTGCTCGGAACCGGAGAGCCTCAAATACGTGCTCGAGCATCTCGCCGAGCTCGTCGTCAAGGAGGTTCACGGCTCCGGCGGCTACGGCATGCTCGTCGGCCCGACCGCGACAAAAAAGGAATGTGCAGCCTTTGCCGAGAAGCTCAAATCCCGCCCCGGCAACTACATCGCCCAGCCGACATTGTCGCTCTCGACGGTGCCCATCATGGTCAAAAAGGGCATTGCGCCGCGCCACGTCGATCTGCGTCCCTATGTGCTCGTCTCCGACAAGGTTCAGATCATTCCGGGCGGCCTGACCCGCGTGGCCCTGAAAGAAGGCTCCCTGGTGGTGAATTCCAGCCAGGGCGGCGGGACCAAGGATACCTGGGTGCTGGAGGACTGAGGCCATGCTGGGAAGGACTGCGAACGGCCTCTACTGGATGTTCCGCTATATCGAGCGCGCGGAGAACAGCGCCCGCCTCATCGATGCCGGATTGCGCATGTCGCTCACGCGCAGCGAAGCGGCCGAGGACGACTGGGACGGGGTGTTGCAAAGCGCGGACGTGCGAGAGCTCTATGACCAGATCCACGAAGGATTGACCAGCGGCGACGCGATCGACTTCCTCCTGCGTGACCGCGCAAACCCGTCAAGCGTGATGTCGTGCATCGAGGCCGGGCGCAACAACGCCCGCATGGTCCGCACGGCGCTCACGCGCGAGACATGGGAAGCGATCAACGAATGCTGGATCGAAATGAAGGGGATCCTCGCCAGGAGGGCGAAGACCACCGACATGCCGGAGATCATCGATACGATCAAACGGCGGGCCGGGCTTATCCGGGGCGCCTTCCACGGCACGATGCTCAGGAACGAGATCTTCAACTTCTCTCGCATCGGCACCTTCATCGAGAGGGCCGACAACACCGCACGCATCCTCGACGTGAAATATTACGTGCTACTGCCGGCAGTCTCCGCGGTCGGATCGTCCATGGACAACGTCCAGTGGGAATCGATCCTGCGCTCGGTCTCCGCACACCGCTCCTATGGCTGGGTCTATGACGCCGAACTCAGGCCCGCAAATATTGCCGACTTCCTGATCGCAAACGGCCGCATGCCGCGCTCGCTGGCCTATTGCTACGACAAGCTCGTCTCCAATCTCGGTTATCTCGCGCGCGAATACGGCGAGCGGCACGCGGCCCACGAGACCGCCGAGCAGACGCTCGGCTTGCTGCGCAGCCAGTCGATCGCGGAAATCATGGATCAGGGGCTACACCAATATCTCAAGGAGTTCATCAGCCAGAACAATCGCCTCGGCCGGGAAATCTCAGATGGTTACCGGTTCTATCAATGAGCTTCAGGGGGCGTAGATGTATCTGAAAATCAGCCACACGACCGAGTATCATTACGACCAACCGGTACAATACGCATTGCAGCGACTGCGCCTCACGCCGGTGAATCTGCCGGGCCAGACGGTGCGGAACTGGAAGACGCTGGTGGACGGGGCAGCCATCGAAGTGAGCTATGACGACCAGTTCGGCAACCGCACGCATCTCGTCAGCGTCGACGCCGATCGAACGACCCTTTGCGTAGAGGCGAGAGGCGAAGTCGAAACGGAAGACCGGGCCGGCGTATTCGGCGCTCACCAGTCCTATGTACCGCTGTGGCTCTACGCCCGCGAAACCCCGCTGACCAAGCCGGGCAAGCGGATCCGCGAGCTCGCGAAAGCCGCCGGAGGCGCCACTGAACTCGAGCGCATGCACGCGCTTATGGCGATCATTCACGAGACCGTACGCTACGAACCGGGCGAGACCCAGGTCGGGACCTCCGCCGAGGAGGCGCTGGAGCGCGGCAAGGGCGTATGCCAGGATCATGCCCATATCCTGATCTCCGCCGCGCGCACCCTTGGCCTGCCCGCACGCTACGTCTCCGGCTATCTCATGATGGAGGGTCATCCGCAGCAGACCGCAAGCCACGCCTGGGCCGACGTGCACATTGCAGGCCTTGGCTGGGTCGGGTTCGATCCCGCCAACAAGGTCTGCCCGGACGACCGCTATGTCCGCATCGCCTCGGGACTATGTTACCGCGATGCTTCGCCGGTTTCGGGACTGGTGCACGGTACGGGCACCGAGACCCTGAAGGTGGCCGTGACGGTCGAGCAACAAGGACAGAGCCAAGCTCAGAATTGAAGCGGCCCTTAGAGCACTTCCGGGAGAAGTGTGTAACGGGTTTCCGTCCGCAAGTGCGTCGATCAAAATGGATAGAGCATTTCAGTGTTTCCATTGAAATGCTCTGTTGTGGAAGAGGTTGGATCCTTTCACGCTTCATTGAACGCGGGAAAGGATCCAGGCAGGCCTCCAAGCTCCACTTACCGCGATGCAGTCGACTGCAGGATCCGGCAAAGAGCGACCAGTCCCCGGTCATAGCCGCCACTGACGACATCACGGCAGCGCTTCAGTACCGTGCGCCGCTCGTTGGGGGACATGGCGTTGAAAGTTGCGATCGGAGTTTGGCCGGGGTGCCCATCCCACAACTTGTCGAGGCGGCGCAGTACGCAACCGCCCCGTTCGGTGATGAGGTTGCGGCGGAGATTCATACCCGAACGCTCCGCCGCGGTTCATCGCATCAGTGGCTGTCGCGCTCGACCACCGATCCACGCGCGCCGACAAGGAAGTCCAGATCGGCGCCGGAATCCGCCTGCATTACGGTCTTGAGATAGAGACCGCCATAGCCGCCCGTGAGCGGTTTTACCGGCGATACCCAGGCCGCACGGCGTCGTGCAAGTTCCTCGTCGGAAACATGGAGATGCAGCGTGCGGTTCGGGATGTCGACCTCGATCATGTCGCCATTCTCGACGAGCGCCAGGGGTCCGCCTTCCGCAGCTTCCGGCGCGGTATGAAGGATGACGGTGCCGTAGGCCGTACCCGACATGCGCGCATCCGAAATGCGGATCATGTCGGTGATCCCCTTCTTCAATACCTTCGGCGGCAGGCCCATATTGCCGACCTCGGCCATGCCCGGATAGCCCTTGGGACCGCAATATTTCAGCACCATGATGCAGGTCTCGTCGATGTCGAGATCCTCACGGTTGATGCGTGCGTGATAGTCCTCGATGCTTTCGAATACGACCGCACGGCCCTTGTGCTGCATAAGGTGCGGCGAGGCGGCCGAAGGTTTCAGAACAGCACCGCGCGGCGCCAGATTGCCGCGCAGGACGGCGATGCCGCCCGATTTCGTCAGCGCCTTTTCCCGCGGCAGGATCACGTCCTCGTTGTAGTTCACGACGGCCTTGACGTCGTTCCAGATCGTGTCGCCGCTGACGGTGATGGCATCGTTGTGCAGGAGGCCCATCTCCGCGACCGCCTTGATCACGACCGGCAGACCGCCGGCATAATAGAACTCCTCCATCAGATATTTGCCGGAGGGCTGCAGGTTAACGATGGTCGGCACATCGCGGCCGAGCCTGTCCCAATCGTCCAGCGAAAGATCGACGCCGACACGGCCCGCAAGCGCGAGCAGATGCAGCACCGCATTGGTCGAGCCGCCGACGGCGCCGTTGACGCGGATGGCGTTCTCGAATGCCTCCTTGGTCAGGATGTCGGAGGGCTTCAGGTCCTCCTTGACCATTTCGACGATGCGGCGGCCGGTAAGCTGCGAAATCACCCGGCGGCGCGCATCGACCGCGGGAATGGCCGCATTGCCCGAAAGCGTCATGCCGAGCGCTTCGGCCATCGACGCCATGGTCGAGGCCGTGCCCATGGTCATACAGCTTCCCGCGGAACGGGCCATGCCCTGCTCGGCGTCCATGAACTCCTCCAGCGACATCTCGCCGGACTTCACCATCTCGGAAAACTGCCAGATCGCCGTGCCGGACCCGACGTCCTTGCCGCGCCACTTTCCATTAAGCATGGGACCGCCGGATACGACGATCGCCGGTATGTCGACGCTGGCCGCACCCATCAACAGGCTGGGCGTGGTCTTGTCGCAGCCGCCGAGCAGGACGACGCCATCGACCGGATTGCCGCGGATCGATTCCTCGACGTCCATCGCCGCCAGGTTGCGGAACATCATCGCCGTCGGGCGCAACGTGCTTTCACCGGTCGAGAAGACCGGGAATTCCACCGGGAAGCCCCCCGCCTCGTAAACCCCGCGCTTCACACGCTCGGCGAGGTCGCGCAGATGCGCATTGCAGGGCGTGAGCTCGGACCAGGTGTTGCAGATGCCGATGATCGGCCGCCCGTCGAAGGTGTCGGCGGGAAGCCCCTGGTTCTTCATCCAGGAGCGATGCATGATGGCATTCTTGCCAGTACCGCCGAACCACTCCTGCGAACGGAGCTTGCGCGGCCACTCAGCTTTCTTCTTCATTTCTTCCTTCCTTGCGCCCTGCGCGGGCTGGACATGCCGGCTTTACGCCCGGTTTCTTCAGGCAAGCGTGTAGGCTGTCTTGACGTTGGTGTAGAACTCTGCGGCGTATTTGCCCTGCTCGCGCGGGCCGTAGGAGGAAGCCTTGCGGCCGCCGAACGGCACGTGGAAATCGACCCCCGCCGTCGGCAGGTTGACCATCACCATACCGGCCTCGGCATTGCGCTTGAAGTGCGTCGCATGCTTCAGGCTGGTGGTGGCGATGCCCGAAGACAGGCCGAACGGCGTGTCGTTGGCAACAGTGAGCGCCTCGTCGTAATCCTTGACGCGAATGACGGCCGCGACCGGCCCGAAGATTTCCTCGCGCGAGATGCGCATCTGGTTGGTCGCCTCGGTGAACAGCGCCGGCTGCAGGTAGAAGCCGGGCGTGTCGCGCGAGATCACCTCGCCCCCGAAGGCGAGCTTGGCGCCTTCCTGCTTGCCGATGGCGATATAGTCGGTGTCCTGGTTGAGCTGGCTCTGATCGACCACCGGACCGATATGGGTGCCGGCCTTCAGCGCGTCGTCGACGACGAGACCCTTGATCCGCTCACCCATGGCGGCGACGAACCGGTCGTGAATGCCCTCGGTAACGATGATGCGTGAGGAGGCGGTGCAGCGCTGGCCGGTCGAGAAGAAGGCGGAGTTGACCGCCGCTTCCACGGCGACGGACAGATCGGCATCGTCGAGCACGACGAACGGGTTCTTGCCGCCCATCTCCAGCTGGTACTTGCGGTTATGTTCGACCGAGGCGACGGCGACCCGCTTCCCGGTGGCGGTCGAGCCGGTGAAGGTGATGGCGTTGACGTCGGGGCTGTCGAGCATTGCCTGGCCGACGACGGAGCCCTTGCCCATGACGAGGTTCAGGACGCCCTTCGGCAGACCCGCGCGATGGAGGATATCGACGATCGCCCACGAACAGCCCGGTACCAGCTCTGCCGGCTTGAAGACGACGGTGTTGCCGTAAGCCAAAGCCGGAGCGATCTTCCAGGCGGGAATGGCGATCGGGAAGTTCCAGGGCGTGATGATGCCGACGACGCCGACCGGCTCGCGGGTGATCTCGACGCCGATCCCCGGCCGGACCGACGGGACGATCTCACCCGCAAGACGCAGGGTTTCCCCGGCGAAGAACTCGAAGATCTGGCCGGCGCGCACCGTCTCTCCGATACCTTCGGCGAGCGTCTTGCCCTCTTCTCGCGAGAGGAGGCGCCCGAGCTCGTCCTTGCGCGCCAGGATCTCGTCGGCGGTCTTCTTCAGGATCGCATGGCGTTCGAGAATGCCGGAGCGCGACCAGGCGGGAAAGGCGGCCTTGGCCGCGGCGATCGCGGCTTTCGCGTCTTCGGCGCTGGCGCGGGCATATTCGCCGACGACATCATCGGTGTTCGACGGATTGATGTTCGCAACGCCGTCTCCGCCGACCCATTCGCCGGCGATCAGGTTCTGGTGAAGTGTCATGGGCTTCAGCCTCCTTGTCTTCTTGCCGCAAGCGGCCGCGGTCACTGCCTCGCGCTTGCCATTGGAGATATGTCAGAGCTGGTGGACAGCGACCTCTTCCTCCGCCGCGATCGCCAGCGGATTGCGCAGTGGCAGGCCGAATTCCTTGGCTTCGATCTCGAATACGTCTCCCTCCTCCGTGCGGATGCCGTCGCCGAAAGAGAGCGTCGCCGTGCCGAACATGTGGACGTGGATGTCTCCCGGTGCGCGGAAGAGGCCGTACTTGAAATGGTGATATTCGAGATTGGCGAAACTGTGCGACATGTTCGCCTCACCGGAAAGGAAAGGCTTCTCCCACAGCACCTTGCCGCCCCGGAGAATGCGCGTTGCCCCACGAACATCCTCTGGAGCCGCTCCGATGCGGATTTCCGGCCCGAAGCTCGCCTGCCTGAGCTTCGAATGTGCGAGCCACAGATAATTGACCCGCTCGGTCTTGTGATCTGAGAACTCGTTGGCAACCGCAAAGCCGAGCCGGAAGGGGACGCCCTTGTCGGAGATCACATAGATGCCGGCCATTTCGGGCTCTTCGCCGCCATCCTCCGCAAAGGACGGAGACACGAGCGGCTCGCCGGGGGCCACAGCCGTTGTCCCGTTGCCCTTGTAGAACCATTCCGGCTGCACGCCCTTCTCACCGGACTTCGGCTTGCCGCCTTCGAGCCCCATGCGGAACATCTTCATCGAGTCGGTCAGCGTTTCCTCGGCGGCTTCCGTCGCCTTCTTGTGCATCGCGTCGCGGGTTGCAGCGGAGCCAAGATGCGTGAGCCCGGTCCCCGTCAGATGCAGATGGGCGGGATCGGGATGCGTGATCGGGGAAAGCAGCCGCCCCTGGGAATAGGCTTCCTCGAGATCGATCGTTTCGCCGAGGCCCTTGGCGTCGACGACGTCCCTGAGGCTCCTGCCGCTATTGGCCGCTTCCATCGCCAGAGCATAGACGCTCTCCGCTCCCCTGACGGCACGCGCCGTCTCGCCCGGGGCCCGCACGGCGACGATAACCGAACCGTCTTCTTTCCTGACCTGAGAAATCAGCACGTTCTGTCCTTCCTGATGAATTGGCTCCCACAATGCCTTCCCTTGCGGAAAAGCAACGCTTCGCCCGAGAGTGGCTTACGCCACCCGGTTACGGCAAACATGCCGCGTTTTTCTGTTGCGATCATCGGGGGCCGAGCGGAAGCCGGTCAGCCCTTGCCCTTGTTCTTGTTGTAAACGTCGAAGAACACGGCTGCGAGCAGCACGAGGCCCTTGATCAATTGCTGGTAGTCGATGCCGATGCCCATGATGGACATGCCGTTGTTCATCACGCCCATGATGAAAGCGCCGATCACCGCACCGGTGATCTTGCCGACGCCACCCGAGGCGGACGCCCCGCCGATGAAGCAGGCCGCGATCACGTCGAGTTCGAAGCCGACGCCGGCTTTCGGGGTCGCCGAATTCAGACGCGCGGTGATGATCATGCCGGCAAGCGCCGCGAGCGCGCCCATGTTCACGAAGGCGTAGAAGGTCAGCCGCTCGGTATTGATGCCGGAGAGCTTGGTCGCCTTCTCGTTGCCGCCCATCGCGTATATCCGCCGGCCGATCGTCGAGCGCGTGGTGACGAAGGTATAGACGGCGATCAGCACGCCCATGACGACCAGGACGTTGGGCAGGCCCCGATAGGTCGAAAGCTGGAAGCCGAGGAACAGGGCCACCAGGCTGATGACCGCCATCTGGATCGCGAAGAAGGCGAACGGCTCGTTCTCCGTGCCGTGCTGGTCGTTGATCCGGCGGTTGCGAATCCCGGCAAAGATCGCATAGCCGACGAGCAACAGCACGGCGACCAGCGCGACCATGTTCTTGATCGTCTCCGGGCTCGGGTTGAGGAAATAAAGGAAGTCGGGAATGAATCCGGTCGAGAGAATCTGGAAGTCCTTCGGAAACGGTCCGATCGGGCGGCCGCCGAGGACCACATAGGTCATTCCCCGGAACACCAGCATCCCGGCCAGCGTGACGATGAAGGCCGGGATCTTCTGATAGGCGACCCAGTAGCCCTGCGCCGCGCCCATGATGCCGCCGACGATCAGGCAGGCGGGAATGACCACGAAGGCAGGCAAGCCCCATTTGACGAGCATGATCGCCGAAATCGCGCCGATGAAGGCCACGATGGAGCCGACCGACAGATCGATGTGCCCGGCAACGATGATCAACAGCATGCCCAGCGCCATGATGACGATGAACGAGTTCTGCAGCACCAGGTTCGTGATGTTGACGGGCCTGAAGAGGACGCCGTTGGTGACGAATTGGAAGAACAGCATGATGATGACGAGCGCGACCAGCAGGCCGTATTCGCGAATGTTGTTCCTGAGGTAGTCACCGATCGACGGTTTGGTGGTTTCGGTGCTCGTATCGGCGACCATTAGTGTTTCTCCCCTGAACGCATGATGGCGCGCATGATCGATTCCTGGCTTGCTTCCTCCTTGGAAAGCTCGGCCACAATGCGCCCCTCGTTCATGACATAGATGCGATCGCAGGTCCCGAGCAGCTCCGGCATCTCCGACGAGATCATCAGGATGCCTTTGCCCTCGGCCGCGAGCTGGTTGATGATGGTGTAGATCTCATACTTCGCGCCGATATCGATACCGCGCGTCGGCTCATCGAGTATGAGGACTTCGGGGTTGGTGAACAGCCACTTGGACAGGACGACCTTCTGCTGGTTCCCGCCGGAGAGGTTGACCGTCTCCTGATAGATCGAATGGGAACGGATGCGGAGCTTCGAGCGATACTCGGCGGCGACCTTGCGTTCCTTGCGCTCGTCGATGACGCCGTTCGATGCGACCGCGTGCAGGTTGGCGAGCGTGGTGTTGTGCATGATGTTGTTGATCAGCACGAGACCGAGCTGCTTGCGGTCCTCCGTTACATAGGCGAGACCGGCCTTGATGGCCTTGGGAATTGTGCTCACGTCCACCGGCCGGCCATGCATCGTCACCTCGCCGGTGATCTTGTGGCCCCAGGACTTGCCGAAGAGGCTCATCGCCGTCTCGGTGCGTCCGGCGCCCATCAGTCCGGCGATGCCGACGACCTCGCCGGCGCGCACCTTGAAGCTGACGTCGTGCAGAAACTGCCGGTCGCGGTGATGCTGATGATAGACGTTCCAGTTCTTCACCTCGAGCAGCGTGTCGCCGATCTTCGGTTCGCGCGGCGGATAGCGGTCTTCCATGGCCCGGCCGACCATGCCGTTGATGATCCGGTCCTCGCTGATGTCTTCCTTATGACAGTCGAGCGTCTCTACCGTTCCGCCGTCGCGCAGGATGGTGATCTGATCGGCAACCTTCTTAATCTCGTTGAGCTTGTGAGAGATGATGATCGACGTCATGCCCTGGCTGCGGAACTCCATGAGCAGCTTCAAAAGCGCGTCGGAGTCGTTTTCGTTGAGGGATGCGGTCGGCTCGTCGAGGATCAGCAGGCGGACTTTCTTCGAAAGCGCCTTGGCAATCTCCACCAGCTGCTGCTTGCCGACGCCGATGTCGGTGATCAGCGTCGTGGGAGACTCGTTCAGGCCCACTTTCTTCAGGAGTTCCTGGGTGCGGGCAAAGGTCTGCGGCCAGTGAATGACGCCCTTTTCGGCCACCTCGTTGCCGAGAAAGATGTTCTCGGCGATCGAAAGCAGCGGAACGAGCGCCAGTTCCTGATGGATGATGATGATGCCGAGCTCTTCGCTGTCCGAGATCGTGCTGAACCGGCGAGGCTCGCCGTCGTAATGGATCTCGCCCTCATAGGTACCGGCCGGATAGACGCCGCTCAGCACCTTCATCAAGGTCGACTTGCCGGCGCCGTTTTCCCCGACAAGCGCGTGGATCTCGCCTTCGCGGACCTTGAACGAGACATTGTCCAGGGCCTTGACGCCCGGAAACGTCTTCGTGATGCCCCGCATTTCAAGAATGATATTGTCCATACTCAGCCATTCCAGCTGCAGTCGGAGAGACTGCAGGCGCTCTCCCGTGCTGCGCGGTTCTTTCGACCGGCTCCGATACGAAATAAAACCACGCGGCGGGCCAAAGTGCTACAGCGACATTGCGACGAGACGCATGCCGCCTGGATTAAGAGGGTGCGCGAGCGTGTCGCGCACCCTCCCGGTTCGCCGCATCAGTTGTTGAGCTGATCTTCCGTGTAGTAGCCGGAACCGACGAGAACCTCCTTGGCATTGGACTTGTCGACGGAAACGGGCTTCAGGAGGTAGGACGGAACGACCTTGACGCCGTTTTCGTAGGTCTTCGTGTCGTTGACCTCCGGCTCCTTGCCATCCATGATCGCGTTGACCATGTTGACGGTGACCTTGGCGAGTTCACGGGTGTCCTTGAAGACCGTGGAATACTGTTCGCCGGCGAGGATCGACTTGACCGACGGCAGTTCGGCGTCCTGACCGGTGACGATCGGCATCGGCATGTCGCCGGAGCCGTAACCGACGCCCTTCAGAGCCGAAATGATGCCGATCGACAGACCGTCATAGGGCGACAGAACGCCATCGACCTTCGCGTCGGTATAGGCGGACGACAGAAGATTTTCCATGCGGGCCTGGGCCACGGCGCCGTCCCAGCGCAGCGTGCCGACCTGGTCCATGCCCATCTGGCCGGACTTGACGACGATCTTGCCGCTGTCGATCAGAGGCTGCAGAACGGACATCGCGCCGTCGTAGAAGAAGAAGGCGTTGTTGTCGTCCGGCGAGCCGCCGAAAAGTTCGATGTTCTTCGGCTCGGTGGCACTGTCGAGTTTCAGGCCTTCGACGAGCGAGGTCGCCTGCAGCACGCCGACCTGGAAGTTGTCGAAGGTGGCGTAATAGTCGACATTGCCGGAATCGCGGATCAGGCGGTCATAGGCGATGACCTTGACGCCGGCATCGGCCGCCTTCTGCAGGATGTCGGAGAGCGTCGTGCCGTCGATGGCGCCGATGACGAGAACCTTCGCGCCCTTGGTCACCATGTTCTCGATTTGCGCCAACTGGTTCGGAATGTCATCGTCGGCGAACTGCAGGTCCGGCGTATAGCCGGCTTCCTTGAACAGCTTCTCCATGGTCTCGCCGTCGGAGATCCAGCGCGTCGACGTCTTGGTCGGCATGGAGATGCCGACCATGCCCTTTTCCTGGGCGACTGCCGGCGCGGCGAGGCCGGCGACCGTGATCGCCGCAGCCGCGAGAAGCGAAGTAAAGAATTTCATCAGATCTCTCCCTGAGTGTTGAACCGGCAGGCACGGGGCCTCCGTCTATGCGCAGCGACCACCGTCGCGAGCGTGACCCCCGGCGGTGGTTCAAGATAAAGGAAGCCTCCCCGTCTTATCATACTCCCGCATGCGCTGGCGCATATGCTGGGAAACTGGAATCAATTGCCATAACTGTCAAATACAATATCGCTTTGCATGCATACCAAAATTGATATATCGCTCTAAAAGAGTGTGATTTTTGAAACTCTTGAAAACGGAACCCAATGCGATGCTCGATGGCAGGCAGAATGCAGCCGGGCTTACGGGAGAACTGCTGGAGACGGGGCTTTTCCGCTCCGGCTTGAAGATCAACCACTTGCGGCTCATCCTGGCGATCGACGACCATCGGCGCATCAGCGCCGCGGCCGACTCGCTTGGGATTTCGCAGCCGGCAGCCTCACGCATGCTCGCGGAGATCGAAGCGATCGTGAAGGCGCCGATATGCGAGCGCGTGGCGCGCGGCGTCGAACTGACCCGCTACGGCGAGGCCCTGGCACGCCGGGCCCGCACCATCTTCCTCGAGTTGCGCGAGGCTGCGCGCGAGATCAACGAGCTGAAGACCGGCAGCGGCGGGTCGGTTTCGCTCGGATCGGTCACCGGCCCGGGGCTCAATCTCGCAGTGCCTGCGATCCGCCAGGTGTCGACGGCCTATCCCGGCATCGAGATCAACGTTCAGATCGACAACAGCAACGTGCTGACGCGGGAGCTTCTGGCGGCGCGGCACGATTTCATCGTCGGGCGGATCCCCGACGACCTCAATCCGCGGCTGTTCAACCTGGTCGAAATCGGTTTCGAGGAGGTCTGCCTCATCGTCCGGGAGGGCCACCCGCTGTTGGACAAGGCGTCGGCCAGCGCCCACGACCTCCCGGGCTACGACTGGGTGTTCCAGCCGCCCGGTACACTGCTTCGACGCGCGGTCGAAGACAGTTTCGCTTCCGCCGGCGTCCGGCTTCCGGCGACGGTCATCAATACTTCATCAACCATCCTGACGCTGTCGATCGTGCGGAACACCAATGCGATCGCTCCGGTTGCGCTCGACGTCGCCAGGCTGGTCGCGGGCAACGGCACGGAAGCCGGCGAGATCCGGATTTTGCCGACCGAATTTCCGATCCGCATCAAACCCTATGGGCTGATCACCGCCGAAGGCCGGGCCCTCCCCCCGAGCGCAAAGCTGCTTTACGATCTGATCCTGAAGCAGAGCAGGGCGTGATCAGGTCCGCATAATCTTGATATCGCAAGCTCCGGCCAACTCAGTGCCTGCCCGGAGAGACTTGATGTTCGGCATGTCGGTATTCCACTCGGTGCTCGAGCGCCTCAAGGCCGAGCAGGACGACGGGCTGTCGGACGAGGCCAGCGACGGATGGCGGGGCACCGCCATCGGCGCGGCGCCGGGCTTCGTTGCCGAAACCGCGGCCCACACCTGGGCATTCCGTAGCGCGGTGGAGCAGGCCTATCGCGCAGTGGCGGCGGAGGAACGATCCGAACCGTTCTCCATGCCCGATCATCTGAAGCGCACAGGCCTTGCGGAGGTCGCCTCCGAGCTCGCGCTGGGCGAAACGGAAACGGCGCTGACGCTCGCCGCCAAGCGGAGGCGTTTCGCCGCAGCGAATCATCCCGACAGGCTGCCAGCGGAAGCGCGGCTCAATGCGACCTTGCGCATGAAGCTTGCTAACATGCTCATCGACGAGGCTTTGAGGCGGATCGAAGGGCGGAAGGTGACTGGATAAGCGTCAATTCGTTCCGTCGGTGGTGTCGCCGGCGGCTTCGCCTTTGCTCTGGCTCTCCTCCTTCGGCCGGTAAAAGAGGAGAAGGGACGCGCCCGCATAGGCGGTCACGACCATAAAGATCGTCCCCCACATCACCTGCCCGCCGTAGAATTCCACCGCCGTCCACACGGCGCAGAACACGATGATCAGCAGCCGGATCCACAAGGGACGATAGAAGGGGTGATCCGGATCGATGAATTTGATCATCCTGGTTCCTCTGGGAGACTTGATATCGAATTCATCTACTGCACATTTCCGCAATGAGAGCAAATGCAGCAAAAGCGCGCAGAGGTCTGCCGTTCCGCGGCGCAGAACGAAGCGGACGATTTCCGCATTTCCGCTGCAGAGCGGCACTTCAAATCGTTGGCAAACAGGCCTATAAGCTAGACAGGCTAGCTAGGCTGGCTCGGTTGGAGCAAAATAATGGATTGGCAGCTGCAGGACGCGAAGAACCACTTCTCGAAAGTGGTGCAGAAGGCGCGCAACGAAGGGCCGCAGATCGTCACGCTGCGTGGCGAGCGCACGGCCGTGGTGCTGTCCGCCCGCGACTATGACGCTCTGCGCGCCGGCCGGCCGACCCTGGTCGACGATCTGCTTGGCGGTCCCCCTTGGGACGATGAGCTCGCCGATGCCATCGAAGCGCGCGCCAAAACGCCGAGTCGCGGCGTGGCCTTCTGATGTATCTGGTTGACACCAACATCGTTTCGGAGGCGCGACGCGGCACGCCGCAGGCGCTGTCCTGGTTGCGTTCCGTCGATCCGCTCAGCGTCCATCTGAGTGCACTGACCCTTGGCGAGATCATGCGCGGCATCGCGCTGAAACAGAAGTCGGATCCGAAGGCTGCCGCTCACCTCACCGAATGGCTGCGCAAGCTGCGCCACGACCATGGCGACCGCATC
The DNA here is from genome assembly GCF_000375585.1 of Sinorhizobium meliloti 4H41. Classification (GTDB taxonomy): domain Bacteria; phylum Pseudomonadota; class Alphaproteobacteria; order Rhizobiales; family Rhizobiaceae; genus Sinorhizobium; species Sinorhizobium meliloti_A. The sequence continues at coordinate 32,655 of NZ_AQWP01000012.1, read as the reverse complement.
CTTCCGGTGACCGACCAGATCGCCGTCGAATGGGGCCGCATCGCCGCGATTCGGTCGCGTGGCGATATTGACGGGCTCCTCGCCGCGACCGCGATCGTCCACGATCTGATCCTCGTCACGCGCAACGTCAAGGATTTTGAAGACACGGGCGCGTCAGTGATCAATCCTTGGGAGACACCGGCGTGAGCGGCTCGGCAACGGGCCGCCCGCAACCGCCAAAAGCCGGTCTCTCCCGGCCGGACCTCTTTCGCTCGATCAGGGCCGGGGCGAGGACTTGGGGCCGGACCGGTGAACCGACCGCGGTTCACACTTGACGGCGCCAAGCCGATTGGAATAAATATTCCGCATGGGCAATAATTAGCCGTTTCATTCCAGTTCCTCCGCGGATGGCCCGCGACGCCTTTGCGCGATGAGCGTCAATCATCGTGTGCCAACCCGGTCGCGCACCGGAATTCAAGGACGACAGTGATGACAGTGAGATTTGCTCTTCTGGGCGCCGGGCGTATCGGCAAGGTTCATGCGAAAGCCGTCAGCGGCAATGCCGATGCCCGCCTCGTCGCGGTGGCGGATGCCTTTCCGGCCGCCGCGGAAGCGATCGCCGGCGCCTATGGCTGCGAAGTCCGGACGATCGATGCGATCGAGGCCGCCGGCGACATCGACGCCGTGGTGATCTGCACGCCGACGGATACCCATGCCGATCTGATCGAGCGCTTCGCCCGTGCCGGCAAGGCAATCTTCTGCGAGAAGCCGATCGATCTCGACGTCGAGCGCGTCAGGGGCTGCCTGAAGGTCGTGTCCGAGACCAAGGCCAAGCTGATGGTCGGCTTCAACCGCCGTTTCGACCCGCATTTCATGGCCGTACGCAAGGCGATCGACGACGGGCGCATCGGCGAGGTAGAGATGGTGACGATCACCTCGCGCGATCCCGGTGCGCCGCCGGTCGACTACATCAAGCGTTCGGGCGGGATCTTCCGGGACATGACGATCCATGATTTCGACATGGCGCGTTTCCTGCTGGGCGAGGAGCCCGTTTCCGTCACCGCGACTGCGGCCGTGCTCGTCGACAAGGCGATCGGCGAAGCCGGCGACTATGACAGCGTCTCGGTCATCCTGCAGACGGCATCCGGCAAGCAGGCGATCATCTCGAACTCGCGCCGCGCCACCTATGGTTACGACCAGCGTATCGAGGTTCACGGCTCCAAGGGCGCCGTCGCTGCTGAAAACCAGCGCCCCGTTTCCATCGAGATCGCGACCGGCGAAGGCTACACGCGCCCGCCGCTGCACGATTTCTTCATGACGCGCTACACGGAAGCCTACGCCAACGAGATCGAAAGCTTCATCGCCGCGATAGAAAAAGGCGCCGAGATCGCCCCGTCGGGCAAGGACGGCCTTGCCGCGCTGGCGCTCGCCGATGCGGCGGTCCGCTCCGTTGAGGAAAAGCGCCAGATCAGCATCGCCTGACGACCTGCCGCCCTATTGAAAAGACAGGCCGGGCAGTGCCCGGCCCGGGCAGTGCCCGGCCATTTTTCGTCTCACCGCGCTTCAGGCCCCCATCCGATTCGGCACCGTGGAGGATGATGAGGCCGCGTCCACGCTCGGTGCCAGCCCGGGTCGGCCGGTCAGAAAGCCCTGGATATGCCGGCAACCCTCGTCGACGATGATCTGTCTCTGCCGCTCCGTTTCGACGCCTTCGGTGACGACCGGAAGGTTGAGGCTGTGGCCGAGCGCGATGATCGCGCGGATTATGGCATGGGCTGCCGGGTCCTTGTCGAGCGAGGCGGTGAAGCTGCAGTCGATCTTGAGCTTGTCGAATGGAAACGTCTGGAGATTGCTGAGCGAGGAGTGCCCGGTGCCGAAGTCGTCCATCACGATCCTGACGCCAAGGAGGCGCAGCCGGACGAGAGTTGCGAGGACGTCGTCGCGGTTATGCATCAGCGCGGCTTCGGTGATTTCCAGTTCGAGCCGCCTCGGCTCCAGCCCCGTCCGCAGCAGAATGGATTCGATCCGGTCGAAAAGGTTCGGGAGGAGGAATTGCACCGGTGAGACATTGACCGAGACCGGCAGCGGCCGGTGCCAGCGCACCGCCTCCATGCAGGCCTCTTCCAGCACCCATTCGCCGATCTGAATGATCGAGCCGCTCTCTTCGGCAATAGGAATGAATACATTCGGGCCGACGAGACCGCGATCGGGATGGCGCCAGCGCAACAGCGCCTCGTAACCGACGATCCGGTCGTCCCGCACATCGACAAGCGGCTGATATTCGAGGAAGAGCTGCCGCCTGACGACCGCATGCCTCAAATCGTTCTCGATCTGCCGGCGCGTGCGCACGGCTTCGTCCATTTCGGCGTCGAAGAAGCAGGCGATGCCCTTGCCGGTCTGCTTGGCCCGATAGAGCGCCGTATCGGCATTGCCGTAGAGCCGCTCCGCGGTGGTGCCGTCGCCCGGACAGATCGCTACGCCGATGCTGACCCCCACCGCCATCGGATCGCGCCGCGTATCCATCTCTTCCGAAAAGAGCTTGAGGATACGGTCCGCCAAGAGTCGCGCGGCCTCCGGCTGCGCCGCTCCGCTCTGGACGATGGCGAACTCGTCGCCGCCCAGTCGCGCGATCGTGTCGGCCTCTCCTGCCGCCGCCCGGAGGATATCGGCCACCTTCCTGAGGATACGGTCGCCTTCCCCGTGGCCGAAAATGTCGTTCACGGCCTTGAAGCGATCGAGGTCGAGACACAGGACCGCCAGCGCTTCATTGTGGTGGACGGCGGCGGCCAGGGCCTGTTTCAGGCGGCGGTCAAAGGAGCTTCGATTGGAAAGATCCGTCAGCGCATCGTGGTGAGCGAGGTGTTCGATCGTCCGTTCGGCATCCTTGCGCGCCGTCAGATCCCGCACGAAGATCACGTCGCATTGCCGGCCCTTGTATTCGATCGTTCGGCAGACCCTTTCAACGGGCACGTATCCGCCGTCCGCGTGAAGGAGCTCTCCCTCGCTTGCCCCCTCTCCGGCGCCAAGGTCGTGCGGGTTGCGTCTTCCGGGCGCATCGGCGAACAGCTCCCGCCGTTGCCTGCCGATGAGCTCGGCGGGCTTTCGACCACAGAGAGTGACGAACCGTTCGTTGACTTCGATGACCTCGCCGCCGCGAAGGATCACCATCCCCTCCAGCGAGGCGTTGGCGAGCCCCTTGAGGTCCGTCAGGTGCCTGTCGACGAAGAGAGCGCCGAAGGCCATGAGAATGAGCGTGGTTGATGCGGCGATGACGCCCCCCGCGAGCCAGAACGGATCGAAGACGTCCGTTGCCGCGACGCTCGGGTCGGGGATCAGGACGACGCCGCTCATCGACGTGAAGTGCAGGACGCATATCGCCACCACCAGGAGCAGGATGGATGCGGCGAGCCCGCGCACGCCGCGCAGCGCCTGGAACGAATGCAAGGCGAGCGTGGCGATCGACGTGCCGAGAAGAACGGCGGCGAAACTCGTTTCCGGATCGAATGCGACCCGTCCCTGGACCTCTATGGCACGCATGCCGGTCACGTGCATGGCGGCGATTCCGAGCCCGAGCAGCAAACCGCCCACGGCCGGAGCATGGCGGGAGCCTCCGGCCAGGCCGACCGAGAAGGCAATCCAGGACGCCGCGATCGCAACCGCGATGGAAAAGCTCGTGCCTCCGGCCCCGTAGGCGATGGGGATACCCCCGTCATAGGCGAGCATCGCGATGAAATGCGTCGACCATACGCCGATGCCGCAGGCAAAGGCGCAGACTGCAATCCAGAGGCGCCGCTGACTGCCTGCGCTGCGCCGAGCGCGCTCGAGAAGCAGCATCGTCGCGACGCTGCCGGCCAGACAGACGACCGTCGCCACCACGATCAGGCGCCAGTCATGATCATCGCGTATGCATGCAATCACTGAAAACATCGCCGTCCCCCAAGCCGAAGACAGCTTGGCAACGAGACTCTAAATAACCGTAAATTGAAGACTGCGCAGCACTCGCGTCTGCCGGAACTCTGCGGTGCCGACCCGGAGACCGGCCGCCTCACGGATGTCCTGCTGCTGCAATGTCGCCGTCGATCGCGCCGAGCGCCCGATCGATATGACCGTCGAAAACGAGCCGCTGCTCGTCCGGGACCACCCTTATCTGCGGCATGCCCTGCAGGCGGACCTGCAGTGATTGCGCGAGGCCCTCCTCCAGTCCCTTCTCCAGAAGATCGAAATAGCGCGTGCCCGGCCCCGTCACGAAGATCGGCATCGGCTCATAGAGACTGAGCATCCGCGAAATGCCGTTGCCGAGCGCCAAGCCGGCCTGGCGGAAGGCATAGCCGGCCATCCGGTTCCCCTGGCGCGCGCTCGCGGCGATCTTGTCCATCTCCGAAGGCGGAACGAACTTCGCCGGTATGGTGTCGGAGGGCACCTCGAAGGCCGTGCGCAGTATCCCGTAGAAGCCCGCTGCCGCCTCGATGCAGCCATAGCCGCCGCAGCGGCAAAGCCCCGCGGACGGCTGATGCAGCATATGACCGAAATTCGGCGCCGAGACATCGAGCTCGCCGGACCTGCCCCTTCTGGCAAGCCCGAGGCCGATGCTGTGGCCGAGCGAAACGGCCGCTAGCGCATGGAAGCCGCTCTCGCTTTCCTCTTCTCTTACCGCGAGGGCGTGCGCCACCAGCAGCGACTCGTTGCTGAGCATGATCCTCGCGCGCCAGGCGGGCCGGAGCAGTTCCACGAAGTCGAGTTGCTCGCTGCCGAAAACCGGCGACCAGATGAGCCGCGCGCCGTCGCCGGCCACGAGCCCCTTGCTGCTGATCGAAATGGCAAGCACCTCGTCCTTCGATATATTCGAGCGGACGAGCAGGCGTTCGAGGGCTGCTGCCAGAACCTCCCCGAAAACGGCGGTGCCGCGGAGGTCGTGGCTGCGCGGATCTTCGAAACGGTCGAGCAGGATGCCGCCATAGTCCGCAAGCGAATATTGCACGACGTCGGAGGAAATGCGCACGACGATCACGTACCCGCAGCCGCGTCTCGGCTCGAAGAGAACCCGCGGGCGGCCGCGGCCGACCTGGACGTGCTGCTCGGTCTTGGCGATGATCCCGGACCGCTCCAACTCAGCGGTGATGACGGAGATCGTCGCCGAGGCAAGACCCGTCTGCGCCGCAATCTCCGTATGGGAGAGTGATCCTTTACGGCGGAGCGCCGAGAGAACCAGGGCGCTGTTCTGCTGACGCACAAGCTCGGTGCTGGATTTGGTCAGCATCGTTTACCCTTGCAGCGCCGCACGCCCGACGAGGCGCTCAAAGGGCGCTGTCGCTCTTCAGGGTGCCGCATGTTCAATCCCTGAACCTGCGCGATCAAGTGAAACATGCATTAGCGGTAGCGGGTCCCTCGAAGACATGCCTTTCCCAAAGCATTTGGCGGCCTACAAGACAAGGCGCATTCATGATTTACGCAGTGATTTCAAGGTGCTGCGGCAATGATTCACACGCTGCGGCGGCCTTGTTGACAGCTTGCGGAAACTCTGACATTTATTTTCTCGACTGTCGAGAAAAAACGCGGCGACGCGATAGCGACAGCATCTGGAGGCTCGTCGGGGATGCGTGCGGGAGGTTCGTGCGCGCGGCCGGGCCATTTGGGAGGATAGGATGAAATCCATTTTGAAGCTGTTGGCGGGGGCTGCCATCATAACGTCCATGCATTCTGCGGCGATCGCCAAGGATCTGGTCATCGGCGTTTCCTGGTCCAATTTCCAGGAAGAGCGCTGGAAGACCGACGAGGCAGCCATCAAGGCCGCGCTCGAAGCTTCCGGCGACAAATATATCTCGGCCGACGCGCAGTCTTCCGCCGCCAAGCAGCTCACCGACATCGAGTCGCTGATCGCCCAGGGCGCCAACGCGCTCATCGTGCTTGCGCAGGACTCCGACGCAATCGGCCCGGCGATCGAGAAGGCAGCCGCCGAGGGAATTCCGGTCGTCGGCTATGATCGCCTGATCGAAAATCCCGACGCCTTCTACATCACCTTCGACAACAAGGAAGTCGGCCGCCTGCAGGCGCGCGAGGTATTCAAGCAGAAGCCGGAAGGCAACTTCGTCTTCATCAAAGGCTCCTCCGCCGATCCGAACGCCGATTTCCTCTTCTCCGGGCAGCTGGAAGTCCTGAAGGAGGCGATCGACGCGGGCAAGATCAAAAACGTCGGTGAAGCCTATACCGACGGCTGGAAGCCGGAGAACGCCCAGAAGAACATGGAGCAGTTCCTGACCGCCAACGACAACAAGGTCGACGCGGTCGTGGCCTCCAACGACGGCACTGCCGGCGGCGCGATCGCGGCACTCGACGCCCAGGGCCTTGCCGGCTCGATTCCGGTTTCCGGCCAGGATGCCGACAAGGCTGCGCTGAACCGCGTGGCGCTCGGCACGCAGACGGTTTCGGTCTGGAAGGACTCCCGTGAGCTCGGCAAGAAGGCAGCCGAAATCGCCGTGGCGCTTGCCGGCGGCAGAACCATGGACGAAGTCGAAGGCGTTCAGACCTTCAACGGCGGGCCGAAGGGCGTCGCCATGAAGTCCGTCTTTCTCGCGCCGCTGGCGATCACCAAGGACAATCTGAACGTCGTCATCGACGCCGGCTGGATTTCCAAGGAAGAAGCCTGCCAGGGCGCCAAGAGCGACGTTGCTGCCTGCAAATAACCGCAACGACATGGCCGATCTCTGATCTTCAAGAGCGCCGCAACGCACACCGTTGCGGCGCTCTTGCAAGGTGCGAAGCGGACCGAACGACATCGACAGATAAGTGGGGGATGGCATGGCCATGGCCGACATCACAAAAGCCAACCAGACGGGGGCCGATCAGATACCGGGCACGCAAGCCGGCCGCGCCCGCACGACGGACGAAAACCCGGTGAAACGCTTCTTCCGTGCCACCGAAATCGATACCCGGCTGCTCGGCATGGTCGGCGCGTTGGTCATCATATGGCTCGGTTTCCAGGTGATGACCGGCGGGCTGTTCGACGGCCTGTTCCTGAAACCGCGCAACCTGTGGAACCTGACCGTCCAGACCTCGTCCGTCGCCGTCATGGCGACCGGCATGGTGCTGGTCATCGTCACCCGCAACATCGACCTCTCGGTCGGCTCGGTGCTCGGCTTCTGCGGCATGATCATGGGCGTCCTGCAGGCGCAGGTCCTGCCGCAATATCTCGGGCTCGGCCATCCCGCCATCTGGGCGATCACCCTTGCCTGCGGCATCGCGGTCGGCGGCGCCATCGGTGCGCTTCACGGATCGATCGTCGCCTTCCTCAACGTTCCCGCCTTCATCGTGACGCTCGGCGGCCTGCTGGTCTGGCGCGGCGCCACCTGGTTCGTGACAAGCGGCCAGACGGTTGCCCCGATGGACGCCACCTTCCGTCTCATGGGCGGCGGCACCGAGGGCTCCATCGGGGCGACGGCCAGCTGGATCGTCGGCTTTCTCGCCTGTATCGCCATCGTCGGCGCCATTTTGAATTCGCGCAAGCAGCGCAAGCGCTTCGGCTTCCCGCTGCGCCCCGTCTGGGCCGAGTATTTCCTGGCGATCCTCGGCTGCGCTCTGGTGCTTGGCGCCGTGGCCGTGGCCAACCATTATTACTGGCCGGTGAATATCGCCCGCAGATATGCCGATGCGAACGGCATCGCCTGGCCGGACGGCGGCCTGCAGATCTCGCACGGCATCGCCATTCCCGTTCTGGTCGCGATCGTCGTCGGTATCGTCATGACCTTCATCGCCACCCGCCTTCGCTTCGGCCGCTACGTCTTCGCGCTCGGCGGCAACCCCGAAGCGGCTGAGCTCGCCGGCATCAAGACGCGCTGGGTCACCGTCAAGATCTTCACGCTGATGGGCGTGCTCTGCGCCATTGCGGCGGCCATCTCGACGGCGCGCCTCAACGCGGCGACCAATGCCCAGGGCGAACTCGACGAGCTCTATACGATCGCTGCCGCCGTCATCGGCGGGACCTCGCTCGCCGGCGGCGTCGGCACCATTGCCGGCGCGATGATCGGCGCGCTCGTCATGCAATCCCTGCAGTCGGGCATGGTCCTTCTGGGCATTGATACGCCCTTCCAGCGGATCGTCGTCGGCGTCGTGCTCGTCACCGCCGTCTGGCTCGACACCGTCTACCGCGCCCGCGCAAAATAATCAGGAGTTCGAACATGACTGAACAACGCACTCCGCTCGTGGAAATGAAGAACATTTCCATCTCCTTCGGCGGCATCCATGCGGTGGACGATGCCTCCGTCGACCTCTATCCGGGCGAAGTGGTCGCCCTCCTCGGCCATAACGGCGCCGGCAAGTCGACGCTCATCAAGATTCTCTCCGGCGCCTACAAGCGCGATGCCGGCGAGATCCTGATCAACGGCGAACCGGCCGAGATCAACAATCCGCGCGACGCCAAGAAATACGGCATCGAGACGATCTATCAGACACTCGCCGTCGCCGATAACGTCGACGCCGCCGCCAATCTCTATCTCGGCCGCGAACTGCGCACCCCCTGGGGCACGCTGGACGACGTGGCTATGGAAGCCAAGGCCCGCGAAGTGATGGGCCGGCTCAACCCCAACTTCCAGCGCTTCAAGGAACCGGTGAAGGCGCTCTCCGGCGGCCAGCGGCAATCGGTGGCGATCGCCCGCGCCATCCTCTTCGACGCCCGCATCCTGATCATGGACGAGCCGACCGCGGCACTCGGGCCGCAGGAAACCGCGCAGGTCGGCGAGCTCATCAAGCAATTGAAGCGCGAGGGCATCGGCATCTTCCTGATCAGCCACGACATCCACGACGTCTTCGACCTCGCCGATCGCGTCTCCGTCATGAAGAACGGCCAGGTCGTCGGCCACGCCCGCACCGAGGACGTGACCAAGGACGAGGTGCTCGGCATGATCATCATGGGCAAGGTGCCCCCCAAGGCCATCCCCGGCCCCGGCGCCATGCAGATGGCGTGAGGCGGCACAAGCGCCGCCAATGCCGCGTCGCCGGACGCGGCATTTTCTTCGCAAAAGCCGCCTCCCCCAGACACCAAACGCAAATTTCCGCTGCAAACTCCGTCAATCACCATTGAAGCGGCGCGCAAGCTAGGCTAAGAACCGCTCACAGCCTGCTTCGGCGGCCCTGCCGCCAACGGATGCACCCGTAGCTCAGCTGGATAGAGTGTTGGATTCCGATTCCAAAGGTCACAGGTTCGAATCCTGTCGGGTGCGCCACTACGTCTAATAAATCAATGATTAGGTCAGAAAACGTCAGTTTTGCTACGTTTTTCTGCTACATCTTGCTACGTTTTTGCCCTTCAAGAGCGGCAAACCGGCACCCCGTGGAAATTATCCCACTCTTGCGCTTCGGCAAGCATAGAGAGTTTGTTTTTAAATCAAATTCCGGGGTTTTTCGAGTGTTATCAAATACTTGTTGACTCCACCTACGCTATTGCGGCATAAGTTCCGCATTTTCAGAACCACTTCTATTTTGATACGGACAACACATTATGAGTCTTGACTACATCGTTCCGAGAAAGAACGGAAAGTACAGCTTCGGCATTACAGTTCCCAAAGCCAAACGGGCGAAGTTCGGCAAGCGAGAATTTTGGGTAACCTTGGGAACAAAGGACCGAAAGGAAGCGATTGTCAAAGCCGCTGCGCTTCTCGACCACTACATGAAGCTGTTTAGGGCTGACGAGATTTCCGACTCAACGCCGCTCACAATGCCGCTGATCCAGCAGACGAGCGAAAGACTCGGTATCCAGTATCAAACACCCGAAGCCATCGAAGCGGCATCGCTTCAAGGCTACGTCGCGATGATGAGCCGGGGCATTGAGGCATTAGAGAAGATCAAGAACCCCGACATCGCCGAAGTCGCGGCGCTCGGTGGTGCCGTCGAAGTTCCTGCCATGAATATGCTTCAGGTGTTTGAGCGGTATGTGGAACTAACCCCCGGCAAGTTTTTGAATCTCGACAAGCGCGCGCAGGACAAGAAGAAGACCCGATACAAGCGCGCCGCGCTCGATTTCGTCGATGCCATGGGCGAAATCGATGTCGTCGCCATGACCGCCAAGCAGGCATTCGAATTCGCCGGAAAAATCGCTGCTCGGGTGGCAGAGGGAAAGATCGCACTGGAGACGAACCGACCGTGTGAACCGACATAATCGGCGAACGCGCTCAAAGCTCCCGGCAAGCGCACTACGTTCACGCGATTGTTTTCTTGCATCACTCGCAAAGGTATAGACCTCGCGAGGCAAATACCCTAATTTTTTACGGGTGAAATGTTGCGGGAAGCCCAGTCGGGTTTGGAGACGGTGCCAATTGATCACGTTATCGTACGGAACTCTTGCGTTGAGCCTGCTTGGCACGGCGCTGTTGACGGCAATTCTCTTCAACAGAGTTTTAGGGAAGAAGCATGAAGCAATCCAAGAACGCCTTGGCGTGCTTTCGGAAGAGCTATCCGAAAGCAGGGCTCAGATTGAGCGGCAAAAAGAAGAGTACGCCCTGTTGTCCAAGGTCGCGAAGGAAAGACTTCATATCATCGACCAGTACCAAGACACGATCAACGAGTTGACGAACAGCAGTAGAGTGTTGAAGAGCGGCACTTGAAATGATCGGCGATGACCGCTCAAAGCTCCCGGCTTCGGGGGCTTTTATTTATTCCGTGACCAGCGCAACCAATTTGCGTTCAACCACGCAAGCTTCAATGGGGCTGATTTCTTCGTTCAGAATGCGAATTAACGTTTGCTGATCGGGCATCCTCACCAAACAGCGGTAAATCGCCATGGCTTCATGCTCGTCGTCGGGATCACCCTCTTTTAATTCCCGACGTTCCTCCGACGCGGCGGTTTGGCATTCCTCAAGCGTTTCCGCAAAGTAGAGCAATTGGTCATTTGGCGGTGAAATTTGATAGGCGTACAGAGCGGCTGTTTCCATCGTGGCGATACCTCTTTCAAGAATCACGCGCCAAGGTATAGTTCAAATGTGGGCATTGAAAATTGTTGAATCTTACAAATCGGGTGGGCTGAGGAATGAAGCGTCTCGTGATACCGGCATGGCTATGCCTCGCGACGGCAGCTATCGCTGCCTGCCGCTCAACATCGCAAACGCGCATGGCTGGGAGATTCTCTGCCCGACGAGCTTTTCGGCCCTGTGGGACGGCCGCAAGGCGGCGGACGCGATCCGGATCAAATGCAAGTCCGGCAACGCGCCCGCGATAAGCCATTTCGGCGGGGGCATCCTCACCTTTCACGTGCCATGCGTGTTCAGGGCCGATCCGGGCGTCGACATGTTCGCGACAGGCCCGATCAACCGGCCGAAGGATGCGATCGCTCCGCTGACGGGCATAGTCGAAACGGACTGGTCGCCCTACACCTTCACGATGAACTGGCAGTTCACCCGCGCGGCCCAGCGCGTCTATTTCGAGGAAGGCGAACCGTTCTGCCACGTCTTTCCGGTGGCACGACGGGAACTCGAAAACCTCGATCCGCGGATGGCCAGGCTCTCGGAGAACCCTGAGCTTGAAGCCGAACACGCGGCATGGGCGGCCGGCCGCTTCCAGTTCAACGCTGCGCTGTCCAATCCGGATTCCGAGGCGGCGAGGAAGAAGTGGCAGAAGACCTATTTTCGAGGGAAGTATCCCTCCGGCGATGATGCGCCCGACGACCATCGAAGCAAGCTTCGGCTGGCGCCATTCAGGGCAAAACGATAGGCGCCGTGGAAGCATTGACGCTATCAAGCAGGCCGTCCGCCCCCGGCCAATGCCGGAGAGCACGGCGACCAACTCGTGAAGATCACGCATGGCGGTCGCGCGTGACGCCTTGGTGATGCTGATGTAATTTTCGGCGCTCAACCCACCCTTGAAACCGTTGATCCCCTCGCGGAACATGCGGGCAATCGCTTTGCTTTGCCGCTCGTTAAGTTGGCCGCCAAGCCGCCGGTAAAAATGTGCTTTGGCAATGTAGAAATTGATCCGCCGCATCGTGGTCTGTTGCGCCTCCAGAACCGTTTGCGCAAAATAGACGAGCCAGTCGGTTATTTCCGTGCCTTTGTTACTCGCCTCAAGCGTAAAGGCCAGAGAAATCAGGCTGGGTTGCCCGAGGCTTTGCGCCAGAGCCTTTTCAGAGAGCGCACGCCCTCGGCCATTGCCGAGAGCGACCGTCGAATTCATTGACAAAGCGCTTCGCCCGTTCGTGTTCTAACGGTCGAGGCCCCAAACGTCCGGATTTCGTGCGAAGTACTCGATCAGCATTTCTACGAGGACACGGACTTTCCGCGCGGGGTGCTGACCCGGCGGTCGGACGACATACGCGCCCGCCGAAGGTGGGGGGTAGCGCCTCATGACCGGGACGAGCGCGCCGGAGGCCACATATTGGTGTGTGATGCAATCGGGGAGCCAGGCGATGCCGAGTCCTGCCGCCGCGGCAGCGGCAAGCGCCATAGCGTTGTCGGCCTTGAACCTGCCCTGCGGCTGAACCGTGACAATCCTGCTGCCATCCATGAACTGCCAGGTTTCCGTTCCCTGCATCACGGCCTGATGGTTGACCAGTTGCTCAAGCGTCTCAGGTGAACCGTGCGCTTCGATATAGGCCGGGCTTGCGACAAGCTTTCCATAGATCGGTCCGACGCGCTTCGCGATGAGGTTGGAGTCCTGAAGGTAACCAACCCGGATCGCGCAATCGAAACCTTCGGAGATGAGATCGACGAAGCGATCGCTGTAGGAGGTATGGATGTGCAGCTGCGGGTGTTGTTGCGCCATTTCCGCAAGCACGGGGGCGAAGTGGGTCGGGCCGAAAGAAAGCGGCATGGCAACCCTCAGGCGGCCACGCAACTCACCGGTAGGGAGGATCGTTTCCCTGGCCGCATCGATCTCGGCGCTGGCTCGGGCCGCATGGTCTCTGAACGTCACTCCCGCTTCTGTAAGCGCGGCGCCGCGGGTCGTTCGTGCAAGAAGCTGGACCCCAAGCTCCGCTTCAATCCGAATGAGCCGCCGACTGACGATCGATTTGGAGACGCCGAGCCGGCGCGCGGCAGCCGATACGCCCCCGGCATCGGCCACTGCGACGAATGTCTGCAGATCCTCGATATCCAATCCGGCGTTCCTCGTTTCGCGACACAGCTTGTCTGACTATGGCACTATCGCACCACCAAAAGGAACAGCAAATTGAGTCCAGGCAACGTCGCCCGCTGGCGCATGTCTCCCGTGAAACCCGTTGCCGTCCATAGCGGCAGAGAAAGGAAGTCTTGATGACCCCTCGTAACGGCCTTGATTCGCTTCTTCGTCCCGAAGACTCGGTCCTCGTTCTGATCGACCACCAGCCCTATCAGCTCACAAACGTGAACAGCCACGAACCGCAGATGGTGGTCAACAATGCGGCGGCTCTGGCGAAGGCCGCCAAGGCCTTCGGCGTGCCCACGATTCTGACGAGCGTGATCGCTGATCGGGGCGGCCGTATCTTCCCCCCGATCACTGACGTGTTTCCCGGCCAAGAGGTGATCGATCGGACGTTCATCAACACCTGGGAGGATGAGAAGGTCGTGGACGCGGTCAAGGCCACCGGACGCAAGCAGCTCATCATCGCGGGCCTGTGGACCGAGATATGCGTTGCGATGCCGACGATCCAGGCGCTCGGCGAAGGTTGGGACGTGACGGTTGTCACCGATGCATCCGGCGGCACTTCGGTCGAGGCCCATGAGGTCGCGATCCAGCGCATGATCATGGCTGGCGCGAACATGATGACGTGGCTGTCGGTGGCTGCGGAATGGCAGCGCGACTGGGCCCGCACGGAGCATGCCGCCGAGCTTTCGGAGGTGCTCGTGCAGCATGCCGCCGGCAGCGGCATCGCCTTCCTGTGGGAGCAGCAACTGCTCAACACGCCGGTACCACGGGACGCGGGCTGATCCGAGCGGGGATGACGAAAATCTTGAACGACGCTTTGTGAGCCGATCGTTCGTCGAGCCTCGTCATCCCCATTCTGCTGGGCTGCGTGAATCTTCCGAGAGATTCGCTCCGTATCGGAACAAAGCGGAATGCGATTCGGTTGACTCCCCGGATATACAGGGAGTTAGCCATGGCAGTCTCGGCACGAGCCCAATGGAAGGGCTACCTCCGATTTGGTGAAGTCACTGCGCCGGTGGCGCTGTACACCGCCACGTCGACCTCCGACCGGATCGCCTTCCACACGGTCAACCGCGAAACCGGAAACCGGGTACGGCGCGAGTTCGTCGACAGTGTCTCCGGCAAGCCGGTGGAAAAGGAAGATCAGGTCAAGGGCTACGAGATCGGCGACGAGCGATATGTGGTGCTCGAGCCGGAGGAAGTCGCCTCCGCCGTTCCGGAGAGCGACAAGACGTTGCGGGTCCAGGCATTCATTACCTGCGACGACGTCGACAAAGTCTATTTCGACAAGCCCTATTATCTGACACCCGACAAGATGGGCACCGACGCATTTGCCTTGCTTCGCGAAGGCATGCGCAAGAAGAAGGTCGCCGCAGTCGCCCAAACGGTCCTTTTCCGCCGCATGCGCACCGTTCTGCTTCGACCGCATGACAAGGGCCTGATCGCTACGACCCTGAACTTCGACTACGAGGTTCGGAGCGCCAAGGAGGCCTTCAAGGAGATTCCGGACATCAAGATCGAGGGCGAGATGCTCGATCTTGCCAAGCACATCATCGGCATGAAGAAGGGCACCTTCTCGGCCGAAGAATTAGACGACCGCTACGAGGCTGCGCTCGCCGAACTGATCAAGGCCAAGCTCGAAGGCAAGTCGCTGCCGAAACGCGCACCGCCGAAGGTCTCGAAAGCCAATGATCTGCTTGAGGCGCTCCGCCAGAGCGCCGGGATGAAAAAGCCGCCGGCGGCGTCGAAGAAGCGCGCGAGCAAGGAAAGCGCGGCAAAGACCAAGGCGAAAACGGCTACAAAGAGCGCGCCCGCCCAGCGCCGCCGCGCAAGCTAGAGCGGGATGAGGAAAGTATTGCGATTTTTCGCCCGCATCCCGCTCTACCTGTTGGAACCGGTCACGTGCATGTTTTCAGGTCGAACCGGCCTAAAAACATCATGATCCAGGGAGGTGAACGATGGCGCCCCCGCGTCCATATTGGAAAGGCTATCTGAAACTCTCGCTCGTCACCTGCCCCGTTTCGATGATGCCGGCGACCAGCGAGTCCGAGAAGGTCCGCTTCCACACGCTCAACCGCAAGTCCAACAACCGTGTCGTCTCCCGGTACGTCGATGCGGTGACCGGCAAAGAGGTCGACGACGACGACGAGGTGAAAGGTTACGAGCGCGGCGAAAACGACTTCCTGGTAATCGAGGACGAAGAACTTGAGAGCGTCGCGCTCGAAAGCGCCAGGACGATCGACATCGAGAAGTTCGTTCCGCGCGAGGCGATAGAATGGATCTGGCTGGAGAAGCCTCACTACCTTACGCCCTCGGACGAGGTCGGCCACGAAGCTTTCAGCGTGATCCGCGACGCCATGGTAGCCGAGAAGGTCGCCGGCATTTCCCGGCTCGTGATCGGCCGGCGCGAACGCGCCGTGATGCTGGAACCGTGCGGCAAAGGCATCATCGTATGGACCCTTCGCTATGGCGACGAGGTGCGCAAGCCAGAGACCTATTTCGCCGATATTGGCGATGGGGATGACGATCCGAAGCTGATGAGCCTCGTCACCTCGCTGATCGAAGAACGCAGCAAGCCATGGAACCCGGATATGGTCAGCGATCCCGTTCAGGAAAAGCTGCTCGAAATCATAGAAAGCAAGCGGAAGTCTGCCAAGAAGGTAGCCAAGCCGAAAGGCAAGGAGGGAGAGCCGGTCCATGCCGGAAACGTCATCGACCTCATGGCGGCGCTCAAGGGAAGCCTCGAGAAAAAGAAACCCGGAGGCAAGAAGTCTTGAGTCGAGCGGCCTGCGTTGCCGGAGCGATCCGGGTACCGCGAGGGTGGCAACAACGGTTCATCCAACATCGCCAGGTCGTCAACCAGGTTGGCCTGCGCTCTGTGGCGCGGTTATCACGGCGGTCGCAGCCATCCGTGCGGCGGCTATCGCAAGTGTAGCCTTGCCGATATGGTGGGTATAATTGAATGGTTTTCTTCGTATTGTTCCAGAAAGTTGGAAAGTGTCGAATCCAGGAACTCCGACCTTCGAGCAGCTCCGCGTCTTTCTGGCGGTGGTCGATAGCGGAAGCTTTGCCGGGGCCGCGCGCAGGCTCAACCGCGCCGTCTCTGTGATAACCTATGGCGTGGCCAATCTCGAAGCGCAGCTCGGACTCGAGCTGTTCGAGCGCAAGGGCACGCGCAAACCGCAGCTCACGGCCGCCGGGCGCGCAGTGCTCGCCGAAGCGCGTGGCCTCGCCGATGGCATCGAGGGCCTGCGCGCCAAGGTCAAGGCGCTGCATGACGGCCTGGAAGCGGAAGTGGATATGGCCGTCGACGTGATGCTGCCGACGGAGCGGCTGGGAAAGGTGCTGCGAGCCTTCGCCGAAGCCTTTCCGACGGTATCGCTGCGACTGCATGTCGAGGCGCTCGGAGCGGTGACTGCGGCAGTACTGGACCACAAGGCCATGATCGGCATCTCCGGTCCCTTAGCGACCGGCGTTCGAGGCGTGGAGTGCATCGCGGCAGGCTCCGTATCAATGGTCCCGGTGGCGGCACCCCATCACCCGCTCGGGCGCATGGAGCGGATAGCGCCGGGCGATGCCCGCGACCACGTCCAGCTTGTGCTGACGGACCGTTCCCCTTTTACCGCAGGCCGGGACTTTTTCGTGCACAGCCCGCGTACGTGGCGGCTTGCGGATCTTGGCGTGAAGCATGCGCTGCTGCGCGAGGGAATCGGCTGGGGAAACATGCCTCTTCCACTCATACGACCCGATCTGGCAAGCGGCGCGTTGCTCCGGCTTTCGATGCCGGACCACAGGGGTGGCATCTACCGGTTCGGCGGCATCTGGCGCCGGGATACCCCGCCGGGACCGGCCGCGGCGTGGCTGCTGAACCAGTTCGTGACGCTCGGAGCCGCTGACATCGAGGAAGCGGGACTTTCCGACATTTAGAGCACCGGGAGAAGCGTTCCCGTCCGGTGTGGTCTCGGGTGAAGATTACAACGGTCTCAGCAGATGACGCACGATCGGCGGGTGATCACCGATATGAAAGGCGTTGAGCGTCTGCTGGTCGATCTGATCGGCATGGGTGACGCGGGCGTGCTGGCGCTGATGCTCCAGCCAGCTTTCGACCACGAAGCTCTCGACAACCCGCCCGGGTTCGGCAACGTCTTCCCACACGTCCCAGCGGATCGCTCCGTCGCGTTGCCGCACCGATCGGAAGCGACGCAGGGCCGCGACGAATTCGGCCGTCCTCTCGGGTGCAATCCGATACTCGATCTCGACCAGAACTGGTCCGCGGTCGCCGGCGGGCTGAACCGAGACCACGGGTTCAGCCCAGTGGTGCGAGGGCGCCAAGTCGACGCCCGCATCCCTGGGAAGACGCCAGATCGCCGCGAGAACGAGTGCAGCCGCCTGGCCGATTGCCGCGATGGCGAGCGCCGTCGTGACATCGGTCCGTGCGGCGACCGAGCCCCACAGGACACTGCCACCCGTCATGGCTCCCTGGAAGACGAGAAGATAGACAGCAAGCGCTCGGGCTTTCACCCAGCCGGGCGAGGCCATCTGCGCGGCGACGTTGAGAGATGTCAGCATGGCGATCCATGCAAGGCCGGCAATCGCCATGACGGCGCCCGCCGCCCAGGCGTTCGACGTGATCGCCAGCAACAGGGTGGCCAGAGCGAAGAGCAGCGTCGCGCCGATGGAGAGCGTGTTGGCAGGAACATGCCGGCGCAGCTTCTTGAGCAGCAATGCCCCGACAACCGCTCCGGCACCCATGCAGCCGAGCAGGGCGCCATATCCGGCTGCGTCGAGCCCCAGACCGCGCCGCGCGACCAGCGGCAGCATGGCCCACAGCGCGCTGCTGAAGACGAAGAAGCCGATGGCGCGGACGAGCACCAGACGAAGTGCCGGCGCATGCCGGGCATAGCGATATCCGGCCTTCAGCGCACCGACGAAGTGCTCCGGCGGCAGGGCATGCGAGTCGGCCGGACGCTTCCATCTGACGAGCACGACGAGCACCGCAATGACCGATAGGGCATTGAGCGCAAAGACAGCGGCGGTTCCGGCCACGGCAACGATCACACCACCGAGCGCCGGGCCGATCGCGCGGGCGATATTGATCCCAAGGCTGTTGAGTGCGACCGCATCCGGCAGCGTCGGCTGATCGACCAGTTCCGGTACAATCGCCTGGAAGACGGGCGCGGTAAGGGCGGCGGATATCCCTAGCACCAATGTGGCGGCCAGCAACACATAGGGCGTCGTCAGGTCCTGCCAGGTCAGCCCGGCCAGAACTGCCGCGGCAACCAGACCGAGCGTCTGGCTCGCCAGCAGCATGCGACGTCGATCGACAGTATCGGCCAGCGCGCCCGCTGGCAGCGAGAGCAGGAACATCGGCAAGGTGGTCGCTGCCTGCACGAGCGCAACCAGCAGAGGACTCGGCGACAGCGAGGTCATCAGCCAGCCGGCGCCGACATCGTGCATCCATGTGCCAATGTTGGAAACGATGGTTGCGATCCACAGCGCCCGGAAAACCGGAAAGCTCAGCGGGCCGGCCTTACTTGCCGCGGCAGATTGATGTGCAGTCATGTCAGCTCCGTCCGATGGCTGGAAATAGCAATCGATATGAGTTCCCCGATCAACCGAGATGCTCGAGGAGCGTATTGCCCTGTCACGGTCACACTGCCCAACAGCCGCAGCCAAATGCACCCCAGAACGTTCTGGAATCGGCCGTCGGAACACTGGCGCCGAGCGCGGCGGCGTGGTCGTGGCCATGCACGGCACAGCCGTTCGCGCATCCGCAGCGCAGCGACAACTTGGCGCGCGCCTCCGGCGTCTTGTGGTAGCCGCCGAAGGTGCTGACCGGCGACCAGTCGGGCATCGGTTTCGGAAGCTCCGGCGCAAGCGGGGTGTATTCGCCGTCCCCATGCACAACCTCGCCGCCGAGAAGAGTGAGCACTGACCGCAAATGCACGATGTCGTCGTCCGGCACAGCGAAATAGTCGTCGGAGAGCACAGCCAGATCGGCAAGTTGCCCCACCTTTATCTGGCCTTTCTTGCCTTGCTCGCCGGAGAACCAGGTGTTGGCCTCGGTCCAGAGCCGAAGCGCGGTCTCGCGGTCGAGGCGATTGGCTTGCGGATAAAGACGCAGACCGCCGACGGTCTTTGACGTCACCAGCCAGGAGAGCGACACCCAGGGATTGTAGCTCGCCACCCGCGTCGCGTCGGTTCCGGCGCCGACGGGAATCCCTGCCTGCATCATTCTCCGGATCGGCGGCGTGCGTTCGGCCGCCTTCGCGCCGTAGCGCTCGACGAAATACTCGCCCTGATAGGCCATGCGATGCTGCACGGCGATGCCACCGCCAAGCGCGGCGATGCGGTCGATATTGCGATCGCTGATCGTCTCGGCATGATCGAAGAACCAGTTGATGCCGGTGAACGGGATGTCCCGATTCACCTTCTCGAAGACATCGAGCGCGCGGCCGATCGTCTCGTCATAGGTGGCATGGAGCCTCCACGGCCAGCGGTTCTCCGCCAGCAGGCGAATGACCGGCTCGAGGTCAGCCTCCATATTCGGCGGCATCTCCGGCCGCTCGACGCGGAAATCCTCGAAGTCGGCCGCTGAGTAAACCAGCATCTCGCCGGCACCGTTATGCCGGTAACTGTCATCTCCCTTACCCGGTGAGACCTGCTTCACCCAGGAGGAGAAATCGGCGAGTTCCTGCTTGGGCTTCTGCGTGAAGAGATTGTAGCTGATGCGGACGGTAAGCTGGCCGTCGCGGTGCAGCCTTTCAACGATCTCATAGTCATCGGGGTAGTTCTGGAAGCCCCCGCCGGCGTCGATTACGCTGGTGACGCCAAGCGCATTGATCTCGCGCATGAAGTGGCGGGTCGAGTTGAGCTGGTATTCGGGCGGCAGCTTCGGCCCCTTGGCGAGCGTCGAATAGAGGATCGTCGCGTTCGGCTGAGCGAGCAGAAGGCCGGTCGGATTGCCGGCCGTATCGCGCAGGATCTCGCCGCCGGGCGGATTGGGCGTATCCTTCGTGTAGCCGACAACGCGCAGCGCCGCCGCATTCAACAGCGCCCGATCGTAGAGGTGGAGGATGAAAACCGGCGTATCCGGCGCGACTGCGTTCAGTTCGCCGATGGTCGGCAGACGCTTCTCCGCGAACTGGTGTTCGGTAAAACCTCCCACGACACGCACCCATTGCGGCGCAGGCGTCCGGTCGACCTGCTCCTTGAGCATCGCCATCGCCTCAGCGAGGCTGGGCACGCCATCCCAGCGCAGCTCCATATTGTAGTTCAACCCACCACGGATGACGTGCGTGTGGCTGTCGATCAACCCCGGAATGACGCGGCGCCCTTTCACGTCGATGATGCTTGCATCGGGTGCTGCGGCCCGCGCCTCGGCTTCGGGACCGACCGCCAGGAAACGCCCGTTGCGGATCGCTATGGCCATGGCGGACGGGTTTTGACGATCGAGCGTGGTCACCTTGGCGTTGACGAGGACCAGGTCATTATTGGGCATGGGAGTCTCCTTGGCATAGGCGCGGAATGGCGAGGAGAGCGCCGCCGCGGCGACGCCGGCGATGATCTGGCGACGGGTGAAGCTCATGAGTCCTTCTCTCGATTGTGAGGCATCGGTCCGAGCACGTGCTCGGCGCACCCGGTCTTGACGAAAGAAGTCACGTCCTGTCCGGTGAAGGCACGCTTGGCGATCGGTAGCATCTGCTCGCCGAGCAGCATGCCGAACAAACCGACGAGGGCGACGACGGGCGGCGCCGGCGAGCGGACGCCGAGCAGACTATAGACTACGCCCACCAGCAGGCCGGCGCCGAGCGAGAGCAGGTAGATCTTCATGCGGTCTCTCCTTCCCTGCGTTTGGATCGATTCCGGGATGGCTCCGCCCGCCCCCGGAAGGCTGCGCGCGCTTTCCGAGGACCACGGTCGGCCTGCCGCCGGATTGCGGCGCCGAGGATCGCCTTTCCTCGTTCCGCTCTAGCCGTGACCGCCCTCGGAGGCGCCGAACATGGCCTTGGCATAGGTGATCCCGATGCCATAGGCGCCGCCCCACTTCTTCGCGATGCCGGTCGTGAGCTCGTAGGTGTCGGCCCGGGCCCAGTCGCGCTGCAATTCGAGAAGGTATTGCACCGAGGTCACCGGGCGGGCCCCGGCGTGGACCATGCGCTCCACCGCACGCTCGTGGGCCTCGGCCGAGACATCGCCGCAGGCATCGGTGATCACATAGACTTCAAAGCCTTGGTCGAGCGCCGATAGCGTCGGGCCGACGATGCAAACAGACGTCCAGAGGCCGGCGAACACGATCCGATCCTTGCCGATACGGTTCACCTCCTCGATGACGGCCGCATCCTCCCAGGTGTTCATCGAGGTACGGTCAAGAAGCCGCTGGCCGGGAAAGGCGTCCGTGACTTCCGCAAACATCGGGCCCGAGAAGCTCTTTTCGGCGACGGTCGTGAGGATGGTGGGCACCTCGAAGCCGGCTGCCGCGCGGGAAACGAGGGCCGCGTTGTTGCGGAGCAGTTCCGGCGCTATGGACTTGGTCGCAAACGCCATCTGCGACTGGTAGTCGATAAGGACGAGCGCATGATCGGTCGGGGACAGCAACGTCTTGCCGGGCGTCGTGGTGGCGGTGATGCTCATCGTAGATCTCCTGCTGTTAACTCGTTTCGGCCGACCCGAATTCTTCAGGGCCGAGACCGTGATCCATGATTTACAAAGGGACGGAGCGTGCATGTAGTTGTATAATTTCTCTGCTTTCGTTCTAGAAAATTGAAAAGCAGCATCAGCAGGAAAAAATAGGCTTCAGTTCGTTCGGTTGCCGGACTCTCGGCGGCTTTGAGCTTCTTCAGAAATCAGCACGTCGTCCCCAGCAGCTGCACGGCGCAGGTCTGCCGACGCGCGTGATGCGTGCCGCCTTGGCAACCCCTTCTCACAGGTTTAGATTAGCTCCCCGCGGCGAGGGAGGCCCTGATGACATCAAGCTTCAACGTGCATGATGCAGCCGGTTATGAGCAGCTCATGGGCCGCTGGAGCCGGAAGCTTGCGCCGAAATTCATAGATTTTGCCGGCGTCGCCGATGGAGAGAAGGTTCTGGATGTCGGCTGCGGAACCGGCAGTCTCACCTTCGCACTCGCCGACGCCGCCAGGCTCGAAGAGATCGCCGCGATCGACTATTCGCCCGTCTTCGTGGAGGAGGCGATCCGGCGCAACACCGATCCGCGCATAAAGATAAGAGAAGCGGATGCCTGCGCCCTGCCGTTCGAAGACCGGACCTTCGACCGCGCCTTCGCCCTTCTCGTGCTCCACTTCGTACCCGAAGCAGGCAAGGCCGTGGCCGAGATGCGCCGCGCGGTGCGTCCCGGCGGCGTCGTCGCGGCGGCGGTGTGGGACCATTTCGGCGGAATGCCCGGCATGCGCATGATGGTCGACACGGTGGCGGCGCTCGGCGAAGGCGGGCGCGCACTTCGCGCCCGCTACTGCTCCCAGCCGATGATGCGGCCGGGAGAAATGAAGCGGACATTTGTCGAGCAGGGTCTCGCAAACGTTGCGGAAACCGAGCTGATGATCCGCATGGATTACCGGAACTTCGACGATTACTGGGCGCCGATCGGCGCGGGCGAAGGGCCGCTCGGAAAATATGTGGCAACGCTCGATGCGGAGGAGCGGTCACGCACCAGTGCCGCCGTGCGCGACGCCTACGAAGCCGGACGGCCCGACGGTCCGCGCTCCTTTGCGAACGTCGCCTGGGCCTGCCGGGGCACCGTTCCGTGATCGAGCCGCTCGCGATCGCGTGCACCGGCATTCTCAGCCGGTCCGCCTGGCCAGCATAGCACATGAACTAATGCCTGTTGAGATTCGGCCACCCGCGGCGGCTTGTTTGAGTTCCTCATTCCTGTGCTTGTCACAGGAATCCAGCCAGACCAAGTCCTTGGGCTGAAAGAACGCTTCCCGCGCCGCAGACGCGGCGCTGCTGGATCCCTGTGACGAGCGCAAGGGATGAGGAGGGAGGAGAGATTGCAGTCCTCTGAACAGTTTCCTACAGCGCCGCGCGTCTTGTGAGACGCGCAAAGGTCGCTGTAGCACTTTGAGCTGCTCAACAGGCCTTAATGCAGAACTGGCGGCGCTTGACGCCGGAACAGGGCGATCAGCGAGATACCGTGCTGCAAAAGAAGTTCCGCGGCCGGCAAATCCATTGTCGCGACATCTTCGGCGCAACCGCTGATAATTCTGGCGAGACTGATCGAGTTTGCTGCAAACCGATCGTCGCCGATTTCCTGTGCCTCATCCGCGGTGGCTTCAAGTGCGTCCGCGACAAGGGTCATCAGGTTTGCGCGCTCGCGAGGCGTCATCTCATTCAGGGTCTTGGCAGAATCCCGCATTGCTGGCTCCTTTGGTCGTTAAGGCGGCCTCCGCAGGCGCGGCCGGTCGGCCGGGCGGACGTATGCCACGTTTATTGTTGGAGTACGGGTCGAAGCTTTCATTGCATAAATCGGTATCAGGCACGGCGAATGCAAGGAATGGCTACTATGCGGCTACCGCATGCCCGGGTTGATACCGGCAACCTCGGACGGAATGTCGCGTGAACAAGGGTGGTCACTGTCCACGTCTTCGGAGCGGCGAGGCGAGGCGAGGCGAGGCGAACTGTGTGCTGTTTTCCGCCCCTATGCCGCCCTGCTTACCAGAATCGGTTACGATTCTAGGCCGATCCGGCCTGAAATCATAGGGGCTAAGAGGCCCCTCCCCGCTCCAGCCACGCCTTCAGCGCAACGGCATTGTTGTGCGCCTCGTCACGCGCGGCATAAAGCAGCGTCAGCGGCCCCTCTTTCCATCGTTCGCGCAACTCCGCCACCGCCGCCTGCGCGGCCCCGCTCTCGAGCTCCTCCGCATAGGCGACGCAGAACGCATCCCAATCCTGCGGCTTCCCATGAAAGCGCTTGCGCAGCGCGTCGCTCGGCGCGATGTCCTTGAGCCAGAGGTCGATGCCGGCCTTTTCCTTGGCGACGCCGCGCGGCCAGAGCCGGTCGACGAGGATGCGCGTACCGTCGGACGCGCCGGGCGTCTGGTAGACACGCTTCAACTGGAGTGATGCCATAGGGTCCCCACCATACGTGCCGGGGCGGCCGCAACCGTCCCGGGGAGGAAAACTGCTTTCATCCAGCGTAGCGGAGCCTTCCTAATCGTGGAAGAAGCCCTGTATCTCTTCCGGCGTGACCTTGCCGTCGCGGTTGATATCGACCTTGTCGAAAACCCGCTTGTGGATCGTGCTGATCTCCTCGAAGGAAAGGGCGCCGTCATTGTCCGCATCGGTGATGGCGAACATGATTTTCATCATCTGACGGTGCATCGTCTGCCGGTGCATCATCATGCCCCGCATCCGGTCGCGATGCCGCATCCGGTCGCCGCGCTTCCCGTCGCCACGTATCATGTCCTCGCGCATCATGTCTGGCTGATCGCCTTGGGTGACGCTTCCACCGCCCCCCTGATCGCCGGGTTGCATATCGGGTTCAATGCCCCGGTCCTGGGCCGGCATTTCTCCTGCGGGCGGAATCGGAGCGGGTGCCTGGGCGGCAGTGCTCGTTGCGGCGCTGATGGCCATGATGGCGGCAAGGGCCGTCACGGTCGGAAATTTCATCAGTGACATGTGAGCTCCTCCTCGAGTTGCACGTCGGTGTGCGGTAGCGGCTGTATTGTCCTCAGACGGCGCGGCGGCTTCGCCGCGGTCATAAAACAGCCGCCCCATCGCCTGCTAACCGCAAGGGCGTGGAGAGGTTCCGATACCGGCCGCCCTTCTTTCGGTGCCGGGCAAAAGCGCCTTAAACCTCAGTGCCATCACGAACGGCGCGCCAGGCAGCGATGATCGCCCCGGCGGTCCTCTCGCCGGCGCGGTCGTCCGTCAGCCAGGAGATGACCGAGAGCCGCATCACCTTGCGGCCGCGCCAGACGGCGCCGCCGGCGAACAGGATGCCGTCGGCCTGCAGCCTGGCGATCGTCGCCTGGGTCATCCGGTCGCCTTCATCGCCCGGCATCGCCGCTTCGAAACGTACCAGGACCTGATTGAGGACCACCTCGTTCAGGACGTTTATGCCCTCTTCGCCGCTCAGCCGCCCGGCGATGGCGCGGGCGACGCGGCAATGCCCGTCGACCATGGCGGCGATGCCTTCGCGTCCCAGATGCTTGATCATCGCCCAGGTGGCAAAACCGCGGGCTCGGCGCGACAGTTCGGGCACGAAATGGCTCGGGTCCCGCTCGCCCTCGGTGGTCGGCGGCAGGTAGCTCGCGGCGATCGTCATCGCCCGGCGATGCGCTTCCTGATCGCGGATGATGGCATATCCGCAGTCATAGGGCGTCTGCAGCCATTTGTGGCCATCGGTCGCCCAGGAATGTGCTTCTTCGATCCAGTCGGTGAGCCCGCGCTTTCCGGGAGTGGCGCGCGCCCAGAGGCCGAAGGCGCCGTCGACATGAACCCAGGCGCCCAGGCCGCGGGCAATCGGCATGATGCCGGCGAAGTCGTCGAAGGCACCGGTATTGATCTGTCCTGCCTGCAGTATCGCAATGCAGGGACCGGAGATCTGCGCCGCGGCCTCGGCGAAAGCCGAGCCGGTGATGCGACCCATGTCGTCGGTCCGGACGCGCAGCACGCGGTCGTGCCCGAAGCCCAGGAACTGCAGCGCCGAAAAGACCGTCGCATGCGCGTCGTCGCCGATCAGCACCGCGACCGGCGGCGCGCCGAAGAGGCCCTGCGCCTCGACGTCCCATCCGGCCTGCCGCAGCACCTCTCCGCGCGCTGCGGCAAGGCAGATGAAATTGGCAAGCGTCGCCCCGGTCGCAAAGCCGACGGAACTCTCCCGCGGGAGGTCGAGAAGATCGAGCAGCCAGTTGGCCGCGATTGCCTCGGCGGCGGCTGCGGCCGGCGCCGCGTGATGATTGCCGGCATTCTGTCCCCAGGCGCTCGTCATCCAGTCGGCCGCCACCCCGACCGGATGCGAACCGCCGATGACCCAGCCGAAGAAGCGTGGCCCCGTCATCGCGTGAAGCCCCGGCTCCGCTTTCGCGGCAAGCTCGTCGATCACTATGGTACCGGCGCTTCCCCGTTCCGGCAGAGCTTCCCGAAACATCTTCAATGCGGCCGGATACGATTGCTCCGGCCGCTGCGGCAGCTCCGTAATTTTGTCGCGGAAACGCGCGGCGTGCTCCGCCGCGCGTTGAAGAATTTCGCGGGTCGTTTGCTCCTTCATGAACTGCCTCCAGGCGTTGCCTTACGAACGAGGCCACCCGCTTCAGGCCGCCCCGCGTTCCTCTATCGGCCGGACGTTCTGGTTCATCCGGAAGAGATTGAGCGGGTCGTAATGCCGCTTGACCTCGACGAGCCGGCCATAGTTCGCGCCGTAGGCCGCCTCGACCCGGTCCATCTCGTCTTCAGGCATGAAATTGACGTAGGCCGTGCCGGCGGCATAGGGCTTTGCTGCCTCGAAGAGATGCCGCGCCCAGTCGATGCAGGCCTGGTCCATCGCCGCGTCCCGCCATCGGCCGTGCACGTTCATGACGAAGTGCGAGTTGCGCTGCGGGAAAGCGGTTTCCTCTGCCGCAACGCGGCCGGCGGCGCCGCCGACATGGGCGATGAATACCTCGCATTCCGGGCCCGGCAACTGCCGGATCGATTCGGTGAGAATGCCGATCGCCTGATCGGAAAGCTCCATGAAGTCGTGGCTCTTCCAGTAGTTGCGGGCACCCGGAGCGAGTAAGGGGTCGAAAGCCTGCTGCCAGCCGACGAAGGGATGCGGCGATACCACGTCGGCAATCGGATTGCCGATCGCCCGCAGCTCCGCCACCGCCTTTTCGCCCGCTTCGAGATCGCCGCAATAGCACATGGCGAGCACGACGACCTCCTTGCCGTGCCATTCGGCCGGTATGAAGGGCAGCGGCGGCGCCTGGCGCATCACCACCCAGCAGGTGAGTTCGTCCGGCGCATTTTCGAGCGCCTGCCTGTATTGCTGGAGCACGCTTTCGGCCTCGGCAAAGGGATGGACGACGAGCCCGGAGAGCACGTCGGGGCCGAGTTCGTGCAGGCGGAATTCGAAGGCCGTCACGACTCCGAAATTGCCGCCGCCGCCCCTGATGGCCCAAAAAAGGTCGCGGTGCTCGGTGGGGCTCGCGCGCACCAGTTCGCCGCTGGCCGTGACCACATCGGCCGATAGCAGGTTGTCGATCGTCAATCCGAATTTGCGCGTGATCCAGCCGAACCCGCCGCCGAGCGTCAGGCCGGCGATACCGGTCGTCGAGTTGATGCCGGTCGGCAATGCAAGACGGAAGGCCTGCGTCTCCACGTCGAGATCGGCAAGCGTCGCCCCCGGCTCGACCCAGGCCGTCTTCGTCGTCGCATCGACCCGCACCGATTTCATCGGCGTGAGGTCGATCACCATGCCGCCGTCGCAGACCGCGTTGCCGGCGATGTTGTGACCGCCGCCGCGCACCGCGACGAGCAACCGGTTCTCCGCCGCAAAGCGCACCGCATTGACGACGTCGGCCGCTCCGGCGCATTGCACGATCAGCCCGGGCCTTCTGTCGATCATGCCGTTCCAGATCGTGCGCGCCTCGTCATAGGCGGCGTCGGTCGCAATCAGGACGCGCCCGCGAAGGCGCGCGGCAAATGCCGCGATTGCCGCGGCGCTGATCATTGTTATTCCGTTTTGCAGATTGATGAGGCTCATGTCGTTCATGATTCGCTCCTCCCGCGGTGAACCATTGCCCCCAGCGGCGGGCATTCTGCGCCTTTGCCCTAAACCCGGCAAGCAGACCCGCGGTCGCCGCCCCTAGTCCTTTGGGGTTAGCTTGCAGGGCGCCAACACGGCTTCCCGCCAGCGCGATTCTTGCAATCGCGGCTAAAATGCTCCAATGAACCGCCGGCGCGGCAATCCGCGAAATGGCGGTCGAAGGCAGTATGGAGAGGGAAGTCGTGGGCATGAAGGTGGTCATTCTCGCCGGCGGATACGGTACCCGCATTTCGGAGGAGAGCCACCTCAGGCCGAAGCCTATGATCGAGATCGGCGGGCGCCCGATCCTCTGGCACATCATGAAGATCTACAGCCATTACGGCTTTTCGGATTTCGTGATCTGCCTCGGCTATCGCGGCTACATGATCAAGGAGTACTTCTCCAACTATATCCTGCATTCCTCCGACGTCACCTTCGACATGACGACGGGCGAGACAGCCTATCACACGAAGAGTGCCGAACCCTGGCGGGTGACGCTGGTCGATACGGGACCGGAGTCCATGACCGGCGGCCGCTTGAAGCGTGTCGCCGGCTATCTCGGCGAGACCTTCTGCCTGACCTATGGCGACGGCGTCGCCGATGTCGATATCCGCGCGCTCACCGAATTCCATTTGCGTCACGGCCGCGAGGCGACCGTGACGAGCGTGGTGCCGCCGGGGCGCTATGGTGCGCTCGCCACCGAAGCCGGGCAGGTCATGAGCTTTACCGAGAAACCGGCCGGCGACAACGGCCGCATCAATGGCGGCTTTTTCGTTCTCAATCGCTCCGTGCTCGACCGCATCGCGGGAGATCACGTCCCCTTCGAAAGCGCGCCGCTCGAGGGCCTGGCGCGCGATGGGCAGCTGATGGCTTTCCCGCATGAAGGCTTCTGGCGCCCGATGGACACGCTGCGCGACAAGACCCAGCTCGAAGAGCTCTGGCAGCAGAACCGCGCGCCCTGGAAAGTCTGGGCATGAGCCGTCTCCCTGATCCGGGATTCTGGGCGGGAAAGCGCGTCCTGCTGACCGGCCATACAGGCTTCAAGGGAAGCTGGGCGGGTGTGTGGCTCAAGGAGATGGGCGCGCATGTGACCGGCTATGCACTGCCGCCCGCCTCTCGGCCGTCGCTCCACGACCTGTTGCATCCGAACGGAGCACCGGGCGGTCAATTCGGCGACATTCGCGACGGTGAAGCGCTCGCGACGATCGCACGCAAGAGCGAGCCGGAGATCGTCCTGCACATGGCGGCGCAGCCGCTGGTCCGCGAAAGCTATGCGAAGCCTGCCGAGACTTTCGACGTCAATGTCATGGGCACGGTCCGGCTGCTCGAAGCGGCCCGTGCGACGCCTTCCGTGAAGGCCGTCCTCGTCGTGACGACCGACAAGGTCTACCGCAACGACGAGAGCGGACGGCATTTCCGGGAGAGCGATACGCTTGGCGGGCATGACCCCTATTCAGGCTCCAAGGCAGCCTGCGAGCTTGCCGTCGCAACGTGGCGCAGCGCCTACCTTAAGGAGCGCGGCATTCGTGTCGCCACGGCACGAGGCGGCAATGTGATCGGCGGCGGCGATTTCTCCGACGACCGGCTCGTGCCGGACGTCGTGCGCGCCGCCCTATCCGGCTCGCGACTCAATATTCGCAGCCCGCTCGCGACGCGTCCCTGGCAGCACGTGCTTGATTGTCTCAACGGCTATTTTCTCTTTGCCGAGGCACTCTACAAGGGCGAAAGCGATGTCGATGCGCTGAATTTCGGCCCCTCGCCATCCGAGCCGGCGATCCCCGTGCGCGACGTGGCGAACGCCGTGCAGGCCGCGATGGGGCTCGACCCCGAATGGGACGACGTCTCGGCGCTCGAACAACCGCGCGAGATGCAGACGCTCGGCCTCGATCCGGCTCTCGCCGGCGAGAACCTCGCATGGCGCCCGCGCCTCGCCCAGAAGCAGGCGATCGAGTGGACCGCGCGCTGGTACGACGGCTGGCGCCGCGGCGAAGCTGCGCGTCAACTCACGCTCGACCAGATAGAAGCATTCACGAAAGGCCTTTGATCCACGATGTCCCACTCCTGCCGCTTCTGCTCGACCCCGCTTGAAACCGTCGTGGCCGACCTCGGGGCGACACCCTGGTCCAACTCGTTTCTCGAGCCGACCGAGGAGGCGATCGCCCGGGAGAAGGCCTTTCCGCTGAAGGTGATGGTCTGTTCCGAATGCCTGCTCGTCCAGACCACCGAGACGGTTCCGGCCGACGAAATCTTCAACGCCGACTACCACTATCTCTCGTCATTCTCGACGAGCTGGCTCGACCATGCGCGCCGTTATTCAGAGGCGATGATCGAACGCTTCGCTCTCGACGGCAGCTCGCAGGTGGTGGAAGTCGCGTCGAATGACGGCTATCTGCTGCAATATTTTGCGGTCAAGCAAATTCCCGTGCTCGGCGTCGAGCCGGCGGCCAATGCCGCGAGGATCGCCGAAGGCCGCAACGTGCCGACCCATGTCGCCTTCTTCGGCCGCGACACGGCCAACGCGCTCGTCGCCCGCGGCATCCGCGCCGATCTCACCGCCGCCAACAATGTTCTCGCCCATGTGCCGGATATCGCGGATTTCGTCAGCGGCTTTGCGATCCTCCTGAAGCCGGACGGCGTCGCTACCTTCGAGTTTCCGCACCTCCTGCGGCTGATCGAAGGCATCCAATTCGACACGATCTATCACGAGCACTATTCCTACCTCTCGCTCGCGGCCGTCGAACGTATCTTCGCCGCTTGCGGGCTGAAGGTCTTCGATGTCGAGGAACTGCCGACCCATGGAGGCTCGCTGCGCGTTTACGCCCAGGCGGTGTCCGGAAACAGACCGGCGACCGCGAAGCTCGCCGAAGTGCGGGCCGAGGAGGAAAGCGCCGGACTCACGCAGATGCCCATCTACGCCGCCTTCGGGCGGCGCATCGCCGCTGTCTGCGATGGATTCCGCGCCTTTCTCGCGCAGGCCAGAAGCGAAAACAAGCGCGTAGCGGCCTACGGCGCTGCAGCAAAGGGCAACACCTTCCTGAACGTCTGCGGGGTCACCGCGTCGGATATCGACTTCATCGTCGACCGCAACGATCTGAAGCAGGGCAAGCTCTCGCCCGGCAGCCACATTCCGATCTATGATCCCGCCAGGATCGAGGCCGAAAAACCCGATTATATCGTCATTCTGCCCTGGAACCTGACCGACGAGATCGTCGCCGCCCACGCCTATGTCCGCTCCTGGGGCGGCAGCTTCGTCGTCGCCATTCCGGAAGTGCGGGTGATCTAGTCTAAGGCCTGTAAGAGATTCATTTTGAGTTTATGACGGCTGCCGCGAGATGGATAATGGCGTCGAAGCTCTGGTCGGTTTTGTCGGCGCGCATGGCGATGCGTTTGAATTCATTGAGTACCGACCGTGCGCCACTGCATGTGTCCATTGATCGTAGCCGATCAATGGACACATGCAGCAGCTCAAAGTGCTACAGCGACCTTTGCGCGTCTCATAAGACGCGGCGCTGTAGGAAACGTATCGGAGGACTGCAACCTCTCCTCCCCTCATCCCTGTGCTCGTTGTTTAGCCCGGGGAGATAGCTGACACCTGTTCGGATAGATCACTGACGGATTGCTTGGTTGTCAAGTCGATGGCTGCGATGCGGAGGGCAGCGAAGAAGATGCCGTATCGCCCGTCCGTGTCGAGCGGGCGAATGGCGATGCGTTCGCCGCAGAAGGCCTTTGGGACTTTCCACTTGCGGCCTTTGAAGCTGACATAGGCCTTGGTGCTGGGGACGGTGCGGACGACCTCGCCTTCATCGTAGATCACCTCTGGAAGGTGCTCGGGCATGGGGCGCGAACTGGGACGATAGCGACGGGCCGGCACGTCGAGATCGAGCGCGGCATGGGGCCGCTCGAAATTATAGAGTTCGCGCCAGGCATCGAAGGCGCGCTGGACGGCAGCCAGATCGGAAAATCGAGCGAAATCGAATATTTCGGCCTTGAGCGTGCGATGGAAGCGCTCATTCTTGCCGCGGCTCTGCGGATGATAGGGCCGGCTATGCAGGAGGCCGACGCCGAGCTTCAACAGCCACACGCCAAGTCTTGTCCAACGCTCGCCCGAGGCCTCGCCCCAGGGCGCGCCATTATCGACGAAAAGGGCGTCCGGCAGGCCGTAGCGCCGGAATGTCCGCTCCAGATGGCCGCGCACGGTCACTCCCTGCTGGTTGGCGCAGGCCGCCAGGCAAGGCACGAAGCGGGAATGGTCGTCCACCATCGTCAGCGGATGGCAGGGCGTGCCATCGCCGAGCCGAACCCAGCCCTTGAAATCCATCTGCCAGAGCTGGTTCGGCGCCTCCTTCTCGAAGCGCTGGGTCGCCGGCGCGCCACCGACCGGCGGCATGATCCGCTCATGGCGCTTCAGGATAGCATGAACCGTCGAAGGCGCCGGCGCATGCTGCCCCCGGTCTTTCAGAACGCGCGCGATCTTGCGTGCGCCCCACGCCGGATGCGCATCGCGCACCGCAACCACCTCTGTCTCCACCGCCGCGCTCGACTGCAACGGGCTCACATGCGGGCGGCGCGAGCGATCAGCCAGCTCCCGGTCACCTGCCTGCCACCGCGCCAGCCATTTATAGCCCACATCGGCACTGATCCCGAACCGCCGGCACAGCTCCCGGCGGTTCGCACCCTCCGCCAGCGCCAGCCGCACAAATTCCTGCCTCTCCCCCATAACCGACACCTCTTTCCACGGCATGGACAACCTCCTCGCGAAACCGATCCATGCCAGTATGAACGTGTCAGCCATCTCCCCGAACACCTGTCAGTCATGTGTCCGGGCTATACA
>NZ_AQWP01000011.1 GCF_000375585.1 Sinorhizobium meliloti 4H41 | reverse complement strand
GTTTCGATGATCTTGTCCATGATTGGTCGTGAATGCCGGCTGTGGTTCTTGATCATGACGGTGTAGCGGCTCTTGCGTTCAACCAAGGACGTGACGTTGGCGTTGCCCAAGTCACGCTGGAAGATCAACAAGTCGCCTTCCCAGTGACCGAACTGCGAACGATTACCAATGAAANCAGGACGTTGCGATATCCTGCAGGCAGCAGGAAAAGTGCCGTCGCGGGGTTTCCTCGAGCCGCGGGGGCGGCGTTTGCGGCGGCCTTCCGCCAGATGCTGATGGAGTTCCAGCGCCTGATCTTCCTTGCCATAGATGAAGCGATAGATCGTCTCGGTGCAGACCCGCACGGCGCTCACGCCATCGGCGAGCAGACGACCGGCAATCTGTTCCGGTGACCAAAGTGCCTTCAGCTGCTCGATCACCAGTTCGCGCAATTGCGGGTGCCGCACAAGCTTCCTCAAACGCTGCCGCCGCTCTTTGCGGATATCGTCAGCAACGGTCGGGAAGTAACCGCTATAGTCGGGCAGCTCGCGATCGTGGAAGGTGTTGCGCCTGATCTCACGGTAAATCGTCGATCGATGACGACCAAGTTCGCGCGCCATTTCNTTGATCGGCACTTTGCGTTCGACAAAGTGGAAGAGGCGGCGTCGATCAGTCAGATTCGCTGCGAATAGCGTCGGGACATTCCAAAATCTCCAAGGGGAACCCATTGAAATCATTGGCATGTCGCACTTGGAAATAGAATGTACCTCTCGTGCCTTTACGATTGCATAATGTATCCCTTGGAACGACCTCAGGCGAGGCCGCGGCGGACATTTTCAGTTTACAAGGCAACCGCTCATTCAGGGTTGATGATATCAGCCCTTTCGAGGACGTTCGGTGGCAAGGGTCTGCGCCACCATGAGAGCTAGAGGTTCGCGCGGTATGTCCTCCAGCGCTATTGAAAGCTTCGGCCTCCAGTTCGGATAGCTGGTGCTTGTACCCGGTACGTTTGTTGGCCTCTGCTCGTTCGTCATGTCCGCAAGCCGAGCGGCAACCAGCACGCAAGGCGTTTGCCCGACGTACCGATATGCGCTGACGACGAGTGCCTGCATGAATTCCTGTTCTCGGCGGCTGTGTTTATAAGGCGGTAAGGCGATGCCGGCAGCGTTGAATGCTCTTGTGATCCGTGCGCGCTCGCGCTCGCGTTCCTGCCTCTCCTCCTTTGCCGCATCTGTCGGTACGAGCCTGTGCTCGAGGCGCATGTCGATGTCCGCGCCGTTCCACCAACCGACCATCGTCTGATGGTCATGTGTGGAGACACATGCCAAAGCTAGGCGTGGATAGCGTGCCGGAGCCGCGAAGCCTCGGTTGCTTTTTTCGTAAGAAAGAATGCGGTAGGAGAGAATATTGGCGGCCGACAGTTGGTCGCGCAGACCTCTCGGAACAAGACCGAGATCCTCCCCGATTACGGCACAGCAATGCGCATGTGAGGCTTCGGCAAGTACCCGAAGAAGCTGCGCGTCCGGATACTCAACGTATGCCCCGTCTTCCGGTGTGGAGTCAAAAGGTACGAGGTATAGACGGCGTAGCGCGGCCGCATGATCAATCCTCAGGGCTCCTGCATAGCGCATTGTCTCATCAATGATATTTCGAAAGGGCGAATTGGCCCCAGCCGCTATGGTGGATGGCTGCAGGGCCGCCAATTTCCAATCCTGCCCATTGATCGCCCAAGGGTCCGGCGGGCTGCCAATGCTTGCACCCCAGACGTAGATATCCCGTTCGCTCCACGTGGCGGAACCGTCGAGTGCTTCGCCAACGGCCAGGTCGAGATAGAGGCCGATACGCAGCCGGGCTTGCTCGGCTCGTGCCGCGGCTTCTGATAGCTGTTGATGCGCCAGCCACTGCAGCCAAATATGGAACTCCACCTCTTCACGGTGATCGCTTTCAAAGCGCTGGACGTCCTCACCGTCTGGATTCTGATAGGCAAGTGGCCAAGCAGTCCAGCCAGCGCCTTTGCCGCGTTGTTGCATCTCACTCGAAAGAGCCTCAAAGAGCGCATGCAATCTGAGCGCAGCGCCACCTTTTTGCTTGAAATTCCGGAAGGCGCAAAGCTCCTCCTTCGACCACCTGTTCCGGGTTTTCCATACCTGCCTCAGAACTTGCAGCTTCGCCTTGGCCACACCTTTGTAGTCAACCAAGTCCGTCCTTCTCAGCTTTTCCAAGATTGTATCGAGCCCCGGAGTGCCTTTGAACCCCTTCACTCGATCCACGGCGATATAAAGCGGATTGAGGAACCGCCTGTTAGACGGTTCATAGGGGCTGCAGCGGTCTGGGTCCGCGAGGAAGGGCGCGTGGAGCGGACTGAGGCCGACGAAGTCGGCTCCCCAGCTTGCGGCGATCTCACAGAGGCGGGCGAGATCTTCGAAATCGCCGATCCCCCAGTTTCGCGACGAGCGAAGCTCGTAAAGCTGCGCCGTAATGCCCCAAACCCGCTCCTTGAGGACAGAGCTCGGCAGGAAGCACTTCGGTGCCGGGTTGGTTTCGACGTGGAGGGCAGTAAGGATCTTACGCTTGGTTTGATTGGAGATCGGAACTTTGGCTCGTTCAATCCCGGGTCTGGTCGGACTGATCCCATGCTTTTTCGCGAGCTTGTCCAAGGCAGTCATTCTGCCGCCCACCTGAGAAAGACCGTCGCCAGCGGGGGAAGCACTAGATTGATGGACGACTCCCGGCCATGGGCACTTTGGTCATCGGCCCAGCATTCGCCGTTCGTGACGCCCGATCCGCCATACTCCCGGGCATCGGTGTTCAGTATCTCCCTCCAAAGCCCCCGCCGCGGCACTCCGATACGGTAGCCATGCCGCGGAATGGGAGTGAAATTGGAGACGGCCAGTATCCAGGTTGACTGATCGGCTGATGAGCGCAGCAGACCGAGGACGGAATTTTCGGCGTCGTCGACGACGGCCCACTCGAAACCGGAGGGCTCTACGTCACCGAATTGTAAAGCGGGCTCGCGGATGTAAATTCGGTTCAAGTCCCCGATCAAGGTCTGCACGGCGGCATGTTCCGGTCGGTCAAGAAGATCCCACACGACGGACTCATCATGATCCCATTCCGTGGGTTGCCCGATCTCCGAGCCCATGAAGAGCAGCTTCTTGCCGGGGTGCGCCCACATGAAGGCGTAGTAGTCGCGCAGATTGGCAAACCTCTGCCAGGCATCACCCGGCATCTTGCCGAGAATAGAGCCTTTCCCGTGTACAACCTCATCGTGAGACAGAGGCAAGACAAAGTTCTCGGAATAGGCATAGATCATCCCGAATGTCATCGTGCCATGGTGGTAGCGCCGATGTATCGGATCCTCCCGCATATACCGGAGGCTGTCGTGCATCCAACCCATGTTCCACTTGAAGTCGAAGCCGAGGCCGCCCTCCTCGGGCGATTTGGTTACACCGGGCCATGCGGTGGATTCCTCCGCAATCATCACTGCATGAAGGCAGCGGCGGTGTATGATGCTGTTCAGATGCTTGAAGAACTCAATCGCTTCCAGATTTTCGCGGCCGCCATCGCGATTGGGGATCCATTCACCCTCCTGCCGGCTGTAGTCGCGGTACAGCATGGAAGCCACCGCATCGACCCGCAGACCATCGACATGGTAGTGCTCCAGCCACTCGAGAGCACTCGCAATGAGGAATCCCCTCACTTCGTTTCGGGCAAGATTGTAGATCAGAGTGTTCCAGTCGCGGTGGAAACCCTCCCGCGGGTCCTGGTACTCGTAAAGCGCGGTGCCGTCAAACCGCGCAAGGCCCCATACATCGGTGGGAAAATGCGCTGGAACCCAATCCAAGATAACTCCTATCCCGCAATGGTGGCAGCGATCCACGAAGTAGGCGAAATCCTCCGGTGTGCCGTACCGGCCCGTCGGTGAGAACATGCCGAGCGGTTGATAACCCCACGACCCGCCGAAAGGATACTCCATGATGGGCATGAGCTCGATATGCGTGAACCCAAGCTTTTTTACGTAAGGCAGGAGCCTTTGGCTAAGCTCGACCCAATCGAGGGACCTGTTGCCATCCTCCACGACGCGGAGCCAGGAGCCAAGGTGCACCTCGTATATGGACATCGGGCCTTCAAGCTTCGAGGCGGAGCTGCGCGCGCTCATCCATTCATGATCGCTCCAGTCGAAGGGATCGTTGGACGCGACGATCGACCCTGTGGCCGGCGCTGCCTCGCTTGCCCTTGCGACCGGATCAGCCTTTTGCGGCAACAGGTTTCCTGCGGCGTCCAGAAGCTCGTATTTGTATCGTTCGCCAGGCCCGAGCCCCGGTATAAAGATCTCCCAGATTCCACCCTCATGCCGAAATCGCATCGGATTTCGCCGCCCGTCCCAAGAGTTGAAGTCGCCGACGACCGAGACACGGCGCGCCATTGGGGCCCAAACGGCGAAACGAACACCTGCGATTCCCTCGACCTCCATCGGAACGGCGCCGAGCGTCCGCCCAAGATTGTAGTGCGTTCCTTGTGACAGGAGATGCAGGTCGAATGCGCCGAGCAGCATGCCAAAGGAATAGGCATCATCTGTGTCCTGGACCGCGTCCGGCCAAAAGATGCGGAACCAATGCCTTGCATGGCTGTCGATGCGGGCGGCGAAGAGCCCGCCGCGGTGCACCTGTTCCATGCGCGTCAGAACGGCATTGCTTTCCCGATGCAGAAGATCGACGCCGAGTGCGCCGGGGAACAGTGCCCTGACGACCGTCGTGTCGCCGCTCCGGTGGCGGCCGAGCACGGAAAAGGGATCGCCATGCCTGCCGTCCACCACCGCGTCCAGTGCGCCGGGGTCGAGACCGATGAGAAGGTCCGCGCGCTCGGAGCTCATGTGTTCTTTCCCGTAAGTTTCGCGGCGATGGAGGATAGGCCAGCGAGAGGGATCGGAACCCACGACGGGCGATTGCGCGCTTCATATGCGATTTCGTATGCGGCCTTCTCCAGGAGAAAGAGGTCCAGTATCTTCTCCCGGGTTTCTTGCGGCATTGCGAGCGCCGAGGAACCTGCAACGCCGTCGAAATACGCGTTCCGGAAGCTTTTTTCCGCCTGTTGCGTAAACTGCTGGACCAATAGCCTACGTTTGCCGTCGTCATCCTCGGTGGCTGTCTCCCAGTCCCGGTTGGCGGAGGCGGCGAGATAGCTGAGAGAGCGGATGAATCCGGCGACATCCCTCAATGGGTTTGTCTTGGACCGCCTCTCCGCGAGGCCGCGGGCAGGCTCGCCCTCGAAGTCGATGATGTAGATATCGCCGTCAGCGACGAGAATTTGGCCGAGGTGGAAGTCTCCGTGATTCCGCGTCATCAGGGTGCCGACCGCTGCGCCGGCAAGATTGCCGACGGCGCTGGCAATGTCCTGGCGGCGCTCGATCAGGTCGGCGATCTGCGATCGCACTTCTTCCTCGGCGGCTTCGACACTTTCAGCTAGAACGGAGGCGGTTTCGGAGAGCCGGTCGC
Source organism: Sinorhizobium meliloti 4H41 (assembly GCF_000375585.1). Classification (GTDB taxonomy): domain Bacteria; phylum Pseudomonadota; class Alphaproteobacteria; order Rhizobiales; family Rhizobiaceae; genus Sinorhizobium; species Sinorhizobium meliloti_A. The sequence continues at coordinate 201,285 of NZ_AQWP01000011.1, read as the reverse complement.
TCACCGCCAGCTGCCATTTCCGCGCATCCTCTTTGGCGGTCCGGACGGGTCTGAACGCCTCGTCGTCGGTGGGCGCAGCAAGGGCCACGTGCAACTCCGCCAAGCGGCGGCCGACAGTTTCCATGAGCCCCAACAAGGGTATGAAGCGCTCTCCTGTGGGGACGCTCTCGCCTCCAGATACGATCGCGTCCTCGACGGCGTGCCGCAGATTGTTCAGCATCCAACTCCAACCGTCCCCCTGGTTGCGAATCGCACCTTGGACGATGATGAGAGTCGACCGGCCTTCATGCGGTACTGATCGAGCCACTTCGCCAAGCAGCGGCGGCGTGTGCGCGTACTGCACCTTCGTCAAGTGACGTGTCATTTCGACTTCGGGATGGGTGCCTTGTGATACGTGCCGGATCAGCTTGATCATGGCGATGTCGCCGATCAGGAGTGAGCTGTTCGATTGCTCGGCCGACAGCCAGCGTACCGGCAATTCGTCGGCGATACCGATGCAGTCCAACTGCTCCGTTCCCAAGAACTCGAAAGTTCCCGATTTCCCGGTTATGCGGGACCGGTCGCAGAGAGCTCTGATGACCCCTCTCGCGAGACTTTCCATCGCGAAACCGTCGGTCAGGAAGCCCACGCGCCGGCCTTTTCGTATGCGGGCCAATGCCAATTGCTGAGCCAGCGCATGCGGTTTGTCATCGTCCCATGCAGCCGCAAGAGGCAGAAAGTACCGTTCGGTATGGCTTTCGAACTTGGTTTCCAGCTCTCCGAAGAGCAGGTCATTCCCAAACGGCATCGGCGTGAGTGAAGCGAATGAAGCCTGGCTCAGCCGCTCACCCTTGGAGGCGAACCATCGCCGCATTTTGAGATAGGAGGGCAGAATTTCGCTTGAGAGAGTTGCGCGCGCCTGCGTGCTCTCGAGCAAATCAGCCATTTCGCGCCGCATCACGAGGGTAATAAAGTCCGGCAGCTGCTCGGGCGGCTCGGTGCGCCATGCCGGCCCCTCGGCCTCGGCTTCCAACCGGAACCAGTAAAAGCCGTAGGGCGGAAGTGTAAGCAAATAGGTAAGCTGGCCGATCGGCGGGAAGGGCGACATGCCGGTAAGCTCGACCGGCACCCTTCCTTCGAACTGTGCGAGGTCGAGTTCCACCGCTTGCGGCAGACGCGACAGGTTAGCGACGCATAGCAACGTATCGTCCTGGTATTCCCTCATGTAAGCCAGAATTCTTCGGTTCTCCGGGTTCAGGAACCGGAGGGCTCCGCGTCCGAAGGCAGGGTGCTTGCGGCGAAGCGCCAGCATCCGGCGTGTCCAATTCAACAGCGAGTGGCCATCGGCGCTCTGGGCCTCGACGTTTAGAGCCTCGTAGCCATAAAGCGGGTCCATTATGAGAGGAAGAACAAGACGGGCTGGGTCTGCGCGCGAAAAGCCCCCATTCCTGTCCGGCGACCACTGCATGGGGGTCCTGACGCCGTCCCGGTCGCCAAGATAGATGTTGTCACCCATGCCGATTTCGTCGCCGTAATAGACAACGGGCGTTCCGGGCATGGACAGTAGGAGCGCGTTCATGAGCTCAATTCGCCGCCGGTCACGCTCCATCAGCGGCGCGAGGCGACGTCGAATACCAAGGTTGATCCGCGCCCGCCGATCGGCGGCATAGGTGTTCCAGAGATAGTCGCGCTCGCTGTCGGTCACCATCTCCAGTGTCAGCTCGTCGTGGTTTCTGAGGAAGATCGCCCATTGGCAGTTGTCCGGAATATCGGGCGTCTGCCGAACGATGTCGGTGATCGGGAAGCGGTCTTCCTTGGCTATCGCCATGTACATGCGCGGCATCAATGGGAAGTGAAACGCCATATGGCATTCGTCACCCTCGCCGAAATATTCTCTGGTATCTTCCGGCCACTGGTTGGCTTCGGCGAGAAGCATTTTACCCGGATGGCTGGCATCCAGTGCGGCCCGGATCTCCTTCAGAACCTCATGAGTCTCGGGGAGATTCTCGTTGATCGTCCCTTCGCGTTCGACGAGATATGGAATTGCGTCAAGCCTGAAGCCGTCGATGCCGGTTTCGAGCCAGAAACGCATGACTTTCAACAGCTCCTGCAAAACGAGCGGGTTGTCGAAATTCAGATCCGGCTGATGCGAGTAGAATCTGTGCCAATAATAGGCACCTGCGACTGGATCCCACGCCCAGTTGGATTTCTCCGTGTCCAGGAAAATGATCCGCGTTTCGGGAAACTTCTGGTCCGTGTCGGACCATACATAGAAGTTGCGTTCGGGCGTATCCGGCGCCGCGTGCCGCGCTCGCTGGAACCACGGGTGCTGGTCGGAAGTATGATTGATGACCAGCTCGATGATCACTCTGAGGTCACGCCGATGGGCTGCCTCCACAAAGGCGCGGAAATCGTCCATGGTGCCATAGTCGGGGCTGACACCGCCGTAGTCGGCGATGTCGTAACCGTCATCCAGGCGGGGCGAGGGGAAAAAGGGCAGAAGCCAGATCGCGGTTGTGCCCAGCGACGCGATGTGATCGAGCTTCTGTTCCAGTCCGGCAAAGTCACCGATCCCGTCCCCGTTCGCGTCGTAAAAGGATTTGATGTGTAACTGATAGATAATCGCGTCCTTGTACCAGAACGTTTCGGTACCCGGCGTTTCGTGACCTGCTTCCATCGTTCCTCCTCACCTCACTCGGTATATGCTGAACGGCAGGACGCTCGGGTTGTAGTGGACCCGTTGCCACTTGCCGGTCCACGTGAACGTCTCCCCGGTGACGAGATCCTGGAGTGGGAGTATGCCGTCGTCGGGAAGATCCCAGAACCAGAGCGGGACCTCGACGTCGCTTTGCTGATCGCTGTACGGGTCGAGGCTGACTCCGATGAGAAGCACGTTTTCGCGACCCGAACTCGCCTTCTCATAGAACATCACGGCGTCGTTGGAAGAAGCCAGGAGGGTCAACCCGAGATGAGAGTGTAATGCGCTGTTCTCGTTACGGATCCGATTGAGCATCGCGATTTCGGGGATGATGTTGCCGGGACGATCCCAGTCCCATGCGCGGATCTCGTATTTCTCGCTGTCCGCATATTCCTTGCGCTTCGCGTCGGGGCGGCCTTCGCACAACTCGAAACCGTTGTAGATGCCCCAAAGCCCCGAAAGGGTCGCCGCCAGTGCGGCCCGGATCAAGAATGCAGGCCGGGGCGCATCCTGAAGGAAGTCGGGATTGATGTCGTGCGTGTTCACGAAGAAATGGGGCCGAAAGAAGTCCTTTGGGGCCTCTTCGGTCAACTCGCGCATATATTGCTCAATCTCCCATCTGGTGTTTCGCCAGGTGAAATAGGTGTAGGACTGGGAAAAGCCGATCTTGGCCAGGCGATACATGACCTTCGGGCGGGTAAAGGCTTCCGACAGGAAGACGACCTCCGGATGCCGCCCCCGAATATCAGCAATCAGCCATTCCCAGAAGGGGAACGGCTTGGTGTGCGGATTGTCTACGCGGAAGAGTTTTACGCCGTTGTCGACCCACAGCTGGACTATGTCACGCAGCGTCTGCCAAAGCTCGGGGATCGCGTCCTTCGTGTAGAAGTCCAGGTTGACGATGTCTTCGTATTTCTTCGGCGGGTTCTCGGCATAGCGGATCGTCCCGTCGGGGCGCCAGTCGAACCAGCCTGGCTTCTGCTTCAACCACGGATGGTCGGGGGACGCCTGGATGGCCAGATCGAGCGCGATCTCCAAGCCGCATTTCTCGGCCGCTTCGATGAGGTCGCGGAAATCCTCGAACGTGCCGAGTTCGGGATGAATGGCGTCGTGCCCACCTTCTTCAGATCCGATGGCATAGGGACTGCCGGGATCTCCGGGCCTGCCCTTGAGGCTGTTGTTACGGCCCTTGCGATTCGTTTTGCCGATCGGGTGAATTGGGGGAAAATAGACGACGTCGAACCCCATTTCACGGATCTTCGGCAGTCGCCGCATCACGTCCTTGAAAGTGCCATGGCGGTTCGGGTCACCGCTTTGCGAGCGCGGAAACAGTTCATACCAGCTCGCAAATGCCGCACCGGCGCGTTCGGCATCGACAGGCATTACCTCCGAGCGAACCCTGAACGGCCGCCGGTCCGCCTCAGCCATGAGCCTGAAGGTCTCGGCAGAGAGGAGCATCTCGGTCCGGCCGCTTTCTGGGGCTTCTAGCAACTGTTCGAGGAGCGCCCCTAGCCGGCCGGCAAGTTCCCCCTTCGCGTGTTCCAATGCTTCGCGGACGAGAAGCAATCCCTCCTGGAGCTCGAGTGTAAGATTTAGCCGTGCTTCGTGCTTTTTCGACAGTTCGTAGCGATAAACCGCGAAAGGGTTGCGCCAAGCCTCCACCGCGAATTGATGACGGCCAAGGCGCCGGAGCGGAAAGTCGGCACGCCAGCGGTCGTTCTCCGCCAGCTCCATCGGAGTTTGTTGCCAATCAGGCGCATCCGCCTCTCGCCAAATCAACGAAGCCGAGAGAGGGTCATGACCATCGCCGAAGATGTCGGCCTCAACCCGCACGAGTCCACCGACCACCCTCTTCACCGGATACCGGCCTCCATCGACGGAGGGCGTGATGTTTTCGATGGCGATCCGTGGTCGAGCAGCGGCTTGCTTTGCCGTCATTGTTGACCCCACGAGGATCGGGGCCGCGGCACGGCCCTCCAGGACCAGCAGTTCTCCCGGCCTCAGGCGAAGCGGCTCCCGGAGCAAACGCCCTCGGGGTTGGTCTAAGGTTAGGGGAAGGAACGCCGAGACCGTTTCGTTGAGCGATCGCATCGGTGCCGCAGCGGAGTGGCGCAAGTCCCGATTAGCGACAATGGCGCGGATTCTTTTGGATGACCGCAAATCCTCTTCGTCGCTCCTGATCAACGCAAAAGCCGACGTTTGCGTCGTCGCGACAAGTCGCAAGGGCCGCTGCTCGAACGCCCCATTGTCATGAGCAAGGCCCTCGTTCACGCTGCGAATTTCGGCAGAAAGGTCGAAGCTGGCCTGTTCCCGTAAGCCGCGAAGCCCGCGCCCATCGCCGTGCATTGGGTCGAGCGGCATAGCCAGGCCAAACTCAAAGCCCATCGGCACCATCAAGGTGCCAGTCAAACCTGCCAACCACAGCGCCCGCAGAGAGCGGCGTTCCCTCACTTCGCAGCTGTCGACACCATGCGCGACACGCTTGCCATACGGGGCTTCAGGAAAGGAGACTTGGTAGCCGAGCTGCCGTTGCAGTTCGTATTCCTCGGCAAGCCAGGACTGTTCAAGATCCCACCATGCGATCGAAGAAAAGGTGCCCGCTATCCCACTCCCGCGCAGTGACCGCCTTCGTTCGTAGCTGGAACCGGGCGTCCACGCCAGGAACACGACGTCTCCATTTGAGGCATGACCTGCTTCGATCATGCTCGCCCAAACATGTGGCGGCACTCGGTCAATTCCGATGCATCTGAAGCCGGTCACGCCTGCATCCACCAGCCGCCGTACCCGCTGCTGCCATTCTGCGATGTGCCGAGAACTGTCGGGGTCATGTTCAAAACGAATGTTGCGGCTTCCGATTTCCTCCACGGGGATTCGCGGATCCGGTCGTTCGTCGGCCGTTGATTGCGCAACCCGATCGAGGACCAAATCCAACATGAAACGCAGGCCGAATTCACCCGCTGTTCGAGCCAGAGATCCGATCTGAGCCTCGGCTGGACCGGGCATGTTAAGGAATGCATCCAGCTCATCGAAGGACCCGGACACGAAGACGCTCGCTCCCTCTCCACGAGCAAATAGTGGTGCGCTCAATACCGTATCGAACCCGAGCGCTCGCGCGTGCTCGAACAGCGCACGCCACAAGGCAAGCTCGCCGAGAAGGAGGGGATGTGCATAATAGATCCGCGGAACGCGGATGCTGCCGTGATTTTCTTCCCGTGGGGGCGTCGCTGAAATCATACCGCCAAAATCTCTTGAACCAGGCGCCCAACTCGCAAGTGTGCACGGAGTTCCCGGCCCAACCAACAGAACGGCTCCGCCTGGATCCGAGCTGCCGCTATGTCGCTCTGCCTCGCTCCGAGCGCCGGGCTTTGTGTGCTATCCACCAGAGCCGGGCTGGTCCCTTCGTGTACATTCATCCTTCCGCAGAACCCCGGGGCGGGATGCGCCCCTTCCGTGTGGGGGCAGGTCGGTCGGGATTGGCGGCAGTGGGATTTCTTTGCGTTTGGTCAAACTAGAGTTCTGAGCAGGACGGGTAGGCCTGCTCGCGTCGCCTGTAGTTCGCGTCCGCTCAGGGCTTTCGGGAGCCACACCAGCTCCCGGAAGCCGTGGTGCTCAATCATCTCGAATGCTTGAGAGCGGCCCGTGCCGTTAAGAGCCTTCGGCGTAGCGTAACGGGGGAGTTCTCATCCAGTGCTCAAAAAATCCAATATTGCCTTCGACTGAAGCCGGGCACGGTGTTCATCGGCCGGCAGGCCCTGTGCCAGCTCGTCGATGTGCGGATTGTCGGCTGAATAATTGTCGGGTGATGCTGATCCTCGCCTGCTGAGGATTTCTCTGAACCTCAGCGAAAAAGCGGAAGCAACCTTCGGTGCCGCCGGGTGGGTGCGTTTCGCCGCGTCGCGGGCACTGCACACTGACCCGACCTTGGGACTAGTCCCACTGGAGTGAGGCGTCAATCGCAGCGGCGATGAAGGCCTGGCGCGAAAGCGCCAGATCCCCGTTCATTTCTATAGCGGCGTGGCAGCGGTTTTTGGCGCGCTCATAGAACCAGCCGCCGGCGTCCGTCCATTCGGCGAGGCAGTGCAGAGCCTCGCGAGGACCATTAATACAGCGCTCGCCGTCTCCGGGCATGGAAAGCTTCACCGGTTGATCCCACATGAACTCCTGCATGGCTCCCTCCTTGATCTCGGCAACAAACGCGGCAACGGCATTGTTGTTCCTGGATTCGATCTGCGTGGCTCCCGTGGGGTTGCGGATTCGCCATGCTGTTCCACGCACGCGATTCCGGTCGGCGAAGTCCAGGTTCGGACGCCGCGCTCGGCCTCATCGTCGAGGAGCCGTTCTCCTATGAGCGCAGTGCCATGGTAGCGGCCGAAAGGGTGCGCCGGCCGAGAAGCTGGCTGCGAAGAGTGGGCCCCGGTTGATGGTCACTCGGATGGCAGGCTGAGCAGGACTGTAGCGGTCTGGCTGCAATCAGGCGTCGGAAACCTGGGCGCCACATTCGAAAAGGTCAAGCGGCGCAGGGTGGCCGGTTCGGTGGAGAAGATGCCGGCGAGGCGGATGACCTGAGTAGCGGTCAGATTGCGATCGGCCGAGCGCAAGGACGACGCCTCGGGAAGACAATGCCGCAGCATACCAAGTGGCGGGATCGCATAGAATGAAGCATGCCGGCTGATCCACGACGACAAGAGATCGTCTGTGTGGGGCGCCAAGATTACCGGAATTGCCGCGAGGATGTTCCCGCGTCATGCGAAGGCTGCCTCGGCATCAAACTCCGGCTTCCACTTCTCGATCGCTTCGTTGGTAATCTGCTCGCGTCCGCTTTCGATGGCCTCAATGGCGAGGGTGTTGATGGTGTGGAAAATGTTGGCGGTAATGCCCTCGGTGATCTGCAGCATCCGTCGCAGCGATTTTGCAGTTAAGACACGGCGATAGTCGTGGGGGTCACCAATTCAGGGTTATCGACAGTGGCGCCGTCTATCTGGTCGATGCAAGTGGCGTGAGCCACTCGAACATCGCCGAGCCGCCGCAGAACAGGTGCTTTCCATCTACGACTTGAAACCGCACGTGTTGAGCTCGGGCGACGGGTTCGATCTCGAAGCGCGCCGGCCTGTCCATCTGTCCGAGCCTGAGCAACATCACGGCCAGGATTGATCACCCGAGCCTCAGCTTCTCCTTCGCGACACTTATTCTCGATTCCTGAGGGAACAAGGCGCAAACAGTCTTGTTAGGCGCTTTTCACGCAAGGCGGCAGTGTTTTTTGCGGACGGCAAACTCCCGTATCCGGGCAGCGTGCCGGGTGCGCGAGGACGCCGTCGGGAATTTGGTGACGGGCGCGTTGGCCCGCTCCCGTCGCCCACCTGGTTGCCCGGATCATGAAGGGAAATACCTTGTCCCATACACAAAGGTCAGGGCTGATCGGCTGCTTTGCTCTCGGCTTGTCGATCGGCGGCGTTTTCGACGGAATCCTCCTGCACCAGATCCTGCAATGGCATCACCTGCTCTCTGGCATCGCGGACCGCGCCGCTGACCTGCGCTTCCAGGTGATGGCCGACGGAGTCTTTCATGCTGCGATGTACATACTGCTGCTCATCGGCCTTGGTTTCTTGTGGCGGCAGCGCCGCGATCCGGACACATCTCAGTTCGCCGCCGCAAGCGCCATGGCTTGGACCTTCATGGGTTTCGGCGCCTGGCACCTCGCATTGGCTTCTTGGCCTGCACCGTGTCAAGATGGACAGCCCAAACCCGTTCTTCTGGGACCTCCTTTGGTTGGCCGTCTTCGGTCTCGGGCCGCTGTTACTTGGCTGGCGGTTCCTGAAGGGACCGCCACACGCACCATCGTCACGTCCTGCCGTTCTGGTCTTCTGTCTGTCGGCGGTCGCCATCGACGTTGCCGCAGTCAGCTTGCTTCCGACAGCGAGAGGGGCGCCTCAGACGGTATTGTTCGGCAAAGAAAGCTCGGCAAGCGAAATCATGCTAGCCATCGCCGCTGCGGACGGTTCCGTTGTATCGACGGATGCCAGCGGACCTATTTGGGTCGTCAGATTTGAATCTCCTCTCGCGGGCAATCAGCTCTATCAAAGTGGCGCGATCATCGTCGGGGGAGCTCCTGCGGCCGGCTGCCTGACCTACAGTGTTCCGGTTGTGGCACCGGGGGTTTGACCGAGCTGGTCTGGCCACGACCGCGTAGGTTCCCACCGCTGCCTGCAAAGAACGGCTGAAACCTCACCAGATTCCCAGCCTGGCGGAACGAAGACCTTGCGCCGGTAATCCGTCGCTTTTGAACGAGCGAGGCCGGGGAGGTGGCGTTCACGGCCTTCGACTCTTCAAGGATCGAGGAACAACATTTTACCCGACAGTTGAGAAGGACAGGCGTGGAGGCCCCTGGCCAAGGGGCCGTGTTGGCGCTCTGATAGCTGCAACGGTGAAAAAGGTTACCGTCAAAATGACGATCATTGGGCCGGACGCGGTGCCGCTGACGAATAGCGACCGGTTAAGTGCGGCACGTTTCAACAGGGTGCTCCGCTGGGCGCCGCGATTCAAGCCGCACCGCCGATGGCAGTCCCTGCTGCTGCATGCCGTGCTGCGGGCAACGCAAGCCCTTTCGAGCGCAGGCACAGCTTGCCCGAACGTTGACACCTCCCGGCGTATGATATGCTGGGAAGGTCATCATGCAGAACTCCGCGTCCTCCGACCGAAGGGGCAGAGCAAGGGCATTTACCTGGATTTCCACGGTGGCGCCTGGGTGATGGGCAATGCCCGCTTCAACGATCGAGTAAACAGTGGGATCGCGACGGAATGCCAGATGGTCGTCGCCAGTGTAGAATACCGTCTGGCGCGCGATGATCGGATCCGTCCATCCATAGAAGACGCGCTTGCAGCGACAGGGTGGACACTTGAAAACATGCGGAACGAGTTCGGTGTGGATAGAGCGGTCCTCGGAGGCGAATCCTCGGGAGCGCATCTTGCAGCTTGTGCGCTGACGTCGCTGTCCCGTCGGCAGTTCGATCTGTCGGCTGTCGCAGGCGCGCTTTTGTTTTATGGCACCTACGATATGGCAGGCACTCCGAGCCTGAGGAAATCTTCAGCGGAGGCGCTCATCATGCATGGTCCTTCCGCTCTAGAAAATCTCATGCGGCTAACCTCGGGGATGGACGAGGCGCAGCGCCGCTCTCCGTGGCTGTCGCCGCTTTTCTGTGATCTTACCGGCTTGCCGCCGGCTCTGTTCGTCGTCGGCGAACTTGATCCGGTTCTTGATGATAGCCTGTTAATGTATGACAAGTGGCAAAATGAGAACCACAACGCCACGCTGTTGATCGTGCCGGAAGGGCCCCATGGGATGAACCGCCTTCCCACCACCGAGGCAAAAAAAATCAACGATTTTACCCGGCAGTGGATCAGGAAAGCCGTCGAAAGGCAGGCGCCAAATAGAGATGTGGTCCTGCACTAGTTAGGCCGCCCACTGCCTACGGATTCTGCCGTGCCAGTTGGCCGCGATGTATTGAGCGGCGTCGCATCAATGTTACCGCTTTGCCTCACTCGCCTCCGAATGGGTGCCGTCCGAAACAGAACCGGCATGAGGTCTGCCACAGTCTTGTCCTGCTTAGGCTCGAACTCCTTCCGCGGGGCCGCCGGGCCGCGGCTCCGTCGTCCACAGAGGCCTCCCATGTCTCCATGTATTCGCCGTTCCGAAGGAATGCTTCGGCCAAGAAAACGTTCCACCTGCAGCGCGGCGAAATGACGTCCGGCGCTGCTCCGCGGCTAGCAGGCTGGCGGAATGTCTCGTAAACCCGATTAGCTCACCGCCTTCACAGTAGATGACCGCATTTATCGAAGCGAGCCGCCCTTCACGAGCCTGTGAACGTGCCGAGGATGTCCATGTTCGGGCCAAACAAATCGCATTGGATCAACAGGAATTGAACCCTAATCTTCTCGAAGCGGAACTCGCCATACCGAACCGGAAGGTTTTCCAACTTTTGAAACTCATCGAAGAGGTAGCCGGCCAGGTCACAGGCTGGAAGGCGAGCTTTGCGGTCAATTTCGTTATCAGCTTGCGGCTGTGCTCGATCTTCTCGCGGACGTAGGTGGCTTTGCCGCCAGGAGATCGTCCGCCAGCCTCAGCGCCAATGCCACTGCCGCAAGCGTCGGATTGGCTTGGCCCGCCGTTGGAAACACTGAGCTGCCGGCAACGTAGAGATTTGCCACGTCGTGAAGCCGGCACTGCGAATTGACCACCCCTTGCTGTGGGTCTTCCGACATGCGCGTCAGCCCGATTTGGTGGTAACCGTCGAGTGCCTGCTTCAGCACGTGCTCGAGACGCTTGTCCGCGTCAGCGAGATACTCGAGTCGCCCGAGGATCGCCGTCTGGAGCGCGCGGTCGAGCACGTCGTGGCTCTCGACCACGGATTGGGCATCCTCCGTCTGGAACCGGAAGTTGATGCGCAGGCTGGGCAGCTCCGATCCGTCCTGCCGGTCGAGCAGACACACGCGGTTTTCGGGATCGGGAAACTGCTCGGCATGGTAGCGCAGCAGGTAACGGCCACGCGGGTTGAGAAGCGCGAAGCCGCGCTTACGAATGGGCTGCCGCATAAGCTGCGCGAGCACCTGCAGCGTATCTATGAGCAGATGCGGATCCTGGCGCATGTTCGTTAAGTGGCTCTGGTGACCGCGCCTTGCAAGCGGCGTGGGCGAGGGGGCGAGCCCCCGCCCGAGGCGGGCGTAAATTCTGAGGGTTGCGAGCGCGAGATAGAGCATCGATAGCGCTCCGCTGCCATGGGCGGAATCGGCAATGGAAAAGCTCTCCAGCCAAAAGGCGGTGTTCAGCAGATGATGCTGGGATTGCGCTCGGGACGTGAGCGCCAGCCGACGCTTAACATAGGAGCGGTCGCCTCGGCCGTGAAACCAGAGCCTTCGCCCGAGATCGGGCTGAGTAAACCGTACCGAGGCGAGGTAGCCCGTCAGATGGCCGGTATAAAATAGCCCGAGCGGCCCATCCGGCCCGCCGAACTTATGCGGCCATGTGCGTTGCGTCTTGAGCAGCAGTCTGGCGTTATCGAGCCCCCCGGCTGCCAGCACGTAGGCCTTGGCTTCGAACTCGACCGTGCGCCCATGCCATTTGGCTGCCACCCCGGTGACCCGGCTACCATCCAGATTGAGCCGGATATCAGTGACTGTGCAGCCGGTATGCAGACGGATCATAGGGTCGGCGCGCAGCCGTGCGGAGTAAAGCTTCGCCAAATCAGGCTCCGGCGCCCACCTTTCCAAAGATTCCGCAGAAGCGGCCTCGCCGAGGTCTGGAAATGATGGAAGCTCGTCCTCATCCGCCGCAAAGCCGAGGAACCTTAACGCTTCGGGGTAGTAGCGAACGATCTCGTCATGACTGATAGGCCAGCCAGAATAGGGCACATGAGGCCGAGCCACGAAATCAATGTCGTCAAGGGTTACACAACGGCCGCCCCATAGCCTGGACGTCCCGCCGATGCCGCGATGGCCAGTGCGATCGCGGCTGGCGTGATGCGCCGTGGCGAGATCCCCCGCACCGAACAGACCCTGCCAGCCGGGCCTCTTGCTGAAATCGCCGCCGTCAACAAGTGAAACCGATAAGCCTCTGGCGGCGCATTTTGTTGCGAGTGCCAGCCCGACCGGACCGGCGCCCACAATGCAGAGATCGGTGGCAAGCAAATCTACGCCGTCAATCAGCATAAGGCGCTCGCTCGCTACTGCAGAACCTGTCACCGGACCGAAGCTCTCTGACACCGATCATGCGCGCCCTGCACCACTGGGTGATCAAGGTTGGATACCAGAAAACGCAGAGCTTGGATATGATCAGACGTCCATCTCCCTCTGCACGGAATTTAAGAAATCGGCCCGGCGCCGGCAAACCTACATCTCTGCCCCGACAGCCCGAGTTAGCGCATGAGCTCGGCTCCCGTTCCTCGCGGCCGTCGGCAGCTGTCTCGGCCTTGTGAGGCCGATCATTCATTCGCCCGCTCAGGAACACAGGACTCCGCGATCACACCTTCGTTGGGTCGCAGATATAGTTGCGAATCCACTGGCTCGCCTATGCGGTCCAGAAGGGTATTCAGCCGGACCATGCCCCCGCCTCGTAAGGAGACAGTCTCACTGCCATCGCTGACGTTAAGGGCGATCAGAAGTTGCCTGTCACGAGTGCACCGCCGGAAAAGCAGGACGTTGCCTCGGCTGCGCAACGGTCGGAAGTCGCCGGCGAGCAGCGCTGGCTCCGTCTGCCGCAGGGCAATGAGCTGCCGGTAGAGCGACAGCAGCGACCGCTCATCGCCCCGCTCGAAGGCGACGTTTCGCTGCGCTACGTCATCGCCGAGCGGCAGCCACGGCTCGCCTGTGGTAAAACCAGCCTTCTCGCTGGCATCCCAGCGCATCGGTGCCCGTTCTGGATCACGGTTCAGGCCGAAGGCTGGAACACGGATCTCGAACGGATCGCATGCGTCTTCTGAGGAAATCTGCGAACTCGGCATACCGATCTCGTCACCTTCAAAGAAGATCGGGGTGCCGGAGAGCGTAAAAAGCAGCATGGCCGCGATACGCGCCTGCTGCAGGCCGACACGTGTGGCGATGCGTGGCTTGTCGTGCCCGCCGAGAACCCAGACTGGCCAGGCGCCGTCGGGAATGGCGTTGATGTACTGGTCTATCCGTGCAGCTATCGAGGCTGCATCCCAGTCCGTCTCAAGCAGCAGAGAGTTGAGCGGCAGGTGAAAACGCGGACGCTCGCCACCATAGAACTGTCCGATGTGTCGAAAACCTTCCTGAACTTCACCGAGAAGCACTCGATCTGGGAACGCGTCGAGCACGGCGCGCATCTCCTCGATATAGCTCATTGTTTCAGGGCGGATATCGGTGAAAACCCGTTTGAACTTATCCGTTGGCGGCATTTCAGCATCGAAATCCGGATTGGGCGGATCGTCGCGCAGGAGCGGATCTTCGGCGAGGACGGCACTGGCGTCGACTCGAAAGCCATCCACGCCGCGCCGTAACCAGAAGCGCAGCACATCGGCGAACGCCTCCCGTACTGCGGGGTTATGCCAGTTGAGGTCGGGCTGCTCGCGCAGGAATGCATGGTAGTAATATTGGCCGGTTCGCTCGTCCCATTCCCAAGCGCTGCCACCGAAACGGCTGAGCCAGTTGTTCGGCGGCAGACCGTCGGGACCTGGATCGGCCCAGACATACCAGTCCCGCCTCGGGTTATCGCGCGACGAGCGGCTTTCAATGAACCACGAATGCTGGTCGGACGTGTGGTTAGGGACCACGTCGAGGATCAGCCTGATCCTGCGCTCGTGCAGCGCATCGACCACGCGCTCGAAATCCGCCAGGGTACCGAACAGCGGATCGATGTCGGTGTAATCGGAAATGTCATAGCCGAAATCGACCATCGGCGATCGGTACACCGGTGAAAGCCAGACGGCACCGACGCCAAGCCAGGCGAGATAGTCCACGCGCGAAAGCAAGCCGGGAAGGTCACCGACGCCATCACCGTCGGAGTCCTGAAAGGAGCGGGGATATATCTGGTAGATCGAGCAGGACTTCCACCAGGCGAGTGGGTTTACCGAGGATCTAGTCTGCTGGTTCATCATTTTGGTTGCATGTTCCTGCTGAAACAATCGAGGGAAACGCTGCATCCGCGGGTACCGTTCCAAGTTTCGAGAGCTCTAGGTGGTTGGCGCGGATGCTGGTGCCGGCCGAGCGCATGGCCACACCAGACCACCTCCCTCTGCTCGGGCTGGCAGTGGCGTCTGGGCGGAAACTTTCTCGTGCTTGCTTGGTTGTAGCCCTGGAGAAAGACGGAGGTGCGGTTATGGAAATCATTCCGACCAGAGTACACGGGGTACTCGACTACTTCACGGGTATCCTACTGATCTTGGCCCCGTGGCTCTTTGGTTTCGCAGACGGCAGTGCGGCGCAATGGGTGCCGATGGTGCTTGGAGCTGCGGTTATCGTCTACAGCCTGATTACCGATTATGAGCTCGGCCTTGTTGCCGCGATTCCGATGCCGGTGCACCTCATGCTGGACGTCGGTGGTGGCATGTTATTGCTGGTCTCTCCATGGCTGTTCGGTTTTTCGGAGCGCATCGCGTGGCCGCACGTTGCCGTTGGGTTGATAGAGGTTGCCGTTGCGGCTCTGACGCATCGCCACGCCGGCCATGCAGGCGCGGCAGGAGTTCGATAAGGATCGAGCTTAGCCCGGAAGCGACATTGCTGTTGCTTCGCGACGCTCCTGAATGCGGCGCGGGGCAAGGAAATGCTTTGGCGATTGCGAGCGTCCGACTATTCCCGCGCCTTGCGGCTGTTCCTGTATTCTCGAGAGCGCAGAAGGCGATTGGTGTCGTGGCATCTCTGCCGGGCTCATCGATCACCGCGGGAAGCACCGATCGCTCAGCGTTTGGCATTGCGCAGCCTGACACATCGGAACATCCGCAGCAGAGAAAAGTTGTGCATCTGCAAGCGAACCGGACGCGGAATGAAATCGGTACCCTGCACATCGTCGATCGACAGTACCCTGGCGCTGCTCCGGGAGGGCTATACCTTCATATCCGCGCGCTGTGACGAACTCCGCACCGACGTCTTTCGAACGCGGCTGATGCTTCGGCCGGTGCTCTGCATGCGCGGGGAGGAGGCAGCTCAACTCTTTTACGGCAGTGACGACGTAACGCGCGTTGGTTCGATGCCGTGGACCGTGCTCCGCCTACTTCAGGATAAGCACAGTGTTCAGCAGCTCGACGGCGAGATGCACCGGCAGAGGAAGAAGATGTTCATCGATCTGGCGATGAGTGATGGTGCCGTGGCAGCCCTCATTGACCGGTTTCGCCATCACTGGCTTGCCCAGGTCGACAATCGCGAGACTGGTCGCTCCGATCTCCGCGAAGTTGCCAATCTCGTCTTGACGAAAGCGTCGGCAGATTGGATCGGCATCCCTGAGCACAGCCGTGATGACCGCAAACTCGCCGAGAGCCTTGCAGAAATGATCGACAGTACCGGCAGCTTTGGTCCGTCGGCGTGGCTGGCGCTGGTGTCTCGCCGGCGAACCGAGCGGTGGCTGATTTCGATTGTAGAGGCGGTGCGCGACGGCTCACTCGTTGTGGTCGACGAGTGCGCGCTGAAGACGATCTGTGTGTTCTATCGGGATGCCGACGGACGAGCTCTTTCCACGGAAGCGGCAGCGGTCGAACTTCTGAACCTGCTGCGTCCGATCGCAGCAATCAGCCGCTGGATCGTATTTTTGGCTCTGGCGCTTGCCCGCAACCCCGAGCGGCAGGAGTGGTTCCGCGGCGGGCACGACGACCAGATCGAAGGCTTCGTCGAGGAGGTGCGGCGCCTCTATCCGTTCTTCCCATTTGTCGGGGCGAAGCTCAGAAAGGATCTTGTTTGGCAGGGTCATCCACTCGTGAAAGGCGACTGGCTGTTGCTTGATCTCTATGGAACGACCCACGATCCGCGTCTCTTTCCTCAGCCGACAGTCTTCGACCCCGAGCGAGGGTCGTCGTGGCGAAATGAAGATTTCCGCTTCATTCCGCAGGGAGGAGGTCGGCCCGAAACAAGCCATCGCTGTCCAGGCGAAAAAATCATTGTCGAAATTCTCAAGGAGACCTTGAAGCTCGTTTGCCGAAACCGTCCTCTTCGAATAACGCCTGCGGATGCCGACATCCCCCTTGGCTCGATTCCGGCTTCGCCGGTGCCGCCGATCTCTATATGCCCACGGGCGGTGAGCGGGGCGCCACCGAGAGGTCTCGCAGATGACCGGTGGTAGTGCGAGCGACAGACGGTTCTACGACGAATGCGCGCGAATACTCGGCGCGCCGCATGCTTACAGGAACCCGCCCGGCAGGATCACGCGGTGGAACAATCGAGCTCCGGGCAACGGCCGCTTTCCGGGCCGCGGCTTGATCCGGGTGTTCGGTCCTCATCACATACAGATTGCGCTTCGCCGACCGGTGGAACTCCATCTTCTCTGCCACTCCACGGAAGAAGCGCTGAAGGCGCTAAGGGCGGTGTGCCGGCCTGACGAGGCGGAGTAGAAGCGGGCGTCGATCAGGCTGGACGAGCGGGGGGCGGCCATACGCATCGGTTGGCCGCGCGATAGTCCTGCGGTCGGGATTGCAACATCCAGGAAGGAAGCCCAGACCGCTAGGACTCGACAGCCTCGAGAGCTGTTCAAGGCGCCGCGGGAAACGGGATCAGCTATGCCTTGACGAGCTTGGAAGCGTCATTCATGGCTCGAGAGCAGGTTGCGACCATGTCGATCCGCCAAGTTGCGAGGACCGCAGAAGGAAATAAGGCGAAGATCGCACCCGCCAAGGCGCCGAAACCGAAGTGGGCGGCCAAGGTAGCCGCACGGGCGTTTTCTTCATCATCGGCCGAGCCGGTCTGTTCTATGATCTCGCGAGGGGGAAGAGGGTAGTCTTCGCGGCTGTCCAGCAGCGCATGAAGTCGACGCATGGCCATGGTCATGGCCATTGTTGCCGCCATTCCCGCCAATGCTCCAGAGACTATCCGCTGCACCCTTGATTCCTGCTCGTTGCTGCCGAACCGGGACCGGCTAGGATTGTTCCCGAGCTGGTCAGTTCAGACGGATGCAACAAACAGCCCAAAAGCAAATTCGGCGGAATCCCCATTGAGAAGTGGCCACGCGGCATGCCTGGGCTCGCATCTACCCACGGTGCGAGAGTAATGCTCCGTTGAGAAGCGCATCGTTTAAAGCGGCGGAACGAGTCAGGCTTCTGGTTACTTGGATGACAAGATTACGTGGGCCCATCGAAGAAAGCTCTTATCTCGCCGATCTTGCGGACCATAAGAGACTATCGGCCGTGCGTCTGCCGGCGACAATGTCATGCAGATCCGACGTCCAGGAGGAACTTTCTCGGGTTTCCCACATTCGTTGAAAGTAGGAAGGAGAATGTCATGTCCGACAAGAGAGAGCATCTTCACGCATGCTAAGGGATGTTCACGCCATGGAAGAGCAGGCGATAACCGCTGACCCGCAAATCGGCTCGGCTTGAAAACTATCCGGAACTCATAGCTCAGATCGACAAGCACCTACGGGAGACCCGCGACCAGGCTGCCATGTTGGGAACGCTGCCTTGGGAGCACCGGAGGAATGTCAACGGTCAAGGATGTCGGCGCCAAGATGGTTGCCTTTGGACAGGGGTTAAGTGGCCACTTTGTTGATGACGAGGTCGGGTTCACTCGCGAGCTACACATTCGAGCAGATGGAAATAGTGAGCTACAAGATCTTGATCGCTGCCGCCGAGCATGCCGGCGACCGGGAAACAAAGCGCGTCTGCGAAGCCATCCTGAAACACGAACTGACGATGACACAGTGGCTCGATGAACACGCCGCGGAAATGACACGCAAGTTTCTTGAGCCCAATCAGCAAGGACTGACCGCAAAGCGGTGAAGGGTGCGTCATGGAAAGCTTAGTTTTCGTTCTCGCTCCCCCTCGACGCGGTTCTGATACTGTTGTGGTGCGGACCGCTGTGGAAGGAGCGCGCCGGCCCGCCATACTCGGCGGTCTGGGGTGTGCAGGCCACAATTTCCGGAAGAGCCTGACAGGCACTTGAAGCAGCTACCAGGCGACTGACACCGAGGTGATGCAGCGGTCCTCTAGCCGGAAACCAAGGAGCGACTTTCGCGGCGCAGACGAAGGCGTGCCGGACTGGCGTGCTATTCCTCCAGCAACCTGCGGATTATCGGGAGGCCAGCTACAGACGGCGGCAGTGCTCCAACGTCGGACCTCCATCCCGGCGATGTACAACACGGCAGCGATCCCGGTTGTAGCCGAAGCAGAGCGGGAAATGGGGCGAAGAGTCCAGGACGTGCTGACACCGCTGCAGCGGCGCAGCTCCCAAAAAGGGGCCGCGGACGGCGCGTTCCTGATGGTGGGTCTTCACAGGAAGGGCAGAGTGGCGTTGCTTAGCAAGTAGTCGGGCGACAACGGGGAACATCTCTCCGGCGCTGCGGTTAGGCGTTCTTTCGCTCAGCGTCAACCCGGAGAAACCCCATGCGAATGATGAAGATAGCCGTTGCCGCAGCCTTCCTTGCCGGTGCGCCCTATGTCTATGCGCAGCAGATCTCGTCCGAAGAGTTCGTGACCATGGCCGCGAGCTCCGATATGTTCGAAGTTCAATCGAGCCAACTCGCCATGCAAAACAGCAAACAGGACAGTGTGCGCCAGTTTGCCGAAATGATGGTGGCCGATCACACCAAGGCCAGCCAGGAACTGAAGGCCGCCGCAGGAGAAGCCAAGATCACGGTTCCCACGCAAATGGTCGAGAAGCACGCGGCAGAGTTGGACAAGCTCAAGAACGCGCAGGGTGACCAGTTTGATGCGGCCTATGTGCAGGCTCAGCTCGCGGCTCACCAGGAGGCCTTAAAGCTTCTGCAGAGCTATGCCCAAGATGGCGACAGCGAACAGTTGAAGGCGCATGCGACCAAGACGGCGCCGGTCGTCCAGGGGCATCTGGAGCACGCGCAGAAACTTAGGGGCGGTTAGCGGGAGGACATGGAGCGGTTTCATGCAACGTCCGCTCAGGCGCTGGCGGAACTACGACGGCTGTCCGCCCCCCCGTCTTTGCGCGGGAGCTTCACCTACTTCAGGGAAATGTAAACATCAGGCCAAGATTTTGCTGCCCCCCCTTCTCTGAAGGGCTCGATAGCGTCGGCGATATTGCCGTCATCGCAGATCAAGCGGCGATCGATCAGCGCTACCCGGCGATCCGCAGCTGCGCGTCTGATACGGTCATTGAGGATCGAGAAGCGTCACGGATGTGTCCACAACAACTGCTGGACGAGAGTGTTCGGCTCGACAGAGTCGACTCCGGCGGAATAGGCGCCGCCAAGATCTGTTTAGGCGCGTAGCCGCATTTTTCGGAGACAGCGAGGGGCCGCTGAACGCCAGGCACCTGCCGCGCCGAACTCCTGCTGAGCAGGAGTCCGCTGCCGAATGGGTCGATCCTCCAAGTACTGCGGGCCGTATGTTGGCGGGGTGCCGCGGTCGGACACGATGAGCTCCCAACGTCGCGCTTGCTCATCGTCGTGACGGACACCGGTGAATGCAATGGGGTCGAGGGAGCCGTTGTAGACGAGTCGCGTACACGCCTTGTCGCCAGGAGGTTCACGTTGGGGAGACAAGATCGCATAATGTATCAACAGGGACGGCGCTGTCGCCGGTCCGAGCCCGCTTGACCGTCCCGTCGTTGCTAGTAAGACCTATTAAATACCGGTTGACACAGCTGCCTCACAAGCGTCGCAATTAATGTGCTGCACGACTAGGATCCTGCTGATCATTCACGGGGACGCCAATTGGCCCGGCTGCCCCGTCGCGCTGATCAAGGATGTGCCAAATTTGCCCCAGGAGGTCCACGCGCATCGTTCGGTAGTTGAGTGGAGAATGCCAGTCGAAGAATGGACGCCAACCCGACAGGCGGCTCAAGTGTATCTCGTGATAAGAGGGATGAGGAACTCTAAAGCTGTACGCTTCCGTCCGCTCCAGCAGCACTTGCGAATCGTCGGGAGGGCGGAGAGTTGGAAAGAAGTTGCCGGGATTTTCGGGCGCCCCCCACGGATCAGAAATCGCCCCTGGACCTTCTGGGATCAACTCGCGGTGGATCCGGAATGTTTCCTCTCGATCCATGCCCGATCCGATCGCCAAGGTTTGTGGCAGGGTCCTGACGGTCTCCCCCTCCACAGGAAACACGCGTGGCCCTTGACAAAGCCCAGGGACGAACATTTCGTCCGTGGCGTACATACGACTGAGTGTGATGTCGTCCGCTGACCGGGTTACAATAAGGTGTCGTGCTTTTCTCGCGGCTTCGACATAGCAGCCAACCCCTTCTCCTTCTTCGATGTAGCCAGGGTGTGGCTTTCGCCCCGCTAAACGATCATGAGTTTCCGCCGCAGGAGAACGCACCGTAATCTTGTAGGACCAGGTGCGGAGGCTGGCGACGGGAATTGCCCCCTGGATAAGTATGATAGCATGGAAGCT
The DNA here is from genome assembly GCF_000375585.1 of Sinorhizobium meliloti 4H41. GTDB lineage: Bacteria > Pseudomonadota > Alphaproteobacteria > Rhizobiales > Rhizobiaceae > Sinorhizobium > Sinorhizobium meliloti_A. The sequence continues at coordinate 180,600 of NZ_AQWP01000011.1, read as the reverse complement.
CGGGTTTTCCGCTGCCTGTGGGACCTCGGATAAGGCCTCCATAGCGACTGCGGCCCCGAGACTATGGGCAATCAGGATGATTCGTCTCTTCCGCAATTGCGACAGCAAGTCAGCAAGATATTTTGCGGCTTGCGATGCAGCGGTCTGAGCGCGCGAAAACTGCCTCGCCTTCGTTTCGCCTGGCCAACCGAACACGAGCACGTCCGGTTTGTGGCTGCTTTTGGGAGGTTGACGTTCAGCCAGATCCGCGGCCACTGATTTCGCGGCGCAGTCAGCATCGCCCATACTCGTGAGAAAGCCATGGATGTAGACGATCAGGTCGCCAGACCCAGATCGAAGTGGCGCGAGAACGTCCGAGTTGGCCCTGACCCAGTCCGCTGGCTCCGCCGAGACGAAAACAGTGCCCGACCCAGCGTGGCGTAGGTCAAGTGAAACGAAGTGATCCACATTCGATGATAAGTCTTTCGGCAAACGGCAAGGTGAGGAAAGCGCCTGGACAACTGCGAATTTCACCACATCGAGATTGAAGGGCAGTGCAACGCCCAAAACCAGCACGATGATCGCAAGAAAGGCTCGCATATTACCAACCCTGGTGCCGGCTGCAGGAGACCTGTTGGCGGTGCGAAAGGACGCAGGTCGAGTCGATTATGTCTCTCCGGGAAGTCGGCTGGCGTTGCTCATCGTGGTGGCAGTTAGCAGATTTGGCAACAGTATGTCGGCTACTCCAATGGAGTTAGGCCGAATGCCGCGAAGGGCCGAATGCCGTGGCGAATCGCAGATAGTTGGAGAATCCGATTTCACTCCCTTACCTCAACAATGTTCTCCTTCCTCAAGATCGCGGCCAACTGCTGTCGCTTGGCAGTTAAAGGCGAGAATGCGGCTGTTTCAGCTGACACCGGTAACCTCTTTGGGGATCAGGGTGCGCGCAGGAGGGGTGGCCTAGATCTAAATATTGAAGACACATTCGATTCTGGCTGTCGGTACCCTCAAGCCATCGCGGAAGTTCGGTTAGCGCGGCGGTCCGGACCTGCATGAGCATGTGCGCCGTGAAGCGACCATCGCATCTGGGTGCAGACGATCAACGATCACATGGCGTCCATTGCGCGTTCTTCCCTGGAGCAGGCCACTGGAATAGCGGAAATCAATTCGGCGATCGGAGACATGGACGCAATCACTCAGCAGAATGCGGCCATGGCGGAGAGATCTCCGCGTCCACCGTGATGCTTTCTTCCGAAGCTGAACGGCTGGCGCAACTCGTATCAGGGTTCAGGTTATCGACAGCGTTTGGTGCGCCCGGTCCCTCCGCTCGTGTGGCCGGGTCGGAGAGCCCCTCCGCCCATCGACTCAAGGCTGCGGGCAAGGGCCGCTAAATTGCCAGATCGGAACCGCCGGCGCGGTAAGGTCACAGCCTATCGTGCCGCGACCGCTCGACACCCATCAGTCGGCAAATCACAGCCTTGCTCCCACCGCAGGCACGCTGAGTTTGTACCCTTCGCCGACGGAAACCGGTATTAGACCAATGCCCATCGCCGCAAGAATTCCGTAGATTGCTTTTTCACACGTGCCGAAGAGTTCTCAACACCCTGATTGCAACGATGCTCGCGCGTTCGCCACCGAGTCATGTTAAGGCGGGCGCTGGGGAGGTGCGAGCCGATAGCCGGTCGCGCAATCCGTCGCTTTGAGAGACACCTATCCTGCATATTTTCTGGGAGTGGGCTCTGCGGAGTTTGATTGCTTGCCACAGAGGGCGCAGTTTGCTTTCGTTCCGGCGTTTCAATGTGGGAGAAACCAATGACGGTGCAGCGGCGGCGGCGGATCATAAAACGGCGGCGGAGTTCTGTTGGTCTGGCGCTTGTCGCTGCAATATCGTTCCTGGCCGGCATGACCGACGCCATAGGACTCATGTCCATCGGCGACTTCGTGTCCTTCATGAGCGGCAACACGACTCGCGCGTCCGTCACGCTCGTCCAAGGCGATGCCGCTCAAGGGTTGCTTCTCATAGGAGGGCTGGTCAGCTTCGTATTCGGGAACGCCGCGGGAGTGATCGTATCGATCCGGTTTAGACCGCAAGCCGCCTTGTTGATTGCATCGGTTCTCCTCGCATGCGCCGCGTTGCAAGAAGGCCAACCAGAACTCCGTTTCCTTTTGCTCACTTTCGCCATGGGAGCCGTCAACGCCTCTGTCGAGCAGATCGAAGGTCTGCCGGTTGGTCTGACGTATGTCACGGGAGCACTCTCGCGCTTCGGCCGTGGACTCGGACGTTGGGCGATGGGCGTCCGCAATACGCACTGGATCATTCAGATCGTGCCGTGGCTCGGCATGTTCGCCGGAGCCATCATGGGCGCGGTCCTGGTGCGAGAAGCAGGAGATCACGCCTTATGGGTGCCGTCGCTTGCCGCCCTGTTGCTTACTGCCGTAGCGTTCCAGATACCCCGCCGCTGGCAAAGTAGGTTCATCCAAAATCGTTAGGGCGAATGTGCCCGTGCTGCACCTCGGCCCGGCCCCTTCAAGTCAGCATTGGCGGCCCGGTCGGGCGGTCGTGGTTTGCGCGCGCCATTGTCTCGCTTCTGAGACAACTTCGTAGTGGAAATGCCCTACCTTGATGCCCGTCAAGGAACGATGGCCTGCCCTGCCGTTAAGCTCCTGCTCGTCAGCGCTCGCTCAAAGGAGGTGCGCGATGCCGGCCCTGCCGGCGCCAACATCGAGCATTGGAGGAGATCGATATGACCATGAAAGCCGCTGTGGTCCGAGAGTTCGGCACGCCGCTTGCGATTGAGGAAGTTCCGATTCCGCAGCCAGGACCTGGCCAGGTCCTGATCAAATACGAGGCCACTGGCGTGTGCCACACCGACCTGCATGCCGCCAAGGGCGACTGGCCGGTGCGACCCAATCCGCCTTTTATTCCCGGCCACGAGGGCGTCGGCTACGTCGCCAAGCTCGGCGCCGGCGTAGCACGGCTGAAGGAAGGGGACCGGGTCGGCGTGCCGTGGTTGCACACCGCCTGCGGCTGCTGCACGCCATGCCGCACCGGTTGGGAGACGCTCTGCGGCAGCCAGCAGAATACCGGCTGCCCGCCACGCTGGAGTTCGGCCCGGCCGCCCCGGTGCTCTGCGCCGGCGTCACGGTCTACAAGGGCTTGAAGGAGACTGAGGTGAAACCCGGCGAATGGGTTCTCGTCTCCGGCATTGGCGGCCTCGGCCACATGGCCGTGCAATATGCCAAGGCGATGGGCATGCATGTCGCCGCGGCGGGCATATTCCCGGACAAGATTGCGCTTGCTGAGAAGCTCGGCGCCGACCTTCGTCATCGATGCCAAGGCGCCTGATGCCGTCGAGGAGGTGCAGAAGCGGACGGGCGGCGTACACGGAGCGCTGGTCACGGCTGTCTCACCAAAGGCGATGGAGCAGGCTTACAGGATGCTGCGTTCCAAGGGTACGATGGCGCTCGTCGGTCTGCCGCTGAGTCAGATCTGCCTGCCGGTGTTCGACACGGTGCTGAAGCGCATCACGGTGCGCGGCTCTATTGTCGGGACACGCCAGGATCTGGAGGAAGCGTTGGAACTTGCCGGCGAGGGCAAGGTCGCTGCCCACTTCTCCTGGGACAAGATCGAGAACATCAATGCCATCTTCGAGCGCATGGAAGAAGGCAGGATCGACGGCCGTATCGTTCTCGATCTGAACGGTTGAGCCTTCGACTACAGACGCGATCTCGACGAGTGTATGCCGCCTGGCGACCTATCCGGTCGGCAGGCGACCAGCCGTCTGCGCCTCCAATCTTGGTCTATGTGGCAGCGCTATGAAGCCGTGCGGGAGTGCCAGGGAGCTTGATTGCCCTTCGCCAAGAAAGCGTGACCGACCATCCCAAAGAGCGAGGTCCAGGGCCTTAACACGCTGCAGTCCTCGAACCGATTCCGCAGCGATCTTGAGAGCTACATGGTTGTAAGTGCGGGTCGGAAATGGCTCGCCCTGCATCGTGGCTACCCATATCGCCCGCAAGCAAGGTTGCGCCGCCGCTCTTCATACCAGTGCCTGGAATATCATTAAGATCTAACGGTAGCCTAAGGATCCGCCGCGGTCGGGTGGAAGAGGCAATTATTGCAGGTCCTCTTGAGCAAAGTCGTCTGTGATATGTAGAGGTCGCAAGTTGCCCGGACATCGATGTCGCAGGAGGGTTCCCGGGAGTCACCAGCGGCCTTCGCTGGATCACGAACGCCATTCGCCGGGGGCATGTCGCCCACAGATCAGAGCGGCCTGAGTGCACGGAACAAAACCCTGACATTTGCGGTTCGGTGCTTATAGGGTTGCAAGTCAACCCACCTGGCGGCCACTTCCTGCTCACCCGTGAGCGGAGATAACCCGATGGCGCAAAGTACCAAGCAGAAACTGATGGATGCGAGCGACATCCCGGCCTTTGTAGATGATATCATCGAGGCTGGGTGCGATATTTGCGCGGTTGGCTACGACAAATACGTTATTGGAGATGCTGAGCTGCCACCGGGCGCCGATGAAAAGACGAGACGGATGTTTGACAGGATCGACGAAGTGTATGGCGACCGTGATTTCCTAACGGTCGAGATCGTCGCTTACCTACGCTCAATCGGCAGATATGTCGACGTAGGCGCAGACGGATCCGAATAGACGGCTCGGGCAACTATTCCTGCGAATGTGCGGCGAACATGCCGAGCTGAGCGTAATGGAGCCCTCCTACCGGAGAGACTGCCAGGAAAAGACCCTCTTGGATCGTATACTCCATAGCGAGTACCCCACCATCTGGTTACGACGGAGCACAGGTTCAGCGCCTTTCACATCTGTGTTCATTCTTACGAGATCCGGCGAACCGCTTCTTCCCACATGAGGCTTAGACCAAGCTGAACAAAATCTTGCACATACCTCGAGGTGGCAGTCCATTGTTTACCGTTTTCCCGGCGAGAAGTTGCAGCTCAGGGGAGATGCTGTAGATTAGGTATTGTGAATACAATTTCAAGGCGAACCTAACGGAGCTGATGAAATGAGCGTAAGCCCAATTTCACACCCGGGACTTCCCGTTGGTTTGTGGGGAGACCCTATCGATATCGTCAGAGCCTCGCGCGCGGAATTGCGAACGGAGTTCCCTAAGGCGGCTTCCGTTCCGAATGCGCCGTCTCCTATAGAACGTATATTATCGCCCTCCGGGGGGACTGCGCGCTTCGACGAATTTTGATTCAAAAATTCAGAGAGGACCATTCCGCCTTCGAAAAACCGTTCGCTGTGCAAATCCTTGGTCCGTGACAACGGAAATGTCGACATAGGCGTGTTTAATCCCAAGAGGTCAGCCGAGTACTCGCTTGGTTAGACTGCGCCTTAGGTCGGGCAGGGGACCACTCAATCGATCTCTGTGAAGATCACAAGTGAGTTCTTCTGCGGGATCTGGAGAAGCTGCAATCGCCGAAATAACCTCCGTGCTGACCGGAGCTTGTGATGATTCTGGCCATCGCTACCGCCTTTTACGTTAAGGGCGGGGACCGAGGTTCGCGGCTGGGGGAACGGCGATCAAAATGATCTCCAGCAGGAATGAACTTTCCGATCTCGCTGTATCCTGGTGGTGTCCGGCTTCGCAGTTTTAGGAAGGCGGCTGACCAGCTCGATCTATCAGTTTCGGCTCTCAGCGACCGCATGAAGTCGCTGGAGGCACGGCTTGGTGTCTGACTGTTCAACCGCACCAGCCGTAGCGTTTCACCGCCTGCTGCCGGCGCAACCTTGGCCGAGAAGGTCGCAACCAACCGGACATCATCAACGATCGCGTTGAGGAGTTGCAGGGTGGGTTCGGTGGTTCCGCCGGTCGTTTACGGGTCAGTGTGCTGAGGGGGCGTCTCGAGCGCGACCGCTACCAGCGCTTCGTCAGCCAGCAGATCCACTAGACGCTGGAAAGTCGCGATGCAGAAAACGAACTGATCCCGGTCAGCATCGACCAGGGTCTCGGCATTCTCGTCTGGAGCCCAACCGCCGGTGGACGTTTGTCCGGCAAGCATCGCCGTAGCTAGGCCGCGCCCGAAGGAACGCGCCAGTTCGCCGGCTGGACGGAACCGCCGATCCGCGACGAAAACCGGCTCTGGAACATCGTCGAAGGTCGCGGTGTCTCTGCCGCGCAGGTGGCGATGGCATGGTCGATCGGCCGCAAAGGCGTAACGTCGGTCATCATCGGTGGCCGCGCTGAGGAGCAGTTCCGCGACAATCTCGCCTCTGCAGACTTGAAACTGACCAAGGAGGAGCGCACGAAGCTCGATGAGATCACAGCCAGCCGTGGCTGCAATATCCGTACTGGCACCAGCGCAATACGGCAAATGATCGCTTGAGCGGAGCCGATCTGAGCCTCATCGGTCCCTATCTTGATATGCCTCAGAATTGAGGGCGGTCAATGCCGCCGCCTCTCGCGGCGAATTCGAGATCAAACGGAACGTGTCAAGATGTATCTCGGCGACCATCCGTGAGGCTGCCAAAAAAGGAGCGGCGTCGGAGGGAGGAATAGACGGCGCTCCTAGGCGCAGCCCGGGCTAGTAGGAGCGACAAACTCTAACCCACTCCCTCTGGGATGGTTTCAACTTGGGAGTGACCAGCAGCGGCCTTCCCTACCACATGACGTGAGTTCGGCCGCTCAAAAACTCGAAAACAGCCGCTAGATCGCTTGACGACGGCAAAGCAAACGAGAGCAGTCCTTTGCTGCAAACTGGAGAATTGCTTGAGATAGATATTCGAGATTATCGACGCGATGGAGAGGTCCGCTCCCCTACTTTGCGTCGCAAAGCTGAAAAGCTGATGGCGCGCAATGGCGACATGGAAGTAGGCCTCGAGATCTTCCGGATTTGTGATTGGTATTCAGCGAGGATGAAGAGAAAGATTTGCCGCTGCAGGGGCAAGCCGGTTTTCCGTCTGGTTGCTGAAAGCCGCAGTATATACCCGCTGCAATGTACACGCCGCATTGGTCCACTTAATCGAGCACTGCCATTAAAGCAGAGTATTTTTGGGGGTATTCACTTTCTGTTAATATATGTGATTCTTATTATGAAATAAACCGGTCAGACGCATTGGCGTCATACGACCGCATGAACGCGGGCCGGACAAGAAACTCTCTACAACTAGATTTATGTGAGGCATTTGCTTCACGCCTGCTTGTTTGACGTGGTCGCAGGTACTGTTGCCTGCGGCGCTTCTATGAAGGGCGTTGCGCCATGGTATTTGGAAATTCATCGAGACGAGTTGCGCATCAAAATCGAAAGGAACTTTACTACACAATTTTTTCTACTTTGAGCCGATTAGAAATTGACGCATCGCCAGTAAACTACGAGCTCATGCATGACATTGTCAGCGGCAGTAATCCGGAACTTCGCGAGAGATTTGCGCGACTGAGCAAGCCGATCTCCGCGGAAGCGCTCGACTCTCTGGCGCGCATGTATCTCCCCCACCATTTTGGAAAGTCGATTCACGACGATTCCACAACTCGCCTGCAGAGCGAATTGACAACTCTGAAAGCGTCCCTGCTGTCGGGCCAGGATTCGATCTCAAGCTACAGTAGGATGCTTGGTCAGGCGACGGGCAACATCTCGTCCGTCGATCCGCGGGACACGAAAACGATGCAGTCGCAGCTTCAGGCGATCCGTCATATGACAGAGGTGCAACATTCGACGAACGCCCAGATCCTCGATAGCGTCTCGAGCCAAATATCAACCGTCGCGGCCATCGCGAGCGACATCGAGAACTTCGAGCGCACGAAATTCACGCACCTCGCCACCAATCTCGCTAACCGACGTGGGTTCAACAAGAAGCTCGCAGAGCTCTATGGAGGCGAGCGCTATTCCGAAGGTACGTCGCTGCTTCTCTGCGATCTTCTGGCGCTGGAGCCTTTCGATGCCAAGGAGCTCATCAAGGTGAAGGAAGCAGTTCTCGAACGCCTTGGATTCGCCGTGGCACGGGCCGTGCAGTCAACCGACTTCGCCGCCTGGCTCGAGCGACCGCAGTTAGGCATCCTCATTGGGACGACGGCCGAGGCCGAAATCCAGAAAACCGCGGACCATCTCAGAAACAGCTGCCTCGCGGCGTTCGATAGTCGCCAAGCAAACATGCCGGCTGTCTTTGCAAGGTTCGGCTGCAGCGCCATCTGTAACGCCAGCACCGCGTCCGTGCTGGTCGGGCAAGCAGAGAAGGCCCTGCAAATCGGCACGGATTCGGTAAGCGACAGGGTGGTGTTCTTTTCGGGCGCCGCCGCTTCTGGCACCCACAAGGACCGAATGCTCTACCGGAGTTCACCCGTTGGGATGAGAAAAGAGGAGACTTAGGTCCACAATAGCCATAAGAATATTAATTTACTGCTTTGCATATTATAGTCGAAAAAACTGCTTAGTAGGTTGGGTCAATGCGTGTTACTTTTTTCAGTGAAGAATCCAAACCGCAATCAACTCAAGAATATACCGTAAGAATTAACGCAAATCGATCCAAAGTCGTTGCCAGACAGATCCCGCTGTTAAATCTTGTGGCGTCCGCAAGCATTCTCTCGCTTTCGTTTACGCATTTTGAATTCGCCCCTGTCGAGTTGAGCTTGTTCGCTCCGGTGCTGCTAATATTCATATTAGGATGCCACACTTTTTGGTGGCTGAAATCATGCGCCGCCCCTCGTACGGAAGAAGCGGAACGACTAGCGATACGGCGGGCCGCTCAAATGTCGGGTGTTACAGCGGTCTTGTCCGCCGCTTGGGCGATAGCTCTTTCTCCTACGGGAGATGCATACAGCCAATCACATGTTGTATTTTTCATTGCACTAGCGGTAGTAGGCAACATTCCCTACTGTACATATTTTCCGTCAGGCGGCATCGCGATTGCACTCGCAATCAATGCTGCCCTCGCTGCCCTCGTGGCACCAAGCGGAAACACCGTTTTCATTGCGGTAGCACTCAATATTGCGCTCGTATCAGGTGTTTTGCTTCACATTCTCATGGGCAACTACCGAGATTTCACCTCGCTGGTCCAAAGTCAATTGAGGACAGAGGCGCTTGGTCGCGAGAACCACCGGCTGGCAAACATCGACAGCCTCACGGATCTTCCGAATCGGCGAAGTTTTTTCTCCCGGCTATCAGAAGAATGCGGCAACGCCTCGCTCAAACAAGCGCGACTGGCACTCGGCATGCTCGATCTCGACGGGTTCAAGGCCGTTAATGACCTGTATGGCCATGCCATCGGAGACAGCTTGCTGGCTGAGGTCGGGCGCCGCTTGGAGCATACTTGTCCAGGCGCATTCCTTGCGCGATTGGGCGGGGACGAATACGCGATCATTGTTACAGATGTTCAAGAGGACGTCCTAATGGCGCTCGGCGAACGGATCTGTGAGAAAATAAGCGCGCGATACTTGATAGACGGTATAGGTGTTCAGGTTTCTGTGTCCGTCGGGTTTGCAGTTTATCCAGATCATGTATCCCGGCCAGATTTGCTTTTTGAATGTGCGGACTACGCACTTTACGAAGCGAAGACAAACAGTACGGGTCATCCAGTGCTTTTCTGTGAGATGCACTCCTTTGCGATCCAAAGGAACGCAAGAATTGAGCAGGCTTTGCGTGATGCTGACTTGCGAGCAGAGATCGCAGTCGCCTTTCAGCCGATCGTTGATTTAAGAACAGGGCGCGCCGTTGGTTTCGAAGCATTGGGGCGCTGGGAAAGCCCCGCATTGGGCGATGTCTCGCCCGCGCAGTTCATACCAATTGCAGAAAAGGCCGGCCTTGTTAGTGAAGTGACGCTTGTCCTTCTTGAGAAGTCACTTTGTGCGGCGAGACAATGGCCGCAGCCGTTTCGCCTTTCCTTCAATCTGTCACCGAAGGACATCTGCTCCGTCGAAAGCGTCCTTCCAATTGCCAGCATTGTTTTGAAAAGCGGTTTTGATCCTGCACGCATCGACTTCGAGATCACAGAAACCGCGATCATCAACGATTTTCCGCAGGCCAAACAAGCAATTGAGGCCCTGAAAACTCTCGGATGCGGGATATCACTCGATGACTTCGGAACCGGCTACTCTACCCTAAGCCAGCTGCAAACGCTGCCGATCTCAAAGCTCAAAATAGATCGCAGCTTTGTCACGGAGCTGCAGGAACGGACCACGGGATACAAGATTGTCAAGGCCGTGCTCTCTTTGGCCAGGGAAATGGGCATTGAATGCATCGTTGAAGGCGTGGAAACAGAGGAGGAGTTGCGCGCCTTGCGGAAGCTCGGATGCCGGCTTGTGCAGGGGTTCCACATGTCGAAGCCGCTCGACCAGGAAGCGGCGCAGCAATACGCAGGAGCAATCTTGATTGAACCCGAAAAGCTCCTAGCTTGACGGCATTGTCGCATTCGCCCATGGCCATGATGCCGGGTCACTAGATCGGCATGGGTTCCAAAATCGAACGGGCCCCAAAAGGAGAGAACACTATATCTTCCTACCTTTATGGCAATTATCGGTTCTGAAAGCCGTCGATAGAGCTTGAAAACGTTAGCGTGCTCTCGGAGCCGAGCAAATTTTTATACACGTTAAAACGAGACCCCCCTTGTTATTCTTTGCCGATGTTTATTGAGCGTTGAGGATTTTTTTAGAAATACTTTTTAGTATTGGTTGCGATCATGGAGGTAACGAAATGCCATACAAGGAAAGCGTTGGGCGCACAGTCCCAAGAACTCAAACGAAAATAACGGGGAATGTCAGTTGTAAAACTGGATCAAGCAACGGTATCGTAAAAGATCTCTCAGAAGAAGGTATTTGTTTTCAACTATTATTTGACATAGGCGCCCGCACGGGGCAGGAGGTCACAATTCGTAGTGAGGAGCTCGGTCTTCTGACGGGCATTGTTCGGTGGAACAGAGGTGACCGGATCGGCATCAAGCTCAAGCTGTCATCCAATACCGCGGCGCAGATCGCTTCTTACTTCAAGTTTTTCCGTTGACGACGCTGGTGCGCCACCGACTTGCTGCCGGCAAATTAATCTCCGGGCGGCTTACCTGGTGGAATTGGACAAGTTGACGGTGCTGATCGGCCCGCCGACGGCGGGGCCGCTGTGCGATTTGATGTTTGGCAAGCGGTTTGCCTGCTTGGCTTTTGCTGCCGTTGTATGAAGCATTGCTCCACCGTTTGACTCGGTTGGGCAAAACGTTTGGTCTATGTTGGTGACGATGAGCCTGTTCCAGAACAAAGCCGTTCGACTAATGGTGGCCTGCTCCGGAGAGGCTTCATTGCTTGTGACCTTGCCGAACCGCCAAAGAAACCTCCTGCGCGTGTCCCTTGGACTTTACCGCGCTCTCGGCGGATCGTTCGAAGAAATTGAGAGAACCCTCCTGCAAGATGTGTCAGCTGATCCCCCACGAGTTGACCGGATAGTAGGTGATCTTATGAAGGAGCTGGCAGCCATCGGTCACATACATGACATGGACATCATGCAGGCGGCTCACAACACTCTGAATAACGATCTGCGAGAAGGCCACGCCGACTTGGCGATGGGGAGTGCTTAACCTTGGTCTAGGGGATGCGAAGCCTCGCTCGGATCAGGCCCGAAATCCAGCACGATCCCTTACCCGCGGCAAGTAGGCTAAGGGATCGCATAATGCATCGAGGGGAACTGTTTGCCCCCGATCTCTGAACGCCTCAGAATTCGAGCTTGCAAGGCGGCGGATTGACAAGAACTGGCGGCGCTCGACAACTTCTTTATGACCGTCTGCGGTTCGCGCTCAATCGTTACGCCGGGGCGGTACTGCCGGTTTTTGAAACGCTCGGCAAAGACGGTAAAATTCTTCGCCGTCGATGGCTTCCACTTCATAGCTTTGCTCCAGGCGCGATAGCAGTTCGTGCCGCCATGTCAATTCACCTAAGTGAATGTCGGGAGCAATGGCGCCTGCTTTCAGGCCGTCGCGTTTCGTAAATATCACCCTGACAGGCACGGTATTGCCGAGAACGTAGTATTTTGAGTCATATTCATCGTCGAGAATTTTCAATTCTTCGTCGTTCATTAGTTTGCTGCCTCCCATTCCGCAGCGTTCCCCCTGGAGAGACTTCGTGCAGCGCGGTGTGAACTTTGCTCTTGCTGAAACCTAACGATCACGTGCGCTACTGCTCCGCGGCCTTCTCCCAGACTTTAAAGCGATCCAGTGAGTAGTCCCGAGGACCGAACTTCATATGAGTGTAGTAAGTTAGCCGCGAAATGTTTTCCTGGCTGCGGCCCATCTGCTTCAGATCGTTCGCTTCGTCGGGGGTCAGCGGGCCAAGCTCCTCGCGGACCGCAGCATGACGCAGCCACATCTCGTAACGCAACAGTTCGCTCTTATAACAGCCGCCTTCCAGATTGCGCATCAAGGTCGCCGGCACGCCCCGATCGCGGTCCCAAGAGTTACGGGCGTCCACTCCGGCGCGCACGGCAGCGTCCTCAACAGTAAGGCCCGCATCTTGGTATTCTTCGGCTTTGGTGTAGATCATGTCCACATAGTGCTCGACCGGATGGGGGGCGTCCCACCCCCGATGGGCTCGCCAACTCTCCTCCGCAACCTGTGCGGTGAAGTCAGGCCAGACGACTGCGGTCTCGAAGGCCCGGACGAGTTCGGTGATCACTTCCATGTCCCGGATCTGCGCATCGATGGTCTCCCTGAGTTCTGCTTGCTCACCTTCCGTGCGCGTCGCGTGCTCACGGACAATGTGGGCCTCGATTGCTTCATCTCGGGGCGCACCTGTCGCCAGCATCCGGAACCAGACTGCCTGCGTCTCGGGATCAGCGCCCTTGGCAAGGAAGTGCTCGGCATAGACCTCCACCACCCGGTCCGGACGTATTTTGCGCCTGAAGGAGAGCAGCAGATCATAGCGATCTGCATCCTGCCTACAGAGTTCGTCGAGCTGCGCCAGCGACGAGGACGGCACCAGCGGCATCGCGAGCGCTGCGGTGAGAAGAACCGCTCCCAGGTTTGCTGTCGTCCGCCGGCTCGCAACTCTCCCAATTCGTGGAGCCATTGCTAACTCTCCTTCCGCCACACTAGCCTTGAGCGTTCAGCAGATCATTGAGCACTTGTCGGTTCTGCTGCCGTTGCCGCCGTCTCCCCGCTGTCACCTGTGGCTGTCTGCGGCAAACTGGTACTCCAGAAATGCGGGCAGCCTGACATCCCCCTCCCAAGCGAGAAAGCTGGCCTGAACCTCATCGATCGCGGCCGTGCCGCGTTGTTTAACAGCCGTTTCAAGCGCCATCTCGAATTCCGGCAATGCCTCCAGAAGGAGCTGGTTTCTGGAACGGCTGAATTGCCGCATCGCATCCTTGTATTCGCGCGAATCCTGGAAACCGGAAAACGCCTTCGCGAACTCGGCCGGCCAGTGGGCGCTTGCTTCAAGGCCGGCCTCGTCAGCTGTGTAGGTGGAAAGAATTTCGATCCGTTTTCGCACCAGCGACGCAAATAGTTCTTGCCGCTTTTTCGCGATCGTCGCCCGGTACTCTTCTGCCAGGCGATCGATTAGTAGTGAGAATGTGGGTTGAAGTTGATCCTCTGCCGCGCCGATTTTAGCGAGCGCCGCTTCGTCAGCCGGTAATGCAGCAATCGCCGCAAGTTTAGCCCCGACGGCCTTTTCCGCGGCGGTGCGCTGCTCATCCATCACGCGCGACCTCAGCGCGAGACGGTCGTCCGCAGCGAGGCGGTCATGAAACCCTGATTGTCCCTGATACAGTGCCGTAAGTCCGGACAGCTGTTCAGAAGCAGGCGCCAAGTCCCTGAGCCGCTGAAACTCTGCCTCGGCTTCCGCGAGCGCCGCCTTGGCCTGCTCCGCTGCCAACCGCTGTTGCTGATCCTGCAACGCAGCGACATATCGCTTGGCCTGCTCGGGCGGGAGTCCGGCAAATGGCCCGAACTGTCCATCAATATGCGCGATGAGCCTGGAAATATGCTTATGATTTTCCGTACTCCCCGTCAGTGACTTCGCGTCGGCCACGGCGCGATCGGCATACTGGCGCGCGATCCGCATTGAAACGAGAAGCGCGTATTTCGCGGAATACTCAAAAACGCTGCTGCGGACATGGCCGCCGCCCGCGCGGTCCGTAAGACGGCCGAATCGGAGGAAGTTCTCAACAGATGATCGGGCGCGCAACGCCTTGTCGCGCAATGACAGTGCCATCACGTTTGTGCTGGTAGGCAGGAAGCCCATGCAACCCTGCCAAAACTGGCCATAAGAAATGGCATCGTCGTACGTCCAGTCGTCGTATGTCTTTCCCGCGAAGTGATAGAATGCCTCTCCATCCAACACCTGCAGGGGCACTTCCTCTCTGTTCATCACAACGATACCCCCGTCGATCACCCACTTCGCAAGCCGGATACAATTCGTCTCGTTCACGGCCGCCCGCTTATACTTGTCGTAGGCTGCAATCGGCACGTTGGCATCGACAGGACGACTGTCCCGCTTGAACTTGTAAGCCTCGAAGGCGGAGCAGCCGTCGGCATTCAACAGCTCACCGGTCAGCCTCAGTCCCGAATCGTCGAGGGCAAGAGAGAGTCTAGGAGGCTCGATTCCACGATTCGGCTGGATAATCCACTCCGAGGGCTCGAGGGTGAGCTTGCCCGCACCTTCATTGAGAGTGCCGGTCATTCGGATGGCAACACCCTCGCTCCAAAGCAGGATCAGTTCGGCGCTGATATCCTTGGTACCGGAAATTTCAAGCAGAGCGTGATAGGATATCGTCCGCGTGATTCCCCGCGACATTTCGCAGGTATTATTGGCGAGCCAGAGGCCGGCGAGCCCGGGGTCGGGTGCCGGTATCTTCTGTGTTGTTTCCAACGATGGTCGCTTATGCTCGCGTAGCAATCCTGCCGCTTCGCGACCAGCATCGCTGACCACGGAAAATGAGCGCCGCGCGATGATCTGTCCTATGTCTCGATTGGCCGGTCGCGCATAGAGCCGCACCTCGTATTCGCCTTCGCCCAGGCCATCGAGGATCCGGCTGCCGGCAGTCTTACCGTCCAATGGGCCCCATGGCTTCACCTCCCCGTCGGGCGGTCTGAAGGCCATTCTGCGTGCGGTGTCGGGCGGCTTGTACTGACCATCGCTGGTCTTTTGCACGATGGTTACCCAGTCCAGGTGATTGCCTGGTGCCCCTTCGAAGACAACCTCGATGGGTTCCCAAGGGGCATAGGTTTCTGCCGTTGTCCGCACCGAAGGACCGCCGGCGGTGGGAATCGCGGCTTGTGCTTCCTGCTGCGAAGCTGCGCCTTCGGGATCAGGGAAGGCCGAAGCGGCAATGCCGTTTGCAGTAGCGGCCTGGAAGCCATACACCTTGACTTCAGTCACATGTAGATACTCGTTGCTGTGCCTGATGCGCACATAGCGCGCGGCCTGTTCCGTGTCGAAGCTATGTTTGCTTCCCTCGTGCGCGCTGCTGATCGGCTCGAATTCGGCCACGACGTTTCCGGTCGTGTTCCGCAATTCCGCGACGGCGCCGTTCAGGCGTGGTGCAAATTTCTTGTTGTTACGGTTGAAGATTTCGACTCGACTAAGCCTGTATTCCGCCCCGAGGTCCACCTGGAGCCATTCGTCAGGACCGTTCCGCGTGTGGTTCCACACATGGTAGTCGCCTTCCGTGCTGCCATCGACGACCAAGCTGTTGTTGGCGCCATAGGTGGTGCTGCTCGCGGTGACCTGAAGCGCTGCGGGATTATGTGCGCGCAGCCACGCCGTCAGGTCCTCAACCTTTGCATTCGAATACGCGGCCGCGTCATGTTCCTCTTTGGCGCGGGGTGGGGCGGGGGCCGGCCCGGTCGCCAGCTTGATGCCGGAGATCGCCCCCGTAAATGGCGCCGGCTGCGGCACGGTATTCTTTAGCATGCACACGCGGCGCCCACTGTTGTAGGTAAACGCCCTACATCGATCGTCCGATGCGCATCGCACCTCACATTCGCGCACGGAGATTCCTGTAAGACCAGGATCTTCTATCCCCGATCGATAGTCGCCTTGGGGCAGATCGAAGCCTTCCAGGCTGGCGAATTTCCCAGAGCGCTCGGCATTCAGCGGGGTCGGGGCTGCCGTTTCTGTCTTGGCTTTCGCCTCCGCCGTCACGCGTAGCACGGATAGCAAGCTAGGGTCGGGGCGACCGGTCGTGGGGAGGTTGAAATCGTGCTGGAATGACTTGATTGCCTCCCGGGTCTTCGGGCCGATCCTGCCATCGGGGGTCCCTGTTGGATAGCCAAGCTGGTTGAGCAATAGCTGTGCCTGAGAAATATCTGCCCGGCTCAATGACGGTGTTTGCCGGGCCACTGGCGGGGGTGTGGCTTGTCTGCGCTGAGGGGGAGGCAGGAACGAGCGGTCCTGTGGGACCTGCTGCAGGATTTCGACACCTAAACGGAGGATGTCTCTCTCGTCCAGAGCAACTGCAGGAGTGGGCACCCAGCTTCCAAGAAGAGCGGCTACCCCGATGATACGGAACCCCCGCCATCCATGCCGGACAGTTCGCCTGACACCCCCCGAACGCCACTGGCACCTCAGGATATCAGTTGCCGCCTCGACCGAGCGTTGTGACATTTTCTCGGCTCCCCTCATCATCAGCCTGATGCCTAGACCCATTACGCGGCTTGTCCGCACCGCCGCTCTTACTTGTTGCAGGACCGGACCGTTGCCCTCAGTTCCTGATGCGTCCTTCCTAACTTCGCCAAAGCAGAGAAATCGGCGCCAATCTGCTCCCATTCGCCGTCCGCGAATTCCATCTTCTTCAGTTCGGAGACCACGCAATTGCAGAAAACCCGATTGGTGTACTTTTTAGTGCAGCTATCATTGGCCGCCGTCATGTATGCCTGCATTTGCCGCTCGCGCAGCACCGCATCCGGATCAGGCAACGCGAGCCGCTGCCTCAGCGACGGGTGCATCAAAGTGCTGAAAAGCACCTCATCCTCAGGCGCTGGCTCCTGGCGGCTCCGACCAAGAATTAGATCGTCCATATTGCGCGCGAACTGCTTGTAATTGGCCGTGCCGCAGCCCTGTGTTCGCACAAGATTTTCGCCGTCCTCGACACCCTCGGTGACGATCATCGAGCCACTGCTGCTCGCCATGGCCTCAAACCCGGAGAGAATCCCGCCCCCAGACTCAAACCCCTGAATCATCTTGGCCAGCGGTCCCAACGTGTGCTCGAGGACTTTCGTAGGATCGCGATCCATCTCGCGCATCATGCGCGAGCCGTAACGCATGGCTGCGAGACCGACCTGCGTTGGCCGCTCGCCGCAATTGCGATTCAGCGCTGACATCACAGAAACGACCACGCTCCTCGTTTTCTCGTCATCGGGTATTTTGTCAAACTCGCCAAAATACAGCCGCGACATCAGCACGGGGAAATTATAATTGTCTATTGCGAACGCCCCGGCAGTGGTGGTCTTCTGCATTTTCGTCCAGGGGTCGCTTCCGGCAGAGGGGGCTACCGGAGTGGCTTGCGCTGGCCGACGTGGCTGCGGTTTCGGCGGGGATCCCAGCTCAGGAAGGAAGCTTTTCGCCGTGTCCTTCGACTGCACTTCCTGCGGCGTGGTGGAAGCAGCCGGACCTGTTGGCTGTGCTGGAGCCGCCGGCTCCTTCATCGTCAACAGCGCCCATCCCCCCTTTTCGGATGTAACGGCGCGATAGACAGCCTGATCGGCGACGAAGCCCTCAAACATGACGTCCTTGAAGCTTTCGCACTCGAAGCGAAGCATCGCCTGCAGCGTGGCGACGAGTTGCTCCATGCGTTTCCGGTCGGCGTAGGATGCGGGGGCGGGCGCGGCCAGCCGGATCTTGACGCGTTCGCCGCAGGCAAAATCATCAGCCACTGCGACGGTGATCTCCTGAAAGTGGCCCAGCGTCTTTTCCGCCCGCACTTCCGGGGCCGTCAGCGCCGCGCAGGCAAGAGTTGCAGCCGCCACCGCCACGGAACAACCCCATCTCAACTCCGTCATGGCAGTGCCTCCCTATGGATTCTCCCCCAGGAAGAGATTGATGCTCTTGAAAACATGCTTGGCGATCAGTCCGCCGCAGACGTGTCGGCGGAGAAAGGTAGACGCGTCGTATTCAGCGACCGAGGTTTGGATCGCAACAATCACGTTGTCGTCCTGCTCAGCTTTCCAGTTTGGTGGGTAGCGGTAGCTGTACAGGCTCGCAACATTGTCCGGCTGCACGAAGGGCTCGCACTCCTGCAGCAATGACTGAATGAAGTTGAAGACGTAGTTCCGATTGAGCGACCCGCTGGAACCGTCGGACAGCGTGCGTATTTCCGCGTAATTTCCGTCGTAGAACAGTTTCGCAAAGGGCCGAGCGTACATCGACGCATCGAACTGCAACTGCTTGATCTGATCCTCGGCCTGCTTGAAGCCGCCATCCAGAGCCTTCTTGTACGCGGAAAGGGACTTATGACCTTCGACGTCGGTGCCCAGACCGAATTGATAGGCGTCGCCCAGATATGCCCAGGCTGCCGCATAGCCGGCGTCTGCCGCCTTCTTGAATGACTCCACCGCCTTTTTCTCGTCGTTTGCGGCGAGCAGGGCGCGGCCGAGTTGAAACGTGAACCGCGGATCATCTGGGTCACGCTCGATCGCCTCTTCGCAGGCAAGCACGGCAAGGCGGGGCACGATGGCGTCGTCGGCGATCCCGTCCGCCATGCGCTGCGGGTCGTCAGGATGGGCCGCGAGGATGTCGCATTCTTCGACCAGCTCGATAATCGAAGCCTCCTGCGACGAAGCCGCGGATGGCAGCGCCATAGCAAGACAAAAGAGGAGGGTTGATCGTAACGTCATTAGTGTCGTCGATTGATGACAATTCGGGCGTTGGAGATTAACATCAAATGTAAAATTATTGAAGATGCTAACAGCTATACTTCTAATGGATTACGTCTATGCGCGCATTTAACCGAATTGTAGTAGGGATAGTACTTTCAGGAATGATATTGGGTGCGTCTGACGCTGCTGGCGCGCTTCGCGGGCGTTCGACGCCCGTTCGGACTGAGACTGCGCAAACGGAGCACCTGATCCTTGCTCAGTTCCGCGGCGGTTTCGGTATGCGCATGCCGGCGCCAGCAGTCTTCATTTCCCGTCCTCCAGTCGTCCGCCCGCCGATTGTTCGTCCGCCAACTCCACAGGTCACAATACCTTCCGTAATCCGCCCGCCTGTAGGCGGCCGACCGGGCTTGAAGTTCGCGCCGCCCGGGGTGCGATCGTCTGGCGCTGCCGTTGGTCGCGCTGCGGCGCAGTTTTCGCCGCGCCGCGGGCTGACAGGATTGGCCGCACGGATTTCTCCGACTGGCTTAATCGGCAGAGGGAATAGAACCACCGTAAATATTGTTCGCACCCCGCGCGTCGGGCTGATCAGGTCTGCCGAGCGGGTGACGAGGCTGGCGATTGGACGCCCGCAGTTGGTGCGTGGCGTGAGGCAGTATGCGCGAACTGCAGACAGAGCATTGACGCCGGGGCGCTCTCAAAGGGGTGCAAACACCGCCGCAAATGACAACATCCGCGATGCAGGAAAGAGGTCGGGAGCAGGTGTTCGAAGCGCATTCAACCAAAGCGCCAGGGGAACCGGCCGCCAATTGGCGACGGCCCTTGCTGTCACTAAGCGTACTGCCCTCGTCGCTCGCAGCGACGGCCGCGGTGGCAGCACATATAACTTAGGCCCCAAGGCCCTTTTACGGGGAGATCCGGCTGGCGCCCGAGCAGTCGGCAAACTGTATGCATACTCCTTGTGGCGGCGGGGCCAAGTCTCCAACTATCCGCCAAACAACGGATTTTACGGCAAGCCGAGCTTAGTAACCTTGCAAGTGGGACAGACCTTTGATCGGTATGGCAGCCCGTGGGGAAAATATGGTGCCCCCCAGGGGACTCCATTCGCGAGGCGCGCTCTGCCTCGCGAGATGGATACTTATCCGCTTACAAGGTATCGCGTTGTGAAGCCAATTAAGGCTTGGATGGGACCAGCGGCGCCGTGGTTCGGACAACGCGGTGGGGCCGCTCAATATATGTTTAGGGTTTCCATTTCGAAGTTGGAAAAAGAAGGATACATTGAAAGAATAGAGTGACATGAACGTTCTGGTGATAAGCCGTGGATAAGAATGGTATGTTTGCCTGGCTTCATCGAAACAGCATTGAGCCGGGCGCAGCAGTTGCTCTTGAAGACAATAGTTCTTACGAAGACAAGATTGTTGTCGAGGAAGATTGCGCCTCGCACATTCGAGGAAAAAGCAGAAGCTTACGAACATGTTCTGCATGTGATACAGGTAGCTGTGGACTACTACAAGAAAAAATTCGAATACTGCAGTATCGCCGTCGGAAATGACAATCCAGGTGCTGGGAAACCGTGGCCTCGACCCGCCACTACCGAAGTACCTCCTCGCGCTCTGATCTGGTTTTGCTAAAGCCATTTGAATGCTCGGCGACGCAAACTTGACTTGTTCCGCTTGCTTTAGGAAAGCTCTTCACGCCGCCTGTGCACCGGGAGGCTGATGGAACTGGACCGCTCCGGCCCCATACAGTAGGTTGGGCTTGTTGACCGGATCAGGACTGCCGAAATCTTGCGCTCCGCGCCGATCCTGGCTGACTCGTCGAAGTCCAGCCACGTCCCCGGAACGAGAGTTAGGCAACCCACACCTTCGTCTCTTGCGCCGGAATCGAACTCAAAAATTCGATTGATCGCGAAGACGCGCCGAAGAACGCGGTCCCTCATCCGCCTTGTATTCGTGGTCGCTTCTCCGATCCTCCGCTGCTCGGCTCCAGCGGGCGAACAATGGGACAGACGTATCGGCGCGGAATGCTGAACCCTGAATCGTCGGGCTTCTTCTCAATGATGAAACATTCGTTGTCCAACTCCTGGAAGATGACGCCCCCTGCTTCGCCAGATTGTGGCATATCGATTGTTGCTGATCGACCTTCAACCACTGGCGTGCCAGCTTGCGCGGCATCCCTTGGTGTTCCAATGCAGCATGTTATGGACCAAGTGACCAGCGTCAAACATCGGGTTAACGTACGCCTTGTTTCAGCGGTAATCTGGTACCCCATAGTTCCTCGCTCGGCCAAGTTGGTCCCGTGCACGGCCTGTTCGCGCTGTCGCTTTCGGTCAATCAATCGGTGTGGAACCTTACCGAAGCTCGTCGCCGCATCCGGGTCCGGTGTCTCCAGGACTATTTGACAGTTCGGCCACCCACACCTTGGTTTCTTCCGCCGGCTCAGTCCGCTGATCCATATCGACGGGACCAAACCGACGCAGGTTCAGGAAGTCTTCGTGGCCAGTTAGTGGCCCGGTATCAAATAGCAGAACAGGGACCGGATAATTGGCCCCGAAATGCGTCACGTAATTGTTCACCTTGGATTCGAAGGTATATGAAATCTCTTCACATTGGCCTGTACAGCCAATGACATACGCCCGGGAATTGCGAGAGGGTTTCTCTTCCGTTCCAAATTGGAAGTTCACCCGTTCTGAGCGTTTGAATTCCTTGCTGAGGCTCGACAGGCATTTCCATCCCTTGTCCGCGAGGTTGGCTATGGTCCGCTTCGCGCTTTCCGGCTGATCTCCCGTGGCAGATTTAGCGGCGTCGTCCGCATATGTGAAATGGTTGAAGTAATCCACGGTGAGATAACGGATTGGCGTGCTCAATGGCTGCGGCTTCACCAAGAGCAGCGGGTGCATCCCATCAGCATTTTCAAGTTCGAACTTCACGAACTTCCGTCGGTACCTGTCTCGGGGATTTTCTGTGAACGATATCCGTGCTTTGCCGGCTAGGCACTTGCCCGATTTCGGCTCATACTTGAATATGAAGCCTGATCCGACAGCACCGAGTGGGATCAGATCGCCGCTGCAGGCGCCTTCTATTTCAAAGGTCGAAGCGTTGTTGACAACGAGAACGACCCGGCGGATGTGGGCGCTTGCTCCGCCAACCGCTTGGTGTCCAAACCATGCCCCCCAGAATGGGCCTAGGCGTTCGTCATCGTCGGTGGATAGAAAACCCTGCGAACGTGCCGGAGATAATAGAGCGATCGCACTCAAAGCCGCCGCGGCTAGAAAGCAGGTGCTCCGCATCATTGTCCGCCTCCAATGTTCCTGCCGCTAAGGTGTCCATCTCCGGACTGTCCAGAAACTCACTGGTTGAATCCGAGCTTGGGGCCCAGTCCAAAGCCGTCGCACCAGCCGTCGACCCCTGCGCACGGATCAAACAGGCCGCTCCGATCCCAGACGCCGCCGGAACGATTCTTGCAGTAGGTTGGCTTGTTCACAGGATGAGAATCGCTGAAGTCGGTGTAGCACCAGAATTCCGCCTTCCATTCCCCGTCGGGAGGATCATGGCCGGACACACCGGAAGGTCCGTCGCCGGTGGCCGCCGCTGCTGCCGCGGCGGCAATCGCTGCGATGACCGCGGCTCCTATAAGCCCTTCCGTGCTACCCGGGCGTGCTTCACGGAGGGGTTCCGGCATTTGGCCGTCGCGAATCCTGCCCAGGAATTTGTCCGTGTATTCGGAAATGAAAGCCGCATCCTCCGATTGGCAGTTCTTGGCTTTCTGGAACCAGCGCTCGGCCTCAAGGCCATCTTGCGGAACCCCGTCGCCGTTGTAGTAAAGGCCACCCACATTCATCAGCGCATGGCATTCGCCCGCCTCAGCGGCGCGATGGAACAACTCCATTGCTTTTGTATAGTCCTTTTCTGTCCCATATCCCTTGTGATGAAGAACACCGAGGACATTGGTACCGCCGGCGTCACCCGCCTCGGCTGCCTTGTTGGCCCAAATGAAAGCAAAAGTGTCGTCTCTTATCGCGAAATATGACGCGGCCAGCCAACCCATTGCTTCAGCATGGCCTGCTTTTGCGGCGACGGAATAGAGTTCGATGGCTTTCTGAAGATCCTCCTTCACGCCCAGTCCCTTGTCGTACAGCCTACCGAGGGCGAAACTCGCCCCCGCATGCCCCTGCGCGATGGCCCGGTTATAAAGGTCGATCGCCTTGGCATAATCGACCTCGCCGCCTTCGAGCATCGGCTTCGAGTGTTGGAGGTAGAGCGCAAGCAGGAACTGAGCCTCAGCATCTCCCGAGTCGGCCTGCTGAACAAGTATGTCCAATGACCGATCCAGGGTAGGGAATGGTTCCCCAGCGCAAAGGTTAGTGCGTGGAAGACTCGCCAACAGGACGAGTCCGAGGAGTCCGGATCGCCGAAGCGAAGGCATGACATCTACCCTCCAGCCGGAATCCCGCCTTAACCGTCTTTACCGAGTCTCGACGGCGCCCGTAGGAAAAAGAGAAATGCGTTCTGAGCTGCTGAGGACGCCAAAGCGGCGTCACCGTATTGAAACCTTGAAAACCTGCTCTGGCCGCTGAAGACGCGATCAATGAAGAGTCTCAGGCGCCGGTCGTAGTCTCTGATGCCGACCTTCCAGAACTTGTTCTTCACAGTCTTTTTGCCGAAAAGCGTCTTCTTAATTCCATAGAGGGCGACGCAACTCTGAGAGCCTTTGCTGTCGATCGGAGACATGAAGTAACCTCGCTTCAGAAGAGCGAGGCGTTCGGTCGCGTCGCGCCAAAGATCAGCCGCGGTTTCATCGATATCTTTTTTTGCAAGATTCTCCTCGAGCAGCTTTTCCCAAAGTTCGCCGTATGCTTTCTGCAGCCTGCGCAGATGTTGGCGTCGGGGCACCACGTCACCGGCAGCGAGATCCCCGGTTGAGTTCACAACGAGGCCGCCGTTGACGTCAAGGTAAGAGACGACCTTACCTGAAAGGCGTTGCAGCAAAGGGGCGCGCTTGTTGATAATTGCTACGTTCGATTGCCGCCGTCTGAGTTCGGCCTTTTCTTCCGCCGTAAGCAGCCGCGACGGCGTATACGTCGCGACCGCCGTGCCGTTTCGTCTTTGCAATTTTTCGACGAGTTCCGCTGACTGGCGGTTGCTCTCACGCATCCGCTCGGACAATTCGTTCTGACTGCGTATGAGACTGCCCCAGCTGGTTTGTCCGAGACCGGTCAAGGGATTGTAAGGGTCAAAGGGATCGCTCATCGTCCACCCCCAACTCATAATGCGTGATAGCATAATAGGTTTGTGAAAATATATCTAGCACCACGTTGAAGCAAATCTATTCGTTATCGACAAAATATACGTCATACGGTGTATGCGAATAATCAAATTGTACTAATGGTCGCAGTGGCGGACACGGCATGGTCTTTGACGCATGACAGGGCCAGGGCGCAAGTTGGCCTGCTCGCCGACATCCCCGCGACGGAAGGCTAGGCCCCAGGTTCGTGGCAAACCGCTTCGAGATTGTGCCGTCCGAACCAATGATGAAACTGCATGGTAGCTCGCGTGGTAGTGGGCGCGCAGACCGGGAGCACCGTTGTCTCTGCCACCCCCCTCCAGAGCTGCGCGAACAGAGAGCTTGGGCTTGCTGGCGATTCCGGCCCTGAACGCCAAGTGGAGATGCGCCGGTTTCTCCTCGGCTTGGTACAGGCACAATAAGGCCTTGCCGTACGTCGGCGGCTCTCCGAGACAAACTGCTACGCCGAGCGGTTCGAGGGCCGAGCGCATCAGGGATTGCTAGTACCAGCGTCCTCGGCCGTACCAGCCGCCACCTAACAGAAGAATAATGAGGACGATAACTAAAAGCGTGGTGATATCCATCTGAGCCTCCTGAAGTAGCGTACCCCAGTCGTCTCCATCGCTTCGCGCGGTGGGTTCTTGATTGTACTCGGACAAGTGGGAACGCTCCGCGGGAGGGTCGGTTCCATTCGGCGACGCATTGGTGTTGGCGCCCACTATTGGAGGCTACAAGGGCATAATACTGCGGTACCGTTCGCGTTCGCGAATCTGGCTATGGGGGGAAGTGAGCTCGGCGCATATCGTCAGGCTTAATTCATGGGCTCTCAGGAGCCGGATCCCGACCCGAAGCCCTCGAAATGTCGTCCCCATTGGCGAAGTTGCTTATCAGCGCAAAGCGGTCTCATCGAACAGCCAAAACGTTCCCGTTACGTGCTTCTAAAATCGTAATGTATCACCGGGAACCGCGTCTCTGCACGCCGGCATCATGAGCGACTAGGCTGCACCTTGACGGAGTTCCTCGATCAACTCGGGATGGTGATCGAGTAGACGCAGCAATTGGCTGGTTGGGCCGCTTGGCTCGACCAACCCCCGCTCGTACTTGTCGAAGGCATTTTCCCCAACCTTGAGCAGGCCGCCAGCCTCACGCTGAGACAGTTTCAGTTTCTTGCGTACTCTTTTTATGGTGGCAGGCGAGGGAATGCCTTCGACCTCCTCCTTCAACGCCCTCAGGGCCGCGTCGCTAGCGGCCATGTCGTTACCCACATGAATGCCTTCGTCACCGTTTTCCGGATAGTATCCCGAAAGTTCGATGGTTTTACTCTTCCCCTTATAGGTAACCACGAAGGGGCGCACCCCCCGGCGTAGCGTCTCGCCGGTCTCGGGGGAGACCATCGTGTCGGGCAGATCCCTTGTCAATACCGCCATACTCATTTCTCCTTGAAAGACATGACCCACGAATTCGGTGATGACGTCCGCCTGGAACTTCACGTAGAGAACCATTCCGCGCGCTGGCACATGATAAACGTCCTGCCAAACGCGACGATCCGCAAAAGTCGTCATCGACTTATAAAACATCCGCCGCTCGATCCCGGCGATTGTTTCCACAACACCCGCCCGGTCGAATCCCAATGCTGTGGCATCTCGTGGCGCGGTCGAGGTCATCGCTAGCGTTTCGACCGATCCGAGCGTTGCCTTGATTGCCTCGAGATCGTAGGTCGGGCGCAATTTCTCCATGGCCCGATATGCCACCTTAATGGTGGCTCTTCAAGAGGTCGTGTGAGGCTTATGGAAATGCCACGGCTCGCCGCGAAGGTAGTTCTCATCACGCGAAAAGCCCAAGTCTTATCGTTTGCACGAGAAATCGTGATTTGCGAAGAACCTGTCACGCGTTCGTTTTCGATGTGAGCGGGAATTGGGTACGGTTCCTTTCAAGGCGAACACTTAATGTCCGGGCACTCGGGTCACTAAGCGCTCGCAAGCCTATGGGTGGTGAAGGGCCGATGCGCTCGCCACCGCCCCGGAAATGGAGACGAGGACGAGCGCTGCGGTACGCGGCTCATTCTTTGATCAGTGCTGTGACCGATTCGATCACCTGCGATGTCATGGCGAATTCACGATCTCGGCTCGAAATTTGATGGCGTTTTGCGATCCAGCCGAAGGCGGCGTAGACGGATCCGTCTTTCGCCTGATAGATTAGAACCCGAACTGGCCAGTCGAGTCCCGCGAGGGGATTGGCGGTGATGAAAGTCGTGCCGAGCGCCGGATTGCCAAACACCACCAGGCGCGACGGAAACACCTTGCTGCCGGCGGCATTGCCGAGCTTGGCCTGATCGATATCGCCGAAAAGG
This sequence comes from Sinorhizobium meliloti 4H41, assembly GCF_000375585.1. Lineage (GTDB taxonomy): Bacteria > Pseudomonadota > Alphaproteobacteria > Rhizobiales > Rhizobiaceae > Sinorhizobium > Sinorhizobium meliloti_A. The sequence continues at coordinate 154,242 of NZ_AQWP01000011.1, read as the reverse complement.
GTGATCCTCTTATCCGCAACGCTGTGCTTGATGCGGTTCACTGTCTCGCTGACCGAGTAGCGGCTCTTGACCGTGACGACGCCGTCTCTTTCTGCGGCCTCTGCCGTCGAAACTTGGGCCAATACCGCCGTTGCGGTGATCAATGCGGCCGACAGTCTCGCATTGCTGACCTTCATCATTTCAGAACTCCTCTCTCTAGCCCCCGATGGGCTCATTCAAGGATGCGGCTCGCCGTTGCGAATGGATAATGCCGTCTCTTGTCCGTTTCGATAACTGGACCTCATTGCGCGCAGCGGCACGGTAAAGAGCATGGCAAGCACCATCATTGCCACGAGTGTTAGGACCGAATTGCTCCAGCCGAAATGATCATAGATCTGGCCGATCACCAGACTGCCGGAGAGCCCGCCAGTATAATAGGAGGCGAGGTAGGCGCCGCTTGCTGTCGCCTTTTCCGTTTCGGCAAAGCGGCCGATCTGGCTGGTTGCAAGCGCTTGAGCGAGAAAGGTGCCGACCGCGACCATGGCGAGGCCCGCAAGCACCACGGCGAGGTTGCTGCTCAGAAGGGCGATGAGGCCAAGCGCAGCGCAAAAGAGCGTTAGAACAATGCCGGGGCCGGCGCCGAGACGACGCGAGATATACCCGCCGAGCGGCGTCGTGAATAACGATGGCAGGAAAACGAAATAGACGAGACCGAGCTGCATCGGCGATAGCCCAAGCTCCACGAGCCGGAAGTTGACATAGGTGTATGTTCCTATGAAAACGAAGAGGACCAGGAAGCCGATGGCGAAGAGGCTCTGCAGGCGCCGATTACCGAATACTGGGCGCCAGCCCCCCTTCCTGCTTCGCCTGTGCCGGTCCGGCATCATGCGCTCCGTCCGCTTCAAGGTGGTCCAGACGAGGGCCGCGCCCGCCAGATTGAGTATCGCGAACGTCTGGAAGTTGATGGACAATCCTCCGAGATCGGCAACGGCTGCCGAGAGAGTGCGGCCGAAGAGGTTGCTCGCGACATTGCCGGTGACATAGGCCGCAAGCGCGCCCGTTGCCCGCTCGGCCGGGAAATGTTCCGCAAGGTAGGCCATGGTGAGCGTGAAAGCGGTCGCCATACACAGGCCCTGCGCTATTCTTAGGCTAGTGAAGATCACGATATCCCGGGTCGTCGAGAGGAGCACGGTCGGTACCGCAAGCAGTGCGAGACTGACCCAGATGCCGTTTCGCCGATCCAGGTTGCGCCCGAAGATGCCGACGGCAAGGCCAGCGGCCGCCATGCCGAAGGTGCTGGCGTTGACCGCGAGCCCCATTGTAGCGCGGCTGACCCCGAACTCTTGCTGCAGCGACGGCAGGATTGCCTGGGCAGCGAAGAGGTCGACTAGTGTCAGGAATGCGATGAGTGCAATGATGCCGAAACGCCACCGGTCGGCCGCCGGTTTTGCAACAGATACGGACGCCGTCAGCGAGCCGCGAGCGAGATTCGCCATCGCTTATCCTCCTTAAAACGTCGACGTTTCCCGCCGGCGGCCGGAAACGTCCACAATGGTTGGGGTGTCTTCGCCTTGCGGCTCACATGGCGTGGTCGTCCTTCGACATCGGCGGCAGGATATCGGCCGAGTAGAGCACGGCCGGAAGGGAGCCGTTGTTCTTCCACCAATGGGCCAGTTCGCCGAATTCGGCGGTGACTTCGCCCGCCTTATGCTCGATCGGAACCTTACACGTGCTGCTATATTCGGTGATCGACCCTTCGACAATCAGGATATTGGCGGGGCGGGCCTCATGCGAATGCCACGGTACGACGCCGCCCGGCTGGACGACGAGTTTTCGAAAACGCAGCGCACTTCCTTTCCAGTTGCCGCCCTTGGAGGAGAGATCGATCGAGGCGAGGACGTCATCGGTGACGCCGTCCGGTGCGGTTTCGCCGGGCGCCATGGCGCCCGCCGCTACCTGATCGGCCGGGCATTCGCCGGCAAGAGCAGGCACGGTTGCGAAGGTGGAGGCAAAAAGGCCGAGCGTTGCAAGGGCCAGCGGCAGGCGGCCCTCAGTGAACTTCTGAGGCATGTCGGGTCTCCTTCGTGGTAACACCGGAAAATACCGGCGGCACAAGGAGATTGCGTGAGATTTCGCCGGCAAAGAAATGCCGCCTGTTTTTGAATTCCATACCTCAAAGCTATTGCGGGAGAGCAGAGGCGTGGCAGCGGTTTGAGGCAGCAATCAGGCGATGCGCCGCATATCTATTCCCGAGTGCGGTGCGGCCCAGCCATAGGACTTAACCGAGGCAACGAAGGTTGTAACGGCAGGGGAGAATCGCCGACCGGCTACAGTGACTAGACACACCTCCCGCGTGACCTCCGGATCGGCAACTGGCCGAACCTGTAGACCGGGGATGACTGCGCTGTATTCGGGGATGAAGCAGATGCCCAGCCCGCCTGCGACCATGTTCTGGATCCAATCCTCACGTTCGCTGGAATAGGAAATCCGGGTCTTCACACCCTGAGACTCGCACAAGTCCGTCAGATAATCCCAGTACTCGCAATTCACCCGCCTGAGATAGATTTCGCCGTCGATGGCGGTGATGGGAACCGCATCGTATTGACAGAGGCGGTGACCGGCAGGAAAGGCGAGCATGAATCTTTCGCGAAATAGCGGGGTCATATCGAAACGTTCGGGGAAGCGGTCGCTGCTCGCCATGATGGCCACATCGATCTCGCCGGCCTCCAGCAGTTCAGAAAGCTTAGAGGGCACACCCTCGACAAGCTGAAGCTGGATCCCGCGGTGGCGCATGTTGAAATCGGACAGCAGGCCAGTGAAACGGCGCGGCCCGATCGTGCACATGATGCCGACCTTCACATGCGCATCTTCGAGACAGAGGAAGCGCGACGCCTCCTGCCGGACGCCCGACAACTCGTCTAGGATCGACTGGAAACGAGGTCTCAGGAGGTTTCCAAGGTCGGTCAGGTGAGTGAGGTTGCGCTCGCGGCGGAACAAGAGGCCGCCAACCTCGTCCTCGAGCTGCTGGATGGCGCGGCTCAATGCCGGCTGCGTTACATTGCATTTCTCGGCGGCGCGCGTGAAGTTGCGTGTTTCGCAGACCGCCAGGAAATAGCGAACATGGTGAATGTCCATACCTGCCCCCTCGAACGACGGCATATTTGCTTCGGATCGGGTCCCTTCAAAGTGCTATAGCAATCCCACCATGCGTCCTGGTCAACGCGTCGGGTCGAAGTCGAGGCGGTGAACTTCGTATGTGCGCGCTGCCTTTGCCAATGCAATTCACCTATCGAATTCATAGCACAGTGGCATTTCAGTTGAAATGAATACAGCGCCATTCTCTTCCGGTAAGGGCCCCTTCGGCCGAAACGTGAGGAGACGCGGACATGCTCAAAAGTACCGACGCTGAAATCGGCGCGATGTTCGGGCGTAGGGCGCTCGAGGGGCGCAGCGCAATCATCACCGGTTCCACCAGCGGCATTGGTCTCGGCATCGCCCAAGCCCTTGCCAAAGCGGGCGCGGCGGTGATGCTCAACGGCTTTGGCGATCCGGCCGAAATCGAACGGCAGCGCGCCGCTATGGCGGAGGAGAACGACGTCGACATCGCCTACGACAGCGCCGACATGTCGAATCCGGAGGCGATCCGGATGATGGTCGAGCGCGCCGGCGCCCGATTCGGGCAGGTCGACATCGTCGTCAACAATGCCGGCATACAGCATGTTGCCCCAATCCCTGAGTTTCCGGCGGCGAAATGGGACGCGATCCTCGGGATCAATCTTTCTGCTGCGTTTCATCTCGTTCAAGCGACCTACGCACAGATGTGCGCTCGCGGTTACGGGCGCGTCATCAATGTCGCCTCGGCTCATGGTCTCGTCGCCTCAGCCTACAAGTCCGCTTACGTGGCCGCCAAGCATGGGCTCGTCGGCCTCACCAAGGTGGTGGCGCTGGAAGGCGCGGAATTCGGCATCACCGCCAATGCAATATGCCCGGGCTATGTCTGGACACCGCTGGTGGAGGCGCAGATCGATGCCCAGGCAAAGTCGCACGGGATCGCGCGCGACGCGGTTATCCGCGACGTGTTCCTAAAGAACCAGCCGACCAAGCGGTTCGCGACGGTCGAGGAGATGGGGGCGCTCAGCGTCTTCCTGTGCAGCAGCGCGGCCGCTTCGATTACCGGCGCGGCCATTCCCGTCGATGGCGGATGGACAGCCCACTGATTGAGAGGAGCAGAGCCATGAACAAGCACACCCACGTGGGCCCTCGGGGCTCAGAGCAGCGGGCGGGGCGCTCCGAAGCCGACATGCGTCCGCCGCGAACGATCAACCTCGCGCTTCAGGGCGGCGGTGCGCACGGTGCATTCACCTGGGGCGTGCTCGACCGGTTGCTCGACGAGGCGAGCCTTTCCGTTGAGGGCATCGTTGCCACCAGCGCCGGCGCCATGAACGCCACCGTCCTGGCCTATGGGCTTGCGGAGGGCGGACGCAGTGGCGCGCAAAGGGCGCTGGCCAATTTCTGGCGCCGCATCAGCCATGCGGCGGCCTTCAGTCCGCTACAGCCGAGTTTGCTCGACCGGGTGACAGGGTCGAAATCCCTGGAGTATTCGCCGGCCTTCGTCATTTTCGACATGGTGACGCGGCTGCTATCGCCCTACCAGTTCAACCCATTGAACTACAATCCGCTGCGTCGGGTTCTGGAACAGTCGATCGACCTCGATGCGATCCGCATGTCGCGCTGTCCCGTGAAGCTGAACATCTGCGCGACCAACGTACGCTCCGGAAAGGTCAAGGTGTTTTCCAATGACGAGATCTCGATCGACGCCGTATTGGCCTCCGCCTGCCTGCCTTTCTTGTTTCAAGCGGTCGAGATCGACGGGGAGGCCTATTGGGACGGAGGTTACATGGGAAACCCTGCGATTTTCCCGCTGATCTACGGCTGCGACACTCCGGACGTGCTGGTGGTGCACATCAATCCGCTGGAGCGAACGGAACTGCCTCGTACTGCGGCGGAAATCCTGAACAGGATCAACGAAATCAGCTTCAACTCTTCGTTGTTGAGGGAGATGCGGGCAGTCGCCTTCGTGACGCACCTGATCGATTCCGAGGCGGGCAATTCTCTTGGCCTCAAACGTATCTTCGTCCATGGCATCTCCGACGACGAGACGATGAGAAACCTCAGCGTCTCAAGCAAACTCAATGCCGAGTGGGGAGCCCTCGTAGACCTCCGTGACCGCGGTCGACAGTGCGCGGAGGACTGGCTGACGGCGAACTATGACGCGATAGGGAAGCGTTCGAGCGTCGACATCAGTGCGCGTTACCTCTAGACGGTTCAGCGCTTCCCGACCAATCAAGGGGCGTCGCCGCGGAGTGCGCGCGAGCCCTCGTTGCCATCTCCCTTCCGATGGCAGTCCTGCCCCCCGATCCGAGACGATCCGGGGGGCTTTTTCGTTCTCAGGCGCCCCGCGCGGACGGATAGGTCGGCCCTATCGAAACGATGCCTGAACAGCATTTCAGCGAGCGCGAGTGTTCTGCGAAGCTTTCCTGCATCAGGCCGATGTCCGGTCTGAACAACGTCAGATCCAGGAGATGTTCAATGATCAACACTCGTACGCTTATCAGTTCCGCGCTTGCGGCGATCGCCTCCGTCTCGGCGTCGACTGCATCGGCAGGACCGGCTGTCCAGCCCGAGTTCTCGTTCGAGAAATGCTACGGCATCGTCAAAGCCGGTCAGAACGACTGCCAGACAGCCACTCATTCCTGCGCGGGCACCTCGACGATGGACGACCAGGCCGACGCCTGGATCTACGTGCCTGCCGGCAGCTGCGGAAAGATCGCCGGCGGCAGCAACGAGCCCAAGGCCTGACGGCCTCGCGGCAACAAGCAAAAATGGGAGTAGACCGATGCCCAAGACGTTTCCAACCCACCCGATGCCGTGCGCTGCGGGCATCGGCCTCCGTTCCACACACATTGCCGAGATGCTTTCCCGCAGGCCTGCCGCGGGCTGGCTGGAAGTTCATGCCGAAAACTACATGGGCCAATCAGCGGCCGTGGATGCGCTCGAGAAGCTGCGGGAAGTCTATCCGCTTTCGCTGCACGGGGTAGGACTGTCGCTCGGCAGCGCCTCGGGTCTCGACCGAGCGCATCTGGAGCGGCTTCGTCTCGTCTGCCAACGCTTCCAACCAGCGATCGTCTCCGAACACCTTGCGTGGAGCGTCGCCGACGGCACCTATCTCAACGACCTTCTGCCGCTCCGTTACGACGACGAGGCACTCGCCATCGTTTCCGCGAACGTCGGCCGGCTGCAGGATACGCTCAAGCGACAGGTGTTCATCGAAAACCTCTCCGCATATCTCGCCTTCGCTCAATCGAGCATGACCGAGGCGGAATTCCTGAGCGAGCTCGTACATCGGACCGGTTGCGGCTTGCTGCTGGACGTCAACAACGTCCATGTCTCCGCAAGCAACCTCGATTTCGATGCGCTGGCTTTCATCGACGCCCTGCCGGCCGATGCGATCGGTGAAATCCACCTTGCCGGTCATGCGGTCAACGAAGTCGACGGCGACGTCATTCTCATTGACGACCACGGGTCGCGTGTACCGCCGGCGGTATGGTCGCTCTATGCTCACGCGCTGCGCAGGATCGGCCCGCGACCGACACTGATCGAATGGGACACGGATGTGCCGCCGCTCGAAGTTCTACTGGGCGAAGCGATGTGGGCCGACATGCTCGCCCGCCGGATCGCCTTCGACGAACGCCTCGAGGAACCGCCGGTCACTGCACCAGATGGCCGTTTCGAGACCATGAGGTTGCCCAGCCGCAAAGGCACAACGGGGATACTTTTCCCGGCGCTTGCCGCAACAGCGGCAGTCAAAGCCGCTTGCGGCAAGTGCACATCGGATCATTGCAGGAGGGACGGCCATGTCGTCCATTGAGACCCTCCAGAGTGTTGTCGCGCGTGCAGTTCTGACGACCGGACCGGCAGATATCCTGCCACTCCTGGCAGAGGGCTGTTTCGATCCCGCAAGGCGATTAAGCATCTACCGCAACAATACACTGGTCTCGCTCACGACGACCTTGAAGGCCGTCTTCCCCGTGACAGTGCGGCTCCTCGATGAACGCTATTTCAGTCATGTCGCGGGCCGCTTCATCCGGAGCAGCCCGCCACAAGAGCCGCGCCTTTCGCGGTACGGTGCAGGATTTGCGCCATTTCTCGCGAACTTCGAGGGAACCGCCCATATGCCCTTCGTCTCCGAGGTCGCGCGCCTGGAGTGGAAGATTGCCGAGGCGCTCGACGCGCCGTTGGAGCGGCCAAGCACACTCATCGAGCTCTATGAGGGGCTTTCGAGCGGATCTTTCGCGCTCTTCCTGCAGCCATCGCTGCGACTTCTTATCTGCCGCTGGCCCGCCCTCAGCATATGGGCGGCGCATCAGCATGGTGGCGAACTGGACGGACTGGCGGACCTCCGCCGCGAACCGGAGCGCATCGCGCTCTGGAGACATGGCGACACCGTCCGCTTCCTGCGCCTCGACCCAGCGGAGTTTGCGTTTTGGCACGTGTTGAGGCGGGGCAGGGGGCTCGAGGCTGCGGTTGCCCGCGCCTGCTGCCACTCTCCCGAGTTCGATATCCCACGAGCGCTGACGGGGCTTTTCGTCAGCGAGCTCGTCGTCGGAATCCATCGCGCGAAGGCGCCTTCCAACCAGCAGGAGAGAGTGTCATGACCATAAAGCACGCAACACCGATCGGTTTTTCCAGAGCGATATACAGGCTTCACGACTCTGTCGTGGGTTGGACGACTGCCCTGCCGCTATCGATCGTGCAACTGGCATCGCGCGTGGCTGTCGCAGAGGTATTCTGGCAGTCGGCCCAGACGAAGCTTGCCTCGTGGCCGGTGACGCTTCAGCTGTTCGCCTTCGAATATCGCGTGCCGTTGCTCGATCCCGGGCTGGCCGCTGTCATGGCGACGGTGGCGGAACTCAGTGGCGCCGCGATGCTCGGATTGGGACTGCTCGCGCGGCTCGCATCGCTGATGCTGCTCGCGGTCGTCTCCATCATACAGATCTTCGTCTACCCTGATCATTGGGTCGAGCATCTGATGTGGACTAGCCTGCTCTTGCTCATCCTCTCGCGGGGCGCCGGCGTGTTTTCCGTCGATCATCTGGTCTCCCGACGCATAGGTGCCGGAGGCTGAGTGATGTCAGTAGCGCCTGTTCAGTGCGGCTCCGCGCCCGGCGAAATTGCGACAGGCACGGACCAGACAAAGCACCGGCCGCGCGTGGTCATTCTCGGTGCGGGCTTCGGCGGCCTGAACGCGGCGATAGCGCTTCGCCGCGCGCCGGTCGAAGTCACCTTGATCGACCGGCGAAACTATCACCTGTTCCAGCCCCTACTATACCAGGTTGCGACCGCGGGGCTCTCGCCGGCGCAGATCGCCATGCCGATCCGCCGTATCCTTTCGCGGCAGTCGAATGCCACGGTCCTGATGGACAAGGTCGAGGCGGTCGATACTACCGCCCGATACGTCGTGACGGGCAACCGGCGCATCCCGTATGATCATCTGATCGTCGCGACCGGGGCCTGCCACACTTATTTCGGTAATGACACCTGGGCGGACCACGCCCCTGGCCTGAAGACAATCACGGATGCGACGGCAATCCGCGCGCGCATCCTCTCCGCCTTCGAACAGGCGGAGGTGACCGATGACCCACATTTTCGCCGGACGCTATTGACCTTTGCCGTCGTTGGCGGCGGGCCGACAGGCGTCGAGCTCGCCGGCGCGATCGCCGAGCTCTCCCGAAGGACGATCGTTCACGATTTCCGGCGCATCGATTCATCCTCCGCCCGGGTCGTGCTCATCGAGGCGGGTGAGCGGATACTGTCGGCGATGCCGCCCTGCCTTTCGCGAAAGGCCCAGAGACAACTCGAAAGGCTTGGTGTCGAGATCGTGCTCGGCAATGCCGTTGCCGGCTGTGACGAGAGCGGTGTACGGCTGGCCAATGGAACTGAGATCGGTTCCGCCTGCATTCTCTGGGCCGCAGGCGTCATGGCTTCGCGTGCCGCTAAGTGGATCGGTGCGGCGGCCGACTGCGCCGGACGGGTCATCGTCGACGAACGCCTTAATCCACCGGGGCATGACGAAATATTCGTCATCGGTGACACGGCCTCGGTGATTGATGCGGCCGGGCGCCCTGTACCGGGCGTGGCGCCGGCAGCCAAGCAGATGGGGCGTTACGCGGCCGACGCCATCCTCGGCGACATGGCGGGACGGCGATCTGCGCCCTTCCGTTATCGTGACTACGGCAATCTCGCGACCATCGGCCGCAAAGCGGCGGTTGCGGACTTTGGCAAAGCCAAGCTCTCCGGCTATCCCGCATGGCTCGCCTGGAACTTCGCCCATCTCTGGTTCCTCGTCGGCTTCCGCAATCGTCTCGTCGTCTTTCTCGACTGGGCAGTCGCCTATGTCCGCAACGATCGCGCCGCGCGGCTGATTACCGGCCAACACGAGACCTAGCGATGTATCGCCCGAAGCTTGCCCAGGTCATTATCGTCATCCTCCTGCTCGCGGTGCTCTCCACCGCGGCGCTGATCCATCTCATCTGGCAGCGTGCAGCCGGCGAGAACATCGAGGCGATCGTCGCGAGTCTCGATGCCCAGACGGCGGCATCCGTCAGGAACGATCTTTCCCGGACGTTGTCGCTCGTGACGAGCACCGCCGAAGTTATTCGCTCGATCTTCTTCCAAGGGGCGATCAGCGCCAATGACGAGGTCAAGCGCGAGTTCCTGTTCCTGTCGCTGCTGCGCGAGCAGCCGGCGATCGCCTGGATCGGCTTCGGCTTTCCGGACGGGCGCTTCTTCGGTTCGCATGCGACCGCCGATGGCCGGATCGAGATGGTCGAAATCGGCGCTGCGGAAGCCGGCGAGCTCCGTCCGCTACGGCGCGATCTCTACCGACCGATCCCGGGCGACATTTTTTTCGAGGAGCGCATCAGGGCGGAGAGCGCCTATGTGGCACTCGGCGCCCCCTGGTATCGATTGGGCAAGGAAAACGGAGAGCCCGTCTGGACGGTCACCAATGTGCTGCCGAATGGTTTCGAGCCCGCCATGGTGCTGTCGAAGCGCGTCGTGACCTTTGGGAAGTTTACCGGCGTGGTGATGGCGGCCGTGAGCCTCCGGCGCCTCTCCGAAGCGTTGCAGGCGCTTGAACTACCAGCGCTCGGCAAAGCCTTCGTTCTGGACAGCGGCGGCCGGGTTCTTGCGACTTCGCAACCATTAGAGGGCGTTATGGCAGCGCATTTTTCCGACTTTCCGGCCTCCGATGCCATAGCCGCGGCCGCCGCCGAGGCTGTCGCGGCCAACCAGGTCGACGCCTTCCGAACCGTCGTGTCAAACGCTTTGCTCGGGCCCGTCTTCGTGTCGTCGTCGCGCCTGCCGTTCGAGAACTGGCGCCTTGTTATCGCGACCCCCCGCTCAACCTTCGCAAGCGGTATCGACGAGAATATCCGGCGCATAGCCTTGGTTGTGCTCGCTATGGCCGCACTTGCCGCAGCGACTGCGGTCGGCTTTGCAAATTTCCTCTTCGCCCGTCCGCTCGCCCGGGTGGCGGAGCAATTGCGTGCGGTCGAGCGCTTCTCACTGGAAAGCATCCGTCACCACCCGACCTTCCTAGCCGAGCTCAATGACTTGTCACAGGCGTTGAAGCGGATGGCGGGCGGGCTTTCGGCCTTCGCCCGCTACATGCCGCTCGACGTGGTGCGACCTCTGGTCGAAGGCGGCGTCGAGCCGAAACCCGGTGGCGAGCTCTGTGAAGTCACCGTGCTGTTCGCCGACCTGCCCGGCTTTACCGAGCTGACGGAGAGGCTCGGACCCGGCGTCGAGCCTCATCTGACGCGCTTCTTGACTATTGCGGTCGCCGCTGTCCATGCGGAGGGCGGTACCGTCGACAAATTCATCGGGGATGCCGTTATGGCGATCTGGAACGTGCCGCGCAAGCAGGCCGATCATGCCGCCCGCGCCTGCCGCGCGGCTGTCGCGATCCGGGCGGCAATGCATGAAGACCCGCCAATCACGGCTGGCGAGAATGTGATCCGCGTACGCATAGGCATCAACAGCGGCACGGCGCTGGTGGGTAATATCGGTTCCGCCGAGCGACTGAGCTACACCGCCATCGGCGACACGGTCAATCTCGCGAGTCGACTGGTGAATGTGGCTAAGGAGGGCGGCGTCGAAATCGTGCTCAGCGACGCGACCATGCGCGAGCTCGGGGCAGAGCCGATAACGAGACCGCTCGGGCTTGCCACCGTCCGCGGCAAGGCCAGGCCCGTTGGCGTACACACGATTGACCAGCCAAAAGTTCGGTCCGCGGGAGGAGGCGATGGAAGTGGCAATTACCATGGTGGCGATGCTTGCTTGCCTGCAACTCAAGCACTTTGTCGTTGACTATGTGCTGCAGCCAGCCTGGATCCTGCGCGGCAAGGGCGATTTCCGCATGATCGGCGGTTACGTGCACGCGGGCGGGCACGCGCTTGGAACTGCGCCGGGGCTGATGTCGGCCGGAGTCGGATTGATGCGTGTCACCATTCTCGTGCTCGCCGAGTTCCTCGCTCACTATCTCATCGACTATGGCAAGGCATTGCTGTCACAACATAGCCGCGCGGATGCTACGACCCGGGCCTACTGGGCCGTGCACGGAGCCGATCAACTGTTGCACCAGCTTACCTACGCGGCCCTGATCTTCAGCGCTGCTGTATGATGCTTTCGTCTCCCGCTACCCTTGATTGGCAGGGAACGGGCGTTGTTGCTATGGCGTTTCCGATGAAGAACCCTGGCGCGTTCTCGTTCTGGTTGAAGGGATCGCGTAATGTATCGACTGGAATGCTTGCCGTCGCTGCGGCTGATGGCATGCCGAGCGTGGTGCCAGCTGTTCATGGGCTCAAACCATGGCCGGAGTTTGATTCGCCCTTGATAGTGCTTGTAGAGAGAAGCTTCAGGGTGTCCGCCACCCTCTGACATGCGAGGAAATCTGTCTATCCTGTGTGGCGCAACGCTGCGCCACACAGGACGATCCCGCGTTACTTTCCAGCCGCTTGGGCAGCATACACGTAACTGTCGTAGCTGTATTCGGCGACGCGGGACCACTCGAAAGACTCGTCGCGGAACTTCTTCCAGGCCGGATAGATCTTCGCCCAAGCAGGGTGCTTGTCGCTGTATTCGGCATAGAGCTCGAAGGTCGCCTTATAGGCGGCGTCCATCACGTCGCGCGGCATCGGGCGAAGGTTGACGCCCTTTCCGACCAGCGAGCGGATCGCCGTCGTGTTCTTCACGTCGTAGAGCGCCTGCATGTTGATGTTGGCAGCCTTGCAGGCCGTGTCGAGCGCGACCTTGTAGGCCGGGGGCAGCATTTCGTACTGCGCCTTGTTGATGAAGAAGTGGATGGTCAGCCCGCCCTCCCAGTAGGCCGGGTAGTAGTAGTATGGAGCAATCTGGTAGAAGCCGAGGCGCTCGTCGTCGTAGGGGCCGACCCATTCGGCGGCATCGATCGTGCCGCGTTCCAGCGCCGGATAGATGTCGCCGCCCGGAAGCTGCTGCGGCACGACCCCAAGGCGCGACATGACCTCGCCGGCAACGCCTGCAATGCGCATCTTGATGCCCTTGAGGTCGTCCAGCGTCTTGATCTCATTGCGGAACCAGCCGCCCATCTGGGCACCGGTGCCTCCGCCAGGCTTTCCTACGATGCCGTATTCCTTCAGGAACTCGTCGTAAAGCTCGTTGCCGCCGCCGTGGTAGAGCCAGGCATTCTGCTGGCGGGCGTTGAGGCCGAAGGGAATGGTCGAGCCGATCGCGAAGGTCGGGTTTTTTCCGGTGAAGTAGTAGCCGCAGGTATGGGCGATTTCCACGGTGTTGCTCTGCACCGCGTCGATCGCCTGGGGCCCCGGCACCAGTTCGCCGGCCTGGAAGACCTGGATCTGGAACTTGCCGTCGGTCATCTTCGACAGCGCTTCCGCCATGACGACGGCGCCGCCATAGATGGTGTCAAGATTGTTCGGGAAGCCGGACGTCAGGCGCCATTTGAGGGTCGGGAGTTCCTGGGCGATTGCAGGTGCCGCGAGCGACGCCCCGGCGACCGCTGCCGCGCCGCCGAGCGCGCCCTTGGCCAGAAAGTTGCGGCGGTTCAAAATGTCAGTCATCGTATCCTCCTCAGGTGGCTGTGTGTCCGGCCGGCGCGGATGTCCAACCGGGACCTTGGTTGTGGTCAGTTGGACTGGGCGGGCTGGCCGAAGCTTGGCTTCGGCGAACCGAATTCCGGTGCTTGCGCTCCGAAGGACGGCATCGAACTGTCATCAGACGATTCCGGGGCGCCGAAGGGCTGCGTCGACGTTCCGAACGGGTTTGCACCCTCGGCACCAGGCATCGGCACATTCAGCTGGATCGTTGCCGGATCGACCGCCGTCTGACCCGACTTGTAGTGGGTGACGAGACCCGGGAATGTCACGACCATCGCGACCATGAACAGTTGGATCCCGAGGAACGGCAGGGCGCCCATGTAGATCTGGCCCGAGGTCACCGGCTGGATCGTCGCGCCGGTCATCCTGTCCTTGTAGGCCCGGGTGGGTGCAACCGAACGCAGGTAGAACAGCGAGAAGCCGAAGGGCGGATGCATGAAGGAGGTCTGCATGTTGATCGCCAGCATCACGCCGAACCAGATCAGGTCGATGCCGAGCGCATCGGCGACCGGCGCTAGCAGCGGGATGATGATGAAGGCCAGCTCGAAATAATCGAGGAAGAAGGCCAGGAAGAACACCAGCAGGTTGGCAACGATGAGGAAGCCGATTTCCCCGCCGGGGATCGAGGTCATCAGGTGCTCGACCCAGATATGGCCGTCGACGCCGTAGAAGGTCAGCGAGAAGACGCGCGCGCCGAGCAGGATAAAAATCACGAAGGACGACAGTTTTGCCGTGGCATAGAGCGCCGACCTCATCATGGAGAGATCGAGGCGGCGGTTGGACGCGGCCAGGACGAGCGCGCCGACGGCTCCCATCGCGCCGCCCTCGGTGGGCGTCGCAAGGCCGATGAAGATCGTGCCAAGCACCAGGAAGATCAGAACGAGCGGCGGCACGAGCGAGGTCACCACCTTGCGGCCAAGCTTCCAGCCGCGCAGTGTTCGGGCCTCCGGCGGCAACGCCGGAACGCTGGCAGGCTGTAGGTAGGACATAAGAATGATGTAACCGGCATAGATTGCAACGAGCAGCAGGCCCGGCACCAGCGCGCCCTTGTACATGTCGCCGACCGAGCGGCCGAGCTGGTCAGCGAGGATGATCAGCACGAGCGACGGTGGAATGATCTGCGCGAGCGTTCCCGACGCGGCGATCGTGCCGGCCGCCACGCGCCGGTCGTAGCCGTAACGCAGCATAATCGGGAGCGAAATCAGGCCCATCGAGATGACCGAGGCCGCGACGACGCCAGTGGTCGCCGCAAGGATCGCGCCGACGAAGATGACCGCGAAGGCAAGCCCGCCGCGGACCGGACCGAACAGCTGGCCGATCGTATCGAGCAGGTCCTCCGCCATGCCACTTCGTTCCAGGATCAGCCCCATGAAGGTGAAGAACGGAATGGCAAGCAGGGTTTCGTTCGACATTTGCCCGAAGATGCGGTCGGGCACGGCGCCGAACAGGTTGATCGGCAACAGGCCCATTTCGATGCCGATGAAGCCGAAGACAAAGCCGACGAAGGCGAGTGCGAAGGCGACGGGATAGCCAATCAGCAGCACGACCACCAGCGACAGGAACATGATGGGCGCGAGGTTTTCCGCGAAGAAAGCAAACATGGGATCGGTTCCTGGCGTTAGAGCGTCTGGGCTTCGGCGTCGGCGAGTGCCGTTGCGTCGGGCATGTCGCCTCGCAAAATCGCTATGCGCTTGATGAGCTCGGAGACACCTTGCAGGGTCAGCAGGCCGAAGCCGGTGGGAATCAGCGCCCAGACCGGCCAGAGAAGCAGGCCGCCGGTGTTGTTCGACACCTCGCCGCTCAGGAACTTCGACACGACGATCGGCCAGGAGAGGTAGATGGTGATGAGGCAGAAAGGGAACAGGAAGAAGATCGTGCCGAGAATCTCGACCCAGAGCTGGGCCTTGCGCGGCATATGGCCGTAGAGAAGGTCGACCTTCACATGTTCGCTGCTAAGCAGGGTATAGGCAGCCGCGACTAGGAAGACCGCGGAAAACAGGTACCACTGCGCTTCGAGCCACGCGTTGGAGCTCAGGTTGAATAGCTTCCGCGTGACGGCGTTGACGGCACTGATCAGCACCGCGGCAAGCAGCAGCCATGACACCGATTTTCCAATAAACGTGTTGAGCGCGTCGATGACGCGCGACAGCGACAAAAGGCCGGACATGATGAATTCCTCCCCAGCCGGCACCCTCCGCCGGCCGTCATCGGAACTCGTATGGCGTCCTTATTGGGTGAACAAGATAGCTGGGATCCCAATTAAAACCGCCTACCCAGTAGTGGGTAGGCCTACCGGTCAGCCGTCCGTGAGGCTAAAACCGCTGTCGATCGCATAGCGAATAAGGCCAGCGGTGCTGGAAATTCCAAGCTTCTTCTTGATGTTCTTCCGATGTGTTTCGACCGTCGCCTCGGAAAGGGCCAGCGACTGGGCAATGGCGCGGTTGCTCTTGCCGGATGCCAGTAGCATCAGCACGTCCTGCTCGCGGGTGGTCAGCGGATTTGCGGGCTCGCTCGGCCGGCGATCGAGAAGAACTTCGGAGACGCCGGTGGAGAAATAGGTCCGCCCCGCAGCAACGGTCTCGATCGCCGTGACGATCTCGTCAGTCGAAACATCCTTGAGGACATAACCGGACGCGCCATGCAGGACAGATGCCGAGATGTATTCTCGGCTGTCATGCATGGACAGCATCACGATGCGACAGTCGGGCAACTTTGCCTTGAACAGCTCGATTGCCTCGATTCCGCTGAGCTTCGGCATGTTAATGTCGATCAGCACGACCGCTGGGTTGGTCTGAATCGCGACTTCCAAGCCGGTCAGCGCCAGGCCCGCCGTGCCGACCACCTCGACATGCGAAAACGTCTCCAGCACGGCCCGAAGGCCGTCGAGAACCAGCGGGTGATTGTCGATGAGGACGACCTTGATTGGCTTGACAACACTCATGCAGCTTCCGTCCGGTTCTCCAGGCTGACATTGGCCGAAAGAGGAAGCATCGCGGTTAGCACAGTTCCTTCCGGCTTGCTCCGGACGAGGAGAACACCGCCGAAATGCGCCATGCGCTCCTGCATGTTGCGAAGGCCAAGGCCGCTCTGCTGCGCGGTCCGGCCAAGGCGAGCGCTCTCTTCGAAACCGTTGCCATTATCCGAAACCGTCATACGCATCCGGCCACGATTACTCCAGAGCTTGATCCGCACCTCGCTGGCGCCCGAATGGCGCTCGATGTT
This sequence comes from Sinorhizobium meliloti 4H41, assembly GCF_000375585.1. Lineage (GTDB taxonomy): Bacteria > Pseudomonadota > Alphaproteobacteria > Rhizobiales > Rhizobiaceae > Sinorhizobium > Sinorhizobium meliloti_A. Next base: position 137,827 of record NZ_AQWP01000011.1, on the reverse strand, counting down.
GTTCAACGCTTCCTGGGCAACCCTGTAGAGCGCCGTGCTCGCTTCGGTCTTCAGCCTGTCCTTGCCGGCGTCGGCCTCCAGTACCGTGCGGATGCCGGTCCGTTCGGAGAAATGGTTGCTCAGTGCTGTCAGCGCAGCGGTCAGACCGAGGTCGTCGAGCGCGGGCGGCCTCAGATCGTGCGACAGTCGGCGGACCTCCTTGATGGCGACGTTGAGCGCCTCGACGCCTTTATCGATGGCGCCGGAGGCGTCATCGGCGTGGTTCCGGACCTTTCGGCCGGCAAGGTCGATTGCATAGCGCACGCCGACAAGGTTTTGCGATATGCCGTCGTGCAATTCGCGGGCAAGGCGTGCGCGCTCTTCCTCCTGGGTGTCGATGATGCGTTGTGTGAGGGCCTTGAGCTTGTAATCTGCCATGCGCCGTTCACGCAGTGTGACGAGCATGCAGGTGGCAAAGACGACCATAACGGCGGGCACAGCTATCAACGCCACCACGAGGAAGGTATGGCCGATCTTTTCGCGCAGGTCCGCTTTCGCTGCCGCCGTCTGGGCGAAGACGTCATCGAGATAAACGCCGGTTCCCAGCATCCACTGCCACTTGTCCAGCCCCATGGCGAAGGAGAGCTTGTCGGCCATCGTGCCGGATGAGGGTTTCTCCCACTTGTACTGATACAGACCGCCGCCCTCCTTGGCCTTCTGGATTAGGTTGGCGATCACCTGGTTGCCGTCAGGGTCGGTCAGATCCAACCAGTTGTGGCCCGGCCGGAAGGTCTGCCGCGGGTGCACGACATTGTTGCCATCGTAGTCATAGACGAAGAAATAGCCGTCCTTGCCGTAGTCGAGAGACGTAAGAATGCTGCGCACGCGATCCTTGGCCGCTTCATCGTTCGCCTCCGCCGCGGCATAAACGTCCTCGATCGCCGAGCGGGCGAGGTTGGTGAGGTTGAGCAGCTCAGTCTCCTTCGCTTTCAGCATATTGCGTTCGAACGTGTCGATGCTGCTCTGCGCGAGGCTCGCCGCCTGCCACGTGATAAAGGTGGTGATGGTGAGGATCGCAATGACGAGCGGCACGACCGCAAGAGCGACGATCTGATGGCGAAGGTTCACGGCACTCCCCGATGCATTTATTAAGACGATAAAGGTAAAGCGAGCCACGGCTCCGCGCCAGACCTCTCGTCTCACCTAGTCAAAATTGCTCCTCAGGAGCGTGTTCGTTTAGCTACGTTTGGAGGCAACTCAATCAACAAGACTCTCATATAGGGGCCAGGCGTATGATGAAATGCCCGACTTTCAGGTGACTAGGGCTTCGTGACCGCCTGGTGGTAATATAATCAGCCAGTGGCAGAGGGTTAGAGCTCAACGAGCGCATGCCGGCGGGCGCGCCTACCGGCGCTCATGGAGGAAACAATGACGGATTGGGAACTCCACGGAATGGAATTCGGAAATTGCAACTGTTCCTACGGATGCCCGTGCCAGTTCAACGCCTTACCGACCCATGGCCATTGTCAGGCCATCGGATTCTTCACGATCGCCAGGGGAAATTTCGGCGCGGCGAAGCTAGACGGATTGAATATGGCCATCGCCGTTGCTTGGCCAGGTGCGGTTCATGAGGGTCGCGGCGTCATGCAGCCGATCATCGACGAACGGGCGGACGACGCTCAGCGCCGTGCACTCTTCAGTATTCTGACCGGCGAGGAAACCGATCCGATGGCAACGTTCTGGGCGGTCTACACTGCGATGTGCGAAGCCGTCCGCGATCCGATCTATACGGCGATCAGCATCGATGTCGACATGAAGGCTCGTCGCGCGAAGTGCAAAGCGGAGGGCGTTGCCATTGGGCGTGGCGAGCCCATCGTGAACCCGGTGACGGGCGAGGAGCATCGCGTTGGTATCCTCCTGCCGAACGGCTTCGAATACGAACGGAACGAAGTCGGTCGAGGATGGTCGTCCTCATCCACGGGTGTGCCGTTGAACTTGGAAGACAGTTACGCTCACTGGTGCGAGCTGCACTTCAACCAGCATGGGCGTATCCAATAGCCCGGCAAGGGGGCGATACGGCCAGAGGTGACGTGGCGGTGCAAAGCGCCACCGGCGCAGTGAAATGTCGGAGGCAACCTTTCACGTTCGTGCCGAGACTGCCATGGCACCGCGTGATCCAACGGAGTCAAGGAATCGCTTCTGTTTGTTCCGGCAAGAGCGTTCCCTTTGAAGACCTGCGATTTGGGGGGTAAGGGTCAAAAATGCGCATGGGCCGATGACGGGAAGCTTCGTCTCATCATTCAGGAACCGAACCTGGCTCGCCCAGGGCGTGGAGGACCGTGCTGACTCACGCGCTGCCCTCCGTCTCGCGAGAGCAGACGGACCTTCGAGCTTCGGCAAAGTATATCGCAGGGTGTTCTCGATCTGTGCTCAAAGATCGAATAATGTATCAAAAGGAATTTCGGCGCACACCGCACACCGCGATAGGTGGCTGCTGATCTCCGTCGCCTGGCGGATGTTCGCTTGTCATAGGACAGGCGAGGGAATTGGGGTACGGTCCGCCACCGAAACTTCTATTAGGATCCACCCGACTGCATTTTACGCCAGGCTGTTGGCGGCATCTCAAATGTCCTTTTGAAGGCCCGGTTGAAGGCGGCCTCCGACTCGTAGCCGATTTCAAAGGCAATGCGAGCAACGGGTTCATGAGAGTCCCTTAGCCGTTGTGCCGCGACCTGCATCCGCCAATTCGCCAGATAGCGCATCGGCGGCTCGCCCAAAAGGCTTGTGAATCGCTCGGCAAAGGCAGAGCGTGACAAACCGACTTCCTGGGCGAGTTCCTCCGTCGTCCAGGGGTGGGTCATGCGGCTGTGCAGGAGAGCCAGCGCCCGCCCAACGGCGCGGTCGCGCAGGCCAGCAAGCCATCCGCTCGCCTCGGGTGGAAGCGACCTTACATATCGACACACCGCTTCTACGAACAGCAGCTCTGCCAGCTTCGCAAGAACCGCTGGCGACTCGATCCTCCCTGCAGATAGCTGTTGCGCGGCAAAGCGGAACGAACTCTCGATCCAATCGCCGGAGGCTCCCTCCTCCACACCAATTTTGAGCATCCTCGGCAAGACGCCGCAGATTGTCGCGTGGGGCGAATTGGTGCCGAGATAGCCGCATAGGATCAGCGTCCGCTCGCCTCCGCCTCCGTACGCTATGCGAGCCAATCCGCCTGCTGCTGCGGGCTGGATTAGGAGATGGGCGTTAACCGCCCTGACATTGGTCGAACTACCGATGACGTGCTCGTCGTTGCGCGGCATCAAAATGATCTCACCGGCTTGAACAGGAACCGGTGAATGCCCATCCGTCTGCAGAATGAGGCGACCGGCCGTCACGTAATGATAGGCGATCAACTGAGCGGGCTGCGGCATGAAAGGGCCGCAGTCCTCTGGCGCGATCTGCGACGTCACGCACCAGGGCGCGGTGAATTCCGCCTCGAGAAAGACGCCTCCGGTAAGCTGCATCGAACGGCAGATGTCCAGCAGCGCATCCATTCGCCACACTCCGTTGTCCGGCGGCTCGGACAAGAGAACCGGCGTTCCGGTCATTCTTCAGGAACGCCAGTTGCATCATAACTGATAGCGCAATGACAGTAACGGGAAATACCGGCGAAGGGCCGCGTGGCAGATGAGCGCGTTCAACGCAACCGCGATCACGGCTGTCCAGCATGGGAGGACATAGACAATGATTGATCTTAGACGACTGCCGCAGCGTAGCGGAGGCATCTTTCTAACCGACGCCGGAATCGAGACAACACTGACATTCCGGGATGGTTTCGATCTCCCCCATTTCGCCGCCTTCCATCTGCTGCGGGACGAACAAGGCACGCAAGCGCTGCGTGACTACTATCGCCGCCACGCGGAGATCGCGCGAAAGAACGGAGCGGGCTTCATCCTGGAAAGCGCCACCTGGCGGGCGAGCCCCGACTGGGGCGACAAGCTTGGCTATTCCGTAGCTGCGGTTGACGAGGCCAATCGCAAGGCGATCGCACTCCTCCACGAGCTGAGGACAGAGTTGGAGACCGACCGTTCGCCGATGATTATCAGCGGCTGCATCGGTCCTCGCGGGGACGGCTATGATCCAGGCAAGGTGATGAGCCCGCAGGAGGCTCAGGCTTATCACGCTCGGCAAATCGGCGTCTTCGCCGAAGTCGGCGTCGATCTGGTCAGCGCCATCACCATGACGAACACCAACGAAGCAATCGGCGTGACGCGCGCTGCACAAGCTGCCGCACTACCGGCCGTCATTTCCTTCACGGTCGAGACCGACGGACGCCTCCCCACGGGCGATCGTCTTCGGGACGCCATCGAGGCGGTCGATCTGGCAACGGGCAACGGGCCGCAATATTTCATGATTAACTGCGCCCATCCAAGCCACTTCATGGACGTGCTTGACGGGGAAGCCTGGGTTCAACGGCTGTACGGGATAAGGGCCAATGCTTCGGAATGCAGCCATGCCGAGCTCGACAACGCGACGGAACTCGATGATGGCAATCCGATAGAGCTCGGCCTGCAATATCGGGACCTGCGTCGCCGTTTTCCGCACATCAACGTGCTAGGTGGCTGCTGCGGTACGGATCATCGCCACATCGAGCAGATCTGCATGAGCTGTATGGAAGCAGCCTGACGCGACTTTCGAAAGCATACATCCGGGGCAACGCCATGAGCGAGATTTTGAGATCATACACCGTCACACTCGCTGACGGCCTTACGGTTCCTTGCGTCGAGCATGGCGATCCCGCCGGGATGCCGCTGCTCCTCCTGCACGGTTATCCCGATAGCTGGCGCTCGTTTGAATCGGTGCTGTCGAAGTTTCCGATCTCGATCCGCGCGATCGCCTGTACGCAAAGAGGGCACGGCGAGGCAGATAAGCCCGCCAGCGGCTACTCGCCCGTAGATTTCGCAGCGGACGCGGTAGGGCTCCTGGACAGGCTTGGCATTCCCCGCGCAGTCATTGCCGGCCACTCAATGGGAAGTTTCGTGGCACAGCGCATCGCCATCGACTATCCCGAGCGTGTCTCCGGGCTTGTCCTTATGGGCTCGTTCCCGACGCTGATCGGTAACATCGTTGCGGACGAACTCTGGCGGGAAGGGGTTTCGCAGCTCGAAGATCCTGTTGGAAGGGCCTTCGTCTCCGATTTTCAGCGAAGCACGGTGAAACAACCAATCCCGGATCAACTCCTTAACATCTTCGTCAGCGAAAGCCTCAAAGTTCCGGCCAGGGTATGGCGTGCGGTGTTAAAGGGGCTGATGAACGCCGATCATACGCTCGATCTCCACTGCATCGGGGCTCCCACACTCATCGTATGGGGCGCTTATGACAACTTCTTTCCGCGGTCGGATCAGAACAAGCTTTTGGGTGCGATCCGCAACGCCGAATTGTTGATCTACGAAGCCTCCGGTCATTCATTTCATTGGGAAGAGCCGGAGCGCTTCGTGCGCGACGCTGCAGCCTTCGTCGAGACTGTGGCACTGTCGCGAATACCCGCTTGAGGAGCGCCAATCGCTTTGTGGCCTGTAGGCGGGCGCTTACAACAATCTACGACTGCCCCCACGCGACTTCCGATAGCGGCCTGTGGTGCTCGAGCGCAGACCCGCGAAAGCCGGGCCGCGGGGGTGTTCCGCAACGCCGACCTCACCCAAGACGGAAGAAATATAATCCTTACCCCACACGACGGGCAGCGATGGTCGTGTCTGGAACGTGACGTATAGGTGAGCTGACGCGCCCGAGGGAGAGCCGGTCAGGCAACCCCGTATTTGTCCAGCAGCGCATCGAGGATCGTCGCGGAAAGCGCCTCGATACGCGCTTGGTCCTGGCCCAGAATATCCTTCAATGTTATGTAGTTCTCGAAGCCGGACACGGCTGAGACCGCAAGCGTCAACTCTTCCAGTTTTTTCTCGCCAAGTCTCGTGCCGACAGGTGCCAGCGCCTCCCTGAACATCGGCAGGCGCCGTGCCGCGCGCCGATAGCGCGGAGCGCCGTCAGATCCCGACTGCAGTGCACGTGCGGCGAAGACGCGCAGTCGATTCTCCCAGATGCTGTAGAAGGAGAGCCAATAGCGACGTACCGCATGCACGCGTTCGCGCGTCGAAGCTCTCTCCGGTATGACATTTTGAGGAGCGACGACGGCACCGTCCAGCACCGCTTCCAAAGCCAAGGTCGCAGAGTCGGAAAAATAGCGATAGGCGGTCGCGCGGGAGATGCCAGCCTCGTCGGCCACTGCCGCCACGTTGATCTCGGCTCCCCTGTCGATCAACGCCCGCGCGGCGGCAAGCAGGTCGCGACGGGTACGCAGTTTCTGTCCCAGACGTTCGCGGTTCACAAGTTGATTTACTCTTGATCATTCTGTCTCTTCATGAGAATTATGTCTCATAAAGAAATCTCATCCATTCTGCAAGGCGTCAACATGAATACGACTGACACCTACCATTTGTTCGGAAATCTCATTCGTTTTCATACGCGCGGCGAGATGGGCTATTGTCTCGTGGAAGTTAAGACCGCTCCGGGTGCCGGCGTGCCCCCCAACAGTCATCCGGGCGACAACGAGGTCTTCTGCATTCTGGAGGGCACCTACGCCTTTCACATCGATGGAGAGGAGCGTATTGCCCGCTCCGGAGACGTCGTAGCAATCCCGAACGGAGCGGTTCATGCACTGAAGAATATCGGCGAGAGCTCCGGGCGCATGTTTGTCTTCAACGTGCCTGGGAGGATCCATACGGCGTTTTTCTCGAGCCTGGGCGAGCCAATGCCCGTGGGTGCGAGTGACTTTCCCCCGCCTCCCAACTCACCGCCAGACATCCCGCGGCTCATCGAAGAGGCCAGACGCTTGGGCGTCACAATCCATCCCTGAAATTGCTGTCCCCAATGTGGGGGTGGCATAGAGATCCAAAGCACGGCCCCGGGGCGCTGGTTCAACCGCTCCATTCGGGAGGGAAAAGGCTTGGACAAATCCGGTGCAGATGGTTTTAGAGACGACGTTCTGCTCATGCGCGAGGTATTGGAGGACTGGTGTGCTTTACACGGCGTTCGCCCGACAGCCCCGCCGCAGTCAAAACTGCGTCGATCCTGCTCGGGCAGGGCCGGGACCTTCGCAGGCAACAGCTACTGCAGGCTCTTCTTGAGATGGCGCCAGCCAACAGGCCGATCGGAAAGCCGCCGCTTCGGCAACGAGACAAGCCATGTTTATGGGAGCCAGGGCGCTGCCGCTTTCGTGGTCTCGGTTCTCGATATCTGTCTCTCCGCTTCGTGCGATCCGTGCTCTCCGTAAGCGGCGTAGAGCGCCGTTAACTCACCTTAAATGCACCTGCTAAGTTGCAGCCTGCTCTACGGATTTAGTCTAGATGGTCGCCGTTCCGGGCAGATCGGGATAACGGTTGGAAGATTAACGGCCTGACCGTCTGAGAGGGAGCGCGCGACTAGGATCGCCGCCAGTGGGGACTGAGGGTGGGATGAATCCAAGATCCAGTGCGTAGAGTCAGGTTTTGACGCGGACCTGGGCAAATTCTGGGATTTTGAAGCGCCGGCGGTAGATCCCAGGCGTCAACCCGGTTACTCGCTTGAAGAGGCGGCGGAAAAAAGCTGGTTCCTCGTATCCGACCTGCCAGCCGATTTCGTCGACTGGTGCCTCTGTTCGCTCCAATCGGCGCTTTGCCTCCTCAATCCTAAGTCGCTGCACATAGGCGATTGGGCTGAAGCCAGTCGCGGCAGTGAACCGGCGCTTGAACGTTCGCTCGCTGAGCCCGGACCGAAGGATCATTTCCTCCAGCGGGTTGGCGCCTGAGAAATGCGTCGCCACCCATTCCTGCGCGGACCGGATTGCGCTGTCGCCATGATCGTTACGCCCTTCGAAGACTATGTAGGGTGCAAGTCCATCCTGATGCCATTGAAGGGCGAAGAAGTGAGCAACGGCCTGCGCCGCAGTCGATCCAACATGTCTAGCGATGAGGTAAAGAACCAGATCGTGCCACGTCATGGAGGCACCGGAACTGACGAGTTCCTCATTTTGACCCGAGACGACCAGAACTCGTTCAGGGTGGATAAGTACCTCCGGGAAGACAGTTTTGAAGGCGTTGGCGTAGCCGAAGTGCACCGTCGCCTCCACCCCATCGAAGAGCCCTGTTTCTGCGAGCAGGAAAATACCGGAGCAGGCGGAGCAAAGAAGTGCTCCCCGCCGATGCATGGTTCGGAGCCATCCCACGAGCTCCGGATGGCGATCCTTGTACCAGCCACCCGGCCCAAGCAGGACGGAGGGTACGATGATGATGTCGGTTGTATCGAGCGCCGTGATGCTGCGCTGGACGGTGATCGGGACGCGACTGGCAAGTTCCAACGGCCCAGTATGCAGCCCGACGATTTCGACCCGGAACGGTGGAGCGAGGTGCTGCGGGTTGCCCGGCGGAGGCATCACAGCAAAGGCATTCATCACATCGAAGATCCCGCTAAGCGTCGACACGACGGCCTCGGGGATCGCTACGAGGCTCACATGGAGCGGCTCCAAACCTGGCTGCTCAGCGTGATGCGGCATTCTGAATTCCTTTGACTTGGAAGCCGCAAGATAACGTGGACAAGGCAGCCGCGCCATGCTCGCGATCGGGGGCAACCGCCTGACCGATATCAAACCTCACGTGGCACGATCGGCCCGATTCTGGCCAGTCCCGCTCTGCCGATGGCCAGTAGGAACTGCGATGTTCCAACCATGCTATCTGAGCGGAGAACGGAAAAATGAAACATGTCCAGACCAACACGATCGACACAGCCAAGCTCGATGCACTTGTGGCACGCGTGCTCGGCGACCTTTCGGCCGGATACGGCGGAGTTATGGTGGGCCTTGGCCACCGGCTCGGCCTCTATAAGGCCATGGCGGAAGCCGGCCCGTTGACATCGCACGAGCTTGCCAGCCGCGCGAGCTGTGCTGAACGCTATGTTCGAGAGTGGTTAAATTCTCAGGTCGCCGGCGGATATGTCTTCTACCACGCGGTGAGCGGCACTTACGAACTCACGCCGGAGCAGGTCCTTGTCCTCGCCAACGAGGACAGCCCTCTCTTCATTCCTAACGCCTGGGCTGTCCCGGCGTCGATGTGGGCGGACGAGGACAAAGCGGTTGAAGCTTTTCGCACCGGCAATGGCGTACCGTGGGGCGACCATGATGGGCGGCTCTATTGTGGGGTCGCCGCCTTCTACCGCAATGCCTACAAGGCAAGCCTCGTCTCCGAATGGCTGCCGGCTCTCAGCGGCGTGGTCGAAAAGCTAAAGGCGGGCGCCTTTGTGGCGGATATCGGATGCGGGCACGGGCATTCAACGGTACTCATGGCCAAAGCTTTTCCAGCTTCGCTGTTCCGGGGCTTCGACACGCATCGCGAATCCGTGGATGAGGCTTACGAGGTTGCTGCCGAGGCAGGCGTTTCGGAACGGGTCACCTTCGCGCAAGCTCGGGCAGACAGTTATCCCGGGTCCGGCTACGATCTGATCTGCTTCTTCGATTGTTTGCACGATATGGGTGATCCGGTCACTGCCGCCACGTACGCAGCCAAGGCGATCGCGCCGAACGGCACGGTGATGCTGGTTGAACCTTTTGCCAATGATCGGGTCGAAGACAATGTCTCGCCCGTGGCCAGGATGTACTACGCGGCCTCGACGACGATCTGCTGCGCCCACGCGATTTCCGATGGTGGTCGAATGGTGCTTGGGGCGCAGGCCGGCGAAAGCAGGCTCGCCGCGGTGTTCCGCAAAGCCGGCTTCACCAGTTTCCGGCGCGCGATGGAGACGCCGTTCAATCTGATCCTCGAGGCAAGGCTCTAATTTTCTGGCAGCCCTCTCGTGCGGTTGGATCGCCAGTCGCGTGGCTTCGCCCCCTTCTATTTGGAGCAGCAAAAATGAAAAGTACGGCAGCGACATCACTTGCGGCATGGCCCTTCCGAGGGAAGGAGCGGAATTTGGTCGCAGCATTGCGAGTCGGTGTTAGAAACGTTCTCGACCACAGAAAGCGGCTGGCCACTACCCGTGCCCTTTTGGCCGCCGATGAGCACATGCTGAAAGACATTGACGTTAGCAGGTTTGAGATTGCGTTGGCAGACTGTGGTCTGCAGACGGTCATTTGCGGCAACCAGCCTGGGCGTGCTCAACGTTGCGCAACGAGAGAGGCGTGACGGCGTCGTGAGGCATGTGATTTCCGCGAGCCCTTGACAGCAGCGGCGAAGGAGTAGGCGGGTTCTCGACATTCCCCTTCAAAGGGGGAGTAGCGAAAGAGTCTTCCGGATGTCGGCTCATCGAAATTCTGCCGGGCGGAACTGGTCTGCAATTGGCTGCCAGCGGTCGGCCGTCTTAGATGAACGGAAATCGTGGCGTACGTCCATCTCAGCCGTCCAGGAACGCCAGAAGCGAGCCATTCACCGCGCTTCCTTCTTCGCGTTGAACCCAATGCGTCGCCTTCTCAAAAGTCTGTAGGCGGCCGTCGTCACAAAGACCGAGGCTGCGCCTCGCAAGCCCGAATTCCAGAGCCTGGTCCTGCGTCCCCCACATGACGAGAGTAGGCGTCGTGATCCGCTCCGTCAGGTTCGGGCGAAGGCGCAAGGCGCGGTACCAGTTGAGCATGCTAGTGAGCGCCCCCGGTCGCTCCCAAGCCTGCCGATATTCCGCGATCTCCCCTTCTTCAAAGGCGCCCTCCCGGCTGGATCCCCTAAGTGCTCGTGCGAGCAGGGCCGAGTGGCGCGCACCCAAAACGGCTTCGGGCAGCAAGGGGATCTGGAAGAAAACCGCGTAACTGCTCCGCAGAAACTGCGTCGGAGATCGCAGGGCATGGGCCAATAGCACATCGGGATGGGGCGCATTCAGGATGACGAGCTTGTCCAGGCGATGAGGCAAGTTGGCCCCGGCCGCCCAAGCGACGATACCGCCCCAGTCATGGCCGACGAGATGAAACCTTCCGATGCCGAGCGCGTCGGCTAGGGCGGCGACATCACCGAGGAGCTTGGGGAGCGTGTACTCGCGGATGCCCTTGGGCTTGTCGCTGGTGTTGTAGCCTCTCTGGTCGGGAACGATGACCCGATATCCGGCGGAGGCGAGCGCATCGATCTGCCGTCTCCAGCCGATCCAGAAGTCGGGGAAGCCATGCAGGAGCATGACCGGCTTACCCCCGGCAGGGCCGGCCTGGACGACATGAAGCCGAATGCTTCCGGCCTTGACGAACTGATGTTCAGCCGCGAGTGAGATCATGGCTGGTAACGCGGTTGTCGCTAAAGTGATCCAGCACAATGATGTGGTAGATCTACGCTGCGTCGATCCGACAAGATGCACGCTCAGGCGTCGCATCCTCCCTAGACGGGATGGGAGCTGAAGGTTCAGATGGCGAAGGCCGCCGGTCCGCTGAGGCCCATTCCTCCCGCCAGTGCGCCGCGCATGGAATCTGTCGAGGGCGCCTGCACGTCGATGGCAAGGCGCATACAGCCGGCGGGTCATCTCTGACGTCTCAGCCATCCCACAGCCAAGTTTGCTAAGCATTCACAAATTCGCGACACAAACCATGACATCAATTGACAGCCACATAATTTAATGTCACATCAAGCGCCATCAATCACGGAGCCTGTCCTTGTCGACGACGCGAGCCTACAACAGCCCACTGCGCGAGGAGAAAGTCCGAGAGACGCGTGAATCTATTCTGGTAGCGCTTCTTTCGCTGATGCAGTCTTCGGCCATGCCTGACGATATCAGCATGGAGGCAATCGCCGCAGAGGCGGGCATCCAGCGCCGGACCATCTTCCGGCACTTCGCCAGCAAGGACGATCTGCTCTTTGCGTTCTGGCCTTGGTTCAATGCGAGGATCGGTGCTTCCATGAAGCCTGAGACGCTGCAGGACATCATCAGCGGCCCGCCGCAAGCCTTCCCGCTTTTCGATGCGCACGAGGCAGCCATGCGCGCCGCCCTCCATTCCCGCACCGGTCGGCAAATGCGTCTGGGGACCGTTTCAGACAGGCGCAAGTATTTCTCGGCAGCCCTGGCCCCGGTGCTCTCCGCCCTTACGCCTGAACGGGCCCGAAAGGTCGAGGCCCTCGCGCACCTGCTTTACTCCGCCTCCGCGTGGGAGGTGCTGAAGGATTACGGCGGTCTCGACGGCACCCAGGCCGGCGAGACCGCCTCCTGGGCGCTCGAACTGATCCTGTCCGCGGTCAGCTCGGGCGAGATTCCTGCGGACGCAACCATCGCAGCCAAGGAGACACGCGATGAACATCGAAATGACAACGGCTAACAATGCCGAGTACCTCTGGGCGGTGGCTGACCGCATCCGCTTCCTGGGTGGCGTGCCGGGATCGGACCTGGAACTGCTCGACATCGAGGTTCCGCCCGGCTCGGGCACGCCGCCGCATATCCACGAGTCCCCTGAACTCTTCTACATCCTCGAAGGCGAGCTGACGGTCCGCCAGTTTGGCGCTGGACTCCCGCAAGTAATCAAGGCCGGCCCAAGTACGTCGGTGCGGGTGCCCTCGCGGGTGCCGCACAACTATAGCAATGAGAGCGACAACCCCATTCGCATGCTGGTGATGCTGGCCCCTTCGATGATTGCCTTCTTTCGCGACGTCGGCTCGGTGGAGCGCCCCCAGGGCACCCCCGACTTCGCCCGCATCGGCGCAGCAATGGATCGCCATGGTATCGAGGCGTTGTCGATGGCGGCGTAACGTGCGACGATGGCGCTCGGGACTGCCAACAGGCCGTCCCGAGCCGACAATTAGCCATATCGCCGATGCTTCATCCGACGGCAGCGGCGCGCAGGAGTTGGGTTCCCTCAATCGAGGGGCCTGCGGTTCGAATCTGCTCAAGGCGACAGGAATAAGAGTCGACATCTCGGCGGTATGTTGCCGCCTTCCGATCGTCTCAGTCGGGTGGAACTTTGCCGTCTCAGCCAGTCTGCCGGAATGGGCAAGGAGCACCCACAAGCGGTCATTCTCAAACTCTGCCTTTTCGCCAGGATGTGGCGCTGTGAGGCGGGCGGCCGGGCACCGCTCAAAGCTGAACAGTGGGAGATCGCCATATCGGCGCGGTCCCCGAACCTAGGCAAGGAATGGCGCGATAAACTCAAGGATCGCGCTAGAAGGAAGCGCGGCGTTCGCCGTACTCATTCCGCCCTCGTGTTTGCTTTCTAATGCCCTTACCACCATGCCCACGCACAATCCCGCTTCGTCGAGAACGGGTCCGGCGCTATTGCCGGGCGCCACCAAATTGGAAATGATAAGGCTTTCTTCCCCTTTGTAATTCCTGACAATGGCGTTGAGTTCGCCCCCGTGTGCTAACAGGTAGGGAGCGTCGGTGGTCGCAATTAGCGGGTAGCCGAGAGTTATAGTCCGCGCCAAGACGCGTGCTACTCCCACGGGATATATAGGAGTCGGCGCCTCGCTGCACTCAACAGGCATGACTGCCAGATCCAACTTGGGATGCAGAAACCATTCCGATGCGAGGGGCCTGTAACATGCACCCTGCGACGACCCGAAAGACGTGAACGTGATGCCTTCACCAGGGTCGACATTGTGTTTGGCCGTCACGATCACATGCTTCGTGGCATCTGTTCGGTTGGTCGCCAAGAAGCCTGTTCCAGTATATTCGTCGCCTCGTTTTCTGACGAAGACAGCAGGAAAGCTTTGCCCGTATTTTTGCGCGACGTATGCCGGTCCCAAAAGGATGTTGTCGAGAATCTTGAGCGCGATGAGTTGCGTGATGCTCGGTTTGTTCCAGTTGTAGCGCGCGTAAGCGTTGGGAACGATGAGGCCGGTGTCGGATACCAACATCCAATCATTGAGTTGATGGAGCATGGAGGTCACGACCTGCACGTTGGTTCCACGCCCATCATCACAGCAAGAACCAACTGCACGCGGTCGGGCCCAGAGAAATAGCCTCTTTCAAGCAGCGTCTTTCGCTTCTCAAAGTCGGGAAAATTCACAAGTTCCTTGTTGACGAGCTGGCGATACTCTTCGTCCTGAATGGCGATATGCATCAGCCTAATGAGCGCCTTGAGCTCGCGCGGCGGATTGGAGGCGATAGTGTCAAGCAAACGTAGAATCATCAGAGGCACTCCCGTTGGCCCCTGTCGTATCAGGTATCGCGACGATGCTCAGCAATGAGGCACGAGTTTCCCTTGGACCTCGGCTGAGGGACAGTCTGCTTCGGGTCGAAGGGAGCCGTTCTTCACGAGCCCTGTGCACGGCTTGTTGCGAGGATGTTCCCGTTCGGGCCAAAATGATCGCATAATGTATCAACAGGAAGGCGACCGCCTCTCATCAGTCCAGGTTACCTCGACTTCACGATGGCCGCAGATTGCGGTCACGCTCTACCGCTCCGACCTCTTGCTTGGGCATTCTTCACCGCGATTCGGACAGAAGCGTCTTCCAAGCCGCCACCATCATAAGCAGGAGAAGAAGGGCGAAGGGGAAGCCGGTGGCGATGGCGCTCGCCTGAAGTGCGGCAAGCCCGCCACCAAGCAGCAGCGCTATGGCGACGAGGCCCTCGAAAGTGGCCCAGAAGACGCGTTGCGCCACGGGAGCGTCAACCTTGCCGCCGGCGGTGATGGTGTCGATGACCAGCGAGCCCGAATCGGACGATGTGACGAAGAACACGATCACCAGTACGATACCGATTAGGGAGGTCAGTCCCGCCAGCGGCATTGGCTCCAGCATCCGGAACAGTGACAGTTCAGGCGTGTAGGCCGCGACAGTCTCCTGTACACCTTGATAACCATCGTTCAGGAACTGCGAAAGCGCGGTGCCCCCGAAGGCTGACATCCAGAAGATCGACGCGATCGTCGGGATGAGCAGCACGCAGACGATGAATTCGCGCACCGTGCGGCCTCTCGAGATGCGGGCGATAAACATGCCGACAAAGGGCGACCAGGAAATCCACCAAGCCCAGTAAAAAGCGGTCCAGCCATGCACGAACTCGTCATCTGTGCGCCCGAAGGGATTGGACAGCGCCGGCAGATGGGTCACGTAGGACCAGGTGTTGGTGAAGAAGCCGGCGGCGATTTCCATGGTCGGTCCGAGGGCGAAGACGAAGGAAACCAGCAGCACGGCGAGAACCATGTTGATCTCGGACAGGCGCTTGACTCCTGCGTCGAGTCCCGCGACGACCGAAACCAGCGCAATTGCCGTAATCCCGGTAATGAGGAGAACCTTCATCGTATCTGTCACCGGAACTCCGTACAGGAAGTTAAAGCCGGCCAGCGCCTGTTCGGCGCCGAAGCCGAGCGAGGTCGCCAGGCCGAAAAGTGTCGCGAAGACGGCCATGATGTCGATGATGTGGCCGATCCAACCACGTACGCGTTCGCCGAAAATCGGGTAAAAGGCGGAGCGCACCGACATAGGCATGCCCTTGTTGTAGGCGGCCAAAGCCAGCGAGAGGCCGACGACCGCATAGATCGCCCACGGATGCAAGCCCCAGTGATAGATGGTGGCTGCCATGGCGGCTTCGCGCGCAGCCTCAACCGCTTCAGGATTCACCACGCCCGCGGACACCGGGCTGGCGATGCCCAGAGGCGGGTTGCTAAAGTGATACATCGGCTCGAGCACGCCGAAGAACATCAGTCCGATGCCCATGCCAGCGGCGAAAAGCATCGAGAACCAGCCGGCATACCCAAAGTCTGGCATGGCTTCGGCCCCGCCGATGCGCACTCGACCCAGCGGGGACAGTACGATGGCGAGGCAAAACAGGACGAACAGATTGCCTGCTATGATGAACAGCCAATCGAAGGTTGAGGTGAGCCACACGCGCAGTTCGCTAAGCGCCGGGCCTACAGAGTCCCTGAAGATCAGGGTGAAGATGACAAAGCCGACGATGATAGCCGCCGAGACGAAGAAAACCGGATTGTGAATGTCCAACCCTAGAATACGGACGTTGTCCTGGCCGGCTTCGAGGCCATGTTCCTCGGTTGCTGTCGTTTCAACAGATGACATGCTCCCCTCCCTAAACTTTCACCGTGCTTCGGTTCGGCCATCGTGCATATGACCGTTTGCAACTTGACTCGGTTATCCTGGTATCGTGGTCCTGATTGCGACATTGCGGCGGTAATTGTGACCTACTGTGGGACCCTCACGCCGCGCCGTCGCATCAAGCGCTCGCCGGGACTGCCGCCGGCGCTGTGGCCGAGCAGATCGACAAATTTCGGAGAGCCTCCTTATCCGGCGCGCATAAGCGGAAGCAATCGTCGGCAGGTGTGTTAGCGCCACGCAAAGGAGAGGCAGGCATCCATGAAAAACGTTACCATCATCGGGGTCGATTTAGCAAAGAACGTCTTTCAGCTGCACGGGGCGGCGGCTGACGGATCAGTCGTATTTCGCAAGAAGCTGTCGGTATGAGTTCGGCTATGTTGCCCCGCAAGGCATTGGCTATCTGAACCATCTGTCAGAGACGTTGAGGATGAAGACACCGAGCTACCGGGTCTGGTCCGCGATACCTGCTGCGATCTGCTGAACCTGATCGTCCAACTGACCGGTCGGATCGACATGCTGGAGAGGAAGATCGCTGCATTGTCGAGGCATGGCACGATGACCAGGCGCTTACGGACCTGCCCGGTGTGGGGCCCATCGGCGCCCTCGCTGTGGAAACCTTCGCGCCCCCCATGGAAACGTTCAAATGCGGCCGGGATTTTGCCGCCTGGCTCGGATTGGTGCCGCTGCAGAAGTCGACCGGCGGCAAGCAACGGTTAGGGAAAACGTCGAAGATGGCTCAATGCGATATTCGACGTCTGCTCATCATCGGGGCCATGGCACCCGAAGGCTCCTGGCTTGCCCGCATGATGGCGAAGAAGCCGCGCATGCTGGTCGCGATCGCGCTGGCCAACAAGATGGCACGGGGCATCTGGGCGATGCTGACGAAACAGGAGGATTACCGGGGTCCGGCGATGGTGGCTGCATGATCAGCAGCAGCGCACCTGAAGCCGGTCCGTCGGGGATGTGAGGAAGGCATCAACCGCATGGGCAAATGATCGATCAGATCGGGGTCAGGAGAACCAGTAAAAACCACAGAGCTTCAAGCTCGCCGTGAAGATTTGGACCTGATCCGCGCATCACCATACCGGCCCGCGGCATGTGAATGGCCGCAACGGAGAGGCCTGACACAAGACCGCAACTCGATCACATGCTCAAAAGTTCAAAATCTTCCTTGCAACACGGCTGGCATCCACACAAGGTTTTTCGATGCGGGCCGCGGCGCGACGGTGGCGGCTGGGCCTGTGTCGGCCCGCGTTGAAAAACCTCCCAAGGAGGAGGCCGTGGGGCTGGGTGGAGCGCCTATGGGGAAAGCGTGCGGCTGCGGTTGCTCAAGGTGGCCATCGGTGGGAGCGTCAGGCGCAGAAGGGTAATCCCGAAGGCTTGCAATAAGACGGTCGGCATCGGGGTCGCAGGTCTTCGTAGGCTGGCCTCGGCGGTGTTGCGGGGGGCCGGCTTGCCTGACGCAGACCGGCGCCACCCCGAAACGCATCGCAGATCCCGGCCGGCCTTGGCTGATGTGACATGCGTTTCGTCATGCGGCGTCCTTTCGGGGTGGCGCGCGGAAGCTGGGTTGCTGGCCACGGCGGAATATCTCGACGATGCGCATCGGGCCGCCGCAGTGCGGGCATGGCTCTCTCAGCGTGAGCGGGGTTCTCTCGGTGTTTGGCGCGTCATCCTGGAACGGCGCGTCCACCCTGAGTAGTGTCCTGATCTTTGCGACGTTGGCCTTGCGGCCTGCACTGGCGAGCAGGCCGTAATGGCGGATGCGGTGGAAGCCGTCGGGCAGCACGTGGATCAGGAAGCGCCGGATGAACTCGTCGGTGGCCAACCGCATCACCTTTTGCCGGTCACCGGTCTTGATGCGGTAATCCTTCCAGCGGAATGAGACCGTCTCGGCATCTGCGCTGATCAGGCGGCTGTTTGAGATGGCGACGCGATGGGTGTAGCGGCTGAGATAGGCCAGCACGGCCTCGGGGCGCCGAACGGTGGCTTGGCGTAGACGACCCAGTCGGATTTGCGCAAGGGGGCAAGCCAGGCGGCGAAGGCACCCGTCTCCGCGAGCCCCGCCAGATCCCCGAAGAAGGCGAGGTCGCCGGATTGATGCAGTGCCATTAATCCTCCGACAAACAGCCGCCGGAACAGACGCGACAGGACCTTTACGGGCAGAAAGAAGCCGGGGCGGCATGAGATCCAGCGCGTGCCATCCGGCGACAGCCCACCGCCGGGCACGATGATGTGCACATGCGGGTGATGAGTCAGTGCCGATCCCCAGGTGTGTAGCACGCTGGTCATGCCGATGCGCGCGCCGAGGCGCTTGGGATCGGCGGCGATGGTGGTCAGCGTCTCCGCCGACGCCCGAAACAGCAGGTCATAGACCGCCTTGTTGTTCCAGTAGGCGATTTGCGCGATCTCGGCCGGCAGGGTGAAAACCACGTGGAAATACTCGACGGGCAGCAGGTCTTCGGCGCGGGCGGCCATCCAGTCCCGCACGGTAGGCCCCTGACACTTGGGGCAGTGCCGGTTCTTGCAGGAATTGTAGGCGATGTGGTTATGGCCGCACTTCGCGCAAGCCGCCACATGCCCGCCGAGCGCCTCGGTTCGGCAGGCTTCGATCGCCGCCATGACCTTGAGCTGGGTCAGGCTGACATGCCCGGCATTGGCCCGCCGCCACGCCGGGCCATAGCTACGAAAGATGTCGGCGATCTCCAGACTTGGCCGGATCACCGCACCGGCGCTACTCCAGTCCGCGTCGGAGCGTTTGATCCTGCAGCTTCTTCAGGGTCTCGAACGGGCTGACCGTGTCGCGGATCGTCTTGGTGGCGACATGGGTGTAGCGGGCGGTGGTCGTCAGCTTGGCGTGTCCGAGAAGGACCTGGATCACCCGCAAATCGGTGTTCGCCTCCAAAAGGTGGGTGGCAAAGTAGTGGCGCAGGGTGTGCAGCGTCGCGGGCTTGGCGATCCCGGCCAGGCTCTTGGCGGCGGTGAAAGCCCGGTTGAGCTGCCGCGGCGAGATCGGACTGATCTTCGGCTTGCCGGGAAACAGCCAGCCCTGCGGCCGCGCCTCGCGCCAATAGTCGCGCAAGAAGTCGGTCAGCGCCGTGTAGCCGCCGGAATAGCCGAGATCCCTGATCTCGCGGAAAAGCCGCCGCGCTGTCAGGCCGGGATAGGTCTGCACGCGTTCGCGAAGATAGGCCGCGAACGGGTCGATCACCGTCGCTCTTGGCTTGCGCGGTCCATAGACCGGAGCCTCCGGCCCGCGCTCGATGTACTTGCGCACGGTCTTGCGATCGATACCAGCCTGCCTGGCGATCGCTGACACCGACAGACCTTGCCGATGTAGATCCAGGATCATCATCATCTCCCTCAGCTTGATCACCGAAATCCCCCTTCCGACCATCGGAAGCAGTATCGGTGATGACATGTGACCGATCTTCCGGGGCGCGCCCCGGAAGACCGGTCGGTTACGGCGCAAACTGGGGAAGATTCAAACGGCACATTTGGGGAGTATTGTTCCGGTATCGACACCAGCCCACGGATGCGCATGTCTTCGATCATTCGCTCGCGCAGCGGGGTGGTCCTCTCCTCCGTCATGGCAACCTCCTGTCTGAAGATTGAGAACACCCAATCGTCAGCCAGGACGGCAAAGCCGCAAATGCACGGCGTTCAGATCATTGCTGCACCCTCACCACGGGGCACCAGCGCCGCGCGAGCGGCTTCGTCCATGGGCCGGAGGCGGACCTCATGCTACTAAGGCGGATATGAGAGAAGCAAACATCCGAGGCGCGGTGTGGAGGTCTGAGACTCGCCCGAAGCCGGGAACTATGATGGCCGCAACGGCACTACGCCGACAGGCGCGCCTCGGCAAAATGGTCGGCGGCTTCTTCCAGCACCTCTTCTGCCCACTGGTTGAGACTCTTTCCCGAAAGCTCAGCAGCAAGAGCTGCTCGGCGATGGACTTCGGGAGCGACACGAAACATCATCTTCCCGGAATAAGGTCGCTGAGGCTCTTTGCCGTTTTTCCTGCAGGTCTCGAGGTAGTCATCCACGGCCTCATGGAAGGCTTTCTTGAGTTCAGCGACACTGTCACCGTGAAAGCCGATTACATCGGAGATACCTGCAATCCTGCCGAAAAACACTTCGTCCTCAGCGTCGAATTCGATGCGAGCGTGATACCCGTTATAGGTCATGGTGTTCATGGTGTTACTCCAATCTGCATCAGGAACTCGCGAGCATCGCGCACCTGATAACGCTTTGCTTCCTTGTCCGGATGAGGTCGATGGAAGCTCGCAATGATGCCGTCTTTTTCAACTCAACGCGCGAACCGTTCCCCTCAATGACGTCCGCTCCGGCAGCCACAAGCAGGTTCTCTATAGCGGCCCATTCAATGGTTCCCGAGGCCGGGTCCTTGAATATGGCCGCGAGGGTCTTTTTCTGCTTGCTGTTCATGCTAGCAAATATAGACGCTTGCTGATTACGCAAGCAGGAACACAACAGCATCTTCAATTCATCCCAAAGATCGAATGAGTGGGCGTGGTGGGCAATATCACGGGTCGGCAGTTCGTTCGGTAAGCGCAATTTTCGCTTCACGTTGACGCCTGCGATACGCAAGGTCGCCGCGATATGCGGCTTTGGTTACGTGTCGGACGTCTTAAGGAAGTTGAACGGCAACAGATCGTCAAGGCCTGTATCGACAACGCGCTGGGGTAGCTCTGTCAGGGTGTAGCGCAGCCAGGCTAGTGGCTCGATACCACGGGCGCGGCAGGTCAGCATCAGACTGAGATCATGGCGCAGGCTGAGGCTGTATCCGTCGCTGCCGGCTTCACTTCGAGCGATGCCAATGCTTGCTGCGATCACTCGCCCGACGAGAAACGCCAGGCCGCGCTTGTCCTGCAGCAGGCAGCCTGATCGCCAAGACCTGCAACATCACCCTGTGGCAGGTCGGACATCCGCAACAGCGCGTCGCAAAATGCACGTGCCGCGGGACCGAGATGCTCATCGGTGCTGTGCATCAGGAAGGCGGGTGTCAGCGTTTCGCCTTGCGGGCCGAATTCAGCGGCGGGTACCCGCACGAGCCGACCTTCCGCCAGGTCTCGCTCCGCCAGCCAGAGCGGCAGGTTTCCCCAGCCGATACCGGCGCGGATCAGCGCATGCTTCGTCATGTTGTCACCGACCCGCCAGGTTCCCGGGGAGAGGACATTGAAGTCACGGCCCTGCGTAAGTGGGGAGGGGTCTTCTGCGACGATCTGCACATGATCGGCCAAGTCCGCTGCCGTGATCGGATCACCTGCCGCAGCCCGAAGCCCAAGCGGGTGGTTCGGGGAGACGACTGCCGCGCGCGTGACAAATGCGAGT
This sequence comes from Sinorhizobium meliloti 4H41, assembly GCF_000375585.1. Taxonomy (GTDB): domain Bacteria; phylum Pseudomonadota; class Alphaproteobacteria; order Rhizobiales; family Rhizobiaceae; genus Sinorhizobium; species Sinorhizobium meliloti_A. The sequence goes on along the minus strand of NZ_AQWP01000011.1, from coordinate 116,486 downwards.
GACCGTCGCTGGATACGTGGATCAGGAATGTCGATGCCACTGATCGCCAACACGCAACGACGTTCCCTGAGCGCATGCACCGCTTCTCCGAGCGATGCAGTAAGCACCCGCACCGCAACGGAGGGATAAGCCTCATGCAGTTCCCTCAGCGCCGCACCAGCGAGCCAGAGCGGGAACTGTGGATCGAGCGCGATTGTCAAGCCAAGTTCCACTCCTTCACCAAGGCCCCGCGCCCGCGCCCGCATCGTATCGGCCTTGAGGAGGATCGCGCGTGCGTCACTGAGCAACGAACGGCCCTCTGGCGTCAGCACCGGGCGATGTCCGGAGCGGTCGAAGAGACTGAGCCCGAGCTCCGCCTCCAGATTCGCTATAGCGTGGCTTACCGCCGACTGGACGCGGGAAAGGCGCGCAGCGGCCGCGCGGAAACTGCCCGTCTCCGCGATGGCGACGAAGATACGCATTTGGTCGAGCGTAAGAGCATCCAGCATGATCTATTCCATCGATCGACTTGAACGATCCTTTCTCAATTATCCTGATCGATTTCCCATGTCATCTATTGGTTGAAAAAAACAACCAGCGCTGACCGGCACCGCGGCAACGCCCCCGCGTTCGTGTCACCCAGTGCAAAGCAAGGATCAGGACAGATGACCAAGGTGCTCGTGCTCTACTATTCCTCCTACGGCCACGTCGAAGCGATGGCGAAGGCTGTCGCGGAAGGCGCCGGACAGGCGGGCGCCACCGTGGCGCTCAAGCGCGTGCCGGAGCTCGTGCCGGAGGCGGTTGCCAGGAGGTCAGGGTACCGGCTCGACCAGGACGCCCCTGTTGCGACCGTCGCCGAGCTTGCCGATTACGATGCGATCATCATCGGCACGCCAACCCGCCACGGCAACATGGCGAGCCAGATGAAGAACTTTCTCGACCAGACCGGCGGCCTTTGGGCCGAGGACAAGCTCGTCGGTAAAGTGGGCAGCGTCTTCACCTCGACGGGCAGCCAGCACGGCGGGCAGGAGTCGACGATCCTGTCTACGCACATCGTCATGCTGCATCTCGGCATGGTTATCGTGGGCTTGCCGTACAGCTTCAAAGGCCAGATGCGCATGGACGAGATCACCGGCGGTTCGCCCTACGGCGCTTCCACGCTGGCAGAGGACGAAAACCACGGCGATAGAAGCCCCAGCGCCAACGAACTGGACGGCGCCCGGTTTCAAGGCAGACATGTGGCCGAGATCGCGGCTGCCATCACGCTGGGTCACAGACAGCGCCTGCCGGAGCTGGTCCGTTGAACATGCCCCCGTTCGCAGCGGTCGGATCAGCCTGGCCCAGGATCGTCCTTGTCGTAGGCGCGGGCGTGGTGTCCGCCTTCCAGGTCGGCAAGGCACCGATGGCGCTTGCGGCTGTGCAGGCGGACCTGGCACTCAGCCTCGCCACGGCATCGTGGCTCATCTCGATCTTCGCTGTTACTGGCGCCTTGGTCGGTGCACCGATCGGACTGGCTGTCGACCGCATCGGCGCCAAACGAATGGCCGTCGCCGGCCTCCTTCTGCAGGCGGCGGGTTCGGCGCTCGGAGCAGTATCGGCGAGCGCCGTCACGCTGCTCGCGACAAGGGTTGTCGAAGGCCTAGGCTTCCTCTGCGTAGTCGTTGCGGCACCCGCTCTGATCACCGCAGCAGCACCAAATCATATCCGCGACAGGGCCATGGCTCTCTGGGCAACCTTCATGCCGATCGGCATTACGGTGATCATGCTGGCCGCGCCTCTGCTGAGCCTCCTAACCTGGCGTGGTTTCTGGCTCTTGAACGCTGCAACCCTCGTCGGGTTTGCGTTGCTTCTCGGGTGGAGCCTGCGCCTGCCGGACACCCATTCTCGACCACACCGGAATATCCGTCAGGATATCGGCGAGGCACTTGTTTCGAAGGGGCCTTGGGTATTGGGAGGGTTGTTTGCGGCGTTCTCAGCCGCCTACTTCGCCGTATTCGGCTTTCTGCCGTCGCTCCTTTCTCAGCGCCTCGGGATCAGCAACGAGGCGGCGAGCATGCTGAGCGCGCTGGCAATAGCGGCGGGCGGCGTTGGTAATCTCGTGTGCGGGCGGTTGCTCGCCCGCGGCTTCCCGGCGGCACAACTGCTGCTCTTCAGCTTCTGCACCATGGCCCTTTGCGGGGTCGGTGTCTTCAGCCAAGTTCTTTGGGCCGTTGCTGCCTATGCTCTCTGCGTCGTCTTCTCCTTGGTCGGCGGGCTGATTCCCGTCGTGATCTTTGATAGCGCGCCGCGCAAAGCTCCACGTCCAGAACTCGTCGGGGTCACTATTGGCTTCGCTATGCAGGGCAATAACCTTGGTCTGATCATCGGCCCAGCCACCGCCGCCGGCATTGCCGGCGCATTCGGCTGGCCAATGGTTTCCGCCCTTGTCACAGCGATCGCCATCGCGGCAGCGCTGCTGGCGCTCACCTTCAACGGCAGACAATAACCTGGAATCGGCCGCGATGATGCGCCTCACTAAAACAGCCGCAGGTCCTTGACGCTACCACCGCTGGACGCCTCAGCTTGCTCTCAATCCACCGGACTGCTTCTAGGCCGCTGGCTGAGGTGGTGACAGTCGCCCAGTTACCTGGGCGAAGGTCGACTTGGAGCCCAACCCGGTCCCTTCAGGTGTCGCCGTCAGCGGCACAGGTGGCGCACTTGATGCCGAAATCGGGAGACGAAAGGTAGCGGGTTGAGGCGGCTACATATTGAGGCTCCCGGACACGGCGCGGCCGGGGCCCTCTTCATCGGCGGCATTGCCGCCCGCACTTCAAGGCGAGGGATAGGAGTCGACGTCCGGACGGGGCATGATGCCGACTGCTGATCGTCTGATGGAACGACGTCAGGTCACTAGCTGTCCAACGGCACGTGTGCGCCATGAGCGGACAAGAGGCCCACCCTTGCTTTCCCTAAGAGTGGATAGCTCAACCGGATTTCGCCACCCCTGCGTATAGTCTCCGCAACATGGCAGCGCTAATCCTTAAATCCCTGATCCGTCGAGCTCTCTCTCGTCTTCGCCTTCCCAGGGTGCGGGCATCGAGGTGCGATCGAGATTGGCCGAGGGCATCGGCATCCAACACTTCAATTCCGGCTCGGCGTATTCGATGATGCGGCCGGGCGAGGAATCAGAGGCGCGCCAGCCATCTGCACCGAACTGATCGCCATTCGACCAATATACGAGGTCAACTTCTGCCGCCCCCTGCTCGGACGGGCGGATCGTGACCAGAATCCGACTGCCGTCTTTCGGCGCGCTTGCCATGTGTCGCCAGGGGTTTGGTTCGGCCATTATTTTCTCCTCCTGCCTCGCTGCAGGAACGGCGCTGCTGTTCGTGCCCCGGGGGGATTTTGTCGGGTTAAGCGTTGCTCAGTTGTTCTTGATCTGCTCGACTGCAGCGGCGAGCAGTTCATCCATGATGCTGCGGATCTGAGTATCTGAGAGGACTACGCCGGCCACATCGAAATCGGTGCGCACCTTGCGGAACACATCATTGTCTCCTACCTCTTCGAAATCTGCCTGCACCACCTCCTTGGCATAGGTGTCGGCATCCGTGCCCGTTTTGCCGAGCTTTTCGGCGGCCCACAGGCCGAACAATTTGTTGCGCCGGGCCATGGCCTTGAACTTGGTTTCCTCGTCCATCGCGAACTTTTTTTCGAAGCCTTCCTGGCGATTTCTTATGCTCACGGCTTAACCTCCCGGTTCCGGTACGATTTCCGACGTGCTCGATATCCACCGGATCACGGAGCTCGTCGGAACCGAGCATGGCGCGGTTGGACGACACTCGCAAGTCCTGATCGTGTCAGCCGGTGGACGCAAGCCCGCGGCAATCCTTGCGGGGCGACTGCGAAGTGGGCGCGACCCAGAGCACTCAACTCGTCAGACCGAAGAGGACTTCTTCGAAGATTTCCCAGCTTTCATCCATGGCAAAGGCTGCAGAAATGTAAGGAAGGCCGATGTGACCGTAGCGGACCGACAGCTGCCGCTCCGCGATCTCTTCATCAATGCCAGCGATCTGCTGAAGGTAGAGCATCGCGGCCAACCCCGTTCTATCAGCGCCGGCTTGGCAATGGATGAGTATCGGCTTAGGTGCGGTTTGCAGCAACGCGATCAGCTGCCGCGCCTGCCGCAGCGACACCCGTTTCGAAGCCGACAATCGGAAATCAAAATGAGCGATGCCGTCTCGGTTGGCGGCATCGACCTCCCGCAGATACCAGTCTTCGCTGCTCTCGCCCCGGAGATTCACGATGGATTTGATGCCGTATTGCCGTGCATAGCTCGCGACGTCCGCGGCCGAAGGCTGTGCCGAGCGGTAGAGCTCCGCCGGCAGCACCTCGTGGAAATTGCCGGTGAGTTGGAGAGCACCCAGATAAGCGCCAAAAATCAGCGCGGTTGCGCCGGCCGAGCCTGCGACTGCCTTCAAGAATCTGTTCATATTCAACCCTGTTGTTGCACACGAAAGTGGGCGAAGTCAGCACACCTGGCTTTCCGCCTGGAGCGCCAGGCGCGTTTTCTGCCGCCGTAACGGCGAGTTCCGGTCGGCCTCTTATCATCCGTGATTGCCGTCGGATTCATGATTGGGGGAGCAATATCTCCTGGGACCTGTCCAAATACTGACAAGTCTGTGGGACTTGGCTTGGCAGCGCCCTCCACCGTCTGGTGTTACATGCTCACAGTAAGCATCACCGGCAGCCCGGCGCTTCACCCCCTGTGCGTCATACGAGAACTGCGGGTTCGGAGCACGGAATAGGCGATGGCCCCCCCGATCACGAGCAGGGTCACAAGCAATGCCCACTGTGGCGCGAGGTAAGGCACCCAGCCGAGTTCTTTCGAGAGGCCAAAATTCCAGATGATCTTTGCTCCGATCAAAACGAGCACGAGTGAGAGGCCGTACTTCAGGTATTTGAAATGCGCCGCCGCTGCGGCGAGCATGAAGTACATGGAACGCAAGCCCAGGATGGCGAATACGTTGGAGGTGTAGACGATGAAGGGATCACGCGTGACCGCAAAGATTGCGGGGACAGAATCGACGGCGAACACGATATCGGCGGTTTCCACCATCGCCAGCGCTAGAAAGAGCGGTGTCGCGTAGAGCGTCGCGTGTCCGGTCGCGGGATGCGGGAGGCGCAGGAAGAAATGGTGGCCGTACAGTTGGTCTGTCACCCGCAGGTGTCGGCGGGCGAAGGCCAGAATTCTGTTGTCCTCAAGCGTGAACTCCGCATCGCGTCCGGTGATCATCTTCCAGCCAGTGTAGATAAGGAAAACCCCGAAGACGTAGAGCACCCACGTCCACGAATTCACGACCGCGGCGCCAAGCGAGATGAAAATCCCGCGAAACACGATCGCTCCTATGATCCCCCAGAACAGCACACGGTGCTGATATTCGCGAGGGATGCAAAAATGGGTGAAGATCAACGAAATGACGAAGATGTTGTCGAACGCCAGCGCCGTTTCGAGGAGATAGCCGGTGAAGTATTGGATGACCGCCTGGCGGTTTAGATCGGCGGGAATCTCGTAATACTGCGGATCTGGCTCATACAGGAGGCCGACATACAGTCCGAACAGCACGGCCAATGTGGCAAAACTGGCCCACATCAGCGCGCTCTTTTTAGGCGAGATGACTTGGTCCCTTCGGTTGACGATGCCGAGATCAATCCACAATAAGCAGCCAATAAGGCTTAGGAAGCCAAGCCAGAGCCAAACCGTCTGTCCCGCAAACTCAATGGAAAGGGAGTTCAAAGGGCCGCTCCTTTCACCGCCGAGACTTAATCGCGTGCTATGAAAGGATTGCGGGTGGAGAAGCACCACCGCCTAAGCGGGGGCAAAATGTGCGCTCACGCCCACAATCCTCCAGTCCGACATCGCGATCGCTCTACGACCGCCAGAGGGGCCCGGTCTGGCACCGATAGGATAGGATTTCCGGTAAGCTAGTCAATTCCTCCGATAAGTGTACGGGCGCGTATCGGCGTCAACTGGTCTTCCTGTTTGCCCCTCGCAGAGGGATTGGACCTTGTCGCGACGACAGCCCGACCAATTCCGGAGCTGTGCAGGGTCAAAATCATCGAACCATCATCACGGGCACAACCTGTGCGTCGATCATCGCTTGAGTAACGCCGCCGAAGACCTTTTCGCGAACACGCGAATGCCCGTACGCGCCCATGACGATCAGATCGGCCGACGTTTCGACCGCATGCTCGTTGAGGACGTCTTCGACCCGACGTCCGGCACCTCGAAGCCGATCGATCGTCACCGTGATGCCGTGGCGAGCCAGATAGGAAGCGATGTGATCGCCCGATTCTTCGGTTGCCGCCGCGACCGCTCGAGACTCGACCAGGACAACTTTCACGCCGTCGGCACCTCTCATCATCTCCAGCCCTTCTCGTGCGGCCCGCACGGCTTCGACGCTGGAGTTCCACGCCAGAAGAATCTTCCTCGGTTTCAAGTTTGCTGATCGGAGATCGGGCGCAAGGAGGATCGGGCGCGCCGAATGGAAGAGGGCACCTTCTATCATGAGGCGCCGCAGACGTTTATCCGCTCTCAGGCTTGGACCGATTAAAGTGATGTCGGAATATCGAGCACATTCTCCGAGATCGTGTTCTATCCGCATCGAATCTGCGTATCTTCCGAGGACATCGAAGGAAATGCCGGTGTTGTTAAGAGTTTCCCGAGCTCGCTCGATCGCCTGGCCGAGTTCCTCTACGTGACTGGTCCTGTCGTAATCCCATGAAACAGCCGCAAAGTCTCTGATCGGAGGCAGCGTTGCCATTGCCGCGGGCATAACTGTGAGGTGCACATTGTGCGCAGAGCAAAGATCCGCAGCTGCCCGAAGATCACCTTCGAACTGGTTGACACCAACCACAAGGAGAAGGGTTTTGTAGGTCATCATCTGATCTCCCGAAACCGGTGGGTGGAAGACAGTTTGCGCTCACCTAATGACGGGCACAAGAACCTCGCTCGGAATGGAGGCACAGCTCTTTGGACATAAGGTTTACCGAGTGCTTGAAGACCGACCGATATTGGCGCTGCCGGCGGCGGTTCAAATGGCTGTACCGCGGGTTCCTTGAATATTTTGGCCCTGGAACAGTCGTCACGCATCATGTCGCGGACATGAGACAACAGCGCCGGACGTCACCGCTTTGGGCTGCCGAGCAGGAATTTCCCGCAATACCGATTTCCTCCTGCCGCGGATCCGCAATTCGGAAGTGATGTTGTGCCTGCTCGCCAGGCAACAAAAAAGGCCGGGCAAACCCGACCTTCCTCACATCGCTTCAATTCCAGTGCCAGTACATCCGTGGTCAAAGTCTCAAGCGACTTGCGGCCCCGGGAACATCCTCAGACGCTCGCCAGCAAGGCCGATGGGCAGACATATAGGGGCAGATTGTGTTCGCAACAAGCCCATCATGCTCCTTGCGGCTATCTTCTTACCGCATCAGACCCGCGGCCCGAAGCGCATCGTTTATGACCTTGGCGATCCTGCCGTCCGAAGCGGTCCCAGCGGCGTTCGATCGCGACCTTGCGTAGTGCAATGCCTTCTTTATCGTGGATGACGCCGAATTGGGTTCTTCTCGGCGGACGAGACTGCCGGCTGCCTCAGCCTCCTCTACATCTGCCACCGTGGCCAGACCCCATGAATGGGCGATACGCACAGTCGAGGAAATCCCAGTCTCAAGCATGTGCGGACCGGCTCTCCCGATCGGTACATCGCTGCTCGTCGCCAGAGGAACGCCGTGGGCCATGCCTTTGACGGAGTAGGCCTCGACGACCTGCCTGCCTTTCGCGTCGAGCCAAAGTTTGCGGGTATGGCCGTGTATCAACTCGCTCCGAGTTGGCTCCGTGGCGAGGCCGTGAACGCCGGACCATTGCTTGACGATCTGGTCCGCGTTCCCGGGTCGGACCGTCTGGTCATGCGTCCCGTGCCAGATCGAAATCGAAGGCCAGAGCCCCTTGTGGTTCGATGCGCTCTTGAGTACAGACTGAAGCCTGGAGACAGTCGGCGGATTGCGGCCTTGCATTCGCTCGAACGCCTCAGCGACCGTGCCTGCCACACCATAAGGCAGCCCGCTGATGATTGCGCCGCCCGCAAATATGTCGGGATAGGTCGACAGCATGACGTTCGCCATTGCGCCGCCTGCTGACAGGCCTGTGACAAAGATGCGCTTGGGATCGATGCCTTGCGACTGGACGAGATGGCCGATCATCTGCCGGATGGACAACGCCTCTCCCGCATCCCGCCTGATGTCGCCTGGCTCGAACCAGTTGAAGCAGAGGTTGGCATTGTTCGATCGCTGCTGCTCGGGATAGAGCACCGCAAATCCGCGTCGCTCTGCGAGTTGAGACCAGCCGGATCCAGTTGCATAGCCCTCTGCCGTCTGTGTGCAGCCATGCAGCGCAACCACAAGCGGGGCGTCGGGGGCCATGATCGACGGCAGAAACAGCCACGCCTTCAATGTTCCAGGATTTGAGCCAAACCCGGCGATTTCGACCAAGCGGTGATTTTGTGGGGGCTTGTTGAGCAATGCCGTCTCCTCGGCCGCCAATTGGGCCTGAACTGTTGATGTGGGGACGATTGCTGCGTCGCACAATGGGAGTCTCAGGTTAATTCGCGTGCACATTTTTCTGAGGGCTTACTGGCGGTGCAAATTCCAATCGAACAGCAGAGCCGCCGACACAACAGGGGCAGGGATGCCATGCGCCCCGCGGATTATCTCACGACGCCAGTAATGCGTTCCCGGACAGCCTCCACGGCCACAAGGCATGGAGACCGCGCAGCGAAGAGGGGGCAGCACCTGGTCGCGCCGCAGTTCCCCGCGAAAGATGACCGGAACGCCTGAGATCATCTGCTAGTGTGGCTCACGACCCTGACCTACCGCGATGGCGGCTGCAACATCGCAAGATTACTCCCTGCAGCGTTGCCAAGCACCTTTGAGAGGCGGTGGTTGCCTCGATCTGGCGTGAGCCAAGGTGGGCGTAGCTCCGCCTAGGAGCTATGCCCCCTCGCATGTAAGGCCAGTCGACCGACGCTCATCTCCGGCTTCTTCAGAGCCAGCCGCGCCTCTTGAAAAACAGGAACGGCATAACGGCCGAAAGAATCATCAAGCCGATCGCGAACGGATAGCCGATCTGCCATTGGAGTTCCGGCATCACATCAAAGTTCATGCCGTAATCGGGGCGACGAGCGTCGGCGGGAGAAATGCGACCGCCGCCACGGAGAAGATCTCGATGATCATGTCGGCATTGCCGACGGAGGAGATGGTCCGTACGCATTACTAAGTCAGCAACCGCTCAGACGCTGGCATTCAATTCTGACAGCTCACACACGCTATCGCCGCCCCACACGCATCCGGTGAACCCCGATTGCGTCAACGACAGTTCCGGCGTGGTGGCCCGGTATTCCTACGGCAGAACTGCCGCGATCGCCTCGGCCAGACGGTCGACATTCTCGATCCGAGGACGGGACATGATGCCGACTTCTGATCGTCTAAGGGAACGACGTCAGGTCACTAGCGCCCAACGGCACCTATGCGCCACAAGCGGAAATCAACCCAACGTACCTGCGAACCGTTCTGGCCACCGCTCGCGTTGAAATACCTCGCCTATGAAATCGATAAACACGCGGGTTTTGGTGGGCAGCAAGGTCCGATTCGCATAGTAAATCGAAATCGGACCAGCGTCCGCGTACCATGCAGGTATCAACCGGACGAGTTCCCCGTTCTCCAGGTAGGGTAACGCGTCGGGTTTCGCGATCATGGCGACGCCAAGCCCCAGAACCGCAGCCGATCGCATTGCGGCCGGGTCGTTGACGACGATCCTTTCCTTCAGCGACGCCGACTGCTCTTCACCTGCGACGTTTCGCATCTGCCATTGTCGAATTCGACCTGTCCGCAATGAACGCATGACGATCCCGCCTAGCTCAGTCAGGCCGGATGGGTCGTGAGGCGGAATGCGGTCCTGCATGTAGGACGGTGAGGCGACCGCGATGATGTGGGCCGAGGCAAGGGTTTTTGCGATGATGCCCGGCGTCAACTCGAATCCGCCACCGATCGCCGCGTCGTATCCCTCGGCGATCAAGTCAACCTGCCGATTCTCGAACATCCATTCCGGCCTGATCAGCGGGTATCGGCTCATGAATTCGGGCAAGATCGGAAGAATATACTCAACTCCAAATGTGGGACTCATGCTGAGTTTCAGCACACCTGCCGGTTCGGCCTGTTCATTTGACGCCTCGGCAATCGCGCCTTGAAGGCTCTCCAGGTGATCACGGACCGAATGGAGGAAGCGCTCGCCTGCCTCCGTAAGTGCCAGACTCCGTGTGCTACGCTGGAAGAGCCGGAGCTTCAGGTTGGCTTCGAGGGCGGCGACGTTCCTACTGACTGCGGCTGGGGTCAATCCCAGCCTGCGGGCTGCGGAAGAGAAGCTGCCAAGCTCCGCGCTGCGAACAAAGGACTCCAGATTTGCCAGTGTTTCCATGAGGCATCTTTCAACGATTGCTTGAAATTAATAACAGTCAATTCCGTCTAATCATAGAGGAATAAGAAGGCGATATTCACTCCATCGAGACCAAGCAATGGAGTGATCGCAATGACCAACATCTCTCTGAAACTGTCCGGCAAGACCGCTCTCGTCACGGGCGGCTCCCGTTCTATCGGCGCAGCCATCGCAAAGCGCCTCGCGGCAGATGGAGCCGCAGTCGCCATCACCTACAGCGCCTCGCCTGAAAAGGCAGCCGCGGTCGTGAAGGAAATCGAAAACGCAGGCGGTCGTGCCATCGCCATCCATGCTGACTCCGGTAATCCTGAATCCGTGCGTGCCACGGTGGCCAAGACGGAGGAGACCTTCGGCTCTCTCGACATCCTGGTCAACAATGCCGGTATCGCCCTTGGTGGTCCGATCGAGGACATCAAGTTCGAAGACTACGAGCGCATGATTGCGGTCAACGTGACCGGCGTGTTCGTCGGCACGCAGGAAGCTGCACGCCGCATGAAATCGGGCGGTCGCATCATCCATATCGGTTCGTCCATGATCCGTTATGCGGCCTTTCCTACAGCTTCTCTCTACACGCTGACGAAGGGAGCTGTCGCCGGCTTCAACCGCAGCCTTGTGCGCGATCTCGGTCCCAAGGGGATTACCGTGAACACCGTGCACCCTGGACCGACCGACACTGACATGAACCCGGATGGAGGTCCCGTCTCGAAGATCGTCGGCCCCGGTATGGCGATCGGCCGCTACGGCAAGGCCTACGAGGTCGCCAGTGTCGTGGCTTATCTCGCCAGCCCCGAGGCTGCCTTCGTAACCGGCGCTGACATCGTCGCCGATGGCGGCTTCACCGCCTGATCAGCGATCCAACCTGGAGACTACCCATGTCTATCGGCATCATTGGCGCCGGCGAGATCGGCTCCGCATTCGCCCGCGCGCTTGCGCGAAACAGTATCGCCGCAACGATCGCGAACAGCCGCGGTCCGGACACGCTTCATGACCTCGCACGGGAACTGACGCCACACATCACGGCAGGCACCATCGAGGAAGCGGCCAAGACCGATTTCGTTCTGGTCGCTGTGCCCTGGTCGAAGTTGCCAAAGGCCTTGGCGGGTCTTCCTGATTGGGCCGGGCGCATCGTGATCGACGCCAACAACCCGATCGAGCGCCCTCTCTTCCAGCCAGCGGAGCTCAATGGCCGCCTGTCCACGGAAGTGTTCACTGACCTGGTGCCAGGCGCCCGTGTCGTAAAGGCGTTTAACCATCTCCCTCCGCATCTGCTCTCTGGTGATCCGCGCGCTGAGGGTGGAAGCCGCGTCCTCTTCTACTCGGGAGACGAGGCGAGGTCGAAGGCCGAAGTTGGTGCACTGATCGCCAAGCTGGGCTTCGCGGGGATCGATCTCGGTCCGGTCTCGGTCGGCGGAAAGCTCGTGCAGTTTCCAGGCGGTCCGCTCCCCGCACTCAACCTTGTGAAATTTGGATGACGAGGAGATTTGCCGGGAGCGAGAACGCTTGCTTCTGGCTTTCCCTTGCATCCACAAAGTCGCCTATTTAGACCGCTTTGGGCCGGGAGCGGAAGCTGGCTTTGACCGAGCTAAAGGCGCCGCGAAAAGGTGAGGACGGTGAGGCCATGCGGGCCGACATTTTCTTCCAGGCGACGCCAGCCGAATGCCTCATAGAATGAGCGCTTTTCCGGCAAGGCGCATAGATAGGCAACATCATGGCCCAGGTCGAACGTCGCTTCTACTGCACGGCGGACAAGGGCCCTGCCAATACCCCGACGCCGGTAGTCGGCATCGACCCATACGGCCGCCACCCATGGAGCGTATTGCGGACGCTCCTCCAGGTCGCAGGAGATGATCAGGGCCGATCCGAGATAGGTCGCGCCCTCGTGCGCAACGAGCCCGAAAGGCAGGGGTCCTTCGTCCAGCACTTCCTGCATGTGGTCGGCTACATGCTCGAGCGGATGGCCGGCGCCTTGCCACCAAGTCCGCCAGACACGATCTGCAATCGTAGGGCAGAAGCCCGGCTGATCACGCAAGTCCGAGATTGCGTAGGGGCGCGACTGTGATCGTGGCATGCGTCCTCGTGAGCTTCGGTTGCTGGAATGGGCCCAGCGCGGATAAAATTGTGAGTTGCAGCTTACTTCATGGCTGATGTACTTCAACGGGTAGTGATCGTAAAGCGCTGCAATTTCTCCCCCGAAGAGAGCGTCCGCGATGCTGGGTTTGAAGCGCAACGTCAACCTGCTGGTCGATTATGACTCCGCTTGGAGAACGAGTTCGCTGCCAGAGGCGAGCATCGGGAATTCCAACAGTCGCGGCCGAATGGAGGTCAAGTGAACGTCTTCTTTGATGTCGATGGCGTGCTGATTGATGGCTGGCATGCCGATATTGCCCGTCGCAAGCCGTGGGATGCAACGGTCGAGGCCGACCTGGGCGTCGACCGCGATGCGTTTCAGCTCCTGTTCTTTGGCACGCCAGGCAACCGGTCTGCCTCGCCGATGTTCGAATGCGTTACCGGACGTCGTGACCTGAAACAGGCCTTGGCGGCCATTCTTCCCGATGTCGGCTACAAGGGGAGCGTTGACGACTTCGTGCGCTACTGGTTCGAGAAGGACTCCAGGCTCGATCCCGATGTATTCGGAATAGTTCGGGAGCTCCGTGAGCGCGGCAGAGCCCAAATCTTCGTTGCGACCGGCCAAGAGCACTATAGAGCGGCGTACCTGTGGAACGAACTGGGTTTCTCCAGCCATTTCGATCGGCTATTCTATAGCGCCGAAATCGGCGTTCCAAAGAAGGACTTGCGCTTCTTTGAAGCTATCAACCGCGCTCTTGGAACTGAGCCGGGAGAGCGCCCGGTGTTCTTCGACGATCAGCCGGAAATTGTTGAACTCGCCAACCGTGCCGGCTGGGACGCGGCAATATTCACTTCGGTGCGGGATATTCAACAGCACCCACGCCTAAGGCACCTTTGGCCGTAGCCGAAGGGATTGCCCATCGATGCGCCGGCAACCTCGATCCACATTCGACAGGCCAGCGCGCACGATCGGGGGGCGATTGCGCGCGTTCTGGTCGACACGTGGCGAAGCACGTTCCTCGGTCTGCTTTCGGGCGAATTCTTGGAAGGCATGAGCTATGACCATCAATGAGAACGCCATGCCCGGCGATCGCCAGCCCGATGATCGCGTATTTTGTCGCCGCGATAGCATCGCCCGCCTATGTAGAAATGTATATGCCGACCCAGTTTGGTTTGTTGTAGAGTAATGAACAATGGAGCATCTTTGGAAACAGCTGCGGGCCATGAGAAATCGAAGGAATCGACGGCGGCAGAAGACAGGCGCGAGATCCTGAACATGTGCGGCCGCTTCGTCGAAATCCAGCACGATCTTAAATCAAGGCTGCGATCGCAGGCGGCACGAGCGATTTGCAATTTAAGCCCGTCATAGACCATGCGAATGGTGCTGGAGACCCGCACACTGACTTAAATGGACCGCCGAGGACACCAACAGTCTCCGAGTTTGCTACGGCTGAACCAATGTGCAACCGAGAATACGATGAAGATCGCCGCTCTTGCATCGGCTGGCATTCTGATGGCTGCTGCATCCGACGCCCAAGCGTCGAATGGCATCGACATTGAGCGGTGGTGCGAGAATGATCCTGCCGTCGCGCTGGCCTACATCGAAGGAGTTATCGATGCGTATGCGACGGTAGGTCCTCCGATTGACTATTGCCTATCAGAAGGCGCGACATACGGGGACGTTCGCGACGTCGTCTGCAGATGGGTCAGCAACTATCCAGAGGAGAGACACAGGGCAGGCGCTTTGCTCGTGCCTGTGGCGTTGCGCGAGGCTTGGCCCTGCAAGGGCTAGTTGATCGGCAAGCACAGGATCAGGCGAAAAGGAAATCGCCGCTCGAAACGTATTCGCAGCGCCGTTCGGACTCCTTCCCCACCCATGTTGCCGCTGGGAACCGATGATGTCCGGGCTCTCCTCTGCGCATGTCTCGGTGATTCCGTGCAAGACGCTTCGCGGGATGTTTCGTCGCTCGGTCATGGTGAGGTGCGGCCATCCACTGGCATGCCGGACACGTAACGCGCCTGCAGCCAGGGCGGCCCATCTGGGCGGTCGGTGGATGGAGTTACCGTCGGCCATACGATGGTGCCAGGCCAGCTACGTCTCGCTGCAGTTTTCGACGTCGCCCGTTCCGGCACGCGGGACGCGACAAGGCGATAGCGGCGTCAAAACCCAGGAGTTCAACCCTTCTCCTCGCTTGCTTCCGGGTGGGTTCCATCCGATACGGAGCCTGGATGAGGATCGCTGACGACCTTGTCGTCTTTGCCGTCTGTGTTTTCGATGGGCCTTTTAGGCGGCGATCGCCGCTTGCTTGTCTTCGATTCCGGTTTGGTCCGTTTCAAAGGCACCTCCTCTGGCATCAACGTCACTCCGCTGCAGTTGTCCAATAAATTAGGCTCGAAAACGTTCCGCCAAGAGGCGCCGGTATCTTCGAAGGTCGTTGTCGCTTGACCGCCGACATTGGGAATGCGGCATCAGCTGCAACTGCGAGGAATGCCTTCGCCTGTATGGTGGCCGCAAGGCCCCACGCCGTGTGAGCCAGGCGATGATGGATTTGTGAAGCTGCCCCGCCTCTGAAGCTGCGGGAGCGGAGTCGGCTCGGTGACGAGAGCATGGCCCAGTTGCTGGAGGAGAGCGGCAGCTATCGCGTGCTTCTCAAGACAAGTCAGCGCTCGCGCGTGCGCATCTTCGCCGAACACAGCCGGTGAGACATGAAAAATCATCTAAAGCTTGGGGATATCGCTGGTCGGATGGCGACGGACGCCCGAAATCGTGGTGGATTGAAATCGACGAGGAGCAGCGTGCCGCGGAGCTCGCTTCCTCAAATCGGAGATCAATGGGAAGAGGCGACCCACCCCTAAAAAGGCTGACGGCGTTTGATCGATACAAGGCCTGATCGGCATGACATTGACGAGCATGCCACGGCAAGCAGTTTGCGTAGGCTCGTTACCGCGTGGCGGTGCAGTCTCGAAAGGCGTGAGGAAGGGACAGCGGCAGCAGGATCACCGTCCGGCGTGCTCAAGGTTGGATCACTATGAAATCACCATGGAAATTCATTGCCCAACTGACGTCGCGTCGAGCGTCGGCAAAAGCGCAGGACAGTTCGACTGGCAATGACACCGATCCCAAGGCCCTCGAGAGCGAAGTGGAACATGTGTCCGCACTTCTACCCAGTTCGAATCTAGTTGATCAAGAGTCGAGTGCATCCGATGAGGGGAAAGGTGGTCACAGTGTTGCGCAGATAATAAGACCGCCGATCGATGATGCACAAGCTCACGCACCGGCGCGTCGTGAAGCTGACAATACGGTTGGCGAAGAGCCTTCGTTGGTACGAAAATACGCGGTAAGCACAAAGTCGCAAACGAAAGCACGGATTAAACGACGAGAACGTGGGGAGAAAGCCAACGCGCAGGTGGCTGCACAGACCCCTGTCACCGCACCGGATCGTCGAAGCATGCAACTCCCGTCTTCACGGGATCTGTTCTTTGATGAAGTGGCAACACTCGATGCAGAAATCAAAATGCTGAGGAGTCAGCTCGCTCAAAAGCTTCGTCTGCAGAACGTTCAGCTCAAGAAGATGCTCGAGCGCTTCGATGTTTCGTGAGCGTAACGACGCTCCGAGTCACGTCATTGAGACGACAGCTCGTAGCCTTTACTCGCCGTTGATCGGCACACTGCAGGCATAAGCCTAATATCAACCATCCGTAAAGCAGAACTCTTTTGCTTGAGTTGACTCTGTGGTGCTCTCAGCAGAAAACAGGCAATGACCACAGGAGGAAATTGTTGATGGCTGACGAAAGTAACACGGGACAGATTGCTGCAACTGAAGCGGCGAACGCAGAAGTGAAAGCACCGACGACCAAGAAGCAGAGGTCGGCACGGCGTCCAAAGACGGCTGCCGAACCAGTGCAAGCTTCATCAAAGGCGTTGGCCGCGAGACCCAGGAGGTATAGCGAACAGGAGAAGAGCGAGAAGCTCAAGCTGATTGAGACGCAAGTCCAAGGCAACAGTACCCTCAAAGACGCTATCAAGAGCGCCGGCATATCGGAGCAAACCTACTATCATTGGAAAGGCGCTGCGAAGGCCGTCAAGCAAAACGACACTAAGGGTATTAAGGGCACCAGGCCCGTGCCGGCCGGCGATGAGTTGGCAGACCTTGTCCAACTCGAAGAGGAAAACCAAAGGCTCCGCAAGCTGCTGGCGGAGAAGCTGCGGGCGGAAAACGCCGAACTGCGCAAAAGACTTGAGCTGGATTGACTTAAAATTGCAGGCGTTGGTTCTTCAGCGGCCATCCGGTCCTGCGGTACGCCGGAAATAATTTCTCGATAGACCGGGCATAGCCGCGAATGGCCCCCTTGGACGGCTAGTGGCACGCACGTAAGCTGCGAAGTTGGCGACGCGAAGGACGCGGCGCCCGCTTCGGGTGCCGGGCAGTTGAAGTGTGCCGGGAGGAGCTGTATTTGTCCGCCAACAGTAGCGCCGATCGGCGTTGTTCTTTTTACGGCACTCAGGGATCGAGAGAGTATATGAAAACGCCACAGCGGAGTTTCGTTGTCGAATTCAAATCGGGGCGGCGACAGCCAAAGACTCGGACGAATTCCATCTGGGGGGACACTGACCTTAAGGCAGTGGCCCGCGAAGTAGAAGACAAGGTCCCGCATCTTTTCAAGTCAGATGAAGCACCGGGAACTCCTGAAGCAGATGACGCGGCTCCAACTGCTCCCGTGACTGCAAATTTCGCGAACGAACCCGCAGGCGATGACATTTCTGACCAAGCAGCGCCAGCGTCGGCCGACGGTACCGAAATGGAGATCGCGAAGCAGCATGAGTCCGATTGCCCGGCTACCGAAGCTGTTGCGCAAGTGCAGGACAGTCAGCAGACATCGCAGCCGACAACAACTTCAAAGCGCACACCTCGAAAGCGCGTCGGCCGGCGCCCCACCCACGCGACTACGCATAGCTCAATGGCCGCATTCGAGAATCCCAAGACTGCCGCGGATCCGATCTCGTTCGACGAAGTGGCCGCCCTTGATGCTGAAAACAAGCGGCTTAAGCGGCTGTTGGCCGAACAACTTCAGAGACAGAACCTGCAGCTCAAGAAAATGCTTGAGCGGTTCGAGGTCACCTGAAGACACCATGGCATGGTTGCGAAGGGGTTGGGGGCTTAGATGCGGGTAGCTCCGGCTCATGCTTAGCAAAACCAGGCGTTGGTGAGCGGCGCCACACAGGCTATTTCAACTGGAGCGTCTAGGATGTAGTCCGGAAGGCCGGGTCTGTCATGCCGCTGCCTCCCATCCATTCCGGATGTGACGGTATCCATCCCGGTAGACCACTTCGGGCGTCTCGGAGAAATCGCGCCACACCTTCGTTGCGGCCGCGAGGTCTTTCAATGCGCGGCCGAAGGCCTCGATTGTCAGCCAGCCGTCATAGCCGCTCGCACGGATTTCCTTGAAGGTCTCCGGCCATGGAATGTTGCCACGGCCCGGCACCCCGCGGTCGTTCTCCGAGATGTGGACATGAACGATGCGGTCCGCATTGCGGGTGAAGGCCCCTACGGGGTCGGCTTCTTCGATATTGCTGTGGAAGGTGTCGTACATGGCGCGAATATTCGGATGCCCGATCGCGTCAATATGGGCAGCAAGGTCGTCCATTGTGTTGACGAGATAACACTCGAAGCGGTTCAGCGCCTCAAGTGCAACGGTGACACCGCGCTGAGCGGCATGATCGCCGATCGTGCGCTGCGAGGAGATGGACCGCTTCAGTTCTGCGGCGGTGGGCCCGGTACCGGAGAACTGGCCGAGCGTAGAATGCAGTGGACCGCTTAACGTGTGCGCGCCGAGGGCGGCCGCGCAGTCGATAGCCCATTGCATGTAAGCGATGCCGCGCTTGCGTGTCGCATTGTCAGGCGAAATCAGGTTCATGGAAGGGTCGCTCATGGCAGACACTGCGGTGCGCTCCAGACCTATGCGATCGAGCAATGCGCCGAGGCGGCGGTACTCGTCCGGAGCGCCCTCGAAGATCGGTATCTCTACCCCGTCGAAGCCGGTCGCCCTGATGTCCCGGAGTAGCCTTTCATGTTTCCGGCCGACGCTCGTCGTCCACAGAAACATGCACATACCGATCTTCATGGTTCCATCCTCCCGTTTCTCACTGCCGCGGTAACGCCTCCCACGCCGATCGCAATCTGGTAATACCAAAAGCGGCGATCCGGTCAAGTTAGCAACGTCAATGATTTCGGACAGAAGCGCTACGATACGCCGCGAACTTGTATAAAAGCCCAGAAATGCGAGGCTTCGCAAGCGGCTTGCCGGCAGAGGTAATTTGGGATAGACCTTCTACGAAGCATAATTGGCCAAACCAGAATAGGTTCGGTCGGAGTGGAGGAGATGCCCCGGCACCCTCGAGTGCCGCGGCAGTAACGATGGTTTTGGGAGGACGTTTATGCACCTTTCGACGCACAACTGGATGCGGGCGGAGCCTCTCGCCGTCACGCTGAAACGCATCAAGAAGTACGGCTACGAGAGCATCGAGATTTCAGGCGAGCCGGCCCAGTATGACTTCAAGGACACGCGCGCACTGCTCAAAGAACACGGTATTCGCTGCTGGGGCGCGGTGACGCTAACGCTCGGCGAGCGCAACCTCGCAGCCAAGGATGAGGGCCAGCGAGCAAAGTCGGTGGATTACGTGAAGAGTGTTATAACGATGGTGAGTGAGCTCGAAGGCGAGATCGTCACCCTTGTACCTGCGACCGTCGGCAAGGTTGTTCCGGATGGCACCGAGGAGGAAGAATGGCAGTGGGTCGTGGATGCGACGAAGGAGTGCTTCGCTCACGCCCGGGGAAAGGGCGTCCGGCTGGCGATTGAACCGCTCAACCGGTTCGAGACTTATCTCTTCAACCGCGCTGCCCAAGCGCTCGCGCTAGCCGACGCAGTTGATCCCGATTGCGGCGTTTGCCTCGATGCTTTTCACCTCAACATCGAGGAGGAGGACATATACGACGCGATCAGGCGTGCGGGAAACCGGCTTTTCGATTTCCATGTGGCGGACAACAACCGCTTTGCGGCGGGCCTCGGTCATCTCGACTGGCCGAAGATCGTCGCCACTTTGAAAGAGATCGGATACGACGGCGCGCTCACCAATGAGTTCGTGGCTCCGGTAGACCGCACGCCAGCGGCGAAATACCGCGATATGGTCGAGCGCAATCCGGTCGATATCCCCCCGGAGCAGCTCAAATTCATCCAGGACCACGGATCGAGCTTGCTAACTGAGAAGTTCTACGATGACCAGATGCGGATCACCGCAGAGACCATCCTGCCGCTGATCAAGTGAGGGACGGGTCCCGAGTATGCCCCTGCGGCCGGCGTGCTGCGGGGTTGGGAGGCGAAATGCGTATCAAGACCGTCCAAGCCTGGTGGGTTCGCATACCTATCGAAGCCAATCGGCAGCATCGCAGCGATTTTGGTCGCCTGACAACCTTCGACGCGGCGATCCTGCGCATAGAAACAGATGACGGGATCGTGGGGTGGGGCGAGGGCAAGAATGCTGCGGGCAGCGCGGGTACTTACGGCACCCTCGTTCACATGCTCAACTATGAGGTGGGTCCGAGGCTCGTCGGCCGCGACGCCGCCGATATCTCCGCCATCTGGGAGATGCTTTACAATGGCGTGCGCCACGAAACGGCGGCGGTGTCAGGTCATGCTATGCCGGAGCTCTCACGCCGGGGCCTCTCGATTGCCGCGATCAGTGCCGTCGACATCGCATTGTGGGACATCCTCGGCAAATCGCTGGGCGTGCCGGTATGGAAGCTGCTCGGCGGGCGTAAAGCGGATCGGCTGCCTGCTTATGCTTCCGGAGGGTGGGAAAGTGCCGAAAAGATCGGCGCCCAACTGGAGTCCTACCTTGCCAGTGGCGGTTTCAAGGCGGTCAAGATGAGGGTCGGCGCGATGGATCGCGCACCGCATATCTCGGCGGCCCGCGTGCGTGCTGCCCGCAAGGCGCTTGGCCCCTCGGTGGATATCATGGTCGATGCGCATGGCACCTATACGGTTGCCGACGCGAAACGTTTCATCCAGCTTGTCCGGGATTGCGATCTTGCCTGGTTCGAGGAGCCGGTGATCGCAGACGATAAGGCCGGCATGGCGGAAGTGCGCGCCGCTGGAAACGTGCCGATCGCAGCCGGCGAGAGCGAGGCCACTCGCTTCGCTTTCCGCGACCTTGCGGTGCTGCGATCAGCCGATATTTTCCAGCCCGATCCGGCGTTCTGCGGCGGCATTACGGAGGCCATGCGCATCGGTGCGATCGCCAGTGCCTTCAACCTCCGTCTTGCTCCGCATTTGTGGGCCGGTGCCCCGTGCTTCTTCGCTGGTCTGCACATCTGCGCGGCCTCCCCGGCAAGCTTTGTCGTCGAATACTCGGTCGGCGCGAATCCTATGATCCACGACCTCGTCGAGGAGACTGTCGCCGTGAGAGACGGGATGCTAGAGATTCCCGATAAACCCGGCTTGGGATTTACGATAAATGAGCGCGTCCTGGAGACTCATGCGCAAAGACTGTAATCATGAAACAAAACAATCTGCTTTCGGACCTGGCGGCCCATCTATTTTCAACTTCGAGCGGCAGTGGACGAACACCTTCGGAGCGGGAGCTCGCCGAGCACTTCGCCGTCAGCCGGGGACAGCTCCGGGAGGCACTGGCAATCCTGGAAGCCATGCGCATTGTGGAGCGCCGGCCAAAGTCGGGTATCTATCTGACGACGACGGAGGCGAGTGTCGAGGCCATAGCACTCTTCGCGCGCGCTGGCGTGCCACTGGACCCGATCGTGATCTACGAGACGGTGGAACTCCGCAAGATCCACGAAATCAAGGCTGCGGAGCTCGCCTGCGCGCGGGCGACGGAGGAGAACTACGAACGGCTGCGCGAAATTCTCGCCGCTTCCGAGGCGAAGATCGCTGCAGGCGAGGGCCTCGCGCGCGAAGACAGGGACTTCCATCTGGAGATCGTGCGGGCGACGAAGAACAGTGTGTTCCACCGGATCTGCAGCGTCTATTATACCATGGGCGAACAGCGACTGCCCATCTACTTTGCTGATATCGCCCGCAGCCGCCGCTCGCATGAAGAACATATCCGTATCTACGAGGCGCTGCTCGCACGCGACGGCAATCTCGCTCAAGCTTTGATGAACGCGCATCTTCAGGGCGCGGAAAGCTATTGGAAGGGCCTCATCGGCGGGCCTGCGACAGCCGCGGAGTAGTCCCCGGTCGGCAATGAGGAGGACGATGAGTTTCATTTTCTCGACCCATCGCCTGCACCCCGACGCCGAAGCTATGCTGAAGGCGGCGGGTGATCTCCGCGTCGCGTCCGCCCCCGATCCAGAGACGTTGCTTCGTGAAGGTGAGGGCGCGGAGATTATCATCGTGCGCGCGCCGATACCGCCGGCCTTCTTCGGAAATGTACCGGCCCTGCGCGCCGTAGTCCGGCACGGTGCGGGGCTCGACATGATTCCCTATGACGCGGCCACGGCCGCCGGTGTGCTTATCGCCAACGTGCCGGCCGTCAACGCGCCGACTGTTGCGGAGCACGTCTTCATGGTGACGCTTGCGTTGCTGCGCCAGTTCCGTCCTATGGACCGCGATCTCAGAAACATGGGTTGGAGTGCTGGGCGAGCCCACTGCGACCGAGCACTTGATCTCGCCGGCCGCATCATGGGCGTCATCGGCATGGGCAATGTGGGAAAGGCGGTCTTCCGGATCGCGAAGTACGGGTTCCAGCTGGAGGTCGTTGCGAACAGCCGCTCGCCGGAAAGCCTGCCGAACGGTGTCCGGTTTCTTTCAGTCGACGATCTGGTTTCGACGGCTGATATCGTCGTTCTCTGTTGCCCGCTCACGCCCGAGACGACCGGGCTTCTAAGCCGCGAGCGAATTGCGCGCATGAAGCCGGGCGCGCTCCTCGTCAACGTGTCGCGCGGTCCGGTCGTGGATGATGGTGCGTTGATCGAGGCGCTCGAGATGGGGCGTATCGGCGGCGCTGCCCTTGACGTGTTCTCTACACAGCCCCTCCCGTCCGAGCATCCCTACTTCCGGCTGGACAATGTGATCGTGACGCCTCATCTCGCCGGCATCACCGAGGAAAGCATGATGCGCATGGGAATAGGAGCTGCGGCCGAAGCGATCCGCGTCATGGAAGGGGGATTGCCCGTTAATCTCCGCAACCCTGAGGTCGTGGAACACTACAGGCGGCGGTTCCCGGCATAGGGCTTTGTCCATTCCGGATGGACGCGTTCCTGGTGGTCATGTGAATGACGGGCAAGCGGGCGGGAAGTCACGTCCAGGATGGACTCGGTTTTTTGTCGCCAATGACGCCTCGGCCGGCATGGCGCAGGCTCATCCCGCTTCCGCCGTCGAAGAGCACGACCTTTTCCGGATTCCAGGAGAAGCGAACAGACTCCTCGATCTCGAGGTCGGTCTGAGCTGGCACCGTCGCTTGCAAGAAGTGGTTGCCTGTACGAAGCGTGACGATCTTTTCGACGCCATGGTTCTCGACGTCGTGCACGCGGGCCTCGCCGGGTGCGCCGTTTTCGAGGAAAAGATCCTCAGGGCGGATACCGAAGGTCAGGGGCCGTCCGTCAAGCGCAGCGCCCAGCGCGGCGTCAAAAGGCAAGCGGTAGCCTTCGTCCGCGATAGCCTCGCTGGCCGCAAGCTTGCCGGAGATCAGGTTCATCGGCGGCGATCCGACTGCACGTGCAACGAACGTGTTGACTGGATTGCGATAGATTTCCTGTGGGGTGCCTGTCTGAACGAGCTGGCCGTTGTTGAGTACGCCGATCTTGTCGCCCATCGACATGGCTTCGATCTGATCGTGGGTGACGAAGAGAAAGGTTGCGCCGAGATTCATCTGAAGGTTCTTGAGTTCAGTGCGCAGCGCCTCGCGCAGTTTGGCGTCGAGGGCGGAAAGGGGCTCGTCCATCAGAAAGACGCGCGGTTTGCGTACGATGGCTCGGCCGATGGACACGCGCTGCATCTCGCCACCCGATAGTCGGTCAGTCTTGCGGTCGAGCAGATGCTCGATGCGGAGCGTCCTCGCGACACGGGCGACACGCTCCTTGATCTCGACCGGTTCGACACGCCGGATGCGAGACTTCAGCGGAAATTCGAGATTCTCGCGGACGGTATAGCGCGGATAGAGCGAATACTGCTGCAGCACAAGCGCCACGTCGCGCTCGGCGGCGCCCCAGTCGGCGACATCCTCACCGTCGATGAAGATCTGTCCGCCCGTCGGCTTTTCGAGCCCGGCAATCAGCCTGAGGGTCGTCGTCTTGCCGGCGCCCGTCTCGCCGAGCAGCACGAAAAACTCTCCGTCGGCAATTTCGAAACTGAGATCCCTCAGGGCGGTGTGGGTACCGAAGGTCTTGGTGATGCCTTTGAGTTCGATATGCGCCATCAGAGCCTGATCCCGAAAGATGTGCCAGTCGAGCTGTCGAAGAAATGCGCCTGAGCCGGATCTATGCGAGCCCAGACGGCCTCGCCGGGTCGGGGTACGAAACCACTTTTTGTCCGCGCGCGCAGCATCTGATCGCCAACCTGCAGGTCTATGATGTCATGCGAGCCGAGCGGTTCGATGATGTGGGCCTCGACGGGCACGAAGCCCTCACGTGCTTCCCTCGACACGAGAACCCCTTCAGGTCGTACGCCGAGGGTGAGATTTCCGTTTCGAGCCCCAGCGACAGCGAGCTGGGCCGTGAGATACGACGGAAAATCGAAGGACGTTGGAGCACCTCCCACCACGACGCGCGCATGCCCCGCGTCCTCGGAAACCGCCACGTCAGACATGTTCATTACCGGACTCCCGACAAACTGCGCGACGAACATGTTGGCAGGACGAGCGTAGACCTCGTGAGGGCTGCCGACTTGCTGCAGCACACCTTCGTGCATGACGACAATGCGATCGGCGAGGGACATCGCCTCGACCTGGTCATGGGTTACGTAGATCGTTGTCGAGCCCTGTTTGATGTGAAGTCGCTTGATTTCAGCGCGCATTTCTTCGCGGAGCTTCGCGTCAAGCGCGCCGATCGGCTCATCCATAAGCATCGCCTTGGGACGCCGGACGAGTGCCCGACCGATCGCCACGCGCTGCATGTCGCCGCCGGAAAGAGCGGAGGGCATTTTGGTGAGCAGATGGGTGATCTGGAGCGTTTTTGCAACCGCCTGAACTTCGCGCTCGATATCCGTAGGGTTGCTGCGCGTGGCGCGGAGCGGGAAGGCGATGTTCTCGAAGACCGTCATGTGCGGGTAGAGCGAGAAGGACTGGAACACAAAGGCGATGTCTCGGTGCGACGCCTTTATGTGCTGCACCGGCTGACCGTCTATGAGGATGTCGCCTTCATCGATCGTTTCGAGCCCGGCGATCGCGCGTAGAGTGGTCGTCTTGCCGCAGCCGGACTGGCCAAGCAGAACAATGAACTCGTTGTCGGCGATGGTGAGATTGAGGTCCTTGATGACCTGAACGGCACCAAAGTGCTTCTCAATCCCGCGTAATTCAATCTGCGTCATGGCCTGCTCTCGTCAGCTTTCTGTTCCGGCGGGACCTTCGACGTGATCATGAAGGCAATCAGCCCAACTAACGTCATTGTCAGTCCATAGCGATGAAGGAACAGGTTCCACGGCTGGCACAGCGCGATGATCCCGAATATCATCAGGAGCTGCGCGCCTGGCGCCAGATACTTCTGATTTATGGCACGAAACGTCATTTGCGGATCGCTCCGAAGCTCATGCCGCGCAGGAGATGGTTCCTGAGCAGGAAGGTGAAGATTGCGACCGGTAGCAGGAACAGGAAGGTACCTGCGGCGATGACGGTCCAATCCGGAAGGCCAGAGCCGACCTGGCTTGGGATGAAGGGCGGTGCCGTTTGAGCGCGCCGGTTCGTCATGATCAGCGCGAAAGCATATTCATTCCACGCTGTGATGAAGCAAAAGACGGCGGTCGCGGCGATCCCTGTGGCGGCCTCTGGCAGCACAATCTTGAAGAAGGCTTCCAAGCGCGTGTAGCCGTCGACGAGCGCCGCTTCCTCGTATTCCTTCGGAATCTCGTCGATGAAGCCCTTCATCAGCCAGACCGAGAAGGACAGATTGAAGGCGGTGTAGAGGATGATAAGACCCCAGTGAGTGTCGTTCAGCCCGACAGCCCGGTACATCAGGAACATGGGGATCGCCACGACCACGGGCGGCAGCATGCGTGTCGATAAAATGAAGAACAACAGGTCCGCTTCGCCCTTCACTTTGAAACGCGAGAAGCCGTAGGCCGTGAAGGTGCCCATTCCGACGGCGAGCACCGTAGAGGTGATCGCCACGATGAGCGAATTCATGAAGCGGTTGGGGTAGCCGGATAACTGCACCTCACCGCGCCCCGAACGTACGACCTTTTCCCCCCCGTCGAAGACCAGCCGTTCCCACCAGGGTGCTGCAGCATAGTCTTCGGGCTCCGGTGCTGAGCGCAACTGAGAGCGCTTGGTGAAGAGCTTGACGAACGGCGAGATCTCCGGCTCGAAGATGATTGTCGGGGGGATGGTCGTCGCGAGGTTGCGCGGTTTGAAGGCCGTAGACGTGATCCAGTAGATCGGTGCGAGGAACAGCAGCGTGATTACGAGCACGGCGGCGATCGCTACCCGGTTCAGCGCGCGCTCGGAGCGAGTTTGGACAGCCGCCATCTCAGCGCTCCTTCACCCTGTTGAGATATTTGACGTAAATGTTGGTGATCGCGAGCACCATGATCAGCACGATGTAGGCGAGTGCGCAGGACCGCCCGGTCTGCCATTCCTGAAACGCCATCTTGTAGAGGCGGATCGAGATCACCTCCGTGGTCGGTTGGCTGGTGAGAATGTAGGCGAGATCGAAAGTCTTGAAAGCCTCCATCGTGCGAAAGATGATTGCGATCATGAGTATCGGCGCAACGAGCGGCAGAGTGATACGGAAGAACGTGTAGAACGGTCCCGCTCGGTCAATGGCAGCCGCCTCGTAAAGGTGCCTCGGTACGGCCGAGAGGCCTGCGAGCGAGAGCAACATCACGAAGGGTGACCACATCCAGATGTCGGTGATTGCGACGGCGTAGAGTGCCATTTCGGGATTCGCCAGCCACTCGAAAGAGCCGAGGCCGAGCGCGTAGTTGATGATGCCGAAGGAAGGATCGTAGAGCAGCTTCCAGAAGAGCCCGACCACCGCCATCGACAACATCATCGGCAGCAGAAGCAGTGTCGTGATGAGACCCTTGAAGGGGATTTCACGGTTGAGCAGCATCGCCGTGCCAAAACCGACGGCGACTTGACCGGCAACCGACACGATCACGTATTTCGCCGTAATTGCGAAGTTCGCCCAGATGAAGGGGTCGTTCAACAGTTCCCGGTAGTTCTGCAGGCCGACGAAGGTGGCCGGCGCGTTCGTCGAAGCACGAAAGTCGGTGAAAGAATAGCCGAGCGAATAGATCAACGGGAAGATGTTGAAGACGATCAGGAACAGGATCGTCGGAATAATGAAAAGATTGCGAATTTTGATGTCGCTCAGGCCGCGCGAAGCCGCGCGCGACTTCGAATCCAGCGATGTCATAACCACGGTGGCCAATGTGCTCCTCCTCCCAGAGCCCGACGCCGGGCGCACTTGTTCCATCTGTCGCGTATTGCCTGAGCGCGTCGCCGCGTCCGGTGCGAGCCTGTCCGGTGCCAAGTTGAACGGGAGGGAGCCGGGCACCCTCCCGCAGTGTCTTACTTATTGGCGGCCGTACTTCTTGAAGGTCGCGTTCCAGTCCTTGGCGAGAGCGTCGAGCGCCTCCTTTGCTGTACCCTGGCCCGCCGTCACATAGGGATAAATGCGTTGGTTCATCTGGATCAGCAGCTCGGCATATTCCGGCGTTGCCCAGAAGTCCTTCACTCTGAACATGGTCTCGTAGAAGGCCTTGTTGTAGGGCGTCGCGTTTTGGAACTCTTCGGACTCCAACACCTTGGCGCTTGCCGTGTAACCGCCGAGCTCGGCCCAGCGCTTCTGTGTCTCGTCCTTGACGAACCACTCAAGGAACTTCATCGCCTCTTCCTTGTTTTCCGAATAGGAGACGATGGAGATGCCCTGGCCGCCGAGCGCGGCGTACTGGTCGCCCTCCGGGCCGGCCGGGTTGGCAAAGAAGCCGGTGACCTTCGCGTTCGGGTTTGATGCTTCATTGACCAGGGCCGGGAAGAAGGCGAAATAGTTCATGCTCATCGCCGCCAGATTTTCGGTGATCGCCTGGTTGTTCTCGACGAAGAAGGACTTTGCCCAGCCCGGGGGCGTAAAACCGTAAAGCTCGCGGTAGGCTTCCAGAGCCTTGACGTTCTTCTCCGAATTGATGATCCCGTCGACCTTGTAAGTGCTGTAGTCTCCGAGTTCTCCTCCGAAAGAGAAGATGGCGTTCTCCACGCCCATAACGAGGCCGTCATAGGAGTTGTCGGTGTAGATCGCGATGCCGTAGCGCTTCTGGTCCGGACGATGGAAGAACTCGGCGATGTCGCGCAACTGCTTCCAGTCCTTGGGCGGAGCGAGGTCATAGCCATACTTCGCCTTGAAGGCTTCCATCTCCTTCGGGTCCTCGAACCAATCCTTGCGGTATGACCACCCGACAGCGTCACCCTCGGCGGGGATCGACCAGTACTTGCCGGAGTTCGCAGGATACTCCGAGTAGTACTTCACCGTGGCGGGAGCCATCACCTCGTTTAGCTTGTGCTGGTTGAAGAACTCGGTGAGATCGACGTAGTGGCCGGCCTCGGATGCGGCGCCGATCCACTGTGAGTCGCCGACGACCATGTCATAGGCCGAGCCCTTGGCGTTGAATTCGGTAAAGGCCTTCGTTTGAAAGTCCGCCCATGGGGTCGTTTCGACCGTGACCTTCACGCCGGTCTCGGCCTCGTATTCATTAACAAGCTCCTGGAGATAGTTTGCCGGGTCCCATTCGGCCCAGAAAATCGTCAGTTCCTGTGATTGCGCGGAAGTCCCGCAGGCGAACATAAAGCTGATACCAGCCACCAGACCGGCCACTGTCTTGCGCATAATATTCCTCCCCTTTTGTGTATCCCGCCCCGCCTTTTCCACGGCGGTTCGTCTGTCAAATCCTCCTGATTGGCGCTTCTGCGGCGGGTCCTCCTCCGACCCTTCCGGCCTGGGACAGATATTAAGTCCAAGCGAACGCAGCACCAATCTGGTATTACCAAATCTCACGAGCGTCAAGGTCACTGTGTCCTCGCCATTGCCGCAGGCCACCGCCGCAATGCCGGGATTGTTACGGAATTAAAACTGCATGCCTTACCCCCAGTTCAACCAGGAATGAGTTGTCCATAAGTCGTCATGCACGCGCATTATCTAAATTGGTCAAACCAGTTTCTCGAGTCGGCGAGAATGCGCGAGATCATGTCGCGGATTGCGCATCGCGGACCGCCGCCTCGACCAAGGCTGCCGCCGCCCATTCTGCAACCGCTTGTGCACGTTCGGACGAGAGGCCCCAAATATCCTTCAGCACGACCAGCACCTCGACACCGAAAACAAGCGAGAGCGCCTGAGCCAACTGCTCGCGGGCCTCAGCCGGCACCTTGCCCTCGAGTGGCACGGTGACTTGTCGAAGGAGCTCGACGCGGTGCCCTCGCGTGAGCTGTGGTTCGTTACCAAGCGTGCCTGCCTGCCGCTGCGCCCACTGATCGAGCGAGAGCTTCAGTGCAGCCTTGAACGTCGCTTCGAACTCGTCGATGCGCGGCATGGCAGTTGCGAGCAGATCGCCAACGCGGGTGAGCGCATCGGGCGCCTCGGATCTCCAGTCGAGGATCGGGCCGAGCGCCTCGTGCACCACCGCATGAACCAGCGCCGCCTGGCTCGGAAAGTATCGGTAGGCCGTGGCGCGCGAAACTTCGGCGGCTTCCGCGACCTCACTCACCGAGGGGGTTATACCGGACTGCATCAACCGTGTGGCGGTATCCAACATGAGTTTGCGTGTGCGGGCTCGGGGACCGCGTTCAGCGCGTGCGACGGATTCGCTCTGTTGACGTGAGACATCCATGTCTTTACGATACGCGCATCTCATAATTTTGCAAGTGCCGACAAACCGGTCGAAATAAGGCGGCCTTCAAGGCAGAGGAGGGCCAGGGTCGCCGGGGAGGAGAGATGAAGCGCATCTACGTCGTCGGCACGGCCGACACGAAGGGGGAGGAACTCGTTTATCTTGCGTCCTGCGTCGAGGCAGCGGGCGGCCAGCCTGTTTTGGTCGATGTCGGCACGCGTCGCCCAACGGTTATGGTTGATATCTCCGCCGAAACCGTGGCCGCGGCGCATCCGGGCGGTGCCGCCGCGGTGCTTTCCGTCGACGATCGGGGAACAGCGATTGCTGCGATGGGCGAGGCCTTCGCGAGGTTCCTTCCCGCCCGGGACGACGTCGCCGGCGTGGTGGGCATGGGTGGCGGAGGCGGGACGTCGATCATCACCGCCGGCATGCGCAGGCTGCCGCTTGGGTTACCGAAGGTCATGGTTTCGACGCTCGCGTCCGGCGACGTGGCACCTTATGTTGACGTCTCAGACATCATCATGATGCCGTCGGTTACCGACATGGCCGGGCTCAACCGCATGAGCCGCGTGATACTAAAAAATGCGGCAGAGGCGATTACCGCCATGGCGAACAGGCCGGCAGACGAAACGGCCGCGAAGCCCGCTCTCGGCCTGACCATGTTCGGCGTGACGACGCCCTGTGTGACTGCGGTCGTTGAACGACTGAAGGCCGATCATGACTGTTTGGTTTTCCACGCCACAGGCACCGGTGGACGAGCAATGGAGAAGCTTGCGGACAGCGGGCTTCTATCGGGTGTGCTCGACATCACGACGACGGAGGTGTGCGATCTTCTCTTCGGCGGCGTGTTGCCGGCGACCGAGGATCGTTTCGGCGCAATTGCGCGCACCGAATTGCCCTATGTCGGCTCCGTCGGGGCTTTGGATATGGTCAATTTCTGGGCGCCAGAGACGGTGCCGGAGCGATATTCCGGCCGGCTCTTGTACCGCCACAATCCAAACGTCACGCTCATGCGCACGACTCCGGAGGAATGCGCCGCGATCGGAAGGTGGATTGGCGCAAAGCTGAACCTCTGCAGCGGACCTCTCCGGTTCCTGATCCCGGAGCGAGGCGTGTCGGCACTGGATATCGAGGGCGGCGCCTTCTTTGATCCTGCGGCGGATGCGGCGCTCTTCGAGGCATTGGAAGCCACCGTCGATAGAAATGACCGGCGCCGCATCGAACGCCTTCCGCTCCACATCAACGATCCGCAGTTCGCCGAGGCCGCAGTCGCCGCCTACCGAGACATTGCCAACTCTGAAAGAGACACCGATGCCACTAATCCCCCGCAAGACCATTCTTGAAAAGTTCCACGGCATGATCGCCGCCGGCAAGCCGATCATCGGAGGTGGGGCCGGAACGGGGATTTCGGCCAAGGCCGAGGAGGCCGGGGGCATCGACCTGATCATCATCTATAACTCCGGCCGTTACCGAATGGCGGGCCGCGGCTCGGCGGCCGGTCTGCTCGCCTATGGAAATGCCAATGAGATCGTCAAGGAAATGGCCTTGGAGGTGCTGCCGGTCGTTAGGGCGACACCGGTACTCGCCGGCGTCAACGGCACCGACCCATTCGTTTTCATGCCCCAATTTCTCGCGGAACTGAAGGCCATGGGCTTTTCCGGCGTACAGAATTTCCCCACCATCGGCCTCTTCGATGGACGGATGCGGCGGAGCTTCGAGGAGACGGGGATGGGCTATGGTCTCGAGGTGGACATGATCGCCGAGGCCCACCGGCTGGATCTGCTGACGACACCCTATGTCTTCAACGAGGAAGAAGCGATCGCGATGACGAAGGCGGGCGCAGACATCGTCGTCGCTCATATGGGCGTTACCACGGGAGGTGCGATCGGCGCCACTTCCGCGATCTCGCTCGACGACTGCGCGAGCGAAATCGACGCGATAGCGGCTGCCGCGCGCTCGGTACGCAAGGACGTCATTGTGCTCTGCCACGGGGGGCCGATTTCGATGCCGGAGGACGCACGGTACATCCTGGATCGTTGCCCAGGCTGCAATGGTTTTTATGGAGCAAGTTCCATGGAACGCCTGCCTGCCGAGGTGGCGATCCGCAAGCAGACGGAAGAGTTCAAGGCGCTTGCCATCGGTACGGTGGTCTGAAGCGAGCAAGATGCGGAGGAGGCCGCGGCATGGCAAAGGACAAATATTTTCTCTACCCGATTGATGTTGACAGCTTCGGCTTCGACTGGGGCCGGCTTGCGCTGACGGTCGCGCCGGAGGTGAACGGGGCCGAGCGCTTCTCGGGCGGTGTGGTGGATTTGCCGAGCGGCGAAGGGCATGCGCGTCACAATCATCCGGGAGCCGAAGAGATCATTTTCGTCATCTCGGGAGAGGGCGAGCAGATGGTGGAGGACGAGAACGGCGATCCGGTGACGCGGAGGGTTGGACCCGGTTGCACTATCTATGTACCGGAAAGCCGGTTTCACTCGACGAGGAACACGGGTCCCGGTCCGATGCAGCTTTTCGTGGTCTATTCACCGGCAGGCCCCGAGCGCGCGCTTCGGGATCTGC
The DNA here is from genome assembly GCF_000375585.1 of Sinorhizobium meliloti 4H41. Lineage (GTDB taxonomy): Bacteria > Pseudomonadota > Alphaproteobacteria > Rhizobiales > Rhizobiaceae > Sinorhizobium > Sinorhizobium meliloti_A. The sequence continues at coordinate 84,307 of NZ_AQWP01000011.1, read as the reverse complement.
CGGATTTCCGTCTAATCGCGCCCGGTACCTGAGGGCGCACGACAACGGCTTTGTGGGAGAAATTCCGTGGACATCAGCCCAAGACAAACGCTGGCGGCGGGGCCCCCCTTCGATGCAGCGAAACTCGACAAGCTCATGGAGGAGGCGGGCATCGACGTTCTGCTCGCCACATCCAAGCACAACACGCAGTACCTGCTTGGCGGTTACAAGTTCATCTTCTTCGCCGCAATGGATGCGATTGGCCACAGCCGCTACCTGCCGATCGTCGTTTATGAGAAGGGCTCCCCCGATCACTCGGCATATATTGGCAACCGCATGGAAGGGGGAGAACACCATAACAACCCTTTCTGGACACCCGCCGTTCATACGGCGACCTGGGGTACACTCGACGCAGCAGCGCTTGCGGTCGAGCATCTGAGAAAGATCGGTAAGTCGGGTGCTCGCATCGGCATCGAACCGCCCTTCCTGCCGGCTGATGCGCGGGATCTGTTGGCTTCTCGCCTTGAAGGTGCGCGTTTCGTGGACGCGACGCACTCGCTCGAGCGACTGCGCTCGATCAAGACACCGCAGGAGCTGGAAAAGCTCAAGGTTGCCTCCGAACTGATCACCGATTCCATGCTCGCCACCATCGCGGCTGCACGAGAGGGATCCACCAAGGGCGAGATCATTGGACGACTGAGGCGAGAAGAGACCAATCGCGGGCTGCATTTCGAGTATTGCCTGCTGACCCTGGGTGCTAGTCACAACCGTGCGGCCTCGCCGCAGGCATGGGCGAAGGGTGAGGTGCTTTCGATTGATTCGGGTGGCAACTACCAGGGCTATATCGGTGACCTTTGCCGGATGGGCGTGCTCGGCGAGCCCGATGCGGAGCTCGAGGACTTGCTAGCTGAAGTCGATGCGATCCAGCAGGCAGCCTTTGCCAGGATCAAGGCCGGGGCAAGAGGCAGTGAGATGATTGCTTCGGCGGAAAAGGTTTTGAAAAGCTCGCCTTCGGCCGCCTTTACCGACTTCTTCTGCCACGGCATGGGGCTCATCAGCCACGAAGCACCGTTCCTGATGACCAACCACCCCGTCGCCTATGAAGGCGTAGATGCGGATCGGCCCCTGGAGGCAGGCATGGTCATTTCCGTCGAGACGACGATGCTTCATCCGCAACGCGGTTTCATCAAGCTCGAGGATACGCTCGCCGTCACGAAGGACGGATACGAAATGTTTGGCAACAGAGGGCGCGGTTGGAATCCTGGGGCGGTTTAGCAAGCGGCGACTGCTGCGAAAGAAGGGCACATGATGGTGTGCCGGGCTGGTATCAGATGTGGTGGATCTCGGTGTCTAGAACCTCAAGGCATTTCCCCATGAAGGCATGGGCCCTTCAGTCCTTTGCCGACACCATCATGCCGTCGGCGGCGACCCGGTTGGGGGCAGGTCCATACGGGTGCCGCCAAACCATTATTGACTTGCTCAAGGGCTAGGGCCATCTGGCCGAGGGCGTTGCCAGTTCGAAAGAGGAGATCAGGAGTGGGCGTCTCCTAGTGCAGAGACACGCCCTCGATTCGGGTCTGCAGGTAACCACTTAGGCCCTCTTCCTCAAACATCATCGCGCCCCCATTGGTAGGGATCACTGTGGGTGCAGCAAATCCCACGCTTCCTTGCAGTGCAGCCAAAGCGGCACTTTGGAAACGGAAGCTTTCGACCGCCTCTTGTCGTGCCGGCGTCTTCAGGATCAATTGGCGGCCGTCGGACAGGGAGACCTCTACAGTGCGCTCGACCTCGGAGGATAAGACCGCAGTCGATCCTTCCAGTCCGTAGTGCCGCTTGAGCAGTGTCGCCGAAATGTCGGGTTCTGACTCGTCTGGCGGCGAGGACAGAATGGCGGTTGCGGCACGAAAATAGGCTTCTGTCGACGCTGCAGCATGCGGCAGGTGACGGGAGGCCGGAGCCGCAGAGCTGTTGCGCCGGCCTAGTTCCTGATCAGCAGCAAGTCCACTAAGATCGCCCAATTTGAAGATCCTCGTCCGTTCATGGTGCTTTTCGGGCTGCGAAGTTGGATACCCTGATCTAATCTGACTAGCTCAGAGCAGGCACTCCAGCATAGCTCAGTGGCCCGCGCGCGTTTTCGTCCCTGAACAGCTGTTGCCTTATCTCAAGTCAGAGCCCGAAAACGCCAGGCAGCTGCGAAATATCGCGGATCTCGGTGTATTCATAATAAGGGTTGGCCGGCTCGTGGCCGCGGTTGACCCACACCTTGCTTTTGATACCCAGGTCATAGGCGGACATGAGGTCGTGACGGAAAGACGACGAAACGTGCGTGATGTCTTCCGGTCCGCATCCCAACATGTCGAACATATATTCGAACGCCTTGAGGTGCGGTTTGTAAGCTCCCGCTTCTTCTGCGGTGTAGACGGCATGAAACGGCGCGCCTAGCTTTGCCACATTCGACGGGATCTGGGCCACCATGGAGTTTGTGAGAATGACCAGCGGGATTTCCTTGGCTAATTTGGCTAGGCCCTCGGGCACATCCGGATGCGGTCCCCAGGTCGGTACGCGGTTGTAGATGGTTTCGGCGTCTTCGGGCCTGAATGCAACCTTGTTGCGGCGGCACGTGCGCTCCAACGCGTTGTGAACAACGTCGGCATAGGGCTTCCAGTCCTGCAATACCTCATCGATGCGGTACGCTTGGAAGTTCCTGATGAATTCGTCCATGCTCGGCCCATCCAGAAGATGACCGAACAGATCACGAGCGGCTTCCGCCATTTGAAAGTTGATTAGCGTACCATGGCAGTCGAATGTTACGTATTTTGGCCTGAAGCGATCCATATCCTTGGCTCCTGTGAACTCTACGGCATGGACGAAGCATAGTTGCAGTTGTTGGAAGAATGTGCCGGAATGCTTCGTCTTTCAGCAGAAGTCTCTTCGGTTGCAGCAAATCCCGCACAACCTTTCGCTGGCGCCGCGTCTCGCATTTGGTCGTGTCCTGAGTTGAGCTGTTGCTCCACCGAAGGCAGCAGTTCGCGTGCGCTGATTTTGACAGCGTTGTGTTGGAAGCCGAATAGAGCATTGCGGTCTGTCTCTCATGGCACAAACCCCCACCTTATCGGCGGCAACCTTGGCTACCTGGCCGGCGACAGCGTGTCGGACCCGCATCTGCTCATACTGGCGGCGGGGCGCAGGAACTCGGATTCCCGCTCTCCGCGTGCTTTTGCGACTGCGTAGCGCGACGCCTGCCGGATGTCACGCAAAACGATATCGGGCACGCGTTCTCGCCCTTCTGGAATGAGCCAGATTGACAAGAAGACATCACTTTGAGCCACTACGGAGAATACGATGCGCATAATGAAGGCGCTCTTCCTTACGCTGGCGCTCGCCGCGCCTATATCGGTCTTCCCGCCCATGCAGAGAGGCTGAAAGTGGCTGGGCCAGGGGAAGTCACCGGTATCGAGCCCGCACAGACTGGCTATGTCTTTAGCCGTCTTCAGGGAGCCGAACCGCTTTTTACGACAGACGAGCAAGGCGCACTGGTTCCAGGTCTTGCGGAAAAATGGGCGGTTTCGCAGGACGGCCTCAGGCTGGGCCTTTACGCTGCGCAGCAAGGCAACCTTCCATGATGGAACCCCGTTCACTGCCGAAAATGCTGCCGTCAGCCTTAAGAGGGCACTCGCGGTGTCGGCGTGTTGTCTCAAGCTCCGATTGCCGAGATTGCGGGCGAAGGCAGCGATATCCGCATGCGACTGACCAATTCCTTTTCCGCATTGCCTGCTTATCTCGGCTTGGCTTTGTAGGATTCTACAACTGCAAACCGATACCGATCCGTGCTGATTTCACCGCCGAGCAACAACGACGGAGAAATTCATGCAGATTCTCGCGATCTCGAAGCCACGGAATGACGAAGAAGCCCGGCTTCTCCACAGGCACCACCAACTGCGCGCCCGGATCTTTTCCGACCGGTTGGGCTGGGACGTTGACGTTATTGACGGTCGGGAGTCAGACACTTTCGACGCGCTGATGCCAACCTACATCCTCGCAACTTCCAACAACGGTGAAGTGGCAGGGTGCGCGAGGCTGCTTCCGGCGCTTGGCCCGACCATGGTTACGGATGTCTTTCCCTCGCTACTTCCGAATGGACAGCTCAACGCGCACTCCGCGATGATCGAAAGCTCCCGCTTGTGCGTCGACACTAGTCTCGGGGAGGGCAGGGGAGCCGGCTCGGTACATGAGGCAACGCTGACGATGTTCGCAGGCATAATTGAATGGTGCATGGCGAATGGTTTCACCGAAATCGTCACGGTGACCGACCTCCGCTTCGAGCGGATCCTCGCTCGTGTTGGCTGGCCGCTGCAGCGGTTGGGGGAGCCGAAGAAGGTCGGCGTGACGATGGCCGTGGCGGGCATCCTACCCGCCGACGCCGGTACATTTCAAAAACTCCGCCGATCTAACTACCGATCTGAATGCACCCCCCTCTGCAAGGCAGCGTAAGGAGAAATCGGTGAACCAGCTTCGCTCTCACCCTCGGCTTGTCCGCAAACTTCAGGAGGCGCTCGGCGATCACCTCTGCGTGGCGCTGGACGATGCAACGGTCGTCGAGATCATGCTCAATCCGGACGGAAAGCTCTTCATCGAGCGGCTCGGCCACGGCGTCGCGCCGGCGGGCGAGATGTCGTCGGCCGCGGCGGAAATGGTGATCGGTACCGTTGCGCATGCGCTTCAGTCAGAGGTGGACACGGAACAGCCGATCATCTCCGGAGAGCTGCCGATCGGTGGCCACCGCTTTGAAGGTCTTTTGCCGCCGGTGGTCGCCAAGCCTGCCTTCACTATTCGTCGTCGTGCGTCGCGTCTCATCCCGCTCGACGAGTATGTTCGCTCCGACGTGATGACAGAGTACCAGGCATCGACGATCCGCAGCGCGATTTCCTCCAGGCTCAACATCATCATATCCGGGGGAACTGGCTCCGGCAAAACGACGCTCGCGAATGCTGTCATCGACGAGATTGTGAAGAGCGCACCAGAAGACCGGCTCGTCATTCTTGAGGACACCGCAGAGGTTCAATGCGCGGCCCAGAACGCCGTCCTTCTCCACACCAGCGATACCGTTGACATGGCTCGGCTGCTGAAGAGCACCATGCGGCTGCGGCCCGACAGAATTGTGGTCGGTGAAGTCCGCGACGGCGCTGCGCTCACACTACTCAAGGCGTGGAACACCGGCCATCCGGGTGGCGTGGCGACTATCCATTCAAATACAGCGATGTCGGCGCTCCGCCGTCTCGAGCAGCTGACCGCCGAAGCTAGCCAGCAGCCGATGCATGAGGTGATCGGAGAAGCGGTCGATCTCATCGTCTCCATAGAACGGACCCCGCGCGGGCGGCGCGTCCGCGACGTCATTCAGGTCGAGCGCTTCGCGGGCGGCCAGTACGAAATCGAATCCGACCAGCTTACAGAAGAGAAGGAGGCGCGCAATGTCGCGTAGAAATGCCGTCATCGCCGCCGCGCTCCTTGCGGCGCACATCGTTCTCGCCTGCGTCGCGCCGGCGCTCGCCAGTTCGGGCGGCAGTCTTCCCTGGGAAGGGCCGCTGCAGCAAATCCAGGAGTCGATCACCGGGCCGGTCGCGGGAGCTATTGCACTTGCAGCGGTCGCAATTGCTGGCGGCATGCTCATCTTTGGGGGAGAACTGAACGACTTCGCGCGGCGGCTGGTGTATATCGTGCTGGTGGCGGGCATCCTGCTCGGGGCCACCAACATCATCGGCCTGTTCGGCGCAACGGGCGCCTCGATTGGAGCATCGGACGAGCAAACCGAATTCTTCAGCCGAAGCCGAGTAGGGGAGGGGGCTCATGGTTGAGTCCCTGTCCCGTCTAAAACACAACCGCATCCACCGTGCACTTTCGCGTCCGAATCTGCTGATGGGCGCGGACCGGGAACTGGTCTTGCTCACAGGTCTCGCCGCGGTCATCCTGATCTTTGTGGTCTTGACAATATATTCCGCGCTCTTCGGGGTTGCCGTCTGGATCGGCATCGTCGGGCTCTTGAGAATGATGGCAAAGGCGGACCCGCTGATGCGTCAGGTCTACATCCGGCACATTTCTTACAAGCCCTACTACAAGGCGACCACCTCGCCGTGGCGGCGGTATTGAGGAGGTTTGCGTGGTCGCTCTCAAACGGTTCCGGGCAACCGGCCCATCCTTCGCTGATCTCGTCCCCTATGCCGGTCTGGTTGACGATGGCGTCCTGCTATTGAAGGACGGTAGCCTCATGGCTGGCTGGTACTTTGCCGGGCCCGACTCCGAAAGTGCCACCGATCTGGAACGCAATGAACTATCGCGACAGATCAACGCCATCCTGTCACGTCTTGGAAACGGATGGATGATCCAGGTCGAAGCGATCCGTATTCCGACGGTTGACTATCCGTCTGAGGACCGGTGCCACTTCCCGGACCCGGTCACCCGGGCGATTGATGCCGAGCGCCGGGCGCATTTTGCGCGAGATCAGCGGCATTTCGAGAGCAAGCACGCTCTTATCCTCACCTATCGGCACCTGGAGCCCAAAAAGACTGCCCTCAGCAGATACATCTACTCGGACGAGGAGAGCCGCAAGAAAACCTACGCCGACACGGTGCTGTTCATCTTCAAGAACGCTGTCCGGGAGATTGAGCAGTATTTTGCCAACACCCTTTCGATCCGGCGAATGGAAACGCGCGAGGTCGTCGAGAGGGGCGGGGAGAGGGTCGCTCGCTATGACGAACTGCTGCAATTCGTTCGCTTCTGCATTACGGGCGAAAACCATCCAATCCGGCTGCCGGATGCTCCCATGTATCTCGACTGGATCGCGACAGCCGAGCTCAAGCATGGGCTGACGCCAAAGGTTGAAAGCCGCTACCTGGGTGTGGTGGCGATCGACGGACTGCCGGCAGAGAGCTGGCCGGGGATTCTCCACAGCCTCGATCTGATGCCGCTAAGCTATCGCTGGTCATCGCGCTTCATCTTCCTAGATGCGGAGGAGGCGCGGCAAAAGCTCGAGCGCACCCGCAAGAAATGGCAGCAAAAAGTCCGGCCGTTCTTTGACCAGCTATTCCAGACGCAAAGTCGTTCGATCGATCAGGACGCCATGAGCATGGTGGCCGAGACTGAGGATGCTATCGCGCAAGCCTCCTCGCAGTTGGTCGCCTATGGGTATTACACCCCGGTCATCGTTCTATTCGACGGTGATCGCGAAGCCTTGCAGGAGGAGGCGGAGGCAGTACGCAGGCTAATACAGGCCGAAGGCTTCGGAGCGAGGATCGAAACACTCAACGCAACCGACGCCTATCTCGGAAGCCTTCCAGGCAATTGGTACGCAAACGTGCGCGAGCCGCTGATTAATACCAGCAATCTCGCCGACCTCATCCCACTGAACTCTGTTTGGTCGGGCAACCCCGTTGCACCGTGCCCTTTTTACCCGCCGGACTCGCCACCGCTCATGCAGGTCGCGAGTGGGTCAACACCGTTTCGGCTGAATCTTCATGTCGACGACGTTGGTCACACTCTCATTTTCGGACCGACCGGATCGGGCAAGTCGACGCTTTTGGCACTAATCGCGGCGCAGTTTCGACGCTACGAACGCGCCCAGATCTTTGCCTTTGACAAGGGAAACTCGCTCCTGCCCCTGACGCTCGCCACTGGCGGCGATCACTATGAAATTGGTGGTGGCTCTGAAGAAAAAGGAACGGCACTGGCCTTTTGCCCGCTTTCGGACCTCGCCAGCGAAACTGATCGGGCCTGGGCCACGGAATGGATCGAGATGCTGTTGGCCCTGCAAGGCGTAACCATCACCCCCGATCGCCGCAATGCAATTTCCCGGCAGATCGGGTTGATGGTCAGCGCGCCCGGAAGATCGCTGTCTGACTTCGCAAGTGGGGTGCAGATGCGTGAAATCAAAGACGCGCTGCATCACTATACCGTTGATGGTCCCCTGGGACAGCTTCTCGACGCCGAGGAAGACGGTCTGACGCTCGGTGCCTTTCAGACCTTTGAGATAGAACAACTGATGAACATGGGCGAACGCAATCTCGTGCCTGTACTGACCTATCTGTTCCGGCGGATCGAGAAGCGCCTCGATGGCGCTCCCAGCCTAATCGTGCTGGATGAGGCCTGGCTGATGCTCGGCCATCCAGTGTTCCGCAGCAAGATACGCGAATGGCTGAAAGTGCTGCGTAAGGCCAACTGCGCCGTCGTGCTCGCCACACAGTCGATCTCCGACGCCGAACGCTCCGGGATCATCGACGTGTTGAAGGAATCCTGCCCAACAAAGATCTGCCTTCCGAATGGTGCCGCCAGAGAGCCTGGAACTCGCGAGTTCTACGAACGGATCGGATTCAACGAGCGGCAGATCGAGATCGTCTCGAACGCGATTCCCAAGCGCGAATACTACGTCGTCACTCCTGAAGGCCGACGGCTGTTCGATATGGCGCTCGGGCCGCTGGCGCTCAGCTTCGTCGGCGCATCCGGCAAGGAAGACCTCAAGCGCATCCGCGCCCTCTATTCCGAACACGGCCGCGACTGGCCGATCCACTGGCTTCAAATGAAAGGAGTCCACGATGCCGCATCGTTGCTTAACTTCGAATAGATTGCTCGCTGGTCTGGCGGCGTTCGTGGTTGCTACCGGCGAAGCAAAGCCCGCCGAGGCCGGAACCGCCACCGGCGCTGCGACCGAGTGGACGCAGGTCCTCAACAATGGCGAGCTCGTTTCCCTTGTTGGCCAATCCGGCGAGCAAATCCAGAACCAGCTCACCCAGATCAGCCAGTTGGCACAGCAGATCGAAACGCAGCTCAACATCTACCAAAACTTGCTGCAAAACACCGCGACCCTCCCGTCGCATATGTGGGGACAGGTAGAAAGCGACCTCAATCAGTTGCGCAGCATCGTCGATCAAGGGCAAAGCATTTCGTTTTCGATGGGCAATGCGGACGACATACTGCAGCAGCGCTTCCAGAGCTACTCAAGTCTGAAGACCAACCTGCCAGACAATGCTTCTTTTGCGACTACCTATCAGTCCTGGTCGGACATCAACCGGGACACGATCGCCAGCACTTTAAAGGCGGCGAGCTTGACGGCCGAGCAGTTCGACAGCGAGGAAGGTACGATGTCCTCGCTGCGGTCGATGTCCGAAACGGCCGACGGGCAGATGAAGGCCCTGCAGGTGGGCCATCAGATCGCTGCGCAACAGGTCGCGCAGGTGCAGAAGCTTCGCGGTCTTGTCTCCCAGCATATGACGATGATGGGAACGTGGCTTCAGGCCGAGCAGACAGACAAGGACCTCGCGCAGGCACGGCGTGAGAAATTCTTTAGCGGGACTGCTCCCTCCACTTCTGGCGGCGAAAAGATGAAGGTGGAATGGTGAGAACGAAACTGATCCTTGTCGCAATCGCGATATTCCTGGCGTTCGGCAGCACCCGCATCTGGTTCCTCATCTCCGCAAAGCAGGCTGTACAGGAGCGCCGCGAAAAGTTCTTCGGCTCGTCGAAGGAGTACCCAACCTCTGGCGGCGAAAAGATGAAGGTCGAGTGGTGAGCACATGACGGAGATATCTCTTCGGCGGCTCCGAGCCCCGATGCTGGTTACCACCTTCTGCATGATGGCAGCACAGCCAGCCCTCGCTCAAGAAGGTTCAGTTCTTACCTCATTGCAGAGCCAGATCACCACGGCCGCAAAGGGGTGGGAAACGACCGTCATCGATGCGGCAAAAACCTTGTTCTGGATTCTCGCCACGATCGAGATTGGTATCGCGGCCGTCTGGTTGGCTCTGCAGGCCGCATCGCTCGAGAGCTGGTTCGGTGAGCTTGTGAAACGGATCATGTTCGTCGGCTTTTTTGCCTTCGTTTTGGCACAAGGGCCGACCTTCGCGAAGGCAGTGGTCGATAGTCTGTTTCAGATTGGCGCCGGCGGCGGTACTTCGTCGCCAGCCGACGTCTTCAATGCCGGACTCGCCGTTGCGACCAAGATGTCGGAGAAGATACAGTTCGGTCTCTTTGAGGACAACGCGTTAGCGATCTCGGCTGCTTTTGCCATGGTCGTCGTGGTCATCTCGTTTTCGCTCATTGCCGCGATTTTCGTGTCCGTCATGGTCGAGATGTATATCGGCCTGCTCGCCGGCATGATTATGCTTGGCCTAGGTGGTTCGTCGTATACGAAGGACTTCGCAATCCGATATCTGATCTACGCTTTCTCGGTTGGAATGAAGCTGATGGCGCTTGTCATGATCTCGCGTATCGGCTCGGAGGTGCTGATCGGATTGGCGAACGAACCTGGCGTTGGTGATCAGTTCCAGACAGCGCTCGCAATTGCCGGTATTGCTGTCGTCGTCTTTATCGTCGCGATCTACGTTCCGAACATCATGCAGGGCGTCGTTCAGGGCGCGTCCGTTTCAGGTGGAATGGAGGCGATCAGGCACGGTGGTCAGGCGGCATCCTTCACCACCGGGGCAGGGTTCCTCGCGGCCGGTGCAGCCGGGGCGGGATTCGCGGCGGCTCAAACCGCACGGGCCGCAGGGTCATCCGGTGCAGGTGCCATGCTTCGAGGCTTTGGCGCAGGGATCGGATCCGCAGGAAAAGCGGCCGGCTCGGCTGCCAAGGAGAAGGCCATCGGTTCTCCTGGTGCTTATGCAGGATCGATCCTCGGGCTCGCCAACGCCAAGCTGGACCAGAGTCGCAGCGGGCAGAGCGGGCCAAAGCCACCTCCCGAACGCAAAGACTAACAGCAATCAGAAAGTGATCGATCAATGGCAGCGAACCGCGCCCCAGAAAACCCGTATCTTGCCGCGCGCCAGGAATGGAGTGAGCGATACGGCTCCTATGTCCAGACAGCCGCTGCATGGCGCATCGTCGGCATTCTGGGTCTGACTATGGCAGTGATCGCCTTCGGGTATGCTATGTATCTCAGCACCCAAGTCAAACTGGTTCCCTATATCGTCGAAGTCGACAAACTTGGAACCGCAGCGACCGCCGGGTTCCCTGAACAGATCGAATATGCCGACGTTCGAGTCGTGCGCGCCACGCTCGGCAATTTCGTCACCAGCTTCCGTTCGATCACGCCGGACGCCGTGGTTCAGAAGCAATACATCGACCGAACCTACGCACTCCTTCGGACGTCCGATCCGTCGACGCAGAAGATCAATGACTGGTTCCGAAGCAATTCACCGTTCGAGAAGGCTAAGTTGTCGACGGTCGCCATCGAGGTCAACAACATCGTCGCGCTTTCGAACCAGACCTATCAGATCGACTGGACCGAATACGAACGGGACCGGAAGGGCAAAGAAACGGGCACACGCCGGTTCCGCGGCATCGCGACGGTCACGCTGACGGCGCCACAGGACGAGGCGACCATCCGCCACAATCCAATCGGTCTCTACGTCCGGGATTTCGACTGGACAGCACAGCTATGAGGGCAGGGGACTTCACATGCAAAGAACAGGATTTATCGCAGCCGCCGGCTGCATAGCCGGACTCGTCATTGCGACGACGGGTGCTCATGCACAAAGCATGACGTCGAACGAGGTGAAGGGAACTAACATTTCGCGGAAGTGGCGCGGCACACCCGGACTGGTTACCACCGGGCTGGATGGCAAGGTTATCTTTCTCTTCGGCGAAACTCAGCCGTCCGTCGTCTGCTCGCCGCTGCAGGTCTGCGATATTGAGCTGCAGGGCGGCGAGATCGTCCGCGATGTCCTCGTCGGCGACACCGTTCGCTGGAAGGTGGAGCCGGCGACCTCCGGCGCCACCGGCGGTCAGGCTATCCACTTGATCGTCAAGCCGTCGGAACCGGGTCTCGTCACCTCCATGGTGGTCACGACGTCGCGTCGTACCTATCACATCCAACTCAAGTCCCATCCGAGCCAGTACATGGCCCGCGTTGGCTTCGAATATCCCGAGGATGTCTCGACCAAGCTCGCGGACATTAATGCCCGGCTCGAGACCGAAGGAATACTCGGGACGGCGCCCGATAAACTGAACTTCTCCTACTCGATGAGTGGGAGCGCCTCTTGGAAGCCGAAGCGCGTCTATTCGGATGGTGTAAAAACCTACATTCAGTTTTCCAAATCGATCTCGGGACAGGATGCGCCGGTGCTGTTCGTCGTCAACGGGGGCCAGAACCGCGTCGTCAATTACCGGATGAAGGACGACGTGATGATCGTCGACTACGCAATCGACAAGGCGATCCTCGTCTCCGGAGTTGGCTGGCGGCAACAGAAGATCATCATCCGGCGGGGAGGCTGAGTGATGCGCAAAGCTCTCGTTTTCATCGTTGCTGCCGTTTTTCTTTCCAGTTGCCAAACTGCCGAGGAGGGATTGGACACCAGCTCAAACGCCACTGCGGTGACTGCCCCGGCCGCAAGCGCAATCGCCGGCGATATGGCGAGCCGGCTCGCCGAGCAAATTGGCCCGGCAGGCACCACAACCATCATGATGGGCAAGGGCACGTCGGAGTATGGGATGGCCCTCGAAGCCGCGCTGAAGGGATGGGGCTACACGGTCGTTACCGACGGGAAGATCCGAAAGGACGTGAAACTTGTCGAGCTCGCCTATTCGATCGATGGCGTTGACGGTCAGGTGCTCGCCCGACTCTCCACGCCGTCGATCGCCCTTGGCCGGGTGTATACAGCAACAGCAGTCGGCGCTACGCCGGCAAGCCCGCTTTCCGTCATGCAGCGTAATTGAGGGGAGACAGATATGGTCCAGTCTCTCCATCTTGGTGTGTCGGCTCATGCCGATGATGAGAACAGCATGCGCCGAATCAATCGGCTGCCGATCATCATCGCCATCGTTCTCGTCGCGCTATTCGTTGGCGTGGTCGTGATCGGACTGTCGTGGCGCGGGCTTCCCTTTGCCCGAAATAGCGATATCGACAGTGCTTCGAATACTCCCGCAACCAATTTCGGGGACCAGCTCAAGCGCGGCATTGCCGATGGCATCATCGGTGAGCCGGTCGAGCGGGAAGCGTTTCAGCCAACGCCTGCCGTCGAGCAGAAAGTTGAGGAGGAGGCGCCCGCTGTTGCTCGCCGACCCCTCGAACAGGAAGAGCGACGCCCCCCGCTCGGATCGGAAGAAGAATGGAGGGCCCGTCTGAAGCGGGAGCAGGATGAACAGTATATCCGAGAGGCCCAGCGCCAGCGGATGGCTCGCCTGCAGGCGCGTGCAACGGCGCTGGACTCCCCATTGAAGGTCGATATTTCCGAAATTGAAAAAGCGGCAACGACTACCACGGACTCGAGCGGCCAAAATTCGACTGGTGCAGCCACGAGGGTCTCGGATCTCTATGCCGCGGCAACGAATGCCGGCCTTATGGGTCAGAATGTCGATCCGAATGGCCAAACCTCAAAGGAAGATTTTTTCAACCAGGACATCAAAGATCTCGGCTATCTGCCGAACCAGATCGTGAAGCAGATCTCGCCCTACGAGCTGAAACGCGGCTCGGTCGTTCCTGCTACGTTGATCACCGGCCTCAACTCCGATCTGCCGGGACGGATCACAGCGCAGGTGAGCCAGAACGTCTTTGATAGCGCGACGGGCTACCGGCTCCTCATACCGCAGGGTGCGAAGCTGCTCGGCCGCTATGACTCCAAGGTCTCATTCGGGCAGGAAAGGGTCCTTGTCGTCTGGACGGACCTCATTTTTCCGAACGGCTCAACCCTTCAGATCGGGGGCATGGCTGGCACTGACGCGGAAGGATATGGCGGCTTAAAGGACAAGGTCGATCGGCACCTGTGGCGCACGTGGAGTTCGGCGGCACTCGTTGCCTTGATCGGGACCGGGATCGACATGACAATGCCAGAAAGTTCGACGCTTGCGACGCAGGATACGGCATCCGATGCGGCGCGAAGAAACTTCGCCGAATCGTTTGGTCGGGTGGCGGAGCAGACAATCTCGAAGAACCTGAATGTTCAGCCAACAATCCGCATTCGGCCAGGTTACAGATTCAATGTGTTAGTGGACCAGGACATCATTTTCCCGTCCGCTTACCGTGGAATTTAACCACTAAGGGCAGCGACTATGCTCAGCCGCCATGCATTAGGTTGAACCAAGGTGTGGCGGTGCAACCACGCAATATGAGATCCTTCTATTTCCAGCCACCTTTCCGGATTGATCGCGCTTGAAAGTTTCGCAGGGCTGGGTAGTAATTTCGCATTGCATCGCGTGACGCGGGTACACCAGGTTTGCGATTCAGACATCGACTGAAGGTCCGAACGCTATCGTTGTCCCACGACCCCCTGTACGCGGGTCAGCCGATCTGCCTCTTCGACGAACGATGCCGGGGAAGACGAGCCGCCGCGTCAGGAACGTAAGGAGAAAAACCGTGGACGCACATGTTCGCTCGCTCATCGATATGCTGGAAGCCGCGAAAGACGAGCATATGATGAAAAGTGCGCTGAAAACCTTCGCGCATTCGTGCGGATATGACCGGTTTGCCTATCTGCAAGCAGAAGCTCTCGAACTCAGGACCTTCAATTCCTATCCCGAACCATGGGAGGGCATTTATCTCGGCGGCGATTATTCACGGATTGACCCAGTTGTGAGGGAGGGAAAGCACGGGCGAGGTATGTTTTTCTGGACAGCCGACAAGTGGCCTGCCCGAGGATCTTCTCCGCTTCGGCGGTTTCGCGACGAGGCCATTGAGCACGGCATTCGCTGCGGCATCACCATTCCGGTTAAGGGCAGTTTCGGATCCACGATGATGCTGACCTTCGCGTCCTCGGAAAGAAATGTCGATATTTCACGGATGCTGGATCCCAAGAAGGCGGTTCAGTTGGTGATGGCCGTCCATTACCAGCTGAAAATCATCGCAGCGAAGACTGCAATCAACCCGAAGCGAATGCTGTCGCCGAGCGAAATGGTGTGCCTTGTGTGGGCAACGAAGGGGAGGACCACGCTTGAAACGGCGATGCTCACCGGTATCAAGGCCAGAACCGTGCAGCATTATCTCGACGAGGCGCGCAAAAAATTTGACGCGAAGTCTGTGCCGCAGCTCGTTGCCATTGCGAAGGATCGCGGCCTGGTCTGAGGTCTAATCGTCGCCTTCAAACGGCACGTCTGGAACGTAGCCGAGTGCGTCCAGAATTTCCGAGAGATTCTCCTGATGGGCTTCGGACTTTTTCTGGCGTGCGATATATTCGTCCTGAAGCGTCTGGAGCACTGAACTGGAAGTTGACGGGTCGTCGCTTGCACGCGACCACTCGTCATAGACGGCCTGATCGGCTGCGAGAAGCCGGCGGTGTTCGAGGATCGCCGAAACAGCCAGGACCTCTAATTCCGATTTTTGCATCAAACCGCAGCGAGATTGTCTTCCAATTTTTTCTCTTGCCCCGGATGAGCTGGCGTCCTTCATCCTTGTCTCCTCTAACTTCATTTTACGACCGCCAAGAACCGAGGCTTAGTTCGCGTCGCATAGGCTTGCGATTAGATACCAGATTACCGGAGGATAGGAGAGAGTCGAAATCTTCGAACGGTTCACCGTCCCACACGAAGAGAAGCTTCGGCCACCGCGGCATCACCTTGATTCGTCACATGGAATGTCGTTGTAGAGAATACTCCGTGGTGAAATACTATACAAGCCGTTGCTCTCTCGAGCATGGAGATTCGAGAGGTATTTGCACGAAATCTGAAAGCCGCGCGTCGGGCCAAAGGCCTGTCGCAAGAAGAGCTTGCTTATCGCGCAGGTATCGATCGCACCTACATCAGTTCCCTGGAACGCAGCGTTTACAATGCGAGCATCGATGTGGTGGATCGCTTAGCAGTGGTTCTAGACGTAGAAGCGTCTGATTTGCTGAAACGACCGCCGGAGAAAAAGTGAAACCACCACACAAGACTGATGAGCAGCGAGATCGAAAAGCTCGGTGATCTTTACCGGGGACGACGCCTCCACTATATATTCTCCACAACGCCTCCACTATATATTCTCCACAAGGAGAATGATTATGCCAGCACATCACACGCCTACCCCCTGGCCGAGGCTGCAGCTGTCAACGAGATCGCTGTAAAGTCTGTGCACAATGCGATCGACAAGTGGATCGTCGCAACTCATCTCGCCGGCCGCAAGGGTCGAGCACTCACAGATGAAAATCTTCTTCGGTTGAAGCTCTGGTATGGCGTCGGATCGATCTTGTCTGCCGAACGCCGCAAACGTCTATTCGATACCATCGACCAGAACCCCGATGCCAATACGGTAAGGGCAGACGACTATCTCATTGTCGACGTTGCGCGGGCAAGGGAGCAGTTGGCCGCCCGCGCCGAGGCGCTTCGAGAGGCTGAGCGAATGATCCGGAGCGTCAAGGGCGTCGTGGGCGGTGAACCGAAGGGAACTCGCGTTCCAGTGCGAACGATTGCCGCGATGAAGACGCAAGGTGCAAGCACCGAGGAAATCGTTGAGGGTTATCCTTCGCTCACTGATCGCATGGTGGAACTTGCCGAGATCTGGGCTGCGGAC
This sequence comes from Sinorhizobium meliloti 4H41, assembly GCF_000375585.1. GTDB lineage: Bacteria > Pseudomonadota > Alphaproteobacteria > Rhizobiales > Rhizobiaceae > Sinorhizobium > Sinorhizobium meliloti_A. The sequence continues at coordinate 67,866 of NZ_AQWP01000011.1, read as the reverse complement.
CATCCCGCCAGGGGACGGCCGCGGAAGCTTTCGGAACAGGCCTGGAGGTCAAATCCGTGAAGCGTCTGCGTCTCCGGAACGAAAGTGCCCCAAAACCCTCCGGCTCTACCTCGTGAAGTTTCTTATAGATGAATGCCCTCACACATCATTCGTGGCCGTGGCCCAAGCTCACGGCCAGGATTGTTTCCAATGTGAATTGGCTCGGGTTTAGCGGCAAAACCGACTGGCATCTGATGCCTCGGATCATCGAGGGGGATTTCATCCTCGTGACGAACAAAGGCCGCGACTTCCGGAAGCTTTGCGGATACCGGCCGTGCAATAGATGCGTGGGCATCGGTTTGAAACATCCTGACGCTGCTCAGCAATCACATGGTCCATAGAATGGACAAGGGCGCTGCCTGCAATTTTTCTCCGAAAGGCGTCACGCGGTCATGATCGTGCAAGACCAGTCCACGCACGAAACGACCGCCAACCGCTTCCTGCAACTGACGCAATCCCCTGAAATCCTCAGTCTTCACCGTCGCTGATGCCTTGACCTCTATTCCGACGATCCGACCACGGCGATCCTCGATGACGACATCGACCTCGTCCTGATCTTTGGTCCTGTAATGCGAAAACGAAAAGCGCCGGTCAGACCAGGAGGCAAGCTTCAAAAGCTCGGAAACAACGAAGCTTTCAAGCAACGCTCCATACCGTGTTCTGTTTTCACGCAGCGCTTCGGATTCGTCCTCCCGCAAGCTCGCCAGCAGTCCCGTATCGAGAAAGTGCAGTTTGGGCGTTTTTATCAGCCGGCTTAACCGGTTGTTCGACCATGGCGTCAGTGTTCTGATCAGAAAAAGCCGCTCGAGAATGGCTACATATTTTTGCGCGGTGACGCTCGACAGTCCCAATGCGGCACCGAAACTGCTGTGGTTCACCAGTTGGCCGGCATGTTCCGCAAGAACATCCAGCAACCGCGGCAGTCGATCGAGTTGATCGATGTTGGCGATGTCGCGAACGTCCCGGTCGAGAATCAGGGCCACGTAGTCTTCCAACCAGGCGACGCGCCGGGCAGGCGTCGCTCTGCGCAAGACCTCCGGATAGCCACCGCGCAGCACGGTTTCCAGAAGATCATCACCAAATATAGCGTCCTCGCCGGTCGCGGGTTCCTCACCAGCGAATAGACGATCCAGCAAATGACCCGGGGTCGAACGGATTTCGGACTGGGCGAAAGGCAGGAGCGGGACCACGGCCATGCGCCCGGCAAGGGAGTCCGCAATCGCGGGCACAGTTGCCAGATTGGCGGAACCTGTGAGTAGAAATCGGCCGGGGGCGTCGTCGCGGTCGACGCTTTCCTTAATTGCCAGTATCAGTTCGGGCGCCCGCTGAACTTCATCGATCACGGCCCTGTTAAGACCCCGGACAAAACCGACCGGATCAGCCTTGGCAGCACTGAGCGCGCCGGCGTCGTCGAGGGTGAGATAGGCGCGATCAGGGCCTGAGAATTGCCGCGCGAGAGTTGTCTTTCCAGCTTGCCTTGGGCCGGCTATCAGGACTACACGAGTGTCGGCAAGCGCAGTCTCGACTATCGGACGAGCCTTGCGATCGATTAATGGTTTGGGAAGGACCTTATCTACCATACGGCCATCCTTAATCGATTCTCCGTCTATTTTAAAGTCATGTCCCGACCAATTTTAATCGCGCAGCCGTCTGTATCTAACTTGGCAGCGAACGAAGGTCTCAAATTTCCAGTCGTTTATTTCCCACCGATCCGGGAAAGGTCGATTCGCATCTCCGCCGATCCAACGCTGCGGCTTTTCCCCGGACTTTCAGTGGCCGCATCCTCAGGAGAGCTGTCGGTGGTGTCCGCGTCTGAGGATGACACACTGTCTGTCGTCGCGCTCCCTCCCGGATCAGGAGCCTGAAACACACGCACGCCTTCGAATTCGCCGGTCTTCCAAGCGTAGATCGCATCGTCGAAAATCTGCGGAAAGACCTCGTCGCTCCAAGGGTTGCCGTACCACTTGGCCACAATCCGAAGCACCTTGGCGAACATCGCAGTTCCCTTGCGAAGGTTCTCGCAGGCGTCGATCAGATCGGGCTGCAGATCGGAAGCATCCTTGACGCCGACGCCCGCCGGAAACTGCGTCAGGCCGACACGCACCACCGCTTGGCCGACATACTGGCGGACGATCGCGATGGCTTCGTCCGGCGTCGTCGCCTTCGGGGTGAGGATCAATCGGCCACCTGATTTGACGGTGACGGCAAGTGGATCATTTGCGCCCGCGGCGGTCACGAACTGCTCGACGATCGGGGGCTTCAACGAGGGGTCTGCGCATTGTTGAATCAGGGCAGCGTCGAGCATGGCGTCTCCTTTGGGTTTCACGTGTTGAAGGAAAAAACGATTGGCTTTGCAAAAAGCCGCGCCCAGGCTTGAGTGCTGGCGCGCTGGATGGCGACGATCGATGTCCCCTTGGTCCACCAGCCATTGCCGACAGCGACGATGAAGTCCGGCTCCTGCAGCAGGGACTGCAGGACGGGCCAGACGATCAGTTGCTCGTAGCAGATCAGCGGTGCGATCCGAGCGTCGGCGGCGGTCACAAGCGGGTTGGCGAAGAAATGCGCCCGCGCGCTGCCGCTCTGACCCAGCAGGGCGCGCCAAGGCTGCCACATCGAGCCCGGAACAGGCATACGTTCGCGATAGAGGATTTGAGCGCCGTCGCCTGAAATCGCGACCAGAACATTGTCGTATCCGTCCGCATCGGTGATGGCGGCGCCGGCAATGACGGTGGCGTCACTTTCCTGCAGTGCTTTTACCCAAAGCCGCTCGACGGTGGGCGTCCAGAAGCCGAGAGAACTTTCGGGAAGAACAACGGTGCGGGTGCCGCCGGATGCCTGCCCCTTCATCGTGGCAATCAGATCACGGTGACGCGCAATGCTGACGTCGCGACCGAGCGAAGCTCCGAACTGGAGATCGACGCCCCGCCAGCCCTCCGGTAGTTTCGGTGGGTCCCAGGTTGCGGCGGACCATGCCCAAAACCCAATGAGGACGATCGGGACAGCCGGCCACATGCGGGTAACGAGGCCCATGAGGCCGGCTGTCGTGGCAACCAGCCCCCACCATCCCCACCCTGGAAACAGCACGCCCGCGGCGGTGATCGGATGCGCCCAACCGGTGATGCCAAATGGGGGGATGGCCATGAGCGCGGCCGCCACCAGATAGCAAATCGGACGAATGCCAGAATGCCTTGTCCAGAGGATCGCGTGGACCGCGACAAAGCTCAAAGATGCGCAGAGCCACAGAGCCAAGCCAGGCCACAGGTCGAACGCGTAAAAGGCCGCCACGCCTTGTGGCAGACCGCGTGATGCAGCGAGAAAATAGCCGGCCGAGACACACGCAGCCGTCAGCCTCGTTCGCGCAAGCGCCCAGAGGGTTGGAAACGTGCATGCGAGCGGAAGGAGAAGGACGTTCCCGCTCCAAGCAACCGTTCCGGCAATGATTGAAGCGGTAATCAACAGGACCGGCCGAACGTGCTCACAGTGCATTGGTGAGCACCGGTTGCGCCAGGCCGAGGATGCCCGCGACGGGAAGGGGTCCGAAGTAGCGGGAGTCGTAGGAGCTCCTGAACGGTGAATGCAGGAAGACGCTTTCTGCCGGCACGACGCCGCCGGAATAAGGCACCATCGGCCGACCCTCGCCGTCGCGCTGAGCCAGATCGGAGAAAGGGATCGCATGCCCGTCGATCGTGACGCCCGCACCGATTTCGACATGCTGCCCGGGAACCGCGATGACCGTCTTGATGAGCGGCGCGACCCCGCCCGGGCACGTTCCGAAGCGGAGATAGCCACGCGCTCTGGCCTCTCGCATGACAGGCGTTTGCGGAGGACAAATGAAGACGAGATCGCCTGTCGACACCACTCGATTGAGCGCCGAGATGCGCCAGAGGCCAAGGGGTTCGCTCGGTGTCAGGTTGATGCGGTAGCCGCCGATGATGGCCGCAGCAACACTGCTGGCAAGGATGGTTGCTGCCACCAGCAAAAGCACGACGGCATTCGGTCTTTGCGTAGGTCCCATCCGAGGTGCAGACACTTGCGCCGTCATTTCAAGGCGATCCCCTGGCTCTTTTTCTGGCACAGGCTTTCTGCCTGCTTTAACGCCTCGGTCGTGCGCTCATGCGCGGCCAGCTGCTGCACCGTCCGCATCGAATTCCACGCCGATTGCACTTCGGCCTTCTGCCCGGCCGTCATTGCACCCGTGATCGCATTGAAGGTCTGTCCGCTGGAGTCCTTGGCAGCCAGAGGAAGGAAGGTCCGTTCGCCGAAACGCTCCGCTACAGCCTTGGCGAAACCCTCGAGCTCGGCCTTCACTTGTCTGTCGGCAAGCGCATATTCGAGACCGGCCGGCAGGTCGTTCCGGTCGATCGCATCGCGCACACGTTCGAGGGTCTCCTTTGCGTTTGCCGAGAGCGCCGGAATATCGATCGACATCTTCAGACGAACGGCGCGTTCCTCGACCTCAAACTTCCGTTCGGCTTCCGCCCGTTGGCGCAGATAGCGTTCCAGATTTCGGGCAAGAGCCGGCGCGTTGGTCAGCGCCGTTGCCCGCGCCTGTTTGTCTGTGCCGCTTGCCAGTAGACCGGTCTTGCCTTTCAACGCGCCGAAGCTTTCCGGTTGGTCGCGGATCCTGCTGATGGTGGCATCCGCCACCGCTCCATCCTTCAGCAGGGCGTCGACATTGATTGCTTTAAACGCCCTTTCCGGCTGCGCATAGACGAGGTGGAAACGGGTCGAAACCTCCTCCCACTGCTTCTTCGAGCCGCGATCGGCTGCGACCTTGTCCTCGACCGCCTGGTCGACTGACTTTGCGAAGGTGGTAATGCCGGAAACCATCGGTTTTACCTTCCTGACAGTGTCCTGGAGTGGAGATTTCACAGAGCTGATGATGAGCCCGAGCTTGGCGGCAACTGCGGCGAGGCGCGCACCAAGATCGATGAGCTTTTGCTTTTGCCCGACCGTCCATTCCAGCCGATCGCGAAGGAGCGTCCGGGCCACGTTGACGAGATTGAGGCCGCGAGCTTCGGCGAAGCAAAGGGCTTGCCGGGAAAAACTGCCTTTCTCGTAGTCGAGCGTCGTTTCCTTGGCGTTCCTGCGCGAGAGGACTGGGATCAAGCCGCCGGCCTTAGCGAAGGATCTTCGGCCGTAATAGACGGCCAGGTCCTCACGATGACGAGTCATGGCGACATAGGTGAGGTGGCGATCAAGAGAAAGAGAACCCAGCACCTTGACCCGATCCACTGTGGCGCCCTGGCTCTTGTGGATCGTCGTGGCATAGCCATAATCGAGGTTGTTGTAGAAGCGCTGTTCGACCAGCACCTGGCGCGCAAGCTCGCCATCGCCGACCTTCGCTATGATGCGGCCCGACCCGGTCTCAACGACCTTGGCCAACATGCCATTCTTGACACCGAGTGAGCCCTCGTTCTTGAGGAACACGATCTGGTCGCCGACCGCGAAGTTGCGATCGCCATCCGCCGTCTTGAACACCGTTCCTTCATCGAGAACGCCGCGTTCGATGAGCTTGATGCGCGCCATCTGGTTCAGCATGCGAACGTCCCTGCGCAAATGGGCAAGGATCAGCGACGTCTTCGCCGGATCGTAATCGCGGTCCCAGGCGGCGATGAGATTGTCGACGGCATCGGCCTTCAGATCCCACCCGACCACCTTGCCATTGGCACGGTAAGCGTCGACTGCCTTGCCGACGTTGCCGCGCGCCAGGTCGAGCGAGGCATCGCGCATCCATTGCTGGCGCTGGCGATAGATGGTTTCGAGTTCCGCATAGCCAATGCGATCGGAAATCGCGCGAAACGCGGCGCCTGCTTCGATCGGTTGGAGCTGTTCGGGATCGCCGACGAGAACGAGCTTGGCGCCGGCCTTCGTTACTGCTTCGACGAACAGCGCCATCTGCCGCGACGACACCATGCCGGCTTCGTCCAGGACGAAGACCGTCTTGCTATCGAGCTGGTTACGCCCCCCGTTCCAGCGCAGTTCCCAGGACGACAGCGTACGAGAGACGATCCCGGCTTCCTTCTCAAGGCCCTCGGCCGCCTTGCCGGCGAGTGCGCCGCCGACAACCCGATAGCCGGCCGCTTCCCAGGCCTCGCGCGCCGCTTTCATCATCGTCGCCTTGCCGGCGCCGGCGCGGCCGATCACGGCGGCAATCCGCTTCGATCCCGATACATGCTCGATCGCGGTTCTCTGCTCTTCCGACAGGCGGTCATGACGGGCAAAGGTCGCCGCGAGGACCGTTTCCCGCATCCCGTGCGACGAACGCTGAGAGAGCCAGAGCGCGCGATTGGCCATCTCCGCTTCAAGCCGGATCATGTCGCGCGTCGTGTACTTGGCGGGCAATCTGGAACCGGTGGCAAAGTCGATCCGCTCGCGCTCAAGGCGCAAGGTCTCGGGGTGCAGGATGATCCGGACCATGAGGCTTTGGAACAGGGCGGGATCATCGATGTACCGATGCAAGATCTTCGCGACATCACGTTCGTCGAACACGCTTTTCTCACGCGTGATCAGGTCGAGGACGACTTCCGGACTCCGGTCGATCCGTCTCGCGTTCTCGGCTCTTCGCGCGTCCTGCAGTTCGACGCGCTCTAGCTTAACCGGCTTCGAGGCCTCATCGGATTTCCGTTCGATCGCTTTGGTGCCGACACCAAGGTGGATGGTCGGTGCAAGATCGATCCCTTGCTTTTCGAAGGATCGTCCATCGACGCGAAGGTCGAGACCGGCCAGCGCCAGATGCCGGTTCTGGCAAGCAAACCATCCGTCGCGAAACGCGTTGAAATCGTCGATACCTCCAGCCCAGAGTTCATAGACGATCTTGCCTGCATCGTTGCGGATCGGATTGCCGTCCGGCCCGAGCACGGCGACCTTCTTGGCGCCGAAGCCGTCTTTAGTCAGCGGCCGCAACGTCGTCATCAAATGAACGTGCGGATTGCCAGGGGCGTCGTGATAGACCCAGTCGGCCACCATGCCCTTCGATGTAATGTGGCGCTCGGCAAAATCCCGTACGAGCGCAATGTTCTGCTCGGCGGTTAGTTCGATCGGCAGTGCAATGGTGACGTCCTTGGCAAGCTGGGCATCGGAGCGCTTCTCGAAATCTTCGACCTTATTCCAGAAGACTTCGGAGGCGCCGGCAACTGAACGATTCGCGACCATGAAGCGTAGCCAGTCTGGCGCGTCGGCGGGGGTCACGAACTCTTCATGCAGCAGACCCTGCTTGCGGGTGTAGTCAATGGTCCTTGCTTCCCGCTCGTAGTCCATCTTGGCGCAGTGGCGATAGGCCGCCGACAGGACGGCACTGCGGCCGGAGCCACGGGCGACGACGCTGACGGAGAAATGGGGGACTGCCACGGCGAATTCTTTCCCGGCTGCGAACGAAATCAACAGGTTCGTCGGGAGCGGACGTCCCCGCCACGGCGCAAAAGCAGAGCGTCGCATCAGCGACGTATAATTGCGCCCTTGGAAGCCGCTCCTTCGGAACGGCCGGGATGATCTACCAAAGGATCGCCCTCGGCGATTGTAGGATTCACAGTAGTGCATTCCGCACTCACTTCCCTGAAACAGGGTTCGAAAGAAAAGCTTTCTCACTCAGGGAGACGAACGGAATGAAGAAGCCATCCTTCAAAATCCGAGCCGAAATCGCGCAGCTGCAGGAGCAACTCAAGGCCGCTGAAACGCGTGAGGCGGAGCGCATCGGTCGGATTGCCCTCAAGGCCGGTCTCGGCGAGATCGAGGTCGACGAGACACAGCTACAGGCGGCTTTTGAGGACCTTGCGAAGCGGTTTCGGGGAGGCGAGGTTCGCACGACCGGAGGGAAGAGGGGAGCTGGCGTCGGCGAAAGCAGCGCACCGTCTGCGCAGAACGCGGCTGGCGCGGCTGCGGGCGGGACTGCTGAGGCTTAAGCGGATGGCGCGCACAACCACATCCGACGCCCGAAAGAAGGACACGCGGGAAAAGATCGAGCTCGGCGGCCTGATCGTCAAAGCGGGTCTTCGCTACGAGAAACGCGCGCTTCTGCTGGGCGCGCTCATCGATTTGAGCCAGCGCTTGAAAAGCAACGACACCGAACGCTCGCGACTAATGGCGATCGGCGCGGAGGCCTTTGGCAATTGCGATGAATAGGATCATCCTTTTCATCGCGCCTGTCGCGCTGATGTTCCTCGTCACGATCGGATTGACCGGGATCGAACACTGGCTGTCGGGGTTTGGAAAGTCGGAGGCTGCTCGGCAGACGCTCGGCCGGGCGGGCATTGCCCTGCCTTATGTCTCAGCGGCCGCCATCGGCATCGTTTTCCTGTTCGCGAGCGCCGGCGCGATCAGGATCAAGACGGCCGGATGGGGCGTCGTTGCCGGTGGTATAGCGACGATCGCTGTCGCCATCGCTCGCGAGGCGATCAGGCTGTCGACATTCGGCAACCAGGTTCCGGTCGGCAAGTCCATCCTCTCCTATGTCGATCCCGCGACGCTGATGGGAGCGGCGGCGGCGGCGATATCTGCCTGCTTCGCCCTACGTGTCGCGCTCGTCGGCAATGCGGCCTTCGCAAGCGCCGAGCCGAAGCGCATTCGCGGCAAGCGGGCGCTGCATGGCGAGGCCGACTGGATGAAAATGCAGGACGCGGAAAAACTCTTTGCTGACTCGGGCGGCATCGTCATTGGCGAGCGCTACCGTGTCGACAGGGACAGCACAGCGGCGCGCTCGTTCCGTGCCGATGACCCGGAAACGTGGGGCGCTGGCGGCAAGTCGCCGCTGCTGTGTTTCGACGGTTCGTTCGGATCGACGCACGGTATCGTCTTCGCCGGATCGGGCGGCTTCAAGACGACATCGGTGACGATCCCGACGGCACTCAAATGGAGTGGATCCCTTATCGTTCTCGATCCGTCGAACGAGCTGGCGCCGATGGTTTCATCCCACAGAACGGGCTCGAACCGAGACTTGTTCGTCCTCGACCCGAAGAGGCCGGAGACTGGCTTCAATGCGCTTGATTGGATTGGGCAATTCGGCGGCACCAAGGAAGAGGACATCGCGTCCGTCGCCTCATGGATCATGAGCGACAGCGGCGGCACGCGCGGTGTGCGCGACGACTTCTTCCGTGCCTCGGCCTTGCAGTTGCTGACGGCAATGATCGCCGACGTTTGTCTCTCCGGCCATACGGAGAAAGAGAACCAGACGCTTCGCCAGGTTCGCGCCAATCTCTCCGAGCCGGAGCCGCAGTTGCGCCAACGCCTGCAGAAAATCTACGAGAATTCGGAGTCGGATTTCGTCAAGGAAAACGTCGCGGCCTTCGTGAACATGACACCCGAAACCTTCTCCGGCGTCTACGCCAATGCAATCAAGGAAACCCATTGGCTGTCCTATCCGAACTACGCCGCGCTTGTTTCGGGCAAGACGTTTTCGACGGGGGATCTTGCCGAGGGAAACACCGACGCGTTCATCAACATCGATCTCAAGACCTTGGAGACGCATGCGGGCCTGGCCCGCGTCATCATCGGCTCGTTTCTCAACGGAATTTACAATCGCGATGGCTCGATGAAGGGCAGAGCACTCTTCCTTCTCGATGAGGTAGCGCGGCTTGGCTATATGAGGATCCTGGAAACCGCGCGCGATGCCGGTCGCAAATATGGCATCACGCTCGTCATGATCTACCAGTCGATCGGGCAGATGCGCGAAACCTATGGCGGTCGCGACGCCGCCAGCAAATGGTTCGAGAGTGCGAGCTGGATCTCGTTTGCGGCGATCAACGACCCGGAAACGGCGGACTACATCTCGCGCCGTTGCGGCATGACAACAGTCGAGATCGACCAGGTCAGCCGAAGTTCGCAGATGAAAGGATCGTCGCGGACGCGGTCGAAGCAGTTGGCCGCACGACCGTTGATCCAACCGCACGAGGTTCTTCGGATGCGAGCGGACGAGCAGATCGTATTTACGGCCGGGAACGCGCCGCTGAGATGCGGCCGCGCGATCTGGTTCAGGCGCGACGACATGAAATCCTGCGTCGGAGCGAACAGATTTCACACGCTCGGAAACCCACCCGATGCACTTCGAGTCGAGCCGGCGCGCAGCATGGCGAGCAAGGCCGATCCAGAACAATGAAGAGTATCGGAGAAATCGGCGTGAGCGCCGCCCAAAGGGCGGGATTTCGGGAATTCTCGTCGTGCGAGGGCGGGAAGCAGCGCAGCCGCAGGAGCCTCAACATAGTGGCCCGAAGGGGAGGCGGGACCGACTGCGCCCGCATCTCGCACTCCGCCTAAAGCGCCTTGTTCGTAAACGCAGATGAAACCGAAGCCGAGGTAGGTTGAGGCAAACAGGAGAGGATCGAGCCGCCTGCGCAAATCACTGACCGCGATCCTCTGCGCCATGATCAACATTGCTACGGGAGGCTGGCTTGCGCTCGGGGACGCTGGCAACCTCTCCGGAACTGCTAACTGCGGCCAGGACACCGACACCGGACTCGCTGTCGGCCGCGTTTTTGATCTGCGGCGCCGATCGCCATGTGAACTGCGCCGTCGACGGCCATACGTTCTGGTTTGGCGGGGAGAAAATCCGCATCGCGGATATCGAGCAGACATTTCCGGTCCTGTATGGCACCAGAAAGCCGGAGGCGGCTCGATGCCCGTTCGCGGTTTCTCAATTCGGCCGGTTGGCCCCGCCTCCCGGCGGGGCCTCGCCCGGATCTCAGTCCCGGTTGGGGCGCGACCAGATCAGTTGGTAGCCGTCCTCGCCTTCGACTTCGGTGAGGGTTGCGTAGATCGGCGCGGGGAAGCTCGGGTCGTCCAGCTTGACCGAGAGGTAGTCGCGGTCCTGCTCGGACCGCTTCTGCCAGGCTGCACCGAGCTCGACGTTGCCGGCGTAGATGCGGAAGTGCGGGCCCTTGTCGGAGGGGTTTTCGATGCGGGCGATGCGAGCCTTGACGTTGAGGGCGAGCGTGCGGATCGAGCCGTTGAAGCCGCTTTCGGTGGAGTTGAAGGTGCCGATGGTTGCCATTGTGGTGTTCCTTTCGTTGGTTTCGGACCGCGCCCTTCGCGGCCTCGATGGCTGTCGCAAGGATCGGGGACGATTGGGCCGCACCTGACAAGGCCGGAATGGAATGGAGGACGGCCGGGAGAAACTTTGTTGTTTCGGGAGGAATGAGCGCCTGAGCGCTCAGGGGAAGAAAGTTTTGTATGGCCGTTGCGGGAAGACGATCGAGGCGAAGCTGCTCTCCGATCAGACATGCCTCATCGAGCCCGAGGAGGACGTGGCCAATGCCGACGGATCACGAGGAACGCGGTGATGGCAACGTGCCACGGACTCGCCCAAGCGGAACATAGCATGTGGTCAAACCGTTGCTCTATTCCTGTGTCCGGGCGCTGGTTCGGTGGCGACGGACCTGCCGGCCTGGAGTTGCCTTCAATAATCAACCTGGTATCGAGTGCTCGCAATTCGTCGCCTGGAGGATTCATGCGTCAGCAGACAAAGCCGTTTACCGTAGAAATCAAGCAATCCCGAAAGCTCAAACCGAACGACCGCAAAACCTCGATCTGGGGCAAGCTGGACCTAACGCCAGATCAGGGCACGCTCACGGATAGAGAGCAGAGAGAGGCGTCGGCCGTTGGCCGCGACAACGACCGACTCTGAGATTTAGGCCGCGACTTTCTCATCTCATCTACTCGCCGACAGTTGGCAAATCTTGAACGCAACTTCCAACGACTTTTCGAAGGCTGGTATCGGCAGAAATTCGTAGCGCGAATGGAAGTTGTAGGCGCCGGTGAAGAAGTTCGGTGTCGGCATTCCTCTGGCCGAGAGGACCGCCCCGTCGGTGCCGCCGCGCATCGGGATCACCTTCTTCTCGATCCCGAGTTTTTCCATAGCCTTGAATAGCAGAGCGACGGCACGATCGTCACGAGCGAGGCTCGTGGAGATGTTTCGATAGGTGTCGGTGACGTGGTACCGGACATTCCCGGTCGGATAGCGCGATCTCATTGATTCCGCCACTTCGGCGATCCGACGTTTGCGCCGATTGAAGCCATCTGTATCGAAATCCCGGATCAATGCGGTCAATATTGCCTCGCTGTCGTTGGCGATGAGGTCCTTGAACCAGAGGAACCCGTCGCGACCCTCTGTGCATTCAGGCGTGTCCTCGCGGTCGAAGTGGGAGATGAAGTCCATCGCCATCAGCAGCGGATTGACGAGCGTACCCTTCGCGGACATCGGGTGCGCACTGACGCCGGTAAAGACGATCTCGCAGGATGCGGCGTTGAATGTCTCCAGGACCACCTCGCCCAGTTCGCAGCAGTCGATCGTGTAAGCAAAATCACAAGGGAAGCGGGAGAGGTCCATCGCCTTGGCGCCGCGCATTCCGATTTCCTCGTCCGGGACGAAGGCGACAAAGATATCGCCGTGGCCAACCTGCTGATCAAGCCGGGCAAGCAGCGCCATGATGACGGCGATGGCGGCCTTGTTGTCTGCGCCGAGGACACTGGTGCCGTCACCAGTGATGATGTCATTCCCCTCCCACCCAAGAATTTCCGGATGTTCGGCGACCCTGAGCCAGATGTCTTCCTGGCGATTGAGGCAAAGGTCTTTGCCTTCGAAGCGGAGGATTTGCGGGCGGACGAAGGGCGAAAGGCCGACATCGACGGTGTCAAGATGCGCGATGAAGCCGATCGGTGGGACCTCAGGCCTGTTGCCACGTTTGACTCCCGTCACGATGGCATGCTCGTCGACCAGCACGTCGTTCATGCCAATTGCGCGCATCTCGTCGGCGAGCAGGGCAGCGAGTGCTGCTTGTCCGGGCGAGGACGGCAAGGATTGGGAGCGGCCGTTGCTTTGACTCTCGATCGCGGAATAGCGAAAAAAGCGGCTGATGAGTTCTTCCCTAACTTCCATGTTGTCCATCCTCGTCCTGAAGAGATTCCCGCTGTTGTCGTCGGCGTTTTTTGGCTGAGATGGGTCGGCCCGCTCCGCTACCCGCTGTCGTGGTGAACTGCGGAGTTAACCAGCAAGCCCTTTGGTACGGCCCTCTACAGGCTAAAACCTGATGACACCGACCCCGCCGGAAATCTCGACGTCGACGCCGAATCTCGTCGATTGTTCGGAAAATCGGCGCAATATCCGTTCGGCGCTTTCGCCTGCTGCTAGATGCGGCGCCAGGCGATGCTCCAGCACCCCATCAGCCAGCGCTTCATCGCCTCCGATGATGACGGGGTGAAGCGTGATCTCGATTAGGCCGTTATCATCGCCGAACGAGCAAAGGCCGATGACGCTCTCCCAGACTTCGGGTGCCGTCCAGGTCGACTTCTCAGAACGCACGTGGAAAATGAAATTCCCGAGGCTGTAGAAGATCGGCCGGCGCCGGTAGATCTCGATCGGCTGGAGGACGGGCGCACCGTGGCTCACGAACATATGAGCACCCGCATCGATGCATCGTTTGGCAACGCCACTCACCCAGTCGGGGACCTGATACCAGTCGGACGCCCAATGGTGATGGTGGAGATAGGCGATCACCAGAGATCCGTCCGCGGCCGTAGCCGCGATCGAGGCGAGATTCCTGGCGAGATCGGCCTCATCGATCTTGACGCTGCGTCCGAACCTTTCCGATCGCGTGAAGACCGCACGCGAGATGCCGATTTCGGATTCCGGGGTGAGGCGCGGCGGATCGTCCGGCTGACTGTCGTTGGTGAGATCGATAGCGGTGTACCCAACCTTGTCGCGAATAGCCCGGATTTGATCGAACGCGGTCTCGTCGACCTCGATGACCTGGGACAGCCGAAGCCGATTGACCCCCGGGCGTTCTGGGCGATTGTCCTCGGCGTCTGCCGCGTACATGAAATTCGGACCGGGGCCGCCGTCCATCGCCACGATCGCGACGCGCCGTCCACCGATCATTCCGGTGCCTGCCCGTGAGGCTTGCGCGTGGTCACGGCCGAGGCCGGCATGGAGGAAGGCTCGCTTCTCCACCTCCTCGAGTGTCGAGAGCACGCCGGATGGGCCGAGGTCGAACGCATGGTTGTTCGAAAGGGAAAGCGCGCGAAACCCGATCGCACGAAGGCTGTCGAGAACGGCTGGATCGCTGCAGCCGAAGAAGGATCCCTTAAGTGGCCACCCGCCGTGGCTCCCAAGGATGGTTCCTTCAAAGTTGGTGAACGAGAGATCCGCCTTGCGAAGGAGAGACTGAACCTCACGGAAAGCCGGGGCAGAGATGTCGCGAATATCGTGCTTGATGAGCGATTGGCCAGTCACGGCCAATGTGAACCTGTCATTCATGGGGTCACCCTCTATGGCGATACGTGCCACGTGTTTCAAGAAATTGGTGGTTCGGAGCTGGGCCCATTCGTTGAGACGCCTGCACCGCTCAGCATCTGAAGCGGTGCGGTCGGGCGTTGATGAGCGTGCGCGTGTAGGGATTGTCGGATCGTGAGAAGATGAAATCGGATGGTCCGAAATCCTCGACCCGGCCGTCCTTGAAGATGTAGACGGAACTGCACATCTCCTGGACGATGGCGAGGTCGTGGGAGATGAAGATCATCGTCATCTCGCGCTCGGCGATGGTGTCCTTCAGAAGTTGGATGATCTCGGCCTGCACCGACACGTCGAGTGCCGATGTCGGTTCGTCCGCGACGATGATCTCAGGCGCCGCGAGCAGGGCCCGCGCGATGCAGACGCGCTGCCTCTGACCGCCCGAGAGCTGGTGCGGATAGCGGGCGAGCAGGCTGCGAGCGAGCCCCAACCGATCCATCATCGCCGCTGCGTCCGTCGGTTCTTCCCCGGCGGCGAGCTTCGCGCCGAAGCGGATGCTTTCGTCGAGCGTTTCGGCGATGGTCATGCGGGGGTTCAAGGACGCGGAAGGATCCTGGAAGATCATCTGCACCCGGCCGAGGAGGCCGTTGCGGCGACCGCCTCTGGAAACGTCGAATTCGCTGGCACCGATCCGGATCCTGCCCGCAAGCGCCGTATCAAGGCCGGCGATGATACGGCCGAAGGTCGTCTTGCCGCTTCCGCTCTCGCCGACAACGCCGGTGATCGTGCCGCGTGGCAGTTGGAGGCGAACGTCATGCAAGCCGAACTTTGGCTTGCTTCGGCCAAAGCCCCACGCAAAACCCTGCTGCGCGAATTGTTTCGACACGCCGTCGGCGACGAGAAACATCGGCGCCTTGTCGTCTCCGATCGAGGAAACACTTCGGCGGCATCCGTCATCCGCGCTGGTTGTCAAAGCGGTGACCCGGAGCCTCGGAACGGCGGCGAGCAGTTTGCGTGTGTACTCGTGGCTGGGCTGATCGAGAATGGTAGGCGTGCGGTCCGCTTCCACCACCTGTCCTTTGCGCATCACCAGGACCCGATCGGTGATCTCGGAGATCACGCCCATGTCGTGAGTTACGAGGATGATGGAAACGCCCGTTTCGTCTACAAGGTTTCGAAGTAGTCCGAGGATCTGCTTCTGGACGGTCGCATCGAGCGCCGAGGTCGGCTCGTCGGCGATGATGATGTCGGGAGAGCCGGCAAGAGCAATCGCTATGACGATGCGCTGCCTTTGTCCTCCGGAGAACTGGTGCGGGTAGTTGCGGTATCGTCGCTCCGGCTCCGGAATTCCGACACGGGCAAGGAGATCGAGGGTGCGGGCCCGCGCCTCACGCCTGGAAAGTGAGCCATCGACCGCAAGGCAGGTTTCCTCCACCTGGGCACCGACGCTCATCAGCGGATCGAGGGAGGCGGTGTGGTCTTGGAAGATCGCTGATATCCGACGCCCTCGAAGCGCCTCGCGCTCATCGGCCGTCATGGTGTCGATCGCCTGACCATTGAACTCGATCGTCCCGGACGTCTGCTGGAGCTCGGGCGAAAGCAGGCCGAGCACGGCATTGCCGAGCGTCGACTTTCCGGCTCCCGACTCGCCAATGATGCCGAGGATCTCGCCGCGTCCGAGTTCCAAACTCACGTCAGAGAGGATTGTCGTCAAGCCGTCTCCCGAAGCGTGGCGAAGGCCAAGGTTCTCAACCCGCAACAGGGGTGTCGTCACGTGTTCCACTGTCATAGCGAGTGGTTCCTTGGATCGAGGCTGCGTCGAACGTCTTCACCGACGAGATTGATGCTTGCGATCAGACCGAAGAGGGCGAGCCCCGGGAACAGGCTGATCCAGTATTGACCGGTGAGAAGATACTGGAACCCGTTTGCGACCGCGGAGCCGAGCGAGGGCTTGTCGATCGGAACGCCCAAACCCAGGAAGGAGAGGGTCGCCTCGAGTGCGACGGCATGGCCGACCTCGATCGGGATCAAGGTAACGGCCGGCGCGATGCTGTTCGGAAGCAAGTGGCGGAAGATGATCCGCGACGTCGGCAGCCGCATCAATCGGGTCGCATCCATGTAGGGTTTGTTCGCCTCGCTCAAGGCAACGCCGCGCGCGATCCGCGCATAGGTCGCCCATTGCGCAATGATCAACGCCAGAATGATCCGGTCCACGCCCGGGCCGAGCGTGACGATGGCGATGAGCGCGATCAGGATCGTCGGCAGGCTGAGCTGCAGGTCCACGAGTCGCATGATCGCGACATCGACCCACTTGCCGAAATATGCGGCGCTGACACCGGCCGTCAGCCCGACCAGCGCGGCGATCGCCGCGCTGGTGATCGACACCACCAGGCTGATGCGCAGGCCATAGAGGATAGTACTGACGATGTCGCGGCCGAGCCCGTCCGTCCCGAGCAGGTATAGATAGCCGCCGCTACCGATCGTGCCCGGCGGCGAGGACGCCTCCCATCCGTAGATCTGCAACGGATCGTAGGGGTTCTGTGGTGCGATTGCCGGTGCCGCGATAGCAAGCAAAATGTAGCTCGCAAGCAGCACCTTGGACGCGGTCAGGACCGGTCCATGCGGACGCTTTCGGAGCGCCCTCAAAATTTGAGCTTTCATGACGGGGTCACCTTTCACGAAGACAGGCGCACGCGCGGATCGAGCACGGCGTAGAAGAGGTCGACGAGGGCGTTGAGCACGACAAAGGCGACGGCAATGAAGGTGAGCGTCGCCATCACCACTGGGCGGTCGAGCAGTTGGATGGAGTCGATCAAGAGCTTGCCGACGCCCGGCCATGAAAAGATCGATTCCACGACCACGGCAAAGGCGAGCATGCCGCCGAACTGCAGGCCGATGATCGTCACAATCGGCACGCTGATGTTCGGGAGGGTGTGCCGAAACAGAATCCTATGCGGGGAGAGCCCTTTGGCGCGGCAAAACCGCGTGTAGTCCAGGCTTTCGACTTCGATCGTTCCCGATCGTGAAAGGCGGGCGATGAGAGCGATGTTCGGTATCGCCAACGCCAATGCCGGAAGCACGAGGTGCCACAGTCCGTCACCGGTGAAGATACTCCATTCCTGCCCCAGAAAAGTTGCGGTCGAGCCTCTGCCACCGGATGGGAACCAGCCTGTCAGGATGGCGCCGACGAGGATCAGCATCATCGCCAGCCAGAAGGATGGAACGCTCAGTGCCGACACGCTCGCCTTCAGGACGGTCCGATCGAACAGGGTTCCGCTCCGTCGGCCGGCAACGAGGCCGAGCCCCGTTCCAAGCGGTGCCGCTATAAGCATGGCGACAGACGCGAGTTCCAGCGTCGCCGGCAACTTCGCTATAACCAGCTCGAAGGCCGGCAGATGATAGATGTAGGAGGTGCCGAAGTTTCCGCTGACCACATTGTCGATAAAGACGAGATATTGCCTCCAGATCGGTTGATCCAGTCCGAGCGCGATTGTCGCCTGCCGGATATCTTCTGGCGTGGCGGTTTCGATGTTGACGACGTTGAAGACCGGATTGCCGACGCTGTGGATGCCGATAAATCCGATCAACGACATGATGATGAGGAGCAGGAAGGCTTGCGACAGCCTTCCCAATGCAATTGAAATCATGCCCATGATCGCTTACTCCACTGCCGCAAGCGTCTGCATCGCGGTCGTCCAGCCGCGGGGATGCATCACATAGGAGCCGACCCGTGGGCCGTAACCGACGATGTGATGGAAATGGTAGAGCGGTATGATCGGCTGGTCGGCCATAACGAGTTCCGTGGCTTGCGCCAGCGCTTGGTACCGCTCCGGCCCCACCTCAATGCTCTCCGCCTCGGCGAGCATCGCGTCGAAGGCATCGTTTTGATAGTTCCCGAAGTTCAGGGCACCGGTTCCGCGCTCGCGGTTCGGGGATGCCAGCAGGGTATGGAGGATGATATCGACCGCCTCGCCGGACGTGCCGCCGTACCAGACGGCGTAGTCGCCGGCGGCACGTTTGGTATTGAAGACCGAGAACGGAGCGGCTGATGGCTGGGCGTTTACGCCGATACGGGCCCAGCTTTGGGCGATTGCTTGAAGGCTCTCGGCGTCACCGGGGTAGCGTCCGGCGGGCCCTGCAAGAACGAGGTTGAAGCCGTTCGGAAGGCCTGCCTTCGCAAGAAGGGATTTTGCCTCGTCATAGTTGGGCGTCCCTGGCACCAAATTTGCCGAGGTGCCCGGCAGGCCATTGGGAAAGACCTGAGCCGCAGCCGTGCCATAGCCGGCGAGGATCTTGTCGACCAAAATGCCCCGGTCCGTCGCCATCGCAAGCGCACGGCGAACCAGAGGGCTCTTGAATGGATTGGCGATTGGTTCGCCCGACTTGCCCGTCACGCCCGGAAGTGTCTCCCGCGACACGTCGAATTGCACGAAGTTGACGCGCGCGGCACCCACGCTTGCAATCCTGGCGCCGCGCTCCTTCAACGAGGCGACGTCGCGCGCCGGAATGGCATCCGCCAGATCAATCTCACCTGTGCTGAGTGCCGCAACGCGGGCGGCCGGGTTCTCGATGACCCGGAACATCACATCGCGCCAGGCGGGCTTGCCGCCCCAGTAGTCGTCGTTCCGAACAAGCCTCAGGCTCTCGCCGGAACGCCAGCTTTCGAACCGGTAGGGACCGGTACCGACGGGAGAGTGGCCGGCATTGAGATCCTCCGTTGTCTCGAACCCCTCGAAGGGTCGGTTCATCACAAAAATGGAGGAGAAGAAGAGTGGCAGATTGGGGACCGGGCCATTGGTCTCGATGAGGACGGTGAGGGAATCGGAGGCCGAGACCGACTTGATGCCGCTCACATAGGAGCGAAAGCCGCCGCTAGGCGGTTTGAGGAAGTCACGGATGCGCTCGATCGTGTATACGACGTCGTCCGCGCCGAACTTTGAGCCGTCATGAAAGCGGACGTTGTCGCGGAGCTTAAACTCCCATTGCTTCTCGGACAGTGGCCGCCAGGAGGTGGCAAGGCCAGGCTTCAGCTCGAGATTCTCGTCCTGATAGACCAGCCGCTCGTAGATGTGGGAGAGCAGCGAGGTGTTCTCGTTGAGATTGGCATAGTGCGGATCGAGCGTCATCAGCTTGTAGGACGTGGCGATCCGAAGCTCCGCGGTTTCCTGTGCCTGCGCCGACGTCATCGACGGAGCACTCCCGAGGAAGATTGAGATCAGAATCGCTGAAAGCAGGCGTGGACGAAATTGGCTTCCCAGTTTCATTTGAAGTTCCTTGTTTTTCGTTTTTGGTAGTGTCGGAATGCCGCGTTGGGGCAGGCCCTAACGCGTGATTTCCGGGGCGAAATGCTCGCAAAGAACGCGGAGCGAATGTGTTGTTAGCTCGCCCGTAAGCCCGGGATCACGCGTGTGGTTGGACCATCCCCGGAGACTCGGGTTGGAATTTGGGCGCCGACACGCGATTGCGTCCGCTCGCAACAGAGGCGATATCGATCTTCAGGAGGTCGGCAATGACGGAGCGGATTTGCGGCCAGGGATCTTCTTGGCTTGTGGGGGAGGGTTGCCACTTGGTGATGGCAGCGTGGAGCTTTGCCGTTGCCCCGGCAATCGATTGCGCCGGTGTCCTCCACAGGGCTTCCGCCGCCTCGTCCTCCGCGACGGATGCACGATCTTCAGCTTCGAGAGCCTCGTCGTAGGCTCGCGAACCTGCGGTTTGCTCAAGCGGTGGCGGCAAAACAGCCGGAAAGAGCGCTCTTTCGAGCTGCTGCTGGCGCAAACTAGATTCGCTCAAATGCTGCCAAGCTTTGCACCATTGCTGCCAGACCGCGAGCGCGGGATCGTCGTTCCACGCATGCGAAGGCAGGGGCTTCGTCGTGGCAAAGTCGGGAATTGTGGGTAACGACGCGGCTATGAAGGAAAGAATATCTCCCCGGGTGACCGTAGACAAAGTTCTGCTATTGTCGGAATCAGCCATGATCCGAGCTCCCGTAAGCTTGGTTGTGGTCAGGCTGTGCCCGGTGCTCGCAACACCAGGTACAGCCGTTTGACTGTTCATCCCTATATAGGACAACCACAACATGCGCAACCAAAATCACCATGGCATGGTGATATGAAAGGGATCCAGTGCAAATTGGCTCGGGTTGCTTTGGGCTGGGGAGTGCTTGAACTCGCAAAGGCAGCCAATGTCTCGACACAGACAATTACACGTCTCGAGCGGGGCGATCAGCTCCGACCTTCGACGCTGGAACGCGTCCAGCGTGTACTGGAACAGGCGGGGATTGAATTCATCCCCGAAAACGGCGGTGGCGCCGGTATTCGTTTCAAACAACCGACTCAATAAGCCCGCATCTTACTTACAACCTGCGCTGCGACCGTAACGATTGAACGCGGCGCAAGTTGTGCCCAGCGGAGATGATATCCCGGGAGATGGTGTAGCTGACGGGGTGGCCATCAGTGTTTTTCGGGTAGGGCCGGGTTGTTGACGCCCAACCTGATGAAAAGACCGCCGATGAGGACTAGATGATCAACCTGCGCTCGCTTGTTGAGAAGAGTGCGGACGCGGATTTGCGGCGCGAGACATGACGAACGCAGGCCGAAACAGACTCCCGCTGTGGGTGGTGAGCGGAAGTCTGTCGAGAGGGGGTTAAGAGGCCGCTATGCGCCGTCATCTCAGGCGTTCCATGAGCGAGGGTTCAAGCCTGGAAGGCCTTGATACGGCGAGGCGTCCTCCGGCCTTTAAGCTTGACAGAGCCTACGCACGACGCTTCGGGCAAGGTGCAGTGCCTTCTAAAGTGTTGCCAGAGCCAAGGCGGCGCAGTCGGACACTTCTCGCGCAGACCCCGCGAGCTCTCCTAGCTCCCGATACAATTCTGGCTCGCCCTTACAGCGCTCGTCAATTCAATCGCCGACCGGAAGAGCCATCGAACACATGAAGAGCGTCTGGGTTTGGCCGCACGTGGATCAGATCGCCGACGCTGATGGTACTCTCGCGGGGAAACTCTACCGTCAGCATACGCGCGTCGCTGGTTTCCAGGTAGCCATAAGTCTGGCTGCCCAATCGCTCAGCCACAGCAAGTTTTCCGCCGAACCATGCTTCTTCTGGAGCGCAGACGACAAGATCCTCGGGGCGGATTCCAACGGTTGCGGTCGCGGCTCGCGGTTCATGTGCGGCCTCGTTCCCAAGCTTGATTGTGCGGCCCTTCAGCCGAACTGCGACCTCATCGCCATGGGTGACGACTTCCGCGGAGATAGTGTTCATCGTCGGGCTGCCAATGAAGCGGGCCACAAAAAGGCTGGCTGGACGGCGGTACAGCTCCAGCGGCGGACCCACCTGCTCGACGCGCCCGGCATTCAGCACCACAATGCGGTCCGCAAGCGTCATCGCCTCGACCTGGTCGTGCGTGACGTAGACTGTGGTCGCCTTCATGCGGTTATGGAGCTTTGCGATCTCCAGCCGCATTTCTACCCGCAGCGATGCATCAAGGTTCGACAGAGGTTCATCAAAAAGGAAAGCGGAAGGCTCCCTCACGATGGCGCGGCCCATGGCGACGCGCTGGCGCTGACCTCCCGATAGCTGGGCAGGCCGACGGTCGAGAAATGGTTGGATCTGAAGGATCTCGGCCGCCCGCGCCACGCGCTGCCTGACAATCGCTTCATCAGCCCCGCGCATCTTGAGTCCGAACGCCATGTTCTCGCGCACGCTCATATGCGGGTAGAGGGCATAATCCTGGAACACCATCGCGATGTCTCGCTGGGATGGCGGAAGCGCGTTCACCAGCTTTCCTCCAATATCGAGTCTGCCTCCGGAAATCTCCTCAAGCCCCGCAATCATGCGCAGTAGAGTAGATTTGCCGCAGCCGGAAGGACCTACCAGAACGAGGAACTCACCACTTTCAATATCAATATCGATCTCATGGATGACCTGTAGCGAGCCATAGGATTTTCGGATCTGCGCCAAGCTGATTGCCGTCACGGTTTGGTCCTCCAAAAGGTCAGCTTTTACCCTTGACCTCCATTATCGATATCAATATCAATAATAAGACGCAAGATGGTTGGCAACTCCGCGGACGCATATGAAGTATTTTTCGGCCCAGTCACATTCGCGAGACGCAAAACCGGCGAAGTCGACGGCCGCCTTCAATGCGCTCAAGCGGGACATCATGCTCGGAGTGCTTCCTGCCGGCGCGTCACTGACGGAACTTGATCTTGCCGCCCATTTCTCATGCAGCCAGGGAACCGTGCGCGAGGCGCTGCTGCAATTGCAGGAGGAGGGGCTTGTGCGGCGGCAGGGACATCGGGGCACGCAGGTTTCTGAATGTACTGAAGCCGAAGCGGTGGAGATGTTCCGCGTGCGCCAGCAGATCGAGTGCAGCGGCATTCTGCGTGCGCTGCAGATGCCGAGCCGTACGCTTGTTGCCGATCTAAAGGCTTTGTTCGCTGAGATGCTCCAGGCGGCGACCGTTGGCGACGAGCTTGAGCTCGCCTCTCTCGACCGCGATTTCCATCGTCGCATTTTTCAAGATGCTCAACTTCCCGCTCTGGACCCGATCTTGCACCGCTGTCTGGTGCACAATCACCGCTTTAAGATTTCACGCAGCACCAGTCCCCGCGATCTTGTCGCAACAGCGCAGCGTCACGGCCCTATCATTGAAGCGGTGGAGAGTGGGGGCGTGGAAAAGGCGAGTGAAGCACTTCGGCACCACATCGCGACCATCGTGGACCTCGGTCCCGACGTTTTTCCGGATGCGAGCCAATGAATGCGGCTCCCTACATGTCCCGGCTTTCTCCCGAAATGGCGGCGCTCCTTGACCGCGTCGATCGAGAAACCGGCCCGCAACCGGATCCGACGACGCTGCCTCCTGCGCAGGGGAGGGCGCTGACTGCGCAGAGCAATCGCCGCTGGAACCGCGATCTCCCCGAGATGGCTGCTGTGGGCGACGCCTGGGTCGACGCGGATGAAATCCTTGGCTCTGCGCGCGTGCGGCTGAAGGTTCTCGTGCCGCCAGATCATCGGCCGGGCGCGGTCATCTTCGTGCATGGCGGCGGTTTCGCGTTTTGCAGCCCCGAGACCCATGAGCGCTGTGCGCGGGTCCTTGCGCTGGA
The DNA here is from genome assembly GCF_000375585.1 of Sinorhizobium meliloti 4H41. Classification (GTDB taxonomy): domain Bacteria; phylum Pseudomonadota; class Alphaproteobacteria; order Rhizobiales; family Rhizobiaceae; genus Sinorhizobium; species Sinorhizobium meliloti_A. The sequence continues at coordinate 44,511 of NZ_AQWP01000011.1, read as the reverse complement.
GTGCAGTCTGCCAGTGCTGCTGCCGGACTATCGGCTGTCGCCCGAATATCCTTATCCCGCGGGCCTGATGGACGTTGTCGCAGCGTTCCGCTCCGCCCTTGCCGTCACCGGTGCCTTCCGCGTCGGTGACGGCCCTCTCATCCTTGCGGGCGACTCGGCGGGTGCCAACCTGGCGCTTGCCGCCATGCTTCACGAGCAAGCCACAGCGAAAACCGCTGCGGCCGGCGCACTGCTTTTCTATGGAACCTATGCTGGCAATTTTCGTACGCAATCCTACCGCGATTTCGAGAATGGACCGGGTCTGACGACCGCAAAGATGCAACGCTATTGGCACTGGTATGTCGGCCACCGAGATATGTCAGCCGACCCCTTGGCCTGTCCGCTCGTCGCTTCGGACGAAACACTGAAGGCCCTGCCGCCACTTCACCTGATGGCCGCAGGTGTAGATCCGCTGCTTTCCGACAGCATCCTGCTGCACGCTCGCCTCAAGAGCCTCGGGCGCAGCGATACTCTGACGGTCGTGCCGGGTGTTACGCACGGCTTTCTGCAGAATACCTGCGATCTGGCTGCCGCGCGGGAGGCGCTGGTGGTCGCGGGGGTGGCGGCAAAACGAATGGCTGCCCGCAACTGACTTGGGTTTTCAGAGGAGGAGACAATGAAAAACTGGAAGAAACTGACAATCGGCGCTGCGTTCGCAACGTCGCTTCTCGCAGGCACTGCATCGGCGGAAACTGTCCGCTTCTGGTATCACTTCGACAATCCCGAAAATCCGATGGATGATCTCGTCGCCAAGTTCGAGGCCGCCAATCCGGGCATCGAGGTCGAGGCGGAAAACGTTCCTTGGAACAGCTATTACGATAATCTCTACACCGCGCTTGTCGGGGGCAATGCCCCGGATGCTGCCATGGTGAAGCTGTTTGCGCAGCCGCGTCTCATCGAAATGGGAGCGCTGGAGCCGATCGGCGAGCGCATCGATGCCTGGCCCGGCAAGGCGGACCTGCTCGACAACCTGCTGGAACTCAACAAGGGTCCGGACGGCCAGCAGTATTATCTACCGATCCAGTACGTCGTGCTTTATCTCTATTATCGCGCCGACCTCTTCGAGCAAGCGGGCCTAAAGCCGCCTGCGACCTGCGAGGAGTTGCGCGACGCGGCAATAAAGCTCACCAAGGCGCCTGAGACCTACGGCTTCGGCCTGCGCGGCGGAAAGGGTGGATGGGACCAGTGGGGCGCCTTCGTGCTCTCGCAGGGCGCCAAGCTCGAGTCCGGCGGCCTGACGACGCCGGAGGCGATTGCCGCCAATCAGTGGCTGATCGATCTCTTCCAGAAGGACAAGGTCATTCCGCCATCGGCACCGAACGATGGCTTCCAGGAAATCACCGGTGCCTTCAAGAATGGGACAACGGCGATGACGATCCATCACATCGGCTCTTCCAACGACATGGTTAAGGCGCTCGGCGACAAGGTCTCCGCCGTGCCGGTGCCGGAATGCGGCGGTGGACGCTGGACGTCCTACGGCGATGAGTCCTTGGCGATCTTCACTTCGTCGGAGGTGAAGGATGCGGCGTGGAAGTGGATATCCTTCCTGGCCGAGGGCGACAACAACGTGGCCTTCAACAAGGCGACCGGCCAGATGACTGTGACGAAGAGTGGCGCAGAAAATTGGACGCTGCATGAGCGTCGTTTCGTGGACGCGACAGTTCAGTCACTGCCGTTCGCCCATGTGCTGCCGCAGAACACGGCGACGTCGGAGTTCGTCAATACGGCCTGGCAGACGGCGATGCAGCAAGCGCTGACCGGCCAGATCACCTCCGAGCAGATGATGCAGCAGCTCGAGGCGCTATTCGCGCAGCAGTAGCCCCCCGGAGCGAGCAGTCTGCGCACGCTCCACCCTTGCCATCCGCCCGCCCGAACCTCAGGGCGGATGGCTTCCGAATGCCAACTGCCGGGAACGACCGCATGACCGCGACAACCGCTCCATCTCCGACGACGCCTGCCATTCCGACGCCCTGGAGCGTGCGGCTGATGCCATACATGCTGCTGGCGCCGGCCGTGGTCGTCACGCTGTTCATCGTCTTCTTTCCCATGGCCCAGGCGGTCTTCACCAGTCTCTACGATCTTGTCCTGTGGAAGCCGAACGCCAGCCGTTTCGTCGGGTTCGGGAATTATGTGAAGCTCTTCGCCGATCCCGTCTTCTGGACTGCGCTCGGCAATACCGCCATCTGGATCGGTCTGACAGTGCCGCTTCAGATGGGGCTCGGCCTGTTGACTGCGCTGTTGCTCAACCGGGAATTCCCCTGGCGGGGACTTGCGCGCGCCCTCATCATCATTCCGTGGGCCCTGCCGAGCGTGGTGATCGCGTTGATGTGGCGCTGGATCTACGATCCCAATACGGGCGTCTTAAACGATATCCTCATCTATCTCTCCGTCGTGCAGTCCGCCGTGCCGTGGCTTGCCGATCCGAATCTAGCGCTTTATGCGATCATAGCGACGCTCACCTGGCAGGGCTTTCCCTTCTTCGCCGTCATGATCCTTGCCGGCCTCCAGGGAATTCCACGGAGCCACTATGAGGCCGCGTCCATCGACGGCGCCTCCCCATGGCGCCAGTTCGTGCACATCACGCTGCCTGGCATCGCCCCGGTGCTGGCGACGGCGGGACTGCTTCGCGTCATTTGGGTCGCCAATTCCATGGACGTCATCTTCGTCATGACCGGCGGCGGCCCGGGCTATGCAACCCATACCCTGCCGCTCTACGCCTTCGTCCGCGCCCGCCAGAACCTAGATTTCGGCTACGGCACGACGATCGCCGTGACTTTCACGATCCTGCTCGGCGCGATCGTCGCCGTCTATCTTGCCCGTACCATGCGGGAGGTTGAGCGATGAACAGACCCTCCACGTTCCGCCGTATCCTAACCACCGACCTGCCGGTACTCTTGATCGTGCTCTTCGCCATGGGGCCCTTCGTCTGGATGGTGCTGACTTCGCTGACGCCGACGGAGGCGCTGAACGCCACCGGCGTTTCCGTCTCCCCCGCCGGCTGGAGCCTAGACAACTATGTGCGCCTGCTCCAGCAGACCTCCTTCCTCGACAACATGCTCGACAGCCTGATCATAGCCTGCGGCACAGTGGTGCTCGGCCTTGCCGTCGCGGTGACGGCGGCCTACGCCTTTTCGCGCTTCCGCTTTGCGGGCCGTAAGCTTCTGATGTTGCAGTTCCTGCTCATCAACATGTTCCCGATCGTGCTCCTGATCCTGCCGCTCTTCGTGCTGATGCGGAAGGCTGGCATTCTCGACACCCATTTCGGCCTGATTCTCGCCAATGCAACGGTCGCCATTCCCTTCGCGGTCTGGATGCTAACGAGCTATGTCGGCGCGATCCCGAAAAGCCTTGACGAGGCGGCGATGATCGACGGCTGCTCGCGGCTGACGGCATTGCTCCGGGTCGTGCTGCCACTCACGATACCAGGCATTATTTCCACTGGCATCTACATCTTCATCACGGCCTGGAATGAATATCTCTACGCGCTAACGCTCGGCGGCAGGAACGTCCGGCCGGTCACGGTGGCGATCCAGACGCTGATCGGAGAATACCAGATCGAATGGGGCCTGCTTGCGGCGGGCGCCGTCGTCGGCGCGATGCCGGCCACCATCCTTTTCCTTCTCGTGCAGCGCCGCCTGATCGGCGGGCTGACCCAAGGCGCGGTGAAGGGCTGAACCGAGTGAAAGAGGACAGACAATGAATCCCGTCGGGTTGATCTCCATGCAATATGCGCGGCCGTTTACGTCGGAGCATTTCCCGCTGTTTTCCGAGATGAAAAGGCTCGGCTACGATTTCGTCGAGCTTCTTGTGCCTGAACCGGGCGAGCTCGACCTGAAGGAGGCGCGCCATGCGCTCGAGGCTGCCGAGCTCCAGGTCGTCCTCGCCGCCCGCGTCAACCTGCAGCGCAATCTTTCGTCGGATAATCCGGGCGCGCATCGCGCCGGCGTCGACTACCTCAAATATGCGGCCGATTGCGCCGCAGCTCTCGGCGCCACGATCGTCGGCGGCCCGCTCACGGGCAACCCGCTCGTCTTTGCCGGTCGGCCGCCGCAGCCGGTGAGCGAGGAGGAGCGCTTTTCCCGTAAGACACGCTGCGTCGCGGGTTTGAAGGAAGCGGGCGATCATGCTGCCAGACTGAACGTCGTACTGGCGGTCGAGCCGCTCAACCGGTTCGAAAGCGACGTGCTCTGCACCACGCAGCAGGCGATTGAACTGCTCGACGCTGTCGATCATCCAGCCATCCAGCTCATGCTCGACACGTTCCACATGCACATGGAGGAAGCCTCCATTGCCGAGGCGATCCGACTCGGTGGAAAGCGCGTCGTGCATTTTCAGGCCAACGAGAACCACCGCGGCTTTCCCGGTACAGGGGCGACGGATTGGGTCGAGGTATTCCGCGCGCTCCATGATATCGGTTATGGCGGCCCTATCTCGCTCGAACCCTTCCGTCGCAACGACGACCGCTTCGGCGTTCCCTTTGCGCAGTGGCGTGCTCCGCACGAGGACGAGAGCGAACGTCTCGCCGCGAGTGCCGCATTCATCAAGTCCCACATCCTGCTTACGGAATATCGTCGATGACACTCAAGATCGGTTGGATTGGCTGCGGCGTCCACGCCACTCAGATGCTGCTTCCGCAACTCGTTCGCCATGATGTGCAGATCGGCGCGCTCTGCGATATCGACGGCAATCGTCTGACCTCGGCCGGGCGGCAGTTCGGCGTCTCAAACCTGACGAGTGACGCGGAGGAGCTCATACGCCGCTCCGACATCGACGCCGTCGGCATGGCTGTCGGGCCGGACCAGCATCTCCTGTTCGGCAAGATGGCGCTGGAGCGGGGCCTTCCCGTCTTCATGGAAAAGCCACCGTCCGGTAGCGCCGCCGGGGCACGCGAACTGCTCGCGGCCTCGGAAAAGTCGGGCAAGCCGCTGCTTCTCGGCTTCATGAAGCGCTATTCAGCAGGCAACAAGATCGCGGCCAACATCCTGCGGTCTGGTCATTTCGGCGAAATCTACGGCCTTACCGGCTACTACATGACCGCGCCCGGCTATTTCGCAGGCAATGTCGACTATACCGGCTTCTTCCTGCATCACTGTGTGCATTACATGGACCTCGTCTCCTTCCTCGTCTCGCCGGTCACGAAGCTGACGGCCCGCAAGGTCGAGAAGGGCAGGGGCAAGGTGCTCTTCCATGTGAACTTCGATTTCGAATGCGGCGCCATCGGCACGATCGCCATGGGCACCGCGCAATCGCGCGGCGCGCCCGTCGAACGCATCGAAATTATGGGCGATCACCAGCGCATCGAGGTCGACAACGTCATCGACGTGCGCTGGAACCGCAACCCGCCCTTTAAGGTCGACGATCCCGCTGCCACCCTTGACGATGCCGTCGACACGTTAATCTGGAAACCCAACTTCACTGCGGCCGCCAACGAGGACCCAAAGGGTTACCATTCGCTGCTCGCCGACGTTATCCCGGCGTTAGCGGGACATAAAACTTTGGCCCCGACGATCGCAGACGGCGTGGTTGCCATGGAACATCTCGAAGCATTGCGCCGCGAGTTGGCGTTGTAGTTTTTTGGGTCAAGGCATGACACGATTGCGTCACAGCGGACACTGCGCGGGTTTGTCGAAGGGCGTCGCAGCTCGAGCGCATCGAGATCAGAACCTCAACGCCGTAACCTACGGCAGGGTGCCCGTCTCGGCCGTCTCAGCCTTCTCAGCCTCTCAGTGTTGCTAAGACTATGACGATCGCGAGAGCAGTGTCCAGCACGAAGCAGAACTCGGCCATCGACCGTACGACGACTTTGTTTTTGACGTGGTGATAGACGTCCCAGCCGGCATGCGCGACCAGTCCCGCCGCTACCAGCAGCGCTCCCACAAAGGGGCTGATGAAGAGGGCAACGGTGGCTAAACCGCCGAAGGCGCTCATTGCGATGGCTTGCAGCGGCAGTTCGCGGTTAGGACGTCTCAGAGCCCGGATCACGCCATAGACCGCAAAGAGGGCGGCGAGGATAAGCATCGCCCATGTCGCATCGAACGGTATGAGGCCAAACCTTGCGACGGTGATCACTACCACCGATAGCAGGAATACCGGCCAGGAAACCCACGGAATCTCCAAGGCAGCCGCTGCCAGGTACACGAGGCCCGAGGCGACGACGATCGCAGCCAAGTCCGTGCCCTGCTCCGAACCACTGAGCAGATCGATCGAAACGAAAGCCGCGAATGCCAGGCCGATAGCCGTGGGCCACCATTGTATCGACTGCCAGCCCGACGTGGGGGATTCGGGCGCTGACTTTGATGGTTCCGATGCTTCAGTCATGATTACTCCTCCCTGCGGTGGCGCGGTCCTTGGCCGACCACCAGTGTGAACACTAGCAGGCACATAGAGTTGGCAGGAATGACAAAAAGATGGTAAATCCTGCCAGTGCTGCATCATATCGTCATTGCCGTCTATCAAGATTTCGAATTGCTGGATGCGACCGGGCCGGCTTCCGTTTTCGCATCCGCCAACCACGCACTCGCAGAGGATGGAGAGCCTGGACGCTATGCCGTGCATTTGGCCTCGCCGACCGGCGGTGCGGTGCCGAGTAGCAGCGGGGTCGTCGTCGAAACGAAAGCACTGGCGAAGGTGCCACGAGGGGTTGACACAATCCTGGTGGCCGGGGCCGAGGCCGGCGCGGTCACGGCAGCAACCCGGACGCCGGAATTAGGGCGGTGGTTGTCGCGGAGCGCCTCGTCCGTCAGACGACTCGGGTCGGTTTGCGCCGGCTCCTTTGTGCTCGCGGCGGCGGGACTGGTGGACGGTAAGCGTGTTCCACACACTGGAGCGCCTGCAAAGCGCTCGCGCGACTCTATCCCTCCCTTACGGTCGACGCCGATGCTCTCTATGTCGTCGACGGCAACGTCTGGACATCGGCGGGAGTGACCACCGGTATTGACATGGCCCTCGCCATGGTCAGCGAGGATCTCGGCAGCGCGCTTGCCAGTCGGGTCGCCAAGCGCCTAGTCCTCTACGCACGCCGTCCCGGCTATCAGTCTCAATTCAGCCCGCTGCTGCGTGCCCAGGCGAAAGCCGATGCTCCTCTCGCAGATCTCCTGGTGTGGGCACAAGCCAATCTCGATACCGCGCTGGATGTGCCGAGCCTTGCGGCGAGGGTTGGCCTTTCGGAGCGGACGTTTTACAGACGGTTTGTCGCCGCGATCGGCGAGACGCCGGCACAGTATATCGAGACCGTCCGGCTGGACGCGGCGCGTATCTTGCTCTCCCAAGAACTTCCGTTGAAGGAAATCGCAAGGCGGGTGGGGCTTGCGCCGACCGCACGCTTCACGCAGGTCTTCCAAAGACGCTTCGGGGTGACGCCGCGACTCTTCCGTGAAACCCATACGAACAGGTGAGTCATGTTAGACGCACAGCTCAGCTGAACGCATACTAAAACAAAGGTCCGTCAATTGGGCCTAATGAGGCGAGTGAAGCGAAACGAACGGTAATGGTTATCTCTTCAAGCGCAGGACCATGATCAACTCGTCATTCTCCGCATCGTGACCCAGGAAGCCGTTCGGAATGCGGCCAACCTCTAGGAATCCGTGACGCTGATAGAAGCGTATCGCTGCCGAATTCTCGGCATTTACGGCAAGCTCCAGCTGCAGTGCTCCGCGGTCTCGTGCATGCTCCGTAACCTCATGCAAAAGGGTTGCCGCAACCCCGGTCCCTCGTTCGTCTTTCCGTACATAGACGCTAACAAGTCTTCCACGATGCGCCATTTTCCTTGCACGCTCAAATCTTAGCCCCATCATGCCGACGGGCTCACCGTTCAAGAACGCGGCGAAAACTGGCTGGTCGAGGTGTCGGCGCCATTCGCGGTCGGAGAGATGGACCCAATCGCCATATACACTCGCAAACGAAAGCGGTTCATGTGAAAGCGCCTCCAGGCGTATGCGGCGAAACTCGTCTACGTCCCGGACTGACAGGCGTCTGATTACCGCCGCTTCTTCAATCGACACATCGACCTCCAACAAAAGTTCCAGGTCAGGTCGGACGAAATCCCAGCATCGAAACCGCTCAGAATCCTAGATCACGAGCCCGACCACTGCCACTCCTCGGACCCCAAGGTGATAGCTCCGCTGACGATGTGCCCTGAAAGGTCCGCCCAAATCGGATCGCTGATGAAACTTGCGAGGTCACCGCTCGATTGCACCAAAGGCATCGCCGCGTATGTTTCAAGAGGCGTCTCGGCTCCTCTGAAGAGCTTGATCTCCCGGAAGGGATTGCCGTTGAGAGGCTTCAAGACACGATGGCCCCAAAGCCCAGGTTGGTCGTCTTCACGCATTTCGGTCAGGAAATCGAAATCACCCGATCGCTCAAGTCCGATGGCGGTGAGATAGCGCATAAGCGGGTAGTAGATCGTCTGGCGACATCCCCCAAGCGCTCTCACGCCAGGCAAAATGGAAGTCACCAGGAACACAGTATAGAGGCTCGGCACGATCGCTCGCTGCCGAAGCGCCGCTGCGATGCTGTCCGGCCGGAACTTTACTTCGAAGTCCGGACACGTGGCCCTGAGGGCGTTGTCCTGGAGGCGAAGCGGAACAATCCTCCCTTTTTCCATGCGCCAGAAGAGATCGGTCGTTCTGCGGACCCAACCCTGCCACGGTCCAATGTTCAGGCGATCCATGGCATGCAGGATGCTCTCGGCGACCTTTCCGTCTCCGATGAAACCAGCCGACATCCAGGATCCCGCGTCGTCGAGATGGTCGGCGACCAGGTCCGCGATGTCGAAATCGTCGAGCTGAAGCAGCTTGATGGGGGAGGGTAGCTTGTCGTGCCAAAGGGTTTGATTGGCCGCCCTGATTGCGTCGGCGCCGGAAGTAAATTCATCCGATGGCAGCTCGGCGAGGAGATGGGCGGCCGAGTCATTCGGTGCTGTTTCGCCTTTGCCATTCGAGAAAGCAAAACGATAGGGACCATTCAGAGCGCAGATGCTGAATGAATCCATCCGGCTCCGCGGTAGGCCGAAGACGTTGAGAGGCTCGCCTTCGAGCCAGAGCCAGCCAGGGCCTTTCTTTGCCTTTTCCGCGAAACTGACCGTCGAGGCATGATAGGTAACGTACCATTCGCGGCCATGGGCGTTCAGACCCAACAGGCTGAACAGATGCGTGTAGAACGCATCCGGCTCGATCAGCAGCAGGCAATGCGGACCGGTCTGCAGTACCGGTGACCCCATCAACTGAAGGCTGGCGCTTCGAGCTTCCTCAGGGTCGTAACCGGATCTGAGAGCTGCCCGCTCGACGCAACGGCATAGCAGCTCCATTGCATGGCGACGCGCGCAACACTCGGAATGGAATTTCTCGACGTCTTGGGCAACCGACGCGTAGTGTCGAAGGGGACATCCCCAATAGGCGGTAAGATGCGGCATCAAGGCAGACAAAGTGCGGCGCACGTCGGCTGCGCTGCAATGCTCGCCGGCCTTTCCGATTGTCGTCATTTCATGACGCCGAGCTTCGGGGCGAGCAGCACCATGGTATTCGCGCTACGCCACGTCAGATCAGGAGCCAAGGCCTCTGACTCGGTATCGACGATCGCCGCTGGCAAACGTTCGTAGCAATAGTTCGGTGGAATTGCCGGTTTCACCATCAGCGAAACCAGTTCCAACATGGAAGCGCGGGAGTTGGATGACACGATGGTGTAGAAATTCCCGCTGTTCCAGGTCAGCACTGAGTATCGGAAAAACCCCCTCAGAGCGGCTACCGTGGTCGCCAGATCGACTTGAAGATCCGTCATCGTGTTCAGGACTTCATCCCTTTTCTTGGAGATGTGATCTGTCGAGAAGAACCGGGACTTAAAAAGCTCGTCCTTCTGCCGCTCGCGTTCATCATAAATGTCGCGGTCTTCATGCGCGAGCTTCTGCACCAGCACGAGGAGACCGCCAGGCCGTATGCGAGGAACAACGAACTCCAGCTGCTTTAGCCGATCGCGGTCGTACATCTGAAACGTCGTGTCTTCCAACAGCACGTCAAAGCCGCCCCGAAATGGGAGAAGATCCTTGTCGGTCGCGTATCGATCGTCGTCCAACTCAAAGAATGGGCCGTGGAAGAAGTGCGCGTGCTCGCTTCCCCGGTTCGCGAAGAACGACGCTCGATTGGCTGCGGTTGGACTGCAGCAGAGCGCCTCGATGCGACCATCGCCAAGCGTGGCGAGCGTGCGAGCGAGGCAACCGGTGCCCGTGCCCAGCGTGTATATTGTCGTTGGGGAGGCGTTGTGCGCCCAGGTCCTTAAGGCGAAGGAAAGTAGTGCAGCACCCAGACGGCACTCCTCTTCAAGCCTATAGGGAATACTGGCAAAGTAATGGCTGTCAAAATTACCCCAAAGACGCCGATGCGTATCCGCGAAAATTGCGCTCTCGAGATCAAAGTCGAGCAGGCTCATGTCGATTTTCGGTTCGGCAAGATCCGGTGCTCCACCCTTTCCGCCGGCGGTTCTTTCGAAGAACTCTGCGAACGCGGTAAGTCGGGGAGCATTCCGCCAGTGTTCAATAGTTATTCGATCCACCATCGCTACCTCCCGATACAGCCGGCGGATGGCGTGCTTCATCTCAGCCATCGTCGAGATGTTTTATTTGCCGCCCGCATCTGCCATGCGTGAGCTTCTGATCTCATCTGTGGACCCAGAGGAGCGGGTAGCCAATCTACCTAATTCGGGAGGTTGACCGTCCCGGGAATGTCGAAAGAGAGGGACGGGCCGCGAATGCAATCGGGCGCGGTCAGATTTTGATCAACTCGAGGAAGCTTGCCTTGGCAACGGCGTGATAACTTGTAAAAGCACCGAGTTTTTGTCTTGCCGATCGCAGGTACAACTTCACCGCGTTTTCTGAGATGCCTAGATCTGCTGCTATTTGTTTGGAAATCCGGCCTGTTGCAAGAAGCTGAAGGCACTGGCTTTCGCGCCTCGAGAGGTTCCGGTAGCGGCCAATCTCTCGAAGACCGCTTGCAGACAGCATCGTCTCATGAAGATAGTGGGAAAGGATCTGCAGCTCGTGAATGCTCGAAGCGCGTAGCCGCGACCAGTCGCGCTTGGGCAGGTTCGAGGTCACGGAAAAGAGCGATCGTTCGCCTTTCGAGCCTCGGATGGGGATCGTCAAGCCATAGGGGCCAATATCGTACGAACGCGCTTCCTTAAACAATCGGTAGACCTGTCCTGACCGCCGATCGAGAGAGGACCAGTCCACCGGGAGGAACCCCCAACGGACGACGTCAATCACCGGGTCTATGTCGAAATAGCCCTTGTCGATGTATATCTCAGTCCACGTATCTGGATATGTCGTGCAGTAGTCGGGGTACAAGCCGGACCTGCCTCCGTTGCGAACCACAAGCAATGTCATGTGCGACAGGCCGTGTCGTACGCAAAGTTTGCGCAATGCGGGGTGAAGGTCCTCGCGATGCTTCGCTGCGTGGAGCGTCCTCAGGGACAGTGAGAGTCTGCGGTTGTCGACCATCGGTAGAAATTTCAGTTTGCTGCTATCGCTCTGTGTTTCGACCCTGACTGTTCAGATCGGAGATCCGGATCTTAATGGCAGCGCTGGGGCAGCGAAATTGTAGGAAGATGCAAGTGCTGAAATCGTCGCCAGTGCGCAATCTCATTGGGTTCACGTTGGATGAGGTGGAAGGACTTTGGGTAAAAAACGGGGAGCTGGTGTTCTTACCTTCGGCGTCGGCGTCAGAGCTAACAAGAACTCAGGAGGGGATCCGGCGGGTAGGTATTGAGCTGGCATCCAGTTCCCGGCGCGGCAGGCGGGATATTATTCTGGCCATTCAGTCCTACAGAACGTTCTCGCAACGCTGGCTCATTCCGCGTTTGACGCAATTCCATGAAACGTTTCCCCGAATCGAGGTGCGCCTGAGCTCCTCCATCGCGCCGGTCGATTTCGAAACGCAGAATCTGGATGCCGCCATTCGTGCAGGAAAGGGAAACTGGCCGGATCTCCACAGTGAGAAGCTGGTCGATGTCGAGCTCATTCCTATCTGCTCGCCAGCGTTTCAGGCAATGCACAAGTTGAAGAGCCCTGATGATCTAGGCCGTGTCAGGCTGTTGCATTCCATGGCGCGCCCCACCGACTGGGCCGCCTGGCTGAAGCGTGTTGGATCAACGGTTGATCCCGGCCCAGGGGTTCGTTTTGAAAGCTCCGCGCTTGCCTACGAGGCTGCGTCTTTGGACATCGGGGTCGCTATTGCGACGAAGGTTTTCGTCAACCGGCATCTCCAGACCGGCAGCTTCGTAGCGCCTTTCAGCATGACCTGTTACAGTGGCGAGGGTTATTATCTGACCTGGCCCAAGAGCATAGCGCCGTCACTGCCCCTCCAGAAATTTCTTGTTTGGATGCGTGAGCAGATCAACAAAGAGCATCAGGTCTAGAAGGTATTCGCCTGCAGTCAGTTAATGCTGCCACACGCATAGCTCGATCGGATGGGGAATGACCATGAAGGCGCGGATATCTGTCCTGACGCTTGGCGTTGCTGACTTGGAACGGTCGCTCGCGTTCTATCGCGACGGTCTGAAGCTGCCGACGCAAGGGATCGTCGGCCGCGAATTCGAGCATGGCGCCGTGGCGTTCTTCGATCTCGCCAACGGCATGAAACTGGCAATCTGGGCGCAGGACGACCTTGCGCATGACAGCGGCGTGCCGAAGGCCCCAGCCAGCGCCACGTCGTTCTCGATCGGCCATAATGTGTCCCGGCGAAGCGAAGTGGACGAGATCATGGAAGAGGCAGCCGGTGCCGGCGCGCGGATCGTAAAGCCTGCTGAAAAGACGTTCTACGGAGGATATGCCGGATATTTCACCGATCCGGACGAGCATCTGTGGGAGGTCGTGTGGAACCCGGCCAATCTGCCGCCCGAGGACCAGGGTGATTGATCGGCCGGACGACAAACCGGACCTCGCGCGCGTCCTGCGGCGGGGACTTCAACCCATCACCCCGGTCCTGCCAGCAGCACAGCTTCGTTACCGCGTCATAAAGAACGGCACCTCGATACCCTCCTTCACTATCGCCTGGCGGGAATTCATTCCCCGACATGTTCGTCGATAGCAGAAATGATCTCTTCCCAATCTCCGGGATGAATTTCATGGCCGCCACCTTCGATCTTCACGAAGTTCGAATTCGCTACCGCTCGCGCGAGTGCCTCGCCGTGCTCGACGGGAAAGACCGGGTCGGCTGTGCCGTGCAGAACGAGAAGAGGCACTTTCATTTGGTTCAGGCGGCCCCACCACCTCTCGCCGACCCCAAATAGGATGCTGTGGTTGGTGGCGCTGAGATAGCCTCCGGACCGGTCGAAATCCCGCTCGAGGAAGGCGCGGGTCCCGGCTTCGTCGAACGGATGTGCCGTCCCCGCAGTCAGGCGCGCATCCTCAACGAGGTACGTGACCGCGTCTGCCCGGTCCGACCAATCCGCTTCCACGGACATATGTTCCATCCAAGCCTCGCCGCTGCTTGGAAGATCGGACGTGTCCATTCCGACCGGCGAGGTGCTGATCGCCGTCAGGGAAAGCGTGCGCTTCGGAGCCTTCAGCGCGGCGACCTGTCCCACCATGCCGCCGAGCGAAAAGCCGACGATATGAACTTTCGAAATCCCGTAGCCGTCGAGCACGCGGAAAAGGTCATCGACGGCGTCGTCGAAGGTGTAGCCGGGCCGACCGGGGGGATACTTCGTCGAAAGACCGGAATCGCGCTGGTCATAGCGAATGACGAAACGGCCCCGCTCGGCAAGCCGATGGCAGAACTCGTCCGACCACCACAGCATGGACGCCATCCCGCCCATGACGAGGAGCAGCGGTGGACGGGCTGGGTTGCCGAAGCTCTGCGTCGCGAGTTCGACCCCATCAGTGCGGATCACGAGCTCGCTCATGCGAGACCCTCCCGGCGCAGCGCCGTCTGAACCGCGGGCCGGTGTTCCATCCGTGCGATGTAATCGCCAAACGGCTCGGGCAGAGGGAACCCGAGTTGCGCCGCACCCCATGCCAATTGGAAGAGATAGGCGTCCGCGACCGTAAAGGTCTCTCCGAAAAGGTGGCCCCGGTCCAAGCGACCCGCGATGAATCCGAACCAGTGCAATATTTCGCGGCCGGCCGCCTCCCTGACATCTGCCGGAAGCGCCAAGTAGACGGGAAAGCGCTTGTGAATCTCGGTCGCGATAAAGCTTAACATTTCGAGCAGGCGGTATCGGCCCAGATGACCAACAGGGGCGAGCTCCGGTGCGCGATCGGCAATCCATGCCAGGATCGCGACATTCTCCGTCAGCAGCTCACCGTCGTCGAACATAAGGGCAGGCACATAGCCCGTAGGATTGATGTCCGTGTAACAGCCGCCGCCTTCGATTTGTTTGCTCTCGAGGTCGACCTTGACCAGGTCGAAATGAATTCGAGCCTCCAGCATCGCGATATGATCGGCCAAGCTGGTGAAACCAGGTGCTGAGTAGAGCTTCATCGTTCCAACTCCTCCGCCATTGATTGTAATATGCAACTGGTTGCAGTTAGGTATACTGCTTCGAAAATGCAAGCGGTTTAGGGCGAGGAGGAATGGGTTCCCTTCGCCGCGCTTTATCATCCTGACGATGGCCATATTGCACCCGCCGACGTCACGCAGGCCATGGCCAAGGGCGCGCGCGACCGCGGTGCGAAAATCTACCTCAATACCAAGGTGAAAGGGTTCGAGCGTCTTGTCGGTGGCGAATGGAAGATCATTACCAACATGCTGGCCGGTTTCCGCTTCGAGGCCCTCGTATCTCGGTCGTCTTGGCAATCATGCGGCCGACATTGATGCTGCGGGCATAGGAGGCGGAGGGTCTTTCGCTCGATGAGAAGGTGGGTTTTGCTGTGGCCGGAGAGGCCGTGCAGCACCAGGGCGAGCCGTTGCGGCTTGAGGCGCCCGCCCATGTACATGGAGCGAGAGCGGCGATCATGCCTACTTGATGGCGCTGGAGCGCGCGGCAAACGACCATGGCCGTTCGGCATTGATGGTGATTCTGCGCGAGCAGGGCGGGCTCGTCCGTATCGATAGGGTCTCCACGGATCGTGCAGGATGGCTCCCCGCGCGTGGGCTCAACGACGCCGGCTGTGGGATCAAGACGCGACGTCGCGCGCCGCGTGCGGGCAAAGCAGACCCACGTATCACCGCAACTACGCGCTGGTCAGTCAGGCACTCGGTTGATCTCGGTTAAAAACTGCGTGGACTCGCTTGTCGACGGTTCGATCTGCCTCATCCACTCACCGTCCTATCGCGGCCATCGGCGGGTGGGTGCTGAAACGGCCAAGGACGCAACTGTCACCGCGACCGCACGGGCAGGACAGCATCTCACACTACATCGCGAACGCCAACTGCCCTTATAGCGCTTGATACATAACGAAGGCGTCAACGTAGCCATGGGTCGGGTGCCTGAACGCGCCGGGCAATGTGCCCACGACTTCAAAACCCATTTTCTGCCATAGCGAAATGGCCCGCAGGTTGGTGCTCACGACGAAGTTGAACTGCATCGCCCGATACCCGTGGGCGCGGGCGGTTGCCATTGAGTGTTCGCACAAACTACGTGCGACGCCTTTACCGGTCGCATTAGGTGCTGTGACGTATCCACAGTTGCAAACATGCTGACCACCGCCCGCCTGATTGCAACGCATGTAATAGGTGCCGAGGATGGCGCCCGCTTGCTCGGCAACGAAGACTTCCTTGTCTGCTCCCATCCAGTACGCGAGAGCCTCTGCCCGGCTCAGGTTGGGATCAAGCGCATAGGTTTCTCCCGCTCGGATTATGGGTTCAATAATTGACCAGACGGCGGGAGCGTCTGCGGATGAGGCGGGGCGAATATACATGGCGGCATCATTAGCCTTTGCGGTAGGCGCTGAGAAGCGGGTAATGGTGTTTTATCCTTTGCGGACTGGCAAATGGCGGCTCCGCCTCGGCGCTTCGAGGTTGCATCACCCTCCACGCGAAATCGAAAGAGCCAACCTGACCTTTGGTCCCGAGTTTGTGCTGATGGGCCAAGGAATCCGGCCGGTACGCGGCTGAGGCTCTGCGGCTTGAGCGTCATCCGCACGGTCATGGCATCGACCAGCATCTTGTCCCAGCCGGAGTGGAAGCACCCGAGATGGTGCTTGCTCCGCGTCGAACCGGCGGCGCCGGCATCCACAGCGTCGCCTCGCCGGTTATGGGCGCGGAGCGCTGGTCAGCGTTGATCAAGCAATTTGATCTGGAGATCTTCCCAGTGCTCCTGGAACGCCTCCCGCGCCGTATCGTAGTGGCGGCTTTTCAAACTGTTGATGAGCCGCTCGTGTTCTTCCGCCATTTCTTCGGCAGTGGCGTAGAAATCCTGCCGCTGTGCGAGGAGAAGCTCGATCTCGCCCTCGAGGTCTGAATAGGTTCGCTTCAGCCGAGCGCTGCCGCTAGCGGCGATAATCGCGCGGTGGAAGTCACGGTCCGCGCCAACCAGCAGGGATCTGTCGGAGGATAGAGTCGACGTGCGCATCACCTCGACCGCCTCCAGCGCGAGAGGTGGGATGAGCCCGGTCAGCACGATCAGACGAATGGCCTCGCCCTCGATGGCGCCGCGCACGCGTGTGATATCGACAATATCGTCGGGTCCGAATTCGGGCACCACAAAGCCTCGGTTAGGTATCTGACGCAGCAGGCCCTGCGTGACTAGCACTTGGGCTGCTGTACGGAATGTGTGCCGCGAGGTCGAATGCTCCTCGCACATCTTCACGTCGCGGAGGAACTCGCCTGGTCGGAAATCTCCCGACAAGATGCGCCGTCGCAAGGCGTGGGTCAGTACTTCCACCGCGCTAGCGGGCAAGGGCTCGACATTCATCTCAAGATCTTCGGCTTGATTCCTGACGTGCAGCGGCGGCATGGCTTAGGCTTTGCTCGTTGATTTTGCTCGCATACCTACGCCACATGCAGCGGCGTAGAGCAAGGGAGATAATATTGTGCGGCCCGGCTGCATGGTGGCGGGTCCTAGATCTGCACGGACCGAAGCGCCTCATCGACCCCCTCAAGCAGGCGCCCCGCGTTTGAGGATGTGAAGACGAGCGGCGGCCTGATCTTCAGTATATGAGCGTCCGACCCGGTCGCGGAAATGAGGATGCGCCGGTCGCGCAAGGCATTGACGGCTGCAAGCGCACGATCCATGTCCGGCGTTTTCAGGTCTCTATCCCTGACGAGTTCGACAGCGAAATAAAGCCCGGCCCCGCGAACATCGCCGACGAATTCATATTTCTTCTGCAGGTCCCGAAGGCCTTCGAGAATTTCGCGCCCGACCTTGGTGGCGTTGTCCATCAGATCCTCCTCGAGGATTGTGTCGAGCACGGCCCGCGCAGCCGCGATAGCGACGGAGTTGCCGCCAAACGTGTTGAAGTAGCGCATGCTGGATCCGAATTCCGCGACGAGTTCGGGCCGCAGGACGACGCCGGCAACGGGATAGCCGTTGCCCATGGGCTTGCCCATTGTCACGATGTCCGGATCGACCTTATGACGGGAGTGACCCCAAAAATGGGCGCCGGTCCGCCCGAATCCGGACTGCACCTCGTCGGCGATGAACAGGCCGCCTGCCTTACGCACCACTTCCGCCACCGGCGCCAATACGTCCGTCGGATCGACGTAGAGACCATCGGAGGAAAAGACCGAGTCGGCAATGAAGGCGGCCAGGCCGCCACCGTGCCGCTCAAGATCGGCGATCTGCCCCGAGACATCCTCCGCCATCTGCCGGCCAATTTCCTCGACGGGGAGGCGGTAGGAGTCAGGCGCGGCGACTGTGCGAAGATAGGGATCGAGAGCCGACTTCTTGCCGAGCGACGGCGAGATTGCCGCCACGGCGCCACTGTTGCCGTGATAGGCTTCGGCCGTGACGATGACCCCGGTCTTGCGCGTGTGGTAACGCGCGATACGCAGGGCGAGATCGTTGGCTTCTGACCCGGTGCAGGTGAACATCGCGCATCCGGTTCGGCCGAGTTCGCCACCGAAGGTACCGATCAGGGCTTCGGCATAGTCCAGCAGGGGTTCCTGCATGTACCGCGTGTGGGTACAGAGCAACTCGAGTTGCTTCTGGATCGCCTCGACGACACGCGGATGAGAGTGACCCAGCGATACCACGTTGTTGTAGGCGTCGAGATATTCGTTGCCGTTCTTGTCATAGAGGAAGACGCCCTTACCACGGGAGATCTCAACGGGCGACTTGTAAAAGAGGCGGTAAGCAGGCCCAAGCAGTCTTTGCCGCCGGGCGACATGGGCCAGTTCCTCGCTCGTAAGGTGAGACGTATCCTGGGGGTTGAAGCCATTTGGCATATCGCCGCGGAAGCCCTTAGGCAGGGTGGTCGCTTGCTTGGACATGACTGTTCCTATCGGTTCAGAAGATCGGATATTTGTGCCGTCGAGATCGAGTGGAACCACTCGAGGTGGGTCCAGCCGGCTTCGGTATTGCGCATGATATAGCGGCTATTCTCGGGGAAGATTTCGGCGCGCCAGCACGTCAGCAGCGCCCGGACAGCAAGACGGCCCATCGACAGGAAAGGGATGAGGCGGAGCTCCTCGTCCGTCAGTTCGGCGTAGCGGAGATAGCCGCGCAGAACGTCGCGCGGTTCGTCAAACAGGTCACGCCGGTCGCCATGGTCGAAAGTTTTTGGCATCTGGTTCATCAATGCCGTGGAGACATCGACGGCGATGGCGGTACGGACCGCATCGCCGAAATCGATGACGCCGGTCAGAAACTGCGGGCTGGCGTGATCGACGACCAGGTTCGACGTATTGAAGTCGTTGTGGAGCACCTGCCTCCGGCACATATCGAGGCTCGGTTTGATTTCGGCAAACCGCTCGAGCGCGCGGAGGGTCCAGGCCCGTTTGCCGCCAGAGGGAATGAAGCGCAACAGATCGGCAAGATCGAGCAGATGCGTGACGTCCCATGCCACAGCCCGGCCGTCTGCGGGATGCGAGAAGTCAGCCATCGCATGACGTAGCTTCGCCAGGATTTCGCCGATCCGCTCGCGCTGCGGGGCCGTGGAAGATGTCCGGTCGAGCGGAGTACCGGGGAGGAAGGTGATGAGCCGCACCACGCGCCGCTCGCCGGCCCTGGTGGTGACGATGGGCAATTCCGCGCCGGCGAGGTCGCGAATTGCGCGGGGGATGGGCAGGTCCGGGGCCTGCTGCTCAAGATGACGCATCAGTGCGACCTGGAAATCCAGCTCATCTATCCGCTCGGAAGGATGAGCGATCTTTAGAACAAACTTCCCACGATCCGCGCAGTCGAGGAGGAACGTGTCGTCCTTCTCGGTCTCGAAGCGTGTGGCCGAGCCACGCACGCCGTAGAGCCGCTCGGCGGTTTCTTCGGCTTCCGCAGCCCCCACGGGATGGCAGGCCTCAGAAAGCTCCGGGCCGCGGGCTGGCATAGGCTGATGTTTGTGATCCATCTTCAACTCATTCAGATCCTGCCCGAGAATGGGCAGCTCAATGGCGTCAGCATCTCACATTCAGATTTTTGTACAACAATTTATTTTTTGTATTGAACATTTTAGGCTGCTTGGGCCGGTCGGCAATGCTTGAGCAGCGTGAAGAATGATCTGACGTCGCGCTAATAAATGCCGTATAATCAACGTTCTAGCGCGATATGAACGCTTCTTTGACTGCGACGTGCGCAGCGGCCCTAAAATTCCGACCGGTGGCCGTCTTAGAAATTGTTGGACAAGATATTGCCGGCGCCTCAAAATTATGACAGTGTGTTTCCACTGGCTGGAATGCAGCAAGCGAATCGGCGTGCCCCGCCTGGTTGGGTTGCCCCCATATCGGAAAGAGGCGCGGGAAATGAAACTGATCAGAGACGGACTTGCAAAGGCATCTGTGTCGATGCCGCATTGCGATCTATCGGCACCAGGTCCTCTTTAGACAGGTGGCATGCTCACAACGATGACCCTGGATAGGCACGCTGTGCCCTCAAATTGGAAGGAATACACGCCATGACTCAATTTCGGCCGAAATACGTCACCTTCGATTGTTACGGCACGCTCACCAATTACGATATGGCCGGCGCTGCGCGTCGCGTTTACGGCGAGCGCCTCTCCCCAGAAACGATGGCTGCGTTCGTCGAGGCTTTTCGAGGGTATCGCCTTGACGAGGTGCTAGGGCCATGGAAACCTTTGCTCGAAGTGGTGCACAATTCCATCGAGCGCAGCTGCAAACGCATCGGTATCCCGTTCAAGCCCGAAGATGCGCAACGCATCTATGACGAAGTGCCAACCTGGGGTCCGCACCCGGATGTTCCGGCCGGCCTGTCCAGGGTGGCCAAGGAAATTCCGCTGGTCATCCTGTCGAACTCCATGAACAGCCTTATCATGTCGAACGTCGAAAAGCTGGGCGCGCCGATCCATATGGTAATCACGGCCGAAGAAGTGGGGGCATACAAACCTCTGATGAAGGGCTTCGAATATATGCTCGATAAGCTCGGCTGCGGGCCCGAAGACATCACTCATGTGTCCTCATCCTTCCGCTACGACCTAATGACCGCCTATGATCTGGGCATCAAGAGCAAGGTTTGGGTCAATCGCGGCCATGAGCCGGCCAATCCCTTCTACCAATACACCGAGGTCAAGGATATAAGCGGGCTGGCTGCCGCAGTGGGGCTTGAGCAAGCTCTCCAGCGCGCCTGA
This sequence comes from Sinorhizobium meliloti 4H41, assembly GCF_000375585.1. Taxonomy (GTDB): domain Bacteria; phylum Pseudomonadota; class Alphaproteobacteria; order Rhizobiales; family Rhizobiaceae; genus Sinorhizobium; species Sinorhizobium meliloti_A. Next base: position 23,807 of record NZ_AQWP01000011.1, on the reverse strand, counting down.
AAATCTTGCGTCCAGGTGCTATAGCGACGATGAGACTGGGGCGGTTCATTCGCCCCTTCTCTTTGCTCATCGAAGGAGAGCCAACAACACTTTCGGGGAGCCTTTCGGCATCAGTGACCTGCTAGGGTTAGATGTCCGTGATGTTCCCCAACTTTCTCCACAAGCTTGGAGCGAGCGTGATGTTTACTGCCAATGTAGAACGTCAGCGTCAGCCGTTAACTCGACGCTAAAGTCTGCATTCAGGAGACGTCAATGTCGTGGGCGGCCAATTTCAGGCATTCTCCGGCTTCATTCGGAGCGACCGCATGCTCCGGCAAGGAGTATGACTATGTTGATCAATCGAGAGAGCCAGTTCTATATCGGCGGAGAATGGCAGGTACATCCTAAGGCAGTACATCAACCTGTCGTCGACCCCGCCTCGGAACGCAGCATTGGTCAAATAGCCTTGGGTGACTCAACCCACGTCGATCTTGCGGTTGCAGCTGCTCGTAAGGCCTTTCCTGCTTTTTCTCGATCCACTGTGGCGGAAAGGCTTGATTTGCTGGGCAGAGTTCATGCGCTACTTCAGCAGAGAGCCGAGCAATTTGCGCAAGCTATTGTTATGGAAATGGGAGCGGCAATAGGATTCGCGCGCGCCTCGCAAGTCTTTTATGCAACCGAACATGTTCGCGTTCAGATGGAGGTTCTCAAAAGATACGAGTTCCTCACAGTAACTGGCTCGACGGCGACAGCGAAAGAGCCGATCGGGGTTTGCGCTCTGATCACGCCGTGGAATTGGCCGCTTTACCAAATCACCGCCAAGGTCGCGCCAGCGATCGCTGCTGGTTGCACGGTTCTTCTGAAACCCAGTGAGCTGTCTCCCTATAGCGCCTTGCTATTTGCCGAGGTCATGCATGATGCGGGCGTCCCGGCGGGAGTTTTCAATCTCGTCAATGGCACTGGCGAAAGCGTCGGCGCGCATCTCGCCAGCCACCCAGACGTGGATATGATCTCGATCACCGGCTCGACCCGAGCGGGCGTTCTTGTCGCCCAGGCCGCAGCCCCGACCGTTAAACGAGTTGTTCAGGAACTTGGCGGCAAGTCACCCAATATCCTGCTCGACGACGCCGAATTCGTCGAAGCGGTGCCCAAGGGCGTCCTCGCGGGGATGCGCAATGTTGGGCAGTCCTGCAGTGCACCCACGCGCATGCTTGTCCCTGCTCATCGGCTTGCCGAAGTCGAGGATCTGGCAAGCAAAACCGCGCGTTCTATCCGCGTCGGTCCCCCGTTGGACCCGAAGACAGAGATGGGTCCGATCGCGAACGGAGCGCAATATCAGCGGGTGCAAGCCATGATACGAGCGGGGATCGATGAAGGTGCGAAACTCGTGTGCGGTGGACCAGGACGTCCGACCGGTCTTCACAGCGGCTTCTTCGCACAACCGACGATCTTTTCCGAGGTAAAGCCAGACATGCGCATCGCTCGCGAAGAGATTTTTGGACCTGTATTGGCCCTTATGCCCTATCGCGACGAGGAGCAGGCGATCGCTATCGCCAACGATACCGTTTATGGATTGGGCGCCCATGTGCAGTCCTCGGATCGCGAACGCGCGCGGCGGGTTGCCTCTCGAATCCGAGCCGGGCAAGTTCACATCAATTATCCGGCGTGGGACGGGATGGCCGCGTTCGGCGGCTACAAGCGTTCGGGTAACGGCCGAGAATATGGCGTACATGGGCTCGAGGAATTTCTCGAGACAAAGGCCATGCTCGGCTTCTGAGGGATTAGGGCGTGCTAGCGACGAGCCAGGGCGGCGGCTTCAGTGATTGCCGAAGCATCGCCAGGAAGGCGGCAGTCCGCGCGCTTCGCCCATGCCGTGACCCGAGCATTGCGACAATGTCGGCCGGTGGGAGCGTCCAGTTGGGCAGCACTTGCCTCAAACGTCCCTCCGAGATATCTGCCGCCACGTTCCATTCTGAACGTATCATTAGTCCCTGCCCGGCAATTGCCCACTCACGGATGACGGCTCCATCATTGCTCGACATAACCGGATCGATGCGTACTGTGGCAGTCTCCTGTCGCGGTCCCTTGAACCGCCAAAGTGTAACATCCTCATCGTTCTCCCTAACCGCTAGACAACGATGGCGGGCTAGGTCTGTGGGTACTGAAATGGGTGTTGCCGAGTCGAGGTACTTCGGACTCGCACACAAAATTCTCGGATTAGGCGCGAGTGTCGTGACGATCTGGTCAAGATGACCTGGAGCGCCGATGTGGATGACAACGTCATAACTATCAACGAGTAGTGCTGCCGGATGATCGGACAGTTGCAGAGTGGCGGTCGCCCCGCTGTGATCTCTTGCGAACGCGTCCACAACTGGCGCCACATAGGTCCGCCCGAAGCCATGCGGTGCGGCGATCCTGAGGTGTCCGCGAACCGAACCCCTCCGATCAGCCAACGCCTCGGACAGGGATTCAATTGCATTACTTACAATGACGCTGTGGGAAGCGACCAATGAGCCCTCCTCAGTGAGTCGCAGTCGCGGTCCTGACCGGTCGATCAACCGCACGCCTACTTTCTCCTCGAGTGCACGCAGGCGCTGAGTGACTGCGGGAGGCGTGACGTTCAGTTTTCTCGCGCTTTCTGCAAGCGAATTCGAGCCCGCCAGAATTGAAAAGAAGGCAAGATCTTCGGATGTCAACATTAACTTGAACCTGAAGTGATAATTCACAAAGCATTAATTGCCATCTTTATGGTTTCTATACAAGTTGAGATCCGAAATGGAGATCAGAACATGGCTCTTGAAACGATCCACCCGCCTGCTGGTGTGGCTACTCCGTACACTCTCCAACAGTTGGTAACGCCCTGTCTTATCCTGGATGCCGACCGAATGGATAGGAATATTGCGCGGCTTGGCAGCCGGCTTTCCCGTCTGGGCGTTTCGCTGCGACCACATCTCAAGACCGCGAAATCGATCGACGTTGCGCGGCGGGTTATGAAATCGCCCAAGGGACCGGCGACCGTCTCCACACTCAAAGAGGCCGAGCTGTTCGCAGCCGCGGGCGTACGAGATATGATCTATGCGGTGGGCATCGCTCCGGCGAAGCTCGCGCATGTCGTTGAGCTTCGCGCTCAGGGCGCCGATCTAGTAGTGACCTTAGATACTGTCGAGCAGGCAAAGGCGGTTGCAGAAGCGTCTCGGAATGCCGGAATGCGAATTCCGGCTATGATCGAGATTGACTGCGACGGCCACCGCTCCGGCGTAGCACCGACCAGTCAGGGCCAGTTGTTGGAGATCGGGCAGGTCTTAACTGCGGAGGCCGAGCTGCGTGGGGTCCTGACGCATGCCGGTGACAGCTATAGGGGCGGTGGCGCGGAGGCACTGCAGCGTTTTGCAGAAGCGGAGCGATTGGCCGTTGTGGAAGCCGCGAAATTTCTGCGCGCCGCGGGCCTGCCATGCCCGATTGTCAGCGTCGGCTCAACGCCGACCGCCCATCATGTTGAAAATCTTGCGGGCGTCACCGAGGTCCGGGCCGGCGTGTTCGTGTTCTTCGATCTGGTTATGGCAGGCATCGGCGCTTGCCAGATCGATGACATCGCCCTGAGCGTTCTCGCGACCGTCATTGGACATCAGCGCGAAAAGGGCTGGATTATCACTGATGGCGGTTGGATGTCGCTGTCACGGGACCGTGGCACGAGCAAACAAGCCGTCGATCAAGGCTATGGTATGGTCTGTGACCTGGACGGCGATCCCTTTCGTGAGATCATCGTCGCTGACGCTAACCAGGAGCATGGAATTATCGCCGTGCGGCCTGGTTCCAATGGCGACCTGCCGGATCTCGCGGTCGGGGACCGGGTGCGGATCCTGCCGAACCACGCGTGTGCGACCGCTGCTCAGCACACCGCCTATCATGTGGTCCGTGGTCGCTCGCATGCCGTTGAGGCCCATTGGTCGCGTTTCGGAGGTTGGTGATGACCAAATCCCAGGACGTTGTTACTAGTGGGGCGCCTAAGCCTGCCGGACATTACGTGCAGGCGAAGCTGGTCGGTCAGCATCTCTATATATCAGGTCAGCTCCCGATCCGCCCGGATGGCAAGCCACTTCCCGACGATCACTTTGAGACGCAGGCTGCCCAGGCTATTGGCAATATGTTGGCGGTTCTTGACGCCGCCGGCGGAACGCCGGCCGATCTCGTCAGAGTCACGGCCTATATAGTCGACGTGGGCAATTGGTCCCGTTTCAACCGGGTCTATTCCGCAAGGCTCAAAGATGTGCGTCCGGCGCGCACTATCGTTCCCGTATCCGAGCTCCACTACGGCTTCCTGGTCGAAGTCGATGCGATAGCCGTGCTCAATCAACATCAGTCATCGAAACCTGTGAACGACCGTAAAGTCTGAGCAAAAACTAGGTCTGCCTCTATGTCTCCACTTCTCAAACGAATACAGAGCGACCAAGAGCTGCCCGCGAAGGCTGACGTCGTCGTCATTGGTGGTGGGATCATTGGCGCGTCGGCAGCATTTTCGCTCGCGGAGCGCGGGCTCTCCGTCGCTCTTGTCGAGAAGGGCTTTGTCGGGGCCGAACAGTCCAGTCGCAACTGGGGCTGGTGCCGCCGACAGAACCGCGATGAGCGTGAACTTCCGCTTTCCGGAATATCCTTGAAGGTATGGGACGAGTTCAAGACCAAAATCGGTGAGGATCCCGGATTCCGCCGGTGTGGGCTATATTATGCGACGGACAACCCTCAGCAGCTGGCTGAATGGGAACAGTGGTTGGAGACTGCCCGCCAGTTCGACGTCGACACCAAGATGCTGAGCCCCAAAGAGGCGCACGAGAAAGTTCCGGCTCATGGCCGCCGCTGGGTCGGCGGCGTTCACTCTATCGATGACGGAAAGGCCGAACCGGCCATAGCGGCGCCGACAATCGCCGAGGGCGCTCGCAAGTTTGGGGCGACGATCCATCAGGAATGTGCTGCGCGTAGTCTCGACATCGTCAATGGGGCGGTTGCAGGGGTGTTGACCGAGAAGGGGTTCATCAAAACACAAGCTGTTCTGAGCGCCGGCGGGGCATGGACGTCCCTGTTCTGCCGCCAATATGGAGTTGAGTTTCCACAGGCGAGCGTCCGCCAGACAGCGCTTCGTACGCGGCCGACGGTCGATGTCGGCGAGGCGATCTACACGCCGGAATGTTCGCTGACCCGCAGGTTGGATGGCAGCTATACGCTTGCAATAAGCGGCAGGGCGACACTTGACGTCACGCCACAGGGCTTTCGCTACGCACGCTGGTTCATGCCTATGTTCCTGAAGCGACTGAAGGCGGTTCAGATCGGCATCGGCGCGTCCATGTTCAGAGGGCCGGAAGCATTTGCAAGTTGGAATCGCGACAAGCTGTCGCCCTTTGAGCGCATACGCGTTCTTGATCCGACGCCGAGCCGCCGAACTGTTGCCGCTATTTTGAAAGGCGTCAGGGAACAATTCCCTGCTCTGGCGGGCATCGAAGTTGCCGACAGCTGGGGCGCTTATGTGGACTGTACACCGGACGCGGTGCCGGTCATCTCGCCGGCCGCTCACGTGACCGGCCTCTATTTAGCCGCCGGCGGCTCCGGTCATGGTTTCGGTATTGGACCGGGTGTCGGTCGCTTGGCGGCCGATCTGGTTTCCAATGCCAGACCTTGTGTGGATCCGACTCCCTTCCGTCTGTCGCGCTTCTTCGATGGCTCGAAAGTGGAAGTGGGCGGGATCTAAATTGAAGCGAGAGCCGGGGAGATAGCCGGCCGCCGATGCGTGTCGAAGTGTGGCAAGGTCCTGAAGATCCCCTATTGGCACGAACAGGACGCCTCATCGCTTTGGCCAGGGCTGGGTCGCTGGCAGCGCCAGAAAGGTAGACTGGCGGACGACGCGCGGCAGGAAACAACGCGAAACAGCGTTCACATCGAACGACTTGTGTCGCTACCGCGCTTGCAGCTTACATCATTTCGGGACGCCGGATCGCTGAACCATCTGTGAAGCGGCTTAGCCGATAGGGCGAGATGTCTGTGATCGGCGTTTCGTTCATCACGATCTCGCTGACCAGGCGGCCGGCGCCGGGGCCGATTGCGAATCCGTGACCACTGAATCCCGCGGCTATCACGTAGCCGGGCAGCTGCTCCACCGTCGAAATGACCGGGACGAGGTCCGGGGAGGTATCGATGAGCCCACCCCACGCACGGTCGACTCCGATACCCTTCAATGCCGGGTACTCGTTTTCGAGATTCTTCACGGCAAGCTTGATGAGCTCGGCGTCGGGCGCCGGGTCAAGAATGCGGTTCTTTTCAAACGGCGAGATCTCATCGTTCTCCCAGCCGCCAGATGCATCGGGGCCCTTCCAGAAGCTGCCGTTGAGGCGGTATTTGAGCTTCTTGCCGATCTTGCTGCGATACATCTCGTAGAATTTGAGAGCGTATCGCATTCCCCTCGGCGTGATGTCCAGCGTACCATGCCCTGGGACCGCCACCGTGTAGCTGCCGTCGATGCGACGCCGCAACACAACGTTCGAAACCGACAGGCATCCTGCTTGAACCACTTCCGGTGCCGGGGTAGTCTTAATCGCAGTTCCGCCAATGTTGGCGACCGGAAGGTCGATACCATAGCGATGAGAAAAGCGGGAGGCCCACGCTCCACCGGCGCAAACGACGGTGCTCGCTTTGACAAGTCCGCGCTCAGTCCACACCCCCGCGACCCTGCCATTGGAAATTTCCAGCCCGCGAACGGCGCAGTTCTGATGAAGCGACACGCCATTTGCCTTCGCCGCCTCCGCGATGGCGGGTACCGCGAGGCTGGGCTCAGCCCGCCCATCGCTCGGAGACCAGACTCCACCGATCCAGGACGACGTACCGCCGGAAGCCCGCTCGTTAGCCTCGGATGCGGTGAGGATCTGACTGTGGAAACCCTGAAGGCGTGCGGTCTCGCCCCACTTTGCCCATCGAGCGACATCTGCCTCGTTCTTTGTGCAGTAAAGGATCCCGCTCCGACGGAACCCAAGATCGCGGCCGATCTCGGAACCTAGTTCCTCCCAGCGCCGCAAACTGTACATTGCAAGAGCCAGCTCATGGATGTCCCGGTTTTGCTGGCGGACCCATCCCCAGTTGCGACTTGATTGCTCGCCAGCGACGATGCCCTTTTCGAGAAGGGCGACGGATACACCCTTGCGGGAGAGTTCATAAGCAGTGCAGGTGCCGACGATCCCAGCCCCAATCACGACGACATCGACCTGAGAGGGGAAAGAGGCGCTGTCAGCTACTTTCTGAACGTCGACGGGCATGGTAATTCCTTTGCATTTTCGAACTTTCGCAGGTCTCCGGCGGGAGCGCAGCGTTGCGAGCGGGACATTTCGCTCATAGGCACAGGGACGCGACCCCAGATCGCGTCTCGAGACAGGGATGATCAGCGAGAACTCAATTGAGAACGTCTTAAACGGGCCACACTATGAGAGAGGCTTGTGTGCCTAGAGGATCTTCGGCGACCTATCCAAGTGCATGACCAGCCAAACCATAGATCCAAGGCTGCCCGGGCTCCCGGTTAAGCAGCACCCGCCCCTTCGACATTGTCGTAACCCTTTCCGCCACTCGTAGATTGCATGCCTGGAGGAAGTCGGCGACGGGCCCTGTCTCTCGCGTGTCGACACGCGCGAACTGTCCCTTTAAATCTTTGAGGTGGGCGGCGGTGAGATGGAGCGCATCCTCGTCATTCATTGCAACCACGGGACCAACCACGTGGCCGCGCCCGAATTCCCTGCACATCGAATACCCCACGATCCGCCCGCCGCGGCTTAGAACGCGGATGGTCGAAATCGGTTCGAGCGCCTTGATCAATTCCTCACGTCTGGATCCAAATGCTTGCGTGTCTAGCTCAATAATCTCCTCGAGGGCGTCCGCCGGCGGTTCGATCAGTTCACCTTTGAGCGCTGGCAAATTGGGAAGCGAGTCCGCGATTAGCCCCTGATACATGCAGACAGTGGCTTCGTTCCTGAAGCCGAGGGAGACATAGAGGTTGTGCGAAGCTCGGGTAGAGTTGAGACCCAGATCGCGACCGCGGCATTGCTCGAAGACTTGCTCCATGAGCCAGCGGCCGTTGCCCTGCGCCTGCGCGCGCGGTGTGGTGATTACCAAGCCTATCGTGGCAAAGTCTTCGCCATAAGGAAACCACATCGCGCTCCCGAACACCCGACCGATGCCATCCACGACCGCGAAGCCCCGACCCAACTTCCTCAACCAATCCCAGTCTTTGGGCCGATGAGGCCAGCCGACCGCAACCGTCAAGGCATGGAGCGATTCGACATCTACTTCATTGATGTCTCGGGCAACCAATTCGAATGACTTGAGCCGCACTGACTTTGGCATAGGATCTTTTTTGCTCCGTTCGCCGGTCCAGCAAAGACGGCCGCTAAGATATTGGTCGCCCGCTTTGCATCACGAGGTTCATACTGGCATACGAAGATCGGCATCTTTGACTGATTAGCGGTGCCAATTCGAAATCTTCCGCCGAAATTGAAGGTACGGCAGCATGAGACCCTGCGGTTACACCGAGTTCCGATAGCACCCTAAGGGGAACGGCACAACATTGCGTAGGACAAAGGCAGCCAATGGGATGCTCAGAAGCACGTCGAGATAGATACAGGCCCCTCACCAGCGGGCCCTTGCCTGGGGGGAAGGGCCAAGCCCACAAGTGGCCTGAGATCGTGCCGTCGGGTGCGTTTTCCGGCTCTTCGTTCCAGGCAGCTATCCGGCATTGTTCGAAAACCGCGTAATCGCCGAACTATCATGTGTTGGCAGATGGTTACGCAAACGCCACAGTGCAGGCGTGGAATTCCGTGGTGCACAGGAAGCTGGCGAATAAGGCTCGAGAATGTGCTGAAGGCGCCGACCATTTTGGAATTTCATGCTGTTGCGGCCGCGTAATTCGGTGACTCCTTCGGCAGCAGAAGTCGATACTACTCTCATCAGTCCGTGGCATGTGGTGTGACCGCAGAGCAGCCCGCCCAAGCGGCGATTACTTTGCAAGTCACGCCAACACCGCGACCAAAAATGTAGTGACGACCAACGGCTTCACGCCTGGAGGAGACGCGGTGCCGCTGCTCCATCTGACGCATCGTGCATGCATCGGTAAGAAAATCGGCAGTCTGAGTCGGTGCATGGATAACTAGAGCATATGCCGTTCCCCCGAGGGACGTTACACGGCCGCAGCGTCTGCGGTGAACAGGAGGACAACTCGATGACCGCCAACATCCAGACTTTGGGCGCGAACGAGGTGGCGCTTTCCGTGCGCGGCCTGAGTATCAGCCTTCCGAAAGGGATGGAGCGGGCATTCGCTGTCGAGAATATCTCGTTCAATTTAAAGCGCGGAGAGATCTTGTGTATCATCGGCGAGTCCGGCTCGGGCAAGTCAGTGACCGCCAACACGATCATGGGCCTGCTGCCGAAGGTGATACCGGTATCGTCAGGCACGATCCATCTCGAAGGCACCGCCATTGTGGGCGCTTCCCCTGAACAGCTCAGGGACCTGCGCGGTCGCGTCGTTTCGATGATCTTCCAGGATCCGCTGTCGGCGCTGAACCCGCTGATGACAGTCGGTGAGCAGGTCACAGAAGTCATGGCGGCGCACAATGTCGGAACACCGGCATCGCGCCGGAGCCGTGCTCTTGAACTTCTGACTGAAGTGGGATTGCCGGATCCCGAATTGACGTACCACCAGTACCCCTTCCGGCTGTCGGGTGGGCAGCGCCAGCGCGTGATGATCGCAATGGCTTTGGCACTCGAGCCCAAGATCCTGATCGCGGACGAGCCGACGACGGCCCTCGATGTAACCACCCAAGCCCAGATCCTGAAGCTGATCCGCGACATCCAGCAGCGCAAGGGCATGAGTGTGATGTTCATCACACACGATTTTGGGGTTGTCGCGGAGATCGCCGACAGCGTGGTCGTAATGGAAAAGGGCCACATCGTCGAACAGGGCACAGCGGAACAGGTGCTGAAGGCACCCCGCCATCCCTATACGCAGCGCTTGGTTGCAGCTGTCCCCCACCTCAGCGGCAGGGATCGCACACATGAAGAGGCCGCTCCCGCCAAGCCAATCATGAAGGTCGAAGGTCTGGTCAAGACATATCGAAGCAGCGGTGTGTTTTTCGGCAAGAAGCGGATCGTTACCGCCGTGAACGATGTATCGTTCGACCTGGCGCCTGGCCGCACACTGGGGATTGTCGGAGAGAGCGGCTCGGGCAAGTCCTCGCTCGGGAGGTTGCTGATCAAGCTGATGGACAGTGACGGCGGACGGATACTGTTTGACGGCCACGACATCGCTAAGCTGTCCGAAGTGGCTTTCCGCCCCTTGCGGCCGCGGATCCAGATGATCTTCCAGGATCCGTTCGCGTCCTTGAATCCGCGTTCGACGATCGGGCAGATTCTGACTGTCGGCCCAGTGGCCCACGGGATGCCCTATGGGAAGGCGCGGGAAGAGGCGAGGGCGCTGCTGTCCCATGTGGGACTCGATGCAGGTGCCTTCGGTCGCTATCCGCACGAATTCTCCGGTGGGCAGCGCCAGCGCATCGGTATAGCGCGGGCATTGATGTTCAAGCCGACGCTTCTCATCGCCGACGAGGCCGTATCTGCCCTCGATGTGTCGATCCAGGCCCAGATCCTTAAACTTCTGGACCAAATCCAGCGCGAAACGGGCGTCGCCATGATCTTCATCACCCACGATCTGCGGGTGGCAAGCCAGATTTCTGATGAGATCGCAGTAATGCAGAAGGGCCGGATCGTCGAGCGCGGCCCGCCTTCGCAGATATTCATCAATCCGCAATCCGCCTACACGCGCGAGTTGGTCGCAGCCATTCCCGGAGAGCGGCTGAATACCGCCCCGGCTACCGCCGCCAATTCCTGACTGCCACTCGAATCATGTCCACTAGGGAGGAGACATCATGACCAAGGTTGAAACGACTAAACAGACCTATTCGAGGCGCGAGACCCTGCGCCTGATGGCAGCCGGAGGACTCGCAGGCCTTGTGGCGCCAAACCTCCTGGTGTCGCCGGCCTTGGGCCAGACCGCCCCTACCAAGCCGACCGGGCGCGTCGTCGTCGGGCTTTCGCAGGAGCCCACGGTTTTTCATCCGTTGATGGCGCATATCGAAGTCGACGATGCCGTGCACTTCTCGGTGTTCGACGCTCTGTTCCGCATGGATGCCAAGGGTGTTCTCCAGCCTAATCTTGCAGCCGAGGTACCCTCGCAGAAGAACGGCGGCATTTCCGAGGACGGCCTCAACTGGCGCATTCGGCTGCGCGACGACGTTCGCTGGCATGACGGCCAGTCGTTCACCGCCGAGGATGTGAAGTTCACGATCGAGCTCATCACCAACCCCAAATTCCGCGCGTGGCGTACGGGCGGACACGCGCTCGTTCGCGACATCACGGTCGTCTCGCCGACGGAGCTCACCTGGCGCATGGAGGAGGTGTTCGCCCCCTATCTCTCGTTCCTCGCCGAGACCTTCATAGTGCCGAAACATATTCTCGGGAAGGAGGCTGATCCCAATGCCACGGCCTTCAGCCAGGCGCCCGTCGGCACCGGTGCGTTCAAGTGGGCGCAGCGAGTCGCCGGCGATCATATCGAGCTCGTCGCCAATGAGGACTATTTCGGCGAGGGCCCGTATCTCGAGCGGCTCGTCTTCAAATATGTCCCCGATATGACGGTGCTCTACACCCAGTTCAGGAGCGGCGACATCGACCTCGTGGATCAGGCATATATCACCGCCGATCACTACGAGGAGGCCAGCAAGCTGCCGGAGCGCGTTGTGAGTCTCGAAACAGGGGCATCGCTCGAGTCGATTTACCTCAACCTCGGCAAGCCACAGTTCAAAGACCCGGCGGTAAGACAGGCGCTCTATGCGGCACTGGACCGGACAGCGATTATCGATGGTATCTACTATGGTGTAGGTACGCTCACCGAGTCCTTCATGCCGCAGGAATCCTACTACTACAATCCCAACCTGCCTGCTCAGGAATTCAACCTTGACCGCGCACGCAAGATCTTGGACGACGCTGGGTGGGTGCCGGGATCCGATGGAATCCGCGCGAAGGACGGGGTCCGCCTTTCATTCACCAACTCGACAACGGCGGGTAACAATCTGCGTGAGCAGGTTCAGCAATACCTGCAGCAGACCTTTGCCGAGATCGGCATCGAAATGACCATATCCAACATGCCGTCTGCAGTAATGTGGGGCGACTTCTGGCTCAAGTCGCAATTCGATTCGGCAATCGCCGGCGTCACCTACCTTATCGCGGCTGACCCTGATGCGACCAATCGCCTTCACAGCAAGGCCATCGGCGCCCAGGGCGGCAAAGGCTCGAACACAGCGCAGTACTCCAATCCTGAAGTCGATGCGTTGCTCGACGAAGGCACCCGTACTTTTGATCCTGAAGCCCGTCGTCCAATCTACCACCGCATCCAGGAAATTGTTCGGCAGGATCTGCCATTCCTTCCTTTGTACGCCGCTACCAACGTGATGGGCCGAAAGGATGGTTTGCAGGGCTTCGAGCCCAACGCCAATACGCGCACCGCGTCTTGGCACGCTGCGGCATGGCATTGGAAGGCTTGATAAACGTGGCGGCCGCCTTGGTTCAACAGGACCAGGGCGGCGGGCCAGCCGACGTGGCATCTGACATGCGAGGATAAGTGAATGCGCGGCTTCCTGCTCAACCGGCTCTCACAGAGCCTCGTACTCCTGGTGATCGTCTCGATCATTGGATTTACGATTTTGAACTTGATCCCCGGCGGACCTTTGGCCCAATTCGGGTTGGATCCCGGGATGACCCAGGAAGATCTGGACCGTCTCAAGGAGCAGCTTGGGCTCAATCGTCCGCTCTGGATGCAGTATCTGGATTGGGCATGGCGCCTTTTGCAGGGCGACTGGGGCCACTCCTTCCGGGACGGCGCGAGCGTGCTCAGCGTGATTGGCCGACATCTTTCCGCGACTCTATTGTTGATGGGCTCGTCGACGGTCATTGCCGTAGCGATCGGAACATGGATCGGTATTCGTGGCGCAACCCACCGCTATTCGGCCTTTGATTACCTGGCTACGGTGGGCGCGATGGTCGCACTGTCGATCCCGACCTTCTGGTTCGGGCTGATCGGCATCTATGTCTTCTCCCTGCAGCTCGGCTGGCTTCCCGCCGGGAATATGTACACGATCGGCGACGGCTCGGTGCTGAACTATCTTCATCACCTGATCCTGCCGAGCATCGTACTGGCCCTGGTCCATATCGCCATCTGGAGCCGCTACATGCGCACGGCGACGCTCGACGCGATCAACCAGGAATTCGTCAAGACTGCGCGGGCAAAGGGCTTGAGCGAGCGGAGGATTCTGATGAAGCATGTCGTCGGCAACGCGCTCTTGCCCATGATCACGCTTGCGGGCATGCAGCTGCCCAGCATCCTCACCGGCGCGCTTGTTACCGAAACCGTGTTTACCTGGCCCGGCATGGGCCGGCTATTTCTTGATAGTCTCGGATATAGCGACTACCCGGTCGTGATGGGGCTCTTGATGTTCTCGGCCATTTTGGTGGTGCTGAGCAACCTGATCGCCGACATAGCCGTGGCGATCATCGATCCCCGTATCCGATTGAGCTAAGCGCCAGTCCGCCCAACAGGAGGCACTCGTCATGACCGCTATTGTCGTCAATCCAGGGTCGGATCGGTGGTGGAACAGCCGCGCCGCTCATCGCTTCATGAGCCACCATCTCGCACTGCTCGGCATCGCCATGATCGTGGTGCTGACGCTCGCATGCGTGCTTGGTCCCTATCTGCTGCCATATGACTCCCTCTATATCGACTTGCGCGCGCGCTTCGCTGGTCCGTTCACCGGCCATCACTATCTCGGAACCGATCCCTTGGGCCGGGATGTGGCGGCGCGCCTGTTCATGGCCGGCCGTATTTCATTGCTCGTCGGCTTTTCTGCAATGCTCTTGTCGACACTGGTCGGAACGATCGTCGGCGTGATCGCGGGATACCGCGGGGGCTGGATCGGGGCGGCGCTGATGCGCACGGTGGACGGCTTCCTCGCTTTCCCTTCGATCTTTCTGGTGCTTGCGCTTGCTGCGGCTCTCAAACCAAGCGCTATCATGATTACTGTCGTTATTGCCGCCAGCAGCTGGATGGAGGTGGCCCGTATCGTCGAGACGGAGGTTCGCTCGCTCCGCGAAAGGGAATTTGTTCAGGCCGGTCGGATGCTCGGACTGAGCGGCACGCATATCATGTTCCGTGAGATACTACCCAACGCGATCGGCCCGATCATTGTCGCCTCGACCCTGACGATCGCCCGCGCAATTCTTATGGAGGCCTATATCAGCTTCCTGGGCTACGGCATCCAGCCGCCGCTTCCGAGCTGGGGAAACATGCTGAATGGCGCCCAGCAGTATCTCGGAACTGCACCCTGGCTCGCCATTATTCCGGGCGCGGCGATCACGATAGCCGTCACCAGCTTCAACTTTATCGGAGATGGTTTGCGTGATGCACTTGATGTGCGGGGCGACCACGCCTGAGGACACCAGCCGCAATTCACGTTGTAGACAAGGCAAATGAGAAGTCCGATGCACGAGCAGAAGGTCGCGGATAAGGATACGCCGTACTGGTGGGAGGCTGCGCCGGTGCGGTCGCTGCCGAAGCAGCCATTGGCCAAAAGCGTGGATGTTTTGATCGTCGGCGCCGGCTACGCAGGGTTGTCGGCCGGCCTGGTTCTCGCGCGCGAAGGCCGGTCGGTAGCGGCGTTCGACGCAATGAATCCCGGCGAGGGCGCGTCGTCCCGCAATGGAGGTATTACGAGCGGAAGCATCCGTCCGGACTACGCGACCATCACGCGGCGATTCGGCGAGGAGAAAGCGATCGCGATCGAAGCCGAAGGCAAGACCGCGCGGGATTTTCTCTATGATCTGATCAAGGCTGAAGGGCTCGACTGCGATTTCCGGCTTACCGGTCAATTCAAAGGCGTAATCGGATTCGACGACTACGAAAAGACGGCCCGTGGCGCCGAGGTTCTAGCCAAGCGACTTGGCATTGATGCCTATCCCGTGCCGTATAATGAGCAGAAGAACTACATCGGCACTGATTTCTACCGTGGTGGAATGGTGCGTATGGACATTGGTGGTTTGCACCCGGCCAAGTTTCATGCCGAGCTGCTGCGCGTGGCTCTGGCTTCGGGGTTGACCGTCCATTCTGGAACCCGAGTGACCTCGATCGAGAAGCAAGGCGCAGGTTTTCGTGTCACCACCTCGGCGGGCACCGTCCAGGCTCGGCGGGTCCTTGTCTGTACGGACGGATACACTGATGATGCAGTACCTTATCTGCGCCGCCGCCTCGTGCCGGTCCGCAGCCGCATCATCGTCACCGAGGAACTGGCCCCAGACCTTATGGCGCGCCTGATGCCGCAGCGGATGATGATGATCGAAGGTCGTCAGCTTGGCTTTTATTACCGCCCGACGCCGGACGGAAAGCGCATCCTGCTCGGCGGGCGCGACAGCTCGCGCAGGGGCGATCCCATTGAACCCAAGCTCTATTTGCGCAACGGGCTCATAAAGCTCTTCCCGGAACTCGAAAACGTGCAGCTATCTCACAGCTGGTTTGGTAATGTCGCCATGCACAGAGATATGTTGCCGCGAATTTTCGAGAGAGATGGAATTGTCTACGCGACAGGATTCTGTGGTTCCGGTGTGGTCTGGGCGCCTTGGGTGGGCACCCGTGCGGCACACAAGATCCTGGGACACACGGAGCAGGCGCGCACCGAGTTCGATTTTCGTCCTCCCGCCGCTGTTCCACTGTACAATGGCAATCCCTGGTTTATGCCGGCAATTATTCGAGGCTATAAGATTCAGGACGAAATCGCACTTCTTCGTGCACGGCGTTGATGCTTTCGGCGGCTACTAGAGCCGGTGCCCCAATCGCCGGATCGTTTTTGCAGACCATCGGTCATACGCCTGCTTGCAGCTTACGCCGACGCGCGACGGACGGCGACGCCGGTTGTGGTGTGCTAAACCTTTTCTACGTAGAAAGAGATTTGCGCGCATGTTCTTTACGTCCGACAATTGTGCAGGTGTTCACAAAGACATCTCGGCTCGACTTGGCGATTTCGGCGGATTCGTACCAGCCTATGGCACAAGCGACCTCGACAGGGCTGTCGAACGGAAATTCTGCGAGGTGTTCGAAAAGGAGGTTGCCGTATTTTTCGTGGCAACGGGAACGGCAGCAAACTCGCTCGCTCTCTCCAGCGTTCAACGCCCCGGTGGCGTGGTCTTCTGCCACACGGAGGCGCATGTGGCCAAGGACGAGTGCGGCGCACCGGATTTCTTTAGCGGCATGAGAATGGTTCCAGTCGGCGGACTGGAGAGTCGCATGGAGATCGGAGCGCTAAAGGCTGCTGTTTCGGTATTCCCGGAAGACGCGGTCCAACATGGACGGGCCGCCGCAATCACAATAACTCAAGCCACTGAGCTCGGGACAACATACTCATTGTCGGAGATCGAAGAGATTTGCGATGTGGCCCACCAACGTCGAATACCTGTTCATATGGACGGCGCACGATTCGCAAATGCCCTGGTTGCCTTGGAGACGACTCCAGCTGAAATGACTTGGCGGCGCGGCATTGACATGCTGTCATTTGGCGCGACCAAGAACGGCTGTTGGTGCGCCGAAGCAATCATCTTCTTCAATCCGGAGGCCGCAGCTGATCTACCGTTCCTGCGTAAGCGGGCAGGTCAGCTTTTTTCGAAGTCGAGGTTCATAGCGGCCCAACTGGACGCCTACCTGTACGATGATCTCTGGATGAGGCTTGCTCGTCATGCTAACCGAATGGCGGACCGGTTGCGTTCGGAGTTGACCACGGTGGGGGCAAGAGTTGCCTGGCCTACTTCGACCAATGAAGTTTTCGCATTTCTACCAAACACCAAGGTTGAATGCGCTCTCGCTAGCGGGGCAAATTTCTTCAAATGGCCCATACCGCAGGCTGTGCGGAAACACGCCGTGGAACACGAAACATTGATACGGCTGGTCACCAGCTTTGCAACAACCAATGAACATGTCAGCGAGTTGATAACCGCGTTGCGCGACTGATCTCGCGAGACATCCGTCCTCCAGCCTCCTGTTTCCAAGTCTGCTCTCTCGACGGTTCCGGAGCCTCAGCCACACCATTGGACGTTGGAGGACGACTGCTGCTTGCTCGGCGCGACAGTTCTTGATGGCTGATTTCGGCATCGGTGTCGATACTACTCGGCAGACATCGCATAGGACCAAATCGCTTCTCGTGCTCTGCTTGGGCTTTCGGTCGTGCCTTTCTGCTGCATCCTATGAGACCAACAGCGACTTCGGAACAAATGATTGTTGAGCAATCGACGGCGAAATTTTGTGCCGTTGTAGCCCCCAACACTCGGTGAATTCTGCTTCGCCGGGTCTGCTAGCTTTGGAGCAACACATCCGTCGATGGTTCAGTTGAGCGCCTGTCGCGCAGGAGCTGACGTCCTGACCATTTCGAACCGAGCGCCAGGGAGCAATAACATGCATCAGTTAAACGACAAAGATCTTTTCCGGCAGACCGGTCTCATCGACGGCGTCTGGGTGAATGCGGGGTCCGGGAAAACAATCGAGGTCATCAACCCGGCCAGCCAGTCGCCTCTCGGCACCGTTCCGGATATGTCGAGTTCCGAAACGCGGGCAGCCATCGATGCAGCGGCCAGGGCTTTCGTGTCCTGGAAGAAGAAGACACATGCGGAACGTGCCGCTCTGCTTGAGCGCTGGCACGCCCTGATGATCGAGAACCTCGACGATCTTGCCATGCTCCTCACTCTCGAACAGGGCAAACCGCTCGACGAGGCACGGGTCGAGATCCGCTACGGCGCTTCCTTCGTCAAATGGTTTGCTGAGGAAGCCCGTCGTATCGGGGGTCACACTATTCCGTCGCCGACGGCAGATCGCCGGATCGTCGTGCTGAAGGATGCTGTCGGCGTCTGCGCGATCGTCACCCCTTGGAACTTCCCGAACGCCATGATCACCCGCAAGGTGGCTCCCGCGTTGGCCGCGGGATGCACCGTTGTCATCAAACCCTCTGAATTTACTCCGCTCTCGGCGCTCGCCCTCGGTGTCCTTGCAGAGCGCGCGGGCATTCCCGCTGGCGTCATCAACATCGTCACCGGCATGCCGGCCGAGATTGGCAACGAAATGATGGCGAACGAAACGGTGCGGAAGATCTCCTTCACCGGATCCACGCGCGTCGGTTCGCTCCTGATGCGCGGCGCGGCAGACAGCGTGAAGCGATTGAGTCTCGAACTCGGCGGAAACGCACCCTTCATTGTCTTCGATGATGCCGATCTCGATCTTGCCGCCGAGGGTGCCATTGCCTCGAAGTTCCGCAATGGCGGCCAGACCTGCGTCTGCGCCAACCGCATCCTGGTACAATCCGGCGTCTATGAGGCCTTTGCCGAGAAGCTTGGTGCTCGGGTGCAAGCCATGAAGGTGGGGCCCGGCGTCGAGGCCGGTACTGATATCGGTCCGATGATCAACACCGCAGCCATAGAGAAAATCAACCGCCACGTGGAAGATGCGGTTGCAAAGGGCGCCAAGATTTCGGCCCGTGGGCGCAACACCGTCGATGGCAAGCAATATACAACGCCGGTCGTGCTCACTGGCGCAACGACCGAGATGCTGTTGGCGACGGAAGAGACTTTCGGGCCTGTCGCTCCGCTCTTCCGTTTCGAAACGGAGGCGGAAGCGATCGCGATAGCCAACGGCACGCCGTTTGGCCTCGCTGCCTATTTCTACACCGAGAGCCTCAAGCGCTCCTGGCGCGTTGGCGAGGCGCTGGAATTCGGCATGATCGGCCTCAACACCGGTGCGATCTCGACTGAAGTGGCACCCTTCGGCGGCGTCAAGCAATCGGGTCTGGGACGCGAGGGATCACAGCTCGGCATCGAAGAATATCTGGAAGTGAAGAGCTTCCACATCGGCGGGCTGGCATAAGCCGTCGGCCAACCTAACGTTTTGCCTTCGCGATGGGAGAAAGTTCGTGAAAACTCTGCTTCTCAAGAAAGAAGAAGTCCGCGGATTGATCAGTATGAAGGACGTGATCGGCGCGGTGGAGGAGGCGTATAAGGCTTTCAACAGCGCTCAGGTCGAGCAACCCGACTATATCGGAATGCATCTCCCGCCGCCCGGTAGCGAAATCGATTTCAAGCTCAGCCACTACAAAGACAATCAACTCATTTCGATGAAAACGTCGTCGGGAGGGTTTGCCGACAATCCGACTGCTTTTGGCCTACCGAGCGGGATGGGGACCATTCTGTTGTTCGACGCCAGAAGCGGGGCGCTGATTTGCGTCATGGACGGAAGCCTGATCACGGGCTTGAGGACGGGGGCGGCTGGCGCGGTTTCCGTAAAAGTGCTCGCGAGGAAAGACGCTCGGCGGATCACGTCGATCGGAACAGGAAATCAGGCCAGAATGCAGATCCGCGCGATCCGCGAGGTCATGGATATCGAAGAGATCCAAGCGTGGGACAACAGTGCGGATACGCTTTCCCGTTACAAAACCGATATTGAAGGCGAGTTCGGCATTCCCGTGGTCATTGCGCCCTCCAAGAAGGATGCGGTCGAACAGGCCGACATTCTGATTACGACGACGCGGGGTAAAGGCTCGCTGGTGGAAGCCGATTGGGTAAGACCTGGCACGCATATCGTCGCGATCGGCACGGATCAACGGGGCAAACAGGAACTGGATCCCGAGATATTCAGAAATGCCAAAGTGGTCGTCGACTCGATTGCGCAGTGCAGCGAGAAGGGGGAGACATGGCATCCGCTGGACCGGCAGATCATAACCAGGGACGGCATCCACGGCGAAATCGGAGAGATATTGCTGGGAACGAAAGCTGGAAGAGAACGCGACGATGAGGTGACCATTTTCGATTCCACGGGAATGGCAATCCAAGACAACACCACCGCATCGAAGATCTATAGCAATGCCATAGAAAAAGGAGTTGGGACCTTCTTCGAATTCTTCGAGTCCTGACCTCCGGACGGCTATTGCAAGACGGCTGGAAGGCCCCAGCACGGGCGGGCACGCCGTTTACCTTGCGGTCCGACGCCGAAAACAAATCAATCTTCCTGGCATCCTTTCCATCAGGGAAAGGCGAGCTCTAACATACTGAGGCGAGCAGCATCATGCTAGACCATCCGACTATTCAGGACATTCGGGAAGCGCGCGAGCGATTGGCGCCCCATATCAGGCACACGCCCTTGCTGCGTGCTGACAAGATCGAAAAGACTGCAGGATGCCAGCTCTATCTCAAGCCCGAAACGCTGCAGATTACCGGCGCATTCAAGATTCGCGGCGCTCTCAACAAGATGCTTTCTCTGCCGAGAGAAGCCATCGAAAACGGCGTCATCGCCAGTTCCTCGGGCAACCATGCCCAAGGGCTCTCATACGCGGCTCGAATGCTCGGTGTGAAGGTTGTCATCATTGTTCCGGCCACTACGCCCAAGATCAAGATTGCCAATACCGAGGCGCTGGGCGCCGAGGTCATTGTTTTTGATGGCGACACTGCTGCGAGGTGGAAGCGGGCCTATGAAATCGCCGAAGAGAACAACTATGCGACCGTCCACGGCTTTGAAGACCCCCTGGTCATGGCAGGTCAGGGCACAATCGGTTGTGAAATTCTGGAAGATTTGGAGGACGTGGACACGGTCATTGTTCCCTTGGGCGGTGGAGGCCTGATCTCCGGAATTGCGACCGCCATCAAAGAAACCAAACCGTCTGTTCGTGTCATCGGCGCCGAGCCTGCTTTGACGCCGAAATACTATCAGAGCCGGATCAACGGGCAGCGCACTTCGTTGCCTCTGAAAAATACGATCGCTGATGGGCTGAGAATTAGTGTTCCAGGTCAGAACCCGTATCCCATAATCGAAAAATACGTCGATGATATCATTCTCGCCGAAGACGAGCACATCATCGCGGGCATGCGCGCACTTGCAAAGGATGCCAAGCTGATTGCGGAACCTGCCGCTTCGATCGGCGTCGGAGCTCTCCTGGCAGGCTCCATAAAAGTCAGGCCGGACGAGAAAGTTTGCGCGGTGCTAAGCGGCGGCAATTGGAACTTGCCGGATCTCGCCGACATATACAAGACAGGCTTAGAATGACCTGCTTTAGATCCTCGTGGTATGCGCGTGGCGCCATCGAAAGATGGACCTCATCGATCACGATGCAGGTCGCATGCTCCTGAACATAATGGTTCGCTCGCTCCGCGTAAGTGCTCGAAACTTTCTGCTTTGAGGCTGCTGGATTCAATAGATTTTGCTGCCCAAGATGAAGCGTTCGGCAGGAAATGGTCCCGCCAAGTCGTAATGTGGAGTTCGGAGCGCCGCCTGGAAGCTTGCGTCAAGGAGACCCGCGATGAACGCTAAGGAAATACTCGACCGTCTGGTCGGTTTTCCCTCCGTGGTCGGAACGGCGAATGATGGCGTCGTTGCTTGGATCAAAGACTATGCAGAGCGTTGCGGCGCGAGAGTAACGGTGTTGCCCGGGCCGGAAGGTGACCGCGCCAACCTTTTCGCAACGGTCGGGCCCAATCATGTGCCCGGCTACATTCTCTCCGGGCACATGGATGTCGTTCCGGCCCAGGAGCCGAACTGGACATCAGATCCCTTTCAGCTGCGAGCGGACGGTGATCGGCTTTTCGGCCGGGGTACGAGCGACATGAAGGGCTTTCTCGCTGCGGCATTGGCGGCACTGCCTGCAATCGCCGACATGCCGCTCGCGCGCCCGATTCATTTGGCATTTTCCTATGATGAGGAAGCCGGCTGCCGGGGTGTGCCCCATCTGATCCGCCGGCTGCCCGAACTTTGTGTGAAGCCGATCGGGGCGATCATCGGCGAGCCCAGCGGCCTGCGTGCGATTCGCGCCCATAAGGGCAAGGCCGCTGCAAGAGTTGAGATCCGCGGGCGCTCCGGTCATTCGTCGCGACCCGATCAAGGCCTCAATGCAATCCACGGCTTCGCCTGCGTCCTACTCGCCGCAGTTCGTACCGAAGAAGCGCTGCAGAGCAGCCGATTGGACCCAAGCTTCGAGCCCCCCTATTCCTCACTCCAGGTCGGAACTGTGTCTGGCGGTCAAGCCGTGAACATCATTCCGGATTTCCTCACGGCGGAAATCGAGGCTCGTGCGATAACGGGCGTCACACCCGCCGATCTTCTCGAGCCTGTAAGACTTGCCGCATTCGCGCTTGAGCATCGAGGATTTCAAACCAAGTGGGATCTTCTGAGCAGCTACCCGGCGCTGTCGCTCGCCTCCGATGCGCCGCTTGCCAGGCTGCTGGAAGACCTGACCGGAGCCGAAACACTGGCAGCGGTGAGCTACGGCACGGAAGCAGGGCTTTACCAAACTGCCGGCATCGACGCGATTATCTGCGGGCCCGGCGACATCGCCCGCGCCCATCGCGCCGACGAATTCATTCATGTCGACGAACTCGCCGCATGTCAGGTGATGATCGAGCGGCTCGCTGAAACACTTCAAAGCTGAGGCACCCCGATGGCGTTTTGGTTCAATTCCGATCGAGAGCGGGGGCGCATCTTCGCCGAAGCCTTCGCCCGCGAACTGCCCGATCTCCCCTTCATTATGGATGCCGCGCAGGTCGATCCCGATGATATCCGTTACGTCCTGACTTGGACCGCGCCGCCGGATCTCGACCGCTTCAAAAATCTGGAAATCGTCTTCTCGATCGGCGCGGGCGTCGATCAGTTCCGGATCGAGAACCTTGCGCCAGGGGTGAAGCTCGTCCGAATGGTCGAGGACGGCATCGTACGCATGATGCAGGAATATGTGACGCTTGCCGTGCTGGCGCTTCACCGCAATCTCAAGGCCTATCTTGGGCAGCAATCGGAAGGCAGATGGCAGACCCTGCCTGCCCGACAAGCTGCAGACCGCCGGATCGGCGTACTCGGTCTCGGCATGCTCGGGCAAGCGGTCATCGAACGGCTGATGCCCTTCGGCTTTCCGCTCTCCGGCTGGAGCCGTTCTCCGCGCCAGATCGATGGGGTGCGCTGTCATCACGGCGCCGAGTCGCTGGCGTCCTTTCTTGGGGAGACCGACATTCTGGTCTGCCTTCTCCCGCTCACGGAGGAGACCCGCGGCATTCTCGATGCGCGGCTCTTCTCGGCCCTGCCGCCCGGCGCATCACTCGTCCATGTCGGCCGCGGCGCACAGCTCGACCATGATGCCCTCATCGACGCACTCGATATGCATCAACTGTCGGGCGCGGTGATCGATGTCACGGAACCGGAACCCCTGCCGCCGGAACATCCGTTCTGGCGCAATCCCAGGATCATGCTCACGCCGCATATCGCCAGCGTGACGCAACCCGAAACCGCGGCCCGCTCGGTCATCGAAAACATCAGGCGCCATCGCGACGGGCTCGACCCGATCGGACTGGTCGATCGCGGGCGCGGCTACTGAATCGCAGCAGGAGGAAAAGGAGGTGGCATGAAAGAGGCCGCGCCCGTTGAGAGAACGGATCACTGAGATGCAATCGATGATCGAGGGACAGTCACACTTCCAGCCTTTCGGCTTATCTTATTGGGGTTTCGCGGATCTCAATAAGGGAGTTGGAAGCATGACTGCCTCTTATAATTACCATATCGGCGTCGACTACCACAAATCCTACAGCCATCTGGTCGTGCAGGACAGCAGTGGTAAGACGCTGCGCTCAGGTCGGGTGAAGAACGATCGTCAGTCGCTTGGCGGCTTTCTCGAGCGCTACCGCGAGAACTCGCATGCGGTCATCGAGGC
>NZ_AQWP01000010.1 GCF_000375585.1 Sinorhizobium meliloti 4H41 | reverse complement strand
TCTCGTCAACCTGACGAAGCGCGGTGCCGACCAGATCGGCGGCGCCGACTACACCTTCGACTGCACCGGCAACACCAAGGTCATGCGCCAGGCGCTCGAAGCCTCGCATCGCGGCTGGGGCAAGTCGGTGATCATCGGNGTCGCCGGCGCCGGCCAGGAGATTGCCACCAGGCCGTTCCAGCTCGTCACCGGCCGCACCTGGATGGGCACCGCCTTCGGCGGCGCGCGCGGGCGCACCGACGTGCCGAAGATCGTCGACTGGTACATGGAGGGCAAGATCGAGATCGATCCGATGATCACCCACACCATGCCGCTCGAGGACATCAACAAGGGGTTCGAGCTCATGCATTCCGGCGAGAGCATTCGGAGCGTGGTCCTCTATTGAGCGCGAAGATGGAACTCGTAACGCAAAGCCAATGTTTCGGCGGAACCCAGTCCGTGTACCGCCACGCCTCCGAGGTTTGCGGTGTCGAGATGACATTCGGCCTCTACATGCCGCCGCAGGCGCGGACGCGTTCGGTGCCGTTGTTGTGGTATCTCTCGGGCCTGACATGCACGCATGAGAATGCCATGATCAAGGCGGGTCTGCAGCGGCACGCGGCCGAGCAGGGGCTGGCGCTGGTTTTCCCCGACACGTCGCCGCGCGGCGAGGGCGTGGCCGACGACGAGGCCTACGATCTCGGTCAGGGTGCGGGCTTCTATGTCAATGCGACGCAGAAGCCCTGGTCGCCGCACTATCGCATGTATGATTACATCGTCACCGAATTGCCCGCTCTTCTGCAGGATCAGTTGCCGCTGAACGGGGTCAACGGGATCACCGGGCATTCGATGGGCGGCCACGGCGCGCTGACGATCGCCTTCCGCAACCCGGAACTGTTCCGCTCCGTTTCGGCCTTTGCGCCGATCGTCAATCCGACCCGGTCGGACTGGGGGCGCAAGCAGTTCTCCGCGTATCTGGGCGACGACGAGGCCGACTGGGGCAGCTATGACGCCTGCCTGCTTCTCGGCGAACTCGGCTGGCATGGCGATATCCTGATCGATCAGGGCGCGGCGGATCAGTTTCTGGACGAGCTGCAGCCCGAGGCGATGGCCCGCTTGCTGGCGGAGCGGCGGCAGGCCGGCGTCGTCCGGCTGCAGGCGGGTTACGATCACAGCTATTATTTCGTGGCGAGCTTCGGCGAGGACCACGTGCGCTGGCATGCAGAGCGGCTGAACGCCGCGTAAGGGAGAGGAAAGAATGGCTTTTAGACTTGGTACCCTACTGACCGCTTTCGTCCTGTTCGGTGGAATTCTTGGCGCTGCTGCGCCGGCTCTTGCTCTGGATCCTTCGGTCGGAGATCCCGGTGCAGGCGAGAAAGTCTTCCGCAAGTGTCAGGCCTGTCACGCCGTCGGTCCGGATGCCAAGTCGAAGACCGGACCCTTGCTGAACGGGATAATCGGCCGGTCGGCCGGCCAAGCCGAAGGCTACGCCTACTCGCCGGCGATGAGCAAGGCGGCGGAGGCAGGGCTTACCTGGACGCCGGAGAAGATCGCTGAGTTTCTGACCAGTCCGAAGGGCTTCCTACCCGGCACCAAGATGACCTTTGCGGGTCTGCGCAAGGATCAGGAGCGCGCCGATATAATCGCGTATCTGGCAACCTTTCCCTGACCGAAGAGGAGGAAGCGAAAACAAGGACAGAAGCAAGTTACCCCTGAAGCAGACGGAGCTTTCTCCAGCGGCAGGGGCAGAGTCGCAAGCCGATACCGGGAGATGAGGAGACCGCGAGGTTTTCCCGGAGCGAGCGGGTTCAACGGCCCTATCGGCAGCACCCAAGAGGAGGATGAAATGAAACGACTTCTTACAATGCTTGCCATTATGTCGATAGGCGGCGGTGCACAGGTCGCTTTCGCCAACGATGATTTGCAGAAGCTCATCGATGACCCCAATCAATGGGCTATCCAGACCGGCGACTATGCCAACCTGCGCTACTCCAAGCTCGACCAGATCAACAAGGACAACGTAGGCAAACTTCAGGTTGCCTGGACCTTCTCTACCGGCGTTCTGCGTGGTCACGAAGGTTCGCCGCTCGTCATCGGCGACCTGATGTACGTCCATACGCCGTTCCCGAACACGGTCTACGCGCTGGATCTCAGCAAGGATGGCCAGATCGTCTGGAAGTACGAGCCGAAGCAGGATCCGAACGTGATCCCGGTGATGTGTTGTGATACCGTCAATCGCGGCGTGGCTTATGCGGATAACAAGATCTTCCTGCATCAGGCCGATACGACGGTCGTGGCACTCGACGCCAAGACCGGCAAGGTCATCTGGAGCGTCAAGAACGGCGATGCCACCAAGGGCGAGACGAATACCGCCACCGTCATGCCGGTGAAGGACAAGATTCTCGTCGGCATATCCGGCGGCGAGTTCGGCGTCCGCGGTCACGTGACGGCCTACGCGATCGCAGACGGGAAACTCCTGTGGCGCGGTTATTCCATGGGGCCCGACAGCGATACGCTGATCGATCCTGAAAAGACCACCCATCTGGGCAAGCCGGTCGGCAAGGACTCCGGCCTCACCACCTGGGAAGGCGATCAGTGGAAGATCGGCGGCGGCACGACGTGGGGCTGGTACTCGTACGATCCGGAAGAAAATCTGGTATATTACGGAACCGGCAACCCTTCGACCTGGAACCCGACCCAGCGGCCGGGCGACAATCGGTGGTCGATGACCATTTTTGCGCGCGATGTCGATACCGGCATGGCCAAATGGCTCTACCAGATGACGCCCCATGACGAATGGGACTATGACGGCGTCAACGAGATGATCCTGACCGAACAGCAGATCGACGGCAAGGACCGCAAGCTGCTGACCCACTTCGACCGGAACGGCTTCGGCTATACGATGGACCGCGTCACCGGCGAGCTGCTCGTGGCCGAGAAATACGACCCCACGGTCAACTGGGCAACTGAAGTGGTCATGGATCCGAATTCCGACAAATACGGTCGGCCTCAGGTCGTGGCACAGTATTCGACGGAGCAAAACGGCGAAGACACCAACACCACCGGCGTTTGCCCGGCGGCACTCGGCACCAAGGACCAGCAGCCTGCGGCCTATTCGCCGAAGACCGAGCTGTTCTATGTGCCGACCAACCACGTCTGCATGGACTACGAGCCGTTCCGGGTAAGCTACACCGCCGGCCAGCCCTATGTCGGGGCCACGCTGTCGATGTACCCGCCGAAGGACAGCCACGGCGGCATGGGCAATTTCATTGCCTGGGACAACAAGGAAGGCAAGATCAAGTGGTCTCTGCCGGAGCCGTTCTCGGTCTGGTCCGGCGCTCTGGCAACAGCCGGCGACGTGGTCTTCTACGGAACGCTCGAGGGCTATCTGAAGGCGGTCGACGCGGCAACCGGCAAGGAGCTCTATCGCTTCAAGACGCCTTCCGGGGTGATCGGCAACGTGATGACCTATGCCCGTGAAGGCAAACAGTACGTGGCCGTGCTCTCGGGTGTCGGCGGCTGGGCCGGTATCGGTCTGGCAGCGGGCCTGACCAACCCGACTGAAGGTCTCGGAGCCGTCGGCGGCTACTCTGCCCTCAGCAACTACACCGCACTCGGCGGCACGCTTACCGTGTTCAAGCTGCCGGAATAAGAGGCAATCTTCGCCCGGGAGTTGGCGCGGGCTCACAAGCCCGCGCCAACTCATATCAGCCCCCAAAAGGACGCAAGATGACCAGATCAAGACCAGCCATACCGATGATCCTCGCCTTTTTGACGTTTATGGCGAGCGCCGCAGGCGCAGAAGATGCGCCAAAGGACAACATCACCGCTGTGCGCGACGAAAACGGGCGCTACTACACCGCTGACGACGTTCCCACTTTCAAGATCGCCGAGGACGGCACGGTCGACTGGCTTACCTATTCGGGCTTTCGCCGCTATCACTCGGAATGTCACGTCTGTCATGGCCCTGAGGGCGAGGGGTCGAGCTATGCGCCGGCCTTGAAGACCTCCGCGATAAACATGGACTACTACGATTTCGTCGATGTCGTCACGAATGGGCGCAAGAAGGTGAACGCTGCCGAGAACTCGGTGATGCCTGCCTTCGGCGAGAACGTCAACGTGATGTGTTATCTCGACGACATCTACGTCTATCTGAAAGCGCGCGGAGCCGATGCGCTGCCGCGGGGACGTCCGGCCAAGAAGGAAGCGAAATCCGATGCGATCAAGGAAGCTGAAACGGCTTGTCTCGGTCACGAGTAGCCTCCTGGCAGGCGCCGGCGCTCTGTTGCTGGCGGTCGCCGGCTCTCAGCCGGCGGTAGCCCAGACATCGGACCTGGTGTCGAAGACGGCTTTTCGAGTCTGTGCCGATCCGGCCAATCTGCCGATGTCCGATCGTTCGGGTAAGGGATACGAGAACAGGATCGCCGAACTGATGGCATCCAAGCTCGGGCTGCCGGTGGAGTACACCTGGTTTCCGATGGCGACCGGCTTCGTGCGCAAGACCCTGCAGGCCAATGCCTGCGATGTGGTCATCGGTTTCGCCCAGGGCGACGAGCTGGTCCTGAACACCAACCATTACTATACCTCGTCCTATGTGCTGATCGTTGCGTCGGAGGGTCCGCTGGGCGGCGTCACGACGCTTGCCGACCCGCTTCTCAAGGACAAGCGGATCGGTATCGTCGCGGGAACGCCGCCGGCGACCCATATGGCGAGAAACGGACTGCTGCCCAAGGCGAAGGGGTATCATCTGATGGTCGACCGGCGTTATGAGGATCCCGCCGACGACATGCTCGCCGACCTGGAATCCGGCGCCCTCGACGCAGCCATCCTCTGGGGGCCGATCGGCGGGCCGCTCGTCAAGGCAAGTCATCCGAAGCTGAAGGCGACTCCGCTCCTGTCGGAGACCACGCCGCCAAGGCTCTTCTACCGCATCACCATGGGCGTGCGGCAAGGCGAGAAGGTCTGGGAGCGCAAGCTCAATTCCCTCATTCGTCGCAATCAGTCCGAGATCAACGCGATCCTCGCCGAGGCCGGCGTGCCGCTCCTGAACGACATGGGGACCGGCCCGCTCGAGGCGCAGCAATGACCCGCCTCCAGCGCTTTTCTCTGGTCCTGCTCCTGCTTGCCGCCTTCCCGACGGCAGCGGCCGAGGAGCCTGCCGGCTACCGGGAGAGCGAATACCGCGCCGAGGTGCCGGCGACGCTTTCCGGCGCGACCGTCGTATCGACCGAAGCCGCCCATGCATTGTGGAAAACCGGTCAGGTGTCCTTCATCGACGTCCTGCCGCAGCCGCCGAAGCCCGCCAACCTGCCCGAGGGAACGGTCTGGAACGAGAAGCCGCGGCTGTCCATTCCGTCTGCCCTATGGCTGCCGAATGTCGGCTATGGCCGGCTGGCGGACGTCATGCACGCCTATTTTCGCGCCGGCCTGGAAAAGGCCACCGGTGGCGACAAGAGCCGGCCGGTGCTGTTCTTTTGCCTCGACGGCTGCTGGATGTCCTGGAATGCCGGAAAGCGCGCCCTCGAA
This sequence comes from Sinorhizobium meliloti 4H41, assembly GCF_000375585.1. GTDB lineage: Bacteria > Pseudomonadota > Alphaproteobacteria > Rhizobiales > Rhizobiaceae > Sinorhizobium > Sinorhizobium meliloti_A. The sequence goes on along the minus strand of NZ_AQWP01000010.1, from coordinate 226,068 downwards.
TACGGCTACACCCATGTCTTCTGGTATCCGCAGGGCACAGATGGCTGGACGGCGGCCGGCTACCCCACGGAGCGCATCGAGCCGGAGCCCGGCGGCCGGTGAAACGAGGGAACGTATCGGAGGACTGCAATCTCTCCTCTTCGCGTCATCCCTGTGACGAGCGCTCAAACAGGCGGCGGGTATCCCAATCTTAAAAGGCCTTAATCGGGCATCCTTCAGGATTTGAAGAAGTGGTTTTTCAGGATGTAGCGGATGCCGCGCAGCCAGCTGTCGTCGGTGTTCGAGCGGATGTCGACGGCAAGGCCGCGCAGCATCTCGCCGGAGTCCACGTCGCGCAATACGAGCTCCACCGACAGGATAAGGTTGGAGATCTTCCGCACCTCGCCGACCAGCACATAGTCGGCGCCGAGCCGCTCCCCCATACTCAGGTCGCAGCCGTTGCAGTCGGCCGGATTGACCGTACTGGCGAGGTCGGCTGCCACCGGCTCGTTCGTGAGAATGACGAAGCCTTCCTGAACGAAGCGGTCGCGCGCCGCGTCTTCCATGAGCTCGAGCCGCGCGGTCTCGTCGGCGCGCACTCCGTTATAGGCGCCCTCCGTCGACAGATCGATGAATGTCATGCCGAGGAATGCGACCTTGGCGCCCGGCGCCAGCGGCTTGTCCAGCGCAGCACGAGCGAGCGCCGGCGACAGGGCCAGAACAAGGATCGAGACGAGGACTGTCAGGATGTGCCGCATGACATCCAGCCTAGCACACGCATGTCGCTAAACTACGCTCCTTAAGTATCGGTTTTGCCACACCTACTGCGCTGTTAGTCTCCATCTCCGAGGGAGTGTCAGGGAGATTGGGAGGTCGTTCCGGCAATGCCTATCCTATCGCTTTTGCTTGTCGTTTTCTGGGTGACGGTGCTGGTTGCGTCTCCCGTGCAGGCGGCGGAGGTGAAGACGGCTGTGCTGCGGATCGATCGTGTCGTCGGTCCGCCGATCTCGCGGCTCGATGCGCCGCCCGCCGATCTGGGTTTTGCCGGCGCCATGCTGGGCAACGAGGACAACCGGACCACCGGCGCGTTCACCGGCATGGACTACACCGTGAAAACGCAGGCGGTTGCGCCGGAAGAGGCGGAGGCGGCGCTCGATGGGCTGAAGGCGGAAGGCATCGGCCTCATCGCGGTGATCGCCGAGGGCGACGTACTGAAGGCGCTCTCTGACAAATCCGGACCGGACGTGCTGCTTTTCAATGCCGGCGCTCGCGACGACGGGCTGCGCGATGCCGATTGCCGGGCCAATGTTCTGCACGTCTCGCCGAGCCGTTCGATGCTCAGCGACAGCATCGTTCAGTTTCTCATGTGGAAGAAATGGCCGCGTATCCTGCTGATCCACGGCTCGCATCCCGAAGACAAGCTGCTTGCCGACAGCTACCGCAAATCGGCCGCCAAGTTCGGTGCGGAGATCGTCGAGGAGCGGGAGTTCGTCGACACCGGCGGCAGCCGGCGCACGGATACCGGTCATGTCTTGGTGCAAAAGCAGATTCCCGTCTTCACCCAGGAGGCCGAGGAATATGACGTGATCGTCGCGGCCGACGAGGCTGGCGTTTTCGCGCTCTATCTGCCCTATCACAGCTGGGACCCGAGGCCGGTTGCGGGCTCTGCGGGCCTGCGTCCGGTCTCCTGGCATCCCGCCCATGAGGCCTGGGGTGCGACCCAGTTCCAGCGCCGCTTCGAAAAACTCACCGGCCGCTACATGCGCGAGGAAGATTACCAGGCATGGCTTGCAATGCGTGTGATCGGAGAGGCGGTGACGCGGTCCGGCAAGGCCGACCCGGGGAGCGTGCGGGCCTATGCCCTTTCCAATGATTTCGAACTGGCCGCGTTCAAGGGCCAGAAATTGACCTTCCGCACCTGGAACGGGCAGTTGCGGCAGCCGGTCCTTTTGACCGAGGGCCGGGTGACCGTTTCCGTATCGCCGCAGGACGGCTACCTGCACCAGCATTCGCCGCTCGACACGCTGGGCATCGATGCGCCCGAGACAGCCTGTCACGCATTTGGAGGATAAGATGCTCAGACCCGCACTGGCGATTGTGTCCGCCGTTCTGCTGTCTGCCGGTTCGGCCGAGGCCAACAAGGTCTTCGTGAGCAACGAGCGCGGCAACAACATAACCGTGCTCGACAGTGAAAGCTGGGAAGTGATCGCCACGTTTCCGGCCGGAAACAGGCCGCGCGGCATCACCATCAGTCCGGACGGCAAGGAACTCTACGTCTGCGCGTCGGATGACGACACCGTCAGGGTCTTCGATCCCGAGACCTATAGGGAACTGCACACACTGCCGTCGGGTCCGGATCCGGAACTTTTCGCCCTCGATCCCTCCGGCAATCCGCTCTACATCGCCAATGAGGACGACAATCTCGTGACCGTCGTGGATGTCAAGACGCGCCAGGTACTGGCTGAGGTGCCGGTCGGGGTCGAGCCGGAAGGCGTCGCGGTCAGCCCGGATGCCAAGACGATCATCAATACGTCCGAAACCACCAATATGGCGCATTTCATCGACGCCTCGACCTACAAGATCGTGCACAACGTGCTGGTGGATCAGAGGCCGCGTTATGCGGAGTTCACGGCAGACGGCAAGAAGCTCTACGTCAGCGCCGAGATCGGCGGTACCGTTTCGGTGATCGACGTGTCGGCGGCCGAACCGAAAATCACCAAGAAGATCACGTTCGAAGTCCCGGGCGTTCTGCCGGAATGGTTGCAGCCGGTCGGCGTCAAGGCCACCAAGGACGGCTCGCGCATCTTTGTGGCGCTTGGACCGGCAAACCGGGTTGCAGTGATCGACGGAGCGACGGACGAAGTGCTCGACTATCTGCTCGTCGGGCAGCGGGTCTGGCAGATGGCATTCACGCCGGGCGAGGAATTCCTGATCACCACCAATGGCAATTCCAATGATATCAGCATCATCGACGTGAAGGCGGAAAAGGTGATCCGCTCGGTTCAGGTGGGCGAGCAGCCCTGGGGCGTCGTGGTCGCGCCGGATTGAAGCGGAGCAATGGGTAAATATCAATGGGGAGGATTCATCGTGCATAAATCGGTTCTTGCGGCGCTCGCCGCGCTCTTTCTGGCGAGTCCGGCCGTTGCCGCGCCGCTTTGCAGCGACCTCGGCTTTGCCGGGCTGCTGGCCAAATGCAATCGGGGAGAGCCGATCGAGATCACGCTTGCGTCCGGAAAGCCGCTCGGCAAGGGTGCCATTACGCTCCAGTCAGGCGCATACTACGAAATGCAGATCACGGCGGACGGATCGGCGGAGCTGGCGATCACCGGTGCGCCGTTCTTCCGTGCGATCTGGATGAACGAGATCGTCGTCAACGGCATCGAGGTGCGCCCCATGGCGATCGACAGCCTGGAATTCGACGAGGCCGGAACTGCAACGCTGTCTTTCATCGCCGTCAAACCGGGCAGCTACGAAGTGAAGATTCCGGAATCCTCCGGCGACAGCCAGAAAGTGTCGATTTCCATACAGTGAAACGGTGCCCGAGAAAGTCCGCGGGACAGGGTGCCCGAAGGCGGCGGTTCCGGGGAGGAAGAGATGAAAGTTATTCGACTGTTCATGGCCGCTTGCCTGTTCGCGTTCGGACCGGCTGCGGCCTCGGCCGACGAGTTGCCGCAATTGCGGGCGGCCATGCTGGCATCGGGAACCGTCAACTGGGAAATATCGACCATCAAGACCCACGAATTCGACCGCAAGAACGGCTTCGAACTGGCCGTTCAGGACTATGCGGACAACGGCGCGACGCGGGTCGCCTTCGAGGGCGGCGAGGCCGACACGATGGTGGCCGACTGGATCTGGGTGGCCAACCAGCGTGCCTCCGGCAAGGATTATGTTTTCATTCCCTATTCGCGCGCAGTCGGCGGCCTGATGGTCAAGGATGAAAGCGGCATCAAGGCGCTGCCGGACCTTGCAGGCGAGAAGATCGGCATTGCCGGAGGTCCGCTCGACAAGAGCTGGCTGATTCTGCGCGCCTATGCCAAGCAGCAGCATGGCATGGATCTCGCAGCCGAAACCGAGCAGGTGTTCGGCGCTCCGCCGTTGATCTTCAAGTCGGCGCTTGCCGGCGAGACGGCGGGTACCATCAATTTCTGGCATTTCCTCGCGAAGATGAGGGCCAAGGGCATGCATGAACTGGTCTCCGTCTCGGATGCGGCGGCGGCGCTCAAGCTCGATCCCGATACGCCGCTCCTCGGCTACGTGTTGAAGGGCGAATATGCCGCGACCCATCCGGAAATCGTGAAAGGGCTTTACAAGGCCTCGCGCGCGGCCAAGGATCTGCTGCGCGAGAACGACGAGGTGTGGGAGGAATTGCGGGACAAGATGAATGCGGCCGACGACGCTGAATTCATTGCGCTACGCGACGGCTATCGCGCCGGCATCCCAAGCGGCAAGCCGATCGACGAGGCGGCCGCCGACCGTTTTCTGCGGCTGATGGCGGAACTTGGTGGAGAAGAGCTCGTCGGCAAGGCGACAAGCCTGCCTAGTGGATTGTTCCTGCACCTTGAATAGAACGCTGCAACATCCTGCCTTGGTGCGCGCATTGTCGCTGGGGCTGCTGTTGCTCTTGTGGATAGCGGCCGCCGGCTTCACGGATGACACGTCGGTCCTGCCCCAGCCCTGGACGCTCTGGGCACCCTTCGTGCAAGCGGTCAGTTCCGGCGCCTTGCCCTATCACCTGGGCATGACGCTCTGGCGCGTGATCTGCGCATTCGTGCCGGCCATGGTGATCGGCGTGGCGATCGGCTTTCTGATGGGGCGCGTTGCCGCGGTCGATCGATGGCTCGACCCATGGCTCGTCGTGTTTCTCAATCTGCCGGCACTGGTGCTCATCGTGTTGTGCTACATCTGGATCGGTCTCAACGAGACGGCCGCCATCACCGCGGTGGTGCTCAACAAGATCCCCAATGTCGCAACGCTTCTGCGCGAGGGCGCGCGGGCGCTTGACCCGGATCTCGACTCCATGGCGGCGGTTTACCGCATGCGTCCGCTGGCGCGGCTGCGACATGTGATCATGCCGCAGCTTGCGCCTTTCATTGCCGCTGCCGCCCGATCCGGCATTGCGGTGATATGGAAGATCGTGCTGGTGGTCGAGTTTCTCGGCCGCTCCAGCGGGATAGGGTTCCAGATCCATTTCTATTTCCAGCTTTTCAACGTTGCCATGGTGCTGGTCTATGCGCTTTCCTTCATCGGCGTGATGCTGCTGGTGGAGGCATTCTTCCTGCAGCCGGCCGAACGCCGGGTGCGGCGCTGGAGGACGGCGTGATCAGGATCGATGTCAGACGAAAGGCATTCGGCGAAGAGGAGATCCTGCGCGACATCCGCTTCGAGATGGAGATCGGCGAGACGGTCGCCATCCTCGGTCCGTCGGGCATCGGCAAATCGACGCTGCTTCGGCTCGTCGCCGGCATCGACACCGCTTTCGACGGCGAGATCACCCGGCCGGAAAACATTGCCATGGTTTTTCAGGAGCCTGTTCTTCTGCCGTGGAGAAGCGTCATCGAGAATCTGACATTGGTGCATCCGCAACTCGGGATGCAAGCTGCACTCTCAGCGCTGGAGCGGACCGGCATCGCCGACAGAGCCGCGCTCTTTCCCGGCCAGCTGTCGCTCGGCCAGCAGCGGCGGCTGGCGCTGGCGCGGGCCTTTGCCGGTCGGCCGGAGCTTCTCGTCCTGGACGAGCCCTATGTGTCGCTCGATCCTGCGATGGCCGAGGACATGCTGGCCCTGACCGAGGCGCTGATCGCGGAAACCGCACCTGCCGTCATTCTCGTGACCCATTCGGAAGCCGAGGCGCGGCGGCTTGCCCGGCGCTGCCTCCGCCTTGCCGGAAAACCGGCGACGATTATAGAAGAGTTTGCGGCCGCGCCGGGAAGGGCATCATGAACGGGCTCGACATCAGCCATGTCAGCTACAGCTACGGAAAGTCACGGGCGCTGGACGATGTCAGCTTCTCCGTCACGACCGGTCGGTTCTGCGCGCTGCTCGGGCCGAACGGCGCCGGCAAATCGACGCTGTTCGCCCTTCTGACGCGGCTGCTCGCGACAAGGGCCGGCACGATCGGCGTGGCCGGCTTCGACATTGCGCGCGAGCCGCGTGCGGCGCTCGCGCGCATCGGGGTGGTGTTTCAGCAGCCTACGCTCGATCTCGACATGTCGGTGCGCCGAAACCTGCGCTATTTCGCCGGGCTTCATGGCTTGTCGGGGCGGCAGGCCGCTGTGGCGATCGAAGCGGCGCTGACACGGCTCGGCATGGCCGAGCGGGCCGACGAGCAGGTGCGTGCGCTCAACGGCGGTCACCGGCGGCGCATGGAGATCGCGCGGGCCTTGATCCACAAGCCGCAGATATTGCTGCTCGACGAGCCGACGGTCGGACTGGACGCTGCCTCCCGGCAGGCGATCACCGACCATGTGCATCTGCTTGCCGCGAGCGGCCTTGCGGTCCTCTGGGCGACCCATCTGGTCGACGAGATCCGGCCGGAGGATCAGGTCGTCGTTCTGCATCGCGGCAAGGTGCTGAGCGACGGCACCGCCGCGGAACTTGCGGGCGGGCAGGGGCTCGCCAAGGCGTTCCTGTCGATGACGGCCGAGAACCGGGAGGTTCCGGCATGAAGGCATGGCTGGTCGCGCTTTGCGCAATCGTCACCCGCGAAAACCTGCGCTTCGTCCGCCAGCGCGGGCGGTTTCTGGCGGCACTCGTCCGCCCGCTCGTCTGGCTGATCGTCTTTGCCGCCGGCTTCCGCGCGGCGCTCGGCGTGTCGATCATCCCGCCCTACCAGACCTATATCACCTATGAGGTCTATATCCTTCCGGGGCTTTGCGGCATGATCCAGCTTTTCAACGGCATGCAGTCGTCGCTGGCGCTGGTCTATGACCAGGAGATGGGATCCATGCGCCTCCTGCTGACCTCGCCCCTGCCGCGCTGGTGGCTGCTGTTCTCGAAGCTTCTCGCCGGTGTGATCGTCTCCATCCTGCAGGTGGCGGTGTTCCTGGCCATCGCTGCGCTGACCGGCATCACCGTGCCGCCCGTCGGCTATGTCGCGGTGCTGCCCGCCCTCCTCATCAGCGGATTGATGCTCGGCGCCTTCGGTCTGCTGATATCCTCGACCGTCCGGCAACTCGAGAACTTTGCCGGCGTCATGAACTTCGTGATCTTTCCGATGTTCTTCCTTTCGTCGGCACTTTATCCGCTCTGGAAGATGGCCGAAAGTTCGCCGCTGCTGCGCGACATCTGCGCCCTCAATCCGTTCACCTACGCGGTCGAACTGATACGCTTCGCGCTTTACGGCGAACTCAACCTGACGGCTCTCGCCTGGGTCGGCGCGTGCTTCGTCCTGTTCATGCTCGCCGCCCTTTGGGGCTATAATCCGGCCCGCGCCATGCTCCGGTCGAAAGGCTGAGCCCTGCCCTTGCTGGGGTGTTCGGCGCCGAAAACCGACACTTTCCGCTATATTGCCGCGAGCCGCATTTCAACTGATCCTGCTTGTGAACGAAGGACGTTCAAAGCCGAGGAGGAACCAATGCTCAAGCTACATCCGTCCATCGACAACGGCTTTCCGCCTGCCAGTCCGGGCTTTGCCGGCGGTACGCTGAAATGCAAATGCGCCACAAATCCGGTGACCGTGCGGATCGGCTCGCAGACGGCGCACAACCATGCTTGCGGCTGCACCAAATGCTGGAAGCCCGAGGGTGCGATCTTCGCCCAGATCGCCGTCGTCGGCCGCGACAACGTGAACGTCACCTCGGGTGCGGAGAAACTGCAGGTCGTCGATCCGAGCGCGACGATCCAGCGTTACGCCTGCCGCGATTGCGGCACGCACATGTATGGCCGGATCGAAAACACCAAGCATCCCTTCTACGGCCTCGATTTCGTCCATACCGAACTCAGCGACGAAACGGGCTGGTCGCCGCCCGAATTCGCGGCCTTCGTTTCTTCGATCATCGAAAGCGGTGTGAACCCGGAGAGCATGCCGGAGATACGCGCAAGGCTGACCGAACTCGGCCTGCAGCCCTATGATTGTCTGTCTCCGCCGCTGATGGACGCGATCGCCACGCATATCGCCAAACAGACCGGCGCCCTGCCGGCCTGACCTGTTGAACATTGGGGACTCCGCTCCACCAGCCGACCGTCTCCTCCCTCGGACCCCGCCCGTCGCCTCTTATTGCAGGCATTTCGACGGGCGGGGGCTGAGGCGTTTCCGCGTTCGCATTTGAGGAACCGCACATCCCCGGTCCCTTGTGCTTGTCACAGGAATCCGGCCAGCCCAAGTCCTTGGGCTGAAAGAACTCTTCCGCGCGCCGCAGACGCGGCGCTGCTGGATCTCCGTGACAAGCACAGAAGATGAGGTGAAAGGAGGGACCGATGCAGTTCCTCGCCAGAGTTCAGAGAAGACGAAGCGGCAGGCCTTTGGTCGGCTGTCTCTGCATCGGGACATGTCAGAAGGCGCGTGGCGCGATGGTGGGTGGTTCCATCAAACCTGAAAAGCCGAAATCTTCCACTTGATGGTACAGCCTATGGAAGGCTGCTGCTCGGCGGGGCCCTTGCCGAACAGCGCGACCATGACCATGGCCTCGTAGAGATCGCGTCTCAGATCGGCGGGACCGATCTCCTTGCGCGATGCGTCCAGCCGCCCGCGATATTGCAGCTTCATGTCCTTGTTGAAGCCGAAGAAGTCGGGCGTGCAGACGGCGCGGTAGGCTTTGGCGACGGATTGGTCCTCGTCGTGGAGATAGGGAAAGGGTAGGGCGTTTTGCGAAGCGAAGCGCTTCATGTTTTCGAACGAGTCCTGCGGGTAATTACCGGCGTCATTGGAGTTAACAGCCACGAAGCCGATCCCGTGAGCCCTGAGGTCGATGGCGTCCCGGACGATCCGGCCGATGACCGCTTTCACATAGGGGCAGTGATTGCATATGAAGGCAACGACCAGCCCTTTCGGGCCGGCCTGGCCGAATATGGTGCGGGTGAAGCCATCGACGCCGGGAAGCGTGGCGTCGATTGCTGGCCAGCCGAAATCACAAAGGGGTGGTGTAGCGGCCATGGCTCACGCTGCCTTCCTGATAGCGCCATCGGAGGCGGAGCGGATGGCCGCGATGTTCCTGGCGTAGTGCTCCTCGCTGCCGCCTTTGAATACCGCCGAGCCGGCAACCAGCACATCGGCGCCTGCGGCGGCAACCAGCGGTGCGGTCTCCGCCGTCACGCCGCCGTCGATCTCTATGTGGATCGGACGGCCGCCGATCATCGCCTTCACCCGCCGCACCTTGTCGACCACGGCCGGAATGAAGTCCTGGCCGCCGAAGCCCGGATTGACCGTCATCAGGAGGACGAGGTTCAGTCGGTCCAGCACATATTCGATGACGCTCTCCGGCGTCGAGGGATTGAGCGATACGCCCGCCTTGCAGCCGACATCGCGGATGGCCTGCAGCGAGCGATCGAGATGCGTCGTCGCCTCCGCATGCACGGTGATGATGTCGCAGCCGGCACAGGCGAAAGCGCCGAGATAGGGCGTGGGCGGTGCGATCATCAGATGGCAGTCGAACACCTTGTCCGTGCGGTCCCGCAGCGCCTTGATGACCGGGGGGCCGAAGGTGATGTTGGGCACGAAATGGCCGTCCATCACGTCGAGATGGATCCAGTCCGCACCGGCCCGGCACACGGCCTCGACCTCTTCGCCGAGCCGTGAGAAATCGGCCGACAGAACCGAAGGCGCTATGATGGTCTTCTCATTCATGGCGATGTCTCCGTATGACTGGGTTCGACCGTGGCGAACACGCGGCTCGCGGCGATATCACGAGCCGTGATGGTCGACAGTTGTTCGGCATCGACCGGTCCGGCGCTTTCCTCGAAAAGGCGGTTCGCCTGCCGCAGCCGGGCTCGGTCGAGCGCGTTTCGGATGGAGCGCGCATTGGCGAAATGCGGCTGTCGCCGGCGGCGCGCGATGTAGTCGCTCATCACCGCAGACGCCTTGCTGTCGAAGCGGTACCCCTGCCGGCTGAGCATGCTCTCGGCGATCGACAGAAGCTCCCCGTTATCATAGTCGGGGAAGTCTATGTGATGGGCGATGCGCGATCGGAAGCCGGGATTGCTCTCGAAAAACCGGTCCATGCGGTCGGCGTAGCCGGCGAGGATCACGACCAGGTCGTCGCGATTGTTCTCCATCACCTGCAGCAGGATCTCGATTGCCTCCTGGCCGTAATCGCGTTCGTTGTCGGGACGGTAGAGGTAATAGGCCTCGTCGATGAAAAGCACGCCCCCCATTGCCTTCTTCAGGATCTCCTTGGTCTTGGGTGCGGTGTGGCCGATATATTGCCCGACCAGGTCGTCGCGCGTCACCGAGACCAGATGGCCCTTGCGGATATAGCCGAGCCTGTGCAGCAGGTTGGCCATGCGCAGCGCCACCGTGGTCTTGCCGGTGCCGGGATTGCCGGTGAAGCTCATATGCAGCGACGGCGGCTCATGGCTGAGGCCCATTGCACGGCGGGCGCGCTCGACGAGAAGCAGCGCCGCCGTCTCGCGGATACGCTGCTTCACGGGTTTCAAGCCCACGAGTTCCCGGTCCAGTTCGTCAAGGATCTCGGCGACGCCGGAGGCTTGGTATTCCTCAGCGAGGTCGACCGAGGTCGGCAGGCTTTCGGTGTTCGATGGAGCATCCGGCATCAGCATTGTCGCTCCTCCTATCGCTGCGTTTCCCACATATAATGCTGGCTGCGGCCGTTGCTCTCCGTCCGGGTCATTCTGAGGCTCGGCTCGTTTTCGGGGCGGTTGACGATGAACGACATCGTCACCGTCTCCAGGCCGCGGCTGGAATCGAAAGCGTTGAGGCGGATATAGTCCTGCGGGTGGGCCTTGCGGCAATCCTCGAGCTCCATCATCACGCCTTTGGCGTCCTTGAGGTCGAACATCGGATTGCCCCACATTTCCCAATAGGTGTTTCTGGGGTGCGGGTCGTCGGTATATTCGACGCCGATAGCCCAAGCCTTTCCGAGGCAATATTCCACCTGCGCCGTGATCTGCTCATCGGTCAGGTCCGGCAGGAACGAGAAGCATCCCTGGGTGATACGCATGTCGTCTCTCCTTCTCTTCTTGTCCGTCAGTTCGGGTCTGTCAGGCCCTCGTGTCTGTCAGGCCGCGGTTACGCTCGGCACGAAATCCGACGTATCGGTCGGGGTGTAGTTGAAGCTGATATTGCCCCAGATATCGAGGGCCGCTTCCAGCGGCTTGCACCACTTCGCCGCCGCCCGCAGGATCTCGGGACCTTCGTGGGCGATGTCGCGCCCCTCGTTGCGGGCAAGCACCATGGCTTCCAGGGCGACGCGATTGGCGGTGGCCCCTGCCTGGATGCCCATCGGATGACCGATCGTGCCGCCGCCGAATTGCAGTACGACATCGTCGCCGAAAAGATCGAGCAGCTGGTGCATCTGGCCGGCATGGATGCCGCCCGAGGCGACCGGCATGACCTTCTTGAGGTCCGCCCAGTCCTGGTCGAAGAACAGACCGCGCGGAAGGTCGACCTCGTTCTTCATTTCGCGGCAGACATTGTAGTAGCCCTGCACCGTCGGCGGGTCGCCCTCGAGCTTGCCGACGGCCGTGCCCGCATGCAGGTGGTCGACACCGGCGAGCCGCAGCCATTTGGCGATCACGCGGAAGGAGATGCCGTGGTTCTTCTGCCGCGTATAGGTGCCGTGACCGGCCCGGTGCATGTGCAGGATCATGTCGTTCTGCCGGCACCATTCCGATATGGACTGGATCGCAGTCCAGCCGACGATGAGATCGACCATGACGATGACCGAGCCGAGCTCCTTGGCGAATTCGGCTCGGCGGTACATTTCCTCCATCGTGCCGGCAGTGATGTTGAGATAGTGCCCCTTTACCTCGCCGGTGACCGCGGAAGCGTGGTTGACGGCCTCCATGCAGTAGAGATACCGGTCGCGCCAATGCATGAAGGGCTGCGAATTGATGTTCTCGTCGTCCTTCATGAAATCGAGGCCGCCCTTCAGCCCCTCATAGACGACGCGGCCATAGTTCTTGCCCGACAGGCCGAGCTTCGGTTTGGTCGTGGCACCCAGCAGCGGCTTGCCGAACTTGTCGAGCCGTTCGCGCTCCACGACGATGCCGGTCGGCGGGCCCCTGAAGGTCTTCACATAGGCGACAGGCAGGCGCATGTCCTCGAGCCTTGCCGCCTTCAGCGGTTTGAACGAGAAGACGTTGCCGATGATCGATGCGGTCAGGTTCGCGATAGACCCCTCCTCGAAGAGGATGAGGTCGTAGGCGACATAGCAGAAATACTGCCCGGGCGTTCCCGGCACCGGATCGACCCGGTAGGCCTTGGCGCGGTATTGATCGCAGGCCGTCAGGCGGTCGGTCCACACGACCGTCCATGTGGCCGTCGAGCTTTCGCCGGCGACGGCGGCGGCCGCTTCGATCGGATCGACGCCGTCCTGCGGCGTGATGCGGAAGAGCGCGATCAGATCGGTGTCCTTCGGCTCGTAGTCTCCGTTCCAATAGCCCATCTGGGCGTATTTCAGCACGCCGGCCTTGTAACGTTCGCGGCCCTTGATCTCTGTCTTTGCGTCGGCGTTCATGGTTGGGGTCCTTTCCTCTGAATGGATGCGATCAGGCGGCTTCCGACCGCGCAGGCTGGGGTTTCAGGGAGCCGCTTGCGTAGCGGCGGGCCATCTCCGACATCGGCACGACCTTGATGCGGGATGCGTTTCCGGCGGTGCCGAAGGCCTCGAAACGGGCCTTGCAGACCGACGACATGGCTTCCATGGCGGCTTTCAGGAATTTGCGGGGATCGAATTCGGTGCGGCTCGTGTCGGCGACGCGGCGAAAGGCGGCGGCTGCGGCAAGGCGCAGGTCGGTGTCGATATTGACCTTGCGCACGCCGAAGCGGATGCCACGGACGATCTCCTCGACGGGGACGCCGTAGGTCTCGCGCATCTGGCCGCCATGGGCGTTGAAAACGTCCTGCCATTCCTGCGGTACGGAGGAGGAGCCGTGCATGACGATATGGGTGTTCGGCAGCCGCTCATGGATCTTCTCGATCACGTCCATAGCGAGGACTTCGCCGGTCGGCTTGCGGGTAAACTTATAGGCCCCGTGCGAGGTGCCGATGGCGACGGCCAGCGCATCGACGCCGGTCTCGGCGACGAAGCGGGCGGCTTCGTCCGGATCGGTAAGCAGTTGCGAACGGTCGAGCGCGCCTTCGAAGCCGTGGCCGTCCTCGGCCTCGCCATGGCCGGTCTCGAGCGAACCGAGACAGCCGAGCTCGCCTTCGACCGAGGCGCCGACCATGTGCGCGAGGCGGCTCACCTCTGCCGTGATCGAGACGTTATAGTCGTAATCGGCAGGGGTCTTGGCATCTTCCTTCAGCGAGCCGTCCATCATCACCGAGGTGAAGCCGTGCTGGATCGCCGTGAGGCAGGTCGCGACATTGTTGCCGTGATCCTGGTGGATGCAGAGCGGAATGTCCGGATACATCTCTTCCAAAGCTTCCATCATCTTGGCGAGCATGACGTCGTTCGCGTAGGAGCGGGCACCACGCGAGACCTGGAGGATCACGGGAGCGTCGCAGGCGCGCGCCGCCTCCATGATCGCAAGCCCCTGCTCCATATTGTTGATGTTGAATGCCGGCACGCCATAGCTGCGTTCGGCAGCGTGATCGAGCAACTGGCGAAGCGTGATGCGGGCCATTGTCATGCCTCCTCGGATGATCTGACGATGTGGGCGATCGGATTGCCGGTCCGGGCATCTGCTGGCGGCGTTTCCGGGTAAGCCCGGCGGAGAAGCTCCAGGGCTTCTGCGACGACATGGTCGGCGGTGATGCCGAAATGGCGGTAGAGGTCTCCGGCCGGTGCCGAGGCACCAAAGCCCGTCATGCCGACGAAGGCACTGTCGGGGCCCATCCAACGGTCCCAGCCGAGGCGACCCGCCGCCTCGATGGCGATGCGCGGTGCATCTCCGAGGACCTGCCTGTGATAGGCCGCGTCCTGAGCCTCGAACTTCTCCCAGCACGGCATGGAGACCACTGCCGCTGCTATGCCTTCTTCGGCCTGCAGGCGCTCCGCCGCGGCAACGGCGATCTCGACTTCGGATCCCGTGGCAAGAAGCGTGATGTCCCGGTCGCCGCGCGCTTCCCTCAGGACATAGGCCCCGAGCGCCGACAGGTTCTCGTTTCCGTTTGTCCGGCGCAGCATCGGCAGGGCCTGCCGCGAAAGGGCGAGGACGCTCGGCGTGTTCTTCTCGCCAAGCGCGATCTCCCAGCATTCTGCCGTCTCGATGATGTCGGCCGGCCGGAAGACATTGAGGTTGGGCGTGGCGCGCAGCATGGCCAGATGCTCGACCGGCTGGTGCGTCGGTCCGTCTTCGCCGAGCCCGATGGAATCATGCGTCAGCACATAGATGACGGGCAGTCTCATCAGGGCCGAAAGGCGCATCGCACCGCGAGCATAGTCGGAAAAGACCAGGAAAGTGCCCCCATAGGGGATGAAGCCGCCATGGAGAGCGATGCCGTTCATGGCGGCCGCCATGCCGTGCTCGCGGATGCCGTAATGCAGGTAGCGGCCCTTGAAATTGCCCGGCGAGATGGGCTGGGTCTGCGAGGTCAGCGTCAGGTTGGAGCCGGTCAGATCGGCCGAGCCGCCGATCGTCAACGCGGTGGCGCCGTTGATGACTTCCAGAGCCATCTGCGAGGCCTGACGCGTCGCGACCTTCGTAGCCCTTGTACGATGCGCGTCCCGGAATCTTGCGAGCAGATCGCCGACCTCGCCGTCGAGCAGCCTCCCTATGGTCTGCTCGTAGCGCTTTTTCGAGCGCGAAGAGTCGAGGCGGATTTCCCAGGCTTCGCGAGCCGAGCGGCCCCGCGCCGCCACCTTTTCCCAGGCACCCTTGATCTCAGATGGAACGAAGAAGGGCGGATGCGGCCAGCCGAGGTTTTCGCGTGTGGCAGCGATCTCCTTTTCGCCGAGCGCCGCGCCGTGGGTCTTGTGCGAGCCCTCCATGCTGGCGGCACCCTTGCCGATGCGGGTGCGGCACGCGATCAGCGAGGGCTTTCGGGTCCGGCGCGCCCGTTCGATCGCTTTTGCCACCGCGCCGGGGTCGTGGCCATCGACGGCTTGCGCATCCCAGCCGGCGGCGCGGAACCGCGCGAGCTGGTTCATCGAGGTGGAGAGATCGGTGGAGCCGTCGATCGATATCCGGTTGTCGTCCCACAGCACGATGAGCTTGCGCAATTTCAAATGTCCGGCAAGGTCGATCGCCTCGTGGCTGATCCCCTCCTGCAGACAGCCGTCTCCAGCTACCACGTAGGTGAAGTGGTTGCAGAGCGCACTGCCGAAATGGGCGGCCATCATCTGTTCGGCGATCGCCATGCCGACCGCGGTCGAGATCCCCTGGCCCAGCGGTCCGGTGGTGGTCTCGATACCGAGGGCATGGCCGTATTCGGGGTGGCCGGCCGTTTTCGAGCCGAGCTGGCGGAAGGATGAAAGCTCGGCCATCGGCATATCGGCAAAGCCGAGGAGGTGATGGAGCGAATAGAGCAGCATCGAGCCATGGCCGGCCGAAAGCACGAATCGGTCGCGGTCCGGCCAGTCGGGACGTGACGGATCGATCCTGATGAAGCGGTTGAAGAGAACCGTCACCGCGTCGGCCATGCCCATCGGCATGCCGGGGTGACCGGAGTTGGCCTTCTCGACGGCGTCCATGGAAAGAAACCGGATGGCATCGGCCATGCTGCGCTCCGAGGCGGTGGCGCGGGGTCCGATCTGCTGCGAAACATTCATGATGTCCTCCTCACGACATGCGGTGCTTGCGCTCGAGCAGCTTGTGGATGAGCGGGGTGAAGATCAGCTGCATGGCGAGATCGAGCTTGTCGCCCGGCACCACGATGGAATTGGCGCGCGACATGTAGCTGTTGTGCAGCATCGACAGCAGGTATGGGAAATCGATGCTTTGCGGCTTGGCGAAGCGGATGACCAGGATGGATTCGGCCGGCGTCGGTATCCAGCGGGCGATGAAGGGATTGGACGTATCGACGATCGGCACGCGCTGGAAATTGATGTCCGTCAGGGAGAACTGCGGGCAGATATAGTTCACATAGTCGGGCATGCGCCGCAGGATGGTGTCGGTCACGGCCTCGGTGGAGTAGCCGCGGGTCGCCTTGTCGCGATGGATCTTCTGGATCCATTCGAGATTGATGACGGGCACGACGCCGATCTTCAGGTCGCAATGCTGGGCGAGATTGACCGTCTCGGTGACGGCGCAGCCATGCAGCCCCTCGTAGAAGAGAAGATCGCTGTCGCGGAATTCTTCCCAGTCGGTGAACGTGCCGGGGTCCGAGCCGAATTTCGCGGCCTCGGCCTCGTCGTGCACGTAGTGACGGGTGCGCCCGACCCCGCGCCGGCCATATTCGGCAAAGACGCTTTCGAGGATCTCCAGTTCGTTCGCATCGGCGGAGAAATGCGTGAAGTCGACGCCTCGGGCTTTTTCCTCCGCGATCTTGCTGCGCATGGTTTCCCGGTCGAAGCGATGAAAGGCATCGCCTTCGATGAAGGACGCCGAAATGTTCTCGCGCTTGAAAATCTTCTCGAAAGTGTCCTTGACGGTCGTGGTGCCGGCGCCGGACGAACCTGTGATGGAGATGATGGGGTATTTGGCCGACATATTTTTCTCCTCAGGCCCGGAATAGACCGCGCTTGCCGAAGAGCGGAGCGCGTTCGCCAATCATGTTCGGGTCGACGTGATAGCGGGTGATGCGCGCCACCTCGCGGCGCGAGCCGAAAACCAGAGGCACGCGCTGGTGCAGATTTTCCGGAACGAGATCGAGAATGCGGTCGATGGACGTGGTGGCCGCGCCGCCGGCATTCTCGATGATGAAGGCGATGGGGTTCGCCTCGTAGACCAGCCGCAGCCGGCCCTGGCTGTATCCCTTCCGGCCGTCGGCGGGATAGAGAAAGATCCCGCCGCGGATGAGGATGCGATAGGTTTCCGCGACGAGCGAGGCGATCCAGCGCATGTTGAAATCCCGCTCGCGGGGACCCTCGGAGCCTGCCAGGCAGTCGTCGACATAGAGCCGGATCGCTTCTTCCCAGTGCCGGTAGTTCGACATGTTGATGGCGAATTCGTGCGCGCGCTCGGGGATGCTGGCCGACTTGTAGGCCTCGACGAAACATCCGAGCCTGCTGGAGAAGACGAAGATCTCCGTCCCCTTGCCGAGCGACAGCACCAGAGCGGTCTGCGGTCCGTAGACGAAGAAGCCCGCCGCCAGTTGCCGGTTTCCAGGTTGCAGGAAGGACTGGGAGGGGTCCACGTCCGGCCCCTTGGCGGCGGGAAGCACCGAGAAGATCGTGCCGATGGAAACGTTGTTATCGATGTTCGAAGAGCCGTCGAGCGGGTCGATGGCAACCGCGAGGCGCGCAGCCGGGTCGAGCAGAACGGGATTTTCCAGTTCTTCCGAGGCGTAGCATGCGACGGGCGCGCCTTGCAGCGACGACAGGAACTGGTCGTCGCACAGGATGTCGAGGTCCTTCTGGAGATCGCCATCCGTGTTGCTGTTGCCGTGGGTGCCGTTGAAAGCGGTGCCGAGCGCGCCCTGGCCGACGAGCTTGCGGATGTCGAGAGCGGCCCTAGCCAGCCTCTGGATCACGGCGGCCACGTCCCGCGTAAGGTCGTCGCCGCGGGCCGTGCATGAAGCGAGGTAAGCTTCGAGAGTTGCGCCTGACATGATGTCTCCTCCGCACGCTGTCGAGGGAAGGATGGCGTAAAAGGGTAGTTTGTAAAATTTATTCATTTGACTTCATAAGTTAAATTTACTTACGTTGATCCATGCGCAATGTGACCTTTCGCCAGCTCCGCACCGTCGAAGCCGTTTGCCGGTTGGGCAAGATCAACCTTGCCGCCGAAGCCTTGGGACTGACCGGACCGGCGCTCACCCTGCAGATCCAGCATCTGGAACGGGATGCCGGCATTACGCTCTTCGACCGCACGCGCGGCGGCATGGTGCCGACGGCTTACGGCCTTGCCTTTCTCGAAGCGGCGCGGGCGATCGAGGACAGCCTCATTGCCCTCGAGGACACGATAGATGCCATCAAGGGGGTCAGAACCGGACGGTTGCGCCTCGGAGTCGTGTCGACCGGGAAATATTTCGCGCCGCAGCTGATTGCCGCCTTTCGCGATCGGGTTCCTGCCGTGGAGATAAATCTGTTCATCGGCAACCGGGCCGAGATCATCGCCAAGTTGCGGGATCATGAGATCGACATCGCTCTGATGGGCCGGCCGCCGCGCGATTTCGAGGTGCGGGCGCAGGTATTCGGCGATCATCCACTGGTCTTCATCGCCCCCGCCGGTCACCCGCTCGCGGGCGTGCTGGAGATTTCACGGGAGCGGATCGCCCAGGAACGGTTCCTGGTGCGCGAAAAAGGATCGGGAACGCGTATCTCCCTCGAGATCTTCCTGAGCGACACGCCGCACGAGCTCGAGGAGCTCGGCACCGAGATCGCCTCGAACGAGACGATCAAGCAGGCCGTCATTGCCGGTCTCGGAATCGCCTTCATCTCGGCCCATACGATAGAGCAGGAGGTAAAGCTCGGCAGGCTCGTGACCCTCGACGTGGTCGACACGCCGATCCGCCGGCAGTGGTTCACCGTTTCGCGCCTGGACCGTGCCGCCACCCCGGCCATGCAGGCTTTCGAGCGGTTCGTGCTGGCGTCCGGAGCGCGCTATCTGCCTGTGGTCAGCAAGCCTTATCCAGCCAACGCATTCGGCTAGAGGTGAGCTTCATGGGGCGGAAGGCGGCGGCGACCAACACCTAGGTCGTAATTGTGGGGCACCACATCGCTTGCTACCATGCGCCCCAAGAGGAGACTTTACGAGCCTAAAAGCCCGGCTACGGCGCCGCCGGGCTCTGCCGGAGCAGCGGACTGCCGTTCCGGCCCTTGACCCGGGCAGCGACTGCTATAGGTCCTGTCTGGTTTCATGCCCGCCCCGACCGCAAGGGCGCCTGCCGGAACGGGAGCGAGCACAACGACCCCACGGGCGAATGGAGGAAGTATGGCCTGGCATAAACCGAAATTCATCGAAGTCAGCTGCGCTATGGAAATCACCCGCTATGCACCTGCGGACGGGGATGAACCGATCCTCTTCTGAAGGCCAGCTTGACGAGGATCGGTAAGGCATCAGGTATCCCGGTGAACAAAACGTCCGATCTTCGCATCATCGTCTTGGGGGCCGCCGCCGGCGGCGGTCTCCCGCAATGGAATTGCGGCTGTCGCAACTGCGCGATGGCGCGCGATCCGGCCTCCGGCCTCAGACCGCAAACGCAGTCGTCGCTCGCGGTGAGTCTCGACGATGAGAGCTGGGCCGTCTTCAACGCCTCCCCCGACATCCGCCAGCAGGTTCAAAACAATAGGCCGCTTCAGCCGCGCCGCCTTCGTCACAGCCCCATCGAGAGCGTGGTGCTGACGAATGGCGACATCGACCATCTGGCAGGGCTTCTCGTCTTGCGCGAGAAGCAGGCATTCACGCTGTTTTCGACCGGCGCGGTCGGCCGGATCGTCGCCGACAATCCGGTCTTCCAGGTCCTCGACCCGGAACTGGTTTCAAGAGAAACCATCGAAGTCGATGAGGCGTTCTCTCCGCTGTCGGGCCTCGATGCACGGCTCTTCGCCGTTCCGGGCAAGGTGCCGCTCTTTCTGGAGGACGGCGAGCCCGATCTGGGTATCGAGGGCGAGCACACGGTCGGTGTCGAACTGAAGGCCGGCGACAGGCGGGTCTATTATGTTCCGGGCTGCGCCGTGATGACGGATAGCCTCGCCGCGCGCCTGCGCGATGCCGATGCCGTCTTCTTCGACGGCACGCTCTTCTCCGATGACGAGATGATCCTGACAGGGACCGGCCGCAAGACAGGCCGTCGCATGGGCCACATGCCGATCGACGGGGAGGGCGGCAGTCTCGAGGCGCTCGATCTCTTGAACATCCGCAGAAAGATCTATGTCCATATCAACAACACCAACCCGATCTGGCGGGCCGGCACCGAGCGCGAGCGCGTCGAGGCCCGCGGCTTCGAGATCGGCTATGACGGGATGGAGGTCCGGCTGTGACGACGGCAACTGACAGACAAGCTTTCCATGCCCGCCTGCTGGAGATCGGCAAGGAGCGCTATCATGACAAGCATCCGTTTCATGCGATGCTCCATGGCGGCGGTTGCACGACGACGCAGGTCCGCGCCTGGGTGATCAACCGCTTCTATTACCAGAGCCGCATCCCCATGAAGGATGCGGCCTTTCTGTCGCGTTGCGACGATCCTGATATGCGCCGGGCCTGGCGCTCCCGCATCGAAGATCACGACGGCGGTGTCGAAGAGGGCGGCGGCATCCGGCGCTGGCTGCGTCTGGCCGAGGCCGTCGGACTCGATCCAGCCTATGTCGGCTCGGCAAGGGGCGTTCTGCCGTCGACCCGGTTTGCCGTGGACGCCTATGTCTCCTTCGTGCGTGAGAAGCCGCTCCTCGAGGCGGTGGCCTCCTCGCTGACGGAGCTTTTTGCGCCGAAGATCCACTCGGAGCGCATTACCGGGCTGCTGGAGCACTACGCCTTCGCCGATGACGCGGCGCTCGCCTACTTCCGCCAGAGGCTGGCGGAGGCGCCCCGGGATGTCGAGTTCGGCCTTGCTTATGTCCTCGACCATGCCGACACGCGGGAAAAGCAGGACGCTGCCGCTCAGGCTCTCACCTTCAAGACGGATGTTCTTTGGGCCCAGCTCGATGCGCTTTATTCGGCCTATGTCACGCCGGGGCGCATTCCGCCGGGTGCCTGGGACGGCCGGGAGGGGGTGATCCGCGAGCCGAGAGCACGGGAGGCGGCGGAATGACGGCCGACGCGCCCGAGATTTCTGGGTCGAGCGTCGTCAAGCTGGCACGAGGGGTCCGGCTGCATGAGGATCCGGTCCGCGGCCAGACGGTGCTTCTGGCTCCGGAGCGTGCCATGGCCGTGGACGACATCGCCGTGGCCATCGTTCAGGCGCTCGATGGCGAACGGAACCTTGACCGGATCGCCGCCGACTTTGCCGAGAAGTTCGACGCCCCGGTCGAAGAGATCGCGGAGGATGTCAGGACTTTCGTCCAGGAGCTCTCGGTCCGCCGCATGCTGGAGATCGTCCAATGAGCGACACCATCGCCCGACCAGCCGATATTGTGCGGGCAATGCCGCGTGTCCCCCCACCGATGGCCATGCTGGCGGAACTGACGCATCGCTGTCCGCTCGCCTGCCCCTATTGCTCCAACCCGATCGCCCTGACGCAAGCCAAGGAAGAACTGTCGACCGAGGAATGGACAGGCGTCTTCGCGCAAGCCGCCGATCTCGGCGTTCTGCATCTGCACCTGTCCGGCGGGGAACCTGCCGCGCGCCGGGACCTCGTCGAATTGACGCAGGCGGCGAGTTCGCTGGGCCTTTACACCAACCTGATCACCTCGGGCGTGGGACTGACGGAAGCGAGAATGAACAGTCTCGCCGAGGTGGGGCTCGACCATATCCAGCTTTCCATCCAGGGCGTTTCTCCCGAAAGCGCCGATCGGATCGGCGGGTACAAAGGCGGCTATGAACGGAAAATGGCGGTTGCAGGCTGGGCGGCCGATGCCGCTATACCGCTGACACTGAACGCCGTCTGCCACAGGCAGAACATGGGCGAGATCGATGAGATGATCGAGCTGGCGATCCGGCTGAAGGCGCGACGCATCGAAGTCGCCACCGTGCAGTTCCACGGCTGGGCCGAGCGCAACAAAGAGGTTCTCATGCCGACCCGCGAGCAGGTCGAGCGCGCTACGCGAACCGTCGCCGAAGCACGCGAGAAGTATCAAGGCCTATTGGTGATCGACTATGTGCCCGCCGATTACTATTCGAAGTATCCAAAGGCCTGCATGGGCGGCTGGGGCCGGGTCGGCTTGAACGTCACTCCGTCGGGGCGGGTGCTTCCATGCCATGCCGCGGAAACCATTCCGAGCCTCTCCTTCGAGAACGTGCGCGAAAAATCACTTTCCAGCATCTGGTACGAGAGCAATGCGTTCAATGCCTATCGCGGCGAGGACTGGATGCCGGAGCTCTGTCGGAGCTGCGAGCGCAAGAAGGTGGATTTCGGTGGGTGCCGCTGCCAGGCGATGGCGCTTGCCGGGGACGCGAGCGCAACGGACCCGGTTTGCATCCGGTCTCCGCTTCGCGATCGCCTGACGCTTGAAGTGGAACAGCTTTCGGCGCCGTCGGTCGTCGCCATGAACTATCGCGGCCGGGCATGACCGTTAAATGTGTCGGCACGCTTCTAAAGTGAAGCGTGCCACGAGCGGCGGGGCAGATGAGCCGGTTTCAGAATTGTGCCGCCTCGGCGCGCTGCCGGCGGTATTGCACCGTCGGGAGCCCGCCCCAACCCCAGTTGTCGAGATCGACCTCCTCGATAACCACATAGGTGGATTCAAGCGGTTTGTTCAGGACATCGAGCAGCACTTCGCTGACGCCCCTGATGATCGCGGCCTTCTCCTCGGCGGTGACCGAGTTGCGGCCGGGTGCGCTTCCCTCGCGGGTAACCTGTACGGTGACGATAGGCATTGCAGCCTCCTTTGCGGATCTGGTTCGTGTGTCTTCGCAGGGCGATATGCCGTTTACCAGCGTCCCGCGTTCTGACCGCCGTCGACATGAAGGATCTCGCCGGTGATGAATCCCGCATTTTCGAGATAGAGGACGGC
The DNA here is from genome assembly GCF_000375585.1 of Sinorhizobium meliloti 4H41. GTDB lineage: Bacteria > Pseudomonadota > Alphaproteobacteria > Rhizobiales > Rhizobiaceae > Sinorhizobium > Sinorhizobium meliloti_A. The sequence goes on along the minus strand of NZ_AQWP01000010.1, from coordinate 203,317 downwards.
ATCCACGACGTCGCGAATTTCGCCCATCCGGCCGACCGGGTGCAGGCCGGCGAGCGTCGAATGCGTCTCAACCGGATGCATCGGGGTCTTGATTACCCCTGGGGAGACCGCGTTGACGCGGACGCCGCTCCTGGAAAACTCCATCGCCAGCGACCGAGTCACCGCGTTCAGGCCACCTTTGGTGAGCGACGCGAGTGCGGAGGGCATGCCGACCATCGGCTGATCGACCAGGCTGGTGGTGATGCTGACAATATGGCCTGAACCCTGCTTCAGCATTTTCGCTGCGGCACGCTGGGTGATGTGGAAAAAGCCGGCGACATTCACCCCGAGATTGTGGTCGTAATCCTCCTGGGTCATTTCGACGAACGGCTTGGCGAGGAAAACGCCGGCATTGTTCACCAGAGAGTCGATGCGGCCGAAGCGCTCGATCCCTTCGCGCACGATCCGGTCGGCGGTCTCCGGCTGGCTGATGTCGCCGGCGACTGTATGGATATCCGGATCGGCGCTCGGCTTGATGGACCGGGAGGTCGCGACGACGCGGTAGTTCCGGTCACGATAGGCGCGAACCAGTCCGGCGCCGATGCCTTGCGAGGCGCCGGTGATGACGACGACTTTCTGTTCGGTACGCATTGATGTGATCCTTTCTCGATCGCAGCGGCCGCTTCCTGCGTCCGCCCTCCGCCCTCGGCGTTGGTGCAAGCGAAATTAGATCGGTGCGATCTTTGGGAGAATTGCCGGTACTTGACAGACACTCGACCGTATTCCGGCATAATCAGGTAAGCGTGCCCGCCTCCGCTGCCATGCGCGCAAATTCGGAGCGCAGACGCGGCGCCGCAAAGTCGACAAAGGCGCGGACCTTGGGGACCGACATTCGGCCCTGCGGCGCGAGCAAATGCGCCGGCAGGGGCGGATGCTCGGCGTCGGAGAGCACGATCTCCAGGCGCCCGTCCTTCACATATTCCGCGACGTGATAGGAATAAAGCCTCGTCAGGCCGCGCCCGGCAGCCGCCGAAGCGGCGGCAGCGCGCACGCTGTTGACGATGCACCTGGGCTTAAACTGGATCGTCCTGGGGAGGGATGAGCCCTTCGCCGGTGTGAAGCTCCAGGATTCCAGACCGAAATTGGTGAAGGCCAGTATCTGGTGCTTGGCGAGATCGGCCGGTTCTTCGATGCGGGGGTGATTGGCGAGGTACCGAGGCGAGGCGACCACGACGCGCCGCACATCGCCGCCGAGCCGGGTAGAGATGAGCGACGAGTCTGCCAGTTGGCCGATGCGCAGCGCTATGTCGACGCCTTCGTCCACCAGGTTGACGAAGCGATCGAGGAGAAGAAGCCGGACAGAAACGGTCGGGTAGAGATCGAGAAAATCATCCAGGATGGGACGAAGTATTTCCTCCCCGAGGATTGGCGGCGACGAAATCGTCAACATCCCACGGGGTGCGGAGCGCTCGCCTCCTGCGAGCATGTCGGCTTCCTCGAGGTCGGTTAGCACCCGTCGGCAGGCGGCCGCATAGCGTTGGCCTGCTTCACTCAGTTTGAGGGTGCGGGTGGTTCGATGCAGAAGTTCGACGCCGACATGCGCTTCCAGGAAGCTCAAGGCGCGACTCACCGCTGTGGGCGAGCGCTTCAGCCGGCGGGCCGCCCCGGCCAGGCTGCCTTCGTCGATCGCGGCGACGAAAACTTTCATTGCATCGATGCGGTCCATTATTCTGCCGTTCCCCGGTACAGTGACTGCCATAAAGCGAGTATTCACCCGAAGACGGCAATACGCAAATGATGGTGGCAAGGCTGCACTGGCCGGCAGACCTGCGAGAGCCTCGCCAACATACGGTCACGGCTCGAGAATAGGCTGCGTATCCGCGCGATCCTGCGCTTGGAAGCGCTTCAACGAAGGAGAATGACCATGAAGATCCTGATGGTTCTGACTTCGCATGACCGGCTCGGCAATACAGGCAAGCCGACCGGCTTCTGGCTGGAGGAGTTTGCTGCGCCCTATTACGTGTTCAAAGACGCGGAGGCGGAGGTCACGATCGCGTCGCCCAAGGGCAGCCAGCCGCCGATCGATCCCAAGAGCGATGAGCCAGCCAGCCGGACTGCAGCGATGGAGCGCTTCAAGGAGGACCCTGCAGCCAGGGAAGCATTGGCAAATACTCTGAAGCTCGGTGAAGTCAACCAGGAGGACTACGACGCGGTGTTCTATCCGGGCGGACACGGTCCGATGTGGGACCTCGTCAACGACAGGAATTCCATCGCCCTTATCGAAGGCTTCTACGACGCGGGCAAGCCGGTCGCCGCCGTCTGCCACGGCCCGGCCGTCCTGACGCAGGTCACGCATCGCGGCGAGCCCATCGTCAAGGGAAGGCGCGTCACGGGCTTCACCAATTCCGAAGAGGAGGCCGTTCAACTGACCGATGTCGTGCCCTTCCTGGTCGAAGACGAATTGAAGCGCCTCGGCGGGCGCTACGAGAAGGCTGAGGATTGGGACGACTTCACGGTTGTGGACGGCAGGCTGGTCACCGGCCAGAACCCGTCGTCGTCCACATCCGCCGCCAGAGAACTGCTGAAGCTTCTACAGTAGTCATCCTTGCCGGCTGGCATGATGCTGCAGAAGGCCCGTGAGGCTTTCTGCACTTCGATACAGATCCCCTCGTTACGAGACACAATCGGGATACCTCGCTCTGGTCCCATGCTCCGCGTGTCAAGCGCGACCGCCGCCGCGAGAGGCGCAGGTCCAATGCAGAGGGACGAAAATGATCCTTTTCACGATAGCTTATCTTGCAGGTGTGCTGACCATCCTCAGCCCCTGCATCCTCCCGGTCTTGCCCTTCGTGTTTTCGCGGGCCGGCCAGCCCTTCGCCAGGAGCGTTCTACCGATGCTGGTCGGCATGGTTCTCACATTCTCGGGCGTGGCCACGCTCGCCGCGCTCGGCGGGGACTGGGCGGTGAACGCGAATGTGGCCGGGCGGTATGCGGCGATCGCAGTGCTCGCCGGTTTCGGCGTGACCCTGCTTTCGGCGCGGGCCGCGGCCCTGTTCACTCGTCCGGCCGTCGCACTCGGCAGCCGGCTCTCACAAAGGGTGGCCGGTCAGCAGCCGAGCGTCGGAGCGTCTCTCCTTCTCGGTGTTGCAACCGGGCTTCTTTGGGCGCCCTGCGCGGGCCCAATTCTGGGCCTGGTGCTGACCGGCGCCGCCCTCCATGGTGCGAATGTCGAGACCACGCTTCTGCTGGCGGCCTATGCTGCCGGCGCCGCGACTTCGCTCGCCTTGGCCGTTCTTGCCGGGGGGAGAGTGTTCGCGGCGATGAAGCGCTCACTCGGCCTTGGCGAGCGGCTCCGGCAGGGCCTCGGCATCGCCGTACTTGCCGGCGTTGCCGCAATCGCGCTGGGGCTCGATACGGGGCAGCTTGCGCGCCTCTCCTATGCAAGCACCGCAGCCCTGGAGCAATCGCTCCTCGACCGTGTGCGGGACGATCCCGTCGAGGAGAGGGCGAGCGCGTCAACGGCCGCCGACGGCGAGCGACCGGCCTACCGAAGCGACTTGCCGGTGGAAGGCATGTTCCCGCCGCTGGACGGCGCCGTCGAGTGGGTCAACTCGAAGCCTTTGAGCGTGGAACAGCTGCGCGGCAAGGTCGTGCTCGTCGATTTCTGGACCTACTCCTGCATCAATTGCATCCGTACGATCCCCTATGTCCGCGCCTGGGCCGAGAAGTACCGGGACCAGGGCCTGGTGGTGATCGGCGTGCATGCGCCCGAATTCGCCTTCGAAAAGCGCATCGACAACGTCAAGAGCGCAGTGACGGACTTCGATATCCGCTATCCCGTTGCGATCGACAACGATTTCGCGATCTGGCGCGCCTTCGGCAACAGCTACTGGCCGGCGCACTATTTCATCGATGCAGAAGGGCGGATCAGACACCATCACTTCGGTGAGGGCGATTATGCGCGGTCGGAGCGCGTCATACAGGAGCTGCTCGCGGAAGCGGCAGGGAGTAGCCGGAGCGACAGTGGTTTCGTGCGGCCGGATGCGACGGGCGCCGAAGCCGCGCCCGATCTCGCCCACCTCCAGTCGGGCGAGGATTATGTCGGCTACATGCGCGCTTCGAACTTCGTGTCGCCGGAGCGTGTCGCAGCCGATGCGGCGCGCGATTATACCGCCGGCAAGCCTCGGCTCAATCAATGGAGTCTCGCCGGCAACTGGACGGTTGGTGCAGAGCAGGCGACACTCAATCGGGCCGGGGGCGCAATCACCTACAGGTTCAGCGCGCGCGATCTGCACCTTGTCCTCGGCCCTGGGAAAAACGGCGACAGGGTGCGCTTTCAGGTGAAAGTCGACGGTGCAGCACCAGGCCCGGATCACGGTTCGGACATCAATTCCGACGGCAATGGAACGGTGGGCGAGACGCGTCTCTATCAGCTCGTAAGGCAGTCGGGAGAAGTGCGGGAACGGACGTTCGAGATACGCTTTCTCGATCCCGGCGTCGAAGCCTTCGTTTTTACATTCGGATGAAAGAAGAGAGCGCGCGTCGGTGCCGTGAGGTCTGGCGCGTGTGAATTGTAGCCTACTGTATCGACGGCCGTGAAACGGTACACGGGCTTTCAATTGCGGTCGGGCGGGCTCACATTCGAGATACATCACCATCGCATTTCACGGCTGTGGTTCACACTATCCGGAGAAGTTCGATGACAGGGGAATTCAATCTGCGGCGGCGGCGGTTCATGGGAGTGGCGGCATTGACCGTCGCTGCGGCGCATTTCGGCGTTGGACGCGGCGCCCTCGCAAAATCAACGAGCGAGGCTCGCATTCCGGCGACAACGCCGGGGACCAATACATCTTTCGCTAAGATCAGGCAGATCGACGCGGGTGTCCTCAACATCGGGTATGCCGAGGCGGGCGAGAGCGATGCGCCCGTGGTCATCCTGCTGCATGGCTGGCCCTATGACATCCACACCTATGTCGATGTGGCGCCCCTGCTCGCGAACGCGGGCTACCGGGTGGTCGTTCCTTATCTGCGTGGCTACGGCACGACGCGATTTTTATCCCCCGACACACCGCGCAACGGCCAGCAGGCGGCGATCGCCGCCGACATCGTTGCCCTTATGGATGCGCTCGGCATCGAGATGGCCGTCATCGCCGGCTGCGATTGGGGCGCACGCACCGCCAATATCGTCGCCGCACTCTGGCCGGAGCGCTGCAAGGCATTGGTTTCGGTGAGCGGCTATCTGATCGGCAGCCGTGAAACCAATAAAAAGCCTTTGCCCCCGAAGGCGGAGCTTGCCTGGTGGTACCAGTTCTACTTCGCCACGGAGCGCGGGCGCGCGGGCTACGAACAGTACCGGAAGGACTTCGCGAAGCTCATCTGGCAGCTCGCATCGCCGAAATGGGGTTTCGACGACGCCACCTTCAATCGAAGCGCTGAGGCCTTGGACAACCCGGATCATGTCGACATCACCATCAATAATTACCGCTGGCGGATCGGCCTTGCCGACGGCGAGCGCAAATATGATGGGCTGGAAGCCCGGCTCGCCGAACTGCCGGTGATCGGTGTTCCGACGATCACCCTGGAAGGCGATGCCAATGGCGCTCCGCATCCGGAGCCCGCGGCCTATGCCAAGAAGTTCTCCGGCAAGTACGAGCACCGGCTGATCTCGGGCGGTATCGGTCACAACCTGCCGCAGGAAGCCCCACAGGCTTTTGCCCAGGCGGTCGTCGACGTCGATCGTTTCTGATCGCTTTCGCCTGCGGAGCAATGTCCTCGTATCGAACTGTATCCGCCGGCGGTCCCGTGCGGATTGGCTTACAAATTCCGCCCCTTGCGAAACATCCCATACACGTGCGGGGCGGCATATGTGTCTCGACAGTCGGACGAGGCGTGCAGCTTCCGTCCCGGATCGTCAACCGAGAAGGCACATGGCGCCTTGCGCCTCCCAGACAAGAGGAGAATGACATGACCACCACAATCAACAGCGAAAGAGCCCGGCCGGTCGATATGAAGCTCGAAGTTATCGTCGTGCCCGTGTCGGATGTCGATCGGGCAAAGGAATTCTACGCGAGCCTCGGCTGGAGGCTCGACGCCGACTTTGCCGGTGCCGACGACTACCGCGTGATACAGTTTACCCCGCCCGGATCGGGTGCCTCGGTCATCTTCGGAAGGCATGTGACCGATGCGGAACCGGGATCTGCGCAGGGATTGTACCTCATCGTTTCCGACATCGAGGCCGCCCGCGAGGAGTTGCGCGGCCGCGGCGTCGATATCAGCGAGGTGTTCCATGCGGGCGACGTGAATGCCGGGAGCGACGAACCGTATCTGTTCGGAACGCATCGTGTCGACGGCCCTGATCCCGAGCGCCGCAGCTATCGCTCCTACGCTTCGTTCCGCGATCCGGACGGCAATGGCTGGCTTTTCCAGGAGGTCACCGCTCGATTGCCCGGCCGCGTCGACGCGGACGCGACGGCGTTCGGTTCGGCCGCAGATCTCGCAGCCGCGTTCCGCCGCGCCGAAGCAGCCCACGGCGAGTACGAAAAGCAGCTCGGACACCGGGACGAAGACTGGCCCATCTGGTACGCCGATTACATTGTCCGGGAGCAGTCCGGCGAGCCGCAGCCGGCCTGAGACACTGCAACCTGAAACGATCATGCATAACGGGGCGGTCCAGACCGCCCCGTTCGTTTGGTAAGCTGCCCGTCTGCGGACCAGACACGGTCGATAGCTCCTCAGGCAGCGCTTGGAGCACTTCCGGGGAAAAGTGCGTAACGGTTTTCCGTCCGGACGTGCGTCGCTTCAAAGATTAGAGCGTTTCACTGTTTTGATGAAACAGTGAAACGCTCCAGGGAAAGCTCCGCGGCAAGGCCGCCGCCGTCGCGGTTGCGCAAGGTCAGGGAGCCGCCGATGACCGTCGCGAGCTGTTGGGCGATTGCGAGGCCGAGCCCGGTCCCGCCGGTATCCCGGCTGCGTGATTGCTCCAGGCGGAAGAAGGGCTGCAGAACCGCTTCGAGCTGGTTTTCCGGGATGCCGGGACCGCGATCGAGGACGTTTATGGTCACTGTGCCCTCGGGGCGGCGCTGAACCTCGATCTCGGCGCTGCCCCCGAACTTCAGCGCATTGTCGATCAGGTTGGTGAGAATCCGTCTCAAGGCGTGCGGCCGGGTCACGATTGCGCCGTCCGCCAATTTGCCGAAAGTGACGGCCTTGCCGGTATCCTGATAATCATAGGCCAAACTCTCGATGAACGAGGCGAGATCGATGCGGGTAGCCTTTTCGTCCTTGCCGTGGGCGCTGCGTGCATAGGCGACACCTTCCCTGACGAGACGTTCGACCTCGTCCAGATCCCTCATCAGCTTGTCTCTCTCGATGGACGCTTCGGCCATTTCCGCTCGGAGTTTCATCCGTGTGATCGGTGTTTGCAGGTCATGCGAGATCGCGGCCAGTATCTGCACGCGCTCCTCCAGATACTGCGCGATGCGATCCCGCATCGCATTAAATGCCGTCGCCGCATAGGCGACTTCCCTCGGTCCGGTCTCGCTGAGGCGCGGCGTCTTGCTGTTCGGATCGAGCGTGTCGGCGGCCTTCGCCAGATCCGCGAGCGGGCGGGTGGCCTGCCGCACTGCCAACCAGCTGCACAGGACCAGAAGGGAAAGCTGAGCGACGAGCACGTAAGGCAGCCAGTCGGCAACCGGCATGACGCCCCTTGGCGTGACGTCTATCGTCAGCGGCTCGCCGTCGCTCAAGCGAAGATGCGCCTGAAGACGGCGGACGCCGCCGGGGATGGATTCGACCTCGATCGGATATTTCGCACCGATTGCAGCCCGGACCTTGTCGGCGACCTCGGCGTCGGCCTCATTGAGCACGGGACTGCCGGGCATGCCCGGCCCCAGGACGAAGCGGTAGGATCCGCGAGCGAGCCGGCCCAGCCAGGCGGCGCGTTCGCTCGCGGGGAGCCGGTCGAGAATGGCGATAGACGTCGCGACGTCGGTTTCGAGCGTATTGAACATCACCGACCTGGCGGCGATGTAGCGTTCCGAGAACAGAACCGCAAAGGACATGGCGTGGGCGACCGCCAAGCCGGCGAGAAGGATAACGAAAAGCCGCGCCCTCAGTGTGCGCGGCCACAGGTGAATACCATGGAGAGTCGACCGCGCCGCCATCAGCGGAGCTCCACGATCTCGACCGGCACCGAAAAAACATAGCCTTCGCTGCGGACGGTCTTGATATAGGTCGGCTCCCGGGCATCGTCGCCGAGCCGCTGGCGAACCCGGCTGACCAGGAGATCAATCGATCGGTCGAAGAGTTCGGCCTCGCGCCCCTGTGTGAGGTTGAGGAGCTGATCGCGGTTGAGGACGCGCTGGGGGTGATCAACGAAGACGCGCAGCAGCCGGTATTCGGCGCCGCTGAGCGCGATCGCAGTACCGCCCGCATCGATGAGATGCCTTGCCGTCGTGTCGAGCCTCCATTGGCCGAAACGCAACAGCTGACCCGCCTCCGAGACCTGCAGGTTCGCCGGCAGCATTCGCGCGCGCCGCAGGACCGCCTTGATGCGGGCGAGCAGTTCGCGCGCCGAGAACGGTTTGGCGATATAGTCGTCGGCGCCCATTTCCAGCCCGATGATGCGGTCCATCTCGTCCGAGCGGGCGGTCAGCATGACGATGGGCGTCCCCTTGTGTCTGCCGACACGCAGTTCGCGGCTCAAGACGAGGCCGTCGTCGCCCGGCATCATCAGATCGAGAATGATCAGATCGACCGCATTCGCCTCCAGGAAGGTCCGCATCTGCCGCCCGTCGGCGACGGCGGTCACCCGCAAACCGTTCTTTTTCAGGTAAGCCGACACAAGCTCGCGGATTTCCCGATCGTCATCGACGATCAGGATGTGATCGATGTGCTCCATGGCAAGACACCCCTTTGACCGCTATTTCTTATCAGAACGAGAATACCGTGACAGCAGTATTCACCGGTTCATGCCTGTGCCGTAATGCGGTGGTCAACGTAAGGACCGGAAAGCGGCACGCAGCTCGGCGCTGGAGAGATCCGGCTCTTCCCACTCGGCGAAATGTCCGCCCCTGTCCACGCGGTTGTAGTAGATGAGATTGCGGTACGCGCCCGCGCCGCCCAGCTCTTCGGCGGCCTGTAGACCTCGCCGGGGAAAACCGTCACTGCCGCCGGAATCACGATCTCGGCCAGCTTGTTGCCGAGTGCATTGTTCTCCCAGTAAATCCGCCCACTCGAGGTCGCCGTGTTCGTCAGCCAATAGAGCGTGATATTGTCCAGGATCTCGTCGCGGCTCAATACGCGTTCCGGTTCGCCGCGGGTGAATACCCAGTCAGCGAGCTTGTCATAGAACCATGCTGCCAACCCGGCGGGCGAGTCGGCAACGCGATAGCCGAGTGTTTGCGGACGCGTTCCCATGATCGCCGCAAATCCGAAGCCCGTCTTGAGAAAGGCTCTCGCCTCGTCAAACACCGCCCGTTCCTCCGCGGTCAAACTCGCCGGTGCGGGATCTCCGCTTCTCAGCGCTTCGGCAATGTCAGGCGGAATGGTGGTCGAGCGCTCGACCCTGTTCACATGGATGCCGAGCAGGCCCGATGGAGCCTGGCGGCCCATCGCGTCGGAAATGATGGCACCCCAGTCACCGCCCTGCGACACGTAGCGCGTATAGCCAAGACGTTCCATCAGGACGTCCCAGGCGCGCGCGACCCGCTCCGGGTTCCAGCCGGTGCCTTTCGGCTTTTCGGAAAAGCCGAAGCCTGGGAGGGACGGAAGCACGAGATGGAAGGCGTCGTCCGCGGTCCCTCTATGTGCCGTCGGATCGGTCAGCGGGCCGACGACCTTCAGCAACTCGAAGATCGAACCCGGCCAGCCGTGGGTCATGATGAGAGGCAATGCGTTCGTATGAGGCGAGCGGACATGGACGAAATGAATGTCCAGTCCGTCGACATTTGTCAGAAACTGCGGCAAGGCATTGAGTTTTGCTTCGGCCTTGCGCGAATCATAGCCCGTCTCCCAGTAGCCCAGCATTGCCTGAAGCTTCGCAAGCTGTACGCCCTGGGACCGGTCCTCGACCGTTTCCGGGTCGGGCCAGCGTGTCGCGGCCAGCCGGCGGTGCAGATCAACTAGTTCTTCCGCCGGAACATCGACTCGGAACGGCCGAATGTCGCCGTCCTCGAATGGCACCGTGGTGCCCGCTTGAGCGACCGCTGCCGAAGGGCGAAACGTCGCGATGGCCGCTACCGCGGCTCCGTTCAGGAGCAGAGACCGGCGGGAGAGCACGGAGCCGCCGGTTGTTGTCGCGCCGCGGTTCTCGGCATCCATGACGGACGCTCACTTGGCCGGAACGACGAGCGGGGAGCCTTTTTCGACGATGTATGTCGCGAGTTCCGATGCCTTGCCGCTGCCGACATTCTTCGCGAGATGAGCCACCCCGGCCGGAATGAACAGGGCATCGCCGGCATGAAGCGTGACCGGCGCTCTCCCCTCGAGCTGATATTCCAGCGAGCCTTCGAGCACATAGGCCACCTCTTCGCCCGGATGGGAGTGCTTGATGGAGACGGCACCGGGATCGAAGTCGACGCGCACCTGGATCGTTTCGCGGCCCGGCTGGCCGAGATCGTGCTGCAAGAGATCGGTGCGGTGAAGTCCCGCCTGTTGCGCTTTGGCCGCTTGCAATGCCAATCCGCTTCCAACGACCAGCAGCGCGGCCGCCAGTATCCGAGACGTCTTCTTCATAGAGGTCATCCTTTCCGCATTGGCAGAGGCTCGTCCTCGATGCCAGTGCGGTTATTTGAACGACCGCGTGTATTGACGATGTGTCGGCCGGGCGGGACTTTTGTAACGGCATGTGTCTGCGGTGAGGCGCCAGCCGAGCAGTTGCAGAGGAACGGCCCTCGCCGCAGCGACGCCGACGATGGTCACGCTATTGGTCGGCCCCGCCTGCATCAAATCCGATCGAGGCTCCGCCGCGGCGCCTGGCGGTCGAGGATGGTCGATCCGGGGCACCAGATCGACGAGCGGTTCCACGGGCTCGCTTGCTGGCGCCACAACGGACCGAACCACAGAAGCACGAGCGCCGTTCCGAGCGGGAGGGCGGGGATCGCGATGAACAATGCCGTTTGCATAAGCTTTGTCGGTCACGCGGGTGACCGCTCCTACCGGCCGTTCTGCGGCCTATCGATTCTTACAACCGGATGGTCCTAAGAAAGTTCCTTGCAGTGCACATGCCTGCCGGGGCGGCTGCGAAATCTTCGATGCGAGCAGATGGGGAACCTTTCACGCCAGGAACTGTTGGGCGCCTTGTTCGTTGATCCGGTTGTGCGGAACGATTCACTCAGGCCGCAGGTTAGGTGGCCTCCGGAGGTATCCCCATGAGAGCCATCAACGCCACCCTCGCCGCGATAGTGTTGTTCCTCGCGCTGTTGCAGACCGCCGCCGCTCAGGGCGAGCCTTCGCAGCGCCAGGAGTTCGCGCGGAAAATGTCGATGTCGAACCTCTTCGAGATGGAGGCGGCAGAACTCGCGCGGCAGCGCGGCAAAGGGCGCGAGGTACTGGAATTCGCCGAGCGGATGCTTGCGGATCACGCGCGAGCCGGCAAGGAACTGGCCGAAGCCGCAGGCAAGGATGGCGTTGAACTTTCCCAGTCGCTCGACAAGGCCGGCGAAGAGAAGCTTGCCGCGCTGCGGGCGCTGAGCGGTGCCGCCTTCGATCCGGCCTATCTGTCCTCCCAAGTCACTGCGCATGAAGATGCTCTGGAGCTTCTCAAGAAATACGCGGAGGAGGGCGATACCGGCGCGTTGAAAGCCTTTGCCGAATCCACTTATCCGACCGTCAGAACCCATTTGCTCCAGATTCAGTCCATGACATCTCAGTGAGCGTTCCCGACGGGCTTGAGCTGGCGCACTCCCGGACGGAAAAACGTTACACACTTCTCCTGGAAGCGCTTGAGCCCTTTTTCACGGATGCCCGCCTCTCAAGCGATGTTTCGGTCGGTGTTGCCGGCATTCCAGCCGGGTGATCCTCCGGACGGTCGGATGCGAAGGCTGTTCTGGACATGCTTCACGCCGGAGACGGCCTCGGCGCAGTCCTCGGCGCGGCGTTTGGCCCATTTGGAATCGACCAAACCGCTCAGTTGGACTTCGCCATTGGTGACCGAGACCGCGATATCGGAGGCGTCGAGCATTCCGTCGTCGCTCAGGCGATCGCTCACATCTTCCTGGATGCGGGTGTCCGACCGGATGTAGCCCTTGGGACCTTTGCCGCGATACTGGTCCGCTTCGCGTCTGCGCTCGGCGCCCTTGTCGCCCAACCAGGACGCGACTTCGTCGCTGGCGCGTTCGATAAAGCCGCGCTCTCCGTAGCCCCTGCCAAGACGGGGATACTCCTCGCCGTAGTCGTCGTCGCGGTAAAAGCCTCCACCGCCGAAGTGACCTGGACCGTATGCGCGTTCCCGTTCCCAGCTGTCATCGCGCCCGCGATATGTGCCGGAGCGGCCCGGCTCGTTACCGGCAAAATACGCGGAGCTCTCGTAGTCCGTAAGCCGCGGACCGGCAGTCAAGGCGCGGCGCCTCTCGTCCTCGTAGGATTGGCCGCGCCGGCGCCGGTCCGATTCGGGATAGCTCTCGTAGACGTCGCGGCTCCAGCTCCTGTTCCTGGCCATGATCTCCTCCTTGACTTGGTTCGTCGACGTCGGTCAAACCCGCGAGCAGACACTCGGTTCCGGCGCAATGAGCGCTCCGGCACAGGCCCGGGCATGCCGCGGAAACAGGACCGCCCGGAACCTTCGGCGGCCGACACAGTTGGCTGCATTTGAGGAGATACGACGATGTTGACGAACTATTTCTGGCTTTTTGTCACCGGCGGTGGCGCCTTCATACTCGGCGGTGCGGTCGCCTATGCCATCTTGAAGCAGAGGCCACTCTCGCGTGCCGAAAAGCAGGCGCAGAAGCGGAAGGTCGAGGAACTTTACGAACAGTCGCCGGAGAACCGACCCCGCTGATCGCCGGGCGGCGAGATGGCTGCAACGGAGGCTTCCTGAACGAGCGAAGCACGCAAGGGGAAGGCCTGCGGTGCTTTGCAGGGAACAAGGCTCCAAATGGCTCGTTTGATTGCGTAGACGATAACGATCCCCGTTATGCATGGGAGGAACCGACAATGACCAATGACACAAGCGGCCGCGGGTCCGGCGATCCCTTGGGCAGGCCTTTGACGTCCGCGCAAGGCATCGAGCGCGTGAGCGGCGTGCAAGCCGGTGACACCGGCGGACAGGGGGAGGCGGGTGACCGCAGCCTCGAGAACGCCGTGCGTGAAGACGTGAACGAGTTCAAAGAGTTCGCCAGTGAACAGACGGAACAGGCAAAGGCGGCGGTCGGCCGCGCCGTCGAAGATGAGAAAAACGTGGCAGCACGCCAGTTGAGCGGTGTTGCTGACGCACTCGAGAAGGTCGGAAACGAACTCGAACAATCGGATCAACGGGCCATCGGCCGCTATGCAAAGCAGATCGGCACGTCGCTCCAGGGTTTCGCACGCAAGGCAGAGGGCCGCAATCTCGGCGAGATCGCCGGAATGGTTGAAGATTTCGGCCGAAAGCAGCCACTCGCCTTCCTCGGCATGGCCGCGATCGCAGGACTGGCCGCAAGTCGGTTCCTCACCGCTTCGCCTCCACGCCGCGACGGACGGGATGCTTCGGGACGGACCCGTCAATCAAGCGAGAAGGAACGCTATAATGGCTAATCATCGGGACGAGCGCCCCCTGACGGAACTGATGACCGGTCTGGTGGCGGATATATCCGGTCTTTTCCGGAAGGAAATCGACCTCGCGAAAGCCGAGGCATCCGAGAATCTGAATCGGGCGGTCGGCAGCCTCGAGACGCTCCTCGTCGGGCTGATCTTTGCCATAGGCGCAGTCGGCGTGCTGCTGAGTGCCGTCGTCCAGGGTCTGGGCGCCTTCCTCGTGGCTCAGGGCATGACCGAAGCGAATGCCGATGCGTTGTCGGCGGCCATCGTCGGCGTGGTTGTCGCCTTGCTTGCCTGGGTGATGATTTCGCGCGGCCTCTCGGCGCTCAAGGGCAGCAGCATCCAGTTCGATCGGACGGCCGCCTCCCTGCAGCGCGACGCGAACGTGGTGAAGGAGAGACTGCAATGAACGATTCCGCACACACCCACTCCGCTGCCGAACTGCAGCGCGAAATAGAGGCCGATCGCCAGCGAATCGAGGAAAAGCTCCACGAAATTCAGGAGCGCATGTCGCCGGGAGAACTAATGGACGAACTGCTCGAATATGCAAAAACGAGCGGCGGATCCGAATATCTGAGCAATCTCGGCGTGGCGCTCAAGTCAAACCCGATCCCGGTTGCCCTGATGGGGGTAAGCCTCGCTTGGCTGATCGCCAACCCCGCCTCGCGCGCGCCGCGCCACGGGGAGGGAAATGACGATGCGGATGATTACCCGCTTGCACCCGTAACGGGCTCCGTCCGGAGAGTGGGTCCGGTGGAGGCGAGCTTCGGCGAGCGCTACAGTCACTTCACGGATGAAAGCGGCAGCCGCTTCCGCGCCCTGACGGACGATGCCGGCCGGCGGGCCGGGCACTTCGTCGACCCGGCCGGGAAGATCTATCGCGGCTTTACCGACGCGGCAGGCAAGCAGATCGAAGATATCAGGGACGAGACCGGCGCCCTGTTCGACGAGGCGTCCGGCTGGGCGTCCCGGACCTGGAGACAGGTGAGCGCCGCGGCGGGCCGTATGTCCGATTCGGTGACGGGAGCCGGCAGATCTCTCGCCGGCAGCATGCAGGGTGCCGGCCGGTCACTCGAAGAACAGGGCGCGCAGCTCAACGCCGCCATCTTGAGGCATTTCCGCGACCAGCCGCTTGTCGGCGGAGCGCTCGCCTTTGCCGTCGGTGCAGCAATCGGGGCGGCGCTGCCCCACAGCGAAGCCGAGGACGAGGCACTGGGCGAAATGGCGGAAGATGTGCGGTCCAATCTCGCGGCCAGGGCGAATGCCGGCGTGGCGCAAGCCATGGAGGCCGGGCAGGAAATCCTCGACAAGGCCGGCGATGCGGCGCTGGAAGCGCACGACGCGGCCAAGGATCGCCTGCAGCAGTCGGTTCGGGAGTAACCTCCCTGGAAGTTCCGCCCGTCGTTGAACGCGGAACTTCCCCAGCCAAGCGTCGAAAGGATTACGCCGGCGCTTCAGCGACCGAGGCACGTTCGACGATTTCCGTTTGCAGAACGACGAGGCGGGCCTCCATGTCGTTCCCGTTGAGGCGCTCAACAAGCAATTGGGCGGCCCTTTCGCCCAACCGGTAGACCGGTTGCCTGACCACCGTGACAGGCGGCGATGTCACGGACGTCCAGTCAGCGTCATGAAACGAGACGAGCGACAGGTCGCTGGGAATATCAAGGCCGATCGCGCGGCTTGCCTTGAAGACCTCGAGTCCGATCAAGCTATCGGAGGCTATGATCGCCGTCGGACGCACGCTCGCCCCCAACATGTCGGTGGCGATACGGCGCGTATGCTCCGGCGAGGATGCGCCGACATGCACCCACCTTTCCATCTCGCCCAGGCTCGCCTCTCGGCAAACAGCGAGAAATGCTTCGATACGCCGCCTTACCGAGCCAGTATTGATATCGGCCGGCGTGCGGAATAGATGATCGGGCGTGTCGCAGGCGGTGAGATAGGCGATCCGTCGGTGGCCGAGCGCAAGAAGCCTACGCGTGACGCCCTCGGCAGCGTCTCTGTCGTCGGCGATAACGGTATCGACGTCGAGTGTCTCGCTGCCGCGGTCGAGCAGTGCCAGCGGGCGGCCCGAGCGCGCCACTTCCTGCAGGTGGTCAAGTTCACCTTCCTTGGCGGGTGACACGATCAGGCCATCCACCCGTTTGGCAAGCAGGGTACGGATCGCCGCCTTCTCCGCGGCGACGTCCTCGCCCGAGTTTATTAGGATGACGGTAAAGCCCGCTTGCCGGGCGACGTCGGCGATGCCCCGCACGGCCAGGCTGAAGAACGGGTTTTCGATGTCGCCGACCACGACGCCGATCGTGCCCGATCGGCCCGTCGTCATGCTTCGGGCAAGCTCGTTCGGCCGGTAATCGAGCGAACGGGCGGCGGCGGTCACGGCTTCGCGCACCCGATCGCTGACCGTTCCGTAGCCGCCCAGAACGCGTGCTGCCGTCGCCTTTGAGACGCCGGCTCGACGCGCGACGTCGGCAACGGTGACGGAGGTGGGTCGGGACGGATTCTGGTCCATAATCGCTAGCCTTACAAGACATATTGACGACTGGCAAACACGAAGATAACAATTTGCAACAAGAAATGAGACCGGTCTCAGCGGCAGTGAGACCGGTCTCCAAGAACAAAAAGCTCCTAATAGGGGCATGCGATGGCAGCTACCGAACGCGCGGGTGATCCGGCCGTGCGGGGAGGGCCTTGTCCTTTCAACATTGCAAAAACACCACCAGAGGAGAAAAACCGATGAACTCATTCCAAGTCTTGTATGTGCCGCTCGCCAGATTGGGCGCGGCCATCGCTGCGATAGTCTTTGGCCTTGCGGCAGGTGCCCTGGCACCGGCCGCCGCTCAGGACAATCCCTTTGGTCTGATCGACCCGACAACCATCAGCGTCGGTACGATGGGTGATGCCAAGCCATACGCGTTCTCAACTGCTGACGGCAATTTCACCGGCTTCGACATCGAACTCCTGCTCGACGTGGCCAAGCGGATCGGCTTCGAGAGGGAACAGGTGATCTTCACCGGACAGGATTTCTCGGCCCTCATGCCCTCGGTCGCCAACGGCCGATTCGACGTGGCGGCGGCCGCGATCGGAACGACAGAGAAGCGAAAGGAAACGGTCGACTTTTCCGACGGCTATCTGGCAGGCTACCTTTCCGTGCTCACCGCGGACGCGGATATCACCGGCGCCGAAGGCCTAAAGGGCAAGCGGCTTGGGGTCGTGCAAGGCACGCTCCAGGAGATCTATGCACAGAAGAACTTCACGGGCACCGATCTTGTCAAATTCCCAGACAATAACTCTGCCGTATCCGGACTGAACAACGGCACGATCGATGCGCATTTCCTCGATTACGAGGCGGCAAAAGACTATGCCGGCCGGTATGAGAACCTGAAAGTGGCGGTGAATATACCAAGCTTCGACGCGCCGGCCGGTTTCGTCATCCGCAAGGGCAACGATGCCCTGCGGGAGGCACTGAACAAGGCTTTGCAGGCCGCGATGCAGGATGGAACCTGGAAGACCCTGCACGAAAAATGGTTCCCCGGCACGCCGATGCCAGCCGATTATCTCCCGAAGCCCTAATCCCGCTTTCCGGTCCGATCGTCGTCGGTCGGACCGGCCTTTCCTTCAGGGGGCCGCCTGATGAACTGGCTTGAAAACCTTCGCCGCAGCTTCCTCGATTGGGGCGCGATGGCCGAAGTCCTGCCGACCATGATCACGGTCGGGCTGAAAAACACGTTGATCCTGGCGGCCGCCTCGACGGTACTGGGCATCGTCATCGGCATGGTGCTCGCCATCATGGGCATTTCGCGGTCGCCCTGGCTGCGTATCCCGGCCCGCATCTATACGGACATCTTCCGCGGTCTGCCGGCCATCGTCACCATCCTGCTGATCGGACAGGGCTTTGCGCGCATCGGCCGCGAACTGTTCGGCCCGTCGCCTTATCCTCTCGGCGTTCTCGCGCTCAGCCTCATAGCGGGCGCCTATATCGGCGAGATCTTCCGTTCAGGCATCCAGAGCGTCGAACGCGGCCAGATGGAGGCGTGCCGGGCGCTCAGTATGAGCTACGGCCAGGGCATGCGCCTTATCGTCGTGCCGCAGGGCGTGCGTCGGGTCCTCCCAGCACTGGTAAACCAATTCATCGGCAACGTGAAAGATTCGAGCCTCGTCTATTTCCTCGGCCTGCTGGCTTCCGAACGCGAGATTTTCCGCGTTGGCCAGGATCAGGCCGTGGTGACCGGCAATCTCTCGCCGCTCCTTCTCGCGGGCGTCTTCTATCTCTTCGTCACGGTGCCGCTCACGCATTTCGTCAACGCCATCGACAGCCGTCTCAGGCTTGGCAAGCAGCAATCGGCGGCCATTACGAGCGGGCTGGAGGAGGTTAGCGAACTCGATCGCGCCGATCACGCCTCGCAGATCGCCTTCAAGGGCGGCAGTTTGGAAGTCCGCGATCTCGGCATGGCCTATGGCGAGCTCGACGTGCTGAAGGGCGTCGACCTCTCGGTGAGGTCCGGCAGCGTCACCTGCATCATCGGCCCTTCCGGTTCGGGCAAGTCGACGCTTCTGCGCTGCCTCAACCGTCTGGTGGAGCCGAAGTGCAGCGACATCCTGCTCGACGGCGACAGCATTCTCACAATGAAGCCGGAGCGGCTCCGCCGCCGGGTGGGTATGGTCTTCCAGCACTTCAATCTCTTTCCGGATCACACGGCTCTCGAAAACGTCATGCTGTCGCTGACGAAGATAAAGGGTCTGCCGAGGGCCGAAGCGGAACGCATCGCCAAGGTGCGGCTTGCCGATGTCGGTCTCGCCAGCCGCCAGCATCATCGCCCCGGTGGTCTCTCCGGCGGACAGCAGCAGCGCGTCGCGATAGCCCGGGCGCTGGCCATGGAACCCGAAGTCATCCTATTCGACGAGGTGACGAGTGCGCTGGACCCCGAGCTCGTTAAGGGTGTGCTCAACCTCATGGCCGATCTCGGTAAAGGCGGCATGACCATGGTCGTCGTCACGCACGAGATGGGCTTTGCCCGACGTGTCGCCGACCAGGTCGTTTTCATGGACGAGGGGCGCATCGTCGAGGCAGGCACGCCCGAGGCGATCTTCGACTATCCGCAGAGCCCACGCCTTCAGCGTTTCCTTGCCGAAGTGCTCTGAAGGCAAGGGGAGAAGACGACGATGAGGGCCCATCCTCGCATCACCTGACCTGTCCAACGGATCGAAAGACAATTAACCATGACGGATAACATCATCACTTCGGCGATCATCATCGGGGCCGGCATTTTCGGCGTCTCAACGGGCGTGCAGCTTGCCCGGCGGGGCATTCGCGTGACCATCCTGAACGATGGCCCGCCGGCCGGCGGCGCTTCCGGCCGGTCGCTCTCCTGGTTGAACTCGTCGCGTATTCGCTCCGAACCCTATCACCGGCTGCGCATGGCGGGCATCGATCGCTACCGCACGCTCTCGGCTCGCTTCCCCGATGCGGACTGGCTTCGCTTCGACGG
Organism: Sinorhizobium meliloti 4H41; assembly: GCF_000375585.1. Lineage (GTDB taxonomy): Bacteria > Pseudomonadota > Alphaproteobacteria > Rhizobiales > Rhizobiaceae > Sinorhizobium > Sinorhizobium meliloti_A. The sequence continues at coordinate 184,115 of NZ_AQWP01000010.1, read as the reverse complement.
TGGCCTGACCTGGGATGCCGATGACTCGAGCAACGGCATCGACGCAGCCTATCGCCATGAAGTCTCGCTCGGCTATGATGCAAAGCGCCTCGCGCCGGGCGAAGTCGCGGCAGTGACGCCAGGTCTCGACGCGCGCGCGATCACGCCTCAGGGCGCGATCTTCAATCCGGGTGAAGGGTGGGTCGATCTGCCGATCCTGATCAACCTGCTTATCGAAGAGTTTGCCAAGCTCGGCGGCACGCTCGTGACCGATGAGGGTGCGGCAAGGGTTGTTGTCGAAGGCGGTAGGGCGGTCGGCACCGAAACGGCCGCGGGCAATCGCTTCCTGGGGGATGCCGTTCTGCTGGCCACCGGCTCAGCCGTGCCGAAGATGGTGGAGCAAGCCGGCGAGACCATCGACGATGCAACGCCGGTCGCGCTTCTGGTGCGAACGAAGCCGCTTGCCCATCCTTTGCGCGCCGTCTTGAACACGCCGCGTGTCGCCGTCCGCCCCGCGCCGGGCGGCACCTTCTCGCTGGATGCCGATTGGGCGGCGGATGAAGGCGTGAAGATGCACGAGGACGGTTGTCGCGACATCGATGCGGCGGTCGTAGATGCCCTCCTGGCCGAGGCGTCAAAGGTGATGGAGGGGAATCCGAAGCTCGAGATCGCCTCCATCGGCGTTGGCGGCAAACCCATCCCAGGCGACGGCGAACCGGTGCTGGGAGCGCTCAAGGCCATTCCCGGCTACTACGTCGCCTTCAGCCACAGCGGTGCGACGCTTGGCCTTATCGTTGGTGAGCTTCTGGCTTATGAGATCGCAACCGGTGCTGAGCATCCGATGCTCGCCACATTTCGTCCGGAACGCTTCGCATCGCCGTAGCGGAAGGCGACGATCACGTCAGCCCCGACGCCGCGGAGGAGCAGGGAACAAATATCCTGAAAGCCGGTTGAGTCGCGAAGCGGAAAGGAGCGACCATGTCCAAGCCGGCAAGCAATTCTGCGCAGGTGCGCGGCGACATCCAGCATGGAAGGACGGGCGACAAGAGGCGCGGCTTCGACCCCGCGGCGGCGCCGCTCGAGACCGACGACGAAGCAGGCGGTATGCCGCCCGGCAGTGAAGCGGTTCGAAACGCCAGGGCCGGGCAGGCCGCGGGGAGGCCGGCCGATACCTCTACCGAGTACAACGACGCGATGCGGCCGCTTGCAGCGGCGGAGACCGCCGCACCGAACAGGCAACGGCTGGGGCTGAGCCTGGCCATCATAGCCATGGCCGTCGTGATAGGCGCCTTGATCTACGCCGGCGGGCTTCTCTCGCCGTGAAAGCGGTTCTTCAAACAAGCGAATCGAAGGAGTCTCCAAATGCCTGACCGCCGACGCCCATCGAAAGATCCTCTATCGGAACTCGCCGCTCGCGAAGAAGCCATGTATTTGCGGCGCTCGTCGACGCGCTTTCTCGAATGTGCGATTCATCTCTGCGTGACGCACATGACGCTTCAGGAAGTCGCCGACCTGCTCGAGAAGGAAGCTGCGCAGCTGCGCCGCTTCGGATGAGGTCCGTGAGCGACGGACCGTCAACGCCAAGGCGACGGTGAATTGCCCCTCTGGCCTGCAGGCCGGAGGTTCGCCGCAGCCACTAGTTCCCGATATCTGCTGAATTTCCGAGGATCCTCAAGGTCGGCTCGTCCAGATACGGACGCTCGCCGCGCCGCAGGAGATAGACTTCCCGCTCGGGATTGGCTTCGATGACGAAGCCGGCGCTTCGCAGCATCGCTTCGACGCCGGCGCGGTTGGGGATGAACCAGTTGGTGGGGTCATCCGCGAAGCGGTGTTCCACGAAGAACAGCTTCGGATAGTCGGGCCGGTCGAAGATCTCCCACTCCCGGAAATCGTAATCACCCTTGAGAGTTGCCACGGATTCCGACCCGCGCTGCATACACTGGAAGAGCATCTGGTCGCCGACGACATGCTCGTAGAGGAGGTCGAGTGCCAGCAGCGGATGGCGCAGGTGATAGAGAACGCCCATGAAGATGACCAGATCGAATCTCTCGCGCAGCCGTGCTGCGTCGTAGACCGACATCAGCCTGTACTCGATGTCGACCCCCGCTTGCTCCGCGGCAAACTTCGCCTGCCGCAGATAGTGCGGGTCCGAGTCGATGCCGAGTACGCGTCCGGCATTGCGGCGTTTCATCTCCTGCGCGTAGAACCCTGCATTGCAGCCGATGTCGAGGACGCTCCTTCCTTCGAGGTCCTCCGGCACCACATGCCTGAAGGCCTTCCATTTCACCGCGGGATAGTCGCCGAGGAAGTGACCGGGTGCCGTCTCGATGCCTCCGATCCGCATGTTGTGGAACCAGGGACCGAGCGCCGCAATCTCTTGCGCGATGACCGTTCGGTCTTTCGTCTGCTGAACCATGATCACAGATCCTGAGTGACGACGGAAAGTTGCGGCTGGCGCCGGGTGCGGCCGGACCGGCGTTCAGCGCGGCTTTCGGCAAGTGCGCTCTGGAACCAGGCGATCGTATGGGTCAACCCGTCCTCCAGAGGAACTTTCGGCTCCCAGCCGAGAAGCTTCCTGGCGCGCGCGATATCGGGACGGCGACGCTGCGGATCGTCCGCCGGCAGTGGCTCATGGACGATCGTCGAGGCCGTCTCGATCCTGGAGAGGACCAGTTCCGCCAGTTCGATGACGGTGAATTCTCCGGGATTGCCGAGGTTCACCGGCACGGCAGGATTCTCCTCGCGGTTCATCAGCCGGATCAGTCCGTCCACGAGATCGGACACGTAGCAGAAGGAGCGCGTCTGCTCGCCACTGCCGTAAACGGTGAGCGGCTCGTTCCTCAGCGCCTGGACGATGAAGTTCGATACGATCCGGCCGTCATTGGGGCGCATATGCGGACCGTAGGTATTGAAGATGCGGGCGACCCGCGTGTCGACGCTTCCCGCCCTCAGACTGTCGAAGCACAGGGCTTCGGCCGCGCGTTTGCCTTCGTCGTAGCAGGCCCGCGGCCCGGTGCAATTGACGTGGCCCCAGTAGTTCTCCTGCTGCGGATGCTCCTCGGGATCGCCGTAGATCTCGCTCGTGGAGGCCTGCAGCAGCGTGGCCCCGTGCCTTTCGGCAAGCCGGAGGAGGTTTCCCGTCCCGGTCACGCTTGTCATCATCGTGTGGATGGGATCGGCCTGGTAGGAGGGCGGCGAGGCGGGGCAGGCCAGATTGTAGATCTGGTCGATCGGTTCATCTATGTCGATTTCCTCGCAGACGTCCTGTTCCACCATTGCGAAATAGGGGTCGTCCTGCAGGCCGACGAGATTGGCAGGGGAGCCGGTGAGATAGCTGTCGAGGCAGATCACCCGGTTGCCGGAGCCTAGAAGTGCTGTACAAAGGTGCGACCCGACAAAGCCGGCGCCGCCGGCAACCAGGATGATCTTTCCTCGGCTTGCTTTGTTTCTTTTAGCCATCGGCCGTTCTCCTTTCGGGTTAAACCGGAAGCCGCCGCTCGGAACGCCTTGTGGCGAGACCGGCCCTGGCGGCGACGCTTTCGATTGCCTCGACAAAGGTCCGTGCGCGCGCCGCGGAACTGTGCGCGGCGGCGACGCGTCGATAGGCGCAATCGGCAAGTGCTTTGCGTTGTTCTTCGTCGAGCCGCGTCAATGCCGTGACGACATCGCTGCTGTTTCGCGCGATGATCACGGCCTCGCCGGCCGGGAAGAAGCTTTCGATCCCCTCCCACCAGTCGCTGATGAGTGGCGTGCGGCACGCGGCGGCCTCGAAGAGGCGAACGCTCGGGGACCAGCCGGCGGCCACCATGTCGGCCCGCGTTACGTTCAGGGTGAATCGCTGGCGGCTGTAGAATTCGGCATGTTGGCCGGGCGGCAGATGTTCGATGCGCGCGACGTTTTCCGGCCAGTCGATGTCCTCAGGATAGCTCGGCCCGGCCACGACGAAGCGCATGTGCGGCAAGCGCCGCGCCGGCTCGATCAACAGGCGTTCGAGCGCGGGTTGCCTGTCGTGGCTGAAGGTGCCGAGATAGCCGAGGTCCCACTCGGTGGCCGCACCGGTATCGCGATAGGCGTCGAGGTCGACGGCGCAATAGAGGGGCACCGGCCGCCGCGCCGCGAACTCGTCCCGCAGCCGGTCGAGCGTTCTGCCGCCGGAGAAGGAAAAATAAATGTCGAAGGCCGCAACCTGTCTTCGCGCCAGAAACTCCTCGTCGCCGCGCTCGAGCTTGGCGAGCGTCACAGGCGTGTCGATGTCGTAGAAGAACAGACGTTTCGGTGCTAGATCCGCAACCGCGTCGATGACCTCCACGCCATCAGGCACGTAGGAGCCGATGACGACGGCATCCGCGCCGGCCAGCCGGTGCGCATGCCTGGAGACGAGTTCGTCCGGGTTCGAGTAGAACACGAGGTCGCAGAAATCCGGCGCGGCCAGATCGCGGTTGCTCGCATACCAGGGCACGTCCCGTTCCAGGAACGTCACCTTGTGCCCGGCAGCGTCGAGCGCGCGAAGCAAAGCGCGATAGGTCGTCGCATGACCGTTGCCCCACGAGGAGGACAGCGAGAGACCGAGAATGACGATGTCGAGCGGTCGCTTCATTCGGCAGCCTCCATTCGGCGCGCCTGCCGCAGGACGCGGTCCACCTCCTCGGCACGATGCGCATAGGTATGCTCGGCGAGAACGCGGCGGAGCGCCCGCTCGCCGATCTCACGGGCGCCGGCCGCCGTCAGCTGCTGCATCAGTTCGGCGACGTCGCGGCCGTCTCTGGCGACCAGCACTTCTTCTCCGGGTTTCAGGAAGAGCTCGATGCCCTCCCAGTAGTCGGTGATCAGGCAGGCGCCGGCGCCCGCGGCCTCGAAGACGCGGGTTGCCGGCGAGAAGCCGTTTTCGGCCATGCTGGCGCGTGAAATATTCAGGACGGCATTCGGCGTCGTGTTGAAGGCATTGTGGTCGGCGGTCGGTACGTGCCCGATATAGGCGACATTCGGGGACAGAGACTTATCGTGCCATCCGGATCCGCCGAGCAGGAAACGCCGTTGCCAGAGCTTTTGCGCCGGCTCGAAAAAGAAGGCCTCCACGCGCTCCTCCCGGTCCGGCAGGCGGTTGCCGAGAAAGGCGAGATCGGCGGCAAAGCGCGGATCCGGCGGCACCGGGTGGTGTGTCTCGGGATCGACGGCATTGTAGATCGGAACGCAATCGCGGGCGCCCAGCGCGCGATAGGCTTCGACCAGGGGATCGCCGCCGCCATAGGTCAGCACGAGATCCAGGGAGGAAAGCGCGCGGCGAAGCGGGTGGTCGGGCGCGGCCCTGAGATCGGCCAGAGTGGCGGGTGCATCGACATCCCAGAAGATTTTCAGCGCCGCCGGGTCCGCCGCGGCCATCACCTCGGCGAGCAGCAGGTCGTCCTCGAAGCCGACGCCGCTTGCCTTGACGACGATGTCCGCTTTGGCTGCTTCCCGCGCCACTCGCTTCAACGCCTCGACGGTCCCGTCATAGACGACGACCCTGCACCAAGAGGGCGGATCGATATCGCGGTGCTTTTGCCGATCGTAGACATCGGGCTCGTAGAAGGTGATTTGATATCCCCGTTCGGCAAGCGCCCGGAGCAGGCCGCGATAGTAGGTGGCCGCGCCGTTCCAGTAGGCCGAAACGAGACTCGATCCGTAAAATGCCAGCCTCATACCTCGACCTCCTCCGAAATGATCTGTCGCGCGCCGGAGCGCGGCCTGTAGGAGGCCACGATGGCGAGCAGCTCGTCGACGCGATGGCTGCATGTGTGGCGCGCCCGGATCGTCTCCAGCCCGGAGGCGGTCATCTCCGCGGCGAAGTCCGGTTCGGCGAGCAACTGGCGCAGAAGGCGCGTCATCTCCTTGCCGTCCTTGGCAATGCAAAAATCCCTGCCCGGCCGGAAAAGTCCTTCGGCATCGGTCCAAGGCGCCGAAATCAGCGGAATGCCGCAGGCAAGCGCCTCGAAGACGCGGATCGTCGGTATGCCCGGCAGGGCCTTGACATAAGGCCGGCGCGGAATGTGCACGGTGACCCGATGCTCGGCGAAAGCCCGCGGAACGACGGCATTGGAGAGCCAGCCGCCATAGTCGATTTTCGCGGACCGTAAAGCCCTGAGCGCGGTCTCGGGATATCGCACGCCGCGGACGGTGGTCCTGAGCTTCAGCTTTTTCGCCGGTTCGACCAGGAAGGAAATGATCTCGCTGCTGCGCTCGTCGTCGCCCCAATTGCCGATCCAGATGAGTTCGCCTCGCTTTTCCACGTCCGGCATCGGGTGGAACAGCGAGGTATCCGCAGCCTCGTGCCAGGTATGGACATGCCTTCCCCAGCCCGCCTGCAGATAACGCTCCCGCAGCGCCTCACCGAAGGCCAGAACGAAGTCGTATCCGGAAAGGTCGAGCCGGGCGATGTCCCGCTCGGCGCTGACGGCGCGGTGATGGGTATCGTGGAAAGCGAGCGTGAAGCGGCCGCCCTTCAGGCGAATACGGCCGAGCTCGGCCACGAGAGCGGGATCGGTCCACTCATGCACGATAACCATATCGGCCTCGCGGGCCGCCGCTTCATGCTCGAAATCGGTCCCGTAGATCCCGACCCTCAAATCGGGGAAGGTCTTGCGGAAGGCAGCGATCGCTCCGTTACCCTGATCTGCGACGAGATTGCGCCGGCTCCAGGAATCGCCGGGCTCGAGCGCTACTGCCTCGTGGCCGCGCCGGATGAGTTCGCGCATGACGCCGCGCAGAAAATGCGCATTGCCGTGGTTCCAGTCGGACACCAATGAGTGGGTGTAGAAGAGAAATCGCATCCGCTCACTCCGCTGCCGTCAATTGATCGGACCCGCTCATCACCCGCCGGTAGGCGGCGAGCACCGCGTCGCGCTGAGCCTCGACCGTGAAATCGGCTGAGCGCAGCTGCGCCCGCCGGCCAAGGTCGGCCCTGAGCCTTTCATCCTCCGTCAGCCGGTTGACGGCTTCGGCAAAGGCGGCGGGATCACCGGGGTCGGCGAAAAGGGCGGCGCCCTCCCAGAGCTCGCGATAGGTCTCGATGTCGGCGAGAACCAGTGCAGCGCCTGCACGCGCGGCTTCCAGCGCCACCAGCCCGAAGGGTTCATAGACCGATGGAGAGACGACGATCGCGGCCTTCGACATCAGCCTCATCGTCCGGTCGTGGCTGAGTTCGCCTTCGTGATCGGCATGCATGATCGCCAGGTGCTGCCCGTTCGGGCCTTCGCAGGCACCTGCCATCACGACCGGCCAGTCTATGTCGGCGGCGGCCCTGTCGAGCACGGCGCCGTTCTTGCCTTCGTCCCACCAGCGACCGGCGGCAAAGACGAAGTTTTCCTTGGTGCTGACGGAGCATGCATTCCGGCTTGCATTGTAGACGACTGCGAGATCGGGGATTGCACCGTAAGTGCGCGTCAGGGTCGCGGCATGGCTTCGGCTCGGCGCAAGCACCAGATCGGCGCGGTCGAATCCCAACCGGTTCAATCGCTTCTGCCACGCCCAGGCTTCCGGCAAACCGGACCCGCGCACCGCAACGAACCAGGAGACGACGCAGGAATGCGACATGGTGACGAGCGGTAGTTCCGCCGTTATTCGCGCCGCCTGGGACGGCAGGTTGAGATGGAGGAGATCGACGGAATGCCTGAGCGCGAGTTCGGACAGGAGGTGCGGCACGCGGTCGAGCTCGCTCTCGTCTTCGACCATCCAGTCCAGCGGCTCAGCCGGCCATTCGAGCCGGCCGATGCTGTTCGCCTCGCGCCGTTGCTCCGCGGAAGGTTGCGGGCCGAGGCCGACGATCAGCGTCTCCACGCCGCAATCGCGCATGGCCGCAGCGAGATCCATCGCATAGCGCCAGACGCCGCCGACGGCATCGACGGTCATCAACACCCGCTGCGGCAGTGGGCCCGGGGCCTTGCGGCGGCCGTCAAATCGAGCGGCGGAAACGGCGGGAAGGCTCATGCGGTCACCCTCCGCGGTTGGCGCCGGAGCCTGCTGACCGCGCTCCGATCGTCGTGAAGCCAGGCGTAGAGGTCGCGCAAGCCCTCGCGCCAGGGCATTGCGGCCCTCCAGCCAAGCGCATCGGCGATCGCGCGCGTATCGGCGACGAAGTACAATTGGTCGCCTGCGCGCCAATCGCTTTTTGCCTTCGAGAGCGTGCGGCCGGTCAAAAGCTCGATCTCGCTCAGCACGTCCATAATGCTGACGGCATTGGCGGGTCCGCCTCCAAGATTGAAAGCGCGCCCCTTCAGGCGGTCGATCGAATTCAGGAGCGCTCTATAGGCCGCGACCGCATCGGTGACATGAAGAATGTCGCGGACCTGCTTGCCGTCGCCATAGATCGAAACAGGCTCGCCGGCGAGTGCGCGAATGAGGAAATGGGCGACCCAGCCCTGGTCTTCGGTGCCGAACTGCCTCGGCCCATAGACGCAGCTCATCCGGAGCACGGCCGTCGGCAAGCCAAAGGAGCGGGCATAATCCAGCACATACTGGTCGGCGACGCCCTTCGAGCAGCCGTAGGGCGTACAGAAATCCAGCGGTTGGGCCTCGCCGACGCCATGCTCGCGTGTCGCCTCGTCGGCCGGCATGTAACGGCCCCGCATCTCCTGCATCGCCATGTGCCCGAGGGCGCCATAGACCTTGTTTGTGCTGGCGAAAATGACGGGCGCACGGCGCCCGGCCTGGCGTGCGGCTTCGAGCACGTTGAGCGTGCCGCGGGCATTCGTCTCGAAATCGTCCGTCGGCTGCTCGAGGCTGGTGGTAACCGCCGTCTGGGCCGCAAAGTGAAACACTGCCTTGGCTTCTCTGAAGGCGGGTTCGATCGCGCCGGGGTCGCGGATATCTGCGATCAATGCCTCGACGGCACGGCCGTGGCCGTCCACCAGCCATTCGAGGTTTCGCTCGACGCCGGGACGGCTGAGATTGTCGAGAACGATCACGTGCTCGCCGTCGCGCAGAAAGCTGTCGGCCAGATTGCTGCCGAGAAAGCCGCTGCCGCCAACGACCAGGATCGGCGCCGTCTTTCCGGAAAGAGCGGGCGCCGCCAGATGCCGGTCCGTACCGACCGTCCGGCCGCTCATAGGACCAGCCCCCGTGCTTCCAGATGGCGTTTCATCTCGGCGCCGCGGTCGATCGCGCCGGCGCTGCGGACCCATTGGGCGAAGTCCGCAAGAGAATCCTCGAGCCGGTGGGCCGGTTCGAAGCCGAGAAGGTCGCGTGCCTTGGCGATATCGGCGAAGCAATTGCGGATATCGCCTGAGCGGGCCTTGTTCATGATCTCCGGCTCAATCTCCGGTACACCCATCGCTTCGGCAAGCAGCGAGGCGATGTCCGCAATGGCGTAGGCGTTGCCGCTGCCTATATTGATGACGTGGCCGGCGGCGTGCGGCTGTTCGAGCGCCAGCCGGAAGGCACGCGCTACATCGCGGACATGCACGAAGTCGCGTTTCTGACGGCCGTCCTCGAAGACCATCGGCGATTGCCCGTTGGCAAGGCGGGAGGCGAAGTTGGCAAGCACGCCCGTATAAGGGTTGGAAAGCGCCTGGCCGGCGCCGTAGACGTTGAAGAGCCGCAGCGCCACCGCGTCCGTCCCATAGGCTTCCCCGAATATAAGGACCTGACGCTCCTGTGCATATTTGGTGAGCGCGTAGATGGAAGCGAGGTCGACCGGCTTGTTCTCGTCGGTGGCGATCGGCCTCAGGCGTTCGCCGTCAGGACCGGACGGGTTCCAGGCGCCGGCTTTGATCTCGGCGGGGGATCGCCGGATATGCGCACGACGCTCGCGGGCCGTCGTCTCGTACAAGCCTTCGCCGTAAACACTCATGGAAGAGGCGACGACGATCCGCCGGATCGGCATGCCGATCATCGCCTCGAGCAGGACGGCGGTGCCCAGGTCGTTAACGCCGACATAGCGGGAAATCTCGTACATCGATTGGCCGACGCCGACTTCCGCGGCGAGATGAATGACGTGATCGACGTCCTTCAGCGCGCTTTTCACCGCGTCTGCGTCGCATATGTCGGCGCGCCGCATGTCTACTTCCGGTGGCAGCGTGACCTGCGCATCCGCATGGACCTGATCGTTCAACGCATCGAGGACGCGCAGGTCGTAGTTCCTTGAAAGAAGCTCTTCGACAACATGCCGCCCTATGAAGCCGCAGCCGCCGGTAACAAGTACTTTTGCCATAATGCACCTGATGATGACCAATCAGAGATAGAGACAAACCTCCAACAAACGTGCGTCGCAAATGTTCCTTCTTCTTTGACTTCTTCTTCTTTCATGTTCTTCTTTGATCCCCCGGGGGCGTCGCCCCGTGCCAAGGTACAAACCTCTCTTTCGCGGGAGTGTTCCACGCGAACTGCGGGCATCAGGAACAAAAGCTGCAACATCAAGTTAAGGGCGGGAGGCTCTTGAACATTGCTCAGAGCTTTCTTTGGCCGGGGCAGGGGCGGGTTCGGCGGACCTCGCGACACCCTTTCGGGCTGCCGGACAGGTCGCCACCGAGGGAAGGAGCTGACATGAACATCAGCATATCTCAGCGGACGGACACGATGTCCGCCGCTATCGTCACCGGGCCGGGCGCGGTGCGCATAGAGACGTTGCCGTTGCCGCAACCGGGTCGCGGCCAGGTGCGGATCAGGCTCGAAGGCTGCGGCGTCTGCGCCTCAAATCTCGTTCCGTGGGCGGGTCCGGAATGGATGCAGTTTCCGACGGAACCCGGCGCGCTGGGACACGAGGGCTGGGGCATTGTCGACGCGGTCGGCGAGGACGTGCAGGGTTTCGCACCGGGCGATCGCGTGGCGGCACTTTCCTACCATGCCTATGCCACGCACGACATCGCCGATCAGAGCGCGATCGCGCCCTTGCCGGCGTCTCTTGCAGATCAGCCCTTTCCCGGCGAACCGCTCGGCTGTGCCTTCAACATCTTCCGGCGCAGCGCGATCAGTCCGGGAGAGACTGTGGCGATCGTCGGTATCGGCTTTCTCGGGATTCTTCTGACCGAGCTCGCAAGCGCTGCCGGCGCGCGGGTGATAGCGATATCGCGCAGGCCGTCTTCGCTCGCCGCGGCCAAGCAGGCCGGTGCGAGCGAAGTGATTCCCATGGACGATCACTGGCGGATCATCGAAGAGGTAAAGCAACTGACCGACGGGCGTTTCTGCGATTGCGTCATCGAGGCGGTCGGCAAGCAATGGCCGCTCGATCTTGCCGGCGAACTGACGAAGGAGCGCGGCAGGCTCGTCGTCGCGGGCTACCACCAGGACGGCCCCCGACAGGTGAACATGCAGCTGTGGAACTGGCGCGGCCTGGACGTGATCAACGCGCATGAACGCGATCCCGCCGTTTATATGCGCGGCATGAACGAGGCGATCGAAGCGACGGCAGCGGGTAGTTTTTCTCCCTCGCGGCTCTACACCCATCGGTTTCCGCTCGAAGAACTCGGCGCCGCGCTCGACATGACGCGCGACCGGCCTGAAGGTTTCATCAAAGCGCTGGTGATCTGCCATGAGTGACGCAATGCAGCTTTCAACGAGCCCGAAGGCCGTCATTCGCCCCCGCGTCGGCTTTCTCGGCGTCGGAAGAATCGGCTTACACCGGATGAAGGCGGTGGTCGAAACCGGATCCGTCGAAACCGTCGCGATCTTCGATCCTTCGCCGGAAATGGCGGCGGCGGCCCGCGAGCTGACCCCCGAGGCCTCCGTCGTGAACTCGCTCGAGGCACTGCTCGACCAGGAGCTCGACGGGATCGTGATCGCCTCGCCGAGCGCGCTCCACGCCGCCCAATCGATCGTGGCACTGGAGCAGGGCGTGGCAGTTTTCTGCCAGAAGCCGCTCGGCCGCACGCGCGACGAGACCGCGGCGGTGGTCGAAACCGCCCGGCATGTTGACAGGCTTTTGAGCGTCGATCTCTCCTATCGCTACACCGACGGCATGCGGCAGATTCGCGACCTGATCGCGTCGGGCGAACTCGGCACCGTGTTCGCCGTGGACCTCACCTTCCACAATGCCTACGGGCCGAGCAAGCCGTGGTTCTACGACAAGGCGCTTTCCGGCGGCGGCTGCGTCATAGATCTCGGCGTGCACCTGGTCGACCTCCTTCTCTGGGTCCTCGGGTTCCCGGACGTCGCCCGCGTGGAAAGCAGGCTCTTCGCCAAAGGTCTGCCCATCCGCCGCGACGGCGACGAGGTCGAGGATTACGCCGTCGCTACGGTCGAACTGGCGAACGGCGCTCTCGCCAGGATCGCATGCTCATGGCATTTGCAGGCCGGATGCGATGCGGTGATCAGCGCCGACTTCTATGGCACCGAAGGCGGCGCCAGCCTCAGAAACGTCAACGGGTCTTATCTGGACTTCACGGCCGAACGGTATCGCGGCACGCAGCGCGAGGTGCTTGCGGTTCCCCCCGACGCCTGGGGCGGACGCGCGGCGGCCGGCTGGGCCGAGAGGCTGGCCGCAGGCGCGCGCTTCGATCCCGACAACGAATATCTGGTCACAGTGGCGGATGTGCTGGACAGGATTTATGGGCGGTAGGGCGGCGTGCCGTCCACAGCGGCTCCTATCCTAATCCTCGATCCGGCGCCGAAGGAACCTCGCATAGCGCGCGGCTGCGGCCTCCAGCCGGGGGACTTCCTCGGGGGCGGCCACGGACTTTGCCGACATCCAGAGGCCCAGCTGGGAGGCGAGATAGGAGAGTTCGAAGAGCTCCAGCAGCCCGGCATCCGGAATGCGCGAGCAGCCTTCGGATACGGCCGCGCGCAGCGCCGCCCGCTCCTCCCGCGTGAGGTCGAATTCTATGCTCGCGCCCGCAATGTCCCAGCCGATGTCCTGACAGCCGATGAGGTCATGGGCGCTGCTGTGGTCGAGCGCATCGGTCTTGAGAATGTGTCGCTCTCCTTCGACCAGCCATTCCCACCGGTGAAGCCGGTTGTCCGTATCGACCGGCACGATCGTCGAATTGTATCGTTCCGCATCGCCGAGGCGGCTCTTCAGCCGCGACGCTGCCGCTCTGCCCAATGCCTCTTCGGTGTTGATCACTGCCATCTCGCAAAGTTTGGCCATGGATGCCCCTTGCGCCGCAGGCGGCGGCAGGCTGTGCGCCCGGAAGGACAGGTAGCGGCCGAGATGGGCGATGAAGGCCGGCCGGCGGAATTCCGGCGGCGCCATCGGCTTCGCCGAAACCCATTTCTGAACCAGAAAGCCATGGCACAATCCGGCGACCGGTGGCGTGAAGCCTGCCTCGGCAAGAAGACGCGCCTTGACGAGCTTGCGCTGCCCGGCTTCGCCGAGTCCCGCAAACTTGACGAGCCACGGGCCGTCGGCGGTGTGCGCCAGGAATTTCCGGCGTTCGAACCTGCCGTCTGCGGGAGGCCAGCGATCGCCGGGAAGCTTCTTGCGCCATAGGCCGGCTGAGACGTCTTCGAGCGGCTTCTCGAGCGGGCCGACGAGATGGGCGACCCAATCGGCGAGGTGGCGGGCAGAGTGCGACGGCTTGATCAGGAGATCGTCGACGTCGATGACATGGCGCGGCCTTTCCGCCCAGCGCTCGCGATGACGGCCGCAGGATTGCGGCCCAAGTCCGCCCTTGTGGCCGGGGAAGAAGTGAATGCGGTTGGCGCTGACGCCGTGATCCTCCAGCCAATCCGCGACGCATCCGAACGAGCTGCCGGAAAGGCCGGGTCCTTCGTCCACGATCGCGAAATCCGCCGCCCGGTCGCGCAGCAGCCGTTCCGCAAGTTGCGGCGCGACTGCAAGCCGCCTTCGGAACGGATCGCCGACCGGCCGCAGTGTGATGGGAGGCGCCGCACCGATGGAAGCCGCGACAATCGCCGAGAGCGTGGTCCCGATGCTGCGCAGGCCGATCACCACCGTGTGGGCAGCAAGCCCGGAACCTGCCGCGGCCTCGAGATAGCTCTCCGGGTAAAGAGCATAGAAGGCATAGCCTTCCGGCTCGCGAATGCTGAGGGAAAGCGGTGCCTGGCTGTCCGCCAGCGACCTTGCGACACGGGCCGGCACGACCACCGGGCCGGCGAAGCCCTGGCGCCAGGACCGGGCGACGAGCCCGGCAAGGTCGAGGAGGAGGCACTCGCCGGTCTGGCGCGATGCGGAGATGTCGTCGGCTCCCATCCGCGCCAGTTCCAGGTCGGCAAGCCCCTGCACCAGTTCCCCGGCCCTGAGCAGGATGGCGACGAGCTCGGTGTGGCGCGCGATGCCCGCCGGCTGGTGTTGGGCCGTATGCAGGCGCGAGGCGATCTCTGCGCATAGCGTGTCGGCGCGCTCCAGGCGCTTTGCGTCACCGTATACGAGCATGAAGTCTCGCTCACTTTCCTGTCCGCCCAGTCAACGCGCTGCGGCTGAATTCGATCCGCGATGCGCGAGAAACGGGAGAAAGAAGAAGGAACCAATCGGTTGCGCGCGGGTTTGGCAAGCATTGTAGATACTGCGCAGGAGTAGTGGTGAGATGCGATCGAACTCCATTCGGGTCGGGCTGGTCGGTGTCGGCAATTGCGCGTCCTCCCTCGTCCAAGGGCTGACATTCTATCGCGACGCGAAGGAGGACGAGCCGGTTCCGGGGCTGATGCATACCAGTCTCGGCGGATACCACGTCGGTGATATCGAGCTCTCAGCGGCCTTCGACGTCGCCGCTTCGAAGGTCGGGCGCGATGTCGCGGAGGCCATCTACGCCGCTCCCAACAACACGTTCCGCTTTGCGGAAGTTCCCGCCACCGGCGTGCTCGTCGAGCGCGGCAGAACGCTCGACGGCATCGGCCGCTATCTGCGCGAGGAGATCGAGGAATCCGATGCGCCCGCCGCCGACGTCGCGGAGGTCCTGCGGCGGACCGAGACGGACGTGCTCGTCTCCTATCTTCCGGTCGGTTCCGAAGTCGCCACGCGCTGGTATGCGGAGCAGGCGCTTGCCGCCGGCTGCGGTTTCGTCAACTGCATTCCCGTTTTCATCGCCTCGGACAAGTCGTGGCAGCGCAAATTCGCCGAGCGCGGCCTGCCGCTCATCGGCGACGACATAAAGAGCCAGGTCGGCGCGACCATCGTGCATCGGTTGCTTGCCAACCTCTTTCGCGACCGGGGGGTGCGCATAGATCGGACCTACCAGCTCAATTTCGGCGGCAATACCGACTTTCTCAACATGCTCGAGCGGGAACGGCTCGAATCGAAGAAGATTTCCAAGACCCAATCGGTCGTCAGCCAGATGGATATTCCGCTCGCGGCCGGCGACATCCACGTGGGCCCGAGCGATCACGTCCCTTGGCTTGCCGACCGCAAGTTCGCCTATATTCGCGTCGAGGGCACGACATTCGGCAACGTCCCCCTCAACGTGGAACTGAAGCTCGAAGTCTGGGACTCGCCGAATTCCGCAGGAGTCGTCATCGATGCGGTTCGCTGCGCCAAACTCGCAATCGACCGCGGCATCGCCGGTCCGCTGATTGCCCCTTCGAGCTACTTCATGAAGTCGCCGCCGCGGCAGTTCACCGATGCCGAAGCGCGCAGACGCCTCGAGGAATTCATCGCCGGCGATACCGACGCACTCCTGGGGGCCGCCGAGTGACGACCACTTTCCTTCTGGTGCGGCATGCCGCCCATGACAGGGTCGGCTGCTTTCTTGCCGGGCGGACCGGCGACGTGCCGCTCGGCACCGCGGGCCGCGAGCAGGCCCAGCGGCTCGCGGCGCGTCTGGCCGGCGAAGGCATAGGCTCGATCTATGCGAGCCCGCGCAAGCGCACGCAGGAAACGGCCGCGGCGATCGCCGCGGCGTCGGAAGTCGCGGAGGTCGTGACCACGGAAGCTCTCGACGAGGTGGATTTCGGCGACTGGTCGGGCAAGACTTTCGACGTCCTCGATACCGACCCGCTCTGGCGGCGATGGAACGCGATGCGAAGCCTCGTGCGTGCCCCGGGCGGGGAGACGATGCTGGACGTGCAATGCCGGGCGGTGGGACTTGTGGCGGCGCTTGCGCAGCGCCACGGCCAGGAGAAGGTCGCCCTGGTCAGCCACGCGGACGTCATCAAAACGCTGGTCTGTCATATTCTAGGCCTTTCCGCCGACGCCTGGCCGCGCTTCGAAATCGCCCCTGCCTCCATTTCGGTACTGGTGATGGGCGATTGGGGCGCGAAAATCCTGACGTTGAACGAAAACGTGTCGTAGCCGGCCGGCCGCGTCCGCCGGTGCCGCAAATGCGGGGGGCCGGCCGGCGTTTCCGGCAATTCGGAGGTACTCATGATCGAAGCCGCCATGATCTGGAACGAGCCGAACAACAAGTCGCATTGGGATCCGGAGATCGATCCGGACTGGAGCCGCTTTGCCCATATGGCGAAGCTGGCCGCGGCTGCGATCCGGGAGGTCAATCCCGGGCTCACGCGCGTGCTCGGGGGAATTTCGCCGATCGATCCGAACTTCCTCGCTCTGATGAAATCGGAGGGCGTGCTCGACCATGTCGACGCTGTCGCGGCCCATGGTTTCCCGCTCGACTGGAACCTCTGGCAGATCCATGAATGGCCGCAGAAGCTCGATGAACTGAAGAGCGTCACCGAACTGCCGGTCTGGGTAAGCGAGGTCGGCGTCTCCACCTTCGGCGCCGAGGAAGTGCAGCTTTGGGGACTGAAGCGAACCGCCGAACTCCTGAAGGGCCGGGCGGATCGGATCCAATGGTACAGCCTTTACGACCTGCCGCGGGCCTGGCCGGCGACGACGCGGCATCGCGAGGCCGAAGGTTCTTCCTATTACCGGCATTTCTACATGGGTCTTCTGCGCGAGGACGGAACGCCGAAACTGGCGCTCGAGGAGTTTGCCCGGCACACGCCGGAGATCGGGCTCGTACAATGGTTCCATTTCGAGGACCCGCGCCTCGACGATGCGGTCGCCTGGATGAAGCGCCTAGGCGTCACATATCTGCGCACCGGCCTCTCCTGGGCCGACCGCTTCCGGCCGAATGCGCTCGACTGGTTCGATCGCCAGATGGAGGCGCTCGAGGATTTCGACGTCACCGTTACCTACTGCTTCACGCCCGAGCACCGGGGGCTCGCTCCGCACCACACGAGCGCGCCCCTCGTACCGGAGGAATTTGCCGAATTCTGTGCCGAAATGACGGCGCGCTATGCGCCCGCCCCGTCGTCCTTCGAGCCCTTGCGCCAAGGCGTCGCGATGGCATCGGCGAGCTTGCCGATCCAGCCGCGTGAATAGGTCACGCCCTGGTAGAGAGCGAGCATCGCCGACGCCCAGCGCAGATAGGCGGCCGGCATGTTCAGGGCTCTGGCAAGCCAGAAGACACGGTGACTGTTTGCGCTGATCGCGCTGCGCAGCCAGTAAACCAGCATCCGCCGTGCAGGCAAGCCCCTCCACTTCGGCGCAACGCGTTTCCTCGGTCGAATGCCGGAACGCGGCCAGGCCAGCCGGAAGGCCAGCCCCTCCCGTCTTTGCCTGAAACCGGCAGCCTGCGTCTCCACGACGAAGGCACTGTCGACCGCGCTCAGGTCGAGCTTTCCCGCGTCGATCGCCTCGGCCACGAGCGTCTGCAGCAGGGGCGAGCGCACGACGACCACATTCGTTCCGCGGCCGTCGGACGAATAGGGTTCGACCCAGGCGTCGCCGAAGGAGATGTCGGCCGTTTCGGCAACCACGTCATCGCAGAAATTGCAGGCGGAATTCTGGAAGAACCCGGCTCCCCAGTCGCCGTCGACCAGATGCCACCAATCCTTGCTTCTCGTGCTTCCGTCCCTGAGCCGCAGATGGGCCGTGTACCAGTTTGCCGGTCTAGCGGAATCCTTCAGGCGGTAGTCCACGCCCGCGACGGCGTTCATTTCCGTGTCCATCTGCCAGGCGAAACTTTCCACGAAGCGGGTGCTCTTCATGTGTCCGCAGAACAGGCCGAGGGTGAAGGCAAGGCGCTCCTCAAGCACCGGGTCGTTGAGGCAGAGGAGATGGATCGCCTTGATGAAGCAGGGAATTCCGACGACTGCGTAGCGGCCGGGATGCCGCTTCATTTCGGCGATGACGCCGGAGAGCTCCACCGGATAATAGCGCGACTTGGCGCCCTTGCGCAGGTCATCCGCGGTCCGCGAGACCTGATACCGGAACAGGCGTTCGCCGGGGCCTGAACAGGGAACCACATGCGCAACCGCGTCGACCAGGTTCCTCTTCAGAAGCTCCGCGGCGGTCCAACTGGCCATGCCGCCGGAACTGCCCTCGGCTCGAAAGCTGCCCTCGCTGACATGGCCGACATAGGCTGCCTCGAAGCGGCCGATCCGCGGGTCGTAAAATCGCGCCGATCCGAAGCGCGCCTCGGCGATCTGGTCTTCGCTTCGGGCGTGGGGCGAAAAGGGGCAAAGCTCGGCGAAACCGTCGGGGCGATGTGCAGCGGCCGGTTTGAGCTGGCCGTAGCGGTCGAGACGCATCGCGGCGCTGCCGCTCGATTGCGCCATGCACGTGCCGCAACCGATGCAGAGCCCGGATTTCGCCATCTGCCCCGGCGAGAGCAAGGCGCTGGCCAAGGCGGGTGCGGGTCGCTCAGGCGAGGACATCTGTCAGATAGATCCGTGATTGCCGGCGGAGTTCGGCGAGCCTTCGCGCGACAGCCGGGCTCGGGGATTGCGCGAGAAGTGTCTCGTAATCGGCTTGCGGCGTCTCCTGCGATACCACGTGCCGTTCCGCGCCGGCGGTGCGCGCGAGATCGGCGATCTTGTTGGAACGATAGTCGGAAAGGACCGTGACGAATGGCTTGGCGTTGAGGAGGGAGAAGACGCAGCCGTGAAAGAAATTCGTCGCGACGGCCTCGGCACCCGCCATGCAGGCGGCGAACTCGTACGGCCCGGCATCGAGCCACTGCTCGTCCGCCCATTCGTTGCGATAGCCTATGCTGACGAGAGGCAGCGAGCGCGTCGTCGCCCAATGGCGGATCGTGTGCTGAAACCATGACGGGAACGAATGTCCGTAGACGGCTATGTAGGGGCGTGAAGCCAGAGCATTGGGGCCGAAGGAAATCGTCTCTGGGAACTGCAGGCATGGGTCGAGAACGAGCGTCGCCTCGCGTCCCACATCCTTTTCGATGATCGCCCTCGAATTGTCGTCGCGGACGGAAATTCCATCGAATTTGCGCAGCCTTTCAGCCCAGTATGGTTCGAGGCCATCGGCCGCGGGGTGGTTTCCGAACGTCGCCGCGTAGGAAACGGTTCTCTTGGCGGAGAGACCTTCCCCGTAGAAAAGCGAGCAACCGCCGTACCAGGGGTGCCGCAAGTTCCAAACCTCGTCGCTGCCCACGACGACGATGTCGCATTCTTCGGCGCCGGCCGGGTCGTCCAGTGCGAAGGGGGCACTCATCGGCACCGAAGCCAGGGCGCTCTGAAATTTTCTGATCTTGGAAGCGTAGAGCGGAATGTCGGCGCGCGGGGTCCTCTCCGGCAGAAGCGGCTGCATCGCGCAACGCCACTCGGCCCGGGTGACGCGGGCGGAATGATGATCGAGGACAATGGGGTCGCTGCCGAGCGAACGAAGACCGTGGACAAGAGATCGCGCCTGCCAGAACGATCCATAGTTTATGCAGCGGTGGAAGGTCAAAACGCCGAGTTTCGCCAACGGCCTCTATCTCCTTATCGTGGAAGCAGATCGCCGGGTTCAACCGGTTTCAATCGAAGATGGTTCCTTTGGCGCCCTCATATTCGCGCGCAAGCTCCTCGATCGCCGC
Organism: Sinorhizobium meliloti 4H41; assembly: GCF_000375585.1. GTDB lineage: Bacteria > Pseudomonadota > Alphaproteobacteria > Rhizobiales > Rhizobiaceae > Sinorhizobium > Sinorhizobium meliloti_A. The sequence goes on along the minus strand of NZ_AQWP01000010.1, from coordinate 164,451 downwards.
CGATGCCTCCTCGAACGTCCAACCGGCCGCCTCGGCCCGATGGGCGAGCGCCAGCAGATCGTCGGTCAACTCCCCGCCCATCGCCGCCACGATGCTTTCCTGTGATGTCGCCGCCAGGTCCGACACGGCCGGCCGCAGAGCGGCGATGCAGTCCATCCGGCGACCGGAATAGTCGGAAGCGCGTTGCGGACGGGAAATAGCTTGTGACTCCTCCATCTCGGACTCCTTTTGCTGTCAGTCGTCAAATGACGGGCCCGGCCGATTGTTCCTGCGGCAAACGGGCGTGGTTCTAATCGCCCGACCGGACCTTCTGGTCCTCGAGCCGATTGAGGACCTCTTCCGGCGTGATCTCCTTGGTGAGTTCACGGATGTCCTCTTCACCGTCCACCTTCACGCCCAGCCGGCCGGCTATCTCACGAAGAAGCGCGAGCAGTTGCGTCGCCTCCTGCTCGGCAAGGAGCGAAATCTGCAGATTGAGGTCGGAGCGCTCGTCGTCCTTCTCGGCCATCCGGTTCTGGCTGATCAGAACGAAAGTGGAAATGAAGATCGCCTCCACCGAAGCAACCATGGCGAGGACGGCGAAGGTCGGGTCGAACACCGGTATGCCGGGAACCAGACCGAGGTTCAGAGCGATCCAGGCGCCGAACGCCAGGACGTGCAAGCCGACGAAAGTCATGGAGCCTGCGAAGTTCGTGATCGCCTGGGCGACCCTGTCGTGAGCCCTCCGCCCGCGTTCGTCTTCCTCGCGCCGCTTCAGGATGGCGTTTATGTTGCGCTCGAGCCTCGGCATGGTTCGAGCGGCGGACGATCTTTCCTCGGTTCTGTTCCTTCTCGATTCCATTCGAACACTCGCGACACCTTGTGGGCCGCCTTGTTGCCGGCGGCTACGGCAAACACGTCAGGCTCCGCAAAGTTCCGCGCGAGAAGGACGAGGCGGAAGCTCCCAGGTCAGCGGCCGGGGCCCGGGCTCACCCGGTACGGCCGTGCCACGGGTCGGGACCCGGGTCGCGTCCCGCGGCAACTTCCGAAAGCCGATCGAGATAGTGCGCCCAACCTTCGGCATGGCCGGCACATTGCTCGGCATTGGGCAGGCCCGAATGGGTCAGTCGCACCAGCGTTCCATCCGGCTGCTCGATCAGATCGATCTCGACCAGACTCGAGCCCGGCGGCACGACATCGCTGTCGTCCCAGCCGAAGGTGTAAGCCAGGCGGTGCACCGGCACCACCTCGCGGAAGGAGCCGCGGGCGAAGCGGGCCCCGGTAACATTGACGAGATAAAGCCCCTCGGGCTTCGGCTCGACATCGGCCTCCGTTCCCATCCAGCGCAGGATCTTCTCCGGGTCGGTGAGTAGGGCGAACACTGCCGCTGGCGGTGCCGAGACATGCGTTTCGCGGCGGACGACGAGAGCTTCTTGCATCGGACTCCCCTTCGGTTGCCGTCGAGCGCCGGCGAGAAAGAAGGCCGCGCGCCGGATCCGGACGGGAACGATCATATCCCGAGGGGAGCGCCCGCGCCACTGCCTGCGGAGCCGGGGCGATTTTCGGATCGGTGCCGCGAGGCCAGATCGGTTCACACATTTCCTGCAACTGCTCTATGATCAACGCATGGACCTGCCCGCACCCCTCGCATGGCTTCTGGATGAGGCCGGTACCTCGTCCGGCCCCGACCCGTTCCTGGCAGAGCTCGGAAACCGGCTCCGCGCAGACGGCCTTCCGCTGGCCGGCGGTGCCCTGACGCTGGCGGTGCCGCATCCGATCATCGCGCGGCGCACCTGGCTTTGGCGGGCGGAGGACGGCGCGGTCATCGAGGCGCTTGGCTTTGCCGAAGGGCCGGTCGACCACGCCGGTCGCGACTGGCTGGCGGGGTTCGGTCCGGTGCAGGAGGACGTGGTCGGCCAGACGGAAGAGAAGGTGGTGCTGGGCTGGGCCGGGACGAGGCAGTTCGATCCGGCCGAGGTCGCGCGGTTGCGTCAGACCGCCCGCTTCGCAGCGGCGCCCTTGGCCGTCCTGGCGGAGCGGGCGACCCGCGCGGCGCTGCTCGAAGCCTATCTGGGTCGCCGCAGTGCTGCCCGTGTGCAGGCCGGGGCGCTGAGCCGCGGCACCGGAGAGAGCATCCGGGCGGCGCTGCTTTATGCCGACTTGCGCAACTTCACCGGCCTTTCCGAGGAACATGAGCCCGCCCGCGTGATCGCGGCGCTCAACGACTGGTTCGACCGGCTTGCAGGAGCGATACACGCCTTCGGCGGCGAGGTGCTCAAGTTCATCGGCGACGGTGTGCTGGCAATCTTCCCGGTCAACGATTTGCCGGCGGAGGCTTGCGACCGAGCCCTACGCGCAGTCGTTGCCGCCCGCGCGGGAATGGCGCATCTCGAGGCTCTGCGCCACGAACAGGAACTGCCGCCGTTGCGCTTCGGCGCGGCGCTGCATCTTGGCGAGATACTGTGGGGCAATGTCGGATCGATCGACCGGCTGGACTTCACGGCCATCGGCCCGGCCGTCAATCTGGTGAGCCGGCTGGAGGGCCTGTGCCGGCCGCTCGGGCGATCCGTGCTGATTTCCGGCGCACTTGCAGCCGAGACGCGAACCCCGCTGGTGCCGCTGGGCGAACACGCGCTGCGCGGCATCGCGGCGCCCTGCGCCGTCTTTACCCTGCCGGAGACCTGAAAGATTATCGGTAAAAGGGCCTGAAAACCGCGAAACATGCGGGCAAGCCCGTTGATCCCATCGTCGCGGAGAAGTATTTCTTTTGTCGACAAGAAGGAGACCGCATGACCAACAAGGATACGGACACCAATTCAGCTCCCGAACGCAAGCGCGGTTCCGGCGTGAAGATGGTCTATGACCTCTTGCGGGACGAAATCCTCGATCTGGTTCTGCCGCCGGGCTGTCCGATCGACGAGGTGCAGCTTGCCGAACGGTTCAAGATGTCGCGCACGCCGATCCGTGAAGCGCTGGTGCGGCTGGCGGGAGAGGGGCTGATCGCTACGCTGCCCAACAGATCGACGATGGTATCGAATATCGATTTCCTGAACCTGCACACTTTCTTCGACGCGCTGGTGCTGATGTATCGCGTCACGACGCGCCTGGCGGCCGAACATCACCGTCCGGAGGATCTCGAGGTGATCCGCGCCCGTCAGGCGGAATTCGCCGCAGCGGTCCAGGCGCAGGATGCGCTGGCGATGATCGCCACCAATGCCGCCTTCCATTCGGCCATCGCCGAGGCAGGCCGCAATCCCTATTTCATCGGTCTGTTCAACCGGCTTCTCGACGAAGGCCGGCGGATCCTCCGGCTCTATTATCAGTCCTATGACGACCGGCTGCCGCAGCGCTTCGTCGACGAGCACGAGGACATGATCGCCGTTATCGCCGCACGTGATGTCGAGGCGGCCGATCGGCTGGCCCGCACACATGCCGAGCAGATCGTCCAGCAAATTCAAAAGCTTTTCGCCCGCAACGACCGGCTTGAAATTGCCCTGTGAGCTGAGCACGATTTTTGTCGACAAATAAAATACAAATGGTATTTTCATATCGAAGCACAGGCAATCGCCGCGATGGCGTCCTGTTCTGCCATCCGTCAGGCCAATAGGAGTTTGAAATGAAGGCCAAGATTTTTTCGGGCGTGATCCCCGCCCTGATGACCCCTTGCAGGGAAGACCGCACGCCCGATTTCGATGCCCTCGTCCGCAAGGGCAAGGCATTGATTGCCGACGGCATGTCGGCGGTCGTCTATTGCGGTTCGATGGGCGACTGGCCGCTTCTGACCGATGCGCAGCGCATGGAAGGCGTGGAGCGCCTGGTCAAGGCGGGCGTCCCCGTGATCGTCGGCACCGGTGCCGTCAACACCGCCTCGGCCGTCGCGCATGCGGCGCATGCCCAGAAGGTGGGAGCGCAGGGCCTGATGGTAATCCCGCGGGTGCTGTCGCGCGGTCCCTCGATCGTGGCGCAGAAGGCGCATTTCAAGGCGATCCTGGCTGCCGCCCCGGACCTGCCGTCCGTGATCTACAACAGCCCCTATTACGGGTTCGCCACCCGCGCCGACCTCTTCTTCGCGCTGCGCGCGGAGCATCCGAACCTCGTCGGCTTCAAGGAATTCGGCGGCAATGCCGATATGCGCTACGCGGCCGAGCACATCACCAGCCGTGACGACGGCGTCTCGCTGATGATCGGCGTCGATACGGCCGTCTTCCACGGCTTCGTGAACTGCGGCGCGACCGGCGCCATCACCGGTATCGGCAACGTGCTGCCGAAGGAAGTGATCCACCTCTGCAACCTGTCCCAGGCCGCTGCTGCCGGCGACGTCGATGCACGCCAGCGTGCACAGGAACTGGAGCAGGCGCTTGCGGTGCTTTCCTCCTTCGATGAAGGGCCGGACCTCGTCCTCTATTTCAAGCACATGATGGTGCTGAAGGGAGACAAGGAATACACGCTCCACTTCAACGAGACCGACGCGCTGACCGAAAGCCAGCGCGGCTATGTCGAGGCGCAGTTCAAGCTCTTCAACACCTGGTATGCCGAGTGGAGCAAGCTCCCGGGCGCCGTCGAAAAGTACAAGGCCTGATCGGGCCGGAGACGGAGGAGGCTCTCCACCAGGAGGGCCTCTTTCTTTTACCGCACGGCGGCAGGGGGGCCGAGCACCGCCCAGAAGAGCAGAACTGCCAGCAGAACCCATATCGAAACGACGGCCACCAGCCCGGCCCGGCTCACCGGCTGCCCGGTGTGTTTCATTGCTGTGGCGCGCAGGTCCGCAAGGACATCGACAGGGATGAGCTTCAGCACGACGATGATGCCGACGGGAACGATGATCAGGTCGTCGAGAAAGCCGAGGACCGGGATGAAGTCGGGTATCAGGTCGATCGGCGACAATGCATAGGCCGCGACCGCGCCTGCCGCCAGCTTCGCATACCAGGGCACGCGGCGGTCACGCGCCGCGAGGCACAGGACGACGACGTCTCGCTTGATGCCCCTTGCCCATCGGCGTACCCGTTCCAGCCGCTTCATGTCTGAATTCCCCGAATCCCTCCTGTGCCCGAATCCCTCCTATGCTTGCCACAGGAGGGTGGAAGAGTGCCCGCCGAGGATCACGCCACGGCGTCGAGTCCGAGCGCAAGCAGCCGGTCGAGCTGCTCGATCTCGGCCGCGCTCAGCGTGATGCCCTCGGCCTCCGACTTCGCTCGGGCGGCAAAGCGGCGCTGCGAAGGCAGGCGGGCGCCCTGGCCGACGATCGCTTCGAACAGCAGCTCGGCCCGGGCGAAGGGGTCGCCTGGACGGCCGGCGGCGAAAGCCTCCGGGGAGAAGGCGACGATGAGTTCGCCATGGAAGGGTGCGAGCGTCGTGGTGCCGAGATAGTCGAGCACTTCGGGGCTGGTCAGGTCGCCGATCATGATGCCCGCCAGCAGTTCGATCATCGTGCCGATGGCCGAGCCCTTGTGTCCGCCGAAGGGCAGCATGGCGCCCGCGAGCGCAGCCTCCGGGTCGGTCGTCGGATTGCCTTGCGCATCGATGGCCCAGCCTTCGGGCAGCGCTTTACCCGCCCTGCGGTGCAACTCGATCTCGCCCCGGGCCGCGACCGAAGTCGCGAAGTCGAAGACGTAGGGCGGCTTGCCCGCGCGCGGCCAGCCGAAGGCGAAGGGGTTGGTGCCGAGCAACGGCTTGTTGCCGCCGGTCGGTGCGACCGTGGCATAGCTCGGGCACATGACGAGCCCGGCAAGCCCTTCTCCCGTGAGCGCCTCCGCCTCCGGCCAGAGCGCCGAAAAATGCGTGCAGTCGTTGATGGCCAGTGCGGCGATGCCGTGCTTGCGGGCACGCTCGGCAAGCACCGGCAGACCGAGTTCGAAGGCGGGATTGGCGAAACCGCCCCTGGCATTCACCTTGACGATCGCCGAGGCTTCCTGCGCGACGATTTCCGGCTCGGCGTCGGGCTTGACCTTGCCGGCTTTGACCGTGCGCAGCGCGCCCTCGATCCTGTAGATGCCGTGCGACTTGCAGGCATCGCGTTCGCCGGCGACGATCACCCGGGCGAGAGCGCCCGCCTGGACCACGTTAAGGCCGCCCTTGCGGAAGATCGCCTCGACGCGCTCCTGAAGCGCGGTGGTCGTCAGGGTGGTTGTCTCGCTCATGTCGTCTCTCTCGTGCTAGGCCTGATTCAGGGGCAGGCGGTTGATGTTCTGCATACATAGAGTATACAAACCCCCGGCAAGTGCAATTCGTCTGTTCGCCGGAAGGTAACGGTTCCGCAACGGGCGAGGAGAGTGTATGCGAATTTCCGCCGGCAATCCCCGTTTCGTTACGGGAATTGACGCGTTTTATGATCTTGTGCCGAATCGACCAGGGTCATTGTGATCCAGAGAAAGGAAAGTCAGATGATTTTCACCCCCAAAGGAAAACACCTCGTCGCGGGCGAATGGCTCGATGGGGCAGGCACCTTCGCCTCGGCTCCGGCGCATGGCCCGGCGCATGATTTTGCCGTCGGCACCGTAGAGCTGGTGAACCGGGCCTGCGAGGCGGCCGAGGAAGCCTTCTGGACCTATGGCTATTCCTCGCGCAAGGAGCGCGCCGCCTTCCTGCGCGCCATCGCCGACGAGATCGAGGCCCGGGCGGAGGCGATTACCGAGATCGGCAGCCAGGAAACCGGCCTGCCCGAGGCGCGGCTCAACGGCGAACGCGGCCGCACGACCGGCCAGCTCAGGCTCTTTGCCGATCATATCGAAAAGGGTGATTATCTCGACCGGCGCGTCGATGCGGCGCTGCCCGAGCGTCAGCCGGCGCCCCGTCAGGAGATACGGCTGGTCCAGCGCCCCGTCGGTCCGGTCGCCGTCTTCGGCGCCTCGAATTTCCCGCTCGCCTTTTCGACCGCCGGCGGCGATACGGCCGCGGCGCTCGCGGCGGGCTGCCCCGTAGTGGTAAAGGGCCATTCGGCGCATCCCGGCACCGGCGAGATCGTCGCCGAGGCCGTCGACGCAGCGATCCGCAAGACGGGTGTTCATCCCGGCGTATTCTCGCTGATCCAGGGCGGTAGCCGCGACGTTGGTCATGCGCTGGTGCAGCATCCCAACATCAAAGCCGTCGGCTTCACCGGGTCGCTTGCCGGCGGACGTGCCCTGTTCGATCTTTGCGCAGCGCGCCCCGAACCGATCCCGTTCTTCGGCGAGCTCGGCTCGGTCAACCCGATGTTCCTGCTGCCGGAAGCGTTGAAGGCACGGGCGGAAACGCTTGGGCAGGGATGGGCCGGTTCGCTCACCATGGGCGCCGGGCAGTTCTGCACCAATCCCGGCATCGCCGTCGTCACCGAAGGTGCGGATGCCGACCGCTTCACCACCGCCGCCGTCGAGGCGCTTGCCAAGGTGGCACCGCAAACCATGCTGACGGACGGTATCGCCAAGGCCTACCGCGACGGTCAGGCGCGCTTTGCGACGCGCAACGCCGTGAAACCGCTGCTTGCGACCGAGTCATCCGGCCGTGACGCATCGCCCAATCTCTTCGAAACGACGGGCGCGCAATTCCTGGCCGACCATGCGCTCGGCGAAGAGGTATTCGGTCCGCTTGGACTCGTGGTTCGAGTGGGATCGGCGGCCGAAATGGAAGAGCTCGCGCGCGGCTTCCAGGGCCAGCTGACCGCAACCATCCATATGGATGCGGGCGACCTGGAGACGGCGCGCCGTCTGCGTCCGGTGCTCGAGCGCAAGGCGGGCCGTGTGCTGGTCAACGGCTTCCCGACCGGGGTTGAAGTCGTCGATTCGATGGTGCATGGCGGCCCCTATCCGGCCTCGACCAATTTCGGCGCAACCAGCGTCGGCACCATGTCGATTCGACGTTTCCTGCGTCCCGTGGCTTACCAGAACATGCCGGAAGAGCTGCTGCCCGAGGACTTCCTCGGCTGATCCAGTCCGTCGACCGCGCAATGAAAGGGGCTTTTCCACAAGGGAAAGCCCCTTTTCATTGCGAAAAGGCGTCCTGTTATATACGTTTTGTATACTAATTGTATTTTTAAATTGATTTGTGCTCTCCAACGCGGAATAGTGCGCGCGCCGTCACACCGATCGGCCAACTCAAGGGAGAGAACAAGAATGAAGACCTCGGTCCTCGCCTTCGGCCTCGTTGCCGCCACCGCTCTGACGAGCCCCGCCCATGCCGACAAGCTGGACGACATCATCGCTTCGGGAACGCTGCGCTGCGCCGTGGTGCTCGACTTCCCGCCGATGGGCTCGCGCGACGAGAACAACGAACCGATCGGCTTCGACGTGGATTACTGCAACGATCTGGCCAAGGCGCTCGGCGTCACCGCCGAGATCGTCGAGACGCCGTTTCCCGAGCGCATCCCGGCGCTGATGTCCGGCCGTGTCGATGTGGGTGTCGCCTCCACCTCCGATACGCTCGAGCGCGCCAAGACCGTCGGGATGACGGTGCCCTACTTTGCCTTCGAAATGGCGGTAACCGCCAACGAGAAGTCCGGCATCAAGTCCTTCGAAGACATGAAGGGCAAGGTGGTGGGCGCCACCGCCGGCACCTATGAGGCAATCGCACTCGAAAACCAGGTCAAGGCCTGGGGCGAGGGCGAGTTCCGCCCCTACCAGACGCAGGCCGACGTCTTCCTGGCGCTGAGCCAGGGCCAGCTCGACGCCACCGTCTCTACCTCGACGGTCGCGCAGTCCAACGTCAAGGGCGGCAAGTTCCCCGGCATCTCCGTGGTCGACAAGGCGCCCTTCGACATCGACTACGTGGCCCTCTTCACCAACCGCGAGGAATACGGCTTCCTCAACTACCTCAACCTGTTCGTCAATCAGCAGGTCCGCACCGGCCGCTATGCCGAACTCTACGAGAAGTGGGTCGGTGGCGAGGCTCCGTCCCTGTCGGTGAACGGCGTTTACCGCTGATCCGGGGATCGTCTGACGGTGCGGGGCAACCCGCGCCGTCGCTGCATTCCGAGGGGTGAGACGGGAATGTTCAACTACACCTTCCACTGGAATCAGGCGCTAAGGGCGCTGCCGCAGATGCTGGATGGCGCGGTGGTCACGCTGCAGGTCGCGGTGCTGTCGATGGTCATCGGCGTCGCCTGCGCGATCGCGCTCACCGTGTTCCGCCTGTCCGGCAGCCGTATCCTTGGCGGCATCGCCACGACCTGGGTCGAGGTCGCGCGAAACACGCCGGCGCTGTTCCAGATCTACATGGCCCATTTCGGCCTCGGCAATTTCGGGATCCACCTGAGCCCCTATACGGCGCTTCTGGTCGGGATCGCCTTCAACAATGCGGGCTATCTTGCCGAGAACTTCCGCGGCGCGCTCAAGGCCATTCCGGATACGCAGGCCCGGGCGGGCCGGTCGCTCGGCATGACCTCGCTGCAGGCGTTCCGGCTGATCGTTCTGCCGCAGATGCTGCGCGTGGCCTTCCTGCCCGCGACCAACCAGATGGTCTGGGCCATCCTGATGACGTCGCTGGGCGTCACCGTCGGCATGAACACCGACCTGGCCGGCATCACGCAGGAGCTGAATGCCCGCTCCTTCCGCACATTCGAATTCTTCGCGCTCGCTGCGGTGATCTACTACCTGATCGCCAAAGCGGTCACGCTTGCAGCCCGGGCTTTCGCCTGGCGCATGTTCCGCTACTGAGAGGGGTGAGAGATGTTTGATACTGCCCTCACCTGGAACGATCTCGCCTTTCTTGCGCAAGGCGCCGGAATGACGCTGGCGGTCACCGCCGTCGCCGTCACCGCCGGCACCGTTCTCGGCATCCTCTTCGGAGTGATCCGGTTCCAGATCGGACCCTATTGGTCGGCACCGATGACCTTGCTGCTCGACGTGTTCCGCTCGGTACCGCTCCTGATCCAGCTCGTGCTCGGCAATGCCTTCCAGTCGATCGCCAAGCTCGGCTGGGGCCCATTCACCACCTCCGGCGTGGTGCTTTCGCTCTACACGGCGGCGTTCTGCGCGGAGATCGTGCGCGGCGGAATTTCGTCGGTGCCGGTGACGACCCGCCGTGCGGCGCGCTCCCTCGGCATGACCTGGTGGCAGGACATGCGCTACATCGTGGCGCCGCTTGCCACCCGGGTCTCGCTTCCGTCGTGGATAGGCCTGACGCTCGGCGTGATGAAGGACTCCGCACTGGTGCTCTGGCTCGGCCTGGTCGAGCTCTTGCGTGCCTCGCAGATACTGGTCACGCGTCTGCAGGAGCCGCTCTTCATTCTGCTGATCTGCGGCGCCATCTACTTCCTCCTCAGCTTCCCCGTCGCCCGGCTTGGCGGGTATCTCGAAAAACGGTGGTCCCCCAATGATTGAGATCGAAAACGTCCGCAAATCCTTCAGCTCGCTGGAGGTTCTCAAGGGCATCGACCTGACCGTCGAAAAGGGCGAGGTGGTCACCATCATCGGCGGCTCCGGCTCCGGCAAGTCGACGCTGCTCACCTGCATCAACGGGCTCGAGCCGATCGACTCCGGCCGGATCGTGATCGACGGGACCGATGTCCATGCCAAGGGCACCGATCTCAACAGGCTGCGCCGCAAGGTCGGGATCGTGTTCCAGCAATGGAACGCCTTCCCGCATCTGACCGTGCTGGAAAACGTCATGCTCGCCCCGCGCAAGGTGCTCGGCCTCTCGAAGGACAAGGCCGAGGAGATTGCGGTGAAGCAGTTGACCCACGTCGGTCTCGGCGAGAAGCTCAAGGTCTATCCGAACCGCATGTCGGGCGGCCAGCAGCAGCGCATGGCGATCGCCCGGGCGCTTGCCATGTCGCCGGAATATATGCTGTTCGACGAGGTGACTTCGGCGCTCGATCCGATGCTGGTCGGCGAGGTGCTCGACACGCTGAAGATGCTGGCGGAAGAGGGAATGACGATGATCTGCGTTACCCACGAAATGACCTTTGCCCGCGACGTGTCGGATCGCGTGGCCTTCTTCCATCAGGGGATCATGGCCGAGATCGGCTCGCCCGATCAGATTTTCGCCTCGCCGCAGAACCCCGAGACGCAGAAGTTCCTGGCGAGCGTACGATAAATGGCCGAATCGGACGTCATCGTGATCGGCGCGGGGGTCGTCGGCCTATCGGCTGCGATTGCCGCCGTGGCCAGCGGCCTGTCGGTCACCGTTCTGGACCGCGAGGGGCCGGCGGCCGGCGCTTCCGCCGGCAATGCCGGGGCATTCGCCTTCACCGATATCCTTCCGCTTGCCTCGCCCGGCATCCTGAAAAAGGCGCCGAAATGGCTCCTGGATCCGCTCGGACCGCTTACCGTGCCGCCCGCCTATGCGCTGAAGATCGCGCCATGGATGTTCCGCTTCTGGCGTGCTTGTCAGCCGGCCCGCGTGGCGCATTCGACCGCGGCCCAGACCGCGCTGATGGACCTGTCGAAAGCGGAACTCGAGCCGTTCCTCGGAGCAACCGGCACGGCGCCCATGCTGCGCAAGGAAGGCAACCTCCAGGTCTATGAGGGAGAGGCGGAATTCAAGGCGTCGCTTGCCGGCTGGAAGGCGCGCGCGGATCATGGGATCGAGTTCCGCCATCTCGATGCCGCAGGCGTTGCCGAGATCCAGCCGGGCCTGGCGGCGCGCTTCACCCACGCCACCTTCACGCCCGGCTGGTACTCGATCGCCGATCCGAAGCTCTATACGCTTGCCCTTGCCGACCATTTCCGCACGATCGGCGGGGTGATCGAGCGCGCGGAGGTCATTGCGCTGAAGCCGGTCGACGGGGCGGTTGAAGTCCTGAGCGCCGACGGCAGGGCCCGGCGGGCGGCACAGGTGGTTCTCTCGGCAGGCGCATTCTCGCACCGGGTTGCGCGCACGCTCGGCGAAAGCATTCCGCTCGAAACCGAGCGCGGCTACAATACGACGCTTCCCGCCGACGCGTTCGACCTGCGCACGCAGATCACCTTCGGCGGCCATGGCTTCGTCGTGACACGGCTGTCGACCGGTATCCGGGTCGGCGGTGCGGTCGAGCTCGGCGGGCTCGACCTGCCGCCGAACTACCGCCGCTCGGAAGCGATGCTGAAGAAGGCGCAGGCCTTCCTGCCCGGCTTGAAACCGGAAGGCGGGGTGCAGTGGATGGGCTTCCGGCCGTCGCTGCCCGACAGCCTGCCGGCCATCGGCCGCGCCCGCGCGACGCCGCGGGTGATCTTCGCCTTCGGTCACGGCCATCTCGGGCTCACCCAATCGGCGGGGACGGCCAGGATCGTCGCCGATCTCTTGACGGGCCGGACTCCGGCCATCGACATTGCACCCTTTTCGCCGCAAAGATTCTGACAGAGGTTTCGACCATGGCCACCCACACCTTCTCCTGCATCGACGGCCACACCTGCGGAAATCCCGTCCGCCTCGTTTCGGGCGGGGGCCCGCGTCTCGAAGGCGCGAACATGCTGGAAAAGCGCGCGCATTTCCTGAAGGAATTCGACTGGATCCGAACGGGCCTCATGTTCGAGCCGCGCGGCCACGACATGATGTCGGGTTCGATCCTCTACCCGCCGACCCGGCCCGACTGCGACGTGGCGGTGCTCTTCATCGAGACCTCCGGCTGTCTGCCGATGTGCGGTCACGGCACCATCGGCACCATCACCATGGGCATCGAGAACGGCCTGATCACCCCGCGCGAGCCGGGAAAGCTGTCGATTGATGCCCCCGCGGGCAAGGTGGACATCACCTACCGCCAGGAGGGCCGCTTCGTCGAGGAGGTGCGCCTTACCAACGTGCCGAGCTTCCTTTATGCGGAAGGCCTGACGGCGCAGGTCGAAGGGCTGGGCGAGATCGTGGTCGACGTCGCCTATGGCGGCAATTTCTACGCCATCGTCGAGCCGCAGAAGAACTTCCGCGACATGGCCGACCATACGGCGGGAGAACTGGTCGGCTGGAGCCCCAAGCTCAGGGCCGCACTGAATGCCAAATATGAGTTCGTCCATCCCGAACACCCGGAGATCCGGGGCTTGAGCCACATCCAGTGGACGGGCAAGCCGACGCAGCCGGAGGCCCATGCCCGCAACGCGGTGTTCTATGGCGAGAAGGCCATCGACCGCTCGCCCTGCGGCACCGGCACCTCGGCCCGGATCGCGCAGCTTGCCGCCAAGGGCAAGCTGAATGTCGGCGACGAGTTCGTCCACGAGTCGATCATCGGCTCGCTTTTCAAGGGTCGCGTCGAAGCGGCCGCGAAGGTCGCCGACCGCGATGCGATCATCCCGTCGATCGCCGGCTGGGCGCGGATGACCGGCATCAACACCATCTTCATCGATGACCGCGATCCCTTCGCCCACGGCTTCGTCGTGAAATGAGCGGCCTCGATCCCGCCCGCAGCATCCTTCAGGGGGCGGCCGAGGGCCCGGTCATCGCGACCGGGGAGGCGCTGAGTTTCTGGGGCGGGGTCGATCCCGCGACGGGCTGCGTGATCGACGTGCACCACCCGCTGCATGGCGTCCCGCTCACCGGCTCCATCCTGATGATGCCGTCGAGCCGCGGGTCCTGCACGGGCTCGGGTGTGCTGCTCGACCTCGTGCTGACCGGTCGCGGCCCGGCCGCACTCATATTTTCCGAACCGGAAGATGTGCTGACCCTCGGCGCGCTGATCGCTTCCGAGATGTTCGCCAGCCCGCTGCCGGTGCTGCGTCTTGCTCCCGAAGCCTTTGCGGCGCTCGCTCGCGCGAAGACGGCGCGGATCGGTGACAGGACGATTGAAGCCGAGGGGCTGACGATCCCCGTCGTTCCGCCCGCTACGGCCGCGCTCGACCTGACCGATGGCGACCGCGCCATGCTCGACGGAGAGGAAGGCGTCGCGGTTGCGCAGGCCATGCGCATCATTTCGGCCATGGCGGCGCAGCAGGGGGCACAGGGCCTCGTGGATGTGACGCAGGCGCATATCGACGGCTGCATCTATGCCAGTCCCGCGAACCTGATCTTTGCCGAGAAGATGGCGGAGATGGGCGCGAAGGTGCGGATCCCGGCGACGATGAATGCCATTTCCGTGGACCGCGCCAACTGGCAGAGGCAAGGCGTGCCGCCATCCTTCGGCGACCCTGCGGCTCGGCTCGCCGATGCCTATGTCCGCATGGGCTGCCGGCCGACCTTCACCTGTTCGCCCTATCTGCTCGACAGCGCGCCTGGAACGGGCGAAGCCGTCGCCTGGGCGGAGTCCAATGCCGTGATCTTCGCCAACAGCGTCCTCGGTGCGCGGACGGCGAAGCACCCGGATTTCCTCGACCTTTGCATCGCGCTTACCGGACGGGCGCCGCTCTCCGGCGTCTATCTCGACAAACACCGCAAGGCACGGCGGATCATAGACGTCGAACTGCCCGCGGGCGCCGACGACGCTTTCTGGCCGCTGATCGGCTACCTCGCCGGGCGGGCGGCGCCAGATCGCATTCCGCTCATCCGCGGGCTTGCTCCGGCGGAGCCTTCGCGCGACGACTTGAAGGCGCTTTGTGCCGCCTTCGGCACCACCTCGGCCGCGCCGATGCTGCATGTGGAGGGCGTGACGCCGGAGGCCGGCGGTGCTGCGGTTGAGGACGCGGATCATGCGACCATCACCCGCGACGAATTGACGGCTGCGTGGTCCGCCCTGAACGAGGGTCCGGATGAAATCGAACTCGTGGCGATCGGCAGCCCGCACGCGTCCCTTGCCGAGTGCCGGGCGCTGGCCGAGGCGCTCGACGGCCGCAAGCGGCATCCGGACGTGGCGGTGATCGTCACGGCCGGACATGAGGTCATTGCGGCGGCGCGCCGCGAGGGAATTCTCGCGCGGCTTCAGGAGAGCGGCGTCCAGGTGCTGCCGGACCTCTGTTGGTGCTCAATCTCCGAGCCCGTGTTCCCGACGCGTACCCGGGCGGTCATGACCAACTCCGGCAAATACGCCCATTACGGTCCCGGTCTTTCCGGGCGCGCAGTGCGCTTCGGCAGCCTTGCCGATTGCGTCGCCGCGGCCTTGACGGGGCGCGTCCCGGCCCGGATGCCGGGCTGGCTTCCCTGAAGCGCGGCGGACGTTCGTAACCGCGCTGGCTTTTGAAACGAGGAGTTCGCGATGCGCAGCACCAAGACCATTCATGTCATTTCCGCCCATGCCGAGGGCGAAGTGGGCGACGTGATCGTCGGCGGTGTCGCACCTCCGCCGGGCGACACGATCTGGGAACAGAGCCGCTGGATCGCCCGCGATCAGACCCTGCGCAACTTCGTCCTGAACGAGCCGCGCGGCGGCGTCTTCCGCCATGTCAATCTCCTGGTGCCGCCGAAGCATCCGGACGCGGATGCCGCCTTCGTCATCATGGAGCCGGAAGATACGCCGCCCATGTCCGGCTCCAACTCGATCTGCGTCTCCACCGTGCTGCTCGACAGCGGCATCCTGCCGATGAAGGAGCCGGTGACGGAGATCACGCTCGAGGCGCCCGGCGGTCTCGTTCGCGTGCGCGCGGAGTGCCGTGACGGCAAGGCCGAACGCATCTTCGTCGAGAACCTGCCGAGCTTTGCCGAGCGGCTGGACGCGAAGCTGGAGCTCGAGGGGCTCGGGACCCTCACAGTCGACACCGCCTATGGCGGCGATAGCTTCGTAATCGTGGATGCTGCCGCAATGGGCTTCGCCCTGAAGCCGGACGAGGCGCACGACATCGCCCGGCTTGGCGTCAGGATCACCAACGCGGCAAATGCCCAGTTCGGTTTCCATCATCCGGAAAACCCCGACTGGCGGCATTTCTCCTTCTGCCTCTTTGCCGGCCCCGTGGAACGTACCGCGGAAGGCCTGCGGGCGGGTGCTGCGGTCGCGATCCAGCCGGGCAAGGTCGACCGCTCTCCGACCGGCACGGCGCTCTCGGCACGCATGGCTGTGCTGCATGCCCGAGGGCAGATGGGGCTCTCGGACCGGCTGACGGCGGTTTCGCTGATCGGCTCCACCTTCTCCGGCCGCATCCTTGGCACCACCGAAGTCGGCGGCCGGCCGGCCGTGCTGCCGGAAATCTCGGGCCGCGCCTGGATTACCGGCACCCATCAGCACATGCTCGACCCGTCGGACCCGTGGCCCGAGGGCTACCGGCTGACCGACACCTGGGGTGCGCGCTGAGCGGATTGGCGCGTGGGTGGAAATCGGGAGCGTTTTGCGTCATTGGAACGAAGATGAACGCATCGCGACAGGAAGGAGAATCGGATGAAGGCACGCATCAAATGGGTCGAAGGCAGGACTTTCGTCGGAGAATCCGGAAGCGGCCACAAGGTCGTGCTCGGCACGGCCGCCGGCCCGGATAGCCCGACACCGGGGCCGAGCCCCATGGAAATGGTGCTTATCGGCACCGGCGGCTGCTCGGCTTTCGATGTCGTCCACATCCTCGAGAAGGGCCGCGAGGCCGTCGAAGATTGCGTAGTCGAGATGGATGCCGATCGGGCGGATCAGGACCCGCGCGTATTCACCCGCATCCACATGCATTTCATCGTCAAGGGCCGTGGTCTGGCCGCCAAGAAGGTCGAGCGCGCGGTGGCCCTCTCCATCGAGAAATACTGCTCCGCATCCGCGATGCTCGCAAAGACGGCGACCATCACGCATGATTTCGAGGTCGTCGACACGTCGAACACGGTGGCCTGATCGGGCGCCTCCGTCCCTCATCCGCCTGCCGGCACCTCCTCTTCGTTTAACGGGGAGACGGAACAAGCGGGCCGCTCCTCGCATCCTCTTCGGTCTGGACCTTGCCGCGAGTCCCTTCGCCCCGCCTGCGGGGAGAGGGGGCTTCGGGAATTCCGCTGAGGGCCACATGGTTCAACCGCATCCAGCGCAATGCAGCCTGAAAATTTTCCACCCCCATGTCGGCGCCTTTAGGCGCCGTTCGTCCTATCGTATGCGCGGCACAGCCGCGAACGGGAGAATGCCCTTGATTTGATCGGCAATCCGGGCGTGGACTGACAATGAATGCCGCGCCGGACTGCCCTGAGCGGAGACACGAGAATGATCGATGCGCATTATCGATGGGTGATCGTTGCTGCCGGCGGCCTGCTCGGCTGCATTGCAATCGGTGCCATGTTTTCATTGCCGGTTTTCCTTGTGCCCATCTCGCGGGATACCGGATGGTCCGTGACCGGCATATCGAGTGCCATGACGGTGGGTTTCATCGCGATGGCCCTGGCAAGTATGGTCTGGGGGAGCGCTTCGGACCGCTGGGGGCCGCGCCCGGTCGTGCTGGTCGGGTCCGCGCTCCTTGCGGCGAGCCTTGCGCTTTCCAGCCTTGCGCCATCGCTGATCGCATTCCAACTCCTCTTCGGGGTGATCGTCGGAGGTGCCTGCGCGGCGATATTCGCGCCGATGATGGCTTGCGTGACAGGCTGGTTCGATACGCATCGCAGCCTTGCCGTATCTCTTGTATCGGCCGGCATGGGAATGGCGCCCATGACCATGTCGCCGCTGGCCGGGTGGCTGGTTACGATCTACGACTGGCGGACATCGCTGCAGATCATAGCCGCCCTTGCCGCCGTCACGATGATTCCGGCTGCGTTGCTCCTGCGCCGCCCGCCTGTCCTCGAAGGTCCGAATGCCGTCTCTGCAAGTGACGGGCAGCCGGACATGTCCCTTGGACAGGCGCTGAGGTCGCCGCAATTCGTCATATTGCTGCTGACGAACTTCTTTTGCTGCGCCACTCATTCGGGCCCGATTTTTCACACCGTGAGCTACGCCGTGAGCTGCGGGATCCCGATGATGGCCGCTGTTTCCATCTACAGCCTCGAGGGTCTGGCGGGAATGGGCGGCCGTGTCGCCTTCGGCATCCTCGGAGACCGCTACGGCGCCAAGCGCATTCTGGTATCGGGACTGCTGCTGCAGGCCTTCGGTGCGCTCGCCTATTTCTTCGTGCGCGACCTCGGCGCCTTCTACGCGGTGGCTGCAGTGTTCGGCTTCATCTATGCAGGCGTCATGCCGCTTTACGCCGTGATCGCCCGCGAGAATTTCCCGCTGCGCATGATGGGCACCGTCATCGGCGGCACGGCAATGGCCGGCAGTCTCGGCATGGCGATCGGCCCGGTTGCCGGGGGGGTGATCTACGACGTTTTTGCCAGCTACGGCTGGCTCTATATCGGCGCCTGGGGTCTCGGCATCGGTGCTTTCCTGATCGCACTGACCTTCAAGCCCTTCCCCAGGGAACGGCCGGAACTGGCTGCCGCCTGAGGCGATCGCGAGGAAAATCGTGCTACGGTTTTCCTCGTCGCCCTGTCGGAATGAGCCGATCGGCTTCGGGCTTCACTGCGTACCGGGACGGTCAAGCTGCAGCGAAAGCTGCACGCCGCGCTTGAGGGGCGGGAGCGGTATACCGACCTGAATCCGTCCGAAGGTTTTTCTGCGCCACTCCTGTTCGCGCTCCCGCCGGCGTCTTGCCTGGGCGACGGCGGCCATAGCGCGCTCGATCACTTCCTCTGCATGGGTCATGAGAGACTCTCCAGAATGTTCATGGTATGTTCTCATCGCCGTTCCTGAAAGTCAAGCCTCACCGGGGAAGCACGTCGGTCCGAGGCGGCTCCTTTTCGTCGGGCGGATTCTGCGTGTCGTCCTCGGGCCCCTTATCGGGCTCGGGCTCGTTTGGCGGCGGATCGGGAATGCCGAGTGGCGGAACCGGGTTCGGCGGAATTATTCCCGGCCCGGGGCCGGGACCGATAGGATCGGGCGTCATTGAAGGTCTCCCTCTCATTGAGGTGCCGGCGCGTCGGCGATCGGCGGTGTGTAGACGACCGTTTCGGTTTCACCTTCCAACATGGCGCCGCCGATCGCCAGATAGGCGAAGATGGCGCATATCGCGAGCAGTATGAGGCCTATCGGAAATGCCGCTGTGGCGCGCCTTTCGGGCATGTTGCGATCTTCATGGGTCAACATGGTGCACTCCCATACGGCTGCATGCTTCCGTAAATCCGGCGATCAGGATGAAAGCAAGCAGCACTCCAAGTGTTACAGGCGCCCTTGCGCGCCGGACAAGGCGCGAGGCGCTGTCATCATGGGAGAACGAAACCGGCGTTCACCGGTTCCAAAAGGCGGGCGACGGAAAATGGGCGCGCGTCAGCCTTTCGGCAGGCCCGCAGAACCGATACGGGTAAGCATCTGTGCGAGCGCCGGCCCCTGGAGCAACGGGACCGACAGCGGCAGAAGCGCAGCTGCAACCGTGCGGACGAGGTCGGCGTTGGAGCCGGCGGCCGTTCCTTCCGGAAGCCAGAGATTGTTTTCGAAGCCGACGCGGACATGGCCGCCGAGGAGCGCTGCGGCTGTGACGCAGGCCGCCTCGTGGCGTCCGAAGGCGCAGACGCTCCAATGGGTGTAGGCGGGCATGCCCGGCGCCAGAAAGGGCAGCAGATCACGGGGGAGGGATCTTTGCGCCGGCGTATAACGACCGAGTACGTAAAGCACGGGAATATCGTCGCGGGAAAGCAGACCTCGTCGCCGCATGCCGTCCAATCGCACCGCCTCCTCCGGATCGTAGAGGATGATCTGCGGCGAAACCTTCTCCCGGGCAGCCCACGACAGAAGATCCGCAAAGGCAGCCTCGTGCGTTTCGTCCGGGACCAGTTCTCTGAGCGCCAGAGACACGGCCTCGGGCCGGACCGCCTTGACGACTGCGATCTGCTCGGCCGGCGAGTAGATGCCCAGCGCCTCGCTGGTGATCTGAATCACCATGCGATCGCCCACGGCAGCCCGGATCGCTGCGATCGCGGCGCGGTAGGCGTCGGCATCGAGAAGATGGCTTCCGTCCTCCTTGCGCACGTGAACGTGGATCATCGCCGCGCCGGCATCGAGGCAGTCGCGTGCGGTAAGCGCGAGTTCTTCCGGGGTCAGGGGTATGGCGGGATGGTCGGCCTTCGTCCGGCGCCCGCCATTCGGCGCGACCGCGATCGAAATCCCCTGCAAAGCATCGCCAGCGTTCATGTGGGCACCATCGAGCTATGATTTTCAGCAATCATAAAATTGCACACTGAAACATTCGTTGCAATGGTCATGGGATCGTTGTTAAATGAAGCATGGACAAGGGGCCGCTCAGCGACGCGATCATCACTGCATTCGACGGGCTTTCGTCGCAATTGCGGACGGCGGCCCGCTATATCGTCGACCATCCCCGCGACGTCGCTCTTCTCTCCATGCGCGAGCAGGCGCGCCAGGCGGGGGTACAGCCCGCGACGATGACCCGCCTTGCCAAGCAGCTCGGTTTCGATGGTTACGATGCCATCCGCGAACGCTATGCCGAGGCGCTGCGGGAGGGTGATGCAGGATTTGCCGGAAAGGCCGGCGAGCAGGCCCGAAGCCAGAAGCTCAGGGGCGACCATGCGCTCGCAGCCGATATGCTGAGCGCCATCGGGACGCAGATTTCGCGGCTCGCAGAACCGGCGGTGCTTGATCGCATCGTTGCAGCGGCAACGCGGATTGCCGATGCCCGGCGGGTCTATTGCCTCGGGCTGCGCTCGAGCCACGCGGTCGCCTGGCAGTTCCACTATATCCTCTCGCTGGTCGGCGAAAAATCCGTGATGCTGGAGGGCATCGGCGGCACCGGCGCGGATGCCGTCGCCCGTGCCACGAGTGCAGACGTGCTGCTCGTGGCCAGCGTTCTTCCCTATACACGGGCGACGATCGAACTTGCCGAATATGCTCGGGACAACGGCGTACCGGTCGTCGCGGTGACCGACAGCGAAGTGGCGCCGCTTGCGCAGATCGCCGAGACGATCATCGTGGTGCCGACCGAAAGTCCTTCCTTCCTGCACGCCATGTCGCCGGCCTTCGCCGTCGCCGAAGTGCTCGGCGCGCTTATCGCAGGCCGGGGCGGCGAAGCCACGCTCGCGGCTCTGAAGCGCTTCGACGGACAGCTCGCGGCGCTGAACACCCATCTCCAATCCCGCAACTCCAAGAGAGCGCCATGACCCATCTTCTCCACCGCGCCATTCATGCGAAACTGCCGGTCGCCGTCCGCGGCGAAGGCATCCGGCTCTTCGATGCCGAGGGCAAGGCCTATATCGACGCCTCCGGGGGAGCCGCCGTCTCCTGCCTCGGTCACGCTCATCCGGATGTGCTCGCCGCCCTCCATGCGCAGCTCGACCGTATGGCCTATGCCCATACCGGCTTCTTCACCACCGAGGCGGCGGAACGGCTTGCCGACCGGCTTGTTGCCGATGCACCTGACGGGCTCGATCACGTCTACCTGGTGAGCGGTGGATCGGAAGCCGTCGAGGCGGCGCTGAAGATGGCTCGGCAGTACTTCGTGGAGAAGGGCGAGCCGCAACGCCGCCACATCATCGCCCGGCGCCAAAGCTATCACGGCAATACGCTTGGCGCATTGGCGGCCGGGGGCAACGAGTGGCGGCGCGCTCAATTCCGGCCGTTGCTCGTCGAAACCCACCACATCGATCCATGCTTCGCCTATCGGCTGCAGCAAGCGGGCGAGAGCGATGCGGACTATGCCGCGCGTGCCGCGGCCCAACTCGAGGCCAAGATCCTCGACCTGGGCTCCGATCAGGTGATCGCCTTCGTCGCCGAGACGGTGGTGGGCGCCACGGCCGGTGCGGTGCCCCCCGTCGCGGACTATTTGAAGCGCGTTCGGGCGATCTGCGACAAATACGGAGTGCTGCTGATCCTCGACGAAGTGATGTGCGGCATGGGCCGGACCGGGACTCTGCATGCCTGCGAACAGGACGGCGTCATCCCGGATCTCATGACCATCGCCAAGGGGCTCGGCGGCGGCTATCAGCCGGTCGGCGCGGTTCTGCTGTCCTCCGCAATCTTCCGGGCATTTGCCGAGGGGTCGGGCTTCTTCCAGCACGGCCATACCTATATGGGCCATCCGATGGCCGCGGCGGCCGGCCTTGCCGTGCAGGACGTCATCCGCCGCGACGGGCTGCTCGAGAACGTCGTATCGATGGGCGACTATCTCGAAAGATGCCTGGTCGAGCGGCTCGGCAATCACCATCACGTCGGCGACATTCGCGGCCGCGGGCTCTTCCGTGCCGTCGAGCTTGTCGCCGACAGGACGACGAAGTCCCCCTTCGATCCTGGCCTGAAGCTCAATGCCCGGATCAAGAAGGAAGCCATGGCACGGGGCCTGATGGTCTATCCGATGGGCGGCACGATCGACGGGCAACGCGGCGATCATGTCCTCCTGGCGCCCCCCTTCATCCTTGGACGGGAAGATGTCGACCAGATCGTGGAGCGCCTGGGCGATGCCGTGGATGCGGCCATTGCCTCGCTCACTGAAGCTGCCGGTTAGGGCAAGCGGACCAGAGCTATAGATTAATGCGCCCTCTGGTCGGCAGGCCAGAGGGGCATCTGCTTTCACAGACCTCGCAACAGGCCACTATTCGCTGCATTTTTCAGCCGTGACGCTAAACAGATCCGGATAATGCAAATTTTCGTGGCGACAAAACATAAAAAGCATTCTATATTTGCGCATTGGGCCCGGCTGCAAACGCTGGATGCCCGAATGCAAAACAGGGGAACGCCACCATGAGAAACAGACTTCGCCACATCTCCGCGGGCTTTTTCGCCGCGGCACTCTCGCTTTCCGGCCCGGCAGCTGCCGAAGACCTGGTCGTCGCCACCGACACGGCCTTCGTGCCTTTCGAGTTCAAGCAGGGCGAGAAATATGTCGGTTTCGACATCGATCTCTGGGACGCGATCGCGAGCGAGATCGGGGTTACCTACACGCTGCAGCCGATGGACTTCAACGGCATCATCCCGGCGCTGCAGACGAAGCAGGTCGATGCCGCCCTCGCCGGCATCACCATCAAGGACGAACGCAAGAAGGTGATCGACTTCTCTGATGGCTATTATGACAGCGGATTCATGCTGATGGTGCCCGCCGACAGCGCCATTGCCGGTTCGTCGGACCTCAAGGGTAAGACGCTGGCCGTGAAGACCGGCACGTCGGCCACCGACTATGCGAAGGAGAACTTCACGGAGACCGAGCTTCGCCAGTTCCCGAACATCGACAACGCCTATCTCGAACTGCAGACCGGCCGCGTCGACGCCGCGATGCACGACACGCCGAACGTCCTCTATTACGTGGCGACTGCCGGCGGCGGCAAGGTCAAGGCGGTGGGCGAACAGATGATGGCGCACCAATACGGCATCGGCTTCCCGAAAGGCAGCGAACTCGTCGCCAAGGTCAATGAGGCGCTCGCCAAGTTGAAGGCCGATGGCCGTTACGCTGAAATCTATAAGAAATGGTTCGGCGTCGAGCCGAAGAGCTGAGTTTCCTGCATCGAGGCGGGCCGGATCGATCCAGCCCGCCCGCAGGAATGGCGAGAGCATTTCCACAAAGCCGCGGCGGCTGCCACTGCAGCCGTCCATAACCTCTATCGGTAGCGTCGCCATCGCCGCAGGGGCAGATCGCGACGCAGCGGAGCAATTCAATGGAATTCGATTGGTCTGTGGTCGTGGAGGCCATGCCCGCTCTCCTGGGTGGTGCACGGCTGACCATTCTGATAGCACTGGCGGGCCTCGTCGGCGGCCTGGTCGTCGGTGTCGTCGCCGGCTTCATGCGTGCCTATGGCAACGCTATCCTGAACGCCGTCGCCTTTACCTATGTCGAGGTGATCAGGGGCACGCCGATCGTCGTGCAGGTGATGTTCATCTACTTCGCCCTGCCGCTGCTCGCGGATTTTCGTGTCAATCCGATGACCGCGGCGGTGACGGCGATCGTTGTCAATGCGGGCGCCTATATTGCCGAGATCGTTCGCGGCTCGCTGCTCTCGGTGAACAAGGGACTGAAGGAAGCGGGGCTGGCGCTCGGCTTACCGGTCTGGAAGGTGCTCGCCTACATTGTCGGCCCGATCGCCTTCCGGCGAATGATCCCGCCGCTTGGCAACCAGTTCATCGTCAGCCTCAAGGACACATCGCTCTTCATCGTCATCGGTGTCGGCGAGCTGACCCGCCAGGGCCAGGAAATCATGGCGGCGAATTTCCGCGCAGTCGAGATCTGGTCCGCCGTCGCCGTTCTCTACCTCATCATGACGAGCACGCTGACCCTGATCCTGCGCGTGACGGAAAAGAGGATGCGCATCCTATGAGCATTGTGGAATTCAGGAACGTCACCAAGGCATTCGGCAACGTAACCGTGCTCAAGGAAGTCGACCTCAACATCGAGGCCGGTGAGGTCGTGGTGCTCATCGGCCCTTCGGGCTCAGGCAAGTCGACCCTTCTGCGCTGCATCAATGCACTCGAGGAGATCGATGGGGGCGACCTCGTGGTCGACGGCATCAGCGTGCGCGAAGGGCGCTCCAAGGTGAGACTCATCCGGCAGGAAGCCGGCATGGTGTTTCAGCAATTCAACCTTTTCCCACAGATGACGGCGCTCGCGAACGTCGCTTTCGGGCCGCGGCGCGTGCGTGGCGTCGGCAAGGCCGAGGCGATCGGGCAAGCCCGCGAGCTGCTTGCCAAAGTAGGTTTGGCCGACCGCGGCCATCACTATCCCTCCGAGCTCTCCGGGGGCCAGCAGCAGCGCGTCGCCATCGCCCGCGCGCTGGCCGTCAAGCCGAAACTCATGCTCTTCGACGAGCCGACCTCCGCGCTCGACCCCGAACTGCGCCATGAGGTTCTGCGGGTGATGCAATCGCTTGCGGAGGAGGGCATGACGATGATCGTCGTCACGCATGAGATCGCCTTTGCACGCCAGGTAGGCTCCCGGCTGATCTTCATGGAGGGCGGCAAGATTTCCGTCGACGGCGATCCGACCGAACTTCTCGATAATCCCGAAAATCCGCGTCTTCGTGAGTTTCTCCAGCATGTCCATTGAGGTTCCAAGCAGCCTGTCCCTGGTCGAGATCAACGGATCGCCCTTCGAGGTCGGCGTTGCGCTTGGCCGCCATGGCCGAGACATCGTCCACCGCCATCTGATCAGGACGCACGGCTGGGCAAGTGTCATCGCCTTCGCCGGCCATGAACGCATAGTCGCGGCGAGGGCACTGGTCGAAGCACACTTTCCCCGCTATTTCGAGGAACTGCACGGTCTCGCAAAAGGCCTCGAACTGCCCTTTGACGAGGTCTTTGCTTGGAACTGCCGCGGCGATATCCGGGCGATCGCCCCCGACGGATGCACCACCGTCATGCTGCCCGGCCAGAGGCTCACGCTGGCTCATAACGAAGACGGAGATCCGGGCCTTCGTCCGGGCTGCGCCATTGTCCGTATCGCTTCCGCAGGGGGCCGCGCCTTCTTCGGCTTCGTCTATCCCGGTTCGCTTCCGGGGCATACATTCGCGCTCAACGATGCCGGGCTCGCCATGGCCGTCAACAATATCCGCTCGCGTCAGACAGGACCAGGAATGCCGCGCATGGTCCTCTGCCGCGCCGTGCTCGATTGCGGCACGGTCCGCGAGGCACTCGACATGCTGCGCAGTTCGCAGCGCGCCGCCGCCTTCCATATTTCTCTGGCGCAGCCCGGAAATCGGGGCATAGCCAGCGTCGAGTTTACCCATTCGGCCTGTTCGGTCCGGCAGGTCGATGCGCCCGAAGTGCACGCCAACCATCTGATTCACGACGGCACGCGCGAGGAGCGCCAGCGCGTCACCGCCTCTTCCCGCTCCAGACAGGAACGTGGAGAGGAAATTCTGGCCGGCGGCGTGACTGGCGTCGAACCTCTTGCGGTCCTTTGGGACCGGCAGCGGACGGCCTTGCCGATCTATCGCGAACAGCCTGACGATCCGGACAGCGAGAATACGCTGGCGACGGCGGTCTTTCGCGTCGACATGGACAGAATCGCCTGCGAAATCTACGACAGGGCGCATGCCGCACCGCTCTTTCGCTTCGAGGAAAGGCGGTCGCTGCTCGATTGAGGTTCACGATGGCACCGCCCACAGATCCCCCTGCATCCGCCCGGCCAGGCACGATCGAGGAACTGCGCGACCTGACGCTCAGGATCAGGCGCAAGGAAATCGACCTGGCTCTCGGCAGCAAGGCGCTCGACGTGCTGGCACGCCTGGTCGATACGCCCGAACAGACGGCGGTGCGCAGCATATCAGAGCTCGCCGACGGCCAGGGCGTTAACGCCTCGACACTTACCAGGCTTGCCAAGCGGCTCGGTTATGCCGGCTTCAGCGATTTCCAGAGCGTCTTCCGCCAGGCGATCGCCGATGACGAGCGCTACTTCTACAGCCGCCAGGCTGGCCGTCTGATGTCGGTCACGCGCGGCGAGCGGGAAGAGGTCCATGTCCTCGAACGCATCGGCCAGGAGACGAAGGCGAATATCGACGGCTTTCTGGGTCAGACGGATGCCGAGACGCTGAAGCGGGCGGCGGCGTTGCTCGCGACCGCGCCGCGTGTGCGCGTGCACGGTGTACGCCAGTTCCATGCTTTCGCGAGCTTTATGGTCTACGGCCTCGGAATGCTGCGCAGCGACGTCGCTCTGCTGGACGCACCGCGTCTCGGCGAGGCGGAGGCGCTGTCGCAGCTTTCTCCCGGAGACCTGGTTCTGGTCGCGAGCTGCGCGCCCTATACCCGCAGCGTGGCGGAAGTGGCGGCGGTGGCAGAAAAAGCCGGACTGGAGGTGATCGCGGTAACGGACAGCCGTTCTTCGCCGCTCGTTCCCCCCGCCCGGCACGCCTTCTTCATCCCGCACGCCAGCAGTTTCTTCAGCAACAGCATGGGAGCCTATATCGTCTTTTGCGAAGGGCTACTCAATCTCGTGGCTCGCGAACTGGGCGAACGCGCCATCGCTGCCCTTGCCGCGCGGGAGAGGCTGATCGGAGAAATGGGCATCGAAACCGGTTGAATTCGGAACGAAGGCCGGCGCTGAAGGCCTCTACGTTACGCAACGCCCAACGTCTCACTCCTTCAGATGCGGTTCGCCGAGCGTATGCATCAGGCGGTTCGCCCAGCCGAAGATTGCGATCGAATGGATCAGGTCGAGGATCTCCAGATCGTCGAGCCCGATCTCGCGCAGGTGGTAGAACTGGTAGACGCCGACATCGTCCGGGTGCGCCGTCAGATCCACGCCGAAATTGAAGAGCGCCTGCTCGAAATCCGGCAGGTCGGCGTCGAGGCCGCTTCTGTAGATTTCGTCCACCACCTCCGGCCGTTTTTCCAGCTGGATGTAGCGGTTGGCATGCACCGAGGCGCAGTAGATGCAGCGGTTGACGAAGGAAGCCGCCAGCGCGCCGATTTCGCGCCCGCCGCGCGAGAGCCCGCCTTCGCTGTACATGATGTCGTTGAAGAGCGGCGTACGTTCGGCGAGCATCTCGGCGTCGTTGGCCAGAACCAGGACATAGTTCGAAACCTTGGTGTTGGAGGGCGTCACTTTCAGAGCGTCGAGCTGCTCCGGCGTCGCCTCGTCGAGCTTCACAGGTTTGACATAGGGCTGCCAGTCGAGCGGCTCCAGGGTGAATTCGTGTACGGCTTCCGACATGTTAGTTGTCCCTCAGCATCTTGAGGCCGGCCACGACCAGCACCTGATAGTTCACGAAGGCGATGAGACCCGCGAGGGTTACGATATCGCGGTCGTCGAGACCGACGGCGTAGAGCGCTTCGATATTCGCGCGCGTCGCTTCCTTCGGCTTGAGCGTCACCAGATCGACATGCGCAAGCATCGTTGCGAGCCGCTTGTCGCCCTCGGGCCTGAAGGACGGATCGGCAATTGACCGAAGGTCGGGTGTCGATCCCTTCTCCTCGAGCTGCGCCTTGTAATGGGCCTGGAGCTCTGCCGCTTTCCAGAGGCCGGCGATGCGCGCCGCGAGAGCCGCCCTCATGGCGTAGGAAAAATTACCTGGTTCGGCGGGGAGAAGCGCCGCGTCATGACTGGTTTGCGTGAAATGCTTGAGCTTTTCGCGCCGTTCGCGCAGCGCCTGAACGGGCGAGGAGGGATCCAGGCCGAGCACGGCGTCGATCACATCTGTTTTCGGGGAAACGGTCATCGTAATCCTTCAGCTTGGGCAATAGTCATCGAGAAATTCAAGCAGTTTTGTGTGCCGGCTGCGGCGCGTCCGCGTCCGTCCATTCGGAGCCGTCGAGTTCGGGCTTCTCATAGGCGAGCAGGGCTTTCCAGTGGTAGTCGATGTCGCGGATGAAGAGCGAGGCGGCGATCCCGCGTGCCAGCCAGAGCGCGCCCTCGCTGATTGCCGGAATGTCGCCGCTCACCTTGCCGATGCTTATCGAGGCACCATAGTTGAAGCAGTGGATGTCCTTGAGCCATGACGCGGTGCCGGGCTCCTTCTCGGTGAAGGAGAAATCGTCATCGAGCCATGGAAAACGGCCAAGGTCTGAATTCTCTTCTCCGGCCGGCGGCGTGTAGCGGTCCTCCCAGCAGGCGATCCGGTCCTGATAGGGCGCGAGCTCGTCGCGGCTGAGCGGATCGACCGTGAAACCGGTTCCGAGGATGACGAAATCGGTCCGGAAGACGCGGCCCTTCGTGGTGGTGATCAGCACTTCGCCGCCTTCCTCCCGCATCGAGCCGATGGCGCAATCGAAGTGGAAGAAGGCGTTGGGATGGCGGCTGACGCGCAGCGTCGAATTGTGCGGCGCCGGCGTCTGCTGCTTGACCGAATAGTCCATGATCCGCCAGCGCCACTCCGGATCGATTTTGGCAAACCCCGCCGTTACCCCGTAGGAGCCGATGCCCATCAGCTTGTTGACGGTCGGCATCTCCTTGCGGCGCGCGAGCAGGCGGACCTCGCCCGCGCCGGACTCCAGCGCCTCGGCCGCATTGTCGACAGCGGATGCGCCGACACCGATGACGACGACGCGCTTTCCCTTGAGTGCCTCGAAATCGACGTCGTCGGCGGAGTGAGCCCAGGACGCGTGGCGCTTCATGCCTTTGACGAAAGCCGGAACGACCGGCTCGCCAAGGCCTTCGCGGCCCGTGGCCAGAACCAGCTTGCGCGTGACGATGGAAGGCTTGCCGCCGCCGGCAATCTCCAGCTCCAGGAGACCGTCCTCGCGAGGGCGGACGCGAGTGACATGCGTGTCGTTCTCGACGGGAATGGACAGAACCCCGCGGTACCATTTCAGGTAGTCCATCCACATCGGGCGGGGAATGCGGAACAGCGTTTCCCACGCCGCTTCACCGAAGCATGCGGTGTACCAGGCGCGGAAGGTGAGCGAGGCCATGCCGAGCGCCGGGCCCAGCAGGTTCTTCGGCGAGCGCAGGGTTTCCATGCGGGCAAAGGTGACCCAGGGACCCTCCTGGCCCTCGGGGGCACGGTCGAGGATGCGCAGATTGGCGATGCCTGCCCGGGTCAGGGCAAGCCAGGCGACCATGCCGCACATGCCGCCGCCGATGATGACGACATCGCTCACCGGCTGTCCGTCAGCCGTCGTGACCGGCTTCGACCAGTTGGCAGGCGGGTAATTGAGATAGTCCAGGTCCTGTTTGACCCTCGCATTCAGTTCCGCGAGCCGCCCATGCTGTTCATCCGTCATAATAGCCTTTGCTCCTGAAATCCGCTTTCGGGACCGCCGCTGCCGGCGGCCCCCTGAAAAGTCTGCGCCAAACAGGCGCGTCAGTCGGCAAGAACGACCGCGTCGCGCTCGCGCCAGCCGAGCCACACCTCGTCCGTCCCGATGTGCGAAAGCGCTACCGGATCGAGCTGCAAGGCCAGCTCCGCGCCATTTTCGAGTTGCACGGTCAGGGACGTATGGGCGCCCTTGAAGACGCGCTGAACGATGCGCCCCTTCAGGGCGAACCGGTCCTTCGGCTGTTCCGCCACGCAGTAGAGGGCCTCGGGACGAAGCGCGACGGTCGCGCCGCTGCCGGCCGCCAGCTTCGTCCCGTTGAGGTCGGCGTGGATGATGCTTCCGTTCCAGTCGATGGCCGCGGTCGCGCCGTCGTCGGAAAGCAGCTTGCCTTCGAGGAAATTGCTCTGGCCGATGAAGTTGGCGACGAAGCGGCTGCGCGGCCGGGAATAGAGCTCGTTCGGGCCGCCCATCTGCTCGATCCTGCCTTTGTTCATCACCACGATCACGTCGGACATGGTCAGCGCCTCCTCCTGATCGTGGGTGACGAAGATGAAGGTCTTGCCGGTGGTCCGCTGGATGGTTTTCAGCTCGATCTGCATCTGCTGGCGCAGCTTCGCATCGAGCGCCGAAAGGGGCTCGTCGAGCAGGAGCACGTTCGGGTCTGGGGCGAGCGCGCGCATCAGCGCGACGCGCTGGCGCTGGCCGCCCGAAAGCTGGTCGGGCATGCGGTCGGCGAAATCCTGGAGCTTGACGAGGGCCAGCAGCTCCATGGTCCGTTTGTGGATCGCGTCCGAAGCCAGTCCTTTCAATTCCAGTCCGAAGGCGATGTTGCGTCCGACGTTGAGGTGCGGAAAGAGCGCATAGTCCTGAAAGACGATGTTGACGTTGCGTCTGTTCGGCGGCAGATGCGAGATCGGCTCGCCTTCGAGATAGATCTCCCCCGACGAGGGTTGCTCGAAACCGCCGAGCATCCTGAGCGTCGTAGACTTGCCGCAACCGGAGGGGCCGAGCAGCGTCACGAATTGTCCCGGCTCTACGGCGAGGTCCAGGCCATCGACCGCAGGCAATCCGCCGTAATATTTGTTGACGTTTTTGAAGTGGACCACAGGCTGCATCGTCAGTTCCTTGAACGGCGGGTGAGGTGCTCGGCGTAAACGCCGACAGCGGCTGTCGCGACCAGCACGATCGTCGCCATGGCGTTGATCTCCGGCGACATGCCGCCCTGCACCTTCGCGAAGATGAGCATCGGCAGCGTGGGCTTGTAGCCGCCGAGGAAGAAGGTGCGGACGAAGTCGTCGATACTGGTGAGCACGCAGAAGATCATGCCGCCGAGAAGTGCCGGCATCAGGTACGGGATCGTGACTCTGAGGAAGGCCACGAACCGATCGGCGCCGAGATCGCGGGCCGCGTCGACCAGATTGGCCGGCATGGAACGCAGGCGCGTGAGCACCATGATCACCACGAAGGGCACGGCATGGACTGCATGCGACAGGATGATCGCCGCCGTGCCGGTCGGGATGTCGACGGTGCGGATGAATATCCGCATGGAGATTGCGTTGATGAGGCCCGGGACGACCGCCGGCAGGCAGGCGAGTGCGAAGATGATGGCCTTGCCCCAGATGCCCTCGGTCGAGACCAGAAGAGCGATCCACACGCCGATGACGGTCGCCGCGGCGGTGGTCGCCAGCGCGATCCCGACCGAATAGAGCGAGGCTTCGATGAATTGCTTGTCCTGCAGCACCTGGGCATACCAGTTGAGCGTCCAGTCCGTGATCGGAAAGGCGACGAAGCTCGCATCCTTGAAGCTCATTGCCGTCATCAGCGCCAGCGGCAGCAGGAGATAGACCGCAAACAGCCAGTAGGCTGCACCGAGGGCGGTTTTCGGGAGATCGGCGAAGTATGGTCGCATCGTGGCCTCCTTACATCAGCCGGACCGAACGGCCGCCGATCACCCGCATGAACAGGCCGACCGTCGAGAGCGAAACCGCGAGCAGCAGCATGGCGAAGGCGGCGCCTTCGGGCCATTTGTCGTTCGAGGAGTGGAAGAGCGTCGCGATCACCTCGGGGAAGATGACCGTATTCGGGCCGCCGAGCAGGAGCGGTGCCGCGAAGACCCCGACGGAGGTGAGATAGACGAGGCTGCAGCCGGAGACGATGCCGTCCTTCGATAAGGGCAGGATCACGCGGCGGAAGCGTTGGAACGGGCCGGCACCGAGGTCGGCCGCCGCATGAATGAGCGGTGTCGGTATCTTCTCGATGGCCGAATAGAGCGGCAGCAACATGTAGAGCGCCAGCAGATAGATGACGCCGAAGCTCAGCGAGAACGACGTGTAGAGCATCGGGATCGGCCGATCGATGAAGCCGAGTTCGCGTAGCGCTACGTTGACCGCGCCGCGATTGGCGAGAAGCATGATGACCGAAAAGGTGCGGATCAGTTCTCCAGCCCAAAAGGGGATGAGCAGGAGCAGCAACGCGCGCATGCGGTTCTTCGGCTGAACGATCTTCGCGACGTAGTAAGCGACCGGATAAACGATCACCAGGGTCGAGATCGTGACGACGGCCGCGAAGATGAGGCTGCGGATGAAGGGCATGAAATAGAGCTGGTCGGAGAAGAACAGCTCGTAATTGGCCAGCGTATAGGCGGGGCCTCCGTCCGGTGCTTGCGGGTAATCCGTCATGAAGCTGATCCGCCCCATCTGGAAGATAGGCCCGATGTGCAGCGCCGCGATCCAGAAGAGAGGGACGCCGGCAAGCAGCGCCAGGCGGGCACGGCGGCTGTCCGCAAGACGTCCGATGGTGTGGCGATAAAGGCCCGAACCGACGGCTTTGCCGATCCATCCGGCATAACGGGGCACCCGTAGAGAACCGGCGGATCGGGCTTGCATTGTGGTCGTATCTACCATTGTCGTCGTTCCAGGCTCAGGAAATGCTCTTACTCGCGGCCGATCCCATGGGGACCGGCCGCGTCGGATGGGCCTCGGCGATCGATCAGGCGGCCTTGATCTCGGCGACCGCCTTGTCGACCATCTCGTTTTTCATGTCGCGGTTGACGGAGCTGAAGAACTGGATGCGCTCGGTCTGCTCCTGCGGCAGGGTCATCGCAGCACGCTCCTTGTCGTTCAGCACCTTGTCCACGCCGTCGAATGCGGAGGCGAAGCCCGACTGCCGGCTCATCGCCGCGCCGATCTCCGGAGACGAGAGGATGGCATCGAGGAAGGTATAGGCCGCATCCGTATTCGGGCCGTTCTTCACCACGTTGAAGGAGTAGAGGAAACCATAGGTCCCCTCCTTCGGAACCGATATTTCGATCGGATGTCCGTCCATGATCAGCTTCGACGCAGGGCCCGACCAGCTATGGGCGACATAGATGTCCTCGTTGACGAACATCTGCTGAACTTCGGAGCCGGCGTCGTAGTATTTGCGAACCATGTCCTTGTTCTGAATCAGGTAGTCGCGCGCCTTGTTGGTTGCGGCCTGCGCCTCCTCCGGCTTGCCTTCATAGGCGACGAAGTCGCCGTCATTGCCCTGATAGCGCATGGTAATCTGGAGGAAGTCGGAAATGATGTAGGACGTCAGGCCCTTGTATTCCTGATCGAACATGATGGCCCAGCTGTCGGAGGCCTTGGTATAATCCGTGTTGCGGGCGAGGCCCTCGAAGCCGGCCAAAAGCGGCACCCCGTAGACGGAACCGTCGACGGTAAGCTGCGGTGCGCCCTTGTAGGCGGAGGCGAGCTTGTCCCAGTTCTTCAGCCGGCCGGTGTCGAGCGGCGTGAGCAGCTTGGAGCCGATGAATTGCGGCAGACGATGGCCGGTGACCGTGACGATATCCGTCGTAGGCGTCTCGCCTTCGGCCGACAGCACGTTGTACTGCTTGCCCTGGTCGTCTGTCAGGCGAATGCGCACTTCAATGCCCGTATCCTTCTGAAACTGGTCGATAAAGGATTGCGGAACGAATTTGTCATAGGTGGTGATGTTCACGACCTTGGACTGGGCAAATGCCGGGCGAATGATTGCCGGTGCCGCGAGGACGCCCGTGCCGGCGGCCAGAAGCTTCAGCGTGGAGCGGCGGGTTGCGGTGAAGTCTTTCATGTCATTCTCCTCTTTTGGTTCTTAGTTTCGTTGTTATGCATTGGATACTTCCTGGCATTTGGAAGGGGGGGGCGCGGGCTAGCGTGCGTCGGTCTGGTCTCCTCCCAAGATCATATCGGCGACGCGATTGACGTTGCGCGGGTCGTGAGCGGTAAATCCCGGGATGTGGGCGGAAGCAATCTGTATGATCGCCTGGATCAGTTCGCGCGAGCTGTCGGATAACGGACGCGCGGCGGCCGAAAAGATCGCCCACGGGAAAGGAATGTCGACGTCGAGCGGACGGACCGCGACATTGGCCAGCTTCAAGCCGTAGGCTGTCGCAGGCTCGATGATTGCCACGCCGAGCCCCGTCGATGCGATCTGTACCGCGTTGACCGAAACGCTGGTCGCGATGATCCTGGCCGGGCGGATATTCGCTGCCTCCAACGCCAGGTCCACGCGGTGGCGCAGGCGGAACGGATTGGCCATCGTGATAATGTTGCGTCCGGCAAGATCTGCGATCGAAATCACTTCGCAGGCGGCAAGGGGATCACCTTCCGCCACGGCGGCAACGCAAGGTCCCTGAAACACCCCGTGCACTTCCAGTCCGGGCTGGTCGGCCGGCAGAGACGTGACGCAGAAATCTGCCGTGCGGGCCAAAACCGATTGCACCGCCGCCTCTGCCGGCAGGCTGCGCAGATGGATTTTTCGCGGCAGCAGCCTTTCCGGCAACGCCGCGAGCGCCAAGGGGATGATGCCGCTGGCGAAGGCCGGGATCGCCACGATCTCGATCGGCTGCGGCTCCTTTTCCGCTATCGTCCTTGCCCGCTCCCGCAAATGGCCGATGCCGCTCAGGAAGCGCTCGGCTTCCGCGTGGAAGGCGATCCCCTTTTCGCTCGGTGCGATCTTCGGACCGTTGCGGTCGAAGAGCGCGAAGCCGACGGAGGTTTCGAGGTCCTGGATGAGGCGCGTGACCTGGGACTGGGAGCGATCGAGCAGCCGGGCGGCGGCGGTGATGCTGCCGGTGGACATCACCGCAAGAAAGGCCTCGAGTTCCCGTATCTCCATCACAATCATGCGCCCAGTGCATTATAGCTGTCTCATACTGCATAAAACGTATCTTAAGCGCCAGTGACAAAGGACAATTTTTCTTTTCGGTGCTATCCAGTGAAAAATCTCCGGTTTCCCGCTGGATGCTTCGCGAAGAGCGGTGTTGGGCGACCTCGATTGCAAGGCGGCAAAGCACGTCGCCATTTGAGAAAGGAAGACAGAACCACGATGCGTATTGGTATTCTCGGCGCCGGGGCGATCGCCTTCGGCATGGCAGCTTTCCTGGCAAAAGCCGGTCATTACCCCGTTCTGTGGTCTCCTTCGGGTGCGCGCACGCGCAAACTGTCGGAAGGGGAGCCGCTGACGGCGACAGGCGCCGTCGAGTTTTCCGGCCCGGTGGCGGTTGCCCGTGACGCAAGCGAGGCGGTCGCCGACGTCGACGCGGTCATCGTTGCGCTGCCAGCCAATGGTCATCGCGTGGCGTTCGATGCGGCGCTGCCGCACCTGAAGTCCGGCCAGCCCGTGATCGTCAGCTCGCACAGCTCCTTCGGCGCGCTCTATCTTTCGAAGCGGCTGGCCGAACGGGGCGTTTCCCTGCCCATCATCGTCTGGGGCACGACCCTACTGACCGGCCGCCAGCAGCCGGACGGCGCAAGCGTTTCCGTCAATACCGTCCGCCAGAAAATCGACGTCGCCACTTTGCCGAAGGCTGCCGCAGCCGAGGGGAAGGCGCTGTGCACGGAACTCTTCGGCGACCGCTTCGTCGAGCGCGACGGACTTCTGGCCATCTCGCTTTCCAACCTCAACCCGCAGAACCACCTGGGCATCGCGCTTCTCAACCTGACCCGTATGGAGAAGGGCGAGAAATGGGGACAGGGCGAGCATGTGACGCCGGCTGTCGGACAATTGATCGAAGCGCTCGACGCGGAGCGGCTGAAGATCGCCGAAACCTTCGGTCTGTCGGTCAGAACCGTACGCGAACATTTCTCCCTGTCTTTCCATGTGCCGATGGGCACGGTCTCGGACATGAATCAGCAGATGCACACCGAAGGACGGGGCGGTTTCGGCCCGGCGACAGCCGACAGCCGGTACATCTACGAGGACGTGCCCTTCGGGCTCGTCCCCACCAGTCTGCTTGGAAGGATCGCCGGCCAGCCCGCTGTTCTGCACGAAGCGGGAACGAGCCTGTTTTCCGCTGCCATGAACCGCAACCTCGCGGCCGATAACGACCTGTTGCCGGAGCTTGCGCTCGACCGTTTCTCGCCCGCCGCTCTCAGAGAGCTTTGCGACCAGGGTTTCACGGCCTGACGGCAAGCAGGGCGTGCGCCTATCTCACGATCAGAAAAGCCCCGCTGGCCAGCGCGAAGGTGAGCACGCCCAAGCGCAGGCCGCGGCCGCGAATATGGTCGTGCGTCAGCCGCGACAGAGCGCTTCCGAGGAGAACCGCCGGTGCGAGGTAGAGCGCAGCCAGTAGCTGGTCCGCTCCGAGACGCCCTGCAAAGGCGAGTATCACGAGCGACATGATTTCGCCCACGAAGAAGCACACCGCCACGGTTGCTCTGAGTATCGGCCCCTGGGCGTGCTGGTAAAGGAGAGCGAGCGGCGGGCCGCCAATGCCGGTCGCCGTTTCGGTCACACCGGTGAACAGTCCGACGCCAAGCGCGCTCGGGCGGCCCGGTTCAAAGGGTGGCGCGAAGAGCGCGGCGGCGGCGGCGATGACCGTGAACCAGCCGACGGCCAGATCCAGCTGCTGCGTCGAGAGCGCGGCGAGCAGCCACACGCCGGCAAAGGTGCCGGCGAACCTGCCGAGCGTGATCCATTTCGCGCCGGACCAATCGACCGCCGACCGTTCCCGCCAGGCGACGTGGAAATTGAGCGGCAGCATCAGAAGAAGCAGCGTCACCGGCAGGAGATCGGGCTTCAGGATGCCGACGACGGGCGCCACGATCAGTGCGAAGCCGATGCCGAGCGCACCCTGGATGAAGGACGAGACGAGCGTCACGGCGCTCAGGATCGCAAAAAGGCCGAGGGTCATGCGAAATGCCCCAGCGCCCGATGCTCGGACGACGGCTTGTGGACGCGTTGGATCGGCGCCCTTGCGATGGCCTCGGCCGTAACCTCGCGCACCTCGGCAAGAAGAGCGCGTGCATCCCATCCAACCGGCCAGCCCTGCCATAGACGGAGTTGCCCGGCGGTGAAGACTGCATCGATCTGGTCGCGATTGCCGTAGCGCACGAGCTCCCACGTGAGATCGTGGGAGGGGGTGAATTCAGGACGATCCAGGTCGACCAGAAGGAAATCGGCGGCAAGCCCCTCGCGGATCGCACCGGTCACTCCGGCGAGACCTGCGGCGTCCGCAGCCTGAGCTGTTGCCCGCTCGACCCAGAGCCAGCCGCCGCCGCAGGAGGCGTCGCCTGTCGCAAGGCCGAAGCCGGCGCGTTGCAGGCCTTCGGCGGCATCCATCAGACGGAAGCCGTCGGCGCGCGTCCCGTCCGTTCCCAGTCCGAAGCGAATGCCGAGGGCGGCCATCTGCAGGGCGGGCGCGATGGCATTGCCCTTCCAGAGGCTGGCGACCGGATTGTAGGCGACGGCCGTGCCGCTGTCGCGCAACAGGTTCAGCTCGTGAGGCGTCACCAGCGTGGAATGGGCGATCAGCACATGCTGGCCGAGGGCGCCCAGATGGGCGAGGTGCTCCAGCGGACGACGGCCGTTTGCGACCAGCGAGCGCTCGACGGCGACGAGGTGTTCGTTGACATGGGTCTGGAATATCGCTCCCGATTCACGGGCCATTCGGGAAACGTCGGCCAGCATATGGTCGCTGGCAGCCTCCGGAATGGAAATGGCGAGCGAGGCATGAACGAGAGGGTCGCCCTCGAATGCGGCCAGGTGCCTGGCCGCATTCTTGAGGATCGTCGTGCGTTCGGGGACGATGGCGGCTCCGCCGAGGTCGTTGCAGATCAGGCCTATGACGCTGCGCAGGCCGGTTTGCCGCGCCGCCCGTATCAGCGCATCGATATGGCCGGCTGAACGCGTGCCCGCATCGACGGCGGCGGTAAAGCCGCCGCGCAGGCACTCGAGCGCCGCAAGCTTTGCGGAAAGATAGACCATCCGTTCGTCGAGACTGCCTTCGAGCGGCACCCATATCCGGCGAAAGATCTCGGAAGGCTCGCCGAAGACAAGCGATTTGCCGAGCGACTGGGTCAGATGGGTATGTGTATCGATGAAGCCGGGCATCACCAGATGATGCGGCAGCTCGATCGGTGTCAGATCCGGGTTCCGGCTGCCGACAAGCCCTGCGGCCCCGATGTCCGTGAAGCGCCCGTCGCGGACCACTACCCCCATTCCGGATCGAGGCCCGTCCGGCAGGAGAACCTTGCCGGGGTGAAGCAGGAATTCACCGCTGCCCTGTAACTTGTTGCGCAATTCCGTCACTTTTGTATTCCTTTGAATTTCAGCTTCGACGCTGCTGGCTGCTGCCTTTTAGGCGTCCAGAGCATTCCCGCTTTGAACCGCGGAAATGCTCTGATCCTTGTTTTGCCGCTACTCCGGACGGAAAACGGCTGCGCACTTTGCCTGGAATTGCTCCAGAGGCAGGTGTTGAAAAAAAGCGTTCACAATCACCGCCGTGATTGTTCCGGCGGCAAGTCCGTTGGCGAGGATCATCTGGCTCCATTGCGGGAACTGGCTGTAGACGCCCGGGACCAGGATCGGCAGAAGCCCCATGGAAAGCGCCGCCGCGAGCGTGAACATCGGGCCGTGCTCGCGCAGATCGACGCGACGCAGAAGATCGATCCCGATCACGCCGATGATCGAGAACACGATCACAGCCGTTCCACCGACGACGGGGCCGGGCAGGGCATTCGCCAGACGACCGATCGGCGCAAACAGGGCGATGAGGACGAGGATTACGCCGGCCGTTGCGGTGACGTAGCGGGATTTGACGTTGGTTGCCCGGACGATACCCACATTTTCACCGCTGGTGATGATAAGCGAGGTTCCGAACAGACCGCCGACGAGCGAGGCGACGGCGTCGCCGCGGATGGTCGCGGGCACGATCGCGTGAGCGTCGCCCCGACGCCCGACGATCTCGGCGGTGGCAATGGTCTGCCCGGTC
The DNA here is from genome assembly GCF_000375585.1 of Sinorhizobium meliloti 4H41. Classification (GTDB taxonomy): domain Bacteria; phylum Pseudomonadota; class Alphaproteobacteria; order Rhizobiales; family Rhizobiaceae; genus Sinorhizobium; species Sinorhizobium meliloti_A. Next base: position 125,890 of record NZ_AQWP01000010.1, on the reverse strand, counting down.
GCTTCGGCCATCGATATGATCGAGAACACGATCAGCGGAAGGGCGGCGAAAAAGTCGAACTTCGGCATTCCGAACGGAAGAAGCTGGGGCACGGCAATCACCGGGCCGTCGAAGATGCCGGAAAGATCCATATACCCGGCTCCCATGGCGATCGCCGAACCCGCGATGAGGCCGAGCATCACCGAGATGCGCTGAAGCGTGCCCGTGAAGACTCTTGCGAAGATTATCGTCAGCGCGATCGTCGCAAGGGCAAGCCCGACATTCATCGGATCGGCGAAGCCTTCGCTCCCCTGCTTGCCGGTGATCGTGCCGCCGTAGATGCGCACGAGGTTCACCGATACGAGAAGGAGCATGGTCCCGACCACGATGGGCGGAAAATAGCGGAGCAGCCGGCGGAATACCGGCAGCGCAAGGAAATAGAAGACTGCGGTGAGGATCACCGCGCCGACGGCGGTCTGCACGTCGGTCTGCTGGGCGATGGCCAGAAAGATCGCGATCGGCGCGCCACCCGGCACCATGATGAACGGCAGCCGCGCGCCGAAGCCCGCCGGTCCGAAACTCTGCAGGATCGTGCCCAGGCCGCAGATCAGAAACGTCGCGCTGATCAGCGAGACGGTCAGCGCATCGGAAAAGCCGAGCGCCTTGCTTACAAGAAACACCGCGGTGATCGGCGAAGCAGCCATCACCAGCACATGCTGAAGACCGAACAGAAGCAGGCTGCGCGGCGGCAGCACTTGGTCCGTCGGGTCGATAGAATCGATTTTGTTCCCGCTCATTTGATCTCCTCCCACGCCAGCCTCTCTCCCGCTGGCTATGCAAATCGTTTTGCATGGTGTGTGATAGCACATTCTTGCGGTCTGGCAAATCGATTTGTAAAAGCCGCGCCGCAATGCCATCATCCGGGCCGGTTCATGGACGGGGTGTTCGGATGGCAAGATCGACGATCGTGGAATTGGCGAAGGCAGCGGGCGTATCGCCGACCACGGTTTCCCACGCTTTCAGCGGACGGCGCTATGTCGACCCCGAGACGAAAGCCAGGATCGTGGCGCTGGCGGACAAGATGGGTTACCGGGCCAATCCCCGGGCCCGCAGGCTCAGAACGGGCGGGGCGGGGATCATCGCCCTGGCATCGTCAATGCCCTTTGCTGTGGCTGCAGGCCCTGCGCGGCTGGGCTTCCTGATGGAGATCGCTGCCGCCGCTGCCGTTACGGCTCTTTCGCGGCATCTCGCCCTCTGCCTGGTGCCGCCTTTGGAGCCCGACTCCAACCTCGACGCGCTGGAAGTCGACGGCGCCATAATCGTCGAACCCATGGTCGAAGACCGGTTACTGGATTTCTTCTCTGCCCGCGGCGTACCCGTTGTCTCGATCGGGCGGGCGCCGGGGAGAGAGGACATTCCGTCGGTGGATATTCAGAGCACTGCGACGGCCCGGCTGATGCTGGAGCACCTTGGCGCGAACAGCCGCCGGGTCGGCCTGATTACCGGCGAGCAGCGGCGCAATTCCTACATCGAGACCGAGGCCGTCTATGCGGCTTACGCCGCGGAGAGGGGGTTTTCACCGGTTGCCGTGCGCATCGACGAAAGCGGCGGGGAATCGGAGGCTGCCGCCGCTGCCGAAAGGCTCCTGCGAAGCAATCCGGATATCGACGCGTTATGCGTGCCTGTCGACGCTTTCGCCAGGGGCGTGCTCGATGCCGCCCGGTTGCTCGACCGTCCCGTTCCGCATGGTCTACGACTGGCGACGCGATACGACGGAATGCGGGCAAAACTCGCGACGCCGCAATTGACGGCTGTCAACCTGCATCTGGATCAGGTCGCGGAAGCGGCGATCGACGTGCTGATCGCAGCGATGGAGGGCAATGAGCCCCAACGGCACGCGATCGCCCCGCCACTACTGGTCGTGCGGGAATCCTCGGCGGCATGACTGTCGCTTATTTGCGCGCGGTGCCCGTCAGACCGGCTCCGCTGCGGTCGGCCTTTCTGCGCGCGAACTGCAAGCCGGCAATTCCCGCGGTCACGGCCAGCGCGATACCCACCGGGATGGCGCCTGACGGTTGCTCGGCTTTTCTCAGCACTGCGACGACGTCAAAGCCGACATCGAGGCCGATGCGCTTGGCATAGGAGCCGAAGTCGACGTTGCTGATCATCAGACTGTCGCCCGCCGGTGTGACCGTGAGCCCGATCGATTGCAGCCGTTGAAGCGGCTCGCCGGGCTCGCCGAGCGGGACGTTGACGGTCTTGCGAACCTCGTCACCCATCAGGTCGAAGCCTTGGACCACGAAGTTGATCCGGCCCTTTGCCGGAGCCTCCTCGACGGACCGCAGGAATTCTGAGGCGGGCAGTTCCTCATAGGGTGGCGAGATCTGGTTGAGCCACCAATCGGGACGGAACAGCGTGAAGCAGACGAGCAGCAGGACCGCGCTCTCCCACAGCCGGCTTTTCGTCACGAACCAGTTCATCGTCGCGGCCGAGAAGATGAGGATGGCGGCAAGCGAGACGAAGGCGACCCAAAGTGTATGCGCCCAGGTGTCGACGCCGATCAGCAGGATCGCCGGATTGAATATGAACACGAACGGCAGGATCGCGGTGCGCAGCGAGTAGAATGCTCCTTGGAAGCCAGTCGCGATCGGGTCTTCCTTGGAAATCGCCGCCGCCGCGAAGGAGGCCAGTCCGACGGGCGGCGTGATGTCGGCCATGATGCCGAAATAGAAGACGAAGAGATGGACGGCAATCAAGGGGATGGCAAGGCCCGCCTGCGAGCCGAGCTCGACGACGACCGGCGCCATGAGAGTGGCCACCAGGATGTAATTGGCGGTAGTCGGGATCCCCATGCCGAGCACAAGGCTGATCGCGGCAATGAGAACGAGCATCATGATGACGTTTCCGCCCGAGATGAATTCGACGAGTTCCGTCATCATCAGGCCCAGACCCGTAAGCGTGATCGTTCCGACGACGATGCCGGCCGTCGCCGTTGCGACCGCGATGCCGATCATGTTGCGCGCGCCGAGCGCCAGGCCGTCGACGAGGTCCCAGGCGGCCGCACGGACCGCGCTTGCGAAATTCTCTTTCCGGAAGATCGCCATCAGCGGTTTGCGGGTGGCGACGATTGCGAGGATCGTCAGCGTGGCCCAGAAGGCGGAGAGGCCCGGCGAAAGCTGCTCGACCATGAGGCACCAGAGCAGAACGACGATGGGAATGAGGAAATCGAGCCCGGTCCGTGTAACGTCCCATGCGCGCGGCAGTTCGAGGATAGGAGCATCCGGATCGTCGAGTTCCAGGTCGGGATAACGGGACGAATACCAGATCGTCGCGAGATAGAGCGCCACGCCCGCAATCGCGAGCAGCAAGGGCGCGCCTGCTCCGAATGCGGCCCGGATGGCAATGATGCCGTAATAGAGCAGGCAGATTGCAAGCACGCTGCCCGCAAGCCCCAGGCCCATGCGCAGCCACCTTTCGCGTGCCGGCGTGGGACGCTGGGGGATCGGCTGCATGTTCAGCTTCACCGCCTCCAGATGCACCATGTAGAGAAGCGCGATGTAGGAAAAGACTGCTGGAAGCAGCGCGTGCTTGACGATCTCCGAATAGGGAATGCCGACATATTCGACCATCAGAAACGCGGCGGCGCCCATGACCGGCGGCATGATCTGGCCGTTGATCGATGCGGTTGCCTCGATCGCGCCGGCCTTCACACCGGAAAGTCCCGTGCGTTTCATCAGGGGAATGGTGAATATGCCACCCGACACGACGTTGGAAACCGAGGAGCCGGAGACGACGCCGTTTAGCGCCGAGGAGACGACGGCCACCTTGGCGGGGCCGCCGCGCAGATGCCCGAGCAAGGCGATGGAGATCTGCATCATCCAGTTGCCGGCGCCGGCCTTTTCGAGCAGCGTTCCGAACAGGACGAAGAGGAAAACGAAACTCGTCGATACGCCGAGCGCGATGCCGAAAACGCCCTCCGTCGTCAGCCACTGGTGGTTGATGAACTTCACCAGCGAAGCGCCGCGATGCTGGATGACGTCGGGCATGTACTGGCCGGCGAAGGTGTAGAAGATGAACACGGCGGCGACGCACACCATCGGCAGGCCGAGCGCGCGGCGCGTGGCCTCGAGCAGCAGCAGGATCCCGACCGTACCGGTGACGAGATCGAGCGTCGAGGGCTGGCCGGGCCGTCCGGCAAGCTCGCCATAAAAGAGGAACAGATAGGCGCCCGCGAAGGCGCCGAGCGCCGCGAGCACCCAATCGGCGAGCGGCACCCGGTCGCGCGGCGAACTCTTCAGCGCGGGATAGGCAAGGAAGGTCAGGAACAGCGCGAAACCGAGATGGATGGCGCGGGCTTCGGTATCGTTGAGAATGCCGAAGCCGAAGACGAAGGGCAGGGGAGACGCGTACCAGAGCTGGAACAGCGACCATGCCACAGCGGTGCAGAGCAAGATCTGCCCGGTCAATCCTTTGGCGTTGCGTCCGCCGGTATCCGCTTCGGCGACCAGTTGCTCGAGGTCGACATCGACCTGCCGTTCTTGAAGTTCGCTCGTGACACCCTCCCATGCCGATATTGCCGGCGAGCCGCCTTTGGCCCGCCGGTAGACGTCAGAAAGCGAAGCTTACTTCAGCCAGCCCTTTTCCTTGTAATATTTTTCCGCACCCGGATGCAGTGGTGCAGAGAGGCCGTCCTTGATCATCTTGGCGGGCTCGAGATTGGCGAAAGCCGGGTGCAGCGACTTGAACTCGTCGAAATTCTCGAAAACCGCTTTCGTCAGCGCGTAGACGCTCTCTTCCGGAACGTTGGCGGAGGTGACCAGTGTCGCCAGAACGCCGAAGGTTTCCGTGTCCTCCGGATTGTTGTTGTAGAGGCCGCCCGGAATGGTCGCCTTGGCGTAATAGGGATTGTCGGCGACCAGCTTGTCGACGACTTCGCCGGTCAGCGGCACCAGCTTCGCCGCGCAGGTCGTCGTCGGATCCTGAATATTGGCGGAGGGATGCCCCACGCCGTAGAAGAAGCCGTCGATCTTGCCGTCGCAAAGCGCCGGGCCATGCTCGTCCGCCTTGAGTTCGGATGCGAGCGAGAAGTCGGCGAGCGTCCAGCCCATGGCGCCGAGCAGGCGCTCCATGGAAGCGCGCGTTCCGGAACCGGGATTGCCGACATTGAAGCGCTTGCCCTTGAAGTCCTCGAACTTCGTCACGCCGGCATTCGGGTGCGCCAGCACCGTGAACGGCTCCGGATGAATCGAGAAGACCGCCCTGAGGTCGGCATGCGCGCCGCCCTCCTTGAATGCCTCTTCGCCTTTGAAAGCGTTGTACTGCACATCGGACTGCGCCATGCCGAAGTCGAGCTCGCCCTCCTTGATCGTGTTCACGTTGAACGCCGATCCGCCGGTGGATTCGACCGAACAGCGGATGCCGTGCGTCTTGCGGTCCTTGTTCAGAAGCCGGCAGATGGCGCCGCCCGCGGCATAATAGACGCCGGTGACGCCGCCGGTGCCGATTGTCACGAATTTCTGCTGCGCCGCGGCGCTGCCCGAGAAAAACAATGCTGCCGAGAGCGCGGCGATCTGCGCTCCGCGCAGGGTAATCCGTTCATGTTTCATCAATTTCTCCCATAATGCTTCGCGTGCCACTGAGCCGTTCCGAGATTTATGCCTGCAGCGCCACACGTCCAGTCGGACGCGCAAAGGTCGCAGCGGCAGTTTGTATTACACGCAGAAGGGCACGTCAGGGCATGTTACGATCGTTGCGCTTTGTCAAGCAAGGGGAATACTTTGCAAATCGGTCGGTCGGAATACCCGGTGATCGGAGCAGCCAGTGTCTCGTCACCATGGCGACCTTCGCGGACGCCGATAATTGCGGAACCAAGCAAGGCGCCGGATGTTTTCCTCCTTCAAACGGGAGCATCGCCATGGTGACGATACGATATGAGATTGTGGAACACGACGGGGGCTGGGCCTACAAGGTAGACGACGTCTTCTCCGAAACCTTCCTTACCCATGACGATGCACTGGCCGCAGCCGAGATCGCGGCGCGCCATCATGAGCTTCCCGGCTCTACCGAGGCCATCGAATTCCAGGATCCCGCCGGACGTTGGCATGAGCAGGTCGCGTCCGGCTTCGATCGCCCGCATACCAGGGTGGTCGACACCCCGGATGCCGGGCGCGCGGACGAACGCGCCGGCGCCGCCGAGCCTCGCCGTCCTCTGCAAACGATCCTGGTCCTTGCCGGTCTCGGCCTGGCGATCGGATATCTTCTTCGCAGACATTGAACCAGATGAACGCTGCGGTCCGCACGGGCGGCGGATAGGTGGCGCCGCGCTGCTGCAAGCGGTGTGAGCGCGCGGTTGTCGACTGCGCCTGCGAGTTCTCTTGACTCATATGGTATAACACCTTAACAATCACACCATGAGCACACTCGCCGTCCGCAAGAAGCTTTCCGACGAAGTCCGGTTGAAACTGGAGGAGATGATCCGCGACGAGATCTATCCTTTGGGTGCGACGCTCCCTTCCGAGCGAGACCTGATGGAATTGTTCGGGGTCGGGCGGCCCTCGATCCGGGAAGCGCTTTATGCCCTGGAGCGGATGGGGCTCGTGAAGGTCAGCACGGGCGAGCGTGCCAAAGTCACGCGGCCGACGCCGGACCATTTCCTGTCTTCGCTTGCTGGCGCTGCGCGCATGCTGCTCGGCCAACCCGAGGGTGTGGCCAATTTCGAGCAGGCCCGCCTGTTTCTGGAGGAGGGATGCGCGCGCCATCTTGCGGCCCATGCGACAGCGGAGCAGATCGAGGCGATCGACGCCGCGCTGGCGCGCAACGAGGCTGCGATCGGCAAGGCCCGCGCCTTTGCCGCCACCGATGTCGCCTTTCATCGCACGCTGACCCAGATGGTCTCGAACCCCATTTTCGTCGCGGTCCACGATGCGTTCGTGGATTGGCTGATCGGCCAAAGGCCTCTGCCGACCAGGCCGGAGATTTCCAACCGGGAGAGTTTCGAGGAGCACGTGGTGATCGTGGAGGCCATCCGCGCCCGCGATCCGGAGCGTGCCGGACGGGTCATGCGCGAGCACCTGGAGAGTGCGGCGCGCAAATACAGGCAAACGAGCCCATAGCATCGGGCCGATAGTGGGAGGAGCAACAATGAAAACGGGATTGATTACGATCGTGCTTGCGGGGCTGCTGATGGGTTCGCAAGCCATGGCTCAAGAGGCGCGCACCTTGCGCCTGGGGATGCAGGGTACGGCCGGCGACCCGCAATTCGAGGGCGTCACGGAGGCCGCGCGCATCATCAAGGAAAAATCGGGCGGCCGACTGACGCTGGAAATCTTCCCGAATTCTCAGCTCGGGACATTCACCGAGATGATGGAGCAGGTGACGCTCGGCGAACTCGACTTCACGCTGAATCCGTTCGGCGGCATGGACGCCTGGGTTCCGCGGGCCGTGTTGGCGAGCACCGCCTACGTCGTCGGCGACTTCGATCACCTTCAGAAGATCATCGCCTCCGAGTGGGGTAAGGGGATCGTCGACGAGATGCGGACCGAGCACAAGTGGCGCATGGTCGACTCCTGGTACTTTGGAACGCGGCACACGACGGCAAAGAAGCCCATCGAAAAGCCTGCCGATTTCGCGGGCATGAAGCTGCGCGTCCCGAACTCCGCGCCGCTTCTTACCTGGGCAAAGGCGATGGGCGCGAGCCCCACGCCGGTCGCATTCGCCGAGGTCTATCTTGCACTCCAGACCAATCAGGTGGACGGCCAGGAAAACCCGCTACCCATCATCGACTCGATGAAGTTCACCGAGGTGCAGTCCCATGTTTCCCTGACCGGGCATCTGGTGCAGGACCAACTCATCCTCATGTCGGAAGACACGTGGAATGCGCTCGAGCCCGCCGACCAGAAGGTCGTTATGGAGGCATTCGAGGCGGGCGGCGCCCTGAACGACAAGCTGGTAAGCGAGAAGGAAGCGAACCTCGTCAGCGATTTTCGCGAGCGCGGCATCACCGTGATCGAGCCCGACAAGGCAGCGTTCCAGGAGGCGATGAAGCCAGTCTATGCCGATCTCGACGCTAAATTCGGTACCGGCACGGTGAAGACGCTGCTCGATCTCCGTTAACCACCCGCAGGCGCGGCCAGAGCTGGCCGCGCCCTCCATTCCGGGGAGTTCAACAAATGGCCAATCCAAGCCGCTGGCGAAGCTTTGCCCATATCGAAGAGACACTGGCCACGATCCTGCTGGTCTTCGCCTTCGTCGTGATCGCACTGCAGATCGTCACCCGTTTCGTCTTCCAGGATCCGATGTTCTGGACGGAGGAGGCTGCGCGTTATGCCTTCGTCTGGCTGGTGGCGCTTGGCGCCGCGGAGGGCGTCACCTCACGGACACACATCACCATGGATATCGTGCCGCGGATGCTCCCGGAGCGGGCGCAGCTCTTCCTGCGGATCGTTTTGGATGTCCTGGTGCTCACCGCGCTGCTCGTTCTCGTTTACTACGGTTTCTTCGGGACCTTGCGCGCCCACAAGGTCATGTCGATCGCGATCGGCGTTCCGGAATCGTGGCTTTACGGCGCCTTGCCCGTATTCGGCCTGCTGGCGGCTGTCCGGATCATGCTTGTCATGGCGCGGGATGTCCGGCTGCTCTTCGGCAGCCGCCGCCCTTCGGCCGAAGCCCCCTTCGAAAGGTATCTATAGATGGCGACGCTTTTCGGGGGATGGTTTGCCCTTCTGATTGCCGGCATGCCGGTCGGATTTACGCTGATCGTGGCTGCGCTTGCCTACATGCTCTGGCAGGGAACGGGCCTGAACTTTGCCGGCCAGCGCATGATCGCCGGCCTCAACAGCTTCCCGCTGCTGGCGGTCCCCTTTTTCATCCTCACCGCACAATTGATGAATCTTTCGGGCGTAACCGAGCGCATCTTCGACTTCGCCAAGGCGCTCGTCGGCCATATCAGGGGCGGGCTCGGTCATGTGAACATCATGGCGAGCGTGCTGTTTTCCGGCATGTCCGGCTCCGCCGTCGCCGATGCCGCCGGCCTTGGTCAGCTTGAGATCAAGGCCATGCGCGACGCCGGCTATGACGAGCAGTTTTCCGGTTCGGTCACGGCCGCATCGGCAATCATAGGCCCGCTCATCCCGCCTTCCATTCCCCTCGTCGTCTATGGCGTGATCGCCAATACCTCGATCGGAGGCCTTTTCCTCGGCGGGATCGTACCGGGGCTTCTTTGCGCGGCCTCGCTCATGATCATGGTCTATGCGATCGCCTGGCGCCGGAACTATGCGACCGCCCAGCGCGCCGGCTTTCGCCGTGTGTGGTCCACGTTCTGGCATGCGCTGCTTCCGCTCATCACGCCCTTCATCATCATCGGCGGCATCTTTGCAGGGGTGTTCTCGCCGACCGAAGCTGCGGTGGTCGCGGCCAGCTATGCTCTCTTCCTCGGTGTCTTTGTCTACCGTGAGATCACCTTCGCCAAACTCGTGACCGTACTGCGCGAGACAGTCAGCCATACGGCCGCAGTCGGCCTTCTCATCATGGGCGTGTCACTATTCGGCTATGTGATCGCGCGCGAGCAGGTACCCCAGCACGTCGCCACGTTCTTCCTCACTTATGCGCACGACCCGCTGACATTCCTGATCCTCGTCAATCTCATGCTGCTTGCGCTCGGGACGTTTATCGAGGCCCTGGCAATCCTGCTGCTCATCGTACCGGTGTTGGTCCCGACCGCGCTCCAATTCGGGGTGGATCCCGTCCATTTCGGTGTCATGGTCGTGTTCAACCTGATGATCGGCATATTGACGCCGCCCATGGGCGTTGCGCTCTTCGTCGTCTCCAAGGTTGCCGACATTCCCTTCGGCGTGCTCGCACGCGGCATCCTGCCTCTTCTCGTTCCGCTCTTCGTCGTCCTGGTTCTGATCACCGTCTTTCCGGCGCTCGTCACCTTCATCCCCGACCAGATGCTCGGAGCCGCCCGATGAGCCTCCAAGCCAAGCCGCCCGAAGGCATCTGGGGAGCAGTGCTCCTGCCAGTCGGCCGGCGAGGGGAAATCGAATGGTCCGCTTTGGACGAGCAGCTTTCCGCGCTTCGCGAAAGCGGACTTCAGGGCGTCTACACCAACGGCACTGCGGGCGAATTCCATAGCCAGACGGAGGAAGAATTCGACCGGCTGAGCCAGCTGGTCGCCGAGTTTTGCCATTCCGTCGCCCTGCCGTTCCAGATCGGCGTTTCCCATTCGAATGGGCGTGTCGCGCGCGAACGCCTGGCCCGCGTCGCCTCTCTGCGACCCGATGCCGTTCAGATCACCCTGCCGGACTGGTGGGCGCCGAGCTATGACGAGGCGGAGGTCTTCTTCGCCGGCATGGCGGCAACTGCGCCTGACATTCCGCTGATCGTCTATAACCCGCCTCATGCCAAGTGCCGGCTGAGCCTCGACGAGATCGCAAGGTTAAAGGCCGGTCTCCCGATGCTCATCGGGGCGAAACTGCCGGGCGGCGACGAAGTCTGGTATGGGGAGCTTCGTCGCAAGCTGCCGGATCTCGCCGTCTTCATTCCCGGACATTTCATGGCGAGCGGCTGCCTCGCAGGCGGCCGCGGCTCCTATTCCAATGTCGCCTGCCTGAGCCCCGCCGGCGCCGTCAGGTGGTGGCATCATCTTCGGGAGGACCCGGCAGGCGCTCTTGACTTCGAGGCCCGCGTCGTCGGCTTCATGAACGAGCACGTCCTGCCTCTTGCCGTGGAATATGGTCTTTCCAACGCCGCACTCGACAAGGCGATGGCTGCCGCCGGCCGCTGGTGCCCGATTGGGCCGGAGCTGCTCTGGCCCTATAGTTCCGCCCCCGGTGAAGCGGTGATCGAGCTTGGCACCGCCGCCCGCCGCCAATTGCCCGAGCTTTTTTTCCACGAGCCAGTGAAAGCGATCATAAGATGAAACTCGAAGGGATCTATTCGGCCCTCCTTACCCCGTTTTGCGAAGACGAAAGCATCGACCGGCAGGCCATCGGGGCGCTCCTCGATTTTCAGGTTCGGCTCGGCATCGATGGCGTCTATGTCGGCGGCAGCTCGGGCGAAGCGATGCTGCAGTCGCTCGACGAGCGCGCGGACTACCTCTCCGACGTTGCCACCGCCGCGTCCGGGCGCCTGAAGCTGATCGCTCATGTCGGCACGATCGCGACGAGGGATGCGCTCACGCTTTCGCAGCACGCGGCCAAATCGGGTTACCAGGCGATCTCGGCCATTCCCCCCTTCTATTACGACTTCTCCCGGCCCGAAGTCATGGCGCATTACCGGGAGCTGGCCGATACTTCGGCCCTGCCTCTCATCGTCTATAACTTCCCCGCCCGCACCAGCGGTTTCACCTTGCCCGAACTGGGCGAGCTTCTCTCCCATCCCAACATCATCGGCATCAAGCATACGTCGAGCGACATGTTCCAGCTCGAACGCATCCGGGATGCGGCACCGGACGCCATCGTTTACAACGGCTATGATGAAATGTGCCTGGCCGGTTTCGCGATGGGTGCACAGGGTGCGATAGGAACCACCTATAACTTCATGGGCGATCTGTTCGTCGTGCTCAGGGCCTGCGTAGCGGCTGGGCGGATCGAGGAGGCCCGGCTGTTGCAGGCCATGGCGAACCGGGTGATCCAGGTGCTGATCAAGGTCGGCGTCATGCCGGGATCCAAGGCGCTGCTCGGCATCATGGGTCTTCCCGGGGGAGCCTCCAGACGCCCCTTCCGGAAGGTCGAAGAGGCGGATCTCGCAGCGCTTCGCGAGGCCGTGGGGCCGGTCCTCGCGTGGCGCGAGAGCGCATCCAGGAAAAGCGTGTAACGGTTTCCGTCCGAAACTGCGCAGCTTCAAGGTTGGGGCGTCTCAGTGTTTTGATGAAGCACTGAAACGTCCGACTGCACCCGACCGACTGCAATGGAATGTCGCCACCCAAAGGCCGCAATCCTGTGCAGTGTATGAGCGACTGTTCGCGTCCTTCTGCGTAGCCATTTCCTCCTTACGGCCAATCATCCCGGTTTCTTGTCAGCGGCGAGCTGGAATGCGTACGCGTTGTCCGCAGGATAGGCTCCTCAGGCGATGCGGCGGACACGGAGTTGTGAGTGGACGGGTGGGGTCGGTCCCATAAAGATGCGCGTGAAGACTGTCGAGGCTCGTGATGGAACGTAAACTCGCAGCAATCGTAGCTGGCGACATCGTCGGCTATACCCGCCTAATGTCCGAGGATGAATCCTCGACCTATGCCGCCCTGCGGGCGACGTTCAGCGGACTGATCATACCTTCGGTCGAGAAGCACGGCGGCCGCACCTTCAAGACGACGGGGGACGGTTTTCTCGCGACGTTTCCGAGCGTCAACGAGGCGCTCGATGCCGCGATCGAAATCCAGAACGGATTTTCCGAGCAGCCCTTCGACATGCGCCTTGGCATCAACCTCGGCGACGTCATAGAAGCCGACGGCGACATGTTCGGCGACGGCGTGAACGTCGCGTCGCGGCTCGAAGCCATGGCCGAGCCGGGCGGCATTTTCGTGAGCGAGGCGGTGGTCCGCAGTGCCGACCGAAACCGCAGCAAGCTCTTCTACAGCATCGGCCGGAGGCAGGCGAAGAACATTCCCGAGCCGCTCGCCGTCTATGCGGTGCGGCTCGATGCGGACGAAAAGAATGGTCGCGGCTGGATCGGGCGGATCGCCCGTGGCCGGCGCGCGGCATTGCCCTACGCCATCGGGGCCGCGGCACTTGTCCTCGCCGCTGCCGCAACGCAGGCGCCGGAGGTAAGAGCCGTCGGCGCCGACCTGGCCGGCAGCCTCGCGCGCCTGGCGGGCGGCGAACTCGCCGATGCAAGGCCGACAGTCGCGGTGCTGCCCTTCGACAATATGAGCGGCGACGCCGAGCAGACCTATTTCGCCGACGGGCTTACCGAGGACATAATCGCCAATCTGGCGCGAAACCCCGAGCTTCAGGTGATTGCCCGCAATTCGACCTTCGCCCTGCGCGGTCAAGCAGAAGACATCCGCCTGATAGGCGATAGGCTTGGTGCCGGCTATGTGGTCGAAGGCAGTGCCCGGCGCGCCGGGGACCAGCTTCGCGTGGTGGCGCAGTTGATCGATGCGCGCAGCGGTGCGCATCTCTGGTCGCGCAGTTACGACCGCCGGGTCGAGGACATATTTGCGGTTCAGACCGACCTGACGGCCGAAATCGTCTCGCATCTGGTTTCCTATGTGCGCGAGTCGGAGGTCTCGAATGCAGCGGAACGGCCGACCGAGAACCTCCAGGCCTACGACCTCGTGCTCCAGGCGCGTGACCGCTACAAGCACGGCTCGAAGGATGCGGAGGCGCTGATCGCCGCCCGTGCGCTGCTTCATCGCGCCCTCGAGCTCGACCCCGGTTACGCCGCGGCGCGCGCGAATCTGGGGATGACCTATATCGTCGACTTCGTGCAGAACCTCAGCGGCAGGGCGACGACGACCGATGTGGAAACCGGCCTCAGCGAAGCACGTCAGGCAGTCCGTCTCGATCCGAACCTCGCTGCCGGCTATCAGGTCCTCAGCTTTGGCCTCTCGGCAACCGGCGATTATCCCGGCGCCATGCAGGCGGCACAAAGGGCCGTCGAACTCAATCCGAACGACCCGGACAGCCTGATGGCGCTGGCAAAGGCGCAGGTCCGGTTCGGCAGCTATGACGAGGCGGTGCAAAACGCCGAGCGGGCGCGCCGGCTGCATCCCATGGCGCCGGAATATTATACCTATGTCTACGGGCAGGCCCTCTATGCTGCCGGTCGTCTCGATGAAGCCGATGAGGTCTTGCGGGAATGCCTCATCCGGGCGCCGCAGCAGGCGGATTGCCTGCTGATACAGACGGCGGTTTTGAGCCAGCGGGGAGACGTTGAGGGAGCGCAGCGCACAATGGCGCGCCTGACCGAAGTGGACCCGGAATTTTCGCTCGCAAGCGAGCGCTCCATGCGCCGCTTCGGCGAATCCGCGCTCATGGAGCAATTCCTCTCCCGGCTCGCCGAGGCCAATGCCCCGGATGTTACGAGCGGTTTCCTTCACCCGCACACGCGATCCCGGACCTAGAGCATTTCAATGTTTCATGAAAACACCGAAATGCTCTAACCTTTTGCTCCAACGCACTTCCGGACGGAAAACCGTTACACACTTTCCTGGGAATGCTCTAGTTGGCGGGCCTCAGCCGCAGAATCCTGCCGGATGCGGCGTCGATCAGCGCGAGTACCGAGCCATCGGAGGCCTGGAGGAGATCGCGAACCCGTGCCTCGAGCGAAAGAACTTCCTCCCCGGTCACCCTCCGGCCGTTCGTCTGCACTCTGACGATACCGCCCGCCGACAGGCCGCCGATCAGGAGGTCGCCCCGCCAGTCGGCGAACAGGTCGCCTGTATAGAACATCATGCCCGAGGGTGAGATCACGGGCGTCCAGCTATGGATGGAGCCAGCGAATTCGGGGCGGCTCGGCGGATCGGGAATTCGTTCGCCCGAATAATGTCTGCCCCAGCTCACCACGGGCCAGCCGTAGTTTTTGCCCGCCTCGGGTATGTTCAACTCGTCTCCCCCCATCGGCCCCATCTCTGCCGTCCAAAGCACGTCGGTTTCCGGATGGATGGCGGCGCTCTGAACGTTGCGGTGGCCGTAGGACCAAATCTCGTCGGCGCCCTCGCGGCCGACGAAGGGGTTGTCGTCCGGTATCGAGCCGTCGGGATTGAGGCGGACGATCGCGCCGAGATGGTTGGCCGGATCCTGGGCCTCTTGCATGTCGAAGCGTTCGCCGAGCGTGATGAAAAGTTTGCCGTCCGGCGCGAAGGCCAACCTCGAGCCGAAATGATTCTCGCCTGAAGCTGCCGGCTCCTGCCGGAAGATTACCTTGAAATCCGAAAGTGCGGTGGCGTCGTCGTTCAGACGGCCACGGCCGACCGAGGTAGCCGCGCCGCCATCGCGTTCCTCGGCAAAGGATAGATAGACAGTCCTGTTCGTGGCGAAATCCGGATCGAGCGCAACATCGAGGAGTCCACCCTGACCTTGGGCGAAGACATCCGGGACCCCTTCGATGGGTTCGCCGACGGCTCCCTCGGCCGACACGAGGCGCAGCCTGCCGGGACGCTCCGTCACCAGCATGTCGCCGTCCGGCAGAAGGACAGCGCCCCAGGGATGCTCGAGGCCGCCCGCCAAGACTTCGACGCTGACGGGCCCGCTTTCGGTGTCGAGCATACGCGGCGAATCCTGCGCGATCGCCGGATCGTGCCGCGCAGCGGCCATTGCCGCAAATGCCAGGAAAACAGCTGCTCGCAACATGGCCGCCTCCGTTCGTTTCACGAACCGGACTGTTCACTCGGCCCCTAATGGGGAAGCCGGGCCAAGGTTCCCCGCGGATACGCAAGGGCCGCGTTCACATGTTTGCGGCCACCGAGAAAGGACAGAGGACCGCGGCCTCTGTGGAGTTCAGAACACGGCAAGATACCGCAGCAGCGACAGGATGCCTATGATGATGACGATGGCCTGGACGATTTGCTTGGTGCGCCCGTCGAGGGGAAGGCGGTTGACGAGATAAAGAACCAGAATGACGACGAGAAAGGTGATCAGGATGCTGATCAGTACCGACATGTTGTCTGCCCCGTTCGTTGAAAAATGCTGTCTTCTATTTCAACTATGGGACGCAGAGCAAAAGGCAAGTGGAGGGCCTTGGCGTTCGCGTAACTCTCTTCACTGAAGAATGATGGGGGGTCTGGATTCGCGCCGTCTCCGCACCGATATTAAGCCATCATCAACAAAGCCACTTTGATTAGAGGGTCAAAGGAAATGTCGGTGCGCTTCTCGGATCTCGCCATTGACGACGACGAAATCTTGATGTTGCGACGTGTTCACGTTTATGCCTGCTCCTCCAGGGAGCTGGCGCCGGAAAGCGAACACGGTGCGGAGTTGGGAAAGATGCTGTTTCACCTTTACCGGCAAGGCGTGAGGAGCGAACACGCGCTGATGCAGATGTTGACGACGGGTGAAGCCCCGCCGGCACTGGATGATGCGGGTTAGAGCACGCCTCAGGAAAACTGTGTCATCAAGCGTGGGGTCGACCTAGAGCATTTCAATGTTTCATGGAAACACCGGAATGCTCCAATCCTTCGGTCCAAGGCACTTGTTTGATTTCCTCATTCCTGTGCTTGTCACAGGAATCCAGCCAGACCAAGTCCTTGGGCTGAAAGAACGCTTCCCGCGCCGCAGACGCGGCGCTGCTCTCATCGCTGTGACGAGCACGATGAGGACGGAGGAGAGATTGCAGTCCTCCGAAAGGTTTCCTACAGCGCCGCGCGTCTTATGAGACGCGCAAAGGTCGCTGTAGCACGTTGAGCTGCTGCATGTTTTTGTCCATTGATCGGCTACGATCAAAGGACACCTGCAGTGGCGCACGGTCGGTACGCAAGGAATTCGAGCGCATCGCCATGCGTGCCGACAAAACCGAACGGGCCTTAACTCATCCGCAGTGTTTGGGCCATGGCCCGGATGATGATGACGGCCGAGGCGGCGCCGGGATCCATGTGTCCGAGCGAGCGCTCTCCGACCCGGGCTGCACGGCCCTTCGTTGCGACCATGGAACGCGTCGCGCTGGCGCCGTTCTCGGCGGCTGCGGTGACATCCGCCCAGAATGCCTCGGCAGACTTGCCGGCTGCGGCCGCTTGCGCCGCTGCGTCGGCGGCGGGAAGCCAGACGTCGAGCATCGTCTTGTCGCCGCGCTGCCCCTTGCCGCGCTCGCCTATGCCGGAGGCAACCGCCTGGATGAGAAGGGAGCAAGCCTCGAGGTCCAGTGTGTCGCGTCCTTCCAGGGCCTGGGCCGCACGTCGGAAGGCGGTGGCGTAAAGCGGTCCCGTCGAGGCTCCGACGGCGTTCAGGAAGGCGCTTGCCGCCGCCGTCATGACACCGCTCAGCCCGGCGCTGCCTGCGTCCGTTCTCGCAAGTTCGCCGGTCACGGCAGAAAAGCCGATCGCCATGGTGATCCCGTGATCGGCATCGCCGATCGCGCCGTCAAGCTCGGACAGATTGTCCCTCTCCGCTTCGATGGCACTGGAGATCGCCTCGAACATTTCGATTAAGCGGCGCACCGCGCTCTCCGGCATCATTTTCCTCCCGCGGCCTTTAGGTGGATCCGCAACCACCCGCCAGGGCTTCGCCCAGTTCTAGTTGACCTTCAGAAAGGCCGTTTCGCAAGGGTGATGAAGCAGATCGGACAATTCCTGATCAAGATGGAGAATGGTGATCGAAGCGCCGGCCATGTCCAACGAGGTGCAATAATGTCCGATCCAGTTCGCTTCGATCAGTATGTCCTTTGCCGCCAGTCGCTGCTGGACCCGCCGGAACAGGATATAGAGCTCCATCAGGGGCGTCGCTCCGAAGGAATTGACGAGCACGGCGACGCGCTCGCCGGGTGCTGTCTTCATCTCCTTGAAGATGCGGTCCATGATGCTGTCGGTAATCTCGTCCGCCGATCGGATGCGCTCGCGCGTCACGCCCGGTTCGCCGTGTATGCCCATGCCGACCTCCATGTCGTCCGGGCCGATCTCGAAATTGTGCCGTCGCGTCTGCGGCATCGAGCCGGGTTCGAGCGCGACGCCCACCGTATAGGTGCGCAGGTTCGCCTTGCGCGTGACGGCTTCGCAGGCTTCCAGCGACAGGCCGCGATCGCAGGCCGCGCCCGCGACCTTGAAGATGAAGAAGTTGCCGGCGACGCCGCGCCGGCCTTCGCGGTCCTCGACCGGCGAGGAGGCGACGTCATCCGTCGTCAGGACAGTCCTTACCTTGATGCCCTTTTCTTCGGCAATTTCAGCCGCCATCTCGAAATTCATCACGTCGCCGGCATAGTTGCCGTAGACGAAGAGCACGCCTTCGCCTCCGGACGCGGCCTCGGCGCATTGCACGATCGGATCGGGCGGCGGCGAGGAAAAGATGTTCCCCACGGCAACCGCATCGGCAAGACCCTTGCCGACATAACCGAGGAAGCACGGCTCGTGCCCCGTGCCCCCGCCGATGACGAGGCCCACTTTTCCGGGCCTGGGGCCGCTGCGCGCGACGAGCGCCCGGTGCGATCCGTTGATCGGCTGCAGATATTTCTGATGCGCCCTGACGACCCCTTCGAGCATCTCTTCGACGACTTCGTTCGGGTTGTTGAGGAATTTCTTGACGTGGGTGCGATAGGAGCTCGGTGTCTGGACAAGCTTCGGCCGGTGCGAAAGCTTGGCGTCGAGTGCCCTGACGCCGTCGGCCCGCAAGATGCCGTGACCGGTCGCCGCGTCGGTGATGAGCACGTTGACATAGCCGCCGCGTAGCGCGGCGAGCAGGGCCGGCACCTTATCGAAGCCGCCGGCGACTGCAATGCGCGTGCCTATCTCGCGGAGCAGGTCCAGCGAGATGCCGACCGTACGATCGTCGAGCGGGCCGGCGACCGGACGGCCGCGTTCATCGATGAAACGGCCCGCGACGACGCCGACCGCGCCGGCTGCCAGATAGTCCTGCAGCGAGACCGATTCGAAGAAACCGCTGGTATGAATGGTGGAATTCGGCCGAAGCGAGGAGATGCCGAAAAGCACCCGGTTTGCCCTTGCCAGAGTCGCGAACTGCTCCTGAACCAGAGGTTCCTCCAGAAGCATATGCAGGAGTTCCGGCGATTTGACCACGGCCGGCGCGGTGATGTTGACGCAGCGGGCTGAAATTGCCCGTGCGACCGCCGAGGCACAAAGCTCCGGCGTATAGGCAAATGAGGCCGTGGTGCCGCCGGTCGCCTGAACCACCGTCATGTCCTGAAGGGAAGCGATACCGGCGTGCTCGCCAACCGAAAGCACGGTGCGGCCCCAGGCGACGGCGAGCGTATCGCCGGATTTCAGGAGTTTTGGAAGCGCCTGCGCCCCGGCCGCTCCGAGGCGGTCGATCAAAGGACGCGCATTGTCGTCGCTCGGGACCACGAGACAGTCGGTCAGGCCGAAATGCCGCTTCAGTTCCTGGGCGATGGTGAGCGATGCCAGTCGCGCCGGCTCGATCGAAATGTTGACGATGCCTTTTTCGCGGGCGTCGGCGAGATAGCTGTTTACCGTCGCCCGCGACACACCCATGGCCTCGGCGATCTCGCCCTGCGTCATGCCGTCTTCGTAATAAAGCCAGCAGGCCCAGACATAGGGGTCGTCACCGTAGCGCAAGGGGATCGCGTCCGAAGCATCGACCGTACCGCTTCGACTGGCAGCGCCCTTGCGCGGAGAAGGTGTCTTGATCGTCATGCAGTCCTGTACTTCCCCTGTTTTCGGACCGCGAGGATGGAAGCAACGCCGTGCTTTTGCAATGGGGGCTGGGTGCCGCTGCCCCCCTTTGCGCGCAATCGCGAAACCGCGGCGTCAGGCGAGCCGGGCGCGAGCCCCGTGCGACAACTCCCTGAGGATGATCGCACAGGAGGTGGCGCCGGCGTCCAACACGCCGAGCGAGCGTTCGCCGAGGCGGCTCGCCCGGCCGATCTTGGCGACGAGATCGCGCGTCGAATCGCGGCCGGCCTCCGCCGCCGATACAAGTGCATCGAGCGCTTCGGCGAAGGGCTTGCCGTCGGCAGCCGCCGCATCGAAGGCGTCCACCGCGGGCACCAAGGTGTCGAGCAGCGTCTTGTCGCCCACCTTGGCGGAGCCGATCGACCGGATGCCTTCGAGCCCCGCATGAAGCATGCGGCTATAGGCGGCGGCGTCGATTGCATCGGCGCCCTCGATCTTTTCGGCGAATTCGGTGAACATCACGCCGTAGAGCGGCCCCATCGATCCGCCGATCTCCGTCATCAGCACGGTGCCGAGCGTATCGAGCGCCTCTGACAGCGAGGCGTCTGTGCCCTTCAGGCGTTCTGCGGCAAGGCCAAAGCCCTTGGCCATGTTCACCCCGTGATCGCCATCGCCGATCTTGCCGTCGATCTCGCTCAGATAGGCGCGGTTTTCGATGATCCGGTCGGCAAGCGTAAGAACGATGTCGCCGGCTTTTGCATTTTCAAACGTCTGCATGTCCATTTCCTCAGAGAACGGCGGTGCAGCGGACCTCGACATCGAGGAGCGCCTTGAGTTCGTCGTCGAGCGCCATGACCGTCAGCGTCGCTCCGACCATTTCGAGCGAGGTGAAGTAGTTGCCGACGAAGGTGCGGTAGATCCTGAGGCCCCGTGCTGTGATCTCGCGCTCGATCGTGTCGTTCAGGATGTAGAGTTCGTTGAGCGGTGTCGCGCCGAGGCCGGAGACGAGCACAGCCACTTCCGTGCCCTCCGGCAGGTCGTGATCGTCCAGCACGATCTTGCACATGTCGACCGCGACCTCTTCGGCGGTCTTCAGCGCTTCGACGCGCACGCCGGGCTCACCGTGATGGCCGATGCCGACTTCCATCGTGCCGGGCTCGATCCGGAAGTTCGGATGCCCGACCGCGGGCAAGGTGCAGGGGCCGAGCCCGACCCCAATCGAGCGGCAATTGTCGATCGCCTTCTGGGAAGCCGCACGGACCTCTTCGAGGCTCGCCCCGGCGGCCGCCTTGGCCCCGCCGATCTTCCACATGAAGATTTCTCCGGCGACGCCGCGCCGCTTCTCCCGCTCTTCGGGCGGCGCGGAGCAGACGTCGTCATTGGCGACGACCGTCGCGGCTTCGATCCCTGCCTTGGCCGCGAGCTTCACCGCCATCTTCACGTTCATGTTGTCGCCGGCATAATTGCCGTAGAGGCAGACGACGCCCTTGCCGCCGTTCGCTTCGCGCATCGCGTCGTGAAAGCTCTTGGCCGTCGGTGAGGAAAAGAGTTCGCCGACTGCAACCGCGTCCAGCATGTTGCGGCCGGTGTAGCCGATGAAGGCAGGCTCATGGCCGGAGCCGCCGCCGGTCACGACACCCACCTTGCCGGCAACCGGCGCGCCCCTGGCGACGATGACCCGCGGATTTTCTCCGAGGCGAACGATGTCGGCATGCGCCTTGACGAAACCCTTCACGGTATCCTCGACGACTTCGTCCGGATTGTTGATGAAACGCTGCATGGCAGTCCTCTTTTGTCCGTCGCTGGCGACACGGCTCAGCGCAACACTACGTTGAATCTAACATCGTCTGCCGGAGCAGATCGAGGTCTGCCGGCGCGGTTCGCGTGCCAGGCCGGCTGGAAAATCTTGATCGAGAGCTCCTCCCTGGTGACCAGCGGATCATGCCGTACTGCGAATTTCCTACATAATTCAAACATGGCTCGACAAATGTCAACATTCACGTTAGATTGCCGAAAATTTGAGAGGGATGGAAGGAGTTATTTCCGAGATTTCCATGGCTTCTCAAGGACTTGCTCGTCAGTCCACTGCGGTCGCCCCCGGCGATCGGCTGGACCGGCAGGAAGTCGACGGGGTGTGAAGCGCCCCTGAAATGCGGTGTGGGAGAGGCTGAATGAAAAGCATGTTTGCCGACCGGCAATTCAACTTTCTTGTGGCGACCAACGCTCTCGTGGTCGCGCTCGCTGCGGTGTTCGCAGGAGACACCTTTCTCAGCCTCTACAATTTCCAGTCGATGTCCGCTCAGGTACCGGAGCTTGCGCTGCTGGCTCTCGGCGTAATGCTCGCCATGATCGCGGGAGGCGGCGGCATCGATCTGTCCGGCATCGCGCTCGCCAATCTTGCCGGGGTAGGCTCCTATCTGCTGGTGCGCGATTGGGTTTCGGCCGATGAAGCGCCACTCGCTTTTTCGTGGCTGTTCGCGGTGGTGGCGCTGATCATCGGTCTCGCCGGCGGCTTGCTGAACGGTGCCTTGATCGCCTTCGCCGGGCTCACGCCGATCATCGCCACGCTTGGCACGCAGCTATTTTTCACAGGTCTCGCCGTTGCTTTCACCAACGGCTCGGCGATCACCCTCGGCTATATCGAGCCCCTCGACAATTTCGGCAATACCCCGGTACTCGGTGTGCCGATGTGCTTCACGCTCTTCGTCGCCATCGCGGTCCTGATCGGTGTCGTGCTCCGCTTCACGCCTTTCGGTTTCAAGCTCTACCTGATGGGCAGCAATGCCAAGGCCGCCCGTTACGCCGGCATTCCGCAGCGCCGGATGCTTCTTCTGACCTATACCGTCTGCGGAGTGCTTGCTTCCGTCGCTGGGATCATCATCGCCGCCCGCACCTCAAGCGTGAAGTGGGACTATGGCAGCTCCTACGTTCTCATCGCCATTCTGATCGTCGTGATGGCGGGTGTACGGCCTGACGGCGGATATGGACGCACGGTCTGCGTCGTCCTCTCCGCGACGGCGCTTCAGATGCTGTCCAGCCTGTTCAATTTCCTCGATATCTCGAATTTCTTCCGCGACTGCGCCTGGGGACTGCTTCTGATCGTGTTCCTGGCAACGTCGCGCGTCGATCTCCGCGCATATCTTTCGCCGCGACGCTGATCCCGAGGTCCCCAAACGGCGCAATGCCCCCCGCCGTCGATTTCTGGTCGGGCAAACAACAAGTGATGAGGAGACACTCATGTCTGTCTACAAGAAGATTGCCGCCTGCACGGTCGCTTTGGGTGCGCTTTGCGCTGCCCAGCTTGCGGTCGCGCAGGACGCCCCCTCCGTCGTTACCGTCGTCAAGGTGACCGGTGAGAATTGGTTCACGCGCATGGAGGAAGGTGTCGTTGCCTATGGCAAGGACAATCCAGCTGTGTCTACGAGTCAGATCGGGCCGGCCAAGGCCGACGCGGCCCAGCAGCTTCGCCTCATCGAAGACCTCGTCGCGAAGAATGTCAACGCAATCGCCGTCGTGCCGATGGACCCTTCCGCTCTCGAGGGCGTCTTCAAGCGGGCGATGAACCGCGGCATCAAGATCATCACGCACGAAGCCGACAGCCTGAAGAACACGCAGGTCGATATCGAGGCCTTCGATAACAAGGTCTTCGGCGCGCGCTTCAACGAGAAGCTGGCCGAATGCATGGGCAAGTCCGGCAAGTGGACGTCGTTCGTCGGGTCGCTCGGCAGCCTCACGCACGTGCAGTGGGCCGACGGCGGCGCGGAGAACGCCAAGAAATATCCGGAAATGGAACTCGTTTCGGAGAAGAACGAATCCTTCAACGACGCCAACAAGGCTTACGAGAAGGCGCGCGAGATCCTGCGCAAGTATCCTGACATCAAGGGCTTCCAGGGTGGTTCGGCCATTGACGTGATCGGGATCGGCCGCGCGGTCGAAGAAGCCGGCCTCGTCGGCAAGGTTTGCGTCGTCGGCCTCGGTCTGCCGAAGGACACGGCCAAGTATCTCGAATCGGGTGCCGTCAAGAGCATCTCCTTCTGGGACCCGAAGGATGCCGGCTACGTCATGAACAAGGTCGCCCAGCTCGTGATCGAGGGCAAGGAAATCACGGACGGCATGGATCTCGGGGTGCCGGGTTACAACAAGGTGTCGGTGAAGAAGGGCCCTGGCGACGGCATCATCGTTGTCGGCGAAGCCTGGGTCGACGTCGATAAGTCCAACTACAGCCAGTATCCGTTCTGATCGCGCATCGAAGGGATACGCGGCTGCAGCCGCATCCGCCGGCAGGGATGACCCTGCCGGCGAACTGACCGCAACTCCGGACCATGCCAATGCAGTCGACTATCATTGCCGAGAAGAAGATGTCCTCCGCAGAGGCGCGGAGCGATACGACGCCTTTCCTGGAAGTTCGCGACCTGGAGAAGCGCTTTGGCGGCGTTCGCGCCCTGAAGGGGGTGAGCTTCACGATCGAGCGCGGCCGTACCTACCATCTCATGGGCGAGAACGGATGCGGCAAGAGCACGCTCATCAAGATTATCTCCGGCGCCCAGCCGGCAGATGGCGGTGAGCTTGCGATCAACGGTAAAAAGGTCGTGGGGCTGACGCCGATCGGCGCCCTGGCAGCCGGCATCGAGACGGTTTATCAGGACCTGTCGCTTCTACCCAATCTGAGCGTCGAGGAGAATGTCGCGCTGACGCAGCAGCTGGTTGCCTCCAACGGCAGCCTCGCGCGGCGTCTCGACCTCAAGCGTCTGCGGGAGACGGCCGTCCGTGCATTGAAGGACGTCGGTCTGCCGACGGAGCCCGCCTTTCTGGCGACACCCGTCGAAGAACTCCCCATCGCAACGCGCCAGCTCATTGCCATTGCCCGCGCGATCGCTTCCGATGCCGGCCTGGTCATCATGGATGAGCCGACGACCGCATTGACGCGGCGCGAAGTGGACAACCTCATCCGCGTCGTGCACGGCCTGCACGCCAAGGGCGTGTCTGTCCTTTTCGTCACGCACAAGCTCGACGAATGCAAGGCGATCGGCGGGCAGGCGATCATCATGCGGGACGGCCTGAAGGTTGCCGAATGCGACGTCGCCAATCAGTCGAAGACCGAACTGGGCTTCTGGATGACGGGCAAGAAACTCGACGACACGCGCTATCGCGTCGATTCGCACGGTGACGAGACGCTGCTCTCGGTGGAGCGGCTCGGGGGCGCCGGCTTCGACGATGTCAGCTTCACGGTTTCCAAGGGCGAGATATTCGGGATTACGGGACTTCTCGATTCCGGGCGAAACGAGCTTGCGCTTTCGCTGGCCGGCGTGGAACCGGCGCGGCGGGGCTCGGTACAGCTCGCAGGCAGACGGGCCGATCTGTCGTCGCCCGCCTCTGCGATCGAGGCCGGCATCGGCTATGTTCCGGAGGACCGCCTGTCTGAAGGGCTTTTCCTTGGGAAATCCATCCGCGAGAATATCGTCATGGCGGTCCTCGACCGACTGCGGGGGGCTTTCGGCCTGCTCGACAGCCGCCGGGCGAAGGCTTTGGCACAGAAAACGGTCGACGATCTGCAGGTGGCGACCCCGGATATCGACAACCCCGTCATGTCCCTTTCAGGCGGCAACCAGCAGAGGGTTCTGATCGGCCGCTGGCTGACGATCGAGCCGAGCCTGCTCATCCTGCACGGACCGACCGTCGGCGTCGACGTCGGATCGAAGGACACGATATTCCGCATCATTCAGCGCCTTGCAGGAGACGGCATGAGCGTCATCATCATCAGCGATGATCTGCCCGAGCTTCTGCAGAACTGCGACCGCGTGATGGTGATGCGCAAAGGCCGGGTCGCCGATATCTTTCCGGCCGAAGGGCTTGAGGAAGACGCAATCTACAAGTCGATGATGGCCGAAGACGGCCAGGGAGTTCAATAACATGGCCGATGTCGCAGCGACCCCCGTCAGCGGGACCGAGGGAGTGCCCGCCGCAGTCCGGACCATGCGCTGGTTTATCCGCCACCCTCCGGCCGTTACCTTCCTCCTCGTCGTGATCGTCTGCATCGTCGTGGGCACGATCAATCCGGACTTCTGGCAGGTTTCCAACCTGTTCGACATGGCACGCTCCACCGTCGTGCGCGGCCTCTTCGCGCTTGGCGTTCTCGTCGTGCTGGCATCCGGCGGGCTCGACGTCTCGTTCACGGCCATTGCTGCGCTGGTGATGTACGTCATCACCATGCTGGTCACGAATTATGCGCCGGATTTGTCCATCTGGCCGATCCTTGGCATCGCAGCCGCCGGCGGCGCGATCCTCGGCATTTGCAACGGCTTGCTGGTCCACGCATTGAAGGCGCCCTCACTGATCGTGACGATCGGCACGCAATATGCGATCCGCGGGTTTCTGCTGACCTTCATCGGAACGGCACTGTTCATGAACATCCCCGAATCCATGGACGCTTTCGGAAAGCTCGCGCTTTTACGGCACGAGGGGGCGAATGGTGCAGTCTCGACTTTGCCCGCCTATTTCCTCGTACTGGTCGTCGCTGCGCTCGCCACCTGGTATATCCTCAAGCGGACCCTTATAGGCCGGGCTATCTATGCGGTTGGCGGAAACGCCAGTATCGCTTCGCGTCTCGGATACAACCTGCGCACTGTCCACGTGTTCGTCTTTGCCTATGCCGGTCTGCTCGCCGGGATCGCGGGTATCATGCACGTGTCGAGCAATCGTCTCGCCAACCCTTTCGATTTGGCGGGGTCGGAGCTGGACGTCATTGCCGCGGTCGTCCTTGGTGGCGCGCGCATCACCGGAGGCTCGGGTACGGTGCTCGGAACCCTGCTCGGGGTACTGCTGATCACGCTCGTCAACAATGTGCTGATCCTCGTCGGCATCCCGAGCACGTTTCAACTTGCAATCATCGGGCTCTTCATTGTCGCCGCCGGTGCCATGTTCTCCATCAGGCCGAAAAGCTGAGCGCTGACGGATGTGAAGACGCTATCATCCGCAGTGTTACCGCAGATTATCGGCGAGCCATGCTTCGACGCCGCGGGCCGCAGCACGGCCCATGGCAAGGCACGCGGTAAGGAGATAGCCGCCGGTCGGCGCCTCCCAGTCGAGCATTTCTCCGGCGGCGAAGAGGCCGGGCAGCGCCTTCAGCATGTAGCGGTTGTCGATGGCGTCCAGGCGGATGCCGCCGGCCGATGAGATCGCTTCGGCGATCGGCCGTGTTGCGAGCACCGGAACGGGCAGGGCCTTGATCCCGGCAGCGAGTTGCTCCGGCGCGGCTCGTGCCGCCTCCGTCGAGAGTTCGCGCAGCAATGACGCTTTGACAACGTCGAGCCCCGCGCCCTTGCGCAGGCGGTTGGAGAAGCTCGCCTTGCGGTCTTGTCGCGCGAGATCCCGCGCGAGCCTGTCGGCCGTGCGGCCGGGTGTGAGGTCAAGGAGGAGCGCCGCCTTGCCGTCCCGGTCCAGCCGGTCGCGCAGGCTTGCCGCATGGGCGTAGACGAGGCTGCCTTCGATGCCGTGGCGGCTCACCACGAATTCGCCCGGGATCGTCCCCCCATCGGATGTTGCGGTAACGCCTTTCAGTGGTTGGCCGGCAAAACGCTCGCGGAAAACCTGCGTCCAGGCGACATCGAAACCGCAATTGGCAGGGCGGAAATCGCTGATCGGCACGCCTCTCGCCCGCAGCAACGGCACCCAGGCGGCGTCGGAGCCGAGCCGTGGCCAGCTTGCGCCGCCAAGCGCCAGGAGAGCCGCGTCGCAACGAACGACCGTCGTCCCTTCCGGCGTATCGAATATGTAGCCCTTCTCTGTGCAACCCGACCAGCGATGGCGGGTGAGAAGCCGGACGCCCTGGGCCTCCAGCCGGCGGAGCCAGCTGCGCAACAGCGGCGAGGCCTTCATAGCCTTCGGAAACACGCGGCCGGAAGAGCCGACGAAGGTCTCCGCGTCAAGTCCGGCTGCCCAGGCGCGTACGTCCTGCGGGGTAAAGGCATCAAGGGCCGGCCGCAGGCTTGCCGAAGCATCGCCGAAGCGCGCTGCGAAGTCCCGGTACGCTTCGGAATGGGTTATGTTCAGGCCGGATTTTCCCGCGAGCAGGAATTTGCGCGCCGCGGTCGGCATAGCCTCGTAGACGGTCACCGCATGGCCCGAGCGGGACAAGACTTCCGCGGCCATCAGACCGGCGGGACCGCCGCCGATAATTGCGATTTCTTTTCTTTCCATCTGTGGACCACCCAGGATCTCCTCAGGCTCTCTTGGCCTGCGGCGGGCCAGGGCGCAAGCAGATTGAGGCGATTTGCGTGCACGCGGGGTAGCGGGATGGGGAAAAGGGTACGCGGTTTTTGCGAACCGGATGGGGAAGGCGGCGCGGGCCGCTTTCCCCATCCGAGAGCCTCAGAGCGTTGCGCCGACTTTCCGAAGTTCGGCGAGAACCGGTGCCTTCGGCAGCCAGATCTTGTCGTATTCGGCGATGATCCGTCCGGCATCGGCGACGGTGACATCCTTGATCGGAATGCCTGCGCCGGCGAATTTTTCGAGGAGGGCCGGCTCGTTGGCGACGGTAGCGTCGATCTGCTCGTCGAGCGCTGCCTTGGTGAGGCGGGCGATGATCTCCCGGTCGGCCTCGGGAAGGGTCTGCCAGACGCGACCGGAGGCCAGCGCCACGCAGGGCATGAAGATCGCGTTCATCTTCAGCATGGTCTTGGACACCTTGTCGAAGCGCTGGTTCCAGGAGAAGTCGAGGTCCGCCTCCAGACCGTCCACCTGGCCGTTCGACATGGCGTCGAAAACCGCCGGCGTCGGAATCGGCGTCGGCGCTGCGCCGAGGAGCTGGTAGAAATCGCGATAGGCGGGCGTCGTATTGATGCGCAGCTTCATGCCGTTGATGTCGTCGAGCCCGGCGATCTCCTTGGCCGAGAAGACGACGCGCATGGTGGTGATGCCCCAGGCAAGGCCGACTGTTCCGGTCTCGGCCGGAAGAACGTCGAGGAGCTTCATGGCGACCGGCTCGCGCACGAGCTTGGCGACCTTGGCAGTCGAATCGACGACCCAGGGCGCGTTGATCGCGGCAACGGCGGGAATGCGCGAGCCGAGTTCGGCGGTCATGATCCAGCCGAGATCGAGCGCGCCGCTCTGCATCTGCTGCAGCATCGCGGCCTCGTTGCCGAGCTGGCCGGCCGGAAAGACCGAGATCGACAGGCGACCGTTCGTCTCTGCCTTGAGGGCTTCGCCCACCTTGAGTGCGGCGTTGTTCCAGGGATGTCCCGGCGGCGTGACGATGCCGAGGCGCAAGGTGCGCGTTTCCTGCGCGCGCACGAGCGACGGCGTGGCGAGCGAGAGGGCTGCGCCGGCGGCAACGCCGCCAAGGAAGGTTCTGCGGGAAAATGTCATGGAAGATCCTCTGGCTGGTTCGTTGTGGTTATCGGGCGAAGAAGGTCGAGAGCGAGGGAATGAGCGACAGGAGCACGAGCATGAGACAGGAGACGAAGAAGAAGGGCAGCGTCACCAGGAACATCTTGCCGGGCTTTGCGCCGGTCACCGCGGCCGCAACGAAGAAGCAGAGCCCGACGGGCGGCGAGAGGAAGCCGAGCACGAGGTTGAGGACCACGACGACGCCGAAATGGATCGGGTCGATGCCGTAGACCTCGGTCGCGATCGGCAGGAGGATGGGCACGGTCATGATGAGCCCGGGGGCGCCGTCGATCACCGTGCCGATGACGAGCAGGATGACGTTGACGAGCAACATGAAGGTGACCGGATCCGAGGCGACCGTCTGGACCCAGCCGGCGACCTGCTGCGGCACCATGCCGTAGACAAGTACCCAGGAGAAGACCGCGGCGGCCGCGACGAGGAAGAGGACCACGGCCGAATAGATCCCGGCGCGCAGCATCATTCGAGGAAGCTCGGAGAATTTGAGCTCGCCGATCCAGAAGCGGCCGACGAGCACCGCTGCAACGGCGCCGACGGCTGCGGCCTCCGTCGCGTTGGCGAGGCCGGAGAGGATCGAGCCGACGATAACGAAGGGGATGAGAAGCGTAGGCAGCGCATCCAGGACGATACGGATGCGCTCCTTGAGCTTCATGCGCTCGCCGCGCGGATAGTTGTAGACGAAACCCATCGCTGCGATGACGAGGCAGAAGGCTACGGTCAGCAGAATTCCGGGCACAATTCCTGCGGCCAGCATATCGCTTACCGGAACCTGCGCGAGCACGCTGTAGACGACGAACATGATCGACGGGGGGATGATGGGACCGAGCATGCCCGAATAGGCGGTGAGCCCGGCGGCGAAGGTCTTGTCATAGCCCTTCTTCTCCATCTCCGGCACCATCATCTGCGCCATGACGGCAACCTGCGCCGTGGCCGATCCGAGTATCGAGGCGACGAACATGTTGGCGAGCAGGTTGACATAGGCAAGCCCACCGCGCATCGCGCCGACGAAAGCCATCGTCATGTCGATGATGCGCCGGGTGATGCCGCCGCCGTTCATGATCTCGCCGATCAGCACGAAGAGCGGAATGGAGATCAGCCCGTAATTGTCGACGCCGCCGAAGAGCTGCGTCGGAAAGCTCTGGAAGAGCAGGGGATTTCCGGAGGCGAAGATATAGACGATGCTGCCGAGGCAGAGACAGACGCCGATCGGAACGCCGACGAGCATGAAGAGGAGGAAGGCGGCGGTGGTGACCATCAGTTCACTCCCTCGGCGCTGGAAAGTTCGCGCCGCTCACGCTGGGGCGACAGACCCAGGTCTTCGACGAGATTGGCGGCGCAATGGACGGTCATGGTGACGGCGAAGAGCGGAATGACGAGGCTGATCGCCCAGATCGGCCAATTCAGCGTCTGGCTGCGCTCGGTATAGAGAAAGTTGAAGCTCTCGGCCGCGAAGGCCTTAGCGTCGAAGCCGGCGCGGATGATGCCGACGGGGTCCATCCACATCCAGCAGAATGCCGCAAGCGCAAGGGCGAACAGGAGGACGAGCAGTGTCGAGGCCGCGCGCATCCGGCGCGCCGCCGCGGGCGGCAGGTAATCCGTCAGCAGCGTCACGGCGAAATCGAGTCGAAGACGGGTCAGCGCCGAGCCTCCGAGGAAGGCGAGCCAGACCATGGCGTATACGGCCGATTCATCGACCCAATAGAGCGGATGTCCGCTGTAGCGGGTGACGACGTTCAGAAGGATGAGCGCGAGAAGCACGCACATCAATCCGGCAACAGCGCGCTTTTCGAGGGCGAGCATGGCTTCGGAGAGAGAGACGATGGCGCGCGCATAAAGCGGCGGCGCGACTGACTGGTTCATGACTGTTCCCTAGCTTCCGTATAAAGTAGATTTTATACATTCTTCGAGTCAATATCATTTTTGGCGGTAATCCTGTAGCGAGCGTCCATGGTGTCACATCTCAAACATCGCACCCTCTCCGGGGCATTAATCGAGGAAATCCGGCAGGCGATTCTCTCCGGGCGCTATCCGGCCGGCAGTCAGCTGCGCCAGGATGCGTTGGCCGAAACCTACGGCGTCAGCCGCATTCCGGTGCGCGAGGTCCTGTTCCAGCTCGAAGCCGAAGGGCTGGTCAGGATCGTGCCGCAGAAGGGGGCGATCGTCTCCGAACTGTCGCTCGCCGAGATCAACGACGTCTTCGAGCTGCGGGCGCTTCTGGAACCGCGGCTCTTCCGCAAATCGGCGCCGCTTCTCGATGGCGACGATTTCGCACGGGTGGAGGAGGTTCAAAGCCGATTCCTCAGGGCGACGGCCGCAGGAGAAATCGACTCCTATGGCCAGCTCAATGCCGAACTGCACCTGGCCCTCTACCGGCGCGCCGAGATGCCCCGGACACAGCAGATCGTCGCGTCCCTGCTGCAGACGAGCGACCGCTACACGCGCGTCCAGCTCTCAAGCGTCGCAGCGATGACCCGAGCGATGGAAGAGCATGCCGAGCTGATCCGCCTCTGCCGTGCGGGCGCTTTCGAGGAGGCGGCCGGCTTCCTGATCTTCCACCTCAAGGCCGTGCATGAGGACCTGCTGTTCCGGTTGAAGGGACGCGAGTAGAGCCCCCGCCAGAGAAGGATGGTCAAGCCTCCGGCGCCCGACCGGTCGACTCGCGCAGGATCAGCTCGACCGGCCAGAGCTCATGAATCTCCGTGGCGGGCCGGCCGGTGAGCAGCTGCAGGGTGAGGTCTGCCGAGCGCGCGCCGGCGGCGCGCAGGGACGACCGGCTCGTCGAAAGGGACGGGACCATGTTGTCGGCCGTGAGATAGGGGAAGACATCGTCATGGGCGATGACGGAGATGTGCTGCCCGACCACAAGGCCGACCGAACGCACGGCGCGATAGACGCCGAGCGCCGTCATCATCGAGCCGGCGACGAAGGCCGTCGGGCGGGGGGACTGCTCGAGGAAGGAACGGGCCGAGCGAAAACCGATCTCGTCGGTGAACTGGCCATGCGTGACGAGGCGTGGATCGAAGGGCAGCCCGCGCTGTTCAAGCGCCTCGCGATAGCCCTTGTCGCGGTGGTGCGTGAACGTGAGACCGTCGCGGCCGTTGATGAGTGCGATCCGTCTATGGCCGAGGTCCAGGAGGTGCGAGGTGGCGCGGCGGATCGCGCCTTCGTTGTCGATATCGAGCCAGGCGTGCGGCACGTCGGTCTCGGAGCGGCCATGGACCAGAAAGGGAATACCGAGCTTGTGGAGCAGCAGAATGCGCTCGTCGTTCGGCCTCGGTGAATGGATGATCACGGCGTCGACCCGTCCGCTCGTCGCCAGCCGGCTATAGAGCTGGAGCTCGGCTTTCATATCATGGTCGGCAACCGGGCTCACGAGAATGTCTATATCCTCGCTGTCCAGCCGTTCGGCCATGCCGCTCATGAATTCGGAAAACTGGAATTCGTTGCGGCCCATAACGACGCCGATCGCGCCTGCGCGGCCCGTGACGAGGCGCACGGCGTTGATGTTCGGCCGGTAACCGAGGCGCACGGCCTCCTCGGCAACGCGCTTGCGGGTCTTCTCGCTGACTTCCGGATAGCCGCTCAGAGCACGGCTTACCGTCGTGGGAGAGAGCCCCAACTGTTGGGCGAATTCCTTAAGCTTCACTGTTCTTCCCTGCGCCCCTTCTGCGTATTGTCCGGGGATCGCTTCCGAAGCAAGTCACGCCGCAAATCGAGAAGCTGCGTTCGCTCGTTTTTGCGCATCGCTTCGATGCGCGGCCCTGCAGACATTCGCGCCGGACTATACCCGGTTTGCCGGCAGTCACAATCGGTGCCTTTGCGTCGCGAACACTGCCCGGGCTTGATCGAGAAGGCTGTCGGGCACGATCCAAATCGTTTTAAATTCCTGTGGATGAAGTATTCGTGTAAACGGGTTGAACGCCGATCCGGATCGTGGCGATGCCCCGTTGTGTTTTCGATTAACATTCTGATTATAAGCCAAAAAATTCAAAATAGCCATGGCATTTACTTCCGTTTCGACCTCGGCTTGACAGCCGATTTCCCTTCTGACAGCTTCTGCGCACCCAAACCGTTTTCGAATTGCTGAGGAGCCTGCGGAACCGGGGGGAGTTTTGGAGGGACCAATGAACGTGAAGCCATTTGTAAGGACGCTGATTTCCTGCGCAGCGATCGTGGGCGCAATCGACCTGGCTGCGGCCGCCGAACTGTCTATGGCGGCCAATTCGACCGGCAAGAATCTGAGCTTTCTGCGGGACCAGATCGCCAAGTTCGAGAAGGAAACCGGTCACAAGGTCAACCTGGTGACCATGCCGGCTTCGAGCAGCGAGCAATTCAGCCAGTATCGACTCTGGCTTGCGGCCGGCAACAAGGATATCGACGTCTACCAGACGGACGTCATCTGGGCTCCGCAGCTCGCCGAGCAGTTCGTCGACCTGACGGAGGCGACGAAGGATGTGATCGGCGAGCACTTCCCCTCGATCATCCAGTCGCAGACGGTCAACGGCAAGCTCGTCGCTCTGCCCTTCTATACCGACGCGCCGGCGCTTTATTACCGCAAGGACCTGCTCGACAAATACGGCAAGACGCCACCCAAGACCTGGGACGAACTGGCAGCGACGGCGAAGGAGATTCAGGACAAGGAGCGTGCCGCCGGCAGTGCCGATATCTGGGGCTTCGTCTTTCAGGGCAATGCCTATGAGGGGCTCACCTGCAATGCGCTCGAGTGGATCAAGTCGTCCGGCGGCGGTCAGATCGTCGAGCCCGACGGCACGATCTCCGTCAACAACGAAAAGGCGGCGGCGGCCGTCGAGAAAGTCAAGGAATGGATCGGCACGATCGCGCCCAAGGGCGTGCTTGCCTATCAGGAAGAGGAATCACGCGGCGTCTGGCAGACCGGCAACGCAGTCTTCATGCGTAACTGGCCCTATGCCTATGCGCTTGGCAACGGTGACGACAGCGCCGTAAAAGGCAAATTCGAGGTGGCCCCGCTTCCGGCCGCCACCGACGGCGATCAGCCGTCCTCGACACTCGGCGGATGGAACCTCGCGGTCTCGAAATACTCCGACGAGCAGGAGGCGGCGATCGCCTTCGTCAAGTTCCTGGGCTCGGCCGAAACCCAGAAGGTGCGCGCCATCGAGCTTTCGAACCTGCCCACGATCGCGGCGCTTTACGACGATCCGGAAGTCGCGTCCGCCCAGCCGTTCATGCCGCATTGGAAGCCGATCTTCCAGAGCGCCGTGCCGCGCCCCTCGGCCGTGGCAAAGGTGAAGTACAACGAAGTGTCATCCAAATTCTGGAGCGCCGTGCACAACACGCTTTCGGGTAACGGAACGGCGGCGGAGAATCTCGAGCTTCTCGAAGTCGAACTGACGGAACTCAAGGGCGACGCCTGGTAAAATCGCGAGGCCTGGACGGCAGCTATGCCGTCCGGGCCAAGATCAAACGGCACGGGGCGGGACCCGCGCCAACCGGTAGGCTTACCTCATGACTGATCTTTCCCTCGCGGATCGGCCGGCTGCGCTTGCGCATGGCGGCAGGATAGGCTCGGACCTGCAGGCGCAACGGGTCCGTTCGGCCTGGCTCTTTCTCGCGCCAACCTTCCTCGTCCTGGCGCTCGTCGCCGGCTGGCCGCTCATCAGAACCATCTATTTCAGTTTCACCAACGCGTCGCTTACCAATCTGTCGGGCGCCGAATTCGTCGGCTTCGCCAATTATCTCTCATGGGTCACCCTGAAGAGCGGGCGGACGATTTACAGGGGCCTGCTTGCGGACCCCGCCTGGTGGAATGCGGTCTGGAACACGCTCAAATTCACGTTTCTTTCGGTCAGTATCGAAACGGCGCTGGGCCTTGTCGTCGCTTTGGTGCTCAACGCGCAGTTTCCCGGTCGCGGGCTTGTCCGTGCCGCGATCCTGATCCCCTGGGCGATCCCGACTATCGTCTCCGCAAAAATGTGGGCCTGGATGCTCAACGACCAGTTCGGCATCCTCAACGACATGCTGCTCGGCCTCGGTTTGATCGGCGAGAAGATCGCCTGGACCGCCAGCCCCGACACAGCCATGATCGCCGTACTGATCGTGGACGTGTGGAAGACGACGCCTTTCATGGCGCTCCTGATCCTCGCCGGCCTGCAAATGGTGCCGGGCGATATTTATGAGGCGGCCAGAATCGACGGAGTCCATCCGGTACGTATCTTCTGGCGGGTCACCCTGCCGTTGATCCGGCCGGCGCTGATGGTCGCGGTCATCTTCCGCATGCTCGACGCGCTGCGCATTTTCGACCTCATCTATGTGCTGACGCCCAACAACGCGCAGACCAAGACCATGTCGGTCATGGCGCGCGAAAACCTTTTCGATTTCGACAAGTTCGCCTATGGCGCGGCCGCCTCGACCATGCTGTTCCTGATCATCGCGACGATCACGATCCTCTACATGTGGCTCGGCCGCCTGAATTTGAGCGGAGGGGAACGCTGATGGCCGTCGCGATCGCAAAGCGGGCCGCGTTCTACGCGCTGGTTGCCGTCATCATCCTCGTCGCAGTCTTTCCCTTCTATTACGCGATCCTGACGAGCCTGAAGTCCGGCACGGCGCTGTTTCGCATCGATTACTGGCCGACGGATATTTCGCTCGCCAATTACGCCGATATTCTTTCGCACGGAACCTTCGTGCGCAATCTCGGCAACTCGCTCCTCGTCGCCACGCTGGTGGTTGCCATATCGCTGCTTCTTGCCGTGACCGCAGCCTATGCGCTTGCCCGGGTACGCTTCCGCGGCCGCGGTCTGCTTCTCCTGACGATCCTGTCGGTCTCGATGTTCCCGCAGATCGCCGTTCTTGCAGGTCTCTTCGAGCTCATCCGCTTCGTCGGGATCTTCAACACGCCGCTCGCGCTCATCTTTTCCTACATGATCTTCACGCTGCCGTTTACGGTCTGGGTGCTGACCACCTTCATGCGAGACCTGCCGATCGAGATCGAAGAGGCGGCGATCGTCGACGGCGCTTCGCCCTGGGTGGTGATCACCCGCGTCTTCATGCCCCTGATGTGGCCGGCGCTGGTGACGACCGGGCTGCTGGCCTTCATTGCGGCATGGAACGAGTTCCTCTTCGCGCTGACATTCACGTCGTCGAACACGCAGCGTACCGTGCCGGTCGCGATCGCCCTGCTTTCGGGCGGCAGCCAGTTCGAGATTCCCTGGGGCAACATCATGGCGGCATCCGTGATCGTCACCGTGCCTCTCGTGGTCCTCGTGCTGATCTTCCAGCGGCGGATCATTTCCGGCCTGACGGCCGGTGGCGTCAAAGGATAGGAGAACAAGATGGCAGAGCTTCAATTGCGCGATATCCGCAAATCCTTCGGCGCCTTCGATGTGATCAAGGGCGTCAGCATGGAAATCAGGTCGGGCGAGTTCATGGTCTTCGTCGGTCCTTCCGGATGCGGTAAGTCGACCCTCCTGAGACTGATCGCCGGGCTTGAGGAAATCACCTCCGGAACCCTTGCCTTCGACGGCCAGGTCGTCAATCGGCTGACGCCTTCGCGCCGCGGCATCGCCATGGTCTTTCAGTCCTATGCGCTCTATCCGCATATGACGGTCTACGAAAACATGGCTTTCGGCATGCAGCTTGCAGGCAAGGACAAGCAGCAGTGCCGCAAGCGGGTCGAGGCGGCGGCG
Source organism: Sinorhizobium meliloti 4H41 (assembly GCF_000375585.1). GTDB lineage: Bacteria > Pseudomonadota > Alphaproteobacteria > Rhizobiales > Rhizobiaceae > Sinorhizobium > Sinorhizobium meliloti_A. Next base: position 89,614 of record NZ_AQWP01000010.1, on the reverse strand, counting down.
GAAATGCTGCAGCTCACGCCCTATCTCGAACGCCTGCCACGCCAGCTTTCGGGCGGGCAGCGCCAGCGCGTCGCGATCGGCCGTGCGATCGTTCGCGATCCCAAGGTCTTTCTGTTCGACGAGCCGCTTTCGAACCTCGACGCGGCGTTGCGTGTGGCCACCCGGCTCGAAATCGCCAAGCTTCACCGCAGCATGCACAAGACGACGATGATCTATGTGACACATGATCAGGTCGAGGCGATGACGCTCGCCGACAGGATATGTGTCCTGAGGGACGGTCTCGTCGAACAGATCGGCACGCCGTTGGAGCTTTACGAGACGCCGAATTCGGTGTTCGTCGCCGGCTTCATCGGTTCGCCGAAGATGAATTTTCTTTCCGGCGCCTTCGCAGAGCCATACAAGGCGGACACGATAGGCATCCGCGCGGAACACCTGGAGATCGAGGAACAGGGAGGTGAGTGGAGTGGGACCGTCATCCATTCGGAGATGCTCGGTTCCGACAGCTATATTTATCTCGACATCGGGACCGGCGAGCCGGTGATCGTCCGCGAAAGCGGCATCGCCAAGCATCAGCCCGGGCAGACGATCAGGATCTCGCCGGCCGCCGGTCAGGTTCACCGCTTCGATGCGGGCGGCCGTGCCCTCGGACGGACGGAAATGCGGGGTGCGGCCTAGAACGCAGCCACCCGATTTCGCTCGGAAAGTCTCGAAACCAAGGCTGATCCGAAGGATTTCGGATCATTCCAAAGCCTCAAACGTTAGGGCAGAAAAGGGCGGGGACCTGTGTGGTTTTCCCGGCCCGGCTCCGTGCCCACACTTCAAGTCACGGACGGTCGGCATCCCGCAGCGGGTGCCCCAAATCACGAGGAGAATGACCTTGTCTATCAATGCCATCGTGTGGGGTGAAAACATCCACGAGCAGACGAATGCGGTGGTTCGGGAGATTTACCCGGACGGCATGCACAACACGATCGCAGCCGCACTCAATTTTGACCCGGGGATCGATGCGACGACGGCGACGCTGCAGGAGCCGGAACACGGGCTCAGCGAGACGCGGCTCGCCGCCGCCGACGTGCTCCTGTGGTGGGGCCACAAGGATCATGGCGCCGTCGACGACGCCATCGTAGAGCGCGTCGCCAAACGCGTTTGGGAAGGCATGGGTCTGATCGTTCTCCATTCCGGCCACTTCTCCAAGGTGTTCAAGCGGCTGATGGGCACGCCCTGCGCGCTCAAATGGCGCGAGGCTGGAGAGCGCGAACGCGTCTGGGTCGTCAATCCGCGCCACCCGATCGCCGAAGGGCTCGGCGAGAACTTCGTCATCGAGAACGAGGAGATGTATGGCGAGCAATTCTCGGTGCCGGAGCCGCTGGAAACGGTGTTCATCTCCTGGTTTGCCGGCGGCGAGGTCTTCCGTTCGGGCCTCACCTGGCGGCGCGGCGCGGGCAATATCTTTTATTTCCGCCCCGGGCATGAGACTTACCCGACCTATCACGACGCGACCGTACACAAGGTACTGCGGAACGCGGTGAAATGGGCGTATAACCCGCAGGGCACCTATAAGGCCATCCATGATGCGCCGAACGTCCCGGTAGAGAAGGCTCTGGAGCCGATCGTCGAGCGCGGCCCGAGACTGCACCGGGCCGGCGAAGCCGGCTATCGATGAAGGGGACCCCCATGCGTTTGCTAATTCTCGGAACCGGCGGCATGGCCAACAGCCATGCGAAAGCCTTTGCTGAGATCGAAGGCGTCGAAATGGTCGGCGCCGTCGACGTGGACCCGTCCCGTGCCAAGGCCTTTGCCGTCACGCACGGCATCGAAAACACCTTCACCTCTCTCGACGAGGCGATCGCCTGGGGAGAGTTCGACGCGGCCACCAACGTGACGCCCGACAAGGCGCATCACCCGACGACCCTGGCGCTCATTGCCGCCGGCAAGCATGTGCTGTGCGAAAAACCGTTGGCAGAAAACTATGAGAAGGCCGCCGAGATGGCGGCCGCAGCCGAGCGGGCCGGCCTCGTCACGATGGTTAATCTGACCTATCGCAACGTCGCTCCGCTGCAGAAGGCGCGTGAACTCGTGGTTGCCGGCGAAATCGGCCGGGTGCGGCATCTGGAGGCTTCCTATCTCCAGAGCTGGCTCGTGTCTCGGGCCTGGGGCGATTGGGCAAGCGAGTCGAAGTGGCTATGGCGGCTGTCGACGAAACACGGATCGAATGGCGTGCTTGGCGATGTCGGCATCCACATTCTCGACTTCGCCGGCTACGGTGCCAACAGCTCGGTCGAGCGGGTATTCGCGCGCCTGAAAGCCTTCGACAAGGCGCCGGATAACCGTATCGGCGAGTACGACCTCGACGCCAATGACAGCTTCGCCATGACGGCGGAGTTCGAAAACGGCGCGATGGCTGTGATTCATGCCAGCCGCTGGGCGACGGGCCATCTCAACGAGTTGAGGCTCAGGCTGCACGGCGACAGGGGAGCCTTGGAAGTAATCCATACGCCTGATGGTTCGAGCCTGCGCGGCTGCATGGGGCCCGATGTCGAAAAGGCCGTTTGGCGGACCGTCGACGCCGGCACCGTGCCCACCAACTACCAGCGCTTCGTCGAGGCGGTGAAGGCCGGCCGAACCGTCGAACCGGGTTTCCGCCATGCCGCGGACCTGCAGAGAGTGCTCGATCTCGCCATCGAGACGGAGCGCTCACGCCGCGAACTCGGCGTGCCGGACATCGACGCGGTGGTGCAGGAACGCGCTGTGGGGTGATAAGCGGCAGGACCGCTGGACCCTGCGCGCCGCGTTCAACCGATGCGGCGCGCTTTAAATCCACTTGAAACGTTCATGACCCTGGTCGATCCGACCCTGGAGTCATCGTCATCTAGGCGTGTGAATGGTGACGATAGTCCCAGACCGCCCAGGCTGCGATTGCGGCGACGAGCACGCCGAGAATGACGTGGGTCCACATCGCGTTCACATTTCCCATGAAGCCGAGCAGCCAGGGAGAAACGATCAACCACAGGCCGATTACCATATTGGCCCATTCCTCCCATTCGGCGAAGGCCGAAAGGGTTGCGATCGCAAGGGCGCCGAGCACGATGCCGGCGATCCAGGCGTTCCACGTCGGCGCGGCTTCAGCCGCAAAGCCGATGACCCAGGGAGAGAGGAACAGGCACGCTGCCAAGACCAGATTTGCCCAATCCTGGCTTCTTCTTCCTGCCATCAGAGTGTTGGGCATGACAACCTCCACATATGAAGTTTGGCAAAGCGTCACCACTCGCGTGCAGCTTACGTTGCAACTCCGTTCGCCTCCGATCGCACGGTTCTGTAACGCTTTGAATTGCTGCCGTAATTTTACTCGCAAACCGCGGGTGTTTCAAGGAATCCATTAAGACGCGGAGTTTTGACGCCCGCTAGGCCTTCCATAGAGCATGACCAGCTCATGGAAACGGCAGTGACCGCCTGCTGCGCCTTCGTGCGTCCTTTCGGATATTGTAGAAAATCAAAACGGCGGCGCAACGTCCGTCGCGTTGCCCCTTGGTCCAACTTCTCTTGCCAGATGCTTCGGCCGATAATCATGCGGGCTCCAGAGTGCGCGGATCCCGCATGGCTTCGAACGCACAAGTTTAATCAAGGAGTGAAGCATGGGCCTTCCAGATGCTGAAAAGCGAAAAGACGCGACAAATTCCTTCTCGATAGATCGCCGAAGCCTTCTTCTGGGCGGGACGATCCTTGCGGCTGCAGCCGCCGCAAACGGTGCTGCAGCCGTCGGCGAGGCGAAGGCTCAGGAGCAGCCGGCGCCGGCCAATGGCAAACAGCCGAACATCCTCGTCATTTTCGGCGACGACATCGGTATTCCGCAAATCAGCGCTTACACCATGGGTCTGATGGGGTATCGCACGCCGAACATCGATCGTATCGCGGCCGAAGGCGCGATCTTTACCGACTCCTATGGACAGCAGAGCTGCACCGCAGGCCGCGCCTCCTTCATTCTCGGCCAGGAACCGTTCCGCACGGGACTGCTGACGATCGGCATGCCCGGCGACCCGCACGGGATTCAGGATTGGATGCCCACCATTGCCGACGTCATGAAGTCCAAGGGTTACGCCACGGGCCAGTTCGGCAAGAACCACCTGGGCGACCGCGACGAGCACCTGCCGACGAACCACGGCTTCGACGAGTTCTTCGGCAACCTCTACCACCTGAATGCCGAAGAGGAGCCGGAAGGTTATTTCTATCCCAAGGATCCGGAATTCCGGAAGGAGTTTGGGCCGCGCGGAGTCATCAAGGCGAGCGCCGATGGAAAGATCGAGGATACGGGGCCGCTCAACACGAAGCGCATGGAGACCGTTGACGAGGAATTTCTGGCTGCGGCAAAGGATTTCATCGATCGTCAGGCGAAGGCCGACAAGCCGTTCTTCTGCTGGTTCAACTCGACGCGCATGCATGTGTTCACCCACTTGAAGCCGGAGTCTTTGGGCAAGACCGGCAAGGGCATCCATGCCGACGGGATGGTCGAGCACGACGGCCATGTGGGTCAGCTTCTGCAGCAGCTCGACGACCTCGGCATCACCGAAAACACGATTGTGCTCTACACCACCGACAACGGCGCGGAGCTCGCTTTGTGGCCGGACGGCGCTCAGACGATGTTCCACGGAGAGAAGGGCACGACTTGGGAAGGTGGTTTCCGCATCCCGATGATGGTCCGGTGGCCGGGTGTGGTGAAGCCGGGCACGCAGATAAACGAGCCGGTGACCCTTATGGACTGGATGCCGACATTCGCGACGGCAGCCGGCATCCCGGACCTGAAGGAGCAGATGAAAAACGGCTTCCAATCCGCAGGGAAGACGTTCAAAGTTCACCTCGACGGCTATGATCTCACCGAGCTGCTGAAGGGCGAGGCCAAGGAACCTCCGCGCGAGACGGTCTACTATTTCGATCAGGGCGGTAATCTGAACGCAATACGCTGGAACGACTGGAAACTGAGCTTTGCCACGGCCAGCCACGGCAACATCGCAACCGCGACCCGCGAGGTATCCAGTTGGGCCCTGATCGCCAATCTCCGGATGGATCCCTATGAGAGGGCGATGGAGGACGGTGGTGGTGCGGTCGAGTTCCTGGCGCGCAACATGTGGCTGCTGGTGCCGATACAAGGAAAGATAAAGGAGCTGTTCGCGGACTTCGAGCAGTTCCCGTTCCAGACCGGCAGCACGCTGAACGCAAGCGGCATAAATTACGGCCTGCTGCAGCAGCAGGCGGCGCTGAAACGGCTCAAGGAGCTGGAAAGCCTGGCGCCGCGTTGATGCACGTCTTCGGAGCCCGCCGCTATCTCCAGTAGGGTGAGCAATTCAGACGAGTAACGAGGATCGCATATTCCAGCCATATTGCGATCTTCGGGAAAGGCGGGGTAAGCCTCCGCCTTTCCTTTTCGGATATCCTGGCAATGTTCTAACCTTTTAGTCCACGCACTTCCGGACGGAAAACCGTCACACACTTTTCCTGGAAGTGCTCTATTGCTCTTCGGGCGAGGTCGCCAGCAGCGAGGACGCCGGGGACCGTACGAAGCCCGTGTATCGCTCGAACTGAAACAGAACATCGTTGATGATCTGGTTGTCCGCCATTCCCATGATGTCATAGCCGCGGCTACCGTCCGAAAAGAAGGTGCGCGCCTCGTAGCGGACATCTGCCACGGTTGCGTCATGCGCGGTGAAGGCCGGAAGTTTGTGTTCCGACATTTGCACGCCGTAGACGAAATCGCGATGGCCTTCGGCCGGAACTGTGAGGGTCAGTGCTCCGGTTTCGGCATCCCGATTGACCGAAGCCGGCCGGGACCGGCGCGTCAGTTCCTTGGCCACTGCCTCCAGGGCCGGAAGCACGGAGGCTTGCAGGAATTTCTCCACCGCCCGTTTGTCCGGCGTGCTCAAGGTCATCGCCAGGCGCCGCTGCCAGGGCACGCCGGACGCGGGATAGGCTCTTGGACCGACCGATCCGGGTGATTGTGTGCGGGCGAGATCGGCCCGCATCCCGACGAACAGCGACCAAACCAGAATGAGCATCACGAAGCTGAACGGCAGTGCCGTGGAGATCGTGGCGGATTGGAGTGCCGTCAGCCCGCCGGTGGAGAGCAGAACGGCCGCCACGATACCGCTGAGCGAACACCAGAAAATCCGCTGAAGAGCAGGTGTTGCCGTTTCTCCGCCGGACGCAATCGTGTCGATCACCAGCGAGCCGGAGTCGCTGGACGTCACGAAGAATATGCTGACGAGCAGAACCGCGAGCGTCGAGGTTACCGCGGGCCACGGCAGATATTCGAAGAACTGGAAAAGGGCGACCGAAAGGTCCGCCTTCACGTCGCGCGCCAGCTCGCCGTTGGCGATCGTCGTGTCCACGTAGATCGCCGTGTTTCCAAAGACCGTCATCCAGAGGAAAGTGAACAGGGCGGGTACGAAGAGGACGGCGGTGACGAACTCTCTCACGGTACGCCCACGGGAAATGCGCGCGATGAACATGCCGACGAAGGGTGACCAGGAAATCCACCATGCCCAATAGAACAGGGTCCAGCTGTCGATCCACGGACGCGGCTCGTAGGCATAGATGTTGAAGGTTCGCAAAACCAAACTATCGAGGTAGAGACCGATGTTCTGGACGAAGTCGCGCATGAGCGTGCCCGTCGGTCCGACCACGAGCACGAAGAGCATCAGCATTACTGCCAGGAACAGATTGGTCTCGCTGAGAATGCGGACACCCTTTTCGACGCCGCTGACCACCGAGACCGTCGCTATTGCCGTGACCACGGTCACGAGCAGGAGCTGGACGTAGATCGACTGGGGGACACCCAACAAATAATTCAGTCCGGAGTTTATCTGAAGGACTCCGAATCCGAGCGAGGTTGCGAGCCCGAACATTGTCCCGCAGATCGCGAAAATATCCACGACATGTCCGATCGGCCCGTGAATACCCTCCTTGAGGAGCGGGTAGAGGCCGGATCGGACGGTCAGGGGTAAGTTGTACCGGTATCCGAAATAGGCGAGTGACAGCCCGACGACCGAGTATATCGCCCAGGCGTGCACCCCCCAATGGAAGAAGGTTACGCTCATTGCCTCGCGCTGGGCTGCGATCGTCAGCGGTTCGGCTTCCGGCGGCGAAGCAAAATGCGTCATCGGCTCGCCGACGGCAAAATACATGAGGCCAATGCCCATGCCGGCGGCGAACAACATGGCGATCCAGGACAGGTACCTGAATTCGGGTTCTGAATCGTCCGGCCCGAGCTTCAGCTCGCCGTAGCGGCTGAACGCCAGAAAGAGCATCGAAAACAGAAAGATCGCGACCGCGAGCAGGTAGAGCCAACCGAAACCGGACAGGATCGCAGATTGCATTCCGCTGAAAATCGCTTCAGCTCTCTTAGGCGCAACCACACCTATCCCGACGAACAGAGCGATGACGCCTACCGAACCCACGAACACCGGCATATTCACTTTGAGATACTGCACTTAATGCCACCTCCCCACAGATTCTGCGCCCACGAGCGGACGAGGAAAAGCACGTGTGATCTCCCTCGAATCCCTTCCGGCATAGTAGCACGCCTGCCCATCGCACCGACGCATCGATGAGACGACCCGGTTTCGTATTCGTCGCATCAGGGCATGGTCGGGTTGAGTGGGTGCAAGGCGGGCTCGCGTCGTCGGGGCGCCTTCTCTCCTTGAGCCAGCCAGATCTTCCGTGCCTTTTTCAGCCCCGGAAGGAGCAGGTCTCCGCGCACCGGCGCGGAAGATGCCTTCGCAAGGCCGTAAAGCCTTCCTTGCCGGGCCCGGTAGACCTGCTGCGTTTCGGCGTCGGCAAATCGTTCGAGCCAGAATTCGAGCGGCATCACTGCCGCCTTGCGCGACCAGGCGTCGAGCGCGCGCGCGATGGCCTCGTCCGAGCCGCTCCTGCAGGCCTGCTCCACCTGACGGAAAAATGCCGGTTCCGATTGCCGCTCTTTCGAGCGGCGTTCCTGCCACCATGCTTCCAGCCGACTCAGTCCGTTGGCCGCAGCCCAAAGGACGAGGGCAGTGAGCAACACGCCACCGCCGATCACAGTCAGCCGCAGCCAGTCGAAGGGCGGGCGTTGCGGCTCGGCCGCCGGAGGCGCGATGGCCGGGGAGTGGGAGGCCGCGGCTGCAACGGTCACGTTTACGGCGGGTGCGCTTGCCGATTGCGTCGCCGCGGAGGCCGGGTCGAACCAGCTCAGGGCCACCGCGGGCAGGACATAGGTGCCGGGCTCCCGGAAGAGATAGCTTGCAACATCCTTGCGGATACCCGCAATTGACTGGCCGTTGCGGTCCGTTTCTTCCGAAAGTGCGGGATCCTGCCGGTAGAGGCGTACCCCGTCCGGGGCTGAAAAATCCGGCTCGGGGATCATCATGGCGCGAAGGCCTACGGCGCGCACGGCGATCGTCCGGACCAGAGTGTCCCCCGCCTTCAGAGCTGCCGGATCCCGGTCGAGTTCCTGGCTGATGCTGACCTTTGCGGCGACCACACCGGGACGTTCTCCGGCATCCGCGGGTGCTTCCCGAACGGTGAAGCGAAGCGGTGGAAGCGTAACTTCGCCGCGGGTGGCCTGAGGGGGTACTGCCGCATAGCCGAAAGTGATCACGGCAGGAGGCAAGGTGAAATCGCCCGACGATTGAGCCGTGACGATATAGGTGCGGCGAATGCCGGAGTAAGCGGTCCCGTCGATCGTTTCGTTGAGGTTGAGCGCCCGCCCGTCGTCAAGCGTCACGATCGCGCCCGGAAGGTCGATCGCGGGGAACTGCGGTGGCTGGAGGAAGTAATTCGGGACAAGCACGTCGACGTCTATGAGAATTTGCTGACCGGCATAGAGCGTTCCCTCCGACTGCAATGCGGCCCGGGCGAGCGGATCGGCGGATAGCGCCGGACCGGCGGCAGCGATCCAGCAGAACAGCGCTGCAACGAGTTGACACAAACGGGACGCTGGGGTCATCATTGTCGCTCCCCTTCCGATGCCTCGATCGCGAACTTGCGTGCGAGAAGGGCGGCCGGCGAAACCTGGATGTTGCGCATCCACATCTCCGCCGTCTGCGCGCCGGCCTGGACCTTACCCTCCTTGCCGTGCTTGGCCTTGTCGTCGAACTGTACTTCGTCCGGGTCCAGTCCGGCGGCCTCCTGCTGCTTTTCCTCTTCCTGCTTGTCCTTCTCCTTCTTGCGCCGTTGCGCAAGCGCCAGATTGGTCTTTGCCTCGGTCCAATCGGCGCGCTGCTTGAGAGCCTGCTGGTAGGCGGCGATCGCTTCGTCGGGTTTGTCCAGATGCATCAGGGCGTTGCCTTGATTGAAATAGCTCTCCGGTGCCGTGGATTGGGCAAAGGCGTCGATCGCGTCCTGATAACGGCCGGCGCGATAGAGCGAAACACCGCGCCATTGCGGCTCGGCGAAGTGTTCTGCCGCGGCGGCATAGTCGCCGCGGGAGAAAGCGCGCTGTCCCTGCTGGTCGGGCGTCAGCCACATGTCCACGAAATCTGCCGCCTCCCCCCGCCCGGACATGGCGAACGACAGGAGCAACACGACGGCCCCGAGCCAACGGACGCTCTGACCCCGGCGGAAGGTGAACGCGACCAGGATCGCGACCGCGATGGTCAGGTACCAGCCCATATCGCGCCAACGGGTAAGACCCTCCTCCGTTCTTTGTGCGAAGGACGTCTGTATGCGCCGGACGATCCAGTCGACGTCGCCATCATCCAGGGTGACCGTCGCCACCTGCGCAGAGGAGGCCGACTGGAGTTCCTTCAAGGCGTCGACATCGAGCCGTGCCTGAACGCGGGCGCCGCTGCCGTCCGTCAGATATTCTCCGCTGCCGATTTTCACCGGGCCGCCTTCTTCGGTGCCGATGCCCAGCACCATCAGGTCGTTGCGGCCCTGATATTGCGAGAAAGCGGCAAATGCGCCCTGCTCGACGCCATCGGTCAGAAACAGGATCGTGCCCGGCGCCGGCTCGGCGGCCAGGGCCGCCTCGGCGGCTTCGAGCGCCGTGGCGGTGTCCTTGCCTTCGACGGGCATGAGGGCTGGCGACAGGGCCGCGAGATAGGTGGCGATAAGCGACGCGTCCTCGGTCAGGGGCAGCACCATGTGGGCCGTGCCGGCATAGGCGAACAATGCCGTCCGGGCGCCTTTCCGTCTGGCCATGATGTCGCGCACCTTGAGCATGGCGCGCTCGAGCCGCGTCGGCGAGATGTCGGTCGCATTCATCGTCCGGCCCAAGTCGACCGCGATCGCGAGCGGCGCCGTGTCTTCGACGAAGGGGGGACGCTCGCGTTCCCATGTCGGACCCGCCGCGGCAAGGCCCGAGAGGGCAATCAGGCCGGCCACCAGATAGATGGGCCGGAACGTGCGCGCCTGGCCGCGGTCGACGAGGAGGTGATCGAGCAGATTGGGCGCGATCAGGTGCTTCCAGCGGGAGCGCATATCCGATTGCCGGCGCATGAGCCATACGAGCAGTCCCGCCGCCAGGACCGCAAGCAGCCACCACGGGCGAAGGAAGTGGAAATCGGCGATCATGCTTCTGCCTCGCTGTTACGCCTGCGGGCGGCGCGGATCGACAACAGCCACATCAAGCCGTGATAGCCGAGCACGAGGAGAACGGCGGCACCCAGCGGGTAGTGGAACAGCTCGATGCGTGGCCGCCAGCTCAGCGTCTTCTGGTGCGCCGGCGTGATGCTGTCGAGCACAGCGTAGATATCTGCAAGCGCCTGCTGGTCCTGGCCGAAGAAATATCGCCCTCCGGTCGCAGAGGCGATCTTCTGCAGAACTGCCGTGTCGAGCTTCTCCTCTCCTTCGGCATTTGGATCGCCGATGCCGATCGCATGGATGCGGATGTTGTTCTGACCCGCGATCTCGGCTGCCTTGTCGGGCGGCATCTTGCTTGCGGTGTCGTTGCCGTCGGTCAGGACCACCAGCACTTTGTCGGGCGCCCGGCTCTCCTTGAACAGCTTGATCGACAGCCCGATCGCGTCGCCCAGCGCGGTTCGCGGGCCGGCCATTCCGGGCAAGCCGCCCGTCAGCATGGATCGGACGGTCGTATGATCCATGGTGAAGGGAACGAGCGGGTAGGGAGCGTCGCCGAAGGCGATCAAGCCGAGCCGATCATGCGGGCGGCGCTCGACGAAGTCGGCGACCACGGCCTTTACCGCATCGACCCGCGCCTCGAGATTACCCTGCGGATCGCTGAAGTCGCGCGTGTCCATCGATTGGGAAAGGTCGAGGGCGAGCATGAGATCGCGCTGCGGCTCGGTCTTCTCGATCGGCGGCTCGACGAATTGCGGGCGGGCGAGCGCCGTCAGTACCAGAAGCCAGCAGATCGGTGCGAGGATCTTTTGGAGCAGGTTGGCACGCGGCACGACCGAGCCTTCCGTCGGGCCGATGCCTGCGGCCCTGGTGATATCCTCGAAGAAGGGAATGCGCACCGCCGGCGTCTGCTCCCGGTATGGCGGCAGCAGCCACCAGACGAGAAGGGGCGCGGGCAGGAGCACGAGGAGCCAGGGATGGTCAAGGACGTACATCGTGGGCCTCGATCCATTGGCGTGCCGCCGCGAGGCTCCGACGCGTCGTAGCCTCGTCCGTCGAGGCTAGCGCCGACGGGCGGTATTCGCTCTCGGCGAAGAAACGACAGGCTTCGTCATCCAGCCTCGCCGTGCCGGCATGTGCGCGGAGGAAATCGGACCAGCCTTCACCGCTGAGGGAGGCGACCGTTTCCCTCTGCCAGGCCGCGAGCGCAGTGCGCTTGAGAAGCGCGGGCAGGCTCTGCAGGGCGTGTCTGCGCCCGGCCGGCGTGTCGATGGCCTTCTCCAGATAGGAGAGTTCCGCGAGCGCTTCCCGGCGATAACGGTTCCGTGCGCGTCGGCGCAGCCAACGCCAAAGGAGCGCGGCGAGGACGAGCGCCACCGCCGTGATGAGTGCTGCCCAGCCCCAGGTGGCCGGCATCATCGATACGTGCGGCGGCAAGGCGATATCGGCCATCTGCCGCAAGGTGGCGTCGAGCATCGGATCGGGCGCGGGGGTCGGGTCCATCTACCGCCTCCTTTGCCGCCAGGCAAGTTGGCCGAGGAGCGTGCGCAATTGCGGTGCCACTTCTTCGGCCGCGGAGACAGGCAGCATGGGCAGCCCCATCTCCTCCTGCCACGAAAGCAGTTCGCGGCCCCTGTTGCGCGCAAAACTGTCTACCGCATCGCGAACATTGCCGCGGCCGAACTGCAACTCGGCCTGAAGCGCGCCGCCGCTCACGACCATTTCGCCCTGGCGCGGCAGGTCGAGGAGGAAAGGATCGTAGACGAGGACGGCAATGACGTCGTTTGCGACGGACATTCGCAAGAGAAGATCGCGTGTCTCCGGCCCATGCCCGTCGAAATCACTGACGACAATGATCAGATGGTCGTGCCGGGCGAGGGCTGCGACGCTGCCGAGAACGGCATTCAGTTGACCGGGCGACCTCTCGATGTCGGAATCTGCGCTGAGCGCATTGTTCTGGATCGAAATCGTTTCGGCGAAACGGATGACGGCCCCGCGGCTCCGGTGCGGCCGGATGGCTTCCTGCTTCACGTCGTTGAAGACCACGCCGCCGACGCGATCGCCGAGCGTCATCACGCGCCAGGCGCATAGCGCCGCAACCTCGGCCGCGGCTACCGATTTCATCGACCGGCGGCTTCCGAAGAACATGTTGGTGCGCTGGTCGACGACGATGAGGGCGGGGCGGTCCTTCTCTTCGTTATAGACGCGCACGAATGGCTGCCCGGTGCGGGCAGTGACGCGCCAGTCGATCGTTCGGACATCGTCCCCCGGCATATAGGTTCGAAGTTCCTCGAAGCTCAGGCCACGACCGCGCATGCGCGATTCATGGCGCCCGGCGAGGAAGCGGCGAACGGGGGCCTTGCGCAGGAACGTCAGGTCGGTGGCGATCGATTCCAGCGCCACGAGATTGTCGACGGAAACGTAGGCGCCATCCGTATCGCCTGCGGCCCGGCATACGATCTCCTTCGTTCTTCCGAATGCGGGCAGAGAAATTGCCATCGCAAGTCCTCCCGATCAGGCGGTTGCCACTTTCTCCACGATCCGGTCGACGGCCTGATCCGCGGTGATCCCGCCGGCATGGGCCTCGTAGGAGAGCACGAGCCTGTGGCGGAATACGTCGTGGACGATCGCCTGGACGTCGTCCGGCGTCACGAAATCCCGACCCTTCAACCAGGCGTGAGCACGCGAGACCTTGTCGAGCCCGATCACGCCTCGCGGACTGGCGCCGACCTGGATCCATTTGGCGAGTTCCGGATCGATCTTGTCAGGATAGCGCGTCGCCATGACGAGCGCGACGATATAGTCCTCGACCGCCTTGGAGACGGCAACCTCCGATATCTCGCTTCGCGCGGCGAGCACCACCTCGGCGGCGAGCTTCTGCACCTCTGTGCTCTTTGCGTGCGGCGCTTTTTCCTCGGAACGGACGAGCTCCATGATTGCGACTTCCGAATTCGCATCCGGATAGTCGACGCGGACATGCATCAGGAACCGGTCGAGCTGAGCCTCGGGCAGGGGATAGGTACCCTCCTGCTCGATCGGGTTCTGCGTTGCCATGACCAGGAAGAGGGCCGGCAGCGGGTGGCTCTTGCCGCCGACCGTGACCTGCCGTTCCTCCATCGCCTCCAGTAGCGCCGACTGCACCTTTGCCGGCGCGCGGTTGATCTCGTCGGCGAGGATCAGATTGGCGAAGACCGGCCCCTGCTGGAATTTGAACTCGCCCTTGCCGCCTTCGCTGAAATACACTTCGGAGCCGGTAATGTCGGAGGGCAGCAGGTCGGGGGTGAACTGGATGCGCGACAGGCTGGCCTCGAGGTTCTTGGCGAGGCTCTTGATCGCCCTGGTCTTGGCAAGCCCGGGCAGGCCCTCGACAAGAAGGTGGCCGTTGCCGAGCAGGCCGAGCAGAAGACGCTCGATCATAGCTTCCTGGCCGATGATCGATTGCCCGATCCTTTTGCCGAGTGCTTGAATGTCTTCCCGGTTTCCCATCGCGTTCCCCTCTGTCCATTCGCGTACGCATTTTACCCATTCGAGCAGTCGGTTTCGATGCACGGCACGTGCACGTGAAGGTTGCATCAATAAGCGCCAAGCTTCCCTTGGTACGCGTTGACTTGCCAGCATCGCGGCCAGGGCGACCACCACAGGCCCAATGAGCGGCAGCAATACGTTCGAGATTCCCGAACTGGAACTTGCCAATCCAGTATCCGCCCGCCAGCGCCAGAAAAAACGCTATTTTCGGGAGACTGATGCAGAAGGGACTGGATGAATGTCACTGATGCTCCCATCGGAAACGGTAAAAATAGAATGTGCGTGCAACGAATGGTCGGCAACGCGTCGTAAGATGACCACACTCAAAACTGCCGGGATTGGCTCGGCTCGGCGCCCGGGACCTTGAGACCACTCCGCCTCCTTTAAAGGAGGAGCAGCTTCTTCATCACTGAGAAAACCTCCTTGTAGGGCAGTTTCGTCGCGCCGGCGACGGCAAAGGGAATGAGCGCCGCTGCGGCCACCGGCACCACCGCCGCGCGGCTGACCAGCACCGTCTTAAGCTTCTGCGTCGCATCGAACAGCTTGCTCGGATCTGCAATCTCGTCTGCCGGCTCTGGCGTGGGGTCCTCGAAGATATTGCGGCCCACCGCCTTGCGTTCGGCGGCCCGGTGGTAGCGTGTCGCCTGGGCGCCGAGCAATGCCAGGCCGTCCTGCTTCAGGCGGGAGAGCGGAGGTGTGAAGGCGGAAAGCGGATAGGCGAAAAAGGCGATCACGATTGCGAGCCAGCCGGTCATGACCATGCTGAACGTCGTCATGGAGAGACCCTCCTGGAGGAGGTTCTTTGCGATTGCGGCCGCAATTGCCGAACTCATCCCGAAGACGAAGAAGACGTAAGCGTTCGGGTATTGGGCGATGAAGGCCAATCCGCCCTTTCCGTCCGGATGGGTCGCGACGAGCCGAAGGTCGAGCCCGGCGATACGGCGCAAAAGGTGCGCCCAGACGAGGTGCCGCCACATGCCCCTGAGAAAGAGAAAGACGAAGAGGGGAAGGCTGACGCAGATCGACCACCAGCCGGCCGCAGAAATCCTGTTGCCTTCGGGCCGGTGCTCGACCGCCCAGGAGGAAACGTCGACCGTATGGAAGTTGAGGTAGGAAAGGGCTGCGGCGAAGATTGCGACCACGAGACATACGAGTTCCGCCCGTCGCGAGTCACGTTGACGCAGCGCCTCCGACAGTTCGCGCGTGGCCTGGGCCATCGCGGTCGGCGCGATTATCGGGGCACGCACGAACTGCGCCAGGCGAGCCCTGAGACCCCGTTCGACCTGCTGCTCTGCCAGAACGAAGGCGCCGATGCCGATGAAGAACTTCGCCCATACTCCGGGATCGGCGAGATAGGCGTTGTGGCTGTGGTCAAGGGAGAAGCTGCGCGGAATGCCGAGCAGGAATGGCACGCCCCAGGCCAGTGCAACGAAGAGAACGGCTCTAGTTCCCGCCCGAAGCGTGTTTTCCCGCAGCAGCCTCAGTTGCGCCTGCAACTCGAAAAAGGGTCCGCCATGCGACGCGCGAAAATTGGCGAGGCTGGCCGATGGGGAGTTCCCTACCGCGTCATTATTCGCCGACGGATGTGCAGCACCGTTCACGCTCATGACCACCATAGTTCATCGCTCAAAAACGGGGCCGGCACTCGCATATGCCGACGAGCCCGTAATTTATCCATCAGCGATTTTCGGGATGAGTGATAGATGGACCAAGGGCCAACTCCGGTCCGCCGGTTTTTCCGGCTGCCGGCGGTGGCTCGAATACCCCTAGAACTTCATGGCTTGCAATTGAGTCAAGCAGGCCGCACAACGGTAAATAGTCATCAGCTTGACATGATTGTTTGGATTTATTCTATCGGCCGGTTGGCGGATGCATGGAGTACGGCCGGGGGGCACAGTGCTGCGACTTCGACCGCGAGCGGTCATTCTTAGTTTGTTCGTGCTGTTGGCGATGGCTTTTGGTGGCCGTGCCGATCATCCCAAGCGCGTGCTCCTGGTCTATGAAAGCGAAAGTACGCTCCTTGCCGCCGAGCAAATCGCCTCGGGTTTCCACGAGTATATGGAAGCGAACGCGCCGGAACACATCGAATACTATACGGAATATCTCGACACCCTTCGCTTTTCGACGGCGGAGCACCGAGCCCGGCTTGCAGGTTTCCTGGAGGCTAAATACCGTCCGTTGAAACTGGATGTCGTGGTGGCCGCAGGCCCCGGAGCGCTATGGTTCGTTGTGGAGACTCGTGAGCGTTTCGCCAGGAACGTCCCCGTCGTCTTCGGTGCGGTCACGGAGAGTTCCGCGGCCGCCGGGAGCCTTCCCGCCGACGTCAAGGGCGTGATCAGCCGATTCGATCTGGCCAAAACCGTTCAGCTGGCCAGTCGTCTTCAGCCGCAGGCGCGTAAACTGACGGTAATGTACGGCTCGGCGCCGTTCGACCGGCGATGGGGCGACACCGCGTTCGCCGTGCTGGGGAAGCGTTACGCCGGCCTCGACGTCGAATATGTCTCCGGTCTCTCGCTCGACGGCTTCCGGAGCACGGCCGCCGGCCTTTCCTCCGACACGGCCCTCGTCATACTCACCGTCTTTCAGGATGCCGAGGGCACGAAATTCGTCCCTCGCGACGCGGCAGCCGCTATAACGGAAGCATCGAATGCGCCCGTCTACTCGGTCTATGGTTCCTATTTCGGCCCGAAAGTCGTGGGCGGTCACGTGGGCACGTTTCAGTCCACCGGAGCGCAGATGGCGGCGCTTTCGCTCGACATCGTACGCGGTGATCATTCGGCGCCCCAGACCACCCCCGCACGGGAGGCGGCGGTCGTCGATTGGGGCGCAGTCCAGCATTGGGGGATCGACGATATTCTGATACCCGACGGCGCAGAAATCGTGGGCTTCGAGCCAAGTGCCTGGGAGCGTTACCGCATCCCCATTAGCGCGGCACTCCTGGTGATGGCGGCTCAAATGCTGACGATCGCCGCGCTCGTCTATCAGAACCAGCGGGGTCGGAGGCTCGAAGCGACGCTCGCCTCCGAACGTATCGAGCTTGCACACCTTTCCAGACGGTCGCAGCTCGGAGAGCTCTCCGGCGCCTTCGCGCATGAACTGACGCAACCGCTGACCTCCATTCTCGCCAACGCCGAGGCAGGACAGAAGATCGCCAGCGAGCAGGCCCCGGACATGGAAGAAATCCGTGCGATCTTCGATGACATCGTCGCAGACGACAGACGGGCCTCCTCGGTGATTTCGCAGTTGCGCAGCATGATGCTGAAGGGCGAGGCCTCACAGGAAATCCTCGACCTCAATGAGGCGGTACGCCAGACCGTAGCTCTGGCGCGCGCAGAGATGGTGGCACGCCGCACCGAGGTGGAGGTCCAGGATGAATGGGCGAGCGTGCGCGTCAAGGCCAACCTCGTTCAGCTTCAGCAGGTGATCCTGAACCTGCTCGTGAATGCCGCGGATGCGATGGCCGACATCCCGCCAAAGCAACGGCGGGTTGAAATAGCGGTTGCGAACGGCAAGAATGGGTATTGTGAATTGTCCGTCGAGGACATGGGACCCGGCATTCCCGCTGAGATGCGCAGCGAGGTGTTCAAGCCGTTTGTGAGCTCGAAGAAGGGCGGTCTCGGTCTCGGCCTCGCCATCTGCCGGAGCATCGTCGAGGCGCAGGGCGGGAAGTTGTTCTTCGACCATGCCGTGAAGCGGGGAGCGCGGGCCGTGGTTATTCTGCCGTCAGCCTAGAGGTGTCTCATGGGGGAAAACGCCGGAAAAGTACTGCTGCTGGACGACGACGAATCCGTGCTGCGGTCTCTGAGGAGGCTGCTTTCGGCTTCGGGTTACCTGGTGACGGTGTACCGGGATGCCCGCGCGTTCCTGGCATCCGAGGATCTCAACACGGCCGATTGCGTCATACTGGATCTAGGTCTGCCGGACTCCGACGGTTTTCGCGTGCAGGAGGCACTCGCAGCGGCTGGCGGAAGCCAGTCCATCGTTTTCCTGACGGGCAGGGGCGATATCCCGGCAAGTGTGCGTGCGATGAAGGCGGGTGCCGTCGACTTCCTGACGAAGCCCGTCGAGGCGGAGACGCTGCTGGCTGCCGTAAACGTGGCGCGCCAGCGCGCACGCTCCTGGCGTGAGACGGAAGAGAAGAAGGCGAGCGTGGTGAGGCGGCTCGAAAGCCTGACGGCCCGGGAAACGCAGGTCATGCATCTTGTCGTGGCCGGCCTTCTCAACAAGCAGATAGCGGCCGATCTCGGGACGGTCGAAAAGACCATCAAGGTTCACCGGGGCCGCATGATGGCGAAACTGGGCGTACGAACGGTCGCGGACCTTGTTCGCCTGGTCGCTGTTGCAGACCCTCCTGCCGGGGGCATTGGTCCCAAGTCCAACTACGATCAGCCAGGGCCTTGATATATGAATGATGGATGAGCGAGGGTCAGCGTATCATTGCCATTGTCGATGACGACGAGCTGGTTCGTCGCGCGCTTTGTCGACTCGTGCTGTCGCTGTCCTTCAAGCCGGTGGCGTTCGCCTCGGGCGAAATGTTCCTCGAAGAACTCGAAGAGGCCAAGCCGTCCTGCGTACTCCTTGATTTTCACATGCCGAACATGAACGGGCTCGACATATTGCACGAGCTCAGGGGAAGGCAGCCAAGGCCTGCCGTAATCGTCATAAGCGGCGCGGATGAAGAGGGGGTGCGTGAGAGCTGCATGCGCGCGGGCGCTGCGGGTTTCCTCAACAAGCCGCTCTCCCGCGCCTCGCTGTCAGCGGCCATCGATGGCCTGCGAGACGATCGGCGCCCGATATCGGCGCCGCGCTCCAGATAGACCCGATGGACGGAATGAGTGTTTTCCCTCCGGAAGTGCATTTTCCATGAGAGACGCTCCGCCTTCCGGGTTATCGCTCACTCACTCCGGGTAAACGACCTTCCAGTCATTCTTGATGCTGACGATCGTCCAGCCGCGTGCAGACGCCTCGTCGAGGCCCCGTGCGAGGCGGCCGAAATGGGACTCGCGGTCATAGGCGTTTTCCCGCTGTGCGTCGTCGTGGTGAACGATCAGGCCAAAGCGGCGTCCGGGGCCGGTGGTTGTCCATTCCAGCATCTCGAAGTCGCCGTCCGAATTTCCGAAAGCGGCGATCGGCCGTCGACCGATGAACTTGTGGATGCCGACGGGCTTGCCCGGACCGTCGTCAATGAAGTCGATTTCGGGCAGACGCGTGATCGCCGGATGGCCGTCCCGCAGTTCGTACTTGGTCTTGATGCTGGAGCCGGCGACGTTTTCCGGGGGGATCCCGTATACGCGTTCAGTCCACGGGCGCATGAACTCCACCCCGCCGCCCGAGACGATGAAGACTGCGAACTGGTTTGCCTTCAGATAGTCGATCAGTTCGACCATCGGCTGAAAGATGTGTGCGGTATAGAGTTTGCCCGATGTCGGATGCCGAGAGCCTTCGATCCAATCGGAGACGATCTTCTCGAATTCCTCGGCGGACATGCCGGCGTGGGTTGCAGCGACGAGTTCCAGCAGTCCACGCTCGCCGCTCGCCGCGACTCCGGCCATGTCCCCGGAGAGCACCGATTTGAACGGTTCCGTCGTCTGCCATTCCGGGTGCTGCGGCGCCAGCTGCCTGACGCGGTCGAGCACGAAAGCAAGCTGCACATACATGGGCTGTTCGCCCCAGAGCGTCCCGTCATTGTCGAACACTGCAATGCGGGCCGCAGGCTCGACGAAATCGGGGCTGCCTTTCGTCGTCGTCGCCGCCACGAACTCCAGGATACGCGCCTTTGCGTCGCCCTCGGCCCATGAGGGCAAGGTCTCGGAGCTTTCGGCCAGCGCATGAGGTACCGAGGCGCTCGCGGCTGTAAAAGCGACGATTTTCAAGGCCGACCGGCGGCTGATCTCGAACATTATCTGTCTTCCTGAACTGACTTTGACGATGATCGAACGCCTGGACGACGCCGACGTCGGGCTTCCGATGTACGCGCGCCGGCATGTCGGCCGCGGTTCGAAAGCGGTGGCAAAAGGCATTCTTTCGCAGACGCACGCCGACAATATCATTCGGCCGTTTGCGGGGCAGCGATAGTTGGACCAAAGGCCAACTTGCCGCTGTTCAATTCGCCACGTATCCGCAAGTAATGCCAGTGGTGCAACTACTTTCCACGTTAGCGTTCTACCAAGGGAAGTCCGGTAGTTATTCTTGCAATCGGACAGACGTGCAGGTAGGGAGACATCTTGGATGACGCTCGCCAGAATACGATCCGAAGGAGCAGGTCGGGTGCGTAGCGCAGGAACATCGGCGCCGACCTTCCCGCATGCTGCGGTGCTTGCCATTGCGGTCGCCGCGGGTTGCGGCGTTGCCCAGGCACAGGATTCCTCCGGCGCCGATCTCGCCAAGCAGCTGTCGAACCCAATCGCCTCGCTCATCAGCGTGCCGTTCCAGCTGAACTACGACCGTGGTTTCGGACCGGTTGACGGGCACCGGGTCACCTTGAACGTGCAGCCGGTGATACCGATCAGCCTCAATGAAGACTGGAACCTCATTTCGCGAACGATCTTTCCGATCATCTCTCAGGACGACATTGCCGGGCCTTCCGGCGATCAGTTCGGGCTAGGCGATACCGTGCAGAGTTTCTTCTTCTCGCCCAAGGAGCCGACGGCGGGCGGGATCATCTGGGGTGTCGGTCCAGTCTTTCTCATCCCGACAGGCACGGACGATCTGCTCGGCAGCGAGAAATGGGGCATCGGACCGACGGCCGTCGTCTTGAAGCAGGACGGCCCCTGGACCTATGGCGCTCTGGCAAATCACATCTGGTCCCTCGCAGGCAATGACGACAGGGCCGATGTCAACTCGACCTTCCTGCAGCCCTTCGTCTCCTACACGACACCGGACGCCTGGACATTCGCGCTCAACACCGAAAGCACCTATGACTGGGAAAGCGACCAGTGGTCCGTCCCGGTCAACTTCCAGGTGTCCAAGCTGGTCAAGTTCGGCGAGCAGCCGGTGAGCATTACTGCGGGCGCCCGTTACTGGGCGGCCGCACCGGACAACGGGCCGCAGGGTTGGGGCGCACGCCTTGCCGTCACCTTCCTTTTCCCGAAGTGAGGTGCGCCCGCGAAGAGCCTTCGGAGCGCTTCGCAACGAGTTCCAACTGCTTTGCAGCCGCGCCATGGCGGGCGCCGTCACGCAAAGCATGAGAGAAAGAGATCGAGCTGACGCTCAAGACCGTAACGTGAAGTGCAAACGCAGGGAGTGAGGCTATGCCGACTGAGTTGCTCAGACTGATCGCCCGTCCGATCGGTGTCGCGGGGCTCGCAATTTTGATGGCTGCGGGTCCGGCCCTGGTTCCCCGAGGTCTTGCTCAGCAGGCCGCGCAGGCTCAGGCGGGCGAGGCGGGCGATGATCAACCCGCTCTCCTGACCGAGGGAGAGCTCGAAACCATGGTCGCGCGCATCGCGCTCTATCCGGACGAGCTCGTCGCGCTGGTCAGCTCCGCTTCGCTCTTTCCGCTGCAGATCGTGGAGGCGGCGCGGTTCCTCGAAGAGAAGAAGACGAACAAGGAGCTGCAGCCGAAGGAGAGCTGGGACGACAGCGTGATATCGCTTCTCAACTATCCCGAGATCGTCAAGATGATGAGCGACGATCTAGACTGGACGCAGGCGCTCGGCAGCGCGCTCGCCTACCAGCAGAAAGACGTTCTGATAGCGGTCCAGACTCTGCGCGACAAGGCGGTGGCGGACGGCGTCATCAAGACCGACGACAAGGTGAAGGTCGTAAACGAAGGCGGCAACATCGTCATCCAGGCGGCGGATCCGGAAAAGATCTACGTGCCGAGATACGAGCCGGAAATGCTCTACGAGCCGGGCTACGCGCCGGCGCCAATCGCCTATTATCCCGATCCCTATCCGAGCTATTACTACCCGACCGCCCCCTATTTCGCCGCCGCGATCACCGGGGCTGCGATATGGGCGGCGGCCGTCGACTGGGACGACTGGGGCGTCTGGGGCGGGCATTGGAACGGCGACGTCGACATCGACTGCGACAATTGCTTCAACGACATCGATATCGACCGCGACAAATTCAAGATGAACGATGTCGACTGGAAGAATGTCGACCGGTCCAAGATCAAGTTCGACAAGAATCAGTTTGCCAATATCGATCGCGACAAGTTTACGAACGACTTCAAGGCAAACCGCGACAACAACATCGCCAATCGGGCGAAGGACGTGCGCCGCGACCGAGACGAAATCGCCCGCAGACCGAGCAAGGTTTCCGTCGACGACATCCGCAAGAGCAAGGTCGATGCGAACCGCGTTCGGGCCGAACGGGAGCGGGCGGGCAATGCCCAGCGTCGTGTGGACGCACCGCGTCGCGATGGCGGGGCTGCGGCGAACCGCGCCCGTGCAAGCACAGGCAAGGCCGCAGGCGCACGGTCGAACGTCCACCGCAAGGCGCATGCACCGAAACCGGGTGCACACAACGTGCGACATTCGTCCGGCGGCAAGCACTCGGCGCTCGGCGAGGTCGGCAACAAGCGGCAAACCCATATGTCGTCCAGCCGCGGCCACCATTCCATGGGCGGCGGTCATCGTGGCGGCGGTGGGCACAAGATGGTGAAGCGTGGCGGCGGACGCCGGCGGTAATCAGATCGGGAGGCTAGGATGACCAAATCCATTCGTGACGGGATCGCTCTCTCGCTCTTCGGGATGATCCTCCTCGGCGGCACGGCGCTCGCTCCGGCAGTCCTGGCCCAGGAAGCCGGTGAGGATACGCCGCTTGCAGACTATGCGGCGGCAGAAGATCCGCCCGTTTTCGACACGCCGGAACTGGCGGTCGAGGCTTTCGAGACGACCGTCACCGGCGGCGATTTCGACAAGCTCGCAGTGCTGGTCGGGCTGGACCCGGCCAAGACAAGGTCGAGCGAAGGGGTGATGGAGACCTATGCCGACATACAGGAAGGCGTGAAGAAGAAGGTCGTCGTCGAGGAAGTGGAGGGCCGCAAGGTCCTCGAGATCGGCGACGAGCTGTGGCCGTTTCCCTTCCCGATCTCGAAGGGGGACGACGGCAAATGGGCCTTCGACACCTTTGTCGGACTGGAGGAGATCGCCAACCGGCGGGTCGGTGACAACGAACTGGCGACGTTAGCCACCATGCGCGCCTATGTCGGAGCGCAGGAGGAGTATGCGCTCGGCGACCACGACGGCGACGGCGTCCTGGAATACGCGCAGAAACTGATCAGCGACGAGGGTACGCAGAACGGGCTCTATTGGCCTGCAGAGAAGTTCGAAGGCGAGGAGAGCCCTGCGGCCGCGGCTCTTGCAGAGGGCGATGCCGTGGAACGGGCGAAGGCCGGCCGGGGCTATCAAGGTTATCGCTACCGTATCCTGACCAGTCAGGGCGACAACATCACGGGCGGCAAGTTCGACTATATCATCAACGGCAACATGATTGCCGGCTTCGGCCTGGTGGCCTGGCCGGTGAGATACGGTGTCTCGGGGGTGAAGACTTTCGTGGTCAACCGCAACGGCATCGTCTACGAAGCGGATCTCGGGGAAGAAACTGAGAAAACTGCCGCCGACATCCGCACATTCAATCCGAGCGATGCTTGGGCGATCGCCGAGGACTGAGGGCGCGAACCCGGTGCGCCGGGCTTGCCGGAACGGCGCCGCAGCGGCAGCCGTGTGATGCGAAAGGGTGCGATGCGTCGGCAACAGCAGGGAAATATTATGCCGCCTGCAGCCATTCTGTCGGAAGGCGAATGCGGACAAGATCGCGGGCTTGGTCCAAGATGCCCTGCATGAATTGGGCAGCTAGCCGTCGGCGGTAGATCTGGGAACCGGTTTCAGTGAGAATGCCAATGAAGTCGTCTTTGCACACCGCGGCCGAACTTCAACCCGCGGCGGAAATGGTCTGGATTTCCGGTGCGACCTTCATGATGGGGTCGAACGACCATTATCCCGAGGAAGCGCCCGTGCACCCGGTGGCGGTCGACGGGTTCTGGATGGACGAGACGCCGGTCACGAACCGTCAGTTCCTGGAGTTCGTAAACGCGACCGGACATGTGACCTTCGCAGAAAAGCGGCCGCGTGCGGAAGATTATCCCGGCGCGCCGCCGTCCAATCTGAGAGCAGGCTCGCTCGTCTTCACGCCGCCGAAACACCCGCTGAGGGGAAGCGACATATCGCAATGGTGGATATTCACCCTCGGCGCCAACTGGCGGCACCCGCTCGGGCGCAAGAGCAGCATCGGAGCGATTCTGGATCACCCCGTCGTCCATGTCTCCTATGAGGATGCAAAGGCCTATGCCGCATGGGCCGGCAAGGAGTTGCCCACCGAGGCCGAATGGGAACTCGCGGCGCGCGGCGGTCTCGATCAGGCCGAGTTTGCCTGGGGGGACGAATTCGCCCCGGGCGGGAATCACATGGCCAATACCTGGCAGGGCAGCTTCCCGATCGAGAATTCGCTGGAGGACGGCTTCGCGCGGACGTCGCCGGTGAGACACTACCCGGCGAACGGCTGCGGGCTCTACGACATGATCGGCAATGTCTGGGAGTGGACCACGGATTACTGGTCCGTGCGCCACCCGGAGGCGGCTGCGAAACCGTGCTGCATTCCGAGCAATCCGCGCAACGGGGATATGGAAGCCAGTATCGATCCCGCGGCAAGAGTGAAGGTTCCGCGCCGCGTCCTCAAGGGGGGATCGCATCTCTGCGCGCCCAACTATTGCCGGCGGTACCGTCCCGCAGCCCGCCACGCTCAGGAGACGGATACGACGACGAGCCATGTTGGTTTCCGTTGTGTCAGGCGCGTCCGCTGAGACGCGGGGCTGGGCGTCCGGCCGGGGATACGCAGTTTGAAGAATGGGATCGTTACACGGACTTCAATCTTGCCGTGTAAGGGTCTAAGTTGCAGGTCGAATGTGAGGGGCGGCGCGACGGCGCCTGGAGTGTGAGGCGTTGTTTTGCTGAGTATAGGTTCGTGCGGAGGGCGGCTCCGCGTTGCGAAAGCCTGGGGCGCGGCTCTGTCGGGGTTTGTCGCGCTCGCCCTTCTGGCCGGCTGCGGAGGTCACCCGAAAGGCGTGATGACTCCGGTGGCTCTGGCGCAGCCATCTACGACGTCTCAGGTCGACATGCTGGTGGCCACGACCCGCGAGCCCTCGGGAGACCCGGCGACCCTGTTTTCGGGTGAGCGCAGTCCGACGCTTTCGATGACCGACGTTGCGGTCTCGATCCCGCCGGACTCGCGCCGCAAGCCGGGCACGGTGCAGTGGCCGCGCAAGCTGCCGCCCAACCCGGAGACGGATTTCGCCGTGACGCGGGTGCGCGAGCTGGCATCGGATGACGAGGCGCGCAGCTGGTTCCAGATGCACAATGAGGGCGGCCACGTGCTTCTCTTCGTTCACGGCTTCAACAATCGCTACGAAGATGCGGTCTTCCGGCTGGCGCAGATCGTGCACGATTCCGGTGCGCAGGCGACGCCGATCCTGTTTACCTGGCCGTCACGGGCGCGCGTGTTCGACTATAATTACGACAGGGAGAGCACCAACTACTCCCGCACAGCGCTCGAAGATACGCTGCGCACGCTTGCGAATTCTCCGCATGTCAAGGACGTCACCATCCTCGCTCATTCCATGGGAACGTGGCTGACGATGGAATCGCTGCGCCAGATGGGAATTCGTGACGGAAAGATCGCGCCGAAGATCGAGAACGTGATCCTTGCTTCGCCCGATATCGACCTCGACGTCTTCGCCAAGCAATGGGTCGACATGGGCAAGGCGCGGCCGAAGTTCACGGTCTTCGTTTCACAGGACGACCGCGCGCTGGCGGTCTCGCGGCTGATCTCCGGCGACGTGTCGCGGCTCGGCGCGATCGATCCGACTGCCGAACCCTACCGTACCCAACTGGAACGTGCCGGAATCACCGCAATCGACCTGACCAAGGTCGAGACGGAGGACGGCCTGCATCACGGCAAGTTCGCCGAAAGTCCTGAAATCGTGCAGTTGATCGGGCAGCGGATCATCAAGGGCCAGACGCTTACCGATTCCGAAATCACGCTGGGCGACGGAATCACCGCCGTAGTCGCCGGCACTGCCAAAAATGTCGGGAACGTCGCGGCCGCCACGATTTCCGCGCCGGTCAATATCATCGAACAGAGCGGGACGCGCCGCAAGAAGGTCAACCTCGAGGAGACGCTGACAAGCGCCGAGAAAAGCGAAGACCCGACCCAGTGACTTAGAACGGTTCCCGGCGAATTACGGGAAGATTTTTCGTGCGGAACTGCCTGGTTTCAGTGAGTTGGGGCGTTTGAATCGCCTAAGGATTGAAAGACTTTGTCGAGCCGCGGCCGATCGTGCCGGCGGGCAATATCGGAGGATGTGATGACATCTCGTTTCATAGCGACTCTGGCTTCCATCGGAGCCTGCCTGCTTGCCGGCGGTGCCACGGCGGCGGACATCTATTCTCCGGTGGCACCGCAAACCCAGCAGGTCACCACGGAGGGCGGCTGGACGTTTTCCTTCGCGCCCTACTTCTGGGCGGCGGGGCTTTCGGGGGATATCGAGCAGTTCGGCTTGCCTGCGGTCGACGTCGACGCGAGTTTCAGTGATGTCTTCGACCACCTGGATTTCGCTGCGATGGCGATCGCCGAAGCGCGCAACGGACCCTACAGCATCTTCGGGGACGCGATGTACATCAAGCTTTCCGGCCAGGGCGGCACGCCCAGGGGCGTTCTCGCCGACGATGTCGAGCTTTCGACGGAGACCTTCGCCGGCACACTCGGCGCTGGCTACGCGATCTATGAGGACAGCGCTGCACGGCTCGATGTCGTCGGAGGCTTGCGTGTTTGGTCCGTCAAGAGCGAGCTCTCCTTCCAAGGGGGCGTTCTCGATGGTGTGTCGAGAACCGACGATGCGACCTGGGTGGACGGAATCGCCGGCTTTCGCGGGACCTATTCGTTTACGCCCGAGATCTACATGACCGGTTGGGGCCTTGTCGGCGCCGGTGGCGCGGATCTGGACTGGGATGTCGCCGCGGCTATCGGTTACCGCTTCAGCGATACCGTTTCGGCGCTTGCCGGTTACCGCGCGCTGGGTGTCGACTACAGCAATGACGGATTCGTCTTCGACGTCGTCGAGCAGGGGCCGATCCTCGGGCTCGTGGTGCGCTTTTAGAGCACATACAGGAAAAGTGTGTAACGGTTTTCCGTCCGGAAGTGCGTTGGATCAAATGCTCTAGAAGCATTCCGGCGTTTTGCTGGAACACTGAAACGCGGCAGTCAGCCCTTTTCGGTCCTCAGGCCTTCGAGCAGCGCCCGAAAGCCTTCGACAGCCTTTTTCGACGTTTCCTGCGGGTCGTCGGAATTGGCGATCCATAGCGCCGCGTGGCTGCTCGCTCCGTTGATAAGACGGGCTGCAGCTTGCGTGTCGACGTCGATGACCGCCCCTTCGGCCTTGAGGCGAGCCAGGCTGCCCGCCAGCGCCGCTATGCAGCCTTCGTTCATGGGCCATTGCGATAGATCGCCAAGCACCGCTGGTCCGTCACGGAACATGATGCGCTGAATTTCCGGTTCGAGAGCCATGCGGATATAGGCGACGCACTCGTCCACGAATCCCTGCCAGCGCGTCGGTGCTTCCGAAGAGACCTTGTTCAGGCGCGCCGTCATCTCGGCGTCAATCTCCCGGATCACCGCCTGCAGCAGCCCCTTTTTGTCACCGAAATGATGGTAGAGCGCACCGCGGGTCAAGCCGGCCTCGGCGGTGAAATCGTCCATCGACGAGTCCGCATAGCCGATGGTGCCGAAGGAATGCCTGGCGGCCGCGATCAGTTTTGCGCGGGTCTCGGCGATCATTTCCTTTCGCGGTCTGTTCATATCGTCTCCCGTTTCGCATACGCCTCGTATTTTATTTGACATACGACGCGTATGCAACTAACTAGATGACATACGCGGCGTATGTCATCTAGCACCATCCTTCATTGGAGCGTCTCATGTCCAATCCCTACGGGAAAATCTTCAGGGCGCCGGGAGCCAAGGGCTTTTCGGCAGCAGGCTTCTTCGCACGACTGCCGATTGCGATGGCACCGATCGGGATCGTCGCAATGCTGTCGCAGACCCATGGCGAATACTGGCTGGCAGGCGCGGTTTCGGCTACCTTCGCCCTCACCAATGCGCTCGTCGCGCCCCAGATATCGCGGCTGGTCGACCGCCTCGGCCAGACCGCCGTAGTCGTCCCGACGACGATCGTATCGGTAGCCGCATTCCTGGCGCTGATCATTGCGGCCAACCGGGACTGGCCCGAATGGACTTTGTTCGCATCTGCCTTCTTCGCGGCGATGATGCCCAGCATACCCGCCTTGGTCCGCGCCCGCTGGACCGAGATCTTCCGCAATCAACCCGAGCTGAACACAGCCTTCGCCTTCGAATCGTCGGCAGACGAGCTTGTCTATATCTCTGGCGCCTCGCTGTCGGTCGGCCTCGCCGTCGCTCTGTTTCCGGAAGCCGGCATGCTGACGAGCACGATATTCCTCGCGCTCGGGACGGCGGCTTTCATCCTGCAGCGCTCGACCGAGCCGAAGGTGCGCCGATTGGAGGCCGGCGTCTCGCAGGTCTCGGCAATCCGTCAGCGTCCCGTGCAGATCATCACGCTTGCCCTGATTTTCGTCGGTTCGATTTTCGCCACGGCGGAAGTCAGTGCCGTCGCGATCACCAAGGAACTCGGAGAGCCGCAGGCTGCCAGCCTCGTCATCGGCGTCTATGCGGTCGGTTCCTTCCTGGTGGGCCTGGCGCTCGGTGCCCTGAACCCCGCCATGCCCCTGCACAGGCAGCTTCTGATCGCCGTGAGCGTCATCGCCATAACGTCGGTGCCTCTTCTCTTTGCGAACACCGTGCCGCTCCTCGCCTTGGCGGTTTTCGCCAGCGGCATCGCGATTTCGCCCACCTTCATCACGGCATTCGGCCTGATCGAGCGGCGCGTACCCGAGTCGATGCTGACGGAGGGCGTTACCTGGGTGATGACCGGCATCGGCATAGGCATGGCCTTGGGCGCGTTCGTCTCCGGCTGGGTAGTCGACAATTTCGGCGCGCAGAACGGTTTCTGGGTGTCAGTGGCCGCCGGGGTGGCGACCGTGGTGACGATAGGGGCCGGCCAGCGTAGCCTTGCGGGCGGCGGAGCGCTCCCCGCAGCGGTTCCGCAGCCGGCAGAGTAGAACACCGCCTTCTTGCCGGAACAAAGAGGCGGGCCGCCGGTTCATCCGTCGGCCTGTCACGATTTCGGGAGAGACGGATGGCACGAGTATCACTCATAGCCGCCAGCGGATTATGCGCGGGCCTCGCCGCCCTTGCGGCGCTGGCGGTTGCGGCCGAGCGCCGGAACAGGAGCCCGTGGCGGCCGATCAACGCGACGAGCCACTGGATACACGGCCCGCGCTCGGGGTCGGTATCGCGTCCCGATCTCGCCCACACCGGCACCGGCTTTACAACGCACATGCTCGCCTCGTTCTGGTGGGCGCTCCCGTTCTCGGCAATGATCGGGCGCAGCGCGCGGCCTTCACCCTCTCGGGTCGTCGCCGCCGCGGCTGGCACCACCGCCCTTGCAGCCCTCGTCGATTACGGCCTCGTCCCCAAGCGCCTCACGCCCGGCTGGGAACTCGCTTTGCCGAAGTCGGACCTGATGATGGCCTATGTCGCCATGGGTCTCGGCCTTGTCCTCGGAACATACCTGCATGCCGCAACTGCCGGCACGGTCCTGCCTTTCGACGACCAGGAACAACGCCCGTCCTGACAGGTTAGGGCCGCATACCCGCAAGACGCTGGCGCTAAAGACGCCACGGCACAGTGAGGAGGTCTCGAATGAGCAGCCGACCACCACCCGTCCCGTCGGACAACCGCAGCCACAAGGGAGCCGGAGAGTCTGGAAACGTATCCGCCGGGGCGAAGAAGCCCGACCTCGCAGAAAATCCGGAGAAGAAGGGGCAGCAGGGCAACACCAAGGTCAACACGACCCATCAGGGCTATCAGCAGGACAGATGAGGCAGAGCGCATGTCCACTTCCAAGAAGACACCCGCAAGTATCCGCCAGGGCGGTCCGGGCGCCTCCCATGAAAATGCGAAAGCTCCGCTCGAAATAGAGAAGCCGCCGGCCGATTCCGAGCGCCGGACGCGCAGCAAGGTTTCCGGAGGCGGAGGCGAGCACGACCGCCATCACAGCCACGATGCTCGCCGTAAGGGCGGACATTGATCGGGAAGCATCCGGCTGCGCGTGATCGAATGACCGCAGGATGAACAAATCCGCCGCATGGACGTTCTGCTTGACCCGCAACGGGTGGAGGAGTTCGCCATGCGACGCGGTCTGCGCCATCACCCCATGATCGACCTGATCGTGTTCATCGCCGCCCTCGGATTGGTTTCCGCCATCATGATCGCGTCCCTGTTCTTCGGTTAGCCCTGCGCGCCTGGAAGCGGGGTCCGGTCCGCTTCACGAATCACCCGACGCCTCGCAACGCCTCGAAGAGGAGCCTGCGCCGTTTGCGGCACCACTCGGAGCGGGCGTAATGCGCCGGAGCGGAAAATCGCCGATTATCAAATCGCTTACAGCATAACGGCGAGTAAAACATATCAACCTATGCGTGTCGTTGCGTCCTGATGCGCAACCCATATTTGCCTATAAGGTACGTTTCGTCGCCATCTTTCAAGGTTCGAGCCGGCCGAGTTCCCGCCTGCTGCTTGCGCTGGGTGCCGCCCAAGGGCAGCACGGCAGTCGACACGCTTTCAGGTATCCAGACCTACCAGCTCGGTAACGGTCAGGGCCATGCGATGCTCTTCCCACAGGAGCCGCATCCTGCGTGGCGATTTCTTCGACCGCGATCGCGCAATGAGCATCGGCGGTGCCTTCCAGGCGGCGGCGCTGCGGAGGAGGCACCTTCCGCAGCGCTCGGCGGCGCCCCCGGGGAGGGGGAGAGAGGGAGGGACGCCGCCCGGGTCGGCTCCGGTGGCGGGACGAGAGCCGACCCGCTCTTCTGAACGTGTCGCCTCGAGGAAGCGACGGCGCCTAACAGCCTGCGGTGCGGATGGTTCCGAGGAAATGATGCTTCCGCAAATTCTTCGGTGTAGCTTGGGCGGCGCGGATCACGCGGGAAGATGCCGGCCGCGCTGGCGGCCGGCATGAGCGCTCAGGCGTTGAGCGACTTTGCAAAGGGCAGGACGCGAATCCGCTTGCCGAGCGCCTTGAAGGCTGCGTTGGCAACCGCAGGCCCGATCGGCGGAACGCCGGGTTCGCCGATCCCCGACGGCGGGTTGGCAGAGGCGAGGATATGGACCTCGACCTTCGGCATCGCATCGATCCTGAGCGGTGTGTACATATCGTAATTGCCCTGATCGACCTGGCCTTCCGTGAGCGTGATTTCCTCGCCCAGGATGGCGCTCAGCCCGAAGCCGATCCCGCCCTCGACCTGAGCGCGGACCTGATCCGGATTGACCGCCAGGCCGCAATCGACGGCCGCAACGACGCGCTCGACCTTGATGCCCTCGCCATCAATGGAAACTTCGGCAATCTGAGCCACCACCGAACCGAAGCTCTCGGCGACCGCGACCCCGCGGAAGCGGCCGTCGGGCAGAGGTTTCTGCCATTCGGCCTTTTCCGCCGCCAGCTTGAGAACGGTCGCGTGGCGCGAGCCGGGCTCCAGCATTGACAGGCGGAACTCCAGGGGATCCTGCCCGGCAGCCTCGGCGACCTCGTCCAGGAAGGCTTCGGCTGCGAATGCCGTGTGCGTCGAGCCGACGGAGCGCCACCAGAGGACCGGAACGCGAACGTCGGTGGTCGTGAGCCCGACGGTCTGGTTCTGGATGGCATAGGGCAGATTGTTTGCTCCTTCGACGGATGTCGGGTCGACCCCGTTCTGGACCATCCCGTCCCAGGCCGTTTTCGCCATGATCGACTGACCGACAATGTGATCGCTCCAGGCAACGAGTTTCCCGCTTGCGTCGATGCCGGCCTTCAGGCGATGCACATAGGCCGGCCGATACCGCCCGGCGCGCGTATCGTCTTCCCGGGTCCATTGCACCTTGACCGGTGCACGAAAACCGAGAGCCTTTGCCACATGGACGGCTTCGGCCACGACGTCGCCGTCGAATACCGCGCGCCGGCCGAAGCTGCCGCCGGTCTTCATGACGTTGAGCCGGATCTTTTCGACCGGTACGCCGGCAATTTCGCTGGCGAGTTTCTGGTAGACGTCGGGGAGCTGATGCCCGCCCCATATCTCGATCGTGCCGTCCTCGTTCCTGCGTGCGACCGCATTCAGGGGTTCCAGGGCGGCATGCGCGAGATAGGGGAATTCGAAAGTCGCTTCGATGACCTTTGCGGCCGATGCGAATGCAGCGTCGGCATCCCCGTCCTTGCGCGCGAATGCGGCCGGTGTCTTGCCGGCAAGGTCGCGATAGGTGGAGATGAGCTCGGGCGTGCCCCGTTTTTCTGCGTCCGTTTCGTCCCACTCGACGGTAACCGCTTCCCGGCCCTTGATCGCGGCCCACATATGCTCGCCGACCACCGCCACGCCGCGCGGCGTTTCCACCACGTCGACCACACCCTTAATGGCGCGGGCGGCCGTAGCGTCGAAGGACTTGACCTTGGCGCCGAAGAGGGGCGGGTGGATCATCACCGCCGTCAGCATTCCCGGGAGCTTCACGTCGATCGTGTATTGCTCGGTTCCGTTTGCCTTCCGGGCGCTGTCGAAGCGCTTCAGCTTGGCGTTGCCGATGAGCTTCCAGTCGCCCGGTCCCTTGAGCTTTACGTCGGTCGGCACCGGCATCGTGGCCGCTTTTGCCGCAAATGCGCCGAAACCGCCGCTCTTGCCGGAGGGATGGGCAAGGGTGCCGTTCTCGACGGTGATCTCGGCCGCGTCGACGCCCCACTCGGCCGCGGCTGCAGCAACCAGCATCGCCCGGGCGGCGGCACCTGCCTTGCGATAGCGTTCCCAGGAGGTGGACATGGAGGTCGAGCCTCCCGTGCCCTGCATGGTCCCGCCAAAGGCGATATTGCCATAGGCCGGTATATTGCCGGCCGCGCCCTTGACGTCGATCGTGAACCAGTCGGCGTCGAGTTCTTCCGCCACCAGCGTGGCGACGCCGTTATAGGAACCCTGACCCATTTCGAACTGGGACGAGAGCACGGTCACCTTTCCGTCCGCTCCGATCATCAGGTAGGGAGAAAATGCGTGTGAGCCGCTCTCCGTTTCCGCCTCGCCCGCAAATGCCGGGGAGGCGGCGAGAACCCGGTATCCGACGGCAATGCCGGTCCCGGCCGCGAGCGCGCCAAGCAGGAATTGTCGCCGCGACGTTTCCATCCGGGCGGCAGGACGGGCGATCGATTGCATCAGTTTCGGTATCATGTCAGGCCTCCAGACGCTTCGCGGCTTCGTGAATGCCCGCGCGGATACGATGGTAGGTGGCGCACCGACAGAGATTGCCGGACATGGCGGCGTCGATGTCGGCATCCGTCGGTTTGGGATTGTTGGCCAGAAGGTCCGTAGCGGACATGATCTGGCCGGACTGACAGTAGCCGCATTGCGGAACGTCGAGATCGGCCCAGACCGCCTGCACCGTCTCGGCAACCTTTCCGTTCAGGCCCTCGATCGTCGTCACCTCGGCTCCTTCGATGTCGCCGATGAAGGTTTGACAGGACCGAGTGGGCGAGCCGTCGACATAGACCGTGCAGGCGCCGCATTGCGCCATGCCGCAGCCGAATTTCGTGCCCGTCAACCCGACAAGGTCCCGGATTGCCCACAGAAGCGGCATATCCGCCTCGGCCTCGATCTTGTGTTCGACGCCGTTGATCTTAACAGTCACCATGGTGTTCTCCTCGCGTTTCGGCGCGTGAAGCGGGATGCCGCTGCCACATGCCGGACTGCCGCTGGCGCGGATGTGGAAAGGTCTTCCGCCCACATTCCGCTCAAGCTCTTGGAATGACTCACGCTCACGAGTCAGGCAACCTGACCTAAGACCATGAACGAGACCTGGAGCTTAGAAGACCATTCGCCGGGCTGGTAGATTCAATCCTGCCGAATTATTGCCCATTCCTGCCAGGTTGACGGGATCGTGATCAGCGCACCGGGTGGGGCAGCAATCATCCCGCGGAGTTCCGCCTCGTCGAATCGCTGGAATTCAGAATCGCCCTGATGTCGCGCAGCGGCGGATGGCCGAATGCCCGGCGGTACTCCCGGTTGAACTGGGTCGGGCTCTCGTAGCCGACCTGCAGCGCCGCCGTCGCCGCATCGAGCGACTTGGAAAGCATCAATTCCCGTGCGTGATGCAGTCGCAGATGCTTCTGGAACTGCAGCGGGCTCATTGCGGTCATGGCACGGAAGTGGTGGTGCAGCGTGGAGACGCCCATATTGGCGATCTCGGCCAGTTCTTCCACGCGAAGCGGTTTGGTGTAGTTTTCCTTCAACCATAGGACCGCCTTGGCGACGCGGTTGCTGTTCGTGCCCGCGAGCGCGAAGCGCCGGAGCCGTGCGCCCTGCTCGCCGGTGAGAAGCCGATAGAGGATCTCGTTCTGGATATGGCCGGCCAGGAACGGAATGTCGGCCGGTGAGCCTGCAAGCGAAATCAGCCGGAACAGGGCATCGAAGAGCTCGCGCGTCGCGGTGCCGACAGCCACACCAAGGTCGCGTTCGGGAATGTCGGTGGGGTGTATGTCGTGATCGGCAATGATGCGCCGCACTTTTTCCATGTCCAGACGCAAGGCCGCTGCGACATAGGGCTCCCCTTCGCTTGCCGCGCAAATCTGCGCAGTTACGGGAAGGCCGATAGCGGTCAGGAAGAAGCAGCCTTCATCGTAGACGAGCGTCTCGTTGCCGACGCGGACATTCTTGCTTCCCTTGATGATGAAAGAGAGGCTTGGCTCGTAAACGCTCGAAAAGGGGCCCGCCGGCTCGACGATGCGATAGAGCGAGAGGCCCGGAACGGGATGCGCGAAGGAAAGCCCGTCCCAGGGCAGTTTCGACAGCCTTTCGAGAATCTGCGCGCGAAGGGCTGCGGTCTCTTCGCGCAGGTCCCTTTGCGGGAACATGATCGTGCTCATTCCTGCTCCTGCCTCTGATTCTGTTTCCGATCATGGGGATCGAAACCCGGTGAGATTATCACATTATTTCGATTTCGACAGAATTGGGCAAGAGTGGCCGATCTCCACTTACTCTGCCGCAAGCGGCGCCGGGTAGCGCTCCTGTTCGTCCGAAACGTCCTGCGCGTCCGCAGGCTCCGGGTCCGTTTTGCGCGATTTCGGCTCCTTGCCGAAGAAGAGCGCATAACCGGCCGGCAGAACCAGGATCGTCAGAACGGTGGCAACCAGTATCCCGCCCATCATCGCATAAGCCAGCGGTCCCCAGAAGACGCCGCGGGAGATCGGGATCAATGCCAGCACCGCGGTGAGCGCCGTCAGCATGATCGGTCGGAAGCGGCGCACCGCCGCGCCGACGATCGCCTCGGAACGTTCCATCCCGCCCCCTATGTCCTGGTCGATCTGGTCGACCAGAATGATCGAGTTGCGGATGATGATGCCGAGCAGCGCGATGACCCCCAGGATGGCGACGAAGCCGAAGGGTGCTCCGCTGATAAGCAGGGCCGCCGCAGCACCGATGATTCCGAGCGGACCGGTTGCGAGCACCAGCATCGCCTTGCCGAAATGCTGAAGTTGCACCATCAGGAGGATGACGATCACCACCAGCATGATCGGCGCCTTGGCGGCGATCGAGGCCTGGCTCTCGGCGCTGTCTTCGGCGCCGCCCTGGATCTCCACCTTGTAGCCGGGCGCAAGGCCCTCCCTCAGTCCCTTGAGCTCGTCGAAGAGCTGCATCGCCACGTCGTTCGGCTGCACGCCGTCAGGCAGCGTTCCGCGCACGGTGATCGTGGGCAGCCGGTCGCGCCGCCACTCGATACCCTGTTCCATGACGGGAACGACCTTGGCAATCTGCGAGACCGGGACGAAGCCGCCGAAATCGGTGGGTACATAGACCGACTGGACGGCAGAGAGCAGGTGGCGATTGCCGCCGGGTTCCCGCGCCACGATGGAGACCGTTTCCTCGCCGTCGCGGAAGCTGTCGAGCGGGACGCCGGACATTGCCGCCTGCAACATCTGGCGGATGCGCTGCGACGTGATGCCGAGGGCGCGGGCGCGGTCCTGGTCGATCACCAGCTTCATCGCCGGCACAGGTTCGAGCCAGTCGTCATGAATGGCGCCGAGTAGCGGGTTTTCCTGAAATTTCGTCTTCACCTGGTCGGCGATGCGACGCACTTCCTTGCGGTCGGGGCCCATCACCCGCATCTGCACGGGCCATCCGGTCGGCGGTCCCAGGAACAACCGGTCGACCTTGGTGCGGATGGAGGGGAAATCCTCGGCGAGTATCGTGCGCAGCTTGACGATCAGCCGCTCGCGGGCCGCCTCGTCCTTTGCCATGACGAGGAGCTGCGCGAAGTTCGGATTGCGAAGCTGCTGGTCGAGCGGCAGGAAGAAGCGCGGCGCGCCTTCGCCGATATAGGTGGCGATGAAGCGCTTGTCCTCATCGTCCATCATCCGCTCCTCGAGCGCCTTGGCCTGCTTTTCGACCTCCTTGATGCTCGTTCCCTCCGGCAGCCAGAGATCGACCAGAATTTCCGGGCGCGAGGACTGCGGGAAGAAATTCTTCGGAATGAACTGAAATGCCCAAAGGCTCGTCACGAAGATGGCAAGCGTCGTCAGGAGCACGACGACGCGATGGCGCACTGCCCAGCCGACGGTCGCCCTCAGGCGGCGATAGAAGCGCGTATCGAAGACGTCGTGATGGGTGCCGGCGTGGTGGCGCTGCTTCAGGATCATATAGCCGAGCCAGGGCGTGAAATAGACAGCCACGAACCAGGAGACCACGAGCGCGATGCCGACGACGTAGAAGAGCGAGCGCACATATTCGCCGGCGGTCGATTCCGCGAAGCCGACGGGGATAAAGCCGGCGGTGGTGATCAGAGTGCCGGTCAGCATGGGAAAAGCGGTCGAGGAATAGGCGAAGCTCGCCGCGTCGATCTTTTCCAGCCCCTCTTCGAGTTTTCGCTCCATCATCTCGACCACGATCATCGCGTCGTCGACGAGCAGGCCGAGAGCGATGATCAGCGCCCCGAGCGAGATGCGCTGAAGGTCGATGCCCAGCTCGTACATGATCGCAAAGGTGGCCGCGAGTACGAGCGGAATGGCAATCGCGATCACGAGACCAGAGCGCCAGCCGATCGACAGGAAGGAGACGACGAGGACAATGATCAGCGCTTCGATGAGCGCGTGGCTGAACTCGGCTATCGCTTCGGTGACGACTTCCGGCTGATTGGAGACCTGATCGACCGACACGCCATAGGGCAGGGCGGACTCAAAGCGATCGTAGGTCGCTTCCACTGCCTTGCCCACGTCCGTGACGTTGAAGCCCTTTGCCATGACGACGCCGATCTGGACGCTGTCGTGGCCGTTGAATCGGAATTTCCGTGCATAGGGATCTTCCAGCCCGGAGGTCACGGTCGCGATGTCGCCGAGCCGGATGGTCCGGTTTCCCGCCCTCAGCCGCAGTTCACGGATGTCCTCGACCTTGGTGACGTCTCCTTCGACCGAGATGCGCACCGAGCGCGTACCGGTGTCGACAGAGCCGGCATGATCGACATTGTTCTGACCGGCGATCGCATTGCGCAGGTCGTTGAACGTCAGGCCGCGCTCCGCGAGAACCTTGGAGGAGAGGTCTATATAGATTTTCTCGGGCTGGTCCCCGAGGATCACGACCTTCTCGACGCCTGGCGTCGTCAGCAGCATGTCGCGCCCCTCGATCGCGAAGCGCTTCAGTTCGGGATAGCTGAAGCCGTCGCCGCTGATCGAATGCAGGGTGATAAAGGTGTCGCCGAACTCATCGTTGAAATAGGGGCCGAGCACGCCCTCGGGCAGCTCGTCGGCGATGTCGCCCACCTTCTTGCGCACCTGGTAGAAGGCGTCGGCGACCTCGTCTGCGTCGGTGTCGCCCTCGATCTGGACTGTGATGATGGCGCTGCCGGCGCGCGTATAGGAACGGACGAAATCGAGATGCGGCGTTTCCTGCAGCTTGCGCTCGATCTTGTTGACCACCTGATCTTCCATTTCCTGGATGGAAGCTCCCGGCCATACGGCTTGCACCACCATGACGCGGAACGTGAATTCCGGATCCTCGCGTTGCCCCATGCGCAGGAGCCCAAGCCCGCCGGTGATGATGATCAGCGCCAGCAGGAAGCGCGCGATGCTCGGATGCCCGATCGCCCAGCGCGAAAGATTGAACGGTTTCTTGTCCTCGGTGGAGGCGTACATGGCCGTCGTCCCGTTCTACCGGTGGAGGTTGAAGCACTTCCAGGAAAAGTCGAAACCGGTTTCCCGTGGGAAGTGCATAGTTCAAAGGGTCAGAGCGCTACTTTGCTGCGAGCTCTAACGGAGAATTTCGGGCGTTTCGGCTCGGGCGGACTGCTGCTCGGCCGATTGCTGTTCGCCCGCCTGAAGTCTCACCTTCAGATCCTCGGCCATGAACTGTGTGCCTGCGGCAACGACGAGGTCGCCGGCGCCGAGGCCTTCGGCGACCCGCACGCCGTTATCGGCGAAATCGGCGAGCTTGATCGGGCGCGCATGGACGGTCGAGAAGTCACGATCAACGATCCAGACGATATTCTGGCCGTCCTTCTTCGACAGCGCGCTCAGGGGGATGGAAACGAGCGGCGCCGAGCTTTCCGCAGCCGCCTCGACCGTCGCCGTCATGCCGAGAAGCACGCGCCCGTCGTTCGGCAGGCTGACGCGTACGGAAAAGGTGCGCGAGCGCGGATCGGCACTGCCGGAGACTTCGCGCACATGTCCGTCGAGCACAAGCATGTCGTCCGACCAGAAGCGCACCCCGACCGGTTTGCCGGGCTTGAATTCGGCAATGTCCGTTTCCGGCACTGCGATTTCGACTTCCTTCTCGCCGTCGACCGCAACGGTCACGACGGGCGTTCCGGTGCCGACGACCTGGCCTATATCGGCGTTTACGATCGTGACGATGCCGTTCTGGTCGGCCTTGAGGTCCGTATAGTTTACCTGGTTCTTCGCCTGGCTCAGCGACGAAGCCGCGGCGTCTCGCGTCGAGACCGCCTGATCGTAAAGAAGGGTCGCCTGATCGAGTTGAGCCTGGGAGGAAAACGATTTGCTGAAGAGCTGTTCGGCCCGGAGTTTCGCAAGCGCTGTCGTCCGGACCTGCTTTTCGGCGGCAAGCAGGTCTGCCTCTGCGCTCGTGACCGCAAGCCGATAGTCGGTGGCGTCGATACGGGCGAGAATGTCACCCGGCTTGACCCGGTCGCCGATATTGACGAGCCGTTCGGTGATCTTGCCGCCGACGCGGAAACCGAGGTTCATCTCCGTGCGCGCTCTGACCGAGCCGGAATAGTGAAGCTCCCGCGGCTGGCCGGCCGGAGCAATCTCCACGACCTTGACCGGGCGTATGGTCTCCTTCGTCTCGACTTTCTCCTCCGAGCAGCCGGAGAGAACGGCACCGAGCAGAATCGCGGTGAGGAGACGGGCGGCGAACGGTCGGTTGAGGGCGCTTCCTGAAAACATCGCTCTTACTCTCCTTGGCCGCTCTGCGGCGGCGCGGCGTTTTTGTGCATGGCTTCGCCCCGAAACCGCTCCGTCTTGCAGCGGCAAGCCTTATTTTTTCAGCGCCCGGATCGCGAACTCGATGAGCTCCTCGGGTGTCGCGCGGTTTTCCTTGGCGAGACACTGGGCGACGATCTGCGGATGGCAAAGGGTGACGAGACTGGCGCCGAAGCATCTGGCGGCGATAGCGGGGTCCTGTTCGGCGAACTCTCCGGCTTCGATCCCCTCGCGGATAATAGCTGCGAGGAGCTCGTCCAGACGGCCGATATGTTTCTCGATCACGTGCCAGTCGCGCTCGATCGCCACGACGACCATTTCATGGACTTTCTGTTCGTCGAGCATTGTCTCGACGGTGAGCTTGTGCTGCCCCAGCCCGTAGCGCCTCAGCCGCTCCGAAGCGCTGAGCGGCAGACGCGCGATTTCCAGCGCCTGCTGGTAGCTTGTCCCGAGCATGCGCGAGCAAAGCGCCTGATGAATTTCCGTCTTCGACGCGAAGAAACGGTAGATGTTGGCCGGCGACATATCGAGCTCGCGCGCGATATCGGCTACGTTTGTCTTGGCATAGCCGTAATGGCGAAACAGCCGCTCCGCGGCTTCAAGAATACGCGTCACGTTTTCCTGGCGGGCTGCGTCGGCGGCGTTGTCTGCGAGATCGCTCATCCTGTCTCCTGCTGATGAGTGACGAATTTCGAATTTCGTCAGTGATAATCCGAACACCGTTACTTGTCAACCGCTGGCTACTTTGCGGCTATCGGCTGCTGATATGCTCATTGACTCATTATACCAGTTCGGCTATTCGGATCGTCGAGATAGCTGAGGAGTTGCGAATGACATCGATTGCCCTGTTTGGCGCCGGCGGGAAGATGGGCTGCCGCCTGGCCAAGAACCTCAAAGGCTCGCGTTTCGACGTGCGCCATGTTGAAGTGAGCGAGGCGGGCAAGGCGCGGCTGGCTGACGAGCTCGGGCTTCAGGCCGTCGCTGCCGATGAGGCGCTGGACGGTGCCGAGGTGGTCATTCTGGCGGTGCCGGATACGGCGATCGGCAAGGTTGCTTCCGCGATTGTGAATAGGCTGAAGCCCGGCACGATGGTCATCGTCCTCGATGCGGCGGCACCCTATGCCGGTCATCTGCCGGAGCGCGGCGATCTTACCTATTTCGTTACCCATCCCTGCCACCCGCCGATCTTCAACGACGAGACGGACCCGGCGGCCAAGCGCGACTTCTTCGGCGGAGTCGCCGCCAAGCAGCACATCGTCTCCGCACTGATGCAGGGGCCGGAAGAGGCCTATGCGCTCGGCGAGGAGATCGCAAAGGTCATCTGGGCGCCGGTAATGCGCTCGCACCGGGTGACGGTCGAACAGATTGCGCTGCTGGAGCCGGGCCTCTCCGAAACGGTCTGCGCCTCGCTGCTGGTCGTCATGCGTGAGGCGATGGAGGAGTGCGTCAAGCGTGGCGTCCCGAAAGAGGCCGCGCGCGACTTCCTGCTCGGCCACATGAACGTGCTCGGCGCCGTGATCTTCGAAGAGACGCCCGGCGTTTTCTCCGACGCCTGCAACAAGGCCATCGAATTCGGCAAGCCGATGCTCATGCGCGAGGACTGGAAACGCGTCTTCGAGCCGCAGGAGATCGCCGACAGCATCCGCCGCATCACCTGATCGCGCGAACGGAATACCGGAGCCTGTGAGGACAGCTCCGACGTTTTTTCAACCTGGGAGGAAAAGCAGATGAAACTGACACGCAGAATGACCATCGCCGCTTTCGCGGCGGTATTGGCGGCGAGCTCCGCCATTCCGGCCTATGCGGCCGATCTCATCGCCATCATTACGCCGTCGCACGACAACCCCTTCTTCAAGGCCGAAGCGGTGGGTGCCGAGGCCAAGGCGAAGGAACTTGGCTACGAAACGCTGGTCCTCGTGCATGACGACGATGCGAACAAGCAATCGCAGCTGATCGACACCGCGATCGGCCGCGGCGCCAAGGCGATCATTCTCGACAATGCCGGCTCTGAAGCCTCCATTGCGGCCGTCCAGAAGGCGAAGGATGCGGGCGTGCCGTCCTTCCTGATCGATCGTGAGATCAATGCGACCGGGGTCGCCGTCTCGCAGATCGTCTCCAACAACTATCAGGGCGCGCAGCTCGGTGCCGAGGAATTCGTGAAGCTGATGGGCGAGTCCGGCAATTATGTCGAGTTGCTCGGCCGCGAAGCCGATCTCAACGCCGGCATCCGTTCGAAGGGCTACCACGACGTCATCGACGAATATCCGGAGATGAAGATGGTGGCGCAGCAGTCGGCGAACTGGAGCCAGACCGAGGGTTACAGCAAGATGGAGACGATCCTTCAGGCCAATCCCGACATCAAGGGCGTTATCTCCGGCAACGACACGATGGCCATGGGCGCGATCGCCGCATTGCAGGCGGCCGGCCGAAAGGACGTGATCGTCGTCGGCTTCGACGGCTCCAACGACGTTCGCGACTCGATCAAGTCCGGCGGCATCAAGGCCACCGTCCTGCAGCCGGCCTACGCCCAGGCGCAGATGGCGGTGCAGCAGGCTCACGAATACATCACCACCGGCAAGGCGCCGGCGGAAGAAAAGCAGCTCATGGACTGCGTGCTGATCAATAGCGAAAACGCCGACCAGCTCGAGACCTTCGCGCTGGCGGATTGATCGGTTCCAGGGGGGTGGAGCGGGAGCGGGCAAAAATCGTCCGCACCCGCTAAGCCTTTGAATCTGCGCACCGTGCTTTCCGAAAATCGGCTTCGCTTTTCGGGGCGATGCGCTGGGCACGCGGCCGATACGCTGCGCGCCTGTCCTGTCATGGAGTGAATTTCGATGCCGAAGTTTAAGGTCGCGTCCGCATTTGTGGTTGCGGGCGTGTTGGCACTCTCGGGCTGCAAGATCATCAAGACGCCGACTGCCGAAGAGGCCGCCGAGGCTGCCTCCGGCGGCTTCAATCCCAATCGCATGGTCGCCGAGATCTGGGACGCCAAAGTGCTTCCCTATCTCGACAGAAAGGCCGGTCCGTTCGTCGAAGTGACAGCTCTCGCCGAGAGCGATCCGCAGGCGGCGGGTGCCAAATACGGCCACAAGGAAAAGCAGGGAAGTGCCCCCTGGACTTTGGCGGCGCGTCTCTCCGGCACCATCGTCAAGGCCGAGACGAAGTCGCGTTCGGCCTATGTGGAAGTCGATGCGAACGGCGACGGCAAGGCGGACGCACGCGTGCAGATCGGCCCGGCGATCCGCGGCACGGCGATCCGCGACAGTCTCGACTTCGTCAACTTCAACGAATTCAAGAACCAGATCGAGTGGGCGCAGTTCGGCAAGGCCTTCAACACGCATGTCAACGGACTGGTGCTGGAAAAGCTGTCCCGCGACGGACTTGTCGGCAAGAAACTCGACGCTGTCGGCGCCTATCCGCTGCCCGCCAAGGGCCAATTGCCGCTGTTCGTTCCGGCTCAGCTGACGGTGGGCGGATGATCATGCACCCAGCTGACGACGACAATTGCGTCCTGCGCCTCGAAGACGTGACGAAGGTCTATTCGGGCATCGTTGCGGTGCGCCATGCGAACCTTTCGCTCCGGCGCGGCGCCGTGAACGTGCTCGTCGGCGAAAACGGTGCCGGCAAGTCGACCCTGATGCGGATCATCGCCGGCGTCGAGAAGCCCTCGCTCGGCCGCATCCTGCTCGACGGCCAGGCGGTGGAATTCCATTCGCCCGCCGACGCGCAGCGCCACGGCATCGGCATGGTCTTTCAGGAACTCAACCTGTTCGGCAACCTCTCGGTTGCCGAGAACATCTTCGCGACCCGTGAGCTGAACCGGGGCATTCGCGGCATCGATCATCGCGCGCAGGTCGAGAGGGCCACCGGGTTCCTCGACAGGCTCGATGCCGGGATCGATGCCGAGACGCTCGTCGAAGACCTGCCGATCGGGCAGCAGCAGCTGGTGGAGATCGCCAAGGCGATCTCGCTCGATACCCGCATCCTTATTCTCGACGAACCGACGTCGGCCCTTTCGGCGGCGGAGGTGGATGTCCTTTTCAAGGTCATCCGCGAGCTGAAGGCGCAAGGGGTGGCGATCGTCTACATTTCTCACCGGCTCGAAGAGCTGATGCGGATCGGCGACTACATCACCGTGCTCAGGGATGGACAGATCACCGGCCACGCCATGGTCAAGGACATCGACACCAGATGGATCGTCCGGTCGATGATCGGCTCGGACGCGAAGGACTTCGCCAAATCGGTCGACCACCGCCTCGGGGAGGAGGCGTTCCGTGCCGAGGAGATCTGCCTG
The DNA here is from genome assembly GCF_000375585.1 of Sinorhizobium meliloti 4H41. Classification (GTDB taxonomy): domain Bacteria; phylum Pseudomonadota; class Alphaproteobacteria; order Rhizobiales; family Rhizobiaceae; genus Sinorhizobium; species Sinorhizobium meliloti_A. The sequence goes on along the minus strand of NZ_AQWP01000010.1, from coordinate 45,629 downwards.
CCGCGCCGGACCGGCGGGCTCGCGGTCGGCCATGTCTCGATCTCGGTACGTGCGGGCGAGGTGTTGGGTATCTACGGGCTGATGGGGGCCGGCCGCAGCGAGTTCTTCGAATGCGTCATGGGTCAGCACCCGCATTCCTCGGGGCGGATCTTCGTCGGCGGGACGGAGGTCGACGCCAGCGACACGTCGGGCAGGATCGGCGCAGGATTGGCGCTCATTCCGGAAGATCGCCAGCGCGAGGGTCTCGTCCAGGCGCTTTCCATCGCCAGCAATCTGACGCTTGCGAGCCTCGACCGCTTCGTGCGCTTCGGCTTCCATATTGTCGGCGCGCGGGAGCGGGCCTCGATCGCTGCGGCCATCCGCGATCTTTCCATCAAGGCACCCAACCCGGACTTCGAGGTGACCTCGATGTCCGGCGGCAACCAGCAGAAGGTCGTCATCGGCAAGGCCCTGATGACCAAACCGAAGGTGCTGCTGATGGACGAACCCAGCCGCGGCATAGATGTCGGCGCCAAAGCGGACGTCTTCCGCACCATGCGCCGGCTTGCCGGCGAGGGGCTCGCCATCCTCTTTTCCACCTCCGACCTCGAAGAGGTCATGGCGCTCTCCGACCGCATCGCCGTCATGAGCAACGGACGGCTGGTCACGGTCATCGACCGCGCGGACGCCACGGAAGAGATGATCGTGAAGGCTTCGGCCGAGGGTCATAAAACGACAAGGGAACACGCCTGATGACGACGGCAACGACGACCACCAACGCAACCGACGCGACGAGCGGCTCGGTGCTGCTCACATTGATGAAGCTCAGGACGTTCATCGCCCTCTTTGCGGTTATCGCCTTCTTCTCGATGTTCGCGCCGAACTTTCTTTCGACCGCCAATCTGATCCTGATGTCGAAGCATGTGGCGCTCAACGCTTTCCTGGCCATGGGCATGACCTTCGTCATCATCACCGGCGGCATCGATCTTTCCGTCGGTTCGATCGTCGGGCTCTGCGGCATGGTGGCCGGCGGGCTCATCCTCAACGGCATCGATCTGCAGTTCGGCTACACGGTCTATTTCAACGTCGTCGAGGTCTGCCTCATCACGCTCGCCGTCGGGATCGTCATCGGCGCGGTCAACGGGCTCCTGATCACCAAGCTCAACGTCGCACCCTTCATCGCCACGCTCGGCACGCTTTATGTCGCGCGTGGCTTTGCCCTGCTTTCATCGGGCGGCCAGACATTCCCCAACCTCGTCGGCAAGCCGGAACTCGCGACGACGGGCTTTGCCTTCCTCGGTTCCGGCCGGCTTCTCGGCCTGCCGGTTTCGATCTGGATCCTCATCGTCGTGGCGCTCGCGGCCGCGTACGTGGCCAGGTATACGCCGATCGGCCGGCATATCTTCGCCGTCGGCGGCAACGAGCGTGCCGCCCGCATGTCCGGCATCCGGGTCGACCGGGTGAAGATGTTCGTCTATATGTTCTCCGGCTTCTGCGCGGCGATCGTCGGACTGGTCATATCGTCGGAACTCATGGCCTCGCACCCGGCGACGGGCAATTCCTTCGAGCTCAATGCCATTGCCGCAGCGGTTCTCGGAGGCACGTCGATGTCCGGCGGCCGCGGGACGATTGGCGGCACCATCATCGGCGCCTTCGTTATCGGCATTCTTTCCGACGGTCTCGTGATGATGGGCATCTCGTCCTTCTGGCAGATGGTCATCAAGGGGATCGTGATCATCGTCGCCGTCGTGGTGGATCAGGCGCAACGCCGGCTGCAGCAACAGGTCACGCTGATGCAGCTTGCGAAAAAGGGGTGACGGGCATGACAGACCTCAAAGGCGCGCTGATCGGCTGCGGGTTCTTCGCAGTCAACCAGATGCACGGCTGGCGTGACGCCGAAGGGGCGCGCATCGTGGCCATCTGCGATCGGGATCCCGAGAGGCTGAAGGCGGTCGGCGACGCGTTCGACATTCAGCGGCGCTACACCTCGGCCGAGGACCTTTTTGCCGATGGCGGCTTCGATTTCGTCGACATCGCCACGACCGTGGGAAGTCACCGGGCGCTGGTGGAAATGGCCGCGCGACACGGGGTCGCGACGATCTGTCAGAAGCCGATCGCGCCCACCATGGCGGACGCCAAGGCAATGGTCTCGGCTTGCGCGAAATCAGGCGTGGCGTTCATGGTTCACGAGAATTTCCGCTGGCAGTCGCCGATACGGGCGGTAAAGGCGGCGATCGACAGCGGCGCGATCGGCGAGGTGTTCTGGGGGCGGATAAGCTTCCGATCGGGTTACGACGTGTTCTCCGGCCAGCCCTATCTCGCAACGGGCAAACGCTTCATCATCGAGGATCTCGGCATTCATGCGCTCGACGTCGCGCGCTACATCTTCGGTGATGCGACGGCGGTGACCGCGCGCACGCGCCGGGTCAATCCGGCGATTGCCGGCGAGGACGTCGCGACGATGCTCCTGGACCATGACGGGGGGATCACATCGATCGTCGACTGCAGCTACGCGACCAGGCTGCCGATCGAGCCCTTTCCCGAGACCCTCGTGGAGGTGGACGGGAGCAAGGGCACCTTGCGGCTAACGCAGGGCTATCACCTTGCCGTTCACGCGAAGGGGGCTACCAAGCTGACGAATGTGGAACCGCCCGTCCTTTCCTGGGCGTCGCCTCCCTGGCACAACATTCAGGAGAGCGTCGCGCTGATCCAGCAGCATTGGATCGAAGCCTTGCGGGCCGGACGCGAGCCGGATACGTCCGGCCGCGACAATCTCGAGACCTTCGCCCTGGTCGAGGCCTCCTATCTGAGCGCGGCGGAAGGGCGGACCGTTTCACTCGCGGAGGTTCTCGGATGACGGTCTCCCGTGCCTTTCTCCTCTTCGGCACCGACGAGAAGGAGCCGGAGGCGCGCAGGATCGAGGCGGGCCGCTTGAGCGCCGATTTCGTTAGCGGCAATCTGCGCACGATCCGCTTTGCCGGCAAGGAGGTACTCAGGGCCATCTCCTTTCTCGTCCGAGACCGGGATTGGGGCACCTGCGAGGCGGAAATCCGCGACCTGACATTTGAGGAGGGCCGGGCCGGGACAGTCGTTCGGTACTCCGCCAGGTTCCGGTCGCCGGATGGGGCTCTTCTCGATTGCAGCGCCACTATCGACCTGAAGCCCGACCGCCTCGTCTTCGGCGCGCGCTTCACGCCGGATCGCGATTTCGAAACGGCGCGCGCCGGCTTCGCCGTCCTGCATCCGATCGTCGGTCTGGCCGGGCGGCCGGTCCAGGTGGAGCATGGAGACGGCACGGTCGAACGGTCGGTCTTCCCGGACCTCATCGAGCCCTGGCAGCCGTTCATGGACATCGCCGCGATTACCCACGAAGTTTCGCCCGGCATCAAGGCCGAGTGCCGCTTCGCCGGCGACGTGTTCGAGATGGAGGACCAGCGGAACTGGACCGACGGCTCCTACAAGACCTACGTGCGCCCGCTGGAACTGCCCTGGCCCTATCTGCTGAAGGCGGGTGAGACGGTGCACCAGGGCGTGACGCTTTCGATTCTCGCGGCTGAGGACACCGCCGAGCTGGAAGAGCGCAGCCAAGGCAAAATTCGCCTTTCGCTCAGGCGCGATGCGGGAAGATTGCCCGAGATCGGCATCGGCCTGCGGCCGGACGCTGCAGCCGAAGAGCTGGACAATGCGGGGCTTCTGAAGCAGGTCGGCGCACGGCACCTCGTCTGCCATTTCGACCCGGATGCCGGCCACGGTCTGACTGACCTTCGGCACTTCCGAAGCGTGGCCGACGCGTCGGGCTGTGCGGTGACACTCGAATGTTTCGTTCCATGCAAGCGACCCCTCGATGCGGAACTCGGCGAGATCGCGCAGCTTGTGCGCCAGAGCGGCCTCGACCTCGCAAGCCTGGCCGTCTCTCCCTCGGTCGACCGGCAGTCGACGCCGCCCGGTAGCGTCTGGCCGGACTGCCCGCCGCTCGAAGACATCTATGCGGCCGCTCGGAAGGCGTTTCCGGGCGTGCCGCTCGGCGGCGGCATGTTCAGCTATTTCACCGAGCTCAACCGTAAGCGGGTGCCCGCCGAAGGACTTTCCTACGTCACCCACTGCACCAGCCCGATCGTCCATGCGGCCGACGACACGAGCGTGATGCAGACCTTCGAGGCGTTGCGGGACGTAACCCGGTCCGTCCGCGCGATCTATGGCGCGAAGCCCTATCGCATAGGTCCCTCCACGATTGCCATGCGCCAGAACCCCTATGGCAGCGCGACGAAGGACAATCCGTTCGGCAAGCGGATCGCCATGGCGGCGCGGGACCCCCGACATAACGCGCTCTTCGGCGCTGCCTGGACGCTTGCCTATGCCGCGACGGTTGCCGATGCGGAGCCCGAGCTATTGACGCTTTCGACGCTTACGGGACCATTCGGGCTGATCGTCAGCGCCGGGGAGCCCGTCGAAGCCGGTCGGACGAGACCGCTGTCTCATGTCCTGACCTGGCTCGCGCAGCTGTCGGACGGCATGCGGATCGCGGTCGAAACATCCGCGCCCGAATGCGTTGCCGGCCTTGGTGCGGCGTTGAATGGAACGAGTACCTTGTTGCTTGCCAATCTCACACCCGATCTGCAACGGGTGATGCTTCCCGAGGCCGGCGCGCGTAGCCTTACGCTCCTCGACGAGACCTGGTTGCGCGATGGCGCGGAGGAACTGGAGGCGAAAGCGCACCAAAGCGACATCCTCGACCTGCCCGCTTATGCGGCTGCCCGCATCGATATGCAGTGATTCACGTCGGTCTGATGAAGGCTTGAGCGCGAAAGCGCGAGAGCGACGACTACTGGTGACTCCTTCCACGCGCCCTCCTGTGGTATCCTCTCGGCTTGCGCTTCCTCCTGGGGGGTAAGAAAATGGAAGCTCTTGCAGCCCTGGCGCGAAACTGCATCGTCACGTTATTGTGCGGTTGCGCGCTCTTCGCACCTTCGCTTGCTGCCGAGGAGGCCGATGACGTCGCGACCGGGACGCGGCTTGCCGAGTTATTGCGAGCCGCCCGAAACGTCCTTTCGAATTACCAGTCGCTCATCAATGACCCGGCAATCGGAGACAAGAAACTCGACGGCGAGCGGTTCACGGCCGAAGCGATCGCCCTTTATGGCGAGCGCACCGGCCATCCGTTGATCTCGAATGATCTCGGCGATCGCGACCGCAAGCTTCTCCAGGCGCAGATCGAGGCGATGCGGGAAGTCGTGAATGAAGAGCAGGACGACATAAACCGCCCCGGGATCGGGTTCAAGGGTTTCGTCCCGGCCATTTTCGCGCGTCTGATGAACGAGAAATTTGCCGTCAAGGCGGGCAATGAGGCGCTGGTCCGGGTCACGGCGCCGGAGGTTCTGGTGCGCAACCGCAAGTCGCTTCCCGATGCTTGGGAGGCCCGGGTCATCAACGAGGTCTTCTCGGATCCGCAGAGGCCGAAGGGTGAACTCTATACGGAAGTGACGCAGGTGAACGGCCGCCCGGCGTTCCGGATGCTGCTGCCGGAATATTACACGGAGTCCTGTCTTTCCTGTCACGGTTCGCCGAAGGGTGAAATCGACGTCACCGGCTATCCGAAGGAAGGCGGCAAGGCCGGCGATCTGGGCGGTGCCATCAGCATCGTCTTGTTCAAATGAGTGCGCTTGGGCATGAGCTCGGGTCGACACAGGCCGCCCGGCCCGCGAAAAGGCTCGACAGCCGGATCACCGATCTGCCGATCTCTGCCCGCGTGGCCGCGCTCACCGCGGCCGGCCTGATCAGCCTTGTCCTTTCGTCCCTGTTTCTCACGCAGGCGCTTTATCGCAGTGCCGAGCGCATGGCCGAAACCAGGGAGCTCTTCGATCGGGCGGCATCGGCCGCATCGGCCCATGTGGCATTCGGCGATCTCAGATATTGGCTGACCGATCTCTCCGTCAGTCTGCTGATGAACTCCCAGCGCAACGCCGACGAGGCCCGCGAACGGTTGCAGGAACAGTTGGCGGGCCTCGCAAAGCACGCGCCCGAGGCGGTGGAGGCAATTCGTACGGAAGTCGACGCCTATGTCGAAACGGCTCTGCAGGCCGCCGACAGTTACACCCAGGACAACCGCATCGTCGGCAACGCCTTGCTGGCAAAGGCGCGCACCCACAGCGGCAAGGTCGATGCGGATCTCAACAGGCTCGTGGAACAGGTAAAGGCCGAGGCGGAAGCTGCCCGCAACGAGGTCGTCGTGCAAACCGAGAAGACAGCCACGACCGCGGCCATCCTGGTGGGCGGCGTGGTGTTGATCGGTTCGCTGCTGACGCTCCTCGTCCTGCGCTCTATCGTCGGCCCGCTGCGGCGCCTCAATCGCGTCATCGGCGACCTGACGGAGGGACGTTACGACGTCGATATCCCCGAAGAGGGCGGCGACGAACTGGGAGCGATGGCAAGGACGCTTTCGCTCTTCCGGGAAAGCGCCATCGAAAAGAAAAAACTCGAAGACGAAGCGGAGCGGCAGCGGCGGACGATCGCAGCCGCGCTCGAGGTGATTTCGGATGGCTTCGTCCTCTATGATTCCGAGGACAGAATCCTGGTCGCCAACAGCAAATATTGCGAAATCTTCCCGAGCCACAAGCCGAATACGCTCCGCGGCAGGAGCTTCCGCGAAATCGTGGAGCAGAACCTGGAGATGGGCCAGGTGGATCTCGAAGGCAAGTCGCCGCAAGAGTGGGTCGACGAGCGCGTAAGGCTGCATCGGGACCCTGCCGGCCTCGTTGACGAGAAGCGGTTCGGCGACAAGTGGGTCCGCATCAGCAAACGAAAGATTCCGGATGGCGGAACGGTCGCCGTCTACACCGACATCACCGAGCTCAAGCAGCGGCAGGTCGAACTCGAGCGCGCGAAGAGCCACGCGGAGTCGGCAAACGAGGCCAAGAGCCAGTTCCTCGCCTCCATGAGCCACGAGTTGCGCACGCCCCTCAATGCGATCATCGGCTACAGCGAGATGCTGATAGAGGAGGCACGCGACCACGAGGATGAGGAGCTCGTCCCGGACCTCGACAAGATAGCGTCCGCGGGTCGCCATCTTCTTTCGCTCATCAACGACATTCTCGACCTGTCGAAGATCGAGGCGAACAAGATGGAGGTTTTCCTCGAGACCTTCAGCGTTGCCGACCTGCTCCGTGACGTTGCGGCGACGGTCGCGCCGTTGATGGCCAGGAACGGAAACGAGTTCACGCACGACTTCGAAGCCGATCTCGGCGAGATGCATTCCGACCAGACCAAGCTGCGCCAGAACCTTTTCAACCTGCTCAGCAATGCGGCCAAGTTCACGAATGGCGGGCGAGTGACCCTGAGGGTCCGGCGGGAGCAAAGATCGGACCGCGACTGGCTTGTGTTCCAGGTCTCCGACACCGGCATCGGCATGTCACCGGAGCAGCAGGAACGGCTTTTCAATGCCTTCACCCAGGCGGATGCCTCAACCACCCGAAACTACGGCGGCACGGGCCTGGGCTTGAGCATCACGCGCAGCTTCTGCCGCATGATCGGCGGCGTCGTTACCGTCGAAAGCGAATTCGGCAAGGGTTCCATGTTCACCATGGAGGTGCCGGCGCAGTGCGAGAGAGAGGCCGACGGACCGCCGGCCGAACCCGTACCGCAGGTCGGGTCGGGCCGCACCGCACTCATCATCGACGACGAGCCGGCTGCCCGCAGCCTTATCGCAAAGGCACTGGCGGAAGCGGGCCTCGCTTCGATCGAGGCATCGAACGGACAGGAAGGATTGTCTGCCGCACGCAAGCATCGGCCAGACGCGATCATCCTCGATATCATCATGCCGCATCAGGACGGCTGGTCGGTCCTGCGCGCTCTGAAGAACGATCCCGAATTATGCACGATCCCGGTGATCCTGGCGACGATCCTGGCAGACCGCGAGCTGGGTCTTTCGCTCGGCGCGGTCGAATATCTGACGAAGCCGATCGATACCGACAAGCTGGTCCGGACGATCGAGACATTCGGGGGCGGCAAGCACGACGTTCTGGTCGTCGACGACGACCAGGCCTCCCGCGAGTTTCTCAGGCGCATTCTGGTCAAGAGAAAGTGGACCGTACACGAAGCGGGCGACGGGATCCGCGGACTGGAAATGATGAAGCGGATTCTGCCGCGTCTCGTCCTGCTCGACCTTCTGATGCCGGAAATGGATGGGTTCCAGACGCTCAGCGAAATGCAGAGGATTCCGGAGCTGCAGAACATTCCGGTGGTGGTGGTCACGTCGAAGGACCTCTCCGCAAACGAGCTGAAATGGTTGCGCGACCGCGCGGTCGCTGTCGTGAACAAAGGCGCAAACAGCCGCTCCCAGCTGGTCGCGGCACTCGAACGTCAGATCGGAACGGGCGCTTCGGTCGGCAAAGCCCTCGCGGACGGCTGAACATATGCAGGAGGAGAGCCGCAAATGACGAGAATCCTTCTGGTGGAAGACAATGAAATGAACCGCGACATGCTTTCCCGGCGGCTGTCTCGCCGGGGCTTCGACGTGCTGATTGCTGAAAACGGAAAGGCCGGCGTCGAACTTGCCGCATCCGAAAAGCCGGACCTGATCCTCATGGATATGAGCCTGCCGGTGATGGACGGCTGGGAAGCGACACGACGGATCAAGGCCAATCCGCTGACATCCGGAATACCGGTCATCGCCCTGACGGCGCATGCAATGGCAAGCGACCGGGAGATGGCCCTTGAAGCCGGATGCGACGATTACGACAGCAAGCCGGTCGACTTGCCCAAACTCGTTCGCAAGATCGAGCAGCTGCTCGCGGTATAGGTGGGAAAATGACCACCGGCAACGACTTCCAGCACCAGGCGATCGCCGCTCACGTGGCCCAGCGATTGGCCGGCCCGGCGCGGGCAATCCTGGGCTTCCAGGAACTGCTGATCGAGCAGGCGCGGGATCTCGGTTTGATCCACATTAAGAGCGATCTCGACCGGATCGGTGCTGCAGCAAGGCAACTGAACGGCTTTATCGATCGCCTTCTCGAGGGCACTGCCTGCGCTCTGGAGGAAGGAGAAGCGGAGGCGGAGGCAAGACTCCGCCACGACCTGCGCACACCGCTCAACGCCATCATAGGCTATTCCGAAATGATCCTCGAAGAGGCAGGCGATGCGCCGGAGCATGCGCTGAAGGAAGACCTCCATGTGATACTGTCGGCGGCGGCAGAGCTCCTGAGGCAGGTCGACGCCCTCGCCAGCCTTTCGCGCGGGGAAACGGTCGAGATGCTTCAACCGGGGGAACGCGCCGAAATCGACGCGGCAGGGCTCGAGCGACTTCTGTTCAAGGCGCAAGAGATTGCATGGCCGGAGCAGGGGGGCAGGATCCTCGTCGTCGACGACGTGGCCAGCAATCGTGATCTCCTGTCCCGGCGGCTGCGGCGCGAAGGTCACCGCGTGGTCACCGCCGAATCCGGACTGTCCGCGCTGGCGAAATTGGCCGAGGGCGAGTTCGACCTCATCCTGCTCGACATTCTGATGCCGGACATGAACGGCATCGAGATGCTGTCGCGATTGAAGTCTGAGGAGCGATGGAAGCACGTCCCGGTCATCATGATCTCGGGCTTGAGTGATGTCACGGCGGTAGCCCGCTGCATCGAGGCCGGCGCCGACGATTATCTGACGAAGCCTTTCAATCCGATACTTCTGCGCGCGCGGATCAATTCCACGCTCGAGAAGAAGCGCTGGCTCGACCGGGAGCATCGCTACCTCCAGGAGATAAAAGCGGAAAAGCTGCGGGCGGATTCCCTCATTCGCGCGATCCTGCCCGACCAGATCGTTGTGCGGCTGCAGGATGGCGAAGAGATCATCGCCGACCGCTTCGAAGAGGTCTCCATTCTATTTGCCGATATCGTCGGCTTTTCGCCCATTGCAGCAAGATCGACTGCGTCCGATCTGGTCAGGCGCCTGGACGGAATGTTCAGGAGGTTCGATCTGCTTACGGAGCAGCACCGTGTCGAGAAGATCAAGACCATAGGAGACGCCTATATGGCCGCCTGCGGGATCCCGGAGCCTGCGCCGGATCATGCCGACCGGGTCGTGGCCCTCGGAAAGTCCATGCTTCGATCCTTGCAGGACACGGAAGCCGGGCCCGACCGTTTTCGGGTTCGGATCGGAATCCATACGGGGCCAGTCGTCGCCGGACTGATCGGGCGGCTCCGGTTCGTCTACGACGTGTGGGGAGAAACGGTGAACATAGCGAGCCGGCTCGAATCCCAGGGGGTGGCCGATTGCATACAGATCTCCGAGGCGACGAAGCGCGCGCTGCGCAGTCAATGGACGCTCGAGCGCCGTTGCGCGCTGGAGCTACGGGGCATAGGCGCAGTCGAGAGCTACCTCGTTCGATGACGCCTCCGGTTTCCGGGAAGGTTCTTTCCGGCATCCCAGTTCTTCGCCCTGCGGGCAGCCTTTATTCCGCCCGTTTCTTCATTCTCTGTTAAGGAATACATTCCTCTGAGGAGATGGTGCTCATGGCCCTCGGCGCATCCCAACGTTTGCATGACGGTGTTGCGGCCGTGGAAACCATGACGCGTTTTGCACTTGCGGTGCTGGCGCTTGCCTCGGGCGTCTATACCTATCTCGGCGTCCGCAGCATTCTCGACGGCTCCCCGACGTCGGTCTTCTTCGCGGCGATCATCTATTCGGCCTCGGTTTCCGTCGGTATCTACGCCTTCTGGTCCTATATGGCCCGCTTCTATCCGCATGTGACCCACCATACGGGCCGGGCCGCCATGCTGGGCGTGATGGCTCTGGGTGCGGCTATGATCATCGCCATGTCGAGCTGGCTCAATGCGGCGGCACTGGCAGGTTCCGCCGCGCTCGAACAGCATCTTGCGGAAACGGTGGAGGATTATACCGCCGACCTGGACCAGGCGCATCAGAACGCGCTTGCGGCCCAGAGCCTGCTGCCCGATATCCAGCGCGCATCCGAACGCTTCGCCCAGCTTGCCGCTTCGGAGCGGCAATCGGGGGCGCTCACCGGCACGACGGGGTCCGGAAGCGTGGTGCAGCTTCTGTCGCAAATGTCGGCTCAGATGAAGGATCTGGAAAATGGTATCAACGCCTCCCGCGAACAGGTGACGGTACTTTTCAACCAGGGGCAGAAGCGGCTCGAGACGATGCGGACGCTGGTTTCCGCGCCGGGTGCGGTCGCACCGCGTGCCGATCAGTTCTCCTCGGAAGTGGTGGCGCTCACAGGCGTCATAACGTCGCTCGGACAGACTTCGATCGCGCCTTCGATCCGCCGTGCCGCAGACGACCTGTCGCTCGGCTTCATCGCACCCGTGGCCGACGGCGGCGATGCCGATCTCGTCAATCGCCAGGACCGGGTGATGGAGACTGTCCGAGCCTCGGTGGCGGCGCAATCCAAGGTCCTCTCCGAAGCGGCTGACGAAATACTGGCGCGTGCGCCGGTGGCGGAGCGGCGTTTCGTTCCGCTTTCATCCGCCGAGGCGGTACTGCGCTATGCGACCGATTTCATTCCCGCCTGGGCAGGCGCCATTTCCATCGACCTGCTGCCGGGCGTGCTGGTCTTCATTCTGGCCGCGGTTCACAGCGCCATCCGCAAGCAGGAGGAGAAGCTGCCCTTTGCCGAGCGCATTACGGCGGCCGAGCTCCTGCAGGCCTTGGAAGTGCAGCGCGCCGTGACGGCGAATGGCGGGCAACTCGGCGACATAGTCGCTCAGGCGGAAGCGGAGGAGCCGAATAACATCACCAGCCTCGACCCGAGGACGCGTGCAAAGGATCGGTCGCATGAGGATCGATGAAGCGATCAAGGCGCTGGTCCGGATCGACGACGGTGTGCTGATGCGCGGCGCCTTCTTCGCGATGCTGGCGGCCGCGAGTGTCTTCCTGCTGATCGACCTGCGCGAGATCTCCGCGATGAATGCCGGACTGCCCGGTTTCGATCCGATGCTCGAGGATCGGCCGGTCCTGCCTCCGGCAGTGACCGAGGCTGCGCCCAACGGCCCGTCAGTCCAACCCGAAAGCTCTGACGAAGTGCTGCGCCAGCCGATGAGGTTCGATCTCCGATCCGGCGGCGTCCTGCTCGCCGAGGGCACGATCGACCTCGGCGCCGGTTCGCGCTTCGCCGAGGAGATCGAAGCGCGCGGCGAATATGTAAGGACCGTTTCCTTCAACTCACCGGGTGGTTCGGTGGACGATGCGCTCGCGATGTCGAAACTGATCCGCGAGAAGAAGCTCGATACCAAGGTGGCATCGAAGGCGCTCTGCGCGTCCTCCTGCCCGATCGTTTTTGCAGGGGGTGTCGCGCGTGTGGCGGAAAAGGACGCACTGATCGGCGTGCATCAGGTTTTCAGCGGCGGCGATGAACGGCCGACACCGGCCCAAGCCATGTCCTTCGCACAATCCACCACTGCCAGAGTCGCCCGCCATCTCGATACGATGGGAGTCGGCCCCGGCCTCTGGATCAACGCTCTCGAAACACCGCCGGACCGGCTCTATTACCTGACTGAAAGGGAGATGGTTGATTTTCATCTGACCACGGAGCCGGTCGCGACAGCCAAGACGAAGGGTTAGGTGCAGCGGTTTTCGGGCGGAGATGTGTAATGTTTAAAGGCGTTTCACTTCTTCATTGAAACACTGAAAGCCTCACGTCTCGTACATCTCAGTCACCCTCATCGGGTATGTTGAGCAGATGACCGCAGGCCTTGCAGTGGACGGCGTCGGTGTCGTGCCTCTGCAAGCCGCATTGAGGGCAGGGGAAACTGACCTTGTAGGGCCTGACAACGGCCTGGGCGAGCCTTACGAACAGCGATATGCCGACGATCATCGTGATGACCGAGGTGAGCTTGCCGAGCGTGCCCGGCAGGGTGATGTCCCCGAAGCCCGTCGTGGTGATCGTAGCCACCGTGAAATAGAGTGCATCGACGAAACCTTCGCCGCCCTCCCGGTGATAGAAGAACGTCGTGTAAACGAAGCCGGTGACGACGAAGAGGAACACGAGAAAGTTCAGGCAGGCACGGAAGACATCCTGCAGATGCGACCACCCGGCGCGGCGAAGACCTTCGAGCAGGAGCGGACTCTTGCCGATCGCCCAGATGCGCATCACCCTGAGGAAGGCGAAGTTGAACAGCAGGTCGGGGAAGAGAAGCGTGCCGAGAATGATCACATCGATCCAGGTCATCGGCCGCCGGAGGAAACGCTCGATCGAAGGCGCGGCCACCGCTCTCGCGATGAGCTCGCAACCGATCCATGCGGCGATGATGTAGTCGATGATGAGATAGGACGGACCCGCTCTCAGATAGGGGCCGAGGATAAAAAACGCGAGGATGCTGAGGTCGATGATGGCAAGCAGCGCCTGCCAGCGCAACGCCCACGGGTCCCGCCCGCGTTCCAATCTCTGAAGCGCCAGCCTTGTCGAATTTAACTTCGAATGCGCCCGCAGCTGGTCAGTCATATCCATGGAGCTGAAATAGGGGACGCCGAATCCCGGGTCAAGGAGCATGCCTTGGCTGTTCAGGAACGTGGCGAGCTCTAAGTTGCAGCCGTGCCGTTCAGGCAGCAATCCCAATTCAGCATGGGCGCGAGTGTCAGACGCCCGCAAGCTTCCTCAGGTCGTCGACTGCTCCGGGCGCGGCGGCAAGGACGATCGAGCCGCGGGTCAAACTTTCTCCCTCAGTGGGGAAGGGCAGGTGCCAGCCGCCCGCTTCCTGGACGAGACAGTAGCCGGCGAGACAATCCCATGCGTGCATATAGGGCTCGTAATAGCCCACCAGACGGCCGGCGGCGACATAGGCAAGCATGAGTGCGCCGGAACCGTTGCGCATGAAGGTGCCGCCGGCCTCCAGCAGGTTTTCGACCATCTGTCCGACGAAGGCCGGCTTGACATAGTTGTTGGCGCCGAGCCCGGTCACGTGGTTGCGAATGGTGCGCGAACCATCGAGCGTCAGCGCCTTGCCGTTGAGACGCGCGCCGAGGCCGAGTGCTGCCGCGTAGAGTTCACCGTGGCATGGTGCGGCGATGACCCCCACCACCGGTATGCCGGCATGAACGAGGGCGATGGAGACGCACCAGTTGGGCATGCCGTTGACGAAAGGGCTCGTGCCGTCGATCGGATCGACCGCCCATGTGAAGCCTGAGCGGCCGGGAACGAGACCATACTCCTCGCCGAGCACGCCATCGTCCGGGTACGCCTCGGCGATCCGATCGCGGATGAGATTTTCGACTTCGCGGTCGGCGATCGAAACCAGGTCCTGCGGGTCGCGCTTCGTTTCGATGATCAGCGTTTCGCGGCGAGCGAAAAAATCGAGCGCCATTGCGCCCGCCTCGCGCCCGATGGTTTCGGCCAATGCCAGGCGGGCTTCGAGCCCGGGGACGACGTGAGAAGTCATGAGGGAATCCTTGGTTGCAAATTGCCGGGGCTAACCGTTGATGAGGGCAATGCCGCGCTCCTTGAAGGCGATTGCCACATTCGTTTGGGGCGCAAGTGCCCGCTCCACCGCCGGGTCGACCACGAAGAGCGTCCCGGCTGCCGTCTTGACTTCGTACTCCACATGATCGCCGAGATAGGCCGTATGGGTGATCTCGCCTGAAAAACTGCCGGCTGCGGACGGCTCCAGCGTGATCGCGTTCGGGCGCACCGCAAGCTTCGCCGGTCCGGGGCGCATTCCGCGGCCGCTCACGCGATGCGTCAGCCGTTCCACACGGATCGTGGCCTCGTGACCGTCGACGTCGATCACGTCGCAGGCAACGACATTGGCTTCGCCCATGAAGTCGGCGATGAAGGCGGAGGCCGGCGTTTCGTAGAGTTCGCGCGGGGCGCCCTCCTGGGCTATGCTCCCGTCCTTCATCACGATGATGCGGTCGGAGACGGCAAGGGCTTCGTCCTGATCGTGCGTGACATAGACCGCCGTGAAACCGAGCCGCTGCTGCAGTTCGCGGATTTCGGTCCGGACGCGGCGCCTCAGCCTTGCATCGAGATTTGACAGCGGCTCGTCGAGGAGAAGAACCTGGGGCTCCAGCACCAGTGCACGGGCGACCGCGACGCGCTGCTGCTGCCCGCCGGAGAGCTCGGCCGGCAGGCGCTGGCCCATGCCGGGCAGGCCGACCAGGGCCAGTGCTTCCTCGGCTCTTTCGCGCGCTTCCTTGCGCTTCATGCCTGACGACTCCAGGCCGTAGGCCACGTTGTCGAGGGCGTTCATGTGTGGGAAGAGAGCATAGGACTGGAAGACCATCGAGACGTCGCGCTCGTTTGCGGGCAGCATCGTCACGTCCTTGCCGCCGATCAGGATGCGGCCGGATGTCGGATGTTCGAGGCCGGCCAGCATCCGAAGCGTCGTCGTCTTGCCGCAGCCGGAGGGTCCGAGCAACGTGACGAGCGTGCCTGGTTCTATGGTCAGCGACAGGTCGGGAATGGCGGTGAAGGCACCGAACTTCTTGCATATGTTCCGGAAGACGACGGAACCGGGAGCCACGACGGTCATGCGGTTTTCTCCTGAGGAAGGGGAGCGGGCGCGCGGGCAACGGCCTGGACGCGGTTTTCGCGCCGAAGCCTGCGTTCGCCGACGACAAGCTGGAAGCCGGCGATGACCGATATCATCACCACGATCAGCATGGAGGAATAGGCGATCGCCACGCCGTATTCGCCGTTTTCGACCAGCCCGACGATATAGGCCGTCGCCATGTTGTACTCGGCGCTGACCAGGAAGATGACGGCGCTGATCGAAGTGATCGCGCGCACGAAGGAATAGACGAGGGCGGCCGTGATCGCCGGCCGCAAAAGCGGCAGAATGATTTTGCGGATGGTGCGGAAGCTATTGGCCCGGAGCGTCAGAGATGCTTCGTCGAGGCTTCGGTCGAGCTGGCTCATCGCCGCCACCCCGCCGCGCACGCCGACGGGCATGTTGCGGAAGACGAAACAGGCAACGAGGATCAGAGCGCTGCCGGTCATTTCGAGCGGCGGCAGGTTGAAGGCCATGATGTAGCTGATGCCGATGACCGTCCCCGGAATGGCGAAGCTCATCATCAGGGCGAACTCGAAGAGTTCGCGGCCGGCGAACCTCTGGCGCACGATCAGATAGGCGGTCAGGAGCCCGACGGCTGCCGTGAGCGGTGCCGAGATCAGGGCAATCTCCATCGTCGTCCAGAAGGAGCTCCACGCAACGCCCGTCCAGGCGATGCCGCCGTCGCGGAACTCGACGGAGAATGCCTTGATGTAGTGGGTGAGCGTCAGCGAGTTGTCCAGCCCCCAGGTCTTCACGAAGCCGCCGACGAGGATCATGCCGTAAACGACGAGCGTGAAGAGCGCCCAGGGGATGACCAGGGCATGGACCGCGATTGAAACCGTGCGCGGCAGGGCGGCGTGGCTGCCGCTGTCGCCCTTGCCGGTAACCGTTGCGAAGCTCTTTCCCGAAAGCCAGAAGCGCTGCGCCAAAAAGGCCGTCAGCGTGAAACAAAGGAGAATGAGGGCGAGCACGGCGGCGCGGGAGGGGTCGTTCTGCGAGCCGACGACGGCGAAGAAAATTTCCGTCGAAAGAACGCCATGGCTGCCGCCCAGCACCAGCGGATTTCCGAAATCGGCCATGCTTTCGATGAAGCCGATGAGGAATGCATTGGCGAGCCCCGGCTTCATCAGCGGCAGCGAGATGCGCCAGAAAGTGCGCCAGCGGTCCGCCCTCAGCGTCTGCGAGGCCTCCTCCATCGACGGGCTGACGCCTTCGACGACGCCGATCAGCACAAGGAAGGAGATGGGCGTGAAGGACAGGACCTGCGCAATCCAGATGCCGGTGAGGCCATAGAGCCAGCGGCCGGGCTCGACGCCGATCAGCGTGGACAGGGCTTCGGTGATGACGCCTGAACGACCGAAGAGCAGAGTGAGCGCGAGGCCGACCACGAAGGGCGGCGTGATGATCGGCAGCACCGTCAACAGCCGGAGGCTCCGTTTGTAACGGAAGCCGGTACGGGTCGCGACCAGGGCGAAGGCAAGGCCGAGGATGGTCGAGCCGCCCGCGGTCATCACCGCCAGCCAGAAAGTCCGCCACGCGATCCCGCAGCGCCCGCCGCCGACGACGCAGTCGAGACTCCAGATCGACGGATCCACGATATTGCGGGTGAAGCCTTCCGGATTGAAGGAGCCGTCGAAATCCTGGAAGGCGCCGACCAGCATGCTCCCGACAGGATAGAAGACGAAGACGGCGACGAGAAAGACAAGCATCGAGATGGCCGAGACGACGAAGGCGTCGCCCTTCATCACGCCGCGTTCGGCCAGCCCGAAGGCGAAAAGGAGGACGAAGACGAGCGCCGCGAACACCGCCCCCGCGCCCATCGAGGGCTGGCCGTCCGCAAGCGCGCCGAACAGCGATTCGCTGATCGTCCAGTTCCAGCCGGAAAAGCCGATGGCGAGGCCCTGAAGAGCCAAAACGGCGATGCCGCCTGCGCCTGTCCAGGCAAGGAAGCTTCCTCGCCGCGCGGGATCGCCGATGAGGCGAGCAGCGGCGGCGACCATCATGGCCAGCGCCGGAAGTATCAGCCACCATTTACCGAAGGAAGCGATCTGAAGCAGACCCGGCGCTGCGGCCGGTTCTTCCGGAAAAGCGGAAAGCCAGCCGAAGGCGAAGAAACCGCCGTCGATCCTGTACCAGGGAAGGAGGAGGAAGGCAGCAAGCCCGAGAGCCAGCGCGATATCCAGTCTGCGGTTGTGGGTTTTCATGGATGGGCTGTCCGTGCCGCCGTGTCACGATGAGTTCTTCCGAATACAAGCGAGATCGCTGCCGTTACAAAGGACGCGATGCGAGCGGAACAGCTCATCTGGCCGAGATTGTCGGATTCGAGCCGACGGTTTCCCGGCGGCTCGAACCCGTTTGAAAGGCGCGTTGCGCGATCAGTTCGCGGCTGCGCCGATCTCCCGGTCCCAGCGCTCCAGGAGCTCTTTGCGTTTGGCCGGATCGCCGTAGGTCTTGAAGTCGTAATCGATCAGCTTGATGTCCTCGAACTTCGGCGCCTCTTCCGGCACCTTGGCCGTCTTGTTGGAAGGAAGTTGGAACGATTTTGCCTCCTTCATACTGGACTGCACGTCGGCGGAGAGCGCCCAGTCATACCACTTTTTGGCGCTCTCGAGGTTCTTTGCACCCTTGATGATCGACATCGAGCCGATTTCATAGCCGGTGCCTTCGCAGGGCGCCACGGACTTCACCGGGAAGCCTTCCACCGTCTGCGCCACCGCATCGTGCATGAACACGATGCCGATTGCCGTTTCCCCCCGCGCCGCGGCCTTCACCGGTGCGGACCCGGACTTCGTGTATTGCGACACGTTTGCGTTCAGCTTCTTCAGATAGTCGAAAGCCTCGTCCTCGCCCATGATCTGAACGAGCGTTGCAAGCGCGGTATAGGCGGTGCCGGAAGAATTGGGATTGGCAATCTGGACTTCACCCTTGAAGGACGGATCGAGCAGGTCCGCCCAGCACTTCGGCTCCTTCAGGTTCTTCTGCTTGAAGATCTCCGTGTTGTAGCCCCAGCCGAGCGCGCCGGCATAGACGCCGACCGTGCGGTAGTCGGCACTCTCGGCCTGCTTGACGGCCCATTCATGCAATTCGCCGAGCATCGGCGACTTGTATTCGAGCGTCAGTCCCTCGGAGGCGGCCTGCAGATGCGGGTCGCCGGTGCCCGCCCACCAGATGTCCGTCTTGGGGTTGCGCGCCTCGGCCCGGATCTTCGCATAGGTTTCGCCGGAAGACAGGCGAACCATGTTGACGGAGATGCCGGTCTTCTTTTCGAAGGCGCCCTTCATTTGCTCGCAGATCACCACGTCGGCCGAGCAGATCAGATTGAGATTTCCGTCGGCCTGCGCGGAAAAGGCAAAGAACGTCGCACCCGCGGCGAGCGCTGCCGCGGCCAGTTTAACCAAACCCATCGGTTTCCTCCCAGATTGTGCCGGCGCCTCCGAGCCGGACGCTTTTTGCAAGCGCGTGCAAATGCTGCACGATGATATGGGGAGTGTCAATAAATTTGTTCGATAGGGCGTGATATGATGGCGTTGCACGCAATTGCAAAATGGTGCAATTCTGCGTGCAGGATCGAGGAGAGGTCGTGAATGCCGCAGAAGCCGTTTGTCAGCGCCCAGGAAGTCGCAGAGCGGGCGGGCGTCTCACGCTCAGCCGTCTCCCGTACCTTTACGCCGGGCGCCAGCGTCTCGCCCGAAACCCGGCGAAGGGTGGTGGAGGCGGCGGAAGCGCTCGGCTATCACGTCAACCATCTCGCGCGCGGACTGATGCGAAACGAGAGTGGCATTGTGTGCCTTATCGTATCCGAGATGAGCACGCCCTACCGCGCCAATTTGATCCGGGGGATGACGCAGCAATTGCAGAACGCCGGCAAGGTCGCCATGCTGATCAACACGGACCGCTCGGACGGCAGCGTCGATCTCGCGTTGCGACAGGCAATCCGGTACCGCGCAGATGCATCGATCATCCTGTCCGGAATGCCCGACCGGTCGATTACCCAGCTCTGCCTCAAGAACGGCCAGCGCCTCGTCCTCATCAACCGCGACGACGACCAGCAGGGCCCACTTCGGATCAATCTCGATGACGCGGAGGCGGCGGGGCGGGTCGTCACCGCTTTCGTGCGCGCGGGTTGCCGGCGTCTCGCCTTCGCGAATTCGCAAGCCGGCACCCCGAGCCTGATGGCGCGCGAACACGGTTTCGTGGCGGCGGCAAAAGCAGCGGGCCTCCCGGTTCTGGTCGAGCGTCACGGGCCGACAAATTACGAAAGCGGCCGCGTTCTGGCGCAGCGGCTGCTGACACTCGTCGAGCGTCCCGATGCGGTCTTCTGTGCCACGGATCTCCTTGCATGCGGCTTCATGGATGCCGCGCGCCACCAGTTCCGTGTCTCCATTCCCGATCAGCTCTGTGTCGCGGGTTTCGACGACATTGAACAGGCCGCCTGGTCCTCCTATGACCTGACCACTTTCGCGCAACCCGTGGACAGGATAGCCCGGGAGGCGGTTGCTTGGCTCGTCAACGAGAGGCAGGAGCCGGTCGACCGATCGGTTCGCTTCCGGCCTGATCTCATTTGGCGCTCATCCGTCCGGGGAGGGTAGCTCCGGTTCGGCTCGGAGCAGATGGTATTCACGAGCCGATTTAATGCGAATACCCCCAATTTGTTACTGGTTATAGTAATACGTTTGTGTAATATCCCACTTGCACCGACACATCTTCTTGCATCGCTATGGCTTGTAATGGGCTGTGCTGGAGACCGTATTGCCGTGTCCGTGCTGTCTTATTGAGCTGGTGGGAAATGAATGGGGCCCTGGCCGATAACGGTCAGGGCCTTTCGCTCGGGTAAGCCCTGATTCCGCCAGGACGTCGAGCTTCGAACCCATCCGGATTGCCGGCGTGCTGTGCCCCAGCCCCCGGCGAGGCCAGTCGCTGAAGCGCCAGGCCTCTGACCGTCTTCCCCCGTCCGAGACGGCTGACGAAGGACTAGCACGCATAATGCTTCGGCTCCACTGACCCATCAGGGCTATCGCCGGTGAATATCGGGGATATCCGGAGCACTTCCAGGAAAAGTGCGCAGCGGTTTTCCGTCCGGAAGTGCGAAGCTTAATGGGGGAGCACTTCCAGGAAAAGTGCGCAGCGGTTTTCCGTCCGGAAGTGCGAAGCTTAATGGGGTTACCGCACTTTCAGGAAAAGTGCGCAGCGGTTTTCCGTCCGGAAGTATCGGCTTCAAGGAGCTAGACGGAAGCTTCCAGAAATGCGCGCGAAAAGCCCGGTTCCGTTACTTCGATCGTCCCCTCGGGGATCTTCAGCAGTCTTTCGACAGCCATCCCGTAGGTGCGCATCCAGCCATCCAGCGTCCGCGCCGCGCCGTCCAGGTCGCCGGCTTCGGTCTGCTGCAGAGCCCGATGCATCGTTTTGGCGACGCCAAGCCGCAAATACAACAGCATCGGCGCGAGGGCTTCAGGATCGGGTGCGTCGAGGCTCCCCTCCTTGTGACCGCGCCTCAGAAGTTCGGTTAGAAAGGGGAGTGTCACAGCGCTGACCGCTACGTCGATGCGATGATAGAGGACGATGTTCTCCGGCTTGAAAAGTGCGTTGAATGTATTCTTCAATTGCGGTGCCATGTCCACTTTCAGGCGCCGCGAGCCCGCGAAAAGGGCATTCAGCTGGCCGACGGCATCGAGGGAGGGATCCTCGAATACCGTTTGCAGTTCCATCAAGCTTTGGCGTGCCATGCGCGCGGCGACTGCCTCCAGCAGTGCCTCCTTCGAAACGAAGTAGTGATAGAACGCCCCCTTGGAAACATTCGCTTCCCGGATCACGTCGTTAACGGTCGTGTTTTCGTATCCCTGCTCGAAGAACAGGCGTTCAGCGCAGCCGATGATCTCATTCGTTCTGACGTCAGGCGATTTCTTGATTCGTGGCATAGACTTGTCCTGAACCGGAGAAGAACGTTCTACACGTGTTGGCAGGATGCGCGAAGTCCTGTGTGCGATTATAGACCGACGGTCGGTCTAATGCTATCCTGACAGTCTATGCGAGTGAGTTTCAGGAGTGGTTCGTGCGGCTTATGCGGCAGATGAGGCGCTACGCGGCGGGTATTGCGATAGCCGCCGCGGTCGGTGCGGTTGCCTTCTGGTATGCGACCCGGGTGGTGCCCGTTTCGGTCGTGACGCCGAAGCGCGGTGATGCGGCTGAGATCGTTTATGCGAGCGGCGTCGTGGAGCCGCGCGTTTGGGCAAAGGTCACTTCGACAGTGCGCGAGCGGATCGTCGAGCAGTGCAACTGCGAGGGCGACCGGGTGGAAAAGGGTGCCGCGCTCGCGCGCCTGGACGATACGGAGGCGCGGGCGATTCTGAGCGAGCTGCAGGCGCGCCTGTCGCTTGCCCAGGAAGAATACCGCCGCAAGCTCGCCTTGGCCGAAAGAAACACGATAAGCGAGCAGACTGTGGACAGGGCCCGCACCGACGTCGCTCAATTGGAGGCATTGATCGCGGGGCAGGAGGCGCGGCTTGCGGCCTATGTGCTGCGCGCGCCCAGCGACGGGCGGGTGCTACGGCAGGATGGAGAGATCGGCGAGGTCGCCGAGCCTGGGACCGTTCTCTTCTGGGTCGGAGAGCCGCGACCGCTGATCGTGGAGGCGGAGGTGAACGAAGAGGACATTCCGCGGGTCGAAGTGGGCCAGAATGCCTACCTTCGGTCGGATGCGTTTCCAGAGCGCGCGCTCGAGGCGGTTGTCGACAGCATCACGCCGAAGGGCGATCCCGTCACGAAAACTTACCGTGTTCGCCTTCGGCTGCCGGAGGACACGCCGCTCAGAATCGGCATGTCCACAGACGTAAACATCGTGGTTCGCGTGTCGCGCAACGCCTTGGTCATCCCCGCGGCAGCGGTCAGCGGGACTAGAGTCGCGGTGGTTGAAGGCGGGACGGCGAAACTGCGCGAAATCAAGACCGGCATCCGCGGCACGAACGGCGTAGAGATCCTTTCCGGCCTGGAGGAAACCGCACACATAATCTCGCCCTTGCCCCCCGACTTAATTGAGGGGACTCGGGTGGATGTGGTTGAAACAACGACGAATTGAACGCCATGCGCCTGATCCTCGATATCGCCTTGACGCACGTCGCCGGCCGCGGCCGCCAGACCCTCGTCGCGGTCGTCGGTGTCGCCGTTGGCGTCGGCTTCTCGATCGCCATGGCGGCGCTGATGCAGGGCGGGCAGGACGATTTCGTTCGCCAGCTCGTCGACACGATGCCGCATGTCGATGTGACCGATGAGCAGCGCTCGGCGCGGCGGCAGCCGGCGGAAGACCTCTTCGAAGCCGTCGCCATATCCGGGCTGAGGCCGCGGGACGACCGGCGCGGCATCATCAATCCGACCAAGGCGGTCTCCTGGCTGGAAGAAAGGATGCCCGGCAGGCTTGCCGCGGTTCTGAACGTTCAGGGCGTGATCCGCTACTCGGGCCGCGAAGTCGGCGCCGTGGTGATCGGGATCGAGCCGGAGAAGGAGGTGAAGGTCTCGCCCATCGTAGAGGATTTCGAGTCCGGCAGCTTCGGCGCGCTTGCGGCCGGCGGCAACAACGTCGTGATAGGCGATACCATGGCCTCGAGGCTGGGTGCCGGGCTCGGCGATACAATTACCGCCGTGTCTTCGGAGGGCCTTGCCCGCAACTTCAAGATCGTCGGCCTGTTTCATACCGGCACCACGGCGCGTGACGAAGGCGAAGCCTATGTGCTGCTGAAGAACGCCCAGATCCTGTCCAACAGGCCGAATGCAATCAACGAGATCCGCATCAAGCTCGACGACCCGAACGCCGCGCCCACCGTGGCGCGTCGCGTGGAGGCCGAACTCGGCTACAAGGCGGTCGCGTGGCAGGAGGCGAACGAGTCCATTCTCGAAGCACTCGTCGTGCGCAACGTCATCATGTACACGGTCGTCGCCGCGATCATGCTGGTAGCGGGTTTCGGCATCTTCAACATCGTTTCGACCATCACGCACGAGAAGGCGCGCGACATAGCGATCATGAAGTCGCTGGGCTTTTCGCAAGCCGACATGCGACGTCTGTTCGTGATCGAGGGGCTGGCGATCGGCATAGCGGGCTCCCTTCTCGGCTGGGCGCTCGGTTTTGCGATCACCTACGCCCTTTCCCGGGTGCGGTTCGAAATTGCCGCGACCGGCCAGGAAATGACCAGGCTGCCGATCGCGTGGAGCATTCTTCACTATGCCGTAGCGACAGCCCTCGCCCTGTCCTCGGCAGCGGTCGCCGGTTACCTGCCTGCGCGCCGGGCAGCACGCGTCAATCCGGTGGACATCATAAGGGGCGCGACATGAGCCCGCTGATCGAGGCTCGCGGCCTCACGCGTATATTGCATGAGACGGTTCCGGTAACGCTGGTGAAGGACATCGATCTCATCATTGACGAAGGCGAGTTCGTGGCCGTTACCGGCCCCTCGGGATCGGGAAAGTCGTCGCTGCTCTATCTGCTGGGGCTGCTCGACCAGCCGACGCAAGGCATGCTCCGCGTCCGCGGACGCGATACGGAGCCCATGAGTGAGAAGGAGCGGGCGGAGACCCGCCTCGCCACAATGGGGTTCGTCTTCCAGTTCCATTTCCTCCTGCCGGAATTTACCGCGCGCGAGAACGTCGAAATCCCGATGCGCAAGCTCGCCCGCCTCGACCGCGACGCGATGCGGGCCCGGGCGACCGAGTTGCTGTCCTCGCTCGGCCTCGCCGATCATCTCGACAAGCGGCCGGATCAGCTCTCGGGCGGCCAGCGCCAGCGCGTGGCGGTCGCACGGGCGCTTGCCAACGATCCGCCGCTGATCCTGGCCGACGAGCCGACCGGAAGCCTCGACAGCAGGAGTTCGGAGCAGGTATTCGCAATTCTCGACGGGCTTGTCCGCGAGCGCGGCAAGACGGTCGTCGCTGTGACGCACGACCTGGGCATGGCTGCTCGCATGGATCGCCGCATCCACCTCGTGGATGGCGAGGTCAGCAAGGAAGAATAGACGCGCGAGTTTCGCCGGACGGCGCGGAGCCGGCCCGGCGGATACTCAGCGCTGCTCGTCCATTTCGGCGAGCTTGCGCACCCGGCGCCGGAAATCCTCGTCGGTGGAGAATTCGGCGGCGAGGTAGGCTGCAACGAGATCCCTTGCCAACCATGCGCCGACGATCTGGGCGCCGATGCACATGACGTTGACGTCGTCATGCTCCACCGACTGATGGGCGGAATGCACGTCATGGCAGACCGCGGCGCGAATGCCTTTCACCTTGTTGGCCGCGATCGAGGCGCCGACGCCGGTGCCGCAGACCATTAGCCCGCGATCCGCCTTGCCCTCGATGATCGAGGAAGTGACCGTCTTTGCGATGTCGGGGAAGTCTACCGGGTTCGCATCGTACGAGCCTGCGTCATACACCTCGTGGCCGAGCGAGGTGACGTGGTCGATGATCGTGGCCTTGAGGTGGAAGCCAGCATGGTCGGAACCGATGACGATACGCATATTGGTGTCTCCTGGAGAAAAGGTTACTGGGCGATCAGGCGGGGCAGCCACAGCGTGAAGTCCTTCGCTAAAGTGAGGATGACAAGCGTGGAAACCAGCGGAACGTAAAAGGGTAAAAGCGCTCGCAGAAGCTGCCGGATGGACACCTTGGCGATATCCGACACGAGGAACAGCGACAAACCCATCGGCGGCGACAGCAGTCCGAGCATCAGGTTGAAGATCGTCACGATGCCGAGTTGAACCGGGTCGACACCGGCCATCACGAGCGGCGGGGCGATGATGGGAACGAGAAGCAGCGTTGCGGTCGTCGAGTCGAGGAACATGCCGGCGACGAAGAAGATCAGATTTGCGATGATCAGCAGCATCAGCGGGTCCTTCGACCAGCCGAGCAGCGTCGCCGCAAAGGTCTGAGGCACCTGCTCGACCGCCAGAATCCAGCCGAAAAGCGCGGCTGAGGCGACGATGATGAGGATCGCGCTGGAGCTGCGGGCCGTCAGAACCGCCGAATGCCACAGATGCGCCAGGGTCAGTTCACGGTACAGGACGCCGCTGATGAAGATGACATAGACGGCCGTTATCGCGGCCGCCTCGGTCGGTGTGAAGGCGCCGGCCGTCATGCCGCCGACCATGAGCGCCGGAGCAAGAATGGCCGGTAGCGCCGGCACCAGCGTGCCGACCAGCTCGCCTGCCGTCGGCCAGCGCTCCGCGCGCGCATGGCCGTGTCGGATGGCGACGATCAGCACCGTGAGCATCAGCAGGGCGGTACACAGCACGGCGGGCATGATGCCGGCTACGAGGAGCTGGACGATCGAGACGCTCGTGACCGAGCCGTAGACGATGAGCGGGATGGAAGGCGGGAAAATCGGCCCGAGCGTCGCGGAAGCAGCAGTTACCGCGCCGGCGAAGGATGGATCGAAGCCGCGCTTCTTCATGGCGTCGATCTCGATGCGCCCCAGGCCCCCGATGTCAGCCAGCGCCGCCCCGGACATTCCGGAAAAGATCAGGCTTCCGAAGACGTTGACCTGCGCCAGGCCACCCGGCATCCGCCCGACGAGCGTATAGGCGAAGCGGAAAATGCGATCGGTAATGCCGGAGAGGTTCATGAGGTTGCCGACGAAGATGAAGAGAGGCACGGCCACCAGCGGAAACGAATCCAGCGCGTAGGTGATCCGCTGGGCAAGCAGCCCGAACGGCAAGCCCTCGACAAGTACGTAGAGAATTGACGGCAGCAGGATGGCGTAGACCACCGGGAAGCCAAGCATGAACAGACCGAGGAAGGCCGCAACGACCAGAAAACCCATGAACCAACCTTTCAGACTGCGACGTTCTTATCCGCCTGCGGCGGCTTGCGCAGATGCAGAAGATGGACGAGCGCCGCACCCGCGAAACCGAAGAGCGTGGCGCCCAGAAATATCCAGAACGGGATGCCGAGGGTCGGCGTGGCGTTGGTCAGGTTCCGGGTGATGTTCATGGCCGTGACCCAGCCGATGAAACCCGTGACGCCGATCGCGCAGGCCGAGATCGCGACATTCACGGTCGCGCGCGCCCTGCTCGACATTGCCGCCTTGAACTCGCCCATGACGATATTCTCGCCATGCCCGACCACGAGTGGATAGGCGAGGAACACCAGGCAGATGAGCAGGAAGCGGGTCAGTTCCTCCGCACCGATGAAAGGCAGGCCGAAGACGCTGCGCATGACGACCTGAGCCGTCGGAACGATGACCAGCCCCGCCATCACGGCAACCACGACAATCGTCAGGACACGTTCGGGCAGACGCATCTTCTCCCCTCGCATTCTGGCTGAAAAAATACAGGCGCTGCAGCGACAAGGGACAGTGGCTTGCCCCTGCAGCTGTTCGGTTTACTTCACCGCTTCGATCTGCTCGATGAGCGGTGCGAAATTCGGGAAGTCCTGCCGGATCTGGGCGCTGACCTTTTCACGGAATGCCGCGACGTCGAGCCCTTCGGCCTCGGTGATCACGGTCATGCCGCGGCCCTTGAGTTCCTTCACCAGATCAGCCTCGGATTCGGTCGCCATCTTCAGCGATTTCTGAGCCTCCTCGTCGAGGACTTTCGTCAGAGCCGTCCGCTGCTCTTCGTTCAATCCCTGCCAGACGTCCTCATTGATGAAGACGGCGAGCACGGCGCGCATGTGACCCGTCATCGACAGATGCGATTGCACCTCGTTGAGATTGTTGGAGGCGATCATGGTCAGCGGATTTTCCTGCCCGACGACCACGCCCGTCATCAGCGCTGTCGGGAGTTCGGCAACCTCGACCGGGGTGGGAATGGCACCGAAGCCCTTGACCATGGAAACCCATAGCTCGAGCGGGACCGCGCGGAAAGGCTTGCCGGCAAGGTCCGCCGGCGTCTTTACCGGGAAGTTGGAGGAGATGTGGCGGTCGCCGCGATAGATGCGCCCGATGATCCGCACGCCCTGTGCGATGAGCTTTTCGTTGATCGCCTGGAGGGCGGGCGACGACTGCGGGTCCGTCGCAGCGAGCGCATGGGCGCCGTCGCGGTAGATGAAAGGCGCGTTGAAGACGGCGACCTCAGGCACCAGTCGTGCGAGGGAAGCGAAATCATGATGGCCCATGGAGATCGAGCCCATGCGCACGCCATCCACCATTTCCGCGACCCCGCCGAGCTGGCTGGCGGGATAGACTGTGACGGTGATTTCGCCGCCGGTCGCGGCCGCGATGCCCTCCGCCGCCTGTGCCGCATAGACCGTCTGGATGTCCCCCTCTGCGCCCACATGCGCATAGCGCAATTCGGTTGCGGACGCGGCTCCGGCAAACAATGCGGCTCCCAGCACGGCGCCGGCCATCCGGCCATGTTTCAGAAAGTTCAACATGCTCTCCTCCTCCCTGGATAAAACTAGCTGTCTGCTTCTTTTTCCTCTTCTTGCGGCGCGCCCTTCCTGGTGAAGGCAGCTATGTAGCTTTTGCGCCGAAGCTCGTCGCCGATGGCGAAATGTTCGCGCAGCATCCTGTCGGCCTTGTCCGGATCGCGCGCGAGAATGGACAGAAAGACCTCCCGATGGGCCTCCACCAGATAGTCGGTGATGCCGGGCGCGTGGCTCGTCTCGGCGCGCCGCTGGACATGGCTGCGCTTCAGAAGGTCGGATATCGAGCGGTAAACCGTGACGAGCGCGGGACTGCGGCTGGCCTCGACGATCGCCATGTGAAAGGCGAAGTCCGCAGCGCCCCCGTCTTCGGCGTCGTGAAGCGTGTCCATCAGCCGTGTCAGCAGGCCGCCGATGCGTGAGAGGTCGCTATCCGTCGCGCGGATGCAGGCAAGACGAATAGCCTGGCATTCGATCGCGACACGAGCCTGCATGATGTCGTCGAGCATGTCAGGCTGCTGGGCGAGGCAGAACGTCAGGAAATCACCGAAGACGCCCACGTCGGCCTTGCGCACGAAGGCGCCCTTGCCATGGCGGATATCGAGGAAGCCCAGATTGGCGAGTGACCGCAGAGCCTCCCTCAGCACCGGCCGCGATACGCCGAGAGCGAGGCAAAGCTCCCTCTCGCCCAACAGCCTGTCGCCCACCTTGAGCGCACCGGACAACAGCTGCTCCCGGAAGAAGGAGAGCACCTTTTCCGTTCCCGCAAGTTCGTCGGCGCCTTCGGATAGCACAGGGTTCATGCAAATGGTCCCAACTGGTATTACCAGTAAGCACCACATGCGCCTACCGGTCAAGCCGCGTTGCCTGAATTCTCGGAAAATTGTTGAGAATGGTCGGTCCGCCCGCCCGGCCAGGCCCGCGGATCACAAGAATCTCAGATGCGGCGAGGGACTCCGCTGCAGCAGCAACGCGTGCAGCCGGCTTGGGCTGTCGCTTGAACTGCTCAATCCGGGGAGCAGACCGCAGTGGCGAGGATTTCCAGGCGGATGCCGGGTGAAAGGAGCTCCGTGACGACTGTCGCCCGCACGGGAAAGGCAGGCGCGAAGGCTCGCCGGTGACAGGGTCCTCCGGATGTGCACCAACCAGAAGACCGCCTGGCCTTGCCGCGGCCTACCGAGCGAGAGAAACGATGACGTTGCCGACCGGTTTCCCGCTCTCGACCGCCTCGTGGGCTGCGGCGATGTCGTCCAGCGCGAATGTTCCGGCGACATGATGTCTGAGAAGCCCGGATGCCAGCTGCCCTTGCAGCGCGCCGACGGTCTGCTCGCGCACTTCCGGCGACATCTCATAGACGATGAAGAACCGCGCCGCAGCGCCGGCCAGTATCATCGGAAAGAACTCGAATGAGATTTCCGGCTTGCTGGAGCCGTATATCACGCAAAGTCCGTCCCGCGCTATAATGCCTGGCAGCATCTCGACATTCGTCGCGGCGTCCACCTCTATGACTCGGTCGACGCCGCGCCCGTTGGTGATGCTCCCTATCCGGTCGACGACATCTTCCGTTCTGTAGTTGATCGTGTGGTCGGCTCCCAGCCGCGTGCAGATTTCGGCCTTTTCCGACGAACTGACGGTTGTGACGATGCGCTCCGCGCCGTAAAGCCTGGCGAACTGAATGGCGTAAGCGCCGACTGCGCCCGCACCCCCGGTGACCAGCACGGTTTTTCCAAATACAGCTCCGTCCGTGGTCACCGCGCGAAGTGCCGTCAGCGCTGGAATGCCGAGGCACGCGCCCTCCTCGAAAGATACGTTATCGGGCAGGTGAACCGCCTGATCCCGCGGAAGGACCACATATTCGGCAGCCGTACCGTTCGAACGCCGCCAGGCGGCATTCCAGGTCCATACCCGCTCGCCGATGCGATCGCCTGCGACGCCCGTTCCCACGGCGTCGATAATGCCCGCGCCATCACTGTGCGGGATCATTCGCCCGGCAATGAGCGGCCGTCCCGCCCTGGCCTTCACATCGGACGGATTGACGCCGGACGCATGTATGCGGACGCGGACCTCTCCGGGGCCGGGGATAGGCTCGGGAAGGCTGCCAACCTCCAGGACATCGCGGGCGGCGCCATTTTTCTCGTACCATGCAGCTCTCATTGTCGTTTTCTCTCCATCAGGCGTCGAGGACGACGAAACGGTCGCGACCGTCACGCTTTGCCGCGTAGAGAGCCCTGTCGCAGCTGCTCAGCAGTTCCGCTCGTCGCTGCCCATTGGACGGGGCGAGGGCGCCGCCAACGCTGATGCGTGCGAGGACCACCTTGCCGTCGACCTGGAAGGGTTCGCGAAAGGCTGCGACCAGCCGCTGCGAAACCGCTGCGAGCGCCGGTGCATTGGACGGATTTGGAATGAAAACGGCGAATTCGTCGCCGCCCATGCGGATCGCGATGTCGCCTGCTCTGATGACCGAGCGAATCCGGTTGGCGGCCTCGTACAGAACCTCGTCGCCGGCGTGATGGCCAAGCTCGTCGTTGATTGCCTTGAATCCATCCATGTCGAGATAAAGAGCCCCGAAGGTCTGACCCGCCGCGATCGCGTGGTGGAGAGCCCCGTCGACGATCGACGACAGGGCCGAGCGGTTGAACAGGCCCGTCAACGGATCGGTGATGGCCGCGTTCTGTAATTGGTTATGGGCGAGGCCCATGACGAGATTCGCCTTCTGCAGGGTCAAAAGCGCACTGGCGACCGCCGCAAATCGGTGCAGGTTCTGCGCCTGCTCGTCGGAAAGATCCCTGGGTCGGCCATCGAGGATGCAGAAGCTGCCGACGGGCAGGTTTTCGAGATAGACGGGCGCGCCGGCGTAAAAGCGGAAGTGCGGGCTTCCGACCACATACGGTCTCGTTTTCAGTTCACGGTCTTCCGCCAGATCCGGAATAATGAGGAGTTCGTCCGCGAAGACGACCCGCGTGCATATGGACATCTCGCGCGAGCATTCGCCGATCCTCAAGCCCGCCTGACCGGCGATCCGCTGCCAGTCTTCGTCGATGATGTTTATGGCGGCGTAGGAAACGTCGAAGATGCCCTTGGCAAGCTCGGCCAGGGTTGCGAGTTCGGGCGTGGGAGCGCTGCCGATTGAATTCAGCGAACGGACTGCGAGCAACCTTTGACGCTCGTTCGTGGGGATTCGTACGGCTTGTCCCATTTCTGTCTCCGTCGTTCGTAAAAGATGGCGATCCGGGCGACCCGTCCCTTGTTAGGGGAAGCCCGGCGGCCCTCCGACCTATCGCAAAAAAACGTCGGCGCGCTATCCTTAAACCTTAGAGTAATGCGGGCACTCTCCGTCACTCGCCGAAGTTTTGCGCAGTTCACCACGGAAAACATGCAAATTTGAGGGTTGCTCAGCAAAGAATACCATTCAATCGTGACGGGATGCGGCGAGGCGGACTTGAGTTCGGGCACGGCGTCGCGAAAACAGTTGCAGCAGCGTATCAGCCGAACCGGCTGACCCCAGTGAGTAATTTGACATGATCCTCAATCATCGGCTCACACGTATTACCGTCGGCATTCTCCTCCTGGCGCTTGCAATTGCCGTCCTGCTGCCGGGGTTGACGGGCTACAGCAGCCTGGATGGGACGGTAAACGGACGCCTTGCCGTGATAAATGCGCCGATCGACGGCGAGATCGAGAAACCGGCGCCTCGAATCGGAACGCCGGTGGCAGAGGGTGAAACGCTTGCGACAATCCGTAACGAGCGTGTCAACAGAGCGATCCTGGCGTCGCTGCGCACCGATCATCGAACCGCCGTCGAGCGCGTCGCGGCGCTGCGGCGGGAGCGGGATGAACTCGCGCGATTGCGGGATGATCTTGCCGGGCGGCTCGACATCTTCAGGAACGCGACCATCGCCAGCCTGGAGCGCGAGGTTCAGATTCTCCAGAAGAGGGTCGAAGTGTCGCGCGCGCAGGACGTCGTAGCGAAGGTCGACCTCGTCCGGCGGCAGGACCTCGAGGCCAAGGGGATATTCACCCGCAAGATGGTGGAGGCAGCGGAAGCCGCCGGTGCTGCCGCCGGCGGCGAACTCGAGATCAGCAATTTGACGGTGGAACTGCTGCAGCAACGCCTCAACGCCGTGCGTCAGGGCATATTCATCGTCGGCGACGGCCAGAACGACGTGCCTTATTCCAGGCAGCGCCAGGACGAGGTTATCGTCCGCATCCACGATCTCAATACGCGGATCGCGGAGAACGAGGCACGGGCAAAACAGACGGACCAGCAGATAGCCGAGGAGGAGAGGCGGGTTCTCAGTCTCGAAGCCGCGACGATCCCGTCGCCCTTCGATGGCGTCGTGTGGAGCCGTAACGTGGTCAGCGGTTCCAATGTCATTCTGAACAACGAGATGATGCGCATCCTCGACTGCCGCGAGCTGTTCGTCGATATTCTGGTTCCTGAAGTCGATTATGACGAGATCTATCCCGGCCGAGAGGCGGAGGTCCGGCTCTTCGGTCGCGGAGATGTCTTCCGGGGTCGCGTACAGGCGGTCAGGGGATCGTCCGCGGTCGTGGAAAAGGACACGCTGGCCGCCAACGAGCCGGAGACAGAGGAGCGAAATGCCCGCATCCGCGTCACGCTCGCTCCGTCGGCACTCAACACCGATTTCGCGAATTTCTGTCAGGTCGGGCGAACGGCCCAGGTTCGTTTCTCGAAGCGCAGCCTCCACCTGGCGCAGTGGGTTCAAAGCTTGTGGTTCAGTCTCTTCTAGCGCTTGCGCCGACCTTACTCGTCATCGCCTTTTTTCTCCTCGGGCCTTTCAACTGGCCGCGCCACAGGAGCTGGTCGCGCGCGGTCACCTGCGCATTCGTCGCTGCCTTCGCGCTGCGTTACCTGATCTGGCGCTTCACCGAAACCGTTCTGCCCTATCCGAACGACGGTGCCAATTTCTATTGGGTCTGGTTCGTCTTCATCGTGGAGTTCCTCGCCTTTGCAGAGGTTGTGCTCTTCCTCATCCTGATGAGCCGCTACGTCGACCGCAGTGCCGAGGGGGATCGGCTGGAGCGGCAGTTTTTTGAGCGGGATGAACGGGAACTTCCCACGGTCGACGTCTTCATACCGACCTATAATGAGCCGCTCGACGTTCTCGAACGGACGATCGTCGGGGCGCTTGCGCTCGATCATCCCAAGGACAAGCTGAAGGTTTATGTGCTCGATGACGGCCGGCGCGACTGGCTCAGGACCTTCTGCGAGGGGCGCGGGGCAATCCATGTCACGCGCAACGACAACGCGCATGCCAAGGCCGGGAACATGAACAACGGATTGCGCGTCAGCTCAGGCGATTTCATCGCCGTCTTTGATGCCGATTTCGTGCCCTATCGCAGTTTCCTCCGGCGCACCTTGCCTTTCTTTATGGACGACACCATCGGCATCGTGCAGACACCGCAGCACTTCTTCAACGTCGATCCGATCCAGTCCAATCTCGGACTGGAGAACCTATGGCCCGATGAGCAACGCTTGTTTTTCGACGAGATCGCCCCCAGCCGCGACGGCTGGGACGTCAGCTTCTGCTGCGGCTCCTGTTCGATCGCAAGGCGCAAGGCGGTAGACGCCATCGGCGGATTTCCGACCGAGTCGATCACCGAGGACCTGCTGACGACGCTGTCGATGCTCAACAGGGGTTTCAAGACGCGCTATCTCAACGAGCGCCTTTCGATGGGTCTGGCGGCCGAGAATCTCACCGGTTATTTCGTCCAGCGCGAGCGCTGGTGCCAAGGCGGTATCCAGACGCTCTACCTGCACAACGGCCCCTTACGCGGGCCGGGTCTCTCGCTCTTTCAGCGCGTCATGTTCCTGCCCATGTCGTGGCTGGTGCAATATCTGGTCCGCTTCATCGTGCTTCTCATTCCCATAATCTATCTGTGGTTCGGCGCCCTGCCGCTCTATTTCACGGATGTCGCCGACTATGTCTCTAACCAGGTGCCCCTGCTCGCGGCCTATTTCCTGCTGATGTTTTGGCTCACGCCGACGCGCTACCTTCCGGTGGTTTCCACTGCCGTCGGTACCTTCTCGACTTTCCGCATGCTGCCGACCGTCCTTTCGAGCCTGGTCAGGCCCTTCGGCAAGCCATTCAAGGTGACCCCGAAGGGCAGCAGCAATGAGGAGAACGTCTTCGACGCCTATACTTTCACCTGGATCGCCGGCTTCATCGTGGTTACCGCGCTGGGCCTCCTGATCAACATCGTTCCGGAGACGGCGCGGGTAGAGGGTTCGTTCTCGGCCATTGCTGCGCTTTGGTCGGGCATCAACATCGTGGTGCTGATCATCGCCTCGCTTATCTGCTTCGAGAAGCCGCGGCGCCTGCTGCAGGCGTTCAAGCTCGACGAGCCGGTGGATGTGGATGGCCTCGAAGGCCGCCTCGTGAGCCTCTCGCTGGACAAGGCGGTGGTGGCGGTTTCGACGGAGACGCGGTTCAAATCGACCAAGGTCAAGCTGAACATCGAAGGCTTCGCGCCGCTCGAAGCGGATCTGAAGCAGGTAACGCAGCGGCGCGGGGACATCACCCGCACCGGCGACAAGCAGCGTTACTACCTTCATCTTCACTACGACCTGCGTGGATTCGAGCGGGACAAGATGATCATCAAGCTCTACACCGGGCGCTATTCCCGGGACGTTCCCGATATCGACAAGATCGCCGTTTCGGTGAATTTGCTGTTGCGCGCATTCGGCCGCACGCGAACCGCCTGATCAGCGGTCTGCAGCCGAGCGGGATGCCTCCGGTCTACCTGCCCTTCGGGGCATAGAGCGTGCGGGAGCGCTCGAGGTGTCTGATCATCGCCTGCTCGGCTTCGTCCGGATTGCCGCGGCGGATACAATCGATGATTTCCTCGTGCTCCGTGAGGGTCACGTTCTCCCGGCCGGTCCAGATCAGCATTTCCGTATGATACTCTTTGAGCCAGCCGAGCATCGCCTCGCTGACGGCGGTATATATCGGATTGCCGGAAATCTGGGCAATGCGGGTGTGGAACGCCATGTCCGCGGCGATGAAGGCATCGGGATCCTTGAGTGCCGCCTGCTGCCGCTTCAAGGTTTCCTCCAGCGCCGCGATATCGCCGGCCTCGGCCCTGCTTGCCGCCTCCCGCGCCATGCCGCGTTCGAAGAAGATGCGCGCGCTCTTCAGGTGTTCCAGCGAATCCGAGGAGGCCGCAAGCATGATCTTGGCCGCGGCATCCACCTGCCGAAGAAGCGACCGCGCCGTCGGCTGCAGCACCTTGGCCCGCTCGCCATGCGAAATCTCGATCAGCCCCATATTGGCAAGTGCCTGCATCGCCTCGCGAATGGCCGGGCGTCCCACCTGGAAGCGCTCCATCAGCATCCGCTCGGAGGGCATTTCGTCTCCCGGTTGCAGCTCGCCGGTTTCGATCAACGCCTTGAGCCGCGCAAACACCTCGTCGGAAAGTTTCCTGCGGATGATGGGCTCGGATTGCATGACCATGTGAACTCCAGCAGCTTGCGGATCATTCTCTATAGGCAGGTTTCTTCCGGCAGGCGAGATTTCTCTTGCCTAACTCAGATACTCATTATACCAGTTGCCCGAGAGACGCTACTGAATCCAATGCAAAGAGCGCTACCGTGATACGCATCACTTACCGCATCGAGACCCCGGGAGATATCGAAGTCCTGGCGAGAAAGATCGCAAGCGACCAGTCGACCGGAACGTTCGTGCCGGTGCCGGGCGAAAGCGAAGAGTTGAAGGCGCGGGCGGCCGCTCGCGTAGTGGCTATCCGCCACCTCGAAACCGCCGATCGAGCCTCATGGCCGGACGAGGCGGGAAATGCCACGCGCTTTAACCGGGCCGATGCGGAGATTGCCTTCCCGCTCGATGCGGTGGGAACGGATCTTTCCGCCTTGATGACCATTGCGATCGGCGGCGTCTATTCCATCAAGGGAATGACCGGCATCCGCATCGTGGATATGAAGCTGCCGCCGGAGTTCGCGGCGGCGCATCCGGGCCCGCAGTTCGGTGTTGCCGGCAGCCGGCGCTTGACCGGTGTCGAAGGCCGTCCGATCATCGGGACGATCGTCAAGCCGGCGCTGGGTTTGCGGCCCGAGGAAACGGCGATGCTCGTCGGCGACCTGCTTTCCTCCGGGGTGGATTTCATCAAGGATGACGAGAAGCTGATGAGCCCGGCCTATTCGCCGCTGAGTGCGCGGATTGCAGCCATCATGCCGAGAATCCTCGACCACGAGCAGAAGACCGGCAAGAAGGTGATGTATGCCTTCGGCATATCCCATACCGATCCGGATGAGATGATGCGAAACCACGATCTGGTGGTCGCGGCCGGCGGCAATGCGGCGGTCGTCAACATCAATTCCGTCGGAATGGGCGGCGTCGCTTTCCTGCGCAAGCGCTCCGGCCTCGTTCTCCACGCCCATCGCAACGGGTGGGACATTCTCACGCGTCATGGCGGCTTGGGCATGGAGTTTTCGGTCTGGCAGCAATTCTGGCGCCTCCTCGGGGTCGACCAGTTCCAGATCAACGGCATCCGCGTCAAATACTGGGAACCTGACGAGAGCTTCGTGAAGTCCTTCGAGGCCGTGAGCACGCCGCTCTTTTTCAAGGAAGATTGTCCGCTGCCGGTCGTGGCGTCGGGTCAATGGGGCGGACAGGCGCCCGAGACCTATGCACGAACCGGGCATACGACCGATCTGCTCTATCTCTGCGGCGGCGGCATCGTCAGCCATCCGGGCGGACCCGGCGCCGGCGTCAGGGCCGTATGCCAGGCCTGGGAGGCGGCAGTCGCTGGGATCCCGTTGGCCGATTATGCCAGGGATCACCCCGAACTGGCGCAATCGCTCGAAAAATTCGCCGACGGCAAGGGCGCCTGACTTCCGCGCGACCGGAGACCCCAATGCACATTCCCTTGCTCAGCTACTACGGCGACGATCTGACCGGCTCGACCGACGTGATGGAGGCACTCTCCTCGCACGGGGTCGAAACCGCGTTGTTTCTCAAGGTGCCCGAGCCTTCGCTCTTCGAGCGCTTCGGCCATTGCCGTGCCTTTGGGCTCGCGGGCACCAGCCGCAGCCAGACGCCGGGCTGGATGGCGGAAAACCTTCCTCCGGCCTTTCTGTGGCTGAAGGCGCTGAAGGCGGAGATCGCCCACTATAAGGTTTGCTCGACCTTCGATTCGAGCCCCGGTGTCGGCAACATAGGCAAGGCGATCGAGATCGGGTGGGATGTCTTCGGCGCCGCGCCGGTACCGCTCGTCATCGGCGCGCCGCAGATCCGCCGTTACACCGCCTTCGGCAATCTGTTCGCCGCCTTTCGCGGCGAAACCTACCGCATAGACCGCCATCCGGTGATGAGCAGGCATCCGGTAACCCCGATGAACGAGGCGGATATCCGCCTTCACCTTTCGCGTCAGACATCGCTCAGCGCGGCTCTTGTAGACCTCGTGCAACTCGCATCGCCGGACGTGGACGCGTTCGCCGACAGGGCTTTCGCGGATCACCAACTCGTCCTTCTCGATGTCGCGGATGAGGGGAGCCAGGCCGTCGTCGGGCGCCAGCTCTGGCGGACGCGAACAACGGAAGGGCAATTCGTCTGCGGCTCGTCCGGCATCGAATATGCACTCGTTCGCGAATGGCGTCGCCTTGGCCTGCTCGGCGAAGCGCCGGCATTCGCGCCGCCCGGACCGGTCGACCGGATCGCGGTGGTTTCGGGCAGCGTCTCTCCGACGACGGAGCGGCAAATCCGTCATGCGATGGAGAACGGTTTCGAGGGGATAGGGCTCGATGCAGTCGCACTCGCGGCGACGGATGCCGGCTCGACATTCGAGGATGCCGTTGCGCGGGGGCTTGCCTGTCTGGAAAAGGGCCGGAGCATCATTCTCTATACCGCACTCGGCCCCTCTGCCGATCGGGGCGAAGCCATTCCTCTGGAGGATGGCTCGCGTCACCGGATCGGCGAACGGCTCGGGTCGCTGCTGAGAGAACTGGTGACGCGGGCCGGGCTCCGCCGCGCTGTGATCGCCGGGGGCGATACGTCGAGCCACGCCCTTGGCCAGCTTTCTGTCGACGCGCTTACATTGCGGCTGCCGCTTCCGCAGTCGCCGGGATCGCCTCTCTGCACCGCGCATAGCGCCGATCCGAGGGTGGACGGCATGGAGGTCGCTCTGAAGGGCGGCCAGGTCGGGTTCGACGACTATTTTTTGATGATCCGGGATGGACGGGGCTAAGGCTCTTCCGAGGAAAAGTGCGTCGTTCTGAAAGCGCTCTCATAGCAGCTTGTCGAGCGTTATCGGCAGATCGCGAATGCGTTTTCCCGTCGCGTGGAAGATGGCATTCGCAATTGCCGCCGCCGCGCCCGTTATGCCGATTTCGCCGACCCCGTGTGCGCCAAGCGGCGTATGTTCGTCGGGAATGTCGTTGTAGATGACCTCGATATGCGGCACGTCGAGATGCACCGGGACATGATATTCGGCGAGTGACGGATTCATGATCCGCCCGCGGCGCGCGTCGAGCAGGGTTTCCTCCGCGAGAGCCATGCCGATCCCCATGACGATCCCGCCGCGAAGCTGGCTGACGGCCGTTTTCGGATTGAGGATCCGGCCGCAATCGAAGGAGCCGAGCCAGCGCGAGAGCCGCACTTCGCCAGATTCCCGGTTGACGCGCGCTTCGCAGAACTGCGCGCCGTAGGAGGCCATGGAGTACTTCATTACCTCGAACGGCATTCCCGAAGTCTCTTCCACTTCAATGAAATCACGGCCGGCGCGCTTGAGGATCGAGGCATAGGTCTCGCCCTTGCTTCCCTCGCCGGACAGGAAAAGCCCGCCGTCGCGTGCCTCGAACTCTACGTTTGCACCTGCCAGCGGCGAGCCGTTTCCGGCGAGCTTGATGAGTTCGCGATGGATCTTTTCGACGGCCACCTGGACCGCCGCGGCGATGCTGCCGGTCTGGCTCGAGCCGCCGGCGATGATCGGCGAATCCGGCAGGGCGGAGTCGCCATAGCGGAATGAAACCATCTCCAGCGGCAGGCCGAGACGGTCGGCTGCGTGCTGAATCTGCACCGTCGCCGTTCCCATACCCATTTCGTTCGCCGCCGCTTGCACGAGTGCGCTGCCGTCTGCGGAAATGCGAAGGCGAACTGCGGCGGGAAAGCGGAAGACCGGGTAATAGGCCGTCGCAACACCTTGTCCGATCAGCCATTTTCCATCGCGCTGCGAACACGGTTCGGCCGGCCGCCGGCTCCAGCCGAACTTTTCCGCGCCGCGCCGATAGGCCTCGACGAGATGACGGCTCGAAAATTCCGTGCCTTTCGTGGGATCCTTTTCGGGCTCGTTCAAGCGGCGAAGTTCGACCGGATCGATCTTTATCGCGTAGGCGAGTTCGTCTATGGCCGATTCCAGAGCGAAAGTGCCGATCGATTCCCCCGGCGCGCGCATCCATGTGTTGGCGACGGTATCGAGATCGACGACCTTCTGACCGACGGACATTGTCCGCGAGGCGTAGAGATGCCGCGGAGTCAATGAAAATTGTTCGGGAAACTTGGCGTGGGTCGTCGTCGCCGTCACCCCGGTGTGAATGATCGCCGCGAATTTTCCATCCTCATCGGCGCCGAGCGCGACGCGCTGTTCCGAAGGCGTGCGGCCGCCGATGAGGCGGAAAACGTCTTCGCGGGCGAGCGCCATTTTGACGGGGCGATTGGCGACTTCGGCCGCCGCCGCACAGAGCGCGGTGTGATTCCACAAGGCGGCCTTGCCGCCGAAGCCCCCGCCGACGAATGGCGCGATGACGCGCACGTCGTGCCCCCTAAGGCCAAACATGCCGGCGAGTGCGTGCTTGCAGCCGTTTACGAATTGGGTCGAGTCGAAAACCGTCAACCTGCCGTCTTCGTCCCAGGCGGCAATCGTCGCATGCGGCTCGATGGCGTTGTGGTTGTAGTGCGGTGTCCGGTAGAGATGGTCGACCTTGAATGCCGCCGCCGCGAAAGCCTTCTCCGGGTTGCCGATCTCGAGTTCGGGATCTTCGCCCATGACGGCGGACGGCACGGTCGCTTCCGCCTTGAGGTCCGCGAACGAAACCCGCGCTGCTTTCTCATCATAGTCGACGCGCACGAGCGAAGCCGCATCCTCCGCCTGTTCGAGCGTTTCGGCAACGACAACCGCGACGGGCTGCCCATTCCAACTGATCTCGTCGTCCTGCAGAACAGCGAGATCACTCGCCGCGAACCCCTTGTCCATGTGCCTTACGTCCATGAGTGGCGGTCGTTTCATCTTCGGGGCGATTTCGGCGGTGACGATCGTTATGACGCCTGGACTCCTTTCCGCATCGGAGGCGTCGATTCCGACAATCCGTCCCTTGGCGATCGTGCTGCAGACCGGAACGGCATAGGCCAGATGTTCGATCTCGAATTCCGCGGCGAAGCGCGCTTCACCCTTCACCTTCCGCTGCCCGTCAACGCGGCTGACGGGCGTGCCGAGGTAACCGTGTTTGTGGATGAGCGGGTCCGGCGCCTTGTCGGGCATGAACTGGACGACGGTTTCCATAAGCTTCTGCAGGACGCTCATCTTACCCTCCGGCCAATTCGCCCAACACGCCGACGATCGTGCGCTTCGCCAACTCGACCTTGAAGGCGTTATGGGCTAGGCCTCTTGCCGGCGCGAGTTCGGCTTCCGCCGCCTGTCTGAAGCTCTCGGCACCAGCGTTCGCTCCCGTCAGGACGCGCTCGGCTTCGGTAGCCCGCCACGGCTTGTGCGCCACGCCCCCGAGCGCCAGGCGGACGTTCCTGACCTTGCCGCTGTCGATCTCCAGAGCGGCGGCCACGCTGACCAGGGCAAAAGCATAGCTCGCGCGGTCGCGGACCTTCCGGTAGAGCGAGCGCCTGGCGAAGCCGAGCGGCGGGATCTCGATGCCGGTGATAAGTTCGCCGGGCTGCAGATCGGTCTCGATATGGGGGGTATGCTCCGGCAAACGGTGGAAGTCCTCTAAGGCAATCGTGCGCGCGCCGCTGGGCCCGACGACGTTCACCTTCGCATCGAGAGCCGCCAGGGCGACGCACATATCGGACGGATGCGTGGCGATGCAGCTGTCCGAGGCTCCGAGGATCGCGTGCATCCGATTGAAGCCCCCGATCGCATCGCATCCCGCTCCCGGCGCACGCTTGTTGCAGCGCGCCGCGTGGTCGTAGAAATAGAGGCAACGCGTTCGCTGCATGAGGTTGCCCGCAACGGTCGCCATGTTGCGGATCTGGCCCGATGCTCCGAACACGATCGCCTGGGCCAGAAGCGGATAGCGGTCCCGCACGACCGGATGACCGGCGACCGTCGTGTTCCGCACCGTCGCACCGATAGCAAGGCCGCCATTCGGCCGCTCCTCGATCCGGTCCAGAGGCAGCCCGGTCACATCCACCAGCGCGTCCGGCTGTTCGATGTTCTCGCGCATCAGGTCCACAAGGTTGGTGCCGCCGCCGAGCAACTTCGCATTCGG
This sequence comes from Sinorhizobium meliloti 4H41, assembly GCF_000375585.1. Lineage (GTDB taxonomy): Bacteria > Pseudomonadota > Alphaproteobacteria > Rhizobiales > Rhizobiaceae > Sinorhizobium > Sinorhizobium meliloti_A. The sequence goes on along the minus strand of NZ_AQWP01000010.1, from coordinate 4,364 downwards.
CGTCTTGGAGAGGAGCTGCACGGCGGCTTCCAGATCAGTCGCTCTCGCATAGGCGAAGCTCTTCATTTCGCCACCTTGCGGTCAAATGCGCTGTGGATCGCCTCGCAGATGCCGACATAAGCCCCGCAACGGCAGAGGTTTCCGCTCATGCGTTCCTTGATCTCGGCGTCCGAGAATTCGATCGTAGCCGCGGCCATGTCCCCGGTCACGGCGCTCGGCAAGCCGCTTTGAAATTCTTGGAACATTCCGATCGCCGAACAGATCTGCCCGGGGGTGCAATAGCCGCATTGGAAACCGTCATGCTCTATGAATGCGGCCTGAAGCGGGTGAAGCTCGCCATTGGCAATGCCTTCGATCGTGGTGATCTCCCGGCCTTCAAGCTGAAGCGCCAGCGATAGGCAGGACAGGACGCGCTGACCGTCCACCAAAACCGTGCAGGCCCCGCAGGCGCCCTGATTGCATCCCTTTTTGGGCCCGGTAAGGCTCAAATGCTCGCGCAGAACGTCCAGCAGAGAGGTGCGTGGGTCGATCGACAGGGAATGGTCGACGCCGTTGATCTTCAGCAGGATCAGCGCTGAGCCGGCAGGCGGGATGGGTGCCGCCTTAGGCGTTCGGTGGGGCGATGGCATGAGCACACCCTCTCAATTTGCATCAGCCGCGACATCTCGCGCCGCGGAGCGGGGCAGGTCAGTCGCGCGAGGCGGCAGGGGTTGCCAGAACCCGGCAATCGGATGAATGTTCCGAAAATTGTTCGCATGCGGCACGACCGCGGCGGCCGGGCAGGGACAGCGATTGGCGAGATGATCTATTTCACGGGCGACACGCATTACGGCGATCCGCGTGTGCTTCGCATCGACCGCCGCCCGTTTTCCAATATGGCCGAGCATGACGCCGCCCTGATCGCCAATTGGAACGAAACCGTCTCGCCGCAGGACGACGTCTGGCACCTTGGCGACTTCGCGGCAAAGAGAACCGGACTTGCCGAAGATCTGCTGTCCCGTCTGAACGGCCGCAAGCACCTCATCGTAGGCAACAACGACCCGATCGACACGACCGGGGCGAGCGGCTGGCACAGCGTGCAGCATTACGCGGAGCTGATGGTCGATGGACGGCTGCTCGTCCTTTGCCATTATCCGTTCCGGACATGGAACCAGATGGGAAAGAAGTCGATTAATCTGCACGGGCACTCCCATGGCAGGTTGAAGCCGATCCCGCGGCAGTTCGATGTGGGGGTGGATGCGAGAGGCCTGCGTCCGGTCCGGCTGATTGATATTCTCCCCCAGGTCGGGCGGTAAACTCCCGCTTGGCGCTTCGGGGAACGTGCGAGCCTCTCGAATGTTCTCCAAGGCAGGCTTGCGTCCCGAAAACGAGGTGCTTCAGTGCAAGGAGACCTATTCGGAAACCCGCCCGGCAATCTGCCTGAGGGCTTCCGCTACCAAGCGGGTATCGTTCCGCAGAAGCTCCAGGAGGTACTTCTGGAGGCGATGCCGGGGCTTCTCTTCAAGCCTTTCGACTTTCACGCCTACGAGGGCAGGCGGCGTGTGGTGTCGTTCGCGACATGGCAATCATGCGCCAGGTTGAGCTCGGCATCCGTGTCCTTGGCGCTTCTTGTTTTTATCGTTTGATCGCTCGGGCAACTGCGATGAGAATGCAGGCCCCGATGAAACCGGCGATTAGGTACCCGATCCAGCCACCGAGATTCACGCCGATCAGGCTAAGTAAAAGGTTGGCCACGAACGCGCCAACGACACCAAGGACGATGTTCATAATGAGTCCCATGTTGGACTTCATGAACATCTCGGCGAGCCAACCGGCGACCCCACCGATGATGATTGCAGCAATCCAGCCTACACCTGCGCTTTCCATTTAAGCCTCCCGTGGTGGTAAGCGGTGCATTGATCCCGTCTGGCGATAGCGGGTTATCGGGCTTATTCGTGTGAGCTCAGGGAATGAGCTTGGTATGAATTGCTATGTCTGAAGCTATGTCCGAACATAGAACGTTCCATATGATCGAAGCCGTTGCGGGTCGTCTGGAGGGCGCGCCGCGAGAGGTTCGACGCTGGTCAGATGAGTTCAAGGCTCAGGCGGTAGCCGAGAGCATGGAGCCCGGTGCGAGCGTTTCGGCGATAGCGAGGCGTATAGGGATCGACCCATCGCAGTTGTTCACATGGCGGCGCAATGCCCGTTTGAAAGCGGAGGCCGTTGTCGATACGGCTCGGGGCGAAAGCTCCACCGCGGACATCATGATCGGCGACGCTGTGATCCGCGTGAATGTCGGGATCGACGAGCCCCATCTCGTCAGGCTTATCCGCGCGGTACGCTCTGCATGATCCCGGCTGGTACGAAGGTCTTCTTGGCCAGTCATCCCGTCGACTTCCGCAAAGGTCCGGATAGCCTATTGGCGCTGGTGCGTGATGCTGGAAGTGATCCATTCAATGGCTCGCTCTACGTTTTCCGCGCCAAAAGAGCAGACAGAATCAAGATCGCCTGGTGGGATGGCTCAGGCGTCTGCCTGTATTCGAAGCGGCTCGAAAAAAATCAGTTCGTCTGGCCGAAAATCGGGCGGTCCCGCGTGCAGCTCAACCACGCCCAACTGATGGCGCTGGTGGACGGGATGGACTGGAAGCGCGTGCGCACGGTTGCAGTAAAGCGGCCGGAATTTGCTGGGTAAAGCCCTGCGGCAGAGTGAATCAGGCGGCTGAAACTGAGGGAAAATCTCGCCGAAATGTGCTCTACATTAGGGCATGACACCAGCCGATCTCGAGCTTCCTGATGACGTTGATGCGCTGAAAGCCATGGTCATGGCGATGGCCGCAAAGGCTGCGCGCGCCGATGTTCTGGAAGACGAAGTCGCTGATCTGAAGGCCCGCAATGCGGACGCTGACGAACAGATCGCCAAGTTGAAGCTGATCCTCAAAGCCTTCAATCGATACAGGTATGGCCGCCGCTCGGAAAAGCAGGGAAAGACCATCGAGGCAGACCTGGACGAACAGGGCGCGTTTGTCTTCGAAGAAATCGACACTGGCATTGCCGCGATCGAGGCGCTGGTTTCCAAGGGTCGCAATCCAGCCGCTGCAAGGCGTGCGCCGCGTCCACGCACGGGCTTTCCTCCGCACCTGGAGCGGGTGCATGTGGTCATTGAACCGGACGAACTGCCCGAACATGCTGGCAAACAGAAGGTCCTGATCGGGGAAGATATCTCCGAGCGGCTTGATGTTATCCCGCCAAAGTTCCGGGTGATTGTCACCCATCGCCCGAAGTATGCCTTCAAGAACGAAGACGGTGTCATCCAGGCATCGGCCCCGGCGCATATCGTCGAAAGCGGCATTCCGACAGAAGCGTTGCTCGCCTATGTCGCGGTTTCTAAATATGGCGACGGGTTGCCGCTTTATCGACAGGAGGCGATCTTCCTGCGCGATCATGTCGAAGTCGACCGCGGGATCATGGCACGGTGGATGGGCAAGCTCGGGTTCGAACTCGAGATCCTCGCGGACTACATCTTCAGCCAGATCAAGAGAGGCGAACGAATATTCGCCGACGAGACGACATTGCCGACACTTGTTCCCGGATCGGGGTCGGCAAAGACAGCGTATTTATGGGCTTACGCGCGGGACGACCGACCGTTCGGCGGCAGTGGACCGCCGATGGTGGCCTATCGCTTTGAAGACAGTCGATCCGGTGATTGTGTTGCTCGCCATCTCGAAGGCTATCGCGGCATTCTGCAGATCGACGGATACACTGCCTATAACCGTGTTGCCCGCCCTGACCGCGGAAACGACGGCGCTCTTTTGGCGGGGTGCTGGGCGCATGGTCGACGTCGGTTTTACGAGCTGCACGCAAACGACAGCTCAAAGGTGGCAACGGCAACAATCGAAAAGATGGGCGCACTTTGGTCGATCGAGGAAACGGTGCGCGGACAAAGCCCCGATGTTCGCGTTGCCGCCCGTCAGGAGGCCTCCGCTGCAGTCGTTGCCGATCTCTACAAACTCTGGCAGGACACGCTGCCCCGCATCTCTGGAAAATCAAAGCTCGCTGAGGCAATTCGCTATGCCCTTAATCGACGGGAAGCCTTCGAACAATTCCTCCATGACGGGCGCATCGAGATAGACTCCAACATTGTTGAGCGTGCAATCCGGCCTCAGGCAATTGTTCGGAAGAATAGCCTATTTGCCGGAAATGCCGGCGGCGGAAGGACTTGGGCGACGCTCTCTACGCTCATCCAGTCCGCCAAGATGAACGAAGTCGATCCGCTGGCCTGGCTGACGCAGACGCTCGAGCGTATCGCCGCAGGTTGGCCATCAAGCGATCTCGACGCTCTAATGCCCTGGAACTTCAAGAAGTAACGGCCTCACGTCACCGCTTAC
>NZ_AQWP01000009.1 GCF_000375585.1 Sinorhizobium meliloti 4H41 | reverse complement strand
TCGCCGTTGATCGAGAACCGCGAACTGCCGTCCGGCATCAGCCCTTGCCCCTGGGTGGCGCGGATGGCGGTGCAGAGATTGGTCTTGCGGCTGAGGCAGGAGGGGCAGGAGCGGCATTCCGGCGTATAGAGCGGGATGACGTGGTCGCCCTTCTTGACCGAGGTGACGCCCGGGCCGACATCGACGACGATGCCGGCGCCCTCATGACCGAGGATCGCCGGGAACAGCCCCTCCGGATCGGCCCCCGACAGCGTGAAATCGTCGGTATGGCAGATGCCGGTCGCCTTCACCTCGACCAGCACCTCGCCGGCCCGAGGGCCTTCGAGCTGCACGGTCATGACCTCCAGCGGCTTGCCGGCTTCCAGGGCCACGGCGGCGCGTACGTCCATTTCTCTACTCCATCAAACTAAGAACAACGAGGCGGGGCGACCGTCATATCGCGCCGGTCGCCACCGGCAAGAGGAAAAATCCTATCCGATCACCGAACGTCCTGGTTCAGGCGTTCGAATTCCATCTCGAGTGCCGAAATGGCCTCGGCGGTTTGATCGTGCAGCTTCTTTACGAGATCCAGCTGCTTGCGAAGTTCGTCCCCCGAAGCATCTGCGGCGTTATCATCCGGTGCGCGTCCGATACCGGCCATCAGCCAGGCGGGCGTCACGCCAAGCACGCCGGCCAGCATGAACAGGCGATTGGCCCGTGGCTCGGCGCGATCGCGTTCCCAGGAGGAAATGGTGTCGCTGCGGACACCGAGCTTGCTGGCAAGCTCCTTGGTAGAGAGTCCCGTCGCGTCACGCGCTCTCCAGATACGACCGCCCAGCGTATCGCCGTCTCCTGTCTCACGCAGACGTGCAATCGCATTCTCGGTTGATAACAGCATGGTAGCTCCTTTCGCCTGTTGTCGTTGTCGGGTGCCGAGGCACCCTGACTGCCCGCGGTGGGGCGAAGGTGAGGGGAGCTTATAGGCTTTTCCTTGCGGATGGGGCAATGTGAAGCGGCAAAAAGACGGCTAAAAGCGGCTTTGCCGACGTTTCCGGACGGAGCAACGTACCGTGGGACCCTGCTATTCGTTCTCGATGCGGGTCGGGCCGAAGACCCTTTCGAAGGCCTCCCTCAGCCTGATATCGACGTCGGCCATCATGACGGGCAGACCGAGATCGACGAGGCTGGTGACACCATAGCCGCGAATTCCGCAAGGCACGATCCCCCCGAAATGCTCAAGGTCCGGGTCGACGTTCAACGACAATCCGTGAAAGCTCACCCATTTGCGCAAGCGAATGCCGATTGCCGCTATCTTGTCTTCCGCCATCGTGCCGTCCATGAGCGGCGGCTTTTCCGGGCGGCGCACCCAGACGCCGACACGATCTTCACGGCGTTCGCCCTTGACGTTCATGGAATCGAGCGTGGCGATAATGACGCTCTCGAGTGCGGCGACAAATCCGCGGACGTCCTGGCGTCTGCGCTTCAAGTCGAGCATGACGTAGACGACCCGCTGCCCGGGACCGTGGTAGGTGTATTCGCCGCCTCTTCCGGTGGCAAAAACCGGGAGCATATCCGGCATCACGAGGTCGGCGGCGTTGGCGCTGGTTCCCGCGGTGAAAAGCGGCGGGTGCTCGACCAGCCAGACCAGCTCGTCGGCGGTGCCGTCCGCGATCGCGGCGGCTTCGCGCTCCATCGTCTCGACGGCCTCCGGATATTCGACGAGGGAAGGCGCAATGCGCCACCGCACCGGCGGTGCATCCGGCGGAGCAAACATGCTCTGGATAAGATCTTCGCGTTGCATGGGAACCTTGCGAATACTGATTTTTTCCGGCCTGTACATGGGGTCGCCGACGGCAAGAGTCCAGCGTTTCCAGTGGTTCGCGGGGAGCCGATCGAAATAGTTTTGTTTCTCGTCAAATTTCTGTCGTCACGCACTTGTGCACCCGGAATCCTTTTGCTACATGCAGCCCCGCCGACGCAATCGGCACCTACCACGATGCGGTCGTGGCGGAATTGGTAGACGCGCAGCGTTGAGGTCGCTGTGGGGCAACCCGTGGAAGTTCGAGTCTTCTCGACCGCACCATCTAAGATGAAGAAGCCCTCGTAACCAAATGGTTCCGTGGGTTTTTTTATTTTTAATCCTCTTTCACGACGTTGTTGCTGGACGCGGTAGGACGCGAGGACTATCCTCTGATTTACGGCGCAAAACAGCTCGGCGTCATGCCTCGGGCCACAGCGTCGTCCAGGTCTCTGCTCCGTGCCGATGCGGAGCGCCCGCCACGACATCGACATGGCGGTGCCCGATCACGAAATCACCGTTCTACACGATGTTGTTGATGGCTAAATTCGTGGAATCGCAAAAAAAAAGTCGGCGAATGAGCAGGGACAAGTTATGATTCGCTTGTCATGACGGATTCGCGAGAAGCGCCGGCATGATGGGGTGACAGAGCGACGAGTCTTGCGGAGTGCGCCTCATAACGTTCATGAGGCGCCGATCGGTCGGTCCCGAACTGATAGGCGGATGTTCGTCGCTGGCTGCTGCTTCGGTATCCGTTTCAGTGTCGGTTACGTGAAGGAACTTTGAAGCTAGGAAAACCGTTCACCTGAAGCAGATGCCGAAAGGCAGCGAGCCCGTTTCAACCAAGCGGCCCGCCGCGGGAGAGCACGATGCAAAGGAGTGAATCTGACGTCTTCGATCTCTTTTCGGAGATTTATACGAGTGCAGCGCAAGAAGAGATAAGTCTACAGGAATATCTCCTCGCATGTCGCGATGACAAAAGCATGTACGCCACCGCTCAGGAACGAATGGTGGACGCAATTGGAGACCCGATTCTCGTCGATACCAGCGCTGACGAGCGTTTAGGTCGGATCTTCGCAAACCGAACCATCAAAATCTACCCGGCCTTCTCCGACTTCTTCGGCATGGAAGACACGATCGAGCGGATCGTCGGCTACTTCCGCTATGCCGCCCAGGGTCTCGAGGAGCGCAAGCAGATCCTTTATCTTCTGGGGCCGGTCGGCGGCGGCAAGTCTTCGCTCGCCGAAAGATTGAAGAAGCTGATGGAACTTCGACCCATCTACACGCTGATGGTCGACGGCAAGATCAGCCCGGTTTTCGAATCCCCGCTCGGCCTGTTTCATCCCGAACGGATGGCCGATCTCCTGGAAGACAAATACGGCATCGCCCGTAGGAGGCTGACAGGCCTGATCTCTCCCTGGGCCGCCAAGCGGCTGGACGAGGTCGGTGGCGACATATCCAAGTTCAGCGTCGTCAAGCTGATGCCGTCGCGCCTGCGTCAGATCGGCATCGCCAAGACGGAGCCAGGCGACGAGAACAATCAGGATGTCTCCTCGCTTGTCGGCAAGGTCGATATCCGCCAGCTCGAGAACTACAGCCAGGCCGACCCGGATGCCTACTCCTACAGCGGCGGCCTGAACCGCACGACGCAGGGGCTGCTCGAATTCGTCGAAATGTTCAAGGCGCCGATCAAGGTTCTGCATCCTCTTCTGACGGCGACCCAGGAAGGCAGCTACAACGGTACGGAAAACTTCGGCGCATTCCCGTTTCAGGGCACCATTCTGGCCCACTCCAACGAATCGGAATGGCTGCAGTTCAAGAACAACCGCAACAACGAGGCGTTCCTGGACCGCATCCTGGTGGTCAAGGTGCCCTATTGCCTGCGCGTCACCGAGGAGAAGCAGATCTACGAAAAGCTTCTTCGCGAGAGCGAACTGGTCAGCAATCCCTGCGCACCCGAGGTGTTGGAGATACTGAGCCGCTTCACCGTATCCACCCGGCTCGTTCCTCACGAGAACTCGTCTCTCTACACCAAGATGCGCGTCTATGACGGCGAGAACCTCAAGGATGTCGACCCGAAGGCACGATCGGTGCAGGAGTATCGGGACGCTGCCGGTGTCGATGAGGGCATGACGGGCGTCAGCACGCGCTTTGCCTTCAAGGTCCTGTCCGAGGCCTTCAATTACGACACGAAGGAGGTCGCGGCCGATCCCGTACATCTGATGTACATCCTGGAGCAGGCCATCAAGCGCGAGCAGTTTGCGAAGGAAACGGAGGCAGCCTATCTCGACTTCATCAAGTCGGAACTCGCAACGCGTTATGCGGAATTCATCGGTCACGAGATCCAGAAGGCCTATCTCGAGTCCTACAGCGAATATGGCCAGAACCTGTTCGACCGCTATATCGCCTATGCCGATGCCTGGCTCGAGGACCAGGACTTCAAGGATCCCGATACGGGGCAGATCCTCAACCGCAAGATCCTGGACAGCGAGCTGTCTCAGATCGAAAAACCGGCGGGCATCGCCAATCCGAAGGACTTCCGCAACGAGGTGGTCAAGTTCACCTTGCGGGCGCGGGCCAAGAACCATGGCAAGAACCCGTCCTGGACGAGCTATGAAAAACTTCGCGAGGTCATCGAGAAGCGCATGTTCGGTCAGGTCGAAGACCTGTTGCCGGTCATCAGCTTCGGGTCGAAGAAGGACAGCTCCACAGAGAAGCAGCATGTCGAATTCGTACAGCGCATGAAGGAGCGTGGGTACACCGAACGGCAGGTGCGGCGTCTCGTCGACTGGTACATGCGTGTAAACAAGGCGGGTTGAGGCTGCGGATGCGGGGGTTAGCTAATGCCGAATTTCATCGACCGTCGCCTCAATCCGAAGGATAAGAGTCTCGGTAACAGGCAACGCTTCCTGAAACGGGCACGAGAGGAACTGAAGCGCACCATCAAAGAGCGGGTCAAGTCGGGCAAGATCGCGGATGTCGATGCCGAACAGAACGTGTCCATGCCCGCCCGCGGCGTCAACGAGCCGGCTTTCCAGCCGGACTCCAACAGCGGCGAGCGACGCCACGTCCTGCCGGGCAACCGGGAGTTCGCGGCGGGAGACCGTATCCCCAAAAGGGGGTCAGGTGGCGGTGCGGGCAATGCGGGAGCCGGCACCGGTCAGAGCGAAGACGAGTTTCAGTTCGTCCTTTCGCGCGAGGAGGTGCTCGATCTCTTCTTCGAGGACCTCGAACTCCCCGACATGGTAAAGCTCAATCTGAAGGAATCGGTTACCTTCAAGCGACGGCGGGCCGGCTTCAGCGCAAGCGGCTCCCCGACGAACATCAATGTCGGCCGCACCATGCGCAACAGCTACGGACGCCGCATCGCATTGCGGCGGCCGTCGCGCCGGGAAATCGAGGCGATTGCCGACGAGATTGCCGGGCTGGAGACGGAGCCGCGCGGACGCATCAAGCACCGGCAGCGCCTGGAGGAACTGCGCCAGAAGCTCGACGGTCTCGAGCGCCGGCGCCGGCGTATTCCCTATGTCGATCCCGTGGACATTCGCTTCAACCGGTTCGAGCCGCAGCCGCTGCCCAATGCGAGTGCGGTCATGTTCTGCCTCATGGATGTCTCCGCTTCGATGGGGGAGCGGGAAAAGGACCTCGCCAAGCGTTTTTTCGTGCTGCTGCACCTCTTCCTCAAGCGGCGCTACGAGCGGATCGACATCGTGTTCATCCGGCACACCGACGAGGCCGGCGAGGTCGACGAGAATACCTTCTTCTACAGCAAGCAGAGCGGCGGCACGGTCGTTTCCACCGCGCTGGAGGAGATGCTGCGCGTCATCCGGGAGCGCTATCCTGCCCATGAATGGAACATCTATGCCGCGCAGGCGTCGGACGGCGAGAATATCTCAGGCGACTCCGAACGCTGCGCTTCCCTTCTTCACGACGAACTGATGGGACTTTGCCAATACTACGCCTATGTCGAGATTATTGATGAGCGAGAGACGGAGATTTTCGGCACTACCGATAACGGGACTTCGCTCTGGCGGGCCTATCGCACCGTCGACGGCGAATGGCCGAATTTTCAGATGACCCGCATCGCGAAACCGGCGGATATCTACCCCGTCTTCCGAAAACTCTTCGGCAAGCAGCCGGAAATGCAATTGCGCAAGTGAAAAGGGACCGGGATGTCAAAGGGCGCCGCCTCAAACCTTCTGTTCCAAAGTTCCGACTGGAATTTCGAGACGCTGGCGCGCACCTACGATGCCATCGAGGAGATCGCGCTCGACGATCTCGGTCTCGACGTATACCCCAATCAGCTCGAGATCATCTCCTCCGAGCAGATGCTGGATGCCTATTCGTCGGTGGGCATGCCGCTCATGTACCAGCATTGGTCCTTCGGTAAGCGCTTCGTTTTCGAGGATCATCTCTATCGCAGGGGCCGGCGCGGCCTCGCTTATGAGCTGGTGATCAACTCCAATCCCTGCATCACCTACTTGATGGAGGAGAACACCATGGCCATGCAGGCCCTGGTGACCGCACATGCAGCCTTCGGCCACAATCATTTTTTCAAGAACAATTACCTCTTCCGCCAGTGGACCGACGCCAGCGCAATCCTCAGCTATATGGACTTCGCGAAGAAATACATCAGCAAATGCGAAGAACGGCACGGAACGATGGCGGTCGAGGCGATCCTCGACTCTGCCCATGCACTCATGGAGCAGGGCGTCTTCCGCTACAGACGGCCCCCGCGTCTGTCGACCGAAAAAGAGCAGGAGCGGATGCGCGAGAGGCTGGAATATGAAGAGCAGACCTTTAGCGACCTGTGGAGAACGCTTCCGCCCGCGGGAGAGAATAACGATCCGACGCAATTGGAACGGGAGCTCTCCGAGCGGAAAAAATCGCTGAACCTCCCGGAAGAGAACCTGCTCTATTTCCTGGAGAAGACCAGCCTCATCCTTGAGCCCTGGCAGCGGGAGATACTGCGAATCGTTCGCGTGATCGCGCAGTACTTCTATCCGCAGCGACAGACGAAGGTCATGAACGAGGGTTGCGCCACTTTCGTCCACTACACCATCATGAACAGCCTCTTCGACCAGGGCAAAATAAGCGAAGGCGCGATGCTGGAGATTCTCCAGAGTCATACCAATGTCGTTTTCCAGCCGGGCTTCGACGATCCCCGCTTTCCGGGGATCAACCCCTATGCGTTGGGATTTGCCATGATGCAGGACATCGAACGCATCTGCGTCGAGCCGACGGCGGAGGATCGCGATTGGTTTCCCGAAATCGCCGGCACCGGCAATTGGCGCGAGACGCTTCTCGATGCCTGGGCGAACCACCGTGACGAGTCCTTCATCCTGCAATTCCTCAGTCCTGCGCTGATCCGAAAGTTTCGGCTGTTCCTGCTGACGGACGAGGCGGACGACAATTTCTGCGAGGTGGCATCCATCCATAACGAGCGCGGCTACGAAACGATTCGCGGCGCTCTCGCCCGCAGCTACGACATCGGAAGCAGCCAGCCGGACATCCAGGTGATGGATGTCGATTTGTTGGGCGACCGGCACCTGCGATTGCAGCATAATGTAAAGAATGGAGTGCTCCTGGAGGAGAACAGCCGCGATGCCACTCTGCGCCACGTCCGCCGTCTGTGGGGCTACGAGGTGAGCCTCGCCGGCGTCGACATGCAGAGCGGCGAGACGCTCTACGAGTGCTCGACGGAGGAGCTGTCGGACTAAGGCCGTGCGCCACTCTTCACCCTCATCCCCTGTGCTCGTCACAGGGATCCAGCAGCGCCGCGTCTGCGGCGCGGGAAGAGTTCTTTCAGCCCAAGGACTTGGTCTGGCTGGATTCCTGTGACGAGCACAGGAATGAGGTGATCAGGCAAGCGGCGGCGGGTGGCCCGAATCTCCAGCACAGAGCAGGGGAAAGGAGAGACGGCCGAGTGTGAGCGTCTTCGCCCGGCATACCGCCTCTCATAATGTTCTGAGCGCCTACACCGGCCCGGCCGTCGACTCGGCGATTATTTCTCGGTCCCCTCCGGGGAAACCTGCTGCGACTCGCCGCCGGTGCCGGTCTGTGCCGTGGGATCCCGGTCGGTCGGGACGGGCTGTCCGGTGCCGACGCTGCCCGTCTGCTCCGGCGAGGGCGCCGGTTGCACCTGTTCGGTTTCGGTCAGGCGATCGTTGTCGGTGCTTTCACCCCAGATTTCGACGGCGCCCCAGGCGAGGAGGGCGAGGAACAGTCCGCCGACGAGGACCCCAAGCACCGGAACGCCCGTGCGGCCCTGCTTGGCTTCCTCACCGGTGAAATTCTCTCGATCCGCTCCGTGCGTTGCCGAGGCCGGATCGCCGCGTTCGTCAAGATATTTGGCCATCGCTTTGACTCCACTGGCTATCTACAGCGCCGCGCCTCAAGAGAGGCGAAAGGTCGGTGTAGCACCTTGAATTGCTGCATTTTTCGTCCTTGGACCGGCTAGGATCCGAGGATACATGCAGTAGGAAACGGAGCGGAGGCCGACAATGTTCCGTGATCAGTCGCCGGGCGGCCAGGAGTCGGCGACGCTGCGGCGAACGAGCTTATATGTATGGTCGGGTTGAACCTCATAGGTCTCGAAGACCATGGTGCCCTTATGAAGGAACCGGTTCTGGATCATGGTCCCAGGGGCCGCTAGGTGAGGCTTCCGGGAAGCGGCTCCAGGTCGGGAGGAGTTGCGGTACAGGCTGCAAGCGCAACCCCGCAGAGAAGCATGAGGGCTATTTTCTTCATCAATTGTCCTTCGCCTTGCTGTTTGGAGCCGATGGCCGACCGGAAGACGGTTTACGGCAGATCGAAGGGGTGCCGCAATCATTGCGTGCCCGGAAATGCTTCGGCTCGGTTAAATTTCTCGAACCGCTTGACGGCGCGTTCGCGCTTCAGCCTGGAAAGCCGTCGAATCCAGAAGATGCCGTTGAGCTGGTCGATCTCATGCTGCAGGCAGACCGCCATCAATCCCTCGGCTTCTTCCTCGCGTGTCTCGCCGTCCAGAGTTTGAAAGCTGACACGCACGCGCGCCGGCCGCTCCACTTCTTCCGTGACACCCGGCATCGAGACACTGCCTTCGCTGTGGCGCACCGTCTCGCTCGACTGCCAGATGATTTCCGGGTTGACGAAGCTGCGCGGTCCCATCTGCGGGTCGACTTCGATGGTCGTCAGCCGCTGCAGAATGCCGATGTGGGGCGCGGTGATGCCTATGCCGGGGGCTGCGCGCATGGTGTCGACGAGATCTTCTGACAGCTGGCGAAGAGCGCCATCGAACCGGCTGATCCGCTCGGCTGAGGTCGTCAGCAGCGCACTTGGAAAGCGTATGATCGGTCGGACAGCCATGAGAAATGTCTCTGCTCGGGTGAGTGGTCGGGCCGGCGCCCGGTGGGATCGTCACATTCGTTTCATCATTTCCTATGTTTTTGCAACAGCTTGGATAAATGTTCCAAGGCGGACCGCCGATCTCGTCTCGACTGTGGACTGAGGCGGAGCTTTGCGCTAGCAGGGCAGAGGAGCCGTTCCGGCGCGGGCTCGGTCGGCGGTAATCTCTGGAGGGGGCCATGAGCAGCACCGGCGACGACGACCGCGGTTCCGACGAAATCGCTGTCCACGGCGACTCGGACATCTACGCTGAAGACGGCTCGGTACGCTCCGATTTCCTGATGCATGTCGGCGCCGCAATCGCGGATCGCGACATCATTTACCTTCGCCAGCATGTCGCCGGCCTTCATGCCTCGGAACTGGGCGACCTGATCGAGGCGATCCAGCCGGAGCAGCGTATCGCACTGGTTCTGCTGCTTGGCAAGGATTTCGACCTGGCTGCGCTGACCGAGGTCGATGAAGGAATCCGTCTCGACATCGTCGAACATCTGCCGAACGAGCAGATTGCCGAGGCGATCGGCGAGATGGATTCCGATGACGCGGTCTACATTCTCGAGGATCTCGACGAGGAGGATCAGGAAGAGATCCTCGCCAAGCTTCCCTTTACCGAGCGCGTCCGCCTGCGCCGCTCGCTCGATTATCCGGAGAGCACCGCCGGGCGGCGCATGCAGACCGAGTTCGTCGCGGTGCCGCCTTTCTGGACCGTCGGCCAGACGATCGATTACATGCGCGAGGACGACGACCTTCCCGAAAGTTTCACGCAGATCTTCGTCATCGATCCGACTTTCAAGCTGCTCGGGGCAGTCGATCTGGACCGGGTGCTGCGCGCGAAGCGCTCGGTAAAGATCGATGCGATCATGCGTGACACAAGCCATTCCGTGCCGGCGGAAATGGACCAGGAGGAGGCGGCGCAGCTTTTTGAACAGTACGACCTCCTCTCGGCCGCGGTCGTCGATGAAAACGGCCGGCTCGTCGGCGTGTTGACGATCGACGACGTGGTCGACGTGATCCAGGAAGAGGCGGAAGAGGATTTCCTGCGCCTGAGCGGCGTCGGTGACGAAGAGCTGTCGGACTCGGTCGCGGAAGCCGCGCGCTCACGCGTTCCCTGGCTTTTCATCAACTCGATGACGGCTTGCGTTTCTGCCTCGGTCATCGGCCTGTTCGATGCGACGATCCAGCAGATCGTCGCACTTGCGGTCCTGATGCCGATCGTCGCGGGGATGGGCGGCAATGCCGGATCGCAAACCATGACCGTAACGGTGCGTGCGCTCGCCACCCGGGGGCTCGATATTCACAACGCGCCGAGAATCATCCGCCGCGAGGCGGGCGTCGGACTCCTGAACGGCGTGATCTTCGGTGCGTTCATCGGTCTTGTTGCGGGACTTTGGTTCCAGGATCCCGACCTCGGCGGCATCATCGCGACCGCCATGCTGATCAACATGATGGCCGCCGCTCTCGCCGGCATCCTGATCCCGATTCTGCTCGAAAGATACGGTGCCGACCCGGCGGTCTCTTCCGCCGTCTTCGTGACGACCGTCACCGACATAACCGGCTTCTTCAGCTTTCTCGGCATTGCGACATGGTGGTTCAGTATCAGCTGAGGTGCGACGCACGCGGGGCCGCCGTGTTTGACTTTTACGTCAAAGTCAACAATAGTTGAGGCGCGACTTTGATGGAATGGCTGCGTGAACAAATATTATAGCATTACCGAGCTGACCCGGGAATTCGGCATCTCGACCCGGACACTGCGCTTCTATGAGGATGAGGGTCTGATTCATCCGGAGCGTCGTGGCCGCACGCGTCTGTTCCGCCCCGCCGACAGGCACCTCATAAAGGAGATCCTGCGTGGCCGGCGCATTGGCTTTACCATTGCCGAAATTCGCGAGATCATTCAGGTCTACAAGGATCCGCCGGGTGAGATGGGCCAGCTGCAGCTCTTGATCAAGCGCGTCGAGGAGAAGCGCGAGGACTTGCGGCAGAAGCGCAAGGACATCGAAGACACACTTAGCGAACTCGACAATGTCGAAGAGGCCTGCCTCACGCGCCTTGCCGAAATCGGCGTCGGCACCTGACATCTCCGCTTAAATCCAACGGCTCGTGTGCCGGCAATATCGCTCGAACTCGAAACCGAAGCGCGACAGCAGGTGCCGCTCCTCCTTGCGGATCGCAAAAAGCGTGGTCAATCCGACCGCAGCAATTGCCGTGATGAAGAACCAGGGGTTGATCGTCGCCAATCCGAGGCCGGTCATCGCCAGCGTGTAGCTGAAATAGATCGGGTTGCGGGTGAAACGAAATGGGCCGCAGGTAACGAGGCAGGTGGCGCACCGGTTCGGAAGTACGGCTGTGTGGCGGTCAAGGAGGGTTTTGACGGCCCAGAGATCGATGGTGATCGCCAGCACGACAAGGCCGTAGCCCACCAGCGAGAGGATCCAGCTGTGTTCGTGCGCCACCGGAACCGGGAAAAGGTGGCCAAGGGCCAGCGCTATCAGAACGGCCGCGCCATAGAGCAAAGGCGGCCATGGAAACCTCAGCGGCTTGGCACGAAAGGCATTCATGTCCTAGTCCCCCGACTGTGCCTCTCCTGATTGTGCATCCATTGTGCACTGACCCGCGATTCGCGCAATGCGTTCGTCCGTGCTCACGTCGATCTTGCCCAGGTTCAGATCGTCGAACAGGTTCTGTTCCTTCAGGCCGGCGAGTGTGCAACCGCAAAAGGCGCTGCAGGAGATCGCGGAATTTTCGTTGCTGCATGCCCGTTCGCAATTCAGCAGATAGACCTGTGCCGGATCCGGCGTCGGGGCGGGAACGGCGAGAGAGAAAAGATAGACTGCCGCGATGAGCAGTGGCTGGTGGATGAGATATATCAGAAGGCTATGACGGCCGCCAAAGGCGAGAGGCGTCATCCACGGGAGCTTACGGGGCCCGGCGCTTCGGCTGCGCCGGGCGGAAAATAGCGGGTGGAGCAGCTTCGCGGTGCCGAGGCCGAGCAGGAAAGGGGCAACCCACGGAAGCAAAGGAACGTAATCATTCGAGCGCGGGATCGCTTCCGATAGGCCGACCCACCAGAGCGCCGGCATGTCGAAAAACGACGAGCGCAGATAGAGGGGAGCCGCGAAGGCCGCGGCAGCTGCAAGAAAGGAAACGGCGGCCGGCAATTTCAGAAAAAGGAGGCCGACGAGGCTTGCCGCGGCAATGGCGTGAAGAATCCCGAAGAAGATGAACGACTGGGGGAAGGCGAACCAGGTCCCGATGCTGATCAGCGCGGCTGCGCCGGCGATCTTCGCGAAACGTATGGCGAAAGCGCGGGGACGGAGTTGCGGGAACTGGCCGAGCACGAGGCTGTAACCGGCAAGAAACAGGAAGCTGCTGGCAATCAAGCGTGCAAACATCCGCCAGCCGCCCGTCCCGGCGGTGCCGGCCGCGACATAGCCGAAGAATTCGAGATCCCAGACAAAGTGATAGAGGGCCATGGCGACGAGGGCCAGGCCGCGCAGCGCATCCAGGAGGACCATCCGGTGGGTTCCGGTCACCTCCGTGCGCATTTGCACTTCAGGGGTCGTCGTCGCGCTGTGTTCGGACATCGAAGAGTCGCTCTGCTGCTGGAGATGGGTCTACGAGGGCGCCTCATTTCAGTCGCGTCGCGAATATGTTGAAATGAGGGCCGCCAGTCATTCGATCGCTTACCGCAAACCGCGGACCGGGTACAATCGCTGCAGCCTATTACGCATTCTCGATCAGCGCGGCGCGCGCTTCGGAGAAGAACTGCCGGCGCGCGAGGACGAAGATGACGAGGGCGGTAAGCACCATGAACACATAGGGGCTGATGAACCAGCCAAGATAGCCGATCGACAGGAAGATCGCCCGGAGCCCGGCATTGAAGTGCTTGGCCGCAAGTATGTTCATGCGGATCGCACGCTCCGCGGCGCGCTCGGCCGCCTTCTGGTCGCGTTGCATGTCCGCCGTCATCGGTATGCCGCCCATCAGGATCGAGCAATAGTTGAACAGCCGGTATGACCAACCGAACTTGAAGAAGGAATAGCCGAAGAGGCAGGTCAGTCCGCCGACTTTCAGCTCGAAGGCGGTCCGCCCGCTTCGGAATATCTGCGGAAGGTCGCTGAAGATCATCTGCACTTGGTCTGTCGCGCCGAGCAATGCGAAACAACCGCCGAGCGCGAAGATCGTCGTCGAGGCGAAGAAAGCGGTGCCAGCCTGCAGCCCGGCGATGATCTGCGTGTCGATCATCTTCAGATCGCGATTGAGCGAATTGCGGATCCAGCGCGCCCTGTGCTCGTTCATCAAACGCGTCAGGCTGACGCGCTCGAAGCCGCGCCCCCCGTCGGAAGCCCAGCTGAAGCCGGCCCAGAGGAGGACGAAGATAACGAGCGCGAGGTAATCTTCAGAGGTCATAGCGGTGTTTTGGCACGGTCGTCCGAAAATGCAAGATGGACGCATGTCGGCCTGTCTTAAGATTCACGGCGAAATCGAGGCGGCAGCACCGAGCGGGCGCTCCGGGGATTCCACCGCTTGCACACGGCTTTGTGTCCGCGTCCAAGGCGTCCAGCGTCGGTTTGACACTATTTCGCCATATTTCACCATTGCGCGTTAACAGATTCTTCGCTATTGGACGGCCACACGACTTAATGGTTACCGAGCTTCGGTATTCGGAGACATCATGGACAAAACAGTAGAGAAGTCGTGCTGGGGCGTGACGGTTCGCGCCGTGGCGGGTTTCGGGGGTGTTCTCGTTCTCGCCTATCTCTTCGGCGGCTTCTGAAGACAGATTGAAATGCAAGGCGTTGCAGTCCACGGGCTGCAACGCTTTTTTTGACCGCTCTCGATCGCCGATCACATGCGCTGTTCTTCAGCGGCATGTCGCACCAACAGAATCCGATGTCGGTCGGTCGCCTGACGGGTCGGCATAGGATCGCTTAGGTTTCGATCCTATATTAGGAACGATCGACACCGCCCGAGCAGGAAAACGGTCGGCTTCGGTCCTATCATCGACGCAAACGTGGAGCTCATCGCCAGCAACGTTGCGTCAGGCTCTGGGCAGGCAATTCATGTTTCTTTCCGTCTTCGACGTTTTCAAGATCGGTATCGGTCCATCGAGCTCACACACGATGGGGCCGATGTCGGCCGCCAACAGGTTTCTCGATCTCATCCTGTCGGATGAATGGCCGCGACCGTCTCATGCGGCTGTCGGCGCCATCAAGGTAAGCCTCCATGGCTCGCTGGCGCATACGGGCATCGGCCATGGAACGGGCAGGGCGGTCATTCTCGGCCTGATGGGCGAGCGGCCGGATCTCGTCGAGCCGGACAGGATGGACGGGATCATCGAGCAGGTGGAGCGTACGGGCCGCATCACCCCGCCGGGCCATCCGGGCTATATATTCCAGCCGAAAACCGATCTGGTCTTCGACAAGAAGACGCCGCTGCCGGGCCATGCCAACGGCATGTCCTTCTCCGCCTTCGACCGGGACGGCCGGCTGCTTCTGAAACGCATCTATTATTCGATCGGCGGCGGCTTCGTGGTGACCGATACGGAACTGGACGCGATGAGGGCCCAGAAGAACAAGCCCGCCGGCGTAAAGGTGCCCTATCCCTTTGCCACGGCTCAGCAGATGCTCGACATGGCCGCGCGCTCCGGGCTGACGATCGCCCAGATGAAGCGCGCGAACGAGGAATGCAGCATGTCGAGGGACGAGCTCGACGCCGGGCTCGACCGCATCTGGACGGCGATGAGCAGTTGCATCGACCGCGGCCTCAGCCAGGACGGCATCATGCCGGGCGGTCTGAAGGTGCGCCGGCGCGCCCGGGCGATCCACGACAAGCTGCAGGAGGAATGGCGCTCCAACAAGACCAATCCTCTCCTCGCAAATGATTGGTTGAGCGTCTATGCGATGGCGATCAATGAGGAGAATGCTGCCGGCGGCCGGGTGGTGACTTCGCCGACCAACGGCGCGGCCGGCGTCGTTCCGGCGACGATCCGCTACTATCTGCATTTCCACGACGATGCCGATCAGGAAGGCATCCGGGATTACCTGCTGACCGCAGCGGCGATCGGCGGTATCATCAAGCACAACGCCTCGATTTCCGGCGCGGAGGTGGGCTGTCAGGGCGAAGTCGGATCGGCGTCGGCGATGGCCGCGGCAGGTCTTGCTGCCGTCATGGGCGGAACGCCCGAGCAGATCGAGAATGCGGCCGAGATCGCGCTCGAACACCATCTCGGTATGACCTGCGATCCGGTCGCAGGTCTCGTTCAGGTGCCGTGCATCGAACGCAATGCCCTCGGCGCCGTCAAGGCGGTTACGGCCGCCTCGCTCGCACTCAAGGGTGACGGCAAGCATTTCGTGCCGCTCGACGCCTGTATCGAGACGATGCGCCAGACCGGCGCGGACATGAACGAGAAGTACAAGGAAACATCGACCGGGGGTCTTGCGGTCAACGTGGTCGAGTGCTGAGCGATAAGTCTGAAGCCGATGGGGCTGTGGACGAATATGCCCGGACGGCTTGACCGCAGCCGTCGGCCGGGTGTTCAAGATTTGCCATGGCTTTGCATCTCATCAAACTCTGTGTCGGTGCCGAATCGATCGAGGACCTGCGCGAATGGGTGGCGCGCAAGGCCCTGGCGGCGATCGCAGCCGGGCAGCAGCCGCACTCCTTCCACACGACCCGGATGGTCCCGAAGCGGACGGAAGAGCTTCTCGCCGGCGGTTCGCTCTATTGGGTGATCAAGGGATACGTTCAGGCGCGACAGCCGCTGATCGGCATCGAGACCTTCACCGACGGCGAGGGCATCGGCCGCTGCAATCTCCTTCTCGGCCCGGAAGTCATGGAGACGGAAACGCAGCCGCGTCGGGCTTTTCAGGGCTGGCGCTACCTCGAGGAGAAGGAAGCCCCGCGCGATCTTGCCTCGCTCGCCGATGGCGGGGAGATGCCGCTCGAACTGCGGCGTGAACTTGCCGAACTGGGGCTGTTATAGCCGGCGGACGGGAAGAGGCGCTTGCTAACTGTGCTCGTCACAAGGATTCAGCCAGACCAGGTCCCCGGCCTGAAAGAACGCTTCCCGCGCCGCAGGCGCGGCGCTGCTCATCTCTGTGACGCGCACAGAGATGAGCAGGCCTTCGTTGTTTAGTGCAGGCGCATTCTGAGGGGATGACTACGACCCGGTGCCGCGACATGCAGATGGATGTCGGCCCGGGGCTGGGTCGAACGCCACGCGCGCGCGCCATGCGTAAGGAGCATACCCACCAGGTCGCGGGTCTTTGCCTTGGATCGGTTCAGGCCGATGTCGGCGATGCGCATGGCCGCCTCATGCAATGGATGCAGCCGGATGCGCGAAGACCTTGCTTTCCGGTCGGATATCAGGCTGTCGCCGGGGACGTTCTCGTTCATTGCCATGCTGACCTCGTCACGCTGTACTAATCCGAGGAGGACAGCCGGAAAACGCCCGGCTGCCGCTGCAGCGCCGCGCGTCTTATCAGCCGCGCAAAAGTCGCTGTAGCACTTCGTTTGCCGCATGCTTTGTCCTTGGATCGGATTGGATCAAAGGAAACATGCAGTAGATGGCGTCTCTTACTGCTGGCTCGCCCAGCAAGCGAAGCCCTTCTTCTTCAATGCCCTGCATGCGTTGACGGCCTTGTCCTGATCGTCGAAGCCGCCGAAGCGGGCGCGGTAGAGCTGAGCGCCGCCATTGCTGAAGGCGACCGTGAAGGGGGTGGCGTTACGCAGTGCCTTGCCGCCCTTTTCCTTGGCATTGTCGAGCAGCGTCATGGCCTGCGTCTTGTCCGGCGTGGCGCCGATCTGGATGACCCAGCCCTGCATGCCGACATTCGCTTCGGTGCGCGCTTCAGCCGCGGCAGGTGCGGTTTCAGCCGTGGCGACCGAATTGGTGATCTGCGTATCGACGTCGCCAGCGGCTTCCTGGGCAAGTCTGGCGCTCTGTGAATCGAGCGTGTTCGGCGCGATCTTGGCTGCAAGCACGGGATTGTCCGAGGCCGCTTTCGTCGATGCATAAGCCATCGCGACGCTGCCGGCGCTTTCGCCGGTGTAGCGGAAATCCGGGACCGGCCCGGTATTCGGCAGGTCCATCGCTGCCGACGCGACAGCCGCGGCGGTTGCCGGCCGTATTTCGGCTTCGGCTACCGTCGTCACGGGTTCGGCCGGAACCTGGGCGATCAGATTGCCGCTGCCGCGGCGCGACGCGGAAGGCATGTATTTCGCGACGAGCTTGCGCATCTGCGCATCGCGGGCGCCACCGGACGTGCCGCCCATGACGACCGCCACGATGCTGCGCCCGTCGAGCTGGGCCGAGGTCACGAGATTGAAACCGGATGCGCGTGTATAGCCGGTCTTGATACCGTCTACTCCGCGGACGTTGCCGAGCAACCGGTTGTGGTTGCCGATCGTCTGCTTCCCGAAACGGAAGCTGCGCGTGGAGAAGTAGTCGTAATACTGCGGAAAATGCTGCCGGAGCGCGATGCCGAGGCGGGCCTGGTCGCGGGCGGTCGTGCGTTGTTCGGAATTGGGCAGGCCATGGGCGTTGCGATAGGTGGTGCGTGTCATGCCGAGCGCGCGGGCCTTGTTGGTCATCATCCGGGCGAAGCGCTGCTCCGAACCGCCCAGGAGCTCGCCGAGCGCCGTTGCCGCATCATTGGCGGAGCGCGTTACCAGCGAGAGGATCGCCTGCTCGACGGTGATCGATTGCCCGGCGCGTACACCGAGCTTCGACGGCGGCTCTGCCGACGCCTTTTTGGAAAAGGGAACAGGCGTGCTTTTGCTGATCCGTCCGGCTTCAAGCGCCTCGAACGTCAGATACAACGTCATCATCTTCGTCAGCGAAGCCGGATAGCGTAATTGATCAGCGTCTTCGCCGTAAAGAACCTTGCCGGTTTTCGCGTCGACGACGATGCCGGCATATTTGGAATTCGCGAAGGCGGGCGCCGAAAAGGTCAGCGCGGCGATCAGGCCGGCAAGAAAAATCCGCCCCACAACTTCTGAAAAGACGCCGAACGGGCGTTTCGCGAGATCAAAAAAAACGGATTGAGACACTGTATTGCTCTTCATTCTCATATCAGGGGTGCCGTCCGGACGCCGTCTCCGGATACGACCTTTCCCGAGACAGTATCGGGATAGCGTTACCAATCGGTTTATGATGAACGATTGGTTGCCCGGCACCGGTCGTTTTGTTCAGGATCGGCACCTTCAACCCGCGCTAGATCATGACGTTTGGTAGGCTCGGCCGAAAACCCCGCGCATACTCCCCCATCCCGTTCTAGCCGGCGCATTGGCTGCATCACGACTCTTCGTCAAAATCACGGCACGAGATGTGTGCTGATGTAAGTTTCTATCGAATCTTCGATGGTACGCCACTGCGGCAGCAACCTGCTGGAGAAACGGTAAAGAACGATGAGGTCCTTGCCCATGTGAACGTCGCGCTGGCAATCGGCGCTCGTCGATGCCGCGGGGGGCTCAGGAAGCACGCAGCGCAGCACATAGGCAGGGCGCCCGTCCCTCTCGGCAGTGAAGAAGACTTCGCTGGCATAGCTGGAATCCGGCTTTGCGTCGTACCTAGTGAGGCCCTCGGGGCCGGCCTGCGGCGCGTGCTGCAGGACATGGCGGTAGACGGGGGCGAGACGCCCCGACATGTCGCGAGACATCGTACTTTGCGCGACCTGCAGGAAGATCAGATTTTCCGGCCGGCTGACATCGTCGAACAATGGCCGCGTCTCCTCGCTGTAGCCTTCGAGCCCCGGCCAGGTGAGATAGAGATCCACGCGCTCGACGATGCTCGTGTTCCGTTGGTTTTCGAAGCGAATGACATTCGCGGGCAGGCGCAAATGGTCCTGGCCGATAAAGATGTCGTAGGTTTCGCGGCTCGCAGTGTGGCCGGCCTGGGCGAGATGTCGACCGAACCAGCGTCCGGAAAAGGAGAGCGCGATCGTCAGCGCAAGGAGGATCACGACGGCTGCGGCAGCTGTGTATACGGAGCGGGATGAAAGGAGCGGCAGGAGTTCCGGTTCGGGAATGCGGGGCGGGTTCATGGCTGCGCCGTGGGATACCTGATCAGGGGCGCGTTCTATCCGCTCGAAGGCCAATGAATGACCTCGCCGCGCGGAACTCGCTCGCGGCCAAGGCTCGTCCAACTTGGTTAATATTTGGTGAAGCGTGGCGGCCGCCCGGGAAAATCGGCCCGGGCCCGGACGGGGTGCCGACGTGGGCCGATCAGAGGCGCAGGCCATGGCCTGCGCCTGCTCATGTCGTTACTGCGCGCTGACGCTGCCGACGGCGAGAGCGCGACCATCCTGCAGTTTCACCCAGCGCCCGGCATGTTCCGAGGACTGCCGCTTCAGGTAGGTATATTCCGTGTCCGACCAGAGCAGCACCTTGCTGCGCATGTTGTCGAGAACGAAGTCGCCGCGATCGGTGCGCACCGTCAGGACGGCATGACCGTCGCCATTCGGCTGCAGGACGACGGTGATCAGAAGATCGGCGGGGGAGAAGCCGCTTTCGATCAGCTTGCGGCGCTTCAGCAGCACGTAATCCTCGCAGTCCCCGACGGCATCCGGGTAGGACCAGTTTTCCTCGACACCATGGATCTCCATGTCGGTCATCGGAGCGATCGCCTGATTCACCTCGTAGTTGATTCCGAGGATCTTCTTCCAGCTTTCGCGCGTCAGCTCCGCCGGGCCAGGATCCTTGCCGATGGCCTGGCATTCGGAGGGATTGGCCTTGCAGAACTCGTAATGCCCGATCGGCGGGTTGGTCGCGCCGCCGACCGTCATGTTCGCCGGCGCCGCGTAAGCCGCCCCGGTGATGAGGCCGGTGGCTAGGGCTGCGGCAGCGATCGCCATGGTGATGATTGTGCGCATGTTTGTCTCCCCGTTGTGGTTCGACATTGGCACAGAGTTTTTTACCGGCGGCGAAGATCGGAAGTAAAAACAAGAACAAACTCGAATAACATAAGAATAAAAATTGAGGAGAACTGTAATAAAATTCGATTCAAATTTTATCGATTTTTATGCCGCTTGTCGGCGCCCACCGGGAGCGACTACGGTGAAAGTTCGCGTAAGACGTTGAATATTTTAAGAAACATAGTCGCGGCGCATGTGGCAGGGCCGCGATTGCGCGTCCCGCCGGCCATGCAGCCGGTGACGGTATGACCCATCGGAGCCATCAGCAAGTAGTGCCAGATCGCTGGGAAGAGTAACGCCCGGTTTACCAGAAGCTATTTCTGTTGCCGGCCCGCCGCGGAAGAGTCGATTTGCACTGGCGAGGGCAGAGGCCTGGTCCAGGTGTCCGCCGAGCAAGCGCCGCCTCTGGGGACGTTACTCCGGGGCTACGTCGGGTGCGCTTACAGAAACTCGGTCAGCGCCTCGCGGGACTGTATCCCGGAGAATTCGATGGCGACGCCTTCCTGGAAATGACGGACGATCCTGCCCTTCATATTGCCCAGCCTGACCGGCGATCCTACGGCGGGCCGTGTATCGATGTCGACCGCCGCGCCGGAAAGCGAGAGGTCGATGATCCGACAGCTGTATCTCTCGCCGGTATCCACGGTGAGTTCCGTCAATGTCTTGCGGGGCGCAAGCCGGTCATGGCGCCGGTCTTCCGGCAGACCGAGTTCGTGTTTGTTGGCGATCCAGGTCAGCTGTGCCGCAAGCTTCTCACGCTTGCGCTCCGTGGCGTTGAGCTGAATCACGAACGTATCGTCCGCGACGCGTGACACCGTGCCTTCGAGGCGACCTACATGGTCGACATAGGCAATGATACGCTCCCCGCCGCGCGGACGCGCGGGGGAGGTTAAGAGAACGTCGCCCGGCGACATCTCCAAGGCGGTACAGTCATACTCCTCGTGACTGGCAAGCATCAGTCGTCCCGAAAGATTGACCGAAACGCGCTGAAACGCACTTTCCTGATGTGGTTTCGGGGCGCTGTTCTGCGCATGCTGGAAGGAGAACATGATCACTCTATGATGGATATAGTTTGCAGGCGAAAGTATAGACCGCACCGATTAACAGAAGGTTCGCTCAGTTTCGTCTTCCGCCCTCGAAGACGCGCAGGTGCTGCGTCACGCGGAAGGGGCGATCGCAGGCATCGATGCGGCTGGCGGTCAGACCGGCAGTGGAACATTCAGACGCGGGGAATGCGGCACACCGGCTGTCGAGGACAAGGTGCTGCAATGGCTTCATGTGCAGCCATATCGGACGGGACAGCGGCGACAGCGCGCCGAGTATGCGGTCGCCCGTGCCATCGGGAGAGGCGAGGGGGGTGAGCAGAACTTCCACATCCAGCCGATCCCCAGTTGCGGTTGCGCCGGACGCGGCCAGAAGCATCGGCGTGCATCGTTTCACGACCTCACCGGCGATACCGGCAGCCTCCTCCTGCTGTCCGCCGAGCCACAGGGCGGAGAATTGACGGTGGCGGAGTTCGTCGCCGAACAGGCCGCAGATGTGGGTGCCCGCGAGACGAAAGTGTATTCCGCCGTCCGCCTGCGCCTGGAGGATGAAGATGTTGGGCAGGAGTGAACGAATATCGGCGGGCTGGATTTCGTCACGGCGCGGGAGATCGCGGTCGCCGCGAACTTCGTTCCAGTATTGAAACAGTTCCATTGTCGTTCTGCTGCGCATTTTTGCCCGATCGGTCGTTGTTGCGGCGCAGACCGTCCCGGATCGGGATAGTCGGCGGCCTATTGGGTGGTCCTTCGGTACATGGAGCGATTTTCGTGCCAGGGCGAAATTAAGGTTAACGGCCGGTTTCGATTGCGCTCGACGCCGGCGGCTGCCATTTCATTCGGCAGCACTTCACGAAGGATTGCCTTCAGCACATCGACTGATACGCGCGGATCGGCGCGTGACGCCGTTCAGTTTTCACTGGACGGCGTTTTTTTGTTTGCTTATCCCTTGCGCGCTGCTGCGGGCGGTTCGCCGCCGTTTGAGCGCAACCGCAGCGACCGAAGGGAAGAGGCAGCTATGGAACGGGATCAGGCGGCAACATCACCGGAAACCGATGTCGAAAGTCCCGGCGTCCGCAGTCGCGAGCCCGCCTTCAATCTTCCGCCGGGGCTGACCGGCATCCTTTTGTTCCTGATCGCGGTCCATGTCTTGAGGACCTATGTTCTGCCGGCCGAGATCGACCAGGAGCTGATCCTCAACTTTGCCTTTCTGCCGGTGCGCTACACGCTGCCGCTCGGTGAGCAGGGGCTGGTCTGGCTCTGGACGCCGGTGACCTATTCCTTCCTGCACGGCAGTTGGGAGCATCTCATCTTCAATGTCTTCTGGATGGTCGCGTTCGGCGCACCCGTCGTCAGACGGATCGGGATGGCCAGGCTCGCCTTGTTCTGGTGCCTGTCGGCGGCGGCCGCCGTCGGCTTGCACATCATCTTCCATTGGGGCGAGATGGCGGTGGTGATCGGGGCTTCGGGTGTCGTTTCCGGCTTGATGGGTGCGGCGGCCCGGTTCGTATTTTCCCCGAGCGGTCGCATCAGCCGCCAGTTTGCCCATCTCAATCGGCGGCTGTCGTTTGTGGAGACGCTCACCAACCGGTCCGTGCTCGTCTTCACCGGGATATGGTTCCTGACCAATTTGCTGGTGGGCTTTGGCATTCTGTCGATCGGAGGGGCAGGAAGCGTGGCCTGGGAGGCGCATATCGGCGGTTTCCTCTTCGGCTTCCTTCTGTTCGCATTCTTCGATCCCCGAAGGCAGGAAAGGTGAGGCGCCGCCAGCCGGGAAGAAGCTTCGACCGGCTTCGGGCGAGGGGTGCGACAATCGATTGTGTCAACCGCGGAATTTTTCGTGATGCCTGATTTCGCCGCAGAGGCGGACGGCTTTCTGCAGAAGCCTTGATTTCCTGAAGTCGCTGGAGCACCATTCATCACGGCCGCCGAATTGCTCGAGGCGACCGCGGAAAAGGCCGGGTGCCGGCGTAGCTTTGTGCTCGAGGAGGCGAAGGGCTGCGCAGGCGCCGGAATGGGTACGGGTTTCCTGCGGCCATTTGCACTGTCATCGCGGTCTTCCTTCCACCGGAGGAAAGTGCAGTGACCGGCACGGACGGAAACTCTTCCCGTCGGCCCGGTTTTGTCGCAACGGGAGATGTGCGCATGTCGGTGAAAGCGATTCTCAACGAAAAAGGCAGCAACGTCGTCACGGTCACGGCGCAGGTGACGGTGCAGCAGGTCGCGACTTTACTGCATGAAAATCATATCGGAGCCGTTGTCGTCGTCGATCCGGAGGAGCATATCGTGGGCATCATGACGGAGCGCGATATCGTCGCCTCGATTGCGAGATATGGTGCCGCCTGCCTCGACAAGCCGGTTTCTTCCGTCATGTGGCAGAACGTCTATTGCTGTCGCGAGGAAATGTCTGTCGACGCGCTGATGGAGATGATGAGTAAATTCCGCGCGCGTCATCTACCCGTGGAGCGGGAAGGCCGGCTGGCCGGCATTATTTCGATTGGAGACGTGGTGAAATATCACATCCGCGCCATCGAGAACGAGGCCGAACAGATCAAGGCCTATATCTCCGGCTAAGGCCTGTTGAGATTCATTTTGAGTTTATGACGGCTGACCGTGCGCCACTCGACTCCTGTGACAAGCACAGGAATGGAGAAATCAAACAAGCGCGCCGGGTGTACGGATCTCAACGGGCCTTGGAACAGTTGGGCCGATCCGCAAGTTCTCCCGGCCTTTCAACGAGGCAGCGGTTCCTGCATGCGCCGGATTTCCGAAAGCTTGATCTTGGCTTCCTGATAACCGCGCTCGATCGCTTCGCCGGCGCGGTGGAATTCCGAAAGTCCGATATCGTTCAGCTTCGGGTGGAGCGACAGATCCGGCGGATCGCCAGCCAGCCGGGCGCGCGAAATGCGGTCCTGAATGATGTTGAAGGCCTGGACCATCACACTGGTCATGCCGAGCCGTGCCGAAAAACGGTTTGTCTCCGTCGCCGGCGCGTCCGGCGTTTCCATGCCGGCACTGTGCTTGACGACCGCCGAGCGGCCGTAGACGTCGTAGTTCAGGTTGACGGCGACGACGTGCAATTGCTCATGTGCGCGGCAGACCGAAACGGGAACGGGGTTGACCAGCGCGCCGTCGATGAGCGTCCGGCCATTGGCGTTGACGGGCTCGAAGATGCCAGGCAAGGCGTAGGATGCGCGAATGGCGGTAATCAGGGATCCTTTCTCGATCCAGACCTCGTGGCCGCTGTAGACTTCCGTGGCAACTGCCACGAAGGGCCGGTCGAGATCCTCGATACTGAGGTTCTGCAGATGTTCCTGCATCCGCTTGGTGAGCCGCAGACCGCCAAAGAGGCCACCGCCGCCGATCGCGAAATCGAGCAAGCCGGCAATACGGCGCACGGTAAGCGAGCGGGCGAAAGCCTCCAACTCATCGAGCTTGCCGGCGAGGTAACAGCCGCCGACCAGCGCACCGATCGATGTGCCCGCAATCATTCCGACTTCGATGCCCTCCTCGTCGAGGGCTTTCAGGACACCGATATGGGCCCAACCTCGCGCAGCACCGCCGCCGAGCGCCAGCGCGATCCTGGGTTTCACGGACTGGGAAATGGGTGGTTCTGGAGGAGTGGTCGTGATCGATGACCCGTTCGCGCCGGAAAGATCGGCGATCTGACTGTTACGCGTGAATGTCCAGTTCAGCATCCGGCACCTCCGACACCGCCGAATAGATTAGCTTCCGACACGGCCCTGCAGCCCTACTACCGCATATTCCTGGAACCGAAGCGATTCGGCCATCGAAACATGCCGGTGCCGGCTTCACCTTGGTCGCTGAAAGTCTGACACCATGATCGAGATATAGCACTGAACCGGCTACAAATGCGGCCCGCCCGATAAACATTGGATACAGCCTGCAACACATTTTGGTACTCCGCCGTTACCGCGGGAACCACTTACAAGATTAATGATTAGATGCCCGTTTGGTTGCCAAAAGATGAATATATCACCCAGGTGAACCAGGAAAATGCAGATGCTCAGTTGCCGGCGTAAATCTGCGCCGGATCGAAATGCCTGTGGTCGTCGGTGATCGCCACTTTTGCTTCGCCATCGGTGACGCCGACCGTCCGATAGAAGCACGAGCGACGCCCGGTATGGCAGGTAGCATCGTGGCCAGCCACAGAGACTTTCAACCACACGGCATCCTGGTCGCAATCGGTTCGTATTTCCCGGACGGTCTGCAAATTGCCCGAGCTTTCGCCCTTCTTCCACAGGCGTTCGCGTGAGCGGCTGTAGTAATGCGCGATTCCGGTTTCGAGCGTGAGGGACAGCGCTTCGGCATTCATGTGCGCGACCATCAGCAATTCGCCGTCGCGGGCATCGGTGACGACGACCGTGATCAGACCCTTCTCGTCGAAACGCGGGGTGAAGGCCGGGCCGCTTTCCAGTTCGGCCTTGTCCTGCGGGGGGGATGCAAAAGTGAGCGTCATAGTCCGAGCTCCACTGCAGCGCCGCGCGTCTCGGTCAGACGCGCAAGGTCGCTGTAGCACTTGGGGGTTGCTGCATGCTTTTCAACATGCGGTGGCGGAGCTTACTTGAAGCCCCGGAGCATCGTCATGAAACGGACCTGTTCGGCCGGCTCGCTCTTGAACGCACCGGTGAAGGTGGTCGTCAGCGTCGTCGCGCCCTGCTTCTTGATGCCGCGCATCGCCATGCACAGATGCTCGGCCTCGATCATCACCGCCACGCCCCGGGGCATGAGGGTCTCGTCGATGGCCTTGGCGATCTGCGCCGTCATCGCTTCCTGCGTCTGCAGACGACGGGCGTAGATATCGACGACCCGGGCGATCTTGGAAAGGCCGAGCACGCGACCGTTCGGCAGATAGGCGATATGAGCCTTGCCGATGATCGGCACCATGTGGTGCTCGCAATGCGAATAGAACGGGATGTCCTTTTCCAGCACGATATCGTCGTAGCCGGAGACTTCCTCGAAGGTTCGCCCGAGCACGTCTTCAGCCACGAGATCGTAGCCGCCGAAAATTTCCCGATATGCCTTGGCGACGCGCGAAGGCGTGTCCTTCAGGCCTTCTCGTGCCGGATCTTCACCTGCCCAGCGCAACAAGACGCGAACGGCTTCTTCGGCTTCCTTCTGCGTCGGACGACCTGTGTCGTCGAGCACAGGAAAATTCTTCACTATGGCGTCCATATGGCCCCTTCAAGCAATACGAAATTGCTGACGTTTTATCTTTTCGGACAACTCGCCATTGGCCATACGCCTAACCCTGCAGGCTTGGGTTCCGTTGGCGGGCTCCGGGGCTTTCGGGTCTCGGCTTAGCAGTGCACTGGACCGTCCGGCACGGTTTCCCAAACAACAGGCGACATTTGATCCCCTTGCGGAACTGTCACCCCAACACGACATAGCATATAGTATGGTGCCACATGGATAAAAGAGCCCGAATGCGCCACGCCTTGCTTTTTTCCCGCCGCCTGGGGAAAATCATGCGCCGAACGCCCGAAACCGCGAAAAATCCACCGGATTCCTAAATGATAGACGACATTTACAACAGCAGAATTCTCGAATTCGCAGGGAATATTCCGCGCCTCGGAATGTTGACCGATGCCGACGCCGAAGCCGCCGCGCATTCCAAGCTTTGCGGCTCGAAGGTGAGAATCTGGCTGAAGATGGACGGCGACGTCGTCACCGACTTCGCCCATGACGTCAAGGCCTGTGCGCTCGGCCAGGCGTCCTCATCCATCATGGCGCGCCATGTCGTAGGTGCCCATGCGGACGAGATCCGGCAGGCCCGCGAGGACATGCTGGCCATGCTGAAGGCGGATGGGGAGGGGCCATCGGATCGTTTCGAAGACATGCGCTTTCTGAAGCCCGTCAAGGACTACAAGGCGCGTCATGCCTCGACGATGCTGACTTTCGATGCCGTCGTCGATGCCATCGGTCAGATCGAGGCGAGGCGCCTCGCCGCGGCCGTCTGAGCCATGTGCCCTCAGCCCCATGCCGATCATGCATTCACCCGTGGCGATGCCGGTGCCGCCGGAGGGCGGAATTGGTCCGGGCCGTTCCGCAAGACGCCGGGGCGCCTCGTCGGCGTCACCCTGATCCGCGCCTATCAACTGACGCTGTCGAGTTTCATCGGCAATTCCTGCCGGCACTTGCCGACCTGTTCGGAGTACGGCTTCGAGGCGATCGCCCGATACGGCCTCTGGGCCGGCGGGTGGCTGACCTTGTTCCGGGTCATCCGCTGCGGCCCGGGCGGAACCCACGGATTCGATCCGGTGCCGGAAAGCCTCGCACCGCGCCAGCGCTGGTACACGCCATGGCGCTACTGGCAATTACGCCGAAAGGACGCATGAGAGCCGTGACCATTCCGATGGAATACCGGCAGGCCTCTGCGGATTTCGACCGGTTCATCGTCGACGCGCGCGATATCGCCGCTCTTCAGACAACCAATCAGGCCTATACCATGGTGCAGGCGGTGCTTTACACTTTCCGCCGTCGCCTCGATATTTCCGGCGCCCTGCTTTTCGCCAAGGCGCTACCGCCGGTCCTTCGAGCGATCTTCGTCGCCGACTGGGACCTGGAGGAGCCGACCGTGCCCTTCTGCGAACGCCGGGCGATGACGCGCGAGGTGCAAGCCTTCCGCGGCAATCACAACGTCTCTCCGGAAACGGCGATCGCAGACGTAGCCGCGGCGTTGCGGCGCAATATAGACGAAATGCTGCTCGATCGCGTGCTCGCGCGCCTACCCGCGGGCGCTGTCGATTTCTGGCGGGCTTGAGGCGAATGAAGGCTTACGTCGCCTTGCTGCACAGCATCGTTCTCGCCGGCGGCCGGCGCGTCGTTAGGGCCGACTTGAAGGCAATGGCCGAAGCGCTCGGCTACAGGGCGCCGCGCACGCTCGTCGCCACGGGCAATCTTCTGTTCGAGTCGCCAGCAAAGCCGCTCGCGGAATTGGAGGCCGAACTCGAAGGGACTTTCGAGAAGACCTTCGGCCGTCACGTCGACATCATCCTTCGTTCCGCGGAGGACTGGTCGAGACTTGCGGCAGGCAACCCTTTTCTTGCGGAAAGCGAAAGGGATCCTGCGAGCGTCCACGTGCGGGTGATGCGCTCTCCTCTCGAAGCCGACATGCGGGAAAAACTGCTCGGCCATTGCTCCAGGGGCGAGCGGGTGGCCATCGTCGACGGCGATCTCTGGGTCGATTTTGCCGGCAGGGCGAGCGAATCGAAGTTGCTCGGGGCGCTAACGACCAAACGGCTCGGCATCGGGACGGTGCGCAACTGGAACACGGTGAGGCGACTGCGTGAAATGGTTGCCGGTTGAGCGGCCGCCGCGCCTTTACTCCACGGTGAAAAAGCTTTATCAGGCCCGCGAACCGGCCCGGCCGGCAAACCATACCACCCGCATTCGTTGGCGGGACTGGATAGGAGATCATGATGTCGCATTCTGTTTCCCTTACATTTCCTGATGGCTCCGTTCGAGAATTCGCCGCCGGCACGACCGGTCGCGATGTCGCGGAATCGATCTCGAAGTCTCTCGCCAAGAAGGCCGTCGCGATCGCCATCAGCGGCGAACTGCGCGATCTCTCGGATGCCGTGACGGAAGGTAGGATCGAGATCGTCACGCGCGACGACAAGCGCGCGCTCGAGCTCATCCGCCACGACGCGGCCCATGTCATGGCGGAAGCCGTTCAGGAGTTGTGGCCGGGAACGCAGGTGACCATCGGTCCGGTCATCGACAACGGCTTCTATTACGACTTCGCCAAGAACGAACCCTTCACGCCGGACGACCTGCCCGTCATCGAGAAGAAGATGCGGGAGATCATCGCCCGGAACAGGCCCTTCACCAAGGAGGTCTGGTCGCGCGAAAAGGCCAAGGAGGTCTTTGCCGCCAAGGGCGAGAATTACAAGGTGGAACTCGTCGACGCCATCCCCGAGGGGCAGGACCTGAAGATCTATTACCAGGGCGACTGGTTCGATCTCTGCCGCGGGCCGCACATGGCCTCGACAGGCCAGATCGGTACGGCGTTCAAGCTGATGAAGGTGGCGGGCGCCTATTGGCGCGGCGACAGCAACAATCCGATGCTGACACGCATCTACGGCACTGCGTGGCACACGCAGGAGGAGCTGGATCAGTATCTGCACGTGCTCGCCGAAGCCGAGAAGCGCGACCATCGCCGGCTCGGCCGCGAGATGGACCTCTTCCACTTCCAGGAGGAGGGGCCCGGCGTGGTCTTCTGGCATGGAAAGGGCTGGCGGATATTCCAGAGTCTCGTCGCCTATATGCGCCGCCGGCTCGAAGGCGATTACCAGGAGGTCAATGCTCCCCAGGTTCTCGACAAGTCGCTGTGGGAGACCTCCGGTCACTGGGGCTGGTATCGCGACAACATGTTCAAGGTGACTGTCGCCGGCGACGATACGGACGATGACCGCGTCTTCGCGCTGAAGCCGATGAATTGCCCCGGACACATTCAGATCTTCAAGCACGGTCTGAAGTCTTACCGCGAACTTCCTGTTCGGCTGGCGGAGTTCGGCGCAGTCCACCGTTATGAACCCTCCGGCGCGCTGCATGGCCTCATGCGCGTCCGCGGCTTCACGCAGGACGATGCGCACATCTTCTGCACCGATGAGCAGATGGCGGCCGAATGCCTGAAGATCAACGACCTGATCCTTTCCGTCTATGAGGACTTCGGCTTCAAGGAGATCGTCGTGAAGCTGTCGACGCGGCCGGAAAAGCGCGTGGGCTCCGATGAGCTTTGGGATCGCGCCGAAGCCGTGATGACGGAAGTCTTGCAGACCATCGAGGCGCAGTCCGAAGGCCGCATCAAGACCGGCATCCTGCCGGGCGAGGGCGCCTTCTACGGCCCGAAGTTCGAGTATACGCTGAAGGACGCGATCGGCCGCGAATGGCAGTGCGGAACAACGCAGGTCGACTTCAACCTGCCGGAGCGTTTCGGCGCCTTTTACATCGACAGCGAATCCGAGAAGCGCCAGCCGGTGATGATCCATCGCGCCATCTGCGGTTCGATGGAGCGTTTTCTCGGCATTCTGCTGGAGAACTATGCCGGCCACATGCCGCTGTGGATATCGCCGCTGCAGGTGGTGGTCGCAACGATCACGTCGGAAGCGGACGATTACGGCCGCGAAGTCGCCGAACGCTTGCGTGATGCGGGGCTGACGGTCGAGACCGATTTCCGCAACGAGAAGATCAACTACAAGGTCCGCGAGCATTCGGTGACGAAGGTTCCGGTGATCGTCGTCTGCGGCAAGCGCGAAGCGGAGGAGCGCTCGGTCAACATCCGTCGCCTGGGTTCTCAGGCGCAGACGCCAATGTCGCTGGACGAGGCGGTCGCTTCGCTTTCCGCCGAAGCCATGGCACCGGACCTAAAGCGCAAGAGCAATTCCAGGAGAGGTGTGTAACGGTTTTCGTGCGCGAGTGCGTAGTTTCAAAACGTTCGAGCGCACGCCCGCAACTGAAACTGTGGGATTCCGTAAGCACCGTTGTGAGGCTCTTGTCGCGCGGCTGCCGCTCATCCGGCGGCCGCCACCTACTGCCATCTTGATGGGTGAAGGTCCCGGCAGGCGGTTGAGGGGTCAGGCGGGGCTACGTCTTCAGTCCTGCGCGTCCGCGGCCTCGTCGGGTTCGCCGCTGCCGTTGAGCAGCACTTCAACATCAGTGTTGACGCCCGCTTTCACGGCGAAGTCGCGCTGGTAGATCTTGTCCTTGTTGCGCGCCACCGCCGTGTAGCTCCCCTCGGCAAGGACGAGGGTCGGGAAGGCGCCGACGCTCTCGCTGACGACGTCGCCGGAGGAGGTGAGAATCGACCAGGCGGTATCCGCAATGGCTTCGCCGCCGGCTTCCGAGACGAGTTTCAGGGTCAGCTTCGCGGCGCGGTGCTGGATCGTCGCTTCGGTCAGCTTGCCGGCTTCGATCTGGATGTCTGCGCGGATGACGGCATTTACCGATCCGTAGTTCGACACGACGTGGTAGGTGTCGGCATTGAGCTGAACCACCGTACCGGGCTTCACGTCGGCGACCACGAGGCCGCGCTCGCCATCCTCCCTCACGTCGGAAGAGAAGATCGAAAAGCTGAGTTCGTTCGGCGGGATGCGGACATCGCTGCCGGAGACGGCGTTCAGCATGACGCCCCCGGCATCGAGCACGAGCACCTGTTTGTCGAGCGGGCCGTCTTCGGGCACACGAATCTTGCGGGTCGCGCCGGCCCGGCCAAAAGCGACATTGACGAAATATTCGCCGGGCACGAGATTGAAAGCGGTGGAGCCGCCCTCGGAGGTCGCGAGCAGCGGCAGCTTTCCGTCGCTGCCCGGAATGGGGCTGAAGACGCGCCAGGTAAGGCCCGATTGGACCGGCTTTCCATTATCCGTCAGCAGTGCCTCGAGCTTCACGTCCTTCAGTTGGCCGCCCTGCATCGGATCGGTGATGAGCGGGCTGAAGCCGGTAAGCTTGGGCATCTTGTGCGTGCCGGAGATCGAGGGAAAGCTCTTGAAGGCGTCTGTGGCATCCTCCGCAAGCGCACGTCCCGCACCGAGCCCGGCGAGTGTGATCGCCAGAACGGTTCTCAGGAAAATACGAGGACGGAGACGCATGAGAGCAGTTGACTTCTTGACTGGGTGACTCCACTTGGGACGCCGGTATGGCATTTTCGTGGCTGCCGATCCGGCGGCAAACTAGTGGAATTCGCTCGATATGAAAACCGAAATAAAGCTTGTCGACTATCTTGCCTCCCGCAGGTCCATCCCGGCCTTTCAGATGGGTGAGCCAGGACCCAGCAAGGCGGAAGTCGCGGAGATGCTGAAGCTCGCCTCGCGCGTGCCGGATCATGGCAAATTGGCGCCGTGGCGCTTCATTGTCTATCGGGGCGAGGAGAGGGCGCGCATCAGCGCCGAACTGAAGAAGATGGCGCTTGCCGCCAGGCCGGACATGCCGGAAGAGATGATCAAGGTCGAGGAGGCGCGGCTGACGCGCGCGCCCGTCGTGGTCGCCGTGGTCAGCAAGGCGGCGCCGCATTTCAAGATTCCGGAATGGGAGCAGCAGATGTCGGCTGGTGCCGTCTGCCTCAATCTGCTGATGGCGGCAAATGCGCTCGGTTACGCCTCGAACTGGCTGACCGAATGGTATGCCTTCGAGGAACGGGCCTATCCGCTGCTCGGCGTGGCGCCGGGCGAGAAGATTGCGGGCTTCATTCACATCGGCACTGCAATGGTGCCGCCGACGGAGCGCCCCAGGCCCGAACTCGAAGAGATCGTCACCTGGGTCGGGGAGGGCGACTGATGTTCTACGATACGGCCGGAAACGGACACGGCCTGCCGCACGATCCCTTCAAGGCGATCGTGTCGCCGAGACCGATCGGCTGGATCGGCACGCGCGCGGCCGATGGGGCGCTGAATCTCGCCCCTTATTCCTTTTTCAACGCCATCAGTGACCGGCCGAAGCTCGTGATGTTCGCCTCGAGCGGCTACAAGGATTCGGTACGCAATATCGAGGCGACCGGGGATTTCACCGCGAGCTTTGCCAGCCGCAACCTGAGCGAGGCGGTCAATCTCACCTCGGTGGCAGCCCCGCATGGTGAAAGCGAGTTCGAGATTGCCGGGCTGACCCCCGTCGACGGAACGCTCGTGAAGGCTCCCTT
Organism: Sinorhizobium meliloti 4H41; assembly: GCF_000375585.1. Classification (GTDB taxonomy): domain Bacteria; phylum Pseudomonadota; class Alphaproteobacteria; order Rhizobiales; family Rhizobiaceae; genus Sinorhizobium; species Sinorhizobium meliloti_A. The sequence continues at coordinate 199,525 of NZ_AQWP01000009.1, read as the reverse complement.
CGTGGGAGAGGCCTTCGCGGCGCTCGAATGCCGGATGACGGATATCTTTCGTCCCAAGGGCGTCGACGGCGTGGTTTCCGACAGCTATGTCGTCATCGGCGCAGTGGTCGGCATTCACATCCGCGAGGAGGCCATTCGCGACGGGCGGTTCGATATGGCGACCGTGAAGCCGCTCGCCCGGCTCGGCTACATGGACTATTGCGATGGCGGCGACGTCTTCGAAATGATCCGGCCTGTCCGCTAGATCACGATGGTTCAGGTCATCACCTGAGGCCGTCGTCATCGTTTCATCCCGTCTTGGCTTCGGGCGCGACGCCTGCAGCGGCAAGAAGATCGATCTGTTGCGGCGAGCGGATGGCAACGCTGGAAAAGCCATTCTCTACGCTGCTTTTCCACAGGCGTCGCACGGCCGCCTCATCATCGGCGTCGACCGGCAGCATGTCGTAAGCCGCGATGCGGGCCTCGTGAGCTCTCAGGACCGCCGCCGCGCGGCCGGCCCGGACGACGGCCGGCACATCGCCGGTTTCGGTGACGCGCCTGCAACCACACGCTTCGGCCAGGGCCGAGGCATCGAATATCAGTGCCGAGAGGCGCGGGGATGCACCCGCCAGCGAATGCGGCGACAGGACGCTTTCCGGCGTCGTCGCGTATTCGGCAAGAATCACCGTTCGGCCCTCGGCCTTGCCGGCCGCCGCCTCGGCGACCCTGAGCAGCACATCGAGCCGCTGAATGTCTGCGGGGCCGCGGCATCCGGGCAGCACGATGCCATCGAATCCGTTGCCGATCAAAGCGGCAAGCTCGTCTTCGCCGGGATCGCCGCTCGTTCCGATCCGGGCGAGCAACAGGCAGCCTGCATCCTGGCGAGGCAGGTCCGAGAGTGGCCGGCCAGTTTGGCCGCCGGTCATCACGACTGCTTGAACGGCGGTCAGGATCTCCTTCGGAGGCGGCGGGTCGCCGGCCGGCAGATACAGGAGCGGTAGGGTGGTTATCGCGCCGTTATCAGACATGGTGAACCAATCTTAAACCTTTGGCCGCTAGGCTTCGAGCATGGGGGCTGCTCGGTGACTAGTGGGGCATAGGTGATCATACAAGCATTTCTTCGCTGGGTGGAAACGGCGAAAGGCAGCGAACGTGCCGGTGCTGCCAGTGCGCTTGGTCGCGCCTATGCTGAAGCCGCTGTGAACGGCATCGATCGGCGAGCGGCCGAAATGGCCATGACCTTTCTCCTCGACGATCCTTCGCCCAAGGTGCGTCGATCTCTTGCCGAGGCGCTGGCCGATTGCCCGATTGTACCGCGCTCGATCATCAAGGCGCTTGCGCAGGATCAGCCCGAGATCGCCTACGTCACCATTTCCCGCTCTCCCGTCCTGAACGACGAAGATCTTGTCGACATGACGGCGGACGGCGGCGCGGAGCTGCGGGCGATGATCGCCTCCCGTAGCGCCGTCTCATGCGCGGTTGCGGCTGCGATCGCCGAGATTGGCGGCGAGGAAGAGGTGCTCATTCTGTTGGAAAACCCGGGGGCCAGACTTTCTCCGGGCTCGTTGCGGCGAATAGCCGACCGCCTCGGCGATAGCGTGGCCGCCCGTGGCCTGTTGCTCGAGCGTCATGATCTGCCGAGCGACGCGCGCCAGATACTCGCCGAAAAAGTCGGCGCGGCGCTTGCGGCCTCCGACCTGGTACGCGCCGTTGTGGGCGAGGAGCGGGCACAGCGTGTCGTGCGGGAGTCTTGCGATGCGGCAGCGCTGACGCTTTCCTCGGCCTCCGCGAGGGAGGAATTGCAGCGGATGGTTGCCGGTCTCCGCAAAGCCGGCCGCCTGACGCCGGCTCTGCTGTTGACGGCGCTTTGCAGCGGCAGGACGGAGTTTTTTTCCGCGGCGATCGTGGATCTGTCCGGAGTCCCGGAAAAGCGTGTCCGATCGATCCTTTCGGGCGGGCGGTTCCACTCGATCAGGGCTCTCCTCGAAACTGCGGGTCTTGGCCGTGAAGTAAGCGGAGTGTTTTCGGAGGCCGTATTGTTCTGCCAATGCGAGGCAGATGCGGATCACGATGGAGTCTCGCCCTCCGTGGCCGCCAGACTTTCGAATCGCCTTCGCCGCCGAAGCCGCGGCGCATATCACGTCGTCGCCGAACTGGCGGAACGGCTGGCTTTTGCCGAGCAGCGGCAGAGGGCGCGCGACTACGCGTCGCAATCCCGCCAGGCCGCGTAAGAGGACTTGATTACCTCAATTGCCGAATCGGCGCGCCACCCACGAATAGCCGTCTTCGACGTAGTGGACCGGTGCGCTGACGATCGCCTTCAGTTTCTCCCGGTCGGGTACCGCGCCGCTGATCAATGCCAAAGCGCGCCTCGGCAAGGTTGGTTCTCCGCCTTCCGCCGCTGGGGGTGTGTTTTGCTGCAGGCCCGGCTCGGTCGGAAGCGTTGCATTCATCTCCGGAACCGGCTCGGTTTCCGCCGTCATGCCCGGCCCTGAGCTCTCGCACACGGCCACCACGACCGGGTAGCTCCTGTCGGAGAACCGCGGCAGTTCCTTTTGCGATTCCGCGTCGCACTGCACGATCGACGGCCAGTCGCCGTTCACGGTCGAGATGTAATGGCATTGGGTCACGTTGTCGTCGCAACCGAGAATGGTCATGACGATCAGGGCGGCTTTCATGGTCACTTCTTCCGTTCAGATGATGGCGACTCCCTGTTTATGGCCGTCCGATTCTTTCCAAAGAAGGGCAAAGGCCGGCCGGGCCTGAAACAAATTGTTTCTCCCCGTCACGCGGATTGATTGTGATAGCTGCGAACTTGCGTCGTTTGGCGTATTGGTCCCGGCGTCCTTCGGCGTTAGAGCGTTGGAACCGGGCGCTTCCGGGGCGGGACCGAATCGATTCCTTTGGAAGCTCACATCCAGCTTACGATCGTGCATGGGGAGAGACTGAAATGACCGCCGTAACCATCGCCGAAGAGTCGCCGCGCCAGCCGGCCGTCATCCGCCTGCTCGAATTGTCCGACGCCTATGCGGCATCGCTCTATCCGGCCGAAAGCAATCATCTGGTCGATCTGTCTCAGTTGGAGCAGCCGGCCGTATCCTTTTTCGTCGCTCGACGTGACGGCGAAATCGTCGGCTGCTGTGGCCTCGTCGAAGCAGGCGACGGTACGGCCGAGATCAAGCGGATGTTCATCGACCCGGAGGCGAGGGGGCTGAAGATTGGCAAGCTGCTCATATCGGCCCTTGAAGCCAAAGCGGCAAAGCTCGGTCTGACGGCGATCCGTCTTGAGACCGGCATCCATCAGCCGGAAGCGATCGGCCTGTACAGGGCATCCGGCTACGTGGAGCGCCCGCCCTTCGGCACCTATCTGCCGGATCCGCTGAGCCTGTTCATGGAAAAACCGGTTCGGCAGGAGCCGTGAGGGCGATCACGCGTTTCAGATATCCAGGTTGTCCGCAAAAACGGCGCGCTCCTGGATGAAACGGAAGCGGGCCTCGGCTTTCGTTCCCATCAGGCTGTCGACGGCATCGCGGGTACCCTCGAAGTCGACATCGTCGATTTCGACCTTGAGGAGCGTCCGCTTGGCCGGGTCCATCGTGGTTTCCTTGAGCTGCGCGGGCAGCATCTCGCCGAGGCCTTTGAACCGCCCGAGTTCGACTTTGCCGCGGCCATTGAACTCCGTCCGCATCAGCTCTTCGCGATGCGCGTCGTCGCGGGCATAAAGCGTCTTGGAACCCTGGCTCAGGCGATAGAGCGGCGGCACGGCGAGATAGAGATGGCCGCCGCGAATCAGCTCCGGCATTTCCTGGTAGAAGAAGGTGATCAGAAGAGATGCGATGTGCGCACCGTCGACGTCGGCGTCGGTCATGATGATGATGCGCTCGTAGCGCAGGTCCTCTTCGCGATACTTCGAGCGCGTGCCGCAGCCGAGCGCCTGGACGAGATCGCCGATCTGCTGATTGGCACCGAGCTTCTCCCGGCCGGCGCTGGCGACGTTGAGAATCTTGCCGCGCAGCGGCAGGATCGCCTGGTTGGCGCGGTTGCGCGCCTGTTTGGCCGATCCGCCGGCCGAGTCCCCTTCGACGATGAAGAGTTCGGCACCTTCCGCCGTATTCTGGGCGCAGTCCGCGAGCTTGCCCGGCAGGCGCAGCTTGCGGACCGCCGTCTTGCGGCTGACTTCCTTTTCCTTGCGCCGCCGTACGCGCTCTTCGGCGCGCTCCACCACCCAGTCGAGAAGCTTGGCCGCCTCTGCCGGATTGTCGGCGAGGTAATGGTCGAAAGGATCGCGAAGCGCGTTTTCGACGATCCGCTGCGCCTCCACCGTTGCCAGCTTGTCCTTCGTCTGACCGACGAATTCCGGCTCGCGAATGAAGACCGAGAGCATGCCTGCCGCGGAGATCATGACATCGTCCGTGGTGACGATCGCAGCGCGCTTGTTCTGGGTGAGCTCGGCGTAGTTCTTGAGCCCCTTCGTCAGCGCAATGCGCAGGCCCGCCTCGTGCGTTCCCCCTTCGGGTGTCGGGATGGTGTTGCAGTAGGAATGGATCTGCTGATCGCCGCCATACCAGGTGACCGCCCATTCGAGCGAACCGTGGCCGCCGGACTTTTCCGATTTGCCGGCAAAAATCTCGCGGGTGACGGTGAATTCCTTGCCGAGCGTGGCGGCGAGATAGTCCTTGAGACCGCCGGGAAAATGAAACACGGCCCTGTCCGGGATTTCCGAACCTTCCGGCAGGAGCGCCGGATCGCAGGACCAGCGGATTTCGACGCCGCCGAAGAGATAGGCCTTGGAGCGGGCCATTCGGAAAAGCCGCGCCGGCTCGAAGCGGGCATGCGGTCCGAAGATCTGCGGGTCGGGGTGGAAGCGGACCCTGGTGCCGCGCCGGTTGTGTACGTCACCCAGGTCCTCCAGGCCGCCCTGCGCGATGCCGCGGGAGAAGCGCTGGCGATAGAGCCGGCGGTTGCGTGCAACCTCGACTTCAAGGTCGTCCGACAGTGCGTTGACCACCGAAACACCGACGCCGTGCAGGCCGCCGGAAGTCTCATAGGCCTTGCCGTCGAACTTGCCGCCGGCATGCAGCACCGTCATCACCACTTCGAGCGTCGACTTGCCGGGAAATTTCGGGTGGTTCTCGACCGGGATGCCGCGGCCGTTGTCGGTCACCGTCAGGTAGCCGTCGGCGTCCAGGCTCACATCGATGAAGTTGGCGTGCCCCGCGACCGCCTCGTCCATCGAGTTGTCGATGACCTCGGCGAACAGATGATGCAGCGCCTTTTCGTCGGTCCCGCCGATATACATGCCTGGACGGCGCCGGACCGGCTCCAGACCTTCCAGCACCTCGATTGCCGAAGCGTCGTAGTCGCTGCCGTCGCTCGTCTTGGGTGCGGGGCGCGGCGCTTCGTTACCGGCGACGGGGGCCGCGGGCTTGCGTGGCGCGGCATCCGCCGGCTTCGGCTGTTGGGGCATAGCGGAAAAAAGGTCGCTGCTGTCGTCCATGAAGCGTTCAGATCGTTCCTGTCTAAGTGTCGGCTAGGCCATAGCAAGACCGCGGCGCGGCCGCCATCCTTTGTCGCGCGAATCACCGGAATTCTGCCAGAGTCTCGCCGGAAGAGCGAACAAAAGGCGAATTTCGATGCCCCGGAGGAAGAAATACCCTTTAATGAGCCAGAATTGCCGCGCCAGTGTTGCTTGGCCGAGGCGCCGGTGGCAAGGCATGCGCCGAACGAGGGAGCCGATCGGGTGTCCATGTCCACAATTCTTTTCTCCATACGGCATCTGATCGGCGCGCTTCTTCTCGCGAGCCTTGCCGTTTCCGCAAGGGCCGAACCCCTTGAGCCCTACAAGGATGCGCTGTTTCGCTATAGCAAGCTGCTTCAGGAGGCGGATGGCGGCGACTTCCGCGTTGTCGACTACCAGGAGCTCCGCGACATCAACGAGCGCGACCAGATCCCCGAGCGGCGGGTGAAGCGCGCTTACGTGTCGCTCGGTGTCAAGAGCGTGCAGGTGAACGAGACGCTCGGTCTGGGCGAGCGGGGGCTTGAAGCCACCCGCGTCGGCCCCGATCGCGGCGCCGCATTCACCGTGATCTTCATCCATGGTCGCGGCGGCGACCGCCGTCTCGGTGCCAATGATTTCTCGTTCGGGGGCAATTTCAATCGCGTCAAAAATCTGACTGTCGTCAATGGCGGTACCTATTACGCTCCAAGCGTCAGGTCCTTCGATGCCGCGGGCGTAGCGGATATTTCGGCTCTGATCCGTTTCGCCGCGAAGCGCTCCGGCGGCCGGCCGGTGGTCCTTTCCTGTGCCTCCATGGGAAGCTTCATCTGCTGGGGCATAGCCCGCCAAGAGGCAACCGTCTCGGCCCTTGGCGGCATGATGATCATGGGCGGTCCAGCCGACCCCGACTTTCGCAAAAGTGCGGCCTACGGGGCGCGGCTGCCGATATTCTTCAGCCACGGCAGCCGCGACAGCGTCTATCCGGCCGAGTCCCAGATCGCGTTCTATCGCAGCCTCAGATCGAAGGACTATCCTGCCCGCTTCGTCCTGTTCGAAACAGGTTCGCATGGAACTCCGATCAGGATGACGGACTGGCGAGAGGCGCTGAACTGGATTCTCGACCGCTAGATCACGATGTTTTTAGGTCGGGTCGGCCTAAAAACATGAACGTGATCGATTCCAAGAAGTTGGAGCGGGATGCGGGCGGAAAACCGCACACACTTTTCCTCACCCCGCTCTAGACTAACGCGATCGGTTGTGGAGTTGACGGCGGCAATGAGGATGGACGATTCCGAGAACGCAGGGCGGTTTGGAAACCGCTCTCAACCGACCGTTTCACCCGATGACTACGAGGACGGCATGAGCTCGGTGGGGCCCATGGCGTTTCTTCCCGTGGGCAATGGCCTGAGCTATGGCGACGTTTGCCGCAATGAACTTGGGACCCTTATCGCAAGCAGGAGGCATAACCGCATCCTGTCTTTCGATCCGGGAAGTGGGACCATTCGCTGCGAGGCCGGCGCTATCCTTGCCGACCTGCTCGCGCGCGCCGTCCCGCACCGCTTTTTTCTTCCCGTGACGCCGGCGACGGGCCTCGTCACCGTCGGCGGTGCCGTCGCCAACGACGTCCACAGCGGCAATCACCATGCGCGCGGCTCCTTCGGCAATCACGTCCGGCGTCTGACCCTGCTGCGTTCGACGGGCGAACGCCTGGTCTGCTCGCCCGAGGAGAATGCAGAGCTCTTCGCTGCGACGATCGGCGGCCTGGGACTGACCGGGCTGATCCTCGACGTCGAGCTTCGGCTGATGAAGGTGCCGTCGCCGCATGTCCAGCGGCACGTGCATCGCTTCGACAGCCTCGATCGATATTTCACGCTGGCCGAACGAGCCGAAGAGGAGCACGAGTATTTCGTAGCCTGGGTCGACCAACTCGCGACGGGACGGCGCATGGGGAGGGGCGTGCTGTTCGCCGCGGATCACGCCGACGGCGCTTGCGAATATCCTGACATCCCGAAGGGGCCGAGGCTCGCCGTGCCTTTTTCTCCGCCCTTCAGTCTGTTCAACAGCGTGACGCTGAAACTGCTGAACGAATACCGCTTTCGCAAGCACGACCGTGGCGAGACCGTGTCGACGGAGACGTGGGCTTCCTACTTTCATCCTCTCGACGCGATCGGCGGGTGGCGCAGGCTCTACGGGCGGCGTGGACTCTGCCAGCATCAAAGCGTCTATCCCGTCGCGACCGCGCCGGAGACCACGGCGCGGTTGCTTGAAACAGCCCGCCGCGCCGGTCATGCGTCCGTAGGGACGAAGCTGCAGCGTTTCGGTGACATAGCCTCCCCGGGGCTTCTCTCCTTTGCGAGGCCGGGCTTCACCCTCACCATGGACTTTGCCGATCAAGGCGAGGCGACGGTCAAGCTGCTCGACGCTCTCGACGAGATTGCCGTTGTGGCCGGCGGTGCGGTCAATCCGTCCCAGGACTTCCGCATGAGCCCGGCCGTTTTCGAAGCATCATTTCCCGCCTGGAAAAGACTGGAGGCACTGCGCGATCCGGCAATGGTCTCGGACTTCTGGCGGCGCACGGCTTTGGCGCTTGGGCAAACCTAACGCTTCTGCCCCCTTATGTTCATGTCGAATTCCACGACATTGGAATAAATGGGCGTCCCGACGGTCATGCCGTAGGGCGAGCGACGGATACTGCCGCGGATCGTGAAGGAAATCGACCGCCTGTTCCAGTCGGTGAGCCTCACGTCGAAACGCTCCTTGCGGCTCTTGCCGCGGGCGGTCAGAACGCCCTCGATCGTTGCGGTGTCCGGGCCGGTCTGGCTGACGCCGGTAGAGTGGAAGGTCACGGTCTTGTGGTTGGCCGCATCGAACACTGCGCTGGAGCGCAGGAAGTCCTCGATCCGGCGCTCGGTGGACCTCACGCTCTCCGGAAAAAGCGTGAATTCCACGGAGGATCGCCCGATGTCATCGCCATCGATCCGGAATACGCCCGAGAATTTAGTGAAGCTGCCGGCAATGCCGCCGCTGCCACCCACTTGTCCGACGCTGAACTGGATACTCGAGGAGCTCGCGATGCGGTAGTTCCCGGCAGCATTCGCAAGTGCCGGCGCTTTCGCGCCCTCAACCGGCGTCCCTGCGAGGGTAAGGGCGAGAAGCGAAAGCGGCAGGGCCACTGCCATAGACTGCTTGCCTGGGCTGGTCATATGCGTTTCCTCTCGACAACGGTGTCGTCCTTCTCGGAAGTGCCGGCGGTGCTGCCGGTGCGCGGCATCCCGGAGCGAAGCATGCGGATGAGCACCAAGTCGCGCCGCACGAGATGGTGATAGAGTGCTGCCGCCGCGTGGATTGCGACCAAGCCAAGCGTCACATAGGCGAGCGTTGCATGGGCGAAGGCCCAGAACGCTTCCGAAGCCCCGGATTTCGGGAGCGGCAGATGCGGAATGACGATCAAGTTGAAATAAAAGCTCGGGATCGCCAGCGTCGAGACCGACACGACCGCCCAGCCGGACAGCGGCACGAGGAGTGCGAGCGCGATGAGCGACAGATGCGTGGCCCGCGCGGCCTTGTGCTCCATCGGGCCAAGGGTCGGAGAGGCGGCCGGACTGGTTTCCACGAGCCACCAGAGCATCCGAAACGCAGCCAGTCCCAGGGCCGTGAAGCCGAACGACTTGTGCCACTGGTAAAGCGAGAACTGCAGAGCCGGGTCGATCTCGATGCGCCGCATGACGATGCCGGCGAGGATAAGCCCGAGGATCAGAACGGCGATCGTCCAGTGAAGGGCGATCGTCACCGTTCCGAAACCGTTATCGCTGTTGCGCAGCATGGCAGTCTCCGACGCCCGGTGCGTACGTCTACGTGGCGGTAGAACGTCTCCGCCTTAGACGCCCACGGCGTCGTTTTTATTCGCTTTCGCCGGGACGATTTCCCATTGGCTCGAGCGCCGGCAACGCTGGTCGGGGTGGGCGGATTCGCCGAGCTCGGAGAGGCGACACCGAATAATCCGGCTGGTGCCTTTTTTTTACGCGAGCGATTTGCTACGCCGCTTGCCGAGACGAAGAGACCTGATCTGGAGGAGACCCCATGACGCCCGATATCCGCCCGCTCGTCGCCGGCAACTGGAAGATGAATGGAACCCGCGCGTCTCTCGATCAGATCAAGGCAATGGCCGAGGGTGTCAAAGGCGACCTTTCCGCGAGGGTGGACGCCCTGATCTGCCCGCCGGCCACATTGCTTTACGTTGCGACCGCGCTTTGCGACGACAGCCCTTTGATGATCGGGGCTCAGGACTGCCACCAGAAGCAGTCGGGAGCCCATACCGGCGAAGTCTCGGCTGAAATGGTCGCCGATTGTTTCGGCACTCATGTGATCGTCGGCCATTCCGAACGGCGCACCGATCATGGCGAAGGTGACGCACTGGTGCGTGCCAAGGCCGAGGCCGCGCATGGCGCGGATATCGTCGCGATCGTTTGCGTCGGTGAGACGGAACAGGAGCGCAAGGCCGGCCGGACGCTCGACATCCTGAAGCGCCAGCTCGCCGAGAGCCTCCCGGACCAGGCGACGTCCGAAAACACGGTGATCGCCTACGAACCCGTGTGGGCGATCGGCACCGGCCTGACGCCCACCGTGTCCGACGTCGAGGAGGCGCACGCCTTCATGCGCCGCGAGCTCGTCTCGCGCTTCGGCGCGGAAGGCGGCAAGATGCGCATCCTCTATGGAGGTTCCGTCAAGCCCTCGAATGCGAAGGAACTCATGGGCGTTGCCAATGTCGACGGCGCCCTGATCGGCGGCGCGAGCTTGAAAGCGGATGATTTCCTCGCCATCTACAGGGCCTATGAAGAATTGACTGCCTGATTGCCGCGGGACTTGGAATAGCTGGCGGCTTGGTATAAAGAGGCGCCAAATTTGACGCGGCCCCACGGTGAGGCCGGCGCCGTTCGATTCGCATGCCCCGCAGAGGGCAGGACTGGAAGCTGATGCAGACCATACTACTCGTCATCTATCTCATGGTGGTCGTCGCCCTGATCGGCGTCGTTCTCATTCAGCGTTCCGAAGGCGGCGGTCTCGGAATCGGCGGCGGCTCGGGCTTCATGTCTGCGCGTGGCACGGCCAATGCGCTGACCCGAACGACCGCCATTCTGGCCTTCCTTTTCTTCGCCCTGGCGCTGGCGATGGGCATTCTTTCGCGCTACGAGCCGCAGGCGACCGACATTCTCGACCGTATCCCGGGAACGAGCTCGAGCGGCGGCGTTCTCGATTCGCTCGGTGGCGGTCAGACCGCACCGGCCGGCGGAAACACCGAGACTCCGGCCAACGGCAACGGCGCCAACAACGCCGCCCCGGCAGGTGGTACTGCCGCGCCTCAGGCCCCGGCAGATGCCGCGCCTGCCGCTCCGGCTCCCGCGGCCCCGGCTGCTGGCGCCAACGGCAATACGGGATCGCAAGTTCCGAGCGGTCAGTAAGGCCGCAAATCAGAAGATCTGCCGGCGGATGGCTTCATCCGCCGGTTTTGTTTTGTGTGAAATCCGCCCTTCCGCACGGAAAATTCTGAAAGATGAATTTTTCGGTGGCGGAATCGTTTGTGAAAAGGTATCCGGTGACTCCCATGGCGCGATATGTATTCATCACTGGCGGCGTGGTCTCCTCCCTCGGAAAAGGCATCGCTGCGGCCGCTCTTGGAGCGTTGCTGCAGGCGCGTGGCTACCGTGTGAGGCTGCGCAAGCTCGATCCCTACCTGAACGTCGATCCGGGCACCATGAGCCCCACCCAGCACGGCGAGGTGTTCGTCACCGACGACGGCGCGGAGACGGATCTCGATCTCGGGCACTACGAGCGTTTCACGGGCCGCTCGGCGACCAAGACCGACAACATCACCACAGGGCGGATCTACAAGAACATTATCGACAAGGAGCGGCGCGGCGACTATCTCGGCGCGACGGTCCAGGTGATTCCGCACGTCACAAATGAAATCAAGAACTTCGTCACCGAAGGCAATGAGGACTACGATTTCGTCATCTGCGAAATCGGCGGCACCGTCGGCGATATCGAGGCGATGCCTTTCATGGAGGCGATCCGCCAGCTCGGCAACGACCTGCCGCGCGGGACCGCCGTCTACGTCCATTTGACGCTGATGCCCTACATTCCGGCCGCGGGCGAGCTGAAGACGAAGCCGACCCAGCATTCCGTGAAAGAACTGCAGGCGCTCGGCATTCACCCGGATATCCTGCTCGTGCGCGCCGACCGCGAAATTCCGGAAGCGGAACGCCGCAAGCTGTCGCTCTTCTGCAATGTCCGCCAGTCCGCGGTCATCCAGGCGCTCGACGTCGCTTCGATCTATGACGTGCCGATCGCCTATCACAAGGAAGGGCTCGACAACGAAGTGCTTGCCGCCTTCGGCATCGAGCCGGCGCCGAAGCCGCGCATGGAAGCCTGGGAAGACGTGGCGCACCGGATCCGCACCCCGGAAGGCGAGGTGACGATCGCGATCGTCGGAAAATATACCGGCCTGAAGGATGCCTATAAGTCGCTGATCGAGGCGCTCTACCATGGCGGCATCGCCAATCGCGTCAAGGTCAAGCTCGAATGGATCGAGTCGGAGGTCTTCGAAAAGGAGGACCCGGCGCCTTATCTGGAAAAGGTCCACGGCATTCTCGTTCCGGGCGGCTTCGGCGAACGCGGCTCGGAAGGCAAGATCAATGCGGCGCGCTTCGCCCGCGAGCGTAAGGTGCCCTATTTCGGCATCTGCTTCGGCATGCAGATGGCCGTCGTAGAAGCGGCGCGCAATCTCGCCGGTATCGAAAAGGCGTCCTCGACGGAGTTCGGCCCGACCAAGGAGCCGGTCGTCGGCCTGATGACCGAGTGGGTGAAGGGCAATGAACTCGAGAAGCGGTCGGCCGCGGGCGATCTCGGCGGCACCATGCGCCTCGGCGCCTATCGCGCGGCCTTGAAGCCCGACACCAAGATCGCCGCGATCTATGGGTCGCCCGATATTTCCGAGCGTCATCGCCACCGCTACGAGGTCAATGTAGATTATAAGAGCCGCCTGGAATCCTGCGGCCTGATCTTCTCCGGCATGTCCCCGGATGGCGTTCTGCCGGAGACGATCGAGTATCCCGACCATCCCTGGTTCATCGGCGTTCAGTACCATCCGGAACTGAAGTCGCGTCCGCTCGATCCGCACCCGCTCTTTTCGAGCTTCATCGAGGCAGCGCTCGAACAGTCCCGGCTCGTGTAGCCGGGTCGCCGAACGGGCAATCACTTCTGCGGCCGCCTGCAAGAGGCGGCCGTTCGCATTTCCGGTCACGGTTCCTGGCGCCCGCCGCCGCGCTTGCAATCGGCGGTCAAAAGTTGCAAACAGCGGCAAACCGGTCATCAGGGAATCCGCCATGAGCCAATCCAAGCGAACCGCCCGCCCGCTCGATCATCTCGTGCTGCCGGTGGCCGATCTCGCGCGGACGAGGCAGCGCCTGGCGGCGCTCGGCTTCACGGTTGCCGATGAGGCACGCCACCCGTTCGGCACCGCAAATGCCTGCGTCTTCTTCTCGGATAACACCTATCTGGAGCCGCTCGCCGTCGCTTCGCGGGAAGAGTGCGAGGCAGCCGCGCTTGAGGGCAACGCCTTCGTGGCGCGTGACCAGGCTTTTCGCTTTCGCCAGGGGGCCGAGGGTCTGTCGGCCGTCGTGCTCGGGACGCCGGACGCTGCCGAAGATCACATCCGGTTCCGCTCCCGCGGCATTTCCGGCGGCGAAATGCTCGAATTCTCACGGCCTATGCGGCTGCCCGACGGGCGCGAAGGGCTCGGTTCCTTCCGGCTTTCCTTTGCAGCGGATCTGCGTTCGCCGGACTTTTTCCTTTTTGCCTGTCAGCGCCTGCGTGCGCTGCCGGTCGACAGCAGCTCGCTTCACCGCCATGGAAACGGCGTGCTCGGCATTGCCGAGGTCGTGCTTTCGGAGCAGAACCCGACGGACTTCCAGTATCTTCTGCAGGAAGCCGTGGACGAGCGCGAGGTCTCGGCCCATTCCTTCGGCATGGACATCCAGGCGGGCAGTGCCAAAATCAGCGTCCTGACCCCGGCCGGCGTGCAGGCATTCTTCGGTCGCTCAATCGAGGGGGCAGAGCGCGGCTTGCGGGGTCGCGCCGTGGTCTTCCGCGTGAGCGATCTGGAGGCTACGCGGGCGCTGTTTGCGCAGAACGATATCGAATTCGCAGAAATGGGCGGACGCCTCATCGTTCCGGAAGCGCCGGGGCAGGGTGTAATCTTCGCCTTTGGAGGATGATGATGGAAACCAATTCAAGAGTCGTCGTCGGCGAAGGTGCCGGCCAGGTGGTGTTCTCGCAGAAGGAACGGCTGACACTGATCGCCGGACCGTGTCAGATGGAGAGCCGCGAACACGCCTTCACGATTGCGGGGGAGCTCGTCGAGCTCTGCAAATCGCTCGGGCTCGGACTCGTTTATAAATCTTCTTTCGACAAGGCGAACCGCACCTCGCTCTCCGGCAAGCGCGGCATCGGGCTCGACAAGGCGATGGAGGTCTTCGCCGACCTCAAGCGGGAGTTCGGTTTTCCGGTCCTGACGGACATCCATACGGAAGAGCAATGCGCTGCCGTGGCCGAGATCGTCGACATCCTGCAGATCCCGGCCTTTCTGTCACGGCAGACGGATCTGCTCGTCGCCGCGGCGAAGACGGGGCGGGCGATCAACGTCAAGAAGGGCCAGTTCCTCGCCCCTTGGGACATGAAAAATGTCCTTGCCAAGTTCACCGAGAGCGGCAACCCGAACGTGCTCCTCTGCGAGCGCGGCGCTTCCTTCGGCTATAATACGCTGGTCTCCGACATGCGCTCGCTGCCGATCATGGCGGCACTCGGCGCTCCGGTGGTCTTCGATGCGACCCATTCCGTGCAGCAGCCGGGCGGTCAGGGAGGCTCCACGGGCGGCCAGCGTGAGTTCGTCGAGACATTGGCGCGCGCGGCCGTCGCCGTCGGTGTCGCCGGCGTCTTCGTAGAGACCCACGAGGATCCCGACAACGCGCCTTCCGACGGTCCGAACATGGTGCCGCTGAAGGACATGCCGCGGCTGCTTGAAAAGCTGCTGGCCTTCGACGCCGTTGCGAAAGCGTGAGCCCCGGCTTCCCGCTTCGTGAATTTTTCATGAAGCGGGCCGGCGGCCGGATTTTGCAATCCCGGCGCCATTGTAATTTCGGGGCCGTGAATTAAGACAGGCCGACCATTATCATCGTCCATAAGGGAAGAGATCATGACTGCAATCATCGACATCATCGGCAGAGAGATACTCGACAGCCGCGGCAACCCGACCGTCGAGGTCGATGTCCATCTCGAGGATGGCAGTTTCGGTCGCGCGGCGGTTCCCTCGGGCGCCTCCACCGGTGCGCATGAAGCCGTCGAACTGCGCGATGGCGGCACGCGTTACCTCGGCAAGGGCGTCGAACGCGCCGTCGATGCGGTGAACGGCGAGATATTCGAAGCGATCGGCGGCCTCGACGCTGAAAACCAGATTCAGATCGACCGTACCATGATCGAGCTCGACGGCACGCCGAACAAGTCGCGCCTCGGCGCCAACGCCATTCTCGGCGTTTCGCTCGCCGTCGCCAAGGCCGCCGCGGAAGCCTCGGGCCTGCCGCTCTACCGCTATGTCGGCGGCCCGAATGCGCATCTTCTGCCCGTTCCGATGATGAACATCATCAATGGCGGCGCTCACGCCGACAATCCGATCGACTTCCAGGAATTCATGATCATGCCGGTCGGCGCCGAGACCCTGAAGGACGCCGTCCGCATGGGTTCGGAAGTCTTCCACACGCTGAAGAAGCAGCTTGCCGCGGACGGCCACAACACCAATGTCGGCGACGAAGGCGGCTTCGCGCCGGGCCTCGCTTCCGCGCCGGCAGCCCTCGACTTCATCATGAAGTCGATCGAGAAGGCCGGCTACAAACCGGGCGAGGACATGTATGTCGCTCTCGACTGCGCTTCGACCGAATTCTTCAAGGACGGCAAGTACGTCCTCGAGGGTGAGGGCCGTACGCTGGAGCCGGGCGCCATGGCCGAGTATCTCGCCGAGCTCGCCGGCAAATATCCGATCATCTCGATCGAGGACGGCATGGCTGAAGACGATTGGGACGGCTGGAAATCCTTGACCGACCTCGTCGGCAACAAGTGCCAGCTCGTCGGCGACGACCTGTTCGTGACCAATTCTGCGCGCCTGCGCGACGGCATCAAGATGGGCGTCGCGAACTCCATCCTCGTCAAGGTCAACCAGATCGGGTCGCTTTCGGAAACGCTCGACGCGGTCGAGACCGCGCACAAGGCGCGTTACACCGCCGTCATGTCGCACCGCTCCGGCGAGACCGAGGATTCGACGATTGCCGACCTTGCGGTCGCCACCAATTGCGGTCAGATCAAGACCGGCTCGCTCGCACGTTCCGACCGGCTCGCCAAGTACAACCAGCTGATCCGTATCGAAGAGCAGCTCGGCCCGCAGGCGCAATATGCCGGCCGCTCCGTGTTGCGCGGTTGATTGAAAGGCGGGGGCATCTGATCCTCTCGCGGGACGATTGCCCTGGGGCAGACGATAAACGTTTGACCTTCGCATGCCCAAAACTGCTACGGGTTCTCCCCCCTTGTGGGGGGAGACGACAAGCGGCCTGACCAGTCGGTTTCTCTCCGTAGCAACGGTTCCGCCAGAGGAGCAGCCCTGGCGGTTTGACGGGGAGAAGGGAAAAGCGGCGGCGCTACGAGTCTCCTTCGCCCCGCTTGCGAGCCGACCGCTCCGTCCTCCGAGTTCTCTTTCCATTCGCAAATTGCTTATGGTCAACCGTCGGTTAATCACTCGACGCTAGTCTTCATCTCCGTACTGCGTATTGGAGCGGGCGCGGGACAATGGTTTGCAGTATCTCCTGCAGCCCGCGCCAACTCAATTCAGGGCATGAGCGATGTGGACACGGCATCATAAGAAGCGGAGACTGGGGCGATTGGTGGTGCCGTTGCTGGCGGTCGCCTTCCTTTCCTATTTCGGCTATCATTCGATCCATGGCGGTTATGGTCTGGAGGCGACGAAGGAGTTTGACCGTCAGATTGCCGAGCGGCAGGCACGGCTGGACGAGCTCACTCAGACGCGAAAAATCCTGGAAAAGGAAGTCGAGCTGATGAGCGACGGTTCGCTCGAGAGAGACATGCTGGATGAGAAGGCTCGCCTCGCGCTCAACATGTCGCGCAGCGACGAGATCGTTATTTTCCACCATTCTGAGGATTAACCTGAAATGGGTTAATCTAAAATTCGCGTTATATATCAACGTGTTGACGCGAATAATAGCCATGCAAATATAGCATTGCTGCCGCGCTTTTCTTTCCCTATGGTAGCCGCCAAAGGCTAACCATTGGGAGGAACGAATGGCTCCGCGAAAATCCGCGTCCGTTTCCAGCCGCAAGACCGCTGCCAAGCCGGCCAAGAAAGATTTTGCCGGCGGCACGATCGCCGAATTCTCCAAGGAAGACGATCTCAAGGCCTACCGCGAAATGCTGTTGATCCGGCGTTTCGAGGAAAAGGCCGGCCAGCTTTACGGCATGGGATTCATCGGTGGTTTCTGTCACCTCTATATCGGCCAGGAAGCCGTCGTCGTCGGGATGCAGCTGGCGCTGAAAGAGGGCGACCAGGTCATCACCGGCTATCGCGACCATGGCCACATGCTCGCCTGCGGCATGAGTGCGCGCGGCGTGATGGCGGAGCTCACCGGTCGCCGTGGCGGCCTTTCCAAGGGGAAGGGCGGCTCGATGCACATGTTCTCCAAGGAGAAGCACTTCTACGGCGGCCACGGCATCGTCGGTGCACAGGTCTCGCTCGGGACCGGCCTCGCTTTCGCCAACAGGTATCGCGGCAACGACAATGTAAGCCTCGCCTATTTCGGCGACGGTGCGGCGAACCAGGGTCAGGTCTATGAGAGCTTCAACATGGCCGCTCTCTGGAAGCTGCCGGTGATCTACATCGTCGAGAACAACCGTTATGCCATGGGTACCTCCGTGTCGCGGGCATCGGCGCAGACCGATTTCTCCCAGCGCGGCGCTTCCTTCGGCATTCCCGGCTATCAGGTCGACGGCATGGATGTCCGCGCCGTCAAGGCCGCTGCCGACGAGGCGGTCGAACATTGCCGTTCCGGCAAGGGCCCGATCATCCTCGAAATGCTGACCTACCGCTATCGCGGCCATTCGATGTCCGATCCGGCGAAGTATCGCTCGAAGGACGAAGTGCAGAAGATGCGTTCGGAGCATGATCCGATCGAGCAGGTGAAGGCCCGTCTGACGGATAAAGGCTGGGCCACCGAGGACGAACTGAAGCAGATCGACAAGGAGGTTCGCGACATCGTGGCGGACAGTGCCGATTTCGCCCAGTCTGATCCGGAGCCGGATGTCTCCGAGCTCTACACCGATATCCTGCTTTGATCCGGGGAGGGACAAATATGCCTGTAGAAATCCTTATGCCTGCCCTTTCCCCGACAATGGAGGAAGGCACGCTCTCCAAGTGGCTGAAGAACGAGGGGGACAAGGTGTCCTCCGGCGACGTCATCGCAGAAATCGAAACCGACAAGGCCACGATGGAAGTGGAAGCGGTAGACGAAGGCACGATCGGCAAGCTGCTGATTGAAGCCGGCACCGAGGGTGTGAAGGTGAACACGCCGATCGCCGTGCTGTTGCAGGATGGCGAAGCCGCAAGCGACATCGATTCCATGAAGGCCGAAGCCCCGAAAGCGGAAGCACCGAAGCCGGCCGAGGCGGAAGCGCCGGCTGCTTCCGCGGCGCCCGTCGCGGCGCAGCCCAAGGCGGTTCCTTCCGACCCGGCTATTCCGGCCGGAACCGAAATGGTGACGATGACCGTCCGCGAAGCGCTTCGCGACGCGATGGCCGAAGAGATGCGCGCCAATGAGGACGTCTTCGTCATGGGCGAAGAGGTCGCCGAATACCAGGGCGCCTACAAGGTCACGCAGGGCCTGTTGCAGGAATTCGGTGCGCGCCGCGTGGTCGACACGCCGATCACGGAACATGGCTTTGCCGGCGTCGGCGTCGGCGCGGCGATGACGGGTCTGCGCCCGATCGTCGAGTTCATGACCTTCAACTTCGCCATGCAGGCGATAGACCAGATCATCAACTCGGCCGCCAAGACGCTCTATATGTCCGGCGGCCAGATGGGCGCGCCGATCGTCTTCCGCGGGCCGAGCGGTGCTGCTGCCCGCGTCGCCGCGCAGCACTCCCAATGCTATGCCGCCTGGTACAGCCACATTCCGGGCCTGAAGGTCGTCATGCCCTATACGGCGGCAGACGCGAAGGGGCTGCTCAAGGCAGCCATCCGCGATCCGAACCCGGTGATCTTCCTCGAAAACGAGATCCTTTACGGCCAGTCCTTCGAAGTGCCGAAGCTCGACGATTTCGTGCTGCCGATCGGTAAGGCCCGCATTCATCGTGTCGGCAAGGACGCGACGCTCGTCTCCTTCGGCATCGGCATGACCTATGCGATCAAGGCCGCGGCGGAGCTCGAGGCGCAGGGTATCGACGTCGAGATCATCGACCTTCGCACGATCCGTCCGATGGACCTGCCGACCGTCATCGAATCCGTCAAGAAGACCGGCCGCCTGGTTACCGTCGAGGAAGGCTATCCTCAATCCTCCGTCGGCACCGAGATCGCCACCCGCGTCATGCAGCAGGCCTTCGACTATCTCGATGCGCCGATCCTGACGATCGCCGGCAAGGACGTGCCGATGCCTTATGCGGCCAACCTTGAAAAGCTTGCTCTGCCGAATGTCGCGGAAGTCGTCGATGCGGTGAAAGCCGTCTGCTACAAATAAAGGGGGTCGTTCGATGCCAATCAACATCACCATGCCGGCCCTCTCTCCGACCATGGAAGAAGGCAATCTGGCCAAATGGCTGGTCAAGGAAGGCGACAAGGTCAAGTCCGGCGATGTGATCGCCGAGATCGAGACCGACAAGGCGACGATGGAAGTGGAAGCCGTCGACGAGGGCACGGTCGCCAAGATCGTCGTTCCCGCCGGCACTGAAGGCGTCAAGGTCAATGCGCTGATCGCGGTTCTCGCCGGCGAGGGCGAAGACATCGCGACTGCCGCCAAGGGCGGCAACGGTGCAGCGGGAGCAGCCCCGGCACCGAAGCCGCAGGAAACAGGCGAAACGGCACCGGCCGCCGCGCCGGCACCCGCCGCCGCGCCGGCACCGCAGGCTGCTGCTCCGGCTTCTCCTGCACCCGCCGCCGACGGCGAAGGCAAGCGGATCTTTTCGTCGCCGCTGGCCCGCCGCATCGCTAAGGAGGCAGGCATCGACCTTTCGGCGATCGCCGGTTCCGGACCGCATGGCCGCGTCGTCAAGAAGGACGTCGAGGCAGCCGTTTCCGGCGGCGCAGCCAAGCCCGCCGCCGCGCCGGCAGCAGCTCCGGCCCCGGCGACGCTCGCAAAGGGCATGTCGGAGGATGCCGTCCTCAAGCTCTTCGAGCCGGGCTCCTACGAACTCGTGCCGCATGACGGCATGCGCAAGACGATCGCCAAACGCCTTGTCGAATCGAAGCAGACGATCCCGCACTTCTATGTTTCGGTCGATTGCGAGCTCGACGCGCTTCTGGCGCTGCGCGCCCAGCTGAACGCCGCAGCACCTGAAAAGGATGGTAAGCCGGTCTACAAGCTTTCCGTGAATGACATGGTGATCAAGGCGCTTGCTCTGGCATTGCGCGACGTTCCGGATGCGAATGTGTCCTGGACCGATCAGAACATGGTCAAGCACAAGCACGCGGACGTCGGCGTCGCTGTTTCCATCCCCGGCGGCCTGATCACGCCGATCGTCCGCCAGGCGGAGTTGAAAAGCCTCTCGGCGATCTCCAACGAGATGAAGGATCTCGGCAAGCGCGCCAAGGAGCGCAAGCTGAAGCCGGAAGAATATCAGGGCGGCACCACGGCCGTTTCGAATATGGGCATGATGGGCGTGAAGGACTTCGCCGCCGTCGTCAATCCGCCCCACGCGACGATCCTCGCGGTCGGCGCCGGCGAGGACCGTGTCGTCGTCAAGAACAAGGAGATGGTCATCGCCAATGTGATGACCGTCACGCTTTCGACCGACCATCGCTGCGTCGATGGCGCGCTCGGCGCCGAGTTGCTCGCCGCCTTCAAGCGCTACATCGAAAACCCGATGGGCATGCTCGTCTGATGCGATCCGGACCGGCTTTCCAGCCGGTCCTTTCCCCATGAAAAGCGAGTAGGCAGATGAAGACAGTCCTTTGCTACGGTGACAGTCTGACCTGGGGATACGATGCAAGCGGTTCCGGCCGGCATGCGCTGGAGGACCGCTGGCCGAGCGTGCTGCAGAATGCGCTCGGTTCGAATGTGCATGTCGTCGCCGAAGGGCTGAACGGGCGGACGACCGCCTATGACGACCATCTCGCCGATTGCGACCGGAACGGGGCGCGTGTCCTTCCGACGCTCCTGCACACCCACGCGCCAATCGATCTCATCCTCCTCATGCTCGGCTCGAACGATATGAAGCCGATCATTCACGGCACCGCTTTCGGTGCGGTGAAGGGTATCGAGCGCCTCGTCAATCTGGTGCGCAGGCACGACTGGCCGACGGAAACGGAGGAGGGGCCCGAAATCCTCATCGTCTCGCCGCCGCCGCTCTGCGAGACGGCAAACAGCGCTTTTGCCGCCATGTTCGCGGGTGGGGTCGAGCAATCCGCAATGCTGGCGCCGCTTTATCGCGATCTCGCCGACGAGCTCGACTGCGGCTTCTTCGACGGCGGATCAGTGGCCAGGACGACGCCGATCGACGGTGTCCACCTCGACGCGGAGAACACCCGGGCGGTCGGCAGAGGTTTGGAGCCTGTCGTGCGGATGATGCTCGGGCTTTGACGATGACGGCTGGCGCGACCCTCAGGCCTGCGAATCGAAGCGAGGCAGCGGAACTTGCGATCCTGATCGACATCGCCTCACACGGCTTTGCCTCATGGCTCTGGTACGGCGGCGTTCTGAGCAAATCCGCGGAAACCGCCTTCGAGCATGGCCGCAACGTGCTGCGTCGGGATACCGGGCCGGGTGCCTGGCGCGATGCGGTGGTGGCCGAAATCGGAGACGAGATCGTCGGCATGTCGGTTTCCTACGGCATCGATGCATCGATTCTCGAGATCGAGCCGAAACATCCCGTGCTTGCGCCCTTGCTTTTCCTGCAGAAGCAGGTGGTCGGCCACTGGTTCATCGATAGCCTCGGCGTTTACCGCCATCACCGTGGTAAAGGCATTGGCCGCGCTCTGCTCGAGAACGAGATTTCCCGCGCTGGGCAGGGGCCGGTGAGCCTGATCACCGAAAGCCACAATGAAACGGCGCAGGCGCTCTACAGGATGAACGGCTTCGAGGAGGTGGCGCGGGCGGAGGCCGTGCCGCTCTTCGAAGACAGCAGAAAACACGACTGGGTGCTTTTCACCCGCAACGCCGCTTGACCAAAGGTAGGAAAAACATGGCTGAGAATTACGACGTGATCGTTGTCGGTTCGGGTCCGGGCGGATACGTGACCGCCATTCGTTCGGCGCAGCTGGGCTTGAAGACGGCGATCGTCGAGCGGGAGCATTTGGGCGGGATCTGCCTCAACTGGGGCTGCATTCCGACCAAGGCGCTGTTGCGCTCCGCCGAAATTCTCGACCATGCCAACCATGCCAAGAACTACGGGCTGACCCTCGAAGGCAAGATGACCGCCAACGTCAAGGATGTCGTCGCCCGCTCGCGCGGCGTCTCTGCGCGGCTGAACGGCGGCGTCGCCTTCCTGATGAAGAAGAACAAGGTGGACGTGATCTGGGGCGAGGCGAAGCTCACCAAACCCGGCGAGATCGTCGTCGGCGCGCCGTCCAAGCCGGCCGTCCAGCCGCAGAACCCGGTTCCGAAGGGCGTCAAGGGAGAGGGGACCTATACGGCCAAGCACATCATCGTCGCGACCGGCGCGCGCCCGCGAGCGCTCCCCGGCATCGAGCCGGACGGCAAGCTGATCTGGACCTATTTCGAGGCGATGAAGCCGGAGGAGTTCCCGAAGTCGCTGCTCGTCATGGGCTCCGGCGCGATCGGCATCGAATTCGCGAGCTTCTACCGCTCGATGGGCGTCGACGTGACGGTCGTCGAACTGCTGCCGCAGATCATGCCGGTCGAGGATGCGGAAATTTCCGCCTTGGCCCGTAAGCAGCTCGAAAAGCGCGGCCTGAAAATCATCACCGATGCCAAGGTGACGAAGGTCGAGAAGGGCGCGAACGACGTCACGGCGCATGTGGAGACGAAGGACGGCAAGGTCACGCCGATCAAGGCGGACCGTCTGATCTCCGCCGTCGGCGTTCAGGGCAACATCGAGAATCTCGGCCTCGAGGCTCTCGGCGTGAAGACCGACCGCGGCTGCATCGTCACCGATGGCTACGGCAAGACCAATGTCGCGGGCATCTATGCGATCGGCGACGTCGCCGGGCCGCCGATGCTGGCCCACAAGGCCGAGCATGAGGGCGTCATCTGCATCGAGAAGATTGCCAGGGTTCCCGGCGTGCACGCACTCGACAAGGGCAAGATCCCGGGCTGCACCTATTGCGACCCGCAGGTCGCCTCCGTGGGCCTTACGGAAGCAAAGGCCAAGGAACTCGGCCGCGACATCCGCGTCGGCCGATACAGCTTCGGCGCAAACGGCAAGGCGATCGCGCTCGGCGAAGACCAGGGCCTGATCAAGACCATCTTCGACAAGAAGACCGGCGAACTCATCGGCGCCCATATGGTAGGCGCCGAAGTGACGGAACTCATCCAGGGCTTCGTCGTCGCCATGAACCTGGAGACGACCGAAGAGGAACTGATGCACACGGTGTTCCCGCACCCGACCCTCTCGGAGATGATGAAGGAAAGCGTGCTCGATGCCTACGGCAGAGTATTGAACGCCTGATGACGCGCGGCCGTCCGGAACTTTCGGCTTTTTCACGCATTGATTGCATGACATCTACAATGCGGGGAGGTTCTCATGAGCTTGAATGGCGTAGGTATCCTGGCGGCGATCATCATCGGCGGGCTTGCCGGCTGGCTGGCGGAAAAATTCATGAACAGCCAGATGGGGCTGTTCGCCAACATCATTCTCGGCATTATCGGCGCCGTGGTGTTGAATTTCATTCTAGCGGCGCTCGGCATGGCTTACAGCGGCTGGATCGCCTATCTCATCATCGGATTCATCGGTGCCTGCCTGTTGATCGCAGCTGGCCGCGCCGTCCGAGGGTAGGGCCATTCACCCATCGCTTGCCGTCAGGCTGCCATGCAAATGGTGGCCTGACTTTTCATGTCCGGCTGTTTATATAAGGCGACAAGGTGCGGGCGGCCTTGTTGCCGCTCGCCCGTCACTATGAAGGAAGACACATGGTAACGGTTTTCGACGCCGTCTCGGATCGGGCGCAGCGTGTTCGTCACCCGGAAAAGGCCCACCGGCCAGACACCGAGGTCCTGCGCAAGCCGGACTGGATCCGTGTGAAGGCACCGACCTCCAAGGGGTATCAGGAGACCCGTTCGATCGTGAAGAGCCATAAGCTCGTTACGGTCTGCGAGGAAGCCGGGTGCCCGAACATCGGCGAGTGCTGGGACAAGAAGCACGCGACGTTCATGATCATGGGCGAGATCTGCACGCGTGCCTGTGCCTTCTGCAATGTCGCGACGGGCAAGCCCAATGCCCTCGATCTGGACGAGCCCGCAAATGTCGCCAAGGCGGTGAAGCAGATGGGCCTGAGCCATGTCGTCATCACCTCCGTCGATCGCGACGACCTCGACGATGGCGGCGCCGAGCATTTCGAGAAGGTCATCTTCGCGATCCGGGAAGCCTCGCCGGAAACCACGATCGAAATCCTGACGCCCGATTTCCTGCGCAAGCCCGGCGCGCTGGAGCGTGTCGTGGCCGCCAAGCCGGACGTTTTCAACCACAATCTCGAAACGGTTCCGTCCAACTACCTGACGGTCAGACCGGGCGCGCGCTATTTCCACTCGATCCGGCTTCTGCAGCGCGTGAAGGAACTCGATCCCACCATGTTCACCAAGTCGGGCATCATGGTCGGCCTCGGCGAGGAGCGCAACGAAGTGCTGCAGCTGATGGACGACCTGCGTACCGCCGATGTCGATTTCCTGACGATCGGCCAATATCTGCAGCCGAGCCGCAAGCATCACAAGGTCGAGAAATTCGTCACTCCGGAAGAATTCAAGTCCTACGAGACGGTGGCCTACACCAAGGGCTTCCTGATGGTGTCCTCGAGCCCGCTGACCCGCTCGTCCCACCATGCCGGGGACGACTTCGCCCGGCTCAAGGCGGCACGCGAGAAGAAGCTGGCGGCTGCGGCGGAGTAGTCCGCCTGCTTCCGCCCCTCATCCGGCCTGCCGGCCACCTTCTCCCCGCAGGCGGGGCGAAGGAGCCTCGTGGCAACACTCCGCGACCCCCAGCGAGAAGCCGGGCACAAATGCGCCGCCTCCTTGATCTTCTCGCGCTGCAGCCTTAACTCACAATCCATGCCCCATTTCGAAACCAACCACGTCGTCAAGCACTCGGCCGAGCAGATGTTCGCTCTCGTCGCCGATGTCGAGCGCTATCCGGAGTTCCTGCCCCTTTGCGAAGCGCTGAGCGTACGCTCACGCAAGGAGCGCGACGGCAAGGTGCTGCTGCTTGCCGACATGACCGTGGGCTACAAGGCGATCCGGGAAACATTCACGACGCAGGTGCTTCTCAAAAGGGAAGAGCGGATCATCGACGTCAATTATATCGAGGGTCCGTTCAAGTACCTCGACAATGTCTGGCGTTTCGAGCCCGTGAACGATAACCAATCGATCGTGCATTTCTGCATCGACTATGAATTCAAGAGCCGCCTTCTGGGCGCGCTCATGGGCTCGATGTTCGATCGCGCCTTCCGCATGTTCTCCGAAGCATTCGAAAAGCGGGCGGATGTGATCTACGGGGCGTGAGCCAGTTCTGCGACCAGATCGAGCGCCGTGTGCACGGTGGCAAGCCGCACCGCAGCCCGGCCGATGTCTCCGTAACGCATCTCCCGGTGAGCCGTCGCGCCGTTACGGGCGGCGGCGGCGAGATGAACGAGGCCAACGGGCTTCTCGGCGGAGCCGCCGCCCGGGCCGGCTATGCCCGTGACGGCTATGGCGATATCGGCGGCTGAGTGCGAAACCGCTCCGCGGGCCATTTCGATGGCCGTCTCACGCGAGACGGCGCCATGTGCGGCAAGCGTTGCGGGATTAACGCCGAGCATCTCGACCTTGGCTTCGTTGGAATAGGTGACGAAGCCGCGGTCGACGACGGAGGACGAGCCTGCGATTTCCGTCAAGGCGCCGGCGATCAGGCCGCCGGTGCAGGACTCCGCCGTCGCCAGCTTCAGTCCGAGGGAGGTGAGATCCCGGATTATAGCCCGCGCTTTCTCTTCAGTATCGGTCGTCCACATCGGGCTTGCTCCGTGATGCATAGACGACGGTCGCGGTGGCGATCGCCGCAATTCCTTCATTCCGCCCGACAAAGCCGAGTTTCTCGTTGGTCGTCGCCTTGATCGAACAGCGGTCGAGCGAAATGCCGAGTATCGCTGCAAGGTTTTCTCGCATCTGCTGACGGTGCGGCCCGACCTTGGGCGCCTCTGCGATCAGCGATATGTCGGCATTTGTAACAGTGCCGCCGCGCTCGCGGACGATCCGCGCAGCGTGTTCGAGAAAGATGCGCGAAGCCGCGCCCTTCCACTGCGGGTCGGATGGCGGGAAGTGGTCGCCGATATCGCCGGCACCGCAAGTGGCGAGCAGGGCGTCCGTCAAGGCATGCAGGGCTACGTCCGCGTCGGAATGGCCGGAGAGTTTGCGGTCGTGGGGGATGAAGACGCCACAGAGGGTTACGCCGTCGCCGTCCACGAGTTGATGCACGTCATAGCCGTTGCCGGTGCGCACATCGGGAATGGCCATGCGGGTCAGTTTCTCGTCTGCCATCGAAAGGTCCCTCCGGAGCGTCAACTTGAAATTGTCCACGGTTCCTTCCACCAGAAGGACGGGGATGCCGGCCCATTCGGCGATCGAGGCGTCGTCCGTAAAGTCGGACCTGCCGCTTGCCGCCGCTTGCCGGTGAGCAGAGAGAATAGGCTCGAGGCGGAAGCACTGCGGCGTCTGTGCGGCATAGAGATCGGTTCGCGGAACGGTCTCAGCGACGAGGCCGGCCGCCGTCGTACGCTTCAGCGTGTCGGCGACTGCAATTGCCGGCAGGAGGGCCTGGGCGCCGCCACGAAGCGCCGCACCGCAGCGATCGAGCAGTGCGTGATCGAAAAAGGGTCGCACCGCGTCGTGGATCATCACGTATTCCACGCCTGTCGCGGCGACCGCTTCCAGACCGGCGAGCACCGAAAGCTGGCGTGTCGCTCCGCCGTGGACCACTGTCAGCTCCGAAGTTGCCGCCATCCGCCGGCGGGCCGCCGCGAACAGTTCTTCATCGTCCGGGTGGATCACGACGACGACAGGTCCCGTTCCGGGCCATGTCGCGAAAATGTCAAGCGTATGGGCGATAACGGGGCGATCACCGATCGTGCGGTATTGCTTCGGTCCCTCGGCCGACTGGCCGGCGCGCTCGCCGCGGCCGGCCGCAACGATCACGACGCCGCAGGAGAACTGTTCTTCGCCTTGCATCTTCTGTATGTGGTCCCGCATTCGCCAATATTCGCCGTGATGTACCGCGAAGGTCCTGCCATGGCCAGCCATGCGAGGAATTTTGTCCCGCGCGTCGAAAAGGCTTGGCAAGCAGAAGAACAATGTCTAAAAATAGTGCAAGATTTTCATGTGCCTGAAAGATATGCATTTGCCCTCGACGGCTTTTTCACCCTCGCTTCTGATCGGGAATGTCGAAATCCGCAATCGCGTAGCGCTCGCGCCGATGTCCGGCGTGACGGATCTGCCCTTTCGGACCCTTGCTTGGCGTTTCGGGGCCGGGTTCGTCGTGACCGAGATGGTGGCGAGCCGCGAACTGGTCGGTAATGCCGCCGAATCCTGGGCGCGGCTGAAGAATTCCGGCATCGATCCTCACATCGTGCAACTCGCCGGGCGTGAGGCGCATTGGATGGCCGAGGCGGCGAGGATCGTCGAGGCCAATGGCGCCGATATCATCGACATCAACATGGGCTGCCCTGCGAAGAAGGTCACAGGCGGCTATTCCGGATCTGCGCTGATGCGCGATCCGGATCACGCGCTTTCGCTGATCGAAGCGACGGTCAACGCAGCCACGGTCCCGGTAACGCTCAAGATGCGCCTCGGCTGGGACGAGAATTCGATCAATGCGCCGCTGATTGCCCGCAGGGCCGAGGAGGCAGGCGTGAAGGCGATCACCATTCATGGACGCACACGGATGCAATTCTACAACGGCAAGGCCGATTGGGACGCGATTCGGGCCGTCCGCGAGGTGGTCTCCGTCCCGCTGATTGCCAATGGCGATGTGGGTTCGGTTGCCGACGCGCACGAGATCCTGCGCCGGTCGGGTGCGGACGCCGTCATGGTCGGTCGATCGTGCCAGGGGCGGCCGTGGCATGCCGGCGTTCTCGCCGGCGCTGCCGCTCACCCGGATGCGTCGGGCGTCGCCTGCATATTTGCGGAGCATTACGAGATGATGCTCGAATTCTACGGCGTGGAGGTCGGGCTGCGGACCGCCCGCAAACACGCGGGCTGGTATCTCGATCGTTTCGCGCCCGAGCTTCCCGCTTCGGAGAAGGCCGCGATCCTGACATCGACCGATACGGCTTTCGTACGCGACAGCGTGGTAGCCGCCATTGCTCGCTCCGGCGATGCGGCGGCGAGGGAGGAGATTGCGGCATGACGGAGAAGGCAACGGCACCGGTGGAAGGCGCCAACGATCTTTCCATGGCCGTGCTGAACGCGATCCAGAATCCGGTCATCCTGGTGGACGAGAATGGCTTCGTCGCCTTTGCGAACTGGGAGGCCGAATCCTTCTTCGGGGCCAGCGCCAACCATCTTGCGCGGCACGATATCAGCGCCTTCATTCCGTTCGGCAGCCCGCTCCTGACGCTGATCGAGCAGGTTCGTGAGCGGCGGGCGGCGGTCAACGAGTACCGGGTGGACCTCAGCTCTCCGCGCCTTGGAGCCGACAAGCTCGTCGACCTTTATGTGGCCCCGGTACTGTCGCAACCCGGATCGGTGGTGATCGTCTTCCAGGAGCGGTCCATGGCGGACAAGATCGACCGCCAGCTCACCCACCGTGCCGCAGCGCGGTCCGTCACCGGCCTTGCTTCCATGCTCGCCCACGAGATCAAGAATCCGCTTTCGGGCATTCGCGGCGCCGCGCAGCTCCTGGAAACCTCCGTCAATGACGAGGATCGCGCCCTGACGAGACTGATCTGCGACGAAACCGACCGCATCGTCTCGCTCGTAGACCGGATGGAGGTCTTCTCTGACGAGCGCCCGGTCGACCGCTTGCCGCTCAACATCCATGCGGTGCTCGACCACGTCAAGGCGATCGCCAAGGCCGGCTTTGCCCGGAGAATCAAGATCTCGGAACATTACGATCCGTCGCTTCCCCCGGTTTTCGCAAACCGCGACCAGTTGGTTCAGGTCTTCCTTAATCTGATCAAGAATGCGGCCGAGGCGATCGGCGACAGGTCGGACGGCGAGATTCTGCTGACGACGGCCTATCGGCCGGGCATTCGCCTGTCGGTCGCCGGAACGCGCGAAAAGATTTCGCTGCCGTTGGAATTCTGCGTGCATGACAACGGTCCAGGCGTCCCCCCCGATCTGCTGCCGCATCTTTTCGACCCGTTCATCACCACCAAGACGAACGGGTCCGGTCTCGGCCTGGCGCTTGTGGCCAAGATCATCGGCGGCCACGGCGGCATCGTCGAATGCGACAGCCAGCATAGCCGCACGACCTTCCGCGTTCTCATGCCGGCATCCAAGGGGTTGGCGGCCGATGACGAAACTCCGATGACAAAAGGAACCGATGGATGACGGGCGCAACGATCCTCGTCGCGGATGACGACGCTGCCATTCGCACCGTGCTGAACCAGGCGCTCAGCCGTGCCGGATACGATGTGCGCATCACCTCCAATGCTGCAACCCTCTGGCGCTGGATAGCGGCCGGCGACGGCGACCTGGTCGTGACCGATGTCGTCATGCCGGATGAAAACGCCTTCGATCTCCTGCCGCGGATCAAGAAGGCGCGGCCGGATCTGCCGGTTCTCGTGATGAGCGCGCAAAATACCTTCATGACGGCCATCAAGGCTTCGGAGAAGGGCGCTTACGACTATCTGCCGAAGCCCTTCGATCTGACGGAGCTGATCGGCATCATCGGCCGGGCGCTCGCCGAACCCAAGCGGCGGCCCTCGAAGCTCGAGGACGATTCGCAGGACGGGATGCCGCTCGTCGGCCGTTCCGCCGCGATGCAGGAAATCTACCGTGTGCTTGCCCGGCTGATGCAGACCGACCTCACGCTGATGATCACCGGCGAGTCCGGCACCGGCAAGGAACTCGTTGCCCGTGCATTGCACGATTATGGCAAGCGGAGAAACGGCCCCTTTGTCGCCATCAACATGGCGGCGATCCCGCGCGACCTCATTGAGTCGGAACTGTTCGGTCATGAGAAGGGGGCTTTCACCGGCGCCCAGACGCGCTCCACCGGTCGTTTCGAGCAGGCCGAGGGGGGGACGCTCTTCCTGGACGAAATCGGCGACATGCCGATGGATGCGCAGACGCGTCTCCTGCGCGTGCTGCAGCAGGGCGAATATACGACCGTCGGCGGACGCACGCCGATCCGCTCGGATGTCCGCATCGTCGCCGCCACCAACAAGGACCTGAAGCAATCGATCAATCAGGGCCTTTTCCGCGAGGACCTCTACTATCGCCTGAATGTCGTGCCGCTGCGTCTGCCGCCCCTGAGAGACCGAGCCGAAGACATCCCGGACCTTGTCCGTCATTTCGTCCAGCAGGCCGAAAAGGAAGGGCTCGACGTCAAGCGCTTCGATCAGGAGGCTCTGGAGCTGATGAAGGCGCATCCCTGGCCGGGCAATGTGCGCGAACTCGAGAACCTCGTTCGCCGTCTGACGGCACTTTATCCACAGGATGTCATTACCCGCGAAATCATCGAGAACGAACTGCGCTCGGAGATACCGGACAGCCCGATCGAGAAGGCTTCGGCGCGCTCGGGCTCGCTGTCGATATCGCAGGCGGTCGAGGAGAACATGCGGCAGTATTTCGCGAGCTTTGGTGATGCCTTACCGCCCTCCGGCCTTTACGACCGCGTCCTTGCGGAAATGGAATATCCTCTGATTCTCGCGGCTCTGACGGCGACCCGCGGCAACCAGATCAAGGCGGCGGACCTCCTGGGTCTCAACCGCAATACGCTGCGCAAGAAGATCCGCGAACTCGGGGTCTCGGTGTACCGCAGCTCGCGTAGCGCTTGACTGAGATGCAACACCGTTGCATTTTCGCCACAATGCGTTGCTTGAACCTCGCATAAGCGCCGATTCGCCGGCGCTCGGTCGCAGCCCGTCGATCAGACCGGTGCGGGCGGGGAGCTTTGCGTGTCCGAAAGGAGACGCGGCGCTGTAAGGTTCAATGTCTCGGTCCGGGACGCAGGCGTATGCCGGTGTCGTCGGTACGCCGGTTGGGGGTAGCACTTTTCATGGTGGATGGAATGGCCTTGCCATTGGGCACGGAGGACGGAGTCACTGCTGCCCAGGATCGGCGAGCCTCTTTTGCCTTGCCGGGGCTTATGCTCGCCACCGGCGCCCTGATCTGCGCCACCTTGTCGCTGCTCGTTCTTCTCGGCCTGACGCCGATCCGTCCCGAGAGAAACATCGTGATCGCCTGCGCCGGCATCAACGGCCTCTTCGTCGTGGGCCTGATCTATCTCATCGCACGCGAGATCTTCAGGCTGCTCAGGGCGCGCAGCAAGGGAAGAGCCGCAGCGCGTCTGCACGTGCGCATCGTCGCGCTCTTCTCGATCGTCGCGATCACGCCGGCGATCCTCGTCGCGATCTTCGCCAGCATTACCCTCGATGTCGGCCTCGACCGCTGGTTCTCGCTGCGTACGCAGGCGATCGTCCGTTCCTCCCTGAACGTCGCGCAGGCCTATGTCCTCGAGAATGCCAGCTACCTTCAGGGTCAGACGGTGTCGATGGCCAACGACCTGGAGCGCAATCGCCAACTCTATAGCCTCGACCGTACCGGCTTCGTCGAGCTGATGACACGGCAGGCGAGGGGGCGCGGCATGCTCGGCGCATTCCTCGTGCGCGCCGACGGCAGCGCCATACTCCAAGCCAATATTTCGACCGATCGTCCGCTGCCGGCGATCCCGCAGGACGCACTGAAAAGCACCATTGCCGGCCAGCCGACGCTTATCCCTCCGGGCGTGACCAATCTGGTGGGGGCGGTCATTCCGCTCGAAAACATTCCCGGCACCTATCTCTACACCGTCAGAAACGTCGATCCGGAAGTCATGCGATCGATGCGGCTGATGGAAGAGAACACTGCGGAATACAAGACGCTCGAGGCCGGGCGTACCTCCCTGCAGATCGCCTTCGGCGTCCTTTACATCGGTTTTGCCCTGATCGTGCTGCTGGCGGCGATCTGGACGGCCATTGCGGTCGCCGACCGCATCGTCCGGCCGATCCGGCAGCTGATCGGTGCGGCCGACAGCGTCGCCTCAGGCAATCTCGACGTCGTCGTTCCCGTGCGCGCCGTCGACGGCGACGTCGGCAACCTGTCGCGCACGTTCAACAAAATGGTGAGCGAAATTCGGACCCAGCAGGATCAGATCCTGGTGGCGAAGGACGAGGTCGACCAACGCCGCCGCTTTATCGAGGCGGTGCTCTCCGGCGTGACGGCAGCCGTCATCGGCGTCGGTAGGGATCGACGGATCACCATCTTCAATCCGTCTTCGGAAGGCATGTTGAAAAAGGCGGCGCCGGAGCTCATCGGCGCGAATCTGAGCGACGTGGCCCCGGAAATCGAAGCGGTTCTGGTTGAGGCCGAGAGCCGCTACCGCAACGATTACCGCAAGCAGATCAACATCATGCGCGGCGGCACCGAGCGCACGATGAATGTTCAGGTGACGCGGGAGGAGGGCGACGAATCGCATGGCTCCTATGTCATCACCGTCGACGACATCACGGATCTGGTAATCGCGCAGCGCTCCACCGCCTGGGCGGACGTCGCTCGCCGCATTGCGCACGAGATCAAGAACCCGCTGACGCCGATCCAGCTCTCGGCCGAGAGGCTGAAACGCCGCTACGGCAGGCAGATCGATCAGGAGGATCGTGCGGTCTTCGACCAGTGCACCGAAACGATCGTGCGCCAGGTCGAGGACATCGGCCGGATGGTCGACGAATTCTCCGCCTTTGCGCGCATGCCGAAGCCGACGAAGGAGAAGTCCGACCTGCGGGCTATCCTGAAGGACGCCGTATTCCTGCGCGAGATGGGCAACACCCACATCAACTTCGTCCGCGATTTCGGCGACGAACCGCTCGAGGGGCAGTTCGACGGCCGCATGCTGGGTCAGGCGTTCGGCAATCTCGTCAAGAACGCGGTGGAGGCGATCGAAGCCGTGCCCGCGGGAACGTCGCGAGGCGCGCCGAAGGTCCTCATCCGATCCCGTCGCGATGATACCACCGGCCGGTTCGTGGTCGACGTCATCGACAACGGCAAGGGGCTTCCGACCGAGAACCGGCACCGGATTCTGGAGCCGTACATGACGATGCGGGATAAGGGCACCGGTCTCGGCCTCGCTATCGTCAAGAAGATCATCGAGGACCACGGCGGGCAACTGGAACTGCACGACGCACCGCCGGACTTCGACGGCGGCGCCGGGGCGATGATCCGGGTGGTTCTGCCGCCTGCCGGCGAGACCGGGGGCGAAGATAATTTAAAGGATAAGGGTAATACCAATGGCGGCTGATATTCTGGTTGTGGATGACGAGGAGGATATTCGCGAGATCGTCTCGGGAATCCTGTCGGACGAGGGCCATGAAACGCGGACCGCTTTCGACAGCGAGAGCGCGCTCGCGGCCATCAACGACCGTGTGCCGCGCCTGATCTTCCTGGACATCTGGATGCAGGGAAGCAAGCTCGACGGTTTGGCACTGCTCGACGAGATCAAGAACCGCCACCCCGACTTGCCGGTGGTGATGATCTCGGGTCACGGCAACATCGAAACCGCCGTCTCCGCGATCAAGCGCGGAGCCTATGATTTCATCGAGAAGCCGTTCAAGGCCGACCGGCTGATCCTGATCGCCGAGCGGGCGCTCGAGAATTCCAAGCTCAAGCGCGAAGTCTCCGAGCTGAAAAGGAAGTCGGGCGATCCGGTGGAGCTGATCGGAACCTCGGTTGCAGTGTCGCAGCTGCGCCAGATGATCGAGAAAGTGGCGCCGACCAACAGCCGCATCATGATCCAGGGACCGTCCGGCTCCGGCAAGGAACTGGTCGCGCGGATGATCCATCGTAAGTCCGCGCGTGCCAACGGTCCTTTCGTGGCTCTCAATGCGGCTGCGATCACGCCCGACAGAATGGAGATCGCGCTTTTCGGTACCGAAGGAACCGCGGGGCAGCCGCGGCGCACCGGTGCGCTCGAGGAGGCCCATGGGGGCATCCTCTACCTGGACGAGGTCGGCGAAATGCCGCGCGAAACGCAGAACAAGATCCTGCGCGTCCTCGTCGATCAGCAGTTCGAGCGGGTCGGCGGCTCCAAGCGCGTCAAGGTCGATGTCCGCATCATCTCCTCGACCGCCTACAATCTCGAGAACATGATCACCGAGGGCCTTTTCCGCGAGGACCTGTATCACCGGCTCGCCGTCATTCCGGTGCGCGTTCCCGCTCTTGCGGAGCGGCGCGAGGACATCCCTTTCCTGGTCGACATGTTCATGCGACAGGTAAGCGAACAGGCCGGCATCCGCCCCCGCAAGATAGGCGAGGATGCGCTGGCCGTGCTGCAGGCGCATGATTGGCCCGGCAATATCCGCCAGCTGCGCAACAACATCGAGCGCCTGATGATTCTCGCGCGCAGCGACGGTCCCGATACGCCGATCACCGCCGACATGC
The DNA here is from genome assembly GCF_000375585.1 of Sinorhizobium meliloti 4H41. Lineage (GTDB taxonomy): Bacteria > Pseudomonadota > Alphaproteobacteria > Rhizobiales > Rhizobiaceae > Sinorhizobium > Sinorhizobium meliloti_A. Next base: position 164,956 of record NZ_AQWP01000009.1, on the reverse strand, counting down.
TGCCGAACGAGGTGGGGGACACCCTGCCGAAGATTTCGGCGCAGAGCGATCAGCACATCATGACCTTACCGCTGCGGGAGGCTCGCGAGATGTTCGAACGCGACTATCTGATCGCCCAGATCAACCGCTTCGGCGGCAATATCTCGCGCACCGCGGAATTCGTGGGAATGGAGCGCTCCGCCCTTCATCGCAAGCTGAAGTCGTTGGGCGTGTAATTGAAAACGGACGGGGCGTATTTCGCCCCATCTGGAGCATTTCAATGTTTCATGAAAACACTGAAATGCTCCAACCCTTTGGTCCAACGCACTTCCGGACGGAAAACCGTTACACACTTTTCCTGGAAATGCTCTAGAGCCACTGCAGATCCGTCCCAGAGGTAAGGAACAGCAATGAAGGTGATCATATGCGGGGCAGGGCAGGTCGGCTACGGCATCGCCGAGCGGCTGTCGCGCGAGAATAACGACGTTTCGGTGATCGATACGTCGGCCGCGCTGATTGCCTACATAACCGAGACGCTGGACGTGCGGGGTTACGTCGGCCACGGGGCGCATCCGGATGTACTGGCGAGGGCGGGCGCCGATCAGGCCGACATGCTCATCGCGGTAACGCTGTACGATGAGGTCAACATCGTCGCCTGCGAAGTAGCGCATGCGATATTCAACGTACCGACCAAGGTCGCCCGCATTCGCGCGCAGAGCTATCTGGCGCCCGAATATTCCGACCTCTTTTCGCGCGAGAACGTCCCGATCGACGTGACGATCTCTCCGGAAATCGAGGTAGGGCGGCTCGTGCTTCGGCGTATTTCCTTTCCCGGTGCCACCGACGTGGTGCGCTTCGCGGATGATCGGATCGCGATGGTTGCGATCGAATGTATGGAAGACTGCCCCGTCGTCGACACGCCGCTGCAGCAATTGAGCGAGCTCTTTCCCGATCTTCACGCGACCGTCACCGGTATCTTCCGGGATGGCAAGCTGATAGTTCCGCATTCCTCCGACCAGTTGAAGACCGGCGATCTCGCCTATGTGGTCTGCGACCGCGACCATGCCCGCCGCACGCTGGCGCTCTTCGGCCATGAGGAACAGGAGGCGCGGCGGATCATCATCCTCGGCGCCGGCAATATCGGCTATTTCGTCGCCCGAACGATCGAGGAACAGCAGCCGCGCATGCGGGTGAAACTCGTCGAAAACGACCGTGACCGCGCCGTGCTCGTCGCCGACAAGCTCAACAGCACGGTGGTCCTCCACGGCTCGGCCATGGACCAGCGGATCCTGGCGCAGGCGGATGTCCAGGAGGCGGATCTCGTCGTCGCGCTGACGAATAACGATCAGATCAACATCCTCGGAAGCATGCTTGCCAGGAGGCTGGGAGCGAAGTCGACCCTCGTGCTGATCAACGAACCCGCCTATCAGGACTTCGCCGGCGCCGCCGGTGTCGATGCCTATATCAATCCGCGCGCCGTCACCATCTCGCGTGTGCTGCAGCACGTGCGAAAAGGCCGCATCCGGTCGGTCTATGCAGTGCAGAACGGCATGGCAGAGGTGATCGAGGCCGAGGCGCTCGAAACCTCTCCGCTGGTCGGCAAGGCGCTGCGCGAGCTCGAATTGCCGGAGGGCATCCGCATTGGCGCGCTCTATCGCGACAAGGCCTATGTGCGCCCGGACGGCAACACGCGGATCAAGGCGAAGGACCGCGTGGTCCTCCTCGCGGCCGCCGAGACCGTCCGCGATGTCGAACAGCTCTTCCGCGTCAGCATTCAATATTTCTGAGGGCCTCAGCCATGCCGAGAATCGCCTATGTCAACGGCACTTACGTCCAGCACGCCGAAGCCGCCATTCACGTCGAGGACCGCGGTTACCAGTTTGCCGACGGCGTCTACGAGGTCTGCGAGGTGCGCCACGGCTTCATCATCGACCTGACCCGGCACCTCGATCGCCTTGGGCGATCCCTGGGCGAGCTCAGGATAGGCTGGCCGATGAGCCGTGCGGCGCTGATCCATGTCATCCGGGAGGTGCTGCGCCGAAACAGGGTCCGCAACGGGCTCTTCTATCTGCAGGTGACCCGCGGCGTCGGGCGGCGGGATCATGTTTTCCCTGATGCGGACACGCCGCCGTCGATCGTCGTCACCGCCAAGCGCACGGACCCCGGCGCGATCGCCCGGAAGAATGCCGAGGGCATATCTGCCATAACGGTGCCGGAGAACCGGTGGGACCGCGTCGACATCAAGAGCGTCGGCCTTCTCCCGAATGTGCTTGCCCGTCAGCGGGCGAAGGAAGCGGGCGCGCAGGAGGCGATCTTCGTCGACGTGGACGGCACGGTCAAAGAGGGGGCGGCGACGAATGTATGGATCGTGGACCGTGAAGGGACGTTACGCACCCGCCCGGCGGAGAACGGCATTCTGCGCGGCGTGACCCGCACCACCCTGATGGACGTAGCCAAGCCGCTGGGCCTCAAGATCGAGGAAAAGGCCTTCTCCGTGGAAGAAATGCTCGCGGCGCGGGAGGTCTTCATCACCGCTGCTACCAGCATCTGCTTTCCCGTCGTTTCCGTGGACGGAAAGACGATCGGCAACGGTCATCCGGGAAGCATAGCACAGAATATTCGCGAGGCCTTTTTCGACATTGCGGAAAAGACGGTGATTTGATACCAAACCCTGCGGAGGTGCCGGGATCGTACGTGACACCTTAAGAATTAACAAAATGCACCGGCGCAAGAACGCCGGCAAATAAGAAAGAAGCGGCGCGATGGCGGAACGTTCTCAAAACTTGCAGGATCTCTTTCTCAACACGGTCCGCAAGCAAAAGATTTCTTTGACCATTTTCCTCATCAACGGCGTCAAGCTGACGGGTGTCGTAACATCGTTTGACAATTTCTGTGTGCTGTTGCGCCGCGACGGTCATTCTCAGCTCGTCTACAAGCACGCCATCTCGACGATCATGCCGGGCCAGCCGTTGCAGATGTTCGAGAATGAGGAAGCTGCCTCCTGACGGGGTGTGAGGAACATTACCAAGCGTGATTCAAAATCGTCGTCGATCATTCCGGAGCTCGAGACGCTCCGTGATGACTCGCGTGCCGTCGTCGTCGTTCCGATCCTGAAAAAAACCGGGAAGGCGTCTGCCGACATCGTTGCGCAGCCCGCCACGCGTTCGGACGAAAGCCGGCTGGAGGAGGCGACGGGCCTGGCGCTCGCCATCGACCTCGACGTCGTTCACGGCATGATCGTTCCCGTCGCCCAGCCGAAACCGGGCACGCTGCTCGGCACCGGCAAGATCGAGGAGATCGGCCACGTTCTGAGCGAGAAGGATGCGGGGCTGGTGATCGTCGATCACCCGCTGACGCCCGTCCAGCAGCGCAATCTCGAGAAGGAATGGAACGCCAAGGTCATCGACCGCACCGGCCTCATTCTGGAGATCTTCGGCCGGCGCGCCTCCACCAGGGAGGGCACGCTGCAGGTCGATCTCGCACATCTCAATTATCAGAAGGGTCGCCTGGTCCGCAGCTGGACGCACCTCGAACGGCAGCGTGGCGGCGCGGGTTTCATGGGCGGGCCCGGCGAAACGCAGATCGAGGCCGACCGCCGGCTGCTGCAGGACAGGATCGTCAAACTGGAGCGCGAGTTGGAGCAGGTGCGGCGCACGCGCCAGCTTCATCGGTCGAAGCGCAAGAAGGTGCCGCATCCGATCGTCGCGCTGGTAGGCTATACGAACGCGGGCAAATCGACGCTTTTCAATCGGATGACCGGGGCCGGTGTGCTCGCCGAGGACATGCTCTTCGCCACACTGGATCCGACTCTGAGGCGGCTGAAACTGCCGCATGGGCGTATGGTCATCCTCTCCGACACCGTCGGCTTCATTTCCGATCTGCCGACGCATCTGGTCGCCGCCTTCCGGGCGACGCTGGAAGAGGTACTCGAGGCCGACCTGGTCCTGCATGTGCGCGATCTGTCCGATCCGGATAATCAGGCGCAGGCAAGCGACGTGCTGCGTATCCTGGCCGATCTCGGCATTGACGAGAAGGAGGGGGCCGAGCGCATTGTCGAGGTTTGGAACAAGATCGACAAGGTCGAGCCGGAAGTGCGCGAAGCGCTGGTGAAGAAGGCCGCGAGCGCCGACAACACGGTCGCGGTTTCGGCCATGACCGGCGAAGGTGTGGACGATCTTCTCGCTGAAATAGGCCGGCGTCTTTCGGGCGTCATGACCGAGTGCACCGTCGTTCTGGGTCTCGATCAGCTACAGTTGCTGCCTTGGGTTTACCAGCATGCGATCGTCGACGGCCGCGAAGATCTCGAAGATGGGCGCGTGAGCCTGGATCTCCGTCTGACGGAGGGAGAGGCCACGGAGCTCGAGAGACGGCTGGGCAACGGCCCGAAGGCCGTCCAAGAGGATTGGTAGCATCCTGGCGTATTGCGCCATTCCCTGATTTCCCGCACGGCCATGAGAAGTTTTCCGAGGGCCTTCCACCCTCATCCCTCTGCTCGTCACAGGGATGAGAGCAGCGCCGCGTCTGCGGCGCGAAAGAGTCTTTCCAGTCCAATGACTTGGCCTGGCTGGATTCCTGTGACAAGCACAGGAATGAGGGCCGGGGAGGTCTGGGCGCTACAACTTCTGCTTGCGAATATGCGAGAGAATGGTCAACCTTTCACGCAAATGAAAGGTTACGTCTACATTCTCGCATCGAAGCGAAACAGGACGCTGTACACGGGCGTAACCCGGGACCTGCCGCGCCGCCTCCTGGAGCACCAGAACGATCTGACACCTGGGTTCACGTCCAGATACGGCGTGAAGACCTTGGTGTGGTTTGAGGAGTTCGACCTGCTGACTTCCGCCATCATGCGGGAGAAGACGATGAAGAAATGGCCGAGGAAGTGGAAGCTTCAGTTGATAGAAGAATTGAACCCGGAATGGGAAGATATCTCTCACTATCTTCACGGTTTATGAAACGCGCCGAGGGCCGCACCCTCTCCACCCTCATCCCTGTGCTCGTCACAGGGATCCAGCAGCGCCGCGTCTGCGGCGCGGAAGAGTCTTTCCAGCTGGATTCCCGTGACAGGCAGATACAAGGAACGGCAATGACGCAGCGGGCACAAGCCTAGGTCAGCTGCCTTTCGATAGCCTTCGCCGCCTGCCAGAGTTCTTCCATGCGCTCCAGCGATGCCGCGTCGAGCGTTTCGCCTCCGGCTTCCAGTTCCTTTTCGATGTGTCCGAAACGGCGCCGGAACTTGGTATTGGTGCCGCGCAGCGCCATTTCCGGATCGGTGCCGACATGGCGGCCGATATTGACGAGCGCGAAGATCAGGTCGCCGAGCTCGTCCGCGACCTTCCCCCGGTCACCGTCTTTCAGTGCCTGCCGCAGCTCGCCGATCTCCTCCTCGACCTTGTCGAGGATCGGCTCAGGCTCGGACCAGTCGAAGCCGACTTTTGCCGCCCGTTCCTGCAGCTTCAGCGCTTCGACCAACGCGGGAAAACTGCGCTGGATCGAGCCGAGATGGCCGGCATGCTCCTCTTGCGACGCGCCGCGCTGCAGGCGCCGTTGTCGCCGGTCGGCTTTCTCGGCCTGCTTGATCTCGTCCCATTGCAGCTTCACCGCCTCGGCGGTGTCGGCGTCGGAGCGGGCGAAAACATGCGGATGGCGGCGGATCATCTTCCGCGTGATGGCTTCGACGACGTCGCCGAAGGAAAACGCGCCGGCTTCCTCGGCCATGCGTGCGTGAAACACCACCTGCAGCAAAAGGTCCCCGAGTTCGTCGCACAGGTCGTCCATATCATGACGCTCGATCGCGTCTGCGACCTCGTAGGCCTCTTCGATCGTGTACGGCCGGATCGTATCGAACGTCTGCACGACGTCCCAAGGGCAGCCTGTCTCCGGATCGCGGAGCGCGGCCATGATGTCGAGCAGGCGTTGAATGTCGCGGGAGGCTTCCATGGCTCAGTTCAGCGGTATGGCGTTGGTGTCTTTGCTCGCCTGATAGGTATCGGACAGACGATCGTAGCGTGCCCGGATGCGGGCGTCATGGCCGGTGAGCCGCTGCCGCGTTTCCGGATCGGTCTCCTGCATCAGTGTCGCGATGGACGCCGATTTCCAGAATGCATTCTGCCGGGCGTAGCCGCCCGGTTCGAGGCGGAAGACCTCCTTCAGGATTTTCAGGTCATGCGGGATAGCGAAGCTGTCGCGCGAATCCTCGTGGCTGAAGAAGTAGTAGAAGTTATCGAAACCTGCCCAGGTGATCGCCGAGAGACACATGGAGCAGGGCTCATGCGTCGACAGGAAGATCAGCTCGCGCGTGTCCGGCGTCTCGGCCATCTCGTAGAAGCGCTTGAGCGTGTGCACCTCGCCATGCCACAGCGGATTCTCGGTCTCGTTATTGGTTTCGGCCAGTACCAGCGACAGATCGGACTTGCGCAGGATAGCGGCGCCGAACACCTTGTTGCCGTCGGCTACGCCCTTCTCGGTGAGCGGCAGTATGTCCTCTTCGATGACGGTCAACAGGCGCTCTGCCAGTTGGGTTTGTCTCATGTCTCGGTCTCCTGCTTGAGCCGGCATTTAACGGAGGTCGACCACCCGGCGCAATGGCCGAACCACCGGTGGTTCAGGGCTCCGGAGATATTTGCTCAAAAAGATCGGCTGTCGAGCAAAACAATACGTGACCGGAAAAGCATTGAAATTTCTGTTCCTTCAATTGTTGCGGCCTATAGGGGATATTCGCCGCAGCCTGCAAAAGGAGCCGTCCCCTCGTCATGTCGCAGAAATTGTCCGTCTTTCCGGCATTCTTTCGCGTCGCGCAGAAAAGCGTGGCGGTGTTCGGCAATGGGGACGAGGCCTTCGCCAAGGTGCGGTTGCTGCTGAACACCGAGGCGCGCATCGTCGCCTATGCGGATCGGCCGGAACCGGCATTCGAGGCTTTTCTGGATGCCAACAATATCGAGACCGTGCGCGAACCCTTTGGGGCTCATCAGGTGGAAGGCGCCGTCCTCGTCTTTGCCGCAACCGGCGATGCGGCGCTCGACCGCGTTGTCGTGACTGCGGCGCGTGAGCGGAAAATCCCCGCAAATGCCGTGGACCAGCCGGACTATTGCGATTTCCTGACGCCGGCACTCGTCAACCGGGCGCCCGTCGCAGTTGCGATCGGCACAGAAGGGGCAGGGCCGGTTCTGGCTCAGATGATCCGCGCGCAGATCGATCAATTGCTGTCGCCGTCGCTGGGTATCGTTGCCTCTCTGGCAGCCAACTATCGCGACGCCGTCGACCGCCTCGTGCCGCGCGGCGTCGCTCGGCGTGTTTTCTGGCGCCGCTTCTTCTCGGGGCCCGTGGCGGATCACGTCGCGGTCGGCGATCTTGCATCCGCACGCCGGGAGGCCTCGAAGCTTCTGGATGCCGCGGGCGGCGTGGCCGGCCATGTGTGGCTGGTCGGCGCCGGGCCGGGCGCCGAAGACCTGCTGACGCTCCGGGCGCAGCGTGTGATGATGGAAGCGGACGCCATCGTCTATGACGCGCTGGTGCCGCAAGCGATCGTTGACATGGGCCGCCGCGACGCCGAGCGGCTTTCGGTCGGCAAGCGCAAGGGATGCCATTCCAAGTCGCAGGACGAGATCAATCAGTTGCTGGTGAAGCTTGCCGGCGAAGGCAAGCGCGTCGTCCGGCTGAAATCCGGCGACCCTCTGGTCTACGGCCGGGCAGGCGAGGAAATGGCGGCGCTGCGTGACGCCGGCATCAGCTACGAGGTGGTGCCGGGGATCACATCGGCCTTTGCAGCGGCCGCCGACTTCGAACTGCCGCTGACGCTGCGCGGCGTGGCGTCGTCGCTGGTTTTCACGACGGGCCACGATTTGACAGGCAGCGTTCTTCCCGATTGGGCGCGACTGGCCGTTTCCGGCGCGACGATTGCGGTCTATATGGGCCGTACCGTTGCGGCTTCCGTCGCCTCGCGGCTCATGCAGGCCGGTCTGCCGCAGGACACGACCGTCGCTGTCATCGAGAATGCGAGCCGTGCCGAGCGCCGTCTCCTGCACGGAACGCTCCGCGATCTGCCGGACCTCGAGGCCCGCACGGAATTGGACGGGCCGGTCATGGTGATCATCGGCGAAGCGGTCGCGGGCGCGAATTTCGAACGCTCCGAGCCGCTTACGGCCGGCCGCATCAAGTATAGCGGTGCCGGCAAAGTTTCAGCGAAACGCACCGAACAGATTTGGAACTGAGGACGACGCGATGGTGGAAAAGGTTCTGACGGCAAACCGTCTGGCGGATGGCATTTCCGTCTGGCTCGACGCTTCCGGCAACTGGGTGGAGTCGTTGCAGGATGCCTTCGTCGCTCGCCATGCGGAGGCCGTCGCGGCCCTGGAGGCGACCGGAAAGCGCTCGTTCGACGAGAATAAAGTGGTAGACGTCAACGTTGTCGACGTCGAGGAAGTCGACGGTACGCTGCGGCCGTTGCGCATGCGTGAGCGGATCCGCGCCGAAGGGCCGTCGATCCCCTACGCTCCCGGATATAGTGGGCTTGCAGGCCCAAAGAATGTTGCTGCCTGAGGACCTGAGAAGCCATGTATCGTTACGACGAATTCGACCACGCCTTCGTTTCCGCACGCGTCGAGCAGTTCCGGGACCAGGTCCAGCGGCGGTTGTCCGGTGAACTCGCGGAGGATGCGTTCAAGCCGCTGCGCCTGATGAACGGCGTCTATCTGCAGCTCCATGCCTATATGCTCCGCGTCGCCATACCCTATGGTACGCTCTCGAGCCGGCAGATGCGGATGCTCGCCCATATCGCCCGCAAATATGACCGCGGCTACGGACATTTCACCACCCGCCAGAACATCCAGTACAACTGGCCGCGCCTTTCCGATACGCCTGATATCCTCCAGGAGCTGGCGAGCGTGGAGATGCACGCGCTGCAGACCTCCGGCAACTGCATTCGCAATGTGACGGCGGACCATTTCGCCGGTGCCGCTGCGGACGAAGTCGCCGATCCGCGCCCCTATGCCGAAATCCTCAGGCAATGGTCGAGCGTCCATCCGGAGTTCTCGTTCCTGCCGCGCAAGTTCAAGATCGCGGTGACCGGCGCCGAGCGCGACCGCGCAGCCATTCAGGTGCATGACATCGGCCTGCACCTGAAGAAGGACGAGAATGGCAAGCTTGGCTTTGCCGTCTATGTCGGCGGCGGGCAGGGCCGCACGCCGCTGATCGCCAAAAAGATCCGTGACTTCCTGCCGGAAGAGGATCTGCTTTCCTACACGACCGCGATCATGCGCGTTTACAACCTTCATGGTCGCCGCGACAACAAGTACAAGGCGCGCATCAAGATCCTGGTTCATGAGACCGGTGCCGAGGAACTGGCCCGTCAGGTGGAGGTCGAATTCGCCAATCTGAAGGACACGGAACTGAAGCTGCCGGATGCGGATATCCAGGCGATTGCTGCTTATTTTGCGCCGGCGATGCTGCCGAATCGGCCCGAGGGCTGGGGCAGTCTCGCCCACTGGAAGAAGGCCGATCCGGAATTTGCCCGCTGGGTGCACCAGAACGTTCAGCCGCACAAGCATCCCGATTACGGCATGGTAACGATCTCGCTGAAGCCGATCGGCGGCATTCCGGGCGACGCGAGCCACGAACAGATGGATGCGGTCGCCGATATCGCCGAGGAATATGCCTTCGACGAGATACGCGTCAGCCATGAGCAGAACCTGATCCTGCCGCATGTGGCGCTGGCGGACCTCGAGCCGGTCTATCGCGCCCTGGTCGCCGCCGGCCTCGCCACCGCCAATGCGGGGCTGATCACCGACATCATTGCCTGTCCCGGGCTCGACTACTGTGCGCTTGCCAATGCACGCTCGATTCCGGTCGCGCAGGAGATTTCGAACCGTTTCGGCTCGCCCGAGCGGCAGGCCGAAATCGGCGAGCTCAAGATCAAGATCTCCGGCTGCATCAATGCCTGCGGCCATCATCACGTCGGCCATATCGGTCTTCTGGGCGTCGAGAAGAAGGGCGCGGAGCTCTATCAGATCACGCTCGGCGGCTCCGGTGATGAACATACATCGATCGGAGAGATCATCGGCCGCGGCTTCGAGCCGGAAAGAGTGACCGACGCGGTGGAGACGATCGTCGACACCTATCTCGGCTTGCGCCGAGACAAGTCCGAGACCTTCCTCGAAGCCTATCGCCGGGTGGGGCCGCAGCCCTTCAAGGACGCGCTCTATGGCGGCGGTGCTCAGGCGGCGGCGTGATCAAAGGACAGCATAAGATGACGAAAATCTGGAAAGAAACGGGCTTCGTGAACGACGATCCCTGGGTGATCGAAACCGACGAGACCAAAGCCGGGTCGAACGAAAAGGCGATCCTGAACATCGACGCCTTCCTGGCTGCGGTTGCGGAGAGCGATGCCTCGGAGCTTGGCGTTCTGATCAACCCCGCAGACGACGTGATGCGTCTTCAGCCCTATCTCGAAAGGATAGCGCTGGTGGCGGTGGCATTTCCGGCTTTCAGCGACGGCCGGTCCTTCAGCCATGCTTCGCTGCTGCGTTCGCGGCTCGGCTACCAGGGCGAAATTCGCGCCGTCGGCGACGTGCTGATCGACCCGATCCCGCTTATGCTGCGTTGCGGCGTCGACAGCTTCGCCGTAACCAACGCCACGGCGATCAAGCGGCTTTCGGAGGGCCGGCTGCCGGGCATTTCCAACCACTACCAGCCGACGGCAAAGCCGTCCGTCAACGCCAATTCCTACAGCTGGCGCCGCGTCTCGTGAGCGGCGCGGCCGCGACAGTGTGAAGCAAGCCGAAATCCTCGAAAGCGACTATATTTGGAAGGGATTTCCTTTCAATTCGGCATGGGTTGGAATATCCGCTTGTAGTTGATAAACAGCGTCACCATTTATAGGACTGTGGTCACGATGAATGCTCCGGCAAAAAAAGAAGATTTCGCGGTACAGGCTCCGGCAGGCGTCTTCGCTGAAACGGTGACGAGCGTCGAACACTACACCGACCGGCTCTTCCGCTTCCGCATGACGCGCCCGCAGGAGTTCCGCTTCCGCTCGGGCGAATTTGCGATGATCGGCCTGATGGTTGGCGACAAGCCCGTTTATCGTGCCTATTCGATCGCGAGCCCGGCCTGGGACGAGGAACTGGAATTCTTCTCGATCAAGGTGCCTGACGGACCGCTGACGTCGCATCTGCAGGGGATCAAGCCCGGGGACCAGGTGCTGATGCGCAAAAAGCCGACGGGCACGCTGGTGCTGGATGCGCTCGTGCCTGGCCGCAGGCTCTATATGTTTTCGACGGGCACGGGTATCGCGCCTTTTGCGAGCCTCATCCGCGACCCGGAGACCTTCGAGAAGTTTGAGGAGGTCATCCTCACCCACACGTGCCGCGACGTGGCGGAGCTGAAATATGGCTTCGACCTTGTCGAGGAAATCCGCAACCACGAATTCCTGAACGAGATCGTCGGCGACAAGCTCCGGCACTACGCGACGGTGACGCGTGAGGAATATCCTTTCAAGGGCCGGATCACCGACCTGATGACCAACGGCAAGTTCTTCGCCGACCTTGGCCTCCCGCCGCTCGATCCCGCGATCGACCGCGGCATGATTTGCGGCTCCACTGCCATGCTGAAGGACACCAAGGAAATCCTCGAAGCCGCCGGCCTGACGGAAGGCGCCAACAACAAGCCGGCAGAGTTCGTCATCGAACGTGCGTTCGTCGGCTGATCCCTGCCGCCGAGGGCATAGCGTCGCCCTAGAGCATTTCAAAGTTTCATAGAAACACTGAAATGCTCTAATCTGGAGGTGCTCTAAAGAAATTTCGCCCCTCATCCGCCTGCCGGCACCTTCTCCCCGCAAGCGGGGCGAAGGGATTCGTGGCGGGCGTTCCGGCTGCGTCCGGAAGTACGTAGTTTCAAAAGATGGGAGCGCTTAGTTGGCCTATGATGCGAGGTCCGGCGATCTAACGCCCGCGTGCTCGCATTGTGTTGTAGACGTCCCCCCGTTCTCGCTTCCCGACTGCCACGACCAACACAATGACAGTGCCATCATCGACCCTGTAGACGAGACGGTAGCCAAGCTGTCTCAGTTTGATTTTGTAGTGGTCGGGCATTCCGCTTAGCGCGGCGCTCGGAATGCGGGGACGCTCCAATCGCTCACGCAGCTTCTTTACAAACTGCTGCCGGATCGTCGCGCCTAACTTGTCCCATTCCTTTCGAGCAGACGGCAGGAATTCGAGGCTATAGGGCATCGATATCGACCGGCTCGCCCTTTTCCTCCGCTCGCTCTTTCACGAGCTCGGCAAGATAGAGATCGTCCAGCCGCTCAAGCATGGATTCGTAGACCTCGGCAGGCACCAGATAGGCCATGACGCGATTGTGGTTCAGCACGGCCACGGCTTCGCCTTGGGCCTCGCCCATTACCGCCGTGGGACTCTTCTTCAAGTCGGAAACGCTCACGGCTACAGAGGCTTCTACACGCTGCATAATGCCCTCTTACTCAAGACCGTTGGTGGAACCTTTTTCAGTACCATAATTGGTGCGTTTTAGCAACCTGGAGTCCGTAGATCAGATCCCGGGCTCGCCCTCTTTGCCGGCGAGACAAAACGAACCAGGGCTGATATTTCGGCCTAGAACGGCAGGCTTCTGCGAGGTCTCGGCCTGCAGTTCAAACGAAACGGCCCGCCGTAAAAGCGGGCCGCAGTCATTTCGAGCGGTTGGAGGATCAGTGCAGGATCTGGCTGAGGAACAGCTTGGTCCGCTCGTGCTGCGGATTGTCGAAGAACTCGGCCGGCGAGTTCTGTTCGACGATCTGGCCCTGATCCATGAAGATCACGCGGTTGGCGACCTGGCGGGCGAAGCCCATTTCGTGGGTGACGCAGATCATGGTCATGCCTTCCTCGGCGAGTCCCACCATGGTGTCGAGCACTTCCTTGACCATTTCCGGGTCGAGCGCAGAGGTAGGCTCGTCGAAGAGAAGGATTTTCGGCCGCATGCAAAGCGAGCGGGCGATGGCGACGCGCTGCTGCTGACCGCCCGAAAGCTGGCCTGGATATTTGAGCGCCTGCTCCGGAATCTTCACGCGCTCCAGGAAGTGCATCGCCACCTGCTCGGCTTCCTTTTTCGGCATCTTGCGGACCCAGATCGGCGCCAGCGTGCAGTTTTCCAGGATCGTGAGATGCGGGAAGAGGTTGAAGTGCTGGAAGACCATGCCGACTTCCCGGCGCACTTCGTCGATCTTCTTCAGGTCGTTGGTGAGTTCGATGCCGTCGACGACGATCTTGCCCTTCTGGTGTTCCTCGAGCCGATTGATGCAGCGAATCATCGTCGACTTGCCGGAGCCCGACGGGCCAGCGACGACGATGCGCTCGCCGCGCATGACCCTGAGATTGATGTCGCGCAGCACGTGGAAATCACCGTACCATTTGTTCATGTTGGTGATTTCGATCGCGACATCCGTCGTCGAGACGGCCAAGTTCGGTGCAGTGGCGGTATTTGCCATTTTCTTTTCCCCTTTTTTTACCGCTGGCTTCTGTCGAGCAGGCGTTCCATGAAGCCTGAATAGCGTGACATGCCGAAGCAGAAAAGCCAAAAGACGAAGCCCGCGAAGATAAGACCGGTCAGCGGCGTGACGGCGCTGGCCCAGTTCGTATCGCTGAAGTTCAGGCGAACGATGCCGAGCAGGTCGAACATGCCGATGATCGACACGAGCGATGTGTCCTTGAATAGGCCTATGAATGTGTTGACGATACCGGGAATGACCAGCTTCAGGGCCTGCGGCAGGACGATGAAGCCCATTTTCTGCCAATAGCTGAGCCCCAGCGAATCGGCGCCCTCATACTGGCCCTTCGGAATTGCCTGCAGACCGCCGCGTACGACTTCCGCCATATAGGCGGAGGCAAAGAGCGACACACCGATCAGGGCGCGCAGGAACTTGTCGAAAGTGACGCCCTGCGGCAGGAACAGCGGCAGCATGACGCTGGCCATGAACAGCACCGTGATCAATGGAACGCCGCGGATGACTTCGATGAAGACGGTGCACAGCATCTTGATCACCGGCATGTTCGACCGGCGTCCAAGCGCCAGCAGGATGCCGAGCGGCAGCGAAACTGCGATGCCGACGAAGGAGAGGACCAGGGTGACCATCAGGCCGCCCCAGAGCGGCGTTTCGACATAGGTGAGGCCGAACCAGCCGCCGGGCAGGAGGATCGCCGCAAGGATAGGCAGGGCGACCAGCAGCAGAAGCGCGTTCAATCCCTTGTATGGGATTCTCGGTATCAGCATCGGCACCAGCAGCAAGACGAAAAGGATGCCGACGAGCGCCGGACGCCAGCGCTCATCGAGCGGGTAGCGGCCAAAAAGGAACTGGGCGAATTTCGCGTTGACGAAGGCCCAGCAGGCGCCGCTCCAGCCTTCCGGCTGCGTGCCGCCTTGCGAGAGCGTGGCACAGACGCCGCGGCCGCCCCCGGTCCAGGCGGCATCGATGAAGAGCCACTGGATTGCCGGCGGCACCAGCCATGCCAGGATGAGCAGGCTGATGATCGTCAGGGCCGTGTCCTTGGGCGTGGCGAACAGATTTTTTCGCAGCCAGGAGACGACACCGCTTTCCAGCGACGGGGCAGGCGAAGCTTCGATCATCGAAGCGCGAACGAAAGAGGCCTGATTCGTGCTCATGATCTCACCTCTCCACCAGCGCCATTCGGGCGTTGTACCAGTTCATGAACAGCGACGTCGCGAGGCTCAGGCTGAGATAGACGATGAGCCAGATGCTTACGATCTCGATCGACTGTCCGGTCTGGTTGAGGATGGTGCCGCCGACGGCGACGAGGTCGGCATAACCGATGGCAACCGCCAGCGATGAGTTCTTGGTGAGGTTGAGATATTGACTGGTCAGCGGCGGAATGATGATGCGCATCGCCTGCGGCACGACCACGAGGCGCGTCGTCAGCGCCGGGCGTATGCCGAGCGCATGCGCCGCCTCCGTCTGCCCCTTGGAAACGCCGCGGATACCGGCCCGGACGATTTCGGCGATGAAGGCTGCCGTGTAGAAGGAAAGCGCGAGGAACAGCGACATGAACTCCGGTCCGACGACCGAACCGCCCGTGAGGTTGAACTTGCCCGCCACGGGAATGTCGAAGGTGATCGGCGCACCGGTCACGAGAAAAGTGACCAGCGGCAGGCCGATGATCAGTCCGAGCACGGTCCACAGGACGGGAAGGCGCTCGCCGGTCGCCAACTGCCGTTGGCGCGCGTAACGGGCAAAGAACACACTTGCGGCGACGGCGATAACAAAGGCGAGGAGCGTGTATCCTGCACCCTCTTCGGCAATCGGCCTCGGAAAGGCGACACCGCGATTGCTCAGAAAGATATCGAAGGGCAGGGCAAGCGCATCTCGTGCCTGCGGCAATATCGAAAGCACCCCACTGTACCAGAAGAATATGACGAGCAGCGGCGGGATGTTGCGGAACACCTCGACATAGGCCAGCGAGAGCTTGGCGATGATCCAGTTATGCGAAAGGCGTCCGATGCCGACGATAAAACCGATGATCGTCGCCGTGATGATTCCGGTAATTGCGACGAGCAACGTGTTGACGAAGCCGACCAGCAAGGCGCGGCCATAGGTGGAATCGCTGGTAAATGAAATCAGCGATTGTCCGACATCGAAGCCGGCGCGGCTTCTAACGAAGTCGTAGCCGGATGCGATGTTCGCGCGTCTCAGGTTGTCGACGGTGTTATCGACGATCCAGTAGATGAGCGCTGCGAGGATGATGATGGTGATTGCCTGATAGAATATCCCGCGCACCTGAGGATCGTTGATGATCGATCCCGAGGACGTGCTTCGTTCAGGCGCGTTGGTGACGCCAATGGCCATGCAATGCCTCTTTCCCCTAATCCATCCTTACGGATGTTCCCGTTATCGGGTTTTTATCGTTGATCGGGGGAACGGCCGCGGCCATCCCCCCGACATCCGCGTCCGATCAGCGGACCGGCGGCGCGTACTGGAGACCGCCCTTGTTCCAGAGGGCGTTGAGGCCGCGCTCGATCTTCAGCGGGCTGCCTGCGCCGATGTTGCGGTCGAACACTTCGCCGTAGTTTCCGACTGCCTTGACGATATTGACCGCCCATTCGTTGGTGAGGCCGAGGTCCGTGCCGATCTTGCTGTCGGCCTCGACGCCAAGGAAGCGTTGAACGTCGGGGTTCGTCGACTTCTTCATTTCTTCGATATTGGCCTGGGTAATGCCGAACTCTTCGGCCTGGACCAGGGCGTAATGAACCCAGCTGACGATGTCGAACCACTGATCGTCACCCTGGCGGACCGCCGGTGCGAGCGGCTCTTTGGAGATGATCTCCGGCAGAACGATGTGGTCATCGGGCTTCGAGAGGGTGAGGCGCAGCGAATAGAGGCCGGACTGGTCGGTCGTATAGACATCGCAACGGCCGGCGTCGTAGGCAGCGTTCACTTCCTCGAGTTTCTCGAAGACGACCGGATTGTACTGCAGATTGTTCGCCTTGAAGTAGTCGGCAAGGTTGAGCTCGGTCGTCGTGCCGGTCTGAACGCAGACGGCGGCGCCGGAAAGCTCGAGGGCGGACTTCACGTCGAGTTCCTTGCGAACCATGAAGCCTTGGCCGTCGTAGTAGTTGACGGGACGGAAGTTGAAGCCAAGCGCGGTGTCGCGGTTGATCGACCAGGTCGTGTTGCGCGCAAGCACGTCGACTTCGCCGGATTGCAGCGCCGGAAAGCGTTCCTTGGCGGAGAGCGGCGTATACTTGACCTTGCTGCCATCGGCGAAGATCGCAGCCGCAATCGCCTTGCAGTAGTCGACGTCGAAACCGCTCCAATTGCCCGAGGCGTCAGGGGCTGCGAAACCGGCGAGGCCGGTATTCACGCCGCACTGGACGAAGCCTTTGGCCTTCACGTCGTCGAGCGTCGCGGCGGATGCCGCATGTGTGCCAATCCCCACGACAGCAGCGCCAACGAGAGCTGTCAGAATTCTTCTTGCCATTTTTTCGAACCTTTTCGGTTGTCGTTTTTCGCGTCTGCACGGTAGCGCTCTCTTGGCGCGTGCAGCCTCAGCCACCCTCCTGGCCTGAGTAAAAACTATCTCATGCTCAAAATCTGGAAGGGTCAAGAGACGTGGCCGATTTTGTGATCTTCCATGTGAAAAACGTGAAGCTCGCCAGAAGTTTAGGCAGGTCCCGCGACGGAATCGCCCGACATGGATAAAAAACCGCCAGTTGCGCCTCCTTGGTGATTCACAGTCGGCCGGCTCGAATTTTTCCTTGACCCGGCCCGTAGCCCGTTCGATGAGTCGGCAGGGAAAATCAACAGCGGATGTTTCAATGGCAGACAAGACGAGCGGGCGAGCGGAGCAGGGCATCAATACCCGCCTCGCGCATACCGGCAACAATCCCTCCGACTTCCATGGTTTCGTCAATCCGCCGGTGGTTCACGCTTCCACCGTGCTGTTCCCGAATGCGAGGACGATGGAGACGCGGGCGCAGAAATATACCTATGGTACGCGCGGCACGCCGACGACCGACGCCCTTTGCGAGGCCGTGAACGAGCTGGAGGGCGCAGCGGGCACGATCCTCGTTCCCTCCGGGCTCGCTGCGGTCACGGTGCCGTTCCTGGCCTATCTCTCTTCGGGCGACCATGTGCTCATCGTCGATTCGGTCTACTTCCCCACCCGCCACTTCTGCGACACGATGCTCTCGAGGCTCGGCGTCACTGTCGAATATTATGACCCGACGATCGGCGCCGGGATCGAAAACCTGATCAGGCCGAACACGCGGCTGGTGCATACGGAAGCTCCGGGCTCGAATACGTTCGAGATGCAGGATATTCCGGCAATCGCGGCCGCGGCGCACCGGCACGGCTGTATCGTGACCATGGATAACACCTGGGCGACCCCGGTCTACTTTCGGCCCCTCGACCACGGCGTCGACGTTTCGATCCATGCGGCGACCAAATACCCCTCCGGTCACTCGGACGTTCTTCTCGGAACCGTTTCCGCCAATGCGGCCCATTGGCCGGCACTCAGCGAGGCGATGGTTACGCTCGGCGTCTGCGTTTCGCCGGACGACAGCTATCAAATCCTGCGCGGTCTGCGCACGATGGGCGTTCGGCTGGAGCGCCATCAGGCAAGCGCGCTGGCGATCGCTGAATGGCTCGAGAGCCGTGACGAGGTGGCGCGCGTGCTGCATCCGGCACTGCCGAGCTTTCCCGGACACGAATTGTGGAAGCGCGACTTCGGCGGCGCGAGCGGGATATTCTCCTTCGTGCTCAGGGCTGAACCGGAAGACGGCAAGGCAAAGGCGCATGCCTTCCTGGATGCGCTCTCGCTGTTCGGGCTCGGTTACTCCTGGGGCGGCTTCGAAAGCCTCGCCGTTCACGTGAACCTCTCCGACCGCAAGGTCGCGAAGGCCCCGTCCGAGGGGCCGGTCATCCGGCTGCAGATCGGCCTCGAGGATGTACCGGACATCCGCCGGGATATCGAGGCGGGCCTCGCCGCCGCAAACGCCGTCTGAACGGAGCGACAGGGAGGCGAATAGGCCTCCCTCATCGCGTTCCAACTAAGCGCCGTAGCCGTAAAGCCAGTCGAAATCGGCTGCGAGCGCTTCGGGTTTTCTGAAAGAGAGAACGAAATCGCGCGCGATCCGCACCGGACCTGCTGCGTGGTAGGCGAAGCTGTTGAACGCGGCGCGCTTGCGAACGCGGCCGATTCGGGTTCTGCGTGCGTCTTCATAGCGCGCGAAGACGGAGGGAAGGTCGGGAGTGTCGGCCATACAGCGGGCGAGTTCACGGGCGTCCTCGATGGCCATCGCCGCGCCCTGGGCTGCAAATGGCGTCATGGCATGGGCAGAATCGCCGATCAGAATGGTGTCGCGCCCATTGTGCCAGGCCCCGTCTTCAACCGTGCAGAGCGGCCAGTAGGTCGGCGAGCCGGCGTGACCGAGAAGCGCGCGCAGGTCGGGATGCCAATCCCTGAAGGCCGCCTCGAACTCGCGCCGGCGATCGCCGGATTCGTGCCCCGTCCAGGTTTCGCCCGACGCCTTTCCGGCAACGATCGCGACGAGGTTGAAGCCGTCGATCTTTCTGAGCGGATAGGCGACGAGATGGGCCTTCGGCGCGAGGAAGGCGGTGACGCGATCAGGCGACAGGCAGGTGGGCGCCCGGGTGCGTGACAGCGTGAAGCGCCAGGCGACATTGCCGGAAAAACGGACGGGGCCGGCGCCGGGAACAGAGGAGCGTATCCGCGACCAGATGCCGTCCGCCCCGATGATCACTGCCGGTGATCGCTTGTTCGCTTCGGTGATGACTGCCCGCGGATCGTCCGCGATGCGGGTTCCCAGGTGAAGACGGCAAAGCGGTTCCGCCCGGACGGCATCCAGAAGGATCGTTTGCAGGCTGGCGCGATGCAGGACGCCGTAGGGAGCGCCCCAGCGCTCGCGGGCGCGTGCGCCGGCAGGCACGCTGGCAAGCGGCCGCAGCGAGCGGCCGTCGGCAAGCGAGATCGCTTCCGGTTCATTCCAGACGCGTTCGAGAGCGGGCAGCAAGCCGAGTTCGATGAGGATGCGCGATGCATTCGGCGAAAGCTGAAGCCCGGCACCGGCCTCCTCCAATGCATCGGCCTGCTCGAAGATATCCGTCCGGAATCCCTGCCGTGCAAGGCAGAGCGCGGCGGTCATCCCGGCGATGCCGGCACCGACGATCGCAACCGGATCAGCCTTTTGCATGGATGTCGCGCCGTCGCCTGCGCAGGATCAGGCGGCTTTAGTCGTGAAAAGGCAGCCCGGAGGAATCGTTTCCGTCGCCTTCAGGGAAGGATTGTAGCGGTAGAGGGTCGAGCAATAGGAACAGACCTTCTCGTTCTCGTCGCCCATGTCGACGAAGATGTGAGGGTGGTCGAACGGGACGGAAGCACCCGTGCACATGAATTCCTTGACGCCGATCTCGATGACCCGGTGCCCGCCGTCGTTCTGAAAATGGGGGATGCTGTGGCCGGCCATGTCGTACTCCGATATATGCAAGTCTTAGGTGTCGATTGAGGTGTCGAATTTGCCGGCACCATAGTGAGCTTTGGCGAAAATGTGTAGCGGCAAACATGCCGCGCTTTATGGTTTTTGAAGCGGTTGGGGTTTCCGGCCGTTGCTTTACCAACTAACGTCCGCGCCGACAGGACAATACCAGGAAACCCAGATGGACTTGAACCCTCCGCCATTTTCCCGCTTCACGCATGACGGACTGGAAATCGCCTATTTCGACGAAGGTGACCCCTCGGGCGACCCGATCCTGCTCATTCACGGCTTTGCATCGAGCGCCAATGTCAACTGGGTGTTTCCCGGGTGGCTGAAGACGCTCGGCGACGCCGGATACCGCGTCATCGCGCTCGACAATCGCGGGCACGGGCAAAGCAGCAAGCCCTATGATCCCTCGCTCTATCACCCGCCGCAGATGGCGGGGGATGCGGCGGGACTTCTGGTGCATCTCGGCATCGGCGAGGCGCATGTGATGGGTTATTCGATGGGCGCGCGGATCTCGGCATTCCTGGCTTTGCAGCACCCGGATCGCGTCCGTTCGCTGGTATTCGGCGGTCTCGGGATAGGCATGATCACGGGGGTGGGGGAGTGGGATCCGATCGCCGACGCGCTGCTTGCACCTTCTTTGGAGGACGTTACGCACGAACGGGGCCGGACGTTCCGCGCCTTCGCAGACCAGACGAAAAGCGATCGTCAGGCGCTTGCCGCATGCATATCGACATCGCGCGACCTGCTTACCGCCGACGAGGTAGGCCGCATAGACGTGCCGGTGCTGATCGGTGTCGGGACGAAGGATGACATCGCCGGATCGGCTGAGGAGCTTGCCGTGCTGATGCAGCATGCCGTGGCACTCGACATTCCCGGGCGCGACCACATGCTGGCGGTCGGCGATCGTGTGTTCAAGAAGGCGGTCCTGGAGTTCCTTGCCGGGGTTGGGTGAGGCCGATCCAGACGGAAACCCTGCGCATTTTTTCTCGAATTGCTCTCGGCCGTGCCACTAACGAGAGGTGAAATCCGGCCAGGCCATTTATGTCGGCGGGAAATTGGCCTATATATGCCCGAACACGACCCATCCTAAGACCGGCAGGCCAAAGACGACCCCGCTGAAGGAACGCCCAGGAAGGAGAGCGACCATGGTCGCCAAGACAGAACTTCGTCATACGGAATCGCTCGAAGCGATCGATCCGATCTGGGATAGCCTGCGTGAGGAGGCGCGGCTGGCGGCCGAGCGCGACCCGATGCTGGCGGCCTTTCTCTATTCGACGGTGGTCAATCAGCATTCCCTGGAAGATTGCGTTATCTATCGGATTTGCGAGAGGCTGGACCATCCCGACCTCCAGGCGAGCCTCCTGCACCAGACCTTTGCCGAAATGCTCGAGGACTGGCCCGAATGGGGCGCCGTCCTGCGCGTGGATATCCAGGCGGTCTACGATCGCGATCCCGCCTGCACGCGCTTCATGGAGCCGGTGCTTTATTTCAAGGGCTTCCATGCCATACAGACGCACCGTCTGGCTCACTGGCTGTGGAACCGCGGCCGGAGAGACTTTGCGCTCTATCTCCAGAGCCGCTCCTCCAGCGTTTTCCAGACCGACATCAATCCGGCCGCCCGCATCGGACGCGGAATCTTTCTCGATCATGCAACGGGGCTCGTCGTCGGCGAAACCGCGGTCATCGGCGACAACGTATCTATCTTGCATGGCGTGACGCTTGGCGGCACCGGCAAGGAAGGCAGCGACCGTCATCCGAAGATCGGCAACGGGGTGCTGATCGGCGCCGGCGCAAAGATTCTCGGCAATATCCACATCGGCCACTGCTCGCGCGTGGCCGCCGGATCCGTCGTGCTGAAGGCGGTCCCTCCCAAATCGACGGTCGCCGGGGTGCCGGCGAAGGTCGTCGGCGAGGCCGGCTGTTCCGAGCCGTCGCGTCAGATGGATCAGATCCTGGCGTCGTTCGATATCTGATCAAGGCGCCCGAAGCCCGGCTGTGGCGGGCATCGACGCTGCGAAAAATCAGTGCACCAATTCAAGGTGTTGCGAGCATTTCTTCGCCTCCCGGCGAACGCTTGGCGCTCTGATGGGTTTACACCTGGCAATGGCCCGTGCAACAAGCGCGGCAAATCAATCGGCTACGGAGAATAGTTTTGAAGCCCGAAGAAATCCGCAAGCTTGAGGCCTATCTTAAGCGCACGTTCAACCAGTCCATGGTCGTCAAGGCTCGCCCGAAGAAGGACGAATCCGCTGAAGTCTATCTCGGCGACGAATTTCTCGGTGTCGTCTTCCGTGACGAAGAGGACGGCGAACTCTCCTATAATTTCTCGATGGCGATCCTCGACATCGACCTCTGAGAGCAACACGAATCCACCTGGATCCGTGGTAATCGCGCGTTGCAAGACCCGGTGCTGAGCAATCAGGCCGGGTTTCCTGTTGTTAAATCATACTTTTCGGAGAAATTGACTGGAGGCGTCCGTCTTCATCAAGTCGTTGCAAAAACTGTATTTTATTGCAATGCACACTGAACTTGACTTTTTGTGCAGTGCACCTAGACTGGCCGCGTTCCTAGCCGAGCCGTTACAAGGAGACGCCCGATGTTTAACTTCGACGATGCGAACAGGAAGAGCAAGGAAGCGCTCGACGTAGCCGTGAAGAGCTACTCAGCCATGACCAAAGGTTTCCAGGCTATTGCGACCGAAGCGGCCGACTATTCGAAAAAATCCTTCGAGGATGGCGTTGCCCATGTCGAAAAGCTTACCAGTGTCAAAAGCCTCGAAGCAGCGTTCGAGCTTCAGACGAATTATCTGAAGGCAAGCTACGAAGGCTTTTTCGCCGAGGCGACGAAGATCGGTGAGATGTATGCCGACCTCGCCAAGGACGCCTACAAGCCCTATGAGGCGCCGGTTGCCAAGGCAGGCACTGCGGTCAAAACGGCCGCTGCCGCCTGACCATCAGTTTCATCGCTATTGCAGACAGGCCGGTCGCGGATGCCGCGGCCGGCCTTCGTCCGTTCATGTTCTGCACTTCTTCAATACCGCCGACGGGCCTGAAGGCTGCAGGTGCCGGCGAAGAAATTTGATCAATCTTGTGTTTCGCCGTGCGAATATGTTTGCAGTGCGTGGGTTCGGTCTTAAAATCCAAGAACGAACCATTAGATAAAGGCAAGCATGTCGTGGTCGAATGCAAATGGATCCGCGGCTGTAAAGGAATGAACAAGAATGATCGCCATGCCGGTCCGGATGCAGCAGGGAAGCGAAGGAGACGGAGGCGGCCCCAGTCGTGGCACGTCCGTCATCACCCGCACCAAGCCGAAGACCAAGAAGCCGAGTTTGTACCGCGTTCTGCTTTTGAATGACGATTACACACCGATGGAATTCGTCATTCACATCCTCGAGCGCTTCTTTCAGAAGAACCGCGAAGAGGCGACTGTCATAATGCTACATGTCCACAACCACGGCGTTGGAGAATGCGGCGTCTTCACCTACGAGGTCGCCGAAACCAAGGTGACGCAGGTGATGGATTTCGCCAGGCAGCATCAACATCCGTTGCAATGCGTCATGGAAAAGAAATGAGGAACTAACGTGCCAACATTTTCGCCCAGCCTCGAAAAGGCGCTGCATCAGGCACTGACTTTTGCCAACGAGCGCCATCACGAATATGCGACGCTCGAGCACCTGCTGCTGGCATTGATCGATGATGCCGATGCGGCGGCTGTGATGGGCGCGTGCAATGTCAATCTCGACACGCTTCGCAAGACCGTGACCGATTACGTCGACAACGAATTGTCGAACCTCGTCACCGGTTACGACGAAGACTCCAAGCCGACGGCAGGCTTCCAGCGCGTGATCCAGCGAGCCGTCATCCATGTGCAGTCTTCGGGCCGCGAAGAGGTGACGGGCGCCAACGTGCTCGTGGCGATCTTCGCCGAGCGCGAGAGCCATGCTGCCTATTTCCTGCAGGAGCAGGAGATGACCCGGTATGACGCGGTCAATTTCATTTCGCACGGTATTGGCAAGCGGCCGGGAAGCTCCGAGGCGCGGCCGGTGCGCGGGGCGGAAGACCAGGACTCCGAACAGAAGGCTTCGCGCGAGAGCGAGGAGGCGGGCCCGAAGAAGCAGCAGGATGCGCTCACGGCCTATTGCGTAAACCTCAACGAAAAGGCCAAGTCCGGCAAGATCGATCCGTTGATCGGGCGTCACGCCGAAGTCAACCGGACCATTCAGGTGCTTTGCCGCAGGTCCAAGAACAACCCGCTTTACGTGGGCGATCCTGGCGTGGGCAAGACGGCAATCGCCGAGGGCCTTGCCAAGCGCATCGTCGAGAAGAAGGTGCCCGAGGCGTTGCAGGACGCCACGATCTTCGCGCTCGACATGGGAACCCTGCTGGCCGGCACGCGCTATCGCGGCGACTTCGAGGAGCGCCTGAAGCAGGTGGTCAAGGAACTCGAAGATTACCCCGGTGCGGTGCTGTTCATCGACGAGATCCACACGGTCATCGGTGCCGGCGCCACGTCGGGCGGCGCCATGGACGCGTCGAACCTCTTGAAGCCCGCGCTTTCTTCCGGCGCGATCCGCTGCATCGGCTCGACCACCTATAAGGAGTATCGCCAGTTCTTCGAGAAGGACCGGGCTCTCGTTCGCCGCTTCCAGAAGATCGATGTCAACGAGCCGACGATCGCGGACACGATCGAGATCATGAAGGGCCTCAAGCCGTATTTCGAGGACTACCATCAGCTGAAATACACCAACGATGCCATCAAGGCGGCGGTGGAGCTTTCGGCACGCTACATCAATGACCGGAAGCTGCCGGACAAGGCGATCGACGTTATCGACGAGTCCGGTGCCGCGCAGATGCTTTTGCCCGTCAGCAAACGCCGCAAGCTGATCACCGAAAGGGAGATCGAAGCGACCGTCGCAACGATGGCACGCATCCCGCCCAAGACCGTGTCCAAGGACGACGAGGCGGTGCTCGCCAATCTCGAGCAGGAACTGCGCTCCGTCGTTTATGGTCAGGATCTGGCGATCGAGGCGCTCGCCTCGTCGATCAAGCTGGCGCGCGCAGGCCTTCGCGAGCCCAACAAGCCGATCGGCTGCTACGTCTTCTCCGGCCCGACCGGCGTCGGCAAGACGGAAGTGGCGAAGCAACTCGCCACCTCGCTCGGCGTCGAGCTGCTGCGCTTCGACATGTCGGAATATATGGAACGCCACACGGTCTCGCGACTGATCGGCGCGCCTCCCGGCTATGTCGGCTTCGATCAGGGCGGACTCCTGACCGACGGCGTCGACCAGCATCCGCATTGCGTGCTGCTGCTCGACGAAATCGAAAAGGCGCATCCGGATCTCTTCAACATCCTCCTGCAGGTCATGGACCACGGTTCGCTGACCGACCATAACGGCAAGAAGATCGATTTCCGGAACGTCATCCTGATCATGACGACCAATGCCGGCGCGTCCGACATGGCTCGGGCGGCGATCGGCTTCGGTTCCTCCAAGCGGACGGGTGAGGACGTGGAGGCGCTGAATCGCCTCTTCACGCCGGAGTTCCGCAACCGTCTGGACTCCGTCATTCCGTTCAACTCGCTGCCGACCCCGGTCATCCATAAGGTCGTGCAGAAGTTCGTCATGCAGCTCGAAACGCAGCTTGCGGAGCGCAATGTCACCTTCGACCTTGCGCCTGATGCGATCGCCTGGCTCGCGGAGAGGGGCTATGACGAGAAGATGGGTGCACGGCCGCTGGCACGCGTCATCCAGGAAAATATCAAGAAGCCGCTCGCGGACGAGATCCTCTTCGGCAAGCTGAAGAAGGGCGGTGTCGTCAAGGTGACGATCGGTGCAAAGGAAGACGGCACGAAGGGGCTCATGCTCGAAGCCGTGCCGGAAACGGCTCCGATCAAGCCCAAGGCCGAAGTCTCGCGTCCCGCCGGCAAGGGCGCGAAACCCAAGAAGGCTGCCGAAAAGGAAAGCGTAGCCGCATCCGAAGAGGGCGCGAAAGCCAAGTCGAAGAAGACGGCCGCCAAGTCCTCGAACAAGAGCGGCGGTTCCGGCGCGGCTCCGCTCAGGGGGCGGACGGTTCCGAAGGTGCCGCGCAAGAAATAACGCGATCGCGACTGGACGTGACAGTGCCGGGTGAGTTACCCGGCACTTTCTTGTGAGCGTGGAGCATAGCGGGTGGATTCCACTAACCGTATCGAAGAGGAGCGATCGCCTCTGGGCTGGTTTCTGGCGGGTGCGCGTGGGATATTCAGCCTTCCGGCCATAATCCTCATGCTTTCCTTCGTGGGCTTCTGCTCGCTGACGGTTCAGGCCGGGATCCCACCGGCGCAAGTCGTGTTCATGACCGGCATCGTCTGGGCCCTGCCGGCAAAGGTCATTCTCGTAAGTTCCATCCTCAGCGGCGCCAGTCTTGCGACGGCGTTCCTGGCAGTCACGCTTTCGTCGGTTCGGTTGATGCCGATGGTCGCCGCACTCGTTCCCGAACTCCGTACGCCGAAGACGCCGACATGGCTGCTTCTCTTGCTTTCGCATTTCATCGCCATCACCGCCTGGGTCTTCGCGATGGAGCGCGTGCATGCGGTTCCGCGCCGGCACCGCGCGACCTTCTTCGCCGGCTTCGGCATCACGCTGGTCGCGACGAACATGGCGCTGGTCGGGATCGTTTATCGCCTTGTCGCCGATTTCCCGCCGATCGTCGCCGGATGTCTCTTCTTTCTGACGCCGGTCTATTTCCTCGCCTCGATCTGGAATTCGGCCCGTCATCCGGTTGTCTATGCCGCGCTCGCGATCGGTCTCGCCGCAGGGCCGGTCTGCTACTGGATCGCCCCGGAGTTCGACATTCTGCTCGCCGGCCTCGGCGGAGGAACGCTCGCCTGGCTTGGTGAGCGCTTCTGGCGCAGGCGAAAGGAAGCGAGCGCGTGAGCTGGATGGACGGATGGTGGGCCTACGCATTCATTGCGATCGCCGGCTGGCTTGCGACCGACATCTGGCGATGGCTCGGAGTGCTCGCCGGAAATCGGCTGCGCGACGATTCGGAGGCACTGAACTGGGTGAGGGCGGTGGCGACGGCGCTGGTGGCGGCCGTCATTGCCAAACTCGTACTTTACCCGACCGGCGTTTTGGCCCAGTCGCCTCTGTGGCTTCGGCTCGGCTCCGTCGTTCTCGGCGCGATCGCGTTCTTCCTCGCCCGCCAGAAACCCGTCGCCGGGATCGGAACGGCGATCGCTGCCCTGGCCGCGGGCCTCTGGTGGCTGGGGTTTTGATGAGTTAAAGCGGAATAATAGAAAAATTCCGTAAGCGGTTGAATCAAACGTTACATGGCAGCCTAAAGCGCTCGGCGGATCTTCTCCGCGTTTGCGGCCAGCACCTCTCCGTCTTCCATCTTGCCGGAATGCGGCTTCAGCGGAATGCCCTCCCGTCTGGGGATCACGTGGAAGTGCAGATGGAAAACGGATTGACCGGCCGGCGCCTCGTTGAACTGCATGATGGTGACGCCGTCCGCCGCGAAGGCGGCCTTCGCCGCCAGGGCGATCTTCTGGACGGTCGCGATCAGGCTGGCGAGGGTGGCTGGATCCGCATCGAGAATGTTGCGGGACGGCGCCTTAGGCAACACCAGGACATGCCCTTCGGCCTGAGGCATCACGTCCATGAACGCGACGGTGGCCTCATCCTCATAGACGCGATGCGAGGGGATCTCGCCGCGCAATATCTTGGCGAAGATATTGTTGGTGTCGTATGCGCTCATGTCGTTTCCTCTTCCTGGCAGGCGTTCGCGGCGTCTCAGCCGTCCTGGCGTTCACCTTTGCGGAAAGGACCGTGTTCCGCAAGAAACTCGCCGGTTTCTTCCACATCCCGGCGCTCCCGTTCCAGATAATCGGCTACGGCGCGCGCAAGCCCCGGATGGCTGATGAAATGTGCGGAATGAGTCGTCACCGGCATGTAGCCCCGTGCAAGCTTGTGCTCGCCTTGCGCGCCGGCTTCGACGCGCTTCAATCCCTTCGCGATCGCGTAGTCGATCGCCTGATGGTAACAGACTTCGAAATGCAGGAAGGGGTGGTCCTCGATGCAGCCCCAGTGCCGGCCATACAGCGCATCGCCCCCGATGAAATTGATCGCTCCGGCGATATAGCGCCCGCCGCGCTTGGCCATGACCAGCAAGATATCGTCGGCCATGCGCTCTCCGATCAGCGAGTAGAAGGCGCGGGTCAGATAGGGACGCCCCCATTTGCGTCCGCCGGTATCCATGTAGAAGGCAAAGAACTGGTCCCAGATAGCTTCCGTCAGGTCGCTGCCGGTCAGCCAGTCGATGGTTATCCCGTTTTCCACCGCCGATCGGCGTTCTTTCTTGAGTGCCTTGCGCTTTCGCGAGGTGAGCGTGGCGAGAAAGTCGTCATGCGATCCATAGCCTTCATTCATGAAGTGGAACTGCTGATCCATCCGATGCAGGAAGCCCGCCTGCTCCAGGATGGGCATTTCGTCGGTCGGGACGAAGGTCACGTGGGCCGAGGAGAGGCGGTGGCGGCGCGTGAGTTCCTTGAGGCCGGCAGCGAGCGCGTCGCGCACGGTTCGTGGATCGCATCCCCCGGCCACCAGCAGCCTTGGCCCCGTCGCCGGCGTGAAGGGCACGGAACATTGCAGCTTCGGATAGTAGCGGCCGCCGGCCCGCTCGAAGGCATCCGCCCAGCCATGGTCGAAAACATATTCCCCCTGGCTGTGGCTCTTGACGTAGCAGGCGAGAGCCCCCCGCAGGAAACCGTCCGCGTCCTCCATCAGGAGATGCTGCCCGAGCCAGCCAGTCTCCGCCGTCGCCGAGCCCGATTCCTCCAGTGCCGACAGATAGGCATGCGAGACGAAGGGATTGTAGGCCGTGCCGGCATGCCCTTTGGAAGCGCCGGCAAGCCTGCCCCAGCTCGTCGGCGATATCGACGTGAACGAAGGTTCTATGCGGAGGGTGATCGCGTCTGTCATGCGCCTACGAAATCATGCTCTCCCGGGGATCGAAACCCTCGAAGGTCATCTGGTCGGCATTGGCGAATGTATGCTCCTGGGCCTGTCTGTCGCGTACCGTCCAGGTGATGAGCGTTCGGCCGAGCGCGCGCTCCTTTTCCGTGAACGCGTTGGGAAGATGGCCGTAATGATAGGAGATGAAATCCAGCCCGAGATGCATCGCCTCCTCGTGCACGAAGAAGGTTTCCGGATTGACACCCTCGGCAGTCAGGCCGAGGGGGTAGGGCGCATCGAGTTCCTTCAGGTCCCTGAGCAGCCAATGGTCGAAGCTCATCAGCGCCACCTGGCCCTCATAGCCTTCCAGCGTCTCGAGCACGGCCGCGCAAAAGCCTTCGTCGTCGCCCAGTCGCCCCTTGAGCTCGATGATCAGTGGGACACGGCCGGCAACGAGGCGCAGCATCTGCTTCAGCGTCGGCACCTTGTCGCCCGTGCCGCCGACTGACAGAAGCCCCAGCTCGGCGGACGTCTTCGCGCGCACGTCGCCCGCAATCCCGCAGAGCCGTTGCAGGTCGTGGTCGTGGAAAACGACGGGAACGCTGTCAGCCGCGAATTGAAGGTCGCACTCGATCGCGAAGCCGGCTTCGACCGCGCGAGAGAAGGCGGAGAGCGTGTTTTCCCAAACCTCCCGATTCATGTCGTGGAAGCCGCGATGGGCGATCGGCTGGGCCTTGAGCCAGGAAAGATCCTTCATTGGACGTCCCTGATCATGCGATTTCGATCACGGCGTCGATCTCGACAGCCGCGTTGAAGGGAAGGGAAGCCATGCCGACAGCGGCACGAGCGTGTTTGCCCGCTTCGCCGAGCGCATTGGCAAGGAGGTTCGAGGCGCCGTTGATCACCAGGTGCTGTTCGACGAAGTCCGGCGTGGAAGCGACGAAGCCGTTGATCTTGACGAGGCGGCGGATACGGCCGAGATCGCCGAGAGCCGCTTTGGCCTGGGCCAGGATGTTGATCGCGCAGAGTTCGGCGGCTCTTTGCGCGCCGGCGACATCGACATCCTTGCCGACATGGCCGGTTACGGCGACCCTGCCGTTTTCCATCGGCAACTGCCCGGAAATGTAGAGCATCGACCCCGAGACGACGTAAGGCACGTAGTTCGCGACAGGCGCAACTGCCTGCGGAAGGACGATGCCGAGTTCGGTGAGGCGGGTTTCGATCTCTGCGGACATGGAAGGCTCCGTTGTTGTCTTTTGTGCTAAAATCCGGCATGCAAAGCGGATCGTGACAGGCGTGGACCAGAACCGATCTGCCTTGTTTCTGTCGAATGCTTGTTTATCGCATTGGCGGCGAGTCCAACAGGAGGAAACGGATGTTTCGTAAAGGCTTCGGTCTCGTCACTCTGGGAAGCGTCTGTGTCGTGGTCATGACGGCGGGCGCGGCACAGGCGACTGCTCTCGTTCCCCATCGCGCCGTCTACGATCTGGAATTGAAGGACGCCTCCGAGCGGTCCGGCATCTCCGGCATGTATGGCCGCATGGTCTATGAGTTCAACGGCTCCTCCTGCGAAGGCTATACCGTCAGCTTCCGCTTCGTCACCCAGGTCGATACGGGTGACGAGGTTCGCCTAACCGATCAGCAGACCACCACCTATGAGGACATGAAGAACGGCAATTTCCGTTTCCTCACCCGCTCCTTTACCGATGAGAAGCTGGACAAGGAGGTGCGCGGAAGCGCGCATGACGATAAGTCCGGCGTCAAGGTCGAGCTGACCGCCCCCGACAAGCGCCAGGTGGCGCTTGCGGCCAGCCGGTTTCCGACAGAACACATGCTCGAAGTGATCGAACGTGCGAAAAAAGGAGAGACCTTTTTCGAGGCGCGTATTTTCGATGGTTCCGATTCGGGCGACAAGACGCTGATTACCTCGACCTTCGTGGGCAAGCCGCGCAAGCCCGCTCCTGACGATGCGGATGTCGGCAAGGCCGGAGAGCTTGCGGGCGAGAACTATTGGCCGGTGACGATCACCTATTTCAACGACGAAGCGAACGGCGACGCGCTGCCCGTCTACCGCATGGCGTTCAAGCTCTACGAGAACGGCGTGACGCGGGATCTCACCATGGACTACGGTGACTTCGTCCTGAGCGGAAAGCTCGCAAAGCTCGAGGTCTTCAATAGCGAAGAGTGCAAATAGACAACCGCAGAAGCGATTTTCGAAAGTGACCGCAACCTGCTCCTATTGACAGGATCCATTTATTTTCTAAAGTTGAGAAAATAAACGGCCAAGGGGGGCGAAGAGTGGGTGTGCATCACGGCCAGGTCCTGCGCATCCTTCGCGACGAAGGGCCCCAATCACGCGCCATCCTTGCGCGCCGCACCGGGCTGTCCGCGACGACCCTTACCCATGTGACGGCGCAGCTCCTCGCCGACGGCTCCGTCGCCGAGGTGGAGCCGGCGGCAAGCAGCGGGGTGGGGCGGCCGGGACTGGCGATCCGGCTCCTGCCGAACGCTCATCACGTTGCCGGCGTGCATATCGGTGCCGGGCTCGTCCAACTGACGGTCACGGATCTCCTGGGTTCGGCGAAAGCGGCCGCTTCGTTCGAATTCGCGCTGCCGGACACCTCGCCGGAGGCCGTGACGGCGCGGATCGCGGACGAAATAGAGAAGCTGAAGCTTCTCGCGCGCACAGACCATCTGCTCGGCGTCGGAGTGGGAGTGCCGGGACCCGTCGATGCCGGCCAGCGCACCATCCTGGCTTCGATCAATACCGGCTGGCGCAACCTGCCTCTGGCGGGCATGCTGGAGCGACGCACGGGCCTGACGGTGGTGCTGGAGCATAGCGTTACGGCAATGGCGGTCGCGGAGGCGCGCTTCGGTCTCGGCCGCGGGGTCCCGGCATTGCTTTACGTCTATCTGCGTTCCGGTCTCGGGGCAGGGCTGGTGGTCGACGGCGTACCGTTTCGGCCGGGCGGCCATGGCGCAGTCGAGCTCGGTCACATCCAGATCTCACAGAACGGGCCACGGTGCAGTTGCGGCAACCATGGCTGTCTCGAAAGCTATGTGAACGAACGCGTCCTGATGCGTGCATTGGGGCTGGAAGGCTCTGCTCCGGCCGATCTCCTGATGCAGGTGGAGAACACGGACGTCTGGGGTCCGACACTCGCTCGGCTGACCGACTCGCTCGCCATCGCAATCAGTCTGCTTACGCCCGATCTGATCGTCTTCGGCGGTCACCTCGCTGACGCGCCGGAGAGCCTGTTCGCGCATCTGCGAAAACATCTGCCGCCACGGGTCATGCCTCATATGCGCGACATCCTTCGGTTCGAACGAACCGGCTTTGGCTCGCAACTGGGCGCGATCGGCGGGGCGGCGGTCGCGCTCGACCACTTTTTCTATTCGGGAGCCCGGTATTGAGCACTCTGACGTCCAAAGACGAGGAAACGACAGGGAACGGGTTTTCGCCGGCGGAGCTGGCGCCCATCGTCCTGAACCTGATCGCCCTGGTGTTCGCCGTCACGGTATGGTGGGGCATCACGGCGGCGGGGCTGGTGATCCTGCCGGGACCGGCCGAGGTTTTCCGGCGCGCAGTGGAGCTGATCGCGAACGGCCAGTTGCCGCTGGACGTCGTCTCCAGTCTTCGCCGCGTGCTGGCCGGCTTCCTGCTCGGCGTGGCGGCAGCCATTCCCGTCGGCTTCCTGATGGGTTGGTACCGCGTCGCCCGCGCACTGATCGAGCCCTACATCCAGTTTTTCCGCATGATTCCGCCGCTGGCGGTCATACCGCTCGCGATCGTGACCATGGGCATCGACGAAGCGCCGAAGGTCTTCGTCATTTTCCTCGCCTCGTTCCTTTCCTGCGTCGTCGCCGCCTATCAGGGTGTCATCGGCGTCGACCGTACGTTGATCAGCGCTGCACGCGTGCTTGGGGCCAACGACGGCGTGCTGTTCTACCGCGTGATCGTCCCTGCCTCCATTCCCTTCATTCTGGTCGGTGTCCGGATCGGGCTCGGCTCGGCCTGGGCAACGGTCGTCGCAGCCGAGCTCATCGCAGCGCAATCGGGCCTCGGCTTCCGAATGCAGCAGGCGCAACTCTATTACGACCTTCCCACCATTTTCGTCAGCCTCGTCACGATAGGCATTCTCGGCCTGCTCATGGATCGCATCGTCCAGGCGGCGGAACGCCGTCTGACCCGCTGGCAGGAGCGCGCGCAATGACAGCTGTTCCGAACCCGGCCTCCGACCCGAAGATTTCATTTCAAAACGTCACCCGCCGTTTCGGCGAAGGCGAGAGCTCGGTCCTCGCGCTCGACAGGCTGAGCCTGGACATCGGCGAGGGTGAATTCGTCACGGTGGTCGGGCCGTCCGGCTGCGGCAAGTCAACGGCCATGAATATCGCGGCCGGCCTGACGGAGGTGTCGGACGGACGTGTTCTGGTCGACGGTAAGCCGGTCGACGGGCCAGGCCCCGAACGCGGCGTGATCTTCCAGCAATATGCGCTGTTTCCGTGGCTGACGGTTCGCCAGAACGTCGAATTCGGCCTGCGCATCAAAAACATGCCGGCAGCCGAGCGCAGGCGCATCGCCGATCACTTTCTCGATCTCGTCGGGCTGAAGGATTTCGCCGATGCCTTGCCCAAGACCTTGTCCGGCGGCATGAAGCAGCGCTGCGCAATCGCCCGTGCCTATGCGGTCAATCCGACGATCCTCCTCATGGACGAGCCTTTCGGCGCGCTCGACGCATTGACCCGCGTCAACATGCAGGACCAGCTGCTCGACACCTGGAGCCGCGAGCGACGGACGGTGATCTTCATCACCCATGATGTCGATGAGGCGGTCTATCTCGCCAATCGCGTCATCGTGATGGCCGCGCGGCCGGGCCGCCTGCACGAGATCATCCCCGTGGACCTGCCCTATCCGCGCAACGAAGAGATCCGGCTATCGCCTGAATTCGCGCAGGTCCGCAATCGGGTTTGGCACGCCGTTTACCATCAGAAACCCCAGGTCAGTTCGAGTTCATCACAAGGAGGAGGAATGCCGTGACTTTTACCCGACGCAGTTTCATCCGCGTTGCCGCTGCCGGTGCGCTGGCGGCCCCCATAGTGGGCGCCACCACGCGAGCCGCTTACGCAGAGGCGAAGCCCGTGCGGATCGGTTACATCGCCGACTATTTCGGCACGAGCCTGACGGCGATCGCCACCGACCAGAACCTGTGGGCAAAACACGGCCTGGAACCCGACCTGAAGATCTTCACCAACGGCCCGATCCAGATCCAGGCGTTGGGCGCGGGCAGTCTCGATTTCGGGTATGTCGGTCCGGGCGCCCTTTGGCTTCCGGCAACTGGCAAGGCCAAACTCGTCGCGATCAATGTGCTCGGACTGTCCGACCGCGTCATCGCGCAGAAGGGCATCAACTCCGTCGCGGACCTCAAGGGCAAGAAGGTCGGCGTTCCGGAAGGCACGTCGGGCGACATGCTGTTGCGTCTCGGCCTTGCCAAGGCCGGCATGACGATTTCCGACATAGAAGTGGTGAAGATGGACCCTTCGACGGTCGTTTCGGCTTTTGCATCGAAGCAGATCGACGGCGCCGGCATCTGGTATCCGCTGGTGGGCATCATCAAGAAGACCGTCCCGGATCTGGTCGAAGTCGCCAAGAGCGACGATTTCTATCCCGAGAACTCTTTCCCTTCGGCCTTCGTCGCCCGCAATGAGGTGATAGCCGGCGACGTGGACGTGGTCAGGAAATTCATCGCCACGATGAAAGAGGCCAACGACTATCGCGTTGCCGACGTGCCGCGCTCGGTCGCGATCACCGCCAAGTTCCTCGGAGTGCCGGCCGAACCGCTTGAAGTCGAAAGCCGCAACGGCAAGTTCCTGACTACTGCCGAGCTCGTTGCTGCCAGCAGGGATGGGACGGTGGCCAACTGGCTGAAGGGTCTCAACGACCAGTTCGTCGCTTTCGGCAAGATGCAGAACCCGCTCGACCCGAAGGACTACTATCTCGCCGACCTCTACGCAGGCGACTGAACGCCAACCCGCCGGCGCGCTCCGTCGCGCCGGCACTCTCCATCGAGATTAGAATGACAAAGCAGCCCAATATTCTGTTCATCATGTCGGACGACCATGCGGCGCGGGCGATTTCCGCCTACGGCGCGGGCCTGAACAGCACGCCCAATATCGACCGCATCGCCGACGAAGGCATGCGATTCGATCGGTGCTACGTCACCAATTCGATTTGCACGCCCAGCCGTGCCGCCATTTTGACCGGCACCTACAACCATGTGAACATGGTCACCACGCTCGATACCCATATCGACAACCGGCTCCCCAATGTGGCCAAACATCTGCGCGCGGGCGGCTATCAGACAGCGATCTTCGGCAAGTGGCACCTGGGCGAGGGCCAGGCGCACGAGCCGACGGGATTTGACGAATGGTCGGTACTGCCGGGGCAGGGCGAATATTTCGATCCAGTGATGATCGACCGCAACGGACCGCGAACGGAGAGAGGCTACGCCACCGACATCATCACAGACAAATGCCTCGATTTCCTCGGCAAGCGTGATCCGGAGCGGCCGTTCTTCCTGATGTGCCACCACAAGGCGCCGCATCGCAGCTTCGAGCCGCACCCGCGCGACAGGCACCTCTATGCCGACGGCAAACTGCCGGTCCCGGAAACTTTCTCCGACGATTATTCCAACCGCGCAGCAGCGGCGGCAGCTGCGAAAATGCGCATTCGCTGCGACATGACATACAGGGACCTCGGCCTCGTCCAGCCCGAAGGCGGCGACGAGATCGGCGAACTGCTTCTGCCGGGCTGGACCCAGCGCAAGGTTCCGGACATCGAGGAAGGTCAGGAACTGCGATTGATCGACGGAGCCACCGGTGAGAATTATCTCTTTACCGATCCGCGGAAACTCGCCCTCTTCAAGTACCAGCGCTACATGATGCGCTACCTGCAGACCATTGCCGCCGTGGACGACAATGTCGGCCGTCTGCTCGACTATCTCGACGCGGAAGGCCTGCGCGACGACACCATCGTTATCTATACGTCCGACCAGGGGTTCTTCCTTGGCGAGCACGGCTGGTTCGACAAGCGCTTCATGTACGAAGAATCGCTCCAGATGCCTTTCCTGATCCGCTATCCGGAAGGCATCCGGCCCGGCACGCAAGCCGGCCACATCGCGACCAATGTCGATTTCGCGCCGACCTTTCTCGATTATGCGGGCCTGCCGATCCCCAATTACATGCAGGGCAGGAGCATGCGCCCGATTATCGAGCAGACGGCGGACGAGGACGATAAGGGTCTCGCCTATCACCGGTACTGGATGCACAAGGACGAGTTCCACAATGCCTTCGCGCATTACGGCGTGCGCGACGCCCGCTACAAGCTCATCTACTGGTATAACGATCCGCTCGGCCAGCCTGGTGCCTTTTCCGGCGACGAGGCTGCGGAATGGGAACTGTTCGATTGCGAGGAGGACCCGTTCGAGCTGCGCAACCGGGCGAACGAGCCGGCCTACTCCGCTGTGTTCGAGGAAATGCTGGCTAAGCTCGATGCGCGCATGGCGGAAATCGGCGACATTCCGGAACATGTCACCGCCGAGGTGCTGGCTCGGTGCCGAACGAAGGCGGCCTGAGCCGGCGCGATACAAAAAGCGTCCCCAAGGCTTGATTTCCGGGCCGGTTACCGCTAAGGGGCTGGCCATTCCACACGTAAGGCATGGGATTTTCCGGGAGAAATCCGGATCGTTCCGCCGGTGGGCGCATTGCGGTGCGCTCGACGCCTTGCGGAGGTTCAACCGGAAAAGGAGACAAAGGCATGGCATTGCCTGATTTCACTATGCGCCAGCTTCTCGAGGCGGGCGTCCACTTCGGTCACCAGACGCACCGCTGGAACCCGAAGATGAAGCCGTACATCTTCGGCGACCGTAACAACGTTCACATCATCGATCTCGCCCAGACCGTACCGATGCTGTCGCGCGCCCTGCAGGTCGTCAGCGACACCGTCGCCAGCGGCGGCCGCGTGCTTTTCGTCGGCACCAAGCGCCAGGCGTCCGAGATCATCGCGGACGCTGCGAAGCGTTCCGCCCAGTACTACGTCAATGCCCGCTGGCTCGGCGGCATGATGACGAACTGGAAGACGATCTCCAACTCGATCCAGCGCCTGCGCAAGCTCGATGAAATCCTGGCTTCGGAAGCTTCCGGCTTCACGAAGAAGGAGCGCCTGAACCTCGAGCGCGAGCGCGAGAAGCTCAACCGCGCACTCGGCGGTATCCGCGATATGGGCGGTACCCCGGATCTGATGTTCATCATCGACACCAACAAGGAATCGATCGCCATCGACGAAGCCAAGCGTCTTGGCATTCCGGTCGTTGCCGTCATCGACTCCAATTGCGATCCGGACCAGATCGACTACGCGATCCCGGGCAACGACGACGCATCGCGCGCTATCGCCCTTTACTGCGATCTCATCGCCCGCGCCGCCATTGACGGTATCGCCCGTCAGCAGGGCGCCTCTGGCCGCGATCTCGGCGCATCCGAAGAGGTTCCGGTCGAGCCGGCTCTCGAGGAAGCGTCCGAAGCCTGATCGGCCCGACCGGCAGACGACGCGCTGCCGTACGCATGAAATATCGGGACGAGGCCGTTTGTGATGTAGAATCTGAACGGCCTTGTTCTTTATCAGCCGGAAATGGCCCGGCCGATCGCGCGCGGTGAGCCCGCGAACATCGGCAAAGTGGCTTCATCACGATGTCACACAGAAAGGCCATTTCCTGCCAAACCTTCTGGCACTGCGCCAATCCCGGTCGGCGCGCCAGCAAACAGACAAGAGGCACAAAGATGACTGTTACCGCCGCAATGGTGAAGGAGCTGCGCGAAAAGACCGGCGCAGGCATGATGGACTGCAAGAAGGCGCTTGCCGAGACCAATGGCGACATGGAAGCCGCCATCGACTGGCTGCGCGCCAAGGGCATCGCCAAGGCTGACAAGAAGTCCGGCCGCACCGCTGCCGAAGGCCTCATCGGCATTGCCAGCTCCGGCACCAAGGCCGTCGTCGTCGAAATCAACTCCGAGACCGACTTCGTTGCCCGCAACGACGCCTTTCAGGAGCTCGTTCGCGGTGTCGCCAGTGTCGCCCTCGGCACCGACGGCAGCGTTGCAGCCGTCTCCCAGGCGACCTATCCGGCGACGGGCAAGTCCGTTGAAGATACGATCAAGGACGCCATCGCCACGATCGGCGAGAACATGACGCTACGCCGCTCGGTACTGCTCGAGGTCGAGGACGGCGTCGTCGCGACCTATGTGCACAATGCCGCAGGCGAAGGCATCGGCAAGCTCGGCGTTCTCGTCGCGTTGAAGTCGACCGGCGACAAGGAAGCTCTGAACGCGATCGGCCGGCAGGTTGCCATGCACGTCGCCGCGACCAACCCGCTCGCGGTCCGTTCGAGCGAAATCGACCCGGCGGTCGCCGAGCGCGAGCGCAACGTCTTCATCGAGCAGTCGCGCGCTTCCGGCAAGCCGGACAACATCATCGAGAAGATGGTCGATGGCCGCATGCGCAAGTTCTTCGAGGAAGTCGCCCTTCTGTCGCAGGCTTTCGTCATGAACCCTGATCTGACGGTGGAAGCCGCGATCAAGGAAGCGGAAAAGTCCGTCGGCGCGCCGATCGAAGTTGCCGGCATTGCCCGTCTCCTGCTCGGCGAAGGCGTCGAAAAGGAAGAGAGCGATTTCGCGGCAGAAGTGGCAGCCGCCGCGAAGGGTTGATTTCTTCACCTCGAATGGGAAAACGTGGGGGCATCGCGTGACAACGCGGTGCCCTTCGTGTATCCGGCTCCAGTCGATGCGTAGGACCCGCCGGAGCGGTTGATACCACGCAGCGGAATTTGCCTTTACGCCGCTGTGCGCCAGATGCCTGCACACGCGCGCTGATCTATTTCAGGAGTGACGATGTCGGCCAAGCCAATCTACAAGCGCGTTCTTCTCAAAGCCTCCGGTGAAGCGCTTATGGGAAGCCAGGGGTTCGGCATCGATGTTGCCGTAGCCGACCGGATTGCCTCCGATATCGCGGAAGCGAGAGCGATGGGTGTCGAAGTCGGCGTCGTCGTCGGCGGCGGCAACATCTTCCGCGGTGTCGCTGTGGCGTCCAAGGGCGGCGACCGTGTAACCGGCGACCACATGGGAATGCTGGCGACGGTCATCAATGCGCTTGCGCTGGCGACGTCGCTGCGCAAACTCGATATCGACACCGTCGTCCTGTCGGCCATCGCCATGCCGGAAATCTGCGAGAGCTTCTCGCAGCGCGCGACGCTTTATCATCTTTCGCTCGGGCGTGTCGTGATATTCGCCGGCGGCACGGGCAATCCGTTCTTCACGACGGATTCGGCTGCGGCGCTTCGTGCGGCGGAGATGGGCGCCGAGGCGATCTTCAAGGGAACACAGGTTGACGGCATCTATTCCGCGGATCCGAAGAAGGACCCCTCGGCGACCCGCTTCGACCGCCTGACCCATAGCGAGGTTCTCGAAAAAGGCCTCGCAGTCATGGATGTTGCCGCCGTGGCGCTTGCGCGGGAGAATGCCATTCCGATCGTCGTCTTCTCCATCCACGAGAAGGGCGGCTTCACGGAGATATTGACGGGTGGCGGCCGTGCCACCATCGTGACCGATAATTGACAAGCTGCTGGGGCCCGCAAGGGCTGCTGATAAGAACGGGAGTCTTGAACCATGAGTGAAGGTGTGGATCTGAAGGAACTCAAGCGTCGGATGGACGGGGCGATCGCTGCTTTCAAGCACGACATCGCGTCGCTGCGGACCGGCCGCGCTTCGGCGAACGTACTCGATCCGGTGACCGTCGAAGCCTACGGTTCTCGCATGCCGCTGAACCAGGTGGCAAACATCACGGTTCCAGAGTCGCGCATGCTCTCGGTTTCGGTGTGGGACAAGTCCATGGTCGGTGCCGTGGAGCGGGCAATCCGGGAGTCCAATCTGGGGCTCAACCCGATCGTCGACGGGCAGAACCTGCGCATTCCGTTGCCGGAACTGAACGAGGAGCGCCGCAAATCGCTGGTCAAGGTCGCCCACGACTATGCCGAAAAAAGCAAGGTCGCCGTCCGCCACGTTCGCCGTGACGGTATGGACGACCTGAAAAAAGCCGAAAAGGACGGCGAGATCGGCCAGGACGAGAGCCGTGCTCAGTCCGAACGCGTCCAAAAAATGACGGATGACGTAATTTCCGAAATCGACCGCTTGCTCGCGGAGAAGGAAAAGGAAATCATGCAGGTCTGACCTGCGGATAGGTGAGTCTCTTTGTCCGGACAACCCATGCAAGAATTCAATCCCGCAAACGTACCGGCTCACGTCGCCATCATCATGGACGGCAACGGTCGTTGGGCGAATGCGCGTGGACTGCCCCGTCCCATGGGCCACCGCAAGGGCGTTGAGGCGGTCCGCGGGGCGGTAAGGACGGCTGCGGAGATCGGCATCCGGTACCTGACACTGTTCGCATTCTCGTCGGAGAACTGGAACAGGCCGGAAAGCGAGGTCAGCGACCTCATGGGCCTGCTCAAGGCTTTCATCCGACGGGATCTCGCCGATCTCCACCGTGAGAACGTCCGCATCCGGGTCATCGGGGACCGAACAAATCTGAGCGGCGATATCCTGCCTCTGCTCATCGAAGCGGAGGAGACGACGGTCGCGAACACCGGCATAACGGTGGTCATTGCGTTCAATTACGGCGCCAGAGACGAGCTGGCGAGAGCCATGCGCCGCCTGGCGGGGGACGTGGCCGCCGGTCGTCTGCGGCCGGAAGAGATTACCGCGGAACGGATATCCTCGACGATCGATACGGCGGGCATTCCCGATCCCGATCTCATTATCCGGACGAGCGGCGAGGAGCGTCTCTCCAACTTTCTCCTTTGGCAGGCCGCCTATTCCGAATTGCTGTTCATTCCGGACCTCTGGCCGGATTTCACGCGCGAGACATTCTTTGCGGCGATCGAACAATATGCCTGCCGCGAGCGCCGATTCGGCGGACTGACCCAACCGACTTTGGCGGTCGGCTCCTGATGCAGGCCGAACTCAAACTTCGTATCGCCTCCGGGGTGGTTCTTGCTGCGGTGGTTCTTGCTGCAACCTGGATCGGCGGCTTTGCCTTCCAGCTTCTCTCCGTCGCGATCGGCCTCCTCGTCTATTACGAGTGGTCCACCATCACGAAGCTCCCCGAGCGGGACTTTCAGGGCAATGCCCTCGGCTGGCTGGCACAGGCGGTGATCGCCGGTTTCGTCCTCCTCGGTTATATGCATGTCAGCCTCCCGGGGCTTGCCCTCTGTGTGCTCGCGGCAGCGCTTTGGGTGGCGATAAAGGGAACCAGCTGGTGGCTGCCGGGCGGGATCGTCTATGCGGGTCTGACGAGCATTTCGCTCGCGGCGATCCGCGGAGCGGACTATCTCGGTCTGATGGCGATGCTGTTCGTGTTCGCCGTCGTATGGGCAACGGATATTTTCGCCTACTTCACGGGGCGGGCGATCGGCGGGCCAAAGCTGGCGCCCGCAATCTCGCCGGGCAAGACCTGGTCGGGCGCGATCGGCGGGGCGATTTTCGGCGTTCTTGCGGGTGTCGCCGTTTTCATGGCTCACTTTGCCCTCGATGATCTGCGCATTCCCGTCATCGCGCTGGTCCTGTCCGTCGCAAGCCAGACAGGCGATCTGTTCGAGTCCTTCGTCAAACGCCGTTTCGGCGTCAAGGATTCGAGCAGGCTGATCCCGGGTCACGGCGGCGTCATGGACCGGGTGGACGGGCTGATATTCGCCTGCATTGCCGCACTGGCCCTGGTGCTTGGGCAGTTCTTGCTGGCGGGCGGCCGGGAAGTCTCTTTCGGCTCGATTCTGCTGGGTCTTTGAAGACTGCCGGTGTAGTCCTTATATCGGGCTCGAAGCGGGACTATCCTGCGGCGGTCCGACCATGGCGTCACGGCCCCGACCTTGCAATTTGAACTGGCGGACGTGGCAACGGACGCGTTAGGAATGACTATGAGCCTGCTGCTTGACAATCTCCAGTACACGATCCCCACCTTCCTGTTTCTCCTGACGTTGCTGGTCTTCGTTCACGAGATGGGACATTACCTGGTTGGGCGCTGGTCGGGCATCCGCATCCTGGCCTTTTCCGTCGGCTTCGGACCCGAGCTCTTCGGCTGGACCGATCGCCACGGCACCCGCTGGAAATTCTGCGCGATCCCGCTTGGCGGCTACGTGAAGTTCTTCGGCGACGAGGATGCGGCGAGCACGCCCGACTACCGGCGGCTGGAGACGATCGCGCCGGAAGAACGGGGCCGCACATTCCTGGGTGCAAAGCTATGGAAGCGTGCAGCGACGGTCGCGGCGGGTCCCATCGCGAATTTTCTACTGGCGATTGCGATCTTCGCCGTCCTCTTCTCCATCTACGGCCGTGCCGTCGCCGATCCGGTCGTCGCTTTCGTGGCGCCGGACAGCGCTGCGGAAAAGGCGGGTGTTCTGCCGGGAGACCGGCTGCTTTCGATCGATGGAAAGCCGATCGCCACCTTCGACGACGTGCGCCGCTATGTCAGCGTCCGTCCGGAGCTGCCGATCACCGTCCGGATCGAGCGCGATGGCGCTGCGATCGACCTGCCGATGGTGCCCCAACGCACCGAATCCGTCGACCCGCTCGGCAACAAGATGGAGGAGGGCAAGATCGGGATCGGAACGAACCAGGAAGCGGGCAATTTCCGGGTCGAGACCTACGGACCGCTCGAAGCGGTGGGGCAAGGGGCACTGCAGAGCTGGCGGATCGTAACGGGCACGCTCGACTATCTTTCGAATCTCTTTGTCGGGCGGATGAGCGCCGATCAGGTCGGCGGGCCGATCCGCATCGCCCAGATGTCCGGTCAGATGGCGAAGCTCGGTATTGCCGAGGTGCTGAATTTCGCGGCCGTCCTTTCGGTTTCCATTGGATTGCTCAACCTGATGCCCGTGCCGGTGCTTGATGGCGGCCATCTGATGTTCTATGCGGTCGAAGCGCTGCGCGGCAGGCCGGTCGGTCCCGCCGCACAGGACCTCGCATTCCGCATCGGCTTTGCCATGGTGCTCATGCTGACGGTTTTTGCGGCCTGGAACGATATCAATTGGCTCTTCGGATAAAGCGGAGCCTTGGGCGGGAGCGGACATCGTTAAGGATTCGGAGAGCGAGTGAGTTTCGCCGGCTGCTCGATAACGGTTTGTTTACGATAATAAGAGGCCGTAGTGGCTGTTAAGCCACGGTTGGAATTGAAGTAAACAGAAATTAACGAGCTGACTTGCTTGTATGGGAAAAGCGGTTAAAACGGCAACCGTGACCGGAGTCGGCACGAAACTGCCGCGGGACGTTGGGAAAAGGTAAGATTTTGACATGAAAGCTGGTTCAAGGTTTTTGAACGCGGTGTCGGCGTTTGCTCTGTCAGCAAGCATGGTCGCCACGGGTACCGGGGTAGGACTTGTTGCTGGTACCTCAGTCGCGCAAGCCGCGGTCATCAATCGGGTTGAGGTGCGTGGGGCAACGCGCGTCAGCGCGGAAACCGTTCGCGCCAACATCACGATCGTTCCCGGCAAGAGCTTCAGCAATGCCGATATCGACGCATCCGTGAAGCGGCTCTATGCCACCGGCTATTTCTCCGATGTCAGCATCACGGTTTCCGGCGGATCGCTTGTCGTTTCCGTCAGCGAGAATCAGCTCGTCAACCAAGTCGTCTTCAACGGCAACCGCAAGATCAAGGATGACAAGCTCCAGGGTGTCGTTCGTACCCAGCCGCTCGGTCCCTATAGCGAGGCGACCGTCGAAACCGACATTCAGGCCATCAAGGACGCCTATGCCGCCATCGGCCGCAGCGACGTGACCGTGACGACCCAGGTCGTTCCGATTGCCGAAGGGCGTGTCAACCTGGCCTTCGTCATCAATGAAGGCGAACGCACGAAGATCACGCAGATCAATTTCGTAGGCAACGAGGCCTATAGCGACGGCCGTCTGCAGTCGGTGATTGCGACCAAGGAATCGGGCATCTTCTCGTTCCTCACGCGCAAGGACGTCTACAATCCGGATAAGCTGCGGGCCGACGAGGAATTGCTGCGGCAGTTCTACTACAACCGCGGCTATGCCGATTTTCAGGTGGTCTCGTCCGAAGCGGCGCTCAATGAGGCGACCAACGAATACACGGTAACGATCACGGTCGAGGAAGGTCCTCGATACGACTTCGGTTCGGTCAACATCGAATCGACCGTCGAAGGCATCGACGCCGAGGAACTGAGGGGGCTCGTTCAGAGCCGCGAAGGCACGGTCTACAAGGCCAAGGACATTCAGAACACGATGAGCGAGATTTCGAAGCGCGTCGCGTCGGAGGGTTATCCCTTTGCGCGCGTCACGCCGCGCGGCAATCGCGATCTCGCCAATCACACGATCGCCGTCGACTATCTCGTGGACCAGGGCGAGCGGGCCTATGTCGAGCGCATCGAGATTCGCGGCAACACCCGGACGCGTGACTACGTAATTCGTCGCGAGTTCGACGTCGGCGAGGGCGATGCCTTCAACCAGGAAATGGTTGCGCGCGCCAAGCGCCGCCTGGAAGCGCTCGGCTATTTCTCGTCGGTCAACATCTCGACGCAGCCGGGCAGTGCGGCTGACCGTGTGGTCATCGTCGTCGACGTGCAGGATCAGTCGACCGGCTCGTTCGGCATCGGCGCCGGCTATTCCGCCGGCGACGGCGGCGGCTTCCTCGTCGAAGCTTCGATCGAAGAAAAGAACTTCCTTGGCCGCGGCCAGTATATTCGTCTTGCCGCCGGTAAGGGCGAAGAC
This sequence comes from Sinorhizobium meliloti 4H41, assembly GCF_000375585.1. Classification (GTDB taxonomy): domain Bacteria; phylum Pseudomonadota; class Alphaproteobacteria; order Rhizobiales; family Rhizobiaceae; genus Sinorhizobium; species Sinorhizobium meliloti_A. The sequence goes on along the minus strand of NZ_AQWP01000009.1, from coordinate 120,216 downwards.
AGCCAGACCTACAATGTTTCGTTCACCGAGCCCTATTTCCTCGGCTATCGTCTCGCGGCGGGCTTCGACCTCTTCAAGAACGAAAACGACTTCGATGACGACAACTACAGCTACAACGATCAGGGATTCAGCCTGCGCGTGACTGCGCCGATCACGGAAAACCTGTCGACGACGCTGCGCTACAACTACACGGAGCTCGAATATTTCGGCGACGAGGACGAGCTTTCCTCTCCCTATGTTCGCGCAATCGAGGACGGCCCCTGGACGCGTTCCTCCGTCTCCCAGTCGATCACCTACAACACGCTCGACGATGCGCAGCTGCCGCACGAGGGCATTCTCGCCTCGGTCACCCAGGAGTTTGCAGGTCTTGGCGGTACGTCGGACTTCTACAAGCTGACGGGTAAGGCCAAATGGTACTATACGCTGCACGACGAGGCCGACATCATCGGCTCGATCTCCGGCAGCGCCGGCCAGCTGTTCAAGACGTCCGGTTCGCTTGAAGTCTTCGACCAGTTCCAGCTGACCAGCAACGATATCCGCGGCTTCGAGCGCAACGGTATCGGTCCGCGGGCAAACAACGGCGATGCCCTTGGCGGCACGACCTATTTCACGGCGTCTGCGGAAGCGACGTTCCCGCTGCCGGGCCTTCCGCGTGACAGTGGCTTCCGCGGTGCATTGTTCGTCGACGCGGGCACGCTCTACAACAATGAGTTGGAGCTGACCGGAGCCGGTGAATCGGTGCGCGGCAACGACGCTTCGCTGCGTGCGTCGGTCGGCGTCAGCCTTATCTGGGCTTCGCCTTTCGGTCCGCTGCGTGTCGATTATGCCGTGCCGGTTGCAAAGGAAGACTTCGACGAGGTCCAGAACTTCAAGTTCGGTATCAACTCGTCGTTCTGATAGAGAGCAGTCCAGAACTGCCAGAGAATCGTTCTGGAGTGTCCATGGAACAGAATTGGTTTTTTCCGCCCCATCAGGGGATTCGTCTGGGCGACCTCGCGAATCAGATTGGGGCGGAGTTGCTGGATATTGCCGCCGCCGATCGCACCGTGCGTTCGGTCGCGCCGGTCTATCGCGCCAAGCCGGGCGACATCTGTTACATGCTGTCGCGCAAGAATCGCGAAGAGTTGCAGAGCTGCCGTGCCGCCGCGATCATCTGCGACAAGGCCATTTCGTCGCTTGTTCCCGATACGATACCCGTGCTGCTGACATCGAAACCGCACACGGCCTTCGCCCTTGCCGGCACCTTGCTTCACGAAAGGGCCATGCGCCCTTCCTATAATACGAGCGAGAGGGGCGTAGCGGCGGGAGCCTTCATCGATCCGACGGCGCGCCTGGAGGCGGGCGTCGAGGTCGAGCCGATGGCTGTGATCGGAGCCGGCGTCGAGATTGGAAGCGGAACGCGCATCGCAGCGGGAGCAATGATCGGACCGGGCGTGCGGATCGGCCGCGATTGCACCATTTCGGCCGGTGCAAGCATCCTTTGTGCGCTGGTCGGCAACAACGTCATCATTCATCCGGGCGCACGCATCGGTCAGGACGGATTCGGCTATGCACCGGGCCCGAAGGGCGGAATGATCAAGATCGTCCAGGTCGGGCGGGTGATCATCCAGGATCACGTGGAGATCGGCGCGAACACGACGATCGATCGCGGCACGATGGATGACACCGTGATCGGCGAGGGGACGAAAATCGACAATCTGGTTCAGATCGGCCATAACGTCCGCATCGGTCGTTACTGCGGCATCGTCAGCCAGGTCGGCATCGCCGGCAGCACGCAGATCGGCGACGGGGTCATGATCGGCGGAGGCGTCGGGGTCAACGGGCATATCACCATTGGAGACGGAGCGCAGATCGCTGCGATGAGTGGCGTGGCGAGCGATGTGCCGGCCGGCGAGCGCTATGGCGGAATTCCGGCGCGACCGATGCGGGATTTCCTGCGCGATGTGGCCGAAATGGCCCTGCGGTCGAGCGAGAGGCAGAAGAAGAAGGGTGGCAAGGATGAATGAGGCTGCAACGGTCCTCGGCACGGCGGACATACAGGAAATCCTGAGGCTTCTTCCCCATCGTTATCCCTTCCTGCTCGTGGACCGCATCATCGAGATCGATGACGACAATTCGGCCATCGGGATCAAGAACGTGACGGCCAATGAGCCGCATTTCACCGGGCACTTTCCCGAGAAGCCGATCATGCCGGGCGTTCTTCTGATCGAAGGCATGGCACAGACGGCCGGCGCGATCTGTGCGCGCAAGACGGGAATCGGCAGCAATCTCGTGTATTTCATGACGATCGACAATGCCCGCTTCCGCAAGCCCGTCGTGCCAGGCGACCGGGTGGAGTTCCATGTGGTGAAGCAGAAGCAGCGCGGCAATATCTGGAAGTTTCACTGTGATGCAAAAGTTGACGGGCAACTCGTCGCGGAAGCTGATATCGGCGCGATGATTGTCAGCAAGGAAGACGCCTGAGAATGATAGCATCAAGTGCGAAGATCCACCCGTCCTCGGCCATCGAGAACGGTGCGGTAATCGGCGAAAACGTGAAGATCGGCCCGTTCTGCCATATCGGGCCGAATGTCGTTCTTGCAGATGACGTCGAAATTCTGAGTCACGTCGCGGTCATCGGTCATACGAGCGTCGGCAAAGGCTCGAAGATCTTTCCGGGTGCCGTCATCGGCGGCGACTCGCAGAGCGTGCACCACAGCGCCTTGAATACGAAATTAGTGATTGGCGAAAACTGTACCATCCGCGAAGGCGTGACCATGAATACGGGCACGGTGGAGCATGGCGGCGCGACCATCATCGGCAACAACAACCTGTTCCTGGCCTATTCGCACGTGGCGCATGACTGCCGTCTCGGCAACAATATCATCCTTTCCAACAATGTCATGCTTGCGGGGCACGTCACCGTCGAGGATCGAGCCATACTCGGGGGTGGCTCGGCGGTTCACCAGTTTACCCGCATCGGGCGTCAGGCCTTCATCGGTGGCCTGTCGGCGGTGAGCTATGACGTCATTCCCTATGGAATGCTCAACGGCAACCCCGGCATTTTGAGCGGCCTTAACGTGGTCGGGATGACCCGTGCGGGGATCGAACGTGCGGCGATTCATCGCGTCCGGCGGTGCTACAAGCAGATATTCGAGGGAGACGGCTCGATTCGCGCGAATGCAGCCGCCATCCGCAACGAATATCTCGATTGCGCGCCGGCTATCGAGATCCTGGATTTCATTGCCGCGGAGAGCGACCGCGCGCTGTCGTCGCCGAATCGCGGCGCCAAGGGCTGATGGCGGTGGCGATTCATCGCCTGCCGCATTCCAAAGGCAGGCTCGCCATCATCGCCGGCGCCGGAACGCTTCCCCATCACGTGGCCGAGGCAGCGCGCTTCCAGGGCGAAGACCCGTTCATCATTGCGCTCTCGCGTGAGGCGGATACCGATTGGACCGGCTTCGACCATGCCGTTTGCGCAATCGGAGACTTTGCCGCGATCAGCCGCACTTTCGAGACCGAGGGAATCGACCGGGTCGTCCTTTCCGGTGCGGTGCGGCGGCGGCCGGAGTGGCGCGATATCCGTCCTACGCTGAAGACGCTGGCCAAGGTGCCGCGGGTTTTCCGCACCTTGATATCCGGCGGGGACGACGCCGTGCTGCGCATGGTGATCGAATTGATCGAGGCGAGCGGCGCCCATGTGATCGGCGCGCACGAGGTCGTTCCGGGGCTTCTTGCCGATACCGGTCCGCTCGGCGCCCATGTCCCGACGGACGAAGATCGGCGTGACATCGAAGCCGGGATTGCCGCAGCCAACGCGCTGGGTGCGCTCGATGTCGGCCAGGGCGCCGTTGCAGTCGGCGGCAGGGTCGTGGCGCTGGAGGGGGCGGAAGGGACGGACGCCATGTTGGCGAGAGTGGCCGATCTCAGGAAAGACGGACGGATTTCAATTCGTCGTCGCGGCGTCCTCGTCAAGCTCTGCAAGCCGCAACAGGACGAGCGGGCGGATCTGCCCTCGATCGGTCCGTCGACGGTCGCAGGAGCGCATGCTGCCGGCCTCGCGGGCATCGCCGTGGAGGCAGGACGCGCGCTGGTTCTCGATCGCGCGCGTCTCGTGGAGGAAGCCGACAGGAGCGGGCTGTTCGTTCTCGGTATCGAGCGCGATTGCCGCAGGGACCGGGGATGACGGGCAGAGCCTACAGGCTGGCGGTTATCGCCGGAGAAGTTTCCGGAGACCTGCTCGGCGCCGACCTGGTGCGGGCGTTGCGTGATCGTCTAGACGGTCCGCTCGAACTCGTGGGCGTTGGCGGCGAGGGGCTGGAAGCCGAAGGGCTCCGGTCGCTTTTCGACTATTCCGAACTGTCGATCATGGGTTTCTCGCAGGTTCTGGCGAACCTGCCGAAGCTTCTGTTGCGGATCGGGCAAACCGCCCGCGCGATCGCCGCTGCGCGTCCCGATGCTCTGTTGATCATCGACAGCCCGGACTTCACCCACCGCGTGGCGCAACGCGTCCGCGCCGCATTGCCGGACTTGCCGGTGATCGACTATGTCTGCCCGAGCGTCTGGGCGTGGAAGCCGGAGCGGGCGCCGCGCATGCGGGCTTATGTGGATCACGTGCTCGCGGTGTTACCCTTCGAGCCGGAAGCGATGGGGAAGCTCGGCGGTCCGCCGACGACCTATGTCGGGCATCGGCTCGCATCCGACGGCAATGTTCTCGCGGTCCGGGAGCGCCAACGACTGAGACGGCAGATGCAGGATCGGCGCGAGCCGAAGGCCTGCCTCCTGCTGCCCGGATCGCGCGGGAGCGAGGTCAGCCGCCTGCTTCCGATCTTCCGCGAAGCAGCCGAAGAGCTCGCGGAGCGGCACGAAGGCATTCGTTTCTTCTTGCCGACCGTGCCGCGCCAGGAAGACCGTGTGAGGGCGTTGACGGCATCCTGGAAGGTCCAGCCCGAGATAAGCATAACCGCCGACAGGAAATGGGAGGCTTTTGCCCAAGCCGACGCGGCCATTGCCGCTTCGGGTACGGTGATCCTCGAACTGGCGCTCGCCGGAGTTCCGGTCGTCTCTACCTACTCTGCCGACTGGATCGTCAGCCTCCTGCATTCCCGCATTCGGATATGGACCGCGGCGCTTCCGAACCTCATCGCGGATTTCCCGGTCGTGCCCGAATATTTCAACAAGTCGATCCGCCCGGCCGTTCTGACGCGCTGGTTCGAACGGCTTTCGAGCGATACGGCGCAACGTCGTGCGATGCTCGACGGCTTCGCTCTCGTTCAACAGCGAATGGAAACGAACCGTCCGCCCGGTGAAAAGGCGGCGGATATCGTTCTGGCTTGCCTTCGAGCGGGATGAGGAGAGGCGAGTGCTTCTAGCTAACGGCTGTGGGTCGTCGGGCTAAGTCCCGAGGACGGGCAAGAACCTCGCCAGTCTCTGCAAATTCCGCCAACCCTCATCCTCGGGTCAAGCCCGAGGATGAGGGTTGGCGGAATGGGCTTTTGTCGAGTTCGTCCGCCGTTTACCGCTTGGAGATCGGCACGTAGTCGCGCAGCGTCGCACCGACATAGAGCTGGCGCGGACGGCCGATGCGCTGTTCCGGATCTTCGATCATCTCGTTCCATTGAGCGATCCAGCCGACGGTGCGGGCAAGCGCAAAGAGCACCGTGAACATCGTGGTGGGGAAGCCCAGTGCCTTCAGCGTGATGCCGGAGTAGAAGTCGATGTTCGGATAGAGCTTCTTCTCGATGAAGTACTCGTCCGTCAGGGCGATGCGTTCGAGCTCCATCGCGACTTCCAGGAGCGGGTCGTCCTTGTGGCCGAGCTCGGCGAGAACCTCATGCGTCGTCTTCTGCATGATCTTCGCGCGCGGATCGTAGTTCTTGTAGACTCGGTGGCCGAAGCCCATCAGACGGAACGGATCGTTCTTGTCCTTGGCCTTGGCGATATATTCCGGAATGCGATCGACCGTGCCGATCTCGGCGAGCATGTTGAGCGCCGCCTCGTTGGCGCCGCCATGGGCAGGTCCCCAAAGGCAGGCGATACCGGCAGCGATACAGGCGAACGGGTTGGCACCCGACGAGCCGGCGAGGCGAACGGTCGAGGTCGATGCGTTCTGCTCATGGTCGGCGTGGAGGATGAAGATCCGGTCCATGGCGCGCGCCAGAACCGGGTTCACGACATATTCCTCGCAAGGCACGGCGAAACACATGCGCAGGAAGTTCGAGGCGTAGTCGAGATCGTTCTTCGGATAAACGAAGGGCTGGCCGATATGGTACTTGTAGGCCATCGCGGCGATCGTCGGCATTTTGGCGATCATGCGCAGCGATGCGACCATCCGCTGATGCGGATCGGTGATGTCGGTCGAGTCGTGATAGAAGGCGGAAAGGGCGCCGACGCAGCCGCACATGACGGCCATCGGATGGGCATCGCGGCGGAAGCCGGTGAAAAACCGCGACATCTGCTCGTGGACCATGGTGTGGTGCGTGACGCGATAATCGAAATCGGCCTTCTGAGCCTTTGTCGGCAGTTCGCCGTAGAGAAGCAGGTAGCAGACTTCGAGAAAGTCGCCGTGCTCCGCCAGTTGCTCGATCGGAAATCCGCGGTGAAGCAGGACGCCCTCGTCGCCATCGATATAGGTGATCTTCGATTCACACGATGCCGTGGAGGTGAAGCCCGGATCGTAGGTGAACATCGTCGTCTGCTTGTAGAGCGAGCCGATGTCCACGACATCCGGACCGATTGATCCCGATCGCACCGGCAGGTCCGCGGACTTTCCGCCGAATGTTACTGTCGCGCTTTTTTCTGACATGGGACCCTCCGTTTTTGTGACATCGTGGCATAGCTCTGTGCCGCGAATTTGAGCGTTGCGAATTTGCTATATGATTTATTTTCGACTGCCAAGCAGTACCAAAGGCAAACTTGTGCGATGCGAAAACGCATATGGCAATGCAACAAACGCATGGTACGGCAATTCGTTCGAAGAGATCAATGATCGCTAAGCTGATAATGCGGTACCATTCTATCTAGTCTGCCTCTTTTTTGAGCATCAGCCTTCGAGTTGCAAGATTGCGTGGTTGGTTGCAGGATCGAGAAAACAGGCGCGGGCGGAGCGAAATGGGGGAGAGCGGGGCACGAGCGGTCGTGCGCGATGAGGAGCGCAGTGCGTGGCCCCGGAGCGAGGGCACGCGGGTTCTCACCGGCGATTTGCCCGCCATCGGCTCCGGCCGCCGGGCGCCTGCGGGCTGGCATGCGGCAAACATTCGCCGTCGGATACGCTCGGCGGCCACGGCGGTTTCCCTCGGCATAGGCGCTGCAGTTGCGGAAGAGCAGGAATACGGCCACGGCTTCGTCCTGATCCCGGTCATGCTTGCGCTTGGCTCGCTTGCATGGCTCGCAGTGCCCGAATCCGTCGGAATTGCCAAACTTGCAGCGCTGCTTTGCGTTTTCGGCATATCTGCGGTGCTTTGCCGGGGAGACCTGCGAAGCTGGCGACCGCTGTTGATCGCGCCCGCTCTCTTTACGGCGGGCATGCTGCTTGCCGCGGTCGAAACAGCGAGGCGCGATACGATCATTCTCGACACGCCCGTGACGACGACCGTTCGCGGAACGGTCCTCACCCGGGATCCCGACGACAGGGGACGCTGGCGTTATCTCGTTCGCATACAAGAAACATCCGGCCCGCGGCTGCGCCGGGCGCCGGAAAGGGCGACGCTGCTGGCGCGGAGCCGTCACGAACCGTTTTCGGTCGGAGCGATCATCGAAGGCAAGGTGCGTTTGTCGCCGCCCTCCGGGCCGGCTCTTCCGGGTCTCAACGACTTCGCGTTCGGCTCCTACTTCAAAGGCGTAGGCGCAGTCGGGTATTTCTATGGCGCCCCGCGAGCGCCGGTGGATGCCGGCGCTGTCACGGATCGGTCCGAAGCCTCGCTGCCGGCGAAAGCGGCCGCATATCTGGCACTGATCCGCGAGGCGATCGGCAACCGCATCCGGACAGCGATCGGCGGGGATACCGGTGCGATCGCTGCGGCGCTCGTGACCGGCGAGGAGCGCGCGATCAGCCGCAAGGCCGTCGAGATGCTGCGCGCCGCGGGCCTGTCGCATGTCCTGGCGATCTCAGGACTCAACATGGTGCTGGCGGCGGGCACGTTTCTCATTGGCGCCCGGACTCTGTTGAGCTTCGTTCCGGGGTTGGCGGAAAGAGCTTCCGTCAAGAAGATCGCTGCCGTCGGCGCTCTTCTCATGGTGTTCTTCTATATTCTCATTTCCGGAGGTGCGGTCTCAGCGCTCAGATCCTGGATCATGATCTCGATCATGCTGGTCGCATTGTTCTTCGACCGCGTCTCGATCAGCCTGCGCAACGTGGCGCTTGCCGCACTCATCATCCTTGCCTGGACGCCGTCGGCGGTAGCCGGACCCGGGTTCCAAATGTCCTTTGCGGCGACGCTGGCCCTCGTTGCGGGCTATTCCCGCTGGCGCGACCACAGGAGAAAGGATACCGAAACCTCGAAGAAGCGGGGGAGCGTGGGGGGCGTGTCCGGCCTCGCCATCGGTACTGTCGCCACCTCCGTCATCGGCGGCCTGGCGACGGCGGTTTACGCGGCTGCCCATTTCAACCGGCTCCCCGGTTACGGGCTGGCCGCAAACGTTCTCACGACGCCTCTGATCAGCGTGCTGATCATGCCTTTCGCGCTGTTCGCGATGCTGCTTATGCCCTTCGGGCTCGAATATTATCCCCTCGTGGTCATGGGGCAGGGGCTGGACTGGATGCTGGCCGTCGCGAGATATGTCGCATCGCTCGACGGGGAGTGGATGACCGGCCGCATGGGCGACACGCCATTCTTCCTTATCGCATTCGGCGGCATCCTGGTCTGCGTTCTGAGAACGCGGCTGGCGCTCGTCGGCGCGGGGCTGATCGCTCTGGGTATATGCGCGATCGCGCTCGAGCCGCGGAAGGAGCGCCCATCGATCGCGATATCGGAGGATGCGCAATTGGTCGGCCTGATCGCCGCGGATGCAATCGCGACCAATCGGAGCCGTCCGCCGGAGTTCATCTTCTCGCAATGGCAGCGCGCACTTGCGATCGCGGAACATAAGGCACCGCTCGACGTTGCGGCGGAGCCGGACACCGCCGTTGAGACAGCAGCCTTCCTGACCTCGGCCCAGCCCGGCGTCTTCGCCTGCAGAAAGGGAATAGGGTGCGCCGGGCGCAGCCGCGAGGGATGGACAGTGGCTGTTATCGAAAAGGCCGAATCGCTCTCCTACCTGTGCGGTCGCGCCGATCTGGTCGTCGTCGCCAGCCGCCGGCCGTATGCAGCCTGCCCGTCCGGCGGATCGCTGGTCATAAGCGCCGAGACGCTGCGGCGGACGGGTGCGGTCGAGATCCATGCTGAGCAGCAGGAACGACCGGGCGTGCCGCCTCGCATGCGCGTCGTCACGTCGTTCTCCTCCACTGAGCGCCCCTGGCAGCGTCATCGCCGCTACGACTGGCGGACGGGCAGTTTTTTGCCGCAGGGTTCACCGCCCTGACCACCGCGCGTTCCTCATCGCCCATCTGTCGTGATATTCTTGATTATCGTACTCCACAATCTTGTCATCCCGCCATTGTTTGTCGTAAAGAGCGTTGCGAAAGCGCTTCACCGACAGGGGCGGGCGCGAGCGGCTGCGGTTTGCATCCCGCGCCCACCTGATTGTTGAAATCGATTGCAGGCCCGTGACGCTCGGGCGAATACGGAAAAACGAGGAACGAGATGTCTGATCGGATCCGGCCGAAATTGAACATGTTGCTGGCGGCAACGCTGACTGTTTTCCTTGCCGGCCCGGTCGCGACCGGCCTCGCGCAGACCGCACAACAGCCCTCGTCCGTTTCGGTCGACGCGCAGCCGCCGGCGACGGACGTTCCCGGCGGCGATGATCCGGGCGCGCCACCGGCGCCGGCCGAGGCAGCGGTGGGCGACGCAACGGCGGGGGGAGCAAATCCCGTGCTTCCGCATGACCTTTCGCCGGTCGGCATGTTTCTCGCTGCCGACATCGTCGTAAAGGCGGTGATGGTCGCTCTGGCGCTCGCCTCCGTCGCCACCTGGGCGATCTTCCTCGTGAAGACGCTGGAGCTCATATATGCCAAGTCGCGCCTCAAGCGCGCCGTGGCGGCCCTCGTTTCCGCGAACGGTCTCGCCGACGTGCAGCCAAAGCTCGAGCGCCGCGCTGGCGTTGCTGGGGAGATGATTGCCGCAGCGGTCGACGAAATGACGCGCTCGGACGCCGTTCTGGACCTCGCGCCGGCAGTAGGTGTCAAGGAACGCGTCTCCTCTCTGCTCACGCGTATCGAAGTTCGCGCCGGCAAGAGGATGAGCTCCGGTACCGGGATCCTGGCGTCCATCGGGTCCGTCGGTCCATTCGTCGGCCTCTTCGGTACCGTTTGGGGAATCATGAATTCCTTCATCGGCATCAGCAAGGCGCAGACGACCAACCTCGCCATCGTTGCGCCGGGCATCGCCGAGGCGCTGCTGGCGACTGCGATCGGCCTCGTCGCGGCAATACCGGCGGTGGTGATCTACAACTATTTTGCCCGGTCCGTCGGGGGGTACAAGCTCATCCTGGCAGATGCGGCGGCAGCCGTCGAAAGACTGGTAAGCCGCGATCTCGATCATCGCCACGCCCGCAGAGCGCCGCCGCGCCGCCAGGACGGCTTCGTTCACGGCCCCGACTCGATCGCCAGAATCGGATAAGCGAAAATGGCTGGAAGAATTTCCGAGAGCGGCGGCGATCTCGACGAGAACAGCGAGATCAACGTCACCCCCTTCATCGACGTCATGCTCGTGCTGCTCATCATCTTCATGGTGGCTGCGCCGCTCGCGACGGTCGACATGAAGGTCGACCTGCCGCAATCCGTCGCAAAGCCGACGCCGCGCGACGACAAGCCGGTCTTCGTGACGTTGAAAGCCGACCTCACGCTTGCCATCGGCAATGAAGAGGCGCCTCGCGAAGCCTTCGTTTCCGAGTTGAACCGGATAACCGGCGGCAACACGGATACGCGTGTGCTTCTGCGCGCCGATCGCCTGGTCGACTACGGCGAACTGATGACGGTCATGAACCTCATTCAGAATGCCGGCTACGGCAAGATCGCACTCGTCGGCCTGGAGGCCGCTCCCGCCCGCTAGCGGTTTTCCGTCCGCATCCCTCGTCTCGGCAGGTTCCTCATGGCCCGGCCGCCAGCTCCGATGTGGGCTGGCGGTGCCTTTTTGCGTGCACGGAGACGCAGTCGCTTGAAACCGGCCGTGCGGCGATCTATGAGCTTTATGAATGTGTCCGAAAGCGCGGAGCGGTTTCGGACCGACGACAGGCACAGAGACAACAACCTGAGGCGCGACGCATCAATACGGCGCTTCGCGCTTCAGGCAACGGGCTGGCGGCCGCCGAACGCACGATCTTCCCGGCGCCGCGCCCATTCCGACACGAGGCAATATCATGAATTTCGAAGCAGCCCGCATCAAGATGGTGGACAATCAGATCCGGACCACGGATGTGACCTCCCATTCAGTCCTGTCTGCTTTCCTGTCGGTCCCGCGTGAGGAGTTCGTGCCTGCCAAGATGCGGGAGCTGGCCTATATCGACACCGATATCGAGCTCGTCGGCGGTCCCCAGCCGCGTTACCTGATGGAGCCGTCGCCGTTGGCGAAGCTCCTCCAGCTCGCAGAGATCTCCAACTCGGACCTGGTCCTCGAAATCGGCTGCGGGACAGGTTACGCCTCTGCCTTGCTCTCGCTTCTCGCCGGTTCCGTCGTGGCGCTGGAGAGCGACGAAGCCCTGGCCGCCACGGCCACGGAGACGCTGGCACGCCTCGGCTACGACAATATTGCCGTGGTGAGCGGCGATCTCACCAAGGGGTATGCGGCGGAGGCGCCCTATGACGTCATCTTCATCAACGGTGCCGTCGAGATGATCCCTGCCGAGCTGTTCGAGCAGCTTCGCGACGGCGGCCGGCTCGTGGTCGTGGAAGGTTTTGGTAACGCATCTCGTGCGAAACTTTACGTGCGCGAATCGGGCATGACGTCGGAGCGAGCTGACTTCAACACCGCCGTGAAGCCGCTTCCCGGCTTCCGCCGCGACCGTTCTTTTGTTTTTTGATGTGCCTCTTATTGAGGTAGCTCAACATATAAGTGTTGAAGCGAAAACTGCAATGTTGCCAATCGGCAACGTATTATTTGTTTCTTTTTGAAATGGCCGTGCAGAGGGTCGGTGCGCAGTTGTCGTAGACCCGAATCCGGAGTTCAAAAGAGCCTGGAAGCGGTGATTTGCCCGCCATGGGTGGCGCGGGGCTTCACTGCAGTGTTTGTGCAGGCCGCCAAAGGGCCTGCTGAAAAATGCGGGGTGGCGACGCTGCCCCGATTGATCGGAGGGAAGATGGTGTCGATTGTCCGCAAAGCAGCCTTGTGGGCGGCTGTCTCGACCAGTGTGCTGCTCGCGCCCCACGCCGTTCTCGCGGAGACGATTTTCGGGGCGATGGCCAAGGCCTATGCGAACAACCCGGATCTCAACGCCGCTCGCGCCGGACTGCGCGCGACCGATGAAGGGGTTCCGATTGCGAAGGCCGGCTACCGGCCGCAGATTTCCGCGTCCGCCACGGGGACGCTCTCACGGGTCGACGCCGAACGGACCGGCACCCGCGACTTTCATTCCGGACAGGTCGGGATTTCCATCACGCAGACGATCTTCGATGGATTTCAGACATTGAACAATGTCAGGGCGGCCGAAGCGGAAGTGTTTTCGAGCCGAGAGACGCTGAAGGCCAATGAGATCCAGATCCTTCTTTCGGCCGCGCAATCCTATGCGAACATAGCCCGCGATCAGCAGGTCGTTTCCATTCGCCGTCAGAACCTCGCCTTCCTTCGGGAGCAGTTGAGCGCCGCACAGGCCCGCCTCGATGTGGGCGAAGGCACGCGGACGGATGTGAGCCAGGCGGAAGCCGAACTCGCCAACGCCCAGTCGCTGCTCGTTGCTGCAATCGCGCAGCTGAAACAGAGCGAAGCGGTCTATGTGCAGATCGTCGGAGCAGCGCCGACCGGCATCAGACAGCCTGGACCTGCCACGAAAGCCATGCCGAGGTCCCTCGATCAGGCCGTGGCGACGGGGCTGCGCGAGAACCCGCGAATCCTCGCGGCGCAATATGCCGTCGATTCGGCCGGTTACCAGGTGAAATCGGCGGAAGGCACGATGCTGCCGGGCGTCGTTCTCCAGGGCGCCGTGAGCCGTAACACCGGTAATGCCGGTAATCTGGGACTTGATGACACGACGGCGAGCGTCACGGCTCGGCTCGAAGTTCCGATCTATCAGGGCGGTGCGGAATACGGCCAGATTCGCCAGGCCAAGGAAATTCTGGGGCAGCAGCGGATCCTCGTCGACTCCGAGCGGGCCTCGGTGCAGCAGACAGTCGTATCGGCGCATGCGCAGCTCGAATCGGCACTTGCCCGAATCAAGGCCAGCCGGTCGCAGATCTCCGCAGCGAACCTCGCGCTCGAAGGCGTGATCGAAGAGCGCAAGGTCGGTCAGCGCACCACGCTGGACGTGCTCGACGCGCAGCAGGACGTGCTGGACGCGCAGGAGTCGCTGGCGGGCGCGCAACGCGATGCGGTGGTTGCAAGCTATGCCTTGCTCGCCGCAATGGGCCACCTGACAGTCAGGAGCCAGGGCCTGCAGGTGGCCGAATATCGGGCCGAGGAACATTACGAGGCCGTCAAGGACAAGTGGTTCGGCCTGCGCACCGTCGACGGGCGCTAGACGGCCCTTAGCCAATTCGACACGAAACGCCGCGTCCCCGAGGGCCGCGGCGTTTCGCGCTAAGGCCCGTTGAGATTCGGGACATCCGCGGCGGCTCGTTTGATTTCCTCATTCCCGTGCTTGTCACAGGAATCCAGCCAGACCAAGTCCTTGGGCTGAAAAGAGTCTTCCCCGCCGCAGACGCGGCGCTGCTGGATCCCTGTGACGAGCACAGGGATGAGGATAGAGAGGGTGCGGTCCTTCGGCGCGCTTCATAAATCGTGAAGATATCGAGGCGGCGCGGAAGGTCGCCGGTCACGCCCCTGTACAGCGTCCCGTCCGGCTTCGCACATCCCCGGTCCCTCATTCCTGTGCTTGTCACAGGAATCCAGCCAGACCAAGTCCTTGGGCTGGAAAGGCTCTTCCGCGCCGCAGACGCGGCGCTGCTGGATCCCTGTGACGCGCACAGGAATGAGGAAATCAAACAAGCGGCGGCGGGTGGCCCGAATCTCACCAAGCTTTAGAGCGCAAGTGCCATTGCCCCTGCCGAAAAAAACAAATCTGTGCAAGAATTTACCGAGCTGATTCGCGGCGTTTGTTTCGTCGGCGAACTCACTTAAGGTTTGTTCGAATCGGCACACGGAGCGGCTTTTCCGTGTTCGTCCGCAGCAAACGGGGATTGAAATGGCGCAGCTCAACGTCGCACGTGAACCTTCGATGGATGAGATTCTGGCATCCATTCGCAAGATCATCGAGAGTAACGAGCCTGGTCCGGCCGGAACCTCCGCGCAGCAGAGCTTCGAGGACGGCGCCGGCGACGATGTCGAACTGTCGATGGATCTGGAGGTCGAAGCGGATGCGTTCGGATCCGCCGACGACCAATTTTCCGCGGTCAGGACGTCACCATCCGCGGTCGATAACCGTACCGACGCGCCTGTACCGCCGTCTGCACCACTTTCGCTTGCCGATGTCGCGGCAAGGGTGAGGGCGGCTTCGGAGCGGCAGGCGGTGCATACGGTGCCGAGGGATCAAGCAGGAGGCGAGGAGGCGCGGTCGCCAGCGGATAGTCCGGCGATGATGTCCCGCATCGCTGCGTTTCCCTCTTCGGCCATCCCGGCGAGTGCTGCAGCGGACGCCGGGTCGGCTCCCATGGCCGGGGATGTGTCGGCGGCCGCGCATGCGGCCTCGGACGAGGCAACGGAGCCGGAAGGCACTTCTGGAACAATCGTTTCCCCGGCTGTCAGCCGTCAGGTTGCGCGCGCTTTCGACGAATTGGCACATGCCGTCGAGAACGGACCCCGGCGTTCCTTCGACGAGATCGCCGAGGCGATGCTCCGTCCGATGTTGCAGGAATGGCTGGACGACAACTTGCCGACATTGGTCGAAAGACTGGTGCGCGAGGAAATCGAACGCGTGGCACGCGGGCCCCGGCGCTGACGTAAACGGTAGAGGTGCCCGACTTGCGTCTGCCGCCCGTGGACGATTTCAGGAAAATCGCCGCGCTCTTTTCCCAGTAGCGCATTCGAACCTGCGCACGTCCGGACAGAAAAGCGTTACACACTTTTCCCGGAAGTAATCTAAGATGGAAGCCGCATGCACGATGGCTGCGGCTTTTTCCCCGTTCAGGTTGACTTGCCCCGGGCCTTCCGGTTTACAAACGCTGACATCAATCTCCAGAAATCGGCCAAAGAATGCTTGATAAAACCTACGATTCCGCAGCGGTAGAACCGAAGATCGCCAAGGCCTGGGACGAAGCGGATGCCTTTCGCGCCGGTGTCAACGCGAAGCCGGACGCGGAGACCTTCACGATCGTGATCCCCCCGCCGAACGTGACGGGATCGCTCCATATGGGCCATGCGCTCAACAACACGCTGCAGGACATCATGGTCCGTTTCGAGCGCATGCGCGGCAAGGATGTGCTCTGGCAGCCGGGTATGGACCATGCGGGTATCGCGACCCAGATGGTCGTCGAGCGCCAGCTCATGGAACGTCAGCTTCCGAACCGCCGCGATATGGGCCGTGAGGCCTTTATAGAGAAGGTCTGGGAGTGGAAAGCCGAGTCCGGAGGCCTGATTTTCAATCAATTGAAGCGGCTCGGCGCCTCGTGCGACTGGTCGCGCGAGCGCTTCACGATGGACGAGGGGCTGTCCGAGGCGGTCATCGAGGTCTTCGTCAGCCTTTACAAGGAAGGCCTCATCTATCGCGACACCCGTCTGGTCAACTGGGACCCTAAGCTGCAAACCGCGATCTCCGACATCGAGGTGGAGCCGGTCGAGGTCAACGGCCATCTCTGGCATCTGCGCTACCCGCTCGAAGAGGGCGTGACCTATCAGCATCCTGTCGCCTTCGATGAGGAAGGCAATGCGACGGAATGGGAGACGCGCGACTATCTTGTCGTCGCGACCACGCGTCCGGAAACCATGCTCGGCGACACCGGCGTCGCCGTGCACCCCGATGACGCCCGTTACAAGGGCATCGTGGGCAAGCACGTCATTCTGCCGATCGTCGGCCGCCGCCTTCCGATCGTGGCCGACGAGTATCCGGATCCGACGACCGGCACCGGCGCGGTGAAGATGACGCCTGCGCACGACTTCAACGATTTCGACGTCGGAAAACGCAGGGGACTGCGGCAGGTCAACGTTCTCACGGCAGACGGCCGGATAACGATCAAGAACAACGAGGATTTCCTCGAGGGGCTCGACCACCCGGCGGCGCTGCACGGCGCCTGGGATCAACTGGAGGGCAAGGATCGCTTCGAAGCGCGCAAGCTTATTGTCGAGATGCTCGAAGAGGCCGGGCTCGTCGATCATATCGCGCCCCACAAGCACATGGTGCCCCATGGCGACCGCGGTGGCGTGCCGATCGAGCCGCGCCTGACCGAGCAATGGTATGTCGACGCCAAGACCTTGGCGAAGCCGGCGATTGCGGCGGTCAAGGAAGGCAGGACGAATTTCATCCCGAAGAACTGGGAAAAGACCTATTTCGAATGGATGGAGAACATCCAACCCTGGTGCATTTCGCGCCAGCTCTGGTGGGGCCACCAGATCCCCGCCTGGTACGGTCCCGATGGGCAGATCTTCGTTGAACGAAACGAGGAGGAAGCGCTGCACGCGGCGATTCAGCATTACATCGCCCATGAAGGACCGATGAAGGCCTATGTCGAAGACCTGCTCGAAAACTTCAAGCCGGGTGAGATACTGACGCGCGACGAGGATGTCCTCGACACCTGGTTCTCCTCGGCGCTCTGGCCCTTCTCGACGCTCGGTTGGCCGAAGGAGACGCCGGAGCTTGACAAATACTATCAGACCGATGTGCTGGTAACCGGTTTCGACATCATCTTCTTCTGGGTCGCCCGGATGATGATGATGGGCCTTCACTTCATGAAGGATGCGGACGGCACACCTGTCGAGCCTTTCCACACGGTGTATGTTCATGCGCTCGTCCGTGACAAGAACGGGCAGAAGATGTCGAAGTCCAAGGGCAACGTCATCGACCCGCTGGAGCTCATAGACGAATACGGCGCCGACGCACTGCGCTTCACGCTGGCGATCATGGCGGCTCAGGGGCGCGACGTGAAGCTCGACCCGGCCCGGATAGCAGGCTACCGCAACTTCGGAACCAAGCTGTGGAATGCGACCCGCTTTGCCGAGATGAACGGGGCAGTAAGCAGCGACGGCTTCATCCCCGAGGCAGCGTCGCTGACGATCAACCGCTGGATCCTGACGGAATTGTCGCGCACTATCCGCGACGTGAGCGAGGCGATCGAGGATTACCGCTTCAACGAGGCGGCGGGAACCCTTTACCGCTTCGTCTGGAACCAGTTCTGCGACTGGTATCTCGAACTCCTGAAGCCTGTCTTCAATGGCGACGATGAAGCGGCCAAGCGCGAGTCCCAGGCCTGCACGGCCTATGTCCTGGATGAGATCTACAAGCTGCTGCATCCGTTCATGCCCTTCATGACGGAAGAGCTTTGGGAAAAGACGACCGGCCCCGGGCGAGAGCGTACGACGCTCCTTTGCCATGCCGAATGGCCGGCCGCCTTCTATGCGGATGACGCGGCTGCAGACGAAATCAACTGGCTGATCGATCTCGTCTCCGGCATTCGTTCGGTTCGCGCCGAAATGAACGTCCCTCCGGCGGCGATGGCACCACTGGTCATCGTGGGGGCGAAGGCGCTGACGAGCGAGCGGCTCGACCGGCACGCCTCTGCGATCAAGCGTCTGGCGAGAGTGGAGAATATCGAGCACGCGTCAGTGGCGCCCCGCGGCAGCGCTCAGATCGTGGTCGGCGAAGCGACGGCTTGCCTTCCGCTCGGCAGTCTCATCGATCTCGCGGCCGAAAAATTGCGTCTGGAAAAGGCCATCGCAAAGGTCGACGTCGAGCGGCAACGGATCCTCGGCAAGCTCGCCAACGAAAAATTCGTCGCCAATGCCAAGCCTGAACTGGTCGAGGCCGAGCGCGAGCGGCTGATCGAACTGGACCTGCAAAGAGACTCGCTCGGCGTTGCTTTGTCCCGCGTTACGGAAGCCGGGTAGCTTTTCATCTGCGAGACAAACTCGAAGGCAGACACGATCCGCGGCAGCAATGCCGCGGATTTTTCCAATTTCTGACCCATCCGGCGAATCGTTTCCTGGTCTGGCGCGGCGGCAACGCAGGTGGGGCGATCGACAATGCACGCATGGGTTTTAGCTGCCGGCGTTTCAATGGTGCGTCGCAAGGCTGTCGTGTAAAAAGCCATGATGTTGTTCCAGCGTCACACACCGCGATTTGGTAGAATTTAATTCCGATTCGCGACCGCCAGTTCGGTATTGCGGGAAAATAATTCTATAAGTTCTTGAATTGTGGCGAGAAGTGGGAATTCTTACGTAAATCCGATGACCGGTCTCGCCCGGTCGGCTCCGGGGCTTCCGGTTTGCCATTTCACGCAATCGTGAGGATACTTCCCTCAAGCGCGGCCTCGAGGCGGATGGCCGCAGAATTGGAATGCAGGGGAGGAGCTTGATGGCTCGAATTGGATTGGAGCGGGGTGTTCTGGCTGCGGTGGCCGGAGTGCTCGTGGCCTCGGCTGCGCAGGCGGGAGGGCTCGAGCGCAGCGGCTATAATATCGATCTCTTGTTCGACCCGTCGGACTATGCGGCCGAAGCGACGGCGACCTATGTCAATCCGCAACGTGAGTTGAAGAATGTTACCGACATCAATCCCGCGAACGGGATTGGCTCAAACGGGATCGGTGGGGGAAGCACAAGCGTTCGGGATACGGAAAGTTATTGGGCGCCCCGTATTGGTGTGAAGGCTGGTCTGGGTGACAGTATTGACTGTATGGCGGACTACTCCCAGCCTTGGGGCGCCCACACCAACCCAGGCAAGAACTGGATGGGAGCGAACGACAATATCGAGACGAAGGTCGAAAGCGACAACTATGCGGCTACGTGCTCCTATAAGTGGGAGATGGGTCCGGGTGTCGTTCGCATCATTGGTGGCGGTTTCTACCAGGAAGTAAGTGGCTTCAAAGACAGGCTCGTTGCGCCGCCAATCGCATTTTTGCCTTTGTCACTCACAGGCGTTGGTCGACTTGAGCTTGAGGGTGATGGCTGGGGTTGGCGCGCCGGTGTCGCCTACGAGATTCCAGAGTACGCAATGCGGGCCAGCCTCGTTTACAACAGCAAGGTCGATCTTGATAACTTATCTGGTTTCATCGACTTGAGGCAGTTTGCATTCCCCGGTGGGGTATTGGGCACCAAGTACGATGTTTCCGGTTCAGCTTCGATGCCGGATTCGCTGGAGCTCAAGGTGCAGTCAGGTATTGCCCCTGGGTGGCTCGCTTTCGGTTCGGTCAAATGGACCGATTGGAGCCAACTACAAGTGTTGAGATTTACGCCTGACGAGCCAGCTCCAGGCAGACTGCCTACCACGCTGGACCTCCTTTATCGCGACGGTTGGACCATTTCGGGTGGTATCGGCCACAAGTTCACTGACCAATGGAGCGGGGCGGTCAGTCTGACCTGGGATCGCGGTACCAGCCACGGCTACGGAAGCCAGACCGACACTTGGCTGCTCGGCACGGGCGTCTCCTATACGCCCACAGAAAATGTCGAGCTCCGCCTCGCCGGTAGTGTCGGTATCCTCACCAGCGGTAGTTCCGGTCCGGTTGATTTCGAAGGACAGCCGATCGGCAACGAGGTTACCTACGACTTCGATAATGACTTCGTCGGTGCGATCTCGACATCGCTGAAGGTCAGGTTCTGATCTCCTAAAATCCACTGCTCGAGGCCCGGTCTCCGCCGGGCCTTTTTTATGTCTGGTAACCACGCTTATAAGCGGTTGTGAATGTGACGATTCAGCAACACATTTCCTGCTACGGTTTGCTACTATCCGGGCCGGGTCGATTATGTCCATTTCCCGCCACAAAATGAGAGCAGCGATATAGGGACGAAGGCTAGTCGAGTTCCATGCCCGCGTTGAGGTGAAGTGAGTTTGTGTGCCGTCATGACATCCCGTAGCAATTGGCCTCAGGCGCGCAGCCGGAGCACCGGTGGGCGCAGGAGCCAGCATGTGCAGCATCTTCGCGACGGTGATGGGGTCGGCGTGGCCGGCTCGAACGAAAGAAACTGATTGTTATGCGCGCGGGTGAATTGAAGTCGCTTAGGGTTGCGGTGCTTGGCATGTCGCTGGCGGTTGGCGCAACCGCGGCCGGGCCGGCACGGGCTTTCGATCCCGGAGCCGGCGTGACCAAGGAGTCGGGCCCCTTCGCGCTCTTCAAGTTCGGTTTTTCCGCCTATAAGAGCGGCCGGAAAGACGAAGCGGTCGAGGCCTATCGATATGCTGCCGAAAAGGGGCACACGGGCTCTCGCTGGGCGCTCGCCAATATGTATGCCTATGGCGATGGTGTCGCTGAGAACGATCTCGAAGCATTCAAGATCTACAGCGAAATCGCGCAACAGGGTGTCGAGCCCGGCTCGGAAGATACCGGCTACTTCGTCAATGCATTGATTTCGCTTGCCGGCTACTACCGGCGCGGCATTCCCGACACCCCGGTAAGGTCCGACCTGTCGCAGGCCAGGCAGTTGTATTTCCAGGCGGCCTCCACCTTCGGCGTGGCGGAAGCACAATTCCAGCTCGCGCGCATGTTGCTTTCGGGCGAGGGCGGAAGCGTCAATGTCCAGCAGGCCAAGAAATGGCTGAACCGGGCGCGCAAGAATGGTCATGCCGGCGCCATGGGCGTTTTCGGCAACGTCATTTTCCAGGAAGGTCAGACCGCTCGCGGTCTCGCATACATGACGGCGGCGCTCGGCCAATGTTCTCCCAAGGACCGGCCCTGGCTCCAGGCGATGCAGGAACAGGCGTTCTCTCTCGCCACAGAAGACGATCGCCGGGTGGCGATAACCATGTCCCAGAACATGCATCTGCAGAACGACGACGATTGAGGTCCTGTGCGGCCTGACCCGAGGATGGCGGCCGCAGGGCAGGGTAGGTTACTCGCCTCAGGTCGTCTCGAACGCGAATTCAGCCGTTACGGGCACATGGTCGGACGGCTTTTCCCAGGCGCGGACGTGCTTTTCGATAGAGGTCGACACGAGCTTGTCGGTCGCCTCCGGCGACAGCATCAGATGATCGATGCGGATGCCGAAATTCTTCTGCCAGCAGCCGGCCTGATAATCCCAGAATGAATAGAGCGGCGCCTCGTCGGAGGTCGCGCGCACCGCGTCTGTGAAGCCGAGGTTGCGCAGCCGCCGAAAGGCGGCACGTGTCTCTGGCAGGTAGAGAGCGTCGTTCCGCCAGACCTTGACGTCCCAGCAGTCATGCGCCTCCGGGATGGCGTTGTAATCGCCGGCCAGGATGAGCGGTTCCTCCAGCACGAGCCTCTGTTCCGCGAAGGCGGCCAGACGCCGCATCCATGCGAGCTTATAGGGGTATTTTTCCGTCTCTACCGGATTTCCGTTCGGCAGATAGAGACAGCAGACCCGAAGCGCTCCGCCATTGACGGAGAATACGCCCTCGATGAAACGCGACTGTTCGTCGGCAGGGTCTCCCGGCAATCCGCGATTGATCTCGTCCGGTCTTGTCTTGGAGAGCAGGGCAACGCCATTGAAGCCTTTCTGTCCATGCGTCTCCACATGATAGCCGAGCGCCTCGATCTCGCTTCTCGGAAATGTCTCGTCGACGGATTTGATCTCCTGCAGACAGGCGATGTCGGGGTTCGACTCCCTAAGCCAGGCAACGAGGCCGTCGAGACGCGCTTTGACGCCGTTGATGTTCCATGTGGCAATCTTCATTGGGCAGCCTTGCCTCTCACGACATTTGAGTCCGTTCGGTCGATTCGTTCTAGCGGCTGGAAATTCTTTTGACAAATCCGGGATCCGTCATTTGGGTTCGGGATCGGGCCGCCGCCGGTCCGGCCCATCATCCGCTTCTTCCCCACGTTAGGATTCACCCTTAAGTAGCCGAATTGATTCCGCTCCGCGTCCGTCTATAGTCCCGCGCATGATCGCGTTCATAGAGAGTTACTGGCCGCATTTTCTGGCGCTGCTTTCGGTCGTCCTCGGCGTCCCGGCAATCATCCATGCGGCAATGACGAAGGACGATGTGCGTGCGGCCGCCGGCTGGGTCGGCGTTGTGCTGCTCTCACCGGTCATCGGGGCGGTCATCTACGCGGTCGCCGGCATCAATCGGATGCGCCGCTCGTCTATCGGCCTGCAGCGTTCGCTGCTGCGCTCGACCGAGCGGGACCCGTTCGGGCGCTTCGATGTCACGCATGATCAGGTGGTGGCCCGTTTCGGGCAGCGCTTCGCGGCAATGAAGATGCTTGGAGACCGCGTTGCGCGCTTCACGATGTCGGCGGGAAACCACATCACCATGCTCGAGGGCGGCGACGCGGTCTATGCGGCGATGCTCGACGAGATCTCGTCCGCCCGTCGCAGCATTCTCATCGAGAGCTATATTTTCGACCGCGATCCCATCGGCATGCGTTTCGCCAATGCCCTGATCGCCGCAGTGAAACGCGGCGTCGCCGTGCGCGTCCTGATCGATGCCGTGGGAGCGCGCTATTCCGTGCCGTCCATTGTGGGCTATCTGAAGGAAGGAGGCGTGCCGACCGCCGTCTTCAACGGCAATATCATCATGGGCCTGAGGCTGCCCTATGCCAATCTCAGGACACACCGCAAGATCATGGTTGTCGACGGTACGGTTGCTTTCGCCGGCGGCATGAACATCCGTGCGGGCTTTTCCGCTGAAATCGCAGGAAAGGCTGCTTCTTTCGACACGCATTTCCGCGTTACGGGACCCGTTGTCGCCGATATCTTTCAGGTTGCCGCGGAAGATTGGCAGTTTTCGAGCGAGGAGGTGCTGGCAGGCGACGGCTGGCGGCTCGCCGGCCTTCCCGCGGAGCCGGACGAGCGATCGGTGCTGATGCGGGCCGTTCCCTCAGGTCCTGACAACACCAACGAGACGAATCACAAGATGCTTATGGGCGCCTTTTCCATGGCGCGAAAACATATCCGGTTGATGTCGCCCTATTTCCTGCCCGACAAGGAATTGATCAGCGCGCTCGTGACGGCGGCGAGGAAGGGTGTCGAGGTCGACATCGTCGTGCCCTCCGTCAACAATTTGACGCTCGTCGACCGCGCGATGACGGCACAGTTCGACCAGGTGCTGAAAGGTCACTGCCGCGTCTGGCGGGCAAAGGGCGCCTTCAATCATTCCAAGCTGATGGTCATCGACGATCGCTGGGTCTATGTCGGATCGACCAATCTCGATCCTCGCTCCCTGCGCCTCAATTTCGAGTTCGACTTCGAAATACTCGACGAAGCCTTCGCACGCGCAATCGGCGAAAAGGTCTGCGCCATACGCGCGAAGGCGGATGAAGTGACCCTTGCGGGGCTCCGCGCGCAGCCGCTCGTCAACCGGCTGGCAAACCGATTGCTCTGGCTCGGATCGCCCTATCTTTAGTGGGGTTTTCCGCCCGCATCTCGCTCCAACGTCCTGGAATCGATAACGATGTGGCGCGAGCCGTCAGATCGAAAAGCTCGTTCCGCACCCGCAGCTTGCGACCGCGTTCGGATTGTTGATCTGGAACGACTGTCCGAGAAGATTGTCGACGAAATCGATCTCCGAGCCGCCCATATAGACCAGCGAAAGGCTGTCAATCAGGACCTTGGCGTCGTCCTTTTCGAGGATGAGATCGTCGGCATTTGCGGCGTCCACCAAATCGAACTTGTAGGAGAAGCCCGAGCACCCGCCGCCTTCGACGGAGACGCGCATCGCGCTCTTGTCCTTCTCCGCCTGGAGAATTGCGGCAATGCGTCTGGCCGCCGCATCCGAAAGCGTAACTGTTTCCTGCATCTTATTTGCCTCCTGCCGGGGTCAAGAACCGGAGAGATTCGTCTTCGCTCTGGCGCTATAATCGCATGCCGTGACAGGCGATCTTCAGGCTTGCCGCAAGCCGCTGTTCCGCCCCGAGGGGACGGAGTCGCCGGCCGGCGTCGCTTTCCTGTAGCGCTTTCTATAGGTATGAAGGCTTGAATGTCCCGTCAATGGGATGACGCGCGCAGGTGTGAAATGACAGTCGACAGGCAGGCCCTTGGTTTCGGTTACGGTGAACACGCAGCTTATGCATCGAACCCCTGGGCTTCCCGCGGCAGACTTTATCCCGAGGCATCGAGCCCCACGCGTTCCGATTTCCAACGCGACCGCGACCGCATCGTTCATACCACGGCCTTCCGGCGGCTGAAGCACAAGACGCAGGTCTTCATTGCCGCCGACGGAGACCATTACCGCACGCGGCTCACGCATACGATCGAAGTCGCGCAGATCGCTCGCGCCCTCGCCAGGGCCTTGAAACTGGACGAGGATCTCGCCGAGGGGGTCGCGCTCGTCCATGATTTCGGCCATACGCCGTTCGGGCACACCGGCGAGGACGCTTTGCACGAGGTGCTGGAGCCCTATGGCGGCTTCGATCACAACGCCCAGTCGCTGCGCATCGTCACCAAGCTGGAGCGGCGCTATGCGGAGTTCGACGGTCTCAATCTCACCTGGGAGAGTCTCGAAGGACTCGTCAAACACAACGGCCCTCTGATGACGGCAGACGGGCAGGGCCTTCGCGGCCCCGTTCCGCAGCCGATTCTCGATTACTGCGCGCTTCACGACCTCGAGCTTGCGAGCTTTGCGAGCCTCGAGGCGCAGGTGGCGGCAATTGCCGACGATATCGCCTATAATACCCACGATATCGACGACGGACTGCGTGCCGGCTATCTCACTTTCGAAATGCTGGAAGAGATACCGTTTCTCGCTCGGTTGATGCGCGAGGTTCACGACCGCTATCCGGGCCTTGAAAGCAGCCGGTTCACGCATGAGATCATGCGGCGGCAGATCACCGCCATGGTGGAGGACGTCATCGCCGTGGCGCAGAAAAGGCTCGGTGAAGACCGGCCGGAAAGCGCGAAAGACGTGCGACGCGCGGGCAGGGTAATGGCAACCTTCTCGGACGAGATGAGCGAGACGGACCGCCAGATCAAGAATCTGCTGATGACGCGCATCTATCGGCATCCGGAGGTCATGCGGGTACGACAGGGAGCGGCATCGATCGTAACGGACCTCTACCGGGCCTTCATGCACGATCCGTCGCTGATGAAGGAGCATTACTGGATCGACCAAATCGCCGGTATGGCGGTGCCGGCCCGGGCGCGCCACGTCGGCGATTACCTCGCCGGTATGACCGACACTTTCGCGATAAGCGTGCATAGGCGCTTGTTTGACCATACGCCTGATTTGCGCTAGTGACGCCCCCGCGTGGAGGCTGCAGGTTCTCGATGGACCCGGCCTCCTTTGAATTTGCGCCATTCTCCAGTGTGGCTGGAAAAAGCGGACGGATTAGATGAACCTTTTCACAGACTTCGAAGCAAGAATTAACAGAATTCTGGAATCGATTGAGATCATTCGTGAAAAGCGATCCGAGCTGGACTTCGGGCGCATCAATGTAGAGCCGCCGCGTGATGCAAGTCACGGCGATGTGGCGACCAATGCCGCCATGGTGCTCGCCAAGCCCCTTGGCATGAACCCGCGCGCGCTTGCGGACCTTATCGTCGAAAAGCTCGGGCAGGATCCGGAGGTTGCCGGCGTTTCCGTTGCCGGTCCCGGTTTCATCAATGTCCGCCTGTCCGTTTCCTATTGGCAGAAGCTTCTGGCAGCCATCACGCGTGCCGGCGTCGATTACGGACGCAGCACGTCCGGCGCCGGACGCAAGATCAACGTGGAGTATGTCTCGGCAAACCCGACCGGGCCGATGCATGTCGGCCATTGCCGCGGCGCGGTCGTCGGTGACGCGCTCGCCAACCTGCTGGCCTTTGCGGGCTATGACGTGACCAAGGAATACTACATCAACGACGCGGGCTCGCAGATCGAGGTTCTCGCCCGCTCGGCATTCCTGCGCTACCGCCAGGCGCTCGGCGAGGATATCGCCGAAATTCCGGCGGGGCTCTACCCGGGTGACTATCTCGTGCCGGTGGGCGAGGCGCTCGCGGACGAGTACGGCACGAGCCTCAGGATCATGCCGGAGGACAAATGGGTGCCGCTCGTCAAGGAGCGTGTCATCGACGCGATGATGGCGATGATCCGCGAGGATCTGGCGGCGCTCAACGTCAACCATGACGTGTTCTTTTCCGAGCGCGCCCTGCACGACAACGGTGCGGCGCGGATCCGCACGGCCATCAACGATTTGACCTTCAAGGGCCACGTCTACAAGGGCACGCTGCCGCCGCCGAAGGGGCAGCTGCCGGAAGACTGGGAAGACAGGGAGCAGACGCTCTTCCGCTCGACCGAGGTCGGCGACGACATCGATCGCCCGCTGATCAAGTCCGACGGCAGCTATACTTATTTCGCGGCCGATGTTGCTTACTTCAAGGACAAGTTCGATCGTGGCTTCCACGAGATGATCTATGTGCTCGGCGCCGACCATGGCGGCTACGTCAAGCGGCTGGAGGCACTGGCGCGTGCGATCTCCGGCGGATCGGCGAAGCTGACGGTGCTGCTCTGCCAGCTCGTGAAGCTCTATCGCAACGGCGAGCCCGTGAAGATGTCCAAGCGTTCGGGCGATTTCGTGACCCTGCGCGACGTCGTCGACGAAGTCGGGCGCGATCCAGTGCGGTTCATGATGCTTTACCGCAAGAGCTCCGAGCCGCTCGACTTCGACTTCGCAAAGGTGACGGAACAGTCGAAGGACAACCCTGTCTTCTACGTGCAATACGCTCACGCGCGCTGCCGATCCGTTTTCCGCCAGGCTGCGGAAGCATTCCCTGATCTTGATCTGTCTTCCGTGGATCTCGCGGGCGCGGCCGGCGCGATTGTCGACCCCACCGAAATGCAGCTCGTCGCCAAGCTTGCAGAATATCCCCGCGTGGTGGAGGCGGCAGCACTCTCGCACGAGCCTCACCGGATCGCTTTTTACCTGTATGATCTTGCCGCGGTCTTCCACGGACACTGGAACAAAGGTAAGGAAAACCCGGAATTACGTTTTGTTAACGATAAGAATAGAGAATTAAGCATTGCCAGACTCGGGCTGGTGCATGCTGTCGCCTCGGTATTGAAGTCGGGCCTGTCGATCACAGGCACTTCTGCACCGGATGAGATGCGGTAAGTCGTGTCACCAATTCCCCACAATGCACTGGCAATTCAACGCAGGCAGTTGTGAGTGGAGAGTATGGCAGACAAACAATTCGCACGAAGCGGGCCGGCAGAATTCGAACCATTGGCCGATGATGATCCGTTGAGCGAACTTGCCCGCATTGTCGGTTACGATGCTCGGCCAGCCGTTCAGCAACTGCAGGAACTTCAGCGCCACCAGGAGGCGATGCGGCGCGAGCCGGCCTTCGATCTCGAGGAGGAGCTCCTCCGCGCGTTCGATAGCTACGATACGCCCCATGCAGCGCCTGTTCGGCCCGATAGCGGCCTTGTCGAGCATCCGTCTGCCCCAGTATCGACCGATGGCCCGCACTCTGTCTTCGACGAACAGGTCGCTCAGAATGCAGTCGTCACCGATGTCGCTCCGGCCCTCGAGGGGGTCGCCGAGGCCGCCGCGTCGCCTTCGATCGAGACCCCGGTGGAACGGACGTCGAACGAGGATTTGGCTGCGGTCGCCGTAGCGCCCCATGACGAACCGGCCGTCGACCTGGAGCGCGAGCTCGAATTGTCGCTTGGCTACGATGCATCGCCGGATGCGACCGACGCCGCCCAGCCGGATGTGGTACCTGCCGGCGTAAGCGACGTTCCTGTCTTCTCCGACTGGCAGGAGCCGCTTTCCGCCAAGCTGGCCGTAGCCGGCAAACTCGCCGAGCAGGCCGGGCTTGCAGAGCCCGTCTATGTCGACATGGCCGGCGATCTCGCCGGTGCGGCCGAGAGCAACGAGCTGGAGGACATTGCCGTCGCACCGCCGGAAATGCCGTCGCAACCGTCGGCTTCCACTGACGCCGACCGGCTCCTGACCGATGTCGAGCGTTTTCCGGTGCCTGCCGCCGCAGAAGTCGCTGCCCCGGCCGTGGCCGAAACGCAGGATCGGTCCGCTCCGGCGGCCGTGAAGAAGAACAACTATCCTTTTACTCCGACGTTCAGCCGCGCGACTCCGGTCGCGTCGTCAGGCGGCGTCTCGCAGCAGCGGGCTTTTGCCACGCCGACCGTCGAGACGGCTGTCGCAAGCCCGGCTGCCACAAGCCCGGCTGCCGCAAGCCCGGCGGTCGTCGTGCAGAGCGTGTCGCCGGAACGAGCGCCCGAAATGCGTGCGGAAGCAGCGCCTCAGGTGCCCGAAAACCGGATGCCGGAAGCGGAAATCGAGCCGAGCTTCGACATCGAGGACTTCGAACTCGAACTGGCCGACATAGCGCTCGACCTCGATCTTACGGACAGCCCGGTCGCCGATGCGCCGGCGAGTATTGTCGCTACGCAGGCCGCCGTAGCGCACCCGGCGCTCGTGGAAACGCCTGCGCAGCCGTATCTGCAGGCCATGGGCGCGCCACGCGAGCCCGAGACATTCGTCCATCAAGCGTCGGTATCGTCGCGGGACATGCCTGTGCCGGTGGAGCCCGAAAAGCCAACCGCCGACGTAGCCTTGCCTTTCGACCCGGCGATGATCGGCGAGACCGAAAGCGGTGTCGCACCGATCGGCGAACTGGACGTTCCACAGCTCCCTCCGGTCGAGGCGGAGGAAAAAGCAGCGGCTTATCCGGCCGATTACGATCTGGATATCGACGCCGAGATGGCGCAGCTTTTCAGCGCGCCGGCGCCTGCTGCCAAGAACGGCGCAAACCTCGAACCCGTGGCTGCATCGGCGGACAAAGCGGATCCTGTATTCGCACCGGCCGATGATTTCGACGAGTTCGAGAAGGCGATGGAGGAAGACTTCCAGCGATCGATGGCGGAGCGCCGGAGCCCAACGCAGGAAGCCGAGCGCATGACGGCGATGCCCCATGCTCAGGCCGAGGAATATCGCGAAGACGGTTATGGCCGGCGGTCCCAGCGCTCGATGTTGCTGGCTGCCAGCGTTGCCGGCATCATCATCGTCGGCGGCGCCGCCGTCTACGCCTGGATGGGCGGCAGCAACGCGGTGCTTTCCGGCGATGGTCCGAAGATCATCCTGGCGGACAAGACGCCGGTGAAGGTCGTGCCCGAGGAGAAGGGCGGCAAGACTGTGCCGAACCAGGACAAGGCGGTTTACGACCGCGTTGCCGGCGTCTCGGGCAAGGCGCCGCTTCAGCAGAGCCTGGTCTCCTCGACGGAGGAGCCGATGGACGTGGTGCAGCGGACGCTGACGCCGGAGACTTTGCCGCTCGAGGGACGTGGAGACGTTGAGACGTTGCCGGGTGCTTCGCCCGCCGACGACGACGAGGTCGCCCGCTTGCTGCCGGGGACCGATGCCGGCAATGCCGCCGATGAAGAGGAAGCGGTTCCCGCCGTTGCACCGCGCAAGGTCCGCACCATGATCGTCAAGCCGGACGGTACGCTTGTCCCCCGTGAGGAACCGGCTCCGCAACAGGAAAGCGCGGCGGCAACAGCCGGCGGTCCGGCGCCGATCCCGGCCCGTGCGTCCGGTGAAGCCGTTGCCGCCGGTTCACAAGCCGAAGCAACGGCTGCCGCGCAGCCGGATCAGCTCGCTGCAGCCTCCGAAGGGGCCACGCCCGTTCGAAGCGTAAAGACGACCGCGCTGCCGCAGGCACGCCCGGCCGCTCAGCCGCAGGCGGCTGCTCCCGCCGCGGCCCCCGCGGAAAGCCAGCCCGCAACCGAAACGGCAGCCGCACCGCTGGCGACGGCTTCGGTTCCCGCCGGCAGCTACGTGATCCAGATTGCCTCTCTGCCTTCGGAAGCCGAGGCGCAGAAGAGCTACAACAATCTCTCCTCGAAGTACGCGAGCGTGATCGGCGGTCGCGGGGTGGACATCCGCAAGGCGGAGATTGCTGGCAAGGGCACCTATTACCGGGTCAGGATCCCCGTCGGCTCGCGCGAGGAGGCCAATTCGCTTTGCTCTCGCTATAAAAGCGCCGGCGGAAGCTGCCTGGTAACGAAATAAGCCTGAGAAGAGAAAACAAGAAACGGGCGCGGCAGGGATGCCGCGCCCGTTTTCGTTGCGGGATTGCCGCACGTTTATATGGCCAAGTCGGCTACGCTTTAGGGAAACATGCAGTATGCTTTTGGTATGAGCGAATCAAAAGCATTCATATCCGGCTGCAAGGGCCTTACGCTGACGCAGGAAGAACACGATTTCTTTGCGGGCGAGCGCCCATGGGGCTTCATTCTCTTCGGACGCAATATCGGTGAGGAAGAGCAGATCCGCGACCTGGTGGCGAGCCTGCGTGACAGCATCGGCAACCCCCGGGTTCCGGTATTGATCGATCAGGAGGGCGGTCGCGTTCAGCGCATACGTCCGCCGCTCGTGCAGCAATATCCGAACGGCGCGGCGATCGGCGAAATCTATCGGCGGGACAGGGAACGGGGCTTGCGTGCCGCATGGGTCATGGGGCGTCTGCATGCCTTCGACCTGATGCGCTTCGGCATCACGGTCGATTGCCTGCCGGTACTCGATGTGCCGGTACCCGGCAGCCATGACGTCATCGGCAATCGTGCCTATGGGCATGACCCGGCGACGGTAACCGCGATCGGTCGCGCGATGAGCGAAGGTTTGAAGGCGGGCGGCATGTTGCCGGTGATGAAGCACATGCCCGGTCACGGCCGGACCTTCGTCGATTCGCATCACAACCTGCCGGTCGTCAGCGCCGGTATCGATGAGTTGAAGAGCAGCGATTTTCTGCCCTTCGCGGCAATGAAAGACGAAGCGATGGCCATGTCGGCGCACATGGTCTTCACTGCTATCGACCCGGACAACCCGGCGACGACCTCTGCGAAGGTCGTGCGCGAGATCATCCGGGGCCACATCGGCTTCGACGGCCTGCTGATGTCCGACGACGTTTCCATGAATGCGCTTGCCGGCGACATGACTGAACGTGCCAGCGGAATAATCGCCGCCGGTCTTGATCTCGTCTTGCATTGTCATGGCATTATGGAAGAAATGAAGGCCGTGGCAGATGTCGTTCCAGTTCTCTCCGGCGAGAGGCTCCGCCGGGCGAGGGCTGCCGAGGCTGCTTTCCGGGAACCGGACGACGCAGTCGAAGCTGAACTGCGCGCGGAATTCAACGCAATGTTCGCGCTCGCCTAGGCTCTCGAGCCTGGCGCGCGGGTCCGTTGCTGAAAGGGCAGGGTCGTGAGCAAATCGGACGAAAGGCAGGAAATGCCTTCCGCGAAGGCGCCGATGGAGCCTTTGTGGCAGGACGAGTCTGCCCGTCGCGGATTGCACGAGGACGAGCTCGTCGTCGACATCGCCGGCTTCGAAGGTCCGCTGGACCTCTTGCTGCACCTCGCGCGCAGCCAGCGCGTCGATCTTTCCCGCATCTCGGTGCTGGCGCTGGCGGAACAATATATCGCCTTCGTCGAGCGGGCACGGTCCATCCGTATCGAGCTTGCCGCCGACTATCTCGTCATGGCGGCGTGGCTTGCCTATCTCAAGTCGCGCCTGCTCATCCCCCAGCCGGCAAAGGATGAAGGACCGTCGGGCGAGGAGATGGCCTCGGCGCTTGCATTCCGGCTGAAACGTCTGGAGGCGATGCGCGACGCCGCGACGAAACTCGTGAACAGGAACCGCCTCGGCCGGGACATCTTCGTGCGCGGCGCGCCCGAGCACATCGTCACGGAGAGGAAGTCCGATTATGACGCCTCGCTCTACGACCTGCTGACCGCCTATGCGACGCTCAGGCAGCGTCAGGCGATAACCCAGGTGACGATCGAGAAGCGGCATGTCTGGTCGCTCGGCGATGCCCGTTTGATCCTGGCGAGAATGGTCGGCAGCCTTGACCACTGGACCGCGCTCGACCATTTCCTGATCCGCTACATGACGAGCCCGAAGGAGCGCGCGACGGCGATTGCGAGCTCCTTTGCGGCCTCACTCGAAATGGTGCGCGAGGGGCGTTTGGAAATTCGTCAGGAGGGCGCTTTCACGCCGATCTATCTGCGGCGCGGGCCAAATCCGATCGATGCGGCAACCTTGGCGGAGATGGAGGCGGCACGTGGCTGAAGCCCAAAAATTCGTGCCGGGTGACGAGGATTACGAGGAAGAATTCTCTTTCGATCCGAGGCTCGAGCAGGAAGCCGAGCGGATCGCCGAGGCCCTTGTATTTGCCTCCGCCCAACCGGTTTCAGAAACCTATATTGCCGGCCGCCTGCCGCGCGGCGTCGACGTCGCAACCGTTATGGCGCGGCTCAAGAGCCGATATGCCGGCAGCGGCGTCAACCTGGTTCAGGTCGCCGATCATTGGGCCTTCCGCACTGCCGCGGATCTGTCCTTCGTCGTCAATACGGAGGAGCAGGAGGTCCGCAAACTGTCGCGCGCGGCGCTGGAGGTGCTGGCGATCATCGCCTATCACCAGCCGGTGACGCGCGCAGAGATCGAGGATATCCGCGGGGTCCAGACCTCGAAGGGTACCCTCGACGTGCTGATGGAGGCGGGATGGGTGCGGTTCCGCGGTCGCAGACGCACACCCGGACGTCCGGTGACCTTCGGCACGACGAGAGACTTCCTCGATCATTTCGGCCTCGAAGAGATCCGCGACCTTCCGGGCATCGAGGAGCTGAAGGGAGCCGGCCTGCTGTCCGGGCGTGTCCCTTCCAATCTGAACATTCCGGTTCCGATCGGCGACGACGAGTTTGCCGAAAACGAGGATCCCATCACGCAGATGGACCTCGAAGAACTGGGCCTCTTGACACCGAAGGCTGAAGAAGACGATTAAAAATCCTGAGTATGGATATCGGCTTTAGGTTAGAGCCGGATCTTCGGGTCGAGGAATGCAAGCATGGTTTCAGATGCGCGTAGCGGCGCCGTCACGATGACGAGGCGCTCGGGTGTGTCGTTCGCAGCGAACCTGGCATTCGAGAATATCAGCCATCGGTATCATTCCAAGGAAACGATCAAGGGTGTTACGCTCAAGGCCGAGGCCGGCGAAGTGCTCTGCCTGCTCGGACCTTCCGGCTCCGGCAAGACAACGCTGTTGCGCATCGCCGCGGGCATCGAGAAGCAGACGGGCGGGCGTCTGCTGCTGAATGGACAGGAAATATCCGGCCCTTCCATCTTCATTCCGCCGGAGCAACGCGGCGTCGGCCTGATGTTCCAGGACTTTGCCCTTTTCCCGCATATGACCATCCGTGAGAACGTCTGTTTCGGCTTGACCGAATTGCCGAAGAAGAAGGCATTGCTGCAGGCCGATGCCGCGCTGGAGCGGGTCGGCCTTCTGCATTATGCCGAGCGGTATCCGCATGTGCTCTCCGGCGGCGAGCAGCAGCGCGTGGCGCTTGCGCGTGCGCTTGCGCCGCGGCCGGCGGTGCTTTTGATGGACGAGCCTTTTTCCGGCCTCGATTCCCGTCTGAAGGATTCCATCCGCGCCGACACGCTGGCCATACTGCGCGAGACGCGCGCGACCGCCATCGTCGTAACGCACGACGCCGAAGAGGCGATGCGTATGGCGGACCGGATCGCACTGCTGAAAGACGGCCGGCTGGTGCAGGTCGGCACGGCGGACGAGCTCTATCGCCAGCCCTGCGATCTCTTCACTGCCGGCTTCTTCTCGGAAATTAACGTCTTCGATGCGCGCGTGCGGGACGGCCATGTCGAAACGCCGCTGGGGGTTGTGCCAACAGGGCAATATACGGAAGGGCAGCCACTGAGCGTAGCGGTGCGTCTTTCCGGCATCCGGCTCGACGAGACCGGTGGAGAAATTCCGGCACGCATCGTATCCCGGCGCTTCCTGGGCGTCGTGGAGCTTCTGGAACTCGCCGTACCGCAGTCCGAACGTACCGTTCGCGCCCGCATCCGCGCCGATTTGCTGCCGCAAGGATTGCGTGACGTCACGCTTTCCGTTAACGAGCGCGACATATTGGTGTTTGAAAAAGACGCATCAACACCTTAGGGTCCGCCAAGAGGATGGCGTGCCCGGAGGGTGCGCCTGAAAAATGACAACGTGCTGGGCTCTAATCTGTTTAGGGTCTCGAGGGAGTAAGTGGATGGGTTCCTTTAGTATCTGGCATTGGCTGATCGTCCTGGCGGTGGTTCTGCTGCTGTTCGGCCGCGGCAAGATCCCCGAGTTGATGGGCGACGTTGCCAAGGGCATCAAGAACTTCAAGAAGGGCATGGGCGACGACGAGGTTGCTTCGGCCGACAAATCGATCGACGGCAAGACCGTCGACCACAAATCTGACGAAGTCCGCTGACGGTCGGAGGCTGACGGGGCTGGGTGCGACAGCACCCGGTAGCCCGTATCACGGGTTTTTAGGGCGCGTCGGATGCTTGATATCGGCTGGACCGAGCTTGTTGTTATCGCAATCATCTTGATCATCGTCGTCGGTCCGAAGGACCTGCCGCCGATGCTGCGCGCGTTTGGACGGATGACGTCCAAGATGCGCGGCATGGCGTCCGATTTTCGGCGGCAGTTCGACGAGGCGCTGCGTGAAGCCGATCTTGACGACGTGCGCAAGACGATCAGCGATGCGCAAAGCCTCAATCCGACCGCGGCATTGCGGGATGCGATGAATCCGCTGCGGCAGCTCGGTAACGAGATCAAGTCCGATCTGCAGAAGGCGACCACGCCCGATAGGCCGCCAGCCTCCACGACGCCCGAACCGCTGGTCGAACCGGTCAGTACCGACGCCGCCGGCGAAACGGCGGCAGTAGCCACGGATAAGGTGGCGGCGGCAGCGGTGAGCTCGGCATCGAGACAGATGGACCGTGCCGCCGACGCGCCGAAGGCGAGCGAACCGGAACCTGCCGCCAAGTCCAGAGCGCAGTCGAAGAAGTCGGGCGCTTCCGTCACGAAGAAGGCCGCAGGCGAAACGGCGCCGAGGAAGTCGCCTGCGCGCAAGGCGCCGGGCGAAGCGCCGGCTGCGAGCAAGTCGAAGACGCGCGCGGCTTCGCGCAAGAAAGGTGACGCATGAGCCGCGATATCGAGGACCGGCCGCAGCCGCTTATCGAGCATCTGATCGAACTGCGCACGCGGTTGATGTGGGCGGTGGGCGCATTCTTCGTGGCGTTCCTCGTCTGCTTCTATTTTGCCAAGCAGCTGTTCAACCTCCTTGTTCT
Organism: Sinorhizobium meliloti 4H41; assembly: GCF_000375585.1. GTDB lineage: Bacteria > Pseudomonadota > Alphaproteobacteria > Rhizobiales > Rhizobiaceae > Sinorhizobium > Sinorhizobium meliloti_A. The sequence continues at coordinate 84,839 of NZ_AQWP01000009.1, read as the reverse complement.
GCCGTTCAAGTGGGCCGTGAGCTGGGCCGGGCTCAGCCACCGCAACGTCGAGCTCATCTACACGGCGCCGCAGGAGTTCTTCTTCACGCAGATCAAAGTTGCGATGTTCGGTGCGCTGGTGATCGCATTTCCGGTCATCGCCTCGCAGGTGTACAGGTTCGTTGCACCCGGCCTTTACAAGAACGAACGCGCTGCCTTCCTGCCATTCCTGGTCGCTTCGCCACTCCTGTTCCTGCTTGGCGGCGCGCTGGTCTATTTCTTCTTCACGCCGATGGTCATGTGGTTCTTCCTCGCCATGGAACAGGGCGGCGGCGAAGGGCAGGTTGCGATCCAGCTCCTGCCGAAGGTGTCCGAGTATCTCAGCCTCATCATGTCCCTGGTCTTCGCCTTCGGTCTGGTGTTCCAGTTGCCGGTCATCACGACGCTCCTCGCGCGTGTCGGCTTCGTCACCGCCCAGGGCCTCGCCGAGAAGCGCAAATACGCGATCGTGATCGCCTTCGTGGTCGCAGCGGTTCTGACGCCGCCGGATCCGGTTTCCCAGATCGGCCTTGCGCTGCCAGCCATCCTTCTCTACGAAATTTCAATCTACACGGCGCGACTCGTCGAAAGGCGAAGGGCTGCCGAGGCCCTCGAGCGCGAGGCTGCCTCTGAGCAGGAAAGCTCGTCCGAGACGGCTGACCCCGCCAAGGGCTGACCGCGGACGTCTTGCGCCGTTCACGGCGCCCTCGCTCCTCGCACGCGCAAGGGGCGCTGTGGCATTCTGAATCGCTGCAGGATTTCGCCGTAAGCGGCTCCGACGTCCTGCAGCAACTAACGCGTGGAACGACTATGCTCGATATCAAATGGATCCGTGAGAATGCAGACAGGCTCGACGACGCCCTGGCGAAACGGGGTGCGGAGCCATTGTCGGCGTCCCTGATCGCACTTGACGAACGTCGCCGCGCAATCCTCCAGTCCCTGCAGGACATGCAGTCGCGGCGCAATGCTGCGTCGAAGGAGATCGGCGCGGCGATGGCCCAGAAGAACAGCGAGCTGGCCGACAGGCTCAAGGCCGAAGTGGCCGACCTCAAGAATGCGTTGCCGGCGGCCGAAGAGGAAAGCCGTCAGATCGAGACCGAGCTCTCGGACGCGCTGTCTCGCATCCCCAATACGCCGCTCGATGACGTGCCCGTCGGCGCGGACGAAAGCGCGAATGTCGTGACGCGGGTCGTCGGCGCCAAGCCCGGCTGGAATCACAAGCCTCTCGAGCATTTCGAGATCGGCGAAGCGCTGGGACTGATGGACTTCGAGGGAGCGGCCCGGATTGCCGGGTCGCGCTTCACCATCCTGAAGGGCCAGCTCGCCCGGCTCGAGCGGGCACTCGGCCAGTTCATGCTCGATCTGCACACCGGGGAGCATGGTTACATCGAGGTTCAGCCGCCCTTGCTCGTCCGCGACGATGCGATGTACGGCACCGGCCAGTTGCCGAAATTCTCCGACGATCTCTTCCGCACGACCGACGGGCGCTGGCTGATCCCGACTGCGGAAGTGCCACTGACGAACATGGTGCGGGAGCAGATTCTCGACGGTGAGAAACTGCCGTTGCGCTTCACTGCGCTGACCCCGTGCTTCCGCTCCGAGGCCGGTTCCGCCGGTCGTGACACCCGCGGCATGTTGCGCCAGCATCAGTTCAACAAGGTCGAACTGGTGTCGATCACCGACGCCGAAAGTTCGATCGACGAGCACGAGCGCATGACCGCTTGTGCCGAGGAGGTGCTCAAGCGCCTCGGCCTGCACTACCGCGTCATGACGCTCTGCACCGGCGATATGGGGTTCGGCGCACGCAAGACCTATGATCTCGAGGTCTGGTTGCCGGGGCAGGACGCCTATCGCGAAATTTCCTCCTGCTCCGTCTGCGGCGATTTCCAGGCCCGCCGGATGAACGCACGTTACCGCGGCAAAGAAGAGAAGGGGACGAAGTTCGTCCACACGCTCAACGGATCCGGCGTCGCGCTCGGCCGGGCGCTGATTGCCGTCATCGAGAACTACCTGAATGACGACGGCTCGATCACGGTGCCGGACGTCCTTGTGCCCTATATGGGCGGCCTGCGGCGGATCGAGAAATCGGCCTAGCACGAATGAAGCGGAAGAAGACCGGCAATGCGCATCCTGCTGACGAATGACGATGGCATTCACGCCGAGGGCCTCTCCGTGCTGGAACGGATCGCCCGGACGATATCGGACGACGTTTGGGTGGTGGCGCCGGAAGTGGACCAGAGCGGGCTTGCCCATTCTCTGACGCTTTCGGAGCCGCCGCGTCTGCGCCCGGTTTCCGAACGGCGCTTTGCGCTCCGGGGTACCCCGACCGATTGTGTCATCATGGCGGTCAAGAAAATTCTTGATCGCAAGCCCGACCTCGTCCTTTCCGGCGTCAATGTCGGCGCAAATCTTGCCGACGATGTCACCTATTCCGGAACCGTGGCCGGCGCCATCGAGGGAACGCTGCAGGGCATTCGCTCGATCGCACTCAGCCAGGCCTTTCAATATGCCGTTGGCCGCGACGCTCCCTGGGATGTAGCAGAGACGCACGCACCGGCGCTCATCCGCACATTGATGGGAGTCGACCTGCCGGACGGAACGCTTATCAACCTGAACTTTCCGAACTGCGCCGTCGATGCCGTTGCGGGCGTTGAAGTCACGTCGCAGGGCAAGCTCGAATTCGGTCTCAGCATCGACGAGCGCACGGACGGACGCGGCTTTCCCTATTTCTGGCTCCGTTTCGGCGAGCGTGCCGGCGATTTCCGTTCCGGCACCGACATCAGGGCTCTTCGAGACAACAGGATTTCGGTAACCCCGCTTAAACTGGACATGACCGATCATGCCGCTCAGGAGCGCATCGCGCGGGCATTGCGGGAAGGAAGTGTCGCTTGAGCGGACGAATTTCGCAGCAGGAGGGGTTTGCAGCGATGGCGCTGCGGCTTCGCTCGGGCGGCATCGTCAATCATGAGCTGCTGAAGGCTGTGGAGCAGACGCCGCGGACGCTCTTCGCTCCGCCGCAATACCAGGACGAAGTCTACTCCAAGCGGCTGATTCCGCTCGATTGCGGCTCGTTCATGGAGGGCTGCGACATGGCCGTGCGGCTTCTGCATTGTCTCAATCTCAAGCCGGGCCAGCGTATACTCGAGGTCGGAACCGGCAGCGGCTTTACCGCCGCCGTGATGGGGCGGATCGCCGAGCGCGTACTGACGATCGAGCGGTACCAGACACTCGTCGCCTCGGCGCAGAAAAACCTCGAGAAGGCGGGCGTGCGCAACGTCGTCGTCCGCCAGGCCGATGGCAGCGCAGGAGTGCCGGGCGAGGGCACCTTCGACCGGATCCTCATTACCGCCGCGTTCAACAGCCTTCCCCGGACGTTCTCCGATCATCTCGTCTCCGGCGGCACACTGTTGGTACCGATCATGATGAGCGAAACGCATTGCCGCATCGTTCGCGTCAACCGCACCGGTAGCCGCTTCGACCGGGAAGACCTGTTCGATGCGCCTTACCTCCCGATCGTCCCACAGGTAGCGTCGTTCCTTTAGTCTATTTTTTTGGAATCGATGACGTTCATGTTTTAGGCCGACCCGACCTGAAGCATCGTGATCTCGTGCGCCTCCCGGAGGCGGGTTAATACAATCTTAACCCGCTCCAGCCCCGCGCAAGCTTCCCTCTTTAGGTACCCGACCTGAAATCATCGTGATCCAGGCCGGGGCGGCATGAGATGACGCGGAGTACGCATTTGCTCCGCATCGCGGTCGTCATGCGACAGACGGAGACGGCATATGCAGATCGAGAACAGGTTGAACGCTGCCGCTGCGTCCGGTGATGGCTTGGGAAATCTCGCCGGGCGTTCGGCCGACCAGGCCGGTGCCGCAGACAAGGGCGAGAGCGGGGCGCTGGTTGCGCCTGCGGGCTTCGTCGACCCGACACCGCGCATTTCGCTGTCCGCCGACGCGTTGCTCTATCTCGGCCGGGCAAAAAGAACGCCTGAGAAGTTGCCGCCGCTTACGAAGGATGAGTGGAACAATCGTCTTTCGCCGCAACTTGCGGCACGCGAGTACCAGGCGTTCGGCAAGCTCGCAGAAACCGGTGACTACAGGGCATACTACCGGGCCTTCATCGACTATTATGACGGCCTTCGCCCGGAGGATCAGAACAGCCTGCGCTATTTCGGGACGCGCGAAGCGGCGGTCGCGGGCCTGCGTTCGCTCGACTATGATGCAGACAGCGGTCTCGACATAGATGCCAAATTCGAGAACCTGGTCAGCGTGTTTCTCGAAGAAGACAAGATTGCCCCTTCGCCGGCCTCGACCACGATGTCGCCGGCAGAGCGCGCCTTTTTCGCCTGGGATGCGTCCAATATCAGCTATGAGGTAAATGCGCCCGAGCCGAGACCGATGACGGAAATCGAACGGCTTTATTCCGAGCTGCTATAGGGTGTTTCACTGTTTCGCTGAAACAGTGAAACACCCTGCCACTTTTGGAATTGCGCACTTCCGCACGGAAGCCGTTACACACTTTTCCTGGAGGTGCTCTGGCGATCCGTATCCGGGTTCCGCAGCGCACGTATGACCGGAAAACGCCCGCTTCGGCGCGGCTATGGTTAGCATTTCGCCAAAGTGGTGCCGTCTTTAACCGGGCGGTAACTCTAATGCGCTTTAATCCTTCTACAGCGAGTTGCGTTCGGAGTGGGTAAAGCGTCATGCGTAAATTTGTATCTCCCCAGGCAGGCAAGTCCATGATCCGTCTCTGTGCGGCGATCCTGCTTGCGGGTGTAGCGACCGGTTGCAGTTCTGACGCCAGCCGCTTCGGCGGGCTCTTTTCGCGGTCCGACGACATAATGACGGGTGCGATCCCGCAGGGCTCGAGTACGGTACCGAGAGGCGATGTCGCGAGCGGCGGTGCGGCGCCCTCCTACGGGAACAACGCAGCGCTCGGTCAATCCTATCCTTCCGGCGGCGGCAACGGAGGCTACAACACGGCGGCGGCCTCGCCGGTATCCAGCGCCCGTGTCGCATCGACGCCGATGAGCGTTCAGCGAACGAGCCTCGATGAACCATCCTCCGCATCTCGGCAGCCGCAGGTTCAGACCGCCTCCCTCGCGTCGCAGGCTGCTGCCCTCCCGAAGGCGGAGCCGCTGGCGGGGGCTGCCAAGGATATTCCCAGCAAGGGTGGCTGGAGCGCCTCCAACGCGCCGACCATCATGGTCCGTCAAGGCGACACGGTTGCCGTTCTCTCCAGACGCTTCGGCGTCCCCGAGAAGGAGATACTGAAGGCGAATGGCTTGAAATCGGCAAGCCAGGTAGAGCCGGGTCAGCGGCTCGTCATTCCGGCGTTCGGTACTGCAGGCAGCGCCGCAAAGGCGGCCGCATCGGGTTCGATCGCCGACGTGGAGGGCGGCAAGAAGCGTCCGTCTCCGCTGCCGACCGACCAGCGCGAGGTGGCGATCCTCCCCGGCCAATCCCAATCGCGTGAAAAGAGCGAAAGCCGCAGCGATGTCGCGGCGGGCAAGCTCAACAGCGCCGGCGAGGGCGGTGGAGATGGTGCCTATACGGTCAAGCCGGGCGACTCGCTCAACCGTATCGCCAAGGCGAACGGCGTTTCGGTCGCTGCCCTGAAACAGGCGAACGGGCTTACGACAGAAGCCATCCGCATCGGGCAGAAACTCAACATCCCGAGCGCTTCGGCGAAAACGCCGGCGACCGATGCGGTGGTCACGGCTTCTGTTTCGGCCAAGAAGAACGAGGCCCAGGCGGCTTCGACCGAGCAGGGCAAGCTGACCGAATCCAAGGCGCCTGCCGCCAAGGAAAGCGTTTCGGAGGTCGCCATCCGGTCGGATGGTGACGAGGATCTTCCGAAATCGACCGGCATCGGAAAGTACCGTTGGCCTGTCCGTGGCGCGGTCGTCGCGGCCTATGGCGCCAATGTCGACGGCAACCGAAACGATGGCATCAACATTTCGGTGCCGGAGGGGACGCCCATCAAGGCAGCCGAGAACGGCGTCGTGATCTACTCCGGCAGCAGCCTGAAAGAACTCGGCAATGCCGTTCTGGTGCGCCACGACGACGGTACGGTGACGGTTTACGGCAACGCTGCCGAACTCAAGGTTCAACGCGGTCAGAAAGTCCAGCGCGGCCAGACGCTCGCATCCTCCGGCATGACAGGCAGAGCGACCCGGCCACAAGTTCACTTCGAGGTGCGCAAGAATGCGACGCCGGTCAACCCTGCGACCTATCTGGAATAAGCCGTGGCACCGGTCGCTTCCGGCTTATGCGCAAACCGAAAGCGCCGCGTGTCTGGCAAGACGCGCGGCGCTTTCGCGATCACGCCGGCAGACGGCAAGTGCGATTACGCAGGAGCGTCGAGCTTTCTGCGCAGGCGACCGGCCAGGTCCTGGATGAATTGCCAGGCGACGCGGCCGGACCTCGACCCTCGCGTCGTCGCCCATTCAAGAGCCTCGGCATGCAGCGCTTCCGGCTCGAGAGGCAATTTGAAGTACTGCGCATATCCGTCGACCATCGCCAGATAGTCGTCCTGGCTGCATTTGTAGAAACCGAGCCAAAGCCCGAAGCGGTCGGACAGCGACACCTTTTCCTCGACGGCTTCCGAGGGGTTTATGGCGGTGGATTGCTCGTTTTCCATCATGTTGCGGGGAAGCAGGTGTCTGCGGTTGGACGTCGCATAGAGCAGAACGTTTGCCGGCCGCCCCTCGACGCCTCCGTCGAGCACCGCCTTCAGCGACTTGTAGGAGGTATCGTCGTGGTCGAAGGAGAGATCGTCGCAGAAGACGATCACGGGCATCGGCGCCGCCTTCAGGATTTCCATCAGCACGGGCAGGGTGGCGATATCCTCCCTGTGGACTTCGACGAGCTTGAGTGCGCTTCCGGTGTCCTGGGCGACCTTTGCGTGAACGGCCTTGACCAGCGACGATTTGCCCATCCCGCGGGCGCCCCAGAGGAGCACGTTATTTGCCGGATAGCCGTCAGCGAAGCGAAGCGTGTTGTCGAAGAGAATGTCGCGGACGTGGTCGACGCCGGTAATGAGCGTGAGATCGATGCGATTCGGGTTCGGGACGGGCTGCAGGTGGCGTGTGGCCGGTGCCCAGACGAAACACTCCGCCTCATGCCAGTCGTTGACGGCATATGCCGGTCCGGCGATGCGCTCCATCGCGGCCGAAAGCTTCTGTATTTCGTTGAGCAGGACGTCGATCTTGCTTTCGGGCATTTCATCTATCTCCGGCAGGCTGGATTTCGAACATGGGCGGCCGACCCGCGCGATAACGGGCGTGCGCCGGCTTAACCCAAATCCTTGAATCGCCGCGACGTTCATCCTCCGGTCGAATCCGTTGAAGCTGCCGCCGGCGGCGTTTTTCTCGGTAGCACGGCGGTTTGCGCTGGAAAAGACCGGCAGCCTGCAACCAGGGGGTTCTCCTGCTGCGGAATTTGTGCCAGAGGCAGGAGAAACGGGGAAGTGTACCGACGATTTGCGTTACGGGACGGCTTGCCTATATTCCGGCAGGTTTGCCGCGGGGGCAAGCGCGCAATTTGAACTCAAGGAGTGATCGATGTTTATTACCGAAGCTTTCGCGCAGACGGCGGCCCCTGGGGGCGGCGGCGCCGATATTCTGATGTCCATCCTGCCATTCCTGCTGATTTTCGTGGTGATGTATTTCCTGATCATCCGACCGCAGCGGGCGCAGATGAAGCGCCGCGAAGAGCTCCTGAAGAACATCCGGCGCGGCGACCAGGTCGTCACCGGCGGCGGCATCGTCGGCAAGGTGACCAAGGTCGTCGACGATACGGAGCTCGAGGTGGAGATCGCCGAGGGCACCAAAGTCCGCGTTGTGCGCAGCGGCGTATCCGAAGTTCGCGTGAAGGGCGAGCCCGTCAAGGAATAACTCCGGCGGGGGAACGTGAAGAAGCGTGCGCGGCTTTGCCCGCATACCGCGCTTGCTATCGGCATCGATCACGGTTTGATTTTGGTCCGACGCGAGGTCAAAATCACCGTGGTTAGGGCAAGGGCCGCGACCGGCAGAGACCGGCGGTTGGAGCATTTCGAAATATGCCCAGGTTGTCGCCGTTCAAGAACATTCTCATCTGGCTGGTCGTTCTTGCGGGCCTCGCCTTCGCACTGCCGAATCTCCTTTCCAGAGAGCAGCTTGCCGACTGGCCGACCTGGCTGCCGCATCGGCAGGTGCCGCTCGGGCTCGATCTCAGGGGCGGTTCCCATATCGTCCTGAAGGTCAGCCGCGAAGACATCGTCGCGGAACGCCTGCAATCGACCATCGACACGATCGCCGATGCCCTGAGACAGGCGGATATCCGCTATACGGGGCTGTCAGGAAGCGGGCAGAGCCTGCAGTTTCGTCTCCGCGATGCAACGAAAGCACCAGCGGCACGCGACGCGCTGAAGGCGTTGGTCGCCCCCGTTCGAAAGGGCGGATTTTTCGGGAGTTCCATACAGGAACTGGTCTATGAGGGAAGCGCGACCAGCGACACGCTTCGGCTTCGCCTGACGGACGAGGGCATAGATCTCAGGGTCTCAGATGCCGTCGCCCAGTCCATCGAGGTCGTGCGCCGGCGGGTCGGCGAAGTCATCGCGGTCGTGCCGATCATAGAGCGTCGCGGCGGTGACCGGCTGAGCGTGCAGGTCCCCGGTCTGGACGAGCCGCAAAGATTGAAGGATCTCCTCGGGCAGCGAGGAGATGTCGCCCTGAAGTGGCTGGATTCCTCGATGCCGGCACAACAGGCCGTGGATACGAGGCCGCCTGCGGGGTCCGAGGTCCTCTATTCGCTGGACGATCCACCAATACCCTACCTGGTCGAGAGACATGCCTTTGCTGCGGCACCGGACTTCGTCGAGGCGCAGCCGGGCTTCGATCCGGCAACGAGCGAACCTGTCGTCAATGCAAGGATTACTGCCGGGGCCGCCGCACGGATCGCGCCGGTCCTGCAGTCGGATCCACGGAAGCAGTTCGCGATCGTGCTCGACGGGCAGGTTATCTCGACGTCCGTTCTAGACGGCGCGCTTTCCGGTGATAGCGTCCGGATTGCCGGAAATCTCTCGGAGGACGGGGCGAACGACCTTGCCGCCCTGATGCGTGCCGGCCCGCTTCCCGTTTCGCTGACCGTCATCGAAGAGCGTACCGTCGGTCCCGAGGACGGCGCCGACGCGGTGGCAAACGGCCTCACGGCGGGCCTGATCGCGGCCATTGCCGTCGCCGCCTGTATGATTGGCTTCTACGGCTTCTTCGGTGTCGTCGCCGTCATTGCCGTCATCGTCAACGTCGTGCTGATCATCGCGGTCCTGTCCGTCACCGGCGCCACGCTGACATTGCCCGGAATTGCCGGGATCATCCTCACGATCGGAATTGCGGTCGACTCGAACGTTCTCATCTATGAGCGGCTGAGGGAAGAAGCGCGTACCAGCGGTAAACCCTTGCGAAGGGCGCTGGACGACGGATTCGAGCGCGTCTTGAGGAGCATCGTCGATGCGAATCTGACGATATTCATCGCGGGCGTAATCCTCCTCTATCTCGGGTCGGGCGCTATTCGGGGTTTTGCGGTTACGCTTGCCATCGGCAGCGTCACCACCATTCTGACGGCGCACAGCCTGACACGCCGCCTCATTCGCGGGTGGTATCGCCGCCGCCTGCCGCGGCGTCTGCCGCGCGGCATCCGGACGGGATTTTTCAGTCGGGCGGACTTCCGTTTCATGGCGATCCGCAATCCGGTCTTCATTCTGATGACAGCATTGTCGCTCGCTTCGCTGGTTCTCCTGACGAGCCTCGGGCTCAACATGGGAGCAGATTTCAGGGGCGGCTCCGTCATCGAATTGAGGGCACGGACCGGCGTCGCCGATGGTGCCGACATCCGTGCCCGTCTCGATGAATTGAACCTCGGAGACGTTCAAGTCGAGGAACTTGGATCGGCGCGAGACGTTCTCGTCCGTATCCCGTCGCAGGAAGCCGGCGACAATGCCGAGCAGACGGCCGTCGGGCTGGTTCGCTCCGAACTCGAGGATCAGTATGTCTTCCGGCGTGTCGAGGTGGTTGGCCCCGGGGTTTCCGGCGAGTTGACGAGGGCAGGGTCGCTCGCCGTTGCCGCAGCCGTGCTGGCCGTGCTGCTTTACGTGTGGCTTCGCTTCGGCCGGCGATTTGCCGTCGGAGCCATTGTCGCGACCTTGCATGATGTCCTGCTGACGCTCGGGTTCCTCGTCGTGACGGGCATCGAATTCAATCTCGCCAGCATCGCAGCGCTGCTGACGATCGTATGCTACTCGCTGAGCGACACCATGGTGATTTATGATCGAGTCCGGGAGAATCTGGTGCGCTATCGAAGGATGCCGCTTTCCGTCCTGATCGACACGTCGATCAACCAGACCCTGTCGCGGACCGTCCTGACCGCCTTGACGACGCTCCTTGCTCTCGTTGCGCTGTATCTGTTCGGAGGCAGTGGTCTCGTCCAGTCCTTCAGCGCGACACTCATATTCGGTGTGCTTGTGGGCACCGTGTCCTCGATCTATGTCGCGGGACCGCTGCTCATCCTCTTCAATCGCCGAAACAATCGTCTTGGAGGCACGGAGGATCCGGCGGACCGGGATGCCTCGTCGGAGACGGAAGCAAAGGGTGCGGTGTGACCATGGCAAAAGGGATCGAAATGCGCGAAGCGCACTTTCCGGGACGCGCGCCTGTCGACGCCTACGGCAATGGCGGCTTCCGCTTCGCCGACATGTCGCATCGCGGGTCGGTTCTGATGTTGCCTTCCGGCATCTACGCCTGGGACGTTGTCGAAGGCGACGTGCTCGCGGTCGCGAAATTCCAGCGCATCTTCGATGAGGCGCGTGACGTCGAGGTGCTGCTCGTCGGCACCGGCCGGGAAATCCGCCCTTTGCCGGGAGACCTGAAGGAGGCGCTCAGGGCCGCCAACATCTCGTCCGATCCGATGAGCACGGGGGCGGCGGTGCGGACCTATAACGTGATGCTGGCGGAATCGCGGGCCGTCGCCGCGGCATTGATCGCGGTGTGAGGCGTTCGAAGGAAACCCTGCGTGCAACAGTCCGATGATCAGATTCTCGCAACCTTGCGGGACACCGACCGCGATCGCTACCTGGCCTGTCTGCTTTCTCCTGCAGAGAAGCGCCACTCGCTCGCGGCGCTCTATGCCTTTTACGCGGAGATCGCCCGTGTCCGCGACACGGTCAAGGAGCCGCTCCCCGGCGAGATCCGGCTGCAGTGGTGGCGTGACATTCTCGAAAACCAGCAGTCGGACGGCGCGGGGCATCCGCTGGCCGAAGCGCTCCTGCGTTGCATCCGCGAGCATCACCTTCCTGTCCGCGTTCTGCAGGACATGATCGATGCACGCATTTTCGATCTTTACGACGACCCGATGCAGGACAGGGCGGCGCTGGAGGGCTATGCCGGTGAAACCGCATCGGCGCTCATTCAGCTTTCATCTCTCATCCTGGACCCCGAAAATGCTGCGAAATCATCAGACGCAGCCGGTCATGCCGGGGTTGCTCAGACGGTCGCCGGTCTCCTGCTGCTTCTGCCGGTTCATACCGGGCGTGGCCAGGTCTATCTTCCTGCCGAGCTTTTGAGCGCAACGGGCCTCGACCGGGAAACGCTTCTTGCCGGAACCGACGAGAGTGCGATCGAAAGGGCCGTTCGCGCCTTCTGCGGCCTCGGTCGCGATCATCTCGCCAAGGCACGTGAAAGTGCAGGCGCGATCTCCGCCCGGAATTTCTCCGCTTTCCTTCCCGTGGCCCTGGCCGAACCGGTGTTCGATCGCGCGGAGGCCGCCGGAGTACGAATCCTCCGTCAGCCACTGCGGCCGCCGCAATGGCAGCGGCAATGGCGGATGTGGCGGGCGAGCCGGCGCCGGCAGTTTTAGACGAAGGCCCGCTGAGATACCCGCCGCCGCTTGTTGATCGCCTCATCCCTGTGACGAGCACAGGATGAGGGTGGAGAGGGTGCGGTCCCTAGGCGCGTTTCATAAACCGTGAAGATAGCGAGGCGGCGCGGACGGTCCCGGGTCACGCCCGTATGCAGCGTCCCGTTTCGCTTCGATGTAGTAGCCGCACATCCCCGGCCCTCATTCCTGTGCTTGTCACAGGAATCCAGTCAGCCCAAGTCCTTGGGCTGAAAGAACGCTTCCCGCGCCGCAGACGCGGCGCTGCTGGATCCCTGTGACGAGCACAGGGATGAGGTGGAGAGGGCGCGCTCCTCGGCGCGTTTCATAAACCGTGAAGATAGCGAGGCGGCGCGGAGGGCCCCAAGTCACGCCCGTATACCACGTCCCGCTTCGTTTGGACGCGAGAATGTAGACGTGACCTTTCATTGCGTGACAGGTTGACCGTTCCCTCGCATATTCGTAACGGAGTTGTATTGGCCGCACATCCCCGGTCCCTCATTCCTGTGCTTGTCACAGGAATCCAGCCAGACCAAGTCCTTGGGCTGAAAGAACTCTCTCCGCGCCGCAGACGCGGCGCTGCTCTCACCCCGTGATGAGCACAGGGATGAAGGAGGAGAGATTGCAGTCCTTCGAAAAGTGCTACAGCGCCCGTCTTGGACGAGGATTCATTCGCTAGGCGCTCGCCCGTCACGCTGGCGCAAGTCTCGCGGGATATGACCCTTCTCAATCGAAATCCCGTCGCGATCAAGGGACCCACGCGATGCTTTGGTTACTGCTCCTGGTGGCGATCGCCGCCGTCTGCGTGTTTTATATTCGGATGAACGCACGCGCCGAGCGCGACGCCGACAATCCTGATGCCGGGTCGGCGATCGTGGAATTCGGCCGGGCATTCCCGGACGAAGCGATCCGGGCGCTGCATTCGACCGTCGACAGAACGGCGATCTTCCTGCGTCTGCACGATGGCAAGGCCGGATTCATACAATCGCACGGCACGCATTATGTCTGCCACGTCATTCAGCCCGGCAAGGTGCGGGTCAACACGTCCGAGAGTGGGCGCGGGCTGATTGTCCACTTCCCGGATTTCGCCTATCTGGACAACGCTTTCGAATTTCGGACGGCTGCCGAGGCAGCCGAGGTTTCGCTCTGGCTGCTCGGCACCTTCAGTCCGAAATCGGAGTTGGAAGCACCGGGTGACGCGGCGCAGGGTCTGGACTGACCGGCTGAATCCGCAACGGAGTTCTCGTCGCTCGTCAGACGGCGTTGCCGAGCCAGCTTGCGCAATCGCTCAGCGCGCGTGACGCCATCGCCTGCTTCTTGGCGAGCGCCTTCTCCTTTCCACGGAAGCGTTTGGCACCCTCCGGCCTCGTCAGGGCGCCCGGTTCGAGCGGCGGAAACAGTCCGAAATTGATGTTCATCGGCTGGAACGAGCGCTTGCCCGGTTCGTCGTCGGAGACGATGTGGCCGCCGGTGATGTGATTGAGGAGAGCACCGAAGGCCGTGGTCACCGGAGGTAGGACGGGTGAGGCGCCTTTGCGTTCCGCCGCGGCGAAGCGGCCCGCCAGGAGGCCGATGCTCGCGCTTTCCACATAGCCCTCGCAGCCGGTTATCTGGCCGGCAAAGCGCAAGCCCGGACGTGACTTGAGCGTCAGCGAATTGTCGAGGAGCGTCGGCGAGTTGATATAGGTGTTGCGGTGCAGGCCGCCGAGCCTCGCAAACTCGGCGTTTTGGAGCCCCGGAATCATCCGAAAGACTTCGCCCTGCGCGCCGTATTTCAGTTTCGTCTGGAACCCGACCATGTTGTAGAGCGTGCCGAGCGCGTTGTCCTGCCTAAGCTGAACCACGGCATAGGGCTTGACCGAGGGATTATGGGCGTTGGTGAGGCCCATCGGCTTCATCGGCCCGTGACGCAGGGTCTCGCGGCCGCGCTCCGCCATGACTTCGATCGGGAGGCAGCCGTCGAAATAGGGTGTGCCTTCCCATTCCTTAAAGCCGGCCTTGTCTCCGGCGATGAGCGCATCGACGAAGGCGTCATACTGCTCCTGTGTGAGCGGGCAGTTGATATAATCCTTGCCCGTGCCGCCCGGGCCGACCTTGTCGTAGCGCGACTGATGCCAGCAGATATCCATGTCGATCGTGTCGGCATGGACGATCGGTGCGATGGCGTCGAAGAAGGCCAGGGCATCGGCGCCGGTCTCCGCGCGGATCGCCTCGGCGAGGGCCGGTGCTGTAAGCGGGCCCGTCGCAATGATGGCGAGATCCCAGTCCTTCGGCGGCAGGCCCCCGACCTCTTCCCGCAGAACCGTGATCAGCGGGTGGTCTGCGATCGCTGCGCTGACGGCCTCGGCAAAGCCTTCGCGATCGACGGCGAGCGCACCGCCTGCGGGCACTTGGTTGAGATCGGCGCATCGCATGATGAGCGAGCCCGCAAGACGCATCTCCGCATGAAGCACGCCGACGGCATTGCTGGTCGCATCGTCGGAGCGGAAAGAGTTCGAGCAGACGAGTTCGGCGAGGCTCTCGGTCTTGTGCGCATCCGTGCCGCGCACGCCGCGCATTTCATGCAGGATGACCGGCACGCCCGCTTCGGCGATCTGCCAGGCGGCTTCCGACCCGGCGAGGCCGCCGCCAATGATGTGGATGGGCGAATGGGAGGACGTCGTTTTGTTCATGGGCGGCTTCCTACCACAGGCATCCGTCGCTTCCAAGAAACGAAAACGGCGCCCGAGGGCGCCGTCTTCAAGCCAAGCAATGCTCGATCCGATTAACGGAAGGAGCGAGCCGCAATGTTGCGGATGTCGTAGCGGGTAATGCCGATATCGTTCAGAGCGTGGTTGGAAAGGCCGCCCAGCTCGGCAACGGTACGGCGGTAGTTGATCCAGCTTTTTGCAATGCGAATCGGGTTCATGGTCGTTTCCTCAAGAAGATCGCTCGCGACAGTGATTGTCTGCGTCGTTGAGGTTCTTATACGCTCGTCTAACTGGAAGATGGAGTGCAAAGTAGATGCATCTGCTATGCATTTGTGCAGTGCATCGATCATTTCGTGGGCATGCATCTCGGCCGGTCCGAAAATGCGCCATCGATTAAGTTTCGGTTAAGTTGCTTTTGCAGGGATTGCTGCACGAGATCAGAACGACTCAACAGAATAAAAAAACGCCCGCCGGAGAACCGGAAGGCGTTTGAACGGCCATTATCTGGCGAAAGCTTGATGCTTACTTGATTGCCTGACGGGCAACGTAGGGGATGTCTGCGCGGCCGATGCCAAGGTCAGTCAGCTCACGGTCGCTCATGCGGCCGAGCTCGTTGCAGGTCTGACGATACTTGCGCCAGTTATTGAAAGAACGTGCGAGGTTCATGATCCTATTCCTTTCTAGGTCGTTCGCCAGCGCTCTATCTCTCTTGCTGGCCGTCATCTTATGAACCGGAATATAATCGGTTTGAGCCAGGATTACAGAGCTAATGCTGCATCGCACCCATGCGCGGCGTGCAAAGCTTTTCGGTGGCATTAACCAGAGCTTAACCTTTTGTTGCCGATGCCGGCCTCTTGCGCATTTCCAGACCGTTCCAAAGACCTTGGCGGTCTATCAGAGCGCGCGGCACGTAGTGCGATTCTCGGAGCAAGGGAGTTGGCAGAAATAAACAACGCCCGCTGGGGGAGGAGGTCCAGCGGGCGTTGCTTGATCTGATTGGCAACCGGGAGGAGGAGTGTCGCCAATCCGTATCGGGCGCGCTGGGAGGAGGAGTGCGCTGCCCGATCGATGATTGGAATATAGGCCGAACCCCCGGATTCTGCTAGGGGCCGCCCGGAATGGCACCTATGCAAATGGTGCATGGCTCAAGCGTCGGACGATCGCAAAATGCCGAAATAATGGGCAGACGGAGGTGCCGTACGGAATATCTGAGGGGAAAATGACGCCCGTCGGGGGGAGGAGGACCGGCGGGCGTCATAAATGCGATTGGCAACCGGGAGGAGGAGTGTTGCCAATCCTATCGAAGCGGCGATGGGAGGAGGAGTGCGCTGCTTCGAATTCTGTCGAGCTCAGGCTCGGATCTTCGCGGGATTTCCCGCTGCGGGCGATCATGCCCGCCGGCGTCCACTCGGCTATCACCGCGGCGCTTCGTTGATCTGGAATATAGTGGCCTTAAATCGATTTGTGCAGTGCAATGTCCACATGGAAGATATGCGGATTGCGCAACGCGGATTGCCGTTCGCCGTCCCGCCGATGGAGGGCGAGGATCCAGTAGCTGTCATGCGGTGGAACGCAGCATCACGTTTCTGCCGGCATCCTTTGCTAAGGAGCCTCGAGCTGCCCGTTCGAAGCCGTGGCTGCGAGCGGGCAACGGGCGCGAGCATTTTCCCTTTGATCCGATGAAAACGAGTGTTATAGAGACGCCGCGCTCGGGAGCCCTGAACCTTTCGCATGGCCCAAGAATATCCGCGGCATTCCGCTGATGAGATCTTGTGAGGAATGCGATTGGGCGGTGCGGTCGTCTGAACGCGGGTATGGTGAAATTGGTAGACACGCCAGATTTAGGTTCTGGTGCCGCAAGGCGTGGGAGTTCAAGTCTCTCTACCCGCACCAGGACGATATAGCAGTCACGCGTCGGTATTCGGCGCTGGGAGGGCCGGCAAGGCGCCATTTTGCTTGCAAAGCGGTCGGAATTGCGTAAAGCCACTCCCGGCAAATGGATCGGCTCACGTGCTCGCCTAGCCTTTCAAGGGAAGAGCACTGTCAACGTGAAGTGAAGGTTTTAACATGCAGGTTATCGAAACGCTCGCTCAAGGGCTGAAGCGCGAACTCAAGGTCGTTATCCCGGCCGACGAAATGCAGGCTCGGATGAACGAGCGCCTCGTCGAAGTGAAGGATCGTGTTCGCATCAACGGCTTCCGTCCCGGCAAGGTGCCGGTTGCGCACCTCAAGAAGGTTTACGGCAAGTCGATCATGGCCGATCTCGTCAACGAGATCGTTCGTGAAAAGCCGACGGAAATCCTCACGAGCCGCGGCGAAAAGTCGGCCACCCAGCCCGAAATCGCGATGACCGAGGACGAGGCAGAAGCCGACAAGATCCTGAGCGCCCAAGCCGATTTCGAATTCACGGTCGCCTACGAAATCATTCCGCCGATCGAACTCAAGGATGCAAGCGGCATTAAGGTCACCCGTGAGGTCGTCGACGTCAGCGAGGATGAAGTCAACGAGCAGATCCAGCGCATCGCCGAGAGCGCCCGCACTTACGAATCGAAGAAGGGCAAGGCTGCCAATGGCGACCGCGTCACGGTCGACTATCTCGGCAAGGTCGACGGCGAAGCCTTTGACGGCGGCAAGGACGAAGATGCGGAGCTCGTGCTCGGGTCCAACCGCTTCATCCCGGGCTTCGAGGAGCAGCTTGTCGGCGTAAAGGCCGGCGATGAAAAGACCATTACGGTCACGTTCCCGGCCGATTATCCGGCAGCCAACCTTGCCGGCAAGGAAGCAACCTTCGACATCACCGTCAAGGATGTCGCTGCCGCTGCCCCGATCGAGATCAACGACGAGCTGGCAACGAAGCTCGGCCTCGAATCCGTCGACAAGCTGAAGGAAATCGTGCGCGGCCAGATCGAAAGCCAGTTCGGCTCGATCACCCGCCAGAAGGTCAAGCGCCAGCTTCTCGATCAGCTCGACGAACTCTATCAGTTCGATACGCCCGAGCGACTCGTCGATGCCGAGTTCGAGAACATCTGGCGCCAGATCAACACCGACCTGCAGCAGGCCGGCAAGACCTTCGCCGATGAAGACACGACGGAAGAAGAAGCGCGCGCCGAATATCGCAAGCTCGCCGAGCGTCGCGTCCGCCTCGGCCTGGTTCTCTCCGAAATCGGCGAAAAGGCCGGCGTCCAGGTCAGCGATGACGAGATGCAGCGTTCGCTGTTCGAGCAGCTGCGCCAGTTCCCCGGACAGGAAAAGGAAATCCTCGAATACTTCCGCAACACGCCCGGTGCTGCCGCCTCGTTGCGCGCACCGCTCTTCGAGGAGAAGGTTGTCGACCACCTGCTCACCGAGGTTTCGGTGACCGACAAGAAGGTCTCGAAGGAAGAGCTGACGGCTGACGACGAAGCCGACGAAAAGCCGGCCAAGAAGACGGCCTCCAAGAAGAAGGCGGCCGCCAAGGCCGAAGCCGGCGAGGGCGAAGAAGCCGCCGCGCCGAAGAAGAAGGCCCCGGCCAAGAAGAAGGCTGCGGACGAGAGCGCCGAGTAATCGCATCTCTCAAGGATAGGAAGAGGCCGCCTCCGGGCGGCTTTTTCTTTTTTAGAGGAACCGTTGGTGAACCCCTCTAGTCTAAGGCCTTGAAATTACCTTCCCGACCGAAAACCGCTGCACACTTCTCCTGGAAATGCTTAGACCAGCAAAAAGCCCGGCTTAGCCGGGCTTTTTGACGTAGCAGGCAGGCGCGGCCCTTGAACCGCACCCGATCGGATCACATCGTCATTCCGCCGCTTCCGCGTAGCTCTCGATCGGCGGGCAGGTGCAGACGAGATTGCGGTCGCCATAGACATTGTCGACACGGTTGACCGGCGACCAGTATTTGTCCACGCGGAAGGCGCCTGGTGGGAAACAGGCCTGCTCGCGCGAATAGGGCCGGTCCCAGTCGCCGACGAGGTCCTCGACCGTATGCGGCGCGTTCTTCAGCGGATTGTTGACCTTGTCCATCCGGCCGTCCTCGATGGCGCGGGCCTCTTCGCGGATTGCCAGCATGGCGTCGCAGAAGCGGTCGAGCTCGGCCTTCGTTTCCGATTCCGTGGGTTCGATCATCAGTGTGCCCGCGACCGGCCAGCTCATCGTCGGCGCATGGAAGCCGCAGTCGATCAGGCGCTTGGCGACGTCGTCGACCGTGACGCCGGCGCGTTCGGCGAGCGGACGGGTGTCGACGATGCATTCATGCGCGACCCGGCCTTTCGCCGACTTGTAGAGCACGTCATAAGCACCCTTCAGCCGGGCGGCGACGTAATTGGCGTTGAGAATCGCGACCTTGGTCGCTTGCGTCAGGCCTTCGCCGCCCATCATCAGGCAGTAGCTCCAGGAGATCGGCAGGATCGAGGCCGACCCGAACGGTGCGGCGGAAACGGCGCCCTCGTGCCCGTCGGTCTGCGGGTGTCCCGGAAGGAAGGGGGCGAGATGCGACTTGACGCCGATCGGGCCCATGCCGGGACCGCCGCCGCCATGCGGAATGCAGAAGGTCTTGTGCAGGTTCAAATGACTGACATCCGAGCCGATGTCGCCGGGGCGGGAAAGGCCAACCATCGCATTCATGTTGGCGCCGTCCAGATAAACCTGGCCGCCATGCTTATGCACGACCTCACAGACCTCGCGGACGTTCTCCTCGAACACGCCGTGCGTCGAGGGATAGGTGATCATGCAGCAGGAGAGGGAGTCCGCATACTGCTCCGCCTTGGCGCGGAAATCGTCCATGTCGATCTCGCCGGCGTCGCTTACCTTGACGACCACCACCTTCATGCCGGCCATTTGCGCCGAGGCCGGATTCGTGCCGTGCGCCGATGTCGGTATCAGGCAGACGTCGCGATGTGCGTTGCCGTTGGCGATATGGTAGGCGCGGATCGCGAGCAGCCCGGCATATTCACCTTGGGCGCCCGAGTTCGGCTGCATCGAGATCGCATCATAACCGGTGATCGCGCAGAGCTTTTGCGACAGGTCTTCGATCAGATGCTGATAGCCGAGTGCCTGGTCGGTCGGCACGAAGGGATGGATTTCCGAAAACTCCGGCCAAGTGATCGGCAGCATTTCCGCTGTCGCGTTGAGTTTCATCGTGCAGGAGCCGAGCGGGATCATTGCGCGGTCGAGCGCAAGATCGCGATCGGCGAGGCGGCGCATGTAGCGCGTCATCTCGCTCTCGGCGCGGTTCATGTGAAAGATCGGATGGGTGAGATAGGCGCTGGTGCGCAGCAGTTCCTGCGGCAGGCGGTAGTCCGGTTCGAATTCCTCGACCTTGAAATCGCCGCCGAAGGCGCGCCAGACGGCCTCGAGCGTGACCGGCCGAGAACGTTCGTCGAGACTGATGCCGATCCTGGTCGTTCCGATCTTGCGAAGGTTTACCTCCTCGGCCACGGCGGCTTTGAGGATGATGCCCTGCAGCTTGCCGACTTCGACGGTGATCGTATCGAAGAAGACATCCGGTTCGACGGTATAGCCGAGCTTTTCCAATCCCATGGCAAGCCGCACCGTCTTCTGGTGCACGCTCTGGGCGATCGCCTTTAATCCGTCCGGACCATGGAAGACCGCATACATGGAGGCCATGACGGCAAGCAGTACCTGCGCGGTACAGATGTTCGATGTCGCTTTCTCGCGCCGGATATGCTGCTCACGGGTCTGGAGCGACAGCCGGTAGGCGCGGTTGCCCCGTGCATCGACCGACACGCCCACGAGGCGGCCGGGCATGGAGCGCTTGTAGGCGTCCTTGACCGCCATATAGGCGGCGTGGGGACCGCCGTAGCCGACCGGCACGCCGAAGCGCTGGGTAGAACCGATCGCGATGTCGGCGCCCATTTCCCCCGGAGACTTCAGAAGCGCCAGCGCCAGCGGATCGGCTGCGACGGCGGCGATTGCACCCTGCTCGTGGAGCTTGGCGATCAGGCCCGAGAAGTCGCGGACATGGCCGTAAGTGCCGGGGTACTGGAAGATCGCGCCGAAGACGCCGGCAGCGTCCAGATCCTCGAAGGGATCGCCGACGACGATCTGCCAGCCGAGCGGCTCCGCCCGGGTCTTCAGGAGCGCAATCGTCTGGGGATGGCAGTTCTCATCGATGAAAAACGCCTTCGCCTTGGACTTTGCAACGCGCTCCGCAATGGCCATGGCTTCGGCTGCTGCCGTCGCCTCGTCGAGCAGCGAGGCGTTCGCGACGTCCAGCCCGGTCAGATCGCAAACCATGGTCTGGTAGTTGAGCAGGGCTTCCAGCCGCCCCTGACTGATTTCCGGCTGATAGGGCGTATAGGCGGTGTACCAGGCCGGGTTCTCGAGGATATTGCGCTGGATGACCGGAGGGGTAATGGTCCCGTAGTAGCCCTGACCGATCAGAGACACGAGCTTCCGGTTGCGGTTCGCCGTCTGGCGCAGCTTGTCGAGTGCCTCGCGCTCCGTCATCGGCTCGCCCCAGGCAAGCGGCGTCCGCTGGCGGATCGACGGCGGCACGGTGTCGTCGATGAGCGCGTCGAGACTGGGATAGCCGACGACCTTCAGCATCTCGTCCATCTCGGCCGGCGAAGGGCCGATGTGACGTCGATTGGCGAAGTCGTAAGGCTTGTAATCGGTAAAGGTAAAGTCCTTGGGCATGCTCATCAGGCGACGAACTCCTTGTAGGCCGCTTCGTCCAGGAGCGCATTGGCAGCGTCCGGATCGGCGAGCTTCAGTTTGAAGAACCAGGCCGCGCCTTGCGGATCGCTGTTGACGAGCGACGGATCGTCGACGATCGCCTGATTGACCTCGACGATTTCGCCATCAAGCGGACAATAGACGTCCGATGCCGCCTTGACGGACTCGACCGTCGCGGCCGAGTCGCCCTTGGAGAAGCTGGCACCCGCTTCCGGCAGCTCCACGAAGACAAGATCGCCGAGCTGGCCCGCGGCATGCTCGGTGATGCCTACGGTCGCGACGTCGCCGTCGATCTTCAGCCATTCGTGTTCCTCGGTGAATTTCAGCATACGCAGGTTCTCCTGATCAGCGTTTGTAGGTTTGTTTGATGAAGGGCAGGGCAGTGACGGCGATGGGCAGGTATTTGCCGCGCACCTCTGCGAACAGTCTGGTGCCGATTTCGGCGTGCTCGGCGGCGACATAGCCCATGGCGACCGGTCCATCCACGCTCGGTCCGAAGCCGCCGGAGGTGACGGTTCCTGCCGCCGTCCTGCCCTCCGCATCGGCAAAGAGATTGGCATTGCCGCGCACGGGCGCCCGGCCTTCGGGCCTCAGGCCGACACGCCGCCTGGAAACTCCGTCCGTGAGCTCGGCCAGTATCCGGCCGGCGCCCGGAAAGCCGCCGGCGCGCTCACCGCCGGCGCGGCGGCTTTTCTGGAGGGCCCATTCGAGGCCCGCTTCGATGGGGCTCGTATTCGTGTCGATATCGTTGCCATAGAGACAAAGCCCCGCTTCGAGGCGGAGCGAGTCGCGCGCGCCGAGCCCGATGGGCAGGACGTCGGGATGTTCGAGCAGGCGCTGCGTCACATCCACAGCCGCGTCGGCGGGAATGGAAATCTCGAAGCCATCCTCTCCGGTGTAGCCGGAGCGGGAGATGATACAGCTCACGTCGTGAAGGTCGGCTTCGGCGACATCCATGAAGCGCATCGACGCGACGTCCGCCCACAGCTCGCACAGAACCGCTCCGGCCCGGGGCCCCTGAAGGGCGATCAGGGCACGGTCTGTCAGCATGGTCACGTCGCAGGCGCTGCCGAGACCGTCCTTGAGATGCGCAAGATCGGCATCCTTGCAGGCCGCGTTGACGACCAGAAAGAGATGATCGCCGCGATTGACGATCATCAGGTCGTCGAGAATACCGCCTGCGGCATTGGTGAAGAGGCCGTAGCGTTGCCGGCCCTCCCGGAGGCCGAGCACATCCGCCGGCACGAGCTTTTCGAGCGCCAGCGCCGCGTCCTCGACTTTTCCCGATTTCGGCCGCACGACGATCTGCCCCATGTGTGACACGTCGAAAAGGCCGGCGGCGGCGCGGGTATGCAGGTGCTCCTTCAATACGCCTTCCGGGTACTGGACCGGCATGTCATAGCCGGCGAAGGGCACCATGCGCGCACCGAGCGAAAGATGCAGCGCGTGCAACGGCGTGTGTTTCAAGGTGGAAACGTCTTCCAAGTCCGGCCTCCAGGTCTGGCGCGTCTTCGCGCCGGCTCACAATACCGGCGTCATGCGCCGACAAATTCGAGCCCCCTCTGTCCCTTTGCCTGAGATTGTTATCCCTTCGGCGAGCGCGAACGCTTCTCTCCAGAGTCCTACCGGCACCTTGCTGGTCCTTTGGCCTGAGAGTTTCCGGGGCGGTTGCTCCTTCGGCACCGGATCGAACCGGTTTCTCCCAACAAGGTCGAATCCAGATAACGGCGAAGGCCGGATTTTGGCAAGGGCCTATGTCGCGACCAAACATATTTTTGTCGCCCTGGCTTCATCCTCCGCGACCGGTGCGGCAAAATCGGCCTTTGCAATTTTCCTGGGCAGCGGATAGGGAAGACCGAAGAGAGGTGGCCATGACGGGGCGCGAGCGGAAATGGGGAATTGGGGTGCGGCTGCTCGCAGCCTTCGCACTCCTATTCCTGTCCTTCGCTCATAAGCCAGCCCTTGCGAAAGCCATCGGCCCGGCGATCTCCGCCGAATATCTTCTCCCCGACGGCACCTTCGCCGATATCTGCTTCGGCACGGGCGGCGTCGATCATGACACCGGCCACGGCAAGTCGTCGTCATCGGCTCCCGTTTGCGAAGCGTGCCGGCTCGCCGCCTCCGTGCTCCTGCCGGCGGCGCCCGATGAAAGCTCGACGGCCGAAAACGGCAACTGGATTGCCGGAACGCCGATCGTCGCCGCCGAGGCGGTGCTTCTGCCCCTGCGCCTGTTGCCGCCACCGCGCGGTCCGCCGGCCCAACCGTAGATCTCCTCGAATCCAACCCAGAGTTTCTTGCGCCGCTATGCGGCATTGACCCACGAAGGCCGCGTTCCGGCACGTGGTTCGGAGATTACGACATGAACAAGATCAGACTTTCCTTGCTTGCCACCGGCCTCACAGTTGCCGTGGCCGGTCCCGCCCATGCCCATGCGACATTCGAGACGGATAGTGCGCCGGCCGAAACGACCGTCAACGCCACCCTTCAGGTGCCGCATGGCTGCGACGGCAAGGCGACGACCGAAGTACGGGTGCAGTTGCCGGAGGGGTTCGTCTTTGCCAAGCCCCAGCCGAAGCCCGGCTGGGAGCTGGAGATCATCAAGGGCGACTACCGGAAGACCTATGACGATCACGGCACCAAGGTTTCCTCCGGTCCGCTGGAAATCCGCTGGAAAGGCGGCAACCTTCCCGACGAACATTACGACACCTTCGTCATGCGCGGGAAACTCGCGGGTTTCGACAAGGAGACCGTGCTTACCTTTCCGACGACGCAGCTTTGCGGCGCCGACGGCAAGGTGGTCTGGGATCAGGTGGCGGCGGAGGGCCAGGACGCCCATTCCCTCGAGCATCCGGCGCCCACGATCACCGTCACCATGGCGACAGGCGGCGATGAGCACTCCGCTCACGCGGGGCATCATCAGTCCGCGGCCGAAGCGGTCAAGGTCGGCGACCTCGAGATCTCGGGCGGAGCCGTGAAGGCCATGCTGCCCGGTGCCAAGGTCGGCGGCGGCGGCTTCGTGGTCAGGAACGACGGCAGTGCCGACGACCGCCTGCTTGCCGTCGAGAGCCCGGCCGCGGGTCGAGTCGAACTTCACGAGATGACGATGGAGAACGACGTCATGAAAATGCGCAAGCTCGAGGACGGGATCGCCGTTCCCGCCGGTGAAGCAGTCGAGCTGAAGAACGGCAGCCTGCATCTCATGTTCATGGAGGTGAAGAAGCCCTTTGCCGAGGGCGACATGGTGCCGGTGACGCTTACCTTCGAGAAGGCCGGCGAGGTCGACTATGTCCTGCCGGTCGGCACGGCGGCGGGCAGCGCTCATTCCGGGCATAGCCATCAATAGCTGCCGGCGTGAACCTTGATCGGTTCAGGTTCCCTGAATGAACCGGTCGAGCATGTCGGTGAGCGCAACTTGCTCCGGTTCGTCGCCGGCAGGTCCATCTTCCTGCCGGCGATCTTCTTCGCGGCCGTCTTCGTCCTCCGCGTTTTCGAGATAGCGGCGAAGCGTTTCGGCCTGCGTCTGTTGCGGCAGACGGCGCTCTGCGCCGATCAGCATGAGGTGCAGCGGCAGCGCGCTTCTGATCTTCGGGACCGGCGCCTGCTCTTGGCCGCGCGCGGAAAGCAGTGTGATTGCCTCGTCGACAGGTCCATCGCTACGCAGGCGTGTGGGCGGCTTCAATGCGTCCGCCGCATAGGCCGCCGTCGTCGCGGAGATGGTAACGACCTGGGTCATCCTGTCAGTCCTCGGGCACGATAATCCTTTCCTGTGCCAGACTGCGATTGCGAGCAGGTGAAATCGGGTGATCGAATTTTAAGAAAATCGTAACGATTCGAGGGCTGCGGGCTGAACGTTGCGCAATTTTGTGTACCGTCGGTTGAACGGTATGTACAATCGCAGCCGTAACCGAGAACCGGCGCGGCTTCTGCGCCGGCAGGAAATTTAGTTCATAAAAGTCATATTGAAGAAGGTCACTCACGAAAGGACGTAAATCAATGCGCGCGATCGTATTGTTGTTGGCGATCTTTGTTCTCAGCGCGTGCTCGCAAACGGGAAGGCCCAGCGCCGAACGGTATTATGCGGGGGAAGGCCAATACTATACCGGCGTCGTACCCCCGACGCCTTTCTGAAGCATGTCGCCCAGCCCTACAGCGGCTTTAAGAACGACAGCATGAAGCGAAGCCCGAAACGCGGCGCACGAACTCGTTTCAGTCGCGTAGGAAGAGGGCTGTCGCGGTGCGCCTCACGGGAGGCGCCCGCGCACCGCATGTCCCAACTTCGGCCGGCAACTGGTCGCAGAAGTTGCAGATCGACAGGTTTGGAATTGATCCGGCGCGAATGGCAGAATATCAATGGCCGTCAAACTGTTAGGAAAGGTATGGGGGCCTATGCGCAAGATCGTGTTGTTGCTCGCACTCGCCACGCTGGCGGCGTGCTCGCACACCGGGGACCGGGTGGTCGGCGGTGACGGGGATTACTATCACGGTCTAATCCCGCCGAGGTGATCGCCTCCGAGATCATCGTCACCTCTGCGCGGCCAAATCCAATGCGACCCAAGCGGCGGCGGCTCGCAACGGCAAAACGGAGGCGCTGCGACTGTGCCGCCTCCGTCAGGGGAACCGGTTAATCCACACCTTGAAAACATAGGCGGCTGCGAAATTCCGCGAGCTTCCCTGGCCGGTCCAGGTGCTTAATAGCCTACGCGAACACCGCCGGGGCTCGCGGCGCTGAAATTGGGAACCGGATTCGGTCCGTACCATTGAGCATAGGTCGTGTTGTTTCCGCCGGTGCTGGTGCACCCCGACAGGACGGCAAGCGCCAATAGGGCGGTCAAATATTTGAGGGACATGAACTCTCCGATTCTGCTTCGTCAGACGCGCATAAATTGCGGTATCCCGAGGCGGCAGTCCATCGCTTTCACATTGACTCCTTTGCTTTTTCCTTCGTGAGACGAACGCTGCCGCGTCTCGTCGCATCGATGCCGCGAAGGCCGGCTACATCTTAGGACGAAATATTGATGCAAGGGGAGGATGCAATGACGGAAAGACCGCGCCTGTTCGGAGCGGACTACAGTGTCTACGTGCGGATCGTGCGGCTGGTGCTGGCCGAGAAGGAGATCGGCTACGAACTC
The DNA here is from genome assembly GCF_000375585.1 of Sinorhizobium meliloti 4H41. Lineage (GTDB taxonomy): Bacteria > Pseudomonadota > Alphaproteobacteria > Rhizobiales > Rhizobiaceae > Sinorhizobium > Sinorhizobium meliloti_A. Next base: position 58,424 of record NZ_AQWP01000009.1, on the reverse strand, counting down.
GTCCCCGTCGACATCTTCGCTTCCGAGGGGCCGCCACCGCACTACCTCGAGCGACATCCCTTCGGCCGCATTCCCGCCTTCGACCATGCAGGCTTCAGGCTTTATGAGACCGGCGCGATAGCGCGCTATGTCGACGAGGTATTCGAAGGGAGGCAGCTTCAGCCCCTCGATCCACGGGAACGCGCCCGCTGCAACCAGATCGTCAGCATCGCGGACAACTACGCCTATCCCGCTTTGGTCTGGGGGATCTACGTCGAGCGCGTCTCAAAGCCGGCAAGCGGCGCAGTTGCCGACGAAGCGGTATTCGCTGCAGCGCTGCCGAAAGCAAGGACCTGCCTGAAGGCGATGTCCGATCTCATGGGGGCGTCGCCATGGCTCGCAGGCGAGACCATGTCGCTCGCCGACCTCTATGCCGCCCCGATATTCGATTATTTCCTAAGGGCGCGGGAGGGGCAGGAGATGCTCCGGGAACATGAGAATCTGGCTGCGTGGTGGGCGCGGATGTCGGTGAGGCGCTCGATGGAGGAGACGCGGCCGGCCTAGTCCGAGTTTCCTCTTCCGTGAAGCCCGCGGATAGAACAGCTCAATGCCGATCGATCATATTCGAACGACGCATAGGACTATTCTCAGCCGCTGCCACTTTGAGAATCCCTCCGCAGAACAGAGATATGGCCGCTTCCAGGGAGGCGGCCATATCTATTACTGCGTCATTTCAGTGGGAGTGCGTCGTAACCAATGGCTGATTACAACTTCCGCCGCCTGTCTCAGCTGCACCCGCTCGTGGCGCCGCATGTGTCGCACTTCTCGCACGTGCCGTTTCGCACCATTGTGAAGTTCTGGCACTCGGAGCACATGTTGCCGGTATAGCCCTGCATGATCGAGCGGGCGCGGCGTTCTGCTTCGACCTTCTTTGCCTCGGACTTCGCCGCAGCGGCCTCTGCCGCGGCCTTGTCGGAGAAGAGGGCAGTCACCTCCTGTTCCGCTTCTTCGGCAATCTCCTCGGCGAGTTCGACGGCCCGTTCCTCGTAATCGCGCTTGAAGGCGACGACTTCGGAGGTGGCGGCGGCGATTGCCGGCTCCAGCTTGCGCACGGCATTGCCGGAGATCGAAGTGACGGAAGCGCCGGCCGAGGCGCGGGCCGGGGCGGCCGTCGAAGCCCCCTTCGGTTCGGAGCGCTCGCCCGTGCCGCCCACGATGGACGGCTTGTAGCCGCGGGTCCAGCCGGTGGAGACGAGGTTGGTCTTTCCTTCCTGAATGCCGCGGCCGAGCGCGGTGTTGCTGAAGTCGGAGGTGTCGACATGAGCAAGGTCGTGGCGGCCGAGATAGGAAACGGCAAGCTCGCGGAAGACATAGTCGAGGATCGACGTCGCGTTCTTGATCGCGTCGTTGCCCTGGACCATGCCGGCCGGCTCGAACTTGGTGAAGGTGAAGGCCTCCACATATTCTTCGAGCGGCACGCCATATTGCAGGCCGAGCGAAATGGCGATGGCGAAGTTGTTCATCATCGCCCGGAAGGCCGCACCTTCCTTGTGCATGTCGATGAAGATCTCGCCGAGGCGTCCATCACCGAATTCGCCGGTGCGCAGATACACCTTGTGGCCGCCGACGATCGCCTTCTGGGTATAGCCCTGGCGACGGTTCGGCAGTTTCTCGCGGGCGCGCACTACCTTCTCGATGACGCGCTCGATGATCTTCTCGGTGACGGCGACCGCCTGGGCGGCTGCCGGCGCCTGCATCAGCTCTTCGATCGCGTCCTCGTCTTCCTCATCCTCGATCAGCGAGGCGTTCAGCGGCTGCGAGAGCTTGGAACCGTCGCGGTAGAGCGCATTCGCCTTCAGCGCGAGCTTCCAGGAGAGCATGTAGGCGTTCTTGCAATCCTCGACGGTCGCCTCGTTCGGCATGTTGATCGTCTTGGAGATTGCACCCGAAATGAAGGGCTGGGCGGCCGCCATCATGCGGATATGGCTTTCGACCGAGAGGTAGCGCTTGCCGATCTTGCCGCAGGGATTGGCGCAATCGAAGACCGGCAGGTGCTCTGCTTTCAGGAACGGTGCTCCTTCGAGCGTCATCGCGCCGCAGACATGGATGTTGGCGGCTTCGATGTCCTTTCTGGAGAAGCCCAGATGCTCGAGCAGGTTGAAGTCCATTGAGGCAAGCTGCTCGTCGCTGACCTTCAGCGTCGCCTTGAGGAAGTCGGCGCCGAGCGTCCACTGGTTGAAGACGAACTTGATGTCGAAAGCAGCTTTAAGCGCCGCATTGACGGCTTCGATCTTCTCGTCGGTGAAGCCCTTGGCCTTCAACGTCGTCGGGTTGATGGCGGGCGCCTGGTTGAGGTTGCCGTGGCCGACGGCATAAGCCTCCATCTCGGCGATCTGGCTTTCCGAGTAGCCGAGCGTGCGCAACGCCTCGGGAACGGCACGGTTGATGATCTTGAAGTAGCCGCCGCCGGCGAGCTTCTTGAACTTCACCAGGGCGAAATCGGGTTCGATGCCGGTCGTGTCGCAATCCATTACGAGCCCGATCGTACCGGTCGGCGCGATCACGGTGGCCTGGGCGTTGCGGTAGCCGTGCTTCTCGCCGAGCTCGACCGCCTTGTCCCAGGCGCTCTTGGCATGGGCGATCAGGTCCTGGTCCGGGCAATCGCCGTGGACGAGCGCGACCGGGTTGACGGACAGGCCCTCATAACCGGCGGTCTCGCCGTGAGCCGCGCGGCGGTGATTGCGCATGACGCGCAGCATGTTGTCGCGGTTGGGCGCAAAGCCGGGGAAGGGGCCGAGCTTTGCGGAGATCTCGGCCGAGGTGGCATAGGCGACGCCGGTCATGATCGCGGTCAGCGCGCCGGCGATGGCGCGGCCCTCGGGGGAGTCATAGGGAATGCCTGACGACATCAGCAGGCCGCCGATATTCGCATAGCCGAGGCCGAGCGTGCGGTATTCGTAGGAGAGCTCTGCGATCTCGCGGGACGGGAACTGCGCCATCATCACCGAGACTTCGAGAACGACCGTCCAAAGACGGACGGCATGCTCGTAGTCGCCGATATTGATCCGCTTGGTCGCGGCATCCTTGAACTGCATCAGGTTGAGCGAGGCGAGATTGCAAGCCGTGTCGTCGAGGAACATGTATTCCGAGCACGGGTTCGATGCGCGGATCGGGCCTGCAGCCGGGCAGGTGTGCCAGTCGTTCATCGTCGTGTTGAAGTGCAGGCCCGGATCGGCCGAGGCCCAGGCGGCGTGGGAGATCGACTCCCAGAGATCGCGCGCCTTCAGGGTCTTCATGACGCGGCCGTCCTTGCGGGCGGTCAGGTGCCAATCGCCATCCGCCTCCACGGCGCGCAGGAAGTCGTCCTTGATCGAGACCGAGTTGTTGGAATTCTGGCCGGAAACCGTGAGATAGGCCTCCGAATCCCAATCCGTGTCATAGGTCTTGAACTGGATGTCCTTATAACCCTGACGCGCGAACTGAATGACGCGTTTGACATAGTTTTCCGGAACCAGCGCCTGCTTGGCGGCGCGGATCTCGCGCTTCAGCGCCGGGTTCTGCTTGGGATCGAAGCAGGCATCGTCGCTGCCGTCGCAATTGATGCAGGCCTTCATGATCGCCTTCAGGTGCTTGGCGACGATCTTCGAGCCGGTGACGAGGGCGGCGACCTTCTGCTCTTCCTTGACCTTCCAGTTGATATATTCCTCGATGTCGGGATGGTCGATATCGACGACGACCATCTTGGCGGCGCGGCGCGTCGTGCCGCCCGACTTGATGGCGCCCGCGGCGCGGTCGCCGATCTTCAGGAAGCTCATGAGGCCCGAGGACTTGCCGCCGCCCGAGAGCCTTTCGCCTTCGGCGCGCAGATGCGAGAAGTTCGAGCCGGTACCGGAGCCGTATTTGAAGAGGCGCGCCTCGCGCACCCAGAGATCCATGATGCCGCCCTCGTTGACGAGGTCGTCCGCGACCGACTGAATGAAGCAGGCGTGCGGCTGCGGGTGTTCGTAGGCAGACTTGGACTTCGTCAGCTTGCCGGTGAAGGGATCGACGTAGAAGTGGCCCTGGCCGGGGCCGTCGATGCCATAGGCCCAGTGGAGGCCGGTGTTGAACCATTGCGGCGAGTTCGGAGCAACGCGCTGGGTGGCGAGCATGTAGGCGAGCTCGTCACGGAAGGCGCTGGCGTCCTCTTCCGTGTCGAAATAGCCGCCCTTCCAGCCCCAATAGGCCCAAGTGCCGGCCAGACGATCGAAAACCTGGCGGGCATCGGTTTCGGAACCGTACTGCTCTTCCTTCGGCAGCGCCTTCAGCGCGTCGGCGTCCGGAACCGAGCGCCAGAGGAAGGACGGCACGTCGTTTTCCTCGACGCGCTTCAGTTTTGCCGGCACGCCGGCCTTGCGGAAATATTTCTGGGCGAGAATATCGGCGGCGACCTGCGAGAACTGCGCCGGCACGTCGATATCCGCAAGGCGGAAGACCACGGACCCGTCCGGGTTCTTGATCTCACTCGTCGCCTTGCGGAACTCAATCTCGGCATAGGCGGATTGCCCTGCCTTCGTGAAACGACGCTCGATCTTCATTGTCCCGTCCTTTGTTGCCATGCGCTAAAGCGCAGTTAACCTCGCCCGGCCGCGATGGATCTCGCAGCCAGCCTGAAAATTTCTGTCGATGTGAGGAAACCCAGCTCCTGGGTAACCCTGTATCTTGTGATGATGCTGGCTGCAAACACTAAATATAGTATTAACAGGCTCTTTACGCCAGCTCGAAATGCCGCTTTGGCGACCCAAATTTCGCGCAAAATTCCGCCACCGCAGCCGCTCGGGCTCATTCGCCCGGGCCGCATGTCGGAACCGACGATTTGGGGGTGTGAACCGGCCTCTAAACTTCCCGGTCCGCCGCCGTCGCAACGTGAAATCCATTAACCGTGAATCGCCTCGGGGCGTCAAGGGGTGGTTTGTGACGGAAGTTTGGGCGCTATATCTTGTGTGGGTCGACTGTGGAAAACGGGGACATCGATCAATCCGTTGAAAAACAGGGACTTCCACCGCTTGCCTGCGAAGATGAGCTAGCGGCAGGCCGAAATTCAAATTTTTATGGATGAAAAAGCGGGTAAAAGACGTGGCCCAGCGCTACTCGCGATTGCGAATCAGGTGGGTGTGTGAAGCGGCCCGTTTGGTGATTCGGATGCGGTGATCTTGCTGCCCCTCTGGCCTGCCAGAGGGGCTCAACAACAAGACCTCGGCGATGGCCACGCCTAGGCCACGCGTTTCTGCAGTTCCCTGGCGCCGTTCGGCGCGTTGACCTTGCCTGAGGAGATGAAGAAGGCAAAGACGTCGCGAGGTGCCGTCTCGGGCTTGCGTTCCGACGCAGCTTTCTCCAGGTCGTCCGGCTCACCGCCGGCGGCAAAGGTCTTCAGCCGCTCGGCCCAGCGATCGAGATCCTTCGGCGGATAGCAGGTCTTCACCTCATCGCTGCCCTTCTGCAGCCGTGCATAGACGAAATCACTCGTGACATCGGCGATCATCGGGTAGTCCGCATGCTCGGCGAGAACGACGGCAACCTTGTATTTTTCAATGAGCTTGACGAAGTCCGGAACCTGGAAGCTGGGGTTGCGGACCTCGACCACGTGGCGGAGCTTCAGGCCGTCCTGCTTATCCGGCAGGAGCTTCAAGAATCCCTCGAAATCCTCCGCGTCGAATTTCTTGGTCGGCGCAAACTGCCAGAGAATGGGACCGAGGCGGTCGCCGAGTTCCGTCAGTCCTTGGGTCAGGAACCGCTCCATGGATTCACCGGCTTCGGACAGGACCCTGCGATTGGTCACGAAGCGGCTTGCCTTCAGCGAAAAAATGAAGCCGTCGGGAACCTCCGCCGCCCACTTGGCAAAAGTCGCCGGCTTCTGTGAGCTGTAATAGGTGCCGTTGACCTCGATCGTTCGCAATTCCTTGCCGGCGAATTCGAGCTGCCGCTTCTTCGGAAGATCGTCCGGATAGAAGGCGCCTTCCCAGGGTTCGAAGTTCCATCCGCCGATGCCGATGCGGATTTGTCCCGAATTTGCCATCCTCTTCCTCCTCGATGCTCACTCAGACGCGCAAAACCGCTGTAGCCGGGGCGAATCAGAGACGCCACCCGATTTCACGAGGCGTCCGGCCCGGCCACATCACTCCGCCGCAACTACCTTCTTTACTGGCCGGCGCTCCAGAAGCTCCTTCAGGAACTGGCCGGTATAGGAGCGCTGCTCCTTCACGACCTCTTCCGGCGTCCCCTGCGCAATGACCTCGCCGCCGCCGTCGCCGCCTTCCGGGCCGAAGTCGATGATCCAGTCGGCCGTCTTGATGACTTCGAGATTGTGCTCGATGACCACCACGGAGTTACCCTGATTGACCAGCTCATGCAGAACTTCAAGAAGCTTGGCTACGTCGTGGAAATGCAAGCCTGTTGTCGGCTCGTCGAGAATATAGAGCGTGCGCCCGGTTGAGCGTTTCGACAGTTCCTTGGCGAGCTTGACGCGCTGGGCTTCGCCGCCTGAAAGCGTGTTCGCCTGCTGGCCGATCTTGATATAGCCGAGGCCCACCTGGTTCAGTGTCACCAGCTTGTCGCGCACCGCCGGAACGGCCGCGAAGAACTCGACGCCTTCCTCCACCGTCATGTCGAGCACATCGGCGATCGACTTGCCCTTGAAGTGAACGTCCAGGGTCTCTCGATTGTAGCGCTTGCCGTGACACACGTCGCAGGTGACGTAGACATCCGGCAGGAAGTGCATCTCGATCTTGATGACGCCGTCCCCCTGACAGGCCTCGCAGCGGCCGCCCTTGACGTTGAAGGAGAAGCGGCCCGGCTGGTAGCCGCGCGCCTTTGCTTCCGGCAGCCCGGCGAACCAGTCGCGAATGGGCGTGAAGGCTCCGGTATAGGTCGCCGGGTTGGAGCGCGGCGTGCGGCCGATCGGCGACTGATCGATGTCGATCACCTTGTCGATATGCTCGAAGCCGTCGATCCGGTCGTGTTCGGCCGGATTTTCGCGCGCGCCCATGACGCGGCGGGCGGCAGCCTTGTAGAGCGTCTCGATCAGGAAAGTGGACTTGCCCCCGCCCGATACCCCGGTGACGGCGGTGAAGACACCGAGCGGGATCGATGCGGTCACGTTCTTCAGATTGTTGGCGCGCGCGCCGACGACGGTGACTTCCTTCTTCTTCTTCGGTTTGCGCCGTTCGCCGGGCACGGCAACGGAAAGCTCGCCGGAGAGATATTTCCCCGTCAGCGATTTCGGATTGGACATGATATCGGAAGGGGTCCCTTCCGCAATGACCTCGCCACCGTGAATGCCGGCCGCCGGGCCGATGTCGACGACGTAATCGGCCGTCAGGATCGCATCCTCGTCATGCTCCACGACAATGACCGTGTTGCCGATGTCGCGCAGATGCCTCAGCGTATCCAGGAGGCGGGCATTGTCGCGCTGGTGAAGGCCGATCGAGGGCTCGTCGAGAACATAGAGAACGCCCGTCAACCCTGAGCCGATCTGCGACGCGAGCCGGATGCGCTGGCTTTCTCCGCCCGAAAGCGTCCCGGAATTGCGCGAAAGGCTCAGATATTCGAGGCCGACGTCGTTCAGGAAGCGCAGGCGCTCGCGGATCTCCTTGAGGATGCGCACGGCGATCTCGTTCTGCTTCGTGCTGAGATACTCGGGCAGGACCTCGAACCAGTCGCGTGCGGCGCGAATAGACATATCGGAAACCTCGCCGATATGCAGCGCGTGGATCTTGACGGCAAGCGCTTCCGGCTTCAGCCGGTAACCGGCACAGGCGGGGCAGGGCGCTGCCGACATATAGCGCTCGATCTCCTCGCGCGCCCAGGCGCTGTCGGTCTCTTTCCAGCGGCGTTCGAGATTCGGCACGATGCCCTCGAACGTTTTCGTCGTGTTGTAGGATCGGGCGCCGTCCTGATAGTGGAAGGTGATCTTGTCCTTCGTGCCGTGGAGAATCGCGTCCTGTGCTTCCTCGGAAAGCTCGCTCCAGCGACTGCCGAGCTTGAAGCCGAAAACCGTGCCGAGGGCCTCGAGCGTCTGGTTGTAGTAGGGCGACGTGGATTTCGCCCAGGGTGCGATGGCGCCGTCCCTGAGGGTGCGGTTCGGCTCCGGAACGATCAGCGCCTCGTCGATCTTCTGCTGGCTGCCCAGCCCGTCGCAGGTCGTGCAGGCTCCGAAGGGATTGTTGAAGGAGAAAAGCCGCGGCTCGATCTCGGGAATGGTGAAACCCGAGACGGGACAGGCGAACTTCTCGGAAAACAGCACCCGCTCATGGGTTTCGTTCAGCGACTTGTTGGCCGAGCCGCCGGCGGAGGTCTCTTCCGGAGGCAGGGGGCGGTCGGCGAATTCGGCGATCGCCAAGCCGTCGGCGAGCGTAAGGCAGGTTTCGATACTGTCGGCGAGACGGGTTCCGATATCGGGCCGCACCACGACACGGTCGACGACCACGTCGATGTCGTGCTTGTATTTCTTGTCGAGCGCCGGCACGTCGGCAATCTCGTAAAATTGCCCGTCTACCTTTACGCGCTGGAAGCCCTTCTTCATCAGCTCGGCGAGTTCTTTTCTGTACTCGCCCTTGCGCCCGCGCACGAGCGGGGCCAGCATATAGAGGCGCGTTCCCTCGCCGAACTCCAGCACCCGGTCGACCATCTGGCTGACGGTCTGGCTTTCGATCGGCAGGCCCGTAGCGGGAGAATAGGGCACGCCGACGCGCGCGAAGAGCAGGCGCAGATAGTCGTAGATCTCGGTAACGGTTCCGACAGTCGAGCGTGGGTTGCGCGACGTGGTCTTCTGCTCGATCGAGATCGCCGGCGAGAGCCCGTCGATCTGATCGACGTCGGGCTTCTGCATCATTTCGAGGAACTGGCGCGCATAGGCCGAAAGGCTCTCGACATAGCGCCGCTGGCCCTCGGCGTAGATCGTGTCGAAGGCAAGCGAGGACTTCCCGGAGCCCGAAAGGCCGGTCATCACGATCAGCTTGTTGCGCGGCAGATCAAGGTCGATGCCCTTGAGATTGTGCTCGCGAGCGCCGCGAATGGAGATGGTCTTGAGTTCGCTCATCGGAAGGCCAGCTTTGTATGTCGGTTGAAAGCCCCCTATGTAATGACGGCCGCGCCCATGTCGAGGCGCAATCGGCAAAAGAGGCGGTTCAATTGCGATTCGGTTGACAGGATCATAGAGGAATACTAGAACAAAAAAAGAACAAACTCTGCCATATCCACGCCAAATCAACTGTGGATTATGCGCGATACGGGGCGTATCGGCGGCGGCGGGCCGCTAAGGTGTTCGCACATGAGACATTGGAGAGCCGGCCGAGCGGTCCGGCGGCAGAAACGGGAAAAGCGATATGGCTGGTAGCGTCAACAAGGTGATCTTGATCGGAAACGTCGGGGCCGACCCGGAAATCCGGCGCACGCAGGACGGCCGGCCGATCGCCAACCTCAGAATTGCCACCTCCGAGACCTGGCGCGACCGCAATTCAGGCGAGCGCCGCGAGAAGACGGAGTGGCACACGGTCGTCGTCTTCAACGAAGGCCTCTGCAAGGTCGTCGAACAATATGTGAAGAAAGGCGCCAAGCTCTACATCGAAGGCCAGCTGCAGACGCGCAAGTGGCAGGATCAGACCGGCAATGACCGCTATTCGACCGAGGTCGTCCTTCAGGGCTTCAACTCGACCCTGACGATGCTCGACGGTCGCGGAGGCGAGGGCGGCGGCGCAGGCCGCGGCGGCAGCGACTACGGCGGTGGCGGCTACGAGGAATACGATCAGTCGCGGTCCTCCTCGGGCGGCGCCCGGTCCGGCGGTCAATCGAACCAGCCGAACCAGGGCGGCAACTTCTCGCGCGATCTCGACGACGACATTCCGTTCTGATCGACTGCTCCAGCCAGTCCGAGACCCATCCGGCCCGCTTCGTCGCGGGCCGTTCTCGTTATGCCTTCAGACCTGAAACGCCGAGCGCACGCCGTCCACGACGAATTGAACGGCGAGGGCGGCAAGGATGACGCCGAGGAGGCGGGTAAGGATCGCCCGGCCGGTGACGCCCAGGAACCGGTCGATGCGCTCGGCGATCACCAGCGCCAGGAACAATATGGCCATCGATGCGGCGATGACGACGATGAGCTGCACCCGATCCAATGCCGAGGGAAAGGAGCTGCCGAGAAGGATGGTTGCCGAGATCGCTCCCGGCCCGGCGATCAGGGGCAGTGCGAGAGGGAAGACCGCGATATTGTGAAGGTGGTCCTTCGTGATCGCCGTTTCCCCGGCCTTCTCCTTTCGCTCCTGGCGTTTCTCGAAAATCATCTCGAAAGCGATCCAGAAGAGCAGCATGCCGCCGGCGATCCGGAAGGCGCCGATCGAGATGCCGAGCAGACCGAGGATGCCGTCGCCAAAAAGCGCAAAGGCGGCGAGGATGGAAAAAGCGATGAGCGAGCCGCGGGTCGCGACCTGGAAGCGCTGCTGCCGGCTCAAGCCGACGGTCAGGCTCAGGAAGATCGGCGCAAGGCCGGGCGGATCAAGCGTGACGAGCAGCGTCGTCAGCGCATTGACCAAGAGATCGACATCGAACATCCGTATCCCCTTCCGGATTTCTACCCCGGCTATTCCCGGTGGTGCGGCCCGCATTGTTAGGCAAGCGATGCGAGCTTGGAAAGAGCGGGTAGCCAAGTGCAACGCAATGGCTTAAACCAGCGCCATCCCCGAGGCGCGCAGCTTTCCTTGCGAGCTCCTTTCCTTGCCCTAGAAAAGCCTGTTCCTGCGGCAAAAGACTGTTCAAAACACCGGCCGAAAATTGGCGCTCCGAGCCGCATTCGGCTATAAAAAACCGATTGATTCTGAACAAAGATCGTGATCGCCATTGACTGAGCAAAGCACCCCCGGCGGCGGAAAGAATCCGCCAGGCATCGAGCCGATTTCCATCATCGAGGAAATGCAGCGGTCGTATCTCGATTACGCCATGAGCGTGATCGTGTCGCGCGCGCTTCCCGACGTGCGCGACGGTCTCAAACCCGTTCATCGCCGCATCCTCTACGGGATGAGCGAGCTCGGCATCGACTGGAACAAGAAATACGTAAAATGCGCCCGCGTCACCGGTGACGTGATGGGTAAATACCATCCGCACGGCAACATGGCGATTTACGATGCGCTCGCACGCATGGCGCAGGATTGGTCTCTGCGGCTGCCGCTGATCGACGGCCAGGGCAACTTCGGCTCCGTCGACGGCGATCCGCCGGCGGCAGAGCGTTATACCGAGTGCCGGCTTCAGAAGGCGGCGCATTCGCTGCTGGACGATCTCGACAAGGACACGGTCGATTTCCGCGACAACTACGACGGCACCCTGCACGAGCCCGTCGTCGTCCCGGCAAAGTTCCCGAACCTGCTCGTCAACGGCGCGGGCGGCATCGCCGTCGGCATGGCGACCAATATCCCACCTCATAACCTCGTAGAGGTGATCGACGGCTGTATCGCCCTGATCGACAATCCCGCGATCGAACTGCCGGAACTGATGCAGATCATTCCGGGGCCGGATTTTCCGACCGGGGCGCTGATCCTCGGCCGTTCGGGAATCCGTCAGGCCTACGAGACCGGCCGCGGCTCCGTCATCATGCGCGGGCGTGCCCATATCGAGCCGATGCGCGGCGATCGCGAGCAGATCATCATCACCGAGATCCCCTATCAGGTGAACAAGGCGACGATGATAGAGAAGATGGCCGAACTCGTCCGCGAGAAGCGGATCGAGGGCATTTCCGATCTTCGCGACGAATCCGACCGCCAGGGCTATCGCGTCGTCATCGAACTGAAGCGCGACGCCAACGCCGAGGTCATTCTCAACCAGCTTTACCGCTACACGCCGTTGCAGACCTCCTTCGGCTGCAACATGGTGGCGCTGAACGGCGGCAAGCCGGAGCAGATGACGCTGCTCGATATGCTGCGCGCCTTCGTCTCCTTCCGCGAGGATGTCGTCAGCCGGCGCACGAAATACCTGTTGCGCAAGGCGCGCGAGCGGGCGCATGTGCTGGTCGGTCTCGCGATCGCGGTCGCGAATATCGACGAGGTGATCAAGCTCATCCGCCAGGCGCCGGATCCGCAGACCGCGCGCGAACAGCTGATGGAACGCCGCTGGCCGGCGCACGACGTCGATGCGCTCATTCGGCTGATCGACGACCCGCGCCACCGGATCAATGACGACGCTACGTATAACCTGTCCGAAGAACAGGCTCGCGCGATCCTCGACCTGCGCCTGCAGCGTCTGACTGCGCTCGGCCGCGACGAGATCGGCGACGAGCTCAACAAGATCGGCGAGGAGATCAAGGATTACCTCGACATCCTGTCGTCCCGACTCCGTATCATGCAGATCGTCAAGAACGAACTTGCCGCAGTCCGCGACGAGTTCGGCACGCTGCGCCGAACCGAGATTGCCGACGGCGGTCCGGACATGGACGACGAGGACCTGATCGCGCAGGAGGACATGGTGGTGACCGTGTCCCATCTCGGCTACATCAAGCGTGTGCCGCTGACGACCTATCGGGCGCAGCGCCGCGGCGGCAAGGGCCGCTCGGGCATGGCCACGCGCGACGAGGATTTCGTTACCAGGCTGTTCGTCGCCAATACGCACACGCCGGTTCTGTTTTTCTCCTCCCGCGGTATCGTCTACAAGGAGAAGGTCTGGCGCCTTCCGATCGGCACGCCGCAGTCGCGCGGAAAGGCGCTGATCAACATGCTGCCGCTGGAACCCGGCGAGCGCATCACCACGATCATGCCGCTGCCCGAGGACGAGACGACCTGGGAAAACCTCGACGTCATGTTCTCGACGACCCGCGGCACGGTCCGTCGCAACAAGCTCTCAGACTTCGTCCAGGTCAACCGCAACGGCAAGATCGCGATGAAGCTCGAAGAGGAGGGCGACGAAATCCTCTCGGTCGACACCTGCACCGAGTTCGACGACGTGGTGCTCACGACGGCACTCGGCCAGTGCATCCGCTTCCCGGTTGCCGATGTCCGCGTCTTTGCGGGCCGCAACTCGATCGGCGTTCGCGGCATTTCGCTCGGTGACGGCGACCGGATCATCTCGATGGCCATCGTCGCTCACGTTGAAGCCGAGCCTTGGGAGCGTGCCGCTTATCTGAAGCGGTCGGCCGCGGAGCGTCGCGCCTTGACCGGTGAAGAAGAGGAAATCGTGCTTGTCGGCGAGGAGGTCACCAATGGCGGCGAACTCACCAATGAGCGCTACGAGGAACTGAAGGCGCGCGAGCAATTCATCCTGACGGTCTCGGTGAAAGGCTTCGGCAAGCGTTCCTCGTCCTACGACTTCCGCACTTCAGGCCGCGGCGGCAAGGGCATTCGCGCCACCGATACCTCGAAGACGGCGGAAATCGGCGAACTCGTCGCCGCCTTCCCGATCGAGCACAACGACCAGATCATGCTCGTTTCCGATGGAGGTCAGCTCATCCGGGTTCCGGTGGAAGGCATTCGCCTGGCGAGCCGCGCCACCAAGGGCGTGACCATTTTCTCCACCGCCAAGGACGAGAAGGTCGTTTCGGTCGAGCGGATCAGTGAGCCGGATGGCGACGAGGAGATCGAAGCCGTAGGTGCCGAAGGCGTCATGGCCGAACCGGAGCTGCCACCGGACACCACGTCGACACCGGAGGAGTGATCGAAGCACAGGAATAAGTTCAGGCCCGCCGCTTTCCAGCGGCGGGTCTCTTTTTTTGGGAATCGATTTATTGGCGCAGGTAGTCGAGAAGCCCGCGGGCAAGGGCATCGAAAACCACGCGGCAACGTGGCGTCGCACGCAGATTTTCGTGCATTACGAGCCAGGTCTCGAGCTTCAGTTCAAAGGCATCCGCCAGCACGTGCATGAGATCCGGATCGCGGGCGGCAAGCGCGTTTTGGCAAATGCCGATGCCGAAACCGGCGCGGATCGCCGCGAGTTGAGCAAGGTTGCTATCGGATTTGAAAGCGAAGCGCCCGATCGGCAAGTCCGGTGCTCTTCCTTTGATCGAGCGGATCGCCGGCGTTTCCCGGTCATAGCCAATCACGCTGTGGCGCGAGAGATCCTCAAGCGTCTGCGGTATCCCACGGCGCTCCAGATAGGAGCGATGCGCATGGAAGCCGAGCGGAACCGCACCGATATGGCGCGCAACCAATGCCTCCTGGGCTGGCGCGACCATCCGCACAGCGATGTCCGCCTCCTGGCGAAGCAAGTCTTCGACGACATCCGATGCGGAAAGTTCGACGGAGAGGTCCGGGTAGTCCCTGTGCAATTCGGCGAGGATCGGGGGCAGGACTTCAACGCCGATGACCTCACTGGCGTTGATACGGACCGTTCCGCCGATCGCACCGTGTTGTCCTGATGCGGCACGCAACAGGGCTGCAGCTGTCGCTGCCAGGGTCTCGGCATAGGGCCGCAACTCCAGCGCGGCGTCGGTCGGCATCAATCCGTGCGGCGAACGCGTGAAGAGCGGAAACCCCACCGACGTCTCCAAGGCATCTATGTGCCGGCCAACGGTCGGCTGGGTCAGGCCGAGCTGGCGCGCCGCGGCCGATAGCGAGCGCTCGCGCAACACCATGAGAAAGGTGCGGTAGAAGTCCCAACTCGGCTCAATGAGGTTCATGCATTTCAGTATAGCGGCAAGACCTATTTAGACAATTCCGTTTAGCCGAATGATGGCCGATGCTCCCTTCGTCAAGCGATGGAGAGAATGATGAGCGCGACGAAAGAGAATACAGGAACGGTCCTGGTGCTGGGTGCAACAGGCGGAATCGGTGGCGCCGTGGCGCAAAACCTGAATGCGCGTGGGTGGAAAGTCCGCGCACTGCACCGCAACGCTGCGAAGGTATCCGCAGAAATGCCGGCCCTCGAGTGGATTCAAGGCGACGCGATGAACGCGGAGGATGTTCGTGCCGCGGCAGAGGGAGTGGGGTTCATCGTTCATGCGGTCAATCCGCCCGGTTACCGCGATTGGGAACGCCTGGTGCTGCCGATGCTCGACAACACCATAAGTGCGGCCAGACAGGCTGCCGCCCGCATCGTGTTACCGGGCACGATGTATAACTTCGGTCCCGACGCTTTCCCAATTCTTCGTGAGGATTCACCGCAGCGGCCACTGACGAAAAAGGGGACGATTCGCAAGGAAATGGAGGCCCGGCTGAAAGCTGCCTCTGAGGAAGGCACCGGCGTCATCATCCTCAGGGCGGGGGATTTCTTCGGGCCGAATGCTGGGAACAACTGGTTCTCGCAAGGGCTGGTGAAGCCTGGAAAGCCGCTGACGACGGTAACTTACCCCGGCGCGCAAGGGGTCGCTCACCAATGGGTCTATTTGCCGGACATGGCGGAGACGATGGCACGCCTGATCGAGCGTGCGGAAACCCTCCCGCCCTTCGCCGTCTACCATATGCGCGGACACTTCGACGATGAAGGCACCGGAATGATCGCGGCGATCAGACGTGCGGCGGACAAGCCGCACCTAAGGGTTCGGACCTTTCCGTGGTGGCTCGTCACGCTCGCGTCGCCCTTGGTCCCGTTCTTTCGGGAACTTAAGGAGATGCGCTACCTGTGGCGGAAGCCGCTTGAAATGCGCAACGATCGCCTTGTCGCGCTGCTGGGCGAAGAGCCGCATACGCCGATCGACCAAGCCGTTGCAACGACGCTTGCGTCTCTTGATTGCCTGCGCAGTGAAACGAGCAACAATTTCACTGCCGGGCATAGCGGCAACGCGCTGGGGCGTACATCCGTCAGTTCTTGAACACGACGCAGACGCCACCGCTCTTGCGGATGGCGGCGCAAAGCTGGTCTGCCTCGGCGCGCGTCTGCCGGCCGATGCGGGCAGCGTAGCGGCGCCTGGACCCGAAGCTGGCATTGCGCTCCCGCACCAGAACTGCCTTTTCGCTGTTGATCGGAGCGGGCAATTTTTTCACGGCATTCAGGAACAGCCGCTGCGCCATGGATTTCTGATAGTGGGCCGAAAGCTGAACGCCCCAGGGCGCCCAGACGGCTTCATCGGCGATAACCAGCTCGCGCAAGCGCCGCGTATTGGCAAGCGCGACGCAGCCATCGAGGAAGCTTTTGTCCTTGTCGAGTTCGATGTTGAGCGACTTCGGTGGGTTGTCGCGCCAGTCTTCGACCGAATAGGCGGTGATCGCCAGCACGTAATCCCGCGTTTCATAGGGTAGACGGTCCTTTTCCAGGAAGCGCTCCAGGCCTGCTTCGCCGGCATTGTAAGCCGCCGCCGCAAAGCCGAGATTGCCGTACCGGGACTTGAGCTCGCTCAGATACTCGGCGGATTTGCCGAGCGCCGCCACCGCGTTGAAGCTGTCCGCCAGGCCGCGCAGCTTTGCCGTCGCGGGCATGAACTGGGCAATTCCTTCTGCGCCCTTGGGGCTGATGGCGTCCGGCTGGAAAAGGCTTTCGCGCCAGATCAGACGGGCGAAGAAAGCGGCGGGCAGATCGTTCGCCTTGGCATAATGTTCGATGATGCCGCAGACGTCGCGGGCGAAATTATCGGGGCTGATACAGAGACGGAGGAAGGGGTTTGCCGTCGACACCCCCGAGTAGAGGCACTTCCGCGGCGCAGCCGGCGCGTCGGTGCGTGCCTCCGCAGCCCCGGAGTGGGCGGAGACAAAACACATGACCACGGACAATACGGCCGCGGCGACGCGTGCCAGACGTCCCTTCAGGGTGCTCCGAATAAAGCTTGTGCCTGCCTTTTCGTACTCGACCATGCGGCCCTCGGCGACCAACGAGTGCATATAGATAGCATCTTCGTTGCGGACGACAAATCGGGCTGCAAAGCTTTCAGTCCGGAGAACCGGTGCGAAGGATCAGTTGCATGAAGGTGAGGTCGAGCCAGCGGCCGAATTTCGTGCCGACCTCCTTCATATGGCCGGTCTCACGAAAACCGAGTTGCTCATGGAGACGGATCGACGGTTGGTTTGCCGACTCTATCCCCGCGACCATCACGTGCTTGCCAAGTGCTTCGGCCCGATCGATGAGCTCGAGCATCAGCGCCCGGCCTATGCCGCCGCCGCGCTGGTCCGTCCGCACATAGACCGAGTGCTCGACCGTGTGCCGGTATCCGTCGAAGGCGCGCCACTCGCCGAAGGAGGCGTAGCCGACGACCTCGCCGTCAGGGGAAAGGGCGGCAAGCACCGGAAAGCCGGCAGCGTTGCGTGCTTTCAGCCAGGTTTTCCGATTGGCGACGTCGACAAGGGTCTCGTTCCAGATCGCCGTCGTGTTCGCCACAGCGTCGTTGTAGATCGCGCATATCGCCGGAAGATCGGTTTCTGCGGCATCTCTGATTTCCATACTCTTCCTCCGGGTCCAGCGGACTTGTCGGCTCAACAGCCGAGTTTCTCCCCGTCCACTAGCCGCTCAGCTCCGCGGCTGCAATCGCGGCCACTGCCAAAGTGCTTTCCGGGCTTTCTCCGTCGCCAAGGAACCAGGCCGCCGACAGGCCGGCATAGGCGACGATCCACTGAAGGAGCCTCTTCGGCTCCAGCCGCGCCTCATGGGCGACGATTGCAAGCTGTCCGGATAGCCGCCCCGGAGCGGTTACGACGGGAAGCTCCGGATTGCAGAAGAGATTGGCGTAATCGAAACCGCGATCGCCATAGAGGCCCTTGGGATCTATGGCGAGCCAGCCCCGGGCATCGAAGTCGAGAATGTTGCCGTGGTGAATGTCTCCGTGCAGGACGACCGGGACTTCGGGCGCGGATAGGAGATGGTGGGCAGCGTCTGCACAGGTCCTGAGAATACCGCCATGGGCGCGGGCTGCAGGGTCCAGCGCCTGGAACCAGCGCTCGAGCGGTGCGAGACCCGCCGGCGTGGAGGGCCGTGGTGCATGCAGCGCGGCAACGGTGCGGCAGACGATCCGGGTGGCGTCGTCGTCGCTGCCGGTCATCGCCATATGAAAAAGCGATCGGCGGCTCTCCGACCGTTCGAGGAGGATGGCGCTTTCGGTTGCGGCGTAGACCCGGGCGACGCCGTGGCCATCCCACCATCGCATCAACTGCCCACCAAATCTTTCCTCCGGCTCGTCTGCCACCTTGAGCATCGCCGGCAGGCCGCGCCAGCGAACGGGCAGGAGATGGCTCGTCCGCGTGAGGATAGGGTCGCCTGCGGGCTCTAGAGACCATTCATCGATGAAGGACGTGAACATCGGGGCAGCATAATCGATTCGCTGCGCAAGGAGCCCGCGCATTGGGCGGGCCTCCTTGGTCTTTATCGATTCAGGCGACGTTTTCGAGCGATGGGTAATCCGTATAACCCTTGGCGCCGCCGCCATAGAAGGTCGCCTGGTCCGGCGCATTCAGGGGCACGTTGTCTCTCAAACGACGAACGAGATCCGGATTGGCGATGAAGGGTTTGCCGAAAGCAACCAGATCGGCTTCGCCGTTTTCGACCGTCTTCAGCGCCAGATCGCGATCGTAACCGTTGTTCGTCATCCAGGCCGCCCTGCCGCCGGCGGCTGCGTAGGCGGCACGGAGGCTTGTGTAGTCGAAGGGCCAGTCACCCTGCTGATGGTCGCGCGCCCCGCCGGTAGCGCCCTCGATCACGTGCACATAGGCGAGCGGATAGCGGGCCAGGCCCTCGACGACATAGGTGAAGAGCGGCTGCGGATCCGGATCGAAGGCGTCGTTGGCGGGGGTCACGGGAGAGATGCGGATCCCGACCCGACCAGCGCCGATCTCCTTGGTAACGGCATCGACCACCTCGAAGAGGAAGCGGGCGCGGTTCTCGATCGAGCCGCCGTAGGCGTCCGTGCGTTCATTGGACCCGGAGCGCAGGAACTGGTCGATCAGATAGCCGTTGGCAGCATGGATCTCGACGCCGTCGAAACCGGCTTCGATCGCGGCCCGAGAAGCTTTGCGGTAATCCTCGACGATGCCGCCGATCTCCGCCAGTTCGAGCGCCCTCGGTTCGGAGGTTTCGGCAAAGCTGCCGGTCCCATCGGGATTGACGAGATAGGTCTTCGATTTGGCGCGGATAGCGGAAGGGGCGACCGGTTTGCCGCCCTGCGGCTGGAGCGAGTCGTGGGATATCCGCCCGACATGCCACATCTGCACGACGATCTTGCCACCGGCTTTGTGAACCGAATCCGTGACCTTGCGCCAGCCGGCGAGGGCCTCCGGTTTGTAAAGGCCCGGCACGTCGGCATAGCCCTGGCCCTGGTGGCTTATCGCCGTCGCTTCGGTGATCAGCAGGCCGGCGGATGCGCGCTGCTCGTAATAGGCGACGTTCAGATCATTGGGCACGGCCTGGGGTGAACGGTTCCGGGTCAGAGGTGCCATCACCACGCGGTTGCTGAGGCTGATATCGCCGATCGTGATCGGGTCGAAGAGAGAGGCCATGGATTGTCCTTTCCATTGCGGTTGAGACTTGGGAGGAAGTGGGGGAAATCAGAGATCGCCGATGGTCTTCAGAAACGCTGCGATGGTCTCCTCATTGCGCCGATAGAAGACCCACTGGCCGACGCGGCGGGTCGTCACCAGACCGGCGCGCTGCAGCACGGCGAGATGAGATGAAACCGTCGACTGCGACAGGCCGCATCTTTCGAACTGCCCTGCGCAGACGCCCATGTCGAGCGGATGCTCCTGGCCGGAGAAATGCGCCTGCGGCTCCTTCAACCAGGTCAGAATCTCCATGCGCGTCGGATGCGCCAGTGCTTTGAGAATTTCGTCTCTATCCATCATATTTCGATGTATTTAGTTTCTTCGATATATATATCGCTAAAATTCGATACAGGAAGTCACAACGTCGTGAATACCGGGCCCAAAGGACCTGTGAATGCCGGGCAAAACGCGGGCAAAAAAAGAGGGCCACAAGAAACTTGGGCCCTTTCAGTTGTGAAGGTTTCAAACCTCCAGAGGGGAACAGCTGCTGCAGCGGCTGGGGAGGAGAAAGCCGCTAGATGCACCAGCTGAAAGAGATATGGGGAGGGCCGTAGCCGCTTTCAATAGCCGTTCCCAAGATTTTCGCAACTGAGGGCTGTGGGGCTCCCGCAGGCAAAAAAAGAGGGCCACAAGAAAACTTGGGCCCTTGTAGTTGTGAAGGTAATTAAAACCTCCAGAGGGGAACAGCTGCTGCGGTGGCACTGGGAGGAGAAGCCACCAAAGATGCATCAGCTGAGTTTGGTATGCTGCTTTTTTGGGCTGTCGGCAATCATTTAATATGCATGACAGCCATGCCGTTTGCGCATCGCTGCTCATTTTTGCAGCGCACAAGGATGCGCTTCGCGAGGAGCTTCGCTCTGGCTCGAAAAGAGACAGGCAATAACAAAGGCTTACGCAAGAAGCTGGCAATTGCTCACAAATCGGGCAATTGAACGGAACGTCAAAAGTTCCAGTTCCTCGCTTTAGCGACGATGTAATCGCGGAAGACTTTCAGCTTCGCCGCGTTCTTCAATTCGTCCGGATAGCAGAAATAGGTATCGAAAGAGGGGATGTCTGCGCTTATCGGCAGTTGAATGAGACCGGGATCGCGGCCGACGATATAGTCCGGAAGCATGGCGATGCCGATGCCGAGCAGGCAGGCGCGCTTGATCGATGTCTGGCTGTTGATCTGCAGATGCGATATGCGCGGATTGTCGGAATCCCGTCCGGCAATCTCCAGCCAGTTCACGTCGAGCAGATAGTTGGGGGCGGGCTCGCCGAAGGTGATGATCCGGTGATTGTCGAGATCGTCAAGCGACTGCGGCTCGCCATATTTGTTGATGTAGGACGGCGCGGCATAGACATGCATGTGCACGGTGAAGAGCTTGCGCTGGATCAGATCCGACTGTTGCGGCTGCCGCAACCTGATGGCGCAGTCCGCATGACGCATGTTCACGTCCAGTTCCTCGTTGTCGAGGATGAGCTGTACCTGGATTTCCGGATACAAGGACATGAATTCCTGGATCTTGTCGGTCAGCCACCCCTGGCCGAGGCCGACCGTGGTCGTGATCCGCAACTTGCCGCTCGGCTTGTCCGTCGTCTCGCTAAGCTGCGCCTTGACGCTTTCGAGCTTCATCAGCACGTCGTGCGCGGTGCGATAGAGCATTTCGCCCTGTTCGGTGAGGATCAGGCCGCGGGCGTGCCGATGAAAGAGCTTGATACCGACGTCCTGCTCGAGCGAACTGACCTGCCGGCTGATCGCCGACTGCGAAAGGTGGAGTTTGTCTGCCGCGTGCGTGAACGAGCCAGCCTCGGCCGCCGCATGGAAAATGCGCAGTTTGTCCCAGTCCAGCGACATAGAATCCCCCATAAAGGCTCAGCCGGAAAAGCTTGCCACTTTTCTCCGGAGACGACCGATGCATCTGTTCCCTAGATCACGATGATCTTAGGTCGGACCGACCTAAGATCATGAACGTGATCGATTCTAATAAGTTAAGGCGCGGGATGCGGGCGGAAAACCGCACGCACTTTTCCTCATCCCGCGCTAGCAGAGCCGCGCCCCGATCCCGGCGCGTGCCCTGTTTAGCAGCTTCTATTCGGCTGCAATTGCGACGGGCATATGACCCGCCAGGTATTTCTCCGCTTCGAGCGCAGCCATGCAACCCATGCCGGCGGCGGTAACCGCCTGCCGATAGATGTCGTCGGTCACGTCGCCGGCGGCGAAGACGCCCGGGACGTCGGTCGCGGTGGAATCCGGCGCAGTCCAAAGATACCCGTTCGGCTTCTGGCGAAGTTTGCCCTTGAAGAGCTCGACCGCAGGCGCATGACCGATCGCGACGAAAACACCGTCGATGGCCATGTCGGATGTTTCCCCGGTCTTGGTGTTGCGAAGCTTCACGCCGTTGACCGAGGCCGGCATCGGCGGCTTTGCAGGCGTCCCGAGATATTCCAGAACCTCGTGGTCCCAAATCACCTTGACGTTCGGCTTTGCGAAAAGGCGCTCCTGCAGGATCTTTTCCGCGCGGAAAGCATCCCGGCGGTGAACGACGGTGACGGTCTTCGCCAGATTGGAGAGATAAAGTGCTTCCTCCACGGCGGAGTTGCCACCGCCGACGACGATGACATCCTTATTGCGATAAAAGAACCCGTCGCAGGTGGCACAGGCGGAAACGCCGAATCCCATGAAGGTCGGCTCGGTTTCGATGCCGAGCCATTTCGCCTTGGCGCCGGTGGCGATGATCAAAGCGTCCGCCGTCCAATCCGTGCCGCTATCCGTCTTGATGCGGAAGGGGCGGACGGACAGGTCGACATCGGTTACGAGGTCGCTGACGATTTCGGTGCCGACGTGGATCGCCTGATTCAGCATCTGCTCCATCATCCAGGGCCCCTGGACCGGATCGGCATAGCCCGGATAATTCTCCACATCCGTGGTGATCATCAGCTGGCCGCCCTGTTCCATACCGGCGATGAGGACCGGCGAAAGCATGGCCCGCGCCGTATAGATGGCCGCGGTATAACCGGCAGGGCCGGAACCGATAATCAACACTTTCGTGTGGCGCGCAGTCATGCTTTTGTCCTTCGTCCGCCGGAGAGAGCCGGGAGCGTCCTCCGGTGCAATCCGCTAATGCAAATATTGCCTTACTTTAGGTATTCACAGCGCGCACTTTCAAGGGCGCGTCCTCTGATACACACAAGTGGTTGCGTGGTCAGCGTCGATTTGACACCAGATCGGGCATATTTGCATCGGTTTTGACCCGCGGCACCGGCATAACACGCTCCAGCGCCCGGGCGCACAAGGTTTTTGTGCATGCACCTGCAAGCGCTCTCGTATCGGCATTCGGTTACGTGCTACCCAAGCACGGAGGCAGCCCGGGGGGCAGCCGCCGCCAAACGCCCTTCTGGTGCGGACGGATAGGCGCTGCGGTTTCGCCTGTGGTGATCGGCGGATAAAATAGGGCCTTCCCCGCAAGGCCGGTAGGGATTGGGGATTTGGGCAATGGTCGTACGCGTCGAACTCGATGCCATCGATATGAAGATACTGCGCGAACTGCAGGACGACGGCCGAATCACGAATGTGGAGCTGGCCGAGAGGGTGGGGATCTCGGCTCCTCCGTGCCTGCGCCGCGTGCGCAAGCTCGAGGAGGCCGGCGTCATCAGAGGCTATCGTGCGCTTCTGAACGCGTCCGCGCTGGGATACGACCTCGTCGCCTTCTGCATGGTCGGCCTCAAGCACCAGTCCGATGCCAATCTGAAGGCGTTTGCCGCCCGCACCGCCTCGTGGCCGCTTGTTCGCGAGGCCTGGATGGTGTCCGGGGAATCGGATTTTCTGCTGCAGTGCGTGGCCGAAAACCTTGCGAGCTTTCAGGATTTCGTTATTGAAGAGCTGACCGCCACCGAGAATGTCGACACGGTGCGGACGATGCTGACGATCCGTCAAGTGAAGGACGCATGTCAGGTAGAAATCTGATGTGCAGGTCGGCCCGGCCGCCGAGCATCGCAACCAAACGCCCCGCGGACCGAATGAATTGAGCAATTACCAGGACGAGAGCGAGGGAACCCTGCCGATTCCGGCGACGCGGGACGGCCATACGACCCCCAAGCTTCCGCTTTCAGCCTTCATCATCTGCTTGAATGAGGAGGCCTATCTCGGCAAATGCATCGAGAGCCTCGAGCGGTGCGCGGAAATCGTGATCGTCGATTCCGGATCGACGGACGGCACCGCCGCTTTGGTTCAATCCTATATCGACGCGGGATGGCCCATTCGTTTCATGTACGAGCCGTGGCGCGGCTATGCCGGGCAGAAGCAGTTCGCGCTCGAGCAATGCAGCCAGCCCTGGTGCTTCAACATCGATGCGGACGAAAGATTGGACAAGGCGCTGCGGGAATTGCTGCCTGAGCTGCTCGCAGCATCGGCCGAAATCGTCGGCTGGCGCGTGGCGCGCCGTCCCTATCTGATCGGCTATGGCTACACCCCCGAAAACGTCCGCGAGCGGCGGAACTTGCGGCTGATCCGGCGCGGCAAGGGACGTTACGACCTTAGCCAGAAAGTCCATGAAGGCATCGTTCCCGAGGGAAACGTCGACAATGCCCGGACCGGCAGTCTCCTTCATTTCCGCCCGCTGGTCATGGACGAGCAGATCCTGAAGGAAAACAATTACTCGACGCTGAAAGCGGACCAGCAGGTCGAATCCGGAAAACGGCCGCGCTTCTACAAGCTCATCTTCACCCCGCCGATCTATTTTCTCAGGCTCTATTTCCGCAACGGTCTCTGGCGCTGCGGCCTGTCGGGCTTCATCGAGGCCATGACCGGGGCGGTCTATGCCTTCCTGACGGCGGCGAAGATCTACCAGCGGCACGCTCTGAAGGTGCGCCCGAATGTGGATGATGCGCTTTCGCACTGATCGATCAGGGGGTTCGGCATGAAGGTCATGCATATTCACTTCGGCACGGAGGGCGGTGCGGAGCGGTTCTTCGTCAATCTCGTCAATGCGCTGCATGAGAGGGGCGTCGAACAACGGGCACTGATCCGCCCGGGCCGCAGCTGGCGTAAGGACCTGGAGAACAGTGCTACGATCTATGAAGGGGTTTTTCGGCGCATTTCGCTTTCTCGCTTCCTCCTGAAATGGCGGATGAACCGGGTCCTTCGCGAGTTCGAGCCGGACGTCATAATGGCCTGGCAGTTGCGGGCGAGCCGCTTCATGCCGGCTCATGCCAAGGCATTTCGCATTTCCCGGCTGGGGGATTATCCCGAACATCTCGGCTACTATACCAATGTCGAGACACTCGTCTGCATCACACCGGATATGGCCGCCAAGGTTCGCGAACTTGGCTGGAAGCGCGACATCGAGGTGATCGCGAACTTCACCCGCGCAAAGCCTGCACCGCCCGTAGCGCGGGCCGACCTGCAGACACCGGCGGATGCCTTCGTTGTGGTCGGCATGGGCCGCTTCGTCAAACGCAAGGGTTTCGCAGGGCTCATCCGCGCCGTGAAGGAGGTGGACAACACCTATCTCTGGCTGGTCGGCGATGGTCCGGAACGAGAGCAGCTCGAGCAGCTGACCGACGAACTCGGGCTTCGCGATCGCGTCCGCTTCACCGGATGGCAGACCAACGCCTATGGTTTTCTCTCCGCCGGCGACGCCTTCGTCATCAATTCGTCGCACGAGCCTCTCGGCAATGTCTGCTTTGAAGGCTGGGGCGCCGGAAAGCCCACGATAGCCTCTCGCGCTGAGGGGCCATCCTGGGTGATGACGCATGAGAGCGATGCTCTCATGGTCGATCGCGGCGATGACGTGGGTCTTGCGGAGGCCATTCGCCGGCTACGCGACGATCCGGCACTTCGCGAGAGGCTGAGCGCCGGCGGCCGCGAAACCTTGCGCACGCGCTTCTCCGAAAAAGCGATCACCGACGCTTATCTCGACCTTTTCGACAGAGGTGTCGCAAAGCGATGAAAGTCACTCACTTTCATTTCGGCAAGGACGGCGGCGCCGAGCGTTTCTTCGTACACCTGGTCAATGCGCTTGCGGAACGCGGCGTCGAGCAGTCGGCGATCATCCGCCCCGGACGCGGCTGGCGGCGAGACATCGAAGGCGCCGCGACGATCCGGGAAAGCCATTTTCGCAACCTCTCGCTCGATCGGATCCTGCTGCCGCTGAAGGTGAAGCACATGGCGCGGCGCGAGAAGCCCGATGTCCTGATGGCTTGGGCGCCCCGGGCAAGCGAGTTGATGCCGAACTACAAAGGCGCACTCAAGATCTCGCGCCTCGGCGATTATCCGACACGGTTGAGCTATTTCAGAAACACCGACTGCATCGTGTGCAACACGCCGGGAATTGCCGAGCGCGTTCGAGGTCTCGGCTGGAAACGGGAGATAAGGGTCATCTCCAATTTCACCGGCACCGGGCGCGTCGAGGCGATAGACCGGGCAATGCTCGATACGCCAGCCGATGCGCCCGTCGTGATGTCCATGGGCCGCTTCGTCGAGCGGAAAGGATTTCATACGCTGATCGAAGCGGTCGCCAGACTGCCGGGGATCTATCTCTGGCTGCTTGGCGATGGAGAGGAGCGTGACAATCTGCACAAGCTCGCGACGGACCTAGGCGTTTCCAGCCGCGTTCGCTTTGCCGGCTGGCAGGAAGACACGAGGCCCTTCCTGGCTGCGGCCGATGTCTTCGTGATGTCGTCCAGCCACGAGCCGCTCGGCAACGTCATTCTCGAGTCATGGGCCCAGGGAACGCCAGTCGTATCGACCCATTCCGAGGGGCCGCAATGGTTCATGCGCGACGGCGAAAACGGCCTGATGGTCGATATCGGCGATGCCGAAGGTTTCGCCCGCGCCATCGAGCAGATCGTGGCCGACAATTCCCTGAGCACGCGCTTGGCCGAGCGCGGACACGAGACGCTTGTCGGTCAGTTCTCAAGGGAAGCGATCACTGACGCCTATCTGCAGCTGTTTGCCTCGAAGCCGTAGCCAGATCAGCGCATCAGGCTTTCGTAAACCGCTCCGATCGCGCGCGCTTCCTGCTCGATGGCGAAGTTTTCGGCGGTCCGTGCCAGGCCGTTGGCGCCGGCGGCGGCAAGCCGCGGCAGGTCGTCCATGAAGGCGGCTGCCGCATCGACCATCGCCTTGAGATCGTCGGCCGCGATGATGAGGCCGGTCTCTTCGGAACCGCTGGTTACCAGTTCCGAAAACGCGCCGACATCGGTTGCTACGACGGGGACCCCGGTCGCCATTGCTTCGAGCGGCGTCAGGCCGAAGCCTTCCCAGCGTTGCGGGGCGATGAAGAGATCGAGGGCGCGGTACCAGTCGGGAATATTCGTGTGTTCGCCTACGAACAGGATCCGGTCGGCGAGACCGGCCTTGGCGACGCGTTCCTTCAGTTCCGACTCGAAGGCGAGGTGAGGGCCGGTGGCCCGCCCGGCAACGATAGCGCCCCAGCCCGGCCGGCAGGGCAGGAGGGCGATCATGCTGTCGACGAAGAGGTCGGTCCCCTTCTGATGTCGTACGCGCCCGAAGCATCCTACGAATTTCTTCGCGGGATCGAGGCCGAGTGCCTTCTTCGCCTCCGTCTTGTCGAAGGGTGGCTGAAAGCGCTTGGTGTCGATCCCGTGCAGGATGACGGTGTTCGGTACATCGAGATAGGCGGCCGTCCTGCCGCTGGTGGCGATAACCGCGTCCATCCGGCGGATGAGGAACTTGCTCCAGCCGGTATGCCGGCGTTGCGAAGCGGAGGTAAAGACGATCCGGATCTTCATGCGCAGCAGGTCGCGCAGAAGGATGGCCGGAAGCATTTCGACGTTTCGACGCGCGTGCCAAACGCGGCAGGGCCGGCCTTCGGGCCTCTTCCAGAGATGAATGAGATCGCGAAAGCGGACCGAAGGAAGGCTCTTGGGCAGGCCCGGCCCGAGAACCGCGATCTTCTGTCCAAGGGCACGCTGCACAGGCACCAGCTGAATGATTGTCGAGGTAACGCCGGACAGGCGCTGCTTGAAATTGGGCGCGATCACTTCGACGTCGCGGATATCGACCACCTGTGCGCTCTCCTTGCGCCTGCGACAATCAATTCAAGGGAGGAGGGGCGGCACGGGCCGGCGCGCCCCTAAAGGCAGGTCAGCCCCATTGAACGGCGAGAATCTCATATGCCTTGGACCCGCCGGGCGCATTGACTTCGATCGAGTCGCCGACTTCCTTGCCGATCAGCGCGCGGGCGATCGGAGAGGAGATGGAAATGCGTCCCTGTTTGACGTCGGCCTCCTGATCGCCGACGATCTGATAGGTCTTTTCTTCTTCCGTATCCTCGTCGACGAGCTTCACCCTGGCGCCGAACTTGATCTTCGATCCGGACATTTTCGAAAGATCGATGACTTCGGCGCGCGCGATCAGGTCTTCGAGTTCGGAAATTCTTCCCTCGTTATGGCTCTGGGCTTCCTTTGCCGCATGATATTCGGCGTTTTCCGACAAGTCGCCATGGGCGCGGGCCTCGGCGATCGCTTCGATGATGCGCGGCCGTTCTTCCTGCTGGCGCCAGCGCAGCTCCTCCTGCAGATTGACGAATCCACCCTGTGTCATGGGCACCTTGTCGACCATTTCATCATCCTTCATCAAACACGCGGCGCCGCCTTTCGGCGGCGCCAGCGCAAAAGAAAACGGCCTCCGGAGCGCAAGCACCGGAACCGTCCGAACAAACCGAACCGATCTTATAACAGAATCCGAAGTCCGAAAGCCAGATTTTTCGCGATCCTCGCGCCGCACGTCATATCGATCCGCGGCTTCCGGCGGGTTGGGGTAAAGGTGAGATTCTGCAGTCAAGCCTCTTTACCTCAACCGCGATTGAGGTCGTATCAGTGCCGGCTCCATACCAACCACACGGAGCCGAATCATGAGTTTAGTCGAAGAGGAATCACAAGTGGCCGATCCGGCGCCGCAGACGGAGATCGACGTGGAGGAGGGGAGCTGGAGCGAGCTCCTTCGGCCGCGCCACCTCGCCGCAACCGTGACGCTGTGCCTTGGCGTCGCGCTTTTTGCCTTCAACGAGTTCTTCGTCTCGACGGCGTTGCCGACAGCCGTCGCGGAATTTGGCGGAGCCGCCCTGTTGTCCTGGGCCTTCACGCTTTACCTCGTTTTCGCCATCGTCGGTGGCGCCTTGGCGGCAAGCCTGAAGGTCCGGTTCGGTGCGCGCAACACGCTGATCGTTGCCGCGCTCGTCTTCGCGACGGGCACGGCCATCGCGACGATGGCGAGCAGCATGCCGCAGGTTCTGGCCGGGAGGGTGCTCCAGGGCCTTGGGGAGGGTATCATTGCCGCCCTGTGCTACGCGCTGATACCGGAGCTCTTTCCACAGCGGCTGGTGCCCAAGATCTTCGGCGCAGAAGCGATCGTATGGGCTGCCGCCGCCTTCGGCGGGCCGCTGATATCCGGCCTGCTCACGGAATATTGGTCCTGGCGCGCCGCCTTCTTCGTCAACATACCGGCAGCCGCAATCTTCATAGCGCTCGTCGTCGCAATCCTTCGTCAGCCAAAACAAGGTCCAAGGGCGGCCGGACCGGTTCCCTTGCTGCGCCTTGTGGCGTTCGGCTTCGGCATAATGCTGATCTCGCTCTCGAATACGGCTGCCGACGGCTACAGGATGTCGGCGCTGCTGGCGGCGGCACTCGCGGTCTTCGTCGCGACCGTTCGCTTCGACCGCCGATCGCCGCAGTCCATCCTCCCCTTCGGCGCGTTTTCGTTCGACCGCCCGCTTGGAACGGGGCTTTGGGTCGTGTTGCTGATGCCTCTGGCACAGGCCTCGGGCTCCGTCTATCTCGTCTACACCCTGCAACATCTCTGGGGTTTCGGCCCGACCGCCGCCGGCTTCTCGAACGCCCTGATGGCCATATCCTGGAGCCTGACGGCAATCATCGTCGCGAGCCTTCGCTCTCACGAGACGCGCGTACGGCTGGTCTGGACCGGGCCGTTGTTCCTCTGCCTCGGCCTCGGCGGATTGACGCTCGCCGTCGGCTCCGGCGAATACGGCCTCGTCTTCGTCAGCCAGAGCGCGGTCGGAGCCGGTTTCGGCCTTTGCTGGGGAACGCTGAGCCAGCTGCTGATGAACGTCTCAACCATCGAGGAACGCGACAAGACCTCGGCGCTGCTGCCGACGCTGCAATCCGCCGGCTACGCGATCGGTGCGGCCGTTTTCGGAGCGGTCGCCAATGCCGGAGGATTCGCCGAAGGTGTCAGCGCTCGGGTGATTTCGACGGCAATGCTGGGCGTTTTCGCGCTCGGCTGCGTTCTCGCCGCCGCGTCGCTCTTCTTCGGGATCAGGACCCTGCGGCTGGCGCGATGCGAGGACAGGGCAGCCATCCGGTAGCGTTCACCGAGCGGCGGCCGGCGCAAGGCCGGCTTTGAACGGATGCGGGAACAGGCCGGGGCGGCGGCCGAGCAGGGCTTCCTGTTCGGCGGCGCGGCCCTGCGAAGGCGTGACCGTTGCAAGGAGCGCGCCTGCCTGCGAGCGTATCGCGACTTTCAGGGAACCATAATCCGCGTCGCGGCCGATCCTGTCGGCAATACGCTGGGCGTAATAGAGCGCCGATCCCTCATCGAAGTGAAGGATGCCCTCGTCATCGGTGAAACAATCGTCATCCCAATGGAGATCGAAGAAATATAGCTGCATGTCGTTGCCCCAACCATGCGCGTCACGGGTGATCCGTTTCCGCATGTCGGGGCATGGAACCATGCGGCAATGGAACGCAGCCTGAATCGGACGTTCAGGCTGCGTTCAGAAGCGTAAATCCGCAATGGTCAGGCTTCGAAGTAGCTCTGCAGCGGACGCACTTCGAGGTTGCCTGCCTTCAGTGCCTTGATCGCGAGTGCCGCGGCCTCGGCGCCGGCCATCGTCGTGTAATAGGGCACCTTCTGCATCAGCGTCGCACGGCGAAGCGATTTCGAGTCGGAGATCGCCTTGTTGCCGTCGGTCGTGTTGATCACGAGCTGGACCTGCCGGTTGCGGATGGCGTCCTCGACATGGGGCCGTCCTTCCAGGACCTTGTTGATCTTGGTTGCCACGATGCCCTGCTCGCCCAGGAAGCGCGCCGTGCCGCCGGTCGCCATGACCTTGAAGCCGATATCGGCGAGAATGCGGATCGCGGGCAGCACCCGTTTCTTGTCCTCGTCGCGAACCGAGACGAAAACCGTTCCGTCGCGCGGCAGGTCGACGCCGGCACCGAGCTGCGACTTGGCAAAGGCCAGGGCATAATCGGTGTCGAGGCCGATGACCTCGCCGGTCGAACGCATTTCCGGGCCAAGCAGCGTATCGACGCCCGGGAAGCGGGCGAAGGGGAAGACGGCCTCCTTGACGGCGATATGTTTCAGGTTGCGCGGATCCGGCTTCTTGCCATAGGCGGCGATCGCCTCGTCGAGCATTTCGCCGGCCATGACGCGGGCGGCGATCTTGGCGATCGGCGCGCCGATCGTCTTGGCGACGAAAGGAACGGTGCGTGAAGCGCGCGGGTTCACTTCGAGCACATAGATGGTGCCGTCCTTGATGGCGAACTGCACGTTCATCAGACCGCCGACATTCAGCGCCCTGGCGAGCGCCCCCGTCTGACGCTCCAGCTCGTCGACCATCTCCGTGCCGAGCGAATGCACCGGCAGCGAGCAGGCGGAGTCGCCCGAGTGGATGCCGGCTTCCTCGATATGCTCCATGATGCCCGAAACGAAGACATCCTTGCCGTCGCAAAGGCAATCGACGTCCACTTCGATCGCATTCGTCAGGTAGCTGTCGAAGAGGAGCGGGTTCTTGCCGAGCAGGGTGTTGATCTGGCCCGTCTTGTCGTTCGGATAGCGCTGCTTGATATCTTCAGGAACCAGCCCCGGAACGGTATCGAGCAGATAGCTCTGCAGCATGCTTTCCGAATGGATGATCTGCATGGCGCGACCGCCGAGAACATAGGACGGGCGCACGACCAGCGGGAAGCCGATTTCGCCGGCGACGAGGCGGGCCTGCTCGACGGAGTAGGCAATGCCGTTATTCGGCTGGTTGAGGTCGAGCTTCATCAGGAGCTTCTGAAAGCGATCACGGTCCTCGGCGAGGTCGATGGCGTCCGGCGCGGTGCCGAGGATCGGGATGCCGTTCTTTTCTAGCGCTTCGGCAAGCTTCAGCGGAGTCTGGCCGCCGAACTGGACGATGACGCCGTGCAAAGTGCCGTTTTCCTGTTCGGCACGCATGATCTCGATCACGTCCTCTGCCGTCAGGGGCTCGAAATAGAGCCGGTCGGAGGTGTCGTAATCTGTCGAAACCGTCTCCGGATTGCAGTTGATCATGATCGCTTCGTAGCCGGCGTCCTTCAGTGCGAAGGCGGCATGGCAGCAGCAGTAGTCGAATTCGATGCCCTGGCCGATCCGGTTGGGTCCGCCGCCGAGGATGACGACCTTTTTCCGATCGGAAACCTGCGCCTCCGACCGGGCGGCACCGACGAAAGGCGTCTCGTAGGTCGAATACATGTAGGCGGTCGGCGATGCGAACTCGGCCGCGCAGGTGTCGATGCGCTTGTAGACGGGGCGCACGTTCAGTGCGTTGCGAAGCTCTGCCACCTCTTTCGGACGCTTGCCGGTAAGCGTCGCGAGCCGGGCGTCGGAGAAGCCCATCGCTTTCAGCATGCGGAGGTTCTCGGCGTCGGTGGGCAGGCCGTGCTCGCGGATGCGCGCCTCCATGTCTACGATCGCCTTGAACTGGGCAATGAACCAGGGGTCGATCTTGCAGGCTTCATGCACTTCGGCTTCGCTCATGCCGAGACGCAGCGCCTGGGCGACCATGCGCAGGCGGTCCGGCGTCGGCGTGCCGAGCGCAGCGCGGATGGCATTGCGGCCGTCGCCGTTGTCGTCGAAATCGGGAACCTCGATCTCGTCGAGTCCGGTCAGCCCGGTCTCAAGTCCGCGCAGCGCCTTCTGCAGCGATTCGGCGAAGGTCCGGCCGATCGCCATGACTTCGCCCACCGACTTCATTGCGGTCGTGAGCGTCGGCTCGGCTCCCGGGAATTTCTCGAAGGCGAAGCGGGGGATCTTGGTGACGACGTAGTCGATCGACGGTTCGAAGGATGCGGGCGTCGCGCCGCCGGTGATGTCGTTCTCGAGCTCGTCGAGCGTATAGCCGACGGCGAGCTTGGCGGCGATCTTGGCGATCGGGAAGCCGGTGGCCTTCGATGCGAGTGCGGAGGAGCGCGAGACCCGCGGGTTCATCTCGATGACGACGAGGCGGCCATTTTCAGGGTTGACGGCGAACTGCACGTTCGAGCCCCCCGTTTCGACGCCGATCTCGCGCAGCACCGCGATCGAGGCGTTGCGCATGATCTGATATTCCTTGTCGGTCAAGGTCAGCGCCGGCGCAACGGTGATCGAATCGCCCGTGTGGACCCCCATCGGATCGATGTTCTCGATCGAGCAGATGATGATGCAGTTGTCCGCCTTGTCGCGGACGACCTCCATTTCATATTCCTTCCAGCCGAGGACCGATTCCTCGATCAGGACTTCCGTCGTCGGCGACGCGTCGAGACCGCTGCCCACGATCTCGAAGAACTCCGAACGGTTATAGGCGATGCCGCCGCCGGTGCCGCCGAGCGTGAAGGACGGCCGGATGATCGCGGGGAGGCCGACATCGTCGAGCGCCTGTGCGGCGATCGCCATGGCATGGTTCACATAGCGCTGCTTGCGATCGCCTTCGCCCAGGTTCCACTGGTTTTCGAGTTCGTCCAGCGCCTTGTCGAGTTCGTCACCGGAAAGCTTCGCCTTGAGGGCCGAGCGCTCCGCCTCGTGTGACTTGCGGTCGTGGTCCTTGATGTCCGTGGCGTTCGCCAGCCGCGACTTGGGCGTCTCCAGGCCGATATGCGCCATGGCCTCGCGGAACAGGGCACGGTCTTCCGCCTTGTCGATCGCCTCGGGCTTCGCACCGATCATCTCGACATTGTAGCGGTCGAGCACGCCCATGCGGCGCAGCGACAGGGCCGTGTTGAGCGCCGTCTGTCCGCCCATGGTCGGCAGCAGGGCGTCCGGGCGCTCCTTGGCGATGATCTTGGCGACGACCTCGGGCGTAATCGGCTCGACATAGGTCGCGTCCGCCAGGCCCGGATCGGTCATGATCGTCGCCGGATTGGAGTTGACCAGGATGACGCGGTAGCCTTCCTCCTTCAACGCCTTGCACGCCTGGGTGCCGGAGTAGTCGAATTCGCATGCCTGACCGATGACGATCGGCCCCGCGCCGATGATGAGGATCGATTTGATATCTTGGCGCTTCGGCATGGGCAATCATCCGTTTCTAGCTGCGCGAAAAACCGGCCAGGTTGGGAGGTCACCGGCCGGGTCGCGCATTGATGGTCTTTTCAGGCTAGAAGCGGCTTATAGGCAAATGTTTTCGCCAGCGGAACCCCGAAAATTCGGGAATCGACAAGAAAGCGAAGATATTTGTTCCGCCTCTCGAACCAACGGTTCTCCTATGGAATCGCTACTGCTGCGCCACCCGCTTGGCGGACGGGATCACCAATACCTTCACCTCGCCGGCAGCGGCGGGATTTGAAATGACATCAGGCGCCTCATCGAGCGATATGCGTCGTGAAATCAACGGGTCGATCTCGATCGCGCCTGTCGCAACCAGGTCGGCCGCGCGGCTGTGGACGAAGGGATTGATAAAGGAACCAAGCACGCGGAGCTCGCGGAAAAGAATGTCGAACGGTTCGATTTCGACCTTTTCGCCTTGCGGCAGCACGCCGAGGATCACGACCGTACCGCCCGCTTTGGCGAGGCGCGTCGACTGCTGCACCGTTTCCGCGACCCCGGCGCACTCGATGACGACGTCGACCCCTCCGGGGACGAGACCTGCCGGACCCGCGATCGCCTCGATGATGTCGCCGGCCGACGGGTCGACCGATGCGGTGGCGCCGAGATTTTCGGCCAGACGACGCTTCGCTGCCTGGCGTGTCGACAGAATGACCGTCGTGGCGCCGGCGAGCCTCGCGAGCTGCACCGTCAGCAGGCCGATCACGCCGCCGCCCAGGATCGCCACCGTCGAGCCCGCTTTGATGCCCGAAAGATCGACACCGTGCAGGCAGCAGGCGAGAGGCTCGCAGAAAGCGCCGTGCACGGGATCGAGAGTAAGCGGAATTTCGAACGCCTGCTTGCGCGGCACCAGGACGTATTCGGCGAAGCCGCCGTCGCGATGGATGCCGATCGCGCGCAGGTTCCGGCAGAGATTGACCCGGCCCGCCTGGCACTGGGGGCAGCGACCGCAGGAGATGTTGGGATCTCCGGTAATCCTCGCACCCGGTGCGATGTCTCGAACGCCGCTCCCGGCTTCAACGACGATGCCGCAGAATTCGTGGCCGAGCGTTACCGGCGGCGTCGACGGAAATTCTCCATGAAGAAGATGACGATCGGTTCCGCAGATGCCGCAGGCTTCCACTTTGACGAGCAGATCGTCAGGCCCGGGCACGGGAATCTCGACGTTCCGAACGGAGATATTGCCCACCGACTCCAGACGCACTGCCTTCATCTGTTCCTCCCGTCGCTTGCTTTCCATTGGAGCCGAACACGGCGCGAGCGTCAATCCTGCGGCCCTTGCCCTTTGCGCCGGCAGCTCCGCTCGACAAAACGATGCGTCGGATGCAACCGGGTGACGGCGATTGCGTTTTACAAGGATCGCCGCCCCGGCTTATAAAATCACTCAGCGCGCTAAAGTAGAGGCGACGCCTTCTGGAGGACAGATCATGGAATGGAAGGGCCGCCGCCAGTCCGGAAACATCGAGGATCAACGCGGGGCCGGCCCCCGGGGAGGCGGTCCTTTCGGTCGTGGCGGTGGATTCCGCCTGCCCGGTGGTGGCGGCGGAATGCGTCGCGCCGGTGGCGGCATGAGCTTCGGCACGCTCATCTTCCTCGTCATTCTCTATTTCGTCCTGAAGGCGATGGGCATCGACATGCTCCAGGTGCTCGAGGGTGGGGGCCCGGCGAACATGCCGGGCTTCGAGCAGAGCGACGGCTCCGGGGCGCCGCAGGGCACGGCCGAGGAAGAAGAGATGAAGGCCTTCATGGCCACGGTTCTTGCCGAAACGGAGGACACCTGGAACGGCATCTTCCAGGCAAGCGGCGAGCAATATGAAGAACCGAGGCTGGTGCTGTTCAGCGGCTCGGTCCGCTCGGCCTGCGGCTTTGCCTCGTCCGCCTCGGGTCCCTTCTATTGCCCCGGCGACCGCAAGGTCTATCTCGATATGAGCTTCTTCGACGAGCTGGCCCAGAAGTTCGAGGCCTCCGGCGACTTTGCCCAGGCCTATGTGCTTGCGCATGAAGTCGGCCATCATGTCCAGAACCTGATCGGCGTATTGCCCAAGTTCAATGAAATGCGGCAACGCATGAGCGAGGCCGAAGCGAACCAGATGTCGGTCCGGGTCGAACTGCAGGCGGACTGCTTCGCCGGAATCTGGGGCAAGTACACCGAGCAGAAGGGGCTGCTGGAGCGTGGCGATCTGGAGGAGGCGCTGAACGCTGCGACCCAGATCGGCGACGACACGCTGCAGAAGCGCATGCAGGGCTATGTCGTCCCGGAAAGTTTCAATCACGGCACGTCCGAGCAGCGGATGCGGTGGTTCCAGCGGGGCTTCGACAGCGGCAAGATGTCGGATTGCGACACCTTCTCCGGCGCTATCTGATCACAATGCCGGACCGGGCTGCCCGGTCCGGCGTTCCTTCGTCATCTCTGCCGCTCGCTGTCCATGTGCACGAGCTGTGCTTCCGGATAACGCGCCCCGGCGGCGGCGCCTTTCGGCACGGCGCTTTCGATCGCAGACATGTCGTCAGCGTCCAGTCGGACCGCCTGCGCGCCAAGTGCTTCGGCGAGACGGTCCCGCCGGCGCGCACCGACGAGCGGCACGATATCGTGACCTTGAGCGGCGACCCAGGCGATGGCGATCTGGGCGACGGTAACGCCTTTGGCCTCGGCGATGCGTCTGAGCGCCTCGACCAAGGCGAGGTTTCGCTCGACATTTCCTTCCTGAAACCGGGGGCTCATCGCTCGGAAGTCGCCGCCCTTTGCGGCATCTTTCTGCCAGTGGCCGCTGATCAGCCCGCGCGACAGCACACCGTAGGCCGTGACGGCGATGCCGAGTTCGCGGCAGACCGGCAGGATCTCGTCCTCGATGCCGCGCGAAACCAGCGAATATTCGATCTGGAGGTCTGAGATCGGGTGAACGGCTGCCGCCCGCCTTATCGTGTCCGGGCCGACTTCGGAGAGACCGATATGGCGCACATAGCCTGCCTTTACCATGTCGGCAATGGCACCGATCGTCTCCTCTATCGGCACGTTCGGATCGAGACGGGAGGGGCGATAGACGTCGATATATTCGACACCGAGGCGCTGCAGCGTATAGGCGAGAAAGTTGCGTACAGCGTTCGGTCGTGCATCGTAACCGAGCCATGCGCCGGCCGGATCCCGCAATGCGCCGAACTTGACGCTCAACTGCACCTGGTCTCGATTGCGTCCCTTCAGCGCCTCGCCGATCAGGATCTCGTTGTGCCCCATGCCGTAAAAGTCGCCGGTGTCGAGCAGGGTGATTCCCGCATCGAGGGCAGCATGAATGGTGGCGATGCTTTCCGCGCGATCGGACGGACCGTACATGCCCGACATTCCCATGCAGCCAAGCCCGATTGCCGAGACATTCGGACCGGAATTCCCGAGCGAAACCATATGCATCTCGTTTCTCCTTTGATGAGGCCGTCCCGCGGCCGCTTGCGTCGATGCAATGTTTACTTCGGAAGGCAGTGTGCGATAATCACCCACAAGCCAAACGACTTGTTCTGAATTTTGCACAATGCATGATCTGCCGCTTGCCGATCTCGACGCCTTTGCAGCGGTTGCACGCGACCGCAGCTTTCGTACGGCCGCCCGCAAGCGCGGCGTTTCCGCTTCGGCGCTCAGCGAAGCCCTGCGACGGCTGGAGGCGAGACTCGGCGTCAGATTGCTCAACCGCACGACGCGCAGCGTCACGCCGACGGAAGCGGGCAAGCGCTTGCTCGAGCGGCTGTCGCCGGCGCTCGGGGAGATTGCCGGAGCGCTCGATCAGGTGGCGAGCGAGCGCGACAGTCCGGCAGGTACATTGCGGTTGAACGTTCCGACCATCGTCGCAAGGGTCATCCTGCCGCC
Source organism: Sinorhizobium meliloti 4H41 (assembly GCF_000375585.1). Lineage (GTDB taxonomy): Bacteria > Pseudomonadota > Alphaproteobacteria > Rhizobiales > Rhizobiaceae > Sinorhizobium > Sinorhizobium meliloti_A. Next base: position 20,905 of record NZ_AQWP01000009.1, on the reverse strand, counting down.
GCTCGTCGGCCGATTCATGAAAGCGCATCCGGCGATCACCTTGGAGGTCACCGCCGAGGATGGCTTCATCGATGTGCTTGCCGCGGGCTTCGATGCCGGCGTGCGCTACGAGGAACGCGTCGAGAAGGACATGATCGCAATTCCCATCGGTCCGCGCGTGCAGCGCTACATCACCGCGGCCGCTCCGGACTATCTCGCCCGTCACGGCGAACCGCGGCATCCGCGCGATCTTCTCGACCACGCGACCATCCGCCACCGATTCCAGAACGGCGTTTCGCTGCCGTGGGAATTTGGCGAGGGAGAAATGGCGATGAATATTGCGCCGCCGCCGGCAGTGCTCGCCAACTCGGTCGACCTCGAGCTCGGCGCGGCCGTCGACGGCCTGGGGGTGATACGTACCTTCGAGGAGTTCCTGATGCCGCAGATCGAGGCCGGGAGACTGGTTCGCATACTCGCAGCATGGGAGACCAGCTTTCCCGGGCCGTTCCTTTACTATGCCGGTCGCCGGCACCTGCCGGTGCCCGTGCGCGCCTTCGTGGACTTCCTGAAGTCGGAGCAGCGGCATGCGGGGCAATGATGCACGCGGAGGCTATACGAGCTATCAGCACAACCGATCGGTACCATCTTAAACTTTGACATGTTCACGTATTGTTTCGGATCAGGCAAGCCGTTACACCTATTCTGGTAACGTCGTTCACGTTCTGTCTCCGCTCCGGCGGAAAGCGGGGAGGGAGCTTCATGCTCGACAAGAAATTCGTGAGACGCGGCCTGTTCCTGGTCTTCCTCATCCTCTTCCTCGACATCATGGGTATCGCAATCATCGTCCCGGTGTTGCCGACCTATCTGGAGGAGCTGACGGGCGCGGATGTCGGCGAGGCCGCTATCGACGGCGGGTGGCTGTTGCTCGTCTATTCGGCGATGCAATTTCTCTTCGCACCGCTTATCGGGAATCTGAGCGATCGATTCGGGCGTCGGCCGGTCCTGCTCGCCTCAGTGCTGACATTCGCTGTCGACAACCTGATCTGTGCGCTTGCTACCAGTTATTGGATGCTCTTCATCGGACGCAGCCTAGCCGGCATCAGCGGCGCGAGCTTCGGCACCGCATCCGCCTACATTGCCGATGTCAGCGACGATGAGAACCGCGCCAAGAATTTCGGGCTGATCGGCATTGCCTTCGGCACCGGTTTTGCGCTCGGCCCGGTCATCGGAGGTTTCCTTGGCGAATTGGGCCCGAGAGTGCCCTTTTATGGTGCTGCAGCGCTCTCCTTCGTCAATTTCATCATGGGGGTCTTTCTCCTGCCGGAAACGCTCGCCCCGGCCAACCGGCGCCGCTTCGAATGGCATCGGGCCAATCCGCTCGGCGCGCTCAAGCAGATGCGTCGTTATCCGGGGATCGGCTGGGTAGGCCTCGTCTTCTTCCTCTACTGGCTGGCTCACGCCGTCTACCCGGCCGTCTGGTCCTTCGTTGCTTCCTATCGCTACGGGTGGAGCGAAGGCCAGATCGGACTTTCGCTGGGGATCTTCGGCGTCGGCGGCGCAATCGTGATGGCGCTGGTGCTCCCCCGCGTCGTGCCCGCACTGGGAGAAAGGCGCACGGCAGCACTCGGGCTCACTTTCACAGCCCTCGGGATGGCCGGCTATGCGGCCGCCTGGGAAGGCTGGATGGTCTATGCGGTGATCGTCGCGACGGCGCTCGAAAGCCTCGCCGACCCGCCGCTCCGCAGCATAGCCTCCGTCCATGTCCCGCCTTCGGCACAGGGCGAGCTGCAAGGCGCGCTCACCAGCATATCCAGCATCACCACGATCCTCGGGCCTCTGATGTTCACGCAAATTTTCGCCTTTTTCACCGACCCTGCAGCCGCCTATCGCTTTTCAGGCGCCCCCTATGCCCTGGCAGGCTGTTTGATCGTCGCCGCGCTGGTGATTTTCCTTGCCAAGGTCCGCGCCGGCCGGGGAAATGTCATCCGGGATGCCGTTCCGAGCGTGACGGAGGCATAGCGGTCCGTGGCTTCCCTGCCTCCAGATTGATCAATATTCTTGATCGATCGATGAAAAATCGAGCAGTTCGGCCTTTACCGCTGGCGCAAGCCCTGGTGGTGCTCTAATTCGTTCTCTCTTCTTCATTTTTCCCTTTGCCCATTGCCGGTGCAGAGCCAGGATTCCTCATGCTGACCGCGACCAAAGACCTCGTGCTTGCGCAGAGCGACAATTCATGGCCCACGCATTTTCGCGCGAGCCTCTATCTTGGCGTGCCGTTTATCGGCGCCCAGCTCGCCCAGTTGGCGATCAATACGACGGACGTGCTCATGGTCGGCCAGCTGGGCGCCACCCAGCTGGCGTCGATCATCCTCGCGACGCAGGTCTTCTTCACGGTTTTCATCTTCGGCAGCGGATTTGCCAATGCGGTGGTTCCCATGGTCGCTCAGGCGCAGGGCCGGGGCGATCAGGTCTCCGTGCGGCGCTCGGTACGCATGGGCATGTGGGTGGTGCTGCTTTACGGCGTGCTGACTGCGCCGGTCCTCTGGATGGCCGAGCCGATCCTTCTCTTTGCCGGGCAGAAACCCGAAGTTGCTGCGCTTGCGGGAGAATACCTGCGTATCGCCCAATGGGCGATCTTCCCCAGCCTCATTTTCATGGTCCTCAGGGCATTTTTGAGCGGGCTCGAGCGGGCAGGGGTGATCCTCTACGTGACCCTCGTGACCTTGGTTCTGAATGCCGCGCTTTGCTATGTTCTGATTTTTGGCCATTTCGGTTTTCCGGAGCTGGGCATCTTCGGAGCGGCCGTCGCCGCTCTCGGCGTGGCCCTGCTCGGTGCGGCCCTGACGATAGGCTATATCCGCCGGCAGCCGGAACTGCATCGCTACGAGCTGTTCGTCCGCTTCTGGCGGCCGGATTGGCCGGCTTTCGGAGAGGTGGTCTATCTCGGCATTCCGATCTCCGTGACGATTCTCGCGGAAGTCAGCCTGTTTACCGTGGCTTCGCTGCTCATGGGCACGATCGGAACCATCGAACTGGCTGCCCACGGCATAGCACTCCAGTTCGCGTCCATCGCTTTCATGATTCCGCTTGGGCTGGCGCAGGCCGGAACGGTTCGCATAGGATTGGCGTATGGCAGCGGCGACATGGTAGGCGTGAAGCGTGCCGCAATCGCCGTGCTGACGCTCGGCGTCGGCTTTGCTGCCGTCGGCAGCACGATTTTCGCCCTGTTTCCGCGCGAGCTTGCCGGTCTCTACCTCGATACGAGGCGGCCCGATGCAGCCGAGGTTCTCGCCTTTGCAGGACCGCTGATCGTCATCGCCGGTGCCTTCCAGCTCGTCGACGGCCTGCAGGCCATTGCCGCCGGCATGTTGCGCGGCCTCAAGGACACGACCATACCGATGATCCTGGCGATGATCGCCTATTGGCCGATCGGGTTTTTCTGCGCCTGGGCGTTTGCCTTTCCGCTTGGTTTCGGCGGCGTCGGCGTCTGGTTCGGCTTCGTCCTCGGTCTTGCGTCTGCGGCGCTGTTGCTCAACTGGCGCTTCTTCCGTCTCCTCCGCAGGGTGAGCGTGGCCCCGGCCGGCTAAGGCCTGTCGAGATCGGATACAAGCGGCGTCTTGTTCGATTACCTCATTCCTGTGCTTGTCACAGGTATCCAGCCAGAAAGGCAGGGCATTTGCGCAAAGAAAAAGCCGGACGGGCAGGGGAGACCGTCCGGCTTGTAGAAGCGATCGCATCAGGGGAAGAATGGGATCGCTTGTGAAACTTCCGGCGAGAAGTTTCCTGGAGGCATTGGTTTCAACTGTGGCAAGCCACGATATTAGAATTCGTCATTTGCGCCTGCGTCTATCGACCAGCGGCAACAGCACGGTCGCGCGGTCACGGTCCTCGTCTCGCAGCGCATGGATCGTCGCAACGACCATCGCGAAGAACATCGCCATCGAAAATAGAGCAAGTCCCATGGCCGTCTCCTTTCGTGGTTTTAAACGGCATGTACTGAAAAAAGTTCCCGTCGACTTGGTTCCACACTATGACTTGCGATGTGAAACCCTCTTGAACGTTGCATTCATCTAGCATTCACCATTTTGCCGCCGCTGTTTCCGGGGGAACAGGAAGCAAGGATCGTACAACCCTTGCGGTCCGCGGCCGTCCGTGACAAAAGGCTTCACCAAACGGAAACAGGCGCGATGACCACGGCTTTCTATCCCGGCTCCTTCGATCCGATCACCAACGGGCATCTCGATGTACTCGTCCAGGCATTGAACGTCGCAGCCAAGGTCATCGTCGCGATCGGCGTTCATCCCGGTAAGGCGCCGCTTTTCACCTTCGACGAAAGGGCGGATCTCATTCGGGCCGCGCTTGAGGAGACGTTGCCGGAGAGGGCAGCCGACATCTCCGTCGTCTCTTTCGACAATCTCGTGGTCGATGCCGCCCGCAAGCACGGCGCAAGGCTGCTGGTCCGGGGGCTCCGCGATGGAACGGACCTGGACTACGAGATGCAGATGGCGGGCATGAACCGGCAGATGGCCCCTGACATTCAGACCCTGTTCCTGCCGGCAGGTACCGCCTCACGGCCCATTACGGCCACATTGGTTCGGCAGATCGCGGCTATGGGCGGTGACGTCAGCGCTTTCGTCCCTGGGGCGGTTCACCAGGCGCTGCAGGCAAAGCGCAAATAAAGCTTTACATCACGCAAGGAGTCCCAATGAAGATTCTCCAATTCGCTTTTGCCGGAGCCTTGGCGCTCGCAACCTTCACGGGAGGTGCGCTGGCGCAGTCCGGCGAAAACATTCTGACGGTTCAGCTCAAGGATGGTCCGGTGGTCATCGAACTGCGTCCGGATATCGCACCGAAGCACGTCCAGCAGATCAAGGAACTGGCCGCGGCGGGCGAATATGACAATGTCGCCTTTCATCGCGTCATCAAGGGCTTCATGGCCCAGACCGGCGACGTCGAGTTCGGCGACGTGAAGGACGGCTACCAGCCCGATCGCGCCGGAACCGGCGGCTCGTCCAAGCCCAACCTTCCGGCCGAGTTCTCCGACGTTCCCTTCGAGCGCGGCACGGTCGGTATGGCCCGCGCCCAGGATCCAAACAGTGCCAACTCGCAGTTCTTCATCATGTTCGCACCGGGCGATTTCCTCAACGGCCAATACACGGTCGTCGGCAAGGTGGTCGAAGGCATGGAGAATGTCGACAAGATCAAGCTCGGCGATGACGCCAATAATGGTGCCGTTGCCGATCCAGATCGCATGATCAGCGTTAAGGTCGGCAGGTAAGACTGAAACAGAAGGAGAAGAATCATGGCCGAGATCAAGGATCCGGAAAATACGATCATCATGGAAACCACAAAGGGCAGGGTGGTGATCGAGCTGCGGCCGGACGTGGCTCCGGGCCATGTCGCCCGCATCAAGGAACTGACGCGTGAAGGCGCCTATGACGGGGTGGTCTTTCACCGCGTGATCGAGGATTTCATGGCCCAGACCGGTGACGTGCAATACGGCAAGACCGGCGGCGAGCAATTCAACCCGTCCCGCGCGGGCATGGGCGGCTCCTCGAAGCCGGATCTGAAGGCCGAATTCTCCGACGTTTCACATGTGCGCGGAACGTGCTCCATGGCGCGCAGCCAGATGCCGAACTCGGCCAATTCCCAGTTCTTCATCTGCTTCACCGACGCTCCCTGGCTCAACAAGCAGTATTCCGTCTGGGGCCAGGTCGTCGAAGGAATGGAGAATATCGACAACATCAAGCGCGGCGAACCGGTCCGCGATCCGGATACCATTGTTTCGATGCGGGTTGCCGCCGACGCCTGATCTGCGCTACTGCATGTTTCCTTGGATCGTCCCCGATCCAAGGACGTAACATGCAGCGGTTCGACGTGCTGCGGCGATCTTTGCGCGTCTCGTCAGACGCGCGGCGCTGTAGCGCACTGACCTGCCCGCCCCGATCGCGCGCGAGCCGCCGGGGCGGGTTTGCTTTTAATTGATACCATAGATGCGCGTAGACCTGTTCGATTTCGACCTGCCGGAAAATTCCATTGCGCTGAGGCCCGCAAGCCCGCGCGACAGCGCCCGCATGCTCATCGTTCGCCCCGACGGCGAACCGGTTCTCGAAGATCGCGGCGTCCTTGATCTGCCGTCATTCCTGCGGCCGGGCGATGCGCTGGTTTTCAACGACACCAAGGTCATACCGGCGCAGCTCGAAGGCGTCCGCTACCGGGGTGAGGACATAAGCACGCCCGTGTCGCTGACGCTGCATATGCGGGTCGCGCCCAGTCGCTGGAAAGCTTTCGCCCGTCCGGCCCGCAGATTGAAGCCGGGTGACCGGATCAGCTTCGGTCATGGCGGCAATGCCTGCCTGCTCGGATCGCTGGAGGCCGTGGTCGAGGAGAAAGGCGATGCCGGCGAGGTGACGCTTCGCTTCGATCTCTCGGGCCCCTCGCTCGATGAGGCGATCATGGCCGTCGGACACATTCCCCTGCCGCCTTACATCGCATCCAAGCGTGCCGACGATGCACGGGACCGGACCGACTACCAGACGGTCTATGCGCGCGAGGAAGGGGCGGTAGCCGCGCCGACTGCGGGGCTGCACTTTACCGACCGGCTTTTCGCCAGCCTGGACGAGGCCGGGATCGAACGGTATTTCGTCACACTGCATGTAGGTGCGGGAACCTTCCTCCCGGTCAAGGCAGACGATACCGCCGACCACGTGATGCACGAGGAAATCGGTCACGTCGATCCGGTGACCGCTGCGAAGCTCAATGCCGTGCGCGAACGCGGCGGCCGCATCGTCTGTGTCGGCACGACATCGCTTCGGCTGATCGAGAGCGCAGGCGCCGAAGACGGAAGCATCCGTCCCTGGTCGGGCGCAACCGGGATTTTCATAACGCCGGGTTATCGCTTCCGCGCGGTTGATATGCTGATGACCAATTTCCACCTGCCGAGATCGACCCTGTTCATGCTCGTCTCGGCCTTTGCGGGGCTCGAGACGATGCACGCCGCCTATGCGCATGCGATCGCAACGGGGTACCGATTCTATTCCTATGGCGATTCGAGCCTGCTCTTCCGGAAAGATTAGATGACCGAAGCGTTTCAATTCAAACTGCTTGCCAACGACGGCAATGCGCGCCGTGGCGAAGTCGTGACCCCTCGCGGGACGATCCGTACGCCTGCCTTCATGCCGGTCGGAACCGTCGGCACCGTCAAGGCGATGTATCTCGACCAGGTGCGCGATCTGGGCGCCGATATCATTCTGGGCAATACCTATCACCTGATGCTGCGCCCGGGCGCCGAACGGGTCGCCAGGCTTGGCGGACTGCACAAGTTCATCCGCTGGGAGCGGCCGATCCTGACCGACAGCGGCGGCTTCCAGGTCATGTCGCTGTCAAGCCTGCGCAAGCTCAACGAACAGGGCGTTACCTTCAAGAGCCATGTCGACGGCGCGCTCTATCATATGTCGCCCGAACGTTCGATCGAGATCCAGGGCCTGCTCGGCAGTGACATTCAGATGCAGCTCGACGAATGCGTGGCGCTGCCGGCGGAACCCGACGAGATCGAGCGCGCGATGGAAATGTCGCTGCGCTGGGCAGAGCGCTGCAAGGTCGCCTTCGGCGATCAGCCGGGAAAGGCGATGTTCGGCATCGTACAGGGCGGCGATATTCCCAGGCTGCGCGAACGCTCGGCCCTGGCCCTCAGGGATCTAGGCCTCAAGGGCTATGCCGTCGGGGGGCTGGCCGTTGGTGAGCCGCAGGAGGTCATGCTCGGCATGCTCGACGTGACCTGCCCCGTCCTGCCGGCCGACAAGCCGCGCTATCTGATGGGCGTCGGGACGCCGGACGATATCCTGAAGTCGGTCGCGCATGGGATCGACATGTTCGACTGCGTCATGCCGACCCGCTCCGGACGCCATGGGCTTGCCTTCACGCGCTACGGCCGCATCAATCTGCGCAATGCACGACATGCGGAAGACACGCGCCCGCTCGACGAACAGTCTTCCTGTCCGGCGACTCGCGACTATTCGCGCGCCTACCTGCACCACCTGATCCGTTCAAACGAATCGCTCGGTGGCATGCTGCTCAGCTGGAGCAATCTGGCCTATTATCAGGAGTTGATGGCCGGCATCCGCAAGGCGATCGAAGAAGGGCGCTATACCGATTTCATGGCGGAGACCATGGAAGGCTGGCAGCGCGGCGATCTGCCACCGGTGTGATCTTCGCGTGGCCCGCCGGTAACTGCGATCTGCGCGCCCGAAAGTTTGGCTCCCCCTGAACGAGGCCGTCACCGACGGCCTTCCACCGACAGAAACGAAATGGACCCGCCGGCGGCGATGGTTTCATTTCGACAACCCGAAGCTATCAGAACCGATTTTGGAAGGTGGAATCGGAAATTCCGATAGCACAATTCTAATAAATGGGTTTGCGGACGGCGTCCGTTTGTAGAACTATCCCAGCAAAAAAACGTCTAGGACGTTGTTGACCGTTCAACGGGGGGTAGGAGAAAACATGAAAAGAATTGCTGCTATAGCATCGGCGTCTCTGTTTATATTTTGCAGCTCGGCAGTGGCGGGCCCTACGCTTGATCGCGTCAACGAGAGAAAAGAGATGGTCGTCGCCACCAATGTCGGCTGGCCACCGCAGGGTTTCCTCGATGAAAACAACGTCCTTGTCGGCTTTGACATTGATGTCGCCAAGGAAATCGGCAACCGGTTGGGCGTGAGCGTGCGTTTCGAAACTCCGGAATGGGCAACCATGACCGGGGGGCACTGGCAGGGACGTTTCGATCTCGGGGTCGGTTCCGTCGCTCCGACCAAGGCGCGCGCAGAGGTCATCGATTTCGCCGGAATCTACTATTACAGCCCTTATGTCTACGTCGTTCATGCCGAAAGCGGCATTCAATCGGAAGAAGATCTGAATGGCAAGGTTATCGGCGTCGAGACAGGCACGGCGTCCGAAGACTTCATCAACCGTCGCCTGGAGATCGATGCGCCGGGCTTGCCACCGGTTCAATATAATCTCGAACCGGGCGAGGTGCGCACGTTTCCCGATTCCATGATGCCCTTCGACGACCTGCGTCTTGGCAACGGTGTTCGGTTGGACGCGGTCATCGCCCCCGAGCAGACCGCAAAAAATGCAGTCAGAAACGACTATCCCGTCCGTATCCTCGAGGATGTCTATCCCTTTCGGTCGCCCGCGGTCGTCATTGCCGATAAAGGCGACCCGGAATGGACTGCCAAAATAGGTGAAATCATCAAAGCGATGAAGGCAGACGGCACACTCGGAAAACTGACGACCAAGTGGTACGGCGCCGACTACAGCAAGGACTGACAACATCACGGAGGTGCTGAAGCCACGACCAGAGCATCCGGTCTTCCAGGATCGGATGCTCTGGTTCTTCCCGTGTCAGGGAAAGGCCGCCCGGCCGTCCATGGGAGCCTGGCCAATCCCCGAACGATGCGTTTCGGATCTGGAAGTCAGTCGATCGCGTCGTAGCAGTTTCCCGCCGGACGTGCTTGCTTCAATGCAACCTCTCCTCCTTCGCCATCTCTGTGCTTGTCACAGAGAGATGAGAGCAGCGCCGCGTCTGCGGCGCGGGAAACGTTCTTTCAGCCCAAGGACTTGGTCTGGCTGGATTCCTGTGACAAGCACAGGAATGAGGGACCGAGATGTGCGGCCACTACATCGAAGCGAAGCGGGACGCTGTATACGGGCGGGAGCTTCCGCGCCGCCTTACTATCTTTACGGTTCCTGAAACGCGCCGAGGGACCGCACCCTCTCTACCCTCATCTCTGTGCCTGTCACAGAGATCCAGCAGCGCCGCGTCTGCGGCGCGGGAAACGTTCTTTCAGGCCTTGGTCTGGCTGGATTCCTGTGACAAGCACAGGAATGAGGAGATCAAACAAAACAAACCGCTGCGGGAATCCCGAATCTAAACTGGCCTTTGTTAGAGCACTTGCTAGAAAGGTGTGGCGGTTCTCTGCCCGAAAGCGCGTAGTTTCAGAGGGCTATAGCGTCTCACTGTTTCAATGCCACAGTAAAACGCTATAGAAGGGGGACTTTGACGATGTCGCTTGATCATCAAGGGCATATGGACGCCATTTAATCTGTTTATTCAGCGATCGTAGAGGCGCCGGTGTTTCATGATCGCTCGCCACTCCGCGAATACTCCGCTATCGACTCTGCGTGGTGATTCCGAGCGAATTGCTGCGGGCACCGCAGCATGAGGTGAAACTTTTTCCGGATCCGCAAGGGCACGGATCCTTGCTCCTGCGCTGCAATCGGCCGATCAGGGGCAGCATGATCGCCGACGGGACCAGTGCCGCCAACAGGATCGTCAGCTTGGACGCAATGCCGGGTATGACGAGGCGGCGGCCTGCTTTGTAGCCGCGCCAGGCCTTTTCAGCGACATAGCCCGATTCGAGCTTGGGCAGGATCTTGAACAGCGCGACGCGATTGGCGCCGGAGGTTGCCAGAAATTCCGTCGCGACCGGCCCTGGTGCCACGCATGTGACGGTCACGCCGGTGCGACGCAGTTCCTGATGCAGCGCTTCCGAAAAGGAGCGGACGAAACCTTTGCTGGCATAGTAGAGCGCCATATACGGACCCGGCGTGAAGCTTGCGACCGAACCGAGATTGATGACGCCGCCGCGACCGCGCGCGACCATTGCCGGCAGGAAACGCAGGGTGAGTTCGGTAAGGGCGCGGATGTTGAGGTCGACGAGGCCGAGCTGTTCATCGAGCGGCAGTACCGTCGCCCCTCCGCGCAATCCATAACCGGCGCTGTTGACGAGTACGTCGCAGAACAGGCCGTTTGCGGACAGGAAGTTCTCGAGACCGAGCGTCGCATCATCAGCCAGGAAATCCAGCGGGACCGTGAACGCCTCGCCTCCGGCCTTCCGGATACCGTCGGCGGCGGCCGCCAGTGATTCGGCCGAACGCGCTACCATTACGACCGGCGTGCCATCCCTCGCGGCCACTTCGGCGATTGCCTTGCCGATTCCCCGCGATGCACCGACGATGACTACGGCCGGACGACTTTGACCGCCCGAAGTCATCGCGCTGCCCCGGAACCTGCCGCAGCGGTCACGTCGCGCCCAAATGCAAGCCCCTCCAGCTCGGCGGTGATTTCGCCGTTCAATATCCTCTCGAACCGCTCGAGGGCGCGCGCGACGTTGGCGCCGTCCATGACCCGGTGGTCATAATGGATACGCACCGTGACCGAGCCATCCTTGTCGATCGGGCCGTAATTCAGAAGTGAGGTCAAAGGCGTGAGAGGGTTGAGCGATTCTGCGCCGAGGCCCGAATAGACCGACAGCTGAAATGTACCGAAACGGCGCGCCCTTTGCCGGCCGATATTCAAACCGAGCCACATTAGAAGCCATCTGACAGGGCCGGGGAGGCGGGCGATCTTCAAGGCGCGCCGGAATTCCTTGACCTCCAGCACGGGGCTGGTTCGCGCCGTCTGCATCAAGGAGCCCAGCTCCGTGATCGAACGGCGCTCCGGATTCTTGATCGTCGTCAGAAGCACGACTCGTTCGCCCTCGTACTCCCTTTCATGCGCGATGGAAGCGATGCTTCCCGGATACTCGTAGAGCTGCGGTCTGGGAAACTTGACGTAAGCGCGCCGCAACTCGGGCGTCTCCTGCGCGAGAAGGGCGTATCCTTTGAGGAAGAGCGCCGTCCAGGATGGCCTGCTTTCAAGCGATGTTCTGGCCTTGAGCAACGGCCCGAGATTCATCCGCCGCTGCACGCTCACCCGCGGCACCTTCATCGAAAATCGCATGAGATCCCCGACCAGGCGCCGAGACGCTGAAAGCTTGAGGGCTCGGCCTCGCATCATGCACCTCTAGTAAATGTACGGAATGATCCGCTTGGTGTCCGCCATGTAGTCGCGATACTCAGAGCCGAACATTTCCATCATCATGCGTTCCTCCTTGTCCACCCTCAGAAGAAAGAGGACCGCGAAACCGGCAAGACCCGCCAGCCCTGCGACCCAGTTCGGCAGAAGAAACGCCTGGCCGACGCCCATCAGCAGGAACGAAGTATACATGGGATGGCGGACCAGGGCGTAAGGACCGCGGCGAATCAGTTCGTGCTTGTCGCGAATCTCGAGCGTGATCGACCAGTTGCGCCCGAGTTCCTTGTGGGTTCTGCGAAAGACCCACATGGCCAGACAGAAAATAGCGGCACCGACCACGACGGCCCAGAGCCGGGCAGGGTGGTCGGCTCCTTCCGGGATGCCGGTTGCGACATAAAAAGCGGGAATGATCGCGAGGCCGAGCAGGGCTGCCGCCAGCCCCAGCATCTCGGAGGTTGAGCGGCGATGGCTGACGACTCGCACGCGCTTGGCCCGGCGTTCATAAGGGCGGCGAATGAAGTACCAGGCAACGATTCCGAGCACCCAGGCGATCTCGCCGATGGAGGATACCGACATGTCTAGTTCCCCAAATCCTTAGCATGCGCCTGGCGTCAACGATCGGGCGGGAACCTTCTTCAGCCGATGCTTCGCAGCGTGATTCTATGTCGAACGGTGACGGCTGGATCGCGAGCTCTGTGCCCGTCGCCTCTCAACCTCCGTTCATCTCCCGAAGCCTTGTAATGAATTCCTGCGGTCGAAGCCAGATGCCGGGCGTCTTATAGCCCATGGAGCGGGCGATTTCGGCCACGAAGGCGTTGCAGTTGTAGAGCGACGCGTGCCAGACCTTCGACTTGGCTTTCAGTTTGTCGATGAAAGCCACGACCTTCTTGTATTCCGCCTCCGTCAGCATGACGCGCCAGCTTGCCGAGCGGTATTCTTCCTCGAGGTCACCGTCGCTCGCGCCGGTTTCGGCGGGAACGGGCACAAAATGGCCGAGGACATACGGCGTCGGATCGAGCGTGGCGGGTGCAAGGCCGGCAACCTGACGCTGAACGACCGCGCCAGACTTGTTCGTGCGCCCGTAGATGACGTAGGTGTGGCCATAGCTCAGCGCGTAGCGGGAGCGAAATTCGATGAAATAACCCTGCTCTCGCGCTTGAGATTCAAGCTTCGCCGGCGCATTCAGGCTGCTGGAAACGTAGCGCGGTTCGGGATTTTTGTCTTGTGTCTGGCATGCTGCTGCTGCCAGTGCGACCAAGATCACAAAGGATATGCGGCCTCGTGCAAGCGTCATCACACCACTTAGATTGTCTTCCGAGTTCTGACAATCCAGACCTCGGGCCGGCTTGCTGGAGTTCTTGACACGTACTATGCCGTCAGTCTCACAGCCGGTCTAACCCTGAATAACGCGCCGTGGGAGAGCGCTCGTTGAGCTCTCCCACGGCGCAAAGTCACTGTTACTTGTATACCGGCGCCGGCTCTACCGTATCGACGGCAGCAGGCGGCGGGGCCTTACCCTTACCTTTGCCGATCGTATCACACGCGGTGAGGCCGGCAACGGAAAGCAACGCAATCATCACAACTAGAATTCGGCTCATCAAGTAGTCCTTTCCTCAATAGTCGGAATGGGTTATCGAAGGCAACACTTCAAGTAATAGTGGCGATTTGCGCCGGGGCCTAGTGCAGAAAGGACACAGTTGATAACCGCTTTATGGTTACCGGGTTATCAACCGCGTCGGAACACACGGGGCTTAGTCATTTATACCGAAATGTAACGGAAAACGCCATCATATGATCAGCACGGTCGTACCCACCGGGGTACGGCTGTAGAGATCGACGATGTCGTCGTTCGTCAAGCGAATGCACCCGCTCGATACGGCCTGCCCGATCGTCCAGGGCTCGTTCGTCCCGTGCAGCCGGAACATAGTGTCGTTTCCGCCCTGGTAAAGATAGAGGGCCGCGGCCCCAAGCGGGTTATGCAACCCGCCGCTCACGCCGCCGGCATATTGTGCCAGATGCGGCTTGCGGCGAATCATGTTTGCAGTCGGCGTCCACGAGGGCCACTCCGCCTTGCGGCCGATTTTCGCCCGGCCTTTGAGAGTGCGGCCTTCCTCACCTACGCCGATCCCGTAGCGAATCGCCGAACCGCCACCCTGAACATAATAGAGATAGCGTTCTCCCGTATTGACAACGATCGTTCCGGGCGCTTCGCCGCCATAATAGGCGACCTCCTGCCTGCGGTATCGTGGGTCTATACGGGTCCTGGCCGTTTGCGGGCTGTCGGCTGGTCGCAACGAACTGCAACCGGAGGCCAATAGAGCCAGGCTACCCAGCACGAGTACCCGGCGCGTAATGCGATCGTTCTCCATTCTCACCTGCTGAGTAAATTGTGAGTCCCTACGATTTCGTGTTTAACACCCAAGCGCGTGTCGGCCAAGCCTTGCAACGGTTACGACCGCAAGGATGAAACCTCTTGCGACCGGAACCGGCGTCTGATCGACTGGTTCGGGGAAGCAGCGGAGACAAGGAGCGGCACGATGAAACTCGGCCTGGAAGGAAAAATCGCAATCGTGACCGGCGCGGGTTCCGGCATCGGCGCCGCCGTTTCCAGGCAACTTGGCGGCGAGGGTGCGGAAGTGATCGTCGCCGACCGCGACGCCGACGCGGCGCGCAGCGTCGCGGCCGAGATTCGCTCAGCCGGGGGTAGGGCGCGAGATTTCACCGTCGACGTCACCGACGCGGGGGCGGTGGAGAAAATGGTCGCCTTCGCCGTGCGGGAATGCGGCGGATTGCATCTGGCGGTCAACAACGCAGGCATAGAGGGGCCGCGCAAAGCGACCGCGGACTACCCGCTCGAAGATTGGCGCAGGCTGATAGAAGTCAACCTGAACGGCGTCTTCTACTGTATGAAATACCAGATCGCCGCCATGCTCGCAAAGGGCGGGGGCGCCATCGTCAATATGTCCTCGATTCTCGGCGCGGTCGCCTTGCCCACCGCGTCTGCCTACACCGCCGCCAAGCACGGGGTGGTGGGGCTCACCAAAGCTGCCGGGATCGAATATGCAAGAATGGGGATTCGCGTCAACGCGGTCGGCCCCGGCTGGATCGAAACGCCGCTTCTGTCGGGACATTCGGAATTGGCGAAGACACGACGCCTGGAAGCGCTGCAGCCGCTCGGCCGGCGGGGAAAACCGGAGGAAGTTGCGGCTCTCGTCTGTTTCCTGCTGTCGGAGCAGGCGAGCTTCATCACCGGCAGCTATCATCCGGTCGACGGTGCTTTTACGGCACATTAGAGCACTTCCGGGATAGCGGCATTCCGTCCGGAAGTGCATGGTTTCAAAATGTTGGACCGCGGCACGACGCAAGTCCCGGTCAGATCCGGCGTCTCTCTGCCACGAGAAGCACCGCCAGAACGAAACAAAGCAGGCCAAGGGACGATGGCAGCCCCTGATGTCCGATCACTTGCATCGCCAGTCCGGTCGCGGGCGAGCCCACGATGCCGCCGATGCCCCATACGAAGGCGAAGGCCGCGTTGCCGGCGATCAGGGCCTGGCCGGTGAAACGTTCGCCGAGCTGGATCAGCGACATTGTGTAGATTCCGAACGAGGCTCCGCCCCAGACGAAAAAGAGCGGCCAGATGAGCCATGATTCGAAGATCGCCGGCAGCAGCAGGCAGCCACCCAGTGAAGCCAGGGCGCAGAGCATCATCGTCCGCAGCGACCCGAACCGTTCGGCCACCCGCCCGAGCAATATCTGCAGCACGGCATTGCCTGCGATGAAACAGGTGATGAGCGAGGCGATGCGCCCTTCTGTGCTGCCGAGCGCCGCTCCATAGACCGCGAACAGGGAAAGCAGGGTCTGCTCCAAGGCGGCTGCGGCGAAAACCGCGAACAAGAGGAGCGGCGCCAGTGCGAAGAAGCCTCCGACCGATGTCGCTTCGCCTTCATGTGGCATCTTCGGCAGGTGCGGCACGACCGCAAGCACGATCAGCCCGCAGAGAAGGAAGGCCACGATGCCGACCATGAAGGGCGGCCACCCTTGCGTGCCGACAAGACCGAGCGAGAGCGGGCCGATAGCGAAGCCGCCCGAGACGATCGACGAATAGAGGCCCATGATGCGGCCGCGCCGCCGCGCGGGCGTGATCGAGAGCAGCCAGGTCTCGCTGATCACGTAAAGCGGATTGGCGAAAAAGCCGAGCAGGAAACGCAGCGGCATCCAGATCCAGACCTCCCGCGACCAGCCGATTGCGAGCAGCGTGAGCGCGGCCAGGCCCGAACACAGGATCGCAAGCCGCGCCCCGCCAATGCGCCGCACCAGTGCCGGTATGAAGAGGGCGGATACGATGAAACCCAGCGGGGTCATCGCCGCGGACAAGCCGATCAGGCCGGGCGTCGTCCCCCGCCGCTCCAGGATGAAGCTGAGCAGGGGATAGGTAAGCCCCTGTGCCACGGCGAACACCGTGACGGTCGCGATGATGCCGGCCATGGCGGCCCATGGGATCCGCTCGTGGAGCGATAATGTCGTGCTTTCAGTCGTCATGCAGACTACGCCTATACTTGCCAGAAGGGCTTGGCGATCTCCGCCTCGGCCTCGAGCCGCGTCAGACCGATGTCGCAGATCAGATGCGGATCGTCCTTCAACTTTTGCTCAAGTTCGCAGCGAAAGCGCTTTCGCTCCTCCCACGTCGCGACAATGCTTCGAAGGGTCGCGAGGCGGCAACGCGGCATTTCCGTCATAACGGAGGGAATATCGTTCATGGCAACCTCCATACGTTTGAGGGGCAGAGCCCTCGACCTGGGGAGGACGAATTCTGCAGGATACGAAAAGCGTCGTAATTAAGCTCCTCCAAAAAGTTCTCAAAAACTTCCAAACGCACTATAGATGCGCCTATGCAGCGATCGCGCATCGTCTTTGGTCCATTCGTCCTTGACCCGGGTGCGGGAACGCTCGTCCGGAACGATGATCCCGTCGCCGTCGGCTATCGCGGGCTGAAGCTGCTTGAGGCGCTCGCCGGACGGCCGGGCGAAATCCTGGGAAAAGCCGAGTTGATGGATGCGGCGTGGCCGGGCAGGGCGGTCGAGGAAGGCAACCTCACCGTCCAGATCGCGCAGCTGCGGAAAATGCTTGGTGCGCCCCCCGACGGCGGAGAATGGATCGCCACGGTTCCGCGGGTCGGCTACCGCTTCACTGGCCCTGTCGAACAGGTCGGTGGCGCGAAGCGAAATCCACTGGCGCTGCCCAACGAACCATCGATCGCCGTGTAGCCTTTCGTTAATTTCAGCAGCGATCCGGAGCAGGAATCCTTCGTTGATGGGTTGACCGAAGACCTGATCACCGACCTGTCCAGGATCTCCGGCCTTTTCGTCATCGCGCGCAACTCGGCCTTCGCCTTCAAAGGAAAGGCGAGGGACGTGCGCGAGATCGCTGCGGACCTTGGCGTGCGGTATCTGCTGGAGGGTAGCGCACGACGCGCCGCAGGGCGCGTGCGCATCAACGCACAGCTGGTCGATGCGGTGAGCGGCAATCATCTATGGGCGGAACGCTTCGACCGCAGCCTCGAAGATATCTTTGCAGTTCAGGACGAGGTCACCGGCAAGATCGTGGAGGCGTTGCTCGGCCGGCTGCGCCCACAGCCGCCGCGCAATCGCCCCAAGAATCTCGAGGCCTACGATCTCTGCGTGCGGGCGCGCAAGCTGATCGATGATTCGCCTCAGACGGCGCGGGAAGCGCATCTGATGCTCACGCGCGCGATTTCGCTTGATCCGGAATATGCCGAGGCCAATCGCTGGCTTGCCATGAACCACTGGATGAGATGGGTGCATTGGGGCGAACCGGTCGAGCCGAACCGTAGCATTGCTTTGGAACTGGCACGCAAAGCCGTGGCGATCGATCCGAACGATGCCGGCTGCCATTGGGTGCTGGCCAACCTGCTTGCATATGAGCGCAGCTTCGCCGAGGCGGATGCGGAATTCGCCAAGGCGATCGAGCTCGACCCGAATGAGGCCGATACCTGGGCGACTTTATCCGACATAGCGGTCTTGGCCGGGCGGGTGGATGAGGGCCTTGAGCACATCCGCAAGGCGTTCCGGCTGAACCCGTTTCCGGCAAGCTGGTACTATCTGACGCTCGGCCAGGCCCAATATGCCGCCGGCGAATACGAAGCCGCCGTCGAGACACTGCGGAGGGACGAGACGTATCGCACCAGCTCGCGACGTTTCCTGGCGGCAAGCCTTGCCCAACTGGGCCGGCTCGACGAGGCGCGCGCTGAGGTCGAGCTGTTCCTCGTCGCCAACCCGCATTTTACAACGCGACACTGGGCGAGTACGGAGCCGTTCCGCGACCCTGTGACGCTTGCGCATTTCGTTGACGGCTACCGCAAGGCGGGCCTACCGGAGTGACGCGCATCCATCGTCCGTTCGCGGGGCTAATCCTCGAAGCGACTCGTTTCATCACGATCCCGCTCGTATCGTCTCTTGAGGGGAAACGGCGGCAGCCAGGATTCGCGACGGACGGTCCAGCTTTCGTAGGTTGGCATCAATTGATCCGGGGCATCCAGGGATCCCAGGTTCACCTCGATTTCGTCTCCGGTGCGTGCGAAGACGATCGAGCCGCAACGGGGACAGAAATGCCGACCGACGTAATCGCGTGTCTCGCCATCGACCGTCACAGAATCCTCAGGGAAAATGGCGGACGCGTGAAAAAGGGCCCCGTGATGCTTGCGGCAGTCGAGACAATGGCAGAGACCGACTCGGTATGGTCGTCCCGACGCCACAAATCGCAAGTTGCCGCACAGGCAACCGCCTGTGAATCGGTCCATACCGTGTCTCCTTTAAATCAAGCGGTTCAGCGTTGACGTTGTCCGGCACCCCGAGAGGTGCGGCTTGTCGCATGTCTATCGGGTAGAATGTGACGGGCTGGTCCGGGTTGCAAGAGCCGGGCCGGGTGAGGGGCTTTCTTTCCTTTGCTTAGCTTTTCGGGGTTTCAATCTCCGCGCTCTTGGGAGATCGTTCCGGATAAATTCAAACGACCGGATTCGCCAGGAGCGCGCCCAATGCTTCCGGAAATTAAGCTCGTTGCGGACGTGGACGTAGTGGCTATGTCGCCACTGGTTCGCGGCATGGTCATGGCCATCTCCTATGCCGAGACCGAAGGCGGCATCGGTCTGACTGCGTCCGGTGCGATGAACCGCAAGTTTGTGCACTGGGCCGCTGTTCACTTCGATTGGCCCGGCAACACGCCGGAGGATCTATACAGCGTCAACAAGGTTCTGAACGAAGCTGACATGCCGCCGCTTTCGGTGGTCCACGACATGCTCAAGCACCTAAGGCTTGTGCGGCGAAAAAAAGACCGACTGCTTCCCACCAAACGCGGTCGGGATTTTCTTGCAAGACCCCAAACCTTCTTCGATCAGATCGCGACGGATTATCTTTATGCCTATATCGACTACGGGCAGACACGGGACGATGTGCGTGTGCGGATGCGGTGGTGGCACGTCTTTCTCAATCTTATCAATATCAAGGCGAGAAAGGGCTGTTCGCTGGACGACCTGGTGAGCGAGTTATACCCGAGGCAGTCGTACTCGCTGGCGCAAGCAGAAATGATTATCCAAGCTACGACGATCAGAGGGGAGTTCCGCTACGACATTATTCGGCCCCTGTGCTGGCTGGGATTGCTGCAGGAAGAGCGCGAAGGGCTAGATTTTCTGCAGGACGGTACCTATTACAAAACACCTCTATGGACAGCCTGTTTAGAGTTGGAATCCGATACGGAAGCCGAGATCACTGTCTCTTGAGGCACGTGCAAAGATGTCCAAGAGGCAAGCCATTGTTTTTATTGCCATGTAGCACTTGGAAATAGAATGTACCGCTTGTTGGCGTTCTCGACGGCGCCTTTCTGCCAAGGTGAATTCGGATCGCAAAACCAGCTCCTGGCGCCGAGTCCATCTTCCAAAGCCCTGAAGCCGCGAAACTCGGTACCGCGGTCGAAAGTGAAGCTCTGCCGAGCAAAGGCGGGCAGCGGTGCAAGGGCATCGACGATCTTGCCGATGAGCGGTTGCGAGTGGCGGCTGCCATTCTTGATCATCACCGTGTAGCGGCTCTTGCGCTCGACCAGCGAGGTGACATTGGCGTTCCCGAGCGCGCGCTGGAAGATCAGGAGATCGCCCTCCCAATGGCCGAACTGCGAACGATCGGCAATAAAATCAGGACGTTGACCGATCCGGCAGTCAAACGGGATCAAGCCGTCACGGGGCTTGCGGGCGCGGCGTGGGCGGCGCTTGCGGCGGCCTTCCGGCAAATGCCGATAGAGCTCCAGCGCATAATCTTCCTTGCCATAAATAAAGCGATAGATCGTCTCGGTGCAGACACGGACGGCGCTTACGCCATCGGCAAGCAGGCGACCGGCGATCTGCTCCGGCGACCAAAGCGCCTTCAGTTGCTCGATGACAAGTTCGCGTAATTGCGGGTGGCGCCTGAGCTTGCCAAGCCGTTGCCGACGCTCCTTCGAGATGTCGTTGGCGATGCCGCCGTAATAGCCGCTGTATTCCGGAAACTCGGCGTCATGAAAGCTATTGCGCTTCAGCTCACGATAAATCGTTGATCGATGCCGACCGAGTTGGCGGGCGATCTCACCGACAGGAACCTTGCGTTCCATGAGCTGATGCAAACGTCGGCGATCGGAAAGGGTGAGCTGCGAATAGCAGAGCGACATCCAAAAATCTCCAAGAGGCAAGCCATTGTTTTTCTTGCCATGTCGCACTTGGAAATAGAATGTACCCGGCTACATGCATTGTCACAGCTATTTAAAGATGAGACAAAGTAGTCAACTTAGAAACGCGACAACATCCTATCCATTACTACTGCATTTGCAAGTTGCTATATTTACAAAGTACGGAGACGCAAGCCGCCGGCCGGGTGGAGCTGGTCAGGGTTGCGCAGCCCGGTCGGCGGCGGATGGCTCCAGCTGCAAGATAAACTTTAGCTTTGACATCCCGATCACTCCGCCGCTTTCAGCTGCGCAAGGGCTTGCTGGCGCTTGGCGATGACCACCGGATCCTTGGTAAAATCCGTCTTCCGG
>NZ_AQWP01000008.1 GCF_000375585.1 Sinorhizobium meliloti 4H41 | reverse complement strand
CAACCAAGATGAGACGCGCATTGCCTCGTCGAAACTGTTCCCGAATATTCAACCGTTGCCTCACATAATTTGCTCCCTACCGAGGGGATGAACAGGGGCGACGATGGGGCAGTTGAGCATGGCGACAAGGAAAGAACTGACGGCGGCAGTTTCGGAGCGTTATCGTGCTTCGACGCGAGCGGAAAAGGCGAGAATTCTGGATGAGTTCGTCGTCATCACGGGCTTTCACCGCAAGCACGCGATGCGGCTGCTGCGGCGCCACGAGAGAGAGCCTACAGGTCGGCGAGCGCGGCCAAGGGTTTACGATGAAGCGGAACGCAATGCGCTCATATTGCTGTGGGAGGCGTCTGACCGGGTCTGCGGGAAGCGGCTGAAGGCGTTGCTGCCCGTCCTTGTCGAGGCGATGGAACGGCACGGACATTTTAATCTCGCGCCTGAGATCCGTGGCAAATTGCTGGCGATGAGCGCGGCCACGATCGACAGGACGCTGGGCCCGGTCCGAGAAGGTTCGGGACATCCCCGACGACGACCCGCGGCACACGCCCTGCGACGGAGCATTCCCATTAGGACGTCGGCGGATTGGGACAATCCGGCGCCAGGTTTTGTTGAGGCGGATCTCGTCGCCCATAGCGGCCCTTCGGCACGCGGCAGCTTCATCCAAACCTTCGTACTCACCGACATCGCTACTGGCTGGACGGAATGTGCGCCGCTGCTGGTTCGCGAACAGACGCTGCTGAGCAGTGTGCTCACAGAATTGCGCAAGCAACTGCCCTTCGCGCTTCTCGGCCTAGACACGGACAACGACACGGTCTTCATGAACGAGACGCTGAAGGCCTATTGTGACGCCGCCAACATCGTCTTCACGCGCTGCCGTCCCTATCGCAAGAACGACCAAGCCTTTGTTGAGCAGAAGAATGGCGCCGTGGTGCGCAGGATGGTCGGATATCGTCGGTTCGAGGGACTGGAGGCCGCCACGCTGCTAGCGAAGCTCTACCGATCGGCGCGGTTGTTCGTGAACTTCTTTCAGCCATCGTTCAAATTAATCTCGAAGCAGCGCGATGGCGCTCGTGTGCGCAAGACGTACAGTCCGCCAGCCACGCCGCATCAGCGTCTGATTGCCGACGCTCGCACGTCAGATGTAGTCCGCTCCCGTTTGCAGGAAATCTACGCCGGGCTCGATCCTGTCGTGCTATTGCGTGACATCCGTGCCATGCAGGAGCGACTCGCTGCGCTTGCCGACACTCCGCCGGCAATGCGCCCTGACGGGGGAGCTCAGCCGATCGACCTGTTCCTGGCGAGTTTGCGGACTGCCTGGAAGGACGGAGCTACCCGGCCGACGGATCGGCCGACTGTGAAAGCCAAAAGAGGGCGGCGGCGTCCCGACCCTCTCGTCAAGGCGACTGCCGACTTGAGAAATTGGTTCGAAGCCGAACCATGGCGAACCGGCAGTGAACTTCTGTCGCGACTGCAGGCTGAGTATCCTGGCGATTATCCCGACAAACTGCTTCGAACACTTCAGCGCCGGCTGAAGGTCTGGCGCAGCGAACAAGCGGACGCGTTGCTGTTTGGCACCTTGAACAAGGAGCTGCCGATCCAACAGATTGCAAGGCCACACTGAGGCACCGTGGCGCACGCGAAGGAGGCCGGGCGCTGCGAAACCCCTGCCATCTCCGCGCCCGGCCTCCTTCGCCCCAATACGGGAGCAAAATGAATGAGGCAACGTGCGAAGCTCGGGGAGCATGGTTACGTGCGGCAATACGTGATCTCAGCCAGATTGTCGCTCTACACTGTTGGAACCTCGCGCTCCTAAACCAAGTGATGGCTAAGCGTCGTCACCGGCAACCGCTTAACCACTGATCCTTTCGGCCAACACATGATGAACCTCTGGACGCCTCCATTTGCGTGAGTGGTCCGATGCTCGGGACAAGATCAGGATCAAATAGATTGCGGGCGACACATTGCCGGCTTAAAGCTCTTCAAGCGGCAATCAGCCGTGAAAGCGTCGAGGATTTGTTCATGGCCACTGGCACGATTAAGTTTTTCAATGGAGACAAGGGATTTGGCTTCATTACACCCGAAAATGGAGGGGCTGACGTGTTTGTGCATGTGTCTGCCTTGCAAGGTGGCAGTTCGCTGAGCGAAGGACAGAAAGTGAGCTACGACCTAGGTCAGGATCGCAAGACCGGAAAATCGAAGGCAGAAAACGTTCGCGTTCTTTAACTGAGATCGTTCAATTGGTGGATCGGCCGCGGAGGCCGATCCTTGTTCTGGGAGACGAGATCTTCGACCGCTATGGGATCTAACCGTCGCCCGTAGGAGGCCTTCGCGACGACCTTTGGCTGACGGCCCATGGCGTGGGCAGCGGCCCCCTCTTTCGGTCCCCGCTCTGACGTCTTGCTCCTCGTACCGCGCTCGGCTCGATAGCTACTTATCCAGTCTCGGGGCTTGCCATAGGCTCGCGCGCGAATCCCTTGAGTGCTTCCCTGCTGCGGATTCTTATGTGGCCTCCCACGGAACGTATGAAATCGCTACCCTCCAGAATGGTCGACGGACGGCAAGCATCAGCGAGAGGAATTCGTGCGTCAGATGAATGTCGTCCCCGCCACCCGATCGATGCTGCGCTGGGGGAATCCACCAGGGGTCTCCACAACTGAGCTGGCGCCGCAGAGCGCTGACTGAAAGAATGCTCGGTTGGCGACATTTTGGACAGGCCAATTGTCGGGTTCGGGAGCCAAATGTCGGCAAGTTGACAATGTATACGGTCAGACAAGGCGCAAAATCAGAAATCTCAGATTGGTACGCCGCTTGCCTCGTTCATGGCATCATTCACTTGAGCGTTTGCGAGAGCGAGATGGGTAGCTTGGCAACATTGAGAAAAGGCGGAAATCAGCTATGCCGCAAACTGATGTACAGCGATTTGTCAACGACTTAGGGAGAAAAGCGAGCCTGCTTGAAAACGTCAAACCAACTGCTACAGGCCTTGCGTCGATCGCGGCGGTCGGAAAGAGCCTCGACTACAACATCACGCCTGACGAGGTGAAAAGTTACATACGGTTGGCCAACCCACCGAAGGTAACCAGTAAGAGGATCGACGCCGAGGAGAAGTTGCCTGGCTTCGCCGCGGTCGTTGTAGCTGTTGTAGTTGTTGTTGTGGTGGTGTGATTCTGGCTCTGCCGGCATCGACTTCGCCGAGCCGGTGCCAAGAGAACATGAAAGCCATCCTCATCGAGAATGAAACATGACATCAGGCCAGCAAGATATGCCTTCAGGGGCCCACTCGTACCCTCGGGGCGAACACTGCCGACCGAATTTTGACCGGCGCACACCGGAGCAACGGCGCACGTTGTCACACGTCAAGCGCTTCATGGAACGGCTGTCTGGCGACATAAAGTTCCGCAGGGCGCTTTCGGAGAACGTCGACGCGCCTGGAGCGGTATCAGAGCGCTACGGCATCGAAGTTGACCCAATGGAAATGCTGCCGCTCTGGCGCAGTGACCACCTGAAATACCGCTTCAAGCCTGAGTCTGCCCCCTGGCCATTGGCTATGATGTGGGATGACCATATCCGCGAGATGTTGCGCCATCGCGACCGCCTACGCATCGAAGGCGATATGTCGAAGATCAACCCCCGATTTCATGCCTGGCGTGAGCGCCAGATGCGGCGCTGCAACGAAGAATTGGGCGGATCTGCGCCGTCGATCACGCACCCCGTTATCGCCTTCGAGCTGAGCGAAGGCTGCACCGTCGGCTGCTGGTTCTGTGGCCTCTCGGCCGATCGCTTTAAAGGTTATTATGACTACAGCGAAGAGCATGCAGAGCTTTGGCGCGGTGTAGTTGGTGTTGCAAGCGAGATGTTTGGTTCGGCAGCCCGCACTGGTTTCTGCTACTGGGCCACAGATCCTATGGACAACCCGCACTACGATCAGTTTCTGTACGACTACTATCAAATCACCGGGGCATTGCCGCAAACATCGACGGCCGCCCCGCTCAAGGATGAGGCCCTCACCAGGCGCGTGCTCAGACTCTTCGACCGTTACGGCGCTACTACCAACCGCTTCTCCGTGCTGAGCACAGCACATCTCAATAAGATCCACACGGCGTTTTCGCCTGAGGAGCTGCTCGGGGTCGAACTCATCCTGCAGGGCAAGGAGGCGCCGACGGCGAAGGCTTTCACCGGGCGGGCACGCGCGCGCAAGCAGAAGCTCAGGGTAGCCAACGAAGGTGATGCAATCGCCTTGCCGGAGCGATATCACACGACAATCGCCTGTGTTTCCGGCTTCCTCGTAAATATGCCGCAGGGACGTTCACAATTGGTGACGCCGGTACCGGGCAGTGAACGGTGGCCTCTCGGGTATCGCATTGTGGATCAACGTTTCTTCAGGACGCCTGACGAGTTTCGGGAGGGGCTGCAGAGCATGATGGATCTGCATATGCTCGAGAGCCCAGCCCCAGGCCTGCCAATTCGCTTCCGAAGCGACCTGCAATACAGGCCAGGAAACGGGTACTTCGAGCTCCGCTCACGCAACATGGAACACAGGGTGCTCGACGATGTCGCTCCGGTTTCCGTTGGCCAACTAATCGCGTGCGGCAACTACACAGCCTCGGAGCTCGTCAGGCGGGTCGCGACGGACGGGTCGAGCGTACTTGCGGTCGCCGACCTGCTCGAACAGTTATACGCGGCCGGGGTGATCGAAGAGGACCTCGATGACCGCTTTGCTTGGCAGAACGCCGACGGGATGACGAGCCGCGTCGAAGGGGCCTGATGCGAATCCTTTCGGGGCGGGCATGTGTTATTGCGTTCCCTCATTTGCGGTACTGCACCACGTCGCAAGCTTCGGCATCTTGCCATCTGGCAGTAGGACGTGATGACAAACCGCGTCAATCGGTTAGCCAGGGGCCCAGCATGCGCACCGGTGAAGAGTCGTCCCGTTCTACGGCGAGCTTCGTGGTGATGGTCGTGTCCTTGCGCTTCCACCACCATCGCAGTCAGTTTCCGGCGCGAGCATCGCATCGCTGGCTGCGCCTTCAACCCGCCGAACTACCATCAAAGGTACCAGCATCGCGATGTTCGCGACCTCGTCTGCGGTTGATACCTCGTGGTCATCCCCAATACTTGGCAAAGTCGCGCAGGAGAGACGAACGAGTACTGCCGTGACCGGAGATGGCTTGCGTCGCTCTGGCAGATTCGTAGTCTGACCAATCCAAACGCCTCCCGTAAGCCACCTCGTCTGCTGGGCTCCTCCAACCATTTGGGCCACGGATGGGTGTTATCCAAACAATGGATTTTACCAATGGGCGAGAATACCGCATAGCGTCCTCGCGGTGCCCCCGCCGTACGGCGGCATGATCACCGTTTGGATGCGTGCGAGGAAATTTGCATGACGAGGCCATCGTGCTTTCTGCGCGGATATCGATCCGGATACCGACCCCGGTTGGACTCGCCCTCGTGACGAAGGCGACCGCGTTAATTAGAAAGATTCGCCGGAGCAGAACAAATGCACATTCTCGATGTTGATCAGATGATCCAGTCCTTTGTGAAATCGCTTGAGCTGGTTGTGATTTTCGCTACCTTTTGCGCCGCGCTGGAGCTAACCCTTCCGGCTTATCGCTACAGTTTTGCCTCATACGTTCGCGGCGTGCGGAATTGGATTATTCGCCTCGGATGGGGTGCGTTGGTTTGGCACCTCTACGCCGTAAGCTTGGACTGGTTAGGGGTAAAGCCGCTCGTAACAATCGACTTCGGTACGTTGCTTCACTCTGAGAACGCAATCATTAACACTGGATTGGCCGTCCTTTCAGGGGTTTTGGTCGCGATTGCCGGCGACTTTTTTTACTACTGGATGCACCGCGCTCAGCATGCTGTTCCATTCCTCTGGCGCCTGCACGCTACTCACCACTCGATCCGTGAATTGACGGCATGGAACTGCAATCATCACGTTACCGAGCCCCTCATTTACGCAGCGTTAGTGGCCCTACCGCTCGCGCTTATCCACTTCGAGTCTGGCGTAGTGCCCGTTGTCGCCATGACCCTGATTACGTTCCAGGCCCATCTTTCACACTCCAGCACCCGCATCAATCTTGGGCCGCTTCGGTACATCATTGGCGATAATAAGTTCCACCGCATTCACCACTCGATGGAACCGCATCACCGGCACCGAAACTATGGGTTCTTTACGACCATCTGGGACACGATTTTTCTAACGGCATACTGGCCAAAAAAGAATGAGTGGCCAGAAGTTGGCCTCCGAGACCAGCCCGAGCCGCTCACCGTGCGCGATTACTTGTTCTGATATTCGCCTCGAATCAAGTAGGTGGATTACCATCACCTGGTGTGGGTCGCGCAGCAAAGAAACGCATTCGGCCGCGAAGTGTCGCGGCGATGCGGCTGCCAAATGATTTCACTTGTGAGATGCAGGATTTCACATGGTTGATAGGTCCCAGTACCGAGACGCAATGGCAGGTCTTGCTGCGGCAGTTAATATCGTCACGTCGAACGGGGCTGCGGGTCTTGCAGGATGTACAGTCTCCGCAGCCTGCTCGGTGACGGACGAGCCGCCGACGCTCCTCGTCTGCATCAATCGCTCGAGCGCCAACAACGAAATCATTCGCAAGAATGGAAATCTTTGTGTCAACGTTCTATCAGCCGATCAGCGTGACGTGGCGATGCAGTTTGCTACGAAGGGGCTGTCAGTCAGCGAACGCCTCGCCTGTGCTAAATGGAGTGTCCTTGAAACGGGCGCTCCGGTGCTCGATGGGGCTGTCTGTGCTATCGATTGTCAGATCGATTCTGCTTCCGAAGTGGGCACCCACACCGTTTTCTATTGCGGAGTGGCGGCCGTTCGATATCGGGCCGGTTGTGATGGACTCATCTATTTCGGGCGAGACTTCCACCGCGTTGGCATCAGTGCTGCGCGTCTTGCCGAGATCCGGGCCTGAAGAAAATGGCAAGAGAGTCAAATCGGAAGGTGCGCGCTCGCTTGCCGCCCCACCCGGAAGGCATTCGAGCGGCGGCAGTCCTTCGCACTGATCCTTGCCCGCCAAGGTGTCGGCGATGAGCGTCTGGCTTTCTTCCAGCGCAGCGAGTCGCGAATATAAAGCAGCAAGAGCCGTCACCTCGGTCGAGGAGGCGTTGCTTACGACTGCCGTTCAAATAGGCTTTGTCATAGGGACGACCATTTCCGCACTGTTTTCTTCCTGCTCACTTTTTCCAGCCATTGTGAGTTCCCTTACATCCTGAACCAGACCATTATGCACTTTCGTTACATCCGGTTGTGGGGCGCGGCCCGAGGCCGACTGCTAGGAAGCGGTCGAGTATTGCATTCACTTGGTCGGCCACCTCGATGGTGTTGAAATGACCCCCTAACAACGTCTAGGCCAGAATGAGCTGCGGGCAGGAACTTTTAGCCGATCGAGATCACACGCAGCGGCCAGGAGCGGCACATCGGTCGCGAAACCTCCAGAACGTTTTCTTGATCAGATCGAAGAGCGAAGCCTATTTCATTCGCGAGGGTTCCCTGATGGTGGCAATCAGGAAGCAGCCATCAGGGGCCTGTCCGAAATGAAATAGAACACGGAATCGCAACCGTAGGCACCCAAGCGCAGTGTGATGGTCAAAGGTCTGCCACAAGCGCCGAAGCTCCGCGCTTAATACCGCATCCGGTTCTTGTGATCCGAAAAAGCTATCACAGCGATCTTTTCTTGCAATTTTTCATAATAATGAAGTTGAACGACAATGGACGCCTCAAACAATGACGGGTAAGGCGCCATGACATATCCTTCTCACCTCGACCGGCTTGCGGGACTCGACACCAACACAGTCTCGGATGCACTCGACTTCCTCGATCTTCCCGGCGCCACAGTTGGACTTCGTCCCCTTTGGTCCTGCCCGAAGATCGTCGGTTATGCGAGCACGATCCAGCTCGGACCGAAAAACGGTACGGCGCCGACCGTTCATCTGATTTCCCCGGTGATTGCGCGCGTCAAGAGCGACGACCGGATTCTTGTCATCGCAGGCGGCATCGAGGGCATTTCCTGCTGGGGCGATATTCTCGCGAATGCTGCCAAGACACGCGGCCTGCGTGGCTCCGTCATCGATGGCTTCAGCCGCGATATCGAAGGCAGCGAAGCAATCGAGTATCCAGTCTATGGTCGCGGCGTGACAATGGTCAGCGCCCGCAATCGCGTGGTTCAGGTAAGTTCTGGCGTGCCTGTCCAGATGGCGGGCGTGACGGTGCATGAGGACGATTACGTGATTGCCGACCGCTGCGGCACCGTCTTCGTGCCCGCTTCCCGGATTGAAGAAGTGCTTGATCTCGGTGAGCGGATTGCGCGCCGCCAGGACGGCATGGTCGCGGCCGTCAGGTCCGGACGCTCCGTGGAAGAGGTGATGCACGACAAGGAATTTGACGCGATCAAGCAGGAGCTGCCGAAATGAAAAAAGAAGATCGCGAGCTCGTCGGGCTTTTTGCAGGGCTCGACACGCCAGGCGTTTCGGACGCGCTGGACAAGCTAAGCCTTGGTGGGCAGTGCTTCGATGTTATGCCTCTCGCTAACTACGATTGCACCGTCGTCGGTCCGGCTTTCACGGTCCAATACGTGCCCGCAGCCAATCCACCGGCCACGGTCGGCGATTTCGCCGATGACGTTGCGGAAGGTGATGTGATTGTCATCGACAATGGCGGCCGCACCGACTGCACTGTTTGGGGTGACATCATGACCCAGTATGCTGGCGCACGCGGAATTGCGGCGACCGTCATCGACGGGGTTTGCCGCGACGTATCGAAGGCACTTGTCGACAACTACCCGCTTTTCACCTGTGGTCGCTTCATGCGCACAGGAAAGGACCGGGTCGAGATTGGGTCAGTCAACCAGGTCGTTTCCATCGGCCAGGCCCGCGTTGTCCCCCGTGACATCGTCGTTGCAGATGCAAATGGTGTCGTCGTCGTACCCAGAGAGAGAGCGCGCGAAGTAGCTGCGGTCGCTCACGCGATCGACGGCGTTGAAACGAAGATTCGCGAGGCGATCGCGAAAGGACAAACGCTGAAGCAGGCGCGTGCGGCGCTTGGCTACCATCTTCTTCAAAGGAAACCTCAGTGAACGCCGCTTCCTCTCTCATCTGCTTGCCTGAAGACGCGCCATCGCGCGCGCTTGCGCTCGGAAGCGCAACTCTCTTCGAAGCCTCCGCCCTTCCCTGCTCGGTCGATCCTGCAATCCGACCGCTTTGGACAGGAGCTTCGATTGCGGCACCCGTCTATCCCCTTGCCTGCGCGCCGGGTGATAATCTCGCCATCCACATTGCCATGGAACGCGCACCACGCGGCAGCGTCCTCGTCGTTGCCACGGGAGATTATCTTGCCGGCTATTGGGGAGAGGTGCTCACAGTCGCGGCGGAAGCAGCCGGTATCGTCGGTCTTGTCATCGACGGAGGCGTCCGCGACGTCGCAGCCCTGAAGGCGCGCCGCTTCTCGGTCTTTTCTCGCGGCGTTTCCATGCGCGGCACGATGAAGGCGAGCGTTCCATCGGTGGGAGCCCCACTCCTCTTTGGGGGCGTTCCCGCAGCAGCCGGCGACTTCCTCCTTGCTGACGATGATGGCGTCCTCATCCTTCCGAGATTAGCCGTCGAGCGAGCCCTCATCGATGCGGAGGCGCGCGCGGCCAAGGAAAAGATCATGATGGAAAAACTCGTCAGCGGTGCTACGACACTCGATCTTTTGGGCCTCGGCGCTTGGAGACAGAAGGTATGAGTCTCAACACGCTAAACCGCGCCACTACCAAACCCTTCGACCGACGTGATGATCGACCGTGTCGCCGCATCCCTGATAAACACCAGCCTGCAGTATGCTCCCGCGGGCGCCTTGAGATAAGAATAAAGGATTTGGGCGGATGAGCCGGCAGTTTCGCAAGACGGAACTTAAACAAGAATACGCGGGCGCCGATCTTAAGATCGCAGCGATTCATCGTCATGGAGATCTTACTCCGTTCGTCTTCCTTCACGGCTTCGGCTCGACCAAGGAAGACTATGCCGATTTCGTGCGCCAGCGCGCTTTCGATGGTCACCCCTTCATTGCTTTCGATGCGCCAGGTTTTGGTGAGACCTACTGTTCCGACCTGCCGAAGCTTTCTATCACTTTTCTTGCGGGGACGGCGCTTCGCGTGGCTGAGGCCTTCAACTTCGACAGGTTCCACTTGGTCGGACACTCCATGGGAGGGCTGACCGCCTTGTTGCTGGCTCACCAGGCTCCCGAGCGCGTGATCAGCTTCACGAATATCAAGGGCAATCTTGCTCCGGAGGATTGCTTCCTCTCCAGACAGATAGTGGACTATGCGGAAGCGGACGCCGCGCGGTTCTTCGAAGACTTCATTCATCGGACACATGCAGCGCCTGCCTTCTCGAGCGCACTCTATGCGGCAAGCCTTCGCCATAAGGTACGCGTTGGCGCTGTGCGTGCAATATTTGAGTCCATGGTTGACCTCTCCGATCATGGAGACTTGCTGGCAAAGTTCGTCAATTTGCCATGCCCTAAGATGTTCATGTACGGCGTCGATTTCGCAAATCTCTCCTATCTTCCACAGCTCAATTCCTGTGGTGTGCGGCTCGCGGAGATCGAACATTGCGGCCATTTTCCGATGTATTCCAACCCACCTGCGATGTGGAAAGAGATCGTCGACTTTACCATCGCCATTACCTGAAGCGGCTCGACCAACAATGAGCGAATGCGCGAATGCAGGTGATTGCTGCGGCGGGCTCAGGCGGTCGGGTTACTCGCCCCATTGCGAGATCTTAAGCGCGAAACGACCAAATCGACAATCGGGTGGTAACGATTTTCATTCCACGCGAGTGCAGCGGTGACGATCATCACTTTTTCCGTAAGCGGCCTGACGACCACGTTATCGGGCGCAAGTTTGCGCATCGAAGAAGGCACCAGTGCAAGTCCCTGCCCGCAACTGACATAGGCAATCTGCGACGCGACGGACCTGACCTCATGCAGAATTCGCGGCGCAAAACCATGCGAGCGGCAAACCGCGACGACCATGTCGAAATAAACAGGGCTTACCTGTCGAGACGACATCACCAACCGTTCGGTCTCTAGCGATTTCAGACGGACCCTCGGAAGCTTGGCAAGCACGTGGTCCTTTGGCATTGCAACGGCGAGGCGATCGTCGGTCAGCGGCATGGTCGCAATACCGC
Organism: Sinorhizobium meliloti 4H41; assembly: GCF_000375585.1. GTDB lineage: Bacteria > Pseudomonadota > Alphaproteobacteria > Rhizobiales > Rhizobiaceae > Sinorhizobium > Sinorhizobium meliloti_A. Next base: position 225,715 of record NZ_AQWP01000008.1, on the reverse strand, counting down.
TACCAATCTCACCCTCCAGCCGGACGAATGCGAGATCAAGTTCCCCGGCCTCAAGGCCTGGAACTGCCTCGACGCTATCAATCTCGCGAACGAACACCGTCAGGTTGGGGTGGCTCCGGCGAAGTCCCTCCAGCAAAGGCGGCACGGTATCGAGCATGGCGGAAGTGATCGCTCCTATATGCAGGACCCCTGACTGCCCGGCCGCGACTTCTTTGACAACACGTTCCAGCTGTTCCACCTGGTCTGCGAAACGACGTACAGCCGGAAGTATGGCGGCGCCAGCCGCGCTCAGCTTCGTGCCGCGGCGGGAACGATCAAACAACTGAAGCTTCAGGGATTGCTCGAGGACCTTGATCTGCTCGGTGAGTGGCGGTTGGGACATGCCAAGGCGTTTGGCGGCGCGACCAAAATGCTCTTCCTCGGCAATTGCTAGAAACATCCAGAGTTGACGGATAAGCCGGAAATCTACAACGCTCATCTCTATCTCCAGAAGCCAGACGCCTATTCGGAAATTGATATCACGACGTCGTCTGTAGAACGATAAGCGATCAGGGATTCTCATTCTCCAGCGCGACGCGGCCGCCGCGCTGGATCGGGAGGAAGGAGCCAAGCTGTCACCTCCGCAGGATGAGCTATTCGGCGGTCATCGGCTTTCCGCAGCAGCCTTCGACCTTGAAGGTGAGCGCCGCGCCGCTTTGCTCCAACCACCGGTCGCAGTTGGTGGGCTTCCTACAACGGTCTCAATGCCGCGACGTCGCCGAGGTCACGCATGGCTTTTGCCTGCAGCGAAAGAGGCTCTGGCCGACCAGGCGTTCACCTTATGTAAGCGTCTCCTACTCTGTTGACCTAGCCGCTCATCATGGGGTCTATATCGCCTTGAACGGAGTCGAACTACAGGCCATGCTCGAAATTGAGCGGCGTAAAACTCTGTTGTGGAAGAGAAATCAGACCAGGACGTCGATTGTTGCCGGCATGTCCTGCTGCGGCCATCGCTGCAATGCTTCCCGCCCAGCGCCCGTCAAGCCATAGACGCCTCTGTCAAGGCGTTCAAACCAGCCATAGACATTGGAAAGCAAAATCTTCCCGGCGTCCGGTATGCTGGACCTGATTTCGCGCACGCGCAGCGGTCCGGACGCCAGCGCTAAAGCACAGCCGAGCGCCTGCTGGCGGTACGCGGTCATGACAGGCGCGCGTGTGCTCCCGCCTACTGTCGGATCGCCGCGTCGCCTCTGGTGTTCACGCACGAGCCTCGAACGCCGTTTCGGATCGGTTCGCGGCATTGGCGATACGGAGCCGACGATAACGCTGACGTCGCCGGCATTGGAAATGCCGAGCATGCCGATCCCGAGCCTGCGGCAGAGATCGCGGAAGCGCTTGTCAGCCTCGCGACCTTTGCCCTTGGCCGAGACTCGCGCCGCGATCCAGACCTCATCTGCGACAGTAGCGCGATCGACGGCCTGCAGGATGAGCTCCAGATTGAAGCTCAGTTTCAGCTCGCAGATCACGATCACAGGCGGATCACCATCGCTCAAGCCGACGAGATCGCAGCCGCCGACTTCGCCCTTAACGACGTAGCCTGCCTTTTCGAGAAAGCCTTTGACGGGCAGATAAAGCGAAGTTTCCATATTCCTGCAGGTTCAAGCGAATCGGTCGATAATTATATCGATCCGCTCGTACAGGACACCCATCATCGCCGCGACGCGCGTACACGGTATGGGTTGTGGAGGCAGCCGCCAACGCACCCGGCGACGATCGGCCAAGACCTCGCCGCCGGCATTGGAACGATGCTCTTGAGTGGAATCGAACTGTAGATCCTGTGATTGCCCGGTTCTGAGGCGGCGCCGGAGCATTGGGGGCCGGATAGGTTGTTCAAAATTCCATCCCGCAGCGCCCAACTACCCGAGCGATCATTCGCCGGTGACGATCAAAAAGTCGCTTGCAATTTTCAACTTCTAAGAATGATGAAAGGCAGGCGTTGCGGCCTGCCTTTCGTGTTCGGTTTAGCCTATTTCAGGCGCTTATGCGGTTTCCAGCGTAGGAATCGCACTCAGGTCGACGTTGTGTTCGGCCTGCCATGCATCATAGGCAGCTTGCATGCGCAGCCATACAGCAGCGCCATCACCGAAAAGCTTGCCTAGGCGGGCCGCAACGTTAGGCGAAACGGGCTTCCTCTCGCTGATGATATCGTGCAACTGCTGCCGGGAAATACCGAGCAGGTTTGCAATCTCAACCTTGCTCTTTCCGGTCTCCGGTATGATGTCATTGAGTAACGCGCCCGGATGAGACGGGCACCGCTGAAGGGGCCTTACTACATCATAAGCCATTCTCGTCTCCATTTGGTCCTTTCTAGGGAACTGCCTGTGTTCTCTTGGGCAGTTCCCAGCGCCAGCCGATACTGGCGCCGGGGGTTGGTTAGTGGTACTGCTCCAAATCAACAGCCGAGGCGTCACCGTTTTCAAATTCGAAGGTGATGCACCATGGTCCATTGACATGAATTGTATATCGTGTCGGCTCGAAGCCTTTCAGGGAGTGGAAATTGAAGCCCGGCAACTTCAATTCACTCAAGTCCTTCGCTTGCTCCAGGCGGTCGAGCCTGATCTTAATGCGCTTCTGCAAATCCTGCGGGACTTTGCTGGACTTCCCGATTTCAAAAAATTCTTTGAGAGCCTTGCTCTTAAATGACTTAATCATAGCCGCTTATCTATTCTCCATGCAGTGCCTCATTGGCTGTTTCGAATGATGGCAATGTAAACAATGTGCTTACTGCTGTCAATACGGAGTAAGCAATTTGCTTACAGCTATTCCGGATTTCCGCGTATGTGAACTGCTTTCCGGTTTCCGAGCCAAGGTCGTCAGGATCGAGAGAAACAAGTCGGCCGCGTTTTTATCGCGATGCACGTACCCATTCGGGCGATCGGCGCGCAACGAGCGATTCGCGATGAAAACACCGGCACCGCGGCCAGATAGCAGCACCTTCGGCCGCGACATTCGGGATTGCCGTTCCAGTGGATACATTAGGCGATCCTAAACGCACAAAGCGGGAACATCGAACAAGCGCCTTTGTTCAAAGGCGCAGCTGGCGGGATTTAACGACTTCTTCGCTGTTTAGTCGCTGACCGCACTGGACCTCGCTCAGCCCTACTGCAATCCGGAAACTGATTGCACCCACAAAAGACTGAACCATCCCGATTTCGCTCCTCAACGATCTGGCCCACGAGGCAAGGTCGGACATTTGGCGCAGCGGTCCCTTCAGTAGTCTCGAACCGGATCTCCTCGCCGCGATGTCGCAGAGTTCCGGATGCATCGCGATGGCCTTCTGGACAAAGTGGACGAAACGATTATCCTCAAGGTTAGTGAAAATCATTGAGATTAAACATTATGAGTATTGATATTAGTCCGGAAGATGTGCGCGCTGCGCGCGCCCTTCTTCAATGGTCGCAAAGCGACCTTGCCAAGCAGGCCAGTCGGCATCTCCACGATCGCCGAATTCGAGAAGGGATCGAGAAGTCCGATCGCCAACAATCTCGCCGCCATTCGACGCGCGTTGGAGGTCTCTGGCATTAGTTTCACGCCTAGGAGGCCAACCATCTTCAGTGAGACCTCCCTCTACATCATGACCATGACAGGCGGAACGGAAGTCGGGTTCCGGTTTGCTCTGGGCGGTGAAGAAACCGTGAAGGAAGTTGTTGCGGTATTGGGCAAAATGGATAATGGGGACGTGAGTGTCGATGCCGTCCAGGTCTCGTCCAAAGCACTCAAAGCTGCAGTTGATGATCTCGTCAAGAAACACGGCGCCGCCGTGCCGCCGCTAAACAAGTTGAAGCAAATTGTCGGATCGATTCCGGACGGCGAGCATTTCATGATGCTGCCAGCTCAACCGGAAACATCGGTCGACCGACTGCAAGTAGAACGTTATCTGCATCGGCTCAATAATCCGGGGCATACCGATGACGACCAGATGATTGAATTTTTCGCTCCACTGCTTGCAAGCTACGAAATGTCCAATCCCTCGTACGGATCGACGGAACCTTATCGGGGCTAATCGATCTTCAAAACACTGCCGCTTTTGTGGCCGAACCGCCGAAACTGGGGCGAAACGTCCCAGATGGTCTTGCGGGGGATGCCAAGCCGGCGGATCGCTTCATCCAGTCCGTCCGTCGGAGGTATTGGCGCAGGCTCATAAAGTTCGATCTGATGCGATGGAATCAGGGGCGCTATGGCTTTCAAAACAGCCGCGAGGCTGGAAGGTGCAACCTTGATCGTCAGCAACATCATGGGCTTTCTCATGGGTTATTACTCACGAAGAAACTAAAGGGAATTCGGGAGGTCTGTCATTTGCTCCCATCGGAGGCTGCCGGCAAGCGGAACGGTACTGAGCTGTGGCGGCGTTTGAGAACTCAGGGCTTTCGTGGTTCGCGCCGGGTCGCGAGCGGATGGGCCACACGGCGGATGCGGAATCGTTGACCCGCGTTCCCTCCGCCCGAACGATTGCTCGCCTTTTGACAACCGGCAGAGACAACCTGACAAAATCCGAGGCCGTCACCATCGCCGCTATAGAAAGCGGTGCTCCCTTGCTCATGACCGCTCGCGATATTATCGCCGACTTCCATCTTATGATCCGGCGCAAGGCGGAAAACGCGAATTTTTAACGCGTCCAGAGATCAAGATCGATTGAATCGAATTCGACGAGCGCTGCGCTTTCTGGTCCAGTGGAAGCGACGGTAACCATGATCGAGATCGTTATCGCGCCGTACGTGACTTCCCCGCTCTCGGAATCTGGCAAAGTTGCCTCTACTGGACTGTAGAGCGACCGCAGGATTTCTACATTGTTTTCTCCGCATGGGAGAGGCGTTGTCAGTGTTTGGCTATCGCTTGCCCGCCCAAGCCCAAGTTGGATCGTCGTCCGCGCCCCATTTGTCAGGACCGCTTGCCCTCTAAAGTCCGCGCGCATCGCAGACCAAGTGCTCCTCGCCGGGATCTTAGGGGTTATAGATCCAACAAGGATGGATGCCGCTGTAGCCTGAGCTGTGATATCTGTCCGTGCGGTCAGGCCCTCGATCAGAATGGATATCTGTCGCCCATCCGGGGACACCGCAGGTTGGGCAACTCTCGCTTCTGTGGGCGTGATGGAAAGAATCTTGAACTCACTCCACTCAATGACGGCTTGCTCATCCTCGACCATGGTGCACTCCTTGCGATCGCCTCTCTGTGCTAAATCGGCAGCATTCCAGGCAGCAGGTCAGAACCTTTTCCCCAACCCGGGCTACTATAACTGCCGGATATAGGGCGGCTCGCGTTCGCTACTCCCTGCGACTATGCGCCCATATTAGAACATTGGAAAGCACTAGTGCAATTTAGACGCGCTATTTGCGCGCACTAAATCATGGCGCCTGGAGTGAGATTGTTGCACCACGCGACGGAGACTGGTCTACAATCTTACCGACGATTGGGCGCGAGCTCCACCTAACGCTTCTTCGATCAGACTCGGAAAGGACGCGCAGTAGAGCGCCATCGGCCGCCCACCATCGCTGACCTCGAACGTCAGCTTCGATGTCGAATCGAGCTGGATGTGATACGTCACTTTGCGGATGATCGCGGACAACGTAACAGCGGACAAGCGTGTTCTGCCGTTCTCTAGAATATCTAAAAGAGTAACGAGCATTTCTGACCGGGTCCGGGTTGGCGTCGCAGTCGAGGGCCGTGTACTGACCAGTTTTCACCTCGGTGAGGTGGTAGCCGGACTTAACCGAACGTCCTTGATAGTGAAACACCAGCGTTCGATCGGGTGCGGTCGAGAGGACACCTAGAAGCTGAGCACAGATGACGTGCTGCACTGATTGTCCGCGCTTATAAGTTAGCTCTGTTCAGGTACTGGGCCTGTCTGGACCGGTTGGGCGGTATCTTTCCTGAACGACGTGCGGGAACGCCAACAGATCCTCCCACCTAGCGGACCTCGTTCATGAATTTCCGAATTGCGGCTTCAAATTCCTCCGCGGTCGTCAGTGCTCTGTTGCCCCCTGTTCCTGAATAGTAACTGTCGCCGCGTGATATCGAGACGCCATTGTGGCCGGTCATTGCTTTGAGAACCGGCATTGCGGCCCATTCCTGTGCCACCGCTAGCGCGAATTTATCAAATGCAGCCTGCCCTCTGTCGGACCTTAGGAAAGCGTCACCTTTCCGCACCGTCATGAGCAGATGGAATGCGATCTGATCCTGCCCGTCGGCATCGAAAAGATGGTCTCGCGACAAACCCGCAGCCGCGTAATTTCCCTTCAAGGTTCCTTCTACAATTTGGTATTTTCCGCAAGCGTTTCGTCTTCCCAAGGTATTTTTTTGGTATTTCAGAATTTGTTCGATGCTCATTGAGACGAGCCTCGGGCTATTTTCATTTCTGACGCGATCGACCACCGCATTATAGTTGCCGGCGGATTCGTACTTTGCGATGAAGTCCAAAAATCCGAGGGCACCGCGCCGGGTGTCCGGGCTCGTCCCGTCGATCATGCCGTCGATTGCCGAAAGCTTTAACAGATCGGTCAGACGCTTCACCACGGCCCGCTTGCCGCTTTCGAATTCCGCCCTGACCGCCGCAAGAACCTCAGACTTCGTCGTGTCGGATTTATTCGCAAAGAGCTTGGTGTTTGCATTGACCGTCGCAGCCGATACGGCCCTGACGCCTCCAACGCTCGTCGAGACTGCGTCCGCGTCGGCCAATTGGGCGAAACGGACGACTGCCTCTTTGCCGATGCGATGGCCTATACGGAGCAGCCAGGCGGGTGGGTCGAGGCCCGGTATCTTCGAGACCAGAGCGCGCTGCAATCGATTGGCAAGCGCGGCAGCAAAAAAGCACTGCACCTGCGGTTTGATCCGGTCGAACTTGGCAAAGCCGCGCAGAACCTCTTCATAGTCCCTGTCCTCTAGAATGGACGACCAGAGATCCGCATCGAACCGGTAGGGACCGACAGGGCCGCTGAGGTCGGCATCCGAGCCGTCGCGTCCCTGGCTGTCTGTGTTGGTCCAGCCGCTCTCTGCCCAAGCGAGCAGGAGGAGGTACTCGACATTCATGCCGCCGGAGCCGAGGAAGCCGGATAGCATCCGCGCTGCCAGCATCGCGTCCTCATAGAACTCCAGATCAACGATCGGCGGCAGCTCGACGGTCAGTTCCGCCGCGGTCAAAATCGTCAGATGATCTTCGTCAACCCACCAGATCGGCTGGGTCTCGCCTAGCCTCGTGACCTTGAGGCGCCCGTTTTGCACCGTGCCATCGCCGACAAACCGAGCGATCCCAGCGCCCAAAGTTTTCTCAGGGGTCGCGGCGTTCGCTGCATCAAAGAGTTTTACAAAGGGTCGATTGGTCCGATAAGTATTCATCTCGTGCCCCTACTGTTCGAATATTTCAATAATGAATTCGTGATCGATGTAGTCGCCTTTCGACAGCTTAAGGTCTTCTCTCTTTTTCTGGATAGCGGTGCGCAAGGAGGCGTCCATCCTTATGCTTGTCGCGCTGATGCTGGCACCGAGCTTCGTAGCAATGGATACGAGTCTCTCGGCCCGGCGCGTCGCCACCGAAACCGTGGTCGCACCCTCTTCCAACGCTGGGGCATCGTACAAATACCCGCGCTCATATGCGGTCTTGTATCCAAGAGAGGTGCAGCTGGCGGCCTGCGTAAGGTACACAGCATCGTTTGGCGACAGCCCCTGATTCAGTTCCGCATCGGTGAGGCCATCTGCCGAAGTCGCCCTTCGCCACTCATTAATTGCCACCCGCGTGCCAGGGCCAAAGTTCCCGTCGCTGCCAGTGCACAGCGCCGACTGAAGTTTCTTGACGGCAGCTTCCGACAGGTTTTTCTCAACAATGTTTAATGTGCCATCCACCGGCGCGGTTTGTGGTGCCGGCGTCAGTCCCTTGTTCGGGTCAAATTTTTGGACCCGTTCAATTGTCCCCGTGATGCCATCGACGAGCTTGCGGGCATCGGCATCAAAATCGACCCTCGTGCCATCAATGCTCGCTGCCGCGAGAGCGTTGAAGTCCGAGTTAATCGCCAGCGGTGTGCAGAGCCACTGATATTCGCGCCAGACCCGGACGAGTTGTGGGCTTGATGTGACCGCTCTGGCCAAGGCTGCCTTTTCAAAGGCAGCCTGCCTCTCGCTGACGATCTTCAAAATGTTTTCAACGGTCATGCCTTGCAGGGGGTCGATCCGGGAAGCGTCATAAAATGCATTGGCCGCCGTAGATGAAAGGATCAGGTATGAGAACAGTTCTGTCCCTGCCCCCTCGAGCGTCAGCACGCCGCTAATGAATGCCTGTATTGCGGAATTGCTGGTTTTGAACCGGCGTTCGCGCATGCGCTCTTCGAAAATGAACTGGACGTAGGCTTTGCACCCGGAGTTTATTTCATTGAAACCGGCCTGAAGCATGGTCTGATACCCGGTTGTGTCCAGACTGCTCGGACAGCCCATCGCGTATCCGGTCGATACCGGCGTAAGACCGGCGTCAGCGCACATGACGCTCATATAGGCATAAAGATTGGAGGACGCTCCTGAAGCGCGCCGAGCATTTAGCTCATACCCCGGCCCCCTCATGAGGTAAGTGCCGTCACTTGGCTGGCACGATGCAAGGAGTATGCATGCCAAAATTGCAACGCAGCGCAGAATCATAGTACCCCGCAAAATCAAACGGAATTTTTTACCCTGAAATTTTCGAATCACCCCGTAAACAAGTTATATAAAACGAAACCTTGGTCTCTGATGTTTCCTTCTAAATCTGAAAATATCCACAACTATTACGAGACAGAACAAACGAGTTTCTTTTAGCTGGAGCTCTCGCCTGCGTCATCTGGTCGGGTGGGCACCAGAAACGACGCAGTTCCTCTACGCGCGAACAATGAGTCTGTTCGCTTCATCGCTCGCGTAAGAACGCATGCGACAAAAAAACACCGCCCAGTTGCTTTCGCGACCGGTGACAACTTAGATGATAATGTCGGCGTTCTCGCTGATCCAACGCGTGCGTCGCGTCGCCTCGAGCGATCCTTCAGCATCGAACGGGCGTAAGACAGAAAAGTCGAGCCCGGTTTCGGATTCGATTGCAGCGATCGTGGTCTGAATGCGCCGCCTCCGCATCTCGTCCACGGTGTATGGCTTTAGCCCCGAAAACACCTTAGCCTCATAGAGAGCGCGGATATATTGGGTCTGGCCCACGATGAAGGCAGCGGCTGCCACCTTCGTCGGCGTCTTCTGTAGGACCGCTATCTTCCAGAGTGACGAAGGAATTTTCCACGGACCGCTTTTGCGCTTCTTCCCATAGGGTGGGTCGTCATTACGGAAAATCGGCAAACGGCAGAAACCCCTTCGAATTTACCTTTATAGTTGCAGAAATGAGGCGCGGATGCAATTCTGCGAACGTGATCTACTCACCCGGGAGGAGAACCATGGTCGATATTGTCGGACCACCGTCGAATGCAACCCGCTGCCGTCCTATTGCCGCTAATCTCCGGGAACTTTTGGACTCGGCCGCGCAAGCCACCGGCATCGACAAGATTGTAATTACATCAGGAGGTCAACCTAGCAATCACGCGCCTCATCTGAAAGATGTTCCATGCGGTTGGACCGGCTCACCAAGGCACGACAACGGTAGGGCAGCCGATCTCCAACTCGTAAAGAACGGCACCACGCTCAGATTCACCAATAGCGATGGCGACCAGGTCGCACCATTCATAACGGCCTGCGCTGCCCGTGGCGCCAACGGGATCGGCGCTGCAACCGATTACATGGGGCCGGAGACGATCCATGTCGGCTTTGGTCGAACGACGAGCGATACACAGAAACTGGTGTGGGGTAAGAATGGGCTGTCGGCCAATGCGCCACAGTGGTTGCGGACGGCGGCCCGCCAGGGATGGAATAATCCGGCTGACGATTTTCTCACGTCGGCAGCGCTCGCATTGTCAGCTGACGCGCTGCCTGCATCTCGCTCGACCGTCAATGCGCGCGATGGACTTTGGCTACGAAGGGGACCAGGCCTTGCCTTCGACCGGGCAAGACTGCTTGAAGCGGGCACCTCACTCACGATCCTGGGGCTCGATGGCGAGTGGGCGCGCGTCGACCTCCGGGGAGATGGCCTGATCGACGGTTACGTATTTGCGTCCTTTCTCGGGACGTCCACAATGGATCACCCCGATGAAGGTGTCGAAGAACCAATTGATGAGGCGGCAATCGAAAAACTGCTCGATGGGGCGCCAGCGGCGCCGGCGAACGCGCCACGCCGTGCAGCGCGGCGCAAAAAGGATTGACGCCGTCACGAAGCAAATCCGACGGGTGCTCAAGAGCTCCCGTCAGATTAGTCCGGCGATATTTCGCCGTATTTGCGGGTTTCCAATTCGGATTTGCCCGCTGTCCATCGCACGATAAACATTTGATCGTACTGTATCTCTCGCAGCGTCGGAATTCTGACCTTCAGAGCTCGACCGAGATCGTCGACGGTTGTCGTCCGCCCCACGACAAGGACGCTCTGACCACGATGGTTCTTTAGAACGTGTTTAACGGTCTCGGCCGGATCCTTAATCTGAAACACAGGCGCGCCGGTATCTCTTTCCGTAGGCTCGGCTGTTTTCTGCGTCCTCAGATAGTCGTTGACGTAAATCGCTTTCACCAACGCGTCTTTCATTATCGCCGCCAAGGTTTCCGCGCGTTTCCTGCCCGCGTCGGTGAGGCCCGGGCCTGGCGGTTCTTTCTCGCCCGGCTTGAGCTTGTCTTTCTCCGCATGCCTGACGATGTAGATCGTGGTCACCTCGTCTTCGGCGACGCTCTTCGCAGGCAGAGCCATCGCGAAAGTGAGTGCTATGACCATGACCAGACAGACCTGAATGAGACCATTCGCGCGTGCGGTGATTGTCATCTCCTACTCTCCCTTGCGAGACTGCTCGATTGCGAACGCGACTGCAGATTATCTATTGCTGTAGCGGCGATTGAAACCGGACCTTTTCGCCATTGACCCATCCGCCGCCGAACAGGATGGCGCCGCCCCGCGAGATCGTATTGAGCTTGAAGGGCACGGCGTGTTCCTTCGTCAGGTGTCTGGCCACGAGATAGGCAAAAACCAAGAGATCAAGCTTTTCGTCGACCAGGGACTGATCTTTCCATAGTGTGGCGTTCTTACGTGCCTCGGATCCTTGATACTGGCCTTCTGGAGCCGCAGCCAGGTAGACCAGGATTTCCTTGAACACATCGTCATCGGTGCGGTCTTTGCGGAATTTCTCGGCGAGCGAGACGTTCGCCTGCTCCTTCCAGGTGCCATTGAAGTTCAGCGTATCCGTGAAGGTCGCGAATTCGAGATAGGTTGGCGTTGCACCGGCGCGTTTTGCTTCGGCCCACCATGTCGCATATTGCCAACCGCTATCGACTTGTCGTTGAGCGCACTCTGTTGAAGGGCCACGACCGGCGCGCTCTTGAGCAGGGCCGAAACCTCCCGGGCGAAAGTTACGCTTCGGGAGATCCTGCAAGTGCGATCGCCGGAAAGAAAGAGCTTAATACTATTGCGAGAACTCGTCTCATCGCCACCTGAGATCCTCCACTTTGGCTCGATATGGTCCGGCCCGAAAACAATTTTCGCGCGTATTGAGTGGTATTTCACGCTTGACAATAAGGTAGGAGGCCAAAATATCAACTTGGCATTGCGCGCGTTTGGGGGAACATATGCTTAATTTTGCAGCATGCTTTCGCCGCCGGCCGGTCCGGTTCATTCCGATAGTCCTGTCCGCCCTGCTTCTGGCTTATGCGCCGGATAGAGGAGGCGCGGCCTCCGCGCAGCAAGTGACGGCGACGATACCGGCGCCGCTGATAGGACCCTATATCATCGACCCCGTTACTCTTGCGGAGCTCGACCACCACGACCACGATTGCGCCAAGGCGGGCTCGCTGAATTTCCAGTGCCTCGTCTTCAAGGACGACCGGTCGATGATGAAAGAGAAGGACTTCGCATCGAACCCGTTCCAGCTTTCGGTCTTCGAGAAAGTGCAGGAAACGGTGGAGACGGATCTGAAATCCCTGCCCAAGCACATCGAATTCGGTGGAAGCAACGCCAAAAGCCTCGACATAGGTTTTCTGACCTATCCCGGCGCGCGCATCGAGCTGGTCGGCGTCATCAACCGCATGGACCGGCAGTTCAACCGAGACAAGGTTGATGGTCATAACGAGCGCCTGGAATGCGGTGAAATCAGCGCCATCTATCGATTCGCCTATGAAGGACGGCTGCCGAGCACAGCAATCGGGACGCGGGACTATCGATCACGGCTTCCCGTGACGATGAACGTGGTCTTTCCGGCGCGGCCATGGTCCAAGACGATAAGCTGTCAGGACGTCGCCCGGCGTTGGCTGGACTACGCCCAACGTCTCAAGAACGGGACCTCCAATGCAGATCTCGTCAAGCAGGCGAAATTGCTGGTGTCCGTGCTGAAGCCGGAGGATATCGAGCGGATCGAGCTGAACATGCAGGGATCGAGGGTGGCGGCCGGGGCCGACACCACAGACTTCGGTACGCTCGGCACCTATGTCATAAGGGTGTTCCGATGGTCGCCGGGCAAGGGTGGCGGGCGCTGGAAGCCGAGCTACATGACCAACCAGATCGATCGGGCGCGGCTACTGGGAAAGCCGTCCGACGACAATACCTGCGAGGACAAGCGGGGCGTGAAGATCAGCAGGCAGGCGCTGGTCGATTATCTCCTGAGTAAGAATGCCATCGGTGACGTCGACAACGGCTTGCTAAACATACCGCAGGAGTTTCTTGCCTGCCGCGCGATTTCGATCTCGCCCGGCGGCGCCAGCCGGTCCGGCAACCAGCCGTTCTGGAACGCCCCCACGAAGGCAGAACAGATCATCGATGATAAGGACATCGACGCTGCGCTTAAGAAATACGGAAAGGACTACACGCTCGGCTATGTCGGATCGGCGCTCGAATTCCGCACCCGGCTCAACGAGGCATCCTGTTCCGGATGCCATCAAACGCGCGCCATTGCGGGATTTCACTTGCCGGGCGCGGATCGCCCGGACACCTCGCCGGTAAACGCGGTCTTCCTACCGGGTTCGGCGCATTTCTTTGGCGACCAGCTCCGCCGCATGAAGATCCTCGAGCAGATCGCGAGCGGGGAGATTCCGACATTCCCGGAACTTGCGACAAGCTATGCGGCCCGCCCCCTAAACCGTTATGCGGCACTAAGACCGCAAGCCGCGTCCGACATGGTGGCGGATCTCGACATCCAGCTGATCGGCGGCTGGGGCGCGACCTGCCTGATGGACGGCGTGGCGCCGGAGGGCGTGCGGCAATGGGGTTGCACCAAGCCTCTCGCCTGCAAGTCCGTCTTCCAGTCCAGCAACCAGCTGGGTATTGGTATTTGCAGCAGTCCCGACGGGGTGACGGAGATCGGCGACCCCATGCAAGTCGGAAAGGTGGAGTCGAAGAAATTCGGCTTCGACCTATACACCCGCAATCCGAAGGTTCCCGACCTCAAGGACGATCTGCCGCGCGATACGACGATCTCGACCGATCACGTCACGCCTGCGGCCCCCATCGGCAACAGCTATGTAGCGTCGCACCAGGAGGCCTATGAAGGTAGAGGCGGGCTCGACCCGATGAAGATAACGGTGGGAGACAAGACAAGGATGGAGACGGCCGAGGAGCATGCTCGGCGGGTGCGGGAGCAGGCTACCGGCGGTTTTCCCGCCGGCGCGCTGCGGCTGTCCGAATGCGTCGGCCTGCCAGAGGAAGCGACATGCGGTCTTCTCGCCGCGAGCGGCTTCAACCCCTGCCTGGACGAGGTCGGCGAGGGCGAGCGCACACCGGACAACTGTTTTGGAATCTACACCAACTATTCCGGGGTCCGCGCCTGCGACGCAGCACATCCCTGCCGGGACGATTACATCTGCCTGAGCCCGATGGGCTACTCGCTCGACAATGCCAAGACCAAGTTCGACGAGCGCGCGAAACGACGCAGGGATGCCCGCATGTCCGTCGAGGAGAGCGCCAACAACCGCAAGCGTCTGGCGATCGATTTCTTCGGTGAAAGGATGCCTGACGAGGCCTGGCTCAGGAGGAACAACAACGCGGGCGACCAAAGAGGTCTCTGCATTCCGCCCTATTTCGTTTTCCAGTTCAAGGCGGACGGGCACAAGGTGCCGAAGGAATTCGTGCCCAAGCCATGAAGCGCCATTTCGTGAACACTGTTTGAGAGGGTTCCATAGAAGTAGACGAGAGCCGCGATGTTGAGATGCTGGTTAGCCAAGTCAAACCTCACAGCCCTCCAGTTCACATTTGTCGGCTAACCGCATGACTGGACGCCGAGCACCTTCGGCCGCTGGCCGCGCCCAGCATCGGTTTCCGCTGAGCATTCTTCAAGCACGCTCGACCATCCCGGCGGTATAGCGAACAGCCGAGCAGTCCTTTGGCATGCTTCCTGGCCCCGCCTTATTAGAGCGTTTGATTAGCGGCTCCAGTTGGTTACGCATTGCTCCACCTCCGAAATTTTCGGGTGAATGATGGTGCTCTCTGACTCACCCTCGAACAAAGCTTTGATAACCTTGACCCGTTCGCGCGAACCTCTGATGCTGCCCCTGCACGTGCCATCAATATATTTTTGTAGCATGCAGTCGACCACTTCGCGTTCCGTGGGCTTCTTGCTGCAGGCAGCCTTCCATACCGAGGGCTTGCACGCATTTGTCCGCTTAAGATTATTCGCCAAGACTGCCATGGCCGTATTGCCATATTCCGTCTTTAGAGCAAGCGATTCATAACGCTTGAGACGCTCTTCATATTGCTTCAACGCATAGTCCATTTGGGCTTTTCGAAAATCGCTCGTCGCCAGTGCTGACGTGAAGCCTTCACGCAATGCACTGTCGCACATGAAAGCGGCCTCTCGGTTGGCCTTGCAGACCCAAGCGGTATCGACACACCCGTTCTTCGTCGGCAGCGTCCCGAAGAGACGCTGGTATTCAGACGGTGAGCGAGCCTCATGCGCCTTCAGTACACCGGGAATACTCGAAGACGTCCAATCGAGAATACCAAACGTCAAGCCGTCAAGGCCAAAGTAACCGTTGAAATGCTTCTGCTTGCACTGACCCGATACAGCCTTAAGAAACTTTCCGAAGGCCCCGGCCTGAGGGCATGCGGCAATCTCGAGGCAGATTTGATCATCAGAACTGGGGAAAGTGTTGGGGCCATGGACTGGTCCAAATCCTATTCCCAGCGCTATTGGGTTTGTGGATCAACTTGCCTTCTGGCGGCGTCTCGCGGCACTGCGCTGCCCTCGGGCATTGTTCGGCTGCAAAACCCTCAGCAGCCGTCGTGACCATGCCGGCGAAAAAGGTCAAAACAAGCAAGATGAAACGCATGACTTTCCTCCCGATCAACTCGACCATTGTAATTCACTTCCTCACAAGACCAAGTTGCCTTGTACGTGGTTATGATGATCAGTTCACGTCAAGTGAAATCAGTGCCACGCTCATCATAAAAGGCAGGGTTGCGCCAATTGCAGTCATCGCATTGGATAAACGACCAATGCCTGCCTGCATGAGGTGGGCCGATTGGCAAAAGCTCATTTCAGTCTGAAAGTGCTAACTGACCTCTGAAGGCTTAACAATCGAAAACGCTCTATCCTGCTCGATTTCAGAGACGGGTCTTGAACCAATTCGAACCGGGAGACAAGTTAAAATCCGGAAGGTTATTGAGCGGAAACAACCAGATACACTGAGGCTAGGGTTTTCCGGCTTATTTCGCAAAGGCCGAGCGAGGCCTACTTTCGAAGCGTGAAATAGAATAATTCCCGCCTCGTTGACTAGCAGCTTCAACATGGGCCCATAACCCGGAGCTGCGGGAATGTCTTTTTCAAAATGGCGAACAAATTCCAGCGGGTTCGGACGCCGAGCACCTTGTTGGCAGCGCTACTACAAAACGATGTCGCGCGGCCCTTTTTGTCGTTATACATCTTGCACGGGTAAAAGAGGAGTTTAGTCGTTGGAACGGGGTCTCTGGTGCGAGTAGCAAGGATCGTTGTAAAAAATTTCCGGACGTTTCACAGGTTAGATGTCAATGTAGAAAACGATCTTTGTTGTATCATAGGCGAGAACAATACCGGAAAAACCGCAATTCTGCGGGCCATTCAGATCTGCCTCGATATTTCGCTTCCGTCGACGCTGCGCTCGCTTCTCCGAGAAGACATCAACGCCAATGTGGATATCTCGACGCCTACAGAGGTCCTAATCGGGGTCGAATTGACAGGTTTCGAGGGAATTGTGAATGAAGAGGCTCTGGTCAGCACATGGAAGACTGGCGCCGATCGCGCGAGGATCTTTTACCGATTCCGGCCCAAGCCTGGCGTTCGCGAGCAACTCGCGAGCGGCGCTATCCAACCGGGTAGCTTAAGGCTTGACGATTACGCCTGGGAGATCCGCGGAGGGGGAAACCCGGCGATTGATCTCCTCGACCTCGAGTGGAACGAGGATGGCGTTGGGGAAGCAGTGCGATTTGCCGATCTTCAATCATTTCTTGTTGTCCATCTGCCGGCCCTTCGCGACGTCGAGGGCGATTTGCGCAATCCACGTCAATCGCCCTTGATCAAGCTGATCGAGTCTTTCGAAATACCGAAGGAGGAGCAGCAGGAACTGATCGAAATTCTCGATGAAGCAAACAACTTGATTGCGAAATCGAAAACCATTTCCGATGTGGCTGAGGCGATCGACTTGCGCTTCAAAGTCGTCTCGGGTCCAGCTTTTGAGATGGGTGCAAAGCTAGGGCTGTCGGCGGCCACGTTCCGGGCAATCCTGCGTAACCTCAAGCTAATTCTATCGGACACATCACTCCAGGAATTTGAACCAGGCCGCAACGGCTTGGGAATGAACAACATCCTCTACATCTCAATTCTCATCGAATATCTCAAACGCCGCATCGCCGGTGGAAACTCTTCGGGACAGCTCATCCTCATCGAGGAACCTGAGGCTCACCTGCATCCCCAGCTTCAATATTCTCTCATCTCTGCGTTGAACTCGATCGGCGTCCAGACGGTTCTCACGAGCCATAGCACCCATGTGACGTCACAGGTTCCCCTCAAGACGATCGTATCGCTCACAAAAAGAGGCGACGCCAATATCGCGGCGGGCAATCTGGCCTTGAATGCCAAATTGACGTCCGGCGAAATTTCCGATCTGGAGCGCTATCTGGACTCTACGAAAAGCAGCCTTCTCTACGCGAGGAAGGTCATGCTGGTAGAAGGGGCCGCCGAATTGTTCTTGATACCCGCTCTTATCGAAAGTGTTCACAAGGTGAAGTTGGAGCGCGTTGGCATTTCACTGACTGCGATCCACGGTGTTCACTTCGACGTCTATGCAAAACTTTTCGCGCACGGTTCGCTTGAAAAGAGGTGCGCCATCGTCGCAGACGCCGACCTCATCCCGTCAGACGCCAGCGTGCTTGATTTCAACCCGGACAACTCTGCTCCCGACCTGATGACGCTCGAGAACGATTTTGTTCAAGTCTTCCTTGGAGCAACGACCTTCGAACGCGAGCTTACCACCAAGGGCCTTTTGCCGATGCACATCGCGGCCGCAGAGGCGTTGGGTGCGCCGAAAATTCATGCGGCCTTGTCCTCCGGCTATGCCAAACTATGCTCGGGATCTCTGCCGCTTGATGATGAGGTCAAGCTACGGGTGGAACTCGGCGGAGCCGTACTGAATACCGCCAAGAGATTTGGCAAGGCGCGTTACGCTCAAGTCGCCGCACGTTTTGCCGATCGTGCGAACGAGCTCCCTGAATACATTCAACAAGCGTTTGACTGGCTCTCAGAATGATCTCGCTGACCGAGGAGCAACAGTCGGCCGTCGAGGTGGAAAAGCACCTGCTACTTGCCGCCTGCCCCGGCAGCGGAAAAACCCGCGTGATCCTCGCAAAGCTTCTTGGGCTTGCAGATACTGTCGAGAAGTCCCCCCGATTTATTGGTTGCATAACCTACACAAATGCGGCCGTGGATGAAATTGAATCGCGCTTACGGATCTACGGAACCAATACGAGCAGCGAAAAGTGCGATGTTTCAACGATCCACTCGTTCTGCCTTCAAAACATTCTGAGGCCTTACAGCTGGCTCGTTGCTGAGTTGCCGCCGACTTTCAAGGTTTTAACACGGGAAATCGCCGACTTCGAGCAGATCGTCGAAGCGGTAGAGGATCACTTCGGTCGCGCCACCATGGCGAGAACCTTCGACGACTACGAATCCTTGCGAACTGACGTCCATGGCGAGCCGGCCGGGGACGGCTTTGAGCATGGCATCGTGACGCGCGACTCTGCCATTCTGTACTGGGAATTCGTCCGGGCACGCGGTTTTCTCGATTTCGCGATGATCCTAATTTATTCGCTGCAAATTCTGCGGGAGCATTCGTTTGTTGCCAGAGGAATCGCCGCGCGATTTGAATGGCTCTTGGTGGACGAGTTTCAAGACACTACCGACGTCCAGCTGGCAATTTTTCGCGAATTACACCGCCATCTGACCACGAAATTCTTTATGGTCGGCGACCACAACCAGTCAATCATGAGCTTTGCCGGTGCTCGGCCCGATTTGGCGCAGGACTTTGCGACCGAGATTGGTGCCGAGTTAGACTACTCGCTTACTGCAAATTTTCGATCGGCACCAGGCGTCGTCGATACAGCGCACACCCTAATCGCGACCAATCCTCGCATGCATTCGGAAGGAAAAGCGAAGGCCTTTGATGCCAGGGTTACCTACGTTCATGTCTCACAACCCCTCAACGCGATTACCGAGCATTTTCTTCCTATGCTGCAAGACGAGGGCATCGAGCTCGGAAACGCTGCCGTGCTCGCGCCGTGGTGGACGCATCTCATACCCATAGCGCGTGCGTTAAGGGAATTTGATGTCCCGGTTTTTGGGCCGGGCGCTCGCCCCTACAGACGGCGGCGTCTACTTGCCGGCTTGGCCGAACAACTCGGCGCCTGCGCTGAGTCGGACACTTTATTGGCCTTCCAGGTGTTGAGAATGCGCTGTTCAGGCTTATAGGCGACATCACAGGCGCAACGCGGTTTGACGTCTTCAGCTACGCGGGACGCCGGACCGCACTGGCTCTAATCTATCGCGCACGAGCCTGTGCGACGGCTCATCCTGGTGGAAAGGCATGGCTTTATCAAATCGCGGCTGAAATGGCGGAGCAGCTGTATATCGACGGCTGGGTCCCGGTTCCGCCGACGGCGCTCCTTGAAGCGTCAGCGGATGAGATGGTTCGAGACATGCGGGCAAATCGCGTCGACCTTGAAAACCTCACTATTTCGGACATGGGGCTTTTCGCCAACCCGGAGAAAGCTCTCAAGTTGATTACGATGCACAATTCGAAGGGTCGCGAATTCGATGCGGTCGCAATGATCAGCATGAATCACGGCCACCTCCCTCATTTTTCGAGCACCACCCAAGAACAGTACGATGAAGCCCGGCGATTGTTCTATGTGGGCATCACTCGTGCAAAGAAAGTTCTCCTCGTAGCGTCCGATTTCTCCGACAGGCGAAATCGACCCTGCCCGTTCATCAACGAAGCAGGGCTGATGTTGGCAGGATCGGAAGATTGGTAACTTTTTGACTTTGGCGACCCAGATGTTCGGCCCAAATTTGGCTGCCCGGAGCGCTTTCGCCTAGACTTTGAAGCTCACGCGATCAGCATAACCACGAGGCGCGACTTCCACCCCTACACTGGCGACGTTGAGAGCCCGGCAAATGCTTTTTCGAGAAATGGTGGAAAGTCAGCCACCCCAGACGCATCTGCTTCGATTGCTTCAGCTATCGCGAATTCTGGAGACGTCGATCCGCTAAAGCTCATTCGAAACCTCGATGTCCTGGTTCAGGACGGCGCTTTCAACGAAGTTTCCAAGCGCCCGTGCCGTCGAGTCATAGATCGATTTTTCTCCATCCGCGCTCGAAAGTGTAAGTACAAACGCAACTTCTTGCGCGCCGGCCTGTCTGTGATGCGTCCACCCGAACTGGTAGAGGTCGCGCATGTAGACGCGAGCGTAGAGGCGCAAGTGAGTGCCCGAAAAACCAAGCCCGCTGCCCTTGGAAAAGTCCCGGCAATGCCTCCTGATCGGCTGGCATTTGCGAAGCTCATCGCGAGCGTCGTTTTCTGGAAGCGTCGACTCTTTCATCGAGCCAAGAAGGGACAGCCATTTTTCCGGCCCAGTCTGATACATTAATGATGTCTCCAGCCGGGAAGCAAAATAGTTTCGCGCCGCCCAACGGCGAAACGAGGGGGCGCAGCACGGCCGTAAGGCTGGCGCGCCCAAACAACTTGCTGTCTCGCACTAGCTCGGGAGGGATGGGAATATCATTCCAGTAGTAGGCGGTTCCGGGCTCAAGTTGCGCCCGCCAGGCAAGCGTGACGCTGCCAGACGCACAGGTCCATGGCAAATGGCCCTGATATGGAGTTCCCCATCCGAGGCGTGGATCATGCTCGCCGCGCTCTGCGGAATTGATCAAAAGAGCCTTGACCAGATCCGTCCTGTCGGTTTCGCTCAAGGGCTTGGCAAAGGACGGCGAGCTGGGCGCACAACTGTTCAGGATTCCGCTCGGGGACGGCATGGGAGTGCGCGATATAGCCTTGGAAGGAGACCACTTCCTGATCCTGGCGGGACCGGCGGCCGATGTCACCGGAAAGTATTCGATCTACACGTGGGACGGTGTCATGGAGGACGGCATAGCCCCGGTGGTCTCATTGACTGATATTCCGGGAGCCGGCGACAACCGAAAAGCGGAGGCGCTTTTTCCAATAAGCCACGACGAGCATGTAAGGCGGCTTCTCGTTCTGTTTGATGGCGAAAAAGAAGGATCTCCACTGTTACTGGGGATCTCCGAGGAAATAGCTTCGACGTTGAGTAACGCCACGATCTAGTGTCTACCGGCAGATGATGCCCAGCAGACACGAGTTTTCGTCGGCATCCTCTTTGAAGTAGTCGACGATCTTGTCGTTCAGGTAGCCGATTGCGCCGAGGTTGTAGCGCCGATGTGCCTCCTTTAGAAGGCGAACGAGCCGGATGAGATATTCGGGATGAGAGCCGCCTGCTTTGAAATAGACGGCCGTTGCTGGGGAAAAAATCCCTGCTCCAGCTTGGATCTTGTCGCAGTATTGCAAGGGGGACAGGCCGGGACAGGCTTTCCGATGGACCTCTACATTCAACAGATAGATCAGATTTTGGTAAAACCGCGCGCCGACATCCGAATTCGGGTCGAAGTGAGACGCGAGGAAAGCGTCGGCCTCGATCTCCTTCTCCTGCGACACGCTCTTACCCTCCACGCGGGCATCAAGAGGCGTCGGTGCAAAGTTGGAAGCCTGATGGCCGGCAAGAAAGTGCCCGAGTTCGTGGCCCAGGACCCATTGCAGCATGAACAGGCGGTTGAGATCATATTCGTCGGAGGACAACGCCTGGAGATCAAACGGTTGATCGATCGGACGGTCGCCCTCAAAGGGAGCGATTTTCTTGTCGAAATCCCTGTCGGCCAAGAACTTGTCTATAAAACTGACGTCGCAAAATATGCTTTTGGAGCCCGGGAAATATCCACACGCGCCGACCTTCGACGGCCGTACGGCTGCCAGCCTGGAATCGAACACTAGAAACGCTATCTGGTGGTGTCCCAATGGCTCATTAAACGCATAATCCCGACCGATCTTAGACGGTTCGATAATTTCCTTGAAGGTTTGAAGCGAAATGTCGCGCCATCTTGCATCGAGTTTACTCACGCGACCGATATAGGCGGCATCGTCTTCACGTAGAAACAATGTCCCAGCAACTGCTGCAACGACGAGCAGGCCAACGACGACGATAGCGTATCCGCGCATCGCAATCCCCCTATCAGTCGTGCTCGGCCGCTTAGCAGACTGGTGTAAGCGGTTCGTCGCTCGTGTCAGGAACCGATTGCCGTTTCATCTGGTTTTCGCCTTTCTTGGCGTGTCGGGCGCAACAACCGGCTGTCCATCTTCCTTGAACATGCGATTGAAGATGGCCTGGCAGAAAAATCCATTTTGAAACGCAAGCAGGTAAGAGGCAGGATCACCCGGAGAACCATTCACGATAGCGTAGATTGCGAAGAACACGAAGGGTGAAACGCACAAGGCAGCGATGAAGCTGGACGAACGTGTCACAGCCAGGACTTCCTTGAGCACATCGATTTGACGGTCTTTGCCGCCGAGGCGACGAAATAGGCAACCGAAGAAAATTCCAAACAGAAGCACGAGAGCGGTCCCGATCACGCCAACAATCGAGACCTCCGAACCTTCAAAACCGAGGCCGTCTGCGCCGCTCGCCTGATAGTAAACTGCATAGATCGCCGCAAACGCGACCACTAACGCAAATAACGAATACACTGTCCTCATAATTTCCGTCTCCCCAACCTTAAGACCAGGAAACAACCAGCGCCTGAGACGCCCATTAACCCTACAACATACCATTTGATCGTGGACCCGCTACTCCCCTCAAGGCCTCTCGCCTCGACTTTGCTGTTGAGAAAGGTCACATATGAAGGCGATTTCACCGAATTGACGAAGCCGAGGCCGGTGCCAATAGGTCGCAGATATATTTGCCCGAGCGCTTTCGGGTCTCGCACTACGATCGTAGTAATCATACCGAGCGCCCGCACTAGTAGGCTTGCCTGGGGGTCGGCATCCAGCTTGAGCGCTGCTTCTGGCTGATTTTGCGCCGGAATGACCATTTCAAGCGGTCCAGAGCGCTGCCTGTAAAGTGCGAGGAAGCGCTGGTCAGCATATTCCAGGAGAAGGGGTGCGAAACTCGCTTTCAGCGCTGGAAACCGGTCGACTGTCTCACCCACGAAATGATCGGCCTCAGCTTCACGGGGGTCATAACGGCCGAGGAAATGCAAAGGCTTCCGTGCGAGAAGTACCCAATCACGGTGTCTCACCGCGTGGCCAATCTCATGGCCAATAAGCCATACGAGGAAGTTTTGCTGCAGCAGCGAATGCAGATCATCCAGATTTCCCAGAAGGTTCATCCGAAAGCTGCTTGGGCATTCTCCATCGCAGTAGTTGAGAGCGAGGCTTTGGCTTCGGTCGATTTTTGCGATGTCCTCGAGTGCCTGACGTACTGCGGCCGTGTTGCACACGATTACGTCTGCGAAACCGAGGTAGGCGCATGTCGTGTTGCCGAGTTGTTGCGGATCATCGAGCTCACTGGGATCGATGAACCAGATCGCCAGTGAACCGGGTTTGAGGTCAGAATTAAAGGACACCGACCGAAATGGGCTAGCCGCGGAGACCGCGAAGCTGCGGCCAAGAAACAAGATAAAGTCGGAAAAGGCATAGCGGTCGACGAGGCTTTCCGGTCTGGCAGCGATATTTTCCTGGAGCACGTCGGTGAGTTCTCCGACTGTGAAATCCTCGCGAAACGGAATCACAGTCTTGGGAACGAGGAAGATGTAACCTTGAAGGCCTCCCAGGTCTTTTGCGGCCGTCTGCCTTGCTGCCTCACGGAAGGTCTTTAATCGGATGATGCGCGATCCGCCGGGGCTGTTGTCGATCAATTGAACCGCATAGGCGATCACGATTGCGGCCGCCAAAGCTGCCAAGGCTAACAGCATAAGCTTGCGCTCGCCGTCGCCTCGACGGCGTAGGATTGCCCCAGGTTCTTCAGCTTCGCTTTCGGACACTCGGCCCTCCTGGCCTCGCTGATGAATGAAACTACACTCGAACCGCCGACCTCGCGATTGGGGATAGCTTATATCTCAAATGCGCCGCCCATTGCAGAGGTCTCCGCGGACCCTCCCCTGGTCGCGAGCCGTCGAAGTCGCGTGTAGGGCGACATCGCTGTTGCTGGAATACGATAGGAGGGACGCTCTTGCACGCCAGCCCCTTCGCGAGTCGCTCAGCCAACAAAATGCCCAGTAGCCGAAACCGAACTTAGACACTTGACTCTAAATCACATTTTATTCTTACGCGCCGTGCGTTGGAAGCACGTTCGCAACCATCCTCCCGCCCAACCAGAAATATTGAAATCGAGCGAGTTGGAGATCTCCAGCGTACCCGGCAATGCTATGGGTTTTCCAATCCCACGCATCTTACACAACCTCGCGCCCTCCATCGCTTTACTCGTACTGTCGGACGAGGAGCAGATTGCATTCATCATCGGAGAGCCATCAGCGGGCACTGACAGGGATGATCGTAGCGCGCTACTGTTGCGGCTCTCGCTCGATGCGCATTTGGAAACATCGCTGCGCACAATCCTCGCCTAACATCCACACTCGGCTATCACTTGGTTGAGAGTGGCCGCGGAGCCAAGCCCTTGGCAATGCGGTCGGCGGAAAGCCTTGCTTCATAGCCTGCACGGCCGAATTCTTCGATAGGAATGCTCTGAGGCGTGAAATTCAAAACATTCAACGCGGCTGAGGCATTCAGAACCACCTGTTCGGCCGGGCTTATCGGGCCAGGCTTTCTCGTGGCTGCGATCCATTGCGTCCTGTTGATAATAAAAGCTGCAAAGTCCGCCAGCTGAAGGCCGGGAACATCGGCCGAATTTCGAAAGCGAACCTTCGGGCCGTCAATCACGTCGCCCCAGTTCGGAAGCGTGCGATCTCTTCCAGCCGGCAGAATTCCCTCGTCAGCGAAGAGCGGAAAAGGAAGGTCGAAGTCCTGGGCACTTCGGCCCCTCATGACACGGACATGTCGCGACACCTCCGAACACAGCAAGAGCAGCCCGAAGTGCGACAGATCCGCGGTATCCCACCCCCCGGTTCGGAACGGATTTGCAGTCGCCGGATGATCCGCTCTTGTGAATTCGGAGACGCTCTGGTGAACAATGGGAAGGTCGAACTGGTTCATCAACTGAGCCATCATCCCGATGATCTCGACACGCTCGCCCACCGGCACGTCCTTCCAAAGACCCTTGCCGCTGAAGATTTCAGTAAAGTGGAGCTCATCAACGCCAAACTGGTCACGCACCCCGTTGAGAAAGATTTCCATTACTTCCTGGATGGTTGCCGCGACGGTCGAAGGCACGATGACGGCAGTCCAGGCCTTGCGCGATGACGGAAGAAAGTCCGAGCCCGATTTGGCACCCGGGTTGCCGGAGTCATCAAAATAGATGGCACCTGTAAGAATGCGTGGCGCTGTCATGTTGGGCCCCTGTTATCACGAACGCCAACAGCGCAAAGGGTACCCGAAAGGAACAGGTTTATTTTCTTTTCGGGTGCCGCAATGATTTCGACTGTCAACTATCGTTCGTTAAATAAGATCGAAACAGCGAGTCCAAAATGGATACGGGCCATAAAGTTTTTGAAGACCTCCTCAAGGAGCATATCCGCTTCAACAACGGGAGTTCCATCCTTCCAACCGAGACGACGATCTGCAGAAGGCTGCTGGACCGGCGCCCCGAGCTCGCTGATGCCTGCGACGAGCTGTGGGCCAAGCTTGACCAGAACAGGTTCTTTCTTTCGGTGTTCACCGACGGATTTCTCGGAGCAGCCGCCGTGTGGAATCCTCAAAAGATGGTCGATGCGCGGCTCCAGCGAGATCGGCTCGAAAAGGTAAACGAGAGGATCAGCGTGATCTCTTTCGAACTTGCTGACCTTCTGCGCGAGCGGTCGGATCTTCACGACCACTCCGGTTTTGCAAGCGAAACCCACTATCATGTGGTCGAAGTGATCAACGATGCGGCCCGCCAAGATCACCGCTTCAATTCCTATGTGCGGGAACCTTTGAAACACCTTCGTGGTCAGTTCGATCTCAAATATTGGCCGTCGCTCCCGGATATTGTCAGTGCGCTTGCTGCAGATGCTGCTCAAGCACGCACCGTTGCCCACAACGCTTTGACTGCCGCGGGCACGGCTTCGTCCCGTCCGTCTTTGACGGACTTCTTTCGGGCGTGGTTCGAATTCATTGAAGAAAATTCCGATGGCCGGCACTTGCCCTGCCAATTCAAACTCAGTGATGCCTCATACGCTTCGCTTGCAAACTGCGCATTGGACCTCGGACCCAATAAAATTGTTGGCGCAGAATATGTGAAGCGTCTGCGCCAGAGGATCCGGGAAGCCGAGGGACGGTGAACCGAGCAGAATGCGAGAAGTCCGCAGGTTCCTAAGACGCGAGGGCGTGTCAGAGTTCCACCAAGCCTCGTCACGCGCGGATACTCGCAAGCGACGAATCTCGCTATGATCATCCGTCGATCGAAGAAAGCGGCCATGTGCCATCGACAACCTCGATCGGCACGAGATTTGTCACCTTGTCTTAGGCGCTCTGTTACCTATCTCTCTGTGCTGGACACAACTGACTTGTTGCAATTGAGTGGCTTCGAACCGATGACCGGTTGCTGATGCATTATCTAGCGTCTATTGCAGTCTTGAAAAAAGTCCGCCATGCGCCTGCTGGATGCACCACTAAAAAAGCTTGCAAGCTCGGTGCTGCCACACTTGGATAATGTGGAAGATGTGGCGGACGAAATTCTCGACACGGTCGCCGAAGGGTGAAATTATCGCGGCGACTACCGGTTCAGCCCAGAGAGACTCCGTTTGGGGCGCTAGCCGGCAAGACGCCGGATGATGCCGCTCGAGCCGCAGCGTCAATCATTCAGGAAATGAGGTTCGTTATCCAGGACGGACATTCGACGTTCTCTGCGATCTCTATCGGGGCCATGGCTCCGATATTGAAGCCACGCTTTGACTCAAACTGGCTGGGGAACTTTCGGCCATTTTCAAGTCTGGCAGCAAGCGGGAGCCATCGTTCAAATCATTCTGATGGAGCGCATCCTCAGTCTTTCGGTAGACGAACGCCGCTTTTTTCGGGCACTGATAATTCCTATTATCCGTAATATGCTCTCGACTGAGCTATCTGGAGCGACTGCGGACTTCAACACAGTAACCTTCCATCGAGGTGAAGTTCCACCGAGCGACCTGTTGCGGCGATTGCGGCAGGACGCTATCGCGGTTCTCTACGAGTATGATGCGACGGCAAGCAGCGAGACGGAACGGCGTGAGCTAATTGCATTATTGTCGGCCGCCATGACCGTACGCTCCTCAGGCCGAGCGCCTAATCCCGAGCTCGCGGCAATCGTCTATGCAAATGCGACGGAGATCATTGCGTACTTTACAGCGCAGATGGATCGATGGCCGTTCGAGCTTCGCCAAAAAATAGAGCACGATCCGCTGTGGAAATATCGTCACCATGGAACAGCGCCGCCGCCAGAACTCACAAACCTTGAAGCTGAAGAGGCTCGTGGGAGGCTCATCCAGTCGATCCTGGCTTTTCGATCGAAAGTCAACATCGATTCAAGTTTCACGACCTATAAGCTTTTGGTGGGGTTTCAGTCCGTCTTCCCGCCAGCGTGGAACGATCGGAAGCTTGATCACGCGGCGGAGGATTGCTACCGGAAGGCCGAGATCGAAAAGCTCATTCTGACTATGGATATGGATAACGCCGACGATTGGCTTGCAACCATACGCCGATGTGCTGCCACGCAGTCAGAGGATCTTGCGACCTTCCCAAATTTCGCACATTTCCTGGAAAGGCTCGCAAACAGCAAGCCGGAAATAATGCTCTTTTACTTGCGACAACTTGATTCGCGGTTGGCCAACTTCCTCACACCAATGATTTGTCGGTTAAGCCAAACGCAGATTTGGCCAACAGTGCAAGAACTCATCACCTCTTGGATTGCCAGCCACCGCTTCCTCGCTGACATTGCTTGGGCTTGGGGGAATGTCGTCGCGCTCGATCTTGATACGTTCGAGGCAATCGTCGAGGATGCCGTTGATACCCGCGGCGATCGAGCGTTACGATCTTGTATCCGCTCGATATCATGGCGAGATGACGCGAACGATGCTCCGCGCCTCAAAGCGCTGCTCTTGAAGCTCATCGCATATTTTGCTGAGCAAGGCGACGCAACATGGATCCGAGCTTGGTTTTCACGACATGATCGCGCTCGCTTGGGCATTGAGCGGGCAAGAGCCATCGCAGATACTCGCGTCTCTGGTGTCCTATCCCGAGATCGATCACAGTATCGAGTGGCTGTTGCGAGATATCGCGGTCGAGCGACCAGAGGCAGTCATCGAGTATTTTGGGCTTCGGCTCCAGCGTTCGCTCTCGCAAGACCAGGGTACTGACTACGAAGCGGTGCCGTTTTGATGAATTGGGCGCTATCCTTCGCAAACACCCACTCCTTATTGTTCAGGCGGCACGCGACTGGTTCGGCGAGAATTCAGAGCTTTTTCGATATCGCGGCGGCAGGCGCGTCCATGTTGTTGGAGACAGGTCAACGATCAAACAGCGGAGCGACTAATGGATCTGCGTCGAGCAATCACTCCATCCCGAACATCTCGCTGGGTGATGCACCACTACAGCGTGCTCGCTACATCGATCCCGTCCACGACCGTCTTGAGCCAAGCGAGTGCTCGCAGCTGGCAAGTGGCGACGTCTCATTCCGTCGGCGAGCGGTCACAGCGCATTGATCGAGCTGCTTGCGGATGCCCTCGCGCGGAAAAGCGGACGGCATGCCCCAACGAACGAACGCCGACAGACCGTAGGCCTCGCAGAGCTGCTCAGAGCCTACGCACAGAATGAAGGTAGGTCTTCGACGTCGGTCGACCGACGTCATGACAGGACCGAAACGTGGAGAAAGCTGGCAGACAGGTTCTGCTTATAGAACTCAGTCGCCCTCCAACGCTTGGCTCTCACGCTCCGCAAACGCGTCCTCTTCGAGCGCCTGCCGGCTGAGCAGTCCGGCATCGTCGAGCCGCTCGATGTCGGGAAGGTCGCGCAGCGTCTCGAGGCCGAAGACTGAGAGAAAATGCCTCGTCGTCACATAGGTGTAGGGCGCGCCCGGCGTCGGGCTGCGCGGGCCGGAGGCAAGGAAGCGGGCGTCGTGGAGGCTGGCGATCGTGTCGCGGCTCACCTCTTTGCCGAACATCTTCGACAGCTCGCCGCGCGTCACCGGCTGCAGATAGGCGATCGCCATCAGCACGGCCGCCTCGTGCTCGGACAGCGGCGACGCCGACCGCGTCGGGGCGGCCGAGGCGCGGATCACCGCACCATAGGCGGTGCGGGTGCGATGTTGCCAGCCGCCGGCAACGGCGACGATGTCATAGGGACGTGTGCGCAGCTCCTCGCGCAGATCGTCGATCAGCAAATCGACGCTGCAGGCCTGGCCGACGACACGCGCCAAGGTCTCGCGCGTCACCGGCTCGGCGGAAGCGAAGATCACCGCCTCGGCCCTGAGCATCCACTCCCGCCAACGCAGCTCCGGCGGCAGGTCCTCGAGTTCGCGATCGAACAGCACTTCGTCTTGCGGAGGTCCCTTCCTTCGTGCTGCGCTCGGTCCAGCCATGGTCACAATCCATAGATGCGGAAGGAGGTGCGGCCAGACAGTTCACACACGGCGTCCAACGCCAGCAGTCGTTCGAACAGCCGCCGGCTCGCCCAGCGCGACAAGTTTGCGCCGGGCGCGGCGATCGACACCGCATCGCCACCGAGCAACTGCCGGACCACGGCGTCGGCGCCCTTCGTCCGCAGTTTCGGTGCGACCGCCAGGAGCCGCTCTGCCCGCCGGCCGATCTCGGCGCCCAGACGCAAGGCGTCCGTTACCGCCGCGGCCAGCGCCAGGCAGACGGCGCGATCGAACCTTTCGTCGCCCGGTCGCACGCGTCCCCGGCCGCCGATCGTCCGGAACGCCGGCCCGTAACGTTCACCCATCAACAGGGGCACCGGCCGCTCCCAACCCAGTTTCTCGGCCAGCAGCCGATCCCCCAGCCACCAGGCCAGCGCCTCTGCATCCGGGCGCGCGGCACAAACCCGTGTCACCAGCTCCGCGACCGCAAAAGGCGCGGTTCGACCCGACTGCACAACGTCGTCCACCCAGCCGGTGACGTCGGCCAGCCTGTCGTCCCAACGCACGGCCAAGAGTTCGGCGAGCTCGGCCATGGTCTTGCCGTTGATGGCCCGCTTCTTCGCTGCCAGGCTTTTGAAGGCCAAAGACACCTTTCCCGCCGGTCCGGGATCGTCGCCCGGGCGGGTCAGCAAAACAGCGTCGCGTAGCGCGGCTTCGTCCTCGCTGCGCCCCATCAGCCGGACGGTGACGACGGCGCATTTCAGCCCGAGGCGTTGCCGCCAGGCACCCGCCCACACCGCGTCGCTTCGCGCCAGATTGTCGAGCGAATTCAAAGCCGAACCCGCGAAGAAGGCCGCGTCGGCGTCGCTCGCCACGACGCCGCGCGGAACCGCCCAGCCCGGCGGGGCAGCGGCGGCAGGCGGGGGCGAGAGCGGTGACCAGGCGCGCGAATCCATGCCGGTGAGCATAGCCCATGCGAGCGGTTTTTGCCATTACTCACCGCCAAAACCGCACAGTTTGTCGATGAGATTTTATGTCCGATAATGTTGCCTTATCGGACGTTTTGCTCTTTATATAAGAAATGGCCCAAATCATCGAGCAGAACAGCGAAAATCACGTCGAGGAGAACTCTGCTCTGTCTGACAGCACGGCCGCCGGCGATGATGTCTCCGCGGTGCAGCCGTCGACCGGCATCCCGACGGACTCTGCCGGGCTCCCCTCCCCTATCGCGGAGGCGACCGCCGCGCTACCGGCGCATCTCGAGCGCCTCGCCGATCGGGCCCGCGGCTATGTCGAGGCCTCCAGCTCCGCCAACACGCGCAAGGCCTATGCCTCCGACTGGAAGCACTTTGCCGCCTGGTGCCGGCGGCAGAACCTTTCGCCGCTCCCCCCGGATCCGCAGACTGTCGGGCTTTACATCACGGCTCTCGCGTCCGGGACAGCGGAGCGCGGCGCCAAGGCCAATTCCGTCTCGACCATCGAACGCCGCCTTTCATCACTGTCGTGGAACTACGCCCAGCGCGGCGACCAAAAACTCGACCGCAAGGACCGCCACATCGCCACCGTTCTGGCCGGCATTCGCAACACCCATGCCGCCCCTCCCCGCCAGAAGGAAGCGGTGCTGCCCGAGCACCTGATCGCCATGCTCGAAACGCTCGACAGGGGCACCCTGCGCGGTATACGGGATCGGGCGATGTTGTTGGTCGGTTTCGCGGGCGGCCTGCGCCGCTCGGAGATCGTTGGGCTGGATTGCGGCCGCGACCAGACCGAGGACGGCCGCGGCTGGATCGAGATCCTCGACAAGGGTCTGCTCGTCACCTTGCGCGGCAAGACCGGCTGGCGAGAGGTTGAGATCGGCCGCGGCTCCGCCGACGCGACCTGCCCGGTCGTCGCCGTCGAGAACTGGATCAAGTTCGCCCGGATTGCAAAGGGTCCCCTCTTCCGCCGTGTCCGCGGCCAGGGCAAGGATGTCGGACCGGACCGATTGAACGACAGGGAGGTGGCGCGTCTCGTCAAGAAGGCTGCCCTCGCCGCCGGTATTCGCGGCGACCTGAGCGAGGGTGAGCGGGCCGAAAAATTCTCGGGCCATTCGCTGCGGGCCGGCCTTGCCTCCTCGGCGGAGGTTGACGAACGCTACGTGCAGAAGCAGCTAGGCCATGCAAGTGCAGAAATGACCCGCAAATATCAGCGCGTCCGCGATCGCTTCCGCGTCAATCTCACCAAGGCATCCGGGCTTTAAAGGCCCGGTCCCCGGCTCGACCTGAAGCCGTTCAGCAAAAGTTCGGCATTGGATTTTTCGCTCAGCGCCCAAGGGAAATTGGGAAGCAGGAGAGCTACAGCGTCAAAGGAGCTGGCTTCGCTGCATTTCGGCCATACACCGCCACTGGCGCGATTCCTCCGCCTCCGGTATAGGATGCCCGTTTTGGACCGGATTTAGCGCTGTACGGCCTTCCATTTTGCTCCTAAGACACGCTAACAAAGGAGTGTTTTCTGATGCATTCTTGTCTGGGCCGATAAAATCCGATGACGAAAGCTTCGCATCTCAATCCCCCTCCCCCGCCAAAAAGGCTCATCGGTTACGCCCGCGTTTCGACGGCCGATCAGCTCAACGACGCCCAGGTCGACGAGCTGCGCGCCGCCGGCTGCGCTCGGATTTTCCAGGAGCGCGGGTCGGGCGCTTTGCGGGCAAGGCCGGTTCTTGCGAAGCTGCTGAAGGATCTTGCCGCCGGCGACGTGCTCGTCGTCGTTCGTCTGGACCGCCTGGCGCATTCGGTCAGCCACTTGCTCGATGTCATCGAGGACCTCGTGACACGCGGCGTGCATTTCCGCTCGCTGCGCGATCCGATTGATACCTCGACACCGCAAGGCATGTTTTCTCTGCAGGTGCTCGGCGCTGTCGCCCAGCTTGAACGGGCGCTGATTGCGGAGAGAACGAAGTCCGGCATGCAGGCCGCCAAGGCGCGCGGCAGGCTTGCCGGAAATCCGGGGCTTCGGGAACGGCGACCGGAGGCAATCCGTGCGGTTTCCGCAGCGCGCGAGCGCGCCTACCTCGATGAACTGATTGCGTCGGCGCAGACATGGTTGCCGATCGTACGGGAGCTGCGGCCGCGGCACAGCTGGGACGATGTCGTGCGTATTCTCAATCGTCGAGGTCACGACTGGACGGTCGAGCGCTTGCGTCGCGCGGTTCATCGGATGGTGCGCGAAAAGCTCGCGGACCCGGAACTGCTCAGCCGATCCCCGCGTCGGCCACCCGAGCATCATCTGATGCGGCTGGTTGCTGGCATAGCGATCGCCGATCCCGATCTGTCGCTGCGCGACATTGCCGCCCAATTGGACCAGATGCAGGAGCGGCCGCCACGCGGCGGCAGGAAATGGCAGCCGTCTTCCGTCAGGGCGCTATTGGACGAGGCGCGCCGCTTCGGGCTGGTTCGGTCCTGAGCGCCTGGTTCATGAGGCGACCAAGCTTCCTGTCGTCCGAGTGTGCCTCGCCCGGCCAAACGGCAGTCCTCCGCTTCCGGCAGAAGCCTGCGCTTGGAAACGGGCAGCTCGCCTCTTCCGGAATTCGACGGGAGGCACCCAGACTAGCGGAAATGAATCGCTTTCTGAACGCGGCAATCTCGCGTTCGATGAAAGTAGGGTGACGAGCAAACCGCTATTTCGCCTGATCAGATCCGGAGTTGCGCGGCAGCCGTAGACGTGCCGATGCGTCAGAAGGCACAGGCTGGCGAGAGGGTCGTCGCAGCGAACGGTGAAAACCGGACGGCGCCCACAAGGCTCGGACCGCAGTGGTTATCTCATTCCAGTGCTTAGCCTGTCGGCCCTCTGCCGGTAGGGGGCTGTTCTTCGTCGTCCGCGTTCTTCGATCTCCGAGGAAACTGCGGCGCTTGACCTCGGCAATGGGTTCGGCCGGGTGGCGAAGGCGTGATCGGCAGCACGCGCACGATCGGCGTGCCGTCCTCGAGGGTCGTGACCAGCGCCAGCACAAGGCAGGGCCGATCTTTGTCTCCTCGCGGCCTTCGAGATGTTGCCATTTCGGACTTCTCGACCGCGGCAAGTTCGGCTTGGCTCAGCTTCGCGGTCGCTTCGACGCGACGGTCGCGCCGCGACAGCCGCAGATAGTCCTCGTAGGCAAGCAGCACGGTCCGTGGCCAACCGTTCTTGGTGATAATCCCGGGTCGCGCACGGCGGAGTCCTGATAGACCCCGAAATTCTTGGAGACCGCAGCAGTGCTCACGGTCGACGGTATCAACACTCCTTTTGTCCAGTATGCGAATTTTCCGTAATTTCCCCAAGAACGAAGGAAACTGGACGAGATGATCAATAACCTTAGAGCGGTGGATCCGAACAGCCAAGCGGTGCATCGCCGCGCCGAAGAGCTCGGCGGCTCGACGCCATCCTGCCGTTCGAGCAGCGCGACCAACTGGCCGCTAGCCGGCAGTGACGTCGCGACGCTCAACACCTAGGGAGCGGCATCGGGGAAAGCACGCTGCGGGCGCTCGCCTCGGACCTCAGCTATCTCGAGGCCTCGTGCTGCGACTGGCGGTGCCCTCCCCCTGGCCTGCGCCGAAGGCGCTGCTGCTCACTGCGTCGCCCATCCGGGATCCGCGCCGGTGGCAACTGGTCGACGCTGACGAAGTGGCGCGATCTCGACGGAGCCTACGCCTTGCCTGCCGTCAGAGCCGGCGATCAGGCTGGTAAAGCGCGTGATCGGCCGTCACGACTACCAGTACGGTGGTGACCCACCTGTTCGTCACCTGCTCGATGCAGTCGCGACCTGCAGGACCGCGCTAAACCAATGGTGGCCCTAACCTCCGGCAGCAGCCGCCGCCGCGAGGTCGCCGGCCTGCGAAAGGAGCAGTTGAAAAGCCTGAGGCCCGGCCGAAGACGAGCACAGCGCCTCCCTGCCCTCGCTTTGGACCCATCTGGGCCCCGCACCGAGACCAGGGGAGCTGATCACGAGGAATTCGTCCATCTTACCGGCTGCCCTGTGGAGGTGCGGGGATCGAGGCCCGGGAGTTTTCTGCACACGGGCTGCTCCGGATATCTCACGAAGCCACCAATCGCGGCATTCCCCTCCTCGAGGGAATGTAGCAATCACGTAATTTCGTTAACAGCGCTACGCGTCGAACCAGGCGTCCTGCACATGTCGTAATCGCCATTGGAGCGATGGATCCAATTGTCAGAGCTCGTGCGATCCGCCGGTGCGGTACGCAAAGAAGAACTTTAGCAGCTTTGGCGTCAGACCTTTGCTGGCGAACTGGACTCTTAGATCGTCTCCCCTGTCGGGGTCTGCACGAAAGGTCATATAGCCGCTGCTGAAGTGTCTCTTCGTTCCTTACCGCGAGCCTCACCCAGGTTCTGGCGCAGTTGTCGATGGGCTATTCGCGACGCCAGACGTTTTGTAGGTTCGGACGAAGTGTCCTCGACACTCTGCCTTCCCTTTTCCTGGCTCCGCTGAGCGGAGACGCGCGCAAGTCCATGATGGCTGGGTATGCGGTCGACGTTTTCAAGGCTAGGGGCAGGGTACTTGACCTGTTTTAGCCAGAGGAGACTAGGCTTTCGAGTTACAGCTGTAACTCCTGCGACTTCCAGCGCGGCCTCGTCACCATCGCCGTACGAGAAAGTGATCTCGATCGAGATATCGTGGAGCAATTCGGCAGCGAAACCTCGTCCATTTCGTCCAACCCGGACCATGTGAAAGAGACAACGAACTTGTTGTATCCGAGGTCGAGGGTCGCTTGCAGCCGAAGCAATTTCGCCATGACCTTGGGCCTGATCGTGATTGTGCAGGGCTCAATCAGTTAGAGATAACCCCGATCCCAGAGGTCGGCCTCGACGATCCGCCAGCCCAATCAGGCCGGTTTGAAGCCGCGCTCATGACGGCACCGCCATCAGTTTCGGTAACCACAACATAAGCGGGAGTCGCCGAGGATGAAGGCCCATGCGACATAGTTGCGGACGCAGAACTTCGACTTGTCCTACCCCCCCGACTGTAATGATCCAATCGAACGCCTCGCCGATGCGCTTACGGACGCGCAAGATGAATCCGTAGCCAGCATGGCGCGTCGTGCGCCTGTCAATGGCCGGGCGGCGACCATGGACGTTCTGCATCACCTGGGGCGGCACCTTCATCGACCGCAAATCTTTAACGAAGTCCTTTGTGTCAGGGGCCTTGTCGTCACCCAGCGTCCGCTTGTGACCGGTCAGTAAAGGATTCGATCATCTGCAGCGCCGCAACCGTTCGGCATCCGCTAGGCTCCGTCAGGCACGCATCGACCAGCAACCCATGGCGGTTTTCCATCAACCCTTGGCCCATGAAGACCAGCTTGGCCTCCTTGCCCCGTGCGCTTCCGATCAAGTCTTGCATCTGGGCCAGTCGTGGGAACGCCTTTCGCATGGAGTTCGCTTCCGCATTCCGACCGCCACTCTCCGATGGGATTTCGGCCGACCCGCCTTCATCTTGAAGCTCTTCATCGATGCGCAGGCTTTGATCAGCGTGCCATCAACAGAGAAGTGGTCCGTTGACAGCAGTGCTTTACCTTGGGCTGCGCCAGGATCGCACCTTGGAACTTTGCAGCGATGTCGCCTTCCAGCCACCGGTCGCGGTTCTTCGAAAAACAAAACGGTCCGAAGCTAGATCGTCAACGCCGTGTCGACAACCAGCGAAACAGAAGTCCATTTTCCGGCCCTTTCATTCAAAGGGCGTTCAGAACGGATCGAATAGAAGGCTTCCAAAAGCGTGGCGGATAAGCTTCTCAGGCGCTATAGACGACCACCCGATCGGTGAAAAAAATGCTGCAAACTCCAGTTCCTGCAAACTGAGTGCGTCGTTGACGACTTGCGGCATTGCCCGCGTCGAACACGATGCTCCAGTGCGACACAGCTCAAGAGTGACCGGTCTTCCCGTCGCCGCGCATCGACGACTCCTTCACACGGTGGCCTTTTTCAACAGCATGCTAGAGGCCCAAGTTACAGCTGTAACTCTTGCCACGCGAAGTGAGGCAGGCTTACCGCTCGAGCCTAAACCGCGTATTTACCCTCCACCAATCCAAAGAGGCTGCGTTCAAGATTGAGCTTTCCTTCGGCGGCACGATCAACCATTGCTCTGAAGTAGCCTCCCGGCTTCGAAATCTGCTCCGGATCCCGCAAGGATTTTTCCAGAACAGTCGCCAGTATTGCCGCAGCGGCATATGCACCCACGCGCCGCCGCCCGTCCATCCATCCGCCTTCAGACAGCCCGATCATTCGCCGCAACATTTCACCGCTCCGATCCAGCGCGGACCAAGTGTCGAAGCGTGCGCCGATCATCGATTGGGCTTCGGGGCAGGCGCTCTGCACAAGTCCTATCGAGACTGAACCCAGCACTTGTGTCTGGATATTCTCATTCGAGGGGCGAGGGGATCTGTTTTGAAGCCCTAAAGGGTTCGCCCCGGAGGTTGCTTCAGCAGCCATGGGGGCGGCTGCGTTGCCGTCTAAAAAATATGTTCGCTCGTTAGAGCGTGGACGTTTATCCTTACATCCAAAGGAAGATTCAGAGTTTATATATGTATTAGCCCTGACATTGATGTCACCCTCGGCTGACATTTTGCTCTCTCCCTCGCGCGCCTGGATCCTCTCCAGGGCGTCTGCATAAAGAGAACGATACGAGTCGGCTTTGCCTAAGATGCCGTTCGTGGTCAATTCAGCTCCTTGGACTCGGCTTCTCAAAATTTCGGCATCCTCCGGAAAGGCATCGCAAAGGTCTTCTATTGCCCGGGCTAAGCGCGATACGTCTCGTCGCGCTTCGCTCTCCGCCGCGAGCCTTGCGCGATATGCCGCTACCTTCTCTTTAATCTCCGCATACCGCACCCGCGCTGGAGTGAAGTCGATTCCAAAGCCAGCGATGATTCCACCCTCTGTGTCACGATAGACAAACCGTCGGCCAGTCGAACTGTCTCGGTAAGCGGCGATGCCAGCCTCGACGAGCCGGCGGATGCACCGAATGACCGTGCGCTCCGAGCGCATCGTGTATTCGGCCAGCTTCGCGTTCGAGACGGCGACAATGGGCCGCCCGGTCCCTTTCCAGTCCTCTGGACGCGATAGCCCCAAGAGAATGTCCATAACGTGATACGTCGTGCCGTCTATCCCGAGGATTGGAGCCGCCTGCTTCAGTAACACGGCAACGTCTCCTTTCGCGGTATCCGGCACATCATTCGTCATTGCCAAGCGACTGCTTGCAACGATTGCTGGCGTGACACGTCTAAAAGACGCGACGGGTGTAATTTCGGGCATAGGATTCCCACTGCGACGTATGCCACAGCTCCCATTTTTGGGTTATTTGGGAAGCCAGCAGGAGGGCGCAAAAAATCGGCCTCTGGAGTTACAGAGACTTGATTGTTTGGCCGGGCCGTCCTAGAATCAGATTGCTAAAGTGATGTCGCGGATCGGTTTCGGTCTGCTGGCTAATGGATCAAGGGTCTACCGATTGGCGTCGGTAGGCCCTTTTTCGTCTCGGTTGTCACCTCATCTAAGAGTCCTCTTTCTGTGTGGCGCGATATTCCTGCACGAGATCTGGAAGGCGTTCCAGAAGCCATGCCGATAGACCTGGGATACGCTTCTCAGGGATCGAGATAGTCATTGCATTCCCAGATCGTTTGGCGACGACTACGCTGCCATCTGCTATCGCTATCTCGGTGACGGCACTCTCCGACTTCCCTCGATTGTCCAATGCCCCCAAAACCAACGAGAAGCGCTGATCGCTGTCGGCCGACGCCCAGTCTTCGTTCGAGGTGAGGGCTTCGACAGCACGGCGCTGCGTCGTATTGAGCGACCGGTTCTGAATGAGAGAGCCAAGTTTTTCCCACTTGGGTCTGCCGATTGAAGGCGCCGAGCCTATCAGCCGGATGAGATCTTCGGGGAGCGCCGCCGCGGCGTTTGTCAGAAAGGAAATATAGGCGACGTTTTTCTGTTCCTTTCGGCCGAGCGCTTCGGAGATCGTCTCGCGGCTGTAACCCTTCTCCTTAAGAGTGAGCGCGAAAAGAGCCTGCTCGATGAAGGAGAGGTTCAGGCGCTCAGAGTTCTCGACACCCTGAGAGATGATCAGTTCTTCATCGGAAAGATCTCGTACAATCGCTTTCACCGGACGCTTGAGGATCCGACACGCCCGAAGCCGTCTATGGCCATACGCCGCCTGATAGTGGCCCGGTCGGCCGGGGAGGGGGCGGACGAGGATGGGAAGCTTTTGTCCAGCCTCCCTTATTCCCTCGACAAACGCTTCAAACGTCGGGTCTCCCTCAATATCGAGCCGATCGCTGACGAACGAGGGAACTACTTTGTCGGGATCGATTTCGATTATAGACTCGGCCGACAGCAGCTGCTCATGGAGCCGTTTGTTTTCTTCCTCGATGGAGACAAATGCCCTGTCCATTGATTTGACAGCGGCCGAGCCCACACGCCGCTTCTCCGCGTCAGCGGACATGGTAGCCGACGGTCTGACCAAATCGTCAGGATTGACGTT
The DNA here is from genome assembly GCF_000375585.1 of Sinorhizobium meliloti 4H41. Classification (GTDB taxonomy): domain Bacteria; phylum Pseudomonadota; class Alphaproteobacteria; order Rhizobiales; family Rhizobiaceae; genus Sinorhizobium; species Sinorhizobium meliloti_A. Next base: position 186,878 of record NZ_AQWP01000008.1, on the reverse strand, counting down.
GGCGAACAGGCTTTTCATTCGCTGATTGCGGTCGCGCGGATTGGTCATGACCTGCCCCACACCTCTTTGATGTGCCGAAGAATCTCTTTGTTGACAGAATCGACTGACTCCAACGCGCGATTGAGAGTATCGCGGCCTACGCTTCCTCGGCTCATCTCATAGAGGCTTTTCTTCTCAAGGCCGGCGCTCGCGATCGCGGTGGTCTCGACAACTGCTGGCGCAAGAACATCCTCTTTGAACAGAGAGCGAAGCAAAGTTACGACATTGACCTGCGGACCGTCGTTTGGATTGTGGCGAGTTATGACATATCGAATGAAGTCGTGCTTCAGCACGCCACCGCGTTCCTCGATGACATACATAAGGTCGCTCATCATCGCCAAGAACTGGTTCATGCTCGCGACGTCTATCATCGCCGGATGAATGGTAATCAGAAGTCCGGTCGCGGCGCATAATGCCCCGAGCGTCAGGTAGCCGAGCTGCGGTGGCGCGTCGATCAAGACCACGTCGTAGTCAGCTTCCACTTCGCGAATGACAGAAGACAGACGCCGAAAAAAAATTTCATCTCCACGACCGTGACCATCGGCAATTGCCTGTGGGGTCTCGTGCTCATACTCCATGAGTTCCAGGTTAGCGGGGATCAGATCGATACCAGAAAAGTAGGTTTTCCGGATGACATCTCGTATCGGGCGCCGCCGGTCATCGTATCTGATTGCCGCATAGACTGTCTCATTCTCATCGACATCGAATTCTGGTTGATAGCCGAACATGGCCGACAGCGAGGCCTGTGGGTCGAGGTCGAGGGCCAGAACACGTAACCCGGCTATGGCCAGATAGTGAGCGAGATGAACAGTCGTTGTCGTCTTGGCCGAGCCTCCCTTGAAGTTCGCGACCGCAATTACCTGCAGCTTGTCCGAGCCTCTTCGACGGGGCAGAAATTCCAGCGCGTCGTGAGGTCGCTTTCGCGCCAAGTGTTCACGTGTCTCATTGATCTGCTCAAGTGTGTAGGCGCGACGGCCGTTGTCGTGGCGGTCAGGGATGACGCCCTCGCCATCCAACGACATTTGCCGCAGAGTCGATTCGGCTATTCCGAGCAGTCCCGCCACCTCGCGTGAGGTGTAGGTTTTCAACGTTTTGATCGCATTCGGTTCGTATATCCGCTCCCGCAGCGATTGCAGCTGTGCGGACAGCAATTGAGACTGCCTGCTAATCTTCTCGGCGGACGATTCGATCATGTTTTCTGGCCGCATATTCATGGTTGTCATCACTCGCGACGCTTTTTTCATGATCGTCGCCCAATTTCCGTCGCGCTACAGTTAACCGATTCCCGTGTGGCGTCAAACGCTGCTTGGTTAACGAACGGTTAACAGACACCATGCCGGCTGCCCGAGGCACATGAAGATTGTCGTGCAAAATCCAATGTTTAGCGGAAACACAGGCCTTCTACGTTCCCCTTCTGTTTTAGTGTGAATCCTACATAGGTTTGCCTCCTCGAAAAATTCGCGAAGTCCCCCCGACGCGGAGCAAAACCGCGTTGCCAAGCGAATCGGTCTGAAAAAACCTTGTAGGATTCTACAACTGCCGCCTGATTGAGATTCGTGCTGATTTCCCCGTCGTCCAACAACGACGGAGAGATTCATGCAGGTTCTCGCGATCTCAAGACCGAGGAATATCCGAGAAGCCGAGCTTCTCCTCAGTCATCACGAGCTGCGCGCCAAGGTCTTTTCGGGCCGTCTGAACTGGAGCGTCGACGTTGCGGCAGGCCGTGAGGCCGACGCATTCGACCATCTGCAACCGACCTATATCCTGGCCGTCTCTACGGCCGGCCGATTGGCGGGATGTGCACGGCTACTTCCTGCCACAGGCCCGACCATGCTGGCAGATGTGTTTCCCTCATTACTTCCGCAAGGACGCCTGACCGCCCATTCGTCGATGATCGAGAGCTCCCGGTTCTGCGTCGACACTACTCTCGAAGAGGGGAGGGGAGACGGCTCCGTGCATGAAGCCACGCTGACCATGTTCGCGGGCATCATCGAATGGTGCATGGGGAATAACTACACCGAGATCGTCACCGTGACCGATCTCCGGTTCGAGCGAATCCTCGCTCGCGTCGGCTGGCCGCTGCAGCGAATGGGTGCTCCCGAGAAGATCGGTGTAACGATGGCCGTAGCGGGCACATTGCCCGCGGATGCGGACACATTCCAGAAGCTGCGGCCACCGAACTACCGATCCGAACTCACCATCAGCCAGGTAGCGTAAAGGAGATCGCCTTGAACCAGCTTCGTTCCCATTCGCGACTCGTGCGCAAACTTCAGGACGCGCTCGGCGATCACCTGTGCGCCGCCCTGGACGATACGACTGTGGTCGAGATCATGCTCAATCCCGATGGTAGGCTGTTCATCGAGCGGCTAGGTCACGGTGTTGCGCCAGCCGGCGAAATGTCTACCGCCGCCGCGGAGATGGTGATCGGAACCGTCGCTCATGCCCTTCAGACGGAGGTGGATGATGAGCAACCAATCATCTCCGGCGAACTGCCCATCGGCGGCCACCGTTTTGAAGGACTGCTGCCTCCGGTGGTGGCGAAGCCGGCTTTTACCATTCGCCGTCGGGCCTCACGGTTGATCCCGCTCGACGACTTTGAGCGTTCTGGCGTGATGACCGCCCATCAGGCGTCGACGATCCGCAGCGCCATTGCCGCCAGGCTCAATATCATCATTTCCGGAGGAACGGGGTCTGGCAAGACAACGCTGGCTAATACGATCATCGACGAAATCGTCAAGTCAGCGCCCCAGGACCGCCTCGTCATCCTCGAGGACACCGCTGAAATCCAATGCGCGGCGGAGAACGCCGTGCTCCTGCACACGAGCGATACTGTCGACATGGCGCGGCTCCTAAAGAGCACGATGCGGCTTCGGCCGGACAGGATCGTCGTCGGCGAGGTCCGCGACGGTGCTGCCCTCACACTGCTCAAGGCGTGGAACACCGGCCATCCCGGTGGCGTGGCGACAATCCACTCGAATACCGCCGTGTCGGCGCTACGCAGGCTCGAACAGCTGACCGCTGAGGCAAGCCAGCAGCCGATGCAAGCGGTCATCGGCGAGGCGGTCGACCTTATCGTCTCCATCGAACGAACTTCGCGCGGACGGCGCATACGCGACGTCATTCAGGTCGAGCGGTTCGCGGGCGGCGAGTACGCGATCGAATCAGACCAGCCGACCGAAGAGCAGGAGGTGCGTCATGTCGCGTAAAGTCGCCATTGTCGCACTCCTTGCGGCGCCCATCGTTCTCGCGTCGTTTGCTTCCGCGCTCGCAAGCTCTGGCGGCGGGGGGCTGCCGTGGGAAGCGCCGCTGGAGCAAATTCAGGAGTCGATCACCGGCCCCGTCGCGGGCGCCATTGCCCTTGCCGCGATGGCAATCGCCGGGGGCATGCTCATTTTCGGCGGCGAGCTCAACGATTTTGCGCGGCGGCTCGTCTATGTCGTCCTCGTCGCCGGCATCCTGCTCGGCGCCACCCAAATCGTCGGTCTGTTCGGCGCGACCGGCGCGTCGATCGGACTGACGGATGAGCAGAGGCAGTCGTTCGGCTTTAGCGGAGAAGGGGAGGGGGCCCATGGCTGATTCCCTGTCCGGCCTGCAGCGCAATCGCATTCATCGCGCACTGTCCCGCCCGAACCTGCTGATTGGCTCCGACCGGGAGCTGGTGCTGCTCACCGGGCTCGCTGCCGTCATCCTGATCTTCGTCGTCCTGACGGTGTATTCGGTGCTCTTCGGTATCGCCGTCTGGGTCGTAATCGTCGGGCTGCTCAGGATGATGGCGAAATTAGATCCACTGATGCGGCAAATCTACATCAGGCACATTGGCTACTGCTCCTACTACAAGGCGACCAGTTCGCCGTGGCGGCGGCATTGAGGAGGCGGTGGTGGTCGCGTTGAAACGCTTCCGGGCCACAGGCCCTTCCTTCGCCGATCTCGTTCCTTACGCCGGCCTCGTCGACAATGGCGTTCTCCTGCTCAAGGACGGGAGTCTAATGGCCGGCTGGTATTTTGCAGGCCCGGATTCTGAAAGTGCGAGCGCCCTCGAACGCAACGAGCTGTCGCGGCAGATCAATGCGATCCTGTCGCGGCTTGGGAGCGGCTGGATGATTCAGGTCGAAGCCATCCGCATTCCGACGATCGATTACCCATCAGAGAATCGCTGCCATTTCCCCGATCCGGTCACACGTGCGATCGACGCCGAGCGCCGGACGCATTTTGCGCGTGAACAGGGGCATTTTGAGAGCAAACACGCGCTGATACTGACCTACCGGCCGCTGGAGTCCACGAAGACCGCGCTCAGCAAATACATCTACTCCGACGAGGAAAGCCGCAAGAAATCCTACGCGGACACCGTGCTCTTCATGTTCAAGAACGCCGTTCGGGAGATCGAGCAGTATTTGGCGAACACGCTCTCGATCCGACGGATGGAAACGCGCGAGGTCAGCGAAAGGGGAGGGACGCGGCTTGCCCGGTATGATGAGCTGCTGCAGTTCATTCGCTTCTGCGTGACCGGCGAGAACCATCCGATCCGGCTGCCGGACGTCCCCATGTATCTCGATTGGATCGCGACAGCCGAGCTCGAGCACGGCCTCACGCCGAAGATCGAGAACAGGTTTCTCGGCGTCGTCGCGATTGACGGTTTGCCGGCAGAAAGCTGGCCCGGGATCCTCAACAGTCTCGACCTGATGCCGCACACCTATCGCTGGTCATCGCGATTCATCTTTCTCGACGCGGAAGAAGCCCGCCAGACGCTTGAACGCACGCGCAAGAAGTGGCAGCAGAAGGTTCGGCCGTTTTTCGACCAGTTATTCCAGACAGAGAGCCGGTCGGTCGACCAGGACGCCGTGACCATGGTGGCCGAGACCGAGGATGCGATCGCACAGGCCTCGTCGCAGCTGGTCGCTTACGGCTACTACACGCCAGTCATCGTGCTCTTCGATGAAGACAGCGAGGCACTTCAGGAAAAGGCGGAGTCGATACGCCGGCTGATCCAGGCGGAAGGTTTTGGAGCAAGGATCGAGACGCTCAATGCCACCGACGCCTACCTCGGCAGCCTGCCGGGCAACTGGTACTGCAATATCCGCGAGCCGCTGATCAACACCTGCAACCTTGCCGATCTTATTCCGCTGAACTCGGTCTGGTCTGGCAATCCGGTCGCGCCATGCCCCTTCTATCCGGCGAATTCACCCCCATTGATCCAGGTTTCGAGCGGTTCAACACCGTTCCGCCTCAACCTGCATGTTGACGACGTCGGCCACACCCTCGTCTTCGGTCCAACCGGGTCGGGCAAGTCAACGCTTCTGGCGCTGATCGCTGCGCAGTTTCGGCGTTACGCGGGGGCTCAGATCTTCGCCTTCGACAAGGGAAATTCTCTTCTGCCGTTGACGCTGGCTGTCGACGGTGACCACTACGAGATCGGCGGCGACAACGATGGTGAGGGGAGGGTGCTCGCCTTCTGCCCGCTCTCCGATCTGGACAGCGATGCAGACCGCGCTTGGGCGGCGGAATGGATCGAGATGCTGGTCGCGCTGCAAGGCGTGCGCGTTACGCCCGATCACCGCAATGCCATCTCCCGGCAAATAGGACTGATGGCAAGCGCTCCGGGACGATCGCTATCAGATTTCCTGAGCGGCGTTCAGATGCGCGAGATGAAGGATGCGCTGCACCACTATACAGTCGACGGGCCAATGGGTCAGTTGCTCGATGCCGAGCAGGACGGCCTCTCGCTCGGTTTGTTTCAGACTTTCGAGATCGAGCGTCTCATGAACATGGGTGAGCGCAATCTTGTGCCAGTGCTCACCTGCCTCTTCCATCGCATCGAAAAGCGCCTCGATGGCTCGCCAAGCCTGATCATCCTCGACGAAGCCTGGCTGATGCTCGGTCATCCCGTGTTTCGAGCCAAGATCCGCGAGTGGCTGAAGGTGCTCCGCAAGGCGAACTGCGCTGTGGTCCTTGCTACCCAATCCATTTCGGATGCGGAGCGCTCCGGCATCATCGACGTGCTGAAGGAATCGTGCCCTACGAAGATCTGCCTCCCGAACGGCGCTGCCCGCGAGCCGGGAACGCGGGAGTTCTATGAGCGGTTGGGTTTCAACGATCGTCAGATCGAGATCGTCGCCGGCGCGACCCCCAAACGCGAATACTACGTTGCCACCTCGGAAGGTAGACGGCTCTTCGACATGGCGCTGGGTCCAGTGGCGCTGAGCTTTGTCGGCGCTTCCGGAAAGGACGACCTGAAGCGCGTCCGCGCGCTGAAATCCGAACATGGCCGCGAATGGCCGATCCATTGGCTGAAAACGCGAGGAGTTCACGATGCCGCATGGCTACTCAACTTCGACTAACCTGCTCGCCGGGCTGCTCGCCGCCGGGGCGTCCATCACCGCAACAATTCCAGTGCAAGCCGGCACGGCGACAGGTGTCGCCACCGAATGGACCCAGGTGCTCAACAACGGCGAACTGGTTTCGCTCGTCGGGCAATCCGGCGAGCAAATCCAGAACCAGCTCACGCAGATCAGCCAACTTGCCCAGCAGATCGAAACCCAGCTGAACATCTATCAAAACCTGCTCCAAAACACGGCCACGCTGCCGTACCATATCTGGGGTGATGTCGAGAGCGATCTCAATCAGCTCCGCAGCATCGTCGACCAGGGTCAGAGCATTTCGTTTTCGATGGCGAATGCCGACGACCTGCTTCAGCAACGGTTCCAGAGCTATGCCAACCTCAAGACCAATCTGCCGAATGCAGCGAGCTTCTCGTCCACGTACGAAACATGGTCGGATACCAACCGCGACACCATCGGCAGCACGCTAAAGGCGGCAAGCCTCACGGCCGATCAATTCGACAGCGAGGAAAGCACGATGTCGTCGTTGCGATCGATGTCCGAAACGGCGGACGGCCAGATGAGGGCCTTGCAGGTCGGGCACCAGATCGCTGCTCAACAAGTCGCGCAGATGCAGAAGCTTCGTGGCCTCGTTTCCCAGCAGATGACCATGATGGGCACCTGGCTCCAAGCTGAACAGACCGACAAGGATCTGGCCCAAGCTCGGCGTGAAAAGTTCTTCAACGCCGAGGTCAAGAGCATTCCCGAAGGTCAAAAGATGGGGCCCCGCTGGTGAACCGCGCTATCCTCTTCGCCCTTTTGCTCGTGATCCTGTCTCTTGCGATGGCGGCGATCGCGCTGATTGTCAATTCCAGAGACAGCAGCAAACTTGGCCTCACGGACGAGCAGCGCTCTGCCGGGCAGATGTTCTTCGGTTCCGGCAGCGGGTCGCCTCCCTTTAAAGATGGTCAGGAGCTGCGTCCGAGATGGTGAATGTAACTTTCACGCGTCTGCACCTGATCACGGGGCTCTTTTGCGTCGCATGTGCCGTTCCGGCTTTCGCACAGGAGGGACAGGTTCTCACTGAGCTGGAAAATCAGGTGTCGTCCGCAGCGAAGGGGTGGGAAAGCACCATCATGGATGCGGCGAGATCGCTTTTCTGGATTCTCGCCGCAATCGAGATCGGTATTGCGGCTGTCTGGCTCGCAATCCAGGCTGCTGCGCTTGATAGCTGGTTTGCCGAGCTGGTCAGGCGGATCATGTTCGTCGGCTTCTTCGCCTTTGTTCTCGATAAGGGTCCGACATTCGCCCGAGCCGTCGTCGATAGCCTTTTCCAGATCGGAGCCGGTGGCGGTTCAGCCTCGCCCGCGGAAGTGTTTGACGCCGGCATACGGGTTGCCTCGCAAATGTCGCAACAGGCGCAGTTCGGTGTGTTTGAAGACAATGCGCTGGCGATCGCTGCAGTGTTGGCGATGAGCGTTGTCGTCATCTGCTTCTCGCTTGTGGCAGCGTTTTTCGTGTCGGTGATGGTTGAGATGTATGTCGGCCTGCTTGCAGGTATGATCATGCTCGGATTGGGCGGTACGTCATTCACGAAAGACTTTGCCGTTCGCTATCTCGTCTATGCCTTTGGCGTCGGCATGAAGCTCATGGCCCTGGTGATGATCGCCAGGATCGGATCGAGCGTCCTGCTTGGCCTAGCCCAGGCTCCCACGGCGACGTCGGATCAGTTCGTCACGACCCTGGCCATCGCCGGTATTTCCGTCGTGGTCTTCATCATCGCCATGTACGTTCCAGGGATCATCCAGGGCGTCGTCCAGGGCGCGTCCGTCTCCGGGGGGATGGAAGCGATCCGCCATGCTGGCCAGGCGACGTCCTTTGTTGCTGGGGCCGGATTCCTCGCAGCGGGTGCGGCAGGGGCAGGATTCGCGGCGCGGCAAGCCGCCCGAGCCGCCGGCTCCTCGATCATGGGATCCGCGGTCAGAGGCGCCGGAGCCGCTATCGGCTCGGCCGGCAAGGCTATGGGATCCGCGGCGAAGGAGAAGGCCATCGGCTCTCCGGGTGCCTATGCAGGTTCGCTCCTCGGACTTGCCAACGCCAAGCTCGACGAGAACCGCAGCGGGCACAGCGCTCCAAAGCGACCTCCCGAACGCAACGACTAACAGCATAAGGAAAGGGATGGATCGATGGCAGCGAACCGCGCCCCCGAGAACCCGTATCTCGCCGCGCGCCACGAATGGTCGGAACGATACGGCTCCTATGTCAAAGCCGCGGCAGCCTGGCGTCTTGTCGGGATCCTTGGCCTGTCCATTGCCGTGATCGGCTTCAGTTACGCGATGTACCTGAGCATCCAGGTCAGGCTCGTGCCCTACATCGTCGAGGTCGACAAACTCGGGACGTCGGTAACAGCCGGCTTTCCTGAGCAGATCGAGTATGCCGACGCCCGCGTGGTGCGCGCGACGCTCGGCAACTTCGTCACCAGCTTCCGCTCGATCACGCCGGATGGCGTGGTGCAGAAGCAGTACATCGACCGGACCTACGCGCTTCTCAGGACGTCAGACCCATCCACGGAGAAGATCAACGCCTGGTTCCGCGCCAACTCGCCGTTCGAGAAGGCAAAGACCTCGACGGTCGCCATCGAGGTCAACAACATCGTGGCGCTCTCCAACCAGACCTATCAGATCGACTGGACCGAATACGAGCGCGACCGCAAGGGAAAGGAAACCGGCACGCGCCGGTTTCGGGGCATCGCAACGGTTACGCTGACGGCGCCGCAGGACGAGGCAACGATCCGCCTCAATCCGATCGGTCTTTATGTCCGGGATTTCGACTGGACGGCACAGCTTTAAGGGCGGGGATTTTTTCGATGCACAAAACAGGATTGATCGCAGCCGCCGGCTGCGTGGCCGGGCTCGTTTTCGTAGATTGCGCCCAGGCGCAGAGCATGACCACGAATGAGATGAAGGGAACGAACATTTCCAGGAAGTGGCGGGGAAAGCCAGGCCTCGTTACCACCGGCCCCGACGGAAAGGTCATCTTCCTCTTCGGCCAAACCCAGCCCTCCGTCGTCTGCTCGCCGCTGCAGGTCTGCGACATCGAACTGCAGGGCGGGGAAATCGTTCGCGACGTCCTCGTCGGCGACACGGTTCGCTGGAAGGTCGAGCCGGCGACCTCCGGCGCGACCGGCGGACAGGCGATCCACCTGATCGTGAAACCCTCCGAACCGGGGCTTGTGACCTCGATGGTCGTCACGACATCCCGGCGCACCTATCACATTCAGCTGAAGTCCCATCCGAGCCAGTATATGGCCCGGATCGGTTTCGAATATCCCGAGGATGTCTCCACCAGGCTCGCCGACATTAATGCCCGTCTGGAGGCAGGCGGCATTCCAGGGCCGGCGCCCGACAAGCTCAACTTCTCTTATTCGGTGAGCGGCGTCGCATCCTGGAAGCCGAAGCGGGTCTATTCGGATGGCGCCAAGACCTACATCCAGTTCCCGAAGTCGATTTCCGGCCAGGATGCACCGGTTCTTTTCGTCGTTTCCGGCGGGCAGAACCGTATCGTCAACTATCGGATGAAGAACGACATGATGATCGTCGACTACGCGGTCGACAAGGCGATCCTCGTTTCCGGCGTTGGCTGGCGGCAGCAGAAGATCACGATTCGGCGGGGAGGATGACCGTGCGAAAACTGCAGCTCACCATCATCGCTGCCACACTTCTTTCCGGCTGCCAGACGGTCGACAAGGCACTGACCGCCGGTACCGCTCCGGTCTCTCTTTCCGGACCAACTGCAAGCGCCATTGCCGGCGACATGGCAAGTCGGCTTGCCGAACAGATCGGCCCTGCCGGCACGACGAGGATCAGGATGGAGAATGACAGTTCGGAATTCGCGACTGCGCTCGAGGCTGCCCTGAAGGGCTGGGGATACACCGTCATCATCGACGGGAACACCGCAAAGGACGTCCAGCCGGTAAACCTTGCCTATGCGATCGAGGGGATCGATGGCCAGATTCTTGCTCGACTGACGACACCCTCGATCGTACTCAGCCGCGCCTATAGGCCGAAAGCGGCCGGCGCCACGCCGGCGAGTCCGCTCTCGATCATGCAGCGCAACTGAGGGGAGGAGCTTATGGTGCAATCGCTCCAGCTCGGCGCGTCCAATCCGGCTGATAATCAGAAGGGTATCCGCCGCCTCAATCGCCTGCCAATCGTTTTCGCCATCGTCCTCGTGGTGCTGTTCTGCGGCATCATCGTGATCGGCCTGTCCTGGCGCGGTCTTTCCCTCAACCGTGGCGACGATATCGACAGCGCCTCTAACACGCCGGCGACGACCTTCGGCGACCAGCTCAAACGCGGGGTCACCGACGGCATCATCGGCGAGCCGGTTGAACGCGAAGCGTTTCAGCCAACGCCCGTTGCCGAGCAGGAAGTCGAGAAGGAGGAGCCGGTCGTAGAGCCCCGCCTGGTCGAGCGCGAAGAAAGGCGGCCACGCATGGAGTCCGAGGAGGACTGGAAGGGGCGCCTCAAACGAGAGCAGGACGAACAATATATGCGTGAAACTCAGCGCCAGAGAATGGCTCGCCTCCAGGCGCGTGCAACCGCTCTCGACTCGCCGCTGAAGGTGGATATCTCCGAGGCTGAGGAGGCGTCGGAAGATGCCACCGACAGCGGCCGCCACAACACGGACACAACGGGGACCAGCGCCTCCGATCTTTATGCCGCAGCCATGAAATCTGGGTTGATGGGACAGAACGTCGATCCGAACGCCCAGAGCTCGAAGCAGGACTTCTTCAACCAGGATATCAAGGATCTCGGTTATTTGCCGGACCAGGTCGTGCCGCAGATGTCGCCTTATGAGCTGAAGCGCGGCTCAGTCATTCCGGCGACATTGATCACGGGCATCAATTCTGATCTGCCGGGCCGGATTACCGCGCAGGTCAGCCAGAACGTCTACGACAGCGGCACAGGCTATCGGCTGCTTATCCCGCAGGGTGCGAAACTCTTCGGGCGCTACGATTCGAAGATCTCCTTCGGCCAGGAGCGGGTACTTGTCGTCTGGACCGACCTTATCTTTCCGAACGGGTCGACGCTGCAGCTCGGCGGAATGGCCGGCACCGACGTGGAAGGCTACGGCGGATTCAAGGACAAGGTGGATCGCCATCTCTGGCGGGCATTCGGTTCGGCCGCATTGATCGCACTGATCGGGACCGGAATCGATATGTCCATGCCCGAAAGCTCGACATTGGCGTCTCAGGATACGGCATCGGACGCGGCACGGCGGAATTTCGCGCAGAGCTTCGGTCGCGTGGCTGAAGAGACGATCTCGAAGAACTTGAGTATTCAGCCGACGATCCGCATACGCCCCGGCTACAAGTTCAATGTGCTAGTGGATCAAGACATTGTTTTTCTTTCAGCCTATAACGGCCGCTAGACCGGAAGAGGGCCGGCTCATTGTTCATTCGTTAGCATCGCGTCGAGCCACACCGCGACAGAAGTATTACATTGCTTTCTCGTGTTTTAGATCGACATTGGGTTGAATGTGCGTCGGCTCTGGACCACCGGTCTGATCAACGCTTTGCAACAGACACGACGAGGTGGAAGGCTCGTCGAACAACAAGAGGGTAGGAGAACATCAGTGGACGAAGACTTTCGCTCCCTAATCGACATGGCGGAAGCCGCGCACGATGAACGTATGATCAAGAACGCGGTCAAAAACTTCGCGCAGGCATGCGGATTCGAGCGATTCGCTTATCTGCAAACCGAAGGCCTCGAAGTCCGGACCTTCAATTCCTATCCAAAGCCATGGCAGGATGTTTATCTCAACAGTCAGTACGTTCGCATCGACCCCGTCGTCACAGAGGCCAAGCGCCGTATGGATGTGTTTGCCTGGACCGCGGACGACTGGCCGGATCGCGGCTCTTCCGAGCTCCGACGGTTTCGCGACCAAGCTGTCGAACATGGCATTTATAGCGGGGTGACAATTCCGGTCGAGGGTAGCTTCGGCTCGAAGATGATGCTGACCCTGGCATCATCGGAGCGGAAGGCTGACATTTCGAAACTGCAAGACGGTCGAAAGGCGCTTCAGGCGGTCATGACCATTCACTACCGCCTGAAGATCATCGGCGCCACGATGCTCGTCGCGCCTAAGCGGATACTTTCCCCAAGGGAAGCCATGTGCCTGATGTGGGCGATAAAGGGGAGGAGCGCGGGGGACACCGCCAAGCTGACGGGCATCAAAGAGAGGACGGTGCAGCACTATCTGGACAGCGCGCGGCGAAAGTTCGACGCCAAGACGGTTGCCCAGCTTGTGGCGATTGTCAAAGACCGCGGACTGATCTGAGCATCAGTCCTCATCCTCCGGGGGAACATCAGGGACATACCCGAGAGCCTCGACGATTTCAGAGAGTTCTTCCTGTTGGGCTTGCGACTTTTTCTGCCGAGCCAAATGTTCGTCCTGCAGGCTCTCAAGAACGGCGCTCGAGACGGAGGGATCAGCGCTGGCGCGGAGCCATTCCTGATAGACAACTTCATCAGCGTTGAGAAGACGCCGGTGCTGGAGGATTGCAGAAACCGCTAAGTCCGCCAGTTCTTCTTTTTTCAGTGAGCTGTAGCGAGATCCTCCCTCTGTGGTTTCCTCGGCTTTCCCGGAGGCGTTACACTCGGCCATCCGCTTGTCCTCAACTTTCATTTCGCCACCCACTCACAGGAACACTACGTGCGCAATATATCGTTTGCGCCGTGACTGCACGGTCTGAATCGCCAGCTCATCGAACTTAAAAGTAATGCGCGGCGGTCAACCAATAACACGTGCGGAAACGAATCGGAACTATCGTTCCTGGAACGATTCTTCCTATTTCAGTTCCGCTCACGTCATGGATCTCAAGGAGGTCATGGCGATCAACCTGCGTCGGATACGTCATGGCAAACACCTCACGCAGGAAGAACTGGCAGACCTCACGGGGCTGAGCGCGCGCTACATCGGAAAAATTGAGCGCGCTGATGCTTCAGCAAGCGTCACCGTTCTCGGTCAGATCGCAGACGCTTTGGGTGTCGACCCAGCCGCGCTCGTGACCAAATCCGGCTGACTTGCGCGAGGCGAGCAGATCTTATTTGCAATCGGTGGATCATCATCAGTTGCCGCCGATCCTCAACAGGTCTATCGGCAAGCCGATATTGCCGATGTCGGCCGTGGCATCTCCTGGGTGGGCGTCGCATTTTTAGTTTAGTTGGGACGGCAAGATTGCTTACCGTGCCGGCATCTAAATCCCAAGAGTGCCGTTTGCTGCGGAACCGCGTAGATTTGCAGAAGCACGGTGTTCGGATGTATCCCGATTAAGTCGCCGCCTTGGGAATAGAGTCATGTATAATATCCCGCCTGGAGCAGAAGATGTACACGGCCAACCATGATATCGATACTTGATCCCTATCGATACTGAGAAGGTGTGGAAAACGGCGTCCGGACGACGGAAATAATTGCCGTATTAGCTTCCTTATTCGGAGTTTCTGGCGTTAATTATGAGGGTTAATAGAAGGTGAAAATACCAAGTCCGTCGAAATTTCGGGTACGTGGAGCGGAATCGGTGGCGATAGCTTGGAGACGGGCAATTTTTGTGTCAATTGTTGCGCGCGACCGTGGATGGCGAAATCCGTTTCGGCATATATTCAGTGCCCTCTCGCTGTGTTGCCAACTGCTCATGGTCGGATTTAACCAGGCATCGGCGTCCAGTTCTGGCTCCACCACCAGATTTTGCAGGATACCCTTTGCGGCGATGCTCGGCGCCTTTGCCTCGATAGACGCCTCGCTGTGGGGGGTTTTGCGGGTGCTTCTTGAGCTTGTTAAGCGGAATGAAAACCGTTGCAACGTTTTCGACGGCCGGGGTGTTGGTCGCGGTCGTGGCCCTGGTCTTTCTCGTATGGGCTTGAACTGAAGCGCAGCGCTGCGCTGCAACCCGGGCCGACGCCGAGACCGGGGGTGCAAGGTGCAAGGGCGACCGGGACAGACGGGGATCCCCGGGCTGCAGGAGCGGATCGAAGCGACACGCGAGAGTGCGCCGCGCCAGGGGGCGGAGCCCTCAAGAAACTCGCCAGGCGTGAGCGATAGCGGGAGGAGGGCACGAGAATCAGATCACGAGGTGCAAAACAGCCGAACTTGAAAATCATGCACCCTGATCACCGCTCTTTCTGGAACGAACTCTCTAGGCAGTTGTGTATCCATTGGGTACACTCTCGACATGACCAAAAAGGATGTCGGGTTGCGCATCAGGTTGGACCGGGATTTGCGGGACGAATTCGTCGCGGCGTGCCAGGTCCATGATCGTCCAGCGGCACAAGTGCTTCGGGAGTTCATGCGCGAATACGTCCGCGAAAGCGTTGCGTCCTCTGCCGCCAGAACGCCAGAACTCCCTAACGAGAATCGAGAGGAAACGAAGAATGACATCGGCGAGCCCGTCCAGAGAGAAGATAGATGACGGCTCGACCGATGTGAGGGAGTTGGCATGAGCAATGTCAACGTTAGGCGGCTGGTCGAGAACATCCGATCCGGGACCAACGTCTATACGCCACTGGTGGAACTAGTGGTCAACGCCATTCAGGCCATCGACCAAAAGGGCGTCAAGAATGGCCTGATCCAGATCGAAATCCTGCGAAGCGGACAGGCGGACATCATTGACCGCCTCGAGGATATCGATGGGTTTATTGTCAAGGACAACGGGGTCGGCTTCACGAAGAGCAACCGGGATTCATTTGATACCCTTTATACCGAACAGAAAATAGCCGATGGGGGTAAAGGGTTCGGCCGATTCACCTGCCTCAAATATTTCAACCATGTGAAGGTGGCGAGCACCTTCGCCGTCGGCGATGCGTTCCACGATCGATCCTTCAGGATGGGCTTAGATAAAGACATCATCGTTGACGAGAAAACGTCCGCTTCCGAAAAGCGGGAGACGGGTACGGCAGTCGAGATTTCAGGTATCAAGTCCGTCAAGTTCCCGGACAAGCGCCTCGATACCGTCAGCCGCGTTATCGTCGAACGGCTATTACCATATTTCGTAGACAAGGATCGGGCGTGTCCGCGTATCGTGATCCGGGAAGCGAAGGAGCCTTCCGGAGGCGCCTCTCTCAACGATTATCTGGGGAAGGAGAATAGCCAGATTGTCGAGATGCGGGTTGAACAGGGCACGTTCACACTCACAGCCAACGAAGAGGCCAAGGACTTTCAGGTCCGGGTCTTCAAATTCTATGCGCCGAGGTCGGCCAAGAGCAAAGTTAGCCTCGTCGCGCATCGGCGCGAAGTGACTGACAACCCGCTTCAGGCCTATATACCTGAATTCGCCGAGGAGTTTTATGAGGCCGGTCCCGACCAGGATCTGTCCAAGGGGCGCAATTTCGTCGTCAAATCCTATGTTTTCGGCGACTACCTTAATGACAACGTGTCGCTCGAAAGAGGCGAATTCCGCTTCCAAACCGACAACGACCTGCTGAGCGGCATCTCCCAAAGCGAGATCGAGCAGAAGGCCGCCGAAATCGCGCAGTCGGCAGTGGGCTCGGAAATTACCGAGCGAAAGAGGCGCAAGCAGGCGCGCATCGCCGACTATGTGTCGGCCGATGCGCCCTGGCACCGGACGCTCGCGAATGAGGTCGATTTCGATGCCCTGCCCATGCGGCCGTCCAACCAGGATATCGAGCTTCATCTTCAAAAGAAGAAGTACGAAAAGGAAATCCAGACGCGATCACAGGTGGCCGCGCTGCTGAAATCAGAAAATCCCGATGAGTTGGGTGAGAAAATCACTCAGCTTATGGACAGCATTTCCGATACCAGCAAGAATGACCTCATCCACTACGTTTCCATGAGAAAATGCGTTCTCGACCTCTTTTCCAAATCTCTAGAAATCGATTCCGATGGAAAGCATAAATCGGAAGGCGACGTGCATGATATAATCATGCGACGTAAGAAAGATTCAGAAGGCCTTGATTACGAATCGCACAATCTCTGGATGCTGGACGAACGGCTGAACTTTTCCTCCTACGTCTCATCCGATAAGCCGCTGAACAAGCCAAACGGAGACCGAACGGATATCACGATATACAACCGGCGTGTTGCATTTCGTGGTGAGAACGAAGCGAGCAATCCCATCACTATCTTCGAGTTCAAGAAGCCACAACGAGACAATTTTGTCGATCCTTCCTCGAAGGAAGATCCGGTTCAGCAGATCGTCCGCTACGTCAATCAGATCAGAGAAGGCAAGTTCAAGACGCCCACTGGTCGCGACATTATCGTCAACGGTACGACGCCATTCTACGGGTACGTTGTTTGCGATTTGACTACAAAAGTCAGAAAGTGGCTTGAATTCGAGAAAGAGTTTACGCCCATGCCTGATGGGCTCGGATGGTTCCGCTGGTTTGGGAACAATAGCCTATATATGGAAGTGCTGAGCTGGACGAAGTTACTCAGGGATGCAGAGATGAGAAACAAGATATTTTTCAAAAAACTAGGCATCGATTAACGCACTATACGGAATCTTGTTCTTTACACGGTCTATCACAGCGCGCACCGACTGCATCAACAAGCAAAAGGGGAGAAGTGTGTCTCTCTCTCGGATAGAATGCAACTCTGCCAACATCTCAAACGTCGGTGTAGCGACTGATCGCCTTCGCGCCGGAGTGCAGCCGCTGGAGCGTGAGTTTCTTGACGAGGGTGACGATGGCTAAGCGGGGAGGTGTTGGTGCGGAATTGGTAAAGGAAGCAGCTCTATCGAAGCGCAGTTTTTCTCGTGTGACCGCCTTTGTCGTGGCGCTTGAGAACTATCGAAAACCTTCGAATGGCGACGCGTTGCCGTCTGTCGATTTTGCGCATGCCGATGGCGACGGATTTGCTGATGCCATCCGGCGGATCTATGCCGACCTACCTGAAGATGCTCTTTCGGTGCACGTGCTCAAGGATGCACAGGCGAGCCTCGCCGCTTTGCGAGATGAGCTGAAGTACACAATCCAGAATCTCGCACAAGACGAGCTCTTCATTTTCTACTACGCCGGCCACGGATTTCACGGCGCAGGCGGGAACCGCCTAAGCACTTACGACACGAACCGTACCAACATTGAGGATACGTCGCTGCCGATGCGCGACGATCTCCTGGAGCCGCTGATGGAAAGCGCGTGCCGTCAAGCACTCGTTTTTGTCGATGCATGCGCCGAGAAGTTCAGCGGCGTGGTCAAGTCGCGCGACGTCATTTCCAATCTCGATGCGGCCGAGGTCAGGGAATTCCTTGACAGCGGCTGGTACCTCGGCGTCTTCCTCTCGTGCTCGCCAGGCGAGAAATCCTATCCGTCAACGACGCTGAAGCATGGCGTGTGGACTTACTTCCTGCTCGAAGCGATTGAAGGCCGAGCACCCGACGCGTTGACGCGGGATCGCTGGCTGACCGACTTCGGCTTGCGGGATCATCTCCGTCAGGAAACCCCACGATATATCACTCGCGAGATGCAGGTGCGGGGAAGTCAAACGCCCCAGGCCATACTGTCGGGAACCAATAGCTTCCAGATCCGCTACGTCCCGAGAGCTCCCGCGGTTCCTGCAGACGAGGCGTTGGCCGGAATCACCCTGCGGAACAACAGTGAGTTCCTTGAAGGGACCGAAACTGGCGAAATTCGCACCCTTTCAGGCTTTAAGCGCGGGTACCACAAAGTGCCGACAGAGGCGAGCGAGTCGGCGGAAGCTTGGTGTCAGCGCCTCCTCACTGAGCAAGTGGCGCAGGAGTTGCAGGAGCTCTATGAAGCTTCGCGAAAAGCGCTCAATGCGCGACGCAAAGATGTGCGGAAGGCGGAGGACAGCGGCGGCGGCGACTTGGATACTGCTGCGTTTCGGTACTCGGTTGAGACAGGACAGAATCCCGACGATCCTTCCGAATACATCATTCGCCGCCGGCTGGAGTTTCGCCAGGGTTGGGACAACCATCGTGCAGCGATCGAGGAAATTTTCGACACCGAGTTCGACTATCTGGTCGTTGAGTTCGAACGTATAGACGACACCTTCGACGGCCTGGTCGAAAAGCTTGAGGACATCCAGGAGAGCCAAGGCGGTGACGTCCATGATGATGACCGCTCGAAGCGTGCCACGTATGAGCGAGACGGCATCACCTTCACGTTCGATCTGAAAAAGCGCCGGCTCGAAATCTCGTTCGGACGGTCGGGAACGCTTGAATTGGTCGACGCCGCACAGAAATTTCAACTCGGCACCAGCCGTGCGAGCCCGATGCTGGCGCCGCCGCGTCCTCAGCCCGCTCCCGCACCGGCACGCCGCAAGGTTCAACGCCGGTAGGGTTACGCCACGGCTGGCGGATTGATCGTATGCAGCGTCCAAAGCCGATCGAAGAACCGGCTTACAAGATCGGGCGCGCCATCGCCGACAAGCTCGTTTGAGCCAAACCTGTAGATATCCCGCCAAGCGCAGGTCGCGATCGGCCGAGACCATTTCCGAATAGGCGGCCAGCGATGGCTCTCCGTGGCGGGCGCAGTGCTGCGACCCATCGACCTCATTGACGATACGCTGGTTGTTCGGCAGCAGAAGAAGAAAATCCATGCGCTGGCGCCGAAGGCCGGCGCGATGGCGCAGAAGCTTCACAGCGGCGGGATCGTAGTGGAGATAGACCTGCGGGACGAGGGCCGGGAGCCTGTCTGCGAGCTTCGGTCGGTAGAGCCTGAACTAGGTGTCGAACAGATTGCGTTCAGCATCGGATGCGAGAGAGGTCCGCAGAGGGTTCGAGCGGCATCGTCGGCGTCGACGCCGGGCCTTTCGTAGATGAGGCAGCTTGTTGCATCGGAAGGATAACGATGTCGTTGTTGATTGCATCGCTGAAGCCGAGCTCCGGCTTGGCCCGTTAAATGCGAAGATCAGGTTCTTGGGACTACCGGCGGGACCGCGGCTCATCGGCTGAAGTCGATAAATGGGGTAGCCGGACTTTTCGCCTCCGATGTTCAGGACGTAACCATCGCGTCGCAGCACGTGATTGAGCGTATCGGCCAACTCGATCTGATCGCATCCGCGGTGGCCGAGGGGATGGGGCGTCGCTTCGAGGAGGCGGCCGAAGCGGTCGCGCGAACATTTCAAGGCGGCTATCTGCTCGAACAGATATTCGACATCCCGGTCCCCGGGATTTCGGGCCATGTGTTTTTCGATGTCGCTCGCCAGGCTTCGGCCCGAAAATATTTCAGCCGTAATGTTCTGGATCGGAAAGAGCCGGCCGAGAAGCGCAACGAGATCTTGCTGGCCGCACAAAAATCATCGCCGAAGCATTTGGCGACATAGCGCCGGGTGATTTCGGTGATCGGTGCTTGGCGCTCCTCAAGCAGGGCAAGAACGGTTTCTCTCCAAGGCGTAGTCGCCAAGGTGGACATCCATGCGGCGGGCGACTTCCGCGAGCTCTCGCGCACTCCTGCCGCAGAGCGCCTCTCGCGCCCGGTCGCGCTTGCTTACGCCTCCTCGTAGGCGGAATGGCATGGCCAGCGCTGAGCCCAAGAGCCGGCATCTGCGCATTGGTCGCGCGCTGCTGAATGATCGCGGCAGGGCGCTCGGCTAGGTCGGCCAATTCGGTCATATCGCGATCTCCGGTACACCGGCATCCGTGAGGAGCTGGAACAGCTCGGCCACGCGCTGCCGCGGTCCGCGTTCGCGACAGAACGCAAAGATAGCGCGCTGCTTCGCGCGGGAGAGCGCCACGAAGAATGTTGCAAGGCCCTCCGGGTTTCCGGGCCTGTGCGCCCACCATGCCTGATCGTCGAGACCGACAAAGACGATCGTGTCGTACTCAAGGCCCTTGCTCTTGTGGACCGTCATCAATGGAATCTGGCTCACACCTTCGAAGGCGTCGAGCGCTGTGGTCCATGCCTGCGCTCCATTCGCGGAGGCGGCAAGGTGAAGTTTTAATGCTTCCGCCATGATTGGGAGAAGATCGCCGGTCGAGTATTCGACATATGTCCGCGCCACGGCGGCAAAATCCAGGAAGGCAAAGATACGGTCAGCGAATGTCTGCGCGCTGGCTGCAGACGGCGGCGTGTTAGTCATGTCGGCGCGCAGTGCTGCAAGGAATGTCGTCAGCTCATCCTCAGTGCGCGCCTCTCCGTTGTCATCGCTTTCGGCAATGGCTCGAATTTCGAGCAGAGCCATAGAGGCAAGTTGCCAGGCCTGCGCGGCCCGCCGTGTCGACCCTAGCCGAAGGAGCGCAACGACGATCTTGGCGAAGGTGTCGGTGAGAAGGTCCTGCAACGTCGTGCGACTGAGCGCATGACTTTCATTGCGGAGCCGCAAGCCCGCTCTTGCAAGCGCTCCGGCGAGATCGGCCTCGAAGTCGTCGGACTTCTGTTTGACGAGAATGGCGTAGTCCCGCGGTGCGCGGCCGCGAGCAGCCATATCGTTCGCCAGCCATTGCCCGAGGTGCTCGGCCTCGCGGGCCTTGGTAGGGCTGTTCCAGACCTGGGCGACCTCGCCATCGACTTGCCGCGCGGCTTGGGCGACGGTAGCAGCAGCATTCGGATCGAGAGCCCGAGCGACGACATGCTGAATGCGGACGAGATCGGGCGAGGATCTGAAATTGAAGAGAAGCGGGATACGGACCGCTCCGAATTCCGCTTCAAAACGCTCGAATGCATCCGCGCGCGCCCCCGCCCAGGTCATAATCCGTTGCTTGTCGTCTCCCACGGCAGTGATGGCAACGTTGGCGCCCTGGAATGCCGACAGCAAGAAGTCGTACTGCGCGTAGGTGGTGTCCTGAAACTCGTCGACGAACACGAAGGGATAGGTGATCTGCAGCGCCCGTCGAACGTGCGGGCCGGCGCGCAACAGGAGTTCGGCCAACCGATTAAGGCTGACAAACGTCATGCTTGATCGTGGTTGAGCGCCAAGCTGGCTCGCCCACCATCGTTGGATTGTCACCTCGGTTCCAGATTGAGCCGCTGCGCGTGCCACCGGAAGACGATAGGCCCCAACGTGGCGAGACTCGAAATCGCTTGCGCTGAGACCAGCGACGTCTGCCTTCCACGCGTTGGGCGCGTTAAAAAGCGCATCTTGCAGGAAGCCTGTGACCTGGCGAAAGTTCGTAAACGCTATGTCATAGGGCCGGCTCGGGCGCCAATCGACAGGTATAGCCGTCAGAAATCGGTCGACCAGGCTTTTGGTGAAAGCGTCAAAGGTCAATGACGTGAAGCGGTGCGAAAGCTCGGGTGGGCAGCGCTTGCGCACGCGCGCAGCCAAGTTGTCGGCGGCGTCGCTCTTGAATGAGATCGCGAGAACGCGGAACGGCGCAGGGCAGAGGCCCGTCTCAAGCAGGAACGCCGCGCGCTGGGCGAGAAACTCGGTTTTTCCGGCGCCAGGACCGGCAACAACACAGGCGGAGCCCGGCTGGCGTAATGCCCGCCACGCATCAGGTTCTAGATCTTCGATGCCCCTCGGGCGCCACTCTTCTGGCCGGACGAGCACCATGGTCAGATCGCCGGAGGTTGCTGTTGGTTCTGCTGCGGTGGGGGCGGTGGCGGCGTGAGGCGGGCGGAGATCAAGGTCAGAAGGGCCCGCAGTTCTTCTGGCGCGCCAGCCGTCAGCGCTTGTGCGGCCTGGTCGCTCAATACGCGAACGTGCGTGCTGGGCTTGCCGCGACCGAGGAACAAATAGCGATACCAGCGCAGCGCCAGCTCGTGGTCCGCGCCATAAAGGTCATGGCGACCTTCCTCGCCAAGCACGGCGGTGCGTGGATCTCCGCGTTGAGACGGACCTTGTCGTCCGGGTTCGGCAACTTGATAGGCCGCCGGGAATGCACGCAACATCGAGTAGTCAAGATCGAGCGGCGTGCAGAAGAATACGTTGTGCTGGCGAAGCGCATTTGCCCAGTTGGTCAAACCTGCAACGTCCTCGGGGGCATTCCTGTCAAATATCGCGAGGTTAGCAGCCGGACCGGCCGGATCGGGTTGTGCAAAGATGGCCTGGGGCGCGACGCCTACCGAAAGGAGCTGGGCGCAGGCGGTTTTGATGCGTCCCCAGCCGCCGCCGTCGCGTCCCCAATCGAGGTCGAGGAGGGTGGCGTGCGGAATATTGAGATCGGTCAGAAGTCGCCAAAGATGATTGACGTGACGGCCACCAAGCGGAACCACCGAGACGAAGGAACGGTCAATGTCGAGACCCATCGCTTCCGCGAGGCGCGGCAACACCACTTCCTCCGACGCACCTTCTCCCAGGACGACAAAACGTGCGAAGTAGAGTTCTGGATAGGTCCGGACAGCCTCGCGTACAAATTTTGATGCATCCTCTTCGCCGGGCGGAAGACGGATCGCCCGCACGTGCGCCGTGCGATCCCCCGCGTTCAACCGGAAATGCCTCACCTGAGCGGGATCGACGCGTGCGAGGATACTTGCGGAGTGGCTTGAGATCACGGCTTGCGCCCGCGGTCCTGCGGTTAGCTCTTCAATCTGGCGGACGATGCGTGACAGATAAAACGGAGCGAGATTGTTCTCAGGCTCCTCCACCGCGATGAGTGTCAGGGCTGGTAGAGGAACGCCACCCGGTTGAAAGCCTGCGGCAGGGTTCACGGCGATACTGGCTTCAATATCCAAGGTGGCGGCCGTCATTGCCAGATGGAAGAGCGAACGCTGTCCGTCGCTGAGGTCTTCGAGCCCTCTCTCCCGGCCCACTTCATCGGGACGGAAGACCACCTCAACCTTGCGAATGGCCTCTTCGAAGCGCAAATCGATTGGACGAAACAACGGCGTCGTGTCGGTGCCCGCTGTATGGACTTGTTGCCATCGTCTAGTGACAGCGCCGACGACGATATCGACCGCGGGTTCTGCTGCGAAGGCGCCGTTCAGTGCCGTGCCAGCGTCGGCGAAGCTTTGCCTGACGCCCTGCGACCAATTGATGGCCCGCCAAAGACGTCCCCGCAGGAAGGCTGTCACCTGCGAGGCACCATCACGTGACGCGGGGACATAGATCATTTGGATACGAGCACGGTCGAGCGCCTTGAGCTCGATGCAGTCGGCCTCGGCGAAGGGGCCAAAGGTACGAACAGCCCAATATTTCTGCTCGAGGGCGCCTTCCAGCGAGCCGTCGTCGGTCCACGTCGCTTCAAGCCGCAACCGGCACTTCAGGCGCCCGGCATCGTCGGCCGCCATTTGCTGGAAGAATTCCGGGATCGCGGCGGCATTGACGCCTCCCGCGTCTAGTTCCGGAAACGCCAGGATCGCCTCGAGCGTGAGTGTGCGCTGGATTGGTGGCGCGGGTTCAGCGGCAGGTACATGGAAGTCTTGGCGCCGAAGGCGGCGTTGCTCGCCGGTGATACCAAAGAGACGCTGCAGCGCTTGCAGTACGGCCGTCTTGCCGGCGCCATTGACGCCCACGAACGTCGTAAGGCCGCCCGCCAGATCGATCGATGTGCCAGCCGGCCCGAAGCAACGGAAATTTGTTAAATGAAGCTGTTCAATAAACATTTGCGCGCTTTCCCCCCAGCGAGTTGCGTTTGTGCGCCTTGAGCTGCAGGAGATGGTAGCCATCTCCCATCTCGGTTCCCGCTAGAGCTGACGCAGTTCTTCCAAGTCGTCGGCCGTCTGCTTCAAGATCGCTTCGTAGCAGGTGTTGCATACGCGGCGCTCGGTCGTGAAGGCGCCTCCAAGCTTGGGAATTGCGATGCAGGACGTTCCGGCCGAAAGCTCGTCATTGCAACGATAGCATTCGGAGCGGCGTTGAACGTCAACGCGGACGGGGCGCCCACTGGCGCCGCCGATGAGTGATGGCGTTTTCCCTTTAGGAGTTTTCTTGGTCATAGTCCGCCTTTGCCTTTCTGACCCTCCTGGCCAGCGTCTGGACAAGGTCTTCGAGATTGTCCAAAACTGACCGGAATTCCTCGATCGAGGCGGCCTGACGGTCTTTTCCCAGGCGCTTGTTGATTTCGTGATTCACCATGGTCAGGGCAGCAATGAAGTTCGACCGCCCGCTCAATTTCAGTGACCGGTATTTGTAAATCAGCTCGGTGCCCGCGACCGTTAGCTCAACGTGATTGAGCACCACCGTCGCGAGGCGCTTGGCTTCTTCGTTGAGTCGCTTTCGCGCCTCCTCCCACTCGCGTTGTGGCTGGACCGCAAATGGCGCAGTGGGCGAGAGTTTTCGGACGGATGTCTTCTGAGCCATCCGTACCATCTCTTCGACTTTGCTATCGTCGAGGCCAAGAAGCTTGAACCGCTCGCGCAGGTCGTCGACGATTTGCTGGTCTTCGTGGCTGGTGAAGTCCTCTTCCCACAGGGAGTCGACGATCTCATCGTGAACGACAACTAGATCACCGGCACGCAAGCGCGTCATGCCATCGAGTACAGCCTGCGGCGGTTCCGGTTCCTCGCCGCCAATAACCTTGTCCCAGAACGCCTTATCGTCGTTCTCAAAATCCTTGAACTCCTGAAAGCGGGCGTCGAGATTCATGCCAAGGTGCGTCACGATGTGCCCGAGATTATCGGGATGCCCGGGACTGTTCTGGACCACCACGCGCATGATCCGGCCCACGAACTGAAGGTATGGACCAAGCGACCTGAACGGCCGGAAGATCGCCGCAACGCTGAGCTTGGGATGGTCAAACCCCTCGCCAAGCATCTGAACCTGGATAATGCAGTCAAGTGTTCCATTGCGCAGAGCGGCGAGGATGGCGGCCTGCTCGTCGTCTCGCTGCTTGCTGTGAATGACCTCGGCCGTAAATCCACGCTCCCTATAGAGCGAACTGATTTGCCGGGCATGATTGATGGAGCACGCAACTGCGATGAGCTGATGCTGCGTCCCGGTTTGGCGGAGCTGCTCTAGCCGCTCTAGGCTGGTGTCGACGATATGCCGGTTGCACAGTGACGCCAACGCAACCCCGCGGCTGAACCACTCCTCCTCCTTGAGCTTCATTACCTCATCAAGCGTGTAGGCGCGGCCGCGATCGTCGGCGAAGCCTAGCTCAATTGTCGAGGGGGCGACGTAGGTCGACTTTAGGCGCTTGATGTAGCCCTTGAGGGTCGCGTTGCGGAACGGGTAGCGATAGACCAATTCACCGTCGAGTTCCTGCCTGTCACTGCGGAACGGTGTTGCGGTGAGCAGGATCACCTTTGCCTGGGGAAACCGCTCAATCACCCGCTGCCAGCTCGCAGCCGCGCTGTGATGCGCCTCGTCGACGATAATCATGTCGAAGAAGTTGTCGGGGAACTGATTCAGCCACTTGTCGAGATCCGTGGCAAGCTGCTGCACATTGGTTATGACGACGTGTGACTTAGTCGCGACGGTGATGTTGCCGGTGTCGAGCGTGGTCGCAAGCGGGCCCGAGATCATCTGGTCGGCGGTGAGTACGGCCGCTTTTCGCCAGAAGCATTTCTGGCGATTGGTGACATCCATCGCCTCGTAGAGGCCTTGCTTGATAGTCAGGTTGGGAGCGATGACAAGGACACGGCCTTCCGCAAGGCCGAGCGGCAACAACGACGCGAGCCCGGTTTTGCCACAGCCAACCGGAATCTGCAGGATGGCTTTGTTCTTTCCAGCGTGAAAAAACTCGTAGGTGCGCAGGTATCCTTCGCGTTGCGGGTCGCGGAGTTCTTCATTGCCCTCGATCTTGAATTCCATATCGGTGAAGAACGATTGCACGGGCCGATGGCCGCGCATCCATGCGTCCAGCCCCGCTTTCTCAAAGGTCCATTTTTTCCCGACTTTGCGGGCTGGAATGGTACCCTCTCGGGCCATCCCATATAGTACCGTTTTACCAACACCAATGTAGGTGGCGGTTTCTTCCAGGGAGAGCCAGTTTTCCTCGAGCTTGGTCATCAGTCCACCATCATTTAATAGCATCTGATAGCAAATGACAGATATTGCTGCAAGTGTGGGGTCCGCATGCGACCACGTCCGTTGCTGATAGCCACGCCCTCTGGCGCAGCCGCGATGGACTGGAGCCGCTTAATCGCCAAGTTCAGTGGTCGCATTAGATTATTGTGGACACTTGGGCTGAAACACAGAGCGTTCCGCGTGAAAACGCTCGCAATCATAGCGCGGTGGATTCGCCACATAGTTGCTTTTCTTAAAGCTTTTCGCCATCCTGCCTTTGCAACGCGTGGGGGAAGCGCATGCGTAATGTGAAGGGGACACGCCACAGCCTCCGAAGCTCCCGGAAGCTGTCAATCATTGCCCAGGATCCCTCGGTCAAAATTGACGGCCGGATCGTTACCGCGTCGATCGACGTCCCCGCCGAGGAGCTGTTGTCGGGTCCACGCGGCTATCGGGTTGCGGTCGTCGACTATGACGTGACCGCCAATGCCCTTTATCAGCCGGCAGATCTGCCCTCGGGATTGGATGGAGAATATCACGACCCTTTCGCGGACGCGCCGGATGAAACTCTTCTCTCTGATCCACGCTTTCACGCCCAGAACGTCTATGCCATCGCCATGCGTATTTTGGCGCGTTTCGAGTTCGCGCTTGGCCGCCGCGTGCAGTGGGGATGCGAGGGGCACCAGCTCAACATTTTGCCGCATGCCTTTGCCGAGCCAAACGCCTTTTATTCGCGCGACGATCGCTCGCTGTTTTTCGGCTATTTCGAGAGTTTTCCGGATAAGCAAGGCAACACGCACACGGTTTTCTCCTGCCTGTCGCACGATGTCATCGCGCATGAGACAACGCACGCGATCTTAGACGGGCTGCGATCGCGATATCTCGAACCGTCGTCACCGGATCAGGGCGCCTTCCACGAGGGCCTTGCAGACGTCGTCGCGCTGCTGTCCGTCTTCGCGCTTCCCGACGTGGTCGGTGCCGCACTGGATGCAACGACAGGTGCGGCCCTGATCGACCAGGCACTGCTCGAAAAGGACAAGCTCGCCAATTCGGTCCTCTTCCGCCTGGCTGATGAAATGGGACAGGAAATGAGCGGCGTCCGTGGCTCAGCGCTTCGCCATTCAATCGTGCTGCCGCCCGGCAAGGATTACATGAATGACCCGGCCTGGCAGGAGGTTCACAATCGGGGGGAACTGCTCGTCGCCGCCATGATGCGGTCATTCCTCGATATCTGGGTCAGTCGCCTCAGCCGAATCGGCACAATCGTCGACGGCAAGAAGGACCGGTCGCTGGTCATTGAGGAGGGTGCGCGCGCAGCAGACCATCTGCTGACAATGGCCATTCGCGCTATCGACTATTGTCCACCGGTCGACCTTTCCTTTTCCGACTATCTTTCCGCGCTTTTGACTGTCGATCGTGAGGTCGTCCCCGACGACCGCTACGGCTACCGGGAGGCATTGCTTTCGAACTTCAGAGACTTTGGGATCGATCCCAGCAGGCGCGCTGATACGGACGGCAGCTGGTTGCGTTGCGACGAGGATATGATTTACAGCCGGACGCATTTCGATTCCATGCTGCGGGACAACGAGGAAGTGTTCCGGTTCGTCTGGGAAAACCGCAAAGCTCTGAAGATTGGCGACATCGGTTACATTGAGGTGCAATCGGTGCGCCCGAGCGTGCGCATTGCGCCGGACGGATTCGTCCTGCGCGAGACGATCGCTGAATATGTGCAGGTCCTTACGGTCACCGCCGGCGAACTTCGTCAGGATTTAAAGGTTGACGTCCCGGAAGGCATAGAATTCTGGCGTTCGCTGCGGCTGCTTGGTGGCGGGACGCTGGTCTTCGACGAATATGGCCAGTTGAAATATCAAATCGCCAATCATCTATTAAAGGATCGGGGCGATAGGAAGCGGCAAGGCGACCGGCTTAGCTATCTCTGGAAGCAGGGGTTTCTCGACAAGAGAAAGGATGGGGCAGGATATTTCTCCGCCCTGCATTTGGCGCGCAGCGGTGTGCAAGAGAGGGCCGGATGAAGCCAAACCGCGTGGTCATCACCTCCTATCAGGTGGGCTTTGGCGACTGTTTCCTGCTGTCGTTCGACTACCCGAACGAGAAACGGCATGTTCTGATCGATTTCGGTTCGACCGGACTGCCTGACGGTGTCCCGAAAAACCAGCTCGATCTAATTGCCAGCAACATTGCCGAGCGCACAAAGAACCAGCGGCTGGCGGTTGTGGCCACCCACCGCCACAAGGACCATATATCCGGATTCGCAACGAAGAAGCAGCGGCCGTCATCCGGAAAGACGATCGCGGACCTGAAGCCGGAGCTGGTCTTGCAGCCATGGACGGAGGATCCGAAGCTCGCCGTTAACGCCAGGGGGCCCCTACCGCCCGGCACGTCGCTCGCCGCCCACCACATTTCCTCGCTCGCGGCCATGCAGCAGGCGGCCGGCGCGATCTTCAGCGAGGTCAAGCGCGTCCGCTATCTGTCGCCCTCACTGCGACGGGAGCTTTCCTTCATGGGCGAGAACAATCTCGCCAACCTTGAGGCCGTCGAAAACCTGATGACGATGTCGGCCACCCGCGAATATGCCAAAGCCGGCGATAAGACCGCACTCGAAGACCTGCTTCCAGGCGTGAAGGTCGACATCCTCGGGCCACCCTCGATCGAGCAATCAGAAAAGATTACCAAGCAGCGCAGTCGCGACCAGGACGAATTCTGGCATCTGATGGCCAATGCCGCCGCCTCTCTCGGTCCAACCAAGGCGCAAAAGGTTGCGCCACTCTTCCCAGGCTTTACGGTCGAGCGGATGGGCTCGCATTTTCCGATTGACGCACGCTGGGTCGTAAGCCAGGCGCGGCGCCTGCGCTCGGACCAGATGCTACGGTTGGTACGCATCCTTGACAACGTGCTCAATAATACGAGCCTGATCCTGCTGTTTCGCTGTGGATCGAAGAGTCTTCTTTTTCCAGGTGATGCGCAGATCGAAAACTGGTCATACGCGCTAAGCCAGGCGGCCGTGCGGGAAAAACTCAAAAAGGTCGATCTTTACAAGGTCGGCCATCACGGAAGCCTGAACGCCACACCCAAGTCGCTTTGGGATCTGTTTGACCGGAGATCTGATGAAAATGGTCCCGATCGCCTTCAGACCTTGATGTCGACGATGGCTCACAAACATGGCGACGAAGAACGGCGCACCGAAGTTCCCCGCCGAACGCTGGTGCAAGCTCTGGACCGCCAAAGCGCGTTCTTCACCACCCAGAGCCTCAAAGGGGACGAGCTGTTCCACGAAACTTGTCTGGATTTGTCATGAGTGAAGTGCCAGCCCTTCCTGCATCTGAGCCGTTGACCGGCGGACGAAACCTCGTCGTCTGCTGCGACGGGACCTCCAACCAGTTCAGTGAAGATCGCACCAACGTCGCCAAACTTTGCCGCATCCTGCGAAAGGACCGCGATCGACAGCTCGTTTATTATCATCCCGGCGTCGGCACCAAAGCCCCACCCGGATTTGTCACAGGCCTCGGCACGAAAGTAGCAAAGCTCGCTGGGCTGGCCTTCGGTTACGGTCTGAAGCGCGACATTGTTGACGCCTATGTCTTCATCATGACGCATTTTCGCCCGGGCGATAAGCTTTTCGTCTTTGGCTTTAGCCGCGGCGCCTATACCGCCCGTGCGCTGGTTGCCTTGATCAAGATGTACGGCCTTCTGATGCCAGGCAACGATGCGATGGTCCCCTATCTGGTAGACATGTTCTGGGCAATCGACAAAGTGGGGGGAAATGAGGAGCGCCGCGACGCCTATTTCAAGCTTGCAGCTGATTTCAAGCTGGAGCTTGGGACTCAATATTGCCGGCCGTATTTCGTCGGAGTCTGGGACACCGTCAGTTCGGTTGGATGGATCGGTTCACCTACGGCACTGCCTTATACGCACGACAATCCAGATATCGCGGTGTTACGGCACGCAGTCTCTCTAGATGAGAGGCGGGCATTTTTTCGCTCCAACCTCGCTGCGACGCCAGAAAATCAGGATGTTCGGCAAGTCTAGTTTGCCGGCGCCCATGGTGACGTCGGCGGTGGCTACAAGGATGCTCAAAGCGGATTGTCGCGCATTGCTTTAGGTTGGATGCTCGATGAAGCGGCCGAGCATGGTCTTTTAATCGACCCAGCGGCTCAAGTGGGCCTTCTTAAACGGATCGCCCGCGATGCGGAAAACCATGACCTACCGGTTCATGCTTCCTTGACCTGGAAATGGTGGCTTGCAGAGTTCGTTCCCAAGCGTCGGTACAACCACTCGACCGGCAGCAGAGTTGGCGTATCAATCTCTTCGGCCGGAGAAATCCGGGAGCCGATCCGATTCTTCACGATAGTGTCTGGACATTGCGAAACTACCAACTCCCAAGCGGCGCTCGCAAGGCATCGGAGGTTTGGCCGCCTGCCGCGGGTTCAAAAGATCGACCGTAACTGGCGCGGGGACCTAGATCTCGGTCATCGTGGCCCGGGATAAGCTCCTCCCGGGCAGCATCGACTATTCGACTATTTCTCGAAAGGGAGATTGCGTTCGCAATCAACGATTGAGATAGCCTCTCTGGCCGCTTGGGGGCCTAGCAGGAACGGGCAGTCGATCACGTGCCCCAAGATGCGGCTGACTAAGGGCAGTGGAAACAATCAGCATGGGGAACTGTTCTGAGCTCTCGCTTCGTCTGCCGTTGTTGGAGCGCCCTTCCCCGTGCTCCGCAGCAGGCTTGGGATACACATCGTCGCCTCACAGGGCGGGTTCAACGATCCCATGAATATAGCTGATGCCGCTCGACCAAGGTCTGCCGCCTCCGCCATCGGGAGGAAGGCGGAAGCCTGAGGTGGCGAAGGCGATCCGTGTCGTTCCGCCTGTAGCTGGTGCCTGATTGGGTTGAGCAGGCGCCTTGATTGAATGAGACCGGCCGCGAACCGTCCCTGGCCCGCCCGCGCGAGTTATCATGGCATGTGGAAGCTGCCCCGTAACATCGAGCAATTCCGCAACCGTGAATGACCAGTCATCCAAATTCGATGTGGGCTTGCCCATCACGTGCGTTGCAGTGGCGCCGACGCCGGTCTGGCCGTCGGCAAGCCGTGCAAGAAATTCGCTGAGTGCCACACCCGCTGAGTTGCGGAACGGCGTTTGCAAAAGCGGATTGATCTGACTCCATTCCTCCGCTTGGAATGTGAGGTCAATCCCGCCATAGCGTCCAGAATCGGTGACAGGGTTTATTGCCGTGCCGAAATCCCGCGGATGCCTGCTATACGCGTTAGATTGAAAAGTGAAGGATGGCCAGTTTTGATAAAGATCCAACTGCGTGCCCGGCCCGACTGCCGAAATGGCGATTAGGCCGCCTTTGGCTATCTTCGCCTGTATCAAGGCGGCCTGTCGCGTCCAGCCGGAACTGTCGAGATAATCCATGACGACCAGCAGGTCCGCCAGTTCGCATGTCCGCGATGTGCCGCCATGCGTGAAATCGACATAGGGCGATCCATGACAGAATACGGCGTGAAAGGTCACGCTGTACTGCGGCGCCAATATGGATTGCCAGCTCGCCGCGATCGCCGGTGTGCCGTTCAACACGAGGTCGGCAACGGTAGCGACCTCGCCACTTGGCGGCGGGGTGCTGCATCTCCGCAGGACTGTATTGAGGTCGGCATCCGCGGCCGTTTGCAGCTGCGTCACCAACGAAGAAGTGAAATGCACTCTGTTGTCCCCATTTTTGTTGTTGGTCTGAGCGGCTCGCGCGCTTCAGTAACTGGTATGGGCCTGCGTGTTGCGCGCGAGCCTTAGGCAAGCGCGCTCAGGACGAATCACTGTTTGAACTCCTTGGCAAGCGTGCGAACTTTGACCGCCAACTCTGTCTCGAGGCTTTCGCCCTCGAGACCCTGTGCTTTGTCGAAACTGTCGACTTGAAGTTCATGCAAGGCGAAAAAGTCGTGTGTATAAGCCGCCTTCGCACTTCCGGGTGTTTTGACGAAGATAACGATGTTTTTGGTGTCAACCTGGGCCTGGAGACGCGTCAGGTGCTCGCTATAGGCGTCGAAATTCGGGTGAACGAAGCGATAGTTCCCGCTGTCCTGAAACTTGGACGGATCATCTGGATCGATTACAAATGCGTCCCCACTTCGCTTGAACTGCATATTGCAACGCTTGCACGCCGCAGCGAGGTTCCACATCGAGTAACTGAACGGTTTGTAGACTTGTTTTCCCTTCGGCAGAATATGTTCACGGTCCGTCATGTAAGGGCCTGCCCCATTGAGGTTGAGACGGCAATAGCAACAGTTCCCTCCATGCCGCGAGAGATGATAGGCGAGGATTTTGTCCTTGGCACTTTTGAGCGCCGCCATTTCGTCCTGGTTCTCCGGCTTGCAATTCCAGGGTTCGTCGCTAGCGAGTGCGCTCGCGACGGCGGCAGCTTCATCGTCATCGAGGTCAAAGTCCTTTAGCGCCGGCAGATAAGGATCAGCCATCGCGCTTTTCATCCTTGCGCCGCTGAGCATCTACCTGTCCGATTAGGTCTCGGACGGCACTGAAAAATTTCTGTTGCTGTTCATCAAAGCTGTTGCTTGCCATATCGTTGACCAGCGCTATTGCGCTGTCGTGAGTGATCTCGCCACGTTCTACCCGAGTCACCACCCCCACCATTTCTTCGCTAACAAAGTGGCTGGCAGGAGTGATCACATCAAATGCTCGCCAGAGAACACCTTCCACGTTGGCAGCCGAGGCCTTGGCCTCGTTCAGATCAAGTGCGGACGGTTCCCCCTCTCTGAGCTGAAATACAGAGACGATATCGGGCAGCATTCCAAGAGCGCCTATTACGATAAGCGGAGCATGGGTCGCCACGACGATGGTGGCGTTACGATAGGATGCTGCGGCGACGATCTTTTCAAGATACTCCCGCTGCCACCGCGGATGGAGGCTATTCTCCGGCTCGTCAATGAGGATCACCGGCTCATGCCCGATCGAGCTTACTAAGAATACCAGGGAGGAAATCAACGCCAATTCACCAGAGCTGGCATTCAGAAGCTCTATGATCTCCCCGTCGTGTCGTTCCAGGAACACCTGGATTCCGCGCATGCGTCCTAGCCGGCGAAGGCTATCTTCGCTTCGGAGTATTGCTCCGAACTCTCGTCCAAAAGAAAACGAAAGCGCGGATTCTCCTTGATCGACCCAGAGAATTTCTTTTGGATTGTGCCGGCGCAAGAATGCGACGACGGCATCGTAATCATTTGGGTCGAATAGATAGTCCTTTGGGTCTAGGTGTGCCGTGTACGGGTCAACATCAACGAGGAACCCGAACCTTGGCCGATAACCGCGCTAATCAAGGATTGCGCCAATCTGAAAAAACCGCGAGTCCGATTGGTCGATTGTTCTTCCGATTGCGCGCTTAACAATGCTTTTTGGGGACGTGCTGCCTCTCCCAGCAGAGATACGCTTGAAACCGCGCAAGCCCGAAAACCGATCATGTGCCGTGTTCGAGATAATTGCTATGTCGCGGTCGCCACGAATTTGGATTGCAAGCTCGCGAAGAAAGCGGCTCTTCCCGGATCCATTGGGTCCAACCAGGATGGCCACGCCTTCCGTGGCCGGCCACCTGTCCGCAAGACCGAGAGCTCCCAAGTGAGAAGAAGCCATGTGATATCCTGGACGACACGTGTTGAGCGAAAATCACACATACGTTATCTACCGGAAGAACCGATTCCAAGCCTTTCGATCCGGGATAAGGGCTACAGCCGATCATGAGGCTGAGATTTATCCATACTTCCCCGATACCGAACCGCACCATCTCTCGAGACGGCTGGATTTTCTTCTGGTCCAGTGTGTCTTAGCTCCTTCCAAGACGGAAGTCGGCTCCTCCTGGTTCCCTCAACCAAGCCTGCGCAATGGTGGTAGGTGCGACTTCACTTCTTCGCCAGGTTCGTGCTGGTCGTGGCAAGAACGCCTTGCCCTGGCTTGTCGACCTGCTCAAGCGCAAGCCACCCAAGCTGGCAGCCGTGGCGCTGGCCAACAAGATCGCCCGCATCGCCTGGAAGATGATGGTCACCGGCGAAAATTATCGAAAACCTGCTGTTCAGCCAGACCTGGCATGTGCAGCTTAATTGATCAGTCGGTCACGGTGAGCGGAGAGACAAAGCTACCGTGCTGATCTGATGCGTGAACTTGCAAGAAACAGCAGATGGTATGATCGATCGATTCGGGACTCGTGACATTCCGCTTGGCGCAATGGTCGCTGTAGTCGCAATGGCACTGCAGGTCGCAAAATTGTTTGGAACACGAGTCGCGAACCCCATCTTGGCCAGCGTTCGTTTGTGAGCGCGACAACAGGCCGAACATATGCACGCAAGCGATCTCAAATCACTGCCAAAAATCCTTGCAAGGAGGGGGTCGTCCACATATGCGCCAAGATCGACGGGGGTAGCGGTCTGTGCTTGAGTTTGATCTGCTGTGATCGGCATGATTGGCCTCCAGAGAGTTTTCTAGCGACCTCACTCTGCCACTGCGCAGGCCGCTACTCACCCCTGATGGGATCTCAAGGCGAAGAGGAAGAACGAACCGCAACTTGATCCCCCTTTACCTCAGTACTCGCTAGGTAACGATGGCCCGCAGCCGTAACCTCGAACACCAGCTGCGCTCCCATGAAACGGGCTGTTACCAGCCCTTCATCGAGAAAAACCTTCATTACGCCCTTGTCGGGCCGCATCATCTCGTCATCAAAGTCTAATCGCGCAGGAAACGTGTCCTTCGGTAAAGGTATCTTTGACGCCTTAGATATCTCGAGGTAGAGGGTAAGTGCCGCAGTATGCCTAGTACTGCCCGAGCTTTCTGCTTGTGGATTTGACTGCCACCATTCCAGGCTAAGCGGTTGGTCGCTTTGTTTCACGACGGAAATGGGCAGGCTTTCGCCGGGATACAACTCTGCCGCACGGCGCCTAGCTGCCGCAGATCGTCCATTGATCTTCACTTACTTCCTCCACAGCCGAAGAACGCTTGCTTGTCTATTTCACGCGATTGATCAGTAGGGGTCAATCGAGTCGCGCGAAATTTCTGGTTGCGCACCGTACATCCCTCTCGGTATCCAGGGTACACTCGCCCAAATAGTCGGGCGCGCTGGGGGGCATATGACGAGATACAGTCCGTTTCATCCGAACTCCGAGGCGACGCTTAGCGCCGCCGCCGTATGGTTCGACCGCTGCCTAAGGGTAGATGGCTCACTTTTCGGCGAAGAGCGACTTTGGACAACCGAGGCTCTGTCCGAAGCAGATCGCTGCTTCAATGGTCGGCCGGATGGAAGCAAGGACAGCTTTCATGTCAAGCTCGAGCGCCAGTTTCATGATGCGTCGCCGGCCACCTGCAAGCTTCTGGCAGAGATGCTTTGGATACTAAACCTTTTCCCCACGAACATGGGGCCGGATGCAAAGCGGCGGCCAATCTTGACCGCATGGGGATGGTCAGGAGAGACCCTTTCGGGCACTCTCGCCGATGAGTTGATGGCCGACGACGTTTTGCGTGGCCTTGGTTCAGCTGGTCCCGGATTCATGAACCATAAGCCGCGAGAGCTTCGGTTCTTGATTAAATCCATGATCGCACTGAAAGCCATGAGCGCGTCAGAGCGCGATCCTATCCTGGGCGACCCCTGGGCGTTCGCGGAGTGGATTGACGGGGTGCCGGACGAAGGATATCGGCAATTGCGGCACATCCTGCCGCATCTCATGTTTCCAGACGAGTTTGAACGCATTGCGAGCCCTGGGCACGTCCGGAAGATCCTTTCAGAACTTGGCGGTGTTGACCGTCAGGCTCTTCGACGCATGTCGAAGGTGAAGCAGGACCGCCAGCTGTTGACTGTTCGGCACAACCTCGAGCGGGAGCGCGGTGGTCCGATTGATTTCTATCAGCAGGATATCAAGGAAAAGTGGCTGAAGGAGCAGGAGGTCGAGGAGTCCGCAGCGAGCGAGGCTTTGGCGGCCAATGCTCCCTCTTCCGTTAGCAAAGTCGCCGCTCCACTCAATCAAATTCTCTACGGCCCACCTGGTACGGGAAAGACCTATCGTGTCGTCGATCGAGCCCTGGCGATCCTTGATCCTGAGTTCGCTGCCAAATGGGAGAACGATCGCGACGCACTGAAAGAGCGTTTCGATGATCTCGTTACCGAGGGGCTTATTCGCTTCGTGACCTTCCACCAGAGCTTCAGCTACGAAGAGTTTGTCGAGG
The DNA here is from genome assembly GCF_000375585.1 of Sinorhizobium meliloti 4H41. Lineage (GTDB taxonomy): Bacteria > Pseudomonadota > Alphaproteobacteria > Rhizobiales > Rhizobiaceae > Sinorhizobium > Sinorhizobium meliloti_A. The sequence goes on along the minus strand of NZ_AQWP01000008.1, from coordinate 150,492 downwards.
GATTGCGAGCCGAGACGACTCCCGACGGCGCGATCCGCTACCACGTACAGGACGGTATCTTCAAAGCACTCTGTCAGCCGTCAGCCGGTCAGGCCCGTATCCCCGTCGGTGAGCGCTTCTCCAGTGGCTACGTGGTCACGAGGTCAACACCTGAGATCCTCTGGCTCGAAAAGCCGAACGGTTCGAGCTTGCCGCTTCCATGGGAACTTCTCGATGAACTCGCGGGCTTGGTTCGCCATGGCCGCATCTCAATCGCAGAGATTCGCGACAAGCTCGTCTTCGATCGGGTACCCGACAGCCGCCTCGAGAAGTTCCTTGTGAATGGCTATAACAACATCATCCCGCTAATCGTCGAGCGGTTGATCGCGAGCGAAGCCAGGCTCGAAGATCATGAGCGCAAGAAGGTACTGATCATTGACGAGATCAACCGAGGCAACATCTCCAAGATCCTTGGCGAACTCATCACGTTGATAGAACCATCGAAACGGCTTGGCGCTGACGAAGCACTGACGACGATGCTGCCCTATTCCAAAACTCCCTTCGGAGTCCCGGTCGGCGTACACATTATCGGCACGATGAACACAGCGGATCGCGCTTTGGCCTCGATCGACATGGCATTGCGCCGGCGCTTCGTGTTCGAGGAAATTGAACCACAACCTGAAACCTTGGATGAGATCGAGCTCGCCGGAGTTAACGTAGGCGCCTTGTTGAGCGTGATGAACGCTCGAATTGAGGCACTGCTCGACCGCGAACACAGACTTGGCCACGCCTACTTCCTGCATCTTGAAGCCGCGGACGATGTTAGCCAGCTGAAACAGCTCTTCTCGCGGCGTATTCTGCCCCTTCTGAAGGAGTATTTCTTTGACGACTGGCAGCGTATCCGTCTCGTCTTGAATGATCACCGAAAAGCGGATCCGGCAGATCGATTCATCGTCGAGAGTGCTGATGGCTCGGTCTCTCTGTTCGGGGCGGGCGAGATTTCTGTGCCAACAAACAGAGTCTGGCGGTTGAACACCGAAGCTCTGAACAGACCGTCGGCCTATCAGCAAATCATCGGTTAGCCAGCATGCTGACGGTCAGGGAGTTTGCCAGGCTTACGACTGACGAGGTGGCCGGGTCCATGGACCTGGCGACTATTCCCACGAGCGCCTTCGAATGGCTCGCGCGTCACGGCCGCGATCGAGGAGGGGCGCCATCGCTTGTGAAACTGGAGGGGCCGCGGACCCTTAAGCTTCGGAACTACGTCGGCGTGGTGGAGACACCGTGCGGAACTCGAATTGAGATCTTACCAAAACACATCGGTTCATCGGAGGGGGTGGCGCAGGCCCGCCGTCTCCTGATCAAAATGATTTCTGAAGCTTTGAACCTCACGCCTCGGATTGGCGGCGGAGCCACGATCGAGGCGTTCGATCTCCCGATGACGGAGTGGTTGGCCGCCAGCTTCCTGGCGAAGGCACTTGAATTGGCCAGGTGCGGCCCACGCCAGGCGTATCGTTTCGTCGAAGCGAGAGAGCCATTTCTGCGAGGTAGGCTCGATTTCAACCGGCAGCTTCGCGCCGCAGCAGGCGGCGCGCATATGTTTCACGTCACTCACGATGTCTATTCGCTGGACAGGCCGGAGAACCGTCTCATTCGTTCGGCCATTGAACACATCGCGCGACGATCGATGACGAGCGACAACTGGCGTCTGGCGCGCGAGCTTTCGATTTTGTTCGGCGACGTTTCGGAAAGCCGCAATATTGCTGCGGACCTTAAGTGTTGGGGGCGCGACCGTCATTTGGCTGACTACGCAGATATCAGGCCGCTATGCGAGCTTCTACTGACACAACGGCTGCCATTCGCGCTTGGCGGAGATTATCACGGCATGAGTATGCTGTTTCCGATGGAGCGGCTGTTTGAGCGCTACGTGCTGGGCTCATTGCGGATGATTGCGCCTGATGATTTCGAGATCCATCCTCAGCACGGTGCCATGCACCTCTGTTCACAGGAAGGAGAGGATTGGTTTCAGATGAAACCAGATATCCTCGTCAAGAATGGTAGCCAAAGATGGATTATCGACGCGAAATGGAAACGGCTGAGCACCGATCGCGACAAAAATTACGAGCTGAGCCAAGCTGATTTTTACCAGCTCTTTGCATACGGGCAAAAATACCTTGGTGGTACTGGTGAAATGTACCTCGTCTACCCGGTGACGCCGGATTTCCCGATGATACGGGCACCCTTCAAACTGTCAGAGAGTTTGCTATTGCATGTTTTGCCGTTCGACTTGGAGCGCCGGCGGGCTCCCTACACCTTCCTCGAAGGCTAATGCCGGCCTGCAGCGCCCCTGAATGTGTCCGATCGCAGGAAGGGGGAAGTGCGGATTTCGTCGCTGACCTCCGGAGATTTGGAACATCTCAATATGTTGATGCTACAGGCTTCTGAAGATCGCTGTTCTGGGCATATTGAATGTGGCTTTAAGTAACTTGTTCTCTGGCCGGGCGCGTACATACCGCCCCAGTTTGCTTGCGAGATTGTTTTCTTCAAGAAACTGGAAGCTGACCTTGGACCCCAGGCGACCTGAAAGCGTCCGGCTGCGTCAGGCTGGCGACGAAGAGTTCCGCTGCCTCGAGATCGCGTCGATTTCCACGAGCAAGGCTCTACTCTGGCATGCTGTCGAGGTCCGCACACGCAACAGAACGGAGACCCTGTCAGGTCTAACGGCTGACTCTGCATCACAGCTAGTCGCAGACATTCATGGATTCATCAACACCTACCTCTTTGGCCTCATCGGCAACGAGAGAGAGCGCTTGTTCGATGTCGATGCCAAGCTTCAAGAAATCACAGCAGGCAACCGGCAATATCTCGCGCAAGCCGATCTCGGCCGGGCTATTGCGAGCGTGCCCGGCAACGCCGCCGCAGCCCTCTCGCACCCGCTTCTCGATCCACAGTTGATGCCGGTCGGACTTAAGAATTCTCTCCCGGCTTCGTTCGCCATGCTGACTGACCCGGGCGTTCGCCAGGCCTATAATGAAACGTTCGTCACCTCCGAGCTGCTAAAATTCCAGCTTTTCTTCGATAATCTCGATGGGCGCTCCCTATCCGACCAGCAGCGCGAGGCCTGTATCCGTCTCGAAGACAACAACCTGCTGGTTGCCTCGGCCGGGTCCGGCAAATCGGCGACTATGGTCGGCAAGGTCGCCTATGTGTTGGAAAAGAAGCTCTATCGACCAGACGAGATTCTGCTTCTCGCCTTCAACAAAAGCGCCGCCGATGAACTCAGGACCAGGATCGCCAGACAGCTCGGAGTCGAGGAAAGCGCGCTGGAGTGCCGCGTCACGACGTTTCATGCGCTTGGACGCGGTATAATTGAAGACGTGGAGGGACGCCCGCCCCAGCTTGCCAACTGGGTAGATCATCCTGGCGGCGAGACCAAGGTAATAGAAGAGATCATCCGAGGCCTTGTCGAGACAGATCTGGAGTTTGCCAGATTGTGGAGCGACCTGCTTGTGGTCCACCCCAAAGCAGACATCCCGGCCGCAGTTTTCGACATCGAGATGGATTTTCGCCGCTACGTGTCGGATCGCATCAGGAAGGGCGCCGCCACGATAGGATCGCTTTCCGGGGTGACCGTCAAATCGTTGCAGGAACAGAAGATCGCCAACTGGTTATGGCTGCACTCCGTCGCGTTCGAATATGAGCGGCAGATCAAGATCGAAAATGAGGATGGCACCCTTCGACACCTGCATCCCGATTTCTACTATCCGCTGACCGACACGGTGCATGAGCACTTTGCGCTCAACGCCGACGGCACCTCGCCCTTCACAGATTATGTCCAACACGCCGACAGCAAACGGCAGGCGTATCGCCGGAAAGAGATCGATTTTTTCGAGACCACCTCGGCGCAGGCCAGCAGCGAAACGATGCTCAGCACTCTTGAAGCGGAACTGGTGCGGCGCGCCATGCCCTTCGAGCGCAAGAGCTATAAAGAAATCACCAAGGCCCTCGAGCCGGTCGTGATCAAGCACTATCACAAGCTTATATCCACCTCCATCAAGCATATCCGCGCCAGTCATCTGACGCTCGAAATGCTGCTCGAGCGCGCCAAGACCCTGCACGACAAGGAGCGTGGGAAGCTCTATGCGCGCGTCGTGTGGACGATCACGCAAGGGTATTCCCGGAGACTAGAAGAATCCCAGCGGATCGATTTCGACTCGATGATCGCCGATGCTGTAAGTCTGATCCAGACCGGCCGATATCAAAGCCCGTATTCTCTGATTCTCGTGGACGAGTTCCAGGACATTTCCGAGCCGCGGGCCAACCTTATCAAGGCGCTCAAGCAGCAGAAGGCGTTCAGCAAGGTATTCGCGGTCGGAGACGACTGGCAGTCGATCTATCGCTTCGCCGGCTCTGACATCACGATCTTCACGCAGTTCGAGGCGAATTTCGGAGCCAGTTGGCAGGGGCGCCTTGAGCAGACCTATCGGTGCAACCAGCTCATTGCCGAGACGGCCGCGAAGTTCGTCCAACGGAATCCGGAACAGATCACGAAATCGGTGCATTCGATACGTGCTGCGGTACCTCGCTCGATACGGGTGATACCCATCGATGGCAAAGGCGGCAGGCCAGACTTCGGGTTGGCCTGTCATCGCATTCTCGAGCGGCTTGATGCGTTCTTGGAAGATATTGCGTCGCAATGGCGGAGTGCACCAGGCACCACGCTCAAGGTTTTGGTGCTGTGGCGATACAATCACGTTGACCCGTTTCAAGGAACCCTACCGTCCTTTGCGAACATCGAGGTTTCCGGCCAATCGTTTCATCGGGCGAAGGGACTCGAAGCGGACTATACGATCCTGCTTGATGTCAGCGAGGGCGATTACGGTATGCCGAGCCGGGTCGAAGACGACGAACTTCTTAATCTGGTGATACCCCGCCCCGAAACGTTTGCCTACGCCGAAGAAAGGCGTCTGTTCTACGTTGCGCTGACACGCGCCAGCCGCGGCGTGTACATCGTCACCAACAGCCGCCAGCCGTCACGATACATCCGCGAACTTTGCGAGATCGCGGGCGCTGAGGTCCGCTTCGAGACGACCGAAGGGGCTGTTTTACGCCAGTGTCCCACCTGCCTCGTCGGCCAGATCATCGAAATCCGCAATCGTGACGGCTCGGTATTTTGTGGGTGCAATCAGTTTCCCGATTGCAGTCGGGCTGAACGAGGTCCAGTGCGGTCAGCGCCCAGACTGCGAAGAAGGCGTTAAACCGCGGCACCTGCGCCCTGCTTTTGATGAAGGGCCATGTTCATCCGATGTTCCCGCTTTGTGCCTCTAAGATCGCATAATGTATCATCGGGAAGTAGCCCGGGGGGGGGTAGGGGAGTTTGGCTCTGCGAACACTGGGAGGCGAACAGCCGCATTTTTGTGCCTGATCCGGATCGAGGATAGGTACTCAATCAAATCTTGCAAGAGATCGCGGTTGCAGCAATAGGGTATGGCTGTCTGCGAGAAGCCGCCAACGAGGAGCTTGGTCGCTCTAATGCGGTTTGCGCAAACGCTAGGTGGACACTCAGGGACTTTACATGAAACAGAACACGGTCGGCGGTCTCCTCGCACTCTCGCTTAGCCTGATTGCTGCTTTGCCGGTGCAAGCAGACGAAGCACGCGCGGCTTATTCACGGGGAGACTATGCGACTGCTCTCAGGATCTAGCTCCCTCTTGCGGAACAGCACGATGCCGATGCGCAGTACGCGCTCGCGGTGTTATATACCAAGGGTGAAGGCGTGCCCAAGGACGACGTGCAGGCGCTTCTCTGGTGCCGCAGGGCGGCCGACCATGGCCACTCAAAAGCGCAATACAGTCTCGGCATAAGGTACGCTAGGGGCGAGGGCGTCCCAGAGGACGACACCCGGGCAGCCATGTGGTTTCGCAAGGCCGCCGACCAGGGCCACGCTAATGCCCAATACAGCCTCGGGCTCAGGTATGTTAAGGGAGAAGGCGTCCCCAAGGATCAGGGGCTGGCAGTCGCCTGGTATCGCAAGGCCGCCAATCAGGGTCACGCCAAAGCTCAGAACAATCTAGGAAATATGTATGCCAGCGGCGAGGCGTGCCTGCAGACACCGCTGAGGCAGCCGCATGGTCTCGCAAGGCGGCCGATCAGGGCTATGCCCTTGCTCAATACAATGTCGGCATCATGTACGACGAGGGCAAAGGCCTGCCTAAAGATGATAGCCAAGCAGTCCTCTGGTACCGCAAGGCCGCCGAGCAGGGCCATGCGAACGCTCAATACAGCCTCGGCATCATGTATGATGACGGTGAAGGGGTGCCGGGAGACGATGCGCAGGCAGTCGCCTGGTACTACGCTGCAGCCGAACAGGGCCATGTCGATGCGCAATTCGCCCTTGGCAACATGTTCGCTGGCGGCAGGGGCGTTGCTCAAGACGACGTGGAAGCAGCCGTTTGGGACCGCAAGGCTGCCGAACAAGGTCACCCCGAGGCTGATAACAGTCTCGGTGTTCTGTATAGAAGAAACCTGCGCCGGCCCGACCTGTTTATTCGATAGGTTGGACCTGCCAACGAGCAATTTGCGGAGTTGCTCACGCATCAGGACATCAGACCTGACCGATGTACGCGCCGCACCCGAGCAGCGGTGAGTTGATCCCAGACGCAAGCGCGTCATGCCGTCACACTAAAGCCGAAGAGGGTAAATTTAGACTAATGCACTCCGGTAAGACCGCTTCGTCGATTGTGGGGCCCGCCGTTCGAATCCTCGCAAGGCGAGGCAATTTGAACGTCGGCATTGCCGATCTGGGGCCGCTCACACACGTTGCTTCTGCAGCCACGGTTTCGCGCAGGCGCCGCCGTTGAGCTCATCAGTGTGTGTTGCTCGCCCTTGTCCAGGCAAGGCAGGGTTCTCTTCCAAAAAAAAGCGAGTGTATTCCGTTGGTTAGCAACCACCGCGCTAAAAATGCAATCCTGACGGGGAATTCTTAGTTTACATATTACAAAAACTGCATATAGTAATGTTGTACATGGTTACATGCTGCTTGCGCTTCGCGCCGGCTGTTTCATCAATAAATTGCAAGTAGCTAGGGTGTACTGCACGCGGCTGTTTAGGTGTGTGCCCTGCATTAAGCGTGCGCGAGGATTCGAGCCGGCCAGCGTTGGGGAAAGTGCGGGAGTTAACGATCGGATGATTGGAAGGAACTCTCCCGGAAGAAAAGATCGATGCGGCTTGAGACGGTCGGTGTAACCGGGCCACCCATTAAGTCCATTCTTGCAAGGGCACTCCGGAGTAACGGCGTGTTGTGGGGGGACAAGACCTTGCCAACAGAGCGGATGACCAAGACCGATCAGAGCCTCGTGTATGAGGTTGAAGGATACCGCCCTCAACATCCTCCGTTTCTCAGGACCGCACCGCAACCCGGGACGTACAAGTTTCGACTGGCGATAGAAGGGGATTCGTGGGCGAACATATTATGGCCTTGGAGTAAAATATTCGGATACAACCAAGCATTCTCAAACATTATCGACGAGGATGACCGCTTCTATATCAACAATGTTGGTTGGCCTGGAGACACACTTGAGAACGTTGTGCACGAAACATTCTCGATTGGCATTCAGGGACAAAATGGCAGGGGACTGCGTGTGCCGATCCAAAGCGGGATATTCGATTTCCTTATCCTTTCTGGTGGTGGCAATGATTTCCTGGGCGGCGGCGAGCTAAAGAAGTTCCTTAAGCCGTTTGTAGCCGGTGTCGACGATCCCTGGGATTGCTTAGATAAGCAAAAAGTTGACCGCGTATTCTCTCGAATTCGAACCGCATACCTGAGATTAATCCAGGCCGTTAACCTTTGGTCCAGGAAGACGCACATTTTTCTACATGGCTACGACCATGCCATCCCACGCGCGGGCGGTCGCTGGTTGGGAGATCCATTTTCTTCTCGGGGCTACGATCCAAGTGACAAGATTTGCGCCGAGATCGTAAAGCTTCTCGTCGATCGAATGTATGACTTGCTCGATCAGATCTCGGCTGAAAACCGGCGAGTCCACGTGGTTAACGTTCGAGGTTGTTGCCAAGAAAATTGGCATGACGAATTGCATCCTAATCTTCCAGCCGCAAGACTCGTTGCACGGAAGTTCATCGAGTCGATGCTTAAGGTGTCAAAACATCATGAAATGACCGCGGGAGTAACAAACCTTATAGGGAGGTCACAGATGGACGCGGATTACATAGGGAGACTTGTCGAACTCGGAAGCAGCCGGCGCAGCATTGAAGAAGTTCACAGAATAGCTGGGCGCTACATGGAGGGGTCCGGGTTCCGATTCCCTCGTAATGCGTGCGCGGCGACTTTGAGCGCTTTTCTGCAGACGGCCGGCATCCCAGTAAGGACCATGCTCGGCGCTGGGAGGTTGGCGGCGCAAATTGAGAGGGACCGAAACTGGGATCGGATTCGGGTTGGTCGACAGAAGCCCGGCGACTTGGGGGTAACCTTTGACAACACCGCGCCAAGTGGCGCCGATCATGTCTATCTAGTGGTTGATGTCCACGACGCGGATCTGATGACAATTGCGGATAATCAGGCTCCTAGGCCCCACGAACGATACGCCAGTGGCCGAGGAAGGACCCGTACTGAATACTTCCTGCGGGCGCCTGGGATGCGACTCTTTAGGGACATGGATGACCTTGAGGACCTCGATTACTCAATCTACCCGTTCGAGGACGAAGATACGAATGACCTTGAAGATCCGCGTGATGACGGGCAGAAATTCGGTAGATGGAGTACGCCGGCAATTGGAGATGACGCTATTGAAAGGATTGCTCAACGCGTGGCGGAAATCCTGCAGCAACGGCCCAAAAAATAATATGAGACCCAAGCAGGTAGGTAACAGCGGGTGACTTACCGATGTGATGAGCCCAACAACTCGAGTCTCGTTTTGGCGGACCACCGCCAGGAATCGGGCGGGCGCCATTGCCTGGCCGGCACCTGGGAAACTGGCGTTACCCGACGATCCAGGATCGGGTGCCGGAGGCTGTGAGCGCGGGCTTTCGGTAGAACCAAATGCGCCAGACCTGATGAGACTGCATCCGGCCAGTTGATGACGATGTGGAGGTCAGCAGCAACGACGGCCCGCGCCTTGGAACTGCGACGACTGTTCGAGCAAGGTGGATTTCGTGGTGACGGTCCGTGAAATTGCGGCCCAGAGATCGGTTTGCAGACGAACAGCGGCGGCGATCGAGAGGCGAAAGGGTGACCAACAAGGGCCGTGCCACTGCCGATACGATCGCGACGCTGCGGTTTGCATTCTTCTGGGTGGCCGCTAGTCAGCCTCGCCCCTCAAAGGCACTGCTCAACAACGCGGGCTGTCGGAAAGGGGTCCGGCGGGCTGCTGATTGAAAATCATCCGCGGGCGCTTATGCGAACGTTGTTCTCGTGATGTGCTTCCAAGATCGCATAACGTATCGAGTGGAACACGACTGTTGCGGCCCGCCGCCGCAGGTGAGGGCAGAGGGTTCCTCCTTAAAAAAAAGCGACAGGATGTGGGCCTTTAGGACGTCCACGGTTTCTGTAAGGCCGTTCGCCTCCATATCTAACAGCAGGACATCGGCGGTTTTTTCCGGCTTTCTCAAGCGCTCTCTCGTGCGCCTGATCGCCGCAACCGCTCTGCCGGTACCCAAGGCGATTGTATCAGCGATAAAAGCATCCGCCGACCTTGCTTCAAGGTTCAGCCGGCGAAGCAATTCCTCGGGGAAGTCTCTCAGATTATCGGTCACGATTACAGCGGCCTGCATTTTCAGAGCGGCTGCAACTACATGCGCGTCGTTCTGGTCGGGGAGACCTGCGCAAGCGGAGAGGAACTGATCAAAATCAAAAACCATCGCTTCCTCGAATGTAGCCTCCATGCTTGCTCTTGCGCGCGATGCCCGTACGGCAGCATCGGCGACGTCCTTGTCGGCTAGGATCTTCTCGATGGACTTCGGACCAGCGGAGGCGGAAAAATTCCGCTTCCGCAAGGGTCAGCAGCAGATTTCGCTTTAGTGCACTTGTTAGTGTGCATGCGTCTACGAAGGCAGTGAAGCGATTAGCGAACAAGCCTACAGATACTCCGCGTCCAACTCGGCAAGATCTGCAAGGGCCTTACTCCGCTTCTCGTCGCGCTCGTTCTTGTATTTAAAAAGGAGATCCGCCTGAATCCTTCGATGTCGACCAACAAGCGAGTACTCGATCTCGCCCCTATCGAGGAGGGAAATCAGGAATGGCCGCGATACATTGAGGATGTCCGCCGCTTGCTGTGTCGTCAGCATCTTGCTGACGGGAACGAGCGTCACCGCGTCACCTTTTCCGATGTGACGCAACAGCTCCATTAGTAGACTGGACAGCGCTGGGGTGAGGGTAATCTCCGTTGGCTGCTGCGTCTCATCATCGAGTACGCGCAATTTTGCATCGCCGGTAGCATGTGCCGCCAGTATCTTCCGCAGGTGGTTTGCGGTAGCTTTTTCGGAGGCCGACGGCAAGCGCCCGCCCAGTTCCTGAGCCGCTGCTGGAACTGTCATTTTGATAACCCTCCATTGAAATCCATTTCGACCCTATATTCGCAATAGGCGCAATAAACGAAATAAACGAAATTGCCGAAGCTCTCAGGGCACGCTCAGCACAGCCTTTTTTTCCTGGTCTGCAGTTCGAGTCCCTTCAAGGCTTAGGCGAGGGATAAGGGGCTGACTTTTCTTGCTAGATGAACGCGCGTCGCCGCCTTCCAGGAAGTGCGGATAGCCGCGTCTCGTGGGCCTACTACGAGTTGTAGGGCTTAGATCTCGGCAGTCAGCCTCGGATCTTTGCCGTCTATTTGACAGGCATCAAGGATCGCGGTGCGACGGTCAGTTCCGCAGAAACTAATGAACCGCATGGCCGCGACATATGCCTCAATGATTAAGTCGCCGCCGAACCGCTTAGCCGCTGCCGCTGCCAATTCGTGCAGGATCCTCAGGTCATAGGTCAGGACGGTTGATCGTGCGGCGCGCTTAATTCGCTTGGCAAGGAGGTCCTTTACGATCTCGACATCAGGACTGGCCGTTACGAAGGCACGGGCCACCCTATCCGATAACTCGAGTTCGTCTTTCTTTAAAAGCGCATTCTGGTCACCGGCAAAGTAGAGGAGAGGTGCCGCCGTCGGACCTTCAGAGATTGCTGCCGCGGCCATCTCAGCCAACCTGTCCCAACTGGTCTCGTTGGCAGCGAGTTCGAAGCAAAGCAATTCCAGGACGAGGCAAACCTGCCGGGTGAAGTAACCCTTCGCAGCGACTTCCTCGTTAAGAATGGCTATCCTTAGGTCGATCAACCATGACGGCGCAGCGCTGGTTCCATGAAAGGGAGGTCTGGCTAAGTCGAGCTTGATAGATCCATACTGGCTCGTGAAACCGCGAGGATAGCGCGTGGCCAATGCGAGGACCTCTTCTGGCTTGTGAATCAGAAAGGCCGTCAGAGCGGATCCCTCCGCGACACCGTTTACCGCGAGTTCGATCAAACGCTGCCATGCCGACTCTCTATACTCTGATCGCTCTGCCGATCGCTCAACCACGTTGTTCTGAATGACCTGGCTCTGCAGGTTGTCAAAACAATGCAATCCGAGGCGACAAGCCGCCTCATGAAAGCGTTCCGCCACGGACTCAGGAACTTCGTCGCCCATTGTGTATAAGGTCGTCAGCGCAGCTGCCAGCTTTCGGTGGTCCAAAGGCTTTGAAGCTGCCAGCTGAGAAACCAAGCTGAGCAAACGTTGTGGAGAATGCAACGCCAAGCCGCCAAATACTGTTCCGCTCCGGTGCGCCGCCGGCGCCCTCAAGAGTTCAGCGTCGGTCAAAAGACCGGAGCAAAAGACGAAGCAGCAACTGGTCCAGGAGGATATGCTGCTCTCAAGCGTTTTATCGCCACTGATTATGCCCAGCTTCTCTTCTTCGTGGTGCCACTTGCCGAGTGAATTAAGGAATGTCTCTCTACCACGTTCCAAAAGCCCGGCAACCAGTGCCGGGAACCCCTGCGAATGGAATAGCTGTTGGGCTCGGACAAAACGCAGCGGCGTCGTGAGGTCGTTCTCACGGTAGTCATAGCCTGATGATGCCCTCACGATCAGCCGGAGGACGCTTTCAGCAAAATCGCGCGACCAACGAGCGTCGGCAAGCTCCGACGCAGCCAGCTGGAATATGTAGGCACCGTGGCGCGCCATCGCCGCGAAAACTGCAGCGGCCGCTGGCTCGCGCTCGGGTGTTACTGGCAGTGCCGCGATGCAGCGGATCAGATTGAAATTGCCCGGAGGGTTGGGCGCGACGAGATGGTTCCAAAGCACACCGAGTTCTATACCCGCGCTATCTTGTGCGACTCTCTCACAGAGCGCAAAGATTACTGACCAGCTTATCTTGAGAGAGTCTTGATACCAGCTGCCATCTTTTAGAGTAAGGCGACGAACGTCGATAGTGCGAGCCGCCAGGTGCTCGAAAAGAAGATCATAGCGAAAACCAAAACTCTCGCCTTCGGCGATTACCAAGTGTTCACGCAGTAGACCTTCAAATCCGGCCTCACGCGCCAGAGTGTCGTGTCTGCTAATCACCTGCGAACCCTGCTGCAGAGAGGTTTGCGCTACCCGACTGAGCAGTTCTTCGATGAGTCTGGCGCTGGTTTGCCCTGTGTCCGCCGCGCGGCGGCAACCGTGCGCAACCCACTGCGACATCAGAACCCAGCGGCTCAGCGGCTGATCCGGTAATTCGTTTTGTAGGTCAGCGGCTAGGCCCAGAAGTAGTGGATCGTAAAGGGTGGCTGCGAAGGCAGGCACCCGCTTGAAGCGCTCGGAGAGATAGCGCCTTTGCTCAGTCTCAGTGAACTCGCCAATCCCGCTCCGCGGCCCCATCGCTTTTGAGGATCCAAAGAGGTCTCGCGGTAGGTGCGCGCTGATCTCTTCCCAGCTCTCGGGACGGCAAGACACCACGATTTTGCAGCCTCTAGCATGCCGCACCGCATCGGGTAGCCAGCGATCGCGCATATCCTTTGTACTTATCCGTGCCTCATTCAGGCCGTCGATAATGATCAGAGGCATCAGCCCGCCAGCTTCGGTGATGCCGGTTAGATCTGGAGCGTCGCTGACGTAGGGCGGGGTCACTGCCTCAAGCTTCCGTCGGACGAGCCGATCAAGCCCGACGGAAGTCTCATCGATCTCCATCGCTCTAATGAAGAGGGTCGGCCGGTCGACGCAAACATCTGCAATTGCAGCGAGCGCAGTTGATTTGCCGAGACCTGATCTGTCGATGATCGCGAGTGCACGATCGTCGCTCTCAAGGAAGCGGGCAACTTGGGCGGTAAGCGCCTCGCGCGGAACGACCGCCTCTGGGTCATAACGACATTCATCGTGCATGCGGGCGAGTTCAGCCTTCGTTGCCGCCCGGCACCATATGAGCGCGCCAAGTGCATTAGGCGTAGCGCCGAAGCGCGGCCGTGCCTGCATGCTTTGTGCAAAAAGAGGCCCAATCTGGGGGTCGTCAGCCAGCCGTTGGTGCGGTTGAACAAAGCCCGATAGCCCGATCTTGCCGGCAGGGAGAACGAAATCGGCGACCACCATTCCTACGACTGCGCCGGAAGCAACATCAATCGCGGGACCTCCACTCATGCCCGGTAGGATCAGGCCGCCTGGGAGCGCCCAGACTTGTTCCAATTCGTACTTCGTACCATTTGCCTCATATGTTATGGCGGTGAGGCCATCTATTGTCGTGCGCGCCAACAAAGGTCCGCTCAGGCCCGGTTGGCTCGGATACCCACCAACAATAAGCGCATCGGGTCGGCTTTCACTGACCGCGAGCCCTTCATGCTCTCGATCGAGGAGAAGCAGTGCAACGTCGAGTTTCCAGCTTACCACCAAGTCAACAATCCGGGTGATAGTTGTCCCGCTGACAGCATGCAGCTGATCAGGTCGACGTGCGCCAATCACATGTGCGCAAGTCAAAAGCCCGCAGTCTAGGGCGTATCCCGAACCCAAAGTATTGCCAGCGTCGTCAGTAATTCGGAACAGACCCTGAGCGATATGGCTTTCAAGGGCACTGGCCGCCGCGAATTTCAATTCGCTACCTTAACCTTAAAGGTTACCTCAATAGCTCCTTCGACGGTGGACTGGGCAACAACAAATTGTCCAGTTCCGGAGACTTTCAGACCGATCTTTACTTCAGCCTCGTCGACCTTTGCCTCAACCAGCGAGCCGCGGACCGCATCTCCAATTGCACTGATCATGCGGAGGCCTTCTTTTAACGTGTTCGCCGCCTTCTGATGCACGGACCCTGTGTCAATCCCAGAGGGTCGAACACCTGATGCGACGGGGACGTCTGCCGCCTCGATCAAGATTGGGACGTCTCCCGAAAATTCGACAAGCACTGCCATCCCATACCCCACTATCAGCATTTCGACCATCAGCGACGTCCGCCCGAGGCGGGGAAATCGGCCGGCTGATGGGTCCCCATAATTGACTCAAAAAACCCGAAGCTTAACGTCTAACTCATCACTAGTCGCCACTCGAAAGTCAACTTAAAATACCTGCAGAGCAAGTCCGCCAGCCAGCACCATTTCTATGTGGTGAGCCCGCGACAGGGCTCTCACAGGCGACTGAGGAGGGTCGGATGCGAACGCCCCACGGGCAATCGCTCCTCTTCCGGATGGGTTAGTCCGATCATTGCGACAAGTTTCCACTCGACGGTGCACGTTTCGATCAGTGAGGCCTGGCTGATCGATAGGTAGGTCTTCCGTTGCGCGACAGTTGCGTGACCTCGTCGGAGACCTGTCACCGACCAGGCCCAAAAGGAGCTTGCCTCGACCGGCGAGACGAAATCACGTGCGTGTCACATCACGTGGGGTTCGCGAAATCCGTATGGTTCGCGACCTTCGTCCACTGTCTCGAGTTGAATCTGGAAACTGATCGGGTCAATTTTCTGTTGATCTGCCGGGAGGGCCATATAAAGGTCCTTGACGTCTTCTAGCAGGAAGAAAACCCTGAAAAGCAAGTTGGCGAGAATGTCTCCCGAGCCGCTTTTCGACGCAAATTCGCCAATGTACTCCAGACTGGAAACCGTCGTCGGCAGGAGAGACAAGATCGCTTTCCATTGCTGTCTTGTAACAGAGACTTGTGCGTCATGACTGGCGACCAGCACACCAACCTTTTCCATCTCTGCTTTCATGGATTGCGAAATACGCTGATAAATCCGCGGCTCGTATTTCTTCAGGACGCTCTCGCAAATTTCGATCATCGCCACCAGGCGCTCTACGTTTTTCAAGACGCCGCCGATCGTCAGATCGCGTTCCCTTGATGCGACGATATCGTTGGCGAGGCGGCGCATGCGTCTGATCGCGCTCAGTCTGAAATTCCGTTCGTGGTCGTTCTTCAGGGGGATATCTGACGATCGGCGCGAAACCAGGCCCCTTATATTAGAGCCTGCCTGTCTGCCTGCCTTTCTTTCAAGATGATCGAGCGAGGCAATCACCTCTTTCTGAATGGCCGACGAAATACCGTCGACGACATGAACGGCAAACGGGGTGTCCTTATCACTTCGTTTGAGGTCGAGTAGCGACGTCGTGTCCGGCAGGATAGTCGTTTCGTCGACTTCTGCCCCTCCCAATGCGGCTCCCTGCAGATGATACCCAGTCAGGTTTGTGGCGCGCAGGTCGGCTCCAAAAAATTGGGCGCCGTCGAAAAATGCTGGGTCGCCGGGTGCGGCGATTTCTGCCAATTCGGCAAGGTTATCTGTCCTGGCAGCGCAAAGCGCCCGCAACCGGTCGAAGATCATCGCTCTTCCACGGACACGGCGTCGGCCATGATGACCGTTGCAAAGGAGTCCGACAGATCGCCGCAAGGCAAGCCCATGGCGAGTACCTCCTTCTTGATGTACTGTTCCACTGCGATTTGCTTGTTTCTGCTGAGCAGACCGCCATTCCACACCGTCGCGTCAATGATTGTGGGATCCTCGATGTGGAGGTCCTCGCGTCTGCAATGAATCTGAACTGTTACCTCCGGAGGATCGCCGCGCTTTCGTCCGGCCTTTGTGTCACGAAGCCTCATTCGAGGTACGGCCGGATCCCACGCCGACCCGTCGAGCGTTCGTGACGTTGCGGGCTGGATTGTGAAAACATATCCGCGACCGTCGGGCATTTTTCGATGCGCTATGCGCATCTCGCCGAGATCTTCGTCCCGCTCGATCCGTTTGGTGATTTCTGTGCCGCCCTTGGCAGCGAGGTCCAGATCGAGGCGAGGCTTTCCATTCCCCAACGCCGCCCTTACCGCGCCCTTAATCGATCTCGACTGAGTCGTGGTGGTTTTTGCTTTACTCGCGACAAGAGCCTCCCGCGCGACACTGCTTGCGGGAATTTCAATAATACTCGCTTGATCGCGAAACACATAGATTTCGGCACGTTTGAGACTGAGCCGGAACCGAACCGGAGATCCAGCCACATCGTCGGAGCCTAGACGACCTTCGAAGAAACCGACATCGATATGCAGGTCGGCTTCGCCGGTGCCATCTGCGTAGGGCGTTCTCCACACGTCGATGGATACTACCTCTGCAAATGCCCGCGGATTGTTCGGACGATCGGTCATTGGAAACTTCTACCAAGGGGATACAAAAGAAGGTTGTGCCTAGTCATGAAGTGTAGGCTATCCCAAGTAAAGCCTTCACGCCATCGTTCGCAGAAATCAACGCACGGGCCTGGCCCTGCCGATCGGCGGGTAAGCTTTCCTGATCGCTGTGTTTGTCCTGCGAGGTAGAGGCGAAGTCGCGAAGGCATCTGGACCATGCTAAAAAATTCGACGTGCAAGAAGTCTCCGCAGAATAGGAAACATTCGTCGCCGAGCACGCCGGGCCTCAAGACAGCCCTGGAACAATACTTAGACCGAGAGAATCACGAACCCCGGAGTGGTAGGCCGCAATCAGCTCCACGGCGAGCGCTTCAGCTTCTTCTGACTTGCGTGACAATGCGCGCCTTGCAGTTCGGCGTGGAGCGCCCTTTCCATCATTTCCAACGCGTCGGATCCAAGTGGATCGAAACTCAAGGGTTGCGCGAAATCCATCGTATTCCCTCCGACGACGCCGACGCGGCGCCGTTAGAAAATCTAGGCTGGTTGATCGAGATCGCCAGCCTCTTATCAGTCTCAGTATGTACGCTCGGGGACGCTGCGATTCGCCATGAACAAGGTTTGGGTGGGGATACCGAACGCGACTGTCAGTCTCTTCACCGGCCGCTAGCCCGCCGTGGCGCCGTTTCCGGTTGCGCCTCAGATTTATTATTGTCGGGCGGACCCTTGAATTCGAACGCTCGGGCGCGAAGCCTTCTTGCTGTCTTGGCAGCAATGGTTTCTTTTCTTTCTCAAAGAGTGCCAATGACGGATAAGATCGGGCCGCTGTCGGCAGTCGGTCGGCAACTTGCTATGGCGAACACTTGTCACGCCATGATTGCATTAGCTCGAGCAACTGTGCAGCGGGCAGGGGGCGTGAGAAAAGGTAACCTTGCGCCTCATCGAAGCCTTCAGCCTTGATAATCTCGAGCTGGTCTGGAGCCTCGACGCCTTCCACGGTTGTGGTGATTCCCAGCGTGCGTCCAATTCCGGCAACCGCCCTGAGGATCGCCAGCGATTCCTTCCCGGCCGGCAGATCGGAAACGAAGCTGCGGTCGATCTTGATTTTGTCGAACCGAAAGCTCCTCAGATAGCTCAGCGACGAATAGCCGGTCCCGAAATCGTCGACCGCAACTTTGACTCCGAGTTGCCGAATCTCCTTCAGTATCTGAAAATTGCGGTCGCATTCATCGAGCAATACCGACTCGGTGATTTCGAGCTCTAGGCGCGAGGCATTCAGACCCGTCTCTTTCAATATGTCGCAGACAGTCGCAGCAAGACGGCGGTCGAACTGCACAGGCGACAGGTTGACCGCCACACTGATATCGAGCGGCCATTTCGCTGCCTCGGTGCAGGCCCGACGAAGGACCCATTCGCCAAGTGGCCCGATCAGGCCAGCTTCCTCGGCAACCGGTATGAACTCCGCCGGAGAGATCTGGCCTCGTCCTGGTTGCGGCCATCGGACCAGCGCCTCACATGTCGTGAGCCTGCCCGTATGGAGGTTGACCAGCGGCTGGTAGTGGACTTCAAGCGCATTGTTTGCGAGCGCCTGCCGAAGCAAAACCTTCATCTCATGTTTTGCCTGGAGATGCGTGTCCATTCCCGGCTCGTATTCTATATATGTGCCGCGGCCACCGGCTTTGGCCTGATCAAGCGCAATATTGGCAGCCTGGATAAGCTCGTCTATCGACTGGTCACCCTTCGGAGCAGCCGCAAGTCCGACAATAACCCCAAGATCGACATGCGATCCTGCGAGCTCATACGGTACTTCAACGACATCGATAAGCTGCTGAGCAAGGTTGCGCGCTTCGTCATTGCTCTTGATGCCCGTGCGCAAGACGACGAAATCGTCGCCGCCGAGGCGGCAGAGGATGTCGGATTGCTTGACACAACTTCGAAGCCGATCGGCAACACGGCGCAGCAGCAGGTCGCCGCTGGCTCGACCATAGGCGTTGTTGACCGCCTTGAAGCCCTCGAGATCAAGGCAGACAATTGCGATTTTCGTGTCCGGAACGATGTTGTCCGATATGCGCTCGAACTCCTCGCGGAGGGACTGCCAATTCGGCAATCCCGTCAACGCGTCGTGTCGTGCCATGTGGTGAATTTGCTTTTGCGCAAGCAATCGCTCCTGTTCGGCCTTGCGGCGGTCGGTGATGTCCAGGGCAATACCAACATAGCCGAGGAACCGCCCGTCGGTGGAAAAGCGTGGCTGACCGAGGTCGATGACCCAAGCCCAACTGCCATCGGCGCGCCGGAGACGGTATTCCACGCGGACCGGTTTTCGGTCGCGCATCGCCGCGTCGAATCCAGCTTCAACCTCTTGACGGTTGTCCGGATGAACTGCATCGGCCCAGCCAAGACCTTGGGACCGCTCGGCTGTCTGCCCTGTCGTTTCGAGCCAAAGACGACTGTGGTAAGTAGCAGCGCCGCTTTCATCGGTCACCCATATCATCACCGGCGCGTCATCCGCGATTGCCCTGAAACGGGCCTCGCTCTCCTTAACGGACTCCAAGGCCCTTCGGCGATCATCGACATCTTCCAGGATCCCGAACCACCGGACGATCGCATCGTCCTCCGCCGTTCGTGCAGCCGCGCGACTGCGAAACCAACGGTGGCCTCCCCCGGCGGTCGCCAGCCGGAATTCGACGTCCAGCGGGTCTCCCGTTGAAAGCGATCTCGACCACAGCCGCTCCACGGTCTCAAGATCATCAGCATGCACCGCCTTCGCCCGCTTTGTACCGAGCACATCGCTAACCTCGAAGCCGGTAATCTCTTTCCATCGCGGACCGACTTCGAGAATCTCTCCTGATCGATTGGCGGTCCATGGGACCTGAGGATGGAGCTCGATCAAGGACCGATAACGCTCTTCACTGGCGCGGAGCTCCGCCTCTGCCCTACGACATGCGGTCACATCCAGGATCGTCGCCACCAGCAGCCTCTCCTTCAAGCCGCCACTGGCGAGTTCGACGCGACGTTTCTGTGTCACAACGCTTTTGACGGTTCCGTCGGCTGCTGTGATCTCTTCGTCCAAAGAGAATTCTTCCCCGGTCTCAAGTATCTGTTGGTCCATCGCACGTATGCGGTCGGCCTCTGCCGCCGGTAGGATGTCGTGATCCGTGCGTCCGATCAGGTCGCTGCGTGCTCTACCGAGAAGAGCACAGGCGGCACGGTTAAGGAAGCGGAAGCGCGAATGTTCGTCCTTCACAATGATCGGCTGAGGGACGGCATCGAAAATTACCTCGAGTGCATTATCGAACTGCGTCAACTGTTCCCATACGCTGAGTTGCGTGTTTTCCATGGCGCTTTGAACGATCCATTTTGAAAGGAGAAGCTGGCAGCGTTTGCTTCCGTCGCGGAGGCGAGGAACGCAATCGTCCACCACTTGATCGAGTTGCGCGCATCCGCGCCTTGTCAACACTTTGCGGTAGCAATCGTTAACTAGAAATGAACGAGTGCGCCTTATAGATACAAGCCCGCGGGGCCAGATCGTAATCCTCGTGAACACTTGCGGACACCACGAAGGGACGGCAGCAGCGCTCCGAATGATCGTACCTGTGCTGCACTCAAGCAGGTTCATCGGTGTCGGATTCGGTGCCAGCCAGGCAGCCGGACGGTTCTTACCCCTCACGCGTTCCGACGCTGCAGGGGGCGGTCATCGATCTGCTGAAAGGGGAGTGCAAGCATGTCTTACCGGCGCGCTTCGTGGACGGTCGCCAGTTAAAGTTTGCGTATCGCCAGCATTCTCTCTCTGATGAGCCGGTCGCGATCGAAAAGATTGAAAGGCAAGCGATTGCTCGAGAACGCAAGGAGTTCACGCGCCGGTTTGGTGTTGTGGCCGCCGCTCTCTAGATCGGCCACGATTTTACGCTGAAGCACCACGTGGCTAGGACCGTCAGCTACGTGTCTCTCCGCCAACGCGAGGTGAACTTCGATGAAGGCCGATGAAGAAGGATGATAGCATTCGTCGGCTTCGCAGGAAAGGTGGCAGCTTAGCGCACAATTGGTGCGACACGCTTCGGCTTTGGCCGCGGCACCTACGCGCTTCCCGCAGTCTCGCTGCCCTCGTCCAAGTCGCGGAGGGGCAGGTAAGCATAGGACTCCAGCCACTCGCGAACGAGGAGGCGCATCAACTCTTCCCGCGTCATCTGGAGTTCTTCGCAGGCGAAAGCTAGCGCCGTCTCTACGTCGTCATCGAATATCATCATGCTTCGCATCTCGCTTTGCTTCGGCGGGAGCTGCCACTACTAAGGCAGTGCCCGCGCGACACGGACACTGCCTTGTTACAAGCCATGAACTGGGAAGCCGCCCGGATAGGGGAGCGGCAGGAGCGGCTTTTTTGGGGGGTGTACAGACACCGCTTCCTTATTTACATCTGCCATTTACGTCGCTTTGGTGTGCGACGGTACTAAACGCAGGTTTTCTAATTTAGTTCCGGCAAAACAAAGCGGCCGAGTTAAACCGCAGCTGGCGCAGAGATGCAACCGGGAACAGACTGCCACACCAGCCGAAAAGGTAGGGCAGTGGGGGAAATTCCCCACCTAGTTTTGCGGTTCGTCAACCACTTAGGTGTGGCAATGGAGGCCTCGGCCTGAATTCAACGGGGGTGTAGCCTCTGTTCCTTCCCGAGTTCGATTGTTGGGGCACCGGTCCGAGCAGACATTTTTTATCGGGACACTCCCGGCTGTCTCCGTCGCGCGATTGTCATTTGCCGCCTATGCTCGACAGGTCGATCCGCATCTCGGCTGAACCAATCTTGCCGGCGTCGGGCGGTTCGGCGGTGGCTTCTTCCGGGTGGATGTCGCTGTTTTTGTTTTCCGCACGCACCGGCGACACATTTTCCATCGTGACGCTCCCTCCCGGATCGGGAGCTTGAAACACCCTCACTCCCTCGAACTCTCCGGTTTTCCATGCGTAGACGGCGTCTTCGAAGATCTGCGCGAAGGCGTCATCGTTCGTGGGATTGCCATACCACTTGAAAACGATCCTGATGATCTTGGCGAACATCGCCGTGCCCTTGCGGACGTTTTGGCAAGCGTCGAGCAGATCCCGCTCGAGGTCCGCCGGGTCCTTGACTCCCACGCCAACTGGAAACTGCGTCAGACCGACACGGACCACCGCGTTTCCCGCATATTGACGCACGATTTCCATCGCTTCGTCGGCTGATTTGGCCGTCGGTACAAGGATCAATCGACCACCCGATCTGACGGTCACGGAGAGGGGATCGGCCGAGCCGGCCGCCGTCACGAACTGCTCAACGATCGCAGGCTTCAGGGAGGGGTCGGCACAGTCTTTGATCAGGGCAGCGTCGAGCATGGTGTCTCCTTGGGCATCAGGTATTGAGGGGGCCATCAGGTGTTGAAGGAAAAAACAACCGGTTTTACGAACAGCTTCGCCCAAGCCGCGGTGCTGGCACGCTGGATGGCAATGATGGACGTCCCTTTGGTCCACCAGCCGTTGCCGACAGCCACGATCAGATCCGGATCACTAAGCATTGATTGAAGGATTGGCCAGACGATCAGTTGCTCATAGCAGATCAGTGGTGCGACCCGTCTGGCGCCGAGAGTGAGGACCGGGTTCGCGAAGAAGTGCGCCCGCGCTCCGCCGCTTTCCTCTAAAAGCGCGCGCCACGGCTGCCACATCGAGCCCGGCACAGGCATCCGTTCCCGGTAGAGGATCTGACCGCCTTGGGCAGACAGCGCGATGAGCACGTTATCGTATCCGCGTGCGTTGACGACCGCGGCGCCCGCGAGAATCGTGATGTCCCGTCCCTCCAGCGACCGCGTCCACAGCCGCTCGATCCTCGGCGTCCAGAAACCCAAGGTGCTCTCGGGAAGAGCAATGTAGCGGACGTCCTCGGCTGCTCGATCCTTCACCCTGGCAATCAGATCACGGTGACGCTGCATGCTGGTGTCCCGCCCAAGCGAAGCACCCAGTTCGAGATCGACGCCCTGCCACGCTTGCGGTAGCTTCGGATCCGTCCAGAGCGCGGCGGACCCGAGCCAGAAGCCTGCGAGGACGATAGCAGCAGCCGGCCTTAGGCGTGAGACGAGACCCGCCGCGCCGGCTGTTATCGCCGCCAAGCCCCACCATCCCCATCCCGGAAATAACACGCCGGCAGCCGTGACGGGATGAGCCCAGCCGGTAATACCGAGAGGCGGAACCGTCATAAGGACGGCCGCCAGGACATAGCGGAAGGGCAGGTTACCGGCATCTTTCGTCCAAAGCAGCGCGTGTAACGAGACAAAGCTCGCGGAGGCGCTTAGCCACAGCAGCAGGCCCGGCCAGAGATCCGTAGCATAGAAAGTTGTCACACCTTGCGGCAGGCCACGCGACGCGGCCAGGAAGTACCCGATCGAGACGAGTGTTGCCGCGGACCTCGTTCGCGCCAGCGACCACAGGACGGGGAAACCCAGCGCGATCGGCAGCAGCAAAACATGGCCGCTCCATGCTGCCGTACCGGCGATGACCGACGTGATGATGAGCAGCGTTGGCTGGAGCCAATCACGGCGCATAGGTTAGCACCTCCTGCGCCAGGCCGAGAACGCCGGAAGCCGGCACAGGCCCGAAGTAGCGGGAATCGTAGGAGCCGACGAACGAGGAATGCAGGAAGACGTGTCCGTGTGGCACGCGGCCGCTTGGGAAAGGCCTCAGCGGCCGACCCGTTCCGTCACGCTCTGCCAGAGCGGAGGAAGGAAGCGTGCGCCCATCGATCGTCACTACTGAGCCGATTTCGACATGCTGCCCAGCGACGGCGACGACCGTCTTGATGAGCGGCGCGACACGACCCGGGCAAAGACCGGAGCGGAGATATCCCCGCGCTCTCGCCTCCGGTATGCCGGGCTTCTCGGCTGGGCAGACAAACACCAAATCTCCGACGCCCGGCGGACGATGTAGCGGAACAATGCGCCAGAGACCGAGAGCCTCGCTCGGGGTTTGGTTGATCCGATAGCCGCCCAGGAAGCCAGTTACTGGGATGAGGACGATGGCGGCAGCGGCCACCGACAGATTGCCAGCCCTTCGTCTCCGTCGCGAGATGATCGGTAGGTCTTTTTCAGCTCCGGCCCTCATTTAAGGGAGAGCCCCTGGCTCTTCGTCTGCCGCATCGTTGCCGCCTGCTTCAGCGCCTCGGTGGTGCGCTCATGAGCTGCAAGTTGCTGCACCGTCCGCATCGAATTCCAAGCGGATCGCAACTCCGCCTTCTGCGCTTCCGACATGCCGTTGGTCACGGACTGGAACGCCTGTCCGTCCGTGTCCTTGGCGGCAAGAGGCAAGAAGGTCCGTTCGCCAAAACGCTCCGAAACGGCTCTGCCAAATCCTTCGAGCTCCGCTTTCACCATCTTGTCGGCAAGCGCGTATTCGAGCCCTGCCTGAAGATCGTTTCGGACGATGGCGTCTCGGACCCGCTCGAGCGTCTGCTTTGCCGCCGGCGACAGAGCCGGGATGTGGACCGCCACCTTCAGACGAAGGGCGCGTTCTTCGATTTCATACTTGCGCGCCGCCACCGTCCGTTGACGCAGATAGCGTTCGAGATTCCGCGCCAGCGCGGGAGCGTTGGCGCCGGCCGTATCACGGGTCTGCTTGTCCGCGCGGCTGGCGAGGATGCCGGTCTTGCCCTTCAGTGCGCCAAAGATTTTCGGCTCCGAACCGATCATGGATATCGTGGTTTTTGCGGCAGCTTCGTCCTTTAGCATCGCGTCGACATTGGCGGCTTTGAACGCTACTTCCGGCTGGGCATAGACAAGATGGAAACGTGCCGAGACTTCCTGCCATTGCTTCATCAAGCCGGGGTCGGCGGAGAGCTTGTCCTCGACAGCCTGCTCGAGAGATTTCGCAAAGGTGGTGATGCCGGAGACCATAGGTTTCAACTCCTTGACGGTGCGCGGTTGAGAGGTCCCGACTGCGGCAGCAGACAAACCGAGCTTGCCGGCGATCGCTGAGAGACGTGCGCCGAGGTCGGCGAATCTCGATTTCTGGCGGACTGTCCATTCGAGCCGATCGCGGACGAGCGTTCGGGCGACACTGACGAGGTGGAAACCCCGAGCCCTGGCAAAGTGGAGTGCCTGGCGGTACAAGCGGCCGTTCGCATAATCGAGCGTGGTTTCCTTGGCGTTTTTCCGCGACAGGATCGGAATCAGGCCGCCGGCCTTGGCGAAAGACCGGCGGCCGTAATATATGGCAAGATCCTCGCGATGACGTGTCAGGGCGACGTAAGCGAGATGGCGGTCGAGCGACAAGGACGCCAGCACCTTGACCCGATCGACGGTGGCACCCTGGCTCTTGTGAATCGTGGTGGCATAGCCGAGATCGACGCTATTGTAGAAGCGGCTCTCGACCGTAACCTGCCGCCGGTGTTCGGCTTCTGCGACTTCAGCAACGATGCGGCCGGGCGCTGCGTCGACTACCTTCGCCAGCATGCCGTTCTTGACCCCAAGCGCGCCCTCGTTCTTCAGGAAGACAATCTGGTCACCGGTGGCGAACTGGCGGCTTCCGTCCTCGGTCCTGAAGGCAAATCCCTTATCGACGATGCCGCGCTCGACGAGCATTGCGCGCGCCATTTCGTTGAGCATGCGAACGTCGCGACGAAGATGAGCGAGGATCAGCGAAGTTCTGGTTGGATCGTAGTCGCGGTTCCAATCGGTGATCAGCGCCTGCATTGCCTCGGTCTTGAGCTCCGAGCCACTGACGTGTCCATGTGCGCGATAGGCCTCGACCGCTTTGCCGACATTCCCGCGTGCCAATTCAAGCGAGGCGTCGCGCATCCACTGCTCGCGTTGGCGGTAGATGGTTCCGAGCTCGGCATAACCGATACGATCGGCAATGGCGCGGAACGCGGCTCCGGCCTCAATCGGTTGGAGCTGTTGCGGATCGCCGATGAGCACGAGCTTGGCGCCGGCCTTGGTTGCCGTTTCGACGAACAGCGCCATCTGTCTGGACGAGACCATTCCGGCCTCATCAAGCACGAAGACGGTCTTGTCGTCGATCAGATCACGGCCCTCGCTCCAGCGAAGCTCCCACGACGACAGCGTGCGGGACAGAATGCCAGCTTCCTTTTCCAGGCCCTCGGCGGCTTTGCCGGCAAGCGCGCCGCCTACAACGCGGTAGCCGGCGGCCTCCCAGGCCTCGCGGGCCGCCTTCATCATCGTCGTCTTGCCGGCGCCGGCACGGCCGATCACAGCGGCGACCCTTTCTCCCGCAACAACGTGAGCGATAGCGGCCTTCTGCTCTTCCGACAGACGAGTGTGACGCGCAAAAATCGCCTCCAGCACGGCGTCTCGAACACCGTGGGACGATTGTAGAGAGAGCCAGTTTGCCCGGTCGGCCATCTCCGCTTCGAGCCGGATCAGCTCCCTCGTGGTGTATTTCGCCGGTGCACGAAGCCCGCTCGCAAAATCAATGCGTTCGCGCTCGAGGCGGAGCGTTTCCGGGCTCTGCAGGATTCTTGCCATCAGACTATGGAACCGGCCGGCATCGGCGAAATAGCGGTGCAGGATCTTGGCGACATCGCGCTCGTCGAAGACGCTTTTCTCCCGGGTGATCAGGTCGAGAACGACCTCCGGACGGCGCTGGATGCGGCGGGCGTTTTCGGCTCGACGTTCTTCCTGCAACTCCAGCCGTTCCAGCGATATGTGTCGGTCGGCTTCCGCTGACTTCCGCTCGATCGCCTTGGCCCCGACGCCGAGATGAATGGTCGGCGTGAGCTCGATTCCCTGCTTCTCGAAGGACCGGCCGTCGACCCGTATATCAAGGCCGGCGAGTGACAGATGCTTGTTCTGGCAGGCGAACCAGCCATCGCGGAAGGCATTGAAGTCGGGGGCGCTGCCGCCCCAAAGGTCGTAGACGATCTTGCCGGAATCGTTGCGGATCGGGCTGCCGTCGGGCCCGAGGACGGCAATCTTCTTGGCGCCGAATCCATCGTCGGTAAGCGGTCGCAGCGTCGTCATCAGGTGCACATGCGGATTACCGGGTGCATCGTGATAGACCCAGTCGGCAACCATGCCTTTCGAGGTGATGTGGCGGTCGATGAAATCCCGTATCAGCACGATGTTCTGCTCCGTCGAAAGTTCGATTGGGAGCGCGATCGTGATATCCTTGGCGAGTTGCGCATCGGCGCGTTTCTCGAACCCCTCGACTTTGTTCCAGAAGGCCTCGGACGCGCCAGACACCGACTGATCGGCGATCATCGCCCGCAGCCAGTCCGGCGCATCGGCCGGGACGACGAATTCTTCGTGCAAGAGCCCCTGCTTGCGGGTGTAGTCGATCGTCCGGGCTTCCCGCTCGAAGGCCATTTTGGCGCAGTGCCGATAAGCCGCCGACAGCACGGCGCTGCGGCCGGAGCCGCGAGCGACGATGCTGACGGAGAAATGAGGGACGGCCACGGCGGAATTTTTCCCGATTACGAGCGGATCAACGTGTTCGACAGCGAGATTGGCCCCGCCGGCCTCAAGAAGAACGTCGCGCCAGCGACGTATAATTGCGCCCTTGGATGCCGCTCTCACCGAGCGGCCGGGATCATTCGCGAAAGCATCGCCCTTGGCGATTGTATGATTCACAGTAGTGCGTTCCGCACTCACTTCCGGAAGATTGGGTCCGAAAGACAGGCTTTCACGCCCAAGGAGACAGTCGAAATGAAAAAACCAGCTTTTAGAATTCGCGACGAAATCGCCAAGCTCCAGGAGCAGCTCAAGCTAGCCGAGACCCGCGAGGCCGAGCGCATCGGCCGGATCGCGCTCAAGGCCGGGTTCGGCGAGATCGAGATCGAGGAAGGTGAACTGCAGGCGGCGTTCGAGGATGTGGCGAAACGCTTTCGCGGAGGCGAGGCCCGTTCGACCGGAGGGAAGAGGGCTGCCGGCGCCGAAGAGAGCAGCATGCCCGTCACGCAGAACGCGTCTGGCGCGGCTCAGGGCGGGGCTGGCGAGGCTTGAGCGGATGCGAAGAGCCACGACATCCGACGCCCGCAAGAAGGACACGCGCGAAAAGATCGAACTCGGCGGACTGATCGTCAAGGCGGGGCTGCGCTACGAGAAGCGGGCGCTGCTGCTTGGGCTCCTTATCGATGCGAGCCGGCGGCTGAAGGGAGACGAGCAGGAGCGCTCCCGGCTAACGGCAATCGGTGCAGAGGCCTTCGGGGAGACCGATGACTAGGATCCTGCTTTTCCTTGCACCCTGTGCCTTGATGATCCTCGCGGGCATCGGCATGACCGGGATCGAACAATGGCTTTCCGCGTTCGGCAAGACGGATGCGGCACGGCAAATGCTCGGCCGCGCCGGCATCGCTTTGCCCCATTTCGTAGTGTCGCTCGTCGGTATCTCCTTTCTGTTCGCGAGCGCGAGCTCGATGAGGATCAGGGCGACCGGTTGGGGCGTCGTCGCTGGTGCGACAGGGACGCTCCTCATCGCAGCCATACGCGAGGCAATGAGGCTCTCCGCATTCGCCGAACAGGTCCCGGTTGGCAAGTCCATAGTCAACTATCTCGATCCCGCGACTGCGATCGGAGCCACCATCGCGCTGATGTCGGCGCTGTTCGGCCTGCGGGTAGCGATTGGCGGCAACGTCGCCTTGGCCAGAGCCGAGCCGAAACGCATCTACGGCAAGCGGGCTCTGCACGGTGAGGCCGACTGGATGAAGCTGTCGCGAGCCGGAACGCTGTTTCCCGAGAGCGGCGGCATCGTCATTGGCGAGCGCTATCGTGTCGACAGGGACAGCGTCGCTGGACAATCGTTTCGCGCCGACAGCGCCGAGACGTGGGGATCGGGCGGCACGTCGCCCCTGCTTTGCTTCGACGGCTCGTTCGGCTCGTCGCACGGCATCGTCTTCGCCGGTTCCGGCGGTTTCAAGACGACGTCAGTCACGATCCCGACGGCGCTCAAATGGGGTGGAGCGCTCGTCGTCCTCGATCCGTCAAACGAGGTGGCGCCGATGGTTTCGAACCACCGTGGCAGCGCCAACCGCGACGTCTTCGTCCTCGATCCGAAACAATCCGAGATCGGTTTCAACGCGCTCGACTGGATCGGCCGCTTCGGCGGAACGAAAGAGGAGGATATCGCCTCCGTTGCTTCGTGGATCATGAGCGACAGCGGTGGCGCGCGTGGCGTCCGCGACGACTTCTTTCGCGGCGCGGCTCTGCAACTGCTGACAGCGCTCATGGCCGACATTTGTCTCTCCGGACACACGAAGGAAATCGACCAGACGCTCCGGCAGGTGCGAAAGAATCTCTCCGAGCCGGAACCCAAGTTGCGCCAACGCCTGCAGTCGATCTACGAAAATTCGGACTCGGATTTCGTGAAGGAAAATGTCGCTGCCTTCGTCAACATGACGCCGGAGACCTTTTCGGGGGTCTACGCCAATGCAGTGAAGGAAACGCACTGGCTGTCCTACCCGAACTACGCCGCCCTGGTTTCGGGAACGACCTTCACGACGAGCGATCTTGCCGGAGGAAAGACGGACGTCTTCATCAACGTCGATCTCAAGACACTAGAGACGCATTCGGGCCTGGCGCGCGTCATCATCGGCTCGTTTCTGAACGCGATCTACAACCGCAATGGCGCGATGCAGGGGAGGGCGCTCTTCGTCCTCGATGAGGTGGCGCGCCTTGGTTACATGCGGATCCTTGAGACCGCCCGGGACGCCGGCCGTAAGTATGGGATAATGCTAACCATGATCTACCAGTCGATCGGCCAGATGCGCGAGACCTATGGCGGCCGTGAAGCCGCCAGCAAGTGGTTCGAGAGCGCCAGCTGGATTTCCTTCGCCGCGATCAACGATCCGGAGACTGCGGAATACATTTCCCGCCGTTGCGGCACGACGACGGTGGAGATCGACCAGGTCAGCCGCAGTTTCCAGTCGAAAGGGTCATCGCGCACACGATCGAAGCAACTTGCAGCTCGACCGCTGATCCAGCCGCATGAGGTGCTGCGCATGCGTGCCGACGAACAGATCGTTTTCACCGCCGGAAATGCACCGTTGCGCTGCGGACGCGCGATCTGGTTCCGGCGCGACGATATGAAGGGGTGCGTGGGCAAGAACCGGTTTTCCGAAGCCGAAAAACACGCAGCGAGCTTGCCTGATCGGCCGACGCGCAGTGCAACGAGCAAGGTCGATCCGGAGAGATGAAGAGCATCGGAGAAATCAGCATAGCGGCCGCCTCAAGGGCGGGATTTCGGGAATTCTCGTCGTGCGAGGAGCGGGAACAGCGCAGCCGCAGGAGCCTCAACAAAGTGGCCCGAAGGGAGGCGGGACCGACTGCGCCCCGCCCCTCGCACACCACCCGAAGCTCGGCATGTCCGTGAAGACAGATGAAACCGAGTCCAAGATAGGTTGAGCCAAACTGCAAAGGATCGGGCAAGTGGCGAAATCGAATGTGGTTCCATTCAGAAGCGCGCGAAAGTCCGGCAGCAGGAAAGATCGAAATCGCCCACAGGGAAAATGGCCTCGATCGGGAAAGAACGGCCCGAACACATCGCTGACAGCGGTCATCCTAGCCATCATCATTGCTGCGGGAGGACGGCTTGCCTTCGGCGGCGCCGGCGATCTCTCGGGTGTCCTCGCTCTGAGCAACATACCTCCGCCGGATACGTCGGCAGCCGCGGTTTCATTCTGCGGCGATAGCACGCAAATGAACTGCGTCGTCGATGGCGACATGTTCTGGTTCAAGGGGGAGAAGATCCGTATCGCAGATATCGACACGCCGGAGCTCAGCCCTCCGCGCTGCGAGGCGGAACGGATAAAAAGGCGAGGCGGCGAAAGCACGCCTGCTGGCGCTGCTCAATGCCGGAAAATTCTCGCTATCGGCCGGTTGGCGCGACGAGGACAAATATGGCCGCAAACTTCGTACCGTCACGCGAGGAGGGCGCTCACTAGGAGACAGTCTCATCATTGAAGGCCTCGCGAGGCGCTGGGACGGCGCAAGACACGGGTGGTGCGGCTAAGACCCCGCGAGCAATCGTCACTCGGATGGCCAAAACCGCGCTCGCGGGTTTGGTGAGCGAATAGGGCCGTGCGCCGCAGGCGTCTCGCTCAAATCCCTGCGGAAGGCTTCGCTTATCATCACTGATGTGAATCGATCCTTGCCGAACGATTCATAACTGTCGTTGGACGTGATTCCCGGGATCGGCGATTCTGATCTCATGATCTCGCAACCCTATCACCTCTATGTCGAACGCACGGATGCGGCAAAGAACATGGCGCGCTACTACGCCATGTCGATCGAGCCGAACCTGTTCGGGGATGTTTGCCTGCTCAGGACGTGGGGCCGCATTGGCGCAAAGGGTCAGACAATGATCCATCATTTCGGGCGGGAAGAGGAAGCCGTCGAACTGTTTCTCGATCTGCTGCGACAGAAGCGAAAACGCGGCTATCGGCCGCGCTCCTCCGCGCCAACATGAGAGAGGCTCGCCGAAGCGGGCAATGATGCCTCATCGGCGCCGCTGGGCCGCGCCGTCCTTTACGCAGGCGTGCAGCCGGAGGACCGGGTCGAGGAAAATCCCTGACAGCCGGGGAGCGGACCGGCTCACATTGCAGGACAAAAAAGTGCCGCCTCAGAAGGGCGGCCCGGCCTCGATCGCACCGTCCTGTTCGGCAAGCATCACGGCCAGGTCAGCTTGGGCCAGCTCAATCTCGGCCTCAATCTGGCGGCGCTCGACGGCACCGCAGGCGCTGTTGAGCTCGGCCCACAATTCTTCGATGTGCTGTTCGATCGTCATCGTCTCATCTCCTTGAGTTCGCGAAAGACGAGGCCGCAGGGCGGGAAGAGATGACGCGGGTCAAGGAACGCGGAAGCGACCGGCGGAGCCGGCGCGTGGGGGAGCCGATTTTGTTGGAGCGGAGGAAAACCGGAGCGGAGGCAAAATTGGGAGCACCGCTCGTCCTTGAGACCGGCATTTCCTCCCGGCACGATAGCCTCATCTGAGCAGACAAATTCCGTTTCCTTATCGCAGCGAAAAAGCCGGCGGCAGGCTCGATGCCTGCTTCCGGCTTGTCCTTGCACCAGGTGGCCCCGCCTTGCGGGCGGGGCCAGGTCTAGGTCTCAGTCCCGGTTGGGGCGGGACCAGATCAGCTGATAGCCGTCCTCGCCCTCGACCTCGGTGAGCGTTGCGTAGATCGGGGCGGGGAAGCTCGGGTCGTCGAGCTTGACCGAGAGGTAATCGCGATCCGTCTGCTCGGAGCGCTTTTGCCAGGCGGCACCCAGCTCGACGTTGCCCGCGTAGATGCGGAAGTGCGGGCCCTTGTCGGAGGGGGTCTCGATGCGGGCGATGCGGGCCTTGACGTTGAGGGCGAGCGTGCGGATCGAGCCGTTGAAGCCTGTTTCGGAGGTGGTGAAGATGCCGATGGTTGCCATTTTCCTGTTCCTTTCGCTGTTTCGGGCCGCGCCCGTCGCGGCCTCGATGGCTGTCGTAAGGATCGTGGACGATCGGTCCGCACCCGGAGGGCCGGAACAAGGTGGAGGGCGGCCAGGCGAAGCTTTGTTGTTCCGCGAGGAATGAGCGCATCGCGCTCAGGGGAAGAAAGTTTCGGGAAGGCCGTTGCGGGAACACGATCGAGGCGAAGCCGGTCTTCGATCAGACATGCCTCATCGAGCCCGCGAAGGACGTGGCCTGGCGCAACGGTCGAAGGAATATGGTGACGGCCGCTGCTCTCCGACTGCCTGACGGGATTATGCGACGGTGGGTCCGTTGCCGGGTCCACATGTCAAAATCAAACGTCCCAGAACAGATGAGCCTGGCCGTTTGGGCCCATTTTCGCGATATCGCATGCCTCGCCGTTCGTCGCCTGGACGATGTATGCGCAGCAGACAAGGCCGTTTATCGTCGAAATCAAGCCGTCCCGGAAGCTCCAGCCAACTGAGCGGAAACCTTGATCTGAGAGGTTTTCGCTGATCTCGACAAGTTCTCCGCGACCAAGCCAGTTGTCGGCCGTGGGCGGGACACGACCGACGCTGAAAAACCTCACGTAGCGAGCCGCTCTTCGGCGGCTTCGTGCTGCAGGTCATGCAGGAAGTTTGCTGCCCGTTGCGCATGCGCCGCCGCCTGGAAGATCGCTCGTCTGTCGCCGGCTAGGACCTTGAGCCAGGAGGCAAGATACGAGGCGTGATCGGGGCGGGGCTCGAGCTCGGGAGCGATGCCGAGATCCGCGCATAGGAAGCAACTGCCGAGTTCGGCAATGAGTTCCTCGCGGGCACGCTCGGATTTGTCCTTGGCATAGCGGCTGAGGTCGCGACTGAGTCGATGCGCCGGCGCCGTCCAATGCGTGACCTCATGGCTCAAGGTGGCATAGTAGCTTGCCGCGTCCTTGAAGCTCTCAAACGGCGGCATCTGGATGAGATCGGCAGTAGGCGCAAAGAAGGCCTGGTTGCCACCATGGCGGATCACAGCACCCGTGTTGCGGAAGAAGCGATCGGCATGCTGGATACGTTCGAGCGGATCGGGGGCCGGTGCCGGCCGATGATGATACTGCTCAGGAAGTCCTTCAATCTGTTCGACATTGAAGACACTGTAGGCTTTAAGGAAAGGGATCTCCCGCTCGACCTCGCCGCCATCTTCGTCGATTTCGGACCTCGTAAAACGGTTGGCGAAGACGACGGTCGTGCCTGTCTCGCCCTTGCGGACGGCGGCGCCTAATTCGAGGGCCTGCTTGAACGTCATCCACGTGGATGACGTATATCCCCGCGCCATGCCCTCCGACCAGAGAAGCAGCACGTTGACGCCCGAATACGGCTGCCCGTTGTACCGCAATGGCCGGTTTATGCGGCCGGTCGTATTTTCTGCATTCCATGGCTTCATCCAGGGCCGCACGCCCTTCGTCAAGTCTTCGATGATCATGTCGGTGATGCGGGTATAGAGATCGACCCGTTGGTTCTCTGTGTTTTTCACGTTTTAACCCTCCGTTTGAGTCCGCGCCCATCGCGGCCCGTTGCGGAGGGATGAAGGCAGAAGCCCTTGAGCCGGCGGATGCACCGGAACGGCCGGAACGAAGTGGAGGATGGCGGAGCCGTTGCGTCCGCAGGCGGCTTCTGCACACCCGACGAACGGCACGGGCCGCGGCAGGTGCCATCTACCCGTTTTCGTTTTCCTTATTGGCCGCGTCGGCGACATGAAAAAGGCCGGCTCCGCCATGGAAGCAGCCGTTCTCGTGTTGATAGGAAGAGCGGGGCCGGAGCCCCGCCGGTGGCCTAATCGAAGGCCGAGATCTGCGCCTCAGCGGCCTTGCGGTTGAGCGAGTGGCCCGGCTGTTCGACCGGCCGGTCGAAATGCTTCCAGGCCTCGCCGATCACCTGGGCATAGGCGGCTACAGCGCCCTCGGCCGCCATTCTGAGCGAATGGGCCTGCACGCCCATGTCGGCCGCAAATTCGCGCTTGCGCTGTGCCGCGCTGTCATACCCGACGGGACCGTCGAGATCCTCGTCGCGGACATCGTTGGCGGCCTTGGCCGTGGCATCGCGCGCCTCGGTGACCGCGCGGCTATAGAACTGGCCGGCGCCGTGAGCGGAGCCGACGAAGGCGCCTACGATGCGCTGCAGGTGGATCTGCATGGCTTTGTCACCGAGTCCGTCGCCGAGCGCATCAGCGGTCTCGATGACGAGCCGTTCGTGCAGGTCGCGGATGCCGTCGCTGTCGATGACGGCGGTGCCGAAACTTTCGGCGATCTTCAGCGCCTGGGTAGAGTCGGGGCAAGTCAGCCGGACCATCTCGATGGTGACGCCCTTGCGCCGTTCCACGACGCGCGCAGATTGGCGGGAGGAGGTAGTGGGCTGAGCCATGGTCGTTTCCTTTCGAAGTCGTCCGAAACGGCTCCGGCCCCATGCCGGCTTGCCCTTCGGTGCGGTCATCCCGAACCGGCGGAAGGCGGGCGCTTCAGGGTCCGGCCCTACCTGGACAAGCGGAGCCGGTTTGCGTGCTAATGGGGCAACCTGCCCTCGAAAGAGCACGCGAGCCTGCTCCGCGAGGGACGGCGGGGTCCGGCCGCACCGCGGCGCGACAGCGGCCTTGAAGCGCACCCGGCAGCCGGTTCAGACCGCCCCAAAACCGAAGGGGTATCCGGCTGGGGAGGGATCATGACGCCTAAGGAAACGACCGGCGCTCCCGCCTTGTCTCCGCCTTTCCAACGGGTGCTGTGTCTGCCGCCGCGCCACTTCCGTTCTGGCGAGCTACGGCCTGTTGCTCGGAAGTCGACGTTACGCCGGCCTCCACCGCCAACTGGCGAAACTGGAGGGACCTCAGAGGCGGCATGCCGCGTCTCATCGATGACGAAGCCGAACCGGCCGACCGCATACTCGTCGCTCGGCACCAGAAAGCGGCGCTCTTGCGCACGCTCGCCGCGCTTACCGCCGATCGTGGCGATAACCTCGGTCATACCAGGTTGATCGTCCGAACGCAGCGCAGCGGTGACAATCCAGTCGCCGGCATGCTCCCGCGCGAACGACTGCCGATCCTTCTCGTAAGATTCGCCTGGTGCGAGCGCCCGATCGAAAATCGTTTCCCACGCATCCGGGCAGCTGTCGCGAATCGTTTTATTCGCGCACCTGCGCTCATAAGTCGTGAACAGTTTTTATGCAATAATTGGATGAACAATGCCGTTCATCAGCCCCGACATTGCCTCTAAAAGTGAGTGTCGGGCTTGCGCTGCTGGTAGCATGAATCGGGATTTTTGACCGCTAGTAGGAGAGAATATGCCTCCCATATCTACTCGCCGCGCGCACGCAACGGACGTCGAGACGGTCGCCAGTTTCATTCACGCACTGCTCGATGAACTCTCTGGCGGGAAAGCGCCCACGCCCGACGTCGTCAGACAAAGCGCGGAGACAGTGCTTGCCGACGCTGCGTGTTCGCTGTGATCGCAATTGCAGATGACGAGCCGGTCGGCATCATGGTGCTGAACGAATGCACGGCGATCTATGCAGGAGGCAAGTTCGGACAGATTTCGGAGCTTTATGTTCGACCGGACATGCGCTCCAAAGGGATTGCCCCTCATCTGCTCGAGGTGGCCTCGCGGGAAAGCCGTGCTCGCGGATGGAAGCGACTTGAGGTTGGAGCGCCCGGGCAACCAAAATGGAAGCGCACTCTCGATTTCTATCTGCGGAACGGCTTCGAGGAGGTCGGCCCTCGGCATCGTCGAATATTCTAGGCTCAGGGTGTCTGAGGCGCCGGTGCCTATTTGGCATCAGGATTTTGGCTTCGGAGCAAGAGGCACGGGTCTTACAACTTGGTCACGTTCTGCGATGAGGCGGACATTATGACGCCGCTGGCGATCGACTTCCGTTTCGCTTCGAGGATACGCCTCGCGCGGATTCCGGACCGAAGCGCGGCACAGCCTTCTCAACTTCACCATCCTCTTCAGTCCTTCATGACCCCTTTCGGGCCGCCGGCATTGCGACCGGCCGGGTCAAGGGCCGGCTGAAGCCGGACGAACCCTCCCTTGACGCGGGTGGCGCGCATGCGGCACGCCTTTGCCTGCTCCCTCCTTTTCCTCTCTTTTATTTCCCTTAAGTTTCAGCGTTTCGTTCCAGTCCTCCTCCGACGGCCGGAGTCGCGTCCAGTCGCAGCCGGCATCACCGGCGAGCAGCCGCAACCGCTCGGCAAAAAACTCGCCCTGGGGATTGGCGTCAGTGGCGGCGACGAGCTGGACGTCGGGGCGCCTGACCAGTTCGCGGAGCGCCGCGGCCGTGCTCGGCGACCAGCCACCGCCGGTGCTGAGATAGAGCGTACCGTCGCGCAGTCCCTCGATTGCCGCGAGGCTCATGGCGTCGATGGCAGCTTCTGTGACGGCCAGGCGCAGTGCAGTTCCGGACCCAAAGCGGAAAAGGACCTTCGTTCCTCCGGAGGAGAAACCCCGGTATTGCGGACCCCGCGCCTCCCAGCCGGTGACTTCACTGGCCTCATTCGTATGTGCGGCCCACATGCTGCCGCGGGGGCCCTCGCGAAGGAGGTTGCCCTTGA
Source organism: Sinorhizobium meliloti 4H41 (assembly GCF_000375585.1). Classification (GTDB taxonomy): domain Bacteria; phylum Pseudomonadota; class Alphaproteobacteria; order Rhizobiales; family Rhizobiaceae; genus Sinorhizobium; species Sinorhizobium meliloti_A. The sequence goes on along the minus strand of NZ_AQWP01000008.1, from coordinate 113,962 downwards.
TCGCTGCGCGAAGCAGAGCCAAGGGCAGGCAGCGCTCATCATGGAGGTAGCGCCACGTCGATGAGCCTGGCCAAGGGCGGCGTCGCGCTCGCCAGCGATCGGCAATAGAAAGGTCGGGTTGGTCGTCAGCAATGCGAGGCAGCCACTTGGGGCCCGAAACTTCGAACCCCACGAGGCCAGCGACCTTTTCAAGGCATTCCATGAAGGCGACGCGATCGAGATGCTGGACGAGCCCGAAGACATCGCCTTTTGCATCGCTGAGAGGGTCGAACCATCCGCGGCCCTCATGCGTGACGATAATGATCTCGCCGCCGCGCCGAAACTTCAGGGCCCGCCGGGTGCTTTCCTTGGCATCGTTGGCAAAACCGGCTTGTTCCAGCACCGCGGCGCAGCTTACCTTGTCGCGGAGCGTTTCTATTTCTCGTCTCTCCATTTTCCTTCCGATCGCGAGAGCGATCGCCTCCATTTCCTCAGCTCTATAACGCCGCTTGAGCGGCCGCGAAGAGCAAAGGACGCAAGGGCGCGGCCGGCAATTTGGTGAATCATGCAAAGGTCGGCCGCGGCGAAGCCTCCCTTGCGGCCTGCCGCTCGCAAGCGGCAAAGCCGCAAGCTATGCCGGAGGCTCAATGCCAGGGCGTGTATTCATGGACGATTTCAAGATCATCGTCCGGCTCGATTTCGTCCGACGGGAGAACGCCGTATTGGCCGTCGACGGTGAAGAGGGTGACCGGGGCCATCAGGTCGCGGGAAAGCTGAAAGGCGTGGGACTGTGCGAGTGAGAGATCGTGCGACATTCGAGAGCCTCCAATAGGAGCGGGCCAATCCCGCTCGATGGCTCCTCAAAGGCACGGCTTCCGGACGCGATCACCGCAACGCGAAGCGGCAGCGGCCGCAGCTTGGCGCACGGACCCCTCGCGGGTTGATCGTGGAAGATCCGGAACCGTGCCAGGACGCCATCCCAAAGAAGCGGGATTGGACTGCTCTGGTCGGAACTCCATCGTTGCGCACGGTTGTCGGAGTTCGTTGCTGAATTGGTATTCCCGACGCCCATTGGGGCGGATGCCCACGGCCAATCACCTGCTCGGCAAACTGAGTGACCTATTCAGCCACAGGGGCATTGTTGAGCCTAAGCTCGAGAAGGGGATGTCGCGGAGGCTGCAATGTTGCTCCCGCAGACGTGAACCAGGCTAAGCCCGGCGATGGCGCATGCGGTAGCCCGTTCGCACATTGCCACGGCTTCAATGCCATTTTTGGCGAGGCGATCCGTCCCCGGCCTTTTCATGGCAATCGGCATGGGTCGGTCCCTTTCGACGCTGCGTCCGCGTCCAACGAGGCGTACGATCTCCAGATCTTGCGACGGCGCCGCTGCAACAGCTTTCCACTGGCGTGAGATCCGGACGCCTGTCGCATGCGCTGTCCGACCGAGTTCCCTTGCCGTACGACCCCAGACGGAAGCGCGACTTTGCTGGTGAATGTGTTTCTTTCCTCGCGTTGAACGAAGGGCGATGGTGCAAGCGGGGCGCTAACGGCGCCGACGTGTGAAAACGTGGAGCACTCGTGTCGTTGCCTATCAGTTTGCGACAAAGCCCTTCTCCCGGCGTGTGATGCGGCTGGGAATAGCCTTGCACCTACCGTGCCAAGGAGAAATTCGTTTAGAAGTAGGGTGATACTTCAAGACTGTTGTGACGTTTGTCGGATATTGTCGGGCATGCGACAACGAAAGAGCGCATTTGAACGCTCTTCTGTCCCGTGCCTGAAGATGTTATTTCGAACCTAAGTCAGCGGCTCCATGGTGTAGCGGGCCGCGAGCCCAAAGATCGAACGGGAAAGGTGTAGTTCGCCGGAGCCCGCCCGCTCAGTCATTGCTCGCAGATAGCCCTCTGGCGAGGAGACTTCCTGCCGATCGAGCTTCTGCAGGGTAATCGCGATCGCAACGGCGGCCCGGTGCTCGCCCATCTGATCGACGGCGCGGCGCCGCGCATCGTCCGAAATACCGGCAAGTCGGCACATTTGCGGAGCAATCCGGGTGAGATCGGCCCAACTGCGGGGCAGCGCCAAACCGTAAGTGCTCAGTGCTGGTATGGCTCGCAATATGTCCTGCAGTGCGACCATCTCCTGCCGCGAATGACGTGGTTGTTTGACTGCGCGCCCGCGTCGCCTCGGGCTTGCTTCAGAAGCCCCTTCGCTGGCGGCGCCCGCCCTGGCTGAAGTCATTGGTCCAGCGGTAGCCGTACACTGGTTATCGTTACTCTCTTCATGTGAATCAGGGCTTGTACTCTGTCTGTGCATGCCGCTTTCGACACATTTGCATGCCGAATCTTGCGGCGCAAACGCAACTTCAGGCCGGCGCGGGAGCTGCATAACCCGTTCGACAAACCACTCAAGAAGCGCGGTAGCGCGAAGCAACAGGGCGCTTGATGCGCGCGTCGCGATGCCGACCAAAATGATGACTTTTTCAAGACGCACCTCAAGCCGCGCCCGCGTGCGCTGCGGAAGGCAGCAAGCCGAAGCAAGCGCACGTCGCAGATTACGCAAAGCTCCGCGATACCGCCGCAGCGCTGCATTTGCGGCAGCCTTTTCGACTCTGGCTTGCCTTACGAGTTCATCAAGCTCGCGGTAACGAACGATGAGTATTCGCAGGTCGATCCCGCAACCGTCGACAATGACGCCTTCGACGTCTCGGGTGGGATATCGTTTGTAGTTGCCGCTGTCCTGCATGGTGATCAGCCCGGCATCGAAAAGCCTCGACAGCAGCCGGCTCACGCGTCCGGCCGAACGATTGATTTCGAAAGCGAGTTGCTGGTTCGACTTGAAGATGATTGGCCGGCCGCCTTTGTCGAACGCTTCCGCAGGTGCCGTGTTGATCAGTGTGGTCAAAAGATACGCTTCGGTCGCGTTGACTATCCCCGTGCAGGGCAGATTTTGCGCAAGCACGGCGAGCTGTCCGCGTGTCACGGTCCCGATTTCAGCCGATAGTGCCAGCCGGCGGAATTCGGCACGTGTGGGCGTCTGTCTACGGCCGATCGACCGCTTTGGTGGCATCGGTTCTCGCACTCTCGTCTCCTGTGTTGGAGACCAGACAAAGAAACCCCATTCACCGAAACGGTGTTTTTTAAGTTGACGGGGGAAGTGAGGTTTGCTACTGAGGATTTGGCAAAATTGATTATTTAGCAAACCGCTTCCGGATCTGTTTCGGGGCGGTTTTCTTTTCTGGTCCGGTCGGTTTTTCTCCGTTGCAAGTTTGGAATACTTTGCTCAACCGAAATGACCTTCGGCGCATTTTGCGCGGACGATAACCCGAATCATCTTTTTGGCGCAACAATCGTGCAGCGCCGCTGAGCGGACCAGTGGCGCAAACGACTGCGTGACTGGCGGGCCTGCCGTGACCCAGAGCTCGCGAACTCCCAACCGATTTGCATTTGAGCACGCGGCCTGTCTGCCGACGCCATCGCCGTGCTCAAGCGTTCTGCCCCTATGGCTTATGCGGCCCGGTCTTGGGCTTTGATGTCGTCGTCCTAAAGCCGCTGCGGCTTTCTGGTCGGATGCACGTGCGACGATTGGCGCTCGGCTGCGACAAGCGGTCTCGTAGCTGGTACCTGCTCCCGGAGCAATCATGGACCATTCAGGGTGGCGGCGAGCGCCCCGGCAATGCGCTAGCAAAGGCGAAAGGAAGCACTCATGAGACCACGAAGGGTGCCCGTCAGTTTGCCGAACCCTTGGCTTCCGGGAGCAGACTGGGCCGATCGTCACGAGCTTCTCCTCTTCTCCGAGCGCATGACTGCCGCCGAAGCGGCACTCCGAGCACTTCGGAACGCTGCGGGCTGGGTGCGAAGTTTTTGGGAATGGCGCAACTGCGTGGCAGCTGCCCTTGGGCTGAACGCGGCCCTGCACCCCACGCAATCCGACCTGATCGGCAGCATTCCGATCATGCACAGCGGCGATCGGGAAACTGTCGTCGGCTATGATGCGCGGCACTTGCATTTCCGTATTGTGGTGGATGTTCGTGAAGGCCCTGCCGAGGGCCAGGTCATCGGAATGACCACCTTGGTGCGCCGCCGGAGCGCGATCGGGGGACTCGTTTTCGCTGCCGCAATTCCCTTGCACAAGGCGATCGCCCCGGCCTTGCTGAGGGGAGTTGCGCGACACGGCCACGGCGTTCAGGGAAACGGTAATGCACACTTATAGGTTGAAGCCGCGCACGTCCACATTTTACTCCATTTCTCGCGTCCTGCCTCGGCCGCTTTTCTGCCGCGATGCCAATGCATCGAGGCCGTGGATGGGTTGATAGATATACATCAAAATACATCATGTCTTTGCATCCTTTCCGATGACGATTTATCAGATAGAGCCATGACAAAGCGTCCCACAATTGGCGATCTCGCACGCGAATCCGGATTAAGCGTTGCGACGGTCGACCGAGTTTTGAACGCCCGCCATCCGGTACGGGAAGAGACCGCGCGGCGCGTCTACGAGGCGGCCCGCGCGCTCGGCTATCCTACGGCTCGCCTCATGGAGCAGCGGAGGCAGCGCAATCTGCCTGACTACCGGCTAGGTTTTATTCTCAAGAAGCCCGCACACCCCTTCTTTGCCGCCCTTGCATGCGAAGTCGAGGCGGCAGTGAATGCCGCATCATCTTTTCACGGCATTCCGTCCATCGAGTTCGTAACGTCGAATGCACCCGGCGAGCTGGCCGTGCTGCTCAAAAATATGGGCGCACGCTGCCATGCGATTGCCATGGTCGCTCCGGACCACCCGACGATCACGGAAGCAGTCGAAGATTTGAAGGTAAAAGGCGTCCCGGTCTTCTCTCTGCTTTCCGATTTCGCTGCGGGCGCACGCGCGGGCTATGTCGGGCTTAACAACCGGCAGGTTGGGCGGACGGCTGCCTGGATGGTAGCCAAGGCCGCAAAACGGCCGGGCAAAGTGGCGGTCTTCGTTGCAGGTCACCGTTCCCTGGCGGAGGAGCTTCGGGAGATCGGCTTCCGTTCGTATTTCCGTGAGAACGCGCAGAACTTCGAGGTGCTCGCTACGTTGGTGAGCCCTGAGACACGGCAGCTCACCTATGAAGCCACTCTCGATCTCATTCACCATGAACCCGAGCTCATCGGATTTTATGTGCCTGGTGGCGCTATGGAGGGAGCCATTGCGGCGCTGCGCGAGCGGCGCGAGCGGCGGGATCTTGTCGCGATCGTCAATGAGATTACACCGGACTCACGGGCGGCGCTGGCAGATGGCGTCATCACGATGGCGATCGCCACGCCGTTACGGCGGCTGTGCCGCGAGCTGACGACGTTGATGGCGCGGGTGATCGAAACCGGAACGGCAATTCCTTCAGGGCACATCGACCTGCCGTTCGAGATCTACTTGCCGGAAAATATTCCATATCCGACCGAGACCGCGAGCTTTGACAATCTATCATCATGATAGATTTAAAGATGGAATCCTATCATTGTCTCAGAAAATTCATTGACCCTCCTCCGTCAGTCTGGTCTCGTGGGTGTGCTTCTACGGCGCGGCGATCTGCCGCAAAGGATCCGACCGCGCTCCAAAGCGGAACGCCAAACTGGCGCTAAACACTCAACCAAACGGCGAGGCCCCGGACGTGGAGACTGAAAACGGAGAAAGATATGCCTGACGCGAAATTGCAGAGCGTGCTTTCATCTCTTTCGCAGCAGGCGAGTGAGTTAAATGCGCTGCCGTCCAGTTGGCCGGTGCCTGATGCAACCTGTGTCAAACTCGACACGAATGAGAATCCATTTGCGCTGCCGGCGCCCGTGATGGAGTGCGCCGTTGCGGCGCTCGAACGCCAATATCTCTATCCGCAAGGTGATAACATCAGCTTGAGGGAAGCAGCCGCCAAAGCGTACGGGCTCTGTAGGGATCAGGTCATCGCCGGCAACGGATCCTCTGAACTGCTAGGGCTTATCTACAAGGCCTTCCTTAGTCCGGGCGACGCCGTGGCGATGATTTCGCCAGGATTTTCGTTCAACCGCAAACTCGCCACTTTGCAGGGTGCTCAATTTCTCGAAATACCATTGAGCGAAGCTTATTTGCTGCCGACACAGCAACTGCTTTCCGGCCCTGCCAAAGATGCCAAGTTCATCCTATTAGCCAATCCGAACAACCCTACCGGAACGTTTCTTCCGGTGGCCGAAATCGAGAGCCTCGTAGCCCAGTCGGACCGATTGATCGTGCTGGATGAGGCCTATGTCGACTTTGCGCCGGACAATGCGCTGCGCCTTCTCGATCGCTATTCGAACCTTCTGATCTTGAGAACATTTTCGAAAAGCTATGCCGCCGCCGGCATTCGGATTGGTTTCGGTTTGGGTCATCCTGAGCTTGTTGGAAGGCTGCGTAATCTTCAGAATGTCTTCAACATGAACGTGATCGGCCATGCCGTTGGCATCGGCATTCTTTCCCATCGTGAAGCGTATGAAGAGAACCACATACATATCAAGCGGGAAAGACAGAGAGTGTGCGTGGCGCTGTCGCAACTTGGTTTCTCCGTGACACCTTCCAATGCCAATTTCCTGCTGGCCCAAGTGCCTGAAGGGCAAGACGGAACTTGGTGGCAAGCATCTCTGAAGAAGCGAAAGATACTCGTTGCCGTATTTCCTGAAGATGGTCTCGAAAACTGCATTCGCGTCAGCATCGGTACAAAAGCCCAAATGGATGCTTTTCTCACAGCTGTCAGAGACATTTCTGGCCGGCTTCAGCACGACCCTGGTCGCTGAGTTCTGACTGCTACCCAGAGGCACACTTACACGCACTGATCTTTATTCAGACAAGCCCACATCCTCGCTTCGTAGAACCGCGACGAGAATGGGCATCGCCTTACGCTGGAGCCACTGAGCAAAGCTCCAGGGATAAGCCCGTGCGTATTGACGGTCACCGCTGCCGCGCTGTCCGACGCCGCACTGAGAGGACCAATATCGAATGAGGAGCAAAGGCAATTCTCGGACCAGACACACATCAATGCCAGCGGTCGCTTGTGGCCGGCGGCCAAAATTTCCGCGCCAGAGTTGGAGATAATTGAATGAAAAGCGCCTCTTCTTCTAACCTCGCCATCGGCATCTTCGATCACCTGGACGAGGACGGCAGCGATATCGCCCGACAATACGCGAATCGCCTGACGCTGGCGGAGACGTGTGATCGCCTCGGTTTTTATGCGTATCATCTCGCAGAGCACCATTTTACCCCTCATGGGAGAGGTCCGTCGCCAAATCTGTTCCTATCGAGCGTCGCACAGCGTACCCGGCAGCTTCGTCTTGGCCCAATGGTAATGCTGCTTAGCCTTTGTCATCCGCTACGCGCGTTTGAAGAGATTTGCATGCTGGATCAATTGAGCGGTGGCAGGCTAGAGCTGGGCATAGGGCGCGGCTCTCTCCCGATCGAATTGGGTTACTTCGGGATCGGTGCGGACGCGGCACCAGAACGCTACGCGGAAGCAAGCGCGATACTTATGAATGCAATGGGAGGGGGTACGCTGTCCTATCAAGGCGTCTATTTCGAGCTGAACAGCGTTCCGTTGACGCTGAGGCCATATCAGCGTCCGCATCCGCCGACCTGGATCGCCACCAATCGACCCGAGTCCGCAAGCTGGGCGGCCGCGAACGGTACGAACATCGCGTGCGTAGGGCCTGCCGCTTCAGTTCGCAAAGTCACTGACGCCTACCGCGCCTATAGAGAGCGCAGCATTGACGTCGACGATCAAGCACCGTTTCTAGGCCTGCTTCGCATGGTTGTAATTGGACGCTCTGAAAGAGAAGCGGTTTCGCTCGCGATGCCCGCTTACACCCGGTGGCTCGAAAGCTTTAAGTTTCTCTACGAACTCAATGGGATCCCGACACCACCGAACCTGCCTTTGACCTTCGATGCAGCGATCGAAAGTGAATTGTGCGTAGCAGGAACGGCAGCTTCTGTGCGGCAAGCCCTTCTTGATCAGCTGGAGGCGGCAGGCGCCAACTATCTGCTATGTCAACTCGCATTTGGAAACCTGCCACTAGAGGCTTCGCTCTACACCGCGACAACCATTCGGTCGGAAATTATGGACCGAGTTGCCTGACGATGTGATACACCAGCTCGAAACTCGGTCATGCTTGTCTCGGCTGCGAGGCTCAGCTTAGCGCGTGGCGCCTGGGTTGTAATCTACTCTACGATGGCGGTACCCCGCGCTGCGGTTTGAACGCTTGAATCCGGGCCGCCGAAACGTCACCTGGACTCTTGCGGCAAACCCATGCGGGATGCCTCCTCTACCAGCATATCGCGCATCCAGAGGCTTGCAGGATCACTATTGTGAAGGGCAGGCCATTGGACGGCCTCGGTGAATGGGGGAAGCGGCAACGGGAGCTCGACGATCCGCAGCGGAATAGTTTTTGCGAAACGCTGTGCCAGTCTTAGAGGCATGGTCCCTATACGCTCGGTACCCGATACCATGGGCGCTATCATGCTGAACCCCTGTACCACAACGTCGACACGTCTCTTCATGCCGTGTTCGAGCAAATACCATTCTTCGAGGGATGGCTTGCGCGTATTGCCGAACTTGACCACGACATGCCCCATCGACATGTATTTCTCGAATGTAAGCGGCTCTGACAGTTGCTCGTTCGCGCGACAACCGACGCAAACATGTACCTCCTCGAACAGTTTCGCTCGAGGATGAGCGTTTGACATGAAGATTTCCGGCAGGATCAGAAGATCGATGTCGCCGCGCCGAAGAAGGTCCTCATAGTCGTCCGCAAGAGGCAGAAATTCAAAGCTGACGCCCGGCGCTTCGCGCGCAGCCCGTTCCACGATCTTCTCGAAAAAAACGATTGTGACGTAGTCGGAAAGGATGATTCTGAAGCGACGATCCGACTGGGCCGGGTCAAACGGATCCGAGGAAATGATCGAGACCTGGACGTGCAGCAGGGTCTCGCGAACCGCCGGGGCAAGCCGTTCCGCACGTGGTGTGGGAATCAGCTCACGGCCAATCATTGTAAAGAGCTCATCGTCGAAATAGGTGCGCAGGCGCCCGACCGCCGCGCTCATGGCCGGCTGACTGAGATTGATGCTGCGTGCGGCAGCCGTGAGGTTCCGTTCGGTCATCAACGCGTCGAGCGCGACGAGGAGATTTAAATCAAGGCCCTTGAAACGCATTTGCTCAATTATCCATGGTGTGGATGCGTGACATCCAAACTATCGATTTTACGTATTTACCGGCTTACTCCATTAGATCGTTGTCAATCGAAAGAAATCAAGTGCATCGTCGGCAAATTGCGAGCGGTGCAGGAAGTGACCGAAAGTGGAAGGATTGTAGGAGTTCAATGGGGCTGGCGGACGCGCCCCAATCGAGCGTCGCTTTCAATCGCCTAAACTGTCCCAATAATCAGCGAAGAAGGAGAGGTCTGTGCATGGGCTCTGAGGTGCGGTGGAAGCTGTGCTGGGAAAACGAGTTGCAACTCGCCGACCATATCGAACTCGCTGAGTTCTTCCAAAAGACATATGGGCCGACCGGCGAGTTCAACGCCAAACCATTCGAAGGCAGCAGAAGTTGGGCCGGAGCGAGGCCAGAGCTTCGCGCGATTGCCTACGACTCGGACGGTGTAGCGGCCCATTTGGGCGTGTTGCGCCGTTTCATCAAGGTTGGCGCGGTTGACCTGCTGGTGGCTGAACTTGGCTTGTACGGGGTGCGTCGGGATCTCGAAAGACTCGGGATCAGTCATTCAATTCGCGTCATGCTTCCAACATTGCAGGAGATTGATGTTCCGTTCGCTTTCGGCACGGTCAGGCACGCCTGCAGCGGCATGTCGAGAGACTTGGCCGACATAGTCCAGTGACCGTCTTGTCGGGGCTTCGCGTGCAGTCCACGCTGCCAGAAGCCCGTCTCGACAAGCCGCCAACGCGTATCGAAGATGCACTTGTCATCGTTCTGCCAGTGGGGCGGCCAATCTCCGATTGGCCCGCCGGTACAATGATCGAACGTAACGGGCCGGAGCTATAGGGAGCTCGATTGCTTTTGATGTGTGCGAGCGTGCCCTGAGGTACCCACATGCTTACAGCGGACGCTCACGGCTGAGTACCCTACTCGGCGAGACCTGATGCAGAAAAGCATGAACATCGTTGGACCTTCTTCTATACGCCAACACTCCGGTTCCATGCTTGATCGGCTTGCCGATCACAGCCTCATCAGGGGCTGCTCCAGCAACTACGCTTAAGCTTTTGAAATTTAGGTGCGCAGCGTCTGTCGCGGACCCATGCCGTCATTGCCTTCACGACAACCGCTGCGCTTTCTTCCTCCCGGACCTGGGACTGCATTTGTTTGGATGGCTCCGTCCGGCCGCCGACTTTTTGCTGCGGAATTTGTTCTGATTTCAGTGCGACTCCTTCGCAGGAGCCGTCAGGCCGCCGTAATCGCCAGCACGGCGTTGGTGCCGCCGAAGGCGAAAGAATTGCTGATCGCTGCCCGCACCTTGCGCTCGCGCAAAGTGCTGGGTGTCACGTCGAGGTCGCACTCCGGATCCTTCTCCCGGTAGTTCGCAGTCGGTGGGATTAGCCCGTCGCGGAGCGCCATGACACAGGCAATCAACTCCAGAGCGCCGGATGCCCCCATGCAGTGGGCATGCATCGACTTGGTCGAGGAAACCGAAAGGACATCGGCGTGACTGCCGAAGACGCGGCGAATTGCCTGGGTCTCGAGCCGGTCGTTGTATTTGGTGCCTGTGCCGTGCGCGTTGATATAGTCAATGTCCTCAGGCAGGAGCCCGGCATCGGCAAGGCAGGCCTTGATCGCGGCGATCGGGCCTTCGACGGTCGGTGCGACAATGTCGGATGCGTCTGCGGACATTCCAGTGCCCGCAAGCTCGGCAAGGATCGGAGCGCCGCGCGCGACGGCGTGCTCATAGGTCTCGAGGACCGCCATGCCCGCGCCTTCGCCGAGCACCAGGCCGTCTCGATCGGCAGAAAACGGCCGGCAAGTCTCGCGGGCGACGGCGCGCAGCGCCTCCCAAGCCTTCAACACACCAAAGGCGAACGGCGCGTCGGTACCGCCAGCCAACATGACGTCAGCCCTGCCGAGCCTCAGCTGGTCGATCGCAGATATGAACGCGTGGTTTGACGACGAGCAGGCCGACGTTACGCCGAACACCGGCCCACGCAGCCCGTGGACCATGCTTACCTGACTGGCCGGTGCGCCTGGCATGGAGCGAGGCACAGCAAAGACATTCGTGTGTGATTTCCCGTCGATGAAGAGCCCGCGATAGTTCTCTTCGAGCGTCTCAGCACCGAAGATAGCTGTGCCGACGACCGCGCCGATGCGATCGGTGTTGACATTGTCGACGGTGAGCCCCGATTGCCGAAGCGCCTCGCCGGCGGCGAGAACAGCCAGCAGGCTGTAGCGGTCCATCGTCGCAAGACGCTTGCGATCGAACTCGACCTCGGGCAACTGCTTGACCTCTGCCCCGGTGCGGATTTTCGTCTTATGGAGGGGGATCCTGGTGATCTCGCCGATCGCCGATCGGCCTGCGCGCATCGCTTCCCAGATGGATGGCACGTTGACGCCCAAGCCGCACATGCCGCCGAGGCCGGTTATTGCGATACGGGACCGGGCCATGCGAAGCTAACTCTTAGCTGTAATCAAAGCGCGTGTCGCCTCGACGAGGTCGCCGACGTTCTTCAGGTTGCTCCAGGCCTCGGAAGTGCTCATCTCGATCTCAATGCCGTAGGCGACCTCGAGATCAAAGACGATCTCGGTCAATTCGAGCGAGTGGATTTCAAGATCCTGGAGCTCGGAGTCGATAGTAATTTGTTTGTCGGTGTACGCATGAGCTTTTATCTTTTCGATGATCTCGGTTGTCAGTTGATCAGCCATTAGCTTACCCAAATTCCTCGTTCAATTCCCTGTGCAACGAAGCTGAGCGGGCCAGCTGCGCCTGCCGTTCCACATTGGAACTTTGTCTTGTTCAATGTACCCTATGGTCAGTCTTCATTTTGCTTAGTGGCCGCCGCCAAGGCGGGGCAGACCCACACAATCACGAAGAACTTCGCGTGAGGCGGCCTGTGCAAAGTGAAAGCGGTACCTCATCGAAATACGGTGCTGTATTCGTGTGGCGGTCGCATGTTCTCGCGTAGGTCGTGTAGCAGTTAACATTAGGCGCGACGGTTCAAGTGGTGTTGCACGAGAACTCGCGTCGTTTCTCCATGCAGTTTTCCGCAGCATTGGTAAAATCGATTATATGGATGCCATGCATCCATATGTTGAATGCACTGCGGGCATGCTTGGCGCTTTGCAATTGCTGGCCCTAGGATGCGGGTGCATCTGGGCGACGTCTTGAGAGGGAGCAACGACCGTCTCAACCGACGGCTGTCCGCCCAATCCCATGCTCAGGCGCGCAGATGTTGTCTCGCAGTTTTTTATCTGAGGACATTCTCGACGGGTGGATAACCACGACGGCCGCGCGGGACTGATCTTTTGATGCTGAGCGCCCGCCAGCTTGCCCGTCAGGGGTCCAGCACGACACAGGCTGAACTAGCTCACGGCCGCTGAGCCATCCATGCCGTCGATGCATGCCATCCAAACAATCGATTTTACGAATTCATTGGCCTGCTCCATTAGAAGCCCATCACTTGACGGAAATCAAGATCCATCGACGGCGCATTTTGCGAGTGGCGCAGGAAGGGACCGGAAGTGGTTAGGCAGCCCAGGCAGTTCTGGAAACGTGGCGCCACGAATGGTTCTAGCGTTCCAGTTACAGGTCATCGCGATCGCTGACGACCGCCTCTGACGTTCAACATCGCTCGCAGCTTCGATCGTGTGATCGGGCGCTAGCAGCAGCAAAAATGAGGAGGTCTTTGCATGCGCTCTGAGGTGCAATGGCGTCTATGCTGGGAAAATGAGTTGCAACTCTCCGACCATGTAGAGCTCTGCGAGTTCTTTCGAAACACCTATGGACCGACCGGCGAGTTCAATGCAAAGCCTTTCGAGGGTAGTCGAAGTTGGGCCGGAGCCAGGCCTGAGCTGCGGGCAATCGCCTATGATTCCCGTGGGGTTGCTGCCCACATGGGCTTGCTGCGCCGTTTTATCAAGGTTGGTGAAGTCGACCAACTCGTGGCTGAACTAGGATTGTACGGGGTACGCCCGGACCTTGAAGGGCTCGGCATCTCCCACTCGATCCATGTCATGCTTCCAGTGCTGCAGGAGCTTGGCGTTCCCTTCGCTTTCGGCACAGTTCGGCATGCGCTGCGCAAACATATTGAGAGATTCGCCCGGTACGGTCTGTTGACCGTCATGTCCGGGGTTCAGGTGCGGTTCACCCTGCCAGAGGCGCGTATCGACCTGCCGCCCACGCGCGTCGAGGATCCACTTGTCATCGTTCTGCCGGTTGGACGGTCGATCTCCGACTGGCCAACCGGCGCGATCATCGATCGGAACGGACCAGAGCTATGACGTACCCCGATTGCTTGTCTGAAGTGCACAGCGCGGGCAGTGACGATACCGCTCAGCGTAGCGTTTACTTGACGTTCGACGACGGTCCCCATCCATTTTGCACTCCGGCAATCCTCGATGTGCTGGCGGAACATCGGGTCCCGGCGACATTCTTTGTCATTGGCCAGTTCGCGGCCGACCAGCCGAGCCTCGTCCAACGAATGGTCGCAGAAGGGCATGAAGTCGCCAACCACACGATGACACATCCGGACCTGTCCACATGCGGACCGGGCGAAGTAGAGCGTGAAATACTGCAGGCGAACAGAGCCATCAAGGCGGCGTCCCCTAACGCCTCGGTGCGGCACATCCGTGCTCCGTATGGCATCTGGAGCGAAAAAGTGCTGACGGCGTCGGCGAAAGCTGGGCTGACCGGGGTCCATTGGTCGGTCGATCCTCGAGACTGGTCCTGCCCTGGCGTCGACGCCATTGTTGATGCAGTGCTCGCCTCTGTCCGGCCGGGCGCAATTGTGCTCTTGCACGACGGATGTCCTCCCAACGAAATGCAGCCCGGCACTGGGCGAAATCTGCGCGAGCAGACCATCTTGGCGCTATCCAGCCTAATTCCAGCCTTGCAAGGCCGCGGTTTTGTAATCCGCTCGCTTCCTCAAGATCACTGAAGAAGAGATCCCATGAACTTGCTTGATACAACCAGCACCGTCGCCATCTCGCTTTATGCGCTGCTCTCGACTGCTTATAAAAGCATGCAGGCCGTTTACTCTCAGCCGGCATTCGATTCATCGGCGTCTGAGCGCCCGGTCGGCTTCGACCAACTGCCGAGCGTGGACGTCATCGTCCCCTGCTTCAACGAAGACCCGGGCACGCTGTCTGAGTGCCTGGCTTCCGTTGCAGATCAGGAATACGCCGGGGAAATGCGCGTCTATGTGGTGGATGACGGTTCCGGCAATCGCGACGCTTTGCGACCCGTGCACGAGACCTTCGCGCGCGACCCCAGGTTCGATATCATTCTGCTTCCTCAGAATGTCGGAAAGCGCAAGGCACAGATCGCTGCGATACGCCGCTCTCATGGAGATCTGGTGTTAAACGTCGACTCTGACACGATACTCGCGTCCGATGTCATCACGAAGCTTGTACCCAAAATGCAGGATCCGGCCGTCGGCGCGGCCATGGGGCAGTTGACGGCCAGCAACCGAAGCGACAGTTGGCTGACCCGTTTGATCGATATGGAGTACTGGCTGGCTTGCAACGAGGAGCGTGCCGCACAGGCTCGCTTCGGTGCCGTTATGTGCTGCTGCGGCCCATGTGCCATGTACCGCCGCTCTGCGCTCGTTATGCTGCTGGACCAGTACGAGTCACAATTTTTTCGGGGCAAGCCAAGCGACTTCGGTGAGGACCGGCATCTCACCATTCTCATGCTGAAGGCAGGCTTTCGAACCGAGTACGTGCCAAGCGCCATCGCAGCTACAGTCGTTCCGAATAAACTAGGGCCGTATCTGCGCCAACAACTGCGCTGGGCGCGGAGCACCTTCCGGGATACGTTGCTTGGGCTGCGCCTGCTGCCCGGTCTTAATCGCTTTCTGACGCTGGACGTGGTCGGACAGAATCTCGGACCGTTGCTTCTGGCGCTATCGGTACTAACGGCGCTCGCACAGCTCGCACTGACAGGGACCGCGCCTTGGTGGACAGTCCTGATGATTGTGGCGATGACCATCATTCGCTGCAGCATTGTGGCGTTTAGGGCCCGCCAGCTTCGATTCCTGGGCTTTTCTCTGCACACATTCATCAACATTTTTCTGTTGCTGCCCTTGAAGGCCTACGCGTTGTGCACACTGAGCAATAGCGACTGGCTGTCGCGCAGCTCTGTTGGCAGCTCGTCGAAAAAAGCGGCGGAACAGGCCCCCATCCAACGTTCGACTCCTGAATCTCGCACTGCAGAATGTTCGGGACATATGACACCGCTTCGAAGGCTCAACCTTGCGCGCGACTCTTCGAGGCTAGTGACGTCTGAATGCATTTGCAGCGACGAGTAAGAGCTACATACCCGAGGTGAACGAGTTGACACAGATCGATAATTATCAATTGCTGAATCGGGAACTGGCCGCAGACGATCCATGGGGACTCGATGCCAATCCATTCGAGCGTGAGCGTCACACTCAAATGCTCCGCCTGTCGCTGGCCCAAGGATCTATCTCAAATGCGCTCGAAGTGGGGTGCGCTGCCGGCGCCTTCACGGTGCAGCTAGCACCCCACTGTCAACGCCTCACCGTGATCGATGTTGTGCCTCAAGCTATAGAAAGAGCGCGCCGACGCATGAAGGACCCGCCGCACATCAGCTGGATAGTCTCTGATGTTCAACAGTTTGCACCTGATGAGCGGTTCGATCTGATCGTTGTGGCGGAGGTGCTCTACTACGTTGGAGGAATAGCCGAGATGCGGGCGGCCGTCCGCAATTTGGTGCGGATGCTGGCGCCAGGAGGACATCTGGTTTTCGGATCGGCGCGCGACACCAATTGTCGTCGCTGGGGCCACGTTGCTGGTGCTGAGACGGTCGTCGGCATGCTGAACGAAACTTTGCTCGAGGTAGAGCGGCTCGAGTGCCGGGGTGAGTCGGTCAACGAAGACTGCTTGCTCGCCCGTTTCCAGAATCCGGTTTCTGCTTCCTGACGAACTGAACCGTCGACGTTAGACATGGAGACACTATGCGCATCTGTGGTATCAAGCTGACCCATGACGGGGCGATCGCGCTTGTCGAGGATGGACGGCTCGTCTTCTGCATTGAGCAGGAGAAGCGGGACAACAATCCGCGATATCAAACCGTCGACAATCTCGACGCAATCGTCGCCGCTTTGGCGCAATACGGTCTCAATCCGCGCGATATTGATCAATTCGTTATCGACGGCTGGGATGGTGAGGACGAGTCACAATTCCAGGTCCTCAGTGGAGTGGCACCCTTAACTCTAAAAGGGGCGCCTTATGTCGAACGCCATGCCGATGGCCTTCTAGAATCCCTCGACGGCTCTGGACTCATTCTCGACGACCGGGCTTTTCCTTACAAGAGCTATCCTCATGTTACGGGCCACGTGGCCTCCGCATACTGCACCAGCCCCTTTGCCAACACCGGGCAACCTGCATTCTGCCTCGTTTGGGACGGCTGCATCTTTCCGCGCCTCTATTACGTGGACGGCCGAGGCGCACGGTTCCTCGAATGCTTGTTCCCTGTGATAGGCCAGGCCTACGCTGCGGCGGGCCATTATTTCGGACCCTATAAGAAGGCGAGCCGGGGAGGTTGGGACCTAGGGGTTGCTGGCAAATTGATGGCCTATATCGCGCTTGGGTCGGTTGATGAAGATATCGTCGCGGTGTTTCAGGAGCTTTACGAGGAGCACTTTGCGGCCGATACGGAGCTTGCCAGTCGCTATCGCGCCAACATCACGGACGCCGAGTCCTCGCTCGCAGCTGTGCATGATTTCTTCGAAGCCAGCGTGATGCGTTTGGAGACGAAGGCACCTGAAGACGTGCTTGCGTCGTTTCATCTCTTCCTTGAGCGTCTCCTTGTCCGCGAAATGATAAATGCTGTGCGGCGCCATTCGTTTCCGGGGCCGCAGAACCTGTGTATAGCCGGGGGTTGCGGTCTCAATATCAAATGGAACAGTGCACTGCGGGAGACCGGCTGTTCGATGCCGTCTGGGTACCGCCATTTCCGAATGACAGCGGCTCGGCAATCGGTGCCGCTTGCTGCGCAATGGTGGAGCAGCAAGGCTTCGTGTCCCTGGAATGGTCGGTCTATAGCGGCCCGGCCTTGCAGATTGGGCGTGTGCCGCCGGGATGGAAGGCCCAGCTGTGCGGCATGCCGGAACTTGCCACCATCCTCGCCAGCAACAAGCCCGTGGTTTTCCTTTCCGGGGCCGCCGAGCTCGGGCCTCGGGCGTTGGGAGGCCGAAGCATTCTGGCAGCCGCGACCTCGCCGGAAATGAAGGATTTTCTGAACGACGTGAAATTTCGCGAACACTTCCGGCCGGTGGCGCCGATATGCCTGGAAGACCGGGCGCCGGATATATTCAACCCTGGAACTCCGGATCCCTATATGCTGTTCGATCATCAGACTCGGTTGGAATGGCAGGACAAAATTCCGGCTGTTGTCCATCTTGATGGATCGGCACGATTGCAGACCATGTCGAGGCACTCTCTTCATGAAGTCGCCGAGCTACTCGTTGAATATGAAAAACTCACGGGCATTCCGCTGCTTTGCAACACGAGTGCCAATTACCATGGACGAGGCTTTTTCCCGGATGCAGCTGCAGCCTGCGAATGGGGACGCATTGACAACATATGGTGCGACGGCCTGCTCTACACGAAAACGCAGGTAACCGAAGAAACGCCAGTCGGCCCTCACAGTAACCAGTCGGCCCTCACGGTAAGATGAACGCATGTCCATGACATCAATCGACCTTTCCGGCGTAAGCAAGACATATGGCGACAAGGTTGTGGTCGACAAGCTGTCGTTCAGCGTTGCGCCCGGGGAATGCTTCGGGTTGCTTGGACCGAACGGCGCAGGCAAAAGCACGATTGCGCGTATGATCCTCGGCATGACATCGCCTGATGCGGGGAAGATTACTGTGCTCGGGGTCCCGGTACCGGCAAGGGCTCGCTTGGCGCGAAGGGGCATCGGCGTGGTGCCCCAGTTCGACAACCTCGACCCTGAGTTCACTGTACGCGAGAACCTGCTGGTCTACGGACGCTACTTCGGCATGAACACACGCAAGATCAAAGCGGTCATGCCGTCGCTTCTTGAGTTCGCACGCCTGGAGAGCAAGATAGATGCGCGGGTCTCCGAACTTTCGGGCGGCATGAAGCGGCGCCTGACGCTTGCACGTGCATTGATCAATGACCCGCAGCTGCTTGTCATGGACGAGCCGACCACCGGTCTCGATCCGCACGCACGACACCTGATCTGGGAGCGCCTGCGTTTCCTGCTGGCGCGCGGCAAGACGATTATCTTGACCACCCACTTCATGGAAGAGGCTGAGCGGTTATGCGATCGGCTTTGCGTGCTCGAAAGAGGTCGCAACATCGCAGAAGGGCGTCCGCACGCGCTGATCGATGAACTGATCGGGTGCGAGGTCATCGAGATCTATGGCGGCAATCCGCATGAACTGGACTCTCTGATTAGACCATATGCAGATCGCATCGAAATCAGCGGCGAGACACTCTTTTGCTACGCCCCCGATCCGGAAAAGGTGCGAGTGCGGCTGCGCGAGCGCCCAGGATTGCGTGTTCTGCAGCGTCCGCCGAACCTAGAGGATGTGTTTTTGCGGCTGACCGGGCGAGAGATGGAGAAGTGAGCTATGGGTGAAGGTTTTGCCGCGGCTCTGCCCGCCAACGCTTGGAACTGGAGCGCGGTGTGGCGACGCAACTATCTTGCCTGGAGGAAAGTAGCACTTGCTTCAATTCTCGGGAACCTGGCTGATCCTATGATCTACCTGTTCGGCCTCGGCCTTGGCCTCGGACTTGTTGTAGGTCGCGTCGACGGCACGTCTTACATCGCGTTCCTGGCAGGCGGCATGGTGGCGACAAGCGCGATGACGTCTGCGACATTCGAGACGATTTATGCGGCTTTCGCGCGAATGAACTCCCAGCGAACCTGGGAAGGGATCCTTTACACACAAATGACACTCGGCGACATCGTTCTCGGTGAGTTGGCATGGGCAGCCAGCAAGGCGTTTCTCGCCGGTACTGGTATTATGATTGTCGCCACCGTGCTGGGCTATGCGACGTGGCCGTCCGTCCTTTATGCGCTACCGGTCATCGTGCTCACTGGATTTGCCTTCGCGAGCTTGGCGATGGTGGTCACGTCCCTTGCGCCCAGCTACGACTACTTCATTTTTTACCAGACGCTTGTCCTCACACCGATGCTTTTCTTGTGCGGCGCGGTGTTTCCAATCACGCAGCTGCCCCAGACCTTCCAGCAGGCAGCGCAGTTCTTGCCACTAGCGAATGCAATCGACCTCATACGTCCGGCAATGCTTGGCCGCCCGGCGGGCAGCATGGGCCTGCATATGGGCGCGCTTTGCCTCTACACAATCCTGCCGTTCTTTCTATCGGCGGCACTGTTTCGTCGGCGCCTGATGTCTTGACGCCACCACGATTACACGAGAAGGAGGAACGCGATGCAGTGTCGCGAACTTGGCCGCAGCGGTCTGAAGATAAGTGTGCTTGGCCTGGGCA
The DNA here is from genome assembly GCF_000375585.1 of Sinorhizobium meliloti 4H41. Taxonomy (GTDB): domain Bacteria; phylum Pseudomonadota; class Alphaproteobacteria; order Rhizobiales; family Rhizobiaceae; genus Sinorhizobium; species Sinorhizobium meliloti_A. The sequence continues at coordinate 94,317 of NZ_AQWP01000008.1, read as the reverse complement.
CAATGAGCTGGGGAGAGCAGAATACCGAAGCGGAGGCGCACGCGCAGATGGACGCGGCCCTCGATGCCGGCATAAACTTTGTCGATACCGCAGAGATGTACCCCGTGCCGCCCCGCCTGGAGACGCATGGCCTGACAGAGCGATACATCGGCAGCTGGATACGAAAGACCGGCCGCAGGCAGGACATTGTGCTCGCAACAAAAGCCGTCGGGCCTGCTCGGGCAGGAAAAGCGAACTTGCCTTATGCGCGCGACGGCCGGGTCAGCTACACTCGCGCCAATCTGTTCGAGGCCGTGGACGCCAGTCTCCGAAGGCTTGAGACGGATTATATCGATCTCTTCCAGCTGCATTGGCCAGACCGGAGCACCAACGTCTTCCAGCTGCTCGACTACCAGTACGAGCTGGACGACGATACTGTTGCGATCCTGGAGACGCTGGAAGCGTTGAGCGCACTCGTCGACAGCGGTCGCGTTCGTCACATCGGGCTCTGCAACGAGACAGCTTGGGGTCTTGCGCGCTTCCTGCATCACGCGGAAGCACAAGGGCTAGCACGCGTGATAAGCACTCAGAGTCCTTACAATCTGCTCAACCTGGATTTCGAATATGGTCTCGCCGAGATGGCGCTGCGCGAACAGGTGGGGCTCCTCGCGTATTCGCCGCTCGCGATGGGCACGCTGACCGGGAAATACCTCGGAGGTCACCGGCCAGCGGGCTCGCGGCTGAACTTGTTCGGACGCTTCTTCCGCTACAGCAACGAGAGGGCTCAGCACGCGGCACTCGCATATACGACGCTCTTCCGTGAACATGGCATCGATCCAGTGCACGGCGCGTTGTCGTTCGTCAGAAGCCGGCCATTTGTGGCAACCACCCTGGTAGGGGCCACCTCTGTGCAGCAACTGCAGCACAACATCGCCAGCCTGGAAGTCAACCTGTCACGCGAAGTCCTGGATGGTATCCAATCGATCTATCAGCGCTATGGAACGACGGCACCATGAGCCGCGGCGGCCTCCCTGCTGCAACATAGGCCAATTTGGGTTCCTGTGGCCGTCCTTGAGCAAGTCACGCGGGTGAAACTGGACTCGCGCCGATCGGGTGGGCGAGTTCGTTATGCTGGCGCCACCCAAACTTTCACGCATTATTTGAGTCGGGAACACGTGCAATGACCAACACCGCACCGGCGCCGGAGCCATTTGCGATCCTTGGAATGCCTAGAACTGGAACGCACTACCTTGAAGAGTTGCTGAATGAGCATCCGAACGTGTTGAGCAACGGTGAGCTGCTTAACACGTACGACGCGAATTGGCCCGATAAGGATCGCCTGCTAAGCAGCGATCGCGAGCTTCTGGAACTTGCCTATCTGCGATTTCCCATGCGGAGCGACAAGAAGGTCACGCATGTTGGATGCAAGATCAACGAACCGCAGTTTCAGGAACGTCCGAGCTTTTTCAGCGAGCTGGCGCGCTGGCCAGGGCTCAAGGTCATCCTTTTGTCTCGCAGGAACACCTTGGAGTCGCTGCGTTCGCTGGTGCAGGCAAGGCAAAGCCGCCAATGGCTGAAATTCAGTTCGGACGACGATACGGCTCCGCCGCCGCGCGTCAACTTGTCGATCGCCTCCTGCGAGGACTACTTCAAGGCCGCTGATGAGTTTCATGCTCGCGTCGCGCACTCCGTCGCTTCAGACAGGTTGCTTGAGATCGAGTATGAGAGACTTCTGCGTGAACCCACCGGATGCCTGGAAGCGGCCTGGCGATTTCTGGGCGTTCCTGCGTTGCAACTTTCAGGCAGCGGTACCCTTCAGCGCCTGGAACAGCGGCCGCTGGACGAAACCGTAGAAAATTTCGAAGAGTTGCGGCGTCATTTCGCAGGCGGACCATACGCGAGATTCTTCGAGCTTGATGACGCATTGGTGCCGGTGGGGTAAGTGACATGTCTCTTTCCCATCTCCGGAGACTTGAAGCCGAAGCCATTCATGTCCTTCGAGAAGTAGTCGCGACGTTTTCGAACCCGGTTGTCCTTTACTCGATCGGAAAGGACTCGTCGGTTCTCCTGCATCTGGCGATGAAGGCGTTCTTTCCGGCAAAGCCGCCCTTTCCCTTCCTGCATGTGGACACGACGTGGAAATTCCGGGAGATGATCGAGTTTCGCGATCGGATGGCGCAGGAACGCGGCTTCAAGCTTCTCGTCCATGTCAACCAGGACGGCGTCGAGCAGGGTATCAATCCGTTTACACATGGGTCCAACCTGCACACCCACGTCATGAAGACGATGGCGCTCCGGCAGGCCCTCGAGAAATACGGCTTCGACGCGGCTTTGGCGGGAGCGCGGCGGGACGAGGAGAAGTCGCGGGCCAAGGAACGCATGTTCTCGATCCGCAACGCCCAGCACGGCTGGGACCCGAAGCGCCAGCGACCGGAGATGTGGAAGACCTACAACACCCGCGTCGGTGCCGGTGAGACGATGCGGGTGTTCCCGCTCTCCAATTGGACCGAGTTCGATATCTGGCAATACATCCATCAGGAGAATATCCCGATCGTGCCGCTCTACTTTGCGGCGCGCCGGCCGGTGGTGAGCCGCGGCGGCATGCTGATCATGGTCGACGACAGCCGTATGCCGCTTGAACCCGGCGAAGAGGTCGTGAAGCGGATGGTCCGCTTCCGTACGCTCGGTTGTTACCCACTGACCGGCGCGATCGACTCCGAGGCTGCCACGGTTCCGCACATAGTGCGGGAGATCATGGCGGCGCGCACGTCGGAGCGGCAGAGTCGCCTGATCGACACGGACGAAGTCGCGGCGATGGAAAAGAAGAAGCGGGAGGGGTACTTCTGATGTCGCATATGTCCCCGATACCGCCGCACGACCTGGCGGCGCATCTCGCCGAGCACGACAACAAATCGATGCTTCGATTCATCACCTGCGGCTCCGTCGACGACGGCAAGTCGACGCTGATCGGCCGGCTGCTCTACGACGCGAAGCTGATCTTCGAGGATCAATTGGCCAATCTCGGACGCGTCGGCGCGGCGAACGGCAATGAGATCGACCTGGCGCTGCTTCTCGACGGCCTTGAGGCAGAGCGCGAACAGGGGATCACCATCGACGTCGCCTACCGCTATTTCGCCACGTCGAGACGCAAATTCATCGTCGCCGACACGCCCGGCCACGAGGAATATACCCGCAACATGGTGACGGGCGCCTCGACGGCCGATCTCGCCGTCATCCTGATCGACAGCCGTCAGGGCATTCTGCAGCAGACCCGGCGTCATTCCTATATCGCCTCGCTGCTCGGCATTCGCCATGTGGTTCTGGCGGTCAACAAGATCGATCTCGTCGACTTCCGCCAGCAGGTCTTCGACGAGATCGCAACCGACTATCTGGCCTTTGCCAGGGAACTCGGCTTTGCCAGCATCCAGCCGATCCCGATCTCGGCGCGGTTCGGCGACAATGTAATCTCGGCCTCTGTAAACACGCCGTGGTACAAGGGGCTGGCACTCCTCCAATACCTGGAAACAGTGGATCTCGACCCACCCGCAAAGGAGCGGCCGTTCCGGTTTCCGGTCCAACTGGTGATGCGGCCGAACGCGGACTTCCGCGGCTATGCCGGCCAGGTTGCGTCGGGCCATATCTCCGTCGGCGATCCGGTGGTCGTCGCCAAATCCGGCCAGCGATCCACAGTCAAGGAGATCGTGACCTATGCCGGGAGCCGCGAGGCGGCGGGGGAGGGGGAGGCCGTGACACTCGTCCTTTCCGACGAGGTCGATGTCTCGCGGGGCAACTTGCTGGTCCCCCCTGCCGCGCAGCCGTACGTGGCCGACCAGTTCCAGGCGCATGTGATCTGGTTCGATGCAAGTCCGATGTTCCCGGGGCGGAGCTACATTCTCAGAACCGAAACCGACAACGTCAGCGCAACGGTGACGACCCTCAAGCACCAGGTGAACATCAACAGCCTCGTCCGCGAAGCCGCGAAATCGCTGCAGATGAACGAGATCGGCGTCTGCAACATCTCGACGCAGTCACCCATCGCCTTCGACGCTTATAAGGACAACAGGGCGACCGGTAACTTCATTTTCGTCGACCGTGTGACAAACGCCACCGTCGGTGCCGGCATGATCGACTTCCCGCTCCGCCGCGCCGACAACGTCCATTGGCATTCACTCGAGGTGAACAAGGGTGCGCGCAGCGCGATGAAGAACCAGCGCCCTGCCGTGCTCTGGTTCACCGGGCTTTCCGGCTCGGGCAAGTCGACGATCGCAAACGCGCTCGACAGCATCCTGCATGCCCGCGGCAAGCACACCTACCTGCTCGACGGCGACAATGTGCGCCACGGGCTCAATCGCGATCTCGGTTTTACCGATGGAGATCGCGTCGAGAACATTCGCCGTGTAGCGGAGGTGGCCAAGCTTATGGCCGATGCCGGGCTGATCGTGCTGGTGTCCTTCATCTCGCCGTTCCGCGACGAGCGGCGCATGGCGCGCGAATTGATGGAAGAGGGCGAGTTCATCGAGATCTTCGTCGACACGCCCATCGACGAGTGCGCGCGCCGCGATCCAAAAGGGCTCTATCGAAAGGCTCTTGCCGGAAAGATCGCAAATTTCACCGGCGTCTCCTCACCCTATGAAGCGCCGGAAAATCCGGAACTGCACCTTCAGACCGTCGGTCAAGAGCCGATTGGCCTGGCGCTCAAGATCGAGGAATTTCTCGACCAATGGATGGAGGAGAAATGACACCTCTTTGCGAAGTCTTGGAACGAATTGCGCTCGATACGGGAGCGGCATTCTCTGATGTAACTACGAGGCCCCCGCCAAGGTGTCTTGCAAGGGCGTGCGGGTCCAACGTTCTTGAACACTGACGAGGCGTTCTTGAGTGCTCCTTATTACGGTCAAGGAGTCGTACTTCGGGCGTGCTCCGATGATCCTACCCGGCGAAGGAACATCCCGATGAAGCCGCGTGAAATGGTCGAAGAGTGGATTAGACGCTTCAACAGGCGTGATGCGGTCGCCGTTGCAGAGCTATATCGTGAAGATGCCCTGCACCTTCCAGCAAAGCAGCGTTCTGTCGAAGGTCGTTCTGCAATCCAGAAAATGTTTGAGCAGGATTTCGCGGTCGCGGGAATGACCTGCGTTCCAGAGCTCATATACGAAATCGGTGCCAGCGCAGTACTCGAATGGCGCGATCCATCCGGCCGGCGAGGATGTGGCGCCTTCGCTGTGCGCGATAGCCGCATCTCCTTTGCGTACTGGGACGAACATGCATCCGTTCGGATGCAAAATCTTCCGATCCAATGAACGGCAATTTCCCTTTCGATTGTACGCTCTGTTTCCGCTTCGGGGACAATTTGTGGTCGGCAGTGTTCCGGTGCCCCTTGTTCTTCTCAGCACTGGCGGTCGCTGCTTGCGTTCATCATCCATAACGAGAATGGAGTCCATCCATACAATCGATTTTACCGATCTCGCGTAATGCTGCATTGACGTAGGCCTGGGCACTGAGGCCCGCCTGCACGACCAGACCTCCCAGTCGTGCATGATTCCAACACTGGATGGCCCGGATTGTAATCCGCTCCGTCCTCAATCATGTCCTGCCGGCCGTGGCCGGTAGGAGGAGGCGAACCAGGCTCCATTTTAGAGAAGCCGCAGGGGTAAGATGCCGATGCTCAGCGTTGTCATTGCGCACGACGAGAATGTCCTCAATTCCGACGACGTCTGCACGCCGGTTGTGCTTTTGCCTCTGCCAAGGGCGGCGGAGTCTTCCCTGGTTTCTTCTCAAAAATCGTTTTCGGGCTCCGTCGTTGCATACCGTCATGCTGAGGCCCTGGAACTTTCCCCTGATGTCCTGCAAGCGCAGGCCGTGTCGCTCGAACCCCTGGCTCTTCGGTATCCCGAACGACAAGGTGTCGAAAGTGCACTTCTGGTTCAATTTCAACATAGAGCATCAAGCGAGGCGCGACAGAAATGAATGACAATGCTCTTCTGGCTTTCGCTGTAACGCTCGGGCTCTTTGTCGGCGCTGCTGGCACAAGGCTTGTTGTGTCGTTGATCTTCCCCTCTGCCCAGTCCCAGACTTTGGGGCGTCGTCGGAGGCTAAAGCACTGTGGTCTACCGCATCTCACCCTGCTTTCCCCTTGGAACCGGAAGCACAAAATCGCGCATGCGACAGGCCAATGTGTGCTCGCGCGGATCCCGACTTCGCTAGGTCAGCATGCCCCCTCAGTTGGTGCAGGTTGATGAGATCGGCGGCTTTGCCCGGCGTCCGTCGAGTGGGTGGCGGCAATCACGATTCAAAGCCGCTCTGCAGCCGGCTTTAACGTCACCTGCCATTCTTTTATGCAGTCAGCTCGATCGTGCTCATGGCCCTTCATTACTTTTGCTTAAAACGAATTCCATGTCGGAAGCAGATACGCTGGGAAGAAGGTAAGCTTTTGCCTGCCAAGCCTCGTCACCCTTCTCGACACCTCGCGACGGGTAGATGAGACATGCGCTTCAAGGGCCTTGATCTAAATCTCCTCGTCGCACTCGACGCCCTGATGGCGGAGCGTAATCTCACGGCGGCAGCACGCACCATCAACCTGAGTCAGCCGGCCATGAGCGCGGCCGTCGGCAGGTTGCGCACCTATTTCAATGACGACCTTTTTACCATGGTTGGCCGCGAACTCGTTCCGACCCCGCGTGCCGAACGGCTCGCGCCCGCAGTGCGCGAGGCCCTGCTTAACATCCAAATCTCCATCATTTCCTGGGACCCGTTTTGCCCAGCCCAATCGGATCGCTGCTTCAGGGTCATTCTTTCCGATTACGCCGCGCTGGTCTTTTTTGAAAAGGTCGTGAAGCGTGTCGCCCGGGAGGCGCCCGGCGTCTGCTTCGAGTTGCTGCCTCTCGCCGACAACTACGATGATTGCCTGCGGCGCGGTGAGGCCGATTTTCTCATCTTTCCGGAATTGTTCATGTCGGGCGCGCATCCTAAGGCAACACTGTTCGAGGAAACTCTCGTGTGCGTGGGGTGTCGCTCGAACAAGCAACTATCAGAGCGACTTACATTCGAGAGATACATGTCGATGGGGCACGTTGTGGTGAAGTTCGGGAATGCCCGAACGCCTTCCATTGAGGAATGGTATTTGCTTGAGCACGGGCTTAAGAGACAGATCGAGGTTGTCGTGCAGGGCTTTAGCATGGTTCCGTTCATGCTTTCAGGGACCCAGCGCATAGCGACGATGCCCTTACGCCTTGTCAAGCAGCTCGCAAAAACTATTCCCCTGCAGATCGTAGAACTTCCGCTACCAATGCCCGCATTCAACCAGGCCGTCCAATGGCCTGCCCTTCACAATAGCGATCAGGCGAGCCTCTGGATGCGAGACGTGTTATTTCAGGAGGCATCCCGCATGGCCTCCCCACGTGAGGTAATGAGACGTCTCAGACTACCCTAGCACGCTACCCTCTCCACTTTCAGTCTCAATAGCGGAGATTATCGACCTTCACGGCAAATGCGCCTGCGACGTCGCTCAAGTATCGACTGCGCGACGAACGCCTGCCGGATGCTTCGTCTCCGCAGCACTCCTTGGCTGCACTTTCCTCATCCGACAAGCCGAGCCGCAGCTTTGCCAGTCGGCACGTCGATGAGCGTGATCGCGCTTGCTGCAAGGAAACGGCGTTCGTTGTTGGTCAGCGCTGCCGCATCGAGCACCGCAAAACGTGGGCCGTTGGAGCGCTTCATGATCTGTCGGGCGTAAGTGCGCAGCATCTGGTCGTTGAAGCGGCAGCCGATGAAGAAGAAGCCCCTGTTGGTGCGCCGCTCCTTCACCGCTTCAGGGATCGGCGTCTGAATATCTATCTCGGTCAGGACTTCGACATAGTCGGAATCTGAGACGAGAAAATTTGCCGCCGGCCTGACGCTGCCGTGAGGCGTGTAGAGAACCGTCTTTGCCGCCGATGCCATTCCGATTTCCCTCCCGGACAAATCGTAGGTTTTCGTCCAGGTGTCGCCGTATCCGGTTGCTCTGGTGACGCCTTGTATCTCAACCACATCCGTTCGATCAGTCTCAGCAAGGGCCGCCCGCATCGTTGCGTCATACCAGCTATCGATTATGAGGGAGAGGGGCAGCGTTGCGAGCCAGGCATGCAGAATGGTCGGCGCCACCGGCGATGCGAATATATTGGCCATCCAGGTTTGAAGCGTCCGGCGATGCCGGCGCTGTTCAATGAATTGGGCGACCGACCACATATTGGTGCGTATTCTGGAAGGGGCTGGCGCCCGCGTGTTGAGTGCCGCCGCGACGGCTTCCGGCTCATGCGGTACAGTCGGCCCCGCAGAGCTCAGCCGTAGTAGACCCGGACCGAGATAGGGAACGATCGCATCGGCGGCGAGTGCTTCCTTCAGCAGATCAAGCCGCTTTTCCGCGTCGCTGTTGCGCAAAAAAGGGAGACGGTCGGGGGTGGTCACGATGGTATTCATGCTGCTTCCTCTTGCCGCCTATCCTGACCTATCTGCAGCATCAGTCGTCGTCGAAAATCCTCCTGGCCTCGACGGTGATCGGCAGGCGCGTATCGCGCGGCAGGTCAGGGAGGGCGAGCCGCCAGCCGTTCTTGAGCGTTACAGCCCCTCCCCACAGGTCTTCATTCTCGACCTTGATGATCGGCTCCTCGAGATCCTTCTTAGGAACATAGGCCGACAAGCCGGCGCTGGTTCTGCGGATCATTACCTTCATCTTGCTGTTCCTTCGCTGACGACAGTGGCGGCTTTCTCAGTGCTCGTCAGTTCACGCGCCCGCATGCCGACAACGGTGCCGCGATCGATCCATTCGACGGCATAGATGTAGAACTGCTGCAGAAAGGTACCGATGTCGCGCACATAGCCTTCGTCGCCTTTCCGCACCAGGTTTTCGCCAATGGTTTTGCCCGGATAGGTACCGTCGTTCTTTACGTGGCGTGTAGCACGGACCCGCTCACCGGGCATGAAGAGCGGGGGCTTGCGGATCTCGACCTCCTGTTCGCGTGACAGGTCCATTGCGTTCTTTCGGTTTTTGGACTGCATGATATCGATAAACGGGTGCAACGAGCGCCGGGGGGATATCCCGACTATGCCGGAGCGGGAACGCAGGTCTTTGGCACTGGACAGACGAAGGCACATTGCTGCAGCTCGAAAGCTCCCTTGCACTCGGTGCACTTGTTCGGATCGATCACGTAGGCCTCGCCCTTGAACTTGATCGCGCCGGAGGGACATTCGAACTCGCAGGCGCCGCACTGGGTGCATTGGGATGCGATGATTTTGAAGGCCATTTTCAGCTCCTCGTTCGGTTGGAATCCGGGCTCAAGCAGTGGCCGTAAGTGGTTCGGCCCCAAACTCTTCGGCATAAAGCGCGCTGATGGCCGTCTCGATGTAGTCATAGCCATAATCGTCAATTGCTCGGATTCCGGCTTCCCTGAGCTGATCTTTGGGGCAATCTCCGATTTTGGCGCACAGGACGATATCTATGCCTTCGAGCGCGGCGATGAGGGTTTCGAGCGCATGCTCCTCACCAAAGCCGCCGCGGCAATACTGCTCTACCTTGCGATGCCCGACGAAGTTGATACCACTCGCCGACGCTTCATAGACCTGGAATTCCTTTGCATGTCCGAAGTGTTCATTGATTCGGCCGCCGCCCTTCGTTGCCACTGCGAAAAGAAGCGGTCCGTTCGAGCCCGCCGCTTTGATCACTCCGATCGCCTGCTTCTTGGCAGCCACGTGATCGCCTCGCTCGCGAGCCACCACCTCCCGATAGGCCTCGCGCTTGCTGGCGTCGTAGCTGACCTCATCCGGGATCTGATCGACGGTAAATTCCTGGCCGCGATCCTCCCCGAGCAGGCCGACTGCATCGGCCCGGCACTGCCGACAATGGCGCATCAGCTTCGCACCCCCATCAAGACGATCTTGAAGGGCCTTCAGTTCGGCCGCCCGCGGGCCGCGCTGCCCGGTCAGGCCATAATGCGTGCCATGCGCCGGGTCGGAAATCAACGGCATCACGTTGTGCATGAACGCGCCGCGATCCTTGACCCATCTGTTCACCTCGATGAGGTGCTCGTCGTTGACGCCGGGGATCATAACCGAATTGACCTTGGTGAGGATGCCCCGCGCCGTCAGCATTTCCAGACCCAGCATCTGCCGCTCATGTAGGATTTTGGCGGCTTCTAGCCCGGTAAAGCGGCGGTGGTCATGAAAAATCCATGGGTATATCTTCGCGCCGACTCTCGGATCGACCATGTTGATGGTGATCGTCACGTGATCAACATTCATGTCAGCAAGCTCGCCGACATGGTCCGGCAGCGCTAGACCGTTGGTTGAAAGACACAGCTTGATATCGGGGATCTCTCTGGCCACGCGTTCAAATGTAGCCTTTGTCTTCTTCCAGTCATAACAAGCATCGCCTGGTCCGGCGATGCCGAGCACGGAAAGCTGCGGGACTTCATTGGCGACCGCAACGACCTTGCGCACCGCCTGGTCAGGCGTCAGCTTTTCCGAGACGACCCCTGGCCGGCTTTCGTTGGCGCAGTCATATTTACGATTGCAGTAGTTGCACTGGATGTTGCAGGCTGGTGCGACCGCGACGTGCATGCGCGCGAAATAGTGGTGCGCTTCTTCTGAATAGCAGGGATGGTCCTTGATCTTCTCCCAGACAGCCGGCTCGACGTCGTGCGGCTTCGCGGACGTACCGCACGATGAGGCGGCGCAAGCACTGGACTTCGCTGTGGCCAGCAGTTGGTTCATGGTTGTCGTGCTGGTCAGGCTCTTGAGCGAAATCATTGGTGGGGACATTGAAGGCTCCGTTGCTGCTTAACGTCGCGGTTCAAAAAGCAAGGGCCATGCCAATAAAAAGCGCTGCTTTTTTCAACGGGTTAGCTATTTTGTCCGGTTCCCCCCATTTGCGACCCGACATAGATTTGTCAGGCATTCGACAATAGACAGACACCGGTAAAACGGCGGCACGCCTCAAGTGCGCGGCGGGAGGAGGTAAGGTCTGGCCGTTCGACGGCACCAGGGCTTAGAACTTCTTGACCTCGATTTGATGCCGGCGGAGAGCATAACCAACCTGACGTGGCGTAAGGCCGAGGAGGCGGGCCGCTTTGGCCTGAACCCACCCGGATTTCTCCATTGCGTCGATCAGCCGTTCCCGCTCGGTCAGACGCGAAGCGCTTGCGAGGCAGGCAGGATCGTTTGGATCACAGGCTTTGGAGGAGACCTCGCCTGAGGCGCCGGCCCGCCTGGCCGCGAACGGGGCTCCAGCCGACATTGTGCTGTCTCTGAGCTCATCGATGGCATTATCGCCGATAGAACCACCGTTAGCTCCCTTCCACAGAAGCGCAGAGAGGCACTGGCTGTTCTTGCAGGCGAAATCCAACGGACCGATGGTCCCGGACTGCGCGAGAGTTGCCGTCCGTCGCACGCAGTTTTCAAGTTCACGGACGTTCCCGGGGAAGCGGCATTGCGAGACCAGGTCAAGCGCCGACGGCGCGAATGTGAGTTCGCGGCCGTTCTCCTTGTTGAATCGCTTGAGGAAAACTTTCGCAAGGCGAGAAATGTCGCCGGGTCGATCCCTGAGCGGCGGCAATACAATTGGCACTACATTGATGCGGTAATAAAGATCAGCCCTGAACTCGCCATTGGCAACAGCCATTTCGAGATTCTTGTTGGTGGCGCATATGAGCCGAACGTCGACCTTTAGCGTTCTGGTGCCGCCAACCCGCTCCAGTTCACCTTCCTGCAAGACGCGCAACAGCTTGGCCTGAAATACAGGGGAGATCTCGCCGATCTCGTCAAGCAACAGTGTTCCGCCGTTTGCCAGTTCGAAACGGCCCGCGCGCTGCGAGATAGCCCCGGTGAAGGCACCCTTCTCGTGGCCAAAGAGCTCCGACTCCAGAACAGTTTCAGGCAGTGCGGCGCAGTTCAATTTTATGAAAGATTTCGTCCTTCGAGGTGAAAGCTCATGGATGGCCTGTGCAAAGGCTTCCTTGCCGGTGCCGCTTTCGCCCCGCAGGAGTACCGTGGTATTGGTGGGGGCCACGGCCGAGACGGTTGCGAGCACCTCCTTCACAGCGGCACTTTCCCCGACGATCCAGTCGATTTTGGCAGGCAGACGCCCGCCGACGTCGTTTCTCTTACCATCGGCAGATCTCTCGCCTCTGCGTTGCTCCTGCGTGAACCGCTGACGATCCAGGCCAAAGGCGCGATGGAGCGAGATGCTCTGGCCGACAAGGTTGGCAACCATTGTGAGAAAGCCTACGTCCTCGTCATAGGTGAGGTCAGTGGCGTCGTCACTGACGCGAACGATCGATAGTGTTCCTAGAATTTTGCGCTCGGCCTTTACTGGAACGCCGATAAAGGCACCTGGTATGGTGCCGCCGCTCGAAGACGTCAGATCACCCTGAAAGAGCTCCGACGTGCTGGCATCCTCTATGACGACCGGCGCCCCGGTAGCAACGATTTCGTCTATTGCGGCCTGCGATATAACTCGGCCGCCGCCGGATTGAGGTGAGGGTGTACTGCCCGCAGTCGCGATAATTTCTGGCTCGGTCCCATCTTCCAGGATGACGATTGCTCCGTGACGCATTCCTTGCATCGAGGAGAGGATGTTCACGACATTGGTAAGCGTGATCTCCAGCCGGGTGGGCGCGTTCAGGACTTTCGATATCTGGTAAATGCCGCTGACGAAGATATTCCCCTTGGTTTTTTTGGCTGATCCAGACCGCCTTCCTTCGGGGAACGCATCGTACAGCATGTGAGCCATTGAACCTCCTCACTGGTTGTCAGGTGCTCCTCCCAAGCGACCTTTTTCCTCTGAACTCTGGAAGCATAGGACTCCAAGGTCCTCCTGTGCAAGTTTTTCGACAACCTAAACAAGCGAATGCTGGTTCCGATACGCGCGCGCGAGCCTCGTCATCCAAACTTGAAGAGGACGCCGTAGCCGCCTCGCGGGTAATTCCACTCGATCTCACCACTAGCCTCGCACAGGACCCTGCATGTGCCGCATTCCATGCAGCCGTCGGCGGTGATCTCCACTTGGCCGTTGTCATTCAACTCATAGCATTTGGCCGGGCAGATGCTCGTCAGGGCGAAGAGATTCGCGCTCGGCCACTGGTGCGGTCGCACTTTGATGTGCGGGCGTCCTGAGTCGACAACATAGCGGTTCTGGTAGAGCTTGTCCTCTACGCGTAAGTTGGTGACTGCAATCGTCATCTCATCCTCCTTCAGCGCCAGGCGAGTGCCAAGCGGACCGCGTCACTGACGAGCCCCCACCGCGAACGAGCCTTGATGAAGGCGGCCGTGGTTGCCCGTTCCTTGTCGAGCTTCGGGGTGCTGTCGACACGCATGAAAGTCTGTGCTGCCTGCGACAGCAACTGCGGGTAAGTCGTGAAGAAGTTCCGGGAATTCGTGTGAAGAAGGGCAGGCATATCCTTGTATTTCCTCATGTCTTTGATGACGAAGGACTTGTCCAGCATTGACTTGTAGAGGGCGAGGTTTTCCTTCGTCATTGGCCGCCCGCCTTTCTTGACCAGGAAGATAGCCTCACCGGCGAGGCGCCCCGACGTCATGGCGAGGTTGGATCCCTCGCGGTGCACCGCATTGTTGAGCTGAGCTGCGTCGCCTACGACCACCCAGCCGCTGCCGAAGAGCTGCGGGATGGCCTTGTACCCACCCTCGGGAATGAGGTGAGCGGCATATTCCTTGACCTCTGACCCCGCGATCAGCGGCTGGATGGACGAATGTTTCTTGAAGCTTTCGAGCAGCGCATAAGGACTCTCCATTGTCGCGGCAAAGTCAGATACAAGGCAGCCGATGCCGATCGAGATCGACTCTTTGTTGGTATAGAGGAAGGCGAGCCCGGCCATGCTGCGGGAAATGGTGCCGGCTGCCTCGATCACGCAGCCTTCGTTTGCCTTCAGGCCAAACCGCTGGTCGATCACCTCTTCGGGCAAGAAATGCATCTCCTTTACAGCGAGCGCCACGTTTTGAGGCTTTGGTGTTTCACGCAGGCCAGCCCGCGTGCCGAGAAGCCCATTGACCCCTTCTGCGAGAACGACCACGTCCGCAAGGATCATGTCGCCCGTGCGGTCGGTAAGAACGCCGATCACCTTTCCGTCGCTGTCGCGGGCGAGTTCCGTCACCGTCGTCTCGCAAAGAACCGTCGCTCCCGCCTCGCGCACCTTGCGCGAAAACCACTTGTCGAACTGGGCGCGAATGACCGTATAGCGGTTGTGTCTTGTCTCGTTGAAGTCATCCGACCGGTACTGCATCCCGATGTGGGATGTGTCGTCCATCATCCAGAACCGCTGCTCGATCAGATGCCGCTCCAATGGCGCATCATCCCGAAAGTCCGGGATGATTTTCTCCAGCATGTTCGAGTACATGATGGCGCCCTGGACATTCTTGGAACCCGGGTATTCGCCGCGCTCAAGCTGCAGCACCTTGAGGCCGCGGCTCGCCATGGTGTAAGCGGCCGCGTTGCCGGCCATACCGGCCCCGATAACTATGGCGTCGAACTTTTCCTCGCTCATGGCCCGTATTCCTCAGTTCGCAAGCTTGTCGCGACTGTGCGGCGACAGCCGATGGGTGAAGACTTCCGTCAACGACGGCAGGAAGCGGATCGCATCGGTTACGACGCCGAGGTGAGCGAAATCGAAGATCGGCGCGTTCGGGTCGGTATTGATCGCTACAATGAGATCAGCTCCCCCGACGCCAACCCGGTGCTGGATGGCGCCCGATATTCCGGCCGCTATGTAGAGCTTCGGCCGGATAGTCTTGCCCGTCTGGCCGATCTGCCGATCAGCCGGCATCCAGCCCTTCTGGACCAGCGGGCGCGAACAGCCATATTCGGCCCCAATCACCCGTGCGAGATTTTTCACGAGCTTCAGGTTCTCCGCCGCACCGAGACCAAGGCCCCCGGCAACCACGACGTCGGCATAGGCGAGGTTGGCGTTCAACGACTGGCCGTCGGACAGGAAGCCGAGTGCCTTGGTGACGATCTCTTCCTCGGCCATCGGCACTTCGTGTTGAATGACACGACCGACCGGCTTGTTCATTCGCTCCGGCATGGCCATGACCCTTGGCCGCACTGTGGCCATCTGCGGGCGGCAGTTGAGCGTGTAGATCGTGCAGAGCAGGGAGCCGCCGAAAGTCGGCCGTGTCGCGGCAAGCGAGCCGTCGGTGTCCACATCGAGTTCGGTGCAGTCGGCGGTTAGCCCTGTCAACAGGGTCGTCGCCACGGAGCCCGCAAGATCGCGGCCGAGCGTCGTCGCACCTAAAAGCAGCACCTCCGGTTTATAGGTCTCGACAAGATCCGTCATTGCTTTGGTGAAAGGCTCGTTGCGGTAGTCGGCGAGCAGAGGTGCCTCGACGATGTAGGCAAGGTCGGCGCCATATGCGAAGGCCTCGGCGACGGCATGCCAGGTAGCCTCCCCCGGCGGTCCTAGAACGACGCCGGCGAGCTCGACGCCCAGCTTGTCAGCGAGCTTGCGGCCTTCGCCGAGCAGCTCGAAGGAGACCGGATGAACCTGGCCGCGTTCCAGCTCGATGAAGACCCAAACGTGCCGATAATCCTTGAAATGGTCGGGGAGCTCCTTCTTCATGCCGGCCCGGCCAGCGGCTGGAGGAGGGGTGTCTCGTTTCGTGTCCAAAATCGGCTCTCCTGCCTTCAATCGTCGCCGTCGAAGGCGAGTTCGTCTTCCAGCGCCGGCTGGCGCGAGAAGATCCCGGCGATCAACTCTTCAGCAAGATCGCGGGGCGTCTTTTCGGTGGTATCGATCTGCTCTGCCTTTTCGTCCCGCGCAGTAGGGGCAAAAACGCGCTTGACGACGGTTGGAGAACCGCGCAGGCCGCATTTGGTGAGGTCCTCAATGCCGGCGTCGGCCGCGTTCCACTTCACGATCTGGCTGCGCGCGGCGCGGAGCGCGTCGTCGAGCGAGCCGCGGCGGATCTCGTTGGTGCCTTCCAGCATGGTGATGAGGCACGGGAGCTTGCTCATCAGCGTCTGCGTGCCTCCTTCCGAGCGGCGCTCCACTGTGATCGCGCCCGCATCGAGATCGATCGAGACGATCTTCGCGACGTAAGTGAGCTGCAAAAGGTCGAGGCGCTTGGCGATGCCGGGCCCGACCTGGGCGGTGTCGCCGTCGATCGTCTGCTTGCCCGTGAAGACGATGTCAGGCATACCGAAGGTCTCTCCGATCTTAGCAATGGCCTGAGAAAGAGCGAATGAGGTCGCCAGGGTGTCGGAGCCGGCAAAATGCCGGTCGGTCAAAAGGACGGCGCGGTCGGCGCCGTAAGTGAGCGCCTTGCGCAATGCGTCCTCTGCCATGGGCGGCCCCATGGTAAGCACAGTGACCTCGCCGCCATGGCAGTCGCGCAATCTGAGGGCTTCTTCCAGGGCGAACAGGTCATAGGGGTTGATGATGGTTGGCACCCCCTGACGCATGATCGTGTTCGTCACCGGATGGACTCGTATCTGTGCGGAGTCCGGCACCTGCTTGATACAGATTACGATGTGCATAGCGGTGTCTTACTCCCTCCAATTTGTATGGCGCGCATGGAACTCATCTGCTTGATAGCATCATTTGTGCCAGACGCTCCGCACTCTCCTATACGTTTGAAAGGAATGTAGATTTCCGGACAAGAGGTGTTTGCGCCGTGACTGATTTGTCGGATTCTGGACAGCATCTTGTCGCAACTGCGACGGGCTCATTCCCTCCCAAACGGTTTCAGGACTAAGTCTAACGGGACAAAGGCGCGGACCGGTGTGGTGGGATTGTCCGGATCATGATCCTTGAGCACCTTGAAGACCCGGTGCTTAAGGGGGGATGAAGTCGCGAAATCCTCGTAGGCCCGTTCGAGCATGGCGTGGGCCCGGGCCGCAATCACCTGATCGGGCAGGCCGGAGAAGTCCTCTTCGGCGAGGTATTGGCCCATACGCTTCATGATGTGGAGTCGCGAGACGTCGAGCACTTTCGGGTCATATGAGACGCCAAGCACCGCAAAGAACTCCTCTGCAGCCGACAGGCCCTTCAGCCGCGCGAGGATGTCATTGGTATCAATATGGTCAGTCCTATTAGCGCACTTGCACATTGCATTCTCCCGGGGTCGACAAAAAGGTGGTTTCGAGTGCTGCTGGGCTGACGTAAGTCCGAGCGCCAGCGAACGATCGGCGAGGTTTGCCACACGAAACATACGGGCGGCGCTGGAACCGGTAAGCGCGCCGGGAGCGCGACTGGGTGGAACTCTGCGGCTCATGCTCATTGGAGACCACGGAACGCCTTTTTCACCACGCACCGGCTGCCATATCGACGAAACTGGTGGAGTGAAATGACATCGCCCGGCTCACTCGCTTCCAAGGTATCGCTCTGACGCTGCCCGACACAGTTCGTCGTAAAGCTTGAAAAGTTGGGTTTCAGTGATGGTCGATTTGGTCTTCGACGCCTGGGAGCGGACGCGGGAGAGGATCGCGGCTGTCAGGTCCGGGTCAAGTTCGCGCCCTTTTCCTTTCAGCACATGTGCAATGGCAGTGGCGTCGGAATGCTTGCCGATGACAATCTGGTGGCGGCGGCCAACGAGAGCCGGATCGAGCCCCTGGTAAGGGCAGGGCTCCTTGAACAGCTCTGCAACATCCAGGCCGGTTTCATGAGTGAAGATATCTGAGCCGACCACCGGCTTGATCGCTGGTATCCGACGACCGATGACGCGCGCCACGTGGGCGGCGAGCTCGGGTAACGCTTTGAGAGCAATGCCGGTATTTTCGCCGTCGAGCACAGCCAGTGCAGCAGCGACCTCTTCGAGCGCGGCATTGCCTGCGCGCTCGCCCACACCGCCGACGGTGACGCAGGCATGACGCGCCCCCGCGCGGATCGCCGCCAGTGTGTTGGCGGCAGCAAGGCCGAAGTCGTTGCGGCCATGAAATTCCAGATCCATCAGGAACTGTGACGCCAACTCGGAGACAAGATCGAACGTCGAAAAGGGGCCGAGAACTCCGACCGTGTCGGTCAGCCTGACGCGGCTTGCGCCCGCGCGCCCAGCCGTTTCGATTACATGGGCGAGATGAGCTCGATCGGCGCGCGATGCATCCTCGCATTCCACTGCCACGAAGAGGCCTCGGTCGGCTGCGCGCCCGACCATCCTCTCGACGATTTCAAGCGCTCCTGCCCGATCAAGGCCGTGCTTGCCGCTCAGTTGGATGTCCGATGCGGGCAGGGACAGATTGACGGCGGGCACCCCGCATTCAATTGCTGCGTCGAGATCCTCTGACGTCATCCGGCACCAGGCCACGAGCCGGACGGGGAGACCCAATGCGACCACCGCGCGAATCGTTTCGATCTCGTCGGGGCTGATGCTTGGGCTGCCGATCTCGATCTCCCAGACGCCGGCTGCAGCGAGCGACTCGGCCAGTCCCAACTTTTCTGCCGTGGTGAAGGCGACGCCAGGCGCCCGCTCACCGTCGCGCATGGTCGTATCGTTGAGAAAGATCTGCCGTTTCATGAACCGTGGCCGCCTCTTTCCCTCAGCGAAGATCGGATCGTCGGTTTTCCGGAGTCGATCCATGCCGGGGCATGTCGCGCAACTTCTCGACTATCCCGGGGATCACCTCGAGCACCCGGTCCACATCCTCCTCGTTGTTGTGGCGTGAGAAGGAGAAGCGGATTGTCCCCTGTGCCGCGCTATCAGGGTAGTTCATTGCCTTCAAGACATGGTTCGGTTCCGGCGAGCCGGAGCTGCAAGCGGAGCCGGAGGAACAGGAAATCCCGTAGCGACTGAGGAGAAACAGCATGCCATCGGCTTCGACCTGGTGGAAGGAGATGCTCGCAGTATTCGGCAAGCGCTCCAGCGGGTCGCCGGTGACGACGGCGTATGGAACACGCTGGAGAACACCTTTCTCCAAGCGATCTCGCAGCGATTTTACCCGTGTGCTCTCATCGTCCATGAATTTCAAGGCGAGTTCGGCTGCTTTGCCTAACCCGACTATGCCAGGCGTATTCTCTGTACCCGCACGCCTGCCCCTTTCCTGGTGCCCTCCCTTGATCAGCGAGCGGAAGGGTACGCCACGCCTTATGTAAAGTGCGCCGCTCCCTTTCGGACCGTGCAGTTTATGGCCTGAGAGCGAAAGCATGTCGATTGCAGTTGACTTGAGGTCGATTGGAACCTTGCCGACGGCCTGGACTGCGTCGGTATGAAAAAGGGCGCCGACCCCCTTTGCTAGATTTGCGAGTTCGATTGCGGGAAAGATCGTACCCGTTTCGTTATTCGCCCACATGATCGAGACGATTGCCACGCGCGGGCTGAGCGCAGCCTTGTACGCGTCGAGGTCAAGCCTGCCAAGGCGATCAACTGGGATCCTATGTACCTTGACGCGGCGTGTCTTCTCAAGATCCGCGCAGAGCGTGAGCACGGCCGGATGCTCGACAGCGGAAGTCACGATCTCCTTGCGCTCAGGCATCACCTCAAGCGCCGAAAGGATAGCTGCATTGTCGCTTTCCGTCCCGCCTGAGGTGAACACGATCTCGGAATCGAACTCTGCGCCGATCAGCGCTTGCAACTGCCGGCGCGCTTTTCTCACAGCCACGCCGGCGGAGGAGCCAAACGCGTGCGTTGAAGAAGGATTTCCAAATTGATCCGTGAAGAATGGCAGCATTTCTTCAACCACTTCAGGATCGACACGTGTCGTTGCGTTGTTGTCGAGATAGATGGATCTCATGGACGCATTCTCGGCCAGCGGGGAGCAACGTGAACATTTGTGTGCTCGACCCCATTGGTTGCGCGTGCGATTAATGGTGACTGAGGCGACCAGACACGCGACTGAGGCTCGCGGTGAGCTGAGGGAGTCTGAACACCGCTGACATTACGAGTGTCGCGGTCCCGGCAAGTCTCAGGTGAACGCATGCCCTTGACAGTGATGCGATATGTTGGATTTGCATCGACGGGCGTCTTTGTTTTGCGCACACGTCTTCTCTCACGCAGTGAGGGCTTCGGTGAACATTGCTGCACGGCCCCCGACAAGCATTTCCTCCAATGCTTTGGGAGACGTGACTCCGCTGCCACGAGACTTCGTGTCGTGAGTGACTTGCCGGCTGGTGGTGAGACAGTTGGGGCGGATGTCCTGATGATCACCCCTTCATCAACACTGAAGCTTTTGCACACTGGGGCGCCTCGCTCGCGAGGCCAGATGCGGCCCATACCGAGTATTTTGGCCTTCGCATCAATTCGCATTGCGGGACGGTGCATCCTCTCTTGCAGCATCCTGTCAATAAACCCTGCCGTCTCCCGATGGGTCAGGCGGCACGCTTCGTCGGCAATCGTCCCGACGATGCGGTCGGCAAATTCCGACAGGACGGCGATCGCAGAGCTGCAGCGCAACAATTGGGATTTCGCGGCAGTGATCGCTTCCGCACCGGGATCGACTCTTGTCATCATCAGGTCAAGCCTATCGCCGCAGGAGATGGCGCCGACCTTAGTGAACTCAAGAACGCCGGCCTTCACTGCGTTGAAGAAATATCCTTCGACCAGTTTGCGATTGTTTCCCATGGCTCTTCTCACTTGTCTGGTGATCAGCCAAAGGACTTTCCGCAGGCGCAGGTCTCCTGCGCGTTTGGATTGTCGAAAACAAATCCGGAGGATTCGCCCCCCGTGACGAAGTCGACGGTCATGCCAGCGACTTGCAATTGCGATGCGACGTCTACGAACACCTTTACTCCGTCGGCCTCAATCACGGCGTCGTCCTCGCGCGGCGAGCTTTCCAGCCCCATCAGGTATTTGAAGCCTGCGCATCCGCCCGCCTGGATCATAATGCGAAAACCTTCCGCCGGCTCGGCGGCTCGCGAAAGAGCAGCTTTCATGACGGCGACGGCATTCTCGGTGAGCGTGATCATGCGTTGGGTTCCCTTCGACGGATGCGTTCGGCGGGCAATCACGCATCTGCCGTGCCAACGAAAAACCGTTTGCAAACAACGTAACGCCTCTGACATTTGTGTCCGATGTCCGACATCGTCGCACATGGGACACAAACCGGTCGCCGGCCAAGACTTTGCAACAAAGTACGGTTTTGGGGTTTGCCTGAACTGCTGGACTGTGCCTCGGCGCACCCTGCGCCGCGCCGTCAAGTCATCCTCGACGGGTTGCCGCAGATTGTGCCGGACGTCACGAGATGCACTTTCTCGCGCCTGAAGTTGCTACCGGCTGACGTCGCAACACCCTGCGCAAGATCATGAGCGTAATCCGGCGAGATCGGCTGAAAAGCTGCGCTGCGTGCACCTGTGTTCGCACTGTATGACCTGTTTCCGGCCTTGGAGCGAACGCAATTTCCTCACCTGGTTGAGGGTTAGGGCGGAAGAACGCCTTGCCGTCGGGGCTTGCGCCCCCGGCGGTCTGGCTGCAGAGATGGGGGCGAAGGCCCGTCAGGTGCGACAGGCACTGCTAGAAGGCTAGCAGAGACCCGGTGTGCCGCACGGCGGGCGTGAGGATGGACCTCTTCACTCAACGGCTTCGAGCGTCTCGAAGTGAAACGGGCCGCGTACGCCGGTAGAAAAGCGCTCGGCCGCGTTGAGCGCTATCGCCAACCTTTCCTGAGGCGGAGAGTGGGCCGATGCGAAAAGCGCGCCCAGTGCGATTTGTTCGCCGCATCCACAGGCGTCGTAGCCATCGGCTGCCTCGCCGACCTGATAGTCCGTGCAGATTTTGAAGAGCCGTCCCTGATAGCCGACGAGGAAGGTGCCACCGCTCTCAGCTTCGTTGCGCTTCTGTGCGAAGCCGCCATCTTGAAGGCATCGGCGAAGCGCGTTCACAAACTCGGTTACCATAAACGCGTAGACATCTGTTTTGGCATGCCTTTCCGGCGGATCGAAGGAGTGTGCCAACAGCTGGCCCAACCTAAAGGAGCTCGTAAATCCGAAGATGAAGTCTTGCTTGCGGAAGACCTTGCGATCGGCCCGGATAGTAAGCGATCGGCCGTCCGAACCAGCGCTGTCGCCGCCGATGTGAACTGACCCATTATCAATAAGACCGACAATGCATGTCATCTGCTGCTGCTCCTCCTCATGTGGTCTGTGCCCGGGCTACTGTAGAACTGTTGCGGCAAGCAGCTCGACCGAGCCCTAGCGCCTGCCTCGGGGATCATGTGCAAGGATTGTACCAAGCAGCGCCCAGGCTTGCGCAATCGGTGGCAGATTGTTCGACGGTTTTCTTCGACCGTCATTCGGTATGGGACGATCGCCACACTGGCAGCGCTGGAGGTGCTCGCGCCTAGAGGCGATGACAGCTGTACACAGTGCAAAAGGAGCGGCGATGTCGGGTTTTGTCGATTGCGAGACAAGTAGCTCAATCACTTCCTGCTGTAGTCTCATTGAAGTTATTGAACGAAGCCCAGAAAATCAGCTTCGACAGCTGTGCTCCGCAGCTGGCATGACTTTTGAAGATCCCTTGTCACAAGGCCGGCGAGTGCCGACCGATATGACGTCCATCGATGGGAACGGAAGGACAAGCGGCATGTCAGATCCGCGTCAGATGCGCATTTTTTCGGGGATGGGCGTCACCCGTGGAGTGCGAATATCCTACCGGTCCAGTCGGCAGCAACACTCACAATCGCCCGACGGTGGCGGATGGCCGCGTATGGACCTCGAGATGGATTTCGACGAACATGTGCTTGCCTGTGTTCTTTCGCGAGCGCTCGAGGAGATCGAGGCCGGTGAGGCGACGGCGACCGAGGCAACCGGCCTCTCAGGTGGAGAGTTGCTGGACATCCTGACCCGCAGTTTCCCCACAAGCCTCATCCACGGCTTCTCCTTGGAAGAGGTGAGCGATCCCGGGCCGGGTATGGAAGAAGAACTTCTGCGTCGCCTGTTGCTGACGCATGCCCGCCCGGGCGACCCCACGAGCGCCTGCTTCGCCAAGATTGTCGCTCGGCGTGCGTTGCGCGATGGCCATCTGTGGCAGGAGCTCGGCCTCGTCGACCGCTCCGAGCTCAGCCGTTTGCTCGCAACGCATTTCCCTACACTGGCGCAGGGCAACACAAACAACATGAAATGGAAGAAGTATCTCTACCACAAGCTCTGCGAGGCTGAAGGCTTTTCACTCTGTACCGCGCCGAGTTGCCGGGAGTGCAACGAGTTCAAGAGCTGCTTCGGACCGGAGGAAGGCTAAGCAGCCTCCCCGGAGTCGCGCTCGGGATCTCTGGTCAGCGGAAATAAATGCGTCAGGCCTTTGATCGCCATTGAAGCCGTACACGATTTTCGCGGCGGCGTTGCACGGAGGAGGGTATGTTCATTGCCTCCCGATACTTTGTGACGGTGCGGCGCGCAATGCTGATGCCTGTTTCCTTTAGTCGGGCGACGATTTCATCGTCGGAAAGCACTTCATCGGCCGGTTCTTGGGCGATGATCGCCTTGATGCGATGGCGGACAGCTTCAGCGGAATGCGCATCCCCGCCTTGAGTGGAGGCGATCGCGACTGTGAAAAAATACTTTAGCTCGAAGACGCCGCGCGGAGTGAGCATGTACTTGTTCGATGTCACCCGACTTACAGTCGACTCGTGCATGTCGATCGCCTCAGCGACGGTCTTAAGGTTGAGCGGCCGAAGATGGGCGATGCCATGTTCCAGAAACACATCCTGCTGGCGGACGATTTCAGTTGCTACCTTGAGGATCGTTTTGGCGCGCTGATCGAGGCTGCGAGCCAGCCAGCTCGCGTTTTCTAAGCATTCGTTGAGGAATGCCTGATCTGCTGAATTGTTTGCGGTCAGGCGAGAGACTTCGGCAAAATAGGTTTGGTTGATCAGCACTTTTGGCAGAGTGTCGGGATTAAGCTCGATTTGCCATCCGCCTCCTGGCGAGGGCAGAACCCACACGTCGGGTATGATATAGTCCGGACCTCCGGATTGGTATCGGTTTCCAGGCTTGGGATCGAGCATGCGGACTTCATGCAACATGTCGAGGAGGTCGTCTTCGTCAACCCCGCAAAGCCGCGTCAAAGCCTGAAAGTCGCGTTGTGCCAGCATCTCAAGATTGGCGATCAACGCTGCCATGGCCGGGTCGAAGCGATCTCGTTGGCGCAACTGTATCTCAAGGCATTCGCTGAGAGTTCGAGCGAATATTCCCGGTGGATCAAGGAGCTGCAAGGTTCCGAGAACCCGTTCTACATCAGCCTCTTGGACACTCAGCCTCCGGGCAAGCTCCAAAAGGTCTGCATGAATATACCCAGTGTCTTCCAGATGTCTGGCAAGCTCGCCAGCGATCAGCCGCTCCTGTGGCGTGAATGCAGTAAGGGCGACCTGACGAGCGACATGGTCCTGCAATGTTTCCGCTGAGGCGGCATACTCCGCCGGGTCAGGCCTTTCCCCGGAGGCGCTGTTGGGTGTGTCGCGGATCGACTTCCATTGCCCGAGCAATTCCGAGTTCTCGGACCTCGGCCCATCTGCGTTGTTTGCGCGCGCGCAGATGCTTGGATCTTTCCCTGGGAACGACGATGGATCGGCAGAGGTCGCGCTATCGTTCGACGCCAATTCCAGGAATGGGTTCTTTTCTATTTCCTGCTCGACGAACTGATGCAGTTCGCAATGCGCCAGTTGCAGCAAGCGTATCGACGCGATGAGTTGGGGCGTCATCACGAGCGATTGCTGCTGACGTTGAAGAAGGCCTACAAAGGACTCCATGAAGAGCGAAACTCCTGTCGAGCGACGCACCGGGCCGTGCGTGATGGTGGCTGTGAAACGGTGGCTGCTCCTCTAGGTCATGCGGCGGCCGGGGCCTTTAGCCTTTCAAGAATATTTTGTGGAGACGTGACGCCATAGGGGTCGGCATCGCAGTTGTCGGATAGGCCTTCCTCCTCGAACCACTGCTCCACCACGCCATTATTGATTATTGCTGCGTAGCGCCAGGAGCGCATCCCGAATCCGAGATTCTCCTTGGCGACCAGCATGCCCATCTTGCGGGTGAATTCGCCCGAGCCGTCGGGAATAAGCTTCACGTTCTTCAGCCCCTGGGCCCTGCTCCAGGCGTTCATGACGAATGCATCATTGACGGAGAGACAGTAGATCTCGTCGATGCGCTCCTTCCGGAACTCGGTGTAGAGGTCCTCGAAGTCGGGCAGCTGGTAGGTGGAGCAGGTTGGGGTGAACGCGCCCGGCAGCGAGAACAGGATGACCCGCTTGCCCTTGAAGTAGTCGTCGGATGTCTTGGTCTCCCACCGGTATGGGTTTGGCCCCGCGATAGACTCATCGCGAACACGCGTACGAAAGGTGACGAAGGGGACCTTCTTTCTGATGGTCATCAATATTGCTCCTCTACAAGAAGACCTGACGCATTGCTGCTTAGGTAAGGCTCACGCTAATCCGCTTAGCCCACATACTGGTCGTGCAAGTGCCATGCCATCCTAGATGGCGGGATCGCGCTCTTTAGCGCGGAGCAGCCTTGCCTTGCGCGGGAGGGCCCTTCCCAAGCACACCCGATAACTGCTGTCGGCAGCGAGGGTCCCGTAGGTGTGACTTTCTTGTGTCCGAAGGCGGACAACAATGTAGGAGTCCCGACCAAAGTTGACGCTTGCAGACACTCTTTTGAGAACTGCTGAAGCAAGTATAGGCCGTATACATTCCCAATATATCCGGCACACTACTTGCACATGGTCCCTGATGTATTCATTTGAGTTGAAGGAGGGATGACAATGGGCAAGCTGACGGCATTTTCAGTGAACGCCAACGTGATGGATCTCATGCGATTTGATGGCGCAACGCTTCGAACGATAAGCAGAGCCCACACTGAGAAACGACTCGCGCATCTACCGTCGGGCTGCCGCTCGCCGCAGCTCGCCGGGAAGAACTCAAATGGCACGAGAACGGCAGTCAAGAAGCCCTCTACGTCGCAGAGCAATTCATTCGGCTTGGCCTCCCGCTCAAGAGACTCGAAAGAGTACGCAGCCGGAGCTCTGCTGTCGGCGGCGAGGTAAGGAAAAATGATCCGCTATCTCTTCGATGCTGCAAATGCTGTGACCGCCCTTGGACTGATATTTGCAATGAGCGCGATTTACTTGGTGCTTGTCGAACGTTTCGATGCCGGCATTTGTTTCGCACTATGGGCGCTCTTAGCGGATGACGCCGATGGCATGATTGCAAAAAGCTCGCCGAATCGCACGGCCGTGATGGCGCAATTCGGGCGCGCCTTCGATGGACTCGCTGATCTGATTTACGCTGCGGTTTTCCCTGCGATTTTGATTTTGTCATTTAACGCGTTTTCAGTTCCCGCGTTTCTAGCTGCTGTGTGTCTGGTTCTATCCGGAGCGCTGCGGCTGAGCTATTTTTTAACAATTGGGCTCGATGCCGATGGATTCGGTAGAGGACTGCCTCTCAACAACGATCTATTCGTCTTGGCGTTTCTCTTTGCTGCGAACCGCTATTTCCCGATCCAAAGCCTTGGGACTGTCTTGATCGGGGCGGCGTTTATGCTTTCGGTCCTTCATCTCTCAACCTTCAGGTTTCCCGGCACGGGCAACAAACTGCGGCTCACAAACCTGACGCTCGCGGCAGTGGGATCCATCGGACTGCTTGCTGGCGGGCTGGGAAGGTAACGTCAGGAGGAGAAGCAATGGATACGGCATTCGAGGTCGAAACACGTGCAGTCTTTGATCGCTATCAGCGACAGCAGGAAGAGGATGAGCATATCTTTAGCCGGTTAGTGTCGTTGATCGATGAGGAGTATTTCGGATTTGATCCAGGCGGTTTTCGTGGACTGAACATCCTCGATGCCGGCTGCGGCTCCAACGCGAATGCATCCTACGCGTTTCTGGAAAAAGGCGCCGCAAAAGTCATTTCGCTCGAGCTCGGTGAGGAATGGATGGATTGCGCCGCGCGTCGATTATCGAAATTCGGTGCTCGATCATCGCTTGTCGGTGGAAGTGTTCTCAATCTGCCATTTGATGACAACAGCTTTGACTTTGTGCACTGCGCCGGTGTTCTACCTCACACGGCTGATCCGCGACAAGGGTTCGATGAACTGGCGCGGGTGACGCGCGCCGGCGGTCACTTCTTCCTCACGATCATGGGGACCGGAAATGGTGTTCTATATCGTTGCATCAATCATTTGCGCGAACTGTACGCTTCGGATGCCCAGTTCCGGCAAACGGTTGACAATCTCGACGGTAGGACGGCGCAAGAGGCTCTCGACTGGATTTTCGCCATCAGGAGCGGACATGAGCGCCCCTCGGTGAATGGCGAGGAAAACTTCCTGCGCAGCCTTTTCGACGACGATCTTTTCGTCACATTGCGCGATCGGTTCCAGGCGCCGACGTATCACGAGTTCGCCTTTACCGAACAACAAATGCGTGACTGGTATCGCGAGAACGGTTTCGAGGCGGTACGTCGGGTCTCAAGATACACGAAAGGCTTCAAAAATCTTCGCCGGTTTCTGGCTCCCATGTATCTGCACTACGACCACCCGCTCGCCAGGTTTTGGTTTGGAGACGGCTGCATACAGATGATTGCGGCCAAGGCTACGGAAAGCCTGTCAGACGTCGTGCGATAACCATGCTGGCGCCCCTAGAAAAAAGGCTCGGACTGCGGGAAGGAGGCTACATTGTGCGGCATTTTTGGTTTCATAGCCCATGCGTGTGATACCTCCCTCTCGAGAGACGTTTTGGAGCGCTGCGCGGAAGAGATTGCCCATCGCGGACCAGATGCCGCCGGTTGCTACATTGGCCGGAATTTTGGGTTTGCCCATCGCCGGCTTTCGATTATCGATCTCGACCCTCGTTCCAATCAGCCGTTCGTTGAAGCGGACACCGGGATTGTCGTCACCTACAATGGCGAAATCTACAACTTCCGGGAACTTCGCGTCGGGCTAGAGAAGGAAGGAGCGATATTTCGCACCGCGTCCGATACGGAGGTGATCTGCAAGGCCTTCGCCAGGTGGGGGCCCGACTGCCTACACATGTTTCGAGGGATGTTCGCCTTTGCGCTCCATGATCCGCGCTCTCAAGCCACATTCTTGGTTCGCGATCGTCTAGGAATAAAGCCTCTCTACTACGCTGATACGCCGACCGGCCTTGCTTTCGCTTCGCAGCCCTCAGCAATTCTTCGTTGGCCCGGTGTCAATGCGTCCATTGATCCGATCGGGGTGTCGAGCTTCCTTTCGTTCCGCGCCGTCTTTGGCGAGCGTTCGCTGTTTAGCAACATCAAGAAGATGCCTCCCGGCACTTGGATGCGCTTGCAGGGAGGCGAGCGGCTGCACGAGCGATGGTGGTCGCCAAAACCGGGCAAGGTGGAAAACGCCCGTATTCGCCATATGATCGGCGCCGCTGTTGAGGAACACCTCGTCGCAGACACACCGGTGGCGGCGCTCCTGTCTGGAGGCTTGGATTCCAGCATCGTTGCTTACGAGATCACCAATCGCTCATCGGTGAAACCCACTTGTTTCACGGGGGTCGTCGAAGGAGAGGGCTATGACGAAAGTCCGTTTGCCGCTGAAGTCGCGGCAGCGATAGGTGCACCTCACCGCCTCGTTCCCCTGAAGTCGACGACTGACATTGATACCGTAACGAGACTTATTGCACTCCGTTGTCATCCGCTTGGCATGCACAATGAAACGGCTATGCACCTCCTCGCGCAACGTGTCGGGGCGGACTACAAAGTCGTGCTAACTGGTGAAGGCGCTGACGAACTCTTTGCCGGATACAGTCGGATCTATCGACTGCCCTTCGATTTGATGCGCGACAGCGGGCTTGCGTGGATTCCCGCCCGGTTCG
Organism: Sinorhizobium meliloti 4H41; assembly: GCF_000375585.1. Classification (GTDB taxonomy): domain Bacteria; phylum Pseudomonadota; class Alphaproteobacteria; order Rhizobiales; family Rhizobiaceae; genus Sinorhizobium; species Sinorhizobium meliloti_A. The sequence continues at coordinate 65,610 of NZ_AQWP01000008.1, read as the reverse complement.
GCCGCAGATTACGGCAACATATCGGCCTGCCGAACGAACGGTGCTCGGAATTCGAGCTGTTCTTAAATCAGTACGCGTATTTCCCGATTGACGAAAAACTATCGCTGGCCAAGAAGGCGTGGAGCCATGCAATCAACGATGACGAGACGCTGATCGGGTGGATGAAAGAGACATACTTTTCGGCAGGTGACAGTCCAGCCGCTCGCATAGCCCGCTTCTTCGTTGAACATCATTTGACCGCCCTGCTGGAGATGGTCGACAACACGACGATGGCAGCGGGTGTCGAGGCTCGTGTTCCCTTCACCGATCATCGGATCGTCGAGCGGGCGCTATCGATGCGGCCCGCAGAGCGTCTGCGCTGGCGCAGCAGGTGGGCCGCGGTAAAGGCTTTCACAACGCCGGTCAGCTCGTTTAGCGAGCGTTTGGACGTCTCAAAAGTGCCGTTGCGGGACGCCTACACCCAAGTGCTGCCGTCGTCCGTCATCACACGCAAAAAGCTCGGTTTTCCGTTGCCGTTGGGTAACTGGGCAGCCGGCGAGGGATCGCGTCCTTTTCGAGACCTGTTATTTAAGAGCACCCCTGCTATCGCCGACTTCATCGATGTCGGGGCGCTTAGACGCTGGTACGACGCGAAGGCTGCTCGCGCGACCGATGCATTTGGGAGGCAATTTTGGCTCATCAGCAATCTCGAAATCTTCCTGCGACAGCACTAACGGTTTTGCGCGGTGCCGTCGGAAAGAGGGCTTGCAAACCCTCGAAGGGTTGCCGTTCGCCGCCATTCTGATTCTCGCAGGCCCGTTCGGCCTGACTTTCCCGTTCGGTCGCCAATCGCATTTCGCTGTCCGCGCCGGCCAATCTGATGAGGAGGATAGGCAATGAAAGCAGCGGTCTTTGAAATGACTGATCCCTTCCTAAGCGCTCCGAGACCAATCCGGAGTGACAACATCGTCCTGGAGCCGCTGAATGAGGGCCACGAGGAAGAGCTCCGCAGCGCCGCGGCCGATGAGAGAATCTGGCAATTTCTCGGGACGAATGGCGCAACCGCTTTAGGATTTCGGGATTGGTTCGTCAGGATGATCGCAGAAACGGTGGACAGGCAACGGCGGGTCTATGCGGTTAGGACTGCTGGCGCCGGCAAAATTGTCGGGGCATCCGGATTCAAGGATATAGATGTCTACGAAGGGCGTGTGACGGTTGGCAGCACCTGGCTGTCGCCGCATGCCTGGGGCACCAACGTAAACGCGGAAGCGACTTTTTTGCTGCTGAAACATCTCTATGAAGATCTGAGGGTCAATCGATGCGAATATTTTGTTCATACCGAGAATGTGAAGATGCTTGGGTTTCTCGATCGGATTGGCTTCGTGCAGGAAGGAGTTCTCAGAAGTCGATTCCGATTGAGCACGGGCGAGATTTGCGACTTGGCTGTCGCCAGCTGCCTGGGCGACGATTGGCACATCGTTAGGGAAAGGCTCCGGTCGCGAATGGACCGTAAGGGCCTTCATCTGGGGGTTCCGAATTCGGCGACACGACAGGACCGATAGGAATGGACCTTCAAACGTCAGATGTCAGAGAGCTGATGAATTTTTCGGATGATTGAGACGGAAAGGTGAGGTCCGTACCCGAGACCTTGTTCGGCTCTTTGGAACCTCCGAGGAGACGGCCAAAGGCGAGATCTCAAGCTCTTCGCGTGAACCATGGCCACGCAGGCCATGCTGCATAGGTCTGCTCCCAGTAGCGAAGTTGGGCACGGACTGCGGTCCACCCGACAGTGTAGTGCCAGTAGATAAAGCGAATTGCTCACATAGCTTTGGCCCGTATCCAACGAGTCGGGATAAGTGCCGCGCGTCGATCATTGGGGAATTTCCTCCCAGATCGCCTCGGGACTTCGATGCACCGCCTCATTGCTTCGCCCGCCCAACCTGTGCAACAAACGCGGCAAGAAGGCGTTCCCCAGCCGCCTCCACCGAACCCGAGTTGTCGATATGCACCACGTCAGCACCATCGACCAGATATTCATCACTTCGGATTAAACGCCCCCTGATGCTTTCTAGATTTTCGCGTCCCCGTTCGACCAGACGCCTTGCCAAGACGTCTATTGGCGCGGTGACGTTGATGACAAGCAGTTGCGGGTATTGCCGCCGGGCTTTCGAAAGGACGGCGCGAGAGCCATTGGCCACAACGATATCGCCCTGCTCTAGCCACTTATCGATTTCCGAGGGAATGCCATAGCAGAGGCCATGCGCCTGCCAATGAAGCCCGTAGGCGCCTGCGAGAAGCCGCCGCTGGAACTCGTCATAGTCAACCGCCTCATGGTCCTCCCCGACCGCGACTGGCCGACTGATGAGCCGGCGTACGAAGCGAACGCGAGGATCATCTTTGAGCCGGCTTCGCACGTATTCGATCAACGTGTCTTTGCCCGCACCGCTTGGCCCCACAACAATGGCAAGTGCTCCGCGGGGCGACATCATTGGCCTCAGATCGCCGTCTGAAGCAACGCTTCGCCTTTCAAGGCGAACTGCGAACGAACGACGAAATTGCCCCCGCCGTCCTCCTGAACGAACAGGGACAGGGTGTCGATGCGGAAATCCTCGGACAGGTGCGGCTGGAAGACCTTTTCCAAGCGCGCCCTCGTTCGCGCGCGGCCCTCTTCCGGAACTCGGTCGGTCAGCGTCATATGAAAGGAAAATCGATCGAGGACATAGGGGTAGCCCCATTGGACGAGATGGGAGGTCTCGACTTCATCGAGCGGACGTTGCAGCCGCCGCTGCAGTTCCGGTGAATTCATCGGGGCCCGGAACCGGTCGAACTCTTCGACAATCTGCGCAGCAAAACCGCGCAAGGCCGGGATGGGAGTGGCGGGAGCGAGCGCAAAGAAGCCGCCGAGAAGATCGATCTTCAATGATCCGATCGGGCAAGGTGGCCGCGACGAAGCGAAGCTGCTGAGCGCCCATTCCAACTCATCGACCGATGCGCCTTCTCTCAACCGGAACGGCGCCTTGAGCGTTGCGTGAAAACCATATCGGCGCGGCTCAGAAGTTAGAAGGGCGTCTGCTTCCGATCGAGCGGCGCCGGTTACATCAGTTCTGCCGAACGGATCATGGCCAAGCCATGCACTCGCCGCCCCGGTCAACGGATGTTCCCGAGCCGGTGTGTAGTAGATGGCATAGCGAGGAGTGGATGGTTCCGGCATCAGGCGCACGCCTCCGTCAGGGCAACAGCCGGTAGTGCCATGGCGGCCGACTGACTGCCGATCCCGAACAATCTGTCAGCAGCGGATTCGCGCACTTCCTCGTCGTGAAAGATGCCGACGATGGCAGCGCCGCGAGCCTTCGCCTCGTTGATCAGACCAACGACGGTCGCGCGATTAACGGCGTCGAGCGAGGCGGTCGGTTCGTCGAGCAGCAGGACCGGATAGTCGACCATGAAGCCACGGGCGATGTTGACGCGCTGCTGCTCGCCGCCGGAGAAGGTGGCTGGCGCCAGGGACCAGAGACGCTCAGGGATGCGCAGCCGTTTCAGCAGGGTTTTGGCGACCGCCTTGGCCTCCTCCGCCGGCATGCCGTTGGCGATCGCTGGTTCGGCGACGACGTCGAGGGCACCGACGCGCGGGATGACGCGCAGGAATTGGCTGACATAGCCGATTGTCGAGCGGCGGATCTCCGCCACTTCCCATGCCTCGGCGGCGAGCAGATCGACGGTTTCGCCCATGTGCTCGACCAGGATCTGACCTTCATTCGGCTTGTAGTTGGCATACAGTGAGCGCAACAGGGTCGACTTGCCGGCGCCGGATGGTCCGTGCAGGCAGACGCACTCGCCGGACCTGACCGTGAGTTCGATGTTGTCGAAAACGGGCAGGACGATGCCGCCCTGTGTATGGAGCGTGAAGCTTTTGGAAAGGCCAATGGCCCGAAGCGCGGCTTTCGTTAACACGGATTTCATCGAACAGTTCTCCCGGTGTCTGGTCGAATACAACGACTTGTGATCTGCGTTCTGTCAAAATACCTGCCGGCCTTCTTTCCAGACTCTTCGGACAAGCGGAATGTCGTTGATCTCAATGACATGGCAGAGATCGGCTCGGGTGCCGACCTTGATCGCGCCTCTGTCGGCTAGCCCGGTCGCCGAAGCAGGGGCTGAACTGACGGTGGAGATGGCCTGTGGCAAGCTCATCCCGACCGGATCTCTGGTCAGTTGAAAGGCACCATGCAGGAGGCTCGCCGGAACGTAATCCGAGGCGAGGATATCGAGATGTCCGGTTGTCGCTAAATCCCGGGCGCTTATGTTTCCCGAATGCGAGTTGCCACGAACGACGTTGGGTGCGCCCATCAGGACACGAATGCCTAGCGAGTGCGCCATTTCCGCCGCCGTCCGCGTCGTCGGAAATTCAGATATCGAAACACCAGCATATATCGCTTCTTGAACATGCTCGGCTGTTTCATCGTCGTGACTGGCGAGCGGCAGTTGCCGAGCGCGGACAAGCGCGACGATGCGGGCCTGATTTTGAGGTCCAATCGTCCGGGACGCGTCCATCCATTCTTCAATACGGCGATCCGCGTCCGTGTCCGACCAGCCGTATTGCGTGATCTGCATCTGGCGGAAGCGGTCGAGTTCCGGCGACTGACGATGACCGGGGGCGTGATCCATAACCGAGACGAGCTTCACGAGCGGATCGTCCACCAAGGGCGTCAATCTGGCCAGAACTTCCTCGTCCGTCACTTCACAGCGCAGGTGTAGAAGATGATCGGCTCGAAGCACACCACACTCCTGGGCTTCATGGATGCCATCTACGAGGATCGGCAGAATGCGAGCGCGATCGTCCTGCTTTCTGTGATCGCGGGTCGTTGATCCGATGCACAGCGAATCAAAGACCGTGGTAATGCCGGCTGCGGTGACCACGGCGTCATGCGTTACGACGGCGGACAGCGGATTCCAGACCACGCCGGCGCGCGGTAGAGCATGCTTCTCCAGATTGTCGGTATGAAGGTCGATAAGACCCGGTATCAGATAGCCTCCGTCGAGATCGATCGCCTTGGGCGCCTTGCTCCTGCCCGGGGCGATGTCATTGATGTGGCCGTCAACGACATGGACGGTTCCTTCATAAACCTCGTCAAGCAAGACAAGTCGTGCGCCGGTCAAGGTCAATTCGTTGTTGATGGAGCCTTTGACCGCCACACCGAACGATGAAGTGTCAGTTTCAAACATTTAAAGCACCGACGATACTAGAAGCTGAGTGTAGGCGTGATGCGGATCATCCAGGACCTGGTCTGCCAGACCGGTCTCCACAACGTTACCTCGCCACATGACGATGATGCGGTCCGCCAATAGCCGGGCGACGGAAAGGTCATGGGTGACGATCACCGCCGAAATCCCGCAATCCATGACCAACTGTCGCAAGAGATCCAACAGCCGGGCCTGGACCGAAACATCGAGGCCGCCGGTCGGCTCATCCATGAAGACGAGGCGCGGCTTGGTGACGAGAATCCTGGCGATCTGCAGACGTTGCTGCATGCCGCCGGAAAAGGTTCTCGGGTGGTGATCGGTGCGCCGCAGGTCAATCTCGACCCGGGCGAGCCAATTCTGCGCCTCTTCGCGTATGCGGCCATAGTGCCGCGCACCGATGGCCATCGGTCGCTCGCCGATGTTGCCGCCTGCACTGACTTCCATTCTGAGGCCATCGCGCGGGTTCTGATGCACAAGGCCCCAGTCGGTCCGCATCAGCCTGCGCCGCTCTGGCTCTGACAAGGTCAGAATATCCGTGGGCCCCTTGTCATTGAGATCGTAAACCACGGACCCTCTGTCCGGCGTCAATCGCCCCGAAAGGCAGTTGAGCATCGTCGACTTGCCGGATCCCGATTCTCCGACGATGGCGATGATCTCGCCTGGGAAGAGGTCGAAGCAAATGTTCTGGCAGCCGATCGTCTTTCCGTAGCCCTTCGTCAGATTTTGGACCGAGAGCAGTGGTTGTCGCCGTCTGGGTTGGAACTGAATTGCAGTGCTCATCGTGGTTCCGATCCCTTTTCTGGCTTCAAGCTCGGGAGCGATCCGAAGGCAGCCTGGCCCACACCCTTCGGTCCAAAGTGACCCTGGCCTCGACGGGTTGCGCAGTAGTCGGTGTCGGAGCAAACGAACATTCGCTGCCCGCTGTCATTCACGATGATCTCGTCGAGGTAGCTGTCGGTTGCCCCACAAAGCGAGCAACATTGCCTCCATTTCTGCACCCGGAACGGATGGTCTTCAAAATCGAGGTTCTCAACCCGCGTGTAGGGTGGGACGGCATAGATCCGCTTTTCGCGGCCTGCGCCGTAAAGCTGGATAGCCGGATTCTCCGAGACCTTTGGATTGTCGAATTTGGGAATAGGCGACGGCGACATCAGGTAGCGCCCGTGGGTCATCACCGGGTAGCTGTGAGCCGTGGCAATATGGCCGAAGCGCGCAATGTCTTCGTAGAGCTGGACGCTCATCAGGCCGTACTCAGCATAGGCATGCATCTTCCGCGTCTCGGATTCCCTCGGTTCCAGACTGCGCAACGGTTCCGGCGAGGGGACCTGGTAGACGATGACCTGACCCTCTCTGAGAGGCGTTTCGGGGACGCGATGGCGTGTCTGAATTATTGTGGCCGCAGCGGTTTGTTCGGTCGTCTCGATCCCGGCCACGCGCTTGAAGAACCGGCGGATCGAGACCGCGTTCGTGGCGTCGTCCGCACCTTGGTCGATCACCTTGAGCGTGTCATTGGGACCGATGACACTGGCCGCCACTTGTATGCCGCCGGTGCCCCATCCGTAGGCGAGCGGCATTTCGCGGCTGCCAAACGGAACCTGCAGGCCGGGAACGGCCATCGCCTTCAAGATGCACCGGCGGATCATCCGTTTGGACTGCTCGTCGAGATAGGCGAAGTTGTAGGCTTGGCGGCCACGCTTGGCCGCATCTTCATGCGCCTCGGTCATTCCGCGGCCTCCTTGGTTGAACGGCTGCCGACCTGCTCCTCGCGCAGTTGCCGTATGAACTGTAGGTCACCCTGGAAATCGACGTAGTGGGGCAAGGTCAGATGTGAAACGAACCCGGCCGCCTCGAGATTGTCGGTATGAGAAAGGACGAACTCTTCGTCCTGCGCGGGGTATTTCACATCCTCGCCATATTCACGGGACCGCAATGAGCGATCGACGATCGCCATTCCCATCGCCTTGCGCTCACTCTTTCCAAAGGAAAGACCATACCCCCGCGTGAAGCGCGCCGGCTCGTCGTCCGAGCCCGCAAACAAGTCCAGCATCTGGCATTCGGTGACGGTGATGTCTCCTATCGAGACGGAAAAGCCCAGTTCCTCCGGAATGACTTCGATCGCGACGTCGCCGACCCGGGTTTCGCCGACATAGGGATGGGCCGCGCCATAGCCACGCAGGGCGGAATACGCCAATCCCACGATAAATCCCTCATCGCCCCGCGCAAGATTCTGCAAACGCTGGTCGCGACCGGCCGGCAGTGCCAGAGGTTCTCGCGTCAGATCAAAAACCGGCGCTTCGTCAGGCACAGGCAGTTCTGCCTCGATCAGCCCTTCGTCGGAGATGCTGTCGAAAGCGCGCGGACAATTGGCGTCGAGCGGGGCCGCGGCGAGTTCTGCCTTTGTCTCCTCGCCCTCAGCATTGTCGAGCAGGTCGAAATCAAGCAGCCGATGCGTGTACTCGTAGGTCGAACCGAGGACCTGCCCACCCGGCACGTCCTTGAAGGTCGCGGAAATCCGTCGCTGGAGTTCAATCCGGTCCGTATCGATTGGATTCGACACCGCGACGCGCGGTAACGTCGTCCGAAACGCTCTGAGGAGGAAGATCGCCTCAACTGCGTCGCCCTGAGCCTGCTTCAATGCCAAGGCCGCAAGCTCTCTGTCGTAGACAGAGCCCTCGCACATCACGCGGTCGACGGCGAGACCGAGTTGCTCGGCGATCTGAGAAACCGTAAGGTCGGGAACGTCGGGATCGCCGCGTCTATCCTCCGCGATCAAACGGTGCGAGTTGAGGATAGCCTGCTCGCCTCCTTTTACAGCCACATAAGCCATTTAGATCTCCACCGAAATGCTGCGAGGAAGAGCAATGATTGCGTTTCCGGAGGTAAAGAGGACATCGACCCCGACCGGATAAAGCTCCTGATTGAGCTGCCACTCTTCCCAGAACCACGAGGGAAGTCCCTCGATGGCGACTGAGGCCTCGTGCTGGATCCCCGGCCCCCGCCACCGAACCGCGGGACCGGCCGTAAAGGAGGGCACCTGGACGACAATAGTCGTCGAGGTTTGGGGCTCCAATTCTGTTCCGACGTGAAACTCCGCCAGGCGCGGCATCGTCGTCGGATCCGCCACGATGGCAAATGCTGCTTCGTAAGCGCTATCCACGAACGGCGTCCCGCAGTGAAATCCAAGGTAATTACGGACGTCGATGCGATCGGATCGGGAATCAAGCCAGACCGGCGTTTCGAAGTCTCCCAATGTGAGGCAAGCCGAGAGGGTCGCCGATGCGAGCGGCCCAACTGCCGTAGATACAAAGCCAAGCTTTTGGGGGCGCCCCACATATGCACAGGCATCCAGAATACGGCGGAACGTGTCTTGGCTATCGAAGATGGGATTTGTGAATCCGGGCCCGATCCCGGAAGTGTCCATAACGCTGCTCATTCCGGACTCGTTTCCCGCGCCATTGCAAAAAAATCGACCTTTGTAGAAGCCGCCTTGCGGCTCTTCAGTTCACGTCGGCTCGCTTGCATCGCTTCAAGTCGAGCGACCAATTCACGACTCTCGGCAGCGACCTCATCCGCCCGCTGCAGGAGCGCATCGAAGACTGCCGCCAGTTCCGCATGCCGTTGGTCGCGTCCGAGCACGAAGGCGAACCCCGTCGTGCCATCGGCGAGCCTCAAGGCACATCGAGTCATCGTGGCCTCACCGAGGTTGAACGGGCTGCCGGTACCACCTGCGCGTCCGCGCACCAGCACCAGGCCGGTCTCGGGCCGGCGCAGCCATTCATATTGCGGGGCGATGGGCAGATCGTTCCAGGCGCCCTCAAGGTCACAGCACCTCGTTCGCGCCAGAACCGCCATCCATCGCTGTCTGTTTCCGATTTGATTGCCTACTTGCATTTGCCGCTTATCCAATGGCTGACCTACGGGCCACGCTGCCGATAACTAGATGTCTAGGTATCTACCTATGTGCTCTTTGCAACACTTTGATGACAAGGAGCTGTTTCAGCAAAAAACTTGCTCAGACAGATTAACACAGGGAAGAAGAGCGGCGCTGGATGGCTGAACCCGCGAATGCGCTCGCAATCTCGTTTAGTCGCCCTCTTCTATTAAGTATTCATATCGGTCGGCTCGTATAACGCTGAAGGCGTATTTGATCGGCAGTCCATCCAGAGTGACATCGACATTGGTCTCGAAGAGCACCGGACTGGACGATGATACTCGCAGCAGAAGGGCCTCCTGCTGGGTGGGCCTTCGAGCCGTTATCCGCGTCCATTTTCGCTTGTATCCTGGAATGCCACAGCGCTTCAGCGCCGCAGTCGGAGAGTTCAGTCCATGGAACGCCGAGACGAGACCGGGAACTCGCTCGACGGGAAAATAGCTCGTCCCGGTTGCCAAGGGCCAGTCGTTAATGAACGAAGTCGCCCTGACGGCGGTAACGAGCGCCGAAGGGGCGATCTTCAGATGCCTCGCAACATCAAGTTCGACAGAGATCTCGTTGATCGACAAGATCTCCCGCTTGACCGACTTGTTCTGGCCAAGAAGTTTGAAAGTGAACCTCGGATCACTGTCCAAGGTATGCGAAATGAAGTCGTCGGCAACGAAGGTGCCCACACCGTGTTGCACTCGCAGTGCGCCCTCAGACTCCAAAACCTTGATGGCGTTGCGGACAGTGTGGCGATTGACGCCGAATCGTTCTGCCAAGACAAGGTCCCGAGGAAGGCGACCGTTTTCGAAGGCTCCTGCATGGATATCGCTGAGTATTCCGGAGCGAACAACTTCCCAACGTTTCATTAAGCACCACCTCAACTGTCCCCACGAGCCTTTGCATTCCCCAAAAGGGGTGCAAAACCCTCTTTATCCGAAAAGCGGCCGATCCGGAAATATCTTGGTTGATAGCCCAAGGATGGAAGCAAGCGTCGGCGCAAGGCGGGTTGCTTCAGCTCCTTCCGCCACCGCTATTGGAAGATCAGCCCCTGATATGATGCAGATGCGATCGTCCGCACTCATACCTGGCCGAAATCCATGGGTAGACTTGTATTTCGGCCGACCGAACGGCTGGTCTAGCGGGTGACCGGCTGGCACTTCCTCGAAATCATGCTGCGGCGGAGCCACGAAGGTTGCGATGCGCTCGCGCAGCCCAACCGGCAAATGCGCATCGTTCCAGGGTTCCGCCCCGACGGCTGCCAATCTTTGTGTAACCTCCGCGCGATCGGCAGCGTTCTCGACCACGACATGCAGCGTCGCGCCTTCGGAGCTCCAGCGCTTACCGGGAATAATCAGTTCGGGAAGGATCGAGGTGTTGATATTGCCGTGCCCGTGATCGCTGGTAATTGCGATCACGTAGTCGTCGAGCCGGCCGGAACGCCGCAGGCTTTCCAAGCAAAGACCGACGAGGGAGTCGGCGAAAGCGACAGAGAAATGGGCCTCTTGGCTCTCGTAACCGAACTCGTGCTGGAACATGTCTGTGACATTGATTTCTGTAACCACCAGATCGGGCGGCTCTCGTGATGCGATCAACTTTGCGGTGGCGGAGACGGTCAGTTGGTCATCGATGAGCGTCGCTGTGACCCGAGAGACGGTATCGGGCCTTGCTGACTCCTGAACGAAGGACGGCAGGGGGACCCCCGCCAGGCGGCCGCGCGGATCCTTCACTCTCAGGAGATAAGGCATACTCCCGTCGCTCGGAACCTTGGTGAAGCCGGGGCCGCGCATCCAGCTAGGCGGGACATAGACGGAGGTGTCTACCGGGTTAATGAGGGCGTGCCCGATGCAGGCCACATCCAGTCCCGCGCGCGAAGCAAGGGTTGCAATCGTCGGAACAAGAACATGCTCCACCTCGGCGGCGATGAACGCCCCGTCGCTCAGGACACGATTGCCAAAAATCCCGTGCATGTCTGCTGCGACGCCTGTTAGAATGGAAGCCCGACCCGGCATGGAGGTCCCCGGCACAGCAGACCGCATCCGGCGGACGCGGTATCCTCTGTCGGCGAGTGAGGACAAATTTGGGAGACGCTCCCGATGGTTCTCAAGATAGTCCGAGCTCACGCCATCGATCATGATCAACAGAAGTTTGCGGCGCTTCATTTCCAATGTCATCCCCTCAATCGAAAGATTTTTGTTTGGTGCAGGCCGTCCAGTGCCCTGGCGTAACCTGCCGCAGTGCCGGTGGAGCCACGGCACATTCCGGACTTGCCACTGGGCATCTGGTCCTAAAGACACAGCCGGATGGCGGTGAAACGGCACTCGGCACTTCACCTTTCAGGAGCACCCGGTTTCGTCGAAGGCTTGGATGTTCGACCGGGAGTGCGGATAGCAAAGCTTCGGTATAGGGATGCGCAGGCGCATCCCAGAACATTGACGAAGGGGCGATTTCCATGATCCGACCGAGATACATGACGATCACCCGGTCAGCGATATGACTGACCGCTCGCAGGTCGTGCGAGACGAAAAGCATCGTGAGCGACAGCTTGTCCTTCAGATCCAGGAGCAAGTTGACGATCTGCGCCTGAACCGACACATCGAGAGCCGATATGGGCTCGTCGGCGACGATGAAATCCGGCTCGGTCGACAGTGCCCTGGCGATGGCAATTCGCTGGCGCTGACCGCCGCTGAAGCTGTGTGGGTAGCGCGCGGCATACGTCGGGGAAATTCCGACCTGGGAGAGGAGTTCTGCCACACGCTGGAGACGTGCTCGCGGGGTCAGATGAGCATGATGGATCGACAGCGGTTCGCCGATGATCTCCCCGAGGGTCATGCGCGGATTGAGGCTGCTGTAGGGGTCCTGGAACACCATCTGCAGATGCCGCCGAAAGGAACGCATTTCCTTTGGCGTCAAAGCCGTCAAATCGACCCCTTTGAACCGAACCCGACCCGAACTCGGCGGGGTCAGCCGCAGCAAGCTGCGCCCCAATGTCGTCTTGCCTGAACCGGACTCGCCGACCAGGGCGACGATCTCACCGGGAAATATTGAAAACGATGCGCCGTCGACGGCTTTGATGAATTTCTTGGGACGAAACGGCGACGTGCTGCGGAGTGGCAGGTGAACGCGAAGGTCTTCAACCTCGAGCAGAGACGGACCGCTCAACGCAGGAATAGCACCGCGATCAGGCATGCCGGAAGGGGCAAAGGACGCATTCATGCCGCGACCTCCGGCTCCGAAGCAGCATCGGTGATTTCGCGCCAACGCAAACAACGAACGCTGTGCCCGTCGGTCGTGTCGAGTTCCGGCATGTGGCGTGCGCAATCCGCTACCGCATGGCCGCAGCGCGGGCGGAAGGAACAGCCGGTCGCAAGATGAGCAAGTTCGGGGGGGCTGCCGCGGATGGCGGAAAGCCGTCGTGGAATTGCGCAGCCGGGTTGCAATCGCGGTCGCGCTCTCAGCAGACCGCGCGTATATGGCATCCGTGGCGTCTCGAAGATCTGCAGTACACTGCCTTCCTCGACAACCCGACCGGCATACATCACCACGACCCGGTCCGCGATTTCGGCAACGACACTGAGGTCATGCGTGATGAACAGCATGGCCATGCCGGTCTCCTGCTTTAGTTCGTGAAGCAGGGCCAGGATTTGCGATTGGACCGTGGCATCGAGAGCCGTCGTCGGCTCGTCGGCGATCAGCAATTTGGGGCTGCATGAGAGCGCGATCGCGATCATTGCCCGCTGGCGCATGCCGCCGGAAAGCTGATGCGGATAGTCATCGAGACGCCGTTCGGCATCTGCGATACCAACGCGATCGAGCAGTTCTCTCGCTTGGCGTCGTGCTTCGCGAAGCGTACATCGTTGATGGGTCCGCAGCACCTCCATCAACTGGTTACCAATCGTGTAGACTGGATTGAGCGCCGCCGCCGGCTCCTGAAAGATCATGGCAATATCGTTGCCAAGGACACCCCGCAGGCGCCGCGCTGGAATTTGGAGAAGGTCCTCCCCTTGATAGAGGGCCTTCCCCGCAACGATGCGCCCCAGCGACTTCGGAATAAGGTTCAGGATGGAAAACGCGGTTGCCGATTTGCCTGAGCCGGATTCTCCGACAAGGCAGACGGTGCTGCCTTGTCGAACCGAGAATGAGACCCCTTCGACTGCTTTGACGGTTCGATCGTGGGCATGGTAATGGGTGCGCAAATTCTCGACGCGCAGGAGTTCGGCTTGGTTCATCATAAACCCGTCCTGATAACTGAGCGGAAGAGTGACATTCACTTGAAGTGAATGTTGGTCGGCCGGAAATCCATCGTGTATTCGGTGTTCGGCAGCCACTCTAAGTTGCTGCGAACGCCGTAGAATTCCGGCGCGCGATAGAGGTACGTACCGGGCGCTTCGTCCTCGAAGATATCGATCATCGTTTGATAGATATCGTAGCGACGTTTGCTATCGAGTGTTGTCTCGCCCTCTTTGGCGAGTTCGTCGAAGCGCTGCTCGTCCTTCCAAAAACGCTTCGCCCATGTCATGTATAGCGTGACCGCGGGATCGGTCGGCACGACCCAATCAGAGCCGTTGCGTACCGTGAGGACCGGATCGTACTTTTTCAGCTTCGACCATCCTTCATCGACACGGACGCTGGCATTGACGCCTATCGCCTTCCACATCTCAGTGACCGCCTCGGCTACCGGGACGCCATTCGTATAGTAGACCGGATGCGTTACGAAATAGATCGGCTCCCCCTTGTAGGTTGATTGCGAGAGCAGCTGGCGCGCGCGATCAGGATCGAAGGCAGGAGTCGGTCGATCCGGATTATAGAGCTCCGGTCCCCAAGCCTCGTATTGGGCAGAGTGTGGCAGCGTGGCCTGGCCATTCCACAGAGCGTCCACGATCAACTTGCGATCAATGGCAAGATTGAGTGCCAGGCGCAGTTTCTTGTCGGCCATCACCGGGTTGAACGTGTTGTAGAGAAGGAAGTGGTGGTTCATCAATGCGCTGCGGACCTCGCAGCAGCCGAGGGTCTTTACCGCCTCCAATTGATCTGGCGGCAGGCTGTTGATGACATCGACCTCGCCGTTCGCGAGCGCGGTGATCCTGGCCGAGACCTCGGGGATGGCCTTGAATGTCAAGCTCGAGATTGTCGGCCGACCGCCAAAGTAAGTATCGTTGGCCTTGAGCTGCATGCTCTCGTCGGGCTGGAGCTTGACGAAAGCGAACGGACCTGTTCCGACCGGCTTTTGACCGAAGCCGCTCTCTCCGACCGACTCGAAATAGGCTTTCGGCACGATGTCGCTCGAATGATAGGCAAGCAGGTGTAGGAGTATTGGGCTCGGGGCCGTGGTCGTGATCCGGACGGTCAGATCATCGACGATGTCGACCCGTTCGATCACCTTGAGGAGGTTTCTGGCAGAGACGTAGTCCGATTCCGGATTCAAGATTCGATCGAAGGTGAACTTGACGTCGGCACTTGTGAAAGGCTGGCCGTTATGAAACCGCACACCTGGCCGCAGCGAAAATTCCATGGTGCGATCGTCGATCCGATTCCAGCTCTTCGCGAGGCCAGGAACGAGCTCATAAGCTGTCCGATTCTTGCTTTTGGAAAAGTCCCGCGCAACGAGCGTGTCGAACATATTGTAGGTGATCGGGATGTCGACATTCCCAAGCGCCATTGCGGGATCGAAGTTGGCGCGGACGGCATTGACGCCCACGGTAAGCGGAGGTCGCGTGTCTTCCTGCGCGACCACGAAGGTCGGCAGCAGCATAGCGACTGCTACGAGTAGGTTTCGCATAGTGTCTCCTAAGGTTGGGGTTTTGAGGTTTTCCTGCAGGAAGGTCTGAGAGCTGTGCGATCTAGCTGCGGCTCCGGGGATCGAAACTGTCACGCAACCAATCGCCGACCATCGATGCTGCCAGCGTGATTGCGACGATGACCACACAGGGAAACACCGCCAGCCAGGGGGTGGTGATCAGATAGTTCCTCGACTCGCCGAGCAATGAACCGTGAGAAACATTTGGCGGCTGAACACCCACGCCAAGGAACGACAGCGACGACTCCAGCACGACGATCTCGGCAAAGCTCAGGCTAGCCAATACGATGACGGGCGAGAGCGTGTTGGGAAGCACGTGACGCATCGCGATATGCCAGGGGGAAGCGCCGGAGGATCGAGCCGCTTCTACGAAGCTGCGTCCGCGCAGGGCATGAACCTGGCCACGGACGACTCGAGCATATTTGTAGTAGTCCGCAAATCCGATGATCAGCACCAAGACAAGCGGACTTGGGCCGATGAGGGCAACCGCAGTCAACGCCACCAAAGTGACCGGCACCGAGGCCTGCGCATCGACCACAGCCATAAAGCAATGGTCGATCCATCCTCCCATGCTTCCCGAGACCAGCCCACTCAGCGTGCCGGTGATGACGCCGACGAGGACGCCAGCGCCGGCGATGAGTAGCGTGGTTTGGGTTGCGAACAGAAGCCGAGAAAACAGGTCTCGGCCGAGATGATCCGTTCCAAGAAGGTATTCGGCTGTACCCCCGGCGAACGCCGGCGGCCGAAGTCGGTGCAAAAGGCTTTGGTCGGCGATGTCATGCGGCGCAATCACCGGAGAGATCGCGGCCAGCAACGCTATCACTGTAAGGATCAGGAACGAGGCGATTGCGACCGTCGGAGGCCGACGACGCCGGCAGGTCTCGGTGGAGACGATACCCTCTTCGGTTCGGGAAGGACTCAATTCCGGCGCGCTGGTCTCGATGCTCATCATGACCTCCCGCGCACTCGCGGATCGAGCAAGCCGTACCCGATGTCAACGAGAAAATTGGTGAGGATGATTGCTGCTGAAAACACGAGAATTCCGAATTGCAGCATGGCAAAATCGCGTTGCATTACCGCATCGAGCACCAGGCGTCCTGCTCCGGGCCAGGCAAACACCGATTCCGTTACCACGGCGCCGGCAATCAGGCCGCCAAATTGCAGGCCCAGAATTGTCAACACGGGGAGGATTGCGTTTCTCAGCCCGTGCTTCACCACGACACGGAAGGGACTCAAGCCCTTGCTGTACGCATAGCGCATGTAGTCCTGAGACAGGACCTCCAGCATGCTGCTGCGAACGAGCCTTGCAATGTTGGCGCAGGTAGCAAGAGCTAGGGTAATTGCGGGCAGGAGCAGATGTTTCCACGTGCCCATGCCGCCGCTCGGCAGTAGTTTTAGAGAGAAACTGAAGATCAGAATGGCGGCAATGCCGACAACAAAGTTCGGAATGGCTTGCCCCGCGATTGTTGCGGTCGTGAGGAAGCGATCAAAGACCGTATTGTGATTTAGTGCGGCCAAGAGGCCGACGGCCATGCCGACAATCACCGACAACACGAAAGCTGGAATGGTTAGGAGCAGCGTATTGGGAACTCGTTCAACGAACAGCTCGACCACAGGCCGGTTCGAAAAGAAACTCTGCCCGAAATCGCCGCGCAGGAGTGCGGTGCTGTACCGCACGTATTGCGTCGCGACATCATCGTTCAGTCCGAGCTTTGCCCTTAGCTCGACACGTTGTTCCTCTGGAAGGTCAGGCGGAATGAGGAAGGAGGTGGGGTCTCCGGTCATTCGTGTCGCAAAGAACACGATGGTGAGGATCGCCCAAAGCGTGAATGCGCTACGCAAGGCTCGCGAGATGAAAAACACTAACTCTCCTCCGCCCAAAAGCGAGAAGCCAAAGAACGCTCCTCGGCTGGGCCGTCTAGATGTCTAGGTATCTGGGGAGTAAGGCGTGTATGTTACGCTTTGATGACATTCGCGACAAAAGTGTAGAAAATGTCGCCATATTTGTAATGTTTGCGACGAATTTCGCACCGAAACCCTGCAGTGAGAGCACAAGTCGCTCGCAAATTGGACGAGCGACTCAGCGGCGACGGCAATGTCGAGTGCACAGATGATGGACCGCATTTGGACGCGTCGAATTACCGCTGCACGGGCCCGATGGATCACAATTTGCGCGTGCCGGACGGGTGTCTCGGCGGCTGCCCGCCCAGAACATCGGGGCGGTGTTTTCCCTCAGCGTCATGGGAAGCTGCGCCCAATAATGTGCGGCTGCGCGTGTCATCGCCCATTTCCGAATGAATTCGTATGCGCGATCTCGCGCGGGATCAGAAGGATCACTGCGACCAACTCATCAAGCGTAAACTAGCGCCAACGGCTCAGGCGCGATGAGAAAGAGGAGACGAGATTATGATCTGCTGATGCCCAATGCTGAAGGCACGTCCTGGTCAAGGTATCTTTGACGGGACCTAGTGTCTGACCACGTTACGCCCATGCTAAGACAGAAGCAGACCCAGGCGTACACTCGGAAGTGCAGTATCCAGGCTGCGTTTGCAAATCGTCGTCTTGAAAGCATGCCGATGGAGTCGCCTTCCACTCCCATGGAATCTCGTTCTAGCTAGAGGCCGAGATTCTATTGGAACTCGCATGCCGCTTTGCGGAACACGGACATGTATCGCGAAGATCTATTATCAAACGGGCGCCTCTGCCAGTCTCCGTGGCGCTCAAGAAGTTCAAGCCCGCTGATCCTCGCGAGCAAGTCGAGTTCGGTTGGATAGACATATCGCATCTTAAGCGGCATCGTCCGGCTTCCCGAAGGTGTAATCCAGAAGTCCAGAGAAATAAGATACTGCTGATTGCGGTCGTGTCTGGCAAACCGAACCATCGCTCGACGCTCATCAACGTGTATGACCGTAGTCCGTTGGTCGCGATGGATGCCTTCTCCGGTGAAGTCACTGGTATATGGATAGCTCAAATCAACAACAAAGCATCCGTTCGGCTTTAGGGCCTTTGCAGTTGATTTCAAGCAACTAAGCTGTTGCTCGACTGTCAACATAAGCGAAAAGGTGTTGCCGACACAGTACACGAGATCATAGTGAGTGCCCAGGTCAAAGTCTGCCATGTCGCCTAAGTGTGCCGTGATAGACTGCCCGCCTTCCTTTGCGAGAAGCGAGGCAAGCATGCTTTCTGAGTTATCGAGACCGTGAACCGAAGCTCCTGTCTGCGAAAGGGGCAAAGCGAAGTGGCCGTTTCCGACGCCCAACTCGAGTGCCGTTCCGTTCTCTGCGAAGGGCGCGAGAAAACGGACTGCCCGCTCGATCTGGGTCGACTTGTTGAGCGCTTCCCCATACTCATCGTAAATATCACTCCAAATTTCGCCATAGGCGGTATAAGCATCTCTCTCTTCAACAGGATCGTTCATGGTATTTCTCTCTTGGTGAATGATTAATACGTCGAGACGCCCTTCCCAGACTTGGCCACGAGAGTTGCGATGCCGGTAAGGCGGTATCGCGGCCTTGAAACCCCCCACTACATGCGTCGAGTGCGGAGCTTCGCTTCATCACGATTGCGCGTCCGAGCGGTGAAGGCGCCGTCAGACAATGCGCGAGCAACTGCCACGAAGCGGTGACAACAGCGAGATCAAGCCGCCCGTTCAAATCCAACCAATGCGCAGCCGCACGTCGTGATCGCATTGGCCTCATCAAGGACACAGTCGAAGCATTGACCTGCTCCTCGCCCGAGCTGCTAACACGCGATTTCGGGGGAGGTCCGGAATATTGCCTCCGCGATGCGCAGATCATCCTCATTATCGATCTCATACCACCTGACGTCGTCACATCTGGCCGCGGCGATCCGCAAGTTCCTCGTTTGCACGAGATTGGAGAGCATCTCCTCGGTATAGGACTTCACGGCGCCACTGCGGATGATACTGTCGAGATGCGGGACGATCGTCTCGCGCAGATCGTTACCGGAAAACCGAATCAGATTCATCGTCTTGAAAAGCCGCGGCGCGCCGTCGACCAGGTTGGCGGCCGTCTGCTTCATCCGGACTTCGGCGATATAGCCGTTCTCTGTGAGGACGACCGCGGAGCCTTCCATCGAGCGGTCAAAGGGTGCGACCGCGGCGACATTCTCTGCTTCTCCCGTTCCGAGATAGCGAAGCGCATCCAGTTCGAAAAAAACGTCTGCCTCCAGAAGGTAGACGTCGCCGGTCAGCAGGACATGCCGTGCCAACCAAAGGGAGTACGCGCTGCCGGTCCTGTCGAAGACCGAGGATTCGACATAATTTATTTCGAGCTTGCCAAAGTGATTGCCGCAGGAGTGCTGGATCGCATCCTTGCGGTAGCCGACGACGATGGTAACTTCCTCGACGCCGACGGACTCGAGATTGCGCAGCGCGTTGTGGAGGATGGGCGTACCGTTGACCTCGACGAGCGGCTTCGGCCGCAGGTCGGTCAAGGGCCGCAGGCGTGATCCGAAACCGGCCGCGAGTATGACTGCTTGCCTGGGAACATTCGTCATCCTAAACAGGTCTCCTACTGTTAGGGTCGCAGCATTATCTTGTCATTCCCAGGCGTTCAGGACATCGACGAGCGGGGTAAGGCCAGCCTCTAGTTTCTCGGGGGGGACCCCGTACGAGAGGCGAAGGCCAACCGGGTCACCGAACGCCGTGCCCGATACCGCAGCTACGCCCGCTTTCATCAGCAGAACTTTCACGACGTCGTCGGCCGTCGTCCCGGCCTCGCGGAGCCTCGGGCGGCGCAGCAGGTCCGAAACGTTGAGGTAGAAATAAAAGCCTCCCATCGCCTTCGGAACGGGGACGCGCGTCAGAGCCGAAAGCACGCTAAGACCCATCTGCCTTGCACAGGTGAGTTGGCAGCGCAGCTCGCTCTCAAAATTGCCATCGCCGTTTAGAAGATGCGCGAGTACTGCGTGTTGAGCGATGACGTTCGGGTTCGAGGTCGTATGTGATTGCAGTGCTTTCACCGCACTAATTACATTCTTCGGCCCGGCAAGATAACCCATCCTCCAGCCCGCGAGTGCAAGCGACTTGCTGAAGGCGTTGACGATAAGAGTGCGCGGACGAACTTCCGGAAGAATTGAGACGATAGGATGATGGGCTTCGTCAACGTGGATGAAGTCGCCATAGCATTCGTCGAAAATGATCCAGAGGCCGCGCTTGATCGCAAGCTTCCCGATGCCGGCCAAAGTTTCAGCATCGTAAACGGTGCCAGTCGGGTTGTTTGGAGTGTTGACCACAATCGCGCGGCTGCGGTCGGTGATTGCGGCCTCGATATCCTCAATACGGGGAACATATCCATTGGCGCGGGTGTCAACATGGACGGGCGTTCCGCCGGCGATTAGCACCTGGGCGGGGAATGTCGTCCAGTAGGGCGCAGGCACGATGACCTCGTCACCCGGATTAAGCAGCACCATGGCGACGTTGAACAGCGCCTGTTTGGCGCCGGTGGTAACGGCGACCTCATCGGCGCGCCAGACCTGACCAGTATTGCCGGAAATCTTGCCGGCGAGCGCCTCTCGAAGTTCCATCATCCCGATGGGATCTGTGTAGCGGTTGACGCCCTGGCGGATCGCATCGATCGCGCCTGCTCGGATCGTCGGAGCAAGATCGCTGCAGATCTCGCCGACCGTCAGATCGACAATCTCCTTTCCTTGGTCCGCAGCCGATTTCGCCGCTGCGCGCGCCGCCGCCGTTGCCGACGATTTGAACAACTCTGTCCGTTGCGCAAGCATGTGCGCGCCCCCGAAATTGATCGTTGAATTCGCGCTCGCCCCCTCAATGGGCCCCGCATTATCCATGTTGCGGTAGATAGCGATCCTGGGCCGATATCAATTCATCGTAACGCAAGAGGCCAAAGACCTCCTCGAGTGTGGCAACTTCCGGCTCGACTCCGGCGATACTCTCTTCGGCGACGATGCGACTGCATACCGCGCGCATCCCGGCGACTGCCGCACGCATCGCGTGGTTGGCCCAGATCACCGTCGAGATGCCAGCATCTCGATAAGCCGAAACCGGCGTGCGGTAGTATTTCGTGGGCACGATCACGATCGGAAGCTTCTGCCACCGCTTCGCGAAAGCGAGAATCTCGCCCGCATCGCTCTTGCGCGAATGTATCAGGAGTGCGTCGGCGCCGGCGTCAGCATAGGCGTCCGCGCGCTGCAGAGCCTCGTCCAAACCGTGGCCGGCGATCAGCGCTTCGGTCCGAGCGACTAGCACGAGGTCGCTCCCCGTGATGTCCTTGATCGCTTTCAGTCGGCCGGAAAACTCAACGATATCGGCGAGGGCTTGCCGGTCTCCCACGAAACTGTTCATCTTCGGGAAGCGTTTGTCCTCCAGGCAGACGCCGGCGCCCCCGCGCTTCAAGAGCTTCATAGCTAGCAATCGGGCGTTATTGAAATTGCCGAACCCCGAGTCACCGTCGACCAGGATCGGCAGTCCGCTTGCGTCGGCTATTCGCTCCACCACGTCAACGATCTCGGTCCAACTTGCCTCGTTTGCGTCTCGATAGCCGAGCGCCGAAGAAATCGAAAGTCCGGAGGCCCAAAGCCCCTTGAAACCAGCCTGCCTGGCGATCGCCGCCGAAAGTCCGTCATGCGCTTCCATGAGGAAGGACAGCTCGCTGGAGCAAATAAGATTACGGAGCATCTTCGTCGGGTCTTCAACGGCACCGATCGACTTGGCTATGGATGCTGCCTGATTCATCGTCATTCCTCCGTCATAAAAGCAAGGCTGAACGCTTTGTCGAAGGAATGCAATAGAAATAATATTATATATTTAGATATATTTTCATTTATATTGTACTCTCGCGATAGGCGCATGTGAGTTCTGGAGTGTATTTAAAAATACATCGCACCGCCAGATGCATCTTTAGATTAACGGGCTCCTGAGACAGCCTCGTATCTGCGCGTGTCACGCTTGAGCCGAGGATCGTTCTTCCGAAAACGTGTGGCATGTGGCATCGAACTTTCTGGCGTAGGAGATCGTACAAAAAGTCGCCCTACAAAGGAGAGGGTGGAAATGTGGCTCCGTGAAAACGCCGCTCAGTGTCATGGAACAGACGTTTCCATGTTGATCTCGCGGTAAAAGTTATGGCTTCGCACGCCACCGGTTGAATTTCTGGGTACACTGGTTGAAGACTAAGCACCCGCCCAGGCCCTCATAGTAAAGCAGGTTCAATTGATGTCGAAGCGACCGTACCTCTCCAAGTCTGTCGTAGAACTGGAGGCGATCTACGAAACCAGTGCCACGGATAAGGCTACGGTCGATCTTCTGGTTAAGGAGTTGGCCTTTCGGACAACGCAGACGGCGGAGACCCTCAAGCAGCGCATCGCCAAAGATCGCGCGGGTCGAAAGCCATCCGAAACTCCGGTCCAGAGCTCACTTATAGAATGTCCGCTTGCTGCGGCATCTCCGATGCGCGTAGAGCCGACGCCTACTGTCGGACCAGTACCCGCGGTCAAGCCGATGCAGATGCCGCCTGTAACGAACAAGGCCACTGATGTCCTCAGCACTTGGACCGCATTGGAGGTACTGTCCCCGAACGGGTTCAAGAAGGAAATTGACCTTGTCGCTGGCGACAAGGGGGCCCTCGTCATGTTCGAGGTAAGCTATCTCCCGTGGGAGATTAGCCAGACGTCGCGGCCGAAGAAACGCCTGTATTTCGAACTCTATTTTGGCACGATCGCCATGGCCCCCGCGGTGGAGTCGTTGCTGAAGGTGTATTCCGACAATAGGCCGGAAAAGCCCACGGTGAAGGGGTTCAGTCCGATCGCCAGCGTCATTCTCGACAAGGAGGGGAAGCCCCTTGAAGAAGACGATAGCGCGTCGATATCAAGCTTCGCCTGGGGAGTGCCCGTTGCGCTGCGGGGCGACCTTCGAAAGTTGGCGGACTGGCCCAAACATGAGAAGTCACTCACCTCGGCGTTTCGCGAACGGCTCGTCAGACGAAACCGAGACAATGAAATAGAACCCCTCACTAAGCGGCATATCCGCGATGTCTATAACTGGCTTTTGCAAGCCCTTGATCTCGACGGCTTGGAAACGAAGGCACCTTACTTTGCTCTCAAGCGCTTCGAGTGGATCGGCAACAAGAATCCGCCAGAACCAAATCTCCTGAACTCCTTCTACCTCGAGGATTTAGAGAGCGCTCGATCTCTTATCGCCGCAAACAATGTGCCGAATGCCCTTGCCCATTACCTCGGCATCAAATCCCCTCTCACGCGGACGGACCTGTTTGGAGACACAGCAGGACTTCAGGACCTTCTGCAGCCAAAGCTGTCGCCATCTGGACGCTGGCCAGGGAAGGGACGGTATCCGTTGGCGATCCTTCAGCAGGCAGCCGTCAACGCAACTGGGCACGACCAGATGCCAACAGGCGTTTTGGGGGTCAATGGACCGCCGGGCACCGGGAAAACCACGCTCTTGCGTGACGTCGTCGCCGACAGGGTCGTGGAGCGCGCAAGTGTCATGGCGACATTTGATAAGCCGGCCCAGGCTTTCGAACCCTCACGTGTCAGCTTCTCGCGCAACGGCGCCACCATAATGCTTCACCGCCTGCACAACCGTCTCAAGGGGTTCGAGATGGTTGTTGCCTCTTCCAACAACAAGGCTGTCGAGAATGTCAGTGCGGAATTGCCTTCGATAGAGGCGGTGGCCGAGGACGCGCCTGATCTTCGGTATTTCCAAGCAATTTCCGACAAAGTTCTAGGGATACCGACTTGGGGCATTGTGGGAGCTGTCCTGGGGAATTCATCCAATCGCTTCCAGTTTTCGCAGGATTTCTGGAAGGACGAGGAGCTCGGCTTTTCCACCTACCTCAATCACGCCAGCGGACAGCCGCAGATTGTCACGATACCCCAAGAAAACGGGCCTCCGATCCGCCGCCTTCGGGAAATCGTCAAACGTGAGCGGCCCCCGCAAAACGCTATGGAAGCCGCATCGCGTTGGGACTTCGCGAGATCGAGCTTTCAAAAGGTCAAGGCGGCTTTCGAGGAACGCCGGAGCCGTATTCAGATGCTTCATGTTCAGCTGAAGCGGCTCGTTCAGATCGGCGTGGAATATCAGGCCGTCATCGAACAGCGGAAGACGTTGGAGAGTACGGCCAGTGACCTCGAGGGCCAGTTGGCTTCGATTACGGAGGCAGTCCGAAAACATGAGCAAACTCTGTCCCGCACACGAGAGGAAATGCGCCGAAATGGAGATGTGCGGCCAGGTTTGATTTCGCGCATCTTCAGAACCGCGCCGTATCGCGATTGGACAGCGAGGAGTGATGATCTTGCGACAACAGCCAAACAGCAGGAACAGGTCCTTTCGCCGCTCAAGAGCCAGCTCGATACCATCGGTGGCGAGTTACACCGGATCAAAGAGACGGTTGGCCGGATCGCATCGAAGGCCACCGAGCTGAATAACGAACGCATTGCGCTGCAGAAGACAACACGGCAGGCGAGGGAGGCCCTGGGGGCAGAGGTCCCGGATTTGGAGTTCTTCGGACGGCCGCACGAGGAAATCCAGCTACTGAACGTCTGGTTCGACAAGGATACCAATGTCCTCCGAGACAAGGTTTTTGAAGCCGCGATTCATCTGCACCGAGCCTTCATCGACTGCGCCGCGGACCGCCTCAGGCAGAACCTTGCGATTCTCATGGAAAGCTTTGGCACGCGGACCTTGGGAAGCCCCGAGAAGGATGCGATGATACCGGAGCTGTGGGCGTCCTTCTTCCTCGTGGTGCCACTCATCTCGACGACCTTCGCATCTGTCCATCGAATGTTTTCCCGTCTGAAGCCGGAGACGTTGGGTTGGCTCTTGGTTGACGAAGCTGGCCAGGCCGTTCCGCAGGCGGTCGTGGGAGCCATGATGAGAACAAAGCGTTCGATCGTAGTAGGTGACCCGTTGCAGATCGAACCCGTGGTCACGCTTCCCAGCAGTCTGACAGAAAAGGTTTGCGGGTTCTTCGGCATCGATCCGCTGCGTTTCAATGCACCCGAAGCCTCGGTGCAGACGCTTGCAGACGCGGCGAGCATCTATTGCGCTCGATTCCCGATTGGTAGCGGTCATCGTAGCGTTGGCGCGCCGTTGCTGGTCCACCGCCGTTGTAACAGCCCGATGTTCGACATCTCGAACGAGATCGCCTACGCCAATCTCATGGTGCATGCGAAGCGTCCGACACCAGACAATGAAGTCCTCGGCCGATCCGCATGGGTGAATGTCGTGAGCTGGTCGTCGACTGACAAATGGTCACCAGATGAAGGCGCAGTCTTCATCAAAATGCTACAGCAGCTTCGAAGTGCCGGCCACGCCCCCGACCTGTACGTGGTGACGCCCTTCGTCATCGTTCAGGACAATCTGCGTAGCGAGATCGTTAAGAGCAGGGTTCTGGACGGGTGGGTCGATGATCCGTGGGACTGGGCGTCTAAGCGGGTTGGAACCGTTCACACCGTTCAGGGCAGGGAGGCTGGGATTGTGTTCTTTGTACTTGGCGCGCCGATGTCTTCACAGAGTGGCGCACGGGCATGGGCCGGCGGTCGGCCCAATCTTGTCAACGTCGCAGTAACACGCGCCAAGACTACCCTGTATGTGATCGGGAATAGAGGACTGTGGAGATCGGCAGGGCACTTCTCGACATTGGACCGGTTCCTACCGGATCGGCCGTTTTCCTGATTGCATGTGGGCTGCGCTCGCCCAGAGTGCCCTTCGACGCGTCAACCCCGTCCAGAGCCTCGGCTATGGCGTCTGGGAAATGCCGAGATTCGGATTCACCTGAAGAACGGCGGGTCTAGTAACAGGCCGCCATTTGGATGGTGCAGGTCTGTCCACTCAAGATGGCCGTCGTGATGAATACCATTCACCACCATGGAGCCGACCAAATCGAAGTAGCCCATGGCCAGAAGCTTTGCGTGACCATATCGAACCGACAAGATGCCCAAGCATTCAAAAGATCTTCTACGCGTACGGCGAAGTTGATGGCCCCCTCTGGCGTCGGCTGGAATATGATATCGCTTGGTTTTCCGCATCAGCAAAACATGAAATCCGACGCGGTCAGGCCCAGGCCAGCCAAGTGGAGCAAACTTTGCACGTTGTCAAGGTGCGCGAAGTCGTCCACTTGGTTCTCGGAGGTAACATAACCCAGTTCCGCCGTCATGGTCTGATAATTAAAATAGGCAATTATATCGCCTGCGGCTTCGCCGGAGATATCCCTGGCTGCGGCCGAGCCATCGGCAAAACTGTGGTCAGTGATCACTACGACGTGCTCGCCGTTAGCTTCATTGCCGGGGCCGCTGTAGAAGGTGTCCACCTGATTGCCACGCGTCGCGTGATTAACGAAATTCGCTTCAAGACCATCGCTGCCAAGCCCCACCGCATCGAAGGTGAAAGTATCCTGCGCTGGATCAAAATCCACAATGCTGGTGTGGTCCGATTTTGGCCCGTAGTCTGGATCGAACCCCGCCATCGGGTTGTGGAACTGGAACACAAAGGTGTCGTGGCCGGCACCCCCGGTCAGAGAGTCTCTACCGTCGCCTGCGAAGAGGACGTCGTCGCCGGAGCCGCCATAGAGCTTGTCGGTGTCCGCACCCAGAATGGTCGCAGCGAGGATGCGCGGTTTGCCGCGGCCAAGGTCGCCGTAGAGGTAGTCGTTGCCCTCGTCGCCAAAGACGTGGTCGTTGCCCACGCCACCGAAGACCCGGTCATTGCCCTCGCCGGCCGAGATGGAGTCGCTGCCGGTACCACCATCGATCCAGTCATTTCCCGTCGGATCAAGGATTACATCATCCCCATTGCTGCCAAAGAGACTGTTGCTACCCTGGCCGCCCCGAATTGTGTTTTCCATTGCGAATCCACCTTATGAAACAGCCCCACGACACGCGGTAAACTCAGTCATATGCCTTGTCGGCTAATTAGAGTAATTGATTGTTTGGATAGAACGCATCGACATAGCGGATGTAACCACGTGCGTGCCAAAACTTAGAACTGACATGGCCCCAACCTAAACCGGTTTCGGTTAGAGTTTCCGTCCTATTCTCAGCCAGGAAAATCGCCGGAAACTCTAGCTTCCGGTGGTCCAGAAACCTTGGGCGGTTCAGCAGGTCACAAGGCGTGGAGGTAATCGTGCCCAAGTATTTGATGGCAGGCCACTTCGTTCGCTTCCGGTTTATGCTTCCGATTGGATTGCGGCGTTCGGATGCGTTCTCCGCCGCGTGTCAACCCGCCAGGCTCCTTGTGTCCGAAGAAGAACAACTATGTCGGAAACCGGACAAAAATAGTGCCGAAGGCGTGCAACTGGTGTGGACAAGCGGTTCGGCGTTAACGGCATGCAACTTGCATCGATGCTTTGGGACGGATGTCCGCTGTGCCTCAAGGAGCTCGCCGGTGATTGACCAACATCTGAACTTCAGCGCGCGTAAGCTCAGTCTTCATGGACCAGGTACCCGGATACTCTACTGCTTAAATTTGCGACCGATCTCATCCGCGCTGGTGCGTGTGTCGGCGGATAGTGCAGCAGGTTCTCAATGCGTATAAGACGGGGTCGCGCCACTAATCAACATCGATGATCGCGGGGCGATAAATCGAGCGCAGGAGTGCATGACCTCGAGGAGAAACCACGTGACCCGCAAGCCGGTTCCAGACCATGTCCCGCCCGAAATGGTGAGGGACTTCAGCCTGTTCACGTCGCCTGGCATGCAACGCATGCCCAACGGGGATCCTCACGCAGCTGTCGCCTGCGTCCATGACGGGCCACCGATCTTTTATTCTCCCAACAACACTCGAGATGGCCGGGGAACCTGGGTCATCACTCGCGCCAGTGACCAACGTCGAGTGCTGCAGGACACCGCGACATTTTCCAGCCATCGCAGCATCTTTGCCTCCGCGCTCGGCGAAAACTGGCCGATGATACCGCTGGAACTCGACCCACCAGCGCATGGCGTCTTTCGCTCGCTGCTCAACCCGCTGTTTTCGCCCAAGCGGGTCATGGTTCTGGAGTCGGTCATCCGTGAGCGCGCGATTACGCTGATCGATAGGATCTTGGCGTCGAGCACAAGCTGCGACGTTATGAAGGATTTCGCGTTCCCCTTTGCTGTCAGTATCTTCCTTGGCTTTCTTGGTCTGTCGGATGAGGAGCTGGACACGTTTGTCGGCTGGGGAAGGGATCTGCTTCACGGAGAGAATGTCAAACGAACGGCGGCGGCCCTGGCGATCGTGGGGTTTATCGACGAACTTGCAGCCATGCGCCGCAAGGAACCGGCCGACGATTTCATGAGCTTCGCAGTCAGGGCACAGGTCAATGGCCGCCCGCTGACCGACGAGGAGCTCCGTGGCATCGGGGTCCTTCTGTTCGTCGCAGGACTCGACACGGTAGCAACGGCGATAGGTTTTGACCTCGCCCATCTCGCCCGCAATCTTAAAGACCAGCAATTGCTGCGCAGCGAACCGGATCGGATCGGGCTCGCCTCCGAAGAATTGCTGCGCGCCTATTCGACCGTACAGATGATCCGCGTGGCAACGAAAGACATCGATTTCGATGGCGCGCCGATCCGCAAGGGCGACTACATTTCCTGCGCCACGATGATTTCCAATCGTGATCCGGAAGAATTCGAATGTCCCAATACGATCGATCTTGCACGGGAAGACAACCGCCACACCGCCTTTGCCCATGGTCCCCATCGTTGTCTTGGCTCACATCTTGCCCGCCGGGAGATCGTGATCGGCCTGGAGGAGTGGCTGTCGCGCATTCCTGACTTCCGTATCAAGGAAGGTACAGCACCCATCACCTATGGCGGTCATGTGTTCGGAATCGACAATCTGATTCTGGACTGGTCCTGACCATAGGCGCGATCAAAGACATGGAGGTAGCGCATGCGCATCATCGTCCACAAGGACAGGTGCCAGGGGCATGCTCGATGCTGGGCGCAGGCGCCGGAGGTCTTCGAACTGGATGACGAAGGCTACATCCTACCTGGAGACATCGAGGTGGCGGAGAGGGACGAACTCCTCGCCTCACGAGGCGCTCGATCCTGCCCTGAGCGTGCGCTGGAAATCGATGCCACAGCCGATGCCTTGCTTGCGCGGCTGTTGTTCAATCAAGCCTGTGGAGGGTTTAAATAGAAGGCAGCCGTGGAGGCCGATTGCCTCTGGTCAGAACCGCATCGGACCGCCGCGAAACCTACGGCACTGAGCTGTTTCAGTTGACGCGCAAGCGACAAGCAGTTTTTGCGCGGCAGGCGGCTGCTGACCGCCGAATAGACCGAAAATTGCACCTGCATAACCGGATGGGCCAAAACGTCTCTTCCAACTCAGAACTTGCGAAGGCCATGGACCACAAGAATATTGTCGAATTACACGACCGCGAAGCGATCCGCGACTGTCTCTATCGGTACTGCCGCGGGATAGACCGGGCGGACGAGGCGGCGCTGCGCAGCTGCTACTGGCCCGATGCGCATGACAATCACGGGGCGTATGCCGGCTCGGCCGAGGGCTTCATTGAATTCGCGCTTGGTGTCTTCAAGACCGAACCGCGCAACATCCATCAGATCACGAACATTCTAATCGAGTTTATCAGGCCGACTGAAGCCGCCGTCGAAAGTTACTTCACCGCGCTCCAACGTGGGCCCGACGGCGGCAGAACGATACGTCAGGTTCTCCTATGTGGTCGCTATTGCGACCTTTTTCAGAAGAGGGCAGGGGAGTGGCGAATTGCCGAGCGTACGGTGGTCTACGATTGGCTCGAGGAGCAGACACCGCAGGCGGCGTCAGAGATTGAGCGGTTCGGTCCCAGGCAGCCGATCGGAACATCGCATCCGGATGACCCGGTCTATTCGCTCGGGAAGCGCAAAGCGCAATGAAGTCAGGGCGAATAGCGCCACGTCTGGCTGGTGTGGCCTCTTCGTCTCCGGGCCGTGCTGCTGAACTGCGATGATCTGAGCCCCATACCGTTCGAGCTGAGCAGGAGACTTGATCCATGAGCCAAGCAGAACGCGTCATCATCATTACAGGTGCTGCAGGCGGAATTGGCCGTGCTCTGGTCGATGTCTTTGCCGCAAACGGCGACACTGTCGTTGCCGTGGACCTTCCGGGAAGCGGCGTACTCGAATTGGTCCGCGACCTCGGTCCCGCGCATCTCGGGCTAGAGGCCGATATCTCGCGAGAGGAGGATATCCTCGCTCTTCATGAACAGATCGAAGCACAGTTTCCCCAAATCGGCGTCCTAGTCAACAACGCCTCTGTAGGGCCTACCCTGGATCCTACCGTTAACACGACTATCGATGCCTTTCGTAGCGCGTTGGCCGTAAATCTGATCGGCCCATACGTCATGGCGCGTGAAGCGGCGCGGCGGATGCAGCGCGGCGGTGTTATCGTCAATGTGGCGTCGCTGGCTGGCTTGCTGGGCAATCCCAGGCGTAACGCCTACGCCGCCTCGAAGGCAGGCCTGATCTCGATCACGAGAAGTTTGGCATGCGAGTTGGCGCCGCGCGAAATCCGCGTGACGGCAGTAGCGCCGGGCTATGTGCGCACGCCGATGGTCGAGCAACTGGAACGCGTCGGCGAGACGGATCTAGCGGCTATTCGCCGCCGCGTGCCGATGGGGCGCATGGCGCGTCCCGACGAGATCGCCCGGGTTGTCCGTTTCCTGGCTAGCCCACAGGCGGCCTGCATCAACGGGTCGGTTCTGACGGTTGATGGTGGTTGGATGTCTTTCAACCAGCCTGGCGACGCGCACCCGCCGGTGTATGGGACACCAGAAGCCGAACTCTCCCGTCCGGCCGAGTACAGCGGCGAGCGAATCGTGCTTGTCACGGGCGGAGCGAACGGCATAGGCGCGGCCGTCGTTCGCCGCTTTGCCGCAAACGGCGATACCGTCGTAATTGCCGATAGAGAAGGCGCTGTGGCGGCAAAGCTTGCGGGCTTTCTCGGTGGCAAGCACATGGCGAAATCCGTGGACATTGCCGTCGAGAGCGACGTGGTGGCGCTGTTCGAGGAGCTGCGAGCGCGCTTCGGCAGGCTGGACCTCCTCGTCAACGCTACCGCTGGGGCCGAGCTTTCTGTTGCGGGGAGCCAAAAAACAACAGTACAGGTCCAGCGTGTCATGGATGTCAATCTCACCGGCGTCTTCACCTGCGCGCGTGAGGCGATCAAGATGATGCGCCCCGGAAGCGTAATCCTCAACGTTGCATCGATGGTCGACTTTCTGCCCCTCGCACAGCGTCAAGCCTATGAAGCCTCCATGGCGGGGACAGAGATCCTGACACGGTGTCTGGCGGCAGAACTTGGGCCAGTCGGTATTAGGACGGCAAGCATCGCTCCTGGTTACATACGCCCTTCCGGCGGCTCCGGGTTGGCAAAGGTCGGCAGCGTCGCCCCGGAAGCGGCCAGCCGGCGCATCCCGATCAGGACGGGAGAACCGGAAGACGTCGCTGAAGCAGCGTTCTTCCTGGCTTCGCCTGAGGCCTCATATGTCAACGGGTCAACCCTATACGTGGACGGCGGCTGCACGTCCTTAGGTGATGCTGGATTCGAAAGTGGACTCGACCAGGAATACCCGGTGGCGGCCGCCAAATGGTTGCCGATTATGCCGTAGTCGACGAGCGGCGGCTCATTGCAACAATTGGCTTTCGTGGGGCACGGCCGTCGAATGGCGAGTGAATCGCCAACCGTCGAATACCGCAAACGTCCCCCTGCGGCCATGAAGTCGAGAAGCTGTCGATCAGCCGAATCGAGAACCTCCCATCACCGAAGGATTGCTATGGAATTCGCGACATTTCTCCTTGCCGCCCAGCGCGGCTATCATCAATCACCCGACATAGTCATCCGCAACTCAATCGAACAGGCAGTGCTTACGGAGCAGGCTGGCTTCAACACGGCATGGTTTGCCGAGCACCACTTCAATAATTACAGTCTCGTTCCCTCTCCATTGATGATGATTGCGCATTGTGCCGGCCTGACGAGCACGATTCGTCTCGGTACCGCCGTCTGCGTACTGCCGCTCTATCAGCCGCAGCGACTGCTTGCCGAGATCGGGTTCGCCGACATCGTCTCGGATGGTCGCCTTGAGCTTGGCGTGGGCTCCGGGTACCAGCAGTTCGAGTTCGAGCGCTTCGGTGTCGATATCGATGAGGCGGCTACCGTCTTTTCCGAGTACCTGGATATCCTTCTGAAGGGGCTCAACCAGAAGGTTTTCGAACACGACGGCCATTATCAGAAGATACCTCCGACGGCGATTTCGTTGCGGACCATCCAAAAACCGACTCCGCCGATCTGGATCGCGGCCGGATCCGCGCGCAGTATGAGGCGGGCCTATCGTGAGGGCCACAATCTGTTCGTCACGGCATTTCACAACGGCTTGGACGCCTTGCGCACGCTGCGTGAAAGCATCGAGAAGGCAGCGACCTGCGAGAGGAAAAATGTCACGAAAGCCAAGATATCACTGCTGCGCTGCTGCTATGCCAGTGACTACGAGGCGGAAATCAGCAGCTATCTCGACAACGCCCGCTTTCAGCGGCGGCTATCTGAAGCGTTGCAACAGCGCCGTCAGCAGAGCGAGGACGGTTATATGCTTGAGGAAGTCCCGACGAAACAGGACCTCTCGTTCGAGAGCATGCGCGAGAACCTGCCGATCGGTAATGTGAATCGGGTGATCGATCGCCTGCTTGAAGAAATTAGCGTGCTGAAACCCACTCAGATTGCCGTTCAGACCCAATTGGGCGATTTCGACCAGAAGACGATGCTGAGGCAAATTGAACTATGGGGAGACAAGATCATCCCTGCGATCAACGCGGTCATGCGCCACAGCTCGGCGGAGGTCGGTCCGGCCCCTCAACGTGAGGGGCGATAAGGCCAGAGCAGGCGCAGTTCCAAGCAACTTCTAGCGGAGCTGTCTCCTCTCGCCCGTGGACTTGGACGGCTTTGTCGTGCGCGCGGCTGGACGGCAGCGAAGGGCGTTCAAGGTTATCCGACCGCCTCGGATTACCCTGCATAAATGCGCAGGCGGCTGCCTTGATTTCGAACAATTTGTATTACTAATTAAGAATGCTGGCAATTTGGGATGGCAACCATTCACGGTATGGATAGATGAACGCATGCGGTTCAAGGGTCTTGATCTAAATCTCCTCGTCGCGCTCGATGCTTTGATGAGCGAGCGCAACCTCACGGCGGCGGCGCGTCGCATTAATCTCAGCCAGCCGGCGATGAGCGCGGCCGTTGCCCGGCTGCGCAGCTATTTTCGTGATGAGCTGTTTGCAATGGCGGGGCGCGAATTTATCCCGACGCCGCGTGCGGAAGGGCTCGCCCCCGCAGTACGCGAGGCTCTGCTGCAGATCCAGCACTCGATTGTTTCCTGGGAGGCATTCAAACCGGCCGACTCAAATCGCCGCTTTAAAATCGTGCTCTCCGATTACGTCACGCTCGTGTTCTTTGAAAAGATTGTGGCGCGTGCGGCGCGGGAAGCTCCCGGCGTCAGCTTCGATTGTCTGCCAGTCGCGGACGACTTCGAGGAGCTTCTGCGGCGAGGCGAGATTGACTTTCTGATTATGCCGGAAGCGTTCATGTCGCTGCATCCTCACGCTGCACTGTTCGAGGATATATTTGTGTGCGTCGGCTGCCGAACGAACGAGCAGCTGTCGGAGCCGCTTACATTCGAGAGATACATGTCGATGGGCCACGTTGCGGTGAAGTTCGGAAATACGCGGAAGCCCTCGTTCGAGGAATGGTATTTGCTCGAGCATGGTTTCAAGAAACGTGTCGAGGTCGCAGTACAGGGCTT
Organism: Sinorhizobium meliloti 4H41; assembly: GCF_000375585.1. Lineage (GTDB taxonomy): Bacteria > Pseudomonadota > Alphaproteobacteria > Rhizobiales > Rhizobiaceae > Sinorhizobium > Sinorhizobium meliloti_A. The sequence continues at coordinate 31,913 of NZ_AQWP01000008.1, read as the reverse complement.
CAGCATGATTCCGCCAATGCTGTTGGGCACCGAGCGTATAGGGACCATTCCTCTACGGCTGGCGCAGCATTTCGCAAAAACAATACCCCTGCAGATCGTCGAGCTTCCGCTGCCACTTCCCCCGTTTATCGAAGCAATCCAATGGCCCGCCCCACACGATAGTGATCCGGCAAGTCTTTGGCTGCGTGAGATGCTCGTAGAAGAGGCGTCGCGTATGGTCTCGCCGCGTGCCCAGGAACCTCTGGATCCCGGCTTTAGTCGCGTTGTTCAATAAACCCGGCGCGGGATGAGGCGCTGCTCCCGACAAGTGCGCCTCCTCATCGCCCGCCTTCCATGAAGACGATGTTGCCGCCGCCTCTTTTGAAATCCTCGACATCGCTTCTCGACGCAAGCCGGGCTTCTGCCCAAGCGCGGGGCCAGCCAACCAGGTTAAGCCGCTTCTCAATCGAACCAGAGCTCGTATGGCCTGTCGAGGTCCGTGTGAGCCAAGCTCCCTCGGTTGGCTGCGGCACTTTAGCACTCTCGACCAAAGAGTGCTAAAAACTCTTGAATTCAGATTTCAACTGAAACAGAATCAACCGCTGCCAGTAGCCGGAACGGCCTTGCCCGTCCGCAGTGCATTCGTCCGGCGAAGAACATCATCGATTGATTTTATCCAGGAGGAAGGCATGAAGTTCCAACCGCTCCACGATCGCGTTCTTGTCCGCCGCGTCTCGTCCGAAGAGAAAACCAAAGCCGGCATCATCATCCCCGATACAGCCAAGGAGAAACCACAGGAAGGCGAGGTGATCGCCGTCGGCCCGGGCGCTCGCAATGAGCAAGGTCAACTCGTCGAGCTGGACGTCAAGGTCGGAGATCGCGTGCTCTTCGGCAAATGGTCGGGCACGGAGATCAAGATCGACGGCGAGGACCTGCTGATCCTCAAGGAAGCCGACGTGCTCGGCATCATCGAAGATTTGGGCGCGGATAAAAAGGCCGCCTGAGAGCTGCCACTGACCAGAATTCAGCGAAGGAGTGAACCATGGGTGCAAAAGACGTAAAATTCCATTCCGATGCCCGAGATCGCATGTTGCGCGGCGTCGATACGCTTGCCAACGCAGTCAAGGTGACGCTGGGGCCAAAAGGCCGCAATGTCGTCATCGACAAATCGTTCGGCGCACCGCGCATCACCAAGGATGGCGTTACCGTGGCCAAGGAGATCGAGCTTGAGGACAAGTTCGAGAACATGGGTGCGCAGATGCTGCGCGAGGTGGCCTCGAAAACGAGTGACATCGCCGGCGACGGCACCACGACCGCAACGGTGCTCGCGCAGGCGATCGTCAGGGAGGGTGCAAAGGCCGTTGCTTCCGGCATGAACCCGATGGACTTGAAACGAGGCATCGACCTCGCCGTCGACACGCTCGTTGCCGAGCTGAAAGCCAAAGCGCGGGAAGTTTCGAAGAATGAGGAAATCGCCCAGGTCGGCACCATCTCCGCAAACGGTGATGCGGAGATCGGCCGTTACCTCGCCGAAGCAATGGAGAAGGTCGGTAATGACGGCGTGATCACCGTCGAGGAAGCCAAGACCGCGGAGACGGAACTTGAGGTGGTCGAGGGAATGCAGTTCGACCGGGGTTATATCTCACCCTATTTCATAACCAACCAGGATAAGATGCGGGTAGAGTTCGAGGAATCCTACATCTTGATCCACGAAAAGAAGCTCTCCAACCTGCAGGCGATGCTGCCTGTTCTCGAAGCTGCCGTACAATCGGGCAAGCCGCTCCTCATCATTGCCGAGGATGTCGAAGGCGAAGCGCTTGCCACCCTGGTCGTCAACAAGCTGCGCGGCGGACTGAAGGTCGCGGCCGTCAAGGCCCCTGGCTTCGGCGACCGGCGCAAGGCCATGCTCGAGGATATTGCAATCCTCACGGCAGGCACCGTGATCTCCGAAGACCTTGGGATCAAGCTGGAGAACGTCACGCTCGACATGCTCGGCCGCGCCAAGAAGGTCTCGATCGAGAAGGAGAACACGACGATCATCGACGGCGCCGGCACCAAAGCTGATATCGACGGCCGCGTCGAGCAGATCAAGGCGCAGATTGAAGAGACGTCGTCAGACTATGATCGCGAGAAGCTGCAGGAGCGCCTCGCTAAGCTCGCCGGCGGGGTCGCGGTCATCCGCGTCGGCGGCTCAACGGAAGTCGAAGTAAAGGAACGCAAGGACCGCGTCGACGATGCGCTGCATGCAACGCGTGCGGCAGTCGAGGAAGGCATCCTCCCGGGTGGCGGCGTGGCGCTTCTGCGTGCAGTCAAGGCGCTCGATGGCGTGCAGACCGTCAATGACGACCAGAGGGTCGGCGTCGAGATCGTTCGCCGCGCCATCGAAGCTCCGGCGCGGCAGATCGCGGAAAACGCTGGTGCGGAAGGCTCGATCATCGTCGGCAAGCTGCGCGAGAAGGCGGAATTCTCTCATGGTTGGAATGCCCAGACGGGGGAATTCGGCGATCTCTTCTCGATGGGCGTGATCGATCCTGCCAAGGTCGTCCGCACCGCGCTACAGGATGCGGCCTCGATTGCCGGCCTGCTCGTCACCACCGAAGCGATGATTGCCGAGAAGCCAAAGAAGGAAGCTCCGCCGGCAATGCCGCCCGGTGGCGGAATGGACTTCTAGTCCCGCCTGAAGCTGCGTCCCGCAGCTTCGGCTAGCCGAGAAAGGTGGTTCGCCCCGTCGGGGCCGTTGGTATTCCAGCGACTCTCGACGGGGCCGAATAGCTGCACTTGTGCGCCGGGCAGCATTCAACGCCGGCTTGTCTGTGGAAGTCGACACGCCGCAAACGTTCGGCTGGATTAACCCGCATACTAGCCTCAAGGCCTGAGAAAGCTGCCGCTGGGCATAAAACAGTTGAGCGGCCAGCAGCGCTAGCGCGTCCCCATCTCGGAGGGCACATTTGAGCGAACTCGATAAAATCCGGGCAACACTCAGGACTAGTCAACAGAGAACTTTTCCGCGGCAAATACGGGAGTTCGGGCTCGATCTGATCGTGCGAGAAGGCGTTTTTCCTCCCGAAGATTTCCAAAGTTGGCGTTGGTCTAGCGAGAACTTCCCTCCATTTGCGCGAAAGCGGATCTTGGAGATCGGCTGCGGTTTCGGTCTCCCGGGTCTCCTTTTGGCAAAGACCGGAGCGCTGTCGTTGCTAGCCTGCGATATCAATCCGCGGGCTGTCGCGAACACGTTGGAGAATGCCGCAAGAAACGATATTGAAAACCTAGACGTTATCGAAAGTGATATCTTCAGCAATATTCCTCCTGGAAAGAAGTTCGACATTATTTTTTGGAACTACCCCTGGAATTTCGTTCCAGCACAATTCGAATTTAGCGATGACATTGAGCGTGGAGCGTTTGATCCCGGCTACGTCCAGCTCGAGAGATTTCTGTCGGAGGCCCAAGCATTTCTTACGGAAGGAGGCAAAATCCTTCTAGGATTTGGGATCAATGCCCGTGATGACCTTCTTGAGCGCATGGCAGCTGCTAATGATCTCAGATCGGTGATTGTGAGGTGGGGGCCGGGCCGCGACATCGACTTAGCTTACAGGCTGTTCTCAATACGCCGCAGCGCGACAGCATATGGTTTCCGACCATCACGTGTACTGCTCTACTAGCCACCATTTCGCCCATCGCCTTGGAACGGAATTACGGTGACGCAACGATCCGCATCGACGGATGCGAATCGGCAAATATCAATTGCATGTGCCGCGGGCAACGCCGACGGGATCCAGTGGGGCCGACGTCGTCGCATTCAGGCGATGGTCCTTCAGAACGCCCCCTTCATCCTACTCAGGCGGCGCATCAAGGACAACATGAACATCGCGTTGACGATCGCTGGCCGCGTAGTGCCCGTTCCGAGGGGGTACAGGTGACCTTTCGGTCAGGCCGCGAAGAAGGACATTGAGAAAGCCGGTCGACAAACCTAATCAAGCCTCAATGCCGGCATGGGTCATCCCTGTCTTGCCTCGCTCCTTGTCACCGACACGGTCAGGCCTGAAACTTACGCGTGAAATGGGCGGGATGCCGGTGGTTGCCCATATCGACACGCGCGCGTTATCACCCGCCACGATTGCACGAGCGAGCTTTCTTCGATCGCTGGCGAAGTCGCTACAACCGCCGTCAAGACGGCCCATCCACGGCGGTGAGGCTTTCACCCGGTCCTGATCATTAAACGAAGGACATCAGGCTGCCTCACTCCCGACTGAAACAGCCTGATGAGCTTTCCGGCAAGCTCATCGGCTCGGTCGCTTGTAATCGGAATGCGTCGGACCCTGATTTCCTCATCGAGGATGCTTTGGAGCAAGTCGAGGTCGTCAGGCGAGAGGGGAGCGTTATAGGAATCATTGCCACAATACATTGCGCAACTCGCTTAGCTGGGGCGAAAGCGCAGATCTTCCAGCCAGCGGCGCCCGTGTAACCAGCCGCTGATGAGAGCAATGTACGCCCTATTGGCAGGAGCGCAACACAGGGGACCCGTTCAGTCACGTAGCGTACAAAAAAGCCGGGCTGAACCCGGCCCTGGTGCCGCCAAAGGCAATACATCCGTGGACAATGGCTATTAAGGTCACTGGTAGTCGCCGATCATGGCGAGTTTCAACAAAGCTGTGGCGGTGTAAAGTGCGTCTTTAGCAACAAGAGGCGTCGGGTATCGCTGGCAGTGTCACCCCCTTTCCGTTAGTCCAGCAGGAAAGTGGAGGTTGGCACTCGAAGTGCCGCCGCGATGCGCCTGAGCTTGTCTGGGTCGACATCATCACCGAGTTCAATCCTAGTGATTTCCGCGCCAGTCAGTCCGCAGGTCAACGCAAGATCCTCGATGCTATATCCAACCGCTTCGCGAGATCGCCGAACAGCATCACCAATATCAACGTAGCCCTGCTTCGTCACAGGGGCACCTGCATTGTTTGCTGAATTTGGCATGGTTAACTCCTTCGATCATGCGCCATAGGGAAACGGCAACCACAGTGCACGACAAACCGATTATGGTGCAGTGCAACATGATTACCTTAAGTATGACAATTGCAAGGCAGGCACCGCATGATCCGACTACCGTGGTGATGACTACTTTGAGAAGCTAGGAACTTTTGATGCCAAACGCGCGAATCTGGCTCTCAAGACCGTTATAGGAGCTGCCATCCCGAAAGCTCCCGGGCCAGGCTAGTCTACGCTCGCGCGTGAAGAGTGGATCGCTCCCTTCCTGGAAGCGCTGCCCGGTCAGGGCAAGCCAAACCTCTATTGTGCGGCGGCCGGAATGCGCCTGCGCGTCCGGCGAAAGTCGCTCGCCGGGCCTGCTCAGACATGAGCTTTGCGTCGAATTGAATCATTGTCTGCCACGTTGCACTGAGTGCGGGCTTTCTTTCGCCCTCGATCTCCACTGTCACGTCATAGATAATCATCAGCATGCTGGCGGCGCAGAAGCGGGCGTCGGCCATGGTGAAGCGGCCGCGCACGCGTGCGCCGCACTTGACCGGCGCCATGAAGCGAACCTTGTCGAACCCATAATTGATGCCCATCGTCAGCTCGCGGAGCTTCGGCAGGCAATTGTAATTCATCACCGAGAGCAGCGAGAGAGACAGGAAAACATGCGCGATCGTGCCGCCGAATGGTGTCTCCGTTGCTGCGCGTACCGGGTCGGTGTGAATGAACTGGAAGTCTCCCGTCGCCCCCGCGAAGTTGTCAATGGTCTCTTGTGTCACGGTGATCCAGTCGGAGACGCCGATCTCCTTGCCGATCAGGTCCTTGACATCTGAGAGCGAGATTTCTTGCGGCATGTAGTTATCCTGACAAGGGCCTCGAGCCGAACTGTAGTTGTTAGGCGAGGCTCTAGAAGAGCGGGGTACGATTTTAGGAAGCTATCCGCTCAGCTGCCTGACGCCCAACGGACGCGGTCCCCGCCGCTTGTGCGTCGCGCTGCGGTTGATCACGACGGGGGTCGCATGGACCTCCCTCCGCCGACTTTTTAAGTGGCTGAGATAGTGATCCTGGACCAATAGCCATTATGGGAGACGGACGGCATCGTACCTATGGGAGCATGAAAAACTTCCTGCCTTTGTTCTTTACTTCATCTTGTTCTAATAGCACTTGACCAGGTTTGATAAATTGATTGTTTGGATGGCACCGATCCACATTCTCGATATATGGGGGCGCCCTGCCTTTTCCAGGTCTTGATCTCGGCTCGTGGTGGTGCCTTTCGCACCGATGTCGCCCGTCGTGGGAGCCATAAGGCATGGTAACGCAAGCGAGTTATTCTCGAATGCGGTACGTTGAGGGCACTGACGGATGCGTGGCCGCCCGCATTTAGATCCAGGCGATCATTCGCTTTAAAGGCATGCGCCGGGTGTCCAATCGCGGGTTCAAGGAGCTTTCAACGTCTCATGTGGGGACGCGGCCATGTAGCTTTGGGAACGCAGGACCGCACCACCGCCTTCAGCGTAGACAAGCGTGCTGGTGACTTCCACCTCACGAGGGTTGTTAAGGTTGACCAGCGGTCATTGGGCCACCTGGCCTGGATTACGCTGTCTGCCACCTCCGCTTGACGTGCCGCTGGGGTGCCGGACACGAACTATTTGCTCGTCACGTGCCTGGCTATGCCTGAGCAGCTTACTGGCAGATATTCTATATAGATTGTCAGTTCATCGAAATACGCCCAATTTAGCATGCGCTAAATTGGCGTGGCGACCTTAATGCGCTTGCCGTCATCGCAACACTGGCCACAGCGGGCCTAAGCGTCGGAACAGGATCCATTCATGCTGGACTTCGCAGCCTCCCGGAAACGAACAAGCCCAGACGCCCCTACATCTCCCGTTAGATCCCCCATATCCAGGGTGACCACGAGGGCCTGCTAAACCGGTTGCACCTGCACGGTGATCCGACTGCGCCTTGACGAAGCGAGCAATAAACTTGGTCGTACGGTCGACACCTCCGAACTCCATTCAACAGCAAAAAAGGTCTTTGCATGCGCTCTAACGTGCGGTGGAAATTGTGTTGGGAAAACGAGTTGCAACTCTCCGACCATGTCGAGCTCACGGACTTCTTTCGAAGGACCTATGGCCCGACAGGGGCCTTTAACGCGAAGCCGTTCGAAGGCAGTCAAAGCTGGGCCGGGGCAAGACCTGAGCTTCGTGCCATCGCCTACGATTCCAGCGGCGTAGCGGCCCACATGGGCCTGCTGCGCCGTTTCATCAAGGTTGACGAAGTCGACCTGCTGGTGGCTGAACTCGGCTTGTATGGAGTGCGTCCGGATCTCGAGGGACTCGGAATCGCCCATTCGATACATGTCATGCTTCCAACACTGCAGGAGCTTGAAGTTCCATTCGCTTTCGGTACCGTCCGCAACCAGCTGCGGAAACACATTGAGCGGTTCGGCCGACACGGCCTGGTGACTGTTATGTCTGGGATTAGCGTACGATCCACGCTGCCACACGCGCGTATGGACCTGCCGCCCACGCGCGTCGAGGAACCTCTTGTCATCGTCCTGCCTGTGAGTCGGCCGCTCTCCGACTGGCCCGCAGCCAAGATGATCGACCGGAATGGACCAGAGCTATGAGCCACCTCGACTGCCTGTCCGAAGTGCCGACGCTCATTGGCGATCTCATGCGGTCTCGCCCGCAGTCCGAAGCCGGTGGCCAGCGGGACCGACGGCGCATGCCCCAGCCGGCGGATCTGCCAGCCGTCCGTTTGAGTTCTGGCAATGACCTTCTTCCAATGGAGCCGTCGATCAAGCGCTTGGCTGGCATAGATCCGCCCCCTACTTGCAGATATGCGGTTTAAGGCCTTGATCTAAATCTCGTCGCCGCGCTCGACGCCCTGATGACCGGGCGTAACGTCACGGGCCGCGGCACGCAATCTCAGCCAGCCGGCCCTGAGTGCGGCCGCCGCCCGACTACTGGCCCATTCACGAGCAGTCGTTATAAATCGCTCGGTGCGAATTTGGCGGAAATCATGATCGGTCCGAGCCGCGCTTCAACGCAATTAGGAGACGATTTTGTCGGCTGCAAGGAACTCCTGTCAAGCAAGTCCTCAGCGGCAACGAAGCTCTGCGCGGACATCTGGCACTATCGCGCCGCAATTGGAATGCATGCACATCTCTCGTCAGGTCCTTTGAAATTGAAACCAGCAGGAACGATAAAAGCAGCAATAGTGAACCTGGAGAATGCATGATGGAAAATAGCGCCGGTAATGCCGTTTTTCGATATCGTGGTTCCACGTTCGATAGCATGATCGAAACGCTGGGAGGGGTTTTCGGCACATTCAACGCCGAGCTTGTCGGCCGTGTTCAAGAGTTCCATTGGGGGATCGATCTTTCAGCCTCTGAGAGCGCAGTATTGATTACGGGTCATCATCAGACGGGGTTTCAGTTCCGCGCTCAGTGGTGTGCCGGTGCAACAGAGCACCTATCGATCGTAGTGCCGCGCAGAGGTGGCATGGGGGTCACATACGGTTCGCGCATGGCGGCGGCCGAACCCGGGAAATTGCTTCTTTACAGGAATTTCGAGCCTGACGGCATCTCAATGCACGGGCAGTCCAATCTGATAGACGAGTTGGTGCTTAATTGGTCGTTGATTCAACGGACCATTGGCGAAACTTTCGACGTGCCGTTCAATGGCTCGCTCGACCTGTTGCCCGAAGTGGACCTGTCAATGCCGGTCGGTAGGACTATCGGCGATGTCACTGAAGCGATAATCAACGGGATCCGCGATAATGGCCCCCTCATTCGGTCCCCCGTAGCGATGGCCCATATTACGGAGGCACTCGCCGACGTGGTAATAAGGATGGTGCCTCATCGGTTGTCGCATCTACTGAATAAGAAGCCTTCCATGATTGCTCCCGGACATGTGCGCCGCGGGATCGAGTTTATGTGCGCCAATATCAACAAGCCGATTACAATGCCAATGGTGGCACATGCAGCGGGTGTTTCCACCAGAGCACTCGAAGCGGGATTTCGTGCTTTCAAGGACACAACGCCTGCAGCCTATCTACAGATGCTTCGATTACGGGCAGCGCGGGAGGACCTCCTCGATCCAGAGAACCAGATGCTTTTGAAGGAAATCTGCCTGAAATGGGGATTCTTCCAGTTCGGGAGGTTCTCCGCAATTTATAGGGCACACTATGGAGAAAATCCGTCCGCAACGAGGAGGCGCGTTAGCGGGTTGCATTCTCGTAGGTCCCCCGGACAGGGCGAATGATGAAGGCCCTCACGCGCAAATAGAATAATCGGTCTCAGCGAAAGCGAAAGACGGAACACGCGGCAGATAAGTCTCTGCGCCGTCGGATGATCGCCGTCGGTGTCGCCGACATTCTCTTCACCAGCATCCGTCATGTTTAGCCGCTTCATGTAGTCGGCAATTCGCAGTTCGCTTCAAAGATGAACTTCGCATGCGACGCAGAAGGAGCTCGCTCTGCGTTGTTTGACCACTCGTGGTCGGTGGCCCCGACCCCCCAAAGGCTCTCAACCGAAGGCGGAACATTCGAGAGTGGGGTGACGGAAGGCCGACCGTTGCGACCCGAGGGTTGGATCGCCCGCTTGCCCGAACACGCGTCCGTAATCCGACATCGCAATGTTCAAATTCTCGATCAATGTCCTATTCGCGAATGAAAGTTTCCGTACGGCGTCTCTGTGCTGTGAAACGCCAATTTAGATTACTAATAAGGAACGCGGTATACATCCACGCTATGGATAATGAGACATGCGTTTCAAAGGTCTTGATCTAAATCTCCTCGTCGCGCTCGACGCCCTGATGACCGAGCGTAACGTCACGGCGGCGGCACGCAGCATCAATCTTAGTCAGCCGGCGATGAGCGCAGCGGTTGCGCGGTTACGCACCTATTTCAACGATGAGCTCTTTACGATGAGTGGCCGCGAATTTGTCCCTACGCCACGTGCGGAAGGGCTGGCCGCCGCGGTCAGGGAGACTCTGCAGCACATTCAGCTCTCCATCATTTCCTGGGAGCCCTTTAATCCGGCCCGATCGGATCGTCGCTTCAGGATCATCCTGTCCGACTACGTGACGCTCGTGTTTTTCGAAAGGGTTGTGGAGCGTGCGATGCGCCAAGCTCCCTCCGTGAGCTTCGATTTTCGGCCTCCCGCCGACGATAATGAGGACCTTCTCCAGCGCGGCGACGTCGATCTTCTGATTCTGCCGGAGATATTCATGTCAAACGCTCATCCTCGAGCGAAATTGTTCGACGATGTACACGTGTGTGTCGGCTGTCGTTCGAACAAGCAGCTGTCAGAGCCGCTCACATTCGAGAGATACATGTCGATGGGGCACGTTGTCGTCGGCTTTGGGGACAGCCTGAGGCTAGGCCTCGAGGAACGGTATTTGCTGGAGTATGGTCAAAAGAGACGGATCGACGTCGTCGTACACGGATACAGCATGATCCCGCCCATGCTGTCGGAAACCGATCGTATAGGAACCATGCCCTTACGCCTGGCGCAGCATTTCGCGCAAATCCTGCCCCTCCAAATCGTCGAGCTTCCACTGCCACAACACCTTCCGTTCACCGAGGCCGTCCAATGGCCTGCGCTTCACGATAGTGATCCGGCCAGTCTTTGGCTGCGCGAGATGCTGGTAGAGGAGGCGTCCCGGCTGGCTTCTCCGCTTGCCGCGTTCGGGCTCCTCATCAATCCGGACCAGCACGAATATTGTGCGGCCCAGCTCTGATCCGCGGCCTTCACACGGGCCAAGCAAAAAAAGGCGGGATGTCACCCCTTGGCGTGAAGCGCGTCAACGCTGCCGGCGGCGATCCCGCTCTCCACGCACTTGGGCCGGTCGCCTAGATCAAGGATCAAGTTAGGGGTAGCTGTCTAGATCGGCCCCGCGAAGCTCGAATGATGCGGCGTTCGGGGGGCAGAATAATCCGAAGGTGCAGTCGCCGGTATATGGGCAGGCAGCTTGCCAACCAGCGCTCGGGCTCCAGCGATTATGATGTCACTCCGGAGCGTCCCACCTCTGACTTGGTGCCGGAGCGCATTGAGACCATTGAGCAGCAGCCGGCGGCTGTCAGGATGTCGAGTCCGCGACACGGGAGTGTCCGGCCAGCTGTTGATAGCTCCCACTTTAGCTGGTGAACCCATCCGGGAAGAAGGTCATGTGCAGTTGGCACAGCTTTTGACTATCTGGGAAGCGAGGAAAAATGCGACATCCCCGATTGGGAATTCCGGCCCTAGGAGTGCTTTACAACTATGGTGTCTTTAGATGAGTGGTGTCGATTCTCGCCCGAGGCTGAATGCCCCCAACAATAATCCTCATCTCTGGCTTGAAGACATCGATGACGAAGAAGCCCTCGTCTGGGTCGCGGAGCAATTGGCGAGAACACTGCACCTCTCGGCGGATCGCAGTTCTGTCCGCTTATCGATATGCTCCGCTACAGGAAGCTACTCGGAGGCGCGAGCTGGATTGACGAATACGGCGATCGCGACAAGCCCCGAGGATTGCGCCTTCCTGATCGGTGTTTGGCCGACCATCGAGGCAGGGCGGAGCCCCGCATGTCATATCTGGAAGTGATGGCGTTCTGTCAGTGGCCGATTCTACGCGAAAACCGTGGGGCGCATGGATGAAAACAATCGTTATTCGCAATGCTGCCATCGTGGATGGCACCGCTGACCGTGCTGCGGATCGGGTGGATGTTCTGATGGCGGATGGATACGTTGCCGAAGTTGGAGAGCGCTTGAAGGCCCCGGCGGACGCCCGCATTTTTGACGCGGCGGGGCGCTTCGTCATGCCGGGGCTGATTGATTGTCACGTGCATGTCGTTACCGTGAAAGGAAACCTTGCCGCGAACGCTGAGCTGCCCAACACGCTCGTCGCGCTCCATGCCGCAAATACCATGCGCGGAATGCTGAGCCGTGGCTTCACGACGGTACGCGACATGGGCGGCGCCGATCAAGGCCTGGTTGACGCTGTCGAATACGGCCTTATCGAGGGACCGCGCCTTGTGATTTGCGGCAAGGCACTGTCTCAGACGGGCGGCCATACCGATTTTCGCGATAGGCACAATCGGCGCCCTGCGGATTATTACCTCGACCAGCTCGGTGCGCTTGGCCGCATTTGCGACGGCGAACCGGAAGTGCGACGGGCGGCCAGGGAGGAGCTGAAGGCGGGAGCGCGCTTCGTCAAGGTCATGGGCAGCGGAGGTGTTTGTTCGCCAACCGACCCGATAGATGCGGTCGCGTTCAGCCTTCCAGAACTGCAGGCGGTGGTCGAGGAAGCGGCGCACCAGCACACTTATGTTGCCGCTCACCTCTATACGGATGAAGCCATTGCCAGGGCGCTTGAGGCCGGGGTGCGGTCGATTGAGCACGGAAATCATATTACCCCGGCAACTGCCAAGCAGGTACGGAAGTCCGGCGCCGTAGTGGTTCCTACGAACATCACATATGCCGCTTTGGCACGCGAAGGCGCCGAACATGGGATGCCGGCGGCATCGCTCGAAAAGATCGATTTCGTCCTCACCGCGGGTCTGACGGCATTGGAGACCTTGCGCGAGGCCAGAGTAACAATGGGCTACGGCTCGGACCTACTCGGCGGGATGCACGAGTATCAAGCGCAAGAATTCGAGCTACGCGGCCGAGTTCTACCGGCACACGAAGTGATCCGCTCGGCCACCATGGATGCGGCTCGGGTCCTCCAGCTGGAGGAAAGGGTTGGGATCATCGCACCAGGGGCTTTCGCAGACGTGATCGTTATCGACGGCGATCCGCTGAAGGACCTGTCGATCCTTGCCGACCCCAAGCGCATTCGCACGATCATCAAAGGCGGCCGTGTTGTGAAAGACCGCTAACCGACGCGCTGCCCGAGCTCGCTGCTGTGAGAGCTCTATCAGGTCATTGGGATGGGTTTTCCGCGGGGGAGTGGCGCGCGGGACGAATATCCCCCCAGGCCGCCAGGAGGATGTAATTCGCTTCGTCACTGACTGGAAGAGCAATGCAGACTGCAGCCGCCGAATGAGCGTGTCAGGTACCTGACACGCCGATGTTCGCCCACGGTCTGGGCGCGCTCTCGTTGAAGCAGCCGCGCACATCGCGAAACAATGTCCCATTCTGTTGGCACATATTTTGAAGGTGACTTATCACGGGCGGACGAAGCTGCCGTCCTGCATTGTGGTGGAGAAGGCGGAAGCAACATGTCAGGGCTGCGTGAGATCATATCTTTTATTCTGATCGCTATAACTATCGCACTCTCAGTTTCCGCGCATGCTCTTGCGACCGCGACTTATCCGCTGCCTGCTGATCTGATCTACAGGACCTATCCGACGATCCCGTTTTCCGAGGCGAAGGAACTCGACGAACGTACGAAGCCGAGCGTCATGAAACGTCAGAGGAGCTTGCTTGAGGAGCGATACGATCTTTCTGACCGTCCCGTGAAAGGCGTGATGATGTCAGGTCGCCGGAAGGCGGTTCAGGCCGGCGTCCGCGTCAAACTCCCGAAGGGCGTAAGCTGGGACACATTGGCCACCAAGAGCCCAGACGAGATCAGAGACCAGGGTCTATTGCCGCGCGGCTTTCTGCCGCTGCCACATGTAAAGCAGGCGACGGGCGGCCAAGTCTTTCCCGAGGTGCAGGTCAATGAAATCGGCCGCCAGGAAGGCAGGGATCTCAGGCGTTTCGATGTCGACTTCGACCTCCCCGATCACCTGACGCCGGAGTTCCCGCCGCCAATCTTCCTGACCACGCATCCGGAACTTGGTGACGTGTCGCGTGGCGAGCTTCTGACGACCAGGAACTTCCATGACATCATGAGCGGCATCATCACGCCAGTGCAGATGGAAGGGCTTCGGCTGCTGCTAACGCCGTTTCCGCAAGAAGAGTTTAACGAGACCGAGGATCGCAAGGTTGCCGAAGAGAGCCTGGGTGTCGCCTGCCTGGACTGCCATTCCAACTTCCATACGAATGCCGCCTTCCACCTGACCCCTGACGTCCGGCCACAGGCGCAGCGGTTTCGTCTCGACACTACCAGCTTGCGTGGACTGTTCAATCAGCAGATTCATGGCTCAAAACGGTCTCTTCGGTCGATTGAAGACTTTACTGAGTTCGAGCAGCGCACTGCCTATTTCAACGGCGATCATGTGAGCGCGGCGAGAAAGGGCGTGAACCTGCTCGACCGCGCGAGTCAGGCCTCGCTGATGGCGCAGATGCAGAATATGATCGACTTCCCGCCAGCGCCCAAGCTGGACTCGTTCGGACGCCTCGATCCGAGCCTTGCGAGTAAGCAGGAATTGGAAGGCGAACGGGTATTTATGGGCAAGGGTCGCTGCGCCCTTTGCCATTTCCCGGGGACCGCCTTCATGGACAACAACATGCACGACCTGAAGCTCGAGCGCTTCTACAAGGTCGGCCAAAAGGTCAACGATCTCGTGATGTCACCGGATGGTCCGGTCAAGACCTTCACTCTGCGCGGCATCAAGGACTCTCCGCCCTATTTGCACGATGGGCGGCTGCTGACACTCGCCGATACGGTCGAGTTCTTCAATCTGGTTCTGGGAACAAAGCTTGCGCAGCAAGAGAAGGATGCGCTGGTTGCCTATCTGCTTGCCCTGTGAGGCCTCTCCGTCTGTGGTCCCCCCAAAAAACCTCTTCATGGCGGAATTCAGGAACGGCTGCCGGCTGGTACCGATAGTGTATTTGGATAGCCAGAGATTCTGGAGCAAGAAACACCGGCGCACCTCGCGCCTGGCTGCGTGTTGATCGCGTCGCGGTATTCCGAAAACGGATGTTTAGGAATTCGTCGAGCATGAAGAGCACCGGAATTTGGCGAGCATGGGATCGAAGCCGGCCTTCAGCACCTCACGCAACCATCCCGAAAACGTTTTCGTCATGTCGAACGGGATCTGGATATAGACCGGTGTCAGGCCGTCCCTGAGGCCTTCGAAACTCACATCGTTCCCGCTGACGCTGCGCTGGATGTCCCGCCCTTCCATTCATTAGCTCGCTGGTCGGCGTCTCCTGGACCCTCAGGCCAAGCTGCGCATCCTACTCAGCGACGGTGCTTGCGCATCGACAGATGGCGGAAAGATCTCCATCTTTCTCGCGACAACGCACGGTTGTACAAGAAGACAGCTGGTCCAGTGACGACATGAAGTGGGGTACAGGCTTCGGAACCGGAAGCGTCAGCTATAAATGCGTGTCTAGCGACCGAGTGGAAGCGGGAAAACACAATGAGACATCTTGTCACGCCGATGCCGCGCATCCCAGCAAAGGGGGAGACATGCCGAGCGTCTTTTTTTCATATTCGCACGTAGATGAGGCGTTGAGGGACCAGCTCGAAAAGCAGCTGTCCATGCTGAAACGACAGGGCGTGATTGAGACCTGGCACGACCGGCGCATCGGCGCCGGAGAAGATGTCCATCGGGCAATTGATGATCACATTAACACGGACGACATCATCCTGCTGCTCGTGAGCGCGGACTTCATCGCCTCCGATTACTGTTATGACATCGAAATGCAGCGTGCGATGCAGCGCCACGACAAGGGCGAGGCCGTCGTCATTCCGGTCATTCTTCGGGCCTGCGACTGGCACCATGCTCCGTTTGGAAAGCTGAAAGCGGTTCCCCGGGACGGCAAGCCAATAACACAATGGCCGGATATCGACGAAGCCTTCCTGCAAGTCGCCAAGGCCGTCCGAGAGGCCGCCGCGCGCGATGGCAGAACGGCTTCGGCTTCGCCTTCGCCTTCGCCTGCACGTGTCGTCGCGGCCCCGACGCCGGCAGTTTCATCGTCTCCTAAATCCCTTGGTCCCCGGTCGAGCAATCTGGGGCTCGCCAAGAGCTTTACCCAGAGGGATAAAGACAAGTTCAAGCACGACACCTTCGAATACATCGCTCGCTTCTTCGAAAACTCCCTTGAGGAGCTTGGTAAGCGAAACCCTGGTTTCGAAGGCGTTTTCCGACGGGTGGATGCGAACAGGTTCTTCGCCACCATCTACCGCGACGGCAAGGATGTGGCGCGGGGCACCGTCTATCTGGGTGGGGAGACGTGGGGACGAGGTATCAATTACGTACAGGGTGAGACGACCAGCAGCAACAGCATGAATGAGTCGCTGAACGTCGAGGCCGACGACCAGACGCTCTTCCTGAAATGTATGGGCATGTCGTTCGGGCGAGATCGCGATCAGAAACTTTCGCAAGAAGGGGCCGCCGAATTGCTTTGGGCGATCCTGATCGCCCCGCTTCAGGGAACGCGCTACTAAGGGAAGCAAATGCTGTCACCGAATGAGTTCACCGTCGGCACGTTTGGGAGCGCCGAACCTCTCAGCCTTATCCTGCCTCGAACGGAATACGAGGCGACTGTGCTGATCGGTCATGTCGACAACGCACCTGCTGCGGTTTTCCTTGCGGGTCAGTATGCTTTCGAGTTCTTTATGACTGAGGGAAGTGACAATTGGAACGGCCTTATTGTCCCGGATGTCCGTGTCGAGGTAGACGAAGGGAGCATCTTTGATCCGGATCAAGGCAGGGTACCCCTACGGTCCGTCATCAGAACCGATACGCGGCTCATTATTCGGGCGAAGAGAGAGCGTTCTTCCACCTCATTAACTGCTGTCACGCTTCACGACCAGCTAGAATCAGCTGGGGAGTACCAAGCAGGATTCAAAAGGTGGCAGGTTGTGATCGGTGAAGGCCCGACGAAACGCGTGCTTTGGAAAGAACCAAGCGGGAATGAACTGCCTCAAGGCCAAGGCCCCAGATGAAGGGTTAGATCATCCGCCTGATTTCGCCCGCCAACGGCGCCAGGTCGCCGCTGAAGCTCCGGATCATGGCTTCGAGAAAGCGCTTCGGCTCCAGCTTGCCCTCATCGAGCTCGTATCCCGCATTTCGGGTAAGCATCGTCAGGAACACCAGTTGGATGCGGCCGTTGCCTTCCCGGAACGGATGAATCGCGTTGATCTCCGCGAGAAGCCACCCTGCGTCTCCGGCGAAGGCATCCTTGCTCTCCGTATTGGCAAGATGGTCGCGAGCGGCCAGCTCGTTGAACAGCCGATTGGCTTCGTTTTCAATATATTCAGGATAGCAAAACCAGTTTTCACCCTTGCCGGTGCGGATCGTCCGCGTTTCCCCCGCCCATTCATAAACGTCCTGAAAGAAGTGTCGGTGCAGCGCGCGATAGTGGGTGAAATCCAAATCGCCGTCCGGAAGCGCTTCCTCCGCACGTGAGTCGAACATCAATTGCTCGAATTCATCAAGCTGGTCCTGGTCCTTGATATCCGCCTTGTTGCGCAGCACATGGCTGCCGGGATAGCATAGCGGATCTTCGACGGCATTGTAGCGGACCACCTGTCAGCCTTTTTTAAAGGCTTTGACGATCTCGCTACGGTAAGCCTCACCCTTGAGCCCACTTGCGGTCAGCGTCTTCGAAAGCGCCTTTGAAGCGGCATTCATCTCCAACCCTTCGACCTGGGCGAATTTGGCAGCCTTCTTGCCGCCGATGGGCTGCGTCACAAACTTGCCTGTCACCGCTGAGCGGGTTGTTTCCGTAGCTTTCGTCATGACTCACCTTACCATCTCCGCCGAGCGGTTGCCTACTTCTTTATGACGTGCCGCAGGCACAGCTTCCTGCCAGCTGCCTTGGCATGTCCCCCTCTCTCCTGTTCTCGCCGACGCGGAACACAGGCTCGAATGGATGTAGTTTCCCTGCATAGGCGGCCAAAAAACACGGCCTTATTGCGCTGCACCTTCCTTTGTTTACTGCCAAAAATTTGAACTGATGAAAGGGCCGTCGATCTCCGCGGCCACGGAGTTTTCCTGGCGGTTGCAGGGGAATCGCATGAGAGCTCATCCGTGTTGAACGTTCAAGACTGCGCAGAGGTATTCTTCGTACCTGGCGCTTGCTGGCCATAAACATCCGTACTTGATCTCGAAGTACAGGTGCTAGAATCCTACGAGGCTAGGGCTGCCTGGCTTTGTGGCGACACCAGTGCATTGACGATCCGGACGCGTAGCGCTTGTTTCCGGCACTCATAGAATGTCGGGAACTGCTTGATGTCCTCCACTAGCTCGGCAATTTCCAAGCCGGCCAGGTACTCCTTGCGCGCACGCGCGTCCGGTTTTTGGAGCGCGTACCACTCGTGGGGCATCTTCTGGCGTTTTTGATTGTTTATGGTGCCCTCCAGCAGCTGGAGATTTGGCAGCCGGTTGTGCTTGTCGCCAAAAGACTCCCGCAATTGCTCGTTCACACCTGCCTTGCGGAGTTGGGCATCAGTGAAGCGGCCCTGGGGATAGATATGGTCGACATGGAAGTGGCGAGAGAGATCGAAGCCGGGAAATATCAGGGAGAGCAGGGCGAACGTCCGGCCGTCGCCATAGGGCAATTCCGAAAGCTCGTCGATCTCGACATCTGTAAAAGCTAGCGACTTTCCGCGCAGCGCCATGACAGCCTCAAGCTGCGAAACCGGAAATCCTTGCTGCGCATGAGCACTGATTTTCTCTCGGAGCGCCGTGAGAAGTGTGTCGAGCCCGCTTCCCCAGATACCTGATGCCTTGAGCAGGCTGCGAATGAGCCAGCTACGGATATTCTCGCGGTCGCCGGCGAATTCCGCGCGATTGAGATAGGAGCCGTCGAGCTTGCGGGCATAGAGATAATAGGCGATCGGCAGGATCGAGCTTTCGGCCCGAAGATTTTGATTGTTGAAGCCGAAGCTTGCAAGCAGCTGGACTGCCAGCATCATTGCGTCGCGGATCTTCGGCCAGTTCCTTTCCAGCACCGCCATGTTGGCCTTGTTGAAATTCTCGACCTTGAACCCGACGCTTCCGATGTCGGAAAGCATCAAGCCAGCCTTCAGGACCAAATCTTTGGTAAACTTAAATCCGTCACCTTCGTTGTTCATGTCATCCACAAGGGTGTGGATAGCCTCACGCGCGTCGACTTCCTCCCATTGCGCCACCGCAATCGACAGAAGCAGGTCAGAATAGGAGAGGGGGGTGCCCCCGCTGTTCATGCGGATGAAGATATTGAGGACGTGTTCGAGGCTCTGGTTTTCCTCCTCGTAGTACGTGATCACATCCTTGTCGTGGATCGTCCTGTGGAACAATCGCAGGGTCGCGCGGGCTGTCTTAACGCCCTCTTTGTCCAGGTCCAGGTCGTCGATGCTATCGACGAGAGCGTCGTAGTCCTCGGTGAGCACCCGCCCACATCGGAACCAGACTTCGCCTTTCTCCGGTGTCGCCGCCTGATAATCCGTCAGAAACTCGAAGTGATATTTGCAGCCGCTCTCGAGGTTCGGTTCGCTGAGGAGGTTCAGATAAAGACGGCGTATGGGGAAGGCAGCATCCGTCGCCCAACGCTTGCCCGGCATTTTCCACGCGTAAGAGCCTCGCAACCCGATGTTCAGTGCGGTCATGCGCTGCTGGCCATCGAGGACGGCGGTGAGTTCTCGGTTCGGCGGATTCTTCAACAGTTCGCAGTGGTAGCGGTCGCGTTCGTGATAATCGCGCACGAAGTCGTAGAATTTATATTCATTTCGGCGCTCTTGCGTGATTTTCCAGAAGAGGAAGGTCCCGAAGGGATATCCTTGCATAAGGCTGTCGAATAGCTCGCAGATCTGCTCTGGCCACCAAACGAACTCGCGCTGGATTGCAGGCAGGATATAGTCCTGGGTGGCAATCTTCTCGAGCAACGCTTTAATAGTTCCACCCGGTTTGTACATATGCGGCCCTGTCACTCCCTGCAGCTTTGATTGAGAGCTAGCACACGGCAAAGTGGCGGCACAATAAGAAACTGGAATGCCAGTCTCCGTAAACCGTCGAATTGATCCGCATTCCGCGTCCGATACAGCGGGTTCCAGTGGAGTCCCTGTGGATGACACCGGCCGGTGGCTGGGAAGGGAAGGAGCTCGCGCGATCTCCCCTTCGAGGGTCAGTCAGCTCCATCGGCCGTTCGGAGGCGAAGCCGATCAATCCTCGGTTTGTGCGGTCGATGGAGCGCCGACGCATAGGCATGTTGGTGACGCGTACCCGTGCCGCGTTCTCAATTCAAGCCGGGGCGGTGAGGACGTAAACTCGCTGAATAAGGCTTAAAGCGATCCCCGATCAGACTTCCCGCGAAGGCAAGCTCGGCATGGGGCTGCCCCAAATCTGGCGACGAAAGCTCTGTATGCTTTGTCGGATCCGCAACACACGTTTGTTGCGCGACATGTTTCGTCGTGTCGGGGCTAAATAGCTGAAAACAAACAAAAGAGTTTTCCGTGGGCTCGAACAGCCAAATTGGCACGAGTTTTGAACCCTTCATTGCGAGGCGGCGCGGGGTGCCAACCGCCATTGCGCGCTGGATGGAACGAAGGAAGGAAGGCAACATGTCAGATTTGCGTCAAATCGCATTCTACGGCAAGGGGGGCATCGGCAAGTCCACCACCTCCCAGAATACGCTCGCGGCCCTTGTCGATCTCGGGCAGAAGATCCTGATCGTCGGCTGCGACCCCAAAGCCGACTCCACCCGCCTTATCCTGAACTCGAAAGCGCAGGACACGGTTCTTCATCTCGCGGCCGAAGAAGGTTCGGTGGAAGACCTCGAACTCGAGGACGTGCTCAAGGTCGGCTACAAAGGCATTAAATGCGTGGAGTCCGGTGGCCCGGAGCCCGGCGTCGGTTGCGCCGGCCGCGGCGTCATCACCTCCATCAACTTCCTTGAGGAGAACGGCGCCTATGACGATGTCGACTACGTCTCCTACGACGTGCTTGGCGACGTGGTATGCGGCGGCTTCGCGATGCCGATCCGCGAGAACAAGGCGCAAGAAATTTACATCGTCATGTCCGGCGAAATGATGGCGCTCTATGCCGCCAACAACATCGCCAAGGGTATCCTGAAATATGCCCACTCTGGCGGCGTGCGGCTCGGCGGGCTGATTTGCAACGAGCGTCAGACCGACCGTGAGCTCGATCTCTCTGAGGCGCTGGCTGCCAAGCTCAATTCCAAGCTCATTCACTTCGTGCCGCGCGACAACATCGTCCAGCACGCCGAGCTCAGGAAGATGACGGTGATCCAATATGCGCCAGACTCCAAGCAGGCCGGCGAATATCGCGCGCTGGCCGAGAAGATCCATGCCAATTCCGGCCAGGGCACCGTCCCGACACCGATCACCATGGAGGAGCTCGAGGACATGCTGCTCGACTTCGGCATCATGAAGACCGACGAGCAGATGCTTGCCGAGCTTCAGGCCAAGGAAGCTACGCTGGCGGTTGCCCAATAACCTCCCCCGCCGCCGGCAGGGGGCGCGCCGGCATCGACCCCGGCGCGCTCTTCCTAAAGAACAACGCCTCTTCGGCGAGGCGTCACCGAACCTGAAAGGGAACAGGGCCCATGAGCCTCGACCATGAGAATGACGGCGCTCTCCATGAGAAGCTTATCGAGCAGGTGCTGTCGCGTTATCCAGACAAGGCGGCTAAGCGCCGCAAGAAGCACCTGAGCGTCGCGAAGAGCGGAGACGAGGCCGGCAAGGAGGGAGAGATCCTTTCCGAATGCGACGTTAAGTCGAACATCAAGTCCATTCCCGGCGTGATGACGATCCGCGGCTGCGCCTATGCCGGCTCCAAAGGTGTGGTGTGGGGTCCGGTCAAGGATATGGTCCATATCTCACACGGGCCGGTCGGTTGCGGCCAGTATTCCTGGTCGCAGCGCCGGAATTACTATGTCGGCACGACTGGCATCGACACGTTTGTGACGCTGCAGTTCACCTCCGACTTCCAGGAGAAGGACATCGTATTCGGCGGCGACAAGAAGCTGGAAAAGATCATCGACGAGATCGAAGAGCTGTTCCCGTTGAACAATGGCATCAGCATTCAATCGGAATGCCCGGTCGGCCTGATCGGTGACGACATCGAGGCGGTGTCGCGCAAAAAGGCCGACGAGCACGAGAAGACGATCGTGCCGGTGCGCTGCGAGGGCTTCCGCGGCGTCTCGCAATCGCTTGGCCACCACATTGCCAATGACGCGATACGCGACTGGGTCCTCGACAAGACGGAAGTAGAGTTCGAGGCCGGCCCTTTCGATGTCAATATCATCGGCGACTACAATATCGGCGGCGACGCATGGGCGACCCGCATCCTCCTTGAGGAAGTGGGGCTGCGCGTGGTCGGCAACTGGTCGGGGGACGCGACCCTCGCTGAGGTCGAGCGGGCGCCGAAGGCCAAGCTCAACCTCATCCACTGCTACCGGTCGATGAACTACATCTGCCGGCACATGGAGGAAGAGTACGGCATTCCCTGGATGGAATACAATTTCTTCGGCCCCTCCCAGATCGAGGCGTCGCTGCGCAGGATAGCCAAGCATTTCGGACCGACGATCGAGGACAAGACCGAGGCGGTTATTGCCAAGTACCGCCCCTTGGTCGACGCGGTCATCGACAAGTATTGGCCGCGCCTCAAAGGCAAGACCGTGATGCTCTATGTCGGTGGGCTCCGTCCTCGCCACGTCATCACGGCCTATGAGGACCTCGGCATGGAGATCGTTGGCACCGGCTACGAGTTCGCTCACAACGACGACTATCAGCGCACCGGGCATTACGTAAAAGAGGGCACGCTCATCTATGACGACGTGACCGGTTACGAGCTGGAGAAATTCATCGAGGGGATCCGCCCTGATCTCGTTGGCTCCGGCATCAAGGAGAAGTATCCGGTGCAGAAGATGGGCATTCCGTTCCGTCAGATGCATTCCTGGGATTATTCCGGGCCCTATCACGGCTACGACGGCTTCGCCATTTTCGCCCGTGACATGGATCTGGCGATCAACAGTCCGGTCTGGGACCTCTACGACGCCCCTTGGAAGAAAAAGGCCGGCCCGCCGATGGCGCTTGCCGCCGAATGAAAACCAGGGCCTCCGAGGAGCAGGGGGGCCCTACATGTCACCCGACCCCCATTCGGGGGAAATCTGAAACATCTCGACATCCCCTGTGCCGCCGTCCTGGTGCGCCAGATGAAAGGGTAACCCCCATGCCGCAGTCGGCCGAAAAAGTTCTCGACCACGCTCCGCTTTTCCGCGAGCCGGAGTACAGGCAGATGCTTGCCGAGAAGAGGCTGAATTTTGAATGTCCGCACCCAGACCAGATCGTTACCGATCAAGGCGAATACACCAAGAGCTGGGAGTACCGCGAAAAGAACCTCGCCCGCGAAGCGCTTGTCGTGAACCCTGCGAAAGCCTGCCAGCCGCTCGGCGCGGTGTTTGCTGCCGCAGGCTTCGAGCGGACGATGTCCTTCGTGCATGGCAGCCAGGGCTGTGTTGCCTATTACCGTTCGCACCTGTCGCGGCATTTCAAGGAGCCTTCATCGGCAGTTTCGTCCTCGATGACGGAGGACGCGGCGGTGTTCGGCGGCCTTAAGAACATGGTCGACGGGCTCGCCAACACCTATACGCTCTATGATCCGAAGATGATTGCCGTCTCGACTACCTGTATGGCGGAGGTCATCGGCGATGACCTGCACGGCTTCATCGAAAATGCCAGGAACGAAGGCTCGGTCCCGCCCGACTTCGATGTTCCTTTCGCACACACGCCCGCCTTCGTAGGCAGCCATGTCGATGGCTACGACGTCATGGTCAAGGGCATTCTGGAGCACTTCTGGAAAGGCCAGGAGCGCAAGGAAACCCGCGGAACGATCAACATCATTCCGGGATTCGACGGCTTCTGCGTCGGCAATAACCGTGAGCTCAAGCGCCTGCTCGACCTGATGGAGGTATCCTACACCTTCCTCCAGGACGCCTCCGACCAATTCGACACGCCGTCGGACGGCATGTATCGCATGTATGACGGCGGCACGATGATCAAGGACGTGAAAGCGGCACTCAATGCCGAAGCGACACTGTCGCTGCAGCACTACAATACCCGCAAGACGCTGGAATACTGCAAAGAGGTCGGGCAGGCGACGGCCTCGTTCCACTATCCTCTCGGTGTGAAGGCGACCGATGAATTCCTAATGAAGGTCTCGGAGATTTCCGGCAAGGATATTCCTGGGGCAATCGGTATGGAGCGCGGCAGGCTGGTCGACGCCATGGCCGACAGCCAGGCCTGGCTGCATGGCAAGAAATACGCGATCTACGGCGATCCCGACTTCGTCTACGCCGTCGCCCGGTTCGTTATGGAGACGGGTGGCGAGCCGACTCACTGCCTCGCCACCAATGGCACGCCAGCCTGGGAAGCCGAAATGAAGGAACTGCTTCAATCCTCGCCCTTCGGCAAGGATGCGCAGGTCTGGGCGGGCAAGGACCTCTGGGCGATGCGCTCGCTGCTCTTCACCGAGCCGGTGGACCTGCTGATCGGCAATTCCTACGGCAAGTACCTGGAGCGTGACACCGGCACGCCGCTCATTCGACTTATGTTTCCGATCTTCGACCGGCACCATCATCATCGCTTCCCTCTCATGGGCTACCAAGGGGGTCTACGCGTCTTGACGGCAATCCTCGACAAGATCTTCGACA
The DNA here is from genome assembly GCF_000375585.1 of Sinorhizobium meliloti 4H41. Lineage (GTDB taxonomy): Bacteria > Pseudomonadota > Alphaproteobacteria > Rhizobiales > Rhizobiaceae > Sinorhizobium > Sinorhizobium meliloti_A. The sequence goes on along the minus strand of NZ_AQWP01000008.1, from coordinate 7,495 downwards.
AGCTCGATCGCGAGACGAGCGAACCGGGTGTAACGGACTATTCTTTCGACCTGACCCGCTAAAGGCGGCGGTTTGGCCTTTGCTGAAGGCCGGCCGTCTTCCTCGATGGAGTTGAAAACTGGCGCAATGTCACCGCTCTCTGTAAAAATCAATGATGTCTTCGACGAGCCCGCCTGCGAGAAGAACCGCAGCAAGGATGCAAAGGCGCGCCAGAAAGGATGCTCGAAGCCGCTGACCCCCGGGGCGGCAGCCGGCGGCTGCGCTTTCGACGGGGCCAAGATCGTGCTGCAGCCGATCGCCGACGTGGCGCACCTGATCCATGGACCGCTCGCCTGCGAGGGCAATTCCTGGGACAACCGCGGTGCGGCCTCTTCGGGGCCAACGCTATGGCGCACCAGCTTCACCACAGACCTCACCGAACTCGACGTGGTGATGGGGCAGGGCGAGCGGAAGCTTTTCAAAGCGATCCGCGAGATCAAGGAAAAGTATGCTCCGCCGGCGGTCTTCGTCTATTCGACTTGCGTGACGGCGCTGATCGGCGACGACATCGAGGCTGTCTGCAAGCGCGCGGCGGAAAAGTTCGGCTTGCCCGTAGTGCCGGTCAACACGCCGGGCTTCGTCGGCTCCAAGAACCTCGGCAACAAGCTCGCCGGCGAGGCTTTGCTCGATCATGTCATCGGCACCGTCGAGCCCAATGATATAGGCCCTTACGACATCAATATCCTAGGCGAATTCAACCTTTCCGGCGAGTTCTGGCTTGTGAAGCCGCTCCTTGACCGGCTCGGCATTCGGGTGCGCGCCTGCATTCCGGGCGATGCGCGTTACCTCGACGTGGCCTCCGCGCATCGTGCCCGGGCGGCCATGATGGTGTGCTCGACCGCGCTCATAAATCTTGCCCGCAAGATGGAGGAGCGCTGGGACATCCCGTTCTTCGAGGGCTCTTTCTACGGCATCACCGACACCTCGGAAGCACTCCGGCAGATCGCCAAGCTGCTTGTGAGCAAGGGCGCCGATCCGGAGCTGATCCAGCGCACGGAAACACTGATCGAGAAGGAGGAGGCGATTGCGTGGAAGAAGCTTGAGGCGTATCGGCCAAGGCTTGAAGGCAAGCGCGTGCTGCTCAATACCGGTGGCGTGAAGTCCTGGTCGGTCGTCCATGCGCTGATGGAGATCGGCATCGAGATCGTCGGCACCTCCGTCAAGAAATCGACGGCTGAAGACAAGGAACGCATCAAGCAGATCCTCAAGGACGAGAACCATATGTTCGAGTCTTTGGCTCCGCGCCAGCTTTACGACATGCTCTCTGAAGACAAGGCTGACATCATGCTGTCGGGCGGTCGCACGCAATTCATCGCGCTGAAGGCGAAGACTCCTTGGCTGGATATCAACCAGGAGCGTTGCCACCCCTATGCCGGCTATGACGGCATGGTGGAACTCGTACGCCAGATCGATCTTGCCATTCACAACCCGATCTGGCGCCAGGTGCGGGAGCCGGCACCATGGGAATACCAACCTGCCGTGGAGGAAGAACTTCCTGGCACGCAGAGTGGACCCGAGACACTCCACGCCTTCGAAAAAGTATTCGCACAACAGCCGACGAAATCGGCGACCGTTGAGGAAAACCGATGACCCGCATCCTTCCCCAAGCCAAATCGATGGCGGTCAATCCGCTAAAGTCCTCGCAGCCGCTGGGTGCCGCGCTCGCCTTTCTGGGAGTCAATGATGCGGTACCCTTGTTCCATGGCAGCCAGGGCTGCACCAGCTTCGCCCTCGTCCTTCTCGTGCGGCATTTCAAGGAAGCCGTCCCCTTGCAAACAACGGCGATGGACGAGGTGGCGACGATCCTAGGCGGCATGGACCATCTGGAAGAGGCGATCCTCAATCTGAAGACCCGCACGAACCCGGAGTTGATCGGGGTCTGTACCACTGCGTTGGTGGAAACCCGTGGCGAGGATTTTGCAAGGGATCTCTCGAACATCAAGATGATGCGCGCGAAAAAACTCGCAGGCACCGAGATCGTGCTGGCCAACACGCCGGATTTCGATGGAGCGATCGAGGAGGGCTGGGCCAAGGCTGTCACTGCCATGATCCAACGAATTACCGTGCGCGGCGAGCAGGCAAGGCAGTCGAAGAAGATTGCGATTTTGCCAGGCTGGAATCTCACGGTCGCGGACATCGAGCACTTGCGTGAGATGGTGGAAAGCTTCGGCCTCAAGCCGGTGATCCTGCCCGACCTCTCCGGCTCGCTCGACGGTACGGTCCCCGACGATCGTTGGGTGCCGACCACCTATGGCGGCACCACCGTTAAGGACATTCAGGAGCTTGGCACGGTGGTGAAGTGCATCGCAATCGGCGAGCATATGGACCGTCCGGCGGAGGTGCTCCAGAAACTGACCGGAGTGCCTTATGCGTTGTTTCACTCGCTGACAGGATTGACGAACACAGACCGTTTCATCTCGCAGCTTGCCTGGATTTCCGGTGGGCCAGTGCCAGCGAAAATCCGCCGCCGCCGCGCACAGCTGCAGGACGCCCTGCTCGACGGGCATTTTCATTTCAGCGGCAAAAAGATTGCCATCGCCGCCGAGCCGGACCAGCTTTACCAGCTCGCCACCTTCTTCAAGGGCATGGGGGCCGAAATCGCGGCGGCCGTCACCACGACCGCCACCTCGAAAATTCTCGAGCAAGTGCCGGCTGAGCAGGTCCAGGTCGGCGATCTCGGCGATCTCGATGGTCTTGCCGCGGGCGCTGATCTGCTTGTCACCCATTCGCACGGACGCCAAGCGGCCGAGCGCCTAGGCATTCCGCTCATGCGCGTGGGCTTCCCGATCTTTGACCGACTCGGCAGCCAGCACAAGCTCACAATTCTCTATCAGGGAACGCGCGACTTGATCTTCGATGTCGCCAACATCTTCCAAGCTAACCAGCACGCGCCAACGCCTCAATCACTCGATCCGTTCCGTAACCGGGAAATGCCAGATGACAGCCTCCCGCCGACTTTCTCTCGTCACTGACGAGGTTCACCAACCGGGGCCAAAAGTGAAAACCGGTTCGTTGCGCGTGGCGATCGCCACGCAAGATATGCAGAGCCTCAACGCTCATTTTGGATCGGCTAAGCGTTTCGCCGTCTATGACGTGACGTCCGATGACTGGAATTTCGTGGAAGCCGTCGCCTTTGAAGATGTTTCCGACGAGAGCGGGAAGCACCGGACAGAGGGCGATGACCGAATTACTCCGAAAGTGGAAGCGTTAAACGGCTGTCACCTGCTATTTTGTCTGGCGATCGGTGGTCCTTCGGCAGCCAAGGTTATTTCGGCGAAAATCCATCCGATCAAAGTGCCGCAGTCTCAGTCAATCGAAGACGTACTGTCGCGAACTCAGACCATGCTCAAGACGGCTCCTCCGCCCTGGCTGCGCAAGGTACTGACGGAAGCAGGCGCCACCGAAAAGAAACCCTTTGAGGATGAAGACTGAACGATGAAAAGACCGAAAGCCACTGCGGATGGTCCTGCTGTCGACGCGGACGAGACGGCCCTTGCCACGCCTTTCCTCAAGTGCCTGATGCGGCTGATCCGTGCGCAGGATTCCTACGGATCTTGGGAAGGTAAGGCGGATGCTGAGCTGTTGGCCGACTTCATCGTCACCCAGAAGCAGCGACGTGAGATCCCGATCATCGGCGATCCCGACCCGGACGTGCTGTGGAGGCTCCAGATTTTCTACACTTGCGTGGGGCTTGTGATCGAGCAGCGCTCCGGCTTGGTGGTATCGTCGACCATGATGATGAGCCATGAGGGCTTCGGCCGCGTACTTCTCACGACGGGGCGGTTGGTCGTTCTGTCGAAGACCCTTCGCGACGTCCACCGGTTCGGCTTCGACACACTTGGCAAACTCGCGAAGGCGGGTGCGAAACTGGTCGATAATGCGCTCGCGGCCATTGAAGCCTATCCAGACGTGGCACGGGCGTGACGGGACCGATTTTTCGAACAAGGGGATCATGCCAGGCCTTGAGGACATCCTACGGCGAGCCCACTCAACCGAGGCGGTCGAGGCCGATTCGGTTCTCGGGGTAGCGCTGAAGAAGCCACTTGTCCTGATCTGTTCGCAAGACGCGGAGTTGTATCTGTTCCTCAGCCACATCCTGGGGGTGGACGGCTTCACTAGTGAGCCGGCTGGTGGCTTGGAGGAGGCACTTGCATTGGCCGATGAAAGGGAGCTTCAGGCGGTAGTGCTGGATTGCGGGCCAACAAAAGCGACGGGCTCCACAATCTGCGCTCGGCTCAAGGGGGAGCCCCGGACAGGCGGCCTGCCCGTTATTGCCCTTATCGCGCCCGGCGCCGAGAACCAGCACCTCGATCTCTTGAAGGCAGGCATTGACGAGAGCTTTGTGCGGCCGATCGCGCCAGCCAAGCTGCTTGACTGTCTACGGACGAGGCTGGCGCTGCCGAAGCCGGGTTCAAACGGGATCGAAAACGGCAGCTGGCTCTGCTGTGGCAGCCTTGAGATGAAAGTCGATGCCCACCGAGTCCGCGGCAATGGCCACGATATCCATCTCGGACCGATCGAGTTCAACCTGCTGCGGCATTTGCTTGAGGCTCCCGGCAAGGTCTTCAGCCGCGACGAACTGATCGGCGCGGCCTGGCCGGACAATATCCATATCGGTGCACGTACCGTCGATGTCCATATCAGCCGGATCAGAAAGGCGCTGAAGACAGCCTCCCCCGGCAGCGTCATTCGTACCGTCAGGTCCGCCGGCTACTCGCTCGAGGTGCCGGACGGCTAAATAGCGAATGCGTGTGGTGCCATTACCCACCTCCGTCGTGCTGAGGGCAAGTATTGCGGCCTCGAAACGAGCCTACAGCTACGACATACTCAGAAAGAAGCCGTCAGATGATCTTCAAAGGCGCACCAAGTGTAACGGAGCTGACCATCCCGATCAGTGCCGGCTTGCGCGCCGAGGTCGGCGTGTATCTTTCCGTGCTGATTGTGTCGCCTCCGCCGCTAGGCGATCGCATCCCGGAGTGGCCTAGACAACGCGCACAGGTTGCCAGCTGGAAAAACGGTATAGGCAAATCGAGACAGGGGCACGGCCAGTAGGGAAAAAATCCAGGGAAATTTCAGAAACTGCTGAAAGCCCATGTCGCTTTGCTATGACGTCGATAGCGACTACTGCGATCACACTAACGTTAGTGACGCGGTGCGACAGCGGGTGTTCTGCACCGATCTGACGATCGTCGGCTCGCACTTCTCAAAGGGGGAAGGCCGGCGCTGTTAGTGCGGAAGGGCACTGTGGCGACTCTGTCGCCGCAGCACGTGCCGGTTGGATTGGGTCGACGCGAGACTGAGATGGATAGTTGGGAAGCCGCGGTTGCCGCTGTTTTGGCTCGCTAACGGGTCCCGAAGTAGCGCCGATGCTGACCGTGCTTTCTGACGGCGCGAAGCGCATGAATGCGTGTTCCAAACCTGACAGCGGCAGAAACCATGTCGGACTCAATACATCAGCCCTTGGCACATGGAAGTTTTTTCAAAGCGTAAACATGCGCTTACTGCGCACTGAACGCGCTGGCACGGCCTTTGCTAATTGAGATGCGGCAACACTGAGTGAAGGCTGACTGCACGCAGACGCGCGATGCTCTCCTTCCTTGAACCCGTGTGCCCCTCTCTAAGAGGGAAACAAGCTCGCGCATACAGTCGCGCAACCCCTTGGTAATAGCTACGGAGATCAACATGGTATTGCAGGTGGAGTAACCGGCTCCCTCAATCAAAGTGGAGAACTGGTTGCGTGGCGAGCCCCTCACGAACTAGTGCACATCGCTGGACTGTCCGGAGCCTATACCGGACGAACTGAAGCAGCACCTTCCACTGGATTCCTGTGCGGTTCCGCAAAACGATTTCCCGAAGGTGCCAAAGCGCAGTCAGCCAAGGAGAAAACATAAAAAGGGGCGATGGTCGAATGGTTGCCGGCCCTTCCTCTATTTCCCTCGTGTGGCCGCAGAAAAATATGCTCCATGCAGCACCTGGTGGATCGTTGGCAGCAGGTTCGAGGCTCGAATCCCGCGATGTCCTCCGGCCGCCTCGCGGCGGAAGCGATGTTCGAGGCGAATTCGCGTGGAAGGCTCGCAGTAGAGGTCGGGTCCCAGGTCGCAGGGACATCAATTGCGTGGACCCGGCCGCCCCGAGCCGGGCGTCGGCTGCGCAAGTGTGCAGGAAGTAGGTGTCGCCGAATGAAACCCTCCTTCTGTCGAAGACTCCGCGACGTTCACCGGGAGGCTTTGACACGCCTCGCAAACTCGATGAGGCGGGAAGGAAAATGGTCGACGATGCGATCGCGGCCATCGTAGTCTATCCCGACGTGGCGCGGTGATGGGACTGGGACGAGGAAATATGTCATGTCAGACTTTAAGAAGCTGCAGAAGAAGGTCCGCACGCTGCAGTCGCGAGCGGGAACTGCGAAGATGGAATTGCACGACCTCGCCGAAGACCTCCCTGTCAACTGGACCGAGATCAAAGTGGTCGCCAAGAAAACGTTTGACGCAATTGCTGAGTTGGACGCTGCGAAGAGAGAGCTCAGTGCATCGGAGAACTCATCATGACGAGCCCTTTCCTTACCCGCGACGGTTCCAACTGGATGCCGGAATATTTGACTGCAATTGACGGTGCGACTTGCATCGGCTGCGGTCGCTGCTTCAAGGTCTGCTCGCGCGAGGTCATGCACCTTTACGGCATCGATGACGCCGGTGAGATCCTCGGCATCTGCGACGACGCGGACGACGATTTCGATGGGGAGCTAAACCGCATGATCATGGTTGTCGACCATGCCGGCCGCTGTATCGGCTGCGGAGCCTGCGCCCGTGTCTGCCCGAAGAACTGCCAGAACCACGTTGCGGCGGACAATGTTGCTGCATGAGCTGACGGACAGACAGGAGAACGGCGTTGCCTTTCAGATTCTTTTGCGGCGTTCTGCAGTTTGCCCTATGCACCAACGCTCTAACGGTCTACTTCCTCTCGCGTTCCATTCGTCAAGTCATCGTCGCAACGTTCGCTGGTTGGCTGCTTCTTCAGGTTGGTTATTTCGGAAGCATGCTCTTTCTAATCTGGCGGTCGAGCCGCGTTCGGGGAGGTGCCCAAGGGGATGAGCATCTCGGCGATAGCCAAAAACTTCGCTACCGATCGCAAGAGGATCCTGAGAGTGTCGAATGACTGCTCAGATGTGCTCTAGTCATCTGGAACTAAAATTCACTACATTGTATGCTTGACCTCTTCATTGGAGGTTGAGGCATGGCAAATGCGACTGGCCGACCAACGGCCCCATTGGTTTTGAGCGAGGCGGAGCGGGAATATCTGGAGCGACAGGTGCGCAAGCATCGTGTTGCACGCTCCATGTCGGAGCGGTGCCGGATCATTCTTCGCTGTGGCGAGGGAGTTCCGAGCAAGGTCGTCGCGGGCGAGCTCGGCGTGCATGAACATACGGTTGGCAAATGGCGACGGCGCTTCCTTAAAG
>NZ_AQWP01000007.1 GCF_000375585.1 Sinorhizobium meliloti 4H41 | reverse complement strand
TGCCTCGGCTCGATCGTCGAGGCGCTGTCCGGCTCGGAGCGCGACCCGGGCCTCGATCCGGAATGGATCCGCCGCATCTCCTTCTACTGGGAGGCGGTACGCCATCAATATGCGGCCTTCGAAAGCGACCTCAAGGGACCGGCTTCGGAAGTCTATCTGCACGAGATGCCGGGCGGCCAGTTCACCAATCTGAAGGAACAAGCCCGCTCGCTCGGCCTCGAGACCCGCTGGCACGAGGTGGCGCAGGCCTATGCCGACGCCAACCGGATGTTCGGCGATATCGTCAAGGTGACGCCGTCTTCCAAGGTCGTCGGCGACATGGCGCTGATGATGGTCTCCCAGGATCTGACGGTCGCCGATGTCGAGAATCCGGGCAAGGACATCGCCTTCCCGGAATCGGTCGTCTCCATGCTCAAGGGCGATCTCGGCCAACCGCCGGGCGGCTGGCCGGAGGCGCTGCAGAAGAAGGCGCTCAAAGGCGAAGAGCCCTATGACGCCCGTCCGGGCTCGCTTCTCGAAGACGCGGATCTCGACGCCGAGCGCAAGGGCATCGAGGAGAAGCTCGGCCGTGAAGTGACCGATTTCGAGTTCGCCTCCTACCTCATGTATCCGAAGGTCTTCACCGATTATGCGGTGGCCTGCGAAACCTACGGCCCCGTCAGCGTGCTGCCGACGCCCGCCTATTTCTACGGTATGGCGCCGGGTGAGGAACTCTTCGCCGACATCGAAAAGGGCAAGACGCTCGTCATCCTCAACCAGGCGCAGGGCGAGATCGACGAGAAGGGCATGGTCAAGATGTTCTTCGAATTGAACGGCCAGCCGCGGTCCATCAAGGTGCCCGACCGCAATCGCGGCGCCTCGGCCGCCGTCCGCCGCAAGGCGGAAGCCGGCAACGCCGCCCATCTCGGCGCGCCGATGCCGGGCGTGATCTCGACCGTCGCGGTGGTCTCCGGCCAATCGGTCAAGGCCGGAGACGTGCTGCTCTCCATCGAGGCGATGAAAATGGAGACGGCGCTTCATGCCGAGAAGGACGGGGTGATTTCCGAGGTGCTCGTCAGGGCCGGCGATCAGATCGATGCGAAAGATCTGCTGGTCGTGTTCGGGGGTTAGGCACCGCCCGATACCTCAAATGTCATAGCTCATCGGCGCGCTCAGCGAGGCGATGAACCGCTTCGTCCGCTCGCGCTCCGGCGTCGAGAAGATCTTGCGCGGGGGACCGCTTTCGACGACGACGCCGCCATCCAGGAAGACGACGTGATCGGCGACGCGGGAGGCGAGGCGAAGGTCGTGGGTGGCCATGATCATCGTGGTGCCTTCCCGCGCAAGGCGGCTCAGGACCTCCACCACTTCTTCCGCCAGTTCCGGATCCAGCGCCGAGGTCGGCTCGTCGCAAAGGAGCACGCGCGGCGAGGGAGCAAGTGCCCGGGCGATCGCGACGCGTTGCTGCTGGCCGCCGGATAGCGTGGCCGGCCAGGCATCCGCCTTATGCGCCATGCCGACCTTCTCCAGCAGCTCGAGCGCCCGGGTGCGGGCCCGGTCGGCCGGCCACTTGAGGACGGTGACGAGGCCTTCCATCACATTGCCGATCGCCGTCTGGTGCGGGAAAAGCTGGAAGTTCTGGAACACCATTCCCGTCTGACGGCGCAGTCTCTGGATCGCTTGCCAGCCGACCTTCCGGCCTTCCGCGAATTCGAGCCGCTCGTCGCCGAGGCGGATTGCCCCCGCCGTCGGGATCTCCAACAGGTTGACGCAGCGCAGCAGCGTGCTCTTGCCGCCGCCGGACGGTCCGACGAGCGCAGTCACGCTGCCTTCCGCGAGCGAGACGCTGATGTCGTTCAGCACGGTGTTGGTGCCGAAGCGCTTGACGATGTGGGAGAGTTCGATCATGCGCGCGCCTCCAGGAAGCCGCCATAGCGGGCGAAGCGCTGCTCCAGTTTCCCCTGCAGCGCCGAAAGGACGGAACTCATGACAAGATAGATCAGGGCGGCTTCGATGTAGAGGACCAAGGGTTCATAACTGGTGGCGACGATGCGCTGCGCCGTCTGGAATAGCTCCGGCACCGTGATCGCGGCGGCGAGCGAGGTGTCCTTGACGAGCGAGATGAAGGTGTTCGACAGCGGCGGAACGGCGACGCGGCCCGCCTGCGGAAGGATCGTCCGGCGCATCGCCTGGCTCCAGCTCATGCCGATCGAATAGGCCGCTTCCCACTGCCCCCTCGGAACCGACGAGATCACCGCGCGGATGATTTCGGAACTGTAGGCGCCGATATTGAGCGTAAAGCCGATCAGCGCTGCGGGAAAGGCGTCGAGCAGTATGCCCATGCTCGGCAGGCCGTAGAAGATGACGAAGAGCTGCACGAGCAGCGGCGTGCCGCGGATGACCCACACATAAAACCGGGCCACGGCCGCGAAAGGAGCCGGAGCAAACAGCCGGACGACGGCGGTGACGAGGCCGAGAGCCAGGCCGAGGGTGAAGGAGAGGAGCGTTAGCGGGATCGTGAAGATCAGCCCCGCCCAGAGCAGGGCCGGCAACGAATCCGCCATCAGTTGAAGCCAGTGGGGCAAGGGAGAACCTTTCAAAACGCGCGATCCGTCCCGGATGCCGGGACGGATCGCGATTCATAAGCAGGATGGGGAAAGGTGTGAAGCCCACATCCGTGCAACGTGAAGAGCGGGGGCGGTTGTTCGACCGGTCGCGCTTCCGCAGGCCCTATTTCGAAACGTCGGCGCCGAAATATTTCTGCGAGATCTTCTCATAGGTGCCGTCGGCCTTGATCTCGGCCAGCGCCTTGTTGATCGCTTCGAGCAGCTCCGGCTCGCCCTTGCGGATGATGATGCCCGAATAATCGGCATCGGGCTTTTCGGCGGCGATCTTCACATTCGCATCCGGCTTCTGCTTCTTGAAGTCGAGGAAGGAAAGGCTGTCATTGATGGTCGCGTCGGCCCGGCCCGTCAGCACGAGCTGGATCGACTGGTCGAAACCGTCGGTTCCGACGAGCTCGGCGCCCGAGGCTTGCGCGAGCTTGCCGAAGTTGCTGGTCAGCGACTGTGCGGACTTCTTGCCCTTCAGGTCGGCGAAGTCCTTGATCTCCTCGTCGTCGCCGCGGACGATCAGCACCGCCTTGGAGGCGATATAGGGTTCGGAGAAGTCGTATTTCTTCTTGCGTTCCTCGGTGATGCCGACCTGGTTGATGACCGCGTCGTAACGGTTTGCGTCGAGGCCGGCGATCAGGCCATCCCACTTGCCTTCCAGGAATTCCGGCTTCACGCCGAGGCGCTTGGCGACTTCCTGACCGATCTCGACGTCGAAGCCGACGAGAGCGCCGCTCGCGTCATGATAGGTGAAGGGGGCGTAAGTGCCCTCGGTGCCGATCTTCAGCACGCCTGCGGACTTGACCTCGTCCAGGTTCTGCCCCGCCTCAGCGGGAACGAAGGCGGCGAGTTGCAGGAGGGCGGCAGCAAAAAGCGTCGGAAGGAGTTTCATGGTTGTTTCCAGTTCTGGTTCTCCGGCCCGTCATCCGGATTGCAGCGAATTTCGCATAAACCCGCCAGTTTCCAAGCGTATAAAAGACCAATTCCGAACGGTTTCGATGAAGATTTTTCCTCAGATGGCCGATTCCTACCGAAAACGCTGCGGCGTGAAATGTTCCGTTGCGTGCCTGCAGTTTTGCGGCAGGCGGGATTGAAAGCCGTGGTCGGGAGTGATAATCACGTTTCCATCGATTCATGCACGATTATGCACGGTTTCAGGATGTCCATCGATCTGCTGCTGCGAGAGAGAAAGAGTCTGATCCAGGAAAGGCTCAGAACCGAGGGCCGGGTGCTTGCGGCCGATCTCGCGCGCGAATTCGGCGTGTCGGAAGACACGATCCGCCGCGACCTGCGCGAAATGGCCGCCGCCGGTCTTTGCGAGCGCGTCTATGGCGGAGCGTTGCCGGTTGCGCCCGACGCAGGCTCGCTCGTGGGCCGGATATCGCGCGCGCCCGAACGGAAGGCGGCGCTGGCGCAGGTTGCGGTCGCCTTTCTAAGGCCGCGCATGACCGTGTTCCTCGACGCCGGCTCTGCCAATCTGGCGATTGCGCAGGCGATCGGACCGGACCTCCCCGCGACGATCATCACCAATACGCCGCCGATCGCGGCGGCTTTGATGGAGAAGCCGGGCATCGAAGTCATTCTGGTGGGCGGGCCGCTGAACCGCGCTGTCGGCGCGGCGGTCGGTGCGCGGGCGCAGCGCGACGCCGAGCTCTTGCGGCCCGATCTCGCGATACTCGGGACCTGCGGTGCGGATGCCGAAGCAGGGCTGACCGCCTTCCACTTCGAGGATGCGGAATTCAAGCGGCTGATCGCTTCCAGGAGCCGCGCCCTGCTTGCGGCCGTCACGACCGACAAGCTCGGTACCGCTGCGCCGCATCCGGTGGTCGCCATAGACGGTGCCTCCACGCTCGTTCTCGAGGCGGATGCGCCGGAAGCCCATGTCGCGGCCTTCACGGCGCGGGGGGCGAACGTCGTTCTCGCGAAGGAGCCTATCCGGTGATCCGCGATCCCGACGGCAATCTCATCGAAATTACCAATTGAGCCGGACGATCCGGCAGCGGAAGGTTAACCCATGGATCAGCGTACAGATTCCGCCCAGAAAGCCGTTGGCCGGCAGGGCTACATGTCGAAAAACCGGCTAGCCGTGTCTCTCCTGTTTCTGATGAACGGCTTCGTCACCGGAAGCTGGGCGCCGAAAATCCCGGAGTTCAAGGAGCGCCTCGGCATCGGCGAGAGCGTTCTCGGTCTTCTCATCCTCGGTTTCGGCATCGGCTCGCTGGTGCTGATGCCGATTGCCGGCGGCTTCATCGCCCGTCTCGGCTCGCAGAAGGTGGTCAAGGTCACGGCGATCATCCTTTCACCGCTGCTTCTCCTTCTGACGCTTCTGCCGGATCTGTGGACGGCAGCACTCGGCATGTTCCTGCTCGGCGGCTTCGTCGGCGCGATGGATGTGGCCATGAATGCCAATGCCGTCGAGGTCGAGAAGTCGATGCGCCGTGCAATCATGTCCTCGTGCCATGCCTATTGGAGCCTCGGCGGGCTGATCGGCGCCGGGATCGGCGGCTTTCTGATGGCCCGCTTCGGCGTGCTGCCGCATGCGATCGTCGTCACCTGTCTGTGCCTTGCGATACTCGCGGTTGCCTGGCCGATGATCCTTGCCGACCGGCCGCATCATGCGGCAACCAAAGAGAAGCTCAGGCTGCCGATGACACCGCTGCCCTGGCTGATCGGCATCATGGCGCTTTTCTCGATGGTGCCCGAGGGGGCCGTTCTCGACTGGGGTGCACTTTATCTGAAGGATGAACTCGGCGCCTCCGTCGAGCTTTCAGGCTTCGGTTTTGCGGCCTTCTCGGGGACCATGGCGGCGATGCGCTTTGCCGGCGATCACGTGCGCGACCGGCTCGGCGCCACTCTGACCCTGCGCATCTGCACCGTGACCGCTCTCGTCGGCATGGTGCTGGCCGGTCTCGCTCCCAATGCCGTTCTCGCGATCCTCGGTTTTGCGCTTGCAGGCATCGGCATTTCCAACATGGTGCCGATCGCCTTTTCGGCCGCCGGCAATATGCCGGGTCTGCAGCCGGGCATCGGGCTGTCGGTCGCGACCACCATGGGCTATTCCGGCATGCTGTTTGCGCCCTCATTGATCGGCTTCATCGCGGAACACAGCGGCTTCGCGATCATCTTCGCCTGTGTCCCCGTGCTGTTCATCGTGGTGCTGCTGCTTTCGCATCACGCCGTTCATGCGGATCATGGCAAGGGGTGATCGTCCTTCGGGCGGGGCGCAGACTGGCGCAAGCGACTGCTCGCGTAGCCGCTGCCATCAATTCGCCGTCAGCGCGTGATGTTGCCGTTGACAAGCGGGCGTTCCTTCGCCACCTGAAAAGTGAAAGTATCGGGCGGTCCGTGCGCGTTCCGCTCTGCAGCAACGGACCCAAGAAGAGGCCTTCATGTCTTCTGCCTTCGATTTCGAGCCACAGCCGCGCCGCGCCTCGGTCGCCGTCGATGTCGGCGGCGTGATCGTCGGCGGTGGTGCTCCGGTCGTCGTCCAGTCGATGACGAACACCGATACGGCCGATATCGATGCGACGGTGGCGCAGGTGGCCGCACTCCACAAGGCAGGTTCGGAACTGGTGCGCATCACGGTCGATCGCGACGAGAGCGCCGCGGCCGTGCCGAAGATCCGCGAGCGGCTCCTGCGCCTCGGCATGGACGTGCCGCTCGTCGGCGATTTTCATTATATCGGGCACAAGCTGCTCGCCGATCATCCGGCCTGTGCCGAGGCGCTTGCCAAATACCGCATCAATCCCGGCAATGTCGGTTTCAAGGACAAGAAGGACAAGCAGTTCGCCGAAATCATCGAGATGGCGATCCGCTACGACAAACCGGTGCGCATCGGGGTGAACTGGGGCTCGCTCGATCAGGAACTGCTGACGCGCCTGATGGACGCGAACCAGGCGAATGGCTCCCCTCTGACGGCACAGCAGGTGATGCGCGAGACGATCGTGCAGTCGGCGCTTCTCTCGGCGGAACTTGCAGAGGAGCTGGGCCTGCCGCGCAACCGCATCATCCTGTCCGCCAAGGTTTCTGGCGTGCAGGACCTGATCGCCGTCTATGCGATGCTTGCCGCCCGTTCCGACCATGCGCTTCATCTCGGCCTCACCGAGGCGGGCATGGGCACCAAGGGCATCGTCGCCTCTTCCGCCTCGCTCGGCATTCTGATGCAGCAGGGCATCGGCGACACCATCCGCATTTCCCTGACGCCCGAGCCCGGCGGCGACCGCACGCGCGAGGTGCAGGTGGCGCAGGAGCTTCTGCAGGTGATGGGCTTCCGTCAGTTCATTCCGGTGGTCGCGGCCTGTCCGGGCTGCGGCCGCACCACCTCGACCGTGTTCCAGGAACTGGCCCAGAAGATCCAGGAGGATATCCGCGCGAGCATGCCGGTCTGGCGTGAGAAATATCCGGGCGTCGAGGCGCTGAAGGTTGCCGTGATGGGCTGCATCGTCAACGGCCCCGGCGAGAGCAAGCATGCCGATATCGGTATTTCGCTTCCTGGAACCGGGGAAATGCCGGCCGCACCCGTCTTTATCGACGGGCAGAAGGCGCTGACGCTGCGCGGACCGAAGATCGCCGAGGACTTTCAGCTGCTCGTCGCCGATTATATCGAGAAACGCTTCGGCCACGGCCAGGCGGCCGCGGAGTGACCAGGCGGCGCCTTCGCTTTCCGACGATCTGATAGCGCGCGTCAGATTACGCGCGCCGTCATCCCATCGGATGGGCTGAACGTCACGACATGATCAAGCCGCCATCGACGTTGATCGTCTGACCTGTGATGTAGGCGGCATCTTCCGAGGCCAGGAATGCGACCAGCGCTGCGACTTCGGCAGGCGTTCCGGCGCGCCCCATAGGGATGCCGCGGACCCACTCGGCCATCAGTTCGCCGGGGCCGTACTCACCGAGCATCTGACCCCAGACGCGGTCATTGTAATCCCACATCTCGGTGTGAATGATACCGGGGCAAATTGCGTTGGCTGTGATGCCCTCGCCAGCGAGTTCTTTGGCAAGGCTCTGCGTCAAGCCGACCACGCCGAATTTCGAGGCGGCGTAGTGCGGAGTATAGATGAAGCCTTGGCGGGCTTGGCCGGAGGCGGTGTTGATGAGTCGCCCTTTGGTTCCGCTGGCGCGGAAGCGGCGAATGGCTTCCTGGCAGCAGAGGAAGACGCCCTTGGTGTTCACGTCGAGATTGAGGTCCCACTCGCGCTCGGTGAGGTTTTCGACCTTGGCGATGGTGATGACGCCTGCGTTTTGGACGGATACGGATACCGCGCCCAGCTTCGCCTCGGCTTCACCATAGGCTTCCTGAACCGCTCGGACGTCGGTTACATCCAGCGTCAGTCCGATCACATCGGTGCCGGTCTCCTCAGCCAGTGTCTCGGCCGCCGCGGACGTATCCTTCTCGATTGCGGCGATGGCGACCTTTGCTCCCTCTTCGGCAAAGCGTTTGGCGATGCCGCGCCCGATTCCCTTGTTGCCGCCGGTGACGAAAACCGTTTGGCCTGCGAAACGTCTCATGGTTTTTTCCTCCATATGCGCAACGGGCCAAGACTGATCGCCGGATCAGGCCGTGAGCCGAGCTGCTGTGAACTTGTCGGTGACGAGCACATCGATAACGCCCAGTTTAAGCGCGCCGGCGATGGCTTGAGTTTTGGATTCTCCGCCCGCGAGCGCCATGACGCGGTCGGTCCTGCGCAGGTCTTCGAGCGAGATGCCGATTACGCGGTCGTTGAGCGGAGTTTCGACCGGCTTTCCGTCCTTGTCGTAAAACCGGTAGGAAATCTCGCCAACCGCCCCTGCCTCATGCAGCATCGCCATTTCCTGGCGGGAGAAGGTGTTGCCGGAGCGGGCGAGCAGCTCGGATGGTTCCACCGCGCCGATGCCGACGATGGCAAGGCTAAGGCGGCCGAAGAGGTCCATTGTTTCGCGCACGACCGGGTCGGCGAGCATGACGAGTTTCGCCTCGCGTGAGGAGGTGATGCCCTGGACGAGAAGCAGTCTCGGCTCGCCGCCGGTGAGTCTTGCGAGGCGCGCGGTCAGTTGCGTGGCATGGGTCTGCACCGAGGCGTCGCCCATGCCGCCGAGGATCTGAACGATGTACTTGGCCTTGGCGTTCTTCAACGGGTGGATGTTGTCGACCATGCGCAGAATGGTCTGACTCCAGCTCGAGACGCCGACAATCTCGTCCTGCTTCAGAGTGACTTCGAGGAAATGGGCGGCCGCCTCGCCGATACGAGCCATGATCGCCCCATCGCGATCCTCCGAACAGTCTATGACAATGGCTTCGGTCAGGCCGTAGCGCTCTCGCAGCGCGGTTTCCAGATCCGCAAAGGTGCCGGCCGGGGGGATGACCGTCGTGCGCACGATGTCTTCCTGCTCGGCGCGCTTCAGCATGCGCGAAACCGTCGCCTGCGACATGTGCATGATCTCGGCGATCTCCGCCTGCCTCTTGCTTTCGATATGGTACATCTGGGCAACGCGGGCGATCAGTCGAAGCTCGTTGAGCCGTCCCATTGGGGTCCTCCAGCAGTGAATTTTTATTCACTCATAATCGACGGACCTCGCACGGTCGAGCGGTAGATTGCGTCCTGCCAAATCACAAGGCGATCTGTGGCGTCGCATACGCGCGGGAGGAGGGGATTGCCGGCGCGCGGCAGGGAAGCGACAGCGGCGAGATCGGGCCAGACGCCCAGCGAGAGACCCGCCAGATAGGCCGCGCCAAGAGCGGAGGCCTCAGGCGCGTCGCATTGGATAATGACGTGGCTTAGAGTATCGGCGACGCATTGCATCAGGAAGGTGTTCTTGCTCGGCCCGCCATCCGCATAGAGACGGCCGAGCGGTGTCGGCGATTGCGCGGACATCGCCTTGAAGACGTCATGGACCTGGAAGGCCATCGAATCCGTGACCGCACGCGCCATCTGGGCGCGTGTCGTGTTGAAGGTGATGCCGGAAAACAGTGCTCGTGCATCGGCCTGCCAATAGGGCGCACCGAGACCCACGAAAGCCGGCACGAAACCCGGCCCTCCCGGCTCGGCGGTGGCGGCGAGATCGATCAGGGCCTGGACATCGGAAAGGCCGAGCATTTCGGTCATCCAGGGGAGGGCTGCGGCCGAAACGAGAATATTGCCCTCGAATGCATAGGTCGGCCGGCCGGCGATCGACCAGGCGATCGTGGTCGTGATGCCCTGCTGGGGTGCGATGAAGCGAGGCAGAGTCGTCATGACCGACGAGCCGGTGCCGAAGGTCACTTTGCCGTCGCCGGGATTAAAGGCGCCATGGCCGAAAAGCGCGGCATGGCTGTCGCCGATCGCCGAGGCGATCGGGATGCCGTCCTTCAGCCCCGGCACATTCTTCGTCACGCCGAAGCGGGCGGCGCTGTCGCGCACCTCGGGCAGGGCGGACTTCGTCACGCCGAACAAGTCGCAAAGCTCGTCGCTCCAGACTTGGTGGTTGAGGTCGTAAAGCTGGCTGCGCGCGGCATTGGCGGCATCGCAGGCATGGATCGCGCCATCCGTGAAGCAATGGATCAGCCAAGCGTCGATCGTGCCCAGTCGGACCTCGCGGCCTGCCGGCACGCGATCGAGCAGCCACTTCATCTTGGGACCGGGGAACATTGGGTCGATGGGGAGACCCGTGAGCGCCTGAACGCGTTCGGCATGGCCCGCGACGGTGAGTTCGGCGCAAGCAGGCGCGCTGCGGCGGCATTGCCAGCTGACCACCGGGCCGAGCGGCTTGCCCGTCACGGCATCCCAGACGGTGACCGACTCGCGCTGATTGGAGATCGCGATCCCGAGAATGTCGGCGCAAGGTCCCGTTTCCAGGCACGCGGCAATCGCCTCCAGAACCGATTCCCAGATGCGAAGCGGGTTCTGCTCCACCCAGCCAGGCTGCGGATGTTCGATGCCGACCGGAGATGCGCCGCGCGAAAGGATCTCCCCGGTCGTCGAAACGAGCACGGCTTTGGAATTCGTGGTGCCCTGGTCGATGGCGAGAATGGCAGTCGTCATGGCGGCTCCGGCAGGCAGGAATTGTGGGCGCGGCAGGAGGATTGCCGCGCCCGGCACGAAAAATCTAATCGCGCGTGATCATGCGCGGGAAGGCTTCCGTGCGATCAATGCAACGGCCGCTTCGGCGATGGCGGCAGGGGACATGCCGAACTCGTCAAGCAGGAATTCCGCCGATCCGGTAGGCGCGAAGATGCCCGGAACGCCGAGAATCTTCATCGGCACGGGGGCTTCGGCCACGACGAACTCGGCGATGGCCGAACCGAGGCCGCCGAAGGTGGAGTGCTCTTCCGCCGTCAGGATCGCGCCGGTCTCGTGAGCGGCGGCCACGACGGCATCGATATCAAGCGGACGGACCGTCGCCATGTTCAGCACGCGTGCCTCTATGCCCTCTGCCGCCAGCAGATCGGCGGCTTTCATCATGCGGTGTGACACCGTGCCGTTGGCGACGAGGGTGATCGCGTCGCCGTCGCGCAGCAGGTTGGCCTTGCCTACTTCGAATGTGTGGTCAGCCGGCAGCAGGTCCGGAACGCCGACGCGCGACAGGCGCAGGAAGACCGGACCGTCATAGCGGGCGGCCCATTCGACGGCCGCGGCGGTCTCGATCGAGTCGCATGGCGCGATGACCGGAAGGTTGGGCAATACGCGGGTCCAGGCGAAATCTTCGATGGAATGGTGCGTCGGCCCAAGCTCGCCATAGGCCATGCCGGAAGAAATGCCGATGAGCTTTACGTTTGCGTTTGAATAGGCGATGTCGGCCTTGATCTGCTCCAGCGACCTGCCAGTGAGGAAGCATGCGGCGCCGCAGACGAAGGGCAGCAGCCCGCCATTGGCAAGGCCGGCGCCGACGCCAACCATGTTTTGTTCGGCGATCCCGACATTGACCAGCCGTTCGGGCCATTTGGATTTGAAGCCGCCGAGCTTCGAGGAGCCGACGGAATCGTTGCAGACGGCCACGATCCTGGGGTTCTCCGCGCCGAGGCGCTCCAACACGGCAACGAAGGCGTCGCGGCAATCATGCAGTTTGGGAGAGGTCATCACGTCCTTCATCACAGCGCCTCCGAGAGCTCAGCCACGGCAATCTCGTATTGTTCGGCATTCGGCACCTTGTGGTGCCAATCGACCTTGTCCTGCATGAAGGAAATACCATGGCCCTTGTTGGTATGGGCGACGATGCAGTGTGGGCGCTCGCCGCGTTTTTCCAGCGCCGGAACGATTTCGTCCATGGCGTTCCCGTTGATCTCGGTCACATCCCAGCCGAAGGCTTCGAGTTTGGCGGGGAATGGGGCGAGGTTGTTGGTGTCCTTCAGAGTCGCGCCTTGCTGGAAGCGGTTGTGGTCGATGATCAGGGTCAGGTTGTCGAGTCCGAACTGCGCGGCTGACGCGATAGCCTCCCAGTTGGATCCTTCCTGCATCTCGCCGTCACCGGTCAACACATAGGTGTGGTATTTCGCGCCTGTTACCTTTGCGGCCTTCGCCATGCCGACCGCCACCGGAAGGCCATGGCCGAGCGGGCCGGTATTGGTCTCGACACCCGGTACCTTGGTACAGTTCGGGTGCCCGTTGAGACGCGAATGAGGCTTCAGGAATGTGCTGATCTCTTCCTCCGGAATGAAGCCTCGCCGGGCCAGCGTCACATAGAGCGCCAGCGCCACATGGCCTTTCGACAACACGAAACGGTCGCGCTCCGGATGCTTCGGCTGTTCGGGCCGGATGCGCAGCACGCGAAAATAGAGTGCCGTCAGTATGTCGATGGCGGACATCTCCCCGCCGATGTGGCCGGCGCCGGCTTCGAAAACCGCTTGCAGATCGCGAAGGCGGATCTGTCGAGCGATGCGGTCGAGATCGTTCGGCTGCATGAAATCCTCTTGATGAATAATTATGCGATTGCACGTATACTTGCATCTCGATCCGGCAAGTCAAGCGAAAATGCGTTTCGCACCCCATGAAAATTCACGGCGTGGTCGTATTGACACGCCCACGATCTGTCATGTACGCATTTACACACAGTGATGAATAAATATGCCAACCGCCGGTCAGGAGGCGGATTATGCGGGAGGACGACGCATGCGGGCTGCAGTGCAAGAGAAGCAAGGGACTGCCGTGAGGCAGCTTCCGTCACTGAAGGGCGCGACCGGCCCGCTGATCGGGCTCATCGTGCTGTGCCTTTTCCTCACCTTCGCAACGGACAAGTTCCTATCGGTGCGGAATTTCCTCAATGTGCTCGACCAGATTACGGTGCTCGGCGTCATGGCCGTCGGCATGACTTTCGTCATCCTGATCGGAGGTATCGACCTTGCGGTCGGCTCGGTCATGGCGCTTGCGATGATGGTGCTCGGCTACCTCAACGTGGTGGCCGGCGTACCGATGTGGCTCGCTATTCCCCTGGCGCTCGCCGCCGCATCGCTAAACGGCCTCGTCGCGGGCCTCCTCATAACGCGCTTCAACGTACCGGCCTTCATCGCGACGCTGGCGATGATGTCGATCGCGCGCGGCCTTGCGAACATGATTACCGACGGCCAGCAGATCATAGGCTTTCCGGCCTGGTTCAACATGATGGCCATCGTGCGCTTTGGCGACTTCCTGACGCTGACGGTTGCCGTGATGATCGTGGTCTTCATCGTGGGGCTTCTTTACCAGCGCTACCGGCATGGCGGGCGCGTGCTCTACGCCATCGGCGGCAATGCCGAAGTGGCACGCCTTGCTGGCATCAACGTCCAGCGCGCGACCGTGCTCGTGTATGTCGTCTGCAGCTTCCTCGCGGGCCTTTCCGGCATGGTGCTCGCGGCTCGTCTCGACTCGGTCCAGCCGTCGTCGGGCGTATCCTACGAGCTCGACGCCATCGCGGCGGTGGTCATCGGCGGTACCTCGCTTTCCGGCGGCACCGGCGGGATCGGCGGCACCATTATCGGCGTGCTCATCATCGGTGTCCTGCGAAACGGTCTCAACCTGCTGAGCGTGTCTCCGTTCATGCAGCAGGTGATCATCGGTGCCGTCATCGTGCTCGCCGTCACGGCAGAAACCTACCGAAAGCGGAAATAACGACTTTCGCCCCGCTGCCGAGGTGCGGCGGGGTGCTGAAAACGGCCAGCAATGGTGCAGGCCGGAAAAGGAGAAGGTGACTTCCTGCGAGGGCAGGGCGCCACCGGGCAACTCGGAGGAGAAACCATGAAACTTTCCACACTGCTGATGGCGGCAGCCGCCGCTTCGGGCCTTGCGCTTCCCGCATCCGCCGCCGAGGTCAAGAAGATCGGCCTTGCCGTTCCGAACCTCCAGGCCGACTTCTTCAACCAGATCAAGCTCGGGGTCGAAAAGCACGCCAGGGAAAAGGGCCTCGAAGTAGTCGTCGTCGACGCGAAGAACGACACCAACACGCAAGTCAGCCAGGTGCAGGACCTGATGATCCAGGACATCGATGCCTTCATCTATATCCCGGCCGGTGCCGCGGCCGCTGCCGTGCCGACCCGCCTTGCCCGCGAAGCCGGCATTCCGGTGATCAACGTCGATCGCGTTCCGGATGGCGCACCAGGCGACACCTTCATCGCCGGCGAGAGCGTCGAATCGGCCTACGCTGTCTGCAAGCACATCATCGAGAAGGCCGGTGGCTCGGGCAAGATGGCGATCATCCACGGACAGAAGGGCACGACGCCCGAAGTAGACCGCTTTACCGGCTGCAAGCGCGCCATCGACGAGAACAAGGGTGTCGAGCTGGTCGATCAGCAGTGGAGCAACATGTGGTCGGCCGACGAAGGCTTCTCGATCGCGCAGAACATGCTGCAGGCAAATCCGGACATCACGATCATTTTCGGCCAGGCCGACGGTCTCGCCATGGGGGCGGCCAAGGCGGTCGACGTCGCCAATCTCTCGGACAAGGTGATCATCGGCGGTTATGACGGCGACGTCTCGGCCCTGGAATACCTCGCCAAGTGCAAGGGGCCGTTCATCGCCACCGCCACGCAGAGCACGCAGAAGATGGGCGTTCTTGCCGTCGAATCCGCGCTTGCCGTTGCGGCGGGCGAGAAGGTCGAAGAACGTCAGACGCCCAATGCCGTGCTGACGACCTGCGACAACGCTCCGGAATTCGTAAAGAACCACCCGTAACCTGATAGCCGAAAGGCACCAGCGCCATGACGACCCGCTCTCCAATCCTGTCGCTCCGTCGAATCCAGAAGTCCTACGGTCCGATCAAGGTTCTCCACGGTGTAGATCTCGATATCTATCCGGGAGAGGTCGTGGCGCTGCTTGGCGAAAACGGTGCCGGAAAATCGACCCTGTCGAACATTATTTCCGGCACCGTGCAACCCTCGGCGGGCGAGATGACCTGGCTGGGGAGGGCCTATGCCCCCGCCGATCCCCGTGCTGCGCTGAACGAGGGGGTGGGCATGATCCATCAGGAATTGAAACTACTTCCGAAGCTCTCCATCGCAGAGAATGTGTTCGTCGGTCGCTACCCGATGAAGGCGGGTCGGATCGATCGCAAGGCGATGGAAGACCGGGCGCGCAGCGGCCTTCACCGGCTGGGTCTCGATATCTCGCCGGATCGCCTCGTCGAGGGGCTTTCGACCGGCAAGCAGCAGCTCATCGAGATCGCAAAGGCACTGACGCTCAATGCGCGCCTCCTCATCCTCGACGAACCGACAGCCGCGCTCGGCGGCGAGGAGAGCCAGCTTCTCTTCCAGCAAATCGAACGGCTGAAGTCGGAGGGTGTCGGCATCATCTACATTTCGCACCGTCTGGAGGAAATCCGCCAGATCGCCGACCGCATCGTCGTGATGCGCGACGGCGCCAAGGTGCAGGAGTTCGAGAGTGGCGACGTACCGATACGCACGATCGTCGAGGCCATGGTCGGGCGCTCCCTCGAGCGCATGTTTCCGGCTCTTCCGGCGCCGACGGACCAAGTGACACTGGAGGTGCGAAAGCTCTCGTCCCCGTCCAACGCCTTCCGGGATATCAGCTTCTCGGTTCGCAAGGGCGAGATTTTTGGCATTGCGGGCCTCATGGGAGCCGGCCGGACCGAACTCGTACGGGCCATCAGCGGCGCCGACCCCATCTCCGGCGGCGAGGTCCTGCTGCACGGCAGGCCCGTTACGCCCCGCTCGCCGATCGATGCGATCCGCAATGGCATCGTTCTCGTGCCGGAGGATCGAAAGCTCCAGGGTGTCGTGCTCGATCATTCGATTTCGGAAAACATCGGCTATGCCAATCTCGGCGAAATCTCCCGCGGCGGCTGGATCTCGTCGCGCCGTGTCCAGCAGTTCGCCGAGGACTGCATCAAGAAGTTCGGGGTAAAGGGCCGCGGCGGGCAGAGTGCGGGAGAGCTTTCCGGCGGCAACCAGCAGAAAGTGGTGCTCGCCAAATGGCTGGCGCGCAAGCCGCAGGTGGTCGTGCTCGACGAGCCGACGCGCGGCATCGACGTGGGCGCCCGCTCGTCGATCTACGATCTCATCATCGATCTGGCTCGCGAAGGCGTCGCGGTCATCGTGGTCAGCTCGGATCTCGAGGAGGTGCTCGGCGTCTCCAGCCGCATCCTGGTCATGGCACAGGGCAGGCAAGCCGGCATCCTGAATCGCGACGATGCGAACGACGTTTCGGTCATGGAACTCGCAACGACTTAAGCAGGAAGCCATTCATATGTCTCAAATCAGTCTCGACGCGCCGAAATTGTTCGATCTTTCCGGAAACGTCGCTCTCGTGACCGGCGCGGGCAGCGGTATCGGCCAACGCATCGCCATGGGACTCGCCCAGTGCGGTGCCGATGTCGCGCTGCTCGACCGCCGCACCGATGATGGTCTTGCGAAGACGGCCGGTTTCATCGAAAAGGCGGGACGTCGCAGCATCCAGATCGCCGCAGACGTCACCAGTGGTGCGGCGCTCAACGACGCGGTTGCGCGTACGGAAGCGGAACTGGGCCCGCTGACCCTCGCGCTTAACGCTGCAGGCATCGCCAATGCCAATCCGGCCGAGGAGATGGAGGAAAGTCAATTCCAGACGATGATGGACATCAATCTGAAAGGTGTTTTCCTTTCCTGCCAGGCGGAAGCACGCGCCATGTTGAAGAACGGCCGCGGTTCGATCGTGAATATCGCCTCGATGTCCGGCGTCATCGTAAATCGCGGTCTCAACCAGTGCCACTACAACGCCTCCAAGGCGGGCGTGATCCACATGACGAAGTCAATGGCGATGGAGTGGGTGGACCGCGGCATCCGCGTGAACACGATCAGCCCGGGCTATACGGCAACACCCATGAACACCCGGCCGGAAATGGTGCACCAGACCAAGCTCTTTGAGGAGCAGACGCCGATGCAGCGCATGGCGAGCGTGGACGAAATGGTCGGCCCGGCCGTTTTTCTCCTGTCCGATGCGGCGAGCTTCGTAACCGGCGTCGATCTTCTCGTCGATGGCGGCTTCTGCTGCTGGTGAAATCGCCGGGCAGGAGCTCCAATCAAAGCCGCGCCGTCAAAAGCTTGAAGCCGGCAAAGGCGAAGAAGCCCGCCATCAGGCTCTCGATGATCCGCCGCGATTTCAGATAGGCCCGATGGACCGGCGCGAGCGAGAAGACGATCGCGAAGCCGCAGAAGGTCACGAGACCGATCAGCATGCAGCCGACGATGAAGGCGGCGGTGACGCCGACCGGCGCTCCCTCCGGCATTCCGAGCGAAACCAGCATCATCCAGGCGAAGATCGCCTTCGGATTGGTCAGGTGGATCCCGAGGCCTTTGAGGTAAAGCTTCTTCAGCGAGGAAGTCGGGGGCACACGAAGGGCGGACGGTCGGGCGTCGCCCCGCATCGCCGCTCTCAGCGCATTATAGGCAAGCCAGAACAGGTAGCAGGCGCCGGCGATCTTCAGGACGATGATCGCCTGGCCATAGGTCCGGATCAGGGCCGACAGGCCGGAAGCCGTCAGCATCGCCCAGGTGTAGCTGCCGCTCAGCACGCCGAAGGCGAGCGCGAGGCCTGCGCTTCTCCCCCGGCTGATCGAGGTGGCGATGATCGCCAGAACCGCGGGCCCCGGCGAGGCAACGGCGATGACATAGGCCGTCCAGGCGACGAGGAGCTGCGGCAGATAGGGCGTAAGGTCCAGCATGACGGCGTCCGATTGTCCTTGCGGGGACAGTAGCCGAGGCCCCCGTTGATGCCAATGGGAGGTTGGCCGTAACCACCTGCAGCATTTTGCTGCAGCACCCAATTCTGTGCTGCCTTACAGAATCTCGTCGAGTGCCGCGACCAGCTTGGCGCATTCCGCGTCGGTGCCGATGGTGATGCGCAGGAAATCCGCAATTCGGGGCTTGGCGAAATGGCGGACGATCACAGCCCTTTCGCGCAGTTTCGCCGCCAGCGTCCGGCCCGCATGTCGGGGGTGGCGGGCGAAGACGAAGTTTGCCTGCGACGGCAGGACCTCGAAGCCGCGCTTTTCGAGTTGGCTCGTCAGCTTCGCCCGCGAGGCGATGATCTTGCCGCGGGTAGCCTCGAACCATGCCTCGTCCTTCATCGCAGCCGTTGCACCCGCCTGGGCGGTGCGTCCGAGCGGATAGGAGTTGAAGCTGTCCTTGACGCGCTCCAGCGCCTCGACCAGCGGGCGCTGGCCGATCGCGAAGCCGACGCGCAGGCCGGCCAGCGCGCGTGACTTGGAGAAGGTCTGAACGACGAGCAGGTTGTCGTATTTCGGAACGAGCGCGATTGCGGATGCGCCGCCGAAATCGATATAGGCCTCGTCGATCACCACCGGCTGATCGGGATGCTCGGCCACCAGCCTTTCGATATCGTCAAGCGGCAGGCCGATGCCGGTGGGGGCGTTCGGGTTCGGCAGGATGACCGCGCCCGCGGGACGGCGATAATCGGCGATGTCGATGCGGAATGCGGCGTCGAGCGGCACCTCCACCGCCTCGATGCCGAAAAGGCCCGCATAGGTCGGGTAGAAGCTGTAGGAGATGTCCGGAAAAAGCAGCGGCCCGTCGTGCTTCAGCAGCGCGGCGAAAGCGTGTGCCAGGACCTCGTCGGAACCGTTGCCGACGAAGACCTCCCCGACCGATACCTTGTGGCGCGCGGCGATCGTCTCCCGCAGCCCGAGAGCGACGGGATCCGGATAGAGGCGGAGATCCGTGTCCGCCGCCGCCCGGATCGCCTCCAGCGCCTTTTCCGAGGGCCCATAGGGGCTCTCATTGGTGTTGAGCTTGACGAGATCGGCCATGCGCGGCTGTTCACCGGGAACGTAGGGTTTCAGCGCGGCCACGATCGGCGACCAGAATTTGCTCATGAGCTCAGTTCCTGCGATTGGCGATGAAGCGGGCGGTTTCGGTAAGGATCGCCGAGCTTGGCCCGTAGGGTTCGAGCAGGCCTTCCGCCTCGGCCACCAGGCTTTCGAGCCGGCGCTCGGCCCAGGGCTGGCCGTGCAGGGAGACAAGCGTACCCTTCCCCCGTGCCGCATCCTTGCCGGTCGCCTTGCCGACGATTGCTGCATCGGCGGTGAGGTCGAGAAGGTCGTCGGCGAGCTGAAAGGCGAGGCCGATCTTCTCTCCGAAGGCGCGCAGGCGTCGGCGGTCCTCTGCCGGCGCATCGGCGATGATTGCGCCCGCCTCGCAGGCGAAGCGGATGAGGGCCCCCGTCTTCATCGACTGCAAGAGGACGATGCCCGCTTCGTCGGGAGCACTCTTTTCGGCGGCAAGGTCGAGCGCCTGACCGCCGGCCATGCCGCCATGCCCCGCTGCGCGCGCGAGCGCCAGCACGAGCGTCGTCTTCTGGCGGTCGGAGAGCGCCGTTTCCGGCGCCGCGATGATGTCGAAGGCGAAGGTCAGCAGGCTGTCGCCCGCGAGGATCGCCGTCGCCTCGTCGAAGGCGACGTGCACCGTCGGCTTTCCGCGGCGCATGTCGTCGTCGTCCATGGCCGGAAGGTCGTCATGGACGAGCGAATAGCAGTGGATGCATTCGAGCGCGGCGCCTGTTCTGAGCGCCGCTTCCGCATCGCCGCCGAGGAGGGCCGCGCTTTCGGCGACGAGAAAAGGCCGCAGCCGCTTGCCGCCGTTGAGCACGCCATGGCGCATGGCGCCGAGCAGGTTTTCCGGGCGGGCGATTTCGCCCACGCCCACGGTCGGGCCGAGCAACGTCTCGAGCAGCGCTTCGACTGCGGCCGCGTTGGTCCTGAGGCGCGCCGGAAAGGATGATCTTTCGTCTGTCATAGAGGCTCTTTGACATGCGGCGGAGCGGCTTTCAACGGGGTTTTGCGTCGCGCGCACAGGGCCGGTCCGGGGACGACGGCGCTGCAGAGCCTTGCCTTTTGCGAGAAAGGCCGTTCAACTTTCGCTCGCCATCGCATATGAGAGGGTGAATGGGACAAGAGGCGGGCGGAAAAGAGGTGGACGGACGGGGCGTGGAGATCGTTTCGGAAGAACGCGAGGAGGCGGAGTTGCCCGCCGGTCGCCGGGCAGCCACGCGCAGGACGTGGCGCTCGTGGCGGCGTCGGCTCGTTCTCGTCGTCCTCTCTGTTCTCATCCTGCCTTATGCCTTGATCGGCCTCTATCTTCTGGAGTTCATTCACCCGGTCTCGACACTGATGCTGCGCGACCTCGTGCTGCTGCGGGGCTATGACCGGCAGTGGGTGGAATTCGACGATATCGCGCCGGTGCTCGTCCAGTCGGTGATGATGTCGGAGGACGGGCAGTTCTGCGCTCATGCCGGCATCGATTGGGCGCAGATGCGTGGTGTCGTCGAGGACGCGCTCGACGGCGAACAGACGCGCGGCGCCAGCACGATCCCGATGCAGACGGTCAAGAACCTGTTCCTCTGGAACGGCCGCTCCTTCGTGCGCAAGGCGATGGAACTGCCGCTGGCGATCGCAGCCGATTTCGTCTGGAGCAAGCGGCGCCTGATGGAGATCTACCTGAACGTCGCCGAATGGGGCGAGGGCATCTACGGGATCGAGGCCGCCGCCCGTCATCATTTCGGCGTTTCGGCGGCGAAGCTTTCGCGCCGGCAGGCCGCTCTCCTCGCCGTTTCGCTGCCCAACCCGATCGACCGCAATGCGGGAAAGCCGGGGCGCGGTCTCAGGCGCCTCGCCGGCGTGATCGAGCGCCGTGCCAGCCGCTCCGGCGGTTACATCACCTGCCTTTATGAATAAGATGAAACCAATTCATTGGTTTGTCCGGTGCCGATGTGGCAAGTCTGCCCTCGGTTTCAGCGGAGACAGATCATGACCAAGCTCGTCCTCTATGTCGGCAACAAGAACTATTCGTCCTGGTCGATGCGCCCCTGGCTCGCGCTCACGGCTTGCGGCATTCCGTTCGAGGATGTCGTTATTCCCTTCGATTTCGCGGCCGGCAATCCGCGGTTCCGCGAAATCTCGCCGACAGGGCGCGTTCCGGTGCTCCACCATGGCGAAAACCGCGTTTGGGAGTCGCTCGCGATCATCGAATACGCGGCGGAGCTTTTCCCGGATGCGGGTCTCTGGCCGGAGGAGCGCGCGGATCGTGCCCGTGCGCGCAGCTACTCGATGGAGATGCTCTCCGGCTTCCGGGCGCTGCGCGGCGCCTGCCCGATGAATATCCGCCGGCCGAGAAAGTCGATCGCTCTGCCGGATGGCGTCAGTGTGGATGTGGCGCGGATCGAGACGATCTGGCGGGAGTCGGTCGAGCGATCAGGGGGACCGTTCCTTTTCGGCCGGTTCACCGCGGCCGACGCGATGTTCGCCCCGGTCGTCAACCGTTTCGAAACCTATGAGCTCGTGACGGACCCGGCGACGCTCGCCTATATGGACGCCGTCAAGGCGCATCCGGCCTTCCGCAGGTGGGAGGAGGCCGCAAGAGCCGAACCCTGGATCGTGCCGGAGGACGAGGCCTGAAGCGGATCGAGGCTTCCCGCGGGGAGTCGAAAATTTGCGCGCGGGGACTGGTCAAAGTGCGGTTCGACATGTATAAGCGCGCGAAATTCCGAGATCGACATCTGTTTGACCCGGCCATTTTCGGCTGCTGAACAGTGTTTTGCCCGATAAGTGGAGAATGAAATGGCTGTACCGAAAAGAAAAACGAGCCCGTCCAAGCGTGGCATGCGCCGTTCCGCTGACGCCCTCAAGGCTCCGACCTACATCGAAGACAAGAACTCCGGCGAACTGCGCCGCCCGCATCATATCGACCTGAAGACCGGCATGTATCGCGGCCGCCAGGTCCTGACGCCGAAGGAAAGCGCATAAGCGTTTCCGCCTGCGGATGAAGTTCGAAGGGTCGGCATTGCCGGCCCTTTTTCTTTTGGTGCGTCTGATGGCTTGGACGAGCGCGCCTCTCATCCGGCCTGCCGCCCACCTTCTCCCTGCAAGCGGGGTGAGGGGCTGGATCCCCTGCCATCACGGAGAAGCATCGCGGAAGTTCAGCCCAGATTGTCCAGTTTCGTCTGAAGGGCGCGAAGCTGTTCCTTCAGTTCGTCGATGTCCTTCGCCTCGGCCTTCCTGGTTTCCTTGGCCGGCGGGGCGGCCATGAAGGGCGAAAACATCTGCATGGCCTGATGGAACATTTCGGTGTTGCGCCGGACCTGTTCCTCGACGAGCTGCAACGGCACCTTCAGGTTCTTGCCGATCGGCGTGTCGCCGAAGGCCTTGGTGATCTGCTCGCGCATCTGCGCCTGCTGTTCGGTGAAGGCCTGCATCGAGTGCTCGAGATAGCTCGGTACGACCATCTGCATCTGGTCGCCATAAAAGGAGATCAACTGGCGGAGAAAGGAAATCGGCAGAAGCGTGTTGCCGGTCTTCGACTCCTGCTCGAAGATGATCTGCGTCAGCACGGAATGGGTTATGTCTTCGCCGGACTTGGCATCCTGCACGATGAAGTCCTCGCCCCTCTTCACCATGACAGCCAGGTCGTCGAGGGTCACGTAAGTGCTCGTACCGGTATTGTAGAGGCGCCTGTTCGCGTATTTCTTGATGACGATCTGGCCTTCGTTTTTCCCCATCAGGGTCTCCTCTTACCCATGGTCCCGTCTTTATTGTATTTTTCAGAGTATCCGCAAAAGAGCGCCACTGACAATCTCTTTGTGCAATGCGGCGACGCAGCTGCGAACAGGCGCCGACAAGTCACCGTGAAGCTTTTGCGGCAGTGCAACTAGCCGTTTGACTCGCGCTCCTCCCTTTGCCAGTCTGCCTCCATCAGGCAAAGCAAATATGAGGAACGTCCCATGAGCAATCCCTCGATCGTCATCGCCAGCGCGGCCCGCACGGCCGTCGGCTCCTTCAATGGCGCCTTCGGCAACACTCCCGCGCACGAACTGGGCGCGGCCGCCATCAAGGCGGTGCTCGAGCGGGCGGGCGTCGAAGCGGGCGAGGTGGACGAGGTGATCCTCGGCCAGGTGCTGCCGGCGGGCGAGGGGCAGAATCCTGCACGGCAAGCGGCGATGAAGGCCGGCCTCCCGCAGGAAAAGACCGCCTGGGGCATGAACCAGCTTTGCGGCTCGGGCCTGCGCGCCGTGGCGCTCGGCATGCAGCAGATCGCAACCGGCGATGCGAAGGTCATCGTTGCCGGCGGCATGGAGTCGATGTCCATGGCGCCGCATTGCGCGCACCTGCGCGGCGGCGTGAAGATGGGCGACTACAAGATGATCGACACGATGATCAAGGACGGCCTGACGGATGCCTTCTACGGCTACCACATGGGCATCACCGCCGAGAACGTTGCGCGAAAATGGCAGCTGACGCGCGAGGAACAGGACGAATTCGCGCTTGCCTCCCAGAACAAGGCGGAAGCGGCCCAGAAGGCCGGGCGTTTTGCCGACGAGATCGTGCCTTTCGTCGTGAAGACGCGCAAGGGCGACGTAACCGTGGATCAGGACGAGTACATCCGCCACGGTGCCACGCTCGATTCGATCGCAAAGCTCCGCCCGGCCTTCGACAAGGAAGGTACCGTGACCGCGGGCAATGCTTCGGGTCTCAACGACGGCGCCGCCGCGGCGCTCTTGATGACCGAGGCCGAGGCGGCCCGGCGCGGCATCCAGCCGCTTGCCCGCATCGTCTCCTGGGCGACGGCAGGCGTCGACCCGCAGATCATGGGCACCGGCCCCATCCCCGCATCGCGCAAGGCCCTCGAAAAAGCCGGCTGGTCGGTCGCCGACATCGAGCTCGTGGAAGCGAACGAGGCTTTCGCGGCTCAGGCCTGCGCCGTCAACAAGGACCTCGGCTGGGATCCTTCGATCGTCAACGTCAATGGCGGAGCGATCGCCATCGGCCATCCGATCGGTGCCTCCGGTGCCCGCGTGCTGAACACGCTTCTTTTCGAAATGAAGCGGCGCGGCGTCTCCAAGGGGCTTGCCACCCTGTGCATCGGCGGCGGCATGGGCGTCGCCATGTGCGTGGAACGCCTGTAACCGGCCGCCTGCAATGCGGGCAAGTTTCGGATCAGACGATGGAAATCAGCGGCCCGGGCTCGCCGGGCTGCAGGGGTGTGCTTTTGCGAATTTGAATCAACCGAGCGGGAGGCGAGTATGAGCAGGGTAGCACTGGTAACGGGCGGATCCCGCGGCATTGGCGCCGCAATTTGCGTGGCGTTGAAGGCTGCGGGCTACAAGGTGGCCGCAAACTACGCCGGAAATGACGAGAGGGCCAAGGCCTTCGAGCAGGAAAGCGGCATTCCCGTCTACAAATGGGACGTATCGAGTTATCAGGCCTGCGTCGATGGCATCGCCAGGGTCGAGGCGGACCTCGGACCGGTCGACATCCTCGTCAACAATGCCGGCATCACCCGTGACGCCATGTTCCACAAGATGACGCCGGAACAGTGGGGCGAAGTGATCGGCACAAATCTCACCGGCGTGTTCAACATGACGCATCCGGTCTGGTCGGGCATGCGCGACCGCGGTTTCGGGCGCATCGTCAACATCTCGTCGATCAACGGCCAGAAGGGGCAGATGGGCCAGGTGAACTATTCCGCCGCCAAGGCCGGCGATCTCGGCCTGACCAAGGCGCTGGCCCAGGAAGGGGCGGCGAAGGGGATCACCGTCAACGCGATTTGCCCCGGCTATATCGGCACCGAGATGGTGCGCGCCGTTCCGGAAAAGGTGCTCAACGAGCGGATCATTCCGCAGATACCGGTGGGACGCCTGGGCGAGCCGGAGGAAGTGGCACGCTGCGTCGTGTTTCTCGCTTCCGACGACGCGGGCTTCATCACCGGCTCGACGATTTCGGCCAATGGGGGCCAGTACTTCGCCTGAGGCGTGGTGCCTGCGGCTTTTTTCGGCGCCCTTCGGGGCGCCGGATTCGTTTTGCCCTTCGATCTCGCATCCGTGTCCATCCTGAAGCCGCCCCCCGATCTCTACAGGTGCCACTAGATGTTGTGGCGAACGAAAGGGGAAAACGTTCCTCCGGGCGAGTCGGCGTCGCTCTTCCCGGGCAGGAGCGGGTGTCTGTGAAGCGATTCCTATTTCCGGACTCGGCCGATCGGCGGCGAATCCCGTTAAAATTTTTCAATCTTTCCAGACTCTTGGATTCGGAATCCTTTGCGTGGTCAAAGGCTGCAGTGACGACAGCCGAAGCCGATCGGCAGCTTCTGAGGGGTGATCCTCCCTTGGATTCAGCATCTGGTGCGTAACTAGATGTTGATATCTATATATAGCCGTGAACATAAAGTGAATCAGCGGGAGTCAGCGATTCGTCTCTGATTCGTTCCGTCGCTGTTCCAGAATCCTGAACTGCAGTTGAAAGGGGAGCCGCAAGATATGGTTGGCCGTTTGGTGCATTTATTCCCCGTGAACCCTTGCGTTTGGCATGCCGCATAGGCATCTGTTTCCCGCCGGAGCGTGAACGCGCGCCGGCTCACCATACGTGTTCCTTAAATCGGAGCCGTTTTAAGGATAATACATACGCCAAATCAGCACTGCAGCGAGCTTTGCGCGACCAAGGAAGCGCGGTGCTGTAGAGACTGTCCGGGATCGAGACCTTGTCTTTTCAATCCATGATCCTGAGCGGCCGCGGCGTGACCGCGGTGCTCGGACCCACCAATACCGGCAAGACCCATTATGCGATCGAGCGCATGATCGCGCATGACAGCGGCGTCATAGGGCTGCCGCTGAGATTGCTCGCACGCGAGGTCTATACCCGTCTCGTGGAGAAGGTCGGCCACCACAATGTCGCGCTGATCACGGGCGAGGAAAAGATCGCCCCGCATCGCGCCCGCTTTTCGGTCTGCACGGTGGAAGCGATGCCGCGCGAGACCACGGCCTCCTTCGTGGCGATCGACGAGGTTCAGCTGGCGGGCGATCTCGAACGCGGCCATATCTTCACGGACCGGATACTGCACCTGCGCGGCCGCGGCGAGACGCTGCTGCTCGGCGCCGCGACGATGCGGCCGATCCTCGAATATCTGCTGCCCGGCATCACCGTCGTCGAGCGGCCGCGCATGTCGCAGCTTCTCTATGCCGGCTCCAAGAAAATCACCCGCCTGCCGAACCGCTCGGCAATCGTCGCCTTTTCGGCCGACGAGGTCTATGCGATCGCGGAGCTCATCCGGCGCCAGCGCGGCGGCGCGGCCGTCGTACTGGGCGCGCTTTCGCCGCGAACCCGCAATGCCCAGGTGGCGCTCTATCAGGAGGGGGACGTCGACTACCTCGTGGCGACCGACGCCATCGGCATGGGGCTGAACCTCGACGTCGATCATGTCGCCTTCGCTCAGGACAGGAAGTTCGACGGCTACCAGTACCGTAACCTCAATCCGGCGGAGCTCGCCCAGGTCGCGGGGCGCGCGGGCAGGCACGTCCGGGACGGGACCTTCGGCGTGACCGGACGCGTCGATCCGTTCGACGAGGAGCTGGTGCACCGCATCGAATCGCATGAGTTCGACCCGGTCCGCGTGCTGCAATGGCGCTCCAAGGCGCTGGACTTTTCTTCGCTGAAGGCACTGAAAAAGAGCCTTGAGGCCGCACCGGCGGTATCCGGCCTGGCGCGGGCGCTCCCGGCCGTCGATCAGCAGGCGCTCGAGCATCTGACCCGCTACCCGGAGATCGTCGACGTCGCCACGGCGTCCGAGCGCGTCGAGAAGCTCTGGGAAGCCTGCGCGCTCCCGGATTATCGCCGCATCACGCCGGCTCAGCATGCGGATCTGATCTCGACCATCTATGCGGACCTCGTTCGCCATGGCACGGTCAACGAAGATTTCATGGCCGAACAGGTCCGGCGCGCCGAT
The DNA here is from genome assembly GCF_000375585.1 of Sinorhizobium meliloti 4H41. Taxonomy (GTDB): domain Bacteria; phylum Pseudomonadota; class Alphaproteobacteria; order Rhizobiales; family Rhizobiaceae; genus Sinorhizobium; species Sinorhizobium meliloti_A. The sequence goes on along the minus strand of NZ_AQWP01000007.1, from coordinate 214,738 downwards.
CATACGGACGGCGAAATCGACACACTTTCGGCGCGAATTGCGCAGATCAGGACCTGGACCTATGTATCCAACCGGCCCGGGTGGCTTGCCGATCCGACACACTGGCAAGAAAAGACGCGGGAAATCGAAGATCGATTGTCCGACGCGCTACATGAAAGGTTGACGAAACGCTTTGTTGATCGCAGGACATCTGTGCTCATGAAGCGCCTGAGAGAGAATGCGATGCTGGAAGCAGAAATCAGTGTGAATGGTGATGTCTTCGTCGAGGGACACCATGTGGGTCAGCTAGCCGGTTTCCGGTTCACGCTCGCCGCGGGCAGCGAGGGAACGGACGCGAAGGCCGTTCAGGGTGCCGCCCATAAGGCGCTCGCGCTGGAATTCGAAGCGCGCGCCGCTCGTCTCCATGCGGCCGGCAATGGCGACCTGGCTCTGTCGTCGGACGGTCTTGTCCGTTGGCTCGGCGATCCGGTCGCGCGGCTCACGGCGAGCGACCACGTCATGCGTCCCCGCGTCATCCTGCTTGCCGACGATCAGCTTCAGGCTAATGCCCGCGAACATGTCCTGGCGCGGATCGAGCGTTTCGTGAACCATCACATCAGCACGGTGCTGAAGCCGCTGGACGACATTTCGCGCGCCGAGGATCTGGAGGGTCTCGCCAAGGGTCTCGCCTTCCAGATCGTCGAGAATCTCGGCGTGCTCTTCCGTCGCGACGTCGCCGAAGACGTGAAGTCGCTCGATCAGGAGAGCCGCGCGTCGATTCGCAGATACGGTGTACGCTTCGGCGCCTATCACATCTTCCTCCCCGCGCTTCTGAAGCCGGCTCCGGCGGAGCTGATCACGCTTCTCTGGGCACTGAAGAACGACGGGCTGGACAAGCCCGGTTACGGCGAGCTCATCCCGATGCTGGCTGCCGGCCGTACCTCGGTCGTCACCGATCCATCTTTCGAGCGGACCTTCTACAAGCTCGCGGGCTTCCGCTTCCTCGGCAAGCGCGCGGTGCGGATCGATATCCTCGAGCGGCTTGCCGATCTCATCCGTCCGCTCCTGCAGTGGAAGCCGGGGACGTCGCCGCGTCCGGAAGGCGCCTATGACGGCCGCCGTTTCGTCGCGACGACGTCGATGTTGTCCATCCTCGGGGCGACGCCGGATGACATGGAGGAAATCCTCAAGGGTCTCGGCTATCGCGCCGACGCCGTGCCAGCGGAGGAGGCGGCAGCTTTCCTGGCAAGTCAGAATGGGGACACGGCGTCTGCCGAAGAGGCCGGTGCGAGCGTAGCGGATGCGGGCGTCGAGGCCGAGGCCGCGGATGCGCCTGCCGCAGAGACGGAAACGGCCGGAACCGCGGCTGCCGAGACGCCTGCCGCAGAGACGGAAACAGAGACGGAAGCCGCCGTCGATACCGCCACTGCAACGACGCCGGCGGCGCCGGCAAGCGACGATGCAGCGGCACCGGCTGAGCCGGAGGCCCCGGTTGAAGCCAAGCCGGTGCTCCTGTGGCGTCCGGGCACCCGTCAGGACAATCAGCGACAGGGCGGCCGCCAGGGCGAACAGCGCCGAGGGGGCCAGCGCCATGGCCAGACCGAAGGCCGCGAGGGCGGCCGCAGGCAGGCTCCTCATGGCAAGTCGCAGGGCAAGCCCTGGGAAGGCAAGCCGCAGGAAGGCAAGGGGTCCGAAGGAAGGCCGGGCGGTCAGCGAAAGGACCGCGGCGACCGGCACGATCGAAACAAGTCGTCTCCCTCCAAGTTCGAAGGGCGCCCACCCCGCAAGGAAAAGCCGATTGATCCGGATTCGCCTTTCGCCAAACTCGCTGCTCTGAAGGAGCAGATGAAGAAGTAGGTCAAGCCCATGGAAAAACAGCCGCCGTCTGCCCCTGCAATGCGCCAGCGGCTCGACAAGTGGCTGTTCTTCGCCCGGCTGATCAAATCGCGCTCGCTCGCCCAGAAGGCGATCGAGGCGGGCCATGTGGCCGTCAACGGCAAGCGTGAGACGCAATCGTCCGCCCAGATCAGGGCCGGCGACATGCTCGAGGTGTCGCTGGAGCGGCGCGATCTCGTCGTGCGCGTGCTGCTGCCCGGGTCCCGCCGCGGCCCCTATGAGGAAGCGCGCCTCCTCTACGAGGATCTGACTCCCGCCGTACCCGCCGGCAGGCCCACGCTTTTCGAGCAGGCGACGCGCGACCGAGGCGCGGGGCGGCCGACAAAGCGGGAGCGCCGCGAGACGGACCGCTTGCGGCCGGGGCCGGACCCCGAAGACGACTGATTTTCAGCCTTTGGACCCGGCGCCGTACACTGTCGCAGGCGGCCTGCAACCGATTTCGGCACGCGCGTCCCGACGCTGGAAAACTGTGCCCCCACAGGGGCAAATCGCGCATGGATAATTCTTGCAAAGGCCTGTCAAAGCCTTTACGTGACAAGCAACGCTACAGTGCCGAACGTCCAGTTCGAAGGGCGAAGGTTGGTGTAGCAGCTTGAACCGAAGTGTGGTTTCACCGGATCGCTTCCGATTCACGAAGCCATGCAGAGGATGGCATTCGGGTCTGCATCGGCAGCTATGCGCGCCGGACATGCCTAGCATGCGCGGTCGATCGAGTATCACCGTTGATTGCCGTCTGCCATCAAATGTGAGCATTGGCTGGAGTACCTCATGACGTATGTCGTGACCGATAACTGCATTCGCTGCAAGTACACGGACTGCGTTGAAGTCTGCCCGGTGGATTGTTTCTATGAGGGGGAGAACTTCCTCGTCATCCATCCGGATGAATGCATCGACTGCGGCGTATGCGAGCCGGAATGTCCCGCGGGTGCAATCAAGCCGGATACCGAGCCGGGCCTCGATATGTGGTTGAAACTGAACGCGGAATTTTCCACGCAATGGCCGAATATCACCGTTAAGCGCGACCCGCTGCCGGAGGCCAAGGAGATGGATGGCGTAGAAGAAAAATACGAGAAGTATTTTTCTTCCGAACCGGGACAGGGCGACTGAGACGGGTTTCGGCCGCTCGGTTCGTCGCTGCTGACGGACGGCAGATGGCGAGGCCGGAAAGCTGGGGAAATCCCGCCGGCACTTCGCGCTTGCGAGCACGGCGACTTGATCGTTGCCGTGCAGCAAATTATTGATTTCCGCTCTTTTTTGTGATAGTTTTCACGCACTGATCCACAGAGGGTGCTTTTGCGCGCCCGAAAACCAGCACGAAAGCAAACGATCTCCACCGCGCGGCACTTTTGAGATATGCAACGGCCCGTTGCTTGTGACTGCGCCCTAAGAGCTTGTTTGCGTTTCGTTGGAGGACCAGGTGGACCCACCCGGCGGTACCCCCGTCTATCCCGGGCCTGACTGACCCGGCCCCGGCCCCTGTGAAGGCCGGGTGCGCACTAGGGAGTGTTTGAAACGAATGACCACCCAGCAGAAGAAATCTTCAACGCGCCAAGGCTTCAAGACCGGTGAATCGATCGTTTACCCGGCCCATGGCGTTGGCCAGATCGTCGCGATTGAGGAGCAGGAAGTCGCGGGCATGAAGCTCGAACTCTTTGTCATCGACTTCGAGAAGGACAAGATGCGTCTCAAGGTGCCGGTGGCGAAGGCCGTGGGCATCGGCATGCGTAAGCTGTCCGAAACCGATTTCGTCGACCGCGCGTTGAAGGTCGTGCAGGGCAAGGCGCGCGTGAAGCGGACCATGTGGTCGCGTCGCGCTCAGGAATACGATGCCAAGATCAATTCCGGCGATCTCATTTCCATCGCGGAAGTCGTACGCGACCTCTATCGCGCCGAGAACCAGCCGGAACAGTCCTATTCCGAGCGCCAGCTCTATGAAGCCGCGCTTGACCGGATGGCGCGCGAAATCGCTGCCGTGAACAGGATGTCGGAAACGGAGGCCGTTCGCCTCGTCGAGGCCAATCTCAACAAGGGTCCGAAGCGCGGCAAGGCTATCGAAGAAGACGACGCACAGGACGAAGCCGCTTAAGCGCTCCTTGCGTCAATCAACCAGACAGGCCCGGCCTTCACAAAGGCCGGGCTTTTTTGTTGTCGTATATTCCCGAAGCTGAGCGCTGGATTGCGCAAGAAGGCGGGAGCCGGGGCGCGGCGAAGCCGCGTTACAATCGTTGGGGCGTATCGCGGCGGCCTCACAATCAAGAATCGCTGTCGCCCGCGGAACTTTTCGCGCCCGCGCACGTTTAACACTCCCGGCAGGGAGGTCTTCGCCTGTGCTGCCGAGCGATCTTGGCCCCGTGATTTCCTCACGCCTCAGGTTCGTATTCTTCCATCTAGGGCGCCCTGTCATTTCGTCAACCAGCGCCATCCGTCCCGTTGCCGAACGCAGCAAGAGAGCGCTCGGCGTTTGGAGTTCAATCGTGAAATGGCGCTCGCCGCCAGCTACGGAGCAATCGATGAAGACCCTCACAGCAGACAGGCGTATGATCAAGATTGCCATGGAAGCGCCCTATCTCGAGCGGGACGAGGAACATGCGCTCGCACAGGCCTGGCGGAACGATAACGATCAGGAGGCGCGCAACAAGATCGCAATGTCGCACATGCGTCTGGTGATTTCGATGGCGGCGAAGTTCCGCAGTTTCGGGCTGCCCATGGGAGATCTCGTGCAGGAGGGGCATATAGGGCTCCTGGAGGCCGCAGCGCGTTTCGAGCCGAGCCGGGAGGTGCGTTTCTCGACCTATGCGACCTGGTGGATCCGCGCATCGATGCAGGATTACGTGCTGCGCAACTGGTCGATCGTACGCGGCGGCACCAGTTCGGCGCAGAAGGCGCTGTTTTTCAACCTGCGCCGGTTGCGCGCGAGGCTCGCCCAGGGGGACAGACAATTGACCTCTCAGGCGATGCACGAAGAGATAGCCGCGGCGCTCGGCGTCAGCCTTGCCGACGTGCAGACAATGGATGCGCGCCTTTCCGGAAACGACGCGTCGCTGCAGGCGCCGATCGGCGGCGGCGACCCGGATGCCGGCGCCCGGCTGGATTTTCTGGCGAGCGAAGCACCTCTGCCCGACGAGCAGGTGAGCGATCTGATCGACGGCGAGCGCGCCCGCCGATGGCTGCAGATCGCGCTCGGAGAACTCAGCGAACGCGAAATGAAGATCATTCGCGCCCGCCGCCTGACGGAGGATGGCGCCACGCTGGAGGAGCTCGGCGTCGCGCTTGGCATATCGAAGGAACGGGTGCGGCAGATCGAAACGCGCGCGCTCGAGAAGCTTCGTGCGGCGCTCACCGCCAAGGCACCCGCCCTGACGGCGGCGATGCATTGAAGCGCGATGCTTCGCAAGGCCATTTGCCCCTCATCCGCCTGCCGGCGCCTTCTCCCCGCAAACGGGCCCGGGGGACGAGCCTCGCGCTCGGCGTTTCTAAACTGAGCGGCTGAGCGAAACGGCGGCGTGAGTCCTCTTCTCCCCGCGAGCGGGAGAAGGTCGCGGCTGCGGCCCGTTACGCCCCCTCACTCCGAAATGATCTTCACCTTGTCGCCGGGTCTGACCGTCGATGTGATCTGCATCGCATTGATCAGCCGGAAAAGGTCGAGCTTGCGGTCCGTACCCATCATGCGGGCCGCAAGGGTCGCGATCGTATCGCCGGACCTGACCGTGACCACCCGAATGCGCAGCGGCTTCAACGACTGGACCTCGCCGGACGTCATGCGGCGGAAGGAGGTTCGCAACTGGTTTGCCGTCGGCTCGAGTGCGCTCGAGCCCTTCGGAACGGCCGTGAGGAAGCGGTAGATGCGCTCGCCGAACCTGATCACCGTGACGTCGAAATCCCAGCGGTCGGCCGATGCGCGCGCCGTTGCGGCTTCGAGGCCGTTGACGGTGATCGGGCGGATCGTATCGGGCTTGAGGCCCGTTACCCAGCCGCTGGCGATGTAGTCGGTGAGGCTGCGCCGGCTCGTGTCGGCGATGCCGTCGAAACGAATGGCGACCTCGCCCGGGCCGGTGGCTAGCACCGCCTCGGCCTTGTTGTCGATCTGGAAGCCGGCGGGCACGTCGAAGCGTATGCCTAGCTGGCCGTGCAGGAAGGTCTGTCCGCGGACATAGCCCTCCTGCGGACTGTCGCCATAGAGGATACCGTCGATGCCGGCGAGATAATAGTCGCGCCCGCGATCGCCGCTCGTCCCCTCGGGGCCGAAGGCACGGGCATGCCGGCGCGCGAGATCGACGCGTTGCGGCGCGTTGGGGTGGCTCGACAGGAAGTCGAGGCTCTGGTCCGCCTCCGGATCGACCGCGCTGAAGCGGCTATAGGCGGCCATGGAATCGAGGAAGCGCGCCGCCGAATAGGGGTCGTACCCCGCCTCGCCCAGCATGCGGACGCCGATCACGTCGGCCTGCAGTTCCTGATTGCGCGAGAAGGCGGCAAGGCGCAGCTTGCCGCGGGCAAGCGCCTGCTTGCCGGCAAGATCGGAGGAGAGCACCTCGGAGACGACGCGGCTCGCAATCACCTCCGCCTCCTCGCGCTGCTGGCGCTGGATGCCGTGATTGGCCGTCACATGCGCCATCTCGTGCGAGAGCACGGCGGCCACTTCCGCGGCGTCGTTGGCGAGCGCCAGCAGGCCGCGCGTCACGTAGAGATAGCCGCCCGGAAGCGCGAAAGCGTTGATTGCCGGCGAGTTGAGAATGGTGATGCGGTAGGATTGCTGCGGGTTTTCCGAAACCGCCGTCAGGGCGCCGGTGATCCGGGCGACCAGCCGCTCGGTCTTGGCGTCGCGGTATTCTCCGCCGTAGCTTGCCACGATGCGCGGATGCTCGCGCGCGCCGAGCTGGGCCCGCGGGTCGTTCTTCTGCACTTCCTCGACGATCTGCGGATTGGAGGATGGCGAAACGGTGGGCTCGTAGGTCTGCTCGATGACGGATTGGCAGCCAGCCAGCAGCGTCGTGGCAGCCAATGCGACCAGCGCTCGTGCGCGAACGGTTCCATGCCGCCGCGGAAACCAGCCATTCATGACTGCCTGCCTTATCATGCCTCAGCCCGTCCCCATCCGCCGGCGCGACCCGCGGCTCGAAGCCATTCATCGCAATCGGCGAAAAGTCCTACTTTTTCAGCCGGATGCGGCGCACCGGCGCGGGTGTTTCAGCCAGGATTCTGCTGTATCCGATTTCAGCGCCGCCTGCCTAGCCGACCCCAGTAGAAATAGTTGCCCCGTGGTATCGCAGCAACGGATGCGCGAATTTTGCGAGATACCCCTTGGTGTCTCCCGCGCCTCGCACGGCGCGGCGGTCAAATTGTGGCGTCCGGCGAATTTAGTTCGTCCGGCGTCGGATCGGTCGCCGCGAACAGTTCGTCATCCCTCCTTGCCGAGGAACCGGTTGATGGCCGTGATGTCGCGGCGCTTGAGAAACCGATCGACTTCATCATGGGCGACAATCCGGCCCCGGTCGAGGAAAAGAACGCTGTCGGCGAGCGCCCTCACGTCATCGGGATGATGCGTGATCATCAGTATCGTGTTGCCTTCCTCCTCGTGCAGATCGCTGATGAGTGTCCGCATCTCGGCGCGCATGCCTGGGTCGAGCGCAGCGAAAGGTTCGTCGAGCAGGAGGATCGGGCGGTGCCGTACGAAGGCGCGCGCGAGCGCGACCCTCTGGCGTTCGCCGCCTGAAAGCGTCGGCGGCAGCCGCTTGCCAAAACCGGCGAGCCCGACACGGGCCAGTGCGTCCTCCACTTTCATGCGGTCGGCCGCATCCAGTCGCAGCGCCGGGCTGATGCCGAAGCCGACATTGGTGGCGGCGTCGAGATGTGCGAAGAGGTTATGTTCCTGAAATATGATCGATACCGGCCGTTCCGCAGGCGGGCGACCGGTCATTTCCTCGCCGAAGATGCGGACTTCCCCGCGCTCCGGTTGCTCGAAGCCGGCGATGACGTTGAAGAGCGTCGACTTGCCCGAGCCGGAGGCGCCGGCCACGGCGACGATCCGCTCCGCGGGAACCGTGCAGTCGAAGGCGAGCGTCGTTGTTTCGAAGCCTATCTCGATGCCCTTTACGGCGAGAGCGGTGGAACTCATGTGTATTTACCCTCCGGCCGCCTCTCCTCTCCCGCCGTGCCGAGCACCGTCAGGACAAGGCAGAGAAGGCCGAGAACCAGCGCCAGTCCGGCCGCATCCGCGGTGCGATAGCTGCCCATCCGGCTATAGAGCAGATAAGGGAGGGTTACCATGTCCTCGGAGCCGAAAAGAGCGACGGCTCCCAGATCGCCGAGCGAGAGGGCCATGGCAAAGGAAAAGGCGACGAAGAGAGGTTTGCGCAGACCCGGCCAGTCGATCCACAGCAGGCGGTGGAAGCCCCCGATGCCGAGGCTCGCGGCAAGGCGCGCGGTGCGAGCGGCATGCGTCGCCATGGCCGGCGCCAGCACCCGGTGAACGAAGGGAAGCGCCATCAGCGCATTGATGGCGACGACGACGGCCGGCGCGAAACGGGCGACGTCGCCGAACGGCCTCAGGAGCAGGAACCATCCGGCGCCGAGCACGACGGGAGGCACGAGCAGTATGAAGGAGGTGCTTGCGCCGATCCCTCCGGCAAAGAGGCGAGCCGCGGGACCCGGGCGCCGCCGCGCCAGCGCGAGGCGTTCGGTACGGATCATCAGCGCCGCGATGACGACCGAAATCGTGGCGGAGACAAGGGCGATCGTCGCGCTCATGGCGAGCGCCCGACGGAATGCCGGCTCGTTCACGAGACGGAAGAGGTCGGCCTTCGATCCGCTATAGGCGATAGCCGCAAAGGGCAGGCCGACGAGGATGACGGCGAGTACCAGCCAGATACGGTCGGCAAGCCGCGACAGACCGCTCGCGCCGTCGAAACGCCGGATGGCCCTGCCGCTCGTCTCTCCCTCCAGCGGCGCCGGCGCGATCAATTTCAAGACGAGAAGCAGCGCTCCGGTAAGGGCGACCTGAAGTGCCGAAAGGGCGATCGCCCGCGGCGGGTCGAAGTCGAAGCGCAGCGCCTGGTAGATCGCCACTTCGAGCGTGCTCGCGGCCGGCCCCCCGCCAAGCGTCAGCACGAGCGTGAAGCTGGTGGCGCAGAGCATGAAGATGAGCCCGGCGATGCCGGGAAGCAATCCACGGATCACCGGCCACTCGATGAAGCGAAAGGTGGCGAAGGAACCCATGCCGAGATTGGCGCAGCTGCGCCAGTATTCGGCCGGAATGCGCTCGATGCCGGCAAGCATCAAGCGTGCGGCGAGCGGCATGTTGAAGAAGACATGGGCAATGAGAATGCCGGAGAGGCCATAGATGCTGACCGGCTGCTCCAGCCCGCCTGCCGAAAGCACCCTGTTCAAGAGCCCCTGCCGGCCCCAGATTTCGATCAGCCCGAGTGCGGCGACGATCGCCGGCAGGCCGAGTGGCAGCGCCAGAAGCCGCAGCACCCAGATGCGGCCGGGGAACGAAGCCTGGCGGGCAAGTGCCCGGGCCACCGGTATCGCGAAAAGGATGGCAAGAAGCGTCGAGAGGCTGGCCTGCAGCAGCGTGAAGCGTGTGATGCGCCAGATATAGGCATCGAAAAGCGGACCGGCGCCGGCGCTGCCGGCCGACTGGGCAAGCAGTGCCGCGCCGGCGAGGCCGACGAAAAGCAGGATGCCGCCGAAGGCGAAGGCCCCGGCGGCGATTGTCATCTTGCTTTCCTTCGTGCCGGACAATCCGGCCTCAGTTCCGGCTCATGGCGGCCAGCCATTCGTCGACCCAGGCCTTGCGGTTGGCGGCGACCTCCTCGGCGGGAATGAGGAGCGTCTTTTGCGGGTCGACGAGCTTGCTGAAGGCTTCCGGCAGCGGCTCCTTGGTCGCGGTCACCGGCATCATCCAGTTGGTCGTCGGGATGATCGACTGGAATTCCGGGCCGATCATGAAGGTCAGGAAGCTCCGGGCGAGTTCCGGGTCCTTCGCATTCTTCGTCAATGCGGCGACTTCGATCTGGATATAATGGCCTTCGGCGAAGGGGGCCGCCTGGTAGCGCTCGGTGTTTTCCGCCACCATGTGATAGGCGGGCGAGGTCGTGTAGGAGAGAACCATCGGGGCCTCGCCCTTCGTGAAGAGGCCATAGGCTTCCGACCAGCCCGGCGTGACCGTCAGCACGCGGTCCTTGAGCTGCGACCAGGCCTGGCCGGCCTGGTCGCCATAGACCGACTTCACCCACAGCAGGAGGCCGAGGCCGGGGGTTGAGGTCCGCGGGTCCTCGATGACGATCTTCTGCGACGGATCGCCCTCGACCAGTTCCTTGAGGCTCTTCGGTGGATCCTTCAGCGTCTCGGTGTCGTAGACAACGGCGAAATGGCCGTAGTCATACGGTATGAAGGTGTCGTCGGAGAAGCCGCCCGGGACCTTGACGGAGGCGGTATCGGCGCCGTGCGGCGCGAAGAAGCCGGTCGCTTTCGCCTCCGCCACCAGATTGGTGTCGAGACCGAGTACGATGTCGGCCTTGGATCCCTGACCTTCGAGCTTCAGCCGCGTCAGGAGTTCGACCCCGTCGGCAACGCCTACATAGTCGACCTTGCAGTCGCAGGTCTTCTCGAACGCTTCCGCCACCTTGGCGCCCGGCCCCCATTCGGTGATGAAGCTCTCATAGGTATAGACCGTCAGGGTTTTTTCCGCGGCCGCCGCGCTCACGGAAAATACCGCGATCGAAGCTGCGGCGATCGCAAGCCGGCCAAGGATCTTTCGATGGAGTGAATTGGACATTCTGGCACCTCTCCCTTTGTTGTTGCTGCATGGGAAAAGCGCGTATCGGTCCGATCGCTTCTAATCCCTCCGCCGGTATGAGCCGGATCAGGTTCCGCGGGTTGGCTCGAAGCCTCTCAGCCACGGTCGCAAAAGCCGACCAGGGCACCCCGTTAGAGCAGCAAGAGATTTAGCTTCCGGCGACGGCTTAGGCAAGCTGAGTTTCAGCAGGGGCGTTTGCCGTCCGCGTCAGCCGCGCTATTAAAAGTCAAACAATTGCCGGCGCAGTTTGTTCGCCGAAAGCGGAGACAATTTCATGCCAGACATGCTCGTCCGCCTCTATGCCTTGCCCGAGGGCCGCCCATCGCGTCTCGACCCCGACATCCGCATCCGCCGGGCGCTTGCGGCCGAGCGGCGGGCCGTCATTCCCTGGATCGAGGAGCGCTTCGGGACCGGGTGGGCCGGCGAGGCCGAAACCGCCTTCTCCTCGACGCCGGCGCGCATCCATGTCGCTCACCATCGGGACCGGATCGTGGGCTTTGCCTGCCATGACGTAACCGCGCTCGGCTTCTTCGGTCCGACCGGAGTTGACGAGACTATGCGCGGCAAGGGCATCGGCGAGGCCCTGCTCGTCGAAAGCCTGCTATCCATGCGCGCCGCCGGCTATGCATATGCGATCATCGGCGGCGTCGGCCCTGCCGAATTCTATGCCCGTGCGGTGGGTGCGGTGGAGATCGCCGGGTCGACGCCCGGCATCTACGACGGCATGCTCTTTCCCGGGGATCCGGCGTCCGGAACCTGATCCGCGCAGCATGCGTTCGCAAAACAGCAGCCGGAGCCCTTTTCCTTCGCCGCTGCTTTGCGCTATGGGCTTCTGCCATGACCCGATCACCCTTCACCATCCTGCTCGGCGGCGCGCTGACGCCGACAGACCGGCTCGCTCGACAGCTCGAAGGCAGCCGCTTCGTCGCCGCCGACGGCGGCATGCGCCATGCAAGGACGCTGGGGATCGTTCCCGATCTCTGGGTCGGCGATTTCGATTCCACGGATGAGGCGCTTCTGGCGGAGTTTGCCGGCGTCCCGCGCGAACGCCATCCAGCTGCCAAGAACGCGACCGACGGGGAGATCGCCGTCGAGGCAGCCCTCGAGCGTGGCGCGACCTCGCTCGTCTTCGCGGGCGGACTCGGCGGCGCGCGCAGCGACCATGCTTTCCTGCATCTCCTCGGTACCGTCGCGCTTGCCCAGAGCGGCGTTGCGGTGATGATGACCTCCGGCGAGGAGGAGGCCTATCCGCTGCTGCCCGGCTCGCAGGAGATCGAGCTGCCGAAAGGCAGCCTCTTCTCGATCCTCGGCTTTGCCGATCTTGACGGTCTTTCGATCGAGAACGTGCGCTACCCGCTGAAGGATTTTCATTTGCCCTTCGGCTCGTCGCGCACCATTTCGAACATCGCGGATGGCACGGTCCGCTTGACCCTGAAATCCGGCCGGGCCGTCGTTCTCGCCCGCCCCTATGATCTTTCCGGAGCCTGATGCCTTGGCGCCTCCCATCCTGAAGCTTGACGACATTCTACTGACCTTCGGCGGCACGCCGCTGCTTGCGGGTGCGGGCCTGCAGGTCGAGCCCGGCGATCGCATCTGCCTCGTAGGCCGCAATGGTTCGGGCAAATCGACGCTGATGAAGATCGCCGCCGGAATTGCAGAACCCCAGTCGGGCGAGATCTTCCGGCATCCATCGGTGACGATCCGCTATCTGCACCAGGCGCCCGACTTCGACGGCTTCGATACGGTTCAGGCCTATGCCGAAGCCGGCCTCGGGCCAGGCGACGATCCCTACCGGGTCGCCTACCTGCTGCAGCATCTGGGGCTGACCGGGGAGGAAGAGCCGACGCGCCTTTCCGGCGGCGAGGCACGTCGTGCCGCCCTTGCCCGTGTGCTTGCGCCGGAGCCCGACATTCTGCTTCTCGACGAGCCGACGAACCATCTCGATCTGCCGACGATCGAATGGCTGGAAGACGAGCTCGTCCGCAGCCGTTCGGCGCTCGTGCTGATCTCGCACGACCGTCGCTTCCTCGAAAAGGTATCGACGGCGACGGTCTGGCTGGACCGCGGCCAATCGCGCCGCCTCGATCGCGGCTTTGCGCATTTCGAGGCCTGGCGCGACGAGGTGCTGGAGGCGGAAGAGCTCGAGCAGCACAAGCTCGGTAAGGCGATCGAGCGCGAAGAGCACTGGCTGCGCTACGGCGTGACCGCAAGGCGCAAGCGCAACATGCGTCGGCTCGGGGAGCTGCAGGACATGCGCGCCCGCCATCGCGGGCACAAGGGGCCGCAGGGTACGGTCCAGGCCACCGTTGCCGACGCCAGGGAATCGGGCAAGCTCGTCATCGAGGCGGAAAAGATCACCAAGGCCTATGGCGATCGCACGATCGTCGCGCCGTTCTCGATCCGTGTCCACCGCGGCGACCGCATCGGCCTCGTCGGGCCGAACGGCGCCGGCAAGACGACGCTGCTGAAGCTCCTGACCGGTCAGCTCGCGCCGGACACGGGCAGCGTCAAGCTAGGCACCAATTTGGAGATCGCCACGCTCGACCAGAAACGCGAGGAACTGAACCTCGACGAGACGCTGGCGCATTATCTGACCGACGGGCGCGGCGAGACCCTCCTCGTCAATGGCGAGCAGCGCCATGTCACCGGCTACATGAAGGAATTCCTCTTCCAGCCGGAGCAGGCGCGAACGCCCATCCGCGATCTGTCCGGCGGCGAACGCGCGCGTCTCATGCTCGCCCGCATCCTGGCACGCCCGACCAACCTCCTGATCCTCGACGAACCGACCAACGATCTCGATATCGAGACGCTGGATCTGCTGCAGGAGATCGTTGCCGGATTTTCCGGAACGGTGATCCTGGTCAGCCACGACCGCGATTTCCTCGACCGTACCGTGACCTCGACCATCGCGCCGGCCAACCCGGAGGCGCCCGATGGTCGCTGGATCGAATATGCCGGCGGCTACTCCGACATGATGGCGCAGCGCCGCGGCGCAGTCGAGGAAAGGCGCCGGAGCGAAAAAGCCGAAAAGGCCAGATCGAGCGGCGCCTCCCCCTTGCCGAGCGAACCTCAGAAGGCGAAAGGCAAGCTCTCCTTCAAGCAGAAATTCGCACTCGAGAACCTGCCGAAGGAGATTGCCAGATCGGAGGCGGAGATCGCGAAGCGAGAAGAGAAGATGGCGGATCCCGACCTATTCTCGCGCGACCCGAACGGCTTTGCCAGGCTCGCCGCCGAGCTCGAGAAGCTCAGGACGGACCTCACGCGCATGGAAGAGGAATGGCTCGAACTGGAAATGCTGCGCGAGGAAATCGAGGGCTGAGCGGGCGGACCTGTGACGGCAGCGTTGGAGGTGCAGTACCCCTTCTGCCTACCGGACTTGCGACCGCCTCAACCGCCGCTCGACCGCCCGAAGGGCCAGCGACAGTCCTATCGTCAGCACGAGATAGACATAGGCGACGATGGAATAGGTCTCGAAGAAGCGGAAGGAGCCCGAGGCATAGACCTTGCCCATCTGGGTGATGTCGGCGACGCCGAGCACCGAGACGAGGGAGGAATCCTTGACCATCGCCACGAAGTCGTTGCCGAGCGGCGGCAGGATGACGCGGATCGCCTGCGGAAAGACGACGAGGCGAAAGCGCTGGTAGCGGGAGAGCCCGAGCGCCTTTGCCGCCTCCACCTGGCCCTTGTCGACCGACTGGATGCCGGCGCGGAAGACTTCGGCGATGAAGGCCGAATAGCCGATCATCAGCGCCATGATCGCCCGCCACATCAGCGACACGTCGCGAACGACGAACGGCTCGATCCAGCCCGCCGAAATCAACGGCGCCGACAGGAAATTCGCGATCGTCACCAGCGCAGGCGCGCCGACGAAGGCGATATAGAACAGCAGCACGAGGATCGGTACGCCGCGGATGACTTCCGTATAGAAGCGCGCGATCTGACGCAGGACCACGTGCTCGGAAAGCGCCATCAGGGCCACGCCGAGGCCGAGCACCGTTGCGAGCACGAATCCGACGAGAGTGACGAAAACGGTGACGCCCAACCCCTTCAGGACGACGGTGAACACCTGCGTGAAGATATCATTGGCGGCGATGACCACGGCCAGTGCCGCAGCGATAACGAGAAGGGCGATAAGCCACCAGGGATAATCGCCCTTCCCGGAAGCGTCGGATGATTGGATCGGCGTCATTGCAATTCCAATAAGGGGAAGCGGGACATGGGCGGAAAACCGCCCATGTGTTTATCCCGTTCCGCGGTCAGCCGCCCATCTTGTAGTCGAGGAACCACTTCTTGTTGAGCGCGTCGAAGGTGCCGTCCTCCTTGAGCGCCTTTATGGCGGCATTGACCGGCGCCACGAGTTCCGATCCCTTCGGGAAGATGAAGCCGAAATCCTCGGTGCCGAGCGGCTCGCCGACCACCTTGAGCTGGCCGTCGGAGGATTCGACATACCCCTTGGCCGCGACACTGTCGGTCAAGACCAGATCGACGTCGCCGGCCTTCAGCGCCTGCACCGTCGCACCGAAGGTTTCGAACAGCTTGATGCGCGGGTTCTGCTCGTTGCCGTCGAGAACCTCGTAGACGGCCGTGTAGAAAGGCGAAGTGCCGGGCTGGGCGCCGACCAGACCGCTTTCGAGCGCGGCGAAGCTCTTGGCGTCGTCGAACCGGGTCTCGTCGCCGCGCACCAGCATGAACTGCTGCGAGCGCATATAGGGATCCGAAAAATCGACCTTCTCCTTGCGGTCGTCCTTGATGGTGATTCCGGTCATGCCGATCTGGTATTGACTGTCGGAAACCGCCTGGATCATCGCGTCCCAGCTCGTGTTCTGATACTCGACCTTGAAATTCAAGCGCTTGGCGATTTCGTTCATCGCGTCATATTCCCAACCGATGGCCTGACCGGATTTCGGATCGACGAACTGCAGCGGCGGATAGGCGTTCTCCGTCACCACGACGACCGTCTTGCCACCGAGGTCGGGCAGGTCGCTGGCGAAAACGGGCGCCGGGACTGCGAATGGAACGGCAAGAACTGCGGCAATGCCTGCAAGCACGTGGCGAAGAATTGTCATTGAGGAACTCCCAGATTGTGGCGACAGAAAATGTCATAAAATCTATGGGGAACACAAGCGGCCGATAACCAAAAAGAAAGGCGGCCCGAGGGCCGCCTTTCCGCACAACTCCGAAGAGTTGAAAACTTATTCTGCTGCAGCTTCCGCAGCCTTTGCTTCTTCCGCCGCCTTTGCCTCAGCGGCTTCGGCTGCTGCCTTCTCGGCGGCCAGAGCCTGGGCGGCTGCGACCTTTTCAGCCTCGATGCGTGCCTTCTCCTCGACAACGGCCTGACGCTCGGCGTCGTTCAGCTTGCGGGCGCGGGTGCCGGTGTTCTCGACGATACGAGCCGACTTGCCGCGGCGGTCGCGCAGATAGTAGAGCTTGGCGCGGCGCACCTTACCGCGGCGAACCACGTCGACGCTCTCGACGAGCGGGGAGTAGACGGGAAATACGCGCTCGACGCCTTCACCGTAGGAAATCTTGCGAACGGTGAAGCTCTCGTTGATGCCGCCGCCGGAGCGGGCGATGCAGACGCCTTCGTAAGCCTGTACGCGGGTGCGGTTGCCTTCGACAACGCGTACATTGACGCGGACGGTGTCGCCCGGGGAGAATTCGGGAAGGGTGCGCTTTGCGGCGATCTTGGCGGCCTGTTCGGCTTCCAGCTGCTGGATGATGTTCATCGGTCTAACCTTTGCGTTTTTCTGAAACAGCCAGAGCGCTCTCTATCGGCCTGTCGGACTTTCCTTCAGGCCTTGCCGCATTTGCGGCAGGAGCGTATTCGCCATTCTTTGTTGACGGTCGACGGGCAAGGAACCCGAACCGGGCCGGCACATACACCATATGGCCGGCCTTGTCATCCCCGAAAGCGGATTTTGTCGCGCTCCCGCCTCAAGAATGCCCCTCCCCACGGACTTGCGGTCGACCGCGCCACCGGCTATCCCGATTCACGCGTTTCGGGGGAAAGTCATGACGTTGCTCCAGGTCTTTTTGCTCTTCGTCGCCGGCTTCCTGTCCGGCGTCGTCAATGCCATTGCCGGTGGCGGCACCTTCCTGACTTTCGGAGCGATGACGCTTGGCGGGCTCCCGCCGATCGTCGCCAACGCGACCTCGTCCATCATCCAGTTCCCCGGCTATATCACGTCGACGCTTGCCTATGCCAAGGAGATCCGCGCCGACCGGAAGAACGCCATCGTCCTTGGCATCATTTCGGCGATCGGCGGGCTCGCCGGCGCCCTCCTGCTTCTGTCGCTCTCCAATCCGGCCTTCCGTGCGATGGTGCCCTGGTTGCTGATCGCGGCAACGGCGATCTTCGCCGCCGGCCCCCTCCTGAAGCCGAAGGCGCGCAGTGACGAGCATCGCATCGGACCGCTGGGCGTTGCGAGCCAGCTGGCGACCTCCGTCTATGGCGGCTTTTTCGGCGCCGGCATGGGCATCATGATGCTCGCCGTGCTCGGACTTGCCACCGGCGGCGGCTATCACCGGCTGAATGCACTCAAGAACTTCATCTCCATCGTCATCGCCGCAATCGCCATCGTGGTTTTCGCTGCGGGCGGCGTCGTCTCCTGGCTGCACGCGGCAATCATGGTGCCGGGCGCAGCGCTTGGCGGCTACATGGGCGTCTGGGCGGCACGACGCGTCCCGCAGGCGGTCATCCGAGCCGTGGTGGTGGCGGTGGGTCTGTTGCTCGCGGCCTATTATTTCTTCACGGGCTGAGCCGGATCACGCTCCAGAAGATCCGGCCGGCGTTCCGCCGTCAGCCGGCGCGCCGCCGCTTCCCGCCATTGCGCAATGGCCGCGTGGTTGCCGGAGGTGAGGACGGCCGGGATTTCGTGACCTTCGAAGATCTGGGGACGCGTGTAGTGGGGGTGTTCGAGGAGCCCTCCCTCGAAGCTCTCGTGGACGCCTGACAGCTGATTGCCCATCACGCCCGGCAGGATACGCACCACGGCGTCGAGCAGAACGAGTGCTGCCGGCTCGCCGCCGGAAAGAATGTAGTCGCCGATCGAGACTTCCTCGAGTCCACGCGTGTCGATGACCCGCTGGTCGACGCCCTCGAAACGTCCGCAAACGATGACAGCGCCGGGACAGGCGGCCAGCGCCCGCACCCGTTCCTGTGTCAGCGGCCGTCCGCGCGGACTCATCAGAAGCCGCGGCCGCCCGTCGTCTGCAGCGACATGATCGATGGCGCGGGCAAGAACGTCGGGCTTCAATACCATTCCGGCACCGCCCCCCGCCGGCGTATCGTCGACGGTGCGGTGCTTGTCACCGGCAAAGTCGCGAATCTGCACGGCCTCCATCGACCAGTCTCCGCGCTCCAGCGCCTTTCCGGCGAGCGAAACGCCGAGGTGCCCCGGAAACATCTCCGGGTAGAGCGTCAGGACGGTCGCGCGATAGGGCATTGCCGTGGGCTCACTTGCGCTTGGTCGGAAAGGGCTTGCCAGGCCCGCTCTTCTCGTCGTCGACGAGCCCGGCGGCCGTCGGGTCGATGACGAGCTTGCCCGCTTCGAGATCGATTTCGAGTACCGACCATTCCGTGAAGGGAATAAGCACCGGCCTGAGGCCCGGGCCTTTCAGTTCGAGGAGATCGCCAGCGCCGAAATCGAAGACGCCGGTCACCGAACCATAGCTCTTTCCGGTGCGATCGACCGCTTCCAGGCCCTCGAGGTCTGCGTAGAAGAATTCGTCCTCGTCGAGATCGTCGTCGGGGAGATTGTCGCGCTCGATGAAGAGTTCGAGACCGTTGAGCGCTTCGGCAGCAGTCCGATCGTTGATGCCCCGAAACCGCACGACGACGACGTTCTTGGCCTCGCGGATTTCAAGCACCTCGAAGACGCGGCCGTCCTCGCTGTGGAGTTTGCCATAGTCGCCGAGTGCGGCCGGATCGTCGGTGAAGGACTTTACCCGCACCTCGCCGCGCAGCCCTTGCGCCGCGCCGATCGTCGCCATCAGGACAGGGTTCTTCAGCTGTGTCATCGTCGGGCATCCAGGGTGAACTTGCTGCATGTTTCCCGAACCACATCGGGATGAGAACATGCGATTTTCCGGTGCACATAAAGCAAAACGGGCGGCATGGAAATGCCGCCCGTTCTCAATGCCATTCCGCCGGAAATTATTCCGCGGCAGCTTCCGCAGCCGCGGCGGCTGCTTCTTCCGCCTTCTGCTTGGCTTCAGCGGCACGTTCCTGTGCCTTCTTGCCGGGCAGCGCCTTGGTCGGGTTGTTGCGGGCCGGACGCTTGGCAAGGCCGGCCTGGTCGAGGAAGCGCATGACGCGGTCGGTCGGCTGGGCGCCCTGGGCGATCCAGTGCTGAACGCGCTCGGCGTTCAGTTCGATGCGCTTTTCGTCGTCCTTGGCAAGCATCGGGTTCCAGGAGCCGAGCTTTTCGAGGAAGCGGCCGTCACGCGGGCTGCGCGCGTCGGCAACGACGATCTGGTAGTAGGGACGCTTCTTGGAACCGCCGCGGGCGAGACGAATTTTCAGTGCCATTTCAATTTACTCCTTGCAGGCTTTCTTGACCGCTTGACTCAAGCGGAATGGGTGGTGCCGGCGCTGCCCGCGTTCTGCGAGCAATCGGCGGCGATGGCTTCATGATGCCGGATGACTTCCTTGATGATGAAGTTCAGGAACTTCTCGGCGAAATCCGGATCCAGATTGGCGTCTTTCGCCAGGTGGCGGAGGCGTTCGATCTGGTATTCTTCGCGCGCCGGATCGGCCGGCGGCAGCTGGTGCTTGGCCTTGAGCACGCCAACCGCCTTGGTGCAGCGGAAGCGTTCGGCCAGCATGTGGACGAGCGCGGCATCGATATTGTCGATCGACTGCCGGTAGCTCGCCAATTCCTCTTTGATCTCGGGATCAAGCATTCGTCGCGATCCTCACTTCTTCTTCGGTAGGCCGGGGAGGCCGGGAAAACCGCCGCCCAGACCGGGCAAACCACCGCCAAGGCCAGGCAGGCCGCCGCCAGGCTTGCCGAGACCGGCGGCTTGGGCCTGCTTCTGCAGGGCCTCGAGCTGCTTCGGATCCATTTTCGAAAGATCGGGCATTCCGCCGCCCAGGCCGCCGAGGCCCATCTTGCCGGCGAGGCCGCCCATCATCTGTTTCATCATGCCGCCTTTGCCCTTGCCGCCCATCATCTTCATCATGTCCGCCATCTGGCGGTGCATTTTCAGAAGCTTGTTGATGTCGGAGGCATCGGTGCCGGAGCCGCTGGCGATGCGCTTCTTGCGCGAATGCTTGAGAATATCCGGATTGGCGCGCTCCGCCCTAGTCATCGAGGAGATGATCGCGAGCTGGCGCTTGAAGAGCGAGTCATCCAGGCCGGCGGCGGACATCTTGTCCTTCATGCCGGCCATGCCAGGCATCAGACCCATGATGCCGCCCATGCCGCCCATCTTCTGCATCTGCTGCAGCTGATCGGCGAGGTCGTTGAGGTCGAACTTGCCCTTGGCCATCTTGGCGGCCATGGCGGCCGCCTTTTCGGCGTCGATGTTCTCCGCCGCCTTTTCGACGAGCGAGACGATGTCGCCCATGCCGAGGATGCGGTCGGCGACGCGGCGCGGATGGAACTCCTCGAGTTCGTCCATCTTCTCGCCGACGCCGATGAGCTTGATCGGCTTGCCCGTGACGGCGCGCATGGAGAGCGCCGCACCGCCGCGGCCGTCGCCGTCCATGCGCGTGAGCACCAGGCCGGTGATGCCGACGCGTTCGTCGAAGTTGCGGGCGAGGTTGACGGCGTCCTGTCCGGTCAGCGCATCGGCGACCAGCAGGATCTCATGCGGGTTGGATTTCCGCTTGATCTCCGCCATCTCGATCATCAGCGGCTCGTCGATATGGGTGCGGCCGGCGGTGTCGAGGATGACGATGTCGTGGCCGCCGAGCTTGGCCGCCTGCACGGCGCGCGCAGCGATATCGGTCGGCGACTGGCCGGCGATGATCGGAAGCGTATCGACGCCGGTCTGCACGCCGAGCTGGCGCAACTGTTCCTGCGCGGCCGGGCGGCGGGTATCGAGCGAGGCCATCAGGACCTTCTTCTTGTCCCGCGCGGTCAGCCGCTTGGCGATCTTGCCGGTCGTCGTCGTCTTGCCCGAGCCCTGCAGGCCGACCATCATGATGACGACCGGAGCCGCCGCATTGAGATCGATCGTGACGCCCTCGGAGCCGAGCATCGCTATGAGCTCGTCATGAACGATCTTGACGACCATTTGGCCGGGCTTGATCGACTTTACGATTTCGGCGCCGACCGCCTTTTCGCGAACCTTCTCCGTGAAGGACCGCACCACATCGAGCGCCACGTCCGCTTCGAGCAGCGCACGGCGAACCTCCCGAAGCGCTGCGGAAACATCGGCTTCCGACAGGGCGCCGCGGCCGGTCAGTCCATTCAATATGGAACCAAGACGGTCCTGGAGGCTCTCGAACATATTCTCTTCCTTCTTGTCTCCGGATTGCGATAGATCGGCTCGTCCGGAAACGTGGGTCCCTTCGCGCGGAAAACAAGACGCAAAGCCAAAAACCACCCGAGGGCGCAGCGCGCTGTCGGGTGTTGACCTCCGGGCTCTCTTTATACCTTTGCGGGGCCCGGTCGGTGGCTTCGGAAGTCATCACTTGCGAAGGAATTCGCCGCGATAAACAGGAAACCGGGAGAAAAGTCAAGGATCGACCGCGGAGACGCTGCGCTCGGGCTCCACCTATGATCCCACACGCGAGCAGGACCACCACCTCCGTCCGGTCGCATCATCAGGAAATTGCCGGCCGCTCCTGCCCGAGTCCTGTGATCCGGCGGCAAATGCGCCTATTTCTCTGCAGGTGTCCCTCAACCGAGGCAGCGATGAAGAAAAGCGGCAATCCCTACTATAGCGGGCCCGTTTCGGACCACTTCGACGGCATTCGCTTCTACAATCCGGGCGGCACACCGCCGCGCGGCTTCGCCGACCTCCTGCGCTGGCAGTCCGGCGGCGGACGCGAGCAATGGCCGCGCCACTATGACAGCCCCTTTCCGCAGGCGAGGCCGGATACCAGTGTCGACGGCGAGCGGCTCCGCGTCACCATGGTCGGTCACGCAACGCTGCTGATCCAGGTCGCGGGCCTCAACATCCTGACCGACCCGGTCTGGTCGCATCGCGCCAGCCCCTTTACGTTTGCCGGACCCCGCCGCCGCAACCCGCCAGGCATTCTCATGGACGACCTGCCGCGGATCGATATCGTGCTCGTCACCCATAACCACTACGACCACCTCAATCTCGCCACGCTCGGCTCGCTCCACACCAAGCACGCGCCGCATCTCGTAACGCCGCTCGGCAACGACACGATCATTCGCCGCGCCGTCGCGGGTGCCGAGATTTCCGTCGTCGACTGGGGCGACCGGCTCGACCTCGGTGATGGCGTCGTCATCCATGCGGAGCCATGCCACCATTGGTCGGCTCGCCGCTCGAACGACCGGCGCATGGCGCTCTGGGCCGCCTTCGTCATCGAGACGCCGGCCGGCAAGATCTATCATGTCGGCGACACAGGTTTTCACGACGGCATCAATTATCGTGCGGCGCGCGAAAAACACGGATGCTTCCGCCTCGCCAACCTGCCCTTCGGCAGCTACGAGCCACGCTGGTTCATGGCCTCTCAGCACCAGAATCCGGAAGAGGCGGTCCTGGGCATGGTCGCATGCGGCGCCGAATACGCGGCGGGTCACCATTGGGGCACCTTCCGGTTGACCAACGAGGGGGTCGAGGAGCCGCTCCGGGCGCTGGAGACTGCGCTCGCCAAGCACGGTATCGATCGAAACCGTTTCCGGGCGCTGCGACCGGGGGAAGTCTTCGACGTCCCGCTCCCGCCGACGGCACGGGAATGACGCCGGCACTGGTAATTTCCGGGCTTTTCCGCCATATACAGCCCGAATGAAGGGCGCCTCCGAAGCGGGGGCCAGGGTTTGGACAGTCGCGACATGGCCGATCAGGTGCAATTTGCCAGGATGAACGGGCTTGGAAACAAGATCCTGGTGGTCGACATGCGCGGGCGCAAGGACCGCGTGACGCCGCAGGCGGCGATCGCGCTCAATGCCGACCCGGCGACCGAGTTCGACCAGATCATGGCAATTCACGACCCGAAGTCTGCCGGGACCGATGCCTGGATCGACATCGTCAATTCCGACGGGTCGATGGCCCAGGCCTGCGGCAACGGCACCCGCTGCGTCGTCCAGGCGCTTGCGGCCGAGACCGGCAGGAAAGCCTTCCTCTTCCATACGGTCGCGGGCCTTCTCGAAGCCAAGGAACACGACGACGGCACGATCTCGGTCGACATGGGCAAGCCCCGTTTCGGCTGGGACCAGATCCCGCTCGCGGAGGAATTCCACGACACGCGGCGCATCGAGCTGCAGATCGGGCCGATCGATGCGCCCGTGCTGCACTCTCCCTCGGTCGCCTCCATGGGCAATCCGCATGCGATCTTCTGGGTCGAGGACGATGTGTGGAGCTACGAGCTCGACCGGTTCGGACCACTCCTCGAGAACCATCCGATCTTCCCCGAGCGCGCCAATATCTCCATCGCGCGCATCCGCTCCCGCCAGGAGATGGACCTGCGGACCTGGGAGCGCGGCGCCGGCCTGACGCTTGCCTGCGGCTCGGCCGCCTGTGCCGCCGCCGTCAGCGGTGCGAGAACCGGCCGGACGGAGCGGATGGTTATCGTGAACGTGCCCGGCGGTCCGCTCAAGATCGAATGGCGCGAGCGCGACGACCACGTCATCATGACGGGGCCGGCCGAATGGGAATGGTCCGGCACCGTCGATCCCGTCACCGGCACCTTTTCGCGCAACGAGCCGGAGAGCGGCGACAACGGAGCGAGAGCCCTTTGAGCGGGGTCGAGGTCATAACCTTCGGCTGCCGGCTGAACACCTATGAGTCGGAAGTGATGCGGGCGGAGGCCGAAAAGGCGGGGCTGAACAACGCCATCCTCGTCAATACCTGCGCCGTCACCGCCGAGGCCGTGCGCCAGGCCCGACAGGCGATCCGCCGGGCGCGGCGCGAAAATCCGCACGCCCGCATCATCGTCACCGGCTGCGCCGCCCAGACCGAGAAGGAAACCTTCGCCGAAATGGCGGAGGTGGACGCGGTGCTCGGCAACGAGGAGAAGCTCGCCAGCGCCTCCTATCGCGCGCTGCCGGATTTCGGCGTCTCGGCCGAAGAGAAACTCCGTGTCAACGACATCATGAGCGTGCGCGCCACCGCACCGCAGATGGTGAAGCACATAGACGGGCACGTGCGCGCCTTCATCCAGGTGCAGAACGGCTGCGACCACCGCTGCACCTTCTGCATCATTCCCTATGGCCGCGGCAATTCGCGCTCCGTGCCGATGGGCGCCGTCGTCGACCAGGCGAGACGCCTTGCCGAAAGCGGCTATCGCGAGATCGTTCTGACCGGGGTCGACGCCACCAGCTACGGCGCCGATCTGCCCGGAACGCCGACCCTCGGGCTTCTCGGGAAGACCCTGCTGAAACAGGTGCCGGAAATCCTCCGCCTGCGGCTTTCCTCCATCGACAGCATCGAGGCGGACGGCCACCTCCTCGACCTCATCGCCGAGGAGCCGCGCTTCATGCCGCATCTGCATCTTTCTCTGCAGCACGGCGACGACCTGATCCTGAAGCGCATGAAGCGGCGGCATTCGAGCGCCGATGCGCGCGCCTTCTGCGACGAGGTCCGGCGCCTGCGCCCCGAGATCAGCTTAGGTGCGGACATGATCGCCGGATTTCCGACCGAGACCGAGCCGATGTTCGAGAACGCCATGCGGCTCGCCGAGGATTGCGGCATCGCGCATCTTCACGTCTTCCCCTATAGCCCGCGCCCCGGCACCCCGGCCGCCCGCATGCCGCAACTCGACCGCGCGCTTGTCAAGGAGCGTGCCGCGCGCCTGCGTGCGAAGGGGGCGGAGCTTCATGCGGGCCACCTCGAGGGCATGATCGGCAGCAGCCAGACGATCCTTGTGGAAATGAACGGTCTGGCCCATACGGAAAACTTCACGCTCGTAGATGCGGCCGGCCTTGAGCCGCGGTCGCTTGTGGCGGTCGGAATCACCGGCCACAATGGCAAGCATCTGACGATCGAGCGCAAACAGATGGCTGCGGCCTGACAGCGGACATTCCCATGGCGATTGGTTTCATCAAGAAGATCTTCTCCTTCGGCAAGGATGCCGTCGAAGAAAAACCGGCGCCGCCGCAGGAGACGGCCGTTGCCGATGAGGTCGCGGTAACCCCCCCTGTCCCTTCGGGAGAACAGGGCGGGACCCAGGCACCGGTCGAGGAAGATCGTAGTACAGTCGAGGTAACGGAAGCTAGCACGGACGATCGCGATGTTTCCTTCGCGCCGGACACGCCAACGACCGAAACCACGCGTGAGGAAGGCCCAGTAAGCACTGCTGTCACCGCAGATGAAAACACTGTGGAGCAGGGCGAGAGCGTCCGGCATCCGATCTCTCCCCTTGCGGGGGAGATGCCCGGCAGGGCAGAGGAGGGTGAGTCGCCTTCCGAACACCCGACGACTGTCGACGAGCTCTCGGCACCCGCCTCTGTCCCTTCGGGAGAGCAGGAGGAGCGCGAAGCCGCCGCCGCAGCCGACGTCGAAGAGGTGGAGATTGCCGCAGACGACCGTGCGGGAGGCACAGGCTCTTCGGAAGATGAAACGGGAGCGTCGGAGGACGAGAGCGTGCCTCTCCCAATCCTCCCCCTCGAGGGGGAGACGCCGGGGAGGGCAGAGGGGGGCGAGCCTCCATCCGAGCCCCTCGCACCCAGCCTTCCCAAAGGTTTCGCCGCCGCCGAGAGGCGCCCCAGGGAAGAAGCGCCCGCCCCGCCAGCCAAGCTCAACTGGTACCAGCGCCTTCGCCTGGGCCTTGCGCGCACCTCGTCGCAACTCACCGGCCAGATCGCCAGCCTCTTCACCAAGCGCAAGCTCGACGAGGCGACGCTGCAGGACCTCGAGGACCTGCTGATCCAGGCGGACCTCGGCGTCGAGACGGCGATGCGCATCACCGATACGCTCGCCTCGGAGCGCTATGGCAAGGATGTGTCCGGCGAGGACGTTTCGCGCATCATGGCCGGCGAGATCACCAAGGTGCTGGCGCCCGTCGCCAGGCCGCTGGAACTCGATCTCAGCCATAAGCCGCACGTGATCCTCGTCGTCGGCGTCAACGGAACCGGCAAGACGACGACGATCGGCAAGCTTGCGGCAAAGCTTTCCGGCGCGGGACTTAAGGTCATGCTGGCCGCCGGCGATACTTTCCGGGCGGCGGCGATCGAGCAGCTGAAGATCTGGGCCGAACGGACGAAATCCGAAATCGTCTCTTCGAAGCTCGGCGCCGATGCGGCCGGGCTTGCCTACGAGGCGTTCCAGCGTGCCCGCGAGCAGAAGGCGGACGTGCTGATCATCGACACCGCCGGACGGCTGCAGAACAAGGCCGAACTGATGGCGGAGCTCGAAAAGATCGTGCGCGTTCTCGGAAAACTCGATCCGGACGCGCCGCATACGGTGCTGCAGACGCTCGACGCGACGACCGGGCAGAACGCCCTGCAGCAGGTCGAGATATTCCGCAACGTCGCCGGCGTCAGCGGCTTGATCATGACCAAGCTCGACGGCACCGCACGCGGCGGCATTCTGGTGGCGATCTCCGCCAAGCACAAGCTGCCGGTTTACTTCATCGGCGTCGGCGAAGGGATTGACGACCTCGAACCGTTCGAAGCCAAGGACTTCGCCGAGGCGATCGCCGGCGTTGCTGCTCCTTGACGAAGCGGAGGAGGTTTGCGCCAAAACCGCGGTTGATATGGTTTTGCCGCAATCCTGATGCTATGAGCGGCAGAAGATGACAGAACAGGATCCGCACATGTCGACGATCGAGGCCGCCAAGCCGAAGACAGAGGTAAGCCCGCTGCTCAAGCTCGTGCTGGAACTCGGCCCCCTGATGGTCTTCTTCTTCGCCAATTCGCGGGGCGAGTGGCTGGCTGGCCGTTTTCCCGCGCTGGCCGAGCTCGGCGGGCCGATCTTCATCGCGACCGGCCTGTTCATGGCGGCAACGGCGGCGGCGCTGATTGCTTCCTGGATCATGACCCGCACGCTGCCGATGATGCCGCTCGTCTCCGGCATCGTCGTCTTCGTCTTCGGCGCGCTGACGCTCTGGCTGCAGAACGACACCTTCATCAAGATGAAGCCGACCATCGTCAACACGCTCTTCGGCGCGATCCTGCTCGGCGGCCTCCTCTTCGGCAAATCGCTGCTCGGCTACGTCTTCCACGCCGCCTTCAAGCTGGACGAGGAGGGATGGCGGAAGCTGACGATCCGCTGGGGCGTGTTCTTCCTGTTCCTCGCCGTGCTCAACGAGGTGATCTGGCGCTCCTTCTCGACGGATTTCTGGGTCGCTTTCAAGGTCTGGGGCACCATGCCGATCACCATCCTCTTCACGCTCGCCCAGATGCCGCTGATCATGAAGCATTCGCTCGAACAGGATAGCGCGGAGTGACGATCGCGGCCGCCTCGCAGGACAATCAGCGACGAGCGGCGCTCTGGTTGCTTGCCTGCCTCGGCGTGCTGGCGATCCAGGTCCTCGTGCAGCACCTGATGGGGCGGTTATGGATCTGCGAATGCGGCTACATCAAGCTCTGGGAAGGCGTCGTCAAATCCAGCGGCAACTCCCAGCACCTTTCCGACTGGTACACGCCGTCCCATGTCATCCACGGCTTTCTCTTCTACGGCCTCGGTCACCTTCTCATGCGCGGCAAACCCTGGAGCGCTCGCCTGCTTCTCGCGACCGTGATCGAGTCCGCCTGGGAGATCGCGGAGAACACGCCGGTGGTGATCAACCGTTACCGGGCCGCGACGATCTCGCTCGATTATTTCGGCGACAGCATCCTGAATTCGGCCATGGACACGCTCGCCATGGCTGTCGGCTTTCTCATCGCCTTGCGGCTGCCGGTCGCAGCCACGGTCGCGATCGCCATCGTTTTCGAACTCTTCACCGGCTATATGGTGCGCGACAACCTGACGCTCAACGTGCTGATGCTGGTCTGGCCGCTCGATGCGGTGAAGGCTTGGCAGGCGGGCGTTTAGCCGCTCCTTCGATAGGGAAGTGAGGTGTCGCGAGTCTCCTTCGCCCCCCTTGCGGGAGAAGGTGGCCGGCAGGCCGGATGAGGGCGGTCGCGGTCTACGAGCCCGCAAGCGCCTTGTCGATCGCCGGCAGCAGCCCTTCCCTGAGGCTCTTTTCGTCGAAGGGGCCGGCACGCTTGTAGAGGATCGTGCCGTCAGCGGCGACGAGGAAGGATTCCGGGATGCCGTAGACGCCCCAGTCTATCGCCGCCTTTCCGTTCGGATCGACGCCGATTGCAGAAAAAGGGTTGCCGAGTTCGCCGAGGAAGCGCAGCGCGTTTTCGTTCCGGTCCTTGTAGTTGATGCCGACGACGGTGAGGCGCGGGTCTTTCGACAGCTGAAGAATGATCGGATGCTCCTGCCGACAGGGCACGCACCAGGAGGCCCAGACATTGACGAGCGTGAGCTTGCCCTTGACCGCCGTGTCGTCGAGAGCCGGCATGGGTTCGCCCGATGGCGTTGCAGCCCCTTCGAGCGGCGGCATGGCGAGCATCGGCGCCTTGGTGCCGATCAGCGCCGAGGGGATTTCGCTGACGTCCCTGCCGGAGTTCAACTGGCTCCAGAAGATAAGTGCGAGCACCGCGAAGATGAGGAGCGGAAGCGCCGCCATGAGATAGCGGAAGGCTCCGGGCCTGCGCTCGTCCTGCGGCGTCTCAGCGTTCGTCATTTGCCCCCTCCGGCCGGCAGTTCCGCGGAGCGGCGGCGGATCCCGGCGGCCTCGAGCTGCTGCAATTCGCGCCTGCGGGCGCGGCCGTCGGTGAGGACCCAGAGGATGAGTCCGGCTACCGTGGCGGCGGCAACCGCGTAGCTGGCAATGACATAGGCGGCATGGCTCATCATGGCGTAAGCTGCTCCCGGCCGGCATTGCGCGCCGCCTGGCGTCTGAGCGAGGCCACGCGACGGCGCCAGATCTCGTTGCGCATGGCGGCGATATGCAGGGTGAAGAACAGGAGCGTGAAGGCGATCGCCATGACGATGAGCGGCCGCAGGAATTCCGGATCGATCGTCGGCCCGTCGAGGCGCATGACGCTTGCAGGCTGATGCAGCGTGTTCCACCATTCGACCGAGAACTTGATGATCGGGATGTTGACGAAACCGACGAGGATAAGCACGGCCGAGACGCGCGCCGATCGGCTCGGCTCCTCCATGGCGCGGTTCAGTGCGATCAGCCCTAGATACATGAGGAAGAGCACGAAGACCGAGGTCAGCCGCGCATCCCAGACCCACCAGGTGCCCCACATCGGCTTGCCCCAGAGCGAGCCGGTGACGAGGGCCAGAAAGGTGAAGCAGGCGCCGATCGGCGCTGCGGCTCTTGCCGAGACGTCGGCGAGCGGATGACGCCAGACGAGCGTGCCGAGTGCGGAGATCGCCATGACCGTGTAGCACATCATGGAAAGCCAGGCCGAAGGCACATGCACATACATGATGCGCACCGTCTCGCCCTGCTGGTAGTCGCCCTCGGTGGTGAAGGAGAGCCAGAGCCCGGCCGCAAAGACGAGCAGCGTGAGAGCAGCAAGCCAGGGCAGCACGCGATCCGTCAGCGCCAGGAACCGGGTGGGGTTGGCGAGCTCGCTGAATTTCCGTATGGCCAGGCTGTTTTCACTCATGACCGTTCTTTAACGCGGAAGGCCGGCTTCCGCAATTCATCCTAAGGTGCCGCGTCTCGTCAGTCGGCCGAGTGCCTGAGTGCCGCCGCGGCCGCCACTGGTCCGATCACCGCGAAGAACAGGGTTATCGCCATCAATATCATGAAAGGCGGCAGAAACGGGGCCGGATCCTCGATCGCCGCATAGACCGCGCTGACGCCGAAGATGAGCACCGGTACCGCAAGCGGCAGGACGAGGATCGAGACGAGCAGCCCGCCGCGCGGCAGCGCCACCGCGACCGCAGCGCCGACCGCGCCGATGAAGGTTATCGCCGGCGTCCCCGCGAGCAGGGTGACCATGGTGGCCCCGATGGCGCCTTCGTCCATGTTCATGAACAGTCCGAGAAAGGGCGAGGCGATCACCAGCGGCAGGCCGGTGGCGGTCCAATGAGCGGCGCATTTGACGAGGACGGCCAGGAGCAATGGCGTCTCCTGCATCATGATGAGGTCGAGCGAACCGTCTTCCCGCTCCGCCTGAAAGAGCCTGTCGAGCCCGAGCAGCGCCGCGAGCAGCGCGCCGATCCAGAGAATCGCCGGGCCGATGCGGGCGAGCAGGTTCAGATCGGGGCCGACGCCGAAGGGGATGACCGCGACGACGGTCATGAAGAAAAGCACGCCGATCATCGCGCCGCCGCCGGCGCGCACCGAAAGCTTGAGATCCCGGAAGAAGAGCGCGATCAATGGACGAACCCCGTCATTTCAAGGCTTTTCGCCCCCGCGAATCCAAGCGGCTGGTGGGTGGCCGCGACGACTACGCCGCCGCGGTCGAGATGGGCGGCGACCAGGCCGGCAAAAAGCCTGTCGGCGCTGACGTCGAGCGCCGCCGTCGGCTCGTCGAGAAGCCAGATGGGCCGGAAGGCGACAATGAGCTTCGCCATGGCCATGCGCCGCTGCTGACCGGCGGAAAGATAGCCGAAGGGCAGATGAATGATGTCGGCGAGCCCCACTGCCTCCGCCGCTTCGACGAGGCCGATGCCGGAGCCGCCCGGCGAATCGCCAAGGAAGCGCTGCCAGAAGGTGAGGTTTTCCTCCACCGTCAGCTCGCGCTTCATCGCGTTGCGGTGGCCGAGATAGTGGCTGAGTTCGCGCGGATGTTCGTATCCCGATGGGCCGTCCTCCAGCCGGACGCGGCCCGATTCCGGCTCGAGAAGCCCCGCCAGGACGCGCAGGAGCGTCGACTTGCCGGCACCGTTCGGACCCGTTACCACAAGCGCCTCGCCGGCAGCCAGCGCGAACGAAATATCGTTGAAAATCAGGTCCTCGCCGCGCCTCGCACTCAAACCTTCAGCCATGAGGCGCATGAATTTCCAGCTTCCCTTGACGTGTCTTTGCGCGGAGCAAAAAAAGTTCCGATTGAACCTTGGTTGGTCTGGCACGATTTGGAGAAATTATCTATAAGGCGGCCAACACGCCAGCGGTCGGCGTGAATTTCATCCTAGCGCCGAACATGGAACGAGCTTCCACGTACGGACAGCGGAAATGACCGTACCCGCATCCCACTTCGCGCCTCACAGGTGCTCGGGCGTTCGTACGTCAGTTTTTGGCGATCAGACGGAACGGGGTATCATCCAGTGTCCAAATCCCTAGACAGCTTCAATTGTCGCTCCACGCTCACGGTCAACGGCGTGGACTATGTCTACTACAGCCTGCCGACGGCGGAGGCGAACGGCCTCGCCGGCATCTCGAAGCTTCCCTATTCGATGAAGGTTCTGCTGGAAAACCTGTTGCGCAATGAAGATGGACGCTCGGTCACCAAGAAGGACATCGAAAACATCGCCGCATGGCTCGGCGACAAGGGCACGGCCGAGAACGAGATCGCCTATCGCCCGGCGCGCGTGCTGATGCAGGACTTCACCGGCGTTCCGGCCGTCGTCGACCTCGCGGCAATGCGCGACGCGATGGTTTCGCTCGGGGGCGACCCGGAAAAGATCAATCCGCTCGTTCCCGTCGATCTCGTCATCGACCACTCGGTGATCGTCGACGAATTCGGCACGCCGACCGCTTTTGCCCGCAATGTCGAGCTTGAATACCAGCGCAACGGCGAGCGCTACCGCTTTCTCAAATGGGGCCAGCAGGCCTTCAAGAACTTCCGCGTCGTGCCGCCCGGCACCGGCATCTGTCACCAGGTCAATCTCGAATATCTGGGCCAGGCCGTCTGGACCAGGGAAGAGGACGGCGAAGTCACCGCCTATCCGGATACCTGCGTCGGCACGGACAGCCACACGACGATGATCAATGGGCTGGGCGTGCTCGGTTGGGGCGTCGGCGGCATCGAAGCCGAAGCGGCGATGCTCGGCCAGCCGGTTTCCATGCTCCTGCCGGAAGTCATCGGCTTCAAGCTCACCGGCAGGCTCAAGGAAGGCGTGACCGCGACCGACCTCGTGCTTACCGTCGTGCAGATGCTGCGCAAGAAGGGCGTCGTCTCCAAGTTCGTCGAATTCTTCGGCTCCGGCCTCGACAACATGACGCTCGCGGATCGCGCGACGATCGGCAATATGGGCCCGGAATACGGCGCCACCTGCGGCTTCTTCCCGGTCGATGCCGAAACGATCAACTACCTCACCATCTCGGGTCGTGAAGAGAGCCGCATCGCGCTGGTCGAAGCCTATTCCAAGGCCCAAGGCATGTGGCGGGAAGGGGATGGTTCCGAGCTCGTCTTCACCGACACGCTGGAACTCGACCTCGGCGACGTCGTGCCGTCGATGGCCGGCCCCAAGCGCCCCGAGGGCCGCATCGCGCTCGAGAACATCGCCTCCGGCTTCGCGGCGGCGCTCGACAACGACTACAAGAAGCCCGGCCAGCTCGCCAACCGCTACGCGGTCGAGGGCACCGACTACGATCTTGGTCATGGCGACGTCGCGATCGCCGCGATAACCTCCTGCACCAACACGTCGAACCCCTCGGTGCTGATCGCCGCCGGCCTGCTTGCCCGCAAGGCGGTCGCCAAGGGCCTGAAGACGAAGCCCTGGGTCAAGACGTCGCTGGCGCCCGGATCGCAGGTCGTCGCCGAGTACCTGTCGAAATCCGGCCTCCAGACAGATCTCGACAAGCTCGGCTTCAATCTGGTCGGCTTCGGCTGCACAACCTGCATCGGCAATTCCGGCCCGCTGCCGACGGAGATCTCCAAGACGATCAACGACAAGGGTCTGATCGCCGCCGGCGTGCTTTCCGGCAACCGCAACTTCGAAGGCCGCATCTCGCCGGACGTACAGGCGAACTATCTCGCCTCGCCGCCGCTCGTCGTCGCCTACGCGCTGGCGGGTTCCGTCCAGAAGGACCTGACAAAGGAGCCGATCGGCGAAGACCAGAATGGGCAACCCATCTACCTCAGGGACATCTGGCCGACTTCGCAGGAGATCCAGGAGTTCATCTTCAAATACGTCACCCGCGAGCTCTACGCGACCAAATATGCGGACGTGTTCAAGGGCGACGCCAACTGGCAGGCTGTCCAGGTTCCGGCCGGCCAGACCTATGCCTGGGACGAGGGGTCCACCTACGTCCAGAACCCGCCCTACTTCGTCGGCATGGGCAAGAAGGGCGCCGGCATTTCCGACATCAAGAACGCCCGTGTCCTCGGTCTCTTCGGCGACAAGATTACCACCGACCACATTTCCCCGGCCGGTTCGATCAAGGCGGCCTCGCCTGCCGGCGCCTATCTGCTCGAGCACGGCGTCGGGATTGCCGACTTCAACCAATACGGCACGCGCCGCGGCAATCATGAGGTGATGATGCGCGGCACCTTCGCCAATATCCGCATCCGCAACCACATGCTCGGCCCGAACGGCAAGGAAGGCGGTTATACGATCCACTATCCCTCAAAGGAGGAGATGTCGATCTATGACGCGGCCATGCAGTACAAGGAGGAGGGCGTTCCGCTCGTCATCTTCGCCGGCGTCGAATACGGCAACGGCTCTTCGCGTGACTGGGCGGCCAAGGGCACCAACCTCCTCGGCGTCAAGGCCGTGATTGCCCAGTCCTTCGAACGCATCCATCGTTCGAACCTGGTCGGCATGGGCGTCGTACCCTTCGTCTTCGAGGAAGGCACGACCTGGGAATCTTTGGCTCTCAAGGGCGACGAAGTCGTGACGATCGAGAATCTCGCCAATGTCCAGCCGCGCGAGAAGCGCGTGGCGAAGATCACCTATGGCGACGGCTCGGTGAAGGAGGTCCCGCTCATTTGCCGCATCGATACGCTCGACGAGGTCACCTACGTCAACAATGGCGGCATCCTGCAGACGGTTCTGCGCGATCTCGCCGCCTGATCGGCGACGTATGAACAGAAAGGCCGGGGCGTCCACATCGACGCCCCGGCTTTTTATTGTCCGGTCCACAGGGTTTTGGCCGGCTTTGCGGCAGTCACTCCAACGTGACTTTTCGTTGAAGAATACCCGTCGTATGTAGGGGTCTCCCCGCGCGGCAAACGCGTTGAAGCGACGCACTTCCGGATGGAAACGTTCCACATTTTCCCGGAAGTGCTCTAACGAGCACGAACAAAGACGCCATGATATCCGCCTGCACACCAACAATCCGACGTCTCGCCCTGGCGATCGGGCTGTTTGGTGCGTTCTGCGGAGCATCCGCAGCGGATGACGGCAGGGCGGCCGAGAGCGGGCCGGTGAAGGATGGAGCGGTCAAGGACGGGGCGCTCAAAGGCGTCGTCGAACTCTTCACCAGCCAGGGCTGCTCCTCCTGTCCCCCGGCGGACGCGGCGCTCAAGAAGCTCGTCGATGAAGGCGAGGTCGTCGCGCTCGCCTATCATGTCGACTATTGGAACTATCTCGGATGGGCGGACACGCTCGCTTCCAAGGAAAATACCGAGCGGCAATATGCCTATGCGCGCATGCTCGGCCGCTACGGCGTCTATACGCCGCAGGCGATCCTGAACGGGCGCGACCACGCCAACGGCGCGGACCTGCCGGCCATCAGGAACCGGCTTGCCTTGATGGACGAGAAGGGCAAGGGCCTGTCGGTGCCGATCGCCGCCTCGATCGGCGGCGATGAAATCTCCATCAAGGTCGGTGCCGGCAAAGGCAGGGCGAATGTCGTCGTCGTCTATTTCGACCGGGCAAGGGTGGTCAAGGTCGAGAAGGGCGAGAACAGCGGCAAGGAGATCGCGTATTGGCATGCCGTGCGCGACATCCAGACCATCGGCATGTGGGAGGGCAAGCCCGCGGAGTTCACGCTGCCGGCCTCCGTCCTGTTCGAAGGCCAGGGCAACAGCGGTTGCGCGGTGCTGCTGCAATCGATGAAGGACAAGGAAACGCCGGGAGCCATTATCGGTGCCGCAACGGTTCTCGCGGGGCCGCAGGGAAAGCTCTGATGACAGGAAATGTTCCGCATCGCTTGCGGCGGAACAGGGGATGGTTCGGCCCGGCAGCATCGAGGGGCTGGGGCTGAGGGTTCGAAGTTACCGGACCGAACCAGCCATGTCTGCGTTCGAGAACCTCCCGCAGCATGACGGCTGGCCGGACATACGGTGGCAACGACTCTGTCCGGCAGCGGTCGGAGTGTTGCGGCGAATTGGGGCGGCGTTTTGACTGAATTGCGGCAGCCCCAAGAATTGCTGACATTGATCAACAGCTTCCGGCTTGCTTTTCCGATCGTGTGAGGCACACTGTCGTGGTCCTGTCACATTAGAAGGCCGAAATGCCGATGACTGATGAAACGGATTTGCCGCGAGGCGAAGCACGTCACTACGGCCAGACCACCTCCGATGTGGTCGTCGATCTTCACGAATACAAGCAAGCCAAGAACCCCCCGCCCGTCACCTTCCATCGCCGCGAACTCGACCTGATTCTCAAGGTCTACGGCCGTATGGTGGGCGAAGGGGAGTGGCGCGACTATGCGATCGACCACCTGAGGGACCGGGCCGTTTTTTCGGTGTTCAAGCGCGCCGGAGAAGTGCCTCTCTACCGCATCGAGAAAAACCCGAAGCTCGCCGCGAAACAGGGCGCCTTCAGCGTGCTCAACGCTCACGGGACGATATTGAAGCGAGGCCACGAGCTCGCCCAGGTGCTCAAGGCCTTCGACAAGGTGCTGAAGCTCGTCAAAACCTGACCGACATATCACTCGGAGCCGCCCCTCATCCGCCTGCCGGCACCTTCTCCCCGCAGGCGGGGCGAAGGGACAAGCGGCAGCGCTTCGCCTCGGCCCCCTCTTCCCGCGTGCGGATTTATCCCTGAATCGGTTGGCGGCGCCAAACCGCTTGCATCGAAGCGTGCCATCCGTGTTGCGAATCAGATAAGTGTATGCTTATCTGACGTCATGACTGAGAACGACATATTCAAAGCGCTCGCCGACCCGACACGCCGTGCAATCTTCGAGAAGCTGGCGAGCGGAAGCATGAACGCCAGTGCCTTGCGCAACGGAATGGACATCAGCCAGCCGGCCATGTCCCAACATCTCCACGTGTTGCGTAATGCAAAGCTGGTTCGGGAGGAACGGCAGGGGCGCTTCGTGAACTACGAGGTCGACCCGGAGGGGCTGGCGCTCGTTGCCGGATGGCTGGCGAAGTATCGCGCCTACTGGCCGGCGCGGATCGATGCGTTGAAGGTCTTGCTGAGGGATATGGATCAATGAACGATGTGGAACTGAACGAGCCGGCAAGGAATCTGGTGCTCGAATACGAACTCGATGAATCGCCCGAAAAGGTGTGGCGGGCAATCAGCATGCCTGAGTTCCGTGAGCGATGGCTGCCCAGGCGGGAACTGGCTGGGGCTGAGCCTGTCTCCACCGCACCGGGCAAGGAAATTCGCTACAGAATGCGCGACGACGAACCTCCCTTTCTCGAAAGCCTCGTGGCGTTCCAGGTCAGGCCCAGCAATGACGGCGGCACGATTCTGAAAATTATCCATGGGCTGGAGGATGAGCGGCTGGCTCCGCGAACTCCGCCGGCGGCGAACAGCAACCGGCTTTGGCTGATGCGCGCCGCCTGACGCCTCATTCTACCAAAACAAGCTCATCAGACAGGAGTTCGCCTATGCGCGAAGCGATGCAACTCGTCCCTATGGTCGTCGAGCAATCCAGCCGTGGCGAGCGCTCATTCGACATCTATTCCCGCCTGCTGCGTGAGCGAATAATCTTTCTGAACGGCGAGGTGAACGATGCAGTGTCTGCTCTCGTTTGCGCACAGTTGTTGTTCCTGGAAGCCGAAAGCCCTAAAAAACCGATCCAACTCTATATAAACTCGCCCGGCGGTGTCGTTACCAGCGGCTTCGCGATGTACGACACGATGCGTTACATCCGGGCGCCCGTGCATACGCTTTGCATGGGGACGGCCCGTTCGATGGGTTCGTTCCTGCTGATGGCAGGCGAAGCGGGCGAGCGCACCGCCCTGCCCAATGCAAGCATCCTCGTCCATCAACCTTCGGGCGGCTTTCAGGGACGGGCCTCCGATATGCTCATCCATGCCGAGGAAATCAGGCGAACCAAACACCGCATGACGCGGCTTTATGCCGAGCATTGCGGGCGAACATATGAAGAATTCGAGCGCGCGATGGATCGCGACCGTTTCATGACGGCGGAAGAAGCTCTGGAGTGGGGTCTGATCGACCGCATCCTCACCGAACGGGAATTGGGCGCTGAATTTGACGCTTGAAGCTCACCTGCGCAAGCTCAGCTCCTATAAAGCGTATCCGGATAGACGCCCTCGGCGGGCTTCGTTGCGGTTCCTTCTCCGAGCGGCCGCTGCATGAAGGCCGTATCAAGCCACCGGCCATGCTTGAAGCCGGTTGCCTTCATCAGCCCCTGCAGTTCGAAGCCGAGCGCCCGGTGCAGGGCGATCGATGAGGGGTGCGCCCCGCCGATTACCGCTATCATCTGGCGGAAGCCGAGAGCCGTACAGCGCCCGATCAGTTCGGAAAGCAGCGCCTTGCCGATGCCCTTGCCCCGTGCTTCCGGCGAAAGATAGATCGAATCCTCCACCAGGAACCGATAGGCGGTGCGGTTGCGGAAGGCGGAGGCATAGGCATAGCCGATAACCGCGCCACGCTCGTCCAGCGCGACCACATAGGGGTAGCCGTTGCCGGTGATCGTGGAGAAGCGGAGCGCCATCTCGGCTTCGGATGGCGGCGTCTCCTCATAGGTCGCGACCCCGTTCAAAACGGACTCGCGATAGATCTCGGTGATCGAGCGGAGGTCGGCGGCAACGGCGTCGCGGAGCGTGGCGGTCATGGAATTCTTCGCGCATTATGGCTGGAGATGTACTGTCTCGCATGGATGCGCCGGATCGATCAAGGCCGGTTTCGGGCAAACAAAAAGGCGGCCGAAGCCGCCTTTTCCGTCAAACCGGTTCGCTACTACTCGTTCCTGTTGCCAAGGAACTGCAGCATGAACATGAACAGGTTGATGAAGTCGAGGTAGAGCGTCAGCGCACCCATGATGGCCTTGCGGCCGGCGACCAAGGCGTCATCGCCTTCGAAGTACATTTCCTTGAGCTTCTGCGTGTCGTAGGCGGTCAGGCCGGCGAAGATGAGCACGCCGATCACCGAGATCGCGAAGCCGAGTGCCGAAGAGGCAAGGAAGATGTTGACGACGGATGCGATGATCACGCCGAAGAGGCCCATGATCAGGAACGATCCGAGGCCCGAAAGGTCCTTCTTCGTCGTATAGCCGTAAAGCGACAGGGCACCGAACGAAGCAGCCGTCACGA
The DNA here is from genome assembly GCF_000375585.1 of Sinorhizobium meliloti 4H41. GTDB lineage: Bacteria > Pseudomonadota > Alphaproteobacteria > Rhizobiales > Rhizobiaceae > Sinorhizobium > Sinorhizobium meliloti_A. Next base: position 176,620 of record NZ_AQWP01000007.1, on the reverse strand, counting down.
AGAACGTCTGCACGATGCTCTGGCCGGTGAAGACCAGGAAGATCGACGACAGAGACAGGCCCATCAACGCCGCATAGACCCAGAAAGTCGTCTGCGCCGCGGAAACGCTCATGGAATTGATGCGGAAGCTCAGGAAGAACACCAGCGCAAGAGGCGCCAGCATCACGACCCACTTCAGGGGAGAACCGTAGATAAGCTGGGCGAATGCCGGATTAGAGGCGGCAAGCGCATAGGTTCCGTAAGCTGCCACGCCGGTAATCGCCAGGCCGAGGGCCATCAGGTTGTAGACCTTCAGCATATAAGCGCGAAGGCCTTCGTCGATCACGGCACCCGCCTGAGCGCCGGCGGGCGACATTCGGGTTTGGTAGTTTCTCAGATCAGCCATTGTTTCCTCATTTAAGCCCCGGTTGAAGTTACGGTGTCGGGCGGCGAACCTTGTCGTTCCTTTGCGCGCCCAGGCGCCGCTGCGGGGCTCCAGCATGCCTGTGGACAAATATGATGGTGAACGCCGTCATGCACAAGGGCGAAGCGCTTGGAATCGAACAAAGTCGGCCCGCCGGACCATCAAACTGGAGTGATTTACGGTTAACTCGGCCGTCATGGCCGAAATCGCGCATCAGGCATGGCAGGATCAGAGTTCCCGCAGTACCGGAGCGGCCTTTTGCCCGAGGACGCGCCAGGTTCCGGCGAGGCCGATCCCGACCGTCACGACCAGCGCAAGAACGATGGTCGCGACCGCAACGTCCGGCAGGAAGCTCGACGGCAGGGTCATGATGCGGCTGACGACGAACCAGGCCGAAACGCTGCCGGCGAAAAGCGCGAAGACGGCAGTCGCCAGGCCGAGAATGACGTATTCGTAGCTGAAGGCGCGGATCAGGGTCGCCCGCGTCGCGCCGAGCGTCTTCAGGACCACGGCATCGTGAATGCGGGCACGGTTGCCGGCGGCAAGTGCGCCGGCAAGCACGAGGATAGAAGCGACAAGCGCGACCGCCGCGGCCGCGCGCACCGCAGTTGCAAGCTGCCCGAGCAGCGTATTGACGATGTCGAGCGCGTCCTTCACGCGCACGCTGGTGATCGTCGGGTAGGCATTCGTCACTCTCTTCAACACCGCCGCCTCCTCCTCGGCCGAGGCGTCGGGATCGATGATGGTCGCGAGCCAGGCATGCGGGGCGCCGGCGAAGGTGTTCGGCGAGAAGACCATGACGAAATTGATCGAAAGGGACTCCCACTCGACCTCGCGGAAATTGGCGATCCGGGCCGTGATGTTGCGGCCGAGCACGTTGACGGTCACCGTATCGCCGAGCTTCAGCCCGAGCTCGCGGGCCTCCTCCGCCGAGAAGGAGACGAGCGGCTCGCCGCCATAGTCCTCGGGCCACCAGCTGCCTTCGGTGAGTTTGGAATTTTCCGGCCTGTTCTTGGCATAGGTGATGCCGCGATCTCCGCGCAGCACCCATTGGCCGCCGGGGGGAACGTTGCGGCTGTTCACATCCTCGCCGTTGAGCGCGACGATGCGCCCGCGCAGCATCGGCACTTCGATGATCTTGCCCTCCGGCATCGCTCCCGCGAGCACGGAGCGGAAGCCTTCGATCTCGCTGCCCTGAATGTCGACAAAGAAGAAGTTGGGCGCGCGCTCGGCCATGTCGCCGGTGAGCTCGCGCCGCAGATTGCCGTCGATGAGCGCCAGCGTCACCAGAAGAGTGAGGCCGAGGCCGAGCGACAGCACCACCGACGGCGTCAAGGCACCCGGCCGGTGAATGTTGCCGATGGCCAGTCTCAGCGCCGGCGAATTGACGCGCGGGCTGCGCCGCGCCAGCCAGGATATGAGGAGCGAAACCCCGCGCAGCACGATGAAGGCAAAGGCGATCGCGCCAAGAAAGATCAGCGAAATGGAACGGTCATAGGCGGCCCAGACCGCGAGCCCGGCAAGTCCTGCCAGGCAGATGAAGGCGCCGGCGAGATAGGGCAGGGCAGGCAAGCCGGCCGGCTCGAAACCCTGCTGCCGGAAAAGCGCGGTTGCCGGCACACGGCGCGCCCGCCCGAGCGGCAGGATGGCGAAGGTCAGCGCCGTCAGAAGGCCGAAAAGCGCCGCAAGACCCAGGGCCGAGGGATAGAGCACGAATGCGGTGGATACGGGCAGCAGGCCGGCAAGGAACTGCGCTGCCACGAAGGGGATGAGAGCGCCGAGCACGAGGCCGATCGCGATCCCGATGAGGGCGATCATCAGGATCTGCGCAAGGTAGATCATCGCGACCAGCGACGCCGGAGCGCCGAGACATTTGAAAGTCGCGATGACGCTGCGCTTGCCGTCGAGATAGGAGCGTACGGCGTTGGCAACCCCCACGCCTCCGACGATCAGCGCCGTCAGCCCGACGAGCGTCAGGAATTGGGAGAAACGCGTGATGTTTGCATTGAGGGAGGGTGCGGCATTGCCGCTCGTCCGTATCGACCAGCCGGCGGAGGGAAAGCGCGTCTCGGCCTGCACGCGAATGAGCGGCACGTCTGCGGGATCCGGCAGGCGGACCTTGTAGGTGTGTTCGACAAGGCTGCCGGTCTGCACGAGCCCGGAAGCGGCAAGCGCATCGGAGGAAATCATCAGCCGCGGCGCGAAACCGAAGCCGTCGGAAAGAGCGTCGGGTTCGCTGGCGAGTACCGCGCCGACCCGGATACGCGCATTGCCGATGAGAATTTCCGCGCCCGGCGAGATGCCGAGGCGCTCGAGAAGCAGCGGTGCGGCGACTGCGCCGAACACCTCGCCGTCCTTCGCCAGCAATTCAGGGAGCGGCTTTGCCGGCTCGCTTTCGAGCTTGCCGTAAAGCGGGTAGGCGCCGTCCACGGCCTTGAGCTCCACCAGCGCCTGGTTGGAGCCGTCCGGGAGCCGCGCCATGGAACGCAGACCCGCGGATACCGAAACCTCGCCGAGACCCTGGAGGAAGGCACGCTCGTCCGCGGTCGCCACCCGATTGTTGAGCTCGAACCGGATGTCGCCGGCGAGCAGTTCCTGCCCTTGCGAGGCGATCGTTTCGCTGATCGACTGGGACAGCGAGTTGACCCCGGCGATCGCGGTCGTACCGAGGGCGATGCAGGCGAGGAAAATATAGAAGCCCCTCAGGCCCCCGCGCATTTCCCGGAGCGCCAGACGAAGCGCGAACAGCGGGCGAAGCGCGAGCAGAGGGCGCAGGGAAATCGTCGGGAGCAGCCGCCGGACGGCAACCGTCCCGCTCATGCGGACACGGCTCCCTGCCGGGCCGAGGCGGAGAGCCGTTCAGCGTCGGGGACGATTTCACCGGAGCGGACGCGTATCTGTCTTTCGCAGCGTCCGGCGAGCGCCGCATCATGCGTGACGAGAACGAGCGTCATGCCACGCTCGCGCTGTTCGGCAAAGAGGAGGTCGGCGATCTGTCGGCCGGTCTCCGCGTCGAGGTTGCCCGTCGGCTCGTCGGCGATCAGCAGCTTCGGAGAGGGCGCGAGCGCCCGGGCGATCGCCACGCGCTGCTGTTCGCCGCCGGAAAGCTGCCCGGGGTAGTGCGTCAGCCGTTCGCCGAGCCCCACGGCGATCAGTTCCTTACGCGCTATGTCGAATGCATTGCGGACATTCGCGAGCTCGAGCGGCACCGCGACGTTCTCGAGCGCGGTCATGTTCGGGATGAGATGGAAGGACTGGAAAACGATGCCGACATTGCGGCCGCGGAAATCGGCGACTGCGTCCTCGCCGAGGCGGTGGAGCGCCGTGCCGTCAATGATGATTTCGCCGCCGTCGAGCCGCTCCAGCCCGGCCATGACCATGAGCAGAGTCGATTTGCCCGAGCCCGAGGGGCCGACGATACCCACCGATTCGCCGGCATCGATCGCGAGGCTTACGCCCTTCAGCACATGCACGGACGCCGCGGCTTCGCCCAGCGTCAGATCCGCATTTTTCAACTCGATGATGGTTTTTGCCACGCGAAAGAGCCCTATATGAAAATTTGATACGGATCATCAAACAATTGTCCGCCGATTTAGGAACGAGCCTATGGCATTAAAAGACTTTCTGCCCATTTTATTCGGCCTGACAATGACAATCGTGTTATCGGCGGCGGCTCGCGCCGAGCCCGTCAGCCTCGTCGGCTTCGGCGACAGCCTGATGGCCGGCTACCAACTCCCCCCGGAAGATGCCTTCCCCGCCCGCCTCGAAAAGGCCCTTAAGGACAAGGGGCTCGCCGTCACGATCGCCAATGCCGGCGTATCCGGCGACACCACCTCCAGCGGTCTTGCCCGCATCGATTGGTCGATCCCCGACGGAACAGACGGCGTAATCCTCGAGCTCGGCGCCAACGACGCGCTGCGCGGCATCCCGCCGGAAGAGACGCGCAAGAATCTGGAGGCGATGGTCGCGCGCCTCAAGGAGCGCGGCATCGCCGTCCTGCTCGCGGGAATGATGGCGCCGCCGAACATGGGGCCGGATTATGCGGCGCGCTTCAATCCGATCTATCCCGACCTCGCAAAGGAACACAATCTCGTCTTCTACCCTTTCTTCCTCGACGGCGTCGTGACCGAGGTCGGCCTTAAGCTCGACGACGGCATGCATCCGAACGGCGGGGGTGTCGGCGTCATGGTAGAGCGCTTCCTGCCGACGGCGGAGCTTTTCGTCCGCTCACTTGCGAAAGGAGAATGACAGCGCATCCACAGTTAAGGGAAAGTAAACGTTCCGACGGGACAAATAATGGTTGCGTGCAGATGCGATGCGTGATTCGCTTCAAGCATCTGCAAGAGATTCGGGGAGCTCGCCATGCCGAGACTATTCACCGCCCTCGAAATTCCGCGCAATGCAGCAATGAGTCTTTCCTTGCTGCGCGGAGGTCTTCCCGGAGCTCGTTGGATCGATGTGGAGAATTACCACATCACGCTCCGCTTCATCGGCGACGTCGACTGGCGAACCGCCGACGAGATCATCGACAGGCTTGACCGCATCGAACGGCCCGAGTTTCAGCTGCAGCTGTCGGGCACCGGCGCCTTCGGTTCCAAGAAACCGCACTCCGTCTGGGCCGGCGTCAGCATGGCTTCCGAAATGTTCGCCCTTCAGGCCGAAATCGAGCGCATCTGCCAGCGCATAGGGCTGCCCTCGGATCCGCGAAAGTTCACCCCGCATGTGACGCTGGCGCGCCTGCGCTCCTCGCGCGTCGAGGATGTCGTCGAATATCTCTCCGGGCGCGGTAATTTCGTCACCGCTCCCTTCACCGTCTCCCGCTTCGTGCTCCTGTCGTCACGCGATTCGGTCGGCGGCGGCCCTTATCTCACGGAAGAGGTCTTCCCGCTTCACGAAGAGCGCTCGAACCTCGCGAGCAATGAGGAGCATCCTGCTTCGAGCGTCTGGTAAAGCGCCCCGAAGGCCTCCGCCGGCTCCCGGACAGGGATCGGAACGTCCTCGTCGAGCGGCGGGCTTGCGCGTGAACATTGTCGCGGGCAAGTTCGTTGATAAGGACGGGATGCACAAGGAGGAACAGCATGCGGCCGGAAAAATTGGACGCGGCGGCCATCGCCGAGCATTTGCACAAGATGGAGGGCTGGGTCCTTGCGGAGGACGGCGGCTCTATATGGAAGACCTTCCGGTTCAAGACCTTCGCCGAGGCCTTCACCTTCATGACGCAATGCGCCTTCGCCGCCGAAAAGCTCAATCATCATCCGGAATGGTTCAACGTCTACAACAAGGTGGACGTGACCCTGTCGACTCACGACGCGGAAGGACTGACCGAACTCGATTTCAAATTGGCGGCAAAGATGGACCGGGCGGCCGAGGGCCGCATGCCCGACCATATGAAATAAGGGCCTCATGCCCGACCATATCGAATAAGAGGCGCATGCCCGGCCATTTGAAATAGCGGCCACCGTTCCCATATCAGGCTGCGGCACTACAATGCCGCGCAGTACCCTGAACGACCGGAATCGACGCGATGGACGATATCAAGATCGGTGAAATTCTCCTCCCCGGCGAGGAATCCGAGCAGGAGCGCAAGGAACACAAGGTGCGCCGCCGGTTCTGGCCGACCTTCCGGCGCGCGGCCCGGCAGATTCCCTTCAGCCGCGACCTCGTCGCCGCCTATTATTGCGCAGTGGATCCGGCGACGCCGACGCGCACGCGCGGCATTCTGCTCGCGGCGCTCGGCTATTTCGTCCTGCCGCTCGATTTCGTACCGGACATGCTGGCCATGATCGGCTTCTCCGACGACATCGCCGTATTGACGGCCGCCTTCGCCGCGATCAGCGGCCAGATCAAGGAACGGCATTACCAGAAGGCCGACGAAGTGCTGCGAGACAGCGCCGAGCAGTGAGTTGTCCCGCTGCTGCGGCCTTTGCGGGTCTGTTCATACCGCCCGCGCCGGAGGCGCCTTGCCGCAATCCCGCCCGGAAAGTCAAACTCTTGCCCGATTCTTTGTGACATAGAGGGAGGCAAGGGGCGGCTCTCCAGTATCGACGTCGACCGGATCGGCAATCCGCGTGCGAATGGACCTTGAGGCGCATTCGGGCGCAAAAAGGGGCGTTTTCCCGAATCGTTGACGGTTTGGTAACCCGGATTAAGTCAAAATAAACTTAAATCGTGATTATGCGTTGCCCATCCCACGCGGTTTCGGGCGACCGTAAGCAAGACAAGCGGCAGGAACTCATGTTTGTAAGAAAGATCGCAACTGCACTCGCACTCGTAATGGCTGCATCCGGCGTGGCTTCCGCTCAATCTCCGACGCGAATCCAGCAGTTCAACGCCTGGGGCGCATATTCCTACCAGGCCGGCAACGGCAAGGTCTGCTATGTGCTGTCCGTGCCGAAGGAAAAGGCCCCGGCCGGTGTCGATCACGGCGATATCTTCTTCCTCGTTTCGCAGCGTCCGGGACAGAACATCAGCTATGAGCCGCAGGCGATGATGGGGTACCCGCTGCAGGACAATTCCAAGGTCAACGTGGTGGTCGACGGCCGCACCTTCGTCATGTTCACCAAGGGCAATTCCGCCTGGGTGGAAAACGCCGCCGAGGAGCCGGCACTGGTCGCTGCGATGAAATCGGGCAAGGCCATGTCGGTCAATGCGAAATCGCGGCGCGGCACGGAAACCTCCTACTCCTATTCGCTCTCCGGCATTTCGGCCGCCCTGAAGCAGATCGAGGCCTGCAAGTAAGAGCCAAGCGCGCTTGACGATGCAAGGGCCGGCCATGAGGTCGGCCTTTTTGCGTCGGGTGTTCAGGCGGACCAGGGGCAGAATAATGTCCCATGGTGACTCGCCGCCAAAAGAATGCTAAAGCGCCCCCAAATTCGGAGCCCCCGCGCCCCCGTTGAGCGCGTGACCGAGGCTCGCCAGATTTCAATTCGAGCATCGGAACAGGATCCGGAAACGTCTCCGGACGAGCCGTCGCTTTACGACAGGACCAGATGAGCATGGCAGCCACCGAGATTCTAAACAGGCCGGACATCGTCAAGGCGCCCCAGGTGCGGCTTGCGCCACAGCCGGAAAAGCCGTCGCTGATCGGCCTGTTGCGCGAAGACATCGCGAAGCTGCTCGCCGAAAAGGGCGTGCCGGAGCGGCAGGTGAAGATGCGCGTCAGCCAACTCTGGCACTGGCTTTATGTTCGCGGCGTCTCGGATTTCGACGAAATGTCCAACGTCTCCAAGGACATGCGCGAGATGCTCAAGGAGCATTTCACCATCGCACGGCCGGAGATCGTCGAAGAGCAGGTTTCGGGCGACGGCACGCGCAAGTGGCTGCTGCGCTTTCCCCCACGCGGCGCCGGCCGTCCGGTAGAGATCGAGACGGTCTACATTCCGGAGGAGGGCCGCGGCACGCTTTGCATTTCGAGCCAGGTCGGCTGCACGCTCACCTGTTCCTTCTGCCACACCGGCACGCAGAAGCTGGTGCGCAATCTGACGGCGGAAGAGATCCTCGCGCAGCTTCTGCTCGCCCGCGACCGGCTCGGCGATTTCCCCGAGCGCGACACGCCGCAGGGTGCGATCGTGCCGGCGGAAGGCCGCAAGATCACCAATATCGTGATGATGGGGATGGGCGAGCCGCTCTACAATTTCGAAAACGTCAAGACGGCGCTGCTGATCGCGTCCGACGGCGACGGGCTGTCGCTGTCGAAGCGGCGCATCACTCTTTCGACCTCAGGCATCGTGCCGGAGATCTACCGCACCGGTGAGGAAATCGGGGTAATGCTCGCGATTTCGCTTCATGCCGTGCGCGACGATCTGCGCGACATGCTGGTGCCGATCAACAAGAAATATCCGCTGAAGGAGCTGATGGAGGCCTGCCACGCCTATCCGGGCCTGTCGAATGCCCGCCGCATCACCTTCGAATATGTGATGCTGAAGGACGTCAACGACAGCCTGGAAGACGCCAAGGAACTGGTGAAGCTGCTGAAGGGCATTCCGGCCAAGATCAACCTGATCCCCTTCAATCCCTGGCCGGGCACCAATTATCAGTGCTCGGACTGGGAGCAGATCGAGAAGTTCGCCGACTTCATCAATCAGGCCGGCTACGCCTCGCCGATCCGCACCCCGCGCGGCCGCGACATTCTTGCCGCCTGCGGACAGCTCAAGTCGGAATCGGAACGCATGCGCAAGGTCGACCGCCTCGCCTTCGAGGCGATGATGATCGCCAATCACGGCGAGGACTGAGGCGGCTCATCGTCCTTCCACCAGTTTCGGGCGTGCCGCACGATCACCGCGATCGATGAAGAAGTTTGATGGATGAAGCTGTTTGCGCCGATTGATTTCGGGCCCTTGCTTTCCTAAGAAAGCGGCGGAATTATTCTGAAGCGATGCGGGAGGGACGTTAGCCGGCCTTCCCGGAAATCGCCAACCATAAACCGGAGGACACCCATGCGTTCGCTTCTTATCGCGCTTGCCGCCACGGTCGCGCTTTCTCTACCGGCACGCGCCGACGAAGTCACGGTTGCCGTTACGGCAATCGTCGAACATCCCGCGCTCGATGCCGCACGCGACGGCGTCAAGGATGCGCTGGCCGCCGCCGGCTACAAGGAAGGCGAGAACCTCAAGTTCATTTACGAGTCGGCGCAGGGTAACCCGGCGACCGCAGCACAGATCGCCCGCCAGTTCGCGGGCGAAGCCCCGAGCGTGATCGTGCCGATCTCCACCCCGTCGGCCCAGGCCGTGGTTTCCTCCACCCGCGATATTCCCGTTGTCTTCACCGCCGTTTCCGATCCGCTGGGCGCGCAGCTCGTCAAGGACATGGAGAAGCCCGGCGGCAACGTCACCGGTCTTTCCGACCTGTCCCCGGTCGCCGAGCACGTGGCGCTGATCAAGGAGATCCTGCCGAACGTCAAGACCATCGGCTATCTCTACAATTCGGGCGAAGCGAACTCCGTCTCGCTGCTGGCGGTCCTCAAGGAAGAGGCTGAAAAGGCCGGCCTGACGGTGATCGAATCCGCCGCGACGAAATCGGCCGAAGTCCAGGGTGCGGCTCGTGCGCTCGTCGGCCGCGCCGACGCGATCTATGTCCCGACGGACAACACCATCATCTCCGCCCTCGAAGGTGCCGTCGCCGTCGCAGAGGAAAGCAAGCTGCCGCTCTTCACCGCCGACACCGATTCCGTCTCCCGCGGCGCACTGGCGGCCCTCGGTTTCAATTACTATGACGTCGGAAAGCAGACGGGCGAGGTCGTCGTTCGCGTCCTCAAGGGCGAAAACCCCGGCGATATCGCCGTCAAGGTCGCCGCCGGAACCGATCTCGTGATCAACAAGGGCGCCGCCACCCGGATGGGCGTCACACTGCCGGAGAGCGTCGTCGGACGGGCGACCCGCACGATCGAGTAACGATCCCCCCTCTCCGGACGATCCCCCTCTCCGGGCGATCCCCTTTCCGGGCGATCATTGTCTTTTTGCCGCCCCCGTTCCATACGGGGGCGGTTCGCTTATCGAGCGGGATACGGAAATGGTACGCATCCCGCTTCAACTTCAGAATACGTGCTCCGCAGCGCCTTACGCCTGCGGAGCATCCGAGAAGAGGACTACCGGCGTTGAGTCAAATCGCTTTCTGGGGAGCCGTGGAGCTGGGGCTTGTCTATGCCTTCGTCGCCGTCGGCGTCTTTCTCGCCTTCCGGGTGCTCGACTTTCCGGATCTGACCGTTGACGGCTCCTTTCCGCTTGGCGCCGCAGTCACCGCGGTCCTGATCATCGCCGGCGTCAATCCGTGGCTTGCCGCAGCGGTGGCGATGGTCGCCGGTGCTGCCGCAGGCATGGTCACGGCGCTCCTGAACGTGCGGTTCAAGATTCTGAACCTGCTCGCCTCGATTCTGACGATGATTGCGCTCTTCTCGGTCAATCTTCGCATCATGGGCAAGCCCAACGTCGCATTGATCAATGCCGACACGATGCTTTCGCCCTTCTACGGCCTCGGTCTGCGGGACTTCTATGTGCGCCCGCTTTTCGTCGGCATTCTCGTCGCCCTTGCCGTCGTTCTCGTCTGGCGCTTTCTTGAAAGCGATGCGGGCCTTGCGATGCGGGCGACCGGCGCCAATTCCCGCATGGCGCGGGCGCAAGGGGTCGACACCAGCCGGCAGATCTATCTCGGCATGGCGATCTCCAACGCACTCGTCGCCCTGGGCGGTGCACTGTTTGCCCAGACCAACGGCTTTGCCGACGTGACCTCGGGTGTCGGGACGATCGTCGTGGGGCTTGCCGCCGTGATCATCGGCGAGACGTTGCTCGGCGCCCGCGGCATTCTGATCGCGCTCATCGGCTGCGTGCTCGGGTCGATCCTCTACCGCATCGCCATCCAGGTGGCGCTTTCGACCGATACGCTCGGCCTGCAGGCTTCCGACCTCAATTTCGTGACCGCGCTGCTGGTGACGATAGCGCTCATTCTGCCCCGCCTGCGCCGCGGAGGTGCCGCATGATCAACGTCGAAAACATCCAGGTCGTCTTCGGCAAGGGCACGCCGCTCCAGAAGCAGGCGCTGAACGGCGTCAGCCTCACTATCGAGGAAGGCTCCTTCGTCACGGTCATCGGCTCAAACGGTGCCGGCAAGTCGACGCTGCTCGGGGTTCTCGCAGGCGACGTGCTGCCGAGCGGCGGCCGCGTCACGATCGGCACGACCGACGTGACGCGCAAGGGCACGGCGGCCCGCGCCGGGCTCGTCGCGCGTGTCTTCCAGGATCCGCTCGCCGGCAGTTGCGGCGCTCTCTCGATCGAGGAAAACCTGGCGCTGGCCGCCAGGCGCGGCGAAAGACGCGGCCTGACGCCGGCGCTCGGCTCGCGGCGGCGCGAGCATTTCCGCGAGCGTATCGCCGAACTCAATCTGGGTCTCGAAAACCGCATGCGTGACCGCATGGACCTGCTTTCGGGCGGCCAGCGCCAGGCGGTCTCGCTGGTGATGGCGACGCTTGCGGGCTCCGAGGTGCTGCTGCTCGACGAGCACACGGCGGCACTCGACCCGGGAATGGCCGAGTTCATCATGAACCTCACCCAGAAGATCGTCTCGGACCGCAAGCTGACGACGCTGATGGTCACGCATTCGATGCGCCAGGCGCTCGATTTCGGCCACCGCACCGTCATGCTCCACGGCGGCGAGATCGTGCTCGATGTTGCGGGCGACAGCCGCAAGACGCTTCAGGTCGAGGACCTCATCGCCATGTTCCGCCGCATTCGCGGGCAGACGTTGGACGACGATGCGCTGCTGATCGGGTGACAAGGTTTAGGCGGGTGTGGCCCCTCATCTGCCTGCCGGCATCTTCTCCCCGTAGGACGGGGAGAAGAGCGCACGCCGCGATCTCGGCGCTCGATCCGCAACCTTGAATATCGGCTCGAAATTTGGGTAGCGGATCTTGCCGCTTGTCTCTTCTCCCCGTCAGGACGGGGAGAAGATGCAGGCAGGCAGATGAGCGGCAAATAACCCCAAGCGCCCGGAGATAATCTCAGCGCGCCTGCGTCAGGAAAATCTTCACGGCAAAAATCGAGAAGACTCCGGCGAAGCTGTAGTCGATCGCCCGCATGACGCGCCTGTTGCGCTGCAGCCACGCGGCAAGCCAATCGGCGGCGAGCACGACCATCGCATTGACCGGCATGCCGATGACGATGAAGAAAAAGCCGAGGAACAGGAGCTTGCCCGTGACGGCGGGATCTCCGGCGCTGACGAACTGCGGCAGGAAGGTCATGAAGAATATCACGACTTTCGGGTTCAGAATGTTCACCGAAAAGCCGGTCGCGACGTTCGAAAGCGCAGTTCCCTTCGCCTCCGTCACCTTCGTCACCGACAGGCTGGATCCGTAGCGGATCGCCTGGATCGCAAGCCAGAGGAGATAGGCGGCACCGCCGGTCTTCAGAACCAGAAAGGCGGTCGGAGATGCCGTGATCAGTGCCGAAATGCCGAAGGCGACGAGCAGCGTATGGACGACGATGCCAAGTCCGGTGCCGAGCACGACGAAAAGCGCGGCCTTCTTCCCCTGCGCCAGCGCCCGGCTGATCGAAAGCGTCATGTCCGGACCCGGTGTCGCGGCGAGGAGGAGACTTGCTGCGGCGAAAGCGATGAGTGTCGGCAGGTTGGGAACGAAATCCATGACGCATTCCTCGAACGACGATCCTTGCTGATACCTCCGGCCTGAGGCTTTTGCCAGTGGATTCACGCGATCTGGCGACCGCCTTGCATTTTCTTGCGCCTGTCCTCCGCGCTCAAACGCGGCACAGTTTTGGGCGACATGCAGTAGTTCCGCTTGTATCCCCTCAAGTTCTGGCTAAAGTGCCGCAGATTTTCGATGCGGCAGCGCCGCGCCCGAGAGCCTGACAAAACGAGCAGACGGACAAAAACCATGGCATCGTATAAAGACGTCAAGAAGGTCGTTCTCGCCTATTCCGGCGGTCTCGACACCTCGATCATCCTCAAATGGCTGCAGACGGAACTGGGCGCCGAAGTGGTGACCTTCACCGCCGACCTCGGCCAGGGCGAAGAACTGGAGCCGGCTCGCAAGAAGGCCGAGATGCTCGGCATCAAGGAGATCTATATCGAGGACGTCCGCGAGGAATTCGTGAGGGACTTCGTGTTCCCGATGTTCCGCGCCAATGCCGTCTATGAAGGCGTCTACCTGCTCGGCACCTCGATCGCCCGTCCGCTGATCTCCAAACACCTCATCGATATCGCCAGGAAGACCGGCGCCGATGCGATCGCCCATGGCGCGACCGGCAAGGGCAACGACCAGGTGCGGTTCGAACTTTCTGCTTACGCGCTCAATCCGGACATCAAGATCATCGCCCCCTGGCGCGACTGGTCGTTCAAGAGCCGCACCGATCTGCTCGAATTCGCCGAAAAGCACCAGATCCCGGTCGCCAAGGACAAGAAGGGCGAGGCGCCTTTCTCCGTCGACGCCAACCTCCTGCACTCCTCCTCGGAAGGAAAAGTGCTGGAGGACCCGGCCCAGGAAGCTCCCGAATATGTGCATATGCGCACCATTTCGCCGGAAGCGGCACCCGACAAGGCGACCATCATCAAGGTCGGCTTCGAACGTGGCGATGCCGTGTCGATCGACGGCGTGCGCATGTCGCCGGCAACGCTCCTTGCCAAGCTCAACGAATACGGCCGCGACAACGGCATCGGCCGCCTCGACCTCGTGGAGAACCGTTTCGTCGGCATGAAGTCGCGCGGCGTCTACGAGACTCCCGGCGGCACGATCCTGCTTGCGGCCCATCGTGCGATCGAGAGCATCACGCTCGACCGCGGTGCGGCGCATCTGAAGGACGAACTGATGCCGCGCTATGCCGAGCTCATCTATTACGGCTTCTGGTTCTCTCCGGAGCGCGAAATGCTGCAGGCGGCGATCGACAAGAGCCAGGAGCATGTGGAAGGCGAAGTGACGCTGAAGCTCTACAAGGGCAATGTCATGGTCATCGGCCGCGAGAGCGGCAAGTCGCTCTATTCCGACAAGCTCGTCACCTTCGAGGACGATCAGGGCGCATACGACCAGAAGGATGCCGCCGGCTTCATCAAGCTCAACGCACTGCGCCTGCGCACGCTGGCAGCGCGCAACCGCTAAGCTCTGAAGGATTGCAGGTTGGGAGCCGCGGTGGATCGCTCCGCCGCGGTTTTTTTATTTGCTCACTCCGCCGCTTCGTTCAGCGGCGTCTCCGCAGCCGCCGGTGCGACCAGCGGCCTTAGGCGTACGGACCTGCGGTACCAGAAATAGCTTGCAAGCGAGAGAAGGCCGAAGCTCGGAATGATCGTTCCGAGCGCCATGGCCGGCACCCCGACGAGAGCGGCAAGCGCGCCGCCGAGGAGTCCGGCGCTCATCTGGATGAAGCCCATCATCGCCGAAGCCGTGCCGGCGATATGCGGGAAGGGGGCCATCGCCGCCGTCATCATATAGGGCATGACGAAGGCGATGCCGAAGGCATAGATCCCGATCGGCGTCATCACCGAGAGGAAAGTCGGTTCCAGCGCATGCATGGTGAAGGCGAGGGCGAGGCTCGCCGCGCCGATGAAGAAGAGACCGGCCGGCACGAGCGCCTGCGGCGTGAAGCGACGCATCATGAGACGCATCGTGACCGTGCCCGAAAAGAACAGGCCCGATTGCATGAGCATGCCGATGCCGAACTCGGTCGGGCTAAGCCCGACCTGGCTGATCAGCACGAAGGGCAGCATGGTCGCCCATGCATAGAGCGCGCCGACCGCGCCGGCGATCACCAATGTCGAAGACACGAAGCGGCTGTCCCTTATAAGCTCGCCATAGGCTGCGAGAATGGGCCGGAAATGCCCCTTGTTGCGATCCGGCGTCGTCGTCTCCGCCATGAAGAGCTGTACGATGAAGCACGCCATCAGCGCGAAGCCGACCATCAGCAGAAAGATCGACTGCCAGCCGAAGAGGCCAAGCGCGATACCGCCGAGGGTCGGTGAGACCGCCGGCCCGAGCGCCAGCATCATGCCGATCATGTTCATGATGCGCGCCGCCGTTGTGCCGGTGAACTGGTCGCGAACGATGGCGCGCGCCACGGTCATTCCGACGGAGGCGCCGATTCCCTGCACGAGGCGCCCCGCGAGCAGCACCGGGACGGAGGGCGCGAAGGCCGCCATGAGGCTGCCGGCGAGATAGATAACCATGAAGATCAGCGTTGTTCGTCGCCGGCCGATGACGTCGGAAAGCGTGCCCGAGGCGAGCTGGGCAAGGGCGAAGCCACCGAAATAGAGAGACAGCGTCATCTTGATCGCCGCTTCGGTGGAGGCGAAGGCGCGCACGAGCTCCGGCATTGCCGGCGTGTAGAGCGCCATCGAGATGGGGCCGAGCGCCACCAGGAAGGCGCCGATGATGCTCGTGCGCCGCTCGCTCATCCTGAGCGTCATTCGGCCGCCCCCTTCTCCTTGCCGGCGAGACACGGGTCGAGGCGGCGGAGACTGTCCCGCAGGATCCTCAGGTTTGCGCGCAGGACCTCCCGTCCGTCGTCGCCCAGGTCCTCGGTATAAGCATTCATCATTTCACGCAGGCCCGACATCAGCTCGGTGATGAGCGGGTCGGCCTTGTCGGTCACGACGACGTTCTTGGCGCGCCGGTCCGCCGGATCCGGGATACGCGCGACGAGGCCCATCGCTTCCAGGCGGTCGAGATAGGCGGAGAGGGTCATGGGCTCGATCCCCATGCGGGTCGCAATCTCCGCCTGCTTGATGCCTTCGGTGACGGCCACCTGGACCAATGTGCGCGCCTCGCCGGGCGTGATCCCGAGGTCCATCGCATTGACCTTCCGATCGAAGGCGCCGCGCAACAGGCGGGAGACATCGGTGAGGAGCATCCCGATCGTATCGGACTCGAGTTTCCTGGGCATTTGATCGATCGCGTTGAATAATAAGTTTTGCTTATCATATCCGTTCCGCCCATTCAACGCGAGCACGCCCGTCATCGGGTTTCGCTCCCCGCCTCGCCGATTGCCGAACTGTCAAAAAATTGATATGAGCACGGTCATGGAATCCAAATTCGGATGTCGCGAGCAGAAGATCGTCGTGCTGCAGGATCACAAGCGCCTGCCGGCACGCTTTTTTGCGCGCGTTTCAGGGGCGCTCACCAGCCGCCTATCCTGATCGCACGATCAGCGTTACCGGCCGCATTGGCGCCGGCCCCCATTCCACATTCTTGAAAATACGATGGATACATAACCCATGAGCGCACCGCGTACTCTCTACGACAAGATCTGGGACGATCACCTGGTGGACAGCCAGGCCGACGGAACCTGTCTCCTCTACATCGATCGTCACCTCGTTCACGAGGTGACGAGCCCGCAGGCCTTCGAAGGACTGCGCATGGCCGGACGCAAGGTTCGCGCCCCGGAAAAGACGCTGGCCGTCGTCGACCATAACGTTCCGACGTCACCGGACCGCCATCTCGGCATCAAGAACGAGGAAAGCCGCATCCAGGTCGAGGCGCTTGCCAGGAACGCCGCGGATTTCGGCGTCGAATATTATTCGGAGAACGACAAGCGCCAGGGGATCGTTCACATCGTCGGTCCGGAGCAGGGCTTCACGCTGCCGGGCATGACGATCGTCTGCGGCGACAGCCACACTTCGACGCACGGCGCTTTCGGCGCGCTGGCGCACGGCATCGGCACGTCCGAGGTCGAGCATGTCCTTGCGACGCAGACGCTGATCCAGAAAAAGGCGAAGAACATGCTGGTGCGCGTCGACGGCCAATTGCCGCCGGGCGTCACCGCAAAGGACATCATCCTTGCGATCATCGGCGAGATCGGCACGGCAGGCGGCACCGGCCACGTCATCGAGTTTGCCGGTGAGGCGATCCGGTCGCTGTCGATGGAAGGCCGCATGACCGTCTGCAACATGACGATCGAAGGCGGCGCGCGCGCCGGGCTGATCGCACCGGACGAAACCACCTTCGAGTACATCAAGGACAAGCCGCGCGCCCCCAAGGGCGAGGCCTGGGACAGGGCGGTCGAATACTGGAAGACGCTGCACACGGACGAAGGCGCCCATTACGACCGCGTCGTCGTGCTCGATGCCGGCAATCTGCCGCCGATCGTTTCCTGGGGCTCCTCGCCGGAAGACGTCGTCTCCGTCCAGGGCGTCGTTCCCGACCCGGACGACATCCAGGACGAGACGAAGCGGACCTCCAAGTGGCGTGCGCTCGACTATATGGGCCTGAAGCCCGGCACGAAGATCACCGACATCGCCATCGACCGGGTGTTCATCGGCTCCTGCACCAATGGCCGCATCGAGGACCTGCGCGCCGTCGCCCAGGTGGTCGAAGGCCGCAAGGTCGCCCCGACCGTTTCGGCGATGATCGTTCCGGGCTCCGGCCTCGTCAAGGAACAGGCGGAAGCGGAAGGCCTGGACAAGATCTTCAAGGAAGCGGGCTTCGACTGGCGCGAGCCCGGCTGCTCCATGTGCCTGGCGATGAACGACGACCGCCTGAAGCCCGGCGAACGTTGTGCCTCCACATCGAACCGCAACTTCGAAGGCCGCCAGGGCTTCAAGGGGCGCACGCATCTGCTTTCTCCGGCAATGGCAGCCGCGGCGGCGGTTGCTGGTCATTTTGTCGACATTCGCGAGTGGAAATAGCCGGTTCTGAGCTTTTCCGGCGTTTGAGCCGCCCTTCGGGGCGGCTTTTTTTATGCGCATGATGATGCGACAATGCGCTGCCGCCCCCGGTTCGCTGCCCTGAGGAGCTTTCATGCCCGATGACGCCCGGCCCTCGACACGCCGACTCATGCTGCTCCGCCATGCGAAGTCCGCCTGGCCGGACGGCGTTGCCGACCATCGCCGGCCGCTTTCGGAGCGTGGACGCAATGCGGCGCCCGTCGTCGGCGCCTTCATCGCCCGGCAAGGGCTTGCTCCGGACCTGGCGCTCGTTTCGACCGCGCGGCGCGCCCAGGAGACCTGGGAGCTCGTCGCCGGGGCGTTGCCGCACAAGATCCCCGAGCGCGATGCGGCCGGCATTTACGAGGTCGCCGCCTCGGCCATTCTCGACGCCATCCGCAGGGTCGAGCCGACGGTGGAGAAACTGCTCCTCGTCGGCCACAATCCGGGAATGGCCGATCTTGCGCTTCTGCTTGCCGGGCGCGGCGATGAAGCGGCTCTGGAGCGGCTGAGGGAGAAGTTTCCGACGGCCGGGCTTGCGGTCATGGATTTCGACGTCGAGCGCTGGTCGGACATAGCGCCCGGCACCGGCCGCCTGGTTCGCTTCGTGACGCCGCGCATGCTTGAGGAGGAACGGTCGGGCTGATGCGGAGTGCCCGTTCGGCTTTGCTGCGCGACCGAAGCTACACCACCTTCACGATCATCCCGCGGTGCATTTGCCGGATCAGTCGCCGCATGGCCGAAAGGCTGACGGCCACGCAGCCCTCGGTCGGCTCGTAGCCCGGACGGATGAGGTGGAAGAAGATCGCCGAGCCGGCATTGCGCCTTCGGGAGGAAATGTTCCAATCCATGACGAGGCAGATGTCGTAGAGCCCGTCGTCGCGCATCATGCGTTCATGTCCGGCACGAAACGGCGCCCTGACGGGGCGATTGTAGCACGGGTGTTGCGGGGCATCGCACCAGAGCATGTCACGCCGCACGGCCCGCATCGGCAGGCGCGTCGAGGGAAACGGGACGCGATCGCGCCTGACATAGCCGCCGATGAGCCGCATGACCGCGCGGGGCGTCGCCCCGTCGCCTTCGCGCTTGATGGCAGTGACGCCGCTCCGCCCGATCGCAGCCTGCTCGACCCGTCCGTCGAAAAGCACGAGGGCGCGCTTGCGGTCGCGCGGAGCGGTTCTGACGACGATGGTCCCTTTTCTCGATCCTGTTGTCGACGCCTTCTTGCGCATCGGTCTCACAAATTCTTGCTTTGCCGTGATCGCGCCGCGACCTTAAGCGGGTTTTCCTATATGACGATGCCTGCGGCGCCGTGCGTCTCATCAGACGCGCAGACGGCGCTGCGGCCACTTTCAGTTGCGGCCTGTTTCTATCCTAAATAGGTTAGGATTTACGGAAACATGCGGCAGCGACTGCCGCGCTTGCCAAGAGCGGCATTTGAGTTAGTTTTGAACCAGGAAGCAACAGGAACTGTCCCATGGCGACTCGCACCATCCTCCTTGTCGACGACGACGATGATCTGCGTGAGACGCTGATAGAACAGCTCTCCCTTTACGAAGAGTTCGACCTTCTGCAGGAATCGACCGCCGGGAAGGGCATTCAGATGGCGCGTGGCCGACAGGTCGACCTCCTGATCATGGATGTCGGTCTTCCCGACATGGACGGGCGCGAGGCGGTGAAGCTCTTGCGCAAGGGCGGCTTCAAGGCCCCGATCATCATGCTGACCGGTCACGACACCGATTCCGACACGATCCTCGGCCTCGAGGCCGGCGCCAACGATTATGTGACGAAGCCGTTCCGCTTCGCCGTGCTGCTTGCCCGCATTCGCGCCCAGCTCCGCCAGCATGAGCAGAGCGAGGACGCGACCTTCAATGTCGGCCCTTACACATTCAAGCCCAGTCAGAAGCTGCTTACCATGGAGAACGGCCAGAAGATCCGCCTGACGGAGAAGGAAGCCGCAATCATCCGCTATCTCTACCGCGCCGACCAGAAAGTGGTTACCCGCGACGTGCTGCTCGAGGAGGTCTGGGGCTATAATTCCGGCGTCACGACCCATACGCTCGAGACGCATGTCTACCGGCTGCGCCAGAAAATCGAGCGCGACCCTTCCAATGCCGAGATATTGGTGACAGAGAACGGCGGCTACAAGATCGTTCCCTAAGCCGGACGACATGACCGGGGGAGATTTGCCGCTTGGCGCTCAATGACGACATCGCACTCTTGTCCAACGTGTCGCTCTTCGCCGACATCGGCGAGGACAAGCTGAGGCTTATCGCCTTCGGCGCAGAGCGCCGCCGGGTGGCCAAGGGGCACGAACTCTTCCGGGAAGGCGCGCCGGCCGATTGCGCCTATGCCGTGGCGGCCGGCAGCTTCGCGCTTTCGAATGCGAATGCGCAAGGCCGCCAGCAGCAGGTGATGACCGTCGGCCGCGGCGCGCTCCTGTCCGAGCTCGCGCTCATCTCGATGGTCGAGCGCAAGTTCACCGCGACGGCGCAGGAGGACAGCGAAGTGATCCGGATCAACCGTCCGCTCTTCCGTCGGATGCTGGAGGAATATCCCGAGGTGACCGCCATGGTGGAAACCCGCATCCGGGAAAACATCCAGGCGATGATCCGCCGCGTGGAGGCGCTTGCCGGGCGGTTTACGTAAGCGGACGGCGCCGTCAAAGCTCGAAATGGGCTATGACGGGCACATGGTCGGACGGACGCTCCCAGCCGCGCGCTTCCTTGAGGATCTCGACGCGCACGAGCTGGCTCGCGAGATCGGCGGAGGACCAGATGTGGTCGAGCCGGCGTCCGCGGTCGGCGGCGGTCCAGTCCTTCGCCCGATAGCTCCACCAGGTGTAGAGCTTTTCCGGCGGCGGCGTGTGGAGGCGCATCAGGTCGACCCATGCACCTCCGGTCATCACCGAGACCAGGCCCTCGGTCTCTATCGGCGTATGGCTGACGATCTTGAGAAGCTGCTTGTGCGACCAGACGTCGTGCTCGAGCGGCGCGATGTTGAGGTCGCCGACCAGAATCGACGAGACGCCGGCCTCGGCCTCCGCGTGCAGGAGCTTCATCTCGTCGACGAAGTCGAGCTTGTGTCCGAACTTCGGATTGACCGTGCGGTCCGGCTCGTCGCCGCCGGCCGGTACATAGAAATTATGGAGGCGGATCGTCTTTCCACCGGCCGCGAAGACGACGGAGAGATGGCGTGCATCGCCGACGCCGCAATAGTCGCGGCGGTCGGAGAGCTCATGAAGCGGCAGGCGAGAGATGGTGGCGACGCCGTGATAGCCCTTCTGCCCGTGCATCTCGATGTGTTCGTAGCCGAGCTTCCTCAGCGGCGCCGAGGGGAACTGGTCGTTCCGACACTTGATTTCCTGCAGGCAGAGGATGTCCGGCTGCCATGTCTTGAGGAAATGTTCGACCAGCGGCATGCGCAGGCGAACGGAGTTGATGTTCCATGTGGCGATGGAAAGAGGCATTCCTCGTTCTCCCGGGAAATTGCCGGAAAAGGATCACGCGTCCGGCAACGGGAGCGTTTAAACAGGTTAGCCACCGATCGACAAGCTTGAAAAAATCGCCCGGTGCGGAGATCGCGCAAGGCTTGCTGCCGGCGCTGCTTTCGCAGCCGGCAGTCAAGACGCGTTCTCGCGCGGATCTGCCGGCGGATTAAGCCACCATGTCGCCAAGACGAACGGCAAGCGGGCAAGCTTGTCGAGCGCATCGGTCAGCGCGGGGATTTGTGTCGTCTCTGCGACGCGAGCCCGCGGCGGGGTATCCCGAATTTAAACAGGCTTAAAGCACTTCCAGGAAGAATGTCTTCCGTTCTGAAGTGCCTGGTTTCAAAGTCGGAGCATTTCGCGATCAGCCGCCGCGGCGCTTGTTGCGCACCTCGTCATAGGGGATGCGGAAGACCTTGTCGTCGAGCGCGATGCCGGTCCGGACGTTGAAGATCATCACCGAGGTGTCCTTCTTTTGCGCATCGGTGATCGTCCACTGCCGCAGATTGTAGCTCTTCGGGTCGAACATCATCGTGATGGTCGAATCTCCGAAGATGGAGCGGTCGCCGAGTACGATGGTGATGAGGTCCGCTTCCACCCTCACGTCGCGTACCATCCTGCTGCTCAGGTCGATCCTTTCGCTGAGCAGCAGATTGAGCGGGGTCTTCGAGAGCGGATAGATATCCCAGGTCTTGAGCTTCATATTGCCGATGACGACGGACTTGCCGTCGGCGATGACCCGCATCGGCGAGGGTGCTTCGTAATTGAAGCGGATGCGTCCCGGCCGGCGGATATAGAACTTGCCGCCCGTCTGTTCGCCGCGCGGGCCGAACTGGACGAATTCGCCGGCCATGGTCTTCACGGACGAAAAATGATCCGCGATCCTCTGGGCAACGGCGGACGCCTGAGCCGAAGCGTCGCCGGCGCCCAACGTCGTGGCGCCGAAGCCGGCGAGAGCCGCCAGGCCGCCAACGAAGACGCGCCGCGAGATTGCCCCGTTGCGGCCGTCGGTTTTGGTCTCCATCATCGCAGTCTCCTTCATTCGTGACCATTTGAAGGGCAAGTGGGGCGCCTTCAAGGCGTTGGAAAATCCCGAAAACACGACGCCTTCAAATGACCGTTACCGCCCGCCGCGCGCTGATCACGCCGCTGTGGCGCTGTCTTACCGGCCGGTGATCTCCGCTTCGGTCGGCACCAGTATCTCGCGCTTTCCGGCGTGGTTCGCGGGGCTGATGATGCCTTCCTGCTCCATCCGCTCGATCAGCGAGGCGGCCCTATTATAGCCGATACCGAGGCGGCGCTGCACGTAGGAGGTGGAAGCCTTGCCGTCGCGCAGCACGATCGCCACCGCCTGGTCGTAGGGGTCCTCGGAATCGGCGAGGTTGGAGGTGCCGGCCGGACCGCCGCCGTCACTCTCGTCCTCGTCGTCCTCGGTGATCGCGTCGAGATATTGCGGCACGCCTTGCGTCTTCAGATAGGCAACGACCTCTTCGACCTCGGTGTCCGAGACGAAGGGTCCGTGCACGCGCTGGATACGGCCGCCGCCGGCCATGTAGAGCATGTCGCCCATGCCCAGGAGCTGTTCGGCTCCCTGTTCGCCGAGGATGGTGCGGCTGTCGATCTTGGAGGTCACCTGGAAGGAGATGCGGGTCGGGAAGTTCGCCTTGATCGTGCCGGTGATGACGTCGACCGAGGGGCGCTGTGTCGCCATGATGACGTGGATGCCGGCAGCACGCGCCATCTGCGCAAGCCGCTGGACGGCGCCTTCGATATCCTTGCCGGCGACCATCATCAGGTCGGCCATCTCGTCGATGATGACGACGATATAGGGCATCGGCGAAAGATCGAATTCCTCCGTCTCGTAGACCGCCTCGCCGGTCTGTCGGTCGAAACCGGTCTGGACGGTGCGCGTGATCGCCTCGCCCTTGGCCAGCGCCTGCTCGACGCGGCTGTTGAAGCCGTCGATGTTGCGCACGCCGATCTTCGACATCTTCTTGTAGCGCTCTTCCATCTCGCGCACGGTCCATTTCAGCGCCACGACCGCCTTCTTGGGGTCCGTCACGACCGGCGAGAGAAGGTGCGGGATGCCGTCATAGACGGAGAGCTCGAGCATTTTCGGATCGATCATGATGAGGCGGCACTGATCGGGTCTCAGCCGGTAGAGCAGCGACAGGATCATGGTGTTGATCGCCACCGATTTGCCCGAGCCGGTGGTGCCGGCGACGAGCAGATGCGGCATCTTGGCGAGATCGGCAACGACGGATTCGCCGCCGATCGTCTTGCCGAGCGCCATGGCGAGCTTCGTCTTGGTCGTCTCGAAGTCGCGGGAGCCGATCAGTTCGCGCAGATAGACCATCTCGCGCCGCTGGTTCGGCAGCTCGATGCCGATGGCGTTGCGGCCGGGTACGACGGCGACGCGTGCGGCGATCGCGCTCATGGAACGGGCGATGTCGTCGGCGAGACCGATGACCCGCGACGATTTGATCCCGGGCGCGGGTTCCAGCTCATAGAGGGTGACGACGGGGCCGGGGCGGACATGGATGATCTCGCCCTTGACGCCGAAATCCTCGAGAACGCCTTCGAGCATGCGGGCGTTCTGCTCGAGCGCATCGGCCGAAAGGGAGGCGTCGCGGGCGACATTCTTCGGCTCGGCGAGGAAATGGATCGGCGGAAGCGTGAAATCGCCGTCTTCATCGACGAACGAGCGCTGCGCCTCGCGCTCGACGCGCTGCCCGGCTTTCGGCCGGGGCGGCGGCGGGGCGACGCGCGAACCCGCCATTGCCAGAGCCGGCTTCGGCGGTGCAGGCCGCGGAGCCCAGTCTGCGGCCACGTCGTCTTCGTCGTCCGGCAGGATGCCGGCGGGCCGTCGCTCGTCGATATCGAAGGGCGGGTCGTCTTCGTCGCCCGTGATCGGCGGCGGAGTGACGATGCGGCGCTCGGTGCGATCGAGCGAGGGCTCGATACGACCGGCCTGCGCCTTCGGCCGGACCGGCTCGTTCAATGTGCCGAATTCGTCGTTGTTGAAGTCGTAGGGCTCGTCATACTGACGCTTCGCCGGCTTTGCTCCCATGCCGAAGGCACGGCGAAGCCTGGCCTGCGCCGTGTAGCGCATATGGGCGAGCGAGCCCATCAGCACCGTAAGGGGGCCTTCTTCGTCTTCCTCTTCGAGTTCGTCGCGTATGGTGCGCGCCTTGCTGGGTGCAGGCTCCGGTGCCGGTTCTGCTTCTTCATCCTCGCTGACGCCGATGAGGCCGGCGCTGAAGACGAGGCACCAGGCTGCCGGTGCGGTGAAGAGGCAGGCGAGTACGGTCGCGAAGGTGCCCGTCGGGAAGGTTCCGGTGAAGAGCGCGGGAAAACGCAGGATCATGTCGCCGAAGACGCCTCCGAGGCCGTTCGGCAGCGGCCAGGTGATCGGCGCCGGAACGCAGCTCAAGGCCGCGCTCGCCAGCACCGAGCCGGCGAACCACAGGCCGAGCCGCTTGACCACCTTGTCGAAATGCGTGCCGCGGATGAGAACGAGAGCCCAGGCGACGGCCGGCAGCAGCGCCACGACGCTCGCAAGGCCGAAGAACTGCATGAAGATGTCCGCGAAGACGGCGCCGCCATAGCCGAGCAGGTTGGTCGGCTCGTTCGAAGTTGCATAGGAAAAGCTAGGATCCGCGACGTTCCATGTCGAAAGGGCGGCAATGGCGAGCGCCAGCGCACCGACGAGAACGAACCCCGCCAGCGAGGCGATCTGCCGCCAGACGAAGTGGGTCAGCACGAACCGGTTGGAACGGCTGTCAAGCGTTGCGGTATTGCTTCTGCTCATGTTGCCTGCTTTGCCCGTTTCGATCCGCCGGAACGAGAGCGCGCGAAAAGGCCGCCCGTGAATATTCCAGCCCTTTTGGTGAGGAGCAGCCTTCTCACCCTCAATCAGGGCGAAAAGCGGGATGCTCCGGGCACATTGCGTGCCCATGGAATCAACCTAAGCGAAGTAGGGTTAATGTGACATTAACCATGCGCGTGTGCCGGCAAAATTGCCGCTGGGGACGCGTATGCAGCGAAAAAAAGCCCGGATCGCGAGATCCGGGCCAAGGGCGATCCGCAGACTGCGGACCGCGACGGGACTGTTGGCGGCGTCGTTTGCCGACGCTGCTCAGCTCGCGTGATAGGCGGCTTCGCCATGCGAGGAGAGGTCGAGCCCTTCCCGCTCCGCTTCCATCGATACGCGAAGGCCGACAAGCGCATCGACCACCTTGTAGAGGATGGCGGAAACGATACCGCACCAGACGATCGTGATGGCGACGGCCGTGATCTGGGTCATCAACTGGCTTCCCATGGTCACGCCGTCGGCATAGCCGATGCCGCCGAGCGAGGAGGAGGCGAAGACGCCGGTCGCGATCGCGCCGAAGAAGCCGCCGACGCCGTGCACCCCGAAGACGTCTGCCGTGTCGTCATAGTGGAACTTGTTCTTGATCACCGAGACGAAGAAGTAGCAGAGCGGCGAGACGATCAAGCCCATGATGATCGCGCCCATCGGACC
The DNA here is from genome assembly GCF_000375585.1 of Sinorhizobium meliloti 4H41. Classification (GTDB taxonomy): domain Bacteria; phylum Pseudomonadota; class Alphaproteobacteria; order Rhizobiales; family Rhizobiaceae; genus Sinorhizobium; species Sinorhizobium meliloti_A. The sequence goes on along the minus strand of NZ_AQWP01000007.1, from coordinate 151,072 downwards.
GGCGATACCGGCCGCCGGCGTGACGGCGACAAGCCCGGCGATCATGCCCGAAGCGGCACCGAGCATCGACGCCTTGCCGCGCGTAAGCGTCTCGACGAGCGACCACGAAAGGACTGCGGCAGCCGTTGCGAGGAAGGTGTTGACGGTGGCGAGAACCGCACCGCCGGAGGCTTCGAGATTGGAGCCGGCGTTGAAGCCGAACCATCCGAACCACAGCATGGCAGCGCCGACGAGCGTCAGGGTCATGGAATGCGGGGCCATCATGTCCCGGCCGTAGCCGGTGCGCTTGCCGACCATGAATGCACCGACGAGGCCGGCGACGCCGGCATTGATGTGGACCACGGTGCCGCCGGCGAAATCGAGCGCGCCCATGCCGAAGAGCAGGCCGTTGGCGTCCCAGACCATGTGCGCAATCGGGAAATAGACGAATGTCGCCCAGAGGATGGCGAAGAGGATCGCGGCCGAGAACTTGATGCGCTCGGCAAAGGCTCCGACGATGAGCGCCGGGGTGATCGCGGCGAAGGTCATCTGGAACAGCATGAAAAGATATTCCGGAATGACGACGCCGTCGGAGAAGGTCGCCGCGGTGCTGTCGACGGTCACACCCGCGAGGAAGAGCTTGGCGAAGCCGCCGAAATAGGCGCTCGTCGAGCCGCCGAAGGCAAAGGAATAACCGTAGACGACCCAGACGATCATCATGACGGCGCCGATGACCGTGCACTGCATCAGCACCGACAGCATGTTCTTGGCGCGCACGAGGCCGCCGTAGAATAGGGCGAGGCCCGGAATCAGCATGAACAGCACGAGAAGCGTCGAAAGGAACATGAAGGTGGTATCGGCCTTGTCCGGCACCGGCGTTGCGGCCGCGGCGGGCGCCGCTTCCTGGGCAAACGCGACGACCGGCGCGAGCATCGCGGCAGCAGTCGCTCCCACGCGTCGAAGAGAGGTGGAAAGGGTGAATGACGACATCGAAAATAGCTCCCTGAACGGCGTGGTTTACAACGCTTCTGAGTCGGTCTCGCCGGTGCGGATGCGCACGGCATGGTCAATCGAGTAGACGAAGATCTTGCCGTCGCCGATCTGGCCGGTCTTGGCGGCCGAAGCGATGGCTTCGACGGCCTTGTCGACGATCTCCGTCGCGACCGCGATCTCGACTTTCAGCTTAGGCAGAAAGCTCACGGCATATTCGGTGCCGCGGTAAATCTCGGTGTGCCCCTTCTGGCGGCCGTAGCCCTTCACTTCGGTCACGGTCAAACCCTGGATGCCAACGGCAGTGAGGGCTTCGCGAACCTCATCGAGCTTGAACGGCTTGATAATGGCCATCACAATTTTCATCGAGTTCCCATCCTTGTCTGCCTCCAGCGGAGGCCGTCTCTCCTTGCTGCTTGAGCGCCTGACGCGCTGGCAACCGGATAGCTACATTCAAGGGGCGTGCCAGATTCGATGAGGCAGAACAAACCACTGAAATCTAATGGAAAAAACACGTTCGGCGAGAGGGCTGCCGCGGAACGCTGAAAATAGGCCAGTCGGAATGATTAAAATATAAGCAGAATCCAAAAAATGGCAAAAATTTACGCAATTGCCTTTTTGCGGATCAATCCTTCCTGGGCGACAGAGGCGATCAGAACGCCGGAGCGGTCGAAAAGACTGCCGCGGGTCATTCCGCGGGCACCGTGCGCGCTGGGACTGTCCTGGGTATAGAGCAGCCAATCGTCCATTTTCGAGGGCCGGTGGAACCACATGGCGTGGTCGAGGCTGGCGACCTGGAGGCTGCGGTCGAAGACCGATGTGCCGTGTGCGTAAAGCGACGTGTCGAGGAGCGTCATGTCGGAAAGATAGGCGAGGACCGCGGCCTGGAGATGACGCTCGTCAGGCACCGTCCCGACCGCTTTCACCCATACGTCCTGCTTCGGGGACGCCTTCGCGCGCGAGAAATAGTGTTCGAGCGAGACGGGCCGGATCTCGATCGGCCGCGGCCGCTCCCAATAGCGGCGGATCGCCTCCGGCGCGTGAACGAGAAACTTCTCCTTGAGTTCCTGCTCGCCCGGCAGCGTCTCCGGCATCGGCACCTCCGGCATGTCGAACTGGTGCTCGAATCCATCCTCGTCGTACTGGAAGGAGGCGGACATGGCGAAGATGGCCTTGCCGTGCTGGATCGCCACCACGCGGCGCGTCGCGAAGCTCGAGCCGTCGCGGATCCGGTCGACCTCGTAGATGATCGGAACGGAAGGGTCGCCCGGACGCATGAAATAGGCGTGCAGCGAGTGAACGTAGCGTCCCCCGTCGACCGTGCGCTGGGCGGCGACCAGCGCCTGGCCGATCACCTGGCCGCCGAAGACCCGCTGCCAGCCGACCTGCGGGCTCAAGCCCCGGAACAGGTTTTCCTCGAGCTTCTCGAGGTCGAGTATCGCAAGGAGCGCATCCATGGGCGTGGCGGTCTCGGTAGGGCGCGACATTTTCGGCGGTCTCCGATGGTAGGAACGGCGTTGGCATTGATCTATATAGGCACCAGATGATGCTTCAAGTGCGACGGGAGACGAGACGGATGATCGACGTTCTGATTGCCGGGGGCGGCTATGTCGGCCTCTCGCTTGCCGTATCGCTGAAAAAGGCGGCCCCCCATCTCGATGTCATGGTCGTCGATGCCGCGCCGGAAGGCGTGTGGAAGAAGGACGAACGGGCATCGGCCGTCGCCGCCGCTGCCGAGCGGATGCTCGACGTCCTGGGCGTCTGGCAGGCGATCGCGCCCGAGGCCGAGCCGATCCGCAGGATGGTGATCACCGATTCGAAGACGGCCGATCCGGTCCGACCGGTATTCCTTACATTCGAGGGCGGAGGCGAGGGCGGGGGCGCGGGCGAGGACAATGGCGGCGACGGCCGCCCCTTCGCTCATATGGTGCCGAATACGGCGCTCGTCGGTGCGCTGCGCCGCGCCTGCGACGAACTTGGCGCCCCGATCCGGCAGTCGACCGTGGTGGAGAGTTTCCGGAGCGGAGATCATTCCGTCGCCGTCACTCTGGCGGGCGGCGAGACGATCGAGGCGCGGCTGCTGGTCGCCTGCGACGGTGTTCGTTCGAGGCTGCGCGAGGCGGCGGGCATCAAGGTCGTGGAGTTTGATTACGGCCAGTCGGGCATCGTCACCACCGTCGAGCACGAGCGCCCGCACGGCGGGACGGCGGAGGAGCATTTCCTGCCTGCCGGTCCCTTCGCGACGCTGCCGCTCAAGAATAACCGCTCCTCGCTCGTCTGGACCGAGAGCACCTATGATGCCGAGCGTCTGGTGAAGGAGGACGATTTCATCTTCGAGGAGGAACTGGAGCGCCGTTTCGGCCATAAGCTCGGCCGTCTCAAGGTGGTCGGCGGCCGACGTGCCTTCCCGCTCGGCCTCACGCTTGCCCGCGACTTCGTCGCGCCGCGTTTCGCGCTCGCCGGGGATGCCGCACACGGCATCCACCCGATTTCCGGCCAGGGGCTCAATCTCGGCTTCAAGGATGTCGCGGCCCTCGCCGAAACGATCGTCGAGGCGGACCGCCTGGGCCTCGATATCGGTTCGCTCGCGGTTCTGGAGCGCTACCAGACGTGGCGACGCTTCGATACCTTCCGGATGGGCGTTACGACGGATGTCCTCAACCGGCTCTTCTCCAACGACATCATGCCCGTGCGGGTCGTGCGCGATCTCGGCCTCGGCCTCGTCGATCGCCTGCCGTCGCTCAAGAAGTTCTTCATCCGCCAAGCGGCGGGCACTCCCGGCAGAGCCGATCCGCGGCTGCTCGCCGGCGAGCCGATTTGAACGCCACGGCTTGCGCCTGTGTCGGCCCGGGGAAAGGCCAGTTTCGCGTTAAACCCGCGGAGAGCGGCAAACCACACGGCAGATCAGGCAGGCTGACCGCCGAAACATCGATCTTCAATCCTCGATCTTGCGCGCCTCGGAGACCAGCATGATCGGCACGCCGTCGCGGATCGGATAGGCGAGGCGGGCCTTTTCGGACACCAGTTCGTTGGCTTCCGGATCGTAGCTGAGGCGGCCCTTGGTCAGAGGGCAGACGAGCAGTTCCAGGAGTTTCGGATCGACCTTGCTGGCGTTGATGTCCATCGCTCGTTTCATTGCAGAATATTGTCGAGGTCGCCGAAATTGCGAGCGAGCACGATCTCGGTGATGGCGATCAGCGTTTCGGCCCGCGTCTTCAGGTCGGGGGCCTCCAGCAATGCCTGTTTTTCCGCCGGTCCATAGGGCGACATCATTGCCATGGAGTTGACGAGGGTTCGGTTGCTTGCGCGTTCCACGCTTTCCCAGTCGGCTTCGAGCTTGTTGGCGTCGAGATAGGCCCGAAAGGCTGCGAGAAGCGCCTCCCGGTCGACGAGGCTCTCGTCGTCCGGATTTTCGAGATCGCTCCCGAAGGGGCCGATGCGGAACCGGCGGTAGCCGCGACAGCCGGCCACCTCCGCGAAAAGCCGGAAGCGGCACACGCCGGTGAGAGAGGTGATGTAGCGGCCGTCGCCGGTTTCGGCGAAAGAGGTGATCCGGCCGATGCAGCCCACCTGGCAAAGCGCCGGCACCGACGAGGCGTCGATCTCGTTGCGGCCTTCCGCGAAGGAGGGCTGAACGATGCCGATCAGCCGGTTGCCGGCGAGCGCATCGTCGAACATGGCGAGATAGCGCGGCTCGAAGATGTTGAGCGGAAGCTGTGCGCCGGGAAGCAGCAGCGCGCCCGTCAAGGGAAACACCGGAAGAATCTCCGGTAAGTCCTTCGGACCGAGATAGCGCGCATTTCCGACATGCATTCCGACAGACCCTGCAGATAGCGGCCGCGCCTCATCGAAGCGCGGTGCCGTAGGACCAAAAAATGGTGCGGCCCTTCGAAATCTCAAGGGAGAAATACACCGGAATCGATCACGTGGAGCCGAAAAATTCGACGCGGAGGCCGCTTACGAAAAGAGAATCGACGACAGCTTGCGCCGCGCCGCGATCGTTGCGGGGTCCTTCGGTCCCCATACCTCGAAGAACGACAGCAGTTCGCGCCGGGCGCCGTCGTCCTCGAAGCTGCGGTCGCGCTTCATGATCGTCAGGAGATGTTCGGCGGCGGCGGTGCGGTCGCCCTCGACATTGCGGAGCTTGGCGAGCTTGAGCCGTGCCGCATGGTCGTCCGGATCGAGCGCGAGCTGGCGCTCCAGCGCGGCCGGGTCGCCGAGCTTGCGGGCCTCCTCGATCTGGTCGAGCTTTTTCGAGACGGCGGCGACGGCCGCTTCCGCGGCGAGTGCTTCCGGCAGGCCCGAAAGCGCCTGGCGCGCCTCGGCGACCTGCCCGAGCGCAATCATGCATTCGATCATACCGGCGACAGCCGCGGCGTTTTCCGGGTCGGCCTGGAGAACGGCACCGTAGAGTCCGGCGGCGTTCTGCGCGTCGCCTGCATCGATCAGCGCCTTGGCATCGGCAAGCACGCTCTCGATCTCTGCCTTGCCGTCGTCTGCGGCCGGACCGGCGATCCGATCGATGAACTCTTTGATCTGGCTTTCGGGCACGGCGCCCATGAAACCATCGACCGGGCGTCCATCGATGAAGGCGATCACCGCGGGAATGGACTGAATGCCGAGCTGGCCGGCGATCGATGGATGGTCGTCGATGTTCATCTTGACGAGCTTCACCCGGCCGGCGGCCTCCCTCACCACCTTCTCGATGATGGGGGTCAGTTGTTTGCAGGGCCCGCACCAGGGCGCCCAGAAGTCGACGAGCACCGGCTGCTGGCGCGATGCCTCGAGCACGTCGCGGGTAAAGGCGGCGGTGGTCGTCTCCCTGATCAGGTCGTCCGGGATCGGGCCGTTCGGGGCGCTCGAAGTGCTTGCCGGCTGTCCGCCGAAGGAGGCCGAGCCCGTCATCTGGGTGCCGAAGGAACCTTGATAGGGATTGTCGCTACCGCTCATTCTTCTCTCCTCGCGGACTTGGGCGTCCGGCTTCATGCATTCGCGCCAAAGATCGTATGTCAGGCCGTCACTTTCAAGACAAGCGGCTCGTGCCCGGTTGCCTCCATGAAGCGCAGCATGTCCTTCGACGCGATCGAGGTCGTCTGGTCGTTGGAGAGCGGATGGCAGTTGACCGTCTCGAACTCCATCAGGGTCTCGTCGAGAATGATCTTCACCTTGCCCTCGGTGTCGTTGATCGCGCCGAAGGCGGTGACGGCGCCCGGTATCACGCCCAGATACTCCATCAGCTTCTCCGGCTTGCCGAAGGAGACCTTGCTTGCAGCGCCGATGATCTGATGAACGGTCTTCAGGTCCACCGTCGCGTGTTCCTCGACGGTCAGAAGGAAATAATTGTCCTTTTTGTCCTTCAGGAACAGGTTTTTTGTATGTCCGCCGGGGATTTCATCGCGCAGCGCCACCGATTCGGCCACCGTGAAGACCGGCGCGTGCCGCTTCGTCCTGTGTTCGATCCCGAGTTCGTCGAGAAAGCGGAAGAGGTCTTCCGCAGTCTTCGGCTCAGCCTTGCTCATGCTCCATCCTTCCTGCCGTCGCGATTTTCTCTCGGCCTGCTTTAAAGAGGAGCGAGAGGTTCCGCAATCTCATGCGCGGCGCAGCGCGGCCGGAAACGCGGCGTTCCCGGTCATCGAACGCGCTCGCGAAAAAAATCTTGGCACCCGCGTCATTTCCCTGTTGCATTTGAAAAGGGCTTAGGCCATATAGCGCCCGTCGCCGCAAGACGGGCGACACCCCTGGTCCACCGACTACCCCCGGGCCTGGGTTCTAATGAGCGGGTGTAGCTCAGGGGTAGAGCACAACCTTGCCAAGGTTGGGGTCGGGCGTTCGAATCGCCTCACCCGCTCCAAATTCCTCGGACAATTCAGCAGATTGATGAGCCCTTCGGGCATTCTCGTTCGCCCCGCCGTGCTACAGCGGGAGCGATGCGGCATTTTTCCGTGACGCGCGTGCTGGCACAGGAAGTGGGTGCCGACGGGATCACCGCCAACTGCGTGTGCCCCGGAATCGTCCTCACCGATATGGGGCGGGTCAATCTCGACGATCCCGCGGTCAGGAGGACGTGGCAGGACAAAACCGCCATGCGTCGCATCGGCGATCCCGAGGATGTTGTCGGTGCGGTGGCCTTCTTTGCTTCGGACGATGCGGCTTTCGTGACCGGCCAGACGCTGAATGTCGACGGCGGCATCGTGCTGAGCTGACGACTATCCGACGTCGGCCGCGCTCGCGCAGCATGCCACGAAGCCGTCGGCGATGATGTCCTTCGGAAGGTTGAGGCCGATGAAGACGAGGCGCGAAACGCGCTCTTCGCCCGCCTTCCAGGGGCGCTGGTGGTCGCCTTCCACCAGCATGTGGACGCCTTGGACGACATAGCGGTCGGTGTCGCCGGCAAAGGCGATGATGCCCTTCATCCGCAGCATGTCCGTGCCGAAGGCCCGGGCGGTCGTCTGTAGCCAGCGGAAGAATTTTTCCGGGTCGACGGGTCGGCGTTCGACCAGAGAGAAACTCGTGACATGGTCGTCATGCTCGTGACCGTGGTCCGCTTCGAGAAAGTCGGGCTCGACCTCGAGAATGCGGTCGAGATCGAAGGCATTGCGATCGAGAAGGCTGGCGATGTCGAGATTGCAGCGCTGCGTCCTCAGGATGCCGGCCGTCGGGTTGATGCGGCGGATGCGATCCTCCACGGCCTGCAGCCCTTCGGGCGATACGAGATCGGTCTTGTTGAGGATGATCGTGTCGGCGAAGGCCAATTGCTCCTGCGCTTCATGTGCGCGGTCGATCTCGCCGAGAAGGTGCCTGGCATCGACGACGGTGATGATGGAGTCGAGCCGTGTCTTGGAGCGGACATCCTCGTCGACGAAGAAAGTCTGGGCGACCGGCGCGGGGTCGGCGAGGCCCGTCGTCTCTATCAGGATGCCGTCGAACCGCTCGCGCCTGCGCATCAGCGCCTCGATGATGCGGATCAGGTCCCCGCGCACCGTGCAGCAGATGCAGCCATTGTTCATTTCGAACACCTCCTCGTCGGCATCGACGATGAGATCGTTATCGATGCCGACCTCGCCGAACTCGTTGACGATGACCGCGAACTTCTTGCCATGCGGCTCGGAGAGGATGCGGTTGAGAAGCGTGGTCTTTCCTGCTCCGAGATAGCCGGTGAGGACGGTGACGGGGGTGGGGACAAGCTGATCGGGCATTGACGAGAACCTCACTGTCGCATGGACGGCCGGAGGCAATGCTCCGGCTTCGTGGATACGTTATTACATTTCGTTTTATTGAACGTAATAACGTAACATCGCCGGGAGTTGTCAAGTCAGATTCTGACACTGAAACGCTGGGGCTCTCTTCTTTCCTTTGCGGCAGCCGAATTCGTCACCGGTCTCACGCTGCCGGTGGGTGTTGGCGGTTATCGGTCGGATAGGAGCGACAGGAAGCGTTTCACTGTTCGATGAAACGGTGAAACTGAAAGTGCTCTAACGGCCTGCCCTGCCTCAGCTTTTCGTAAAAACGTAATCCGTTTCCTGCCGGAGCGTTTCGCCGGGTCTCAGCACCGCCTTCGGGAAACCTTCGTGGTTCACCGCATCGGGCCAGATCTGGGTTTCCAGGCAGAAGCCGGCGAAGGGGCCGTAACGGCGGCCGTCGAGGCCGGGAACCGGTACGTCGAGCTTTTCTCCGGTATAGAGCTGCACGCCGGGCTCCGTGGTCAGCACTTCCAGCGACACACCGGAATTGATGCTGCGTACCAGCGCCACGGAGCGTTTCTGCGTCCGTTCCGGCGAGAGGCAGAAATTGTGGTCGTAAGCGATCCCGTCGCCGTCCAGCTGCCTTCTCAGCGAGGTCATTTCGCGCAGATCGAAGGCGGTGCCGGCGACGGGGCGGATCTCGCCCGTCGGAATCTGCCGTTCATCGGTGGGCAGGTAGTGGTCTGCCGCAATCATGATGTCATGGCCGAATGCGTCCGCGCCGCCGTCGAGGTTGAAATAGCTGTGCTGACAGACATTGGCGAGGGTCGGCGCGTCGGTCTGAGTTTCGTAGACGACGTTGAGCGTGCCGCCCGGTTTCAGCGTATAGGTGCAGGTGATCGTGCAATTGCCCGGATAGCCGGCGCGGCCGTCCGGATCGGTGATCTCGAGCGTTACGCTGTCTTCGGCCCGCCTGAGGATCGACCAGTTGCGCTTGGCGATATTGTCGCTGCCGCCGTGGAGATGCGTGGCGCCCTTCTCATTGAGCTCGAGTTGATAGGCCTTGCCTTCGAGCACGAAGCGGCCACCGCCGATGCGGTTGGCGTTGCGCCCGGGCGTGGCGCCGAAATAGGAGGAATGGGCCGGATAGCTTTCGAAATCCTCGAAGCCGAGCACGAGCGGGGCTGCATGTCCTTCGAGCCGAAGATCCTGGATGACCGAGCCCCATGTGATCACCGACGCCGTCAGCCCACCGCCCTGAAGCGTCACGCGCTGTACGGGCTCGCCGGAGGGCAGGTGGCCGAAGATTTCCGTGTCTGTTCCCATGCATCTCCCCATTTCCGCGAGTCGGCGTCAACCTGCTGCATTTCCGCCGAGGCGGCAACCGGAAAGTCATACTTTTTACGTCAACGCGCTTCGGTTCCGATCTTCGCCAGCTCGTAGGGCGTCGTCTGGTAAATCTCGTTGATCCAGTTGCCGAAGAAGAGATGTGCATGGCTGCGCCAGCGGTTCTGCGGCGGAAGTGCGGAGTCATTGTGCGGGAAATAGTCGTGCGGCAGCTTGATCGGCACGCCGGCATCGACGTCGCGGAAATATTCCTCCGACAGGGACGTCGAATCATATTCGACGTGATTGAACATGTAGAGCCGGTTGCCTTTCTTCTCGTGCACGAGGCAGACGCCCACTTCCTTTGATTCCATCAGGATTTCGAGATCCGGCACCCGGTCGATATCGGCGCGGCGCACCTCGGTCCAGCGCGAAACGGGCACGGCGAAATCGTCGGAAAAGCCGTTCAGATAGACCGAAGAGGGCTGCAGGTTCTGGTGGCGGTAGACGCCGAAGGCTTTTTCCTTCAGCGGATATTTCGGAACACCGTGGAAATGGTAGATCGCAGCCATCCCGCCCCAGCAGACGTTCAGCGTCGAATGGACGTTGGTCGTCGTCCAATCGAAGATGCGCTGCAGCTCCTTCCAGTAGGTGACCTCTTCGTATTCGAGCGTCTCGATCGGCGCGCCGGTGATGATGAAGCCGTCGAACTTACGGGCCTCCACCTCCTCGAAGGTCTCGTAAAAGGCGAGCAGATGTTCTTCGGGCGTGTTCTTCGGCCGGTGGCCGTTGACGCGGACGAGCGTCAATTCGACCTGAAGCGGCGTGGCGCCGATCAGCCGCGCCATCTGGATCTCGGTCTTGATCTTGTTGGGCATCAGGTTCAAGAGCCCGATCTGCAGCGGCCGGATGTCCTGGCGGACCGCCTCGGTCTCGGTCATCAGCCGCACACCCTCGTGAACGAGAGTTTCGAAGGCGGGCAGCGTATCGGGTATCTTGATGGGCATGGGCGTCCACTCGATCAATACAAAAAAACCGGCGGCGAAACGATCGCGACCGGTCCTCGGAAATCCATTGTTCCCTCGGCCCTTTAGCGACTTCTTTAACGTGGCTGCAAGCCGGCCGGCCAAATCACCACGGATCGTAGATAGCGCGAGGAGGGCCGCGCGGTCAATGAAAAAGGATTCGCCGGCGTCGGGGCGGCCTTATCCCCGAAATGCCGTAACCTCGATCTCGATCAGCATTTCCGGGCGGATGAGGTCGCAGACGATCATCGTCGCGGCCGGGCGGATCTCGCCGAAGGTCTCGCCGAAGATCGGGAATACGCGGTCGGCAAAGCTGGCATCGGTGACGTAGTAGTGGTTGCGAACGACGTCCGACAGCGAGAAGCCGGCTTCCTTCAGGGCGCCTTCGATCGTCTTCAGGCAGTTGCGGGCTTGTTCCTCCACCGTTTCCGGCATGGTCATGGTGGCGTAGTCGTAGCCGGTCGTGCCGGAGACGAAGCACCAGTCGCCCTTCGCGACGGCACGCGAATAACCTGCCGTCTTTTCGAAGGGCGAACCGGACGAGATGAGCTTGCGCGTCATCCGACAGCTCATGCCCAGGGGCGGGAAGCGGCGGTCGCCTTCTCGTAATTGTCGATGGAGCGGCCTTTTTCGAGCGTGAGGCCGATATCGTCGAGGCCGTTCAGCAGGCAATGGCGCTTGAAGGCATCGACCTCGAACTTGATCGAGCCGCCGTCCGGACCGGTGATCTCCTGCGCTTCGAGATCGACCGTGAGAATGGCATTGGAGCCGCGGCTGGCGTCATCCATCAGCTTGTCGAGGTCTTCCTGGCTGACGACGATGGGCAGGATGCCGTTCTTGAAACAGTTGTTGTAGAAGATGTCGGCGAAGGAGGTCGAGATGACGCAGCGGATGCCGAAATCGAGGAGCGCCCAAGGTGCATGCTCGCGCGAGGAGCCGCAGCCGAAATTGTCGCCGGCGACGAGAATCTTGGCGTTCTGATAGGCAGGCTTGTTGAGAACGAAGTCCGGGTTGGGGGTACCGTCCTCGTTGTAGCGCGCCTCGGCGAAAAGCCCGGTGCCGAGACCGGTGCGCTTGATCGTCTTCAGGTAATCCTTCGGAATGATCATGTCCGTGTCGATGTTGACGACGGGCAGGGGAGCGGCAACGCCGGTGAGCTTGACGAACTTGTCCATGACTTGGCCTTCGATTTCAGCGGAAATGTTCGAGAAGCGTTTAGATCAGTTTTGCGCCGAAATGAAGGAGAATCTGCTTTCATGGAGCGGGATGCGGGCGGAAACCGCTTCTCCCGCTTCCGGCAATCCGATTCTAAAGATCGATGATCGTCCCGCGCCCGTCGTTCCACACCCGCATCTCGCGCTGAGTGCTTCCCGGATTGGCGCGTGCGCCCGCTCGAGCATGCACGGGCCGTCCGTTGAGCTTGGCGGCGATCGCGCTGCCGACCGCAATAATGGCGGCGATCCCAGCGAGCGCCAGGGCGAGCGAGGCGGTGAACACGAAGGCCACCAACGTTATGGTGATGGCGGCGGCCGTGAAGAGAACAGAGCGGATGCTTTGCATGATTGTCACCTTTCTGCTCGGCATGTGGGTGCTGGCCACGCCGCTTGCAAGAGGGTCCGCCCGTCTCGTCTTGCGCAAAGGTTGAAAGGCAGGCACAACGAACGGCATGACAGGGAACGGCATGAGAGCGATCGACCACCATCCCGTGCGGCTGCGCCGCTCGGTGCTTTCGGTTCCGGCCGACAATCAGCGCGCGCTCGCCAAGGCTTGTGAATTGGCCGCGGACGCCGTGATCTTCGACCTCGAGGATTCCGTCTTGCCGGACCGCAAGGCTGCGGCGCGCGATGCGCTCGTCCGGCATCTTGCCGGCAACCGGCCGCAGGGCGAAACGGTCATCCGCGTCAATGCGGCGGGCTCCGGCTTCGGCGAGGCCGATCTCGCAGCGGCTCTTGCCGCGCGGCCCGATGCTATCCTCCTGCCCAAGGTCGAAAGCCCCGCCGATATTCAGGGCGCGCTCGATTGGCTTGCGGAAAGGGACGCGCCGGATGAGCTGAGGCTCTGGGCGATGATCGAGACGCCGCGCGGGGTCGTGAACGGGCCGGCGATCGCCGAGACCGGCCGCACCTCCGGCGGCCGGCTGGACTGCTTCGTCGTCGGGCTGAACGATCTTCGCAAGGAGACGGGCGTGCCCGCCTTTCCGGGCCGGACCTATCTCGTTCCGTGGCTGATGCAGATCCTTCTTGCCGCGCGCGGCAGCGGGCTCGACGTCATCGACGCGGTCTTCAACGATTTCCGCGATCCGGAAGGCTTCGAGGCGGAGTGCCGGCAGGGGCGCGACATGGGTTATGACGGCAAGATGCTGATCCATCCGGCGCAGATCGATGCGGCCAATCGGCATTTCGGCCTGGACGAGGCTGCGGTCGAGGAGGCGCGCGCGATCATCGAGGCCTTTGCCTTGCCGGACAATGCCGGAAAGGGCGTCATCAACCTTCATGGGCGGATGGTCGAGCGCCTCCATCTCGAACAGGCGATGAGGATCGCCGCCAAGGCGGACATCATCGAAAAACGAAAGGCAAACTCTTGAAACTTTATCGCTTTCTCACCGGCCCCGACGATGCCTCCTTCTGCCACAAGGTGACGGCGGCATTGAACCAGGGGTGGACGCTGCACGGTCCGCCGACCTACGCCTTCAATGCCGACACCCAGCATATGCAATGCGGACAGGCGGTGGTGAAGGAAGTGGAGGGGAAGGATTATCATCCCGACATGAAGCTGTCGGAGCAGTAGGGACTGCAATCTCTCCTCGCCTCACCCCTGTGCTCGTCACAGGGATGAGAGCGGCGCCGCGTCTGCGGCGCGGGAAACGTTCTTTCAGCCCAAGGACTTGGTCTGGCTGGATTCCTGTGACGAGCACAGGAATGAGGAAATCAAACAGGCGGCGGCGGGTGGCGCGATTCTCGGCAGGCCTCAGCCGCCCACGTGTTCCACGCTTTCCTCGATCCGCTCCATATCGTCGTCCGACAGGCCGAAATGGTGGCCGATCTCGTGGATCAGCACATGGGTGATGATATCGCCGAGCGTTTCCTCGTTTTCGGCCCAGTAGTCGATGATCGGGCGGCGGTAAAGGGTGATGCGGTTCGGGAACTCCCCGGTTTCCATGGTGAAGCGCTCGCCGAGGCCGCGGCCTTCGAACAGGCCCAGCAGGTCGAACGGCGTTTCGAGCGCCATGTCTTCGAAGACATCGTCGCTTGGAAAGTCGGCGATTTCGATCGTGAGATCCGTCGTCAGCTTGCGGAATTCCTCAGGCAGATGGCTGTAGGCTTCAAACGCGAGCTGTTCGAATACGGTAAGCGACGGTGCGTGGCGTTCCCGCCAATCATCGGTTTGGTCAATGCGGGCCATGGGCACTCCTTGTTGCCCCTCATATAGCGATTTTGCCTTTGTTTTTCGAGTGATGAATTCTAACCCGGAAAGAAGGAGGAATATATTCTCAATATTGGTTGTTGACTCTTGAGGGCAGCTCTGGAATCCATAAGAACATAACATGAACATGCAGATGGAGCTGACCGTCATGGCCGGAAACGCCGTGCAACGGCAAACCGTTCTTTCCCTTCGCGAGACCATTGCGCGGATTGAAGATCGCGGGGTGCCGGGATGCGTCCGGCCGGCCAAGTCGGCCGATCCCGCCGGCTTTCGCCGCGACAAGGAGGAGGCGCCCCGCCGCAAGGTCCTGCCGCTGGGCATCCCGCAATTCGATGAGGCCCTCCAGGGCGGGTTGCCGCTCGAGGGCATGATGGAAATCCGCAATGCCGAGACCCGGGATGCGGGCGCGGCCGCCGGCTTCGTGGCGGCGCTTGCGGTGCTCTATCAGCGGCAGAAGAAGGAGAATGGCCGTCTGGCCCCGGTCCTTTGGATCAGCCAGACGCTTGCTGCCTGTGAGGCGGGTCAGCCTTATGCGCCGGGCCTCAAGGCCTATGGACTCGACGCCGAGCGCTTCCTCTTCGTTTCGGCACGCACGGTGAAGGATGCGCTGTGGATCGCCGAGACGGCGCTTTCGGTACCGGTCTTCGCCGTGGTCGTTCTGGAAATCCGCGGCAACCCTGCCTGTCTCGCCCTGAGCGAGAGCCGGCGTCTGCATGTGAGGGCCCGGGCGGGCGGCGTGCCTCTTCTCGTCTTGCGTCAGGCGGGCGAGGAGGAGGCGAGCAGCGCCTTCTTCCGGATCCAGGTCAAGCCGGCACCGGCCGGCGAACGTCCTCTTCCCGATGGTTCGGTGCTTTGCGGCAGCATCGGCCATTCCGCCTTTCACCTCCTTGTCGAAAAAAGCAGGCGCCAAGCCTCTGACGACATCTTTCTCGAATGGAACGCCCATGACCGCCGCTTCTACTCACTCGATGAGCGCCGGAGCGCCGCTCTTCAGACAAACGATGAGCCAACGGATCCTGTCGATCCACTTTCCGCATCTGCCGGCCGATCGCGTCGCGCGCAGCCGATGGGGCGCCTCCTGGCTTTCGCGCGGGCGTCCTGACCATCCGCCCGTCGTCTTCGCCGCCAAGATCGACAATGCCATGCGGCTCGTTGCGCTCGATACTTTTGCAGAGCGTATCGGCCTGAAGCGCGGCCAGGGGGCGGCGGAAGCCCGCGCCATGTGTCCCTCGCTCGACGTGATTGCCGCCGATCCGGCCGCCGACCAGGCCTTTCTGGAGGCGCTTGCCGACTGGTGCGACCGCTATACGCCGCTCGTGGCACTCGACGGCACGGATGGCCTGTTTCTCGACATCACCGGCTGCGCCCATCTTCAAGGCGGCGAGAAGGCGCTCGTCAGCGATGTCCTGTCGCGTCTTTTCTCTCTCGGCGTCGAGGCGCGGGCGACCGTCTCCTCCGCAGCCGGGCTTTCCTGGGCTGTCGCCCGTTACGGCGATGCCGACGTCATTGCGCCCGAGGACGGGGACCCGGTGCTTGCACCCTTGCCGGTCGCCGCGCTGCGACTGCCGGCGGACACCGCGGCCGCACTCGAACGGGTCGGGCTGAAACAGATCGGCGATCTTCTCGAAGCGCCCCGGGCGCCGCTCGCCCGCCGCTTCGGCTCCTCCCTTCTCCTCAGACTCGATCAGGCGAGAGGCTTCGAGGACGAGCCGCTTTCGCCCCGGCTGCCCGTGCCGAGCTTCTCCGCCGAGCGCCGGCTCGCCGAGCCGGTGCAGGACGAGGAATACATTCTCGAACTGACCCGTCACCTCGCCAGGGATGTCCGCTCCTCGCTTGAGCGGCATGGCGAAGGCGGGCGGCTCTTCGAGCTCCTCCTGTTCCGCGTCGACGGCCGGGTATTCCGCGTCCGAGCCCATGCGGCCGTGCCCTTGAACGATGCCGCCCGCATAGCCGCCCTCTTTCGCGAGCGGCTGCAGGCGGTTCATGACGATCTCGATGCCGGATATGGTTTCGAAATCGTCCGGCTTTCGGTCCTCGGAAGCGAAAGGCTCGATCCGGCGCAGCAGGATTTTTCCGGCGCCCCCGACGAAAGCCAGCCGCTCGCGGCCTTCGTCGACAAGGTCTCCGCCCGTTTCGGGCCCGGGTGTCTGATGCAGGCGACCCTTGCCGAAAGCCATCTGCCGGAACGGGCGGGCGGATTTGCCGCCGTGACGGACGTGGCGGCGGTCCTGAGGCCGCCTGCCCCTGAAGAGAAGGCTTTCCCCGAGAACCGTCCGCTTCGGATTTTCGCGCATCCCGAACCGGTGGAGGCGACGGCGGAAGTGCCCGAGGGCGCTCCGCGAAGCTTCAACTGGCGCAAGACCCGCTACCGCGTCGCCCGTGCCGAGGGGCCGGAGCGCATCGCCGCCGAATGGTGGATCGACGGGGAGAATCATCCGACGCGCGATTATTTCCGGATAGAGGATCAGGAGGGCCGCCGCTTCTGGCTGTTTCGCGAAGGCCTTTACGGAAGGGAGACCGCCTCACCCCGCTGGTTCATGCACGGAGTTTTCGCATGAGCGCGGATACTGTCTTCTGCGAGCTCGGTGCGCGCACGAATTTCTCCTTCCTCGAAGGGGCGGCGCCGGCCGAAGAGATGGTCGTCTTCGCCAAGAAGGCGGGGCTTGCCGGTCTCGGCATTGCCGACCGCAACAGCGTCGCCGGCGTCGTCAGGGCCCATGCCAAGGCGAAGGTGGAGGGCTACCCCTTCCAGCCGGGCGCCCGCCTGGTTTTTGCCGACGGCACGCCGGACATTCTCGCCTATCCGAAAAACAGGCGGGGCTGGGGGCATCTCTGCCGCCTGCTCAGCGCCGGGAACCTGCGCTCGAAGAAGGGCGACTGCACGCTCCATCTCGCCGACTTGCTCGAATGGCAGGAGGAGCTTCTTCTGATCGTCATGCAAAGCGAAGGACGGCCGGAGGCGGAGAGCCTGGAGGTGCTGCTCGGGACATTGCAGGAGCATGCGGGCAACCGGCTCTATCTCGGGCTGGCGCCGCATTATGACGGTTTCGACCGGCATGATTTTGCCGTCCTGGCAGCCATTGCCCGAAAGACCGGCATCGGGTTGCTCGCCACCAATGACGCGCTCTATCACGATCCGCATTACAGGCCGCTCGCGGATGTCGTCACCGCCATCCGGGAGCATGTGCCGATCGCCGGCGCCGGCTTCCTTCTGCAGAAGAATGCCGAAAGGCACCTGAAGGGCCCAAGGGAAATGGCCAGGCTTTTCAGCGACTATCCCGAGGCGCTTGCCAATACGCGGAAATTTTTCAGCGAGCTCACCTTCAGCCTCGACGAGCTCAGCCATCAATATCCGGATGAAAACGCCGATGGCGAGACGCCGGCCGAAAGCTTGCGGCGGCTCGTCGCGGAAGGTGCGGCCGAGCGCTATCGCGAAGGCGTGCCGGAAAAGGTGATGCGTCAGATAGACTATGAGCTCGAACTCATCCACGACAAGAAATACGAGCCTTATTTCCTGACCGTGCACAAGCTCGTGAAATTTGCCCGCAGCGTGAATATTCTCTGCCAGGGGCGGGGATCGGCGGCCAATTCCTCGGTCTGCTTCTGCCTCGGCATCACCGATGTCGATCCGCAGAAATTCACCCTGCTGTTCGACCGTTTCCTGTCGAAGGATCGCGACGAGCCGCCCGATATCGATGTCGACTTCGAGCACGAGCGGCGCGAAGAGGTGATCCAGTATATCTACAGGACTTACGGCAAGGAGCATGCTGGCCTGACCGCCGCGGTGATCAGCTATCGCTCGCGCTCCGCCGGGCGCGAGGTCGCCAAGGCCTTCGGCCTTTCGGAAGACGTTCAATCGGCTCTCGTCAGTTCGATCTGGGGCTGGGGCACCTCGCCTTTCACCGAGGAGCAGGCGAAAGGGGCGGGGCTCGACGCGGCGGACCCTCTCACCAGGCGCGTGCTTGCCTATGCCAGTCTGCTCATGAATTTTCCGCGCCACCTCTCGCAGCATGTGGGCGGCTTCGTGATTACCCGCGACAGGCTCGACGAGGTCGTGCCGATCATGAACACGGCCATGCCCGACCGCTACATGATCGAATGGGACAAGGACGATCTCGACGAGCTGAAGATACTGAAGGTCGACGTGCTGGCGCTCGGCATGCTGACCTGCCTTGCCAAGGGCTTCAAGCTGCTCGAGGCGCATTACGGCAAGCCGATAACGCTGGCTGAAATCTACCAGGATCATCGGGACGCGGTTTACGACATGATCTGCCGCGCCGATACGGTCGGCGTCTTCCAGATCGAAAGCCGGGCGCAGATGAGCATGCTGCCGCGCCTGCAGCCGCGCGAAATGTACGATCTGGTGATCGAGGTAGCGATCGTTCGCCCCGGTCCCATCCAGGGCAATATGGTGCATCCCTATCTGAAACGGCGCGAAGCCCAGCGCAGCGGCGAGGCGGTCGTGTATCCCAGCCCGGAATTGAAGGCGGTCCTTGAAAGGACGCTGGGCGTGCCGCTGTTCCAGGAGCAGGCGATGCAGATCGCCATCACCGCCGCCGGTTTTTCGCCCAGCGAGGCCGACCGCCTGCGCCGCGCCATGGCCACCTTCAAGCGGACCGGAACGATCCACACCTTCGAGCGGAAGATGGTGGAGGGCATGGTCGCGAATGGCTACGAGAGGGAATTCGCCGAGCGCTGCTTCAACCAGATCAAGGGATTCGGCGAATATGGCTTCCCCGAAAGCCATGCTGCCTCCTTCGCCTCTCTCGTCTATGCCTCGGCCTGGCTCAAGACCTATTATCCGGACATCTTCTGCGCCGCGCTCCTGAACGCGCAGCCGATGGGTTTCTATGCACCGGCGCAACTGGTGCGCGATGCCCGCGAGCACGGGGTCAGAATGCTGCCGGTCGACATCAACCATTCGGATTGGGACGCCCTGCTCGAAGGCGAGGGTTCCTTCGACAAGAATGCTGTCCACCCGCGCCACGCCAGCATGCGGGAGGTGATCAAAACCCGGAAGGCCGTGCGGCTGGGCTTCCGATTGGTCAAGGGCCTGAAGCAGACGGATATGGAAGCGCTCGTCGCGCGCCGGGGGGAGGGATACCGCTCCGTTCATGACCTGTGGCTTCGGTCCGGGCTTTCCCGCGCCGTTCTGGAGCGCCTTGCGGATGCCGATGCCTTCCGGTCGGTAGGTCTCGACCGGCGAGCGGCCCTTTGGGCGGTAAAGGCGCTCGACGAGCAGTCGGCGGTGGAGCGGTTGCCGCTTTTCGAAGGGGCGGGTTCCGACGATCTGCAGATCGAGCCCAAGGTCGCTCTTCCCGAAATGCCGGCAGGCGAACAGGTCATTCATGACTATCGCACCCTGACGCTCTCCCTGAAGGCGCACCCCGTGTCCTTCATGCGGGAGGATTTTTCGCGAATGGGTATCCTGCGCAGCCGGGATCTGGCGGCAACCGCGACGGGGAGATGGGTGACTGTGGCGGGCCTTGTACTGGTCAGGCAGCGGCCGGGCTCTGCCAATGGCGTCATCTTCATGACGATCGAGGACGAAACAGGCATCGCCAATATCATCGTCTGGGAAAAGACGTTCCAGAAATACCGGCGGCAGGTCATGGGATCGCGGCTTGTGAAAGTCCGCGGCCGCTTGCAGAACCAGAGCGGCGTCATTCACGTGGTCGCCGATCATCTGGAGGATATAACGCCGATGCTTGGCCTGCTGCGCCGGGAGGCGCGGCGTTTCGGCGTCAACGACCGCGCGGACGAGGTCTTGCGGCCGAGCGCGGACGCCCGCGAAAAGAAAAAACTCCGGCAATTGCGCCTGGGCCTGCCCGCTCGCGCAGCACCGGAAGGCGAGGCGGCCGCCCAGGTAGCGGAGGTCATGCCGAAGGGGCGCAATTTTCATTGAGCCCCGTCATTACTCGCAGCGAAGTCGTCGCCTTGCGATTGAGGCCTCCAAGGCGACCTGTGTAAAAATGTCGCAGGCACCGTTGCCGGAATTACAAGTCATGGAGGAAAAATCCTCTCCTTAGAATCGCCTAATGTAATGATAATGCGACGATTTCCGTCAAGTTTAGAATCGCTCTAATGCACCCTTCAACCATATGGAGAAGAGTTTTTAGTTGACGGCAAATGTCCTCTTTTGCTTTATCGCAAAATCAGAGCGTTGCGTATGATGGACACGACGAAATGCTGGTTTGCAGTTGCAACTTCATCACCGAGAAAGAGATCGAGGACACGATCGTCGGCCTCCTCGACGAGGACTGTTGGCAGTTGATCGTGCCGGCGAAAGTCTATCATGCGATGGAAAAACGCGGCCGTTGCTGCGGATGTTTTCCCAACGTCGTCGACATCATCATCCGCACCACCGAGCAATATCACGCCCGCCGCGACTCGACGGACGCCGATATATTTGATTTCATGAACCGCCTCAGACAATTCCATGAAGAAAACCGGAGGGCGGATCTTGAAAGGCGACGCAAAGGTCATCGAGCAGCTTAACGAAGCGCTCTATCTCGAACTCGGTGCCGTAAACCAGTACTGGCTGCATTACCGCCTTCTCGAAGATTGGGGATACACGCTGCTCGCCAAGAAGGAGCGCGCCGAATCGATCGAGGAAATGCACCACGCCGACAAGCTCGTCTCCCGCATCATCTTTCTCGAAGGTCATCCGAATCTGCAGACGGTCGCGCCGCTGCGCATCGGGCAAAACGTCAAGGAAGTCCTGGAAGCCGACCTTGCCGGCGAGTACGACGCGCGCACCGCCTACAAGAACTCCCGCGACATCTGTCACGCGGCCGGCGATTACGTCTCGATGAAGCTCTTCGAGGAACTGCTCGCCGACGAGGAGGGCCACATAGACTTCCTCGAAACGCAGCTCGATCTGCTCCGCAAGATCGGTGAGGAAAAATACGGCCAGCTCAACGCCGCTTCCGCCGACGAAGCCGAGTAAATCCCAGCCCCCTCAAGGGCGGCGAATTAAATCAGCCCGGCCTGCCGGCCACCTTCTCCCCGCAAGCGGGGCGAAGGGGACAGGCGGCAAACGCCAGGCGTCTTCCGCCGTCGAATGCGGGGCAAGGCGGAGCCGCGTGTCCTTCTCCCCGCAAGCGGGGAGAAGGTGGCGGCAGCCGGATGAGGGGCTTATTCCGGTATCCTTTCGCTCATCGCACCAGATGCGAAAATGCCGCGACGACCTCTTCATAGGCCTTGCGCTTGAAGGGCACGATCAAACCCGGAAGTTCGTGCATGGGCCTCCATTCCCAGGCGTCGAATTCCGGCTCGTGGCCGCCGGGCGGCGGGTTAATGGCGATCTCGCTCTCCTCGCCCTCGAAGCGGAAGGCGTACCAGCGTTGCCTCTGGCCGCGGTACTTGCCCTTGAGACCGATCCCGATCAGATGCGACGGGAGGTCGTAATTGATCCAATCCGGCGCCTCCGCCAGGAGCGAGACCGAGCGGATGCCGGTCTCCTCGTAGAGTTCGCGATAGGCGGCCGCGAGCGGGTCCTCGCCCTCGTCGATGCCCCCTTGCGGCATCTGCCAGAGCTGCGGCGAACCGTCGTATTCGGAATTGCCGACGGCGAGCCGGTGCCCGGCCCAGACAAGTCCCTGCCGGTTGAGAACCATGACGCCGACACATGGCCGATAGGGCAGATCCTCAGCCGTCATGACGCGCCCCTTATCCTTCCCCATATCGTCCTTCCTTTGCATGTTGCCGCGAGCCGTATGACTCGATGGTCCACTGCGCTTAAATCAGTTTTGTTTCGGATCTTTGACGAGTGCGGCCACGCCGACCACCTCGATGCCCCGCCCGCCGGCTTCCTCGATCCATTCGGAAATGGCCGCCACGCTTTCGTCGAAGGCGGAAGCGACCCCGATCGCGGTGCCGTTCCTCCGCGCGATGCGCTCCAGCTCGTCGAGTCTGCGCAGGATGGCATTGCGGCTGAGCTCGCCATCGAGCACGAGATCGGCGAAACCGTGCGGCACGTCGAAGGCGCCGGCGAGCGTGCCCGAGAGCGATTGCGCCGACGTCCCGTCGTCCAGGAACAGGAGGCCCCGCTTGCCGAGATCGCGCATGACGGGCTCGAGCGCATCCGAATCGGAGAGAAACCGGCCTCCGAGATAGTTCATCACGCCGGTGTAATTGGTGATCTGTCCCATGCTTCGATGCAGTTCCGCAAGGTTCTTCCCGGCATCGGAGGAAACGCGCAGCGCGTGTGGGCCGGGATCGTTGTTCGGATAATCGAACGGTTCCATCGGCACCTGCAGCAGGATCTCGTGGCCGTTACGCCGCGCCTCCTGCATCCAGCGCTGCAGGCTGTTTCCGGCCGCGGCGAAGGCAAGCGTCACTTCCGCCGGCAGTGCGCGGAGGGCGCGCTGCGTCCCCGTCTGGCTGAGGCCGAGGCCGCCGACGACGATGGCGATCCGCGTTCCGCGGGCGCCGGACCAGGGGCGCGCATATTGCTCCATCGGCCTCAGCCCGTCCGGGCCGATGACCGGCAGGCGGCCTTCGGGGCGGTCTTCCAGCAGGCTTTCATTTGGAAGGGCTGCCATGCGAGGGTCCTGCCCTCGCGTGGGCTCGACACCGATCAGCGCGGGGCCGCCGGTTTCGCGCGAACGGGGCGTGTATTTCCTGACCGTCGCGCCATCATCGGTTAGAACGGCCTCGACATGTGCGCCGGAGAGAGCGCCGCTCCGGTGGAGCGCCTCCGGCCTGGCTTTTCGGCCCTCCGAGGGTGGCGCCGGTTCGGTGGCGAGGGTCGCGGTCGCTGCCGGCATTGCAGGCGAACGGGTCTGGTGGCCGGGAGAAAGGGCGCTCCATGCGGAAAGCCCGATGACCGCAAGGGCTCCGAGGCTGAGGCCGCAGTAACGCAGGACGCGACGGAGATCGCGCTTGCGTGCCGGTCTCTCCTTGCGGTTCTGGCCCAGCGGGGCGTTGAGGTCAGTTGCCAAACGGGGCCTCGGTCGAGCTTCGATCCTGGCGCGAATCGCCGCTGGCCATGACGATGGACTTGAAGGAGGCCAGAATCATCGCACATGCGACTGCATGCCGATGGATAATATAAAGGCGCCGGGTTGAACAGCCCGGCGCCTCCTTGATTCCTCTCACCTGGAACTCTGCAGGTGAGGGGCTTATTCCTTCAGCTGCGCCTGTTCCGGGTTGGCCGGGAAGGCCGGATCCGTCTTCTTGCCGCGCAACAGGTCGAACGCATAGTTCAGCTGAATGTCGTCCTTGGTTTCCGGCGGCACGTAAGCGACCGAGCCGGAGCCCTCTTCGGTCTCTTCTTGGCCCGGAATGTGACCGCGCAGATCGGATTCGCCCTGCGCTTCCACCTTGCCCAGAAGCTCGGGCGGCAGCGGCTGCTCCACCTTGATGTCGGGCGTGATGCCGGTGCCCTGAATCGACTTGCCGGACGGCGTGTAATAGAGCGCCGTCGTCAGACGCAGCGCTCCGGCGTCGCCGAGCGGGATGATCGTCTGTACCGAGCCCTTGCCGAAGGAGCGCGTGCCGAGAACGGTGGCGCGCTTCAGGTCCTGGAGAGCACCGGCCACGATTTCCGACGCGGATGCCGAGCCGCCGTTGACGAGCACGACGACAGGCTTGCCGCCGGTCAGGTCGCCCGGGGTCGCATTGAAGCGGCGGGTTTCATCCGGATTGCGGCCGCGGGTCGAAACGACCTCGCCACGCTCCAGGAACGCGTCCGAGACATTGATCGCCTGGTCGAGCAGGCCGCCCGGATTGAGGCGCAGGTCGAGGACATAGCCCTTGAGCTTGTCCGCGGGAACTTCCGCCTGGATCTTCTCGATGCCCTTCTTCAGGTCCTCGAAGGTCTTTTCCGTAAACGAGATGACCCTGAGATAGCCGACATCCCCTTCGACACGGACCTTCACCGCGCGGACCGCGATCACGTCGCGTACGATCGTCAGTTCGATCGGCTTTTCGGCTCCCTTGCGCAGGATCGTCAGCTTGATCGGCGTGCCGACGGCGCCGCGCATCTTGTCGACCGCTTCCTCCAGCTTGAGGCCGCGGACGTCCTGACCGTCGATCTTCGAGATGAAATCGCCTGCGAGCACACCGGCGCGCGCGGCGGGCGTGTCGTCGATCGGACTCGTCACCTTGACGAGATCTTCTTCCATGGTGACCTCGATGCCGAGGCCGCCGAACTCGCCGCGCGTCTGGGTACGCATATCTTCGGCGTCGGTCGAGTTCATGTAGCTCGAATGCGGGTCTAGAGACGAGAGCATGCCGTTGATGGCGTTCTCGATCAACTTGTCATCCTGCGGCGGCGTCACGTATTGCGCGCGCACGCGCTCGAACACGTCGCCGAAGATCGCCAGTTCGCGGTATGTCGACGAATTTGCGGCCACGGCCGGCATGGTTGCCGAGTAGACGACGCCCATCGCCGTCGCGCCCATCAGCGCCCCGACCAGGACAAGTGAAGCTCTACGTATCATTTCGCGCCCTTCCAACCTCTGCTGCGGTCCACCACGGTCGGGAATCAACCGGCTTCCCGTCTTTTCTGAATTCAATGTAAAGCGTTGGCCTGTCGGTTTCCAGCGCCAAGGCCGCCGCACTCGCCACTCTTTTTGCACCCATCGCCGCCACCGGCTCCCCGGCCACGACGAATTGCCCCGGCCGGACACTGACGTTTTCCATGCCGGCGAGCACGATATGATACCCGTCACCGGCATTGAGAATGATCATCTGCCCGTAGCTGCGGAAACTCCCGGCATAGACGATCCACCCGTCCGCCGGCGTAGTCACCAGCGCGCCTGCATTGGTCTCGAGCATGATCCCCTGCAGCGAATGCCCCGTTCCGTCCGCGTCGCCAAAACGGCGCACAAGCGAACCCGCAACGGGATAAGTCAGCCGCTCCCGCAGCTCGGAAAAGACATATGCCGGCGCAATGCGGTTTTTGTCAGGCACGGCACTCCGGGCGAGCTCCCGCGCAGCCTCGCGCTCGGCCTCGCTCATGCGGCGGCGTTCCTCCTCCTCGGCGCGGGCGGCGGCGGCCGCTTCGCGCACGGAGGAGATCTCGTTTTCGAGCGATGAGATCAGGCCCTCGAGGTTCTCCGCCTGCAGGGCGAGTTCCTCGGCCTTGCGCTGTTCGACCGCCAGATCGGCCGCATTGCGTTGCCTCAGCTTCTCCTTTTCGGCGACGAGCATCGACATCCGCCGCTCTTCCTCGAGCCGGGCGGTCATTGCCGCGGTCAGTTCCTCGCGTTCGCTGGCGATGCCGCTGCGGATATCGGCGAGCGCCTGCAGGTCGGCGACGAGGCTGTCGGTCTGCTCGCGTATCTCAGGAACGACGGCGCCGAGCAGAATGGCGCTGCGTACGGAGCCGAGCGCATCCTCCGGAGTCACGAGGATTGCCGGCGGCGGATTGCGGCCCATGCGCTGGAGAGCGGCGAGCACCTCGGCCAAAAGGCCGCGACGGGCCCGCAGCGAACGCCGCACCACATCCTCCTTGACGCGCAGATCGCCGAGCTTCCTTTCGCCGTCGGCGATCCGGCGTTCGAGCTCCTGCCGCTTGGCTGCCGAATCCACGAGGGCTTCGCGGAGGGTCTCGTTGCTCTTGTCGATCTCGGCGATCGTCTTTTCGAGTGCCTCGGAGCGATCCCGCGAAAGCGTGATCGTCTTCGACAGTGCCTCGAGCTCGCTCGCGGTACTGTCGCGCCGGACCGCCAGATCGGCAGCCGGATCCGGCGGCGCCGGCTTGGCGGCACCCGCATCGGCCGGCGCGGCGGCGGGCGCGTCCTGAGCCGCAGTCGGGCCGATCACCGACAGGAAAAGCGCCATGACCGCAGTACCGCAGCCGAACCGCCGCGCGCCCCGCTTCAAACAGGCTCTATTCGTTGGAGGTCTCATCCCGTCTCATAAGTCCAAAAGTTAGGAGACCCTAATCTGATTTGGCTGGGCAAACCAATACATATTCGCGTTATCGTATCGGGAGGCGGACCGGGCCGGATCTACGGAAAGAAAGCGCGGCAGCGGGGTGCGGCAGCCGGATCAGGCCCGATGATAAGGATGCCCCGAAAGGATCGTCACGGAGCGATAAAGCTGCTCGGCGATGAGGATGCGCACGAGCTGGTGCGGCCAGGTCATCCTGCCGAGGTTGAGCACGGCGTCGGCGCGGGCGTGGAGCGCGGGATCAAGTCCGTCGGCACCGCCGATCGCTATCATCAGATCGCGCTTGCCGCTATCCCTGAAGGTAGCGAGCAGGTGTGCGAAAGCTTCCGAGTCGAGCGCCTTGCCGCGCTCGTCGAGCAGCACGAGCAGGCTGCCGTCGGCGAGCGCTTTTTCAAGCTGTCCGGCTTCCTCGCGCTTGCGCGTCTCCGCGTTGCCGGCGCGGCTTTCGACTGTCTCCACGACACGGGCCAATTCGAGGCCGACGGCTGGACCCGCCTTGGCGAACCGGTCGAGATAGCGGCCCGCAAGGTCCTTTTCCGGCCCCGCCTTGAGGCGGCCGACTGCGAAAAGTCCGATACGCATGACCCGATCCGTCCCCGCCGGCGCCGATCGGTTGTTATCGACCGGCAAAATTCTTGCCGCCATCCGCCTTGTCGGCGATGGCAATCGCATGTCACGTTCGGCACCGGCCGCCGCTCCGTCCTGAGTCGATGGTCAGGATCGGGCGACGTGTCTCAGTGCAGGGTACCGTCTTCGATCTCGGGAGCCGCCCACATCTTTTCGATGTTGTAGAACGCCCGGATTTCCGGCCGGAAGATGTGAACGATCACATCGCCGGTGTCGATCAGTACCCAGTCGCCACCCTCGAGACCTTCGACGCGAGCCCTGCCGAGGCCGTCGTCCTTCAGGTCCGTGATCAAGTGGTCGGCAATGGCCATCACATGCCTGTTCGATCGCCCGGAGACGACGACCATGAAGTCTCCCAGCGCCGATTTTCCGGCAATGTCGATGGTAACGATATTTTCTGCCTTCGAGTCCTCTAGGCTTTCGAGGACCAGTTGAAGCGCACGGACAGCGGCTTCGTCGCTCGATTCCGTGCTGCGCGGGAATGCGGATGCCGCATATCCCTTGGCGTGTGCTGTTGTCAGGGTTTTTCCTTTCCAAATGAACAGAACAGGCACGTTCGATTCGAAATAATTGTTCGAACCGTACTTAAATGTAGGCATCAAACCCATACGGTTTCAAGACACGAGATCCGAATTACGGGAAATCACCCGAATTTGGCCGAACGAAGCGCCGTCGAACTCAAGCCCGAACGCGGGCCGTGAATGAAGGTCCAGGCGGGCGCGCGGCGGAAAGCGAGGGTTCCCGCATCCTCCTCGTCGACCCGGGCCTTGCTGAAAGCCCTCGCCATCGGCGAGGAGAGATAGGCAAGAGTCGATCCGGGCCGGTCGATAACGGCGATAGGGAAAGTGGCGACGATCTTGCGCCAGTCCTGCCAGCGGTGAAAGTTCTTGAGATTGTCCGCGCCCATGACCCAGACGAAACGGACGTCGCGGTTGCGGGCGCGGATCGCCTCCAGCGTGCGGGCCGTGTAGCTCTGGCCGAGCGCCTGCTCGAAAGCGGTCACCTTGATGCGCGGATTACGGGCGATCTTCTCGCTCATCGCGATGCGTTCGCCAAGAGGTGCGAGATGGTTGCGGTCCTTGAGCGGATTGCCGGGCGTCACCATCCACCAGAGCTGATCGAGCCGGAGCCGGCGCAAAGCGGTCTCGGCGACGAGTGCATGCCCGTCATGCGGCGGATTGAAGGATCCGCCGAACAGGCCGACGGCCATGCCGGACTCGACATGCGGCATGCTGAGATAGCGCGCATTCACTTCGTTCGGTGTCGTCAGGGCCGCACCTGTCCGGTGCCGCGCACGCGATACTTGAACGAGGTGAGCTGCTCGACGCCGACAGGCCCGCGGGCGTGCATCTTGCCGGTGGCGATGCCGATCTCGCCGCCCATGCCGAACTCGCCGCCGTCGGCGAATTGCGTCGAGGCATTGTGCAGGAGGATCGCCGAATCGATCTCGGAGAAGAACCGCTCGACCACGGCGGGATCCTCGGCGATCACGGCTTCCGTGTGGGCCGACGACCAGGTGTTGATGTGCTCGATCGCGCCGGAAATGCCGTCGACCAGTCTTACCGAGATGATCGCATCGAGATATTCTGTGGCCCAATCCTCGTCGGTCGCAGCTTTCAGGCCGGGCATGAGCCTTGCGAGGTCGTCGCAGACGCGCACCTCGCAGCCGGCATCGACGAGCGCCTCAAGGAGCGGCTCTGCGAATTTCTCGGCTGCGTTGCGGTCTATCAGCAGCGTCTCGGCGGCGCCGCAGATGCCGGTACGGCGCATCTTCGCATTGACGACGATCTTCTTCGCCATATCGTGATCGGCCGAAGCATCGACGTAGATGTGGCAGAGACCCTCGAGATGGGCGAAGACCGGCACCCGCGCCTCTTTCTGAACACGGGCGACCAGGCTCTTTCCGCCGCGCGGCACGATCACGTCGATCGCGCCGTTCAGGCCGGTGAGCATGGCGCCGACGGCAGCGCGATCGGCGACCGGCACCATCTGGATCGCATCTTCCGGCAGGCCGGCGGCCTTCAATCCGGCGGTCAGGCAGGCATGGATCGCCCGCGACGAGTGAAAGCTGTCGGATCCGCCGCGCAGGATCACCGCATTGCCGGCCTTGAGGCAGAGCGCGCCGGCATCCGCCGTGACGTTCGGACGGCTTTCATAGATCACGCCGATCACGCCCAGGGGCGTCCGCACCCGTTCGATGTGGAGCCCGTTCGGACGGTCCCATTCGGAGATCACCTCGCCGACGGGGTCCCTGAGTCCGGCGATCGCGCGGATGCCGTCCGCCATGTCGCGGATGCGGCTTTCCGTCAGCGTCAGCCGGTCGATGAAGGCGGCGGCAACACCGCTTTCGCGCGCGTTTTCGAGGTCGAGCGCATTGGCGCCGAGGATCTCGGCGGTCCGTGCGACGATGACGTCTGCCATGGCGACGAGTGCCGCATGCTTGCGCTCGGCGCTTGCAGTCGCAAGCGGTCGGGCGGCCGCTTTGGCGCGGCGTCCGATCTCCAGCATCATCGCGTTGGCGTCCTTGTCCTGTTCGACCGTCTCAAGCATGGAGCTTGCCCTTTCCCTCGTCGCTTTCCTCTGCAGGGCGCGCGCCCGATGGAGCCGTCATGACCAGATCGTCGCGGTGAACCATGGCGGTGCGGCCGGCATAGCCGAGGATAACAGCGATTTCGGCCGACTTCTTGCCGGCGATCTGGCGCGCCTCGTCGGCATCGTAGCCGGCAAGACCGCGGGCGATCTCGCGGCCGGAATCGCCGATGATCGCAATCGTATCACCACGGCTGAAGCTTCCCGTCACCTGCCGGACACCGGCCGGCAGCAGGCTCTTGCCGGAACGCAGCGCCGCTTCGGCTCCGGCATCGATCGAGAGCGAACCGGCCGGCAGGAGCTGTCCGGCGATCCAGGTCTTGCGGGCGGTCACCGGAGAGCCTGACGGCGCGAACCAGGACGAGCGCGCGCCCGCCTCGATCGCGGCCAGCGGGTGATCCGGCTTGCCGGAGGCGATGATCATCGCGCAGCCGGCGGTGGTGGCGATCTTGCCGGCGTCGATCTTGGTACGCATGCCGCCGCGCGAAAGCTCGGAGGCAGCGCCGCCCGCCATTGCCTCGATCTCGGGCGTGATTTCGGCGACCGTTTCGAGGAAACAGGCGTTCGGATCGAGATGCGGCGGCGCGGTATAGAGCCCGTCGATATCCGAGAGCAGGACCAGAAGGTCGGCGCCGACCATGGTCGCGACCCTGGCTGCGAGCCGGTCGTTGTCGCCATAGCGGATTTCGGTGGTCGCGACCGTGTCGTTCTCGTTGATGATCGGCACCGAGCCGAGCTTCATAAGCTGGCCGATCGTCGCGCGGGCATTGAGGTAGCGCCGTCGTTCCTCGGTGTCGCCGAGGGTCAGGAGGACCTGGCCGGCGACGATCGCATGGGTCGAGAGGCTCTCCGACCAGGCACGCGCCAGCACGATCTGGCCGACG
The DNA here is from genome assembly GCF_000375585.1 of Sinorhizobium meliloti 4H41. Lineage (GTDB taxonomy): Bacteria > Pseudomonadota > Alphaproteobacteria > Rhizobiales > Rhizobiaceae > Sinorhizobium > Sinorhizobium meliloti_A. Next base: position 121,144 of record NZ_AQWP01000007.1, on the reverse strand, counting down.
GCGGCGGCCGCCTGGCTTTCTTCGAGCTTTAGCGCACCCGCCGGCAGATCGAGCACCGTTCGTCCAAGCGCGATCGCTCCCGAGGAGACGACGAGGATCTCCACGCCCTTGGCCCTGAGGGCCGCAATATCGGCGCAGAGCGCGTCGAGCCAGCTCTTCTTGAGCCCCGTCTTGCGGTCGACGAGGAGTGCCGAGCCGATCTTGATGACGACCCGGCGGTATTTCTCGAGCGCTTTGCGGGCCTTGTTCATGCCTAAGCTTCCTCTTCGCCCGCCTTGGCCGCGGCGATGACGCTGCGCAATGCTCTCAGCGCCTCCGTCATACCCTTGTTGGTCACGGCGGAGATGAGAAGCGGCGGCGTGCCGCAGGCTTTGCCGAGCGCCTTGGCCTTCGCCTTCAATTCCTCCTCGTCCAGCACGTCGATCTGCGACAGGGCCACGATCTGGGGCTTCTCCTCGAGCCCACCGCCATAGGCTTCGAGCTCGTGCTTCACGGTCCTGTAGGCCTTGGCGACATCCTCTTCCTGCGCGGAGACGAGATGCAGCAGCACCCGGGTGCGCTCGACATGGCCGAGGAAGCGGTCGCCGATGCCGACGCCCTCATGCGCCCCTTCGATCAGCCCCGGAATGTCGGCGATTATGAACTCCTTCTCGTCGATGGTGGCAACGCCGAGATTGGGATGCAGAGTCGTGAAGGGATAGTTGGCGATCTTCGGGCGAGCCCGGGTGCAGGCGGCGAGAAAGGTCGACTTGCCCGCATTCGGCAGGCCGACGAGGCCGGCATCGGCTATCAGCTTCAGCCGCAGCCAGATCGTCTTTTCCTCGCCCTCCAGGCCCGGATTGGCCCAGCTCGGCGCCTGATTGGTGGAGGATTTGAAATGTGCGTTGCCGAAGCCGCCATTGCCGCCGGCGGCGAGCCGGTAGCGCTGCCCTTCCGCCACCATGTCGACGATCAGCGTCTCGTTGTCTTCCTCGAAGATCTGCGTGCCGACCGGCACCTTCAGCGTCACGTCGCCGCCCTTGGCCCCGGTACGGTTGCGTCCCATGCCGTGCGTGCCGGTCTTGGCCTTGAAATGCTGCTGATAGCGGAAGTCGATGAGCGTGTTGAGGCCATTGACGGCTTCGACCCAGACATCGCCGCCGCGGCCGCCGTCGCCGCCATCAGGGCCGCCGAACTCGATGAACTTCTCGCGGCGGAAGGAAACGGCGCCCGCGCCGCCATCCCCTGACCGGATATAGACTTTCGTTTCGTCGAGGAATTTCATCGGTTCGCCATTTCTGAGTGATCGCTTCGAGTCGAGGACGGCATGCGGGGCAGCCCGCGCACGTTCCCGATCCCGCTCTGCTTTTGCGCCATCGATATAGGCGCTTCCGGCAGAGGTCAAAGATTATCGACATGAAGAACCCCGCCAGGAGCTGTACCGGCGGGGTTTCCTATCCGTTCAGTCCGGCCGGCGCAGGTCCTCGGCCGCAAGCCGGGTTTCGATATGCGCGACCATCGCATTGCGGGCGAGCGCATAGATCTGGCTGCAGCCGGTGATCCGGAACCCCAGCTTTTCCTGCACCTTGAGCGAGGCCGGGTTGTCGGCGAAGACGCCCGAATGCAGCACCGTTTCCGGCATACGGCGGAAGAAGCGCTCGACCGCCGCATGGGCCGCCTCGCTCGCCAGCCCCTTGCCCCAGTAGAACCGGTTCAGCCAGTAGCCGACATGCCATTGGCCGTGCCGGAGCTCGATGCCGATGCAGCCGATATGAACGTCGTCGCCCGGGGTGGTGATGGCGAGCGTCCAGTCCGACAGCACATCGGCCGTCTGGCGGTTGAGCCAGTCGAGCGCATCCTGGTGGTGGTAAGGCGCCGGAACGCGCGAAAGCATCCGCGCGACCTGGAAATCCCCGAGCGAGTCGGCGATCGCCGCCGCATCGGAAAGCCGGTGCGGCCGCAGCCGCAGCCGTTCCGTTTCGATGACCGGCGCCGGGCCGGGGCCGGGACGGGCGACCGCCCGGGCGCGCTCTGTGACCAGGGCGTTCATCGGACACCTCCCCAGCTTCTCAACGAGACCCAGGTCTTGCGGTCGAGCCTGTACCATTCGACCGGGACCATGCCGCCGAGCGCCAGGCTGCCGACCATGCCGGAACCCTGGAACTGGAAGCCGCACTTCTGGATGACCCGGCGCGACGCGATGTTCATGACCCGGCAGCGCGCATCGATCTGGTCGATGTCGCGGGTGCGGAAGGCCATGTCGGTCAGAGTCTGTGCCGCCTCGGTCGCATAGCCCTGGTTCCAGTAGGGCTCGCCGAGCCAATAGCCGAGCTCGACGGTTTTTTCGTCGGCGTGCGGCTCGACACCGCAGCAGCCGAGGAATGCGCCATTGTCCGCTTTCGTGATCGCGTAGACGCACTTGCCAATCGTGCCGGCTTTTGCGCGTCGCACGAAATCGGCCGCATCCGCCGTCGTATAGGGGTGCGGCATGCGCGAGACCATGTTGGCGATGTTGGCATTGTTGGCAAGATGGGCAAGGGCGTCGATATCGTCTTCATGGGGCGCGCGCAAAACGAGCCTGGGCGATAACAATATCGGGCAATCGGTCCTTGACCGCTGAGGCCTCAGCCTTTGTTCGGGAGACCGGGATTGGTCTTCCCTGACGAGCTCGGTTTGCATGGTTCTTCCTCCAGACATGCGAAAAGGGGAGTTGGGTATCGCCCCATCTCCCCTTTGAAGTCTGGCTTTGGAACCTTGCGGTGCGTCAGCCGGGTCGATGAGACGCCGGCTGTTTTAGAGCGCTACCGGCTTATTCCGCTGCTTCGGCTTTCGGCATTACAGACACGTAGACTCGGCCGTTGGCCTTCTTGCGGAAGTCCACGTTGCCCGTCGTAAGCGCAAAAATCGTATGGTCCTTGCCGAGGCCTACATTGACGCCGGCATGCCACTTCGTGCCGCGCTGGCGCACGATGATGTTGCCTGGAATGACGGCTTCGCCGCCGAACTTCTTCACGCCAAGGCGCTTGGACTCGGAATCGCGACCGTTACGCGACGAACCGCCAGCTTTCTTGTGTGCCATTGGTGTTCTCCTTTAAACCTTCGATCCCGGAACTCAGTTTGCAGCTTCAGCGGCGGCTTCGGTCTTCTTCGAAGCCTTCTTCGCCTTGCCGCCGGCGGCAGCGATGTCCAGGATGCGGACGATCGTCTGATGCTGGCGATGGCCGCGCGAGCGCTTGGAGTTCTGGCGGCGGCGCTTCTTGAAGGCGATGACCTTCTTGGCGCGGCCCTGATCCACGACTTCGGCGCTGACGACGGCACCTTCGACAAACGGAGCACCGATGGTGGCATCGGCGCCGACGCCGACCATCAGGATCTCGGTGAATTCGATCTTGTCGCCAGCAACGCCTTCCAGCTTTTCGATGGTAATGACGTCATTGGCCGCCACGCGGTACTGCTTACCGCCGGTCTTGATGACTGCGAACATATTTTGTCCTTTCATGTTCGGTCCGGCTCTTTGCCCGAAGACAAGGCCGTCTTTTTGTCAGTCGCTACATGGAGCGAAGCGTCTGGGAAATCCTCGACCTTCGCCAGTGAACGGGCACAACACTTACCCGGCGCGGCACGGGCTAAGCCCACACCAACTCATGGCGCGGATTACGGGAACGGCCCTTGCTTGTCAAGGCGAAAGCCACCATATCGCAGATATTCTTCTCGCAAGCCCTTGCCAGCGGCAGAAACTGCCGCTATGAACCGGCCGCGCTGAACAAGCGCCAACCGGCCCCGCGGAGAGGTGGCAGAGTGGTTGAATGCACCGCACTCGAAATGCGGCATGGGTGCAAGCCCATCGGGGGTTCGAATCCCCCCCTCTCCGCCAGATGCCTTACTGCGTATTTCCGAATTTTTCATCGTTGCCATAGCTCCCGGCACGCTCGATCTTATGAGGCGGGGTGAAATTGCGCACCGGTTTTGCATCCGTCGTAGGCTTCACCAAGCCCGAGAGGCGGATCTCAACCCGGTCTGATTCTGTGAGCACAAACATCGAAGCGCCCTCATCCATCCCCTCAGCATCACTCCCCCGCATTCCTGCTGAGCCACGCCTCCAATCCCGCGATTACCGACAGCCTCAAACTGGCGTTGCGCGTCAGCGCCCGGGCAAGCGGGCGGCCGTCGGGTGGGAAGCCCAGTTCGGCCATCACGTCGTCAGGTTTCAGCCCGCGCCGGGCCATTATCGTTCTGATCTCGGCGATTGCTGAGGGAAGCAGGTAGCGGCCGCTGGCGATCGGGGTTCCGGCGGGCTGCGGGCCGGCTTCCAGCGGGGCGGCGGCGGGCGCGGGCAGCGCGCCTTTGGAGACGAGCCAGGCGAGAAAGCTTGCACGTTCGGCATCGCTTGCCTTCGCCCAGGAGTTCTTGAGCTTCTCTAGACGGCTGCGCTCCGGCTTCAGGCCGGCGAGGACCAGCGCCTGGCGCAGCGACGGGATTTTGCCGGTGGCAAGCGCGGCGTGGATTTCCGGAAATTCGGCCTTGAGGCGGTGCAGGTTGGGGGCGTCGTCGCCTTTGGTTTTCTTCGCCATCTTGGCTCCGCTTGTGACTCTCCCGGGCGGTCTAGAGCATTTCACCGTTTCATAGAAACACTGAAATTCTCTAACGGATACAACGCAGTTTCGGACGGAAAACCGTTACACACTTTCCTGGAAGCGCTCCAGCGCCGGCAGAATGGGGGCGAGCGAATATCCGGTGTCCGCTGAACCTCGGTTTGAAAGCCGGTCCCGCTCCAGTTCTGCACAAGTCAGCCTTTCTAACGTCGCCCGACAGCCGTAATGAATGCGGCGAAGGAAGGACGATTCGATGTCTGACGATGTTGAGCGCTACGGCGACCCGCAGGATGCGACCGTGGCGCTGTACCTCATGAATAATGATGGCGGCGAGCTGACCGACGTGCTGGTCGCCGCGCTCGAAGACGCATTTCGGATTCTCAATGAGGAATGGTCGAGCCGGTCGATGCATTGAGGCATCGCCGGTAAGCCTGCACGCGAACGGCCATCCCGCGCGAGGGGAAAGCGAAGCCGTTCACCCGTTCTGGAGCAGACCCTCCATTGCGGCCGCAGCGCCAAGCAGCATCGCGTCCGCGCCGTGCCGGCCCATCAGCATCAGCCCTGCCGGCCGGCTCGAGCCCGCCATCGGCAGGGTTATTGCGGTCAGGTCGAACTGGTTGGCAACCTGAGTGTTGCGCAGCAGCAGGTCCTCCACGCGGCGGTATTCCCTCCTGTCCTCTTCGACCGAGGCGATGCTGACGGCGGGGATGGGTGTGGTCGGCAGCAGCGTAAGATCGAAGGGTGCCAGCCGCTCGTCCATGGCGCGCATGAGCTCTTGCCGCGTCCGCAGCAGGTCCTGGATCGCGGCGTCGGGGACCGTGAGGCGGCGGCGCAATGTGGATTTTACGCGGATGTCGACCGGCGCATTGTCGTTCAGGAGCCAGCCCGCGTGCACACGGCTTGCCTCGAGGCCGGCGAGCGAGCCGATCGCGGTTGCCTCGGCGAAGCGGGCAAGGAGATCGTCGATCCTGCATGCGGCGAGTTTCGCACCCGCACGGGAGAGTGCCTGCAGGCTCCTTTCGAAAGCCGCCGCAATCTCCGGCGCAAGCCCTTCGAGAAGGGCGCCTTCGGGGATGCCGAGCTTCAGGCCGGCGAGCGGTACGGGTTCGAGCGATCTCGGCGTCTCGCCGGCCATGACCGCGTCGGCGGCCGCGCAATCGGCGACCGTGCGCGCAAGCGGGCCGATCGAATCGAGGCTGGGGGACAGGGGAAAGGCGCCCTCCAGAGATACGCGGCCGGCGGTGGGCTTGAAGCCGACCAGGCCCTGCAGGGCGGCCGGAATGCGCACCGAGCCGCCGCTGTCGGAGCCGATGGCGATCTCGCTCGTGCCCTCCGCCGCCGAGACAGCGGCACCCGAGGAGGAACCGCCGGGAATGAGGCTCGGGTCGACGGCGTTGCCGGGCACCGGGTAATGCGGATTGAGGCCGACGGCGGTAAAGGCGAATTCCGTCATGTGAGACTTGCCGATGATGACGGCGCCGGCCGCGCGCAGGCGCCGGACGATCGCCGCGTCCGCTGTTGCCGGAGGCGCCGCGCGGCGGATGATGGAGCCCGCAAGCGTCGGCTCGCCGGCGATGTCGAAGAGGTCCTTGATGGAGACGATCCGCCCGTCGAGGGGCCCGAGGCTCGTGCCCTCGCGCCGCCTCCCGTCGGCAGCGTCCGCTTCCGCGCGGGCTCGCTCCCGATAGAGCTTTACAAAAACGCGTTCATCGTTCCGCCGCCCGTCAAGTCGGGCGAGAACGGCTTCGATTCGGTCGCGGGACGGCATATCTGACGGGGGCAAGGAAGGAACCTCGTGAATTGCGGCCCAAGTCCGGATGGAAGTCCTTGGAAGCGCTCCAATATTTAAAGGATCGCACGATTGATGTACAATAGGGGGCGATAGCGACAAGCAATCGGGAAGACGCCGATGCGAATTCTACGATCCTCCGCAATCCTCGACTCCTCCGCCATCCACGAGGTCAGATACGATGCGCCGCGCCGGACGTTGAGCGTCTGGTTTCTCGGCAACCGCAGGCCCTATCACTACCTCGACGTTCCGGAAGAGGTTTACGAGGAACTGTTGCATACGGATTCCGCCGGCAACTATTTCAACCAGCACATACGCCATCACTACGGGTTCCTGCATTAGGGCCTGTTTCATTACTGAGATTCATTTCGGAGGACTGCAATCTCTCCTCCTTCGTCATCTCTCTGCTTGTAAAAGATGAAAGCAGCGCCGCGTCTGCGGCCCGGGAAGAGCTCTTTCAGCCCAAGGACTTGGTCTGGCTGGATTCCTGTGACGAGCACAGGAATGAGGAAATCAAACAAGCGGCGGCGCGTGGCCCGAATCTCAACAGGCCTTAAGAAGGTATCGGAGGACTGAAATCTCTCCTTCTTCCGCATCTCTGTGCTTGTCACAGAGATGCAAGCAGCGCCGCGTCTGCGGCGCGGGAAGAGCTCTTTCAGCCCAAGGACTTGGTCTGGCTGGATTCCTGTGACAAGCACAGGAATGAGGAAATCGAACAAGCGGCGGCGGGTGGCCCGCGCCCGTTTCACAGAACTGTCGCCAAACAGTCCGAATAGTTTCATCCGTCTGTAAAGCCGCTGACATCCGGCTGGCCAATGGTCCGCTCGCGAGAACCGACGATTCGCGAAACGGAACCGGAGGCAGGGATTGGCCGCTCTTCGAAACACCCTCACCAGGCGTTCTTTCCTCTTCTCTGCCGGCGCCGCCGGTCTTGTCGCTTCTTCCGGTCTCGCCACGCCATTCTATGCGCGCGGCTACGGGCGGCCGGAATTCGCCCATGGGGTGCAGTCCGGCGATGTCGATACGGGCTCGGGGATGATCTGGACGCGGGTCGATCGGCCGGCGCGCGTTTCCGTCGAATATTCGACCACCGAGAGCTTTTCGAATGCCGTCAGGCTTGCCGATATCGATGCGACGCCGCTGACGGACTGCGCCGTCAAGTGCCGGCTCGACAAGCTGCTGCCGGACCAGGACATTTTCTATCGCTTCGTCGCGACCGATCTCTACGACGCCAATCGCGTCTCCGAACCGGTCGTCGGGCGCTTCCGGACGGCTCCCTTGCGGCGCCGCTCCGTGCGCTTCGTCTGGTCCGGCGACACGGCGGGGCAGGGTTGGGGCATCGACGAGATCGGCATGAAGACCTATTCGACCATGCGGCTGCACGAGCCGGATTTCTTCATTCATTCCGGCGACACGATCTATGCCGACAACCCCATCCCCGACGAGATCAGGCTGCGCGATGGCGGCATGTGGAAGAACCGGATCGTCACGCCCGAGAAGCGCGACGTCGCGCGCACGCTCGAGGAATATCGCGGCCAGTGGAAGTACAACCTGCTCGACGAGCATGTGCGGAGGCTCCATGCCGAATGTCCCACCTTCTATCAGTGGGACGACCACGAGGTCCTGAACAACTGGTCGGCCTCGACCGATCTCAGCGACGATCCGCGCTATCCGGAGAAGGATGTCGCCGTCTATGCCGCCCGCGCGGCCCGCGCCTTCCACGAGATGACGGCGATCCGCACGCTTCCGACGGAGCCCGGCCGCATCTTCCGCAAGATCGCCTATGGTCCGCTGCTCGACGTCTTCTTCGTCGATCTGCGCTCCTATCGCGGCCCCAACCAGGGCGAGGGGGGTGGCGACCTCTTCGGCTGGCGGCAGGCGGACTGGCTGAAGCGCGAGCTTGCGGCGTCCAGCGCCACCTGGAAGGTGATCGCCTGCGACATGCCGATCGGCCTCATCGTCTGGGACGACTATTCGGCAAGGCGCGGATCGGATGCCATCGCCGATGGCGACAATGGCGCGCCGAAGGGGCGCGAGACGGAATTTGCGGATCTCCTGCGCTTCGTCCGCGACAACGCGATCGAGAACATCGTCTGGCTGACGGCGGACGTGCATTACACGGCGGCGCATCACTACGATCCCTCGCGGGCCGCCTTCAAGGACTTCTCGCCGTTCTGGGAGTTCGTCTCCGGGCCGCTTCATTCCGGCACCTACGGACCGAAGGAGCTCGACATGACCTTCGGCCCCGAGGTTCGCTTCATCAAGGCGTCGGGCGGAGGAATCGACAGCAACCTGCCGCCGTCGGCGGGCCTGCAATTCTTCGGCATCGTCGATATCAGCGGCCAGACGCGGCAGATGACGGTGCGGCTGATGGACCGGCAGGATCGGGAACTCTGGCGGGTAATCCTCGATCCGGCGGTGTCCGTTTGAGCCGGCGGCGCTTCACGCAGGTCAGCCCTGCGCGCCGGCCCCCTTTCGCTTCCGGGAAAAAACCTGTATGAGCGCGGCAACTGAAAAGCGGTACCTGCCTCGTCGCGCGTGCCCACGAACTTTCCGAGACAAAAAATGAGCATTCGCAACATCGCGATCATCGCGCACGTCGACCATGGGAAAACCACGCTCGTCGACGAACTCCTGAAGCAGTCGGGCTCCTTCCGCGAAAACCAGCGCGTCGCCGAGCGCATGATGGATTCCAACGAACTGGAAAAGGAACGCGGCATCACCATCCTCGCCAAGGCGACTTCGGTCGAGTGGAAGGGTACGCGCATCAATATCGTCGATACCCCCGGCCACGCCGACTTCGGCGGTGAAGTCGAGCGCATTCTGTCGATGGTGGACGGCGCCATTGTTCTGGTCGACGCCGCCGAAGGCCCGATGCCGCAGACGAAATTCGTCGTGGGCAAGGCGCTCAAGGTCGGTCTTCGGCCGATCGTGGCGATCAACAAGATCGATCGTCCCGATGCCCGTCACGAGGAAGTCATCAACGAGGTATTCGATCTCTTCGCGGCGCTGGACGCGACCGATGAGCAGCTCGATTTCCCGATTCTCTACGGTTCCGGCCGTAACGGCTGGATGAACGTCGCGCCGGAAGGTCCGCAGGATCAGGGCCTGGCACCGCTCCTCGATCTCGTTCTCGATCACGTTCCGGAGCCGAGCGTCGGCGAAGGTCCGTTCCGGATGATCGGCACCATTCTGGAAGCCAATCCCTTCCTCGGCCGCATCATCACCGGGCGCATTCATTCCGGTTCGATCAAGCCGAACCAGGCGGTCAAGGTCCTCGGGCAGGACGGCAAGGTGCTCGAATCCGGACGCATCTCCAAGATTCTTGCATTCCGCGGCATCGAGCGTCAGCCGATCGAGGAAGCCCATGCGGGCGACATCGTAGCGATCGCCGGCCTCTCCAAGGGTACCGTCGCCGACACGTTCTGTGATCCGGCCGTCAACGAGCCGCTGAAGGCGCAGCCGATCGATCCGCCGACCGTCACCATGTCCTTCCTCGTCAACGATTCTCCGCTTGCCGGCACCGAAGGCGACAAGGTCACTTCGCGCGTCATCCGCGACCGTCTGTTCAAGGAGGCCGAGGGCAACGTCGCGTTGAAGATCGAGGAATCGTCCGAGAAGGATTCGTTCTACGTGTCGGGCCGAGGCGAACTGCAGCTCGCGGTCCTGATCGAAACGATGCGCCGCGAGGGCTTCGAGCTCGCCGTCTCGCGTCCGCGGGTGGTCATGCACAAGGATGAGAACGGGCAGCTTCTGGAGCCGATCGAAGAGGTCGTCATCGACGTCGATGAGGAGCATTCGGGCGTCGTCGTCCAGAAAATGTCCGAACGCAAGGCCGAAATGGCCGAGCTTCGTCCGTCCGGCGGCAACCGCGTGCGGCTGGTGTTTTTCGCGCCGACCCGCGGTCTCATCGGCTATCAGTCCGAGCTTCTGACCGATACGCGCGGCACGGCAATCATGAACCGTCTGTTCCACGACTATCAGCCCTACAAGGGTGAGATCGGCGGCCGGGTGAACGGTGTTCTGCTCTCGAACGACTCCGGCGAATCCGTGGCCTATGCGATGTTCAACCTTGAAGATCGCGGCCCGATGATCATCGACGCAGGTGAAAAGGTCTATGCCGGCATGATCATCGGCATCCACACGCGCGACAACGATCTGGAAGTCAACGTCCTCAAGGGCAAGAAGCTCACCAACATGCGCGCGTCCGGCAAGGACGAGGCGGTAAAGCTGACGCCGCCGATCCGCATGACGCTCGACCGGGCGCTGTCATGGATCCAGGACGACGAACTGGTCGAGGTCACGCCGAAGTCGATCCGGCTCCGCAAGATGCATCTCGATCCGAACGAGCGCAAGCGCTTCGAGAAGTCGCGGACGGCCGGCGCGGCTTAAGGGCTGGACCCGAGGAGAGGGCGAGTCCGACCCTTCTGATTTCGTCGATCTTACGAACCCCGGAGCGATCCGGGGTTTTTGCTGTGTGTGCCTTTCGCGGGCGGCTTGCGGATAAAGTTAAAAAGGCGTTAACCTTGGGGCAGGTGCCGTTAAAGTTGCCTGTGGGTTAACGCCGCGCGACAGTCCGGCGGGATTCCTGTCCGCCGCGTCGTGTGTTTAGAGTCGCAAGTCATGAAGACTGTTTCGATCGAGGTTCGGCCTGGGGAGCCGCATGAGGCGGCGGCAATCGCCGACGTGCATCGCGTTTCCTGGTTGCAGGCCTATGGCGGCATCATTCCGCACCGCCCCCTTGTCCGAATGGTCAATCGCCGCGACGAGACCTGGTGGCGCAAGGCCACGCGCGGACCGGCGACCCTTCTCGTCGTCGACGTCGCCGGCACGATAGCCGGCTATGCGACGCTGGGCCTGAGCCGGGCGCGGGCGCTGCCGCAGGAAGGCGAAATCTACGAGATATATCTCAGGCCGGAATATCAGGGCATCGGCCTCGGACGTGTCCTCTTCGGGGAAGCAAAGAGCCTTCTGAAATCGCTCGGCTGCGAAGGGCTGGTCGTCTGGTGCCTGGAAGACAGCGCGAACGCCTGTAATTTCTTCCATTCGGCAGGCGGTCGCGATATTGCCGAAGGGATGGAGGATTTCGGCGAGAAGCATCTGAAGAAGGTCGGCTTCGTCTGGAGTTGAGGAGTGCCGCCAGGCGCTGTCATCGGTCCGGGCGTTTAGGATAGCCTCATTCCGGCAGGAAGTGCATGGGTTCGCCCGCCTTCTCGCCGCGATTTCCGTGATAGGATGCCTGGTCCGTGCCGCAGCGGAAGCTTGCCGCTCTTTCGTCGGCTATCCTGCGGGCCAGCGTGTTCGCATCGGCATTGGCGAGCGCGTCGACATAGCCGACGACGCAGCCGTCGCCGTCCTCCTTCTGCGCGACCTTCGAAATTACCAGAACCTGTCCCTGGAACGCCTTCGTGCTCCTGTCCGTCTGCGGATCCGGGTTCTCGATGATCCAGCGCAGGATGGCGGCGACCGGCTTCCTGCTGTCGTCGAGGCGCCATTCGACCGTGGTTTCGGCATGATTGAAGGGACCGAAACTCTCGAAGCCGTTCTCCAGATAGCTTTGCCTGACATGGCCGAAGAAAAAGCTCTGGCGGATATCGCTCTCGATGAAATGGACGGGATAGTCACCTATCCCGGGACAAAGGCTCTGCGACGAGGCACCTTCCCACGCGCGCAGGAGCCGGCACTTGTCGCGGCTGACGTCTGTGTAGACGCTGTCATTGGCAAGTGCAGGCGCAGAGATCAGGGCGGCGGAAAGAAAACAGCGAAGTTTCGGGCGCATTGTCTCTCCTGCGAAGATAAATATCAGCCCCGCCCCTTTTTAGCCGCGTGGCGTGCCTAGAGCAAATCCGCCCGCCCGGAGCCAAAGTCATGTTGCATCGCGGCATGTTTCCCTTTATCCGACGGGACGACTTTTCAAACGACCCCTGGAGGTGCTCATGCGGATCGACGCGATTTCCATCGGAAAGAATCCACCGGAAGATGTCAATGTAATCGTGGAAGTCCCGGTCGGCGGGCATCCGATCAAATACGAAATGGACAAGGAGGCCGGCACGCTGGTGGTCGATCGCTTCCTCTATACGCCGATGACCTATCCGGGCAATTACGGCTTCGTGCCGCACACGCTTTCCGACGATGGCGATCCGATCGACGTGCTGATCTGCAATACCCGTCCGCTGGTTCCCGGCTGCGTCATCAATGTCCGCCCGATCGGCGTGATGATGATGGAAGACAATTCCGGTCAGGACGAAAAGATCATCGCGGTTCCCTCCGCCCATCTGACCAAGCGCTACGACAAGGTGCACGATTACACCGACCTGCCGGAAATCACCCTCAAGCAGATCGAGCATTTCTTCGAGCACTACAAGGATCTGGAACCCGGCAAGTGGGTGAAGATCTTCGGCTGGAAGGATGCCAGCATGGCCAAGCAGCTGATCCGGGAAGCGGTCGAGCGCGCCAAGACGAAGAAATAATCGTTTCGCTGTTTTTCCGAAACTGAAAACCTCCGGCTCGACCTCGACCCGGAGGTTTTTTGCGCTTGGATCAGGACGATCTTAGGTCGGGTCGCCGTAAACTCTCGAATAGGCGCACGGGACGCGGGCGAAACCGCACACACTTTTCCTCATCCCTGCTCTGGGGCGCGTTGAGATCCGGGCCCGTCGCCGCCGCCTGTTTGATCTCCTCATTCCTGTGCTTGTCACAGGAAACCAGCCAGACCAAGTCCTTGGGCTGAAAGAGCTCTTCCCGCGCCGCAGACGCGGCGCTGCTCTCATCCCTGTGACGAGCACAGGGATGAGGCAAAAGGAGAGATTGCAGTCCTCCGATACCTTCCTGAGGCCTGTTGAAATTCGGGCCACCCGCCGCCGCTTGTTTGATCTCCTCATTCCTGTGCTTGTCACAGGAATCCAGCCAGACCAAGTCCTTGGGCTGAAAGAACGCTTCCCGCGCTGCGGACGCTGCGCTGCTCTCATCCCTGTGTCGAGCACAGGGATAAGGAAGAAGGAGAGATTAAAGTTTCCGAAAAGTTTCCTACGACGCCGCGCGTCTTACGAGACGCGCAGGTCGCTGTAGCACTTTGAGCTGCTGCATGTTTTTGTCCTTTGAATGGCTACGATCAAAGGAAACGTTCAGTGGCGCACGAAGGAATTCAAGCGCATCGCCATGCGTGCCGACATCTCCTTAGCGCAGCAGCGCAGGAGCGATGGTGGTGTTCAGGAAGAGCTGGATGAAATAGAGGATCACCAGCACGACAAGCGGCGAAAGGTCGACGCCGCCCATGTCGGGCAGCACGCGCCGGATCGGCCGGTAGAGCGGTTCGGTCAACTGATAGAGCGAGCGGCCGATCATGTTGATCGCCTGATTGTTCACGTTGATCACGTTGAACGCATAGAGCCAGGAGAAGATGGCCGAGGCGATGATCAGAAACCACGCAATGTTGATGATGAAATTCAAGGTGCCGATGACAGCAAGCATGCCAGTCTCCAATTCGTTGTTGACAGACATGTAGACATTAGGAACTAAACGAGCAAGTACGCCGGCCCGTCTCGCGCGATGATGTTAATGGCACGGAGCGCGCCTTTTTAACCTTCCCTGCAGTGCTCAGCGGTCTTCCGATGCGCAAGGATCGCTGCAGGATTCAATTTCCGCACGCTCCCGCCGGTCGATCGGCGACGATATCAGGAGCCTGCAGCAGGAGCATTCCAGCATGTCGGCCGTCCATGCCGCGCACCGCTTCGCCGCCTTCAGGCATGTCGGCTACCGGCGTTATTTCTTCTCCCGCCTGCTCGCCTATTTCGCCGTCCAGATCATGTCCGTGGCCGTCGGCTGGCAGATCTACGATCTGACGCGGGATCCTTTCTCGCTCGGTCTCATCGGCCTTTTCCAGTTCCTGCCCTCCCTCGCCCTCATTCTCGTGACGGGCAGCGTGGCGGATCGCTACAATCGCCGGGCGATCATGGGCATCTGCATGCTGGTCAGCACGCTCTGCGGCGCAGCACTTCTCCTTTTGACGGTGACGGGGCTGTTTTCACCTTGGCCGGTTTACGCGATTCTTGTCGTCTTCGGCATAGAGCGGGCCTTTCTGGGGCCCGCTTCCCAGTCGCTGGCGCCCAATCTGGTGCCTGCGGAAGACCTGCCCAATGCAATCGCCTGGAACTCGACCTCCTGGCAGACGGCGATGATCGTCGGCCCGGTGGCTGGTGGGCTCCTTTACGGATTCGGCCCGACCGTGCCCTATGCGGTCAGCCTCGGCTTCTTCGCTGCCGGCGCCCTGATGGTCTTCGCCGTGCCGAAGCCCGCGAGGCGCTCCCCGCCGTCGGCCGCAAGCTGGCAGACGATTACCGCGGGTTTCCGCTACATCAAGGCCGAGAAGATCGTGCTGGGGGCGATCTCGCTCGATCTCTTCGCCGTGCTGCTCGGCGGCGCCGTCGCGCTCATGCCGGTCTTCGCGCGGGACGTCCTGACGCTCGGGCCGTGGGGCCTCGGCCTCCTGCGGGCCGCACCCGGTGTCGGTGCGGTCGGCATGGCGGTGTGGCTGGCCGCCCACCCGATCCGCAATCGGGCCGGTCTCTATATGTTCGTCGGCGTCGCCCTTTTCGGCCTCGCGACGGTCGTTTTCGGCCTTTCGGCGACGCCCTGGATATCGATCGCCGCACTCGTCGTCATGGGCGCTTCCGACATGATCTCGGTCTATGTGCGCGAGATCCTGATTACGCTCTGGACCCCGGATGAGCTGCGCGGCCGCGTGAACGCCGTCAACATGGTGTTCGTCGGTGCTTCCAACGAACTCGGCGAGTTCCGCGCCGGCATGATGGCGTCCGGCTTCGGCGCGGTCTTCGCGGTCGTCTTCGGCGGCGCAGGCACGCTTTTCGTGTCGCTGCTGTGGGCACTCGGCTTTCCGCAATTGCGCCGGATCGACACGCTGGATGTGCCGGAGGCGCAGCGGAGGGGGTGATTGGGAGGGGTCAGGAAGCGGGCAATTGCCGCTGCACGCCGCGATCGCGCCCTCTTGCAGCCCCGCCCTCCATAAAAATCAGCTCCAGAAAATTCTCCATCCATGTCCGCAAGGGATGGTCGTGCAGCATGCGGCCCTCCAGATGCGCTTTGCCCAGCTGGGCACCGGGGAGGTCGAAGCGATGGGCGCCGTGCACCACCCAGCGATGCATCATCGCCCGCGTCAGCTCGCCGTGGAACTGGATGCCCCAGGCATTTTCGCCGTAGCGGAAGGCCTGGTTGGGGTAGGTATCGCCGGTTGCCAGCAATTCGGCGCCCTTCGGCAGGTCGAAGCCTTCGCGGTGGAAGTGATAGACCATCGCCGGCCAGTCCATCAGGGCCTTGCCGGCCTGCGTGGCTCTGAGGGGATACCAGCCGATCTCGGTGATGCCTTCGTGATGGGCTGCGACCTTGCCCCCGAGATTTCGGGCTAGCATCTGCGCCCCGAGGCAGATTCCGAGATAGGGCTTGTTTTCCAGAAGCGGCACGGACAGCCAGTCGATTTCGCGCCGTACGAACTCCTCCTCGTCATTGGCACTCATCGGTCCGCCGAAGATGATCGTCCCCGAATGCGCTTCCAGCGTGGGCGGCAGCTCGTCGCCGAGCGCGGGGCGGCGGATGTCGAGCGAAAAGCCCTTCCGCTCGAGAATGTGGCCGACACGGCCGGCGCTTGAGCGCTCCTGGTGAAGCACGATGAGGATGGGTCTCTTGGCGTCTCTTTGGGTGTCTGGGACCTCTGGCGGCATCGTCAGCTTTCCTGTTGCGCCTCGTTTTCCTCCACCATGTCGATCTTGGCGGCTGCTTCCTGGCGTTTCAAGACCCGGTCACGCCCGGAAACGCCGAGGAGGTCGGCAATCCGCCAGATCACGTGATCTTCCATCTCGCTGCGCGCGCCGTCCGCGTAAACGATTTCCCACAGCATGCCGACGAGCTCGATGCGTTGCTCCTCGGGCAGGTGCCGCTTTATATCTGACGTGAACTGGTAGAAATCGATCGCTTCGCTCTCGGCGCTCTCGCCGGCCGCGACCAGGGCGTTGAGAGCGGCATCGTCAAGCTTGTAATGCTCCTTGATGAGCTTGCGCATCTTGCGGCGCTCGGAGCTGCGGACCGCGCCGTCCGCTTCCATGACCTGGAAGCAGAGGCCGATCACCGCCACGCGGGGGTCCCCCACTTCAATCCGCGCCGAGCCAGTCATTCCTTCCAGAAATGCGCGAAAACGTTCAAACATGCACTATCGCCTGCAGCCTGTGGATATGTCGGGGTTCAGAAAAGACGGAAGTTGGCGGTGGTCCGTTCCGCCGCCGCCGGTTCGCGCACGCCCGGATCGTCCGGGGGGCGTCCGAAAAAGGGATCCGGCGCCTCCTCCGCATCCTTGTCCTTTGCAGGCGATACGGCCGGTTCCTTCCGGTCGGGAACGGTGATCGCCTTCTCCGGCTCGACCCGTTCTTTCTCGTCCCGCTCTCCCTCGGCCCGTTCTCTCTCGGTTTGCTCGCGCTCCGCTGGCGGGGCAGCCTCGACCGTCCGTTCAGAAGCCGGTTCCTCGGCGGGGCGGAGCACCGTCGCGACTGGCGGGAGGCTGCGAATTGCCTGGTCGGGGTTCAGATGCCCGTCCTCCGTTGCCGCCGCGATCTGCGACGGCGGAGCCTTCCACTCGAAAGCGTCGAGTCTGCCGCTGACCGGCGAGACCGGCAGCCAGACGGGCGAGGTGACGCCGTCGGCGGTCCAGGCCGGATCACGCGGGCTCTTCAGCGCCTGCGCCATCCAGTGCCGGATACGGCCCTCGTCGCCAGTGTCGGCCTCCTCGATATCCGCGAGCAGCAGAAAAATGCTCTCCCTCGGCTCGAGCCGGGCGGCGGCCTCTGCCTTTGACCGGGCAAGAGCGAGCTCGCGCGCATCGAGCGCCGCCTCGGCGACGGTCGCCAGTGCGACGGCATTGTTGCTGCGGAGCGATTCGAGCTTCTTCGCCCGCTTCAGACGGTCGAGGGTGGAATCGCCGCCGCGCGCCCGCACATAGAGGCGCGCAATGTCCGGATGCGGATCCGATTTCCACATCCTCTCGAGGATCGAGGCACCCTTGCGCAGATTGTCCTCGCGAAAGAGCGCCTTGGCGGCAACGAGGGCGGCCGGCACGAGGCGGTCGTCGAGCTTCAGCGCCGCCTGCGCGTCGTCCCGCGCGGATTTCGGGTCTGCATCCAATCTTTCCATTGCCCGCGCCGTCAGAAGAACGGCCTTTTTCCGGTCCGCTTCTTTCCTTTCGAGCACATGGGCGGCGCGGCTCTGGTCGAGCAGACGGATCGCCTCGTCCCACTGGCGCGCCTGGCTGCGATGGTCGAGCGTTGCCAGGGTTGCCCACGGCAAGTGCGGCGCCTTCTCGGAGGCGCGCTCGGCGTATTGTCGCGCGGCCTCGTTGGCGCCGAGGCGCTTGGCTTCAAGATAGAGCCCGCGCAGGCCGAGTTCGCGCGTCTCCGGGTCGTCCGCCATCGCCTCGAATTTCTTGCGTGCGTCGTCGTATTTGCCTTCGATCAGCGCGGTCTGCGCTTCGAGCAGATGGATGAGCGGCTCCTGATCCGAGCTGATGAGGTTTCGCGTGCGTGCGGCCATCTTGCGGGCGAGATTGGCGTCGCCGGCGCCGGCCGCGATCAGGCCGGTCGACAATGCCTGGTAGCCGCGGTCGCGCTTGCGGGCGCGAAAGTAACGCGTGACGGTGTGCGGCGACATCCAGATCGTGCGAAGCAGCCAGACGACGATCAGAACGGCAGCGAAGAGCGAGATCAAGATCGAGGCGGCGCGCATCAGGCTCATCTCGATGAGCTGGCCCTGCCAGATCAGCGACAATTCCCCCGGACGATCCGCGAGCCAGGCAAAGCCGAGAGCCAGGCAAAGGACGAGGAGTACGAAGAACAGTATCCGGATCATATGGGTCTTCTTTCTCCCGCTAACCTTGCTTGCCCGTGCGCGTCATGGTGCCGGCGACGGCGGCATCGATCACGGTTTCGACGCCAAGCCGCCGGTCGAGCTTCTCCTTGAACCCCTGGCCAGCGGATTTCGCCGCTTCGGGAAGGCTGTCCCATTCGAGCGATGCGCCCTTGAGATCGCCGTTGTCGAGCTTGTCTTCGATGCGGGCGATCACCGCTTCCGGCGTGTCGCCTTCGACGCTGCCGACCGGCCGCACGCGAATGCCCGACATGGCGCTGGAGACGAGGCGATCGAAAATGCCCTGATCGGGATCGGGCCGATGCAGCGCGTCCAGCATCGCGTCCGCCGCCGGCCGGAAACTTTCCCTCAATTCCGTCCGTGTGGGGACCCCCGTCGCGGCGACATCGGCCAGCTCTTTGACGACCGGATCCTCGGGGGCGATGCTGCGCAATGTGTCGAGTTCGGCGAGGAACGGCCCGCCGCGATCGATCGCCGTCTTCAGCGCGGTGACGGCAACGGCTTTCGCCATCTCGATATCGTTCGCAGGCTCGTTGAGCTTCTGCTCCGCCTGGTCGATACGGCCGGCAAGTTCCGCCCTGGCGGCGTCCGCCGCCTGGCGAGCCTCGGCAAGCTCGGTCTTCAGGGCGGCCATTTCATTCGTCAGATTGGCGACCTCCGCTTCGAGCGCCTTGATTTCGGGAGCGTCCGCCGCAGCTGCGCCGGGCTCCCGGGCCGCCTGTTCCAGAGCGGCGAGGCGGTCTTCCAAAGGGGCGACGTCCACCGCCGCCGCCGGGGCCTGCGCCTGAAGCTCCGCCTTGATCGCTTCGATCTCGCTCGCAAGGTTCTGCTCGGTACCCGGCTGCTCCGGTCCGGGCGCCGGAACGTAGCCGGCATATTGCAGCACGCCGGCACCGGCGAGCGCTATGAGACCGCCGAGGATGCCGGCTGCAAGCGCACCTGCGCCTGTGGCCTGTCTACTCTTTGCCTCGGGCAGTTCGCCGTTGGTCGCGTGCGGAAGCTCCGCGTCGAAGGCGGCCGCAGCCGCGTCGGCGCGTGCCTCCTCCGTCTCTGCTTTCTCTTGCGGATCGCCCGCCGGCAAAGGAGATTCGCCGATGCCGGCTTCGTTGCTTTCGACTTCGCCGGTCCTCACTTCGCCGGCTTCCGCCGCCTCGCTCGTCGAAATATCCGCCGGCTTGCCCGGTGTCGCATCCGGCCCGGCCGCTGCCTCGCCCGCTGCAGGTTCGGTCTTCTCCGCCTCGAGATCGATCGTCAGCGGTTCTTTCCCGGGTTTCGAGCGGCGCGGCGGCTTTTCCGATGCCATGGTCACCTCATTACCGTTTCATTGCCTGTCGGTCGGGCCTGAGCGGATCTGCAGCAGGAACGCTCCGCACCTTCCTCCGTTCTAAACGCAAACCTAGTCAGCGAGGATGACGAGGGAAAGCCCCAGACCATGCTTTTTGACGGAAATGGCCCAGATGACCCGAGCAATGTGCACAAGGCAGGCGGAAAACCGGCGCCGACTTTGCTGATTTGGCCTCAAAGAAGCCGCAAGAGATTTTCCTCGTCCGGCGCTGCCGCGACCCCGCAAACAAGACCGTCCGGCAGGGTCTCTCTTATCGGCCAGCTCAGGCAGAGAAAGCGCGAGGCGAGGTCCGCGGGTTCAAGCCCGCTCTCCCGCAATGCTGCATCCAGGCGCCGCGCGCTCTCGCGGGAATAGAGCATTACCGCATCGAAGGGGCCCGCGCGGAGGAGCCCCGGCAGCGTCTCCGCAGGATAGTGAACCGGCGCCATCCGGTAGCATTCGGCGATCCTGTGCTCGATTTGCCGTTGGTGCAATGCCCGTTCGAAACCCTCGGTCCGCGGTGAACCGGCGAGATAGACCAGCATTTCGCCGGGGGGGAGAAGGGCGGCGACCGTCTCGGCGAGTCCCTCGCCGGTTCCCGGTCCGATCCGGATGTCGGTAAATCCGAGATCGCCCGCGGCGCGCGCCGTCGCTTCGCCGACTGCAAAGAGCGGTGTTGCAAGGTGTGGCTCAAGCGCCGGACCGAGCGCGCCGAGGACGCGGACCGCCTCCCCACTGGTGACGGCGATCGCCTGGTGGGGCTCGCTCAATGCTGCCCGAACCGCGCCGGCGAGATGCTGCGCCTGCATGAGCGGCAGGATGACCGCTTCATGACCCATGGCGCTGAGCCTTGCCGCCGTCCTTTCGGCGGCCGGGCGTGGCCGGGTCACGAGCACGCGCATCGGATCAGCTCCAGCTCGAGAAGAATCCCGGTCCCGCCTTGGCGCGGATACGCTCGCCGGCCTCCTGCCCAAGCCTTTCCGCGTCTGCCGCTCTGCCGTCGATTTCGATCTGGTGGCAAGTGGTGCCGTCGGGCGTCAGGATCATGCCGGCGAAACGGATATGTGTCCCGTCCGATTGCGCGTAGCCGGCGATCGGCGTACGGCAGGAGCCGTCGAGTGTCGCCAGGAAGCCGCGCTCGCAGGAGACCGCCTCGTGTGTGCGGGGGTCGTCGATTGCCGCAAGCAGCGTGTTGATACGGTCGTCGCCGATGCGGGCCTCGACGCAGATCGCGCCCTGAGCCGGCGCCGGCGGAAATTCTTCCGGGTCAAGCAGCTCCGTCGGCACATGCTCCATGCCGAGACGCTTCAGGCCGGCGAAGGCCAGAAGCGTGCCGTCGACCTGACCTTCGGCAAGCTTGCGCAGGCGTGTCTCGACCTGTCCGCGATAGGTGATCACGTCGATATCGGGCCGAAGCCGCCGGATCAGCGCCTGACGGCGCAGCGAAGACGAGCCGACGGTGGCGCCTTGCGGGAGATCGGCGAGCCTTTCGGCCGAGCGGCCGACAAAGGCGTCACGGATGTCCTCGCGCGGCAGGAAAGCCGAAAGGAACAGCCCGTCCGGCAGCTTCGTCGGCATGTCCTTGGACGAATGTACGGCGAAGTCGAGGTCTCCCGACAGAAGCTGCTGCTCGAGCTCTTCGGTGAACAGGCCCTTGCCGCCGATCTCCGCAAGCGACCTGTCGGTGATCCGGTCGCCCTTCGTGGAAAGAATGACGATCTCGAACATTTCCGGTGGCAGACCATGGGCGGCGGCGAGCCGGTCGCGCGTTTCATGCGTCTGGGCCATCGCCAGCGGGCTGCCGCGCGTGCCGATGCGGAAAGGTTTCGTTTGCATCCTTCGCCATCCGTTGTTACTGCATGCTTCCTTGGATCGGAACCGGTTCAGGACAAAACCATGCAGCAGTTCAAAGCGTTACAGCGTCCCTTGTGCGTCTGAAGGCGCACGGCGCTGTTTGAGTTTCGTGTAACCACCTTTCACTGCGACCGCAATCTTTGAGTATAGCACGTGACGTCCCCGCCTTTGCGCATCCTCGGCATTGAGACAAGCTGCGACGAAACCGCCGCTTCGGTCGTGCTGCGTGACGAAGAGGGCCACGGCCGGATTCTCGGCGACGTGGTGCTGAGCCAGCTGGAAGAGCACAGCGCCTATGGCGGCGTCGTTCCCGAGATTGCGGCGCGCGCCCATGTCGAGGCGCTCGACACGCTGATCGAGGAAGCGCTCCTGCGCGCCGGCGTGACGCTCCGGGACATCGACGCGGTCGCTGCGACAAGCGGTCCCGGCCTGATCGGCGGGCTCATCGTCGGGCTGATGACCGGCAAGGCGATCGCGCGGGCGACCGGCAAGCCGCTCTATGCGGTCAATCACCTCGAAGGTCACGCGCTGACGGCGCGGCTGACCGACGGCCTTTCATTTCCCTATCTGATGCTGCTCGTCTCGGGCGGCCATACACAGCTGATCCTCGTCAAGGGCGTCGGCGAATACGAACGCTGGGGCACGACGATCGACGATGCGCTCGGCGAGGCCTTCGACAAGACCGCAAAGCTGCTCGGTCTTCCCTATCCGGGCGGGCCGGCCGTCGAGCGGGCGGCGCAGGCCGGCAATGCGGAGCGCTTCGATTTTCCCCGGCCGCTCGTCGGTGACGCCAGGCTCGATTTTTCTTTTTCGGGCCTCAAGACCGCCGTCCGCCAGGCCGCACAGTCGCTGGAGCCGGTGACGGATCAGGATATCGCAGACGTCTGTGCCTCTTTCCAGCGCGCCATTTCCCGCACGCTCAGGGATCGGGTCGGACGCGGCTTGAAACGGTTCAGGGCGGACTTCGCTTCCGTCGACCAACCGGCTCTTGTCGTGGCCGGCGGGGTTGCCGCGAACCAGACATTGCGCCGGACATTGCAGTCGCTTTGCGACGAGCACGGCTTCCGCTTCATCGCGCCGCCGCTCTCGCTTTGCACCGACAACGCCGCGATGATCGCCTGGGCCGGTGCGGAGCGCCTCGCGGCGGGCCTGCCGGCGGACGGGCTCGATGCGGCTCCGCGTTCGCGCTGGCCGCTCGATTCCGAAGCCAAGGCATTGATCGGCTCCGGCAGACGCGGCGCCAAGGCATGATGGACGGAAGATGAGCGGCAAATCGAAGAGCGCGCAAAAAATCGTGGTCGTCGGGGCGGGCGCCTTCGGAACGGCGCTTTCGGCCGTCGCGGCAGCGAAGGACAAGGCGAATGTCACTCTGCTTGCCCGGCGGGAAGAAGCGGCCGCGCAGTGTCGCCGTACCGGGCGGAATGACGCGGTTCTCCCGGGAATTCCGCTTCCCCCGCGCCTTGCCTATTCTTCGCAGGCGACCGCGCTCGAAGACGCCGACATCGTGCTTTTTGCGATGCCTTCGCAAGCGCATCGGGACGCGGCGCGGTGCTACGGTGCCGCGATCGGCGCCAGGGCGATCGTCGTCACCTGCGCCAAGGGCATGGAGCAATCGACCGGCCGACTCCTCACCGACGTTCTCGAAGAGGAGTTGCCGGGCAGTCGCGTCGGGGTGCTTTCCGGCCCGGGCTTTGCCGCCGATATCGCTCGCGGCCTGCCGACCGCCATGGTGATCGCCGCCCCCGATACCGCGATCGCGACGGAGCTTGCGGAGGCGCTTTCCGGGCGGACGTTCCGGCTCTATCCCTCGGCGGACCGCACCGGCGTTCAGCTTGGCGGGGCGCTCAAGAACGTGCTGGCGATCGCCTGCGGCATCGTCGAAGGCGCCGGCCTCGGCGACTCGGCCCGCGCTGCGCTGATCTCGCGCGGGCTTGCGGAAATGTCGCGCTTCATCGTCGCGAGGGGCGGCGAGGCGGACACTGTGCGCGGCCTTTCGGGATTGGGTGACCTCGTGCTGACTGCGACGAGCCACCAGTCGCGCAACCTGCGCTTCGGCATAGCCCTCGGTAAAGACGGCCGGGCTGCCGCCGGCAGCGAATTGGTGGAGGGCGCTTTTGCCGCATCCGTCGCCGCCCGCGTGGCGGGCGGACTCGGCATCGAGATGCCGGTCACGGAGGCCGTCGCAGCCATCGTCGACGGAAAGCTGGATGTCCGCTCGGCTCTCGAACAACTGATGTCCAGACCGATCACCCACGAATGATGTCTTCAGGAGGATCCATGCTCTTCGCACTGCTCTGCACCGACAAGCCCGGCGCGCTGCAACTCAGGGTCGACACCCGACCTGACCATGTCGCCTATCTCAACGACCTCAATGCCCGGGGCATCCTGAAGATCGCAGGACCTTTCCTGGACGCCGACGGCAAGCCGACGGGGAGCCTCGTGATCGTCAAGGCCGACACGCTCGAAGAGGCCAGGGCGCTTGCCGAGGCCGATCCCTATGCGAAGGCGGGTCTCTTCGCCAATGTCGAGATCAAGGCCTACAACTGGGTCTTCAACAATCCGGAGGCTTGAGGGGCGATGGCGTTCTGGCTCTACAAATCCGAACCGGCGAAATGGTCCTGGCAGATGCAGAAAGATGCCGGCGAGAAGGGCACCGAATGGACCGGCGTGCGCAACTACCTGGCGCGCAACAACATGCGGGCGATGACGATCGGCGACAAGGGTTTCTTCTATCACTCCAACGAGGGGCTCGAGATCGTCGGCATCACCGAGGTCTGCGCGCTGTCGCATCCGGACTCGACGGCAGAGGGCGACGCCCGCTGGGACTGCGTCGACATCCGCGCCGTCATGGACATGCCACGGCCGGTTTCACTCAAGGAAATCAAGGAAAATCCGAAGCTCGCCAAGATGTCGCTCGTCACGTCGATGCGTCTTTCGGTGCAGCCGGTGACGGATGACGAGTGGATCGAGGTCTGCCGCATGGGCGGGCTGGACAATCCGCCTCGATAGCGAACCGAATGTCGTGAAGACCGATCCCGAAAGCTTCATCCGCGCCAACACCGACATTCTCGCGCCGCCGCACGTGCCGGAAATCCGCCTGCATCTTGCGGGCGAGGCGCATGAATTGTGGCTGAAGACCGAGGAAGAGCTGGAACGGATCGGTCTGCCGCCGCCCTTCTGGGCCTTCGCCTGGGCGGGAGGGCAGGGGCTTGCCCGCTATGTCCTCGATCACCCCGAAACGGTGCGCGGCCGCCGCGTCATCGATTTCGCCTCCGGTTCCGGCCTCGTCGCCATCGCGGCGAAGTTGGCCGGCGCCGATGAGGTCACCGCCGCCGACATCGACCCATGGTCCGAAACGGCCGCGCGGCTGAATGCCGGGCTCAACGGCGTATCGCTCGCCTTCACCGGAGACGATATCGTCGGCTCGGAACGGGCGGCCGACGTCTACCTCGCCGGAGACGTCTTCTACGACAAGAGCTTCGCCGATCTTCTTCTGCCCTGGTTCGACGCGCTCGAACGTGCCGGTGCCGTCGTTCTCGTCGGCGATCCGGGCCGGGCCTATTGTCCACGCGGGCGGATGACTGACCTTGCGACCTACGAGGTGCCGGTGACCCGGGCGCTCGAAGACAGCGAGGTGAAGCGCACGACGGTCTGGCGGTTCGGTCCGGCTGTCGGCGCCGGCGACGATTGAGAGGAACGTCCGCCCTCTACGGCCGGACGACGCAGACGCCGTGCTCCCAGGAGCAAGCGCTGGCGTTTACCTGCGGCGAGACGATGATGATCTTCGCGCGTTTCGATGATGGGTTGGCTGCTGCGGTCTCGCCGGCAAGATAGGCGTAGCCGCCGTCCCGGCTGAAATAGATGCCGTTTCCTTCATCGCGGAACGCCGAAAGGCCGCCGGCATAGGTGCCGATGTCCGGAATGGGTGTCGGGAAGTCGTAACTCCCATAGCTGCCGTAACCGCCGGACGCGTATCCGCCGCCATTGATGACGATCACAGGACCACGATCCCGTCCGCGGGGAGCGTAACGATGCCGGGAATATCCCGGCCAGGGATATCTCGGCCGGACGTGCCGGGTGCGGGTCTGAACATCGGGCAGGCCCATGGAACCGGCAGATGCGAAACCGCCGACGGTCGTTACTGACCGGTGGCGCGCCTTGCGCCAGGTGTGATGGGGCGTGCGATGCTTGATCCGGACATGGCGGGTTCGGGTCTCCACATTGCCGAAACCGTCACTTTCGGCTGCCCGTGCCGGCAAACCGGCGGGCATCGCAAGTGCGAAGGCCACGACTAGAGCTTTGGCCGCGCGGACCATTCGCGAGGGGTTCATGTCTCGCTGCCTCCGGATCATCGTTAACAAACCGTTAAAGTGCATCCTGCGGCAACCGACGGGAAATGTCACGGATTCGGCTGGGTTTTTTCGTGCATATCGTTAAAAGGCCGGATGTCTCTCCGAGGCGGGAAAATGCCGTTTTCCGTCAAATCGATTAAATTGATTTTGCACTGCAAACACACTTGTCGTGAAGCCCTATGGTGATTAAAGGTCCGGGTGACTGAATTGCGCACAATCGGGTGCGATACCGGACGAAAAGAGTCCAGTTTTGGACGCATATCCGGTCATCCCGCGAGGTTCCGATGACGAATGTCACAAGAAGCCGGCCGCTCTCGCCGCATCTTCAAATCTACAAGCCGATCCCCACCATGATCATGTCGATCATGCACCGCATCACCGGCGGCGCGCTCTATTTCGGCACCGTCCTGGTGGCGTGGTGGCTGATCGCCGCTGCTTCGGGCGCTGCCTACTACGACTGGGTGAACTGGCTGTTCGGCACGTTCATCGGCAAGGTCGTCCTCTTCGGCTATACCTGGGCCCTTGTGCACCATCTGCTGGGCGGCATCCGCCACCTCGGCTGGGATCTCGGCTACGGCTATGAGAAGCACTTCGCCACGAGAATGGCGAAGGCCATGATCGTCGCATCGGCGACGCTGACGCTCGTCATCTGGGTCGTCGGCTACCTCGCTCGTTAAGGGACTTCGACATGAATATGCGCACACCTCTCGGCAAGGTCCGGGGTCTCGGTTCGGCAAAGGAAGGCACGGATCACTTCTGGCGGCAGCGCCTCACGGCCGTCGCCAGCATTCCTCTCACGATCTTCTTCGTCGTCTTTCTCGCCCATTATGCGGGCGCACCGCATGCGGAACTGATCGCGGCCCTTTCGAACCCCTTCGTGGCGGTTGCCATGGGGCTGATGGTCGTCGCCGGCCTCGTTCACATGAAGATCGGCATGCAGGTCATCATCGAGGACTACGTCCATGCGGAGGGCGCCAAGATAGCGCTTCTCATGCTCAACACATTCTTCACGATCGCGGTCGGCGGGCTCTGTCTTTTCGCCGTCCTGAAGATCGCTTTTGCAGGGTAATTTCGTCATGGCATCGATCAGTTCACCCGCTGCAAACGGCAAGGCATATCAATATGTCGACCATTCCTTCGACGTCGTCGTCGTCGGCGCCGGCGGGGCGGGCCTGCGCGCGACGCTCGGCATGGCCGAGCAGGGCCTGAGGACGGCCTGCATAACCAAGGTCTTCCCGACGCGTTCGCATACGGTCGCGGCACAGGGCGGCATCGCCGCTTCGCTGCAGAACATGACGCCCGACTGCTGGCAGTGGCATCTTTATGACACCGTCAAGGGCTCCGACTGGCTCGGCGATGTCGACGCCATGCAGTATCTCGCAATGGAAGCGCCGAAGGCGGTCTACGAACTCGAGCACTATGGCGTTCCGTTCTCGCGCAACGAAGAAGGCAAGATCTATCAGCGCCCCTTCGGCGGCCACATGCAGAACTACGGCGAAGGGCCGCCGGTGCAGCGCACCTGCGCCGCCGCCGACCGTACCGGCCACGCGATCCTGCATACGCTTTACGGCCAATCGCTCCGGAACAATGCCGAATTCTTCATCGAATATTTCGCCATCGACCTGATCATGTCGGCTGACGGCCGCTGCACCGGCGTGGTCGCCTGGAACCTCGACGACGGCACGATCCACCGGTTCGCCGCCAAGATGGTGGTGCTGGCGACCGGCGGCTACGGCCGCGCCTATTTCTCCGCGACCTCGGCGCATACCTGCACCGGCGACGGCGGCGGCATGATTGCGCGCGCCGGTCTGCCGCTGCAGGATATGGAATTCGTGCAGTTCCATCCGACCGGCATTTACGGCGCAGGCTGCCTCATCACCGAAGGCGCCCGCGGCGAGGGCGGCTATCTGGTCAATTCCGAGGGCGAGCGCTTCATGGAGCGCTACGCGCCCTCTGCCAAGGACCTTGCCTCGCGCGACGTCGTTTCCCGCTGCATGACGATGGAAATCCGCGAGGGCCGAGGCGTCGGCAAGAACAAGGACCATATCTTCCTGCATCTCGACCATCTCGATCCCGCAGTGCTGCATGAGCGCCTGCCGGGCATTTCGGAATCGGCGAAGATTTTCGCCGGCGTCGACGTCACGCGCGAGCCGATCCCGGTGCTGCCGACCGTTCACTACAATATGGGCGGCGTGCCGACCAATTACTGGGGCGAAGTGCTGAATGCGGACGGCCAGAACCCGGAGCGAATCGCGCCCGGACTGATGGCCGTCGGCGAAGCCGGCTGCGCCTCGGTGCACGGCGCCAACCGGCTCGGCTCGAACTCGCTGATCGACCTTGTCGTCTTCGGCCGTGCGGCGGCGATCCGCGCCGGCCAGATCATCGACCGCAACGAGGCGGTGCCGGACGTCGACACGGCCTCCTGCGACCGCATCATGGAGCGTTTCGACCGGCTGCGGCACGCCAACGGCACCACGCCCACGGCAGTGCTGCGTGACAAGATGCAGCGCGCCATGCAGGAAGACGCGGCCGTGTTCCGTACGCAGGAGTCGCTCGAATCCGGCTGCCGTCGCCTGTCTGCGATCTGGAAGGAACTGCCGGACGTCAGGGTCACCGACCGCTCGATGATCTGGAACTCGGATCTCGTCGAGACGCTGGAGCTCGAAAACCTGATGGCCAACGCCATCACCACGGTCTACGGCGCCGAGGCGCGCAAGGAAAGCCGCGGCGCGCATGCGCGCGAGGACTACAAGGACGGCCCGCTCGCCGGTCGAGACGACGTCAACTGGCGCAAGCACACGCTTGCCTGGGTCAACGAAGCGGGCGACGTCCGGCTCGATTTTCGTCCGGTGCACACCGAGCTGATCGCCGAAGGCATCGATCCCTACAAGATCGAGCCGAAGGCGCGCGTCTACTGATCTCGAGGACTAAGGCACATGGTTGAACTCGCTCTCCCCAAGAACTCGCAGATCACCGAAGGCAAGGTGTGGCCGAAACCGGTCGGTGCGGCGAACCTGCGCGAATACCGGGTCTATCGCTGGAATCCGGACGACGGCAAAAACCCGCGGATCGATACCTATTACATCGATATCGACGATTGCGGCCCGATGGTTCTGGACGGTCTGCTCTACATCAAGAACAACATCGATCCGACGCTGACGCTGCGCCGCTCCTGCCGCGAAGGCATCTGCGGCTCCTGTGCGATGAATATCGACGGCACCAATACGCTCGCCTGCACCAAGGGCATGGATGAGGTGAAGGGCGCCGTGAAGGTGTATCCGCTGCCGCACATGCCCGTCGTCAAGGACCTCGTGCCCGACCTCACCAATTTCTATGCCCAGCACCGTTCGATCGAGCCCTGGCTGAAAACCGTTTCGCCGACGCCGGCCAAGGAATGGCGGCAGAGCCACGAAGATCGCCTGAAGCTCGACGGGCTCTATGAGTGCATTCTCTGCGCCTGCTGCTCGACCTCCTGTCCGAGCTATTGGTGGAACGGTGACCGCTACCTCGGCCCCGCCGTCCTCCTGCAGGCCTATCGCTGGCTGATCGACTCCAGAGACGAGGCCACTGGCGAGCGTCTCGACAATCTCGAAGATCCGTTCCGGCTCTATCGCTGCCACACGATCATGAACTGCGCCCAGGCCTGTCCGAAGGGGTTGAACCCCGCCAAGGCGATCGGCGAGATCAAGAAGATGCTGGTCGAGCGGCGGTTCTGACCCTTCCGTCCTGCAGGTGTTTCTCAGCATCATTTCAACGGCGGGCCTCGGCTCGCCGTTTTGCTTTCACGTCCGTCACATCGACGTGTTGCTAAGTGATTTGAAACGCGCCGCGAGGCAGTTAGGTAATAGCCGAGGATGGAGGGTCGCCGATGCTTCGCCTGCTGCTCGGTTTTCTCGTCACTTGTTTCCTGTTGCTGCCGGCGCGGGCGGCAGAACCGCAATATGCTATCTTCGCCGGCGGCTGCTTCTGGTGCGTCGAGAGCGACTTCGACGCCGTGCCCGGCGTTCTCGAAACGATCTCCGGCTATGCCGGCGGCAAGAGCGCGAACCCGACCTATGAAGATTATTCGAGGGGTGGACACCGCGAGGTGGTGCGCGTGAAGTTCGACCCGGACCGGGTCTCCTATGCGGAGCTCGTCGGCGTCCTGTTCCGTACGACGGACCCGACGGATGACGGTGGCCAGTTCTGCGACCGGGGCTTCGCCTATACGACCGCGATCTATGCGCTGAACGAGCGGCAGGCGATGGACGCGAAGGCGGAAAAGATCAAGGCCGAGGCGGAGCTCGGCCGGCCGATCGTCACGCCCGTCGAAGGCGCAGCGAAATTCTGGCCGGCGGAAGACTACCATCAGGACTTCGGCAAGCGGAACCCGATCCGCTACTGGTACTATCGCAACGGCTGCGGCAGAAACCGAACTGTCGAGAAGCTCTGGGGCGATCGCGCCTATGCAGGCGTCGATCATTGATCGATTGCCCCTCATCCGCCCGTCGGCATCCTGCATAAGAAGTGTTGGATAGGATTGGGTATGCAATTGGCCGGTTTGCTTTCGCGCCCGGCCTCTCTTCAAGCCCATTTGCGGGCGTAGCCCGCGTCAATGCGTTTCTCGAAGCGCGCTCCTTCGCTGTCCGGAAGGCATCCTTTCTACTTTCGGATGACAACGCGCAGACGGCGTTGCGCCGCCGCTTGCTTGATCAGGGTGGCCACCTTGCGAACGAAAGCCGGGCTGAAGGTGCCGATCGGCGTTGTCGATGCGAGATCATAGGCTTCGTCGAGACGGAGCAGATTGTACTCGTCCAGGATCAGCCAGGACGGGAAACGGAGCCCGCCACGGCGGCATTCGATTTCGCTGACGGCAATGTGGACGATCGACGGATCCGGACTCCGTGAGGTGATCGGGAACAAAAACAGCTTCACCGGCTCCGTCGGTGTCTTCACCAAAAGGCAAACCGGCCGCTCCTTGCGGCCCGATTCCTCACCGTCGCCGGCTTGCCTCGCCCAAAGATAGTAGCAGCGAAGGACGTCACCCGCCTTGAACATCGTCGTGGTCATCGCTGGCAATGATCGCATCGAGGCCGGTCATGAGTTCATCATGAATATCGTCCGGCGCATTCTCGAGCGTGTAGGCGGCCGCGTGAGGTCGGCCAACCAGTTTCTGATACTGAGCAGCGGACAGGATGACGAGCTTTTCCTTTCCGCGCTTGGTAAGCGCTACGGGCTCGATCAACGCTGCCTCGAGGATCTCGCCGGACGCGCGATTCATTTCGCTGAAAGTGAATTGCTTCATCTGCGTCGCTCCGTTCCCAATATACGTAAAATACGTAAATTATGCGGCTACGTCCAGCGCTGAGTTACCCCGTGGCCAGACTTGGGTGAGCGCGTCAAACTGCGGCTCGATGTCCTCCGCCACTGCAGGCTTCTCCGGGCTGCATCGTAGACCTCGAGGGAGCGCCATCGACGAGCGCGGCGGACCCGGTCGATCCGCCGTATCCCCCGTCAGCGCGCAGCCCAATTCGCGCCGCGGCGGAAGATCGTGCGCATCTCGGGCACCTCGAATTCCTTGGCCACATGCCCGAGCGAGGAGTAGAAGACCCGGCCCTTCCCATGCTTGCGCTTCCAGACCACCGGCATCGTCACGCCTTCGATCCAGGAGGCATGCTCGCCGGAGAAGGTGGTCGTTGCCAGCACCTCGTTGGACGGATCGACATGCATGTAATATTGCTCCGAGGTATAGGGAAAATCGGAGATACCCTCCATCAGCGGATCGTCGGGGCGCGTAATGTTCACGCGATAGTCGATGATGTTGCCCGGGTGGGCCACCCACTGGCCGCCGATGATGAACTGGTATTCGACGCTCTCGCGGAAGGCATCGCCCGCGCCGCCGTGATAGCCGGCGATACCGACGCCGCCTTCGACGGCCGCGGCGAGATTCTTTACCTCTTCCTTCTCGATCTTCGACATCGTCATGATCGGAACGATCAGTGACAGGTCGTGGATCGACGGATCGGCGAAGGCTTCGGTCGTGTGTTCCAGATAGACCTTGAACCCGTCCTCCTGCAGCATGTCGCGGATGATATGGGCGCATTCCTGCGGCTCGTGCCCGCTCCAGCCGCCCCAGACGATCAGTGCCTCGCGCATTCTCATTCCTCCTCAAATTTGACTAGCGGCCGATGCGGCCGTCGACGAGCGATTGCGACAGAGGGGCCGGCCGCTCGGCCTTCGTGCTGATGCTGACGGTAGAACCGGTATCGGCCGCCTTGTGGAACGCTTCCATGACCTCCAGCACGTGCAAGGCGAGGTCTCCGTTTGCCCGGTGCGGCCGGCCCGAGCGGATCGCATGTGCCATGTCGGCCACCCCGATCGAGCGGTAATTGCCGTCGGCATAGGGCTCGCTCGTCGCGGTCTGCTCGAAGGCGCCGCCCTTTTTCAGTAGCTCGATCTGGCCGCCGAAATGGTTCGGATCCGGGACGATCAGCGTGCCCTCGGTTCCATAGAGCTCGAGAGGCACATGCCTGTGGCCCGCCACATCGAAGCTCATGCCGATCTGCACGACGGCTCCATTCTCGAAGGCCATGATGCCGGCGACATGGGTCGGCACGCGGACGGGGATGCGTTCGCCGTTGCGCGCCTCGCTGGTGATGGTCCGCTCCTTCCGTGCCGCCGTGGCAAATCCGGCAACCTTGGCGACGGGGCCGAGAAGGTTGACGAGGTCGGTGATGTAGTAGGGACCCATATCGAGCATCGGTCCGCCGCCGACGTCGTAATAGAAGTCCGGATTGGGATGCCAGCGCTCGTGACCCGGGCACATGAAGGTGGCGGTGCCGCCGACGGGCGTGCCGAGCACGCCGGAATCGACGATTGCGCGTGCCGTCTGATGCGAGCCGCCGAGAAAGGTGTCCGGGGCGGCGCCGATCCGCAGGCCTTTCTCCCGAGCCAGCGCCACCAGCTTGCGTCCGTCAGCGAAGTCGGTGGCGAGCGGCTTTTCGGAATAGGTGTGCTTGCCGGCCTCGAGGGCCTGCATGGCGACGGCTACGTGCGCCTTCGGCACGGTCAGGTTGACGATGAGCTCGATCGACGGGTCCGCGAGGAGATCGGCGACGCCGCGCGCCTCGACCTTGAACTCCGCCGCGCGCTCTTCGGCAAGGTTGCGGATCAGGTCGGCGATGCCGCGGATGTCGAGGATCGGAAAGGCTGCCATCGCCTTCAGATAGGCCGACGAGATGTTGCCGCAGCCGATGATGCCGATACCGAGTTTTTCCATCAGTCTCCTCCCGAAATGGATACATAAGTTCGGCGCAGCGCATCAAAGCGCCGGTGCCGGTCCGGTCGTCCCCCAGGGGGACTCGTAGAGTTCGCAGAGCGCCACGACCGCCGCCCCCTGAGCCCAGGTCTCGTCGGCCGATTCGTCGAAGACGAGTTCGGCCACCGTCGAGATCGAGGGCGGGATCGCGTTCTGAAAGGACCGGCGGATGCTCTCCACGAAAACGGTGCCGAGCGACAGGCTCGAACCGACGATGACGACGCGCGGCGGTCCGAACAGCGTAACTATGTTGGCGACCGCGAGCCCGACCGCTTCTCCGGCCCGTGAGGCGGCCGTGGTCAGCGCTTCGTCCTCGGCCGCGATCAGCATCTGCGCATGCGTCATGCCCCGTCCGAGGCGCACCGCCTCGGCGAATCGCCCGTCCATCGGGTGTTCGCCGAGAATCGCGTTCTCCCCGGCGAGCGTCGAAAGGCGGACGGTACGGCTCTCGCCGACGCCGAGCACAAGATCGCCGAGATTGTGGCTCAGGCCCCCGGCGCCTCGGAAAAGCTGGCCGCCATGCAGCACGCCGAGCCCGAGGGTCTGCTCCAGCGAAACGAGAACCATGTCGTCGAGGTCGCGGGCGCGACCGAACCAGTGATGGGCAAGCGTGATGGCGTGCGCGTCGCTCTCGACGATCGTCGGGACGTTGAGCCTGCTCGTCATTTCGCTTGCGAAATCGACGTCCGTTTCCCGGAAGATCGGGCTGGAGCGGACGTGACCGGTGCGGTGTTCGACCACGCCCGGCAGACCGATGCAGATCGAATCGATGTCGTCGAGCGAAAGGTCGGCGTCGACCACGCAGCGGCGCACGCCGTCCTCGATCAGATCGGCGATGACGGCGATCGGCTGGCGGTCGACCCGGATCGGCAAAGTCAGGTCGGAGAGCACTTCGCCGCGAAAGTTGCAGACGGCGAAAACCATGCGATTGGCGGCGATCTTGGCACCGACGACGCGAGCGGCCTCCGGGTCGAGCTCCAGCATGACGCGCGGGCGGCCCCTTGCGGCAGCGTTGCGGATATCGCCCTCGTGCCGGGTCAGGATGAGGCCGTCGTCAAGCAGCGACGCGGTGATCGCGGAAACGGTGGTCGTGGACAGTTCGGTGCGTTCGCTGATCTCGACGCGTGAAATGGGGCCGTGCCGGCGGATCGTATCGAGCACGTTGAAGCGATTTATCGCGCGCATCAGTTCGGGATCGGCGGTCTTCATCGGTCTTCAGTATGCTCGCATGCTGGATTGGTTGGCTGGGCGGGGTGAAATCATTTAGCAGGAATACGAATTAAATAACGGGCAATTAGCGCCTCCTGTCAAGCGGAGCTCCCGAAATATTCGCGAGGGCTGTTGACATTTGCCGGCATCTCCTCTGAATTAATCCGTATTGGGGACAAAATGAAGAGGACGTTTTGCCCCCTTGAAGGAGTTTGGGAGGAGAAAGATGATGATGCTCGAACGTGGGTCGGCGCCTCTGCGCGCCACCAGACTTTCCGCGCTTGCTGCCGTAGCCGGCATGGCGCTTCTCTTCGATGCGAGCCACGCATCCGCCGATACGGTGGTCAGGTGGCTTCATCTGGAGACTGTTCCGGCCTATTTAAAGATGTGGGAGGACATCGCCGCAAAGTACGAATCGGAACATGCGGGCGTCGATATTCAGCTCCAGTTCCTGGAAAACGAGGCATTCAAGGCGAAGCTGCCGACGCTTCTGCAGTCGGACGACGCGCCCCATTTCTTCTATAGCTGGGGTGGCGGCGTGCTGAAGCAGCAATCCGAGACCGGGGCGCTCATGGATCTGACGGAGGCGATGCGCGCCGACGGCGGCGCCTGGGAGAAGAGCTACAATCCCGCTGCGCTCAAGGGCTTCACCTTTGACGACAGAATTTATGCGGTTCCCTTCAAAATGGGAACGATCAGCTTCTTCTATAACAAGGAGCTCTTTCAGAAGGGTGGCGTCAAGGCCGAGGACATCAAGACCTGGGACGATTTCCTCACGGCCGTGAAGACGCTGAAGGAGGCCGGCATTACGCCGATCGCCGGCGGCGGCGGCGACAAGTGGCCGTTGCATTTCTACTGGAGCTACCTGGTCATGCGCAATGGCGGCCAGCAGGTCTTCGAGGATGCCAGGAACAACGAGGGCGAGGGCTTCCTGCATCCGTCGATCATCAAGGCCGGCGAGCAGCTCGCCGAGCTCGGCAAGCTCGAGCCGTTCCAGGGCGGTTATCTCGGCGCGAGCTGGCCGCAGACGCTCGGCCTGTTCGGCGACGGCAAGGCGGCGATGATCCTGAGCTTCGAGACGACCGAAGCCACCCAGCGCGCCAATTCCGGCGACGGCAAGGGCCTCGCGCCAGAGAATATCGGCCGCTTTCCCTTCCCCGCCGTCGAGGGCGGGGCGGGTGCTGCCACCGACACACTGGGCGGTCTCAACGGCTGGGCGGTAACCAAAAATGCTCCGCCTGAAGCGCTGGATTTCCTGCGCTACCTGACCAATGCGGAAAACGAGCGGCTAATGGCGAGCATCGGCATGATCGTCCCGGCGGCGGCAGGGGCCGAGGATGGCGTCACCAACCCGCTGGTGCGGGCTTCGGCCGACCAGCTCGCGGCCTCTACCTGGCACCAGAACTATTTCGACCAGGATCTCGGCCCCTCCCTCGGCCGCGTCGTGAACGACGCTTCGGTCGAAATCGTCTCCGGACAGATGTCCTCGGAAGAGGCGGCCCGGATGATCCAGGACGCCCGCGAACTCGAATGAGTGCGTAAGCGAGGGCGGCGGGAGCTCCCGCCGCCCGGCTTTCCTTCGACCATCCGGAACGAAAGGTGCGAGGACCAGATGACCGACGCGACTGCGACGATCACCGCGGCGCCGGCCACGGCAAGCCGCAAGAAAGTGCGGTACAAGAGCCCGACCGTGCGCGGGCGCCTGCCGGTGCTCATCCTCTTTCTGCCGCCGGCCCTGCTGCTGTTCACGGTCTTCGTCATCCTGCCGATGGGAGAGGCGGCCTGGTACAGCCTCTATCGCTGGAACGGCTACGGAACCCCGACGCAGTTCGTAGGCCTGCGCAATTTCGAGGTGCTGTTCAACAATGCGGCCTTCTCGCGGGCGCTGATCAACAACGGCATCATCATTCTCGTTTCGGTGCTCCTGCAGATTCCGCTCGCCCTCTGGCTTGCTATGATGCTCGCGCACAGGATCGCCGGCGTCGTCGCCTTCCGGCTGATCTTCTTTCTGCCCTACGTGCTGGCGGATGTCGCGGCCGGGCTCATCTGGCGTTTCGTCTATGATGGCGACTACGGGCTCGTGGCCGCGGTCGCCGGCTTCTTCGGCGTCGCCACCCCCTACGTGCTCGCCGACCGCAGCCTTGCCATCTATGCGGTGCTTGCCGTCATCATCTGGAAGTATTTCGGCTTCCACATGATGCTGTTCATCGCCGGCCTGCAGGCGGTCGACAGGAGCGTGCTCGAAGCTGCCGAGATCGACGGAGCGACCGGTTGGCAGAAATTCCGTTACGTGACCCTGCCGCTCCTCGGCTCGACCGTCAGGCTGTCGATCTTCTTCGCCGTCATCGGATCGCTGCAGCTCTTCGACCTCGTGATGCCCCTCACGGGCGGCGGGCCGTCGAACTCGACGCAGACCATGGTGACCTTCCTCTACACCTACGGCGTCACCCGCATGCAGGTGGGGCTCGGAAGCGCGGTCGGCGTGGTCCTCTTCGTCATCTGCGTCACGCTCGCTTTCGGCTACAAACGGATATTCATGCGCCATGACTGACACGACTTCTTCCGTTCGCATGACCGCAGCCACCCGCCTCTATCTCTACGTGTCGCTGTCGCTGGTGGCGATGCTGGTCCTGCTGCCCCTGGTCACCACGGCGCTCGGCGGCTTCAAGTCGCTCGGCGATCTGCGCGTCAATCCGTTCGGCCTGCCTTCCGAATGGCTGTGGTCGAACTATCTCGATATCCTTTTCGGCGACCGCTACTGGCGGCAGATGCTGAACTCGCTGTTCATCGCGGCCATAACGGTGGCGCTGACCGTCATCGTTTCGGCCATGGCCGCCTTCACCTTCGCCCATGTCAGGTTCTTCGGTTCGAACCATTTGCTGAACTACTTCCTGATCGGGCTCATGTTTCCGGCGGCAACGGCGATCCTGCCGCTCTTCATCCGCATCCGCGATCTCGGCCTGCTCGACACCTATTGGGGCGTGATCCTGCCCCAGGTGGCCTTCGGCCTCGGCATGAGCATCCTGCTTTTCCGCAATTATTTCCGGAACCTGCCGGAAGAACTCTTCCAGGCCGCCTTCGTCGACGGCTGCGGCTACATCCGCTTCTTCTGGTACATTTCCCTTCCGCTTTCCCGCCCCATCGTCTCGACGGTCGGCATCATCACCTTCGTGCATAGCTGGAACAGCTACATCCTGCCGCTGATCATGCTGAACACGGAGGCGAAATATCCCTGGCCGCTCGGCATCATGGTCTATCGCGGCGAGTTCGGCACCGATTGGCAGCTCGTGCTCGCCTTCATCACGCTGACGATCCTGCCGACGGTGATCGTCTTCTTTCTCGCCCAGAAGCACATCATCGCAGGCCTGACGGCCGGCGCGGTGAAATCCTGAGCCCTTTCCTGACGCGTCGTTCCAAGGAGAAAGCATATGGCATCGGTCGAACTCAGGGACATCCGCAAGAGCTATGCTGCGCTCGAGGTGGTCCACGGCGTGTCTCTCTCGATCGCGGAGGGCGAATTCATCGCGCTCGTCGGTCCGTCCGGCTGCGGCAAATCCACGTTGCTGCGCATGATCGCCGGATTGGAAGAGATCAGCGACGGCGAGGTGCTGATCGGCGGCAAGGTGGTCAATCCGCTGACGCCGCGCGAGCGCAACATCGCCATGGTCTTCCAGTCCTACGCGCTCTACCCGCACATGTCGGTGGCCGAGAATATGGGCTTCAACCTCAAGCTCTCCGGTCTCTCCCGTCCCGAGATCGACAGAAAGGTCAGCGAGGCGGCGCGCATGCTGGCGTTGACGGAGCTTCTCGATCGCAAGCCGAGCCAGCTTTCCGGCGGCCAGCGCCAGCGCGTCGCCATGGGACGCGCGATTGTCCGCGACCCGGCCGTCTTCCTGTTCGACGAACCGCTCTCCAATCTCGATGCCAAGCTCCGGGTGCAGATGCGCACCGAGATCAAGGCCTTGCACCAGAAGGTCGCCACCACCTCGATCTACGTGACCCACGACCAGATCGAGGCGATGACGCTCGCCGACCGCATCGTCGTCTTGAACGGCGGCAGGATCGAGCAGGTGGGCACGCCGCTGGAGCTCTATCGCACGCCCGCCAACCTCTTCGTTGCGGGTTTCATCGGTTCGCCGGCCATGAACGTGCTCGACGGAACGGTCGATGCCGATGACGGGGAGCCGGCGGTGCGCCTCGGCGACGGGTCGGCGATCCGCATCGCGCCCGAGCGCAAGGTGCGGCCCGGGCAGGCGGTCCGGATCGGACTGCGCCCGGAACATTTCGTCGCGGGCGGGGAGGGCAATGCTATTGCCGGCCAGACGCTGCTGGTTGAGCCGACCGGTGCCCAGACGCATGTGCTTTTCGAATTTGCCGGCGAACAGATAACCGCCGTCGTCGACGGCGACCACCCCGCCCGCCATGGTTCCCTCTTCAAGGCGGCGATGGACCGCAGCCAGGTCTATGTCTTCGACAGGCAGACGGGCGCGGCACTGTGAGCATTACACCCGGCCGTCCGCCGGCGCGGGCCATGTCCGTGTGAAGGCACATGCGAGCGAATCCGCCGGGCGTCTCAATCCTGCAACTGCCGGACGCGAAATGGCTTGCCTTGATTTGAAAGGTGGTTTTGCTGTAATTCGGCCTATATTATCGCGTTGCGTTATGGTTCGCGGACAATGTCGGGGGTAAAGATATGCGGGTTTCACATGCGGCGGCCGGGTTGGCGGTTGTACTTGCGCTAGCCGGATGCCAGCGGACGTCCTTCGGTGGTTTCGGGTCTCAGGATGTTTCTCGCGCTCCCGCTCCCCTGCAGGCGCAGCCCGTACCTTCCGTCTCCGCGGGGCAACTGCCGCCTCCGGCGGGGGCGTCGCAGTTCCCGGCCGCACCGACGACGGGCACCGCAGCGCCCGGCGCGGCGGCCGGCACGGAAGTGGCCGCAGCCACCAATGCCCTCGACGTAACGAAGGAGTCGATGGTCGGCAACTGGCGCGTTTCGAGCGCCGGCAGTTCCTGCGACATGTTCCTGACCCTCACCAATCTCGGCAGCGGTTCGCGCGGCGGCACGCGCGGCTGCGCCGGCGAGCTGACGGCCATGGGATCCTGGGAAGTGGCGGGCAAGCAGGTCGTGCTCAAGGACCGCAGCGGCAATCCGATCGCCCGGCTCTACAAGACGGCCGATGCGCGCTTCGACGGCTCGACCAATGGCGGGCAGCCGGTCAGCCTCAGCCGCTAGGGCGGAGGAGAAGTGTGTGCGGTTTCGCCCGCATCCCGCATCTCAACTTGCAAGAATCGATCACGACCGGCGATACGGCTCTGCGGCTTTCCAAGGCCTTTGGTACGACGCCGGAATTCTGGATTAATCTCCAAAGCCATTATGAACTGGAACGCGCGCGTGATGCCGCAGGTGATCTGAGCATTTCTCCGCTTCACGCCGCATGATGGACCAAAGCCGCAAAACCACGAAACGATAGAAGCGCATCGTGCTCAATCCCGACGACAGCATTCTTCGCAAGCTCGAGGCGCTCGTTGCCGCCGGCGAGCGGCAGCGCGACCCGGCTCAATTCGCAATCGCAAGACGGCTAGACAGCCTGACGGCAAAGCTCCTGGCGAGCCGCCCCTCGCGCAAGACCAATGCGCTCGGCTGGCTCTTTGCGGCGCGCAAAAAGGACCAGCCGCCGGTCAAGGGCCTCTATATCCACGGCGGCGTCGGGCGCGGCAAGACCATGCTGATGGACATGTTCTTCGACGCCGTACCGATCCAGCGCAAGCGCCGCGCCCATTTCCACGAATTCATGGCCGATGTGCATGAGCGCATCTACAGGCACCGGCAGAAGCTCAAGAACGGCGAGACCAAGCAGGCCGATCCGATCCCGCCCGTCGCTTCCGATCTCTTCGGCGAAGCGCGGCTCCTGTGTTTCGACGAGTTCACCGTCACCGACATCGCCGATGCGATGATACTGGCGCGGCTCTTCGGCGAACTGTTCGCCAAGGGCTGCGTGCTTGTCGCGACCTCAAACGTCGAGCCGGACAATCTCTATCGCGACGGCCTCAATCGCGGTCTCTTCCTGCCGTTCATCGATCTTCTGAAGGCAAATGCCGAGATCATCTCGCTCGACACGGAAACGGATTATCGTCTGGGCAAGACCGATGGCGCGCCCGTCTGGCTGTCGCCGCTCGGGCCCGAAACGGAAGCCGCCATGGATCGCGCCTGGTATCGGGAGACGGGCGGAGCGCCGGTCGCCTCGGCCGAAATCGGCCGCAAGGGGCGCACGATCCGCGTGCCGGCGGCCGCCGGCCGGGCCGCGCGGTTCACCTTTGCAGACCTGTGCGCGCAGCCGCTCGGCGCCGCCGACTACCTTGCGATCGTCGCGCAGTACAGCACCATCTTCCTCGACCACGTTCCGCATCTCGGGCCCCACCTGCGCAACGAGACGAAGCGCTTCATCATCCTGGTCGACGCTCTCTATGATCAGGGCGCCCGCCTGTTCGCCTCGGCTGACGCCGAACCGCAGCATCTGCTGACCGCCAGGAAGGGCACCGAAGGCTTCGAATTCGACCGTACGGTTTCGCGTCTCATCGAG
Organism: Sinorhizobium meliloti 4H41; assembly: GCF_000375585.1. Classification (GTDB taxonomy): domain Bacteria; phylum Pseudomonadota; class Alphaproteobacteria; order Rhizobiales; family Rhizobiaceae; genus Sinorhizobium; species Sinorhizobium meliloti_A. Next base: position 80,245 of record NZ_AQWP01000007.1, on the reverse strand, counting down.
ATGCAAAGCCAGGATTACGCTGCGGCTCACCCGCACGATTCAGCGGAGGAATGACGCTTAGGCGACAAGAATTCTTACGTTTACGTAAGAATTTTACGATCTAACCGATTGAATTTGCTCTGCTCAAAAGTATCGATTGATATTTTTCACTTTGCCGTTTAAGGGCTTTCGGCGAAGGTTTGGCGTTTGCCGCGTTTCAGGCCTTGATCATTTTGGGATCACAAAGGAAGCACTTTCATGGCGCGCAACAAGATCGCACTTATCGGTTCGGGGATGATTGGTGGCACGCTGGCGCATCTCGCCGGCCTGAAGGAACTGGGCGACATCGTCCTCTTCGACATTGCCGACGGCATTCCCCAGGGCAAGGGCCTCGACATCGCGCAGTCCTCTCCGGTCGAGGGCTTCGATGCATCGATGACCGGTGCGAGCGACTATTCCGCGATCGAGGGCGCCGACGTCTGCATCGTCACCGCCGGCGTGCCGCGCAAGCCCGGCATGAGCCGCGACGATCTGCTCGGCATCAACCTCAAGGTCATGGAACAGGTCGGCGCCGGCATCAAGAAATACGCTCCGAACGCCTTCGTCATCTGCATCACCAACCCGCTCGACGCCATGGTCTGGGCGCTGCAGAAGTTCTCCGGCCTGCCGAAGAACAAGGTCGTCGGCATGGCCGGCGTGCTCGACTCTTCGCGCTTCCGGCTCTTCCTTGCGGAGGAGTTCAACGTCTCGGTCAAGGACGTCACCGCTTTCGTGCTCGGCGGCCATGGGGACACCATGGTGCCCCTCGCGCGCTATTCGACCGTCGCCGGCATTCCGCTGCCCGACCTGATCCAGATGGGCTGGACCACCAAGGAAAAGCTCGACCAGATCATTCAGCGCACCCGTGACGGCGGCGCCGAGATCGTCGGCTTGCTCAAGACCGGCTCGGCCTATTATGCGCCGGCCGCCTCGGCGATCGAAATGGCCGAGGCCTATCTCAAGGACAAGAAGCGCGTGCTGCCCTGCGCCGCTCATCTCTCCGGCCAGTATGGCGTCAAGGACATGTATGTCGGCGTGCCCACCGTGATCGGCGCCGGCGGCATCGAGCGCATCATCGAGATCGACCTCAACAAGGGCGAGAAGGAAGCCTTCGACAAGTCGGTCGCGGCCGTCGCCGGCCTTTGCGAAGCGTGCATCAACATCGCACCCAGCCTGAAGTAACCGCCATCCGGCCTATCAGACAGGAAAGAACCCATGAACATCCATGAATACCAGGCCAAGGCTCTGTTGAAGAGCTATGGCGCGCCGGTCGCGGAAGGCGTCGCGATCTTCTCCGCCGACGAGGCAGAAGCGGCTGCGAAGAAGCTGCCGGGACCGCTTTACGTGGTGAAGAGCCAGATTCATGCCGGCGGCCGCGGCAAGGGCAAGTTCAAGGAACTCGGCCCCGACGCCAAGGGCGGCGTGCGCCTGGCCAAGTCGGTGGACGAGGTCGTCGCCAATGCCAAGGACATGCTCGGCAACACGCTGGTGACCAAGCAGACCGGTCCGGCCGGCAAGCAGGTCAACCGCCTCTATATCGAGGACGGCGCCGATATCGACCGTGAACTCTATCTCTCGATCCTCGTCGACCGCTCCGTGGGCCGGGTGGCCTTCGTCGTTTCGACCGAGGGCGGCATGGACATCGAAGCAGTCGCCGAACATACGCCGGAGAAGATCGTCACCGTCGCGATCGATCCGGAAAAGGGTGTGACCGCAGAAAATCTGAAGACGCTCGCCGACGCGCTGAAGCTCGAAGGCGAAGCGCGCGCCGATGCCGAGAAGCTCTTCCCGATCCTCTACAAGGCATTCGTCGAAAAGGACATGAGCCTGCTCGAGGTCAATCCGCTGATCGTCATGACGAACGGCCGGATGCGCGTCCTCGACGCCAAGGTCTCCTTCGACGGCAACGCCCTCTTCCGCCATGAGGACGTGGTCGCGCTGCGCGACACGACGGAAGAGGACGACAAGGAAATCGAGGCGTCGAAATACGACCTCGCCTACGTCGCCCTGGATGGCAATATCGGCTGTATGGTCAACGGCGCCGGTCTCGCAATGGCGACGATGGACATCATCAAGCTCTACGGCGCCGAGCCCGCGAACTTCCTCGATGTCGGCGGCGGTGCCTCGAAGGAAAAGGTCACCCAGGCCTTCAAGATCATCACGGCCGATCCGGCGGTGAAGGGCATCCTCGTCAACATCTTCGGCGGCATCATGAAATGCGACGTCATCGCCGAGGGCGTGCTTGCAGCGGTCAAGGAAGTCGGCCTCAAGGTGCCGCTCGTCGTGCGCCTGGAAGGCACCAATGTCGAGCTCGGCAAGAAGATCATCAATGAATCGGGCCTCAACGTGATTTCCGCCGATGATCTGGACGACGCCGCCCAGAAGATCGTTGCAGCCGTGAAGGGAGCCTGAGGTTTCATGTCCATCCTGATCAACAAAGACACCAAGGTTCTCGTTCAGGGCCTCACCGGCAAGACCGGTACCTTCCACACCGAGCAGGCACTCGCCTATAACGGCACCAAGATGGTCGGCGGCATCCACCCGAAGAAGGGCGGCGAGACCTGGACCGGTGCCAAGGGCGAGCAGCTGCCGATCTTCGCGACGGTCGCCGAGGGCCGCGATGCGACCGGCGCCAACGCTTCCGTGATCTATGTCCCGCCGGCCGGTGCCGCTGCGGCGATCATCGAAGCGATCGATGCGGAAATCCCGCTCATCGTCTGCATCACCGAGGGCATTCCCGTCGCCGACATGGTGAAGGTCAAGGCCCGGCTCGAAAAGTCGTCTTCGCGCCTCATCGGCCCGAACTGCCCGGGCGTGCTGACGCCGGACGAGTGCAAGATCGGCATCATGCCGGGCAACATCTTCCGCAAGGGTTCGGTCGGCGTGCTTTCGCGCTCCGGCACGCTGACCTACGAGGCGGTGTTCCAGACCACCAATGAAGGCCTCGGCCAGACGACGGCAGTCGGCATCGGCGGCGACCCGGTCAAGGGCACCGAGTTCATCGACGTGCTGGAAATGTTCCTCGCAGACGACGAGACCAAGTCGATCATCATGATCGGCGAGATCGGCGGCTCGGCCGAAGAGGAAGCGGCGCAGTTCCTGAAGGACGAGGCGAAGCGCGGCCGCAAGAAGCCGATGGTCGGCTTCATCGCGGGCCGTACCGCGCCTCCCGGCCGCACGATGGGCCATGCCGGCGCCGTCATCTCCGGCGGCAAGGGTGGTGCGGAAGACAAGATTGCGGCGATGGAATCGGCCGGGATCCGCGTCTCGCCTTCGCCCGCACGCCTCGGCAAGACGCTGGTCGAAGTCCTGAAGGGCTGACGAACAATCCCACGGCGCCCGCGCGTCCTGCCGGACGCATAAAGGTCGCCGTGGCACTGTGCAGCGGGGCGGCAGGCCATGCCGCCCCATTGGAGCCACGAAAGATACGATGATGAGCGTCAAGTCCAGTGCAGATGGCGAACAGCCGGAATCGGGCCGACGCAGCCGGAACGACGCGCCTGACCGTTGAAGGGCGCCGATCCGGCAGAAGGCAAACACGACCGGGACAACCCGGCACACCAACTTAAGTCAGGAGGCGGGCTGAAGTCCGCGATAGACCATGACAAGGCAAGAGGCCAACGAGCAATTCCAGCTCACATCCTTTCTGGACGGCGCCAATGCCGCCTATATCGAGCAGCTCCATGCGCGCTATGAAGCGGACCCCTCATCCGTTTCGGCCGAGTGGCAGTCCTTCTTCAAGGCGCTTGCCGACCGGCCCGAAGATGTGGTGAGGGCGGCCAAGGGCGCCTCCTGGAAGAAGCAGAACTGGCCGATTCCCGCCAATGGCGAACTCGTCTCGGCCCTCGACGGCGACTGGGGCACGGTCGAGAAGGTCATCGAAAAAAAGGTCAAGGCCAAGGCCGAGGAGGCCGCAGCCGCTGCCGGCGTGGCGCTCAGCGAGGCCGAGGTGCATCAGTCGACGCGCGATTCCGTCCGCGCCATCATGATGATCCGCGCCTATCGCATGCGCGGCCACCTGCACGCCAAGCTCGACCCGCTCGGCCTTGCGGATCCGGTCGAGGATTACGACGAACTCTCCCCGAAGACCTACGGCTTCGAAGAGAAGGACTACGACCGCAAGATCTTCATCGACAACGTGCTCGGCCTCGAATATGCGACCGTGCGCGAGATGGTCGAGATCCTCGAGCGGACCTATTGTTCGACGATCGGCGTCGAATTCATGCATATGTCCAACCCGGAAGAGAAGGGCTGGATACAGGAACGCATCGAAGGCCCGGACAAGGGCGTCGAATTCACCCCCGAGGGCAAGAAGGCGATCCTGCAGAAGCTCATCGAGGCGGAAGGCTTCGAGCAGTTCATCGACGTCAAGTACAAGGGCACCAAGCGCTTCGGGGTCGACGGCGGCGAATCCCTGATCCCGGCGCTCGAGCAGATCATCAAGCGCGGCGGCCAGCTCGGCCTCAAGGAGATCGTGCTGGGCATGGCGCATCGCGGCCGCCTCAACGTTCTCTCGCAGGTCATGGCCAAGCCGCACCGCGCCATCTTCCACGAGTTCAAGGGCGGCTCCTACACGCCCGATGACGTGGAAGGCTCCGGCGACGTCAAGTATCACCTGGGCGCTTCCTCGGACCGCGAGTTCGACGGCAACAAGGTCCACCTGTCGCTGACGGCAAACCCGTCGCATCTCGAGATCGTCAATCCGGTCGTCATGGGCAAGGCGCGCGCCAAGCAGGACCAGATGGCGACCGTATTCGAAGGCGACATCATTCCGCTGCGCGAACGCGTCAAGGTCATGCCGCTGATCCTGCACGGCGACGCGGCCTTTGCCGGCCAGGGTGTGGTCGCCGAAATTCTCGGCCTCTCCGGCCTGCGCGGGCATCGTGTCGGCGGCACGGTGCATTTCATCATCAACAACCAGATCGGCTTCACCACGAACCCGGCCTTCTCGCGTTCCTCGCCCTATCCGTCGGACGTGGCGAAGATGATCGAGGCGCCGATATTCCACGTGAATGGTGACGATCCGGAAGCGGTGGTCTATGCGGCCAAGGTCGCGACCGAATTCCGGATGAAGTTCCACAAGCCGGTCGTCATCGACATGTTCTGCTACCGCCGCTTCGGTCACAACGAGGGCGACGAGCCGGCGTTCACGCAGCCGAAGATGTACAAGGCGATCCGTGCGCACAAGACCGTCGTCCAGCTCTATTCGGACCGGCTGATCGCCCAGGGCCTGATCAGCGAAGGCGAAGTCGAGAAGATGAAGGCCGATTGGCGCGCCCATCTCGAACAGGAATTCGAGGCGGGTCAGTCCTACAAGCCGAACAAGGCCGACTGGCTCGACGGCGCCTGGTCGGGCCTGCGCACGGCCGACAACCAGGATGAGCAGCGCCGCGGGCGCACCTCGGTGCCGATGAAGCAGTTGAAGGAGGTCGGTCGCAAGCTGTCCGAAATTCCGGCCGGCTTCAGCGCGCACCGCACAATCCAGCGCTTCATGGAAAACCGCGCCAACATGATCCAGACCGGCGAGGGCATCGACTGGGCGATGGCGGAAGCGCTCGCCTTCGGTACGCTGGTGACCGAGGGCACCAAGATCCGCCTGTCCGGTCAGGATTGCGAGCGCGGCACCTTTTCCCAGCGCCATTCGGTTCTCTACGATCAGGAGACCGAAGAGCGCTACATTCCGCTCGCCAACCTGTCGCCGACCCAGGCACGCTACGAGGTCATCAACTCGATGCTCTCGGAAGAGGCCGTCCTCGGCTTCGAATACGGCTATTCGCTTGCTCGCCCGAACGCCCTGACGCTCTGGGAAGCCCAGTTCGGCGACTTCGCCAACGGCGCGCAGGTGGTCTTCGACCAGTTCATCTCGTCGGGCGAGCGCAAGTGGCTGCGCATGTCGGGCCTCGTCTGCCTGCTGCCGCACGGCTACGAGGGTCAGGGGCCGGAGCATTCCTCCGCCCGGCTGGAACGCTTCCTGCAGCTTTGCGCGGAAGACAACATGCAGGTCGCCAACGTCACGACCCCGGCGAACTATTTCCACATCCTGCGCCGTCAGGTGAAGCGCGATTTCCGCAAGCCGCTGATCCTGATGACGCCGAAGTCGCTGCTGCGTCACAAGCGGGCGGTCTCCAGCCTGTCGGAAATGGCCGGCGAGAGCTCCTTCCATCGTCTCCTCTGGGACGATGCCGAGGTCATCAAGGACGGTCCGATCAAGCTGCAGAAGGATTCGAAGATCCGTCGCGTCGTCATGTGCTCGGGCAAGGTCTATTACGACCTTCTGGAGGAGCGCGAGAAGCGCGGCATCGACGACATCTACCTGCTGCGCGTCGAGCAGCTCTATCCGTTCCCGGCCAAGGCGCTCATCAACGAGCTCAGCCGCTTCCGCAACGCGGAGATGGTCTGGTGCCAGGAAGAGCCGAAGAACATGGGCGCCTGGGCATTCATCGATCCCTATCTGGAGTGGGTCCTTGCCCATATCGATGCCAAGTACCAGCGGGTGCGCTATACCGGCCGTCCGGCCGCCGCTTCGCCGGCGACCGGCCTGATGTCCAAGCATCTGGCTCAGCTTGCCGCCTTCCTCGAGGATGCGCTGGGGGGCTGACCAAGCCCCTCACGGTCTGCCGCTCGCTGAGGCACTTTCAGCGTAGCGGTTTTCCGTCCGGGAGCGCGTAACTCGAAGAGCTAGAAACAGAAATCTGATCAACGGAACAAAACTCATGGCAACAGAAATCCGCGTTCCCACTCTTGGCGAATCCGTCAGCGAAGCGACCGTCGGCACCTGGTTCAAGAAGGTCGGCGACGCGATCAAGGCCGACGAGCCGATCCTCGAGCTCGAGACCGACAAGGTGACGATCGAAGTCCCGGCCCCGGCCGCCGGCACGCTCAGCGAAATCGTCGCGCAGGCGGGCGAAACCGTCGGCCTCGGCGCGCTGCTCGGCCAGATCTCCGAGGGCGGCGCGGGTGCTGCCGCCGCTGCGCCGGCTGCGGCCGAGAAGAAGCCTGAGCCTGCGGCGGCTACCGCTGCTCCGGCTGCGGCCGCACAGCCGGCCGCCGCTGCCGCGACGCAGACGTCCACGTCGATGCCGCCGGCACCGGCGGCTGCCAAGCTCATGGCCGAGAACAGTCTTTCGGCCGATCAGATCGACGGCTCGGGCAAGCGTGGCCAGGTGCTGAAGGGTGACGTGCTCGCGGCCGTCGCCAAGGGCATTTCGGCTCCGGCTGCAGCCGAGCCGGCCAAGATCCAGGCCCGCGCGCCGGCACCGGCGGAAGATGCCTCTCGCGAAGAGCGCGTGAAGATGACCCGCCTGCGGCAGACGATCGCCCGGCGCTTGAAGGACGCGCAGAACACTGCGGCTATGCTCACCACCTATAACGAGGTGGACATGAGCGCCGTCATGAGCCTGCGCTCGAAGTACAAGGACATCTTCGAGAAGAAGCACGGCGTGAAGCTCGGCTTCATGGGCTTCTTCACCAAGGCGGTGACGCATGCGCTGAAGGAGTTGCCGGCTGTCAACGCCGAGGTCGACGGCACCGAGATCATCTACAAGAACTTCTGCCACGTCGGCGTCGCCGTCGGTACCGACAAGGGCCTCGTCGTGCCCGTCGTGCGCGATGCCGACCAGATGTCGATCGCCGAAATCGAGAAGGAAATCGGCCGTCTCGGCAAGGCAGCGCGCGACGGAACGCTGGCCATGGCCGACATGCAGGGCGGCACCTTCACCATCTCCAACGGCGGCGTCTACGGTTCGCTGATGTCCTCGCCGATCCTCAACGCTCCGCAATCGGGCATCCTCGGCATGCACAAGATCCAGGACCGCCCGGTCGCGATCGGCGGTCAGGTCGTCATCCGGCCGATGATGTATCTGGCGCTCTCCTACGATCACCGCATCGTCGACGGCAAGGAAGCGGTGACCTTCCTCGTGCGCGTCAAGGAAAGCCTCGAGGATCCGGAACGCCTGGTGCTGGATCTCTAGATTACGGTGATCTAGGCCGGATCGGCCTGAATGGCGGGGGCCGCGTGCCCCCGTTTCCATCTCCACCGATGCCCGGACCGGGACGCACGTCTGACGGGCATCGACAGCCACGGAACCAGAGGTTAGGTTTTGGGGGCACGCTATGCGCGCATCCCGGACAGTTGGCATCGTAAGCACCGGTCGCAACCATGATGAGCTATCTGATCGAACTCGCTTCGCTAATGGCGATCTTCACCTTCGCCATCGTTTCGCCCGGCGCCGACCTCGCCATGGTGCTGCGCCAATCGCTGGTGCACGGCCGCCGCGCGGCGATCGTCACCTCCTTCGGCATCGGCGCGTCGCTGATGTTCCACGTGACCTACACCATTCTCGGCCTCGGGCTGATCATCTCGCAGTCGATCTACCTCTTCAACATCGTCAAGTGGTGCGGCGTCGCCTACCTGATCTACATCGGCATCAAAGCCCTTCGCGCCGGCCAGACGGAAATCGCGGTCGAGGCAGCGGCCGAGACCGGCGAAGCCCGCAGGCAGCAGTCGGCGCTGAAGGCCTTCGGCCTCGGCTTTGCCGCCAACGCGCTCAATCCCAAGGCGGTCTTCTTCTTCCTGTCCATCTTCTCGACGGTCGTCAGCGCCCATACGCCGATGACGGTCAAGTTCGGCTATGGCTTCGTCATGGCGAGCGCGCTGATCCTCTGGTTCGTCGGGGTCAGCCTGTTCATGACGACGCCGCGGATGCGGGCGGCCTTCACGCGCGCGAGCAAATGGATCGACCGGGCGAGTGGCATGGTCTTCATCGCTCTCGGACTGAAGCTGGCGACGGAAAAGGCCGCGTGATGATCTGCGGCCGCAACGTTCTCTTCGTTTCGCTTATGCTTTCGGCAGCACCGGCCCTTGCGGACGAGTGCACCCAGGCGCAGGCGGTCTACGCCGACCCGGCCGGAACCTATGAGCTGCGCTTCGAGCCCGTCGGATCGGAGGCAGCAGTCACCAGCAATCACTTCAAGATCAGGATCGGGGACACCGGCCTTCTGCTCGATGGCGTCGTGATGCAGTCCGGTGAACCGCTGCGGGCGAACGGGATCGTCATGAACGACTGCCCGACCGGCGACGTGACCGGCGCGGAACTCGAGGCCTGCACCGTCTGGCAGGGCCCGATCTATGCGGTCGACAAGGCCGGCCAGATCGGGCTGCTTCAGCCAGAGGACGCGCCCGCAGCCGATCGGATCCTGCTTCCGGATTTCGGACCGTCGCTGCGTGAATCGAGTGCCTGGGGCGAAGGCAAGGGCACCACCGACAGTTCGGATGTCTTCCAGTTCAAGGGGTGTGGATCATGAGCAGCGGACCTGTACTTCTCGTCACCGGGGGCAGCCGCGGCATCGGCGCCGCGGTCGCGCTTGCCGCGGCCAGCGAAGGCTGGCGGGTCGCCGTCAACTATGCGTCCAATCGCGATGCGGCCGAGGACGTGGTCCGTCGCATCGCGGAGGCCGGCGGCACGGCCGTTTCCGTCGAGGGCGACGTGGGCAGGGAAGAGGGGGTGAAGGCGATCTTTGCAGCCGTCGACACCGCCTTCGGCCGTCTCGACGGCCTCGTCAACAATGCCGGGATCATCGGTCCGCCGCAGCGCGTAGACGAGGTTTCGCCCGAGCGGATCGAGCGGCTGTTCCGCACCAACGTGACGGGCTCCATCCGTTGCGCCGCCGAGGCGGTGCTCCGGATGTCGACGCGCCACGGCGGGCGGGGCGGCTCGATCGTCAATCTCTCCTCCATCGCCGCCGTGCTTGGCGCGCCGGGGCAATATGTCGACTACGCCGCCACGAAGGGCGCGATCGACAGCTTCACGGTCGGCCTGGCGCGTGAAGTTGCCACCGAGGGCATACGCGTGAACGCGGTCCGGCCCGGCGTCATCGATACGGAAATTCATGCCTCCGGCGGGCTGCCCGACCGCGCCCGCGACCTCGCACCCACGATCCCGATGCAGCGGCCCGGAACGGCGGGCGAGGTTGCCGATGCAATTCTCTATCTCCTGTCCGACAAGGCGACTTACGTGACGGGAACCATTCTCACCGTCAGTGGCGGGCGGTAGCCCTCCCAAGACCGTCCTCCCAAGAAGGATTATCAAATGGCCTATGATCTCATCGTTATCGGAAGCGGCCCCGGCGGCTATGTCTGCGCCATCAAGGCGGCGCAGCTCGGCATGAAGGTTGCCGTGGTCGAGAAGCGCAGCACCTATGGCGGCACATGCCTGAATGTCGGCTGCATCCCCTCCAAGGCGCTGCTGCATGCTTCCGAAATGTTCCATCAGGCGCAGCACGGCCTGGAGGCGTTGGGAGTCGAGGTCGCAAGCCCGAAGCTCAACCTTCAGAAGATGATGGCCCACAAGGACGCGACCGTTAAGTCCAATGTCGACGGCGTCTCCTTCCTCTTCAAGAAGAACAAGATCGACGGCTTCCAGGGTACCGGCAAGGTTCTCGGCCAGGGCAAGGTCTCGGTCACGAACGAAAACGGAGAGGAGCAGGAGCTCGAGGCGAAGAACGTCGTCATCGCCACCGGTTCGGATGTCGCCGGCATTCCTGGCGTGGAGGTCGCGTTCGACGAAAAGGTGATCGTTTCCTCGACCGGGGCACTCGCGCTCGAAAAGGTCCCGGCGAGCATGATCGTCGTCGGCGGCGGCGTCATCGGTCTCGAGCTCGGCTCCGTCTGGGCGCGTCTCGGCGCAAAGGTGACCGTGGTCGAATACCTCGACACGATTCTCGGCGGCATGGACGGCGAGGTTGCCAAGCAGCTTCAGCGGATGCTGACCAAGCAGGGCATCGACTTCAAACTCGGCGCCAAGGTGACCGGTGTCGTGAAATCGGGCGACGGTGCCAAGGTCACTTTCGAACCGGTGAAGGGCGGCGATGCGACCACGCTCGATGCGGAGGTCGTGCTCATCGCTACCGGACGCAAGCCCTCGACGGACGGCTTGGGTCTCGCCAAGGCGGGCGTCGTTCTCGATTCGCGCGGCCGCGTCGAGATCGACCAGCATTTTCAGACGAGCATCACCGGCGTCTATGCGATCGGCGACGTCGTGCGTGGGCCGATGCTGGCGCACAAGGCCGAGGACGAAGGCGTTGCCGTCGCCGAGATCATCGCAGGCCAGGCCGGCCACGTGAACTACGACGTCATTCCGGGCGTCGTCTATACCCAGCCGGAGGTCGCCTCGGTCGGCAAGACCGAGGAAGAGCTGAAGGCCGCGGGCGTCGCCTACAAGGTCGGCAAGTTCCCCTTCACCGCCAATGGCCGCGCCCGCGCAATGCTGCAAACGGACGGCTTCGTGAAGATCCTTGCGGACAAGGAGACCGACCGCGTGCTCGGCGGCCACATCATCGGCTTCGGCGCCGGCGAAATGATCCACGAGATCGCGGTGCTGATGGAGTTCGGCGGATCGTCGGAGGACCTCGGCCGCACCTGCCACGCCCATCCGACGATGTCTGAGGCGGTAAAGGAAGCGGCGCTCGCCACCTTCGCCAAGCCGATCCACATGTGATTATCGGGAGGGCCCTGCCCTCCCACCGCATTGACCGGCCGGTCATTCCACCTGCGTCACAGTGAACCCCTGCTGACGCAGGAGTTCGACGAGGCCTTCCTTCCCGGGAAGGTGCAGCGCGCCCACGGCCATGAACACGCCGCCGCCCTTCAGGAGGGGCGCGGCGCGATCTGCCATGATCCTGTTGCGATCGATGATGATGCGCTGCTCGAATTCGGCATAGCCGGCGTCGTCGGATGAAATACCAGCGGAGGCGAGTTTCATCATGGGCATGATCGTGCCCGTCTCGCCGGAGAGGTAGAGATCGGTGGTCGTCGTCATCACGTCGTCGATCGTCTTGCCGAGAGCAAGCGTTTCGATCAGTGCCTTGAGATGCATTTCGACCGGCAGCGAATCCATTGCCGAAAGCTGCTCGACCAGCGTTTCGAGACCCTTGAGCGTCTTGCCCTCCCTCAACGCGTCCTCGGCGAGCTTCTTGTCGAGGAAGGAGGCACCGGCCGCCTTGCGCGAGAATTCGCAGGCCGGCAGGGCGACGAAGCTGGCAATCATCCAGGGCTTCATCTTGGTGACGAGCGGCAGAGGGATGCCGCGCGCCTTGAGACCGCTTTCGAGAAGCGCGCGGTCCTCCGGTTTCAGGAAATCGTTGATCGTCTTGTCGCCGGTGAACATGGTCAGTTCCGGCTGCATCATGATCGCGGCGGTTGCCCTGTTCTGGTCGACGATCTCGTCGGACTCGACGATCACCGTCTCAGCCCTTGCGAAGGCCTCCGTCGCGCCGCCGGGCATCGCCAGCACGCGCGGATCGGTGACATGCATGGTGCCGAGCAGGAAGGAGGGCGCCTGACCGTGCCCTTCGATCTTCCAAAGCAGGCCCTTTCCGTTGGGCACCGCCGCCGCTTCCGCGCGCAGCGCCGCCAGGCGGGCCGGATCCGAATGTTCGAGGCCGGTCAAGATGTTGCTGCCGGCGCAGTCCGTCTCTTCCGCCCGTGCCTCCGACACATGGAGCAGGGCGGCAACGAGGCTCGCCGCCGTCAGTAGATTGAGCAGTGCCGTCAGCCACAACAGGCCGTCGGCCGCCTTGGCCGCGAGATCGCGGACGGGTCTGGTGAAAGTGTTCATGGATGCCCCCGGCATTGACGGAACCCTACTCCCCCACGGTCACGGGTTCCTTAACACGCTTGGTTAACGGCCAAGGACGTCAGATTTTAGGCGCGCGGATGGGCGCGGTCGTAGATTTCCAGAAGCCGTGCCGAATCGACGCCGGTATAGACCTGCGTGGTCGACAGGCTGGCATGGCCGAGCAGTTCCTGGATGGTGCGGAGATCCCCTCCGCCCGCCAGAAGATGCGTCGCGAAAGAGTGGCGCAGCGCGTGCGGTGTCGCCGAATCCGGCAGGCCGAGTGCGGCGCGCAGCTTCTGCATCTCGCGCTGGATGATCGCCGGCTGGAGCTTCGCGCCGCGGGCGCCGCGGAAAATCGGCTCACCGGGCTCGATATGGTAGGGGCAGAGCTTTCGATAGGTCTCGACCGCTTCGGCGGCGGCGGCGATCATCGGCACGATCCGTGTCTTGCCGCCCTTTCCGGTGACCCTGAGCGACGTCACCGGTCCTGAGAAATCGGCGGGGGTCAGGTCCAGCGCCTCCGCTATCCGCAGGCCGCAGCCATAGAGCAGGGTCAGCACTGCGGCATTGCGCGCCGCGATCCAGGGCTCCTCGGCCAGTTGCGCGTCCGCGGTGACGACCTTCAGGGCTTCCCGGTCGGTCAATGCCTTGGGGAGAGACTTCGGCTGCTTCGGGGACCGCACCGCCCCTGCACCCGCCGCATTGGCGAGCCCGTTTCTCTCGAGATAGCGCAGGAAGGAACGCAGACCTGCCAGGCCGCGACCGAGCGTGCGCGCGCCGGCGCCTCCCTTGCGGCGCTGTGCCAGGAAGCCGCGCAGATCCGCGGGGCGAAGGGCGCGAATATCCGAGAGCCGCGGCGGACCGGCGAGGTGCCCGGTCAGGAATGTCAGGAACTGCCGCGTGTCGCGTTCATAGGCGTCGACCGTCTTTTCGGACAACCGGCGTTCCTCGGCGAGGCTCGCAAGCCAGCGCCTTCGTTCCGCCATCACTTCGGGATGGCCTATGGCAAGAAGTTCGTTCATCATCGGGCCCGGCGGGTTCATCAGCGCGGTGCGCTCACTGATCCAGGCTCGGAGCATCGCATCGGGCGTGTTATGTTTTTGCTAACGTGCTGAAGTTTGCTGCTGCGGCCTCTTGGAATTTGTCATTGTTCGATCATATTGAACTGCAATGTTCGGCCAGCAACAGCGGATGGGACAATGTCGAGACGTGATTCGGCGAGCGCTCTGGCGCATTTTGCGGAGGCAGTTGCGCTGGTCTCGCAAGGGCGTCCCGGCCATATCGTCGATACGCTGATCGCGGAACGCGGCCAGAAGATCGTCTGCCATCCCCTGTGGCCCGTCATGCGGCCCTTTCTCTACACGCTGCTCAACTACCGCAAGGCGATCGAGTTCGCCAATGCCGTCGCCAATATGCCGGGCTTCCAGGCCTTCGAGCATCTGAGTTCCCTTCTCGCTCTCGAGATCCGCGCCGACAAGCCGGAGCGCATTCCCGAGAAGGGCGGGTTCCTGCTCGTCAGCAACCATCCGACGGGGATCGCCGACGGCATCGCCGTCTTCGATCTCCTGAAGAGCCGGCGGCCGGACATGATGTTCTTTGCGAACCGCGACGCGATCCGCGTCAATCCGCGCTTCGTGGAAATGGTCATTCCGGTCGAATGGCGCGAGGAATACAAGTCGAAGCTCAAGGCGCGCGAAACGCTGCAGGTGACGAACAGGGCCATCGAGGCGGGCAAGGCGACCGTGCTCTTCCCCTCCGGCCGCATCGCCTATTGGGCCGAGGGACGGCTCAACGAGCGCCCCTGGAAGAGCTCGGCGGTCGGCTTCGCGCGCAAATACGGCCTGCCGATCCTGCCGGTGCATATGAGCGCGCGCAATTCCGGCCTCTTCTACTGGTTTGCCAAATGGTCGACGGAACTGCGCGACATGACTGTGTTCCACGAACTCCTCAACAAGAAGGGCGACCGCTTCGACTTCCGGATCGGCAATCTCATTCCGGCGGATGCGCTCGACGGCGATCCGGTGGAGGTGACGCGTGCGCTGGAGCGTCATACGGTACACGCACTGGCTGCCGACAGCGACGCGGCGTTCGAGCTGTCTGCCAGGGCGGTTGCAGCGGGCTAAGCCGTCACCATGATGCTTCGCTCGATGTTCGCCGAGAACTACCGGTCGCTGCGCTCGATCCGAATGGATTTGGCCGGCGTCAATCTGTTCATCGGAGAGAACGGCGTCGGGAAGTCCAACCTCTATCGTGCCCTGCAGCTGGTTCAGGCTGCCGTGAGAGGCCATCTCGCCCGCGAGATTGCGGAAGAAGGCGGCATGGCGTCCGCCATCTGGAGCGGCCCGCAGCGCGTCGGCAAGCCGGCGCGTATTCGGCTGGACGCCGAACTGATCGACGAGGAGCGAGCGATCACCTTCCGCTACCGGATCGAGGCGGGTTTCCGCCCGCCAAAAGCGGCGGCGGGTTTCGCCTATGAGCCGCAGGTCAAGGAGGAGGAGCTCACGATCGAGACGGGCCGGCGCCCGGTTCCGGTGATGAAGCGCAGCGGCCCCGGTATCTTCGTGCGCGGCGAGGGCGGCCGGATGGTGGACTATCCGGAGCAGGCGATGACCTCGGAGACGGCTATCGCGCTGCTCGGCGACGCCGGCCACTACCCTGAAATCGGCAGCTTCCGCCGGGCGGTCGACCAATGGCGGTTCTTTCACGGCTTTCGCACCGACCGCGAATCGCCGCTGCGGATGCCCTGCCTCGCCATCACCGCGCCATTGCTGGACGAAACCGGCGCCAACATGGCCGCCGTCTTCGCGACACTCCGGCACACGAGGCAGGATACGGTCGATCTCGATCGCGCGGTTGCCGACGCATTTGCAGGCGCCCGCCTGCAGGTGCCCGAACCCGGCCAGTTCGCCGAATTCTCGCTCGTCTTTCCGGACTTTCCGCACCGGGCATTTTCGCCGCGCGAGCTTTCGGACGGGCAGATGCGTTTCCTGGCACTTGCGGCGGCGCTGTTATCCTATCGCCGTCCCCGGTTCATCGCGCTCAACGAGCCCGAGACGAGCCTTCATCCGGATATGCTGCCGGCACTGGCTGCCATGGTCGCCAGTGCCGCGCGGGAAAGCCAGATCTGGATCGTCACGCATTCCGAACGCCTGGCCGAGCTGGTCCGGCAGCAATGCGGCGTTCGTCCGCGGCGTGTGATTCGCAAGGACGGAGCCACCTGGATCGACGGCATGCGCCTTACCGGCGCGGTCGAAGAGGAGGACGAGTAAGGGCTCTCTTATCTGGCCTGCCGGCCACCCTGCAGGCAGGGCAACATGACGGCCGCGTGCTCGTCCCCTCGCCCGCCTGCAGAGCGACCTTTAGAAGACGGGCGAACTCGGAAAAAAGGCCCCGCATCACTGCGAGGCCCCTTGTCAATTCCGTTCGATGCGGAGGATCAGGCGATCTTCTGGCCGGTCTTGGCCCAGTCGGCGAGGAACATTTCGAGGCCCTTGTCGGTCAGCGGGTGCTTGACCAGGGCCTTCAGCGTTGCCGGCGGGGCGGTGACGACGTCGGCGCCGATGAGGGCGGCCTCCTTGACGTGGTTGACCGTGCGCACCGAGGCGGCGAGGATCTCCGTCTCGTAGCCGTAATTGTCGAAGATCTGGCGGATTTCGCGGATCAGGTCCATGCCGTCGACGGCGATATCGTCGAGGCGGCCGATGAACGGCGAGACGAAGGTCGCGCCGGCCTTGGCGGCGAGCAGCGCCTGGTTTGCCGAGAAGCACAGCGTCACATTGGTCTGGTGGCCGTCCGAGGTCAGCGCCTTGCAGGCCTTGAGACCGTCGAGCGTCAGCGGCAGCTTGATGCAGATATTGTCGGCGATCTTCGAAAGCGCGGCCGCTTCCTTCATCATCGCGCTGTATTCGGTCGCGGTCACTTCGGCCGAAACCGGTCCTTCGACGATCGAGCAGATTTCCTTGGTAACCTCGACGATGTCGCGGCCCGCCTTCAGGATCAATGACGGATTTGTGGTGACGCCGTCGAGCAGGCCGAGATCGTTCAGTTCCCGGATGTCCTTCACATCGGCGGTATCAACGAAAAATTTCATCGGAGTCTTCCTTTGGCACTCAGCCGTTTCGGGCGCATCTCCACAGCAGGAAATTCCATGGCGGATATCGCGCGCGTTGAAACTCGGTTGGAACCGTGACAAACCCTGCTTTCCGCAAGGCAGCGGTTCGCTGCGAGTTTTCTTTAACTGAAAGCGGTGGCAAGGTCACGGCAAAATGACTCTTGATTCAACCGATTTATTCGGCCCCGTACTCGACCGCCGGGTGGTGCCCGTCCTGGTGCCCATGCCGGCGCCGAGGGCCTATTCCTACGCGGTGCCCGACGGCATGGCGGTCGAGCCGGGATCGATCGTCCAGGTGCCGCTCGGCCCCCGTTTCGTCGTCGGCGTCGTGTGGGACGGCGAAGACGACGGCGGCGTCGATCCGAAAAAGCTGAAGCAGATCGAGAAGGTCTTCGACTGCCCGCCGCTCGGCCCGGACATGCGCGCCTTTCTTGATTGGGTGGCGAGCTACACGCTGACGCCGCCGGGCCTCGTCGCCCGGATGGCACTCCGGGCGCCGGCCGCGTTCGATCCGGAGCCGATGGTGGAGGCCCTGCGTCTGACCGAGATGCGGCCGGAACGGATGACTGCGGCGCGCGAGCGCGTCCTCGCCACCGCGAGCGACGGGCTTTCCTGGACCCGCTCGGGGCTTGCCCATGCCGCGGGGGTCTCGTCCAGCGTCATCGACGGCCTGACGTCGCAGGGCGTGTTCGAGACCGTGTTCATGCCGCCGCCGCCGGTCGTCGCCGCGCCGGATCCGGCTTTCGCCGCGCCGCGCCTCGAAGGCCCGCAGAGGCAGGCGGCTGCCGACCTGCTGGTCGCCGTCGAGGAGCGGAAATTCTCGGTATCGCTGATCGACGGCATTACCGGTTCCGGCAAGACGGAGGTCTATTTCGAGGCGATAGCGGCGACGTTGCGCGCCGGCAAGCAGGTCCTGATCCTGCTGCCGGAGATCGCGCTGACCGCAAGCTTCCTCGAACGCTTCCAGGAGCGCTTCGGCGCGAAGCCCGCGGAGTGGCATTCCGATCTCGCGCCGCGCACGCGGGAAAAGGTCTGGCGGCAGGTGACGACCGGCCAGGTGCGCGTCGTCGCCGGCGCCCGCTCGGCGCTTTTCCTGCCCTTCGAGGATCTCGGCCTCATCATCGTCGACGAGGAGCACGACCCCGCCTACAAGCAGGAGGACCGCGTCTTCTACAATGCGCGCGATATGGCCGTGGTACGCGGGCGGATCGGCAATTTTCCGGTCGTGCTCGTCTCCGCCACACCTTCGGTCGAGAGCCGGGTGAACGGCGAGGTGGGGCGTTACCGGCCGATCCATCTGCCCACCCGCTTCGGCGATGCGGCGCTCCCCGATCTCGGCATAGTCGATATGCGCCGCCATCCGCCGGAACGCGGCGGCTTTCTTTCGCCGGTGCTCGTGAACCAGATCGGCAAGACGATCGGCCGGCGCGAGCAGGCGCTCCTGTTCCTGAACCGGCGCGGCTATGCGCCGCTGACGCTCTGCCGCGTCTGCGGCCATCGCTTTCAGTGCCCGGACTGCTCGAGCTGGCTGGTCGAGCACCGTTTCCGCGGGCAGATCCAGTGCCATCATTGCGGCTATTCGGAGAGGACGCCGGAAGCCTGCCCGGAATGCGGCACGCTCGATCATCTCGTTGCCTGCGGCCCCGGGGTGGAGCGCATCGCCGAAGAGGTCGAGCGGCATTTCCCCGACGCGCGCACCATTGTGCTCTCCTCCGACCTGATGGGCGTCAAGCGGCTGCGGCTGGAGCTCGAGGCGATCGCCCGCGGGGAGGCGGACATCGTCATCGGCACCCAACTCGTCGCCAAGGGCCACAACTTCCCGAACATGACGCTGGTCGGCATCGTCGATGCGGATCTGGGTCTTGCCAATGGCGACCCGCGCGCTGCGGAACGGACGTTCCAGCTCCTTTCCCAGGTGACGGGGCGTGCCGGCCGGACGGGCCTCAAGAGCCTCGGGCTTCTGCAGACCTATCAGCCGCAGCATCCGGTCATGCAGGCGATCGTGTCCGGCGATTCCGACGCTTTCTACGAACGCGAGATCCATGAGCGGGAAAGGGCGGTGCTGCCCCCTTTCGGCCGGCTCGCCTCGATCATCGTTTCGGCCGATACGCGCGGCGATGCCGAGGGCCACGCCCGCGGACTGCGCAATGCCGCGCCGCGCGTCGACGGCATAGCGATCCTCGGACCGGCGGAAGCGCCGCTTGCGCTCATCCGCGGCCGACATCGCTTCCGGCTTCTCGTCCACGGGCGGCGCAACAGCGACATGCAGTCCTTCGTCCGGGCGATGATCGCTGCCGGCCCCAAGGAGCGCGGATCGGTCAGCGTCCAGCTCGACATCGATCCGCAGAGTTTTTTGTGATCACTGCCGGATCTTCGTCCTTCGACCGATTCACATCCGGAAGGACATAGGCTAGACCTCTTTCACGCATCGCGTCGGCTCGGCGCGAGGCGGAGGGTCCACAGCAACGGGCGGGGACGGAGATGGAGTTCTACATACCGACGGAAACCGGGGAGTTGCTGGCTTTTTGTGCGGCCGCGCTCGCGGCGCTGATCGGGCTCGTCATGCTCTTTGCGCCGCGCCTGACCTTTCGCGCCGCCGGGATCGGCATCGCCGAGGGGCGGCGGGGAGGGCTGGCGGAGGCCCGCTCCACCATGGGCGGCATGCATCTCGGCCTGGGCCTCGGCGCCATCCTGCTTGCCCAGCCAATGGTGTATCTCGCCGTCGGCGCGGCTTTCGCACTCGCGGCGTTCGGTCGCATCCTGTCGATCATGAGCGACAACGGCGCGACCCTCTTCAACTGGCTCGCGCTCCTGGTCCAGGCGGCGCTGGCGATCCTGCCTCTTGCCTATGTTTTCGGGCTGATCTGATCGCCGACAAGGGCCTGCGACACTATTTACGGCAAAATTCGGCCGAAGCGGCCGGGTAATGCCGCATTCCTGCCGTTGGCGTGTTGCGAGTCCAAACATCCTATGCTAGACGAACCGCGAACTGCGGGGGAAGTGGGTCGACCGGCCTCGATATCCTGCGAGTTATTGCAGCAAATTCAAGATGTTAGGTCGACGGTTCGCCTGTCCTGGCATTCCTGGATGATTTTGAGAGAAGCTTGTGCCCGTGGCAGACACATCCCAGCTCATTTCCGGTGTTGCAGAAAGATATGCCTCCTCGCTTTTCGAGCTTGCCCTTGATGCCGGGTCGATCGAAGCAGTCGGCGCCGATCTGACGCGCATCCAGGCGCTGATCGACGGCAGTGACGATCTGAAGCGGCTGATCGTAAGCCCGGTCTTTTCCGCCGACGACCAGTTCAAGGCCATTTCCGCCCTCGTCGAGAAGTTCGGCTTCTCCGGGCTGGTCGGCAACTTCCTGAAGGTCGTCGCGCGCAATCGCCGCCTCTTCGTGCTGCCGGGCATCATCAAGGCGTTCCGTCTGCTCGCTGCCCGTCACAAGGGCGAAATCACCGCCGACGTCACGTCGGCACATG
Source organism: Sinorhizobium meliloti 4H41 (assembly GCF_000375585.1). Taxonomy (GTDB): domain Bacteria; phylum Pseudomonadota; class Alphaproteobacteria; order Rhizobiales; family Rhizobiaceae; genus Sinorhizobium; species Sinorhizobium meliloti_A. Next base: position 60,023 of record NZ_AQWP01000007.1, on the reverse strand, counting down.
CGCTGACGCTGGCGCAGGAAATCGAATTGAAGGCGGCGCTGAAAGGCGTCACCGGCAAAGACGTGGCGGTAAACGTCACCGTCGACCCGTCTATTCTTGGAGGTCTGATCGTGAAGGTCGGGTCCCGCCAGATTGACACCTCCCTTCGCACCAAACTCTCTACCCTTAAGCTTGCACTGAAAGAGGTCGGCTGATGGATATCCGCGCCGCGGAAATTTCCGCAATTCTTAAAGATCAGATCAAAAATTTCGGCCAGGAAGCGGAAGTTTCCGAAGTCGGCCAGGTGCTTTCCGTCGGTGACGGTATCGCCCGCGTCTACGGCCTCGACAACGTCCAGGCAGGCGAGATGGTCGAATTCCCAGGCGGAATTCGCGGCATGGCGCTGAACCTCGAAGCCGACAATGTCGGTGTGGTTATCTTCGGCTCGGACCGGGACATCAAGGAAGGCGACACGGTCAAGCGGACCGGCGCCATCGTGGACGTTCCCGTAGGTCCGGAGCTGCTCGGCCGCGTCGTGGACGCACTCGGCAATCCGATCGACGGCAAAGGCCCGATCAATGCCAAGCAGCGCGCCCGCGTCGACGTCAAGGCGCCCGGCATCATTCCGCGCAAGTCGGTCCACGAGCCGATGTCGACCGGCCTCAAGGCCATCGACGCCCTCATCCCGGTCGGCCGCGGCCAGCGCGAGCTCGTCATCGGCGACCGCCAGACCGGCAAGACCGCGATCATTCTCGATACGATCCTCAACCAGAAAGCCATTCACGACAATGGCCCGGAAGGGGATAAGCTCTATTGCGTCTACGTCGCTATCGGCCAGAAGCGCTCGACGGTCGCTCAGTTCGTCAAGGTGCTCGAAGAGCGCGGCGCGCTGCAGTATTCGATCATCGTCGCCGCAACGGCTTCCGATCCGGCGCCGATGCAGTATCTGGCTCCGTTCGCCGGCTGCGCGATGGGCGAATATTTCCGTGACAACGGCAAGCACGCCCTGATCGGCTATGACGACCTTTCCAAGCAGGCCGTCGCCTACCGTCAGATGTCGCTGCTGCTGCGCCGCCCGCCGGGCCGTGAAGCCTATCCGGGCGACGTCTTCTACCTGCATTCGCGCCTTCTGGAGCGCGCCGCCAAGCTCTCCGACGAGCGTGGCGCCGGCTCGCTGACGGCTCTGCCGGTCATCGAGACACAGGGCAACGACGTGTCCGCGTTCATTCCGACCAACGTGATCTCGATCACCGACGGCCAGATCTTCCTCGAAACCGACCTGTTCTACCAGGGTATCCGTCCGGCCGTAAACGTCGGTCTGTCGGTTTCGCGCGTCGGCTCCTCCGCCCAGATCAAGGCGATGAAGCAGGTCGCCGGCTCGATCAAGGGCGAGCTCGCCCAGTACCGCGAAATGGCGGCCTTCGCACAGTTCGGCTCGGACCTCGATGCCGCGACGCAGCGTCTGCTCAACCGCGGTGCCCGCCTGACCGAACTTCTGAAGCAGCCGCAGTTCTCGCCGCTGAAGACGGAAGAGCAGGTCGCGGTCATCTTCGCCGGCGTCAACGGCTATCTCGACAAGCTGCCGGTCAGCGAGGTCGGCAAGTTCGAGCACGGTCTCCTTTCCTACCTCCGTTCGGAAGGCAAGGCCGTTCTGGATACCATCCGTACGGAAAAGGCTATCTCGGACGACACCAAGGCCAAGCTGAAGGGCGCAATCGACAGCTTCGCCAAATCCTTCGCCTGAGCGGACCTCAACTAGGACGGACAACGGATGCCTTCACTTAAGGATCTGAAGAACCGGATCGCCTCCGTCAAGGCGACGCAGAAGATCACCAAGGCGATGAAGATGGTCGCCGCGGCGAAGCTTCGGCGTGCGCAGGAGGCGGCCGAGGCCGCCCGGCCCTATTCGCAGCGCATGGCTGCCGTTCTCGCCAATATCGCCCAGGCGGTCGGCGCGGACGACAGTGCGCCGCGGCTGATGACGGGAACCGGCAAGGACGACACGCACCTGGTGATCGTGTGCACGGCCGAGCGCGGTCTTTGCGGCGGCTTCAACTCGCAGATCGCCCGCTTTGCCCGCGACCATGTGCGCAAGCTTCTGGCCCAGGGCAAGACGGTCAAGATCATCTGCGTCGGGAAGAAGGGCTTCGATATGCTTCGGCGCGACTTCGCGTCGCTGATCATCGACCGTGTCGACCTGCGTGAAGTCAAGAAGATCGGTTTCGAGAACGCGGACCGGATCGGCCACAAGGTCATCGAGCTCTTCGACAATGGCGAGTTCGACGTCTGCACCCTGTTCTATTCCGAGTTCAAGTCCGTCATTTCCCAGATCCCGACCGCCCAGCAGCTCATCCCGGCATCGGCCGGCGAAGTGGCCGCCGAAGGCGAAGGGGCATCGGCGATCTACGAATATGAGCCGGAAGCCGGCGCGATCCTCAGCGATCTCATCCCGCGCAATATCTCCGTGCAGATCTTCCGGGCCCTGCTCGAGAACGTCGCGGGTGAAATGGGCGCGAAGATGAGTGCCATGGACAATGCGACGCGCAACGCGGGTGAGATGATCGACAAGCTGACGCTCAGCTACAACCGTCAGCGGCAGGCGCAGATCACCAAGGAACTCATTGAAATCATCTCTGGCGCGGAAGCGCTCTAAGGTTACGAGAAGAGGGTAAGAATTATGGCTAAGGCAGCTACCCCGAAAGAAACCGCAGCGGCGAAGAAGCCGGCTGCTCCGAAGAAGGCAGCTTCCGCCAAGACAGTCGTTGCGGCTACGGGTGCTGTCGGCCGCGTGACGCAGGTCATCGGCGCCGTCGTCGACGTCGCATTCGAAGAAGGCCAGCTCCCGCAGATCCTGAACGCGCTGGAAACCGACAACAACGGCAACCGCCTCGTTCTCGAAGTCGCACAGCATCTCGGCGAAAACTCCGTCCGCACGATCGCCATGGACTCGACCGAAGGTCTCGTTCGCGGCCAGAAGGTCGCCGACACGGGCGGCCCGATCGCGGTTCCGGTCGGCAAGGAAACGCTCGGCCGCATCATGAACGTCATCGGCGAGCCGGTCGACGAAGCCGGTCCGCTGAAGACTTCCGCCCGCCGCGCCATTCACCAGGACGCTCCGGCCTATGTGGAACAGTCGACCGAAGCGCAGATTCTCGTCACCGGCATCAAGGTCGTCGACCTGCTCGCTCCCTACGCGAAGGGCGGCAAGATCGGCCTGTTCGGCGGCGCGGGCGTCGGCAAGACCGTTCTGATCATGGAACTGATCAACAACGTGGCCAAGGCGCACGGCGGTTACTCCGTCTTCGCAGGCGTCGGCGAGCGGACCCGCGAAGGCAACGACCTCTATCACGAAATGATCGAATCCGGCGTGAACAAGCACGGCGGCGGCGAAGGCTCCAAGGCCGCACTCGTCTACGGTCAGATGAACGAGCCGCCGGGCGCCCGCGCGCGCGTCGCGCTGACCGGCCTGACGGTCGCCGAACAGTTCCGTGACGAAGGCCAGGACGTTCTCTTCTTCGTCGACAACATCTTCCGCTTCACCCAGGCGGGCTCGGAAGTGTCGGCTCTGCTCGGCCGTATTCCTTCGGCCGTGGGCTATCAGCCGACGCTTGCAACCGACATGGGCCAGATGCAGGAGCGCATCACCACCACGACCAAGGGCTCGATCACCTCGGTTCAGGCGATTTACGTTCCCGCCGACGACTTGACCGACCCGGCACCGGCGACCTCGTTCGCGCACCTCGATGCGACGACGGTTCTGTCGCGCTCGATCGCCGAAAAGGGCATTTATCCGGCCGTGGATCCGCTGGATTCGACCTCGCGCATGCTGGACCCGATGATCGTCGGCGAAGAGCATTACGAAGTGTCGCGCAAAGTGCAGTCGACCCTGCAGCGCTACAAGGCCCTCCAGGACATCATCGCGATCCTGGGCATGGACGAGCTTTCCGAAGAGGACAAGATCGCCGTCGCCCGCGCCCGCAAGATCGAGCGTTTCCTGTCGCAGCCGTTCTTCGTCGCCGAAGTCTTCACCGGCTCGCCGGGCAAGCTGGTTGCGCTCGAAGACACGATCAAGGGCTTCAAGGGCCTCGTCAACGGCGAGTACGACCACCTGCCGGAAGCTGCCTTCTACATGGTCGGCTCCATCGAGGAAGCCGTCGAGAAGGCCAAGAAGCTGGCTGCCGAAGCGGCCTGATCTGCATCAGGAACCGTGGCGCGGAGTTCCTTGCGCCACGGCTTTCATCCCGCCTGACAGTTGAGGCGGAGAACGTGCACAGCCCGCCGACCAGCGGCGCGCTCACCAGAAGTGAATGGTCATGGCCGAAAGTTTCAATTTTGAGCTTGTTTCCCCCGAGCGTCTGCTTGTCTCGGAGAAGGTGACCGAAGTCGTCATTCCGGCGACCGAGGGCGAGATGACCGTGATGGCCAATCACGCGCCGACCATGACGACCGTCAAGCCGGGCGTCGTGGCGGTGAAGACCGCCGCCGGCAAGACCGAACGCTACGCCGTCTTCGGCGGCTTTGCCGATATCCTGCCTTCCGGCTGCACGCTTTTGGCCGAATCCGCCGTCCATGTCGACGAACTGGACAGCACGGTTCTCGAAAACCGCATCGAAGCGGCACGCGCCGAACTCGAAGGCGCCGGTGACGAGAAGAAGACGCGTCTGGAACAATTCATCGCCGAACTCACGAAGCTCGGGGAGATCGTGATCCCGGCCTGAAAGGGACATCCCGATAAGGGATAATGCCTATCGAACCCCGCCTCGAGCGGGGTTTTTCGTCTCAGCGAGTTCGTGTCTCCCCGCAAGCGGCCGATAGAGCGTCTCAAGACACCCGGTACTTTCCACCCGTTGCCGCCCCTCATCCCGCTGCCGCGACCTTCTCCCCGCAGGCGGGAAGGGGCAAGCCGCGAGGGCCCAGCCCCATTCCGCCACTCGCTTCGAGGAAAGAGAACAGACGCCGCCGCGTGTCTCCTTCGCCCCGCTTGCGGGGAGAAGGTGCCGGCAGGCGGATTAGGGCGGGCGGAAAGCAGAAACGAAAATGCCCGGACGAGAGGTCCGGGCATTTCGGTAATCGACCTAGCCTCGGCCTCAGCTCGCGGCGCGTTCCGTCTCGTGCTTCTGGGCGTAGTAGTGGCCGAAGCGGTTGGCAAGGAAGGCGTCGAGCGCGATGTCTTCCTGGCGCACGAAGCCCTTGGTGGGGATCTTGCCCTGGGCGAGCATGTCGAGAACGGCGCAGATGCTGCCGGCGGTGGTGATCTGGATGCCGCTCTGCATGCGTCCTGCAACGACGCCGCTATAGACCTTGTTGGCGTAGGTCTCCTGCACCAGGCGACCTTCGCGGAAGCCCGAAACGGTGACGAAGATCACGACCACGTCCTGGGTGGTGGTCGGCAGGGCGTTTTCGAGGATGTCCTTCAGTACCTCGCGGCGATGACGCAGGCCGAGGTCGTTCAGGAGCGCCTTGAAGATCGCGGCATGACCGGGATAACGGATCGTCTTGTAATTGAGCGTGCGGACCTTGCCCTTCAGCGTCTCGCAAAGCGTGCCGAGGCCGCCGGAGGTGTTGAAGGCCTCGTAGGTGACGCCGTCGAGCGAGAACTCCTCGCGCTCTTCCATCGCGGGAACTTCGATCAGCGAACCTTCGACGATCGCCTCGCAGGGCTCGATATATTCGTTGATGACGCCGTCGGTGCTCCAGGTGAGATTATAGTTCAAAGCGTTCGACGGGTATTGCGGCAGGGCGCCGACGCGCATGCGCACGCTTTCGAGCGTATCGAAATGCCGGCTGAGATCGTTGGCGACGATCGAAATGAAGCCCGGTGCAAGGCCGCATTGCGGAATGAAGGCGGTGTCGGCCTCAGCTGCGATCGCCTTGACCTGGCGGGTGGATTCGACGTCTTCGGTCAGGTCGAGATAGTGAATTTTCGCCTCGGCTGCGGCTTCGGCGATCGCGACCGTCAGATGGAACGGCGCGGCGCTGAGCACGGCGAATTTTCCGGAGAGCAGGGCGACGAGCGCCTTTATGTCGGCGATGTCGACGACTGCGGTCGAGACGGCATCGTGCTTCTCGACCTGCTGCAACTGCTCGGCGCTGCGATCGGCGACGCAGACGCGGTAGTCGCCGCTATGTGCCAGCATGCGCGCGATGGTGGAGCCGATCTTGCCGGCACCGATGACGACGATGTCTTTCATTTTGTATCCCCGGGGTATGAGCCTCTTTCACCACCATTGTCTCGCGGCCGAATATTGATTTGAAGCGTCGATATGGCTAAATCGTCGGTCTGTATTCGGCATTTTGCCGATCAAGGTCGACGATATGCATGTAACGGACAAGGATCGCGAACTCCTCGCCATACTGAGCGAGAACGCCCGCATGCCGACGGCGACGATCGCCCGTCGGCTCGGCCTGTCGCGCACCACGGTGCAGGCGCGCATCGAGCGGCTGGAGCGCGAGGGGGTGATAGCAGGCTATGGCGTGCGCCTCTCGGAAAACTACGAGAAAGGCCTCGTGCGAGCGCATGTTCTGATCACGATTGCACCGCGGGCGCTCGGTCGGGTCACGCCCGAGCTCGCCGCCATTCGCGAAATCCGCATGCTGCATTCCGTCAGCGGCAGCTTCGATCTGATCGCGGTCGTCGCTGCAGCCTCGATCAGCGAGCTGGACCTGTTGATCGACCGGATCGGCGAAATCGAGGGTGTCGAAAAGACCCTGTCCTCCATCATTCTCTCGACGCGCATCGACCGCTGATACGCAGGTTCGCATCAATGCTCGGGCGTTGCGCCCCGACCGGCAGGCTGCCCCGCTGCACTCTGCGGTTCTGCCGATTGGACCGGCCGCGTCCAGGCGCTTGGGCCGCGGATATAGGAAACGCTCGCGCCGTCGCCCGGGATCAGCCATTTTTCGCGGTCGAAATAGAGCTCGGCGATGCTCTTCGGCCGCGCGCGTGCGGCCTGATTGGCAAGGAAGTTGTAGCGGGGCGTGTCCCCCATCTCCCGCTTGAACTGGATACGACTGCCGAAGCGCTTGAGGTCGAATTCCTGGAGACCCTGAATCTGGAGAGTGACGCTTGCGCTCCCCGCCCAACGAACCTCCCTCAAGAAGACGGATGCCGCCTTGGCAGCAGCGCTGGTGACGACCGGTGTGTCCCCGCTGTGCTCGATGTTGAGTTTTACGCGAAAGGAGGTGATCTCCTCCTCGCCACGGCCCTTGACCAGGATAAAGATGGACGAGCTCGGCTCCTGGCCCGGGCGGGCAAAGGGAACGAGCGACGAGCACTCCCAGCGGCCGCTCTCGGCGGATTTCCATTCGAGATCGCGGAAGCCGGCTTCCCTCAGTCCCTCGCAAAGCGCCCGCGGGTCGCTGCGGATCTGACGGATGAATTGCTGTTCCGGCGTTGCAAGATCCGCGAAGATGTGGGCGGGCAGGAGTGCCTTTGGCGGTTCGGGCTTTTTACTTGGACTGCGGGCAGTCTCCGGCAGCCGCTCCGCTTGCCGCGGCGTCATCGAGAAACCCAGTCCTGCGAGCAGCTGCTTCAGGTGGCGCTGTTCGTTGGCGAGGAGCACGGTCGCGGCGATCGCCGTAAAGACGAGCCCCACGGCGACGAGGAAGAAAGCGATGCCGGAACGGCTTTGCTGTTTCCTCTCCATCTTGCGCCGTCGCTCCGCCACGGAAGGTCACGGCATTCCACCGGACCGCTCCAAACCTTCAGTCGTGGCGCACCATAAGGGATCATGGCGCCGGCGTCCAAGAGGTGAAAGAGAGGTCTTCCTTCCTTCTATTCCACGCTTGTCCGCTGCGCTTCGGCGCGTGCCACCTTCCAGGTGGAATAGGCGAAGGCGAGCAGGAATATCGCCGTCATCAGAAGGACGATGGTGGGTGCCGGTGCGCTGTCGATGAAGAAGGAGAGATAGACGCCGCAGAAGGAGGCGGCGACGGCGACGATCACCGCGACCGCCAGCATGTGGCCGAACGTCCGCGTGACGAGATAGGCGATCGCGCCGGGGGCAATGAGCATGGCGATGGCCAGGATCAGCCCGACCGCCTTGAGGGCGCCGACGATCGTCAGCGACAGGATCGCCAGCAGTCCGTAGTGCAGCCAACCGACCCTCAGACCGATCGCGCGTGCCTGAGCCGGATCGAAGGCGTGGAGCAGCAGATCGCGCCACTTCAGGCCGAGAATGCCGGCGGCGAGAACCGCGATGAGGCCCGTCTCCAGAATGTCGCCCCAGCCGATGCCGAGCATGTCGCCGAAGAGGATGTGATCGAGATGCACGTCGCTCTGGATCTTGGTGTAGAGCACAAGGCCAAGGCCGAACATGCCGGAAAAGACGACGCCCATCACCGTGTCCTGCTTGATGCGGCTGTTTTCCTTCAGATAGCCGGTCAAGAGTGCGCAGCACATGCCGGCCGTAAAGGCGCCGACGGCGAGCGGCAGGCCGACAATGTAGGAGACGACGACGCCGGGGAAGACCGCATGCGAGATCGCGTCGCCCATCAGCGACCAGCCCTTGAGGACCAGGAAACAGGACAGCATCGCCGTGGGAATTGCGACCAAGACCGAGATCAGGAGCGCATTGCGCATGAACTCGAAGTCGAAAACGGCAAGGAGCATGTCGAGCGAAGGCATCATGCGGTCTCCAGAGCCTCGGATGCGCGGCGGCGTGCGGCGAGCAGCCCGTGTTTCGGGGCAAATACGAAGGCGAACAGAAAGATCGCGGTTTGCAGGACGATGATGATGCCCCCGGTTGCGCCGTCGAGGAAGTAGCTCGCATAGGCGCCGACGAAGCTCGTCAGTGCCCCGATCGCGACGCTGATCACGATCAGCCGCGGGAAACGGTCGGTCAGGAGATAGGCGGTTGCGCCGGGGGTGACGACCATGGCGATGACGAGGAAGGCGCCGACCGTCTGCAGCGCCGCCACGGTCGAGGCCGAAAGGAGCGTGAAGAAGAGCACCTTCAGGAAGGTGGTGTTGATGCCGATCGAGCGGGCGTGGCTTTCGTCGAAGAAAGTCACCATCAGGTCCTTCCACTTCGCGGACAGGATCAGCAGCGAGACGATGCCGATGATGGCGAGCTGCAACGTGTCGGCCGGCGTGATGGCGAGGATATTGCCGAGCACGATCGTCTGGATGTTCACCGAGGTCGGCGACAGAGAGACCATGAACAGGCCGAGACCGAAGAAGGAGGTGAAGATCAGGCCGATGATCGTGTCCTCCTTCAGCCGCGTGCGCTGGTTGAGGAACAGCATGGCACCGGCGGCAAGCGCACCGGAAAAGAAGGCGCCCAGCGAGAAGGGAAGCCCGAGCATGTAGGCCCCGGCGACGCCCGGCACGATCGAGTGAGAGAGCGCATCGCCGATCAGCGACCAGCCCTTCAGCATGAGATAGGCCGAAAGGAACGCGCAGACCGCGCCCACGAGTGCGCTTACCCACATGGCATTCACCATGTAGCTATAGGCGAAGGGCTCGATGAGCGTGGCGATCATTCGGAGTCCGCCTCGGAATCCGATTCCGGTTTGGCCGGCTGCGCAACCATGCGGTCGCGGGCGCCATACATGACGAGCGGACGCTCGTCGTCGCTGATGACCGAGAGCTGGCGTGGATCGGCATCGTCATGGAGGTTCTCTCCGCCGAGCACGAAGTGACGCAGGACGCCCCCGAAGGCGAGCTCCAGGTTTTCGCGGGTGAAGGTGGTTTCCGTCGGACCGTAGGCGAGCACCGTATTTTTCAGAAGGATGGTGCGGTCGCAGAATTCCGGCACGCTTCCGAGATTATGGGTGGAGACGAGCATTACGCGACCCTCTTCGCGAAGCGCGACGAGCAGGCGGATGATAGCGTCCTCCGTCTTCACGTCGACCCCCGTGAAAGGCTCGTCGAGCAGGATGACGCGGCCGTTCTGGGCAAGTGCCCGGGCCAGGAAGACCCGCTTCTTCTGGCCTCCGGAAAGCTCGCCGATCTGGCGCTTGCGGAACTCGCTCATGCCGACCCGTGTCAGCGCCGTCTCGACCGCCTCGTGATCGGCCTTTTTGGGGATGCGCAGCATGTTCATATGGCCGTAACGGCCCATCATCACCACGTCTTCGACCAGGACGGGAAAATTCCAGTCGACCTCTTCGGCCTGCGGGACATAGGCGACGAGGTTCTGTTTCAATGCCTGCGTCACGGTGAGGCCCAGGATCGAGATGTCGCCCTTGGCCAGCCGGACGAAGCCCATGATCGCTTTGAACAGCGTCGACTTGCCGCTGCCGTTTACGCCGACGAGGGCCGCGATGGTGCCCGTCGGGATTTCGAAGGAGGCGTCGCGCAGCGCCCGGTGGCCGTTGCGGTAGGTCACCGTAGCACCGCTGACGCGAATGCCGCCATCCTCGTCTTGCGGAGCAGCTCCCGGATAGGCGCGGGCCTTTTCCTGAAGGTTCATTGCGACAAGCCTTTCGCAATCGTTTCCGATGTAACGCGCAGCAGATCGATATAGGTCGGAACGGGGCCGTCGGCCTCGCTCAAGGAGTCGACATAGAGCACGCCTCCGTATTTTGCACCCGTCTCCCGCGCGACCTGCTCAGCGGGGTCCGGCGAAATGGTGCTTTCGGAGAAGACGACGGGTATCCGATTAGCTCGAACCACGTCGATCACCTTGCGCACCTGCTGCGGCGTGCCTTGCTGGTCGGCATTGATCGGCCAAAGATAAAGCTCCTTCATGCCGAAATCGCGGGCGAGATAGCTGAAGGCGCCCTCGCTCGAAACGAGCCATCGCCTTTCCGCCGGGATCCTTTCGAGCTCGGCGCGGATGGGTGCGACCGCCGCCTCGATCTTCTTCTTGTAGGCCTCGGCATTGGCCTTGTAGACCTCGGCATTGGGGGGATCGTGTTGCACGAAGGCGTCGCGAATATTGTCGACATAGATCAGGGCGGCCGATGGCGACATCCAGGCGTGCGGGTTGGGTTTGCCGGTATAGGGGCCCTCGGCGATGCCCATCGGCTCGACGCCTTCGGAGACGACGACGCCGGGAACGCCGTCGAAGTTCTGGAAGAACCTTTCGAACCAGAGCTCGAGGTTCAGCCCGTTCCAGAGAATGAGGTCGGCATCATGCGCCTTGAGGATATCGCGGGGCGTCGGCTGGTAATTGTGGATCTCGGCGCCCGGCTTGGTGATCGATTCGACCACCGCGGCGTCGCCCGCGACGTTCTGCGCCATATCGGCGATGACCGTGAAGGTGGTGACGGCCTTGAGCTTTTCCGCCGCCCGCGCCGCCGCCGGCAGGAGCGATAGAGCAGCCATCGCCGCTGCGGCCGCCACGATCATGCGCCTCGTTGGATGGATCATCCGGCTCTCCTCTTTGCGAACCATAATATGGGTAGGCGAATGGTCTGCATAAGTCAATGCAAATGAGAAGCATTTGCAACTAGCTATTTCCAAAAGGCGTCCCCTTGGCTAGTGTCGCGGGATGAGCCAGAGCAAGAATCGGATCGAGGAACTGGAAGGAATCCTGCGGGAAGGCGGCGTGCGTGTGACGCGCCAGCGCGCCGCGATCCTCAAGATTCTGGCCGAGGCCGCGGACCACCCGGATGCCAGCGAACTTCACCGGCGCGCGAAGGAAATCGACGCGACGGTGTCGCTCTCGACGGTATACCGGACGCTTTCCGCGCTGGAGCAGCAAGGGGTGGTGCAGCGGCATGCCTTCGAGAATGCGACTGCCCGCTTCGAGACGGCGGATGCGCCCCACCACGATCACCTGATCGATATCGAAACGGGTGCGGTGATCGAGTTTCGCTCCGACAAGATCGAACAGTTGCAGGCGGAGATCGCTGCCGAACTCGGCTACGACCTGGTGCGCCACCGGCTGGAGCTCTATTGCCGGAAGCGCAAGGACTGAGCGGAATTACCCTCCGACGGCGGCAATCTTGGGGCGCGTCGGCATGGTCATGGCGGCGACGCCGGCGATGACGCAGCCGAGGCCGAGCCATGCGGTGGTCGAAAGCGTTTCCCCGAGAAATACCACTCCGATCGCAACGCCGATCGGAACGCGCACATAGGCCTGTGCCGTCGCGCCGACGGAACCGAGCGTGTGGATCAGACGGAAATAGATGACGAAGGCGAGCGCGGTCGAGAAGACGGACAGGCAGAGGAGCGCGATCAGCGATTCCGGCGAGGGATCGAGCGTCCAGGGCCGATCGACGACGAGGCTCGCCGGGATGAGCAGGGCCGCACCCGCGAGAAGCGATCCGCAAGCGGGCACCATCGGATCGAGGCCCCTGAAGCCCTTCCCGAAAATCGCCGCGCCGGCATAGCAAACCGTCGCAAGAACGACTGCAAGCTGCGGGATGAGCTGATTGCCGATGCCGCGGAAGGCCTCGAGACCGATGATCAGCGCGATTCCGGCGAGGCCCGCAAGGACGCCCAGGAACTTGCGGGCGGTAACGGGCTCGTGCCGGGTGATCAGCGCCGTCAGGAGAAAGGCGAAGATCGGCGTCGTGGAGTTGAGGATGGCCGCGACGCCGGCATCGATCGTACGCTCCGACCAGGCGATCAAGGTGAATGGGACGACGCTGTTGAGGCAGGCCTGGAACAGGAACCGCCCCCACATCGCCCCGTCGCGCGGCAATGTCAGGCCGCGCCATGCGATCAGCGCCAGAAGAACCATGCCGGCAAGCAGCGTTCGCGCGGCGATCAACGTCACCGGGGGAATGGTTTCGACGCCGATCTTGATGAAGGTGTAGGAGGCGCCCCAGAGCGTTGCCAGGGCGACAAGCAGAAGCAGTTCGAGAGCGAGACGTGGCCTGTCCATGAATGCGGTCCTTGTGAATCGTTGTTCATCGGACCATTCCTAGCGTCCGGAGCCCCTGCGATGCTTCGGTGCCGATCGAAGTATGGCGCGTATCCCGCGGGCCTTCGCTCGCGGGGTCGCGGTTCAATGGCCGTCTGCCAGCCGCGCGGCCTCGACGCATGCGGAACGCTCGATGCTGAGGCCGTTGAAGAAGGCATTGAGCACGACGGCCGAGGCCGCGGCGAGCACTATGCCGGACTCGATGATGGGATGGATCGCATGCGGCATCCACATCAGGAAGTTGGGTGCGATCATCGGAATGAGGCCGAAGCCGACGGAGACGGCGACCACGAACAGGTTGTTTCGCGAGGTCTTGAAGTCGACCGTCGAGAGTATCCTGACGCCGGTTGCCGCCACCATGCCGAACATCACGAGCCCCGCTCCGCCGAGAACGAAGGTCGGAACCGCCTCGACCAGCGCGCCCATCTTCGGGACAATGCCCAGCAGGATCATGATGACGCCGCCCATCACGCAGACGTAGCGGCTCTTGACGCCGGTGACGCCGACGAGGCCGACATTCTGCGAAAAGCTCGTATAGGGAAATGTATTGAAGAGACCGCCGATGATGGTGCCGAGACCGTCCACCCGAAGTCCGGCGGTCAATTGCTGTTGCTTGACCTCGCGGTTCGTCATCTCGCCGAGTGCCAGGAACATGCCGGTCGATTCGATCATCACGACGATCATGACGAGCGACATGGTGGCGATCAGCACCGGATCGAAGATCGGCATGCCGAAGCGCAATGGGGTCACGACGGCGAACCAGCCGGCGCTCGCCACACGATCGAAATGCATCATGCCGAGCATGGCTGCCGCGACGCATCCGATCACGATGCCGATCAGAACCGCGATGTTGCTGATGAGCCCCTTGCCGAAACGGGCCACTACGAGAATGGAGACCAGCACGAAGGCGGCAAGCGCCACATGGCCCGGTTCGGCATAGATCGGGTTCGGAACCGTGGCGCCCAGGACCAGCCCGTCCGGCACGGCCGGACCGCCGGTTGCGGCGAGCTGCTTCAAATCGGCGAGCCATTGCGCGTGAGCCGGATCGACGAGTTTCGGCGCCGTCGGACCGAAGGGGTTGCCGAATATCCAGTTGACGCCGACGCGCATCAGGGTCACCCCGATGACGAGAATGATGGTGCCGGTGACGACGGGCGGGAAGAACTTCAGCAGGCGTCCCATGATGGGCGCGATGAGAAGGGCCACGAGGCCGGCGCCGATGATCGCGCCGAAGATCGTCCTTGCTCCGTCGATTCCGGGCGTCATGGCGGCCATGGAGACCATCGGGCCGACGGCGGCAAAGGTGACGCCCATCATCACGGGAAGACGGATGCCTATACCCCTGGTCAGCCCGAGCGACTGAATGATGGTGACGATGCCGCAGACGAACAGGTCCGCCGAGATCAGGAAGGCGACGTCCTCCGGGCTCAGCTGCAGCGCCCGGCCGACGATCAGGGGCACTGCGACGGCGCCGCCATACATGACAAGAACATGCTGTATCCCGAGGGTCGCAAGCCTGCCGATCGGCAGGCGCTCGTCCACGGGATGTATGCTGGATGCGTCGTTCATGGTTCCTCCTCCATCGCCGCCACCGTCCGTTCCCGTCCTCCAACGGGGAGGGGAATTTTTCGCGCCGCGGGAGCATGCCGCAAGGGTGCAGGAAGTGAAAACACTTTCGGATTTTCGAGGGTAATCGGGCGTATCGCGGGCGATCCGGACATGCGCCCGGATCGCGTTCAGGGGAACGGCTTGCCGGCCGTCAATGCGCTTCCGCGGCAAGCACGCGCACTTCCGTGCCGTTGGCGTCGTAGAGCTTGCCGTTGAGGAAATAGTCGCCGTCGTGCAGTCGCGCGATGTCCTGGTAGCGGAGCGTCCGCTCCGTCCCGGCGACGAACACCGATTGCTGGTCCGAGTTCCCGGCGGTCATATGGTTGAAGATCAGGTTGAGGCCGATCGCCATCAGCGCGGCGGAGCTGATGCCGGAATGGAAAATCGTCTCGACCCAGGCCGGGAAATGCTCGTAGAAGGTCGGCGAGGCGATCGGGATCATGCCGAAGCCGATCGAGGTCGCGACGATGACAAGGTTCATGTTGTTGGCGTAGTCCACCTTCGACAGGGTGCGGATGCCGCTCGCAGCGACCGTGCCGAAGAGCACGATGCCGGCGCCGCCGAGCACCGAACTCGGAACCGCCGCGACGATGCGGCCCATGACCGGCAGAAGACCGAGCGTGACGAGAAACAGGCCGCCGGTTGCAACGACATAGCGGCTCTTGACTCCGGTGACCGCCACCAGCCCGACATTCTGGGCAAAGGCGCTCTGGGTGAAGGAGCCGAAGATCGGAGCGAGCAGGCTCGACAGCATGTCGGCCCTGAGTCCGTCGCCGAGCCGGCGCGAATCCACCTTCGTTTCGATGATCTCGCCGACCGCCAGAATGTCCGCCGAAGTCTCGACCAGCGTCACCATGATGACGATGAACATCGAGGCGATCGCCGCGACTTCGAAGGTCGGATAGCCGAAGTGGAAAACCAGCGGAAGCGCGAAGAAAGGCCCTTCGGTTACCTGCGAGAAATCAGCCATGCCGGCGAAATAGGCTATCACCGTCCCGATGATCAGGGCGAGCAGGATCGAGAGCCGCGAGATCGCGGCGCTTCCGAGCTTGCTGAGCAGGAGCACGATGACGAGCGTGACCGCTGCAAGCTGGATATTGGCGGGACTGCCGAAATCGGGGGCACTGCTGTTCCCGCCCATGGCCCAGCGCGCGGCCACCGGCATCAGCGTCAGTCCTATGGTGGTGATCACGATTCCGGTGACGAGCGGCGGAAAGAAGCGGGTGATCCGCGAAAATACAGGCGTTATCAGCAGGCCGATCAGCGAGGCGGCAATGACGGCGCCGAGCACCGACTGGAGCCCCCCATTGCCGGAAATGGCGATCATCGTCGCCACGCCGGAAAAGGAAACGCCCTGGACCAGCGGCAACTGGCTTCCGAAGAAGGGCAGGCCGATTGTTTGCAAGATGGTGGCGAGGCCGCCGGCAAATAAGGATGCAGTGATGAGCAGGCCGATGTCGCCGGGGCCGAGGCCTGCGGCCTGACCCAGTATCAGGGGCACGGCGACGATGCCTCCATACATCGTCAGCACGTGTTGCAGGCCATAGGCCAGATTGGCGCCGATTCCGAGCTTCTCATCCTCCGGACGCGTTGGTGATAGGGTTTCCTCTGCACTGTTTGCCAAGGTAATCTCCTCCAATACCTTTGCATGTCATCCACTTCTTACGAAGAAGGTGGCGAATAATGTCAGCGACGATGAGGCGCTGCCTTACCGAAATAGGGGAAACAGTTTTCGCCTCGCGGGCGGTAATGCTGCGGTGAGCGCAGCGGCGGGCGTGGGGTGGCCCCCTCGATTCGAAACGAAAAAACCGGGGCCGTTTCCAGCCCCGGTGCCGCATCTCCTTTTAACAACGCCGCCGACGGATCGCGCAGCGTCTGTCGATCAGTTCGTCTGCCAGCTCTTGACCAGCTCGTCGTAGTTGACGGTGGTCGGCTTTTCCTTCTCGTTCTCGATCTTGAGCTGCGGTGCGAGGTTGCCGGCCTTTACGGCTTCGGCGTTCCAGTATTCCAGATCGTGCTCTTCGGCGAGCTTCGGACCGATGTCGCCCTGGACGCCGGCACGTTCCAGGCGCTGCAGCACCTTTTCCTGCTCGGCGCAGAGCGAGTCCATGGCTTCCTGGGCGGTTTTCGCGCCGGAGGAAGCGTCGCCGATCGCCTGCCACCAGAGCTGTGCCAGCTTCGGATAGTCGGGCACGTTCGTTCCGGTCGGCGACCACTGCAGGCGGGCCGGTGAACGGTAGAACTCGATCAGGCCGCCGAGCTTCGGGGCGCGGTCGGTGAAGCTCTGATGGTCCAGCGTCGACTGGCGGATGAAGGTCAGGCCGACATGGCTCTTCTTAACGTCCACCGTCTTCGACGTCACGAACTGCGCGTAGAGCCACGCAGCCTTGGCCCTATCGTCCGGCGTCGATTTCAGGAGTGTCCAGGACCCGGCGTCCTGGTAGCCGAGCTTCATGCCGTCCTTCCAGTAGACGCCGTGCGGGCTCGGGGCAAAACGCCACTTCGGTGTGCCGTCCTCGTTCACGACCGGCAGGCCTTCCTTCACGAAGTCGGCGGTGAAG
This sequence comes from Sinorhizobium meliloti 4H41, assembly GCF_000375585.1. Taxonomy (GTDB): domain Bacteria; phylum Pseudomonadota; class Alphaproteobacteria; order Rhizobiales; family Rhizobiaceae; genus Sinorhizobium; species Sinorhizobium meliloti_A. The sequence goes on along the minus strand of NZ_AQWP01000007.1, from coordinate 43,057 downwards.
GCCGTATAGGTGAACATCTGCTGGGCGACCTCGCCCTGCGATGGTACCGGGCCGGATTCCGAGAAGGTCATGCCCTGGGCAGCAGCCGGAGCATAGGCCTTCATCCAGTCGAGATATTTCTGGATGGCGTAGACCGAGGCCGGGCCGTTGGTGTCGCCGCCGCGCGCGACGCAGGATCCGACGGGCCGCGAGTTCTCGTCGACCTTGATGCCCCACTCGTCGACCGGCTTGCCGTTCGGGATGCCCTTGTCGCCGTTGCCGGCCATCGACAGCCAGGCATCGGTGAAGCGCCAGCCCAGCGACGGGTCCTTCTTGCCGTAGTCCATGTGGCCATAGACCTTCTTGCCGTCGATCTCGCGGCCGGTGAAGAACTCGGCGATGTCCTCATAGGCCGACCAGTTGACCGGAACGCCGAGTTCGTAGCCGTACTTGGCCTTGAAGTCCGCCTTGTTCTTCTCGTCGTTGAACCAGTCGTAGCGGAACCAGTAGAGGTTCGCGAACTGCTGATCGGGAAGCTGGTAGAGCTTGCCGTCCGGAGCGGTGGTGAAGGATTTGCCGATGAAGTCGTCTATGTCGAGGTTGGGGTTGGTGACGTCCTTGCCCTCGTTCGCCATGAAGTCGGTCAGGCTGCGGGCCTGCTGGTAGCGCCAGTGCGTGCCGATCAGGTCAGAGTCGTTGATATAGGCGTCATAGACGTTCTCGCCCGACTGCATCTGCGTCTGCAGTTTTTCGACCACGTCGCCTTCGCCGATCAGGTCATGGGTGATCTTGATGCCGGTGATCGCGGTAAAGGCCGGTGCGAGCACCTTCGATTCGTATTCATGCGTGGTGATCGTTTCGGAAACGACCTTGATCTCCATGCCGGCAAAAGGCTTTGCCGCATCGACGAACCATTGCATTTCCGCTTCCTGGGCGGCGCGGTCGAGCGAGGACATGTCGCCGACTTCCTTGTCCAGGAACTGCTTTGCCTCGTCCATCCCGGCAAATGCCGAGCCGGTAAATGCCAGCAGCATAGCCGCCGTCGTTGTCAAAAGATGCCTTCGCATTAAATCCTCCCTTGGGTTTTGCGATTGCGTTCACTTGCAGTTTCAAAGGGCGCCCGCGGTGAGCGCCCTTCGTTTGGTTCCTCAGACGTAGCGGAAGACGCCGACCGCGTAGATCACCGACAGGGCGACCGCCCACCAGAGATTTGCGCCGACCAGCCCCAGCCAGGCGAGGTGAATGAATGCGCTTCCGAGCAGCGACACGAAGAGCCGGTCGCCGCGGGTCGTCTCGAAGCGCAGGATGCCGACGCGCGGGTTTCCGCCCGGCCGGGCATATTCCCAGACGGCCATCAGCGACAGGAGCGCGAAGATCGTCAGAAAGAACATGGCGGTGGGGAAAGACCAGGCCATCCAGCCGCCGGGGATCAGCGGGGCGAACCAGTCGGTCTTGCCGTCCTTGGCCGGCAGAACGGAAAAAAGCAGGCCGGCCGCGGTGAGGTAGACGACGAGCACGGCGGCAAGCGCGACGGGCCAGCGGTTCTTGCGAGTGGCGACGGTTGCCATCAGACCCTCCCCAGGGCGAAGCCCTTGGCGATGTAGTTGCGAACGAAATAGATGACCAGCGCGCCGGGGATGATCGTCAGAACGCCGGCGGCGGCGAGCACGCCCCAGTCGAGACCGGAGGCGGAGACCGTGCGCGTCATCGTCGCGGCGATCGGCTTGGCGTCGGTCGTCGTCAGGGTGCGGGCGATCAACAGCTCGACCCACGAGAACATGAAGCAGAAGAAGGCCGCCACGCCGATGCCGGACGCGATCAGGGGCACGAAGATCTTCACGAAGAAACGCGGGAAGGAGTAGCCGTCGATATAGGCGGTCTCGTCGATCTCCTTCGGCACGCCGGACATGAAGCCTTCCAGGATCCAGACGGCGAGCGGCACGTTGAACAGGCAATGCGCGATCGCCACCGCGATGTGCGTGTCGATGAGACCGAAGGCGGAATAGAGCTGGAAGAAGGGCAGCGCGAAAACCGCCGGCGGCGCCATCCGGTTGGTGAGCAGCCAGAAGAACAGGTGCTTGTCGCCGAGGAAGCGGTAGCGCGAAAAGGCGTAGGCTGCCGGCAGCGCCACCGTCACCGAGATCAGCGTGTTCAGGACGACATAGGTGATCGAATTGATGTAGCCGTTGTACCAGGAGGGATCGGTAAAGATCACCGCATAGTTCCGAAGCGTCGGATTCTGCGGCCACAGCGAGAAGGTGCTGAGGATCTCGCTCGTCTCCTTGAAGCTCATATTGACGAGCCAGTAGATCGGCAGGAGCAGGAAGACGATGTAGATCGTCGGCACCAGCCAGGAGAGGCGCTGCGAAAGTGGTTGCTTGTTGGTCATCATGATGTCTCCTCCCTCCTTCTCAGCCTTGCGCGTCGCTCGTGGTCATCACCGTGTAGAAGATCCACGACAGGAGCAGGATGATGAGGAAGTAGATGATCGAGAGGGCTGCGGCCGGGCCGAGGTCGAACTGGCCGATTGCCGTCTTGACCAGATCGATCGACAGAAAGGTCGTCGAATTGCCCGGGCCGCCGCCGGTCACGACGAAAGGTTCGGTATAGATCATGAAGCTGTCCATGAAGCGCAGCAGGAAGGCGATCAGGAGCACGCGCTTCATCTTCGGAAGCTGGATGTAGCGGAAGACCGACCAGCGCGAGGCGCCGTCGATCTTGGCGGCCTGGTAGTAGGCGTCCGGGATCGAGACAAGGCCGGCATAGCAGAGCAGCACGACGAGGCTCGTCCAGTGCCAGACATCCATGACGATCAGCGTGACCCAGGCGTCGAGCGGATTCTGCACGTAATTATAGTTGATGCCGAGCGAGGCGAGCGTGCGCCCGAGCAGGCCGATGTCGACCCGGCCGAAGACCTGCCAGATGGTGCCGACGACGTTCCACGGAATGAGCAGCGGCAGCGCCATCAGAACGAGGCAGATCGGCACGCCGATGCCTCTCTTCGGCATGTTGAGCGCGATGACGATGCCGAGCGGGATCTCGATCGCGAGAATGATCGCCGAGAAGATCAGATTGCGGGTGAGCGCATCCCAGAAACGGTCGGATTCGAGCACGTCCAGGAACCAGTCGGTGCCGGCCCAGAAGAACTCGTTATTGCCGAAGGTGTCCTGTACCGAATAGTTGACGACGGTCATCAGCGGGATCACCGCCGAGAAGGCGACGAGCACCAGTACCGGCAGGACCATGAACCAGGCCTTGTTGTTCCAGGTCTTTTCCATGTCAGGCCTCCCCGCCGACGCGCCAGGAATCGGCGTAGATGTTGATTGCCTTCGGATCGAAGGTCACGCGCGGCTCGGCGGGGATCTCGCCGTCCTCGTCGACGATGATCGAGATCGGCCGGTCGGCGAAGCGGGCGCGTACGACCTTGTGGCGGCCGATATCCTCGACCTTCGTGACGGCGACCGGCATGCCTTCGCGGCCGAGGGAAATGAATTCCGGACGGATGCCGAGTTCGGTTCTGGCGCCCGGCTTGATCTGCGGCTGGAAATCGAGCGCGATCCTCTGGTCGCCGACGGCGGCCGTGTTGCCGGCGATCTCGGCCGGCAGGACGTTCATGCCCGGCGAGCCGATGAAGTAGCCGACAAAGGTGTGACGCGGCCGCTCGAAGAGCTCGGCCGGCGTGCCGATCTGGACGATCTGGCCGTCATACATGACGACGACCTTGTCGGCGAAGGTGAGCGCCTCGGTCTGGTCGTGCGTCACATAGACCATGGTGAAGCCGAACTGCTTGTGCAGCCGCTTGATCTGCGAGCGCAGGACCCATTTCATTTCCGGATCGATGACGGTCAGCGGCTCGTCGAAGAGGATGGCGCTGACGTCCGAGCGCACGAGGCCGCGGCCGAGCGAGATCTTCTGCTTCTGGTCGGCGGTCAGCCCGCGCGCAGTCTTCCTGGCCCAGCTGCCGAGTCCGGTCATCTCGAGGATTTCCTTGACGCGGCGGTCGACCTCGGTTTCGGGCACATGCCGGTTGCGCAGCGGAAAGGCGAGATTGTCGTAGACGGTCATCGTGTCGTAGATGACCGGGAACTGGAACACCTGGGCGATGTTGCGCTGCTGCGTCGTCAGATGGGTGACGTCGGTTCCGTCGAAGAGAATGCGCCCTTCGGAAGGGTTGATCAGCCCCGAAATGATGTTGAGCAGCGTGGTCTTGCCGCAGCCGGAGGGCCCGAGCAGAGCGTAGGCGCCACCGTCGTTCCACTCGTGATGCACTTCCTTCAGCGCGTAGTCCGCTTCCGATTTGGGCCTGGCGCCGTAGGCGTGGCGGATGTGTTCGAGATTGATGCGTGCCATGGTTTCCTCCCCGACGCCCTTTCCTCAGGCCGTCCCGCCGACCGCCCTGCCGTCCGGCCCGAAGGCCATGAGGTGGCGTGTGTCGACGAAGACATTGAGCGTAGCGTCCGGTTCGATCTCGTGAATGCCGGGTGCGAGCATGACCCAGCGTGCGCCCGCGAAGGCGACGTGAATGAAGCTTTCGGACCCGGTGATTTCCGAGATCGCCGTCTTGACCGTCAGCGGTTCGTCGCTGCCGTTCGGCTGGCCGAAAGAAAGATGGTGCGGCTGAAAGGCCACCGTGCAGGGGCCATCCCCGAGGGAACGAAGATGTGCGGGAACGGGAAGCACCGGCTTTCCCTCGAGCGCAAAATGCGTTCCCGCCTTCACGAGGCCGATGGTGTTCAGCGGCGGATCGGCGAATGTGCGGGCCGTGACGATGTCGACCGGCCGGCGATAGACGTCGATGGTGCGGCCGAACTGGGTGATCCTTCCCTCGCTCAGCGTGGCGGTGTTGCCGCCGAGCAGAAGCGCTTCCGACGGCTCTGTCGTGGCGTAGACGAAGATCGCGCCGGATGCGGCGAAGATCTTCGGCAGTTCCTCGCGCAACTCCTCCCGCAGCTTGTAGTCGAGATTGGCAAGCGGCTCGTCGAGCAGCACCAGATCGGCATTCTTGACGATGGCGCGGGCGAGCGCGGTGCGTTGCTGCTGACCGCCGGACAGGTTGAGAGGCGTGCGGTCGAGATAGGGCGTGAGCTTCAGGAGTTCCGCCGCCTTGCGCACTTCGCGGTCGACGGCGGCGCTGTCGGCGCGCTTGATCCGCATCGGCGAGGCGATGTTCTCGTAGACCGTCATCGCCGGATAGTTGATGAATTGCTGATAGACCATGGCGACCGAGCGTTTCTGCACGGGAACGCCGGTCACGTCGGCACCGTCGAGATGGATCGAACCGGAGGCGGGCTTGTCGAGACCGGCCATCAGCCGCATCAGCGACGTCTTGCCGGAGAGCGTCGGGCCGAGCAGCACGTTGAGCGACCCCCTCTCCAGCACAAGGTCGGTCGGGTGGATGTGCGTCTCTCCACCCACGACCTTGGATATCTTCTTCATTTCAAGCATTGAATTCTCCACCCCAACGGCAGTTCAGCCGTGGTACCTCAGGCGGCCGCGTTGACCGCGCCCCGCATATATTCCTCCAGTTCCGCGGTTTGCGCCCGCGAAAACTTCAGTCCCAGTTTCGTGCGGCGCCAAAGCACGTCCTCCGCGCGCAATGCCCATTCCTGGCCGATCAGCCAATCCACTTCCGCCGCATAGAGATCCGCCCCGAAGTGCTTTCCGAGCTCGGCCTCGCTCGCGGCATTGCCGAGAAGCTGCGCCGCCCGCGTGCCGTAGAGCCGTACCAGCCGGCGGGCGTGGGAGGCGGCCAGAAAAGGATAGCGCGTCTTGAGCTTCGCGACCTCGTCGTCATAGCCGCCGGCCGGAAAATCGCCCCCCGGAAGCTGCGATCCGGCCGTCCACTTCCTGCCCTTTTCCCCGATGGTCTCGCCGATCTTCTCGAGCGCCGATTCCGCAAGCCGCCTGTAGGTGGTGAGCTTGCCGCCGAAGACGTTGAGCAGGGGTGCATCGCCGTTCTCGACGCGCAGCACATAGTCGCGGGTCGCCTCCTGCGCCTTGCTCGCGCCGTCATCGAAAAGGGGGCGCACGGCGGAATAGGTCCACACGATATCCTCTCTGCCCACCGGGTCGCTGAAATATTCGCTCGCCGCCTCGCAGAGATAATCGATCTCTGCGTCGCTGATGCGCACGTCAGCCGGATTGCCGGTGAAATCGCGATCGGTGGTTCCGATCAGCGTGAACTCGTCCTGGTAAGGAATGGCGAACATGATCCGCCCGTCCGGGTTCTGGAAGAAATAGGCGCGCGGATCGTCGAACTTCTTCTTAACGACGATATGACTGCCCTGGACCAGGCGGACATTGCGGACGTCGTTGTTGCCGACCGCTTCGGAGAGAACCCGGTCCACCCAGGGGCCCGCGGCATTGACGAGCATGCGGGCGCGTATCGTCTCGCGCGCGCCTGTCGCTGCATTCTCGATTTCGATCGCCCAACGGCCGCCCTCACGGCGCGCCGAGACGACGCGGGTGCGCGCCATGATCCTCGCGCCGCGGTCGGCGGCGTCGCGCGCGTTCAGCACCACAAGGCGAGCATCGTCGACCCAGCCGTCCGAATATTCGAACGCTTTGGTGAAGAGGCGCTTCAGCGGTGCGCCTGCGGGATCGCGCGTCATGTCGAGCGTCTTCGTCGCCGGCAGAAGCTTGCGGCCGCCTATGTGATCGTAAAGAAAGAGGCCGAGGCGGATCAGCCAGGCCGGCCGCGGACCACCCTTGTGGAAGGGCAGCACGAAGCGCATCGGCCAGATGACGTGCGGCGCCATCGCCCAGAGGACTTCGCGCTCCATCAGGGCTTCGCGCACCAGGCGGAATTCATAATGCTCGAGATAGCGCAAGCCGCCATGGATGAGCTTGGTCGAGCCGGAGGATGTTCCGGAGGCGAAATCGCTCATCTCCGCAAGCGCGACGGAATATCCACGGCCAGCCGCATCACGCGCGATGCCGCATCCGTTGATGCCGCCGCCTATGACGAAGACGTCGAATATCGTCTGCTCTGACACTCTTGTTTTCCCCTCCACACTCCGCGACACAGAATTTGTGCAATCGCGAAAGTGAAAGCAGTTAAAGCGAAAATATTTCGAATGTCAAACGAATGTTCCGGCTTCGCGCTCGGGAATCGGGGACCGGATCACACCTCGGTCTCGACCAGCCTCACATCCTGGTCGGCACAGATTTTCCGAACGTTTTCAACGATGCAGCGGTCGGTGATGAATGTCTGTACCTGCGAAATATGGCCGATGCGCACCGGCGCGGTGCGTTCGAATTTCGTCGAATCCGAAACGAGGATGACATGGCGCGCATTGGCGATGATCGCCTGCGCAACTTTCACTTCGCGATAATCGAAATCGAGCAGGGCTCCGTCGGGGTCGATCGCCGAGGCGCCGATTACCGCGAAATCCACCTTGAACTGCTTGATGAAGTCGACGGCGGCCTCTCCGACGATGCCGCCGTCGGAGCCGCGGACAACCCCGCCGGCGATCACCACCTCGATCGAGGGGAAGACCCGCAACCGGTTGGCTACGTTGATGTTGTTGGTGATGATCATCAGTTCCCGGTGGTCGAGGAGCGCCTCTCCCACCGCTTCCGTCGTGGTGCCGATATTGATGAAGAGCGAAGAATTGTCGGGGATGAGCGCGGCCGCGGCACGGCCGATCGCCTGCTTTTCCGCTGCGGCGATCTGGCGGCGGGATTCGTATCTGACGTTTTCCTTGCCGCTCGGAAAAATGGCGCCGCCGTGAATGCGGTTCAAAACCCTGGCGTCGCAGAGATCGTTCAGGTCCTTGCGGATCGTCTGCGGCGTAACGGAAAAGCGCTGGGCGAGATCCTCGACCAGCACGCGGCCTTCCGTTTTCGCCAGTTCCAAAATCTCCGCCTGTCGTCCGGTCAGATACATCCGCCCCTCGCGTTTCGTTTTCTTTCATAATATGCAAAAACGAAAGCGGCGCAATTTCAGATTAGAAATATCCGGCGCGTTCGATTTTCGTTGCGGCTCGCCCCCGATCTGCGCTGTAATCGGTGGGAGCACGCCAGTCTGACGTTATCGGGAGGAGGAAAGCGCATGTATCATCCGGCCTTGTTCCAGGGCATAAACGTGGTGGTTACCGGCGGCGGGAGGGGCATCGGCCTCGAGGTCGTGCGGCAGTTCCTCGATTGCGGTGCGCGCGTGGTGGTGCATATGGGGCGGACGATCGCCGCCGACCGCCCCGAATTTCTCGACCTTGCAGCGGCCGAGGGCAGGGCGTTCCTCGCGGCGGCGGATTTCGTTGCCGACGGAGGCGTCGAGAGCCTCGCCGATGTGGTGAGGAGTCGCTTCGACAGCGTCGATGTCCTCGTCAACAATGCCGGCACGATGGTTGGCCGCTTTCCGGCGTCCGATCTCACCGATGAGCAATACCGCACGGTCGTGCGGCTCAACCAGACCTCGGTCGTCGAGATGACCCGGACGATGCTGCCGCTCCTGCGCAAGGGCAGACATCCTGCGATCGTCAACACGGTTTCGATCTCGGCGCGCATGGGCGGCAGTCCCGGCTCTTCGATCTACTCTGCCACCAAAGCTTTCGTCTCAACCTATTCGAAGGCGCTGGCGCGTGAACTTGCGCCGGACGGCATCCGTGTCAACTGCGTCTCGCCCGGCACGATCACGACGGATTTCCACGAGCGCTATTCGACCCCGGAGAAGCTGGAGGCGACGCGCAAGACCATCCCGCTCGGCCGGCTCGGGACGGCGGAGGATTGCGCGCCGGCCTATCTCTTCCTCGCCGCGCACGCGCTTTCGGGCTATATCACCGGCCAGGTCCTGGAGGTGAATGGCGGGCAGCTCATCGCTTAAGCGCGCGTCCGCCCCTCATCCGCTTGCCGGCACCTTCTCCCCGCCTGCAGGGAGAGGGCCAGTCCTCGGGTCAAACTCGAGGGAGAGGCGCAAAAACGTGTGCACTGAGTGATCCGGATATGATCGACAAGCTGGAATTCTTTCTCGCACTGGCCCGCGAACGGCATTTCGGCCGGGCGGCGGAGGAGTGCGGGGTGACCCAGCCGACGCTTTCGGCAGCGATCCGGCAGCTCGAAGAACAGCTCGGCGTTATTCTGGTCAATCGCGGATCACGCTTCCAGGGACTGACGCCCGAAGGGCAGCGGGTGCTGGAATGGGCACGGCGGATCGTCAGTGACAGCCGTACGATGCGCGAGGAGATGCGTGCAGCGCGAAAAGGTCTTTCGGGGCATATGCGCCTCGCCGCGGTGCCGACGACGCTCTCCATGGTGCCGCTCATCACCGCGCCCTTCCAGGAGAAGCATCCGGACGTCACCTTCTCGGTGCTTTCGACCACCTCGCTGCAGATCCTCGCGCTTCTCGAAAACCTGGAGATCGATGCCGGTCTGACCTATCTGGAGAACGAGCCGCTCGGCCGGGTGACGAGCGTGCCCCTGCAGATCGAGCAATATCATCTGGTTACGGCCGCCGGTACGGCGCTTTCGGATCGCGAAAGCGTGACCTGGAAGGAAGTGAGCGACATTCGGCTTTGTCTATTGACGGCCGACATGCAGAACCGTCGCATCATCAATCAGCACTTTGCCGAGGCGGGCGCGGTCCCGAAGCCGACCCTCGAATCGAATTCGATGATCGTGCTCTTTTCCCACGTCCGGACCGGACGGTGGGCGAGCATCATGCCTTATAACGTCGCGAAATCATTCGGCTTTCACGAGGACATACGGATGATCCCGATCGTCGATCCGGACGTCCGCCATACGGTCGGCCTGGTCGCCACCTATCGTGAGCCGTTCACGCCGCTCGTCTCCGCGCTGTTGCACGAGGCGCGTATCCTCGGTGAGCGCAACCAGGTTCAATAGAAATTTTCTATCGATCGACGGAACAGCCATATTGACCCATGAAAGCATAAGCGCGAAGCTTGTTTCATGGGCAAAGAGCGTGAAATCTCCGATCTTTGCCAACTGGTTGAGACAGCGGCACGACGACGGTGGGAGATCCTGGCGGCGCGGCCGCGAGCCGGGAGGGCTCCTTCAGTGAATATCCATCTGCCGCGCGCAGACGTGACCGAACGGACGCTGGCGATCGTCGGCGAGCTCAAGGGGCTCGAAGGCCCGCTTCTTCCCATCCTGCACGAAATCCAGGACGAGTTCGGCTATGTGCCGGAGGAGAGCCTGCCGGTGATCGCGCGGGAACTCAATCTGTCGCGCGCCGAAGTCTATGGCGTGGTTACCTTCTATCACGATTTTCGCGAGCACCCGGCCGGGCGCCATGTGCTGAAGCTCTGTCGCGCCGAGGCCTGCCAATCGATGGGCGGCGACCGGCTTGCGGAGCGCGCCAAGGCGCTTCTCGGGATCGATTTCCATAAGACGACGCCGGACGGCGCCGTGACGCTTGAGCCGGTCTACTGTCTCGGACTCTGTTCCTGCTCGCCGTCGGCGATGCTCGACGGCGAGGTTCATGCGCGCCTCGACGAAGCAGAGCTCGAGGCGCTGGTTGCGGAGGCGCGCCGATGACCGTCAGGATCTACATTCCCCGGGATGCGGCGGCCATTGCGCTTGGCGCCGAAAAGGTGGTGGAGGCGATGGCCGGCGAGATCGCCGCACGCGGGCTCGACGTCACGATCGTTCGCAACGGCTCGCGCGGCATGCACTGGCTGGAGCCGCTGGTCGAAGTCGAAACGGCCGCAGGGCGCGTCGCCTACGGCCCGGTGAAGGCGCGCGATGTCGCCTCGCTTCTCGATGCCGGGCTGATTTCGGGTGGCGCGCATCCTCTCTGCCTCGGCAAGACCGAGGAAATTCCGTTTCTCAAGCGACAGACCCGGCTTACCTTTGCCCGTTGCGGCGTCATCGATCCTCTCTCGCTCGAAGACTATCGCGCCCATCGGGGCTTGCTCGGTCTCGAGCGGGCGATCGCAATGCAACCGGCGGCGATCGTTGCCGAGGTCACGGAAAGCGGCCTTCGCGGCCGCGGCGGCGCCGGCTTCCCGACCGGCATCAAATGGAAGACCGTCCTGGAAGCACGAGGGCCGCGGAAATACATCGTCTGCAATGCCGACGAGGGCGACAGCGGGACCTTTGCGGACCGGATGATCATGGAAGGCGATCCCTTCGTGCTGATCGAGGGTATGGCGATCGCCGGTATCGCGACCGGTGCGACCAAGGGCTACATCTATACCCGTTCGGAATATCCGCATGCGATCGCGGTGATGAGCGCGGCGACCGAGATAGCCCGTGCCGCCGGTGTGCTCGGTGCTTCGGTGCTCGGCTCGGCGCACGCCTTCGACATGGAAGTGCGCACCGGCGCCGGCGCCTATGTCTGCGGCGAGGAGACCTCGCTCCTGAACAGCCTCGAAGGCAAGCGCGGGCTCGTACGCGCCAAGCCGCCGCTGCCGGCACACAAGGGCCTTTTCGACCGCCCGACCGTCATCAACAACGTCATCTCGCTCGCTTCCGTGCCGGTGATCCTCGACAGGGGCGCCGGTTACTATCGCGATTTCGGCATGGGCCGGTCGCGCGGAACGATCCCGCTGCAGATCGCCGGCAACGTCAAGCATGGCGGCCTCTTCGAGACCGCATTCGGCCTGACGCTCGGCGAGATCGTCGACGGGATCGGCGGCGGCACGGCGAGCGCCCGGCCGGTCAAGGCCGTCCAGGTTGGCGGCCCGCTCGGCGCCTATTTCCCGCGGGCGCTGTTCGATACGCCTTTCGACTACGAGGCATTTGCCGCCAGAGACGGGCTCATCGGTCATGCCGGCATCGTCGTCTTCGACGACACGGCCGACATGTTGAAACAGGCGCGTTTCGCCATGGAGTTCTGTGCGGTCGAAAGCTGCGGCAAGTGCACCCCATGCCGTATCGGTTCGACGCGCGGCGTCGAGGTAGCCGACAGGATCGCCGCCGGCATCGAGCCGGAGAAGAACCGCGAACTGCTCGCCGATCTCTGCAACACGATGAAGTTCGGCTCCCTCTGCGCCCTTGGCGGCTTCACGCCCTATCCGGTGATGAGCGCCATGACGCATTTTCCGGAGGATTTTTCACCGGTGCCGGTCGTGGAGGCTGCGGAATGATGGCTGCGATGGCACTTGAATTTTTGCCCCTGACCCTAACCCTCTCCCCGCAGGCGGGGAGAGGGGACCGGAAGGGCACGGCATATCCCTTCTCCCCGCGAGCGGGGAGAAGGTGGCGGCAGCCGGATGAGGGGCGGAAGCCGGTATCGGCGGCGGCGCGTACCCTCTGGCCTGCCGGCCATCTCCCCCCCAAGGGGGGAGAATGGATGCGGCGCGCTCGGCGTCTTGACCGGAGCGCCCCACGTGCAGAAGCGTTTGTTTTGGAGCGAGTGGCCGGCCACGATTCGATCTCCCCGCTTGTGGGGGAGATGCCCGGCAGGGCAGAGGGGGGTGAAGCCGCCCCCTTGAACGCAATTTCTCAGGAGGCCCGCTAATGTCTCTCATTCACGAAATCGACTACGGCACCCCTGCCTCCAAGTCCGAGAAGACGGTGACGCTGACGATAGACGGGCGCGAGATCACGGTTCCGGAAGGCACGTCGATCATGCGTGCGGCAATGGAAGCGGGCATCGAGGTGCCGAAGCTTTGCGCTTCCGACATGATGGATGCCTTCGGCTCCTGCCGGCTCTGTCTCGTAGAAATCGAGGGACGCGCCGGCATGCCGGCCTCCTGCACGACGCCGGTGGCGGCAGGCATCAGCGTTTCGACGCAGACGCAGCGGCTGAAGGATGTCCGCCGCGGCGTCATGGAGCTCTATATTTCCGACCATCCGCTCGACTGCCTCACCTGCGCAGCCAATGGCGATTGCGAGCTGCAGGACATGGCCGGTGCCGTGGGCCTGCGCGACGTGCGCTACGGCTATGACGGCGAGAACCATGTGACGGCGCGCAACAATGGCGAGATCAACGCAAAATGGGCGCCGAAGGACGAGTCGAATCCGTATTTCACCTATGATCCGGCGAAGTGCATCGTCTGTTCGCGCTGCGTGCGGGCCTGCGAGGAAGTGCAGGGCACCTTCGCGCTGACGATCAGCGGCCGCGGCTTCGATTCGCGCGTCTCCGCCGGCATGAACGAGGATTTCGTTTCCTCCGAATGCGTCTCCTGCGGCGCCTGCGTGCAGGCTTGCCCCACGGCGACGCTGACGGAAAAATCGGTGATCGAGATCGGCCAGCCGGAGCACTCGGTCGTCACCACCTGCGCCTATTGCGGCGTGGGCTGCTCGTTCAAGGCGGAGATGCGTGGCGAGGAGCTGGTGCGCATGGTGCCCTGGAAGGACGGCCAGGCGAATCGCGGCCATTCCTGCGTCAAGGGCCGCTTCGCCTATGGTTATTCCAACCACAGGGACCGCATCCTCAATCCGATGGTTCGCGAGAAGGTCACCGATCCCTGGCGCGAGGTCACCTGGGAAGAGGCTTTCGCGCATATCGCCTCCGAGTTCCGCCGCATCCAGTATCAGTATGGCCGCGATTCGGTCGGCGGCATCACGTCTTCGCGCTGCACCAATGAGGAAACTTTTCTGGTGCAGAAGCTGGTGCGCGCCGGCTTCGGCAACAACAATGTCGACACCTGCGCCCGCGTCTGCCATTCGCCGACCGGTTACGGCCTCAACCAGACCTTCGGCACCTCCGCCGGTACGCAGGATTTCGACAGTGTCGAGCACACGGATGTTGCGGTCATCATCGGTGCCAACCCGACCGACGGCCACCCGGTCTTCGCCTCGCGGCTGAAGAAGCGGCTGCGCCAGGGCGCCAAGCTGATCGTCATCGATCCGCGCCGAATCGACCTCGTCCGCTCCGCCCATGTCGAAGCGTCGTACCACCTGCCGCTGAAGCCCGGCACCAACGTTGCCATCCTGACGGCGATTGCGCATGTCATCGTCACGGAAGGCCTTGCCAACGAAGCCTTCATTCGCGAGCGCTGCGACTGGTCGGAATTCGAGGATTGGGCGGCCTTCGTGGCAGAGCCCCATCACAGCCCGGAAGCAACCGAAGCCTATACCGGCGTTTCACCGGAACTTGTGCGCAGGGCTGCGCGGCTTTACGCCACCGGCGGCAACGGCGCGATCTATTACGGCCTCGGCGTCACGGAGCACAGCCAGGGCTCGACGACGGTGATGGCGATCGCCAACCTCGCCATGCTCACCGGCAACATCGGCCGGCCGGGCGTCGGCGTCAATCCGCTGCGCGGCCAGAACAACGTCCAGGGCTCCTGCGACATGGGATCCTTCCCGCACGAGCTTCCCGGTTACCGACATATTTCGGACGATGCGACGCGCGAGATCTTCGAGAAGCTCTGGGGCGTGACGCTCAATCACGAGCCGGGCCTGCGCATCCCCAATATGCTCGACGCCGCCGTCGAGGGCACCTTCAAGGGCCTCTACGTGCAGGGCGAGGACATCCTGCAGTCGGATCCGGACACCAAGCACGTCGCCGCCGGCCTTGCGGCGATGGAATGCGTCGTGGTGCACGATCTCTTCCTCAACGAGACGGCCAACTACGCCCATGTCTTCCTGCCCGGATCGACCTTCCTCGAAAAGGACGGAACCTTCACCAATGCCGAGCGCCGCATCAACCGCGTCCGGCGCGTCATGCGGCCGAAGAACGGCTATGCCGATTGGGAGGTGACGCAGAAGATGGCGCAAGCCATGGGGCTTGCCTGGAACTATCGCCATCCGTCCGAGATCATGGACGAGATCGCGGCGACGACGCCGAGCTTTGCCATGGTCTCCTACGACTATCTGGACAAGATGGGCTCGGTGCAGTGGCCGTGCAATGAGAAGGCGCCGCTCGGCTCGCCCATCATGCATGTCGACGGTTTCGTGCGCGGCAAGGGCAAGTTCATCCGCACCGAATACGTGGCGACCGACGAAAGGACCGGTCCGCGCTTCCCGCTGCTTCTGACGACCGGCCGTATTCTCAGTCAGTACAATGTCGGCGCCCAGACGCGTCGCACGGAGAACGTCGTCTGGCATGCGGAAGACCGGCTGGAAATCCACCCGCACGACGCCGAGCAGCGCGGCATCCGCGACGGCGACTGGGTCAGGCTCGCCAGCCGCTCGGGCGATACGACGCTCCGCGCGTTGATCACCGACCGCGTCGCGCCGGGTGTCGTCTATACGACCTTCCATCACCCCTCGACTCAGGCGAACGTCATCACCACCGACTTTACCGATTGGGCGACCAACTGCCCGGAATACAAGGTGACCGCGGTGCAGGTCTCGCCGTCGAACGGTCCCTCCGACTGGCAGCGCGACTATGACGAGCAGGCTCGCCGGTCGCGTCGCATTTCCGGCAAGCTGGAGGCGGCGGAATAGGAGCGAGAATGGCGGGCAAGCGAGTTTCGTCCTCTCCATCCGGAACGACGGCGACGGTGCCGGAGGCTGCGCGGCGCGGCGGCATCCTCGTCGCGCGGTCGCGCGTCGTGCCCGAGGAAACGCCGGTCGCCTTCACCTATGGCGGTTCGACGCATGCGGTGATGATGGCGACACCTGCCGATCTCGAGGATTTCGCCATCGGCTTCAGCCTGACCGAAGGGATCATCACCCGTCCCGAACAGATCGACGACATAGACATCGTCGTCGAGGACAAGGGCATCGATCTGCAGATCAGGCTCGAGGACGAACAGAACGATATTCTGCGCCTCAGACGTCGCCACATGGCCGGGCCGGTCGGTTGCGGTCTCTGCGGTATAGAGTCGATCGAGGAGGCCGTTCGCCCGACGCCCGATGTCTCCGCCTCGCTGCTTCGCCTTTCCGATCAGGACGTGGTGGACGCAGTTGCGCTTCTCAATGGACAACAGCCGCTGCATTTCGAGACACGGGCGGTGCACGGTGCCGCTTTCTACGTGCCCGGACGCGGACTGATCGCGGTCCGCGAGGATGTCGGGCGTCACAACGCGCTGGACAAGCTGACCGGAGCGGCCGCGCGCGCCGGGTTCAGGGGCGCTCAGGGCGCGGTTGTCGTCACGTCCCGGGTATCGGTCGAGATGGTGCAGAAAACCGCGATCGTCGGGAGCCCGGTGATCATTGCCATTTCTGCGCCGACGGCGCTCGCCATCCGCACGGCGGAAGGGGCGGGCATGACCCTCATCGCACTTGTCCGCGGCGACGAGTTTGAAATCTTCACCCATGCGGAGCGCATCATCCGGAATGACGAGGAGCCTGCGTCCTTGTCCGCCCGCGTGCCGCTATTCTGAATGCGGAGCAATCGTCCATGTCTGAAAACCACCCCAACGCCAAGCTCGTCTATATGGCGAACCAGATTGCCACCTTCTTCCTGACCCAGCCGGCGGAGGGGGCGGCCGAGGGCGTGGCCACGCATATCAACAAATATTGGGAGCCGCGCATGCGCCGCAAGCTCTTCGAGCATATCGCGCATGGCGGTGAAGGGTTGAACCCGCTGGTGCTCGAGGCGGCTGAGAAGATCCGCCGTCCGGAGGCGGTTTAAGGCCTGTTGGTCTGGCTGGATTCCTGTGACAAGCACAGGAATGAGGAAATCAAACAAGCGGCGGCGGGTGGCCCGAGTCTCAACACGCCCTTAGAGCGCTTCCAGGAAGTCTGTCCTTCGATCCTCGTTCCTGTGCCTTCACAGGAATCGAGCCAGCCCAAGTGGCTGGAAAAGACCCTTTCCGCCCCGCAGGCAGCGTCGCTGCCCTCATCCCGGTGACAGGTAGAGGAGGGAGAAGCTTATGCTCTTTCCTACGGGGCGCCGTTGCGTTCGAAGAAGAGTGCGGGTGGGAGTGCGGTCAGAAATTCTCCCAGTTGTCCGAGGCGGGAGCGAGCGCGAGATTGGACCTCGTGCCGCTACGCAGCGCCTTTGCAGTTGCGTGCAGCCGCGTGGGCGAATGGGGCCGCTTCCATCCTGTTGTCGCTTGCGGGTGAAGCGTCCCGTCCGATGCGGAACTGACGCAGCAGGGCGTGCAACGCGTCCGCCTCCTGCGACATCCGATGGCTCGCCGCCGTGCTTTCCTCCACCATGGCGGCGTTCTGCTGCGTCGTCTGATCCATCGCATTGACCGCCTGGTTGATTTCCTTGAGCCCGGTCGACTGTTCGCGGGCGGCTTCCACGATCGCCGAGACGTTGTGATT
Organism: Sinorhizobium meliloti 4H41; assembly: GCF_000375585.1. Taxonomy (GTDB): domain Bacteria; phylum Pseudomonadota; class Alphaproteobacteria; order Rhizobiales; family Rhizobiaceae; genus Sinorhizobium; species Sinorhizobium meliloti_A. The sequence goes on along the minus strand of NZ_AQWP01000007.1, from coordinate 26,005 downwards.
TATCTCCTGCACCTGCGCCAGGATGGTTTCCAGGGCGGTGCCGGTCTGGCCGACCAGCGAGACGCCGTTCCTCACATGCTCGCCTGAAGCGGTGATCAGGGATTTGATGTCCTTTGCCGCGCTCGCCGATCGCTGCGCCAGTTCGCGGACCTCCTGGGCCACGACGGCGAAGCCCTTGCCGGCTTCTCCGGCACGCGCCGCCTCGACACCGGCATTGAGGGCCAGCAGGTTCGTCTGGAAGGCGATGTCGTCGATGACGCCGATGATGTTGCTGATTTCGCGCGAGGATTGCTCGATCTGGCCCATGGCGCCGATCGCGCTTTTGACGACAAGTCCGGAGCGCTCGGCGCCATCCTTCGTCTTTGCGACCAGATTGCCCGCTTCCTCGGCTCGGCGGCTGGAATCCGCGACGGTCGTGGTGATCTCGTGCAGCGCTGCGGCCGTTTCTTCGACGGAGGCCGCCTGCTGTTCTGTGCGTTTCGACAGATCGTCGGCAGCAGACCGGATCTCGCGTGCGCCGCCGGCGATCGCGCTGGCATTTTCGCCGACCGTCTGCATGGCCCGACAGAGGCGGACAAGCGCTTCGTTGAAGTCCTTGCGCACCGTTTCCATGCTGGGAACGAAGGGCGTGTCGAGCGATTGAGCCAGATCGCCGTCGGCAAGCGCTCGCAAGCCGGCTCCGAGCGCATTGATCGCGGCCATGCGTTCGGTCACGTCTGTCGCGAATTTGATCACCTTGTAAACCCGGCCGTTCGAATCGCGAATGGGGTTGTAGGCGGCCTGGATCCAGACCTCCTTGCCGGCCTTGCCATAGCGCACGAATTCGTTGGAGATGAATTCGCCCTGGGCCAGGCGCTTCCAGAAATCGGCATATTCGGCCGTGCCGGTATAACCGGGCTCGCAGAACATGCTGTGGTGCCGGCCCTGGATTTCGGAGAGCTGATAGCCGAGCGTGTTGCAGAAGTTCTCGTTGGCTGTGAGCACCTCGCCGGCAGGCGTGAACTCGATCATCGCCTGCGAGCGGGAAATGGCGTCGAGCTTGCCCGCATCTTCCGTGGCCCTCATCTTGACGGCGGTGATGTCGGTTGCGAACTTGACCACCTTGTAGGGCTTGCCGTTTCGGGAGACCGGGTTGTAACTCGCCTGGATCCAGATCTCCCGTCCGCCCTTGGCGAGGCGCCGGTAGCTGTTGCTGTCGAATTCGCCGCGGCCGAGGCGTGCCCAGAACTCACGATACTCCTCAGTCGCCACGTATTCCGGCGCGCAGAAGATGCGATGGTGCTGTCCGACGATTTCCTGCAGACTATAGCCGAGCGCCTTGCAGAAGTTCTCGTTGGCGTCGAGGACGTTGCCGGCGAGATCGAATTGAATGATGGCCTGCGATTTGGACAAGGCTTCGATGATCTGCCGTGCGTCACGGCTTCTGGTAAATGAAAACATGATCCCCTCTGAAATTTTCGCGCAAAACGGCCGCGGAGCGGGCGTTTGTGATCTGCTTCGCCGTCCTTCAGGAAAGGGCTGCTGGCGGTTGCTGGGGAGATTTCGAAATCACGAAGGGCTTCATGCCGCTGTGCGATAAATTAGTAAAGCAAGCTTAAAATCGCGTTAAAATAGAATTTTGCTTTCATACTCGTAATAAGATGTGGTCCTTTGCCGCACAGAGCGACTCAACTGTTTCAAGGAAATAGTGAGTCGCTCCCGATATGCAGATGCGCAGGCTCAGGCCGCCAGTTCTTCGGTTTCCCGCTCCTTGAACATGCGGGCGAGATTGAGGAAGCAGATCATGCCCGATTCATTGGCGATGATGCCTTCCGCAAAGCTCTTGTCGAAGGATGCGGTGACTTCAGGCACAGGCTGTACCTGACTGCCCTGCACGGTCAGAATGTCGGAAACGCGGTCGACGACGAGACCGATGACCATGTTGTGGACCTCGGCGACGACGATCGCGCTGCGTTCGTTGGTGACGGTCGATTTCATGCCGAGCTTATGGGCGAGATCGATGATCGGGATCACCGTCCCGCGCAGGTTCATCACGCCGATCACTTCCGGCGGGGCATGCGGGATGGGCGTCGAGGGGGCCCAGCCGCGTATCTCGCGGATCGTCGTCGTCTTGACGCAAAATTCCTGATCGTGGAGGCGAAACGCTATGATTTCGAGCGTCTCGCCGTCGAATCCGGCTGCTCTCTGCGTGCTTGTCATCGAAGGTCCTTCCAGCTTTCCGGTCGTGGTGGTCCGCCGATGACATCCGGCGAGGCGCAAGCCGCTTCATGCGCGGAAAATCCGCCTTGCGCGCTGTATGCCTATACTAGGCGCGGATTCGTTAAGCCTTTGCTGAACGTTCCCCCCTTGCAGGAGAGCGGGCGGAGCATGGCTTCAGGCCGCGCGTGTCGGCCGGTCGAGGATACGGCGTCCGAAGAGGCTTGCCGTCAGTTCGACCAGAATGCGTGCGCTCTTGCCCCGGTCGTCGAGGAACGGGTTGAGCTCGACCACATCGAGGGAAGAGACGAGGCCGCTGTCGCACAACACTTCCATGATGAGGTGAGCCTCGCGGAAGGTCGCGCCGCCCGGGACCGTCGTCCCTACGCCGGGGGCAAGTTCCGGATCCATGAAATCGACGTCGAGGCTCACATGCAGCAGACCGTTAGCCGCGCGAACCTCATCGACGATCTGGCGGATGATGTGGGCCATGCCCATCTCGTCGATGGCCCGCATATCGAAGACATTGACGCCGTGCTCGGCAATTTCCTCGCGCTCACGTGCGTCGACCGAGCGGATTCCGACCTGATAGACCTTCTTCGGGTCCACCAGCGGCCGGTCCTTCGGGAGGATCGGAGCGAACTCCGCTTCGCCGCAGAAGAAGGCGACGGGCATGCCGTGCATGTTTCCGGAGGGCGAGGTCGCCGGCGAGTTGAAGTCGGCATGCGCGTCCAGCCATAGGACGAAGAGGGGCCGGCCGACGTCCTGGGCATGACGCGCCATGCCGGAGACGCTGCCCATCGAGAGCGCGTGGTCGCCGCCGAGAATGATGGGGAAATGTCCCTTGCGCGCGGTTTCATGCACGGCTTCGTCGAGCGCGCGCGCGAAAGCTGCGACGGATTGCAGATTGTTGGCGCCGGGATGATTGGCGAGATCGCGTGCCGGCAGCGGCCTCAGATCCCCCTCGTCATTGACCGTATGGCCGAGTTCGGCGAGGACCGTGTCTATGCCTGCGATTCTGAGCGCCGTCGGCCCCATCGCCGCGCCGCGGCGGCCCGAGCCTTCCTCGATGGGTGCGCCGATCAATGTGATGGTTTTCATGTCCGCCTCGTCCCTTCGCCCGGTTGCCGGGAAGCTCGGTTCCCGTGAAGTTCGGCGGATTATCGTCAAAAAGCGTGGCGGCAAAAAGATGGAAAACTGTCGATTGGGAAGATAAGATGCGCAAAGTGTAAAGTCCCTTTGACGAAGTGATAAGATGGATGATCTCGATCAGGCGCTCATCGGCGCTCTCCGGCAAAATTCCCGTACGCCCGTCTCCGCGCTTTCGGCGATGACCGGCGTCTCGCGTGCCACGGTCGCTGCGCGCATCGACCGGCTCGTCGCGAATGGGACCATCGCCGCTTTCACCATCCGCACGGGCGCGGAAATCCCCGCCTCGGGCGTCAGGGCCGTGGTGATGATCGAGGTTCACGGAAAGATGGCGGACCGCGTCGCCGAACAATTGCGCGGGCTGCCGCAGGTGCGGGCGCTGCACAGCACCAACGGAAGGTGGGATTTCATTGCCGAACTCGAGGACCGGGATCTCGCGAGCTTCGATGAGACCTTGCGGCGCATTCGTTTGATCGACGGCATCAACGTGACCGAAACGAACATTCTGCTGAAGACCAGCAAGTTGACCGGGTCTTCGTGAGGCGATCGCCGCGGCGCGAATTGGCGACGCACGGCCGCTTTTGTTCTTGATTTGTTCTTATCTTCGGATAAGATGTTCCTCTCAGCAAACAAGAGAGGCATGAGCACGGGCGCGGTCTCCGCGGCATTCGGTCTCATTTTGAACGATGGCGTATTTGATCGCGGGTTCCACCCGCTCGACATCATTGCGATCCAGGGAGATTGCCATGGCTAGTTATTCCGGCGGCCCGTCGGTACGGCAGATCTGCATAAAGCTCTTCGTCCGGCATGGTGACGAGGAGCGGGCGATTGCGTTCTACCGCGATGTCTTCGGCGCCGAGCTGCTGCAGCGGCACGAGTGGAGCGGCATTCTGACGAGTGCCGACCTCTGCATCGGCGACTCGGTCTTCCGGGTGGCCGGCGCCAATCCACGCCGGGACGCCGAACCGAGGCTCGGCGGGCCGCGATCGCCGCACGCGCTCGGAACAACCGCGGCGATCCTGGAACTGCACGTCGACGACGTGGACCGCGTGCTCGAAAGGGCGATGGGCTCCGGCGCCAGTCTGCGCAATGTCGCCGAAACGCTGCCGACCGGCGACCGGGTCGGCGCCCTCATCGACCCGTTCGGTCATATCTGGGCGCTCTTCACGGCAACGAACGAGAGCGAAGTACTGGATGAATTCGGGGTCGATCGCAATGCGGCGTGAAGGGGCGCTCCTTCACGCCTGACCCGAGCTCGCCTGTTCGCTTCAGAAAAGTTCGTCCAGTAGCCGGTAAAGGGCGAATCGGATCATTTCACTGAAACAGCGAGATGATCCAGCCCTTGAGACTACGCACTTCCGGACGGAAAACCGTTACACACTTTTCCTGGAAGTGCTCTGACCCTTTGACCCAACGCACTTCCGGACGGAAAACCGTTATACACTTTTCCTGGAAGTGCTCTGGAAGCGGGTGAATCCCGCAAGTGGTTTCATGATGCGTCCGCGGCCGTCGCCGAAGAATTGGGATAGGCCGGCTGCGACCTCGTCGCTCGGATTGCCGTAAACCTCGAACTTCTCGACGCTGCAATGCTTCGATACCGCTCGGATGTGGGGGTCCGATATTTCCCAATGGCGCAGAACGTCTTCGCAATTCCGGTAGAGCTGAAAGCTGACCGCACGCATCTCCTGCTCGTCGATGAATGTCTGGACCATGAGTTGAGGTCCGTTTCGCTCGACGAACTCGATCGCTTGCTTCACCGTTTCGCGAAAGGGTTCCAGACTGCCTTCCGTGATCTTCATCACGTTCCGGAAGAGTATCTGCTCAGTCATGTCGTACCTCCGTGTCCGTTACACGGAGTGATTTCTGCGACCTCAACCGTGCTTGAGGTCAAGACTCCGGTTCGAAAATAATGGGACGACCCAGACGATGGACCCGTCCGCCGGATCGGCCGGCGGGCGGCATCGTCAGGCCTCAATATTCCCTTTCGAAGAAGATGCCTCCGGCGGCCGAGCCGTCGCCGGCCGCTTCTCCCTTCAGCTTCACGCCGCGGCCGATGTCGAGGTTGATGACCGCCTTGCTGGAAGCGGAGTCCGATCCTTGTTGCAATTCGAGATAGGTGCGGTCGTTGAGATATTTGCCGGCGCGGACCTGGGCGCCGCCGCTCTCGTCGGTCGTGATGTCGAGATCGTCGACGCCGAGCTTGTTGCGCAGGCCGTCGAGCAGCGACGTCGATCCGCCGCCGGCAAGCTGGCCCACGGCCGAGGCGAGCTGCGCGATCTGGAAGGCGGAGAGATTGTTCAGCGACCGGTTGAAGATTAGCTGCGCCAGGATCTCGTCCTGCGGCAGGGCCGGCGACGAGGAGAAGGTCACCGTCGGGTTGTTGGCCGGGCCTGCAACGTTGACCGTGATCGTCGTCGATCCGGCGCTCGAGGTCGCGTCGAGATCGAGCGTCGGGATGAGGTCGCCGCCGAAGCCGATGTGACCGTCGGTGAAGGTCAGGCGCTTGCCGAGGATCTCCAGGCGCCCGCGACGCATGTCGAATCCACCGGAAACGATCGGCTGGACGGCGGTGCCGCGGATGGTCAGATCGCCGCCGAGTTCGGCATCGATGCCGCGACCGCGTACGAAGAACTGGCCCGGGGAACTGACGGCGAGGTCGAAGGCGATCGCGCCGCTTGCCTCGGCGCCGGCGGACGTATCCCGGCGCAGATCTTTCGTCATCCGCTGCACGCGTGCCGGGGCGTTGCGGTGCTTGATGTCGATCTGCGAGAGCGAGGCCGGCAGCTTCTCCGGTATGGTGATCGCGGCCCTGCGGATCGTCAGCCTTCCGCCAAGCACGGGCGTCGAGACGAGCGGCCCGTTGAGCGTCAGGTCGCCCGCAAGGTTGGCGGTGAACAGCGTGCCGTCCACATAGGTCGCATCGTTGAGCCGGATTCTGAGATCCGCCGGGAAGCCGGAATCGGGAACGATGCCCACGGTGCCGCTCGCCTCGATCGATCCGCCGCTTGCCAGATTGGCCGAGAGCCGAGAGATCGTCGCCTGCCTGCCGTCCAGTGCGACATTGGCGGTGAGGTCGTTGAGGGCGAGATTGCGGCGAACGTCCACGAGCCGGGCGCCGGCGGTCGAGACCGTGCCGGCGATCTGCGGCGCCTTGGCCGGGCCGGAGAGCGAAAGGTCGACCTTGGCCGATCCGGTCAGGGTGAAGCCCTGTTGTGCCATGATATTGGCGAGCAGCGCGAAAGGTACGTCGCCGGCGAATTTCATCGAGATCGGCATGTCGCCGCCAAGCTCGACATTGCCGCCGCCCCGGAAGGAAAGGTCTCCGGGGGCGGAGACCGTGGCATCGACGGTGACCCTGTTGTCGGCGAAGCGCCCCTTTGCAGCAATCGCCAGCGACGATACGCCGGCGCCGCGCGCCGCTGCGACCGAGGCGTTGCTCCATCTGAGGTCGTAGACGACCACCGGAGCCGCCGCAGTTCCGTCCACGTCCACCGTCCCGGCGATCGTGCCTTCCGCCCCGAGGGTCGGGGCGAAGGTGTTGATCAGTGCGGCAGGCAGCTCGTTGAGTCTTGCCGAAATATCGAGCGTCGGTCCGGCAGAGCCGGCGACGGTGATCGTTCCCTTCGAAGCCTCGATGGTCAGGGCATCGAGGAGCACCGTGCCGTTCTCGATCGCGACGACGGTCGGGCGTGCAAGCTTCAGCGGTATCCGCTTGGGCGTTGCCGCGAAAGAGGCGAGGCGGACCTCGGTGCGCCCGCCGCTTGCGACCATGTCGCCTTTGGCCGAAAGAGGGCCGCCGTCATATCTGCCGTCGACGGTGAAGCCGGTTCTGCCGCCCTGCTGATCGAAGGTCAGATTGAAGCCGGTGACACGGTTTTGACCCTGAGCGACGTTTTCCGCCTTGACGCTTCCCCGGATCGCGAGTGCCGCCACATCGGCGATGCTGATATCGGCGACCGGCTTTGTGATCGTCAGATCGCCGCGCTTGATTCCGCTGCCGTTCGCTTTCAGCGAAAGGGAGGTCACACCGCCCGCCGTTTTGATCGCTGCCGAGCCGGAGAGGTCTCCCGAGACCTTCTCGCCGGCCATGGCGGCAAGAAGGCCGAGATCGGGCAGATTGAAGTCGATGGTGCCCTCGGGCTTGAAGTCTGCCGTCAGATCGATCGCACCCGTCAATCTGTTGTCGCCGACCTTCGCCTCCAGGGTCGGGATCGAGGTGCGGCCGTCCTTCGAGACCACCTCGGCCTTCACGTCGATCGCCTGGCCGTCCAGAGCTCCCGTCGCCGTCAGCTTCGCCTGCGGACTGCCGGGTTTCGCCGTCGCATCGGCGGTGATCACGAAGTCCGAAAGCGTGCGTCCGGCGAGGACCGCGCCGCTGGAGGTCACTTCAGCCTTGACGCCGAGCGCGTCGAGCGGCCCGGACAGGTCGGCGCTGAAGGCCGCCTTGCCTTCTGCCTCGGCGAGCAGCTTGCCGAGATCCGGTAATGCGCCCTCTATCTTGGCCGTCAACGCGCCCTCGGCAAGGGCGGCCGAACCGGTTGCGTTGACCGTCCCGGATTTGACTTCGAGTGCGCTCAGTTCGACGGCGCCGCCGGCCCCTGTCTCGACCTTGCCGGAGACGGTGATCGGCGCATCGAATTTTGCGCCGATGCCGGGCGGCAGCGCGGCGGGTTCGGCAACGAACTGGAAATTCGCCTCGGCCGTGTCGCCGGCGCGGTCGAGGCTAGCCGTCACATCGCCGCGAAAGCCGGCGCGTTCGATGACCAAGGGGTCGAGGCGGATGGTGTCGTCAGCGACGGTCACGGTTCCCTTCGCCGACAGGTCTTCCGCCGTTATGCCGGCCGACCGCACGGAGGCGATCGAGGCGCCGCTCCAGGTGAGATCGTAGCGGACGACCGGTGCCGCGCCATTCCCGGCAATGTCCACCTTGCCCGCAATCGTGCCCTCGGCCCCGAGCGTCGGCGCGACGGTGTGGATCAAGGTGGCTGGCAGCTCGCTGATATCCGCCGAAATATCAAGCGTCTCGCCTGCCGTACCGGTGACGGCGACCGTACCCGTCGATGCCTGGATCGTCAGCCCATCGATATGCACGCCGCCGTTCTCGATGGCGATGACGGTCGGCCGGGCAAGCTGCAAGGGGATGCGCTTGGCTGTCGCCGAGGCCGATGCAAGGCTTATCTCTGTCCGGCCGTCACGGCTCGCCAGATCGCCGGTCGCTGCGAGCGGAGAGCCCTCATATTCGGCACCGACCGAGAAGCCGGTTCTTTCCGCCTGTTGCTCGAAGGCGATATCGATGTCCGTCAGGCGGTTTTCGCCTTGGACGACGCTTTCGGCCCTGACACCGCCCTTGATCGCCAGGCTGGCAAGATCGGCGACGTTGACGTCGACCACGGGCTTGGCAATGGTCAATGCGTCCCGCCTGATGCTTTCGCCGCGGGCCGTCAGCGCGAGCGACGTGACGCCGTCGGCGGTCCGGATTGTCGCGGAGCCGGCAAGGTCGCCCGATGCCTGCTGCCCGGCCATGGCGGCAAGGAGGCCGAGATCGGGCAGGTTGAAGTCGATCGTCCCGTTCGGCTTGAAGTCGGCTGTAAGCTCCATCGCACCGGTCAGCCGGTTTTCGCCGATCTTTGCCTCGAGGGCGGGGATCGAGGTGCGGCCATCCCGGGTGACGACGTCGGCGCGGACGTCGATCGCCTGGCCGTCGAGGGTACCGGTTGCCGTCAGCTTCGCTTCGGGGCTCCCCGGCGTCACGGTAGCGTCGGCATTGACGACGAGATCGTCCAGTGTGCGGCCAGCGAGCGTCGCTCCGCTTGAGGTTATCTCTGCTTCGATGCCGAGCTTGTTCAGAGGGCCTGAGGCGACCGCGTGGAAGGCGGCCGAGCCCTTCGCATCGGCGAGCAGCCGTCCGAGATCGGGCAGCGTCCCCTGGATGTCCGCAGTCAATGTGCTTCCGGCAAGCGCAACGGAGCCGGAGGCGTCGACCGCACCGGACTTTATGTCGAGTTCGCTCAACCGGACGCTGCCGTCCTGTTCCACGACCGCATTGCCCGCAAGAGCGATGGTCCTGTCGAACTTGTCGGCGAGCCCCGGCGGCAGAACCTCTCTGACGGCAAAGGCCTTGAATGCCGCCTCGAGCGTCGTTTCTACGCGATCGAAGCTGCCGGTGACGGTGCCGCCGATGCTCGCGCTTTCGATTTCCAGCGGGTCGAAACGGATGTCTTCCGGAGTAACGGCGATGGTGCCGTCGAGCTTCAGGGGCGCCTGCACCGCCCGATCGAGATCGGCATTTGCAAAGCGGCTCTCGGCGATTTCTACGGTCGTCTTCAGGGGACCGGACCGGGTCGCCAGATTGAAGGCGTCGCTCTGTGCCGACAGCCGGATGCCGCCCAATCGTCCCTGCGGCAGGTTCACGGACGGCACATTGGCGGCGATGTCGAGGATTGCCGACTGCCCGTCGCCGATCAGCGACAGGTTTGCGGTGTCGACGAGCGCCTGCAACTCGCCGTCTTTCAGCGGCCAGCGGAAATCGAAAGGTCCGCTCGTACCGGCGAGCCTTGCCTGGAGGTTGTTCTCGCCGCGGCTGTCGACCGTGCCGGAGACATCGAGCGTCATGGCGCCGGTCGAAATCTTGCCTGCATCGATCCGGACCTTGCTCGTGCCGTCGAAGGCGGCCCTCAGGTCGATCCTGCTCTCCCCTTCGAAGAGCGGCCTGAACGCCGGTGGCGTCAGCGTGGCGAAAGCGCCGCCGCCGGATACGGTAAGCATGTGCATTCCGTCGGCCGCGAGCACGTGCTGCCCGTCGAGCCGAAGGATCTCGCTTCCGTCGAGCGTAACCATACCCGAGCCCGCCCAATCGGAAAGCGGTCCCTGTCCGGTCACGGTCATGTTGACGGCAGGTTCTCCCGGCAGGCGGAGCAGCCTCGCCAGAAGGCCGCCCTTCGGCTCCGCGAGCTCGGCTTCAAGCTTCAGCTGGTTGCCGGCCGGGTTGAAGACGAGATCGGCTGTCGCGCGCGCATCAGGGCGGTCCCGTTCGGCGGCATCGAGCTCGAGAGCGATGCTGGAATTCGTCGCGTAGAGCTTGCCCTTGGCCGTCAGGAAATGATCTTCGCCGGCGATCTGTTTGCCGAGCACGATTTCCTTGAGGTCGAAGGCATCGATCTTCACGTCCACCGGAAGGGCAAATGTCGAGCGCACTTCCTGGGTCTCGGTCGAGGGGACAGGCAATCGTTCGACGCGGACCGTGCCGGCCGAAATCCTGCTAGCGTCGAAGCGAAGCGAGAATAGTTCTGCGGGCGACCAGTCCACCGAAAGGTCGCGGACCTCCGCATAAATGCCTTCGCCATCGAAGAGCGTAATGGTGCCGGCCGTGAAGTCGCCGGTCAGAAGCGCGCCCGGGTCGGCGATGCGTACGATCTGGTCGGGGGTTGCCGCATATTTCTCGATCGCCCAGGCGACGACGCGGGCGCCGGGCACCGTGAAGCCCAGAAAGCCGACGAGCAGGAGGAGCACGACCACGAGCGTGCCGAGGGCGGCGAAGAAGTACCGCAGCGCAGATCGAAGGAAAAAGGTGACCTGATTCATGTCCTATCCATAGTCCATGTTGCGCCGCTCTGGAATCGGTAGAGTGCCGGCACATCGCCCGGCAGGCGGGACTTCGCTCATCTTACCACGGTGTCGCGCGCATGCAGCAAATAGTCCGGGCATTAGAAGGACTGGCCGATACCGGCATAGATTCCGTAAGTGGTGCCCCCCGGATATTTGTTGAGCGGCACGGCGAAGTCGAGCCGGATCGGGCCGAAGGGCGTCGCATAGCGCAGACCGATGCCCGCGCCGGCCCGGATGTCGGAGAAATTGGGCGCCGTGTTTTCCGAAACGGTGCCGGCGTCGATGAACGGCACGATGCCGATCGTATCGGTGACGGCGATGCGGGCTTCGAGGGAGCCGCTCACATAGGAGCGTCCGCCGGTCAGTTCGTCATCGGCGTCGCGGGGGCTGATCTCCTGATAGGAATAGCCGCGCACCGAGCCGCCACCGCCGAGGAAAAACCGCCGGGTCGCGGGAATATCGGAGAGTTCGTCGCCACCGACGAGCACGCCGGCGCCGAGCTTGCCGGCCAGCACGAAGCGCTTTTCCGTTCCAAACGCGTAATAGCCGGACGCGGAAGCTTCGAAGGAGCTGAAAAAGGTCTTTCCTTCGATTTCGTAGCTCGGTTTGGCATTGATCAGCGCCCGGTAGCCCTCCGTCGGGTTCAGCTTGTCGTCGCGTGCGTCGCGGACATATTCGAACGGGAGGGCGGCGGTGATATAGGAATTAGAACCGAAAGCGTCGTCGACATCCGCCCAGCCCACTTCCGCGCCGACGGAGAACGTGTCTTCGGGCGAAAGCTCGAAAGCGGCGCCAGCCGCAGCGGTAACCGTTTTGGCACTATAGGCGTCCGGATCGACGATCGCGGCCTTGACGCTTGCGGTAAAGGTCGATGCCGGTCCGAAGGCGCCGGGTTTCGCAAAGAGAATGCCGGCCGAATAATCGAGCCCGGCGACATCGGTGGTCTCGCCGAGGCGGTCGACCGAGCCTTCGATTCGAAGCGATTCTGCGCGTCCGAAGAGATTGCGGTGTCCCCAATAGCCCTGAAGGCCAAGGCCGTCCGTGGTCGAGACCTGTCCGCCGAAACCGAAATAGCGGTGCTTGCCTTCGGATACCTGAATGTTCATCGGGATCGTGCCGTCGGGCGCGAGCCCGTCGGCTTCGTTGATGGTGACGCTGGAAAAGACGTTCAACTGCCGCAGCCGCTCGGCGGCCTTGCGAATATTCTCCGGCGAATATGGGCGGCCGTGGTTCAGGCGGGAATAATCCTTGACGAATTCCGGATCGACCGTTCTGGCGCCGCTGACGGTCAGGTTGCCGACGGGCGCGACCGGCCCGCCATCGGCACGGATCGTTACATCGACCGTGGAAGTCGCGTGATCGGCAACGACGCTGCGCTCGGCGAGCTTTGCCAGCGGCCTGCTCTGTTCCTTGAGATCGTTCACGATCTGCTCGCCCGCCTTGATAATCAAGGTCGAGTCGGCGCGGGCGCCACGCTTGAGGTCGTAGGCGGCTGGGTCGAGCCGCGCGGCGTCTCCCTCGAGCCTGACCGAGCCCAGCGTGAATGCCGGCCCGGGAGCAACGCGAACCACGACCGGTACGGGCTGGCCGTCGGGGAAAGACGGGTCCGGGGGGAGGCTGTCGATGTCCTGGCCGTTGACCAGAATGCTGACCGTGCCGCCGTAACGCGCCTTTTCGTAGAGGACGGCGAGGAGCCGATCGCGGTCGTCGCGCGCCTTGATCGCCAGGCCAAGATCGCCCGAGACCGGTTCCTCCTGATCCTGAACGAGCCGCGAGCCGTTTTCCAGCGCCTCCCGGAGCTCCTCGTCATCCGTTCCCGGCTCGAAAGTCAGCGTATAGCGAACCGGGTCTATGACCTGAACTTCTTCTTCCGCGCTTTCGAAGAAGCGCATGCCGAAGATCTTGAACGCGTGGGCCTGCTCGACGGAAACCGGGCCGAGCACGGCCGATGCCACGATTGCGAGCGCGGTCGCTGTCTTCCAGTGCGCAATACTCGATCGTGGTGGAGACATTCCTCTCCGCATCCCGTTTCAGGCGACTCTGTACCAACTGCCTGCATACGCGGCGTCGGCCAAGCTAGCAGGACATAGTTTTCCATCTGTTAACGATGACCGCTCGCCGCATCCACCCCGAAGCGGCGATTCGAAGACGATTTTTTGGCAGAAAGGACTCGTCTGTGGTGCTTCAGGCACAACGGAAATGCTTTTAAGCGGCAAGCGGCTTCTGCCACGAAGCAGGCCGGTCGACGCTCAGCTTAAGTAGGAAGCGAGGGCGTCATTTTGCCAAAGCGCGCGAGAGGAAATCTCGGCAGAGGGAGACGACCTCGGACAGGTTGGTCTCCAGCAACCAGTGGCCGCCGTCGATGAGATGCAGTTCGGCATCCGGCAGGTCGCGGAGATAGGCTCGGGCGGAGGCCTCGGGCATGTAGCCGTCCTGCGGACCCCAGACGATCAGCGTCGGCGGTCGATGTTCGCGCAGGTAACTCTGGTAGCGATCGAACCAGGCGAGATTTTCCCGCAGCGCCGCGATTACGTCTATGGCGATCTCACGCCGCCTGGCCGTTGTCATGGACCAATGGAGCTTCCACAGGTCGGGAGAAATCCGCTCGGCAAGCTCGGGCCGGACGTCGTTGAGGTACTCGTCGCGGTATCCTTCCTCGCTTACGGCTTCGCCGAGTTTGGCCCGGCCCTCCGGCGTGGGATTGCGGAAATACTCCTGCAACGGTGCGTATTTAGGTCCGAGCTCATCCTCGTAGATGTCGCCGTTTTGAATGATCAGTGCGGAAATGCGCTCCGGCCGGCGAATGGCCAGCCGAAGGCCGATCTGAGAGCCGAAGTCATGTAGATAAAGTGCGAAGCGATCGAGGCCCAGCGCCGAATGAAGGCTTCGAGAAAATCTGCGAAGCCGTCGAAGCCGTAGGCGAAGTCGTCCGGCGTGTCGCTGTATCCGGATCCGGGGAAATCCGGAGCGACAAGCCTCCACCGGTCGGCCAGCAGCGGCATGAAATTGCGAAACTCGTAGGATGAGCACGGGTAGCCGTGGGGAAGGAGCACGATCGGCGCGTCCGGCGGTCCTGCCTCGCGGTAGAAGACCCGGATGCCGTCCAGATCGAGGAAGCGGTGTTTCACGGAGCCTGGAGAATTGATCATAGGAGCACCTCGCATGCGCTGACCAGTGCCGAACAATGAGCGCATGCGATGGTTCCATGCCTGTCGGCAGGCGGCTCCGCAGCTTCTTTTCAAGTGGATGCTAATTTAGATAGGCGATCACGTCAGGGTGCTATAGAATCGCCCTGGACCGCTTGAACCCGGGAGTCCGGAATCCCGCCAAACGTTTGTTGGCAAACCGATGGAACAGAGACTAGCTGCAGTGCTGGCAGCCGATATGGCTGGCTATAGCCGCCTGATGGAGGCCGATGAAGCCGGTACGATCGCCCGCCTCAGGACACATCGGATTGAACTGATCGATCCGGCCATTGCGAAGAACAAGGGCCACCTCATCAAGACCACGGGCGACGGCATGCTGGTCGAATTCCAGAGCGTGACCGACGCGGTAAAATGCGCCGTCGAGATCCAGAGCCGCATGAAGCGGCGCAATGCCGACGTGGCGCAGGATCGGCGAATCGAATTCAGGATCGGCATAAATCTCGGCGACATCATCTTCGAGGAGGACGACATCTTCGGCGACGGCGTGAACATCGCCGCTCGTATCGAGCAGCTGGCCGATGTGGGCGGCATCTGCGTGACGGCTGCGGTGGCGACGCAAGTCGCCGACCGGATCGATGTCCCCATCGAGGATCTGGGCGAAAAGATGCTTAAGAACATCAGCCGCCCGATTCATCTCTTCCGAGTCGGGATCGAGGGGCCTGTCCTGCCATCCTTCCCGGAGGCCACGGATGCGCCGCGCTCCGTTTCCAAACCTTCGATCGTGGTGCTGCCGTTCGACAATATGAGCGGCGATCCCGACCAGGAGTTTTTCGCAGACGGCCTGACGGAGGACATCATCACCGAGTTGTCCCGCCGGCACGAGCTGTTCGTCATCTCGCGCAACTCCAGCTTCGTCTACAAGAACCAGCCGGTAAACGTGCGCGAGGCGGCCGAGAAGCTCGGAGCGCAATATCTGGTGGAGGGCAGCGTCCGCAAGATCGGCGACCGGGTGCGCGTGACGGTCCAGCTCATCGACGCGGTCAACGACGCTCATATCTGGGCCGACAAATACGACCGGAGACTGGACGACATCTTCGCCATCCAGGACGAGGTGACGGCGGCGATAGCGGCAACGCTCCCGGGGCGCGTCGAGGCCGCGCAGCGGGACCTGCTCGCCCGCACGAAGCCGGCCAATATGGCCGCCTACGAATGTGCCCTTGCCGCCAAGGTGCTGCATCACCGGAGCACGGTTGCGGATAACGAGCAGGCCCGGGCCCTCATCGACAGGGCTGTCGCGCTCGATCCCGACTATGCGCATGCCCATGCCTGGCGGGCCTGCATCCTCGGGCAAGCCTGGGTCCACGGCTGGTGCGAAGACAAGGATGCGGTCTGGGCCGAGATCGTTGCGGAGCTGGACCGGGCGCTGGCGCTCGACGACAACGACGCCGACGTGCATCGCATCCTCGCGGCTGTAAACGTGAACAACAATGCGCTGACGACGGCGCGCTACCATCAGGAGCGGGCCCTTTCCCTCAATCCCAATTACGACCTGGTTGTGGTTCAGCAGGGCGAACTGCTGACCTGGCTGGGGCGACCGGAAGAGGGCGTCGAGTGGATCCGCAAGGCCATGCAGCTCAATCCTCATCATCCGGAACGCTTCTGGAGCCACCTCGGCAAGGCTCATTTCGCCGCCCGGCAGTATGGAGAGGCGGTCGAGGCCTTCATGCACCTTTCGGTGATGGACCACGTCCAGCATGCATTCGTCGCGGCCTGCTACGGCTGGCTCGGGGATGACATTGCGGCTCACGCCCATATGGAGAAGGTCCGGGCGCTCGCCCCGGACTTCGACCTCGACGCGTTTCTCGCCACGCAGCATTACGTCCAGGAATCGGACCTGCAACACCTCAGTGAAGGGCTTGTCAAAGCGGGGGTGAAGGGCGGATCGGCGGCGGCGAACGGGATCGCAGCGCAATAGCGCACCTTCGGTAACATTCCGGCGGACATGAAGGGCCCCGGATCG
Source organism: Sinorhizobium meliloti 4H41 (assembly GCF_000375585.1). Taxonomy (GTDB): domain Bacteria; phylum Pseudomonadota; class Alphaproteobacteria; order Rhizobiales; family Rhizobiaceae; genus Sinorhizobium; species Sinorhizobium meliloti_A. The sequence goes on along the minus strand of NZ_AQWP01000007.1, from coordinate 9,889 downwards.
TTCCGGGGCCGTCGATCCGGCCGTTGCGGCACTCAGCAGCGGTCGATGTAGCGGCGGCCGTAGCGGTCGCGGTAGTAGCACTGGCCCGGCTGGTCGGTGACGTGGCCGATCACGGCGCCGGATACGCCGCCGATCGCCGCGCCGACAGCCGCGCCGCGGACGTCACCGGTGACCGCGCCCCCGATGATTGCCCCCGATACGGCGCCGATACCGGCACCCTTTTCGGTTTGCGTGCAGCTCGCGACCGACAGGGCGACCAACACAAGCGCGATGGCTTTCTTCATGATGTCCTCTCCGATTTCGACGGATTCAGCGTCCGCCTCGTCCGTCCTATAGTGATGGGAGGGTGCGAACCGCGGCCCTCCACTTGAACTTGCATTCGGAACATAACCCGCCGCCGAGGAAAATGCACGGATACGGCGAGATCGTTCTTATGCCACATAATGCGATCTTTCCTGAACGGAACATGAAGGCGCTGTTGCCGGGGTTACATGCGCGCTCGCATTTTTTTGCCCCTTGTGGCGCGAAACGGTTGCGGCAGCCCGAAAAAAAGACAAATGTTACAACGTCGCCACGCGGGCTCGGGAGGAGTGGACCGCTGGCGGAAGGGCAATCGATATCGGTCGGCGCGTACTTCGAGTCGCGTGAACGCATCTCACCCGATTTGAAGCCGCGCTCGACTCTGGACCGACCCGGAGGAGCGAAATGGCGAAAATAACGATGACGGTCAACGGCCGCCAGGTAAGTGGTACCTGCGACGACCGAACGCTGCTGGTGCACTTTATCCGCGAAAATCTCGGCCTGACCGGGACGCATGTCGGCTGCGACACGACGCAGTGCGGCGCTTGCGTCATTCACATGGACGGGCAATCGGTGAAAAGCTGTTCCATCCTTGCCGCCCAGGCGGCCGGCTCGACGATCACGACGATCGAGGGCCTGGCGTCGAACGGCGAGCTTCACCCGGTTCAGGCGGCTTTCAAGACGTATCACGGACTGCAATGCGGCTTCTGCACGCCGGGAATGGTCATGACCGCCGTCGACATGATCCGTCGACATGGCGGCAATCTTGACGAGGCGACGGTACGCGCCGAGCTGGAAGGCAACATCTGTCGCTGCACCGGCTATCACAACATCGTCCAGGCGATCCTGGCCGCCGCGGCCGGGGCGGGCGGCGTTCGCCAGGCGGCAGAATGAGGAAACCCAAAGGGAGCGCGATGCCAGGCAAGCATCGCACGTGATTTTCGTCATTCCGCTCGAGCGGAAATTCGTTGCAGGACTTCGGGAGGAGATAGGCAATGGGCGTTGAAGGCATCGGCGCGCGGGTGGCGCGCAAGGAAGACAAGCGCTTTCTGACCGGCAAGGGGCGTTATACGGACGACATGGTCGTGCCCGGCATGAAGTATGCGGTTTTCGTGCGCAGCCCGCATGCGCATGCGACCATCAGGAGCATCGACGCGACGGCGGCCAAGGCGATGCCGGGCGTTATCGACGTGCTCGACGGCAAGCAACTGCTGGCGGATGGGATCGGCAATCTCATCTGCGGTTGGATGATCCACTCGAAGGACGGCTCACCGATGCGCATGGGCGCATGGCGGCCGCTTGCCCACGAGACCGTGCGCTATGTCGGCGACGCGGTGGCGATCGTCGTCGCCGACAGTGTTGCGCAAGCCCGCGACGCGGCGGAAGCGGTGGTCGTGGATTACGAAACCCTGCCGGTCGTCACCGATACGCTCCAGGCTCTGGGCGAGGGCGAGCCGCAGATCCATCCGGAAGCGCCGGGCAATCTGATCTTTGATTGGGAGCTTGGCGACGCGGGCGCGACCGACCAGGCGATCGCTGCTGCGGCGCATGTCACGGAACTGAAGATCATCAACAACCGCCTATCGCCGAATGCGATGGAGCCGCGCGCGACGCTCGGTATCTATGATGCCGGCGACGACCATTTCACCTGCTATACCACCAGCCAGAACCCGCATCTTGCCCGGCTGGTGATGAGCGCCTTCTACAATGTCGCGCCGGAGAACAAGCTCCGGGTGATCGCTCCGGACGTCGGCGGTGGCTTCGGCTCCAAGATTTTCATCTATCCGGAAGAGATCGTCTGTCTGTGGGCCTCGAAGCGTACCGGCGTGCCGGTGAAATGGACCGCGGACCGCACCGAGGCCTTCCTGACGGACGCGCACGGCCGCGACCATGTGTCGACGGTGAAGATGGCATTCGACAGCAGCAATCGGATCACCGCGCTGAAGGTCGACACCATCGCCAACCTCGGCGCGTATATGTCTCTCTTCTCCTCCTGCGTGCCGACCTATCTCTATGCGACGCTCCTCTCCGGGCAGTATGCGATCCCGGCGATCCATGCCAATGTCCGCACCGTCTATACCAATACGGCGCCGGTCGACGCCTATCGCGGCGCCGGGCGGCCGGAGGCCACATACCTGCTGGAGCGCACGATCGAGACGGCCGCGCGCGAGCTCGGCGTTTCCCCTGCGGAACTCAGGCGCATCAACTTCATCCGCACCTTCCCCCATCAGACGCCGGTGATCATGAACTACGATGCGGGCGATTACGAAGCGTCGCTCAAGGGGGCGATGGAGGCGGCCGATTGGGACGGCTTCGCCGCGCGCAAGGCGGAAGCCGAGCGGCGGGGAATGAAGCGCGGCATCGGCATGAGCTGCTATATCGAAGCCTGCGGACTGGCGCCTTCCGCCGCCGTCGGCTCGCTCGGCGCCGGCGTCGGCCTGTGGGAATCGGCCGAAGTCAGGGTCAACGCGGTCGGCACCATCGAGGTGATGACCGGCTCGCACAGCCACGGCCAGGGACACGAAACGACCTTCGCCCAGGTGGTTGCGGAGCGTTTCGGCGTACCGATCGACAGCGTCAATATCGTCCATGGCGATACCGACAAGGTGCAGATGGGCATGGGAACCTATGGTTCCCGCTCCGGTGCCGTCGGAATGTCGGCCGTCTTCAAGGCGCTCGACAAGGTCGAGGCCAAGGCAAAAAGGATTGCGGCCCATCTGATGGAGGCGGACGAGAGCGACATCGTCATCGAGGACGGCGCGCTCAAGGTGGCCGGCACCGACAGGTCGGTCCCCTGGTCGCAGGTGGCGCTTGCTTCCTATACCGCGCATAACCTGCCGCCCGGCATGGAGCCGGGCCTCAAGGAGGGTGCCTTCTACGATCCCAGCAACTTCACCTTCCCGGCGGGTTGCTATATCTGCGAAGTGGAAGTGGATCCGGAAACCGGCCAGACGAAGATCGTGCAGTTCGTCGCGGCGGACGATTTCGGAAATATCATCAATCCGCTGATCGTCGAGGGCCAGGTGCATGGCGGGCTGGCGCAGGGCATAGGCCAGGCGCTGCTCGAAGGGGTGCATTACGACCAGAGCGGGCAGCTGCTGACGGCGAGCTACATGGACTACGCCATGCCGCGCGCCGACGACCTGCCTTCGTTCACGGTGACGACCTCGAACACGCCCTGCCCGAGCAACCCGCTCGGCGTCAAGGGCTGCGGCGAGGCGGGGGCGATCGGCTCGCCGCCGGCGCTGATCAACGCCATCACGGACGCGATCGGCACCAACGAGCTCACCATGCCGGCGACCTCGCAAAAGGTCTGGGCCGCGGTGCATAGCGCGCATTGATCGGGAGGACTTGAGATGTATGAGACCAACTATCATCGGGCCTCCTCGGTCGAAGAGGCAGCGAAGCTGATGGGGACCGCCGCGGAGGGAAAATATCTCTCCGGCGGCATGACGCTCATCCCGACGATGAAGCAGCGGCTCGCCGCCCCGAGCGACCTTGTCGATCTCAGGCACATTGCCGAGATGAAGGGTATCACCGTCGACGGCCGGTCGGTCAGGATCGGCGCGGCGACGACGCATGAGGAGGTCGCGACCTCCGCCGCGCTCGCCGCGGTCTGTCCGGCCATTTGCGGGCTTGCCAGCCACATAGGTGATCCGCATGTCCGCCACATGGGTACGATCGGCGGCTCCATCGCCAACAACGATCCGGCGGCGGACTATCCGGCCGCGATGCTGGCGCTCGATGCGGTGATCGTCACCGACAGGCGCGAGGTCAAGGCCGAAGACTTCTTCACCGGTCTCTTCGAAACGGCGCTCGAAGACGGTGAGATCGTGACCGCCGTCCGCTTCGAAGCGCCGGCGAAGGCGGCCTATCGGAAGTTCCCCAATCCGGCATCGCGCTATGCGATGACCGGCGTCTTCGTCGTCCGTCGTGACGATGGCGCAGTGCGCGTTGGCGTGACCGGAGCCGGGTCGGACGGCGTCTTCCGCCATCCGGACCTCGAGGCGGCGCTTGCCGCCAACTGGTCGCCGGGTGCCGTCGACAATGTGAAGGTGGACGATTCGAACCTGCTTTCCGATATTCATGCAAGCGCCGCCTATCGCGCCAATCTCGTCAAGGTGATGACGAAACGCGCCGTGGCGGCCGCCTGACGGACCAACTTTGGTATCGAAAAAGGGCGGCAGCGGCCGTCCTTTTTCCGCAATTGCTTGACTTCGATCGATGTTCGGGAGAATGAAGTTTTGCTAGCCATTTTGGAATGGTTCAAAACTGGACTCTCGGACTCCGTGTCGAGGTCGGGTCTGATTACCGCGGAAAGGTTTGAAAATGTGTCGTCATTTTCCATCGCCTTTCCCGCTTGCCAGGCACGACACGCGCCGCGCAGAATAACCGGGGTCTGGGGGCCGAGAGGCCTTTTGCCGCAGCCCGCGCGTCGGAGCCTGTCCGGGGTTGACCACTGATCGCTTTGTAGGAAGAAAGGCGACAGGGCACTGGAGATGATGATGGATTTCGAGAGTTTCTTCAAAAACGAGCTGGACGGGCTGCATCAGGAAGGCCGTTACCGGGTTTTCGCCGATCTAGCCCGCCATCGCGGCAGCTTCCCCAAGGCGACGCGCTACACGGCCGATGGCGCCCAGGAAGTGACCGTATGGTGCTCGAACGACTATCTCGGCATGGGCCAGTGTCCCATCGTCACCGAGGCGATGAAGAACGCGATCGATGAATGCGGTGCCGGCGCCGGCGGCACCCGCAACATCTCCGGCACCAACCATTACCATGTGCTGCTCGAGCGCGAACTCGCCGACCTGCACGGCAAGGAATCGGCTCTTCTGTTCACCTCCGGTTACGTTTCGAACTGGGCCGCGCTCGGGACGCTCTGTTCCAAAATTCCCAGCGTTATCGTCTTTTCAGATGCCGGCAACCACGCTTCGATGATCGAGGGCATCCGCCATTCGAAATGCGAGCGGGTCATCTTCAAGCACAATTCGGTAGCGGACCTCGAGGCCAAGCTTGCAGCCGCCGACCCGCGCGCGCCTAAAATCATCGCCTTCGAATCCGTCTATTCGATGGATGGCGACATCGCGCCGATCGAGGAGTTCTGCGATCTCGCCGACAAATACGGCGCGATGACCTATCTGGACGAAGTTCATGCGGTCGGCATGTACGGCCCGCGCGGCGGCGGCATTGCCGAGCGCGAGGGGCTGATGCACCGGTTGACGGTCATCGAAGGCACGCTCGGCAAGGCCTTCGGCGTCATGGGCGGCTACATCACCGGATCGGCGGCGCTCTGCGACTTCATCCGCTCCTTCGCTTCCGGTTTCATCTTTACGACGGCGCTGCCGCCGGCGCTCGCCGCCGGCGCGCTCGCCTCCATTCGCCACCTGAAGGAAAGCCAGGTCGAACGCTTCGCGCATCAGGAGCGCGTGCGCCGGCTTCGTTCGCTGCTCGACCAGCGCGGTATTCCGCATATGGTCAATCCGAGCCATATCGTGCCGGTCATCGTCGGCGACGCCGCCAAGTGCAAGTGGATCTCCGACCTGCTGCTCGACAATTTCGGCATCTACGTCCAGCCGATCAATTACCCGACCGTGCCGAAGAAGACCGAGCGCCTGCGCATCACGCCGACCCCCCTGCATTCTGACGCCGATATCGACCATCTGGTCGGCGCGCTGCATTCGCTCTGGTCGCGCTGTGCGCTGGCGAGGGCCGTGGCGTAAGCTCCGGCGAGCTCTGGCGGGGAGAGGGACTTCCTCGCCCGAACCTCTGTTTCGTAGCAGCGCTCGTGTGGTGCAAGGCGCTGCCACTTGTCCCCTTCGCCCCGCCTACGGGCCAGCAGGCTGGATGAGGGCGGATTCACCCGCAACAACTCTCTACCGGATCATCTCGGCAGCCGCCCGCCGCGCTTTTTCATCCGCGGCAAAGACGTCGTCCATGTTCGCCGCAGCCGGCAGGCCGGCAAGCGCGTCCATCACTCTCTCGACGATTTCCGCCATGGTCAGGAAGCCGACGTGGCCTTTGATGAACGCCTCGAGTGCAGTCTCCTTGGCGCCGTTCAGCACGGCACCCTGGACGCCGCCTTCCTCCATGGCGCGGCGCGCGAGCCTCAGCGCCGGGAAGCGGACTTCGTCCGGGGCTTCGAAATCGAGCCGGGCGAGCCTGGCGAAGTCCAGGCGCTCGACCGGCAGACTGCAGCGCTCGGGGTAGGAAAGCGCATAGCCGATGGCCGTGCGCATGTCGGGGCAGCCGAGCTGGGCGAGGACGGACCCGTCCGTATAGCCGACCATCGAGTGGATCACGGATTGCGGGTGGACGATCACCTCGATCTGGTCCGGCCTCAGGCGGAAGAGGTGGCGCGCCTCGATCATCTCGAGCGCCTTGTTGAACATGGAGGCGCTGTCGATCGAGATCTTGAGGCCCATCGACCAGTTCGGATGGGCGCGGGCCGTATCCGCCGTCACATGCCGCATTTCGTCGAGGGTGCTGGTGCGGAACGGACCGCCGGAGGCGGTAAGCACGATGCGCTCGACGGCATGGCGCTGGTCGTTCTCCAGCACCTGGAAGATCGCATTGTGCTCGCTGTCGACCGGCAGCAGCCGTCCGCCGCCCGCGCTGACGGCTTCGATGAAAAGGCTGCCGGCGGAAACGAGGCATTCCTTGTTGGCGAGTGCGATGTCGGCGCCGCGGCGGGCGGCGGCAAGTGTCGGACCAAGACCGGCATTGCCGACGATCGCCGCCATAACCCAGCCGGCGTCCCGTTCGGCCGCCTCGATCAGGCCGCTGCGCCCGGCGGCAACGTCGATACCGCTGCCGCTCAACGCCTCCCTGAGTTCGCCGTAGCGATGCTCGTCGGCGGTGACTGCGAGCTCCGCGCCGACGCGGCGGGCCTGCTCCGCAAGCAACGGGATGTTGCCGTTGCCGGTCAGCGCGGCGACGGCGAATCGATCGCGCCCGCCGAGCCGTTCGACTACGTCGAGCGTATTGGTCCCGATCGATCCGGTGGAACCCAGTATCGTCAGACGGCGCTTGAAATCATCGCCGGATGCCATGCCAAAATCCCGTATTCTTCTCGTTCTAATGATTTTACTAGGCTCTACAGCCGAATACTGCCGGCAACAAGGGTGAAGTCATCGCCCTTCTCCAAGAGGCAGTGCTCGGGTAAGAATCGATGACACCGTCGAACGATGATTTGTCTGAGGAGTTTTCGATGCTGCAAGCCCTGACCGCCGCATCTTGCGCCTGCGTGCTGATCGAGCTTGCCTCCGTGCAGACGGTGGCCGCTGAAAAGGTGCCGGAGGCGCTCGTCGGCTCGTGGCTGGCCGAGGACATAGGCGGCCGGGGCGTGATCGACGATCTTCAGACGACGCTCGAGATTCGTGAGGACGGCACCTATGGCGGCATGGCCGGCTGCAATCATTTCACCGGGACGTTCGGCCTCTCCGGCGCGACGATCACCTTCGGGCCGGCTGCCGCCACCCGCAAGATGTGCGTACCGGCTGTCATGGACCAGGAGCGGAAGTTCTTCGAAGCGCTGAAGACGGAGCTTGCCTGGCGAATAGAGGGATCCAAGCTCTTTCTCGGCGGGCGAAACGAGAAGAGTGTGCTGCAGCTAACCTCGATGCAGTCGCGGAACGGCAACCACGCAGAACTGACGATCGAAATTCCCGACGCCGGCGCAGTCGACCGGCGGACGGTTCGCTATGCCTGCGGCGACAAGACGATCGAGGCCGAATACATCGACGCCGGGTCCGCGTCGCTCGCGACCTTCACTATCGAGGGCACGTTCATCGTGGCATCGAACGTGATTTCCGGATCGGGCGCCAGATATGCCGGCGGCCGGTATGTCTGGTGGACGAAGGGTGGCGAGGCGACGCTTTTCGATAGGATGAAGGGCGAGGAGGACCCGGGGATAGCGTGCAAGGAAGTAGAATAGCGGGGCCGCTCGACACAGGCCGACGGGTTTGTACGTCCGAACTATGCTGCATTGGCTCGACATCGATTACCGCACGCTATTTCGCTTGGGAGATGGAGGCCGGATAGAAGGCGAGAACGATCCGGAGGGATCGCCCCGGCAACGGCGACGGCCTTCAGGGGGCAGGGCTTCGGAGCAGCCGCTACCACCGGCTGGTCGGGCTTGCCTGAACTGCGCTCTCGTACCCTGTTCTACAGCACGGATCGAGAAAATCACGCATCGCGGCGCGTTGCCGCCCGCCTCGGCCTTCGGCTTCGAGGAGCAAGCTTGAGGGTTGGGTAGAGCCTTTCTCCGAATCGCGGAAACTCTCTAACCCTTTGTCTTCCGCAATGCCGGGGCGGAAAACCGCTCGGCACGGGGCATCATGCGGAACTCACGCGCTGCTGTTTGTGTCGCTACCTTCGTCCAATTCATGGAATTGGATAAAGCCATATTGCTCCAGCCACTCGCGAAGGATGAGACGGATTATTTCGTCCCGGGTCATCTGGAGTTCTTCGCAGGCCAGAGCGAGGGCCAACTCAACGTCATCCGCGAAGATCATCGCTTCACCTGCATAGTACAACCACGAGATCGAAGGGTCTCACAGCACAGGTTGCAGTCAAGGATTACGGAGCGTGCTCAATGGGATACGCCAAAATGGGCTAAGACTATTGTCCATTTCATATCGGACTTAAGTCTCAAAAGAATGCACCGCGCGTCGGATACGCGCGGTGCTCGAACTTACATCCGCTTCGATCAGGCGAAGAGAAAATCGGCGCTGCTGAAGTGCGAGGCAGCGAGGGTATTCGTCGGATCGTCGACATGGATCGACAGCGCATTGCCTGTCGAATCGTAGCCTTTCAACATCACGTCTCCGCTGGCGTCATTATACGCAAAAATCGTACCGGCCGTGCCGGAGCTCGAATATTGCTTGATTCCGAGGTTCTCCAGGACAAGCAGATCGGTGCCGTCCTGAAAGTCCATCACGGAGTCCCGTCCGACGAGCGAACCCGCGCCCTTGAAGACGAAGCGGTCGGCATCGGCGCCACCCCACAGGATGTCGCTTCCCGCGTCGCCAAGCAGGGTATCTCTGCCCGCGTCNCCGCGAAGCGTGTCGTTTCCGTCTCCGGCAATGACAAGGTCGTTGCCGAGGCCGCCAGCAAGCACGTCGNCGCCAGCTTCGCCCGTCAGGATATCGTCTCCGGCATCCCCGAATGCCCGATCGTTGCCGGCGCCTGCGGCAATCCGATCGTTACCGTTACCGCCGTGGGCTTCGTCGATGCCGCNCTCGGAGTCGAGNACGTCATTCCCATCACCGCCATCGAGNTAGTTGTTCCCGTCGCCGCCATCGACGATGTCGTCGCCGATGCCGCCATAGACCCGATCGTTTCCGGATTGGCCCTTCAGGGCGTCGTTGCCCTCTTCGCCGTAGATCGTATCGTTGCCGGCACCACCACTGACCGCCTGCTGCGTCAGCTTGCCCGTNGCGGGATCAATGCGGTTGTTGAAGCCGTCGTTTCCAGAGCCGGCATAGATGATGTCGTCTCCCGCTCCGCCGTCGATGTATTCCTCGCCGGCGCCCCCATAGATCCGGTCGTTGCCGGCGTCTCCGAGGATATGGTCATGGCCATCGCCGCC
>NZ_AQWP01000006.1 GCF_000375585.1 Sinorhizobium meliloti 4H41 | reverse complement strand
TGAGCAGGCGATCAAGCGGCTCGGCAAGCAGAAGTCGGCCGCATGACATTTGAACGGCGGCGTGTTGCGACCACATAAGAAGTATGAAAAAGCAGACGATACCGATCGAGCAACTCGCACGCCTCCGGCGTATACGGGGCCTGGCCCGGCTTATGGACACGGCGCTCCGAATTCCCGGCACCCGCGTCTCGCTCGGCGCGGACTCCGTGCTCGGTTTGATCCCCGGCATCGGCGATTTCGGCGCTGCGGCGGTCAGCCTCTTCATCATCAACGAGGCGCGCCGTCTCGGCGTGCCGAACGACAAGCTTCTCAAGATGCTGGTCAATGTAGGATTCGACACGGTCGCGGGGAGCGTCCCGGTGGTCGGCGACGTCTTCGACGTCTATTTCAAGTCCAACCGCCGCAATCTCCAACTGGTGCTCGACCACTTCGGACTCGATCAGGCTGACCTTGATCGATCGCGATGAAAAACGGCCGCCGGCCGGAACGGTCATAGAACACCGCGGCATTGTCCTGAACTTCGCGCAGGCCTTTGTAGAAGGCGTGGCGCTTCTCCACGCAGAAAAAGCCTTTTTATTTGTTCTATGCAGATCGATGCGGACCAAAGCTGGAGCTGCTCAGCACATGGAGGCGAGCGAAACCATTAGCAAGTCGGCAGATGATGTTGGCCGTAGCTACTGGGCTTCGGACCGTTACTGTTGTTCTGGCAACTCGTCTGGACGGATCACGGGCGTTCTTCCGACGTCAGGAGCGGGCTCGACCATTTCGGTGTCGCCCACTGTTGGCGGCTTCAGAACTCCGTCGCAATCATCAAGTTTTTCTGTGAGTGTCCCCCGATTGGCGCCGGCACCCGGAGCGACGCGGCAACGCTCATTCTGCGCGCCAGTTCCGGGGTCGTTGGAGAGTGCTGAAGTTGTGAACAGGGCGCCGATTGCAAGCAACGGGGCGGCGACGAAATCTCTGGTGAGTTTGTACCTCATAGGACTCGTCCTTCAGTTTAGGCGCCGCGGAGTTGCAGCCCTTCCGCGGCGATAGAGCCTTGAAGTTGGGATCTCTAGAAAACCCGAGCTCGCCAGCAATAGTTCCGGTGAGTAGCTGCCAAGCGAACGCCAGTCACAGACAGCCCGTAATGGGTGGAGCGGCCTATCGGAGGAACCATTTGACGATCGCCATTCGCGACGCGTTGCTGACGCCCTCGCTTAAGGTGAGCCTTCGCTCCCTGGCCATCTGCCAAATCACCTTGATCAAGCCGAAGACGAAAAGAGGGCCGCTTATCGGATCGCGCTTCAAGGTCTCCTGTACCATTAGGACAGGCTGGGAAAGCCTCTCCGGATGTCCGTATAGCCGCTCGCCAACCAGACCTTCACACCGCTCGGGACCGGGATCATCGCCGCTCCAGCACATCAGAAATCCGACCGAGCGCTTCGGGGTCGACGTCACTCTCGACCCGCAGGCGACGGCCTCGGCCAAGCTCGATCGTGACGATACTTGCCCTTTTGCGCGGTCGGGAGACCGGCGGCTCCGCTGGCGACGAAGGCGGCTCGACGATCTCTCCCGGAATGAGCTGCGGGACGGACGGCCCGGATATCTGACAGAGTTCCTTGCGCCAGCGAAAAAGCTGGCTCACATGGATACCGGCCGTTCGCGCGATCTCGGAAACTCGCGCCTCTGGCATGAATGTCGCGGCGACGAGCCGTTCCTTCTCCTCGCGAGACCAGCGCCGACGCCGCTCGACCGACGTGATCACCTCAATCTGATGCTTCGTCATAGGACTAGTCTTAAATGGGGTATTCAGCTTGCGCTGCATCTGTGGTGGGTGAAGAGAGGTGCTGCGCTTCGGGCTGATGATAAAACGTGGTCTGCGAGACCTTTCCTGCACCGCGAGCTTGACGCCGTCTACAACGCCATCGAACTGCCGTGGAGCAACGGCCAAGCGGAGGGCCAAATCAACCGCCTGAAGACAATCAAGCGTGCGATGTATGGCAGAGCTGGCCCGGAGCTGCTCAGGGCCAGCTCTGCCACTCGACCAAAATCGCCACCAGACAAAGTGAGGAAGACCCCAATTAAAGGCCAAGCGGCACCTTGATCCCGCCTCGCCGATAATTGCGGAACCAGAGAGGAAGCCGGCTGGGCAGCGTCTCCGCGGAACTTTTGCGCTCGTTTTAAATTTAGCCAATGCTCGTTTCCGAAAGGCCCGTCATGAACGTAAGCGACGAAAGAACCGTCTCGCTGTGGGCGACGGTCAAGGCTGCGCCTGACGCGGTTCCACTCATGGAAAACGATCAGGCCGACGTCATCGTCATCGGCGCCGGAATTGCCGGTTTGTCGGTAGCCTACGAGTTCGCCATGTGTGGGCAGAAAGTCGCTGTTATCGATCGCGGCGAAATCGGCAGCGGGATGACCGCGCGGACAACCGCTCACCTTTCATCGATATGCGATGACTATTTCTCCCAGCTGATCGAGCTGCGGGGGCGCGAGGTGGCCAGGCAGTTTTATCAAAGCCAGTCAGCCGCAATTGACCGTATCGAAGCGATCCAGGAGAGCGAGGGCATAGCCTGCGACTTCAGAGGTGTCGACGGCTTTTTATTTCCGTCATCCGGAGCGGAGGATGCCAGTCTCGAGCGCGAGCTCGACGCAGCGCTCCAAATCGGGGTCGCGGTAGAAAAAATCGTTGGTTTGCCGTTTGTTGAGTTTTCAGCGGCGCCAGCCCTCCGCTATGGCCGTCAGGCGACGTTCCATCCGCTCAAGTATCTACGTGGGCTGGCTACCAGCATTTGCGCGCGTGGCGGCAGGTTATACTGTGATACAGTTGTCGAAAAGGTCGAGGAAGCCGAAGACGGCGTCCGCGTGTCAACGAGCTCTGGGCTCAGCGTCACCGGAAGATGGGCCGTTGTCGCAACTAATTCGCCGATCAATGACCGTGTCGCCATCCACACCAAACAAGCGCCATATCGGACCTACGCGATGTCGTTCGAAATCGACCGCGGAGCCGTTCCGGATGGGCTCTACTGGGACATGGAAGATCCGTATCACTATGTCCGCCTGCAACCCGGTGAGGGCGCGAGCGACTTTCTCCTGGTAGGCGGCGAGGACCACAAAACGGGTGCGGCTGACGATGCTGAACGGCGGTTCGCCGCTTTGACGGCCTGGATCAAGCGCCTGGTGCCCAATCTCGGCGCTGAAACCCATCGCTGGTCCGGCCAAGTAATGGAAGCCATCGACTACACTGGTTTCCTTGGCCGCAATCCGGGGAGCGAGCGTGTGTTTGTGATCACCGGCGACTCCGGCGAAGGCATGACGCATGGAGTTGTCGCTTCGCTATTGATCCGGGACCTGATCCTTAAAGGCAGCAGTCCGTGGCGGGACCTTTACGAGCCGTCTCGCAAAACCACAGGAGCGATTGTGGACTATCTCGTGGAGAACGCAACGGCGGTTAAGAATTTCGCAGAGTATGTTGCGCCTGGCGAGGTCGACTCCGTCGATAAGCTCCAGCCAGGACAGGGTGCCATCGTCCGCGAGGGCTTGACCAAGGTTGCCGCCTTCCGCGCCGAGGACGGGACGTTATACAAACGATCCGCGTCCTGCACGCATATTGGCTGCCACGTGCATTGGAATTCCCTTGAACGTTGCTGGGACTGTCCTTGCCACGGCTCGCATTTCGCGGTCGACGGCACGGCCCTGAATGGGCCCGCCGTCTCGCCTTTGGCTGACCTCTGATAGCTACGAGCATTGAAGTCTCGGCCGCAAATTCTACAGGTGAGTAGTTCATCTTGTGACGCCAAGTCGCCCATTTCACAACCTCGATATTTAATCTCTGAATTGCTGTCCGCGACAGTCGCCGGTTATTGTCCCACAAGTCAGTTCGACCGCCGCTAATGTCGGTGGCGAGTGGCAGGAACCCTCATCCTCTCAATCGATAGGGCAGGGCAGGCGTTGGCACATTCGATGCCGTTCGGGGCCGTCAACCCCAACAGAAGCGGCGCGATCAGAGCTCTAAATGGTCGCTAGTGCCTTGGCGTTTCTTGGCCTTCCCTGATGTTGCGCACTGGCCAGATCACCGGGGCGCAAACTAATGCGAATGTTTGCTGCCCGTGTTCTCCTCACGCGCTTAGTCCCGTCGTTGAAGTGATCTCGGAGCCGGGTGGCCGCTCCAGATCTTACGCGCAGGCGGCTGGAGATATCGCTCGGTTGATCGCCATTGAAGAATTTAGGCATACGAGTAATATGGTACACCGTAATATCATTAGCGTCGGCAGACGAACCGATATTGAGGTAGAATGATGAACGCTGATTTGCGGGAGACCGACATCCGAGTAGAGCGTCCGGCCAAGACATTGAGGGAACTAGCACTCGAAAAGGTTCGGGATGCAATTGTAGACGGCTATTTCAAACCTGGCGAACGCCTCGTCGAGCGTGATCTCTGCGGTCAACTGGGCGTGAGCCGCACGGTCGTCCGTGAGGTGCTACGTCATCTCGAATCCGAGGGGCTCGTAGCGAGCTTACCGAACAAGGGACCGATCGTCGCGCTCCTCGACTTGGATGAGGCAAAGCAGATTTATGAAATCCGTGGTGCCCTCGAAGGAATGGCTGCGCGGCTGTGCGCGGAACGACGCGACCCGGCCATCGCGGAGGCTCTCCAAGCGTCGTTGAAGGGCATCCGCGAGAGCTATGCCGCCAAGGACATGCATGGCGTTCTCAACCAGACTTCCGCTTTCTATCAAACATTGTTCACCCGGGTTGATCGGCACGTCGCCTGGGGCGTCGTGAATCTTCTGACCGTCCGGATCAACCATCTGCGCTCCATGACGATCAAGACCAACAATCGCGACGTCGAAGGACCTGCGCAAATGGAAAAAATCGTCGATGCGATCAGAAGGGGCGACGGCGAAGCGGCCTGCAGAGCCGCCCTTGACCATGTCGCCCGCGCCGCTGCCATCGCCGAAACGCTCATCGCCGCTCAGCAGACGGGCGAGTGAATAGTTGCGGTGGAAGGCAGAATGGCCCTGCCTTCCCTGAGGCGATGCTGTCGACCTGGCCCAGCCCGGTTATCCGGGAGTCGGTCACCGATCGCTTCTGCCAAGGCGACGGCATTGTAATTGAGCCCGCGCACCTCCTTTTCCTGCAATAGCGCCCCACACACATCGGACGCCTAGGCAGCGGCCGGCGCGACCAGTGTGGCGTTCGGCCCTGGGTACGTCTGACAGGCTTCGCGCACCCGCACCGCGACATGAGGTTGGCTCCTCTCCCGCAAGTCGCCGACCCAAGGCGATTTTCGTCAATGCCATCCGTTGCTTCCGACGTTTCTGGCTCGGCCTCAGGGGATGCTTGACACTGCAATATTATGGTATACCATAAGACGTAATAGATAATGATAGGGAAGAGTTTCCAATGTCCGTTCAGATCCGCAAGACGCTGCTCCAGATCGAAACGACCTTGATCGAAGGAGGCAAGGCCACCCCGCAGCCGTTGAAGCTGTTTTCGGCGCTGGCGGTGGTGAAAAATCCGTGGGCGGGGCGGGGCTTCGTGGAGGACCTCAAGCCGGAGATCCATGCGGCAGCACCTGTGCTTGGGGAGCTCCTGACCAGAATGATTATCGACGCCGTCGGCTCAGGCGAAGCGGTCGAAGGCTACGGCAAGGCCGCCGTTGTGGGGCTTGACGGTGAGATCGAGCATGCCTCGGCACTCATCCATACGCTGCGCTTCGGCAATCACTATCGCCAGGCGGTCGGCGCCAAGTCGTACCTCGCCTTCTGCAATACGCGCGGCCCCGCCAACGCCACCCTTATGATCCCACTGATGGACAAGAACGATGAGGGTCGCCGTTCTCACTACCTGACGATTCAGACGGCGATGCCCGATGCGCCGGCCGCCGATGAAATAGTCGTGGCTCTTGGCGCATCGGTTGGCGGACGCCCGCACCATCGGATAGGCGACCGCTATCAGGATCTGAAGGACCTCGGCCAGGACGCCGCCAATCCGGCCGGCGTGTAAACGGCAGGCACTTCGATGCAGACGGTCACATCAAATACGTCCGGGGAGGGCGGCACTGCGCTGCCGCGCAAGATGACTGTGCGCGGAGCCGCCTACCTCGAAGCCGGTGAGGGCGAGCCGTTGATCCTCATTCACGGCGTCGGCATGCGCCTCGAGGCCTGGGCGCCGCAGATCGAAGCCTTCGCCAAGACCCATCGCGTCATCGCGGTGGACATGCCCGGGCATGGCGGGAGCGAGAAAATCGCGGCGGGCAGCACGGTGCGCGACTTCGTCGACTGGTTCGGCCGCTTTCTGGACGATATCGGTATTGACCGTGCGAATCTCGCGGGGCACTCGATGGGTGCGCTGATTTCCGGCGGCGCGGCGGCAACCTTCGCCAACCGCATCACGCGTGTCGCTTATCTCAACGGCGTTTACCGCCGTGATCCCGCGGCAAAGGCGGCCGTTCTGGCCCGCGCAGCGGCGATCCGAACAAGCGGCGTGGACACGGCGGGACCGTTGCTGCGATGGTTCGGCGATGATCCGCAGAGCCAGCGAGCACGGGAATTGACCCGCGTGTGGTTAGAGGCGGTCGATCCGGAAGGCTACGCGACCGCCTATACCGCCTTTGCAAACGGCGACGAGGCCTATGCCGATTGCTGGCCTTCCGTCACTTGCCCCGCCCTTTTCCTCACGGGTTCGGGAGACCCGAATTCGACGCCGGAAATGGCTGAGCAGATGGCGTCGCTGACGCCGAACGGATGGGCTCGCGTCGTCGATGGTCACAGACATATGGTCAATTTGACCGCGCCGGAAAGTGTCAATGCGCTGATGGCGGAGTGGCTGAATTACCGGGAGGAGCCGGCATGAGTGTGGAAGATCCAAGAGCCTTGCGCGACGCCTTCGGCGCCTTTGCGACCGGAGTGACGGTGGTGACGGCGAACAATCCGACGGGCCAGCCAATCGGTTTTACAGCCAATTCCTTTACGTCCGTCTCGTTGGATCCGCCCCTGCTGCTTGTGTGTATTGCCAAGACCTCGCGCAATTATGAGACGATGACCGGAGCGGAGCGTTTCGCCGTCAACGTCCTGTCCGAAACACAAAAAGACATCTCCAACACCTTCGCCCGGCCGGTGGAGGATCGGTTCGCGTCCGTCGACTGGAGGAAAGGGCCGAATGGTTGCCCGATCTTTTCCCAGGTCGCGGCCTGGTTCGAGTGTTCGAAGCAGGACCTCATCGAGGCTGGCGATCATGTGATAATGGTCGGGCGCGTAACGGCCTTCGAGAACAGCGGGCTAAATGGCCTCGGCTATGCCCGCGGCGGCTATTTCACGCCTAGGCTGGCGGGCAAGGCCGTTTCCGCGGCCGTCGGGGGCGAAATTCGTCTCGGCGCAGTGCTCGAGCAGCAGGGCTCAGTATATCTCGTGGGCGATGAAACGCTGTCGATCCCGAGTTGCACCGTCGAAGGCGATGACCCCGCCCGGACCCTGGCGGCGCATCTCGAGCAATTGACCGGACTGAACGTCACCATCGGCTTTCTCTATTCAGTCTATGAAGACAAGAGCGATGGACGGCAACACATCGTCTATCACGCACTGGCCAGCGACGGTGCCCCGCAAAGAGGCCGGTTCCTGAGGCCGGAGGACGCCGCCGCGGCGAAATTCAGCAGCACCGCGACCGCCGACATCATCAATCGTTTCGTGCTCGAAAGCTCCATCGGCAATTTCGGTATGTACTTCGGCGACGAGACCGGCGGCACGGTTCATCCGATCGCGAACAAGGACGCACGCACATGAAATTCTCGCTTTTCGTACACATGGAACGTCTCGATGCCTCGCAGGACCACAAGTCGCTCTACGAGGAATTCGTCGCGCTCTGCGAGATCGCAGACAAGGGTGGCATGCACGCGATCTGGACGGGTGAGCACCATGGCATGGAATTCACCATTGCGCCGAACCCGTTTGTAACGATTGCGGACCTTGCCCGCCGCACGAGGAATGTCCGCCTCGGCACCGGCACAGTGATTGCGCCGTTCTGGCACCCGATCAAGCTCGCGGGCGAGGCGGCGATGACGGATCTTATCTGTGACGGCCGCCTCGATATCGGGATCGCCCGCGGCGCGTACAGTTTCGAATACGAGCGGTTGTTGCCGGGCCTGGATGCCTGGAGCGCCGGACAACGGATGCGCGAACTCATTCCGGCCGTGAAGGGGATTTGGGCCGGTGACTACGCCCACGACGGTGAGTTCTGGAAGTTCCCCGCCACCACCTCGGCGCCGAAGCCGCTGCAAGATCCGCATCCACCGATCTGGGTTGCTGCCCGCGATCCGAATTCGCATGAGTTCGCTGTCGCGAACGGCTGCAACGTGCAAGTGACGCCGCTCTGGCAGGATGACGAGGAGGTCCGAAGCCTGATAGGTCGGTTCAACGACGCCTGCGCCAAGAGCCGTGGGGCCGAGCGGCCTAAGATCATGCTGCTGCGTCACACCTATGTCGGCTCCGACGAGGCAGATATCGCGCGAGCCGCTCATGAGATGAGCGTCTACTACAATTACTTTTTCGCGTGGTTCAAGAACGAACGACCGATCAAACAAGGCCTCATCGAACGGATTCCGGAAGAGGAAATTGCCGCCAACGCCATGCTCTCGGCCGAGGCAATGCGACGCAACAACGTCGTCGGCACGGCCGATGAGGTCATCGCCCGGCTGAAGACCTACGAGGCGATGGGGTATGATGAATACTCCTTCTGGATCGACACGGGTATGAGCTTCGAGCGCAAGAAGGCGTCGCTTGAACGCTTCATCGCCGAGGTCATGCCGGCGTTTGCGGAGTAGGGCAGATGCAGCGCTTCCAGTGTTACATCGATGGTGAATTCGGCGACGGCGAGGCCCGGTTCGAAAGCATCGACCCGGCGACGGGCCGTGCCTGGGCGGAGATGCCGGAGGCGCGCGAAGCCGATGTCGATCGCGCCGTTGGAGCGGCGCACAATGCCCTCTATGGCGGAGCATGGCCGAGGCTGACCGCGACGCAGCGAGGCAAGCTGCTGTACAAGCTCGCCGATCTGGTGGTCGCGAATGCCCAGAAACTGGCGGAACTCGAGACGCGCGACACGGGCAAGATCATCCGCGAAACCTCGGCACAGATCGCCTATGTCGCCGACTATTACCGCTATTACGCCGGGATCGCCGACAAGATCGAAGGATCCTATCTGCCGATCGACAAGCCGGACATGGATGTGTGGCTTCGCCGCGAACCGATCGGCGTCGTCGCCATGGTCGTGCCGTGGAACAGCCAGCTTTTCCTTTCGGCGGTCAAGATCGGCCCGGCGCTTGCGGCCGGCTGCACCATGGTGGTGAAGGCTTCGGAGGATGGACCGGCACCGCTGCTCGAATTTGCGCGGCTGGTGCATGAGGCGGGCTTTCCCGCCGGTGTCGTCAACATCATCACCGGCTTCGGCCCGCCCTGTGGGGCGGCCCTCAGCAGTCATCCCAAGGTCGACCATATCGCCTTTACCGGCGGGCCCGAGACCGCGCGTCATGTGGTGCGCAGTTCGGCGGAGAACCTCGCCTCGACCTCGCTGGAGCTCGGCGGCAAGTCTCCCTTCATCGTCTTTGCCGACGCCGATCTCGAAAGTGCGGCAAACGCGCAGGTCGCCGGCATCTTCGCGGCGACCGGCCAGAGCTGCGTCGCCGGCTCCCGCCTCGTCGTCGAGCGAACCCTCAAGGACCGCTTCCTGGAGATTCTCAAGGCGAAGGCCGAGGCGGTGCGCCTCGGCAGCCCGCTCGACATGGCGACGGAAGTCGGGCCGTTGGCAACCCGGCGCCAGCGCGCGCACATTGAGGCCCTGATCGCCCGCTCGCTCGCCACCGGCGCCAAAGTGGTGACTGGAGCCAGCGCTCCCGAAGGCGACGGTTTCTACTACCGGCCGACCATTCTCGACTGCGACGGCGGCCGCTCGCCCGCGCTGGAGGAGGAATTCTTCGGGCCGGTCCTTTCAGTCGCCTCCTTCGAGACCGAAGAAGAGGCACTGGCGATCGCCAACGACACCCGTTACGGCCTTGCGGCCGGGCTGTTCACACGGGATCTCACGCGTGCGCACCGGCTGATGAAAAGCATCCGCGCCGGGGTCGTCTGGGTCAACACCTATCGGGCGGTCTCGCCGATCGCGCCTTTCGGCGGTTTCGGGCTTTCCGGCCACGGCCGCGAGGGTGGCATGGCGGCGGTGCTCGACTACACTCGGACCAAGACCGTGTGGCTGAGGACCTCGGATGATCCGATCCCGGATCCCTTCGTGATGCGGTGACGGCGATGTTCTACGAGATCCGCACCTATCGGCTGAAGAATGGCGCGATCCCCGCCTACCTGCAGGTGGTGGAGGAGGAAGGGATCGCCATCCAGAAGAAGCATCTCGGCGAACTCGTCGCCTACTTCTTCTCCGAGATCGGGCCGATCAACGAGATCGTCCATATCTGGGCCTATTCGAGCCTCGACGACCGGGAGAAGCGTCGCGCGGCGCTGATGGACGACCCGGACTGGCGGACGTTCCTTCCGAAGATACGCGACCTCATCGAAGTTGCGGAGAACAAGATCATGAAGGCTACGCGCTTTTCGCCCACCGGCGGCGCATCACCAGAACAACCAATCAAGTAAAACCGGGAACAACGGAGCAAGGGAACATGAAGAGGATATTCGCTTTAACGATCGTCGCCGCCGCCATGGCAACATCCGCGCCGGCATCCGCCGCCGATCTCGTTTTTTCAAGCTGGGGCGGCACGACACAGGACGCGCAGAAGGCTGCCTGGGCTGACAAGTTCGCGGAGAAGACCGGCATCAACGTGCTGCAGGACGGGCCGACCGACTACGGCAAGCTCAAGGCCATGGTCGAGGCGAATGCCGTCACCTGGGACGTAGTCGACGTCGAAGGCGACTACGCCGCGCAGGCCGGCAAGAAAGGTCTGCTCGAAAAGCTCGACTTCTCAGTTATCGACAAATCGAAACTCGACCCGCGTTTCGTCACCGACTACTCGGTCGGCAGCTTCTATTATTCCTTCGTCATTGGTTGCAACAAGGACGTGGTCGATGCCTGCCCAAGGACGTGGGCGGACCTTTTTGATAGGGAAAAGTTCCCCGGCAAGCGCACCTTCTACAAGTGGTCGGCGCCTGGCGTCATCGAAGCGGCGCTTCTCGCGGACGGCGTGCCGGCCGACAAGCTCTATCCGCTTGATCTCGACCGCGCCTTCAAGAAGCTCGACACTATCAAGGGCGACATCATCTGGTGGTCCGGCGGCGCGCAGTCGCAACAACTCCTTGCGTCTGCTGAGGCACCCTTCGGCAGCCTCTGGAACGGTCGCATGACAGCGCTTGCCCAGAGTGGCATCAATGCCGAAACCTCCTGGGAGCAGAACATCACCGCCGCCGATTCACTCGTCGTACCCAAGGGTGCGAAGAATAAGGAAGCGGCAATGCAGTTCATCGCGCTTGCCACATCGGCCGAAGCTCAAGCTGAACTCGCCAGTTTAACCGGCTACGCGCCCATCAATCTGGATTCCCCAAAAATGATGGACCCGGAAGTGGCCAAAATGCTGCCGGACGCGCAGACGGCGAGCCAGGTTAACGCAGACATGAACTACTGGGCAGAAAACCGCGACGCGATTGGTGAGCGCTGGTACGCCTGGCAGGCGAAATAACCACCGGGAACCACTGGGAGGACGGCTGTGGCGTTCTTCCGGTGCTCCGGCGGTCAGAGGGCTGCGTGCTGTCCCGTGACGGCGCATTGCCCTCTTATTGGGAGGAAAGACGACGATGGTTACGCAGACCGAAACCGAGAGCGGGAGAGCGTTTGCGCCCGTACGCGCCCGGCGGCCGAGCGACTTTGATCTGACTTTGCCGGCGCTCGGCCTGCTGATCCTGTTCTTCGTGCTGCCGGTCGCCATCCTGCTGATGCGCAGCGTCACGGAACCAATGCCGGGCCTCGGCAACTACGCCGAACTGCTGGGCTCTTCGACCTATTTGCGCATATTTGTAAACACCTTCATCGTATCCGGCCTGGTGACGTTTGTCTCATTGCTGATCGGTTTTCCGGTCGCCTGGGCGCTCGCCATCATGCCCAGCCGCGTCGCTTCGGTCGTCTTCGCCATTCTGCTCCTGTCCATGTGGACCAATCTGCTGGCACGCACCTATGCCTGGATGGTGCTGCTGCAGCGCACCGGTGTCATCAACAAGCTGCTGATCGGGATGGGGCTCATCGACAAGCCGCTGCCGCTCGTCAACAATCTGACCGGTGTGACGATCGGCATGACCTACATCATGCTGCCCTTCATCATCCTGCCGCTCTATGGCGTCATTCGGAAGATCGACCCGGCCATCCTGCAGGCGGCCGCACTTTGTGGCGCCAACCGCTGGCAATCGCTCGTCCGCGTGCTCTTGCCGCTGGCGATGCCGGGCATGGCGGCGGGCGCGCTCATGGTCTTCGTCATGTCGCTCGGCTACTTCGTCACGCCGGCGCTGCTCGGCGGTACCGCGAACATGATGCTCGCCGAACTCATTGCGCAGTTCGTCCAGTCTCTCGTCAATTGGGGCATGGGTGGTGCCGCAGCCCTTGTGCTGCTGGTCGTCACGCTTGCACTTTACGCCGTCCAGCTCCGCTTCTTCGGCACCGATCGGATGGGAGGGCGCTGAGATGCTTTTGAACTTCGATCGCCTCGGCTGGTGGAAGCTGGTTCTCCTCGGCATCACGCTGCTGACGACGGCATTTCTGCTTCTGCCGATCCTGTTCATCGCGGCGCTGTCCTTCGGATCGTCGCAATGGCTGATCTTTCCGCCGCCCGGCTGGACGCTCAAATGGTATCAGGAGCTTGTCGCCGATCCGCGTTGGCTCGAGTCCGCCTGGACGAGCTTCCAGATCGCGATCATTGTCACTGTCCTCTCGGTTCTGCTAGGGCTCGTGACCTCGTTCGGCCTAACCCGCGGGCGCTTCCCGCTCCGCGAAGCATTGAAGGCGCTGTTCCTGACGCCGATGATCTTGCCGGTCGTGGTACTTGCGGTCGCGCTCTACGCATTTTTCCTGCAGATCGGACTCAACGGGACCCTAACTGGCTTCGTCATCTCGCATCTGGTGCTGGCGCTTCCCTTCTCGATCCTGTCGATCACCAATGCGCTCGAAGGCTTCGACAAATCGATCGAGGATGCCGCCGTGTTGTGCGGCGCGTCTCCGCTCGAAGCCAAGCTCCGGGTGACGCTGCCGGCCATCAGCCACGGCATCTTCTCTGCAGCGATCTTCTCCTTTCTCACCTCCTGGGACGAAGTGGTCGTCGCAATCTTCATGTCGAGCCCGACGCTCCAGACGCTCCCCGTGAAAATTTGGGCGACGCTGCGGCAGGATCTGACACCGGTCGTTGCCGCGGCTTCCACACTTCTCATTCTCTTGACCGTGCTTTTGATGGTGCTCGTCGCTCTCGTTCGCAAAGGACTGAAATCATGAGCAAACCTTTTCTGCAAATCCGGGGTATTCGCAAAGAGTACGGGCCGGTGACCGCCGTGCAAGACGTCAATCTCGATGTCGCGCAGGGCGAGTTCCTGACATTTCTCGGCCCCTCGGGATCGGGCAAGAGCACCACGCTCTATATTCTCGCCGGCTTTGAGAACCCGACGCGCGGCGACATCCTTCTCAACGGGCAGACTCTGCTATCGACGCCCTCTCACAAGCGCAACATCGGCATGGTATTCCAGCGTTATACGCTGTTCCCCCACTTGTCCGTCGGCGAGAACATCGCCTTTCCGCTGAAGGTCCGCCGCCTGCCGAAGGCGGAGATCGACGCCAAGGTGCGCGAGATGCTGAAGCTCGTGCGGCTCGAAGGCTTCGAGGACCGCAAGCCCGCGCAGATGTCCGGTGGGCAGCAGCAGCGGGTCGCATTGGCGCGCGCACTCGCATATGACCCACCTGTGTTGTTGATGGACGAGCCGCTCTCGGCACTCGACAAGAAGCTACGCGAGGAGATCCAGCACGAGATCCGCCGGATTCACCAGCAGACGGAAGTGACCATCCTCTACGTTACGCACGACCAGGAGGAAGCGCTTCGCCTTTCCGATCGGATCGCCGTTTTTTCGAAGGGCGTGATCGACCAGATCGGTACCGGGCCGGAGCTCTACGCCAATCCCGCCACGCGATTCGTCGCCGAGTTCATCGGAGACAGCGATTTCCTGCCCTGCAATGTGGTCTCCACGGCGAACGGCCGGGCAGAGGTCGCTATCTGTGACACAATGAGAGTCGCCAACGTTCCCCTGCATGGAACTGCCTCCTCCGGAGGCAAAGCCTCCCTCATGCTGAGGCCGGAACGCCTGCTCCTGTCTAAAACGCGATCGGACACCGGGTTGCCCGCCACGGTTAGCGATATCACCTTCCTCGGCAACAACGTGCACGTCGCAACAAAGACCAACAAGGGCAACGATCTGTCTGTCCGCCTTCCGTTCGGTCACGAGGCGATCTCGGGCCTCGCTCGCGGCGATGCCGTTTGGTTGAGGTTCGATGCCGGATCGGCGCACGTCTTCGGTCAATGACGGTAGCCGACGCGGCATCGGGACGACACAAATCTGGCTCTTCGGGAGCAAGACGCGCACGTTTGCGCCAGGAGGCCTGCGAATGACGATTTCGGAAACCCTGCTCGTCAAACTGAAGGATACCAGCCTTGCCGTTGACAAGGGGCTGGTGGGCGCCGAGTGGCTCGCGAGAAGCGACAGCGGCAAGACATTCGACGTCACCAATCCAGCGACAGGCGAGGCTATCGCGACATTGCCCGACATGGGCCGGGCCGAAACCGCGCATGCCATCGATGCGGCGCACGCAGCGCAAAAGGCATGGGCGAAAAAGACCGGCAAGGAACGCGCCGCGGTGCTGCGCAACCTCTACGACCTGATGGTTGCCAATGCCGACGACCTTGCTACCATCTTGACCATGGAAATGGGCAAGCCGCTCGCGGAGGCGAGGGGCGAAATCCTTTACGGGGCGTCCTACGTCGAATGGTTCGGCGAGGAAGCAAAGCGCGTCTATGGCGACACCATTCCGGGACACCAGCCAGACAAGCGCATCATCGTGATCAAGCAACCGGTCGGGGTCGTTGCCGCGATCACTCCATGGAATTTTCCGAACGCGATGCTCGCCCGCAAGATGTCGCCGGCGCTCGCAGCCGGTTGCGCCATGGTCTCAAAGCCGGCGGCGGAAACGCCGCTTTCGGCGCTGGCGATCGCGGTCTTGTCGGAGCGCGCCGGCCTGCCGGCGGGACTCTTCAACGTCGTCCTGTCGACCGACTCGGCCAGTGTTGGCCAGGAAATGTGTGCGAACGACAAGGTGCGCAAGCTGACCTTCACCGGTTCCACCAATGTCGGCAAGATCCTGATGCGCCAGGGCGCCGACCAGATCATGAAGCTGGGTCTGGAACTCGGCGGCAATGCCCCCTTTATCGTCTTCGATGACGCCGATCTCGACGCGGCGGTCGAAGGGGCCATGATCTCCAAGTACCGCAATAACGGCCAGACCTGCGTCTGCGCCAATCGGCTGTTCGTGCAGGCCGGGGTCTATGACGCCTTTGCCACGAAGCTCGCGGCCAAGGTGCGGGAGATGAAGATCGGCGACGGGTTTGAGCCGGGAATCGACGCCGGTCCACTGATCTCGGAAAAGGCGCTCGCCAAGGTCGAGGAACATATAGGCGACGCGGTGGCAAAGGGCGCGGAAGTGGTTCTCGGCGGCAATGCCCGAGGCGGTCTGTTTTTCGAGCCAACCGTGCTGACGGGTGTCACCATCGACATGAAGATCGCTCGCGAGGAAACTTTTGGACCTGTTGCGCCGCTCTTCAAATTCGAGACAGAGGAGGAGGTCATTGAAGCGGCCAGCAATACCGAGTTTGGCCTGGCGTCCTACTTCTACTCGAAGGATATGAGCAAGATCTTCCGCGTAGCGGAGGCGCTGGAATACGGCATGGTCGGCATCAACACCGGCCTGATCTCCACCGAGGCGGCCCCCTTCGGCGGCATCAAGCAGTCCGGCCAGGGCCGCGAGGGCTCCAAGTATGGCATTGATGACTATTTGGAGATTAAATACCTCTGCCTAAGCATCTGACCGTAGCGCAGGTTTCGCGCTGACCAATGCACCGGGGGCAAATCTCGACACGGAGTGTGCGTCAAGCTTCGCACTTGGATGGTGACGCGAGCCAACTCCTTCTTCAGCCGCCTGATCTCTTCGGCCTCGTTTTAGGGTCGATCTTTTGCGTTCGAAAGACAGCGCAAAGCGTCATGGAGGCCGTTCCTGCGCGGGCGTAGCCGCGATTTCTGCGATGTTCCGCTCTGTGCACAGACGTTCGCCGGGCTTCTGGCTGACACTACTGGATCAAAAGCAGACCGCGCTTGCGGTCGCCATCAAACGTGTCCATGGCTTTGAATAGGCGTTCGCGTTCGACAAGCCAAGGCTTGTATCGTTCATTGACGTCCAGAACGAAAACCATGTCTTCTTCTTCGAGATACCCTCCAATCGGTGAGTGATGGCCACTGCCGGCGGCGAAAATGCCTTCTCGATTGAAGTTGATGATGTAGCGACGACTTGGATCGTTTGACCGCTTCATGTGTTCCCGAAACTCGTCTGCGGTCAGGTCGCGGAGCACCGTCACGCTGCGTCTGGTCTTTAAACGTGTAAGCTCCGCGAGTTCGTCCAACGTCAGTCCGATGACACAGAAGCCTGTCCAGCAATATCCGGTATCATCGAGCACAGCCGCTTCCGTCGTTTCTTCTTCGCCGATCGAACGAAATGTATTGGCGATACTCGCCGGGCCACATCGCGAGGCATTGGACTGCCAGACGACTTGATGTTGAAAGGTCCACGCGACCGGTAGCGACCAGGCCCGTTGCAAAAGGTCGGGTGTTCTCGTCACCGATCGCTGAATCGTCTCGCTCGAAACGCCGGCAGGCATGCCAAGAAGGGTCACGGCCCCGGCACCGAGCACCGCCGCGACGGCAACGCCGGCAAGTACCCTAACCCACCTCATTCATCACCATTCGCTTGCCTGAATGCCACTGCGGAATTGCTGCTTTCCCCTCAGCGGCAAGGTGATCAACCACGTCGCGGAGACGGCCAGCAGCTGAGGTTCGAAATACGCGATACGTCGTCAACATTTCGCCAGAGGGTCAAGCTGAACTTGCCACCAAAATGCAGATCTGAAGGACGTGCGATGCGCATCGACACTGCCACCCAGTTGAAGTTCAGGGTAAACGAATATCCGTACAATCTAAAGGTCCGTGAGCGCCGATGGACGCTCTTTGCCCCTTTGTAAAGGGCAGGGGCCTTGGAGCCTGCGGATGGCTGAATTGTCGCGCGCGGCAGCACACAGCAGGAGGTGGATTCGCATGTGTACGTCACGAAACAATGCAGTTATGTATCAAAAGGCGAAGACCGATGGCTGGTCCAAGAACTTGTCTCGAAAGCGGTTGCGGCGGCTGATCACCCACAAATGCACAACAAATCCATTCCGTGAGGATGAATGCGTGATCGGCGGCGCGACCAGGGTTCCAGCGTAGTTACTGGCATTCTGGGCATCTAAGCAAGGCCGCAGCGCGCGCCGGGTTGTCGAGCCCTCGCGATGAATTATTGCCGGACTCTCGCACTCGTTGCCGCTATCGTCCCGCTCGTCATCGCCTCGAAGGCATTTGCCGACGTGGACAACAATTCGAAGGCATCTACGCAGGGGCAACACGACCAACCTATGTAGGCACATGGGTCGCGGCCGATGGCCACGTGCGGTATGAGCTGCTGCCGGGTGGTCGCTACAACGAAGCGGCGGAAAGCGCGAAAGCGCCTATCGAGGGCGCCATGAAATCGCGGCAATTACGTCGACTCTGGGACGACACGGGCTTCACGGCCGACGGGGAATTCATCGACGGCGTCCTGTATCACGGTGGCATGATCCTTTACCCCGGAAGTGACCTCCATCTGCCACCGCAGGGACGTTCCTCGCAGAGCGTCCCTCACCCCGCAAAGCCACCCTCATTTAGAAATCGCTGCTCCTCCTCCTTCATCGTCCGCGCTAGGATCCCGTTCCGGTGCGGAAAGCGGCCGAAGCGGTGGATGATGTCGCGGTGACCCTTGGCGTGGGAAAGACTCGGTTCGCCGAGGCGTCCGGCAAGCTCGACCGATCGCTCCTGGTCAACGAGGTCCTCCGAATGGCCAAAGGGAAGATAGAAGAAGAGCTGCAGGTCGGCCGGCCCTCTGAGATCATAACCTGCGTTCACCGCGGCGCGTGCGATGCCGAGCGCCAGAGAGTCGGTCTGATACATGCGAGCCGTGCCGCGAAAGCCGTTGCGCGGGAACTGGTCGAGGAGAAGAAGGAGCGCCAGCGTCTTCTCCGGCGAAGTTGTCCAGTTCAGAAGCGCGCCGCGCGCCGCAGCCTCATGGGCAGCGATGAAGCGCTCGCAAAAGGCGCGGTCGAATTCGGGCTCCTTGGCAAACCATCGCGCAGGTCCCGCCTCCCGCCAGAAGGAGATGACGGCCGCCGCCTCATCCTCCCCGGCAAGCGCCTGGCGCAGCCGTGTGTTGAAGGCCGGATCGGCAGCCGCCGGCGCGCGGAATTGCGCCTCTGCGCGCTGCAAGCTGCGCAGCGCCAGGGCTTCTATGTACCCGATGAAATCGCTCATCTGTTCCTCCGTTTGGGTGTCGGAAGACCGTGTGGCCTCCATGACCTCGAAAAAACTAGGCATTTGCACATGCTGAATGAAGTGATATGATTTCATCATTATGCTGAATGAGATTGATCTCTCGCGCGCGGACCTTAACCTGCTGGTGCTCTTCGAGACGGTGCTTGAGGAGCGGAATGTCGGCCGCGCCGCTGAAAGGCTGAACCTTTCCGCTTCCGCCGTCAGCCACGGTCTCGGCCGCTTGCGGCGGCTGCTCAACGATCCGCTGTTCCTGAAGACCCCGAAGGGCGTGGTACCGACCGAGCGCGCCAGGGAACTGGCGGCGCCGATCGGCGATATTCTCGCGCGGGTGCGAAGCGTCATCTCCACCGCTGAACCTTTCGAGCCGGCGCGCTCACGCCGCCGATTCACAATTGGCACGTCCGATGGCTTCTCGGTGTTCCTGCCGCCGCTGCTTGACGAAATCGCCCGCAAGGCGCCAAGCATTGATCTCGTCGTGCGGCACATGCAGATGGAGACGGCGTTTTCCGATCTCGACGGGCGGCTGATCGATATAGCGATCGCGCCTTTCTACGAACTGCCCGCCCGCTTCGCCGCGCAAAGGCTTTACGAGGAGGAGTTCGTGGTCGCGGCGCGCAGCGGCCATCCCTTTTCGAAGAAACCTACGCTCGAAAACTATTGCCGCATGCAGCACCTGCTCGTAGCACCGCGAGGCGATCCCTCGGGCGTCGTTGACGAACTGCTCGCAAGCCGCGGCCTTTCCCGCCGCGTGGCCCTGGCCGTCCCGAACTTCCTGCTGGCACTCGACCTCCTCACCAAGACTGAGCTCGTCTGCGTCCTGCCCAAGAGGTTTGTCGAGATGCATGCGGCGCGCTTTGCCGTCGGCACCGCAAAGCTGCCGCTGGATCTTGGCGCGTCAAACATCCAGGCGGTCGTGCCGAAGTCGGCGCTCATGGACGTAGGTCTCGTCTGGCTCCTCGATGTGCTCGGGTCCGACCAGCAATAAGGGTCTTGCTGCCGGTCAGCGCACCGCCTCTACGACAAGCGCCCTTATGCTCGTGCCATCTTCATTGGCACGCACACGACATCGATGAGCTCGTGCGGCTCATGCAGATAATCCGAAGGAGAAAGGCCGTGACCGCGAGCTCGTCTCAGAACGGGCGCATGAGGTCGCATACCGCATGAAAACGCCCAAAGTGACGCGGCAGAAAGCGGTCGAGGCGATCTGAGAAATCTGGGCCGCACCGACAAAAGGCGATGGCCTACCTCGGCAAGACATTAGCGCAACCGGGCTCGCCGACGGGCCCACTCCGTCTCGCCGTACTCGAAGCACTTAGCGTTCAAGGAGCGCTGTCTAACTAGAATGATCCCCCTCAAATTCCAGCACGCCGATTTTACGTGAGTTGGGAGGGGTTGGCGCTTAGTCTATCCGGGCTAGCTCGCCCGGACGACTCAGTGCAGCAGCGCCGGTCCGCAACAGTATTGAGACGTTTGCTGTGTTCGTCGGCTCGCTGCCACGCCATGAGTCTGGCATCCACGTCTCCAATCTTTTCTTCCACCTGGGCGTATCCCGCCGCCTGGCTCGCGAACACTTCCCGCGCCAGCTCAGGCACGGTCTCGTCGGACTGTATCCGTTCAAGCAGCAGGGGAATGTGCGCCAGCTCCTTGACGACGGAAATGCCGAATCAGCGGTGTACCCGCGGATCGCACTGGCGAGTTGGGTGCGGTTGCGGATCAAACGCTCCCGGACGCTGGCCAACACGGCGGCGGCTTGCTCATTGACGGCCTTGGCCGACACGAACCGCATCGTCGGGGCAGGCCTTGGCGGAGGGAGCGCATTTCGTTTCCCAGGATCAGAATGTCGCGCTTTATGGCATTCCGTTCGCGACTTGCTGGGTTCCTTTTGTCTCGTGATCACCGCCGGGCCTGGTTCCGCTACTAAGCCGGGTCCGATCGCTCGGATGGGGCGCGTGCCGCGATGTGCCTGGAGAACACCAACAGCGCAGATTGCCGGGCGCGGGGGGGAGTGGGGGACGATCACATATCGCTCACGCGAACGGCTTCATCAGGTGTTGCCGCGCCGGCTGCAGGCGGCGATACATTCGCCGCGTCTAACTCTCGGATCAACTTAAGGGGTAATATCGTTAGCGACGTGCTCACCCGCCTGCAGTAGCTGAGAGAGGGCGAGGGCATGGCGTTGACCGGCACGCGGACCAACGTATCAACGGATGCGCGGCCGATCTCCCGCGGCGTGGACCGGACAGCCATAATGGTTTGTCGCGTCCTTCAGTTGCCCCGAACCATTCCCGTTTTGTGTCGCTCGTATAGACGACCGCCTGCTTTTGCGGCCAACCCCTAAAGGGGTAAGACTCGTCCGAAATTTTTGCAAAATTCGATTTCGGTTCTTTCGCCTGGCGGAAAATAGAATTTGGCAAAATTTTCGACCGAGCTGACCGCAGCAGGTCGGCCGTCTCTTCGTGCGACATCGGGAATGGTCCCGAGCAACTGAAGGAGACAGAATCATGGCCACCACGATCGCAACCCTGACGCAGAAGACCGATGGCATCCTCGAAGGCGTCTTCGCCACCATCCGGGTCAACGCCCCGATCGCCATCGTCCCGAACGCAAGCAAGTCGAGCGAAGAAGCCCCCGATTACCGCGTCATCAACCGCAAGACCGGCTTCGAAATCGGCGCGGGCTGGAACCGCGTCGCCCGCCAGACCGGCGAGGAATACCTCTCAGTGAAGCTGGAGGCTCCCGAGATCGGCGTGATCTTCGGCAACCTCGCACAGGCACCCGGCGGCGATCCGAGCAAGAAGGTGATCCTCTGGAACAATCCGGACTGACGAGCCAAGCGAGCGGCCCCGAGAAATCGGGGCCGACTTCGCCGTTACTCGGTTTGATCGTTAAACGCAGCACCGGGAACAAAAGCGGGCATCGAACCCGCTTTTGCTCCTCTCCCCTGCCACACGAGGCGAAAGCTTGTCTGATCAAATAGCCAAGTCTGCCATGAGGGCGCGCGCCGCCTCAAGGCCTTCGCGGCCCCTCCAATTTTCAGCCGCTGCCTTGAGGGCACCGCCAGAAAATCGGTTCCTCCGCTCGCCGCCTCCGGCGGTCGCTGACGCGATCCTTGACCCGGCCCGATCCTCTCGACCCCGTGGCGTCATCTTCACATTATCCAAGGAGAAGACGACGATGACGATTGCAACAGAAATTCAGGTTGAAGAACTGCGCGCCGAGCTCAGGAACGCGGACGCCGCCGAGCGCCGCCAGATCGAAGCCGAGCTGGAATTGGCTCAGGCCGAACTGGCGGCGACCGCCGAACAGGAGGGCACCTTCGACCCCGCGCCGCCCTTCTGAGGGCGGCGTTTGCCTTCCCGCCTGGGCCGACACGCGAAACGACCGACGCGTCGGCCGAAGCTCCGCTTTACCAATGATCACCGGCGACGATCAGGGCGCGCTCGCTGCGGGAAACCCCAGGCAATGTGTTCACGTCGAACGCGTGTTTTCGGTCTTTAGCCGCGCGCCTGTCTGGTCCGCAGCAGATCGATGATCATGTGCACAGCACCCTCTTCCTTGTCGAAGTGATGCACCATGGCCCGATGCGCTCCAACGCCATGTCAGGCAGGGCGTGCCGGACAGCGTCGGTTCGATCGGGAGCGTGTAGAAGCGCGCCACGGTTTTCGTCGCATCCGTGCGTTCGATGTAGAGCGGATAGGGCTGAGTGAGCATGACGGAAGAAACGCCCGTTCCGGCTTTTGAGTCCAACGACACATAGGAATCGATCGGCCCACACCGATTCATTTTCGTGATCGATCGTCGAGACTGGAGATCGTTGTTCGGGCGAGCCAGCCGACGGCCGACGGGTTGCTATTCTCTTCGCTCACCGGTCCCGCAAGCGGTCTCCGCCTGCGGTCACGCCCGCCTCTCGCTCGATGTTGCGACCCGGATCGGCCGCATTATCGCAAGAGGACTTCCTCGCTTGCCCTTGGGTGTGCGAACAGTATGACCATTTTGTTGCTTCGATCTGGGCTAGCGAATACCGAGGAGCCCGTCATGTCAACAGAGCCTCAAAACGCTTAACGCGAAACCGGCGCGATGAGCCGAAGCGGAGCTTTTCGCGCGCTTCGATTCATCGTCAGCCCTCCGTACGCGATTGCCTTCGGCGTCCTCAGGGCGGCGGTTTACAGCGCGTGGTATTTCGCCTTCTATACCCTTTGCATGTTCCCCCCGGCACAGGTTTCATGATGCTTACGGCGATCGTCGTGTGCCAATGTCGATTGTCGTCCATGCCCATCCCGACGCGGCCAACGGCATGCCCTTTTGGGCGTTTGGTCTAACAGTGCCCGGGCTCACTCCTTCGGCCATACACTCTTTCTAGACTGGTTCACGCCGCCAGGCGCGGAGGGCCCGTTCGCCCTGTATTGCCGCACCGAGCGATAGAGATTTTTTCCCGGCGTCATGTTGGCGGCCCATCACGGGATCGGCTTGACGAAGCGGTTTGCCTTCGCCGCCTCCTTCATGTCCTTTCGCCGGAAGTAGATCGCGCGCCCGCAGCGGATCGGGCTGTGCCCCTGGACGATGATGATCTGTTCGTCCTTTCGCATCGAGTGGGTGATTTCGTGCGGCATGATCAGCGGTCGCCGCTGGTAATTGACGCTCTCTGATTTGCGCGAGGCGGCGTTCTTCGTATCCCAGCCGATATTGCGGGAGCTTCCCTTCACCTCCACCGTCATCTCACCGCATTGCGCCGAGACATTGCGCGCCGTGTCGAACGCCTTGATCGCGGCATAGGAGGCCAAGGCGCAGCCATCAATCCATGACGTCGCGCCATCCCTCCCGAAATGCCGCTCCAACTGCCCCAGGGATTGGTACATCAGCATCATGCTGATGCCGTACTTGCGGCCGCGGTCGCGTGCCTCCTCGAGGACGCGCATGTAGCCGAGGAGATCGACCTCATCGAGCATGAAGAGTGCCCGGCGCTGGAAGGCACCATCGGCCTGGACCATGGCATTGATCAGCGAGCCGATGATGACGCGGCCGATTCCTGGATAGGAGCGCAGGATCGTTGCCGGAATATTCAGAAACACGTCCTTCTTGGCTGTAACGATGTCGCTCGACTTGAAGGCGCTGCCGCAGACGAGCGCGGCATAACTGTCGAGCGACAGCCACTGCGTGTCTTTCGAGGCGGTCGAATAGACGCCGCTGAACGTCTGCTCGGTCATGTTGGTGAAGACGCCGAGCGTTTCGCGGATGAAGGCAGAGTGCGAGTGCTCCTGAACGTCGCGCAGCATGGCGAGCACCGAGGGCTCAGGCTCCGAGACGATTTGCCGGAGACTGCGTAAGTTGCGCCGCCCTTCAAAGTCCGGCGAGAGTATGACGTGGGCAAGCAAGCCTGTCAGTAGATTGTGCGCCTGGTTCTGGAAGTAGGCGCCGCTCGAGCTTTCGAAGCGAGCGCTTTCCGACAGCAGCATATGCGCAAGGCCGACAATATCCTCTTCTTGTCTCTTCGACGCCTCGATCCCGTCGAGCACATTAAATCCCATAGTCGGGTTCGTTGGATCGAGCACCATCACCTCGCGTCCAAGGACGCGGCTTCGGTGCTCGACTACCATCGGCGCGACCTCGGTCGACGGGTCGAGGCAGATCAGTGGTCCGGTATAGCGCAGCGCCGTCGGAACAACGTTGCTCGTCGTTTTGTAGCCACCTGACCCGGCGAAGAAGAGCATATGGGTGGAGTCGAAGTCCTGCTTGTAAGTGAGCAAAGGGGCTTTGCCCCCCTGTCCCCAAGTACTGCGATCATTTGGATCGAAGGGCAGTCCATGAACGATATCCTTGTCGACTCGGTAGCGCTCACCGACAACGATCTCGCCCCCCGGCGAAAACAACTTTCCGGCGGCCGACATTGGCAGCCAGTCCGCGTCGCCGAAGGTGCCGCGCTTGGCGCGCTTCACCGGCTCGGGCACGACGGTGGAAATGCGCGCGGCCACCGCCGCCGCCACGAAGCCAGCGATTGCACTGAAAACGGCGACCATATCGAGATAGGAAAGGGCACGGTCCCATGTCACCACTCTGCTCTCCACCGACGGTGCGAGCCGGCCGAACTCCCGCAGCGCGTAAAAACCGGCGACCGCCAGAAAGCAGACGAGGCTCGCCATCGCGACCGGCCTTCGCCGGTGCAATGGCAGCGCCCAGACGCTCAACAGTCCTGCCAGTGGTCCGAACAGAAGCGCCGGCACAGGAGAAGCGCGTAGGAACCAATATTCCGCTTTCCCGGATAGGCCGCCGGCGAGTGTTGGCCAGCGCCAGCCGACCACATAGACGGCGACAGCCGTTACTGCGATAGGCACCAGGACGAGCAACAGGCTCGGATGCGGTTTTGCTCGCACGGTCATTCGGTGGCCTCCGGGATCCGCGTCGAATGACCGTCAAGCGCCGGTGCCTTGAACGCTTCCTCGCCGATATCGCGCAACCGCCGATGCTCCGATGAGCCCGGATCAAGCCTCGCCAGTTCGAGTAGACCGCCGAGCAGAAACGCCCGGTCGGCCTTCGTGAGACCCGCCCTGACGACGATGCCGCCGAGTAAAAACTTCTCACGCGCCTCGCGTTTGCGATCAGCTGTCATGAGAAACCTCCGCCGACGTTCCAGTCCCGCCAGCTGCTGGTCGACGCGGCGAAGTAGATACGCTGGCAGTCCCCTTCTTTTCCTCCTTACGAAATCGCGCGGCGATCTCTTCGAAAATCCGATCGACCTCCTCGTCAGCGATCTCCATTTCCGCCAGCCCCGATTTCGTTGCCGCGCGCGCAAAGCGTTCGGCGGACTTTGCGATCATCGCGCGTCTGCGCTCGCGCAGCTTCTCGATCTGGGCGTCGATGTCAGCGATCGATGATTTTGCGGCCATTCCGATGTCCTTTCCGGGTTCGAGCAATCTTCACGGGGCGAATTATACTATCTAGAATACGATAGTTAAATAGGCTAGCCTGCAACCGAGAAGGCGGCATCGGCCCTGGCGGGCCGATCGGCTTGAGGGCGCAATATACGTCGCTGGCGCGACGTGCTTGGACGATCGGAGACAGCCGTGGCGATCATGTTCGTCAGAGCGCAGGTGATCGGCAGGGGAGCGGGACGCAGCATCGTCTCGGCCGCCGCCTATCGCCATCGCACCCGGATGATGGACGAGCAGGCTGGGACGTCCTTTAGTTATCGCGGCGGATCGCGGGAACTGGTGCATGAGGAACTAGCGTTGCCGGACGATGTCCCGGCCTGGCTGAAGACTGCGATCAACGGGCAATTGGTCAGCAAGGCAATTGAGGCGCTCTGGAATGCGGTGGATGCCTTCGAGACGAGGGTCGACGCCCAGCTTGCGCGTGAGCTGATTATCGCCCTGCCGGAGGAGCTGACGCGGGCGGAGAACATCTCACTTGTCCGTGAATTTGTCCGCGACAATCTGACGTCGAAGGGAATGGTGGCTGATTGGGTTTATCATGAAAAGGACGGCAATCCGCACATCCATATTATGATCCCGCTGCGTCCACTGACCGAAGAAGGGTTCGGGCCGAAGAAGGTGCCGGTGCTTGGCGAGGACGGCGAGCCGCTGCGCGTCGCCACGCCGGAGCGGCCGAACGGCAAGATCGTCTACAAGCTCTGGGCCGGCGACAAGGAAACGATGAAGGCCTGGAAGATCGCCTGGGCGGAGACCGCCAATCGGCATCTGGTGCTTGCCGGCCACGAGATCCGCCTCGACGGCCGCTCTTATGCCGAGCAGGGTCTCGATGGGATTGCGCAAAAGCATCTCGGACCGGAGAAGGCGGCGCTCGCCCGCAAGGGCGTCGCGATGTATTTTGCGCCGGCCGATCTCGCCCGCCGGCAAGAGATGGCCGACAGGTTGCTGACCGAGCCGGCGCTTCTGTTCAAGCAGCTTGGCAACGAACGCTCCACCTTCGACGAGAAGGATATTGCCAAGGCGCTGCACCGCTATGTCGACGATCCCGTCGACTTCACCAATATCCGGGCGCGGCTGATGGCGTCGGACGAGTTGGTCATGCTGAGTCCGCAGCAGCTTGACGCTGAAACCGGCAAGGCGTCGGAGCCGGCGGTGTTCACGACACGGGAGATCCTGCGTCTCGAATATGCCATGGCAGAGTCCGCCCGAGTGTTGTCAAAGCGCAGGGGCTTCGCCGTCTCCAGCGCGCAGGTCGCCGCAGCTGTCCGAAGCATCGAAACGGCTGATACCGAAAAGCCTTTCAAGCTCGATGCGGAACAGGTCGATGCCGTTTGCCACGTCACCGGCGACAATGCGATCGCCGCCGTCGTTGGGCTCGCCGGCGCCGGCAAGTCGACGCTGCTTGCCGCCGCACGCCACGCCTGGGAGAGCGGGAACCGGCGGGTCTTCGGTGCGGCGCTAGCCGGCAAGGCGGCCGAAGGGATTGAGGACAGTTCTGGCATCAGGTCGCGCACGCTGGCATCTTGGGAACTGGCCTGGGCGAGCGGGCGCGATCTGCTCCAGCGTGATGACGTGCTGGTCATCGACGAGGCCGGCATGGTGTCGTCGCAGCAGATGGCGCGCGTCCTGAAAGCGGTGGAAGACGCCGGCGCGAAAGCGGTGCTGGTCGGCGACGCCATGCAGCTGCAGCCGATTCAGGCGGGTGCCGCGTTCCGGGCGATTTCAGAGCGCGTCGGCTTTGCCGAACTGGCCGGCGTGCGGCGGCAGCGCGATGCGTGGGCGCGCGATGCCTCTCGACTGTTCGCCCGCGGTAAGATCGAAGAGGGCCTCGATGCCTATGCGCGGCATGGCCGTATTGTCGCGGCGGAAACGCGTGACGAAATCGTCGACCGCATCGTTGCCGACTGGGCCGATGCGCGCGAACAGGCGCTCGAGAACTCTGTCTCCGGCGGAAATGAAGTTCGGCTTCGCGGCGACGAGCTTCTGGTACTCGCCCACACCAACGACGACGTCCGGAAGCTGAACGAGGCCCTGCGGAGCGTGATGGTGGAGAAGGGCGCGCTGACAGGGGCGCGCGCGTTCCGGACGGCGCGAGGCTTGCGCGAATTTGCCGCCGGCGACCGCATCATCTTCCTAGAGAACGCCCGTTTCGTGGAGCCACGCGCGCGGCGTCTTGGTCCGCAATACGTCAAGAACGGCATGCTCGGCACGGTCGTTTCCACCGGCGACAGACGCGGCGATGCGTTGCTGTCGGTCCGACTCGACAACGGCGGTGACATCGTCATCAGCAAGGACAGCTATCGCAACGTCGATCATGGATATGCCACGACCATTCATAAATCGCAGGGCGCCACCGTCGACCGAACCTTTGTGCTCGCCACCGGCATGATGGACCAGCATCTGACCTATGTGGCGATGACCAGGCATCGCGACCGCGCCGATCTCTATGCGGCGGCAGAGGACTTCGAGGCGAGGCCGGAATGGAGTCGTAAGCCGCGCGTCGATCATGCCGCCGGCGTCACCGGCGAACTGGTCGAAGAAGGGATGGCGAAGTTGCGACCCACAGACGAGGATGCGGACGAAAGTCCCTATGCCGACATCCGGACGGACGACGGAACCGTCCATCGGCTCTGGGGCGTCAGCCTGCCGAAGGCGCTCGAGGCGGCGGGCGTCGCTGAAGGCGATACGGTGACGCTGCGAAAGGACGGCGTCGAGAAGGTCAAGGTCAGGGTGCCCGTCGTCGATAAGGAGACGGGCCAAAAGCGTTTCGAGGAACGGGAAGTCGATCGCAATGTCTGGACCGTCAGGCAGATCGAAACCGCAGACGCCCGCCGGGAGCGGATCGAGCGCGAGAGCCGCCGGCCGGAGCTGTTCAGTGAGCTTGTCGAGCGTCTCGGACGATCCGGCGCCAAGACGACGACGCTCGATTTCGAGAGCGAGGCCGGGTACTGGCCGCATGCAAAAGACTTCGCGCGGCGGCGCGGCATCGACACGGTCGCCGAGGTCGCGGCGGAAATAGAGGAGGGCGTTTCGCGGCGGCTGGCTTGGCTTATCGAAAAGAGGGCGCAGGTGTCCAAGCTCTGGGAGAGGGCGAGCGTTGCGCTCGGATTTGCGATCGAGCGCCAACGGCGCGTTTCCTACAGCGAGGAACGGACGGAATCTCTCTCGGCCCCAATCCCGTCGGTTGGGAAATATCTGATCCCGCCCACCACGAAATTCTTCCGCAGTGTCGAGGAGGACGCACGACTTGCTCAGCCCTCCTCCGAACGCTGGAAGGAGCGCGAGGCCATCCTGCGCCCGGTGCTGGCGAAAATCTATCGCGACCCTGATGGCGCGCTATCGACGCTTAATGCACTGGCGTCGGACGCCGCCATCGAACCCCGCAAGCTTGCCGACGATCTCGGCAAAGCACCGGACCGGCTTGGCCGACTTCGCGGGTCGGACCACATGGTTGACGGCCGGGCGGCTCGCGACGAGCGCGGCGTCACCATGGTGTCCCTCCACGAATTGCTGCCCTTGGCCCGCGCCCATGCGACCGAGTTCCGCAGGAATGCCGCACGGTTCCGCGAGCGCGAGCAAACGCGGCGCGTCCATATGTCCCTGTCGGTCCCGGCGCTGTCGAAACAGGCCACGGCGCGCCTCGCCGAAATCGAGGCGGTGCGCAAGCAAGGGGGTTACGACGCCTGGAAGAGCGCCTTTGCCTTCGCCGCCGAGGATCGCTCGCTCGTGCAGGAGGTGAAGGCAGTGAGCGACGCGCTGACCGCCCGCTTCGGCTGGAGCGCCTTCACGCCGAAGGCCGACGCGATTGTCGAACGCAACATCGCCGAACGCATGCCGGACGATTTCACCGATGAAGGGCGCGGGAAGCTGACGCGGCTCTTCGAGGTTGTCCGTCGCTTCGCTGAAGAACAGCATCTTGCCGAGAGGAAGGACCGTTCGAAGATCGTTGCCGGTGCAAGTGTCGAGTTCGGGAAAGAGGATAAAGCGGTGCTGCCGATGCTCGCCGCCGTGACGGAATTCAGGACGCCGGTGGACGAGGAGGCCGGCCAACGCGCGCTTTCCGCCCCGCACTATCGTCACAATCGCGCTGCGCTCGCCGAGATCGCCAAGCGCATCTGGCGCGATCCGGCCGGCGCCGTCGACAGAATAGAGGCGCTGATCGTCAAGGGTTTTGCGGCCGAGCGGATCGTCGCGGCCGTGGCTAATGACCCAGCCGCCTATGGTGCGCTGCGCGGTTCGGAACGCCTGATCGACCGCATGCTCGCCTCCGGCCGCGAACGGAAAGAGGCTTTGCGGGCCGTATCCGAGGCGTCCGTCTTTTTGCGCTCGCTCGGCGCGGCTCACGTCAGTGCCGTCGACTCGGAGCGCCAGGCCATCACGGAAGAACGACGCCGCATGGCGGTCGCCATTCCAGGATTGTCACAGGCAGCCGAAGACGCGCTGCTGCGGTTGGCAGCGGAGATGAAGAAGAAGGACGGCAAGCTCGACGTGGCCGCCGGCGCGCTTGCTCCCGCCGTCGCCCGAGAGTTCGCCGCGGTCAGCCGGGCGCTCGATGAACGCTTTGGCCGCAACGCCATCCTGCGCGGCGAGACGGACGTCATCAATCGCGTCCCGCCGCCGCACCGCCGTGCCTTCGAGGCAATGCAGGACAGGCTGAAGATCTTGCAGGAGACCGTCCGCATGCAGGCGAGCCAGCAAATCATATCGGAGCGTCAGCAGCGCATCATCGATCGCGCGCGCGGCGAACCACCCTATCAAATTTGATCGAGCATGGCAGGTGGTACAACCGCGTTTCATCCTGATCGGCGGTCAACCGGATACGGAGCGACCACCCGCATCGTCGCCGACGATCTTCGCTCCTATCATTCCTGGAAGGCCGAGCTATCGCTGGATCGCCCCCAATCTGGTCCTCAGCAAGTATACGACTGCTCATATCGTAAACGAGATGGTGGCGAATGAGGTGGTTGCCCAGACTTTCCGCCATTCGGCGACCAAATGCTAAGGGCGGGCCGTGATGGGTGGAAAGCGGCAGTTGCCGAATGAGGCCCGAATTGCAGGTTGACCGGCAAAACCGATGTTGACCTCGACACGGATCATTCCGGCTTTCTGACCACGATTGAAGCCGAAGGCCTCTGAACACCTGGATCGTAGCCGGTAGGGCTACTCCCGCGAACCGCCCCAGATGATCCGTCCGCCATAAGCAAGTCGCTCAGCCCGGCGGCACCATGTCGATGGCGGCTGGTGTCCAGCAGGTCGGTCATAGAACCAGACGCGGCAGAGTCCCGGCGGAGGCAAATGCCCACGAATGCGATAAGAATAACGCCGATGGTTGTTCCAGCCACCGGTGATCTCTTAATGGCACAGTTTCATGTATGGCTTGAACACGCGCTGAACGGCAACAGCGCGCCAACAGCGCTACTCTCAGCTTTCCTCCGGCGGCCTAAGGTGTCGGAACTGCATCAGCAATAGCAGGTCATAGACTATTTTCAGCGTAGCACAGATGACGAGCGGCCAAGACCGGTAGGATGTTGCAAACAGCGCGCCCGCAAGGGCTGGGCTCGCCGCGGCGGCGAGACTGCATGGCACGGATGTGAAGCTCGCGGCCGCCGCCCGCTCCGACTCCGTGACGACGGCCATGACATAGGACGAGCGAGTCGACACGTCCATCTGCGAGGGCGCCGCCCGAAGCAGTAGCAGGGCCAGCGCCAGCGGCAATGTCGGTGCGAACGTCGCCAGCATCAGGGCAACGCTTGACGGTATGGGGGTACCATGGTGTTGATGAGACCGATACGTCGCGACAGCCATGCAGCGACAGGAAACGACAACGCCGACAACACGCCCGACCAGAAGAAAAATACCCCAGCTTGTGCGAGCGATAGATCGAAACGCTCGAACAGCCAGAGGGCGAGCAGCGACTGGACCACGAAGCCTCGGCGAAGGCGTCGAGGCTGAACAGGGCCGCGAGCCTCAAGACGATGGCGCGTGACGGGCCGAGCGCCGCGGTCTCCACGGTTTCGTGGCTGACAATGCGCTTTGGTATGCGTGCATAAAGAAAGCCGGCGGCGAACCCGACTAGCGCGTAGAGCACGAACATCAGCTTGACGGCTGCCAATCGTTCGAGCTCCACGACAGCGATGAAATCGGAAGTGCGGCCGAAAGCGCACCGGCGGCACTAGGCTGTAGCGCGCGAACATCCTCGTCCGCTCCGCATCGCTTACTTCGCGGGTGAGCGCCGCGTGCTCCAGTGGCACGAACACACTCACGCTACCGGCCGACGGATTGACAGTCCCGGCGAACGCGATCACCAGCAGCGGCCAGTAATCGTGCGCCAGGGATATGGCGACACCTGTAGCCGTCATCAGGCTCGCGGCGGCGAGCACCAACCAACGGACATCGTGGCGCGCGCCGAGAAACCCGACGGCAATCGTCAAGAGCGCCGAGCCAAAGAGGGACGCGGTCGCGATGATGCCGACTTGCGGCGGGGAAAAGCCGAGGAGGTGCAGATAGACCGGAAGGAGGATGGCGACAAAGCCGTCGCCGAAATCGCGCAAGGCACGCGCAGCAAACAGATAGGTTCCCGGGTGGATGCCTGACACTTACGTCCCTTCTTTCGAGCTGCGTCTCGGCTTCAACCTGTCGGGCACGGACAGCGAGGGACCAACGAGAAGCCAGGCATCTAGCCAGAGCTCGCTACGGAGACGTCGCTGCCTTATAGAGGAGCCCCGTTGCATTGTCTGTTTCGCAAAGCGGCCTACGTGCCCAACGTCCACGCCATACCGGCCAAGGCGCAGGCGAGCAGCGTGACGATGATCGATGCCTTGTACCGGAATATTGCGGTTGCGGCTGTGATGGTCAGAACGAGTGAAGGGAGAACAAGGGAGCTCAGTACGGGAACGTCCAGCGTGAGACCTCCGATGTTCCGCGTGATCACCTCGGCAAACAGCGTGTGCAAACCAAACCAGACCGCGAGATTAAGGATTACACCGACGACCGCGGCGGTGATCGCCGACATCGCGCCGGTTAGCGCCACATTGCTCCGCAGCCTCTCGATGAAGGGTGCTCCGAGGAAGATCCAGAGGAAGCAGGGGACAAAGGTGACCCAAGTCGTCAGCACTGCCGCAAGCGTCGCCGCAGTCATCGGGTTGAGCGAGCCAGGATCGCGATAGGCGCCCATGAAGCCGACGAACTGGGTGACCATGATCAACGGCCCCGGTGTCGTCTCGGCCATGCCGAGACCGTCGAGCATCTCGCCCGGTTTCAGCCAACCATATTGCTGAACCGCTTCCTGGGCGACATAGGCAAGCACCGCATAGGCACCTCCGAAGGTCACAACCGCCATCTGGCTGAAGAACAGTCCGATCTTGGTGAAGACGTTGTCCGGCCCGAGAAAGATCAAAAGCAAGGCAAGCGGCACCAGCCACAGCGCGAGGAAAACCGCCGAGACTCGTAGTGACCAGGCCAGGTCGGGGCGCGCGTGAGCAGGGATGTCTTCTCCGAGAAGCGAGTCTTCATCCTTGAGAACTGGTCCAGTTCCCGCCTTGTGGCCGCCGCCGATCCGGAAGAGCGGCGACCCCGAGCGCCCACCGATATAGCCGATGATGCCGGCGCCCAGAATGATCAGCGGGAACGGCACCCCGAAGAAGAAGATGGTGACGAAGGCGGCCGCCGCAATGCCGATCATCAGCCGGTTTTTCAGCGCCCTGCTGCCAATCCGGAAGACGGCATGAATAACGACCGCAAGCACGGCCGCCTTCAGGCCGAAGAACAGCCCCTCGACGACAGTGACATTGCCGAAGGCCGCGTAGATGTAGCTCAGAGCAAGAATTGAAAGGAAGCCCGGAAGAACGAACAGAATGCCGGCGACGAGTCCTCCGACAGTTCTGTGCAGGAGCCAGCCAATATAGACCGCAAGCTGCTGCGCTTCCGGGCCGGGCAGCAGCATGCAGTAGTTGAGCGCGTGCAGGAAGCGGTGCTCGCCGATCCAACGCTTCTCGTCGACGAGGATACGGTGCATCACCGCGATCTGCCCGGCGGGGCCGCCGAAGCTCAAGGTCGCGATCCGCGCCCAGACGCGAAGTGCGTCGCCGAACGGTATGCCATGCCTCAATGCTTGGGGCTCTGACATAGTCGTGACGTTCCGTGCGATGTCGGACAAGGTCATGCTCC
This sequence comes from Sinorhizobium meliloti 4H41, assembly GCF_000375585.1. GTDB lineage: Bacteria > Pseudomonadota > Alphaproteobacteria > Rhizobiales > Rhizobiaceae > Sinorhizobium > Sinorhizobium meliloti_A. The sequence continues at coordinate 266,744 of NZ_AQWP01000006.1, read as the reverse complement.
CTTTTTCGGAGAAGGCCAGTTGTGCGTTTCGTCGGTCGCGTCCCGGCACCAGCGGTAAAACGCGTCATAGAGCGGCAGACCCGCCTCGAGCTGTTCGTTGTCGTCGGCATACATGCGCGACAGCCCAAGCGAGGCGGCTAACAGGCCGGGCGCCTGCGGCGCAAGATCAAGCCGCGCCGTGTCGGCAGCCCGAACGATTGTTGCGAGCCGCAACAGCGGTTCCGTTGCCAGCCCGAATTCCTGAACCATGACGTCAAAGGTGCAATGCTCGCCACGGTGGCTCCAGCGGACCGGCGCGTCGATGTCGAAAGGCGTGGCATTGAAACGCTCGGCGACCGTTTCGACCTCGGACGGCGAGACGAACAGGAACACGGCATTTGGATCAACAAAGCGGCGGATCAACCATGGGCAGGCGATGCGGTCGATCTTCGGACGCGTGCGCGTCACCCAGACGGTGCGCCCTTGCCCATCCCTCTCGGGCAAGCTGGAGGCGGGAACTGCCGGGTGTCCGGCCTTTGCCCAACTCTCGAAGCCGCCCTCGAGCACGTCGGCCGAAACGCCGGCCTGGCGGAGCCAGGCGGCTACGCCGTAGCTCAGTTTTTTGCCGCGGTGGCAGATGACGACGGCGGACCGGCCGTAAAGCTCATCCCTCCAGAACTGCACCTCACGGTAATCGCGCCGGACCGAGCCGGGGACCAGCCGAGGGTCGGCGTTGAAATCCTCGTCAATCCGCACGTCGATGAGAGCTGGGGATTTCGGGGTACCGATGAGGCGGGCGAGCTTGTCGGGGGAAATTTCAAGAAGTGACGGCATGGCGCGTCCTCCGTCTGACCGGTTGAAAAGGACGCGATTCTTCGGCTGTCGCCTCGTGGGGTGATCGCAACCCCATGGACTGTGTTTTCCGCTCTTTGCCCACGGCTGTCAAGCGGTGCGCCCGCACTTGTCACCGCACGAATAGCTCGTGAACGGCAACCGCGACGAGGATCATGCCGGCAACCGCCTCGACCGTCTGCGGGTGAAATGCTCAGCGCCATCGTCGGGCGTCCGCAATGGGCTGATAGTGTTGAAAAACTCGTCATTGCTGGCGCTTGAGACGCGTGATTCAATCCTCTGAGTGATTTGCAGGGGATCAGGCGAATGATGGGATTTCAGGCGGCTCCGGCGCAGCTCTTCTACGATTTCAGCCTTGAGGAGCACGTGCCGGCGGATCATCTCCTTCGCTGCATCGATCGTCACCTGGACCTCGATAGCATCCGCGCACAGTTGAAGCCCTACTACAGCAGCACGGGCCGACCTTCGATCGATCCGGAACTGATGATGCGGATGCTGATCATCGGCTACAGCATGGGCATCCGGTCAGAGCGCCGGCTCTGTGAGGAAGTCCATCTTAACCTCGCCTACCGTTGGTTTTGCCGCCTTGGCCTGGACGGCAAGGTGCCCAATCATTCGAGTTTCTCGAAGAACCGCCACGGCCGCTTCCGGCAAAGCGATATCCTGCGGCACCTGTTCGAGACGGTGGTGGAGCGCTGCTTGGCCCAGGGGCTGGTCGGCGCTGAAGGCTTCGCGGTTGACGCCAGCCTGATTGCAGCCGACGCCAACAAGCAACGCTCGGTGCCGAGCGCAGAATGGAAGACCGATGAGGCGAAAGAGGATGCCAGCCGCTCGGTGCAGGAGTATCTGGCTGTCCTCGATGATGCGGCCTTCGGCGCTGCCTCGCCGGTGACGCCGAAGTTCATTTCGCCGTCGGATCCGGCAGCGCAGTGGACTGGTGCGCATAAAGGCCATGCCTTCTTTGCCTATGCCACCAACTATCTTATCGACACCGACCATGGCGTCATTCTCGATGTCGAGGCGACCCGAGCCATTCGCCAAGCCGAAGTTGGCGCTTCACGCACGATGATCGATCGAACAGAGAACCGGTTTGGACTGAAGCCGCGATATGTGGTGGCGGACAGCGCCTACGGCTCGGCCGACAATCTTGCCTGGCTCGTCAAACACAAGCAGATCGCGCCGCATATCCCGGTCTTCGACAAGTCCAACCGAACCGATGGCACTTGGTCTCGGGATGACTTCATCTGGGACGGTGAGAATGATCGTTACATTTGCCCGGAGGGTAAGGAGCTTGTCCGCTTTCGACGGAACTACGCCCACCCCCGAGGAGCGCCGGCAAAAGACGGTACGCTTCGCTATCGCGCGAGTCAGAAAGACTGCCGGGCGTGCCCATCGAAGCCTCGTTGTTGCCCGAACATGTCGCATCGCAAGATACCGCGTGACGTGAACGAAGATGCGCGAGACGTGGCACGGGCAATCGCCAAAACGCCGAACTATGAACAGTCACGGCATCGTCGCAAGAAGGTGGAAATGCTCTTTGCTCATCTCAAGCGCATTCTCCGCTTGGCACGGCTGAGACTGCGAGGTCCGTATGGTGCGCGAGATGAATTCCTGCTTGCAGCGACCGCGCAAAACCTCAGAAGGCTGGCAAAGCTGAGGCCTATGCACCTCCAAGCCACCACGATGGCCCTCTAATGACCAGCGGGCAAAGCCCAAGCGCGCGCCATGCCAAGGCCGCGACAAACTCGCAAAATTCCTGAAAAACGCCGCCCACACCTCCTACGGCGTTCAAGCTCCGAGTTTTTCAACGATATCGGCTCAAGCGAGCCGTTCACAGCGTCTGCTGCGGAAGAGAGGGAAGGGTCGCTCCCGGCCGCTGATCAGAAACTGTCGTGCGACTGCTTCTGGACAAACGAGGACGTACACGGTGCTTGCATGAACCTCGGCTCCCCCCAAAGAGGACGCTTAGCTCGGGGTGAGCATCCGCTTCACCTTCAGACGATTCCCAAGGCGGAGCGCTCCGAGACCGCTGCGCCTCGCCTCCATGCACGCGGGGCGCTGGTGCAGTCAGCGAATCCACTCGTTCCAGCGCTGCAACATCATCGCAGCATTGGCGTTGATCCACTCCGCGTCGGGAAGAATGACGTGATCCCGGACGTCGTCACCTTGCGGCATCGTCTTGCGCGCCTCATCCGACATCATCGAGATCGCATCGCTACTCGGGGGCGTGCAGGAGAGAGCTTCGCACGCTTTGGCCTGCGCCGCGGGAGAGTCCAGCCAGAAGGCCATTAACTTCAGCGCGTTGTCACGGTGCGGCGCGCCCTTCAGCAGCGCTATCCGGTCGCCGACGAGGAAGGCGGCCTTGTAGGACCAGTCGATCGGCAGCCCCTCATTCTGCATCGCCTTTGCGCGCGTCAACCAGATCTGCCCGAGCGAGTACTCGCCATTGCGAAACCCTTGCACGCTCTGATCGCCCGTCTTCCACCACAGCGTGACGGAAGGCTTGATCTTGTCGAGCTTAGCCAACGCGCGATCGATGTCGAGCGGAAATAATTCGTCGCGCTTTACACCATCGGCGAGCAGTGCGGCCGCCATGACGCGCCAGGGATCATCGAAGTTCGGAAATGCGCGTTCACCCGGAAATTTCCCTGTGTCCCACATATCGGCCCATGTTGCGGGAACTGGTTCTCCGGGTTTTCCGGTTCTGTAGGCCAACAGCGTAGCCGTGGATTGCAGCAGGGCCCCGCCAGCGGAGCATGCATTGGCGCTGAGGTCCTCGCGATCGGCAAATTGGCGGCAGAAATCCGTCAGATCCTCTGTCACTTCGCGATGCGCCTTTGAGGCGGCCTGGATCTCGCCGTCGAGATAGAGGTCCCAATTGACGTTTCCCGTTTTCACCATGGCCGCAGCCTTGGCGCGCATTTCGGCGTTCGTCGCCGCGACGGTGACCACCTCGATGCCAGTAGCCTTCGTGAACGGATCGAACCAGGCCTCCCTTAGAGCCTTGTCATAAGCGCCGCCGGTCGACGCGATGATGACTTGCTCGCCGGCGAATGTCGGAAGCGACAAGGCTATCAAGGATAGAAATCCGGCGACAGTCGGCTTCATCACTGCTGTGGAACGTGAGAGGAGAGACGTCATGAAAGAATCCTTTGTTAATTCAGATGCTGAGAAGTGGGAGTCCTCGGTTTCACGAGCGAGGCTTACGGGCGTTCAGCAGGTGAACCGTGCCCATGAGCAGGAGGGAAGTGGCGACGAGCACGGTCGAGACCGCGGCAATGACCGGCGTCAGGTTGAAATCGATATCCTCGAACATCTTGCGCCCGATCGATTTGCCACCAATGTCCGATATGAAGAACGCGACGGTCGCTTCATCGAATGAGGCGAGAAAGGCGAACACGGCCGCCGCTGCGACACCTGGGACGATGTTCGGCAGAACGACGAGGAAGAATGCCTGCAGCCTGTTGGCCCCGCAGTTCAACGCCGCCAGCTCGAGCGTCGGATCGACGCGCTGCAGCGACGCCGTGACGGTGATGATCACATAGGGGATTGCCAACACGGTGTGCGCGATGAGGAATCCGAAAAAGCTGCCGGTGAGCTGCAGGGGCGAGAAGGCGAGGTAGAGCGCCACGCCCAGGATGATGTGGGGAACAATCATCGGCCCGAGCGCAAGCGCCTGCAATGTGGATCTGAACGGAAGGCATCCTCGCACAATCGCGAGCGCCGCCATGATTCCCACGACAGTCGCTGTCGCGGTTGTCGCCAAGGCGATCTTAAGACTGAACCACGTCGCTGCCATCCAGTCCGGATCATTGAAATAGGCGCTGTACCATTTGAGTGTCAGGCCCTGGGGCGGGAACTCAATATGGTCAGTTTCGCTGAGCGACATCGGTAGCACGATCAGCGTCGGCAACAGCAGGAAGAAGAGAATACATCCGATCCCCGCGCCGAAGGCAATGATCCCCGCCGCCCTCGAATAGCCGCGGATCGTCGGAGAAGCGAAGATATCCATGGCCGCAGGAATCCGGCCCGGCATGTGTGCGTGATCAATAGACACTGTTCAATCCTCTGCTGAGCGATAGCGTCCTGCGGAACAGGAGAACAAAAAGGAGCGTAACGGCGAGGAGTACGGTCGAAAGTGCTGCCGCGAACGGCCAATCGAGCAGGACTGTTGTCTGCTGGCCGATGAGCGTCGCCATCAGCATCGAGCCGGGCCCACCAACCAGCGCCGGGGTGATGTAGAAGCCGAGCGCCAGTACGAAACACATGACGCTGCCGGCAAAAACACCCGGCAGACTGAGCGGAAGCGTTACGGCGACGAAGGTACGGATGGGCCCGGCGCCGAGATTGCGGGCGGCACGCACGTAGTCTGGGGGCAATGCGCGCAGTGCCGAATAAATCGGCAGGATCATGAAGGGCATCAGCACATGCGTCATCGCGAGGATGACCGCGCCCTGGGTATAGATCAGCTTTAACGGCCCTTCCGTAACCCCCGTATCGACGAGCAGCTTGTTGATGATGCCGTTGCGTTGGAGAAGGACGACCCACGCATAGGAGCGGATGAGGACGGAAGTCCACAAGGGGATGAAGACGCAGGCGGCGATCGCCATTGCCAAGCCCCTGCTCAGCCGCGCCATCATGTAGGCGACGGGAAAACCCAACAGCAGGCTCGCAAGCGTCACGACAAGGGCGACCTCGATCGTGCTGAAGAGAACGTCGAGATGAAGCGACTCGGTAAAAATACGCCGATAGTGGCTGAATGTTCCCCCGGAAAAGCTCAGCGCGATCAGCCGCGCGACCGGATACAGGAACCCAGTCAGCAGGACCGCGAGGAGGGGCGTGACCAATGCCATGGACGCGGTGGGCGAATAAATGCGCGCGGAGCTCGACCGGCGGGATGTCAATGAAGATGAGAGTGATGCCAGTGAACGCGTCATGCGGCGCACCTCTCCGCTATGGAAAAGACGTGCGCGGCTGCGCCGTCAAGGACGATGTCCACGGCGTCGTCTCTTTGGAATGGCATGACGCAGTCAGCAGCGACCTGTACCTGCAGGCTTGCTTCCGGGCGATCGGCTAGGCGGACGAGAAAGATGTATGTCGAACCGATGAACACAGCGGCATCGATGACGCCCGGCAGCGCGTCGGCGCCACCATCGCCGCGCTTCGCAAGACGCATCCGTTCTGGACGGATTGCCACACGCAGAGCCGTTCCGGCATCATATTTGCGCGTACGCTCGCTTGCCGCAGAACGGAGGTTGAGCACCGTTCTCTCCGATAAACGAACAACCGTTCGCTCAGCCGTGCAGTCGAGGCAATCGCCATCAATAAAATTCATCCGGCCGATGAAGTCCGCGACGAACTCCGTCTTCGGCTGCCGGTAGAGCTCCGTCGGTGTACCCATCTGCATCAAGCGACCGTCGGACATTATGGCGACGCGATCCGACATCGTCAGCGCTTCGTCCTGATCATGGGTTACGTAGACGACCGTGGCACCAAGTCGCTCCTGTAGACGTTTGATCTCGAATTGCATCGCCTCTCGCAATTTCTTGTCGAGGGCGCCAAGTGGTTCATCCATCAGAAGGACGGGTGGCTCAAAGGCCAAAGCCCGCGCCACGGCGACCCGTTGCTGTTGGCCACCGGAAAGCTGGTTGGGATAGCGCTCCGCGTAGCCGGAGAGCTGGACGAGTTCCAGCATCTCCTCGACGCGCTGCACGATCGCGGTCTTCTGCATCCGCCCACGCATCCTGAGCGGAAATGCGATGTTCTGGTGGATCGTCAGGTGCGGAAAAAGCGCGTATTTCTGGAACACCATTCCGATGTTCCGGTGATTTGGCGCAAGGAAAGTCACGTCCTGGCCACCGATGGCGATCCTGCCTGCGCTCGGAGCCTCAAAGCCGGCTATCATCGTCAAGGCTGTTGTCTTGCCGGAGCCGGACGGCCCCAACAGCGAGACAAACTCGCCGGCTGCGACGTCGAGCGACAGCTCGCGAATCGCAAGGGCTTCGCCGTATCGTTTTTGAAGTCCCGCAAGGGACAGAGATTGACCGATCAAATCCGCCTTTCCTTTCAGCTGTTGGACGCTCTTCGGCGTCTTCCCCTGGATACGGCCGCTTCCGGCCGCAATGAAAAGCCTTCCTCCGACCCGGGACGAGTCAGGACGATGCGCTTATTGCCGAGGTTTCTGGTGCCCCGCGGGCCGCTTGTCGCCGGCCCGCGTGACGGAGCATGTGAAAGCTGCTAATAGCCGCTGGCGCGACAAAAGCTTTGCAAAACCTTCACACTTTATTTTTGTTGCATCAAAAATTCACAGTGTCAACCGATCGAGAGAGCAAAATGGCGGACAATGCAACCGAATCGCCAGATCTTGAGAGAGCCTCGAAACGGCTGGGGGATGCCGCCTATCGGGAAATGAAGGAGCGCATCATCCGTGGCGTCTATCTGCCAGGCCACAAGTTGACGGTGCGCGCAGTCGCCCAAGACCTCGATGTCAGCACAACGCCCGCGCGCGATGCGATCAATCGTCTGACGAGCGAAGGCGCGCTTGTTTATACCGGGCCGAAGACGGTTGTCGTCCCAATTCTCGACGCGGCCGACCTTCGAGAGATAACGCTCACTCGCCTGGCGCTTGAGGGGCTGGCTTCCGAACAGGCCGCCCAGCACGGAACGCCGGCAGACGTGGAAGAACTGGTGGCCTTACAAGAGCTTATCAATTCCGCCCTCGACGAAAACCGCTATGCGGAAGCGCTGTGGCACAACAAGGAATTCCACTTTACGATCTACCGTCTCTCGGGTCTTCCCCAGCTCGTTTCGATGATCGAAAGCCTGTGGCTGAGGATCGGGCCGTCCTTGCACAATCTCTACCCAGAGTTTGCCGAGGAGAAATACGGTGTTCGCAACCACGAGATCGCCATGGAGGCTCTCGCGGAGCGTGACGCGGCAAGCCTCAGGGCGGCGATGGAAAATGATATTCGCGATGGATATCGACGGCTGAAGCGCGCCTCTCTGGAGAGGGGTGCGGGCTCCTTGGCTTAAGATTTTGTTGCATGGACTTGACGGGCTGCATTTTTGTTGCAACAAAATTGTGAAGCTCGTGCAAAGCGAGCGGTCGATTTCTCACCTCAGGAAGCCGGAACTATGCTCGTTCAAGCAACAAACAGACTGCGGCAGACGTCTGCGCGTAGTCGGTCGAAACATTTATTCAACCGCGCCAAGGCCGTGTTCCCGGATGGAACCACCCGCGCCACGGTGGAGAGGAACCCGTTTCCGATCTATGTCCAGCGCGGCGAGGGGGCTTATCTCGTCGATGTCGACGGGAACCGGCTCCTCGATCTGAACAACAATTTTACCACGCTCATTCACGGGCACGGCTTCGCTCCGGCCACGGAGGCTGTCGTCGACCTGCTGCGCTCGGGAACCTGTTTCGCCAACCCGACGGAGCATGAAATCGCGCTCGCGGAACTTCTGACGACCCGCATTCCCGCAATGGAACGGGTCCGCTTCGTCAATAGCGGAACGGAAGCGGTCATGTTCGCGATCAAGGCCGCGCGCGCTTTCACCGGCAGGCCCGCGATCGCACGCATCGAAGGCGCCTATCACGGCGCCTATGACTGGGCAGAGGCTGGGCAGGAGGTTTCGCCCGGCAAAGGCGGCTGGGCGCCAATGTCCGTCGCAACTCCGGCCTATCGCGGCACTCCCTCAAGCGTCGCCGACGGAGTCCATCTTTTGCGCTTCAACGATGTCGAGGGCCTTGAAGCGCGCTTGAGTGCGGCGAGCGACCGCGTTGCCTGTGTACTGATTGATCCCATGCCCAGCCGGGCGGGGTTGCTGCATCCGGAGCCCGCCTTTTTCGAGGCTTTGTCGGAAACGGCGCGCAAGTACGGAATCCTGATTGTCGCGGACGAGGTGCTCAATCTTCGGCAGGGCTATGCCGGGGCCTCAGCACGCTACGGTCTGAAACCCGATCTGACCACGGCCGGCAAAATCATCGGAGGCGGCTTCCCGATCGGTGCCATTGGCGGCCGCGAGGAAGTGATGCGCGTTTTCGGCACCGAAAATGGAAAACCGTTGTTGCCGCAGGGTGGCACGTTTTCCGCAAATCCGGTCTCAATGGCCGCTGGCCGGGCAGCGATGGAGGCGATGACTCCCGATGCGTTCGATCACCTCGAAGCGATGGGCGAGAGGTTGCGCGCAGGCTTGAGGGCAAGCATTGCCAAGCGCGACGCGCGCTTCTCGGTGACCGGCGCCGCCTCGCTCTTCCGCATCCATCCGAAGCGCATCGCGCCGCTCGAATATCGCGATGCCTATCTGAGCGCCGAAGAGGCCTCCCTCATGCGAAGAATGAGCCGCTACTTACTGGAAGCGGGCATTCTTCTCCCCTATGGAGCCGCCGCCTGCCTTTCGACGCCAATGGTCGACAGCGACATCGACCTTATCCTCAGTGCATTTGACGAATTTCTTCAGGCCGAAATCCAATCCGGAAAGGAGTGCGCGCAATGACGCAACAGAACCCAAACGAAACCGTTGCGCAGCGTATCGCGACGATTCTTCGCCGGCACGATGTGAAATTCATATTTGGCCAAAGCCTGCCATCCGCGGTCATCCTTGCTGCGGAAGCGATCGGCATTCGCCAGATCGCGTACCGGCAGGAGAACATGGGCGGTGCGATGGCGGACGGCTACGCCCGTCTTTCCGGCAAAGTAGCTGTGGTTGCCGCCCAAAACGGCCCCGCGGCAACTTTGCTTGTGCCGCCGCTGGCCGAGGCGTTGAAGGCTAGTGTGCCGATCGTGGCGCTTGTGCAGGATGTCGAGCGAGACCAAATGGACCGCAATGCCTTTCAGGATCTTGATCAGATTGCTCTCTTCCAGTCCTGCACTAAATGGGTGCGGCGTGTCACGGTTCCGGAGCGGATCGACGACTATGTGGACGCGGCATTTACGGCCGCGTCGTCAGGCCGTGCCGGCCCAGCCGCTCTGCTGCTTCCAGCCGATCTCCTGCGTGCCGGGGCGAGATCTCCGGCGGTCGTACGTTCAAAGAACTTAGGCCACTGGCCCTTGGATCGCGTCCGCCCGTCGGATGAAGCACTAGCAGAGGTCGCGTCTCTGATCGCAGCGGCGCGAGCCCCGATCATTATCGCCGGCGGAGGCGTTCATTGCGGCGGCGCCGCGGCAGAACTCGCTGCGCTCCAGCAGGAAGCGTGCCTGCCGATTCTCACAACGAACATGGGGAAGGGGGCGGTGGACGAATTTCATCCGCTTTCGGCCGGAGTGTTAGGCTCGCTGGTCGGGCCGCGATCGCTCGGTCGATACTCGTCCGCTTTGGTCGGAAGTGCGGACTTGGTCATTCTCATCGGAACGCGTACCAACCAGAACGGCACCGACAATTGGCGGCAAATTCCCTCCAGCGCGACGGTCGTGCACATTGACATCGATCCGGTGGAGATCGGACGCAACTACGAAGCCATTCGGCTGGTGGGCGATGCCAGGGAAACGCTTGCCGCCCTGAGAGCGGCGCTCACCCGCGTCGACCTCACGCGGCGGCATCGGGATCGCGCGCGACTGGAGGAATGTATCCATCAAAATTGGAAGCAGTTCGAGCTTGATCGCCACGACGTGGTGACATCGCGTTCCCGACCGATACGCCCAGAGCGGATTATGGCTGAACTCCAGGACCTGCTAACCGACGACGTAACGGTCGTCGCCGACGCGAGCTACTCGTCTATGTGGGTCCTGGGCCAACTCCGAGCGCGAGCGAGCGGAATGCGCTTTATCACGCCGCGCGGGCTGGCGGGGCTCGGTTGGGGGGTGCCGCTCGCGATCGGGGCTAAGGTTGCCCGACCGGATAAGCCGGTCATTGCGATTGTCGGTGACGGCGGCTTTGCTCACAGCTGGGCCGAGCTTGAGACCATGATGCGGATGAAGCTTCCTGTGGCGATCGTCGTCCTCAACAACGGCATCCTCGGTTTCCAGCGCGATGCGGAAACGGTGAAGTTCGGCAACTTCACATCGGCATGCCACTTTGCCGAGGTGGATCACGCAAAATTGGCGGAAGCCTGCGGCTGCCCAGCGGTCCGTGTGGAAGACCCGAGTGAGCTTGCCGATCACTTGCAGCGTGGCATGGACCAGGGGCCGCTATTGATCGAAGTGATGACCGACCCGGCGGCGCATCCCCCCCTCTCACTCTTCGCAAAGATGGACGAAGCGGCATGAGTCGTGATTCTAAAGCAAGAATTGCCGTCGTCACCGGCGGCACTTCCGGTATCGGGTTGGCAACGTCCCGTCTCCTGTTGGAGCGTGGATGCTGGGTCGCCCTCTTCGGGCAAACGCTCGTCAATGTTGAAAGCGCCGCCCAAGCTCTTTGTCAGGATTTCGGCTCCGAGCGGGTGTTCGCGCGCGCTGTTGATCTCGGTGAGCCGGCGCAGATAACGGCATTCTTTCGGGAATTGGACGATTGCTGGGGCAGAGCAGACATTCTCGTTTGCAATGCCGGCATATCACCCAAGGGGCCCTACGGGCCGACCCCATTCCAAGAGATCACACTCCAAGAATGGAACACGGTTCTTTCCGTCAACCTGACCGGGACAATGCTTTGCTGCCAGGCGGTCTTGCCCGGCATGTGCGCGCAGGGTTTTGGCCGCGTTGTTCTTGTCGGGTCCATTGCCGGTCGTGCGCTCCCGAAAATCGCGGGCACCGCCTATGTCGCCTCGAAAGCCGCACTTGCGGGCTTTGCCCGCTCGCTGGTCTCACGGTACGCGGCGCACTCAATTACGGTGAATGTCGTTGCGCCAGGAAGGATTGCCACGGAGATGGCCGGTCCGCGTGACGGCGAGGTCAATCGCACAGCAGTTGCCCGCATTCCCGCGGGCCGCCTGGGGGAGCCTGAAGAAGTCGCGGCGGCCATCGGTTTCCTGACCTCCGACGGAGCAGCCTTCATCAATGGCGCGATAATAGACATCAATGGCGGAGAATACGCGCCACTTTGAAGTTGGAGACCGGGTGCGGAATGCATGCGGGTGTGCTGATTTATACGGGCAACGCGGAGCTCTTTCTTCTGCTCGAGTACATTCTCGAGACCGAGGGATTTACTGTCCAGCTTTGCTCCGATGCGAGCGAACTGATTAGTACAATCGAGACCGAAAGGCCGCTCGCTGTCCTGGTCGATTGTTCCGATCGGCGCCTGGAGGCGCCTGGCCTTTGCCGCCGCATAAAGGCAACCAGCGACCGCCCGCCAGTCGCCGTCTTTGCGAATGCACCGAGGAAGAATCTCAGCAGTCTCGGGATCGACGTGGTCATATGCAGTCCCTACGATCCGCGACACCTGCTCGCGTTCCTCAAGGGCATTCAAACGAACTTGCCCGACGACTCCCGCCCTGGCGTCTCACGCGAGATATTCCGGCACGCGGATATCGAGATGAATGTCGCCACGGTTCGTGTTACGCGAAACGGCCACACTGTAAGCCTTTCCGCGCTACAGTTCAGACTGCTTCTGCATCTTATGAAGATGCCAACTGTGGTGCACAGTCGTGACGATCTCATCGCCGCCGGCTGGCCGCCTGAAGCCGAAGTCGAGCTCCGCACTGTCGATATCCATATCGGTCACATCAGGCGCGCGCTGAAGCACTATGGGCCTGATGTTATCCGCACCGTACGGTCCATTGGCTACGCGCTTGACGGGCTCGGCCGCCAGGGCGAAATTGAGCGTTTCCCAATTTAAGCCGGGAGCGCCTTGCTCGACCACTGACAGCCGCACGGCGCACCCTCTGAATAGATGAACTGCTAAATCAAGCGGTTCTTCTAAGTCGTAGGAATACCTCAAACCAGAAGCCGTAATCGCCGTGTCGGCGTTCGGTCCAGGCCTCGAGCGCGCAATAGGCGGCCGCAATTGCGGCTTCGTTGCCATAGAGGCCGATCGCCGCCTCCACCACTTCCTCCTGTTGATGCTTCTGCCAGAAGCCGTCTTTCCGGGGGCTTTGCTCCCCGATGGCGGGATTGCAAAAAATCTTGGACACGCTGAACCTCCTGCTGTCCGGCGCAGGGGATCAAAATGGGTTGCCGGACGTTGGAACTCAGCTTTCGCGAGCCACAGAACCATTTGGTTCTCATCGTGCCGTCCCTGGCAAATGTGTCTATCACAAGCGAAGACTGTGCCCTTTCCGGACTCAGTCGAGATCATCTTCTGCCTGTTTTCGAAGGCGATCTAGATGTTCGATGCAGATCGCTTCCACGTCGGCAATCAGCCGACAGGCTCTTTCAACGAGCCAGGCAAGGGCTTCTTCGCTGATTTCATAGCGCTTCGAGTACCGAGATTTGACATAAGCCTCATTCAAGATGTTGAACCACGCTAGATATTGATGCTGATGGCGCGGCCAAACCTCAGCAAGTCGTTGATCTCGTTCCTCGGCGAGGCTGCGCAGATGCCTCAGATTGTGGGATGCAGGGCTGTAGCTCGTCAGGACAAGCAAGAGTGCTGAATACGCCTGCTCGATCGATTGATGAAGCAAAAACGCAGCCTCTTTCGGATCGCGCTCCTTCAGATAGAACGAGGCGCCCTTCGCGAATTTCCGAGCATGCGGCATACGGCCGTCGAAATACTCGGCCGCCATTCGCAGGGCGGGCCGACGTACGCGGTCTCGTTTCGGCCAGCGGCTCGTCGTCCCGCTCATAGAGGAGGATGCCATCGCGGCGGATTTCGGAGAAAAAATACTGTCCATCGTAGTGCCGTGTTCAATTCCCGTCTTGAATGAACGATGAGGCTTACTGGCGTCCGATCTCCGGCAAGTGCATGAGGTGCTCCTGCGCCTTGTGCCAGTAGGTCGAGAAATCTGTGAGCTTCCTGTGGTTGACGACGATCAGCAGATCGTAATCCAATTTGTATCCCTTCCTCGTGTGCGGCTCGTCGAGCCATCTTCCTCGGGCATTAGAACCGAAGAGGATGATCTTCAGAATGCGGTCAAACTTTTCGAAGTCGGCCATCCCCTCATAGAGGGCGTCCTCGAATTCCTTGTGCAGGACCTCGACGATGCGCGCGAGTTCGCGCTGTTTTCGAAGCGGAACATGGTCGAGGCTGGTCTTCATCGGTTCTGGCGCTTTCTCTGATGTCATGTGCATGAATAACGAACCCGGTTCGCTGCATCCACAGAGTGCCCATCTCACATCGAAAATCAACAAAAATGTTGCAACAAAATAGGACGAATAGCGCGTGGGGTTTACACATTTATGGCTATTTCGCGCAATATCTCTAAAATTCTAGGGATTACGTAGGAGCCGCGACCATACTATTTCCGATTTTTGTGACATCAAACATCGGGAAGAGAACGGCGATGAGAAAGCTTGAAAGCAAGAAGGCTCAGCACACAAAACACTTGGTCCTGATCTGCTCTGGTAATGCGAACTTCTACGTGTTGCTTGCACACATCCTCGCGTCGGAGGGCTTTCAGACGATGTTGGTGAGCGAAGAAGAGGTAGTGGATCAGGCTGTGCTAAGGCCGGCCACAGCAATCATCCTGGATTCAGCAGAGGATTCAGAGCTCACGGTGAGAACATGTGCCGCCATAAAGGCTAACGACGTAACCTCGCGTATCCCGACTATCGCCCTCGTTTCGTCGGGCAATGAGCGGTACTATCTGGCACTGTTGAAAGCGGGGGTTGACGAAAACTTCGTGCGCCCCGTCTCGCCGGCGAGGCTGCTTGCTTACCTTGGTTCTCTGCCGAACAATCGTGCGAATGATAAGCAGCCGACACATCCCGCTAGCGAAGAGGCCGCTGAGACCTTTGGCGAGTTAAGACTCGAGCCTGGGCGCCGTCTCGTCAGATATGGTGATGAAGACGTTCAATTCGGTGCCATCGAATTCAACCTGCTGCGATGCCTGCTTGAGGCACCAGGCCGGGTGCGGAGCCGTCTGGAACTGATCGAAGCGGCGTGGCCTTCAAATCGCTACGTGCAGCCGCGCACCGTGGATGTGCATGTCGGTCGCTTGCGTCGGGAGCTCGAGCGCCTGACCGGCCATCCTCTTATTCGCACAATACGGGCCACCGGCTATGCAATCGACATTGATTATGGCTCCGATTGAGCTCGGACACGTTTCACACTTCTCATATTTTTTTCAAAAGTGCAGGGAAAGGAAAATTCAACCGTAATTTTACGCCGAATGCGAAATTCAGCGTGAAAATATTTCGCAAATACTTCGTTGAGTTCAGCGCCTAAACAAATAAATCTCCCGTACATTCGCCAATCAAGTATCGGGAGATTTTCGGATGGAAGAAAAAGCGCCAGGGCAGGGAAGTATTTCTGGCAAGGGTGCCCAAAGGAACACCGCCAGCTTAATCCAGTACGCCCAAAGCCATTTCGATGCCGCGCATTTTCAGGGCTTGATGGCGATTTACGGGCGACCTCTGGAGAATCGCGCCGTGGCACTAACCCATGACCGGGGACGTCGGGTCGTCGACTTCGTGCGTTGCTCCTATCTCGGCTTGGACAACCATCCGCAGGTCGTTGCAGGTGCCATCGACGCACTGAAAGATTACGGCGCGCTTCATTGGTCATGCGCAAGGACGCGTCTCAATTTCTCGATTCTCGGTGACTTGGAGGCGGCGCTGTCGGAGTTGTTCGATGCGCGGGTGATTACTTATACCACAGTGCTCGCAGCCAACATGAGCGCGTTGCCGCTGATTGCTTCCGGGCATCTCACGGGTGGCGTTAAGCCGCTGATGGTGTTCGATCGCTTCGCCCACGCGACGCTTGCCTTTCACAAGGGAACCATTGCCGCCGAAACTCGCGTCGAGACCATTGCTCACAACGATCTCGACGCGCTCGAAATGCTCTGCCGCGCGAACGAATCCGTCGCCTTCGTTTGCGACGGCGTCTATTCGATGGGCGGAAGCGCCGACATCGAGGACCTAAGGCGCCTGCAGGACCGCTATGGCCTCTTCCTCTATATAGATGACGCACATGGCATATCGATCTTCGGAAAGCACGGGGAAGGCTTTGCCAGATCGCAAATGAGCGGGCACCTGGGGGAGCGGACGATAGTTGCGGCTTCGCTCGGAAAGGGCTTCGGCGCCTCAGGAGCCTTGATCATGCTTGGAACGGCGCGGCAAGAGGAACTGTTTCGAAGATTCGCGGTCGCTCATGCGTTTTCGGCGTCGCTGAATGTCGCGGCAATCGGCGCGGCGCGCGCGTCGCAGCAACTGCACCTAACGCAAGAACTCACGGAGCTACAACAGGGACTTCGAAGCAGAATCGCCTTGTTCGACAGCCTCGTTCCCACAGACCAGCAAGGCTCACCCTTGCCGATACGAACGGTCGAGATAGGCGACGAGATGACGGCCATCGAAGCCGCAAGAGCTTTGCTCGACCGCGGTTTCTATACGTCGGCGATCTTCTTTCCCACGGTTGCACGGGGAAGGGCAGGGTTGCGGCTTTGCCCCACGGCCGGACACTCTGAAGACGACATCCGGGCGGTGGGCACCGCGATCCAAGACGTGCTGACGAACAGATAAGAGCGTGCGCTGCACCAAGGCCACGCCAACATTGAATCTTACAGGAGCGAACATGTATGACCGCCTCTCAGAGTGCTGTGTCTCCGTCCCCGGTTCAAGGAACCTCGTCGAGACTGTCTCCCAACGGTTTGCCGAATTTTGCGTCTCAATCGTGGACAACGGAATGGAAAAGACTTTCAAGTTCATCGATGGCGAGGCCGTTGTGAGAGCTGTCGGTAGAGGGATTCTGATGCGGGTCGTCGCGACAGACGTCATCACTTACTATGGAATACGAACGGCATTGGAGGGCAGCATTGTGAAGTTGGCTGCATTGGAGCCCGAGGAATTCGCTTGGCACCCGGCCGGTGAAACACCATTTGCAGCGGTCGGAAGTGTATATCCGAGCCAAGATGAAGAGCATGAAACGCGAGAAACTCGCCACGGCTGAGGTTCACCACAAACGACTAATGGCAGGAACGTTGGACACGCAGAGCAATCACCACCATCGAGTACACGAACCTACGCGAACTTCCACATGAATGATGCTCGCAGGACGCTGAATGCCGACACGCAGGCGCAGGCGACAAAGCTCAAGCTACTTTGAAGCCCGTGAACACATCGCGAATCGAGCAGACTCTAGCCAACGTGCTCTACCGATAGCGTGCCTACCGGAAGGGGTTTGATCAGCGACTTCGCAGAAACGCTCGGGTTCAGCCAGTCAGTCCATGCATTGCGCTCAAGGATCACGATCTGTCGATCGTGATACGTAGCGATGTCGGGCCCCGGCGCCATCGTCAGCATGGTGAAGGCTTGCCCGACCTCGGGCGTGTTGCGCCAGATGCCGGCGATGCAGAAGATCGGCTCGTCCTTCTTGGTGAACAGCCACTTGTCCTTGCGCTTCTTGCTCGGATCCTTCGGGTCGGTGAACTCGTAAAAGCCGTCGGCAAGAATTAGGCAGCGGGAGTTGAACTCCCGTCCCTCTGATCGGAAGTTATACACCGGCCGCTTGTTCGGCCCCGGCCAACTCCAGCGTCGCTGTACGAGCTCGGCCTCATCCGGCACTCCGTCGATCGCCCTGACGATCGGCCCAACATCGGTGATCTTGATGTCCTCACGGGCTTCGAGATTCGGGGTGCCTTCACCGAAACGGATCTTGATCTTGAGCTCGGCAAAGTCCTCGACGATGGAGGCGACATCCGTCATCAGCCGATAATCATTGCACATGCATCCTCCGTCTCAGGTCCGATTGTCTCGGAATCGTGTTCCTGGTATGTGACGCGCGCGAAGGTTGCCAGTCCGACGCCCGCTGCGTCATCATGAGGCGCCATGATGGCGAAGTGGAGATGGTGGGGCGGCCGTGGGGCCTGCGTCCGCGCGACGTTGGCGGGCGCCGTGAACGTCGTCCGATCGGAAGCCCCGGACGTTCCCCGCCCGCCGCTGCCTGGCGCGTCCGAGTTTCGCCACAGGAACTTCAGCTTCTCGCTCACCATTGGTGACTGGTTCTATTTCGCGGGGATTTGGCGGCCGGCGACCCGGCCTGGCCGGAGACATATACCATCCTGACGATGGAGCCGAATGCCGATCTCGCGCCGTACCACGCCCGCCAGCTGGGTACTCACCTGCGATCAACGCGTGGTCTGGCTCGACGGACTTTTCCGCGAACACGAAATCCTGCGGCCGCAGCCGGCAGGGACTTTCCAGGTCTTGCGACACCCAACCTCTCCGGTTCAGTCGATGCTGGACGGGTCTGCGTCCCATTGGGCTTGTTCTGGCCAGATGCCATCTTGGACAGAAACTTGTTGCAGGAAATGCCGCGGAGCCGGTGGGGCCTGTAGCGTGATGCGCATGCGCGGCATTCCGAGCGCCTCTCGATGGCGCCAGCGCGTCTCCAATCCGGCAGGTATCGCCAGTGCTTTCGTTGCTTCATTCCGGCAGTCAGCTGCGCCATGCATCGGACGTCGTCCCTTTTGCAGCTTGTCAGGACACCTATATTTGAATTAAGTATTCAAATAAGAAGACACTATTTTTGTCCGACAGTCATCCGCATCGCGTTGCCGCTGCATGAGGGAAGAGTAACCACGCATGACAACAGAATCCGAACTGCCGCTTTCCGGCCTGGTGGTCGTCGACATGAGCCAGTTTCTTTCCGGCCCCTATTGTTCGCTGCGGCTGATGGATCTCGGGGCGCGGGTGATCAAGATCGAGCGGCCAGATGGCGGCGATCTTTCCCGCCGGCTTTATCTGAGCGACACGGAAATCGGCGGCGACTCGACCATTTTCCACGCGATCAACCGCGCCAAGGAAAGCCTTGCGATAGACCTCAAGAACGAGGCCGATCTTGCCGCACTGAAGCGGCTTCTCGCGCGGGCCGACGTCGTGATCCAGAACTTCCGGCCGGGCGTCATCGAAAGGCTGGGGCTGGACTATGAGGCCGTCAGGGCTATCAATCCGCGCATCGTCTATGCCTCGATCAGCGGTTATGGCGAGGAGGGCCCCTGGGTGAAGCGTCCCGGCCAGGATCTGCTGGCGCAGGCGCGCTCGGGCGTCATGTGGCTGAACGGCGACGAAGGGCAGGGGCCGGTTCCCTTCGGGCTCGCCATCGGCGACATGCTGGCCGGCGCCGCCGCCGCTCAAGGAATTCTCGCGGCGCTGGTGCGGCGCGGTATTTCCGGCAAGGGAAGCCTCGTCGAAACGAGCCTCCTGGAGGCGCTTGTCGATTTCCAGTTCGAGGTATTGACCACGCATCTCAATGACGGCGGCCGTCTGCCGAAGCGGTCGGCATTCCGGAGCGCCCATGCTTATCTCGCCGCACCCTACGGCGTTTATGCGGCGAGCGACGGCTATCTTGCGATCGCCATGACGCCGATCCCGAAGCTTGCGGATTTGCTTCAGATCGACGAACTCGCCCCCTATCGCGACGACCCGTCCTCGTGGTTCACCGAGCGCGACCGCATCAAGGCGCTGATTGCTGACCGCATCGCGCTCAGCACCGTCGACGAATGGCTGGCCGTGCTGGAGCCGGCCGACATCTGGTGCGCGCGCGTGCTCGACTGGAACGAGCTTCTGGAAAGCGAAGGTTTCCTGGTGCTCGACATGCTGCAGACGGTGATGCGCGAAGACGACGTATCGATCACCACCACGCGCTCGCCGCTGAGGATCAACGGCCGCCGCCCGCGCGTCGAGCGCGCCGCCCCGCGGATCGGTGAGCATGGCCGCTCGATCAGGGAGGAGTTCGGCCTATGAGCGTCGTCCTCAAGGGAATGACCTGGAATCACCCGCGCGGCTATGATCCGATGGTGGCCTGCTCGCAATCCTGGCAGGAAAAGACGGGCGTCGAGATCCGGTGGGAGAAGCGGTCGCTGCAGGATTTCGAAACCTTTCCGGTGGAGACCCTGGCAAGGAACTATGACCTGATCGTCATCGACCATCCGCATGTGGGGCAGATCACCGGCGAGAATTGCCTGCTGCCCCTGGACGTGCCGGGCCGCGAGGCGGAGCGGCAGGCGCTCTCGGCGGCAAGCGTCGGCCCGTCCTATCGGAGCTACGCGTGGAACGAACGGCAATGGGCCTTTCCGATCGACGCGGCGACCCAGGTCCAGGCCTGGCGGCCGGATCGCACGGATCGCCTTCAGACCTGGCGGGATATGCTCGCGCTCGCGCGCAGCGGCGGCGTCCTCCTGCCGCTCAGGCCGCCGCATTCGCTGATGAGTTTTTACACGCTCTGCGGCAATCTCGGCCGTCCCTGCCGCAGCGCCGGTAAGGGCGATCTCGTCGACGCCGAAACCGGCGCCATGGCGGTCGAGCTGCTGCAGGAAATCTCGGCACTCATCGACCCCGCATGCTTCGGAATGGACCCGATCGCGGTGCTCGAGGTCATGGCGGCCGAGGCCTCGCCCGCCGTCTGCGCGCCGCTTATCTACGGCTATGTCAGCTATTCCCTTACCGGCTTTCGCCCGGCGCTCGTCCGCTTCGGCGATTTCCCGACCGTCGGCGCCGCCGGGCCGGTCGGCTCGGCGCTCGGCGGGACGGGCATAGCCGTCTCGGCCTTTTCGCAGGCGCCGGAACAGGCGATCGATTTCGCCTATGGGGTTGCGGGCGCCGGCGTGCAGCGCGGCCTCTATGCGGCATCCGGCGGCCAGCCCGGACACGGGGACGCCTGGCAGGACGATACGGTCAATGCGGCGACCCATGATTTTTACCGCGCGACGCGGGCGACGCTCGAAGGCGCCTGGCTCCGGCCACGCCACGACGGCTACATGACCTTCCAGCAGGCGGGCTCGGACCGCCTGAACGAGGGGCTGCGGAACCGGGAAAGGCCCAGGCTCGTGGTCGAAGATCTCAACCGGCTGTTTCTTGCGAGTTTTCGCTGAGGGCGAAATCGCTCGCAACTCTGCCCGCGTAAAGATTGGATTCAATCTTTCTTGGTAATTTCCCTTTAGCAAGTCTCGTCAGTGGGTCCTGACGGCGCGGTTGCCGTCGGCTTTTGTATTGCGTGCGGGTCCTCATGCGTCCTTTTTCGGCTGTCTCAGCGATCGTCATAACCTGCCTGGCTCTAACGAGTTGCGGCTTCGGGGGGAGCAGGCCCTCGCGTGAGACGACGAGCTCCGTCGTCCGTCCGGCAAGTCCGGTTCCTTCGGCGGAGGTCAGTGCCGCTCCTGCGCAAGCGGCGCCTCAGCCGGAGGCGCTCGCCTGGGCGGGAACCGTTCCCGAGCCGCAGGCCTTCATGCCGGCGGAAAGGACGGTGGGCATGCCGGTTCCGGCCGTTCGACCCATTGCGATGCTCGCTCCTGAAAATCCCGCGCGCGAGCCGCGCGGCCGCTCGCGCGTCTACAGCCACAGCTTCCGCGATGCCCATCCGATCAATTTCGGTACCCGGTCGCCGCGCAAACTCGCCGTTCACGGCGTCGACGTTTCGCGCTGGCAGGGCGAAATCAACTGGGCGAAGCTGCGCACGCAAGGCGCCAACTTCGCCTATATCAAGGCGACCGACGGCGGCGATCACCTCGATCCCATGTTCAAGAAGAACTGGCGCCGGGCCGACGAGGCCGGGCTCAAACGCGGCGCCTACCACTTCTTCTATTGGTGCCGCACGGCCGGCGAGCAGGCGGACTGGTTCATCCGCAACGTGCCCCGGGATCCGACCGCGCTTCCGCCCGTCATCGATGTCGAGTGGAACGGCGAGTCGAGCTGCAAGCGGCGTCCGTCGCCGGAACGGGTGCGGGAAAAGATGCAGGTCTTCATGGACAAGCTGGAGCGCCACTACGGCCAGCGCCCGATCATCTATACCGCGCCGGACTTCTACCGCGACAATCTGCAGGGCGCGTTCCCCAATCATCCCTTCTGGCTGCGCTCGGTCGCGGCGCACCCGTCCAAGGTTTATCCCGGGCGCAAATGGATCTTCTGGCAATATTCGGGCTCGGGCCTGTCCCACGGCGTCGACGGGCGGATCGACCTCAACGTCTTCAACGGCAGCGAGGAAGACTGGCACAACTGGGTGGCGGCGCGCTCGAGCTGAGGGAACAGAAGTGACGCCGATCCGCCTGTTGCAGGCCCATGACGCAGCCTTCCCCGCAATTGCGGCCCTCATGGAGGAAATGCAGGCGCACTACCGCGTGGCCTGTCCGCCGCGCGCCGAGATAATCGCGGGGCTTGAAGCCATGCCGCCGGGCGCGGAGATCCTCGTCGCCGAGGAGCATGGTTCGGTGCTCGGTCTCGCCGCCTTCTCCGCGATTTACCCCGGGCCGGGCCTGAAGCCGGGCATCTTTCTGAAGGAACTCTACGTCAGCGGATCACAGCGGGGCCGCGGCCTCGGCCGGGCCTTGATGCAGAAGCTGGCCAGCCTGGCGAAGGAGCGCGGGCTCACGCGCATCGATTGGACCGCGGAGGCGGAAAACACTCGGCTCTTTTCCTTCTATGAAGACCTGGGCGGCGCACGCAAACCGGACAAGGTCTTCTTCCGGCTCGACGGAGAGGCGCTCGCGCGGCTGGCGGACTGAGATAGCGCGCCACGGCCCGGGCCGGCCGCCCTCAGTCGCCCATGCCTTCGGCTTCCGCCATCAGCCATGCCTCGAACGTCCGCATGGAAGCACTCGGCGCGATGTCCCGCGGTTTCGCGAACCAGTAGCCATGGTCGCTTCGATATCCGAAGCCGTTCGGATTGACGAGCTTTCCCGCCGCAAGGTCATCGAGGATAAGGCCGCGCGGGATCAAGGCCATTCCCTGTCCGGCAAGTGCTGCCCGGATCACCATCGTATAATAGCCGAAGCGCGTGGTGTGCCGGACCGCGAGGTCGTCCTTGCCATGGCCTTTGGCGAAATAATTCCAGTGCAGCGGCGTCTGCGGGTGCTCCAGCATGATGCCGTCGGCGAGATCTTCGATCGTCTCCGGAGCGCCGTTCTTCTCCCAGTAGGAAGGGGCGCTGACGACGAGAACCTCGCGCCCGAAGAGATAGCTGGTCTCCTCGTCCGGCAGCGGTTCGCTCAGGAAACGGAATATCGCATCGGGCGTCTGGGACTGTGTCGGAGAAACGAACGTCGTGAACTGCACCTCGATCTCCGGGTGCTGCTCGGTAAAGCGAAGGAAGCGCGGCAGCAGCCACCGGTCCCCGAAAATGGGCGGCACCTGCAATCTCAGCACGCGCGGGCCCGGTTTCAGGCGGGCGACCCGAAGGGCGGCGTCCTCCATCGCCTTCAATGCGGTGCGCGCCTGTTCGATATAGATCGTGCCCACTTCCGTCGGGATCATTCCGCGCGGTGTCCGGACGAAGACGGGGCTGCCGATCAGCTCTTCGAGCGACAGCAATTGCTTGCTGACGGCGCTCTGCGACAGCGACGTGCTTTCGGCGGCAGCGCTCGTCGATCCCCTTTCGGCCACCGCAAGCAGCACCTGAAGCGCGGTCGTCGAAGGCAAGCGCCGCCGTCCCGAAGCCATGAAAATTCCTCCGCCAAATTCAGCCGATGCGCGTCCGCTCCGCCCCCTGCGCAGACCCTAAATAAGTGCCCGGAGCAAGGCTAGTCGTTTTTGTCATAGCTTGGTGAAATAACTTCGCTTGCCCGGGATATGCCACCCGTGGGAGCTTCTTCGAAAGAATGACAAATAAAGGGAACGAAGATGACCGAGCCCACTCAGCTTTGGGGTGGACGATTCAAGTCCGGACCGTCCGAAGCGCTTGCCAATCTGTCCCGCGCGCCCCGATCTTACTTTCGACTGTACAGGGAAGATATTGCAGGTTCACGCGCCCATGCTTCCGAGTTGAAGCGCGCCGGCGTCCTGGACGAGAGTGAATTCTCCGCGATACGCGCAGCCCTGGAAGGCATCGAAGCCGATGTCGGTGCCGGCCGCGAAGAACCTATTGCGGCTGATGAGGATCTGCATACCTTTCTCGAGCGTCTGTTGATGGCGCGCCTCGGCACGCTTGGCGGCAAGCTTCGCGCCGGGCGGTCGCGCAACGACCAGACGGCCAACAATACGCGCCTCTATCTGCGGCGCATGGCGCGGGAGCTTTCCCGGGGCGTGATCGCCATCGAAGAAGCACTGATGGAGCAGGCATCCCGGCATACGGAGACCGTGATGCCCGGCTTTACCCATCTTCAGCCGGCCCAGCCGGTCGTGCTCGGCCACCACCTCATGGCGCACGCGCAGTCGCTGCTGCGCGACCTGCAGCGTTTTGCCGATTGGGACCGCCGCTTCGATCGCTCGCCTCTGGGTGCGGCCGCACTGGCCGGCTCCGGCATTGCGCGCCGCCCCGATCTCTCCGCCATCGATCTCGGCTATTCGGCCGCTTGCGAGAACTCCATCGATGCCGTCGCCGCGCGCGATCACGTCGCCGAATTCCTCTTCATCTGCTCGCTGGTGGCGGTGGATCTCTCGCGGCTTGCGGAGGAAATCTGCCTCTGGAGCTCCAAGCAGTTCAGCTGGGTACGGCTGCATGATTCCTATTCCACCGGCTCCTCGATCATGCCGCAGAAGAAGAATCCCGACGTCGCCGAGCTGACGCGCGGCATGTCGGGCACGCTGATCGGCAACATCGCCGGCTTCCTCGCCACCATGAAGGCGATGCCGCTCGCCTATAATCGCGATCTCGCCGAGGACAAGCGCAGCCTGTTCGAGACGATCGACGTTCTCGAACTGGTCCTGCCCGCCTTTGCCGGCATGGTGGGAACGCTGGAATTCGACGTGGAGAAGCTGCGCGAGGAGGCGCCGAAGGGCTTCACGCTCGCGACCGAAGTGGCCGACTGGCTGGTGGGCCGGGACGTGCCTTTCGCCGAAGCGCACGAGATCACCGGCGCAGTGGTGCGCTATTGCGAAGAGCGCGGCCACGACCTTGCCGGCCTGACGGCTGAGGATCTGCCGGGGATCGATCCGCGGCTTCAGCCGGAGATGCTTGCGGCACTGGCGCTCGAAAAGGCGCTTGCGAGCAGAAACGGCTACGGTGCAACAGCGCCGGAGCGGGTTCGCGAGCAGATCGCCCGCTTCGAAACGGCGCTTGCCGGCTGCCGCGCCTTTGCCGGCGGCCCGACCGGCGGCGGGGCCATTGCGGGCGCGAAGAACGGCGCAGAGGAGGCGCGACGCCGATGAATGTGGCAAGCCTCGCAACTCCGCCTGCGGATTCCAAATACGAGATCGCCCATCTGAAACTGGTGCCGAAGCGCCATATCGGGCGGATGGTTGCGGCGGGCATCGTGCTCCTGCTGTTTGCAGGTCTCGTGCGGGCCTTCAGCGTCGGGCAGATCGAATGGAGCTATGTCCGCGATTTTCTCTTCGCACCCGCAATCCTCGCCGGCCTCTACAACACTCTGCTGATGACCGTTGCCGCCATGGGGCTCGGCATCGTCCTCGGCGTCGTCATCGCCATCATGCGGATATCAGGCAATCCGGTGCTGTCGTCGATCGCCATCGGCTATATCTGGGTCTTTCGCGGCGCCCCGGCGCTGCTGCAGTTGATGCTGTGGTTCAACCTGGCGCTCATCTTCCCGACGCTCGGCATTCCGGGACTGTTCGAGTTCAGGACGGTCGACGTCATGACGCCCTTCGTCGCCGCCGTACTCGGGCTCGGCATATCCCAGGGCGCCTATACTTCGGAGGTCGTGCGAAGCGGGCTCCTGTCCGTCGACAGCGGCCAGTACGAGGCTGCGCGCACGATCGGCATGACGCAGATGATGATGCTGCGCCGTATCGTCCTGCCGCAGGCGATGCGCGTCATGGTGCCGCCGGTCGGCAACGAGGTGATCGGCATGGTGAAGCTGACGTCGCTCGCCAGCGTCATCCAGTATTCCGAGATCCTCCACAACGCGCAGATCATCTATTTCGCCAATACCCGCGTCCTCGAACTGCTGCTGGTCGCGAGCTTCTGGTACCTGCTCGTCGTCTCCGTGCTCTCGATAGGGCAGCACTATATCGAGCGCTATTTCGGCCGCGGTTCGAAATCGATCCGCTCGTCCATGTGAGGTCGGTCATGAACCAGGATATTCTCGTCAAGGCTATCGACGTCACGAAGAACTACGGCACGTTCCGCGCTCTCGACAAGGTCAGCCTGGACGTCGCCCGCGGGGAGGTGAGCTGCATCATCGGTCCCTCGGGCTCGGGCAAGAGCACGCTTCTGCGCTGCATCAATCTTTTGGAGCGGATGGACGGCGGAGCAATCTGGGTCGAGGACGAACTGATCGGCTACCGCCGCGACGGCAACAATCTCCACGAGATCAGCGATGCGGAGATTTCGCGCCAGCGGCGGCGGATCGGCATGGTCTTCCAGCGCTTCAACCTGTTCCCGCACAAGACAGCCCTGGAAAACATCACAGAGGGCCCGGTGCAGGTGCTCGGCGAGCCGGTGAAGGAAGCGCGCGACAGGGCCTCGGCATTGCTGGAGCGGGTGGGACTGGCGGACAAGGCGAACCATTACCCTTCCGAGCTTTCCGGGGGCCAGCAGCAGCGCGTCGCGATCGCCCGCGCCATGGGCATGAGGCCGGACCTCATTCTCTTCGACGAACCCACGTCGGCGCTCGACCCTGAACTGGTGTCGGAAGTGCTCGATGTGATGCGGGACCTTGCCGCTTCCGGCATGACGATGATCGTCGTCACCCATGAGCTCGGCTTCGCCCGCAACGTGGCGAATACCGTCACCTTCATGGAAACCGGCAAGGTGGTCGAAACAGGCTTGGCATCGGAGGTTCTCAGCACCCCGAAAAGCGCCCGAACGGCGGAGTTCATCAAAGCCGTTCACAGCTGAGGAACAGAAAAACGGCGGCAGACGAAGCCGCCGGCTCGAACCAGGACAAGATGGGGAACCACATGAACAAGCATATCGCAGCGCTCACGGTCGCATGCCTCGCCGCAACCTCCGCCAGTGCCGCCGGCCTGCCCGAGCGGGTGAAGTCGGCCGGCAAGGTCGTCGTCGCCAACCAGCCGAACTATCCGCCGATGGAATATGTCGACCCGGCGACCAACGAACTTAAGGGTGTCGACATCGATCTCGGCGTTGCGCTCGCCAAAGAGCTCGGCACCACGGTCGAGTGGTCGAATATCGGCTTCGAGCAGATGATCTCGTCGCTTCAGACCGGCCGCGTCGACCTTATCCATAGCGGCATGAGCGATCTTCCGAAGCGCCGCGATACGCTCGATTTCATCGATTACATGAAATCCGGCGCGCAGTTCTACACGTCCTTTGCCCGCAAGGACGAGTTCAAGACGCTCACCGATTTCTGCGGCAAGACCGTCGGCATGAGCCGCCGCACCTCCTTCCCGGACGAGACGGCGAAATGGAGTGCTGCCAATTGCGAAGCCAAGGGGCTGCCAGCCATCAAGGTCGTCGGGACGGAAGGCTCCGCCGATGCCCGCGCCCAGCTCAAGCAAGGCCGGCTCGACGCCGCCGTCCAGGGTTCCGAAACGCTGCCCTATCTGATGGATCTCGAGAAGGACACCTACGCCGTCGTGGGCGAGCCCTTCACCGTGGTCTATCAGGGCATCGGTTTCGCCAAGAAGGACACGGAACTGCGCGACGCCTATGCTGCAGCGCTGAAGGCCCTGATGGAATCAGGCGAGTACAAGGCGATTTTCGCAAAATACGGCCTCGAGGGCACCTTGCTCGATGGCATTTACGTCAATGGCGAAGCGGTGAAGTAATCCGCCGCGTTGCGGCCCCGCCGAACAGGCGGGGCCGCAAAATGCGCCGTCGCCGACCGGTTCTCGACAAACCATGAGCAGTTCCATGCCCCGCGTTGCCGCCGACACGCCGGTCGACAGGCTGGCATCCTTTCTTGCAGCCCTTAAGTTCGAAGCGCTTCCAGCCGATGTCGTCGAAAAGACCAAAGTCCACATCGCGGACACGATCGGCGCGGCACTGGCTGGCGCGCGATCGGCTGAAGCCGGCATAGCCCGCAGGGCCGCCGGTGTGCCCGGTAGCGCGCTGATCTGGGGCACCGGCGATCGCACGGCAGCGCGTGAGGCCGCGCTCATAAACGGGATCGCGGCACACGCTTTCGAACTCGACGATTCCGGCGGGTGCGACCATTCGGGCGCCGTCGTCATTCCCGCCGTTCTGGCCGCGATTGCCGAAGCGAAGCGCCCGGTGACGGGCAGGGAACTCATCGCCAGCGTGGTCGCGGGCTACGAGACCGGCCGGCGCGTCCTCGAAGCGGCGGGCGGATACGACAGCCACAACGGGCTCGGCTGGCATTGCACGGGCACCTGCGGCACGCTTGCGGCTGCGGCGGCCGTGGCCAGGCTTTCCGGTTTCGACGATCTTGCCACGCGCGATGCGATCACGCTCGCCACCAGCTTCTCCTCCGGCCTCTGGGCCTTCATCCATGACGGATCGCAGGCGAAGAAGGTCCATGCCGGCCGCGCGGCCGAGGGCGGGCTGCTCGCGGCGCGGTTGGCAGGGGAGGGCCTTGCCGGCCCCTCCAGGGTCTTCGACGACGTCTGGGGCGGCTTTTTCCTGTCGTTCAACAAGGATGTCTGCGAGCCGCAGAAGCTATGCGAAAGACTGGACGAAGACTGGAAGGTGAGGCGTGCGGTCCTCAAACCTTACGCTTCCTGCCGGGGCGCCCATTCGGCGATCGATGCGCTGGACGACCTGCTTTCGGAAACGGGACGTGATGCAGTTGAGATCGAGCGGATCGAGTTGCGGTTGAGCGCCATGCTGATGGGCATGTGCGGCGCCCGTGAGAGCGGCGCCATGGCGCCCACGCAGATGAGCCTGCCCTATGCGCTTGCGGCACGCTGCGTGTTCCTGACGGCCGGGCTCCAGGCCTATGCCGCCGACCGACGTGCCGATTCCCGCCTGCGGGCCGTCATGGACCGCATGCTGCTCACGGTAGACGATGGGATGCAGCCGCTCGACGAGCCGGTCGTCACGCTTCTCTTCAAGGACGGCGCTCGTCTGGCACGAATGGTGCCCCGCGCGACCGGCTCCGCCGAAAGGCCGATGCGCCCCGCCGCCATCCGCGCCAAGTTCGGAGAGCTCGCCGCGATGAGCATCGAAACGGAGCAGGCGGACGGGCTCTGGCGGATGCTCGCCGAGCTCGAACACGTCGAGGATTGCCGCGCTCTGGAGCCCCTGCTTGCTGGCGACGGCGACAAGCGTCCCGTCTTTTGCTGAGGATTTCGTGATGACCTACGACCTGACGCCCCGTCCGCTCAATCCGGCGCCGCAAACGCCGGCGCTGACCTGGCCGAACGGCGCGAAGAGCGCCGTCTTCATCGGCTTCGACGTGGATGCCGAAACCGCATGGATCGGCAACAATCCTTCGAATGTCGATCGGATGGTGACCACCTCCCATGGCGGCTACGATGCGCGCGTCGGCATTGCCAGGATCCTCGAACTGATGGACGAGCTGGCGATGAAGGCGACGTTCTTCACGCCCGGATGGACGGCGCTTGCCCATCCCGCGGCCTGCGAGAAGATTGTCGCGGCCGGACACGAGATCGGTCACCACGGCTATCTTCACAAGATGCCGGATCGCGATCGGCTGGACGAGACGTTCGAGGAGATCGACCGCGGCTTCGAGGCGCTGCAGCGGGCATTCGGCATCCGTCCGGTCGGCTACCGCGCGCCCTCGGGAGAGAATTTTCCCGAGCTCATCGCCTATCTTGCCAAAACGGGCATCCGCTATTCCAGCTCGTTTCGCGACGACATCCTGCCCTACCGGCACGCGTCGGCGGACGGCGTGCCGGGCCCGGTGGAGATTCCGGTCAATTTCGCATTCGACGACTGGAATTTCGGGATGTCCAGCCGCTCGAGCGCGCGACCGCTCTTCGGCCGCGAAGCCGTCCTTTCGCTCTGGATCGACGAATTCGAGGCCACCCATGCCTGGGGCGGCGTCACGACGCTCGTTTTGCACCCGCAAGTCTCCGGCCGTCCGATGCGCTGGCACCTCCTTCGCGACTTCCTGCGTCACGTTCAGGCAAAAGGCGACGTTTGGATCGCAACCGGCAAGGAGATCGCCGACCATTTCGAGACGCTGGAACGGCAACGCGGCGCACCATGACGGCGCCTCCCGCACGCCCTCATTGCGGTGTGACAAGCACTGGGTGAGGGGGCAAG
This sequence comes from Sinorhizobium meliloti 4H41, assembly GCF_000375585.1. GTDB lineage: Bacteria > Pseudomonadota > Alphaproteobacteria > Rhizobiales > Rhizobiaceae > Sinorhizobium > Sinorhizobium meliloti_A. The sequence continues at coordinate 236,900 of NZ_AQWP01000006.1, read as the reverse complement.
GGAGAGAATCGTCAGGGCAGGTTCCAGATCCGCCGCGCATTGCCGGAGAGCAGCTTCCTCCGTTCCTCGGGACTGCAGCCTTCGATGAGAGCCTGGGTGGCCGCGACCCAGGTGGAGAGGTTGCCGCCGAGGGTGCAGACCGGCCAGTCGCTGCCCCAGACGACGCGGTCCCAGCCGAAGACCGAGATCGTGTGCTCGACATAAGGACGGATGGAGGCGAGCGTCCAGCCTTCCTCCGCATAGGCGACCACTCCGGAGATCTTGGCGACGACATTCGGGCGGCGGGCGATCTCGGTCATATGATCGCGCCAGGGATGCTCCGCGTGACCCTTTATGTCGGGAACGCCGCAATGGTCGAGAATGAACTGTACGTCGGGCGCGAGGTCGGCGAGTGCCATGGCTTTCGGCATCTGATGCGGCAGGACGCAGAGATCGAAGGTGAAGCGGGTGCCGGAGAGCCGCTTGATGTTTTGGCGAAAGAGAGATTGCTCGGAGAGATCGTCGGCAACGACGTGCAACACCCGCCTGAAGCCCTTGACGAAGGCGTTTTCCTCCTGCCGCGCGAGATAGGCGGCGAAGCCTTCCTCTTCCGGGCGGCAGGCGGCAATTGCGCCTTTGAGGAGGCTTCCGGGCTCACCCGCAAGACGCGCGACCTCGCGCGTTTCGAGTTCGATCTCAGCCGGGTCGACGTCCACTTCCATATGCAGCGAGGCGGCAATGCCCACGCGCTTTGCCTCCGCCGCATAGCTCGAATAGAGAAAATCCCGATCGAGCGCGGGAACCCCGGCGAGCCACGGATAGTTGAGCGCGGATTTGTCGATCAGATGCAGATGCGTGTCGATGATCAAGGCTGCTCCTCCTCTTCGTTCACATAGGAAGTCTGTTTTTCCGGCGCGGATCAACCCTGCGCGACATCGGCTCCGGCGAGCGCCGAGAGCTGCGATGCGGTCTTGAGCAGGAGCGATATGGTCTCGGTGATATCAGGGGCCGAAGGATTGTTGACCAGGGAGATATAGGGGCAGGTGAGCGCTGCGATGCTGCGTCCGTCGGGCCCAAGGATCGGGGCGGAGAGGTTGTAGACACCGGCGGTCTGGGCACTTGCCATCATCTCGTAGCCGCGCTCGCGGATCTGGTCGAGACGGGCGTAGAATTCCGGGGTGAGGTTGATCTCGTCCCTGCTGCGCACATGTTCGGAGATCATCATTTCCCGTTCCTCCGGCGAACGGAATGCAAGCAACACGTGGCCCGATCCGGTGTCGAACAGGCTGATATGCGAGCCCACCCGGATCGAAATGCCCCAGTAGTCCGGCGCCTCCTGCTGCGCGATCACGACGGCGGAGCCGCGGTCGAAGACGGCGAGTTGGTTGGCCTGCTTGGACCGCTGGGCGAGCTCGCGCATCAGCGGCGTGGCGAAGGAAGCGAGCCGGCGCACGGGCGCATGCAACTGCGCCAATCCGAAGAGCTTCAGGGTCAGCGAATAGAGATCGCCGTCGATACGGGTCACGTAGCCGCGGCGCACCAGACGGTCGAGCATGCGGTAGAACTCGTTCGGACTGCGGTTCAGCCTCTTCGAAATCTCAGCCTGCGTGAGGCCGCCGTCGACGCTGGCAAGCAGCTCCAGTATGTCCAGGCCCTTGTCGAGTGCCGGCGCGCGATACTTGTCTGACTCTTCATTGTCCATCCGCGTCTCTCCCAGATGAATATTCCCCTCCATATACGCATGAAAAGCGGAAGACGGAAGGGAATGGCCCTTGACCATCCATAAATTTATCGTTTGTATATAAATTAGTTTCTCACGGATGAGGACTCATGCTCTCGGAGAAGGGCGTGTTCAGCGGAGGAAGTACAATGAACAGGCTGCTTTCCGGCGTATCGGCCGGAGTGATCATGCTTGCTTGCGCAATGGGGGCGGCAAATGCCGCGGACCTGCCCGGCAAGTTCGAAGGCGTGACCATCGACGCCAAGCTGATCGGTGGACAGCAGTACGAGAAACTCTATGAGCGCATCGGCGAATGGGAGAAGGCGACCGGCGCCAAGGTCAATATCCTGTCGAAGAAGAACCACTTCGAACTGGACAAGGAGATCAAATCCGATATCGCCACCGGCGGCCTCACCTGGTGCGTCGGTTCGAACCACTCCTCCTTCGCTCCGCAGTATCCGGACATCTATGCGGACCTTTTCGGCCTCATCCCTTCCGAGGAAGTGGCCAAATTCGTACCGGCCGTAATCGACGCCTCGACGCTCGACGGCAAGCTCGTCATGCTGCCGCGGGCGCAGTTCGACGTCTCCGCGCTCTATTTCCAAAAGAGCCTATACCAGGACGAGGCGAAGAAGACCGAATTCAAGGCCAAATACGGCTATGACCTCGCGCCGCCGGACACCTGGGCTCAGGTGAGCGACCAGGCAGAATTCTTCGCCGCTCCGCCGAATTTCTACGGCACCCAGTTTGCCGGCAAGGAGGAAGCGATCAACGGCCGCTTCTACGAAATGCTGGTCGCCGAGGGTGGGGAATATCTCGACAAGGACGGCCGCCCCGCCTTCAATTCGGAAGCGGGCGTGCGCGCGCTCGAATGGTTCGTCAAGCTCTACAAGGACAAGGCGGTACCGCCGGGCACCACCAACTATCTCTGGGACGATCTCGGACAGGGCTTCGCCTCGGGCTCGATCGCGGTCAATCTCGACTGGCCCGGCTGGGCATCCTTCTTCAACGATCCGAAATCGTCGAAGGTCGCCGGGAATGTCGGCGTCAAGGTTCAGCCGGCCGGCTCCTCCGGCAAGCGCACCGGCTGGTCCGGGCATCACGGCTTCTCGGTGACCGAATCCTGCGCCGACAAGGAAGCAGCCGCCTCGCTCGTCTGGTGGCTGACGAATGAGGACAGCCAGAAGCTCGAATCCGCCGCCGGCCCGCTGCCGACGCGAAGCGCCGTCTGGGACTACAATATCAAGGCCGCGGAAGGCGACGCCTACAAGACCGAGGTCCTGCAGGCGTTCCAGGAAGCGGCAAAGCATGCTTTCCCGGTGCCGCAGACGGCTGAGTGGATCGAGATCTCCAACGCAGTCTATCCGGAGCTGCAGGCAGCGATCCTCGGCGACAAGACGTCGAAGGAAGCGCTCGACGCCGCCGCCGAAAAGGCGACCGGCATCCTCGAAGACGCCGGCAAGCTCTGATCCCGATTGAAAGGCGGCGCCGGACCGTTTCGGCGCCGCCACGCATGTGAACTCTTCCCAGGATCTCCGATGAAGCTCTCGAAACTGTCGGCACCCACGCTTCTGCTGCTTCCGGCCTTCATCGTCCTGGCAGTGTTCATCGTGCTGCCGCTCGTCTTCTCGCTTTATTCGAGTTTCACCCCGTTCCGTCTGACGAAGCCGGACTCGCTTTGGGTCTTCATCGGTTTTCGCAACTATGTGAACGTCCTTACCAATGCCGAATTCTGGGTCGCTTTCGGCCGGACGGTGCTCCTTCTCACCGTCGCGCTCAACGCCGAGATGTTCCTCGGTCTTGGCTTGGCGCTGCTGGTCAACAAGGCGACTTACGGCCAGCGGGCGTTGCGGACCGCGATGATGTTTCCGATGATGTTCTCGCCGGTGCTGGTGGGCTTCCAGTTCAAGTTCCTGTTCAACGACAATATCGGCTTCGTCAACAACGCGCTGCAGTCGCTGGGCCTCACCGATCGTGCCATCCCCTGGCTGATCGACGGCAATCTCGCGCTCTTCTCGATCATCGTCGCAGAGGTCTGGTCTTCGACCGCGGTTTTCGCGATCCTCATTCTCGCCGGGCTGCTTGCCATGCCCAAGGATCCGGTCGAAGCGGCCCATGTCGACGGCTGCACGCCCTGGCAGACCTTCCGCTATGTCACCTGGCCCTACCTGATGCCCTTCGCCTTCATCGCGATGACGATCCGTTCGCTCGATGTCGCGCGCGCCTACGACATCGTCAAGATCATGACGGATGGCGGCCCGGCAAAGCGCACCGAACTGCTCTGGACGCTTATCGGACGCACCGCCTATGGCGACGCCCGCATGGGCATGGCCAACGCAATGGCCTACGTCGCCATCCTGTTGTCGATCGTCTTCACTGTCTATTTCTTCCGCAAGCTCGCCGCGGCGCGCCAGCAGATCGGAGCCGAGTGGTAATGGATACGAACGCGTCTCATCGCCTGCGGCGGCGGTTGCTGAAGGTGGCACACCTCGTGGGGCTCTTTCTCGCCATGCTTGTCATCTGCCTGCCGGGCCTCTGGATCGTGCTGTCATCGCTGCGGCCGACGGTCGAGATCATGGCCAAGCCGCCGGTCTGGATCCCGGAGACGCTCTCGTTCGACGCCTACCGGGCGATGTTCTCGGGCGCAGGGCAGGGGGGCGTCCCGGTCTGGGACTATTTCCGCAATTCGCTCATCGTATCGGTCACCTCGACGGTCATCGCCCTGGCGATCGGCCTTGCCGGCGGCTATGCCTTCGCGCGCTACCGGTTCAAGGCGAAGTCGGCCATCTTCCTCGGCTTCATGCTGACGCGCGCGGTGCCGGGCATCGCGCTGTCGCTGCCGCTCTTCATGCTCTATGCGCGCACCGGCATCATCGATACGCATTTCTCGCTCATCCTCACCTATGTCGCGCTCAACGTTCCCTTCACGATCTGGCTGATCGACGGATTCTTCCGCCAGGTGCCGAAAGATCTCGCGGAAGCCGCGCAGATCGACGGCTGCACCCCTTGGCAGGCCTTCTGGCAGGTGGAGTTTCCGCTTGCCGGCCCGGGCATTGCGTCGGCCGGTATCTTCGCTTTCCTGACGTCCTGGAACGAATATGCACTCGCTTCGCAGATTACCCGCTCCGTCAATTCCAAGACCTTGCCCGTGGGGCTCCTCGACTACACCGCCGAATTCACCATCGACTGGCGCGGCATGTGCGCGCTTGCGGTCGTCATGATCGTTCCGGCGTTGACCCTCACCTTCATCATTCAGAAGCACCTCGTCTCGGGCCTGACCTTCGGCGCGGTGAAAGGATAATCGTTCATGGCGCCCGTTACGCTCAAGAAACTCGTCAAGCGCTACGGCGCTCTGGAAGTCGTGCACGGCATCGATCTCGAAGTGAAGGATCGCGAATTCATTGCGCTCGTCGGACCTTCGGGCTGCGGCAAGTCGACGACGCTGCGCATGATCGCGGGGCTCGAGGAGGTCAGCGGCGGCGCGATTGAGATCGGCGGGCGAACGGTCAACGATCTGCCGCCTCGGGCGCGCAACATCTCGATGGTCTTTCAGTCCTATGCACTCTACCCGCATATGACGGTTGCCGAGAATATGGGTTTCTCGCTGAAAATCGCCGGGCGTCCGGCGGAAGAGATCAAGACGCGCGTTGCCGAGGCGGCGGCGATCCTCGATCTCGGCCATCTTCTCGAACGTCGCCCTTCGCAACTGTCGGGCGGCCAGCGCCAGCGCGTCGCCATGGGACGCGCGATCGTGCGGCAGCCGGACGTCTTTCTTTTCGATGAGCCTTTGTCGAACCTCGACGCGAAGCTCAGGACCCAGGTGCGCACCGAGATCAAGAAACTGCACGCCCGCATGCAGGCGACGATGATCTACGTCACCCATGATCAGGTGGAGGCGATGACGCTCTCCGACCGCATCGTCATCATGCGCGACGGGCATATCGAGCAGGTGGGCACGCCGGAGGATGTCTTCCGCCGCCCGGCGACCAAGTTCGTCGCCGGCTTCATCGGCTCGCCGCCGATGAACATGGAGGAGGCGGTCCTGACGGACGGAAAGCTCGCCTTTGCAAGCGGAGCGACCCTGCCGCTTCCGCCACGCTTCCGTTCCTCGGTTCGCGAGGGCCAGAAAGTGACCTTCGGGCTTAGGCCGGACGATGTCTATCCTTCGGGGCACGGCCTCCATGCGGGCGATGCGGACGCCGTCCACGAGATCGAGCTTCCGGTCACGATCACAGAACCGCTGGGCAACGAAACCCTGGTTTTCACTCAGTTCAACGGGCGGGATTGGGTCTCGCGCATGCTCAACCCGCGGCCGCTGCGCCCGGGCGAGGCGGTGCGCATGAGCCTCGATCTGTCCCGGGCGCATCTCTTCGACGGCGAGACCGGAAAGGCTTTGGCAGGCTGACATGGCAAGGATCGAGAAAATAGAACTGCGGATGGTGGATCTTCCGCCGAAGGTCAAGCGGACCGACGCCATCCAGAGCTTCGTGAGCCAGGAAACGCCGATCGTCACGATCACGGATGCGGACGGTGCGACCGGCACCGGCTACAGCTACACGATCGGAACAGGCGGATCGTCCGTCATGCGGCTGCTCTCCGATCATCTGGTTCCGATCCTGCTCGGGGAAGACGCGGACTGCATCGAGGCGCTTTGGCACAAGATGGAGTTTGCGACGCATGCGACGACCATCGGCGCCATAACGGCTTTGGCGCTCGCCGCCGTCGATACGGCGCTATGGGACCTGCGGGCGAAGAAGCAGAAGCTGCCGCTCTGGAAACTGGCGGGCGGGGCGAAGGAAAGCTGCCCGCTTTACACCACCGAGGGCGGCTGGCTGCACATCGAAAAGCAGGCCCTCGTAGACGACGCGTTGCAGGCGAAGGCCAAGGGCTTCTCCGGATCGAAGGTCAAGATCGGCAAGCCGAGCGGGGCGGAGGATTACGACAGGCTCTCGGCCATGCGCGCAGCACTTGGCGACGGCTTCGAAATCATGACGGATTGCAATCAGGGCTTCACCGTCGACGAGGCGATCCGCCGCGCCGCCCGGCTCCGCGAACTCGATCTCGCCTGGATCGAGGAACCGCTGCCGGCCGACGATCTCGACGGCCACATCCGCCTGACGCGGTCGACGCCGACGCCGATCGCCGTCGGCGAGTCCGTCTATTCCATCCGCCATTTTCGCGAATATATGCAAAAGGGCGCCTGCTCGATCGTCCAGGTGGACGTGGCGCGGATCGGCGGCATCACCCCTTGGCTGAAAGTGGCTCACGCGGCGGAGGCCTTCGACATTCCCGTCTGCCCGCATTTCCTGATGGAACTGCATGTGAGCCTCGTTTGCGCGGTGCCCAACGGGAAATATGTGGAATACATTCCGCAGCTCGACGATCTGACGCAAAAGGGAATGGAGATCCGGGAGGGCAGGGCGATCGCGCCTTCCGATCCGGGCATCGGCATCGCCTGGGATTGGGAGGCTGTCCAGGCGCGCTCGGTCGCCGAGTTCACCCGCGAGTTCCGCCGGTAGAAGGGAACGGTCATGCAGAGAATGGGAATGGTGATCGGGCTCGAACCGCCGAAAGTGGCGGAATACAAGCGGCTGCATGCGGCCGTCTGGCCGGAGATTCTCGCGCTGATCAGCGAGTGCAACATCACGAATTACTCGATCTTCCTGAAGGAGCCGGAAAATCTTCTCTTCGGCTACTGGGAATATGTCGGGGAGGACTTCGAAGCCGACATGGCGAAGATGGCGGCACATCCGAAAAACCAGGAATGGTGGTCGGTGTGCATGCCCTGTCAGAAGCCTCTCGAAAGCCGCAGGCAAGGCGAGTGGTGGGCTATGATGGAGGAAGTCTTCCACCATGACTGAGACCTTCGATCCCTCGTCGCTGCGGCAATGGTGGCCGAAGCCGGCTACGCCACGCCCCATCGTCATCTTCGGTGCGGGCAGCATCGTCGGCGACGCCCATCTTCCGGCCTACAGAAACGCAGGCTTCCCGGTGGCCGGCATCTTCGATCCGGATGCGGAGAAGGCGGCGGCGCTCGCGCGGCAATGGGATGTCAGGGCGTTTACGAGCGAAGGGGAGGCTCTTTCGGCGGAGAACGCGATCTTCGATCTCGCGACGCCGCCGGCCGCGCACGCCTCGATCCTGTCTCAACTGCCGAAGGGCTCCTTTGCGCTGATACAGAAGCCGATGGGCAGCGATCTTGCGGCGGCGACCGGAATTCTCGAAATCTGCCGTGAGCGGAACATCGGGGCGGCGGTGAACTTTCAGCTTCGCTTCGCGCCGATGATGCTCGCGCTCAAGGACGCGATCGACAGGGGCTATCTCGGCGAGGTTGTCGATTTCGACGCCTGGCTGGCGCTTGCGACGCCCTGGGGGCTCTGGCCGTTCCTGCAGGGACTGCCGCGCATCGAGATCGCGATGCATTCCATCCACTACCTGGACCTCGTGCGCAGTCTCCTAGGCGATCCCCAGGGTGTTCACGCCAAGACCCTCGGCCATCCGAACCACGATGTGGCTCAAACCCGCACCGCCGCGATCCTCGATTACGGCGATGCCGTGCGCTGCGTGCTTTCCGTCAATCACGACCACGATTTCGGGCGGAGGTTCCAGGCCTGCGAATTCCGCATCTGCGGGACGAGGGGTGCCGCCTATGTCAAGCTCGGCGTCAATCTCGACTATCCGCGCGGTGAGCCGGACGAGCTGTGGATTCGTCCCTCGGGGGAGAGCGAATGGATTTCGGTGCCGCTTGAAGGTTCGTGGTTCCCCGACGCCTTCGCCAACCGGATGGCCAATCTGCAACGCCATGCCTGCGGCGAGGACGATGAACTCATCGGGTCGGTCGAGGACGCATGGCGGACGATGGCCCTGGTGGAGGCCGCCTATCAATCGAGCGCGCGCCCGGCAACGCCGATCGCAGCGCTTCCATCGGAAAAGTGAAATGAGCGAGCCGACGATCTACTACGAGGACTACGAACAGGGCCATGTGCGGCTGACGAGCGGACGCACGATCACGGAAACGGACTTCGTCGTCCATGCCGGGCATACGGGTGATTTCTTCCCGCACCACATGGATGCGGAGTTCGCCAAAACGCTGCCCGGCGGTCAGCGCATTGCCCACGGCACGATGATCTTCTCAATCGGAGTCGGGCTCACCGCCTCCTTGATCAACCCGGTCGCCTTCTCTTACGGTTACGACCGTCTGCGATTCGTCCGCCCTGTCCATATCGGCGATACGATCCGCACCCGCGTCACCATCGCCGCCAAGGAAGACGATCCGAAGCGACCGAGGGCCGGCCGGGTCATCGAGCGGTGCGAGGTCATCAACCAGCGCGGCGAGGTCGTTCTTGCCGCGGATCACATTCTGATCGTCGAACGCAAACTTGAGGGAACCATCCAATGACAGCGAACCTTGCCGGAAAGGTCGTCCTCGTCACAGCTGCGGCGCAGGGCATAGGACGCGCAACCGCACTTGCCTTCGCCAAGGCCGGCGCCAAGGTCCATGCGACCGATATCAATGCGGACGCCGTCGGCAGCCTCGAAGGCGAGGCGGGCATCAGCACCCACCGGCTGGACGTCCTCGACACCGCTGCGGTCGAAGCGCTGGTCGCAGAAATCGGGGCGGTGGACGTGCTCTTCAATTGCGCCGGTTTCGTGCATGCAGGCTCGGTGCTGACGATGAAGGACGAGGACCTCGATTTCGCCTTCGACCTCAACGTCAAGTCGATGATCCGCACCATCCGCGCGGTGCTGCCCGGCATGATCGCCCGCAAGGACGGGTCGATCGTCAATATGGCCTCGGTGGCCTCCAGCATCAAAGGCGTGCCGAACCGCTTCGCCTATGGGGTGACCAAGGCAGCCGTCATCGGACTGACGAAAGCCGTTGCGGCGGACTATGTGGGCGACGGCATTCGCTGCAATGCGATCTGCCCGGGAACGGTCGAAAGCCCGTCGCTCGAAAGCCGCATGCGGGCACAGGGAGACTACGAAACGGCGCGCGCGGCCTTTATCTCCCGCCAGCCGATGGGCCGCCTCGGCACGCCCGAAGAGATCGCCGACCTCGCCGTCTATCTCGCCGGCGCCACCTACACCTCCGGCCAGGCCTACGCCATCGACGGCGGCTGGACCATTTGAACGCTTCATCAGGGAAAAAGCACATGAAATTTCTTCGTTATGGCGAACCGGGCCAGGAAAAGCCGGGTCTTCTCGGTTCCGACGGCATCATCCGCGATATTTCCGGCCACGTTCCCGATCTCGCCGCAGGCGCGCTCGACCCCGGCAAGCTTGACGAACTCGCGAAGCTCGATGTCGCGGCGCTGCCTGCCGTGTCCGGCAATCCGAGGCTTGGTCCCTGCGTCGCAGGTACGGGCAAGTTCATCTGCATCGGCCTCAACTATTCCGATCATGCTGCCGAGACGGGCGCGACCGTGCCGCCGGAGCCGATCATCTTCATGAAGGCGACTTCCGCCATCGTCGGGCCGAACGACGATCTGATCCTGCCGCGGGGTTCGGAGAAGACCGACTGGGAAGTGGAACTCGGCATCGTCATCGGAAAGACGGCGAAATATGTGAGCGAAGCCGAGGCGCTCGACTACGTCGCCGGCTACTGCACGGTCCACGATGTCTCCGAACGCGCTTTCCAGACGGAACGGCACGGTCAGTGGACGAAGGGCAAGTCCTGCGACACTTTCGGGCCGACCGGACCGTGGCTCGTCACCAAGGACGAGGTGGCGGATCCGCAGGATCTCGCAATGTGGCTGAAGGTCAACGGCGAGACGATGCAGGACGGCTCGACCAAGACGATGGTCTACGGCGCCGCCTATCTCGTCTCTTATCTCTCGCAGTTCATGTCGCTGCGCCCCGGTGATATCATCTCGACGGGCACGCCGCCGGGCGTCGGCATGGGCATGAAGCCGCCGCGCTATCTGAAGGCCGGCGACATCGTCGAACTCGGCATAGAGGGCCTCGGCAGTCAGAAGCAGCGCGTTCGCGCCGACACCTGAGCTACTCGCATGTTTCCTTCGGTCAATTCGACTGAAGGACACGAACAGGCAGCATCAAAGTGCCGCAGTGTTCTCCGCGCGTCCGAAAAGGCGCGCGGCGCTGTAGGTATTGGAGCAAACATGACCCGCATTACCGACCTTCGCGTCTTCGACCTTCGCTTCCCGACCTCGGCGAGCCTCGACGGTTCGGACGCCATGAACCCGGATCCGGACTATTCGGCGGCTTACGTCATCCTCGACACGGATCGGCCGGGGCTGGCGGGTCACGGCCTCACCTTCACCATAGGGCGCGGCAACGACATATGCTGCATGGCGATCCAGGCCATGCGGCATCTCGTGGTGGGCCAGGACATCGGCGGCATTTTGAAACATCCCGGCCACTTCTGGCGTCACCTGACGAGCGACAGCCAGCTGCGCTGGATCGGCCCGGAAAAGGGCGCGATCCATCTTGCGACCGGGGCCATCGTCAACGCCGTCTGGGATCTCCTCGCAAAGGATGCCGGCAAACCGGTGTGGCGTCTCGTCGCCGACATGTCGGCGGAAGAGATCGCCGATATCGTCGATTACCGCTACTTGACGGATGTTCTCACCCGCGACGAGGCGGTCGAGATCCTGCGGCGGGCCGAGCCCGGCAAAGCCGAGCGGATCGCCAGGCTCGAAAAGGAGGGCTACCCCTGCTACACCACTTCTGCAGGCTGGCTCGGCTATGACGACGAAAAGCTCCGGCGGCTTGCGCAGGAGGCGGTCGACGCAGGTTTCGACCACATCAAGATGAAGGTCGGGCGTGACCTCGACGACGACATCCGCCGGCTGAGGATTGCCCGCGAAGTGATCGGCCCCGACAGGTACCTGATGATCGATGCGAACCAGGTCTGGGAAGTGGGCGAGGCAATCGAATGGGTGCAAAAGCTCGCCTTTGCCAAGCCCTTCTTCATCGAGGAGCCGACGAGCCCGGACGACGTCGCCGGACACCGTAAGATCCGCGAGGCGATCGGCCCGGTCAAGGTCGCGACCGGCGAGATGTGCCAGAACCGCATCATGTTCAAGCAGTTCATCGCCGAGGGCGCGATCGACATCGTGCAGATCGATTCCTGCCGCATGGGTGGCCTGAACGAGGTACTGGCGGTGCTGCTGATCGCCACCAAATACGGACTGCCCGTCTGGCCGCACGCCGGCGGCGTCGGCCTCTGCGAATATGTGCAGCACCTTTCCATGATCGATTACGTTGCCGTTTCCGGCACGAAGGACGGTCGGGTGATCGAATATGTCGACCACCTGCACGAACATTTCCTGGATCCGTGCGTGATCCGTAACGCCGCTTACATGCCGCCCGAGCGGCCTGGTTTCTCGATCGAAATGAAGCAGCAATCGATCGAGGACTACACGTTTGAAGGCTGATGTGAGCGCTCTGTCTTTGTCAGGCTCGCATGTGGATTCTCGGGCCAAGCCCGGGCCAGACACGAGGATGGCGACCGCCCGGGGATTGACGAAGGAGCCCGAGGTCACGACCGAAGGGAGGCGAGATTTACTGCGACGCCACAGAAATTCTCGAGGTGTGCCACCCGCGGCCGTTTGTCGATTTCCTCATTCCTGTGCTCGTCACAGGAATCCAGCCAGACCAGGTCCTTGGGCTGAAAGAACGCCTCCCGCGCCGCAGACGCGGCGCTGCTCTCATCCCTGTAACGAGCACAGGGACGAGGTAAAAGGAGAGATTGCAGTCCTCCGATACGCCTCCTGCAGCGCCGCGCGTCTCATGAGACGCGCACGCTCGGTACTCAATGATTCAAGCGCATCGCCCTGCGTGCCGACAAAACCGACCAGAGCTTCGACGCCATTATCCATCTCGCAGCAGCCGTCATCTCAACAGGCCTTAGTCTAGCTCAGATATCATCGCCCGGGTGCTGCACCCCGCCATTGCCCCCGACGGTAAAGGACCTGATATAGTCGTCGATCCTGCCCGGATCGAAGACGTGGCCGTCCATGAAACGATCGCCGTCGGTTGCTCCTTCGAGCCTGCCGTCCGCGTCGGCCGGCAAGGCACCCTTGCCCAGCGCCTCGCGATAGAGGTCCGGACGATAGGCGGAGATGGCCGCGCCAATTCCCTGCCTCGACAAGGATGTCTGTCCCCAGCGCACCATTTGACTGTAGGTCCAGAGCGCCTGGCTGGGACGCGGGAAGTTGGCAAAGTCTGCGTGGAAGACGAGATAGTTCTCGACGACGCGGCGGTTTCTTTCCGGGTCGACTGCGAATTCGCCCGCAAGCACCCGGCGGATGATGTCGGCCGGTGCTGCCACGTGACGTTCCTCTGCCAGCACTTCCGCAAGGCGGCCGCGATTGCCCGGCTCGTCCGACCAGCGGGCGGCGCGGTCGAGCGCGACGATCAGGCGCGAGACCGTGTCCCTGTTGGCTTCCGCCCATTCGGGACGCATACCGATGACCTTTTCCGGTGCGGAGGGCCAGATGTCCTGCTTGGTCGCGACGATGCGGCCGACGCCGCGTTCGGATGCGACCATGTTCCAGGGCGCCCCGACGCAAAAGCCGTCGACGGCGCCCGCGGCCAGCGCGTCGGAGGTCATTGGCGGCGGCACCACGATCAGCTTGACGTCGCGGTCGGGATCGATGCCGCCGGCCGCGAGCCAGTAGCGGAACTCGTAGTTATGGGACGAGAAGGGGTAGGTGACGCCGAGCGTCAGCGGCGGCTTGCCGGCTGCCTGCGCGCTGCGGATGACCGCCGCCAGGGCCTTGGCATTCTTCAATGCATCTTCGCCTGCGCCGAGCCCTTCTGCCTCCTGCATAAGGCCGTAGAGCCGCGTCGACAGCGTGATTGCGTTGCCGCCGCGCCCCAGGGAAAAGGGCGCTATCGTCGGCGACGGATTGGAGCCGAGGCCGAGCATGGCGGCAACCGGCATGGGTGAAAGCATGTGGACCACGTCGAACTGTCGAAAGGCAAGCCTGTCACGTACATTCGCCCAGGAGACGTCCTTGACGAGTTCGAGGGTGATGCCTTCGCGCTGTGCAAAGCCGAATTCGGCGGCGGCGATCAGCACGGCCGCGTCCACGAGGGGGATGAATCCTGCGCGGACGGTGCGCGATCCCTCGTGGCGGATGCGACCTGGCGCCGGCATGGCACCGCCGGCGGCGAGCTTCTTGCCGGTGAGTTCACTTTTGTTCGTCAATATGTTCACTCCGGTGTCTCCCGAGGTGCCGCAGCAGAAGAGCGGCCGGTCACCGGATCAGCAATCCGGCGGCGGTCACGACGCTTTGCGCGATCTCCGAAATCTTTTTCTTCTCGTTCATCGCCGTCTGACGCAGCAGCGCGAAGGCTTCCTCTTCGGAAAGACTGCGCATTTTCATGAGGATGCCTTTGGCGCGCTCGACGAGCTTGCGCTCTTCGAGTGCGGATTTGGCTTCCGCCAGTTCGCGCTGAAGCCGGCTGAACGCCTTGAAGCGGCTGACGGCCATGTCGAGGATCGGCTTGACGCGCTCCTTCTTCAATCCGTCGACGATATAGGCCGAGACGCCTGCCTCGACGGCCGCTTCGATAGAGGCCGTGTCGGAGCGGTCCACGAACATCGCGATCGGGCGACCGACCGTGCGGGTCAGCTGGAAAAGATGTTCCATCATGTCCCGGTTGGGGTTTTCGATGTCTATGACGATCACGTCCGGGCGGAGCGTCTCGATGACCCGGGCGACGCCATGAACCTCATGGATCACGGTGACTTTGCCGTGTCCTGCTTCGTGCAATCCTTCCTCGATGATCGAGGCGCGGATGGCGTTCTCGTCAATCACAAGAATGGTGAGGTCGCGATGGGTCATGCCGTATCATGATGCGATGCAGCAATTTCCGCAATATGGATATGCCCAAATATTTTGCGATATACTGTGGTGCCTAAATAATAGGCTAATGACCGTCGGTCTGGCGTAAATTCAGGCAGGCTTATTTGTCGAAGTCGGCAACGGGTCAAGCGCTCTCGCCCAGAGGCTGGTCGCATGAAACGTCCATTGGCATTGCGCGTGCTGTCGTTCGCCTGTGTGGCTGCGCAGCGTTTCCAGAAGCTCGAGGCCGTCGGCCCGCTTCTGATCCACATAGCCCGCCCGCAGCTTCCCGATCAGTGCATCGCCGTTCGTTACCAGCCGGGCGCGCGCAGCGATCGCACCCCAGCTCCGTTCCTTGTAGAACATGGAGGAGGCGGCTTCCTCGACGTCAGCGGCATCTTCGACGGACAACGATTGCAGTTCCAGGAGTCGGCGGAGGGTTGCCCTGACATTGACGAGGGGAATGGTCAGGGGCGCGTAGCCGAGTTCCTCGGGAGCGTGGAGCAGTGCTACGTCGGAATCGTCTTCGGCCTCGCCGCTTGCATATTGGCGAAAGATCTCGCCGATGCCGGCCATTCCGAAATCGGCGCATTCGGCCGCGCGCAGAGCACCCATGCTCGCTGCGCCGAAGACGGCCACGCCCTCGGAAAGGGCGAAGAGAATTTCCTTGTGCCAAACGGGGGCGACATGTTCGAAGTTGCCGTCGATCAGGCCGATGGCCGCAGCGCCGTCGCGCACCGCCCGGAGAACATCGCCCTGCCTGGCAGGCGGGCGGATCGTGAGCGTGTCGCCGGCCAACCGCACAGCATCCGGAACGGTCGGGCCAACGAATACGACTTTCATTCCGCCTCAGTGGATTTGAAAACGGCGGAGGCAGTCTGTCCGCCGCCAATCGTCTTCATGGACAGCCATGTTCATGGCGATCTTCAGCCATGGAGGGATTCCGCGTGGCGGGTTCCGGATTGGGCGGGGGTCTGATCCGACTCGGGCGTCTGCGCCATCGCCGCGACGAGAGAGATGATCTTCTTGCGAAGCACCGGGTCGGTGATCTTCAGGAAGGCCCGGTTGAGTGCGATACCCTCCTTCGAGGCGACGAAGGATGAAATCTCCTGGGATTCGTGAACATCTGCAGCGGGCTTGCCCGTTTGGGCGCTGCCCTCGTCCTGCTGGAAGAAAAAGCTCGGATGAACACCGAGTATGTCGGCGATCGCCTGCAACCGGCTGGCGCCGATGCGGTTGGTGCCTTTTTCATATTTCTGGACTTGCTGAAAGGTGATGCCGAGCCCGTCGGCGAGCTTTTCCTGGCTCAGACCTATCATCAGCCTGCGCATGCGAACACGCGAGCCGACAAAGGCATCGATCGGGTTAGGATCCTTCTTGTTCATCTGGTAGTCTCCTCGCGAGTTCGATTCAGCTTATGGCATATAAGTTTGCTTGAATGAACGCCGCGATGCAATCAGCACGCGTCGCTTTCTGTGGCAAAACGCAAGTTTCCAATGATTGTCGGGTTCGAAACGCCGGTCGGCAGAGAACTTGCCGCACCAGGGGCAAGTCGCAGCATTCATAACCGAAACGTTGTCGTCGAATCGGATAGGATTTAAGGGAACATCAGTAATGAGTGGAAGCCTGCGACAATGAGTGTTGAGTACAAATCAGAAGCAACCCCGCCACGGCGCTTTGCCGGCTCGATTGTCGTCATGGGCGTCTCCGGCAGCGGCAAATCGTCGGTGGGGGAGGCGATCTCCGAAGCTTGCGGATATCCCTTCATCGAAGGCGACGCGCTCCATCCTCCGGAAAACATCAGGAAAATGTCCGAGGGGATTCCGCTCACCGACGACGACCGCTGGCCGTGGCTCGCTGCGATCGGAGAGCAGCTGGCGAGCCGGGAGCCCGTTGTCGTTTCCTGCTCCGCCCTCAAGCGCAGCTACAGGGACAAGCTTCGCGAAAGTACACCCGGTGGCCTGGCCTTCGTCTTCCTCCACGGCAGCGAGTCCGTGCTTGCGGAGCGGATGCACCACCGCACAGGGCATTTCATGCCGTCCTCTTTGCTGCAGACGCAGCTTGCGACGCTCGAGGATCCGACAGGGGAGGTGAGGACGGTCGCCGTAGACGTCGCCCAACCGCTGGCGGAGATCGTCCGCGAGGCGCTTGCAGGCCTCGCCCGTCTTTAAGGTTGCGTTTCGCAATGCCCGCCGCGGTCTTTGCAGATCGTGCTTGGCACGCCGGCTCTTTGGAAGGAAATTAGCCGGCGGCGATGTTATCGTTCGCGAGGTGGACGTGCGGCGACACATCGCAGCGGCTCACTTCTGCTCGGCGATGGGGAGATCGTGGAGCGGGCGTCGGGAGGAGATGGAAATGTTTGAAGCTGGATTGAACTTCGCGCTTGGCGAGGAGATCGATGCGCTGCGCGAGAGCGTGCGCCGCTTCGCAGCGGAGCGAATCGCGCCGCTTGCGGACGATGTGGATCGCAAAAACGCCTTTCCGATGTCGCTCTGGCGGGAGATGGGGGAGATCGGCCTGCTCGGCGTTACCGCCGACGAGGCTCATGGCGGTGCGGGACTCGGCTATCTCGCCCATTGCGTGGCGATGGAAGAGATCAGCCGCGCCTCGGCTTCGGTGGGCCTGAGCTACGGCGCCCACTCCAATCTCTGCGTCAATCAGATCAACCGCAACGGCAAACCGGCACAGAAGAGCAGATATCTGCCGAAGCTCATTTCAGGCGAGCATGTCGGGGCGCTTGCCATGTCCGAGCCCGGCGCCGGCTCCGATGTCGTTTCGATGAAACTCAGGGCCGACAAGCGCGGCGACCGTTACGTCCTGAACGGCAGCAAAATGTGGATCACCAACGGCCCTGACGCCGATGTCCTGGTCGTCTACGCCAAGACCGATCCGGCAGCCGGACCGCGCGGCATCACCGCTTTCCTGGTGGAAAAGGCATTCCCCGGCTTTTCGGCCGGCCAGAAGCTCGACAAGCTCGGCATGCGCGGATCGAACACGTCGGAACTCATCTTCACGGATTGCGAGGTGCCGGAGGAAAACGTGCTCGGCGGCGTGGGCGAGGGCGTCAAGGTGCTGATGTCCGGCCTCGATTACGAGCGGGTCGTGCTTTCTGCCGGACCGCTCGGGATCATGGCCGCTTGCCTCGATGTCGTCGTCCCCTATCTCCATGAGCGCAAGCAGTTCGGGCAACCGATCGGCGAGTTCCAGTTGATGCAGGGAAAGCTTGCCGACATGTATGTGACGATGAATGCCGCGCGGGCCTATGTCTATGCCGTGGCGGCCGCATGCGACCGTGGTCAGACTGCGCGCAAGGACGCGGCCGGCTGTATTCTCTATGCGGCGGAAAAGGCGACGGCCATGGCGCTGGAGGCGATACAGGCGCTGGGCGGCAACGGCTACACCAATGATTATCCGGCAGGCCGGCTGCTGCGCGACGCCAAGCTGTATGAGATCGGTGCGGGCACGAGCGAGATCCGTCGCATGCTGATCGGACGGGAGCTCTTCGCCGAAACGAAATAGGCCGAATAGGTAACGCTTGGGGGGAGCATGACAGTATTGCGTTCGCATATTTCGCCGTCCTCGGAGGAGTTCAAGGCGAACCGCGCGGCCATGACGGAGGCCATCGCGACGGTCGAGGACGCGGTGCGCCTGGCCGCAGCCGGTGGCGGCGAGACGGCGCGCGAGCGCCACGTCAGCCGCGGCAAGCTCCTGCCGCGGGATCGGCTCGCTACTCTCATCGATCCGGGCACGCCTTTTCTGGAGGTCGGAGCGACCGCCGCCCATGGAATGTACAACGACGATGCGCCGGGCGCGGGCCTGATCACCGGCATCGGCCGGATTTCCGGCCGCGAGTGCATGATCGTCTGCAACGATCCGACGGTCAAAGGCGGCACCTATTATCCGCTGACGGTCAAGAAGCATTTGCGCGCGCAGGAGATCGCGGCGGAGAACCGGCTCCCCTGCGTCTATCTTGTCGACTCCGGCGGCGCGAACCTGCCGAACCAGGACGAGGTCTTTCCGGACCGGGACCATTTCGGCCGCATCTTCTACAACCAGGCCAACATGTCGGCGGCCGGCATCCCTCAGATCGCGGTGGTCATGGGATCCTGCACGGCGGGCGGCGCCTATGTGCCGGCCATGTCCGACGAAGCGATCATCGTCGAAAAGCAGGGCACCATCTTTCTCGCAGGGCCGCCGCTCGTTCGCGCGGCGACCGGCGAGGTAGTCTCGGCCGAAGACCTTGGCGGCGCCGACGTCCACACGCGTCTTTCGGGCGTTGCCGATCACCTTGCGCGCGACGATGCGCATGCGCTGGCATTGGCGCGCCGGGCCGTGTCGGCCTTGAACCGTGAGAAGCCGTGGCCGGTCGAGCGCATCGAGCCGGAGCCGCCACTCTATGACCCGGAGGAAATCGCCGGCATCGTCCCCGCCGACCTCAA
This sequence comes from Sinorhizobium meliloti 4H41, assembly GCF_000375585.1. Lineage (GTDB taxonomy): Bacteria > Pseudomonadota > Alphaproteobacteria > Rhizobiales > Rhizobiaceae > Sinorhizobium > Sinorhizobium meliloti_A. The sequence continues at coordinate 217,947 of NZ_AQWP01000006.1, read as the reverse complement.
GACGCCCTACGAGATCCGCGAGGTGGTCGCCCGGCTTGTCGACGGTTCCCGTTTCGACGAGTTCAAGGCGCGCTTCGGCACCACGCTCGTTTGCGGTTTCGCCCATGTCCACGGAATTCCCGTCGGCATCGTCGCCAATAATGGCGTGCTCTTCTCGGAATCGGCCGTCAAGGGCGCCCATTTCGTGGAGCTCTGCGCCCAGCGCAGGATTCCGCTGGTCTTTCTGCAGAACATCACCGGCTTCATGGTCGGCCGCAAATACGAGACGGAGGGAATTGCCAAGCACGGCGCCAAGCTGGTGACCGCAGTCGCCACCGTGAAGGTGCCGAAGATCACCATGCTGGTCGGCGGCTCGTTCGGGGCGGGCAATTACGGGATGTGCGGGCGCGCCTTCTCGCCGCGGTTTCTCTGGACGTGGCCGAACAGCCGCATTTCGGTCATGGGCGGCGAACAGGCGGCAGGCGTCCTCTCCTCGGTGCGCGGCGAAGCCTTGAGGCGGTCGGGGAAACCGTGGAGCGAAGAGGAGGAGGCACGCTTTCGCCAGCCGGTGCTCGATCTGTTCGAACGGCAGAGCCATCCGCTCTATGCATCGGCAAGGCTTTGGGATGACGGCGTGATCGATCCGCGCAAGAGCCGCGACGTGCTGGCGCTGTCTCTGTCGGCGGCTTTGAACGCGCCGATCGAGGAGACGCGCTTCGGACTGTTCAGAATGTGACGAGAGGTCCCGAGATGAAACGCGACAACATCAATGCCCTGAATGCACCGCAGCCGCGCGGCGGTTATTCGCAGGCTGTCAGCGTCGAGGATTTCCGGCGGATGCTTTTCGTCAGCGGCCAAATTCCGGTGACGTCGGACGACGTCGTGCCGGAAGGTTTCGAAGCGCAGGCGCGCCAGGTCTGGCTGAACGTCGATGCGCAGCTCAAGGCGGCCGGCATGTCCAAGACCGACATCGTCAAGGTCACGACCTATCTCGCCGACAGGCAGCATGTCGTGGCAAACCGTGAAATCCGCAACGACTATCTCGGCTCGCTGGCGCCGGCGATAACGGTGGTGATCACCGGCATTTTCGATTCGGCCTGGCTCATGGAAGTCGAAGTGGTAGCGGCGCAATAGCACCGGAAAAGAGGCGCATGTTTTCGAAGCTCCTGATTGCCAATCGCGGTGAGATTGCCTGCCGCATCATCCGCACCGCGCGACGGCTCGGCATTCGCACCGTCGCCGTCTATTCCGACGCAGACGGAGACGCGCTGCATGTGGCGCTCGCCGACGAGGCGATCCGGATCGGGGGAGCGCCCGCCGCCGAAAGCTATCTGGCGATTGCGCCCATCGTTCAAGCGGCAAGAAGCGTCGGCGCACAAGCCATTCATCCGGGCTATGGTTTTCTCTCGGAGAACGCCGATTTCGCCGAGGCTGTCGAAGAAGCAGGCATGATATTCGTCGGGCCGCCGCCGGCCGCGATCCGCGCCATGGGTCTCAAGGACGCGGCCAAGGCGCTCATGGAACGATCCGGAGTACCGGTCGTGCCCGGCTACCACGGCGATGAGCAGGATGCATCCTTTCTTGCCGAGAGGGCACGGGAGATCGGATATCCGGTGCTGATCAAGGCGCGGGCGGGCGGCGGCGGCAGAGGCATGCGCCGGGTCGAGCGGCAGGAGGATTTCGGCCCGGCGCTGGAGGCCGCACGACGGGAGGCCGAATCCGCCTTCGGCGACGGTTCGGTGCTTATCGAGCGCTATCTGACGAAGCCGCGTCACATCGAGATGCAGGTCTTCGGCGACCGGCACGGCAATATCGTTCACCTCTTCGAGCGCGACTGCTCGCTGCAACGGCGACATCAGAAAGTGATAGAGGAGGCGCCGGCGCCCGGCATGACGGCCGAGGTCCGCCGTGCGATGGGCGATGCGGCGGTCAGAGCCGCCCAGGCGATCGGCTATGTCGGCGCCGGCACGGTGGAATTCATCGCCGACGTGACCAACGGTCTCTGGCCGGATCACTTCTATTTCATGGAGATGAACACGCGGCTGCAGGTGGAGCATCCGGTCACGGAAGCGATCACCGGCATCGATCTCGTGGAATGGCAGTTGCGGGTCGCCAGCGGCGAGCCGCTGCCGAAGAAACAGGCCGATATTTCCATGAACGGCTGGGCCTTCGAGGCGCGCCTCTATGCGGAGGATCCGGCCCGGGGCTTCCTGCCGGCGACCGGCCGGCTGACGCAATTGAGCTTTCCCGAGGATACTGCGCGGATCGATTCCGGCGTCCGGCAGGGGGATACGATCACGCCCTATTACGATCCGCTGATTGCGAAGGTGATCGTGCATGGCCAGAACCGTTCGGCGGCGCTCGGTGGGTTGCAGGAGGCTCTCAAGGAATGCCGCATCGGCGGCACCGTTACCAACCGCGATTTTCTCATCCGCCTGACGGAAGAGCACGACTTCCGCTCCGGCCATCCGGATACGGGGCTGATCGACCGCGAGATCGAGCGCCTGACCGCGCCGGTCGCACCCGGCGACGAGGCGCTGGCGCTGGCGGCGATCATATCGACCGGCGCGCTCGATCCGAACAAGTCGAGCGATCCATGGTCGTCGCTCGGCTCCTGGCAAATCTGGGGCGACGCGCACCGCATGGTGGTGATCGAGCATGCGGACGACCGCGTAACCGTGACCTTGGCTTCGCGCGGCCGCGACCAGTTCGCCGTGCGTGCCGGCGCGAGCACGCTGCCCGTCCTGGTGCTCGACCGCTTCGAGGGTGGTGCCCGGCTCGAGGTGGCCGGACAGAAGCGCCTGATCCGTTTCTCGCGGGATCGCGAGGCGTTGACGCTCTTCCATGGCGGGCGCAACCTGGTGTTCCAGCTGCCGGACGGATTGACCGGCGGGCAGAGCAGCGAAATTGCCGACGACGAGTTGGTCGCGCCGATGCCGGGTCTCGTGAAGCTGGTGCGGGTCGGCGCCGGCGACGCGGTGACAAAGGGACAGGCACTCGTCGTGATGGAGGCGATGAAGATGGAACTGACGCTCTCGGCCTCACGCGAGGGCACGATCGCCAATGTGCATGTGGCGGAAGGCGCTCAGGTCAGCGAGGGCACGGTGCTCGTGACGCTGACGGAGGAGGCGGCGCAATGAAGTCGCCGGCAAAGGAGCGTGTCACGATTGTCGAGGTGGCGCCGCGCGACGGTCTTCAAAACGAGTCGCGGCTCGTCGCCACCGAGGACAAGGTCAGGCTCGTCGATCTGCTGTCCGACTGCGGTTACGAGCGCATTGAAGTCACGAGCTTCGTCAGTCCGCGCTGGGTACCGCAATTGGCCGATGCGCCGGCTGTCATGGCTGACATCGTCCGGCGTCCGGGCACGCGTTACGCGGCATTGACGCCCAATATGCGCGGCTTCGAGGCGGCGCTTGCGGCTGGCGCCGACGAGGTCGCGATCTTTGCCTCGGCGTCGGAAAGCTTCTCCGAGAAGAACATCAACTGCTCGATCGTCGAAAGCATCGAGCGTTTTCGGCCGGTCGCCGAAGCAAGCCGGCGCCAAGGCATTCCCCTGCGCGGCTATGTGAGCTGTGTCGTCGAATGTCCTTATGAGGGCGCGATCGCACCGGCGCAGACCGCCCGCGTCGCGCGGCTGCTTGCCGACCTCGGCTGCTACGAGATCAGCCTCGGCGACACGATCGGGCGCGGCACGCCGGAAGCGGTCGATGCCATGCTGACAGCGGCGCTCCGCGAGATCGATGCCAAGAAACTCGCCGGGCATTTCCACGACACGTCCGGCCGGGCGCTGGAGAATATCGCGGTAGCACTGGAGCGCGGTATCCGGGTTTTCGACGCTTCGGCCGGCGGGCTCGGCGGTTGTCCCTATGCGCCGGGAGCGGCCGGCAATGTCGATACGCTTGCGGTGAACGCCTTTCTCGAGGCGCGGGGTTTTGCCAGCGGCCTCGACTCGGACAAACTCGAGCGCGCCGCTGCTTTTGCACTATCGCTGAGGAGCGCAGCATGAACTTCGATACGATCCGCTGTGCCATCGACCAGCGCGGCGTCGCCCGGGTGACGCTTGCCCGTTCGGCAAAGCACAATGCGCTTTCCGCCACCATGATCGGCGAATTGACGGCCGTCGCAGGCCGGCTCGCAACCGACACATCGATCAGGGCAGTCATTCTTGACGCCGAAGGCAAGAGTTTCTGTGCCGGCGGCGATCTCGAATGGATGCGTCAGCAGTTTTCCGCCGACCGGCCGACGCGGATCGCCGAGGCGACGCGGCTTGCGATGATGTTGAAGGCGCTGAACGATCTGCCGAAGCCGCTGATTGCGCGCGTGCATGGGAACGCCTTCGGCGGCGGCGTCGGGCTGATCAGCGTCTGCGACACGGTGATCGCCGCTTCCGGCGCCCAATTCGGCCTGACCGAGACGCGCCTCGGGCTGATCCCGGCGACGATCAGCCCCTATGTCGTTGCCCGGACAGGCGAGGCGCGGGCGCGGCCTCTGTTCATGTCGGCGCGGATCTTCGGTGCGGAGGAGGCGAAGGTCGCCGGTTTCGTGACGACGGTCGTCGACGGCACCATGCTGGACGGAGCCGTCGAAGCCGCGGTGACGGCCTATCTGGTCGCGGCCCCGGGCGCCGCCGGGCGGGCGAAGCGGCTTGCGCGGTCGCTGGGTCTTCCCATCACCGACGCCGTCATCGCCGCGACGATAGAACAGCTTGCCGATAGCTGGGAAACGGACGAAGCACGGGAGGGCGTGTCGGCCTTCTTTGAACGGCGCAATCCCTCCTGGCGGCTATGAGCCGAGATTGCGCTTGAATTGACGGGAAATCGATCCTATTTTTATAGGGACCCGATCAAAACAGGATCGATTTCTCATGATTGCCCTCGATTTCCAGATCCCTGCAGCCCGTTTCGGGGACGATCATTCCCCGTTTCTCTCGGCCCGCCTGGTCGCGGACCGATTGGGCGTCACGCTCGCCGAACTCGCCAAGCTGATCGGTGTCGCCCGCAATACGCTGACGGCCAAATCCGGCGCCCGGAAGGTCGACAGCGCCTTGAGCAAGGTCGTCCGCATCCTGGCCATGGCTTCCGAAATGGCGGGCGACGAAGCCCGCGCCGTCATCTGGTTCAAGCACCAGCCTATTCCCGGCTGGGCCGGCAAGACGGCATTCGACCTGGTCGGTGAAGGCAAGGCCGACAAGGTGCTCGCCTATCTCGAATCGGTACGCGCCGGCGTCTACGCTTAAGACGGGATGAGGAAACACATTCCGCCCGCATCGCGGCCCGATCCGGAACCGACGGCGTCGGTCGAGCCGATAACGCTCTGGCGCGCCTTCGTTCCACGCTGGGCACATATGCCGCTATCCGGCGCGGGTGCTGCTCGCTTCGGTGGCCGCTGGAACCCGATCGGCGTGCCTGCGATCTATGGCGCGCGCGAGCTTTCCACCGCCTGGGCCGAATACAATCAGGGTTTCGTCCAGCATCCGGCACTGATCGTGCAGCTCGAGCTGCTGGGGGCGAGGCTCGCGGACCTCACGGATGTCAGGCTTCTTGTGGAGCTTGGTGTGGATGAGGCGATCCATCGCTGCGAATGGCGTGATGCGCTCGACAAGGGCGCGGTGCCGGAGACCCACAGGCTCCAGTCGGAGCTTCTGGCGCGCGACTTCCATGGGGTGATCTATCCATCCTTCATGTCGCCCGGCGGCACCTGTGTTGCCCTCTGGCGTTGGAACGGTCCGCAAGAACCGCGTCTCGGCGTCATCGACCCCGATGGCCGGCTGCCGAAATCGCCCGCCTCATGGGTTTGAAGATTCGGGCCAGCCGCCGCCGCTTGTTTGATTTCCTCATTCCTGTGCTTGTCGCAGGAATCCAGCCAGACCAAGTCCTTGGGCTGAAAGAACGCTTCGCGCGCCGCAGACGCGGCGCTGCTCTCATCCCTGAGACGAGCACAGGGATGAGAACGGAGGAGAGATTGCACGTTTTTGTCCATTGATCGGCTACGATCAATGGAGACATGCAGCAGCGCAAGGTCGGTACTCAAGGAATTCAAGCGCATCATGCCGACAAACCGACAGAGCTTCAACGCCATTATCCATCTCGCGGCAGCCGTCATAAACTCAAAATGAAATTCAAAAGGCTTAGGCTACGACCTTGCCGGCATTGAGAATACCGTTCGGATCGAAGGCATTCTTGATGCGCCGCATGAGTTCGAGTTCCGCCGAACTGCGGGAGCGATCGAGAAAGTCGCGCTTCAGGAGGCCGATCCCGTGCTCGGCGGAAACCGAGCCGCGATAGGTGCCGACCAGTCCGTAGACGACGGCGTCGACCGTGTGCGCCGTTTCCTCGGTTGCGCCTGGAACGGAAAAGCCGATGTGAAGGTTGCTGTCGCCGACATGGCCGAAGAACGACACGTGCGCTTCGGGGAACTTGGCCCGGAGCGCCGTGCCGCAATCGTCGGCGAAGCTGCCGATCGCGCCGATCGGCAGGCTGACATCGAAGTTGAGAAGCAGGGGCAGCCGATCCAGCGCGTGACCCTCGCGGATACGCCAGAAGGTTTGAGCCTCTTTTTGCGATTGCGCGATCAGCGCGTCGCCGATCACGCCGTCCTCCAGGGCTCGCCCGAGAAACATTTCGAACCGTTCGCGTTCCGCTTCATGGCCTTGCAGGTCCTCTTCGACGATGACGGCGAAAGCGGGAGTGGCTTCGAAAAGCCTGAGCTTTTCTGCCTCGCAGTTGAAACGGAAATAGCTCTCCCACATCGCCTCATAGGCGGAGAGGCCAGCGAGTTCCTTCTGTGCCCGCTTGAGCAGAGCGACGACATTCTCATAGTTGTCGAGCGCGCAGAGCGCCGTCAGCCGCCCGGCCGGTAGCGGGCGCAGGCGCAATACCGCCCGTGTGATGATGCCGAGCGTGCCTTCCGAACCGATGAAGAGCTGCCGCAGGTCGTAGCCCGTGTTGTTCTTGATCATCTTGTTCATCGACGTAATCACGGTTCCGTCCGCAAGAACGGCCTCGAGCCCCAGCACATTGTCGCGCGCCACACCGTTGCGGATCACCCGGATGCCGCCGGCATTCGTGGCCAGATTGCCGCCGATCTGGCAGGAGCCGCGGGCCCCCAGATCGATCGGCAACAGGAAACCGGCATCCTCGGCCGCGCGCTGGGCGACTTCGAGGGGTGTTCCGGCGAGCACCGTCATCGTACCTGCGGCAGCATCGATCTCCTCGATGCCGGAAAGTCTCTCCAGCGAAATGGCAACGTCGCCAGCGCACGGATTGGCGCCGCCGGCGAGCCCGGTCAAGCCACCCTGCGGCACCACGGCCTGGCGATGCGCGTTGCAGATCCTCAGCGCGTCGGCGACCTCGGCAACGCTTGCCGGGCGAACGACCGCCAGGGGGAGGATCCGGCCCGTGAGGCTCGCATCGCCGCGGTGACGTTCGGCGATCCGGTCGCCGGTGAGCACGGCATCGCCGAGTGCGCTCGTGAGATCATCGATAACAGACATTGGACGGTTTCTACCGCAGGATTCATTCGATCGGAACCGATTAATTCGGCAGATCAACGCCCGGCGTCCAGACCGGGCGAATCCGCGCTTCCACAGCCCGGGTTCACCGCCTCACGTGCCGGTGGCCGCGAGCACCGGCGCCTCCTCCTCTATCGGCGGTGCTTCCTTTTGTCCGCCCTTGCGGAATAGCTTCCATCGCGTCGGCCGGAAGGCGATGCGCGTGTGGTCCGTGGAGGCGGCCCGTTCCGGCGGTAGCTCGATCTCGACCGGAGGGTGCGTACGTCCGAGGTCGAGTTCCAGATGCCGGGTGCCCGCCACGCGCCGGCTGGCCGTGACGAGGCCGGCGAGGCAACCGCCGCAGCCGTCGATGAGTTCCACGTCGTGCGGGCGGAAATAGAGGGTTGCGGCGCCGTCCGGTTCGTTCCCGGCACGAAGGCCGATCGGGCGGTCCTCATGCCAGATTTCGCCATTGGCGAGGGTGACGTCGAGGCAGTTGGACTGGCCGATGAAGCCGTAGACGAAGGGCGAGACCGGATGGTCATAGATCTCGTCGGGCGTGCCGACCTGCTCGATCGCGCCCTTGCTCATCACGACGACGCGGTCGGCAAGCTCGAGTGCTTCCTCCTGGTCGTGAGTGACGAAGATCGTGGTGTGGCCGGTGCGATCGTGGATTTCGCGCAGCCACCGCCTCAGCTCCTTGCGCACCTGCGCATCGAGCGCGCCGAAGGGCTCGTCGAGGAGCAGAACGTTGGGTTCGACGGCCATGGCGCGGGCGAGTGCGACGCGTTGGCGCTGCCCGCCCGAAAGCTGGGCAGGGTAGCGTTTCTCCAGCCCGGAGAGTTGCACGAGTTCCAGCAGGTCGAGCGCCCTGCGGCGGATGTCGGCAGCCGCCGGCCGCCGTTTGGCGGGCCGCACCTTCAGACCGAAAGCGACGTTGTCGAGCACCGTCATGTGGCGGAAAAGCGCATAATGCTGGAAAACGAAGCCGATGTTGCGCTCCTGCACGGTCTTCTTCGACGCATCCTCGTCGCCGAAGAAAATCGTGCCTTCGGTCGGGCTTTCGAGCCCGGCGACCAGCCTGAGCAGCGTGGTCTTGCCGGAGCCGGAGGGGCCGAGGAGCGCGATCAGTTCACCCGAGCGGATGTCGAGGGAAACGTCCTCGAGCGCGGGAAAACGGCCAAATTCCTTGCGAATATTCTGGACGCGGACTTCCATGGAGGTCTGGACCTTTCAGTGCCTGCGGCTGGCAGCGATCTCGTCGCTGTAGCGAAGTTCAAGAGCAGTCTTCAAAACGAGCGTTACCAGCGCCAGGAGCGCCAGGAGCGCCGCCACCGCGAAGGCGGCGACGAAATTATATTCATTGTAGAGGATTTCGACCTGCAACGGCATGGTGTTCGTTTGCCCGCGAATATGGCCGGACACGACCGAGACCGCACCGAATTCGCCCATGGCGCGGGCATTGCAGAGAAGCACGCCGTAGAGCAGGCCCCATTTTATGTTGGGAAGCGTCACATGCCAGAAGGTCTGCCAGCCGGTGGCGCCCAGCGAAAGTGCCGCCTCCTCGTCGGCCGTTCCCTGTTCCTGCATCAGCGGGATCAATTCACGCGCGACGAAGGGGAAGGTCACGAAGACGGTGGCGAGCACGAGACCCGGAACGGCAAAGAGGATCTGGATGCCGTAGCTTTGCAGGATCGGTCCGAGCGCGCTGTGAGAGCTGAATAGCAGCACGAAAACGAGGCCGGAGATCACTGGCGAGACGGAGAAGGGCAGGTCGATCAGCGTCGTCAGGAACGCCTTGCCCTTGAACTCGAATTTCGCGATGGCCCAGGCGGCCGCCACCCCGAAGACGAGATTGAGCGGCACGGCGATCCCGGCGACGAGCAGTGTCAGACGGATCGCGGAAAAGGTCTCGGGATCGCCAAGCGCCGTGAAGAACTCCATCGCTCCTTTGCGGAACGCCTCGATGAACACCGTGGCGAGCGGCAGAAGCAGGAAGAGCGCGACGAAACCGAGCGCCACGGCGGTCAGGACCACGCGTGAAAGCGGCGTTTCCGAGGTTGCGGCCGTGACAAGCGTATTGGAAGCGTAGCCGGCATCATGCGCCATAACCATATCTCCGTCTGCTCCACGCCTGGATCACATTGATGACCAGCAGCATCATGAAGGAAAGCAGGAGCATTACCGCGGCGATCGCGGTTGCTGCCGGATAGTTGAATTCCTCGAGGCGGATGACGATCAGAAGCGGCGCGATCTCCGAGACATAGGGAAGGTTGCCGGCGATGAAGATCACCGAACCATATTCGCCGACGCCGCGGGCAAAGGCGAGTGCGAAGCCGGTCAACCCGGCAGGCAGGAGACCGGGCAACAGGACCCGGCTGATCGTCTGGAAGCGGGTGGCGCCGAGGGTCGCAGCCGCCTCTTCGACTTCCTTGTCGATCTCTTCCATGATCGGCTGCACGGTACGCACGACGAAGGGCAAGCCGACGAAGATCAGCGCCACGACGATCCCGGCCGGAGTGAAGGCGATCTTGATGCCGAGCGGAGCGAGCAGCGAGCCGATCCAGCCGTTCGGCGCATAAAGCGTCGTGAGCGCAATGCCGGCGACCGCGGTCGGCAGGGCGAAGGGCAGATCGACCATGGCGTCGATCACGCGCTTGCCGGGGAAGCGATAGCGCACGAGAACCCAGGCGAGGAGCACGCCGAAGACGAGGTTGACAACGGCGGCGATGAAGGCCGTGCCGAAGCTGATCGTCAATGCGTTGACCGTGCGCTCGTCAAGCGCCAGTTCCACGAATTTCGACCATCCGAGGCCGCTCGAGCGCCACAGCAGTCCGGAGAGAGGAATGAGAACGATGATGGTGAGCCATGCCAGCGTCACGCCGAGCGCCAATCCGAAACCCGGAATGACGCTCGGCTGCCGAAATCGCCACCGCGTGTTGCTGCGAGCGGTCATCGATATCATTGCCCCGGCCTGTAGATCTGATCGAAGACCCCGCCGTCGCCGAAAAATTTCGGCTGAGCTTCCTTCCAGCCGCCGAAGTCGTCGATCGTGACGAGCTTCAATTCGGCGAAGCGCGCGGTGTCCTTGGGATCCGCCAGTTCAGGCTTGAACGGCCGGTAGTAGTGTTTGGCCGCGATCTTCTGCCCGACATCGCTGTAGAGATAGTCGAGATAGGCCTCGGCGACCTTGCGGCTACCCTTGCTGTCGACGTTGCCATCGACCAGCGCAACGGGGGGCTCCGCCTTGATCGAGATCGACGGCGTGACGATGTCGAAATTGTCGGGGCCCAGTTCTTCCAGTGACAGATAGGCTTCGTTTTCCCAGGCCAGCAACACATCGCCAAGGCCGCGCTGGACGAAGGTGGTCGTCGCGCCGCGCGCGCCGGTGTCGAGAACCGGCACATGCTTGAAAAGCTGCGCCACATATTCCTGTGCCTTCGCATCGTCCCCGTTATTGGCGGCACGTGCCCAGGCCCAGGCGGCCAGGAAGTTCCAGCGAGCGCCGCCCGAAGTCTTCGGGTTGGGCGTAATTACCTGCACATCCTCCCTGACGAGATCGCCCCAATCCTTGATGCCTTTGGGGTTGCCCTTGCGGACGAGGAAGACGATGGTCGAGGTGTAAGGCGCACTGTTGTTATCGAAGCGGGACTTCCAATCGGCGGGAATTTTGCCGCTTTCCTTGGCGATCGCGTCGATATCCGCTTCGAGGGCCAGCGTCACGACGTCGGCCTCCAGCCCGTCGATGACCGAACGGGCCTGCTTGCCGGAACCGCCATGCGATGTCTGGATCGTCACGGTTTCGCCGGTGTCGGCCTGCCATTTTTCGGCAAAGGCCGCGTTGAATTCCTTGTAAAGTTCCCGAGTCGGGTCGTAGGACACGTTCAGGATCGTCGTGTCCGCAGCCGCGAGGCCAATCGAGCCAAGCTGCAGGCTTCCGACGATAAGCGCTAATTTGACTATTCCGGCAAGACTATTCGAGCTCATTTCGACCTCCATCTTTTGCCAGATAAAGCTATCGATTTGGTAGACTACTTCAACGCAAACTTATGACGCCTGGAGGCGGTTTTTTGAAAAGTCCTGTCAATATGCGAGCTGCTGAAAGAATGCCGTGCCCGTTATCGGTCTTGGCTCTCTGCCGCCGATAAAATAGCACGACATTCTAGAAATGCACTAAAATTGTGGACTAATGGTTTTCGGGTCCCCGGCGGGCTCTTAAGGCTCACCAGGCGCCGCCGTGACCGGGAGCCCGCTCAAAGGACGCGGCCGCGGGCGACGACCGTCCATGTTCCTTTTGGCGTGCCGCTCTCGATGACGTGGACCGCGTCGACCATGTTGGTCACGACGCAGGCATGGTTCGGAACGATGCGGACCTGTTCGCCGACCTTTAGCCCGATAGGACCGTCCGAGACGAGGCGGCCATGCTCCTCGGAGAGCTGATCGATACGTATGTCGTCGCGGCCGAGCACGTGGCCGTAGCCGGTGAGACCCAGCAGGTCGGAGGTCAGGACCTTGCTGCCGGCATCGATGATCGCCCGCTTTTCGCTGGGAACCGAGACCACGGTCGCGAGAACGGTGAGGGCGCAGTCGTCCCATGACGCCACGCCACGGGCAACCAGCGACCGGTCGTTATAGATATACGTACCCGGCCTGTGCTCGCTCGCTATCGGCGCCTCGGCTGCCTGCATCATACCGGGCGTGCCACCTGATGTAATGCAGGGAACTTCGAGCCCCTCTGCCTCGATCAGCCGCTTCGCATCGCTCATGAAGGTCTGGACGCGTGCGGCGCCATCGGCCGGCGGATAGGTCATCAATCCGCCGAAGCGCAGTCCCGGTGCCTCGGCTATGCGCCGGGCAAGGCGCGCCGCCTCGGGCGGTGTCCCGACGCCGCAACGATCTGCCCCGGTGTTGCATTCGACAAGTACGGTCAAGGGCTTGCCGGCATCGGCGAAGAAAGCTGCGAGCCCGTCGACGACGGTCGCATTGTCCGCGACGACGCTGACCGTCACCTTTTCGTTGAGTCGCGCGAGCCGCGCGAGCTTCTCGGTCCCGAGGAGGTTGTAGGTGATCAGCACATCCTCGATCCGGGCGCTGCCGTCGACCATCGCCTCCGCCTCCGTCACCTTCTGGCAGGTGATGCCGATCGCCCCTGCATCGAGCTGCAGCTCGGCCATCTGCGGAAGCTTGTGGGTCTTTATGTGCGGGCGCACGCGGATGCCGTTCCGGTCGGCATAGGCTTGAAACGCAAGGACATTGCGCCGGGCGATATCGAGATCGACCAGCACGGCGGGGGTTTCGATCGGCAGTGTCATGCGGGGCGTTTCCTCGATGCGAAGTGGATCGGCGGCGAATGTAGCCGATCCTGCTTGACAAATAATGGCCCAAGGCATTTGATGGGTCAATCCGTTATTTGGGACGCATGTCCATTATACCGGAATATATGATGGGAGCAAAAGGGGAGGTCTTTCAATGATCAGCAAATTCACGGTCGCCGCGAGCGTCATCGCGGCCGTGCTGGCGGCCATGCCGGCGCAAGCACAACAGGCATCGAGCAAGCTCGATGAAATTCTGAGCCGCGGCCATCTGGTACTCGGCACCGGCAGCACCAACGCGCCGTGGCACTTCAAGAGCGCCGAAGACAAGCTTCAGGGTTTCGACGTCGATATGGGCCGCATCATCGCAAAGGCGCTCTTCGGGGACCCGGAGAAGATCGAGTTCGTCAACCAGTCGTCCGATGCCCGTATTCCGAACATCACCACCGGCAAGGTGGATATCACCTGCCAATTCATGACGGTTACCGGGGAACGCGCTCAGCAGATCGCCTTCACGATCCCTTACTACCGTGAAGGCGTCGGCCTGATGCTGAAGGCGGACGGCGAGTATGCCGATTATGAAGCGCTGAAAGCTGCCGGCTCTTCGGTGACGATTTCCGTATTGCAGAACGTCTATGCCGAGGACATGGTCCATGCGGCCTTGCCGGAGGCGACGGTCGACCAGTACGAGTCCGTCGACCTGATCTATCAGGCGCTCGAATCCGGCCGCGCCGATGCCGCCGCGACCGACCAGTCCTCGCTCGCCTGGTACATGACCCAGAACTCGGGGCGCTATAAGGACGCCGGCTATGGCTGGAACCCGCAGACCTACGCCTGCGGCGTCCGGCGCGGTGATCAGGACTGGCTGAACTTCGTCAACACGGCGCTGCACGAAGCCATGACCGGTGTCGAATTCGATTTTTATGCGAAGTCGTTCAAGACCTGGTTCGGCAAGGACCTCACCCCGCCGCAGATCGGTTTCCCCATCGAGTACAAGTGAGCCCTGCCAATGGCGGCTCCGCCTCTTGGCGGAGCCGCCTTGTTCCATGAAACGGCTTCTTCCATGACATATTCCTTGAACTTCGCGGCCGTCTGGCGCTCGTTCGACCTGCTTCTCGAAGGTCTGGCGCTCAGCCTCGGCCTCGCATTTGTCGCGATCCTCGCGGGTTGCGTGATCGGGTTGATCACGGCCTTTGGGCTCGTTTCCAGGAGGGCATTGCTGCGCAAGCCTGCCGGGCTCTACGTCACCGTGATCCGCAACACGCCGATCCTCGTTCTCGTCCTCTTCAGCTATTTCGCGCTTCCTGAACTCGGAGTCCGTCTGGGCAAGATCGAGAGCTTCGTCGCGACGCTTGCCATCTACTCGGGGGCCTATCTTGCCGAAGTGTTTCGCGGCGGCCTCATCGCCATACCGCCGGGCCAGCGCGAGGCGGGGCTCGCGATCGGGCTTACGGAGATGCAGATACGCACGTCGATCATCATTCCGCTGATGCTGCGCAGCGTCCTGCCGTCGCTTAGCAGTACGATGATCTCGCTCTTCAAGGACACCTCGCTCGCCGCCGCGATCGCGGTTCCGGAACTCACTTTCGAGGCACGCAAGATCAACGTCGAGACCTTCCGCGTCATCGAGACCTGGATCGTTGCGAGTTGCCTCTATGTCGCGACCTGCTCGTTGCTGGCCGCCCTTATGCGCGCCGCCGAGCGGCGTCTTGCAGTGCCGAGGTGACCGTCATGGATTTCTCGTTTCTCGACCAGCTCTGGCTTGCCCGGATACCGCTCCTCAAAGGGCTCGGCGTCTCCGTCTCGATATCGCTTCTCTCGATCGCCGTCGGCACCGTGCTCGGTGTCTTCGTCGGTCTGGCGCTCGTCTACGGGTTCCGTCCCTTCAAATGGCTCGTGCGCGGTTACACCGATTTCATCCGCGGCACGCCGGTGCTCGTCCTGGTGCTCGCGAGCTACTATGTCCTGAGCACGATCGGCATCGATCTCGGACCGTTCCAGGCCGGTGTTCTGGCCCTCGCCGTCTTCTGCAGCTCGCATGTCGGCGAACTGGTGCGTGGCGCGGTGCAGTCGATCCCAAAGGGACAGACCGAAGCCGCCAAGGCGATCGGTCTGACCTTTGCGCAAACCTTCGCCTATGTGCTTGCCCCGCAGGCTTTGCGGCAGGCACTTCCTGCCTGGGTCAACACAGCGGCCGAGATGGTCAAGGCATCGACGCTGCTTTCCATCATCGGCGTGAGCGAGTTGCTGCTGCGGACGCAGGAAGTGATTTCCCGCACCTTCATGAGCCTCGAATTCTATTTCTTCGCAGGCTTTCTCTATTTCGTCATCAATTACGGCATCGAGCGCTTTGGCCGTTACGTCGAGCGCAAGACCGCCGTTCCATCGTGAGGCTCGCAATCCCATGACCAATCTTCTCGAAATCCGCGATCTTCACAAACGCTACGGCACGGTCGAGGTGCTGAAGGGCGTCGATTGCTCGATGCGCCAGGGGGAGGTGATCAGCATCATCGGCTCCAGCGGTTCGGGCAAGACGACGATGCTCCGCTGCATCAACATGCTAGAGGAGTTTCAGGGCGGCACGATCGCCATCGACGGCCAGGAGATCGGCTACGAGACGGCAGGAGGCGCCCGCCGGCGCAAGCCCGAGCGGGAGATCGCCCGCCAGCGCGCACTGACCGGCATGGCCTTCCAGCAGTTCAACCTGTTTCCGCATATGACCGCCGCGGCCAATGTCATGCTCGGGCTTGTCAAAGTGAAAAAGATGAGCCGCGACGAGGCGAGGGTGCTTGCCGAGAAATGGCTCGACCGGGTCGGCCTGCTCTCGCGCAAGGACCATTATCCGGGGCAGCTTTCCGGCGGCCAGCAGCAACGCGTGGCGATCGCCCGTGCCATCGCCATGAATCCGAAGCTCATGCTCTTCGACGAGGTCACTTCGGCGCTCGATCCGGAGCTCGTCAACGAGGTCTTGCAGGTCATCAAGGGTCTCGCCGAGGATGGGATGAGCATGCTGATCGTCACTCACGAGATGCGCTTCGCCTACGAGGTCTCGTCCCGGGTGATCTTCATGAACCAGGGGCGCATCGGCGAGGAGGGGGACCCGCGCGAGATGTTCCTGAAACCGAGGACCGAACGCCTGGCGGAGTTTTTGAAGACCTCGACGTTCAACTGAGCAAGCAATGAATTTGATGAAGAAGTGGAGTGAAGCGTGACGATCAAGCGTTATGGAACGGGCGAAACCGGCGCGGGCAAGCAGCCCCTGCCATTTGCACGCGCCGTGGAGGCGAACGGGTGGCTGTATGTTTCGGGTCAGGTCGCCATGGAGGCGGGCGAGATCGTCGGCGGCGGAATCGTCGCCGAAAGCCGCAAGGCGATCGAAAACATGATCGCAATCCTGCACGAAGCCGGCTATGGGCTCGAAGATGTGGTGCGTGTCGGCGTCTGGCTCGACGACCCCCGTGACTTCTGGACCTTCAACGGCGTCTATGCGGAGTATTTCGGCGCCAACCCGCCGGCCCGCGCCTGCGTCCAGTCGCGCATGATGGTCGACTGCAAGGTCGAAGTTGACTGCGTCGCCTACAAGGCTAATTGAGGTCAATTCTGAAGGGCCGGAATAGAAGCGGCAAGGAGGGCGCGGTGGCGGAGGCGGAAGACACGATAAATCGCAGGGCCAGGGGTCTCGACCGGGCTTTCGAAATTCTCGATTTCCTGCGTTTGCAGCGTCAGCCCTTGCGCCCCAACGAGATCGCGCAAGGGATCGGCGCGCCGCGTTCGTCGGTCTATGAGCTCGTCAACCTGCTCGTCCGCCAGGGGGTCATCGAGTATCGCGGCGATGACGGCCGCGTCTTTCTCGGGCGCAAGCTCTATTTCCTCGGCGCGGCCTATGCCGAACAGTTCGACCTGATGCGCGAAAGCGAGCATCTTCTGGCGCGGATCGCCGAGGAGACACGCGAGACGGCGCAGATGTGCCAGCTCGAAGGCAACAAATATGCCGTCGTTCTGATGAACGAGGGGAGCCGCCCGTTCCGAATCTCCACCAATATCGGCGAACCGGTCGCCATTCCGTGGACCGCATCCGGCCGTCTCCTGGTGGATCACATGAGCGACGAGGAGATCCTGGCCTTCATACCGCAGGAGGATTTCGTCCTGCCGGATGGCACGCGCCTCGAGCCCTCCGAATTCATCGCTCAAGTCCGCAAAGCCAAGAAGGAAGGCTATTTCACCTTCAACAGCATCGTCGACAGCTTCACCCATTGCTTCGCCGTCCCGGTCTACGACGCGGAAGCGGTCTGCATCGCGACGCTCTGCCTCGTCGCACCGAAAGAGGACGGTCTGCGCAACCGCGAGGCCTATCTCCGCGTGTTGATCGACGGAGCTGGCGAGCTCTCCGAGAAGCTTGGCTATCGCAGTGACAGGGAGGCTTCTGCACGAGCGGCTGCCGGACGGTGACAGCCGCCTCCGCATTGGTGGTAGGTCGCTCTTCTCTCTATTCCGTTCTAAGCGAGCGGCCGCTTTCCGGATCGAACAGATGCAGGGCCGTCTCGTCGAAGGTGAAGGCATGAGCCGATCCCATTCCGACTGCCGTGCGCGGCGGCAGGCAGGCGGTGATGCGCTGTCTGCCGACTGTGGCCGTGGTCACGAGTTCCGGCCCTGTGAGTTCCACAACCTCGACATGCGCGGTCAATCGCCGAACCTCTGACCCGGCTGCGAGCCGCAATGCCTCCGGTCGAATGCCGACCTTCACGCGCCGTCCGGCCGAGGCGGCCCCGTTAAAGGCTGCCGGCAGGGGAAGCACCTCCTCGCAACCGTCGAGCTTCAGGCCGCTTGCGGTCACCTCGGCGTCTAGAATGTTCATCGGCGGCGAGCCGACGAAGCCGGCGACATAGAGTGTTAAAGGGCGGTCGTAGACCTCTTCCGGCGTGGCGAGCTGCTCGATGCGGCCGTCGCGCATCACGGCGATGCGGGTTGCGAGCGTCATCGCCTCGATCTGGTCGTGGGTCACATAGACGACCGTCGTCTTCAGCATCTGGTGCAGGCGTTTGAGTTCGGTGCGCATCTCCATGCGGAGCTTCGCGTCGAGATTCGACAGCGGCTCGTCGAAGAGGAACACCTCGGGATTGCGCACCAGGGCCCGGCCGATCGCGACGCGCTGACGCTGGCCGCCGGAAAGCTGGCCCGGCTTCCGGTCGAGCAGGTTCTCGATCTGCAGCAGCCTTGCGGTGTCGCGCACCGCCTTGTCGCGCTCGGCCGGCGGCACGCGGCGCATTTCGAGGCCGAAGCCGATGTTTCGGGCGACGCTCAGGTTCGGATAGAGAGCATAGGACTGAAACACCATCGCGATGTCGCGATCCTTGGGATGGACTCCTAGGACCGAACGCTCGCCGATCAGGATGTCGCCGCCGCTCGGTTCGGCAAGCCCGGCAATGATGTTGAGCAGCGTGGACTTGCCGCAGCCGGAGGAACCGAGCAGCACGAGGAACTCGCCGCTTTCGAGCGCGATGTCGATGCCCTTCAGCGTTTCCACCTCGCCGTAGCGCTTGTGGATGTTGCGGATTTCGAGAGCGCTCATCGCCTGGATTCCTCGAGAAAGGCAGAAAGGGGCTTGCCGTAGCGGCGCGGAAGGGTGGAGATCGCTTCCGAGGCGATCGTAACCCCGGTCTTGAGGCAGGCTTCGAGCGGCATGTCGGCGGCGAGTGCCGCCAGGAAGCCCGCATTGAAGACGTCGCCGGCGCCGATCGTATCCACGACCTGAACCTGCGGCGCCGGCACGGAAAAAATTCCGCCGTCCCGATCGATGGCGAGCGC
Source organism: Sinorhizobium meliloti 4H41 (assembly GCF_000375585.1). Taxonomy (GTDB): domain Bacteria; phylum Pseudomonadota; class Alphaproteobacteria; order Rhizobiales; family Rhizobiaceae; genus Sinorhizobium; species Sinorhizobium meliloti_A. The sequence goes on along the minus strand of NZ_AQWP01000006.1, from coordinate 199,362 downwards.
TCCATTGGGGCCGCGCTTGACGACGACGATGGCGTCCGCAGGCATTTCGCCCTTCAGGCTCAGCGCGGCTTCGGCCGGATCGGACAGACCCGTAAGCGTGGTCGTCTCCACCTCGTTGAAAAGGGCGCAATGACAGCGTTTCAGCCAGCCGAGCGTCTTGAGCCTGTTGGTCTCCGTCCAGCCCTCGAGCGGCCACCCGGTGTCGAGGCCCACGGCGATGTCGTGGGCGTCCGCCCAGTCGAAAAGGGCGTCATAGGCAAGGGTGAGCGCGTCCGTCAGGAAGGAACCGGAAAGCAGCGCATAGCCGCCTCGAAGTCGGTTGCCGTCTAGCATCGAGTGCACTTGCGGGAAGCTGAACAGCGGCAGGTGGCCGCGCGTCGTGAAGAAGGTGCGTTCGCCGTCCGGGTGGGTGATGCCCACCGAAAGCGTCGTGCCGACCGCTTCCACCGGCCAGTCGTGCGAGCGCTTCCCGAACGCCTCCTTCAGCCAGGTGCCGAACTGATCGTTGCCGACATTGGCCGCAATCACATAGTCCACGCCGAGCGAATCCCAGGCAAGAGCGTTGTTGCCGGCGCAGCCGCCGACGCGCAGTTCGTCATGATCGACGATGACCTCAGTGCCGGGCTTTGGCCAGGGTTCGGCCGGGCCGAGTATCAGATCGACGTTGACGTTGCCGATGGCTGCAAGCGGACGCATCGTCATTCGCTCCGGGTGACCTTGGAGGATCGCACCGGCGTCCCGGCGTTTTCGACGCGGGCGTCGGCAAAAGCGATCATCAGGGATTGCGCGACCGGAAGCATAGCGAGGATCGCGGCCATGCCGGCCGCCGGCTTGAAGGGGATTGTCGTGGCACCCGCAGCCGGAGGCTCGCCCGATGCGTCGAAGACGATAACCGGCGAGCCGGCTTCGGCTGCCGAGGTTGCCATGGCTCCGACGAGCTTGGCGGTCGGATCGGCGGCGCGGAAGAGGACAACGCCGACAGAAGGCCCCAGCATTTCCATCGGCCCGTGGCGCAACTGCCCGCCTTCGAGCGAAAAACAGGGCAGACGGGAGAGTTCCGTAAGGCCAAGGGCGATCGCTTCGGCGAGACCCTGCAGTTTGCGGCCGGAGGTGACGATCGCGACGACATCGGCGAGCATTGCGAGCGCGCCGTCGATTGCCGGCGCCTCGGGGTCGTTCAGGGCGTGAAGTGAGTCGGCAGGATCGGTGCCGAGGGCGGCGAGGACCGCCAGGTGCAGCGCAAAGGTCACCGTCAGGCTGCGCGTGGCCGCAAAGGCCCGCTCCGTCCCGCCTGATCCGACGAGCGAAGGCACGGCCGTGGCCAGGAATGCGTCCTCTTCGAGCGTCAGCCCGAATGTCTCGCTTGTGCCGCCGTCCGTTTCGCGGAACCAGCGCAGCACTTCCGCGCTTTCGCCCGATTGCGAAGTGACGAGAACGGTCTTGCCTTCGATCGATAGCGGTGCGCCGAGTTGTTCGGAAAGCGGGACGGCGACCGCCTCGATGCCAAGGGCGCGATAGAGCGGTTCGACGGCGCGGCCGACGGCATGCGAACCGCCCATGCCGAGAAGTAGGAGTCGGCCCGTCGCTTTCAGCGATGAGGCGATCCGCTGCGCTGTGGCCGTCGCTCCCTCGTAGGAAGCGATCGCGTCGGCATGCTGGCGCGCCATCTCCCGGTCGATTGCAATGAGCCCTGCCGGGCGGTCCTTCGATATGCTCATGGTCATCCCTTGACGCCGCCGCTGGTGAGCCCGGAAATCAGGGCTCTTTGCATGATAAGGCCGATCAACACCGGAGGCAGGGCGGCAAGGACCCCGGCGGTTGCGATCAGCCCGTAGTCCGAAACACGGCCGCCGGCGAGGTCGGCGATGGCGACCGTGAGGGTCTTGGCGCGCTGGTCGGAGGTGAAGAGCAGCGCGTAGAAGAATTCGTCCCAGGCGAGCAGGAAGGCGAAGAGCGCAGAGGTCGCCATGACAGGGGCGGCAAGCGGCAGCGTCAGGAGCCTCAGGATCTGGTCCAGCCGCGCGCCGTCGATCATCGCCGCGCTCTCGATCTCCCGCGGTATGGAATCGAAGCCCGATTTCAGGAGCCAGGTCGTGAAAGGGGCGAGAATGGTGAGGTAGACGAGCGCCAGGCCGAAGACGGAATTGAGCAGGCCGAAATAGGCAAGACCCATATAGAGTGGCACGGCAAGGGCGACAGGCGGCAGCATATAGGTGGCGATTACGGCATAGAGCGACCAGGCGACGGCCGGCGTGCGCGACACGGCCCAGGCGGCCGGAACGGCAACGACCACAGCGGCGAGCGTCGCCATTCCGGCGACCTTGAGGCTGTTCAGGAGCGAGGCGATGAAGGCCGCACCGGCACTGTTCTCGACAGCCGACAAAAGCGTGCGATACCGCGAGAGGTCGATGTCGCTCGGCCACCAGGCCAGCGGTTTGGCACTGAGGTCCGCGGCAGGCGAAATGCTCATGATCAACAGCCAGGCGACCGGCGCGAGGATGACGACGGCCAGAAGCAGGGCACTCGCATGGATGAAGACGGAAAAGAGGGGGCTCTGGCGTTCCATCACGAAGCTCCGGCGGCCTTTCGAAGGAGCGCCGCATAGGCGGCGGCAAGGATTGTCACGAGCAGGGTGACGATGAGTGCAAGCGACGCGCCGGAGCCGGCGCGCTGGAAGGAAAACGCTTCCTGATAGACGAGGATCGAGAGCGTGCGTGTGCTGTTTGCCGGTCCGCCGCGCGTCATCACCCAGATGATGTCGAAGACCTTGAATGCCTCGATGGTCCGCAGCACCAGCGCCACCAGCAGCGGGCCGGCGAGATAGGGCATGATGACGAAGCGGAAACGGTTGAACGGACCGGCCCCATCGACGAGCGATGCAGCGGTGATGTCGCGCGGCACGGCCTGGAGCGCGGCGAGTGCGATCAGCGCCACCAGCGGAAAGTTCTTCCAGCAATCCGCGACGATCAGCGCGGCGAGCGCTGTTCCCGGCTCGCCGAGCCAGGAGCGATAGCTGGCGAGGAGGCCGAGCTGCGTCAGCGCGGCATTGAGCGCGCCATATTCCGGATTGTAGATGAGCCGCCAGAGGGTCGCGTTGACCACCGTCGGCAGTGCCCACGGCAGGATCATCAATGCACGAAGCGCCGTTCGCCCGCGGAATTGCTGGTTGAGAAGGAGCGCGGCAAGGACGCCGAGCACCATTTCTGCGGCAACCGAAATGACTGCGAACCAGGTCGTGGTGACGAGTGCCCGCTGAAAGTTCGATCCGGTCAGCATTTTGTAGTAGTTCGCCGGTCCGATGAAACCGCCCTCGGTGCCGACGAGCTTCGCATCGGTGAAGGAGAGCCGAACGGTGTCGACGAGCGGCCAGCCGATTACGGCAGTCATCACCACGAGGAGCGGCAACATCAGAAGCCAAGCGCGCGTCGAAATCCAGGTGCCGGTCATGAATGGAAACCTCTTCTTCGGTAGCTACCGGCAATACGCAATCAAGACCCTCATTCCTGTGCCTGTCACAGGAATCCAGCCAGCCCAGGTTCTTGGGCTGAAAGCTCCTTCAGCGCCGCAGGCGCCGAAGGATCGCGTGACAAGCACAGGGATGACGAGGAAACGCCGTCGCCGCACCGACCGCGCGCTGGGGCGCCGGCCCGGACGGCGAACGCGTCCGCGACCGACCGAGCCGTCATCAGAGACCGCTGTTCTCGGCGGCACTCTTCAGGGCATCTTCCGCAGAAGACTGGCCGAGCAGGGCTTCCTGGATCGCCTGCTGCAGGGCGGTCGAAAGCTCCTGATATTTTGGCGTCGTCGGGCGCGGATACATGGCGGCAAGTCCGCGCTTGGCGGCAGCGATCAGTTCCTCCTGGCCCTTCGTCACTTCGGGGTCCTCATAGGAAGAGGCCCAGATCGGGAGGCTCAGCTTGGCATAGTCGTTCTGCGTCTCCTGCGAGGTCATATGGACGATGTATTTCCAGGCTTCTTCGGGGTGCTTGCTGGTCGCGGTTATGCCGAGCCCCATGGAGCCGTTGACCGCCGAAACCTCGCTCTTGCCGGCAGCGCCCGGGGCCGGAACGACGCCCACCTTGCCGGCCACCTTGCTCTCCTTGGGATCGTTGGCGAGATTGTACATGTAGGTCCAGTTGAGCGCGAAGGCGGCTTCGCCGTTCTGGAAGACCTTCCGTACATCCTCCTCGAGGAATTCCTTCGAGTTCGGGTTGGTGAGCCCCGACGTGTAGCTCGTTACCATGTAGTTCAGCGCATCGAGCCCGCCGCCGGTGGTGAAGGCCGGCTTGCCGCCGTCGAGGAATTTGCCGCCATAGGCGCTCACCAGCGTCGTGTAGTCGCAGATCGCCGCTTCCGCTTGAGACCAGCTCCAGGCGATCGGGCTTTCGAGCAACCCCTTGTCCTTGATCGCCTTGGCTTGCTCGGCAAGTTCCTCCCAGGTCTTCGGCGGTTCCTTGATACCGGCTTTGTCAAGGATTTCCTTGTTGTAGAAGAGATACTTCGTGTCGAGGATCCACGGCATTCCGTAACGTTTGCCGTCATATTCCACAGTCGTCCATGCTCCCGGCAGGACGCCTTTGTTCATCTCGTCCGTGACGCGGTCCGTAACGTCGAGGAGGACGTTGTTGGTCGCGTATTCAGCAGGCCAGATCACGTCGAAGAGGACGACGTCATAGCCGCCGCCGGAACCCTGGGCGAGCACCGTCTTGTCGTGCAGTCCCTCATAGGGAACGAATTCGAGATTGACCTTGATGTCCGGGTTGGCCTTGGCGAAAGCCTCCGTCATGGCGCGCACATCGGCCTCGCTATAAGCGGCCTGTGCCATGAACAGCGCGTTCAGCGTCGTTTCGGCCTGGGCATGGCCGGTGAAGCCAGCCCCGATGAGCGTCGCGCCGATCAAAGCGTTGCGGGTGGATTTCAACATTGTCGCCTCCAGTAGCTGACCGTTGCAGTCTTCGCGGCGCGCCTGCCGCGCGCCGAACAGGAATTCCGCCGCTTCTCGCGGCCGCCGTCGACAAATCAAACCGGAGCGCTCGCGGGCATTTCGGGCCGCTTTCGTTCCCCCGAGGTTCTTCGACCTCTTATTAAGTCAATTGTCTTGACTTATTTCTTGTTCAATAGTCCAGATGTGTCAAGAGGATTTGTTCATGAACGAGATCCGCCCGATCCGGGCGAAGAGCGGCACCAATCAGGAAGGCGCGAGCGCACACAACCGCCGCGTCATGATCGACGCTCTGCGGCTGAACGGGCACTTGTCGCGGGCCGATCTGGCGCGTGCGACCGCACTCACCAAGCAGGCCGTTTCCAACATCATCGAGGAGCTCGAGAACGACGGGCTCGTGGCGTCGCTTGCCGCGGTGCGCAAGGGGCGCGGGCAGCCATCGACGCCCTATCGGCTGGTGCCGGAAGGCGCTTTTGCCATCGGTCTTCAGATCGACCGCCACGTGACGCGCACGGTCGCCGTCGACCTGATCGGCACAGTCCTCGCCCGCAACGAGGTAATCCTGCCGGCCGGCGGCCCTGAGACGGGTGTCGGGGCCATACTGACGTTGATCGACGAAACACGGCAGGAACTTTCGGCCATCGCACCGCAATCCAAGGACCGTCTCGTTGGCCTGGGTGTTGCTATGCCGGGCCCGTTCGGCGTCGACGCCGAGGCCGACGATCCCTGGATGATGGCTGCCTGGCAGAGCTTTCCCTTGCTTGAAAGGCTCTCGGCGGGGACCGGTCTCGACGTGCGCCTCCAGAACGACGCGGCGGCGGCCGCGACCGCGGAAAAGATGGTCGGCGCTGCCCATGGAGTGGACCACGCCCTCTGCGTCTATCTCGGTTACGGGCTTGGAGCGGGGCTGATCCTCAATGGCGAACTCTATCGCGGCTCGCATGGCAATGCCGGCGAGATCGGCATGATTTTGAGCAGGCCGCGTGGCGGCGCCGACGACGGGAGGGCACCGCTGGAGCATCGCATATCGATCGCCTCGCTGTGCAAGATTCTCGAGATCGATCCCGCCGATGGCGATCTCTACGGCCGCATCGACGCCATCGCTTGTTCGAAGGATCGTCGCGTAGCTGCCTGGATCGCAGACGCGGCGTTCGAATTGCGGGCGACGATCCAGTTGCTCGAAACGGTTTTCGATCCGCAGACGATCATTCTGTGCGGCGGCATGCCGTCCGGACTCGCCCGACTTCTCATGGACGCTCTCCACCCGCTGCTGCCATCGATCGCCGAGCGGAGGCAACGCAGCGCGCCGCGGCTGCAACTGGGTTTCACGGACCCGTGGGCGGTTGCGATCGGTGCCGCGGCCGAGCCGATCAGTCGGACCTTCGATCCGCGTTTTTCGGCGATCCTGAAGACGCGGGCCGTGGGGTTGCCCTGAGCGCTACCGGGGCCGCGAATCGTCCGCGGAAATGAGGATTGTTATTCTTACTTGAAATATTGCCGATATAGCGCTTAAATGCGCACCAGTCGGCGGGATCACATTTAACTGCTGCACGATTATTTGATTGCGTCTGCAACATTTCGCAGGCGGCTACTTTTTTATTTGCATGCCATTTTTATTATTTAAAATCAGAGGGATTGCGATATGTCTCTTCCCCATCTTCGGCGGCTCGAAGCCGAAGCGATCCATGTCATTCGAGAAGTTGTTGCAACATTCTCAAACCCGGTCGCGCTTTACTCGATCGGCAAGGACTCCTCGGTATTGCTGCACCTGGCGATGAAGGCGTTCTACCCCGCCAAGCCGCCATTTCCGTTTCTGCATGTAGATACCAAATGGAAGTTCCGGGAGATGATCGAGTTTCGCGACCGGATGGCGCGAGAGCTCGGCTTCGATCTCCTCGTTCACGTCAATCAGGACGGGATAGATCAGGGCATAGGCCCTTTTACGCACGGCTCCAACGTGCACACCCATGTGATGAAGACGATGGGCCTCCGGCAGGCGCTCGAGAAATACGGTTTCGACGCGGCGCTCGCGGGCGCGCGGCGCGACGAGGAGAAGTCGCGCGCCAAGGAACGCATCTTCTCGATCCGCAGCGCACAGCACGGCTGGGATCCGCAGCGCCAGCGGCCTGAGATGTGGAAGACCTACAATACGCGGGTCGGGCAAGGCGAGACGATGCGGGTCTTCCCGCTCTCCAACTGGACCGAATTCGATATCTGGCAATACATCCTGCGCGAAGAAATTCCGATCGTGCCGCTTTATTTCGCGGCCATGCGCCCGGTCGTCAAACGAGACGGCATGCTGATCATGGTCGACGACGACCGCATGCCCATCCAGCCCGAAGAGGAGGTTACCCGACAGCTGGTGCGTTTCCGCACGCTTGGCTGCTATCCGCTGACCGGGGCGGTCGAGTCCGACGCCGTCACCGTTCCCGAGATATTGCGGGAAATGCTGACGGTGCGCACGTCCGAACGGCAGAGCCGGCTGATCGACACGGATGAAGTCGGGGCGATGGAGAAAAAGAAGCGGGAGGGCTACTTCTGATGTCGTATGTTCAATCCATACCGCCGCATGACATTGAAGCGCATCTGGCCGAGCACGACAACAAGTCGATCCTCAGATTCATCACTTGCGGTTCGGTCGACGACGGCAAATCGACCCTGATCGGGCGGCTGCTTTACGATGCGAAGCTGGTCTTCGAGGACCAGCTCGCGAACCTCGGGCGCGTCGGCTCTCCCGGCGCCGCCAACGGCAAGGAAATCGATCTCGCCTTGCTTCTCGACGGGCTTGAGGCCGAGCGCGAGCAGGGCATTACCATCGACGTGGCCTATCGCTATTTTGCCACGTCCAAACGCAAGTTCATCGTCGCCGATACGCCCGGCCACGAGGAATATACGCGCAACATGGTGACCGGCGCTTCGACGGCGGATCTCGCCATCATTCTCATCGACAGCCGGCAGGGCATTCTCCAGCAGACCCGGCGCCACTCCTATATCGCCTCGCTGCTCGGCATCCGTCATGTCGTGCTGGCCGTCAACAAGATCGATCTCGTCGATTTTCAACAACAGGTGTACGAGGAAATCGTCGCCGACTACATGGCTTTCGCCAAAGAGCTCGGTTTTGCCAGCATCCGGCCGATCCCGATCTCGGCGCGCGACGGCGACAACGTCATCTCGGCTTCGGCCAATACGCCCTGGTACAGAGGGGCGGCGCTGCTCGAATATCTGGAAACGGTGGAACTCGAGCCAACGGACCAGGCAAAGCCTTTCCGCTTCCCGGTTCAAATGGTCATGCGGCCGAACGCGGATTTTCGCGGCTATGCCGGGCAGATCTCCTGCGGGAGGATTTCCGTGGGCGATCCGGTCGTCGTCGCGAAGACGGGGCAGCGCACATCGGTCAAGGCGATCGTGACCTATGACGGGGAGCTTGCGACGGCAGGGGAAGGCGAAGCGGTGACGCTGGTCCTCTCTGACGAGGTGGATGCGTCCCGCGGCAATATGCTCGTCGCCCCCGGTGCCCGGCCCTTCGTGGCGGACCAGTTCCAGGCGCATGTGATCTGGTTCGATGCAAACCCGATGATGCCGGGACGAAGCTACATCCTGCGCACGGAGACCGACAGCGTCAGCGCGACGGTCACCACGCTCAAGCATCAGGTCAACATCAACAGCTTCATCCGTGAGGCGGCGAAGTCGCTGCAGATGAATGAAGTCGGTGTCTGCAACATCTCGACACAGGCTCCGATCGCCTTCGACGCCTACAAGGACAACCGGGCGACGGGCAATTTCATCATCGTCGACCGGGTGACGAATGCCACGGTCGGTGCGGGGTTGATCGATTTTCCGCTCCGGCGCGCAGACAACGTCCACTGGCATGCGCTCGAGGTGAACAAGAGCGCGCGCAGCGCCATGAAAAATCAGCTCCCTGCCGTTCTCTGGTTCACCGGGCTTTCCGGCTCCGGAAAATCGACCATAGCGAACGAGCTCGACAGGATACTCCACGCCCAGGGCAAGCACACCTACCTGCTCGACGGCGACAATGTACGTCACGGCCTCAACCGGGACCTCGGCTTTACCGAGGAGGACCGGGTAGAGAACATCCGTCGCGTGGCGGAGGTGGCCAAGCTCATGGCCGATGCCGGTCTGATCGTTCTCGTCTCCTTCATCTCGCCGTTCCGCGACGAACGGCGTATGGCGCGGGAATTGATGGAGGAGGGCGAGTTCATCGAGATCTTCGTCGACACGCCGCTCGACGAGTGTGCGCGCCGCGATCCGAAGGGGCTCTACGAGAAGGCCCTCGCCGGCCAGATCGCGAACTTCACCGGCGTATCCTCGCCCTATGAGGCCCCGGAAAATCCGGAACTCCATATACGCACCGTCGGCCATGAACCCACCGACCTGGCGCTCGCGATCGAGGAATTCCTTGACCGCAGGATGGAGGAGAAATGACGCCCCTTTGCGAAATGCTGGAGCGTATGGCGCTCGATGCGGGTGCGGCAATTCTCGACGTCTACGACGCCGGTCCCCAAGTCTGCTACAAGGACGATCAATCGCCCGTCACCGAGGCCGACGAGCGGGCCGAAGCGATCATTCTCGAGAGACTTGCGGCGGCGTTTCCGCACATCCCGGTGGTTGCCGAGGAGTCTGTTTCCTCGGGCCGCGTCCCGGATATCAGCGGCGGCACGTTCTTTCTCGTCGATCCGCTCGACGGCACGAAGGAATTCATCAATCGCCGCAACGACTTCACCGTCAACATTGCCCTCATCGAGGGCAATGTGCCGGTTGCCGGCATCGTCTATGCACCCGCGCAGCGCTGTGCCTATGTCGCCGATCGCGGCAGGGCGGAAAAGCTTCTGCTCGATCCCGCATGGGCACTCGAGCACCGGCAGCCGATCCGCGTGCGGATGCGGGGTGCGGAACTGACGGCGGTCGCCAGCCGCTCGCACAACAGTTCCGAGACCGAGGCCTTCCTCACCGGCCATGGCGTGATGAATTACGCTTCCGTGGGATCGTCGCTGAAATTCTGCCTGCTGGCGGAAGGCAAGGCGGACGTCTATCCGCGGTTTGGCCGCACGATGGAGTGGGATACGGCTGCCGGCGACGCGGTGCTGAAAGCTGCCGGCGGATCGGTCGTTCGCCTGGACGGCTCGCGCCTCCTCTACGGCAAGACGGTGCAGGAGGAGGACAGCGCCTTCGCAAACCCGCACTTCATCGCCTGGGCGGACATGTCGCCTGCATTGGAGGTTCTCTAGAGACGGCCCGTGCGTCCAAGGAGTTATGGGCGCTTTGCACAAAAATGGCCTGAGGCGCGTCGCGTGAATACGTTCGAATGCGACGCGCCTTGGCAGCCAAGAGCGCTTCGCACTGCACCGCCAAAGGGATGTCTCATGTGTGGAATTGCCGGTCTGATAGACTATACGCAGCAGGGAGGCTATGAGCTGGCCCGGACGCTGACGCGCATAACGGATGCGCTTGCTCATCGCGGGCCGGATGCCTCCGCTACATGGCTGGATCGCGAGGGGCGCGTCGGTCTTGGTCACCGCCGGCTCTCCATAATCGACCTTTCTCCCGCAGGTGCTCAGCCGATGCATTCCAGCAGCGGCCGCTACTCGATCGTGTTCAACGGGGAAATCTACGGGTTCCTGTCCCTGAGGTCCGAGTTGGAGGAACGCGGGTCTCGGTTTCGCGGCCATTCGGATACGGAAGTGCTCCTGGAGGCAATCGAGACCTACGGTGTCGAAAGTGCATTGCGACGCTGCAACGGCATGTTTGCCTTTGCGCTTTACGACAGCGCGGCACGGCAGATCATCTTCGCCCGCGACCGGATCGGGAAGAAGCCGCTCTATATCGGTGTGTCCCGAAGCGCCGTCGCTTTCGGGTCCGAGCTGAAAAGCATCAAGGCGCATCCGGCTTTCCAGTCGGCTGAAGTCGACCGCGATGCGCTGACGCTTTTCTTTCGGCATGGCTACGTGCCGACGCCCTATTCGATCTATCGCGGCATCTTCAAGCTTCCGCATGGTTCCTGGCTAAGCCTTTCGGTCGACGCCCCGCCTGCCTCGACGTCGGCCGCGCTGGCCGGAGTGAAGAGCTATTGGGATGCTTTCGACGCCGCGGAACAAGGGTCGGCGCAACGGATCGAAAGCCCGGACGAAGCCCTCGATGAGCTCGACGAGGCATTGAAGCGCGCGGTGAGCGAGCGTCTGGTATCTGATGTCCCCGTCGGGGCGCTCCTTTCCAGCGGTGTCGACTCCTCCCTGATATCCGCCGTGATGCAGGAAGTTTCGACGTCACCGGTGAAAACCTACACGGTGCGATTCCTGGAGGAGCAGTATAACGAGGCCGATATGGCGTCTGCCATCGCCAAGCAGCTCGGCACCGATCACACCGAGATCACCGCCGAACCGGACACGGCGCTGCGCCTCGTGGACGAATTGCCGGATGTGTATGACGAGCCGTTTGCCGACCCGTCGCAGATTCCAACGCTGCTTGTCTCGAAATTGGCGCGGAGAACGGTGACTGTGGCGCTCTCCGGCGATGGCGGGGACGAGTTCTTCGGTGGCTACAAGCGCTATCGGCAAATGATCGCCTTCGATCGTCTTGCGAAAAAGACGCCCGCCATTGCCCTGCGGGCAGCGAGGCACGCGCCTCAATGGGCACTCGAATTTGCCGCGGCCGCGGGACGACAGGTGCGTCCGTCTTCGCTTCAGGATGAACTGACGGGCAAACGCCTGAGAAGACTAGCCGAGCTTCTGGAAATACAGGATCCGGATGACCGTTATCTGGACTTTCGTTCGCTCTGGTCGGATCCGGCGGGACTCGTGATCGGGGGCGTCGAGCTGCCGACCGCAATGACCTCCAAACGAAAGCCGGCTTGTCTGGGCGCAGTCGACCGGATGATGTACAGCGACATGGTCGACTATCTGCCTGACGACATCCTCGTGAAGATGGACCGCGCATCGATGTCGGTGGGTTTGGAGATGCGGGCGCCGTTGCTCGATTACCGCTTCATCGAATTGGCTTGGCGCGCACCACGGTCGCTCTGTTTTTCCGAAGCAAAAGGCAAGCCCGCGTTGCGCAAGCTGCTTTCCCGACGGCTGCCGGAACAATTCATAAGTGTTCCAAAGCGCGGATTCGGCGTTCCCGTAAACGCCTGGCTGCGTGGGCCGCTGCGCGCCTGGGCGGAAGAGATGCTGTCGCCGGCTCGCCTGGAGCGCGACGGTATCCTGCGTGCCGAGCCGATCGTCAGTCGCTGGAAAGCGCACATTGCCGGCGATCGCGACTGGGGACCGCAGCTGTGGTCGGTGTTGATGTTCAATCTCTGGCATGACCGGTGGGTACGCTCCGGTTGAAGTTCACGATGCTTATCGAAGGGCAATCTCCATGCACGGACCACGGAAGACGCAGACCCGCAAGCCTGCGTTCAGCCGCTTCCGGAACCTCAGCCGGGAGCACATGAATGTGGAGTTCCAGGTCCATACGAGTTGGACCGACGGCCAGGCGACCGCGCTTGAAATCCTCCAAGCGGCCAGTGAGCGCGGTCTCGCCGCGCTGGCGTTCACGGAGCATGTGCGCGAGGACACGTCGTGGTTTCCGGAATTCAGGGACGAGATCCTCTCCGTTGCGCGGAGTTTCGGCCATATGAGCGTCTATGTCGGCTGCGAGACGAAGGCCATGGCTGACGACGGCAGACTGGATGTATCGCAGGATGTGCTGGATCAATGCGATATCGTTCTCGGCGTCGTTCACCGGCTCCCGGACGGCCGCGGCGGCTATCTGGATTTCAAGCAGCTTTCCTATGAAGAGACGGCCGAGATCGAGTTCCGCCTGTCGATGGGAATGGTCAGGAACGCGCCCATCGACATCCTGGCCCATCCGGGCGGCATGAGCCTGAGGCGGCACGGGCGTTTTCCGGAAACCTATTTCAGGGACTTGATGAGTGCGACGCTCGAACGGCGGATCGCGATCGAGATCAACTCCTCCTACCTCGTCGACATGCCGGCGTTTCTGGCTCTGTGCGAAGAGGTGAATCCGATCGTTTCGATCGGTTCCGATGCGCACCGGTTGAGCGAACTGGGTCATTGCAGAGATCAGCTAATCGAATTGGGAGCAGGGCGGTCATGAAGGTCTTTATTACAGGGGCGGGCGCCCTGCTCGGGCAAGGCATCATTCGCGCCCTGCGGCGCTCGACGTTGAACGCGACAATAATCGTGGGGGATCCGAGTCCGCTCTCGGCCGGGCTTTACTGGGGGGATGCCGCCTATCTCGTGCCGATGGCCAGGGACCCTTTATATCTGGACCGGCTTGGCGAACTCCTGCGTGCGGAACGGCCCGACATCCTCATTCCGGGAACCGACGTGGAACTTCCGATTCTCGCGGCGAACAGGGAAGCGATCGAGAGAACCTACGGAACCAAAGTGATCATCAGCTCGCCGCGGGTGGTGTCGATTGCCAACGACAAATGGCTGACCTCCGAGTTCTTTCGCGAACGGGGCCTCGGATATGTTCCGTCCTGTCTGCCGGGCGACGAAGACACGCTGATCGAGGAATGCGGATTTCCGCTCGTCGTCAAGCCGAGAGTTGGCGCCCGTTCGATCGGCTTCAGTGTTGTGCGCAACCGGGAGCAGCTGGCGCGTGCAATCGAGGAGCAGCCAGGGATCGTGATCCAGAAACATGTCGGCTCCGAAACGAGCGAGTACACCGCCGGGACGCTGACTTTCGACGGGAAATGCCATGCGACGATCGTCATGCGCAGGGACCTTCGGGACGGCAACACCTACAGGGCATTTGCCGAGCCATTCCCCGCGCTGAACAAGGCCATGGCAGAAGCTGCCGATGCCCTCGGCGCCTATGGGCCGGCGAACTTCCAGTTTCGTCTGGACGACGGTGTTCCCCGCATCTTCGAAATCAATGCACGGTTCTCCGGAACGACGGCGGTCAGGATCCATGCGGGCTTCAACGAGGTGGAAATGTGCATCCGCCACCTTCTCTTCGACGAGCCGATCGAGCAGCCGCAGATCATGCCCGTGACGATATTGCGGCACTGGTCTGAAACCGTAGTGAGACCCGGCGATCTGGTCACTGCTTCTTCCGCGAAGCTCGACGAAACGGTGTAGGGGAATGCGGCTGGCGGTTACCGGCGCGACCGGGTTCATCGGTGCCAGGCTGATCGATCGGGCCCTGTCGAGAGGTTACGAGGTCACCGCACTTGCGCGCGATCCGGAGCGGGTGGCAGCCGGAACGGGCTCGGGTCTTCGGATCGAGAGATGGTCGGTTGGCTATCCCCTCCCGCCGCTCGGTCGAACCGATGCGGTCCTTCATCTTGCCGCCTACATTCCCGCCGATCTCAGCGATGCGCGTCAGGCCGCCAGATGCTTCGAGATCAACACGACCGGGGCCATCCAGGTCGGCATGGAAGCGGCATCGCAAGGCGTGAACCGTTTTGTCCTGTTCGGATCGGCGCAGGTCTATGCTTCTGGCGCAGGCCCCGCTTCGGAAGCAAGCCCGGCCTTTCCCGTGCACCGCGCGAGCTATTATCTGGCGAGCAAGCTCGCCGCCGAAATCTGCCTGCTCGCCTTCGGCAGATCCAATGCCATGCCGGTGACGGTGCTCCGCCTCGCATCGGTTTACGGCCCCGGCATGCATCACACCGGTATGGTGCCCACCTTCGTGCGGACACTTGGAAACAGGCGCTCCCTGATCATTCAGGACGGGGGCAAATACAGCGTCGACCTCGTCTATGTCGACGACGTCGTGACGTTGGCGCTCGAGGCTGCGGAGAGAGCCGAAGGCGGCGTCTTCAATGCGGGGAGCGGGCGTGCGTCTACTTCACTGGAAGCCGCCCAGATCGTCGCCGATGCCGTCGGAGCAGAACGGCAGCTCATCGCCGTCGAGGGCGGCAGCACGGATGCGGCGCCGCGCGGCTTCAGGGCCCTCGATGTTTCCAAGGCCGCAAACGAACTGAACTATGCGCCGCTCTCCTTCCGGGAGGGGATCGAAGCATGGAAATCGATCACCGGCCTGACGGATTTTCGGGACGTGAACGCATGAACGGAAGGCGCTCGACGCACGTCCAGGAAGTGCATAGTTTGAAAAGGATAGAGCGTTCAGTTCAGTACTTCGATGAAACACTGAACGCTCCAGTCGGCGCCTTTCCCGGCGTCAATCAGGCGAAAAGGAAATCACTCCCCGAAAAGTTTGCAGCCGCGAGTACGCTGTTGGGATCATCCACCAGGATGGAGAAGGCATTTCCGGTGGAGTCGTAGCCCACTACCTGCACATCGCCGTCTGTGGTGTCATAGGCGAAGACCGTGCCCGAGGCGCCGGAATTGGAATATTCGCTGACCCCGAGCTTCTCGATGAGGAGAAAGTCGACGCCATCCTCGAAATCCATGATGGTATCCTGGCCGCTGAGTGCTGCGGCACCCTTGAAGACGAAACGATCGGATTCGGTTCCGCCCCAGAGAATGTCGCTTCCCAACTCACCGATGAGGATGTCCTGGCCCGCATCGCCACGCAGGGTGTCGTTGCCGTCGCCGCCAAGGATTCGGTCGTCGTCGTGGCCGCCGCTCAACTCATCGTCGCCGCCTTCACCGGCTAGGACATCGTCGCCGTCATCACCGAAGACCAGATCGTTTCCGCCGCCCACGGCGATCCGATCATTGCCGCTGCCGCCGTGTGCCTCGTCCGCGCCGCTCTCCGAGTCCAGCACATCATTGCCGTCGCCGCCATCGAGAAAGTTGTTCCCGTCGCCGCCATCGACGATGTCATCGCCGATGCCGCCATACACCCAGTCATTGCCGGACTGGCCCTTCAGCGCGTCGTTGCCCTCTTCGCCGTAGATCCTATCGTTGCCAGCGCCCCCGCTGACGGCCTGTTGCGTCACCTGTCCGGTTGCCGGATCTATGCGATTGTTGAAGCCATCGTCGCCCGCGCCCGCATAGATGATGTCGTCGCCGTCGCCTGCGTCGATGTATTCTTCGCCCGCGCCACCATAGATCTTGTCGTGTCCCCGACCACCCACGAAATGGTCATGGCCATCGCCGCCGTACAGGATGTCGCTGCCGTCGCCGCCGTCGAAGATGTCGTTTCCTAATCCGCCCTTGAACGTGTCGTGCCCAAGGCCGCCGTCGAACCGATCGTTGCCATCGCCGCCTTCGGCATAGTCGTCTCCGAGCCCGCCGACGATATAGTCGTTACCATCGCCGCCGAAAAACATGTCATTGCCTTCGTGGCCCTCGAGATAATCATCGCCCGCATAGCCCCAGAGCTCATCGTCGCTCAGAGTGCCGAAGATCGTGTCGGAAAGATTGGTTCCCTTCAGAATCATTTTGATGTCCTCTAGCTGTGGGCCGGAGGGCGGGTAGATTGAGAATACGGCGCAAAGTGATCCCAGCCCTATAGTCTCTCGACGCCACCAGAAGTTATTTACTCTTCCAATGTATTTCTTTCATTCAAGCCGCCAGGAAATCTGAATATTTTGCGGTCACCGCAGCAATCGCATACTCACTTTCGATGCGTTCGCGTGCCGCGCGCGCATAACGCGCATACTCCGCCTCCGGCAGGTCGAGAAAGGCGCGCATCGCACCGGCAAGTGCTTGCGGGTCGCGCGCCGGTACTGCGATACCGGCCTTTCCGGCGATCGCGGCCGCGTCACCGACATCCGTCGTGACGATCGGCTTGCCGAAGCTCATGGCCTCCGCGATGACGTTTGGGAAGCCTTCGGTCCGTGACGAGAGGACCAAGAGATCGATGCTTTGATAGAATGCAGGCATGTCGCCGATCTCCCCCCGGAGATCGACGGCGTGGGCCGGAAGACCGGCTTGTGCCATCAGCTCGATGACGGCCGGGTTGTCGCGGACGAGGCCATTGCCGGCTGCGGAGAAGACCGCCTGCGGGTGGGTCTTCACCACCTGAGCGGCCGCCTTGAAGAAGGTTCCGTGATCTTTCTGCGGGTGGAAGCGACCCACGATACCGATCCGCCGGGCCGTTCGCGGTTCGGGAGCCGCGACTTGCGGAAGGTCGAAGCCGTTGGGAATGACGACCGCGTTCCGATTTGCGTAGCCGTAGGCGCGATGCAGTTCGAGCGCGCGGGCGCTGTTGTAGATGATGCCGCTCGGCCGGTGCGACAACAGTTTCGCCGCCGCAATCGCGATGCGGGAACTGCGCGTAAGGGAAGCGGGATCGTCCAGCGATTGGCGCACGTTCCAGAAGACCGGCGCTCCATGCCGAGCCATGCCCGCCGCCAGGGTGCCGGCGACCATCGCGTGGTACATCCAGCAGAGGATCACGTCGGGCTGCTCCTTCCGGATCAGCCGGGCAAGCCGCAGGATCGCGCCCGGAAGCGCCGCGAGCGAAGCGGCACCCAGCGAGACATAGGCGACCCTCGGATTGTCGGCGAGGCGGCGGTTGCGCTCGGAAACGCCGATGAGAGAAACCACGATGACGCGCTCGTCCGTCGCTCCGTGCAGCAGCCGTGCCAGCATCGTTTCGGCGCCGGCACTCGCGGTGAAATTGGTGATGACATGCATTATCATCGCGGTGCCCCATGTCTGCCGCGGCGACGTTCTACGTGGCTGATCTGCAGCACCATGAAAATCCCTCAATCGGCCAGGTGCATGCCGGCAAACAGCATCCTGTTGATCATGTGGACGTCAAACTTGGTTTCCGCGAGCTCTCGCGACCGCTTTCCCATCTTCTCCGCCAGGTCCGGATCCTGCGCAAAAGCGGCCATGGCGTCGGCGAGCGCTGCGACGTCGCGCGGCTTCACGACCATCCCGTTGGTTCCCGGCTGTACGGTGTCCCGGCAGCCCGGCAGATCCGTCGTGATTACCGGGCGTCCCGTCGCCAGGGCCTCGAGAATGCTCCGCGGAATTCCTTCACGGTAATAGGAAGGCAGGACGAAAACGTTGGACGCCGCGAGATAGGGCCGCACGTCCACTGTCGTGCCGAGGTAGTCGAGTATTCCCTCGCGCACCCAGCCATCGATTTCCTCGCGCGAAATTGCCGTCGGGTTGCTGTCGAAATGGCCGAGCAGCTGAAATCTGGCATGCGGGAAAGAGCGGCGCACGATCCGCGCGGCTTCGACATATTCGACGACGCCCTTATCGCGCAGCAGCCGGGCGACCATCAGGAAAGTCGGCCCGCCGCGAGGCGGTTTCGAGAATTCGAAATGGTCGAGATCGACGCCCGATCCGGAGATCATCGTCGGCGAGAGGCCGCCCTGCAACATTCTGTAGCGGCGAATGTCGTCGTCGTCCGCGTCGTTGTAAACGAAGACGACGCGGGCGCCCCGCAGTGCCGAACGGTATAGCCGGACACACAGGTGTCGTATTGCCCGCGCCTTGAGCGAAGCACCGGCGGCTTCCGAGAATATATGGCCGAGCCCGGTGACGAGGAAGCAGCGCTCCTTTATCCCGAGCGTCCTGGCCGCGATCCCGGCGTAGATGATCGGCTTCATGGTATAGGGAAGGACGATCTCCGGCTGCAGGCGGGCGAAGTGGCGCCGCAGCGTCCAGAAGGTCCGCAGGTCCTCCAGCGGGTTGAGCCCGGTGCGCGCCATGGGGATCTGGATGAAGCGCACGCCGATTCGCGCAAGCTCCTGCTCGACCCGGGGGTCGTGTTCGGGTGCGAAGGCTATGACATCGTGCCCGGCGGCGACCAACCGCTTCAGCAGCTCGAGCCGAAAGATCACGAGAGAGGCTGTCAGGCTGGCGACGACCGCAACAACGCGCTTCTGCCGCAACGGGCGCGCAACTCCGTCGTGTTTTGCCGAACGGTCCGTAAAGTCCTCGGCTTCGGTTCGAGAAACCTTTTCAACAAGATCCACTGCTCGTCTCCCCGGATCGGCTCCACCGTCGAGCGGTGGTATTCAACGTTCAACTTCCAACTGCCGTACACGCGGGCCGCGCGGCGGGGCGCCGACTGGTCTGCTGCGAGATCGGCGCGCGACACGGCTTCCGATCGGCGGACTTTCGCGGGCGGCCGCAATGCCGTCACGATGCATCCGCACCGATCGTGTACGCCGTCGTCACCTCCCGGGCAGGCGGACCTCCGCGCCGTAGCCGCGTGGTGATTTCGCTGCCTTGGCCCTGATCCGGCTCTTCGGCCGCAACGGCGTGCGTGTGCTCGCCGCCGCCGTTTTGCGATCCGCCTCGTGCTCATATCGCGGCAGCAATTCGCGCATGACCGCCACGACGCTGGCCTCGTTGCCACGTTCCGAATAGCGCTGCAGGCGCGCGAACGCGTCCCTCAGCGTGGGCAGCGGAATGGGTTCGGGCACCGCTCCAAGGACGCCCGGCACCGGCGAGCTTATGCGCTTGTCGGTTTCGTCGAAAAGCTCCTCGAAGAGCTTTTCGCCCGGCCGGCAGCCGATGATCTTGATTTCGATCTCCTGGTCCGGCGTGAAGCCGGCAAGCCGGATCATCCGGCGGGCGATATCGATGATCTTGATCGGCTCGCCCATGTCCAGCACGAAGATTTCGCCCTGGCCGAGCTGCTTTTCAAAGCCATAGGCGGAAGCCTGCAGGGTGAGTTCCACCGCTTCGCGAATTGTCATGAAGAACCGCGTCATATTCGCATCGGTCACGGTCAGCGGGCCGCCCCGGGCCAATTGACGCTTGAAGAGCGGGATCAGCGAACCGCTGGAACCCAGCACGTTGCCGAAGCGGACCGTCATGAAGCGCGGGCCGAGACCCGTTTCGATGCCGTTCAGGTCGAGCGCCTGGCAGTAGAGCTCGGCAAGACGCTTCGTCGCGCCCATGACGCTCGTCGAATTGACGACCTTGTCGGTCGACACCTGGACCATAGCGAGCGTGCCGTATTTTTTGGCGGCGTTGGCGACATTCATGGTGCCAACGACATTGGTGAGCACGCCCTCGCAAGGATTCATCTGCACCATGGGCACGTGTTTCAGAGCCGCGGCATGAAAGACGAGTTCAGGCCGGTGC
This sequence comes from Sinorhizobium meliloti 4H41, assembly GCF_000375585.1. GTDB lineage: Bacteria > Pseudomonadota > Alphaproteobacteria > Rhizobiales > Rhizobiaceae > Sinorhizobium > Sinorhizobium meliloti_A. Next base: position 179,481 of record NZ_AQWP01000006.1, on the reverse strand, counting down.
CGCTCGAATATCTCCTCGACCCGCTGGCTGCGGCGGACGCTGCAAAGATAGCTCCACCGCGGGACTTGGGGGAAGTTTTCCGTGAGCGTCATGTCGATTGCGTAGAGATTGTATTCCGTGTTGTCGATCAGGACGATCTCCGCCGGATCGCAGGCGGCGACCTGGGTCGTCAACTCGCTGCCGATCGAGCCGCCGGCCCCGGTGATGAGTACCCGGCGCCCGCGAACGAGGCGACTGATCGCCTCCCGGTCGAGTGCTGCCTGGGGCCGTTCCAGGAGGTCGGTCAGTTCGATCGAGCGCAGTTCGTAGGGGTTGTCGCCCTTGGCCCGCTTCAACTCCGTCATCTGCGACAGGCGCGAAACGGCAATGCCCAGCCTTTCGGCGGATCGCAGCAGGCCGTCGGAAGCCTCCTCTCCAAAGGCCGCAGGGGCCTCGGTGAAGACGATATGACGGGGTTGCTTGCCCTGTTGCTGCAACTCCGCAACCACCCCTTCGAAGTCCTGGATACGGCCGGCGATCGGCACGCCGCGCAGGGTCATGCCGATCTGATCCTCGCTTCTGTCGAGGCATGCGACGGGCGTATAGGTCGCGTTGGGATCGCGTGCGAGAGCGCGAAGATAAAGGTCGGCGGCATCGCTCGCGCCGATAAGCAGCAGCGGAATTCGGCTGTCGTCCTGCGCGTCCTTGCTGCGCCCGGACTTGAAAACGGGCCGCCTCAGCGCGAGTTCCTCGGCGCGGAAGCTCAGCCTTGCTGCTGCCAGGAAGGCGATGAGCAGGAGAGACTGCATCGGAACGACGGTGCGCGGGATGTCGGTGAGCCTGGTGGAGAAAAACAGCAGCGTGACGAGCAGCAGGGAGGTCAGCAACACCGCCCGCAAAATGATGAAGAGGTCGGAAATGGAGCCATATTTCCAGTTACGGCTGTAAAGGCCCGAGAGGGGGAAAACGAGTGCGCATATAGCGAGGTATTGCGCACCGGACCAGAACAGCACCGAGGCGGTCTCCGGTCGTGCGGAAAGCTCTCCGACGCCGTAGCGCAGCAATAATGCCATCGCGAGCGCGACGCCGACCGATGCCAGGTCGGTGAGATAGAGGGCAGGATATTTTTGAACGCTGCGGACCGCTCCCCTTATCCGCCTGAAGCCGATATCGAGGGCGGCTCCGCAGATCGCCCAGAACATTCTGGCCGGTGCTCTGCTGCCCCCCTCTCTTCCCAAAATAGTCGGTAACGTCAGGAAATGATTACGAACTGCCTTCGCGGCGGCGTGTATACGCTGCATGACGGCCCCTTCCAATACTTATAAGCCCTACAGCTCCGCCGAACGACGAACGCACGACCCCCAAAGCTCTTATGGTGGCTAAGAACAGTGCGTCTGTTGTGTGTCTGTTCGACCTGCTCGAAAGGCTAGATAAAATGAATTCAACAAAAATAGGCGTTCGCGATCATTTCAACCGCAACGCAAAATTCCTAGGCATATTCGAATACCGTAATAAAAAAGCACGTCTTTAATGGGTTGTAAACAGTTTTCCAGTATTGGCCCAATTATAGTTTTCTACTGTTCTTATGTATTTTGCCCAGAAGCCTGGAGCGGGTCCGACCCGCCGAGCTTGCCGTGAACCGGAGGCCGCCTGTCCGAGGTCCATTCCCATGCGTGCGCCTCGATGCATTCCCCGTCACCGCAAAGCACGATGAACCCGCGCTCCGTATGCGCCTGAATCTGCCCGGTCAGGCCGATATATTGCCTGGAGTTCTCGACCGGGGTTGCCGCATCGATGCGTATTTTCTGGCCTTTGTAGAATGTAAAGGCGCCCGGATAGGGATCTCCGACCGCGCGGATCAGCCGCAAGATGGATGCGGCCGGGTCTTGCCAATCGATCCGGCCGTCCTCCGCGGTGCGCTTCGCGCAATAGCTTGCCTCGGCTTCGTTCTGCCCGATTCGGGCCGCGTTTCCCGCTTCCACCTGTGCCGCCGCCTCGACGACCATCTCAGCCAGGTTTTCGGTGTGCCTTGTATAAAGGCTGCGCGCTGTCTCGTCCGGGGCGACGGGAAATTGCCGCTGTAACAGGATCGGTCCCGAGTCGATGCCGTCGTCCAGCCAGAAAAGGGTCGAGCCCGTTCGTTCCTCACCCCGGAGGATGGTCCAGGGGATCACGCCGCGGCCCCGCAGACGCGGCAAGGCTGCCGGGTGAAAACCGACGGTGCCCGCGCGCGCCACATCCCTGAACGGGCGCCGGCAGACCTGCGACCAGCCGATGACGAGCGAGAGATCCGGGGCGGCCGCTGCAACGGCCTCCAGCGTCGCCTGGGAATTTATGTCTGTCGTATAATGAATTGCGCTTCCGGCCGCCCGCCCGATCTCCCCGAGGTCCGCAAAATCGGAATGGCGCCCCGCCGTTTCGGGCGGCAGCGTTATTACGAGCACCGGAGTGCGCTTCGCCCTTATCAGCGCTTCCAAAGCAATCTTGGAACTCTCGACGGCGCCGACGAATACGATACGCATGGTCACACCATAAAATTGAATAGAAATCACTGACTGAGGTCGAGGGGGACTTCAAAAAATTCAAGATCAATATCGCCCTATCGAACACAATTGCAGCGGGGAAGTCCAGAGCCGTTCCGGGAAAAGCACTTCGTCGTGAAGCGTGCATTCGCAACAGCTTGGGGAGGGCCGGTGTCGTCGAGACACCGAAACGCTGCGAGTTGGTACGGATATAGGCGGTCCTTCGGCCGCCGGACGGGCTCTCATCGGGGGCCGCAGGCTTTTGAGAGCCGAAGTTCTGACTTCCCCGTGAGATTTCCTCTTGCAATACGCTTTGTCTCCGCGTATCCGTCTTTTATGTTAGCGCTAACGCTAGCGCTAACGGTAGCGTTGACAGGGAGGATTCGACGTTGTTTGCAAAGGCTATTTTCGCTGCGGCTGCGCTCGTTGCGGTGTCGGTTTCTGGAGCCACTGCGCAGCAGGCGGCCACTTTCGGAGGGTCCGATGCCCTCGGGTCTCTATACGACCGGCAAAACCGCATGTTTACGGAGTTGGTCAATGAGCGCTCCGGCGGCGCACTGACCGTCAATTTCATTGAAGGCGAGCAACTCGGCAGCGACGTTCAGGTCATCGAGCAGACGATGGCTGGCGCAGTTCAGTTCTATGGCGACGACCTCAGCTGGTATGCCAACTGGGTGAAGGATTATGCCATCCTGGGCTGGGGGTTTACCTTTCATAGTCCGGATCACATGCAGCGCTTCTTTGACAGCGATGCCTACAAAGCGATGTCGGACCGCCTGATCAAGGATCAGGGGGTGCGTATCTTGGCGCAGGCGCCGATCCAGTCACGAATGACGTTTTCAAACAGGGCGATCAGCTCGGCGGCCGATTTCGACGGGCTGAAGATGCGCGTGCCCGAAATCAAGACCTATCTGGAGCTGTGGGAGACGCTTGGTGCGCGTCCGACCCGCCTTGCCTGGGGCGAAGTCTTCCTTGGGCTGAAGACCGGCGTCGTCGAGGCCGCCGAGGGGCCCGTTTCTGCGGCTTACGCGGCAAAGTTCCATGAGGCGGCGCCCTTTGTCGTTCGCACCGATCACATTCTCACGGCGACGCACATCTTGGTTGGCGAGGCTTTTTATCAATCCTTGTCGCCGGAGCTTCAGCAGGTCGTCACGGATGCGGCGAAGCAAGCCACGCAGTGGGCTCGGGAACAGGCTCAGAAGGAGACGGAGGATATGATTTCGAAGATGGCCGCCGAAGGCGCGCAAGTCAGCGAAATCGAGCTGGGGCCGGTCCGTGAGAAGGCGGTGGCGGCTGTCACGCGAATGGAAGACACGGGCGCCTGGTCCAAGGGCCTCTGGCAGTCTGTCCAGGATCTCGCAGACTGAAGCGTGATGAGGGAGAGCGCGTCGTGCTGACATTTTGCAGAAGGACGCTGCGCGTCGTCGAGAGGATCGAGATGATTGCAGCAATGGTGCTTTTCGCGGTGATCATCCTGTCGATATTCGCGCAGGTGATCAGCCGGTATGGCTTCAGCCGGCCGATCGTTTGGGTGGAGGAGGCGGCGACCTATGCCTTCATCTGGATCGTGTTCCTTGGCGCTTCCATCGGCATGAAACGCCTCTCCCATATCCGTATCGAGGCGCTGTCGCTCGTGCTCAGTGCCGGTGCCCGGTCCGTGCTTCGGATGCTTGGCTATGGGGTGATGCTGTTCGTGGCGGCATATCTCTGCCTGCGCCTTCCTGTCGTGATCGGCATCGAATCGCGCAGCGGCTCGGTTTCCCTGCCGGTGCAGCTGCCGCGCATGTGGTTCTACTCCGTACCCCTCTTCGTCTCGTCGATCTCGATCGTGCTGACGCTCGCCTACTATCTCGTTGCCGAGCTCGCAAGCCTCTGCACGGATGAGCCGATGACCTATATCGATGGCGCTTCCATCGACGACGTAGCAAGAGAAGGAATCTGACAGATGTCCATACTCCTTTTGATGGGCATTTTTCTGGTGCTTCTTGCGCTGGAGGTGCCCGTAGCCTTTGCGATGATCTTCTCTGCCCTGGTCTTCATTATGACGGGCCCCGGTCTTCCGGACACGATCGTCATCCAGCGCATGACGGGCGGACTCGACAGCTTTCCGTTGCTTGCCATCCCGCTCTTCGTTCTGGCCGGCCACTTGTTCAACCGTGCGGGCATCTCCGAGCGCATCTTTGATTTCGCGTCCGCCTTCGCCGGCCACATGCGCGGCGGCCTGGCCCAGGTCAACATAGCGGCCAGCATCATCTTCGCGGGCATGTCCGGCGTGGCTCAGGCGGATGCGGCCGGTCTCGGTGCCGTCGAAATCAGGCAGATGAGGGAGCGGGGTTATTCCGCAGGCTTTTCCGCTGCCGTCACTGCAGCCTCCTCGATCATCGGTCCGATCATTCCGCCAAGCGTGATCATGGTGATCTATGCGGTCACGGCGCAGGTATCGCTGACCGATCTGTTTCTGGCGGGTATCGTCCCGGGTCTCCTGATGGGCCTGAGCCTGATGATAATCGTCAACATTCTGGTCCGGTTCGGTTTCGAGCAAGCGCCGCGCAGCAGCAGGGCGTCGCTGTCGCACCTCGCCGGAACGTTCTGGAAAGCGCTGCCCGCCTTGATCGCGCCGGTGCTTCTGGTCGCCGGCATGCTGACGGGGGTCGCGACGCCAACCGAGCTGGGCGCATTGATCGTCGTCTATGCGGCCGTATTGGGCTTCGTGAACAGGGAACTCACCTTTCGTGGGTTGCTCGATACGCTGGCCATGAGCGCGATCACGACGGGGGTCCTGGTATTCATCATCGCGGCAGCCTTTCCGTTCGGTTGGCTGATCTCGGTACAGAACTTGCCCGGCATCCTCGTGACGTTCATGCGGTCGCTGACGGAAGACCCGGTGATGCTGCTGCTGATCCTGAACGTCGCCCTCCTGATCGCAGGGCTGTTCATGGAGACGACTGCGATCATTCTCGTCGCGACACCGGCGCTGCTGCCGCTTGTGCTCTCCTACGGAATCGATCCCGTTCACTTCGGTGTGGTCATGATCATCAATCTCCTGATCGGTGCGCTGACCCCTCCATTCGGCGTGATCCTTTTCATTTGCAAGCACATCGCTCAGGTATCGTTCGGTCAGATGATCCGATCCATCCTTCCTTTCTATATTCCCCTCCTGGTTGTGCTCCTCCTTCTGACCTATTGCCCGCAACTGGTTCTGTGGTTGCCGGGCCTATTCAGATAGGTTGAGTCCACATCAGGCGTCGAAGGTCAGAGGCGAGTTCTGAAAATGGATACGGAAACCGACAAGCCAAAGCGTAGAAAGCGGGAGCGGCGAACGTCGCCGAGCCGGGTGACAATGGCGGAGGTTGCCCGCGAAGCCGGGGTCTCGGCTCAGACCGTGTCTCGGGCGATCAACTATCCGGAGCAGGTCGGGGAGGCGGTTCGCACCCAGGTTCAGGAAGCCATTCGTCGCCTGAACTACGTACCGAACTTCGCTGCCAGCCAGATGGCGACGAACCGCAGCGGAATTATCGCGGTTATCCTGCCGTCGATCTCCGCCTCGATTTTCGCCGATACCGTGCAGGGACTTTCGACGACGCTTTTGCCCGCCGGATATCAGATTCTGCTCGGGCACACCTTTTACGATCCGGAGCAGGAAGAGGCCCTCGTCCGCAGCTTCCTGGGGCGGGGGCCGGAAGGCATGGTCGTCATGGGGACCACGCATACCGCCGCCGCCGACTCTCTGCTGAAGCAGGCGGGGCTTCCGATCGTTGAGACCTGGGAATGGACGGAGGAGCCGATCGACCTGCTGGTCGGATATTCGAATGAAGATGCAGCGATAGAGATGGTGGAGCATCTCTTCGCCAAGGGGTATCGCCGGCTTGTGTTTTCCGGCGTCGTGGAGAGTGGAGACGCGCGTGCGAAAGCCCGTCTGCGCGGGTTCCGGAGTGCCGCCCAGAGACTCGGGCTCGATGCCGATCGCGTGCTTCTGCTGCATGGCCGCAACGTGTCCATGAAGGTGGGGGCCGCCTCCATAGCGGAGATCCGCACCCGCTTCCCGGATGCGGATGCGGTCTTCTATTCTTCCGACGTCTTCGCGGCGGGTGCCGTGCAGGAATGTTTGAGGAGCGGTGTTCGCGTACCGGAGGATATTGCGATCGCCGGATTCGGCGGCTTCGAGATTGCGGAAATCCTCATCCCAAGTCTGACGACCATAGTGGTTCCGTCAGTACGCATCGGCCAGCAGGCCGCGGATCTCCTGTTGGCGAAACTGAAGAAACAACCAATCGGCGAGCCGCGTGTGAACGTCGGATACAAGCTCGTATGCGGTCAAAGCACCTAGAAGATCATCATGAAGCTTAGCGAAAAGAACTACTACGAAGATCTGGACATCGGATTTGAGTACGAGACGCCGGCCATAACGGTTGGCGAGGCGCATGTCCTCGGCTTTGCGGGCCTCACGGGGGATTTCGCCGATGTACATGTCGACGAAGCCTTTGCTCGCGAGATGGGCTTCAAGGGGCGTCTGGCACATGGAATTCTGGGCCTAGGCCTGATCGATGCGCTGAAGAACCGGTGCCTGGTCGGTTTCCATGTGGTGGCTGCGCTCAACTGGCAGTGGCGGTTCGTCGGCCCCCTTTATATAGGCGATCGGTTGAGGGCGCGCCTCACGATCTCTGAAAAGCGGCTGACGAGCAGGAAGGGCCGCGGGATCATCACGCTTGCGATCAAGGGCGTCAATCAGAACGACGAAACTGTTCAGGAGGGCACGAACCAGATCATGGTCCTCTGCCGGCCGGCCGGCGCTTAAAGGCGACAAACATAAACGGGAAGTGACGAGTCTGGACCCGACGCGAAGGCGAACGGGCAACGGATAATCGCGTCTTCCATAAACATGAACATGCCGGCTGCATCGGCAGTCCGGCGGCAAGACTGAAATGGAGAAACCAATGGGAGTTCTGAGCGGATACAAGGTGTTGGATTGCTCGATTGCGATGGCCGGTCCGTTTGCGGCGCAGCGTCTGGGCGATCTTGGTGCCGATGTCGTAAAGGTTGAACCGGTGACGGGTGAATGGCAGCGCCATGTCTCGGCCGGCGGTGCGCAGGGCAATCGCATTAATGTTTCGTTTCTTTCGCTGAACCGCAACAAGCGTTCCCTTGCCGTGGACCTGAAGTCGCCGCAGGGCAAGGCGTTGCTCATGGACCTGGTGAAGACCTCGGACGTCTTCCTGCAGAATTATCGCCCGGGTGTCGCAAAGCGCTTGGGTGTCGACTACGAAACGCTCTCGCAGATCAATCCGAAGCTCGTCTATGTATCGATGTCCGGCTACGGAGAGGATGGGCCGTATGTCGATCGCCCGGGGCAGGATCTCATTCTGCAGGGCATGTCGGGTGCCATGCTTTCTGCCGGCCGCGAGGGGGAGCCGCCAACGGCTGCCGGCCAGTACCTGGTCGATGCGATTGCTGCCTATAATGCCTTCGAAGGCGTGCTCGCCGCGCTGCTGCATCGCGAGCGGACGGGCGAGGGGCAGCTCGTTCAGGTCAACATGCTCGATGCGATCGCCACGATCCAGATGCAGGAGCTTTCCGTCTTCACGATCGGGGGGAAGCCTCAGAAACGTTCGGCCGAGCCTCATGCCCACGTTTATATCCGCGCGCCCTACGGTGCTTTCGCCACCAGCGACGGCTATATCATCGTCGCATTCCCGCCGCTCAAGAAACTGGGAGAAGTGATCGGTGAGGAAAGTTTTCTGGCGATGGATGACGAAGCCGATTCCTGGAGCAGGAGGGACGAGATTTTCGCGAAGACGCGTGAGCGTCTCAAGATGAAAACGTCCGCGGAGTGGCTCGCACTCATGCGCGCCGCCGACATCTGGTGCGGCCCCGTCTATGGATATGAGGACCTTATCAACGATCCCCAGGTCAAGCACAACGGCACGTTTATCGAATACGATCATCCGACCGAGGGCCGCATCAAGGCGCCGGGCTTTCCTATCCGCTTCTCCAAGACGCCGAGCCGCGTCGAACGTGGCGCCCCGCTCACAGGACAGCATACCCGGGAGGTCCTGACGGAAGCCGGATATGACGCCGATCGCATCGAGTCGTTGCGAAACGCCGGCGTGATCTTCATCGGAGAAAACTGATGCGGACCTATTCAGGACTGACTTGGGATCACCCGCGCGGCTATAACGGGCTTGCCGCGGCCGCCGTTGCCCGATCCGGTATCGACGCTGTTTCCGTCTCCTGGGAAAAGCAGCCGCTGGAGGGCTTCGAGACACACCCCATTGCCGACCTGTGCGCCCGTTACGACATCGTGGTAATGGATCATCCACATGTCGGGGAGGCGTACGATGCCGGCTGCCTGCAGCCCCTTGAGGCAATCTTCTCGCCCGAGGTGCTTGCGGAGATCGCAAGGAAGTGCATTGGCCCCACCTTCGACAGCTACTGCTTTGCAGGCAAGCATTGGGCTTTGCCTCTCGATGCGGCGACGCAAGTCTCGGCATATCGGCCGGATTTGCTGAGTTCCCCCGCGCCCGTCACATGGGACGAAGTCGTCGCCCTGTCTCGCAGCACCGGCCGCGTCGGTCTCTCCCTGGCCGGACCGCATGCGATCTGCTCGTTCATGTCGGTCGCTGCCGCGTTCGGCTTCCCTCCGGCGGCGGACGACCCCGACCTCTTCGTCTCAAAGGAAGTGGGACGGGAGGCTTATGAGATCCTGGCTGAGCTTGCCGCGCTCAGCCCTGCACCGTTGCGGGAGATGAACCCGATTGCAATTCTAGGTCACATGGCGAGCCATGACGATGTGCTGCTGTGCCCGCTGATCTATGGCTACGTGAACTATGCCGCACCTGCAGCCGGTTTGCATCGCGTTGCATTCGCCAACGCACCGCGCATGGCGGCCGGCGGACGACCCGGCTCCACTCTCGGCGGAACCGGCATCGGCATATCTGTTCGATGCGAGGTGACGCCGGAGCTGAAGCGGCATCTGCTTTGGCTTATGGGCGCCGAGGCTCAGGTGGAGTTCTTGCCGGCGCACGATGGCCAGCCATCGCTTAGGCGGGCATGGCACGATGCGGCGGTCAACGCACGGTGGGGCGACTTCTACAAGGACACCGCCGAGACCCTTGAAAAGGCCTACGTCCGGCCACGCCACAGCGGCTATATCGCCTTCCAGGGCGCGGCCTCCGCCTATCTGCGCCGATCATTCGGCGACTCATTGCGGGCCGGGCAGGTAATCGAGGGGTTGCAGGACCTTTATACCCGGCACCGACCGGTGGCCGGTGGCGAGCGCTAGCACGGGATGAGGAAATCCGTGCGCGGGTTTCGTCCCCTGTCCATTTCAACCGATCAGAAACGATCACATCGGTGATTTCGGGTCATCCGACCTGAAGTCATCGCGATCGAGGAGTTCCGTAGATGACTGATGATGTTCGTTTCGAACGCGACGGCCATGTCGCCGTCATTACCTTGAATCGGCCGCAGAAGCTGAACGCCGTCACACCTGAAATGGCCGACGCGATCGTTTCTGCCGTTGGTGAGTGCAACGAAAGCGACAGCATTCGCTGCGTGATCCTGACGGGTGCCGGAGAGCGGGCTTTCTGTGCCGGATCCGATATCCGCGAGCTCGACGGCTACGAAACGCCCTGGCAGTTTCGCAACCGGCCGGATTACTGCGACGCCGTCCGGGCACTTTTGAAACCGACTATCGCCGCGGTAAATGGCTACGCCTTTGGCGGCGGCCTGGAAACCGCGATGTCTTGCGACATTCGCATCGCTGCGGAAAACGCACAGTTTGCCGCGCCGGAGATCAAGCTCGGCTGGATAGGGGGCGGTGGCATGGCGGCACATCTGACACATTCGATCGGCGCTTCGAATGCTGCTCTCATGCTTCTGACGGGGGATCCCGTCAGCGCAGAAAGGGCTCTCGCATGGGGGCTGGTGAGTGAAGTGGTCCCGCAAGGAGATCTGATGGCACGCGCAAGGGCCATCGCAGCGGTCATTGCATCCCGCGCACCGATAGCTGCGGAGACGGCCAAGGCGAATCTGAAGGCCGCGGTCTCGATGCCACTCGAAAAAGCGATTGAATACGAACGGGATCTACAGACGATCTGCTTCGCGACGGAAGACGCGGCGGAAGGGCGCGCCGCGTTCAAGGAAAAGCGCAGCCCGGTTTTCCGGCGCAGATGAACGGTCCGGCGGCATGGCCGTCAGGACCGAGATCGGAAACGTGCGGTGCGCAGAATGCTCCTGCGTGCGGCCCGAACGGCGGCCGAATAAATCGGCACCACCAGCTAACGTTGCAAATTGCTGCGCGGCGGAAATTATGGTAGGTCTTGCGCTGTGCGGAGCGATGCCGGCGCGATATGTCGGCTGCCGCAGCTATTATATCGATTTTTAGAATACGCGCCACGCAGTGGCAAATTATTTGGGCAGACACATGCCCGCAATGGAACGTTCGTTTCAAGTTCCAGATATATTTTAAAGGGAAGGCTTTACCATGCCCTCGCAACCAGTTCGCATTGCTTATATCGCAGGTTATGGACGCAGCGGGTCGACGATCCTCGACATTGCTTTGGGACAGCATGCCGCCTTGGTGGGAGCGGGGGAGATCACCTCGCTTACACAACACGTGTGGCGCAACAACGAATATTGTGCCTGCGGCAAGGCAATTCGCGACTGCTCCTTCTGGAGCTCGGTTCTCCGGGAGTGGTCGAATGGCCAGCATTCCGGACTGATGGAGGAGTATTGCGCCCTCCAGCAAAAGTTCGAAGGGCTTTCCATGGTTACGAAACTGCTGAGTGGCATCGGCCTCGGAAAGCAGTTTTCGCTGTATACGCGGCATACGAAGCGCCTGTTCAGCGCGATGCATTCCTGTTCCGGCCGCCAGATGATCGTCGATTCTTCGAAGTTGCCGGGGAGGGCGATGGCGCTTGCGCAGATCCCCGGAATTGACATGCGGGTCATCCATCTCGTGCGCGACGGACGCGGTGTAGCGTGGTCGTTGCTAAAGGGCTACGAGCGCGACATCACGTCGGGTTTGCAGAAGGAGATCAAGCCGAAGTCGGTATTCAGGACAGCCTTGCGGTGGAGCATGGTCAATCTTGCGGTCGAATACCTCTCGCGAAAACTCGGCCCGGAAAGGGTCATCCGTGTCAGATACGAGGATTTTGCATCGGACCCTGTCGCCGTGATGGGAAAAATCGGGGCGTTTCTCGAGCTTGACCTGAGCCGGGTCGGCACATCCTTGCAGAATGGAGAGGCGATGGGGCCGGGACACCAGGTGGCCGGCAATCGGCTACGCATGAACACGTCGATCGCGCTTAACAAGGACGAGACGTGGCGCGCACGGATGCCCGCCCGCCAGCAGATTTCCTTTCAGCGGTTAGGCGGCTGGATGCTCAGACGCTACGGCTATCTCTGAAGGCGATGTCACAGGTCGCCGGAGGTTCCCTATGCCTGTCCAATGGTCTGGTAGGGCCTTCGATCGACATTCCGGCTCGGCGCAGTTTTGCCGTGCGAGGATTTCAGCCGCGGGCGATTGCTGGCGGAACGAGTTTCAGCTTCGACTTGGTGGTGCGAGAGCATGACGGCAATCTATCAGGCGCATGACGTAAGGGCATTTGGTTTTGTGATGGCGCGCTGCCTGATGATGGGGGGGCTGCTGTGCGGATCGTGGCTCGGCTATCCGGCGGAGGCGCTCGCCCAGACGGCATCGATCGAGCCGCTTTCACCCAAGCTTCCGGACGGCAGGCAACGCGCCTTTCCTACAGCCGAAGGCTTCGGCGCGGGCTCGCTCGGGGGGCGAGGGGGCAAAGTGCTCTACGTCGTCAACACGAACGAGGCGGGCCCGGGCTCCTTGCGCGCGTGCGTCGAAGCGTCCGGACCGCGCGTTTGCATCTTTCGTACGGGCGGGACCATCGTACTGCGCGAGAAGTCGTTGGAGGTCCGAAATCCGTTCCTGACGATTGCCGGAGAAACGGCGCCGGGCGGCGGGATCGCCATTCGGAACGGAGAGACGCAAACGCGCCCTTCGATCGCAATCAGGACAAATGATGTGATCATCAGGCACATTCGTCTCCGTCCCGGTCCGCATGCGGTCGAGGCCTGTTGCTCGGGCGGCCTCGGCATGTACTCCGAGGCGGCCAAAGACATCATGCTCGATCACATCTCCGCCAGTTGGGGATCCGACGAAACGATCGATTCCGAAGATGCGAGCAATTTTACCTGGCAGTGGGGTATTGCAAGCGAACCGCTCCTGCGGGGAGGCCCCGGGAAAAAGAATCGCGCGCGTAATATGTTGTTCACAAAGGGTGGCAACGTCTCCGTACACCACTCTCTCTTTGCTTTCGGCCAGTTCAGGAACCCCCTGATTAAGATGAAAATTCCCGGCGCCGTCGCGGATGTCGTGAACAACGTGTTTTTCTCGCCGAAGTGGCAATATGTCCTGAGCTTCGGCGACGAATGGGCGCGCATTCAGGCCAATGTGGTCGGCAACTACAAGATCGCGGGGGAGAAGCTGCGAAACGACCATATGGTTCACCTCTTCGAAGAAAGCGGACGCGGCCACGCGATCTACCTGAAGGACAATTACGACGAGCCCTACCGCACCGACTCCGGACAGGATGAGAGCCTCGTTCTGGCCGAGGAGCAGAGAGGGTTTGTGTCCGCGACAGCATTCGATGCGCCGGCGGTCCGCGCCTTCGCCCCTGAGATTGCTTACGACGAGGTCCTGGCGAACGCCGGGGCCACGAAGCCGCAGCGCGATGCAGTCGATCGCCGCATTATCGATGCGGTCGAGGACCGCCGCGGGCAGTTGCTCCGGAGCCACCCGCAGGACGTCGGCGGTTGGCCGGAACTCGATGCCGGCGTGCCGTACCAGGACAGCGACATGGACGGCATCTCAGACGACTGGGAAGTTGAAAACGGCACCGACCCGAAAGATGCCAGCGACGGGCAGCAAGACACGGACGGCGACGGCTGGACGAACCTCGAGGCATTTCTCCACTTCATGGCGGGAGATACCGCAGGCAGGATAACGGCTGCTCACGAGTGACCGGCGCCGCCGGTTTGCTTCTGCTTCGTCTGCTTCAGGCGCGAACTCTGCGAACACCCGTATTGGCCAGCGCACCTTCTCTCCATCTTGATGGAGAGAAGGATGATCGGCATGGGTTCAAGCGACATTCGACGGACGCGTGATCGACGCTCTTGCTGCAGGAGCGGGAAGGGGGTTGATTTCTGCCTCCGACCGTTCAGGGGATGCCCCATTGCCGCGAAGGCGATGCCAGCCGCCGGCCGGGATCCGCTTGGACGTTATGACGAAGCCCCCATAGTGGTGGCGCCGATGGATTTCGGGATTGACCTGGTTGATGACGGTGCCGATCAAATGCGCGTGGTTCATCCGGAGCTGTGCGGCAGATTCCTGCAACTGCTCTTCAGTCGTCTTGCCCCAATTGGCCATGAGGATCACCCCATCGACAAAGGGCGCCAGCCAAGTCGCATCGCCGGAGGCGAGCACCGGCGGAGCATGCAGCACGATGAAGTCATATCCGCTCTGCTTGAGGTCCATGATGAGTTCACAGAGCTTGTCTGAGTCGAGTGATCTGAACGGCTCCGTCATGACGTGCGTCGCGTCGATGAACCCAAAGCCGGGCAAGGTCGGAACGGACTGCACGATCTCGCCTATGACGGCCTGATTTCTGAGGTAACGCTCGATCGTCTCAGGGGAACGTTCGAAGCGCCTCAGATAGGGAACGTTGTGACGATTGAAGTCAAGATTCACGAAGGCGGTAGGGCGACCGTCCGCTGCGGCGGCCGTGGCGATGCCCCAAGCCGTCGACGCATTCGCGATATCGTGAACGCAGGAGGTCACCATCACAATGCGGCGCAATTGCTTCGCGTCCGAGTAACGACCGGCCATATAAACCGCCCGCTCCGCTTCCGCGGACGTGAAATTGCTCCAGTCCGGTATGCACGAGGATCGCTTGGCGCCCGGAAAGGTCAGATGCTTCGGTATCCTGGGTATATAGCCGAGATTAGGGACCCGCAGGAGTTGCGTGGCACGTTGCCCGCTGCGGACACGCGTGTCGATTGTTTCCAGCAAGAGCGCGAGTACGCAGGCCAGCAGCGTGGAACCGGCGAATGCCGCCGGAATGATGAGGCCGGGCTTTGGAAAGGACGGTGAATTGGGGAGTTCCGCCGTCGACACAATCCGTGCGCTGGGTTTCAGGGACTCGGCCTCGAGATCAGACAGAATACGCTGGACTTCATCCTCGATCATGCTGCGGATGCCGGCTATCTGCGAATCCGCATCGATCATCTGGGGGTGATTTTTGCCGTACTTGGCGGCAAGCTCGGCTTTGCTCTGCAGCAATCGGGCTTCTTCGTTCCGCAGCGTGATCAAAAGCGGCTGCGTCATGCTCTGCCGCAGGAAGGCCACTGCGCCGCCGGTGTTGAGTGCGCGTTCCTTGTCCGCGACGCGCTCATCCTGTTTGAACTCGAGCGAAGCTTCGACGTAAAGGGTGGCAATCGTGTTGGCGATCTGCTGGGCGAGTCTCGGATTCTGGTTGACCACGACAAGCCGCACGGCAAGGCTCTCGCCTGTCCGGCTTACCTCGAACTGGGACAGCAGCGCGGAGATCGCGTGATCCCGCTGGGCTTTCACATCGGGTATGACTCTGTCTGCGGTCGGTGAGCGGCGAATGCCGAGAATATTCCGGATATACTCGAGGGGACCGTTGTCGGCGCCGCTCGCCTTCTCGCCGCCTGGCGCATAAGGATTGAAGGCGGGATCTTCGATCAAATTGAGCCGGTCCACGATACGGCCGGCAAACTTTCGCGACTGCAGGACGTCCATCTCGGTTTCCGCCGCCGAGCGGTCGCGGTCGATGGATGTCAAAGCTGCATCGGTGGCAAATGGCCGGACATCTTTGCGCTCCAGAACCACCTCCGAGCTGGCCGTATAGGATTTCGGGAGCGTGAAAGACGCAACGGCAGCCAGCAAAGTGCAGCCGATGATGATTGCAGCGAGAAACCAGATCCGCCGCTTGACCACGGCCCAGAGATCGAAAAGGCCGACCGTGGGGCCGCTCTGCTGAGTGGCAAAATCGACAGTTTCACGGTGATGAGCACGGGCAGATAGGCTGCCATCGGAAACGAATGTCGTCATGGAAACCTTCTATCAAAAATTTTTTTCTTTATTCCGTTAGCTTAATTAAATATTCAATTCGGCGCAATAATTTAGTTGATTGCTAATAAACCGAAGCGGGGCCAGGGCGGCTAGCCCGATGGCAACTTGATGAACACATATTCATTGCATCCGTGAGTCCCCCAACGGTCTTGATCTGATCCAGGCGGTAACCTTTCCTAGTACTAGAAGTCGCAAGTTTGCTTGGGCGTAGAGGTCTCTCCCGAATTTGCTCGCCTCAACCCCAGGGAAGCGTTCGATCTTTTCTTGGAGCTACGGGCGGGACGGTGCGCCGCAGCTCTACAAGGCCAAGTCCAAACGCTAAAAAAAGTGGTATCGTCCAGTATCTCGCGTACATGTGCGGATTGAAGAGAGCAATTACGAGAAAGACCAGGATCGGCGTAACCACCGCTGCGAGTGCGCGTTTGTCTCCGCCGACCTTCACGATCACGAGGCCCAGCAGCATACCGGCCCCGGAAAACATCATCCAGCCGATCAGGGCGGGCAATCCGCCCTCGACCCACAAGAGGAGATAAAGATTGTGAACGGGGGCGTCCTGGACGCTTCTCTCACGGAATTGATCGGCACCAATCCCGACGATCGCGATACGCTCTTCGGAAATGATGTGGAGTGCTTCCCCCATCAGTTCGGCACGCGAAACGAAGGTCCCTGCTTCGGAGATGTCGCCGGAGGATAGCGCGCCCAGAACGCGGGTCTGAAACGTCTTGGGCAGCATATCCCTGCTGCCGAATAGCGCGAACCCGCCGACGACGATGGCCATACCAAGTGCCATCCGCAGGATCAGCCGAGGCGTCGAGATCAATGCAATGAAGATGGAGAGGCATAGCGCCGTTGAGAACAGACCGCTGTTGGAACTTGTCAGGACGACCGTGACGATGATGACGGCGAGGGCCGGCGCGGCAAGATAGGATTTCGCGCGGCCCGAAGACCACAAGAACAGCAGGATCGGAAGTGTCAGCGCGTTTATCGACGCAGCCAGATTCGGATTGCGCAGCACGGTGGCGAGACGCTTCGCGCCAGTCACGACGCCCTTGCCGTCTCCGGGAACGTAGCCGACCGTGTAAAACGTGATGATACCATGAATGTCGATGAGGACCACGCTGACCAGGAATATGGCGGCGAACCGATAGACTTCCTTCGGATCCTCACGGATAAGGATGACTATCAGGATCATATAGGCGAAGAGATATTGCGCCATCACGATCAGTCCCCGCTGGGGGCTGCCGTTGAAGAGGCTGCCAAGCATGATCCCGACGAACAACAGGATGAACGCGAAGATCCATACCGATGTCGTCTGTTCGAGCGGCCTGCTCTTGATCCGACCGGTGATCAACAGAAGGAAAAGGCTCAGGCAAAAGAAGAAATCACTGAACGTGAAGAAAAGCTCGGAAAACCGTAAAGTCGCATAGGGTGCCAGAAAGATACCCACGTAGACGACGCCGCGTTCGATCGCCGCCAGGTGAGTGTTCGTTCTGCTGGGCTGGCCACCAAAATAAAGCTGATGTGCCGTTCTCATACTGGCCTCCGACACGATCGACTCACGCCGGTTTGAGGGACTACCCCGTTCACGGGCCTGCACTCGCAGAGCGCCGGATGTTGGTCACACCCATCAGTTCCTCGTAGACCGATGTAATTGCCTGCACGTGGCGCTCGAAACTGAAACGGGCGCGTACCTCTTTGCGCGCGGTTTCCACGATGTGGTCGCGAAGCGCAGTATTGCTGAACAGTGCGAGGCAGGCCTTGGCGAATTCATCCGGATCGTCCGCGCGTACGAGCATGCCGGTTTTGCCATCTTCGACCACCTCAGGATTTCCGCCGGAGTCGGCCGCGATCACGGGGGTGGCGAGCAACATGGCTTCGACAAGGGTTCTCCCGAGAGGCTCATTCACGGCCGTCACCAGCAGAGCATCCAAGCCTGCGATCCAGGGCTCTCCCGGGTAACGAAAGCCCATGAAGTGAATGCAATCCGCGATCCCGAGTGCCTCGGCACGCGACCTTGCGGCGTCGTCCAGGCCGTTGAGCGCATTTCCGAAGAACAGGCCCGCAACCTTGGTCTCAGGTGACAGCCGCTTCAGGGCAGCAACCGCTTCGACAAACAGGATCGGTCGCTTGCGATCGACCAGAGTCCCGACATAACCGAGCAGCTTCGTGTCAGGCGAGCACCCGATCGCGGCCAGCACGTTGTTGCGGGCTTCCACCCGCTCGAACCCGTCCATTTTTCTAACGTCGAAGGGACTGTGAACGACACTGCATTTGCCCGCGGCCGAGAAAAGCCCGGGGCGGGGCGATGCGAATTTCGATACGGCGACAAGGCGATTGGGAAGCCATGGCGCGACACGGCGCAGTCCGAACGAAGTCGCGTCGCCGCGATGATGCCAGAGATGCTTCGACCCTGCGACGCGCGCAGCGAGACCCCAGATGAGATGTGTGCGGCCATCATTCGTGTGTACGATCGAGGCTTTGTTCGCTCGAAGGAACGGAACAAGCGCCGGAAGTGTGCGCATGACATTGACGAGTGCGGCACCGTTGCGCGGAGCCGCCCGCTCCAGGCGGTTCAGGACCGGAGCGGCCACGAAGTCGATACCTTCCCGGCGAAACAACTCTGCGACAGGTCCATCGGTGTGGTGCAGGACGACCAGCGGCACGAAACGCGATTTGGGTAGGTTCCGTATCAGGCCAAGCGAGGACATGTGGCTTCCTCCAACGAGGTCGCCGATGAAAGGAAAGCACACGACCGCCTGATCGCCGCCGTCTGTGCCGGGCGTTTCGGGTTGGCGAAGATCAACTGCTGCAGAATATGTCATTACCTTGGATCCCAAGAAGTGCTGAGGGTTCGACGACCGCGGCCACGCCGGATGTCATTTCTCCAGGCTTCTGTTTCTCAGCCAGTCCGTCAGATCCCTTCCGACGAGGGCGCCGAGCTTTTCGGTTTCAGGTGCGAAGTAGTCGGTCATCCGCGCGCGCAGGTCACGGCTGAGCGGAGCGTATTGAAGCTCACCGGCGATCAGCGAGCGCAGCTTCTTGAAGCCGGTATTCTGCCGGAAGGGAGCAGCCACGGGTTTCAAGGGACGCAGGAGACGGCGCAGGGTGGGGTTGACGACCGGTTCCGATTTGTCCTTGACCTTTTTTGCAAGCGGCTTCAGCGGCACATCGGTTTCCAGCCCGAGGAAGCCGCGGACGCGGGCGAGTTGGACGCGGGCGTCGACCTTCAGGTCCTCGTAGAGGAGCACCAGAAGCTGCTCCATGGGGAAGCGATCGAGGTAGCGCTGCAACTGCTGAAAATATAGACCGCCGTTCAGGAAACGCCCGCCCGCTCCTTGCCGCGGATCGAGGTACTGGGCGATGTCGCGCCCGACCTCGGCGCGGCGATAAAGCATGCAATAATCTGAATAGGCACGGTCCACCGGATTGCGAAGCTGCGCTATCAGACGGGTCTGGGGCAGTTTTTCCTTTATTCTCTCCGCGGCTTCCGGCACATCCATGTAGGAGTTGGATTTTTCACCGCGCAGCCGCCGGTGCTCCTGGCCTGCGAAATGTTCCAGATACCATTCGTCGCCGCGCTCGTAATAGCGGCTGAAATAGTGCAGTTCGGGATCGGGCATGAATATGCCCGGGTCCTGCTGCAACGATTGCTGAAGCCACGTCGTCGCGCTCTTCGTCGCTCCGATGATCAGGAAGTCGATATCGCGCATTTCCATCTTTGGCCCTTTCATCGATCGCCTCCAGGGCGATTGCACCGAAACGAACGGTTCGCCGCCCCAACAGGGGCGTTGGTCCTGGGTCAAACAGTGCTTCCGAAATTCGCAGGCGTGAACGGGGTGCAGCTACGGCCGGCCGTCAGTATGAATGTATAAGATGAGGTTCCGTGGCGAAGCAGCAGAATTTGCGCGAAAAATCCGGAAAAGTGACCTCAGTTTTAAGTGTTAATCCCAGCAATATTTGAAATAAATAAAATCTGGCGGCGAATTTCACAGAAAAACAGGCTGGAGGCAAGATGCTTCTTTAACTTTGTGTTCCAAGCCTCACGGCGCAGGGGTTCGGCGGTAGCTCAGCATCATGGTGGACAACCAGATCGAGGCCATGACGATGTGGGCGACGTTCGCCCCCATCGCGCCTATGACCGGAATAAGGGCGAATGCGGTCGCATGAAAGCCGATCGCTGCGATCGTGACGCTGCGCAGTATTTCGTTCTCGCGTCCCATCGCAAGAAGTGCCGAGCGGATGACCGCACCGCACAGGGTCATGGTCACTGCGACCGACTGCACGACGACGAGGGGACCCGCAGCTGCGAAATCAGGCCCGGCGGCCCAGGTGAGCAGCGGCCCGATCACCAGGTAAAGACTGCCGATCAGCAGCAGGCCGCAACCGAGAAGCAGTCCCTGCATCTGCGCGACCGCGCGATGGAAGGCGCCTAGGGCCTTGGTTGCCCATGCCCGGGCGAGCTCCGGATAGAGGACTGCCTGAACCTGCACGCCGGCCTGCTGCGCGATGCGGCCGATGCGTTTTGCAATGTGATACAGGCCGGCCGAGGTCGGATCGGCAAGATAGCCGACGAGCAGCGTATCGAGCTCATTTGCGCTTGAACGAATGGTGAGCGAGAGGTTCGCCGAGATCGCGAATTTCCACAGACCCGGAAACCGCTTGGTAATGCCGCGAAGCGGAGCGCCCATCAGACCCGAAAGGACGCCCTGCCGTCGCAGTTCGGCCAGCGCAAAAAGCACCAGGACGACGGTGCCGAGGATCTGAGCCGTCATCCAGATCAGCGCAAATTCGAGCAGGCCTGCGCCGGTGGCAACGCCGATGGCGCAAAGAACGACCCTCAGCACGCTCGTGACGACCTGGCCATAGGCGATCGCCATGAAGCGCCCATAGAGGCGCAGCACGGCGGTCGGCATGCCGGAGACCTGGAACGGCAGGACCGTACAGTAGAGGATTGCAAGGTTCGCCCCGTCTCCCGAAATGCCGAACCAGGGCGCGGCCACCAAAATCAGCACGACGGCAACCAGCCATCCCGCCAGGGCCGCGGAAATATCGAGCAGCAGGCCGAACTTCAGCAAGGCCCGTAGTTCGGTCGCATCGTCGGCGTTCTCCGCGAGCGAATGCGCACCATACTTGATCAGTGGTTGCCACGACTGGAAGCTTACGATTCGCTCGACTGCGCGCGTGTACGAGAAGCATAGCGCGAGGATACCGTAGCCTGCCGGGCCGAGTGCCCTGGCCGTGAGCGCAAAGCCGATGAGGCCGATGACCGAACTCAGAATGTTTCCCGTGAGCAGGTGCGCGATGCTTTGCAGGCGCTCCAGCATCGTTTTCTCTCGACTGAGAACTTGCCGCAAGCCATCGAACTTCTTGAGAAATTTCTTTCGGAACGCCACTGGAGCCGCCTGTGATTAGGGATAAAATAAATATATTCAAATGCTACGTGCGGTGCCGACAGTCATACGCCGCTCGCGGCGGACCATCCGCCCTCGACTTTTCGTATAGACTTAAGTGAATCTCGTCATTGGAAGAACCGGCGAAAAGCGTGCCGACAAGCTCGCACGCCGTCCGCACTTATTGCAAGAACCGCTATTCCCCCGCTAACGTTCTCCTCTAAAAACGCAATAGGTTTCAGTAAAGGTTTGAATTAAAATATGATTCTATATTTTGAGGGCGATGCATAAAGGATCAAATCCGACATTGAAGCCGTGAATAGCTAAAAACCTTTGACGTGACAGCGGGTCGAAGAATATAGTCGCCCAATATTTTTTGGTAGAGTTTTCTTTATTCCTTTTTTTGGAGGTCGTGAGATGGGGATTTCACCGGCCGTTTGTGGGACGATTTTGCCCCGTTGGAAGCTTGGGGCGTTCCTGCTGCTGATGGTTCTATGGGTGCTTGTGTGCCCGATAATCGGGACAATGCCCGCTCAAGCTGATGATTACCGGCTCAACTCGGGAGATGTCCTGACTTTCGACTTTCTCGACGACGCCGAGGTGCCGGTTACCGCGACCATCTCGGGCGCTGGGGCAGCGCAATTTCCGCTTATCGGCGCGGTCGACATCGTCGGGCTCACGGTACCGGAAGCCCTGGAGCGGCTTCGTGGTGAGTACCGCAGGCGCGACATTCTCGTCGATCCGAAAATCTCCCTCGAAATTTCGACCTTTCGGCCGATTTTCGTCCTCGGAGAAGTCAAGACACCGGGCTCGTTTCCCTTCTACAGCGGGTTGACGGTCGAACAGGCCATCGGTCTGGCGGGAGGCATGCAGGTCGTTGCGGCAAACGCGTCCGACCGGATCATCGCACGCGCACGGTTGCGCGGAGAGATCGAGGGTGCCAGCGCCGAAATCATCCATGAGGCTGTTTATGCGGCAAGGCTCGTGGCGCAGTTGAAGTCCACCGACAAGATCGACCTTGCCGACGTCCCGGAGGTCGCACGCGACTATGTGACCGGCGTTCCGCTCGATGGTGTCATAGAGCTCGAAGAGAAGATACTGAAGGCGGATCTGGCAGCCAGCAAGTCGCAAACGCAGATCCTGACCGAGGGTATCACCCAGGCGGAGGGTGGAATTGAGATTCTGAACCAACTCATCCAGCAGCAAAAGGACGTGGTGGAGAACAGCAAGGAAGACGTGGGCCGTATCGCTACCTTGCGCAAGCGCGGCCTGAACACGGAAAGCGATTTGTCTCGCGCCGAGAACAATGCCTCGGCCGAACAGGCGCAGCTTCTCGAAACCTTCGCTGCCCTTGCACGGTCGCGTCAGGAAATGAGTGAGTTGAAGCTGCAACTGGCAAAGCTGAAAGCAGACCGGGAGAAAGACATCCTCACTCAGCTTCAGGCGCGTGAGATCGCTATCAAAAAGCTGATCTCCGGAAAGCACTCCGCCGAAGAGCAGATACTCCTCATGGCGGCTGTGGCCCAGGACGAGTCCAAGAAGAAACAGATTTCATACACCTATGAGATACGCCGAAATCCAGTTGGTGGTACGCCGGCCAGCATAAAGGCGTCGCCCTTGACGCCGCTTGTTCCGGGCGACGTGCTCACGGTGGCTATTGCCGGAATGTAAGACTTAATTTCAGATATTTTAAAACACGCTTTAAGCGCCCTGCGCCAAGGGAATATTGAGTTGAAAACCTACAGAGAACCTGCGGCCGTCAGCTTTGGCTTGCCTGCATCCTTGGGATTTTACCGTCTCAAGCGTTTCCTCGATTGCCTGTTTGCCGGAACCGTTTTCGTCCTGTGCCTGCCGCTGATGGCGGTCACCGCAGCGGTCGTTTGGGCTAGCCTCGGCCTGCCGCTATTCTTCACCCAGGCGCGTGCCGGTGCGGGGATGCGCGTCTTTACCGTTGCCAAATTCCGCACGATGACGGATGCGCGGGCGCCTGACGGCACGCTTTTGCCGGATGCGATGCGGCAGACCGCCGCAACCGCTCTGTTGCGGCGGCTGCGTTTCGATGAGCTGCCGCAACTCATTGCCGTGCTTTCCGGTGACATGTCGATGGTAGGTCCGCGCCCGCTTCCTCTGGCGACCGTCGCCGGCTTCGGCGAACTCGGCCGCATGCGCTGCCGCGTCGCCCCGGGCATGACCGGCTGGGCACAGGTAAACGGCAATACGCGGCTTTCGGACGAAGAGAAGATCGCTCTCGACCTCTGGTATGTCGCACACGCCGGTCTCTGGCTGGATGCGCGGATCCTCCTGTTGACCGTGAAGACGCTGGTCACCGGCGAGCGGGTTCATGCACGGCATCTGCAAGAGGCCAGGGAGTTTGTTTCGCGCCGTCTTGGCGCGGAGACGCCGAAGGCGTGATGCGGTGGATGAGCACGCGCCAAGGCGACAATATTTTTGATCAGGAGGTTTTATGGGTGGCGGGCAGATATCTTTCGGGCGCACTCTGGTCGTGGCGCCGCATCCCGATGACGAGGTGCTCGGCGCAGGCGGGACGATCGCAAGGCTCGCGGCCGAAGGCGAAGAGGTGTTCGTCGCGGTCGTAACGGAGGGAAAGCCTCCCGCCTTCGATCCGGAGGGAACTGCCCGGATACAGGCGGAAGCGAGGCAAGCGCACCGCGCCTTGGGCGTGACGGAAACCATATGGCTCCGGCTGCCGGCGGCACAGCTTGCGGAAACGGCGCATGCGACCGTCAATGCCGCCTTGCTCGAGCTCGTTCGCCGGCTGTCGCCGCAAACCGTCTTATTGCCCTTCGTGGGCGACATGCACATGGACCATCAGTTGACCTTCACGTCGGCGCTGGTCGCCTGTCGCCCGCATCAGGCGGAGTTCCCGAAGCTCGTTCTCGCCTACGAGACCCTGTCCGAGACCAATTGGAACGCGCCCTATCTGTCTCCGGCATTCGTGCCGAACGTCTTCGTCGATATCAGTGGGTATCTCGAGGCAAAGCTCAAGGCGATGGAGATCTTTGCTTCGCAGGTACGCCAGCCGCCGCATGAGCGCTCGATTGCGACCCTCAGGGCGCTGGCGACCTTGCGCGGCGCGACCGTGATGCGGCAAGCGGCCGAAGCTTTCGTATTGGTCCGGCACGTCGTTTAGGTTGAGGAACGGCGTCACACGGAATTTCTCACTAACGCCATAAGACCCAATTCAATTCGGAGGGACAGATGGGACGCTGGCCGGTTTACGACGAGGAGCAGATCGAGGATGTCGTGTCGGTCCTCAGATCTGGCGAAGTGAATGCCTGGACGGGACCGCACGTACGCAACTTCGAGGCTGCGTATGAGCGCTTTCTCGGCGTAAAACATGCGGTGGCTCTCGCCAACGGAACGGTGGCGCTGGACCTCGCGCTCTACGCGCTCGGACTTGAGCCGGGCGATGAGGTCATCGTGACGCCGCGCAGCTTCATTGCCTCGGCCTCCACGGTGCCGATGGCGGGTGGAGTTGCGGTTTTCGCCGACGTCGATCGCGACAGCCAGAACATCACGGCGGAAACCATAAGGGCGAAGGTGACGCCGAAAACCAAGGGCGTCATCGTCGTGCATCTGGCCGGCTGGCCCTGCGACATGCCCGCCATCATGGCGCTTGCCCGCGAAAAGGGGCTGTGGGTGATCGAGGATTGCGCTCAGGCGCACGGCGCCGAAATCGACGGCCGACCGGTCGGCAGTTTCGGTGATATCGCGGCTTTTTCCTTCTGCCAGGACAAGATCATCACCACTGGAGGCGAGGGCGGGCTCGTGGCGATGAACGACGACGAGCTCTGGAAGAAGGCCTGGAGCCGGAAGGACCACGGCAAATCGTATGACGCCGTCTACAACAAGGAGCACCCTCCGGGTTTCCGCTGGCTGCATGAGTCCATCGGCACCAACTGGCGCATGATGTCGATCCAGGCGGTCCTGGGATCGCGTCAGTTGCAGCGCCTGACGGAATGGCGCAGCATAAGAGCGCACAACGCGGCCATTATCGCCAGAGCGGCCGAGGAGATCGAGGCTTTGCGCACGCCTCTGCCGCCCCGTGGGATTCAGCACGCGTGGTACAGGTTCTATACGTTTCTTCGGCCGGAGCGCCTGCGGCCCGACTGGAGCCGGGACCGGATCATTGCCGAAATCAACGGCGCCGGCGTCGCATGCTTCAGCGGCAGTTGCTCGGAAATCTACCTGGAAAAGGCCTTTGCGGACATCGGCATGGCCCCGACGCAGAGATTGCCCGACGCGCGCGAGCTCGGCGAGACGAGCCTGGCTTTCCTGGTCGATCCCGCGCTCGATACGGCGGCAATGGAGAAGACGGCGCATGTTCTGCGGGAGGTGTTTGCAAGGGCCAGCATCGGCAGGCCAGCCCTCGATGCCGCGCGGCGTTAGAGCAGTTCTATCCGGAAACGGGGGCGCAGGTGCGGGTTCAGACGTTCAATCCCGTGTGGCCGACGAGGCGTTTGGCGGCAACCGTCAGGTCGGCCGCGCACAAACGCTCGACCTCTGCGACCTGCGCCTCGTCCAGGTAGTCCCTGAACCCACCTGCCTTGCCACGGCGCATGCGCAGGCTTTCCACGTCGCTCCGATCGTAGTCATGAGCCGGAATGCCTTCTACCCGTTCCCTGTCCTGCATGGCCTCGAAACGCCCGGCCTCGACCGCTGCCCGGAGCGCCGCTCGATCGACCGGACAGCGGAGAAATTCCAGCACCGCCTCGGTTCGTCCTTCGGTGTCGGCGGAGAGACCCTCGTAGCTCAGAACGAAGTGGGCGCGGTTGGACAAACCGGCTGCCCAGCCATTGAGATAACCGATCATCTTGGGCATGCCCTGGTCATGGTCCTTTATGAACTCCGTAAGGGTGCCGGCGAAACGGTGTTTGTGCCGGGTCGCATGGAAATAGGCCGACACGATCACGTCGCGCGGGTCTCTCACCATCATGATGACGGGGCGCCTGAGGAACAGGCTGGCGCGATGGTCCAGGTGACTGACGAGGATCGTCGGGATTGCGTCTTTCGCCTCCCGGAAGCGGTAACCCGGCATTCCGCGCACTGGGTCGAGATCGAAATTCGGTACGATCGAGAACATGTTATGAAGGTCTATCGGTTCCGGTACGCGCGCGATCGTCGCGAGATAGTGGGAAAGAACGTACCGAAACCAGGTGCGGCCGGATTTTGGATAGGAGATCAGGAAACTGTCGGCTTGAGCGGCATAGGAGGTAAGCCGTACCCGCTTCTCCACCCGACGCCATGCCCGCCTGAGAATACTTGCCATCGTCTGTCCCTCAAATTGAGTTCACCGGCGCGCGGTGCACGCATGGGTAAATGTAGTTTAGGTGCGATGATCGCGCAGAATAGAAGAATATGTGGTTTCAGAAATAATTCTACATCCCATTTCATGATGGGGCGTGGATTGAAAAAAAGAAATTCTTTGCGTGTGCGGTGGTCGCGCGTCTAGTGTGCTATTGATTCTTTGAGGCAATTAATTAAGTTTATGATACCGGTCGGCCGGCGGCTGGCAATTTCAGGCATTCGTTTTAGCAATTTGAATATGAAATGAAAAACAAGCATTCTGTCAATAACGTGCTTGCATAGGGCGTGGGAGGCGCGCCCGGTAACATTCCAACCCGCATTGATGAAGATCGTGATGTTTTGCATCGCGAAGACGGAATGGAGGCACCAGATGATGTCCCTTGGGCGAAGAGAAACCGTTGCTGCGGCGGCAGCCATGACACCTGTCCGTGACGCTCGCCGGGTTTCAGGGGAGGGGTATTTCGAAATGAGCGACAGTTCGAGTTTCCCGGCGCATGAGGCGTCGAATATTTCCGGAGCGCGGGTGACGATCGTCCTGCCGGGCCTCGGCGCCGGCGGTACCGAGCACGTGGTGAACCTGGTCGCCAACCATTGGGTTCGGCGCGGCTGCACAGTGACGCTCATCACCCTCGAACCGCCGAATGCGAAGCCCTATTACGCGTTGGATCCAAAGATCTCGATCGAGCGCCTCGGTCTGCCGCCTCAAAGGGCTGCCAAACTCATGGCGGGGGTTCTCGTGGTCAAGAGAATTCAACGCCTGCGGTCCGCCATTCGCCGCTCGAAGCCGGATTTCGTCCTGAGCTTCCTGACGCGGACGAATGTGCTGACGCTGCTGGCGACGATCGGACTGGCGGTTCCGGTGATCGTTTCCGAGCGCAACAATCCGGCCCTCCAGCCTTTCGGCCCGATCTGGAAATGGGCTCAGCGCCGTCTGTATCCGCGCGCGTTCGGTCTCGTGACGATGACCAGGGGCGCGCTCGACTATTTTCCGGAGAAGATGCGCAGCAGGGGGTGGGTGATCGCCAACGCCGTCGACCTGCCCGGCGAATGGCAGAAGAGACGCGGCAACAATATCTTGACCGCGGTTGGCCGGCTCACGCGTCAGAAGGGCTTCGATCTCCTGATCGAGGCCTTCGCGCGGATTGCCACGCGGCACCCCGAATGGAAGCTCGTCATCTGGGGCGAGGGCGAGGACAGGAAATCGCTCGAGGCACTGCGGGACGCGTTGGACCTGAAGGACAGGGTCGAGTTGCCGGGCGTGACGCAAAGACCGGGGCTATGGGTGGAGACGGCCGATGTCTTCGTATTGTCGTCCCGTTACGAGGGATGGGGCATCGTCTTGCTCGAGGCCATGGCTGCAGGGCTTCCCGTGGTTTCCTTTGAATGCGAGTGGGGCCCCTCGGACATGGTGAAGCATGGCGAGGACGGGATCCTCGTTCCCAGCAACGATGTGGATGCGCTTGCCGAGGCACTGTCCGGGGTGCTCGGCGACGGTGAACTCAGGGGTCGCTTGGCTACCAATGCCGAGGCGAGCGCCAAGAGATACTTGCCGGAACGCATACTTTCGCAGTGGGACGCAGTCGCGTCGTCGGCCCTGAAACACTCGGCCCGCGAACATGCCTCCACAGTCTCGGCCGCGGAAGCCGGTTCGGCTTGAGCCGGGCCATAATCCGGAGAGCCTTGCGCAGGCCCACAGCGCCGCGCCTTACCGGGCGCAAAGGTTGCTGTGGCACTTTAATCTGCTGCATGTCTCCTTTGACCGGTTGCGACCAAAGAAGACATGCATGGGCGCCGGCGCTTCGGCGCGAGACCCCGATCCTGCATCCTTCGGAGTGCAACGGGATTGCGGGGTGACGCGTATGTGTTGATATGCCACTATCATCGCCGAGTGGTCTGGCGATCAGGGGGCTATCGCATGGGTTCAGGTGTAGGGCGCGTCGCAGCAGTCGTTGTCTTTTTTCTCCAACTGATCTTTGCTTCTGCGGCTCTCTCGGCGGCTCAAGAGCCGGGGGCAGCGCCTCCGGCCAAGGTCCAGCAGCTCATTCAGCTGCTGGATGATCCCGAGGTCCGTCAATGGATCGAGACCAGGCCGGGGATCGAGACCAGGCAAGGGATCGAATCCAGGCAAGCGGCCTCCGGGCCCGTTGCCGTCACGCCGCCCCAGAGCTTCGCTTCGCGCTGGATGGCCGAGGCCAGGAGGCACCTTACTGCGCTTCTGAATGCCGCGCCGCGTGTATTGCCCGAATGGCAGGCGGCGCGAGACCGTGTGTACGGCGACATGGAGAGCCAGGGAAGATTGCCGATCATCTGGGCGTTTGCCCTGGTTCTGCTGATCGGCTACGGCGCCGAGTTCCTTGTGCGCCATCTCCTGCGGCGCAGTGCCGGCCGCAACAACGTGCAGGCAGGAAGCGGGTTGGCGGCCTTCGTTCGCATCGCGCCGCTTGTCGCCTTCGCCATTGCGGCCGTCGCTGCTTTCGTGATCGCCGATTGGCCGCGTCACCTCGGGGCAGCGGTGGCGCCGCTCCTGATCGCATGGATCGTGGCTCGACTTCTGATCGCGATTGCATCGGCCGTGTTGACGCCGGCCATCTCGGAGGGGGCGGCCACGGATCAGGCGAGGTCGTATGTATCGCTTGCTCCGCATCGTGCCCGTTACTGGCTCAGGCGGTCCGTATACTTCATCTGCACCGTCGCTTTCGTATGGGCCGTCGGCGATATGATGCGGGCGCTCGCGTTTCCCGAAGACGTGCGCGACCTCACCGGCGCGGTCCTGGGGCTCTTCGTTCTCGGACTGGCGATCGATACGACCTTGCGCCGGCCGATTGCCGAGATGGCGCCCGCGCGTCGCATCCTGCGAAACGCCTTGATCGTTTCCTTCCTGGTCTTGCTCTGGGTCTTCTGGGTTGCAGGCATGGAGGTGCTGTTCTGGCTCGGCGTCTATGCCCTCGGTCTGCCGCCTCTGTTGCGCTTCACCAGCGCCGCGACCAGAACGATGCTGGATGCTGCCGCGGCGGAGGACTTCCGCGTCCTGCGCAATGTTCTGATCGAGCGAGGGGCGAGGCTCGTGATCATCGCGCTCGCGGCCGTATGGCTTGCCATGACCTTCCGCATCGACGGCGCGCAGATGATGCAGGACGATGCCTTCAACCGCATTTTCCGCGGCGTGCTGGCCGGCATCGTCATACTGCTTGCGGCCGATCTCGTCTGGCAGCTTGCCAAGGAATCCATCAACGTGCGCATGGCGCGCGCCAGCCTGACCGTGCAGGATTCCGCCGAGTTTGCGCGCAACACGCGCCTGCGCACGCTGCTGCCGATCCTGCGCAATTTCCTTGCGGCCTTCATCGCGGTCGTCGCCGGTATGATGGTGCTTTCGGGTCTTGGCGTCGCAGTCGGTCCGTTGATCGCCGGCGCCGGGGTTTTCGGCGTCGCCATCGGCTTCGGCTCCCAGACGCTGGTGAAGGACATCATCAGCGGCATCTTCTACATGATGGACGATGCCTTCCGGGTCGGCGAATATATACAGAGCGGCAGCTACAAGGGCACGGTGGAGTCCTTCAGCATCCGCTCCGTCAAGCTGCGACATCACCGGGGGCCGGTGTACACCGTGCCCTTCGGCTCGCTCGGCGCGGTGCAGAACATGAGCCGCGACTGGGTCATCGACAAGTTCCTGATCAATGTTTCCTATGACTCCGACGTCGCCAAGGTGAAGAAGGTCGTGAAGGGCATCGGGGCTTCCTTGCTCGAAGACCCGGAGCTCGCGCCGATGATCATCGAAACGGTGAAGATGAAAGGCGTGGAGCAGTTCGGCGATTACGGCATAACGCTGAGCTTCGCCATGAAGACCAAGCCGGGCCACCAGACCCAGGTGAGAAGAAGGGCCCAGGCCATGATCAAGGAGGCCTTCAAGACCAACGGCATCCAGTTCGCCTCGCCGACGGTCCAGGTGGCCGGAGACGACGTGCAGTCGGCGCCGGCGGCCGCTGCCGCGACGCGCGACGCGATCGCCAAGAAGAACGCGGCGCTCGCCCAGGGCGGGGAGGCAGCGGCGGAATAGCCGCGGCACTGCAGCCGCACGTCGTCGGGCCGGGGCCTGTTGACATCGCGACGGGAGGCGGGATAGCTCGCGCCGAATGAAGATCGCCTTTCATGCGCCACTGAAATCACCCGACCACCCTGTCCCTTCCGGCGACAGGCAGATGGCACGCATGCTGATCGAAGCGCTGCGGCTGGCAGGTCACGACGTCGGCATTGCCTCGGAGCTGCGCACCTTCTCGCGTGAAGCCTCGGATGCGGCATTTTCAGCGTTCCGCAAGGAGGCCGAAGGGGAGATCGCACGGCTTCGGCGGCTCTGGCAGTCGAAAGGGCCGCCCGACCTCTGGTTTTGCTACCACCCGTACTACAAGGCTCCGGATCTCATTGGTCCCGCGCTTTCGGCGGAATTCTCCATTCCATACGTTACTGCCGAGAGTTCTTATTCCTTTCGGCGCAACCTGGGGGCATGGAAACTTGCGCAAGATGAGGTCGCCGCCGGTGCAAGGCAGGCTGCGGTCAACATCTGTTTCACCCATCGTGACCGCGAGGGTCTCGAAGAGGCGGTACCCGAAGTGCGCTCTGCGCTGCTCGCCCCTTTCATCGATGTGTCGCCGTTTCGTGACCTGCGAAGGACCGGGGCCGGCGGCAACCGCCTGCTTGCCGTTGCGATGATGCGTCAGGGCGACAAGATGGATAGTTATCGCATGCTTGCCCGCGCGCTCGCGCTCGTCGCCGATGTGCCCTGGACGCTGACGGTGGTTGGCGACGGCCCTGCACGGGCTGACGTATCGCAAGCCTTTTCGGCCTTGCCCGCAGGACGGCTGGATTGGCTTGGCGAAAGGCCGCCTCAGGCGATTCCGGAGATTCTCGCCGGCGGCGACCTCTATGTCTGGCCGGGCTGCGGAGAGGCCTACGGCTTGTCCTATCTGGAGGCGCAGGCTGCAGGCCTCGCGGTCGTCGCGCAGCGCACGGCAGGTGTGCCGGAAGTCGTACGTGACGGCGAAACGGGATATCTGACGGCGTCCGGGGACATCGACGCACTGGCGGCAGCGGTGCGGCGCTTCCTCGTGGACGGATCCCTACGCAGACAATTTGGCGAGCGCGCGCGACGCTTCGTTTTCGAGCACCGCTCGCTCCCCGCCGCCGCCGCACGTCTCTCGGGAATCTTCGCCCAGTTCGTTGGGAGTGCGAAATGACGATTGCATCGATCTGGCAAACGCTGGCCGACAGGCTTGATCGCCTGCAGGAGGCAGGCGAATCGGTTGACTTTTGGCTGCGGGACGACGACGCCGTCGAGCCGACGACCGCGCTCCACCGATTGCTCGACCTCACCGACCGCTTTTCGGTACCGCTGACCTTGGCCGTCATACCGGCAGGTACCGACGAGCGCCTTTCGCGCTGCCTTGCCGGCCGTCCGCTTGTCGATGTTGCCGTCCACGGGTGGTCCCATCAAAACCATGCCCCCCCTACGGAAAAACGCCAGGAACTGGGAGCTCACAGGTCGCGCGAGATGATTGCGTCCGACTTGCGCGCCGGTTGGGCGCGTCTGCGCGCGCTTTATCCCGCCGCGATGGTGCCGCTCCTCGTTCCGCCATGGAACCGGATCGACCCGGCGCTGGTGCCCGGACTGCACGAGATCGGCTTTAGGGCACTTTCGGTTTTCGGACCGGAGGACGGGGCAAAATCCGCCGTGTTACGCGTCCCGGGGCTGCAGCTCATAAACGCCCATGTGGATGTGATGGACTGGCACGGCAGCCGCGGCTGCCGTCCTCATGGCGAGATTCTTCGCGACATCGATCGCCGGCTAGATGAAATCGAGAAGGGCGGCGGGACGGTGGGAATTCTTACCCACCACCTCGTTCACGACGAGAGCGTATGGGAACTCCTATCCAGACTTTTCGACATCACCGCCTCGCACGCTGCCTGCCGCTGGCGCAGGGTTGCCGATCTTATAGGCCAATGACAATTTCCAGCCCGATGGCATCTATTTGCTTCCTTCCTTAGTAAATGCGCCGCCCGGTATGGGGCGAACGAAATCGGGCGTCTTGGGTACCACCGGTTCCGCCAGGTGGCGGTCAAGAATGAGGGGAATCATCCCGCCAGCGACAAGCGTTTCCACCTCCTGCTCCGTCTCCACCGCGGCGCGCGCCGTCAATGTCTCGGCTGCGCCAGAGGCGCTCAGCAAGACCAGCCTGATACCGCAGCGCGCTTCTATGTGCCTGGCGTCAACCTCGATGAGGTCCAGTGCCGAAAGTGGGGGGATTGTGTTCTCGATGACGATGGGCAGGATCCCCATGCCGATCAGGTTCGTGCGGTGGATGCGCTCGAAACTTCTGGCGATGACGGCGCGCACACCAAGCAGCGCAAGGCCCTTGGCTGCCCAGTCGCGCGAAGAACCGGCGCCATATCGCTCACCGGCTACGATCACGACGGAGCGCCCTTCCTGCCGGTAGCGTTCGGCCACCTCCCATAGCGGGCCTTCATCCATGGTAGGGGCATAAACGGTTCTTGAGGCCGGCCGCCCGTCAAGCAGAAGGTTGGACGCCGTGGGATTGTCGAAGAGACCGCGGACCATGGCCGCCCAGTTCCCTCGTCTGGCCGCATAGACGTTGAGGTCGTTTGGCGGATCGCCGGCCCCAACGAGATGGCGTCCGGCATAACTCTCGGCATCGATCTGGCCGGCGGGCGAGATGTGATCCGTGGTCATGTCGTCGCCCAGCACGAGCAGCGGATGGGCCGTATAGGTTCCGAGCCGATTGGTGTTGCTCGCGACGGCAAAGGGCGGTCGCCGGATATAGGTCGAGATTTCATCCCAGGGAAATGTTGGAGAGGATGGCGCCGAGAGGGCAAGCCATGCATCGTTCTTCGTGG
This sequence comes from Sinorhizobium meliloti 4H41, assembly GCF_000375585.1. GTDB lineage: Bacteria > Pseudomonadota > Alphaproteobacteria > Rhizobiales > Rhizobiaceae > Sinorhizobium > Sinorhizobium meliloti_A. The sequence continues at coordinate 146,188 of NZ_AQWP01000006.1, read as the reverse complement.
CGTCGTGAAACGCCCGGCCAAAATCCTCGCACTGCGAGAAGTCTCGCAAAATGGCATCGATTTCCTCATCGGACGGGAGGAGATCGCCAAGGCAGACGGCGGATCCTTCCGCGGTGTCCGCGACTTTGACACTCAGCGGATCCCGACAGAATTTTCCGATCATCGAGAGGGCGACGACATACGGCGGCGAGGCGAGGAAGCCAAACTGCAGGCTCGGATGCACCCGGCCGGGGAAGTTGCGATTGCCCGAGAGAAGGGCGGCGGCGACAGTGCCATTGGCGATTGCTTCGGCCATATCCGGCTGGAGCGGCCCCGAATTGCCGATGCAGGTGGTGCATCCATGACCCACGATGTTGAAGCCGGTCGCCTCCAGATCCGTCAGCAGTCCGCTTCTTCTCAGGAAGAGTTCGGCAGACGGCGAGCCCGGCGCCAATGATGTCTTGACCCAGTGAGGCGGCCGCAGACCGAGCCTGTTTGCCTTGCGGGCCACAAGACCAGCGGCAGCCAGAAGACGCTGGTCGGAGGTGTTGGTGCAACTCGTGATGGCCGCGATAGCAATCGCGCCGTCGGGAATCCCGTTGGATATCTCCTCAAACGGCCTGCCGGCCGCCGTCTCCAAGGCAGATGCAGCCTCAGTCAGCGCGCATTTGTCCTGCGGGCGCCGCGGCCCGGCAAGAAGGGGACGCACATTGCCGAGATCAAGTTCGACGACCCGACTGTAGCGCGGCTCCGCGTCCGGATCGAACCAGAGCCCCATCGCTCGGGCGACACCTTCAACCATTGAGCCGTGCTCCACCCTTCGGCCGGTTCGCCGCAGGTACTCGATAGTCTGTCCGTCGATTGGGAAATAGCCGGTCGTCGCACCATATTCGGGCGCCATATTGGCGATGACGGCGCGGTCGCCGCCGGTGAGCGTCGACACCCCTGGCCCGAAGAATTCGACAAACTCTCCCGAGACCTTGTGGCGCCGCAGGAGGTGCGTGACCTCCAGGGCAAGGTCTGTCGAGAGCACGCCGGGGCACAGCCGTCCGGTCAGGCGCACGCCGACGACCTCCGGCAGCCGTATCGTGACCGGAAAACCAAAGAGGACGCTTTCCGCCTCCAGCCCGCCAACGCCCCAGGCGAGGACTCCGATGCCGTTGATCATCGGCGTATGACTGTCAGTGCCGATGAGTGTGTCCGGCGTTGCCCAGGTTTCGTCGTGCCGCTCCTCGAGACGGATGACGGTCGCCAGCTGCTCGAGATTGAGCGTGTGCATGATTCCGGTGCCAGGCGGATGCACCGTAACACCTGGAAGGGCTTGGGTTGCCCATTTCATCAGGCGGTAGCGCTCACAGTTGCGCTCCATCTCGCGTTGCATGTTAAAGGCGCGGGACTGAGGCTGTCCATACATGTCGACGCCGACACTATGATCGACGGACACGTCGACTGGCAGGACCGGCGTGAGGTTCGCCGGGTCGCCGCCGGCTTCGGCGACGGCGTCGCGCATGGCAGCGATATCGACGAGGGCGGGTACGCAGGTCGTGTCGTGCATCAGGACACGCGCCGGATGGAAAACGACCTCAGCCTCACTCGCGCCGCTGACAAGCCAGCGCCGCATGGCTCCAATTATGCGTGGCAGGCCGATTGTTTCTTTCCTGGCGACGTTTTCCAGCAGGATTCGATGGACAAACGGCAGCCTGGCGAAGTCCGGACCGAAGGTGGAGGGGAGATCAATCGCTTTAACGACCCCAAAGGGCGTAGGCACCTCTCGAAAGCACATGTCTCCTCCAGTGTTGAATTTTAATATGCAAAAAACCAAAAAATAGCCTGTGTCAATGTCAGTTCGGCCGATTTTTGGTTTTTCATGCGGCCGTGTATGCAAATTGTTGGCTCGAATCGTTTCCTTTGCGGCTGTCATGGACTAACGTGCGTCGACGTCATCGTTTTCATAGGATTGACCGAGATGCGCTCCAGTCAGTTGGCACAGACCATTGCAAATGAAATCACCCTCCTGGTCACCTCTGGAGAGCTGGCGGTTGGGGATCACCTCAAGACGCAGCAATTGGCAGATCGCTTTGGCGTCTCCCGCTCGCCGGTCCGCGAGGCGATGGACATACTGGCCACGCAAGGTCTCCTCGAGCAGAAGGAAAACAGGGGGTTCTTCGTCAAGGAGGTCACGGACAGCATTGCCGAGCGCGTTCGCGACGATGCGGAGCCGTTCGAGGTCGCCAATGACTACCAGCGTCTTGCAGAAGACTGGCTCACCGACCGCATACCGGCCGAAGTCACCGAGCAGATGCTGAGAGAACGGTACGATCTGACGAAATCGCAGGTCAACGATGTCTTGATGCGCGCCTCACGTGAAGGATGGGCGGAGCGCAAGCAGGGCTACGGCTGGCGCTTCCTGCCGGTCGCCAAAACGCCTGAAGCCTTCGAACAAATCTATCGGTTCCGCATGCTTATCGAGCCGGCGGCGATGCTGGAACCTGAGTTTCGACTCGATCGCAAGATCATCGAGGAGCAACGGCGCATTCAATTGCGAATGCTGGAATCGGATATCGAGCGACTGCCGGCCGAACGGCTTCTCCACAATGGTGCGCTTTTCCATGAAGAGCTGATCAAGATGTCGAACAATCCATTTTTCCACCTCTCGCTCGTGCGCGTGAACAGAATGCGCCGGTTGCTCGAATATCGTTCGCGGGTCGATCGCAGCCGCACCGTGCGTCAGTGCAGGGAGCACCTCGAAATCCTTGATCTTCTTGAGCGCGGCGAGGTCGTCGAGGCTTCTTATGCGATGCGACGGCACCTGGGTGGCGCGCTTTCGAAGAAGTCGCCCGTGACTTGGTCCTGGTCGCATCAGGCGCATGAAAAAGAACTTCTTGAAAAATAGTGATTGCATTTTCGGATTTAAAAAGCCAATAATCTGCCCGTGACGTTGCGCGGCCGGTCGGCCGTTGCCTCATGGGAGATTGTCAGATGAAAATATTCGTGACGCCGTGTGATGGGATTGGTCCCGAGATCACTGCGGCAACAATGGAGGTCATGAAGGCCACGGACGCGGCGTTCGGTCTCGGCCTCGAATACCACTTTGAGGACACCGGCTTCGCCAGCCTGGAAAAACACGGTTCGACGCTCCGCGACGAGACGATCGAGCTTGCCCGCACCTTCGACGGGATCATTCTCGGTCCCCAGTCGCACATGGATTATCCGCCCCGCGACAAGGGCGGCGTGAACGTCTCGGCCGGCTTCCGTGTCAAGCTCGATCTTTACGCCAATGTGCGCCCGGCACGCTCCCGCGCGTTTTTGAACGATGCGAAGAAGATGGACCTCGTGATCATGCGTGAGGCGACCGAAGGCTTCTATCCGGACCGCAACATGTATGCCGGTACGGGCGAATTCATGCCGACGCCGGATGTCGCCCTCTCGGTCCGCAAGATCACCGCGAATGCCTGCGAGCGCATAGCGCGCCAGGCCTTCCTGCTTGCCATGAAGCGCGGACGGAAGGTCACGGCCGTCCATAAGGCCAATAATTTCATTCTGACGGATGGCCTGTTTCTGCAGCAGGTGCGCAAGGTCGCCGCCGAGTTCCCGGAAGTCACGCTCAACGACGTCATCATCGATGCCATGGCGGCGCATCTCGTGCGCGACCCGTCGCGCTATGACGTGATCGTCGCAACGAACTTCTATTCTGACATTCTTTCCGACCTCGCGAGCGAGCTTTCCGGCAGCCTCGGCCTGGCCGGTTCCATCAACGCCAACGCCGAGACCGGCCTCGTCTGCGCGCAGGCACAGCACGGCTCGGCGCCCGATATCCAGAACCAGAACATCGCCAATCCGACGTCGCTCATCCTCTCGGCAGCGATGATGCTGAGCTGGCTCGGTGAGCAGCGCGGCCTCCCGCAATTGGAGGCCGCCGGCGCAGAAATCGAGCGAGCCGTCGACGAGGTCCTCGCCAATCCGGCGACGCGCACGCGCGATCTCGGCGGCAACACCAATACAGACACCTTTGGCTCGCTCGTGGCCCGGGCTGTCCAAAATCGCGGCGGCGACCGAAAGGCCGTCAATGCCTAAGCGTTTGCACTTTTGATTTGAGAAATCCAAAGTGCAAAGTCGGAGGTCGCGAGGGCGCGGAGTGCCCTCGCGCAAATGCCCGGAGGAGCTTTGGAGCACGGGCGCTATTGGGAGATCAGACTATGAACAGGCAACACACCGTCCGCTCGACAGCTTTCGCCGTCACCGCGGCATTCATGACCGCGTTTGCAGCCACTGCATCCGCGCAGGAAGTACCGGCCGGCTATCCGGCAGACTATGCCGACCTCATCGCCAAGGCGAAGGAGGAGGGCACCGTGTCCGTCTACACCTCAACGGACGCCGCCCAGTCGCAAAAACTGCAGGATGGCTTCACCAAGAAATACGGCATCAAGATCGCGTATAACGACCTCGGCACGAACGGCACCTATAACCAGGTGATATCCGAGGCCGCGGCCGGCCAGACGACAGCCGATGTCGTCTGGAGCTCGGCCATGGACCTGCAGATGACGCTGGTTCAGGACGGTTACGGCATGGAATATGCCTCGCCGGAGGCGGGCCAGCTGCCGGGTTGGGCAAACTACAAGAACACACTCTACGCTACGACCGTCGAGCCGATCGGTGTGATCTACAACACCAAGGCGCTGTCGGAAGACAAGCTGCCGAAGACCTATGCGGATATGATCACCTTCCTGAAGGAAAACAAGGACATGCTGCAGGGCAAGGTGGCGACCTTCGATCCTGAGAAGAGCGGCTCCGGCTTCCTTCATCATTCCAACGATGCTCGCAACCGCGAGGACTTCTGGGATCTCGCCAGGGCCATGGGCGACGACGGGGCCAAGATCTATTCGAGCTCCGGCGGAATGAAGGAAACGGTCGTTTCCGGCGAAAACATCATCGCCATCAACATCATCGGCTCCTATGCGCTCGACTGGGTCAAGGAAAGCCCGAACCTCGGCGTCCATTTCGCCAGTGACTATACGCCGGCCTTCTCGCGTCTGGCGCTGATCACCAAGGATGCACCGCATTCGAACGCCGCGAAGCTCTTCGTCGACTACATGCTCTCGGCCGAGGGCCAGTCGCTTCTCGCGGAAGGCGGACTTCCCTCGGTCCGCGAGGATGTGACCTCCGGCCTCAACGTCAAGACGCTCAACGAGCGTGTGGGCGGCGGTCTCAAGCCGATTGCGGTCGATGAAGGCGTGCTCGAATACATGGACCAGATGAAACGCGTCCAGTTCTTCAACGACTGGAAGGAAGCGCTCGGTCGCTGATGCTTCGCTCGCCGCGGCGCCATCGGCGCCGCGGCTCCGCCCCCCGTTTGCGAGAGGCAAGGAATGTCTACCCACGCTCAAGCACCGGCCGCAGTCCAGCTTTCAAAGGCCGCAGCCGAAAAGAAATATCCGGCGAGAATGCCCCGTCACGGCAATGCGAGCACCTACAGGCGCGTCGTCATCGGCCTGCTCGCAATCGCGGTGCTGGCGCCGGTCGGCCTGATCATCTACCAGAGCTTCCTGACGGCTGCCTTCTTCAGCCCGCGCGCCAAGTTCGGGTTCGATGCCTATCGCTACGTCTTCTCCGACAAGAATTTCTACAAAGCCCTCGGCACGACGGCGATCTTCTCGTTCGGGATGGTCGCGATCGCGGTACCACTCGGCGGCCTGTTGGCCTTTCTGATCACGAGAACCGACGTGAGGGCCAAGCGCCTCCTTGAGGTCCTCGTTCTCGTGCCGATGTTCATCTCGTCCATCGTCCTCGCCTTCGGCTACACGGTCTCGGTCGGCCCGACGGGCTTCGTCTCCCTCTTCGTCCGCGACATCATCGGTGTTGTTCCCTGGAACATTTACAGTCTGCCGGGCATGATCCTGATCGCTGGCCTCAGCCACGTGCCGCACGTCTATCTTTACGTGTCCTCGGCCATGCGCAATCTGCCGTCCGACCTCGAGGAAGCTGCGCGCACGACCGGCGCATCGATATGGCAGGTCTCGCGTGACGTGACCCTGCCCATGGTTCTGCCGGCTCTGATCTTTGCTGCCGCGCTCAACATCCTGCTTGGCTTCGAGACCTTCGGCATTCCGCTTGTGCTCGGGGATCCCAACGGCATCATGGTGCTCACCACGTATATCTACAAACTGACGACGCTGTTCGGTACGCCAACCTACCAGCTCATGGCAGTGGTCGCCGTCGTCCTGGTCCTGATCACGCTTCCGCTCGTATGGATGCAGCGCAAGCTTCTGCGCAATGCCCGCAAATATGCGGCGATGGGCGGAAAGGGTGCGCGTGTCTCCACCCTCAAGCTAGGCAACAGCGGCCAAATCATCGCCCTCTCGATCATCGGCCTGTGGCTTTTCGTGTCGGTTGTCCTGCCGATCGGCGGAATTACCGTGCGCGCCTTTGTCGACGCCTGGGGAGAGGGGGTCAACCTGTGGTCCCAGCTGACCTTCTCGAACTTCAGCCGCATGCTGGAAGTACCGAGCCTCTATAACGGCGTCATCAATACGATCGTGCTTTCGGTGGTCGGCGGTGCCGTGGCAGTCGCAATCTACCTGGCCGTCGGCCTCGCCGGTCACCGCAACTGGGGCATGTCGAACACGGTGCTGGACTACATCGTGTTGCTGCCCCGCGCGCTTCCGGGCCTGGTGGTCGGTCTCGCCTTCTTCTGGGTTTTCCTGTTCGTGCCCTTGTTGACGCCCTTGCGGCCGACACTCGTCAGCCTCTTTGTCGCCTATCTCGTCGTCGGCCTCTCCTACGGTCTGCGCCTGCTGCAGGGCACGCTGATCCAGGTGGCTCCGGAACTCGAGGAATCGGCGCGCACGACCGGCGCGACAATCGGCCGGACATGGAAGGACGTGGTTATTCCAATCGTCCGTCCGGGCCTCGCCGGCGCCTGGGCGCTGATCATGATCATCTTCCTTCGCGAATATGCGACTGGCGTCTACCTCATGGGCGCAGGCACTGAAGTGATCGGCTCGCTGATGGTCTCGCTTCTGCAGACCGGCGCGATGAACACGATCGCCGCGCTCGCCCTCATCAGCATCTTATTGACGGGCGCAGGTCTCGCACTCGCCCTCCGTTTGGGAGCAAAAATCCATGACTGAACTCGTTGTCAGCAATGTCCAGAAATGGCTCGGCGGCCTGCAGATCCTCAAAGGCGCCTCCTTTACCGCCCAGCGCGGGTCGATCGTTGCCCTTCTCGGCGCCTCCGGCAGCGGCAAGACCACGCTTCTGCGCTGCGTCGCAGGGCTCGAGCAGCCGGAAGTCGGCCAGATCGTGATCGGGGGGAAAACGGTCCTCGACGGCGAGAACAAGCTGGCCTTGCCGCCGGAACAGCGCAATATCGGCCTCGTCTTCCAGTCCTACGCGCTATGGCCGCATCGGACCGTCAAGGAGAATGTCGGCTACGGCCTCAAGCTCCGGGGCGTCGCGCAGGCGGATCTCGAAAGGCGCGTTCAGGCGATCCTGGAGCGCATGGGTCTCGGGCATCTCGCCGATCGCTTTCCCTCGCAGCTTTCCGGCGGCCAGCAGCAGCGTGTCGCGATCTGCCGCGCGCTCGTCTACGAACCGCGCGTTCTGCTGCTCGACGAGCCGCTCTCGAACCTCGATGCGAAGCTGCGCGAGGAGGCGCGTTACTGGATCCGCAAGCTCATCCTCGATCTCGAGATCTGCGCCATTCTCGTCACCCACGACCAGAGCGAGGCGCTGGCTGCCGCCGACAATATTCTCCTGCTGCAGGACGGGCGCATCGTCCAGCAAGGCGGACCGCAGGAGATCTATTCCAACCCGAACAGCTTCTATTCGGCCGATTTCCTTGGCGCCAACAATATCGTCAAGGCAAAGGTGAAGACGGTTGAAGGCAGGGCGGCGGTCATCGGTGGCGACAACTGGAGCCTCGACGGAACGGTGCGCGAAGCGTCGGGCCTGTCGGCATCGCAAGACGCGCGCGCGGTGATACGTGTCGAACAGATCAGCGTCAGCGATCAGCCGGATGCCAATGCGCTCGAGATGAACCTCGACGACAGCATCTATCTCGGAGACAGGTGGGAATACCGTCTGCGCCGCGGCGATTTTGTTGCCAAGGCGCATGGCGCCAAGCAGCTGTCTTCCGGGACGGTCTGGGCACGCATTCCACCCGAAAGTGTGTGGGTGTTTTCGGCGGGCCAGCAGTAGCAAGGCCCGAAGCGGCGGCCGCCACCTCTTTTCCAGGATCGACAAATGACGACACAGCCGAGGATCGCGCTCATTCACGCGACACCGATTGCCATGGACCCGATCAAGGCGGCCTTCGACAAGGCCTGGCCGGACGCCGAGCGGGTGAACATTCTCGAGGACAGCCTTTCCCCTGACAGGGCGAGGGACGGGGCCGTAACCGAGCAGATGACGGATCGCATCGTAGCATTGGCCAAATATGCGCGCATGATCGGCAGCGATGCGGTCCTGTTCACCTGTTCGTCCTTCGGCACCGCCATCGAACGGGCTGCATCAACGCTTGATATCCCCGTCCTCAAGCCGAACGAGGCGATGTTCGAGACCGCCATCCGCAAGGGCGGGCGAACGGCAATGCTCTACACGTTTCCGCCCGCGAGGGAGGGAATGGAAGCCGAATTCCGCGAGGAGGCCGCCCGTGTGGACCCGTCCGCCGAAATCGAAAGCTTCCTCGTCGAGGGCGCGATCGGAGCCGTGAGGGCCGGTGACGAGGCGACGCACAACCGGCTGGTGGCGGAGGCCGCTGCCAGGCTTGAGGGCTTTGACGCGATCACGCTTGCGCATTTCTCAACGGCGCGGGCGTTTCAGGCGGTGCAGGCGGTCACGACCATTCCCGTGCTGAACAGCCCCGACGCCGCCGTTGCCAAGCTTCGCCGTTTGCTCGGCTAGGTCGCGAACGCGTGTCATCGAGGAGCGGCTGGCTTCGAGCGCAGCGTCATTGTCAGCCCTTCGTCGTAGAACTGAAAGAGAGTAGAAACGATGCTTCTCGGGGTCATTGCGGACGATTTCACCGGGGCGAGCGACATCGCCAACACGATCGCGAAGGGCCTGCCGGGGCAGGGCGGCCTTCGCACCGTGCAATGTCTAGGTGTTCCGAGCGCTGCCGCCGACGCGAAGGTCGAGGCGGGCGTGATTGCGCTGAAGAGCCGCTCCATCGATGCGGCCGTAGCCGTCGAGCAATCGCTGGAGGCGCTGAGATGGCTGCTCGATCAGGGCTGCGAACAGATCGTCTTCAAATATTGCTCGACGTTCGATTCCACGCCGGCCGGAAACATCGGTCCGGTCGCGGAGGCGCTCGCCGACGCGCTTGCCGTGAAGGGTGTCGTCGTCTGCCCGGCATTCCCAGGGGCCGGACGCACGGTATATCAGGGGCATATCTTTGTAAAAGATCGTCTTCTTGACGAGTCTGGTCTGGAGAAGCACCCGCTCAATCCAATGACCGATGCCGATATCCGCCGTTGGCTACGGCTGCAGACGACCTCGGATGTCGGACATGTCGACATTGCCACCGTCCGCAGCGGGACTTCGGCGATCGAGGCCGCCTTGCGCAGGCATGGCGATGACAACCATGCTCTCGTAGTCGTCGATGCGATCACCGATGACGACCTCGTCGTGATCGGCAAGGCTGTCGCCGATCATCGCCTTGTCACGGGAGGATCCGGGATTGCGATCGGGCTGCCGGCAAATTTTATCGCCCGCGGGTTAGCCAAGGGACAGAGTTCGGCGAGCTTTGGCGTTGATGGTCCGGAGGCCATTCTTGCCGGCAGTTGTTCCGGCGCGACGCGGGAACAGGTGGACCTCCATCGGAATTCTCATCCGGCGCTTGCCATCGATGTTGCCGGCGTCATGAATGGAACGGTGACGACGGTCGACCTGACTTCGTTCCTGCTTGCCAACCGGGGAAGGGCACCACTCGTCTATTCCTCGGGCACCCCTGACGAGGTTCGGGCGATCCAGGCGCGCTTTGGCCGGGAAAAGGTCGCCGAAGCCCTCGACAATCTCTTTGCTGAGACCGCACGGGAACTGATCGGCGCGGGCATACGCCGGCTGGTCGTTGCCGGCGGGGAAACATCGGGCGCGGTGGTTTCGGCGCTCGATCTTGGCACGCTGACAATCGGGCCCGAGATCGACCCGGGCGTCCCGGTCCTTCTGTCGAAAGGAGATGATCCGGTGGCGCTCGCGCTGAAGTCAGGGAACTTCGGCGCCCCGGATTTTTTCACAAAGGCCTTGGAGAGGCTTGCAGGACGATGAGTGCAGGAAACAAGCTCCGCGAGGACATCGTGGACGGTGTGCTTGCGAGCAGCCGCACCTGCGTTGACGACGTGCAAGGCCACGCAAGGCTTTACTCAATCAAGAAGAATGAAGGAGATGGCGATGATCGTCACGACCAATCCGGCCACCGGCGAGGAACTTGCCTGCTACGAACTCCATGACGATGCCTTTGTCGATGCAGCGCTTTCCGCCGCCGCAAAGACGCAAAAGGCGTGGCGCAAGAAGCCTGTCCAAGAGCGGGTTCGACTGCTTGGCGCCATGGCCAGGGTGCTGCGTGCCGGCAAGTCGCGCTATGCTGAGATGATCACGCGCGAGATGGGTAAGCCGATCGTCGAGTCCGAGGCCGAAATCGAAAAATGCGCCTACAACTGCGACTTCTATGCCGAGCACGCAGGGCAATACCTCGCCGACGAAACGGTCGCCTCGAACGCGTCCGAAAGCGCCGTCGTCTTCGAGCCGCTTGGTGTTGTCCTCGCCATCATGCCCTGGAACTATCCCTTCTGGCAGTTTTTTCGTTTTGCAGCGCCGGCTTTCGCCGCGGGGAACGGCGCCGTACTGAAGCACGCGAACAATGTGCCGGAATGTGCACTCGCCATCGAGGAAATCATGCGCGAGGCAGGTTGCCCGGAGGGCCTCTTTGCCACCCTGCTGATCGAGCCGGCCAAAGTGGCCGGCATCATTGCGGACGACAGGATCGCAGCTGTCACGCTGACGGGCTCCACCGAAGTGGGCGCCATCGTTGCGTCGCAGGCCGGCAAGGCGCTGAAAAAGCAGGTGCTGGAACTCGGTGGCTCCGACCCCTTCATCGTGCTTGCCGACGCCGATCTCGAAGAGGCGACAAACGTCGCAGTCAAGGCGCGCTACATCAATGTCGGGCAGTCCTGTGTCAACGCCAAGCGCTTCATCGTCGAAGAAGCGATAGCCGACCGTTTCGTCGAGCTCTTCTGCGAGAAAGCCGCGCAACTGAAGATGGGCGATCCCATGGAGCGCGATACCGGTATCGGTCCGATGGCACGGGAAAACCTGATGAGCAGCCTGCACGCGCAGGTCGAAAAGACAATTGCGGCGGGCGCTGAACGCAGGCTCGGCGGCACGCCGCTGAACCGGCCAGGCTATTTTTATCCGCCGACCGTGCTCGATCATGTGCGCCCGGAGATGGCCGCCTTCTGCGAGGAGACCTTTGGACCGGTCGCGGCCATCGTCCGCGTCAGGGATGCAGAAGAAGCGGTTCGGCTGGCCAATCAGACCGAATACGGTCTCGGCTCGGCGATCTGGACCGCGGATGTCGAGCGTGCACGCCGGCTCGCGCGCGACATCGACGCGGGCGCCGTCTTCATCAACGGCATGGTCGCGTCCGATCCCCGATACCCCTTCGGCGGGATCAAGCGTTCAGGCTACGGCCGCGAGCTCGGTGTCTACGGCATCCGCGAGTTCGTCAACATCAAGACCGTCTGGATCGGCCCGGCCAACGCAGCCCAGCCTGTCGCCAAGGCGCCGGAATAAGGAGAACCCAGATGACCCAGCCAGCAATCCTTCGCCCAAAGGAGCTCAAGAGCAATGATCGTGGCAACGGCGCCCGCACGACGCCGCTCGTGACGCGCAAATGCGGCTCGACCACCATGATCAACGGCATCACCGCTTTCGACCCTGGCGCCGCGATCGGTCTTCACAAACATAATTGCGAAGAGAGCGTGATGGTCCTCGACGGGCAGGCCATTGCCGAAATCGACGGGGTCCGATACCCGCTCGGACCCAACGACACGACCTGGATCCCGGCAAACGTTCCCCATCGCTTCATCAATGCGTCTGAGACCGAGCCAATGCGCATTTTCTGGATCTATGCCTCCATCGATGCGACCCGGACCATGATCGCTACCGGAGAGGAGCGCCCGATCGATGCGGAACACCATCAGCAGGGAGCGACATCATGATCGTTGAAGTCGCGGAGATTTCCGTCAAACCCGGCAGCGAGGCGCAATTCGAAGCGGGCGTGTCACGAGCGGCGCCCCTGTTTCTGAGGGCGAAAGGCTGCCACGGCGTGGCGCTGCACCGGGTCGTCGAGACGCCGCATCTTTATCGTCTGCTGGTCAAATGGGACACGGTCGACGACCACATGGTCGGCTTCCGCAATTCTCATGATTTCCAGGAATGGCGGCGTCTCGTCAGCCCTTATTTCGACGGAGTCCCAAAGGTGACCCATTCCGAGGGGGTGGCTTTGCTCAGAGAGGGCGGGCAGGAGTGCTGACGCCTGGGTTGTGACCGGCGCGAATCAGCCGAGCATTTCAGCAGTAACCGTGTCGCAGATCTTATAGATCGATGACCTGACGGTCGCACGCGGCAAAGGCACCCGAGAAGAAGGCGTGGACTTCCTGTTCCATGGCGGCGAGTGCGGCGTCGGTGCGCGACGGATCGTGGTGGAACATGGCGAGGCGCGTGACGCCGGCGGCTTTGGCGAGCTTTGATCCATGCATCCCGGTCGAGTGTCCGTAGCCGCGGAAGGTCGGCATCTCGCTTTCCAGATAGGTGCAGTCATAGATCATCAGATCGGCTCCGGCGATGAAATCGAGGAGTGCGGGGTCGAGAATCCCGGGTTCGTGTTCCGTGTCGTAGACGAGCGCGACCGCCCGTCCGCCCCATTCGATACGGTAGCCGACACATCCCCCCGGATGCACGAGGCTCATGGTGCGAATGGAAATCTCTTCTCGCGGCGATAGTGTTTCACCCGGACGGAAATCGACGGTGTCGAGGCTCGCCTGGCAGATGCCCGTTCCGACCGGGAACCATGGCGGTCTCATGAACTCGTTGATCATTTCGGCCGTGGACATCGTGCCGTGGAGATGGCCGGACCAGAAGCGGACTGCGGAGCTGCAGCGGTAGATCGGCTTAAAATAGGGCAGGCCGATGATGTGATCGTAATGGGTGTGGGTGAAAAAAACATCGAATTCGGCGATACCTTCGGACATCAGCGACAGCCCGGCCTCGCGCAGGCCCGAGCCCGCGTCGAATATCAGCACCTCTTTGCCGCAGCGAATTTCGATGCAGGGCGTGTTTCCTCCGTAGTGCAGGAACTGCTCGCCGGATACCGGCAAGCTGCCTCTTACGCCCCAAAACTTCACTCGAAATGTATCGTCCTGCATTCCGTTCCGGCTTTATCCTGCCTGCCGTGGCATTTTGCCCGGGCGTAGTGATTAGACAAGCACAAATCATGAGGGTCCTGCAATGCCATTGGCGCCGTCGCGCACGCATTGCATGGCGAGAAGAGAAATCTATCCATCGAAGCGAAGGTGCTTTATCCGTCGTAATCGGCTGAAATCGCTCCAGCCTGGAAATCAGCAACAGATGTCGCCTCTAGGAGTTTGGCAACGATGGTGCAGCCGGCCGACAGGGAATTTTACGCGGGCCTCCCTCTTTTCGAGGCATTCGAAGGGGTCGCCGACGAGTCCAACTACCGGCCCTTGCCAGACGGCTGGTGGCTCGCCGTTGCCGATATCGTCAATTCGACGGGAGCGATCGCCGAAGGGCGATACAAGAGCGTGAACATGGCGGGCGCGAGCGTCATCTCGGCGCTCATGAACGGGCTCGACGAGAAAAACCTCGCCTTCGTCTTCGGCGGTGACGGGGCGCTCGCCGCCGTGCCCGGAACGCTGGCGGCAAAAGCGAAGGACGTGCTCGCCGCGGCCAAGACATGGGTGGCGGAGGAACTGGGCCTTGAGCTTCGCGCCGCAATCGTCCCGGTATCCGACGTGCGCGCCAGCGGGTTCGACATGCGTGTCGCCCGCTTCAAGGCGAGCGAGGAGGTCTCCTACGCCATGTTTTCCGGCGGTGGTGCCAGTTGGGCGGAAGCGGAAATGAAGGCGGGCCGCTACCAGATCGAGGCCGCGCCGCCCGGCACGAGACCCGACCTGACAGGATTGTCATGCCGCTGGAATCCGATCGTCTCGCACCACGGAGCGATCGTCTCCATTATCGCGGTGCCGGGGGAGCGCGGCATCGGTCCCGAATACCAGGCGCTGATCGGCGACATCGTGTCCCTGGCCGAGGGGGAGGAGCGAGGCGGGCACCCGGTACCGGAAAAAGGACCCGAGCCGCACCTTTCCGTGCGCGGCATTACGGTGGAATCGCGCGCCGTCGCGCCGAGGGGCCGGCGCTTCCTCGCCTGGTCCTTCGTTGCGGCGCAGAGCCTTGCACTGTTTCTCTGTTTCAGGCTCGGCATCAATTTCGGACCGTTCGACGTCAAGCGATACGCGCGCGACCTCGCCAGCAATTCGGACTTCCGCAAGTTCGACGACGCGCTGAAGATGACGATCGACGTCAGTCTCGAGCGGCTGCGCCGTATCGAGGAACGGCTGACGCAGGGCGCGGCGGCGGGCATATGCCGCTACGGGCTTCACCGGCAGGATTCGGCGCTGATGACGTGCATCGTTCCGAGCCCGATGAGCAGGGACCACATGCACTTCATCGACGGTGCGGCCGGCGGCTACGCAGTGGCCGCCCGGAACCTGAAGGCCGGTCTTTCCGAAGGGGACCTGTCACGCGTCGGGGATATTCCCCCCAGGGTCAAGCCTTGACGATGTGCTCGGCAGCAAGGCCGTGGCGCGCGAAGACGTTGCGCGTGTCGACGATCAGCGGCGCCCAGTCGGCAAGCGCGGCATAGTCCACCGCGTCGTGGTCGGTCGCGATAAGCACGGCATCGAAGCCGCGAACCGTCGCTTGGTCGAAGACGACCGACCGCCGGCCCTTCAAGGCCATGTGTTCTCGGGTCGAGGGAATTTCATCCACATGGGGGTCGTAGAAGGCGGCCCTGCCGCCACGCTCCTCGATGAGCTCTATCAGCTTCAGGGAGGGGCTTTCACGAATGTCCGGAACATTCTTCTTGTAGGCGAGGCCGATGACGAGCACCGCCGAGCGGCTGAGCGCCTTGCCCTCCCGCCGGTCGAGCGCCTCGGCCAGCCTTGCCACAACGTGACGGGGCATTGCCGAATTGATCTCGCCGGCGAGTTCGATGAAGCGCGTCGGCAGCTCGTACTCCCGGGATTTCCATGTCAGATAAAACGGATCGATTGGAATGCAGTGGCCGCCGAGCCCGGGTCCCGGATAGAAGGGCATGTAGCCGAAGGGCTTGGTCTTGGCGGCATCGATCACCTCCCAGACATCGATGCCCATCGCCTCGTAGACGACCTTGAGTTCGTTCACGAGGGCGATGTTGACGGCGCGGAAGATATTCTCGGTCAGTTTCACCGCCTCTGCGGTCGCGTTGGACGAAACCGGAACCACCGTCGTGACCACGGCGGCATAGAACCGCTCCATCAGCGTTGCCGCCATTGGGCCGTCTCCGGCCACGACCTTGGGGATGCTCGTGGTCTCGTAAGCGCGATTGCCCGGGTCTTCCCGCTCCGGCGAGAATCCGATGAAGAAGTCGGCGCCGGACTTGAGCCCCGTTTCCTCCAGGATGGAGCGCACGATACCGTCGGTGGTGCCGGGATAGGTGGTCGATTCCAGAACGACGAGCTGACCCGGCCGCAAGCGGTCAGCGATCTCGCGCGACGTATTCTCCACGAAGGAGAGGTCGGGATCGCGGTGCCTGGTGAGCGGCGTCGGCACGCAGATGATGATGACGTCGCAAATGCCAAGGTCCGAAAAGTCGGTCGTGGAGCGGAACCGCCCGGCGCCGGCTTCGCGGGCAAGCGCCGCGTCCGAAACCGCTTCGATATAGGAGCTCCCGGCGTCGAGCGCGACGATCTTGCCCGGGTCTATGTCGAAACCGGTGACATGGAAGCCGGAGCGCGCGATTGCGACGGCAAGCGGCAGGCCGACATAGCCGAGGCCGATGACGCCGACGCGGGCGGTGCGGTCGGAGATCGATTCGAGCAGCCTGTCGTGATGCGCAGAGGTCAAGATTGGCTTCCAGTTCTGTTGCCGGGAGGGCCGCTTCAGCGATCCGGCTGCGGAGCCCGGTGCCGTTTTGTTGGCGGGAAAGCCGCCGCAAGTCAAGCGCGGCGCGCCGTCAGCGAAGCCGCGCGCCTCAAGGCCTGCGTCGTTTTGTCTGGCCCGGGCAGGCATGCGGTCGTGAGGGACCCCAGCAATTTCAGGGTGCAATGCGCAGGCTTGTTGCGTGTACGATCCGGCAACGATCAAAAATCGCTCGTGGTCTCTGGAAAATGTGCTCCCCGGTGAATATCTGCAGGAGCGCAGCGGTGACCCGATCGCTGCACGAACGGCCGCGGGAGGCGGCGGGAGCCTTCTTTCACTGACGGGTACCCACTTCAGTGCTACCGCGAGCGAGCGATCGCTGCTTCGCGGTCGGCGCCGGTGGCGACCGTTGCCGCGACGATGAGGACATGGCATGAGCCCGATCAACGACAACGTTTCCCAAATCCTCCTGGACAAGGTCGCCGACTGGCTCATGCGAACCTCGCTCAGCGACGAAACACTCGAAACCATCGTGCGCGGTTTCTGCGAGCGGTTGGCGGCGGCGGGCCTGCCGCTCATGCGCGTCCATCTGTCTTTCTCGATGCTTCACCCGCTTTACGACGCCCTCGGCTTCACCTGGTGGCGAGGTCAGGGTGTCGAGGTGAGCGGTCTGCGCCATGAGGAATTGGCGCTCAATCCCGAGCGATTCCTGCACAGCCCGTATTATTACCTTCTCAGCAACAATCTCGATCATGTCAGGCGCCGGATCGATCCCGCCTTGCCCTCGGAGTTTCCGATTCTGGACGAGCTGAAGGAGCAGGGAGCGACCGACTACATAGCCTTCATGCAACCTCTTGGAGCCGAATCCGAACACGGAATGGTCGGCTCGTGGACGACGGACCGTCAGGGTGGTTTCAGCGACGACGTCATCGCAGCCCTTCTCAGACTTCAGAACCATCTGGCGATCGCTGCCAAAGTGGCCGTGCTCGGCAAGCTCGCCGACAACATGCTGACCACCTATCTTGGCGCCAATGCCGGGCGGCGCGTGATGAGCGGCCAGGTCCGGCGGGGCGACGGCGAGACGGTACGCGCAGTTCTCGTCATGGCGGATATGCGTCAGTCGACGATGCTTGCCGAAAAGGAAGGCCGGCAGGCCTATATCGAGTCGTTGAACGGATTCTTCGACGCGATCGCCACGCCCTTCAACCGCAACGGCGGACAGATACTGAGCTTCATCGGCGACGGCTTCATCGGCGTTTATCCCTGCGGCCGGCACAAGGAGCCGTCGGAGATGGCCAGCCGCGAGGCATTCGCCGCCGTGGGCGCGGCGACGGCGCGCATGGCCGCCCTCAACGCGGAACGCAGGACGCAGGGCCGCGACCCGATCGGCTACGGCATCGCCCTGCATGTCGGGAACGTCATGTTCGGCAATGTCGGCCTGCGCGACCGGCTGACCTTCTCGGTGTTCGGCTCTGCGGTGAACGAGGTACAGCGGCTGCAGAATCTGACGAAGAAATATGCCCACAACGTCGTCGCGAGCGAGGCCTTCGTGAATTATTGCGGCGGGGAATGGCAAACGCTCGGGCAGGAGAAACTGCGCGGGGTTCGTCAGAAGTTCACGGTCCTCTACCCGCGGGATACCGCACTTGCCGCAATCGCGCAGGAGCGGGCATATGATGCAACCGAGGATGGACTTTCCGAGGCGGAGCATGTCATGTTGCTCTACCGCAACAAGAAGCGGCCGCCCGGCCCGCGCGGTCTGATCGACAAGATGCTGCAATGAGGGGACCGATGTTTCGTATAGCTCTGCTGGCGGCGGCGATTGCCTTGCCGAGTCTCACTTATGCCCAGTCGGCGGAGGAGCCGGCAGTCTACGAACGGAAATTGTTCGATGGTTTCGAGGGCACGGATTTCGCGCCTGAAGGGGGGCTCTACTATCGCAAGAATTTCGAGCAGAGCGCCGGCACATACGAGTTCCAGAGCGCCGTCAAACGCACAGGCAACGGCGGGCTGAAGCTTAGCATCGTGCCGAATTGCCCGGCGGATCACGACGGCTGCAGCGAACGCGCGGAGATCTGGGAAAAGACCGAGTTGCGGGTGCCCTACGACAAGGGGGTCTGGTACGGCTTCTCGGTCAAGTTCGACGATCCGGTGCCGAGCGACGACCACCGCTATCTCATCGCACAGTGGAAGCGAGAGATCGATCCCGGTGCCGAGGGCGACTTCAGCCCCTTTCTGGCGCTGCGCATGAATTTTGGAAAGCTCTTCGCCACGGTCGAAACCAACGATCTGCCTCCGGTCACCGCCGGCCCTGATGGCGTAGCGGCGCGTTGCGCCCCAGGCCAGGCGCCGGTCTGGCTCCGTCCGGAAGTCAACCAGATGCGCATGCTGGTGGCGACCGACGGCAACTGGAAGCCGGAAGACGGCAGCCTCTTCAATTCATGCACGGACGGGATCACCATTACCAACCATGGCAATCCCTTGCCGGATCCGAAGTCCGGCTGGATCGATTTCGTCGTCTTCACGAAACCCGGTCCCGACGGCTCGGGCCATATAGAGCTCTTTGCCAACGGCCAGCCGATCGTCTCCGTCAAAGGCCATGTGGGCCATGCGGACAAGGGTCTCGGTGAGAACCAGTATTTCAAGTTCGGACCTTATCGGGCCGCCGATACGACCGATTGGACGCTCTATTACGACGATTTCCGGCGTTCCCCGCGCTGCGAGGACGTCCTGACCAACGGCAGCTGCCCGTTCTCTTAATGCCGCTCCACGCTTCCTGACCTTCCGGTGGCCTGCTGGACAGCCCGTTTAACCTAGGCTACTGTTTTTGAGTGGCAAAAAGTTACGGTGCCTCCGGCGGGGCTAGCTTTGCACGCGGGGTCAGACGCGCGGCGCTGCAGGAAGTGGCTGCATGATTTTATTTTGGGGGCGGCCTCGAGTTGGAATTGTGCAGGAGGGGTATTGAGGGAAGCGTGCTGCGATGACGTCAGGAGCGGACCTGCTGCGAGTTGAGGGTCTGCGGATCACATTCTCGGTGCTGGGCGGCGAGGTCGAAGCCGTTCGGGGAGCGAATTTCAGAATTCTGCCCGGAAGGGTGACCGCGCTTGTCGGCGAATCCGGGTCCGGCAAGTCGGCCATCAGCCAGGCGATCATGGGCATCCTGCCGAGCGTGGCAAGCGTCGGCGGCCGGGTGTTGTTCAACGATCCCGAAGCCGAGGCAAAGGGCGTCGACCTGCTTTCGCTGGATACGGACGGGCGCGATATCCAGGAGATCCGCGGCGCACGCATCAGCAAGATCTTCCAGGAGCCGATGACCTCGCTGTCGCCGCTTCACACGATCGGCAACCAGATCTCGGAAGTGCTGAAGATCCATACGGATACCGACAAGGCAGGGCGCCGCGAGAGGACGGAGGAACTGCTCGGCTATGTCGGCTTTTCCGATCCGAAGCGGGCCTACGACATGTATCCCTTCGAACTTTCCGGCGGCATGCGACAGCGCGCGATGATCGCGATGGCGCTGATCTGCCGACCGGCGCTGCTCATCGCGGACGAACCGACGACGGCCCTCGACGTGACGGTTCAGGCGCAAATATTGCAGCTTTTGCGCGAGCTTCAAAGCAAGCTCAACATGGCCATGCTTCTGATCACCCACGACCTCGGGGTCGTTGCCAACATGGCCGACGAGGTGGTCGTTATCTACCACGGCGAGATCGTCGAGGCAGGACCTGTGGATGCGATCTTCCGTAATCCCCGGCATCCCTATCTCAAGGGTTTGATGGCTGCCGTGCCGCACTTCGACATGAAACCGGGCGAGCGGCTGAAGGCGTTGCGCGAGGTGCCGGTGAAGGCCGGCGCGATCGTCGGCGACCGCGAAGTCAAGAAAGCCGCGGGTCCCAATGTCCTCGTGTCCGTCCGCAACCTTTCGAAGACGTTTTCCACGCGCAGCTCCGGCTGGTTCGGCAGCGGCACTGCATATCGGCATCGCGCTGTCGACAATGTCAGCTTCGACATCCGCCGCGGTGAATGCCTCGGGCTCGTCGGCGAAAGCGGCTGCGGCAAGACGACCGTGAGCAAGATCCTGATGCGGGCCGTGACGCCTGACAGGGGCACGATTACCTTCGACGACGGGGAGGGCGCGCTCGACGTCCTTAAGCTCGACGGCGGGGAACTCAAGGCTTTGCGGGCGAAGATCCAGATGGTCTTCCAGGATCCCGTCTCGTCGCTTTCGCCGCGCATGACGGTGAAGAACATCCTCAGCGAGCCGCTGGAGATTCACGGCCGAGGGACGCCGAAATCGCGTGAGGAACACGTTCGCTCCCTTTTGCAGGCGGTGGGGCTCGACCAGCGCTTCATCAATCGCTATCCCCACAGCTTCTCCGGCGGCCAACGGCAGCGCATCGGGATCGCCCGGGCGCTCGCGCTCGTGCCGCAGCTTCTGATCTGCGATGAACCCGTTTCTGCGCTCGATGTTTCTGTGCAGGCACAGATCCTGAACCTTCTCAAGGACTTGCAGAAAGAGCTCGGCCTGACGATGCTGTTCATCTCGCACAACCTCGCGGTCGTCGACTACATGGCCGACCGGATCGCGGTCATGTGCGCGGGCCGGATCGTGGAGCTGGCGCCGCGCGAGGTGCTGATGCGCAATCCGGTCCACCCCTACACGAAGTCGCTCCTCGCCGCCGTTCCCTATCCCGACCTCGACCGTAAGCTCGACTTCGATTCCCTTCAGGCGAGCGGCGGATCGGACCAGGAGCGCTGGGGCGCGCAATTTTCCGACGGCGGCGAGAACGGTGCTCTTATTCCCGCCGATCTCGGTGGCGGGCACTATGTCCTCGCCCGCAAATCGGTGGATGCCAGGGAGTTACGCCGATGATCACCCGAAGAACCGCGCTTGGCATTCTCGCTTCGGCTGCCTTTCCAAAAGCAATGCTCGCGGCCGCAGGCGGAACCGATGCGCTCGCCGCCCTCGTTCAGGAAGGCAAGCTTCCGCCGGTCGGCGAACGATTGCCGAAGACGCCAAGGGTGATCGATGTCGCGGCGATGGGACGAAAGGCCGGCCGCCACGGCGGCACGATCCGGAGCCTGATCGGCAGTGCGAAGGACATTCGCCTGATGACGATCTACGGCTATACCCGCCTGGTCGGCTACGACGAGAAGCTCAATCTCCAGCCCGACATTCTCGAAAGCTACGAGACGGTCGAGGATCGTATCTTCACCTTTCATCTGCGCGAGGGTCACAAGTGGTCGGACGGCACGCCGTTGACCGCCGAGGACTTCCGCTACTGCTTCGAAGACGTGCTCCTCAACGAGAATCTGACCCCGGCCGGCCTGCCGCCGGCGATGGTCATGGACGGGCAGGCGCCTAAGTTCGAAATCGTCGATGAGCGAACGGTTCGTTATTCCTGGCCGATGCCGAACCCGGTTTTCCTGCAGGAACTCGCCGCACCACAGCCGCTGGTCGTCGTCATGCCCTCGGCCTATTTGAAGCAGTTCCACACAAAATATCAGGACGAGGACAAGCTGAAGACGTTCCTGAAAGAACAGCGGGTCAAGAAGTGGAGCCAGCTGCACATGCGGATGGCGCGCTCTTACCGGCCCGAAAATCCGGATTTGCCGACCCTCGACCCGTGGCGCAACACCACGCCCCTGCCGGCCGAACAGTTCGTGTTCGAACGCAATCCCTATTACCATCGGGTGGACGAAAACGGCTTGCAACTGCCTTATATCGACCGGTTCGTGCTCAGCGTCAGTTCGTCCTCGCTCATTCCGGCGAAGGCCGGCACGGGCGAAAGCGACCTGCAGGCCTATGGGGTCGATTTCGTTGACTATACCTATCTCAAAGATGCGGAGAAGCGGCACCCGGTCGAGGTAAAGCTCTGGAAGAAGACGTCGGGGTCACGCCTGGCGCTGCTGCCGAACCTCAACTCTGCCGACCCGGTGTGGCGGCCGCTGCTCAGGGACGTGCGCGTCCGTCGTGCGCTGTCGCTTGCAATCGACCGTCGCGAAATCAACATGGCCGCCTTTTATGGGCTGACGAAGGAAAGCGCCGACACTGTGCTGCCTGAAAGTCCTCTCTTCCGGCCCGAATTCGCGAATGCCTGGATCGCCCATGATCCGGAACAGGCGAACGCGCTGCTCGACGCGGCCGGACTGGCCAAGCGCGGCGGCGACGGAATCCGTATTCTTCCCGACGGCCGAAAGGCGCAGATCGTCGTAGAGACGGCCGGCGAAAGCACGCTCGATACCGATGTACTGCAGCTCATAACCGATTACTGGCGTGAGGTCGGCATTTCGCTCTTCATTCGCACCTCGCAGCGCGACACCTTCCGCAGCCGCGCTGTCGGCGGCGAGATCATCATGTCGATGTGGTTCGGTCTCGACAACGGCGTGCCGACCGCGGACATGAGCCCCAGCCAGCTTGCACCGACCACGGACGACCAGCTGCAGTGGCCCGTCTGGGGATTGAACTATATGTCCCATGGCGAAATGGGCGAGGCACCCGACCTTCCCCCGGTCGTCGAGCTCCTCGACCTGCTCAAGCGCTGGAGGCATTCCGCGGACGATGCCGAGCGGGCCGACATCTGGAGACAGATGTTGTCCATCTACACGGACCAGGTCTTCTCTATCGGGCTGGTCAACAGCTCGCTGCAGCCGATCCTCGTCACGAAGAAGCTGCGCAATTTCCCCGATGAAGGGTTGTACGGTTTCGACCCGACGAGCTACTTCGGCGCCTACAAGCCCGACACCTTCTGGCTGGAACAGGACGACTGAGATGCTGCGGTACATTCTCTGGCGCATCGCAGTCATGGTCCCGACGCTCCTCATCATCTCCGCGCTCGTCTTCGCCATCATCGAACTGCCCCCGGGCGACTATTTCGAAAGCTACATTGCCGAGATCAGGGCGCAGGGCGAGGGCGTCAACATGGAACAGATCGAGGCGCTGCGTAAGCAGTACGGCTTCGACCAGCCGCCGATCCTGCGCTATGTCCACTGGGTCGCGGGGATGCTCCAGGGCGATTTCGGTTATTCCTTCGAATATGAATTGCCGGTGAGCGAGGTCGTCGGCGAGCGCCTGTGGCTCACGGTCCTGGTCTCCTTCGTCACCATCATCTTCACCTGGATCATCGCATTTCCGATCGGCCTCTATGCTGCCACGCACCAGTACAGCTGGGGCGACTACGGCCTGTCGCTGATCGGACTCATCGGCATCGCAATCCCGAATTTCATGCTCGCCCTGGTCCTCATGTATTTCGCCAATATCTGGTTCGGAACTTCGATCGGCCATTTGATGGACCAGAAGTATCTTTCCGAGCCGATGAGTTGGGAAAAGGCGAAGTCGATACTGGAGCATATCTGGATCCCGGTCATCATCGTCGGCGCGGCCGGCACTGCCGGCATGATCCGGCGCCTCAGGGCCAATCTGCTCGACGAACTCCAGAAGCAATATGTCGTGACCGCCCGCGCCAAGGGGCTTTCGCCCACGCGAACCCTGCTCAAATATCCGCTGCGCATGGCGCTCAATTTCTTCATTTCGGACATCGGGTCGATCCTGCCGGCGATCATTTCGGGTGCGGAAATCACGGCAATCGTGCTGTCCCTCGAAACCACCGGACCGATGCTGATCAAGGCGCTGCAGAGCCAGGACATGTATCTCGCCGGGTCGTTCCTGATGTTCCTCGCGTTCCTCACCGTGATCGGAGTGCTGGTTTCCGATCTGGCGCTCGCCGTCCTCGATCCTCGAATTCGTCTGCAAGGCAGGAGCACAAAGTGACGTCACCAATCCCGGCGCCCGGCGAGCCCCTTCCGCACTACGTTTCGACCGCGCCCTTCGACCCCTATTCCGTGGAGGTGATGACCGAGGAGCAGGTGCGGGTGAATCAGGCATCGCAGCTGCGTCTGATGTGGTGGAAGTTCAAGCGCCACAAGGTCGCGCTCGTCTCGGGCATCTTCCTCGCGATGCTCTATGGGATGATCCTGATCTGCGAGTTTCTCGCGCCCTACGATCTGCATACACGCAATGTCGATTTCATCTATGCGCCGCCGCAGAGCGTTCGCTTTTTCCACGAGGGTGAATTCGTCGGCCCCTTCGTCTACGGCCGGACGATGACGCTGGACATGGATACGCTGAAGCGCAACTACACGGACGATACGACGGCCGTCGAGCGGATCCGGTTCTTCTGCCGCGGGGACGACTATCGTTTCTGGGGTTTGTTCGAAAGCAATCTGCATCTGGTTTGCCCGGCTGAGGGAGGGCAGCTTTTCCTCCTGGGCACGGACCGTCTCGGCCGCGACGTGCTGTCGCGGATCATCTACGGAGCGCGGATATCGCTGACGATCGGACTTCTCGGCATCACCGTCAGCTTCGTTCTCGGCATCGTCATCGGCGGGCTTGCCGGATATCATGGCGGGATCTTCGACCTTGTGGTTCAGAGACTGATCGAAGTCCTGCAGTCGATACCGAGCATTCCGCTCTGGCTTTCCCTGGCGGCGATCATGCCGGCGACATGGAGCCCGCTTCTCATCTATCTGGGCATAACCGTCATCCTGGGCCTTCTCGACTGGACCGGCCTTGCGCGCGCCGTGCGCTCGAAGCTGCTGGCGCTCAGGGAGGAAGACTATGTCCTTGCCGCGCAGTTGATGGGCGCCAAAAGCGGACGCATCATAGGGCGCCACCTCGTTCCGGGCTTCATGTCCCATCTCATCGCCACGGCAACGATCTCCATACCCGGCATGATCCTTGGAGAAACGGCGTTGAGCTTCCTCGGTCTCGGCCTGCGTCCTCCGATAACCAGCTGGGGCATCCTGCTCACCGAGGCAAAGAGCGTCAGCGTCATTGCCTTCTATCCGTGGCTGCTTTTCCCCACGATCCCGGTCATTCTTGTGATATTGGCGTTCAACTTCCTGGGAGACGGGTTGCGCGACGCCGCCGATCCCTACAAATAAGCCCCGGTATCGCTGTTGGCTGCAAGCGATCGCTGCAATAGACTTCGACGTTTCTATTTTTGAGCGAAAGGTTTTTCGTATGACACGGCGCTTCGAGGATGCCCGCATCCTCATGTACAGCCACGATACCTTCGGGCTCGGCCATCTCAGACGTTGTCGCGCCATCGCCCATGCCCTGGTGGAAGATTACAGCGGACTGCAGATCCTGATCATCTCCGGCGCGACTATCGCCGGCGCCTTCGATTATCGCGCCCGCGTCGACTTCGTGAAGATTCCGAGCGTCATAAAGCTCCGAAACGGCGAATATACTTCGTTGGACCGCCACATCGAGCTGCACGAAACGTTGAAAATGCGGCAGTCGATCATCCGCTCGACGGCGGAAAACTTCCGGCCGGATATTTTCGTCGTCGACAAGGAGCCGATGGGCCTGCGCGGCGAGGTGGAGGATACGCTCGCTTACCTGAAGACGCACGGCACCAGGCTGGTGCTTGGCCTAAGGGAAGTCATGGACTCGCCGCACCTCCTGGAAGAGGAATGGAAGCGACGCGACACGATGCGCAAGATCGAGCAGTTCTATGACTCGATTTGGGTCTACGGGCCGCCGGATTTCTACGATCCGCTGGTCGGGCTCGACGTGCCCGTTGCCGTGCGCGACCGCATGAACTTCGTCGGCTTTCTGCAAAGAAGCGTTTCCCACGACGCACTGCACGGCCATAAGCCGGAAGGCGACTACATACTGGTCACCACCGGCGGCGGCGGCGACGGATCCGACCTCATCCATGACGTGATCCACGCCTATCAGGAGGATCCCGAACTCACGCATAACGCGCTCGTCGTCCTCGGCCCCTACATGCCCGCAAAGCAGCGCAACAAGCTGATCAAGAAGGGAAGCAAGATCCCATTCATCAAGATAATCGAGTTCGACAATCGCATGGAGGAACTGGTAGCCGGCGCCAGGGGTGTGGTGTCGATGGGCGGCTACAACACCTATTGCGAGATCCTCTCTTTCGACAAGCCTGCTCTGATCGTGCCGCGTCTTCAGCCACGCGAAGAACAATTGATCCGCGCCCAGCGTGCCTCCGCACTTGGGCTCGTCGACATGCTGCTTCCGCAGGAAGCGGAGGAGCCGTTGCGCCTTGCCGCGGCCCTGAAGGCACTGCCGCAGCGCGCACCGCCGTCGCTCCGCGCCAATGGCCTGAGGCTGGAAGGCCTCGTCCACATATCCGACATCGTCGGCGAATGGCTCGATCACAGATCGAAGGAGCATTTGGCCGTCGTGAAAAGATCGAACTGAAGGCACGTGTTACCGAAACCGAAGATCGCCGTCGTGCTGAAGGGTTATCCACGCCTTTCGGAAACGTTCATTGCGCAGGAACTGCTGGGCCTCGAAAGAGCAGGGCATGAGCTCGTCCTCGTCGCCCTTCGCCGTCCGACCGACAGGAAACGCCATCCCGTCCATGACGAAATACGCGCGGCCGTCCATTACCTGCCTGAATATCTGCATGAGGAGCCGTGGCGCGTTCTCCGCGCGCTGATGAAGACCGTCCGGAAGCCCGGCTTCCGGCGGGTGCTCGGGCCGTTCCTCCGGGACCTCGCGCGAGACGTTTCACGCAACCGCTTCCGCCGTCTCGGCCAGGCGCTGGTGCTCGTCACCGAATGGCCGGAAGACGCCGCGTGGCTGCATGCCCATTTCATTCACACGCCGGCCTCGGTAACGGACTATGCCAGCATCATCACCGGCATACCCTGGACTTGCTCCGCCCATGCAAAGGACATCTGGACCTCCGAGGACTGGGAGCTTTCGGGCAAGCTCGACCGGGCCCGCTGGACGGTGACCTGCACCCGAAGCGGCTATGAGCATCTGCGCGACCTGTCGAAGGACCAGACCCGGGTCCATCTGAGCTATCACGGCCTCGATCTCGATCGTTTCCCGCCCTTCGCAGGCGAGCATACCCGGCGCGACGGCTCGGATCCCGACGATCCGGTGCGCATCGTCAGCGTCGGGCGCGCCGTTCCCAAGAAGGGATATGACGTCCTCCTGAAGGCGCTGGCGTTGTTGCCTGCGGATGCCCACTGGCGCTTCGAGCATATCGGTGCGGGAGAGCTCACCGGCGGACTCCAGGCGCTTGCTGCAAAGCTTGGCATCGAGGATCGCATCCGCTGGCACGGGGCGCTCGATCAAAAGGATGTTTTGGACCGTTACCGTGAGGCCGACATCTTCGCACTGGCCTGTCGGGTGACGGCCAATGGCGACCGCGACGGGCTGCCGAATGTGCTGGTGGAAGCGTCGAGCCAGCGGCTTGCCTGTATCTCGACCGCAGTCTCCGGCATTCCCGAACTTCTCGAAGATGGCAAAAACGGGCTGGTGGTGCCGCCGGAAAGCCCGGAGCCTCTTGCCGCGGCACTGGAGCGGCTGATCCGCGACCCGGAGCTTCGCCGGCGACTTGGCGCCGCCGGCGAACGGCGCGTGCGCAACGAGTTCGACCATCACTCCAGCGTCGGTCAGCTGGTCGGGCTTTTCGAGAGCGAATGGAGAAGAAGCCCTTGAGCGGACCTCGCGTCTTTTTCTATGTGCAGCATCTACTCGGTATCGGGCATCTGGCGCGCGCGAGCCGCATTGCCGGAGCGCTGGTCGAGCGGGAGTTCGAGGTCACGATGGTCACCGGCGGCACGCCGGTGCCGGGCTTTCCGGGGGAAGGCGTGCAGACCGTCGCACTGCCGGCGGTGACTGCCGGCGACAAAGGGTTTTCCGGGCTTGTCGACGGCGACGGAAACCCGGTCACGGCCGCTTTTCAGGAGCACCGACGGAATCTGCTCATGGAGGCGTTCCGACGCGCGGAACCGGACGTCGTCATCATCGAGGCCTTCCCCTTCGGGCGTCGGCAGATGCGGTTCGAACTGCTGCCGCTGCTCGCTGAAATTGCGGCGAGCGACCGGCCGCCGCTCGTGGCGACGTCGCTGCGCGACATTCTGCAGGAGAGGGTCAAGCCTGGAAGGGCCGAGGAGACCGTCGAACTCGTCAAGGACCATTTCGATCTCGTACTCGTTCACGGCGATCCCGGATTCGCCCGTATCGAGGAAACATTTCCCCTTGCCGACGAAATCCGCGACAAGGTCGTCTATACGGGCCTCGTCGCCCCGCCGCCGCCGACCGAAGCGGCCGAGAAATTCGACATCGTGGTTTCGGCGGGCGGAGGCGCTGTCGGCAGGGAACTGATCGGTGCGGCGCTCGAGGCTGCGAAGCTTCTGCCGAATGCGCTTCGCTGGTGCCTGATAACAGGCCCGAACCTGCCGCAGGCGGATTTCGACACATTCGCGGCCGCGGCTCCGGAGGGCGTCAGCCTCTTTCGTTTCCGCCGGGATTTCGGTGGCTTGCTCGGCGGTGCCCGCCTTTCCGTCTCGCAGGCCGGCTACAACACCGTGTGCGACATTCTGCGTGCCGGATGCGCGTGCCTCCTCATCCCCTTTACCGCGGGCGGCGAGACCGAACAGAGCACGCGCGCGGCACGGCTCGAACATCTCGATCTCGCCGGGGTGCTGCCGGAGGAGGGGATCACGCCCGAGCTTCTGGCCGCGAAGGTGAGGGCGATGCTCGCACGACCGAGGCCGGCCATCCCGCCGCTCGACCTCGACGGAGCCGCCGGAACGGCGAGGATCATCGGCGAGCGGCTTTTGTCGAGGCAGCCCTTTAGGTCACATTGATTTTAGGTCGGATCCCGCCCCAGGAGTTAGACCGAGCCGATCAGCATGAAGCGCGTGTATCTTTTCGTCGGCAGCGCTCCCGCGAAGTCGATGCGCGCGAGACGCGCCTGCGCTTGAAATTCCTCAAGCGACCTGACGCAGCTTATGTGGGTGGGTTCGCTGAAGTAATCGTTCGATTGCAGGAGGACGCGCGTGCCGCGCGGGATGAGGTCCAGCCAGTTCCGCAGTTCGGCGAGGTGCTCGCAGCTCGTGTTGATCAGCAGATCCGCATTCAGGGCGCGATAGTCGAGCGTATGCATATCGGCCGTCATCGCATCGAACCTGTCGCCGAAGGTTGCATTGAGCGTGCGCGCCACCGGCTCGACCGCGGGATCGAGGTCGCAGCTCACGGCGAATTCGATGTCGAAGCGCGAATCTTCGAGCAGCATGGCCGACAGAACGCCGTACCAGCCGCCGAGCACGATGATCCGGCGACAATCGGCGCCGATGCTCTCGAAGAGCTTGTCGCGTGCCCACATCTTGCAGTCGACCTGCTTGTGGTTGAAGGCGTTGGCAATGTTTGCGTGCGGATGCTTCGCAATGACCCTGGCTATGCCACCGACGAGCCGGCTGCCGGAATACGCAGCCAACCCCCGGGCAAGGTCATGGGCGCTTTCGCGCCAATCTTCGGGAAGGCGGGAAGAGTGGCTGGCATGCGTCATGCGGCTGTTGTAAGCTCACGGCCAGTTGAGCGCAAGGCGCCGGAGTGGGCCGCAGGAGTGGAGGCAAGACGCCTGCGCAGATGAGCGGTACTGCATATCTATCGAGGCTTGACATAGCGCATCGCTTTGCTCTCATGCCGGGTAGTCACGATTTCGTGGAGGTAGCGCAGGCCCATTGACGATCAGGCGGATCGGCACCAATTGCGGCGCCGTAGTCCGCCGGCAGAACAGCCGAGCGATCCCGAATTTCAGATAGGTCTCTTTACCGGCACATGGAACCACGTCTTTCCCGCTACATCTGGACTCACACCCGCAAGCAGCAGCTCTGGATATTGCTGGTCGTGGCGCTGTCGATGGTTCCCTATTTCCTGTCGTTCGATCTGCCGAAGCAGATCGTCAACGGACCGATCCAGGGTGCCGGTTTCGACGGCCCCGAGGCGACTCAACCGTTCCTGCCGATTTCGTTCAACCTGCCGTTCTTCGGTGAGGTCAACCTCTTCTCGGGTTTTGATCTCGGCAGGGAAGGCATGCTGCTGGCCTTGAGCCTGGTATTCCTGCTGCTCGTGATCATCAACGGGCTCTTCAAATTCTATATCAACACCTACAAGGGCCGGCTCGGCGAACGGCTTCTGCGCCGAATCCGCTTCGAGCTCGTCGACCGGGTCCTGCGCTTCCCCCCCGGCTATCTCAAGCGCGTGAAGCCGGCCGAAATCTCGACCATGATCAAGGACGAGGTGGAGCCGATGGGCGGCTTCACCGGAGACGCCTTCGTACAGCCCGCCCTTCTCGGCGGTCAGGCTCTGACGGCGCTGATCTTCATCCTCCTCCAGAGCTTCTGGCTGGGCATCATCGCAGCCTCCATAGTCGCCGTTCAGGCCATCATTATCCCGCGCATGCGCAGGCGCCTGCTGGTGCTCGGCCGCGAGCGTCAGTTGACGGCGCGTGAGCTGTCGGGGCGCGTCAGCGAGATCGTCGACGGCATCGGCACGATCCGCGCCCACGATACCTCCAATTTCGAACGGGCCGACATTGCCGCGCGGCTCGGCCGGATATTCAAGATCCGCTACGATCTCTATCAGTGGAAGTTTCTGGTCAAATTCCTGAACAATTTCCTGGCCCAGGTGACGCCGTTCCTGTTCTATTCGATCGGCGGATATTTTGCGCTTCAGGGCCGGCTCGATATCGGCCAGCTTGTCGCCGTCATCGGCGCCTACAAGGACCTGCCGGGTCCTTTGAAGGAATTGATCGATTGGGACCAGGCGCGCCAGGATGTGCAGGTCAAATATGCCCAGGTCGTCGAACAGTTCAGCGTCGAACCGCTGATCGACCCCAAGGTGCAGGCGATTTCCCTCGACCCGGCAACGCCGCTCACCGGAGCGCTGGCGGCCGTCAACCTTTCGGTCGCCGACGACGGCGGCTCGAAGATCGTGGAGCATGTATCGCTGCAGATCCAGCCTGGCGAAACGGTCGCGGTCACCGGCGGTACGTCCGGAGGCGGCGAGGCGCTGGCCGAGGCTTTCGGCCGGCTGACCTGGCCCGCAACCGGGCGGATCGTCATAGGCGACGCCGATATTCACGAGTTGCCCGAGTCGGTGGTGGGCAGGCGAATATCCTACGCCTCCTCCGACGTCTTTGCCTTCCAGGGCAGCCTCGGCGACAATCTGCTCTACGGGCTCAAGCATGCTCCGTTGACGGAGGTCGCCTATGAGGGCGACAGGGAAGCTCAACGCAGGTGGGAGCTTGTGGAGGCGAAGCTCGCCGGCAATCCGCATTACGACCTGAACAGTGACTGGATCGATTACCCGGCCGCGGGCGCGACCGGGCCGGACGACCTCTTCGCGAAGATCAGAGCCGTGCTGGACGTCGTTCTCTTGAGCAATGATGTCCTGGCGCTTGCTGTCCGTTCAACGATCGATCCGACCGAGCACGAGGCTTTCGCCGGCGAGATCGTGGCGATGCGCAGCGCGCTTCGGCAAAGGCTCGAGGCCGAGAAGCTCAGCGACCTCGTCGTCTTCTTCGAGCCGGGCTCCTACAATGTCGAGGCGACCGTCGGGGAAAACCTGCTCTTCGGCACGGTCACCGACGGCAACCGATGGGAGAAGGCGCTCGAAGACCATCCCTTCTTCAAGACCGTTTTGAAGCGGGCGGGCCTGCACGAGACCTTCTACGAGATGGGGCTGGAAATCGCCGAGAACGTCGTGGAACTGTTCCGCGACTTGCCGCCGGACCACCCGTTCTTCCAGCAGCTCACCTTCATGACGGCCGAGGAAATCCCCGCCTACGAGGCGCTTCTCCAGAAGGTAAGGGGAAAGCCGCTCGAGGAGGTGTCCGAGGATGATGCCATCAGAATCATCCGCCTGTGTTTCGGCTATATCGAGCCGCGGCATCGCTTCGGTCTCCTGACGGACGATCTCATGCAGAAGATCGTCGAGGCGCGCCGTGAGTTCAGCGACGGCCTCCCGGCCGATCTCGTCGGCATCATCGAGCATTACCAGCCGGACCGCTACATGGCCTCGGCGACGATCCTTGACAACGTGCTGTTCGGCCGCATCGGGCACAAGCACACGGACGGGTCCGAGCGGATACGCGCAATCGTGCGCGACCTGTTCGAGTCGCTTGGGCTTTACAACAAGGTGCTCGTGTTCGGGCTGGATTTCGACGTCGGCGCCGGCGGCAAGCGGTTGACGTCCGGTCAGCGCCAGAAGCTCAATCTCGCGCGTGCCCTGATCCGGGTTTCGGATTTCTATGTCTTCAACCAGCCGCTTCTGTCGCTCGACCAGCGCACGCAGGATCAGATCACCCGGAAGGCCTTCGCTTTCCTGAGGGATGGCGAGCGAAAGCCCGCTATATTGTGGGTCCTTGCCAATCAGGATCTGGCGGAACTCTTCGATCGCGTCGCCCATTTCGAAAACGGACGTTTGGCGCATGACGAACCGGTGGAAAAGCACTCAAGAGACAGCGACTACAAGGAACTGGCATCTTGATGTAATATTGTTGTCAGGAGGCAAGCATATGTTCCCGCCGGCCGGGTTAGAACCTGTTTGCACCAAGCGCGACGCATTCGGAGAAGCGGACTGTTATGCTCCTAAAAGATGAAGTGGAAATGCTGCGCCGGATAACGCTGTTTTCCGGACTTCCGCCTGCCAAGCTCAAGCTTCTGGCTTTCACCTCCGACCGGGTGATGTACAGTGCGGGAGAAGATCTGTTTCATCAGGGGGATATCGGCGACGCTGCCTATGTGATCCTTTCGGGCAATGCGGATGTGCTCGTTTCGACGCCGAGCGGACAGCTGAAAGTCGCCGAAGTGGAGCAGAATTCGATCGTTGGCGAAATCGCCATCCTCTGCAACACGCCGCGTACGGCAACCGTCAAGACGACCACCTCACTCGAAGCTTTGCGGATCCGGAAGGATGATTTCCTCAAACTGTTGGCTGATTTCCCGGAGATGGCAGTCGAGATCATGCGGGTGCTGGCCGACCGTCTGAGCCAGACGACTTCCGAGTTGACGGAGGCGCGCAGCCGCGCCCATAGGGCAGAGGCCTGAGTTTCGGCCACCCGTACCTGTCCCCCGCGACTTCCCGGAAAACGGTTCCGCTTTGTGAATTCATGCGCTAGAGAAGCGCGATGCGCGCGATCACCTATCACAAGCGAACCGTTTACTTTCCCGACAAGCCGGAAAAGGCACGCTTCTTCAGCCGCCTCCAGGCGGGCCAATGGGAGCCGGGCACCTTTCGCAATATCGCGCGCTTCGTCGACGAGAAAACGACCTATGTCGATATCGGCGGGTGGATCGGCGTGACGCCCTATTGGGCGGCGCAAAGCGCCGACAATGTCATCGTTGTCGAACCTGACCCGGTTTGTTTCGGCATCCTCACCGAGATGAAAGACGGAAACGCCGGCGAGGTCGAACTCGTCAACGCGGCTCTCTCGCAGGACGAATGCCTCGTTCTCAATTCAGTGGGTGGCGGTTTCGGAAGCTCCGAAACGTCTGCGCTGATCGCCGACGACACCGGCATGTCCATCGAGGCAAAAACGATCACCATTCCCGAGCTTCAGGCGATGGCGAGGACCGAACGGCTTTGCTTCAAGATCGATATCGAGGGTTACGAGTACAAGGTGCTTGACCAGTTTCGGGCGATCGACAGGAAGAGGACCGCGAGCGTGCTTCTCGCGGTGCATCCGCAGATCCTGGCAGCGTCGCTCTCCGGGCCTGCCATTCTGCGTCTGGCCAAGACTGCGGTGGCGACCCTCCGTCTGATAAGAAGTCTGCGCGGCTTTCGCCTGGAAAACCCGGCGGCGCTCTGGCGCGCGATACGCAAATCGATCTCCAGAGGTGAGATCAAGGGCTTCGACCTGCTCTTCGTCGCGCGGTAGGTGCCCGAGCGGCGCTCGTTCCACAGCTTCCTGAGAAAAATGATTCGACAGGGCCAATCGGCTGATATATCGCTGATTAATCGTTTAATCAGCTTGCGGCGGAAGACTGGACCTTGGCACGTCCCGGACCTAAACTGACGAGGATAGCCACAACTCTCGGCGTCTCCGCGGCGACGGTTTCCAACGCGCTTTCGGGCAAGGGGCGTGTTTCGGCGGAACTCGCCGAAAAGATCCGTGCCACCGCGACGGAGCTCGGTTACGTGCCGAGCCAGGCGGGGCGGGCGCTCAGGACAGGCAGGAGCGGCGTTATCGGGCTGGTGCTGCCCGATATCAGCAATCCGCTTTTTCCCCAGATTGCCCAGGCCATCGAGTTCGCAGCGTCTTCTGCCGGCTACGGCGTGCTGATCGCCGATTCCCGCGGCGACGTCGCGGTCCAGACGAGGGCGATCGAGCGGCTCATCGAGCGGGGCGTCGAGGGCATGGTCATCGTGCCGCGCCGCGGGACGCGCATTGCCGATGTCGGTTGCCCGGTTGCAGTGGTGGACACGCCGTCGACGCCAGGCAACACGGTGGCTGCGGATCACTGGGACGGTGGACGCCAGATCGCCGAACATCTCGTGGAGCTCGGCCACCGGCGCCTGCTGATCATCGGAAACAATCCAGCCTCGAACGTACAGAACGACCGCATCGGCGGCCTTCGCTCGGGTTTGGGTGAAGGCGTGCGCGCCGAGACGCTGTGGATCGAGCGGCTGGAGCAGCTACACGGCAAGGGCTGTTCGCTCGGGCTCGCCGGGAAGGTGGCGGAAGGCGTGACGGCCTTTGCGGCCGTCTCGGACCTGCATGCGCTGCGCGCGCTGACGGAGCTGCAACGGGCCGGCATCCATGTTCCGGAACAGGCGAGCGTCACCGGCTTCGACGACCTGATCTGGTCGCCGGTGGTGACGCCGGCGCTGACCACGGTTCGGATGGATATGGCGCGCATCGCGACGCTCGCGGTCGGGGCGCTGGTGCAGGCGATCGGCGCCAGCGAAGCCGAATCCGACGGCACGCCCGTTGCCGCCACCATTTCGAAAGTGCCCATGCAACTCGTCGTCCGCCACTCCACGGCGGCGCCACCCCCCAACGTGCAGCCACCCCCCAACGTGCAGCCAACCATTGTCAGCGAAGGAGAACCGCAGCCATGAAGAACATCCTGCTCGCCTCGAGCGCACTTCTCTTGATCGGCGCCCATGCCGCATCCGCTCAGGAGAAGACCCTGACCATCTCCGTCTACGGCTTCGCCCAGGACGCGTTCAAGGAGCTGGTCTATGATCCCTTCGAAGCCAAGTGCGGCTGCAAGCTCGTGGTCGAAACGGGCAACAGCGTCGAGCGCCTCGCCAAGATGGAGGCCAACAAGGCAAATCCGGTCATCGACATGGCAGTCGTTTCCATGGCGGACGCGCTTTCCGCTACGAGGGCCGGCCTGATCGAAAAGATCGATACCTCGAAGCTCGGCAATTTCGACAAGCTCTACGACATCGCCAAGGATCCGAACGGCGACGGCATGAGCGTCGGCTACACTTTTTACGCCACCTCGATCGTCTATCGGTCCGATAAGGTGGAAGTCACGTCCTGGGCCGATCTGCTCGGCGACAAGCTCGCCGGCCATGTGGCTCTCCCGAACGTCACGACCAATCAGGGCCCGCCCACGCTCTACATGATCGGTGAGGCGCTGGGGCAGAATGCGCCTGACCTCAAGGCTGCGATCGCCGCCGTCGGCGAGAAGAAGGACGATATCGTCACTTTCTACGTCAAATCTTCGCAACTCGTGCAGTTGATGCAGCAGGAAGAAATCTGGGCAGCGCCGATCGGCCGTTTCTCCTGGGAGGGCTTTACCAAGATGGATCTGCCGATCAAGTGGGCGACTCCGAAGGAGGGCCAGACCGGCGGCATGAACGTCATGGTTCTGGCCAAAGGCTCGAAGAACCAGGATCTGGCGCTTCAGTTCATGGATTTCTGGCTGTCGACGGAAATCCAGACGGCGCTCGCCGAAAAGCTGGTCGACAGTCCGGCCAACAAGGAGGTGAAAGTCTCGCCCGAGATCGCCGAGAATCTCACCTACGGCGAAGAGACGGTCAAGAACCTGAAACTGATCCCGTCGGCCGTGGCGCTCGACAACCGGGAAGCCTGGCTTTCCGAATGGAACGCCAAGGTCGGCCAGTAAGAGCCGGGCTCCTGTTTCGCGCGACGCCAGGTTCTGCCGGCGTCGCGCCACGTATCCAACGGCGGCACTGCCGCGGAAAGGCGTAGAGATGTTCCACAACCGGGCCGAGGCGCTGGCGCTTGCCCTGCCGGCGGCCGTGTTCGCCGCCGTCGTCTTTCTGGCGCCGGTTGTCATCTTGCTCGCCGAAGGCTTCCGCAATGCGGAGGGCTGGTCGGTATCCGCCTATACCGGCTTCCTTTCCGATCCGCTCAACCGGACGGTGTTCCTGCGCACGCTTCGGCTCGGCGCGACGGTAACCGTGGTCGCGGCCGTCATCGGCTATGCCGCTGCCTTTGCCATCGTCAACCTGCCGCCGAAAGGCAAGGGCCGGATGATCGGCCTCGTCGTCCTGCCGCTGATGATATCGCCGGTTGCGCGCACCTATGCCTGGATCGTCATTCTGGGAAGGACCGGGATCGTCAATCAGGCACTGACGAGCGTCGGCCTGACGGACGAACCGGTGCGCTTCCTGTTCACGGAGACGGCGGTCTTCGTCGGACTCCTGCAGCTCTTCCTGCCGCTGATGATCCTGGCTCTGATCAGCGCGCTCGAAAACATGCCGAAGGACGCGATCCCCGCCGCGCGGGTGCTCGGCGCCAATTGGTTTCAGGTCTTCTGGAAGGTCATTTTGCCGCTCACCAAGGAAGGTCTGGTGATCGGCGGAACGCTCGTCTTCACCGGCTCCCTGACAGCCTATATCACGCCGGCGATCCTCGGGGGCTCCAAGGTCCTGATGCTGGAGACGCTCCTCTATCAGCGTGTGACCGTCGCCAATGATTTCGTCTCCGCAAGCGTCATCGCCTTCATCCTGATCGTCATGAGCTTCGCAGCCAACCTTCTCTTGAAGCGGCTCGCCACCGCCAGGAGCAAGCGATGAATTCCCGTCTTTTCCCGGTAACGGTGCTCGTACTCGTCACCGCGTTTCTGATCGGCCCCTTCTTCATCATCGTCGCGGCATCCCTGTCGGGGGGCGAAACGCTTGCCTTTCCGCCGCAAGGCCTGTCGCTGAAATGGGTCGCAAAGGTCTTCGAGGTCGAGAGCTTCCGCGAGAGCTTCACCATGTCGATGCTGCTTGCCATCGGCGGGACGGCTGCCGCGCTCACCCTCGGCATCCCGGCATCCTACGCGCTTTCGCGTTACCGGCTGCCTTTCGGCGAAACGGTGCGCACCGTCGTCTCCCTGCCGATCATCGTGCCCGGCATCATCGTCGGCCTCGCGCTGCTGCGCTATCTCGTCGTTCCATTCGGCTTCAACATCACGCTCGCGCTCTTCCTGGCACACACGGCGCTCGTCTTGCCCTATGCGGTGCGCGTCGTCTCGGCGAGCCTCAACAATCTGCGCTCCGATATCGAGGAGGCCGCCGTGCTGCTCGGCTCGTCGCGTTCAGGCGCCTTTTTCCGTGTGGTCATGCCGAATATCCGCAGCGGCATTCTCGCCGCCTTCATCCTCGGCTTCGTCACCAGCTTCAATCAGGTGCCGGTTTCGCTGTTCCTTTCCGGCCCCGGCGTGCGCACCCTGCCGATCGACATGCTCTCCTACATGGAGATCACCTATGATCCGTCGGTCGCGGCGCTTTCGGCGCTTCTCGCCTTCATGTCCATCGGCATCGTCTTCCTCGCCGAGCGTTTCCTAGGATTTTCCCGCTATGTCTGACTCCGCCTTCCTCAGCCTCGAAAAACTGACGCTCGCCTATGGCGACACCGTCGCGGTGAAGGATCTCGATCTGTCTATTCGAAAAGGCGAGCTTGTCGCCTTTCTAGGACCTTCGGGCTGCGGCAAGACCACGACGATGCGCTCCATCGCCGGCCTGCTGAAGCCGCAATCGGGCCGCATCAGCCTCGACGGCGCCGACATCACCCGCGTCGCCGCGAACAGGCGTTCCGTCGGTCTTGTCTTTCAGTCCTATGCGTTATTCCCGCATCTCACCGTCTTCGAGAATGTCGCCTTCGGTCTGCGGCTGAAGGGCCTCTCCGGCGCGGAGCTCGAATCCCGTGTCGGGACCGGCCTGAAATCCGTCGGGCTGACGAGCTTTGCCGACCGGAAGCCGGCCGAGCTTTCCGGCGGTCAGCAGCAGCGCGTAGCACTTGCCCGCTCTATGGTGATGGAGCCGAAGGTGCTTCTTCTCGACGAGCCCCTCTCCAACCTCGACGCGCGGCTGAGGCTCGAGATGCGCACGGAACTGCAGCGGGTCCAGAGGGAAACCGGCGTCACGATGATCTTCGTCACCCATGATCAGGGCGAGGCGCTGTCACTGGCCGACCGCATCGTGGTGATGCTGAACGGTGCGATCGAGCAGATCGGCACGCCGGAAGAGATCTATAACCGGCCGGCCTCCGCCTTCGTGGCCGATTTCGTCGGCTTCGAGAATATCTTTGCCATCGAGAACGGCAGATTGCGCGCCGGAAACGGCCCGATCGAGCTTCCCGGGCCTTTGCCGCACGATGCGGCGGGGCTTGCCTGGCGCCCGCGCATGGTGACTCTGGGGTCGGGCCCTTTCACGGGCACAGTGCGCGGGGCCTCTTTCTCGGGCAGCACGCGCGAATACCTGCTCGATACGCCGCTCGGGGCACTGAAGGCCGAAGTGGATGCGGCCGTGCCCGCGCATGCCGCAGGCACCACGCTCGCCTTCGATCTGCCGCTCGAAAGGGCCGCGAGGCTGGAAAGGTTCAATTGATCCGCCATGGGCATCTGGATCGACACGGATATGGGCTTCGACGACATCGCCGCGATGCTCGTCGTCCTTCACGCCGGTGAGGCCGTCGACGGCGTCTCGCTGGTCTACGGCAATGTGCCGCTCGGGCAGGTGAAGCGCAACGCCGCGGCAGCAGCGCAGGCCTTCGGTTGGACCTTTCCGATCCATCAGGGACGGGCGCTACCCGTGCTCGGGAAGCTCGAGACGGCGGAGCGCATCCTCGGCAGGACCGGCATTCCGACGGCGGGAATGAGCCTCCCCGATGCACCCGCCCTGCCGGATAGCGACGCGTTCCGTGCTCTCTGCCGCTGGCTGGAGGACGGCGGCGGTCCGCATCGCATCCTGGCGCTCGGGCCGCTGACCAATATCGCTGCCCTTGCTCTGGCACGTCCCGATCTCGCCGCGCGGATCGACGAGCTGACCTGGATGGGTGGCGGTGTTTCCAGTGGCAATCATACGGCGTCGGCCGAGTTCAACGCCTTCGCCGATCCGGAAGCGCTTGCCATCGTGCTTGCCCACGGCGTGCCGTTCCGGATGGTCGATCTCGACCTCTGCCGGAAGGTCATCGCCTATCCGGACGATGTGGAAGCCATGCGCACCGCAGGTGGCGCGAAGGCCGCGCTGCTTGCCGACCTTCTCGCCGGCTACGTCGCGATCGGCACGAGCCGTGGAAGGGCGGGCATGGCGATCTACGATCCCTGCGCAGCCGTTGCGCTGGTCGATGGAAACGCTGTGTCGTTTCGCCCGGCGCGGATCGATGTCGAGCTTGCCGGTGCATTGACGCGCGGCCGGACGGTGGTCGAGACCCGGGGGAGCCACGAGACATTCAACGCCCATTATGCGGTCGACGTGGATGCGGAACGTGTCCGCGGGCACCTGCTGGGTGCGCTCGCCAAGGAAGCCGCCAGATGACTGACCTGAAGCAACCCGCCGATCTCGATGACGCCGGCTTGCGGGCGCGCGCAGTTGCCGCCGCACGCGGAGATGCGCCCTTCGACGTGCTCGTCGCCGGCGGCACGGTCGTGGATGTCGTGACGGGCGAATGCCGGGCAGCGGATGTCGGGATCGTCGGCGCGCTCATCGCGAGCGTCCATGCACCCGGGTCGCGCAGCGACGCGGACACGGTCATCGATGCGGCGGGAGCCTACCTTTCGCCCGGCCTTATCGACACGCATATGCATGTCGAAAGCTCGATGGTGACGCCCGCGGTCTACGCTGCCGCCGTGGTGCCGCGCGGCGTGATCACAGTCGTCTGGGACCCGCACGAACTGGGAAATGTGAGCGGACTTGCCGGCGTGCGCTGGGCTGTCGACGCAATGGGCGGTCTGCCCTTGCGCGCCGTGGTGCTGGCGCCGTCCTGCGTGCCCTCCGCTCCCGGTCTGGAGGTCGCCGGCGCGGATTTCGACGCCGATGCCGTCGCGGAAATGCTGTCCTGGCCGGAGATCGGTGGGATTGCGGAGGTCATGAACATGCGCGGCGTCATCGACGGCGATCCGCGCATGACTGCGATCGTCGAGGCGGGGCTGAAGGCGGGCAAACAGGTCAACGGGCATGCGCGCGGCCTGGCGGGAGCCGATCTGCAGGCCTTCGTGACGGCAGGCGTCAGCTCCGATCACGAACTCGTCTCCGGCGACGACCTGATAGCGAAGCTCCGCGCGGGACTGACCATCGAGCTGCGCGGCTCGCACGATCACCTTCTTCCCGAGTTCGTGACGGCGCTCGGTGCTTTCGGGCATCTGCCGCAGACGGTCACACTTTGTACCGACGACGTGTTCCCGGACGATCTTCACCGCGACGGCGGCCTCGACGACGTGGTCCGCCGCCTCGTGCGCTACGGGCTCAAGGCCGAGTGGGCGCTGCAGGCGGCAACCCTCAATGCCGCCCGGCGGCTCGGAAGGGCCGATCTCGGCCTGATCGCTCCGGGTCGCCGTGCCGACATCGTGCTCTTCGAGGACATTCGTGATTTCCGCGCGCTGCATGTGCTGGCGAACGGCAGGCTGGTGGCGAGCGGCGGTGGGATGCTTCAGGCGCCCGTCGCGGCGGATGTCTCGCCCTTGCGCGACACGATGAAGATCGAACCGCTGACGGAGGACGATTTTCGCATCGCTGCCACTGGCAGCACGGCCCGGGTCGTGACGATCGACCGGCCGCGCTTCACCCGATGGGGCGAGACGAGAGCCGAGGTTTCGGGCGGATGTCTGATGCCGCCGAAGGGTACGACGCTGATCGCCGTCGCCCATCGGCATGGCCGCGCCGACAGCCGTCCGCGGGTCGGTTTGCTTGAAGGCTGGGGCGAGTGGCGCGGCGCCTTTGCGACGACCGTTTCGCACGACAGCCACAATCTGACGGTCTTCGGGGGCAACCCCCGCGACATGATGGTTGCGGCCAATGCGGTGATTGAAGCCGGCGGCGGGATGGCGGTCGCTGCCGGAGGCAAGGTCGAGGCGCTGCTGCCTCTGCCGCTTTGCGGGCTTGTTTCGGATATGTCGCTGGCCGAAGTCGCAGCAGGGTTCGCGGCCATTCGCGAGGCTGCCGGCGGAATCGTGGAGTGGCAGCCTCCCTATCTCGTGTTCAAGGCCTGCTTCGGGGCGACGCTCGCCTGCAATGCCGGGCCGCACCAGACGGATCGCGGCATTGCCGACGTGGCGACCGGCAAGCTGCTCGAAAGCCCGGTCCTGGAGACGTTCTGACGCTCTTCAGGCCTCGAGCTCCTGTTCCACCAGCGCGGTCCAGAAGGCAGCGCCGGGACCGATCGCCGCGTCGTTGAAGTCGTAGGCGCTGTTATGGTGCAGCGCGCCGTCGACGGCGGGGCCATTGCCGAGCCAGACATAGCAGCCGGGCGCCTCCAGCGCAAAAAAGGCGAAGTCGTCCCCGGCGGTCGAGGGCGGGAAGCTGGTCAGCGCCTTCTCGCCGAAGACGGACCGGGCGGCCGAAAGTGCGCGCGCCGTCGCGTCCGGATCGTTGACGACCGGGGGAATACGCCGCTCGAAACGATAATCGGCCTCGATGCCGTACATCGCCGCGGTCCCCTGCGCCAACCGGCCGATCTCTTCTTGCAGCTGGTCGCGTACATGCGGCGTATAGGCACGCGCCGTGCCGCCGATCTCGACCGTATCCGGAATGACGTTCAGGGCTTTCGGATCGCCTGCTTGCAGCGCGCAGGCGCTGACGACCGCCGGCTGCAGCGGGTCGACGACCCGGCCGACCACAGTTTGCAGGGAAGCAAGAAACGTCCCTGCGGCCGTGATCGGATCGCGGCCGAGATGCGGCTTGGCGCCGTGCGTGCCGACGCCGCGGAAGGTGAGGCGCCAGCTGTCCGACGAGGCAAGCTGCGGCCCCGCCACGACGGCCATCTCGTCCACTGCAAGGCCCGGCATGTTGTGCAATCCATAGACCGCGTCGCAAGGGAAAAGGTCGAACAGCCCGTCCTCCACCATGCGCCTGGCGCCGCCGCGGCCTTCCTCGGCAGGCTGGAAGATGAAATGGACCGTTCCCGAGAAGTCACGCGTCGCCGCAAGGTGGCGCGCAGCGCCGAGCAGCATCGTCGTATGGCCGTCATGGCCGCAGGCATGCATCTTTCCCGCTACCGTGGATTTGTAGGGCCGATCGGCGAGTTCCGGCATGGCGAGCGCATCCATGTCGGCGCGCAGGCCGATCGCGCGCGTGCCGTTGCCGACCTGCAGCGTGCCCACGACGCCTGTCTTGCCGAGGCCCCGGTGGACCTTGAGGCCTGCTTCTTCGAGGAGCCTCGCTACGAGGTCGCTCGTCCGCTCTTCCTCGAAACCGAGTTCGGGATAAGCGTGCAGGTCGCGGCGAAAGGCCGTGAGAAAGGTGAGATCGTCGACAATCCCGGGGGGCACGCGCATCGGCAGGCATTCCTTGAGCAGTCTGGAAAGGGCCTGAATTCCCCAGCTTTTGCCGCTCGGGTGTGCCCTTTCGGTTTGATCGAAGCGGCAATGGGTATAGACGAAAAACTCTGGGATCAGAACCTTTTACTCACCCGAACGGACGCTTGGCATGACGGAAACGAAGGCGATCGAGCCGCACGATTACTGGCAGGAGGTCTTTCCA
This sequence comes from Sinorhizobium meliloti 4H41, assembly GCF_000375585.1. Taxonomy (GTDB): domain Bacteria; phylum Pseudomonadota; class Alphaproteobacteria; order Rhizobiales; family Rhizobiaceae; genus Sinorhizobium; species Sinorhizobium meliloti_A. The sequence continues at coordinate 103,290 of NZ_AQWP01000006.1, read as the reverse complement.
CCCGGTAGCTTTGTCAAGCACGGCGGCTTCCGTGCCTCATTTCCAGCCACTCTCGCGGACGGACGCCAGATCCTCCTGCCGATCCGGCCTCTTTCGGACGGCAAGCATGCGCTGGCCTCGCTGATCATCAATCAGGCGAGCTTCGAGGTGGAGGACGCGCTCGCGGAGGAACTGGCCGCCCGACTGGCGCCCTTCCGACCGGAAATCGTCGCGGGTCTTCCGACACTCGGACTGACGCTTGCCGCAGCCGTTGCCCGCAAGCTCGGCCACAAGCGCTATGTGCCGCTCGGAACCTCGCGAAAATTCTGGTACGTCGACGATCTATCCGTTCCCCTGTCGTCCATCACGACACCGGGCCAGAAGAAGCGACTCTACGTCGATCCCCGCATGCTGCCGCTGTTGAGGGGCCGGCGAGTCGCCCTGATCGACGATGTGATATCGAGCGGGGCCTCGATACTTGCCGGCCTGTCGCTGATGGCGGCCTGCGGCATCGAGCCGGTCGCGATCGCTGCCGCCATGTTGCAGTCGGACCGGTGGCGCAAGCCGCTCGCGGACCTCTCTCCGCAATGGCCGGAGCGGACCGTAGGCGTCTTCGCGACGCCGATGCTCGTCCGGGCCGAAGACGGCGCCTGGACCGCGTCCGATACCCGGATCTAACGTTGCCGGTGCCCGCAGGAGCGCCCGGAATGCCCTCGAAAACTTGAAAGTCTTTCGCTCCCGGCGTCGAAATCGGTGGCTAGCGATCATGCGCGCGAAAACGCACAATCGGGTGCTTGCGATGGCGTCCCATCCGGCGAGGCCGCACGGCCTGGATCATACCCCCTGAAGAAATATCGGGGCGCGATCAACTTGCAATGGCCGGGCTCTTGGAGGAGCAACACACCCGGTCTCTGTCGTTCGGCTGCGTCGAGATGACGTCTGCCAAGGGAGGAAAAATGTTTGAACGACTCTTCAAGCTTAAGGAGCACGGCACGACCGTCCGCACGGAAGTGATCGCCGGCGTTACGACGTTCCTTACGATGTCCTACATCATCTTCGTCAATCCTGACATCCTGTCGACCACGGGCATGGACCGCAACGCGATCTTCGTCGCGACCTGTCTTGCGGCCGCTCTCGGCTCCGCCGTCATGGCTCTCGTTGCCAATTGGCCGATCGGCATGGCGCCCGGCATGGGCCTCAACGCATTTTTCGCCTTCACGGTCGTCGCCGCCCTCGGCTTCACCTGGCAGCAGGCACTCGGCGCCGTGTTCATCTCCGGCATCATTTTCCTGCTCCTGACGGTCACGGGGGTTCGAAGCTGGCTGATTGCAGGCATACCGCATTCGCTGCGCAGCGCGATCGCGACCGGCATCGGCCTGTTCCTGGGCATCATTGCCCTGAAAAATGCCGGCATCGTCGTCGACAATCCGGCGACGCTGGTCGGCCTCGGCGATCTCAAGCAGACCGGACCGCTGCTCGCGATCCTCGGATTCTTCGTCATCGCCGTTCTCGACGCGCTCAATGTCCGCGGATCCATCCTCATCGGCATCCTGGTGGTAACGGTCCTGTCGATGTTCCTCGGCGTATCGGAATTCCAGGGCATCGTCTCCGCGCCCCCGAGCATTGCGCCGACCTTCCTCCAGCTCGACATCATGGGCGCCCTGCATGGCGGTCTCGTCCACGTCATTCTTGTCTTCGTGCTCGTCGAGGTCTTCGACGCGACCGGCACGCTGATCGGTGTCGCCAAGCGCGCGAAACTGGTGGAAGAGGGCAAGCCCAGCCGTCTCGGGCGTGCATTGCTTGCCGACAGCTCGGCCATCGTCGCCGGCTCGCTGATGGGCACCAGCAGCACGACAGCCTATGTCGAAAGCGCCTCGGGCGTGCAGGCGGGCGGGCGCACCGGTCTAACGGCGCTGACGATCTCGGTGCTGTTCCTCGCCGCGCTCTTCATCTCGCCGCTTGCCGCCGCCGTTCCGTCCTATGCGACCGCGCCGGCACTGCTTTACGTTGCCGGCCTGATGATGCGCGAGCTCACGGAGATCGAATGGGACGATCTGACGGAGGCGGCACCTGCGGCGCTGACCGCCATCGCCATGCCCTTCACCTATTCGATCGCCAACGGTCTCGCCTTCGGCTTCGTAAGCTATGTCGTCCTGAAGGTCTGCACCGGCAAGTGGAACGTCATCCATCCGGCGACCCAGCTCGTCGCGGCACTGTTCATCGTCCGCTTCGCATTCTTCGCCGAATGACGGAGCATGGTTGGGGGGAGGGTCGCGACCGGCGCGGCCCTCCAAGCCGCCACGGTCGTTGACAAGCCGTCAAACCCCTGGCGTTCTTGCCGGACTTTAAGACATACTTCGCGGCGCTCGCGTGACAAAGTTGGACTTGAGTAACCCATCATGATAGGTTACTTGCGTGTATGGTCACGATCTATCGCGCAAACGGCCTGAGCGTCGTCATCTTTACTGACGATCATGAACCGGCCCATGTACATGTCTTTGGCGATGGGCAGGTCAAGATCAACCTGATCGGACCGGATGGCGTTCCGGAATTGATTTGGGCTGATGGCATGAAGCGGAGCGATGTGCGCCGGGCCGTCCAGATCGTCAACGAACGGCAACAGCAATTCCTCGGCAGATGGAGGGCGATTCATGGCTGAATTGACGGACACCCAAATCGACGCAGCTTTGGAGAGCGGCCGGATGGCGCGAGAAACAGAGCCCCGTGCTGCATCTGCGCGCTATGACGAGCGAAGCGGCCGGATCGTTGTGGAGTTGACCAATGGCTGCACGTTCGCCTTTCCGCCACGCCTGGCGCAGGGACTGGAAGATGGGAGCAGCGATCAGCTCGCCGCAGTCGAGATCCTTGGGCAAGGTTATGGCCTGCATTGGGAGGCCTTGGACGTCGATCTTTCGATTCCGGGCCTTTTGGCCGGCATATTCGGCACCAAGGTTTATATGGCGCGGCGGGCGGGGCAAGCGACATCGCCGGCGAAGGCAGCAGCCGCGCGTGCTAATGGTGCCAAGGGCGGGCGGCCGCGCAAAGCGGCCCGCGGCTAGAGCGGGATTAGGAAAAGTGTGCGCGGTCTTCCGCCCACGTCCCGCTCTAACCTATTGAAATCGATCACACTCACGACTCTAGGGTCAAACCGACCTAATGTCATTCTGATCTAGGATATGCTCGCCTCGGCGACCCGGCCGTAAATGCGCAGGCGGCTGACGCCGCCATCCGGGTAGATGTTCAGGCGCACATGCGTGACCGGATCGGCATGTCCAAGCATATCGGCCCCATACTCATGGATGCTGTCGGCGGAAAGCCTCCGGTGCGGCAGAAGCTCTTCCCAGAACATCGCGGAGGAGGCGGCGAGCACGTCGCACCCGGCAGCCACGCCTGCGAGGTCAGCCGCCTGTAGCGAGCAGCCGTCCGGGTAGTTGCCCTTGAAGTGCGCCGTGTCGACGACGATCCGATCGACGTGCCCGCGTGCGGCAAGCTTGACGATGATCCAGTCGTAGCCCGGTTCGCGGCGTCGGCGCGTTTCCCAGCCATCGCCCATATTCGTACCCCGGCCGGGCGCAATGAGGCGTTCGTGGCCGTAATGGCCGTTGGAGAGGGCGACGATCCGGCCCCCGGAAAGGCAAGAGGCGAGATCGATCGTCTCGTTCGCTATGGCCTTGAGATCGAGTGCCGGAGTGCCGTAGACCCGCAGCCGGGCGATACCGCCATCCGGATGGATGCGCAACCGGACATGGCTGTAGACCGCGTCGGAGTGCACGGCGAAGAAGTGATGTGCATTCGGTCCGAGGGCGGTGACCGCCAGCAGTTGGATCCACTCGGCCGCCTCGTCCGGATCTTCCGCCGAATGACAGGCTTCTATCGAGCAGGCGCTCGGATAATTGCCGGTGAAGTGCGACGTGTCGACGTCGAAGCCGGCAATCCGCCCTTTCACGGCGAGCGCGATGACCGCGTAGTCGTGGCCGGCACCGCGGCGGCGGCGGGTTTCCCAGCCGTCCATCCATTTGCCGTTATCGTCGTAAAGGCCGGGGTGGAACGCGGCCGGCTCGTCCTTGAGCATGCGCTCCACCGGGCCGAAGAATTCGTCCGTCGCAAAGAGCGCGCGGGCGCCGAGGCCCGCGGAAGCGAGGTTGATCGTCCCGCCCGCAAAGTCGGGGGGAACTTCAGCGGCGCGCGTCATGGCGTCGCCTCAGTCCGGCAAAGTGTCGCGCAGCCGCAACAGCGCGATCCGCTCCACCTGGCGGCACGCGGTCTTGAACTCGGTCTCCCGATCGTTGCCGATACGGTTCTCGAAGGCGGCAAGAATCTCGTCCTTGCTGCGCCCCTTGACGGCCATGATGAAGGGAAAGCCGAACTTCTCGACATAGGCATGGTTGAGGGCCGTGAAGCGCTCGCGCTCCTGATCCGTCAGCGCATCGAGACCCGCCGAAGCCTGCTCCGAAGTCGAGCTTTCGGTCAGGCGCTTCGCCTGGGCGAGCTTGCCGGCAAGATCGGGGTGGGCGGTGAGGACGGCTAGCCGTTCCTCGTCGCTTGCCTCGCGAAAGACCGCGCAGAGCGCCGCGTGCAGTCCCGATGCCGTGTCGTTGGCGGGACCGAGTTCGCCTGCGAAGGCGCGTTTGGCGATCCAGTCCGAGTGCTCGAACACGCCTCCGAAGCGACCAATGAAGTCATCTTTCGACAGTCGCGACGGTCGGTTTTCATTCGGCTGGAACGGATAGGTTTCTGCCCAGTAGCGGGCAATGTCGATGCGGCGGGCGAGCCAGACTTTCTCGTGGCTCTTCACGTAGTCGAGGAAGCGCGCCAGTGCAGCGGCGCGGCCGGGCCGGCCGACCAGACGGCAGTGCAGGCCGATGCTCAACATCTTCGGCGCGCCGGCAGTGCCCTCGGCGTAGAGAACGTCGAAACTATCCTTCAGATAGCTGAAGAACTGGTCGCCGCTGTTGAAGCCCTGTGGCGTTGCGAAACGCATGTCGTTGGCGTCGAGGGTGTAGGGGATGACGAGCTGGTGCCGGCCGGCATGTTCGTGCCAGTAGGGCAGGTCGTCCGCATATGCGTCGGAGACGTAGTCGAAGCCGCCGGCCTCGGTCACGAGGTCGAGTGTGTTCACGGAGCAGCGGCCGGTATACCAGCCGGTCGGCCGTTCGCCTGTTACGATCGTGTGAAGGCGGATCGCCTCGGCAATCTCGGCGCGCTCGCGCTCCGCGTCGAAATCCTTGTGCTCGACCCATTTGAGGCCGTGGGAAGCGATTTCCCAACCGGCATCCTGCATGGCGGCCACCTGGGCGGGCGATCGCTTGAGAGCCGTGGCCACGCCGTAGACGGTTGCCGGTATCTCCTTTTCGGTGAACAACCGGTGCAGCCGCCAGAAACCGGCGCGCGCGCCGTATTCGTAGATCGATTCCATGTTCCAGTGGCGCTGGTCTGGCCAGGCCTGAGCGCCGACGATTTCCGAGAGAAAGGCCTCCGACGCCGCGTCGCCGTGAAGCACGCAGTTCTCTCCGCCCTCCTCGTAATTGATCACGAATTGCACGGCGATCCGGGCGCCGTCGGGCCAGGCGATGCGCGGGTTCGGACCATGGCCCAGGAGATCGCGGGGATATCTCATAGCAGCAGCTCCTCCAGAGATTGTCTCGTCGCCCAATTCGTAGCGAGAATTCCGCTCTCCCATTCCCCCCGAAAAATTTGAAAGTCTCGAAGGTTGAGCCCGCTACACAAGGGCGCCCGCCGCCCGGATACTCTATTCTCGATGCTGACTTTCGGAGGAGCGACAGAATGCAAGTTCAAGACGGAACGCCCGGGCGCCTGACGACCCACGTATTGGACACGGCGAGCGGGAAACCGGCAAGCAATCTGCGCATCGATCTCTACCGGATTGAAAGTGAGCGTAGTGAGCTTCTCTCCTCGATCCGCACCAACGATGACGGGCGCTGCGACGCGCCGCTTCTCACCGGCTCCACGATGGCAACCGGAACCTACGAACTGCGCTTTCACGCCGGAGAATACCTCGGCACTGCGGATGAGCGCGGTACGCACCCGTTTCTCGACGTGATCCCTATCCGCTTCGGGATCGCCGACCGGGCCGCGCATTATCACGTGCCGCTCCTGCTTTCGCCCTACGGCTATTCCACCTATCGCGGGAGCTGACGGCAATGACGACCGAAATCCGCAACACGATCCGTTTCCTTTTGAACGACCGGCCCGTCGAGCTTGCCGATGTATCGCCGGTGCAGACGCTGCTGGACTTTCTGCGCATCGACCGGAGTCTGCGCGGGACGAAAGAAGGCTGCGCGGAAGGCGACTGCGGCGCCTGCACCGTGCTTGTCGGCCGGCTTCTCGACGGCAAGCTCAAATACGAATCCGTCAACGCCTGCATCCGCTTCGTCGCATCGCTCGATGGCTGCCATGTGGTGACGGTCGAAGCGCTTGCGCAGCCGAACGGGCTGCTGCACCCCGTGCAGCAGGCGATGGTCGACACGCACGCCTCGCAATGCGGTTTCTGCACACCCGGTTTCGTGATGTCGCTCTACGGCCTCTGGATGACGAATGCGAAGCCGAGCGTTCAGGAAATCGAGAAGGCGCTGCAGGGCAATCTCTGTCGCTGCACCGGTTATGCGGCGATCATTCGGGCGGCGGAAGCGATTGCATCGGTCGGCGAGCTCGGCAAGGATCCGCTGATCGTGGAACGTGAGGAGATCACGCGGCAACTGGAGGCGCTTCGGGACGGGCGCCGCGTCGAGATCGGAGGCGAAGACGAGCGCGTCGTGCTTCCGGCCTCGCTGGACGATTTCGCCGTGGTTCTTGAGACGAACCCCAAGGCGACGATCGTCGCCGGTTCGACCGATGTCGGGCTCTGGGTCACCAAATTCATGCGCGACATCGCGCCGGTCGTCCATCTCTCGCATCTTGAAGAACTGCGGCGGATCTCCGTCGACGCGAACGGGATCAGCCTTGCCGCCGGCGTAAGCTACACGGAGGCCTATCCGGTCCTCGTCCGGCACTTCCCGCAACTTCGCGAGCTCTGGGATCGTATCGGCGGCGAGCAGGTGCGCAATATGGGCACGGTCGGAGGCAATATCGCCAACGGTTCGCCGATCGGCGACACGCCGCCGGCGCTGATCGCACTTGGCGCTTCGGTGATCCTGCGCAAGGGAGCACGCCGCCGCACGCTACCCGTCGAAGCCTTCTTCATCGAATACGGCAAGCAGGATCGCGAACCCGGCGAATTCGTAGAGACTGTCCGGATCCCCTTCCTGGACGAGACCGACCGCTTCGCCGTCTACAAGATCACGAAACGTTTCGATGAAGATATCTCCGCAGTCTGTGGCGCGTTCCGCGTGAAGCTCGACGGTGACGGCAAGGTTGCCGACGTGGCTATCGCCTTTGGCGGCATGGCGGGCACGCCGAAGCGCGCGTCGAACGTGGAGGCCGCTCTCAAGGGCGCGCAATTGAACGACGCTGCGATCGAGGCTGGCGTAGCGGCCTTCGAGCGGGATTACACGCCGCTCACCGACTGGCGCGCCTCTTCCGAATATCGGATGCTCGTTGCAAGGAATCTTCTGCGGCGCTTCCATCTGGAAACGCAGGAAACGCGCAATATCCGTATCGACCGCACGGTCGCGGTGGCTATGTAGGGAGGGTGGACCCATGAATGTGATGCAGCCCGTCGATCGCGTCCGCGGCGCCGTCCACGACAAGGAACGCCACGAATCCGGTCACAAGCACGTTTCCGGAACCGCAGAATACATTGATGACATTCCCGAGCCCGCGGGCACCCTTCATGGCTATCTGGGGCTCTCGCAGCGCGCGCATGCCGAAATCCTGTCGGTGGATTTCGAGGCGGTGCGTAACAGTCCCGGTGTCGTGGGAGTGCTCACGGCGGAGGACATACCCGGCGAGAACGATATCAGTCCGGCGCACAAGCACGACGATCCGGTCTTCGCGACCGGCAAGGTCGAGTTCCACGGCCAGCCGATCTTCGCGGTCATCGCGACCTCGCGCGAGGCCGCCCGGCGCGCGGCCGCCAAGGTAAAGATCGATTATCGCGATCTGCCGCACGTGACGGATGTTCTCGAAGCGGCGGCTGCGAACTATCCGCTGGTGATCGATCCCCTGAAGCTCGAGCGCGGCGACATCGACGCCGGCTTTGCCAAGGCGAAAAACACCGTTTCGGGCGAAATGCGAATCGGTGGCCAGGATCACTTCTATCTCGAAGGCCAGATCTCCTTTGCGATCCCCGGCGAGGATGACGAAGTGACGGTCTTTTCCTCGACCCAGCATCCGAGCGAGACGCAACTCATGGTCGCCCATGTGCTGGGCGTGCCGTCGAATGCAGTGACCGTGAACGTCCGGCGGATGGGCGGCGGCTTCGGCGGCAAGGAGACGCAGGCAAATCTTTTCGCTGCGGTTGCGGCAGTGGCCGCGAGGAAATATCGCCGCGCGATCAAGGTGCGCCCGGACCGCGACGACGACATGACGGCGACCGGCAAGCGCCACGACTTTCACGTCGATTACAAGGTCGGCTTCGATGACGATGGCCGCATCGAGGCGGTGGACGCGGTCTTCGCCGCCCGCTGCGGCTTCTCGGCCGACCTTTCCGGACCGGTGACCGATCGCGCGCTCTTCCACGCCGACAATTGCTATTTCTACCCGAACGTCCGGCTGCGCTCGCGGCCGCTGAAGACCAACACGGTCTCGAACACCGCGTTCCGGGGTTTCGGCGGACCGCAGGGCATGGTCGGCGGCGAGCGGATAATCGAAGACGTCGCCTACGCGCTCGGCAAGGACCCGCTCGAAATCCGCAAGCTCAATTTCTACGGCGGCGAGGGGCGTAACCTGACGCCGTACCACCAGACGGTGGAGGACAACATCATCGGCCGGATCATCGAGGAGCTCGAGGCTTCGTCCGACTATGCCGCCCGGCGGCAGGCGGCCCTCGCCTTCAACCGCGAGAGCTCCGTCATCAAGCGCGGCATCGCGCTGACACCGGTGAAGTTCGGAATCTCCTTCACCAAGACGGAATACAATCAGGCCGGCGCCCTGGTCCATGTCTATACGGATGGCTCAATCCAGCTGAACCACGGCGGCACGGAGATGGGGCAGGGGCTCTACACCAAGGTGGCGCAGGTCGTGGCGGACGAGTTCCAGGTCGATCTCGACCATATAAAGGTGACCGCGACCTCGACCGGCAAGGTGCCGAACACCTCGGCGACGGCCGCTTCGTCCGGCTCGGACCTCAACGGCATGGCAGCCGCCAATGCCTGTCAGCAGATCAAGGAGCGGCTCGTGCGCTTCGCGGCCGAGCACTACGGGGTGAGCGAAGCTGATATCGCCTTCGAGCCGAACACGGTCCGGATCGGCGCCGGACGCATCGCCTTTACCGATCTTATCAAGGCGGCTTATGCCGCGCGCGTGCAGCTTTCGGCGGCCGGTTTCTACAAGACCCCGAAGATCCACTGGAGTCGCGCCGAAGGGCGGGGGCGTCCATTCTATTACTTCGCCTATGGCGCCTCCTGCTCCGAGGTCAGCGTCGACACACTGACCGGTGAGTACCAGGTCGAGCGGACCGATATCATCCACGATGTCGGCAAGTCTCTGAACCCGGCGCTCGACCTCGGCCAGGTCGAAGGCGCCTTCGTGCAGGGCATGGGCTGGCTTACGACGGAGGAACTCTGGTGGGATGCCAAGGGCCGGTTGCGGACGCATGCGCCCTCCACCTACAAGATCCCACTCGCCTCCGATCGCCCGCGCGTGTTCAACGTGCGCCTGGCCGAATGGTCCGTCAACCGGGAGGAGACGATCCGGCGCTCGAAGGCGGTCGGGGAACCTCCTTTCATGCTGGGGATTTCGGTTCTGGAGGCGATATCCATGGCAGCGGCAAGCGTCGCGGATTATCGTATTCCGCCGCGCATCGATGCCCCGGCAACGCCGGAGCGTGTGCTGATGGCGGTCGAGCGCCTGCGCGCCCGCCGGGACGGGTAGGGACGATCGCGCGGCGAAGATAATGGATGACTGAGATGGCGCGCCGAGAAGACATCCGGGATTTCCTGAGCCGTGAAAGGGCCTGCGTGCTTGTCGAGGTGGCGAGCGCGGCAGGCTCGACGCCGCGCGATACCGATGCCTGGATGCTCGTTTCAAAAGACCGCACCTTCGCCACGATCGGCGGCGGACAGCTGGAATTCATGGCGATCGACCACGCGCGGAAACTCGTTCAGGGGGCGAACGCGGATCTTCGAATGGCGATCCCCCTCGGCCCGGAGATCGGCCAATGCTGCGGCGGCCACGTCGCGCTTTCCTTCAAAAAGGTCGATGCGGACACGCGTGCGACACTCATCGAGCGCAGCGACGATGAGATCGCGCGTCGGCCGCATGTCTATATCTTCGGCGCCGGCCACGTCGGCAACGCGCTCGCCATGGCGCTGTCGCACGTGCCGCTCAGGACCGTTCTCGTCGACACCCGCGAACATGAGCTCTCGGCCGCCGACGTACCGGGTATCGAGACCTGCCTGACCGCAATGCCCGAAGCCGTCGTGCGCGACGCGCCGCCGGGCAGCGCCTTCGTCGTCCTCACCCACGATCACGCACTCGACTTCCTGATCGCGACTGAGGCGCTCGGGCGCGAAGACGCCAGTTACGTCGGCATGATCGGTTCGAAGACGAAGCGCGCGACTTTCAAGAACTGGTTGTCGCGAGAGGTCAATCGTCCTGAGCTTTTCGAGAGGCTGGTTTGCCCGATCGGCGGTACGGTGGTGAAGGACAAGCGGCCGCCGGTGATCGCAGCCCTTGCCGCGGCCGAGATAATGACCGCGGCGCTGAACCGCCATCTGCAGCCTCGCGCGCTCATCCCGAAGAGCCAGAGATCGATCAAGGCATAGGCCGGTTGTCGCCCTTTCGCGGGCGGATCACGCAGTCTGTTACGCGATCGGCCTCGTTCAGCTCGGCGGCGTGGCGCTGACCCCACTCGCAAAGTGCCAGCAGGACTGGCTCGAGGCTGAGGCCGAGCGTCGTCGCAGAATATTCGACGCGCGGCGGTATCTCGCGGAAAATCTCCCTGTGTACGAGGCCATGCTCCTCCATTTCGCGGAGCTGCTGGATCAGCACTTTCTGGCTGACGGCGGGTATCAGCCTTCGCAACTCGGAAAGCCGCTTCGGCCTATCGAACAGATGGTAGAGGATGATGGCTTTCCAGCGTCCGGAGATCACCTTGAGTGCGCGCTCGGAGGGCAGCACCGGCAATTTCTTTATGATCTCGGCCATGGTTACCCATCGGTCAGTATGGAACGAAAGAGTGTGTAGATGCGGTCCGAAGACTACCCCTAAATAACCGCGCAAACCAACAGTTTCGAGGTAAGTTCTTATGAAGGCCATTGAATTTCGCCGCTTCGGGGCGCCAGACGTGCTCCGAAGCGTCGATGTCCCTACACCGAGCCCGGGCAGAGGCGAGGCGCTCATCCGCGTGGGTGCCGTCGGCGTCAACTATTTCGAGGTTCTGATGCGGCAGGACCGCTACGCGGTCACGCCCGAACTGCCGATGATCCCGGGAGTGGAGGTCGCCGGCGTCGTCGCAGCGGTCGGAGAGGATCTTCCTCAAGATCTCGTCGGCAGTCGTGTCGCGGCCCCGATGTTCGCTCATGGGCGGGGTACCGGCGGATATGCCGAATATGTGGCGGTCGAGGCCGCGATGCTGGTGCCGATCCCGGACGGACTTTCCTTCGAAGCGGCTGTTGCCATGATGGTACAGGGCCTCACGGCTCTTTATCTCGTCCGGCAAAGCGCGCTGCAGAACAAAACGCTGCTGATCAGCGCTGCGGCAGGCGGTGTAGGTTCACTGCTCGTGCAATTGGCAAGGAAAGGCGGTGCGCGGACGATCGTTGCCGTTGCGAGTTCGGAGGGAAAGCTCGACTTCGCCCGTTCGATGGGTGCTCACGTCGGCATCAACTATGCGGCCCCTGATTGGACGGCAACGCTCAGGAGGGCTTTGAACGGTGACGGGGTCGACATTCTCTACGATTTCGTCGGCGGCGAATTTACCGGCGCTGCGATCGATCTGCTGGCACCGGCGGGAGAGCTGGTTTTCGGGGCCCTCGGCAGGTTTGCGTTGAGCGCCCGGCAAGCAGAATCGATGTTCGCACGGAACCAATCCCTGCGCGGCTTCGCCTTACTGCCGCTCTTGAACCTCGCCGGCTTGAAGGCGGATCTCACCGAGCTTTTCAACCGGGCGCAAGAGGGCGCCTTGACGGTCGCGATCGACAGCCGCTTTTCGCTGGATCGGGCAGCGGACGCACACCGGGCGATCGAGAGCCGCCGAACGATCGGTAAGGTCGTGCTTGTGCCTTGAGGGCGCTGCGCTCAAGCGCTTGAACGCTCCTGCACCTCATGAGGCTCGGCAAGCACTTTGCCGATCAGCCGCTGACAGCGCTCGGCCATGAAGTCGATCATCAGCCGGACCTTCGGATCCTGGAAGCGCTTGTGCGGGTAGATCGCCGCAAGCTGGGCGCCGAGCGGCGGCGTCTCCTCGAGCACCGGGACGAGCAAGCCCTCGTCGATATGCTGTTTCACCTCGAAGAGCGGCTTGTTGACGATGCCGCGTCCGTCAAGCGCCCACTGGGTGAGCACGTCGCCATCATCCGAATCATAGGGACCGCCGACCTCGAACTTGCGGACGCCATCCGGTGTCTGCAAGGTCCAGTAATACTCCTTCGACCCGGGATAGCGCAGCAGAAGACAGTCGTGGCTGTGGCTTAGGAGGTCGTCCGGCGACGAAGGGATGCCGCGCCTTTCGAAATAGCGCGGCGACCCGCAGAGCACGCGGTCGCAGTTCATGATGCCGCGCATGCGCAGGTTCGAATCCTCAAGTATGCCGAGCTTGAAGGCGATGTCGACGCCCTCGGCAAGGATGTCGACATTATGATCGGAGAGGCGCAACCGCACCTCGATATCCGGGTAGCGGTCGTGAAACTCCGGTATGCCGGGCGCGATCAGTCGCCGGCCGATGCCGAGCGGGGCGGTGATCTTCAGCGCTCCCTTCGGATTTCTTGATAGATCGGCGATGGCGCTCTCCGCCTCGTTCACCGCTTCGAGGATCTTTACCGCGCCTTCGTAGAAGACTCGTCCGTGCTCGGTCGGCGTCAGTTTTCTGGTGGTGCGGTTGAACAGGCGCACGCCCATATGCCGCTCCAACTCCTTGATTCTGTTGCTGGCAACCGCCGGCGTCACGCGCTGATCGCGGCCCGCTGCCGACAGCGTTCCAAGTTCCACGACGCGCACGAACACACGCACATTATCGAGATAGGACATGCTTCCGCCTCTGCTCTTCCGGCGCGAACGTAGCGCTCCGGCCCCTCTTCGATTTTATAGTTTTTTTTGAAAGAGTTGGTGCGATGGCGCCGTTCCCGCCTCCCCAAGCAATGACACATAATGAACGCGAGAGAAATGGGGAGAACTCAATGTACGAGTATGCCATCGCCTGGGATTGGCTGACATTTGCGGTGAGATGGCTGCATGTCATCACCGGCATAGCCTGGATCGGCTCATCCTTCTACTTCGTCGCGCTCGACCTGGGGCTGAAGCAGCGTCCGGGCATGCCGGTCGGCGCCTACGGCGAAGAGTGGCAGGTGCATGGCGGCGGCTTCTATCACATCCAGAAGTATCTGGTTGCGCCGGAAAACATGCCTGAGCACCTGATCTGGTTCAAGTGGGAGTCCTACGTCACCTGGCTCTCCGGTTTCGGCATGCTTGCGCTCGTCTACTATGCCGGCGCGGACCTCTACCTCATCGATCCGAACGTGCTCGATGTCTCGAAGCCGATGGCCATCGCCATCTCGCTGGCTTCGCTCGGCTTCGGCTGGCTTGCCTATGACACGATCTGCCGTTCGCCGTTCGGCAACGACAATACGCGGCTGATGGTGCTGCTTTATTTCATTCTCGTTGCCGTCGCTTGGGGTTACACCCAGCTCTTCACGGGCCGGGCGGCCTATCTCCATCTCGGCGCCTTCACGGCGACCATCATGTCGGCCAACGTGTTCTTCATCATCATCCCGAACCAGAAGAAAGTCGTGGCCGACCTGATCGCAGGCCGTACGCCCGATCCTGCGCTCGGAAAGCAGGCGAAGCAGCGTTCGACGCACAACAACTATCTGACGCTGCCCGTGCTGTTCCTGATGCTTTCGAACCATTATCCGCTCGCCTTCGGCACGCAGTATAACTGGATCATCGCCTCGCTGGTCTTCCTCATGGGGGTCACGATCCGTCACTGGTTCAACACCCGCCACGCCAACAAGGGCAGCCCGACCTGGACATGGCTCGCGACGGTGCTTCTGTTCATCGCCATCATGTGGCTCTCCACCGTGCCCAAGGTCCTCTCCGAAGGCGGAGAGGCCAGGGCTTCGACGGCCGTCGAGGCCGTCGTCGCGTCGCCGGACTTTTCCAAAGTGCGCGATACCGTGCTTGGCCGCTGTTCCATGTGCCATGCGCGCGAGCCCGGATGGGAAGGCATAATCGTGCCGCCGAAGGGCGTCGTTCTCGAAGCCGACCGCGACATCGTCGCGCATGCCCGCGAAATCTACCTGCAGGCGGGGCGATCGCATGCCATGCCGCCTGCCAACGTCACCGGCATCACCGAGGAGGAACGCCAGCTTATCGCCTCCTGGTACGAGACGACCGTAAAGGAAGGAAAGGTCCAATGAACGATCTCTTGATCCGCGGCCGCGTGCTGACTTTCGTCAAGGAACCCGAGAGCATCGACGATGCCGGCTCCTACCGCTACTTCGAGGACGGCGCCGTTTTCGTGAGGAACGGAAAGATCGAGGGCCTCGGCCCTTACGGCGACATAGCGAGGCAGGCGGGGCCCGGCGTAGAGGTCGCCGATCATCGGCCGCACCTCGTACTGCCCGGTTTCATCGATACGCACCTGCATTTCCCGCAGACACAGGCTATCGCCTCCTACGGTGCGCAGCTCCTCGAATGGCTGAACACCTATATCTTCGTCGAGGAGCAGAAGTTCAAGTCGCCCAAGCACGCCGCCTTCATCGCGGGCCGCTTCATGGACGAACTCCTCTCCAACGGCACGACCACCGCAGTTGCCTATTGTTCTGTGCATCCGGAAAGCGTCGATGCCTTCTTCACCGCGGCCGAAGAGCGAAACATGCTGATGATCGGCGGCAAGGTGATGATGGACCGCAACGCGCCGGACGCGCTGCAAGACACGCCGGAAAGGGGCTATGACGAGACGAAGGCGCTCATCGCCAGGTGGCACGGCCGCGGCCGCGCGCATTATGCGATCAGCCCGCGGTTCGCGATCACTTCGACGCCGGAGCAGATGGAGGTGAGCCGCGTGCTCGCTGCCGAGCATCCGGATTGTTACGTTCAGACCCACCTGTCCGAAAACCGGGACGAGATCGCTTTCGCCACCTCGCTCTTTCCGGAAGCGAAGGACTATACCGACATTTATGCGCGCTACGAGCTGCTCGGCCGCAAGACTCTGCTCGGCCATTGCATCCATCTGAGCGACCGCGAGATATCGGTCCTCGCAGAGACCGGGGCGGTCGGCGTCTTCTGTCCGACCTCGAACCTGTTCCTCGGCAGCGGGCTCTTCGATCGCGACCGTTTCGACAGGCTCGGCGCACGCCATGCGGTTGCGACCGACGTCGGCGGCGGTACGAGTTTCTCGATGCTGGAAACGATGGACGAAGCCTATAAGGTACTGCACCTGCAGGGCCAGCGGCTCTCGCCGCTCAATTCCTTCTACATGTTGACGCTCGGCAATGCGCGCGCGCTCGATCTCGAACACCGGATCGGCTCGCTCCATGCCGGCGCGGATGCAGACATCGTCGTCCTCGACAGCCGCGCCAAGCCGGCCATGGAGCTCAGGATGCAGGTTGCCTCGACGCTTGCCGAAGAGCTCTTCATTCTGCAGACCATGGGCGACGACCGCTCGGTGGCCGAGGTATATGTGGCGGGCAGGCAGATGAAGAGGGGACGGCGTGAGACGAAGACCGAGGCCGTGAGGGCACTGGCGACGGCATAGCTGAAAGTACGATCAAAGGAAGCGTGCAGCAGCGCCCTCATTCGCCTCCGGTAGCTCGCCCCATTTAGATAAGGAGAGGGGACAAGCGCCGGTCTCCGTGAGCTTCGCGAGGGACGGGGAAGGTGCCGCGAACCCCTCGCCCCGCCTGCGGGGAGAAGGTGCCGGCAGGCGGATGAGGGGCCTTCGCCGACGCCGGGGACTGCAAGAGGCAACTACCGCCCGTTGATCGCAATGCGCTTGGCTTTCGACCGGGCCTGCTCGGTCTTCGGCAGGGTCACCGTCAGGACGCCATTGCGGAAGGTCGCATTCACCCTGCTTTCATCCACCTCGTATCCCAGCGGGATGCGCCGTTCGAAGCGACCGTAATATCGCTCAGAGAACTGGTTTTCCTCGTCCTCGGTCTCTGCCCGCTTTTCGCCTCGCAGCGACAGCACGCCCTCGGACAAGGACAGTTCGACATCCTTTTCCTCGAGACCCGGCAGTTCAGCGGTCACCTTGATTTCCTTATCCCGGTCGGAGACCTCCACGCTCGGCCAGCCGCCTGCAAAACCCGTAAAGCCGCTGAAGGGCAGGCGGGTTTCGAAGCTGCGGAAGGCGTCGTCGAACAGGCGGTTCATTTCCCTGTGGAGCGCCAGGAAGGGATTTCGGTCGTTGTCACGATAGGAAGCCGGCACCTGGCCCTGCGCGCGGCCCCATGGGATGAGATCACGTACATTCATCGGTCCGTTCCTTTCTTTGCATTGGGAGCGGTGTGTGGGGTCTTGCGGCCTCTCCCGCTCCCATTCCGGAACCGAAGCGTCAGCGTCCGCCGGCGCTTCGGTGCGATTGGCATGCGCAGCTACGCTGCGTGCTTTTCGCCTTCGATCTGTTTCGAGGCCTCGCCGGCCGGCAATGCCTCTGCTTGATGTATCTCTATCCGACGCGGCTTCATCTGCTCGGGAAGCTCACGGACGAGGTCGATCTTGAGCAGGCCGTTGGCGAGGTTGGCGCCGGTGACGCTGACAAAGTCGGCGAGCTGGAAGCGACGCTCGAAGTTGCGTGCGGCAATACCGCGGTAGAGATACTCGGTGTCGTCTTCCCCGGTTTTCGCACCCGTAACGGTCAACATCTGCTGCTCGTGCGTGATGGTGATCTCGTCCGGGGTGAACCCCGCTACCGACATTGCGATCCGGTACTGGTTCTCACCGACCCGCATGATGTCGTAGGGCGGCCAGTTGTCATTAGGCGCCAGGCGACTTGCGGAATCCAAGAGGTCGAACAGATGTTCGAAGCCAACGCTGGAGCGCGACAGCGGCGAGAAATCGAAGCTTGTTCTCATAGCCATATCCTCCTTGAGCAACATGGACGATGAGGAGCGCCGAAGAGAACGGAGCTCCTCGACTGCGAGCCCCTTACAGGCGGCTCTCGCACCCGATTTAGTCATTCGAAGCCGGGTTTCAAGGGTCTCCGGGCATCGATTTTCGTCCTTTACTCCGGCCATGAGCGCCCGCAAAAATCGGCCGTTCGAACGAGGGCCCAAGCCGCTGATCGAGGTTCTTGAATTTACCTTTTCCGCTCCAATATCTGGTGAGCGCGATACGTTTCGAGACGCGCAGAGATCAACATGGCACCTCGCACCGCTGCCTGGTTCGTTCGACCCGTGAGAGTGCAGCGGGCGTGCAGTTCATTGACGGCATAGGAAAGGAGGAAAAATGCTTCTCAATGAGATCCCCTGGACGATCCCTCTCACCGTGCGCCTTTCCAACGGTCTGACGCACACTTTTGCCTCCGTTTACGAGGCCCTCGACTTTCTGGAAAACGAGTGGCCGCTCAGGAAGGGCGAGCGCTACGAACGGGCGGTGCGGACCTGTCGGCGGGCGTTGAACCGGATGACGCCGGCGGCAGTGGCGCGGGAAGCCTTCATCGCCGCTTGCCTTGAAGCGGGCATGCCGCTCGTCATGGCGCCGCCGGCCCGCGAGCCGCAGGGCGATAGCGTCAAGGCTGCGCAAACGGCGTAAGGAGGCGGACCGGCGGTCGCGTGGAGTGTCCGTTCGTTTCACTGGACGAAGACGCGTACGCTGGCGGCACGCCCCAGCGCATCGATAACCGTGAGCGTCGAGTAGCCGCCGCCATCCGGCAGCCACTGGCTGACGCGCCGTCGGGTCACGTCGGGTAGCGGGCGGCCATTGGCAAGCCAGCGGAAGGGCGCCCGGCCGCCCTGGAGCTTCAGCGTCAAGGGCGTGATCTCGCCGTCTCCATGCGCGCCAAGCTCGACGCGGGCGCCTTCCGGCGGGAACACGATCTGCGGCGCCGCTTCACGGGCCGAGGCCGAAAGCAGCCCGTTCGCCATGACCGAGAAGCGCCGCTGGCTGATCGGCAGATCGGCCTGGACAAGCCGGACGGCGCCTGCGGGCGGGCCGGGCAGGGGTGTTATGGCGATCCCCGCCTTGGCAAATCCTTCGAACAGAATCGGCGCCGCCGCACCATAACCGGTCAGGCCGGGCACGGCGCCATTGTCGGCCCTGCCGACCCAGACACCGAGCACATAGCGGCCGTCGAAGCCTACGGACCAGGCATCGCGATAGCCGTAGCTGGTGCCGGTCTTATAAGCGATGCCGTGCCGGCGGCTTCCCGCCGGTGGCAGCACGTCGGAGAGTATGTCGGCGACATGCCAGGCGGCGACCGTCGACAGGAGCGGTTCGCCGTCGATGGGACCGGGGACGCCTTCGATGCCGTTGCCGAGGCGCACCGGCCAGCCCTGGTTCGCCAGGCCCGCATAGAGCTGTACGAGCTCGCGAAGCGTGATGCCGACGCCGCCGAGGCCGATCGCAAGCCCCGGCGCCTCGTGCGCCGGCAATTTCGGCCTGACATCGGCGCGCCGGAAGCGCACCATCAGGCGCGACGGACCGATGGCATCGAGCAGGCGGATCGCCGGCACGTTCAGGGACAGTTGCAGCGCCTCGCGCACGCTGACGTCGCCCTGATAACTCATGTCGAAATTGCGCGGCCGGTAGCCGAAGAAGTCCGCCGGCCGGTCTTCGATGATCGTCTCCTGGCTGACGAGACCCTCCTCGAAGGCAAGACCGTAGATGAAGGGTTTCAGCGTCGATCCGGGGGAGCGGGTGATCCGCGTCATGTCGATCCAGCCCGAGCGGCTTGCGTCGAAATAGTCGGCCGAGCCAACTTCGCCGACGATCTCGCCGGTCCTGCTATCGGCCATGACCATGGCGACCGACACTTTGGGACCGAGCCTTGCAGCACCTTCGCGGGCGACGCCTTCTAGGCCCCGTTGGATATTGCGGCTAAGCGTTGTCGGATGCCGGCGCCCCGCCGGATCCTTCCGTCGTGCCGCCTCGGCGAGATGGGCAGCATGGGCGGGAAGCTGCAGGCGGCGCGTCGGTATGGCGGTCATCGCCGCCCGCTCCGCTTCGCCTTCGCCGATGACCCTGGTGACAGCGGCGCGCGCGAGCACGCGTTTGCGGGCTGCTTCGGCGGCGGCAAGATTGCGGTCGGGCCGGCGCTTTTCCGGCAGTTGCGGCAGCGCGACGAGCAGTGCAGCCTCTCCAGCCGAGAGGCGGCGCGGCTCCTTGCCGAACCAGGCGAGGCTTGCCGCGCGCACGCCCTCGAGATTGCCGCCATAGGGCGCATGGGTCAGATAAAGATCGAGAATCTCGTCCTTGCCGAGGCGCCGTTCGATCTGGATGGCGCGCGCCACCTGACGAAGCTTCGCCGCCAGCGTGCGTCTCTCCCGCGGCTCGATGAGCCGCGCCACCTGCATGGAGAGCGTGGAAGCGCCGGAAACGACATGGCCGCTGGTGATGAACTGCAGCGCGGCACGAGCGAGCGCCAACGGGTCGACGCCGTGATGTTCGCGAAAGCGCTGGTCCTCATAGGCGATCAGCATTGCGATGAAGCGCGGGTCGACATCCTGCGCGGTCGTCTTCAGCCGCCACAGGCCATCCTTGGTCGCGAAGGCGCGCAGGAGGTGGCCGTCTCTGTCGAGAACTTCGGCCGAGACCGTTTCGGCCTCGGAGAGCGGCGGCGGAAAGGCCCTGTCGGCCCATTCGAGGGTGAAGACTGCGAGAGCGGACAGGATCAGGACGAGGGATACGGCGACGATCGCCCGGCCGCGTCTGGATGGGTCGCGTGGGGCTGCTGCCACAATGCCTTTGCGGTTCGACTTTCGCCGAGAGAACATCATCCTGCGTCCTACTGGGCTGCCTGCACCTCCATGCGTCCCGTCGCCGTGCGCGCCGAGAATTGCGGCCGGTACATGTCCTCCACGCTCGCGGCCGGATGGTCGTATGTGCCGGGCGTCACCGCGCGTACGACATAGGCGAGGGTGATTTCGCGGTTGTCGCCAGCCGAACGGTCGAAGGCGGCCACGAAGCGGTCGCTGCGGAATTCGGTATGGGCAGCCTCGACTTGGCCGATCCATTCGAAATTCGAAAGCTGGGCGCTGTCGACGAGGCTTGGATTGTCGATCTCGAATCCGGCGGGCAGGAGGTCGGTGATAAGCACCCGGGACGGCCAGTCGTTGCTCTCGGTCACCTTCAGCACCGCGACATAGCGCTCGTTCTGCCGGGCCTCGCTGACATTAGCGGCCGTTCCGTCGAGCGTGTAATAGCTCCGCTCGATGGAGAAGCCTTCGCCGCCGGCCGAGAGCGGCTGGGCTGGCGCCGCCACCGTCGTCACGACGGCGGAGACCATGTCGGTGCCCTCGTTGCGGATAACGATCGGATGCTCGATCAGCGCATCGCCGGTCATGCGGGCGGCGTAACTGCCCGTGCGCGCTGCGCCGTTGACCTCAATCCTCATGTCTTCGTCGCCCCCCTGGATTGCGCGTGCGGCCAGGAGCATCCAGGTCTGCTCCTGGGTGCTCGTGTATCTCGCCTGCTGCCATTCCCGAGCGACGACCCTGGAAAGCTCGGGAATGATCGGCGGCACGGGCCGGCTCTCGGCTGCCAGCGCCAGCACGGCCGCGCCGTCGCGAAGCGAAGAGCCGTAGTCGGAGCGGGCGAGGCTGACATTGACGAGCCCGGTCGACATGTTGGCCGCGGCCGCGAAGATATCCTGCGAGCGCCGGGCGTCGCCATAGAGCGCGAGCGCCGCGGCGATATGGGCCTTGGCGAGCGGGGTCGGGAAATCGCCGAGCATCGTGTCCGCATAATAGCGCAGATCGCTGATCGCGGCCTTGCGGTTGCGCGCCAGGACATAGAGCGCATAGGCGATCTCGTTGCCGCGGTCCTTGACGTTGGTCTCGTAGCTCAGCGCGTTCTGCAGGTTTTCGAGCGCCTGCACCATCGATTGTTCCGGCACGTCGAATTTCTGCTCCCGCGCGCGGGTAAGGAAATCGGTGACGTACGCATCGAGCCAGAGATCGCCGGAGCCGGGGCTCCAAAGGCCGAAACTGCCGGTGGAGGATTGATAGGCAAGGACCCGATAGATCGCCTCCTGCACGCGCTTCTTGACGCCCTCGTCGTCGGCAAGCCCGGCTTGCTTGGCAAGCTCGCTGAGATAGAGCAACGGCAAGGCGCGGCTCGTCGTCTGCTCGGCGCAGCCATAGGGATAGCGGTCGAGCGTCATCAGAAGCGCCGGCACGTCGAAGGCGGCCGAACGCGTCACGTTGAGGCTGACCGAAGCGCCCTGCAGCAGGCTGTCGGCGAGCAATTGCTCGTCCACCGTGAGGCTGCTGCCGGCGGCGACATTGACGACATGACGCTGAGTGACCGGCAAGGCTGCCGGGCGGACTGGAATGTTCAGCGTCTGCTCCAGCGACAGGCCCGAGGCGTTCGATAGCCTGACGGTGACGAGACCGTCTCCCGGATACTGTCCGGCGAGCGGCAGGGTAAGAGCGGATTTACCGCCGGCGCCGAGGTTCACCATTTCGGCCGCTGTCTGTTCGACAGTGACCGGGCCGTTGGTCGTGACCTGCAGTTGATAATCGCCCGCCGGCCCGTCGGTGTTGGCGATATCGAGCCGCAATTCGGCCCGGTCTCCCGGCGCCAGGAACTTCGGCAGGCTTGCGGTCACGACGACCGGATCGCGGATGACCACGTCCTTCACGGCATGGCCGACGCCGGACTTCGTCCAGGCGACCGCCATGATCCGTGCCGTTCCGTTGAATTGCGGAATGTCGAATCGGACATTCGCCATGCCTTCGGCGTCGAGCTTGATGGCGCCCGAGAAGAAGGCGACGAGCTTTTCGGTCGGGGGGCTGCCCTGGAGCGGCATTTGTCCGCCGTCGCCGCCCGTGCGCAGCCGGCCGGTCGCGCCGAGCGAGCCGTCGATCAATCGTCCGTAGAGATCGCGCATCTCGAGCCCGAGCCGCCTCTGGCCGAAATACCATCCGTCCGGGTCCGGAGCCTCGTAGCGCGTCAGATTCAGGATGCCGACATCGACTGCGGCAACCGTGACATAGGCGTCTTCGTTGGCGCCGGCGCCCCGGACCTGAAGGCCGATATCGAGCGGCCGGCGCGGTTCGGTCTTCTCGGGCGCGTCCAGGCTCACGGCGAGCTTTCGATCCGCGGGATCGACGGCCAGCCACTTGATGCCGATCGCCCGCATGGGCATGCGGCTCTCCTGCGCTTCGCCCGGGCGGTAAAGCGTCGCGGTGACATAGGTGCCCGTACCCCATTCGGCCGTCACCGGCAGTTCCACCTCGCCGCCGGTTTCGGCAATGGCCGCGGTCTTCGTCGTCACCAGGGTTTCCGTGCCGACAGTCACCAGCAGTTCGCCGGCAAAGCGCGGCGAGACCTTGAGCTTCGCCGTCTCGCCGACCGCATAGTTTTCCTTGTCGAGTGCGATCTCCAGCCCGTCCGGGGTCTCCGTCGAGGTGGCCTCGACATACCAGCCCGCATCGAACTCAACGCTCGAAGCCGGCCCGTCGAGGGCCGCCGCCTCGATCTCCAGCCGATAACGGCCCCAGCCGACCGGGACGGAAATTTCGGCGCCGTCCTCCGTCACGTCGGCCGAGCCGCTCGCCACCTGTTTCGTGGAGACGACCGGCTCGTATTTCCAGGCGGTGCCGTCGCGATACCACTGGTAGTTTCGTTCGACGCTGATCAGCTTCCAGGGGAGACCCGGCATCGCGGTCCTGGTGCCGTCCGCGCCGACGGCGATGACGTGGAACTTCCCGACAGAATTTTCGGCGAGGTCTCCGGAGAACTCCGGCTTGATGCCGATCATCGGTCCCTCGGGTTTCACCGGCAGGGTCAATGTGCGCTCGACCGCGCGGCCGCCGGCCTCGCGCATGCGAACCGTCACACTGGCGTTGAGCAGCTGCGTCGTTCCGGGGACCTCGGTCAGATCGACGTCGAAAACCGCCTTGCCGTTTTCATCGAGCGGCTCCAGACCTTCCAGCGGCAGGCGCGTGTCCTCGCTTGCCTCTTCGTCGGCGAGGCCGAAGAAATAGCCGTTGAACGCTTCGCTCCGGCGCGTCGGCCTGACGGCAATTTCGCCTTCCAGCGTCAGGCCCGCGGCGGGTGCGCCGTAGAGATAGCGTCCGTCGACGGCGATTTCGACGGGGGTGCCGACCTCGATCGCCTCTGCCTCGCTCGTCAGGTCGAACTCGGTGCGGTCCGGCACGAAATCGTCGACGAGGAACTGCTTCTCGGCGATCGCAGAGCCCTTCGGATCGGTGAATATCTGCATCGTCCAGGTGCCGCGCATCGCATTTTCTGGGACCGGCAGATCGAGCGTGTGCCCGCCGAGCTTGCCGCCGTCGCTGACGAGGCGGCGGTCCTCGACGCCGTCCGGGCGCAGGAAAACGAAGGTCAGTGGCAGCTTCTCGATCGCGGCACCGTTGACGTCGCGGGTGAGCGCTGCGGCATGAACGGTTTCACCCGCGCGATAAATGCCGCGTTCCGTCCAGGCGAAGACGTCGATCGCACCCGGTGCGGCGCGTCCGGTGACGCCTCGGTCGGAAAGGTCGAAGCCGGCGCGCGTCATGTCCAGGAACACGTAATCGTCGCGACCCTTTCGGGCGGTGATCGCCGCCGGCGTCATGCTGGCGGTGCCGCGGATCAGTCCGGCGGAAAAGGTTGCGCGCCCTTCCGCATCGGTCGTCGCCGTCCCGAGCACCTCATTGTTCTTGGCGACCAGCTGCAATTCGACCTCTGCAAGAGGCTTGGCGCTCGCAAGCGAACGCGCGAAGACGGTAAGCCCATCCGTGCCTGCAAAGGTCGATATGCCGATGTCGGACACGACGAACCATTGCGTGGCGCGGGCGTCCCAATCCTGTGTAAGCCCGGTTCCGGAGCTCGCCGTCAGCACGTAGACGCCGGGCTTGCGCTGCGGCAGAGCCTCGTCGACCGGAAAGCTCGTCACCACTTCCTTGTTAAGCTCGGTGGCGATGTCGATGCTGCCCTGCCAGACCATCTCGCCGCTCTCGTCCTTGATGCGCTCCTCGCTGTAGCCGTCGAGCTGGGTCAGGAACTGGGAGCTCGTGAGCAGCGAAGAGATGTTGCGGTCGCCGATTCGGTAGAGCTTGAGCTTGGCGCTTTCCGTATTGACCGAGACGATCGGAATGCCGCGCCGCGCAGTCGAAGGCAGAACGAAGCTGTCGCCGGTGAAGCGGACCATCGGCCCGCGGTCCTTCACGTACACGTCGAGGCTCACGGGGGTCTCGATGACTTCCTCGACGGAGGAGGGCAGGCCCTGCCTCAGCACGAGTTTGTAACGTTTGCCATGCGCCAGGCCTTCGACGCAGATTTCGCTACCCTTGGCTTCAACCGCCTTCGGCGCGGCGCCATCGAGCGTTACGAAGGAGGAATAATCGGGACCGTTCTTCAGAAGCGGCTCGGAGAATTGCACGCAGGCGCGGGGGCTGGCGCTGTCTGCATCGACCGTGTGGCCGGTGACCCGAAAGCCTTGCCGTGCCTTGAGATCGAGATAAGCCGTCTCGACCGACTTTGCCTGCACGAGTTCGAGGCTCGCTTTGTAGGCCTGGAGCGCGGCACGATAGTTCTGCAGCTTGTCGAGCGCCTGGGCGAGAATAGCCAGTGCATGCGCGCGACTTTGCGCGGTCCGCGTCAGTTGATAGCCGTTAAGCGCCGCAAGGGCGGCTTCGCTCGCCAGGTCCGTGCCGCCCGTATACCGGTTGGCGGCCTCAGCCGCCTCCAGCCACAACGCGCTGTCATCCGGCGCTACCGCAAGCGCACCGCGGAAGGCCTGGAGGGAGGCGACGAAGTTGCCGGCCGTCAACTCGCTGCGCGCCGTCTCGATGAGGCCGTTGACCCCGAATCCCTGCTGCTCGTCGGCCAGAACGAGATTCGCCTTCACATCGCGCGCCTGCTGCAGGAGATCGTCCGAGACGAAGTCAAGGCGCGGCGGTGCCCCGATGTCGGCTTCGCCCGCGGCGGTTTCGACGACCTTGCCGGCAATGGCCCCCGGGAACGTGTTCAACTGGTTGAAGTCGGACTTGAGGAAGCACCACTTCACCTTTGGATTGTAGGTGAAGGCCCTGCAGGAGCGGTCGGCGATACAGGCACTCTGGCATTGGTCGAGCGATACGTTCTGCTCGGTGCGCAGATCGAAGCCGAAATAGTCGGCATCATTGGTAAGCTCGATCCGGCGTTCCGGCTCGGCCGCTGCGATCGGCATCCCCAGGGAAACGAGTGTGAAGAGAAGAGTGGAAAGACCGAGAAACGCGCGCATAGACAAAAGTCCCCCCGACGCTGGCCGCTTCGATTGTACATCACTCTTTCAACCTTCGCCGGTCGTTGTCAATCGAGGAAACGGCGAGTTCAGGGGACACCCTATGGCTGTGCGGCGCCCGTTGTGCCTTGAAGCACGAGCCCATAGACCAGCTCGTCCGTCCAGCTTTGCCCCGGTGTATCGCTTGCGGGCCGAGGCAATCCTGTGATATTTCTCACAGATTAACATTGCACAAAATGCTTTCTTTATAATTTGGAAGAGCCATGGCCAGCCGCAGGGAAACACGCATCGCCACCTTGTCCGACGCGCTTTCGGCGCGGCGCGTCGTGCATCTGAAAGAGGCGGCGGCGCTGCTCGGCGTATCGGAAATGACCGTCCGCCGTGATGTCGCCGACCATCCTGGGCTGTTCGGATATCTGGGCGGCCATATCGTCCCGGCCGCCGAGATCGAGAGCGATGCGCCCTACGAACTTGCCCGCGCGGCCGACAGTCACGCCGCCGCCAAGCGGCAGGCTTGCATTCATGCCGCCCGGCACATTCGCCCGGATGAGACGATTTTCATCGATTGTGGTACGACGCTGGAATATCTGGTCGAGCTGATACCGGACGATTACGCAATTACGGCGATCTGTTATTCCCTGAACACGGCCGAAAGGCTGACGCGGAAGAAAAATCTCCGCATGGTAATGCTGGGCGGCGTCTATCACCCGTCGTCGGCTTCGTTTTCCGGTGCGCCCGGCATCGAGACGCTAGACCAGCTCGGCATCAATGTCGCCTTTCTTTCGGCGGCCGGGATAGACCCGGCGAGGGGAGCGACCTGCGTTCATTTCCACGAGGTGCCGGTCAAGCAAAAGGTGATTTCGCTGGCGCGCGAGAATTACCTCGTCGCCGACAGCAGCAAGCTCGGCAAGCTGAAGGCGGCTTTCTTTGCTCCACCCGGTGCTTTCCGGTCGCTTATCACGGAAGACGGCGAAACCGCGCTGACGCCTGTGCCTGGAAAAGTATGAGCGCGCGCAACCAGCCTTGACAGGCGGTGGAAATGATGAAAGTTTAACAAATATCGTGTTAGAAAACTAACATTCTGGCGTTCGCTCTTGAGGCGCGCCGCCGGTGGTCCGGGTGAAGGGGAGAAATCGGTTGGAAGACCTTGCTCTGAGAAGCGCGGCGGTGCACTCCGCCGGCGCGGGCCACAACTGGCCGCGCAATGACGGTGTCGAGCTCGACCTGTCCTGGGTGCTCGATCAGCGCGTCAATCTCTCTGCGGCAGAGCGCCGCGTTCAGACGCTGCCTGGCCGGCGCACCGTGAAGAAGGATGCGCAGGCCGCCTGGCTCTTGAAAGCCGTCACCTGCATCGATCTCACGACGCTCAACGGCGACGACACGACCGAGCGCGTAAAACGCCTCTGCGCCAAGGCGCGCCAGCCGGTGCGTCAGGACATTCTCGAAGCGCTCGGCATGGGCGATCGAGGTATCACGACCGGCGCGATCTGTGTCTATCATCGCTTCGTTTCGACCGCGGTGGAGGCCCTGGAGGGTTCCGGAATTCCGGTGGCGGCAGTGTCCACGGGCTTTCCGGCGGGTCTCGTTCCCCATGACGTCAAGCTCAGGGAGATCAAAGCCTCGGTTGCCGATGGTGCTCGGGAAATCGACATCGTCATCACCCGCGAGCACGTACTGACCGGCAATTGGCAGGCGCTCTACGACGAAATGCGCGATTTCCGCGCGGCCTGTGGCGATGCGCATGTCAAGGCCATCCTCGCGACCGGCGATCTCAAGACGCTTCGCAACGTCGCGCGGGCTTCGCTCGTCTGCATGATGGCGGGCGCCGACTTCATCAAGACGTCGACCGGAAAAGAAGGGGTGAACGCGACCCTGCTCGTCACGCTCGCCATGCTCAGGATGATCCGGGCCTATGAGGAGCGAACCGGAATCAAGGTCGGCTACAAGCCGGCCGGCGGCATCTCCGTCGCGAAGGACGTGCTGAACTATCAGTTCCTCATGAAGGAAGAGCTTGGGCGGGAATGGCTCGAGCCCGACCTTTTCCGCGTCGGCGCATCGAGCCTGCTCGCCGATATCGAGCGACAGCTCGAACATCATGTCAGCGGCGCGTATTCGGCCCTCAACAGACACCCGATCGGATAATCAGATGAGCGTTGCCACTTTCTTCGACGATATGTCCTATGGCCCGGCCCCCGAAGCCGACACCGAGGCGCGCGCCTGGCTCGCTCGGCATGAAGGCAAGTTCGGCCATTTCATCAACGGCGCCTCTGTCGGGTCGGTTTCCGGCAAGACGTTCGACACGTTCGAGCCGGCGACGGGCAAACTGCTCGCGAAAATCGCACATGGCGGGCGCGACGACGTGAACGCGGCGGTGGCGGCGGCGCGCAAGGCGCAAGGCCCGTGGGCCAAGCTCTCCGGACATGCGCGCGCCCGACACCTTTATGCACTCGCGCGAATGATCCAGCGCCATGCGCGCCTGATCGCGGTCGTCGAAGCGCTGGACAACGGCAAGCCGATCCGGGAAACGCGCGACATCGACATACCGCTCGCCGCTCGCCACTTCTATCATCATGCCGGCTGGGCACAGCTGCAGGAGACGGAATTCGCCGACCAGGTGCCCGTGGGCGTCGTCGGACAGGTCATCCCCTGGAACTTCCCCTTCCTGATGCTCGCCTGGAAGGTTGCCCCGGCGCTGGCGCTCGGTAATTCCGTCATCCTGAAGCCTGCGGAGTTTACGCCCTTGACGGCGCTGCTCTTCGCGGAGCTTGCCGCTGCAGCGGGCCTCCCCGCGGGCGTGCTGAACGTGGTGACGGGCGAGGGCGAGACGGGGGCGCTGATCGTCGAACACGAGGATATCGACAAGATCGCCTTTACCGGCTCGACCGAAGTCGGACGCCTCATCCGCGAGAAGACGGCAGGGAGCGGCAAGTCGCTGACGCTGGAACTCGGCGGCAAGTCGCCCTTCATCGTCTTCGACGATGCCGATATCGACGCGGCGGTCGAGGGCGTCGTGGATGCGATCTGGTTCAACCAGGGCCAGGTCTGCTGCGCCGGTTCACGCCTTCTGGTGCAGGAGGGCGTGGCGCCGGTCTTTCATGATCGCCTGAAGCGGCGCATGGAGACGCTCCGCGTCGGTCATCCGCTCGACAAGGCGATCGATATGGCGGCGATCGTCGCGCCGGTGCAGCTCCAGCGCATCGAAGAGCTGGTGGCGAAGGGTGTCGCCGAAGGCGCTTCGATGCATCAGCCGAAGATCGACCTGCCGAAGGGTGGCAGCTTCTTTCGGCCGACGCTGCTGACCGGGGTCCAGCCGACTTCCGTCGTCGCGACCGAGGAAATCTTCGGGCCGGTGGCCGTGTCGATGACCTTCCGCACGCCGGAGGAGGCCATCCAGCTTGCAAATCATAGCCGCTACGGCCTTGCGGCCAGCGTCTGGAGTGAAACGATCGGTCTTGCCCTGCATGTTGCCGCCAAGCTTGCGGCCGGCGTCGTCTGGGTCAATGCGACCAATCTCTTCGATGCATCGAGCGGCTTCGGCGGAAAGCGCGAGTCCGGCTTCGGCCGCGAGGGCGGGCGCGAGGGCTGCTACGAATATCTGAAGCCGAAGGCCTGGATGGGGCGCAAGCTGCGCGCCGAGTACGGCTTGCCGGCTGCGAAGCAGGCCGCCGGTGATTTCGCCGTTCCGGCGCTCGACCGCACTGCCAAGCTCTTCGTCGGCGGCAAGCAGGCTCGGCCGGACGGGAACTATTCGCGGCCTGTGCTTTCCCCGAAAGGCAAGGTGATCGGCGAAGTCGGCGAGGGCAACCGCAAGGATATCCGCAATGCCGTCGTTGCGGCGCGGGGCGCCACGGGCTGGTCTTCGGCAACCGCGCATAACCGCGCCCAGATCCTCTATTACATCGCCGAGAACCTGAGCAGCCGCGGGGCGGAATTCGCCGACCGCATCGCCGCCATGACTGGGGCTTCGGCAGCCAATGCCCGAGCGGAGGTCGAAGCTTCGATCGCGCGGCTCTTCAGCTACGGAGCCTGGGCGGACAAATACGAAGGCACCGTGCACCAGCCGCCCTTGCGCGGCGTTGCGCTGGCCATGCCGGAACCGCAGGGCGTTGTCGGCGTCATCTGCCCCCCGGAAGCACCGCTGCTCGGACTTGTCAGTCTCGTTGCACCGCTGATTGCGGTCGGAAACCGGGTGGTCGCCGTGCCGAGCGAAGCGCATCCTCTGGCTGCGACCGACTTCTACTCGGTCCTCGAGACCTCGGACGTGCCGCCGGGCGTCATCAATATCGTCACCGGATCTGCGATCGAACTCGCCAAGGCACTTGCCGCGCACAACGACGTGGACGCGCTCTGGGCGTTCGGCTCGCCGGAACTTTCGACACTGGTCGAGAAGCTGTCCGTCGGCAATCTCAAGCGTACCTTCGTCGATTACGGCAGGGCGATCGACTGGACGAATCGCTCGGCGGCCGAAGGGCAGGCGTTCCTGCGGCGAGCGGTCGACGTCAAGAATATCTGGATTCCCTACGGCGAATAGGATCCCGCTCTTGGATGAGCGGGTGGTCGTCCCATCGAAGCGTGGAGAAAGAGCAACAGGCTGTTGACGGCGCGCGCCAGAAACGGCCTGATGCGACCGCGCTTTGCAGTGGAGGAGGACAGGAATGCTCAAGAATATCGACCCGGCTCTCAATGCCGATGTGCTGCACGCGCTGCGATCGATGGGCCATGGCGACACGCTGGTGATTTCCGATACCAATTTCCCATCGGATTCCATCGCGCGGCAGACCACGCTCGGCAAACTGCTGCGCATCGACAATGTTTCGGCGGCGCGCGCGGCAAGGGCGATCCTTTCAGTCCTACCCCTCGACACGCCGCTTCAGCCTTCGGCCGGGCGCATGGAAGTCATGGGGGCGCCGGACGAGGTCCCGGCAGTGCAGCGGGAGGTGCAGGCCGAGATCGACGGCGCCGAAGGGAAGCCCGCTCCGATGTACGGCATCGAGCGCTTTGCCTTCTACGAGGAAGCAAAGAAGGCCTATTGCGTCATCACCACCGGCGAGACCCGCTTCTACGGCTGCTTTCTTTTCACCAAGGGCGTCGTTCCGCCGGAAAACGTCTGAGCCGCGCGAGGTTACGCCCATGGCCGAGCTCAAGGTAAGGACGCGGGAAACTGGCGCGACCGCCGTCGTCGGCCGCACCGGCTTTCCGCATGTGAGATCGCTGACCGGCGGCGAACTCGATATCGTCACCAGTCCTTCGCAGCCGGGATTCGGGCCGCTCGACCTTCTCTATGCATCGCTCGCGAGCTGTCTGGTGCTCAGCGCCCGCATCGCCGCGAGCCGTTTCGGCGTGCTCGACCGGCTCGCGGAAGTTTCGGTCAAGGTGACCGGTGAGAAGGCCCATGACGAACCGTCGCGGGTCGCACGGTTCCACATCGCCTTCGTTATCACGGGCGAATTCGACGACACCGTACGCCACGCCATCATGGAGGCGGCGGAGGAGGAGATCTGCACAGTCAGCAACACGTTGCGCGGCAGTCCGGATTTCGTAAGCACTGTGTCGGCTTAAATAAAAGTCAAACTGAGGGAGAAGAGTCCGCAATGACGCGTCCGGCCTATCGATTCAATTCCATCATCGTGCGTTCGCCGTCACGATCGGTCGTCAACGGCTTGCGCGCGGAGGATCGCGGCAGCCCCACCTATGAGGGAGTGAAGGCCGAGCACGACGCCTATGTCGAGGCGATGCGCGATGCCGGCGTGAAGGTCACGGTCCTGCCGGCGCTCGAAACCTTTCCGGACTCGATTTTCGTGGAGGACCCCGCTCTGGTCTTCACAGAGGGGGCGGTCCTGCTTCGGCCGGGAGCGGCCACGCGCGTCAAGGAAGTGGAGGAAATCGCGCCGACGCTGCGTGACATGTTCGAGACGGTGCTCGACCTGCCGCAAGGCTATGCGGACGGCGGCGACGTGCTGACGACGCGGGAAAGCGTGATGATCGGCCTGTCGGCGAGAACCGACAAGGCGGGCGCGGCGGCGCTGCAGGCCTGCCTCGAAAAGCTCGGGCGCAAGAGCGAGGTCGTCGCGACCCCGGAGGGCGTCCTGCATTTCAAGACCGACTGCTCGCTCCTCGACGACGAGACGATCCTCTCCACCGATCGTCTTGTACGATCCGGCGTCTTCGGGAAGTTCCGGCAGATGATCATTCCGGAGGGCGAAGAGCCGGCCGCCAACGCGCTGCGCGTCAACGACGTGGTCTTGGTCGGCTCCGATTTTCCCAGGACGATCGAGATGCTCGACAAGGCGGGCTACAGGGTCGTACCGCTGAAGACCACGGAAATAGGCAAGATCGACGCGGGGCTTTCCTGCATGTCGCTGAGGTGGTTCAGCGAAAAGGCTTGACGGGAGCCGGCGCAGGACCGCGTTCCACATAAGATCGACAGGCCGGATGCTGCCCCTCATCCCGCTGCCGCGACCTTCTCCCCGTCCGAAACGGGGAGAAGGGACAAGCGGCGCGGCCACAGTTTTCCAGCGGAGTTGAAGCATGAGAAGGGACCCAGGGGTCCCTTTGCCCCGCTTGCGGGGAGAAGGTGCCGGCAGGCGGATGAGGGGCAATCCCCCGACGCTACGCCGGCGACAGATCTCCGAACACCGTGGGGATCAGTTCCGACACGGTCGGGTGGATATGCACCGCGCGGGCGATCGTCGTGTAGGGCTTCTTCGCATACATCACGTCAAGAATGCTCTGGATCGCCTCGTCGCCGCCCGTTCCGAGAATCGATGCGCCAAGGATGTCCTTGGTTTCCGCATCGACGATGACTTTCATGAAGCCCTGCGTCTCGCCCTTTTCGACTGCGCGGCCGACCCGTGTCATGGGGCGCGTCCCGATCAGGAGCTTGTGACCTTTTTTGCGGGCCTCGGTTTCGGTCATGCCAGCGCGGCCGAGCGGCGGGTCGATATAGAGGGCGTAGGTCTGGATGCGATCGCTCACCCGGCGCGGATCGTCGTCGATGAGATTGGCGGCAACGATCTCGAAGTCGTTATAGGACGTGTGCGTGAAGGCGCCGCGGCCGTTGCAGTCTCCCATTGCGAAAATATGGGGAACATTGGTGCGCAGGCTGTCGTCGACCTCGATATAGCCCCGTTCGTCGGTTTTCACGCCCGCCTTGTCCAGGCCGAGATCATCCGTATTGGGGTGGCGGCCGGTTGCAAGCAGCACATGCGAGCCGGTCACCTCGGGCTCGCCCGACGTGCAATCAACGCCCACGACGATGCCGTCCGCATGGTTCGAGAAGCGGATGCATTCCGCATTCGCGCGTATTCGAATGCCCTCGTTCTCGAGGATCTCACGGATTGCGTCGGAGACCTCCGGATCCTCCCGCCCGATCAGCCGCGGGCCCTTTTCGATGACGGTGACGTCGGAGCCGAAGCGGCGGAACATCTGGGCGAATTCGAGCCCGATATAGCTGCCGCCCACCACGACGAGATGTTCAGGCAGCTCGTCAAGGTCCATGATCGAACTGTTGGTGAGATAAGGAATCTCGTTCACGCCGGGCAGATCGGCAACCGCGGCGCGGCCGCCCACATTGACGAAGATCCGCTCCCCCGAAATCAGTTCGTCGCCGATGCGGACCTCACGCGGACCTTCGAAACGGGCGTGGCCCTCGAAGACGGTGCAGTTCTTCATACCCTTGAGCCACTTCTCGACGCCTGAGCGGGCATCGAGCCGGACTTTTTCCTTTCGCGCCATGACGCGACCGAAATCGACCGAGACGGGTCCTGTCGTCATGCCGTATTCGGCTCCGCGTCGGGCCGTGTGGATCGCATAGGCGCTCGCGACCATCGCCTTGGTCGGCATGCAGCCGGTGTTGACGCAGGTGCCGCCGAAAAGCTTGCGCTCGATCAGCGCGACGGTCTTGCCCGTATCCGACAGCCGTCCGGCGAGTGAAGGTCCCGCCTGGCCGGCACCGATGATGATCGCATCGAAATGCTTGTTCATGACAACCCCCGAGGAGATGCTGGCGCCGGGCGGAAGAGTGGTCCACATTACGTCCGATTGCAATCCGCATTGACCGCGACGCGCGCGGCCCGATCCGGAGGGCGCCATGGAACGGATATCAAGTGCAGACAGCTTAAGCTCGATTTTTTCCGGAAAGCTGACATATATGGAACGTCTTGGCCGGACGCAGCGCGGAAAGCGTGATCAAAATTCGAGGTCAAAACCGAGGGAGACAATCATGCGACTGAACTTCACCAGGACACTGATCGGTGCCGCCATTGCGCTTGCACTCACCACCGCGGCTGCCGAAGCCGACGTCGTCGTTTCCTCGAAGATCGACACGGAGGGCGGCGTTCTCGGCAACATCATCCTCTCGGTCCTGAACGCCAACGACATCAAGACGACGAATCGCGTGCAACTCGGCGCCACGCCTGTCGTGCGCAAGGCGATCATCGCCGGCGAGATCGACATCTATCCCGAATATACCGGCAACGCCGCCTTCTTCTTCGAGAAGGCCGACGACCCGGCCTGGAAGGATGCGGCGAAAGCCTATGAAGAGGCGAAGAAGCTCGACTATGACGCCAACAAGATCGTCTGGCTGACGCCGTCGCCGGCCAACAACACCTGGGCAATCGCGCTGCGCAAGGACGTTGCCGAGAAGAACAACCTCAAGACCCTCTCGGATTTCGGCAAATTCGTTTCTGACGGCGGCGAGGTCGTGCTCGCGGCTTCGTCCGAATTCGTCAACTCCGCCGCCGCCTTGCCTGCGTTCCAGACGACCTATTCCTTCAAGCTGAAACCGGAACAGCTCATCACGCTCTCCGGTGGGGATACCGCTGCGACGATCGCGGCTGCGGCAAATCAGACGAACGGCGCCAACGCGGCAATGGTCTACGGCACCGATGGAGGGATCGCGCCCTCCGGTCTCGTGGTTCTCGAGGATGACAAGGCCGTCCAGCCGGTTTATCAGCCGGCGCCGATCATCCGCGAGGCGGTTCTCAAGGAAAATCCGGCGATTGAAGAGATCCTGAAGCCCGTCTTCGAAAAGCTCGACCTCACCACCCTGCAGGAGCTCAACGGCCGCGTGCAGGTCGGGGGCGAGTCGGCCAAGGCCGTTGCCGAGGATTTCCTGAAGGCGAACGGCTTCCTGAAATAGCTTGACGCCGGGGAAGGGCGCTGGTCCGATAAGACTTCGACCGCGCTCTCCCTCATCCTGCGTCGAACGGACGGCTGAATGGCGATTGGCATCATCCAGAAAAAGGAACGCTTGGCCTTCCGTTTCGACAAGCTCGGCCTGATCATCGCGATCCTCGTCCTCTATGGCGCTTTCGTTGCGCCTTTCGCGACGTTTCGTGCAAACCGGATCATTCAGGGCGAAGCGCGGGCCATCCTGGAGGCACTTCCGCCGCCGCTCGGCTACGGGCTCCTCGCCCTCGTGGTCGCCGGCGCCGCCGTCGCGTTTATGAGGACGCCGCGCCTCTTGCGGATGGGCGTGGCACTGGCTGCGCTGGCAGCTCTCGCCCTTCTGATCGGGGTGGCAGCCGATCACCTGACGCCGCCCGACAACAGCTTTGCACGCGTGTCTCCGGCTTCCGGTTTCTGGGTCCTGGTCTTCGCCTTCTCACTGTTGCTCGCAGACGCCTTGACCCGCCTCAATCCGGGCCCCGGTCTGCGACTTTTCGTTTTCGCAGGCGTCCTCGTCCTCGCTGGAGGAATGCTCGTCACCGGCCGCTGGGACGACCTTTCGATCATGAAAGAATATGCCAACCGCGCCGAACTGTTCTGGACCGAGGCGGGCCGTCACGTGACGCTGGCGCTCGGCTCGCTTGCCGCGGCGACCGTCGTCGGATTGCCGCTCGGCATTCTCTGTCACCGCGTGGAACGGTTGCGGGCCGGCGTGCTCAATGTCCTGAATGCCATCCAGACGATCCCTTCCATTGCACTTTTCGGCATTCTGATCGCGCCGCTCGGCTGGGTCGCGGCGAATGTTCCCGGCGCTGCGGCGATCGGCATCCGCGGCATCGGGGCCGCCCCCGCATTCGTCGCGCTCTTCCTCTACTCCCTGCTGCCTGTCGTCGCGAATACGGTCGTCGGGCTTGCCGGCGTGCCGCACGCGGCCACCGACGCGGCGCGTGGCATCGGCATGACGGATCGGCAGCGCCTGGTCGCGATCGAGTTTCCGCTGGCCTTTCCCGTGATCCTGACCGGCATCCGCATCGTGCTGGTGCAGAACATCGGGCTTGCGACGATCGCCGCCCTTATCGGCGGCGGGGGGTTCGGGGTTTTCGTCTTCCAGGGGGTGGGTCAGACGGCGATGGACCTGGTGCTGCTCGGTGCCATTCCTACCGTCGTGCTGGCCTTTACCGCCGCAATCGTGCTCGACGCCCTGATCGAGATGACCATGCCGAACCGCAGCCGAGGCAACGCCGCATGATCGAAATCGAGGGAATAACCAAGCGCTATGCCGATACGGCGGTCGTGAGCGACGTGTCGCTGACGGTCGCGCCGCATACGGTCACCGTCGTCGTCGGAACCTCCGGCTCCGGCAAGACGACGCTCCTCAGAATGATCAATCGCCTCGTCGAGCCGACGGCCGGGACGATCAGGATAGACGGGGAGGACAACCGGTCGATTCCCGGTTTCGAGCTGCGCCGGCGCATCGGCTACGCCATTCAGGGCCATGGCCTCTTCCCGCACAGGACGGTCGCGCAGAACATCGCGACAGTGCCGACGCTGCTCGGCTGGGAAAAAGCCCGCATCGATGCCAAGGTCGAGGAGCTGCTGAAGCTGTTCCAGCTCGATCCCGCGGAATTCGGACCGCGCTACCCCCACGAGCTTTCCGGCGGGCAGCAGCAGCGGGTGGGCGTTGCAAGGGCACTGGCGGCCGAGCCCAACGTGCTCCTGATGGACGAGCCCTTCGGCGCGCTCGATCCGATCATCCGCGCCAAGGCGCAGGACGACCTCGCCGCCATCCAGAAACATTTCGGCACCACGATCATCCTGGTCACGCACGACATGGAAGAGGCCTTCCACCTTGCCGACAGGATCGCGGTGATGGACAAGGGCGAGGTGGTGCAATATGCCACGCCCGCCGAAATGCTCGTCAGGCCCGCCACACCTTTCGTCGAGACGCTGGTCGGCGCCAGCGAGCGTCCATTCCGGCTACTGGGCATCGAGACGGTCGGCGAGGCGGTCGAGCCCGGCTCGGCCGAGGGTCGGCCGGTCCCGGAGGTTCTCAGCCAGCGTGACGCGCTGTCGGAGCTTCTGTGGACGGGCCGTTCGGCACTGCCGGTCGCGGCGGCCGACGGCGCGATCCTGGGCAAGATCACGCTCGAAGCGATCGTGAAGCGTGCGGCGAGGCGGCAGTGATGGCCACCCTGCCCAATCTGTTTCGGCTGACCGTGCTCGCCGTGCTGCTGGCTTTCCTGCTGCAGCCCGCCTGGTTCGAGCCGCTGCTTAAACCTCTGGTGCAGGAGAACGCGCCGGCCGTCTACAACCAGGGCAGCCTGTTCTGGCTGACGGTCCTGCACTTGCGGACTGTATTCGTCGCGACCGTGGCCGCGACCCTCGTCGCCGTATCACTGGCGATCATCGTCACGCGGAAGGCCGGCGCCGAGTTTCTGCCGCTCTCGCGCAGTCTGGTGAACATCGGCCAGACGTTCCCGCCGGTGGCGGTCCTCGCGCTTGCCGTCCCGATTTACGGCTTCGGCGAGAAGCCGACCCTGATCGCCCTTTTCCTCTACGGCCTTCTGCCGATCTTCGAAAATGCCCTGACCGGTCTGACGACGCTGCCGCCGACGGTGATGGAGGCCGCACGCGGCGCGGGAATGACCGGGCGCCAA
Organism: Sinorhizobium meliloti 4H41; assembly: GCF_000375585.1. Classification (GTDB taxonomy): domain Bacteria; phylum Pseudomonadota; class Alphaproteobacteria; order Rhizobiales; family Rhizobiaceae; genus Sinorhizobium; species Sinorhizobium meliloti_A. The sequence continues at coordinate 65,817 of NZ_AQWP01000006.1, read as the reverse complement.
CGCCTCTTCAGGATCGAGCTTCCGCTGGCGCTGCCGGTGATCCTGACGGGCATCCGCCTTTCCGTCGTGATCAGTCTCGCGACGGCGACGATCGGCTCGACCGTCGCGGCCAAGACGCTTGGCGAGGTCATCATCGCAGGACTTCAATCCAACAACCTCGCCTTTGTCCTCCAAGGCGGCTTGATCGTCGGCGCGCTTGCCGTCCTCATTCACGATGCGCTCCAGGGGCTTGAACGGACATTCGCCGGTCGAGCGCACATCTGAAGCGCCTCGCGTCCGGTCGAATTGGCGGAAGGCGTCAGGCCGTTGCTTGCGCGTGCGCCAAGCTTGACGCCCAAGAATGAAAATGAATTTCATAATCTCCCACAATTTCCGATTTTTTATTGACGACATGAAAATTCTGTCCCAGTCTACGAAAAATAATTACGCCGAGACAAGGGAACAGCGCGAGCATGAAAGTCGGGATAATCGGACTCGGATTCCGTCTGGGATATCTGGGCTATGTCTTCAAGGCGATCGACGAAGCCTTCGAGATCGCGGGATATGTTGATCCCGAACCAGCCGGCCTTGCCACGCTTACCGAAAAAGGCATTTCCGCCGGCAGGGCCTACGCCACGCCTGAAGAGCTGATCGCCGGCGAAGAGCTCGATCTCCTGATGATCGGCTCGCCGAACCACATGCATCTCGATCATATCCGCATCGGTCTCGAGGCCGGCATCAAGGTCTTCTGCGAGAAGCCGATCGTCAGTACGATCGAGCAGAGCCTGGAACTTGCGGCGCTGCTTTCGAAACACGGGCCCGACCGGCTGATGGTCGGTCTCGTGCTGCGTTATGCGCCGCTCTATCGTGACCTGCGCGCTGCGCAAGCCGCGGGAACGCTCGGTCACGTGGTTTCGATCGAGGCCGCCGAGCACATAGAGCCCTATCACGGCGCATTCTTCATGCGCGACTGGCGCCGCTACGGACGTTATGCCGGAAGCTTCATGCTCGAGAAATGCTGTCACGATCTCGATCTCTACAATGGCGTGGTCGGCGCGCGGCCGGAACGCGTCGCCAGTTTCGGCGGCCGCAAGAGCTTCATTCCGGCCAATGACCCCAGTCGCGACGGCGTCAACGACCTGCAGCTCTTCCACCGCAAGCCGAGCGGCTGGCTCGGTTCCGACAAGGTCTTCGACAGTGACGGCGACATCATCGACTATCAGGTCGCCATCGTCGAATATGCCAACGGCGTCGCGATGAACTTCCACACCAACCTCAACGTGCCGGACCAGTTCCGCCGCTTTTGCGTCGTCGGATCGCGCGGCATGGCGGAGGGCGACTTCATTCGCGGCTATCTGGACGTGCACGAGGTGCTGTCGGGCAGGAAGGTCGTCGAGAAGCGCTACGCCAAAGAGACGGCGCTTTCGCAACACTACGGCGCCGACGAGCAGATGGCGGCCGAGATCATCGCGCATGTGCGGGATGGCGGTCCCCTGCCGGTCTCGCCGCTCGACGCGCTGGAAGCGGGCATACTGGCGCTGTCCATGGACGAGGCGCGGATGAAACGGACGGTCGTAGATCTTCGGCCCCTCTGGGACCGCTTCGACGAAGCCCTGCATGCCCGTGCGGCTTGAGAGGGGGAGGGGATGAGCGTTCGGCGCAGCACGATCATCTTCGCCTGGATCCTGCTTCTTCCGGCCGTTTTCTACGTGACGGTTATCGTCGCCTATCCGCTGGTCGATACCTTCATCCTGTCCTTCACCGATGCCTCGCTGAAGAAGACGACCAATTGGGTCGGCACAGCCAATTACGACAAGATCTTCAACGCCACCTTCGCAGAAGTGATCCTCCGCACCTTCGTCTGGACCGCCTTCTCGGTGACGATCAAGATGATCATCGGCACATTCGGCGCCATGATGCTGAACGCCGCAGTGCCGGGGCGGGCGCTTTTTCGCCTGCTCACCATGCCGCCATGGATCGTGCCCATGGCGATCGGCATCTTCATGTGGGGCTGGATGTATAACGGCCAGTTCGGGATGATCTCCGGTATGCTCCAGAACTGGGGGCTGGTGGACGGTCCGGTCGCCTTCCTGGCGCATGGCTCCACCGCCTTCTGGGCGACCATCGTCACCGACGTCTGGATCGGCGTGCCTCTGGTAACGCTCTATATGCTCGCCTCGATGCAGGCGATCCCGCAGGATCTCTACGAGGCCGCCTGGACCGACGGAGCAGGGCGCTTCTACCGCTTTCGCCGCATCACCCTGCCGCTCCTCGTGCCGTCGATGATCACCATGTCGATGCTGTCGCTGATCGCCACCTTCAACTCGTTCGACATCATCTGGATCCTGACCCAGGGCGGGCCGAACGGCGACACGACGACGATGATCATCGACACCTACCGGACCGCGATCGGCTCGAAGAAATACGGGGAGGGCGCGGCGCGCGCCGTACTGATCTGCATCTTCCTGTCGATCTTCTGCATCGCCTATTTCCGCGTCACGCACCGCCTTGCCACGGGAGAAAGCCGATGAGCCAGCCCGCAATGATCAACCGCTATCGCTGGTACGAGCTCGTCGGCATCTATGCGGGCATCTTCGTCTTTCTCACTTTCATCCTCGCGCCGTTCGTCGAAGGCTTCCTCGTATCTCTGAAGCCGCTGAGCCGCCTTTTTTCCTCTCCCTACCGCTTCTGGCCGGAGGAAGGCTCCTTCGAAGCCTATCGCACCATGTGGGTGAGCGTGCCGGGCTTCGCCCGCTATATCTTCAACTCCTTCTTCATTTCCATCATCGTGACAGCCGTCGTGCTGGTGCTGGTGGTGCCGGCGGCCTATGCCTTTGCGCGCTTCAGGTTCCGCGGCAGCGGGGCGCTGCTTGCCGCTTTCCTGGCGGTCAACATGTTCTCGGGCGCCGTGCTGCTCATCCCCCTCTTTCGGCTGATGCGCAGCTTCGGCGTGCTGAACACCTATTTCGCCATGATCGTGCCGGGTGTCGCCTTCCTGATCCCGTCTGCTATCTGGCTTCTGCGCACCTACATGATGCGCATCCCGCGCGAGCTGGACGAGGCAGCCTTCGTCGACGGTGCAAGCCACTTCTACACGCTTCGCCGGGTGATCCTGCCGATCGCCATGCCGGGTATCACGGTTGTGGCAATCACGACCTTCATCGGCTCCTATGCCCAGCAGTTCATTTTCGCGCTGACCTTCAACTCAAAGAGCGAGTACATGCCGCTGCCCGTGGGCCTTTTCGCCTATTTCGGCCGGCAGGAGGTGGTCTGGAACGAGCTCATGGCGGCAAGCTTCGTCGGCATCGCTCCGGCCGTGATCGTGATCTTCTTCCTTCAACGCTATCTCGTCAGCGGCCTGACCGCCGGCGCGGTGAAACAATAAGCAACCATTAAAACAGGGGAGTTTCATCAGTGACTATTGCTTGCAAAGCTACCTTTTTCACGCTTGCGCTGCTCGGATCGACCGCTCTCGGCAGCGTTGCCGCACAGGCCGCGGACCAGGAAATCAGCTGGATCTATTGCGGCGACACGATCGATCCTATCCACGAGAAATACATCAAGGAATGGGAGGGGAAGAATCCCGGCTGGAAGGTCACGCCCGAAGTCGTCGGCTGGGCCCAGTGTCAGGACAAGGCGACGACGCTTGCCGTGGCCGGGACTCCTGTCGGCATGGCCTATGTCGGATCGCGCGCGCTCAAGGAGTTCGCCGAGAACGAATTGATCGTTCCGGTCCCGATGACCGAGGACGAGAAAAAAGGCTACTATCCGAATATCGTCGACACGGTAACCTTCGAGGGAACGCAGTGGGGCGTGCCTATCGCATTTTCCACCAAGGCGCTCTACTGGAACAAGGACCTTTTCAAACAGGCCGGTCTTGATCCGGAAGTCCCGCCCAAAACCTGGGCCGAAGAGATCGCCTTCGCCAAGCAGATCAAGGAAAAGACCGGCATTGCGGGCTACGGACTTCCGGCCAAGACCTTCGACAACACCATGCACCAGTTCATGCACTGGGTTTACACCAATAACGGCAAGGTCATCGACGGCGACAATATCGTCATCGACAGCCCGGAAGTCCTTGCCGCCCTGCAGGCCTACAAGGACATCACCCCCTATTCGGTCGAAGGGGCGACGGCTTACGAGCAGAACGAAATCCGCGCCATCTTCCTTGACGGGAAAGTCGGCATGATCCAGTCGGGCTCCGGAGCTGCCGCCCGACTGAAGGAAACGAAGGTCAATTGGGGTGTAGCGCCGCTGCCGCTCGGCCCTTCGGCCAAGGGCGAAGGCACCCTGCTGATCACCGACAGCCTTGTGGTGTTCAAGGATACGGGTGTCGAGGAGAAAGCGATCGAGTTCGCCAAGTTCATCACCTCACCCGGCCCGCAGGGCGAGTACGAGTTGCAGGGCGGTGCGGGTCTGACGCCGCTTCGGCCGTCTCCGAAGGTAGACGAATTCGTCAAGGCCGATCCGTCCTGGAAGCCGTTTATCGACGGGATAGCCTATGGTGGTCCGGAGCCGCTCTTCAAGGACTTCAAAGGTTTCCAGAACACGATGATCGAGATGGTTCAGTCGGTGGTGACCGGCAATGCCGAGCCGGCGGATGCCTTGAAGAAGGCGGCCGACGACCTCGAACAGTACAAATAAGCCCGCCGGGACCGCGGGGCCTCGGCTCGGCGGTCCCGCCTTCCATAGTGGCGGAAATGCCGCTTCGCCGGTGGCCGGAGACAGATTATTGGGACAGCTCACTCTCAACAAGGTTCAGAAATTCTACGGCACCTACGAGGTGCTGAAGAGCATCGAGCTCGAAGTCGGGAATGGCGAATTCGTGGTCTTTGTCGGGCCTTCCGGCTGCGGCAAGTCCACCTTGCTCAGAATGATCGCGGGGCTTGACGAGACGACCGCCGGCGACATCGTCATCGACGGGAAGCGCGTCAACGATCTGCCGCCGGTCAGGCGGGGCATCGCCATGGTCTTCCAGTCCTATGCACTCTACCCGCATATGAGCGTGTTCGAGAATATCGCCTTTCCGCTCAGGGTCGAGAAAATGCCGGAGGAGAAACTGAAGGCGAAGGTCGAGCATGCTGCCCGCATATTGCATCTCGACCAGCGGCTGGAGCAGAAGCCAGGCATGCTTTCGGGCGGCCAGCGCCAGCGTGTGGCAATCGGGCGGGCGATAGTGCGCGAGCCGAAGATCTTTCTCTTCGACGAGCCTCTGTCGAACCTCGACGCGGCATTGCGCGCCGACATGCGCATCGAGCTTGCGAAACTTCACCGGCAATTGAAGGCGACGATGATCTACGTCACGCACGACCAGGTCGAGGCGATGACGATGGCGGACCGGATCGTCGTGCTGAATGCCGGTGAGATCGCCCAGACGGGAGCGCCGCTCGAACTCTATCACAAGCCCGCCAATATATTCGTCGCCGGCTTCATCGGGCATCCGAAGATGAATTTCCTGCCGGTCGCCTGCACCGGCGTCACGGAGGCCGGCGTGGAAGTGGACTACAAGGGGCAGACTGTCCTTGTGCCGGTCACGCCCCGCGCGGGCATGACCGGCCGAACCCTGACGCTCGGAGTCCGGCCGGAACACATCCAGATGGGTGGCGCCGACCTGACGCTGACGGTCACCCCATCGGTAATCGAGCGTCTCGGCGCTCACACCGTGGCCTATGTGGCGCTCGACGGGGAGGGCGAGAACTATTGTGCCATGCTGCCGGGAACGCTCGCGATCCGTGCGGACGAAACGATCAGGACCGGCATCCGCGCCGCCGACTGCCATCTTTTCGACGAGAACGGGGTCGCCTTCGAGCGCCGGGTCGAGATGACCGACATCGACATGGCGCTCTTCGACCCGGCGGCGTGATCGTGAGCACGACGATCAGACTGCTCGTTATCGACGATGTCGCGACCTTCCGCAGCATTCGGCTGGAGGCGCTTCGGACGGAGCCTGCCTCCTTTGCCAGCAGCGCCGAAGATTGGGAAAAGCTGCCGGACGAGGAATGGCGGCGCAGAACCGTCGGCAATCCCGTCTTCGTTGCCTTCCAGGACGATGTCCCAGTCGGCATCATGGGGCTGATGCGTCAGAGCGCCAGCAAGATGGCGCATCGCGCGACGCTCGTCATGGTCTATCTGCGCCGGGAACATCGCGGAACCGGGCTAGCGAGGCGGCTTCTGGATGCTGTCGCGGATTACGCACGAAATGAGGGCATCAAACAGCTGGAGCTTGCCGTCAGCGCCGACAACCCGACGGCGATCCGATTTTACCATCGCGAGGGCTTTTCTGTAGCCGGCCGCATTCCAGGCGGTTTTCTTCACGAGGGCCGGGAGATTGACGATGTCATCATGGTGAAACGCATCGCCGACTGAGTGCCGGCCCGTCTCACGTGCGGGCCGCCCCCCTCGCCGCACGAGGTGGGGACCAGCAGGCGCGAAAGGGACATTGACGTCGCCAATAATCGCGCGAAAATCGGTGGCGTATTCGGGCTGTTTTGGTGAACTCGGATCGGGAGGCGGGAATGTCGGAAACAACCGTCAACGTGCGTTACATGGTGGCTGACGTCGAAGCTGCGGTCGAATGGTACACGAAGCATCTCGGCTTTTCGCTTCTCTCCAACCACGCTCCCGCTTTCGCGGATGTCAGGCGGGGTGCCCTGCGGCTGTTGCTGAGCGGCCCGTTGAGCTCTGCGGGACGGCCGATGCCGGACGGCGAACGTCCTTCGCCGGGCGGCTGGAACCGGATTCATCTCATCGTCGACGACCTGACTGTCGAGGTCGAGCGCCTGCGCGCCGCCGGCGTCAGGTTTCGCAACGACGTCGTGACCGGACCCGGCGGATCGCAGATACTGCTGATCGATCCCTCCGGCAATATGGTGGAGCTGTTTCAGCCAGCGGCTCGCTGACCGCTGCGGGTTCCGAGTCGAGAACGGTTCACTGTTCCTGTGAAACAGTGAAACGCTATAGCCCTTAGAAGCTACGTGCGCCCGAAAGATGCCGTATCCACCGTCCCTGTCGAGAGGGCGAATGGCACGGTGCGCCCACTGCATGTTTCCTTTGATCGTAGCCGATCAATGGACAAAAACATGCAGCAGCTCAAAGTGCTAGAGCGACCTTTGCGTGTCTCGGAAGGCGCGACGCTATAGGAAAACTATTCGGAGGGCTGCAATCTCTCCTCACCTCATCCTTGTGCTCGTCACAGGGATGAGAGCAGCGCCGCGTCTGCGGCGCGGGAAGCGTTCTTTCAGCCCAAGGACTTGGTCTGGCTGGATTCCTGTGACAAGCACAGGAATGAGGGACCGAGATGTGCGGCCACTACATCGAAGCGAAGCGGGACGCTGTATACGGGCGGGAGCTTCCGCGCCGCCTTACTATCGTCACGGTTTATGAAACGCGCCGAGGGACCGCACCCTCTCTACCCTCATCCCTGTGCTCGTCACAGGGATCCAGCAGCGCCGCGTCTGCGGCGCGGGAAGCGTTCTTCCAGCCCAAGGACTTGGTCTGGCTGGATTCCTGTGACAAGCGCAGGAATGAGGAATTCAACAAGCGGCGGCGGGTATTCGATCTCAACAGGCCTGAGGGCCGTGCAGTCGGCAGAGCTAGGCCATAGGTCGTTATCGGGATTCAGCGATCCTTTGGCTTTGCGGAGACGGTCTCGTTGTTCCTTTTCTGATCGGCTATTCGCCCTGCGCGGCATCCAGAGCGTCGATGATGGTCTTGAATGGCAGGATCAGGCTAAGGGGGCTGCTGTCGAGCAGCGGCATTGCGCCGAAACGCTCGTACCAGCACGCCGCCTTCTCGTCCTTGGCGTCGATGGCAAGCGCCACCCCGCCGACCTGCGCGGCAACGGCAAGCGCTCGCGCACCGGCTGCCAGCAAAAGATCGCCGCCAAGCCCCCGACCCTGCAGCGGAAGCGCCACCGTCAGACGGGCAAGCCGATACACGGCGACCTCGTAGCGGCCCAGCCCTTTCGTCAGGGAGGCGGGGACTTTTGCGAAGACAATCGAAGCGGGGCTGATTGAATAGTAGCCGAGTATGGTTTCGGGCGCGGTTGGAGCCACCGCCACGAAGGTCTTGGAGCCGCCGCCTTGGTGGTTCTGACGGGCGTGCCGGCGCAGATACTCGTTCAGTTCCGGCGTGCCGCAATCGAACGCCTTGCGGTCATGGTGGCGTCCGATAGGTTCCTCCCGCCAGTCAAGCACTCTTGCCGTCTCGTGCGATACGGCGGCGGGCTGCGGCGAGCAGAGCCGGCGTCGGGGCCGGCGGATTTTCCAGAAGATCGAGCACGCGCAGGGAATCCCGCTCCGACAGCGAAATACGTTCCGCGTTCTCAACCACCTCGCGCGCGGCCGGCAGGACAGCGCGCATGATGAAGCTGGTTACGTCCAGCCGCTCATGGGCGGCTGCGGCGGTGAGAAGCCGCTTTTCGTCGCGCGTGGTGCGCAGTTCGATGCGGTCGTCACGATTAGCTTGCATCTGGGCCATAACGATCTCCGTTCTATATGTACGGATAATAGCCGTACCATAGAAGAATATCAAGATGACGCTCAACGGCCCTAGCCCGTGCAGTCGGCAGAGCCAGGCCAAAGGGCGCTCCAAGGGCGCACGGTCCGACCTGAAATTATCGGGATTCAGCGATCCTTTGGCTTTGCGGAGACGGTCTTGGTGTCGCCTTCGCGAAGCGGCTTCGCCAGCTCGTCAACCTCGCTCTGGCGTTTTGCCGCAACCAAAGGGTCCTTCGATTTGAGCGAAGGCACGAAGATCGCCGCCAGAACACCGATCGGCCCGAGAAGACAGCCGATGAGCAGCCAGAGCAGACTATGGCCGCCTCTGACCGCCGCGACGACGGCGGTAACAATGGCGCACAGTATCCAGAATTCTAAGATCATTGGCACTCGTTTGCAGCCTTCAACAATTCGGCTTTCGGTTTACCCGGCCGACGCGCGCCGCGCAGGCATGTTCGGGCTGTGCGCGCCAGATTCCAGCACCGTTTGATTTGGCAGTTTGCTGCGCGGATGCATAGAGGCCTTTGTTGTCCGTGTCGCGATCGACTGCATTGCCGGACTCGATCAGCCAGCGGTTTACGTCCTTGCCATCGGCCCGGAAACACGTTCCGACGAAGCGGCCATAACGATCCCTTCCGGCAAACTCGCAGCGGGTCGGACGGGATGCCGACAAGAATGCTTCCAGGGCCGAGGCCGACTCCTTGCCGCACCGATAATCTGCTCCTCTTTCATCGAGGCAGACCTGCCACTCTTCCGGCGCGTCCACACTGTTAAGTTGGACGCGTTCGCCGGCGATTTCAATAGTATCGCCGTCGATCACCGAGGCTTGACCAATGATCGGATCTGCGGCCTCGGCGTTATGGGTCATCAGAAGCGCCGCCAGAGCGGCGCCGAGCGCCCGCGCGCCGGCAGAGACCCGTCGTGCCGAGCGCGGCGCGCGCCTGCCGCCGGCAGCTACAGCGCTTTTGATGCCGATCATGCCCCATCCCCGTTCAGCCGAAATACCCGAACAGGCTAACCCAGGTGGGTGCCATTCACATCCTTCAAAACTTTGGGTGAATGCCACCGCGGCGTGCATAACGACGTGACTGAGCGCGTGCAGTCGCGCGACTTTGCTCGTCAGGCGGATGATTCGCGATACCGCGCGGTCAGAAGACGAACATATAGAGCAGGATAATGACGATGAGGGGAACGCCCATCAACCAAAGGATAATGCCTTTCATCTCGACCATCCATGTTGTTGCCGTCGAACTGTAACGCGGCGTACCGCAAACCGTTCCCGCGGCCGCGCCCCGTTGGTGACAAAAGGGCGGGACGACCCGTCCCTTTTTCTCCACAGTCGGGCACGTCTGACTATTCGGCGGCTGCTGCGGGAGCGGCTCTCGGCTTGCGTGCTCGTGCCATTTCCAGGAGCCTCCGCAACAGCGATCGCTCCGTCAGAAGGATCAGAACCGTGTAGATAACGGTGCCGATGACCGTTCCGGCGACCAATTGCAGAACGGCGTTCGGCACATGGGCGCCGAAATGCTCGAGCAGGAAACGGACGACGAGCGCCATCAGCAGAGCCGCGATCATCGGCCGGCTGGATAGGAACAAGCCCTTGACGAAGGGCGTACTGTCGGCACGAAACACCACCCAGGAGTATCCGACAAGCGTTACGGCATTGACGATGCACAGCCAGATCATCGCCTCGACCAGCGAGCCGTCGATGGCTCCGTAGGCGACCGCACCCGTTGTCGCAATCGCGCGAATCAGTGCCCACCAGAACAGGACGGCTCCCTGGCCGACCCCCTTCAGATAGGGAATGAACGTGCTGCAGGGGGTGAGAATCCCTTTCGATAGCGCGAGAAGTCCGAGGACCGGCCAGGCATAGGCCCATTGGCTCCCGAAAAGTACGAGCATCGCCGGCTCGGCAAGTGCCCAGAGGCCGAACATCATCGGCGCCAGCAGGACGGTGGTCACCTGAGTGCTGAGCATCAGCGCCTGTGAACGCCGCTCGCGATCATGCATCATCTGGCCGAAGGTTGGGAACAGCACACCCATGACGGCGGAGAGGACGACCTGGTTCGGGATGCTCGCGAACCGATTCGCCGCCGAATAGGCGCCGGCATCGGACAGCCCGAGATAGCGGGAGATGACGACCATCGGGGATTGGAAGGTGATGAAGTTCGCGATCTCGGAACCCATCATGCCGAAACTGAAGCGGCTGAGCGCCAGGACGCGTTGCAGCGAGAATACGAAGCGCGGTGCGTAGCGGGAAACGGCATAGAGGCCGGACAGGCGCACCAGCGCCGAGACGAAAAGCTGGGCGAGCAGCGACCATATGCCGAAACCGAGCAGCGCCAGAAGGACGGCAATAACGGCACCGAGCGATTCGGAGATCATGCTCCAGACGGCGTCCTTGCGGAAATTCATCCTCCGGACAAGCAGCGAATAGGCGACGTCGCCGCCGAGCTGCAGCGGGATCAGCAGGCTCATGATCCTTAGCAGGTAGGCAGCCTCCGGCGCGCCGAGCAGCGTGGCCAGAGGCTCGGCAAAAACGAACAGTCCGAGCGCCATCATGAGCGCGATGGCGAGGTTCGCCCAGAAAACCGAGTGCACGGTTTCCATCTCCTCATCCTGCTGGATGACGAGTGCGGAGGTGAGGCCGGCGCCGCCGATCATGGCGAGGAACTGCACCACGGTGAGCGCAACGGCGACGGCGCCGAACTCCTCGGGAGACAGAATGCGGGCCAGAATCGGGACCGTGACAAATTTAAGCCCGAATGTCCCTGTCTTGGAAAGAACGCTCCAGCCGACGTTGCGCGTTACGGTTTTTGCGTTAACGGTTGGGGTCATTGGCGAGGATTCCGTGAAAGTCCTTTGAAGGAGGAATGCAAAGGACAGACTCTAGATATACGGCCGCGACCCGGTGGGAGGAGACCACGCAGACTCTTTTTAGAGAAACCGCAGGGGCGAAAAGATGGCGAAGCTCACAGTTGTCATTCCGTACTACCAGAAGGAACCCGGAATTCTCCGGCGCGCGCTGGCATCCGTTTTTGCTCAGACGCTCGAGGATTTCCACGTTCTCGTGATCGACGACGAATCCCCCTATCCGATAGCGGACGAGCTTGCCGGGCTCGCCCAGGAAAAAAGGGAGCGCATCACCGTCATCCGTCAGCCCAACGGCGGGCCGGGTGGCGCGCGCAATACCGGTCTCGATAATGTTCCTGCCGACAGCGACTTCGTCGCTTTCCTCGATTCCGACGACGTCTGGACGCCGGATCATCTCCTGAACGCCTATCAAAGCATGACGCGTTTCGACGCCGACTGCTATTGGGCCTCGATCACGGGCGGCGACGCCTTCTACTATCATTTCGGGGTCGCGGATCTCGAAAAGAGCGAGACGGTCACGCGCCTCTCGGAAAGCCCGCTCGTCGTCGAGCTCCCCGAGCTTCAGGACGTCATGCTGAAGAACTGGAGCTTTCTCCACATGTCCTGCATGGTGATCGGGCGCAAGCTCTTCGAAAAGGTGCGTTTCGAGGCCACGCTCAAACTTGCGGCCGAGGACGTGCTCTTCTTCTGCGACTGCGTGCTCGCATCCAAGCGCGTCGTTCTTTGCGATGCAGCGGGCGCGGTGCGCGGCGAAGGGCTCAACATCTTTCATTCGATCGATAACGACTCGCCGCAGTTCCTGAAGCAGCAGTTCAACACCTGGGTTGCACTCGACACGCTCGAAGGCCGATATCGTAACCGGCCAAAGGCGATGGAGGCGATCCGATCCTACAAGCATACGGCGCGGCGGCAGGCGCTATGGAGCCAGGCACGCCGGATAAAGCGCAGGAAACTGCCGCAATTCGATCTTCTTGCCCGCTGGCTCTGGCGAGACCCGCGATTGATCGGCAGCGCCGCCGAATTGGCGGTTGGAAAACTATCCCGCTAACTTCCTTCGGCCCGATCGGGCACGCGCTGCTTGCGCTGACAACACCCGGAAATCAAGCGACGACATTTGCCGCGGCGCGTGTCGGGTCGCCTCACAATTACAAACGGAGACGGTCATGAAGCCGTATTATTGGGAATCCCAGCACGGAAATTTTGGTGACGACCTGAACCTGTGGCTTTGGGATTTCCTGCTGCCCGGTTTTCGCGAAGTCCATCCGGAGACGCTGCTCGTGGGGGTCGGGACGGTCTTGAACCGCGCTCTGCTGCCCGAGGCTACCCATAAGCTCGTCATCGGCAGCGGTTTCGGCTACGGCACGCTTCCCGACATGAGCGACCCTAAGGAGTGGGATATCCGCTCGGTCCGTGGCCCGCTGACGGCTGCGAAGGTCGGCGTGGCTCCCGAGCTCGGCATCATCGATCCTGCGGTGATGGTCGCTGACCTTCCGGAGTTCCAAGACCTTCGAAAGATCTATAAAAGAAGCTTCGTACCACACTGGGAATCGGCGATCGCCGGATTGTGGCCGGCGATCTGCGACGCGGTCGGTCTCAACTATATCGACCCGCGTGGCGAGGCCAAGGACGTCATCCGAAAGATCGGCCAGTCGGAGCTTATCGTCGCCGAATCCATGCACGGCGCCATCCTGGCCGACGCGTTCCGCGTTCCCTGGACCGCGGTCAGTACGTCGCACAGCATCAACAGTTTCAAGTGGAACGACTGGGCCCAGACCCTCGATGTCACCTACCGCCCCCGGCGGGTGCCGGTGTCGACGCGGGCGGAAGCCATGATCAAGGGAGCCCGTTTCTGGGGCATGGGTTTCCAGGCGAAGGAGCCGCAGCCGGAGGACCCGAACCGCCGGCAGATCGACGGAGACCTGGCCGTCGCCGAGCGTGAGCCACGCCAGACGTCATTGCGCGCTGCCGCCAAGCGAGCGCTCGCTGCGCCGGCGACGCTGGCGCTGTGGCAGGCAAGCCGGGCGGCGCCGCAATTGAGCAGGGACAGTGCGCTGGCAGAGCGCAAGGAGCGCTTCCGCACGGTGCTCGACGGCATACGCCGGGATTATTTTTGAGGGTGATCCACGGCGAGAGCCTCGAGCAGATAGCGCACTTCGCCCTTTCCACCGAGAGCGAGGGGCGCGGGCGAACCGGACGGACGAAAACGTTCGGTCTTGTCCGCAAGAATTCCGCCAACGATCGCCGGCAGTGCGGCCGGATGGGTCAGGGCGTAGCCGATTGCACGACCAAAGCCCTGCTGATTCTTGAGATCGAGAAAATGCCGTAGTTCGTAGCGGTCGCGAATGTGCCGCTCATGCCGGCGGACCGCCGCTTCCCCGTCGCTGCTCAGTCGGCTCCTTGCGAGAATTGCACGGTCCGCCTCATAGAGACGCTTGAGGTCGATCGTCCGGTGACTGCCGCTCAGCGAATTGCCGCGGACGACGGCGGCATAGCCGCAACTGTGGATGATCTTGTAGCGTGCGCCATTGGCGAGCGCGCGAGCGTATAGATCGTAGTCTTCGCCGAGGCGCAGCGTCTCGTTGTAGCGCAGGCCGTGCTGGTCGAGGAAGGCCCGCCGCATCAGCGGCTTCAGAAAGCCGATTTCGCCGCGCCGCAAGCCGCGCCGCGAGATGTTTCCTTCGACGAAGCCGACAAGATCGATGAGCCGGGGAGTAGGGTCAAATCGGTCGATCCTGCCATGCGCGTTTGCCGCCTGCGCGGCATCGATGAAGGCGATGTTGTCGGCGACGAAGTCCCAACCGTCCTGCGAAAGCAATTGGCCCAGACGTCCCGGAAAGAAGAAATCATCCGCGTCGAGCACGCCGATAAGCGGAGAATGCGAGATCGCAATTGCATGATTGCGCGCGGCCGCGGGGCCGCGGTTTTCTTCGAAGCGAACGACATTCAGCCGCCCCGTTCCGTCATCCGCAGCGCGTGCCACCGAAGCGGTATCATCGGTCGAGCCGTCATCGATGACGACGACTTCTGCCGCCTCCGGTTCGGCAAGCGCCGAAGCGATGGCAGGCGCGATGGTGTCGGCGGCGTTCTTCGCGGCAATGATGATGCAGACGTCCGTCGGCGCGGCTGCGGTCATGTGAGGCCTCCAGCAAGTTATCGGCTGCCGCGCCTCAAGGGCGCGAAGGTGCCGAACCATGCCGCGCGATCATGTCGCAAACGCGTCAGGCGAAAAACTTTTTGCAAGTGCGAAGGAGAGCAGCGTCAGCCGCTCAGGAATTGAGATGATGAGGCCGGTTCAGTCTGCGCAACGAGACCTTCCCCGGTTGCTTCTCATCGTTGGCGGCTTCGGCCGTCACGAACTGCTTCTGAGAAGAAAGCTTGCGGCGCTCCCGTGCCTCTTTCCATACGAGGAAAAGAACGGCGACGAAGTAGCCGACCTGAATAAGGACTGCGCAGATCAGGGTCTGAATCGCCGTCGAGGCGAGCGATCCGTTGAGGTAATAAGTTGCAACGGCAAAAGCCGCCAACGCGCCGATCATGCTCAGAAAAACACGCGGTGCGAACATGGCGCTAACCTACCTTCGGGTCTGCGATTGGGAACCTCATTAGAGTTGTTGCCCTCTCCTCCTGCCCAGCCACTATATTAGCGCCCGCTTTTCTCTTCAACCGGGAAACGCTACTTTGTTGCAGTCGAGCATACATCGGAAATCTTTCCGCCGTCTTTAAGCACTGGCTCCATTTCGCACAATTCAAACGGGTGTGATCGCGGATAAGTTCCCCATCTCGAGGGCAGTTTGCCGCGTGAAATGGATGCGGAGCGAACGCGGTCGTCGTGCCCCTAAAATTGCAGGGCCTTTCGTAAAACTGTCTTGCACGCTGCCTCTGAGGGCGTGTGGCCGGCCCTTTTTCCCAATCAACTTTTGTTACACCTGTTTGGGCGGGCAGCCCGAGCAACTGTGCGCCGCAATAAAATGTTGCGATGCAAAAACTATCGAGGAAAGTTGCCGCGCGTCAATTTCGTGCGCCAGTGGTCCGCTGTCTGCCAGTGCAGAATGATGTGTCTATTAACAATACTTTATAATCCGAAATAACTAGCCCCCGATGATGTTTCCGGTGCGCGATGCCACGGGGAACTATCCTAACCCTGATTTGCGCTCTCCAAAATTAACTCTTGTTAATATTTCGCGACTTTAGCTGCCCTGAAACCTCTGGGCGACGGGCGCCGGAGGGCTGCCATCATTCCGCCTTCAAAAAACAAATTCTGACCACACACTCACGTTAGATGAGCCCGCGTCCCACGGGACCGACAATCGCCAACGTAAATGGAGTCACCTCTATGAAGTCCGCGACTCGCTCGGCCAGTTCGCCGTTTTTTATCCCCGAGGAAACCGGGGCAGTCCGACCGATCGGGGGCATGGCAAAACGCAGTTTCGACATTCTTGCCGCCTCCGTGGCCCTCCTTCTCTTCAGCCCGCTCTTTTTGCTCATCATGGCCCTCGTCAAGTTCTCGGACGGCGGCAGCGTCTTTTATGGCCATCGCCGAATCGGTCACAACGGCCAATCCTTCAAGTGCCTGAAATTCCGTACGATGATGGAAAGGGGCGACCAGGTCCTGGAAGAGTTTTTCAGGAACAATCCCGACGCTTATGAAGAATGGCGTACGACACGCAAGCTTCAGAACGATCCGCGTGTGACCGTTGTCGGGACAGTCCTGCGTAAGCTCAGCCTCGACGAGTTGCCGCAGCTCCTCAACATCATTCGCGGTGAAATGAGCGTCGTCGGCCCCCGTCCGGTGGTCGAAGACGAACTCGAACTCTATGATTCGGCCGCCGTGTTTTATCTGCGCTCGCGTCCCGGCCTGACGGGGCTCTGGCAGATCAGCGGCCGCAACGACGTCTCCTACGCCACGCGCGTCGCTTTCGACACGCAATATGTCCAGAACTGGTCGCTTTTCGCCGACCTTGTCATTGTCTTTAAGACGATCCCTGCCGTCTGCCTCTCCCGCGGCAGCTACTGAAATCTTGGCGCCGGCCCGGCACGGGCAACGTCGAGCAACGGAAATATCCAAAAATGCAATCGAATAGACGATCAGCGAAATCCGCTGGTTCCCGCATGGCTTCCTGTTTTACCCGCCTGGCGCTCCTTGCTGCACTCGCAGCCTCAGGGGCGTCGCTGGCGTCGGCCGATGAATACCGGCTCGGCGTCATGGACAAGCTTCGGGTTCGCGTGGCCGAGTGGCAAACCGCCGAAGGAACGGTCCGCGACTGGTCTGCCGTCAGCGGCGACTATACGGTGGGCCCATCCGGCAACCTTTCCCTGCCCTTCGTCGGCGATCTGCCTGCCTCCGGCAAGACGACGTCGGAGGTGGCCGAAGAGATCGGCGTCAAGATGCAGAAGCTTTTCGGCCTCAGGGATCGCCCATCCGCGTCGGTGGAGATGGCGCAATATCGTCCGATCTATCTCTCCGGCGAGGTGCAGACGCCCGGAGAATACCCCTATGCTCCCAACTTGACGGTCTTGAAGGCCGTCAGTCTCGGGGGAGGGCTGCGGCGGGCGGATAACGGCCAGCGATTCGCGCGCGACTACATCAATGCCAGCGGGGAATCCGCGGTGCAGGTTGCGGAGCGCAGCCGCCTGCTCATTCGCCGCGCGCGACTGCTTGCCGAAATCGGCAAGCGCAACACAATCCCCATGCCCGAGGAGCTCAAGAACGTTCCGGACGCCGACAAGCTGCTCGCCAGCGAGATCGCGCTTATGGAATCGCGTGACAAACGCCAGAAGCGTCAGCTCGATGCGCTTGCCGATCTGAAATCCCTTCTTCAAAGCGAGATAGAAGCACTCGCAAAAAAAGCCGAAACGCAGGCGCGCCAACTCGAACTTGCCACCGAGGATCGCGACAAGGTCGACAGCCTTGCCGAAAAAGGGCTGGCGCTCAGCCAGCGCAAACTGTCCCTCGAGCAGCGGGTCGCGGACGTTCAGGCGTCGCTGCTGGACATCGACACCGCATCCCTCAAGGCAAAGCAGGATGCGAGCAAGGCGGCGCAGGACGAAACGAATCTCCGCAACGACTGGGATGCTCAGCTCGCTCAGGAGTTGCAGAACACCGAAGCCGAGCTGGACACGCTGACGTTGAAGCTCGGCACCAGCCGGGATCTCATGACCGAGGCGCTGCTGCAGTCGGCGGATGCCGCCCAGCTCGAAGATCAGGCCGCCGAGATTACCTATTCGATCATTCGGGACGAGGACGGCAAGCCGACCGAAATCGCCGCCGAGGAGAACACACCCGTGCTGCCCGGCGATGTCATCAAGGTGAATACGGCACTGGCAATGCGGTGAGGCAGGCATGAGGATATCCAAGGCGAGCCTTGTCAGACCTGGAGCGAATGAAGTCTACGGCATCTTCGCCTTGGCCTTGTCGCTCTTCGTCTTTGCCTATTCGGCGCGCTTCGGACAGGTTTCTATCCTCGCCTATTATGGCCTGTGGCTGCCGCTCGTCCTCGTGGACTACCGAAAGGTTCTCGGCAACTACGCCAGCTATCTCTGGATATTCGCCTTCACCATCTTCGCCTGCATTTCGATCTTCTGGTCTGCGGCCCCGTCCTTGTCGCTGCGCACCGGAATACAGTATCTGAGCCATGTCGTCTGCGCGCTCATCGCAATGCGCACGATCGACATCCGCACGCTGACGCGCGGCATGATTGCGGGCGCCGCAATCGTGCTCCTCTATTCGCTGCTCTTCGGTACCTATCATTACGATCCGCTGGACGGCACCTACAGCTTCGTTGGCGCATTCGCGTCGAAGAACCAGTTGGGCTTCTACGCCTCGCTCGGCATCTACTTCGCCTTCGCGGCCGTCTTTGTGCTCGGGGAAAAGGGCCTATGGATGGGCGCGGCAGGGGTTGCCGGATTGCTTGCCGCCTATTGCCTGCTGACGTCGCAATCGGCGACCTCCGTGTTGACGACCGCGGCCGTCATCGGTCTTTGCATCGGGATGCGGGCGATCACGGCCTTGCGTCCCGCGAGCAGGAAGCTCCTCTTCATTGCCGCGTCGGTGTTCGGCGGCGTTGCCGCCGTCGCGATGATCTATGCCGGCGGCGTCGATCTGATCCTCGGCGCCTTCGGCAAGGATTCCACGCTCACCGGGCGCACCTATCTCTGGCAGCAGGGCATCGAGGCGGCGAAGGCGTCGCCGCTCTTCGGCGTCGGCTACCAGGCCTATTGGGTGCAGGGCTTCTCCGAGGCCGAGCGGCTATGGGAGGAGTTCTATATCGGTTCGCGCGCCGGGTTCCATTTCCACAACACCTTCATCGAAGCGGTCGTGGAGACGGGCCTGGTCGGCCTGATCCTGCTTACCATGGTGCTGGTCACAGCGCTCGTCGGCCAATTGAAGCGCCTCCTTGCGGAGGATCGCGATCCGGAGGCGATGGTGCTCTTCGGTGTCGGCGCGCTGCTCTTCGTTCGTGCCTTCGTCGAAATCGATATTCTCACCCCCTACCACGTCGGATCCTTCCTTTTGTACTTCACGGCGGGGAAACTGACGATACCGCGTCGCCGGCAGGCAGCGACCCTGCTCTGGCCGCCAGGATTCCATCCGGCGCCATACGGGCGGTCTTTCGGCCCGATGATGCCGCGGCCGGGAGACGGCCATTGAAGACGATCTACGGCATTCAATATCTTCGCGCGGCTGCGGCAATCGCCGTCGTGCTCTTCCATGCTGCGGAAAAGACAGGCCATCATTTCACGATCGGAGCCGCCGGCGTCGATGTTTTCTTCGTCATCAGCGGCTTCATCATGTGGGTCATCAGCGACCGCCGATCCGTGACCCCCGTAGAATTCATCGCCGATCGCTGCCGCCGCATCGTGCCGGTCTATTGGCTCGCGACCGCCGTGATGGTCGCGGGCGCACTGGCGGGTCTGTTCCCCAATCTGGTGCTGACACTGGAACATGTTCTGGCGTCGCTGTTCTTCGTCCCCGCGCGCTCGCCGAGCAGTGGAGAGATTTGGCCTGTGCTGGTGCAGGGCTGGACGCTCAATTTCGAGATGCTCTTCTACGCCGTCTTCGCCGGCTCGCTGTTCATGCCGCGCAACTGGCGGCTGCCCGTCGTCACAGGGCTGTTCCTTGCCTTGGTGATCGCGGGCCGCGTGCTCGCCTTCGACGATCCGGTGATGCTGACCTATACGCGACCGGTCATTCTGGAATTCGTCGCCGGCATGATCATCGGGGAGTTCTGGCTGAAGGGCAGGGTACCGCCGCTCGCCGTCGGATCTGCGCTGCTCGCCTGCTCGCTCGGCGGCTTCGCTCTCATCGGTGTGCTCGGTCTGCCATTCGACGAACTGACGACCGGGCCGCTGGCGGTTCTGCTCGTCACCGGGGTGCTTTCGCTCGAGGTGAACGGCTGCGTGCGGGCGCTGCCGCTGCCGGGGCTTCTAGGAGACGCCTCCTATTCGATCTACCTCTGGCACACATTTGCGATTTCGGTCGTTGCCAAGGCAGGCCTTGCGATCGGGCTCGGCGCGCCCGCAACGATGTTCGCGGGGGTTCTTTCGGGAACGCTCTTAGGGATCGCTGCCTATATGATGCTCGAACGCCCGTTGCTGCGGCGCGGCCGCGCCCGGCGCGTCACGGCGGGCCCGGCACGCCGAGCGGCCGAATAGAGCAGCTCCAGGAAAAGCCCGAACGGCTTACCTGGAAGACCGGGCTGCCCCCATCGTTTCCGGCAGCCACGGTCGCTGGTCGGGAAGATCAGCCGCCCTGATTTCTGCGCGAATGCCAGTTCCAGGCCGATTCGGTGATCGCCGCGAGATCGTATTGCGGCTCCCAGCCGAGAACCTGACGCGCCTTGTCATTGTTGGCGACAAGCGTGGTCGAGTCGCCCTCCCGGCGCTCGGCGTAGCCGATGTTGAACGGTCGCTTGGCCACTTTTTCGATCGCGTCCAGCAGCTCCTTCACCGTGGTACCGGTGCCGGTCCCGAGATTGAGTGCGACGCTCTCGCCACCCTCCAG
Source organism: Sinorhizobium meliloti 4H41 (assembly GCF_000375585.1). Classification (GTDB taxonomy): domain Bacteria; phylum Pseudomonadota; class Alphaproteobacteria; order Rhizobiales; family Rhizobiaceae; genus Sinorhizobium; species Sinorhizobium meliloti_A. Next base: position 45,465 of record NZ_AQWP01000006.1, on the reverse strand, counting down.
GAGATAGTCGACCGCCCGCACATGGGCATCCGCCAGATCGAGGACGTGGATATAATCGCGGACGCACGTTCCGTCGCGCGTGTCGTAGTCGGTGCCGAAGACCTTGAAGCCCTCGCGCCGCCCAAGTGCCGCATCGATGGCGAGCGGGATCGCATGGGTCTCAGGCTCGTGCCATTCGCCGATGCGGCCCTCGAAGTCCGCGCCCGCGGCATTGAAATAGCGCAGGATGACCGAGCGCAGACCCTTGTAGAGATCGTAGTCCTTCAGCGCCTGCTCGCAGATCCACTTGGTGCGGCCATAGGGATTGATCGGCGCCTGCTTATGGCTCTCGTCCATCGGTACGCTGTCGGGCAGTCCGTAGGTCGCGCACGTCGATGAGAAGACGAAGGCATCGATGCCCGCGGCAAGCGCCGCAGACAAAAGGGTCAGCGTGCCGATGACGTTGTTGTCATAGAAGGCGGCCGGGTCCTTGACCGACTCGCCCACCTCGATCATCGCCGCGAAATGCAGGATCGCCCGCGGCTTGTGCCGGGCAAGAACCTCTTCAAGACGCTGCCGGTCACGGATGTCGCCCTTTTCAAGGACGCCCCATTGGACGAATTCCTCGTGGCCGTTGGAGAGGTTGTCGTAAACGACGGGTTGGTAACCCTTTGCCGCAAGCTGAAGGCAGGTATGCGAGCCGATATAGCCGGCGCCGCCGACCACGAGAATGTTGTTGTTCTGCACGGGCAACCTCTGAGGATGATTTCTGAAATTCGACAGGGCAGGCTTTGCAATGAATAGCGGCGAAATTTCCAACACATTATGAAGGTTCTGCAAAATCGCGGCATTTTCAACAGCTTCGCGGCGGGAACCGCGGACTGAACCGACGTTCGATTCCGGATGCCGCAGGCTATGGCCGCATGTCGCGCCGTGATCCGGCAGACTGTTGCAAACTTGCAGCACGCCGGCTCTGCTTGCAGGAAAATACAATATAGGCGCTTGGCGTGCGCCGCGTCCTCAACTATAAGCGGTCCTCCGGCAATCAGATTAGGGAGGTTACGATGCAGGCATTTTCTTCTCCCTACGGGGCGGATCCACGATCCTGACCCTGTGACGCAAGCGTCCGCGCTTCTTCGCAGCAGGCAGGAATTGTCATCGCCCCACCGCTTCTTCTTAGAAGCCGGCGATCCGCTGATGCCGTTCTGACCCTTTCCCCAACGGCATTTTCATGCTTTCGAAATATTGAGGCCGGTGCGCTCGTCACCGGGCAACACCTATGGCATTTACTCGTTTCACGGCGCGCAACCGCGCCTTCCGTAGCGTTTTTCGATTCTCCTGGGCCCATTGGAAGAAGCAGCCGGTGCGGCTCGCGGCTCTACTGTCAACCGTGCTGCTTTCGACGCTCGCCGATGTGCTTACGCCGCTCTACTCCGGCCGGCTGGTCGACGCGGTGATTTCAGGTGCCGCGAGCGACGAGGTTGCCTGGAACGCGGCGATGGCGGCCTTCATGATGTTGATGGCCCTGTCGTTCGGAGCCATCATCCTCAGGCATGTGACCTTCATGGGTATCGTCAGCCTCACGCTGAAGATGATGTCGGATATCGCCGCTGCCGCCTTTCATCACATCCAGCGGTTCTCCAGTGACTGGCATGCCAACAGCTTCGCCGGTTCCACGGTCCGCAAGGTGACGCGCGGCATGTGGGCGCTCGATCTCTTGAACGATACGCTTCTCGTCGCGCTTTTCCCTTCTATCGTCATGCTGGTCGGGTCCACGGCGCTGATGGCCTGGTACTGGCCGATGATGGGTGTGATCATCGGTCTCGGCTCGATCGCCTTCATCGCCGTTACCGTTTCCCTGTCGCTCGGCTATGTGGCGCCGATGGCGAGCCTTGCCAACAGCTGGGACACACGGCTTGGCGGGGCGCTCGCCGATGCGGTCAGCTGCAATACCGTCGTAAAGGCCTTCGGTGCGGAAGGGCGCGAGGACGCGCGTCTCGCCAAGGTTCTCCGCAAATGGGAGAACCGGACGCGTCGTACCTGGTCGCGCGGCACGCTCAACGGTACGGCGCAGGGCGCAATGCTGCTCGTCCTGCGCGCGGCCGTGATCGGCTTTGCCCTCCTGCTGTGGGCGAGAGGGCAGGCGACCGCAGGCGACATAACGTTCGTGCTCACCTCGTTCTTCATCCTGCAGGGTTATCTGCGGGAGGTGGGGATGCATATCCGCAACCTGCAGCGGTCGATCAACGACATGGAGGAGCTCGTCGCCATTCACGGCCAGCCGCTCGGCGTCGAGGACCGGCCGGGCGCAAAACCCATCCGCATCACCGAGGGCGAGATCGAGTTCCGCGATGTCACTTTTCACTACGGGGCCCATCGCGCACCCCTTTACGAGGGATTCTCGGTCAATATCGCGGCCGGCGAGCGTGTCGGTCTCGTCGGGCATTCCGGTTCCGGCAAGACGACGTTCATCAAGCTGATCCAGCGTCTGCATGATCTGAATGCCGGCGAGATCCGCATCGACGGGCAGAATATCGCCGACTTCACCCAGGCGTCTCTGCGCCAGCAGATCGCCATCGTGCAGCAGGAGCCGATCCTGTTTCACCGCTCGCTTGCCGAGAATATCGCCTATGCACGGCCGGGAGCGACGCAACGCGAGATCGAGGAGGCGGCAAGGCTTGCCAGCGCGCATGACTTCATTGCCGCCTTGCCCAAGGGCTATGGGACGCTGGTCGGCGAACGTGGTGTGAAGCTCTCAGGCGGCGAGCGCCAGCGGGTGGCTATTGCCCGCGCCTTTCTTGCGGATGCACCCATCCTCATCCTGGACGAGGCGACGTCGAGCCTCGATTCGGAGTCCGAGGTGCTGATCCAGCAGGCGATGGAGCGACTGATGACGGGGCGCACCACGCTCGTGGTCGCACACCGGCTTTCCACGGTGCGTGCGCTGGACCGGCTGCTGGTCTTCGATCGGGGCCGCATTGCGGAAGAAGGCGATCACGGGGCACTCATCCGCGTGAAGGGCGGCATCTATCGCAGTCTCTTCGAAAGACAGGCGCTGGAGCTGACGAAGGGGCTCATTCTCAGCGAGGGATGAGGCACAAGCCCGGGCAAACGGCCGGTCGACCGCTGTGAGCAAAGATGCGGCGATCGACCGGTCGTGTAGACAGGCGCACGGCCAGGCGGGCAGGGCCGCGCCAAATTTCAACGAGTTACAAGGTCTTGGGCCTGCCTGAGGTCCGAATGCCGCAGTCACTCTTGCGGCAACGGAATCAACGTATTCGTCGTGCTTTTGGTCGGCTTCTCGCCCGGAACATGGGACATGGTCTTCGTCCGGCTCTGCAGTCCGTCGTCCGTAACCTTGGTCTTGGTCTGTGACTTGCTGAACGTTCCTTTGTCCATGGCCTGAGCCTTGGACTGGCCCTGCAGCTGGGAGGGATTCTCGTTTACCTTCGTCTGGCTCTTTGCCTTTCCTTGCGAGGTTGCTGCGCTTCCGCCGACGCCGATCGACGATGTCGTTCCGTCATCGGTTCTGCATGTGCCGGCCGTTCCCGACGTGCTGGCTGAGGTGCCTCCGGCCGCGGCACTTCCGCCAGATCCCACAGTTCCGGCCACATCGCAGTCCTGAGCGTGCGCTGGTACGAAGGCAGCCGATGCCGACATCATGACGGAAATTGCGAGTATCGTTCTTCGAAGCATCACAGCTCCTTTCATCTTTTCGGCTGGAGGATTGCGCAGGTTCCATCCGACCGGCGCGTAATGGTGGTGCCATCGGGGCGGGTCACGCTCGCGGTCGCAAAGCTCTCTCCGCCGGAGGATCCGCTCGTCGCCGAGGATGCGGAACTGCTGCTGGCAGACCCACCGCTCGCTGCTGTGCCGCCGCCAACCGTCGTGGACGAGGATACGCTGCCAGAACCGGCTGTGACCGACGACGAAACGCTGCCCCCTTCGGACTGTTCATGTTCGATGACCATGCATGTCGAACCGTCGTCGAGTTTGATCTCTTTCGCCACGGCATGGTCCGGGGCGGCCATAGCAGCCGCGAACAGTGCCGTGACAACCGGGATTAAAAATGAACTGGAGGTCATCGGAGCTCCTCCTTTTTGAAGAACGCTGGCTTCGGAGGGCGCTCCGAAGCCAGCCGAGTTGACGTCAGCAGGACGGTTTGTTGCCCTTTGAGGCGTCCTGCTTGGCGAGGCCAGGAGGACAATTCTTGTTGCTCTCATCATCCTGGGCGGCGTCGCGGGCGCTGTTTTCATCGCCCTGGACACTGCCGGTGGTCTCATCCGATGTTCCGCCACCCGAGCCGGCGGCTGAACCACCGGTTCCAACGGAACTGCTGGAGCTTCCGCCGCCCGCGGACGAGCCGCCGGTGCCAAGGGTCGAAGCGGAGCCGGCGCTACCCGAGCCGGCGGCCGATCCGCCCGTTCCGACCGAGCTGCTTGACGTACCGCCGCCGGCCGAAGATCCGCCCGTTCCCAGTGTCGATGCAGAGCCGGACTGGCAATCACTGGTGTTCGGATCGCAACCGCCACCAGCCGAGCTTCCGCCCGTTCCGACGGTGCTGCTTGAGGTCCCGCCGCCGGCGCTGGTGCCGCCGGTGCCGATCGTTGTACTCGACTGCGCGAACGCGCCGAGGGTGGTGCCCGCGAGAAGGCCCGCCGCGAGGGCCGTCCTGATGAAATACCGCATTGGAGTTCCTTTCCTGACGTTGATGTCCTTGAGGCTGCAACCTGCCTACCAACCCAAACCCGCGTAACGTGTTCCGGGCTGGGACTTCGGACCGAAGGGATGCCGGCACATAGTCTGGAAGCCGATCGGACCTTTGTCCGTTCGGCGCGTGCATAGGTCCGAGCGGCGCTTGCGAATGGAACCGGGCTGGCATGCGGTTCGTTTTGTGCCCTTGGTTTTCGGGCAACCCTTTTCAACAAACTGACAGTGCTTGCTCCCGGGGGGAGCCCTGTGGCTCTGTCCGTTGGACAATCCGTTCCTTCCATACCGGTCGGCCATTCACAAACCGTCCTCTATGGCCTAGAAGGCGCGCAGTAGAACTCCGGTCGCAGCCTACCCGGTCAAAACAAGGACACCTGTCATGAAGACAATTGTAATCTGCTCCGGCGGATTGGATTCCGTTTCGCTTGCGCACAAGGTCGCGGCTGAACAGGAGCTTTCCGGCCTCCTGTCGTTCGATTACGGCCAACGGCACCGCAAGGAACTGGATTTCGCCGCCGCCTGCGCCATGCGCCTCGGCGTCCCGCACCAGATCATCGACATCCGCGAGATCGGCCGCCATCTCACCGGATCGGCGCTGACCGACGATTTGGACGTGCCGGACGGGCACTATGCCGAAGAGACGATGAAGGCGACGGTGGTGCCGAACCGCAACGCCATCATGCTTGCCATCGCCTTCGGCGTCGCTGCAGCCCGCAAGGCGGATGCAGTCGCGACCGCCGTGCATGGCGGCGACCACTTCATCTATCCCGATTGCCGGCCGGGTTTCATCGACGCTTTCCAGGCGATGCAGAACCGCGCGCTCGACGGATATGCGGATGTTGCGCTCTATGCGCCCTATGTGAACGTCGCCAAGGCCGACATCGTCGCGGACGGAGCCAGGCACGGCACGCCCTTTGCCGAGACATGGTCCTGCTACAAGGGCGGCGCCCACCATTGCGGGCGCTGCGGCACCTGTGTCGAGCGGCGCGAAGCCTTTCACCTCGCGGGTGTCCCTGATCCGACGGAGTACGACGATCCGGTTTTCTGGGTCGCGGCGACCGGCTCCTTCGTTGCCGAAGAGGTGAAATGATGTTCCGCATCACCAAGGAATTCCATTTCTCCGCCTCGCACCAGCTGAAGAGCCTTCCGGCCGAGCATCAATGCGCCCGACTGCATGGGCACAACTACATCGTCGAGGTCGAGCTTTCCGGCGAAAGGCTGAACGAGCATGGATTCGTTCGCGACTATCACGAGCTCGCACCGCTGAAGCAATATATCGACGAGTGCTTCGACCACCGCCATCTGAACGACGTGCTCGGGCACGATCGGGTGACTGCGGAATGCCTGGCGCAGCATTTCTACGAATGGTGCAGAGCCCGGCTACCCGAGACGACGGCCGTTCGCGTCAGCGAGACGGCGAAGACCTGGGCGGAGTATCGCCCATGATGCACACCCGATCCGACGAAATCCGCGTCAGCGAGATCTTCGGACCGACGATCCAGGGGGAGGGGGTGCTGATCGGCCTGCCGACGGTATTCGTCAGAAGCGGCGGCTGCGATTTCCGTTGTTCCTGGTGCGACAGCCTCCATGCCGTCGACAGCAGCTACCGGCATGAATGGCAAAAGATGTCGACCGAGGAGGTCTGGCAGGAGATCGTTCGGCTTTCGGGCGGAGAAGCTGTGATGGTTTCGCTATCGGGCGGCAACCCGGCAATTCAGCCGTTCGGCGATCTGATCGCCCGCGGGCATGAAAAGGGCTATCGATTTGCCCTGGAAACGCAAGGTTCGGTTGCCCGCGACTGGTTCGCCGCTCTCGACGTTCTGGTGCTCAGTCCCAAGCCGCCCTCGAGCGGGATGGAGACCGACTGGGAAGCCTTGGACGACTGTCGCCGCAGTGCCGGGAGCAAGCCGCAGACGGTGTTGAAGTTCGTGGTCTTCGACGAGACGGATTATGCCTATGCGAGGGCCGCCGCCGCCCGCCAGCCGGATCTGCCCGTCTATCTGCAGCCCGGCAATCATACGCCGCCGCCCGCAGACCAGGCGGACGCGCCGATCGATATCGACGGCGTGATGGAGCGTATGCGCTGGTTGGTCGACAGGGTCGTTGCAGACCGGTGGTTCGGTGCGCGGGTCCTGCCGCAACTGCATGTCCTCATCTGGGGCAACAGGCGGGGCGTTTGAAGCAGCAGTCACGTGTCTCGTCAGGCCGCAGCACGCTGATCCGAATTCAAGGCGCACCGCGTGCGGCCACCTCCAGGCCCGAAACGCCTCCGCCGAGGCGAACCGGTTTCAGGGCGGGACCTTCGGCGTCCTTGACGAGATGGATCACGCGAGAGAACTGCACTCCGTTCCGCGGCGTTCGGCCGATCTTGATTACCGCGGTCTCCCGCAGGTCGGCCTCGAAGATCGAAAGGGCCCGTTTCAGGGCATCGGCGTCCATGGTCTCCAGCGCTTCGTCGATGACGACCCAGCGGGGTTTCTGCACGAGAAGCCGGGCGAAGGCCAGGAGGCGCTGCTCGTCGTCGCCGAGTTCGCGTTCCCAACGGGCCTCGCGATCGAGCGAAGTCGCAAGGTGGTCGAGCCCGACCTTCGAAAGCGCAGTCACGAGCACTTTGTCGGGGAAACTGTCTGCGTGCGGATAGGCAAGGGCGTCGCGCAGCCGGCCGCGGGGGAAATAAGGCGCGCGAGGGATGAAGGCCACGGTTTCGCCGGCAGGCATTCCCACGCGACCGCTTCCCCAGGGCCAGAGCCCGGCGAGCGCCCGAAAGACCAGCGTCTTCCCGGCACGCGGATCGCCGATGATGTTGACCCGTTGACCAGGGGCGATCTCGATACGAGGCTCTTCCAGCCTGGTTCGCCCCGAGCGGGAGACCACCTCCAGGTTCTCGAACGTCATGGTGGCACTGTCGTTCTCGACGAAGTCGATACGCTGTTCATCGCCATGGAGCGTGTCCGCGGTGATCAGCGCGCGGCGGAAGGCGGCAACGCGCAGCAGCGTTGCCCGCCAGTCCGTTATCGCGCTCACATTGGCGACGAACCATTTCAGCGACGAATGCACCTGATTGAACGCCCCCACCGCCATCATAAGGCCGCCGAAGCTGATGTTCCCCGCGAAATAGACGGGCGCCGCAACCAGAATGGGCGCGACGACAGTGACCCAGCCATAGCCGTCCTGAACCCAGGCAAGATTGATTTCGGCTCGGAATATGTTGCGCGTGGCATCGAGCACGGATGAGAGGTCGAGTTGCAGACGCCGTCGCTCTCCAGCCTCGCCGCCCGCAAGCGAGATGCCGTCGATATGCTCATTGGCGTGCATCATCGAGAAGCGAAGATCGGCCTCGCGGGCGTAGCGCTCGCCGTTCAGAACGATCAGCCGGCGACCAACGAGCCAGCTCAGCCACGACGCGGAGCCGGCGTAGAGGATTGCAGCCCACACCATGTAGCCCGGAATTTCCAGCGATCGTTCGCCGATCTGGAAGGCAAAGCCTGCTGAAAGGGACCAGAGGACGCCGACGAACGAAATAAGCAAGATCGACGATTGCAAAAGCCCGAATCCGAGGCTGGTCGTGAGATCGGCAAGGTGTCCGGCATCCTCCTGCATGCGCTGATCCGGGTTCACGCCGATCGTGCCGGCATTGGCCAGCCGGAAGGCACGTCGCGGCCGCATCCACTGGCCGATCAAGTCCAATGTCAACCCTTCGCGCAGCTTCAAGCGCACCATCTGATTGAGCCATTGCTGGGCGACGTTGAACACCAGGAGCACGCCGGCGAGGAGGACGAACAGCATGAGCTGATAGAAGAAGCTGTTGAGATCACGCCGCTCGATCGCGTCGAAGAAGGGCCGGTACCAGCGATTGAGAACGATCTGCCCGATGGCGGTGGCGATGATTATGGTGAAGCTGCCGGCCGCGAGCCACAGGATAGGCTTCAAAACCGGCGAGTCGACGAAGGCGTGCCGCATCATCTCGAACTGCTGCCAGATACTGCTGCCTTCGGGTGGGGCGGTGGGCGTTCGGGCCTGAGTCTCATTGCCGGCTTGGTTCTTCATCTCCAATTCCTTCCCCTCGGCGCACACGGCATCCCCATCTAATCCGACGGTCGGTACGCGCGGCCATTGGGCCCGCGAAAAGCGTGACCGGACAGATCCGGGACGTTGTGTTTACGGTCGCCTGTGTGGCTTGAACAATCTGCCGGCCAGGGCGAGTGCCGTATGGCAGCGGCGCCCCTTTTCATGCTCGGCGGCGGCGGTCCGACAAGTGGAGATTCAGTGCCGAGCAACAGTCGGTACGAAGCAAATAGACCGTTAAAAATCTGAAATAGAGCTAAATTAGAAATCCCCATACCGCTCAATGTATGGACAACGGCGCCGCCTGAAAACTGGATTTTGATCCGTTCCGAGACAGTCGGACCCCACCCGTTTTCCGGAACGGCATCGCTGAGCATGCAGCCGCGACGTGCGACCCTTTGAATGTATTCGCGATTTTCTTCTGCAACTGTCGCTTGGGAAGTACCTGACAGGTCCCACCGGCTATACAGTAAACTTTTGTGATCTACGAGGCCTGACCGTTATCGCGGCCGGACATTTGCTCGTCGCCAGCAATATTGAGCGCGATTCTCGGCCCGGTCGCCGAATCGGGACATCGCAACCCCCCGGTGCCGAAATCACGTTCCAGTTCCCGACTGGCGCTTCCGGTGCACAATAGCGATTTCGGCTTGTCCATGTTACAGCGATGACATAAAACGTTACCGCCGTCCTGCAGCGCCGCGCGTCTCACGCGCACAAAGGTTGCTGCAGCACTTTTATCTGTTGCATGTCTTTTCCCTTGAATTGCGGTTCAGGGGGCATGCAGTGACGCGTGTCGACCCGTACTCAACAGCAAAATTCGTAAGAATTTTCATGCCAAGAGAAGGAGACATTTATGTCTATTTCACCCTCCAACATTGGCGACAAGGAAGCCGCTCCGATGCCCAACGGCGACATCGCCGCTCGCGTCAAGGCCGCGCGTGAAGCGGTCGGCTACAGCATCGAGGATCTCGCGGTCACCTGCGGCCTTGCCGTCGTCGAAATCAACGATATCGAGAACGGCACGGAGTTCAGCCCGGCGAAGCTCAAGCGCGTCGCCGGCGCACTGCAGGTGCCGCTTTCCCATTTCCTGCCCACGGAAATGTGAGATCGACAGAACGAGGTGCGCGGTTCCGCCACCCTCTGCCGGAAGCGCTCAGCACCTTGACCCGTTTGTAATCTGGCCCGGCCGGCTCACACGCCGGCCGGGCTGCCATTAAACGGGTGGAGGCCTTTTATCTTCTGGATGAGCTGCGTGCCGTTGAACGGTTTTGCCAGGCGAGGCAGGGCACGAAATCGTTCAGGCAAGTCAAACACGGTGTAACCGGTCAACAGAAGCACCGGCACCTCGCGCTCAATAAGTTCATCGACAAGTGGATAGGCGAACTCGCCTCGCAGGTTCAGGTCAAGGGTCGCGATATCGAACGGGTGTGCGCGAACTGCGGAAATCGACTGTGCGAGGCTCGTGAACGGGCCGATCACCGAATAGCCCGCCGCGACGAGATCGTCTTCAATCTGAAGCGCGACAAGAAACTCGTCTTCGACGACGAGCACACGGCATCGGTCGCCGGGGTTCATCCCGGAGCTCCGCGCGGATAAGGAACGTCGATCGTACAAACCAGGCCTTGCGGCGCAAACTCGAGATGCACTTCACCGCCAAGATCCGAGGCGAGGACCCGCTCGAGCAACAGACGCCCGAAACCGTTGTGCTTGGGCGCAACAACCGCCGGTCCGCCCGTCTCGCTCCAGCATATCCGCAGCCGCTCACTTGCGACGTCGATCATCCACTCGATATCGACTTTTCCGCTCTTGACGGAGAGTGCCCCATGTTTCGCGGCGTTGGTTGCAAGCTCGTGCGCCGCCATGCCGAGGGTGAGCGCATGCTTGGGCGGCAACATCGCCGGCGGCCCGGCAAGGGTCACGTTCGTCCTGCCGTCGTCCTGATACGGCGCCAGTTCGTCGAACAGCACGGTTTTCAGGGAAACTCCAGACCAGCTCGCCTCCGCGAGGCGCGTATGCGTCTGCGCGAGCGCCCTTATGCGCGCATCGAAGGAACGGTGCGCCGCGGTGGCGTCCGGATTGGTCGAGAAGGTCTGTCGTGCGATCGAACCGACGATCGCCAGCGTGTTCTTCACGCGGTGGCTGAGCTCGGCGACGAGGAGATTGCGCTGCGCTTCGGCCTCCCTGCGCTCCGTGATGTCCATGCAGACGCCGATCAGACGCCTTTTGGGACCGTTGCGCGGCGAAAGCTGTCCGAAAGCCTCGATCCACCGGATGGCCCCGTCGGGGAACTGAGCACGGTAGACGACGTGGTAGTCTCCCTCTGCTTCGATCGCCCTGGCCATCTCGCGCTCGATCAAGGGAAGATCGTCCGGGTGTACGTCGCGCTTGAAGTCGGCCAGCGTTCCACCGAACGACCCGGGCTCGATACGGTGAAGCGCCTCCAGCCCCGGCGACCAGATCACCTCACCCGTTTCGAGGTTCCACTCCCAGGCCCCCATATGTCCGGCATCCAGTGCGAGCTGCAGGCGCCGTTCGCTTTCCTGGAGCGCCTCCTCGGCCTGCTTGCGTCCGGTGATGTCGACAGCAGCAGCGACGGCTCCGACCACTTCGCCTGTGACGTCGCGCAGCGGAGTCGCGTTGCCGAAGATATGACGGGAGCTTCCGTCGTCGAAGCGTATTTCCTGCTCGAAGTTCTGCACCTCTTCGCCGCGCGCCGCCCTTTGTACCGGCATCTCCTCCGGCGACAATGCGCGCCCTTCCGAGAAAACGCGGAAGTTGGTGGGGTGCTCGCCGGGAGGCGCCGACATCGAAAGGTTGCTGTCGTGCGGTAGCCGCAAAATCTCGTAGGAGCTGTTATTGCCGCTGATGACGCGGCAATCCGGCGTGCGGGCCATCCAGATCAAAGCCGGGACGGCCTCCATGATCGCGGCCAACTCGGCCGCGCGCGCCCTTTCGTTGGCCTCGTTGCGGCGCAACTGCTCTTCCGCCTGGCGCCGCGCATATTCGGCTCTCATGCGCTGGATGCTGAACCCGAGTTGCCGCGCGATGGTAAGCGCCATGCCGATCTCGGTTTCCTCAAACCGATGTGGCCGGTCGTAATAGGTCATGAATTTGCCGATCAGCCTGCCTTCCGTGACGAGCGGGAAGAAGCCGAGCGCACCAATACCTTCGCCGACTATGCTCTCCTTCAGCTCTCGCGAGATTTCCGTCTCGTCGATATTCTCGACGAAGATCGGCTCGGGTTCGTTCGCTCCCGTATGCCAAGGGGAGTGTCCGTCGACAGCGCGCTGATAATGCTCTGAAAGGCCGCGAGCGGCGACGAACCGCATGGTCCCGGAATCGTCGAAGAGCAGAATCGAGGCGCGGTCGCATTTCAACGCGCCCTGGATGGCGTCCAGTGTCGCCTCGTAGACTTCCTCTATCCGTTTGGTACGCTGAACCCTTTCCGTCAGACGATACAGTGCGGCCTGCTCACGAAAGCGCGCAGCCAATGCCTCTGCCGCGCTTTTCGTCTCGGTGATGTCGCGGGCGATCTTGGAGGCGCCGATAATGCGGCCGGTTGCATCCCTGACGGGCGAAACGGTGAGCGAAATGTCCACCAGAGTCCCGTCCTTGCGCCGGCGCTTGGTCTCGAAATGGTCAACCAGTTCGCCTCTACGAATGCGTTCGAGAATGCCGGGCTCCTCGCTCAGACGTTCCGGTGGTATGAGGATGGTGATCGACTTGCCGATAACTTCTTCCGCCGTATAGCCAAAAAGCCGCTGCGCGCCGCGGTTCCAGCTGGTGATGATCCCGTCCAGGTTCTTCGCGACGATCGCGTCGTCGGAAGATTCGACGATCGCGGCGAGATAGCGGGAACTGCGCTCCATATCTTTCGCGCCGCTGAGGTCCACGAGAAGATTGACGGCTCCTGTCATTGCGCCCGCATCATCGAAGATCGGCGTCGGATGCGGGAGAAGCGGGACCGAGGTGCCGTCCGGCCGGACCGCGATCAGTTCTTCCCCCCTTATCGGTCGCCCTTCTTTCAATGCGCGCGCCATCGGGCACTGGTCGTGCGCAAGAGGCGAGCCGTCCGGCCGCCTCAGTTGCCAACTGACGCACCAGCGATCCTTACCGAGCTCCGGCTCGCGCCCCGCGACGGCCACGGCCGCGGCGTTGCAGTAGGTGACGATACCTTCAGCGTCGGTCGCGTAAACCGGCACCGCGAGTGCGTCGAGCACGGCCCGATAATCGGTCGCTTCTGAAGTCGTGACATCGTCGATCGTCGTTTTGGGTAGAATTTCTGCGCCGTGCATGTTCCCTCCGCAGCCGCCGCCAACTTTAAAGAACGCAGCCATCGCTGCTTTGTTCCGCGCCCGCCCCCCCAAACTCTTGGGGGTTATTAAAACGGCAGCCCCGTCTAGTTTAGGCCTGAGGACGCGATCAGCGCCGGGGTGAGCGGAGGAAACCGAACATCAAACCGGAGACATTTCGATGAGCAAAACCGTATTGAACGCCGTGGGAACGCCGCTTTACTACAGCGGCAGTTCGACTGCTTGGTTCTCCGCCACCGGCTCTGGCCCCACGCTCCATGGCACTGCCGGCAACGATTCCATGTGGGGCGACAGCTCCGTGAACGTCACCATGATCGGCGGCAGGGGCGACGACATCTACTACCTGTATTCGTCGATCAACCGGGCATCGGAAGCGGCCGGCGAGGGCGTCGACACGATAAGCACGTGGATGAGCTACACCCTGCCGGCGAACTTCGAGAACCTCACGGTTACCGGAAGCGGCCGTTTCGCATTCGGCAACGATACGGACAACATCATTAAGGGCGCGTCGGGAACGCAGACGATCGACGGGCGCGGCGGCAACGACGTCCTGATCGGCGCGGGCGGTGCCGACACCTTCGTGTTTGCGCGAGGCAATGGAAGCGACCTCATCACCGATTTCAACTATGACGACATCGTACGCCTCGACGGCTACGGCTTCACGTCGTTCGAGCAGATTCTGTCCAATGTGGCTCAGGAGGGCGCCGATCTCCGGCTCCATCTCGCCGATGGCGAGAGTCTGGTATTCGCGAACACCACCGCCGACGAACTGCAGGCGCACCAGTTCAGGCTGAGCCTCGACCGCTCCGTCCTGTCTCAGACTTTCTCGGACGAGTTCAATACGCTTCAGCTCCGAAACGGTACAAGCGGGGTCTGGGACGCCAAATTCTGGTGGGCGCCGGAAAAAGGAGCGACGCTTTCCAGTAACGGCGAGCAGCAATGGTACATCAATCCGAGCTATGAGCCGACCGCTTCCGTCAACCCCTTCTCCGTCAACAACGGCGTGCTGACGATCACGGCCGCGCCGGCGTCGGAGTCGATCCAGGCCGAGATCAACGGCTATGATTACACGTCCGGAATGCTGACGACCTACTCGTCCTTTGCCCAAACCTACGGCTATTTCGAAATGCGCGCGGACATGCCGGACGACCAGGGCGTCTGGCCGGCTTTCTGGCTGCTGCCCGCCGACGGTTCCTGGCCGCCGGAACTCGATGTCGTGGAAATGCGCGGACAGGACCCGAATACCGTCATCGCCACGGTGCATTCCAACGAAACGGGATCGAGGACGAGCACCGAAAATGCGGTAAAAGTCGCAGATGCGAGCGGCTTTCACACATACGGGGTGCTTTGGACGGAAGAAGAGATCGTCTGGTATTTCGACGATGCGGCGATCGCGCGCGCCGATACGCCTTCCGACATGCACGACCCGATGTACATGCTCGTCAACCTGGCGGTCGGCGGCATCGCCGGCACACCCCGCGACGGTCTCGCCGACGGGTCCGAAATGAAGATCGACTACATCAAAGCCTATTCGCTCGACGCGGACTGGCAGATCTGAACCAGGAAGTTCGAAGGCCGGCAAACCTGCGGGGCCGCGCGCGGCAGGCTGCCGGCCTTCGACCGGCTATCTATTTCTGTATGCAGGTATCCGCAGTTTCCTTGGTGCACTCGTCGAGGCCGGTGAAGACCGGATCTTCGACCGGTTTGCCGGCAATCAGGTCCAGCATGACCTGCGGGGCCTTGTAGCCCATTTCGAATGGCCGCTGCCCGACGAGAGCGGTGACCAATCCTTCTCTGGCGATGGCGACCTCCTCGCCGATCGTATCGGCAGCGCCGATGACGAATTCGTTCTTGGCGATCTTGTCGGCCATCGGCCTGAACAGATCGCGATAGGGCTGTGGCGCGCCGAACAGCGGCCACCCGCCCATGATCCCGAAAGCATCGAGGTCGGGATTGGCGGCAAGGATATCGGTCATCGCCTGTACGCCCTTGGCGCCGTCGTCATTGGTGAAGACCGGGCAGCCCGCCACTTCGGTCCAGTTGCCTTCGCCCTTGAGTTCCGCCAGGCCCTTCTGGCCGGTCAGGGCGTCCCGCATGCCCTGGGCGCGGCGCAGAATGTTGTCGGCGCCGGGATTGCCCTCGATGGTGCAGATCTTGCCGCCATCGGGCTTGGCCTTCTTGATGTACTCGCCGATGCGGTAGCCCATCAGATAGTTGTCGGTCCCGAGATAGGTCTTGCGCAGGGCAGAGTCTTCGGCGGCGAGATCGGCGTCCACGGTCATGACCGGAACCGATGGATTGGCAGTCTTCAACGTCTGGGCGATGAGCTTCGCATTGGATGGCGAGATGGCGATTGCGGCGGTTTCAGCCTTGCCCAGCATGTCCTGAACGATCTGCGCCTCGCCGGCCTCATCCGAGGTCGAAGCCGGACCCGTGTAGAAGCACTCGTATTCCGAGTCCGGATTTTCCTTGTTCCACTTCTGGCAACCCTGGTTGATCGCTTCGAAGAAGGGATTGTCCAGCCCCTTCACCACGATGACGAGCTGTTTCTTCTGGGCCATGGCCGTTCCGGCGCTGAGTGCCAGAGCGGCAACGGCAAGCAATAGTGCCTTCCTCATTCCTTCCTCCCTTGAAACAAGCGGACACGCGCGTGCCCGCGCCTTGAAATATGAGAATTTCGGGTAGGCGGCGGCGTCGCGCAGCCGTCGATCCATCGAGGCATTGAAGAGCGGCCGGTCGCGCGCGGATCGTTAAGCAGCGCCGCGATGAGGTCCGCCTGACCCTGCCCGTGCCTCGGGGACAAGGATCAGCATGCTCTCCTCCCAGCACCAGCTAATATCCGCGCGAACGGCACGTCAACGACTATTTGTATGACAATATGCGTTTCAGCGTATGTGCGGAGTAATTTGTAGGACTATTGATTGACGCTTTCCCGCGCATTTGCGTAAATGGAAGCGGTCGCCTTGCCGGGAGAGCGCGAGAGCGGGGGAAGCGACCGAGGAGGCGGCCCGCTGCTTCGGGAGGCTAGACGGCTGTGGCAGTTCTCGAACTCGTCAATATTTCCAAGCATTTCGGCGCCATTCAGGCTGTCAGCGACGTGTCGCTCTCGCTCGACCGCGGCGAGGTGGTCGGGCTCATGGGCGACAACGGCGCCGGCAAGTCGACACTGGTCAAGATGATGGCCGGCAACTTCCGGCCGAGCCACGGAACGATCCGGCTCGACGGTGCGGAACTCGTGATGCATCGCCCGGTCGAGGCGCGGCAGCACGGCATCGAGATCGTCTATCAGGATCTGGCGCTTTGCGACAACCTCACGGCTGCTGCAAATGTCTTTCTCGGGCGGGAGATCAGGCGCGGCATCGGCCCGCTGCGCATACTCGACTACAGGGCGATGTATCGCCGCGCCGGCGAGATTTTCAAAGAACTGAAGTCGGAGACGCCGCCGCGCAACCTGGTCAGGCAAATGTCGGGTGGTCAGCGGCAGGCGGTTGCAATCGCGCGGACGATGCTTTCAGAGGCCAAGATCGTGCTCATGGACGAACCGACGGCGGCCATTTCGGTACGGCAGGTGGCCGAGGTGCTGAACCTGATCCGCGAGTTGCGCGACCGGGGCATCGCCGTCGTGCTGATCAGCCACCGTATGCCGGACGTCTTTACCGTCGCCGACCGGGTCATCGTCATGCGGCGGGGCAGGAAGGTTGCCGACAAGCCGATCGCCGCGAGTTCGCCGGAGGAGGTGACGGGCCTGATCACCGGCGCCATCGAACAGGTGTGAACCATTCGGAAAGAAAGCGAAGGTCGACAATGGCAATTACGCTCGATCGAGCAGTCGGACAGAGAGACCGCGGATGGCTCTCGTTCCTGTTGGCCAGCCAGGCATTCTGGGTCCTGGTGGCGGTCATCCTCGCCTGCCTCTTCCTGTCGGTTGCCACCGACTCCTTCGCAACGGCCAAAAACCTCTACAACATCACGCGCAACTTCACCTTCGTCGCGATCATCGCGCTCGGAATGACGCTGGTCATCATTACCGGCGGCATCGATCTGTCGGTCGGGTCGGTCCTCTGCCTGTGCAGCATGGTGCTGGCCGTGGTCATGCATGCCGGCTACGGCATAGAGGTGGGTATTGCCGCCGCTATCGGCACGGCGCTGGTCGCCGGCGCATTCAACGGGGTCATGATAGCCTATCTCGGCTTTCCACCTTTCGTGATCACCCTCGGAATGCTCTCGATCGCGCGAAGCCTGGCGATGGTCGCCTCCAACAATACGGTCGTATTCGAGTTCGGCCCGGACCACGACACGCTCCTGGCTCTTGGCGGCGGCGCCTGGTTCTTCGGTATCGCCAATCCGGTGCTCTACATGATCGTCCTTGCCCTCATCACCGGCTTCGTTCTGCGCTGGACGAAGTTCGGCCGCTACGTCTTCGCCATCGGCGGCAACGAGCACGCCGCGACGCTCACCGGCGTTCCGGTGAGAAGGATCAAGGTTGCCGTATACATGATCTCCGCGCTCGCGGCGGGAATTGCCGGCATTATCCAGACCGGCTGGCTCGGCGCCGTGACGACCAATATCGGTGCAGGAATGGAGCTTCAGGTCATCGCCGCTGCCGTCATCGGCGGCGCCAATCTTGCCGGCGGCGCCGGCACGGCTTCCGGCGCCCTGATCGGAGCTGCGTTGATAGAGGTGATCCGCAACAGCCTCGGCTTGCTCGGCATTAACGCATTCTGGCAGGGCGCCTTCATCGGAGGCGCCATCGTGCTCGCGGTGCTTTTCGATCGGATCCGAAACTTCCGGCAAAGCGAATAGACGAGGGAAGGGCGGGCCGACGCGGCCCGCATTCAAGAACCGGTTCGCCGGCTCAGCCTTTGGCGAGGATGCGCCGCATCTCTTCCATGGCGGCTTCGCGCTGGGGGTCGTGTCCGTCGGCATAGGGCAGGGGGAACGGAACGGTTACGTCCGGCTCGACGCCGCGCCCCTCCAGCCGGACGTCGTCATCGATCACCGCGTCGGAAACCGCAAGCTCCAGAATGCTGTCGTCCGGCAGGATATAGGCGCGGCCGGCGAGAAGCGCCCCTGCCGTGCGCGTCCCGACGAGCGGAATTCCGTTGGCCTTCAGCGCATAGGCGAAGAGTTCGAGGCCGCTTCTCGATCCCTCGTCTATGATGGCGACGATCGGGCGGCGCCAGCGGACATTGGCGAGCATATCCTTGCCGTTGCGGGAGATCAGCCTGAAGTTCGGCGTATCGCCGACGAAGAGCTCCGCCGCGTCGGGCGGACCGCCGCCCCAGCGACCGCGCAGATCGACGACGACACCATCGGCGTCTTTGAGACGGCCGGTCGCCAGTTCCCGCGCCGCGATGTCGAGACCGTCGGGACTTGAAAGGGTCCAAAGACGCAGGTAACCGATGCGTCGCCCGTCGCTCTCGTTGACGGACACGCTGTTCTCGATCGCCTTTTCGAATGTGGGCAAGGGCCGCAGCCGTTCGACCGCGACACTGGCCGTGAAGGGCTGTGCGCCGGGATTACGGCGCAGGCGGATCTCCACCTTTTGTCCGATCCTGTCGCGGAAGGATGCGATTTCGCGATACGGCGCGCCATCCACCGACAGAACCTCGTCGCCCACCCGGATACCCGCCTTGTCCGCAGGCGAGCCGTCATAGACGTCGCTGACGAACAGGAGGCCGTTTTCCCTTCGGGCGACCATGCCGACCCCGGCATAGCTGGCCCGGCCATCCGGCGGGAACAGCCGCTTCATGTCGTGGCGGATAGCATAGCGGAATATGTCGGCGAGTTCGTAATAGGCAATCGAATCCTGCGTGAAGCGAGCCGTATGCGACGCGTCTAGGCTCGCGAGGACTCTCTCGACCGCAGCATCGACCCGGGGCTCCGTGCTCTTCGGGTTCAGCGGGTCGCCGCCGTCGAGTTCCTGCCGCACCGCTGCGCCGAAGCCGTCGAGCGCTGCGGGATCGTGAAAGTTGTCGACGACAAGCGTGACGACGCGGTCGAATATCGGATGACCCGAGCGCGGCAGGTCGAGGCCGAAGCCCTGGGCAGGAACGAGGAGAAGCAGGAACCCGGCCAACAGGCCCCCGGGCATCTTCGCGTGCATGGATCGATCTCCGTTCTCCGGGGATCATACCGGCACATCGGCGACTGCAGTGAGGCCTCTCTCAACAACATTCCGTGAGGTCGGCGAGAGCGGCATAGTCTCTCTTTTTCATGGAACACTTGCCCATCGCCAAAGTTGTAGGCCAGGCTGCCGATGACATACGTAAAGGCGGGGAAATGGTCGTTTATCTTACAGGCCTGGTATCGCTGCTGCTCGCCGCTCTCAGCCTCGGCCCCTCCTTCGCCCATGTATTGGAGGCGCCGCCCCGGCTGTTCGTCTGGGCGCCGGAACTGTGGCGCGAGGCGACCGTCTTCAACGGCCAGTTCGCGCTTTTTGCAAAGGTCGGCGCGCCGCTCGACGTCACGACCATACTGGCGGCGTGCTTTCTTTCCTACCTGCTCGCCAATGAGCGGCCGGCGTTCTGGTTCGCCCTCGCCGGCGCGGTTTTATTTGCTGGAGCGCTGGCGGCGTGGTTCACGCTGGTCGCTCCGGCAAATGCGATCCTGGCCACCTGGAAACCGGGCCCGATCCCGCCGGACTTCGAAGCGATACGCCTCAGATGGGAGACGGGCCACATGGCCGTCGCCGCGTTGAAGGTCCTCGCCTTCGGGTCGATTTCTATCGCCCTGCTGGCACCGCGCCTTGGTAGTGGCACATAGCGCAGTCCTCAGAGAGCTATCGCCGTTGCGAGCAATACGAGGCTGGCGAGGCCGAGAACGGCCCGTACGACATGGGACCGCTCCCAGCGGTCCCGCAGGACGGTCCAGTCCGCGTTTTCCGCGGCCGTCGAAGCGCGTTGGGCGCCGAAAGCGAAAAAGCGCGCACCCGTTCCTCCCAACTGCGTATCCTTGAGCCAGAAGTTGTTCACGGGGTGCGTCAGGATCCAGTACGCCGCGTGCATCGCCAGCAGCCCGGCGAATGCGCCGACAGTCAGCCAGAAGGCCGCCGTTCCGCCGGGCATCAGGAAGAGGAGAGCGGCAGTAAGAAGCAGCGCCGCCGGCTCTGCTGCGCCCCCGATGGTGAAGCCCGGATAGTAGATTGCCTGCATTGCCAGATATTGTTCTCTAGGCAATCGCAATTTGCCGGGCAACTCGAGTGCATGAGCAAGGGCCAGTGCCGTTGCTATCGCGACCAGGACGATCGTGAGAACTTCTACCGTCACGAGCATTAAGTCGATCCGATTTGCCTGCTGCAGGTTCCTCGACATGCGTGTTTCCCCAAGACGTGCAGCGCCGTAGGGTTGTGGCCCGAACTCCGGAGCGCCGATTCGGTTCCATCAATCTTCGGGCTCGAAGTGGCGGGCGGCATCGACCACCGGAAATTGCGCTGCGTGGTGGCAAGCAGTGTGTCGATGGCGGCGTCGATGGTCCCCGATCGGTCAAGGGTCGCGAATGGCTTCACCAGTCACAAAAGCTTCAGGGAGCCTTCACCAAACTGTCGTGCCCCTCCGCTATCTGTCGCCGAAGCAAATGCAATTTTAAATGCAGGAGAGGCAGAGCATGTCATCGAAATTGCAAACCATTCTGGCGGCCAGTGCGGTCGCGCTTTTCTCCACCGTCGGGATGGCCTATGCCGACACCAAGGTCACCTTCTGGCACAGCTTTAAGAACGGACAGGGTGAAGCGCTTGAGAAAGTCATAGCGGGCTTCGAAGCCGCCAACCCGCAAATCGATATCCAGGCCGAATTCATCGGCAATTACAACGATATCGTTGCAAAACTTCAGGCTGCTATCCCGGCAAACCGCGCGCCCGACGCCGTCATTCTCGAAGTGACCCGCTACGGCCTGTTCGCCAACAGCAACATTCTGACGGACCTTACCCCCTATTTCGACGCCGATCCGCTGAAAGACAAGCTTTACGACTACGCCCGCGAAGTCGGCGTGATTAACGGCAAGACCTATATCGTCCCGTTCAACTCCTCGACGCCGGTCCTTTACTTCAACAAGGATGTGTTTGAGCGCGCAGGGCTGCCGGCCGATACGCCGCTCAAGACGTTCGACGACATCCTGGCGGCGGCCAAGACCATCAAGGAGAAGCTCGGTTCCGAGGGAATTTCCGGCATTGCGGCTCCTGGCCAATTCGCCCGCTGGGGTCTGGTCATGGCCAATGACAGCGATCTCGTCGATTCCAAAACCGGCGAAATCATGCTCGACAAGTCGAATACGATCGAAGCCTATCAATGGATGGCTTCGCTCGTACATGAGCACAAAGTCGCCTCGCCCGACGGCGTGACTGAGGAGGACAACGGCCGTGACGCCTTCCTCGCCGGCAAGGTCGGCATCATGCTGAACTCGACCGGGAATTACACCAGCTCGAAAAAGGCGCTGGGAGACAAGCTCGCCGTGCGGCCGATGCCTTGCAATAAAGTTTGCGCCGTTCCGATCGGCGGCGCCGGAATTGGTATTTTCGCCAAGGCCGATCAAGACGTGAAGGATGCCGCTTATAAGTTCGTTAGCTACGCCGCCTCGGCTGAATCCAATGCGGTCTGGTTCGCAGCAACAGGCTATATGCCGCTCAACAAGGACACGCCGAAGCAGCCGGTCGCGATAAAGGCGCTCGAAACCCAACCGGGCATTGATGTCGCCATCAACTCGCTGCCTTATGCTCGCGGCCGCGCCCGCACCACCGTCGTCACCTGGATGCGCTCCACCGAATACAAGATGTGGGAAGCCATGGCGCTCGGTCAGCGCGGCGCCGAGGAGACGATGAAGGACTTCGCCGAGCAGACGCGTAAGCAAGACAAGCGCCTCAGCAACTGATCGTTTCTCCAGCCAATGCCGGCGGGCTTCCTCTCACAGTCCGCCGGTCCGGTTTCATCGCCATGCTCCGCAAAATAACGCCTTATCTCTTCGTCGCGCCGCTGATGATCTTCATCGCGGTCTTTACCTATATTCCGATCGCCACCAGTCTTAATCTCAGCGTCCGGGAATGGAATTTCCTGTCGCCGGACATGCCCTTCGTGGGGCTGAGAAATTACGAAGAGCTTTTCGATTCCCGCGAATTCTGGAACTCGCTCTGGGTCACGACGCTTTTCGCCGTCCTCTCGGTGCCCATCAGGCTGGCGCTGGCGCTTCTCATCGCAAGCTATCTCATCTCGGAAACATTCGTTTCCAGACTTTTGCGTGGCGCGATTTTCCTTCCTTACGTCACGTCGACCGTTTCCATCGCGGTGATCTTTTCCTGGGTCTTCTCCACCGATTACGGCCTGGCGAATGCGCTGCTCGTGAAACTTGGATTCGAACGCCTGCCCTGGCTCCAAAATCCGTCCCTCGCACTCGGCGTTCTCGTCCTCGTCAACACCTGGAAACAGATCGGCTATGACATCGTCATCTATATCGCCGGTCTTCAGTCCGTGCCGCGCGAGCTTTACGACGCTGCCGCCGTCGATGGCGGGCGGCGGCTCCATGTCTTCCGCCGCATAACTCTGCCGCTCGTCATGCCCACCACCTACTTCCTTCTGGTGATCTCGGTGATCGAGGCGTTCCAGGTCTTCACCATCGTCAGCGTCATGACCCATGGCGGGCCTGCCGGAGCGACTGATCTTCTTGTCCACCAGCTTTACCGCATCGGGTTCGTACTGTTCGATATCGGCAAAGGCTCGGCGCTCGCCGTACTGCTCTTCATCATCCTAATCGCCCTGTCGCTGATCAAGTCCCGCGTCATTGGCCGGAAGGTGCATTATGAAGCCTGAAAACCCTGTTCTGCTCGGACTCGCACTCGCGTTCGGCCTTCTTTTCCTCTCGCCGGTCTTTTATTCCATCTGGATTTCGTTCCAGACGGCGGACTCCTATTATGCTGGCGGGCTGGACTTCACGTTCGCCAATTACACGCTCGCGATCGGCCAGTATAATTTCGCTCGTTATCTGTTTAACAGCCTTCTGGTTTCGGGCTTGGTGACGGTGCTCAGCATCGCCTTCTCGACACTCGCCGCCTTCGCCTTCGCACGATACCGCTTTCGCGGCGGCGATATTCTCTTCGCCGCAACGGTGGCGACGCTGATGATTCCAAGCCATATCAGCCTCATTCCCAATTACCTGACGCTTGCCAAGGCCGGACTGCTCGACACCTATGCCGGTCTCATCCTGCCGGCGATCTCCAACGGCTTTGCCGCCTTCTTCCTGCGGCAATATATCCGGGGCATCCCGAAGGCGCTGGACGAGGCCGCCTATATGGACGGGGCGACACCCCTGCAGGTTCTGTGGCGGGTTATCGTGCCGATCTCTCGCCCAGCGATCTCCTCAATGGCGCTCTATGTCTTCATTACCGAATGGAACAACTATATCTGGCCACTGGTCGCGGTCGGCAAGGAAGATCTCTTCACCCTTCAGGTCGGGCTGGCGCGGCTTTATCGCATCAACCCCGGCGAGGGGCTGGTGGACTGGCCGCTGGTCATGGCCGCCTCGACAATCACCATCCTGCCGGTGCTTCTGGGCTTCCTGCTGGTCGAGCGGCATCTTGTGCGCGGCATCACCATGGGCGCGGTAAAATGATCACGGATATGAAAATGACACGCATCGCTTCCCATCGCGGCGGCACGCTGGAATATGGCGACAGCACGCCGCAAGGCTTCGCGGCTACGGCGAAAATGGCGCTGGAAGAGGTGGAATTCGACGTTCATCCCACGGCCGACGGGGCAATCATCGTCCATCACGACGCAACGCTCGACCGCACCACGGATCGCTCCGGGGCGATCGCTTCTCTCAGCGAGGCCGAGGTGCGGGCGGCGGTCATCGATTACGGTGCCGGCGGCCATCCTCTCACGCTCGAGGAGCTTTGCGCTCTTTACCGCGACAGCAGCGTGAACTTTCGATGCGAAATCAAACCCGGCGCAGATGGCCTGCCTTATGCCGATTTCGTGCCGCGCGTGGTCGAGACGCTTGCCCGCGGCGGAATGCTGCAACGGACCGGTTTTTCCTCCTTCCTGGTGGAGTCCGTAGACACTATCGCCGCTGCGAGCGAGCGGCCGCGCCTATGGCTGGTGAGCCCGCCGGTGCTGCGCCAGATCGGCGCCGACGCCGTCATCGAAATCGCGAGGCTGCATCATATCCCGGAAATCGGCGTGCATGTGGACACCGCCGATGCCGCGCTGATGGCTAAGACCAAGGCGGCTGGACTCGATTTCGGCTGCTGGGCGGCGCACACGGCCAATCAGATCAAAAAAGCGCTCGACCTCGGCGTCAAAGTCCTCACCACCGACCGGCCGACCCTCGCCATCGCCATTCGCGAACATCACCAGAAGGAACAGGGCCGATGAGCGGCATTTCGCTTCGTAACATCAAAAAATCCTATCCCTCCGGCCCGGAGATCCTGCACGGGGTTTCCATGGACATCAAGCCGGGAGAATTCGTCGTCATCGTCGGGCCGTCCGGCTGCGGCAAGTCGACGTTGCTGCGCCTCATCGCCGGGCTGGAGCGATGCGACGAGGGAGACATCGAAATCGGTGGCAAGCGGGCGAACGACCTTGCGCCGCAGGATCGTGACATTGCCATGATCTTCCAGAATTACGCGCTCTATCCGCATATGACGGTGCGCGAAAATATCGCCTTCGGACTGGAACTGCGCGGCGTGCCGAAAGCCGAACGCAACGCCCGCGCCGAAGACGTGGCAAAGACACTGCAACTGACTGACTATCTCGACCGCAAGCCCGCCGCACTTTCTGGTGGCCAGCGCCAGCGCGTTGCCATGGGCCGCGCCATGGCGCGCAACAGTTCGGTCTTCCTGATGGACGAACCGCTGTCGAACCTCGACAATGCGCTGCGCGTCGCCATGCGCACGGAAATCAAGGAGCTGCACCGCCAGCTCGGTGCCACGATCGTCTATGTCACCCATGATCAGACGGAAGCCTTGTCGCTGGCTGACCGCATCGCCGTGCTGAAGGACGGCGACCTGTTGCAGTTCGACACACCGGAAGCGATCTACGACCAGCCGCAAAACCGCTTCGTCGCAAGCTTCCTCGGCGCGCCGGCCATGAACTTCCTGCCGGTGGAGCAATTGCCCGGCTGGAAAGGCAAACCGGGGATTACTGCGGGGCTGAGGCCGGAATTCATGACGGTCTTCGCCGAAGAACCGCGCCAGGCCGCCCTGCCAGCAAGGCTTGTCCTGTCGGAAATGACTGGATCGGATGTCGTTCTTCACTGCGAAAGCGCGGCCGGCAGACTGACGCTGACAAGCCCCCGCAAAGATGTGCCGCGTGGTGCGACAGAACTCTGGGTCGGCTACGATCTTGACCGGGCCGTCTTTTTCGATTCCCAGAGCGGGAAACGCGTGGATCTATCAATCGCCGGTCGCGAGACCGTCTCCTGAGCAAGAAAGCCAGTTCATGGACAAACAGGGGGCATTTCCACCGCTTCTGGGCGACCTCATCAGCCGCAACGCCAGCAGGCTGACGGCTGCGGATACGCGCCTGCTTGACGTTCTGACCGGCGATCCCGTTCGCGCCGCCATGGAAAACGGCAAGGAAGTTTCCTTGCGGGCCGGCGTGCATCCGGCCTCGGCGGTGCGTCTTGCCCGACGCCTCGGCTTCAAGGGCTACCCCGAATTCCGAAGTTTCCTGCAAGGCAATCTGATGGAAGGCGGCGGGGAGGATTTCGAGAACCCGGCCGCGCGCATGGCCGCCCGGCTGATGCGAGCCGAAGAGGGTGGCATTCTATCTTCCTTGCTCGACAGCGAGATCGCCGCTCTTCAACGGGCGCGCCACAGTGTTTCGGATGCGGACATTCGCGGTTTTTCCGAAACACTGCGGGACAGCCGCCGCGTTTTTGTCTTTGCGCGCGGCCATTCGGCGGCGCTGGCGGCGCTGATCGCGCTGCGGCTCAACCGTTCCGGCTACCGAACCGCGGACCTCAGCAGCCAGATGCACCAGCTCGCCGAAGCGCTCTCGATACTCGAAGAAGGCGACGCGCTCTGGCTGCTCGCTTTCCGCAAGGCCTCGCCACTCATCCAACAAGTTTGCGAAATTGCCGCCGCGAAAGGGGCCAAGGTGCTGGCGTTGACCGATCTGCGCGGCGCCCGCATCGAGCCTCCGCCTCATCGCCAGATCCTGATCTCGCGCGGCGCACCGGGCGAATCCCAGTCGCTGGTCGTGCCGATGACGATAGCAAATGCAGTGATCCTCGATCTCGCCGCCATAGACGAAGGGCGCTCGCTGGCCGCGCTCGCGGATTTCAAGGCCTTCCGCGCTCAATCGCCGCTTTCGCAAGCGCTTTTGTAGATGCTCCGGTGAGCACCAAAGGCGCGGAACGGGTTCCTCGACCGTCGGAGCGCCGATTCGGCCCGTCAAACTTCGGGCTCAGCCTCGGCTTCCGGTCTGCCGCAGGTGGCCGAACCGAAAGCGGCCCGGGGCGGCCGCGCGCACCATCATCATCTCGCCGATCGTTTCGTGCGTCATCAGCCCGACGAGGCGGCCGGAGCCGTCCAGAACGGCGAGCGCCGGCGAATGGGATTCCTGCATGAGCCGCAGGCTTTCCTCGAGGCGTTTGCGATGATGGATCGTCGGCAGGTTGCGGCGCATCGCGGCGACCACCGGTGTCGATGGGCCTTTCTCCTTCAGAGCGCGGATCATGTCGTCGCGCGTCAGCAATCCCTCGAAGTGGCCTGCGGCATCGACCACCGGAAATTCGCGCTGCGTGGTGGCAAGCAGCGTGTCGATGGCGTCGTCGATGGTCGCCGACCGGTCAAGGGTCGCGAATTCGGTGATCATCACGTCTGAGATCATCACGCTGCCGGAGATCTCGCGGATCTGGGCGTTCTGGGCTTCCGCCGTTGCGGCCAGATAGACGAAGATGGCGATGAAGATGAGAAGAGGATTATAGAAAAGACCGACGAAGCCGAAGACGAAGGCAAGACCCTGGCCGATCGTTGCGGCGATCTGGGTCGCACGCGACCAGCTGAGCCGCGAGGCGAGAGCGGCCCGCAATACGCGGCCGCCGTCCATCGGGAAGGCGGGGATCATATTGAAGAGCACGAGGAAAACATTGACGCCGGCGAGCCGTGCCAGAAATCCGCTCTGGGGGTCTTCGACGCCCGCTATCTGCTCCATGCCCGTCGAGTTGCCGAGGATTGCGATGAGTACCGCGGCAATCGCCACATTGACCAGAGGACCGGCGATGGCGATCACGAATTCCTGGCCGGGCTCTTCCGGCATGCGCTCGAGTCTGGCGACGCCGCCGATCGGCAGCAGCGTTATGTCCGGCGTCTTGATCCCGAAACGGCGTGCCGCGGCGATGTGGCCGAACTCGTGGAGCACGACGCAGACGAAGACGGCGACTATGAAAGCAATCCCCTCCATCGCAGCCGGTGTGCCGCCGATCCGGTAGTGCATCAGCCATATCCAGATCAGAAGCAGCGCGAAGGTCACGTGCACGCGAATTACCGTGCCGGCAATCGTTCCGATACTGAAGGACCAAGCCATGAGCGATATGCTCCGTCCAGTTCTCAGGCCCGCTGAGGAAGCGCCGTTCCATCATGACAGTTGCTGCCGCGCCACACAATCGCAGGTGCCCTTAGCCGTCTAATCGGTTGGCCGGGGGATCGTTCCGCAGGCGGTGGCGAGACGAGGCTAAGGGCGAAAAATCGAGGGAGGCGTTCGCGTCTGTATCGGATATTTTGATACAAAACAAAACTCTTGAAATAAAAAATCATACAATTTAGCTTCATCCAAAATCGACTTCAATAAACGAGGAAACACCATGCGAGCGAAGGCTACCCTTAATCGGGAATATACAATCTCGTCCGTCGACAAGCGGGTCTACGGCTCGTTCCTGGAGCATATGGGCCGTGCCGTTTATACGGGGATCTATGAGCCCGGCCACGAAAATGCGGATAAGGACGGCTTTCGAACCGATGTTTTGGATATGGTGCGCGATCTCGATATGACGATCGTCCGCTATCCCGGCGGCAACTTCGTTTCCGCCTATCGCTGGGAGGACGGTATCGGGCCGCGCGAGGAGCGTCCGGTGCGCCTCGATCTCGCCTGGCGCACGCGCGAAACCAACCAGGTCGGCGTCAACGAGTTCGCCGATTGGGCAAAGCTTGCAGGTACCGAGATGATGCTGGCGATGAACCTCGGTTCGCGCGGTCTCGACGACGCACGCAACTTCCTCGAATACTGCAATCATCCCGGCGGCACCTATTGGAGCGATCTGCGCGCCAAGCATGGCTACAAGGAGCCGCACAATGTACGCATCTGGTGCCTCGGTAACGAGATGGACGGACCTTGGCAGGTCGGCCACAAGAGTGCGGCCGAATACGGCCATCTCGCCAACGAGGTGAGCAAGGCCTTCAAATATTTCGACAAGACGCTGGAGACCGTCGTCTGCGGCTCCTCGAACGACAAGATGAAGTCCTACCCGGAATGGGAGGCGACGGTTCTCGAAGCGAGCTACGACAGCGTCGACTACATCTCGCTGCACAAATATTTCGGCAACGAGGAGCAGGACACCCTCAATTATTATGCCAAGGCGATCGAGCTGGACCGGTACATAGTCACGATCGGCGGCGTGATCGACTACATCAAGGCGAAGAAGCGTTCGAAGCGCGACGTCAAGATCTGCTTCGACGAGTGGAACGTCTGGTATCACGACCGCAAGGAGGACGGCGAGCGGATCGCCAGCTGGGACTGGCCGGAAGCGCCGCCGCTGCTGGAAGAGCTCTACAATCTCGAGGATGCGATCTTCGTCGGCTCTCTGCTGAACGTCTTCATCCGGAGATCGGACCGCGTCAAGATCGCCTGCATGGCACAGCTCGTCAATGTCATAGCGCCGATCCTCACCAAGGCCGGCGGCCCCGCCTGGCGGCAGTCGATCTACTATCCACTTCAATATGCCTCGAAATACGGCCGCGGCACCGCGCTCACCGTGGCGCAGTCCGGCCCCACCTACGATTGCGAGGTGGCTCAGGACGTGCCTTATCTCGACCTGTCGGCGGTGCTGCACGAGGACAGCAAGTCGATCGCCGTCTTCGCGATCAACCGCAGCCTCGACGAGCCGCTCGGCCTCACCCTCGATCTGCAGGGCTTCAAGGGGGCGAAGATCGTCGAGCACCAGATGCTCGCAGGCGACGACCTGAAGGCGCGTAACTCGGTCGAGGATCAGAACCGCATCGTTCCCAAGGCTGGCAGGGAACTCGCCATCGACGATGCGGGGACGCTGGTCGGTTCGCTGCCGCCGCGCTCCTACCACTTCGTCCTTTTGTCCGTCGCTTCTGCATAAGCCTTTCCGGCCCGGGCGGCCGGGTGACGCCCGGGCCGGAATTCACTATCGGGGAGGTTCAATGTCCGGAATCAAATTGACCGGCGTCAGCAAGTCGTTCGGCGCCGTGAAGGTGATCCATGATGTCGATATCGAAATAGGGCAGGGCGAGTTCGCTGTCTTCGTCGGGCCCTCGGGCTGCGGGAAGTCGACACTCTTGCGCATGATCGCGGGGCTGGAGGAGACGACCGGCGGCGAAATCAGGATCGATGCCGAGGACGTCACCCACAGGGAGCCATCGAAGCGCGGCGTCGCCATGGTCTTCCAGTCCTATGCGCTTTATCCGCACCTCTCCGTCTTCGACAATATGGCGTTCAGCCTTTCCATCGCCCGCCGGCCGAAGGCGGAGATCGAGCAGAAGGTCAAGGCAGCCGCGGAAATCCTTCGGCTCTCGGACTATCTGAACAGCAAACCGAGCCAGCTTTCGGGCGGCCAGCGTCAACGGGTCGCAATCGGGCGTGCAATCGTGCGCGAGCCGCGGGTCTTCCTTTTCGACGAGCCGCTTTCTAACCTCGATGCCGAGCTCAGGGTCAAAATGCGCATGGAGATCGCCCGGCTGCACCGCCAGATCGGCGCGACGATGGTCTACGTCACCCACGATCAGGTCGAGGCGATGACGCTGGCGGACAGGATCGTCGTGCTGAAGGCCGGCGTCGTTCAACAAACGGGTGCGCCCCTCGAGCTTTATCGCAATCCGGACAACATGTTCGTTGCGGGCTTCATCGGCTCGCCTGGGATGAATTTCCTGAAGGCCCGCGTCGTTCCCGGGGGCGGCGACAGGCTCACGATCGAGCTCCACGACGCGCCAGGAGTTCCGTTCGAAATTCCGGCTCGGGCGGGTGTCGCCGCGGGCGAAGAGATTTTCATCGGGGTGAGGCCGGAGCACATCACGCTCGGCGAACGGGAGGGCGGCGTCGGCCTGGTCGTGACGGCCGAGTTCATCGAGGAACTCGGCGGGACCGGCTACCTGCATGCCCTCACGACGACGGGGGAGGAAATGACCATCGAGTGCCGCGGCGATGAGCGGCCGCAACCCAAGCAGGCGGTCCGCCTGACCTTGGCACCCCAGGAGATGTTCGCCTTCGAGGGAAGCGGCGATCGGCTCCGTTGAAAGCGGTTCGGATGGGACCCCATCCGAGCGAGGAGCAATGCGGCGCAAGCCGGTGGATTGAACTTCAAAACAGGAGGAGAGAGACGTGAAGAAGCTACTGAAACTTGCCCTTGCGGGTGCGCTGGCGATCCTGCCTTCGGCAGTTGCCCATGCACAGACGGACATTACCTGGTGGGACTTCCTGAGCGGCGGCGACGGCGTCCGCATGAAGGCGCTCATCAAGGAGTTCAACGACACGCACCCGGACATCCGCATCAACGCGACCACGCTCGAATGGGGCGTACCCTTCTACAGCAAGGTCCAGACGGCGGCCGCCGTCGGCCAGCAGCCCGACATCATGACCTATCATCTGTCACGCTTCCCGCTTGCCATACCCTCGGGCGTTCTGCGGCCGCTGGCACCTGAAGAACTCGAGGCAGCCGGAATCAAGAAGGAAAACTATGTCGAAGCGAGCTGGAACTCGGCTTCTGCCGACGGCAAGACCTATGGCATTCCCTTCGACGTGCATTCGGTTGTCCTCTACTACAACAAGAACATTCTGAAGGAGGCGGGCCTGCTCGGGGACGACGGCCTGCCGAAGGGCCTGGACGGGCTCGACAACTTCAACGCCGCCCTCGAAAAGATCAAGGCGACCGGCAAGGTCCAATATCCGCTTTCGCTCCACACCGACGAAGGCGGCTCGATGTGGCGGGTGTTCTACACGCTCCTTTCCCAGCAGGGCGCCAAGTTCATCGAAGGCGAGGAGATCCTGCCCGGCGAGGCCGGCGTCAAGGCGCTGACATCGATGGCCAACTGGGTTTCGTCCGGCTATTCGCCGGAACTCATATCCTATGAGGCTTCGATCGCTCTTTTCACCTCCGGCAAGGCGGCCATGCACATCAACGGCGTTTGGGAAGTGCCGACGATGGTCGATCTCGAGAAGAACAACGATCTCGGCTTCGAATGGGGCGCTGTCCAGATCCCGGTTCTGATGGGACAGCCTGCAACCTGGGCGGACTCCCATGCCTTTGCCGTTCCGAACAGCGAAGAAAGGCCGATCTCGCCGGAGAAGCTGAAAGCGGTTCTCCAGATCATTGCCTGGATGAACGAACACAGCATCTCCTGGGCCGGTGCCGGCCACATTCCAGCCTATAAACCGGTGACCGAGAGCGCCGAATTCAAAGCGATGCAGCCGAATTCGACCTACGTCAAGCTCGCCGACACCGCGGTCTTCGATCCCGTCTCTCCGCTGGCCGGCGTTGGCGGACCGATCTACGAGGCGACGCAGAATTTCATCGTGCCTGCCTTGAACGGCCAGCTCGATCCGGCGGATGCCATCGAGCAGATGCGCGAAGAACTGAAGAGCCAGATGTAACGCGAAAATCAACGAACCGGCCGGCCACTGCGCCGGCCGGTGGTTCGTACGTTCGGCAACGGGGAGGACTATTTCGGTGATGACGAGCGAGAGACGGAGCAAGACGCTGACCGCGGTTCTGATGATCACACCGTTCGTGATCACCTATCTGACGGTCTTCGCGTATCCCGTCTACAAGATGTTCGCCTTGAGCTTTACCAACGCGCCGCTGATCGGCGAAGGCGAGTGGGTCGGCTTCGACAATTATCTGAAGCTGCTCAACCAGAAACTGTTCTTCACATCGGTGTGGAACACGGGCTATTTCGTCGTGCTCACCGTCGTACCCAACACGCTGATCGGTCTCGGTCTGGCGCTCATGGTCGTGCGCCTCAAAGGCTGGCTTCAGAGCCTCATCCTGGTGCTGTTCTTCCTGCCCTATATCCTGCCTGTCTCGGTCGTGACGCAGATCTGGGAGTGGGTGCTCGACCAGCAATTCGGGATTGCGCAACATGTCATCGAATTCGTCACCGGCAGGCGCATCAGTGTCTTTCGCGACCCTCTGTGGGCAATGCCTATGGTGGCCCTCGTCACCGTCTGGTGGACCAACGGCTTCAATCTTCTGCTTTTCATAGCCGGCCTGCGGAACATTCCGGCCGACTATTACGAGGCGGCAATGCTCGACGGCGCGACGCGCTGGCAATGCTTCAAGCGCATCACGTGGCCGCTGATCTGGCCGGTCACCGCGCTCGTCCTGACACTGCAACTCATCCTGCAGCTCAAGATTTTCGATCAGGTCTATCTGATGACGGAAGGCGGTCCCTTCAACTCGACCTACGTCCTGCTTCAGCTCGTCTATCGCGAGGCGTTCCGCCTCAACCACGGCGGGCTAGGCTCGGCTGTGGCGGTCTTCCTGTTCCTGATCATCGTGACCGTATCGGTGCTTCAGTACCAGCTTCTGCGCGTGAGGGGGCGCTGAGCGATGCAACGGAAATCCATCGGCAATATCCTTCTTCTGCTTCTTACCCTGTGCGTCGCGTGCATGTGGGCCTTTCCCCTCTACTGGGCGGCGGTGACGTCG
Organism: Sinorhizobium meliloti 4H41; assembly: GCF_000375585.1. GTDB lineage: Bacteria > Pseudomonadota > Alphaproteobacteria > Rhizobiales > Rhizobiaceae > Sinorhizobium > Sinorhizobium meliloti_A. The sequence goes on along the minus strand of NZ_AQWP01000006.1, from coordinate 12,523 downwards.
ATGAAGCCGGAACAGGAAGTCATCAGCAAGACGACCTTCATCCCCGACGTCTTCAACTTCTCGGCCTATTATTTCGCTCTGTTCGAGACCAATCTCGCAACCTGGTATGTGAACTCGCTCGTCACCTCGATAACGGTCACCGTGGTCGTCATCCTGATCAGCGTCATGTGCGCCTATGCGCTGTCGCAGATCGTCTTTCCGGGCCGGCGGCTCCTCTACGGGATCATTCTCGCGAGCTTCATGGTTCCCTCCCAGGCCCTGGTCGTTTCGCAATTCGTGCTGATGTACCGCTTCGGCCTGATCAACAGCTGGGGCGGCATCATCCTGCCGCAGCTCATCGTCCCGGTGGTCGTGATCGTCTACAAGCAATTCTTCGACTCCGTGCCGAAAGAGCTGCGCGAGGCGGCGAAGCTCGACGGCTGCGGCGATTTCCAGATCCTGTTCCGGCTTTATCTTCCGCTCAACTGGGGGATCACGACGGCGCTGGCGATCATCACTTACATCATGGCCTGGAACGCCTTCCTCTGGCCGTTCCTCGTGACGAATTCGGAGGAGATGATGACGGTGACCGTCGGTATCACGCAGGTCGACGACGCCTTCGGCGTGAAATATGCACGCGACATGGCCGTCGCAATTCTCGCGGCGATGCCGGTCGCGCTCGCCTATCTGCTCTTCCAGAAGAGGGTGACGCAGGCGCTGATGCTGTCATCCGGCATCAAGGGCTGAGCGGGCGATCCGCGGCGGTTTCGACCGCCTCGGATCGGCATTCGTGAAACGAAACAGTGCGACAATTGGCGGAGGGGCGTGTTATCAGCGCAGATCACGCCTGAGCCGGAGCGGCAGTAGCAAAGTATGGAGACGAAGCTTCTTACAGTGGACCCGATCAAGGATGCGGATGTCGTCCAGGCATTGGGCTCGGCAACGCGCATCGAGATACTCAACCTTCTGCGCCTGAAGGGGCCTCTGAACGTCAACGAGATCGCGACCCATATGGGCCTGCCGCAATCGACGACGGCGACCAACCTCAAGTCTCTGGAGAGGGCCGGCCTCATCCAGACGCATACGATGAAGGCGACCAAGGGCAATCAGAAGATTTGTTCCAGCATCTACGGCGAGATCCTCATCCGTTTCGACGACCGCACCAATCTTGCGGACGACGTCGTGACCGTCAGCATGCCGATCGGCCTTTTCACCGAATTCGAGGTGGAAGCGCCCTGCGGACTCTGCTCGGTCAACAACGTCATAGGCATGCTCGACGTCCAGGAAGTCTTTCTCGATCCGCAGCGCATGCAGGCCGCACTGCTCTGGTTCACGCGCGGCTATGTCGAATACAAGTTTCCGAACAATGCCAAGGTCACGGGACGGACGGTCCGGAAGATCGAGTTCTCCGCCGAACTGAGCTCCGAGACGCCGGCCACCAACGCCAACTGGCCCTCCGATATCTCCATCTGGATCAATGGCATCAAGGCCGGCTACTGGACGTCGCCCGGTGATTATGGCGACCGGCGGGGCATGTATTCGCCGGCCTGGTGGAAACTCAGCGGCTCGCAATACGGCAAGCTCAAGACCTGGTCCATCGACGACCGCGGTACATGGATCGACGGCGCGATGGTGTCGACTCAGACGATAAATTCCCTCGGCATACCGGATCATCATTCGATACGGTTCCGGATAGGCATCGATGAGAAGGCAGAGAACCCCGGAGGGCTGAATATCTTCGGCAAGGGTTTCGGCGATTTCGATCAGGACATCGTCATGACGATCTATTTCTAGGGTCGCGGTGTCGGGCAAAGGGTAGCGCCGGTTCGTGGTCTCGACAAGCCGGGCCCGGAGGCGACCACATGCAATGCGATGCCCAAGTTCTTCTAATGGCTCGCGCAAGTTCTTGTCGTTTGTGAAATGCGCACAGGGCTCATAAGCATGTCCTGTCCGTTTGCCTCGTCCGGTTGCTGTGCGCCGGGCACGCGCCGCAGCTCCGGCGCATCCGGGTTGACGGGCGGCCGCACCCGCTATGCGGGAAATCCAAACGAAACACGAGGCTAGACACCTGTCATGACACAGATTTCCGCGACGAAATTCGCAATGGCTGCGGCTGCTTTGCTCTGCTGCGGAGCCGGTGCGCACGCTGCCGAGCGAAGCGATGAAGGACAGCTTGCACGCGTAGTGGACGAGACGATCCGGCCGCTGATGAAGGAGAATGGCGTTCCGGGAATGGCGGTCGCGGTCACCGCCCGCGGAAAGAGGTACATCTTCAATTACGGCCTCGCGTCGAAGGCGAGCGGGCAGAAGGTCACCGACGAAACGCTGTTCGAGATCGGCTCGATCAGCAAGACCTTCACGGCGACGCTCGCATCCTATGCCGAAGCGCGTGGGGATCTGGTCCTGTCCGATCCTGCCGGCAAATACCTGCCGGCGCTCGCCGGAACGAGCTTCGACGAGATCAGCCTTCTCGATCTCGGGACCTATGCCGCCGGCGGACTGCCCTTGCAGTTTCCCGATTCCGTTACCGATCAGAAGAGCATGATCGACTATTACAGGGGCTGGCGCCCGACCTATGCCGCCGGCACGTACAGGCGCTACTCGAACCCGAGCATCGGCCTCTTCGGCTATCTCGCCGCAAAGAGCATGGGCGAACCCTTCGCCGATCTGATGGAGAAGAGGATATTCCCGGCCTTCCGCTTGGCGAGCACCTTCATAGCCGTGCCGCAGGACCGGCTGGACGACTATGCCTATGGCTATTCGAAAGCCGGCAAGCCCATCCGCGTCACGCGCGGCGTTCTCGACTCTGAAGCTTACGGGGTAAAGACGACCGCTGCCGATCTGATCCGCGTCGTTGAGGCGAACATGGATGGCACGAGCCTGGACGAGACGATGCGGCGCGCGATCGCCGCAACGCACACGGGATATTTCAAGGTCGGCGCCATGACGCAGGGACTCGGTTGGGAGATGTATTCCTATCCGACGAAGCTCGACGATCTGCTTGCCGGCAATTCCAGCCAGATGGCGCTCGAACCGCACAAGGTCACCAGACTCGTTCCACCCGCGGCGCCCCGGGAAAACGTGTGGATCAACAAGACCGGCTCGACCAACGGGTTCGGCGCCTATGCAGCCTTCGTCCCGGCCGAGCGCATCGGCATCGTAATGCTAGCCAACAGGAACTACCCGATTCCTGCCCGCGTGAAAGCCGCATACCGAATCCTGTCGACGCTCGAGAGCGACCCCGGATCGGCAGACGCCCGCTGACGCCGGCCGCCATCGTACCGCGCTCCGATCGGGCGCGGTGCCAGCTCGCATGACGAGAAGTGCGGCCCTCGACGCCTCGGTTATTCAATAACCCCTCGGGGGTACAAACAGGCAGATCGTCTTCCCATAGGCTTTGCCCGCCGCAGAGCACCAGTGGTACTCGCCGTCCGGCGACATTCGGACCCTGCTGTCGGCATAGGGGAGGACTTCGCCAGTTGCTCTGACGGTATAGCCTTGCGGCTGTTCGCTGATCGCGGTCTGCGCGACCTGGCGGCAATCCATTGTTGAACAGCAGGCGCTCGGATACTGCCAACCGCTTGGAGCGTCGTGGGCAAAGGCCGTCGTTGCGGACAGCCCGGCGAGTAGGAAGAAAAATCCGCGCATGGGGTCTCCTTTCAGGAGCAGTCACCGATCCGGACTGCAGCCGGCAGGTTCCTACGGCGGCGTGTGCCCAAAGCGCAGAACCCGCCCAGCACTTCGCGTGCTCCATGACATTGCCCCGCAATCGGCTCGGATTTAAGGAATCATGCAGCAAGCTTCAAACCTGCGGATCGGTAAAATGATCCACCGCGGCGAGGCTTATGTCAGCCACGACTTTCGTCGCCATTGACGAGAAAGCCGTCGCTCTCGCCCTCGACCAGTTCCATCGGCCAGACTGCGTTTGCCGGCGCTTGCGGATAATGCTGCTTGAAGGCAGGCATCGTCGACAGAAGCGTTTCGGCAAGCGCTATGCCGAGGTTGCGCAGCGACAAGCGAAAGCAGGTGAGCGGCGGCGAGAGAAAGTGTGCATGCGGACTGTAGCGTCCGATCACCGCGATGTCGCGGCCGGGCCTGACGCCCGCTTCGGAGAGGCCCTGGTAGAAACCGATGGCAATCGTCTCATTGACGAGCAGGGCCGCCGTCGGTCGATCCTCGAGCGCCAGGAGTTCGCGCGCGATCTGATAGCCGCCGGTCTCGTTCGGCGTCGATCGGAAGATCAACTCTTCCTCCAAGGGAAGGCCATGCGCGGCAAGCGCTTCTCGGCAACGGTCGACGAAGATGTAGCCGAGGTTGGCATCGTCGTGCGGACGGGTGACCGCGATGCGGCGATGTCCGCGCGCGACCAGACGGTCGATGGCGATCTGCGCCATCCCCTCGAAATCGAGGTCGAGCCAGGGGCGGCCGGCATCCGTCAGGCTTCGGCCGAGCGTTACGAAGGGGATATTGCGTTCGGCCAGAAACTCTATGCGCGGATCGTGGCGCCGCGTTGCCGAAAGAATCAACCCGTCGGCAAAACCGCGCGCGACGACGCGGCGCAGGTAATCGGTCGGATCTTCCTCCGACGAGCAGAGCAGGGCAACGAGGTCGAGCTTGTGCCTGGCGAAAACCGCCTGCACGCCGTCGAAGACGCTCATGAAGAACGTGTCGCCCTGGCCGGTGATCTCCGTTCCGGTCTGCATCATGAACCCGATGATGTTGGTGGTGCCCTGCCTCAGGCTGCGGCCGGACTGGTTCGCCACATAGCCGAGCCTTTCAGCCGCCTCCAGGACACGCCTGCGCGTCTCCTCGTTGACGTCGGGGCGGCCGTTCAGTGCGCGCGAAACGGTTCCGATCGAAATATCGAGATGTTGCGCCAGGCGCCGAATTCCCTTCATGCGAAGCGCTTTTCCTCTCTGGTCACCGGTCACATCGACCGGCAATCGACACGAGCGAGATACTGTGCAGTTGAACCGGGCAGGTGGCCATAAGCAGCCCGCCATTCCCGGCACCGACCCGGATTTCCGAATCCCTATTGACATGTTTCGGAAAGTCCGCATAGTTCCGTAAACGTTTACGGTGGCTGAAACAAGCCGGAAACGCAGGTTTGCGGGAGGAGAATGGTGATTTTGCGCGCAGTTCTGTGCGGGTGCGGAGCTATGGCCAAAGGTTGGCTCAAGGCGATCGCCGCGGACCGCGAACTCCAGTCGGCAATCCGGATCGTCGGGCTTGTCGACGTGAACCCGGAAGCGGCTCGTGCGCTCGCGGCGGAGTTCGAGATCGAAGACGCCGTTATCGGTTCGGACCTAGATAGCGTGTTGACGGAGGCGGCACCCGACATCCTCTTCGACATTGTCGTACCGACGGCGCGCCGCGACGTGGTCGCCACCGCGCTCAGGCACGGCTGTCACGTGTTGAGCGAAAAGCCGATGGCGAGCTCACTCGAGGCCGGCCGCGAGCTGATCGAACTCGCCAGGAATGCGGGCAGGATCCATGCAATCGTGCAGAATCGCCGCTTCATCTCCGGCATACGCCGCATCCGCCGCTTTATCGAAAGCGGCGCGATCGGCGATCTGACGAGCATCCATTGCGACTTCTTCATCGGCGCGCATTTCGGTGGTTTTCGCGAAGAGATGGAGCATGTGCTGCTTCTCGACATGGCGATCCACACCTTCGATGCCGCCCGGTTCATCGCCGACAAGACGCCGCTCGCCGTATATTGCCACGAAGAAAACCCGCAGGGCTCCTGGTACGCGCACGGCGCGGCGGCCACCGCGATATTCGAGCTTTCGGACGATGTGACCTTCACCTATCGCGGTTCCTGGTGTGCCGAAGGGGCCAATACGAGCTGGGAAAGCGAGTGGCGGATCATCGGCACCAAGGGCACGCTGCTCTGGGATGGCGCCGAGGCGCTGAGCGCCAACCGTGTCGCCGGCAGCGAGGGCTTCTTCCGTCCACTCGTACCGGTCGAAGTTCCCGAACCAGCCGATCCGCTTGAGACGCACGGGCATGCCAGCGTCATCGCCGATTTCGTCGCTGCGGTCCGATCCGGCACCAAGCCGGAGACGGCGGGCGACGACAATATCAACAGCCTTGCCATGGTCTTTGCGGCGATCGAAAGCGCCCGCACCCGGCAACGCGTGACAATCTGAAGTGAGGCATCTGATGAGCAATCCAGCCAAATCCATCCGCGTCGGCACCATGATCAGCGCCACAAAGGGCGAAGCCGCGAAGCGCATAGGCGAGATCGCCGATCTGGGTTTCGAAAGCTTCGAACCCTTCTTCTGGCAGACCACCAACGGCCAGGATCTTGCCGAGCTCGGCAAGCGCTGCCGTGAGGCGATCGGCGACCGCGACATCACGATCTCGACGCTCGGCATGTTCGGCAATCCGCTGGAGGAGACCGACATCGACCTCCAGAGCCTGCAGGGCTGGAAGGACTGCATCGACAACGCTCACCATTTCGGCGCGACATGCGTCGCCGGCTTTACCGGACGCATCCGCAACCGGCCGCTGACCGACAGCCTGCCGCGCTACCGCAAGGTCTGGCGCGAGCTCGCCCAGCGCGCCGCCGACAAGGGCGTAAAGATCGCCTTCGAGAACTGCGCCATGGACGGCAACTGGGCGACCGGCGACTGGAACATCGCTCACAATCCGGACGCCTGGGAACTCATCTTCAACGAGACGCCGGACGATAACATCGGCCTGGAGTGGGAGCCTTGCCACCAGATGGTCTATCTGATCGATCCGCTGCCGCAGATCCGCAAATGGGCGCACAAGATCTTCCATGTGCACGGCAAGGACGCGACGATCCGCTGGGACGTCATCCGCGAGCACGGCATCTTCGGCAAGGAGAAGTTCGTCTTCATGCGCACGCCCGGGTTCGGCGACAGCAATTGGACCGACATCATCTCGGAACTCCGGGTTGCCGGCTGGTCCGGTTCGATCGACATCGAAGGCTGGCATGACCCGGTATATCGCGATGCGCTGGAAATGACGGGCCAGGTGCACGCTCTGAATTATCTGAAAGGCTGCCGCGGCGGCGACTTCGTCGCCGATCCGGCCTGAGACATGCCCGACGGCCGGCACGGGGGGCGCCGGCTGCGGAAAAACCCGAAAGAGGAGGAGTCCATGGGTATCCGTAAATTTGCAATGCTGGGCGCGTTCGCCCTTGCCAGTGTTTCCCTGCCGGCGTTTTCGGCAAGCGCCGAGGACGTCACGATCAGCGTCTGGTCGCTCGACCGGGACATCCAACCGGCGCCTAACTTGATAAAGGATTTCAACAAGCTGAACACCGGTATTAAAGTGGAATATCGGCAAATCCAGTTCGACGACGTGGTCAGCGAAGCCATGCGGGCCTATTCGACGGGGCAGGCGCCGGACATCATTGCTGTCGACAATCCCGAACACGCGCTCTTTGCGTCCCGCGGTGCATTTCTCGATCTGAGCGAGATGATCGCGAAGTCCTCAATCGTCAAGCCGGAGAACTACTTCAAGGGGCCTCTCGCCTCGGTGACCTGGGACGGCAAATATTACGGCATTCCAAAGGCCACCAACACGATCGCCCTTTACTACAACAAGGACATGTTCAAGGCGAAGGGCCTGGACCCGAACAAGCCCCCGCAAACTTGGGACGAACTCGTCGAGGCGGCGCGCAAGCTGACCGACCCGTCTCAGAACGTCTACGGCATCACCTTCTCAGCCAAAGCCAACGAGGAGGGGACATTCCAGTTCCTGCCCTGGGCGCAGATGGCCGGTGGCGGTTACGACAACATCAACGCCGAGGGCGCGGTCAAGGCGCTCGACGTCTGGAAAACGATCATCGACGAGAAGCTCGCCTCGCCGGACACGCTGACGCGTAGCCAATGGGACGCCACCGGTACTTTCAATTCCGGCAACGCGGCCATGGCGATCTCCGGCCCCTGGGAAATCGATCGCATGCTCGAGGAAGCGAAGTTCGATTGGGGCGTGGCGCTGCTGCCCGTACCGGAAGTCGGCGCCGAACGCTCTTCGGCCATGGGCGATTTCAACTGGGCGGTCTTCGCAAATACCGAGCATCCGGAAGAAGCCTTCAAGGTTCTCGAATATTTCGTTTCTCAGGACGACCGGATGTTCAAGGACTTCGGACAACTGCCGCCGCGCTCCGACATCGCCATTCCGGCAACCGGCGAGCCGAAAAAGGACGCGGCACTCCAGGTCTTCGTGGAACAGCTGAAATATGCGAAGCCCCGCGGCCCCCATCCCGCGTGGCCGAAGATCTCCAAAGCCATTCAGGACGCCATCCAGGCGGCGCTTACCGGGCAGATGAGCTCCAAGGAAGCGCTCGACCAGGCGGCCGAGAAGATAAAGGCGGTTCTCGGCTGATTGTCGCGACGATCCGCCCAGGATTTTCTCCCGAGAGAGGCGATCCCCGGCTTCGGCCGGGGTCGCCGCTGCACAGGCCGCGCGAGACTCGGCCCAAGGGACAGGTGATCGCCAATGAAAAGAATTCTATCGAGCATAACGGATGGCAGGGGCTTCGATATCGGTCTTGTGAGCTTGCCGCTCGCATTCCTGTTCATCCTCTCCGGGCTGCCGCTTGTCTACAATGTCGTGATGAGCTTCCAGGAAGTCGACATGTTCAGCCTCGGCAGCTTTACGCGGCCGTTCGTGGGCTTCAAGAATTATATCGACCTTTTCGCTCAACCCGAAACCTGGCCCATTCTCCTCAACACGGCCATCTTCGTGACCGCCTCGATCGCCGGACAGTTCCTCATAGGCTTCGGTCTCGCGCTCTTCTTCTGGGTCAATTTCCCCGGTGCGTCGTGGCTGCGCGGTCTCTTCCTCGTCTCCTGGGTCATGCCGGGCCTCGTTGTCGGCGCCATCTGGAACTGGATTCTCTCCGGCGATTTCGGCGTCCTCAATTTTCTGCTGCGGGAAACAGGCGTGATTTCCGGCAACATCTTCTGGCGTTCGGACCCGAACTATTCGCTCTGGGCCGTGATCATCGCCAATATCTGGCTCGGCACCTCATTCAACATGATCCTGCTATCGGTCGGCCTGTCAGGTATTCCGAAGGACCTCTACGAGGCGGCCGAGCTCGACGGTGCCAATGCGTTCCAGCGCTTCTGGACGATCACTCTGCCGATGATGCGCTCGACGATCGGTGCCATTATCGCGCTGGGGCTCATCTTCACTTTGCAGCAGTTCGATCTCTTCGCCGCCATCACGTCCGGAGGACCGAACAACACGTCCAATGTCACGCAATACTGGGCCTGGGACCTTTCCTTCCGTCAGTATGATTTTGCCAAGGGCGCGACGATCTCGGTCATCATGATCGTCTTCGTGATGTTCGCCTCCGTCGTCTATGTCCGCTCGACGCGTCATGAGGTCAGAGGATGAGTGACACTTTCCGCAACCGGTTGATGCTGGCTGTCGCGCTCGTGCTCGCCGCCATCTATCTCTTCCCGCTCTACTGGATGTACATCACCGCCCTGAAGACCGGCTCGGCGATGTTTGCGACCCCGCCGAAATTCTGGCCGAGCGAGCCGCAATGGAGCATCTACGCCTTCGTCTGGGAGAGCCGCAACATGGCGCGGTATCTCTGGAATTCGCTCGTCATCGCTTTCGGCTCGGTGGCGCTGATCGCCGTGCTCGGCGTCGGCTGTGCCTATGTGCTCGCGCGCTATCGCAACGTCTGGGTGGACATCGGCCTGTTCCTCATCCTGATGCTGCAGGTGTTGCCCGCTTCCCTGATGGTGACGCCGATTTTCGTCGGCTTCTCGCAAGTGGGCCTCCTCGATACGCCGCGTCTTGCCGTGATCCTGGCGATCGCTGCCAAGAGCATGCCCTTCTTCGTGGTTCTCGTCCGCGCAACCTTCATGAGCGTGCCGATGGAGCTCGAAGAGGCAGCGCTCGTCGACGGCAATTCGCGCATCGGCGCCTTCTTCAACATCGTGCTGCCGCTCGCCCGCAACGGCATTCTCGTCAGCGCGATCCTGATCTTCATGCAGGCCTTCGGCGAATTCGTCTATTCGAAATCGATGATCCAGGCCGTCGAGCTGCAGCCCGCAAGCGTTGGCCTCAACACCTTCATGGGCCCGAACACCAATGAATGGAACAATATCATGGCCTATGCCACGATCTATGTGACGCCCATCCTTGCCGCTTTCATCCTCTTGCAGCGCCGCATCGTTTCCGGCCTCACTTCAGGAGCCCTCAAATGACCCTTCAGATCGAGCTCAACGGCGTCAACAAGTTCTACGGTTCCTACCACGCACTCAAGGACATCGATCTCGCGATAGAGGAGGGGACCTTCGTCGCCCTTGTCGGGCCTTCCGGCTGCGGCAAGTCCACGCTCCTGCGGTCATTGGCCGGGCTCGAGAAGATTTCTGCCGGTGAGATGAAGATCGCGGGGGCGCGGATGAACGACGTTCCGCCGCGCAAGCGCGACGTCGCAATGGTCTTCCAGTCCTATGCGCTCTACCCCCATATGACGGTGGAGGAGAACCTGACCTACAGCCTGCGCATACGCGGCGTGAAAAAGGCCGACGCATTGAAGGCGGCGGCCGAGGTGGCGACGACCACCGGCCTTTCCCATCTCATGAAGCGCTATCCTCGCGAACTTTCGGGCGGGCAACGCCAGCGGGTCGCGATGAGCCGCGCCATCATCCGCCATCCCAAGGCATTCCTCTTCGACGAGCCCTTGTCCAATCTCGATGCGGCGCTGCGCGTGCATATGCGCAAGGAGATCCGGGCGCTGCACGACCGGCTGGGGGCGACCTCCGTCTATGTGACGCACGATCAGATCGAGGCAATGACCATGGCGGACCATGTCGTCGTCATGCGCGATGGCGTCATCGAGCAGCAGGGCCGCCCGCTCGATCTTTACGACAGGCCGGCCAACCGCTTCGTTGCCGGGTTCATCGGCTCGCCGGCGATGAACTTCATCCCCGCGGTCGTGCAGGACGACGGCGGCCACCTGGCTCTGGACCTCGGCGCAACAAAAGCGAGGCTCTCGCTCATCGACCCGGTTCCGCCGGGGGCGGCGGTCACGGTCGGCATTCGGCCCGAACACATCCGCATCGTCGGCGCGGGGCAGGGTGCCTTCGACATTCCCGTCGGCGTCGTGGAGTCGACCGGCTCGGCCACCTACATAACTTCGGCGACCCAGCCGGAACTCATGGTCGTGGAGACCGGACGCTCCGCTGCATCGGGCGGGGAGCTTATCGGTCTGGCGATAGACCCGAAGCAATTGCATCTCTTCGATGCGGAAACGGACAAGCGCCTCGAACCCAAAAGAGCGCAATTGGACGCCCAAATTACGCCTCGCGCCGCCCCTCATCCCGCTGCCGCGACCTTCTCCCCTTCTTGACGGGGAGAAGGGGCAAGCGGCTGCGTCCCAATCCTCTCAGCGGGTCGCAAGTGAGGCGGAGGGCTCCGCGAGTCCCCTTCGCCCCGCCTGCGGGGAGAAGGTGGCCGGCAGGCCGGATTTGGGGGCCATCGCGTCGCTAGAGTCGGTCAGCCTTAAGCTGAATCGAACCGGGATTCCCTTTTTGCTGCGATTGTGATTCAAGATCATTGCTGGTGAGGAGGCCAGCAATGATGGCGCGACCTCTTTCTCTTGATTTACGCCAGCGCGTCGCCGACGCCTTGGCAGGAGGCATGACGGTGCGGGCGGCAGCGTTGCGCTTTGGAATATCAGCGGCGACGGCGGTGCGGATCGGCCAGCTCGACCGGTCCGGCCGCGGTTTGGCGCCGGCCAAGATGGGTGGCCATGTCAAACCGATGCTGCGGGGCGCGGCGGCCGATGAGGTTCACCGTCGGCTGGCGGCCAAGCCCGATTGGACGGTGCGGGCGCTTGCCGCCGATCTGAAGGCGGCCGGGATCGATGTCTCTCACGACACCGTTTGGCGTTTCCTGCGCCGCGAAGGCAAGACATTTAAAAAAAACGCTGATCGCCAGCGAACAGGACAGGCCGAAGGTGGCGCGGTTCCGAAGCCGCTGGAAGACCCATCAACATCGACTTGATCCGCGCCGCCTGGTGTTCGTCGACGAAACCTGGGTCAAAACCAACATGACGCGCACCCGCGGCTGGTGTCAGCGCGGCCAGCCGCTTTTCGCCAGAATACCGCATGGCCATTGGAAGACGCTGACCTTCCTCGCCGGGCTGCGCCACGACCGCATCGTCGCGCCCTTCGTGCTCGATGGCCCGATCAACGGCGTTGCCTTCACCGCCTGGGTCGAGCAATGCCTGGCACCAACCCTCAATCCCGGCGATATCGTCATCCTTGACAATCTCGGCAGCCATAAGGGCAAGCCTGCGCGCAACGCCATCCGCGATGCCGGCGCCCATCTGTTCTTCCTGCCGCCTTACAGCCCCGACCTCAATCCGATCGAGATGATGTTCGCCAAACTGAAGACCCTGCTGCGCAAATCCGACGAGCGCAGCGTCGACGCGACATGGAGACGCCTCGGCGAAGTCCTCAAAGCCTTCAGCCCGCATGAATGCGCCGCCTATCTCAGGCATGCGGGATATGTTTCAACATAAACCTGACAGACTCTA
>NZ_AQWP01000005.1 GCF_000375585.1 Sinorhizobium meliloti 4H41 | reverse complement strand
AAAAACGTGACCGCCAAAGTCTCTTTCCAGAACCAGGATCGCTCCAGGTCCCGCAAGCTCCGCCGCCCACGTTTCTCTTTCTCTATATTCAATTGTCAAAAAACAGACGAAAAACAAATCCCGTCAACGTTCCAACAAGACCAAAACCTGCAAGGCCCAGTCCCGCCAATCAGCATCCGCCAATCTTGGAAACCCTAGAGCGAAGGACATCGTCGCCAGCAGCGCCGCCGCCCTCGTCAGTGATCGGGCTTATAGACCCCCACCCTCCGACACGTCAACAGGGTTCTTCAAAAAAAATGACAGTTTTCTGACAAAGCCCGGCAAAGCAGGGTTTTGCGGGGCGCAGATTCTTTTTGGAGCTCGTCCCTCGGGCTGTGGATACATAATTTCGCCCTTACTTCTTCACAATCGACCGATCTAAACCAGATCATCGCCGCTTCGTTCCGGAGGCGCCGCGTCGGGGCCAGCCCTGCGCTGCGATTTGACTTCCGTAAACGGAAGATGCACATCTTCGCGCAACGTATCGACGATAAGCATACGGCAAGAGCATTTAGGGGGCCTCCAGCCTGCATGAGCAGCGATAAGAACATGCTTCGTTCGCTTGGCGACCACCCGCCGATCCTAGCGGACGGCCGTCGCGCACCGGACCGGCGCGAGATCTCGATGCGCTGGCTCTCGGGCACGTTCTTGACCGGCATTACCTCAAGTCTTCTTATGGGCGTGGCGCTCTTTGCGGCCCTCGACGGACGGCAGCAACTGGCGATTCCGGCGGAAGCCTTTGCCGCGCTCGATCCGTCGGCGCCGGTCGGCGCCGCCAAACGGGGAGATCGCGTTCTTTCCCCCAACATCGTTGCCAAGCCAGCCGACAAGACCGTGATGGAAGTCTCGACCATGATCCATGACGGCGAGAAGGAGGTGGTGCGCCGCCAGCCCTTCGTGCATGTCAAGATGGCGCTTGCAGCCAACCACCAGACTTCCGAATCCTATCCCGACTTCGACCCGCTGGCGATCTTCTCCACGGATGAGGCGGACGCCGAAGCGCCGCCGGTGAAGACCGGAACGATCTACGGCTCCGACGTCGAGTCCGAGGTGGCATTGAAGACCGTGGATTTTCCGCTGAATGGCGGCGGCTTCGCACTCGGGCCCTCGATGTCGCTCGACGAGGTCGAGGAGAACGTCCGCACCAACGGCTCGGTGCTGACCGAAGGCAATACCCAGGTCGCCTCGCTCTTCTATGTCGACCCGCAACGCTTCGCTTCCGACGCCGACAACCTCGACCTGATGCAGGGCCTCGCCGCGCGCGTCGTCGAGGAGAACATGAGCGTTTCCTCCTATGAGAACATCACGAAGCAAAGCGTCGAATACGCCGACGACATCATACCGGTGCGCCGCGCCATACCCATTGCGACGGCGATGATCAATGCGGGATATGCCAAGGCCCAGGCCGAAGACGCGGCCGGCTATCTCGAAAAGGCGCTCGGCGCCAAGGAACTCGGCCCCGGCGACGTGCTGCGCATCGGCATCATTCAGAAGGGCGAAGAAGCAAAGATCGTCCGTGCCACGATCTATTCCCATAGCCGGCACGTGCTGACCATGGCAGTGGACGACCGCGGCCGTTTCATTCCCGGCGCCGAGCCGGCGAAGCTCGAAGCGGTAGCGGCTGCCTTCGACGACACCGGCAGGCCGGTGATTTCCAGCGGTCACGACCTGCCGAGGGTCTACGACGGCATCTACCGTGCGGCCCTTTCCTACGGCATGAACGCCGACATGATCGCGCTCGTCGTCAAGCTTTTGGCGAGCAATGTCGACTTCCAGGCTCAGCTGAAGCCGACGGATTCGCTCGAAGCCTTCTTCTCGGTCGCCGATGAAAGCGGCAGGGCAACGGAAGATTCGGAACTGCTCTACGTCAACGCCAAATTCGGCGACGCCGAGACGCGGTTCTACCGCTTCCAGGATCCGGACGACAATTCGATCGATTATTTCGACAAGGACGGCAAGAGCATCCGCCAGTTCCTGCTGCGCAATCCCGTTCCGAACGGCCATTTCCGCTCCGGCTTCGGCATGCGCCGCCACCCGATCCTCGGCTTCTCGCGCATGCACACCGGCGTCGACTGGTCCGCTCCGCGCGGCACTCCGATCATCGCGGCCGGAAACGGCGTCGTGCAGAAGGCCGGCTGGGACTCCGGCGGCTACGGCAACCAGACGCTGATCCGCCATGCCAACGGCTATGTGTCGTCCTACAATCACCAGAGCGCGATCGCCAAAAGCGTCAAGCCGGGAACGAAGGTCGTCCAGGGTCAGGTGATCGGCTGGGTCGGTACGACCGGCCTCTCCACCGGCCCGCACCTCCACTACGAACTGATCGTCAACGGCAACAAGGTGGATCCATTGCGTATCCGGCTGCCGGGAGGAAAATCGCTCGGGGGCGAGGCGCTGGCGAAGTTCGAGAAGGAACGCGAACGCATCGACGAGCTTCTCGGCGACGATGCGAAAGAGGTCGCAAGCAAGTAGCCGACCCATCGACGGTATCGCGAACTCGCAAAAAGGCCGCCCGGAGGGCGGCCTTTTTGGCTGTCGGAATGCGAGGCTTACGCGGCTTCCTGGTTCGCCCCCGCCCCGCGCTTGAAGTTCAGACGGTCTGAACCGGCAACGACCTTGATAACCGAGCCATCCGGGAACTCGCCCTGCAGCACTTTTTCGGCCAGCGGATCCTGCACGTATTTCTGGATCGCCCGCTTCAGGGGGCGAGCGCCGTAGGCCGGATCGTAGCCCCTGTCCGCCAGGAAAACGCGTGCATCGTCCTCGAGCTCGAGCGTGATCTTGCGATCCGCGAGGAGCTTGCGCAGCCTTTCGAGCTGAATGTCGACGATCGCGCCCATTTCCGAACGGCGCAGCCGGTGGAACAGGATGATCTCGTCGACGCGGTTCAGGAATTCCGGACGAAAAGCGGCTCTCACCACTTCCATGACCTGATCGCGAACCGCATCGCTGTCCTCGTTTTCGCCGAGTGCGGTCAGGTATTCCGCACCGAGGTTCGAGGTCATGATGATCATCGTGTTCTTGAAGTCGACCGTGCGCCCCTGACCGTCGGTCAGACGCCCATCGTCAAGCACCTGCAGCAGAACGTTGAAGACATCCGGATGCGCTTTCTCGATCTCGTCGAACAGCACGACCTGATAGGGCCGGCGACGGACCGATTCCGTCAGCGCCCCACCCTCCTCATAACCGACATAGCCGGGAGGCGCGCCGATCAGGCGGGCGACCGAATGCTTCTCCATATATTCGGACATGTCGATCCGCATCAGCGCGGTCTCGTCGTCGAAGAGGAAGCGGGCAAGCGCCTTGGTGAGCTCCGTCTTGCCGACCCCGGTCGGACCCAGGAAGATGAAGGAGCCAATCGGCCGGTTCGGATCCTGAAGCCCTGCGCGCGAACGGCGAACCGCCCGTGAGACGGCCTGGACGGCATCGCCCTGGCCGACGACCCATTTCGCCAGCTCGTCTTCCATCCTGAGCAGCTTGTCGCGCTCGCCTTCCAGCATCTTGTCGACCGGAATGCCGGTCCATCGAGACACGATGTGGGCGATGTTGTCGGGGGTCACGACTTCCTGGACCATCGGGTTGGCGCTGGCGCCATCCTGGCTTTCCGCCTCCGTCAGTTCCTTTTCGAGATTCGGGATCACGCCGTAGGCAAGCTCCCCTGCCCGCTGGAACTCGCCGTTGCGCTGCGCGATCTGCAGCTCGTTGCGCGCTTCGTCGAGCTGCTTCTTGAGATCGGCTGCCTGCCCGAGCTTCTGCTTCTCGGCCTGCCAGCGCGCCGTCAATGCGGCTGCCTCCTCTTCGAGCGAAGACAGATCGAGTTCGAGCTTGGCAAGGCGATCCTTGGAAGAAACGTCGGTCTCCTTTTTCAAGGCTTCCCGTTCGATCTTCAGCTGAATGACGCGCCTGTCGAGTTCGTCGAGTTCCTCAGGCTTCGAATCGACCTGCATCCTGAGACGCGAGGCTGCCTCGTCCATGAGGTCGATCGCCTTGTCGGGAAGGAAACGATCGGTGATGTAGCGGTTGGAAAGGGCCGCGGCCGCAACCAGCGCGGAATCGGAGATCCGCACCTTGTGATGCTGCTCGTATTTTTCCTTCAGGCCGCGCAGGATCGAGATGGTATCTTCGACCGTCGGCTCCTCGACCATGACCGGCTGGAACCGGCGGGCAAGGGCCGCGTCCTTCTCGACGTGCTTGCGGTATTCGTCGAGCGTCGTCGCGCCGACGCAGTGCAGCTCGCCGCGGGCGAGTGCGGGCTTCAGGAGGTTCGAGGCATCCATAGCCCCGTCCGCCTTGCCTGCACCGACCAGCGTATGCATTTCATCGATGAAGAGGATGATCTCGCCACCTTCCGAGCGCACTTCGTTCAGCACGGCCTTGAGCCGCTCTTCGAATTCACCGCGGAACTTCGCACCGGCGATCAACGCGCCCATGTCGAGCGCCATCAGGCGCTTGTCCTTCAGGCTTTCAGGCACATCGCCGTTGACGATTCTCAGCGCTAGGCCTTCCGCGATCGCGGTCTTGCCGACGCCCGGCTCGCCGATCAGCACGGGATTGTTCTTCGTCCGGCGCGAGAGCACCTGGATCGTTCGGCGGATCTCGTCGTCCCGGCCGATCACCGGATCGAGCTTGCCTTCCCTCGCCTCGGCGGTCAGATCTCGCGCATATTTCTTGAGCGAATCGAAGCCCTGTTCGGCATTGGCGCTGTCGGCGGTGCGGCCCTTGCGGATTTCGTTGATGACCTGGTTGAGCTTCGTCGGCGTGACGCCCGCCTTGGAGAGGATCGACGCCGTCGCGGCCGAGCTTTCGATCGCCAGTGCCAGGAGCAGGCGTTCGACGGTTACGAAGCTGTCGCCGGCCTTCTTGGCCGCCTCTTCCGCTGCGGTGAACACCTTGGCGAGCGGCTGCGACAGATAGACGGAGCCGTTGCCGCCGGTCACCTTGGGAAGCTTCGCCAAAGCTGCGGCCGTACCGACCTTGGCTTCGCGCGCATTGCCGCCGGCGCGCTCGATAAGCGAAGCCGCCATGCCCTGATCGTCGTCGAGCAATACTTTGAGGACGTGCTCCGGCGTGAATTGCTGGTGCCCTTCGGCCAGTGCATAGGTCTGCGCCGACTGCAGGAAACCGCGGACGCGTTCCGAATATTTTTCGATATCCATTCTCTACCTCCATAGCCCGGCGAGCCCATCATCGTGGCACTGGCCGGCGTTTCAGGATCAGGCTCCCGCATTCGGCAAGCCTTCGAAGCGAAATATGGTGCAGCGCTCTTCGGAATTAAAGAGCGGCAAATGGAGGCAGCAGAGACAATCGCGCGCGAATGCGCTCACGGTGGATGCGGCACGCGTCGAGATCCCACGAAAGCAAAAAGCCCAGCCGTTACGGGCTGGGCCTTTAAGAGAATCGCTGCGGAAGGGTTATTCCGAGGCGGCGAGCGCCGGGGTGCTGCCGTCGGTTTCGGGCTGCGCATCGCCCCCTGCCTCTTCCTGCGCGCCGCGGCGCGGCTGCCGGCGAGGCCGGCTCGTGCTGCGGCGACGGGAAGCCGAGCGACCGGCCGATCCCTGCGCTTCCTCTTCCATGGCGACTTCGGCAGGCATGCCCTCGATCACCGGCTGAGGACCCGAACCGTCGATGACCGGCTGAGGCTCGTTGGCCGGAGCCGCTGCGGCCGACGGAGCGGCCGGCATTTCCTCTGCGTAGCCCTGATCCAGATCGTCCTGATCGCGATCGGAAGAGTCACGTTCCTGATAGTCCTGGCGTTCGTCGCGCTGGAACCGGTCCTGCATCTGAGCCTGCGCAGCCGCGATGATGCGGTTGTAATGCTCGGCATGCTGCAGATAGTTCTCAGCGATCACGCGGTCGCCGGAGCTCTGCGCGTCGCGAGCAAGGGCCGCATATTTTTCGGCGATGTGCTGTGCGGTACCACGAATCTTCACATCCGGGCCGGAGCTGTCGTAGGTCCGCGTCAAGGGATTGGATCCCTTGCGATTGTTGTTGTTGTTGTTTCCGCTGTTGTTGTTATTCCGCCCACGGCCGCGCTTGTTTTGCTGTCCTGGCCTCATAGTCCATTCACCTGAATTTTCTTGATAATGATGATCATGTGGTTCCGCTCTCGGTGCGGAAAGTCCGCACCTGAGAAAACATGCGCCATGACAGATCGCCTCTTCGCGATCTCGGCGCCGGTCAACGTTAAATTAACAGGTACCCGCACAAGGCACTGTCGAACCCTAGCAACTCTTTCTTGAGAGCAATCCCCGTGGCCAGGTCATACTGGAACGAATCCTTGGTCCATGACCTTCTGCCCAGTGCGCGGGGTGAAACTAGCCCGCTTCCTTCGGGATTCCAAGCCCTTTCTTTGCTCTTCCGGAAAAGAGAAGTGCGAGTGCAGCATTTTTTCAACGGTTATTGCTGCGCTCAATATCCTGCTGGAACATCAGGACCCGATCGTTGCCGCCGAGGTCCTTTGCGGCAGAGAGCAAACGAAAGCCCTGCGCTTCGAATAGCGCCGTTACCGCTCGTTTTTGATCGAAACCGATTTCCAAGCCTATTACGCCGTCTGTTTCGAGATGGCGACCAGCGTGAGAAGCAATGGCACGATAGGCATCAAGCCCATCCTCTCCGCCATCAAGTGCGGCGACCGGATCGTGGTATCTCACTTCCGGTTCAAGCTCCGGTATTACGTTGGACCGGATATAAGGCGGATTTGAGACGATGATATCGAACCGCCCATCCACCGCCTCGAACCAATTGCTTCGAACGGCTCCGAAGCGCGCCGCCAAGCCATCCCTGCGCGCATTTTCAAGTGCTGTCACCAGAGCGTCTTCCGATATATCGGTACCGAGGCCGTGCGCGTCAAGTACCGCTGCGAGAAGAGCAAGACAAATCGCACCCGTGCCCGTTCCAAGGTCGACGATGCGACAACTCCCCTTGCTTGAAGCGATTCGCCGCGCATGGGGAACCAGGCAGTCGACCAGGGTCTCAGTGTCCGGACGCGGTTCCAGCGTCTCTTTCGAGAGCTTGAGCTTCATGCCGAAGAATTCCCGCTCGCCCAGAATCCGGTAGACCGGCTCGTGCGCCGCGCGGCGCTCGACTGCGGCACGAATGCGAGCCGCATCCTCGTCGCTGACGAGCTCCCTCCCGCGCGTCAGGAGCGCGGCTAGCGCAAGGTCGAGCAGGCCGGAGATCAGGTGGCGTGCATCGAGCCCCGCCGATTCGAGGCCGGCGGCCTTCAGCCTGTCGCGGCTCTCGGCTAGGAGGCTGTCGAGGGTTTGGGCCATTGAAACTCAGTTCTGCCTTTCGCCGAGCAGCGCGAGCTGGCTTGCCTGATGGTCGGCGAGCAGCGCATCCACCACGTCGTCGATCTCACCTTCCATCATTCGGTCGAGCTTGTAGAGCGTGAGATTGATGCGGTGGTCGGTCAGGCGTCCCTGCGGAAAATTGTAGGTGCGTATGCGCTCGGAACGATCGCCGGAACCTACCTGGCTCCTGCGGTCGGCTGAGCGCTCGCTGTCGGCGCGCTGCCGTTCCATGTCATAGAGCCGGGAGCGCAGCACCTGCATCGCCTTGGCACGGTTCTGATGCTGCGACTTTTCCGAACTGGTGACGACGATGCCGGTCGGAATATGGGTTATGCGCACGGCCGAATCGGTCGTGTTGACGTGCTGTCCGCCTGCTCCCGAGGAACGCATCGTATCGACGCGGATATCCTCCGGGCGGACCTCGATGTCGATCTCTTCGGCCTCCGGCAACACCGCGACCGTCGCGGCCGATGTATGGATCCGGCCGCTCGCTTCCGTCTCGGGCACGCGCTGCACCCGGTGGACGCCGGACTCGAATTTCAACCGCGAGAAGACACCGCGTCCCGATACCGTTGCGATGATTTCCTTGTAGCCGCCGGCCTCGCCCTCGCTCGCGGACAGCACTTCGACGCGCCAGCCCTTGCCCGCCGCGTATCGCTCGTACATGCGGAAGAGATCGCCGGCAAAGAGGGCGGCTTCCGAGCCACCCGTACCGGCCCGGATTTCGAGGATCGCACTCTTTTCGTCGGCCGCATCCTTCGGCAGGAGCAGGATCTGGATTTCCTGCTCGAGCGCTTCGATCTTCTCTTCGACTTCGGGCTTTTCCATCTCCGCGAGGTCGCGCATCTCCTTGTCGGTCGCCCGGTCGGCAAGCATTGCTGCGATGTCGGCAAGCTCGGCAGTCGCCTTTTCATAGGCGCGAATCTTCGAGACGACCGGCTGCAGCTCGGAATATTCCGAGGCCAGCTTCACGTAAACGTCGGCCGACGGGCCGGCGGACATGCGCGCCTCGATTTCGCCGAACCGCCGCTCCAGTTCGCGCATCTTTTCAACGGGAAGCTTTGCCAAATCTCACTCCAAATGCACTCGCCTCGCCCGGATCGCGTCCGGACGGAGACGAGAGCCCTCTTGTTCAATCTAAACCGGTATGCCGTTCGCCGCAGCGAAATCGACCAGGAGCTGGCGGATCGACGTGTCGGACTTGACGTCGTCGAGCGCCGCCTCAAGGAGTTCGTTGAGCCTGCCGGCATCGAGCGCCAGGAGCATCGCCTTGACCGGCCCGACAGCCGTCGGCGACATCGAAACCGACCGGAAGCCGAGCCCGAGCAGCGCCATGGCCGAAAGCGGTTTGCTTGCCATCTCGCCGCAAAGCGTCACGGGCGTGTTGTTGCGCTCGCCGGCCCGCACGATCTCCCGGAGAATCCGCAGGAAAGGCCGGCCGAGAATGTCGAAACGTTCGGAAACACGCGCATTACCGCGGTCGACCGCCATGGCGAACTGGAAGAGATCGTTCGAGCCGACCGAAACGAAATCGACTTCGGCCATCAGTTCGTCGAGCTGCCAAAGCAGCGCCGGCACTTCCAGCATCGCCCCGAACTGCAGCTTGCGCGGCAACTGTTCGCCGAGCTTCGATTGGCGCTCGATCTCCTTCTGCAGGAGTTCTCGCGCGCTCTTCAGCTCCGCGACTTCCGTTACCATCGGCAGCATCATCTTGAGCTCGGCGCCGACCGTCGCTCTCAGCATTGCCCGGAACTGGGTACGCAGGAGACCGGGCCGGTCGAGCGACAGCCTGATGGCGCGCCAGCCGAGCGCCGGGTTCTCCTCTTCCGCGGCACGGAAATAGGGAACGACCTTGTCGCCGCCGATATCCAGCGTCCGGAATGTGACCGGCTTCCCCGCCGTCTGCTTCATGACGTTGCGGTAGAAAGCTTCCTGCTCCTCGGCCTTGGGCATGGTCGAAGCGATCATGAATTGCAGTTCGGTCCGGAAGAGACCGATACCTTCGGCACCAGCCTCGTTCAGATGGGGCAAGTCGACCAGCAGCCCGGCATTCATCTGCAACGTAATGCGCTTGCCGTCCTTCGTCAGAGGCTCGACATCCCTGAGAGCGCGGAACTGCGCCTGCCTGCGCGCACGGAAGCGCACTTTCTCCTCGTAAGCGCGCTGCAGATCGGCCATCGGCCGCAGATGCACCTTCGCATCGTCGCCGTCGACGATGATCGCATCGCGGTTTTCGGCGAGCGCCACTGCCCCTGCCGCCTGACCGACCACCGGAATGCCCATGGCGCGGGCGACGATGACCACATGGCTGGTGACCGCCCCCTCCTCCAGCACAAGGCCGCGCACGTTCTCGCGGGGATAGTCGAGCAACTCCGCAGCGCCCATGGCGCGCGCGACGACGATTGCGTCATTGGGGAAATCGGCAGCCGAAAGCTTGGCGCCATAACCCGAAAGCTGGCGCAACAGCCGGTTCGCAAGATCGTCGAAATCGTGCATCCGCTCGCGCAGATACGGATCGGTCAGCCGGATCATCCGCGCCTTGGTCTCGCTCTGCACCCGCTCCACCGCCGCTTCCGCCGTAAGGCCGTTGCGGATCGCCTCCTCGAGCTTTCTCACCCAGCCGCGGTCGTGGGCGAACATGCGGTAGGTCTCCAGCACCGCGCGGTGCTCGCCCTCCATCGAGACGTCGCGGCGCGACAGCATGTCGTCGATGGAGATGCGCAGCGACCCGAGCGCTTCCGCAAGCCGCTGCAGCTCCTGCTCCGTGTCCTCGTTGAGCAGATTGGTGACGACGATGCGAGGCTCATGCAGGACGACGTAACCGAGTCCTATGCCTTCGCCGTAGCTGTTGCCCTCGATCGTCACCGGGCGGGACAGATCGAGCTCGAGCCCGGGCTTGGTGATCTTCTTGAGCTCGCCGGTCGCAACCATCTCGGCGAGCACCATGGCGGTCGTTTCCAGCGCCTCGACCTCGTCCTCGCGATAGTTGCGTTGCGCCTTGTTCTGCACGACGAGGACGCCGAGCGCGCGGCCCGTGCGCAGGATCGGAACGCCGAGGAAAGAGTGATAGATCTCTTCGCCCGTCTCGGGCAGGTAGGTGAAGGCCGGGTGCGACTGGGCATCGGAGAGATTGAGCGGCCGCGCCGAAGCGGCAATCGTGCCGACGAGGCCCTGTCCCATCTTCAGTTGCGCCAGGTGCACCGCCGTCTTGTTCAGGCCTTCGGTCGCGTAAAGTTCGAGCACGCCATCGGAGCGCAGCACGTAAACCGAGCACACTTCCGCAACCATGTTCTGCGCTATCTGGCGCACGATCCGGTCAAGGCGCTCCTGCGGCTCGAGCGGTTCCGCCATGAGCTCGCGCAACCGCTTGAGGAGAACGCGCGGACCTGCGGAAAGGTCTCTCATCGCGTGGGGTCTCCTGAATAAGAATAAACGTCGGGCCCATGCGGGACGCCGCGGCCTCTGCATGCATCCTCGAAGCGAAATCGATCCGAGGACAAGTTCATGCAGCAGTTCCAATCACTAAAGCGACGTCTTCCGTGCCTTTTCAGACGCGCGGCGCCGGGTCGCGAATCCCAAATCAAATGCCTGCCGTTTAACTCTTATCCAGACCGTAGACGGAATGCAAAGTGCGAACGGCCAATTCGGCGTAAGGTCCGTCGATCAGGATGGAGATCTTGATTTCCGAGGTGGTGATCGCCTTGATGTTGATCCCCTTGTCGGCAAGTGCCCGGAACGCGGAAGCGGCGACGCCCGCATGGCTGCGCATGCCGATGCCGATCACCGAGACCTTGACGAGGCCCGACTCCGACTGAATGACGTCATAGCCGATCTTTTCCTTGTTATCCCCCAGAACCCTGAGGGCCTTGTCGACGTCGCCGGACGGCACGGTGAAGGTCATGTCGGTCTTCGAGCCGTCTTCCGAAATGTTCTGGACGATCATGTCGACATTGATATGGGCTTCCGCAAGCGGCCCGAAGATCGCGGCGGAAACGCCCGGCCGGTCGGCCAGGCGGCGCAGCGAGATCTGTGCTTCATCCTTGGCATAGGCGATGCCGGTTACGACTTCCTGTTCCACGATCTCATCCTCATCACAAATCAGCGTTCCGGGCGGGTTCATGAGATCACCCATGCCCGGCGCATCGGGGTCCTCGAAAGAAGAACGCACGAAGGTGCGTACCTTGTGCACCATGGCGAGCTCGACCGAGCGTACCTGCAGCACCTTGGCGCCGAGAGACGCCATTTCCAGCATTTCCTCGAAAGCGATCTTCTTCAAACGCCGGGCCTTCGGCTCGATGCGCGGGTCCGTCGTGTAGACGCCGTCGACGTCGGTGTAGATGTCGCAGCGATCGGCCTTGACGGCGGCTGCGATCGCGACGGCGGAGGTGTCCGAGCCGCCGCGGCCGAGCGTCGCCAGGCGGTTGTCCGGGCCGAGACCCTGGAAGCCGGCGACGACCGCCACCTGACCCTCGCCCATGCGTCGGATGACGTCGGCGCCGTCGATTTCGAGAATGCGGGCCGCACCATGGGCGTTGTCGGTCTTGATCGGCAACTGCCAGCCCTGCCACGAGCGGGCGTTGATGCCCATCGACTGCAGCGCGATCGCGAGCAGGCCGGAGGTCACCTGTTCGCCTGAGGCGACGACCGCGTCATATTCGCGCGCATCGTAGAACGGGGCGTTCGAGCCCGCGACCTTCGGCATGTTTTCGACCCAGCCGACCAGCTCGTTGGTCTTGCCGGACATGGCGGAAACCACGACAGCAACCTCGTGGCCGGCATCGACTTCGCGTTTCACATGGCGGGCGACATTGTGGATGCGGTTCAAATCTGCGACGGAGGTCCCGCCGAATTTCATCACGATGCGTGCCATTTCGCCTCTACCGTACCACCATGTTTGCGCGCCCGATGCGGCGACCTTGGAGCGTCCAAGAAGACGCGCGTCGCCGTAGACGCGACAGGAAAACGCCCCCGCCGGCGCCTGACGATCAAAAAGCTTGAAGGAGACTTCTCGGACATCGGCCAGTCACCGCCTCGGGGAGCGGAAAGTCGCGGCGTCTCTTAGCGGATCAGCGGGCTGCGTGCAATGGCCGTCAGCGCGGTGGCCAAGAGCGTAACTCTCGCTCAGGGAGAACCGATATCGATTCAAAACCGCTTGCATCTCGATACTAGTTCTGTCAATCTCACTTCAGACGCAGGGCGGTGGCCGCCCAACGGGAGGAAGGACAATGCGCAAAGTCATCATGTGGGACATGGTCAGTGTCGACGGGTTTTTCGAGGCGCCGGGGCATGACATCGGCTGGTTCGTTTTCGAAGACGAACTCGACGCCTATATCCGCGAAACGCAGTTCGAGGCCGGCACACTGCTCTTCGGCCGCACCACCTACGAACTCATGGCCGCCTATTGGCCCTCGTCGGAGGATCATATCGCCGCCTTCATGAACGGCGTCGAGAAATACGTCTTCTCCAGGACGCTCAGGAGCGCCGACTGGAACAACACGACCCTTGTTTCCGGCGATGCCGCCGACGAGGTCAGGCGCCTGAAAGAACGCGAAGGCGGCGCAATCTTCATCTTCGGCAGCGCCGATTTCGCTTCGACGCTGATCGCTCAAGGACTCGTCGATGAATACCGTCTCGGCATCAATCCGGTGCTGCTCGGCAAGGGCACGCCCCTCTTTCAAAACGTTGCCGAGCGGACGAAGCTCGAGCTTACTCAGGTCCGTCCTCTGAAGTCCGGTGTCGTCATCCTGCATTACCGGCCGGAATTGGCGTGATCGGCGAAGGAGGAGGCTATGGAGAACCGTCTTTCCATCTATGCGCCGCAGGCGCTCGCCCTGCTCAGGATCGTGACCGCTCTGCTCTTCGTTCATGCCGGCATGGTGCTCCTCTTCCAGGTCCCGGCATCGACCCATCCGCTGCCGCCGCCGGAAATGAAGCCGATCCTCCTGGTGGCCGGCATCCTGGAACTCGCCGGCGGCGCTTTGGTGCTCGTCGGGCTCTTCACCCGCGCGGCGGCCTTCATCCTGTCGGGCATGATGGCCGTCGCCTATTGGGGCTTTCATGCACCGATGAACATGTGGCCCGCCAACAATATGGGCAGCGCCGCAATTCTCTTCAGCTTCATCTATCTCTATCTGGTTTTCGCCGGCGCGGGCGCCTGGAGCCTTGACGCTCGCCGGGTGCGAGCCTCAGGCCCTTGACATCCCCCGCCGATCGTCCGACTTCAGCATCGGATCGATGAGCTACAGCGAGCTTTGCGCGCCCGATGAGGACGCGCGGCACCGAAAGAACGAGGCAAGGAGGCTCTCATGAGCGAGACGGCGCGCACGACGATCGACCAGAGCGAGGTGGACCGCTTCTCGGCCATGGCGGCCGAATGGTGGGATCCGACCGGCAAGTTCCGCCCGCTGCACAAATTCAATCCCGTGCGCCTCGCCTATATACGTGACAGGGTCTCGGAGCATTTCGGCCGCGATCCGAAAAGCCGGCAGCCGCTCGAAGGGCTGCGAGTCCTCGATATCGGCTGCGGCGGCGGGCTTCTTTCCGAGCCGATGGCCCGGATGGGAGCGGACGTCGTCGGGGCCGACGCCTCGGAAAAGAACATCGGCGTCGCCAAAACGCATGCGGCCGGGAGCGGCGTCAGCGTCGAATATCGCGCCGTAACGGCGGAGGCCCTTGTTGAAGCCGGCGAGAGCTTCGACGTCGTTTTGAACATGGAGGTGGTCGAGCATGTCGCGGACGTCGAATTCTTCATGACCACCTGCGCGCATATGGTGCGCCCGGGCGGCCTGATGTTCGTTGCAACCATCAACCGCACGCTGAAAGCGGCAGCACTCGCGATCTTCGCGGCCGAAAACGTGTTGCGCTGGCTGCCGCGCGGTACCCACCAATATGAAAAGCTGGTGCGGCCGGAGGAGCTCGAAAAGCCTCTCGCCGCAAGCGGCATGGAGATTGCCGACCGCACCGGCGTCTTCTTCAATCCGCTGGCCAACCAGTGGAACCTGTCGAAGGATATGGACGTCAATTACATGATCGTGGCGAAACGGCCGATCTGAGCCCTGTTATCGTCAGTTCGTGTCGTCCGGCAGCACCGGCAATGGGGCGATCTCGATTCCCTCCTCTATGAGGGCAATCGCCTCTTCCGCCGTCGCCTTGCCGATCAGCCCGCGCTGGTCGGCTTCGCCGTAATGAATCTTGCGCGCCTCGTCCGGGAAGCGCTCGCCGACGTCTTCCGCGTTCTCGCGGATCGATTTCACCAGTTCCTTGAGCTTGGCGACCGCTTCCTTC
Organism: Sinorhizobium meliloti 4H41; assembly: GCF_000375585.1. GTDB lineage: Bacteria > Pseudomonadota > Alphaproteobacteria > Rhizobiales > Rhizobiaceae > Sinorhizobium > Sinorhizobium meliloti_A. Next base: position 375,245 of record NZ_AQWP01000005.1, on the reverse strand, counting down.
TGCGCCTGATCCATCACCAGCTCGCGGCGCGCCTCCTTCTTGCGCGCCGTTGAGACGGCGGGCGCCATCAGTTTCTTGCTGACGGAAACGGAACCGCAACTGGGGCAGGCGACCAGACGCCGCTCGACCTGCCGGTCGAAATCGTCGCTCGAGGAGAACCAGCCTTCGAAGTCGTGGCCCTCGTCACAGGCAAGATTGTAGTGGATCACGCTGCAGCGCCTCCTTTTCCCGCCGGAACCACCTCATCCAACACGAAGCTGCGCGCGTTCCTGAGGTTGGGAATCTTCTCGCGCGCCGCGTGCACCGCCGCCACATCGATCCCGGCGACGATGATTTCCTCGCCGGTCGGAGCGGCTTCGGCCAGCACCCTGCCCCAGGGATCGATGATCATCGAGTGGCCGAAGGTTTCCCGGCCATCCTCATGCGTGCCCGCTTGAGCGGCGGCAATAACGAAGAGCCCGTTTTCGATGGCCCGAGCGCGTAACAGGATTTCCCAATGCGCTTCGCCGGTCTGGCGCGTGAACGCAGCCGGCACCGTCATGATCTCGGCTCCGGCCACGGCCTGCTGACGAAACAGCTCGGGGAAACGGACATCGTAGCAGATCGAAAAGCCGAGTTTGCCGAAGGGGAGATCCGCTATACGCGCGGTACTACCCGGATGGTAGGCGGCGCTCTCGCGCCAGCTCTCGCCGTTCTCCAGATCCACGTCGAACATATGGATCTTGTCGTAGTCACAGATCTTCGCGCCGTCAGGCCCGAACAGGAAGCCGCGATTGGCAATCTTTCCATCCGCGCGAGCGATCGGCGTCGAGCCGACATGCAGGTAGAGGCCGAGCTCGCGGGCAAGCCGGGATGCCTCGCGAATGACGACGTCGTTCTCCCCATCCTTCAACACTGACCGCAAACCCGTCCGGTCGCGCTGGACCGCTCCGGTCATCTCCGGCGTCTGGACATAGGTTGCACCCCGCGAAGCGGCTTCACGCACCAGCTTCGCCATCGTCTCCGCATTTCGTGCGGGATCGACACCGGAGCACATCTGGACGGCGGCAGCCTTGAACGTCATCGCTTTCTTTCTCCCAAGCGGAACTCTGGATCGGAACGATCCGGCATCGCAGCACTCATCTCTTTTTCGGATGGGCAGGACTGTCGTGACATTCCGCTTCAGGCCGCGAGCATATCGTCGAGCTTGCCGGCACGATCGAGCGCATGCAGCTCGTCGCAGCCGCCGACGGGAACATCATTGATGATGATTTGCGGGAACGTCCTGCCGCCCCTGGATTTTTCCATCATCTCCTGGCGAAGTTCAGGCGCATAAGTGGCGTCATACTCGGTGAAGTCGACACCTTTGCTTTCCAGAAGTTTCTTCGCCCTCGTGCAATAGCCGCAGAACTGACGCGTATAAATGACGACCGAAGCCATGGTCTCCAACTGCTCCTTCACCGGCATCGATCGCCGGACATTTCTTGTCATATAGGACCGGACATGGCCCTTGCAAAGGTCAAAACCGTGACGTCTCCGGCGCCCGCACGCTTCAGCGCCCGTGTCGCAGCGGCGACGGTCGCGCCGGTCGTATAGACGTCGTCTACGAGAACGATGCGCTTGCCCGCGAGTTCCCGCTTCGCGCCTTCGGGGACTGCGAAGGCGCCGCGGACATTCTCCTCGCGTGCCCTGGCGCCAAGTCCGACCTGGCGGCTCGTGCGCTTGATGCGGCGAAGAACATCCGGTCGATAGGCTCTTGCGGAACGTTCGGCAATGACGCGTGCAAGCTCCGCCGCCTGATTGAACTTGCGCCTCCAGAGGCGGAGCGCATGGAGCGGAACCGGCACGATCATGTCCGCCGCTGCCACGGCACCGTCGCCGGCGCGGATCATCCACTCGGCCATCATGGGTGCAAGGTCGGTGCGATCACGGTATTTCAAGCCATGCACGAGATCGCGGACGATTCCTTCGTGAATGGCCACCGAGCGCAGCCTGTCGAAGACCGGAGGATTGGCGATGGCCTCGGGCGAAACCGCGCCCTCGCCAGGATCATAGGCGAAGGGCAAGCCCAGAACCTCGCAATAGGGCCGCTCGATGAGCGGCATGCCTGCCCAGCAGGAAGCGCAGACGGCATGGGCATGGCCGGTCAGCCGGCCGCATCCCGAGCAGACGGGCGGAAAGACGAGATCGACCGCCTGGGCCGCAATCCGGCGGAGCATGCCCGCCCAATCCATCGCCCGGTTTTCCTGCCCGCCCCGTTTCATGCGCTTGACTTGATTCGTGTTGCTGTCTGTCGCGTTAGACCCTAACTGAGCAGAGGACGAAGGGGGCAGCAAGTTTTAAAGCGCTGCAGCGGCCTCTGCGCGCCCGACAAGACACGCGGCGCTGTAGGGTTTCTGTCGCACCCCGCGATTTCGGAGAGACTGTCGTGGAAATCATCTTTGACCAGAGCCTCGTCGAGGCACACCGCCGGCGCGCACTGCGCCAGGCCGACGAGAAGGCAGGCTTCCTGCTCGACATCGTCGCACAGGAACTTGCCGAGCGCGTAAGCGTCGTCGAACGGCAGTTCGAAACGGCCATGGAGCTGCACGGCTATACGGGTGCCGCCGCGCGCAGCCTTTCCACGACCGGCAAGGTCGGCGCGATCGAGCGGGTGGAAACCGACAGCGCCTTCGGTTCGGCCGACGAGCCGGTGACGGAAGCACCTCTGGAGCGTATCCCGGCCGACCCGGCGTCGCTCAGTCTCCTCGTGTCGCCACTGTCGCTCCATCTTACCAATGATACGCCCGGCGTCTTCATCCAGGCGCGCCGCGTGCTGAAGCCCGACGGGTTGTTCCTTGCCGCAATACCCGGCAGCGGCACGCTGCAGGAACTGCGCGAGGCGCTTCTCGCAGCCGAGGCGGAACTGACGGGCGGGGCGAGCCCACGGGTAATCCCCTTCGCCGACGTGCGCGACATGGGAGCCCTTCTGCAGCGGGCGGGCTTTGCCCTGCCGGTGGCGGATACCGAGACGTACACCGTCCGCTACGATTCGCTCTTCGGCCTCATCCGCGACTTGCGCGCAATGGGCATGACGAACCCGCTGGCTTCGCGCAACCGCAAGCCGATGCCGCGGCGCTTCTTTCTCAGAGCCGCAGAAATCTACGCGCAGCGCTTCTCCGATCCGGACGGGCGCATCCGCGCGACCTTCTCGATCATTTATCTTTCGGGCTGGGCGCCGCACGAGAGTCAGCAGAAGCCGCTCAAACCCGGCTCGGCGAAGCAGAGATTGTCCGACGCACTTGGCGCGAGCGAGCACAAACTCAAGGATGACGGCGAGCCGTGATCTGAGCTCTTAGAGCACTTCCAGGAAAAGTGTGTAACGGTTTTCCGTCCGGAAGTGCGTTGGATCAAATGGTTGGAGCATTCAGTGTTTCTATGAACACGTTGAAATGCTCTAGATCCAGGCCGACTCGATCGTGTCGGTGACGAAGGTCAGCATGCCGAGCAGTGCGCCGGAGAAATTCTGCAGGCCGATGAGAAGGCCGACCGAGATCAGCGCGGCCAGGAGTCCGTATTCCACCGCCGTAGCGCCGTCGTGGTCTCGAAACAGGCGTCTCAGCCTCTCCATTGGTCCTCCAGCCGCTCAGAGCACTTGCCGGAAAAGCGTATAACGGTTTCCGTCCGAAGTGCGTCGTTTCAAAAGGTCGAGGCGTTTCGGCGCTTCAACGCAAGCACGCAACGTTTCAACGGCAAACGAGGCGTCGCCTCGCCACAGGTCAACCGCAAGCGGTGCCTTTCGGCGCTCCGCTGCGATCAGCATCCACTCCTGCTGCCATCGGCGTCGATGATGCAGACGGCACCCGGCATCTCCTGAAGCACGCTGCGCCGAACGGTGTAGCGCTTGGCCGTACCGCCCGAGGGTATGGAGCCCGTCGAGATGTTGTCGTAGTCGATCGGCGTGTTCGCAAGCATTCGCTTGTCGCCCTTGGACGACAGCATCGGCGTCAGGATGAGCGTCAGCGCGATGACCGCCGTGCCGAACAGCAGCGACAGATTGAGCACGCCTGTCCGGCGGGACTGGCTCGTCACCAGATCCTTGTCCTGAACCGTCCTCCAGAAATCCTCGTCCACCATCCCAGCCTCATGCAACACGTAAAGAGCGGCGGGCGAAGCACCCTTCCCAAAGCCTCGTCCTGACCACACCTGCCCGAAAACGGCGCCGTCGAAGTGACGCGCGCCGGAACTGACCCCATCTTGCCCAAGGGTGATAAACGTTCGATTAACGAATTATCGAATTTCGCGGGATTGCGCACCAACAGCGGGGCTCTTGACGCTCCAACTTCGAAGCTACGCACGTCCGCACGGAAAGCCGTTACACACTGTTCCCGCAAGCGCTCTTAGAGCAAATCCATCAGGAACGGGATCAGCGGCTCGTCGGCGGGCGGCATGGCGTAGTCGCGCAACGCCTTCGGGCGCACCCACTTGATAGCTTGGCCTTCGCGGCCTTCGGCAAACCCCTCGTAGCGACGGCAGATGTAAAGCGGCATCAGGAGGTGAAAGTCGTCGTAGCCATGGCTCGCGAATGTGAGCGGCGCCAGGCAGGCGACTTTGGTGCGGATGCCGAGCTCCTCTTCGAGCTCGCGGATCAACGTCTCCTCCGGGGTCTCGCCACTCTCGACCTTACCGCCCGGGAACTCCCACAGGCCCGCGAGAGGCTTGCCTTCCGGGCGTTGCGCCAGCAGAACGCGTCCATCGGAATCGACGAGCGCGCAGGCGGCGACGAGCACGATCTTCTTATCCTGCATGTCCATCAGACTTTCGGCGTTCGATAGAGATAGCGGTAGACCTCGGTGAAACCGGCCTTGCGATAGAGCTCGATCGCAGCCTGGTTGTCGGCCTCCACCTGCAACCAGGCCTTCTTTGCGCCCTTGAGACGTGCCCAACGGAGCGAGGCGTCGAGAAGAGCACTGCCGACGCCGCGTCGACGCACCGCTTCGGCAACCGCGAACTGCATGATCCCGGCAAGATCGTTGTCGTGGACGACGAGCGACACCGCCGTCGGCCCGGTCTTACGGTCCTCGAACAGGAACAGGCCGCACTCGGGCTTGATGGCGTTGATGATCCCGGTCAGCGCCTCCTTGGCTTCCGGAGGATCCCCGCCGATCAGAATGCGGGCATCCACGAAACGGCCGATATCCTTGATCGGAAGATGGTCGATGCCTTCGCTGAAATCGCGATCTGCCAGGTCGAGCGTCAGGACCAGGCTGTGAGCGAACGACGTCCAGCCCTCGCCATCCATATGGTCGATCATCTTCGGCGGCGTCAGCGGCGTCTGGCGAACCGTAAGGGTACGGTTGGATTGCGCAAAAAGCCGGCGCGCCTTCTCCAGACGGATGGGTATGTCGCGATAGTCGGACGGGTCCAGCGGGTTGACGGAATTCAGGCGCTTGGAAGGGTGCCCCGCCGTCAGACGGATAAGCCAGCTGCCGTCATATTGCACCGACGAGGCCGGCCAGGCGCGAAAACCGACCGCCTCCAGCCGCCGCACGCTCGGTAAATCGACCGCGACCGTTTCCCCGTTCCCCGCCCCGTTGCCGGGCGGCTCTCTGCCGTTCGTTGTCATGTCCATAGCCTTGAATGCTGCGGGGCCGGGAAGAGCGCGCGGCCGTCCGGCCGCAACCGCTCTCAACGCCTCAACCGTGTCAGCTTCTGTAATCGCCGTTGATTTCGACATATTCCTTGGTCAGGTCGCAGGTATAGACCGTGGCGTGGCCCGAACCCAGACCGATATCGACGCGGATCGGAATGGTCTCGCCCTGCATGACCGCAGTCGCGGCCGCTTCCGAATAGGCCGGATCGCGCTCGCCCTCGACTGCGACGCGGATATCGCCGAACCAGATCGCCAGCCGGTCGCGCTCGGCCATCTCTCCCGACTTGCCGACAGCCATGACGACGCGTCCCCAATTGGCGTCCTCGCCCGCAACCGCCGTTTTGACGAGCGGCGAATTGGCTATCGAAAGCGCGATGCGTTTGGCGGCGGCATCGTTTTCCGCGCCCTCGACCGTCACCTCGACCATCTTGCGCGCGCCCTCGCCGTCGCGCACGACCTGCAACGCCAGATCACGCAGCAGATCGCCGAGCGCGGCACGGAACCCGTCGAGACGCGGGTCGGCCGCGTCCTCGACCTTAGCCTGGCCATCGTCCGCCGCCGCACCGGTCGCAAACAGCATCAGCGTGTCGGAGGTGGACGTGTCGCTGTCGACCGTCACCGAATTGAAGGTGGGTTCGACGCCTGCCTGAAGCAGCGCCTGAAGTGCCGCCGGGGCAATGTCGGCATCGGTGACGACGAAGGAGAGCATGGTCGCCATGTCGGGCGCGATCATCCCGGCGCCCTTGGCGATCCCGTTGATCGTGACCCTGACACCGCCGATCTCGGCGCTGCGGGTGGCAACCTTCGGATAGGTATCGGTCGTCATGATCGCTTTGGCCGCTTCGAACCAGAAGTCCTGGGTAGCGGACGCGGCAAGCTTATCGAGAACACCGGCGAACTTGGTGGCGTCGAGCGGCTCGCCGATGACGCCCGTCGACGCCAGGAAGACCTCCGCCTCGCTGCAGCCGACGGCCTTTGCCGCGGCCTCGGCCGTGAGCCTGGTCGCCTCCCGGCCCTTCTTGCCGGTGAACGCGTTGGCATTGCCGGAGTTGACGACGACGGCGCGCGCAATGCCGCCCGGCAGGTTCTGCCGGCAATGGTCGACCGGAGCTGAGGGGCACTTCGACCGCGTGAACACGCCCGCCACGGATGCCGGCCGGTCGAAGAGCATCATCAGCACGTCGGTCCGGTTCTTGTACTTGATCCCTGCGGCAGCGGTCGCCATGCGTACGCCGCGAAGGGCCGGCATTTCGGCAAAGGTTTTCGGAGCAAGCGGAGAGACGGAACCGGACATGGATTGAACCTGCTTTTCAGAAGCCTCGAACGTTGTGCGAAATGCCCGAACGGCATTCAGCCGTCGGGCATCCGGATCTTTGAAGGCGGAGCGGAGCAAATGCGAGCGACCTCCGCTCGGGGGCCGCCTCCCTAAGAGGCCGCCCGGCCGTAATTACTTGGTTTCCTGCGGCTTGCCGGCCTCGTCATAGGCCTTCTTGAGCGCCGGATCGGAGATTTCGACGGCAGTGCTCTCCTTGGCGGAATTCAGAAGCTCGAGGTACTTGTCGCGCATGACGAGCTGGCGAACCTGCGGCTCGACCTGTTCGAGTGTCGGCGGAGCCTGGGGACGCTTGTCCTCGAGGAGGATCACATGGAAGCCGAACTGCGTCTTGACCGGTGTCTTCGTATAGGCGCCCTTTTCGAGCGCAAAGGCGGCCGTCTCGAATTCAGGTACCATGCGGCCCTTGGTGAAGTAGCCGAGATCGCCGCCCTCTTCCTTGTTCGGGTCGGTGGACTTGGCCTTGGCAAGGTCGGCGAAGTTCTTGCCCGCGTCGAGTTCCTTGATGACGTCCTTCGCCTCGTCTTCGGTCTTGACGAGGATATGGCGGGCCTTGACCTCTTCCTGCGGCGGAATCGCTGCGACTTCCTTGTCGTAGCGCGCCTTCACTTCTTCCGCCGTTACGGCATCGACCACGTGCTTCTTGAAGAAGGCGTTGTGCAACTCGCGTTCGGTCAGGAACGCGACGCGCTGCTTGAACGCCTCGTCGTTCTGAAGCCCTTCCTTCTCGGCGTCCTTCAAAAGAAGCTTCACGTCGATGACGGCCGAAAGTGCTGCTGCGCGCTTCTGCTCGTCGGGCATCCGCTGGAGCTGCGGATCGAGGCTCATGATTGCGAGATCAAGTTCCGACTGGTGGATTTCCTGGTCCCCGACTTTGGCAATGACCGGGTCGGTCCCTTCGGCGCGGGCGACACCCGCCGCGATCACCGCGACCAGTGCCGCGGCCGCAAGGGTCTTGTATCTAGACATGTTTCTAACCTTTCACCATTGGCCGCCAGCGCGATTGGCTCCGGCCCCGGGGGCTGCACAACAACCAGAATGTGGCGGTTCTGTAGCCGTCCGGCCGTGCAAGTGCGTTGACATAATCCGACCCCCCTCTTATCTGTCACGCAACCTCGCGTCCAGAACAGTTTCCGGGCGTTTCGCGGCGTGACGCGGTTTTTCGACCGCTCGCCTGAAACCCCAGGCGACAAATAAGGAAAGGACCATTTGCATGGTCAGTCTCGGCGGCTTTGCCCGCAAGTTGTTTGGTTCCGCCAACGATCGCCGCGTCCGCGGCTACAAGGGCCGGGTGGACGCCATCAATGCTCTCGAAGCCGAAATGAAGGCGCTGAGCGACGAGGCCCTGGCGGCGAAGACGGCGGAATTTCGCAGTGAGCTCGCCGGCGGCAAGACCCTGGACGACATTCTCGTGCCGGCCTTTGCGGTCGTGCGCGAGGCTGCGCTCCGCGTCCTCGGGCTGCGCCCCTTCGACGTCCAGCTGATCGGCGGCATGATCCTGCATGAGCGAGCCATCGCGGAAATGAAGACCGGCGAAGGCAAGACGCTCGTCGCCACCCTGCCGGTCTATCTCAACGCGCTCGCCGGCAAGGGCGTGCATGTAGTCACCGTCAACGACTACCTCGCCCAGCGCGATGCGGGCATGATGGGCCGCATCTACGGCTTCCTCGGCATGACCACCGGCGTCATCGTCCACGGTCTCTCCGACGAACAGCGCCGCGACGCCTATGCCTGCGACGTCACCTATGCGACGAACAACGAGCTCGGCTTCGACTATCTGCGCGACAACATGAAGTACGAGCGCTCCCAGATGGTGCAGCGCGGCCACTTCTTCGCCATCGTCGACGAGGTCGACTCGATCCTGGTGGACGAGGCGCGCACCCCGCTGATCATCTCCGGCCCGCTCGACGACCGCTCCGATCTCTACAACACCATCAATGAGTTCATTCCGCGCCTGTCGCCGGAAGACTATGAAATCGACGAGAAGCAGCGCTCGGCCAATTTTTCGGAAGAAGGCACCGAGAAGCTCGAGAACATGCTGCGCGAGGCCGGCCTGCTGAAGGGCGAGTCGCTCTACGACATCGAGAACGTGGCGATCGTTCACCACGTCAACAACGCGCTCAAGGCCCACAAGCTCTTCACCCGCGACAAGGATTACATCGTACGCAACGGCGAGATCGTCATCATCGACGAGTTTACCGGCCGCATGATGCCCGGCCGCCGCTACTCCGAAGGCCAGCACCAGGCGCTCGAAGCCAAGGAAAAGGTGCAGATCCAGCCCGAAAACCAGACGCTCGCCTCGATCACCTTCCAGAACTATTTCCGCATGTACGACAAGCTTGCCGGCATGACCGGTACGGCTGCGACGGAAGCGGAGGAATTCGGCAACATCTACGGCCTCGAAGTTCTCGAGGTGCCGACCAACCTGCCGATCAAGCGCGTCGACGAGGACGATGAGGTCTATCGCACCGTCGGCGAAAAATTCAAGGCGATCATCGACGAGATCAAATCCGCACATGAGCGCGGCCAGCCGATGCTCGTCGGCACCACCTCCATCGAGAAATCCGAACTTCTCGCCGATATGCTGAAGAAGAGCGGCTTCTCCAAGTTCCAGGTGCTGAACGCCCGCTACCACGAGCAGGAAGCCTATATCGTCGCGCAGGCCGGCGTCCCCGGCGCGGTCACGATCGCCACCAACATGGCCGGCCGCGGCACCGACATCCAGCTCGGCGGCAACCCCGACATGCGCATCCAGCAGGAGCTGGCCGATGTCGAGCCCGGCCCGGAGCGCGAAGCGCGCGAAAAGGCGATCCGGGAAGAGGTTCAGAAGCTCAAGGAAAAGGCGCTCGCCGCCGGCGGGCTCTACGTTCTTGCCACCGAACGGCACGAAAGCCGCCGCATCGACAACCAGCTGCGTGGCCGCTCGGGCCGCCAGGGCGACCCGGGCCGCTCCAAGTTCTACCTGTCGCTTCAGGACGATCTGATGCGCATCTTCGGATCCGACCGCATGGACGGAATGCTGCAGAAGCTCGGCCTGAAGGAAGGCGAGGCAATCGTCCATCCCTGGATCAACAAGGCGCTCGAACGCGCCCAGAAGAAGGTCGAGGCGCGCAACTTCGACATCCGCAAGAATCTCCTGAAATACGACGATGTGCTCAACGACCAGCGCAAGGTCATTTTCGAGCAGCGCATCGAACTGATGGACGCGGAGAGCGTCACCGATACGGTGACCGACATGCGCAACGAAGTGATCGAGGAAATCGTCGCCAAACGCATTCCGGAGCGGGCCTATGCCGAAAAATGGGATGCCGAGGGGCTGAAGGCCGACGTCCAGCAGTATTTCAATCTCGACCTGCCGATCGCCGAATGGGTCGCCGAAGAAGGCATCGCCGAGGACGATATCCGCGAGCGCATCACTGCCGCAGTGGACAAGGCGGCTGCCGAGCGCGCCGAGCGTTTCGGCCCCGAAATCATGCAATATGTCGAGCGCTCCGTCGTCCTCCAGACGCTCGACCACCTCTGGCGCGAGCATATCGTCAACCTCGACCACCTGCGGTCGGTCATCGGCTTCCGCGGCTACGCCCAGCGCGATCCGCTGCAGGAATACAAGTCCGAGGCTTTCGAGCTGTTCCAGGCCCTGCTCGGCAATCTGCGTCAGGCGGTCACGGCACAGCTGATGCGTGTCGAGCTGGTCCGCGAGGCGCCCGAGGAACCGCAGCCGCTGCCACCGATGCAGGCGCACCACATCGATCCGCTGACCGGCGAGGACGACTTCGCGCAGGCCGGCGAGACGCTGCTGGCGGTCGCGCCTGCGAACCGCGATCCGGCCGACCCTTCAACCTGGGGCAAAGTCGCACGCAACGAAGCCTGCCCGTGCGGCTCGGGCAAGAAATACAAGCATTGCCACGGCGTTTACGAAGCCTGACCCGCGGTGCTGCGCGTCCGGTCGGGCGCGCGAACGATTGTCTGCCTGCCACTGACATGGCAGGCAACTTACCTCACCTCAAGATGCGCATGGAGCCGTAGCATGGGAGCTCAAAAGTCCTCGGACAAGTAAGCCGCAACAACGCTTTTTCCTTGTTGTTGCGGCGTCTGTCGAGCCGACCCCCGTGCCGAAGGCAGGCCGCCGCCGAATGTTCCTCATTTGAGCGGATGTCTTTCCATGCCTAAAAAACCTCATGTCTGGCGCTATTCGCTGCCGGCAGCGCTGCTGCTGATGGCGCCCTTCGATATCCTCGCCTCCCTGGCCATGGATATCTATCTCCCGATCGTTCCGGCGATGCCGGGTATTCTCGGGACCAGTCCTGCCGTGGTCCAGCTCACGCTGAGCCTCTATATGGTGTTGCTCGGCCTCGGCCAGATCGTCTTCGGGCCCGTCTCCGATCGCATCGGACGACGACCTGTGCTGATCGGCGGAGCGATGCTGTTCGCCGCGGCGTCGTTCTGCCTTGCGGCATCCTCCAGCACCATACCATTCGTCGCTTTCCGCTTCCTGCAGGCGGTTGGCGCATCTGCGGCCCTGGTGGCCACCTTTGCGACGATCCGGGACGTCTATGCCGACCGCCCGGAAAGCACGGTTATCTACAGCCTGTTCAGTTCCATTCTGGCATTCGTTCCCGCTCTGGGACCGATAGCCGGCGCCATGCTGGCGGAGAGGTTCGGATGGCGCTCGATCTTCGTTACGCTCGGTGCATTTGCCGCAATCGCGCTGGTGCAGGCACTGCCTCGCTGGCATGAAACCCGCCCTTCGGCGGCAGCGCTGCCGCGGCGCGCATTCGGGCCCCTTTTCCGCAGCCTCGCCTTCTGGACCTATACCCTCGGCTTCAGCGCCGCCATGGGCACGTTTTTCGTGTTCTTTTCCACCTCTCCGCGCGTTCTGATCGACAGGGCAGGATATTCGGAGCTGCAGTTCAGCCTCGCCTTTGCAACTGTAGCAATCGTGATGATCATCACGGCGCGCTTTGCCAGGCGGTTCGTCTCCCGATGGGGAACTTCGGGCAGCCTCCTGCGGGGCATGTGCATGTTGCTTCTCGGGGCGGCGCTCCTGGCCGCCGGGCAAAGCTTCGGCACCCCTTCGCCCTGGACGTTCGTCACGTCGATGTGGGTCATGGCGGTCGGCATCGTCTTCACCGTATCGGTGACTGCAAACGGCGCGCTCGAAGAGTTCGGATACATGGCGGGTTCGGCGGTCGCAGTCTATTTCTGCGTCCAAAGCCTCATCGTCGGGACGGCGGGGACACTGCTCGTGATCGGACTGCCCGGCGACAGCGCATGGCCGCTCGTGGTCTATGCCTCGACAATGGCCGGTGTCGTGCTGATCGCGCGCCGGCAGTTGCAGTCCAGAAGGAACGCCCAGGCATGATTGAAGAGGAAGTCGGGCAAAAGCCCGGCTTCCTCGCCCTCAAGCGAGGGTGCTGAACCCTTTGTTAACGCTGATCTGACAGAAGTGAAGCCCAGTATTGCGTAATGTCAGGGTGTCCTCGTGTTCATGGCGGTATGTCAATCGGCCGGACGAATGCTGCCGTCGGCGCTGAGATATCGCCTGCCTCTTCTCTTGCACGGCCTCGCGTCGCTTCTTGCGGGGGACGATCCCAGGAACCGTGCACAGCGCGTGGCGCTCATCGCCTTTCTGATCCGTATCGTCAGCGCAGCCATCGCCTTCGTCTCGCAAATCGTCCTTGCGCGCCTCGTCGGCGAGTTCGAATACGGCATCTTCATTTTCGTCTGGGTGCTGGTCGTCCTCTTCGGAAACCTGTCCTGCCTCGGTTTCCATGCGACCGTGATCCGCTTCCTGCCGGAATACCATACCACCGCCGCGCTTGCGAACATCCGCGGTCTGACCACGACGGCGCGGGTCTTTGCGATGCTTTCCGCGACCGTTCTCGCCGCAGTCGGCGGAGCCGGCCTCTGGCTCTTCGGCTCCGCCATCGAAAGTTACTATGTGATTCCCCTCTATCTCGGCCTGTTCACTCTGCCGATGATCGCGCTCGGCGACGTACTGGACGGCACCGCGCGGGCGCATAGCTGGCCCATCGTCGCGATGAGCCCGACCTATCTCGTGCGGCCGCTGCTGATCCTCGGTTTCATGGTCATCGCGATCGCCGCCGGGCTTCCGCGCGATGCGACGACAGCCATGGGCGCTGCGCTGGGGGCGGCCTATGTCACCACGCTCGGACAATTCGTGACGATGGCATGGCGGCTCCGCCGCCATTACGTGCGCGGGCCGATGAAGATCGAGCTCGGGCGGTGGCTCAGCGTCTCCCTTCCCATTTTTCTGGTCGACGGTTTCGGTTTCCTGCTCACCAATTCCGACGTCGTCATCGTGGGCCTCTATCTCAATCCCGACGATGTGGCGGTTTATTTTGCGGCGGCCAAGACCATGGCGCTCGTCCATTTCGTGATGTTCGCCGTCAAGGCGGCAGCAGGTCCGCGTTTCTCTGCGGCAATGGCCGCGGGCGATCGCAGGCAGCTGGCTGAAATCGCCGTCGAAAGCGCGCGCTGGTCCTTCTGGCCGTCCCTGGCGATCGGCGGCTGCGTACTCGCAGCCGGCAACACCCTGCTTTCGCTGTTTGGCCCGGCGTTCACGGCGGGCGCCCCCTTGATGGCGATCCTGCTGACGGGAATTCTCGCCAAGGCCTTTGTCGGACCCGCCGAAACGCTGCTCACGATGGCGGGGCGGCAAAAGCTCTGCGTCCTGCTCTATGCGGCCGCGCTCGGAGTCAACATCGCCTTGAACGTGACACTCATCCCGGTCTTCGGCCTGACGGGCGCAGCTGCCGCCACTGCCGGCGCGATGTTCGTGGAGGCAGCCATCCTGCATTTCGCCGTAAGGCGCACTTTCGGCTTTCCCCTGCTGGCCGTTGCCGGCGCGGGGAGCGTGAACAACAAGAACGAGGCGATTTGAGCCATGATCGGCAATGTCCTTTCCGCAGACGTGAACGGCAGCGCCAACCGCCTGCTTGGCAGCCTCGCGCAATCCGGTCCCGATACGTTGCAGTCCGAGCGGACATTGATGGTCGGAAGGCCCGGACGGCACCTCGCGGTCTATCCGGCGAGAGCGGGATACGACCTGCAGCGCGAGCTCGACTTTCTCTCCAATCGCGCCATCGAGCAGAACGTCTTCTTTACCGGGCGCTTTCTCGCGCCGGCCATGCCGCGCCTCGAGGACCGGGTAATCCGGCTTGCGGTCATCCGCGACCAAAACGAACAGAGAAGCCGAATCCGCTTTCTCATGCCGTTCTCGATAGAGAAGCCGGGTTTTTCGATCGGCGCGACCATTATTCGCGCCTGGTCCAATCCTTTCGGGCCGCTGGGCACGCCCCTCCTCGATGCCGAAGACGCGGCCGAGACGATCAGCAATCTTTACGAAGCGCTGGCCGCGCCTTCCGCCGGCCTGCCGCCGGTGCTCGTGCTTCCGGACATCAGGTTGAACGGCAAATTTGCGCAGCTTGCCCGTGCCGTCGCGATCGGCGAAAACCTGCCGCTGACGGTGACGGATACATTCAGCCGGCCGATGCTCGAAAGCCTGCTGGACGGCCCCACCTATTTGCGCGAGGCCGCGGGCCCCCAGCGCCTGAGGGAGCTGAAGCGGCAGTGGAACAATCTCGCGAAGCAGGGATCGCTGGCCTACAATGTCGCGCGCCAACCCGATGAGATCCGCCTGCGCATGGAGGAGTTCCTGGTCCTCGAAGCGTCCGGCTGGAAAGGCCGCGAACGCAGCGCCATGATCATGGACCGGTTCCGCGCCGCTTTCGCGAGGGAAGCGGTAAACAATCTGGCCGAGGCCGACAGCGTCCGCATTCACACGCTCGATCTTGACGGCAAGGCGATCGCGACCATCGTCGTTCTGCTGATGGCCGGCGAAGCCTATGCCTGGAAGACCGCCTATGACGAGCGCTATGCGAAATACTCTCCGGGCAAGCTGCTTGTCGCGGAGCTCACGGAGTGGCATCTCGACGATGCCAATATCATCCGCTCCGACTCCTGCGCCGTGCCCGATCATCCGGTGATGAGCCGCCTGTGGCAGGAGCGAGAGGAAATGGGCACGCTCGTGATCGGGCTGGCACAGAACCGCGACCGCGACGTGCGTCAGGTCGCCGCGCAGCTCCACCTTTATCGCAATACCCGAAACATGGCCCGGCTGCTGCGTGAAAAGATCCGGGCGCTGGCAGGCCGCTGATCTTTCAGCCGAACATCAGCCGCCGGACACGGCGCGCGCCTCTGCCGCCGCCTTCTCCCGCAGAAGCCGGCGGATCACCTTGCCCGAGGTGGTCAAAGGCAGGCTGTCGACGAAAGCGATCTCGCGCGGATATTCATGCATCGACAGCCTGTTCTTCACCCAGTCGCGGATCCCTGCCGCGGTCTCGTCGCCGGCAGAGACGCCGGGTTTCAGCACGACATAGGCCTTGACGATCTCGGTCCGGAGCGGGTCCGGTTTGCCGACGGCCGCGGCGAGCTGCACGTCCGGATGCCCGGCGAGACAATCCTCGATCTCGCCCGGGCCGATGCGATAGCCTGACGACGTGATGACGTCGTCGTCACGTCCGAAAAAGGTGAAATAGCCCTCTTCGTCCATGGCGCCCTGGTCCCCGGTTGTCATCCAGTCGCCGATGAACTTGGACTCGGTCGCCTCTTCGTTGCGCCAGTAGCCGAGGAACATCACCGGATCGGGACGCCTGATCGCCACCTGCCCGACCGCGCCGGGCGGCAGAACCCGCCCCTCGCCGTCGATGATCGCGACCTGATGACCCGGTGCCGCCTTGCCCATGGAGCCGGGCTTCGCCACGCCGAGATCGGTCGCAGAGGAGATGACGATATTGCATTCCGTCTGGCCGTAGAATTCGCTCACCTCGACGCCGAGCGCCGCCCTTGCCCATTCGAAGGTCTCCCGCCCGAGCGCCTCGCCGGCCGAACCGACGGTGCGCAGCTTGAGCGCGTAGCGATCGCGCGGCCGCTCGACGGATTTGAGGAGCCTGAGCGCCGTCGGCGGGATGAAGGCGTTGCGCACCTCCATTTCCTCCATGATCCGGAACGCGGTATGCGCATCGAATTTCTGCGCCGGCGAGGACACCACGGGCACGCCGAAGAAAAGCGACGGCAGCAGAGCGTTCAGGAGACCGCCCGCCCAGGCCCAGTCGGCAGGCGTCCACATCCGGTCGCCAGGCTGCGGCAGGAAGTGGTGATGGAACTGGAACCCCGGCAAATGGCCGAGCAGCACGCGATGGCCATGCAGGGCTCCCTTCGGCGGCCCGGTGGTCCCCGAAGTGTAGATCATCAGAGCGGGATCGTCCGGCTTCGTTTCCGCGGGATCGAATCGGCCCTCCCGGGCCACGAGTTCACCGAACCGCACGGTGCCTGATTCGTGCTGTTCTTCGGCAAGCACCACCAGGCGCAAATCCGGCAGCTCTTCCCGGATCGACGTTAGCCGCTCATGGCCGAAGCGATTGGTGACGATCGCTGCCGCACCCGCATCCTTCAGCCGGTAGGCAAGCGCCTCGGCGCCGAAAAGCAGAGCAAGCGGCAGCGCGATGCAGCCCAGCTTGTAGATTGCCGCATGGGCTATCGCCGCCTCGAACCCCTGCGGCAGCAGGATGGCAACGCGATCGCCGGGATTCACCCCATGTGCGGCAAGTCCGCCGGCAAAAGCGGACGAACGGGCGGCAAAGGCGCCATAGGTCAACGCAAGATGCGCCCCGTCCGAGCTGAAATGCTGGAGACAGACGCGCTCCGGCTCCCGCGCGCCCCAGCCGTCGCTGACGGCTACGCCGATGTTGAAGGTATCGGGTATCCGCCAGCGGAATTCGCCGTAGAGTTCGTCATAGTCTTCGATCTTCGGTAGCATGAGCTTGCTGCAGCTGGGTTTTGCTGCAATGCAGCTAGCATTTGAGCGCGGGGGAATTCAATGGCGGTGCCCACCGTGGGCGCGGATTTTGGGGAGAGGTGAACGCACCGGGTTCGGTGCGTTCTTTCCGGTTCGACCGGCCATCAACGTTATTGCTCGATGCCGCGGTCTTTGAACGATTGATCGATCGCCTTATCCACTTTGGCCCGCACACCTTCGAGGTTGAAGCTGGCTCCGCGCTGGCTAGGCGGATATTTGATGAAGCTCTCCAGGAACGCTGCAGCCTTCAATTGACCCTTCACCAGCAGGAAATCGTTTCTTACAAGCCAGTCGTTGTACTGATCGGACACCAGGTCCGCACGCTCATAGGGGTCCATTCGCAGGTTGAACAGCTTGGGCACGCGCCAGCATGTGGTCAACCAGATCGGCCGACTGCGCTTTCAACCAAGCCGCTCCATGCCCAGCTTACCCCATCAACTGCCACCTGAGCACGTAGAGAACGCAGGCACCCAAAAGCGTCGATATCGCTCAAACCGAGCTGCCGCCCTTGATTCATTAGAGAACAGTATGAGCCCATTGCGGCCTTTCGTTTGGTCACGCACAGTCGGTACCACGGGAGTACGGTATCATGATCAATCTCAAATCCTTGGAAGTGTTTTTCTGGGTGGCCAAGCTGCGCAGCTTCTCCGTTGCGGCCGAAAAAGCTCAACGTGATCCAGCCGATAGTGTCGCAGCGCATCTCCGGCCGTTACTCAGCGTGGTGGCGCCAGCGGGTTGAAGATGCCGGAACTCATCGCGATCGACGCGATGCTCGACGCCGACCGCGGCGCCGATTTCAACGCCACACCCACGGAGTAAGGCCCCCGCCGGCGAAAAAACGCGTGGAATCGACGCGGCAGTGACTGTATCGACGGGACGGGGGGACACGGCATGAACCTGCGCTTCGTCGAAACATTCGTATGGGTCGCGCGGCTCGGAAGCTTTCGCGCCGCGGCAGAGCGGCTGAATGCCACCCAGGCCGCCGTTTCCAACCGCATCGCGAGCCTCGAAGCGGAGATGGGCTGCGAACTCTTCGAGCGCGTGCCCGGCGGCGTGCGGCTGTCGACTGTCGGCCAGCGCGCCATGCAGCCGGCCGAAGAGCTCCTGAAGGCCGCGGCCAGCTTCAAGGTGGCAATCGGCAGTCCGCAGCACCTGCGCGCCACCGTGTCGATCGGCACCATCGATTCCATCGTGCATGCCTGGCTGCCCACTTTCATCGAGCGCGTGAAGGAACGTTTTCCCGCGCTGGGACTCGACCTCAATGTCGACACGTCGCTGGCGATCGGCAAGGAGATCAGCGAGCGCCGGCTCGACCTGGCGCTCTTGATGGGCCCGGTGCTGACCCCCGGTCTCAAGAACATCGACCTCGGCACGATGGAATGCGCCTGGGTGGCCGCCCCGTGCTTTGGGCTCGGAGGCCGGGAGCTCACGCTGCAGGACCTCTCCAACCATCCCGTGCTCACCTTCTCGCGCAACAGCGTGCCGCATATCTGGCTGCTCCGGCAGTTCGAGGAGCTCGGCGTGCAGCCGCCGGTCATTTCCAATTCCAACTCGCTTTCGGCCATGCTGCGGCTTGCTCGCGACGGCATCGGCGTCGCGCTGCTGCCGGTGCCCATGGTGGTGCCGATGATCGCGGAAGGCGTGGTGGAGCGGCTGTCGATCACCCCGCATTTCCCTGCGCTGAAGCTCCACGCCGTCTATGCCGACGACCCGGAAAACTTAATCCCGTCAATACTTTCGGTCATTGCCCGCGAAGCCTCGCTCGACACGGCGGGCATCTCGGCTTGAGGGGATACCCACAAGTTTTTTCTATCAGGGGCGACAATTCTTTATCGTTTGTCATTCCAGTCTCAAGGCCTGACGATGCCCGGACTGAGACTTGGAGGACTTCGATGAAGATCAGTGTTGTGCAGATGAATTCCGGTTCCGACAAAGCGAAAAACCTCGACGACGCCGAGCGTCTGGTGCGTGACGTGGTGGCCGGCGAGGCGCCGGACCTCGTGGTGCTGCCGGAATATTTCGCCTTTCTCGGCGAGGGTCGCGATGCGGTCCACGGCAGCGGCGAAAGCTTTCCGGACGGCCCGAGCTACCAGCGCTTCAGCGCGCTCGCCAAGGAGCTTGGCGTGACGCTGCATTGCGGCTCGATGGTCGAGAAGGCCGGCAACAGCCACTACAACGCCACCGTGGTCTTCGGCCCCGAGGGCAAGGAAATCGCAAAGTACCGCAAGATCCACCTGTTCGACGTCGATACGCCCGGCGGCGTCTCCTACCGCGAATCCGACACGATCGGCCGCGGCGAGGACGTGGTGACCTACAAGGTCGGCGACACCACGGTCGGCTGCGCCATCTGCTACGACATCCGCTTCCCGGAACTCTTCCGGGCACTGCGCGACAAAGGCGCCGACGTCATCGTGCTTCCCGCCGCCTTCACGCTGATGACCGGTAAGGACCATTGGGAAGTGCTCGCCCGGGCCCGCGCCATCGAGACCCAGACCTATTTCGTCGCCGTCGGCCAGACGGGCGCTCATGCGGACGGCAAGAAGTGGTGCTGGGGCCATTCCATGGTCATCGACCCCTGGGGCCACATGGTCGCCCAATGCTCCGATGGCGTCGGCGCCGCCTCGGCCCGCATCGATCTCGACCGCATCGGCACCGTACGCCGGGACGTGCCGGTCGCCCAGCATCACGTTCTGTGAGGATACCACCATGTTCGTCGTCAATCCCATGCCGCAGCAGATCGCTCCGGCACTCATTGCAAAGATGGAACAGGTCGAGACCGCGACCGTCGGCCATTTCCTGCATTCGGGCTTCATGGACCGGGAACTGCGCGCCGTGCTGCCGGAAAAGCGCATCGCCGGCACGGCGGTCACCGTGCGCCTGCCGCATGCCGACTCGACCATCCTGCATTATCTCACCAAGCTGGTGCGGCCGGGTGACTTCATCGTCGTCGACCGCTGCGGCGACGACAAACACGCCTGCTGGGGCGGCGTGGTCACCCATTCGATGAAGCTCGGCGGCATCATCGGCGCGGTCATCGATGGCCCGGCAACGGATTTTTCGGAGATCCGCCGCGTCGACCTGCCGATGTGGTGCCGCGGCCCCTCGCCGATCACCACCAAGATCCTCGGCCTCGAAGGCGCGATCAACGTGCCGGTCTCGGTCGGCGGGCAGACGGTCAACCCGGGCGACGCCATAATCGCCGATGAAAGCGGCGTGCTGGTGCTCGATCCGTCGAAGGCGGAATGGGCGACCGACAAGGCGCTCGGCATGCAGCAGAGCGAGCTCGTGCTCCTCGAACGGCTGCGCGAGGGCGAGAAGCTGCCCGACATTTCCGGCGCCACGAAAATCGTGGAAGCCTCGGCCGCCTGAGGCGGCCCAACACTATAAGCATACGGGAACAATTCGGTTGAAGAGCGGAGGAAAACTATGATCGCGATGAAACACGCAACCCGCGCCGGCCTTGCCGCGCTCGCTATGGCCCTCGCCACTTCGGTGGCGATGGCCGACACGGTGGTGCTCACCGCCTATTCCGGCATCTTCCAGGAAAACTACATTAAGGCCGTCGTCGAGCCCTTCATGAAGGCCAATCCGGACATCACCGTGGAATTCTACGGTATGCCCAACTCGGCCCAGATGCTGGGCACGCTGCGCGCCCAGGCGAGCGCCCCGCAGATCGACATCGCCATCATGGACGTCTCGGTGGCGAAGGCCGCGACCGACGAGGGTATTTTCGCCCCCATGGACGAGAGCGTCACCAAGCATCTCGCCGATCTATACCCGCAGGCCAAGGCCGAGGGCGTTAATGCCGTCGGCGTCACCTTCGACAATCTCATTCTGCTTTATAACACCGACAAGGTGAAACAGGCGCCGACCTCGTGGAGTGCGCTCTGGGACGCGCAATATGCCAAGCAGGTCTCCATTCCCGCCGTGCCGGACATCCAGGGCACGACCTTAACCATCCTCACTGACAAGATGGCCGGCGGCACGAACTACATGGAAAGCGTCGAGGCTGGCATCAACCGGCTCGCGGAACTCGCCCCCCTGGTCCAGACCTGGGAACCGCGGCCGGACGTCTACCAGCCGATCTCCAGCGGCACGGCGGCCATCGGCATCGGCTGGAATGCCCGCGCGCAGGTCTATGCCGATCTTTCCGACGGCAAGCTCGGCGTCGTGCTTCCGGAGGAAGGCAGCGGCTTCCAGATCAACGTGATCGGCCTCGTCAAAGGGGGTCCCGCCAGCGACAGCGCCAAGAAATTCATCGACTATGCGCTGAGCCCGGAGGTGCAAGCCGCCTTCACCGAGCAGATGTTCTACGCGCCGACCAATTCCAAGGCCGCCGCCCTCATCTCGGAAAAGGCGCTGAGCCGCACCGCCGCCGGCGCGATGGACAAGATGATCGACATCAACTGGCTCGAGGTCGCCAAGATCCGCGACGCCATCACCGAGCAGTGGCGCCGTCGCGTGATCCCGCTCAGCCGTTGATGGAGATTGATCGCCCATGACATCCGCTTCCGAAGAGCATCTCAGACTGGAAGGGGTCGGCGTCAGCTTCGGCGCCGTCAACGTGATCCCCTCTCTCGACCTGTCGGTCCGCAAGGGCGAGATGGTCGCCTTCCTCGGCCCGTCGGGATGCGGAAAGACCACGACACTGCGCATCATCGCCGGGCTCAACAATCCCTCCCGAGGCCGCATCATGGTGAGAGGGCGCGACATCACGCGCCTTCCCATCCATGATCGCGACATGGGCATGGTGTTCCAGAGCTATGCGCTGTTCCCGCACATGAACGTCTCGCGCAACGTCGCGTTCGGCCTGCAGATGCGCAACATGCCGGCGCGCGATGCGGAGAGCCGGGCGGCGCAGGCGCTGGACATGGTCCAGCTCGGCCATCTCGCCCACCGCAAGCCGAAGGAGCTGTCGGGCGGCCAGCAGCAGCGCGTGGCGCTGGCCCGCGCACTCGTCATCGAGCCATCGATCCTGCTTCTCGACGAGCCGCTGTCGAATCTCGACGCAAAACTGCGCGACGAGATGCGCGTGCAGATCCGCACGCTGCAGCAGCAGAGCGGCATCACCGCCGTCTTCGTCACGCACGACCAGGTCGAGGCGCTTTCCATGTGCGACCGCGTCGTGGTGATGCGCGGCGGCCGGGTCGAGCAGTTTGGCACGCCCACCGAAGTCTATGAGCGACCGGCAACCGCCTTCGTCGCCAATTTCGTCGGCCGCACCAACCGCCTTAAGGGCAGAATCACCTCCGAGGGTACGCTGACGGCCGCCGGCCAGCAGCTGCGCTCCGCCACCACGCTTGCGCCCGGCACCGTCGAAATCCTCGTGCGCCCGCACCGCATCCGCATGCAAGAGACCGGCGAGGCCGCCAACAAGGTCCAGGGTACGGTGTCGAGCATCACCTTCATCGGCGATCTCGTGCAATATGCCGTGCGCGTCGGCGACGCGGAGGTGGTCGTGGAAGAGGCGACACGACGCGACCGCAGCCCGCTTGCGGTCGATGACAGCGTCACGCTCGGCTGGTCGGCCGAAGACACCCTCGTTTATCCGGCGGGCGAAAAATGAACGCTATCCCCACCCCTGCCCCTGTCCCTGCCCCTGCCCTCCCCCAGCAATGGCGCGATGGCGAGCTTGCCGTCCTCCTGCTGCTGCCGATCGCGCTGGTCAATGCGATCGGATTCATCCTGCCGGTGCTGAACCTCGCGCGCTATTCGTTCAACAAGTCGCGCATCGGCGGCGGCATCGAGGCCGTCTTCACCTGGGAGAACTGGGCGGGCCTGCTCAGCGACCCCTTCTATTTCGAACTGGTCTTCAACTCCGTGTGGATCAGCCTGGCGATCACGCTGACAACGCTCGTCGTCTCCTATCCGATCGCGCTCTACCTGCATCGGGCGTCCGGCTCCTGGCGCACCTTCCTCACCGTGCTCGTCATCTCGCCGCTTCTGACCTCGGCCGTCGTGCGCACCTATGGCTGGATCGCCATCCTCACCGACGATGGCCCGGTGGTCGGCGCCATCAAGGCGCTCGGCCTGCCGGCGCCGAGCCTGATGTTCAACATCAAGGGCGTCTTCGTCGGCCTCACCGAGATCCTGATGCCCTACATGATCCTCGCGCTGATGGCGGGCTTCGGCCGGCTCGATCCGCGGGTGGAGGAGGCCGCGCGCACGCTCGGCGCCACGCCAGCCCGCACTTTCACCAGGGTCATCCTGCCGCTGACGCTGCCCGGCATCGCGCTCGGCTGCCTGCTCTGCTTCGTGCTCGCGGTCTCGTCCTTCATCACGCCGAAGCTGATGGGCGGCGGGCGGGTCTTCCTGCTTGCGACCGAGATCTACGACCAGGCGATCGTCACGCTCAACTGGCCGCTCGCTTCGACGCTGTCGATCCTCGTGCTCATCGTCTTCGGTGCGGCGCTTTGGGCCTACTCCGCCGTGCTGCGGCGTCTGGATTAGGAGGGAAGCATGGAAATCCACAAGACCACCTGGCCGATGCGCATTGTCGTCTTCCTGCTCTTCGTCTACCTGCTCGCGCCGGTCATCCTCGTCTTCCCGCTGTCGTTTTCCGGCGACCAGGTGTTGCGCTTCCCGCCGTCCTTCTGGTCGACGCGCTGGTATTCGGCGCTCTTCGCCAACAGCCAGGTGCTGAAAGCCTTCTGGACGAGCCTGTCGCTGGCGGCGATCGTCA
The DNA here is from genome assembly GCF_000375585.1 of Sinorhizobium meliloti 4H41. Taxonomy (GTDB): domain Bacteria; phylum Pseudomonadota; class Alphaproteobacteria; order Rhizobiales; family Rhizobiaceae; genus Sinorhizobium; species Sinorhizobium meliloti_A. Next base: position 351,739 of record NZ_AQWP01000005.1, on the reverse strand, counting down.
CCGTGCTGTCGATCGTCATTGCCGTGCCCGCCGCCTGGGTGATGACGCGGCTGCGTTTTGCCGGCCGCGACCTCTTGTTCAACCTCTTCACCGCACCGCTGCTGTTGCCGACCATCGTGCTCGGCCTCGCCATCCTCATCGTCTTCGCCTCCTTCGGGCTGCTGGCGACGATGCAAGGGCTGGTTTTCGCCCATCTGGTGGTGACACTGCCCTATGCGCTGCGGGTGCTGGCCGTGTCGCTGAGCACGCAGGACCGCGCCTGCGAGGAGGCGGCGCGCACGCTGGGGGCGAAACCGCTGACGGTGTTCTTCCGCGTCACCGTGCCCATGCTGACGCCGGGCATCGTCGCGGCCGCAGCGCTGTGTTTCCTCGTCTCCTTCGACGAGGTGGTGATTACGCTGTTCCTAACCGGCCCGCGCATCAGCACCCTGCCCGTCGAGCTCTATAACTACGTCTACAATCAGGCCGACCCGCTGGTCGCCGCAGCTTCCGCGCTGCTGATCCTGCTGACGCTCGGCGTCATTATGATCGTGGAGCGCGCCATGGGCCTCGGCAAGGCCTTCGTGAAATAACGCCCCATTGCCTCCGGCTCGTCGCGCGCCGGAGGCAACCAGTCCCAGCCCAATAGCGACAGCTCTGAAAAGTGGCTCCCCTATCGCAAGCCGATGCCGAAGGAATCGCCACCCGAACTGGTGGTCCCCCATGTCATTCCCGATGACGAGCGCGTTTGGGTGCCGGTCGACCACAGTGTGTGGTTCCGGCCACTCTGCATGTCAGCGACGCACGCTGGCAATAACCCCGGAGGTTATCCCGACCAGCAAGAATTCGTTGTCAACCTGACCCAGCGGTGGCCGCGCGGAGGGGCAGACAGGGTAACGGCGGTATTCACGGTTTCAGCCATTCGACAGCCTGTACACGTGAGTCACTTCCAGATGACCACAACCTCGGAGCTTTCCCTGTCCGAGAATGACCATCGCGATGAACGCGTCATCCGGGTTTTAAAAAGGTACCCGATCATGTCGATCTTCCCGGTTGGCCAACTCTTTGATCGGACGGACTTCACAAGGAAGTAATCAGAAAGGTCCCGTTCAATGACGGCAACGCTTTCCACATCTTCGACGGCGAGCCACTTTGTATCCGCCGGCGTAATACGCTCAAAGCCATGCTGCTGCGAGTGTTTCAGATCAACGGCTGTCTTTGAAGTTGGTGCCCCATGCCGGAGTCGAACCAGCACTCCTTTCGGAACTCGATTTTGAGTCGAGCGCGTCTACCAATTCCGCCAATGGGGCTAGAGGCATGCGTGATATCAGCGCTTGCGATTTACACGATCGATTTCGGGCCGGTCAACCGCGAAGTTGCGAATTTCGCCGATCGTGTGAATTTGGCCGAGTGCTCCCACGAAAGGGGCCGCCGGCTGCTCCATACGATCACAAAAGCGTGCAGGCGGCCGAACATGCGACCCGATTTACAGAGCCGGCGATCCTGCCTAAGAAGGCGGCGTTCGATTTCACTGGCGCCCGGGCGGCATGTTCGCCGCTCCGCGCGCCGAGGGGTGTGCATGTTTGCAGATTCGTTCGCTCAGCGCCGGCAACTCATTTGTGCCGTACTCGTCACCATCGGCATGGCGGCGACCGTCGGCGGTGCGCTCGGCTTCGAGCATATTGGGGGCTACATCCCCTGCGCGCTGTGCCTGCTTCAGCGCGATCCCTATTATTACGGCATTCCGCTCGGAATTCTCGCCATCGCAACCAGCGTGCTGAAGCTGCCCGGCTGGACCACCCGCACGCTGCTCCTCGTCGTCGGCATACTGATGCTGGTCGGTGCGGGCCTCGGTGTGTACCATGCGGGCGCCGAGTGGCACTTCTGGGAAGGGCCCTCGACCTGCGCCACCACGGCCCAAGGCATTTCTTCCGATGTCGGCGACCTGCTCGGCGATCTGGATGCGAAGCACGCGCCCTCCTGCACGGATGCGGCGCTGCGCGTGCTCGGGCTTTCTTTCGCAGGCTGGAACGTCATTGCGAGCCTGATCTTCGCGGCGATCGCTCTGCGTGGTGCCTTGAAGGCGTCAGCTCAGAGTCGAGCGTCTTAACCTTACGGCTGCAGCTCGACATCCCAGTAGAGATAATCCATCCAGCTGTCATGCAGGTGGTTGGGCGGGAAAAGCCGGCCGTTATTGTGCAGATCCTGAACCGTCGGGTGATAGGGCTTCTGGTGCGGGAACATGCCGGCCTGCTTCGGCAGCTTGCTGCCCTTGCGCAGGTTGCAGGGAGAACAGGCGGCGACGACGTTTTCCCAGGTGGTCTGGCCGCCATGCGCACGCGGGACCACGTGATCGAAGGTCAGGTCGTCCGGCGAGCCGCAATACTGGCACTCGAATTTGTCCCGCAGGAATACGTTGAACCGGGTGAAGGCCGGGTGGCGTGTCGGCTGGACATAGCTCTTCAGACAGACGACGCTCGGCAGCCGCATCGAGAAACTCGGCGACGAGACGGAGTGTTCGTATTCGGCGAGGATAGTCACACGGTCGAGAAAGACCGCCTTGATCGCGTCCTGCCAGGACCAGAGCGACAAGGGATAATAACTCAGCGGCCTATAGTCGGCGTTCAACACGAGCGCCGGCAGGGCCTGAGGTGAGACTGCAATCGTCAAGCGTATTCTCCTGAGCGATTCGGCATCTGCCTCTTCTATATTAGGCGCGTTGCGACAGGATTGTGAAGCCACAAAGAAAAGGGAGCAAAGGATCCGCTTTTTTCTTCAAGGCGTCACGGGAAGCGCATCGCGGCGCATCTCCTGCGCATAATAGGCCCAAAAAAGCCGCGCGGCGACACTGCGCCATGGCGACCAGCCGCCCGCGAGCGAATCGACCTCGCTTGCCGTCGGTCGCAGTTCGAGCCCCAGCGCATGGCCGATGGCATTCTGCAGGGCGACATCGCCGGCCGGGAACACATCCGGATGGCCGGCGCAGAAGAGCAGATAGACCTCGGCGGTCCAACGGCCTATGCCCTTGATCGCCGTCAGTTCGTGAATTGCCTTCACCGCTTCGGCGTTGCAGATGGCGTCGAGATCGATCTCGCCCGCGGTCGCGGCAGCGGCGACCCTTCTCAGCGTATCGGCCTTGGCCCGGGACAAGCCGAAGCGTCGGCAATCTTCGTCGTCGAGCGCAAGCACCGCGTCTGCGGTGATCTCGCCGAGCGAGGCCTCCATCCGGTTCCAGATCGCCGCCGCGCTCGCCTTCGAGACCATCTGGGAGACGATTATGTTGGCGAGGCCGCGGTAACCGGGGTCGGTGCGCCTCAAGGGTACCGGCCCCGCCTTGTCGATGACGTGTTCGAGCCGGGCATCGAGCATCACCAGACCGGCAAGACCGGCCTCTATATCCTCGTGCGTCCGGATGATCCGCATGCATCCTCCCACTGCACGTGTCCGGGATCGTCGCCGATTTACGGACGAAGCATGCAGGAATTCAAAGTGCTACAGAGCCCTTGGTGCGCAGCAAGACGCACGGCCCTGTAGAAAGCGGGTGATCTTTACAACGCTTCCATGGCAAAGGAAAAGAATGCCGATTTCACGACCAGAACAACCGGTTTTTCGTTTCGCGCCGAGTCCCAACGGTCTCCTGCATCTCGGCCACGCCCTGTCGGCGATCCTCAATCACGACATGGCGACAGCCATGGGCGGCCGTTTCCTGCTGAGGATCGAAGATATCGACCGGACGCGCTGCCGGCCGGAATTCGAGGCGGCGATCTTCGAGGACCTCGCCTGGCTCGGTCTCGATTGGGAAGAGCCGGTGCGGCGCCAATCCGAACATCTCGGCGTCTATGCCGCTGCGCTCGAGCGCTTGAACGCGATGGGCCTCGTCTATCCCGCCGTGATGACGCGCGGTGAAATAAGGGCGGCGGTGGCCGCGGCAGAGGCGAAGGGGCAAGCGTGGCCGCGCGATCCGGACGGGACACCACTATATCCCGGCCGCGAGCGCGGCTTCACGCCGGACGAGCAGGCCGCTCTCCTGGCGAGCGGCCGCCCCTATGCCTGGCGTCTCGACATGGGAGAGGCCCTGCGGCGGGCCGGCGGGCCACTCACCTGGCGAGAAACGGGGTCGAACCAATCGGGCGAAGCCGCGTCCATCGTCGCCGATCCGGCCGCCTGGGGTGATGTCATCCTGTCGCGTTCGGATGCGCCGTCGAGCTATCATCTCTCGGTCGTGGTCGACGATGCCCTGCAGGGGATCACCCATGTCGTGCGCGGCCGCGACCTCTACCACGCGACATCGGTGCACCGCCTGCTGCAAAGACTTCTCGGCCTGCCGCAGCCGGTCTACCACCATCATCGCCTCGTTCTCGGGCCGGACGGACGGAAACTGTCGAAGAGCAACAGCGACACCGGAATCGCCTCCTTCAGGGCTTCGGGGCACAGGCCTGCGGATGTCAGGGCCATGCTTCTCGGCGAGCGATGAGGAGAGAAATTCGCGGCCTTACTCTCCTCGGCCTCCCTGGAAACTGCGCCTGACCATGAGCTTCACCTTGTATTTCAGGATGGCAGCGTTGATTTCCGCGCCGATGATGAAGATCGCGCCAAGCATGTAGAGGAAGACCAGGACGATCATGATGGAAGCGAGCCCGGCATAGGTCGTCACGTAGTTGGAAAAATTGGCGATGTAGGAGGCGAAGGCGTAGCCGCCGACGGACCACAGCACGAGCGTGAGGAAGATGCCGGGCAGGACGTCGACGACGTTGCGGTGGCCGGCCGGCAGCCACAGATGCGCGACGAGCAAGCCTGCCGTCAGCATGGTCAGCGTCAGGGGCAAGCCCCAATCGTCCACCGCCGCCATAAGCGTATCCAGCCAGGGGAACCACTGATCCGCATTGCGGACCGCCAGAGGAACCGCGACCAGAAGAAGGCTGAGGGCGGCCAGAATGAGCACGGCGCCGAGCACGAAGCCGAGGCTCGCAAGCCGCGTCACATACCAGTAGCGGCTTTCGGCAACCCTATAGGCGCGATTGAGCGCGATCCTCAATGCTTCGACGCCGTTCGACGCGAAATAGGCTGCAGCAAGAACGGAGATCGTAAGCAGGCTGCCGCGCGGGATGGTCAATACGCGCACGACTTCATCGGCGACCGGCTTGGCGATCGATTCCGGCCAGGTGTCGAAGATCAGATGGACTGCCGTCTGCGCGAACTGATCGGCGCCCAGAAAACTGGCAAGCGCGGTGCCGAAGATCAGAAAGGGAAAGACGGCCATAAGGGAAGAAAGCGCCACGTGACTGGCCATCGCCCAGCCATCGTCCTCGCTGAAATGCCAGAGCGCATCAAACACGACCTTCCAGATGATGCGAACGAATGCCGGCATTCCGTCTCCCACTCTTTCACCAATCCCGCTCCTGATGAGGACCAGCCGGCGCAGTACCTGCGAACGGCCTTGACGTCACGTTCCGGTCCCAGCCATCGCCTTTGCAATTCAATTGTATCCCAACGATGAATATGGGAAATGGGGCTTGGATTTCTACAGGAATCGCGTGGATGCCGGATCGCCCCACAATCATCGTCACCGGTTGCTCGTCAGGCATCGGGGCCTATTGCGCCCGGGCGCTGCAGCGGGACGGCTGGCGGGTCTTCGCGACCGTGCGCCGGCCGGAGGATCAGGCGCCGCTGGAGGCCGAAGGCATCGAGACCTTCATCATGGACTATACCCGGCTGGAGACGATTGCCGCGCTGGTGGAAGCCGTGATGGCGCTGAGCGGCGGACGAATCGATGCGCTTTTCAACAATGGCGCCTACGGCCAGGCCGGTGCGGTGGAGGACCTGCCGACGGAGGCCCTGCGGCTCCAGCTCGAAACCAACGTCATCGGCTGGCACGACCTGACGCGGCGCGTCATCCCGGCGATGCGCGCCCGCGGGCATGGCCGCATCGTCCAGTGCTCGTCCATTCTCGGCCTCGTGCCCTATCGCTGGCGCGGCGCCTATAATGCCTCGAAGTTCGCGCTCGAGGCGCTTTCGCTCACATTGAGGATGGAGCTCGCCGGCAGCGGCATCGGCGTGAGCCTGATCGAGCCCGGCCCGATCGCCTCGAAATTCACGACCAATGCGATCGCCTATATCGAGCGGTTCATCGATCTTGAGAATTCCGTCCATCGTGCGGAATACGAGCGGCAGATGCGGCGCCTGCGCGGCGAGAGCAAACCGGCAGCCGGCAAGCTCGGGCCCGACGCCGTTTATGCCGTACTGAAACACGCTTTGACGGCACGCCGTCCGAGGCCGCATTATATAGTGACAAGGCCGGCCAGGCAGGGAGCGCTTCTCAAAAAGCTCCTGCCGGCGGCACTGTTCTACCGCATCATCGGTCGTCTCGGCTGACCGAACCACAAGGATTTACGCCATGAACAGCTTCCTTACCGGTCTGACCCTGCTCGTCATGGGCCTGGTAGCGATCGTGCTGATCCGCGGCCTGCTCAACATGGCCAGGGGCGGCAGCGGCAACACCTCCAACAAACTCATGCAGGCCCGCGTGCTGTTCCAGGCCATCGCCATCGTGCTGATCATGCTGACGCTCTGGGTGACCGGCGGCGGCCGTCCGAGCTGAGGTAAAGCGACAGCATCATGGTAAAATTGAACAAGATCTACACCCGGACAGGCGACAACGGCACCACCGGCCTCGTCTCCGGCCCACGCCGCCTGAAAAGCGACCTCAGGGTCGAGGCCTATGGCGCCATTGACGAGACGAATGCCTTTGTCGGCCTCGCCCGCCAGCACACGCATGCGATCCCGGATCTCGACGCGATGCTCATGCGCGTCCAGAACGATCTCTTCGATCTTGGCGCCGATCTCGCCACACCGGATACGGGCGAGAAGCCCGAATACGAGCCGCTTCGCATCGTCGCTGCCCAGGTCGAGCGCCTCGAACGGGAGATCGACCGGCTGAATGCCGACCTCGAACCGCTGCGCTCCTTCGTCCTGCCGGCCGGCAGCGCCGCTTCGGCCGCGCTCCATGTTGCCCGTACCGTAGCGCGGCGCGGCGAGAGGCAAATGGTCGCACTCGCATCGATGGAAGGCGAGGCCGTCAGCGCGGAGGCGATTGCCTATGTCAACCGCCTTTCGGATTTCCTGTTCGTCGCGGCCCGCTGGGCGAACGACAAGGGGCGCGCCGATGTCCTTTGGGTCCCCGGCAACAACAGATAACGTATTTTTGTTTCGGCGCGGGTCGTCTCGGGGATCGCATGTTCATACCGCTGCATGACAGGAACGAGCTGAAACACATAAGGGTGCAGTATGTGACGATCACGCTGATCGTCATCAATTTCGTTGCCTGGCTCGCTACCGGACCCGTCGCAAGCGAGGATTTCGCCAATGCTGCGATCCTCGGGCTAGGCTATATCCCCGCGATCATCTTCGAGTATGCCGCCCTCGATCCCTCGCTGGTGATCGTTCCGGACGAATTCACCTTCGTCACCTACTCGTTTCTGCATGGCGACTTCATGCATCTCGCCATGAACATGCTTTTCCTCTGGGTCTTCGGCGACAATGTCGAGGACGCGCTCGGGCATTTTCGATTTCTCGTTTTCTATCTTCTGTGCGCGGCGGCCGGAGCGCTGGCCCATGGGCTCCTCGATCCGGCCTCGGAGGCGCCGCTGATCGGCGCCTCCGGCGCCATATCCGGCGTCGTTGCCGCCTATTTCCTCCTGCACCCCAAGGTGCGGGTCTGGGTGCTCGTGCTCTTCCGCATCCCCCTGCCGCTCCCCGCCGCCATTCCGCTCGCCTTCTGGATCGGCCAGCAGTTCTTCATGTTCGTGGCCGATCCCGCCGGCGGCGTTTCCTGGAGTGCGCATGTCGGCGGCATCGTCGCGGGTCTCCTGCTCGTTGTCGTTTTGCGACGCCGCGGTGTGCCGCTATTCGATCGGACCATTGTCACTCCACGCGCCGTGGAGCACAGGACGAGAGCGCCCGATGAAACGTTGCCGGCAGCCGCCGGCGCTTCGAAGCCCGCTCCGCAATGGGGCCGGCCGGGTTGATTTTCGAGGGGAGCCCGAGAAATAAAGGTCGAGTTTTCAAGGGATTGCATGCCCTCCGTTGGGGGTCATGCCCGATAGAAGCCGCCCTTACGCCTCCGCTTGCCAGCGGATTTTTTTACCTGTACGTAAACGTAAGTATGAATAAGCCTGGTCATATCGAATTGGCGTTGGTTCATCGCGATTTAGCGTCAAGAACGGCTTGTCTATGGAGCAAAAACGCGTATCGATGTCGCCAACCGACAATCAGGCCGCCTTGTTAAGGCGCATTTTCCTGCGAACGTTCTTGGAGGGAAAGAATCCATGAAAATACTTGTGACGGTGAAACGGGTCGTCGACTACAACGTCAAGATCCGGGTCAAAGCGGATGGAACGGGCGTCGAGCTTGCCAATGTGAAGATGTCGATGAACCCCTTCGACGAGATCTCGGTCGAAGAGGCGCTGCGGCTGAAGGAAGCCGGCAAGGCGAGTGAAGTGGTGGTCGTGTCGATCGGCCCGGCCAAGGCGGAAGAGACGCTCAGGACCGCGCTCGCCATGGGCGCCGACCGGGCGATCCTGGTCGAGACCGAGGATCAGGTCGAGCCGCTCGCTGTGGCCAAGATCGTCAGGCAAGTCGCCGAGGCCGAACAGCCGGGGCTGATCATCGTCGGCAAGCAGGCGATCGACGACGATTCCAACCAGACCGGCCAGATGCTGTCGGCATTGCTCGGCTGGGCCCAGGGCACCTTTGCCTCCAAGGTCGAGATCGGCGACGGCAAGGTCAACGTTACCCGCGAGGTCGACGGCGGCCTGCAGACGGTCGAACTGAAGCTGCCGGCGGTCGTCACCACCGATCTGCGCCTCAACGAGCCGCGCTATGCCTCGCTGCCGAACATCATGAAGGCGAAGAAGAAGCCGCTCGATAAGAAGACTCCGGCCGATTTCGGCGTCGACACGGCGCCGCGGTTGAAAGTCTTGAAGACCGAAGAGCCCTCCGGCCGCAAGGCCGGCGTCAAGGTGAAGACGGTCGCCGAGCTCGTCGACAAGCTCAAGACCGAAGCCGGCGTGCTTTAAGTTCATGCGTCCGGAAAGCGGACACCGGCTTCCGGACAAACGCATGAACCACTTCAGACTCATGAGCTCCGATCCGGAACGGATCGTTGAGCTCGATCGAAAGGGAGAATTCTACCATGGCCATTCTGCTTCTGGCTGACCACGACAACAGCCACCTTTCCGACCAGACGGCGAAGGCGCTGGCGGCGGCAACGAAGATCGCCAGTGGGACCGGAACCGACGTGCATGTGCTGGTTGCCGGTCAGAACGTCAAAGGGATTGCCGAGCAAGCCTCCAAGCTTTCGGGCGTCGCCAAGGTGCTGGTCGCCGAGGACGCCTCGCTCGCCAACAATCTCGCCGAGCCGCTGGCCGCGCTGATCGTTTCGCTCGCCGGCAATTACGACACCGTCGTTGCCGCCGCCACCTCGGTCGGCAAGAACGTCATGCCGCGGGTCGCCGCCCTTCTCGACGTCGCCCAGGTTTCGGAGATCATCGAGGTCGTCTCGCCCGATACCTTCAAACGGCCGATCTATGCCGGCAACGCCATCCAGACGGTGCAGACGAGCGAGCCGAAGAAGGTGATCACCGTGCGCACCGCCTCCTTTGCCGCTGCTCAAGAAGGCGGCTCGGCCCCTGTCGAGACGGTTGCCGCCGCGGCAAATCCCGGCCTTTCCGCCCATGTTTCCGATGCGCTGTCGTCCTCCGACCGGCCGGAGCTGACCTCGGCGAAGATCATCATCTCCGGCGGCCGGGCGCTCGGCTCCTCGGAGAAGTTCAAGGAAGTCATCCTCCCGGTTGCCGACAAGCTCGGCGCCGCCGTCGGCGCCTCACGCGCCGCCGTCGATGCCGGCTATGCGCCGAACGACTGGCAGGTCGGCCAGACCGGCAAGGTGGTCGCCCCCGACCTCTACATCGCCTGCGGCATTTCCGGTGCGATCCAGCACCTCGCCGGCATGAAGGACAGCAAGGTGATCGTCGCCATCAACAAGGACGAGGAAGCGCCGATCTTCCAGGTCGCCGACTACGGCCTCGTCGCCGATCTCTTCGACGTCCTGCCGGAACTCGAAAAGGCGCTTTGACGCACCGGGCACCGGCACGAAAAAGCTGGAAAAAGCGCCGACATGGCATTAACAATCATACCGGGCCGGCCCTGCCGGCCCGGTAATTTTGCATTTGCGGCAGCGTCATTGCCGCAACCTGTTGAACATGGGTGTTCGCTTCAATGATCAAGACGGTGGGAATTATCGGCGCAGGACAGATGGGCTGCGGCATTGCCCATGTTTCGGCAGCCGCCGGATATAAGGTTCAGCTCTACGATATCGCCGCGGACCGCATCGAGGCGGGGCTTGCCACCATCAACGGCAATCTTGCCCGGCAGGTCTCCTCCGGCAAGATGAGCGACGAGGACCGAAAGCGGGCGCTTTCCCTGATCAAGGGCTCAGGCGACATCAACGACCTTGCGCAGGCCGATCTCGTCATCGAGGCGGTCACCGAAGACGAAACCGTCAAGCGCAAGATCTACGGTCAGGTCTGCCCGGTCATGAGACCGGATGCCATCCTGGCGACCAACACATCGTCCCTGTCCATCACCCGGCTCGCCTCCGCGACCGATCGTCCCGAACGGTTCATGGGCATCCACTTCATGAATCCGGTCCCGGTCATGAAGCTGGTGGAGCTCGTACGCGGTATCGCCACGGAGGAAGAGACCTTCAAGGCGGCAAAGGAATTCGTCGCGCATCTCGACAAGACCGTCACCGTCGCCGAAGATTTTCCCGCCTTCATCGTCAATCGCATCCTGTTGCCGATGATCAACGAGGCTATCTACACGCTCTATGAAGGCGTCGGCACCGTCGATGCCATCGACACGGCCATGAAGCTCGGCGCCAACCATCCGATGGGCCCCTTGCAGCTCGCCGATTTCATCGGCCTCGACACCTGTCTGTCGATCATGCAGGTGCTGCATGACGGCCTGGCGGATTCGAAGTATCGCCCCTGCCCGCTGCTGGTGAAATATGTCGAGGCCGGTTGGCTCGGCCGCAAGTCCGGCCGCGGCTTCTACGACTACCGGGGCGAGGTGCCCGTACCGACGCGCTGACCTTTCAGATCAGGCGGAAGGCTCCTGCGGCGACCCCTCAACTTCCCGCAGGCGGAGCCAGCGCCGCTTCGATGAGGTTCTTCGCGTCATCGCTGTCCCATACGGCCGGTCCGTTCATCGACCCCAGAAGGCAGCCCTTTTCGTCGAGAAGCAAGGTAGCGGGAAGGCCGAAGGCGAGCCCCTCCTTCTTGAGCGTGTTGAAAACTCCCATCGAGGCATCGCGGTAGTAGCCGAGCGCATGAACGCCGACCTCGTCGAGGAACGCCTTCGGCTTGTCGTCGGCACCGGTGTCGATGTTGATTGCGACCACCTCGAAGCGGTCGCCGCCGAGCGCCTGTTGCAGGGCGTTGAGCGCCGGCATCTCCTCCCGGCAAGGCACGCACCAGGTGGCCCAGAGGTTGACGAGGACTGTCTTGCCGGCAAAGGCGGCAAGCGTCAGCGGCTTGCCATCGGGACCTGCGAAATCGAGGTCGCCGATCGGGCGCGCCTTGTCCGCCGGCGTCATCGCCGCCACCTGGCCGCGCATCAGCGGGGTGAGCGAAGCCACCTTTTGCCCGGCCAGCGGGCAGCTCGCATCCGCCGTCGGCGCGACGCCGCCATTGCCAGACCCCGTCTCCTTCACGTATACCGCAGCCGCACCGGCGATCACGCCCAGAAGGGCGGCGAGCGCGAACAATTTAAGGGCCGGAGGGCGTTTCTTCTGGTCTGGCATTTCATTCTCCAAGGCGGGCATCCTGATGGCTGACGGCAGTTCCGAGACGAAATCCTCCAACCAGATGTGGGGCGGTCGCTTCGCCTCGGGCCCGGACGCGATCATGGAGGAGATAAATGCCTCGATCGGCTTCGACAAGAAGCTCTATGCGCAGGACATCCGCGGCTCAATAGCGCATGCGACGATGCTGGCGCATCAAGGCATCATTTCCGCCGAAGACAAAGACAAGATCGTTCACGGCCTCGACACGATCCTGTCAGAGATCGACAGCGGCGCATTCGAATTCTCGCGCCGCCTGGAAGACATCCACATGAACATCGAGGCGCGGCTGGCGGCGCTGATCGGCCCGGCCGCCGGGCGCCTCCATACGGCGCGCTCGCGCAACGACCAGGTGGCGCTCGATTTCCGCCTGTGGGTGAAAGAGGAGCTGCAGAAGACCGAGAAGGCGCTGACCGGTCTCATCGCTGCCTTTCTCGACCGCGCCGAAGAGCATGCCGACACGGTGATGCCCGGCTTCACCCATTTGCAAACGGCGCAGCCGGTCACCTTCGGACATCACTGCATGGCCTATGTGGAAATGTTCGGCCGCGACCGCGCGCGCGTTCGCCACGCGATCGAGCACATGGACGAAAGCCCGATCGGCGCAGCCGCGCTTGCCGGCACCGGCTTCCCCATCGATCGGCACATGACCGCCAAGGCGTTAGGCTTCCGCGAGCCGACGCGCAATTCCATCGATACTGTCTCCGATCGCGACTTCGCGCTCGAATTCCTGTCGATCGCCGCGATCGCGGCGACCCACCTGTCGCGGCTCGCGGAAGAAATCGTCATCTGGTCCACGCCGCAATTCGGCTTCATCCGCCTGTCGGACGCCTTTTCGACCGGTTCGTCGATCATGCCGCAGAAAAAGAATCCCGATGCGGCCGAGCTCGTGCGCGCCAAGACCGGGCGCGTCAACGGCTCGCTGGTTGCGCTGCTGACCGTGATGAAGGGTCTTCCCCTCGCCTATTCCAAGGACATGCAGGAAGACAAGGAACAGGTCTTCGATGCGGCCGAGAGCCTCGAACTCGCAATCGCGGCCATGACCGGCATGATCCGCGACGTGACGATACGCGCCGACCGGATGAAGGCCGCAGCCGGCTCCGGCTACTCGACCGCCACCGATCTCGCCGACTGGCTGGTGCGCGAGGCAGGCCTACCCTTCCGCGACGCCCACCATGTGACCGGCCGCGTCGTCGCGCTTGCGGAACAGAAAGGATGCGACCTCGCCGACCTCCCGCTCGCCGAGCTGCAGGCGATCAATTCCGCCATAACGGACAAGGTCTACGGCGTCCTGACGGTCGAGGCCTCCGTGGCAAGCCGCACGAGTTTCGGCGGCACTGCGCCCTCCGAAGTCCGCAAGCAGATCGCCTGGTGGCGGGCGCGCAACTAGAGCGCTTCAGGAAAAGTGTGTAACGGTTTTCCGTTGCAGAATGCGTCGGCTCCAATGCTGCTCTCTCCTGCGCAGAAACAGGGTGCACAAGGCGCTGAAAAATCGGTAAGACATCGCACCGGAGCGGCGCAGGAACATGTTCCTGCCGCCCCCGCGCTCCCAAGATCAATCGGCTCTCAGCTTCGGCAAAGGGAAATGACGATGACATTCAGGAAGGCCGCCCGAATCGCGCTTCTTCTGGCAATCCCGGGGCTGGTTCTCGCCGGCTGCGGGCGTAAGGGCGACCTCGACCGGCCGGGGGCCACCGCACCGATCAATACGAAAGCGCCCGCCGGTACTGTCGCGCCGAAGCAAACCGTCGACGACCGCCCATTCCTGCTTGACCCCCTCCTCTGAGCCGAGGAAAGACCGTGAATCATTTCCAATACCGCGACGGAATTCTTTACGCCGAAGACGTGCCCCTGACGGAGATCGCGCGCGCCGTCGGCACGCCGTTCTACTGTTATTCCACCGCCACGCTGGAGCGCCATTACAGGGTCTTTTCGCAAGCCTTTGCCGATGTGGACGCCATGGTCTGCTATGCGATGAAGGCCAATTCGAACCAGGCCGTGCTGAAAACGCTCGGCCGTCTCGGCGCAGGCGTGGACGTGGTGTCCGAGGGTGAACTGCGCCGCGCCCTTGCAGCGGGCATTCCGGCAAGCCGGATCATGTTCTCGGGCGTCGGCAAGACCGCGCGCGAGATGGATTTTGCTCTCGAGGCAGGCATCTATTGCTTCAATGTCGAATCCGAGCCGGAATTGGAGGTCCTGAACCAGAGGGCCGTACGCGCCGGCAGACGAGCGCCGGTTTCCTTCCGCATCAATCCCGACGTCGATGCCCGCACACATGCGAAGATCTCGACCGGGAAGAAGGAAAACAAGTTCGGCATTTCCTGGGAGCGGGCCCGTAGCGTCTATGCTCACGCCGCCGAGCTTCCCGGCATCGAAGTGACCGGGATCGACATGCATATCGGCAGCCAGATCACCGAGCTGCAGCCTTTCGACGACGCCTTCAAGCTGTTGCGTGAACTGGTCGATACGCTGCGATCCGACGGGCATGTCATCGAGCACGTCGATATCGGCGGCGGTCTCGGCATTCCCTACCGTGAAGACAACAACCCGCCGCCCTTGCCGGATGCCTATGCCGATATCGTCAAGAACCAGCTCAAGGGCCTCGACTGCAAGATCGTCACCGAACCGGGCCGGCTGATCGTCGGCAATGCCGGCATTCTCGTGACCGAAGTGGTCTATGTGAAGGACGGCGGCGACAAGACCTTTGTCATCGTCGATGGAGCGATGAACGATCTCATCCGCCCGACGCTCTACGAGGCCTATCACGAGTTACGCCCGGTGAGGATTTCCGCGGCCAGCGCACCGCGCATCAAGGCCGATGTCGTCGGGCCGGTCTGCGAGACCGGCGACTATCTGGCGCTCGACCGGGAGATGGCGATGCCGAAGCCCGGCGACCTTTTCGCGATCGGCTCGGCGGGCGCCTACGGTGCCGTACAGGCGGGAACCTATAACAGCCGCCTGCTGGTGCCCGAGGTGCTCGTCAACGGCGATCGTTTCCACGTGATCCGCCCGCGCCGGGGCTACGACGAGCTGATCGGCCTCGACTCGGTGCCGGACTGGCTCGACTGACCTCCAGCGACGCTTTCACGATTGGGGTCGCCGGCGGCGATCACGCATTGTTTTACGGGCCGCCCTCGTCTTCGCCACAAACAATGTTATCCTGACCGTTGACCCCCTGCGGTCGAAGGATCGAAAGGAAGTTTCGGCGGATGACGCAATTCCGGCAGGATGAAACGCCAAAACCGCAGTCGTTCGCCAGGATGCTGGCGGCGAAGCGATTCCTCGCCCGTTTTGTTCTTCTGGCCGAAGAGCTGCTGCCACGCATGCTCGTCCCCGCCTCGCTCGTTCTTCTGTTTCTCTCCGCCGGCTGGGTCGGCCTCTTTCGGGCTGCGCCGTTCTGGCTGCATGTCGCCCTTCTTCTCGCTTTCGTCATAGGGCTGTTCATCTCCCTGTTGCCGCTGACCCGCATTCGCTGGCCCGAAACGCCCGAGGCGGACCGGATGCTGGAGGAGCGCAACCGGCTGCCGCATCAGGCGATCCGCGTTCAGGAAGATGCACCCGCGACGGAGGGCGCGTTCGGCGCCGCACTCTGGCGCGAACATCAGGCGCGTATGGCGCGTATGGTCAGGGAACTCGACACGGGTCTGCCGCGCCCCGATATCGCACGGCATGACCCGTGGGCGCTGAGGGCGGTCCCCGTCCTCCTTGCCTGCGTCGCCTTCGCCTATTCCTATTCGAATCGCGCCGGACTGGTTTCGGATGCCTTCCGCCTGCCCGAGCAAGAGGCAGCGACGGCCGACATCCGTATCGATGCATGGGTGACACCGCCCGCCTATACCGGCCGCGCGCCGATCTTTCTTACGGGTCGACAGGACGCGACGGCCCCGGCCGAGGACAAGGAGCAGGATCCGCAGGAGAAGCCTCAGATCACGATACCTCAGTTCAGCGATCTTACGGTCCGGATAACCGGCGCCGGGGCCGAGGAACCGGTCAGCTACGCAGCCGCGGGCGACGAACCCTTGGTTATCCCTCAGTCGGACGCCAAGGCGGAGACGACATCCGGGCCGGAAAAAGCCAAACCGGAAACGCCCCAGGCAACTCCCAATGCGGTCCGCAATCATGTTTACAAGATCGCCAAGGACGGAACGCTCTCCGTCGGCGGCCAGAGCTGGAGCTTCAAGATCACGCCCGACAGCGTGCCCGACATCGCTTTCGACGGCGAACCGCGTCCAACGGTCAATGCAGCGCTCGACATCAGCTACCTCGCCCATGACGACTACGGCATCGCGCAGGCCTGGGCCGAGATAAAGCCCATCGAGGAGCCCGCGAAGGACGCCCATCCGCTCTACGGCCCTCCCGAATATCGCCTCGATCTGCCGCGGCGCAATGCCCGTGAAGCAAAGGGTACCACGAGCCGCAATCTGAGTGAGCATCCGCTTGCCGGAAAGCGCGTGAGCATCACGCTCGTCGCTCGTGATGCAGCCGGCCAGGAGGGACGAAGCGTGCCGCAGGAGATCGTTCTGCCGGCCCGCCGATTCTTCGAACCCCTCGCCGCTGCCGTCGCAGAACAGCGCCAGGTCTTCGCGCTCGACGCCAACCAGTTGCCGCGCGCGATCGATCTCAACGATGCGCTGACGCTTTATCCCGAGGAGACGATTCCCAATGCCACCCACTTCCTGCTGCTGAAATCGGCACGCACGCGCATGCAGCTCGCCCGGAACGACGACATGCTTCGCGACGCCGCCGACCACCTGTGGGAAATCGCGCTCGGCATCGAGGACGGTGACCTGTCGCTCGCTGACCGGCGGCTGCGCGACGCGCAGCAGGCGCTGTCGGACGCGCTCGAACGTAACGCCTCGGACGAGGAAATCGCCCGGCTGATGGACGAGCTTCGCCAGGCGATGCAGGAATATATGCGGGCGCTCGCCGAGCAGGCCGCGAAGAACCCCGCCGTCGCCGCCAATCCTGAGATGAACAACGTGCTGCGCCAGCAGGATCTGCAGAAGATGATGGACCAGATCGAAAATCTGGCCCGCTCCGGCGCGCGCGATCAGGCGCGGCAGATGCTTTCCGAACTGCAGAGAATGATGAACAATCTCCAGGCCGGACGCATGCAGCAGATGGGCGAGCAGAACAACGCCATGCGGCAGCAGATGGACAAGCTCGGCGAGCTTATGCAGCGGCAGCAGCAGCTGATGGACGAAACTTTCAAACTGGACCAGGCACTACGCGACCGGATGCAGCGCGGCGATCCGCTCGAAGGCGAGGACGAGGAACTCTTCGGACAGGACATGCCGCAGGATCCGGGGCAGCGGAGTGACCCCAACGGCCAACCCAACCCCATGGACGATATGACCGCCGAGCAATTGAGGGAAGCTCTCAAGCAATTGAGAGAGCAGCAGGAATCGCTTGGCAAGCAACTCGGCGACCTGCAGAAGGGTCTCGAGAATTTGGGCATCAAACCCGGCAAGGGCTTCGGTCAGGCGCAGCGCGAGATGGAAGGTGCCGCCGGCGCTCTCGGGAAGGGCCAGGGCGAGCAGGCGGTCGGCAGCCAGGGCCGGGCCCTGCAGGCCCTGCGCGAGGGAGCGCAGGACATGATGAACCAGATGCAAGCCCAGGGACAGGGACAAGGTCCCGGACAAGGCGTTCCGCAATATGGTCAGAACGGACGTGACCCCCTCGGCCGCCGACAGCAGAACGCCGGTCCCGATTTCGGCGATCAGGTCAAGGTGCCCGACGAAATCGACACGCAGCGCGCCCGCCAGATTCTCGAAGAGATCCGTCGCAAGTTGGGTGACAGCCTGTCGCCGGAACTGGAGCGGCAGTATCTCGAGCGGCTGCTCGACATGCGATAATGGGTCTGCGGGACGTGGGGTCGCGCGGCCTCTCCGAAGCCCCTCTTCCCGCGTCCCGCATCAAAAGTTTACGAACGGCGTCAGGCGGCCAGCGCGAGCGCGACGGCCTTGCGAATGTCGGGCAGTGAAAATGGCTTCTCGATGACGTCGACGACCTTGCCGGAGAGGTCGTCGGCACGCTCGCGTTGCTCGGCGTAGCCGGTCATCAACAGGATTTTCAATGCCGGAAAGGCAGCGGACGCCTGATGCGCAAGCTCGATGCCGTCCATGACCGGCATCCGGATATCGGATAGCAAGAGATCGAACGGCTGATCGCGAAGGCAGGCAAGCCCATCGGCTCCGTCCCCGGCTTCAACCGTTTCGTGCCCGTCGAGCCGCAACGCGCGCGCCACGAACGAGCGCAGGCCGTCTTCATCCTCGGTGATCAGGATTTTCGCCATCATGGCCTCCCGTATTATTTCTGCGGGGAGCGGCGCGGCGATTGGATGCCATTGACGCTCCATTGGATCTGCGTATCGTCCGCCGCCTCATGCGACCGCGATACGTCTTTCAAACAAACAGCTTTTCGTTTGATTCCGGTAAACGCGATAGGAGGCATTTTAATCATTCAGCGCGCCGGAACGATCCCCCGTGATGGGGCCACGACAGAAACGGCGCGCCCGGTTACGTTGCGTCGCCGGTCACAACCCCGACGAACGGCAGTTCGCGGAACGCGTAGGCCACATCCATTCCGTAGCCGACCACGAAATGATCCGGGCATTCGAAGCCGACATAGTCCGCTTCGAGATCGACGCGGCGCTTCACCCGCTTGTCGAGCAATACCGCGATCGTGACGTTTCGTGCGCCGCGCTCCAGGAGCAGGTCCTTGGCGAAACGAAGGGTGCGGCCGGACTCCAGAATGTCGTCGATGAGGAGTACGTCGCGATCACGCACGTCGCTGTCGATATCCTTGGTGATCTTGACGCCCTTGGATTCGGTCCCGGTTCCGTAGCTCGAAAGCGTGATGAACTCGACCTCCGGAGCAAGGCCTGCCGCATGCATGGCGCGGATCAGATCGGCCGCGAAGATGAAGGAGCCCTTCAGGATCGAGATGACCAGGAGATCCTTGTGCGGCCCGCGAACGATATCGCCGGCCATTTCCTGATTTCTCGCCGCAATGGTTTCGGCGCTGTAGAGGACTTCGATATTCTTGCCGCGGACGACGGGCATACGGGTATCTCCATTCGCAAGGAAGAACACCGGCCTTCCCTTCTTCAGCCGCGCTTAGCACATTCAGCGATCGGAAGCACCGCCTTTTCCGCCCTCCATCGGCAGCGGGTGCATGTCGGCCCGTCCGTCGCCGCCGAAACCGGCGATCAGCAGGAAAACCGTAAGTCCGAGAAAGGCGGCCAGGCCGGCAAAGCGCCGGGGCGACATCGCATCGATCCTGGTCCCGGCCGCGACCAGGATCCGCCGTGCTGCACTCCGCATTCCCGGAGCGGTCGCCGCGCCGGCCTTCGGCCGGGCGCCGGCCCGGCGGTTGTCGTTGAACACCGGATACGGGCTGCGCCGTGCGGTCGGCGCAACCGTTTCGAACTCGACATCGATATAGTCGAGGCGCCTCGGCTGAGCGGCGCTCGAACGCGAGGCGCGCTCCGGTGGAATGAGGTCGATGCCCGCGGTCTTTGCGCGAAATGCCTGCATGGGCGCTCCCCGAACGCGGCGCCGGACGTCTTGCCTGCAGCGCCGTACGTCTTCGCTCGATGCACATGCCATCCGCGATGGATGCAAGGCATTGCTTCGAATCCTGACGAGACGTAAACCGAAATGGTTAATCTTTTGAAAACGAGGCCGCGAAAGCGGCGTCTTTTCATGGAACGTTAACCCTTGCTTAACCATGGTGTCACGCACGGTTTTGCCTTGGCAGAAGCGCAGTCCTACTGCATGTTCCTGAATTCGGAGCCGGTGCAGGCAGACATGCGGTGCTTCAAGTGCTTCACCGCCCGTCGCGCATCTGATAGACGGGTGGAGCTGCGATAATCCGGCCTTCGGCGGATTTGGCGAGGGTCGTGACGAGAGACTGGGCTGTCCCATTGATTCATTTTGAAAACGTCGGCTTGCGCTATGGCATGGGACCGGAGATCCTCCGGGACCTGACATTCGATATCCCGCGCCGTTCCTTCCAATTCCTCACCGGTCCGTCAGGCGCCGGCAAGACGACGCTGCTCCGCCTCCTCTTCCTGTCGCTCAAGCCGACGCGCGGCCTCATCCGCATGTTCGACCGCAACATCTCCTCCATTCCCCGTGAGGAGTTTCCGATGCTGCGCCGTCGGGTCGGCATCGTCTTCCAGGACTTTCGCCTGCTCGACCACCTGACGACCTATGAAAACGTCGCCCTGCCGCTCCGGGTCCGCGGCAAGGAGGAGTCGAGCTACCGTTCCGACGTGCTCGAACTCCTTAAATGGGTCGGACTCGGCGAGCGCATCAATGTGCTGCCGCCCGTGCTCTCCGGCGGCGAGAAGCAGCGCGCCGCCATCGCACGGGCGCTGATCGACCGGCCGGAGATCCTGCTTGCCGACGAGCCGACCGGCAACGTCGATCCGCCTATGGCGCGCCGATTGCTCAATCTCTTCATGGAACTCAATCGGCTCGGGACCGCGGTGGTGATCGCCACGCACGACCTGTCCTTGATGGATCAGGTCGAGGCCCGGCGCATGATCCTGTCACAGGGACGGCTCGACATCTATGAATGAGAACCGCGTTGCCCGCCGCGAGCCTACCCCTCCGCCGCAACAACAGCAGCGTCGCAGCGAGATGCGCGTGCGCCCGACGGGGCCGATCGTGCCTTCGGCCAACGTTTCCGGCCACGCGCTCATGTGCGTCATCGCCATCATGTCCTTTCTGGCCTGCCTGACCCTCGGCGGCGTCAGCATGGTGCGCGCGACCGCCCAGAGCTGGCAATCGCAGATCTCCCGCGAGATCACCATCCAGATCAAGCCGGACGACAACCTCGACATGGAGAGGGCTCTCGCCGACGCCCGTGATCTGGCCCTGACCTTCAACGGCACTACAGGCGGCACGATCATCGACCGCGCTGCGACCGCGCGCCTCCTGGAACCGTGGCTCGGTGGTGGACTCGACCTGAACGAACTGCCCGTGCCGCGGCTCGTCGTCATCACGATCGACGAGAGCAATCCCCCCGATTTCGCCGCGATGCGAAAGGCGCTCACCGAAACGATCCCGCAGGCCTTTCTCGATGATCACCGCACCTGGGTCGATCGCCTGGTTGCGATGGCGAGCACGACCACGATGATCGGCACCGGCGTCCTGGTACTGGTCTTCTCCGCAATGGTGCTGACGGTGGTTTTCGCCACCCGCGGCGCCCTTTCCGGCAACCGTCATATCGTCGAGGTCCTGCATTTCGTCGGGGCGGAAGCGAGTTTCGTCGCCGCCGAATTCCAGAAGCACTTTCTCCGAATCAGTCTTAAGGGCGCCGGCGCCGGCGGCCTTCTCGCTGCGCTCTCCTTTGCGCTGGCGAGCTTCTGGCAGTCGCAGACGCTTGCAACCCCTGAAACGGATCAGGCGACCGCTCTGTTCGGTACCTTCGCCATCGGTTACACCGGCTATCTCGGCATCTTCGCCATTATCGTCGTGATTGCCCTGCTGACGACCTTGACGGCGCGCCTTACAGTCATGCGGACCATCTACGAAATCGACCTTATCCGATCCGATCCGGGCCGGACCGACACCTTTCAGGGTTGAAATCGGCCGGAAGACCATGAATTGCCCGCAATCGATCTATTCCCTGCCGCAATCTGCGGCTATGTGATGGGAATCATGAAGGCGGGAGAACTACGCGGGAGCGGGATGGCCGAAAGGGGCAAATGGCTGGAGAGGGCCGCGCGCCGTCGCCAGTCCCGCAGCCTGTTGCGCAAAGTGCTGCGCCGCGGCTTCTTCGTGCTGCTCGCCTTTCTCACCATATTCATCGCCGGCTTCCTGCAATTCGCCGACACCGTCGCTTCGCTGCAGCCGCCTGCCACTCCGAAAGCGGATGCGATCGTCGTGCTGACCGGCGGCTTCCAGCGAATAGACCAGGCTGTCGATCTCCTGAAACTCGGCGCCGGCAAGCGGCTCTTGATTTCCGGTGTTCATCCGTCGACGACACGAAGCCAGATCCGGCGCAATACGCAGAGTTCCGCCGACCTGTTCAAATGCTGCGTCGATATCGGTCGTGCGGCGATCGATACGATCGGCAACGCCACCGAAACCTCGCAGTGGATCCGCAACCGAGGTTATCGGACGATCCTCGTGGTGACGAACAATTACCACATGCCGCGCAGCCTGCTCGAACTGCGCCGCGCCAGGCCCGAAACCGAATTCATTGCCTACCCGGTCGTCAATTCGGATCTCAAGACGACCAACTGGCTGCGCAATCCGCTGGTGCTGAAGGCCATTCTGCTCGAATACGGAAAATACTCCGTCGCCTCGCTGCGCGATGTGATGGGCGCCCGCTGGACGAACGGCCTCAGGACGGAGCCCTTGCCTGTTGCGCCGGCCGGGCAATAGCGCCGCCGGAGAAAGGCGCTCCCGTCGCGAGGCTGTTTTCCTCCGCCGCATATTCGTGTAGGCAGCGTGGCGCACCCGCACCCGCACCCGAGAGTCTGCCTGATGATCATCCTGCGTTCGATCCTCTTCAATCTGGTCTTCTACGTTAACCTGATCGTGCAGATGATCGTGCTGACGCCGTTCTATTTCCTTGTGCCGCGCAAGACGGCCTGGTTCGTGCCCAAGAACTGGGCGCGCAGCAACCATTGGCTGCTCGCGAAGATCGTCGGTACGACCTTCGAGATCGAGGGCCTCGAGAACATTCCGAAGGGCGCCTACATCTTCGCGCCGAAGCATCAGTCCTTCTGGGATGCCTATGCGCTTCTGCCCTGGCTCGACGATCCCTTCTATATTCTCAAGCGGGAACTCACCTGGATACCTCTGTTCGGCTGGTACATCGTCAAGCAGCGCATGGTTCCGGTGAACCGCGCCGCGCGCGGCAAGGCGATGACAGAGGTCATGGACCGCACGAAAAACGAGATGGCGACCGGGCGTCAGTTGATCATCTATCCCGAGGGGACGCGCCGCCCGCCAGGCGCACCGCCGGAGTACAAATACGGCATTGCCCGGCTCTATCGGGATCTCCAGGTGCCGGTGGTTCCCGTCGCGATGCATCCGGGGCTGTTCTGGCCGCGGCGCAAGTTCCTCCGTTTCCCTGGCCACTTCAAGGTGCGTGTCCTCCCGCCGATCGAGGCCGGGCTGGATCCGGACGCATTCCTGGCGAAGCTGGTGGAAGTTACCGAGGCTGCGAGCGACGACCTCCTCATCGAAACCGTGCGGGCCAATCCGCACCTGCCGTTGCCGCCCACCGCTGAACAGCGGCTCAGCGAACTCGGGGCACGGTAGCCTCCCTTCAGGCCCGGACGGACGCAGCTCCGCCGGCCGTCAACTTCGCGGCAACTTCCTCCAGCCAATGGTCGCGGATCCCCATTTCGCGAAGATGTTCGAGCGTATTGAGAACGTATTCGCTGTTCGGCCCGGACTTGCCGGCGGCGACGGCGACCGTCGCGGCCGCCTCCTCCGCGCTCAGCGCACCGGCATACTGGACATGGCAGCGGTCGATCACATAGGTCAGCGCGGGCACGCGGTGTCCGCTGGAAAGTTGCACCGGCATGATCCTTTCCTTGTAGACATGCGTGACCAGCTCGCGTTCACGCAGGTAGTCGATCACCTCCGCCTTTTGCGCAGGCGCCACGCGGAATGCCGTCCCGATGCAGGAGCCGCCATAGTCGAGCCCGAGCACCAGGCCGGGGTGCCGTTCGGTCCCGCGGTGAACCCAGGAGCGCACGCAGAGGGATCGGCGGTAGCCGAAAGCGCGCGCCGTCAGCTTCTCCTCGAAGCGAAAGCCCGGATTCCACATCAACGACCCGTAGCCAAAGACCCAAAATTCGTCCATATCCGCTGCCATTCAATCATGCCGCCGGCCGGCCACCGAATCAGTCTACCGAATCAGTGTTCGACGCTCCTGCGGCGTACCGAAATTTTTATTGCATAATTCCTGGGACCGTACCGGTCGAAGGACAAAATTGTGCAGCAATTCTCTTGCAATCGATCTGGTCGCGCCGATAGCCCGTGTCGCGATTGCGGATGAAGGTTAGTTCGCCGCATGGGAGTCGGCCACCCGAAAGGAGGCTCCCGGCGGCAAGAGCGAGATGAGGTTCAGGTCGACCCGACCTGAAACCGTCGTGATCTAGTGTGGAGTACCCGACAACATGACTGTGACCGCCGTCGCCAAGCCATCGCCTACCGGCAGGAAGTTCTTGTGGCTGGCAGCAGGTATCGTGTTCGTGATCGGCCTTTATTCCGCCGGTTGGTTTCTCGCCGCCGACCAGATCCAAAGGCGGCTGACCGCCTATCTGACGAAGGGGCAGGCGATCGGCTTCAGCGGCGAATGCGCCGAGATGGAGGTTCGTGGCTTTCCCTTCCGCCTCGGTTTGTTCTGCGACAAGGTTCGCCTCGACGATACGCGCCGCGGCGCCTCCGCGTCCTTCGGCGCCCTGCGAACGGCGGCGCAGGTCTATCAACCCGGGCGTGCGGTCCTCGAGCTCGACGGCCCCGCCGAAATCCGTGTTTCTCCCGGCGTCACCGTTTCCGCCGACTGGACGCTGCTCCGAGCGAGTGTCGCGGCGACCCTCTCCGGCATCGACCGGACCTCGGTGGCCTACGACAATCTGACCGGCACCGCGCGCTCTCCCCTGACGGGCGAAGGCCTCGGCTTCGGCGCCAGCCATGGCGAGCTCCATCTGCGCCAGAACGACGGTAACCTGGACGCGGCACTCAGCATCGAAAAGCTCGACCTGCGTCCGGACCAGGGACCCAGTCTTGCCGCACCGGCCGATGTCGCAATCGCCCTGACCGTTATGGACAAGGCAGAATGGCTTCAGGCGGGCGCTTTGCCGCCCCATATGCTCCGCGGCACCAGAGGCGAGTTGCGGCAATTAACACTCGATGCCGGCTCCGGAATGAGCGCAAAACTCACCGGGCCCTTTTCGGTGAATGATCAGGGGCTGATTTCGGGGGAATTCTCTCTCACGCTTGCGAATATCGACGCCTGGCGGGAAAACTTCGTGAAGATCGCTCCGGACGAAACCGACCTGATCGACAACGTCGCCAACATGTTGAAGGCGCTTGCCGGCGGCAAGAACGAAGCGACGGTCAAACTGAACGTCCGTGACGGGACCGCCTTTCTCGCCTTCGTTCCGATCGGTATGCTGCCGGCTCTGTGAGCGACGGTCTTCGCAGCCGACTTCCCCCGCAGCCTACTTCTGATCCATCGCGTGCCGGCCGAAATCGGGCATGGCGGTGTCCTGACCGGCCTGAACGATCGATCGGCGTATCGCCCGCGTGCGGGTGAAGAGATCGAAGAGCTTGTCGCCGTCGCCCCAGCGGATCGCGCGTTGCAGAGAGGCGAGATCCTCGGAGAAGCGGGCGAGCATTTCCAGGATCGCGTCCTTGTTGTGCAGGCAGACGTCGCGCCACATAGTCGGGTCCGAAGCGGCAAGGCGGGTGAAGTCACGGAACCCCGAGGCCGAGTATTTGATCACTTCGGACTCGGTCACCGTTTCCAGATCGTCCGCGGTGCCGACAATGTTGTAGGCGATGATATGCGGGAGATGCGAAACGATCGCCAGCACCTTGTCATGATGTTCCGGATCCATCTCGTCGACCATCGATCCGAGCGTTTCCCAGAACAGCCTGAGCCTGGCGACCGCGTCTTCGTCCGTGCCGGCCGGCGGCGTCAGAATGCACCAGCGCCCGCGGAAGAGGCCCGCAAAGCCGGCATCCGGGCCGGAATGCTCGGTACCCGCAATCGGGTGACCGGGCACGAAATGGACGTCCTTGGACAGGTGCGGCGCCATCTGCGCGATGACCGATCCTTTGGTCGAACCGACATCGGTGACGATCGCACCGGGTTTCAGATGGGCTGCGATCTCGGCGGCGACTGCGCCGGATGCCC
This sequence comes from Sinorhizobium meliloti 4H41, assembly GCF_000375585.1. Lineage (GTDB taxonomy): Bacteria > Pseudomonadota > Alphaproteobacteria > Rhizobiales > Rhizobiaceae > Sinorhizobium > Sinorhizobium meliloti_A. Next base: position 325,965 of record NZ_AQWP01000005.1, on the reverse strand, counting down.
CCACAGGCACCGACACGATGACGAGATCCGCGCCCTCGACAGCCTCGGCCGCCGAAAGCGTGTAGCGGTCGCCGAGGCCCAGCTCGCCGGCGCGCTTCAGCGTCGCTTCGCTGCGCGTCGTGACCACGATCGTACCGGCGAGCTGCTTCTCGCGAATGTCCCGGGCGATGGACGATCCGATCAGGCCGATGCCGATGAGGGCGATGGTTTCGAACTGCTGAGCCATCATTTCCGTCCCATGAATTCAGTCAGTGCCGCGACCACGCCCTCATTCGCTTCTTCCGAGCCGATCGTCATTCTCAGCGCATTGGGGAAACCGTAGGCGCCGACGGCGCGCAGGATGAAGCCGCGGCTCGTCAGATAGGCATCCGCGTCGCTGGCCGACATGCCCGCTTCCTCAGGGAAGTGAATCAGCACGAAATTGGTGACCGAGGGGGTGACGCGCAGGCCGATATCCGTCAGTGCCTGACCGACCTTTGCCAGGCAGGTGTGATTGTGGTCAGCCGCCGCGGCAACGAAGGCCTGATCGCGGATCGCCGCGGCACCGGCGGCGATCGCGGGCGCGTTGAGATTGAAGGGACCGCGGACGCGGTCCAATGCCTCCACCACGCCGCGCGGCGCGTACATCCAGCCGATGCGCAGACCGGCAAGGCCGTAGATCTTCGAAAAGGTTCGGGTCATCACCACGTTGCGGTTGGACGAAACGAGCTCCAGTCCCGCCTCGTAGTCGTTGCGCCGTACATATTCCGCATAGGCCGCATCGAGCACCAGCAGGACGCCGGCGGGCAGGCCCGCATGCAGACGCCGGACCTCCTCGACGGGGATATAGGTGCCGGTCGGATTTGCCGGATTGGCGATGAAGACGATCTTCGTCCGCTCGGTCACGGCCGCGAGTATCGCATCGACATCGACGCGCTCCTCCCTCTCCTTGACCGTGACGGGTATCCCGCCCGACGCGGTGATCTGGATCCTGTAGACGAGAAAACCGTGTTCGGTGACGATCCCCTCGTCGCCGGGGCCGAGATAGGTATGGCAGAGAAGACCGAGCAGTTCGTCCGACCCGTTGCCGCAAAGGATGTTCGCGGGGTTGAGCCCGTGAACCGCCGCGATCGCTTCCTTGAGCGCATTCGCCTGACCGTCCGGGTAGCGTTCGAGATTGAAAGCCGCCTTCTGGAAAGCTTCGATCGCGCGAGGGCTCGCGCCGAGCGGCGTTTCGTTCGACGACAGCTTGTGAACCTTTGCGGCGCCGGGCGCATGTTCCTTGCCAGGCACATAGGCGGCGATGTCCAGGATGCCGGAACGCGGCGCAGGGCTTTTCAGGGCAAGATTCATCGGACCAGCTTTCACGGGAAGAATGCGGTCCAGCCAATACCGGGGACGGTGATATTTGTCGAGTGCGACGTGACGGCCGGTGCGGCAGGAGGCAAAGGGGTGACGGGCAGCAGACTGCGACCTACGGCGCTTTCGTTGCCCGACTGCGCGTGCTGGGCACGCCCCGCGGAGCCAGCACCGGGACGAAGACGCGGCGCGAGGCGCGTGCGGCCACCGGCAGGCCCTGATAAAGCCGCTTCTGCGCCTCGACGATGATCACCCCCGAAAAGACCGGCCAGAGCGATCGCCCGAACCGTTCCAGACCGTGGCGCAGCCGAAGGGCAAGCTTGCGCTTCGAGGGCGGAAAGAAGAGCGCCTCCGTCGTGGCGCCGGGCGTGAAGTTGGTCTCGCGCAAGAGCGCCGTCAGCTGCCCGCGGGAATAGGGCCGCCCCGAGCCGAAAGGCGTGTGCTCCATCTGTGCCCAGACGCCGCGGCGATTCGGTACCACGATGATCAGACGTCCGCCGGGCGCCAGCACGCGCCAGATCTCCTTCATCGTTTCGCGCGGGCTTTCGGCAAATTCCAGGGAATGGACCATCAATACGCGATCGATCGAGGCATCCGGCAGCGGCAATTCCTCGTCGAAGACCAGTGCCGTCGAGGACAGGTCTGCGACCGGCCAGTTCACCGCACCCTGCCCGGCCGGCATGAAGGCGAATGTCCGCTCCGTATCGGCACGGAAGCGCTCGAGATAGGGCACCGCATAGCCGAGCCCAAGGAGCCTTTCCTCGGGCAGGCGTGCCCAGATGGAAGCAAGGGCTGAGCTCACCGACTGTTCCGCCATGCGGCCGAGCTCGGAGTGATAGAATTGGCGGAGATCGACGATATCAGTGTGCATGGGCAACATGTTAGACTCCAAGCGGTAGACTTCAAGGCGAGCCTCGCTACATTCGAACCGAGCGGGACTCGCCGCTTTCCGATGCCCCACACCGATCGGAGGACCAAAACATGGCCGCGCTCGAACTCGATCTCTTCCTCTGCCGCACCGACAATTACGGTGTGCTCCTCCACGACCGGATTAGCGGCGCTACGGCATCGATCGATGCACCGGAGGAGCGGCCGATCCTCGACGCGCTCGAACGGCGCGGATGGCAGTTGACGCATATCCTCACCACGCATCACCACGGTGACCATGTGGCTGCGAATGCCAGCCTGAAGGAACGCTTCGGCCTCACCATCATCGGGCCGAAGAACGAAGCGTCGAAGATCCCCGGCATAGACAGATCCGTGGGACATGGCGAACGCTTCGACTTCGCCGGCCATCCGGTCGATGTAATCGAAACGCCGGGGCACACGTCCGGCCACGTCTGCTACCATTTGCCCGAGGACAGGCTGCTTTTCGCCGCCGATACGCTTTTCGCGCTCGGATGCGGCCGTCTCTTCGAGGGAACGGCCGAAACGATGTGGCAATCGCTGAGCCGGCTGATGGCGCTTCCCGACGACACGGCCATCTATTTCGGCCATGAATACACCCTTGCCAACGCCCATTTCGCCGTCACGGTCGATCCGGAAAATACGGCCTTGAAGGAGCGTGCGGCCGAGATCGAGGAGACCCGCTCAGATGGCGGCTTCACCGCGCCGACGACGATGGGCCTCGAAAAGCGGACAAACCCGTTCCTGCGCGCCGGCGATCCGAAGATCCGCGCGCTGCTCGGCATGGAAAAGGCGAGCGATGCCGCCGTCTTCGCGGAAATACGAAAGCGCAAGGACAATTTCTAAATGGCGACTCGGGAAATGACGGCGGCGGCTATCATTGAAACGCTGGGTCTCGCCCGGCATCCGGAAGGCGGCTGGTACGGGGAGACGTTCCGCGATGCCAATGGTGGCGCGCGTGGCCACTCGACGGCCATCTACTACCTTCTCGAACGGGGCGACCGGTCGCATTGGCACCGGGTCCACGATGCCGCCGAGGTCTGGCACTACTACGCCGGCGCGCCGCTCGCGCTCAGCATCGCCGAGCCGGGCAGGCCCGCTTCGCAGACCCGGCTCGGTCCCGACCTGCTCGGCGGGGAAAGGCCGCAACAGGTCGTGCCCGCCGGCTGGTGGCAATCCGCCACTTCGCTTGGGGAGTGGACGCTCGTCGGTTGCACCGTCGCACCCGGCTTCGACTTCGCCGCCTTCGAGATGGCTCACCCCGATTGGCGGCCGGCCGAGGAGTGAGTTCTACTCCGCCGGTAACGTGACCCTGCCCTTTCGGAAGATCATGTCCTTTGCCGCAAGCACGGCGCCGCCCGTCACCAGCAGGCAGGCAGCCACGATCCGCCAGGACGGCTCGGCAAAGCCGAACAGAATGAGGATCAGGGTCGAAAGCACCGGCGCCGCATAGCTTGCGACGCCCAGGAATTGGATGTCGCCGTTCTTCACGCCGTAGTCCCAGGCATAGAATGCGGCACCGACCGGCAACAGGCCGAGCCCCGCCACGGCGAGCCACTCGAAGGTGGTTTCAGGCCAGACCGTCGTTTCGAGTCCGAGATGGCAGAGGAAGGACAGGGCGGACGTCGCAAGGCAGAAACCGGTCACGACATCGGTGGATACCGCGTCGAAGCGGCGCGTGATCAGCGAATAGCCGGACCAGGTAAAGGCGCAGAGGAATGCTGCGCCGTAACCGAGTGCATAGGCGTCATCGAAGGCGATGCCGTTGCGCGCAACGATCAGGATCGTTCCGACGAGCCCCGCAAGGGCGCCTGCAACATGATGCCAGCGAAGCTTCTCGCCCGGCAGCAGCGCCGAGCCGACAACGATGAAGAGCGGCCAGAGATAGGCGATGAGCCCCGCCTCCACGGCCGGCGCATTGCGAAGCGCCGTGAAATAAAGAAAGTGGTAGCCGAAGAGACCGGCAATGCCGATGATCCACACCCTTGCCGGCTGCTTCAGAAGTGCGAATCGCTCGGGCTTCGACGCCAGGACGGCGATGCCGGGCAGGCTGCCTATGAGAAAGCAGACGGCGGAGAGTTGGAACGGCGGCATCTTGCCGGATGCGGCAGTAAAGAGCGCCAGCAGCGACCACATGAGGATCGCGGTGAAACCGATCAGCGTTGCCTTGAACTTCATTCCCCCCTCCGCGGCCCTGCTGCATGTTTTTGTCCTTTGATCGTAGCCGATCAAAGGACAAAAACATGCAGCAGATCAACGTGTATACTTCGGCGGACGCGGCCAGCACCCCACCCGAATCCCACTGATCTATCGCGCTTAGGTGATTCCGGAAAGAGGGAGTGCGATTCTCGGAGCCCTGTCAGGAATGGGCCCTGAGAATCCCGCCAGCGGGCTCAATCGCCGAAGCGCGTCGCCGAAACCGTGACCGCTCCGATCTTCGTCGGTATGCGGGCATAGACCGGAGCATAGACGTCCACTCCGTTCGCCTTCGCGTACCAGATCTCCATCGTTCCCAGGCGGCGCAGATATTCGACGTCCTCGCGGCCCTTCCGGTATCCCGCCTTCGGTACGAAGCGGATGCCGCAGACGATCACCTCGCCCTCGAATCCCCTGGTTTTGAAGTTTCGCGTTCCCTTCGGAGACAGTCTTATGTCGAGCCGGGATTCCCCGTCGAAGATCGGCAGCGTGTTGGGGCAGACCCGGGCTTTTGCCGGAATGAGCAGACCGGAAAGCGGGTCCAGCACATTGCGCATGTCCCGGCTCGTGACCGGTACCCAGTTCTTCGGCAGTGGATTACGCTTCGGAACCATGCTTGCGCGCACGACATTGCCGTTTCGGAAGCTCACATTGATGGCGCGGCCCTTCCGGCCGCTGCGGTAGGACATGGAATATTCGCTTGCCCGGAGATGGTCGCGGTCGATTACTCCGGAGACGCGCGTCTGCCCCGTGGTGCGGCTGATGATATCCACGAGGCCCGCCGAATTCAGGGTTCCCGAAATCGTGTAGCGATTCTTTTCGACCTCGGTGTGGAACGATGCGCGCGCCAAAGGCAGGCCGGCGAGCGCGATGCTGTAGTCCGTCTGGTGCGAGACTTCCGCAGCAAGCGAGGCTGTGGAAAACATCATGGCGGCCAGGAGTGCCGGCGCGCGAAAACCAATGCACAACTTCATGCCCGAAAGCCCCATTCTCTCCTGCATGGCCCTGATACCGGACCGGCTCAAACTCCATGCAGCGGTTCACAGTGTTGCAGCGACTTGCCGATCCGAAGACAGCCGGCGCATTTATGTCGCAATCCCCCGGAATGCAGGCGGTTTGCGGCATAAATGCGCCCGCTCGAAATCTGGCGCAGTCCTCATGGAAAAGATAGCGCATCGGCCGCTCTCTTGGAATGCGTCTTGCGCGCCGGAACGGCCGTCCTTATGAGTGCAGAACAGGCCAAATCGCCCCGATCGCTCGGGAATGCAAAGGTTTGACTTGACTGGCGGGCCACCTGTGACTATAGAACCGCGACTTTCCAATAATGGCCAACAGGAACGCGGCCTGGGCTCTAGGCCCGCTACCGCATTGTCCGGCGGCGATAAGAGAATAGGTGTACCATGTCCCGTAGTTGCGAATTGACCGGCAAGGGCGTCCAGTCGGGCAACAATGTCAGCCATGCCAACAACAAGACCAAGCGCAAGTTCCTGCCGAACCTGTGCAACGTCACGCTGATTTCCGATGCTCTCGGCCAGCGCTTCCGCCTGCGCGTTTCCGCTGCGGCTCTCCGTTCGGTCGAACACCGCGGCGGTCTCGACGCCTTCCTGCTGAAGGCCGACGAAAACGAGCTCAGCATGCGCGCCCGCCTGCTGCGTCGTCAGATCGTCAAGAAGGCTGCCGAAGCCGCCTGATAGCGCCGGTACTTCTGCCGAGATCTTGAAGAGGCTTGCGGGTTTGCCCGGCAAGCCTTTTTCTCGTGTCGTCCATCGCCGCGCAAGCACCTGCCTGCGCATCCGTCAACTGGTGGCATAACCCAGGATAAAAAAATGCTGATCAACCGTACGTTCTACCTTTATGTGGCGCTGATGACCTTCGTGGTCGTGGCGTCGAACTTCCTCGTCCAGTATCCGCTCCCCGGTTCGATCGCCGGGATGCAACTGGGCGACCTCCTGACCTGGGGCGCCTTCAGCTATCCCTTCGCCTTCCTCGTCACAGACCTGACCAATCGCCAGTTCGGGCCGCGAATCGCGCGCCGCGTCGTCGTTGCCGGCTTCGCCGTCGCCGTCATGCTCTCCGTTCTTGCCGCGACGCCGCGCATCGCGATCGCCTCCGGTTCAGCCTTCCTGCTCGGCCAGCTTCTGGATATCTCGATCTTCAACCGGCTCAGGCGCCAGACCTGGTGGCAGGCGCCGCTCGCGGGCTCGCTGATCGGTTCGGCCCTCGATACGGCGATGTTCTTCTCTTTCGCCTTCGCCCCGTTCTTCGTGTTCTTGGGTGCGAATGACGGCTTTGCGCTGGAAACCGCGCCCGTTCTCGGCCTGCTCAGCGTCGACGCCCCCCGCTGGATTTCCTGGGCGCTCGGCGATCTCGCGGTGAAGATCCTCTGCGGTATCGTCCTGCTGCTTCCCTATGGCGCACTGATGAGCGTCGTCAAACCCATGCCGGCGGCAAAAGCAACCGCCTGAAACCCTCAGAGCACTTCCGCATGCGGAAGTGCGTGGTTCAAAGCATTGGAGCGGCGGGGCATTCGGCCCCGTTTCACTTGATCAGCCGGAACTCGAGCATCAGGTTTCGCTCGAGGATCGAGTGGTTGTCATCCGAGACCAGGATCAGCCGGATCTCGCCGTCAGGCCACGAGATGACGTCGAGCGCCTCCATATTGTCGATCTGATAGCTCATGTCCGCTTCGAGCATGACGTCGCCGTCGACCACGGCGCCAGGTCGGATTTTCCCCGCGGCGATACGGCGAACACGCATGCCGAGACCGGAGGCGAAATTGAATCGCCGCTCGAGGAGAAGCAGGTCGCCATCCGGCAGAAAGGCGCCGTCGGTTACCGAATAGGGATCCGCGCGCACGACCGTGAAGGCGCCTTTCATCGGCCCCTCCAATATCCCCGCAAAAAGATTGTCCGCCTTGTCGACGCTGCGCTCGGAGACGACCACGGCCGCGCCGCGAAGCGGGCCGTTCTTCGGCGCGATCGCGATCGTCTCGATGCCGCCATTGCTGCGCAGCTCTTCGACGGAGAACGGCAGGGTCATCTGCCCCAGGGGACGCGCCTCGGCGAAGCCGGGAAAAGGATAGATTTCGATGCGTGGCGACTGTTCGAAGCTGACGATCGCCTGACCTTCGCGCAGGGCCAGCCCTTCGGAATCGACCCGCCATTTCTCGAGCTGCGCTTCGCCCGTCGCGTCGGTCATCGGCGTGACCTTGAGATCGGTCAGCCCTTCGAGCCCGCCGGCATCGTCGCGGATGACGGCCCCCTCGACCCAATGGCCGGTGTCCATCACCGCGACGAAGGACTGGCCGTCCGGCAGGAACCGGATCGCCGACAGCGCACCGAACAAAGGGTTGGCCGACGTCATCTCGATGCCGCCCATGAACTCGAGCGCGCCGAAGACCCTTTGATCGGAGCCGACCTTGAACTGGGATATCTGCCGGCTCTTGACCGGAACGATCTCGCGCGCCGGCTCCGCGCGCGCGACAGCAGCCGAAATCAGCAGGAAAAGCACGGCAAAGTTTCGGCAGAACATCTGGAGAATGACCTTACGGGTGGCCGCGGCCGGAAATCCGTTAACCGGCGCGACGTGCTCCGCCCGGGCGGCGGCGCATACTCTCGTCCTCGAAGAGCGCCGCAAGCTGATCCGTCATCGCCCCTGCCAGTTCGTCCGCATCGACGATGGTCACGGCGCGGCGATAGTAGCGCGTGACGTCATGGCCGATGCCGATCGCAAGCAGCTCGACCGGCGAGCGCGTCTCGATCTGCTCGATAACGGCGCGCAGATGCCGCTCGAGGTAATTTCCGGGGTTGACCGACAGGGTGGAATCGTCGACCGGCGCTCCGTCCGAGATCATCATCAGGATGCGTCGCTGTTCGGACCGCGCCAGGAGACGATCATGCGCCCACATCAGCGCCTCGCCGTCGATGTTCTCCTTGAGCAGTCCCTCGCGCATCATCAGGCCGAGATTGCGGCGCGCGCGACGCCAGGGCGCGTCGGCGGACTTGTAGATGATGTGACGCAGGTCGTTGAGGCGGCCCGGCGATTGAGGCTTGCCGCCGGCAAGCCATTTCTCGCGCGATTGTCCGCCCTTCCACGCCTTGGTCGTGAAACCCAGGATTTCGACTTTCACGCCGCAGCGCTCCAGCGTGCGCGCAAGAATATCGGCGCAGGTCGCGGCGACGGTGATCGGGCGGCCGCGCATCGAACCGGAATTGTCGATCAGGAGCGTGACGACCGTGTCGCGGAAGTTCGTGTCCTTCTCGCGTTTGAAGGAGAGCGGCTGCATCGGATCGATGATGATGCGCTGCAGGCGGGCGGAGTCGAGATAGCCCTCTTCGAGATCGAACTCCCAGGAGCGGTTCTGCTGTGCCATCAGGCGGCGCTGCAGGCGGTTTGCGAGGCGTCCGACCGCGCCCTGGAGATGGGCGAGCTGCTTGTCGAGAAAGGCGCGCAACCGATCGAGTTCCGCCTCGTCGCAAAGCTCCTCGGAGGCGATGGTTTCGTCGAACTCCCGGGTATAGACGGAATAATCGACCTTCTCGTTGAAATCCGCGAAGGGATGGTTCGGCCGCTTCACCTCGCCGGGCGTTTCGCTGTCCTCGTCGCTCTCGTCCTGGAGATCGTCGTCGGAAATTTCCGCGCCATCCATCTCGCCTTCTTCCATCTGCTCCTCGGCAGACTGGTTTTCGTCGGCGGGCGCGGCGTCGGAGCCTTCTTCCTCGTCGCTGGCGTTTTCGTCCTGCTCCTGGCTGCGCGGCTGGTCCTCGTCGGTCTCGCTCTCCTGCTCGTCCGGCTCGTTATCGTCCTCGCCGTATTTCTCGGCGACATCCATCGAAGACAGCATGTCGCGCACGACGCGGGCGAAAGCCTGCTGGTCGTTGATCGTACCCGCCAGATTGCGCATGTCGGGACCGGCCTTCTGCTCGATGAAGTCGCGCCAAAGGTCGAGGACCTGACCAGCCGACTCCGGCGGCTTCTCCCCGGTCAATTTCTCGCGCACGAGCAGTGCCACCGCCTCTTCGAGCGGCGCGTCCGCTTGAACGTCGATGGCAGCGAAATTCGCCTTGCTGTATTTCTCCTCGAGCATGGAGGAGAGGTTGCCCGCCACGCCCGGCATCCTGAGTGCGCCGATCGCCTCGACGCGCGCCTGCTCGACCGCATCGAAGATCGCCCGCGCGTCCGCCCCTTGCGGCGACATCGTCGCATGGACCCGAGCATCGTGGCAGGCCTTGCGCAGCGCCATGGAATCGCCGAGGCCGCGCGCCACCGCCAGTTCCTGGCGGGTCGGGCGCTTGGAGAGCTCCGGCAGCCGGATGCGTTCGGCTGTCATTCCGGGCCGCTCATTGGCGAAAGCGACCTCCAGCTCCGCATCGCCGGCGATCGACCGGATGCAGCCGGAAAGCGCCCGCTTGAACGGTTCGGCGGCGTTTTCCCTCGTAGTCGGTTTCGCCTTGGAATTCGAACTCACGACAATTCCTTCTTCAACCGGATCGGCCGTTATGCGAGCACATCGATTTTCAGGCGGTCGCTTCCAGCACGATGTTGGCAGCGCTCTCCTTGAGTTCGACGCCGAAGGCGCGCTGATAATGCTCGGCGACCAGCGCCCGCTCCAGCTCGTCGCACTTGTTGAGGAAGGTCACGCGGAACGCAAAGGCGATGTCGCCGAAGATATAGGCGTTCTCGGCCCAGGTGATGACTGTACGCGGGCTCATGACGGTCGACAGGTCGCCGTTGATGAAGGCGGCACGGGTCAGGTCGGCGACGCGAACCATCTTGGAGACCGTTTCGCGGCCCTTGTCGGCGACGAAACCCTTCACCTTGGCGGAAACGATATCGACTTCCTTGTCGTGCGGCAGGTAATTGAGCGCCGTCACGATCGACCAGCGGTCCATCTGGGCCTGGTTGATCTGCTGCGTACCGTGATAGAGGCCGGTCGTGTCGCCGAGACCGACGGTGTTCGCCGTCGCAAACAATCGGAAGGCCGGATGCGGGCGGATGACGCGGCTCTGGTCGAGCAGCGTCAGGCGGCCGGAGGATTCCAGCACGCGCTGGATCACGAACATGACGTCGGGCCGGCCGGCATCGTATTCGTCGAAGACGAGCGCGACATTGTGCTGATAGGCCCAGGGCAGAATGCCGTCCTTGAACTCGGTCACCTGAAGCCCGTCCTTGACGACGATCGCGTCCTTGCCGACGAGATCGATGCGGCTGACATGGCTGTCGAGGTTGACGCGCACGCATGGCCAGTTGAGCCGCGCCGCGACCTGCTCGATATGGGTCGACTTGCCGGTGCCGTGATATCCGGAAACCATCACGCGCCGGTTGTGGGCGAAGCCGGCGAGAATGGCGAGCGTCGTCTCACGATCGAAGAGGTAGTCCGGGTCGATTTCGGGCACATAGGCATCGCCCTTCGAATAGGCCGGAACGCGCAAATCCGTGTCGATGCCGAAAGCCTCCCGGACAGAGACCGTCGTGTCGGGGAGGTTGGAAATGTCGAGGTCAATCTTGCTCATCATAACTCCAGAGCGGACGCCCGCCGGCACCCGCGCATTCGCCTGCAGATAGTGCTTCTGTCATAATCCGGGTTGTTAGCAGAAACCACCCTGTTTTAACAATTGGTAGGCTTGAATAACCGCCCGGAAGCGGTCTTCCGATCCCCTGTCTCCGCCATTTGCGTCGGGGTGGTGCTTCTTGACGAGCTCCTTGTATGCCGCCTTGATGTCGGCGGTCGTCGCCGAGGCCGCAAGACCCAGCGTCTCGAAGGCCTTCGCCTCGAGCGTCTTCAGCTTGCGCAGGCGCGGCTCGTGCCGCGCCTGTCGGGCGCGCGCCTCGTTGAAAAATCCGAAAGGATCTCGCATGCGCGCCTGTGCGCCGGCGGTGCCGGAGCGCATCTGCGACTGTGTCGGGCCGTTGCGGGCGCTCTTGTTGACGCCGACCGTCCAGGTCGGACGATGGCCGGTCACCGCTTCCTTCTGGTAACGGGCGATCTCGGTGTCGGAGAGGCCGGAAAAGTAATTGTAGCCCTTGTTGTATTCCTTCACATGCTCGAAGCAGAACATGAAATACTCGCCCTCGGCATTGCGCCCGACGGGAGCCCGATGGACCGCCGTCTTGTCGCAGCCATCCCATTGGCACACCGGCGCGGACGGCTCCACGCGCGCTTGACCCCGGGGGCGCGTTCGGATGCGGTCGAAATATTTTGAATCGAGCTTCATGACGCACATTATGGGGTTTGCGGAGGGTCACAACAAGAATTGACAAAACGGAATGTTGCTGGCTTTGTGCGGGCATTTTGCATTGCGCGGATGATGCTGCCGCCTGGCTCCAGCGCCCGCAGCAAAACAGGGAAATGGGACTGAAAATATGTCGCTGCAACGCCGCATCGAAGAGAAGCTCATGGAAGCCTTCCATCCCGAGCGGCTGATGGTGATCAACGAGAGCGGTCAGCATGCCGGTCACCAGCCGGAATTCGACGGCGGCGGCGAAACGCATATGCGCGTCCGCATCGTTTCGAGCGCCTTTACCGGCATGAGCCGTGTGGCCCGCCACCGCGCGATAAACGATCTGCTGAAGCCGGAACTCGATGCCGGCCTCCATGCTTTGGCGGTGGAACCCGCAGCGCCGGGGGAACCGACGCGGTGGTGAAGTGCAAAAGGCAGAGGGTGCGTCGCTGAGCCGCCGTTGCGGACTTGTCTTTGAAGTGCCCTAACCCACCTGCCCCTCGTCTTCGGCCGCGCGGATGCGCAGCTTGGTGATCCGGTTCTTCACGCGCTTCATCACGGTGAAACGCTTCCCATAGAACGTGAAAGCCTGCCGCTCCTCCGGAATGCTCTTCGATTCATGGATCACGAGGCCGGCAACTGTCGTCGCCTCCTCGTCCGGCAACGACCAGTCCAGCGCCCGGTTGAGGTCGCGGATCGGCACGGAACCATCGACGACGATCGAACCGTCGGCCTCCTGACGTACGCCCTGGATGTCGATGTCGTGTTCGTCGGCAATGTCGCCGACGATCTCTTCGAGAATATCCTCCAGCGTGACGAGCCCCTGCACCTGGCCGTATTCGTCGACCACGATGGCAAGATGCAGCTTGCGGCGCAGGAAGGCATTGAGCTGGTCTTTGAGATTGGTCGAGTCCGGAACGAACCAGGGTTTCTGCGCAATCTTGACGATGTCGAGCGTCTCGGGCTCCACATTCGGCTCGGCGAGCGCCCGGAGCAGGTCCTTGGAATGGACGACGCCGATGATGTTGTCGGCCGAGCCGCGCCACAACGGCAGGCGTGTAAACGGACTTTCGAGGATCTCGCGCACGCAGGTCTGGGGCGGGTCATCGGCATTGATCGCCCGCATGCCTGTCCGGTGGATCATGACGTCGGAAACCTCGAGTTCGCCGAGATCGAGCACCCCGCCGAGCCGGTCGCGGTCAGCCTTGATGACCGACCCTTCGCGGTGGAGCAGATTGACCGCGCCGCGCAGTTCCTCATGCGCGGTGAGCATCGGCAAGTCGGAAGAAAGATTGATGCCGAAGAGATGCAGGATGCGCCGGACGATTGCGTTGACGAGGGAGGATACCGGACCCACGACGACAACGAAGGGGCGGACCAAAGGCGCAACCGCCAGCGCAAACCGGTCCGGCGACGCGATCGCCCAGCTCTTCGGCAGGACCTCGGAGAAGATGACGAGCAGTACCGTCATGGCGACGGTGGCGATCGCCACGCCCGAATCGCCGAAGAGGCCGATCAGCAGGCTCGTCGTCAGCGACGAGGCCAGAATGTTGACGAGGTTGTTGCCGATGAGCAGCGTCCCGATCAGACGGTCGCGGCGCTCGATCAGCCGGGTGACCATACCCGCCCGCTCATCGCCGTTGTTCTCCAGCGTATGCATCCGCGAGCGCGAGGCCGCGGTCAGCGCCGTCTCCGAGCCGGAGAAAAAGGCGGAAATAACGAGAAGGGAAATAACGGAAAGCAGCGACAGCCAATATTCCGTCAGAAAGCCCAGTAGCACATCGGTCATCGCGGGTGCTTTTCCGTAAGAAAGCTCAACACCTCCGAGGAGGGCACGTCGTCCGCCACGAAGGACTGGCCGATGCCCCTCGTAAGGATGAAGGTGAGCTTGCCTCCCTTCACCTTCTTGTCCTGGGCGATCGCCTCCATCAGCCGATCGGCCGGCGGCAATGCCCCGGGAATGTCGGCCAGGCGCGTCGGCAGGCCGACGATTTTCAGATGGGCCTCCACGCGCCGCGCATCGTCAGGGCTCGCGAGATTCATCCGGGCTGAGAACTCATGCGCCAGAACCATGCCGATCGCAACGCCCTCCCCGTGCACCAGCCGCTTGCTGTCGTAATCGGTGGCGGCCTCCAGCGCATGGCCGAAGGTATGGCCGAGATTGAGGAGCGCGCGACGTCCGTTTTCGCGCTCGTCCGCGGCAACGACGTCAGCCTTTGCCTGGCAGCTGACGGCAATCGCTTCGATCCGGGCGGGTCCGCCTGCAAAAACCGCCTGCCAGTTTTTCTCGAGCCATTCGAAGAACTCCGGCTTGTCGATCAGCCCGTATTTCGCGACCTCGGCATAGCCTGCGCGGAACTCGCGCGGGCTCAGCGTGTCGAGCGCGGCGGTATCGGCGAGGACGAGGTCCGGCTGATGGAAGACGCCGATCAGGTTCTTGCCGTGCGGCGAATTGATCCCTGTCTTGCCCCCGACGGAGGAATCGACCTGCGCCAGCAGCGATGTCGGGATCTGGATGAAGCGCGAACCGCGGCGGACGATACCGGCGGCAAAGCCGGTAAGATCGCCGATCACGCCGCCGCCGAGCGCGATCACCGCGTCGTTGCGCTCGATTCTGGCGCCGAGGACGGCCTCGCAAACCGGGATCAGATGCTCGAAGCTCTTGGTCTTCTCGCCTGCCGGCAGGATCAGGGAGACAGCCTCGATGCCGCTTTCCCCGAGGCTCGCTATAAGCGGTTCGAGGTAGCGGGGCGCGACGTTCTCGTCGGTGATGACCGCCATCTTCCGGCCCTTGAGCCGGGAAGCGACCTCCCGGCCTGCCGCGGCGATCAGACCGGGGCCGATGAGAATATCGTAGGAACGCTCTGCGAGATCGACGCGGACCCTGCGCTCGGCGGTTGGCATTACATGGCTGGTCATGGCTTCAGGCCTTCTGATGATCGGCGATGGCGGCGAGAACCTCCTCGACCATCGCTTCCTTTTTCACATCGCGCGAGAGAACGGTCAGGTCCGCCTCGGCATAGATCGGGTAGCGCGCGCGCATCAGGTTCTCGAGCGTCTGCTTCGGATTCTCGGTCTTCAGAAGCGGCCGGGTGTCGCGCTTGTTCACCCGCTCCCATAGCACGTCCAGCTCGGCGTTGAGCCATATGGTCAGGCCGCCCTTCTTGATATGCCGCCGCGAGCGCTCGTTGATATAGGCGCCGCCGCCGGTCGACACCACCCGCGGGCCGGACCTGAGCAGGCGCTTCAGCACGCGGGCTTCCAGCGCCCGGAACTCTTCCTCGCCGTAGGTTGCGAAGAGATCGCTGACCGTCATGCGCGAGACCCGCTCGATCTCGTGGTCGGAATCGACGAAAGGAACGCCAAGCGCCTGGGCGGTCAGCCGACCGATTGCCGATTTACCCGCCCCCATCAGGCCGATGAAAACGAGATTACGCTTACCGAGAGTGCGCTTCGCCCTTTCGGCCAGCGTCGCGGAAACCGGTTCGGTCACATCGTTCATTGCGCTTCAAATTCCCCATTCCTCTCCGGTATCGACAAAACGGGGGGGAGCGTCAAGCCGTCGCTTGGTGTCGCGCCGGCTTCTTGAACTTCAGGGCGGGCCCGTTCATATAGATCACGCATCCGCGCCAGCGAAACGCCCTGCTCGACTGCAGCGATCGTGGTAACGCTTCGAACAGACGGCATGATCCGATGCCGTACCGTTCCTTTCCGGCGCCATGCAGAGGAGACTTGAATGCCCACCCTCTTCCGCTTCCTGTTCATCTGCGCCGTCGGAGCCGGCATGGTCTATGGCGCGATGGTGGCGCTCGTCACTTTCGTCGACCCGGTTGAGCGGGACGTAACCGTGCGCATTCCCTCGGAACGGGTCAACAAGCCGCAATGACGGATATGTCCGCAGCCTACGTCGAATCCTTCCTGGAAATGATGAGCGCCGAGCGTGGAGCGGCGGTAAACACGCTGCAATCCTACGAGCGCGACCTCGAGGACGCGCGTTCCTTCCTGCGCACGCGCGGCACCGGGCTCACCGACGCCTCGGCCGACGATCTCAGAAGCTATCTCTCCCATCTCGCAGGCCAGGGCTTCAAATCGTCATCGCAAGCGCGGCGGCTCTCGGCGCTCCGGCAATTTTACAAGTTCCTCTATGCTGAGGGGCTGCGCACGGACGACCCGACGGGCATCCTCGACGCGCCGAAGAAAGCCCGCACACTCCCCAAGACGCTGAGCATCGAACACGTCACCCGGCTGATCGGCCAGGCGGAAGCGGAGGCGAAATCCGGCAAGGGCGATGCGATGCGCATGCACGCGCTGATCGAGCTCCTTTATGCGACAGGCATGCGCGTCAGCGAACTCGTTTCGCTTCCGGCAAGCGTGCTTGCGCAGAACGGGCGTTTTCTCATAATTCGCGGCAAGGGTAACAAGGAAAGGCTCGTACCGCTGTCGCAGGCGGCGATCCGCGCCATGCGCGCCTATGGCGAACAACTGCAGGAAGACGGTGCGGACAGCCCCTGGCTGTTCCCCTCCAACGGCAAGGCCGGCCATCTGCCGCGGCAGGTCTTTGCCCGCGACCTCAAGAGCCTCGCAGCGCGGGCAGGCATCCGGGTGGCGGCGATTTCGCCGCACGTGCTGCGCCATGCCTTCGCCAGTCATCTGCTCGCCAACGGCGCCGACCTTCGCGCCGTGCAGGAACTGCTCGGCCATTCAGACATTTCCACGACACAAATCTATACGCATGTGCTGGAAGAACGGCTTCACGACCTCGTGCAGAACCATCACCCCCTTGCCAAACAGGCGAAAAAACAGGATTAGGTCCGCCTGATGGAATGACTTGGCAGGGCGGCCCTTGTCGAAAAACGATCGGAAACGCGTCTGATGCACAATTATCTCGACTTCGAAAAACCCATCTCTGATCTCGAAGGCAAGATTCTCGAACTGAAGAAGCTCGCCAGCGAAGACGAGAGCGTTAACACATCAGACGAGATCGCCCGATTGGAAGGGCGCGTCCGCGATGCGATGGTCGAGATCTATTCGAAATTGTCCCCCTGGCAGAAGACCCAGGTCGCTCGCCACCCCTCGCGCCCGCATTTCCTGGACTATGCCTCGCGCCTCTTCACCGAGTTTACGCCGCTTGCCGGCGACCGGAATTTCGCCAATGACGACGCGATCCAGGCGGGGCTTGCCCGCTTTCACGGCACGCCCGTCGCCGTCATCGGTCAGGAGAAGGGCAACGACACCAAGTCGCGTATCAAGCACAATTTCGGCAGCCCCCGCCCCGAGGGCTATCGCAAGGCGACGCGCATAATGGAGATGGCCGACCGTTTCGGCCTGCCGCTGATAACGCTGGTCGACACGGCAGGCGCCTATCCGGGCGTCAACGCCGAGGAGCGGGGCCAGGCCGAGGCGATCGCCCGCTCGACCGAAATGTGCCTCAACGTCAAGGTGCCGATCGTCACCGTGGTGATCGGCGAAGGCGGCTCGGGCGGCGCGATCGCGATTGCGACCGGCAACCGCGTCTACATGCTGGAGCACGCGATCTACAGCGTGATCTCCCCGGAAGGTGCGGCCTCGATCCTCTGGCGCGACTCGACGCGCGCCAAGGAAGCCGCCAGCAACATGAAGATCACCGCCGAAGACCTGAAGTCGCTCGGCGTCATCGACGGAATAATCCCGGAGCCTGTCGGTGGAGCCCACCGCGACCCGGACGCGGTCATCAGCCGCACGGAAACCGTGATCGGCGACGCTCTCAAGGAGCTTTCCGCACGCAATGGCGACGAATTGCGGGCCGACCGGCGGCAGAAATATCTGAATATCGGCCGTAACCTCTGATTACGGCTCCGTCCGAGCCGTTCCAATCCGAACCATTGCGATTATTCCAGGCGGTCGGCAACCGTAAATCGGACTGTGGCCAAATCTTGGCCATATTCATCAGGTCATGAGAGGTGGCCATTCGCAGGGGGCGCCTGCACGGTTAAGATTTCGTGAAGAATAATAACGTACTGATTCGTTGACGCCTGCCCTTCGTGGAACAGGCGTGCACGGATAGAATGTGGCTAGAACGGGCTTTTGCCGATGCGTTTCAGGAACCTTGTCCTCACCGCCGCTGTCGCAGCCGCTCTTGCGGGCTGCACCAACGAGACGCTCGATTCGGTCAACCTGTCGTCCGTCAAGAACAAGACCGAGTATCAGCTTTCGGGCAAGATGGTCAGCAAGATGCGCGAGCTGGGCATGCAGAAGACGTCCCCGATCCTGTTGCGCATCTTCAAGGAAGAAGGGACGCTCGAAGTCTGGAAGGCGAACACGGCGAACCGGTTCCAGCTTCTGAAGAGCTACAAGATCTGCGCATGGTCGGGCAAGCTCGGGCCTAAGATGAAGGAGGGAGACCGGCAGGCGCCGGAGGGATTTTACCCGCTCTATCCGCACCAGATGAACCCGAATTCGAGCTACTACCTGGCGATCAATACGGGCTATCCGAACACATATGACAAGGCCAACGGCCGCACCGGCACCCATCTGATGATCCACGGTGCCTGCTCTTCGGCCGGCTGCTATTCGATGACGAACGAGCAGATCATCGAGATCTTCGCGCTCGCCCGCGACGCGTTCAAGGGCGGCCAGGAAAGCGTGCAGCTTCAAGCCTTTCCCTTCCGCATGACGGCGGAAAACATGGCGCGCCACCGCGACAATCCGAACATCGAATTCTGGAAGATGCTGAAGGTCGGCTACGACCAGTTCGAAGTGACCAAGCGCCCGCCGGCAGTGAATGTCTGCGAGAGGAAATACGTCTTCAATCAGCAGGCTGAGGGGCAGTTCAGTGCGGCCGGCCAGTGCCCTGCCATGACGACGCCGCCGGCGCTGCAGATGGCGATGGCGAGCTACGACAAGGACTATCGGCGCGACTACGAGAAGGCCTTGAAGAAATTTGAGGGCATGGTCTGGTACGAGCCGACCGAGGCCGAACGCAAGGCGGTCGTCGCCGATCAGCGCAAGGGCCGCGAGCTTGCCTATGCGCCGACCGGCACCTCGCTCGATGCGGGCAAGCTGCTCAAGGTAAGCGATCTCGAAAAGAAGCTTGCCGAACAGAAAGAGGCCGAGGAAGCCAAGCAGGCAACCTTGATCCAGAAGGAAGCGCTGGAAAAGGCGGCCCGCGAAGGCAAGGGCCCGCCGGTGCCGCAGGCCAACCCGCTCGAGCGCCCCGTGGAGCAGGCAGCGGTACAGGCCGAGCCCCCGAGGAAGTCGCTCTGGGGCCTGTTCTCTCGCAACGAGCCGGCGGCCGCGCCAGCCGCACCCGCCGCCGGGACTCCCGCGCAGCAGGCCGCAGGCCAGCCAACCGCTCAACAGCCCGCACCGGGCCAGCCGCCAGCCGCCGCCGGCGGGCAGCAGGCAGCACCGCCGGCGCAGGACAATGCTCAGGTGGCCGCCGCTCCCGCCGGGAATGCGCAAGCGCAAGCACCAGAACAGCAGCCCGCCGAGCAGCCGAAGAAGCGCCCGTTCTGGAAACTCTGGGGCAACTGATGCCCGAGGAAGCGAGGCTACGCTACGATCTGAGGGGGCTGAAATGTCCCCTTCCCGTTTTGAAGACGCGCAAGCGAATGGAAAACCTGCCGCCCGGCGCGCTCATCGAGATCGAAACGACCGACCCGCTGGCCGTGATAGACATCCCGCATTTCTGCAACGAGGACGGGCACCGGCTGGAGCAGGCTGAGCCGCTCGCAGACGGACATCGTTTCCTCATTCGCAAGCGGTGCTAACTAAATTGGCGGCGCATCGCGCCTTCGGATCTGTCACAGCCAGTTCTCGACCCTTACACCCGGCATGCGGACGATCTCGCGTATATTGTTGGTCACGACAATCAGCCCTTCGCTGCGCGCATTTGGGTGAGCATCAGAACGATCCGCGCGTTTCCGCCACCGGCTGCTTACGCTCGCTCATGAAATCCTCGCTGAGGCGCGGCCCGCTGGGGAACAGATCGTCCCATCTTTTGCCCTGGGGCACGATCACGCGGCTGCGGCCGATCTTGAGAATATCGACCTGATGCACGCTCTCGGGAAAGGCGACGGCCTTTGGCAGCCGCACCGCCTGGCTACGGTTACTGATGAACACGGTCGAACTGTCCAAGACCCATTCCTTTCTCAAGCCCACCGGCGAGCGGGTGCTGATGAAGAAAGTCCGGCCGGAGCCGTCAGAACTTCATCCCCGGCACCGCCAGGGGGTTGTCCGCGAGCGCCTGCGCATCCGGTCGGTCGACGCGCGGCTTGCCGGTGAAGGCGTCGAAGAGGTCGCGCACGAATGCTTCCTCCAGGCCTTTGGTGATCAGCACCATTCGCGTCCGGCGATCGGCCGGGTCGGGCCAGGCGGCAAGCCGTTCCGGCGCGTGAAAGACCGTCTGCACGCCGTGCAGCACCACCGGCCTCTCCGGATTGTCCGCGACGGAAACGATCGCCTTCATGCGCAGCAGCTTTTCTCCATGGGCCGAGCGCAGGAGGTCGATGAACATCTCTAGCGCCATCGGTTCGATCGGCCGGTCATGCACGATGCTGAATGAGCGGATGTCCGAACCATGACGATTGACGTCGTGATGGTGGTTCCCATGGCCGTGGCCATCTTCGTGGTGGTGGTCATGGTGGTGGTGGTGGTGGTGGTCGTCCGCATGGGCCTCGTCCTGAAGCCAGCGCCCGACATCGGCGACCTTGGTCGAGGCGTCGTAAAGACCGCAGGCGAAGAGATCGGCCCGGCCCGCCTTTTCCGTGTCGCCGTCGATGATCGGCGCGCGCGGGTTGAGATCCCTGAGCTGCGCCTCGAGCCTGCCGATCCCATCATCTTTGGCGAGCCCGCTCTTGCTGATCACCAGCCGGTCGGCCACCGCGATCTGCTTCATGGCCTCCACATGATTGGCGATCGTCTGCTCGCCATTGACCGCATCGACGACGGTGACGACTCCGTCCAGCCGGAAATTCTGGGCAATCACGGGATTGCCGAGGACGGATTGAAGCACCGGTGCCGGATCGGCAAGACCGGTGGTCTCGATGACGACGCGCTTCAGCGGCTTGATGCGGCCGGTCTGCATCCGGTCCATGAGATCGGCCAGCGTATCGACGAGCTCGCCGCGCACGGTGCAGCACAGGCAGCCGTCGGAAAGCTCGATGACGCCGTCACTCGAAGCCTCGACCAGGAGGTGGTCGATGGAGACATCGCCGAATTCGTTGATGATAACGGCCGTGTCGGCAAGCGCCGGATCCTTGAGCACCCGGTTCAGAAGGGTCGTCTTGCCCGCGCCGAGAAAGCCGGTGAGGATCGAGACCGGCACCACCGGCATTGGACCGTTCATGAAAGACTCCGTTCAGAAGCTCGGGCGCGGGACCGGGATCGGCACATTGGCGATCTCGACCGCATCGCCCTGTGCCGTGGCATCGCTGCCGGCTTTTGCCGTCTTGTCGTCGCTGCCGGGTATGAGGCCGGCGAAGGCAAGTTTCAGCGGGCGGTCGATCTCGTGGATATAGGGTGAAAGCAGCTTCTGCCGGCCAGCCTCGTCACGCCCCTCGCTGCGCACCTTCGCCGCCTGCTTCGAGCAGATTTCCTTGCTGATATCGGCAACCACCTCGCGGGTTTCGCCATACGGCACGATCTCCGCAAGCGAGGGCTTGCCCGTGCCCACCGTGGTAAAAGCCATCTGCAGGAGCCTGGCCGACTCGTCGGCACGCGCTGCAAGGCTGTCTTCGCCGAGCACGACCGAAACCACCCTGCGGCCGCCGCGGCTCGCCGAGGAGACCTGGTTGAAGCCCGAGGCGCAAATGAACCCCGTCTTCATGCCGTCCGCGCCATCGAAACGGCCTATCAGCATGTTGTAATTGGGATAGTCCTTCTTGCCGGTGGTGAAGCCTTCCAGCGCGAAATAGGAAGCATATTGCGGGAATTCGCGCTTCAGCGTAAGCGCGAGCACCGCAAGGTCCCGAGCGGTCGTATATTGCCCTTTGCCAGGCAGGCCGTTGGGATTGATGAAATGCGACGAGGTCATGCCGATGCGGCGCGCCTCGGCGTTCATCTTCTCGATGAAGGCCTGTTCGGATCCGCCGACCGTCTCGGCGATCGCGACGGCGACGTCGTTCGCCGACTTGATCAGCATCATCTTCAACGCGCTGTCGAGCGTCATCTTCTGGCCGGGCTTGTAGAACATCTTGCTCGGCGGCTCCGAAGCGGCGTTCTTCGTCATGACCACCGGGCTTTCCAACGTCAGCTGCCCCGCCTGGATGGCACGGAACGTGGTATAGGCCGTCATGAGCTTGGTCAGCGACGCCGGATACCATTTCTGGAAGATGTCCTGATGCTCGTAGACCTTGAGCGTATCGACGTCGATTACCAGCCGCGGATTGGCCGATGCAGGCAGCGCCGCAGCCAGGACGACCGCGCAAGCTCCCGCAAGCATGCCTATCCTGCCCAATCTGTCGCCCAACGGGAATCGTGCTATTGCCACAATCCAAACCTCGAAATTCCGGAGTTGCCTCGTATCGTCCCGCTATTTAGCCTATATGGCAAGGAGATGGCAAAGCCCATTCATCGGGCTTCGCGCCAATCCACCGCCCGGACACTCCAGCGGCGAGACTCCAGCCGACGCTGAAGCGTCGGGACTCGCGTGTCGAACCGAAGTGAACGAACAGACCGACAGGAACGAACAATGCCGATTCTAAACCGTGCCGCCGAGCTCAAGAACGAAGTGACCGAATGGCGGCGCCATCTGCACCAGAACCCGGAGCTCCTGTTCGCGGTGGAAAATACGGCAGCCTTCGTCGAAAGAAAACTGAGGGATTTCGGCGTTGACGAAATCGTGACCGGCCTCGGCCGGACCGGGGTCGTCGGCCTCATCCGCGGCAATCGCGGCCCGGGCCGCACCGTCGGGCTCAGGGCCGACATGGACGCCCTGCCGATCACCGAAGCAAGCGGCAGGTCCTGGTCCTCGACGGCCCCCGGCAAGATGCATGCCTGCGGCCATGACGGCCATACGGCCATGCTGCTCGGCGCGGCGAAGTATCTTGCCGAAACGCGTAACTTCGCCGGCAATGTCGCGGTGATCTTCCAGCCGGCGGAGGAAGGCGGCGGCGGCGGCAACGAGATGGTGAAGGACGGCATGATGGAGCGCTTCGCGATCGAAGAGGTCTACGGCATGCACAACATGCCGGGGATGCCGGTCGGCCACTTCGGCAGCCGCGCCGGCCCGATCATGGCCTCGACCGACGAGTTCACCATTACCGTCAAGGGCCGCGGCGGCCACGCCGCTCAGCCGCACAAGACGATCGACCCGATCGCCATCGGCGCCCAGATCGTCAACGCGCTGCAGACGATCGCCTCGCGCACCGTCGATCCGCTTGCCTCCATCGTCGTCTCCGTCACCAAGTTCAATGCCGGCTTCGCCCACAATGTCATCCCCGAACAGGCCGTACTCGCCGGCACCGTGCGCGCGCTGACGCCGGAAGTGCGCGACACCGGCGAAGCCCGGATCCGCCAGATCGCCGACAACATCGCCGGTGCCTACGGCGCCACCGTCGACGTCTGGTACGGCCGCAACTATCCCGTGACCGTAAACCACGCCGCCGAGACCGGTCACGCGCTCGCAGTCGCCGCCACCGTCGCCGGCGAAGGCAACGTCAACGCAGCGCTCGACCCGATGATGGGCGGCGAGGACTTTTCCTACATGCTGCTGGCCCGGCCGGGCGCCTTCGTCTTCATCGGCAATGGCGATACGGCGGGACTGCATCACCCGGCTTACGACTTCAACGACGAAGCCATTCCGCACGGAATTTCCTATTGGGTGAAGCTCGCCGAAACACGGCTTGCCGCCTGAGGCACGGAAAGCGGGAGGCGACCATGCACCAGATCGACAAGACGGACCGGAGAATCCTCAATATCCTGCAGGCGGACGGGCGGATTACCAATCTGGAGCTGGCGGACCGGATCGGGCTTTCCCCGACGGCGACCAGCGAACGCCTGAGGCGGCTGCTGAAGGAAGGTTACGTCTCCGGCTTCGGTGCGCGTCTCGACCCGCACAAGCTCGGCTTCGGGCTGTTGGTCTTCATCGAAGTGATGCTCGACAAGACGACGCCGGAAGTCTTCGACCAGTTCGCGGCCGCCATAAAGCAGGCGCCCGCTGTGCTCGAATGCCACATGGTCGCGGGCGGCTTCGACTATCTCGTCAAGACCCGCTTCGAGGACATGGCCGCCTACCGCAACTTCCTCGGCCAGGTGCTTTGGACGCTCCCGGGCGTCAAGGAAACCCGGACCTATGCGGTGATGGAAGAGATCAAGAATGACGGGCCGCTGCCGCTGCTTTGAGTAGCGGCAGCGGCCCGTCAGAGCGGGATTAAGAAGTGTGCGGTTTCCGCCCGCAATCACCTATCGGAATCGATCACGCCTTGATCGATTCCATGTCGATCACGAAGCGGTAGCGCACGTCGCTTCTCACCACCCGCTCATAGGCCTCGTTGATCTGCTCCATGCGGATCGTCTCGATCTCCGAAACGATGCCGTGCTCGCCGCAGAAATCGAGCATTTCCTGCGTCTCCTTGATAGAACCGATCATGGAGCCGGAAATGCTGCGCCGTGCCGGCACCAGCGAGAAGGCATGGACCGGCACCGGATTCTCCGGAATGCCGACGAGCACCAGATCGCCATCGACCTTCAGGAGGTTGAGATAGGCGTTCCAGTCGATTTCGGCCGCGACCGTGCAGATGATCAGGTCGAAGCTGCCGGCGAGCTTTGTGAATGTCTCCGGATCCTTCGTCGCGTAGTAGTGATCCGCCCCGAGCTTAAGCCCGTCCTCTTTCTTCGAAAGCGTCTGGCTGAGCACCGTAACCTCCGCGCCCATCGCATGGGCGAGCTTCACGCCCATATGGCCGAGACCGCCCAAGCCGACGATCGCCACCTTCTTGCCGGGGCCGGCCTTCCAGTGACGCAGCGGCGAGTAGAGCGTGATGCCGGCGCAAAGCAGCGGTGCGGCAGCGTCGAGCGGAAGGTTGTCCGGGATGGAGAGTACATAGCCTTCCTTGACGACGATATGGTCGGAATAGCCGCCTTGGGTCGGTGTTCCATCTGCCTCGACGCCGTTGTAGGTCACCACCAGGCCGGGCAGATATTGCTCCAGATCGAGGTCGCGCTTGGCGCAGGTCGTGCAGGAGTCGACGAAGCAGCCGACGCCCACCCGATCGCCGATCTTGAACCTGGTGACCTTGGAGCCGACCGCCCTGACGATGCCGACGATTTCGTGGCCGGGTACCATGGGGAAGGTCGAATTGCCCCATTCGTCGCGCGCCTGGTGGATATCGGAATGGCAGACGCCGCAATATTTGATGTCGATCACCACGTCGTCGTCGCGCGGTTCGCGACGCTCGAAGGTGAAGGGTGCGAGCGGCTTCGACGCGTCGGTCGCCGCATATCCTCTTGCAATGGCCATGGGTCTGTCCTTCATGTCTGGGAGTGGCATGTCTGTGAGTGGCATGTCTGGGAGTAGCGCGCCCATCGGCCTATGGACCGCAGGCGGCAGGGCGGACTATGCTGCCTCACAAGGCGATTGCGTTAGTGCGATCCTGCAAAACTTTTGCACGATTCTGCGAGAATCGCCGAAGGCAGCTGGCGGGATAGCACCGACAACCTATCTGACCCCCTGTCTCCGCACGGATCTAAGCTATTGGAAAGTCCACCGAAGATGACAGAATCACAGCGCATGCCGCGTCAGGAAATGATCGACATCATTGCCCGGATCGCCGGAGAGGACGGCGATTACCCAACGATTATACCAGGGCTGAGCGTTCACCGGCATTCCGTCTCCGCGAAGCCGAATTGCGCCGCCTACAAGCCGAGCCTGGCGATCATCGTCCAGGGGGCCAAACGCGTCGTGCTCGGCGAAGAAACCCTCGTCTACGGCGCCTCGGACTACCTTTTGACCTCCATCGACCTGCCGGTTCTCTCTCAGATATCGCTCGCCTCGCCCGAGGAGCCCTATCTCAGCATGGCCTTCCAGATCGATACGACGAGGCTTCCGGCGCTCCTCGACGCAATCGGCCCGGAGGCGGCGAAAGCTCCGGGTTCGCCGCGCGGCATGACGGTCAGCAAGCTCACACCCGATCTTGAGGACACGGCGCTTCGGCTGCTGCGGCTCCTCGACAGACCGGATGACATCGCGGTGCTGCTGCCGCTGATCGAGCAGGAACTGCTTTATCGCCTGCTGCTCGGACCGCACGGCGCCAGGCTCCGCCAGATGGCGACCACGGAGAGCCAGCCGCACCAGATCGGCCGCGCGGTGTCCTGGCTGAAGGAACATTATTCCCGCCCCTTGCGCATCGACGACCTCGCAAGCCGCGTCAGCATGAGCGTCTCCTCGCTTCATCACCATTTCAAGGCGATCACGGCGATGAGCCCGCTGCAGTACCAGAAGCAACTGCGCCTGCAGGAGGCAAGGCGGCTGATGCTCGAGGAGCGTCTCGATGCCGGCGATGCCGGCCACAAGGTCGGGTATGAGAGCCAGTCCCAGTTCAGCCGCGAATATGCCCGCCATTTCGGCGAGCCGCCGATGCGCGACGTCGGCCGCGTCCGCCGAAGCCTCATCGGGCGTACGATCGGCGAGGTTGAGATGCTGAGCGAGGGTTAGGACACTTCCAGGAAATGTGTCGGACGGTTTTCCGCCCGGAGAGCGTAGCCGCTCAGCTTCGTTCGATATCGCGGCGCAGCACGATCGAGGTCGTCAGATCCTCGACATTGTCGAGCTGCGCGACTTCGTTGCGCAGCTCGTTCAGCGCGTTGATCGAAGCGACCTTCACTTCCACGATGAGATCAAGCTGACCGCTGACCGAGAAAACGCGTCTGACGGAGGAAAACCCGGCTAGCCGATCGAGCACGCCGAGCGAGGGCGTCCGCTTCAGCGTCACCAGCAGGAAAGCCTCGATCTCCCCCTCCTCCAGCTGGCCGATGTCGGCGCGATAGCCGCGAATGACGCCGGCCTTCTCCAGCCGCGCGACACGCTCGGCCGTCGCGCTGCGCGACAATCCGATACGCCCGGCAAGCGACTTCATGGGAATACGCGCCTCGCGGCTCAGTATGCTGAGGATCGTTCGGTCTGTCGCGTCGATATCCTGCCTCCTGCGGCCGGCCAGAGGGACTGCCGGGCGGCTGTCGAGTAGCGCCGGCAAGATGACGGTTATAATAACCAAAGTGCCGGTGCAACCGGCGAAATGCCGGATGCACATGCCGAACGGGCGTGCAACTCTCGTGACAAGAGCGGGGGTCTCCATGAACGACATGCTGAAAACGACGCCGGATTTCACGATCGAGGAAGCGCAAGCCCTCCTCGCGCAGCACTTCGGCCTGGATGGGTCACTTCAGCCGCTGGACAGCGAGCGGGACCAGAACTTCAAGGTCAATACCCGTGATGGCCGCTGCTACATTCTGAAGATCGTCAACGGCGCCGAACCGGAAATCGAAAGCGACTTCCAGACAGCGCTGCTGAAGCACGCCGGCGAAAATGCAGGAGACCTGCCGGTTCCGCATTTGCAACCGACTCTGTCCGGCGAGAACCTCGCGACGACCACGAGGCGCGGGACCGTCCATCGATTGCGGCTGGTCACCTGGGTTCCGGGAACTCCGCTCGCACAGTCCGATCGGAGCGATGGAGCACTTCACTCCCTCGGCCGGATGCTCGGCCGCTTCGACGCCTCGCTCAAAGGCTTCATGCATCCGGGCGCACTGCGCGATCTCGACTGGGACATCCGCAATGCCGGACGTTCTGCCGGACGGCTCGCATATGTGGCCGATCTCCAGGATCGTGCTCTTCTCCAGCGCTTTCTCGACCGCTTCGACGAGCGGGTCGCCCCGCGGCTCCCGATGCTGCGCTCCGCCGTCATCCATAACGACGCAAACGACTGGAACGTCCTCATCGACGAAGACGACCACGACCGCATTTCCGGCATCATCGACTTTGGCGACGCCCTCTACGCGCCCGTCATCGCCGAAGTCGCGATCGCCGCCGCCTATGCCGGCCTCGACCACCCCGATCCGATCGGCGCTGCGGCTGCGATCGCCAACGGCTACCATGCCGAATACCCGCTCCTCGAAGAAGAAGTCGATCTCCTCTTCGACCTGATCGCCATGCGGCTGGTCACCTCGGTGACGATCTCTGCATCACGCCGGGCGCACACCGCCGACAACCCTTATCTCGCGATCAGCGAAAGGCCGGCCTGGGCGCTGCTGCGCAAACTCGATGCGATGAACCCGCGTTTCTCAACGGCGATCCTGAGAAAGGCCTGCGGTTTCGAGACAGTAGCCGGAGCCCGCGCCGTCGCCTCCTGGATCGTCGGAAATCGCAAGAGCCTCCTGCCGCTTCTCGATCGTCCAGCCGCGGCTTATCCGGCCGCTCTCGTCCCCTACGGCGATCCGGCGCATCCGATGACCGTCAGTTCGGCGGCCGGCCGGCCGCATGACGCGCAATCGGTCTGGGAAGAGCAATGCCGCAGGGCCGGCGTCGAGCTCGGCATCGGCCCCTGGGGTGAGGCCCGCACCGTCTATTCGGGCGAGATGTTCGTCTCCCGCATGATCGAAGAGACGCGCCGCACGCGCCATCTGGGTCTTGATCTCTTCATGGCGGCGGGCACCAAGGTCCATACGCCGCTTGCAGCCACCGTCGCGAGCGTCGAGATCGAGAAGGATCCGCTCGGATACGGTTGCCTTATCGCTCTGCGCCATGAACCGGACGGCTGCCCGCCTTTCCTGACGCTATGGGGCCATCTTGCCCATGAGGCCGTCAGCCGGCTGAAGGCCGGCGACCGGCTGGAGGCCGGCGCGCTTGTCGGTGAAATGGGCGCTCCGGAAGAAAACGGCGGCTGGGCGCCGCATCTGCATCTGCAGATCTCCACCGACACAAGTCTCGCAGCGACGGACATCCCCGGCGTCGGCGAGGAGCGCTACCTCGACGTCTGGGCGGAGCTCTTCCCCGACGCGAGCACATTTGCCGGCATCGCGCCGGAATTCTACGACCGGAGCGGCCGCCCCCACGAGGACATCATCAGGCAACGGAAAGAGCTGCTGCTGCCGAACCTGTCGATCTCCTACGAGAAGCCGATCAAGTTCGTGCGCGGCGAAGGCGTCTGGCTGATCGACGATCGCGGCCGCGCCTATCTCGACTGCTTCAACAATGTCTGCCACATCGGCCACGCCCATCCGGCCGTGGTGGACGCATTGGCCCGGCAGGCAGGGACGCTCAACACCAACACGCGCTACCTGCACGACAACATCGTCGCCTATGCCGAGCGGCTGACGGCCACGATGCCGAAGGAACTCGCCGTCGCCGCCTTCGCCAACAGCGGCTCCGAAGCCAACGGTCTCGCCCTGCGCCTGATGCGGGCGCATACGGGCAAGGAAAACGCCGTCGTGTTGGACTGGGCCTATCACGGTACGACGCAGGAGCTGATCGATCTCAGCGCATACAAGTTCCGCCGCAAGGGCGGAAAGGGCCAGAAGCCGCATGTTCACGTGGCGGCCGTTCCGGACAGTTACCACGCGCCGGCCGCCTGGCCGCCGGAGGAACACGGCAGGCGCTTCGCCGAAGACGTGGCCGAGCTGATCGCGGCGATGCGCGCCCGAGACGAAGCGCCGGGTTTCTTCCTCGCCGAATCCATTCCGAGCGTCGCAGGCCAGGTGTTTCTGCCGGATGGCTACCTCAACGAGGTCTACCGCATGATCAGGGAGGCCGGCGGCGTCTGCATCGCCGACGAGGTGCAGGTCGGCTTCGGCCGGGTCGGCAGCCATTGGTGGGCCTTCGAGACGCAAGGCGTCGTTCCTGATATCGTCACCATGGGCAAGCCGATCGGCAATGGTCATCCACTCGCCGCAGTCGTCACGACGCGTGAGATCGCGGCCTCGTTCGACAACGGCATGGAGTATTTCAACACCTTCGGCGGCAACCCGGTGTCCTGCGCCGTCGGTCTCGCGGTGCTCGACGTCATCGAAGGCGAGGACCTGCGCCGCAATGCGCTCGATATCGGCAATCATCTTCTCGCCGCCTTCCGGACCATGCAGGAGCGCTACGAGGTCATCGGCGACGTTCGCGGCCTCGGCCTGTTCCTCGGCATCGAGCTCGTCAGCGACCGCAGAACCAGGGCGCCGGCGACGGAGATCGCCCGGGCCGTCGCGAACGGAGCCCGCCAGCGCGGCGTGCTGATGGGCACTGAGGGCCCACATGACAACGTCCTGAAAATGCGACCGCCGATGATCTTTTCGAAGCGCGACGCGGATCACCTGATCGCCGTGCTCGAGGAAACGTTCGAGGCCGTGCTGGCGCGAGCCGGATAATTACGAGGTAGCGGTATCACCGAAGAACCAGACCACTCCGGGCGCGACGCGCGTCCTGGAGCTCAATGATTGCGTCTTATAACGGAGGAGGACAGGACGATGAAAACCGGCATTTTGGCACTCTTTGCGACGGCGTTTCTTGCCGGCACGACGGCGCAGGCCGCAACCCTCGACGTCGTCAAGCAGCGCGGCGAGCTGCGTTGCGGCGTGAGTCAGGGCGTCCTCGGCTTCTCCGCCCCGGACGATAAGGGCGAGTGGTCCGGCTTCGACATCGATTTCTGCCGTGCGGTCGCGGCCGCCACCCTTGGCAGTCCGGAGAAGGTGAAATATGTGCCGCTTTCGACCAAGGAGCGCTTCACCGCGCTCCAATCCGGCGAGGTCGACCTGCTTTCGCGCCAGACCACCTGGACGCTTTCGCGCGACACGGATCTGGGCATGAGCTTCGTCGGCGTGAACTATTATGACGGTCAGGCCTTCATGGTGCGCAACGATATCGGCGTGAAGAGCGTCAAGGAGCTCTCGGGCGCCTCCGTCTGCACGGAGACCGGCACCACGACCGAACAGAACATGGCGGACTATTTCAGCGCCAACAGGATCGAGTATCAGGTGATCGCCTTCGAAAAGGCGGACCAGACGATCCAGGCCTTCAATTCCGGCCGCTGCGACGTCTATTCCACCGATGCCTCCGCCCTCTATTCGCAGCGGCTGACGCTCAATGATCCTGACCGCTTCGTCATCCTGCCGGAAGTCATTTCCAAGGAGCCGCTCGGCCCTGCCGTCCGCCAGGGCGACGATCAATGGTTCAAGGTCGTTCGCTGGACGCTCTTCGCGATGATAGAGGCAGAGGAGCTGGGCATCACCCGGGACAATGCCGCTTCGCTCCTCGAAAGCGGAACCGCCGCACAAAAGCGCTTCCTCGGCATCGACAACGAAGCCGGAAAGGCGCTCGGGCTCGATCCGAAATGGGCCTACCAGACGGTGGCTGCGGTCGGCAACTACGGTGAGATCTTCGAGCGTCACCTCGGCAAGGAGAGCGCGCTCAGGATCGATCGCGGCCTCAACAGGCTCTGGAACCACGGCGGCCTGATCTACGCGCCGCCGGTCCGCTGACCTTCTGCATGTTTCCTTCGATCGCAGCCGATTGAAGGACACGACATGCAGCGGATCAAAGCAGGCGCCGCAGGGAATTCCGGCGGCGCCTTTCTCCTACCATCCCTCTTCGAGCACCCTGGCCAGCATATCGGCGAAGAAATCGGCGCTCTCCCGGGCGAGGCAAAGCGGCGGTTTGATCTTCAGGACGTTCAGATGGTCTCCGGTCGGCTGCATGACGATGCCGAGATCGAGAAGGCGGTCGCAGATCGCCGCGGTTTCCTCGGTGGCCGGTTCGAGCGTTTCGCGGTCGCGGACGAATTCCACGCCCAGGTAAAGCCCCATGCCGTGAACGGCGCCGACGAGAGGAAACCGGTCCCCGAGCGCCTCGAGCCGACTCTTGAGATGGGTGCCCACCGCGCGGGCATTTTCCTGCAGGGCGTCGTCGTGAAGAATGTCGAGGACGGTCAAGCCGACGACGGAACTCACGGGGCTGCCGCCGGCGGAAGAGAAGAAATAGCCTTCCTTCTCCAGCGCATCGGCAATCTCGCGCCGCGTGATGACCGCGCCCAGCGGATGGCCGTTGCCCATGCCCTTGGCGACGGTGATGATATCGGGCACGACGCCCTGTTGCTCGAAACCCCAGAAATGATGACCGAGCCGCCCGTAGCCGACCTGCACCTCGTCGGCGATGCAGACGCCGCTTCTCTCGCGGACCATGGCGTAGACCGCTTCCAGATAGCCGGAAGGCAACGGAATGCCGCCGGCATTGCCGTAGACCGGTTCTGCGATGAAACCGGCGAGCTTCCCGCCTTTCTCGTCCAGTTCCGCGAGCTTTCGAGACACGGCGTCGACATAGTCGCCCGTCGAACCCTCCCCGCGGAACGGGCCTCGATAGGTGTTCGGCGAGACGACGGGATGGACCCAGTCGGGACGCGTCGTCAGCGCCTGCGGATTGTCCGCGATCGAGGTGGAAACGGCGTCGCTCGCGACCGTCCAGCCGTGATAGGCCTCCAGCAGCGAGATCATGTTGCGCGCTCCGGAATGGGCCCAGGCGAGCCGGATGGCGAGATCGTTCGCCTCGGATCCGCTGTTGACCAGAAAGACAGTGTCGAGACCTTCCGGCGCGAGCGCCGCAAGCCGCTCGGAAAACTCCGTCACGGCAGCATAGTGGAACCGCGAATTGGTGTTGAGCAGCGACCATTGCCGCCCGACCGCAGCCGACAGGCGCGGATGCCCGTGGCCGACGAGCGTGACGTTGTTGACCATATCGAGATAAGCGCGCCCTTCGACGTCGAAGAGATGCTCCTTCCAGCCGCGCTCGATCTGCGGCGGCGTGCGGTAATAGTTCTTCTGCGGCCGGGCATAGTGCCGTCGGCGGCGCTCGAGGAGCCCGGCCGCGTCCGGCAAGGCCGCATCGCAATCGAAGCCCAGGATCGGTGCGGGCGACGGGCAAAGCCGGCACCATGCCTCCGCCTGATGTGACGCAGCGAAGGCGGGCGGGTCCACCTCCGGCGTCGTGCAAAGCTGGACGCGCATGAACCCCAGGGCCGACGGATCGCCGGGGACCACGCCGATCCGTGCGCCCGCCTCGAACGCGTCCTCGGCGAGTTCGGCTGCCTCCACGCCGTAAAGATGGAGATGGAGACCTTCGCCCGAGAAGATCAGCTTGCCGCCGCGCTGGTGGAGCCGGCCGGCAAAAGGCGCGTGCACGGCAGTCTGCCCATGCAGGCATAAATCCACGTGCAGGGCGAATGTCCGGGGGGCGCTTGCCTGCAGGAGCCTCGTTTCCGTCAGCCGGTACTCGCCATAGCGCGTCGCCGCGGCACCGGCCGCACGCGCCGCCGATTGCAGGAGCAGGGCTTCGGTGTCCTCGTAATGCCAGCGATCGGCAGGAAGGTGCGGGCCGAGCGAGGAAAGATCGACGATGCCTATTTCCGAAAGGTCGAGCTCGGGCAGCAGCCGACCGCCCATCTCGGGCGGAGAAAGCTGCGGAGCCCTCCCCACGGCCTCTCCGATCGCATGCTCCATGAGTTCGAGAGGCACCGAAACGGCAACGTCGAAGATTTCCCGCTCATGCGCGGCATTGCCTTCGACATAGGCATTTTCCGGATCGACCTCGAGCTGCTGCGCCGTGCTCGCCACGAGAACGCAGGCACGCGCGACGATCAACGGCCAGAGCGCCTTCAATTCGGCATCCGTTAAAGGGCAGACGGCATGGAACGCCTTCACCGCCGGCAGGATATGGAAGGGATCTCCGTCCGAGTGATGCAGCAGCGATGCGCAGGTAACGGCAAGATCGGCGACCACCCATCCTTTCAGCACGTCGCCGAAATCGATGACGCCGTCGGGGATGAGGCGCCCGCTCCTGTTCGCGCGGCTCACGACATTGTCGTCGGTGACGTCCTGATGGATCGCCTGCAGGCGCAGCTCCGGCATCAGCGGCTGAACCCTGCGCATGGCGCCGACCATCGCCTCGGCAATGCGCTGGCGCAGATCGATGTCGCTCATGGCCGAAAGCAGGTGAAGCGCGACCGGCCCCGCCCTTCTGAGGTCCCATTGCAGCTCCCGCTCGAGCCCCGGGTGATCGAAATCCCTGAGTGCGACGGCCAACCGGCCCGCAAGATCGCCAAGTGCCGCCACGGTTTCCACGGCCAGGTGCCTGCGGCGCGTCAGAGGCGTGCCGTCGAGATAGGTGAGCAACCGGAACTGATAGGTTTCCTCGCGAACGGATGCGGCAACGATTTCCTCGCCGCTCAAAGCGGACATCACTTCGGGCACTTTGGGAGCATCGGGCCTGGTGGCGACATGCCGCAAAGCGGCATTCTGGGCTTCGATCTCGGCCCGCGCATATTCGGCACGCGCGATCTTGAGGACGAAACGTCCCTCGCTTGTGTCGACGCGGTAGTTGCGGTCCTGCTGGCTGCCGAGTTCCGTAAGATAGCCGGAAAGGCCGTAATGTTGAGCCAGGATCGCCTGCGCCTCTTCGATCGACACGTCCGGTCTCGCAAGCCGCGTGCGGCGCTTCAGCAATTCGTCTTCCATCATTTCCTTCCCGTCTCTGCGAAGGTGTCCTTCTTACTGCGAAACACCTTCAAGACGATAGCGCGTACCCGGATAGGTGAGCCACGCGACCGTCACATTCGCAGCTTCCGACCAGGTCCGTCGACGGATCATCAGGCACGGTTCGCCGCGGCCGATCGAAAGGAGCTTGCATTCCCACGGCTTCGGCAGAACGGCTTCGACTATCTGCTCCGTCCGCGTGATCGGCGCCACCAACGTCAGATAGACGTTCGGGGTCATGCTGGTGAAATCCTGTTCCAGGTAATTGGGGCAGATTGCAGGATTGACGAAACGGTCCTCGATCTGGATCGGAACGTCGTCCTCCGCGTGGACGATGATCGAGTGAAAGACCCGCGCGTTCGTCGCAAGCCCGAGCGCCTCTGCGACCCCGGTGCTTGCCTGCTCCTCCTCGAGGAGCGTGATCCGCGAGGTATGCCTGTGGCCGCGCTCGCGAATCTCGTCGGCGATATTGCGCACCTCGAGAAGGGCCGTGCTGCCCTTGTGGGCAGCCACGAAGGACCCTACCCCCTGGACCCGCGTGATCGCACCCTCGCTCGCCAGTTCGCGAAGTGCCCGATTGGCGGTCATCCGGCTGACTCCGAGATCGGCGACGATATCGTTTTCGGACGGTATGCGATGGTGCGGCGGCCAATCGCCGCTTTCGATGCGGCTGCGGATGAACTGCTTGACCGCTTCATAGCGCGGTACCGGCCCGTCGTCGAAAACCGCCCTGTCGCTCTTACGACCCGATACCGCCATGCGATGCTCCGTTGCGGCCGGGCGCCGCCGGCCCGGCAAATCAGCGCTTGTTTTCCTTTATTTCCAGCTTGCGCGCCACAAGAAAATATCTATAGTTCCATATACAACCACGCACAGGAACGGCGCTCATGACAGCTTTGTCCGCTCATCGACTGTTTGCCGAACAGGCGCTGCTGCCGACCGGTTGGTCCAAGGACGTCGCGATCTCCGTCGACGCGGCGGGACGCATTCTCGCGGTGGAAGCAGGGCAATCGAAGGCACCGGGCGACGAGCATCTGTCCGGACCCGTCGTGCCGGCGATGGCGAACCTGCATTCCCACGCCTTCCAGCGTGCGATGGCCGGCCTTGCGGAAGTGGCCGGAACAGGCGACGACAGCTTCTGGACCTGGCGCGAGGAGATGTATCGCACCGTCGGCCTGGTCGACCCGGACGATCTCGAGGCAATCGCCGCCAAGCTCTATGTGGAAATGCTGAAAGGCGGCTTCGGCCGTGTCGTCGAATTCCACTACCTCCACCATCAGCTCGACGGCACGCCTTACGCGGACCCGGCGGAAATGTCGCTGCGGATACTAAGGGCCGCGCAGACGAGCGGTATCGCCCTAACCCATCTGCCGGTCTTCTACGCCCATGCCAATTTCGGCGGAGCTGCGCCGAGCGCGGGGCAGCGTCCCTTCCTCAATGATCCCGACGGCTTCCTCGCGCTGCTCGATCGTCTCTCGCCCGCTTGCAATGCGACAGGCGCGAGGCTTGGCTATGCGATCCATTCGTTGCGGGCGGCGACGCCGGAGGAAATGCGCGCGATCCTGGAATCATCGCCCCTCACCGGCCCCATCCACATCCATGTCGCCGAGCAGCCCCGCGAAGTGGAGGATTGCCTGGCCTGGAGCGGCCGGCGCCCGGTCGAATGGCTTCTCGACAACATGCCGGTGGACGAGCGCTGGTGCGCGATCCACGCGACGCACATGACGCCCGACGAGACGAACCGGCTCGCCCGGTCGGGCGCGGTCGCCGGCCTTTGCCCCGCGACCGAGGCCAATCTCGGCGACGGAATTTTTCCCGCGGTCGATTTTCTTGCCGCAGGCGGACGTTTCGGGGTCGGAACCGACAGCCATGTCGCGACGAGCGTCGCGGAAGAGCTTCGGCTCCTCGAATACGGGCAGCGCCTGCGCGACCGCAGGCGCAACCGGCTCGCCGCGCCCGGCGCCTCCGTCGGCAGGACAATCTTCGATGCGGCGCTTGCCGGCGGCGCCCAAGCGGCCGGACATGCCGCCGGAATGGAAGAGCCGGGCATCCGCGTCGGCGCGATGGCCGACTTCGTCGTTCTCGACGGATCCAATCCCTATATCGCCGCGGCAAGCGGCAACCAGATTCTCGACCGCTGGCTCTTCGCACTCGGCGGGGATACGGTTCGCGACGTCATGATCGCTGGCGAATGGAAGATCCGCGACGGACGGCATGACCGGGAGGAAGACATCGATCGCGCCTTCGCGTGCGTTCTGAACAAGCTCAAATAGCAATCGAATCGCGATTAAAAATGGGGGAATGCGCATGTCGATCAGCACAATGAGACTCACCTTCGCTGCCGCCGGCCTGATGCTGGCGGCTTCCGCCAGCGGCGCCAATGCTTCCTATTGCGGCGACGGCAAGACCGTGACCTTCGCCGGCATCGACTGGGAAAGCGGCGCCTTCATCACCGAGGTCATGAAGACGATTCTTGCCAAGGGATACGACTGCCAGGTCGACTCGATCCCCGGCAATTCCGTGACTCTCGAACAGGCAACCGCCAACAACGACGTGCAGATTTTCGCCGAGGAATGGCTCGGCCGTTCGGACGTCTGGAACAAGGCGGTCGAAGAAAAGAAGGTGGTGGCCGTCGGCAAGACCTTCGTAGGTGCCAGCGAAGGCTGGTTCGTGCCCGACTATGTCGTCCACGGCGATCCCGCTCGCAATATCGAAGCCAAGGCGCCGGACCTGAAAAGCGTATCACAGCTTACCGATCCGAAGATCGCCGAGATTTTCGCCGATCCGGAGGAGCCATCCAAAGGCCGGTTCCTCAACTGCCCCTCCGGTTGGACCTGCGAGGGCGTGAGCACCGCCAAGCTCGAGGCCTACAAGCTCGATGAGGCCTATGTGAACTTCCGGCCGGGGACGGGAACGGCGCTGGATGCGGCGATCACCTCCGCCTATCTCCAGGGTGAGCCTATCCTCTTCTATTACTGGTCGCCGACCGCGATCATGGGGAAATTCAAGCTGATCCAGCTCGAAGAGCCGGCCTATAACGAAGCCTGCTGGAAAGAACTGAGCAGCGCCAACGGCAAACGTGACGAAGGCTGCGCCTTCCCTTCCGTCGACGTGGCCTATGGCGTGAACAGCACCTTCGCTTCGGAAGCGCCGGAAATCGTCGAGATTCTGGAAAAGGCAACATTCCCGCTCGAGGAGGTCAACGCCAGCCTCGCCTATATGGCCGACAACAAGGTCGACGCCACGGCGGCTGCCGCCGAATTCCTGAAAACCAAGGGCGACGTCTGGAGCAAGTGGGTCTCGGAAGAGGCGCGCGGCAAGATCGAAGCCGGTCTCAAGTAAAAGCGGCCTTTCCGGCCGGCAGTCGCCAGCGCCCCGCCACCAGGCGGGGCGCGTTGCGACGGTAGGGAAAGGGCTGCTTCCCCGGGCCAGGAGGGTCTTGGCTTCGCGCCGCCGCCCTGAACAAGGAACGATATCCGATGTTTCCGGACTCTCTCAATCTCTCGATCCGCGCGCCGGTGAACGATTTCATCCAGGCGCTCGTCACCAATTACGGCTGGGTCTTCAAGGCGATCAGCGCCGTCATCCTGAAGGCGGTTCTGTTCATTGAATGGATCCTGCGCGGCCTGCCCTGGTGGCTCGTCATTCTCGCCTTCATGGCGCTTGCCTGGCGGAGCTCGCGGCGCTGGTCGCTGACGCTGGCGGTGGGCGCGTTGCTGGTCGCCGTCGGCGTCCTCGGACTCTGGGACCTGACGATGCAGACGCTCGCGCTGATGCTGATGGCGACCATCGTCTCGGTAGTGATCGGCGTGCCCATGGGGATTCTCGTCGCGAAGAGCCGCACCGTCCGCAACATCACTCTGCCGGTGCTCGATGTCATGCAGACCATGCCGAGCTTCGTCTATCTCATCCCGGCGCTGATGCTCTTCGGGCTCGGCAAGGTGCCCGCTATCCTCGCGACCATCATCTACGCCGTCCCGCCGCTGATCCGGCTCACCGATCTCGGCATCCGCCAGGTCGACGCGGAAGTCGTCGAAGCTGCGACGGCGTTCGGCGGCAGTCCGCGACAGATCCTCTTCGGCGTCGAACTGCCCCTTGCGACGCCGACGATCATGGCCGGCCTCAACCAGACGATCATGATGGCGCTGTCGATGGTCGTCGTCGCCTCGATGATCGGCGCGCGCGGCCTCGGCGAACAGGTGCTCAACGGCATTCAGACGCTCGACGTCGGCAAGGGCCTCGAGGCCGGCATCGGCATCGTCATTCTCGCGATCGTGCTCGACCGCATCACGCAAGGCTTCGGCAAGCCCCGGACGGAGGACGCCCGCAATGGCTGATATAGAGATCCGGAACGTCTACAAGATATTCGGGCATGACGCCAAGAAGGCGCTCGCCATGCTCAAGGACGGTCTCGATAAGGCCGATATCCTGGCGAGGTCCGGCTGCAGCGTGGGCCTCAACGATGTCAGCCTGAAGATCGGCGCCGGAAAGATCTTCGTGATCATGGGGCTTTCCGGATCGGGCAAGTCGACGCTGGTGCGCCACCTCAACCGGCTGATAGAACCAACGAGCGGCGAGGTCCTTTTCGACGGCGACAACATCCTCGACCTGGGTGCGAAGGCGCTGCGTGCCTTCCGCATGCGGCGCGTCAGCATGGTCTTTCAGAGCTTTGCCCTGATGCCGCACCGGACCGTGCTCCAGAATGTCGTCTACGGACAGCGCGTGCGCGGCGTGTCGAAGGACGATGCCCGCGAAATCGGCATAAAATGGATCGAAACGGTCGGCCTGTCCGGCTACGACGCGAAATTTCCCCATCAGCTCTCGGGCGGCATGAAGCAGCGCGTCGGCCTTGCACGAGCGCTCGCCGCCGACACCGATGTGATCCTGATGGACGAGGCTTTCAGTGCCCTCGACCCGCTGATCCGCGGCGACATGCAGGACCAATTGCTGCAACTCCAGCAGAATCTTGCAAAGACCATCGTCTTCATCACCCATGATCTCGACGAGGCCCTACGCATCGGGTCGGAGATCGCGATCCTGAAGGACGGTCAGGTCGTTCAGGTCGGCACACCGGGCGACATCCTCGACAACCCTGCCAACGACTATGTTGCCCGGTTCGTCCAGCGCAGGCACGAAAGGCCGGAGACCCATGGGTGAGATGATTTCGATCGATGGGCCGCTTACCTGGCGCGAGATCGCTTCGATCGCCGAGGGCGTCCGCCTCGACCTGTCGGAGCCTGCGCGCCGGCGGATCGCCCATGCCCGCCGGATCGTCGACGCATTGGTGGACCGCGGCATCCGTGGCTACGGCATCAACACCGGCGTCGGCGCCCTTTGCGATGTCGTCATCAGCCGTGAGAACCAGCAGGCGCTCTCGCGCAACATCATCCTGAGCCACGCTTGCGGCGTCGGAGATCCGCTAGGTCGAGTGGAAGCCCGGGCCGTCATGGCAGCACAGATAGCCAACTTCGCCCACGGCTATTCCGGCGTGCGGATCGAGACGGTCGAAACACTCTTGGCGCTGCTCAACGCCGACATCATCCCTCTCATTCCGTCGCGTGGTTCGGTTGGATATCTGACCCACGCCGCCGCGATCGGCCTCGTGCTGATCGGTCACGGCTCGGCCATGCTGGGGACTGAAAGACTGAGCGGCGGCGATGCCCTCGCCCGTCTGGGGCTTGTGCCGTTGCGGCTCGAAGCGAAAGAAGGTCTCAGCCTCGTCAACGGAACCCCGTGCGCCACCGGTCTGGCGGCACTGGCGCTCGCGCGCACGGAAAGGCTCTTCGCCTGGGCCGATGCAGCCGCGGCGATGACTTACGAAAACCTCGGCAGCCAGGCCAATGCCTTTGCCGAATTGCCCTTGGCTCTGCGCCGATCCCCTGGCCTGAACGCAGTCGGCGAAAGCCTGCGCGACTGGCTGGCGGATAGCCCGATGCTGGCAGGTACGGCCGGCACCCGCACCCAGGATCCGCTGAGTCTCAGGGCCGTGCCGCAGGTGCATGGCGCCGCCCGCGACGCCTTCGGCCAGGTAGCCGAAATCGTCGATCGCGAACTTGCAAGCGTTACCGACAACCCGGCCGTTGCCGGTGCGCCGGAGTCACCCGAGGTGCATTCGCAGGCCCATGCCGTCGGTGCCGCGCTCGGCCTCGCAATGGACAGCCTCGCCGTCGCGGTGGCGGAGGTCGCAGCAATTTCCGAGCGCCGCATCGACCGGCTGGTGAACCCTCTGGTGAGCGGTTTGCCTGCCTTCCTCGCCGGCGATAGCGGCGTGTGCTCGGGTTTCATGATCGCGCAGTACACGGCTGCCGCGCTCGTGGCGGAGAACCGGCGGCTCGCAGCGCCGGCCAGCCTCGACGGCGGCATCACCTCCGCGCTTCAGGAAGACATGCTCACCCACGCGACACCGGCGGCCTGGAAAGCGCTCTCGATCGTCGACAATCTCGAGCGGATCCTGGCGATCGAACTGCTTGCGTCCGCTCAGGCCTATGAGCTGCAGCCGCAGGGACCTGGCAAGGCGCAACGCACTGCTGCCCTTTACGGGCGCATACGCTCGGAGATTCCCGCCTATCGCGACGATCGCCCGATGAACGAAGACTTCGACCGGATGCGGCTGTTGATGCGAGCCGCGCCGTCGAAGGCCAGCCTGTAACCCCGCTCTGAACGGGAAGGGAGGAGACGACATGACGCACATCACCACCGAGGCAGGGGGCTCGCGCGGCGGCGCAGCCTTGCGGCTCATTCTTTTCAGCCTCATCGGCATATTTCTGTTCTTCGTGCCGGTCGAAATCGCCGGCAAGTCGACGATCCTGCTCGACCATGCGGCAACGGCCATATCGACCCATGCACGGCCGGTGGCGATCGGCTTCGTATTGCTGCTGATGGCGTACGGCGCCTTCGGACCCATCGTGAAGGGGACCTGGCGCAAGACGACGACCGACGCCGTCTTTTCGGTCCTGCGCGTCCTCGGACTGGTGCTTGCCGGCCTTTATCTCGCCGGCATAGGGCCCGCGATCCTCTTCGCGCCCGACATGCTGCCCTTCCTCTTCGATAAGCTGGTGCTGTCGGTCGGGCTGATCGTACCCATCGGCGCTTTGGCACTCGCCTTTCTGATCGGCTACGGCCTTCTCGAATTCACCGGCGTGCTCGTCCAGCCCGTGATGCGGCCGATCTGGCGTACGCCGGGCTGGTCCGCCATCGACGCCGTCGCTTCCTTCGTCGGCAGCTACTCCCTTGCGCTCCTCATCACCGACCGCGTGTTCCGCGAAGGCAAGTACACGGTGCGCGAAGCGGCGATCATCGCGACAGGCTTTTCCACCGTGTCGGCCACGTTCATGATCATCGTGGCGAAGACGCTGGGGCTCATGGATATCTGGAATTTCTACTTCTGGACGACGCTCGTCGTCACGTTCATCGTTTCTGCCATCACCGCCCGGATCTGGCCGCTTTCCCGCCTTGCGCACGAGGGCGATCGGGACCAGCCGTTGCCCCCGGGGCGCAGCCGCCTGAGCGTCGCCGCGGAGACCGGCCTTGAGCAGGCGGCAATCGCCAAGAGCCTACCGGCGCTGCTGCGCGAAAGCTTCCTGGATGGACTGCGCATGGCGGCGATGATCCTGCCGAGCATCATGGCAGTCGGGCTCATCGGACTTCTCGCCGCCAAGTTCACGCCGATCTTCGACATTCTCGGCCTGACGCTCTACCCCTTCACCTGGCTCGCGCAATTCGGCCAGCCGATGCAGGCGGCAAAGGCGCTCGCCTCCGGTCTCGCCGAGATGTTCCTGCCCGCCATCCTGCTCAAGGAGGCAGTGCCCGAGGTGAAGTTCCTGGCCGCGGTGGTATCGGTCAGCCAGGTTCTGTTCCTGTCCGCCTCGGTCCCTTGCGTGCTGGCGACCTCGATCCCGCTCAGCTTTCGCGATCTTCTGGTGATCTGGTATATTCGCGTCGTATTGAGCATACTGGTGACGGCGCCGATCATTTGGATCGGAACGTCGATGGGATGGCTCGGCTGACGATGATGCGAATTCTGCGCTCGAGCGAGTACAGGCATATGCCGTGGAAGAACGGCGGCGGAGAGACGGTGGAAATCGCCGTCTCTCCGGACCGTGCCACCATTGCCGATTTCGACTGGCGCATAAGCATGGCGACCGTCGCCACCAATGGCGCCTTCTCGATCTTTCCCGGCATCGACCGCACCCTGTCGATCCTGGAGGGTAGCGGGATGACGCTCGCGATCGAGGGCCGGCAACCGAAACTGCTGACCGCCTCGGACGCCCCCCTCACCTTTCCTGCCGATCTGCCGACATCCGCGACCCTCGCGGATGGCCCGGTCACCGATCTCAATGTGATGACACGCCGCCAGGCATTGAAGCACCGCGTGCGCAGGATTCATGTCGAGGGCTCGCAGCCGGTGGCTACGAGCGCCCGCGATCTCGTTCTCTTCTGTCATCGCGGCAGCGTTGCGCTCGTGACCGAAGGCGTTTCCGCAACCCTGCACGGGCTCGACGCGGCGGTTCTCGTCCAGCCGGCCACGCTCACGCTCTCGGCCGACATCGCATCGGAAGTTTTCCTGATCGAGATCGGCCCGGCCTGAACGCCGCGCCATCATCCGTTTTTGTCTCGTCCGGAACAGGGAGGCACGCTGTTTCAGCGCATGCCGAAGAGCAGGAGAATGCCGCCGACAACCATGAGCACGACGCCCAGCCAGTTGCGCAGCGGGCTCAGAAAGCGCAGCCCTTGCCCGCGCGGCTCAAGCGTCTGCTTGGGATTGCCTTGCGGCGGCTGGCTCAACCGCCGCCGCCCGAGCGCCTCCCAGGCCATGTAGAGAAGCCCGCTGATAAAAAGAACTGCACCGGTGAGAGTTGCCCACACGTGCGCCTCCTGCGGCTGCTGCTGCGTGTATCGCCGTTTCGACGGAACAGCGAACGATTAGACGGCAATGGAAACGCGGAGATGTCAGCGCATGCGCGTCTGAGGACGCACGATGTTCATCTGAAGCTCGTGGCTGGATGCAAATCGCCCGAGAACCCTGATCAGGCGGCGTTCCTCGGCCTTGTGGATGCCGGTGCGCCTGCAATACTCCGCCACATCCCAGACATGCCTAGCCTGGGATTTGTCGAGCTTTCCAATTTCCGCGTGTTTCATCCTGCGCCTCCCAACTGCGTTGGTACTAACGCCGGACGGGCACAAATGGTTCCGCATCGCGTTAAGTCCGGCGGACGCTCCCGGGGCCGGAACCTTTGCGCGCGGCCGCGGTTTCGACCATGACCTACCGGAGGTAATGTCATGACCCGAACCTGGGAGCGACTGGCGCTGATCGGCGCCGCCGTCATCATAATCGCCAGTGCGATTTTCTACGTCTATGTCGACCGCTTCCCCTCGACCAATTCCACCAGGATCGAGGACACCAAGGTCAATGCCGACGGCATCGAAACCATCG
Source organism: Sinorhizobium meliloti 4H41 (assembly GCF_000375585.1). Classification (GTDB taxonomy): domain Bacteria; phylum Pseudomonadota; class Alphaproteobacteria; order Rhizobiales; family Rhizobiaceae; genus Sinorhizobium; species Sinorhizobium meliloti_A. The sequence goes on along the minus strand of NZ_AQWP01000005.1, from coordinate 282,396 downwards.
ACGAAAATCCGCCGAGCGCCACGGGCGACAAGGATAACCCTTCGTGAGCCCTTCCCCTCGCGCCTCGCGCGGGGCTCGAATGGCACGCGCCCGCACGAGGCCGGAGCGGACCGGCTCGGCGCAAGGGCATGGGGCCGAAAGGCCGGAAGCGGCTCAAGGACCTCAAGGGCCTCCTGCCATCGACCCCACGACCACCATCACCACCGCGTCGACGTCGATTTCTCCGTTGACCGCGAGCTTGTCTCCCGCCTGGCGGACCTGAAGCTTCGAAGGGTTTTCTGCCGCCTGCCGCTGAAGTTCTTCGATAACGGCATTGATGGCCTTCGCCTCCAGATTGCCTTCGTTCAGATGGCTGGTACCCATTTCCAGAAGACCCCTTCCTTTCGCTCGGGATAATATTTGAATTCGCACTCGAACCGCCGCCCGTATGCGGCTGCCTCGGCTAAAGCCGTTTCCGAGGGCGGGTTCATTCCCGTTCCCGGGGCGAACCAGTCCTCCAGGAGATCGTCGGGGATATAGGCCCCGATTCTCAAGGGAAGACTGGTCAATGCGGAATCCATCTCTTTCGGCGCCGGCATGCGATCCTCCTGACCGACCCGGAGCGGGATGAGGAAAAGTGTGTGCGATTTTCAACCCGCATCCGCTCCAACTTCTTGGAATCGATCACGGTTGTGTTTTTGGGTCAACCAGACCTGAAAACATCGTGATCTGGAGCATTTCCGCTCCGCCAATGCTCTAACCTTTCGTTGCCACAATTCCGAACGGAAGACGTCTGCGCACTTTCCCGGAATTGCTCGAACAAAGCCGGCGCCGGGAAGTTCCGTCGCGGCTCATTCGTACAGACAATGCAGCCGCGTTGACCGAGCGTTGCCGTTCGTTGCAGCGTGCTGAACGGCGCCGTGCGTCCGGAAACGCGCGGCACCATATGCTGGCGGCCGTTCGGCTATACTAGCAGAAGAGGCTCAACCTATGCGAGGACATCCCGGCCGATTTGCGAAATAGACGGTCGTAAGCCGACCGCGCCGGCCGACACCGTCGACCGCAACCTCGCGGCGCGTGATCGACCGGATATCCGGATCGCGGATTCCAAGTCGATAGGCGCGACGGATGGCCTGACGCTCGCTGCAGCCGCGAGACCGACGATAATCATAGTCGTCATCGTCGTATCTGCGATCACGCAGCTGCGGACCGTCCGGACCGATATACAGGTCGAAGGACTGGGCTGACGAAGCAGAAGGTACAGCAGCCGCCGCGCCGCCCAAAATCAACCCGGCCGCGAAAAGCCTGCCGATGTTCATGACTTCTCCTCCATGCTCTCATTTGAGAGTTTGCTTAAACTCATATTTGAACGGCAGGGGAGCGGATTGGTTCCGCCCATCAATGGCATTTGGCTCGCCATCTTCATGCGGAATGATCTGGATATATCGACCTGGAGCAGAGGACTTTGCAAACCATCGACAATCCGTTCGGCACGAGATTGTCACCCTTGTCTTAGGTACATTCTGTTACCTATGTCTTCGGGCTGGACAAATGTCTGATTGGTAGCGGAGGAGGGATTCGAACCCCCGACACAAGGATTATGATTCCTCTGCTCTAACCTACTGAGCTACTCCGCCGCCGGTGCCGTGAAGCTTCTGAGCGAAGCCCGTCTTGGCTGGTCGGGCGGCTTATAAGGCGCTGTTCCGGCTAGTGTCAAGCAATGTCTTCGGGAAAAAGCGATGTTTTCCCGCCACACCGGAATCCCCCGCTTTACGCTGCCGCCGGCGCCTGCAAAATCGCCTTCAGCGCCGCTTCCGCGGCCGGCTCGCGCTCGGACCTGCGGATGAAGCCGCCGCCATAGACGCGCGCATCCTCGCCGGTGCCGGAATAGAGCGCGCAGGCCTGGCCGGGCGCGACACCCGCCTCGCCTTCGACGAGCTCGACATAGAGCCCTTCGGCATCGCTCTTGAGCACCGCCGGGGCGGGGCGGCGGGTGGAGCGCACCTTGGCAAAGCATTCGAAGCCCTGCCCGGCTGCCGCCTCCAGTTCCGCGTCACCAAGCCAGTTGACGTCGCGCAGGTAGACGCGGCGCGTCTCCAGAGCCTCCTTCGGGCCGACGATCACGCGGCGCGAGCGGGCGTCGAGATAGACGACATAGAGCGGCTCGCCGGTCGCGACACCGATGCCGCGGCGCTGGCCGATCGTGTAATGCAGGATGCCCTCGTGCGCGCCCAGCACGCGACCGTCGAGATGGACGATTTCGCCGGCAAGCGCCGCGTTCGGCTTCAGCTTCGAGACGATGTCGCTGTATTTGCCCTGGGGCACGAAACAGATGTCCTGGCTGTCGGCCTTCTTGGCGACGACAAGGCCCATCTCCTCGGCGAGCGCCCGGGTCTCGCTCTTCGGAAGACCGCCGAGCGGGAAGCGCAGATAGTCGATCTGCTCCTGCGTTGTCGCAAAGAGGAAATAGCTCTGGTCGCGCTCGGCGTCGGCCGGCCGATAGAGCGCGCGCTGGCCGGCATAACGCGGCTTCGGGCTCGGCCGCGAACGGATGTAATGGCCGGTGGCGAGCGCATCGGCGCCGAGTTCCTTGGCGGTCGCGAGCAGGTCGGCGAACTTGACCGTCTGGTTGCAGGCGACACACGGGATCGGCGTCTCGCCGGCGATATAGCTTTCGGCGAAGGGGTTGATCACCGTCTCGCGGAAACGCGCCTCGTAATCGAGGACATAATGGGGAATGCCGATCGTCTCGCAGACGCGCCGGGCGTCGTCGATATCCTGACCGGCGCAGCAGGAGCCGGCCCTGTGCACCGCCGCGCCATGGTCGTAAAGCTGCAGCGTGATACCGAGAACGTCGTAGCCCTCGCGTTTGAGAAGCCCCGCCACGACGGAAGAATCGACGCCGCCGGACATGGCGACGACGACGCGCGTATCTTCGGGCTTGCGGTCAAAATCGAGACTGTTCACGGGATCCAATCCGACATCCGGGGGCGGCTCCTGTGCCGGCACCCTGTTTCACGCTTGAGGCCGCACGGCGACACATGAGGGCGGCGCGGCATTTTCTGAAGGGTTTACGCCCTTGCGGTATTTTCTTCGTGCATATCGTCACCCAAAACCGCTCTCGGTGCCGGGCGGCATGCATCAGACTTTTCCGTGCCGCGACATATAGAAACTTGCGCCCGTCACGGCAAGAGCGGACGCGGAACGTCCGCCGAGCGCTCGATCCGTCAGATCAGCTTCATCCGCATCGCCCGGGCGATCGCCTGCATGCGGTTGACGGCGTCGAGCTTACGGGTCGCGCTCTTGAAATAGCTGCTCACCGTATAGGCGGATATTCCGAGAATGATGGCGATCTCGTCGCTGCTCTTTCCCGCCGCCGCCCAGCGCAGACATTCGACCTCCCGGCTCGAGAGCTTCTCGCGGGCGCCGCTGCCGGCATCGAAGGTGCGCTCGAGGCATTCGAAAAGCTGCAATAGCGCGAGATAGAGCGTCGCACGCTCGGCGCCGGCCGGCTCGTCCCGCGTGCCGGAAAGCACTGCCACAAAAGGCTCGCCATAGGTCGTGTGCAGCAGCACCGCGAAGTGACCCATACCGGCATGGGGCGGGAGGCGGAAAACCGCGGCCTTGCCGCCCCCCTTGCCCGCGGGCTCCATGAGTTCAGGGCCGCCGGTGACGGGCAGCTTCGTCTGACGCAGCCGCTCGACCAGCTCGCTCGTCTGGAACGTCTCGCCGGCATCATACTGCTGCACCAACTCGGCGGGCCAATTGCTCAGCACGAGGCGCTCGGAAAAGCGTTGCTCGTCGGCGAGAGGCAGGCGCGCAATCATGAAATGCGCGAAGCCGTAGCGCGAGATCAGCCGCCGCAGCAGATGCAGGAGCTCGTACTCCGTGCGTACCGAGGCGGGGTCGATCTCGAAAGGCATGTTCGTTTCGGCCTCACGCCGCGAGGCCGGTTCGTTCGAATCCTTCATTCCGGTCACCGTGCTGCCGGCGTTGCCGCCGCTATGGAGACTAAGGCGGTTTTGGCCCGGTGGGGGTGAGAGCGTCGCCCTGCCCGCGCCGCGGACATGAGCCGCGCCGCCCGCAAACTGCGTGACGCCCGGGTTTATTCCGGGAGCGTCCACGCGGACGCGGTTGATCCGGCGCCCTGCCATCGCTCCAGTCGAAGCGAAATGTGGTGATTGCATGGCCTGCATGGCGAAAAGTCGTTGAACGCCCGCCGTTCCCTTGCGTCACGGACAGCCGCCCTTGCGACCATCCGTGGCCGTGGCCGCTCAAATGATGATCAAATGGTTATCGACGGTTTAGGCAATTATTAAATGTGGCAAGCTAAGGTCACAGCCATATGGTCTTGAGTTTGTGTAGAGAGTCCCATGACCGAAATGATGCGTCCACGCGTGAAATATGTCATCGGCCCCGATGGCAGTCCTTTGACGATCGCGGACCTGCCGCCGGCCAATACCCGGCGCTGGGTCATCCGCAGGAAGGCTGAAGTCGTCGCCGCCGTGCGTGGTGGCCTGTTGAGCCTCGAAGAGGCATGTGAGCGTTACACGCTGACCGTAGAGGAATTCCTCTCCTGGCAATCCTCGATAAATGACCATGGTCTCGCCGGCCTGCGCACGACGCGCATCCAGCAATATCGCCACTGATCAATCCCTGCAGGGCCATAATTCGAGCCGGCGGCTGGGGTGTTCCCGAGCCGCCGGTTTCGTTTTTGCCGATTTGACGATAAAACCATCCAGCACATCATGCTGCAGCTACGGTATCGCCACCAACGCATAGGCAACGAAGGACGCCCGATGGACATCGCCCAGGAAGAAACGGATACTAAAGGCCGCTACACGGCGACGCTCGACGGCCACACCGGGGAGATGACCTATTCCAGGTCGTCGCCGCATCTCATAATCGTGGACCACACCTTCGTTCCGGACGCCTTGCGCGGCAAGGGCGTCGGCCAGGCGCTGGCCCTCCACGCGATCGAAGAGGCCCGCAAGGGCAGCTGGAAGATCATCCCGCTCTGCCCGTTCATGCGCGCCCAGGTCATGCGCCATCCGGAGTGGCGGGATGTAATCCAGGGCTGATGTTGCAAGGACCCCCTTGTCCTACCCCATCGGCCCGAAAATCGGAATCGATTTTCCGAAGGACGCTGCGTCGGTTTAATAGTTGTAGCGTTCTTTGTGCGTGCATTCCGACGCACGGCGCTCCAAGACACCGCGCGTCTCATCAGATACGCGGTGCCGTAGCTGCTCTCTCAGGCGCGCAGCCGCGCGCCCGTATCCCGCTCCTCGAGCGCTGCTGCCCTCGCATATTCCGCCTGCACCTCCTCGAGCGCGAGCTCGGCCGCATCCTGCTGCATCTTCAGCTCGCGAATGGAAACCTGGAGATTATCGGCCCGCTGGCGCGCAGCCTTGGCGAAGGTGGGGTAGGCGAAGTGCGAAGGGTCGGAAATTCCCGACTTCTTCTCCTCGAAGACGATCTGGTTTTCCAGATCCTTGGTCATGCGCTCGAACTCGGCCATCATCATCTGAAGCTGACTGAGCTGGCGCTGCTTTTCCCGAACCTGAAATTCCTTCAGTCGGACTAGGCTCTCACGTGCTTTCATACGCAATACTCCCGTGGATACCGAGACCCCGGTTACTGTTCCCGAGCGGAATAAGGGAAAGGTGTGACGAAGATCTCCGCCCGCATCCCGCTCTAACTCCTTCTAGCCGACCACATTCAGATCCCGGACTCCGGAATCGTCGCGATCTGCGGCCCGTTGTGCCGGCCCAACCGAGCCGGAAACAAAAATCGACCGCGGCCTTAACAAATGCCTACCGCTGGTAACCTTTCGTTTACGGGCATCGTTAATCATAGGTGCGATGATTTAAGGCTCCGTAAATGCTGATGCATGAAATGTGGACTTTCGAGCATTTACGAGTCGGTAGAGTCAGTTAACGGCATTCCCTCATATATCACATGAGGAGCGCAATTTCAGATTTACGTTTTGAATCAGGGGACTGCTAAAAATATTTAACATTTTCGATACACCTTGCCAGAGTGAATCAGAATTTGTTAACCATTTGGTGGCAGCCTCCAAATCAGGCAACGACTGGATCCGTATCGCGTAAGGATGCCACGACAACCTTGGGCGGCGGAAAAGGGGAAGACTATGCGGGTTCTACTGATCGAAGACGACAGCGCGACGGCTCAGAGCATCGAGCTCATGCTCAAGTCCGAAAGTTTCAACGTCTACACCACCGATCTCGGTGAAGAAGGCGTCGATCTCGGCAAGCTTTACGACTACGACATCATTCTCCTCGACCTGAACCTGCCGGACATGTCCGGTTACGAAGTTCTGCGAACGCTGCGTCTGTCGAAAGTCAAAACACCGATTCTCATCCTTTCGGGTATGGCGGGCATCGAGGACAAGGTCCGCGGCCTCGGCTTCGGCGCCGACGACTATATGACCAAGCCTTTCCACAAGGACGAGCTGGTGGCTCGTATCCACGCGATCGTGCGCCGCTCCAAGGGCCATGCCCAGTCGGTCATCTCGACGGGCGAGCTGATCGTCAACCTGGACGCCAAGACCGTGGAGGTCGGCGGCCAGCGCGTGCATCTGACGGGCAAGGAATACCAGATGCTGGAGCTGCTCTCGCTGCGCAAGGGCACGACGCTCACCAAGGAAATGTTCCTGAACCACCTTTACGGCGGCATGGACGAGCCGGAGCTGAAGATCATCGACGTCTTCATCTGTAAGCTGCGCAAGAAACTCGCCAATGCCGCCGGCGGCGCCAATTACATCGAAACCGTCTGGGGCCGCGGCTATGTGCTGCGCGAGCCGGAAGGCAGCGATTACCTGGAAACCGCCTGATTTCCGGCATTTACCGGGCCGCGAAAACCCCGCATCCGCCCCCTGCCCCCAAAAGCAGCCGAACCCGCCTAGTCTGGGCGGGTTTTTTGTTGTTACCCTTCGCCTGCCCCGCTCTGTGCTCGAAAGATGAAAGCAGGACCCGGATTGGCGGGCAAAGATGGTCGAGATCTTAGAGAAAGCCGGTTGAGTGTGGCTGCCCTTCGGGGGCCGCCACTCAGGTCAAAGCCTTGGGCTGGCCGAAATTCCGGCACAAACGGGGATCAAGGGTAGACCCCGCGCAGATGAATGCTTGCGGGCTCTGTATCAGGCTGCCATGGACTGACCGGCGAAAACACTCGTCAGTATCTTGCGGTCGAAGGGCTTCAGCAGGAAATCGTCGGCACCGGCCCGCTTGCCGGCCATCATCTTCTTGAGATCCGCCTGGACGACACAGTAATAGATCCGCACCGAAGCGCCCTCAGGCAGGCGACGGATATTGCCGATCAGGTCGAGCGCACCGTCGAGGCCCGCGTCGACGATAAGGATGTTCGGCAGTTCGGCCTCGCATCGCACCAGCGCTTCAAGGCTGCTCGGCGCCTCGGAAACCAGGAATCCCATTCCCGACAGGATGCGCTTCCCGACCTTGCGCACAACATCCGATCCGTCAGCAATCATCAAGCGCCGCACGTCCATCTCCTTCCCGCTTCGCCACACGCGAAACCATCTCCATCAAGCAACCCTATACGGATTTGGCAAAGAAACAGTTACCGCGGTGACGCGGCATCACCCGCCGCGCTGAAATCCGCCGGTGCTTCCCGTCGGTTGGAGCGATGCGGTCGTGAAGCATGCGGGAGGCGCGTGAGTCCTCCCGTCACCAGAGCAATGAGACGATGGAATTGGCCAGATGTGCCGAAAGCCGCGCTCGGTTCCGCCTCAGGCGCTCACCGTTTCGGGCGCTACCACGCGAGCGGTGAAGACGATCGCTTCGCCGGTCGATACGACGTCGATCTCCATGCCGGCCTCTTCCGCCAGAAGCACCGTGTAATAGGGCTGGATCGAATGGGCGTCGACCGCCTCCTCCGGCGTGCCGGAGATGAGCTCCACCAGCTTCGGCGGCACGCGCATCATCCGCCCCTTGGCACTGAGGGTGAATATCGCGTCGAACTCCGGATTTTCCAGAGTGATGTCGATGACGCCGCCACGCGGGATCGAGCCATAAGCGATCAGGAACAGGTTCAGGAGCAGTTTGACGCGGTTCTTGGCGATGATCGCGCGCGGTCCGTTCCAGTTGACCTCGGTCTTCTTCTCCGAAGCGGCAAAGTCCTTGGCGGCCTTCTCGGCCTCGCCGGTGTCGATCGAGGCGCCGACCGAGCCCGAGGCCCCGAAGGCAAGGCGCGCGAATTTCAGCCGTACGGAAGCATTGAGCGCGCTGGTGCGAATCAGGTCCATCGCATCCGCATCGGCGCCGCCCTCGTCGAGGAGTTCGAGACCGTTGTTGATGGCGCCGACCGGCGAGATGATGTCGTGGCAGACGCGGCTGCACAGCAGCGCGGCCAGATCGTGTCCCGTCAACGTCAGATTCGGATTCTTTGCCATCATTCTTCCTTGCTCGCTTCAAACCGGATCACGGGCTGTCGCGGCGCCGGGCGCGCATAAGCCCGACGCAGCTCCCGCACGGTCGTGAGTAAGATCATGAGGCGGGCGGTCGTGCCATATGTCGATAAGCCATAATGACATCACATTTGGTAAACCGATTGTTAAGATGATCCGTTCAAATTGTTGGAGCACCCCGATTTCAGGTGGGTTCCTGGAAGCCGATAAGGTGCACTCGTTCCAAATGCTAGTGCGTTCCGCGCGCATGCTTGTGAAAAATGGCCCGTGCCGGCACCGACGGCGCAGCCGATGGAAGAGCCGGTCATGACGGCCGGCGCGCGAGCCGCTTTCGCGCCCCGACGGAGGAAACGATGCAGCCGATGATGAAGACCACCCTGATGGCTGTCCGCGCTATTGTGACCATGATGGCCGTGGTGGCCAGCACCCTGATCGCCGGCACCTCTGGCGCACAGGCGCAATCCCAAAACTCCAGCCAGTACACGATGCAGGAGATCGTCGACGCCGGTCACGGTTTCTTCGGCGAAACGTCCGGGGGCCTTGCCAAGGTCGTCGAGCGCGCCTTCGAGCGCTATGGTCTGCCGAACGGCTATATCCTCGGCCAGGAAGGATCCGGTGCCTTCATCGCCGGCGTCACCTATGGCGAGGGCGAGCTCCATACCAAGAATGTGGGGCAGCACAGCGTCTTCTGGCAGGGCCCGTCGCTCGGGCTCGACTGGGGCGGCCAGGGCAGCCGCGCCATGATGCTCGTCTACAATCTGCCGAGCGTGCCGGCTCTCTACAAGCGCTTTGGCGGCGTCTCCGGTTCGGCTTACGTGGTCGCCGGCGTCGGCATGACGGTGCTGACGGACGAACATGTCGTGGTGGTGCCGATCCGCACCGGCATCGGCGCGAGGCTCGGCATCAATGTCGGCTATCTCAAGCTGACGCAGCAGCCGACCTGGAACCCCTTCTGAAGCGCCCGCGACACGGCGCCGATGAACCCTGCCCGAAAAGACGTGCAAGCTTGCGGTAATTGTTGCAGCATTTCCTGCATCATGCTTACTGCATGAACGCGAATGACTGCCTGCTGCAGACCCGGTCCACACTGAAACGGCCAGCACGTGATTGAATATGCGCTCCTCTTTGCCCTGGGCTTCCTGACGGCGGTCGTCATCGGCCTTCTCGTCGCCCCTGCCATCCAAAGGCGCATCGTGCGCTTTGCGGAGGACAGGCTGAAGGCAACGATGCCTCTGAGCCCGCAGGAAGTGCGCGCGCAACGGGATGCGGCGCGCGCGACCTATGCCGTCGAAAACGCCAAGACGCTTCAGGCGCTGCGCCGCGAGCGCGACAAGGCTGTCGCGCTGATGGTGCAGCACGAAAGGACCCTGAGGGACACGCGCCATCTGGTGAGCGAAAACACTGAACTTCAAGCGCAACTGGCGGATATGAACGTCGAGGCGGCCACCATGCGCTCTACGATCCGTCGGCTGGAACAACGCCTGGAAAGCATGGAAGCGGCTGCCAAAAGCTCGGCACGAGAAAACGGCGCGCATTCCGAGACCGTCCGCGCGCTGCAGAGCCGGATCGACAAGCAGAGCGCGGACCTCGATGGCCTCAAGATAGACCTTGCGGCGCGCGACACCGAAATCGAGCACCTGAAGAGCCGGATGCGAGCGATCCACGACGAGCGCGAGACTTTGCGCGCCAACCTGGAGGCGGAAACCGCCCGCGCCGGGGAAATGGAGCAGCGCCTCACCCAGGACGAGACACGCATGCATCAACTCGAAAACCGCCTCGCCCGCGAAACGGCGGCCAACGCCGATCGCGAGAGTGCCCTCGAACAACGCGCGGCAGAGATCGCCCATTTGAGGTCGCAGGTCAAAACGCGCGGTGCGAAGCGTTCGAAGCATGCGGACGAGCACGACGCTACGACGGATGGCCTCGACACGGCCGCGCTTTCCGACGATCTCAGAAACCGGGCGACAGCGCTTTCCGAACGCCTTGTCGGCTCCAAATCGGCTGCTCACGATGAGGCGCTCCGCGAGGAGATGGCCGAAATCGCAGCAGGCATGGTCACCCTGACGGCGACGCGCGAGGGCAACACCTCGCCCATACACGGCCTTCTTGCCGGCGAAGATGCCGAAGGGCGGGCAGGCCGAAGGAGCCTGGCGCGGCGGGTGAAGGAGATGCTGGAGCCCGAATGAGATCAGGCCGGGGATGCCGGCGGCAACATCCGCACCGATCGTGCCGAAACGCTCGCCGTTCCGCTCAAACCCTGCCGTTGATGCTTGCAACCTGATGAAGCGCGATGCCGGCCGCCATCGCCACGTTGAGGCTGTCCAGGCCGGGCCGTTGCCGGATGCGGGCCGTGCGAATTTCCGAAAGTATCGTTTCGGGCAGCCCCTCGCCCTCGGTGCCGACCAGCAATGCGGTGCGCGGCGCCGGCGGGATGGCGGTAATGTCGGCGGTGCCGCGCGGGGACAGACCCCAGAGGACGAAACCTGCCGTCTGAAGACGTTCGATCATCTCCGCCGCTGTGCCCTCGCGCGCGAAGGGCAGCGTGAGCACCGACCCCACGGATACGCGGATTGCCTTGCGGTACATCGGATCGCAACTCATCGAGTCCATCAGCACCGCATCGACCCCGAAGGCCGCAGCGTTGCGAAAGAGCGACCCCATATTGTCGTGGTTCGATATGCCGCAGGCGGCGAGCACGAGGCTCGACTGCGGTAATCCTGCAATCAGCGCATCGCTGCCGGGCGCAGCATCGCGCCGGCCGAGCGCCAGCACGCCGCGATGCATGTTGAACCCGGCGATCGCGTCGAAGACGCGGCCGGTCGCCACATAGACCGGAACGTCCGGCGGAAACTGCGCGAGCAGGTCAGCGATACCGGCCACCCGGCTCTCGAGGAGCAGGATCGCCTCGGCTGCGATGCCGCGCCTTTCGCGATGCGCGGCCGCAAGCATCCTGAGCACGACGGTCCCCTCGGCGATGAAGCGGCCCTGCCGTCCCGTCAGATCGCGCTCCTTGATCGACAGGAACCCGGCTATGCGCGGGTCCGCCGGATCGTCGATGCGAAGGAGAGGTTCAGTCATATCGTCAGTTGGTCCTGACAGTGACGTCGGCGACGATGCGGCCGGCCCTGATGTCGAAAACGATCGCACGCGGCTCCGCACCGGGCAGGCTGCCGTAGAAAACGAGCTGCGAGCCGGAAAGCGCCACATTGCTCACCGAGAAGCCGGCCGGCAGCGCCGCAATGGCGCTTACCGGGGCATCGCCGGGCACGCTCAAGGCCGGCTGCGCCGCCTCGGCCCTTCCGTCGGTGCGGGTCAGCTTGTAGACAATGGCTCCGAGGACGGCCATAAGCATCACCAGCATCACGCCGGCCGAGACGAGTTGCAGGCGCACCATCTTGCGACGGACGTTCTCCATCGCTGGATCAAGCGGCTTGTCTTCCTGTTCTTCAGGCTCGATTGCGGTCATGGTCGGCTTTCTATCGGAATTGGAACGGAATGAACGATCCCTTTAAACAAGCGCCCGGCAATAGGAAAGTCCTGACGGCAGGCGATGACGCGGCCGGGCGCCTCGACGCCTTCCTGACGGAAGCGCTTGCGGGCGAGTTTTCCCGCAATCGCATCAAGGGCCTGATCGAACAAGGAGCCGTCTCGATCAACGGCGCGACCGTCACCGAACCGAAGCGAAAGGTTCACCCCGGCGACTCTTTCCGGATTGCCCTGCCCGAGCCGGAGGATCCCGAACCCAAGGGTGAGGCGATCCCGCTCGACGTGCTTTACGAGGATGCCGACCTGATCGTACTGGTCAAGCCGGCCGGCCTGGTCGTGCATCCCGGGGCCGGCAATTGGACGGGAACTCTCGTCAACGCGCTCATCCACCATTGCGGCGACAGCCTTTCCGGCATCGGCGGCGTCAAGCGCCCCGGTATCGTGCATCGCCTCGACAAGGACACGAGCGGCGTCATGGTGGTCGCGAAGAACGATGCCGCACACCGCCACCTTTCGGATCAGTTCGCCGACCACGGCCGCAGCGGGCCGCTCGAGCGCGCCTATCGCGCCGTAGTCTGGGGCCGGCCGCGCCAATTGAAGGGCAAGATCGACGCGCCGCTGGGGCGGGCCGGCGACCGGACGAAACGGGCCGTCAAACGCGAAGACAGCGACGATGCACGCGAGGCGATCACACATTACGAGGTGGTCGAGCGCTATCACGAGAAACCGGACGGCACCTCTCTCGCCTCCACGGTCGAGTGCCATCTGGAGACCGGGCGTACCCACCAGATCCGCGTGCACATGGCCCATATCGGTCATCCGCTGATCGGCGATCCGGATTACGGCGCGGCCTTCCGCACCAAGGCCAATCTGCTGCCGGAACCGGCGAGAGCCGCCGTCAACCGCTTTCCACGACAGGCCCTGCACGCCTTCATGCTGCAGTTCGAACACCCCGCGACTGGCGAAACCATGCATTTCGAAACGCCCGTGCCGGCGGACATGCAGGAATTGATCGCGGCGCTGCGGGTCGGAGCCCCTTGAATTTGCGTGTGAAGATTCCAATCTTATAGGCGTTTCAACCCGCCGATTTCTTTCTCCAGTTTCACGACAGCGTGAAACTGGATTCCTTGAATCATGCTTTCGCCGCACTTATCTATTAGCCTCGTGGGGTCTTGGATGAAGACCCACAGGCCCGGCCTGCCGTCCCGGAGGCCGGCGACGCACAAAGGGGGTGCTTCATGGCCCGCAATACCTTGCCGACCATTGCTGCTGGAGAGGGCGGTCTCAACCGCTATCTCGACGAAATTCGCAAATTTCCCATGCTCGAGCCGCAGGAAGAGTACATGCTCGCCAAGCGGTACCAGGAGCATGACGACCGCAAGGCCGCGCACAAGCTCGTAACGAGCCATCTTCGCCTCGTTGCCAAGATCGCGATGGGTTATCGCGGCTACGGTCTGCCGATCGGCGAAGTCATTTCCGAAGGCAATGTCGGCCTGATGCAGGCGGTCAAGAAGTTCGAGCCCGATCGCGGCTTCCGCCTCGCGACCTACGCCATGTGGTGGATCAAGGCTGCCATCCAGGAATATATCCTGCGTTCGTGGTCTCTGGTCAAAATGGGCACGACGGCCAACCAGAAGCGCCTGTTCTTCAACCTGAGACGGCTGAAAGGCCGCATCCAGGCCCTCGATGAAGGCGATCTCAAGCCGGAACAGGTGAAGGAGATCGCCACGACCCTGAAGGTCAGTGAGGAAGAGGTCGTCTCGATGAACCGTCGCCTTTCGGGCGACGCTTCGCTCAATGCGCCGATCAAGGCGAGCGAAGGCGATTCCGGCCAGTGGCAGGATTGGCTGGTGGACGACCACGACAATCAGGAACAAATCCTGATCGAACAGGACGAGCTCGAGAGCCGCCGCGCACTGCTGGCCAATGCCATGAAGGTTCTGAACGACCGTGAGCGCCGGATTTTCGAGGCCCGCCGCCTCACCGAGGAGCCGATCACGCTGGAGGATCTCTCGACCGAGTTCGACATCAGCCGCGAGCGCGTGCGGCAGATCGAGGTTCGGGCCTTCGAAAAGGTGCAGGAGGCAGTTCGCAAGGCCGCGCTGGAAAGAGCCAGTGCGCTGCGCGTGGTTGAAGGCGCTTAAAGCCCACACATTCACCCCCACAACGAAATTCCCGGCTGGAGATCCAGCCGGGATTTTTCATGTCTTCATGTGTTCTGACACTGCGCACTTCCGGATGGGCGGCGGCCGCGAGATGATAATGGCGTTGAAGCTCTGGTCGGTTTTGTCGGCCACGGATGGCGATGCGCTTGAATTCCATGAGTACCGAGCGAGCAGCAGCTCAAGTGCTACAGCGACCTTTGCGCGTCTCGTAAGACGCGCGGCGCTGTAGGACACTTTTCGGAGGGCTGCAATCTCTCCTCATCCTCATCTCTCTGTGCTTGTCACAGAGATCCAGCAGCGCCGCGTCTGCGGCGCGGGAAGCTTTCTTTCAGCCCAAGGACTTGGCCTGGCTGGATTCCTGTGACGAGCACAGGAATGAGGGACCGGGATGTGCGGCTCCTACATTCTCGCATCGAAGCGAAGCGGGACGCTTTACACGGGCGTGACCCGCCTTCCGCGCCGCCTCACCATCTTCACGGTTTATGAAGCGCGCCGAGGGACCGCACCCTCTCAACCCCCATCTCTGTGCTCGTCACAGGAATGAGGCGATCAAACAGGCGGCGGCGGGTGGCCCGGATCTCAACAGGCCTTAGACTATTGCCCGCTGGAAGCTGTGCTGCCGGGACTTCCCCAAGCCTGCAAGGCCTTGTTGAAGGCGTCCGCTCCGCCCTGCCCTTTCTCCAGGGTGAGGAGAGCGCGGCGGCCGTTGCGGTAGGTGATCGGGATATCGATCCAGCTGCGGCTGCGCAGAAGCTCGGTGTTGTTGCTGACCGCTTCGGCAAAATCGTTGAGTGCGATCATGTGGAAGTCGTCGGTGATCTTCGCCGGAACGGCGATCAGCGGATCGCCGCGGTCCTGCTCGGTTCGCTTCATCGAGACGCGCTGGACGCCGTCTATGGCGCCGCCCTCGAAGCTCTCGGGCAGCGAAAACACGAATTCGATCACGTGGCTTGCCGGCAAGGACGGATCGGCATTGCGCTTGATGGTCATCAGAGCCGTGAGGCCACGATCGGGAACCGTGATCTGCGCCTGGATGGCGGGCTCGGGCTTGGCATCGCCGCCTGGCGACTCCTCCTTGATCGACCAGGCGACGGTGCCGGGGATCGCGGTCGGCGAGGACTGGCCGAGCCTCTCTTCATAGAGGAACATCTTCTCGCCATCGGCGACGGAAACCTCGGGCTGCGCTGCTGCCTCGCTGGCGGTCTGGCCGGGCACCGGCGAGGCCGTCTGGTCCGCTGCCGCCTGTTGCACGCCGGCATTGGCGTTCGGCGGCTCTACCGCATGCGTCCGTGCAGCGACGGATTTGCCTTCCTGAGAAGCGGCCGTCTCGGTCGCGACGGCAGGTCCCTCGTCCCTTTCCGTTCCATCGGCAAGCAGCCGCTGGGTGAACTTGGTGGAAGCAGCATCGGAAAGCGCCGTATTTTCCTCGGTGCCGGACTGTTCGGCCGGTTGGTTCGCCGGCTCGGCCTCGCCACCGGGTGTCGCCGGTGCCGGCGTCTCGGCGGGATCGCTCGGCATGATCTTCGCGACCATGCCCGTGAGCCAGGCATTGCCCGCCTCTCTATTCTGCCAGTAGGCGTAGCCGCCGGCGCCGAGGAGAAGCACGACCGCCCCGCCGATCGCCAGGCGTTTGATGCTGAACCGGCTGGGCTTGGGCGTGGCGCGATAGGACGCGGGGCGAGCGGGAACCGCAGGCGGCGCGGCAAGGCTGCTGTCTTTGTCCTTGTTGCTCGCCGAACCATTCGCCGTCCGGCCGTCGTCCTCGAAACCGAGCAGATCGTCGACATGATCCCAGGCAGTGCCGGCACGCTCTTCCTGGTTCGCGGCGGCCGGAGCCTTCTCGACGGGCCACGACCATTCGGAAATTTCCGGCTCGTCTGCCGGCCGGTCCTTCTTGCCTTCGGTACCTTGGGCGAAGGGATCGCTGTCGTCGAATGACCAGGAGCGCGCTGCATCCGCCTCGCCGCTATGCTGTTCCGTTTCGGCCTTTTCCGGCTCGACCGGATGTATCCCCAGCCGCTCGGGCTCGGCCGGCGACGTCTCGTCCTGCCTATCGTCTTCCGGCTTGGCCGGGGCCTCGCTCGGCCGTGGCGAGGGGGTGGTATCCTCCCATTCGGGCAAAGCCCACTCGGATGGTCCCCGCCTGTCCGGCACACCATCGGCCTGGACCTCCACCGGCGTCGCCTCGTCCGGTGCCGGCTCGGCCGGATATGATTCGACCTCAGCCTCATCGCGGCTGACATCCTCCGGATCGGGCTCTGCGGCCGTCACGTCTTGGGCAGGATGTTCCTGCCGCGCATCGGCTTCGGCGGCCGGCTGCTGTTCCTCGGCCGGCTCATCCCGTTGCGGAACGGCGGGGGCAGCGTCGGCCGGCTCCTCTTCGTGAAGCGGTGCCTCTTCGCGCATGTCGACCGTGGGTGCCTCGGCAACCGGTGCGGGCGGCTCCTCATCGGGGGCCGCTTGCACCGGACCTTCGGGCTCTTCGGGGGCGGCGTCAGAAGCAGGCTCTTCGGCCGGCGTTGGGGCGGTCTGCTCCGCTTTGACGGATGCGGCCGGCAGTGCCTCGGGCTCCGCCTGCTGTGTTACCGGTGTGGCGGCCTCCTCGCCCGGCGGTGCTTCGACCGTATCCGGCTCGAGAGCTTCGGTCTCCTCGACCGGCGGCAGGGCTTCGGCGTGCTCGCTTTCAACCTCGGAGATTGCCTGTTCCAGCTTGTTGAGCTGGCGGTTGATCATGTCGTCCGACGGCCGGGGGTTCATGCTCTCGAGCTGGCGGCGCACGGCACCGCGCGCCTTCTCGTAGACCCTGCCTCGCATTTCCAGTGTGTTTTCCGACAGGCCGTCGACCGTCCTGCGAATAACTGCAACAAAATCCGCCATCAGTACTTTCTCAATTTCCAGACCCGCGGCAATTGCCGCGTCGCCGCTTTCCTTGCGCCGACACTAGTCCTCAAAAGGGTCCGTCACAAGTATCGTGTCGTCCCGTTCCGGGCTGGTCGAAAGTAGCGCGACCGGCGCGCCGATCAGTTCCTCGACCTGGCGAACATACTTGATCGCCTGCGCCGGAAGATCGGCCCAACTGCGGGCGCCCACCGTCGATTCTTTCCATCCCTCGAGCGTGATATAGACCGGCTTTGCCGAAGCTTGCTGTGCCTGACTTGCGGGAAGATGGTCGATCTGCTGTCCATCCAGAGTATAGCCCACGCAAATCTTCAACTCGTCCAGTCCGTCGAGCACGTCGAGCTTGGTGAGCGCTATGCCCGTGATGCCGTTAGCGGCCACCGACTGGCGCACCAGCGCAGCATCGAACCAGCCGCAACGGCGCTTGCGCCCCGTCACCGTTCCGAATTCATGGCCGCGCTCTCCCAGGAAGCGGCCGATCTCATCGTCGAGTTCGGTGGGGAACGGCCCTTCGCCGACCCGCGTCGTATAGGCCTTCGTGATGCCGAGGATATAGCCGAGCGCGCCGGGGCCCATGCCCGAGCCGGCGGCGGCCTGACCGGCGACCGTATTCGACGAGGTCACGAAGGGATAGGTGCCGTGATCGATATCGAGCAGCGTGCCCTGCGCGCCTTCGAAGAGAATCCGTGCGCCCTTGCGGCGCTGCCGGTCCAGCAGCAGCCAAATCGTGTCCATGAACGGCAGCACGCGCTCGGCAACCGACGACAACTCGTCCATGATCGCCTGATGGCTGATTTCGGCCTCGCCGAGGCCGCGCCGCAACGCGTTGTGATGCGTCAGCAGCCGATCGACCTTTGCCGGCAGCGTGTCGAGATCGGCGAGATCCATGACGCGGATCGCGCGGCGGCCGACCTTGTCCTCGTAGGCCGGACCGATGCCGCGACGGGTCGTGCCGATCTTCGTGCCGCTGTTTGAAGCCGCGTCCTCGCGTATGCCGTCGAGCTCGCGGTGGAGCGAGAGAATGAGCGTGGCATTGTCGGCGATGCGCAGGTTCTCGGGCGTGACCTTGACGCCCTGGGCCGCAAGCTTGTCGATCTCGGCGAGCAATGCATGAGGGTCGATCACCACGCCATTGCCGATGACGGCGAGCTTGCCGGGGCGGACGACACCCGAAGGCAGCAGCGACAGCTTGTAGCTGACGCCGTCGATCACCAGCGTGTGGCCGGCATTGTGGCCGCCCTGGAAGCGCACCACGATGTCGGCGCGTTCCGAGAGCCAATCCACGATCTTGCCTTTGCCTTCGTCGCCCCACTGGGATCCGACCACCACGACATTCGTCATAATTCTCTTCCTGTTTACGCGCGCATGCGGACGTTGCGCTGTTCTCAAACCCGCGCATCTATACTGTGTTGTCTTTCGGAAAGCGACCCCGTTATGAGCGGTGGCCAGCCCTTTTTGAATGACAAACCGCGGATTTAACGCCTATATCTCGAACTCTCGTGCCATTCCGGCAATCCTCCTCCATCCCGCACGGACCGTATCATCGTGAACGCCAGAGCCTATTTCTATCTCGGTATTACCGCGCTCTTTTGGGGCGGCAATTCAGTGGCGGGCAAGATGGCGGTCGGGCACGTCAGCCCGATGATGCTGACGACCTTGCGCTGGTTGCTCGCGCTTGCGGTCATCCTGGCCCTGATGACGCCGCAGATCCGCCGCGACTGGCAAAAGATCCGCCAGCACTGGCTGCAGCTGCTTGCCTATGGCGCCGTCGGCTTCACCATGTTCAATGCGTTCCTGTATTCCGCGGTGCAATACACCAGCGCCATCAATGCCGTCATCCTTCAGGCCGGCATTCCGATGCTGATCTTCATCTTCAATTTCGCGCTTTTCAAGATGAAGGCGTCGCTCGCCCAGGTCATCGGCTTTACCGTGACGTTGATCGGCGTGCTCATTACCGCCGCCCATGGCGATCTCGGAAGCCTCATGCGCCTGAGCTTCAATTTCGGTGACGCGCTGATGATCCTCGCCTGCATCGTCTATGCCGCATATACGGTTGCGCTGCGGTGGAAACCGGCAATGCATTGGCAGAGCTTCATAGCCGCCCCGGCCTTCGGGGCGCTGCTGAGCGCCATACCGCTCCTCTTGTGGGAGATCGGGAAAGGCACGGCAATCATGCCGGATGCGACCGGCTGGGCGATCGTGATCTATGCGGCGATCTTCCCCTCGCTGATGTCGCAGGTTCTCTATGTCCGCGGCGTCGAGATGATCGGCGCCAATCGTGCCGGCCTGTTCATCAACGCCATTCCCGTGTTCGGGACCCTTCTCTCCGTCCTTCTGGTCGGCGAGATATTCCACCCGTTTCATCTCGCGGCTTTGGCACTCGTCCTCGGCGGCATCGCCATTGCCGAACGCGGCCGGCCGAAGCTGCCGCGGTGACCTATATCGTAAAGCCCCTCCCCTGCGGACGCCTGCGGGAAGGGGCAATTTGAAAGCCCGAGTGCGGCTCAGTCGATATTGAACACCAGCGGCTTTGCCTGGCGGATCGCTTCGTTCGCCCGCAGCTTGTCGAGCACGGTCTCCGAAACCGGGCCATCGACGTAAAGCAGCGCGATCGCATCGCCGCCCTGCTTCTCACGGCCGAGCTGGAAATTGGCGATGTTGACGCCCGCGTCGCCAAGGGTCGATCCGATGAAGCCGATCATGCCGGGAACGTCGGTGTTGGTTATGTAGACCATGTGATTGCCGACATCCGCATCGAGATTGATGCCCTTGATCTGGATGAAGCGCGGCTTGCCGTCGGAGAAGACGGTCCCTGCGACGGAGCGGGTCTGGTTCGCCGTCTTGACAGTCAGCTTGATGTAGCCGTCGAAGACACCGGTCTTGTCGCGCTTGACCTCGGAAAGGATCACACCCTTTTCCTTGACCATGACCGGCGCCGAAACCATGTTGACGTCGGCCACCTGCGGGCGGATCAGCCCGGCGAGCGCCGCGCTCGTGAGCGCCTTGGTGTTCATCGCCGCGGTCGAGCCGTCGTAGAGGATCTCGATCTCCTTGATCGCGCTTTCGGTGACCTGCCCGACAAAGGCACCCAGAACGTCCGCGAGCCGGATGAAGGGCTTCAGGATCGGCGCCTCTTCCGCCGTGATCGACGGCATGTTGATGGCGTTCGTGACCGCACCCTTGACGAGATATTCCGACATCTGCTCGGCGACCTGCAGAGCGACGTTCTCCTGCGCCTCGGTCGTCGATGCGCCGAGATGCGGCGTGCAGACGACGTTCGGCAGGCCGAAGAGCGGGCTCTCGGTGGCGGGCTCGACCTCGAAGACGTCGAAGCCTGCGCCGGCGACCTGGCCGGACTTGAGGGCCTCGGCAAGCGCCTTTTCATCGACGAGACCGCCGCGGGCGCAGTTGATGATACGCACGCCCGGCTTGGTCTTCGCAATCGCCTCCGCGTTCAGGATGTTGCGGGTCTTGTCCGTCAGCGGCACGTGCAGGCTGATGAAGTCTGCCTGGGCGAGGAGTTCGTCGAGCTCGACCTTGACGACGCCCATTTCCTCTGCCCGCTCCTTCGACAGGAACGGATCATAGGCGATGACGTGCATCTTGAGACCGATCGCGCGGGCGCAGACGATCGAGCCGATATTGCCGGCGCCGATGACCCCGAGCACCTTGCCGGTGATCTCGACACCCATGAACTTCGACTTTTCCCACTTGCCGGCCTGGGTCGAGCCGTCGGCGGCGGGAAGCTGCCTTGCAACGGCGAACATCAACGCGATGGCATGCTCGGCGGTGGTGATCGAGTTGCCGAAGGGCGTGTTCATGACGATGATGCCGCGGCGCGAAGCGGCGGGAATGTCGACATTGTCGACGCCGATGCCGGCGCGGCCGACGACCTTGAGATTGGTCGCGGCGGCGATTAGCTTTTCGGTCACCTTGGTGGCGGAGCGGATGGCAAGGCCGTCGTAATTGCCGATGATCTCGGCAAGCTTCTCCTTGTCCTTGCCAAGCTTCGGCTGGAAATCCACTTCCACGCCATGGTCGCGGAATATCTGGACAGCGGTTTCCGACAGTTCATCGGATACGAGAACGCGAGGTGCCATGAAGGCCTCCTTGAAAAACAGGTCTGAACCATTGGGGATTAGGCTTCGCCCTCAGGGAGAGCGAAGCGGATCGCATCGGATCAGGCGGCAGCCTGCGAAAGCGTCGCCTTCTGGGTCTCGAAAGCCCAGGCGAGCCAAGGCATCAACGCTTCCATGTCGGACGTCTCGATCGTCGCGCCCGCCCATATGCGAAGCCCGGACGGCGCATCGCGATAATGGCCGATGTCGAATGCGACGCCTTCCTTTTCGAGGAGGGCCACGACCCCCTTGGCGAAGGCGGCCTGTGCGTCCGCGTCGAGCGCCGACACATCATTGTCGGCGATCTTCAGGCAGACCGACGTATTGGAGCGGGTTTCGGGCTTCACCGCGAGGTTGGCGATCCAGTCATTGGCCGCAACGAAACGGTGAATGACCTCGGCATTGGCATCGGCGCGGGCCATCAGACCCTCGAGGCCACCGACCGACTTCGCCCAGAGAAGCGCGTCGATATAGTCCTCGACGCAGAGCATGGACGGCGTATTGATCGTCTCGCCGGTGAAGATACCCTCGATCAGCTTGCCGCCCTTGGTCATGCGGAAGATCTTCGGCAGCGGCCAGGCGGGGACATAGGTCTCCAGCCGTTCGACTGCGCGGGGGCTGAGGATCAGCACGCCATGGGCGCCCTCTCCGCCGAGCACCTTCTGCCAGGAGAAGGTCACGACGTCGAGCTTGGCGAAATCGAGCGCCTGCGCGAAGGCGGCGGAGGTCGCATCGCAGATGGTCAGGCCCTTGCGATCCGCGGGAATGAAATCGGCATTCGGGACCCGCACGCCGGAGGTCGTGCCGTTCCAGGTGAAGACCACGTCGCGATCGAAATCGACCTTGGACAGGTCCGGGAGCGCGCCGTAATCGGCCTCCAGGCGGCGGACATCGGAAAGCTTCAACTGCTTGACGACGTCGGTCACCCAGCCGGCACCAAAGCTCTCCCAGGCCAGCATGTCGACGCCGCGGGCGCCGAGGAGCGACCAAAGCGCCATCTCAACGGCACCGGTGTCCGAAGCGGGCACGATACCGATACGGTAATCGGCCGGAACTTCGAGAATTTCGCGGGTGAGGTCTATCGCTTGCTTGAGCTTTGTCTTTCCGATCTTGGCTCGGTGCGAGCGACCGAGCGGGGCATCGGAGAGAGCTTCGAGCGTCCAACCGGGACGCTTGGCGCAAGGACCAGAAGAAAAATGAGTATTGGCCGGGCGCATGGCCGGCTTGGCAGGCTTCGTCATATGCTATCCTCTCAGATAGAAGCCCCTCGTTGGGGAGGGGTGTCCCGCCGCCGGGAATATTGCGGCTCGGAGAGGAAGTCAAGCGGTCGCGTCGCGTTTGAAGAAACTTTTGCCGTTTCGAGCAAACCGGCACCGCATCACCAAAGCGCGAAACGCAAGCCGACGCGGAACTCATGACGCGACAGTCCATCGTCATAGCCCTTCGCGCCCCCGGAGCCAAACATGTCGCCATCCGCAATCTGCGAATAGCGATAGCCGGCATCGAACTTCAGCCGATCCGTGACGTCGTAGGAGGCGCCCGCCATGAGGGCATAGGTAAAGCGCCAGCTGTCCCGCCCGCCATAGGAAGCACCGCCCGCCGCCCCGGAGCAGGCCCCGCCTGCCCCGACGCAGGTCGAGGTCTCATGGGTCGTTTTCCAGTCGATCCGGGTCGCTCCGATACCGGCACCGAGATACGGCGTGAACCCAGCAAGCGTCGCCAGATCGACATAACCGTTTGCCATCAGGCCGAGCGCGGAAAAATTGGCGCTATGGGAAAGCGCGCACCTCGTCCCCGCGCCCTCGCCCGCGCACGGACTGGCCGACAGCGACGCCCCGTCGAAGCGGCCCTCGAAATATTCGGCCGTTAGATCGGCGCGAATGACGTCGGTGAATTGATAGCCCAGGCCGATGGTGGCGGAGGCCGGCTTGTCGAAGCGCGCGTCGTCGAAGGAAACGGCTCCCGTGCCGCCAGAGGAGCGGTAGAAGGGATCGCCCTCGTCCAGCCAGGCTGCGTAGCCGATGTCGCCACGCAGATAAAGGCCGCCGCCGGTCGCTTCCGGCGAAATCGTGATCTCGGGCGCGTCGAGCAGTTCTTCGTCGGCGGCCTGTGCAGAGAACGGCGCCAACAGGCCGGCGCAGAGTGCCATGCTGCAAAATCCCCGTCGCCAATCCATGCCATGCCCTTTCGCTCGGCCAGGTGCTGCGGGCTTGCGCATATATGGGGAGACGCAAGGCGCTACAGCATGAAGCTGGCCATTCGCGTTAACTATTGCAGGCACGGGTTAACTACGGGTTAACCATGTCTCTTAGGAAGGTGGAAAGCGGTCAATGGACAAAAACATGCAGCAGCTCAAAGGGCTACAGCGCCGTTTACGCGTCTCATAAGACGCGCGGCGCTGTAGGCAACTTTTCGCAGGACTGCAATCTGGCCTCTGCCTCGTCCCTGTGCTTGTCACAGGGATGAGGCGATCAAACAAGCGGCGGCGGTGGCCCGAATCTCAACGGGCCTTAGCCCGGATCACTTATATACGATCGGCTCGGCCGGCGGCACATAGGCCGCTTCGCAATTGTTGCCGAAGGAATAGCGCAGGCCGGCGCGCGCCTCGTGCACATAGATGTCCTTGTCGTAGGCCGGACCGCTGTTGAGATTGTAGCCGAACATGTTTCCGCCGTTGATATGGCGGAAGCGGTAGCCGACATCGGCCTTGAGATTGCAGGTGAGATCCACGGCGGTACCGGCCATCAGCGCATAGGTGAAGCGCCAATCGCTTTCGCCCTTGTGCTCGATCGTCGGGTCGCAGTTGCCGGGATCCGTAACGTCGCAACTCGTGTTGCGCAGGGTTCCCCACTTTACCCGGGTGCCACCGATACCCGCACCGACATAGGGCGTGAAGGCGCCGTAGGTCCCGAGGTCCACATAGGCATTGGCCAGCAGGCTCCAGGCGGACATCGATGCGACATCGTTCGAGACGCAATTGACGGCAACCCCGCAACCGCCGCTGGTAGAGCCCTTGAAGTCGGACTCGCCGAGATAGTCGAGCGTGACGTCGGCACGCAGATAGCTGTTGATCTGGTATCCGACACCGCCGCCAAGGACGTAGGAGTCATCCACATCGGCGCGGTCGAAATCGACCAGGTTGCTGTTCGAGCCCTGGAAATAGTGGGCCCCGCGCAAATCGTTCCACGCGTAACCGACGTCGCCACGCAAATACCAGCCGCTGGCTTCGACCACCTCCACCGGCTGCTCGACGAACGGTGCTTCTACGGGCGGCTGATAGACGTCCGCTGCATAAACCGGCGTGCCGCTCAGCAGAGCCGCAGCAACGCCCCTAAGAATCTTCTTCATGCCCCAACCCCAATACATTAGTGTATTCTTGAATGGCTGACGGATCATAGTCGCAGCCGTTTCGTATGCTTCAACGCATGATGAAGGGGAAAGGTTAATCCCTGATTAACTACAAAAATTTACCTTGAATATTAACTTTTGGAAGTATTCGGTCGCTATATTCACGTACAGTGACTGCCCCCTCATCGGCCAGCGATGAGGGGGCAGCGGCTGCTTCTTAATCAGGCAGCGTTGCGCACGCCGCCGATCACGTTGACGAGTTCTTCGACGATGCGCTCGACCTGCCCGCGGTCGTCGCCCTCCGCCATGACGCGGATCAGCGGTTCGGTGCCGGAGGGCCGGATGAGCAGCCGCCCGTTCTTGGCGAGCTGCGCCTCCGCATCGGCGATCGCCTGCTGCACGCCGGCATCCTCCAGGGGCTTGCCGGCCGCAACGCGAACGTTCTTCAGGACCTGCGGCACGGGCTCGAAACGACGGCAGATTTCGCTCACAGTCTTGCCCTGGCGCTTTACGACCGCGAGGATCTGCAGCGCCGCGACGAGGCCGTCGCCGGTGGTGCCGAAATCGGAAAGCACGATGTGGCCCGATTGTTCGCCACCGACGTTCAGGCCGTCCTGACGCATCTGCTCGACGACGTAGCGATCGCCCACCTTGGTTCGGTGGAGCTTGAGCCGGCGCGCCTGAAGGTAGCGTTCGAGGCCGAGATTCGACATGACGGTCGCGGCAATGCCGCCGCCCTTGAGCATGCCATCTGCCGCCCAGCTGTCGGCGATGACCGCCATGAGCTGGTCGCCGTCGATGACCGCCCCCTCCTCGTCGACGATCAGAACACGGTCGGCGTCTCCGTCGAGCGCGATGCCGATATCCGCCCTTACCTCGTGCACCTTCTTCTGAAGCGCCGCCGGATGCGTCGATCCGCACTCAAGGTTGATGTTGACGCCGTTCGGCTCGGTTCCGATCGTAACGACTTCTGCGCCCAGTTCCCAAAGGGCGGAGGGCGCGACCTTGTAGGCGGCACCGTTTGCGCAATCGATGGCGATCCGAAGACCTTTCAGCGTGACGTCGCGCGGCAGCGTCCGCTTGGCTTGCTCGATATACCGGTAGATGTCACCGTCGACGCGCTTGGCCCGGCCGATATCCTCCGGCTTGGCGAGCTGCCCGGACATATCCTGCTCCAACAGTTCTTCGATCTTCTGTTCGATGTCATCCGAGAGCTTGTAGCCATCGGGTCCGAAGAGCTTGATGCCGTTGTCGCGGAACGCATTGTGCGAGGCGGAGATCATCACGCCGATATCGGCCCTCAGCGACCGCGTCAGCATGGCAACGCCGGGCGTCGGGATCGGGCCGAGCAGAAAGACGTCGAGCCCCGCTGCCGTGAAGCCCGCGACCATCGCGTTCTCGAGCATATAGCCGGACAGGCGCGTGTCCTTGCCGATCACCACCCGGTGGCGGTGAGCGCCGTTTCTGAAAATCGTTCCTACTGCAATGCCCACCCGCATGGCGAGGTCCGGCGTCATCGGAAATATATTGGACTGGCCGCGAATGCCGTCGGTGCCGAAATATCTGCGCTTCATAAAAACTCCATTGTCCTGCTTCGGCGTCGCCTCTTGTGCCGGCCGCGTGCGCCTGCGTGTTCCGCTTTTGGTTTTCATAGTTCCGCGACCCGCCCGCAAATCTGCGCCATATTTGCCATAAAACCGCAATATACGGCACCGATCATAACATCAGAAATCATTACAGCGCGTTACAACCGGATCTTTCCCTGAGCAATGCTTGGGCGCACCACTGTTCCACTGAAACGCGAACATCCAAAAATGCCGCCGCCCCTTCCGGAGCGGCGGCATTGGATTTGCGCATGTGTGGGAACCTATTGCGGCTGCGGTTCGAAGCCGCCTTCGGGCTCCTCGCCCTTGGTGCCGGCTTCCTTCTTCGTGCCGGCTGAAGGCACTGCAGAGCCGCGATGCGGTGGTGTGTCGTCGCCGAGATCGCGCGCCGGCTTCTCGCCGCGGATCAGAGCCTTGATCTCGTCGCCGGTCAGCGTTTCGTATTCGAGCAATCCTTCCGCGAGAGCCACGAATTCATGGTTCTTTTCGATGAGGATGCGGCGCGCCGTCTCATAGGCCTCGTCGATCAGCCGGCGGATTTCGTTGTCGATTTTCTGGGCGGTCGATTCCGAAACGTTCTTCTGCTGCGCGACGGAATGGCCGAGGAAAACCTCCTGCTGATTCTCGCCATAGGCGACCTGACCGAGCTGGTCGGAGAAGCCCCATTGCGTCACCATCGCCCGGGCAAGCTTCGTCGCCTGCTCGATATCGGAGGATGCGCCGGAGGTGATGTTCTCCTTGCCGAAGGTCAGTTCCTCGGCAACGCGCCCGCCCATCATGATCGCAAGCCGCGAGATCATCCACTTGTAGCTCATCGAGTAGCGGTCGCCCTCGGGAAGCTGCATCACCATGCCGAGCGCACGGCCCCGGGGGATGATCGTCGCCTTGTGCAACGGATCGGCCGAGGGGACGTTGAGCGCGAGGATCGCATGGCCCGCCTCGTGATAGGCGGTCAGCTTCTTCTCGGCTTCGGTCATGGCCGAAGAGCGGCGCTCGGCGCCCATCATGATCTTGTCCTTGGCGTCCTCGAACTCCTGCATGGTCACGAGGCGCTTGTTGCGCCGCGCCGCCATCAGCGCCGACTCGTTGACGAGATTCATGAGATCGGCGCCGGAGAAGCCCGGCGTGCCGCGCGCCAGCACCTTGAGGTCCACGTTCGGTGCGAGCGGCACGTTGCGGACATGCACTTTCAGGATCCGCTCGCGGCCGTTGATGTCCGGGTTCGGTACGACGACCTGGCGGTCGAAGCGGCCCGGACGCAGAAGCGCCGGGTCGAGCACGTCCGGCCGGTTCGTGGCGGCGATGAGGATGATGCCCTCGTTCGCCTCGAAGCCGTCCATCTCCACCAGCAGCTGGTTCAGCGTCTGCTCGCGCTCGTCGTTGCCGCCGCCGAGACCGGCGCCGCGATGGCGGCCGACCGCATCGATTTCGTCGATGAAGATGATGCAGGGTGCGTTCTTCTTCGCCTGTTCGAACATGTCGCGGACGCGCGATGCGCCGACACCGACGAACATTTCGACGAAGTCCGAACCCGAGATCGTGAAGAAGGGGACGTTCGCCTCGCCGGCGACCGAGCGGGCAAGCAGCGTCTTACCGGTGCCGGGCGGTCCGACCAGCAGCACGCCGCGCGGGATGCGGCCACCGAGGCGCTGGAACTTCTGCGGGTCGCGCAGGAATTCGACTATTTCCTCGAGATCCTGCTTGGCCTCGTCGACACCAGCGACGTCGTCGAAGGTCACGCGGCCATGCGCTTCCGTCAAAAGCTTTGCCTTGGACTTTCCGAAACCCATCGCGCCGCGCGAGCCACCTTGCATCTGCCGCATGAAGAACAGCCAGACGCCGAGGATCAGGAGCATCGGCAACAGCGTTCCGATATAGCTGAGGAAGCCCGACGAGCCGTCCGTCTCCGGCCGAACCGTGACCGTGACGTCCTTGGCTTCCAGCCGCTCCGTCAGCGCCGTGTCGACGGCGGGCGCATAGGTCTGGAAAGTCGCCCCGCTTTCGGTGTAGCTGCCGATCACCTTCGAACCGGTGATCACCACGTCCTTCACACGGCTCGCGTCTACGTCCTTGAGGAACTGCGAGAATGGAATTTCACGCGAGCCTGCTCGTTCGGTCGGCTGCTGGAACATGCTGAATAGCGCTATCAGGAGAAGCGCTATGATTGCCCAAAGGGCAAAATTTCGAAAATTAGGGTTCATCGAACTCCCCGGAACCTGTCGCAGCCCGCGCATTCGCCGGACTGTATTGTTGGTCCTAACATAGGTGTCCGGGGTGACCTTGCCAAGGAAAACCGCCGGTTACGTTTCCATTTCTATCAAAACATCGTGCACCGGCGGCGCGGGGTATCGATCACGCCCAAACGACACGGCGACCGCATCCGCCATGATCCTGTCGAAACCCGGCAAAAAGGTGTCGTAAAGCGCGATGTGGTACTCGACTTTCGCCGGAGCCTCGCCGAAGGCGAGCCCCGCGCCGTCCGCCGACGCGATTTCTGGTGCCACCATGGATCCGCGCTTGGCAATCCCCGTCGGCAGCCCTGCGTCAATAAGCCTCTGAGTCCACAGCCTCCCCGACGCGTCCGCGGCGACCGTAACCGCTGACCCGCCGCTCTTTACCGTGAACCGCCCATCCCAAATACCCTGCCCGCCCGGTCCGACGGCGAGCCCCGGCAGGTTGCGCGCCTCTCGATAGAGATAGAGACCGCTTGCTCGCCGGTCGAAGACGACCCGTCCCGCCGTCATGCGGCCGGGCTCACCCGATCGCAGGAACTGCGAAAGCCGCTGCACCGTGGCGCGAGCGGGCATGTGGTCGCGCCCGCCGAGAACCGACGCGACCATCAGGAGCGCACGGCGCCAGTCCGCATCGTCGATCTCCCCGGCATGCCGTGCCGAGACCTCCGCGACGAGCGCCTCGTGAACGCGGATGCGCTTCTCGATCAGGGCGGCGGCTCTGGCGGAAGAGGCGGCGCGCTGGCGCCCGTTGCACAAGGGCGCCGGCATCCCCTGGGATGTCGCTATCCGGGCACGCACCCGGACCCGCTCGAAGGCGGGGTTGGCATTGCTCGGATCGTCGGTCCAGGAGACGCCGCATGCCTGGAGAAAGCTGCGGATGTCGGCGCGCGCCAAGCCGAGAAACGGCCGCAACACCCAGATCCGCCGTCCGTACAACATGGCCGCGGCCATCCCGGCGCCGCCATGCCCCTCGCCCTGCCCGCCGTCTCCCGCGCCATCGCTTCTGCCGCGGGCAACGCGCATGGCGACGGTCTCCTGCTGGTCGTCACGCGTATGACCGGTCGCGATGCAATCGGCGCCAAGCGCCCCCGCGGCCTCGGCCAGCAATTCGTAGCGTTTGTTCCGAGCCGCCGCCTGAATGCCGGTCGACGGCTTCGCGCCCTCCCAGCGATGCACGCGGTGGGCAATACCGAGCGCGGCACAAAAAGCCGCCACATCTTCTGCTTCGCGAGCCGACTGCGGCCTCAGCGCATGGTCGACAGTGCAGGCGGCAAGGGAAAATCCGCGGCGCTCATCTGCGGCGATCGCCGAATGCAGGGCTACAAGCAAGCCCATCGAGTCGCTGCCACCGGAGACGGCAACCAGAATCCTGCAGGGCCTGATAAAGGATCGGAGAAAATTTCGGGCCGTATCGACGACGGCATGGGGCATCCTGGCCCGCCTCAGCAGCCGAAACGGCTCTGCTCGCTCGCCACCTTCGCCTTCACGGCGGGTGATGCTTTCGGATAGCGCTTGTTGACCTCGCGCAGCGTGGCGCAGGCGGTCTCCTTGTTGTCGAGGGCGCCGAGGGACATGCCCAGCTTCAAGAGCATTTCGGGAGCCTTCGGTGACTTGCCGTGGCTCTGATGCGCGTTGAGGAAGGTCTTGGCCGCGTCGCTGTACTTGCCTTGCGAATACTGTGCCTCGCCCATCCAGAAGCTTGCATCCGCCGCCTTGTCGCCGCCTGGAAAGGCATCGAGATAATCGCGGAATTCCTGCTCTGCGATGCTGTAATCACCGGAAAGCACGTGGCTGTAGCCTGCTTGGTAAAGATCGCCCGGATCGCTGAGAGACGCGGTCGCCTGTCCGCTGTCCGGCACGCTTCCCGGATTGTCGTTGAGGCCGCCGCCCTGGGTCGCAAGTCCTGTGTCGACGCCGGGCAGAGTGGCGTTGGCACCGGGCTCTACGCCCGCCGTTGCAGAGACGGGATTGCCGTTCTCGTCGAAGATGATCTGCCCCAGCGTCGTCGGCGCGGGCGCTGCGCCTGGCCCGCTGGGATCGACACCCGCCCTGTCGGCGCCGCCGGCAACCTGAGCGCCCGAGGACCGGCTATCCGTCACCCCGGGGGTGACGGACGCCTGATCATTGGATTTCGGCGTTTCAAGCGCGCCGCTCTTCTTGGAGGAGGACCTGCCGTTTTCCAGGTCCTGGAAGCGGAACTCGTTGTCCTCCTGGAACTTCCGGATCTGCTCCTGCATCTGCAGGAGCTGGAAGCTCATTTCCTCGATACGCCCGTTGAGAGAGCGGATCTGTTCCTCGAGTTGACCGACCCGTGCGATATCGGATGACTGCACCTTTATTACCGGAAGGTCGCCCTTGCTGCCGGCATCGGTCTGCGTCGTACGGGCAAAGAGCCCGGAAAGCGGCATGGCATCTGCTGTAGAGCCGAGACCCGCAAGGGTCACGAGGCCAAGCAGTCCTGCCACGACAAATTTCTTCATTTCATTTGTCCTGTTCGTAACCGATTATCCCACCCCTGAATCGCTTTGCGCAGTACATTCGTCGAATCCGAGGTGGGGTGCCGCACAGTTTTCCAACTCCCGTGAAAAAGCAACGGAGTTCGGCCAAAGTGTGGTAAAAAAGAAAGGGCGGCCCGCAGGCCGCCCCTTCGAATCCCCCTCGTTGCCGAATAATCAGCTGCCGGCGCCGCCGAGAACGGTAACGGCGCGGCGGTTCTGCGACCAGCAGGAGATGTCGTCGCAAACGGCGACCGGCTTTTCCTTGCCGTAGGAGATCGTGCGCATGCGGTTTCCAGGGACGCCGCGGCTGACGAGATAGTCGCGGGTCGCGGCAGCACGGCGGGCGCCGAGCGCGAGGTTGTATTCGCGGGTGCCGCGCTCGTCGGCATGGCCTTCGATGGTGATTGCGTAGTTCGGATATTTTGCCAGCCACTGGGCCTGGCGGTCGAGCGTCGCCTGTGCGTCGGCTCGGATCGATGTCGAGTCGGTATCGAAGAAGATGCGGTCGCCGACGTTCACGGTGAAGTCCTGCTGTGAGCCCGGGGTCGCCGCGCCTGCGCCGAGTCCGAGGCCGGCAGCATCGTTCGGGAGGTTCTTCTTGGAAGCGCAGCCAGCAAGGGCAAGCGTCATGACGAGCGCGATCATGACCGGATTGCGGGCGATGGTCTGCATGCGGCTTGCTGCCGGGGTGTCAATTCGGCTCATGGGCCGGGTCTCCTTGAGAAGTGTCAAATTCACGGTTGCCAGACTGTAACCGGAAGCGGTTAATTGCTTTTCAACGGATATGGTTAACAAATCGACAATGTGCGTCAGGGCGCCTGCTACACCAGCACTTTGCGGCGAGAAAGCGGCACATTCGCCTCATTCCCTGCCATAACTGTGGACGCGCGATCACGAAGAATTTCGGGCCGTATCGGCCCGAAATCTTTGAATCTCATCAATTCTCTCGATGGGGCCCGCCGGCGGCCCTATTCCATCAGCGGCGACCAGGCCGGGTCCGAGGCGAAGCCCTGCGTCTGGACGAGCTGTTCGTTGTAGCCCGTCAGATCGATCGAATAGAGCTGCGGACCGCCCGCACCGGCGTTCTGGCGGAAGAACATGAGAACGCGGCCGTTCGGCGCCCAGGTCGGGCCTTCATTGTGGAAGCCGGTGGTCAGAATGCGTTCGCCCGAGCCGTCCGGCTTCATGACGCCGATCGAGAACTTGCCCCCGGACTGCTTGGTGAAGGCGATGAGGTCGCCGCGTGGAGACCAGACGGGCGTCGAATAGGAGCCGTCGCCGAAGGAAATGCGCGTCTGGCCGGAGCCGTCGGCGCCCATGACGTAGAGCTGTTGTCTGCCGCCGCGGTCGCTTTCGAAGACGATCCGGCTACCGTCGGGCGAATAGGAAGGAGAGGTGTCGATCGCCGCGGTGTTGGTGAGCCGCGTCGTCGTGCGCGAGCGCAGATCCATCGTATAGATATTGGCGTTGCCTTCCTGCTGCAGGCTCATGATCACCCGCTGGCCATCCGGCGAGAAACGCGGGGCGAAGGTCATGCCCGGGAAATTGCCGACCACCTCGCGCTGCCCCGTTTCGAGCTGCAGCAGATAGACGCGCGGCTGCTGGTTCTCGAACGACATATAGGTGATTTCCTGACGGTTCGGCGAGAAGCGCGGCGTCAGCACGATGTCGTTGGCATTGGTGAGCGCCCGGGAATTGGCCCCGTCCTGGTCCATGATGGCGAGTTGGCGCTTGCGCGCGTTCTTCGGCCCGCTTTCGGCGACGTAAACGATGCGCGTGTCGAAATAGCCCTTCTCGCCGGTGATCCTCTCATAGATCGCGTCGGCGATGATGTGGGCGACCCGGCGCCAGTTCTCCGGCTGGGTGTAGAACTGCTGACCGAGCATCTGCTGGCCGGCAAAGGTATCCCAGAGGCGGAACTCCGCCTTCAGCCTGCCGTCGCCTTCCTGCGTGACGCGGCCGATGACGAGCGCCTGCGCGTTGATCACTTTCCAGTCCTCGAAACGCGGTGCGGCATCGGGATTGGAGATCTTCTCGATGAAGGCGCCCTTGTCGATCGGCGCGAAAAGCCCGGAGCGCTTGAGGTCTGCGGCAACGACGTCGGAGATCTTCCGGGCGAGGTCGCCCTGCAGGAAGTCCGTGATCGCGATCGGCAGCGGCTCGACGTTACCCTTGTTGATGTTGATCTCGACGAGCGCATTTGCCGGCGAGGCAATGAGCCCGCAGCCGGCGACCAGCACCATCAGGAGGCGGAAAAAATTGCGTCTCAGCATTTCCATAAAGCCTTTCAGCCTTTCGTGTTCCGAGCAGGATGAGGCGCAATGTTCCGCCCACAACCAGCCCAACCTGTCTAGAGCATCGAGCTCGGGTCGAAGTTGACCACGACCTCGCTCCACGAATCGTATTTGTCGGCCGGCAGCCCCTTGAAGGGAGCAGACTTCAGAATGGCCCGGCGTGCACCACCCATGAGTGCCCGCCGCGCCGCATCCGAGCCGCCGCTGGCTTCCACTTCCGGTTCGCCGATCAGGCCGCCGTTCGGGTCGAGCCGCATCGTTACCTTGATGCGGACATCCGCCGCGTCGGCCATGCCGGGAATGATCGACCAGTTGTTCTGGATCTGGCCGCGAAGCGCGTCCATTTCGCTCTGCGAAAGCGTATTGCCGCTCGTCGTCTTCTTGCCGCCGAGGGCCGCCTCCTCGGTCGCGCGTTTGGCGCCGCCGCCGGAGGATTCCTGCTTGTTGAGCAGCGCCGCGATCTCGTCGGCATTGAAGTCGCTCTCCTTCTGGGAGGACGCCTTCTTCTGCTCCTTCTTGGCTTCGTCCTTCTTGCGTTCGGGCGTCTTGGCCGTTTGCGCGGGCTTTTCGACCTTGGGCTTCGACTGCGGCGTCGGCACCCTGTCCGGCAGCGCCTCGGCCTCGGGATTTTCCGCAGGCTGTTCTTCCGCCGGCGCGGGTTCGGGCTTGGTATCCGGCTTTACTTCCTGCTTGGGCTCGGGGAGCGCGGCCACTTCCGTCGCCGGCTCGGCCGCCGGCTTCTCCTCGACGTTCTCGATCGCTTCCTTCACCGGATCGGGCGTCGGCGGTGCCTTTTCGGTCTTCTGCGGCGCTGCGGCCGACTCGTTTTCGACCGGCTTGACATTAGGCGTGGGCGGCGTCTTCAGGTCGACGTCGTTCTCGCCGACATTCTCGGCGTTTTCGACAGGCGTCGGCTTCTTGGTCGGAACGGGCGATGCCTTTTCCTTGGCCGGGGCCTTCTTGTCGCCCTGTTGGATCTGCGTGATCGACTCGACCGGTACGATGTCGACCGGCAGCGCCTCGACATCCGCGACCTCGAAATCGGCCGGGCTGCCAAGCGACACCAGCGCCCAGGTGAGAACCAGAGCGTGGAGGACAGCAGATGTAGCGATACTGCCCTTCATTCGGACGATCACTTCTCTTGTTCTTGAAGCGTTACGAGACCCAGGTTCTTGAAGCCTGCCGCGGAGATGCGTGCCATCACCTTCATCACGGTGCCGTAGTCGGCACTGGTGTCGCCGCGCACATAGATGCGCTCATTGTAGCCGGTCGTGGCAATCGCCTCGAGCTTCGGCACGACCTCGTCGATCGCGATCGGAGTCTCCTGCAGGAAGATCTCGCCCGCCGGGTTGACCGAAACGGTGATCGGCTGGGTATCGGCGTTCATGGCCTTCGCCTGCGTTTCCGGCAGATCGATCGGCACGCCCACCGTCATCATCGGCGCGGCCACCATGAAGATGATGAGGAGAACCAGCATGACGTCGACGAGCGGCGTGACGTTGATCTCGCTGATCGCGCTTCTTCTGCCGCCACGGCGGCGGCGCCCGCCGCCCGACCCCTTGGCTCCGCCAACTGCCATACCCATCAGCGTAGTCTCCGTGCTTTGAGGTCGTTATTGCGCGGCCTGACGAGAAGGCTGCAGCTTCTCGTCGATCTGCCGCGACAGGATGGCGGAGAACTCGTCGGCAAAGGCTTCCATGCGTGCCGTCAGCTTGCCGGCATCCGCGGTGAACTTGTTGTAGGCGATAACGGCAGGAATAGCGGCGAGCAGACCGATGGCGGTCGCCAGCAGCGCTTCGGCGATACCGGGCGCAACGACGGCGAGGTTGGTGGACTTGGAACCGGCGATGGCCTGGAACGAGGTCATGATACCGACGACGGTACCGAAAAGGCCGATGAAGGGTGCAGCCGAGCCGATCGTCGCCAGCGAGCCGAGCCTTGCCTCGAGCGCTTCGGATTCCCGGGCGAGCGTCACGTCCATGGCGCGGTCGATACGCATCTGCAGGCCGATCGGCGCGCGCGCGCCGCGCTCGAAGCTTTTCTTCCATTCGCGCATGGCCGAAACGAAGATCGCGCCCATTCCGCTCGTCTGCCTGTCCGAGAGGGTCCGATAGAGCTCCTCCAGCGATTGACCCGACCAGAATACCTGCTCGAAATTGTCGAGCTGCCGGCGGACGCGCCCGTAATTGAGGCTCTTGTCGACGACGATCGCCCAGGTCCAGACCGAGGCGGCGATGAGCCCCAGCATGACCAGCTTCACGACCAAGCCCGCTTGCATGAAGAGCGACCAGAGGGTCACGTCGCTCGTCGCGGCCAATCCAACCTGTTCCATCGATTTCAGTCCCCGAATCCAAACACCCGGCAGAGCAACTCATGCTCGAGACCGGGTCGCCCAAACGTCCTGCAGCAGGAATGCCCCGGTATTGCCACCGATCGCGGCATTGCGATCTACTCGCGTCAGCCTGCCTTCTTGCCGTCAATTTTGGTCAAAGGATGACGTGCACTGCACAAATCCTGATACACGGATTAAGACACCATTATGGTTAAGGGAGTATTACCGCGCGCGCAGTTCGACTGAGCTTGAGCGACACGGAACTTCGCACCGGGTCGCACGTTTCGGTGCCATGAGCCCCTGGCCCCCGAAACATATAGCCTTCCAGCCGAAATCGGGCTGACGATCCATGGCCGCTCGCAATCAACCGCTTTCGGAATACAACCGGCGCCGCGATTTCACGCGGACCAGCGAACCCAAGGGTGCGGTCGCGCGGCGCAGCGGGGACAACAGGATGCGGTTTCTGGTCCAGAAGCACGCTGCGACCCGCCTGCATTACGACTTCCGCCTGGAATGGGAGGGTGTGCTGAAGAGCTGGGCGGTGACCCGCGGCCCGAGCCTCAACCCCGAAGACAAGCGCCTGGCCGTGCGTACCGAAGACCACCCGCTTGCCTATGGCGATTTCGAAGGAACGATACCGAAAGGAGAGTACGGCGGCGGTACCGTGATGCTCTGGGATACCGGCTGGTGGGAGCCGGAGGATGACCCGTCGAAGGCCTTGAAGAAGGGCAAGCTCTCCTTCAAGCTGCATGGCAGCCGAATGAAGGGCGGCTGGGCGCTGGTGCGCATGCGGCCACGCGAAGGCGAAAAGCGCGAGAACTGGCTGCTCGTCAAGGAAACGGACGAGATCGCCTCCGAAGACGGCGAGAGTCTCATCAACGAGAACATCACCAGCATCGTCACCGGCCGGACAATGGAGGAGATCGCCAACGGCAAAGGCGAGAAGCAGGCACGGGTCTGGCATTCCAACGAGAGCATCGCGGCCAATCTCAAGGCCGGCGCGATCGCCGACACCGGCAATGCGGGCAAGTCTGTGACGCGAAAAGCCTCCGGTAAGCTGCCCGCCTTCAAGGCACCGCAGCTGGCGACCCTGGTGACCAAGGTGCCTGCCGGCGATGCATGGCTGAACGAAGCCAAGTTCGACGGCTACCGTCTTGTCTGCGCCGTCGGCGCCGGCACCGTGCGCTGCTACACGCGCAACGGCCTCGACTGGACCGAGAAGTTCCCGGCAATTGCCGCCGCCCTTGCCGAACTCGACTGCAGGTCCGCCCTCATCGATGGCGAAGTGGTGGCGCTGTCGGAAGGCGGATCGACGTTCTCGGCCTTGCAGAAAGCGCTTAGAACGGGGGCCAGCACACGGCTTTACGCTTTCGACCTCGTTGAGCTCGACGGCAAGGATTTGAGCCGTAAGCCGCTCGTGGAACGCAAGGAACGGCTCGAAGCTCTGCTCCAATCGCTCGGCACCAACTCGACCATACAATTCAGCGAGCATGTCCGCGGCAATGGCGAGCACGTGCTTTCCGCGATATGCAAGGCCGGCCAGGAGGGTATAATCGCCAAGGAGGCGGATGCCCCCTATCGCAGCGGGCGCAGCCGAAGCTGGCTGAAGGTGAAATGCACGAAGCGCCAGGAGTTCGTCATCGGTGGCTATACCCCATCTTCGAAGAAAGGACGCGCCTTTGCCTCGCTTCTTGTCGGGACGTTCGAAGGCCGGAAGCTGATCTACCGTGGCGGCGTCGGCACCGGATTCAGCGGAAAGACGATGAAGGAACTCGCTGCGGCCTTCGCGAAGCGCAGACGCGACACGTCGCCCTTCGACAGCGTGCCGCGAGAGAGAATGCGAAATTCGGTATGGCTTGAGCCGGACCTGGTGGCGGAGGTGGATTTCGCCGAGTTCACGGCTGACGGACATGTCCGCCACGGTTCATTCGAGGGATTGCGCGAGGACAAGGAGGCCAGGGCCGTGAAACTGGAGACAGCGAAGCCGTCGGAAGCGGAGCCGGAGACCGCCAAAAGCAAAACCTCGGCCAAGCCGCGCAAGACGCCGGCTGTGCAAGGAGACGGCGATGTCCTCGGTATCCGCATCTCGCATCCGGACCGGGTGCTCTTCGAAGGCCAGGGCATCACCAAGATCGATCTCGCCCGCTATTATGCCGTCGTCGCCGAGAGGATGCTCCCCTTTGCCGCCGATCACCCCGTTTCGCTGGTGCGCTGCCCGCAAGGCGGCGACCGGCACTGCTTCTTTCAGAAACACGCGAGCGACGGCTTCCCCGAGGCGATCCGGGAAGTGCCTATCACCGAGTCATCGGGCGACACCGAGAACTATATGTACATCCACGATGCCAAGGGCCTCGTCGCCGCCGTGCAGATGGGAACGCTCGAGTTTCACATCTGGGGTTCAGGCATCGATCGACTGGAGAAACCCGACCGTCTGGTCTTCGATCTCGACCCCGATCCGAGCGTCGACTTCGAGACGGTCAAGGCGGCAGCCGTCAAGCTTCGCGACGAACTCGCCGAGATCGGCCTGAAGACAGTGCCCATGGTGACCGGCGGCAAGGGCGTCCACGTCATCGTTCCGCTCCGCCCCCATGCCGAATGGGAGGAGGCCAAAGGCTTCGCCAAAGCGCTCGCGCGATCTATTGCCGAGCGCGATCCGGATAATTTCGTCGCCACCATGTCGAAGGCGAAGCGCAAGGGAAGGATTTTCATAGACTGGCTGAGAAACGATCGCGGCGCCACGGCTATCGCACCCTATTCCACCCGCGCGCGATCCGGCGGACCGGTGGCCACTCCGGTCGGCTGGGACGAACTCCAAGGGCTCGAGGCCGCCAACGGGTTTCACATTCCGGACATTGTCGAGCGGATAGAATCCGGAACCGATCCGTGGCGGGAGATCGGCAAGATCAGTCAGTCGCTGACGAAGAAGATATTGAACTCGGTCGAGTGAGCCGGCCGCTCACCCGGAAGCCGCCTGCGCAGCAAGGAATTTCGTTGCCAGTGCCTCCGGCAGACGCCTCGGCCGCCCCTGACCGTTGATGACCGCAATGATTACCTTGGCCGCGATCAGCAGCGCGTCGTCGCGCCTGATCTGCTGCTGCAGGATCATTTTTGCGCCGCCGGCCTTTTCGGTCGCGGTCTCGATGGTGAGGACGTCGTCCATGCGCGCCGGCGCCTTGAAGTCGATTTCCAGACGATGGACGACGAAGACGAGGCCTTCCACGTCGCCTTCGATCGCCAGCGACGCCTGCTCGACGCCGAGAAGCCGCAGATAGTCGGTCCGGGCGCGCTCCATGAAATGCAGATAGCGGGCATGGTAGACGACGCCGGAAAAATCGGTGTCCTCGTAATAGACCCGCTGGATCAGTCGGTGGCCGGTCTCGGTCAGCTCGCCGGCAAGCGAAATCAGTGACATGGCATTCTCCGGGAGGATTTTTTGCGTTTTCCTGTGCAGGAACAAAAAGACATTTGCAAGCACTGCAGCTTTGTCACAATCCTATCCTATCAGGACCCTGTCCTCTTCCCGAGCAGGAGAATCGTGCATGAAGATTGCAGTCCTCGGCGGTGATGGTTTCGTCGGCTGGCCCACCGCCCTGCATTTGTCGGATGCGGGCCACGACGTTCACATCCTCGACAATCTCTCCCGCCGCTGGATCGACACGGAACTCGGCGTTCAATCTCTGACGCCGATGGATTCCATCCAGGAGCGCACGCGCATCTGGCACGCCGAAACCGGCCGGCGTATCCACTTCAATCTGATCGATCTCGCCCGCGACTACGAACTCCTGAAGAATTGGCTGGCGGAGCATCGGCCCGATGCGGTGGTCCACTTCGCCGAGCAGCGGGCCGCTCCCTATTCGATGAAGAGCGACAGGCACAAGAATTACACGGTCAACAACAACGTCAACGCGACCCACAACCTCCTCAACGCACTGGTCGAACTCGACCTCGATGCGCATCTCGTGCATCTCGGTACGATGGGCGTTTACGGCTATTCCACGATCGGGGCCGCGATCCCTGAAGGCTACCTGCCCGTCGGCATCGAGACCATGGGCGGAGAGACGGTGAACCAGGAAATCCTCTATCCTTCCAACCCGGGCTCCGTCTATCACATGACCAAGTGCCTGGATCAGCTGCTTTTCCAGTTTTATGCGAAGAATGACGGCCTCAGGATCACCGATCTGCATCAGGGCATCGTCTGGGGCACGCATACGGAACAGACGCGGCGTCATCCGCAGCTCATCAACCGCTTCGACTACGACGGCGATTACGGAACCGTCCTCAACCGTTTCCTGATCCAGGCAGCAATCGACTATCCGCTGACGGTTCACGGAACCGGGGGCCAGACGCGTGCCTTCATCCATATTCAGGACTCGGTGCGCTGCATCGAACTCGCGCTCAAGAACCCGCCGGCGCGCGGCAGCCGTGTGGAGATATTCAACCAGATGACGGAAACGCATCGCATCCGCGATCTCGCCGAGATGGTCGCACGCATGACCGGCGCGAAAATCGCCTGGCTTCCCAATCCGCGCAAGGAAGCGGCCGAGAACGAGCTCGTGGTGCAAAACGAGAAATTCCTCGCGCTCGGCCTCAATCCGGTTCGGCTCGAAGACGGGCTGCTTTCGGAGATCGTCGATGTGGCGAAGAAATTCGCCTATCGCGTCGATCGCTCGCGCGTGCCGGCCGTTTCCGCCTGGACGAAGGACATCGCCCCCTTGATCAACCACGATCCGGAGGGCAAACGGCTGAAATCCGTTTCATGAGCCGCGTCTTCGCCAGTCCGGAGGGGCTCAGCCCCTCCTCTACGGTGACTGCGCGCCACGCTTTCGTGACGCTCGTCACCAATAGCGACTACGCGCTCGGTGCGCGGGCCCTGCTCAGATCGATCCGCCTCACCCGGACGCCCGCCGATATCGTCGTGCTCCACACCGGCGGGGTGGATGCCGCCGCTCTCGAGCCGCTGCGCGAATTCGACTGCCGCCTGATCCACACCGACCTGCTGCCGCTCTCGGACGGATTCAACGCCCGGCATCAACGCCGCAACGTGCATGAGCAGGCACCCTTCACCAAAGGACGCAAGCCCGATTTCCATTCGCCGCTCGACAATTTCTGCAAGATAAGGCTGTGGCAACTCGTGGAATACGAACGCTGCATCTTCATCGATGCCGACGCGATCGTGTTGCGCAACATCGACAAGCTGTTTCTCTATCCGGAATTTGCCGCAGCGCCGAACGTCTATGAGAGTCTCGCGGACTTCCACCGCCTGAACTCCGGCGTCTTCGTCGCCGAGCCGGCCGTCGCGACCTTCGAGAAGATGCTCGCGGCCCTCGATGCGCCGGACGCCTTCTGGCCGCGCACGGACCAGACCTTTCTGCAAAGCTTCTTCCCCGATTGGCATGGACTGCCGGTGACGATTAACATGCTGCAATATGTGTGGTTCAACCTGCCTGAGCTCTGGGACTGGCGCTCGATCGGGGTGCTTCACTACCAGTATGAAAAGCCGTGGGAGAAGGATCATCCGCGCGCGGACGCGCTGCGCCCGCTGATCGATCTCTGGCACGCCTATCTGACCGGCAGGGAGATTCCGGATACTGCCGGTCTTGCCAATCCGCCGCAGGCGGGTCCGACGTCGCCATGACCCGCGTTCTCGTCTCCGGCGGCACCGGATTCGTCGGCCGCTTCATCGTCGAGCACCTGCTGGCAAACGGCTATGAAGTCACCGTCGGCGGGCGCTCTCCGCCCCCTGCTGACTTGTATTCGCAACGGGTGTCCCATGTGCCTCTGTGTCTCGATGCGGATGCGGACCAGACCGGCGCGTTCGACGATATCTATTATTTCGTCCATGCCGCCTTTGAGCATGTCGAGGGCAGATATCGCGGAGGAGAGGGTGATGACCCCCGGGGGTTCCGCCGCGCCAATATCGACGGCTCCGTTCGCCTTTTCGAGGAAGCGCGCGCCGCCGGCGTACGCCGCTGCGTTTTCCTGTCGAGCCGCGCGGTCTACGGCGACACCGCGCCGCCCCTTGTCGCAGAGACCTCACCTGCCGCTCCGGACACGCTCTACGGACAGGTAAAGCTCGCCACCGAGAACGCCTTGAAGTCGATGGCCGACCACAGTTTCGTCACGACGAGCCTGCGCGTCACCGGTGTCTATGGTCCCGCGGGCCCGGGACGAAAACACAAGTGGAGCGATCTCTTTTCCGATTACATTGCCGGCCGGCCGGTACCATGGCGCATCGGCACGGAAGTCCACGGCGACGATGTCGCCCAGGCCGTCCGCCTCATGCTCGATACCGAACCGGCGAGAATATCCGGTCAGGTGTTCAACGTCTCCGACGTGCTGACCGACAACCGCGAGATTCTCTCCTTTCTCCAGGCCGCAACCGGCTGTCCGCACCCGCTGCCGCCGGCAGCGGAAGCCGCCGAATTCAAGACGATGTCGACGGAGAAGCTGCGCGCTCTCGGCTGGGTGCCGGGCGGAAGGGAAAGACTGGCTGCGACGATCCGGGAACTTGCGGGGAGACGGTGATCGGCAGGCGGATGAGGGGCGATTTCCCACTTATCCGAGATCGACGACCACAATCTCCGGCGGCACGCCGAAACGGATCGGCGCGATGGAGCAGCCGAGGCCGCCCGAGACGATGAGGTTGCGATCATGCTCGACAATATGACCATAAGCGTACCGGTCACCGAAACGCGACGGCACGACGGGCGAGTGGCCGGCAAAGCGCACCTGTCCGCCATGGGTGTGACCGGATAGCGTCAATGCGACCCGCGAGGGCACCTTCGGAAAAATGTCCGGCTCGTGCGCGAGCAGGATCACTGGCGCCTCGTCCGTCACCTGTGCAAGCGTGCCATCGAGATCGTCGAGCCCACCCATCCACGCGCGTTTCCATTTCCGTCCCGGCAGGAGCGCAAGCTGGTCCTCGAGCCCTGCGAGCCAGAAAGGGAAGCCGCTCTTCTCAAGGCGGACCGCGCGATTGCTGTGCACCTGAATGCCGACCCCGGCCAATGCCCGATGGCCGAAGGTATCGCCGCCGCCGTTCTTCTGGGCCGTCATGTCTTCCCACCAATCATGATTTCCCATGATGGCATGGACGCCGAGGGGCGCCGTGAGGGTGGCAAGCGCCTTCGACCACTCGCTCGCATGGACATACCGCGTCACGAGATTCATGCCGGAAGCGTAGTCGCCGAGAAGGACTGTCACGTCGCCGCCGAGGTCGTTGGCGCGCTCGCAGATGGATGCGATGCGGCGCGCGGACATCCAGGGCTCGCAGGCGTGAATATCCGCGAGCGCGACCAGGCGGAGCTTCAGGCCGGGCGTCCAGCCCGGTGGCGTCAGGGCGTAGCGGGCCACCCTCAGACGCGCAAGCGGTTCGATGGCGAAGGCGTAGCTGCCGAGGGCCACGGCGCTCGCCAATCCACCGCCGAGGACCTTCATGAAGCCCCGCCGGGTGATCATTTCAGTCGTCCTCGAGCGTCAGCCGGAATTGGCTTGCCTCGACATCCCGTGGCGGATTGAGGCCGAGATGCTTCCAGGCATTCGCCGTGAGCACGCGACCACGCGGCGTGCGCTGGATGAAGCCCTGCTGGATCAGATAGGGCTCGATGATGTCTTCGATCGCGTCGCGCGGCTCGGAAAGCCCGGCGGCGATGGTCTCGATCCCCACCGGCCCGCCGCCGAAATTCTGGGCGATCATCGTCAGATACCGCCGGTCGAGCTGGTCGAGACCCATGCTGTCGACGAGCAGCCGGGTCAGCGCCTCGTCGGCAATCTTCCGCGTCACGGCCTCCGCCCGTGCGACCTCGGCGAAGTCGCGCACCCGGCGCAGGAGACGGCCGGCGATGCGAGGCGTGCCGCGCGCCCGGCGGGCAATCTCGCGCGCGCCTTCGTCGGTCATGCCGAGACCCATCAGCCGCGCGCCACGCCGGACGATCAGCTCCAACTCCTCGACCGTATAGAAATTGAGCCGCACGGGGATGCCGAAGCGATCGCGCAGCGGCGTCGTAAGCAGTCCGAGGCGCGTCGTCGCCGCCACCAGGGTGAACTTCGCGAGATCGATCTTCACCGAACGGGCCGCCGGCCCCTCGCCGATGATGAGGTCGAGCTGGAAATCCTCCATGGCCGGATAGAGAATTTCCTCGACGGCCGGATTGAGGCGGTGGATTTCATCGATGAAGAGCACGTCGCGCTCTTCGAGGTTGGTGAGCAGCGCCGCAAGGTCACCGGCCTTGGCGATCACCGGCCCGGAAGTCGAGCGAAAATTGACGCCGAGCTCCTTCGCCATGATCTGCGCCAGCGTCGTCTTGCCGAGCCCGGGCGGACCGACGAAGAGCACGTGGTCGAGCGCTTCGCCGCGATTGCGCGCCGCCTCGATGAAGATCTTCAGATTGGCGCGCGCTTCAGCCTGGCCGGTGAAGTCGTCGAGCGTCTGCGGGCGCATGGTCGCATCGAGGTCTTCGCCTCCCTTTTCCGGCGCGATCAGACGTGCGGCTTCGCTCATGTCACTGCTTCCGTTTCGGGCTGTCCGCGGCCATAGGGGCACCGGCGTCGAGGCCGGTCACCGTCGCTGCCGCGCTCAACCATAATAGCGGCGCCCGGATCAATCCAGCGAGAACGGCCAGCGTCCCTCTATTCCAATGCTTTTGTGGCCGCAGGAAGGCTCGTGGCTTCCTCACCGCGACAGCTCCTTCAAGCCGAGGCGGATCAGCTTGGCGCTGTCGCCGCCCTCCCCGCCGTTTTTCAGCGCAGCCGCAACGGCATTGGCCGCCTGGTCTCGCGAATAGCCGAGATTGGTGAGCGCCGAGACCGCGTCCGCAACCGGCGCCGCGGCAACGCCTTCGCCGAGCTCCTGCTTCAGGCCGATCGACGGTGCCATCTCGCCGGCGAAGGCCGGAGCCTTGTTCTTCAGTTCGGTGACGATACGCACGGCAACTTTCGGACCCACGCCCGGCGCGCGCGAGATCGACGTCTTGTCCTGCAAGGCGATCGCGTTGGCGAGTTCCCCGGGGGTCAGCGTAGAGAGCACCGCCAGCGCCACCTTGGATCCCACACCCTGAACGCTCTGAAGCAGTCGGAACCATTCGCGTTCCAACGCGCTCAGGAACCCG
Organism: Sinorhizobium meliloti 4H41; assembly: GCF_000375585.1. GTDB lineage: Bacteria > Pseudomonadota > Alphaproteobacteria > Rhizobiales > Rhizobiaceae > Sinorhizobium > Sinorhizobium meliloti_A. The sequence goes on along the minus strand of NZ_AQWP01000005.1, from coordinate 237,890 downwards.
AACAGCTTCAGCTGATCCTCGCGCACATAGGTCTCGATGAAGAGAACGGCCGCCTCTCCGGCGCTTCCGAGCTTTCCGAGCGTGCGCGCCGAACAATGGGCGACATACCCGACCCCATGCACGTCGAGAACCACGTGATCCTCGCCGATCTCGTCTATCGTGCCCTTGAGCTTGCCGATCATCTGGTCTCTCTGGATGGTGTTGGTCCGTCGTCTTTTGAAGAAATGCCGTTGCCAGGCCTAGCCCGCAAGCGCCGCAAGGCGGCTCGTCACCGCCTGCCTGTTATGGGCATGGCAGATGGCGATGGCGAGCGCGTCGGCGGCATCGTTGCCTTTGAACTCGGCCTTGGGCATCAGCACCTTCAGCATCATGTGTATTTGCTGCTTTTCGCCGTGGCCGACGCCGATCACGGCCTTCTTGACGGCGTTTGGCGCATATTCCGCGACCCTCAAGCCCGCCCGGGCCGGCACCAGCATGGCGATGCCGCGCGCCTGGCCGAGCTTCAGCGTCGCCGTCGCATCCTTGTTGACGAAGGTCTGTTCGACAGCGGCCTCGTGCGGCTGATAGCCGTGCACCACCTCGGCAAGTCCGTCATGCAACTGGCAGAGACGGGAGGCAAGATCCATCTCGCCATCGGAGGTGACGGTGCCGGAAGCGACGAATCGCAGCGAATTGCCAAGCGTTTCGATGACCCCCCAGCCGGTGCGCCTCAAGCCCGGATCGATGCCGATGATGCGAATCGTAGTCTGCATGCTTCACCCTATTTCGGTCGGCGGGACGCTGCCAGCAAAAAGTGAACAAAACAAAAACATTGCACAGAAATGGTCGCGCCTTGCCTAAAAGCGCCGGCGCACCCTTGGCGTAAGGAAACTTGAACCTACATTGCGGAAGATCAATTTCTCTTAATTGAAAGCCCCGCCATGATCCCCTTCTCCATTCTCGACCTGTCGCCGATCACCGAAGGGGGCAGCATCGCAGAGTCGCTCGAAAATTCGCGGCGGCTGGCAATCGCCGCGGAGGAGAACGGCTATGAGCGCTTCTGGCTGGCCGAACACCATGGCATGAAAGGCATTGCCAGCGCCGCGACGTCTCTCGTGATTTCGCATGTGGCTTCGGCCACGCGAACGATCCGCGTCGGCTCGGGCGGCATCATGCTGCCCAATCATTCACCGCTCGTCATTGCCGAGCAATTCGGCACGCTTGCGGCGCTTTACCCCGGCCGCATCGATCTCGGCCTCGGCCGCGCGCCCGGCACGGACATGAGAACGGCGCAGGCGCTCCGCCGCAACATGGAGGCGAGCGCCAACAACTTCCCGAACGATGTCGTCGAACTGCAGGCGTTGCTCGGCCCGGCGACCGAAGACCAGAAGATCATCGCCGTTCCGGGCGCGGATTCGAACGTGCCGATCTGGCTGCTCGGTTCGAGCCATTTCAGCGCCCATCTCGCCGGCATGCTCGGCCTTCCCTTCGCCTTCGCCTCGCATTTCGCGCCGGACATGCTGCTTTCCGCGCTCGAAATATATCGCGAGCGCTTCACCCCGTCGCCCCAGCTCGACAAGCCGCATGTCATGGTGGGCGTCATGGGTGTCGCCGCGGACACCGACGATGAGGCGAACCACCTCTTCACCTCCATGCAGCAATCCTTCGTCGCGCTTCGCCGCAATGCCCGCGGGCGCTTTCCGCCGCCGGTCAAATCGATGGACGGCCTCTGGAGCCAGGACGAGAAGATTTTCGTCGACCATGCAATGAGCTACGCGGTGGTCGGCGGCCCCGAGACGATCCGCCGCAAGATCGAGGCATTCGTGGATCTCACCAGGGCGGACGAGCTGATCGTCTCAATGCCGATCTTCGACATGGAAGCGCGGTTGCGGTCGGTGAAGCTGTTTGCCCAAGCGCAACGCGATCTCGCCGCCGCCTGACGCGAACAGCAAAGACCCGCATCGCTCGGAGCGATGCGGGTCAATTGCATTGGGATGTTCCGAACGCTCAGGCGGAAAGCTTCGCCAGAACCTCGTCGGAGACCTCGAAGTTCGAATAGACGTTCTGGACGTCGTCGTCATCTTCGAGATTGTCGATGAGCTTCATCAGCGACTGTGCCTTTTCCTCATCCACCGGCACGGTATTCTGCGGCTTCCAGACGGCCTTTACGGTCTCCGCCTCGCCGAGCGCGCCTTCGAGCGCCTTCGATACTTCGCCGATATCCTCGAAGCCGCAGGTGATGGTGTGGCCTTCCTCGTCGGTCTCGACGTCGTCGGCACCCGCTTCGATTGCCGCTTCCATCACCTTGTCGGCGTCGCCGGCGGAAAGCTTGTAGGTGATTTCACCGACCCGATCGAAGGAGAAGGAAACCGAACCGGTTTCGCCGAGCGCCCCGCCCGCCTTGGTGAAGGTGGAGCGTACGTTGGAGGCGGTGCGGTTGCGGTTGTCCGTCAACGCCTCGACGATGACTGCGACGCCGCCCGGGCCGTAGCCCTCGTAGCGGACTTCTTCGTAATTCTCGGCATCGCCGCCCGCAGCCTTCTTGACCGCGCGCTCGATATTGTCCTTCGGCATCGACTGCGCCTTGGCGTTCTGGATCGCCAGACGCAGGCGCGGGTTCATCGTCGGGTCGGGAAGGCCGGTTTTTGCTGCGACGGTGATTTCGCGCGCGAGCTTGGAAAACATTTTGGAGCGCACCGCATCCTGACGGCCCTTGCGGTGCATGATGTTCTTGAACTGTGAATGGCCAGCCATGACGCCCTCTGCATGCGTGATTTTGGTGAGATCGGGCGCCTTATAGTTTCATTGCCGCGCCCAGTCCAGCAGGCGCGTCGTGTTTTCAGGAGACGGAAATGCGTTGCCGCCGTCCTCAAACACCCTGCAGGACATAGATGAGCGGTCTCCTCGGCAGGGAGCGCAGCGACACCTTCACGGAAGGCTCCGTGGCGAAGCGCTTGTCGAAGTCGTCTCCGAACATCGCCAGAAAGTTGTTGGTCATCGGCCTGTGCATCGGCAGGATCAGCGCCGAGCGCAGCCGCGAGACGACGCGGCTCATGCTCTCCGCTCCCATCGTCAGACCGCCGTCCACCGGCACCATGAGTACGTCGAGGCGGCCGATTTGCCGGTAATGGCTTTCGTCGAGCTCGTGGTGCAGATGGCCGAGATGGCCGATGCAGAGCCCGGCAATCTCGAAAATGAAGATCGAATTGCCGTCCCGTTCCATGCCCTCGAAGCCTGAACGGATATCCGTCGTCACATTGCGGATATAGGCGTCGCCGACGACGAGATCATGATCCGCCGGCTCGCCGTTGTCGCCCCAGCCGTGCAGGACATGCCGGATCGCCGGATCCGGCGCCAGGGTGTAATGACTGGAATGGGCCCTGTTCATCGTCACCACCGTTGGCGGCGACGGCGTGCGGAACCAGCCGTTGTAGTCGGTGGCGATCGAAACTCCGCCCGGCGTTTCGATCAGGAAGGTCGAATGACCGAGAAAGGTGATCGTCACCTCGCTTGTGTCGGCAGAGGCCACGGGAGTGGCGGCGGGGACCGAGAAGCTGGCGAACGTCGCCGCCGGCGTGGCTGCCGCGATCGCCTGGCATTGGCTCACATGGGCTTCCGCCTGCTGCGCGTGCGCCGGTGTCGGCCAGAGCGCATGGATAATCCAGATGACGGTCACGGTGTAGGCAAGGTATCGCAGCAGCATCCTTCACCTCTCGCATGTGCGGGAAGAAAAACTTGCTCTGGTACTCCGCCCGCATAGCGCATTGCTGCTCATGCCGGGCGGCACGCAGGATCATTCAAGGCCGCGATCGCGTCCAGCGTCTAACGACCGACGGCCGCTCACAATTGCGTCATTGCCGATGCACCGGTCTCTTCACTCCCCCGGCGCCGGCGCCGGCGCGGCCGCCGGTGCACGCTTGCGCCGCAATGAGCGCAGGGCCACATAGAAGACCGGCGTCAGGAACAGGCCGAGGACGGTGACCCCGAGCATGCCGGCAAAGACCGCCGTACCGAGCGACTGGCGCATTTCGGCGCCGGGCCCCGTGGCGATGACCAGCGGCACGACGCCGAGGATGAAGGCGAAAGCGGTCATCAGGATCGGCCGCAGCCTGAGCCGGCTCGCATCGATCGCCGCCTCGATCGGCGTCTTGCCCTCCTCCTCGCCCTGGCGGGCGAATTCCACGATGAGGATCGCGTTCTTCGCGGCAAGACCGATCAGGACGATAAGCCCGATCTGGGTCAGCACATTGTTGTCGAAGCCACGGATCGAAACGCCGAGAAGCGCAGCGAGCACGGCAAGCGGCACGATCAGGATGATGGCCAGCGGCAGCACCCAGCTTTCGTATTGCGCAGAGAGCGCCAGGAAAACGAAGACCACCGAAAGCGCGAAGATGAAGACCGCAGTGTTGCCGGTCTGGCGCTCCTGCAAAGCGAGTTCCGTCCATTCGAAGGTGGTGCCCTGCGGCAGGATCTGACCTGCAAGCGCTTCCATCTTGTCCAGGGCGCTGCCCGTCGAAACGCCCGGCGCCGGATTGCCCTGAACGGGGACCGAGACATACATGTTGTAGCGCTGGACGAGCGCCGGTCCGCTCGTATCGCGGATCTCGACGAGCGTGCCGAGCGGCACCAGGGCGCCCGAGGCGGAGCGTACCTTAAGCGCAAGTATGTCCTCCCGCTCCAGCCGGAATTGCTGGTCGGCCTGGGCACGGACCTGATAGACGCGGCCGAAGGCGTTGAAATCGTTGACGTAGGACGTCCCCAGATTGATCGAGAGTGTCTCGAAAATATTGGGAATCGGCACGTTCAGCGCCCGCGCCTTGTCGCGATCGATCGCCAGGAAGAATTGCGGGCTGGAGGCCGTGAAGGTGGTGAAGACGCCGGTCAGCCCCTCCGTCTGGTTGGCCGCTCCCATCATCTGATGGGCGAGCCCGAGCGCCCGGCGCATGTCGGCGCTCTGGCGGTCCATGATCTGCATCTTGAAGCCGCCCGAATTGCCGATGCCTCGCACGGAGGGTGGCGGAACGGCGATGATGAAAGCCTCCTGAATGCCTTGCATCGCACCGAAGATCTGGCCGATGATCTGTTCCGCACTCTGCTTTTGCTCGAGGCGTTCTTCGAAACTGTCGAAGGGCGTGAATATCACGCCGGAATTGGATGCATTGGTGAAGGTCGCGCCGTTGAAACCGGCAAAGGCGACCGCATCCTTTACGCCGGGTACCTCCCGGATAATCTCCGAGGCCCGCCGGACGACCTTATCGGTGCGATCGAGAGAGGCACCGTCCGGAAGCTGAATGACGACGATGGCATAGCCCTGGTCCATCGTGGGTATGAAGCCGCGAGGCACGACCTGCGCCATGTACCAGGTGGCTCCGAGCAGGGCGACGAAGACGACGAGCGCCCCGGCTAAGGCGATCCGCGTCCTGACGAGGTGGCGCACCGTCCATGCATAGCCATCGGCCATGCGGTCGAAGCCGCGGTTGAAGCCGTTGGCAAAACCGCGGCCGATCCGCGTCAGGGGATTGCGGCTCTCATGCTCGTGGTTCTCGTGCGGCCGCAACAGGATTGCGGCAAGCGCCGGCGAGAGCGTCAGGGAATTGACCGCGGAGATCACCGTCGCAACTGCGATCGTCACCGCAAATTGCAGGTAGAACTGCCCGGCAATACCCGGAATGAACGCGGTCGGCACGAACACTGCCGTCAGGACGAGCGAGATCGCGATGACCGCGGCGCCCACCTCGTCCATCGTCACATGCGCCGCCTCGCGCGGCGTCATCCCGCGCGCGAGGTTGCGCTCGACGTTCTCGACAACGACGATCGCGTCGTCGACCACGATGCCGATCGCGAGAACCAGGCCGAACAGCGTCAGCATGTTCAGCGAAAAGCCGAAGGCATAGAGAAGCGCGAATGTGCCGACGAGCGAAACGGGGATGGCGACGATCGGAATGATCGCCGTGCGCCACGACTGCAGGAACACGATCACGACCAGAGCGACGAGGAGCGCGGCCTCCCCGATCGTCTTGTAGACCTCGTCGATGGATTCCGAGATGAATTCCGTCGGATTGTAGATGATCCTGTATTCGAGCCCTTCGGGAAAATCTCGCGAAAGTTCGGTCATCGTCGCCTGGATCGCGTCGGCCGCAGCGAGCGCATTGCTGCCGGGGCGGGAGAAGATGCCGAGCGCGACGGCGGGGCTGCCGTTGAGATAGCTGTTGGTCACGTATTCGCGCGCACCGAGTTCGATGCGGGCGACGTCCTGCAACTGGACGAGCCTGCCTTCTTCGGTCGCTTTGACGATGACGTAGCGGAACTGGCGAGCGTCGCTGAAGCGGCCGTCGGTGGTCACCGTATACTGGAAGGCGCTGTCGCTCGACATCGGCGGACCGCCGATGGATCCGCCCGAGACCTGGACGTTCTGCTCGCGCAGCGCGGAGACGACATCGCCTGCGGTCATGCCGTAGGCGGAGAGCTTCTGCGGGTCGAGCCAGATGCGCAGCGCATATTCACGCTCGCCGAACAGAAGAACGTCGCCGACTCCGTCCAGCCGGACCAATATGTCGCGGATGCGCGTGCGGGCGTAGTTGGAAACATAAAGCTGGTCATAGCGGTCGTTCGGCGAAAGCAGATGAACGACCATCATCAGGTCCGGCGAGCTCTTCGTCGTGGTTACGCCGATGCGCCGGACTTCCTCGGGAAGCCGGGGCTCGGCGATCGAAACACGGTTCTGCACCAGCACCTGCGCCTGATCGAGATCGGTCCCGAGCTTGAAGGTGATCGTCAGCGCCATCGAGCCATCAGCGGTGGCATAGGAGGACATGTAGAGCATGTTCTCCACGCCGTTGATCTCCTGCTCGAGCGGGGTGGCAACGGTATTGGCGACGGTCTCCGCATCCGCGCCCGGATAGGAGGCGCGCACGACGATGGTAGGCGGCGCGATCTCCGGATACTGCGCCACCGGAAGCTGGAAATAGGCGATGCTGCCGACGATCAGCAGAACGATCGAAAGCACCGACGCGAAGATCGGTCTGTCGACAAAGAAATGCGCGAACCTCATTGGGCATTCTCCGCCGATTGCGCGGCCTCGGGGGGCAGGACGATGAGCTCGGGCTTGACCTTCACGCCCGGACGGACGCGCATGAGACCGTTGACGACGATCGTCTCGTCCCCCGTCAAGCCACTGCGGATGACCCTGTAACCGTGGAGCCTGGGACCAAGACGCACCGGTTTGGTTGCGACGCTGCCATCCTCGCCTACCGTGTAGACGATGCGTTCGTTCTGATCGGCGGCGATTGCCTCGTCCGGCACCAGAACCGCCCGGTAGGTGTTCGACCCCTCCACTTCTACGCGCCCGAACAGGCCGGGCTGCAGGATCAGTTTGGGGTTTGCGAGGCGCGCGCGCACCCGCATCGTACCCGTCTGGTTGTCGACCCGGTTCTCCGCGAAGTCGAGCTTGCCCTCGAACGGCGGCTCGTTGGCGTCGGCGATCGTAACCAGCACCGGAATGGAGCCCGCCCCCTCCTGCAAAGCGCTGCCGCGGTCCCGAGCCGTACGCGCATAGGAGAGTAGCCGGCGCTCGTCGACGTCGAAATAGAAATCGATCGGGTCGAGCGAGACGATCGTCGTCAGCACCGTCTGGTCCGCTTGTACCAGATTGCCGGGGGAAATCAGACGCCGGTCGACGCGTCCGCTCAGCGGCGCTGTGATGGTCGTGTAATCCAGATCCAGCTTCGCGCGCTCGACGGCCGCCTCGGCGCCGCGCACATTCGCCTGGGCCGCGAGCAGCGCACGGCGGTCGTCGTCAAGCCTGGACACCGAGAGCGTGCCCGATTCCGCGAGCGATTCCGTTCGCTTGAACGTGGTCTCCGCGAAGACAAGGGTCGATCGCGCAGCCTCGAGCGAGGCTTCCGCCTGGGAAAGGGCGGTGCGGAACGGCCGCTGGTCTATGACGAAGAGCTTGTCGCCCTTCTTCACCATGGCGCCGTCGGTGAAGAAGACCTGATCGAGATAGCCGCCGACCCGTGCGCGGATCGCGACCTGGTCGACCGCTTCGAAGCGGCCGATGAATTCGTCGGCGTCGACGACATCGCGCACGACCGGTTTGGCGACGGTCACCGTCGGCAACTGCGCATCCTGCGCGCCAGCCGGGACCGAGACGAGAAGGGAGACGAAAAAGCCGGCGATGGCCGGCAGACGCCACTTTCGCAACATGCACGCTCTCCAGATATCTGAACGTCAGATCGCCGGCACCGGGACTGCAATTGGTGCGGCGCCTTTGAATACCGGAGCGCCACAGCGACTCTGTGCGCCCGACCGAGCTGCGACGCTATGGAACTCCGGCTGCATTACCTGCATGTTTCCCTTGATCGTTTTCGGTCAAAGGAAGACACATGCAGCAATCAAAATGCTGCAGCGACCTCTGCGCGTCTGAGGAACGCGCGGCGCTGTACGGCGGGATGAGGGAAAATATGAGCGCTTCCGCCCGCATCCCGTTTCAATTATTGGCATGGAAACTTACGAATAGCGGCCGCGTGCGGTGCGGCTCTCATTTTGGTCGCTAACCTGCCACCATTTGGCGGGTCTGTCACCCTTGAAAAAAGGAGATCCGAACAGAGCGCCCGCATCTGGAAATGGATGCGCAGACGGAGGATGCTTTGCCGCTCAAACCCAGAATTGCGGGATCGTCTCGGCCAGGCGCGGGCCGATCCTGAGCGGCGCGATCTTCTCCGCCAACCCCGTCCGGTCCGAAATCTCGATCCCGACGCCGCAGATGGTGGCCGGGCCGGATGCCGCTTCGAAGCGACCCTTGGGCATCTTCGAGATGAAGCGGTTGAGCGGCTCTTCCTTGTCCATCCCCAAGGACGAGTCGTAGTCGCCGCACATGCCGGCATCGCTCATATAGCCGGTGCCACCGTTGAGTATCTGATGGTCCGCCGTCGGCACATGGGTATGCGTGCCGACCACCAGGCTGGCACGCCCGTCGACGAAGTGGCCGAAGCATTGCTTCTCGCTCGTCGCCTCGGCGTGAAAATCGAAGACGACTGCATCGGCCTGCTCGCCGAGCGGGCAGGCGTCGAGGATCGTCTCGGCCGTCTTGAAGGGATCGTCGAGCTCGGGATGCATGAAGACGCGCCCCATGACATTGGCAACCAGAACGCGGGCGCCGTTTCGCGCGAAGAAGAGATTGGAACCGCGACCCGGAGTCCCGGCAGGATAGTTTGCCGGCCGCAGGAACTGATCGTGCCGCTCGCAGAAGACCACCGCCTCCTTCTGATCCCAAACGTGATTGCCGGTGGTCACTACGTCGGCACCGGCGCTGATCGTCTCGAGAAAGATGTCTTCGGTGATGCCGAATCCGCCGGCAGCGTTCTCGCCATTGACGATGACGAAGTCGAGCTTGAGATCGCTCACGAGTCCCGGGAGGCGCTCCCAGACGGCCATGCGGCCCGTCTTGCCCACCATATCCCCCAGAAACAGAAGTCGCATGCCGTTCAATCCCGCTTGGACCAAGGCAATCTGGATCGACTCCAATTCATGCACGTGGTCGGTTCAATGAATTTTAAGCAGGATGTGGCGGAATCCGCGCAAAATCCTCATCCCGCTCAGAAATGCCGAAAACCGCTCTCCGTCAATACGGCGTCCAGCGCCACGTCGTGCGGTTCAGCCGGCACTGATGCCACTTCCTGGCAGTCGAATGCAATCCCGATCAGGCGCGGCATGTGGCCTTTGCGGCGCAGCCGGTCGATCGCCCGATCATAATAGCCGGCGCCATAGCCGATCCGATGGCCCACGGCATCGAAGGCCGAGAGCGGTACCAGCATGATGTCCGGATCGACTTCCGGCGCATCGGGGCCAGGGCCAGTGGTGCCGAAACCGGTTTCGACGACCGCGATGCCGTCGAGCAGTTCCCGGAAAACGATGGCCTTGCTGTCCAGGATCACCGGCAGGCAGAGGCGCGCACCGCGATCCCTGAGCCGCACCATCAGCGGCCGGACGTCGGCCTCCGAACGGATCGGCCAGAAGCCCGAGACGACGTGTCCGGGATCGAGCGCGATGACCTCGGCCGCATGATCGGCCATGGCAAGGCTCGCCTCGATACGCGCTTCCGCCGGCATGGCATCGCGGAGCGCCAGGCGCTCCTTCCTCAAAGCTGCTTTCAGATCCTTGGGTGACATCCAACCTTCCCCTGCGGGCAAATATTGCCGCGGTGACCAACCTCAACGCCATGCCATAGCGCAAAACGACCCCGAAGCGGAACCACGCGGGCGCCGCTTTCGCAATACTTCGCGACTCGTGCGTGTGTCACAATGGCTTTGGATGCCAATTCTCGAAGGAAGTTGCCTCAGAGCATCCAGTGCAGATGCCGGACTGCGTCACGGTGGCGCCGGTCTTCCTCGCATGCGAGGCGATAGGTGTCGGGGATAGCGGCGTCTGCCAGAAGGTGCCGGTCGCCGCGGCGGCTCACCAGCGCCCATTGCGTGCGAAGCGAAAGCCACAGCCGCCAGCGCGCAAGGGCCGTCGCAAGCGGCGGGGAGGAGCTTCTGACGGGCTGTGCTGAGACGACCAGAACGGGCATGGCGAGGACCTCGGAAGGGATGGCAACCGGTCCATCTTTGCGCCGTCCTTGACATGTGACAAATGAATTGCAACCATGCCTGTCATCAGCGTTTCTTATGGCAGCGACATGACAGCACCGCTCGACAGCGACCTGCTCAGAACCTTCCTGGCGGTGGCCGACACCGGCAATGTCACACGCGCTGCCGACATGGTGCGGCGAACCCAATCGGCCGTCAGCATGCAGATCCGCAGACTTGAGGATCTCATCGGATCCGCGCTCTTCGAACGCCATTCGCGTGGCGTGATACTGACCGGTGAAGGCCGGCGCCTTGTCGACAATGCACGCCGTATCGTTACCCTCCTCGACGATACGGCTGCGGCGATGCGCTCACCGGCGCTCGACGGGTCCGTCCGGATCGGGATTTCCGAGGAATATGTCAACTCCACCCTGCCGAAGGCGCTCGGCGCTTTCGCGGCCATTCATCCCGGCGTCGAAGTGACGGTGCGTCAGGAAACCTCCATGGCCAACTCGGCGGCGCTCGCGGCCGGAGAACTCGACATCGCCGTCGTCTTCGAGCCGGGCGGACGAACCCGCAGCGAGGTTCTGATGGTAAACCCAACCGTTTGGGCCACCTCCGAGCAGCATGGCACCCATTTGCGGCAGCCCCTGCCCATCGCGACCTATACCTATGCGGAAGGCGGCTGGTGCGACGACCTGGCCCTGCGCAGCCTGACGACCCGGAATATCGAGAACCGCGTCGCCTATGTGAGCCGCACGAGCGGCGGGCTCATCGCCGCCGTCGTTTCAGGCCTCGCCATTGCGCCCCTGTCGCGAAGCACCATACCGCCCGGCTGCCGCGAGCTCACCGAGGCGGATGGCTTCGGCATCATCGATATGTCGAATGTCGTGCTGCGGACGAGGCGCGGGAACCGGTCGCCGACGGTGGACGCGATGGCGGATGCAATCCGCCGCGCTTTCCGGGCACCGAGCGAGAAGGAAAGGGAAGAAGTGCGATCCACGACGACCGATGGAGAGTTTACGATCCCGGGTACCTACTAGGTAGGTGGGCACCGTATGCCCGGACCCACGGGTCCGGCCAGGGACAGTTCCCTTGAGATCGTGTATGGCCCCGGGGATTGTGGTTCCTGTCGGGAAGCGCAGATCGCCCGGCAGATATAGAGCGTCCCGGGGCTTTTCACCAGAGCCGGATGTCGTGGAGCTGCATAATTTCTGCGAAATCGCAGGCCGGACTCAATTTGTCGGGGGAGTCGGCCGCCCGTTGAGCTTGGCGGCAATGTCCTGAATCTGCGCCGTCACTTCACCGAGCGCCGAGGCAAGCGCCTCCTCGCTTCTCGTGTGATCCGAAAGCGCGGTGTCGCGGCCTCTCTTCAGATCGTCCACTTCGGCTTCGATACTCTTCAGCCGGCGATTGACCTCGCTCAACTCGTCCATGACCATGATGCCTGCCATGACGGTGATCCTGAGGTCGCCTATTTCGCCGAACTGGGCCTTCAGATGGCCGACATACTGGTCGAACCTGGTCGCGAGGTCGCCGAGGTGCTCTTCCTGCCCTTCCTCGCAGGCCATGCGATAGGCCTTGCCGTCGATCGTTACCGTCACCTGCGCCATACGTTCAGAACCTCAGCGATCCAGCACCGCGCGAATGGTCTCCATCGCCGTCACGAGACGACGGGATACCTCGCGATTGACCTCTTCCAACCGGTTGGCGCGGAATTGGGATTGGTCGAGTTCCTGCGCCAGGCGAGACCGGTCCTCATTGACCCGCCTGACCTCGCCTTCGAACTCGCTCACATCCTTTTCCTTGTCGAAGCGGCCGTCGATCGCGATTTCAAGTGACTGAACCGCGTTGCGCAACTCGTCGATCGCCGCCTTGACCGTCTTTGCCGGCATGTCTTCCGATACCTCTCTAGGGGGAGCGGCTTCGCCCTGCCCTAAAACAAAGTGCGGAGCGCTTGCACCTTGCCTGGACGGGCCTCGCTCCAAGGCCGAATCGTAGAGCTTTCATCACTTCGGCCCTTTTCTTTTTAAACCTATTACGCAAGTCTCAACAATGCCAAGCGCGGCATTGAACTGCGGAAGCTGTGGATGGTCGATTTCGCTTCCCGAACCGGCCACCGGCCGGCGGCGTTCCTGCCGTTCGAGAGGGACCGCGCGGGGGCCGCCGCATTTGGTCGCGGAGGGCCCGTATTTATTGACTCGGCTCACGCACCTGCTATGTGTCTGCCGCTTCTCATGCGGTCTTTGGAGGATAGAGACCGTCCCCTGACCACCGAACGCAAACGGAACAGTCATGATCTCTCGCGAAAAACACGACCGGATGGCGAATGCAATCCGCTTCCTCTCCATGGACGCCGTCGAGAAGGCAAATTCCGGCCACCCCGGCCTCCCGATGGGCGCCGCCGATATCGCAACAGTGCTGTTCACCCGCTATCTGAGCTTCGACCCTAAAAACCCCGCCTGGCCGAACCGCGACCGCTTCGTCCTGTCGGCCGGCCATGGGTCCATGCTGCTCTATTCGCTGCTCTACCTCACGGGCTACGACGACATCACCATCGACGAGATCAAGAACTTCCGCCAGCTGGGTTCGCGCACGGCGGGCCATCCGGAATACGGCCACGCCGCCGGCATCGAGACGACCACCGGTCCGCTCGGCCAGGGCATTGCCAATTCGGTCGGCATGGCGATCGCCGAGCGCAAGCTGCGCGAGGAGTTCGGCAGCGAGTTGATGGAGCATTATACCTATGTGCTGGCCGGCGACGGCTGCCTGATGGAGGGCATCAGTCAGGAAGCGATCGCGCTTGCCGGCCACCTGAAGCTCAACAAGCTGATCGTCTTTTGGGACGACAACAACATCTCGATCGACGGTCCGATCTCCATTGCCGACTCGACCGACCAGCACGCCCGCTTCCGCGCCAGCAAATGGCACACGATCGCCATCGACGGCCATGATCCCGAAGCGATCGCCGCCGCGATCGAGGAAGCCCAGAAGTCCGACAAACCGACCATGATCGCCTGCAAGACCGTGATCGGCTTCGGTGCGCCGAACAAGGCCGGCACGCACAAGGTCCACGGTTCTCCGCTCGGCGCCGAGGAAATCGCCGCCACCCGCAAGGCGCTCGGCTGGGAAGCCGAGGCTTTCACGGTTCCCTCCGACGTGCTCGACGCCTGGCGCATCGCAGGCCTGCGGTCGGCCAAGGCGCGCAAGGAATGGGAAGAGCGGCTCGAAGCCGCAGAGGCGGAGAAGAAGGCGCAGTTCGTCCGCCGCTTCTCCGGCGAGCTCGAAGGCAGCCTCGCCTCGGCGATCGGCGCCTACAAGCAGAAGCTTGCCGAGACCAAGCCCTCGCCGGCGACGCGAAAGGCTTCGGAGGATGCGCTGGAAGTCATCAACGGCGTACTTGCCGAGACGATCGGCGGCTCCGCCGACCTGACCGGCTCCAACAATACCAAGACGAGCCAGACGCACTCCATCACCCCGGACGATTTCTCCGGCCGCTATATCCACTACGGCGTGCGCGAGCACGGCATGGCGGCCGCAATGAACGGCATGGCGCTGCATGGCGGCCTCATCCCCTATTCCGGTGGCTTCCTGATCTTCTCGGATTACTGCCGCCCGTCGATCCGCCTTGCCGCGCTCATGGGCATCCGCGTCATCCACGTGCTCACGCATGATTCCATCGGTCTCGGCGAGGACGGGCCGACCCACCAGCCGGTCGAGCACATGGCCGCGCTTCGGGCCATCCCCAACCTTCTGATGTTCCGCCCCGCGGATGCGACGGAGACCGCCGAATGCTGGCAGCTTGCCCTGGAAAACCGCAAGCGCCCCTCCGGTCTTGCGCTCACCCGCCAGAACCTGATGGCGGTGCGCACGGAATATGAGGAGCAGAACCTCTGCGCCCGCGGCGCCTACGACCTGATCTCCGCAAGCGATGCGCAGGTGACGATCTTCGCCACCGGCTCGGAAGTCGAGATCGCCGTCAAGGCCTGCCAGACGCTGACCGCAAAGGGCATTGCGACGCGCGTCGTCTCCGTCCCCTGTTTCGAGCTTTTCGCCGAGCAGAGCGAGGACTACCAGCAGGCAATCATCGGCACGTCGCCGGTCAAGATCGCCGTCGAAGCCGGCATCCGCCAGGGCTGGGACCACTTCATCGGCAATGACGGCATCTTCATCGGCATGTCGAGCTTCGGTGCTTCGGGCCCCTACAAGGATCTCTACAAGCACTTCGGCATTACGCCGGAAGTCGTGGTTGCGTCCGCCGAAGCCAAGCTGTCCTGATCAAGCCAGGAGGACATTCCCCGATGCCCTCCTTTCCACCCCACGCATTCTGACAGGGAGAGACCCGATATGACAGTGAAAGTCGCCATTAACGGTTTTGGCCGCATCGGCCGTAACGTTCTCCGCGCCATCGTCGAATCCGGCCGCACCGACATTGAAGTCGTTGCCATCAACGACCTCGGTCCGGTCGAGACCAATGCTCACCTGCTGCGCTTCGATTCCATCCACGGCCGCTTCCCGGCCGACGTGAAGGTCGACGGCGACGCGATCGTCATCAATAACGGCAAGCCGATCAAGGTGACCGCCATCCGCAATCCGGCGGAACTGCCGCACAAGGAACTCGGCGTCGACATCGCGATGGAGTGCACCGGCATCTTCACCGCCCGTGACAAGGCAGCCGCTCACCTGGAAGCCGGCGCCAAGCGCGTCATCGTCTCGGCCCCGGCCGACGGTGCGGACCTGACCGTCGTCTACGGCGTCAACCACGACAAGCTGACGAAGGATCATCTCGTCATCTCCAACGCATCCTGCACGACCAACTGCCTGGTACCGGTCGCCAAGGTGCTGCACGATGCCATCGGCATCGATCACGGCATGATGACCACGATCCACTCCTACACCAACGACCAGCCGTCGCTCGACCAGATGCACAAGGATCTCTACCGCGCCCGCGCCGCGGCGCTGTCGATGATCCCGACCTCCACGGGTGCGGCCAAGGCGGTCGGCCTCGTTCTGCCGGAACTCAAGGGCAAGCTCGACGGTATCTCGGTGCGCGTGCCGACCCCGAACGTCTCGGTGGTCGACCTGAAATTCGTCGCCAAGCGCGAGACGACCAAGGAAGAGATCAACGCCGCCATCAAGGCTGCCGCCGACGGTCCGCTCAAGGGCGTTCTCGGCTACACGCTTCAGCCGAACGTCTCGGTCGACTTCAACCACGACCCGCATTCCTCGGTCTTCCACATGGACCAGACCAAGGTGATGGAAGGCAAGTTCGTGTCGATCCTGTCCTGGTACGACAATGAATGGGGCTTCTCGAACCGCATGGCGGATACGGCGGTTGCCCTGAGCAAGCTCCTCTAAGACCGATGTTCCGGGCCCTTTCCTCAACGACGGTGCGCTGGCGCCCGCTCGAAGGGGAAGGGCTCGAACATCTGACGCTCAGGACTTTCGACACATCGCTCGGCGCGGCCATCCGCGCCGAAAGCGTTCTCATCGGCGAACGCGGCGCAACGGCCTATGGCGTCCGCTACCGGATCGACTGCGATGCCGGCTGGCGCGTCTTTTCCTTTCTCATCGAGACGACCCAAGGGCTGAGGCTGCACCTCATGTCCGATGGGCACGGCCATTGGCGCAAAGCAGACGGAACGGCCTTGCCGCAATTCGACGGTTGCGTCGATATCGACCTCGCCGGCACGCCCTTCACGAATACGCTGCCGATCCGCCGCCTGGGCCTCACCCGGCAATCCGGCACCGCCAGGCTTGACATGCTTTACGTGCCCTTCGACAGCTTCGAACCGACCGTCGACGGTCAGCATTACACCTGCCTCGACGACGGCAAGCTCTACCGTTACGAGGCGGCGGACGGCAGCTTCACGGCGGACCTGCCAGTGGACGAGGATGGCCTCGTCATCGACTACCCTACCCTATTCCAGAGACTATCACCGGAGACCATCTGATGACTTTCAAGACTCTCGACGATCTGACCGACATCGCCGGCAAGCGCGTTCTCGTGCGCGTCGATCTGAACGTGCCTGTCAAGGACAATCAGGTGACCGACACCACCCGCATCGAGCGCGTGGCGCCGACCATTCGCGAACTCTCCGAGAAGGGCGCGAAAGTCGTTCTGCTCGCGCATTTCGGCCGGCCGAAGGGCGAGCCCGTCGCCGGCATGTCGCTGAAGGCGATCGCCCCCGCCGTCGAGGAGATTCTCGACCAGCGCGTCTATTTCGCTGCCGACTGCATCGGCGACAAGGCCGCCAACGCCATTGCCGAATTGAACGACGGCGAAGTGCTGCTGCTCGAGAATACCCGCTTCCACAAAGGCGAGGAGAAGAACGATCCGGACTTCGTGACGGCGCTCGCCGCCAATGGCGACATCTATGTCAACGACGCCTTCTCCGCCGCCCATCGCGCCCACGCCTCGACCGAAGGGCTTGCTCATCACCTTCCCGCCTATGCCGGCCGCACCATGCAGACGGAGCTCGAAGCGCTTGAAAAGGGACTCGGCAATCCGAAGCGCCCGGTGGTTGCGATCGTCGGCGGCGCCAAGGTCTCGACCAAGATCGACCTTCTGCAGAACCTCGTGAAGAAGGTCGACGCGCTCGTCATCGGGGGCGGCATGGCCAACACCTTCCTCGCGGCGCAAGGCGTCGATGTCGGAAAGTCGCTCTGCGAGCACGATCTTGCGGAGACCGCCAAGGCCATCCTCGCGGCCGCCTCGGAAGCGGGATGCGCAATCGTTCTTCCGGTCGACGGCGTCGTTGCCCGTGAGTTCAAGGCCGGTGCGGACAACGAGGCCGTCGATATCAACGCCATCCCTGCCGACGCCATGGTGCTCGACGTCGGGCCGAAATCGATCGATGCCATCAACGAATGGATCTCCCGCGCCGAAACCCTCGTGTGGAACGGCCCGCTCGGCGCCTTCGAGATCGCGCCGTTCGACAGGGCGACCGTGGCAGCCGCGAAACACGCGGCATCCCGCACGCGCGCAGGCTCGCTCGTCTCCGTCGCCGGGGGCGGCGACACGGTCGCAGCGCTCAACCATGCCGAGGTCGCCGACGATTTCACCTATGTCTCGACCGCCGGCGGCGCCTTCCTCGAATGGATGGAAGGCAAGCCCCTGCCGGGTGTCGATATTCTCCGACAGCGGAACTGAGCCCGGCTACGGTGCTCTGCATGCAAGGTGCGTCGCATTCAAATCACTCATGCGACGCGCCCATCGCCTCGATAGCTGAACCCGACAAGTTGATCCAGATTCGAACGCCTCGTCGTGCAGGTGACATGCACCTTCGCGCCGGAACTAAGCCACCCAAAATAATTACGATTTTTCAAACGATTAAAATTATTTAAATCGTTTTGCCCGTTTTACTGCCATTTTCCCGCACGGTATCTTCTGTTAACGCGGCTTTGTTCCCGGGGCGCGAAAGACGGTTCTGCGCCTCGCTCCGAGATTGGTTTCATTCGCTGTTCCGATTGCTGATCAGCGCTGTGTGTAGGAGAAGAATATGAGCGAAAGACTGGAAGACATTGCGGTTGCCATGGTGGCAAACGGCCGCGGCCTGCTTGCGGCCGACGAGTCGACCGCGACGATCAAGAAGCGCTTCGACAGCATCGGCCTGGAGTCCACCGAGACGTCGCGCCGCGATTATCGCGAGATGCTGCTGCGCTCGGACGATGCGATGCGCGAGTATATCTCCGGCGTCATCCTCTATGAGGAAACACTGTTCCAGAAGGCTGCAGACGGCACGCCCCTCACCGACGTCATCCGCAATGCGGGCTCGATCCCGGGGATCAAGGTCGACACCGGTGCCAAGCCGATGGCCCATTTCCCGAACGAAACGGTAACCGAAGGCCTCGACGGGCTCGCCGCCCGCCTTGCCAGATATCATGAAGCCGGCGCCCGCTTCGCCAAATGGCGGGGCGTGATTGCGATTTCCGACGCTCTTCCGACCTGGGGCGCGATCAGGGCCAATGCCCATGCGCTCGCCCGCTATGCCGCGCTGTGCCAGGAGGCGAAGATCGTACCGATCGTGGAGCCGGAAGTGCTGATGGATGGCGCCCCCGGCGATCACTCGATCGAGCGCTCGGAAGAGGTCACCGAATGGGTCCTGCGCACCGTCTTCGAGGAACTTGGCGAACTCCGCGTCAGCCTCGAAGGCATGATCCTGAAACCGAGCATGGTGATCGACGGCAAGAAGGCGCGCAAAGCTTCCGTCGATGAGGTCGCCGAACGCACCATCAAGGTGCTGAAGCGCACCGTTCCGGCGGCTGTTCCCGGCATCGCCTTCCTCTCCGGCGGCCAGTCGACCGAAGAGGCGACGGCGCACCTTTCAGCCATGAACGCGGCGCACGACCTGCCCTGGAAGCTTACCTTCTCCTATGGCCGGGCGCTGCAGCAGGAAGCGCTCAATGCCTGGGGCGGCAAGTCGGAAAACGTCGCGGCCGGCCAGCGCGCCTTCGCCCATCGCGCCAAGATGTGCAGTCTCGCCGCCAAGGGAAGCTGGACGAAGGACTTCGAAAAAGCCGCCTGAACGCCAGAATAGTTCGAGGGAGCGAGGAGAGGCCCGGTGACAGCGATGCCGCCGGGCCTTTTTTATGGCGCCGCCTTGCTGCCTCGACAATTGTCAGGGAGACAAGTTCGCTGTTCAGCGGCGCCGGCGACGACTTTAAATCTACGCCATCTGCGACCGACCGGAGGGCCCCATGAACACCGTCTCCTTCATTACCGTCGACGTCTTCACGACCGACCGTTTCGCCGGCAATCAGCTTGCCGTCATCCCGGATGCACGGGTCTTGAGCGACGCCCAGATGCAGGCGATCGCCACGGAGTTCGGCTATTCCGAAGTCACCTTCGTCCTTCCGCCCGAAAATCCGGAGAACACCGCGCGCGTGCGCATCTTCACGCCGACGACCGAAGTGCCTTTCGCCGGCCACCCGAATGTCGGCACGGCCTTCGTGCTCGGCCGGCAACGGGAAGTCTTCGGCCGCAAGCCGGGCGGCGCATTGCGTTTCGAGGAAAAAGCGGGCCTTGTCGAAGTGACTCTTCTCGGCAGTGACGGCATCGTCACGGGCGCAAGGATCGTCGCCCCGCAGGCGCTGCAAATCGGACCCGCCATAGACGCCGCGACGATTGCCGCCTGCGCATCGCTGCGCCAGGACGACCTCGTCGACCGAACTCATCCGCCGGTGCGCATTTCGGTCGGCCTGCCCTTCGCGGTCGCCGAGGTGCGCGACGTCGATGCCCTTTCGACAGCGCGGCCGAACGTCTCGGCCTTCGAGGAGGCGAACAGCCGCTATCCGCTTGCGGAAGACAGCTTCAGCCTGTTTCTCTATGCCCATACGCGCGAGCGGCCCGGCCATATAAGGGCACGCATGTTCGCTCCGCTCGACAACGTCATCGAGGATCCGGCAACCGGCAGCGCTTCGGCGGCGCTCGGCGCTTACCTCGTCTCGCTGCTTCCCGAGGCCGACGCGAAGGCCGAACTCGTCATCGAACAGGGCGTGGAAATGGGCCGCCGCAGCCTCATCACGGTCGGTGTCGACAAGAGGAACGGCACAGTCCGCAACGTCAGCGTCTCGGGCGACTGCGTTTCGGCGATGCGCGGGGAGATCTTGATCTGATCGCCGTAATGTTCAGCGCCTTCCGACCTTGCACTCTGTGAGCGCGTCGAGGAGCGCGCGGAAGCGCGGATCGTCGCGTATGAGGTCCAGGTCCGGATCCTGGTTGAACCACTGGACATGGTAGCTGGAGCTCAGCGGCACCACGGTTTCCAGCAGTTCCAGCGCGCGCTCGCCCTCGCCAAGGAGCGAATGGACGCAGGCTGCATTGTACCGCGCGACGATATCGTCCGGATCGATCGCCAGCGCACGAGAAACCCATTCCTTCGCACGTTCCGCCTCGCCCATATGCGCCAGCGCCAATGCACCGCGATGCGCCGGGCTGGCATTCTCGGGGTTCCGCTCCATCGCGCTTTGCGCTCTTTCGATACCGATCCGCGCCCAGCGCTGGCGCTCGGTCTCCATACCAAGGGACAGGTGGCAACCCATCAAATGGATCGGCGAAAAGTAATCGTCCGACCGGATTTCCGCCGCACGCTCGAAGAATCCGATCGCTTCCCGGAAGCGGCCCTGCGCGAAGAGAAAACGGCCATAATAGAGATTCGCCTCATAGAGCGAAGGATCGAGCGCCAGGGCCTGCAGAAACTCACGACTTGCCTCCTCCGTCTGGCCGTCGTGGTTCAATGCGAGCCCGCGCGAGGCATGCGCTTCCGCCAGGTTCGGATCGAGCGTGAGCGCCCTGGCGCTCATGTCGAGTATGCTCTCCAGCGGAAACTCCTTTTCGTGCCAGTCCCTGATCGCACATTCGCACTCGGCGATGCCGGCATAGGCACGCGCATAATTCGGGTCGAGTTCGACGGCCTTCAGGAACATGCGGCGTGCGAGCAGCAGATAGGGCCGCGTCCACGTATGGGAGAACTGCCGACCGCGGAGATAGTACGTATAGGCCTCGACCGAGGTCGTCGGGTCGCTTTCGATCGCCCTCTTTTCCTCCGGCAGAAGCTTTATCTTGAGCTGGTCGACGATGGCATGAGTGATCTCGTCCTGAATAGCGAAAATATCCGTCAGATCGCGGTCGTAGCGGTCGGCCCACAGATGCCCGCCGGTCTGGGCGTCGATCAACTGGCCGGTGATGCGCACACGTCCGCCCGCCTTGCGCACGCTGCCTTCGAGGATGAAGCGAACGCCGAGTTCATGGGCGATCTGCTTAACCTTCACCGACTTGCCCTTGTAAGTGAAGACGGTGTTGCGGGCGACGACGTGCAGGCGCGAAATCTTCGAAAGGTCGGTGATGACGTCCTCTGTGATGCCGTCGGAGAAATATTCCTGCTCGGGATCATGGCTCATATTGGTGAAGGGCAGGACGGCGATCGATAATTCGTAGCCGCGGTCGACGACGCCGGACGGCTCCCCACGCTTGCCGAGCGAATTGCCGCCGAGCGACACCGTATAGACGCGGACGGTCGATGCGATGTTCTTCAGGCTGTATTCGCCCTTGTCGATGAAACCGACATCGAGTCTCGAGCCGACATGGTCCCGCACGGAGGCAGAAACGGCGATGCCGGAAGGATCGGCAAGCCCTTCGAGCCGTGCCGCGACATTGACGCCATCGCCGAAGATGTCGCCGTCCTCGACGATCACGTCGCCGAGATGGATGCCGATCCTGAGTTCGATGCGCCTGCTCTTCGGCAAGCCTTCGTTGCAGGCGAGCATGCCGCGCTGAATCGCGGCGGCACAGGCAACAGCGTTCACCACGCTCGAAAACTCGACGAGCATGCTGTCTCCCGCCAGTTTGACGATTCGGCCTTTATGTTCGGCGATCTTTGGTTCCAGCAGCTCGCGGCGATGGCGCTTCAGCGCCGCGAGCGTGCCGGCCTCATCCGCTCCCATGAGGCGGCTGTAGCCCACGACATCGGCTGCGAGAATGGCGGTGAGACGACGTTCCAACAGAGCCTCGATCTTCATCTTGTGGCCGAGCACGGTAATTTAACCTTTTCCTGTCGTCATGTCGTGCGGAGATAGAGCAACTTGAGCGCGACAATAGCGCGGCCCTTTCCCAAGTTGCTGTTTCTCAAGGAACGCCGAAGCCGCCGGACTTCGAAATCTCGCGCGGCACCGCAGGAGGCTCAGGGACGCACGAGCACCGTGACCATCATCACGACGATGGCGAAGACGGCAATCTTCCAGAAATCGCGGCGCTGCCTCAGTCCCGGATAGCCGAGCGGCTTGATGAGCTGGACGCACATGGCCAGCAGCAGGAGAACCGTCAGTGCCTTTGACATTCGCTCATTTCCGGGAAGATCCGCTGCAATGGGAGCGACGTCATACGGACGTCACTTTTCGTCGCATAGAGGGCTATTGTTTTCGCCGTCGATTTGCAATGACCGGTGGTATTGATTTCCATCGGCAGAGCGGCGGTCCTCGTCACGACACGCCGAAGGGCGAACGAATTCCGGGTGGACGATGAGAAATAACCTGCTTCCCGTTGCCGCGCTGCTGCTTGGCACCCTGTTTCTCTTCCTCGGAAACGGTCTGCAGGGCCTGCTCCTGCCGGTGCGCGGCACCGCGGAGGGCTATCCGACAACCATCCTCGGTCTGTTCGGCACGCTCTGGGCCACCGGTTTCGTGCTTGGCTGCTTCTTCTCTCCGAATGTCGTCAAGCGCATCGGGCATGTGCGCGCCTTCAGCGTGTTCACGGCCCTGATCGCAATCGTTTCCCTGCTGACGGGCATTCTGATCGACCCGGTCTGGTGGCTGGCGCTGCGCGCGGTGACGGGTTTCTCCACTGCCGGAACGTCGATGATCATCGAAAGCTGGCTGAACGAGCGCGCCACCAATGAGAGCCGCGGCGTGATCTTCTCGCTCTATATCGCCATCACCCTTTTCGGCGTCGTCGGCGGCCAGATGATGATTCCTTTCGGCGAGACGTCCACGACCTTCTTCTTCATGATCTGCGGCATTCTCTATTGCGTAGCGATGCTGCCGACGCTGTTGTCCAGGGCCGCCTCGCCGCAGCCGCTGAAACAGGTGCGCCTCGACCTGCGCGGCCTCTACCGCAATTCGCCGGTTTCCTTCCTCGGCATCCTGCTCATCGGCATCGCCAACGGCGCCTTCGGCACGCTCGGCGCGGTCTTCGGCCGCCAGGCCGGGCTGTCGGACAGCACCGTCGCGGCGATGATGAGCGTGGCGATCTTCTCGGGCGCCGTCATGCAACTGCCGGCCGGCCGCATCTCCGACCGTATCGACCGCCGCTATGTGCTTGCCGCGCTCGCCGGGGTCGGCGCTTTCGCCGGCCTCCTGATCTTCCTCGTCGAGCCCGGCCAGGTCTGGATCGTTCTGACGTTGATCGCGATCTACGGCGCAGCCGCCAATGCGCTCTACCCGATCGCGGTTTCCCACGCCAACGACTTCGCGACCCCCGAGGATTTCGTGAAGGTTTCGGGCGGGCTCCTGCTGCTCTACGGCATCGGCACGATTATCGGCCCGACGATCGGCGGGCCGATAATGACCGCCAGCGGGCCTTATGGCCTCTTCATGATCACGGCCTGTGCGCATATGCTCATCACTGCCTATGCGATCGTCCGCAGCCGCCGGCGCGCACCGGTGCCCGCGGCCGAGCGCGAAAACTTCTCGCCGGTCAATGCCGGTACGGCGACGACGCCGGAGAGCCTGCAGCTCTCGCCGCGTGCGGCTCCGCTGGAGGAACTGCCGGACGAAGGCGCCGACGATCCCCAGGAAGAGGAGAGATCGAATGAGCCTGTTTGACGATGACCAACCGAAAAAGAAGACCGAGCACGAGATCGGCAGCGATCTTTCGCTGCTCTCCGTGGACGAACTGACCGCGCGCATCGCGCTTCTGACGGAGGAAATTGCAAGGCTCGAAGCGGAAAGACAGCGCAAGTCGGCGAGCCGTTCGGCCGCCGAAAGCCTTTTCCGGTGAGCGCGGGCTGGAATGATTGCGGACTTTTAATCCAGAAGAATGCTTGGGCTTTAACCGCAAATTAAGCATTTTCTGCGATTGTCCGAGCATCCGGTCCTTCCGGACTCAGACAATTTCACCGACTGGCGAATGGGTCTGATTTTTCTCCCTGTTTTACCTTGAGAGCCGCTTCACGCGGCTCTTTTTTTGCTTTGCGACAGGGCGGCCTCCAAAGAAGTGTGGAGATTAACCCTTTCTTAAGAATGCTCTTGCGCGGAATGCGGTATGGGATCATTCTTCGAGCATGGAGGGGCCTCAGGAAACTTTTCCCAGAGCCGCCCGTTTCCTGACAGTTGTGATGCGTTGGAACCAGGGAATACAGGCATGTCCGAAAGAGGATTGAATACCGTCAGTTTCGCCGGTCACGCTGCGTCTTCGGCGCAGTTCAAGGCGCTCTACGCTGAAGGGATGGGCCTGGTCGAGGAAACGGCAAGCTATCTCGATGGCCCTGGACGCACCGCCGCCAAGGTGCTGCCGCGCATGGCATCCGTTCTCTATGCTGCCGAGTCGATGCGCCTCACCACCCGGCTGATGCAGATGGCGTCATGGCTCCTGCTGCAGCGCGCCGTCAACAATGGCGAGATGAGCCGCGAGCAGGTCCTGTCTGAAAAGAGCAAGGTGCGCCTGGACAGCTTCAACGTCGACCGCAGCGCGCCGGGCTGGAACGATCTGCCGGAGAGCTTCCGCGAGCTCATCGAGCGGTCGCTCCGGCTGCAGAACCGGGTCGCATTGCTCGACCGCGAGATTTATCGGCCGCAGGAAGCAACGAGCTTCGTTCCGGACAACCAGAACGGCGTCAAGGCGCAGATCAAGCTGCTGCAGACGGCCTTCGGAGCGAGTTGAGCGAGGCAGAACCCTGCCGCTGTAAGCCAAAGCCCGGCCATGTGCCGGGTTTTTTGTTGGCGCGGGCGTGATTGCGGGTGGATCCTCGCGTCAAGCCCAGGGTCAAGCCCGAGGATCCATGCACGGACGACTTGAGCGAGAAAGCACCTGCCCAAAGCCCGCAGGAAAGAGTGAAAGCCAACAAAAAAGCCCGGCAATGCCGGGCTTCGAAACACGCTGTCGAGCGGCTGAATCAGAGGCCGAGGCCTTCGAAGCGCTTCTTGAACTTGGAGACGCGGCCGCCGCGGTCGACGAGCTGCTGGTTGCCGCCGGTCCAGGCCGGATGCGACTTGGGGTCGATTTCCAGGTTCATGGTCGCACCTTCCGTACCCCAGGTCGAGCGGGTTTCGTATTCGGTGCCGTCGGTCATGACAACCTTGATCGTGTGGTAGTCGGGATGGATGTCTGCCTTCATAACAATCTTCCTAGAGTTCCAGGGTCCAATTGTCGCAAGGCATTGCGACTTTGGGACCGAACACGTAAATGAAGCCGCAGACCGCTCTTGGGCCGCGGCTTCCCAATTCGATGCCGTGCCTATACATGAAGGTCTGCGGGATAACAAGTGCCGCGCGGAAGACTTGTGATCTCTGCATGGTTCGTCGGATCGGCACGGTCCGGGGCGCCAGCAGATCGCAGTCGCACAGCTCTGGCGCCTCGGCGGCGTACAGGCCTGTGGCCCCGTGACAGGCGAACGGGGGGCTACGTGCCAAGACAAGAAAAACAACCGCCGGCGCGCAGGTCCATCCGCCCGCTCGCAACCGTGCTGCCTTATCTCTCGCGTTACCGTGGCCTCGCCATCGGCGCCGCCGTCTCTCTGACCGTTGCAGCGGCCACCACGCTGACCTTGCCGCTGGCCGTTCGACGGATGATCGATCACGGCTTCTCCAGTTCCGACTCCGGCTTCATCAACACCTATTTCTCCATGCTAATGGTGCTTGCAGTGGTCCTCGCCCTTGCCAGTGCCGCCCGCTATTACTTCGTAATCTCGCTCGGCGAGCGCATCGTCGCCGACCTCAGACGCGACGTCTTCGCACGCGTCATGCAGCTCTCGGCCTCATTCTTCGACGTCAATCAGTCCGGCGAAATCGTCTCGCGGCTGACGGCCGACGCGACGCAGATCAAGTCGGCGGTGGGTGCGACGGCATCGGTGGCGCTGCGCAACCTGATCCTCTGTCTCGGCGCAATGGGCATGATGGTCTATACGAGCCCGAAGCTTTCGAGCCTCGTGCTTGCGGCGATCCCCCTCATCGTCTTCCCCCTCGTCGGCTTCGGACGCTCGGTACGCCGGCGTTCCCGCGAAGCGCAGGACATGCTCGCGGCCGCCTCCGCCTATGCCGGCGAAGCGATCGCCGCCACCCGCACCGTGCAGGCCTTCAACGGTGAGGAGAGCGCGCGCTCGCGCTACGGCAGCGCTGTGGAGGCTGCCTATCGCGCCGCGCGCGCTGCGACCAAAGCGCGCTCGGTGCTGACCGCCTTTGCCATCACCATGATCTTCGGAAGCGTCGTCGCCGTGCTCTGGTTCGGTGCGCGGGACGTCCTGGCGGGCTCGCTTTCCGCGGGGACGCTCGGTCAGTTCCTGCTCTATTCCGTTTTTGCGGCAGGCAGCCTCGGCGCACTCTCGGAAGTGTGGGGAGAGCTCTCGCAGGCGGCGGGGGCCGCCGAGCGTCTGAACGAGCTTCTGAGCGAAGTGCCGGAGATCGGGGCGCCCGAGCATCCGGTCGCAATGCCCGTCCCTGCCGCGGGTGCGGTGGAGTTCGACGGTGTCCACTTCGCCTATCCCGCCCGGCCGGACTATAAGAGCCTCCGGGGCTTGACCTTTGCGGTAAGACCGGGCGAGACGGTGGCCATCGTCGGCCCGTCCGGCGCCGGCAAGAGCACGGTCTTCTCGATGCTCCTGCGTTATTACGACCCGGCGAAAGGCACCATCCGCGTCGACGGTACGGACATACGCGCCGTCGATCCCGCGAATCTTCGGGAGAGACTTGCGATCGTGCCTCAGGACGTGACCATCTTCGCCACCTCGGTGCACGACAACATCGCCTTCGGCGTGCCGGAGGCAAGCCGCGAAGCGGTGCGCGCCGCCGCCGTCGCGGCGCAGGCCGAAGAGTTCATCGGCAGGCTGGATCAGGGCTACGACACGCTGGTCGGCGAGCGCGGGGTGACCCTTTCGGGCGGCCAGCGCCAGCGCATCGCGATCGCCCGCGCCATCCTCAAAAACGCTCCGATCCTTCTCCTCGACGAGGCGACCTCGGCGCTCGATGCGGAGAGCGAAACGGCGGTGCAGAAGGCGCTTGAGAACCTGATGCAGGAGCGCACGACGCTCGTCATCGCCCATCGGCTCGCCACCGTGCTCAAGGCGGATCGCATTCTGGTAATGGAGCACGGCCGTATCGTCGAGGAAGGAACCCACGAGTCGCTGATCCGCCAGGGCGGGCTTTATGCGAAGCTCGCGCGGCTCCAGTTCGATCACGGCGCAGAAGCACTGTTCGTCGGCTCGCGAGTTTAGCTGACGTTGATAGCTGCTCCTTCTTCGCAAAGCTGCAGGCGTGGGCGTCCTCTTTGAACCACGCACTGCCGGAAGGAAGATCGTGGCAAACCTCCCGCAGGTGGTCCGGAATTCGCGCGCTCCTACTTCACCTGGCGAAGATAGTTGTCGAGCCTCTCGCCCTCCATGACAAGTTTGGAACGCAGTTTGCCCGCCTTCTGCAGGACGGCTGCGAGATTGGCCGGCTCGCCGGCCTTGATCACGCCGATCATGCTCATCATCAAATGGGGCGGGCAATAATAGACATAGACACCAGGCCGTTCGATCTTAACGGTGGCTCTTTCGTCGAGCGGCGTATTCCAGGTTTCCACCCCCTCTGGAACCGCATAGGAACGCACATTGTGGCCGCTGTTGGTGGGCACAAACGTGACTGTATCACCCACCTCCACTTCAAGAAAACCAGGCTCGAACACCATGCTGCCTTCGGCGCCGTAGTTCACCATTTTCACTTCATGGTCCGCCGCCTGGGAGACAGGCGGCACGGCAATGGTTGCGAGCATGATCAGGGCGACTTGGGCGAGGCGGTGCATTGTTTTCTCCGGCTGAGGCATGGGAAGGGATTTCACGCGAGAACGGATCGCTTGGGGCGCACGACGGGCGCGCCGGCACTGTCGGTAAGTATCTCCACTTCCACGCCATAGGTGCGGCCGATGAGGTCAGCGTCGAGGACTTCGGATGGACGTCCCACCGCCTTCACTTGGCCGTCACCGATGAGGATCAGCTGGTCGGCGTATTGAGCCGCGAGGCTGAGGTCGTGCAGGACTAGGATGCTGATCCGGTTGCGCGAGCGGGTCTCCCTATGGGCGAGGTCTAGGAGTTTCTGCTGGTGGTGCATGTCCAGCGCACTCACCGGTTCGTCCAAAAGAAGAATGTCCGGATCCCGCAGCAGCACTTGGGCGAACAGGGCGAGCTGCCGCTGGCCGCCACTGAGCGACAGAATGTCGTGTTCCGCCAGATGCGCGATACCCGCCGACTCCATGACCTCGGCCGCCGCGCGCAGGGTGTCGTCATCGACGTGGAAGGAGAGTTCGCCCATGCGCCCGAGAAGCACCACCTCGAGGGCAGTGAGCGAGGCATCGATGGTTGTATCTTGCGGCATGTAGCCGACAGCGTTTCGCCACGCGCGCAGGTTGCGATGCGACAGAGCGGTACTCCCGCGACGGATCGTGCCCGCAACCGGCCGAATTTCGCCGAAGAGCGCGCGCAGGAGCGACGATTTTCCCGCTCCGTTTGGGCCGAGGATGACATGCATCTGCCCAGGCAGGAAGCGCAGGTATAGGTCCTTGGCGACGCAATGACGGCCGCGATACAGGGTAAGATCATCCAGGACGAGTTCGCTCATCGGCGTCGCGCCAGCATGATCCAGAAGAAGAACGGCACACCGACCATGGCAGTGACTATACCGACGGGAAAGAGGGCGCCGGGGATAACGACTTTCGAGATGATGGACGCCATCGACAGGAATGCCGCCCCCGTAATCATGGAAAGCGGCAGGAAGAAGCGCTGATCCTCGCCTGCAAGCAATCGCGCGACATGCGGCGCAACGAGACCGACGAATCCGATGATTCCGACGAAGCTGATCGCGGTGGACGTCATTAGCCCGGTAAGAACCAGCGTCGTCAGACGCAGACGGGTGAGATCGACGCCGAGGCTTTGCGCGCGTGCCTCGCCAAGGCGAAGCGCCGTAAGCTTCCAGGCGTCACGAAACAGCAAGGTAATGCAGAAGACCGTCACGCCGAGCGTGACCCAGAGGTTCGTCCACGTGGTCTTGGTGAGGCTGCCGAACAGCCAGAAAAGGATCTGCTGGCCGACTTCCGGCGAGGCGATGAATTGCAAGAGCGAGAGCAGGGATTGGAAAAAGAAGAGGAGCGCGATGCCAGCCAGCACGAGCATGGTCGAGGTTATGTTCGCAAAGCCGGCGAGCAGGAACAGGAAGGCCGAGGCCAGCATCGCAAAGACGAATGCGCCGAGCGGCACGGACACTGCGGGATGCAGGCCGAAGCCGCCTGTAAAGATGCTGATGGCCGCGCCGAAGCCGGCGGCGGCGGCGAGCCCGAGTGTATAGGGACTGGCCATCGGATTGTTGAGAAGCGTCTGAATTTCCGCTCCCCCGGCACCGAGCGCACAGCCGACGACGAGAGCCATCAAGGCCATGGGCAAGCGGAGATCGTTGACGATGGCTAGCGTCATATCGTCGGCGGCTTCCGCGCGGAAAAGCGCGGCTAGCACCTGGGCTGGCGACAACATGGATGGTCCGGTGCCGATGTCGATCACCAATGTTACACAACAGAACAGCGTCATGCCGAAAAGCAGGCGCCAGCGCCGCCGCTCCCGGCGACGCTGGCCTGCCATGGCTGAAGCAACCAATGTGGCGCCAGTCATGTGGGATCACCCACCAGCCTTGTCGGAAAGCGACACCGTGAAGGTGCCTTCCGGAACGACGGGCAGATACTTTTTGTAAAAGTCCCTGTAGGTTTTCTCCGGGTCAAGATCGGCGAAGAGATCGGGATAGAGCGCCTTGGCGAAGAACTGCATCATCGCATGATCGGCCAGCGTACGCGATGCACCCTGATAGACTCCGAAGATCCGCCCTTGCCGGGCCGCAGGGATCTGGTCCCAGCCTGCGCGGGCAGTGAAGCCCTTCAGGCGCTCCAGTGCCTCGGCTTTGCTAATGCCTTCACCCATCAACATTGCGGTCGGATTCTTGCGGGATTCGGTGCCCGATATGACAATCACATCCGGTTTGGACGCCAGAACCTGCTCAGGATTGATCGGACCCCACCACTCCACGAAAGGGGCGGCGATATTGTCACCGCCGGCCGCCGTCGCCATCGCGCCCCACATATTCTTACCATAGGTGAAGCTGTATTCAGCTGGCCCCTTATTGCCGAATTCCACATAGATCTTCGGCTCCTTTTTGCCGGATTTGGCGAGCCGCTGACCAATCAGGTCGACGGTCGCCCTGTAGTCCGCTGCGATCGTGCTAGCCCGCTGCTCTTCGCCGGTGATCAGGCCTAGAATCCGGGCGCTATCGAGGTGCCGCTCCAGCGTCTGGGCATTGAAGTCGACAACGGCAATCGGAATGCCCGCATCCTCGATGCGATCGGCATCTAGACCAAGGCCCTTATACTGCCAGTCCGCCAGCACGACGATGTCCGGCTTCAGCTCCAAAACTTTCTCGATGGAAAAAGTCTGGGCTTCGACCTCTCCGACATCGGGGATTTTGTCGAGCGACGGCCGATGGGCGACGTATTTGGCCCAGCTGGTCGGCCGCCAACCCTCCCAGGCCTCACGGGAGATACCGACGACCTTGTCATAGGAAGCCTCGCGGCCCACGGCCATGTAGTCTTCGAAATAGAAGCCGAGCAGAACCCTCTTGGCGGGCAGGTCAGCCTTCACCTCTCGACCGATGACGTCAACGAACGTCTTTTCTTCGGCAGCGGCTCCCGCGACATCGAGCAGTGCGGCAACAGCGAACGCGAATCCAACGGCTGTGGATCGGACCAGGCTGGAAAGTCTCATATGGAATACCCTCGGAAGTTGATCTCGTTCCCCTTATTTTAATATGATCCAAAGAGTCAAGTTTGAATCATCAGGAAACAAGCGTCAGTAGAGCGAAGGTAAGACACCCGGATGGTTTGTTGAAAAACTGAAACGTTGCAACGGTTTGTACCCTGCCCGAATCCGAGCGGACGCCCTTTACTCGGAAATGCTTCGGCGTTTGGCCCTCGACCTTCCCGCCGGCGCAGCACGCCGCGTCAGTCGGGAAAAGATGCAGCCGCCGACAGCGCCGCCGCCCGGCACGGAGCGTCACGCACGGCGAGCATCGACAGCCCTGCCGCGTCCAAGGAAGGGCAGACGGCGAGAAGTCAGTGCGACCATCATGCCGACGTCTATCCAACACGCAGGGGAGCTTATTTCTCCGTGAGCTTGAGCTCGATGCGGCGGTTCTGCGCGCGTGCTTCCTGGCTTTCGCCCGGTGCGATGGGCTGATACTCCCCGAAGCCGGCCGCCACCAGCCGGTCGGCCGGAACGCCTTTCGAGATCAGGAACTTGACGACGGACGTCGCGCGGGCGGACGACAGTTCCCAATTGTCCCGGAAGCGCCCTATCCCCGACAGCTGAACGTCGTCCGTGTGGCCGTCCACGCGCAGTACCCAGTTGATCTCCGCCGGGATCTCCTTGGCAAGGTCGAGAAGGGCTGTCGCAAGTTTCGCCATCTCGGCCTGCCCTTCCGGGTTCAGGTCGCTGCCGCCCGATGGAAAGAGCACTTCCGACTGGAAGACGAAACGGTCGCCGACGATGCGGATATTTTCCCGATCCGACAGGATTTCCCTCAGCCGGCCGAAGAAGTCCGAACGGTAGCGGTTGAGCTCCTGGACACGCTGCGCCAAGGCGACGTTCAGCCTGCGGCCGAGATCGGCTATCTTGGCCTGCGAGGCGTCGTCCTTCGCCTCCGATGCCTGGAGTGCGCCTTCGATGGCGGCGATCTGGCTGCGAAGCGCTGCGATCTGCTGGTTCAACAGTTCGATCTGACTCATGGCCCGGGCGCTGACCTGCCGCTCGTTTTCGAGCTCGGACCCAAGCCGGCCGATCTTTTCGTCGGCGACTTCGGCACTGCCGGCGCCCCGGTCGAGCAGGGCCTGCAGGCGGGACCGCTCGCCTTCCGACTGTGAAAGCGACGCCTGCAGGTTGGCGAGCGAATCCTCGAGATCCTGCTTGCCGCTTTTCTCGAGCGCCAGAAGCTGGGTGAGTTCGTTGATCTGGCTGTTCAGCCGGTTCAGCACCTCGTCCTTGCCGCTGATCTCCCGGCCGAGCAGGAACTGCGCGGTGACGAAAACGCTGAGCAGGAACATGATCGCCATGAGCAGCGTCGAGAGCGCGTCGACGAAGCCCGGCCAGTAGTTGATCGCCCGCGGATCGCGGCGTCGGGAAAGCGCCATGCTCAATCCCCTCCGCCGTCTTCGATGCGGCTGAGCTTCGCCTGTCCTGCGGCCTTATCGCTTTGCACGGTGATCCGGTCGGCCTGGCCGATGCGCGCCGTCAGCCGGTCGAGCGTCTTGCGCATCGCCTTGGCTTCCTCCTGCTGCGCCTCGATCCAGTCGCGCAGCATCTGCTGCTCGCCGCGCATGTTCTTGACGAGGCCCTGGATGCCTTCGGCGAGGCTCGCCATGGCCGCGGTGGTGCGCTGGTTCACGCCGCCGTCATGCGTCAGGCGCGTAAGCTGGTCGGTGAGCCGCCGCAGCTCTTCCACCGGAGCGCCGTCGGTCATGTCGCCCGGCGAGGAGAAACCGGAGCCGACGTCGGTTACCGACGAAAGCCAGTTCTCGAGCTCCGTATAGAAGCGATTCTGCGCGCGTCCCGCCTGCAGGTCGAGAAAGCCCACGATGAGCGAACCGGAAAGACCGAAGAGCGAGGCGGAGAACGCCGTTCCCATGCCGGTGAGAGGTGCCGAAAGACCGCTCTTGAGGGAGCCCAGGAGATCGTCGGTGCTGCCGCTTCCCGCATCCAGCGACTGGATCACGGTGTTGATGGAACCGATGGTGCCGAGCAGGCCCCAGAACGTGCCGAGCAGGCCGAGGAAAACGAGAAGTCCGGCGAGATAGCGGGTGATGTCGCGCGACTCGTCGAGGCGCGCAGCGATTGAATCCAGGATGGACCGGAGCGCGGCCGTCGAGATTGCCGTCGTTTGGCGGCCCCCGATGAGAGCACGCATTGGCGCAAGCAGCACCGGATCGCGCCCGACCTTATCGGCGCTGCCGGCGGCACGGAAGGAGTTGAACCAGCGAACCTCGGGTCTCAGACTGAGGACATGGTTGAACGCCAGCAGGATACCGATCACGAGCACGCCCAGGATCAGCCCGTTGAGGCCGGGAT
The DNA here is from genome assembly GCF_000375585.1 of Sinorhizobium meliloti 4H41. Classification (GTDB taxonomy): domain Bacteria; phylum Pseudomonadota; class Alphaproteobacteria; order Rhizobiales; family Rhizobiaceae; genus Sinorhizobium; species Sinorhizobium meliloti_A. The sequence continues at coordinate 204,505 of NZ_AQWP01000005.1, read as the reverse complement.
TGCCGGCGAAGGCCTCGCTTGCCTGGCGGAAGAGGATCGCAGCGACGAAACCGACGATGATCAGGAAAAGGACCATGGTCCAGAAATAGGGCATCGGGCTCGAAAGCTTGTGCGGACCGTAGTCCTCCTCCACGTCTTCGCGATCGCGCCAGCCGGACAGATTCAGTTTCGCCATAAGTTCGCCAGTCTCCCGGTTTTGCGGCAGTTTCCGCGCCTGTCCGACGAACAAGAGGGCGGCCGCATCACTCTGAATTGCTACACCATTCCCAAATCGAAGACGATCGAAGAGCAGTGCTGCCGATGGCCTGAGGCCATCCGTATTGGCCCGGAGACTAGTGGAAGTTTGCGCCGAATTGAAGGGAAAACAAAGGGCACGGCACTAAAGCGCGTCGCATTCAAATCGAATTCATACGGCGCGCTTCAGCTTGCTGTTTTATGCATGTTGCCCTCCCGGAAACGTTGCACCGTTCCGGGTGAACTATATTGCCGTTACTTGGACGGAATCGGGCGCTGGATCACCTCGCGAAGCGCCTTTGCGATATGCTCGTTGCCGCAGACGATCGAACCTGCTTCCAGCGGTTTGCTGCCGCCTTCGGCATCGGTGGACCACCCGCCGGCCTCGCGGATGAGCAAGAGGCCGGCAGCCATGTCCCAGGCGGCAAGGTCCCGTTCCCAGAAGCCGTCGAAGCGGCCGGCCGCAACATAGGCGAGATCGAGCGAGGCGGAGCCCATGCGGCGAATGCCGGCGACCTCGCCCATGACGTGGCGCAGCTCGACCAGATACTTGCCGTGATTGCCGCGGCCGAGATGGGGCGTGCCGGTCCCGATCACGGCATCGGAGAGGGCCTTGCGCGCGCCGACGCGCAGGCGGCGGTCGTTCAGGAAGGCGCCGCCGCCTCGCTCGGCGGTGTAGAGCTCGTCCGTCGCCGGATTGAAGACGACCGCGCCGACGATCTCGCCCTGGCGCTCGAGCGCGACGGAGATGGCGAAATGCGGAATGCCGTGCAGGAAATTGGTGGTGCCGTCGAGCGGATCGACGATCCAGCGGTGGGCGCCGTCCGTTCCCTTGATCTCCTCGCCCTCCTCGCCGAGGAAGCCGTAGGTCGGGCGAGCCTTCATGAGCTCCTCACGGATGATCCGCTCGGCCTTGCGGTCCGCCTGCGAAACGTAGTCGGCCGGTCCTTTCAAGGAAACCTGCAGGTTCTGTACTTCGCCGAAATCGCGTGCCAGCGACTTGCCGGCCTTGAAGACGGCCTGGACCATGACATTAAGAAGGGCGGAGCGGGCCATACGGCAATTCCTCTAGCGAAGGCCGGCCGAGACCGCTCGACCGGACATTGAACCTGTCTGACAGTTCGCATGCGGGCCGCAGCTCGAAGCGCGGGCAGGAGAACCGTCGTCAAAAAACCGAGTGAGATGTCACTCCGTCCGCGGCGGCACAGGGGTGGAAGGCCGCGGAGAAAACCGGGGCTTCAAGACCACAAAAACCCCGGAAGTTCAAGCGAAATAGATCGGGTCTGCCGGCGCGTGTCAGGTCGAGCGATATTTGTTTGCCGCCGCCAGCGCCGATTTCTGCTGCGTTTCGTTGAGGCCGAGATAGAAATCCTCGAGCGCATCGTCCTTGAGGCCGGCCCGGCGCGAGAGCACGTACCACTTTGCCGCCTCCACCGGGTTCGGACGGGTTCCAATGGCATTGACGTAGAGATGGGAAAGCCGGTTCTGGGCGACGACGTTGCCGCTTTCGGCGGCGCGTTTCATCCAGGCAAACCCCTCCTCCAGATTGCGGTCGCCGGCAATACCCTCGATCAGCCAGATGGCAATGTCGAGCTGGGCGGTATCATAGCCCGCCCGCGCCGCCCTGAGCAGCCACTCGCGCGCACGGGCCCGCTTGCTCTCCTCTATGCCGTCGACATTGAGATAGATCTGCGAGAGCGCATACTGCGCATCCGCAATGCCCTGCTCGGCGGATTTCTCGTAATAGGGCATCGCCGCCTTCAGCCCCCGCTCGCCGGGCATGTCGGCCACGAGCGTTTGCCCGTAGTTGAACTGGGCCGAGGCGTTGCCGAGATCGGCAGCCTTCTTCATCAGTTCGTCGGCCTTCTTCCGGTCGCGCTTGACGTAGCGGCCCTCCATCAGGATAAGCGCATATTTGAACATGGCCGCCGGGTCGCCATTGTTCGCCGCCTGACCGTACCAGAAGGCCGCCGCCTTGGCGTCGCGTGCAACGCCGAGACCCTGTTCCAGGATCGCGGCGACAAGCGTCTGGGCGGCGGGGTCGCCGAGCTGGGCCCGCGGCAAGGCAAGGTCGATCGCCGTCAGGTAGTACCCTCGCTGGAAGGCGCCGTAGGCTTCGTCGATCTTGCCGGTGAAGGGCTTTTCCTCGGGAAGAGCCGGCAATTCGGCTCCCATGCGATCGAAAACGGTGACGCCCTTCGAAGGCGCACTGCCGTCGCCGGGCTTCGGCTTTTCCGGAGCGGCCGTTGCCGGTTTGCGCTCCGCATCCTCCGGCAGTACCGCGCCGTTGAAAGGCGTGATCCGCCCGCGCTTCGACGCGCTGCCCTCGTCGGCCGTCGCAGGCGCGACCGGTTGCTGAGCCACTGCGGGCGCGACTGCAAGAAGCATCGCGGCGGCAAGGGCTGCGGGCCGGCTGGATTTCAGGAGAGAGCGGACTACCATCGGCAGGTCTTAACCTTCAAACCGTGGCGCTTTTTCGTCAAGCAATGCGTTGACGGCCGCGACCACCGACGGCGCCTGACCGGCCTCGCCGAAGACGGCAAGGCGGAGCGCCACGAACTCGGCACCGGTTTCGGCGGCCGCAAGCGCGGATTGCGGATCCGTGCCGCCCATGACGATGCAGGGAATTTCGATCATCGACGCCCACCATTCGGCGAGTGCCAGGTTCTTCGGATGCGCCTCCGGCTTTATGTCGCCATCCGTGCGGCCAAAGAAAACGTAATCGGGCCGCAGCTCGCCGATCTCGAGCGCATGGTGACGGTCGGTGGCGTTGCCGCCGCCGACGATCAACTTCGGCGCGTGCCGCTCGATCGCATCGGCAAGCGCATCCGGACCGCCGGCGATGTGGAGACCGTCCGCCTTCGCCCGTCCGGCGACCCGCGTGTCGCCCTCGATCAAGGCCGCGGCGCCGGCTTGCTGGATCACCGGTACGAGCGCTTCCGCATGCTTCTGGAAATCCGCATCGCCGAGCGCGTATTGCGGCACGATCACCGACGCTACGTCGCCGCCCCTCAGCGCCTCGCCGACGAGTTTCGCGCGTTCCGCGCTATCTGCGATATCCGGAACGACCAGCACGAGGCGGCAGCGGTCTTCAATGTTGCTCATGGGTCAATCCTGGCGATCTCGCTTCGGGCCGGAAGCCGGCACTCGATTTCATTGCGGAAAACCGATAGACGGAGATGACAAAAGGATCAACCGCCGCCAATGCTTCCCGACATCGACTTCTATCTCGTTGCCGTTCCGGCCGTCGTGCTCGTTGGCCTGTCCAAGGGGGGCATGGGCGAGGCCCTGTCGCTGATGGGCGTCCCGATCCTGTCCATGGTCGTTTCGCCCGTACAGGCCGCGGCGCTGCTCCTGCCGATCCTCATCGCCATGGACATCGTTTCCCTTTTGATCTGGCGCAAGCACGGGGATCGGCAAACCCTCGTGATGCTCCTCCCGGGCGCCCTCGCCGGCATCGCGGTCGGCTGGGCCACGTCCGCCTATGTGCCCCGCGACGCCCTGAGGCTGATCATCGGGCTCATCACCGTCGTCTTCGTACTGCGCTATGTCTACACCCTGTGGCGCAGCCGCAATGGTCCGCCCATCCAGCCGAAACCGCAGCGCGCCGGTCCGGCAGCACTCTGGGGCTCCTTCGCCGGCTACGGCAGCTTCGTCGCCCATGCCGGCGGTCCGCCCTTCCAGATTTACGCACTGCCGCTGAAGCTCGCGCCGCGCGAATATACCGGCACCATCGTGCGCTTCTTTGCGACCCTCAATGCGGTGAAGCTCATCCCCTATTTCGCCCTTGGCCAACTCGATCTCAGCAATCTCAAGACCTCGGCAACGCTCTTCCCGCTGGCCATGGTCGCGACCGCCTGCGGCGCCTGGACCGTCCGGCGGATGAAGCCGCAGGTCTTTTATCCCTTCATGTACACGATGGCCTTCCTCGCCGGCTCGAAGCTCGTATGGGATGGGCTCCGGAGCATCGTATCGGGAGGAGTGTAGCGGGTGCTGCTGTGCGAAGCACATTCCGCACCGCACAATTTTCTTGCCGCTCCGGGGGAATTCGCCTAACGTCCGCGCATGACGATCGCGGACCCATTCGATGCCATTGCGGATCCGAACCGGCGCCATCTGCTGGAGGAACTCAGGCGCGCGCCAAGAACCGTCAACGAGCTCGCCGAAGGTCTGCCGATCAGCCGGCCCGCCGTCTCCCAGCATCTGAAAGCCCTGCTTGACAGCAGCCTGGTATCAGTTTCGACCAGCGGCACACGGCGGATCTACGCGATCAACAAGCCGGGCTTCGACCGGCTCAACCTGTGGCTGGACCAATTCTGGTCCTGATGCATTCCGTCCGGCCGCGCAAAGCCGACCGGACCTTGGTCCGGTCAAGCAATGCAATCTATCTTTTCGGGATTGTTTTGACCCTATCGTTGCATCGCCTCTGCAGTTCCGCGTGGCGATGCATCCCGATTCAATCGGGAGTACCGTTCACGCTCAGTGCGTCGAGGAACGGAGTCTTTCGATTTCGTCCTTGATGCGCAGCTTCCGTCGCTTGAGTTCGCTGATCAGTTCGTCCTCGCAGGACGGAGAGTTCAGAGCCTCGTGTAGCTCCTCTTCAAGGACGCCATGTTTTTTCTCAAGCGTTGCAAGATGAGCCTCAATGGTCATTGGCAGTCCCTTCCCTTTAGCTTGCATCCGGCACGCAAATGCCGGATGTTCCATGGTTGAAACCTTTTTAATGTGCCATGCCATTTTTCATTTGTCGAAGGCGAAATGATGACGCGTGGTAACTTCCCGTCGCCAACCAAGATGTGGTAGAGCGACGCAGGAATTTCCGGATCGCGGATCGGCGAAGCCGGGCTTATGGGGATCGCTTTGCATGCCGGACCAGGACCAGGCCGAACTCAGACTGACTATCGCGCGCCTGAGGCAGGAACACGAAGACTACGACGCGGCAATCAACGCGATGATCCAGACGGGTTGCGACGCCTTGCGCGTCCAGCGCATGAAAAAGAAGAAGCTGGCCATCAAGGACAAGATCACCAAGATCGAAGACCAGATCATTCCCGACATCATCGCCTGAAATGGATCGAGACGTGACCGACACTACGCCCCCGCCCGTCGCCATCATCATGGGAAGCCAGTCGGACTGGGAGACGATGAAGAACGCGGCCGACACGCTCGAGGCGCTCGACATCGCTTACGAAGCCCGGATCGTTTCCGCCCATCGCACGCCCGACCGCCTGGTCCGCTTCGCCAAGGGCGCGCGCGACGAGGGGTTCCAGGTGATCATCGCCGGCGCCGGCGGTGCGGCGCATCTTCCCGGCATGTGCGCGGCCATGACGCCGCTTCCGGTCTTCGGCGTCCCGGTCCAGTCGAGAGCGCTTTCCGGCCAGGACAGCCTGCTGTCGATCGTGCAGATGCCGGCCGGCATTCCGGTCGGCACGCTTGCGATCGGCAAGGCGGGCGCCATCAATGCGGCACTTCTGGCCGCCGCCGTGCTCGCGCTGGGTGACGAGGATCTTGCCGACCGCCTCGACGACTGGCGCGAACAGCAGACCGTATCGGTCGCGGAATATCCGGTAGACGAGGCATGAAGACCATCGGCATCATCGGTGGCGGCCAGCTTGGCCGCATGCTGGCCATGGCCGCTGCCCGCCTGAACTTCCGCACCGTGGTGCTCGAGCCGCAGCCGGACTGTCCGGCGGCGCAGGTGGCGAACGACCAGATCATTGCCGCCTATGATGATCCGCGCGCATTGGACGAGCTTTCGCGGGTGGCGGATCTCATCACTTACGAATTCGAGAACGTCCCGGTCTCGGCCGCCGAGCAACTCGCCCGTTCGCGGCCGGTCTTCCCGCCGCCGAAGGCCTTGGAAGTGGCGCAGGACCGTCTCGTCGAGAAACGCTTCATCAACGGCTGCGGCATCGCCACCGCCGGATTCCATCCCGTCGACAGCCAGGCCGATCTGGAGGCCGCCCTTGCGGACTTCGGCGGGGCCGGCGTGCTCAAGACCCGCCGGCTCGGCTACGACGGCAAGGGCCAGCGCGTCTTCCGTTCCGCTGCCGACGATCCGGCCGGCGCCTATATCGCGCTCGGACAGGTCCCGCTGATCCTCGAAAGCTTCGTGCCGTTCGACCGGGAGATCTCGGTCATCGCCGCACGCGCGCCCGACGGCACGACCGCCTGTTTCGATCCTGCCGAAAATGTGCATCGCAACGGCATTCTTCACACATCGACCGTGCCCGCATCCGTCGGCGGGTCGACCACGGAGGCCGCCCGCAAGGCGGCAACCGCCATTCTCGACGCGCTCGGCTATGTCGGCGTCATCGGTGTCGAGTTCTTCGTTCTGGCCGACGGCGGCGTCGTCGCAAACGAGATCGCGCCGCGCGTACACAATTCCGGCCACTGGACGGAGGCCGCTTGCGTCGTTTCGCAGTTCGAGCAGCATATCCGCGCGATTGCAGGCCTGCCCCTCGGCGACCCGTCGCGCCATTCGGACTGCGTGATGCAGAACCTCGTCGGCGACGACATCGCCCGCGTTCCGGACCTGCTTGCCGAACGCAATGTGCTCCTTCATCTCTACGGCAAGGCCGAGGCGCGGTCCGGCCGCAAGATGGGGCACTTCACCCGCCTGCTCTGACCGGGACGTCATGGAAGGCGGGGACAGTCGGCAAAATCCCCGTCATGCGGTTGACACGATTGGGGCGACACGGTATGTGCCTGCCTACTTGAACAGCGCGCTGAACGGCGCGCTTTTGATTGTTGGAATTACCGGGCGAATTTTCGTTCCCCGAAACCCTGCGGATCAGGAAAAATGAAGATCAAGAATTCGCTCAAGTCCCTGAAGACCCGTCACCGCGAAAACCGTCTGGTTCGTCGCAAGGGCCGCGTCTACATCATCAACAAGCTGAACCCGCGCTTCAAGGCACGCCAGGGCTGATGCTTGCTGCAGGCCGTGCCTGCAGCGCCGCGCGTCTTGGCGGATGCGCAAAGGTCGTAGCACTCGGCTTGCTGCACGTCTCCTGAATCGGCGTGATTCAAGGAAAATCCGGAACACGGCGGCTTGCTCGCCGATTTCCCAAAATTGATTTGATCTTGTTTCATGGCGGGCTACGATGTCCGCCATGCGTGTTTTCATGAAGCTGATACTGGCATCTCTTGCCGTGACCGCCGCCGCGATAGTGGCCGCCGCGCCGCTTAGTGCGGCAGAACCCTCGCCTCAGGCCGAGGTCGCTGCGCTTACCACTCCGAAAGAGCGCGTCGATGCCCTCTTCGCCGATCTCAAGAAGGAAGGCGATGAGGGCAAGGCCCGGCAGGTGGCCGATCGCATCCGTCTCGAATGGCAGGATTCCGGTAGCGCGACCGTGAATCTCCTGATGCAATGGGCCAACAAGGCGATTGCCGATGAGAAGCAGTCGGCGGCACTCGATCTTCTGGACCAGGCGCTTGCCCTCGCCCCCGACTATGTCGAAGGCTGGAACCGCCGCGCCACGCTGCACTACCAGATGGGCAACTTCCGCAAGTCGATGTCCGACATAAATCATGTCCTTGCCCTGGAGCCTCGCCATTTCGGCGCGCTCGCCGGCATGGCCACCATGCTCGAGGCCGCCGGGAAGGATGAACTTGCCATGCGCGCATGGCAGCAATTCCTCGACATCTACCCCTCAGACCGGAAGGCGCAGGAGCAACTTGGCGAACTCGCGGAAAAGCTTGCAGGCAGCCGCACGTGACCGGCACCTGAGGACGCGAGAATGCCCCTCGTCCGGCCGCAGGCGCAAGGCGTCGCCACCGGCCGTCCGGAAGTGCGTTGAATCAAATGGTTAGAGCATTTCAGTGTTTCTATGAAGCGTTGAAATGCTCTAAGACGCGCTGTGAACGTGGAGAGCGGACGAAGTCGGCGCCGCGAGCCCCTTCGCCCCGCTTGCGGGGAGAAGGTGCCGGCAGGCGGATGAGGGGCTGCGTCGAAAAGCGCTCGATCGAGCAGGCGGCGGCTCAGATGCCCGATTGGCCGTCCGAGCCGATATAGGCGATGCGCAGCATGTTGGTGGCGCCGGGGGTACCGAGCGGCACGCCGGCGGTTACGATGATTCGGTCTCCCGGCTTCCCGAAGCCTTCCGTCGAGACGATTCGACAGGCGCGGTTGACCATATCGTCGAGATCGGTCGCATCCCCTGTGACGACGCAGTGCAGCCCCCACACCACGGAAAGCCGGCGAGCCGTCTGGACGATCGGCGAAAGTGCGATGACAGGCACCTGGGGGCGCTCGCGCGCAGCGCGCAGCCCGGTGGTGCCGGAGGAGGTGTAGGTCACGATTGCGGCAAGCTTGAGCGTCTCGGCGATCTGGTGAGCGGCAAGCGAGATGGCGTCCGCGCCCGTTGCTTCCGGCGGCGTGCGCTGAGCGTAGATGATCCCCGGATAATGCGGATCGCGCTCGACGTTGCTGGCGATCGACGCCATGGTCGAAACCGCCTCGACAGGGTACTCGCCGGAGGCGGATTCGGCCGAAAGCATCACCGCATCGGCCCCCTCGAACACGGCGGTCGCCACGTCCGACACTTCTGCGCGCGTCGGCACCGGCGAGGAAATCATCGATTCGAGCATCTGCGTGGCGACGACGACCGGCTTGCCCGCGCGCCGGCAGGCACGCGTCAGTTGTTTCTGAAGCCCGGGTACGGATTCGAGCGGCATTTCGACGCCGAGGTCCCCGCGTGCCACCATCAGCGCATCCGAAAGCTCGATGATCTCGTCGATCCGCTCGATCGCCTGCGGCTTCTCGATCTTCGACATCAGTCCAACGCGACCGCGGGCGATCTTGCGAACCTCGGCAAGGTCCTCAGGGCGCTGGATGAAGGAAAGCGCCACCCAATCGACCTCTCCTGTCGCCAGCACGGCGTCGAGGTCCACGCGGTCCTTGTCGGTCAGCGCGCCGACGCCAAGCAGCGTATCGGGCAGGCTGACGCCCTTGCGGTCCGAAATCCGCGTGCCGGAAACGACCGTGGTGACGATGCTCTTGCCATCGGACTTTTCGGCGCGCAGATGCAGCTTGCCATCGTCGATGAGCAAGCGATGGCCGGGCTTCACCGCTTCGAGGATCTCCGGATGCGGAAGATAGACGCGGCGGCTGTCGCCGGGCACATCGCGGTTGTCGAGCGTGAAGGTCTGGCCGATCTTGAGTTCGACCTTGCCTTCGGCGAACTTTCCGACGCGCAGCTTCGGCCCCTGCAGATCGGCGAGGATACCGATCGGACGGCCGCAGCGCGCCTCGACCACACGGATCCGTTCGATCAGCGTGCGCATGACCTCATGGCTTGCATGGCTCATGTTGATTCGGAACAGATCGGCCCCCGCCTCGTGCAGCTTCTGAATCATCTGCTCGTCGGCCGATGCCGGCCCGAGTGTCGCGAGGATTTTGACTTTCCTGTTCCGTCTCATCAATTCTGGCTTTCCTGCGTGCCGGGCGTGTCGGAAAGCTGAACCATCCAGCTTCCCTGCCGCCCCGTGTCGTATTCCTTGAATCCCATGCGCTGGAAGCCGCGGGCGAAGCAGTCCTGCACGCCGACGATCTTGAACTCGTTTTCGGCCACGCACATGTTGACGTCGCCGGTCCAACGGCCGCCCTTGGCCGCATCTTCCGCGTAGAGATAATAATATCGGGACTGAAGTTCGCCTTCGATCAGCGTGGCGCAGGTCGTCGCCGGAACCTGCCACCAGCCTTCGGTCACCCAGCCTTCCTTGGCCCGATAACCGATCGCCACGCCGACCAGAGTCTGCGTCCCATTGCAGACTCGAAAATCGGCGCGGGCATCGCCGGCAGAGAGAAATGAAGCGGAAATTGCCAAGGAAAACAGGAGGATGGATCCAAACGTCATCGACCCCGGCTTCACTCTGGAAAAAGGATATCTAGACACGGCTTCCTACGGAACTCCGTTTTGATTTGCGTGGCACTTTCTTGCGACGCCCAGCCCTGAAAGTCAACGCAACTCTAATCGATTATAATCGTCATTCCTGTGACGGAACGGCATAAGAGCTTCGCGTTTTTCTTGCGAATGGCGGCTTTGCGTGCAATCAGGTGGGTACCTTTAGCCTGGCAGGAGCCGAATGCACCATTACTCTCCTTACGAGATCACCGGGGGCGATCCGGCAAAGGGTCTCGTGCTGGTTGCCGACCATGCAATGAACCGGCTGCCGCCGGAATATGGCCGGCTCGGCCTGCCCGAAAGCGCCTTCGAGCGTCACATCGCCTACGATATCGGCATCGAACCGCTGACGCGGCGATTGTCGGACGCACTCGGCGCACCGGCCGTGCTCGGCTGTTTCTCGCGCCTCCTGATCGATCCGAATCGTGGCGAAGACGACCCCACCCTGATCATGAAGATTTCCGATGGCGCGATCGTTCCGGGCAACCACCCGATCTCGGACGAGGAGTGGCAGAACCGCATAAGGCGCTTTCACCGCCCCTACCACGAGGCCGTATCCGAAACCATCGCCCGGTCCGCCGCGGCCTTCGGAAGAGCGCCTCTCGTCATTTCCCTGCATTCCTTCACGCCCTTCTGGAAGGGCGTGGCACGCCCCTGGCATGCCTCGGTTCTCTGGGATAACGACCCGCGCGCCGTATTTCCGCTGATCGAACGGCTGGAGGCCGCCGGCGACATCGTCGTCGGCAACAACGAGCCCTATGACGGCGCGCTGCGTGGCGATACCATGTACCGGCACTGCATGGCTCCCGGGATCGCGCATGCGCTGATCGAGGTCCGACAGGACCTGATCGCCGATGCCGCGGGTGTCGCCGCCTGGGCGGAGCGTCTGGCGCCCATCCTTGCGGCGCTCAACGCCCTGCCGGAGCTTCATGCCTACCAGCGCCACCCGTCCCGCACGGGCGCTTACAGCGACTGAAGAAGAGGAGGCCACCCCGATGAGCGAAATCAACCCGGAACAGCGCACCGCTTTCGAGGCCGCGGCTTTCCGCCGGCTGCTCGAACATCTGCGCGAACGCAGCGACGTCCAGAACATCGACCTGATGAACCTCGCCGGCTTCTGCCGCAATTGCCTGTCGAACTGGTATCGCGAGGCGGCGGAGGCCTCCGGCGTGCCGATGAGCAAGGAGGAGTCCCGGGAGATCGTCTACGGCATGCCCTATGAGGAATGGCGGGCGCAGAACCAGGCTGAGGCCTCGCCCGAACAGAAAGCCGCGTTCGAACGCAATCGCCCGAAGGAGTAAGACCTGCGCGGGAAATGCCTGTGTTGTTGCGCAATCGCCCTTGACCTCGGCGGCCGTTCACGGCAGTTCACAGCACCCGGAAAATTCATCCCCACAAGGAGACGACCATGTCGGATGCTCACGGCATTGCCCGCGACCAGCTTCGCGCTTTCATCGAACGGATCGAACGGCTGGAAGAAGAGAAGAAGACCATCGCCGACGACATCAAGGATGTCTATGGCGAGGCAAAATCGATGGGCTTCGATGCCAAGATCCTGCGCAAGGTGATTTCGATCCGCAAGCAGGACGCCGACGAGCGCATGGAACAGGAAGCGATCCTTGACACCTACCTCCAGGCGCTGGGCATGATCCCTGCCGCCGAATCCGAGGACGCTGCCTGACAACTCGGCAAAAAGCCCGCCGGCGGACTGACCTGGCGGGCTTTTTATATTCAAGCGGCAATCGAAGGCTCAGTTTGTGCTGAACTTCTTCACTTCCATGAAGTTGACCGCGCTGCCGCTGAAGCGCGCCGTATCGACCGCTCCGCTATTGCTGGTGAAGCCGGCCGCATAAACGGTCGTCGGCGCGACGCGGAGCGACTTGCTGACGAAGCGCGGCGCCTTGACCGGCTTCGACAGGGTAGCCACACGGCCCGCCGAGAGTGCCCACTCGGAAATGATCTTCTGCGTCAGTTTCGGTTCCGTGCGTACGGAAGACCGGCTCTTCGCCTGGGCATCCTGCCTCTTGGGACGGGCGCCCTTCGAGGGAGCATCGGCCTCCGTGTCGAAGACGCTGTCGAAGATCGCCTCACGTGAAGCGGAACCCGACTGCGGCGCATAGGCCGCGACCTCGATCGCCGGAGAAAATGCAGGCGCCCGATCCTCGCTGGTCGGCGCTGCGAGGGCAACGCGCGTACCGGCGGCACTCGGCGGCTGCGCCGCGGAAGCGAGCGCAGGCCCATCCGCAGAAGCGGGAATGGTGACCTCGGCGTGAGCCACGGCCGCGAGCGCCTCTTCGCCGGCCGGACGCATTCCCGGCACCGGCACGAAGCCGAACTCCTGTGCCTGGCCGTCGGCGGAGGCGACGAGCGTCTCGTTGGCGATCAAGGCGTTCATGTCGCGACGGTCGAGCATTTGCGGAACCGGAACCTTGAGGGTGCTCAGATCCGCGAATTCCGACGGCACGGCCGCTGTCTGCGGCATGGCAGCTGCCAGCGCCTCCTGGGCACTGTTCTTTTCCGGCGCGACGAGTGCAACCGCTACGCCGCCATCAGCCGGGGTTTCCTTGAATGCCGGTCGCACGGCCGGCACCGGTGCGTTGATATCCTGCTGCCCGGCAGGCGCCGCAGTGGAACCTGCAACACCGGGAAGAGCATCCTGTGCCGCCGGCGCCGATGCGGTCTGAACCCTGGCCGGAGCTTCCTCTTCGGCGCCGCCGGCAGCGATTGCCGCGGGTTCTTCATCCTCGTCGCCGCCTCCGCCGAAGAGCGCGGCGAAGAGGTTGCGGCGCTTGCCGGTATCGCCCGGCCCCTTGGCGCCGCCGCCTGCGACCTGGATCGCCGATGCGCCGACGCGGCGCTTGTAATCGGCCACAGCCTGCTCATAGCCCGGCAGCGGCTTTCCGTCGGAGGGAATATGCATGGTCTTGCCGTCCGGGAAGAGCCGCGCGAGCTCGTTGCGCGTCATGCGCGGCCAGGCGCGTACCCCGCCGACGTCCATATGGACGAAGGGCGAACCGGAAGTCGGGTAATAGCCGACGCCGCCGACCTGGAACTTCATGCCGATCTCGCGCAGTGCCTTGAGCTTCACGTCCGGTATATAGAAGTCCATCGCCTTGCCGAGCATGTGCTGGCTCTTCTTCGCCACGCCCTTCGACCGCGACCTCAGCATGCCGTTCGTGGCCGGCGAGCGATAGGCGGAAACGACGTGGATATAGTCGCGCGAACCGCTCTTCTGGTAGACTTCCCAGACGAGATCGAGCAGGCGCGGATCCATTTTGGTCGGCTCGTTCCGCCGCCAGTCGCGCAGGAAACGATTGATCTGCTGCAAACCCTTCTGATCGTAGCGACCGTTGCGCTTGAAGGTGATCTGCGCCTTTTCCTTGGTGTGGATGAAATACAGCTTGAGGGTGCGTGTCTGGCCGGCGGCCTCGACCGGAGGTGCCATCCCGGGTGTGACGAGGGAGCAAACCAGCGCGATGGACGCCAGGACCTGGGGCGCCTTTCGAGCGACCGCCGAGCAGAGTCTGCGCGCAAAGGAACCGACTGGTTCCTCCAAACCGAACAAATTTGGCATTCAATCCCCGTCCGACGGACAACCGTGCTTTGCTGTCTCAGATGACTGTCAAATAAGGTGACAGCATGGCAATTATGCCACAGTGTTCACCGCCCCTTATAATATAGTGAACAGTTTGCTAACAAGGTCTAAACGGCGGTGGACGATTTGCACGGCAAATGAGGTGTGAATGCGTCGATTTTATGCCGCTTCACGCAGGGGATTGTCGGGATCGATGCCGTAATCCTTGAGTTTGCGATAGAGAGTCGAGCGGCCGATTCCCAGTTTGCGCGCCACCTGGCTCATCTGGCCGCGGTAGAATTTCAGGGCAAAGCGAATCAGCTCCTCCTCGACCTCGGCGAGCTTCCTGACCTCGCCGCCCTCGCTGAGGCTGGCGATGGCGTTTTCCAGGCGGCCGTCCGGAGTCGTTTCGGAATGCGGTTGTTCCCGCGGGCCCGCGTCGGCCGGGGCGGCGGCGAGCTGAGCGGAAGCGGGACGGCGTTCCGGGCCGGCTTCGCCCCACGAGAGACCGCTGCGATCGGCAACGATGTATCCCGGTATCTGGGTGGCGACCTGCGGAAAGTCCCGGACCGTGAGTTCGTGACCTTCGGCGAGGACGACGGCGCGGAAGATGGCGTTTTCGAGCTGGCGGATATTGCCCGGCCAGTCGTAGGACGTCAGCAGCGCCATCGCGCCGCTCGATACCGTCAGCCTCTGATCCAGCCTCTGCTCGGCGGCGAAGCGCTCGACGAAGGCGCGTACGAGAACGGGGATATCCTCCTTGCGCCGGCGTAGCGCCGGAATGGTGATCGGGAAAACGTTCAGCCGATAGTAGAGATCTTCGCGGAACCGGCCCTCGCGAACCTCGGTGATGAGGTCCTTGTTGGTGGCCGAGATGAGGCGCACGTTCACCTTCTGCGGCTGACGCGCCCCGATCGTCTCGATCTCGCCCTGCTGGACGGCGCGCAACAGTTTTACCTGGACCTCGAGCGGAAGATCGCCGATCTCGTCGAGAAAGAGGGTGCCACCATCGGCATCGACGAACTTGCCGCTGTGCTTTTCGCTTGCGCCCGTAAACGCTCCCTTCTCATGACCGAAGAGAATGCTCTCGACGAGGTTGTGGGGAATGGCGCCGCAATTGACGGTGACGAAAGGCTTCGCCGCCCGGTCGCTCGCCGCCTGGATGGCGCGGGCCACCATTTCCTTGCCGACGCCCGACTCGCCCTCGAGCACGATCGGAATGTTCGACTGGGCAGCGCGGCGCGCGAGATCGATGACGCGGATCATCGCCGGGCTTGCCGAGACGATATCGTCGAAACCGACTGCCCCGCCGCGCGGACGCCGTGCGGTTTTGACCTTGCCGTCGCGGCTCGCCATCTTCAGCGCGTTGCCCAAGGCGATCGACAGCCGCTCCGGCGAAACCGGCTTTACGAGAAAATCGAAGGCGCCGGCCTGCATCGCCTGGACCACCGTTTCGATGCCGCCCTGCCCTGTCTGAACGATGACCGGGATGTCGATGCCACGCTCGGCGAGCGCCTCGAGAAGGCCGTGCCCGTTCATTTCCGGCATCAGAAGATCGAGCAGGATGACGTTGATGATCCCCCCCTTGCGTTGCAGGAGTTCGAGCCCGCTGCGCCCGTTATCGGCGAGATGCGCGACATGGCCCAGCCGCTCGATCATGTTCGTCAACAGCCGCCGCTGCACCGGATCGTCGTCGATGACAAGAATATGAGATGTCACGAAAGCCTCCTGCTTGGGACACGCGGGGTACCTTTGGCCAGCATCATGTGCCAAATCATACCGGCCATTCGTCCCACAAACGGCTGAACATCCTGTTTTGAGAAATGCTTGCATTTTATCCATCGCGGGCGGTAGCAATGGGCGCCATGCCGTTGCCTCGCTTCAGGGTTAAGGCCTGTTCAAAACGAGAGAACCGACGATGAATTTTGCCTCGCCACGCCTTGCCGCCTCCGGGCAATCCCTCATGCGCGCCTCGCTGGTGAATTCCGGGGCCGGACAGGCTTCAGCAGCGCCGGACGAGCTCGGCGAGCTGCCGTCCTGGCGGCTCACGGACCTCTACCTCTCGCCCTCTTCCGAGGAATTCCGCTCGGACCTCGCGAAGGCGGAAACCGACGCGATCGCCTTCGAGGCGAAGTGGAAGGGCAAGCTCAAGGAGGCCGCCGGCCGAACCGGCGATCAGGGCATCGGCGCGGCCGTGAAGGAATTCGAGGCGCTGGAGGACCTCATGGGCCGCATCGCCTCCTTTGCGGGGCTTACCTATTTCTCCGATACGTCCAATCCGGCGAACGGAAAGCTCTACGGCGACGTCCAGTCGAAGCTTACCGACATATCGGCGCATCTCCTGTTCTTCTCGCTGGAACTCAACCGCATCGACGACAAGGTGATCGACGCCGCCCTCGCGACCGACAGCCTTGCCGCCCACTATCGGCCCTGGATCCTCGACCTGCGCAAGGACAAGCCCTTCCAGCTCGACGACAGGCTGGAGCAGCTTTTCCTCGAAAAGTCCATGACCGGCGCAAACGCCTTCAACCGGCTCTTCGACGAGACGATCGCATCGCTGACCTTTTCGGTGGACGGCAAGGAGCAGCCGCTGGAAGTGACGCTCAACCTTCTGCAGGACCCTTCAGTCGAAGTGCGCAAGAAGGCCGCGCTTGCGCTCGCGGAAACCTTCAAAGCGAATATCCGCACCTTCACCCTCGTCACCAACACGCTTGCGAAGGACAAGGAAATCTCCGACCGCTGGCGCGGTTTCGAGGATATCGCCGACAGCCGCCATCTCGCCAACCGGGTGGAGCGTGAGGTCGTGGACGCTCTGGCCGCATCGGTGAAGGCCGCCTACCCCCGGCTCTCGCACCGCTATTATGCGATGAAGGCCAAGTGGCTCGGCATGGAGCAGATGGATTTCTGGGATCGGAACGCCCCTCTGCCGGAAACGCCGAACGCGCTTATTCCCTGGAACGAAGCAAGGGATACGGTCCTTTCCGCCTATCACGCCTTCGCCCCGGAAATGGCGGCGATCGCGCGGCGCTTCTTCGACGATAGCTGGATCGACGCGCCGGTCCGACCGGGCAAGGCGCCGGGCGCTTTCGCGCATCCGACCGTCCCTTCCGTGCACCCCTATGTTCTGGTCAACTACATGGGCAAGCCGCGCGACGTGATGACGCTCGCTCACGAGCTCGGCCATGGCGTCCATCAGGTCCTTGCCGGCGCCCAGGGCGCGCTGATGGCCTCGACGCCGCTGACGCTTGCGGAAACCGCATCCGTGTTCGGCGAGATGCTGACCTTCCGCGCGCTCCTCGACCGGACCAAGGACAAGCGCGAACGCAAGGCGATGCTTGCGCAGAAGGTCGAGGACATGATCAACACGGTCGTCCGGCAGATCGCCTTCTATGATTTCGAGCGCAAGGTGCATACGGCCCGCAAGGAAGGCGAGCTGACGGCCGAGGACCTGGGCCGGATATGGCTATCGGTGCAGAGCGAAAGCCTCGGCCCGGCGATCCGGCTTTCTGAGAGCTATGAGACCTACTGGGCCTATATCCCCCACTTCATCCATTCGCCCTTCTACGTCTATGCCTATGCCTTCGGCGATTGCCTGGTGAACTCCCTCTATGCCGTCTATCAGAACGCCGAGCGCGGCTTCCAGGAGAAATATTTCGAGATGCTGAAGGCGGGCGGAACGAAGCATCATTCCGAACTTCTCGCGCCCTTCGGGCTCGACGCCACCGATCCGTCGTTCTGGGCACAGGGCCTGTCGATGATTGAAGGGCTCATCGACGAACTGGAGGCGCTTGATAAGGCGTGACCCGCTCGGGCCGTATCGGCCCCCGTCGGACCGAATTGACAGCGACCGACCTCGATGATCGAACACGCGCCCTATGTCCTCTTCCGGGACGACAGCGAGAACCGCACGACGGTTTTCGCCGAGCCTTTGCGCGTCATCACGGCACGGACGAGGGCTGAGTTCCACCGCGGCCTTGGCGAAATCGAGGCGGCCCATCGTGCCGGCAAATGGATCGCGGGCTTCATGGCCTACGAAGCGGGCCATCTTTTCGAGAAGAAACTGGCCCCCTTCGCGCCGGAGAACCGGGAAACGCCGCTGATGTCCTTCGGCGTCTTCGACGCGCCGGCAAAGGACCATCCGCTTGCGGTGCCGCAGCGGCGCATCGAAAACGAGCCCCTCCTCGCGGAGCCTCGTGCAGGCTGGGATTTTCCTGCTTATCGCCAGCGCTTCGAAAAGCTGCACCGGCATCTGCGCCAGGGCGATTGCTACCAGGCCAACCTGACCATGCCGATCCATGCGCGCTGGTCCGGCGATCCGCTTGCCGCATTCTGGTCGCTGATCGAGCGTCAGCCGGTGAAATACGGCGCGCTCGTCGCCCTCGACGGCCCGGTCCTGATCTCGCGCTCGCCGGAACTTTTCTTCCGGGTCGACGCCGACGGCTGGATCGAGACGCATCCGATGAAGGGCACGGCGCGGCGCGGCGCGAGCCCTGATGAGGATGACGCGATCATCGCGGCGATGCGCGCCGACGAGAAGACGCAAGCCGAGAACCGCATGATCGTCGACCTTCTGCGCAACGACATCTCCCGCGTGACCGAAGTCGGCACGCTCGACGTGCCGAAGCTCTTCGACATCGAGACCTATCCGACGGTCCACCAGATGGTGAGCCACGTCAGGGCGAAGCTTCTGCCCGAGATCGGCATCGCCGACATTTTCGCCGCGCTCTTTCCCTGCGGCTCCGTGACCGGCGCCCCGAAGATTCGGGCGATGGAAATTCTCCACGATCTGGAGCCCGGGGCGCGTGACGCCTATTGCGGCGCGATCGGCTACATCGCCCCGAACCGCACCATGCGCTTCAACGTCGCGATCCGCACCATATCGCTCTTTGCCGGGGGCCGGGCTGTGTTCAATGTCGGCGGCGGCATCGTCTTCGATTCCAAGGCCGAGGCAGAGTACGAGGAATGCCTGCTGAAGGCCCGCTTCGCCGTCGGCGATGCCGAGATCGCCCGATGACCGGTTTTTCCCTGATCGAGACGCTGCGCTACGAACCGGAGAATGGCTTTACGAGGCTGCGGCTGCATCTGGCGCGACTGACGCGCTCCGCCAGACGCCTCGGCTTTTCAGGTGCGGCCGCAGCCGAGGCGACGCTGGGGCGAGCCGTTTCGGGCGCGCGAGCGCCGCTGCGCGTGCGCCTCACGCTCGACCGCGACGGCAGCATCGACGTGACGACGGCGCCCTTCGTGCCGCTTGCCGACGGCGCGGCGTGGCGGGTGCGGATCGCCTCGACGCGGCTCGATTCCAGCGACCGCCTCCTCCGGATGAAGACCACGCGCCGGAGCCGCTACGAGGCGGCACGCAGCGAGTTTTCCACGGCCGAGGCCGACGAGGTCATCCTGCTCAATGAAAAGGGGGAGGTCTGTGAGGGGACGATAACTTCGGTCTTTCTCGATGACGGCAGCGGGTACTTGAAGACGCCGCCGATCGCCTGCGGCCTTCTCGCCGGCGTTCTGCGCACGGAGCTCATCTGCCAGCGGCGGGCACGGGTCGAGCGGTTGGCTCCCGCCGATCTCGCAAGCGGCCGTCTTTACATCGGCAATTCCCTAAGGGGACTGATCCGGGCTGAACTCACGGTCTGATCCGGGTAGCGTATGACGCTTGACGCGATCGCGCCCTTCACGCTTGGCGATGTAAAGGGCATCGTCCGCGCGTGAATAAATGTCCCTGACGCTGTCGCCCTCCCGATACTCCGCAAGTCCGACCGAACAGGTGTAGAAGAACTCCGGTATGTTCGAAAGCGGTCTGGCGTTGCGGACCCTGTCCAGCAGCCGATCGAGGATGAGGTTCGCTTCGCTGACGGTGGTGTCCGGCAGGATCAGCATGAACTCTTCGCCGCCGATCCGCCCGAAGCAATCGGAGCGCCGCACGAATTCCTGCATCTGCCGGGCGAAGTCGAGCAAGACCTCATCACCGCGATGATGGCCATAGCGATCGTTGATCGCCTTGAAATAGTCGATGTCTATGATTGCCACGCACCCCCACATGTGCGGGTTCTCGGCGCAGTTGCGGATGAACTCGTTGAGCCTTTCCATCGTGTAGCGCCGGTTGGGCACGCTGGTGAGTTCGTCCACCTGTGAGGCCCTGAGCGCGAAATCCCGGTCCTGGCGAAGCTTGCGCTCCCCCGCCCGCACCTCCGTAATGTCGACGGCGATGCACAGCATCCAGCCTTTCTGGTCCACGGTCTCCGTCATCCAAAGCCAGCGGCCGTCGTGAAGGTCGGTCTCGACCGTGCGGAAAGGCACCTTCCCGCGCCGGTGGACCGTGGCGGCGATCCAGCCTTCGAGGTCGTCAGTCTTGAGAACGGTGCCCCTGCCCGCGGCATGATTGCGGCGCATGATCTCCGCCCAGGTCGGCGCTTCGCCCTCGCCGACGTGGTAGGCCGACCGAAAGGCTTCATTGGCGTAGCGCAGCCGATCCTGCGGATCATAGAGCGCGATGAGCACCGGCGTTGCGGCTTGCAAGCCCATCAGGGCCTTGAGGTGATCACCAGTCACGTTGGTCTGCTCCAGGAACTTCGGTCGCGATGCGAGGCAATGGGCTCTGTTGAAGCTATAGCACGATGCGCTTGCGGCAAGCTGCCCGCATTCGCGATGATTTCGGAATCGACCCGAAGTCGTGCCGGTGCGGCCGCGGCATCGCTGCCCCTGGAAGATAGCCGGTTGAGCAAAGTCGCAGGTGCCGCCTTGACGGGACCGCTCTTTATTGTGACAGGAAACTGTGCTCTACAGCGCCGCGCATCTATCCAGACGCACGAAAGTCCGCTGCACTCTATAGTTTGCCTGAGTGGTTCTGCCCGACATGCAGTCCTCATCAGGAATTCGAGGCTCGCTTCTCGCGCGCATCCAAGCATCGCACAGGGATGTTTTCTCAGGAGAAAGACAAAAATGGCAGACACCACCTATCCGGTTTATGGCGAGATCGCCGGCCCGATCGTGATGATCGGCTTTGGGTCGATCGGCCACGGCACCTTGCCGCTGATCGAGCGCCACTTCAAATATGACAAGAACCGGTTGATCGTGGTGGAGCCCCGTGAGGACGCCAAGGACGCGGAAATATTCGCGCGCCATGGCGTGCGGCACGTGCGGGCGGCCGTCACCAAGGACAACTACAAGGAACTGCTGAAGCCGCTCCTGACGGAAGGCGGCGGCCAGGGCTTCTGCGTCAATCTCTCTGTCGACACCTCGTCGCTCGACCTGATGAAGCTTTGCCGCAAGCTCGACGTCCTCTATGTCGACACGGTCGTCGAACCGTGGCTCGGCTTCTACTTCGATGCCGAAATGGACAATTCCGAGCGCACGAATTACGCCCTGCGCGAAACGGTACGCCGGGAGAAGGAAAAGAACCCGGGCGGCACCACGGCGGTTTCGACCTGCGGCGCCAATCCCGGCATGGTCTCCTGGTTCGTCAAGAAGGCCCTTCTCAATCTCGCCGACGATCTCGGCCTGAAATACGAAGAGCCGCATCAGGACGACCGGGAAGGCTGGGCGAAGCTGATGAAGAAAGCGGGCGTCAAGGGCATTCACATCGCCGAGCGCGACACCCAGCGCGCCAAGCACCCGAAACCGCTCAACGTTTTCTGGAACACCTGGTCGGTGGAAGGCTTCATTTCGGAAGGCCTGCAGCCGGCCGAGCTCGGCTGGGGCACCCACGAGAACTGGATGCCGAAAAACGCCAAGAAGCACAAGAAGGGCTGCAAGGCGGCGATCTACCTGGAGCAGCCGGGTGCAAACACCCGCGTGCGCAGCTGGTGCCCGACGCCCGGCCCGCAATACGGCTTCCTGGTCACGCACAACGAAGCGATCTCGATCGCCGACTTCTTCACCGTCCGCGATAAGGACGGCGACGTTTCCTACCGCCCGACCTGCCATTACGCCTATCACCCGGCCAATGACGCCGTTCTCTCGCTGCACGAGATGTTCGGCAACGGCGGCACGGCGCAGCCGGAGCTGCACGTCCTCGACGAGCACGAGCTCGTGGACGGCGTCGACGAGCTCGGCGTGCTGCTCTACGGTCATGCCAGGAACGCCTACTGGTACGGCTCCCGCCTCTCGCTGGAAGAGACACGCCGCATCGCGCCCTATCAGAACGCCACCGGCCTGCAGGTCACGAGCGCCGTTCTTGCCGGCATGGTCTGGGCTTTGGAGAACCCGAAGGCCGGCATCGTCGAAGCCGACGAGATGGACTACAAGCGCTGCCTGGAAGTGCAGATGCCTTATCTCGGCCCTGTCGAAGGACATTACACCGACTGGACGCCGCTCGACGGGCGCCCGGGCCTTTTCCCGGAAGACATCGACACGAAGGACCCCTGGCAGTTCAGGAACATCCTCGTCCGCTGAGGATCACGCGACGAAGCACGCCCTATCGGCCCGGAGCAGTGCTCCGGGCCTTTTCTTTTCGAATGCCTAGCGCGGCGCGCGCATGCCCGCTCTTGCTTTCAACTCATGATCGCGGCATGTTTCGCGCACGCGTGTCTCAAAAGACGCACAACGGTCGTTGCGGTGCTGTGAGACGCCGCACAATTGTGCGTCGATCGGTTTCGATTCACGGAATTATGCGGTAGAGCGGGACAGGAAAGTATGAAGCGGTTTTGCGTTCGCATCCCGCTCAACTCGTGACGCGGGAGAAACGCCGATGAAGCCATTCGCCATCCTCACCCTCCTGGCAACTGCCGCCGCGCTGGCATCCTGTCAGTCTCAGCCTCGGGAACTCCGGCCAATGTCGTCGGCGCCGCAGGCGACGGGTGTCGAGGGTTCCTGGGTCGATCCGAACGGCATCGTCTCCACTTTCGCAGGCGGCACCTTCTCGACGCGCACGACCGACACCAACCAGCTTCTCGCCTCCGGCAACTATGTGAACGTCAGCCCGACGCTGGTGGAAATCAACATGACCTCGCTGGTGCGCAACACCCAGTCCAAGGTCAACTGTGCGCTGGCAACGCCGGCGCAACTGAACTGCACGACGGACTCCGGCGCACAGTTCTCGCTGGCGCGCCGCGGCTGACACGGCGCCAGATGATGAACGAGGGCCCTGGACGGGCCCTTTTTCTTGCCGGGACGGCTTAACCTTGTCTGAAATCCGGCGGCGTCGGCATGCGTTTGCGGCTTGAAGTCGATCCCGACTGGTGAAAACATCCGCTGCAGCGCGGCGGGTCTTACCTGCGACTCGGCCGGCAGCACACAGGAGCACACCATGATCAGACACATGCGGACCGGCCTCGTTGCCGCTTCCCTTCTCGCGCTCTCTTCGGGCGCAGCTTTTGCCGATTATGAACTGAACATCCTGCACATCAACGACCTTCATTCGCGCATCGAATCGATCAACAAATTCGATTCGACCTGTTCGGCCGAGGAAGAGGGCAAGAACGAGTGCTTCGGAGGCGTCGCCCGCCTCAAGACGCTGATAGACGAGAAGCGCCAGGAACTGACGGGCAAGAACGTGCTCCTGCTCAACGCCGGCGACAATTTCCAGGGCTCGCTCTTCTTCACCACCTACAAGGGCACCGCGGAAGCGGAGTTCCTCAACCTGATGAAGTTCGACGCGATGACCGTCGGCAACCACGAATTCGACGAAGCCGAAGATGGCCTTGCGAGCTTCCTCGACAAGGTCACCTTCCCCGTCGTCACCGCCAATGTCCTGCCGAGTCACAAATCGAAGATCGGCGATCGGATCAAGCCGTCGATCGTTCTGGATGTCGGCGGCGAAAAGATCGGCATCGTCGGCGCGGTCGCAAATGACACGCCCGAGCTCTCCTCGGTCGGGCCGGACATTCTGATCGGCGAGGACGTGGCGACGATCACCAGCGCGATCGAAGAGATCAAGAAGCAGGGCGTCGACAAGATCATCGCGCTCACCCATGTCGGCTATCCGCGCGACCTCGCGGCGATCGCCAAGATCCCGGACGTCGACGTGGTGGTCGGCGGCCATTCCCACAGTCTCCTGTCCAACACCGACGAGAAGGCCGAGGGGCCATATCCCACCATGGTCGACAACCCCGGCGGCTACCAGGTGCCGGTGGTACAGGCCGGCTCCTACAGCAAATATCTCGGCGACCTCGTGGTGACGTTCGACGACAACGGCGTCGTCAAGGCCGCCAAGGGCGACCCGATCCTCGTCGATTCCTCGGTGAAACCGGACGAGGCCGTGGCCGCACGGATCAAGGAACTCGCAAAGCCCATCGAAGAGTTGCGATCGAAAGTGATTGCCAAAACCGAGGCGCCGATCGACGGATCGCGCGAGACCTGCCGCGCCAAGGAGTGCGAGATGGGCAGTCTCGTGGCCGACGCGATGCTCGATCGCGTCAAGGGCCAGGGCGTGACGGTCGCCATCACCAACGGCGGAGGCTTGCGCGCTTCGATCGACGGCGGCGACGTGACGATGGGCGAAGTCATCACCGTCCTGCCCTTCCAGAACACGCTTTCCACCTTCCAGCTGAAGGGCTCCGACATCCGCGCAGCCCTTGAAAACGGCCTCAGCCAGGTCGAAGAGGGCGGCGGGCGCTTCCCGCAGGTCGCGGGCCTCAAATATTCGTTCGACCGTTCGAAGCCCGCCGGCAGCCGCCTCGTCAGCGTCGAGGTCAAGGAGGGTGACGCCTTCGCGGCACTCGATCCGGAAAAGACCTATTCGCTGGTCAGCAACAACTTCATGCGCGGCGGCGGCGACGGTTACGCCGTCTTCAAGGACAAGGGCGAGAATGCCTATGACTACGGTCCGGGCCTCGAAACCGTGCTCGCCGACTACCTCGCCGCCCACCAGCCCTTCAAGCCCTACACCGACGGCCGTATCACGGAAGTGGCCGCCGCGGCCCCGGAGGCCGCGCCCAGCGCTGCACCGGAGCCGGAAGCCGCCGCGCCGGAGCCGGAGGCCGCCGCAAAGCCGGCGGAAAGCGAAGCGGCCACCACTGCCCCCGAGGCTTCGCCCCCGGCGGCAGCCGCTGCCGAAGGCCCACGCAAGCACGTCATAGCGCGCGGCGATACGCTGTGGGACCTCGCGGAATCCTTTTACGGCAGCGGCACCGAATGGAGAAAAATATCGGCCGCCAACGGGGATCCGGCGCCGCGAGCGCTTGAAATCGGCCGCGAGCTGGACATCCCCGCCGAGTAAGACGATTTGCCTCGACATTTGGGACCGGCGCGGGCTTTCCCGCGCCGGTTTTTCTTCTTAGAAGGCTTTGAAACTGCCGGCGCGACCACCACCTTGCAAAGGTGCGCGCCTCACGAGGACCGAAATGACCGCCATGGATGCCGAGCCGAACACCAATCACCCCGCCGTCAGCTACGGAAAGGTCGGCGTGCTCCTCGTCAATCTGGGCACGCCGGACGGTACCGACGTCGCCTCGATGCGCCGCTATCTGCGGGAGTTTCTGAGCGACCGCCGCGTGATCGAATGGTCGCGTCTCTTCTGGTACCCGATCCTCTACGGCATCGTGCTCAACACACGTCCGCGCAAGGTCGGCAAGGCCTACGAGCTCATCTGGAACAAGGAACTGAACGAAAGCTGGCTCAGAACCTATACGCGCAATCAGGCGGCACTGATGGCGGACGCCTTCGGCGGCCGGCCGCAGGTCGTCGTCGACTGGGCGATGCGCTATGGCCAGCCCTCCATCGCGTCGCGCATAGAGGCGCTGCAGAAAGCCGGATGCGAGCGGATTCTCGTCTTCCCGCTCTATCCGCAATATGCCGCCGCCACCACCGCCACCGTCAACGACAAGGCCTTCGAAGCCTTGCTCAAGATGCGCTGGCAGCCGGCGCTCAGAACGGTGCCGCCCTATCACGACGACCCGGTCTACATCGACGCCCTGGCCACCTCGATCACCAAGCATCTCGCGACGCTCGACTGGGAGCCGGAGCTGGTGCTCGCCTCGTTCCACGGGATCCCGAAAAGCTATTTCGAAAAGGGAGATCCCTATTATTGCCAGTGTCAGAAGACCGCACGCCTTCTGCGCGAAAAACTTGGCTGGGCGAAAGAAAAGCTGCAGGTGACCTTCCAGTCGCGATTCGGCCCCGAGGAGTGGCTGCAACCCTATACCGACGCCACCGTGGAACGGCTGGCCAAGGAGGGTGTGAAGAAGATCGCCGTCATCAATCCGGGCTTTGTTTCCGACTGTCTGGAGACGCTCGAAGAGATCGCCGGGCAGGCGGCCGAGAGCTTCCACCACAATGGCGGCGAAAAATTCGCCCATATCCCCTGCCTGAACGACAGCCCCGAGGGCATCGCGGTGCTCAACCACGTCGTGCGCCGCGAGCTGGAAGGTTGGTTGTAGAACAGCGCCATTCCCGACCCGGAATCGCCGCGACCTAAATCCTCCCGAAGTCGAAGGCGAATACGCCGTCCTCGACTATGGCGTTCGTAATGGCGGTTGCGAGAGGCAGAAGGGTGGCGGCATCGTCGATTTGCCGCAGCAACGAGCCGACCATTCGTGCGGTGTCGATGCCTTCGACCGTCTCGCCGCCGAGCTCGCCCGACATCACGTCCGCAACGGTTCGGCCAAGCCCGAGGCCGTGACCGAGCCGGCTGTTGCGTCCGCCGCCCACCGTCACGTGCAGATCGCCGATGCCGGCGCGGTCGAAGGCGGAAGCACGGTTGCCGCCGATCCGTTCGCAGAGCAAAGCCATTTCCTGAGCCGCCTGATTGAAGGCCGCCGCAGTCGGGTTTTTTGACTGGCCGTCGGCGCGCAGCCCGTCCGGATAGCGGGTCTGCATGGCGCTGACACCGATTGCGAAGAAATTCTTGAGCGCCGCGCAGGCCTCGACGCCGGTCACATCCTCACCCACCGCGAGCCGGTAATAAGGTGTCCGCATCAAGCCCGCGGCGAAGTCCGCGGCCGCCCTGTCACGGCTGGCATAGATGCTGGACGTCGGATAGCGGTTGGCAAGCTCGCGCGCGATACATGGCCCACCGATGCCGATGAAGCTCTCCATATTGGCGATCCGCGGCGGCAGCGTCTCGGCATAGGTGACGATCCGCTCACCCTCGCGGTCGAGACCCTTCGTCACGAAAGCCACCGGCTTTTTCGAGCGCAGCAGACCGCTCAGCCGGTCGGCCGCCCAGGCGACACCCGGGCTGCTGACGCCGACGACGATGAGATCCGCCGTGTCGGCATGTTCCGGCCGGAGTTCCTCGTCCGCGAGGATCGTCACCGTTTCGGCAAGCGTCGCGTCGAGCTTCGGATGGATTTCACCTGCCTTCATCCTGGTGACAGGCAGCGTGTCGAGCGGCGTGCCGGCCAGCAGTACCCTGTGGCCGTTGTCGCTGGCAGGCACGGCAAGGGCAGTACCCATGACGCCTGCCCCTAAAACGAGGATCGTTGCCATATGTGCCCCCCGCGACTGTTCAGCGCATCATCGCGGCGACATTGCCGCCGTCGACGGTGACGACCGCGCCGGTGGAGGTCCGTGCCTTGGCCAGATGCACGAAGGCCGCCGCCACGTCGGCGCCTGTCACCTCGCGGCGAAGCATATTGCCTCGCATATAGTCCTCAGGCGTCACGCCCCGCGCCTTCGAGCGTTCCTCCACCATCTTGTCGGTCATAAGACCGGTACGGATACGGTCTGCATTGACGGCGTTCGAGGTGATGCCGGAGCCGCCGTGCTCGATCGCATATTGGCGCATCAGCGCCATCAGCGCCGCCTTTGAAGTCCCGTAGGGGCCGAAATCCGCGCCGGGATTCACCGCTTGTTTGGAGACGTTGAACACCAGCGCGCCGCCCGTTTTCTGCTGCTCCATGACGCGTACCACGGCACGCGCGACATAGTGATGGCTCCAGAAGTTAAGGTCGAAGGCTCTGCGGAAGGTCGCCTCGTCGACGCCAAGCAGCTTTCCCTGGAAGGCGGCCCCGGCATTCGAGATCAGAATGTCGACACCGCCATAATGCGCCACGGCCTTGGCGACGGCTGCGTCTACCGCCTCCGGATGGGTCACGTCGCACAGCACCGGCAGCGCGCCGAGCTTTTTCGCAGCCGCGTTCAGCGCGTCCTCGGAAATGTCGAAGAGCGCGAGTTCGGCACCCTCCGCCTTCAGTGCCTCTGCCACCGCGAGGCCCAGCCCGCTTGCTGCGCCGGTAACGATCGCCACCTGTCGGGTCAAAGGCTTTTCCTGCACCTTTGCCAGCTTCACCTGCTCAAGCGACCAGTATTCGATGTCGAAGAGATCGGCCTCAGAGAGCGCCTCGAACGCCTCGATGCCTTCCGCTTTGGTGATGACGTCGATGGTTGCTTCCGCCACGTCCGCACCGACGATCGCATTCTTTCGCGCCGCGCCGGCGGCGAAGAGTCCGATGCCGGCGACATAAAACACCCGAGGCTTCGGGTCGAGCATCCGCTTGCCACCGCCGACACGGGCATTGTTGCGCTCGAAATAGTCCCTGTAGTCGGCCTCGAAGGCGGCAACCGCCGCCCGCGCCTGCTCTGCCCATTCGCCAAGCCTGTCCTTTTGCGGCGCCGGCAGTGCCACTCCGAAGCGTTTGATGTGGATCACGTGCTCCGGTGTCGCATTGCCGCGGCGCGTCAGGCTGTCGACGTTTTCGGCGTTGCAGAATTCGAGGATCTTCTCGCCCGTACGGTGCTCCAGAACGAACCGCTTCGGCGTACCTTCGAGGCCCGTCTCGATCGCCAAAGCCCCGCGCAGGATCGGCGCAACCTCCGCGGCGGAGGCCAGGTTGTCGGGGAGGACGATGCCCGCGAACGGCTTCGCCCTGCCCTCAGAAAGACGCCGCTCGGCCTTGTCTATTTTGGCGATCATGTCCTCATAGGCCTCTCGCGGCTCGTCCGACCAGGTGAAGATGCCGTGCTTCAGCAGGATCATGCCATCGCCCTTCGGGTTTGCCTTGAAGGCGGCATCGCAGGCCTTCGCCAGATCGAAGCCCGGCATCACATAGGGAACGATGATCGACTCGGGAAAGAGCTCCCGGATCAACTCTTCGCCATGCGGCTGATTGGTGAGGGAAACGATCGCATTCGCATGGGTGTGATCGATGTGTTTGAAGGGAAGGATCGCATGCAGGATGGCTTCGACCGACGGGTTGGGCGAAGCTGGATCGATAAGCAGGCGGCGTTGGAGCATCACCATGTCGTCGTCGGAGAGCGTCTCGAAGCCGATCATCGCCTGCAGCGGCTGCAAGCGCACGGCCGGCAGTCCCTGCGGCTCGATCGTACCCATGTCCCATCCGCTGCCCTTGACGCAGAGTACCTCAACCTCGGTGCCGTCCATCTCTTTGAACGTGGTCTTGACCGATGTGTTTCCGCCGCCGTGCAATACCAATTCCGGATCGGAGCCCAGCAGCCGGGTCGTATAGGTGCGGACCGCAAGATCGCGATTGACGCCTTTGGCGGTATAGCCCTCTACGGTCGAAGTGAATTCGGAGTCCAACCAGCGCGATTTCATGACAGTTCCTTTCCTGGCCGGCACCGCGTTCGAGCGGCCGGCTCCCAGTCGATCAATAGTGTAATGTCCGGTCCGCAGCGGTCAGATGCGGACCTCGGTCTCGGCATCGAACACGTGCACCTTGGAGGGTGGGATCGCAAAGCGAACCTCGGCGCCCTCCGAAAACCGCTCCGCCTTGTCGACGACCGCGACGAAGCTTCCCTCCGGGCCCTGGCAGAAAAGCTGCGCGTCATGGCCAAGCCGCTCAGTGAGAATCGCTTTGGCTGCAAGCGGACCTGCGGAATCGACCACCACGTCGGTCGGGCGCAGGCCGAGGACCACCTTCCTGCCCGGCTTCAATGCCGGGGACGCCTCCACGGCCAGCCGGCCGGCCGCCGTATCGACGGCGGGAGCGCCATTGTCCGCCACCACGGTTCCGGGGAGGAAGTTGATGGACGAAGAGCCGATGAAGTCTGCAACATATTTGCTGGCGGGCCGGTCGTAGACGTCGTCGGGCGAGCCGATCTGCTCGATCTTGCCCGCGCGCATGACGACGATCTTGTCGGCCATGGTCATGGCTTCGATCTGGTCATGGGTGACGTAGATGGTGGTGGTCTTCAGCCGGTTGTGCAGCTGGCGGATTTCCGTGCGCATATGAGCGCGCAGCTTGGCATCTAGATTCGACAGCGGCTCGTCGAACAGGAACACCTCCGCCTCGCGCACCATGGCGCGACCCATGGCGACGCGCTGGCGCTGGCCGCCGGAAAGCTCCTTTGGGTAACGATCGAGATAGGGGGTGAGGTTGAGGGTTGCGGCCGCCCATTCCACTCGCTCCTTGATCTCCGCGGAAGGAACCTTCGCCACTTCCAGGCTGAAGGCGATGTTGTCGTAGACCTTCATCGTCGGATAGAGCGCGTAGTTCTGAAAGACCATGGCGATCGAACGGTCACGCGGATGCACGTCGTTCACACGCTTTCCGCCGATCATGAGATCGCCTTCGCTGACGGCCTCGAGGCCGGCCGTCATTCTGAGCAAGGTCGTCTTGCCGCAGCCCGACGGTCCGAGCAGGACCACGAATTCGTGGTCCTCGATTCGGAAGGAGATGTCGCGCATGATCGTGACGGCACCGAAGGACTTGCCGATATTCTGATATTCCACGGTCGCCATCGGTCGTTACTCCCCTGTTCGTTTCGGCCGGCCGTCGCGGCAGCTCTGTCTCAATACTTCTGCCGCGTCGGCGTGATGACGATTTCCTGGACGATCGCGCGTTGCGGCAGCCGATACGCGTCGAGGATGAGGTCCGCGACGATTTCGGCTGAAATACCGCCGCCGATCGCCGCCTTGTTCGCCTTGTAATTGGCAAGAGTGGTCTCGTCCTTCACGTGGTCCAGCACCTCCGTTTCGATGATGCCGGGGGAGACGACGATGACGCGCACGTCGTGCGGCGCCAGATATTCGCGCAGACTTTCGGACACCGCGTGGACGAAGAACTTTGTGCCGCAATAGACCGTATGGTCCGGGTAGACCTTGCGTCCGGCGATCGAGCTCATCATCACCAGCGTTCCCTGCTTCCGCCCGATCATACCGGATAGCACCGCATGCACGCTGTTCATCACACCCTTGGTGTTGATGTCGATCATCTCGTCCCATTCTTCCGGTGCCTGACGGGCGATGTCGCCGAGCCGTGCGATGCCGGCATTGGCAAACATCATGTCGACCGGCCCGAATTTCGCCTCGGCTTCGCCGACCGCATCCGCAAGTGCAGCGCGATCGCGCACGTCCGCCTTCTTCAGAACGGCATTGGGCAAGTCCAGCGACTCGAGCCGGTCGAGCCTGCGTGCTATGAGCAGCAACGGATGGCCGGCCTTGGAGAAGGCGCGCGCGACGGCCTCTCCAATGCCGGAGCTGGCGCCAGTGATCGCTATCAGCGGTTTTTCGGGCATGGTGGTCCCCTGTTTTTGCGTTTGTCCCGGCTGGAAGGGGCACCGCTAAGACGGCGCGCTTGCCGATGCGCAATGTCGCCGCCGCATCCGACATGCAGCGGCACCCCATCCGGATGTGAGTCAGCCTTTCAGAACGGTTTCGACCTGCGAGGCGATGTCGTCCATCGCCTCCTTGGAGGAGCCGTAGCTGCCGGCGAAATACTTGCCGAGGCCGACGGGAATCGTGTCGCTCGACAATTGCGCCCATTCCGGCAAGTCCGGTTCCGAGCCCATGTATTTGTCGATCGTCTCGCGGACGACCGACAAGTGACGGGTCGTGCCGGCGCCGACCCGGGCATTGGCCTTGACGCGCGGGTCGTCATAGACCGAGGCGCGGGTGGGGCCGGTGCCGCCGCCGAGCGTGGTGATGAGGGCCTGCGTGTCGGCGCAGGTGGCCCATTGCATGAAGATCCAAGCCGCATCCGGGCTTTTCGAATATCTGGACACCGCCAGCGACGAGCCGCCCTGGTGGCCGGTACCGGGGATTTCGCCGTAGCCGCATTCTTCGGGCTTCCTGAGCGCGGCCGGCTGCGGCGGGACGACCGCCTCGCAGAGGCCGGAAACCTTGGTCTGGCTGGCATCGTCGAAATAGGGAAAGAACTCGCCCCAGGAGAGCATGGAGGCGGCAACCCCCTGAGCGATCGCCTGGCCCTGGCCGTCCCAGGTCCACTGGTCGACACCCGGCGGCATGGTTTCCTTGAGCCTGGTGTAATAGTCGAGCGCGGCGATGCCCCGTTCGTCGTTGCCGACGAACTTCTTGTCGGCATTGAAGATCGAGCCGCCATTTCCCCAGAGCATGGAGGTCCACTCGCACTCCAGCGCATAGTGGCCCGACTTCATCTGCCCGGCATAGCCGTAGAGGTTCGGCCCCATTTCCTTCGTGATGGCGGCGGAATTGTTCAGCAGGTCCTCGAACGTCGTCGGCGCCTTGAGACCGAGCTTTTCGTAGATGTCCTTGCGGTAGATCATGATGAAGATGGGAATGTCGTAGGGAACGCCAACCCAGCGATCCTCATACTTGGCGATGCCGTCGACGAGCGCCGGCATGAAATCGTCGATGTTGTAGTTCGGCATGGCGAGGTCTGGCTTGTCCTGAAGCTGCTCGCGCGGATCGAACACGTCCTGGCTGAAGGATGCCGACCAGCTCTGGTCGATGTAATAGAGATCGTAGGTTCCGAGCGAAGAGGCGACGTCGAGCGTCAGCTTCTGCAGAACCTGTTCGAGCGGCAGGACCTCGATCTCGACCCTGATGCCGGTCGCTTCCTCGAAATATTTCTTCAGCTGCGAGTTGATGGCGTTCGACGGCGGAGTGGATTCCGTGGCGAGCTTCAACGTCGTTCCCGCAAAGGGCTTGGCGACGTCCTTGAGCCAGGAGATCACCTCGGCCGACGGCTGAAGCTGCTCCTGAGCGAGCGCCCTGCTTACGCCGAAGGGGCGGCTGCCGAAACCCATTCCGAGCGCGGTTGCGCCGAGGCCGAGCGTGCCGGCGGCGCGCAGGAAGCTGCGGCGGTCGATCTGGCCGCGGACGAAGCGGTCGGTCACAGACGCGAGATAAAACTTTCTGTCTTTCTCTTTCATGTCTTCCTCCTCTATCGGCGCCGGAAATGGCCCCGATCTCTCCTGTTGTCGGCGCGAGCGCCGCATTCTCACTGCTTCAGCGACCCCATCGTCAGGCCACGGACGAGGTGGCGTTGAACGAGCAGGATCACGACGAAGGCGGGCACGATCGCCGCTGCCCCGAGGGCGGCCATGTTGCCCCAGGCCGTTCCGATCGATGTCACGAAGGTCGACGACACGACCGGCACGGTCTTCAGCCCGGTCTGCGTCAGGGTCAGGACGAAGAGAAACTCCGTCCACGAGAAGATGAAGCAAAGTACGGCGGTAGCGGCGATGCCGCCCTTGGCCATCGGCAGCACGATGCGTCGGAAGATCGTCCAGCGCGACGCGCCGTCGAGCAGCGCGCTCTCGTCGATCTCCGCCGGTATGTCGTCGAAGAAGCTCTTCAGAAGCAGTACCGCCAGCGGCAGGTTCATGAGACCGTGCACGAGGATAACACCCGTATAGGTATCGAGCAGGTTGAACTGCTTGAATATGAAGAACATCGGGATCGCCACCGCTACCGGCGGCATCATGCGGGTCGACAGCACCCAGTTGACGAATTCATGGCGGCCGCGGAAATGCATGCGCGACAGTGCATAGGAGGCAAGGGTCGCGACCACGATCGCCAGCACCGTCGAGCAGGATGCGACGACGATCGAATCCCAAAGGCGCGGCCCCATGTAGAAGTTGCCGCCACCCGGCGTCACGGCTTCCTGGCTGCCGAAGCCGAAACCCAGCGATATGCCGAAGACTTGCTCGAAATTCCTCACGGTCGGCTGGAAGCCGAAGAAAATCGGCGGCCAGTTGAAGATGTCCTTTGCGTCGCGGAAGGCGACCGATGTCCAGAAATAGATCGGGAAGAAGAAGGCTCCGACGACGAGCCAACCGGCAATGGTGCGCAGCGTGCGGGCGAAAGCGCTCTGATGCATGTTACCACCTCACCTTTGCAACGCGGATGAATGTGTTGGCAATGACCAAGACGATGATCAGGCTCGTCAGACTCAGCGTGGCGCCGTAGCCCCACTTCAGGAACGAGAAGGTCTGCTGCCAGGCATAGAGACTGACCGTGTAGGTGGCGGTGCCTGGCCCGCCCGAGGTCATGACGAAGACGTAGTCGAACACGCGGAAGAGGTCGATGCCGCGCAGGAGCACCGCGACAGCGATGACGCGCGACATCATCGGCAGCGTCAGCCGGCGGAACATCTGCCAGGACGATGCGCCGTCGATCATCGCCGCCTCGTAAGGCTCCGCCGGCAGCGAGCGAAGCCCGGCCAGGAAGATCAGCACCATGAACGGCGTCCATTGCCAGACTTCCGCGATCAGAACCCCGATCAGCGCGAGCGAGGACGTGGCAAGCATCGGCGTCGCCTTGTCGAGCAGGCCGACGAGGCCCAGCAGATAGGAGAGCGCCCCGAACTGCGAATCCTCCATCAGGAGAAACATCATGCCGGCAATGGCGGGGGGGATGACCAGCGTCATCGAAAGCACCGCGCGCAGCATCCCGAAGCCCGGCAGTTCGGCGTCGAGGAGAAGCGCGATCGCCATGCCGAGGACGATTTCGATCGTCAGGGCCACGGCGAAATAGAGGAACGTGACACCAAGTGCACCCCAGAAGCGACTGTCGTTCCAAAGTTGAATCCAGTTGTCGACTCCGACGAACTTGAGTCCTCGGCTCTTCGGCACGAATTCGTGGAAGCTCAGCCAGACATTGTAGATGAACGGATAGATGGTGAAGACGGCGAGCAGCGCGATAAGCGGCAGGAGCCACGGCCACGGCGAATCCGAGATCGCGATGCGTTTTACCTGTGCAATCGACATTGCCTTCTCCTCCCACGGACGCCAGTCGCGGCGGTAACCCGCCCTGGTCCGTCCCCTCCGACAATTCGACGGTGCGGAACACCGTCGTCTCCTCTCGTGCGCCCGCCTTCCCCGGAAGCGGTCCTAGCCTGCCGCGCGCGCCGCCTCGCCGCAGCGGCGCCGTTCCTGCATGTATCTGTCGAGCGCCTCTATCTCCTCGCTCGTCATCCGCAGTCCCGACTTCGTGCGCCGCCAGACTGCGTC
Source organism: Sinorhizobium meliloti 4H41 (assembly GCF_000375585.1). Lineage (GTDB taxonomy): Bacteria > Pseudomonadota > Alphaproteobacteria > Rhizobiales > Rhizobiaceae > Sinorhizobium > Sinorhizobium meliloti_A. The sequence goes on along the minus strand of NZ_AQWP01000005.1, from coordinate 169,735 downwards.
GGCAGCCGTTAGTGCAAACTCGCGCTCCATCAGGAAGATGATTTCCGCCTCGGTCATTGAGCCGCCGAAGTCGCGGCCGAGATGGGCGCGCTCCCGCGCCTTGCCGAGAATGCCGCGTGCCTCCAGTCCGTAATGACGCACCAGTCGGCGCGCCTCCCGCCAGGTGAGATAGGGATGCTCGGAGAGAATGGCTCTTGCGAGATCGTCGGCCGTTCCAACCGGAAAGGCGCCGCCTGGAAGCGGCTGCGCCGCCGTCCAGCCCCGCTGCCTGTTCCACTCGGGAAAGACCGTCGCGAGCTGTTCCAGGACATCCTCGGCCAGGCAGCGATAGGTGGTGATCTTGCCGCCGAAGATGGAGAGCATCGGCGCCTGCGCTTCCGGCCGATCGAGCTCCAGCACGTAATCGCGCGTCGTCTCCTGCGCGTTGGCTGCGCCGTCGTCGAACAGAGCGCGCACGCCGGAATAGGTCCAGACGACGTCGGCTGCGGAAAGATCGGCACGGAAATAGGACGATGCTGCGGTCAGCAGATAATCTATCTCCTCCGCCGACGCGGTGACCTCTTCGGGAGCGTGCCTGTAATCCCGATCGGTCGTGCCGATGAGGGTGAAGTCCTCCTCATAGGGAATAGCGAAGAAGATGCGGCCGTCCGGATTCTGAAAGATGTAGCAGCGGTCGTGCTCGTAGAGCTTCCTGATGACGATGTGACTGCCCTGAACCAGGCGTACGCGGCCCGCCGCACCGACGCCCGCGACCTCGGACACGATCTTGTCGGCCCAAGGGCCCGCGGCGTTGACGAGGGCGCGAGCCGTCGCTTCGCTCTTCAGGCCGGTCTCGGCATCTTCGAAAGTCAGCCTCCAGAGACCGCCTTCGCGGCGCGCGGCTACGCAGCGTGTACGCACCCTGATGTCGGCGCCTCTCATCGCCGCATCGCGCGCATTGAGTACGACGAGTCGGTTATCCTGCACCCAGCAGTCGGAATATTCGAACCCAACTGACGAGACGTCGCGCAGTGGCTCCCCTGCAGGGTGGTTCCTCAGCCGCACGGTCTGCGTTGCCGGCAGAAGCTTGCGCCCGCCCAGATGATCGTAGAGGAACAGGCCGAGCCGCAGCAGCCAGGCGGGACGCAATCCCTTGCGGTGCGGCAACACGAAGCGCAGCGGCCAGATGATATGCGGCGCGATTCCCCAGAGCCGCTCGCGCTCTTCCAGAGCATGGCGGACCAGTCGAAACTCGTAGTGTTCCAGGTAACGCAGGCCACCATGAATGAGCTTGGTGGAAGCCGAGGATGTGGCCGAACCGAGGTCGGATTGTTCGGTGAGCAGGACCCTCAGACCGCGGCCAGCCGCATCGCGGGCGACGCCTGCTCCGTTGATGCCGCCGCCGATAATGGCAATGTCGAAGGCCGCTCCCTTCATGCCGCGTCCCTCCCCGACCGGGCGTCGAGGATGTGGTTCGCAACCTCGACGAAGCCGTGACCTCCCTCGCGGGCCGCCACATAGGCCGGCTCCGCCTCGATGCGACCTTTGAAGGAGAGCACGTTCGCAACGCCACAGGCATTGGGGAAGAAGCCGAACATAGGCGCATCGTTCGGGCTGTCGCCGACGAAAACGATCGTCTCGCGCTCGCTGTCGATGTCGACGCCCAGAATGTCGGCGGCGAAGCGACGCGTCGTGGTCAGCTTGTCATAGGCGCCATACCAGCCGTTGACATGGATGGAAGAGATCTTGGCGACGGCACCCTCCTCCTCGAAGATGCGCTTGATCCGGTCCACCTCCGATGCCGGGAGCGCCGGCACGTCCTCGCAAAAATCGATGGCGAGATCGGCCTCTCGGTAGAGCTGATCGGCAGAGACCGCTGCGCCGCGCACTTCCGCGAGGATACGGGCGCTCACCTGGCTGAGCTTCTCGCGGTCGGCGGCACGCTGGGCTTCGGCGATAGCGAAGCGGCGGCGCATGCGATGCTCCGTCTGGTCATAGGCGAAATAGAAGGCGCCATTTTCGCCGACGACTCCCGCGACCGGCCACATGCGGGCGATCATGTCGCACCAGCCGGCCGGTCGCCCGGTAATCGGGGCAACGGCAACGCCCGCCTCGGCCAGGCGCTCGACGGCGTCGTAAGCGGCGGCCGGCAGCCGGCCTTCGTTGGTCAGTGTGTCGTCGATGTCGGCAAAGAGCACCTTGATCCGGGCGGCGACATCGATCGGCATCTCGGCAACCGCACGCATCGCCTCACGCCTCCCCGGCGGCGAAATCCTCGAGGATGCCCGCGTCGGCGGCGATATCGAGGAAGGTGTAACGGTTGCGCATCTCTCGGCAGTGCAGCACGGCCTCCCGGTAGGTATCGGCGGGCAGGCCGAGGTCGGCCGCCGTCATCGGGCCGCCGGCATCCCGTAGAAGTCTCTCCATCTCGGCCACCGGCAATGCGAAAGCCTCCAGCTCCCGGCGCAGCGTCGGCCAGAGTTCGGAGAGCTTTTCGTTGATCTCGCCGGCGGAAGCTGCATCGAAAATCTTCGGCTGGATTTCGGCGTAGCACTGGGCGGCGATGTCGTCGCCCATACGCCGGGCCATCTCGGAAGCGTCGATCTTCGTGGGACGGACGACCGGCGGCTTGTCGCTGTCGAGGAAGATGCGCTGCAGCCGCGCCATGGTCAGCGTTGCTACCCCCACCTGCTGGCCGTGCAGCGTGCCCGGATGATTTTCGCCGGCAAAGCAGTCGATATAGTGAGATATCTGATGCTCGCCCATCGAGCCGTGGTTCGACATTCCGGTGAAGGAGACGCCGAAGCCGCAAAGCGTCAGGACGCGATGAAGGTAGCCGTTGGCCTCGATGCGACCTTCGGCAATGCCCGCCGCACGTGCGTTCAACGCCCGCTCGTCGGCACCCTGGAGGATATAGGGTACGCTCGAATAGAGACTGCCCGTCAGCCGGTGGGACATCCACCAGTCGATTTGCGCGACAGAGCGCACGAGGCAATCGGCGAAACCGGCCGCCGAGAGATAGCGAGGCGCCGCGGCCGTGACCGCGAGATCGACGAAAAAGCCGGCCGGCGCATGCGAGGGAAGCGAGACCTTCAGGCCGTTTTCCAAGGTGATGGAGGCAGTCGTCGAAGTATAGCCGTTCATCGAGGCGGCCGTCGCGAACACGGCGTATCGGCGATTGGTGCGCCCGGTGACGAATTTGCAGAGATCGTTGATCGTGCCGGAACCCACCGCGATTACGGCATCCGCTCCGGAAAGCCTTTCGGTCAACGCGCCCACGGCACCCATATCCGCATGCGGATGGTCGAGAATGACCGCATCGACCGGACCGAGGCTCTTCAGCGCGGATGCGACGCGCCCGCCCATCGCATCCCAGGTGGCTGCGTCGGATACCACCGCATAGCGTTCGCCCAAGCCGAGGCTGGCGACGAGATCGGCCTCGGCTCCGTCCAGCGATTCCGCAATGGCGATCTTCTCGTAGGGAACGCTGGCCGGCCTACCCGTTTCGGGGTTGATCCAGTTCCCGGCAAGAATGTCGTCGATGAGGACCGCCCAGCCTCCTTCGGGCGCACATGCGGCGGTGTTCTGCTGGCTTGCCGTTTCCATACCCTCGTTCCGTGCTCTCAATCTCGTAGCATGTGACAACATGAATTGGCATATGTCAATACATATGCCAGAGATGATTGACAAATGCCATCAGGCTCTGCCAGATAGCGCCATGGCAAGGGAAAAGACTTCCGGCAGGACCGGCGAGGAAACCACGGCGGGGATACCCACCGAGTTCGATGATGCGGTGATGTGGGCCGCCTGGCTCTACTATGCCGACCAGATGACGCAGAGCGAGATCGCCAAGCAGCTCAACGTATCGCGAGCCACCATCGTCAATTACCTGCAGGAGGCACGCGAGCGCGGCATCGTCTCCGTGAACATCAACCCCAAGGCCGGCGGCCGCACCAGCGTCGCCCGCGCGCTGATGGAGAAGTTCGGCCTTCAAGGCGCCTTCGTCATCCCGAACGGTGACGAGGAGAGCCTGTCACAGCGGCTCGGCGAAGCCGGCGCGCGCGTGTTGGCCGACCAGATCGAGGACGGCGATACGATCGGCGTCGCCTGGGGGCGCACCGTACTCGCCGTCGCAGACCGCATTTCCCTGACGCGCCCTGTCGGAAATCTGACCGTGGTGCAGGTCTCCGGCAGTTCGACCGGCGAGCCTAACTTCTCGCCCGAACTCTGCACCTCCCTGCTTTCGAACCGCATCCACGCCCGCTGCGTCAACCTTCTGGCGCCTGCCGTTCTGTCGACGCGCGAGCTGAAGGCGGCGTTGCTCAACGAACCGGTGCTGAGGAAGCAGATGGATCTGGTGCATTCGACCAACCGCATTCTCTTCGGCGTCGGCGACATCGGCCCGAAGAGCACGGTGCGGGCCTCCGGCATCGCAAGCCGGGAGGAGATAGACGACTATGTCGCGCGCGGTGCCACGGCCGTGATTATCGGTCGCTTCATCGATGCGCATGGTGCCGCGATCGGCGGAGACCACGATGAAAGGATGGTCGGCATTTCGCTCGACGAGCTGAAGCAGGTGGCGAGCCGCATTTGCGTGGCCGGAGGCGCGGTCAAGATCGCCGCGATCACCGCCACGCTCGAAGCCGGCTACGCCACCCATTTCGTAACCGACATCGCCACGGGAGAGGCGTTGCTGGCGAAGTGATCAGGGCGACCCCGGTCGTCCGGTGCGGCTGATCTCGGCCGGGAGGAAGGGCCAACGCGTGTGGTGCGGTCTGAGGAGGGCCGCATAGTGCTGAGCCGTGGAGGAGGTGCGCATGCAGCTGGACGAACGCTATGTCATCGGCTTGGATTCATCGACCCAATCCGTCAAGGCCATCGCCTGGGCAGCGGACGGCACACCGCGGGCCGAGGGCCGCGCGCCGCACCGCATCTCGACGCCGCATCCGCTCAAGGCGGAGCAAGATGCCGAGGACTGGTGGTCCGCCGCCTGCCAGGCGCTGTCATCACTCATGCGCCAGATCGATCCGGCCCGGGTCGACGGTATTGCAATTTCGAACCAGCGCGAAACGATGGTCCTGCTCGGCCAGGACCGAAAGCCGCTCAGCCCGGCAACCCTCTGGCTCGACCGCCGCGCGCAGGACGTGGTTCAGCTGCTCGCGGAGGAATTCGGCGCCGAGCGGCTGCATGCGACCTCGGGCAAGCCGGTCGACACCATTCCCTGCGTGTATCGCCTTTTCTATTATCGGCAGTATGAGCCGGAAATGCTGGACCGCGCGACGCAGATCCTGAGCGTACATGATTACCTGACTCAGAAGCTGACTGGCGAGGCCGCTGCAAGCTGGACCAGCGGCGATCCCTTCGGGCTCCTCGATATCGAGACGAAGCAATGGTCCCGCGCGATTCTCGACCACCTCGGCATTCCGCTCACCAAGCTGCCGCCGCTTTACCGGCCCGGTACGCTGATCGGCCAGGTAACCGCGGATGCCGCGGCGGCGACGGGCCTTGCCGCGGGGGTGCCGGTCTATGCTGGCGGCGGCGACGGCCATTGCGCCGGCCTGGGAGTCAATGTGATCAAACCGGGCGTCGTCTACCTCAATCTCGGCACGGCCGTCGTCGGCGGTTGCTGGACCCCGACGCGCAAGCTCAGCCGCTACTGGCGCACCCTGGTTTCGCCGAGCGGCGAAGGCTATCTGCTCGAAAGCTGCCAGCGCGCAGGCGCCTATTTCGTCAACTGGCTGCTGGACACCTTCGCCGGAGGACGATCGGATCCCTCAATTTTCGCAAGGCTCGAAGCGGACGCGGCCAGCCTGAGTGTCGGCTCCGGTGGCGTCACCGTCTGCTCCTACCTCATGGGCTGCATGGACCCGCACTGGGACGCGGATGCCCGCGCAGCCTTCACCGGCATGGGTCCCGAGACGGGCATGGGCCATCTCTACCGTGCCTCGATGGAAGCCATTACCCTGGAATTCGTCCGGTCCCTGCGCGAGATGAGATCGATGGGCGTATTGGCCGACCGGATCTTCGTCATCGGCGGCGGCGCCGGCAGCCCGCTTTGGCGGCAGATGATCGCGGATGCCAGCGGGCTGCCTGTCATTCGCAGCCTTTCCAACGAGGCCTCCGCACTCGGCGCCGGGATGTCCGCTGCCGTCGGCGCCGGCTGGTACGGGCATTTCAGCGAGGCCGCCGACGCCATGTCGCGCCTCGCCGAACAGGTCGAACCGCGCCCAGCCACGGCCGAAGCATGGGCGGCGCTGTCCCGCCGGCAGGCAAACCTCTACCGCGCGATCCGCCACCTCGATCATGCCGACACCGGGACCTGACTTTGTCTTGACGACAGTTGGCCGTGCGGCATCGCAGAAACGCGCGGACTTTCCCGACACGCTTGAATTATCCCCGCGAATCGCCACCTGATCACTCGGGCGCGACTCCAAACGCTGGAGTTGCAAAAGGAAGGGGCTGTCATGGGCGGTATGGATATCGCAGTCGTCGCATTCGTCGTTGTCGTGATCCTCGTGCTCTTTGCCGGGATCAAGACGGTGCCGCAGGGCTACCGCTATACGGTCGAGCGTTTCGGCCGTTACACGAGGACGATGGAGCCGGGGCTTAATCTCATCGTCCCTTTCATCGATCGCATCGGTTCCAAGCTGAGCGTGATGGAGCAGGTGCTCGACGTTCCGACGCAGGAGGTCATCACCAAGGACAATGCGAGCGTGTCGGCGGATGCGGTCGCCTTCTATCAGGTCCTGAACGCCGCACAGGCGGCCTATCAGGTCGCCAATCTGGAAAACGCGCTCCTCAACCTGACGATGACCAACATCCGCTCCGTCATGGGCTCGATGGATCTGGACGAACTCCTGTCGAACCGCGACACGATCAACGATCGATTGCTCCACGTCGTGGACGAGGCCGCCAATCCCTGGGGCATCAAGATCACCCGCATCGAGATCAAGGACATCGCGCCGCCGAAAGACCTGGTCGACGCCATGGCCCGGCAGATGAAGGCGGAACGCGAGAAGCGCGCACAGGTGCTCGAAGCGGAGGGCTCCAGAAATGCGCAGATCCTGCGTGCCGAAGGCGCGAAGCAATCGGCGATCCTCCAGGCCGAAGGACAGCGCGAGGCCGCCTACCGCGAGGCCGAGGCGCGCGAGCGCCTGGCCGAGGCGGAGGCCAAGGCAACCCGGATGGTCTCCGAGGCGATCGCAGCCGGCGACGTGCAGGCGATCAACTATTTCGTCGCGCAGAAATATACCGAGGCCCTTGCCGCGATCGGAACGGCGAGCAACCAGAAGATCGTCCTGATGCCGATGGAGGCCTCGTCGCTCATCGGCTCGCTCGGTGGCATAGGCGCGATCGCGAAGGAGGTCTTCGGTGAAGGCACCGCGTCCTCCCCGCGCCAGCGCCAGTCCACGCCCCGAACCGGTCCTTCCGTTCCATCGGAAACGCCCTGAGGATCGCCCATGATCATGCGCATCATCCTCGAACTCGGCCCCTGGAGCTGGTGGGTCCTAGGCCTCCTGCTGCTGGCGGCGGAGCTGATCCTGCCCGGCGTCTTCCTTGTGTGGATCGCGCTTGCCGCGCTCGTCACCGGGGCCCTCTCGCTCTTCTTCTGGGAGGCGCCGTTCTGGAGTTGGCAGGTGCAGTTCGTCGCCTTCGCTTTGCTCTCGGTCGCTTCCGTCCTTATCGGGCGGCGCTTCGTCTCCTCTTCCGCCGAGAGCGACGAGCCTCTGCTCAACAGGCGCGGCGAAAGCCTCGTCGGACGGACGGCAGTGCTCGAGCAGCCGATCAAGGAGGGCCGCGGGCGCGTGCGGCTCGACGATACGACATGGTCCGTCGAGGGCCCCGACCTTCCGGTCGGCACACGCGTGCGCATCGTCGCCAGCAGCGGCCGCCACCTGACGGTCGAGCAGATCTGAACACATCCGCGTTCGGAAACTGCGGTAGAGAAACGATTGGTTAACCACGCACCTTTACGATTGCGAAACGATTGCAATCAAATTGCGGACAGACGGCGCATGGTGCCCAATATTTCACGCTCGATGATGGCGGGCGCCTTGCGTGTGAAGCCGCCGGCATGGCTGCTGGCGGGTTGCGCTTTCCTCGCCTGTGCGCCAGCGAGTGCGCAAAGCCTCGGCGATCCATCCCCGGCGGGCGTCTCCGTCGCCGCCCCAGCGGACCAGCCGCTTCCGGTCATCATCGATCCGCAGGAGACCGGCGCCCTTGCCGGCACCGACCTCTCGCCGGCCCTGGACGAGGACTTCAACCGCCTGAACCGGCGCGAGGAGACGATCGACGGGCTGCGCAGGCGGATCGATCCCGATGACGGCCAGGCGCCCGGCATTCGCATCGGCACCTTCGTTCTGAAGCCGGCGCTCAGCGAGACCTTCAACCACGAACGGCAGAAGAACGGCGACAGCAGCCAAAGCCGGGGCTTCATGGAGACCGGGCTCAAGGGTTCGCTCACCTCCGACTGGTCCCGCCATCAGCTCAGCGTGACCGGCGAAGGCGTGATCCAGGACAACATATCCGGTGAGGGCCAGGAGGAGCCGCGCGCCGACATCGACGCGGAACTGCGCCTCGACCTCGGCGCGGAGACCATTGCAAGGCTGAGGACAGGCTACAGTTTCGAACGCGAAGATGCGAACGACCCGAATGCCATCGCCAATGCAGACAGCCAATCCGGCGTCCATAGCTATCGCCTGGGCGCCGCGGTCGAGCGCGACCTCGGTCTCATTCGCGGCTCGCTCGGCGTTGATTTCGAGCGCCGCACCTATGGCGATGTCGAGCTCGACAATGGGACGACGCTCTCGCAAGAGGATCGCGACCGCAATCTCGGCACCCTCACCGGGCGGATCGGCTACGAGCTTTCGCCGGCGCTCATCCCCTTCCTCGAGGCCTCCGTCGGCAAATCGATCTATGATCTGCGTCGGGATACGTTCGGCTTCGAGCGTTCCTATCAGAGCTATGCCGGCCGCGCCGGCATGGAGGTCGATCTCGGCGAAAAACTCAACGGTGAACTGGCGCTCGGTTACGAGACCTTCCGCTTCGACGATGAACGGCTCGGCGACCTCAACGGGTTCTCGCTCGACGGCCGCGTCAACTGGTCACCGCACCGCGGCACCGACGTCCTTTTCGGCGTGCTGACCTATGTCGATCCGTCGACCACTCCGGGCGAGGCGGGATCGATCAATTACGAGCTGACGAACGTGGTCACGCATCAGTTGCGTTCGAGCCTCGTCGGCCGGCTTTCGAACAGTCTCACCCTGCGCGATTTTCCTTCGGATGCCACCGCCTCCGACGAGACGACCTGGCGAACCGGCGCCGGGCTCACCTGGGACATGAGCCGCTATCTCGCGCTCACCGGAGACGTGAGCTACGAGCGCACGGATAGAGACGAGGGTAGCTCGACCGATACCACGCGGATTGGCCTCGGCCTGACGCTCCGGCGCTGATCGGGACGGCCGCGCTCGCGGCCTCCCCGGCTACGTGCGAGCTTACTTCAGACCCTGCAGGAGCGTCTTGAGCGGCCCTTCCACGATGGGGCGGATATCGCCGCGCTCGAGAGCGAAGGCGACGTTCGCCAGGATGAAGCCGTCCTTGGCGCCGCAATCATACGTATCGCCGCGGAAGCGATAGGCGGCGAAGGCCTGAGCTTCGGCGAGCTTCACCATGCCGTCGGTCAGTTGGATCTCGTTGCCGGCGCCGCGTTCCTGCTTTTCCAGGATCGGGAAAATCTCCGGCTGCAGGATGTAGCGCCCATTGATGAAGAAGTTCGACGGAGCCGTCCCCTTGGCCGGCTTCTCGACCATCTTGGTGATCCGGAACCCGTCGCCGACCGTCTCGCCCACTCCGACGATTCCGTATTTATGCGCCTGGTCGGGCGCGCATTCCTCGACCGCGACGACGTTGCCGCCCGACTCTTCGTAGAGCTCGACCATGCCCTTGAGGCAGCCCTTCTCGCCCTTCATGATCATGTCGGGCAGGAGCAGCGCGAAGGGCTCGTTGCCGACGAGATCGCGGGCGCACCAGACGGCATGGCCGAGGCCCAGCGGTGCCTGCTGACGGGTGAAGCTCGTGGTACCGGCCTTCGGCAGCATGGCTTCGAGGAGCTCGATCTCCGCCTTCTTGTTGCGCTCGCGCAGCGTCTGGTCCAATTCGACCTGGATGTCGAAATAGTCCTCGATGACCGCCTTGCTGCGGCCGGTCACGAAAATCAGATGCTCGATGCCGGCTTCGAGCGCCTCATCGACGACATATTGGATGACCGGCTTGTCCACCACCGTCAGCATCTCCTTCGGAACCGCCTTGGTCGCGGGAAGGAAACGGGTCCCGAGACCTGCAACGGGGAAAACGGCTTTGCGGACTTTGCGCTTGTCGTGCATTGGCACCTCCTTGCAGTGCATCTCAGTCTAGCCTGAAACAGGAAAATTGAATTGGATTTAGTCGCCGATTGCCAATTTTTTACGAAGGAAGACGACTCGGTTTTTTCATGGTAAAGACTTTGTTGACTTCGTTTCTGTAGGCTTCTCCCTCGATCGGGTACGGCTTGCGCCGTCCGGTCCCTAGAAGAACCGCATACTGCCCTTTCCAGTGGCCTGGTGCGGGCAAATTGCGAACCTCGGAGTAGTCGGTTCGGCATGAACGCCGGCTGAACGCTCCACCGAGAAACGGAACCGACAGCAGATGATGAAAAACCGCAGGACGTTCTTCCGACATATCGCCGCCGCTCTCGTTGTTGCCGCCGCTTTTGGGTCGTCGCCCGCGCGTGCGGATCAGGGTTTTCAAAACTGGATCAATAACTTCTATGCAACGGCTGCCAAGAGCGGCATCAGCCAGGCGACCTATCGCAAGGCCTTCGCCGGCGTGAAGACGCCTGATCCGGCCGTGCTGGAGAAGGCCGCTTATCAGCCCGAATTCAAGCACAAGATCTGGGAGTATGTCGACGCGCGTGTCAATCCGTACACCAAGCGGATAGGACAGGAAATGGCGGCGAAGCATGCCCGCACGCTCAATGCCCTCGAACGGCACTACGGCGTCGACAAATCCATCCTGCTCGCCATCTGGTCGATGGAATCGAACTACGGCGCGATTCTCCAGAAAGACGACCGGCTGCACTACGTGCCGCGGGCGCTGGCAACCCTTGCCTATGCCGACTCAAGGCGGTCCAAATTCGCGAAGACCCAGCTCATCGCGGCACTGAAGATCCTGCAGAGCGGCGACATCACCCCGCGGGAGTTGACGGGTTCCTGGGCGGGCGCCATGGGACACACCCAGTTCATTCCGACGAGCTACCTGCTCTATGCGGTCGATGCCGACGGCGACGGCCATCGGGATATCTGGCACTCAGTGCCGGATGCGCTCGCAACGGCTGCCAATCTCTTGCGGAAGAACGGCTGGCGTCCCGGCGAAACATGGGGTTACGAGGTCGTCCCGCCGGCCAATGCGGCGAAATATTCGGGCCAGACCAAGACGCTCGGCCAGTGGGCGGCCCTCGGCTTCGCCCGCCCGGGCGGCAAGGGCTTCAGCAATCCGAAGATGCGGGCCGAACTGAAGCTGCCCGGCGGCGGCAACGGCCCCGGATTCTTGATGACCAAGAACTTCTTCGTCATCAAGCGCTATAACGCCTCGGATTCCTACGCGCTCGGGGTCGGGCTTCTTGCGGATCAGATCGCAGGATATGCCGGCATGCAGCAACGCTGGCCGCGTCCGGACGGTTCGCTCGACATCAGCGAAAAATTCGAGCTGCAGAACCGGTTGAAGGAACTCGGTTATTACGACGGCGAAGTCGACGGCAATTTCGGCTCGGGCTCGAAAGCAGCAATCCAGGCGTTCCAGACCCAGAACGGCCTGGCCCCGGACGGGGAGCCGACACAGCGTCTGTTGCGCGCCCTGCGCCGGTGAAACGCACCCGCAGCTTTCTCTCATCACGGCGATTCCCGATCAAACGGTGCCAATCGCCGTGATCTGGCGTATGGTTGCGGGAATGTCTGCCATTCGACGGTGAAATGATCATGCTGACGATCCGATACCGCGGGAAGGGACTGTTTTCGCGTTTGCTTCGGCTGGCTCCCGTCTTGCTCGGCGCTGCGGCGATGGTCGCCGCCGGTTTCTTTGCCACTGTGGCCGAGGCCCAGGAGCGGGTGCCACGACGCAACGTGCTGCAAAGGCTCTTCGGCGTCTTCACGCCGCAAAGGCGCGTCTATTACGAGGATCAATACGATTTTCGGCGCCAGCCGCGGCCGCAGCGCATCCAGAAGCGCCGAGCGCAACCATCGGAGCCACGGCAGTCGCGCCCGAGCCGCGCCAAGCCGCGGCCCGCCGCGGCGCCGCCGCCCGCGCCGGTCGTCGTGGAGAAATCTCCGGACGCCAAGAAGGTCCTGGTGGTCGGAGACTTCGTTGCCGGCAGCCTTGGCGACGGTCTGAAGGTCGCGTTCGAAACCACGCCCGGTATCGTGATCGAGACGCGCGCCAACGGGTCCTCGGGTATCGTCCGCGACGACTATTTCGACTGGCCCAAGGCGCTGCCCGACGCCATCGCGGAACTCAAGCCCGCCGTCATCGTCGTGAGCCTCGGCGCCAATGATCGCCAGATGATGCGGATCGGCGACGTGCAGGAGAAGTTCCGGACCGACGCCTGGACGGAAGAATACCGCAAGCGCGTCAACGCACTGGCGACGCTTGCGCGCAAGGACAATCTTCCGGTTCTCTGGGTCGGAATGCCGCCCTTCCAATCGACGTCCATGACCGCCGACATGGTGACGTTCAACGGAATCTACCGCGAAGAGGTGGAGAAGGTCGGCGGCCAGTTCATCGACATCTGGGACGGCTTCGTCGATGAAGGGGGAAAGTTCGTCCTGACCGGCTCCGACATCAACGGGCAGCAGGTCCGCCTCAGGGGTTCTGACGGCATCAACCTGACGAAGGCCGGCAAGCGCAAACTGGCCTTCTATGTTGAAAAGGACATTCGCAAGCTATTGGGCGAAGCGGCAGCGTCCACGGACGTTCCGGGTGCGGAAGGCCTGAAGGACCTGGTCGTCAGCAAGCCGCTTGCCAACGAAGATATCATCAAGACGCAGCCGATCAGCCTCATCGATCCCGAACTCGATGGAGCGACCGCCCTTCTCGGCGGCGACACGCCCCTCAAGAGCACCGGCAAGAGCCCGCGCGACCGGCTCATCGAAAAGGGCGAGGTGGTCGTCGCCCCAGCCGGACGTATCGACGATTTCCGGCTGACGAAGCAGGGGCCGCCGGGCAGTTCTACGCGTTGATGGAAACGCGGGGCTCCGGGAACACCGCCTTCGCCCCTCATCCGCCTGCCGGGCCCGGCGAGGACTGGCCCTACCGCGGCAGCACCGTCGAGCCCATCAGCGCCTCGTCGATCGCGCGCGCTGCCTGCCGGCCTTCGCGGATAGCCCATACGACGAGCGACTGGCCGCGGCGAATGTCGCCCGCCGCCCACAATTTGTCGACCGAAGTCCTGTAGTCGCGCTCGTTGGCCACGACATTGGTCGAACCGCGGCGGTCGGTGTTGACCGTCAGCTTGTCGCCGAGATCCTTGAGGACGCTGTCTGCGAAGGGCCCGCGGAAACCGATGGCGATGAAGGCGAGATCGGCCTTGATGATGAACTCGGTACCGGCGATCGGCTTGCGGCGCTCGTCGACCTGACAGCATTTGACGCCGGTGAGATTGCCGTCCTCGTCGCCGACAAATTCGAGCGTCGCAACCTGGAACTCGCGAACCGCACCCTCGGCCTGGCTGGAGGAGGTGCGCATCTTCGTCGCCCAGAAGGGCCAGACCGCAAGCTTGTCTTCCTTCTCGGGCGGTTGCGGACGAATATCGAGCTGTGTCACCTTGACGGCGCCCTGGCGGAAGGCGGTCCCGACACAGTCGGATGCCGTGTCGCCGCCGCCGACGACGACGACATGCTTGCCGCCGGCGAGGATCGGCTCGGACGGCCAGCCCACGCTATCGATGTTCTCGCGGCCGACGCGACGGTTCTGCTGTACCAGATACGGCATGGCATCGTGCACGCCGACGAACTCCACGCCGGGGATGCCGGCGTCGCGCGGCGTCTCGGAGCCGCCGCAATAGAGCACGGCGTCGTTTTCATCGACGAGCTTTTGCACCGCGACATCGACACCGACATTGACGCCGCAATGGAAGGTCACGCCCTCGCCCCGCATCTGCTCGACACGACGGTCGATGAAGTTCTTCTCCATCTTGAAATCGGGAATGCCGTAGCGCAGCAGCCCGCCGGGCTTGGACTCGCGTTCGTAGACATGCACCTCGTGGCCGGCGCGCGCCAGTTGCTGGGCAGCCGCCATGCCGGCAGGCCCGGAGCCGATGACCGCGACCTTCTTGCCGGTCTTGGTCACGGCCGGCTGCGGCACGATATAGCCCATCTCATAGGCCTTGTCGGCAATCGCCTGCTCGACCGTCTTGATCGCCACCGGCACGTCTTCGAGGTTCAGCGTGCAGGCTTCCTCGCAGGGCGCCGGGCAGACGCGGCCGGTAAATTCCGGGAAGTTGTTGGTCGAGTGCAGGTTGCGGATCGCCTCGTCCCAATTGCCGTTATAAACGAGGTCGTTCCAGTCCGGGATCTGGTTGTGCACCGGGCACCCCGTCGGCCCGTGACAATAGGGAATGCCGCAGTCCATGCAGCGAGCGGACTGCTTCTGCACTTCCTGATCGGACATCGGAATGGTGAATTCGCGGAAATGGCGGATGCGGTCGGATGCCGGCTGGTACTTCGCCACCTGCCGGTCGATCTCCAAAAACCCAGTAACCTTGCCCATCTTATGATCCTGACATCTTCAATCTCAACAGGCGCGCTCGAGCGCGCGTGATGGCCCCTGACCCGGGCGGGCCGGGAGCCGTATTCACGAGGGCCGGTTACTCGGCCGCTTCAGCCATCTTCATGCGCTCCATGTCCTCGAGCGCGCGGCGGTACTCTACCGGCATCACCTTGCGGAACTTCGGCCGGTAATCCGCCCAGCGATCGAGGATCTCCTTGGCGCGGACCGAACCCGTATAGTGCAGGTGGTTCGAGATGAGCTGGTAGAGGCGCTCTTCGTCGTGGCGCGTCATGTCGCCCGAGACGTCCACCATGCCCTTGTGCATGAGGTCGCCGCCGTGGTGATGCAGCTTCTCCAGCATGTCGTCCTCCTCCGGAACCGGCTGCAGTTCGACCATCGCCATGTTACAGCGCCGGGCGAAGTCGCCCTCCTCGTCGAGCACGTAAGCGACACCGCCCGACATGCCGGCCGCGAAGTTGCGGCCCGTGCCGCCGAGAACGACGACGACGCCGCCGGTCATGTATTCGCAGCCGTGATCGCCGACGCCTTCCACGACCGCGATCGCACCGGAATTGCGCACGGCAAAGCGTTCACCGGCGACGCCGTTGAAGTAGCACTCTCCGGAAATCGCGCCGTAAAGCACGGTGTTGCCGACGATGATCGACTGGTGCGGCACGATCCGAGCGTTCTCCGGCGGCCGGACGATGATGCGCCCGCCCGAGAGGCCCTTGCCGACATAGTCGTTGCCGTCTCCCACGAGATCGAAGGTGATGCCGCGGGCGAGGAACGCGCCGAAGGACTGCCCAGCCGTGCCCTTGAGGGTCACGTGGATCGTATCGTCCTTCAGCCCCTTGTGGCCCCAGCGCTTGGCAAGCGCGCCCGAAAGCATCGCGCCGGCCGAACGGTCGACGTTCCTGATCCCGGCTTCGAAGGCGACCGGCACCTTGGTCTCGAGCGCGAGCTTCGCCTTCTCGATCAGCCTGCGGTCGAGAATGTCGTCGATCGGATGGTTCTGGCGCTCCGTCCAATAGGTCGCTTCCTTCGGAGCCTCCACCTTGTGGAAGATCTTCGAGAAGTCGAGGCCCCTCGCCTTCCAGTGCTCGATCATCCGGTCGCGGTCGAGCAGATCCGAGGCTCCGATGATGTCGTCGAGCTTTCTGGCACCAAGCGATGCGAGGATCTCGCGCACTTCCTCCGCAACGAAGAAGAAGTAGTTGACGACATGCTCCGGCGTCCCCTTGAAGCGCTTCCGGAGCACCGGATCCTGGGTGGCGACGCCGACAGGACAGGTGTTCAGGTGACACTTGCGCATCATGATGCAGCCGGCGGCGATCAGCGGCGCGGTCGCGAAGCCGAATTCGTCGGCGCCGAGCAGCGCTCCGATGACGACGTCACGGCCGGTCTTCAGGCCGCCATCGACCTGCAGCGCGATGCGGGAGCGCAGACCGTTGAGCACCAGCGTCTGCTGCGTTTCGGCAAGGCCGATCTCCCACGGACTACCCGCATGCTTCAGCGAGGTCAGCGGCGAAGCACCGGTGCCCCCGTCGAAGCCGGCAATGGTGATGTGATCGGCGCGTGCCTTGGCAACGCCGGCCGCAACGGTGCCGACACCCACTTCCGATACCAGCTTGACCGAGACATCGGCTTCCGGGTTGACGTTCTTCAGATCGTAGATCAGCTGCGCCAGATCCTCGATCGAATAGATGTCATGATGCGGCGGCGGCGAGATCAGGCCGACACCCGGTGTCGAATGCCGCGTCTTGGCGACGGTCGCATCTACCTTGTGACCCGGCAGCTGGCCGCCTTCGCCGGGCTTTGCGCCCTGCGCCACCTTGATCTGCAGAACGTCGGCATTGACCAGATATTCGGTGGTGACGCCGAAGCGGCCGGAGGCGATCTGCTTGATCGCCGACCGCTCGGGGTTCGCAGAGCCGTCCGGCAGCGGCAGGTAGCGATCGCTCTCCTCGCCGCCTTCGCCGGTGTTGGACTTGCCGCCGATCCGGTTCATCGCGACCGCGAGCGTGGTATGCGCCTCGCGGCTGATCGAGCCGAAGGACATGGCGCCGGTCGAGAAGCGCTTGACGATCTCCGCAGCCGGCTCGACCTCTTCGATCGGGATCGGCTTGCGGCCGGCCGCCTCGGCCCCCTTTATCGTGAAGAGCCCACGGATCGTGTTCATGCGGCTCGCCGACTCGTTCATCGTCGCCGAGAATTCGCGATAGCGGTCCTCGGCATTGCCGCGCACGGCATGCTGCAGCGAGGCGATGGCGTCCGGCGTCCAGGCATGGCTTTCGCCGCGCATCCGGAAGGCATATTCGCCGCCGATGTCGAGCGTATTGGCGAGCACCGGATCGCTTCCGAAGGCCGCCTTGTGACGCGCCACGGTTTCGGCAGCGATCTCCTCGAGGCCGATGCCTTCGATCGTCGTCGCAGTACCGAAGAAGTACTTGCCGACCAGCGCGGACGAAAGGCCGACGGCGTCGAATATCTGCGCGCCGCAATAGGACTGGTAGGTGGAAATGCCCATTTTGGACATGACCTTGAGGATGCCTTTGCCGACCGCCTTGATGTAGCGGTAGACGACTTCCTTCTCGTCGACTTCCTTCGGAAACTCGCCGCGCTTGTGCATGTCGACGAGCGTGTCGAAGGCGAGATAGGGATTGATCGCTTCCGCGCCATAGCCGGCGAGCAGGCAGAAATGATGAATTTCGCGCGGTTCGCCCGACTCGACGACGAGGCCGACCGACGTGCGCAGACCCTTGCGGATCAGGTGGTGATGAACGGCCGCGGTTGCGAGCAGCGCCGGAATCGCCACGCGATCGGGACCGATCTGCCGGTCGGAAAGCACGATGATGTTGTAGCCGCCCTTGACTGCCGCTTCCGCCCTTTCGCAGAGACGATCGAGCATTTCCAGCATGCCTTCGGCACCGCGCGAAATGTCATAGGTGAAGTCGAGCGTCTTCGTGTCGAAGCGGTCTTCGGTGTGGCCGATCGAGCGGATCTTCTCGAGGTCGCCATTGGTCAGGATCGGCTGGCGGACTTCCAGCCGCTTCGCATGCGCCATGCCCTCGTGGTCGAGGATGTTCGGGCGCGGACCGATGAAGGAGACGAGGCTCATCACCAGTTCCTCGCGGATCGGATCGATCGGCGGGTTGGTGACCTGCGCGAAGTTCTGCTTGAAATAGGTGTAGAGCAGCTTCGGCTTGTCGGACATCGCCGAGATCGGCGTGTCTGTGCCCATGGATCCGATCGCCTCCTGACCGGTCGTCGCCATCGGCGACATCAGGAGCTTCGTGTCCTCATGGGTGTAACCGAAGGCCTGCTGGCGGTCGATCAGCGACACGTCGCGCCGCAGCGCCCGCGGCTCGACCGGCTTCAGTTCTTCGAGGATCAGCTGGGTGTTGTCGAGCCATTGGCGATAGGGATGCTTGCCGGCGAGCGACGACTTCACCTCCTCGTCGGAGATGATGCGCCCCTCTTCCATGTCGATCAGCAGCATCTTGCCGGGCTGCAGCCGCCATTTCTTGACGATCTTGTCTTCGGCGACCGGCAGCACGCCGGCCTCCGACGCCATGATGACGCGGTCGTCGCTGGTGACGATGTAGCGCGCCGGACGCAGGCCGTTGCGGTCGAGCGTGGCGCCGATCTGGCGGCCGTCGGTGAAGGCGACCGCCGCCGGTCCGTCCCACGGCTCCATCAGCGCCGCATGATATTCGTAGAAGGCCTTGCGCTCAGGCGACATGAGCTGGTTGCCGGCCCAGGCCTCGGGGATCAGCATCATGACGGCATGCGAAAGCGAATAACCGCCGCGCACGAGGAATTCGAGCGCATTGTCGAAACAGGCCGTGTCCGACTGCCCTTCATAGGAGATCGGCCAGAGCTTGGAAATGTCGTCGCCGAAGAGCGGCGAGGAAACGGAAGCCTGCCGTGCGGCCATCCAGTTGACGTTGCCGCGCAGCGTGTTGATCTCGCCGTTATGCGCAACCATCCGATAGGGATGCGCGAGCTTCCAGGACGGGAAGGTGTTGGTCGAGAAGCGCTGGTGCACGAGTGCGACGGCCGACTGGAAGCGCTCGTCGGCGAGGTCCTTGTAATAGGCACCCACCTGGTAGGCGAGGAACATGCCCTTGTAGACGATGGTGGTGGTCGACAGCGACACGATATAGAAGCCGAGATCGCCACCATCGGCTTCCGCATAGATGCGGTTGGAGATCACCTTGCGAAGCGTGAACAGCCGCCGTTCGAATTCATCGCTGCTCGCGGCCTCCCGGCCAGCGCCGATGAACACCTGGACATGGTGCGGCTCGGTCGCGGCGATGTCGGGCGCCTTGGAGAGAGACGAATTATCGACCGGCACGTCGCGGAAGCCGAGCATTATCTGCCCTTCCTCGGCCACGACTTCGCTGATCACCTCCTTGAAATGGGCAATGAGCTTCTCATCGCGCGGCATGAAGAGATAGCCGACCGCATATTCGCCGGCCCTCGGCAGGGTGACGCCCTGTTTCGCCATCTCCTCGCGGAAGAAGCGGTCGGGGATCTGGACCAGAATGCCCGCGCCGTCGCCCATCAGCGGGTCGGCACCGACCGCTCCGCGATGGGTCAGGTTTTCGAGCATGAAGAGGCCGTCGCGCACGATCTGATGCGACTTCTCGCCCTTGAGATGGGCTACGAAGCCGACGCCGCAGGCGTCATGTTCGTTTCGTGGATCGTACAGCCCCTGTTTTCGCGGCAGGCCGGAGGGGAATGCGGGCGTTTTCACAGCCGTCGCAGCGTCTTGTGCGAGGTTGAGCCCAATCTGTCGTGATGGCGAATGATCCGTCATCTTTTCCCTCCTGTTGAACCCGGGAATTCCGGGCATAACGCGGCCCGCACGCAGTTGCCGCATGGTGCTTTTCGCACGGCGGCAAGCCGGGCTTTATCGTCGCATGATCCTGATCAGGTCGCAAATGAAGCGCGGCCGCGTCAGGCACCGATGTCCGCGACCATCCTGACGCCAAGGAATAACGACCGGATGAAATCCGGCGAAAGCCCCTCGCGCTTCACGCCGGCTGCCGCTTTTCACGGTGCCTCCGGCGATTGTTCCGGCCCCTAGACCGAAATAGGACAGCAAACCTGTCCTATTTCATGCGCTCTATGCCAGAAACCGCCCTCCTTCGCAAGGGCCTCGGCCGCAAATAATGCGAGAGATTTTGCCGAACATTGCCGGAAATTACCCGGGTTTGAAATTTAATTACCCGTATCCGGCGCTTTCTTTACTTTGGTTTCAAACTGGTCTCCGGTTGGCACTACAAGGCAGGCACAGTCGAGCGCAGCCGTTTGCTTGCCGACGGGACTCGGCTATGGTCGCGCCGGCGCGCCTCTCCGCACGGCGTGGCTCGATGTAAACAGGGTAAACTTCAGATGATCTTCTCCTCCGACAACTGGGCCGGCGCCCATCCGGCGATCGCCGAAAGTCTGGTCACGAATGCGCAGGGCTATGCTTCCGCCTACGGCACGAGCGAGCTCGATCGGAAAGTGGAACAGCGCTTTTCGGAGATTTTCGAGAGGGAGGTCGCGGTATTCTTCGTGGGCACCGGAACCGCCGCAAACTCCCTTGCACTTTCGAGCGCCAATCGGGCGGGCGGAATCGCTTTCTGCCATCGCGAAGCGCATGTGAACGTCGACGAGTGCGGCGCGCCGGAGTTCTTTTCGCACGGCGCGAGGCTGTGCCCGGTCGGGGGCGCTCGCGGCAAGATGGAGCCGGCGAAGCTCGAGGCCGAAATTCGGCGGTTCCCGAAGGAGAACGTCCATGGCGGTCAGCCGATGGCGGTGACGGTGACGCAGGCGACCGAGAGCGGCACCGTCTATTCGCTCGACCAGATCGAAACGATCGCCTCGATCGCCCGGTCTCATAAAATACCGCTGCACATGGATGGCGCTCGTTTCGCCAATGCCCTGGTCAGCCTTGGGACGACACCGGCCGAGATGACCTGGAAGCGTGGCGTCGATCTGCTCTCCTTCGGCGGAACCAAAAACGGCTGCTGGTGCGCCGAGGCGCTGGTGCTCTTCGACCTTTCGAAGGCGCAGGAGATGCACTTCCTGCGGAAGCGCTCGGCTCAGCTCTTCTCCAAGTCGCGCTTCGTCGCCGCCCAGTTCGACGCCTATTTCGCCGGAGATCTCTGGCTCGATCTCGCGCGCCACGCCAACGCGATGGCGCGGCGCCTCGCCGACGGCATCACCGCTTCGGCCGAGAGCCGGCTCGCCTGGGCGCCCGATGCCAACGAAGTCTTCGTCGTACTGAAGCGGGAGGCCGCCGGCCGGCTGCAGCAGCAGGGCGGCCTTTTCTACGATTGGGAAGTGCCGCACGATCTCGAAGGCAACCTCGCGGAAGACGAAGGGCTCTATCGCCTGGTCACCAGCTTCGCCACCCGCGCCGAGGACGTCGACCGTTTCGTCGCCGCCTGCTGATGCGGATATGGCAGATGTCGAAGCGCGCCGCATGAAATCGCTTGAATGCGGCGCGCATTGCGACCGATGGAGCGGGATGAGGAAAAGTGCGTGCGGTTTTCCGCCCGCATTCCGCGTCTCAACTTCTCGGAAGCGATCACGTTCATGTTTTTGGTCGACCCGATCTGAAAACATCGTGATCTAGTGCTTGCATCCGGCTTCCGGTTGGGCTTACACGGCAAGCACCATGCGCCGCTATCTCCCCGACACCTTTACCATCCTCCTGATGCTGACAGTCGCTCTCGCAGCGGTTTTGCCCATCGACGGAGCCGCCGCGGCCTGGTTCGCCATCGCAACGAAGCTTGGCGTCGGCCTGATCTTCTTTCTCCACGGCGCACGGCTTTCGCGCGAGGTCGTCATTGCCGGTTTCCTGCATTGGCGGCTGCACCTGGCGATTCTCTTTTCGACTTTCGCCCTTTTCCCGCTCATCGGCCTCCTGGTCGGTTTCGTCCCGTCATGGATCCTGCCGCCGTCGCTCTATACCGGCATCCTTTTCCTCTGCGTTCTGCCTTCGACGGTACAGTCGTCGATCGCGTTCACGTCGATGGCCGGCGGCAATGTTCCGGCAGCCGTCTGCGCGGCGTCGGCATCCAACATCTTGGGCGTGTTCCTGACGCCGCTTCTCGTCGGCGTCATCTTCTCGGCCGGCGGACATGGTGGCGTATCGCTCGACGCGATCGAACAGATCCTCCTGCAGCTGCTTGCGCCCTTCGTCGCAGGCCAGATCCTGCAGCCCTGGATCGGCGGCTGGATTCGCGCCCGCAAGAAACTGCTCGCACCGGTCGACCGCGGTTCGATCCTGATGGTCGTCTATCTGGCTTTCAGCCAGGCCGTCACCGCCGGCCTCTGGCAGTCCTTCACCCTGACGGACCTCACGGTTTTGACGCTAATCGAGATTGCTCTCCTCGCGCTTATTCTGGCGGCCACCACATTCGGCAGCCGGCTTCTCGGCTTCGACCGCGCGGACGAAATCGCCATCACCTTCTGCGGATCGAAGAAGAGCCTGGCGAGCGGCATTCCGATGGCAAGCGCGATCTTCGCCGGGCAGAACATCGGCATGATCGTCCTGCCGGTCATGCTGTTCCATCAGATCCAGTTGATGGCCTGTGCGGTCCTTGCCCAGCGCTATGCCGCCAAGGCGGCAGAGCTCGAAGGAAACGCCGTCCCGGCGACGCCCACCTGAGGAGCATAAACGAAACGGCGTGTCGTCTTATCAAGCGTCGGTATCGTGGGATGACAGGAAACGAGAGACCGTTTCCAGGCACAAGTCCTTCTCCTCCACATGCGGCATGTGGCTGGAATGCTCGAACAGCACCCATTCGCAGCCCTTCACGCGATCCACATACGGCTTGACGACGAGCGGCGTAGCCTCGTCGTATTTTCCGGAAATCAAAAGGGTCGGCGCTTCGATCCGCATCAGCCGGTCCTCGATCGTCCAGTCCTTCATCGTGCCTATTACGTGGAACTCGGTCGGGCCGTTCATGTTGCGATAGACCGTATTGTCCTCGTCCATGATCGCAAAGGTGCGCGCGACTTCGGCAGGCCACGGGGTGACGCGGCAGACATGGCGGTCGTAGAAGACGCGCGAGGCGGCGATGTATTCCGGATCGGTAATCGTCCCGGCCTGCTCATGCATGAGCAGCGTATCCTGAACCGCCTTCGGCAGTTCCCCGCGCAGGCGATTGGCTTCCGCCACCCAGGTATGCATGTTGGCCGGCGAATTGGCGATGACGAGCGCCTTCAGACCCGTGGGCTTTAGAACCGCGTGTTCCGCACCAAGCATGCCGCCCCAGGACTGTCCGAGAAAGGCATAGCGATCCTGGATGCCCAGATGTTTCAGCAGCGCGTCGAGTTCCCCGAGGAACAGGTCAGGTGTCCAGAAATCCGGGCCCTTGTCCGGAAGGCGCGTGGAGTTGCCGTTGCCGAGCTGGTCGTAGTGAATGACCGCGCGTCCGTCGATCTCGCTGATCCCCTTGAAGGAATCGACGTAGTCGTGGGTGCAGCCCGGTCCGCCGTGGGCGACGACCAGCGGCAGCTTGCCGCTGTCGAGCGAACCGGTGATGCGATACCAGGTCTGGTACTCGCGAAAGGGCAGGAAGGCTTCCTTCGACGCGACGGCGGCCACATGCATCTCCATCTCTGACGGACAACGGAGGGAACATAACGTGGGGTTTCAAGCCGTGGCAGCTATCACAAGTTATAGGATGGGCGCTCTTCGAGCAGCCGGTAGTGCGTGGCGCGGACAACCGCCTGGGTACGGTTCTTAGCGCCGAGTTTCTTGGCCGCGGCGTTGAGATGCATGACCACGGTCGGCACAGAACGGTGGATGATGCGCGAAATTTCCTTGGCCGAGTGACCCTCGGCGGAATGGCGGAGGCATTCGCGCTCCCGCTCCGTCAGCCTCGCGGTGCCGGCGTTGAAGGCCTGCGCGTCGAACAGCGAATAGGCCGCCTCGTGAAACACATGGGCGAGCAGGTTGAAATCGGCGATGTACCGCAGCGCATGCCGCTCGAATGCCCGGTTGCCGCCGAAACGCACACCCGTGACCGTCGCATAGTCGCCGCGCGGCATGTGGACCGGAACGGTGACGCCGGTCGACATGTCCCGTTCGCTCAGATAGCGGGCGACGGGCGCCGTATCATCGCTCATGAAGCGTCTGATCAGCGTGTCCGCATCGGGATCATAGTTCCAAAAGAACGGAGTTGACGTGCGCAGCGCCACCTGCTGCACGGGATCGATGCGGAAATAGCCGCGATCGAACCAGTAGTCGTGCATATCCTCCGAGATGTTGCGAAGTTTCAGCAGCGACGGGACCATGATGGTGCCGTCGAGATCGCGGGGCACCGGCGTATAATCGTAGATCAGCGCCTCGAAGCCGATCGCCTTCATCGCCTCGAACACCTGGTCTATACGGCCATCCAGCGTGTCGTGCGCGGTGAACTGGTTCCTGATCGTCCCGAGTTCGTCAAACATCCTTGTCTCCGGTCCCGGTCATCCCCAACCTATCACTTCTTATAGCTGGGCGCCTGCTGGCCTTTCGGATAAAATTTAGCCGTGCTCAAATATTGAGCAAGCAGTTTCTTTGCCGGGGCGGTCAATGTGGCGTGATATCGAGCCGGAGGCGCGACACGAAATCGAAGTCGATGGCTACAAGGTGGTGGCCTACAGCTTCGGTTCGGGCCCGGAGACCTTGTTGTGCCTGAATGGCGGGCCGGGACTACCCTGTGACTATCTGCGCGAGGCCCATTCGTGCCTCATCGACAACGGCTATCGCGTCGTCGCCTTCGATCAGCTCGGCACCGGCGCCTCCGACCGCCCGACCGATCCTTCGCTCTGGACGATCGGCCGATATGTCGAGGAAACCGAAACGGTTCGCAAGGCGCTGGGGCTCGGCAAGGTGCACATGCTCGGCCATTCCTGGGGCGGCTGGCTGGCGATCGACTACGCGCTGACATACCCGGAAAACCTGCAGACGCTGATCCTGGAGGATACGGTCGCCGACATGCCGCACCTCGTCACCGAGCTTGAGCGGCTGCGCGCCGCCCTCGGCCCGGAGACCGTCGCCATGATGCAGAAGCACGAGGCGCAGGGCACATACGATCATCCCGAATATTTGGCTGCCATCACCATCCTGAACTATCGCCATGTCTGCCGCCTGCCGGAATGGCCCGCACCGGTACGCCGGTCCCTGGACGACTGGAACATGGGTCCCTACGGCACGATGCAGGGCCCGAACGAGTTTCTCTATATCGGCAATCTCAAGGACTGGAACCGCATTCCAGACCTCCCCGGCATCAAGGTGCCGACGCTGATCACCACGGGAGAACACGACGAGCTCACGCCGGCCTGCGCGTTGAAGATGAAGCTCGCCCTCCCCGAGGCCGAACTCAGGGTTTTTGCCAACGCAAGCCACATGCCGTTCTACGAGAACCCGGCGGACTATTATCCTGCGCTGATCGATTTCCTGTCGCGGCACAGGCCGAACTGATGCAAAACATGGCGAGAGACATCCGAACGAGACGGAGGCGCGCGCATCGCCATGCATCGCTATAGGTTCGTGCTCACTCGACCTTTGCAGTTCCTGCCGGTCATCTTCGGGATCAGCATCATAACCTTCATTCTGGTGCGGCTCATCCCCGGCGATCCGGCGCGCAATCTGCTCGGAGCCCGCGCCACCCCTTCGGCCATCGCCAAGATCCGCGCCCAGTACGGCCTCGACGAGCCGATGTGGCAGCAATATTTCTACTTTCTGAAGAATCTCGCCGATGGCGAGATGGGCAAGTCGATCCTCTACAAGATCGATGTCCTGAAGCTTATCGCCACCCGTATCGAGCCGACCGTCGCGCTCGTGCTGTCGAGCGTCGTTCTGGCGGTTCTCATCGCCGTGCCCATGGCGGCGCTTGCAGCGCGTAACTCCGGCAGGGCGCCGGACCATATCGTCCGGATTGTTTCCACATTCGGCATCGGCTTTCCGCCGTTCTGGCTCGGCCTGATGCTGATGATCCTCTTCAGCGTCAAGCTGGATCTGCTGCCGGTGTCCGGCTACGGGGCGACCTTCGGCGACAAGCTCGCCCATCTGATCCTGCCGAGCCTGACGGTCGCTCTTTCCCTGTCGACGGTGCTGGTTCGCAGCCTGCGCGCGGCAATGATCGAGTCCCTGAAGTCAGACGTGGCGACAGCCGCCCGCGCGCGCGGCATGCCTGAGCGCATCGTCTTCTGGCGGCATGTCGTTCCGAATTCGCTGGTGCCGACCATCAACCTTCTGGCGGTCAACATCGGCTGGCTGATCGGCGGCACGGTCGTGGTCGAAAGCGTCTTTGCCCTGCCGGGCATGGGACAATTGCTGGTACGCGCCATCTTCTCGCGCGATTACATGGTCGTGCAGGGTGTCGCCATGGTGTTTGCCTGCGCCACTGTGCTCGTCAATTTCGTCGCCGACATCGTCACCGTCGCCGTCGATCCGCGGGTGAAACTATGAGCGCCGGTACGGTGCCCTCGTCGCCGGCCGGCTGGCGGTTACTCTTCGGCCGGCGGCTGGCCCTCGTCATTGGCGCGGGAATCCTGTTGTTTTTCCTCCTGCTGGCGATCGGCGCACCCGTCCTCGCCCCCTATGACCCGATCCTGCAGAACGGCGCAGCCCGCTTGCAGCCGCCGTCGCTTCTGCATCCGTTCGGAACCGACAACTTCGGCCGCGACCTCCTTTCACGCGTCATCTGGGGCACACGCATCGACCTGCAGATCGCCTTGATCGGCGTCGCCTTCCCCTTCGTCATAGGAACGATCGTCGGCACCGTCACCGGCTTCTTCGGCGGCATTGTCGACGCGCTGTTCATGCGCCTCGTCGACATTATCCTCGCCTTTCCATTCCTCGTATTGATGCTGTCGATAATCGCCATTCTGGGTCCGGGCCTCGGCAGCTTCTATATCGCCATGGCGCTTGTCGGATGGGTTTCCTATGCCCGATTGATCCGGGCACAGATTCTCGTTCTGAAGAACAGCGACTATGCGGTGGCCGCCGTCAGCCTTGGTTTCGGCCGCTTCCGCATCATGTTCCGGCACTTGCTGCCCAATGCCATTGCCGGCTCGATCGTCTTTGCCATGTCGGATGCCGTCCTGGTGCTGCTGAGCGGGGCGGCCGTCAGCTATCTCGGTCTCGGCGTCCAGCCGCCGGTCGCCGAATGGGGCATTATGGTCGCGGAGGGCCAGAGCTTCATCACCACGGCCTGGTGGATCACGCTGTTTCCCGGCCTTTCCATCGTCTGCCTTGCCTTCGGCTTCAGCATGCTGGGCGACGCGCTCGGAGAATTGCTGGGAGTGCACGAATGAGCGTCTCGGTCCTGTCTGTCCGCGACCTGACCGTGAAGGCGCATCTCCAGGGAGAGACGCGCACGCTGCTGGATAGCGTTTCGCTCGACCTGGCCAAGGGCGAGATCCTCGGCCTCGTCGGCGAAAGCGGATCGGGCAAGAGCCTGCTCTGCCGCGCGCTGATTCGCCTCCTGCCATCATCCTTGCTGAAGATCGAAGGCGGTGCGGTTCTCCTCGGAGAGCGCGACCTCACTGCCGTCACCGACGCCGAGATGCTGGAGGTACGCGGCGCCGAGATCGGCATGATCTTCCAGAACCCGACCAGCCACCTCGACCCGGTCATGCGCATCGGCGACCAGATCGCCGAGGGCATCCGCTACCATCAGGGCCTGAGCGGCCGCGATGCGCGGGCGGCAGCGGTCGAGATACTGGGGCAGGTCGGCTTCCCTGACCCCGCCCGCCAGTACGACAGCTACCCGCACGAGCTTTCCGGCGGCATGCGTCAGCGGGCCATGATCGGTGTGGCCCTGTCCTGCAATCCGCAAATCCTCATAGCCGACGAACCGACCACCGCGCTCGACGTCACGATCCAGGCGCAGATCCTGAAACTCCTGATGGACATCCGCGACAGACGCGGCCTGTCGATCATTCTCATCACCCATGATCTCGGCATCGTGGCGCAGACCTGCGACCGCATTGCCGTGATGCGCGGCGGAAAGCTGCTGGAACAGGGTCCTAAACGGACGATCCTGTCCGCACCGCAGGACCCGTACACGGTTCGCCTCATCCGCAGCCATCCATCCATGCCTGATGCGGTGCCCTCCGCCATCAGTCTCCCAACGCCCTTGCATGGAACGACAAGGCCGCTTCTGGAGATCGATGGCTTGCATGTGCGCTTCCCGTCGGGCGGCAGCCTTTTCAGGGGTAAGAACGCCAGGACCGTCAGCGCCGTTTCGGGGATCAACCTGCAGATCATGCCCGGCGAAACGGTCGGTATCGTCGGCGAATCCGGCAGCGGCAAGAGTACGCTTGCCCGCGCCATGCTTGGCCTGACGCCGATTTCCGCCGGTCGCGTCAGCTTCGACGGTATCGATCTTTCTCAGCAGAGGGGTGCGGGTCTCGCCAGGCTGCGACACGAGTCTGCCATGGTCTTTCAGGATCCGTTCAATGCACTGAACCCGCGCCTGACCATCGGCCAGACTCTTGCTGAAGTTCTGAGAGTGCAGAAAAAGATCGGCGGAGCCGACATTCCGGCACGCATCGGCGAGCTGCTGGACCTTGTCGGCCTCGAGCGCGAATTCGCCCACCGCAAGCCGCGCAGCATGAGCGGCGGCCAGTGCCAGAGGGCGGGCATCGCCCGTGCGCTTGCCGTCGATCCGAAGCTGATCATCGCCGACGAATGCGTCGCAGCACTCGATGTCACGATCCAGGCGCAGATCGTCGACCTCTTCCGCAAGCTCGCCCGCGACCTTAACCTCACGCTGATCTTCATCGCCCACGACCTCGCGATCGTGCGCAATCTGTGCGAACGCACCGTGGTGATGCATCGCGGAGAGATCGTCGAGGAGGGCCGCTCCGCAGACGTCTTCTCCCGGCCGAAACATCCCTACACCGCCGCATTGATCGCCGCGATCCCCGACATCGATCCCGACAGGTCATTGCTCGGCCATACCGATGCCGCGCCAGTGGAACCGATCCTGTCCGTCAAACGCCTGCCACAATAACGAAGGGAACAAACAATGATCAAAAGGTGGAACAATATCGGCCGGGCCGCTTTCGCAGCCGCCCTTATGCTCAGTGCCGGTTATGCGGAGGCCGCCGGCATCCTCTCCATCGGCCGCCGCGAAGATTCGACGACTTTCGATCCGATCAAGTCGGCCCAGAACGTCGACAACTGGGTGTTCTCCAACGTCTTCGACGTGCTTGTCCGGGTGGACAAGACCGGCACCAAGCTGGAGCCCGGCCTCGCCGAAAGCTGGACCCTTTCCGACGACGGCCTGACCTACACGTTCAAGATCCGCGACGCGAAGTTCTCGGACGGCTCGCCGATAACGGCCGAGGATGCCGCCTTCAGCTTGCTGCGCATACGCGACCACGAAGGCTCTCTGTGGAGCGACAGCTACAAGATCGTCGAAACCGCCGAGGCGGCCGATCCGAAGACACTGGTCGTCAAGCTGAAGACGCCCTCCGCCCCCTTCCTGTCGACGCTTGCCCTTCCGAACGTCTCGGTGCTTTCCAAGAAGGCCGTCGAGGCTGGCGAGGACGCCTTCGCCGAACTGCCAACGGCATCGTCCGGCGCGTTCACCGTCAAGGAGTGGCGGCGCGGCGACCGGGTCATCCTCGAAAAGAATCCGAACTTCTGGCAGGCGGATCGTGTGAAACTAGACGGCGTCGAATGGATTTCCGTTCCGGACGACAACACGCGCATGCTGAACGTCCAGGCCGGCCAGCTCGACACGGCGATCTTCGTTCCTTTCTCGCGCGTCGAGGAATTGAAGAAGGACCCGAACCTCACGGTCCACATCGATACCTCGACCCGCGAAGACCATCTGCTCATCAACCATGAGCACGGCATGCTTGCCAAAAAGGAAGTGCGCCAGGCCCTGGATATGGCGATCGACAAGAAGGCGATCGTCGACACGGTCACGTTCGGCATCGGCACGGTCGCAAATTCCTACATCCCAAAGGGCTCGCTCTATCACTACGACGCCAACTACCAGTATCCTTACGATCCGGAGAAGGCCAAGGCGATGCTGGCCGAGGCGGGGGCATCGGACCTGACGCTGAACTATGTCGTAAACGCGGGCAACGAGGTCGACGAGCAGATCGCCGTGTTGCTGCAGCAGCAGTTTGCAAAGGCGGGCGTCACGGTCAATCTGCAGAAGGTCGACGCGAGCCAGAGCTGGGACATGCTCGTCGCCGGGGACTACGATATCTCGGTGATGTACTGGACGAACGACGTCCTCGATCCGGACCAGAAGACCACCTTCGTGCTCGGCCATGACACCAATATGAACTACATGACCCGCTACAACAGCGAGAAAGTGAAGGAGCTTGTCGCAGCGGCACGTCTGGAACTCGATCCGGCGAAGCGCGAGGCCATGTATGTCGAGATCCAGAAGACGGCGAAGGACGACGTCCACTGGATCGACCTTTACTACAGCCCCTACCTCAACGTTTCGCGCAAGAACATCGAGAATTTCTACCAGAACCCGCTCGGCCGATTTTTCCTGGAAGATACGGTGAAGAACTGACGGGTTGCCCGTCACAGGCATCCCCGCAAAACGAAGACGGCGCCCTTTTGGACGCCGTCTTTTCATTAGTGCGCAGCTTCAAAGACTTTAGAGCCTTTCAATGCTTCCATGAAACATGGAAGCGCTCTAGGCGGTCTGCGCCTCGATCTGCTTCGGCTGCGAAGCCGCCGCGGTGATCTCGATGCGGCGCGGCTTGGCCGTTTCCGGGATATTGCGCAGAAGATCGACGTGGAGCAGGCCGTTCTTCAGCGAAGCGGACTTGATCTCGACGTGGTCGGCAAGCTGGAAGCGGCGCTCGAAGGCGCGCTTGGCTATGCCGCGATGGAGAAACTGGGTTTCCTCACCCTTTTCTTCGCTCTTTTCGCCCTTGATCGTCAGCGTGTTTTCACGCGCTTCGACCGAAAGCTCGCCTTCGTCGAAACCGGCAACGGCCATGGTGATGCGATAGGCGTTTTCGCCGGTGCGTTCGATGTTGTAAGGCGGATAAGTCTGCGACTGATCCGGCTGACCAAGGCTATCCAGCATGGTGAACAGACGGTCGAAGCCGACAGTCGAGCGGTAGAGGGGAGAAAAATCAAAGTGACGCATGATGTCGTCCTCCATAAGAGCAACGGTTGCGATGTCTGGCCTGCCACCCCGTTCCGGCTGTGGCTCGACCGGTGAGCGGACCCTTCTTCGGCGCCCGCGGAGAAGACATGGGAATGCCCGCGCGCGAGTTCAAGAGGGATGCCGCCGCGCTTCCTGAACAATGGATGAACGACGGGTTCGGCCGCCGTTCAGCCGCCGTGGAGTAGAAAGGAGACACTGGGTCTTCCCAGGGCTGAAGTGACATGTCCCTTCTCCCTTCAGCGGCCGGAAACGGTGATCGTCCGGATTTCATCCACCGTTTCCGGCTTTTTTCTTTGACGGGTGGCGGGCCGCCGCCTATCCCTATCTGCATGTTCCTTCTGGCCCGCTCCCCATGACCACGCTCCTTCATTCGATGCCGGAAAATCCGATGCCGGGCGATCCCGTGGTGGGCTTTTTCGACGGAGCCGGCAACCGTAAGATCCGCTACGCGGTGTTCAGGTCGAAGGCCCCGGTCATTCGCGGCACCATCGTCCTGCTGCAGGGTCGCAACGAGTCGATCGAGAAATATTTCGAAACGATCGGCGATCTCGTGGCCGCCGGTTTCTGGGTCGCGACCTTCGACTGGCGCGGACAGGGCGGTTCCGAGCGGCTGTCGCCGCACTGGACCCACGGCCATGTCGAGGATTTCACCGATTACGAGCGCGACCTGACTATTTTCCTCGACGAGATCGTCCTGCCCGACACCCGCCTGCCCTTCTCGATCGTCGCCCATTCCATGGGAGCGCTCGTCGCCCTGTCGCTCGCTCCCATGCTCGCAAGCCGGATCGACCGGATGGTGCTGCTTGCCCCCTTCGTCGGCCTGGGCGGTCAGGCGATCGGCGAAGGGGGTATCGGGGCGATCGCGACGGCCATGCGCTGGATCGGCGTCGGGAGGCTGCCGCTGAGCGCCGACAAAGGCAACCGTACCCCTTTCAAGGGCAATGTGCTGACCGCGGACGAGCGGCGCTACGCTCGCAACCTGGCGCTCATCGATGCGCGTCCGCAATTGCGGGTCGGACCGCCGACGGCCCGCTGGCTGAGCGAAGCTTTCAAAACGATCCGGCGCGTCCTCAAGCACGAACATCTGACGAGGATCACCATACCCGCCGTCATACTCGCCCCGACGGCCGATAAGCTCGTGCCGTATCTACCGGTCGAGCGGCTGGCCAGCAATTTCCGTGCGGGGCATCTGATCCCTATCGACGGCGCGCGGCACGAGCTCCTGCAGGAGGCCGACCGCTATCGCGCCCAGGCGCTGGCCGCGATCCTGGCCTTCCTGCCGGGCGCCGACGCCGAGGATCCCGCGTCCCTGCCGCGGCAGTTGGAAGAGGCTTAACCCCGGCCCTTGAGGGTCTCAAGCGCCTGCGCATGCAATTCGCGGCTGCCGGCAGCTATGATTTCGCCGCCCATTTCCGCCGGCCCGCCCTTCCAGTCGGTGATGATTCCGCCCGCCTGCTCGATCAGCGGAATGAGCCCGCCGACGTCGTAGGGCTTCAGGCCGCATTCGACGACGAGATCGACATGGCCGGCTGCGAGCAGCGCGAAGGCATAGCAGTCGCAGCCGTAGCGGAAGAGCCGCACCTTCTCCTGCAATGCCTCGAAGCGTTCCTTAAGCTCGCCCGTGTAGAGGTGCGGGGATGTCGTGAACAGGACGGCATCCGAAAGCGCACGGCAGGGCCGTGTGGCGAGCACCCTCTCTCCGTCAGGTCCCCGATAGAGCGCCTTCTCGCCGTCGGCGAAAAATCGCTCGCCGGTGAAGGGCTGGTCCATCAGCCCCATGACGGCCTTGCCGTTCCGGTAGAGGCCGATCAGCGTGCCCCACACCGGCAGGCCGGAGATGAATGCACGGGTCCCGTCGATCGGGTCGATGACCCAGACGAGCTCGCGGTCGAGGCCGATATTGCCGTGCTCTTCGCCGAGAATGCCGTGTTCCGGAAAGCTGCTCTCGATCAAAGCGCGGATCGAGGCCTCCGCCGATCTGTCGGCTTCCGTCACCGGGTCGAAGCCGCCTTCGAGCTTGTTGAGAACACTCGTGCCGACCCGGAAGCGCGGCATGGTTTCGGCCTTGGCGGCGTCGGCGAGACGGTCGAAGAAGGTACGGTCGGGCAGCATGTCGCTCTCTGCGAGGAAGGAGGTTCGATCTGAATAGACGAAATTCAGCGAAAGGCAACGGACCGACGTCGGCTGCCGCTTCCGTGAGGCGCGCCGGAAGAGGGCGCTCCGTACCGATACGAAAGTCTGCGTCTTCGAATCTTGACAATTGTGCAGCGCAGCATTACAGTTTTTCTGCAGTCACTCGTGGCTGCAAATACCCTCCTTGGGTGTTTCCTCCCTAGACTTGACCGCGCCGCTGGCGCGGTTCTTTTTGAGCAGCGTTGCGCCGCCGGGCACGCAAAAGCCCTTTCGCGTTGCTATTCCGCGGCCAGCGGCAGATAGGCGGCGAAATCCTCGACGTGCCGCGCGAGCGCCGCGATAAAGGTTGCGAGGTCGGCCTCGAGTGCCGCAAATCCCGGCTTTTTGATCAGGGTTGCCTCGTCGACATAGAGGCCGCGGTTGATTTCGATCTGCAGCGCATGCAGTCCACGCGTCGGTCGGCCGTAATGTTCCGTGATGAAGCCGCCGGCATAGGGCTTGTTGCGCGCGACCGCGTAGCCGAGCTGCTCCAGAAGCTCCACCGCCACCCGGGACAGTTCCGCCGCCGCACTCGTTCCGTAGCGATCGCCGATAATGAAGTCCGGGCGATGGCCGCTTCCCGGCAGATGCACGTTGCCCGGCATCGAGTGGCAGTCGATGAGGATCGACATCCCGAACTCGACATGGGTGCGGGCGATCAGCTTTCTGAGCGTCGCATGATAGGGCTTGTAGATCGTCTCGATGCGCTCGAGCGCCTGCTCGACCGGAAAACGGCCACGATATATTTCCATATTCTCGGCGACGAGGCGCGGCACGGTGCCAAGGCCGCCGGCAACACGCATCGAACTGATATTGGCGTGCGGCGGCAAGGCGCCATCGAACATGCGCGGGTCGAGTTCGTAGGGTTCACGGTTTACGTCGAGGAAGGCGCGCGGGAAATGCGCCCGAAGCAAGGGCGCCCCCAGAAACGTGGCGCTGCGGAACAGTTCATCGACGAAATGGTCTTCGGAGCGGCGGATGGAATGCGGATCAAGGCGCGACTGGTCGAGAAAGAACTGGGGATAATGCCGGCCGCTATGCGGCGAGTTGAAAACGAAGGGTATCCTCTGGCTTGCGGGTTCCAGAACCTCGAAAAACTCCCACTTAACCGCTTCCCCCATCGGAACCCTTTTTACCATGTCCGGTTCTTGCTATTCAGATCATGTTGCCAGTTGGTTGCCTCTGTGTCCATAGTGGCCGCCCGCTGGTTCAAGGGACTTGATCGCGCCCGTTCACCAGATATTTACCATGTTGCGGTTTGCTGAGCTGCCGCAATTCACCAGCATCCAGAAGAAGTAGCCACGGCCAGATATGACTGCGAAAATCCTCCTTGCCGAAGACGACAACGACATGCGCCGGTTTCTAGTGAAGGCGCTGGAAAAGGCTGGCTACAAGGTCCTTTCCTATGACAACGGCGCCAGCGCCTACGACCGGCTTCGCGAAGAACCCTTTTCGCTTCTCCTCACCGATATCGTCATGCCGGAGATGGATGGCATCGAGCTCGCGCGCCGCGCGACCGAGCTCGACCCCGACCTGAAAGTGATGTTCATCACGGGCTTCGCCGCCGTTGCGCTGAACCCGGATTCCAAGGCGCCGAAGGATGCCAAGGTCCTTTCCAAGCCCTTCCACCTGCGCGACCTCGTCAACGAGGTCAACAAGATGCTGGCGGCCTGAGCAGCGCTCTTATGTGCGCCGAGCTTCCCGGCGCACCCTTCAGCCTGAGACGCGCTCCGCGCGAGCATTGCCTCTAAGCCGCCCTCGATCACCAGCATCGAGGGCGGCTTTGTATTTCAATGCGTTAGCGCGCTCGCCGGAACTGCAGGAGGTCCGAAAGGAGTGCCGGTCCCCCTGAAATCATGCCGCGCGGACCTTGCGCATTTTCTGTCAAAAAACCTTCGAAGAGCCTATTGACGCGGGCGCCGGTTTTGTGGTCTATGCGCCGCATCGGATGGGCGTGTAGCTCAGCGGGAGAGCACTACGTTGACATCGTAGGGGTCACAAGTTCGATCCTTGTCACGCCCACCATCCCAGTTTCAAAAGGGCTTACGGGAGACCGCAAGCCCTTTTTCATTCCCCCAGCCTCGCTGATCGGAGCAGAGCATTTTCCGCCCGTAACCGAAGCCCGGACCGGAACCTCTAAACGGCGGCGACTCTGCCGGCTTGTCGAAAGCGCGCGCGGGTTTTCGAATCGTTGTCACATGGTCTTCATGTTCGCTTGTTAAGAGATACCCACCTCGCCATTGACCACGGATGTACTGGCATCGGCTGAAGGTGTTGAGGAAGGTCGGGTTCAGCCCGGCCTTTTTTCTTGCGCGGAGCCGAGCCGGTGCGAGCACGCGCCGCCGGAAATAATCTGGCGCGGACGATGACGCGCGCGCAATTTTGCGCTACTACCCCCCTGCAACGGCGCTCTGCGATCGCCACATCCGCCTAATGACATTCGTCCGTGAAGGAACACGTTCATGCCTGCCTATCGCTCCCGCACCACCACCCACGGCCGCAACATGGCCGGCGCCCGCGGCCTCTGGCGCGCGACGGGCATGAAGGACAGCGACTTCGGCAAGCCTATCATCGCGGTGGTGAACTCGTTCACGCAGTTCGTGCCGGGCCATGTGCATCTGAAGGACCTCGGCCAGCTCGTCGCGCGCGAGATCGAGGCGGCCGGCGGCGTCGCCAAGGAATTCAATACGATCGCGGTCGACGACGGCATCGCCATGGGCCATGACGGCATGCTCTACTCGCTGCCCTCGCGT
The DNA here is from genome assembly GCF_000375585.1 of Sinorhizobium meliloti 4H41. Lineage (GTDB taxonomy): Bacteria > Pseudomonadota > Alphaproteobacteria > Rhizobiales > Rhizobiaceae > Sinorhizobium > Sinorhizobium meliloti_A. Next base: position 133,881 of record NZ_AQWP01000005.1, on the reverse strand, counting down.
GAGATCATCGCCGACAGCGTCGAATATATGGTGAACGCCCATTGCGCCGACGCCATGGTCTGCATCTCCAATTGCGACAAGATCACCCCCGGCATGCTGATGGCGGCATTGCGCCTCAACATTCCGGCCGTCTTCGTCTCCGGCGGGCCGATGGAGGCCGGCAAGGTGGTGCTGCACGGCAAGACGCATGCGCTCGACCTCGTCGACGCGATGGTCGCTGCCGCCGACGACAAGATTTCCGACGAGGACGTCAAGATCATTGAGCGCTCCGCCTGCCCGACCTGCGGCTCCTGCTCCGGCATGTTCACGGCCAATTCGATGAACTGTCTGACCGAGGCGCTTGGCCTGTCGCTGCCCGGCAACGGCTCGACGCTCGCGACCCATGCCGACCGCAAGCGCCTGTTCGTCGAGGCCGGCCACCTCGTCGTCGATCTGGCGCGCCGCTATTACGAGCAGGAGGATGAGCGGGTGCTGCCCCGCAACATCGCCACCAAGCAGGCCTTCGAGAACGCCATGGCGCTCGACATCGCCATGGGCGGCTCGACCAATACGGTGCTCCACATCCTTGCCGCCGCCTATGAGGGCGAGATCGACTTCACCATGGACGATATCGACCGGCTGTCGCGCAAGGTCCCGTGCCTGTCGAAGGTCGCTCCGGCGAAAGCCGACGTGCACATGGAAGACGTACACCGGGCCGGCGGCATCATGTCGATCCTCGGCGAGCTGGACAAGGGCGGCCTTATCAACCGCGACTGCCCGACTGTCCACGCCGAGACGCTCGGCGCCGCCATCGACCGCTGGGACATCACCCGCACGTCGAGCGACACTGTCCGAAACTTCTTCCGCGCCGCTCCCGGAGGCATTCCGACGCAGGTCGCCTTCAGCCAGGAGGCACGCTGGGACGAGCTCGATACCGACCGCGAAAACGGCGTCATCCGGTCGGTCGAACATCCCTTTTCGAAGGATGGTGGCCTCGCGGTACTCAAGGGCAACATCGCGCTCGACGGCTGCATCGTGAAAACCGCGGGCGTGGACGAGAGCATCCTGAAATTCTCCGGCCCGGCGCGCGTCTTCGAGAGCCAGGACGCCGCCGTGAAGGGCATCCTCTCCAACGAGATCAAAGCCGGCGACGTCGTCGTCATCCGCTACGAGGGGCCGAAGGGCGGACCGGGGATGCAGGAAATGCTCTACCCCACGAGCTACCTGAAGTCGAAGGGTCTCGGCAAAGCCTGTGCGCTGATCACCGATGGACGCTTCTCCGGCGGCACCTCCGGTCTTTCGATCGGCCACGTCTCGCCCGAAGCGGCGAACGGCGGAACGATCGGGCTGGTGCGCGAGGGCGACATGATCGATATCGACATTCCGAACCGGACCATCAGTCTGCGGGTGGACGAGGCCGAGCTTGCCGCTCGCCGCGCCGAACAGGACGCCAAGGGCTGGAAGCCGGTCGAGCAACGCAAGCGCCGGGTGACGACCGCGCTCAAGGCCTACGCGGCCTTTGCGACATCAGCCGACCGCGGCGCCGTGAGAGATCTGGGCGACCGTTAAGCTAACGGCATTGCAGCTGTCGAACAGGCTCCCGCCGCGGCGGGAGCCTTTTCGTTTCGGAGCTGTCAATTCACATGTGCCGGGTCTCGGCCGGTGCATTCCACCAGTTGTTGTGGAGCCCGTCCATATATTGGATCGGCAGGGCCGCAAACTCGGCGGGATCGACCCCGTCGAGGCATGCGACATTGATGGAGACGAAGGCGCCGCCGATCTCTTCGACATAGCCGTGGCCATAGGGCGTCACGCCGCACGCCGTGCAGAACCGATGATGGCCGCTCATCGTGCCGAACTGATAATCGCCGATGCCTGCCTCCTCGCACATCAGCCGGAAATCCTCCGGCTTAACGCTTGCGCCCCAATAACGCAGTTTCGAGCAGTACGAGCAATTGCAGCGGCTGGTTCCCGCTTCGAGATCGATGTCGACCTCGAAGCGGATCCGTCCACAGTGGCAGCTGCCCTGATAGGTCTTTTGCATCTCGTTTCTCCCCGTTTGAACTTAAATCTTCCAGATTCCTTGATGTTCAATGATCGCAGGCTTGCCAAGCATCGAGCATAGTGACAACATGTTGTCATCTAAGCGAAACGACAATAAGTTGTCAATATGAATCCAAGTTCTCGTACACCGCCCGGCGACGCCTTCGCAGAGTTCGCCATCTCGGTTCTTCGCCTCGCCGGACATCTGACCTCCGAAGGAGATAGGCTCGCGCAACCATCCGGCCAGAGCAGCGCCCGCTGGCAGGTTCTGGCCGCGGCTGGACATGCTGCCATGTCGGTTGCCGATACCGCGCGCGCGCTCGGGCTCGCCCGGCAGGGGGTACAGCGCATTGCCGACGTTCTGAAAGCCGAGGGTTTGATCGAGTACCGGGACAATCCCGCCCATCAGCGCGCGAAGCTGATTGTGCTCACTCCGCCGGGCGAAACGGTCCTCGCAGAGATCACCGCACGCCAGGCCGTCTGGGCGAATGAGCTTGGCAGCGAAGTCGGAGAGGAAAAGCTGCGGCGGGCGACTGTGCTCGTCGGAGAAATCATCGCGCTCTTCCGCGAGCGCGGTGCGGCGGCCCCGCCGTAAGCGCCTGCAAAACGGTTGTTGCAAACAAAAGACGGCAGCCGCGGTATCGCCGGCTATCGCTACGCTACCCTCGCGCTCCTCATACCCGTGCCTCCACGGGAATCCAGCCAGCCCAAGTCCTTGGGCTGGAAAGAACCCCCACGCCGCGAAGGCAGCGCTGCTGGTGCTTGTGACAAGCACAGAAATCAGAAATCAGGAAAACACGAACTCACAATGATTTAGGTCGGGCCGACCTGAAATCATGATCGGTTCCAAGAAGGCGCGGGATGCGGGCGGAAAACCGCACGCAATTTTCCTCGTCCCGCTACAAGCGCAAGCAACCGTCCGTCAGCCGCCGCGCTCGATTTCCGCGAAGATCTTCTCCGCGGCCGCCTTCGATTTTCCGGGATATTTGATGCCCTTGACCGCTTCGAGGTTCGCCGGCTCTCCGACCACGATGGCGCCGATCATGCCCATGCCCAGATGCGGCGTGCATTGATACATGTAGACACCGGGCTCGCTCAGCGTCACGCTGACCTCTTCGTTGATCTTGCCCTTCCAGCTCTCTACCCCTTCCGGCGCACCGCCCTTCATCAGAGCTGAATTGTGCCCCTTGTTCGTCGCCACGAAGGTGATGGTGTCTCCGGGCTGGGCACGCACGACTGCGGGCTCGAATGCCATTATCCGGCCGTCGGCGGCCTTGTTCAGCATTTCGATGCGAAATTCCGCGGCCTGTACCTGACCTGCGTACGCCGCCCCCAACATTGCCAAAAGCATCATTCTTGTCTTCAACGCACTCTCCTCTGCTTGACGAGCAACGCTCGCATGACGCCGATCACTCGGCCTTTCCGGCAACCGTCGAGACATAAAGCGCGACGGCCTCGATTTCTTCGTCCGTGAGGATTTCGTTGGCCGGCATCGGGCCTATGCCGTTGATGACGGCCGTGCTCACCCTCTCCGCGTCCGGTGCGAGTTCGTCGAGGTTGGGTCCGACTTCCCCGACGGCCTCCGCATCCGCCAGCGTATGACAGAGCGCACATTGGGGTTCCGACCGTTCGAGGAATATCTCTTTACCGAGCGCAAGCTTGTCTTCTTCGGCGGATGCCGTGATCGTCGACAGGCCGATGGTTACGCAGGTGAGCACGGCCGCGATCCGGCGGCTTGAAGCATAGGTCATGTTCTGATCCGAAACTGATGGGAAAAGATCGTGAAACAGGGTTCCGCGGCATGCGCAGCGGAACCCTTCGTTTCATCAGGAGACAGTGAGCTTGACGCCCGGCGCACGCCAGCCGTTATGGCTGTAGCCGGCTCCATTCATTTCGCTTTCCTCGGGCTGTACGTTGCCCTCGGTGTCCGTCGCACGGCTGACGAGCGTGTAGGTCCCGGGCGCCAGGTCGGCCGAGAGGACGAAGACGCGCCAGGCGAAACGTCCAAGGTCGGGTCCGACGAACTCGGCTTCCTGCCACGTCTGGCCGCCGTCCACAGAGACTTCCACGCTCTTGCAGGCATTCATTCCGCCGAAGGCGACGCCGGCAATCTGAACCGGGCCCGCTTTTGCGGCCTCCTGCGCGGTGGTGATCCAGGACTTCACCGGCTGCTCCCAGACCGACGGCTGGTCGGGAGAGCCTTTCTCTCCGAGTGCGTGCACCCGATAGCTGGACTTCTGGATCTTCGCGTCCGTCTCGGCCTCGGTCAGGGCGACAGCCTTGACATATTTGATGTTGTTGACGCCGGAATAGCCGGGGACGACCATGCGCAGCGGGCCCCCATGGGCGAGGGAAAGAGGCCTCCCGTTCATTTCCCATGCCAGGATCACATTATCGAGGTTCGAGATCGGGACGGAGCGCTCGACCACCAGAAGCTTGGGGTCGAGCCCTGCCGGAAGCTCCTCACCGCCCGTCCCCGTGATGAAGCGGGCGCCTTCCGCCGGGCCGCCGAGGGCCTCGACAACGGCCTTCAGAGGGACGCCGCTCCAGATGACGCAGCCCGCAGCACCCACCGTCCAGGGCGTGCCGCTCATTTTCTGACCTTCCGTCAGTTGATCCTTGAAATATTTGCGCCCATTGCCTGAACATTGCAGAACAGTCGCCGCCGTCACCAGGCCCAGCGTCTTCAGTTCGGCGACCGTGAGCGTCCGCGGCTCCTTTACGCCTGATATCTCCACCTTCCATCCGTCGCGATCGGCAAGAATCGATTCCGGAGGCGTGTTGACGTTGTTGCGGATGTAGAGCTTCTCCTCGGGCGTGATGACGCTGGTGCCGAACTCGCTCCGCTTGGTCTCCAGTGTCTTGTCGCTATGGACGATCAGCGCATCGGCGTCCTTCCAGGCAAGATAGTCGGGCAGAGGCGTCGTCTCCTTGGCCTCTGCAAGCCCAGCGGTTCCGGCAGCAACGACAGCTCCGGCGCTCCCGGTCAGAAAACTCCGCCGCTTCATGGTCAGCATCTCAGTCAAGTCGCGTCTCCCTTTTCCCGGATGGCAGCATGCCGATCCGATCGTCCCCGAAATGACTGGAAGAGACGAACGACGCACCGGAAAATTCCCTCCGGCTGATCATTTTTCTGAACTGGCAGCGTCGCGCGTCCGATCGGGCGCAGCGTCAGCCGATGCACGGCGCACGCGTCGCGCCGAGGCTTGCGATTATTTTCTGCTTTCCCCGGCCATCCCCTTCGCTCGCCAGTTTCAGAGCGCCGGCGAGAAGGGCGAAACGGGCTTCGTCCATTCCCCGGGCGACAAGCAGGAAGCTTGCGGCGTCACCCGACCAGGAGGCATGAAGCAGGCCGTTATCGATCGACATGTCGAAACCGTGCTCCGCGTCCGGGCGACCGATCCGGAAGAGGCTCAGCCGACAACCGGAGCTGCCGACATAGCCCGTATGCGATGCGGCCTCCCCATTCACGGAAGTTTCGCGCGTAAAGGCCGGCGTCAGTCCGGCCGCGAACATTTCCGGCACGAAAACATCGGGCGGTGAGGAGGCCGGGAGCATGGGCGGCGTGAAAGAGCCTCCGATCCAGGCCGCATGCTCCAGCGCGGCATCGCGAACCGCCGCGTCCCCGGGCAGCCCCGCCGGCACCCACACCGGTGCCCTTGCCAGGCCGAACCAGGCCACCGCAAAGACCAGCAGACTGGCACACGCACCCGCGGCAAACGACAGCATCCATCTGCTGGCCGGCCGCGGACGCGGCACCGTCACCACCACGATCTCGGGAGCCATTCCCGCAACTGCCGCCTTCATCTCGGACAGATTGGCCGCGCGCCGCGCCACGGCTTCATCGGATGCAATCAGACGTGCGACCCGCGACGCCTCCTCCGGCTCGAGTTCGCCGTCGATATAGGCGCTCAAAATATCGGGATCCAGGTCGTTTTCTCTCATTTCCGGCCTTCTCGATGCGGCGCGAGTGCGACGACATTGGCATCGCCGAGGTGTGACGCCAGCGCCCGCCTTGCGCGGCTGACCCGGCTCATGACGGTACCCTTGGGCACGGCGATCATCGTTGCCACCTCCTCGTAGCTGAAACCGGATATGTCTACCAACGCGAGGATTTCGCGATGCTCGGTGCTGAGGCGGGTAAACGCCTGGCGGACCGAAAATGCATCGACCAGCACGGTTTCAGGGGCGACCGGCGCGGGCACAAGGTCCGTGACGAACTCCTGTTCCAGGTCGGAGCGCCGGCGGCGCAAGCGCGACTGGTCGATCCAGATGTTCCGAAGGATGGCGAAGAGCCATGCGCGAAATGCCGGCTCCGTTTCGGGCACGCTTCGCGCATCCAAGGCGCGGGCGATGCACTCCTGGAAGATATCCTGTGCTCCGTCGCGATCGCGCGAAAGCGCGACGGCATAAGCGAAAAGCCGCGCATAATGCGGTTCCAGTCTCCGTTCAACGCGCGAGCGCATGATACCCGATCAGGGCTGCTCGCGCTCCCGCCTCGATGCTTCCGGTTCGTCCCATTTTTCCTCCGCGGCGTAGAGACGAGCGAGTTGCCCCGCTTATTCCATGATGCGCTCCCTCCGCTCGCGATTTCTCGGCGCGCTTGCCGGCCCCATCAGGTCAGTGCGAGAAGATCTGCCCGCAGACGTTGCGCGCCGCCCTCCCCCAGACCTTCGTCGAGCGCTTCATGGGTTGCCTTCCAGATCGGCAGGGCTTCGGCGAGCAGCCGGCCGCCCTCCGCCGTCAGCCGCACGCGTTTCAGACGCCTGTCGCCAGGGTCGGCGAACGCCTCTACAAGGCCTCGTCGCTCCAGCGGCTTCAGCGCCGCCGTCAAGGTCGTGCGGTCCATGGCGAGCACGGCGGCAACCGCGCTCATGCTCGGCGGGTCCGGCCGGTTGAGCGACATCATCAGCGAGAACTGACCATTGGTAATCTCGAGCGGCCTCAGCGCCTCGTCGAAACGGCGGGCGAGCGCCCGAGCGGCGCGCTGGACATGCAGGCACAGGCAGGTGTCCCTGACGAAGAGCGTGGTGGAAAAAGGTATCGGCAGCGGCTTTGACATAAAATAGTAATGTTGATATCAACATAATTAGTCAAGCGCCGGCGTGAGGCGAGCGCAAAGGAAGCACGGAAGGATCCTTCGGCCGATGAGCGACGTTTCAGCGCCGCGCCCGGCGAAGGGGACGGCTGTGCACGACCATGGGAGGGAATCGTGAAAATAGAGCCGCAGGAAGAACACCGATGGCTGGAACAGCTGCTCGGCGAGTGGACCGTCACGTCGGAGGATTCGACGGGAAGCGGCGAGGACAGCCAGCCCTGGATCGAAAACGTCCGCTCGATGCACGGTCTCTGGGTCGTGTGCGAGGGACAGGGCATCATGCCCGGGGGAAGCCCCGGCCAGACTTTGATGACGCTCGGCTACAATCCCGACACCAAGCGTTATCTCGGCACCTGGATAGGATCCATGATGACGCATATGTGGGTCTATGACGGCGTGATCGAGGACGACGGGAAGACGCTTACCCTCAATTGTGAAGGCCCCGACTTCGAAAATCCCGGCAAGACCGCACGATATCAGGATAGAATAACGCTCATCGACGCGAACCGCCGGACCCTTACGGCCCGCGTCCAGACCGAAAGCGGCGACTGGAAAGAAATGATGCGCGCGGAATACCGCCGCCGCTAGAGAGGAATCGAGGAAAAGTGCGCGCGGTTTTCCGCCCGCATTCCGCGCCGACTTACAGGCGATCACGTTCACGATTTCAGGTCGACAACGACATGAGGCGCGTGCGGACGGACCGGAACTAGCCTTCGATTGCGTTCGCGTTCCCCCACGCGACCGTCCGTCGCCGCCCGCAACGACACATCCAGAACAACCGGAGGACCGACAATGCATGGGAAATTCGTCTGGTACGAACTGATGACGACGGACGTGAAGGCGGCGGAAGCCTTCTACAGGGACATCGTTGGCTGGAGCGCGCGCGACGCGGGAGTGCCCGGCATGAACTACACGCTCTTTTCCGCCGGAGACCACCGGGTAGCGGGTCTCATGACGATGCCGGAAGGTGCGCTCGACATGCAGATACCGCCGGCATGGCTCGGCTATATCGCGGTCGACGATGTCGACAAGACCGCCGCCAAACTCGCCGCCGAAGGCGGAACGGTCCATCGAGCGCCGGAGGACATTCCGAATATCGGCCGCTTCGCGATCGTGACCGACCCGCACGGCGCCGCCTTCGCCCTCTTCAGGGGCGACGGCGATCCGCCACCGGCCATGGAGCAAATGGCTGCCGGCAACGTCGGCTGGCACGAACTGATGGCCGGCGACCTCGATACGGCCTTCAGCTTCTATGCCAAGCTGTTCGGCTGGACCAAGGACCAGGCGATGGATATGGGCGAGATGGGCGTCTACCAGATCTTCGCCCATAATGGTCAACCGATCGGCGGGATGATGACCAGACCGAGAGAGGTTCCCAATCCCTTCTGGCTCTACTACTTCAATGTCGAGGCGATCGACGCGGCAATCGACCGGGCGCAATCCGGCGGCGCGAAGCTGTTGATGGGTCCGATGGAAGTGCCCGGCGGAGCGTGGATCGCGCAGTTCACCGACCCTCAAGGGGCGCTCTTCGCGCTGGTCGCGCCGAAACGCTGAAGGTTGGCGCCTCTCGAAATGCGGGAAGGCGCCAAACATCTTCGCCGCTGTCCTGCTCCGGCGATCATCTCATGCCGGTGCCGTTACCGGCGAAGTCCGGCGCCTGCCCGCGTCCTGCCCCGGCGTGACGCGGGCATGGCGGGCGAGGAAATCGAGGACGGCGCGGACGCGCGCGGGCAGAGCGCCGCCCTGGCCGAGATAGACCGCGTGAACCTCCTCGAGATCGCCCGGATTAAGGTCTTCCAGAACCGGCAGAAGCCGCCGGGCGCTGACGTCTTCCCTTACGGTGAACTCCGCAAGCCGTGCCAGCCCGGCCCCGGCAAGCGCCAATTGGCGCAACCCCTCGCCATCGCTCACCTGTACCGCCCCCGAGGCCGGCAGCACCACCGTTTCCCCGCCTCTCCTCAACGGCCAGCCGTCGACGGCGCGCGCGTAGCAGAAGCCGAGCCGCTCATGCTCCTTGAGCTCCTCGAGCGACGAGGGCATTCCGTACCGTTCTATGTAGGACGGTGCCGCCACGATCACCATCCGCGTCGCCCCGAGCTTGCGCGCAATCAGCGTCGAGCTCTTCAGCGGCCCCGCGCGGACAGCCACGTCCGCGCGCGCCTCCATCAGGTCCACGACGGCGTCGGTCATGACGATGTCGAGGCTGACGGCAGGAAAATGCGCCCGGAACTCGGGCACCAGCGGCATCAGGACGTGGGTGCCGAACGAGGCGTTGACGTTCAGCCGGACCCGGCCGACAGGGCTCTCGCCGGCCGATGCAGATCGCTCCGCCTCGTCGATATCGGCGAGGATGCGCACCGTGCGCTCGTAGAATGCATGTCCCTCCGGCGTCAGCTGCAGCTTTCGCGTCGAGCGGTTCACCAGCCTCACGCCAAGCCGCTCCTCGAGGCGCAGCACGAGCTTGCTGACGGCCGAAGGCGTCATCCGGTAATGGCGGGCAGCAGCCGAAAATCCGCCAAGCTCCACCGCCTTCGCAAAGATTTCCATTTCGCCCGAGCGATTGACCGAGGGTCTCGACATATGAATTCAGCTCACAGATAATATTCCCGGCGACAGTCTATATCCAAAGCGATTACAGCTCCATCTTCATGTGACTGATTCATGAGCAAGAGTGGAGTTGCAGCTATGGAATATCGACGGCTTGGTTCCTCGGGACTGAAAGTACCGGTCCTCAGCTTCGGAGCGGGCACCTTCGGCGGCAAAGGGCCGCTCTTCGGCGCCTGGGGCAGTACGGATGCGTCCGAGGCGCGCCGCCTCGTCGACATTTGCCTGGAGGCGGGCGTCAATCTTTTCGACACGGCAGACGTCTATTCCGACGGCGCTTCGGAAGAGGTTCTTGGCGCCGCGATCAAGGGCCGGCGCGACGACGTCATTCTGTCGACGAAGCTGTCGCTTCCTGTCGGCGAAGGACCGAACGCCGCAGGCTCGTCGCGCTCGCGCCTGATCAGCGGTGTGGAAAAGGCGCTGAAACGGCTCGGAACCGACTATATCGACCTGCTGCAACTGCACGCCTTCGATGCCGGAACGCCCGTCGAAGAGGTGCTGTCGACCCTCGACACGCTCGTGCGCTCGGGCAAGCTGCGCTATGTCGGCGTTTCCAATTTTTCCGGCTGGCAGCTGATGAAATCCCTCGCCGCCGCCGACCGCCACGGATATCCGCGCTACGTCGCCAACCAGGTCTATTATTCGCTGGTCGGCCGCGATTACGAATGGGAACTGATGCCGCTCGGTCTCGATCAGGGCGTCGGCGCACTCGTCTGGAGCCCGCTCGGCTGGGGGCGGCTCACCGGCAAGATCCGCCGCGGCGAGCCCTGGCCCGAGGGCAGCCGCCTGCACGACACCGCCTCCTTCGGGCCGCCGGTCGACGAGGAAAAGCTCTACGACGTCGTTGAGGTTCTCCATGCCATCGCGCAGGAAACCGGCAAGACCGTTCCGCAAATCGCCATCAATTGGCTTCTCCAGCGCCCGACCGTTTCGAGTGTCATTATCGGCGCGCGCAATGAAGAGCAGCTCAGACAGAACCTCGGCGCCGTCGGCTGGTCGCTCACCGCCGAGGCGGTTGCCCGGCTCGACGCGGCGAGTGTGACGACCGCCCCCTACCCTTACTTCCCCTATTACCGGCAGGAGGGCTTCGCGCGGATCAACCCGCCGGTCGTCTGAAGAAACGGGACATGCACGCAAGCGGCGAAGCCGGCAGCTCCAAACGGGCCTGCCGGCCATCTGCCGAAAGCTTCGCCAGCGAAACATTCCATATTTGTGATACATGGTCGAATCGGAATCGGCGGTTCAGCCGATGATGTTGCGCGAGCGGGGCGTCCGGCTGGAGTTGGAATGACGAAGAGGCAGGCGGCAGGGCCGGAACAGATGAGCCGAATCGAGGGCGGCCCGGCCTTTGGCTATCGCGCCTTGCCCGGCGTCGCCGACGAAATGCTCGACGCGGGCGGCAACGTCCGGCCGGTATGGCAGCGACTGCTCGCGACGCTCGGCCGCATGGACGAGACGGATCTTGCCAACCGCTTCGCCCGCGCGGACCGGTACCTGCGCGATGCCGGAGTCTTCTATCGCGCCTACGGCAAGGAGAATTCCGAACGCGGCTGGCCGCTTTCGCACATTCCCGTATTAATCGACGAGGCGGAATGGGCCACCGTTTCCGCCGGCCTCGTCCAGCGTGCCGAACTGCTCGAGCGGGTGCTTGCCGACGTCTATGGCGAGAACCGGCTGGTCAGGGCCGGCCTGCTGCCTCCCGCGCTCATCGCTTCCAATCCGGAGTTCCTGCGCCCGATGGTCGGTCTCGAACCGGCGAACGGACATTTTCTGCACTTCTGCTCCTTCGAGATCGGACGCGGCCCCGACGGAAACTGGTGGGTGCTTTCCGACCGGACCGAGGCACCCTCCGGCGCCGGCTTTGCGCTCGAGAACCGGGTGGCGACGACGCGCGCCTTTTCCGACCTCTATGCAGAAAGCCATGTCCATCGCCTGGCTGGATTCTTCGGGGCCTTCCGCGACACGCTGCAGGGGCACAAGCAGCATGCGGACGACCGCATTGCCGTGCTCTCGCCGGGCTTCGCCAACGAGACCTATTTCGAGCATGCCTACATTGCCCGCTATCTCGGTTTCATGCTGCTCGAGGGCGAGGATCTGACGGTTGTCGGAGGACGGGTCATGGTGCGCACGGTGGCAGGCCTGAAACCCGTCGGTGTGCTCTGGCGCCGCCTCGACGCATCGTTTGCCGATCCGCTGGAGCTCAACCAATCCTCCCATATCGGCACCCCGGGTATCGTCGAGGCGCTGAGGGCCGGCTCCGTCTCGATCGTCAATGCACTCGGATCCGGTATCCTGGAAACGCGTGCCTTCCTGGCTTTCATGCCGGCGATCTGCCGTCATCTGCTCGGCGAGGAGCAGAAGCTGCCGTCGATCGCCACCTGGTGGTGCGGACAGGAAGCCGAACGGCGGCATGTCGCCGGCAATATCGAGCGCATGGTCATTGGCCCGGCCTATTCGACGCGGCCCTTCTTCGACGACGAAGGCCAGTCGGTACTCGGCGCCTCCTTTCGCGAAAGCGCCGGGACCTCCGTCGGCGAATGGCTCGCCGCGGACGGCGGCAAGCTGGTGGGCCAGGAGGCCGTTACGCTGTCGACGACGCCGGCCTGGGTGCTTGGCCGGCTCACACCTCGACCGATGAGCCTCCGGGTGTTTGCCGCGCGCACGCGCGACGGCTGGCAGATCATGCCGGGCGGCTTCGCTCGCATCGGCTCCGGCGATGACGTGGCGGCAATAGCGATGCAGGCCGGCGGCACTGCCGCCGACGTCTGGATCGTGAGCGGCAAGCCCGTCGACCGCACGACCTTGCTTCCGGCGGAGGAGAGCTTCACCCGAAACCTGCCCGGCAGCCTGCCCAGCCGGGCTGCGGACAACCTCTTCTGGCTCGGCCGCTATATAGAAAGGGCGGAAGGCGCCCTTCGGGTTCTGCGCGCCTGGCACGGGCGTTTCGCCGAATCCGCCGATGCGAACATGCCGCTCCTGAAGGACGTGAGCGACTACCTCGCCGTACTTGGAATCAACACCGGAGAGCCGGTACCGGACAGCCTGCTTTCCAGTATCGACAGCGCCCTTTTCAGCGCCGGGAACATCCGCGACCGCTTCTCGCCGGACGGGTGGCTCGCGCTCAACGACCTCTCCAGAACGGCGCGGAAGTTCCACGCGACCGTTCAGGCGGACGACGACGCCACGCACGCGATGACGGTCCTTCTGCGAAAACTCGCCGGCTTCGCGGGCCTGGTGCACGAAAACATGTATCGCTTCACGGGATGGCGGTTCCTGTCGATCGGACGCTATCTCGAACGCGGACTGCATATGACGGGACTGCTCGGCCACATGTCCGGCCCAGAGGCTCCCGACGGCGCCTATGACATGCTGCTGGAGATCGGCGACAGCGTCATGACGCACCGCCGGCGCTACAACGTCAACACGGCGGCACCGACGGTCACCGACCTTCTGGCGCTCGATCCGCTCAATCCGCGCTCGGTGCTTTATCAGCTCAACGAGATCAAGAAAGAGGTCGAGCTCCTGCCGAATGCCTTCGTCAACGGGCAGATGTCACCGTTCTATCGCGAGACGATGCGGCTTCATTCCGGGCTTGCGATCATGACGCCGGAGCAGATGGATATGGCCGTCTACAGGCGCCTGATGCAGGATCTCGAACGGCTGTCCGAACTGCTGGCGCAGACCTATCTCGGCTGAAGGAGATGGCTGCCGTGCTCTACGACATCAGCCTGAAGATCACCTACGGTTACGAAGCTCCGGTAAGCGGCGGAAGACATCTCTTACGTGTTTTGCCGGTATCCATTCCCGGGCGGCAACGTCTTGTCGCCGGATCCGTGACTTGCCAGCCGGTGCCCTTCGAACGCCGGGAAGGCAAGGATTTCTTCGCCAATCACACGACGTCGATCCTGTTCCGCTCCGTGCATGACCATCTCGTCATGCGGATGCAGGCGCGTGTCCAGGCCGAGGCGCCGGCGCTCACGGCCGACCTCTCGCCTCCGCTCGGCGGTCTTGCGTCCGAGCTTGCCGCCTGCTGGTCGGTCGACGCCGAATCCCCGCATCATTTCCTGGGTCCGAGCCCCCTCCTTCCCGCCGTGCCGGAGATCGCCGCCTATGCCCGCGCGATCGCCGGCAACGCTATGACGGTCGAGCAGATCGGAGCCGCCGTCTGCGATCGCATCCACCGCGACTTCGCCTATGACCCCGAAGCGACCACCGTGAACACCACCCCCGGCGAGGCCTTCGAGCTGAAGCGCGGCGTCTGCCAGGACTTCGCCCATGTGATGATCGTGGCGCTGCGCAGCCTCGGGATCCCCGCCGGCTATGTCAGCGGGTTCCTGAGAACCCTGCCGCCGCCGGGCCAGGACCGGCTGGAAGGAGCCGACGCAATGCATGCCTGGGTCCGCTTCTGGTGCGGCACCACGGGCGGCTGGATGGAGCTTGATCCTACCAACAATATTCCGGCGGGCATCGACCACATCGTCGTCGGCCATGGCCGCGACTACGGCGATGTCGCCCCCGTGATCGGGGTGCTGAAGGGCTACGGCCGTCACACGACGGAGCAGGCCGTCGACGTCGTACCCGTCGGCTGACCCGAAACGGCACATATGTCCTGCTTCGGCACGGCCGCACCGGGCGAAATTTCCATTAGAAGCCATGGGTTTTTCAGGAACTTCGCTAAAATTCAACTGATTTCCTGAACTTGAGAGCAAGGTATCGCCGCTAATTGTCGCCCTGGGCTTGCAATGTATTTGCTGGGGTGTTCACAGATGCGAAGACGTTCAATCATAAGCCGGTCCTTCTTGGCGATGCTGCGCGATCGGGGCGGCAATTTCGGAATGATGACGGCGCTGCTCGCGCCGCTGCTCCTGGCCGTCGGCGGAGTGTCCGTCGATGTCGCCAACATGCTGATGACAAAGAACCAGCTTCAGGACGCAACCGACGCGGCAGCGCTCGCGGCGGCTTCCGCGCTCGTATCCGATGCGAGACCGGACATCGAAGAAGCGAAGGCGATCGCACGCAAGTTCCTGAAGACCCAGACGGCAGTGGCCTCCGCGACGGACATGCCGGGCAAGGAACGGCAGGTTGGCACCCGCCAGGCTTCGGAGAGCGAGGGACCGGCGGCCGCAGCACCACAATGGGACGACATCAACACGACGGAGATCAATATCGCCGCGACGGCGAACGGCGCGAAGGGGATGTCGTTCCAGGTCACGGTCGCCAACAAACACCGCCTCCAGCTCAATGCGATGACACGCTTGCTCGGACAGGAGTCGGTCGAGATCGAAACGCAGTCGACCGCCCAGAGCGCAACGGAGAGCAAGAACGCCCTGTCCATGTATCTGGTGCTCGACCGCTCCGGTTCGATGGCGTGGAAGACCAACACGGTCAACACGGCAAAGGCGAAATGCCAAAACTACACGGAAGCGAACTGGAGCAAGTATCCTGACCTGAAGGCGACCAGCCCCTGTTACGTCACCAAGGTCGACGCCTTGAAGGCAGCCGTCGCCGACCTCCTTCGCCAGCTTGTGACGGCGGACCCGGAATCGATCTATGTCCGTACCGGCGCGGTTTCCTACAACTCCGCTCAGGACACGGCGAGCGGTCTCTCCTGGGGCACGAAGGGTGCAGCCGACTATGTCAACGCCCTCGTGGCAACGGGCGGAACTGCCTCCGGCAGCGCCTTCAAGACCGCCTACCAGAAGGTGACAGCCCTGACCGAAGACAGCGCGCACGGCGCCAGGAACGGACAGGTGCCGACGAAGTACATCGTCTTCATGACCGACGGCGAAAACAACTACGCCAATGACGATACCGTCACGAAACAATGGTGCGACACGGCCAAGGCGAGCAAGGTTCAGATCTACAGCGTAGCTTTCATGGCGCCGGACCGCGGCCAGAAGTTGCTGAAATACTGCGCCTCGTCCTCCTCGCATTATTTCGAAGCGGACGAAGCGTCCGATCTGGTCGCCGCCTTCAAGGCGATCGGCGAACGCGCCTCTGCACTGGCTTCCCGCCTGACGAAATGACCCGGGAGTCCGGCTGAAGTGCCGCCCGGTCCTGCCGGGCGGCCTTGATGTTCAACTGCTGCCGGAAGCGGGGGCTGACAAGCATCTGCTGTTTTAATCCTTTTAAAAACACCTGTTGCAAGCGCTTCGGATCGATGCATAAATTGCCCTTGAACCTGGTCGGTTCCGACCTGGGGCTTTCCGAAATGCAATAAGGGTATGACAGTTCTCATGATGACTCGGCTCTCAACCACCGAACTGCCGCAACCCGCCCTCAGATCCTCGGAACCCAGCCAGCTTGCAGTCGAGATCCTCGAGCGTCTGAAATACCGCATCGGCAAGGACCCGAAAGTCGCCAAGCCGCACGACTGGCTGACGGCCGCCATCCTCGTGGCGCGTGACCGCATCACCGACAAATGGATGGACTCCACCCGCAAGACCTATTCGACCGGCGCCAAGCGCGTCTACTACATGTCGCTCGAATTCCTCATCGGCCGTATGATGCGCGACGCGATGACGAATCTCGGCCTCATGGACGAGATGCGCGATGCGCTCGCCTCGCTCGGCGTCGACATCGACGTGGTTGCGGCTCTGGAGCCGGATGCGGCGCTCGGCAATGGCGGTCTCGGCCGCCTCGCCGCCTGCTTCATGGAATCCATGGCGACCGTCGACGTGCCTGCATACGGCTATGGCATACGCTACATGCACGGCCTTTTCCGTCAGCAGATGGCCGACGGCTGGCAGGTCGAACTGCCGGAGACCTGGCTCGCTCACGGCAACCCCTGGGAATTCGAGCGCCGCGAAAGCTCCTACGAGATCGGCTTCGGCGGCAGCGTCGAAACGGTCAACATCGACGAGGAAGTGCAGCGCTACGTGTGGAAGCCGGCCGAGCGCGTTATCGCCACCGCCTTCGACACGCCGGCCGTGGGATGGCGGGCAACGCGCGTCAACACGCTTCGCCTCTGGGCCGCGCAGCCGATCGACCCCATCCTGCTCGACGCCTTCAATGCCGGCGACCATATCGGGGCGCTGCGCGAAAGCAACAAGGCGGAAAGCCTGACGCGCGTGCTCTATCCGGCCGACGCCACTCCGGCCGGCCAGGAACTCAGGCTCCGGCAGGAATATTTCTTCTCCTCCGCCTCGCTCCAGGACATCCTGCGCCGTCATCTGCAGCAATATCCGGACTTCACGTCGCTGCCGGACGCCGTCGCCATCCAGCTCAACGATACGCATCCGGCGGTCTCCGTCGCCGAGCTGGTGCGTCTCTTGACCGATGTCCACGGGCTCGATTTCGAACAGGCCTGGGACATCTCTCGGCGGACCTTCTCCTATACGAACCACACGCTGCTGCCCGAGGCGCTCGAGAGCTGGCCCGTTCCGCTCTTCGAGCGGTTGCTGCCGCGCCACATGCAGATCGTCTACGCCATCAACGCCAAGATCCTGATCGAGGCACGCCGGGAGAGGCACGCGACGGACGAGGCGATCCGCAACATCTCGCTGATCGACGAAACGGGCGACCGGCGGGTGCGCATGGGCAATCTCGCCTTCGTCGGCTCGCACTCGATCAACGGCGTATCGGCTCTCCACACCGAACTGATGAAGGAAACGGTCTTCGCCGACCTTCACGGGCTCTATCCGGACCGCATCAACAACAAGACCAACGGCATCACGCCGCGCCGGTGGCTGATGCAGTGCAATCCGGGTCTTTTCGGCCTGATCCGGGAGGCGATCGGCGACGAGTTCATGGACAATACCGAGGCGCTTCAGGCCCTCGACGCCTTTGCCGACAAGGCGGATTTCCAGGAGCACTTCGCAGCCGTCAAGCGCGCCAACAAGGTGCGGCTGGCAAAGCTGGTCCAGGCGAATCTCGGCATCCGGATCGATCCCTCGGCGATGTTCGACATCCAGATCAAGCGAATCCACGAATACAAGCGGCAGCTGCTGAACCTCATCGAAGCGGTGGCGCTTTACGACCAGATCCGCTCCCATCCGGAGCTCGACTGGGTGCCGCGCGTCAAGCTCTTCGCCGGCAAGGCGGCACCGAGCTATCATAACGCCAAGCTGATCATCAAACTTGCCAATGACATCGCCCGCGTCATCAACAACGATCCGGCCGTCCGCGGGCTCTTGAAGGTCGTCTTCGTCCCCAACTACAATGTGTCGCTTGCGGAAGTGATGGTGCCGGCGGCCGATCTCTCCGAGCAGATCTCGACGGCGGGCATGGAAGCCTCGGGCACCGGCAACATGAAGTTCGCGCTCAACGGAGCGCTGACCATCGGCACGCTCGATGGCGCCAATGTCGAAATGCGCGACTGGATCGGTGAGGAAAACATCAAGATCTTCGGCATGACCGCCGAGGAGGTGGGCAAGGCGCGAGCGGAAGGACACAATCCGCGCGCCGTCATCGAAAATTCGCGCGAACTCTCGCAGGCGCTCGATGCGATCGCTTCCGGCGTCTTCTCGCCCGACGACCGCAATCGCTTCTCCGGCCTCGTGGACGGGCTCTACAACCACGACTGGTTCATGGTTGCAGCCGATTTCGAGGCCTATGCCAAGGCCCAGCGCGAGATCGACCAGCTCTGGACCACCCCGTCCGCCTGGTATTCGAAGGCGGTCCGCAACACCGCCCGCATGGGCTGGTTCTCGTCCGATCGCACGATCCGGCAATATGCCGGAGAGATCTGGAGAGCCGGATGACGGTTCCGCCCGGCAAGGACCCAGCCCCCGCCCCGTCAGGCATGCTGCCAGCGCCGGAAATCGCGGCAATACTTTCCGGTACCCACAGCAACCCCTTCGCCGTCCTTGGCGTTCATGCCGCCGGCAAGACCTATATCGCCCGGTGCTTCGTGCCGGGCGCGGACACGGTGGTCGCGGAAACGCTCAGCGGCAAGGAACTCGGCACGCTCGAGCGGCGCGACGAGGCCGGTTTCTTCGAGGGTCCGGTGGCGCTGCGCAAGGAGCAGCCCATCCGCTACCGCGCCCGCAACGACGGCGGCGAGTGGACCGTCATCGATCCCTACAGCTTCGGCCCCGTGCTCGGGCCGATGGACGACTACTATATCCGCGAGGGCTCGCATCTTCGCCTCTTCGACAAGATGGGCGCGCACCCGATCAGCCACGACGGCGCCGAGGGCTTTCACTTCGCCGTCTGGGCGCCGAACGCCCGCCGCGTGTCGGTGGTCGGCAGTTTCAACGACTGGGACGGACGACGGCACGTCATGCGCCTGCGCGCCGACACGGGCATCTGGGAGATCTTCATTCCCGGCGTGCCCGTGGGGACGCCCTATAAATACGAAATCGTCGACAGCAATGGCACGCTGCTGCCGTTGAAGGCCGACCCCTTTGCCCGACGCTCGGAGCTCAGGCCCGACACGGCTTCGATGACCGCAGGCGAGATCGCCCAGGACTGGGAGGACGAGGCGCATCGTCGTCACTGGGCCGAGATCGATCCGCGCCGCCAGCCGATCTCGATCTACGAGGTCCATGCCGCCTCATGGCAGCGCCGCGACAATGGCGACATGCTCACCTGGGACGAACTGGCGGAAAGGCTGATCCCCTATTGCGTCGATATGGGCTTCACGCACATCGAGTTCCTGCCCATTTCGGAATATCCCTATGATCCGTCCTGGGGCTATCAGACCACGGGTCTCTATGCGCCGACCGCACGCTTCGGCGAGCCGGAGGGCTTTGCCCGTTTCGTCAACGGCTGCCATAAGGTGGGGATCGGTGTCATCCTCGACTGGGTGCCGGCGCATTTTCCGACCGACGAACACGGGCTTCGCTGGTTCGACGGCACCGCGCTTTACGAGCATGCGGATCCGCGCCAGGGTTTCCATCCCGACTGGAACACGGCAATCTACAATTTCGGCCGTCAGGAGGTCGTCGCCTTTCTGGTCAACAACGCTCTTTACTGGGCGGAAAAGTTCCATGTCGACGGCCTGCGCGTCGATGCGGTCGCCTCGATGCTCTATCTCGACTATTCGCGCAAGCATGACGAATGGGTGCCGAACGAATATGGCGGCAACGAAAATCTCGAGGCCGTGCGTTTCCTGCAGACGTTGAACACCCGCATCTACGGCATTCACCAGGGCGTACTGACCATCGCCGAAGAATCGACGTCCTGGCCGAAGGTCTCGCACCCGGTGCATGCGGGCGGGCTCGGCTTCGGCTTCAAGTGGAACATGGGTTTCATGCACGACACGCTGCAATATCTCTCGCGCGAGCCCGTGCACCGGAAGTTCCACCACAACGACATGACCTTCGGGCTGCTCTACGCCTTCAGCGAGAATTTCGTGCTGCCGCTGTCCCATGACGAGGTCGTCCACGGCAAGGGGTCGCTGATCGCCAAGATGGCCGGCGACGACTGGCAGAAATTCGCAAATCTCCGGGCCTATTACGGCTTCATGTGGGGTTATCCCGGTAAGAAGCTCCTTTTCATGGGACAGGAATTCGCCCAATGGCGCGAGTGGTCCGAGGACCGCGGCCTCGACTGGAATCTGCTCGAATACAATCTGCATGAGGGGATGCGCCGTCTGGTGCGCGACCTGAACGGCACCTATCGCTCGAAGCCGGCGCTGCATGCGCGCGACTGCGAGGGCGACGGCTTCGAATGGCTGATTGCCGACGACCGCGAAAATTCCGTCTTCGCCTGGCTCAGGAAGGCGCCCGGAGAGAAGCTGGTCGCCGTCGTCACCAACTTCACTCCGGTTTACCGGGAGCATTACGACATACCGCTTCCCGTGGCGGGGCGCTGGAAGGAAGTGCTCAACACCGACGCGGAAATCTATGGAGGAAGTGGCAAGGGCAACGGCGGCGCCGTCCAGGCAGAGAAGAGAGCGAACGGAGAGACAATCGCCACCATCACGCTGCCGCCTCTGGCGACGCTGATGCTGGAGCAGGATTAGAGCGTCCCGCCCGACGGGGACTGGCTCGACGGGCGGAACAGGAGGAAATCGTTTGGGCGCGAGGCGTCGAAGAGGCGCCAAGCAGTCCCCCGAAATGATTTTGGGGAGGATAAATGGTGGAAAAACGTACGCAACCCCTGGCCCGTGATGCCATGGCCTATGTTCTCGCCGGCGGCCGCGGCAGCCGGCTCAAGGAACTCACCGACCGGCGTGCGAAACCTGCCGTCTATTTCGGCGGAAAGGCGCGGATCATCGATTTCGCGCTTTCAAATGCGCTGAATTCCGGCATCCGGCGCATCGGCGTCGCCACGCAGTACAAGGCCCACTCGTTGATCCGGCACCTCCAGCGCGGCTGGAACTTCTTCCGGCCGGAGCGTAACGAGAGCTTCGATATCCTGCCGGCGAGCCAGCGTGTCTCCGAAACGCAGTGGTACGAAGGCACCGCCGACGCGGTCTATCAGAACATCGACATCATCGAGGACCACGGCGTCGAATACATGGTGATTCTCGCCGGCGACCACGTCTACAAGATGGACTACGAACTGATGCTGCAGCAGCACGTCGATTCGGGCGCCGACGTGACCGTCGGCTGCCTGGAAGTGCCGCGCATGGAGGCGACGGGCTTCGGCGTCATGCATGTGGACAATGCGGACCGCATCATCGCCTTCGTCGAGAAGCCGGCCGATCCGCCGGGGATCCCCGGCAATCCGGACATGGCACTCGCGTCCATGGGCATCTACGTGTTCCACACGAAATTCCTGATGGACATGCTGCGTCGGGATGCCGCCGATCCCAAATCGAGCCGCGACTTCGGCAAGGACATCATTCCCTACATCGTCGAACACGGCAAAGCGGTGGCCCACCGCTTCACCCATTCCTGCGTCCGGTCCGACTTCGAGCGCGAGGCCTATTGGCGCGACGTCGGCACCATCGACGCCTATTGGCAGGCCAATATCGATCTCACCCATATCACGCCCGAGCTCGACATCTACGACAGCACCTGGCCAATCTGGACCTTCTCTGAAATCAAGCCGCCGGCCAAATTCGTCCATGACGACGAGAACCGCCGCGGCTCGGCCACGTCGTCGCTCGTATCGGGCGATTGCATCATCTCGGGTGCCGCTCTCAACAGGAGCCTGTTGTTCACCGGCGTCCGGGTGAATTCATACTCCAGACTCGAAAATGCCGTAGTTCTCCCTGACGTGACGATCGGTCGGCATTCGATTCTGCGCAATGTCGTCATCGACAGCCGCGTCGTCATTCCGGAGGGCCTGGTCGTCGGTGACGATCCGGAGCTCGATGCTAAACGCTTCCGCCGCACGGAGAGCGGCGTTTGCCTGATCACGCAAACGATGATCGACAAGCTGGGAATGTAGCCGCGTATGAACGTCCTGTCAGTTGCGTCCGAAGTCTACCCGCTGGTGAAGACGGGGGGCCTCGCCGATGTCGTCGGCGCGCTGCCCTCCGCACTTCTCCCGCATGGTGTGCGGACGCGCACGCTGGTGCCCGGCTATCCCTCGGTGCTGAAGAAGCTGAAGAAGAAAAAAACGGTCGGCCGCTTCGACAACCTCTTCGGCCATCCAGCCACGGTGCTTGCCTCCGAGGTCAACGGAATGGACCTGCTGGTCCTCGACCAGCCCGCTCTCTATGCCCGGGACGGTGGCCCTTATCTCGATTCGACCGGGCGGGATTATCCCGATAATTTCCGGCGCTTCGCCGCGCTCTCGCTGGCGGCTGCGGAGATCGCGGGTAACGGCATCATCTCCAACTGGAAGCCGGACATCGTTCACGTCCACGACTGGCAGACGGCGCTCACCCCCGTCTATATGCGCTTCGGCCCGGCGCCGGATCTGCCGACGGTGATGACGATCCACAACATCGCCTTTCAGGGTCAGTTCGGCGCCTCGGTGTTCCCGGAACTGGCGCTGCCGCCGGATGCCTTCTCCACGCAATTCGTCGAATATTATGGAGATGTCGGCTTCCTCAAAGGCGGCCTGCAGACGGCAAGCGCAATCACGACGGTCAGCCCTTCATACGCGCAGGAAATCCTGACGCCCGAGTTCGGCATGGGTCTTGACGGGCTCCTGTCGAGCCGTGTCGCGGACCTGACGGGCATCGTCAACGGCATCGACGGAGACACGTGGGATCCGCAGACGGACCCGCACCTTCCGGCGCATTACGGGCCCGGCACGCTCAAACGGCGCGCCGGCAACCGCAAGGCGCTGGAAGAGCGTTTCGGCCTCGAAAAAGGTCCGGGGCCGATCTTCTGCGTCATCAGCCGCCTCACCTGGCAGAAGGGCATGGACCTCGTCGCCGAAGCCGCCGACGATATCGTGGCTCTCGGCGGCAAGCTCGTCGTGCTCGGCTCCGGCGATCCGGCGCTGGAAAGCGCGCTTATGGCGGCCGCGTCGCGCCACCGCGGGCATATCGGCATGGTGACCGGTTATGACGAGCCGCTGTCGCATCTCATGCAGGCAGGCGCCGATGCGATCCTCATTCCGTCGCGTTTCGAGCCTTGCGGCCTGACGCAGCTCTATGGCCTGCGCTATGGTTGCGTTCCGGTCGTGGCCCGCACCGGCGGTCTCACCGACACGATCATCGACGCCAACGAGGCGGCGCTGTCTGCGAAGTGCGCGACCGGCTTTCATTTCCTGCCGGTGACCACCGACGGGCTGAAGCTTGCGATCCGGCGCGTCCTGCGCGCATACAATGAACCCAAGCTCTGGGCACGCCTGCAGAACCAGGGCATGAAATCCGACGTTTCCTGGGCCAAAAGCGCGGAACGCTACGTCTCGCTTTACTCCGCTCTTCTCGCGAAAGGCTAAACAGATGACAAGAACCGTCTCGACCAACCCCTATGGGGACCAGAAACCCGGCACCTCGGGCCTGCGCAAAAAGGTCCCGGTATTCCAGCAGAAGAACTATGCCGAGAACTTCATCCAGTCGATTTTCGACTCGCTCGAGGGCTTCGAAGGCCAGACGCTGGTGATCGGCGGCGACGGCCGCTATTACAACCGCGAGGTCATCCAGAAAGCCGTCAAGATGGCGGCGGCGAACGGCTTCGGCCGCGTGCTCGTCGGCCGCGGCGGCATCCTCTCGACGCCAGCCGCATCCAATATCATCCGCAAATACAAGGCCTTCGGGGGCATCGTGCTCTCGGCAAGCCACAATCCCGGCGGGCCGACCGAGGATTTCGGCATCAAGTACAATGTCGGCAATGGCGGCCCGGCTCCCGAAAAGGTGACGGATGCGATCTTCGCCCGAAGCAAGGTGATCGACAGCTACAAGATCGCCGACGCGCCGGACGTCAATCTCGATGTCGAAGGCAGTCAGCAGGTCGAGGACATGACCGTGACGGTCATCGATCCCGTCTCCGACTACGCCGAATTGATGGAGAGCCTGTTCGACTTCGATGCGATCCGCAAGCTGATTGCCGGCGGCTTCCGTGTCGTGTTCGACGCGATG
Organism: Sinorhizobium meliloti 4H41; assembly: GCF_000375585.1. Taxonomy (GTDB): domain Bacteria; phylum Pseudomonadota; class Alphaproteobacteria; order Rhizobiales; family Rhizobiaceae; genus Sinorhizobium; species Sinorhizobium meliloti_A. Next base: position 109,783 of record NZ_AQWP01000005.1, on the reverse strand, counting down.
AGCGCGGTCACCGGGCCCTATGCCAAGGAGATCATCGAAAAACGGCTCGGCGCCCCGAAGGGCTCGGTCATGAACTTCATACCGCTGCCCGACTTCGGCGGCCATCATCCGGACCCGAACCTCGTTCACGCCCGAGCGCTCTACGAGACGATGATGGCGCCGGACGCCCCCGATTTCGGCGCCGCATCCGATGGCGACGGCGACCGGAATTTGATCATCGGCAAGGGAATCTTCGTCACTCCGTCCGACAGCCTCGCCATGCTTGCCGCCAATGCGCATCTGGCGCCGGGCTATGACAAGGGACTTGCCGGGATCGCTCGCTCCATGCCGACGAGCGGCGCGGCCGACCGTGTCGCCGAAAAGCTCGGCATCGGCATCTATGAGACGCCGACCGGCTGGAAATTCTTCGGCAACCTGCTCGACGAGGGCTTGGCGACGATCTGTGGCGAGGAAAGCGCCGGCACCGGATCGAACCATGTACGCGAGAAGGACGGGCTCTGGGCCGTGCTGCTCTGGCTCAACATCCTCGCCGCGCGCAAGGAAAGCGCACTCGAAATCGCCCGCAAGCACTGGGCGACCTACGGCCGCAACTATTATTCCCGGCACGACTACGAAGAGGTCGACACCGATGCGGCCAACGGCCTGGTTGCCGCGCTCCGCGACAAGCTCGCCGCGCTGCCCGGCAAGAGCTTCGGCGCGCTCACGGTCGAGACTGCCGACGATTTCTCCTACCACGATCCGGTCGACAAATCGGTTAGCAAGAACCAGGGCATCCGCATCCTCTTCGAGGGCGGATCCCGCGTCGTCTACCGCCTGTCGGGCACGGGGACGTCGGGGGCGACGCTGCGCGTCTATATCGAGCGCTACGAGCCGGATCCGGCGCGCCACGATCTCGATACGCAGGAAGCGCTTGCCGATCTGATCGCCGTTGCCGACGAGATCGCCGAGATCAAGGAGCGTACCAACCGCGACCAACCGAGCGTAATCACCTGAGGGTGCTGTACCAAGCGCCACTTCCTGCGCCCTTTACCCCCCTCTGCTTTGCCGAGCATCTCCCCCGCAAGGGGGAGATCGACTCGTGGCAAACCCATGCGATACTAGACTTCTAAAGAGGCCCCCATGCCGACGACCGGAATTTCACCTCTCGGCGTGACGCGCACACCCGACGGGAGGCGCTTTGCGGTCTGGTCGCACAATGCCGCCCGCATCGATCTCTGCCTGTTCGACGAAGCGGGCGACACCGAACTCAGCCGCCTGCCTATGCTGCGCGAGGGCGATGTCCACAGCATCGCGCTGCCCGACATAGCTGCCGGCACCCGCTACGGCTTTCGCGCCGACGGGGTCTACTCGCCGGACCATGGGCTTTGGTTCGATCCGTCGAAACTTCTGGTCGACCCCTATGCGGTGAGGCTCGACCGGCCCTTTCGTCACGACCAGCGGCTGACGGTCTTCGGCGAAGAGACGGCGCACCTCGTGCCGAAGGCCATCGTCACCGAGGCAAGACCGCTGGAGCCGAAGCCGCCGCTATTTCAGGCCGGGGGACTGATCTACGAGATTGCAGTCAAGCCGTTCACCATCCTTCATCCGGACGTGCCGGAAAGGAAGCGCGGCACGGTGGCTGCTCTCGCCGAACCCGTCGTCATCGATCACCTTACGAGGCTCGGCGTTTCCGCGGTCGAACTCATGCCGATCACGGCCTGGATCGATGAGCGGCACCTGCCTCCGCTCGGTCTCCACAATGGCTGGGGCTACAATCCGATCGCGCCGATGGCGCTCGATCCAGGCCTGGTGCCGGGCGGCATCGAGGAGTTGCGCATGACCGTGGAGGTCCTGCACGAGGCCGGTATCGGCGTCGTCCTCGATCTCGTCTTCAACCACTCCGGAGAGAGCGATCGCTTCGGTGCCACGCTTTCGATGCGCGGGCTCGACAACCTGACCTATTATCGCCACGCGACGGGGCGCCCGGGCGAGCTCATCAACGACACCGGCTGCGGCAACACGATCGCCTGCGACCATCCGGTCGTCCAGCGTCTGATCCTCGACAGCCTGCGCCATTTCGTCCTTGCCGCCGGCGTCGACGGCTTCCGCTTCGACCTCGCATCGATCCTCGGCCGCGACATGGGCGGCTTCCGCCGCGATGCCGCGCTCTTCTCCGCCATCTGCGCCGACCCCGTCCTTTGCGACCGCGTGCTCATCGCCGAGCCCTGGGACACCGGCCCCGGCGGCTACCAACTCGGCAATTTCCCCCATTCCTTCCTCGAATGGAACGACCGTGCCCGCGACGACATCCGCCGCTACTGGCGCGGCGACCGGCACGCGATCGGCGTCCTTGCAACCGCGCTCGCCGGCTCCTCGGACAGCTTTTCCCGCTGGGGCGAGACGGCCACGCGCAGCGTCAACTTCATCGCCGCCCATGACGGCTTCACGCTGATGGATCTCGTTTCCTACGCCCGCAAGCACAATGAGGCGAACGGCGAAGGCAATCGGGACGGCCACGACGAGAACTTCTCGTGGAACAACGGCGCCGAGGGTCCGATCGACGATCCGGAGATCGCCGCCTTCCGGCAACGCGATGTCATGGCGCTCCTCGCCACGCTCTTCACCTCGCGCGGCGCAATCATGCTGACGGCCGGGGATGAAGGCGGGCGCAGCCAGGGTGGCAACAACAACGCCTATGCGCAGGACAATGCCGTGACCTGGCTCGACTGGAGCAAGCTCGACGGCAAGCTCGTCGAGCATACCGCCAGGCTTTCCGCCATGCGCCGGCGCTTCTCGGTCTTCGGCGAGACCGGGTTCTTCACCGGCAGCGGCGACGTCGCCTGGCTGCGCCTCGACGGGGAGCCGCTTGCGGTGGAGGATTGGGAGCATCCCGCAACCGACAATCTCGTCGTGATGCTCGCGACCGACGACCGCCGTCAGGGGCGCGCGACCCGACTTGCGGTGGTCATCAACCGCAGCCACTCGCCGCACCCATTCCGCCTGCCTTCGAGCCTTGAGGGCGAATGGCGCGACGCACTCTCGGACCTCAGCGCACCATCCTTCGCGCCGGCCCGTTCGGTCACCGTTCTCGCCGAGGTTTTCGAGAGCGCTCCGAAGAAAAGGGTCTGACGGTTTCTGTCCGGAAGTGCCCGGCTCCAGAGAGTTGGATGGTTTCGCTGTTTCAAGAAAACAGTGAACCATCTCAAGACTTAGGACCACTTGCTAGACCTTGCCGAGCCGGCCTATAGATCAGCGGGGAGGCCCCATTTTCAGGAAAATCATATGCCGCAGGATATTTCACTTTCGGATATCAAGGATCTGATCGGCAAGGAGCTCGGCGTCTCCGACTGGATCACCGTGACGCAGCAGACGATCGACCGTTTTGCCGAGGCGACGAGTGACTTCCAGTTCATCCATACCGACCCGGTGCGCGCCGCGGCGGAGACGCCTTTCGGCGGCACCATTGCGCATGGTTTCCTCTCGCTGTCGCTGCTTTCGGCGATGAACTACAATTGCCTGCCCAAGATCCGCGAGCAGACGATGGGCATCAATTACGGCTTCGAGAAGGTGCGCTTCGTGGCGCCGGTCAAGAGCGGCGCGCGCGTGCGCGGCCGCTTCACCATGGCAGACGCACGCTTCCGCGGGGCCGGCATGCTGATGATCACCTATGACGTCACGGTCGAGATCGAAGGCGAAAGAAAGCCTGCCCTGACCGCCACCTGGCAGACGATCATCCAGTTCGACCCGAAGGATCGGCCGGACGATGTCTGAGGGGAGACCGGACGGGACCCACGTTCGCCATGCCTTCCGCGGCCAGGCGAAGTCCTGTGACGAGCTGGGATCGCCATTTACGGCCCGACTCTGCCGTCTCGTCGCCGACCGGATCGATGCGGACTCGCCGGTGGGCGAGCGTGTCCTCGGCTGGTCGGGCGACCCGACTTCGAAGGGCGATTCCGTCGCGCTCCGCCTTGCCGGTGCTCTGCACGCGCTGGTTCTATCCGGCCGCAGCGCGGCCCTCGGCGCGTGCTATCCGCCGAACCGGACGGACGACGACGCTCTCTGGCAGGCGATCGCTCAGGCTATGGAGCGGGAAGCCCCCTTCATCCTCGATCGTCTCACCTCCGCGCCGCAGACGAACGAGGTGCGCCGCTCGGGCGCCCTGCTTCCCGGTTTCCTCACCGTGGCACAGCTTTTCGGGAAGCCGTTGATCCTTTCCGAGATCGGCGCCAGCGCCGGCTTGAATCTCCATTGGGACCGCTACCGCTACGATCTCGCGAACAGCCATTGGGGCGATGCAGCCAGCCCCGTGAGCATAGCCCCCGAGTGGTCGGGAGCAGCGCCGCCTCTGCGACCCGTCGAAGTGATCGAACGCGCCGGCTGCGACATCAACCCCCTCGATCCGGCCGATAGCGAGGATCGGCTACGGCTCCTCTCCTACGTCTGGGCCGATCAGCAAGACCGGATCGACCGCACGCGGCAGGCGCTGGAGCTTGCCGCCTCCCAAAGAAGCCTTGTCGAGCAGGCGGACGCGATCGACTGGCTGAAAACACGGCTGGCGCACGTCCATCCGGGCGCTGTCCACGTCGTCTATCATTCGATCGCCTGGCAGTATCTGCCGGAAGCTGCGCGGGAAGAGGGCGAGGCCCTGATCGCTGCCGCCGGGGCGACCGCGACATCCGAGGCCCCGCTTGCCCGTTTGCAGATGGAAGCCGACGGACAGGCGCCGGGTGCCGCATTGTCATTGCAGATTTGGCCGAAGGGCGAAAGGCATCTCGTCGGCCGCGCCGACTTCCACGGACGCTGGATCGCCTGGCAGGGATGGCCGGCGGACGGCTGACCGTGTGGCGGCCGTATCAGAACGTGATCACGTGGCGTATCACGCGGCCCTGGTCGAGAAGATCGAATGCTTCGTTGATCTCCTCCAGCGGTCCGGTGCTCGACAGCAGCCGGTCGACCGGCAGCCTGCCGCGTTCGTAGAGCGCAATGAAACGCGGGATATCGCGGGAGGGCACGCAGCTTCCCATGTAACTGCCGCGCACACTACGCTCTTCCGCAACCAGGCTCACCGCGGGGATGGCTATCTGGCTTGAAGGATGGGCGAGCCCTGCGGAAACCGTCAGCCCGCCTCGCCGCGTAATGCGATAGGCGAGCTCGAAGGCTTTTACGGAGCCGGCGGCCTCGACCGCATGGTCGACGCCGCCGCGGGTCGCCTGTCGGACAGTCTCGGCCACATCCGGATCGGCTGCAAGGAACGTGTCCGTCGCGCCCAGCGCGCGGGCAAGCTTCAGCTTGTCCTCGGCGAGATCGATCGCGACGACGCGCTGGGCGCCGGCGGCAACGGCACCCAGAAGGGCTGCCAATCCCACCCCGCCCAGCCCGATGACGGCAACGGATTCGCCCGGCCGAACCCGGCACGTATTGACGACCGCTCCGACGCCGGTCAGCACGGCACAGCCGAACAGCGCCGCCTCTACCATCGGCAGGTCCGTCTCGATCTTGACCGCGGAATGGCGCGAAACCACCGCATAATCGGCAAATCCGGAGACGCCGAGGTGATGGTTCACAGGGACTTCACCGCAATGCAGCCGGCGTTCCCCCGAAAGCAGCGTGCCCTTGCCGTTTGCTTCCGCTCCGGGAACGCATAGCGCCGGCCGGCCTTCCGCGCAGGGGAGGCAATGGCCGCAGCTCGGCATGAAGCTCATCACCATCCGGTCTCCCGGGACGATGTCACCTACGCCGCTTCCGACCGCTTCCACGGTGCCGGCGGCCTCGTGGCCGAGCGCCATCGGCACCGGCCGCGGCCTGTCGCCGTTGATGACCGAGAGGTCGGAGTGGCAGAGTCCGGCGGCGCCGATCCTCACCAGCAACTCGTCCGGTCCCGGCGGATCGAGATCGATCGTTTCGATCGAGAGCGGCCTCGTATGGGCATAAGGCCTTCCGACCGGTGACTTCCTCAGCACCGCCGCACGCGTCTTCAAGCTCGCTCCTCCCGTTCCCGAATCCCAGTTCGACCGGCAGAACTTAGCGCGATCGCTCCTGAGGAGGAAATGCCCCTCATCCGGCTGCCGCAACCTTCTCCCCGTTTACGGGGAGAAGGAACATGCGGGCACTGCCTCGCCCTCTTTCCAGGGCGGCGAAGGGGACTGGAGCTTGCCGCGAGTCACCTTCCCCCGGCGAGGATAGGGTGGCCGGCAGGCCGGATGAGGGGCCGGAAATTGCCTCCTCAGTGCCCCGCGTCTTCCGCGCCTTCGGCCAGCAGCCCAAACACGAAGGACGAGAACGACCGCCAGCACTCGACGCGGAACGTATCCTCGGCGGTTCGGAAAAGAACGATTTCCGCCTTGCCGAAGATCGTGCGCGAGCAGGCACCGACGGGAAAAATCGCCAGCGACAGGTCCTGCGGGCAGCCGCTGTTGATCGCCGCTTCCGCGCCCGCCCCGCTGACGATGACGGCAGTGTTCCGGTGCGAAACGTCGACGGCCGAATGCACGGTCCCGCTCGATGCGGCCGCCGCCATCAGGTCGGCGCCGTCCTCGTCGATCACCAGCCACTCATCGGGACCGAGCCAAAGGACATGACGCCGGCCGGTCGAGGCGGACGTCTTCGGCCGCACGGGAATGGTCACGCCGAGAGCTGCCGAGAGTGCGGGAACCGCGTCGGCGCCGGCGCGCAGCGATATCCGCGAAGCGGGTTCCGCAGGGGTAAGGATCGCCGCCGGCGAGCCGCCACGGCGGCCGGCAAGCGGAGCTTTGCGTGTAGCGATTGCGTGGTCAGCCATGGAGGCGACCTCCTTCCTTGTCAAAGAACACCATGTCGCTCACCTCGACGGCGATCGTCCGGTCGGCCATCGGCACGTAGAGCGTCTGCCCGAGGCGTGCGCGGCCGCCGGCGACGACCGCGAGCGCGATCGAGCGGCCGCAGTTCGGCGACCAGTAGGACGAGGTCACATGACCGAGCATGGTCATCGGCTTGGCTTCGTTCGGATCGGCAACGATCTGCGCCCCTTCCTCCAGCACCACCTGCGGGTCCTTCGTGAGGAGGCCGACGAGCTGCTTGCGGCCTTCCTTGACGAGGTCGGGCCGCTTCATGCCGCGAATGCCGACGAAGTCCTGTTTCTTCTTCGATACCGCCCAGGAAAGGCCGGCATCGTCCGGCGTGAGGGTTCCGTCCGTGTCCTGGCCGACGATGATGTAGCCTTTTTCGGCGCGCAGCACGTGCATGGTCTCGGTGCCGTAGGCGCAGGCGCCCATCGGCTCCGCCCGAGCCCAGATCGCCTCCCACACGGATTGGCCGTAGTCGGCCGGTACGTTGACCTCGAACCCCAGTTCGCCGGTGAACGACATGCGGAAGAGCCTGGTCGGCACACCGCATATGCTGCCTTCGGCAACGCTCATATGGGGGAAGGCTTCGTTCGAAAGGTCGATGCCCTCGACGAGCGGCGCGATGATCTCGCGCGCCTTCGGACCCTGGACCGCGATGACGGCCCATTGCTCGGTCGTCGACGTCAGCCACACCTTCAGATGCGGGAACTCCGTCTGGAGATAGTCCTCCATGTGGTGGAGGACGCGCGGCGCGCCGCCGGTCGTCGTCGTCACATGGAAGCGATCGTCGGCAAGCCGGCCGACGACACCGTCGTCATAGACGAAGCCGTCGTCGCGCAGCATGATCCCGTAGCGGCAGCGGCCGGGCTTCAGGTTGTCCCAGGCGTTGGTGTACATGAGGTTCAGGAACTTGGCGGCATCGGGGCCGACCACTTCGATCTTGCCGAGGGTCGATGCGTCGAAGACGCCGGCCACCTCGCGAACCGTCTTGCACTCGCGCGCGACCGCCTCGTGCATGTTTTCGCCCGCTTTCGGATAGAACCAGGCACGCTTCCAGTTGCCCACATCCTCGAATTCGGCGCCCTGCGCCTCCTCCCAGGCATGGATCGGCGTCTTGCGGGCCGGATCGAAGAGGTTTCCGCGCGAATGGCTGACGATCGCTCCGAAGGTCACCGGCGTATAGGGCTGGCGGAAGGTCGTGAGCCCCACCTGCGGGATTTCCTTGCCGAGCGCTTCCGCCGCGATCGCCAGGCCGTGCATGTTGGAAAGCTTGCCCTGGTCGGACGCCATGCCATTGGTGGTGAAGCGCTTGATGTGCTCGATCGAATGCATCCCTTCACGCACCGCGAGCCGGATATCCTTGGCGCAGACGTCGTGCTGGAAGTCGATGAAGGCCTTGACCGTCGTGTCTCGCCCCGCGCCTTCCGCCGCGCCGATCATGCCGCCTGTCCATTCGAAAGCGTTGCGGCCGTAGAGCGCGACCTGACCGCCGCCTTCCGCACCCGCGGCACGGGCCGCCAGTTCACCGGCGGCGAGTGCCTCGTCGATCGTCGCCTGCAGGTCGTCCGTGCCATTGCAGGCGCCGACGGAGAGGCATTCCTGTGCATAGGTTCCCGGCAGGAACCGCTCCGTCGCCGCATCGAACGTCACCTTGCCCCGCGACTGGGAGAAGAGATGCACCGAGGGGGTCCAACCGGCCGAGACGAGCAGGGCGTCGACCGCGATCTTGCGCGATGCTCCGCCGCCGTTGCGAGCCACACTCATGGATGCAATCCTGAGCTTGCCGGCGGTATTGACGACCGAGTGGCCGCTCAATACCTCGATGCCGAGGCTGCGGGCTTCGGCGAGTACCATGTCGCCCGGCCTGTCGCGGCAGTCGACGATCACGGGGACGTCGACGCCGGCCTTCCTCAGGTCGAAGGCCGCCTCATAGGCGGAATCATGGGCCGTGTAGATGCCCACCTTCTTGCCGACTGCGACGCCGAAATGGTTGAGATAGGTGCGGCCGGCCGAGGCCAGCATGATTCCAGGGCGGTCGTTGTTGGCGAAGACCATGTGGCGCTCGATCGCCCCATTGGCGAGGATCACCTTCTTCGCGCGCACCTGCCATAGACGCTCGCGCGGAAGCCCCTTGTCGGGGGCCGGGAGGTGGTCGGTCACGCGTTCGACGAGGCCGACGAAATTGTGGTTGTAGTAACCGAAGGCCGTCGTGCGGGTCAGCAGCGTGACATTGTCCATCGCCGCAAGCGCCTTGCCCGTCGCCAGTGCCCAGTCATAGCCGGGCTGGCCGTCGATCACGGTGCCGCTGTCGTAATGCAGCGCTCCGCCGACTTCAGGCTGTTCGTCACACAGGATCACCTTCGCACCGGCATTCGCGGCCGCGAGTGCGGCCGCAAGTCCGGCAGCGCCGGCGCCGACCACCAGCACGTCGCAATGGACGTAGCGGCTTGCGTAATGGTCCGGATCGGTCTCCGTGGGCGCCACGCCAAGACCGGCGGCACGGCGGATGAAGGGCTCGTAGATCTTGTGCCAGGCGGCCTTCGGCCACATGAAGGTCTTGTAGTAGAAGCCCGCCGCGAAGAAGGGCGACAACAGATCGTTGAAGCCGCCGACGTCGAAGGCGAGCGACGGCCAACGGTTCTGCGACGACACCTTCATGCCGTCGAAGACTTCCTGCACGGTGGCGCGCACGTTCGGCTGCCGGCGCGCGGCATCGCGCGAAACGTCGAGCAGCGCATTCGGTTCTTCGGCGCCTGCCGAAAGGATGCCGCGCGGGCGGTGATATTTGAACGAGCGGCCGACGAGATGGATGTCGTTGGCGATGAGCGCGGAGGCGATGGTGTCGCCCTCGAGCGCCGTCAGCGTCCGGCCGTCGAAGGTGAAGCGGGCGGTGCGCGCCGGCGTCAGGCGCCCGGCGCCCGAAATTCGATTGACCCCGGTCATTCTGCCACTCCTTCCAGCGCCTCGTAGGTCTCGACCGTTTCGCTCGTCTTCGGCTCAGCGTTGAGATCGGGCTTCGGCTCACCGGCCTTGTAGGTCACGTGGAAGCGGTCGCTCACCGTATCGCGAGCCGCATTGAAGAAGCGACCGCAGCCGTGGATATGCCGCCACCTTTCATAGATCAGCCCTTTCGGATTCTGACGGAGGAAGAAGTACTCCTCGAACTCCTCGTCGCTGATCTCGGCGATGTTGGCCGGTCTGACGATGTGGGCATCGCCGGCATTGCGGAATTCGAGCTCCGAGCGCTCTTCCTCGCAATAGGGGCAGTAAATCAGAAGCATCTGGAATGTCCTCGATCAGAGCGCCGCGCCTTCCTTGGAAGGCGCAAGGCCGCTCTACGTTCTTTTCTCTGAAGCGTAATCCTATCGATCTTGGCTTCGCTCCGTCGGATCATGTTTTAGTGCGCAACGGCGGCCGCGGCCGCCTCGTCGATGAGCCGCCCGGTGCGGAAGCGCTCGAGCGTGAGCCCCGCGGCAAGCCGGTGCGGCTCGCCGCGCGCGATGAGATGGGCAAAGAGATTGGCCGAACCCGGCGTCGCCTTGAAGCCGCCCGTCCCCCAGCCGGCATTGAGGTAGAGCCCGGGCACCGGCGTCACGCCCTGGATCGGCGAACGATCCTGGGTGACGTCGACGATGCCGCCCCATTGCCGCATCATCTTGACGCGGCGGAACATCGGGAAAAGCTCGCAGATCGCATCCAGCGTATGCGTGATGATCTGCAGGCCGCCGGTCTGCGAGTAGGAATTGTACTGGTCGGTGCCGGCGCCGATGACGAACTCGCCCTTGTCCGACTGCGAGATATAGGCATGCACGGAGTTCGACATGACAACGCAGGGGAAGATCGGCTTCAAGGGCTCGGAGACGAGCGCCTGCAGCGGCTGGCTCTGCAGCGGCACGCGCACATCCGCCATCTGCATCAGGACCGACGAGTGGCCCGCAGCGGAGATGCCGACCTTCTTCGCGCCGATGAAGCCGCGGTTGGTATCGACGCCGGTCACGCGGCCGGTTTCGTCGCGGCGGATGCCGGTCACTTCGCAATTCTGGATGATGTGGACGCCGCGATCCGAGGCCGCGCGCGCATAGCCCCAGGCGACCGCATCGTGGCGCGCAGTGCCGCCGCGGCGCTGCAGTGCCGCGCCGTTGATCGGGTAGCGGGCAGTCTTCGCTATGTCGAGCGGCGGGCAGTAGGCCTTGGCCTGCTCCGGCGTCAGCCACTCGTTGTCGATGCCGTAGAGCCGGTTGGCATTGATGTGACGCTTGAAGGACTGCTGGTCATGGATGTTGTGCGACAGCATCATCACGCCGCGCGGCGAATACATGACGTTGTAGTTCAGGTCCTGCGACAGGTTTTCCCAGAGCTTCAGCGAATGCTCGTAGATGTCCATACTCTCTTCATAGAGATAGTTGGACCGGATGATCGTCGTGTTGCGGCCGGTGTTACCGCCGCCGATCCAGCCCTTCTCCAGCACGGCGACGTTGGTGATGCCGTGCTCTTTGGCGAGATAATAGGCGGCGCCGAGGCCGTGGCCGCCGCCGCCGATGATGATTGCGTCATATTGCTTGCGCGGCTCCGGCGAAGCCCAGTGCGGGCCCCACCCTTTGTGGCCGCGCAGCGCCTCGCGCGCCACGGCAAAAACAGAATATTTGCGCATCAGCCTGCTACTCCATGAACCCGGTAACGTTCGTTGGCGTTAGAAATCGCAAATCCGAGGACCACGCAACGTTTCTTTTGCGACGCGATCAGGCGGACTTGCGCGGTCTTGCGACATCGACGGCCCGCCGCCGCAGAGGTATTGGCGCTTTTTCCCCGCGCGGTTTCTCTCGCCGCTGGACTTTCGGCACGCGATCTGTTATCCGCTCTTTCAATCGTAGGGTTCTCGCCCAGCGAACGCAAATTTATTGCCTCCCCAAACCTGATGGTGAGGCTTGCCAACTCGAAGCAAAGGAACGGGATTCACGTGCAGGTACTTGTCCGCGATAACAATGTCGATCAGGCGCTCCGCGCTCTTAAGAAAAAGATGCAGCGCGAAGGCATTTTCCGCGAAATGAAGATGCGTGACTTCTACGAAAAGCCGTCCCAGAAGCGTGCGCGCGAAAAGGCAGAAGCCGTCCGCCGCGTTCGCAAGCTGGCCCGCAAGCGGGCGCAGCGCGAAGGCCTCGTGGCCCGCTGATCGTCTTTTTTTCGACGCTTTCCAATGCAAGTGGCGGAGGCGAGGGATCGCCGCCGCCATTTTGGTATGGACACCCAGTCCGTCGACAGTCTAGCGTGACAGCTGGCGACGGTCAGCCGCCGCACTTGCGTGCTCTGTAAACGGAAAGCCGATGGCTTTCGGGCCTTGTCGCATTGAGGGATCGACTTTGACACTTGCTGCCATGACTGCGGACGTCTCCGGCCTCATCACCGAGGAGGCGAACCGCCGCCACCAGCGCAAGCCGAAGCTTGCCGCCTTTCTCGTGCTCGGCTCGGCCCTGCTGATCGCAGGATGCCAGACCGACAAGCCCGAATCGATGTTCCGCGTCGAACGGGCACAGGGCTCGGAAGAAAACATCGCCTCGCTCTCGAGCGTCATCGCGTCCAATCCGAGCGACCCCGAGGGCTACAATGTGCGCGGCTCGGCCTACGGGCGCGCCGGCGAATTCCGCCGCGCGGTCGCCGATTTCGACCAGGCGATCCAGCTCAACCCACGCTTCTATCAGGCCTATGCCAACAGGGCGCTGGTTCAGCGCAACCTGGGCAACCAGCAGGCCGCTCTTGCCGATTACAATGCGGCGCTGCAGATCAATCCGAATTACGATGTCGCCTATATCGGCCGCGGCAATCTCTACCGTCAGGCGAACCAGCTCGACGCCGCTTTCAACGACTTCAACAAGGCGATCGAACTCGATACGGCGGACCCCCGCGCCTACCACAATCGTGGCCTGATCTATCAGGCGCGCAACCAGCACGCGCAGGCTATCGAAGATTTCTCCAAGGCAATCTCGCTCTCGCCGAGCTCACCCGAACCCTATAACGGCCGCGGCATCTCCTATGTGGCGCAGGGCGACGACGACAATGCCTTCTCCGACTTCAACACGGCCATCAACCTGAATGGCAAGCTGGCGGAGTCCTGGGCAAACCAGGCGCTGATCTACGAGCGACGCGGTGACAAGGCCAAGGCAGCGAAGTCCTATTCGCATGCCTTGTCGCTCGATCCCAAATACGAGCCGGCGCGTGCCGGCCTTGCCCGCGCCAAGGCGATGTCCTGACGTCGCCCATTCTCCGTTAGACATCAGACGCCCGCGCCTGTCGCTGGCGTCGTCGTTTCATCAAAGCCGAACAGGGTCGCGGAACCATCCTGAATTCAATCCGTTTGACCATGGCCTAGAAGCACTTCCAGGAAAAGTGTGTAACGGTTTTCCGTCCGGAAGTGCGTTGGACCAAAGGGTTAGAGCACTTCCAGGAAAAGTGCGTAGCGGTTTTCCGTCCGGAAGCGCCTGGTTTCAGCGGGTTTAGAGCGTTTCGCTGTTGGATGAACAGTGAAACGGTCCAGCACGGAGATCCGAGCCATGATTCGACAGACCCTCACTACGGCAATCGCCTTTGCGGCGCTCACCGGAGCTGCCAGCGCCCAGAATTACGTCACGCTCGGGCGTCTCACATGCGGTTCGGAAGGCGGCACCGGGCTGATCGTCACCTCGACCAAGGACCTGATGTGCACCTTCTCGCCGGCGGATGGCTCGCCTGGAGGAGTCTACGCGGGCAAGATCACCAAGATCGGCCTGGACATCGGCTCAACCGGCAAAACCGTCATGATCTGGGACGTGCTGGCGAAAACCGGCACTCCGCTGAACGAATATGCACTGGCTGGCGAATATGTCGGCGTCGGCGCCGATGCGAGCTTCGCAGTCGGTGGCGGAGCGAAGGTCATTGCCGGCGGCACGAACAAGGCTTTCATGCTGCAACCGGTCAATGTCCAGGTGCAAGAGGGCCTGAATGTCGCCCTTGGCGTGGATCATCTGGTCCTGGCGCCGGCCGGTTGATCGCGGGGCGAGCGGTGAGGCCGACTCCTCTCCCATCCCGCTGTCCGAGCCACATTGCGTGATCCGCACGGCCCACCTTGCGCGGCGCCGCAAGTCGCTGCACTGTGATGGTGATGATCGTTGCCGGACGCGGTAACGCCGGCACGACGGGATGCAGGATGAAGGAACAGCTGATCCGCGACATCGTTGTGTGGATGTCGGACGAGGGAATTCGAGGCCTGAAGGAGCAGGACCTTCTTGCCGGCTTCTGTGAACGGTGCCACGCCGCTGGCCTGCCCATAGATCGTGCGCTCGGCATCATCGATACGCTGCACCCGGAGTTCGAGGGGCGCGCCTTCCAGTGGAACAGCGAAAGCGGCGAGGTTCCCGAGGTCGTGCAATACGGGTCGACCAGCGGCGGCGAGGCCCAGACCAACTGGCAGCGTTCCGTCTTCTTCCATATGCTCAAGAACAATGAAACCGAGCGCCGCACCCGCCTTGCCGGAGAGAAGCATATTCCCTTCACCATGCTCGACACGCTCAGGGCAGAGGGCCACACCGACTGCATCAGCATGATTCATCACTTCACCGACCGCGGCCGCATAGGGCAGATGGATTGCCTGTACTCCTATTGGACCACAAAGAAGCAGGCCGGCTTCCGTGAAGAGGACATCGCAGCACTGAGAGTGTTGCTGCCCACCCTCGCGCTCGCGGTGAAGGCAGCCTCGTGCATGCGCATCATCGGGACGCTTGCGGATGTCTATCTCGGCCCCGACGCCGGCCGCCGCGTCGTCGAGGGCAGCATCGAACGGGGCTCGGCCGAGCGGATCGAAGCAGTCATGTGGTTCTCCGATCTGAGGAACTACACGCGCATAGCCGACAGCGTCGCGCCGGAGGATGTCATCCCCTTTCTGAACGACTATTCCGGCATGGTGATCACCGCCGTCCACGATCATGGCGGCAGCGTATTGAAGCTTATCGGCGACGGAGTGCTTGCCATCTTCAACGGCCGCAAACCGGCCGAGGCCTGCGGCGCCGCCATCGCGGCGGAGCGTCAGCTGCGGGTCATGCTGGCGGAATTGAACGCAAGGCGGCTCGACGAGGGGAAGCCGACTACCGACGTCTATCTGGGCCTGCACATCGGCGAGGTCTTTTACGGCAATATCGGCAGCCAGAACCGACTGGATTTCACCGTCGTCGGACCGGCCGTCAACGAGGTGAGCCGTATCTCCGCCATGTGCCGCTCCGTCGAGCGGCACGTGATCATGTCTTCGGAATTCATCGCCGCCTGTCCGCCCGAGCATCGGACAAATGCCGTTTCGCTCGGGCGCTTCGCATTGCGCGGCATCGCCAGGGCGAAGGAGCTCTTCACCTGGGATCCGGAGATCGCCTCCAGTTAAATGGAGCCGATACCCTCAGTGATTGATCGCCTTGACGATCTCCTCGGTCATCTTCTTGGCGTCGCCGAGCAGCATCATCGTGCCGTCCTTGTAGAACAGCGTGTTGTCGATGCCGGCATAGCCGGAGCCGAGCGAACGTTTGACGAAGAGGCAGGTCTTGGCCTTGTCGACGTCCAGGATCGGCATGCCGTAGATCGGCGAGGACTTGTCGTCGCGGGCCGCCGGATTGGTGACGTCGTTGGCGCCGATGACATAGGCGACGTCGGCCTGGGCAAACTCCGAATTGATGTCCTCCAGTTCGAACACCTCGTCATAGGGGACATTCGCTTCGGCGAGCAGCACGTTCATATGGCCCGGCATGCGGCCGGCGACCGGGTGGATCGCGTATTTCACCTCGACGCCGTTCTCCTTGAGCTTGTCGGCAAGCTCCCGGAGCGCGTGCTGTGCCTGGGCGACTGCCATGCCGTAGCCCGGCACGATGATCACCTTCGAGGCGTTCTGCATCAGGAAGGCGGCGTCGTCGGCCGAGCCCTGTTTCACCGTCCTCTGGACCCCGTCGTCGCCCCCGGCAGCCGCCGTCTCGCCGCCGAAGCCGCCCAGGATCACCGAGATGAAGGACCGGTTCATGCCCTTGCACATGATGTAGGAGAGGATCGCGCCCGACGAGCCGACGAGCGCCCCGGTTATGATGAGCGCCAGGTTGCCGAGGGTAAAGCCGATGCCGGCCGCGGCCCAGCCGGAATAGGAGTTCAGCATCGACACGACGACCGGCATGTCCGCGCCGCCGATCGGAACGATGATCAGGACGCCGAGCGCCAGCGACAGGGCGACGATCGCCCAGAAATCGAAATGGCTTTCGCTGAGCGCCAACCCGACGATGAAGAAGACGACGAGTGCGGCAATCGCGAGATTGATCGCGTGGCGGTAGGGCAGAAGGATAGGCTTGCCGGACATGCGGCCGTCGAGCTTCAGGAAGGCGATGATCGAGCCCGTGAACGTGACGGCGCCGATCGCCACGCCGAGCGCCATTTCGACCAGCGCCTGGGCGTGGATCGAGCCGACCTCACCGATACCGAAGGAGGACGGGGCATAGAGTGCGGCGGCCGCCACCAGAACGGCAGCGAGACCGACGAGCGAGTGAAAGCCGGCCACGAGCTGCGGCATCGCCGTCATCGGGATGCGCTTTGCGATATAGGCGCCGGCACCGCCGCCGGCGGCCAGACCTAGGACGATCAGGAGAAACCCGCCGATCGACGGCTGTGCCAGGAACAGCGTCGTGACGATCGCGATGCCCATGCCGACCATGCCGTAGGTATTGCCCTTGCGGCTGGTGGTCGGATGCGACAGGCCGCGTAGCGCCATGATGAAGAGCACGCCCGAGACGAGATAGAGGAAGGCAGCGAAATTAGCGTTCATCGGCCCGCCTCACTTTTCTTTTTTCTTGTACATGGCGAGCATGCGCTGGGTGACCAGGAAGCCGCCGAAGATGTTCACCGAAGCAAGCACCAGTGCGACGAAGCCGAAGCCGGTGGCAAACCCCGATGCGGAAATCCCGACCGCGAGCAAGGCGCCGACGACGATTACCGACGAGATCGCATTGGTCACCGCCATCAGGGGCGTATGCAGCGCCGGCGTCACCGACCAGACGACGTAATAGCCTACGAAGATCGCCAGCACGAAGATCGCGAGGCGGAAGACGAAGGGATCGATCGCGCCGCCGGTCGCGCCATGCGCCACCGCTCCGGCCGCATCGGGCACGTATTCGGCGGCGGTCTTCACCGCCTCGACCGCCCGTTCCAGATCGGTCAGTGCCTTGTCCAGAAGTTCGTTCGCCATCTTACTTCTCCCCCCTCATGGCGCCGCCGAAGGCCGGGTGCACGACTGCCCCTCCATGGGTCAGCGCCGTGGCCTTGACGAGCTCGTCCTCCATGTTCAATGCCAGCGCCTTCGTCTCCTTCGAGACCATCGTCTCCAGGAAGGTGACTAGGTTCTTGGCATAGAGCAACGAGGCGGAAGCGGCGATGCGGCCCGCCACGTTCAGATGGCCGACGATCCTGATGCCCCCGACCTCCGTCACCTTGCCGGCTTCGGCGCCCTCGACGTTGCCGCCGCGCTCGACTGCAAGGTCGACGACGACCGATCCGGGCTTCATGGAATCGAGCATTTCGCGGCTAACGAGCCGCGGCGCCGGGCGGCCGGGGATCAGCGCCGTGGTGATGACGATGTCCTGCTTGGCAATGTGCTCGGCGACGAGCGCCGCCTGCTTGGCCCGATACTCCTCAGACATTTCCTTGGCATAGCCGCCGGCGGTCTCGGCCGCCTTGAACTCCTCATCCTCGACGGCGATGAACTTGGCCCCGAGGGAGGCAACCTGCTCCTTGGCGGCGGGGCGAACGTCCGTCGCCGAGACGACCGCGCCCAGGCGGCGGGCGGTAGCGATCGCCTGCAGGCCGGCAACGCCTGCGCCCATGACGAAGACCTTGGCGGCCGGCACGGTGCCGGCCGCGGTCATCATCATCGGCAGCGCGCGGTCATATTCGTAGGCGGCGTCGATCACCGCCTGATAACCGGCAAGGTTTGCCTGGCTGGAAAGCACGTCCATGGATTGGGCGCGGGTGATACGCGGCATCAGCTCCATGGCGAAGGTCGTGAGGCCCGCGCCGGCCATGGCCGATATCGCTTCCTCGTTACCGTAGGGATCCATGATGGCGATGACGACAGCGCCCGACCGGTAGCCGGAAATCTCCTGCGCGGTCGGCCGACGGACCTTGAGGACCACGTCGGCGGTTTTCGCATCCGCGGCCGTACCGATCCGCGCACCGGCCTTCTCGTATTCCTGATCGGGTATGCGTGAACTGAGGCCCGCACCCGCTTCGACAACCACGTCGAAGCCAAGCGCCTTCAGTTTTTTCACGCTCTCGACGGAGCCGGCAACGCGTCCCTCGTTCGGATCCGATTCCTTGGCGATAAAGACGATCTCGCTCACAAATCCCCCTCCCAGGTCCGCCCCGGCAGGCCGGGTTGCGGACGTTGTCCTCCAGACGACAGCATTGCACGCCGCCTCTTCACTCACACGGTCCCCGAATCGAGCCGATTTCGGAAGAGAACCATGCGGCACCTCGATGCGCTACAGCGACCTTAGTGCACCCTCCGGGGCGTCGTCGTAGCGACAGAAACTCCTCCTGCGGGGGCGGAAACATCCGCCGCCGAGACGATACTCCCACGTGGTGCGGGAAAAACGCGATGGGCCCGCGACAAAGATGGGGACCCCTCCCCATCTTCGGCGGGACGGATCAGCGACGCCGATCAGCGAAGAAAGAAGTAACCGGCGACGTTGATGAGAATGAAAAGAACAAGCGAGCTGAAGAAGCCCATCGTCGTAAAGAAAGCAGCAGCCATCGCAATCAGCAGCGCGACGCAAAACAGAGTGCCGTATTTCGTGGCGCTGATGAAGAAATCATATGTCTTCTCATGCTCGGAATAGTCCATCGGAGCGCCCGTTTCGACCGGTCCCGAATGATGCTCTGCCATCGTCCAATTCTCCAAAATTCTGCGGCGCCGCCGATGGCGGCCCTGTCTTATCCACCCATCACCGCTTGCCCGCGAGGCGCAATCGGTTCCTTTAGCTCCGCATACACAATGCGCCGGCCATTCGCAACGAAAACCGCCCCGCAAGCCTGCGGCATAATCGAATGAGCACTTTCGGGAAAAGTGCATGGCGGTCCGTCGGAAGTGCGCAGGCTCGTCTGTCCATTGCCCAAGCCGTTCCGCCGGAGACGAGGGAGTACCGCGCTTCTCCCGTTGACTTTTTAAAGGTTCTGGCGGCATGGCTTTTGCGGATAATAACCGGAGTCTGACGATGTCGAAACCTGTCGTTGCCATCCCCTGCGATTTCCGCGAATTCGACGGCAATGTCTGGCATGTTGCCGCCCACCAATATGTCCGCGCGGCGGTCGAGGGCGCCGGGCTGATGGTGTTTCTCGTTCCCGCTCTGCAGGCCGGGAACGATGTGGACGAGATTCTCGACCGCGTCGACGGGGTGCTCGCCAGCGGCGCTCGCTCCAACGTCCACCCTTCGCTCTATGGCAGGGAGGCGACCGAAGCGGACGGGCCTTTCGACCCGGGCCGCGATGCGACCAGCCTGCCGCTGATCCGCCGCGCAATCGATCGCGGCGTCCCGCTGTTCGCGATCTGCCGCGGCATACAGGAGCTCAATGTCGCGCTTGGCGGCACGCTTGCGAGCGAGATCCAGGAGCAGCCCGGCATCTGGGACCATCGCAAGCCGGAGGTTCCGGATCTCGATGTCGCCTATGGCATTCGCCAGGATGTGGTCGTGAAGGAAGGAAGCTGCCTTGCCCCGGTCCTCGGCACGGGCCGGGTAAGGGTCAATTCGCTGCACCGCCAGGCGATCGGCGCCGCCGCTCCGCGCCTCGCAGTCGAAGCCGTGGCCGACGACGGGACCATCGAGGCGGTCTCGGTCGTCGGCGCCAAGGCCTTTGCCGTCGGCGTGCAGTGGCATCCCGAATACTGGGTGCGGACCGACGCCCCGTCAGCCGCCCTGTTCAAGGCCTTCGGAGATGCCGCGCGCGCCTATCGTGAGAGCAAGGCCGGTTAGTTAGACCACTCTGCGCCGGAACGGCGTCTCGACCACCGGCGTCAAAGCTTCGCCGGTCGAGAACCATGCCTTCAGATTGTCGACCACGAGATCGGACATCGCGTTGCGCGTGACGACCGACGCCGACGCCACATGCGGCAGCAGAGAGACATTCGGAAACGAAAGCAGCGCTTCGGGAACATGCGGCTCGTTTTCGAAGACGTCGAGGCCGGCTCCGGCAATGGTGCCGTTCCGAAGCGCGGCGATGAGCGCCGCCTCGTCCACGGTCGATCCGCGGCCGACATTGATCAGTACGCCCTTCGGGCCGAGCGCCGAAAGGACATCCGCATCGACAGCCCTCAGCGTGCTCGCCGTCCCGGGTACGATGACGATGAGCGTGTCGACGGCCTCGGCCATACCCGAAAGGGTCGGATGATAGGTGAAAGCGAGCCCTTCGCGCGGCGTTCGCGTGTGGTAGGCGATCGAGACGCCGAAGGCTTCGAGCCGCCGTGCGATCGCGAGGCCGATCCGGCCGAGGCCGAACAGCCCGACCGTACGGCCGCGGAGCGAAAGCGGCGACAGCGGGAAGGCGCCCTCGCGCGCCCAGCGGCCCTGGCGCAGCCATTGCTCGGCCTGCGGCAGGAGGCGCAGCGTGTTGAGGAGGAGGCCGATGGCCGTGTCGGCGACTTCCTCCGTCAGGACATCAGGCGTATTGGTGACGACAATCCCTCGGGCTGCTGCGCGCGAGACATCGACGCCGTCGTAGCCGACGCCGAAATTCGCAACGATCTCGAGGCTGGGGAATGCATCCATCAGCGGCACCGGCAGCTTGCCCGAAACGGCGATACCGGAAACGTCGTGCATGTCGGCTGTCACCAGAGCCGCATCGGCGCGCTCGATGCACACGGTCTCGAACATTTCCGGCAATCGTTCGAGGACCCTCGGGTTTATCTTGCCGGGCACGAGAATTCTGGGACGACTCATCGGGTTTCCTTTCCGGACATAGCGGGAATGCGGACGAACACTCACGCATCCTGTTCAGACTCGGAGGAATCGATCAAGCCGTTACCCGCAGCGGGCCGGTCGACTGGCGGATGCGCATTTCCGGCTTGATCAGATGGATGCCGTCCGGTTCATGGCTGCCGGAAAGCTTGTCGAGGAGCGCGCGCGCAGCGCTGCGGCCCACCTCCGCCTGGCCGTTCCAGACGGTCGTCAGCGCGGGCGTCGCGATCGACGCTTCCTCGAGGTCGTCGTAGCCGGTGACCGAGATGTCGACGCCCGGCACGAGGCCGGCGCGGGCAATGCCGTTCATCATCCCGATGGCGACCAGATCGTTCCAGCAGACGACCGCGGTCGGCTTCTGCGGCAGTGAGAGGAGATGCACGGCGGCCTCGAAACCGCCCTGCTTGGAGCGCGGCCCCGGGATGCGCAAGTCCGGATCGACCTCGATATTCGCCTTGCGAAGCGCGTTGACGTAGCCCTGATAGCGGTCGCGGCCGGTGGAGGTCTGGTCGGTTCCCCCGACCATCGCGACGCAGCGATGGCCGAGCCCGATGAGGTGATTGGTCGCAAGCGAAATGCCATAGGCGTCGTCACCGCGGAAGATCGGGACGTCGAGCCCCTCGATCGAGCGGGCGATCAGGATCGCCGGCATGCCGTTGTCCTCGGCAAGCTGAATGTCCTGCGGCGGCGTGCCGATGGCCGGCGACATGATGACGCCGTCGCCGCCGAGCTGCAGCAGCGTCTCGATGAAATCCCGCTGCTTTTCGACGGAATCGTAGTGGTTGGACAGAATGAAGGTCTGCTTGTCGCGATCGAGCTCAGCCTCGATCGCCTTGAGGATCTCACCGTAGAACGGGTTCATGATGTCGTGCACGACGACACCGATGATGCCCGAGCGCGACGTCCTGAGACTTGCGGCACGGCGGTTGTAGATATAGCCGAGTGCGCGCGCCTGCTCCTTGATCTTGTCGCGGGTGACCGCCGCCACCAGCGGGCTGTCGCGCAATGCCAGGGATACCGTCGCCGTCGAAAGGCCGAGTGTTTCCGCGATTGTCGAAAGCTTGACCTTTTGCGCCACCATATCCCCCGTTGCAGTCGCTGCCGTCAGCCAGTTTAAATTCCTTTAAACTGTTTGAAATATCGCTGCAATCGGGAAGTTCAAGCCGCCCTGTTCTCACACCGCGGCTCAATCCGCAGCTCTGGCGGCCTGCAGATTGCTGTCGACCGCGCGCAGGAGCTTCATGAGAGTGCGCACCTGCTTGTCGGTCAAACCGCGTGTTGCGAGCTTCTCGGAATGCTGGCCCGCTTCCGCGATGATCTGCAGGCGATCACGGCCGAGCTCTGTCAGATAGACCTTGGTCAGCCGGGCATCGTCCCTGTCCGGCCGGCGTTCGAGGAAGCCTTGCGCTTCCATGCGGCCGATCGTGCGCGTCATCGTCGGTGCCTTGACCCCGAGCTTGCCCGCCAGCGCCCCGGCCGTGAGCCCGTCGGTTTCGGCAAGGGCTAGCATGACGCCGTCCTGCCCGGCATAAAGGCCGCTCGCGACGAGGTTGCGAGAGAGCACGGTGCGCATCGAGCGGGCCGCCTGGACGAGAACCGAAGCCAGATCGTGATCGTTCGCCTCGGCGACGATCTCGTCCTTCTTCTTGCCGTTCTTGCCCTTCCTTTCGGCTTTGCTCTTCTTGCCCATTGGACCTCCCGCCGAATCCCCTACACAACACTTATAGCAATAAGGCTTGAGTTTACGAACTGTATGACTCAAATAACGATTTTACGACAAACCACGCCGAGGTCCGAGTAGAAATGTCGCTGCCGAAGCCACGATGGACCGACAATTCCACCGCACTCGAACCTGTCGAGCGGCGGGACTGGATCGCGGTGCTCCCGCTCGGCGCACATGAACAGCACGGGCCGCATCTCCCTTTCGAAACAGACCGGCTGATTGCGGCGGGCATCGTCGAGCGCGTTATCGCCGCACTCCCCCAAGCCCTGCCCGTGACCTTCCTGCCTGTCGAACCGGTCGGCTATTCGATCGAACACATGGACGTGCTCGGCACCCGAACGCTCGCCTATGACGAGGCGGTCGAACGTTGGCTCGGCATCGCCGAGGACCTCGCCGGACTCGGCATCCGCAAATTCGTGATGCTGAACGCGCATGGCGGCAATTCGCCCCTGATGACCATCGTAGCGACGGAGGCGCGGATACGCTTCCGGATGCTTGCCGTGGCGACGAGCTGGACACGCTTCGGACAGCCGGATGGCTGGATCGGCGCCGAGGACAAGGCCGTCGACATCCATGGCGGCGATATCGAGACCTCGGTCATGCTGGCGCTCCATCCGGACAAGGTGGACATGGCGAAGACCCGCGACTTCCCCTCGCGGCAGAGCGAGTTCGCGCGTTCCTTCAAGCATTTGCGCGCCTACGGCCCGCACGCCTTCGGCTGGAAGATGTCGGATCTGAGCCCGGACGGCGTCGCCGGCAATGCCGCCGCCGCCACCGCCGAGCGCGGCGAAGCGCTGCTTGCGCATGCTGCGAAAGGCATCATCGAACTGCTCGAGGATGTGAACGCCTTCGATGCCGGCGAGCTCGACTGATTTTTTCTCCCGCGTCGATCGCGACACAGGTCTGTATTTGCGCATCGCCACCTCATCTCTTATATGAGAACCCAACCATCGATGCCCGCGGCGCATCGCCAACCCTCGAGGTTCCCATGACCGAAACATCCGCGCAGAAGCCGATCCCCGTCACCGTGCTCACGGGCTATCTCGGCTCCGGCAAGACGACGCTTCTGAACCGCATCCTCAGCGAGAATCATGGCCGAAAATATGCGGTCATCGTCAACGAATTCGGCGAGATCGGCATCGATAACGACCTGATCGTCGAGTCCGACGAGGAAATCTACGAGATGAACAACGGCTGCGTCTGCTGCACCGTTCGAGGCGACCTGATCCGGGTCGTCGAAGGACTGATGCGCCGTCCCGGACGCTTCGACGCGATCATCGTCGAGACCACCGGCCTTGCCGACCCGGTGCCGGTCGCGCAGACCTTCTTCATGGATGACGACGTTCGCGCCAAGACGGAACTGGACGCGGTCGTGGCGCTCGTCGACGCCAAGCACCTGCCGCTGCGTCTGAAGGACAGCCGCGAGGCCGAGGACCAGATCGCCTTCGCCGACGTGGTGCTCCTCAACAAGACCGACCTCGTGACGCCGGAGGAACTCGAGCGCGTCGAGGCGACCGTGCGCGTCATCAATCCGTCCGCCCGCATCTATCGCACGCAGCGCTCCGAGATCGACCTCGGAAAGGTGCTCGACCAGGGTGCCTTCAATCTCGACAGGGCGCTCGAAAACGATCCCCACTTCCTCGATCAGGACGATCACGACCACGTCTGCGGTCCCGATTGCGACCACGATCACCACCATCATGATCACCACCATCATGATCATGATCATGACCATGAGCATGATCATGACCACCACCATCACCATCACGACGGCCCCTCGCCGATCCATGACGTGACGGTGCAGTCGATTTCGCTGCGCGGGGGCGAAATGAATCCGGATCGCTTCTTCCCCTGGATCCAGAAGATCACCCAGACCGACGGTCCGAACATCCTGCGCCTCAAGGGCATCATCGCCTTTGCCGGCGACGCCGAGCGCTATGTCGTCCAGGGCGTTCACATGATCATCGAAGGCGATCACCAGCGCCCGTGGAAAGACGGCGAGAAGCGCGAAAGCAGGCTCGTCTTCATCGGCCGCGATCTCGACCGCGAGAAGATCGAGCGCACCTTCAAGGCGTGCGAAGTCCCGGCATGATCCCGGATAAGTCCATGATGAGAAAAGAAAGTCCGTCAAACTGATGCCGACCGTCGCTCCGCTCGATCTCGAAGGTCACGTCGTCGGCGTGGCTTTCCTCAAGGATGTTCCCTTCTTCGCCGGGGCCGCCGGCACGATCCACCGGCTCGATCACGGCCACAAGACGACCGAAGCACATGACGGGCTGCTGTCCCTCGTTGTCGACGAGGCGAACGACACGCTGCTGACCGGCGGCGAAGACGGCAAGGTAATGCGCATTTCGGCAGACGGCACGGCGAGCCTCGTTGCCGACACGGGTCGCAAATGGATCTCGCAAGTTGCGGCCGGACCGCAGGGTGCGGTCGCTTACGCCTACGGCAAGACGACGCATGTCCGCCTTTCCGACGGTACCACCAGGGACTTTCCCGAGCAGCGGACCGTCGAAGGCATCGCCTTCGCACCCAAGGGCCTGAGGATCGCCTCCGCGCGCTACAACGGCGTCTCGCTGCACTGGGTGGCCATGGCAGGCCAGCCGGTCGATCTCGAATGGAAGGGCGCCCACACCGCCGTCACCTTCTCTCCCGACGGACGCTTCGTCGTCACGGCAATGCAGGAAAATGCGCTGCATGGCTGGAAGCTCGACGCGAAGCCCGGCGCCGAAGCGCGCCACATGCGCATGACCGGCTATCCGGCGAAGGTGAAGTCGCTTTCCTGGTCAGCGAAGGGCAAGTGGCTCGCATCGTCCGGGGCGCCGGCGGCGATCGTCTGGCCATTTCAGGGCAAGGACGGGCCGATGGGCAAGGCGCCGCTCGAGCTCGGCACCCGCGCCAACATCATGGTGACGACGGTCGCCTGCCACCCGGCGGACGATATCGTCGCCATCGGCTATGAGGACGGCATGATCCTTGCCGCCCGCTTCGCGGACAGCAAGGAAGTCCTGTTGCGTCGCCCGGGCAATGGCGCGATCACCGCCATGGCCTGGAACAAGAGCGGCCGCCAACTCGCTTTTGGATCGGCGGCGGGCGATTGCGGTGTGGTGGATATCGCCGGCTAGCAGGGGCGGATGCATGCCCCCGCTGCGGCGAAAGACGGGGGCAGGCGGATGAGGGCCAGCTCCGCTGGTTCTCACCATTCCAGTTCCAGATGCGGCCGCCCGTCCGATGTCGTCTCGACCGTCCGCCCGCTCTCATCGATGGTGGCGGTGACCCGCTGGCGGAAGGCGGAGAAGCTCTCGAACGTGACGACGTCGATAGGCTCGTCGAACTTGAACGTCAGGCGATAACGTCCCGGCTTCGCGCCGATCGCCTGGGCCGAGAGGACTTCCGCTTCGAAAGGCTGGCCGAGATAACGGCCTTTGACCCGCGCCCCGAGCATCCATGGATTGAAAGCAGGTCGGTTGCCGACGGCCGCGTGCAGCGTGTTCCAATCGCGATAGCCATACTGGGCGGCGATCAGCTCGAGCGACTTGGAGTGGGTGACTTCGTCACCCTCCGACACAAGCCGGGATCTCAGGCGTCTGGCCTGGTCCTTCAGCGCATCGAGCGAGGGAAGGCTTCGTAATTCATGCGTCATGACAGGGTCTCCTGTTACGGCATGCATTTCCGGGACGGGTGTCCGCATTGCCATCGGTAGCATGCCGCGCGGCGTGACCGTGTCGAAAAGAGAGACTTCACCGAAGCTTGACGCTCGCGGACGGCAGGGGCCCTCGCCCGGCGCCTGAAATAGGGGAAACGACGCAGGCTGTCAAACGCGCGGGGCCGCCGGCGATGCCACTTGCACGCAAGCGACCGCCATGGGACGACATGGCGTCGCCAAGAGGGGATGAGGAAAGTGATCCAGGGAGCACGTCATGAGCGAAGTCACAATTCTCGCATTCGCGCTTGTCGCCTTCATCGGCATTGCAACGCCTGGACCGACCGTGCTTCTCGCCCTCACCAATGGTTCGCGTTATGGCGTGAAACGGGCAACGGCAGGAATGATCGGCGCGATGCTCTCGGATTTCGTGCTGATCGGCGCGGTCGCACTCGGGCTCGGCGCACTGCTCGCAGCGTCGGAATTCTGGTTCTCCGTGATCAAATGGCTGGGCGCCGCCTATCTCGCCTATCTCGGCGTCATGCTGATGCGATCGCGCGGGACGCTGGAACTACCGTCGCAAGCGTCGCAGGCCATGGATGCCGGGGCGACGCGCTCCATCTTCACCAAGAGCCTCCTCGTCGCCGTCACCAATCCCAAGGGCTATCTGTTCTTTTCGGCCTTTCTGCCGCAATTCATCGATCCCGTCCTGCCACAGGCGCCGCAATACGCCATGCTGGCCATCGTCTTCGCGTCGATCGATTTCATGGTGATGTTCGGTTATGCCCTGCTCGGGTCGCAGGCGATACGCTTCATGAGGCGCTCCGGCGCGATCTGGCTCGACCGCATCTGCGGCGGCGCACTGCTGGCGCTCGCCGGATCTCTGGCGCTCTATCGCCGCGCTGCGAATTAGAAGGCTTCGGCACAGCGTGTGGCATGGTCATTCGAAGGGAATGGCCGTGCTTTAGAGCATTTCAACATGTCATAGAAACACTGAAATGCTTCAACCGTTTGATCCAACGCACTTCCGCGAGGGAAAACCGTTACACACTTCTCCTGGAAGTGCTCTAAAGCGCCACAGCGCTCCCGCCGCGAAGGGCGGCAGGAGCGCTGCTGATAATCCACCTCCGCAGGGTGAGGGGCGGAAGAAATTCAGGCCGCGCGGCGAAGCGGCGGAAAAGCGAGTTTCCGGCCGCTGGGAACCAGCATCCCGGCAGCACCGTCGAGCCAGCCTTCCTTGAGCTCGAGCGCCAGAAAGCGGTTGCGTTCGAAAGGACCGGGCATCACGAGATGCTGCGCGCGCTGCGCGAAGAAGCCGAAACGTTCGTAATAGGCGGCGTCGCCGACGAGCAGGACAGCGCCATGGCCGCGGTTCTTGGCTTCCTGGATCGCCGCGCGCATCAGCATGCCGCCAATACCTTTGCCCTCATGCGCCGGATCGACCGCAAGCGGGCCGAGCAGCAGCGCCGGCACCGCCTGGCCCTCGCGGTTGACGCCGGCCTCGACGTTCCAGAGGCGCACGGTGCCGATGACGTGACCGTCCGCATCCCGCGCGACAAGGGCAAGGCCCTCGGCAGGCACGCGGCCGCGGCGCAGCTTTTCCGACGATTTCCTGCGGCGACCCGCGCCCATGGCACGGTCGAGCAGGTTCTCGCGCGCAACGACATCGCCCGGGTTTTCCGAGTCGATTATAAAGGTGGTTGGCGCGAAGAACGCGCGCAGGGAATCAACAACAGCGGCCATCTGGGCCTCCCGTCATCAAAACCGCTTCAGGCGGACCGGACATGAATTGTGAAAGCCGCTCCCGCTTGAGCGGGAGCGAGCAGGATCAGATGACATAGGCCTTCAGAGGCTCGAAGCCGTTGAAGGCGACGGCCGAGTAGGTCGTCGTGTAGGCGCCCGTGCCTTCGATCAGAACCTCGTCGCCGATCGTCAGCGAGATCGGCAGCGGATACATGTTCTTCTCGTAGAGCACGTCGGCCGAGTCGCAGGTCGGGCCGGCGAGCACGCAGGGTTCCATCGCATCGGCATCGCGGGCCGTACGGATCGGATAGCGGATCGCCTCGTCCATCGTCTCGGCGAGACCGCCGAACTTGCCGATGTCGAGGAAGACCCAACGGTGGCTGTCGTTGTCCGACTTCTTCGACACGAGAACGACTTCCGCCTTGATCACGCCGGCATTTCCCACCATGCCGCGGCCCGGCTCGATGATCGTCTCCGGAATGTTGTTGCCGAAATGCTTCTTCAGCGCGCCGAAGATCGCCTGGCCATAGGCTTCGGCCGACGGAACGTCCCTGAGGTACTTCGTCGGGAAGCCGCCGCCCATGTTGACCATCTTGAGCTCGATGCCCTGCTTGGCAAGCTGGACGAAGACACGCTTGGCATCGGCAAGAGCCGCATCCCATGCGTCGAGCTTCGTCATCTGCGAGCCGACATGGAACGAGACGCCGTAGGAAACGAGCCCGAGCTGGTGCGCATAGACGAGCACGTCGACCGCCATCTGCGGCACGCAGCCGAACTTGCGCGACAGCGGCCATTCGGCGCCTTCGCCATCGGTGAGCACGCGGCAGAAGACACGGGCACCGGGAGCGGCGCGCGCGATCTTCTCGACCTCTTCGTGGCTGTCCACCGCAAAGAGGTTGATGCCCAGCGCATGGGCGCGCGCAACGTCCCGCTCCTTCTTGATCGTGTTGCCATAGGAGATGCGGTTCGGCGTCGCGCCTGCATCGAGCGCCATTTCGATTTCTGCGACCGACGCGCAATCGAAGTTGGAGCCGAGGCCGGCGAGAAGGCGCAGGACTTCCGGCGCCGGATTTGCCTTCACGGCATAGTAGATCGCGCTGTCGGGCAGCGCATGACGGAAGGCCTTGAAATTATCGCGCACGACGTCGAGGTCGACAACGAGGCAAGGACCTTCGGGTCGTCGGGTGTTGAGGAAGTCGATGATACGTGCGGTGGTCATGGCCATATTCCCCGATCCATTAGACTCCACATTTGTGGAGGACAAAGGGCATACGCACGCCTGCACTGGAACCAGCCGGTGGAGACCCCGGAACCATGCATGCGCTCGATGCGCGAATGTGAATCGAAGCCCGCAAAGGCTAGGATTCGGCTTTGTCTGCCATGGATTGGAGGGAATAACCCAACCGCACTTCCGGCAATGAAGGTGTGCCTCTTCAGTAACCCCGGCTGTTGGAAAGCCGGCAGACACCAGAAAGGCCCGCACCGTCGTTGCTTCAAGATGTCCTCGCATTTCCCGGTTGGCCGGAATAGCGACTGGAGGGGTTAGTTCCAGGTACCTTACCGATAACCTCACCTAATCGAGGGTCGGCGGACACCCACAGGCACGTGCGACTTTGGGCAAGGCGTAGGTAAGAAAAATCATTGTCGTAATCAAGAGGTTTTTCCATCTCGCCGCTAATTTTTTCTGGACCGGGCAACGGCGCCAGTGTTCACTTTGGCTGAACGATCGCAGCAGGCCGTGCGTGCGGGCGGGAACCGGAGACCCGTCTACCCAAGCGCGTTTTCGCCTGCACGCCGGAGAAAGACGAACCATGGATACCTTGACCCGCATCCGCGCCTTCATCGATGTCGTGGACGCGGAAGGCTTTTCGGCCGCGGCCCGGCGCATCGGCAAATCCAAGGCGCTGCTGTCGAAATATGTGCGCGAACTCGAGGACGAGCTCGGCGCGCTGCTGTTGAACCGCACGACGCGCCAGTTCTCGCTGACCGAGGCCGGCCACACCTATTATCGCAGCGCATCGGAAATCCTGAAGGAGATCGACAACCTCGCCGATCTCGTGCGTGCCAACAATTCCGACCTCAAGGGCCGATTGCGAATCACCGTGCCGAGGACTTTCGTCGATGCGGATATCGGCCAGTCCCTGATCGACTTCGGCAAGGAGCATCCCGAACTGTCGCTCGACATCGTCTCGGACGACCGGTTCATCGACCTCGTCGAGGAAGGATTCGACGTCGCCATCCGAATCACCCGGCTCGAGGACTCGACGCTGATCGCCCGCAAGCTCGACGACTTCCAGGTGCTGGTCTGCGCCTCGCCGGATTTCATGGCCAAGGCCGGCGCCCTCGGGCATCCGAGCGAACTGTCCAAGCTGCCGTGCATCCTCGACACCAACGGCCGGTCCTATTCGAGCTGGCGTTTCGTCGAAAAGGACGGTTCGCCATTCACCGTGCCGGTCAGCGGGCAGATCGAGGTCAACAGTCCACTTGCCGCGGCGCGCGCCGCGGTGAGCGGCATCGGAGTGGCGGTCCTTCCCGATTTCATCGCCCGGCCGAAGATCGCTTCCGGCGAGCTCGTGACGTTCTTCGACGATTTCCTGCCCAAGGATCGCGGCATCTACGCCATCTATCCGCATCGTCGTTACCTCCCGACCAAGGTTCGCACCTTCGTCGACTTCCTCCACAGCTGGTTCCGCAGCACGCGCTGATGCGACTGCGATCCTTCCTCACGCGTTGGAACGACGCGCTGCAAGTCCCAATTCCGTCTCATTTACGGTACATTCGGGGACGATTCGCGCGGCCCCGGCCGAAAGGATTCCCATTCCCATGAAAATACAAAGCCTCGTCATGGCCGGCCTTGCGACGCTCCTCGCGCCCACGCTCGCCTTCGCCCACCCGCATATATTCGCGGAAGCCCGCCTCGAGATCGTCTCGGACGACACGGGCGGGATCGGCGAGTTGAGGAATGTCTGGCGGTTCGACGAGCTGTTTTCGGCAAGCGTCGTTCTCGACTTCGACAAGAACGCGAACGCCACGCTCGACCCGGATGAACTGAAGGAAGTCGGCCAGACGGTGCTCGAGTCGCTGGCGGAGTACAACTATTACACGTCGATTTCCGACAACGGCAAATCCGTGAAGGTCAGCAGACCCGACAGCATCACCGTCGACTACAAGGATAACCAGCTCCTGATGATGTTTGCGGTCAAGCCTGCCGAGACCATGCCGCTTAAGGGCAAGCTTTCCTTCGGCGTCTACGACCCGACCATGTATACCGCCATGGATTTCCCGACCGACGAGGACCTCTCCGTCGTCGGCGAAAAGATCGAGGCCTGCCAGCATCAGGTGGTGCGGCCCGATCCCGACGAAGTGCTGGCGGAGAACAAGGACACGCTGACCGACGCCTTCTGGAACGATCCGACCGGGACTGACACGTCGAAGCTTTTTGCAACCAGGATCGAGATCACATGCTGAATGCCCGCGACGCCGGCCGCCTGATCGCGGCCGCCTTCCTGTTGACGGTATTTTCCGCAACCGTCGCCGCCGCACAGTCGCCTCTCGGCATCGGCACGGCCGAGCCCTCCATCCGGACGACGGGCTTTCTTGGCGGTTTCTTTTCCTGGGTGAACATGGAGCAGCAAGGCTTCTACCGAATGCTGACCGACGCGCTCAAGGACATGCGCGAGAACCCATGGCAGCTCTGGTCCTTGATCGGCCTTTCCTTCACCTACGGTGTCTTCCACGCCGCCGGTCCGGGCCACGGCAAGGCAGTCATCTCCTCCTACATGATCGCCAATGAGACGGAACTGAAGAGAGGCGTGCTGCTTTCCTTCCTCTCCTCGATCCTGCAGGGCGTCGTTGCCATCCTCCTGATCGGCGCCGTCTATCTCGTGTTGCGCGGCTCCTCGATCAGCATGACGAACGCCACCCGTGCACTCGAAATCGCGAGCTATGCGCTGATCGCTGCCTTCGGCGGTTGGCTGGTCTTCCGCAAGCTGCGATCGATACTGCGTCCGGCCCCTGCCCCTGCCATGATGCATGCCGATGACGTTCATGGCCACAGGCACGAGCATCATCATCATCACGATCACCACCACGCGCACGGGCCTGGCGAGGTCTGCGCCACCTGCGGCCACGCCCACGCACCCGATCCGGCGCTCCTGAAGGGCGACCGCTTCGCGCTCAGCGAAGCCTGGTCGGCGATTGTCGCAGTCGGCTTGCGGCCCTGCTCCGGCGCGCTGATCGTGCTGTCCTTCGCCCTCCTGAACGGGCTCTATCTCGGCGGCGTGCTTTCGGTCTTCGCCATGTCGATCGGTACGGCAATCACCGTTTCGATCCTGGCGACCATGGCCGTCACGGCCAAGGGCATTGCCGTGCGCTATGCCTCCAGCGATTCGGCCGCGGCGCGTATCTCGAACGGCATCGAGATCGCCGGTGCTTTGCTTGTCCTGCTGCTCGGGCTGGTGCTTCTGGGCGCGGCACTGCAGAGCTGAGGCGCACCGTCAGCGCATGCGGGCGCGCGTCGATCGCGAGAAATTACAGCCCCTTCCGGCGCTGATGGCGGGCGCGCAGCCAGAATATCAGGAAGAAGCCTATCACGAATAGGCAGCCGACCGCGGCCGCAAGCCATGGGGATATGTCGCCGAGCCTCACCATGATCGACGGCAACGCGAAGAAGCCGATCCCGACCACCAGCAGAATGATGGCTGCCGCGACGGCGGGCGATTTCTCCTTCTCGGGCGTGCTCACCTTCGCTCCTCCCCAGCGCCAAGCGTTGCGCGGATATCCTCGAGGCGCTGCTTCTGGCGCCCATCGCGATCGAAATTGTCGGGCGAAAGCCAGTGCTCGAAAGCGGCCTTGATGAGCGGCCATTCGCGATCGATCATCGAGAACCAGGCCGTATCGCGATTGGCGCGCTTCGAAACCATGTGCTGACGGAAAATGCCTTCGAAGGTGAAGCCGAGGCGCGCCGCAGTGGTGCGGCTCGCCTGATTTTCGCTGTGGCACTTCCATTCGTAGCGCCTATAGCCGAGGTCCTCGAACACGTGCCTGGCCATGAGATAGTGCGCTTCCGTCGAAAGCGGCGACCGCGCCATGGCGGCCCCGTGCGCGACGCCGCCGACCTCGAGGACGCCGTTGGCGGGATCGGCGCGCATGTAGTTTGCCATGCCGACGACCTTGCCGCTCGCCCGTTCGCGAAAGACTTCGGTCACCCAGGCCGACTTCTGCTGGACCGCGGAAAGCCAGGCATCGAAATCCTCTATGCCCGAAAAATCGTCCTGGGAAAAATATTTGAGCAGAGGATTGATGGCCATGCCACCGAAGGCATCGTTCCAGAGAGCATTCAGATGCTTCGCCCGGTCATAGGGCTCGACGATAACGTATCGTCCCTCGATGAGCACCGGTTTCGGCGCCGGGCATCCCTTCCAGTCGGCAAGGTCACGCATCAACTGCTCCCGCGTTTGCATTCGTGTTTGGCAATAGGACAGACGCGGGGCGGTGACAAATTCAAACTCGTGATGCGACCCATGAGCGGAACGGATCGGCGCCCGCCCTTGAATCCGTTCAAACCGGAATCTTTGCCGCAGAAACCGTCGCCTCGATATGGTCGACGAGCGCATCGGCCAGGCCGAGTCGTCCGGCAAGCAGGTCGAGATAGCCGCGCTCGGCCCGGCCGTCCGGCTCGATCGCGAGACGGGATGCCGTATAGATCTCCACCCGCTCCTCCTCCGTCTCCCCGGCGGAGATGATGGCGTCGAGATCGATCGGATTGACGAGTTCCGCTTCCAGGAAGGCCGCCGCATCCGCGGAAAGGCCCGAAACGGACAGCTTGTCCATGATGCGGCTGCGCTCGGCGCCGTCGATATGGCCATCCGCGCGCGCA
Source organism: Sinorhizobium meliloti 4H41 (assembly GCF_000375585.1). GTDB lineage: Bacteria > Pseudomonadota > Alphaproteobacteria > Rhizobiales > Rhizobiaceae > Sinorhizobium > Sinorhizobium meliloti_A. Next base: position 76,002 of record NZ_AQWP01000005.1, on the reverse strand, counting down.
GCGGCGATCATGGCGCGCACCAGCACGAGCGCGAAGTCGTCGCTCAGCGCTTCCGGCGCGGCGAAGCCGGAGTCGGCGGGAGGCGCGGGCAACTGGGCCGGTGCGCGTGGTGCGGGCTCGGCCACCGGCTCCTTGCCGGACTGGTAGTTCTTGTAGGCCTGATAGCCAAGGCCGGCGATGGCTGCGAGACCGCCGAGGACGGCGGCATTGCCGGCCAGCTTGCGTCCGGATTTCGTGCCGAGCAGAACCGCGGCGATCGCGCCGGTGGCAAGCGGATTGTCCTTCGCGACTTTGGTCACCTGATCCGCCCGGCCGCGGACAGACCCTCCGGCGCCGGGGACCTGCGATCCCAGGAACTGATCCAGCAATTTCTTCGCGTCGAACATCAGGCTTGCTCCTTTTCGGTCCATGCGCGGTGGCGAGCATGAACGCCCCACCCCGCTCCGTCGTTGGCCGATTGAGACATAGGAACGTTGCCGCGGAAAGACAAACCGGCGTGAAGAATGAAATGGCCGGACGACTGCCGGCCCTCTCCATCAGGTGCCGGCTGGGATCAGCCCTTGAGCGCGAAGGCCTCGGCCGCAAGCTTGGTGATGCCGGCCCAGTCGCCCCTGGCGACCAGGTCCTTCGGCGCCACCCAGGAGCCGCCGACGCAAACGACGTTGGGAAGCGTCAGGTAGTCGCGCGCATTGGCAAGCGAAATGCCGCCGGTCGGGCAGAACAGGGTGCCTGCGAGCGGCGATGAGAGCGACTTCAGATAGGCGGCGCCTCCGGCCTGCTCGGCCGGAAAGAACTTCATCACCCCGTAGCCTTCCTCGCGCAGCCCCATGACCTCGCTCGCCGTGGCCGCACCCGGAAGCAGCGGCACCTCGTGATCGTTGGCGACGTCGATCAGTTCCTGCGTCGTGCCGGGGCTGACGATGAACTGCGATCCGGCCGCGACGGCCTCTTCGAACTGGGCGGCATTGAGGATGGTGCCGGCACCGGCAACGGCGCCCTCCACCTCACCCGCGACCGCACGGATCGCTTCCAGAGCGGCCGGCGTGCGCAAGGTGATCTCGATCGCCTTGAGGCCGCCGGCGACCAGCGCCCGCGCGAGCGGTACCGCCGACGCCGCATCGTCGATCACCAGGACGGGAACCACCGGCTGCAGCTTGAGGATTGAGAGAAGCTTGTCCGTTTTCGCGCTCATGCCGATCGTCCTTTTAAAACGATTGAATAATGCCCTCGCATAGCGTGCCAGTCTGCGGTTGTCGAGCCCGACAGGTCGGGCGCGGAAAACTATTCGCGCTATACCGCCCGCTTCCGCTCTAACTTGTCGGGACCGGCCACGTTCACGATTTCAGGTCGATCCGATCTAAAATCATCGTGATCGAAGGGACAAGACTTGAGCGACATCGATTAAACGGTAGTCTGTGCCGGCCGACATCTCGAAATGGCAGGAGATCCATGGCAAAGGAGATTGAGCGCAAGTTTCTTGTCGCCACCGACGGCTGGCGGCAACACGCGGACAAGGGCATCAGGCTACGTCAGGCCTACATCGTCACCATGGAAGACCGCTCCGTACGCGTGCGCATTCACGGCAACAAGCGGGCACGCCTGACCATCAAGATCGGCAAATCGGCCCTCGTCCGCAACGAGTACGAATACGATCTCCCCATGAACGACGCGCGGGAATTATTGACCCACGCGATCGGCATCGTCATCGAGAAACGGCGTTTCCGGATACCGCACAAGGGGTTCACCTGGGAGGTCGACGTCTATGAGGGTGCGCTCGAAGGGCTCACCGTCGCCGAAGTCGAAATGAAGCGGGAAACGGACCTGCCCAACCTGCCGGCCTGGCTGGGGCGCGAGATCACCGGCGATCGCCGCTACTCCAATCAGGCGCTTGCCACCGAAGGACTGCTGGAAGCGCAAACATGACCTTTGCCTTCCATCCGAAGCGCCCCTTTACCGAGGACTTCCGCGCCGTCGGAGGGGAACAGATCGAACGCGCGATTGCGATGCTCGAGGCTCAACCCGAAGGCGTGCATGAAGCGATTCACGATGCGCGCAAGAGCTTCAAGCGCCTGCGCTCGCTCTATCGCCTCGTGGTCGCGGATGCGCCACTCTTCCAGAGGCAGGAAAACGCACGCTTCCGCGCCATGGCACGCAATCTCTCGACATTCCGCGACGCGGCAGCGCTTGTCGAGAATGCCGGCTATCTGCGCCAGCACGCGGCGAGCGAGGAGCAGCAGCTGGCCCTCGACAAGGTCTGCTCGATCCTCGCAAGCCGGCGCGACCGGATTGCCGAAGAACGAGGCAATCTCGACCGGAAAATCGAAGAAACCATCGTCAATTGCCGAAAGGCGCACGCCGCGCTCGCTCATGTTTCCTTCCATGACGGCAGGCGGAAATCCGCCCGCCGCCTCGCGAAGGGCTGGCGGCAGACGTTGCGGCGCGCCGCACGCGCCAGGGCGGCCTGTGCGGCCAGCACCGATACGGCGCTGTTTCACGACTTGCGCAAAAGCGCGCAGGATTACCGAATGCAGCTTGCCCTGCTTCGCGAGGCGTGGCCATCGGGGATGCGGGCAAAGAGAGCGGAGGCCAGCGACCTGGTCGACGTGCTCGGCCATCTGAATGACATCGCCGAATTGATGTCGCTCGTCGACGAGCGGCCCGACCTTGCCGGCAACAGCAGGGAACATTTTCTTTCGAATGTCGCGGCCAGGCAGGACGCGCTGAGGCGTGAGGCCTTGAAGCGCGCTGATGCGGTCTTTCTCGACCGGCCGCGGAGGGAGAGCCGAACCCTCGAACTGCTCTGGCTCGAAGCCGGAAGGTAGAACGCTTCCCGAAAGTCAGGCTCGGGCGCGATTCGCCGCAATTGCACTTGGCGCCCGAAAGCTGTATTTGCGTGCCGCATGACCGACATGCTCACGACATCGCGCCGCCCGGAGACGCCGGGCCAGTTTCTGGTGGCCGCCCTCTACCATTTCGTATCCTTTCCGCGCTTCGCCGGTTTCCGCGAGCCGCTGCAGGCGATCTGCGACGCCAATGGGGTGAAGGGAACGCTGCTTCTTGCGCATGAGGGCATCAACGGGACGATCGCCGGCACCGAGGAAGGCATTGCGGCGGTCCTGGCCTGTCTGCGCGCGCAGCCGGAATTCGCCGGCCTGGTACACAAGGAGAGTCGGGCCTCGGCCATGCCCTTCCTGCGCATGAAGGTGCGCCTGAAGAAGGAGATCGTCACCATGGGCGTCGAAAACATCGACCCCAAAAAGGTGGTCGGCACCTATGTGGAGCCGAAGGACTGGAATGCGCTGATCTCCGATCCGGAAACGCTGGTCATCGACACGCGCAACGACTATGAAACGGCCATCGGCCTCTTCCAGGGAGCCGTCGACCCCAAGACCAAGACGTTCCGGGAATTTCCCGAATGGGTGCGCAACAATAGCGGCCTGCACAACAAGCCGAAGATCGCCATGTACTGCACAGGCGGTATCCGCTGCGAGAAGGCGACGGCCTTCATGAAAGAGCAGGGCTTCGAGGAGGTCTATCACCTCAAGGGAGGCATCCTCAAATATCTCGAGGAAATACCGCCGGAAGAGAGCCTCTGGGAAGGCGCCTGCTTCGTCTTCGACGAGCGCGTGTCCGTAACCCACGGGCTGCAGGAGGGCGAGCACACGCTCTGCCATGCCTGCCGCCAGCCGCTGACGCCCGCCGACCTCCAGTCGCACCTTCACGAGGAAGGCGTCTCCTGCGTTCACTGCCACGACACCCGCACCGAAGAGGATCGCGAACGTTACCGCCAGAGGCAGAGGCAGATCATGCTTGCCAAGAAGCGCGGCGCGCGGCATCTCGGAAGCTAGAGCACGTCCAGGAAAAGTGCGTAACGGTTTTCCGTCCAAAAGTGCGTTGGATCAAATGGCTAGAGCATTTCAGTGTTTCCATGAAACGTTGAACTGCTCTAGCAGGCTGCTGAAAAACCCGCTGGCTTTTGCCGTAACCGACCTGTTCACCAAATCCGAACCGACACCTTAACGCGCAGCAGCCATCACACACGGATTGAGATCGGGGGAGTAGGGCGGCAAAAACCAGAGCCTGGCACCAGCAGCGCGGATGAACTGGCGCACGAGCGCCGACTTGCGACTCAAGCCAAGGTCATGCCGCCGTCGGCATGAAGTTCGATCCCGTTTACGAAGCTGCCCTCGTCGGAGGCGAGGAAGAGCGCTGCGCGCGCCAGCTCCTCCGGCCTTCCCATTCGCCCCGCCGGGATGAGTGACGCCATGTGATCCTCGAATGCAGGGCGTTCCGCCTCCAATACGCCGAGCTTGCCGAGGATTTCGGTCTCGACCGGCCCGGGGCTAAGAATGTTGACGCGGATGCGCCGTGCCTTGAATTCGATCGCCCAATTCTTAGCGAAGGCGGCTACGGCGGCCTTCGAGCCGGCGTAAACCGCGTGGTCCGGCAACACCTTTGTCGCCGCCAGCGAACTCGTGACGATGATACTGCCGTCATTGCGGATTAGAGGCGCGATCGTCTGGACGCCGAAGAACACGCCGCGCGTGTTGATGGCGAAATGCCGATCGTAATCTTCCGGCGTCACATCGCCGGATGCGGTTAGACTAATGACGCCGGCATTGGCCATATAGATGTCGACGCCGCCGAAACGGTTCTGGATCATGTCCGCCACCCTGTGGTGATGTTCGAGATCAGCGACATCACCCACGACCCCCAAGGCATGATGACCAATATCGCGCACCGCTTGGTCTACGACATCCTGCCGCCGGCCGGTGATGATGACCCGCGCGCCTTCCTCGGCGAAAAGCTTGGCGGTCGCCCTGCCGATGCCGCTATTGCCACCGGTGATAACGGCGACCTTGTCTTCGAGACGTTGCATTGTTTATCTCCTTTCAACTGAGCTTGAGATAAACGGCGGCACGCTCATCCATTAGATCATGGGCACGCACATGATTTGTGCCGCGGAGTTGCGAATGCCGAACCTGCTGAACGAGACTTCTGGATTGATAGCCTTTGTGCGAACGGTGGAGGCCGGTTCCTTCAGCGCCGCGGCACGCAATCTCGACACGACGCCATCGGCGGTGTCGAAGAGCGTGGCGCGGCTTGAAAAGAAGATCGGCGCGCGTCTCTTCCTACGCTCCACCCGGGCCCTGACGTTGACACAGGACGGCCGGATTTTCTTCGAACGCGTCGCACCGCTCCTGCGGGATCTGGAGTCGAGCGACGAGGGGATCGGGTCCGATGCCGCACTCTCCGGCCGTCTACGCGTCAGCATGCCAGCCGAGCTGGCGCCCCTGCTGCTGCCGCGGCTGTTTACAGGCTTTGCGGCCGACAATCCGAACTTGCATCTCGATATCGGCCTGACCGACCGGTTCGTCGATCTGATCCGGGAGGATTTTGACGTCGTGTTGCGCGCTGGCAATCCGACGCAAGGCGATTTGATCGTCCGTCATCTGGCCGACCTGCAGATGGTGATCGTCGCCTCTCCGGCTTTTCTTGAGACCTGGGGCAATCCGCTGCCTGCCAAAAGTTTTGCAGCCTTGCCCTTTGCCCGATACGTCCTCGGCGGATTGGTTCAGCCCGTGCGCCTGGCAGACGGGAGCAGCTTTGTGCCTGTCGGCCGCGTCGATTGCGATTCGGGCGCCGCACTCATCCAAGCGGCGCTCGCCGGGTTGGGCGCCGCTTATCTGCTGCGGTGCTTGGTGGCAAAGGAACTGCAAGTGGGTACGCTTGTCACGCCCGCGCCAGAGATCGCACTTCCAAGCCTGCCATTCAATGCACTGCATGCATTCGGCCGCACCGTGCCATTGCGCGTCAAACTGTTCTGCGACTTCATCGCGCGCGAGGCGAGAGCCATCGAAGCGATGTGATCACAACCTATCATCGGCGACGCCGGCAAAAATCGATCCTGTCAGAACCAGGCGCCGCCGGCCTCGCGCATCGCCATGGGCAGCGTCTCCCAGGCCCTGATCAACTCGCCGATCGATCCGGCCTCCATCTTGCGCATGACATTGGCGCGGTGCAGCTTGACAGTGACCTCACTTATCCCGAGGTCGAATGCGATCTGCTTGTTGAGCCGCCCCCGCGCCACTTCACGCAGGATCTCGCGCTCGCGATGCGTGAGCGTCTCCAGGCGTTCGACGTTGCGCCTGACGACCATGGCGTTGGCCCGTCGCGACGCATCGAGCGCAATGCCGGCGATCACCGCATCGAGCAGCGTCTGGTCGCGCACGGGTTTGGTAAGGAAATCGACGGCACCTGCCTTCATCGCCTGTACCGTCATCGGAATATCGCCGTGTCCGGTCAGGAAGATGATCGGCTTCCCATTGCCGCTCTCCGCCAGATGGTGCTGCAGGTGGAGGCCGCTTGCCCCAGGCATGCGAACGTCAAGGATCAGACAGCCAGGGCTGTCCAGTATGTCGGCGTCGAGCACTTCACGGGTCGAGGCGAAGGCTACGGCCTGGAAGCCCGCCGAGAGGATCAGTTCCGACAAGCCTTCGCGAACAGCCGCGTCGTCATCGACGATGATGACGACGGGCTCACTTGTGTCATTCTTGTGCTGTGGCGACAGCACTGCCGATCTCCGGAGCGGCTGGTCAATTCTCATAATCACCCTCCATTTCTCGATTTCTGCAAAGCTTCCCCTATCGCGATGAGCAGGGCAGGCGCATCGAAAGGCTTGCGGAAAAAGCCGCTGATGCCCCGCGCGCGGCCCTGAGAGGCGATCTCGTGGCGGCCGGTGACCAGGAATACCGGCAGTTCCGGACGCGCCTTGTTGACGATGTCACGAAGTTCAAAGCCGTTCATGCAGGGCATGCCGATATCGGTGATCAGCAGGTCCAGGTCCGACAGGCCGCGGGCGAGCAGGTGCTCGGCCGAGCGGAGGCAGCAAGTTGCATATCCAGCGGATTCCAGCAGTTCTTCCAGCGACTCGAGCAGCCTCGGGTCGTCATCGACAACCGCGACGACTGGCTTGGTGTTCTCCATGATCAATTTCCTCCCGTTCGGCGCGAATGGGTGATCGGTATTCCCAGTCGCTCCGCTATGCGCACCAGGTCGGCGAGTGATGCCGCGGCCATTTTCTGCATCACATTCCTTCGATGGACCTGCAGCGTCACTTCGCTGATTCCCAGTTCCGATGCCGCCTGCTTGTTGAGGAGGCCGCTGACCACGAGCGGCAGCACGTCGCGTTCGCGCAACGTCAGTTCGAGATAACGCTGCCTCAACACGCTCAGTTCAGCCCGTTCCGATCGGTTTTTCCGATCCTCGGAAATCGCCGTATGCACCGCAGCCATGAGGTCCGCGTCGCTGAACGGCTTGGTGAGGAAATCCACCGCACCATGCTTGATCGCCCGTACCGAGGAGGGAATGTCGCCATACCCGGTGATGAAGACGATGGGTGGATGATCGCCCTCGGCGATCTGGCGCTGCAGTTCAAGTCCGTTGATATCGGGCAATTCGACGTCGAGGATCAGGCAAGAAGGCACATCCGGTTTCTCGGCGCTGACATAATCGCCCGCCGAACCGAAGGCGATGGCACGCATCCCGTGGGTCTCCAGGAGCTCGCCGAGAGCCTCCGTTATGCGCTTGTCATCATCGACGATGAAAACGACGTGGTCATCCGCTGTCATGGCGCCGCTTTCCCCGCGATTGGTAAGGTGAAAACGAACCGCGCGCCATGCGGTTCGTTTTTCTCGGCCCATAAACGCCCGCCATGCGCCTCGACGATCGAGCGGCAGATGGCGAGACCCATGCCCATTCCATTCTCTTTCGTCGTGAAGAAAGGTTCGAAGATCTGATCCGGAAACTCGATACCGCTTCCCCGGTCGCCAATTTCGGTCTGCACCTCACTGCCCACGCGATAGGCGCGCACGGTGAGCAATTTTTCCACCGCGACGGCCTCCATTGCTTCCATGCCATTGCGCATGAGATTGACCAGGACCTGCTGGATCTGAATGCGGTCGATTGCGATGGGCGGAAGCATGACCTCCGCGTCGATGTCGAGCCGGATGCGACGGCGCAAAGCCTCCCCCGCCACCAGGTTACACGCCTCGGCGATGACGCCGGAGAGCGACAGGCTGGTCCTATTCTCCACGGATTGCTTGAACAGCGCACGGATACGGCCGACGACTTCCGCCGCTGAGTTGGCGTCGCGGATTACCCGTTCGGTCGTGATCTTGGCGCGCGCGACATTGACGGGCTCAGCCGACAGCCAGCGGTAGCACGCATGCGAATTGGCGACGATCGCCGCCAAGGGCTGATTCACCTCATGGGCGATGGAGGCCGACAGCTCCGCGAGGCTCGCGGCTTGGCTGGCGCGCGCAAGTCGCTCCTGCGCCAGGCGCAGCTCTTCCTGCATCCGCACCTCGCCATCGATATCCAGGCAAATAACGTTCCATTGCACGATGGTGCCGTCGTCCTTGCGCATCGGCGCGGCGCGCGTTTCGACCCAGATATATTCGCCGTCGAAGCGTCGTAGGCGGTGCTTTCTGAGATAGGGTTCGCCGGTCGCCACGCACTGGGCAAAATGCTCCTTGACGCCCGCGACATCGTCGGGATGGACCGCGGCATCGAGCGTGCCGTTCAGCCGCGTTTTGGCCTTCCCATCCAGTTCCTCCAGCTCATAGCCAAGGAACTCGCGCAGTTGCTGGCTGCGATAGACAGGTTCGCCGTTCGGTGCGACACAATCAATCATCGCCGGCAGTGTTTCCACCAGTTGCCAAAGGAAGCGTTCTCTCTCGCGCAATGCCGCCTGCGCGCGCATCTCGTCCTCAATGTCGATCGAAGCAATGTACCACTGCACGATTGTGCCATCTGCATCACGGAACGGTTGCGCCCGCGCCTCTTTCCAGCGATAGACGCCCTGCTTGTTTCGCCCGCGAAATCGGTTCACGAAAGGCTCACCGGCCGCAAAGCCATCCGATGCCCTCTGAAACATCGCTGGAAAGTCGTCGGGGTGAGCCACGTCCCGGGCCAGCGCATCAAAGTCTTGGAAGTCTGCCGTCGGCGAACCAACGTCGTCGAGATATCGCTTGCTGGTGTAGGTCATCTTGCCTGAAGCGGCGAAGCTCAGGATATTGAAAGGCATGGCGTCGATCATTTGCTCCAATTGCCGCTTGCTGCTCTTCAGCGCTTCTTCGGCCTGCACCTGTTCGTCGATGTCGATGGACACCTGATACCAGTGAACGATCGTTCCATCTTGATCGCGCAGAGGCTGCGCGCGTGCCTCTATCCAGCGATAGCTGCCATCTTTCCAACGCCGGCGATAACGCCTCATGAAGGCGTCGCCAGACTTAAGGGAGTTGGCTGACGCTCGAAGGACCTCGGGGGCATCTTCGGGATGTACCAGCTTTTGCGCCACCCGGACGGAATCTTCGAAATTCGCCTTGGAAAGGCCGAGATCCTCCAAAGATCGCTTGTTGACGTAGGCCAGCTTGCCAGCAGGCGTCCAGCTCCAGATGTGGACTGGCAAGGCGTCTACGAGCTGCGAGAGCTCCCGCTCCCGGTCGCGCAAGGCCTCCTGCGCGCGCACCTCATCATCTATGTCGATTGAGATTGCGTACCATTGCAAGATCGTCCCGCCTTCGTCTCGCAAGGGTTCCGCTCGGCCATCAACCCAGCGATACACGCCGTCCGCGCGGCGCATGCGATATTTCATCGAGTATGGCTCGCCTCTGGCGACAGCATCGCGGACCGCCTGCAATAGACCGGGCGCATCATCCGGATGGACAAGAGCCTCAATGTTTGCCTCTAGCTGACTTGTGCCTGGCCTGTGCAACTGTTGCAGATCCAGACCGAAAAAATCCACCAGGCGCTTGTTGAAGAAGGTCGGCTCGCCTTCGGGCGTCAGGCGTCTGATGTGGACTGGGACCAAGTTCACGATCTGCGAGAGCTCTCGCTCCCGGTCGCGCAGGGCCTCCATGCTTTGGCGCAATGTCAGCAACGCGAGCTGGTGCTGCCGGGACATGGCGGCCACGACCAGGGCCGAAAATGCGGAGATCGCCAGGAAGAGTTGCAGCATGATCTGGTTGTGGCGTTGGTTCTCGGCGTTTCCGGCGAACTGGCTGGCGCCGGATATCGTGAAGACCGCGGTTATTAGCGCGAGGAGGGCGAGGGTAACCGCAGCCCCCTTGAACTCAAAGCGCACCGCAGCCCAAAGCAGCGGCGGCATGATTATATAGGCGAAGGGCAGGTAGCCGCCGAGCGAAAGGGTCGCGACGCCGAGAAGGATAACTCCCACGACGCATGCCTCTATCCATCGCGCAGCCGTTAGCTCGGCCTTGCCGTTCCAGTTCTGGATCACGGCGAGCGCGAGCGGCGCGACGAGCAGGACCCCAGTGGCGTCCCCGATCCACCAGAGAGGCCAGGCCGCCAAGAACGTTTGCGAGAATATGCCGAACCAGGCAAGCGTCGCACTCCCTATCGTCGCACTGACCACCGGGGCAGCTCCAGCGCCCACCACGACGAACACAAGAACTTCCCGCAAGGATTCCAGCCGAACCGGCCGACCCAATACCCGATTTACGAGCCATGCGCCGACCATCGCTTCGAGCGCGTTGCCGGTATAAATCAAGACGGCGGCCGGCAGCGGGCTCTGGAACCACAGGACATTGCCGAATAGCTCGCCAAGGCAGCCGACCAGCACCCACCAGGGCCAGCTCTGCTTGGGTGTAAGGATAAGGGTTGCAACGAAAAGCCCACTCGGGGGCCATATGGAAATGCCTGTTCCGGGTACGACTGCAAGTGCCTGCGCGAAGCCGCAACCCAGGACATAAGCCAGAAAAAACAGACCCAGGTGCAGGAATTGGGGGCGGTTCGACCAGACGTCCGTCATCGGCGGCTCCTGCAGGGAAAATAAAGCTTGGGCGGCGCCAGCATATCGAATGGCTAGTCTCGACCTCAGCGCCAGCGACCCCGCGTCGTACACTATTCGCGCCACTGGACAGCCACAACTTATGGAAATCCATGTATCGGCGGCGGCGCCGTCGCTTGGCCGGCTTGGTAGAAAACTGTCATGTCGCAACGATATCCGACATCCGCTTGGATGGTTCTTGTCAGTCCGGAGCAGCGGCGTGGCATCCACGTCGAGGTCCGACGAACTGCCGCCTCATTCCAGCGGCGCGCGCGGCCGTCCATCGGACCGCATCATTCTGGGAAAATCGCGCCAGCGCGTCGCTTCCGGGGACGAGCAGTTCCGGCAGATCGTCCTGGCGAGGCGCGCCGAGCTGGAGGAGATGTTGATGATATGTCCTGACGTCTGCAGGGTGTCGATCTCCGCCTTGAAATCATCTTCAGAGACCTATTCGACAGGGCCTGGATGCGGATAGCCGGCCTTGTTCAACAGCACGTCGAAGCATCCGGACCGTTCCATCGCGGTTGCGACTGCGCCCTGCGATGCGACCTGTCCGTCACATCGCGTTCAATGGGGACAACCTGCTCGCCGTAGCGCCGCGCGAAGTCGAGGAGGCGGTTGACGTCTCGAGCGCACAAGTTCGGCCGTGCTGGGGCCGATTCCGCTGGCGCTGCCGGTTATGAGCATGCCGCGAATTGCCGCCCCAAGCGCGGACGGGATGCGGAGCACGGCGGGCTGCTCCGCATCCCGCCTGGGATCAGGCCTTGAGGAAGGCGAGCAGGTCGGCGTTGACCTGGTCCTGATGCGTGGCGGTAATGCCGTGCGGCGCGCCGGGATAGTAGATGTCCTTGGCACCCTTGATCAGCCGAGCAGATTTGACGGCGGAATCCTTGACCGGCACGATCTGGTCGTCCTCGCCGTGCAGGACGAGCGTCGGCACATCGAACTTCTTCAAATCTTCGGTGAAGTCGGTCTCCGAGAACGCCTTGACGCATTCATAGGCGTTCAAGAGACCCGCCTGCATGCTCCAGAGCCAGAATTGGTCGAGCGTGCCCTTGGAAACATTCGAGCCGGGTCGATTGGCGCCGTAGAATTGCGGGGCAAGGTCACGGTAGAATTGCGAGCGATCCTTGATGAGACCAGCACGGATCGCGTCGAACGCCTCGATCGGCAGGCCTTCCGGATTGGCCGCCGATTTCACCATGACTGGCGGCACGGCGGCGATGAGGACGGCCTTGGCGACGCGCTTCGTACCGTGCCGGCCGATATAGCGGGCAACCTCGCCCCCGCCGGTGGAGTGACCGACCAGCGTTGCGTCCCTGAGGTCCAGCGCCTCGATAACGGCCGCCAGATCATCGGCGTATCCGTTCATGTCGTTCCCCGACGTCGGCTGGCTTGAGCGTCCATGGCCGCGGCGATCGTGCGCCACGACGCGAAAGCCCTGCTGGACGAGGAATAGCATCTGACCGTCCCATGCATCGGAGTTCAGCGGCCAGCCGTGCGAGAAGGTGACGACCGGACCGGTGCCCCAGTCCTTGTAATAGATTTCTGTGCCGTCCTTGGTGGTGATGGTGCTCATGGCTTGCTTTCCGTGGTTAATGGTGGCGGTGAGAGGCTGCTTCGGAGTGTTTGCGGCGGCAACCGCCGGCAAGGCCGTTGCGATACCGGCGGTAAGGCTGCCGAGCAGCGCGTCGCGGCGCGAGACGCCGACAGCCGGTGGGTTTGAAATGTCCTGCATATTTTATCCTTCACGATGATTGAAATGCGAAAGAGGATGGGAACCGCCGGCCCGAGCCGATCGCGTCGAACGACCCGTCGCGACGGCTGCGTCAGAGCGCCAACACATTGATATTTTTGGGCATCTTCTTTCTCCTAAGGCAGCGGTTGCGCATGCCGGGAGAATGCGTGGGTTCGCGATCGCACACCATTCTACATGGGACGCGACCTTCCTCTGCCGAAGTATAGGAGGAGGTGGCCCAAACGACGGGAAGCCTAATCGATCGGAAAGGCTCAGCTCCATCAGATGCGCATCGGGCGCGCCTTCCGGACAGATGGATGATCCGCCATGCCGTCGATAGTTGGTGATCCGGGCGACCCGCGTGGCTTCGACCCGATCGCAATCAATCCACGGAGAGCAGAATGACCGGACGTTTGAACATATTGACCAGGAAGAATGACGGAGTCGATGGCCTCGTCGCCGTCGAAGCCTGGATTGCCAAAAGCTTCGACCCCAAACTAATGGAGATCGTCAAGGTGCGCGTGTCGCAGATCAACGGTTGCGCCCATTGCCTGCACATGCATCGTCAGGACGCCCTGAAACGGGGCGAGACGGAAGAGCGTCTTCTGAGCGCCTGGCGCCAATCGCAGCTGTTCAGCGACCGTGAGCGCGCAGCACTCACCTGGGCCGAGTCGCTGACCAATATCGCCGAGAGCCGTGCGCCGGATGCGGATTATGAAATTGCTCAAAGCGTCTTTTCGGAAGACGAACTCCTGGTGCTGTCTATCGGCATCGCCATGATCAATGCATGGAACCGGCTGGCGATCGGATTTCGGCTGCAGCATCCGGCAGACCACAAGCGCGCCGCTTGATCACCGAGCAGACGCGAACGCACCGGGCGGATTCATCCGCTCTGGAGGGTCCGATGCAAAGCGTCTGCTCCTTCATGCCAGCCTCTGCCAAAATCTCCCTCTGCCAAAATCTCCGCTGCGGCCGCACAGAGAGCATAGGCTGCCCTATCCTCAGGTATGGCCTTTCCTCTTCCTTGGCCGGATCGACCGCCAAACACGCCTCAATATAAAATCCGCCCTGGCTTGTAACCGACACGTTTCAATTACGCAGAACAGGAGCGCATCATGCCGCAGACAGAAACCATACCCCCTTCGATTGCTCAGCAGGAGACCAGCATGAGCTTGGACAACAACTCACACCCCGGCAGAACGGGACCCGAAGAGTTGGTCCCGTCGCGCTATGCGGTGCGAGTCGGTGAGATTGACGTGCTGGTGGTCAGCGACGGGATGCTACCGCTCCCAACCGAAATGCTGGGACACAACGCTGATCCAGCCTCCCGCGCGGCCTGGCTGGGCGAGATGTTCTTGCCAGCGGATGCGTTCGACTGGTCGCTCAACGTAGCCCTGGTGCGCAGCGGTGATCGAACCATCCTGATCGACGCAGGGCTGGGACTGGATCCTAATCTGAACCTCCCGCGTGCTGGCCAGTTGGTCAGGCGACTGGATTCAGCGGGCATTGATCTTCGGTCTGTAACCGACATTGTGCTGACCCATTTGCACATGGACCATATCGGTGGCCTCCTTGTAGAAGGTGTGAAGGACCGGCTGCGGCCAGATCTGCAGATTCACGTGGCAGCCGCCGAGGTCACCTTTTGGGAGTCGCCCGACTTCACCCACGCTCACATGCCGCAGGGATTCCCGGACGCTCTTAGGGCAACCGCCAAGCGTTTCATGGCAGAATACCGGAGCCATCTGCGGCCGTTCGATGAGCAGCATGAGGTCGCGCCAGGCGTGATCGTCCAGCGCACCGGCGGCCATACGCCCGGTCACAGTATAGTTCGTGTGGCATCTGGCGGTGACCGCCTGACGTTTGCCGGCGATGCCGTATTTGCGGTCGGCTTCGACCACCCCGACTGGTTCAACGGTTTCGAGCACGATCCTGAGGAAGCGGCTCGAGTCCGCGTGCGACTTCTGACGGAGCTGGCTCAGACTGGCGAGCAACTCGTCGCCACTCACCTGCCCTTCCCATCCGTTGGCCGGGTGGCGATTGAAGGCGATGCCTTTCGGTGGGTTCCGGTCTTCTGGGATTACTGACCGACTATTGGCTCAGGCGGCTCCCGGCTCTGCCACAGAACCCCAGATCCGGGTCGACCTGAACCAGACCCTGTGACCACCCTCGGCAACCAATGAACAACGCGGCACGCTCAGCGTGCCGCCCCTGGAGAAGCTCATGAAAATCGTCATTATTGGCGGAACCGGCCTAATTGGTTCGAAGACGGCCGACCGCCTTCGCAGGCAAGGCCATGAAGTCATTGCCGCCGCCCCGAACACCGGCGTCAACACGATCACGGGTGAAGGTCTCGCCGAGGCGCTGGCCGGGGCCTCCGTCGTTATCGACCTCGCAAACTCGCCGTCGTTCGATGACAAGGCCGTGCTCGAATTCTTTGAAACATCGGGGCGCAACCTGATGGCAGCGGAGAAGGCGGCCGGCGTAAAGCATCACATCGCGCTTTCCATCGTCGGCGTCGACCGGCTGCCCGACAGCGGCTACATGCGGGCCAAGGTAGCCCAGGAAAATATCATCCGGGAATCCGGCATTCCCTACACGATCGTCCATTCGACGCAATTCATGGAATTCCTCGGCGGCATCGCCCAATCCGGCACGGTCGGTGACACCGTGCATCTGTCGCCAGCCTACGTCCAGCCTATCGCCTCCGACGATGTGGCCGACAACATGGCCGCCGTTGCGACGGCCGCGCCCATCAATGGCATTGTGGAGATTTCGGGTCCGGAGCGGGTCCGGCTGCACGAACTCGTTAGTCGCTTCCTGAAAGCAAAGGGCGATGCCCGGAAAGTGGAGGCAGATCCGGAGGCTCGCTACTTCGGCGCCAAATTGGAAGATGGCTCGCTCGTTTCCGACAACAATCCCCGCCTCGGCCGGATCACCTTCGAGCAGTGGTTCGCAACCTCTACCCGCAACTGAATGGATGACGGTGTACCGCCTCCTGCGGCGCACCCTCCGGTTTTCGAGAAAGGAATTCGACATGACCAAGCCAATCCTTGCCCTTGCCGTAGCTGCCCTCTTGTCCACGACGGCCACGGCCCACGACGCCGGCGACAAGGACGCCAAAGTCACGCTCGTCTACGAGCACGAATTGCCCAACGTCCCGGGCAAGAGCATGAAGGGCGTCCTCGTTGAATATGGTCCCGGCGGTTTCTCTTCGGCTCATACCCATCCAAACTCCGCCTTCATCTATGCGACGGTGCTGGAGGGTGCCATCCGCAGCCAGGTCAACGACGGCCCCATTACCGTTTACAAGGCGGGCGAAAGCTTCTCGGAAATCCCGGGCGACCGCCACGGCGTCAGCGAGAATGCCAGCGATACACAGCCTGCGAGGCTGCTGGCGGTCTTCGTCGTCGACACCAATGAGAAGGAGCTGACCTTCCCGATCAAGAAGTAGCCGGCGAGGCCGGGTGCCCACGCCCGGCCTTTCCGCCCAGTTGCACATCATTCCGGGTGAGCCTTGCCATGTTCGCCGAACATCATTTTCTGCCGCTCGCCCTGATCAATCTTCTGGGTCTTGCCGGCATTCTCGTATGGCACATTCAGGGGCGCAATCGTCCGACCGGGCGCTTGATTGTGCAGATTCTGTTTTTCGCCACCATGAGCCTCGTGCTCGGCATGGGCAGAATATCGCCTTTCCAGCTCGACCAGGCCGAGCTTAAGGGCGCCGGCCTGTTGCTTGCCAAATCGGCGAGGATCCTCTGGTGGAGCCATCTTGCATGGACGATCATCGGCTTCCTGCACATCTATATCGGCCTCAACCACAGGCCGCGGGAGGCACATCTCCTGCAGGATCTGATCGTAGCCCTCGTTTATCTCGGCGTGGCGCTATCGATCATCGGCTTCGTCTTCGGCGCGCCAATAGGCCCGTTGGTCGCCACCTCGGGCGTGGTTGCCGTCATCATCGGCCTGGCGCTGCAGAATACGCTCGCCGACGTCTTTTCGGGGATCGCGCTCACGCTCGGACGGGCTTATGTCATCGGCGACTGGATCCGGCTCAGCGACGGCACGGAAGGGAGAGTCGCCGAAACCAACTGGCGCTCGACGAATCTGCTGACCGGCGCGCATAATGAGTTGGTGGTGCCCAACAGCGTCCTGGCGAAGCAAGGAGTAACCAACCTCAGCCGTCCTGACGAAACGCACTGGCTTGCGTTTGCCGTGCACATTGCCGCCACCCACGCGCCGTCCGTCGTTGAAGAGATCATGCTAGGCGTTCTGCGGAACAGCGAGCGAATCGTCAAGGTTCCGGCGCCGGCCATAGCGCTCAAAGCGATCGATGCGATGGCTATCGAGGTCGAGCTGCAGTTCTGCGTGGCGAGCCCGGCGACCCGAATGCCGGCCAAAAACGAGGTCATCGATCTCGTCTACCGCGGCTGCAAGGCGAACGGCCTTTCTCTGGCAATGCCGCCGGAGAGCCTGCTCTGGGGGCCAGCCGTTGCGGCTGGCGAGCCTGCAGCCAACCTCACCCCGCTCTCATCGCGCTATGCGCGCGCTTCAGATAATGAATGATCAGCCATGGACATCGAACCGAGGCGCAGGATCGAAGAGCTTGAGCAGCAACTACGCTCCGCAGCGGCCGAGAATGCCAGCCTGCAATCGGAGCTTGTCATTGCGCTGGAACGCCAGACTATCACCGCGCAAATTCTCAACGTCATCTCCATGTCGCGAACCGACGTGCAGCCCGTTTTCGACGTCATTTCTGAGAGCTCCCGGCGGCTGCTCGGCGGGCAAACGGCGCTTGTGACGCGCGTCGCAGGTGGTATGCTTCATCTGGCGGCATGCACGGCGGGAAGCCGGGCCAGCCACGAGGAGATCCGGGCTTCATTTCCTGCTCCGTTGGCATCTTCAGGGATCCACAGTCGAGCCGCAATGAACTCGACCATGGTGTTCCGCTCCGATATCGAAACCGAACCCGGCATCCCTCAAGCCGTCAAGGAGATGGCCCGCGCCAGGGGGTACCGAAGCATCATCGTGGTGCCCCTGCTTCGCGAGGGCATCGCTATTGGCACGATCGGTGTTTCGCGTGCCGAACCGGGCACCTTCACCGACAGCCAGATCAAACTCCTAAACACGTTCGCCGATCAGGCCGTAATCGCGATTGAGAACGCGCGGCTGTTCGAAGAAATCCAGTCGCGGACCACGCTGCTCGCCAAGTCTCTTGACGACCTGCGCGCCGTAAAGGATCGTCTGGTGCAGACTGAAAAACTCGCCTCGCTCGGCCAGCTCACAGCCGGCATCGCGCACGAAATCAAGAATCCGCTCAACTTCGTCAACAATTTCGCGGCGTTATCGGTCGAATTGACGGACGAGTTGAATGATGCGCTCGCGCCGGCCGCGCTCCCGGACGATATTCGCGACGAACTCGATGAACTGCGCGGACTGTTGAAGGACAATCTGCAAAAGATTGTGCAGCACGGCAAGCGAGCCGATTCCATCGTCAAGAACATGCTCTTGCATTCGCGCGGAGGCGGCGGCGAACACCGGCCAACGGACGTGAATACGCTGGTCGAAGAAAGTCTCAATCTCGCTTTTCATGGTGCGCGCGCCGATAAGCCGCAGTTCAACGTGACCCTCAAACGGGCATTCGATTCCGACGCCGGCGTCGCCGACGTGTTCCCGCAGGAGATCACACGCGTGCTGCTGAATCTGATGTCCAATGGATTCTACGCCGTAGCCAAGCGGAGCCGTGATGAAAGCCTCGGCTTTGAAGCCGAGCTCTGCGCCAGCACACGCAACCGTGGCGAACATGTCGAAATCCGCATCCGCGACAACGGCGGCGGCATTCCGCCAGAGGTTAGGGAGAAGATATTCAATCCATTCTTCACGACCAAGCCGCCTGGCGAAGGCACTGGCCTCGGGCTCTCCATGAGCTACGACATTATCGTGAAGCAACACGGCGGCACGATCGATGTCGAGACCGAGCCCGGTGCGTTTACCGAGTTCATCATCCTGCTGCCGCGCAAGCAATTTCGCACAATAGGAGAAGAGCCGTGACTCAATTGGTTCTCGTGGTGGACGACGAAGCCGACGTCGAAGTCTTGTTACGCCAGCAATTTCGCCGCGATCTTCGCGCCGGACGTTTTGTGATGGATTTTGCGGCCTCAGCAGCGCAGGCCCTGACCCGCATTGCCGACACTGGTGAGCAAACGCTGATTTTGATTTTTTCCGACATTAACATGCCTGGGATGACCGGTCTCGACATGCTGCCGGAAATGCGCGCACGAAGGCCGGATGTTCCAATCATCATGATCACCGCCTATGGAGATGCCGAGACACACAGGACTGCGCTGGATCGGGGCGCGGAGGGCATGCTGACCAAACCGATCGACCTCAGCCAGCTGCGGCAGGCCATCGAGGCGAGACTGGGACCGGCCGCATGACCGCAACTATTCTCGTGGTCGATGACGAGCCAGACTTGGAGACGCTTATTCTGCGGAAATTCCGAAAGCAAGTTCGCGACGGACGCATCAGTTTTGTGTTCGCGCGTGACGGTGTTGATGCGCTCCAGGCGATCGAGCAGCATCCCCATGTCGATCTTGTGGTCATGGACATCAATATGCCGCGCATGGATGGCCTCTCATTGTTGGCGAAACTGCAGGAGAGAGAGGACAAGAAATCGGCCATCATCGTCTCGGCCTACGGTGATATGAGTAATATACGGACCGCGATGAATCGCGGTGCGTTCGACTTCCTAACCAAACCGATCGATTTCGCGGATCTGGAAGCGACGATCCTGAAGACCATCCATCATGTCGAGGTCTTGCGCGAGGCACGCCGCCGCCAGGCGGAAGCGGAGCGCGCGCATGCGTCGCTGTCTCGCTATTTTTCGCCCGAACTTGCCAGGCGCCTTGCCGCTGGCGGTGATAACGATGACATGCAGGTACGCTGGCGCAACATCGCTGTGATCTTCACGGACATCACAGGCTTCACCTCGCTGGTCGAGACAGCCGTTCCCGAGGTGCTGGCGGAATTGCTCAACGAATATGTCGGCGGCCTTGCGGATGTCGTCTTCATGCATGAAGGAACCGTGGCCAAAGTGATCGGCGATGCGGTTCAGGTGCTGTTCAACGCACCTGACGACCAAGCCGACTATGCGGCCCGCGCGATCGCCTGCGCACAAGCACTCGACCAATGGGCAGAAGCGTTTCGCCTGCGCTGGAAACAGAAAGGCGTTGACTTCGGGACCACACGTATCGGCGTTCACGCAGGTCCCGCGCTGGTCGGCAATTTCGGCGGCGATCGCTTTTTCGATTTCACCGCCTACGGCGACACAATCAACACCGCCGCGAGGCTAGAAGCCGCAAACAAGGCGCTGGGCACGCGGATTTGCGTCAGCGACAGTGTCGCGAGCGGGGCAAAGAAATTCAGCGGGCGGCCGATCGGCGATCTTGTCCTGCGCGGACGCAGCGAGCCGTTGCGCGCCCACGAGCCCTTGTCGGCGGCGGAGTTCGATGCGCCGATCACGACGCAGTATCTGAAAGCCTTTGCCAAGCTCGAGCAGAACTGCGCCACGGCCATGCCGGCTTTCGCCGCGCTGGTTGGCATGCACTCCGATGATCCGCTCGCCAGCTATCATTTGAGGCGGCTGCTCAACGGCGCCACGGGCATCCGCATACAGGTGGGATGATCGAGCACTTGTAAGCGGTCTTCGCAGAATGCCCCTCATCCGGCTGCCGGCACCTTCTCCCCGAGGGTGGGAAGAAGGGACCCGTGGCAAGCGTCTCGACTGCCGTTAACACCGGCTTTCGCGGGGCATGTATCCGCTTCCCGCCGGTGCGATCTTCACCAGCTCGGGATAAGCGCACCTTTGAAGTGCTCTACGATGAAGGCCTTGATCTTGTCGTCATGGTAGGATTCCACGAGCGTCTTCACCCAGGGCGCATCCTTGTCTGCGCTACGCACCGCAATCACGTTGGCGTAGGGAGACTTCTCGCTTTCGATGGCGATGGCGTCTTCCTTCGGGTGGAGATCGGCCTCGAGCGCGTAATTGGTGTTGATCACGGCCGCGTCGACATCGGCCAGCGAGCGCGGCAGCTGGGCCGCATCGAGCTCGGCGAACTCGATGTTCTTCGGATTTTCCGTCACGTCGGCCGGGGTGACCTTCAGCCCGGCATCCGGATTGACCTTGATGAGGCCCTTCGATGCGAGAACCAGGAGCGCGCGGCCGCCATTGGTCGGATCGTTCGGGATGGCGATCGTGGCGCCGTCCTCCAGCTCATCGAGGCTCTTCACCTTGTTCGAATAAACGCCCATCGGCGTGGTGATGGTCAGGCCCACGCTGACGATGTCGAAGCCACGATCGGCGATCTGGTTGTCGAGATAGGGCTGGTGCTGGAAGGAATTGGCATTGAGGTCTCCGTCGGCGAGCGCCTGGTTCGGAACCACGTAGTCGGAGAATTCGAGGATTTCGATGTCGAGGCCCTTGGGGGCGGCGACTTCCTTCACCTTCTCCATGATCTCGGCATGCTCGCCCGGGGTCACGCCCACCTTGATGGTCTCTGCAAGCGCCGTACCGGCAGCCAGGGCGGCGAAGGCCGCCGCGAGAATGAGGTTTTTCATGGATGTCTCCTTGTTGCTGGTGGTGTGTTGGAAAGATCAGGTCTTGCGGCTGCGCTTGTCGAAGCGCCGCGCCATCCGGTCGCCGGCGCTCTGGACGAGCTGTACGAGTACGATGAGCACGACGACCACGACGAGCATCACGTCGGGCATGAAGCGCTGATAGCCGTAGCGGATGCCCAGATCGCCGAGACCGCCGCCGCCGACCGCGCCGACCATCGCCGAATAGCCGATGAGGCTGACGATGGTCATGGTGAGCGCCAGCGTCAGCGCCGGCCGCGATTCGGCGAGCAGGACCTTGAAGACGATCTGCATCGGGGTGGCGCCCATGGCGCGCGCCGCCTCGATCAGCCCCTTGTCGACGTCGCGGATCGCCGCCTCGACAAGGCGGGCGACGAAGGGAATGGTCGCAATCGTCAAGGGCACGATCGCCGCTTTGGTGCCGATGGAGGTACCGGTGATGAGGCGCGTCAACGGAATGATCGCCACGACGAGGATGATGAAGGGCGTCGACCGCGTCGCGTTCACCACAAGTCCCACCGCGCGGTTGAGATTGGGTGCGGGAAACAGCTCGCCCTTGCCGCTGGTCGCCAGAAAGATGCCGATCGGCAGCCCGATCAGCGACCCCACGAGGCCGGCGATCGCCACCATGTACATCGTGTCCAGCGTGGCGCTGCCTATGCGAAGCAGAAGATCAGGCGACATAGCCGAGCACCTCCGTGACCAGTCCGTTTTCGGCGAAGAAGCGCTCCGCCTTGCCCGAGGTTTCGGCATCGGCGCCATAGGCGACGACGAGCGAGCCATAGGGCTTGCCGCCGATCTCGTCGATCGTGCCGGCGATGATGTTGACCTCTGCACCGACCGACTGGATGAGCTGCGAGATCAGCGGGCGCTCCGCCGCTGCCCCGAAAAAGGTGAGGCGCACCACGACGCGATCGCCGCTTGCCGCCGCCGGCTTCAGGCCTCTGGCAACGGCTTCCGGCAGTTTCGAACCCGCCAGACCGGAAAGCAGCGCCCGCGTCGTCTCGTGCCTGGAATGCGTGAAGACATCGAAAGTGTGCCCTCGCTCGACGATCTCGCCCTTGTCGATCACTGCCACGTCGGAGGTAATCGCTTTCACGACCTCCATCTCGTGGGTGATGAGCAGAACGGTAAGGCCCAGCTCCGCATTGATCCGTCTGAGCAATTCCAGGATCGACTGCGTCGTTTCCGGGTCCAGCGCCGAGGTCGCCTCGTCCGAAAGCAACAGCTTGGGTTCGGTCGCAAGCGCCCGGGCGATGCCGATGCGCTGCTTCTGGCCGCCCGACAGTTCCGCCGGATAGCGCCCGTGCTTGTCGGCAAGACCGACGAGTTCGAGAAGCGGGCGCACACGCTGCTCGATCGCGCGCCGATCCATGCCGGCGATTTCGAGCGGCAGCGCGACATTGCCGAAGACGGTGCGCGAGGAAAGCAGGTTGAAATGCTGGAAGATCATGCCGACGGAGCGGCGGAGATCGCGCAGGCCCGCCTCGTCCAGCGCACCCACATCGACGCCATCGACGAACACCTTGCCGCTCGAAGGCTTTTCGAGGCCGTTCACCAGCCGGATCAACGTCGATTTGCCGGCGCCGGAACGGCCGATGATACCGGTGATCGAGCCGCGAGCGACCGTCAGGCTGACATTGTCGAGCGCAGTGAAGGCCGTATTTCCGCCGGAGGCGGCAAAGCGCTTGGACACGGCATCGAAGACGACCGCATCACCGGCCGATATCTCGGATCGAGGGAGTGTCATTGTCCGGTCGCCCCCGCAGGAGGGATCAAAACGATGGGAGGATACATGATGCTCTCGGATGTTCGAAACTCCGGTCCCTGCTAAATAGGGCCGGCACGGAAAAAATGTCGCCTCGTCAGACAAACATTCGGCAAGGCATTCGAAACGTGGAGCAACTCTCTATCATCGGCCAACCGGTCAGTTCAACGCCTCCTCGGCATGACTGCCACGCCGAGGAGCATGTGGATCTTATGGCGCGCGAGCGCGCCCTTTTACAGGTACGTTTTTCCGGAGCCCCAAAGTGCGACGCAAAAGTCTACTCTTTTTGTGCAGAACCGCCGTCCGCCCGCTCCGGCATCATCCCGGCTTGTGGTTGCCCCTCGGAAACCGTTCCGCCAGATCCTTATACCAGCGACCGCTTTTCTTGATCGTGCGGACCTGTGTCTCGTAATCGACGTGAACGATGCCGAAGCGCATCCGGTAGCCCTCCGCCCATTCGAAGTTATCCATCAGGCTCCAGGCGAAATAGCCCCGCATCGGATAACCCTTGGCAATGAGATCGGCGGTGACGGCGAGGTGGTCCGAGATGTAGTCGAGCCGAGGCTGATCGTCGACGGTGCCGTTCTCGACGCCCATATTGTAGCAGGCGCCATTTTCGGTGATGTAGCAATCGGGGAGCCTGTAGCGCGCATTGAGCGTCTCCACCAGGCTGCCCAAAGCCGGCGCATAGACTTCCCAGCCAATATCGGTCTTCACGTCGCTGACCGGTTTGGCATTGACGGTCGCCGGATATTCGGCGCCTTTCGCGGAGTCTGCCGAAACGCGCATCGGCGTATAATAGTTGAGCCCCCACCAATCGAGCGGCTGGGCGATCGTTGCCATGTCGCCGTCCTCGATCGCCGGCATGCGCTTGCCGAGCGCGGAGAGGAAACCCTCCGGATACTCGCCCTTGAAGATCGGATCGAAGAAGACGCCGTTGTGGAAATCGAAGGCGCGCTCTGCAGCGGCCTTGTCCTCGGCGCTGTCGCTGCCGGGATAGACCGAATGGGCATTGATGACGATGCCGACCGGCAGCTCCGGCCGTTCCGAGCGGATCGCCGCAACCCCCAAACCATGGGCGAGATTGGTGAAATGCAGTGCGGCAAGTCCTGCATCCATGTTGCGCTCGCCCGGTGCATGGACACCGTAGAGATGGCCGAGCCAGACGGAACACCACGGTTCGTTGAAGGTCGCGACCGCATCGAGACGATCGCCGAGACGCGCAATCACGGTCTTGGCGTAACGCTGATAGGCATAGGCGGTCGTGCGCGCCGTCCAGCCACCGTCGCCCATCAGCGCCAGCGGCAGGTCCCAGTGATAGAGGGTTGCAAACGCCTTGATGCCACGCGCTTTCAGGCCGTCGACGAGGCGGTCGTAAAAGTCGAGCCCCTTCTCGTTGATCGGCCCCGTGCCCTCCGGTACGATCCGCGGCCAGGCGATCGAGAAGCGGTAGGCCTCGACGCCGAGGCCGCTGATGAGGTCCAGATCCTGCTCCAGCCGGTTGTAATGGTCGCAGGCGACGTCCCCGTTGTGGCGCCCGTAAACGCGCCCCGGCATATTGGAGAAGGCGTCCCAGATGGAGGCTTTGCGCCCGTCCGCCTTGCTGGCTCCCTCGATCTGGAAGGATGCGGTCGCAACGCCGAAGACAAAGTCGCCGGGAAAACGCTCTGCCAGTTTCTTGGCTTCGATCATCGTTTGAGCCTCATCGTCTGCGCAGCCGGACCGAAGGCATGGCTGCGTTCGGGTCAATGGTAAGGCGGGCCATGGTAGTCTCGCCCTCGTCTGTGGATGTGGCCTAAGGCCGCGGTGGCAAATGTCAATGAAAAAGGGCGAGGTATCCCCGCCCTTCCCTGAACATTTCCATTTTTCACCGAGTCGCGGAAATGCTCCGGCTTACATGGTTCAGACCTTGATCCAGGCGCCGTTGCGCTCCGAGGAACGCACGCAGGCATCGACGAAGGTCATGCCCTTCATGCCATCGTCTATCGTCGGATAGATGACGGAAGTATCCGCCTTCCCGCCGTTGCGCTTGGCATAGATCGCCCGTGCCGCTTCCGTATAGATATTGGCGAAGCCTTCGAGATAGCCCTCGGGGTGGCCGGACGGAATGCGCGATACGCGTGCCGCCGCCGGCGAAGCGCCGGCGCCTGCGCGCGTCAACAGACGCTTCGGCTCGCCGAAGGGCGTGTACCAGAGGTAATTCGGATCCTTCTGCGTCCATTCGAGACCGCCCTTGGTACCGTAGACGCGCACCATCAGGCCGTTCTCGTGGCCGGGCGCCACCTGGCTGCACCACAGCATCCCCTTGGCGCGCGTTCCGTCCTTTTCCCTGAAGCGCATCAGCACATGCGCGTTGTCGTCGAGCTGCCGCCCGCCAACGAAGCTGTCGAGATCGGCGGAGAGCTCCTCGAGTTCGAGGCCGGAAACGAAGCATCCGAGATTATAGGCATGCGTGCCGATGTCGCCGGTCGAGCCGCCGGCGCCGGAGCGCGCCGGATCGGTGCGCCAGGCGGCCTGCTTCTGGCCGGACTGCTCGATATTCTCGGTCAGCCAGTCCTGCGGATATTCCATCTGCACGAGGCGGACGGCGCCGATGTCGCCATTTTCGACCATTTCGCGCGCCTGGCGCACCATCGGATAGCCGGTATAGTTGTGCGTCAGCACGAAGAGCGCATCGCTTTCGTCGGCCGCCTTCTTGAGCTTCTTCGCATCGGCGAGCGTCGACGTCAGCGGCTTGTCGCAGATGACATGGATGCCGCGCTTCAGGAATTCCTTGGCAGCAGCATAGTGAACATGGTTCGGGGTGACGATCGCCACCGCCTCGATGCCGTTCTTCAGCTTCGCCTCACGGATCGCCATTTCCTTGAAATCCGAATAGACGCGCGATGGGTCGAGCCCGAGCTCGCGGCCCGAAGCCTCGGCCTTTTCCGGTGTCGACGAGAGCGCGCCGGCGACAAGCTCGTAGTGATCGTCGAGCCGGGCGGCGATCCGATGCACCGCGCCGATAAAGGCGCCCGAGCCCCCGCCCACCATTCCGAGCCGAATGCGCTTCTGACGCGTTTCCGTACTGCTTCCCTCGATAGCCATTCTGTTTCCTCTTCTGAAGTGTTTGGCGTGGAACTGCCCCTCATCCCGCTGCCGCGACCGTCTCCCCGCAGGCGGGGAGAAGGACTCGTGGCGACGCCTCCTTTTGTCAGGACCGCGGGGCAAGTCCCCTCTCCCCGCTTGCGGGGAGAGGGTCAGGGTGAGGGTCAGACAGTGAGATCACGAACTAGATTCCCAGCATCCGCCGGTTCGCCGCCTCGTCGGTGCCGCTGTCGGCGAAATCGTCGAAGGCCTTTTCGGTGACGCGGATGATATGCGCCTTCACGAACTCGGAGCCTTCACGCGCGCCGTCTTCCGGATGTTTCAGGCAGCATTCCCACTCGACGACGGCCCAGCCGGCAAAATCATTGGCGGCCATCTTCGAGAAGACGGCCCCGAAATCCACCTGACCGTCGCCGAGCGAGCGGAAGCGGCCGGCACGGTTCACCCAGCTTTGATAGCCGCCATAGACGCCCTGGCGTCCGGTCGGGTTGAACTCCGCGTCCTTGACGTGGAACATCCGGATGCGGTCCTTGTAGATGTCGATATTCTCGAGATAGTCGAGGCACTGCAGCACATAGTGCGACGGGTCGTAGAGCATGCAGGCGCGGGCATGGTTGCCGGTGCGCTCCAGGAACATCTCGTAGGTGATGCCGTCGTGCAGGTCCTCGCCCGGATGGATCTCGTAGCACACGTCGACGCCGCAATCCTCCGCATGGTCGAGGATCGGCTTCCAACGCCGCGCGAGCTCGTCGAAGGCGGTCTCCACCAGGCCCGCCGGGCGCTGCGGCCACGGATAGACGAAGGGCCAGGCGAGTGCGCCGGAAAAGCTTGCCATCGCATCGAGGCCGAGGTTCTTCGAGGCGGTCAGCGCCAGCTTCACCTGCTCGACCGCCCACTCCTGGCGCGCGCGGGGATTGCCGCGCACTTGCGGAACGGCGAAACCGTCGAAAGCCTCGTCATAGGCGGGATGCGCCGCAACGAGCTGGCCCTGGAGGTGGGTCGAAAGCTCGGTGATCTCGACGCCGTTGTCGCGAGCCTTGCCGGCGACCTCGTCGCAATAGGTCTTCGATTCGGCAGCCTTCTTCAGGTCGAAGAGCCGGCCGTCCCAACTCGGGACCTGCACGCCCTTATAGCCGCAATCGGCTGCCCATTTGGTGATCGAATCCCAGGAATTGAAGGGTGCGGCATCGCCGGCGAATTGCGCAAGAAACAGCCCCGGTCCTTTGATCGTCTTCATACAACTTCCTCCCAGATAGAGCGGTGTCCGATGTGCCGGCACTACGGCCGACCGTTGACTTCGAGTGCTTCCGGCCCGCGAATTCGCAGAAGCTGATACACCTGCAACGTTGCAGGAGCCAGAAGCTAGCAGATTCTTCGCGAGGGGCAATCGGCTTGTGCCCCCCTCGCGAAAAAGGATCTCCGTGCCCGTCAGACGTAGCGATTGACCACGTTTTCCAGAAGCTCCTGCCTGCCGGATTTCGGCTGCGGGTTGACGTCGGCCTTCCGCACCCAGGCCTCGATCTCCTCGAGCGAGAAGCCGCCGTCGAGCATCTTCTTTGCCTCCGGCACGTTCCAGCCGGCATAGCGCGCTTCGAGCGGTGCGGAGAGCGCCTTGTCCTCGATCATCTTCGCGGCCGCCTTCAGGCCGCGCGCGCAGCAATCCATGCCGCCGATATGGCCGATCAGCAGATCTTCGGGGTCGATCGACTGGCGGCGCAGCTTCGCGTCGAAGTTCGTGCCACCGGTCTTGAAGCCGCCGCCCGCAAGCACGTGGTAATAGGCGAGCGCCATTTCCGGCACGTTGTTCGGGAACTGGTCGGTGTCCCAGCCGGACTGGTAGTCGTTGCGGTTCATATCGATCGAACCGAAGATGCCGAGCGCATTGGCCAGCGCCAGCTCGTGCTCGAAGGAATGTCCGGCAAGGATCGCGTGGCCCTGCTCGATGTTGACCTTCACCTCGTTTTCGAGGCCGTATCGCTTGAGAAAGCCGTAGACGGTTGCGACGTCGTAGTCGTACTGGTGCTTGGTCGGCTCCTGCGGCTTCGGCTCGATCAGGATCGTGCCTTTGAAGCCGATCCTGTGTTTGTATTCGACGACCAGATTGAGGAAGCGGCCGAGTTGATCGAGCTCGCGCTTCAGGTCGGTGTTGAGCAGGGTCTCATAACCCTCGCGTCCGCCCCAGAGCACATAGTTCTCGCCGCCCAGCCGCTGCGTCGCGTCGATGCAGGTCTTCACCGTCGCGGCGGCAAAGGCGAAGACGTCCGGGTCCGGGTTCGTCGCAGCCCCGGCCATGAAGCGGCGGTTGGAAAAGAGGTTCGCCGTGCCCCACAACAGCTTGACGCCGGTCTCTTCCTGCTTCCCGGCGAAATAATCGACGATCTCGTTGAGATTGCTCGTGTTCTCGGCGAAGTTCCGCCCCTCCGGGCGCACGTCCGCGTCGTGGAAGCAGTAGTAGGGTACGCCGAGAAGCTGGAAGAATTCGAAGGCGACATCCGCCTTCAGCTTGGCGGCATCCATCGAATCCTTGAACCAGGGGCGTTCGAAGGTCTGCCCGCCGAAGGGATCGCCGCCCGGCCAGACGAAGGTGTGCCAGTAGGCGACGGCGAAGCGCAGATGATCCTCCATCCGCTTGCCGAGGACGACGTCCTCCGGATTGTAATGGCGGAAGGCGAGCGGATTGGTGCTTTCCGGTCCCTCGTATTTGATCTTGGCGATATCGCCGAAAAATCCCGTGCTCACGACAGTCTCCTCTCATGGATTGTGAATTGGCGGCACCGTTCGCGACGGAGCCGGCTATCGGGTGGAAGGCAGGTGGTGGATGCGCCGAAACTGCTCACAGCGCCGCTTCCTTTATCGCCGGATAGAGCCGGCGATAGCGCTGGTAAGCATCTTCATAGGCGGGCACGAGCGATGCCTCCGGCGCGATCGTTTCCGCCGTCTCGGGTGCGGTGCAGACCGCGGCCGGGTCAGCTCCGGTGGCGGCGATCAGGCCGAGCCGCGCCGCGCCGAAAGCAGCGCCGAAATCGCCGTCCGCGGGCAGGTCGACCGGCAGGTTCAGTGCGGTCGCGATCGAGCTCAGCCAATAACGCGAGCGCGAACCGCCGCCGATCGCCGTGACCCGCGTGAGCTTCGTGCCGGCCGCGCGCAATGCCTCGAGACTGTCGCGGATCGCGAAGGAAACGCCTTCGAGCACCGCCTGCGTCAGCACCGCCCGGGAGCTCTCGTGCCCGAGGCCGGCGAAGACGCCGCGGATCGCCGCGTCGTTGTGCGGCGTGCGCTCGCCGGAGAGATAGGGAAGAAACGTAACCGAGCCCGGCGCCTTGAGGCTCTCGCCGAGTTCATTGGCGAGTTCCGCAGCACTCCGGCCGGTGATGCCGGAATGCCAGTTCAGCGCGTCCGTCGCCGAGAGGATCACGCCCATCTGGTGCCAAGTGTTGGGCAATGCGTGGCAGAAGGCGTGGACCGCGCTCTCCGGGTTGGGGAGATAGCTTGCATTGGCCGCGAAAAGGACGCCGGACGTGCCGAGCGAGACGAAGGCCTGCCCCTCCCCGACGGTCCCCATGCCGCAGGCCGAGGCTGCGTTGTCGCCCGCACCGCCGGCGACCACGACGCCAGGCCCCATCCCCCAACGCGCGGCGAGCTCCGGCCGCAGCGTGCCGGCTACATCGGTACCCTCGACGAGTTCGGGCATCTGCCTCTCCTCGAGCTGCGTAGCGGCAAGCAGGCTCGCCGACCACTTGCGCTTGCCCGTATCGAGCCATGACGTGCCGGCCGAATCGGACATTTCCGACATGTGCTCGCCGGTCAGCCAGAGGCGCAGGTAATCCTTCGGGAGCAGCACCCAGCGAATCCTGGCGAACAGCTCCGGCTCGTTTTCACGCACCCAGGCGAGCTTCGGTGCGGTGAAGCCCGGAAAGACGATATTGCCGGTCAGCGCCCGAAACTGCGGATCGCCGTCGAGCGCTGCCGCCTCGCGGAAGCTGCGGGTGTCGTTCCACAATATGCACGGCCGCAGGACCGCATCGCCTTCGTCGAGCAATGTCGCACCGTGCATCTGGCCGGAAAGGCCGATGCCGCGGACGGCGGCAAGCGCTTGCGGATGCGTTTCCCTCAATCGGGCGATCGCCTCCTCGGCGGCACGGATCCAGTCGGCCGGATCCTGTTCCGACCAGCCGGGATGCGGCCGGTCGACGTCGAGCGCGCCGCTGGCGGAGCCGATGATCCGCTGCTCGCCGTCCATCAGCATGGCCTTGACGCCGGACGTGCCGAGATCCAGTCCGAGATACATGGTGCCCTCCTATTCCTGCTCGAGCGGCAGGTTGTCCTTCAGGAAAATATCGATGCGGATGCGCTCCTGCGCCGCGATGACCGGCAGCCCGTCCGCCTTTGCTTTCAGCACCCGGATGGCGCTCCTGACCTCGTGACCCGCATTCTGGTTGAGCAGCGCGTCGATCGTGCCGGAAAGAAGCCCGGCGCGGCTGTGCGGCGTCAACTCATGCGCGATCGTGCAAACGGCCCTTCCTTTGCCCGCCTTTTCGAGCGCCGCGACAAGGCCGCGGTTTCCGGCACCGAGGCTGTAGATGCCGGCAAGATCGGGATGCTGCCCGAGAAGTGCGCCGACGAGCGTCTCGACACGCGACGGATTGTCCTGCCCCTCGATCACCGGCAGTATCCGGCGCGAGGGGAAATCCTCGCTCATAACGGCCTGGAAACCCTCCAGCCGATCGCGGTGGTCGCGTACCAGCATGGAGCCGGCAAGCACCGCGACCGGTCCTTCGCCGCCGAGAAACCGGCCCATCAGGCTGCCGGCGGTGCGGCCCGCGGCGACATTGTCGACGCCGGCGAAATGGTCGCGCCCCGACCCCGGCAGATCGGAAACCAGCGTAACGACGGCAATGCCGTCTTCGCGGAGCCGCTTTACCGCCTCCGTCACGTCCGGCGCGTCGACGGCAACCACCGCGACACCCGCCGGCCGGCGCTTACGCGCCTCGAGCAGCGCGGCGGCGAGCGCCGCTGCGTCGAAGGCTGGAACGGAGAGGATGGTGATATCCAGCCGCTCTGTCGCGGAACGCGACATTGCCGAGCGAACCTCCGCCTCGAGACCGCGCATGAAGGAGTTTTCGCCGGCGGGCAGGATGAAGACCAGAGGATAGCTGCGGCTCTTCGCAAGATTGGCAGCGGCGACGTCGCGAACATAGCCGAGCGTGGCGATCGCCCGTTCCACCCGCTCGCGCGTGACGCTTCTCACGCCCGGACGATTGTTCAACACCCGGTCGACGGTGGCGAGGCTGACGCCCGCCTCGGCGGCGATATCGTGAACTGTCGGTCGCATCTCTTCCTCCCGGCAAACCCATTAGAGGAATTTTTGATGTACGTAAATCAGAAAACTCCGGGCGGGCGATCGAATGGACGAGTTCCGGAATGTCGCTTCAGTCGAAACGCCTGCTGAAGGCCTGCGTGAACACGACGTGGCCATGCTCGCCCTCGGCCTCGCCGAAGGCTACATCCATGAAGCTGCCGGTCACGCGCACGACCGCGAAACCGCCGAGAAAGGCCGCCTTGGGCTTGAAGACGTCGATCCCGCCGACCCTGTAGGCCATGACGCGGTCATGCTCGTGCCCATGGAAGAGGCCGACGACGTTGTAACCCTGCAAATGGTCGAGCAATGCCTGGCGCTCGTCGGCGCTCCACCAATGCGGCTCGCCCTCCCCCTTGTCGTCGAAGGTCTTTGCCGCCGGATCCCAGGCCTCGGTCGAAAACGCGTCCCAGCCATAATGCTGGAAGAGGACGACCGGCCGGCCATCGGCGGCACGGGAGGAGAGATCGCTCTTGAGCCACGGCAATCCGCTCACCGCGCCCTTGTTCTCGTCGCCTCCGAAACGCTGCAGGTGTACGAGATGAAGACCGCCCCAGTCCCAGGAATAGCTGTCCGATAGCGGATCGTAATTCGCGACCGGCACCGGCGGCTTGTAGAAAACGGTTTGACGATGGGTAAGCTCGACATAGTCCCGCAGCTCCCGGCGATGCCAGTCGGCATTCGGCGGCGGCCCGTCCTGGTCGAGATCATGGTTTCCAAGGCCGACATAAACGGGAATGTGGATATGGTGCGGGCCCGGCGCCTGCTCGTATCGGCTCTGGAACTGCTGTAATTGCCGCCCTTCGCGGGGCTGGCGAACCTGGCCGCCGCCGTCGTCGGTGATGTCGCCGCCGAGCACCAGACCGAGCGGACGCGAAATCCTCGTGCCCGCACTGGCAAGGCCGCTCGGCTTCCCTGCAACGGCATGCGGCCAGTGCTGTGCCGTCAATGCGTTCAGCGCGGCGATGTGGCGCAAGAGGCTGGCGTCGGTCTTGCCCTCCGCTTCACAGTTCGGCGCCAAGCCGTCCGTCGAAACGAGGCAGGCATGGATATCCGCGGCAAAGAGAAAGGT
Source organism: Sinorhizobium meliloti 4H41 (assembly GCF_000375585.1). GTDB lineage: Bacteria > Pseudomonadota > Alphaproteobacteria > Rhizobiales > Rhizobiaceae > Sinorhizobium > Sinorhizobium meliloti_A. The sequence continues at coordinate 43,498 of NZ_AQWP01000005.1, read as the reverse complement.
CACGTCAACCGGAGGGCCGGCCGCCCTCGCAGGTCTGCCGCCGACGGTCATCGAGAGACCGAATCCGACCGCACCGGCGAGGAACATCCGCCGCGAAGGCCGTAGGCAAGGATGATCGTTCATGCGCCGCCCGCGCGTTGCTCCGCGCGCCCTCCGACAGCTTCGACGAGACGGGATATTGCAGCGAACTCGAAACCGCGTAAAGCGCTGGAGCGGAATAAAGGCAGCCACCCGCGGCATCGGCGCCCTGTGGATCACGTCGATCTTGGGCGGGTCGACCTAAGATCATGAACGTGATCGATTCCAACAGGTAGAGCGGGACGCGGGCGGAAAACCGCGCACACTTTTCCTCATTCCCGCTCTAATGCCCGCCGCCTCCTGGGCCGGCGCCTTGTGGCTTGGCGATCATCAGGACGCCGGCGATCATCGACAGGAACAGGACGGTGAGCAATACGAACACGTCGATGAAGGACATGATCGCCGCCTGCTGCTGGACCATCGCCGCCAGTTGCTTGACCGCAGCCGTGGTTCCGTCGAGGCCATGCGCAGTGAAGGTCGTGGCGATGTTACGCATCCGTTCGACGGCCTCCGGGTTGCCCCATTCCACGTGCTCGGCGAGCCGGGCGTAGTGGAAATCCTGGCGTTGCGTGAGGATCGTGTTGATGACCGCCAGCCCGACCGCGCCACCGAGGTTACGCGTCAGGTTGTAGAGTCCCGACGCATTGCGGATGCGCGCCGGCGGCAGGGTGCCGAGCGCGATATTGTTGATCGGCACCATGCAGAGCATCAGCGAGCAGCCGCGCAGGATCTGCGGAACGAGCAGCTCCCAGAAATCCCAGTCGGCGGTCATCTGGCTCATCAGCCAGGTGCCCGCGGCAAAGCCGGCAAAGCCGATGGTCATCATTGCCCGCGGATCCATTCGCCCGGCGAGGAAACCCGCAACCGGCGCGGTCAGGAACATGGCTAGACCCGAGACGAACATGGTTTCGCCGATCATCAGGGAGTCGTAGCCGCGGATACGTCCGAGATAGAGCGGATAGAGATAGGTGAGCCCGTAAAGGCCGATCCCCATGACGAAGGAGAAGAGCGAGCCGAAGGTAAAGTTGCGGTTGGCGAAGGCCTTGAGATCGACGACCGGGAAATCGACCTTGAACGCCCGATAGAAGAAGACGGCGGCGGCGACCGTGGCGGCGACGGCACCCATGACGATGTGCTCGTCGTTGAACCAGTCATTGGCATTGCCTTCCTCCAGCACGTATTCGAGCGAGCCGAGAAAAACCGCCATGGAGAGAAGTCCCCACCAGTCGAACTTCTTGATCAATCCGAGTTCCGGCTTGTCGAAATCGATGAAGATCCAGGTGACCGTCGCGACGATGATGCCGGGAATGACGTTGACGAGGAACAGCCAGTGCCAGGAAAAGGCATGGCTCAGATAGCCGCCGACCGTGGGGCCGATGGTCGGCGCAAGCGTCGCGATGAGCCCGATGATGGGCGAGACGACGTTGCGCTTCGACGGCGGGAAGATGGTGAAGGCTGCGGCAAAGACCGACGGGATCATGCCGCCGCCGATAAATCCCTGAATCGCCCGGTAAACGATCATCTGTTCGATGTTGGTGGCCGTGGCGGCAAGAGCGCTGGCGGCCGTGAAGCCGGCCGCAGCCACGGAGAAGAGCACCCGCGTCGAGACGATGCGGGCAAGCGTGCCCGAGAGCGGGATCATGATGACTTCCGCGATCAGATAGGCGGTCTGCACCCAGCCGATCTCGTCAGATCCGGCCGACAGGCCCGCCTGGATCTCGGCGAGCGAGGCGGAGACGATCTGGATGTCGAGGATCGCCATGAACATTCCGACGACCATCGCGAAAAAGGCGATGAGCCGCCGCGGGTCCATATGCTCCTCGGCCTTGGTTAGGCTCGGCGCAGCCGCGCCCGCTGTTGCTGTTGCGGCCATTTCCGCCACTCCTCGGGCCTTGAGCCCTTTACTTCGCGGCCGCGACCTTCGACTGTTCCGGTGCGGTGCGGGTATCGACGTCGACCACGACGCTCAGCCCCGCGCGCAGGTGCCCTTCCGCCAGCACGTCGGCCGGCAGCGTGATGCGCACCGGAACGCGCTGGATGACCTTGGTGAAGTTGCCGGTCGCGTTTTCCGCCGGCAGCAGCGAAAAGACGGAGCCGGACGCCGGCGAGATCGATGCGACGGTGCCTTCGATCGGATGATCCTCATAGGCGTCGACATGGATCTGGACCTTGGAACCCGGCACCAGATGCGCGATCTGCGTTTCCTTGAAGTTGGCGTCTATATAGAGCTCATCCGTCGGAACGAGCGCGGCCAGCCGCTGGCCCGCCGAAACGAGATCGCCGACCTGAACCGCCACATTGCCTATCACGCCGTCATAGGGAGCCTTCAGCACCGTGAAGGCCAGGTCCCTGTTTGCCTTGTCGCGGGTAAGCTCTAGAGAGCGGATAGTGCTTTCCGCTTCCATCCGCTGAGCTTGGAGCACGGTGATGTTGGACTTGGCCGCAGCAATGTTCGCCTCCGCGCCGGCGAGGTTCGCGCGAGCCTGATCGAGTGCGACCTGTGCGCTGTCGAGGGAAGCGTCGGTGCCGAAGGACTTCGACTGCAGCTCGCTGGCGCGTTTCTGGGCCAGTTCCGCGCCACGTACCGTTGCCTCGAGCGCCTTCTTCTGCGCTTCGGTTTGAGTAAGGCTCGCCTTGGCGCCGGCGATCTGCGCATCGAAGCGGTCGAGCGCAAGCTTCTGCGTGGCGATCTGCGCCTCTGCCTGTTCGGCCGCGATACGATAATCGCCGTCGTCGAGCGTCACGAGGGGATCTCCGGCCTTTACATGCTGGTTGGCGACGACGTCGACCTTGGCGACATAGCCGGACACCTTGGGCGAGATGGTCGCGATGTCCCCTTCTATGTAAGCGTCGTCGGTCGAGACCAGGAAACGGCCGTTGGTCCACCAGTCATAGCCGTACCAGCCGGCGGCACCGAGGAGCACGAGACCCAGCACCGGAAGGATTTTGCGCCGCTTCTTCGGGGGCGCAGCGCTTTCGGTCCCGGTTTGCTCTGCGGCTGCAGCGTCGGTTCCGAGCCCCTTGGCCTCGGCCTTCTGGGTATCCATTTCGAAATCGTCGCCTACGGGACGAACACGGGCAGCACTGGAAGAGCTGGAAGCGGACATGGGCCACCGATCTGGTTTGGAATTGAACTGAACCGTTCGGTTCGATGACGCTTGACATAATGCCTTTCGCACCGCATATCAAGAGCAAATCGAACCGGTCGGTTCGATTTGTAAGGTGAAGATAAAGTGTGCGCGTTCTCTCCGCGCCCGCTATTCTCATTGGAATCGATCTGAACGCGTTCCCGTGACGCAGCTAGATCAAAGGAGTGGATACGTCCGGCAGCCATGACGTCAGCGAAAAGCGCAGAGCAGGAAAAATCCCTGCAGGATCAGCACGAACACCCGTCCACCGGCGGGCGGCACGCCGCCGGCGAGGATCCGGTCAAACGCGAGCGAATTCTCGATGGCGCCAAACGCGTTTTCATGCGGAGCAGTTTCGACGCCGCCAGCATGAACGACATCACGCGCGAGGCCGGCGTTTCCAAGGGCACGCTCTACGTCTATTTCGATAACAAGGAAGATCTGTTCACGGCGCTCATCGCGCGCGAGCGGAACATTATCGTCAACAGCGTCAAGCAATCGTTGAACGGCAATGAACCGATCGAGGAGGCGCTTCACGCTTTCGGCGTGAAGCTGGTGACGAGCATAACGTCGGATTACACGATCCGCGCGATGCGCACGGTACTCGGCGTGATCGACCGGATGCCCCGGCTTGCGCAGCGCTTCTTCACTGCGACGCCGGAGAACGGATACACCGTGCTCAAGGCCTATCTCGACCAGCAGGTGTCGGCAGGCACGCTCTCGATCGAAGACACGGAAATAGCCGCAAAGCAGTTCATCGATCTCGCCATGGCCGGCATGTTCAAGGGACGGCTTTTCGGCATGTGCGATGCGGTCTCGGCCGAAAGCATCGAAAAGAACGTCAGATCCGCCATCCGCGTTTTCCTCGCCGCCTACGGAAAGACGACGGGCACGAAGTAAACGCCCGGCGCCTTGCCGGCGAAACATGCCGCACCATCTTCTTGCAATCCAGCAATCGCGATCAAACGCGCTCGCCTGAAAGGCCGTAAGACCTTGCGTGTCCACAAAGGGAGTGACGATGAGTGCCATCGGAAGGGCGATCTGGTTCATTGAAAGCCATTTCGCCGAGGATATATCACTGGATGACATCGCCGCGGCCGCCGGCCTTTCGCGCTATCATCTTTCGCGCGTATTCGGCCTTTCGGCCGGTCGCTCGATCAGTGCCTATATCCGCGGCCGACGCCTGAGCGGCGCCGCGCTTGCCCTCGCCAACGGCACATCCGGCATTCTCGAAGTGGCCCTCGAGGCGGGCTACGGCTCGCACGAGGCTTTCACCCGTGCCTTTCGCGAGCAGTTCGGGGTGACGCCCGAGTCCATCCGCAAGCAGGGGCACGTCCGCAATGTCGAGCTTTTGGAGCCGATCAGAATGGACGACGCACGCACTTTGAAGATCGAGCCGCCGCGCTTCGAGGAAAGCCCGGGGCTTCTTCTCGCCGGTCTCGCAGAGACCTATGACTACAACCGCACCGAAGGCATCCCTTCCCTCTGGCAGCGTTTCAACGCCTATTTCGGCAGCATTCCCGGTCAGCACGGCAATGTCGCCTATGGCGTCTGCACCCAGTCGGACGGCGAGGCGGGCCGCTTCCGCTACATGGCTGCGGCGGAGATACGGGAAGCCGAGGCCCTGCCCACCGGCTTTTCGACACTCAAGCTGCCCCGGCAGCGTTACGCGATCTTCATCCATCGCGGGCACATTTCCGGGATCGCCAACACGGCCCATCACATCTTCACGACCTGGCTTCCGCAGTCCGGCCACCGACACGGTGAATTGCCCGACCTGATGGAACGCTACGACGAGCGCTTCGATCCGCATTCCGGCATGGGTGCGGTGGAGATCTGGGTGCCGCTGAAGGGCTGATTTCCGGTGCACGGACAGCTGCAGCCGGCTTTCCTTCGACAATTCCACCTTTTCGATCACCTGGAGCCGACAACGTCGCCGCGAAACGCGCGGCGGCGCTTGCGACTTTCGCAAGTATCCCTAAATACTGCGCCATCTGTCGTGTCTCGAAAAGGAAACGTTGCCGATGCAGGAAATCCTCACGCTTGCTCAAAGCCCCGAGGCTTGGATCGCCCTCATCACACTCATCGTCATGGAGGTGGTCCTCGGCATCGACAATCTCATTTTCATCTCGATCCTCACCAACAAGCTGCCGCCGGAGAACCGCGTCAGCGCCCGGCGCATCGGCATCGGCCTTGCACTCGTCATGCGGCTGGCGCTGCTCGGCACCATCGCCTGGATCGTTCAACTGACGCAGCCGGTCTTCGAGGCCTTCGGCCACGGCTTTTCCTGGAAGGACATGATCCTGATCGCCGGCGGGCTCTTCCTCGTGTGGAAGGCGACCAAGGAAATCCACCACAGTGTCGATCCGAGAGATCACGAGGAGGATTTCATCGCCAGCTCCGCGATCAACAGCTTCGCGGCCGCCATCGGCCAGATCCTGCTTCTCGACCTCGTCTTCTCGGTCGACAGCATCATCACCGCCGTCGGCATGACCCCGCATCTGCCGATCATGGTCGTCGCCGTCGTCGTCGCCGTGACCGTCATGCTGGTTGCAGCGAACCCGCTTGCGAACTTCATCGAGAGAAATCCGACGATCGTCATGCTGGCGCTGGCCTTCCTCCTGATGATCGGCACGACCCTGATCGCCGAAGGCATGGGCTTCCACGTGCCGAAGGGCTACGTCTATGCTGCGATGGCCTTCTCCGCACTGGTCGAGGTTCTCAACATGGTCGCCCGCAACGCGCGCATGAAGCGACAGACCGCAAGGACGAAATAGAAGCACGACACGACAGGGCCCGCATCGCACCGATGCGGGCCTTCGCGGCGATCTTTGCTCTTTGCGTGCGGCGAGACGACGACATTGCCGCCGGCGGCTTTCCGTTGACATGCAGGGCTTTCTATGGTCTCACGCCTGCCGACTGGAATTGCCTGGCTAAACCGCTGGTGCGGAACTCTTGCGGGCCTTTCCTTCCCATAAAATGCGCGCCCGCAAGCTGGAGAGCACTCCGGCAAAGGGCCCCGAAAGCACGTCAAGACGGGCAAAAGACAATGGCAGATTCTGCAGTCCGGGTGCGTATCGCACCTTCCCCCACCGGCGAGCCGCATGTCGGCACCGCCTATATAGCGCTCTTCAACTATCTCTTCGCCAAGAAGCACGGCGGCAAATTCATCCTGCGCATCGAGGACACGGATGCGACGCGCTCGACGCCGGAATTCGAGAAGAAGGTGCTCGACGCGCTGAAGTGGTGCGGACTGGAATGGTCGGAAGGTCCCGATATCGGCGGCCCCTACGGCCCCTATCGCCAGAGCGATCGCAAGGACATCTACAAGCCTTACGTCGAGAAGATCGTTGCGAACGGCCACGGTTTCCGCTGTTTCTGCACGCCCGAGCGGCTGGAGCAGATGCGCGAGGCGCAGCGTGCCGCCGGCAAGCCGCCCAAATATGACGGCCTCTGCCTCAGCCTCTCGGCCGAGGAAGTGACGTCGCGCGTCGACGCCGGCGAGCCGCATGTCGTGCGCATGAAGATCCCGACCGAGGGCTCCTGCAAGTTCCACGACGGCGTCTATGGCGATGTCGAGATCCCGTGGGAAGCCGTCGACATGCAGGTACTGCTCAAGGCCGACGGCATGCCGACCTATCACATGGCAAACGTCGTGGACGACCATCTGATGAAGATCACCCATGTCGCACGCGGCGAGGAATGGCTCGCCTCCGTGCCGAAGCACATTCTGATCTATCAGTATCTTGGCCTCGAACCGCCTGTCTTCATGCATCTGTCGCTGATGCGCAATGCCGACAAATCGAAACTGTCGAAGCGCAAGAACCCGACCTCCATCTCCTACTACACGGCGCTCGGCTACCTGCCGGAAGCGCTGATGAACTTCCTCGGCCTGTTCTTCATCCAGATCGCCGAAGGCGAAGAACTGCTGACGGTGGAGGAGCTGGCGGAGAAATTCGATCCGGAAAACCTGTCCAAGGCCGGCGCGATCTTCGACATCCAGAAGCTCGACTGGCTGAACGCGCGCTGGATCCGTGAGAAGCTTTCCGACGAGGAATTCGCAGCCCGCGTCCTCGCCTGGGCGATGGACAACGAGCGGCTCAAGGAAGGTCTGAAGCTCTCTCAGACCCGCATTTCGAAGCTCGGCGAACTGCCTGATCTCGCCGCCTTCCTCTTCAAGTCGGATCTCGGCCTGCAGCCCGCCGCCTTTGCCGGGGTGAAGGCCTCGCCCGAGGAGATGCTCGAAATCCTGAACACCGTCCAGCCGGATCTCGAAAAGATTCTGGAATGGAACAAGGAATCGATCGAGACGGAGCTGCGCGCCAGCGCGGAGCGGATGGGCAAGAAGCTGAAAGCCGTGGTGGCGCCGCTCTTCGTCGCCTGCTCGGGCTCGCAGCGCTCGCTGCCGCTGTTCGATTCGATGGAACTGCTCGGCCGTTCGGTCGTGCGCCAGCGGCTGAAGGTCGCCGCGCAGGTCGTCGCCTCCATGGCGGGCAGTGGAAAGTAAGGACGAGACCATGACCGACAAGACACAGGCAGCCGGCCTTTCCTCCGACGCGACGGAAGTGCGCTCCCAGAAGCTCGACCTGCTGCGCCAGCAGATCGGCGATGTTTATCCCGCGCATTTCCACCGTACGCTCACCAATTCGGAACTCGCGGAGAAATATGCCGGGCTGGAGCCCGATACCGAAAGCGGCGAAACGGTAACCGTTGCCGGCCGCGTCTTCTCCTCGCGCAATTCCGGCATGTTCATGGATCTTCATGACGCTTCCGGCAAGATCCAGATCTTTTCGCACAAGGATACGGCACCGGAGGAGGCGCGCGCGCTTCTGCCGATGATCGATCTCGGCGACATCATCGGCGTGACCGGAGAGGTGCGCCGCACCAAGCGCGGCGAACTGACGGTCAACGCCAAAGAGATCACCATGCTCTGCAAGTCGCTCCTGCCGATGCCGGAGAAGTATCACGGGCTTGCCGACATCGAGACGCGCTACCGCAAGCGTTACCTCGACATCATGGTCAACGAGGAATCGAAGCGGCGCTTCCAGCAGCGAAGCCGCATCGTATCGAGCCTGCGCCGATTCCTCGAGGACGAAGGCTTCATGGAAGTCGAGACGCCGATGCTGCAGCCGATCTATGGCGGCGCGACGGCCGAGCCCTTCAAGACGCATCACAACACGCTGAAGCTCGACATGTATCTGCGCATCGCGCCCGAGCTTTACCTGAAGCGCATTCTCGTTTCCGGCCTTACCGACAAGGTCTTCGAGATCAACCGCAACTTCCGCAACGAAGGTGTCTCGACCCGGCACAATCCTGAATTCACCATGATGGAGTGCTACTGGGCTTATGCCGACTACGAGGACGTGATGGGTCTTGTGGAACGCATGTTCGAGACCCTGGCGCTTGCGGTTCACGGCAAGACGGAATTCGAGTTCGGCGACAAGCAGCTCTCCTTCAAGGGGCCGTTCCCGCGCGTCTCCATGCCGGCGGCGGTCAAGGATGCGACCGGAATCGATTTCCTTGCCATCAAGAGCGACGAGGAGGCCCGGCAGGCGGCTCGCGACGCCGGTGTCGAGATCGAGAAGGACGCGACCTGGGGCGAGGTGCTCGCCTTCCTCTTCGAGGAGAAGGTCGAAGCGACCTTGATCCAGCCTGCTCACGTCATCCACTTCCCGAAGGACATCTCGCCCTTCGCCAAGGAGGTGCCGGGCGAGCCGCGGCTCGTCGAGCGCTTCGAGACCTATTGCAACGGATGGGAGATCGGCAACGCCTTTTCCGAGCTCAACGACCCGGTCGAGCAGCGCGCCCGCATGGTCGAGCAGATGGAACAGGCGCATGCCCGCGGCGAGAAGGAAAAGACGCTGGACGAGGACTTCCTCGATGCCATGGACCAGGGCATGCCGCCAGCCGGGGGGTTGGGAATCGGTGTCGACCGGCTGATCATGCTGCTCACCAACTCGCCGTCGATCCGCGACATCATCCTCTTCCCGGCCCGCCGTCAGAAGGCCGATTGATACCCTGGAGCAGGCCCTCCCCAACAAAGGGAGGGTTGGGGAGGGGCTCTCCCTTAATGACTCGCCTGTTCCTCGGCCGGCGCAGCGGCCGCGACATCGCCCGCTGCGGACGGATCGTTGCACATGGAGCGGTCGTCCATCTTGGCCATGATGGCGCGGACGTCGGCCAGTTCGAGCGTCACGACCTTGCCGTGGAACCTGCCGGCAGCGTTGGCCGTGGCCTCGTTATAGGAGGCGCGGAAGGGTTCATCCAAACCCGGCACGCTCCGCGGACCGGGGGCGAAGAGCACCTCCGCGCCGATCGCCGAACCGCGCACGCCTGCGCGATCCTCCGGACCTGCCGCATCGAGCACGACCACCTGGTAAAGATCGGCCTCCTCCTTTTTGGCGAGGCCACCTGCGACGCGCAAGGCGGTCCTGATCCGATCCGGCCCGGTTGCCCGGTCCGTCTTCACATGCATGCGGATCCACCGCTGCCCCTTGTGGTCGAGCTTCAAGGTCCGGAGCGCGGTGCATTCGAGGCCGGAGGCGGAGGGCTCCGCGAAGCGCGTCAGTATCTTGTCGCGACCGACATAGACCGCGGCACCGCCGGATGCGGCGGAGACCCCGAAGGCGGCGGACAGGATGATCACCAGCCGCTTCGAAGGGCGCAATTTGCTGAGAATGGCCTTCAAGGGATGGCTCCGCTGTCGTCGTAAAGGATCGCAAGAAAGGCCCGAAGGCGTCTTCGAAGATAGACGAACCACCTTTCGGAAAGTTTAAACGGAGGCCTCCTGCAGGCGGCCAGAGATTGACTTTCTTCCGCAGCTTGTCCATTGCGCCATGCACAACGTCGCTGTAGGCGGGAATCCCCCGTAACCAGGAAGAGGCGGTATGCACAAGGTTATTTTCGATACGGATCCGGGCGTCGACGATGCGATGGCCCTCCTCTTTCTGCACCGTCACCCGGCCATAGAGCTGCTCGGCATCACCACGGTCTTCGGCAATGCCTCGATCGAGACGACGACGCGCAATGCGTTGTTCCTCAAAGGGGCATGGAATATTGCCGCACCGGTTGCCAGGGGCATGGGCGAGACGTTCGATGCCGGCCGGCCGCATGTCGAATGGCCGACGGGCATTCACGGCGATGACGGGCTCGGCAATATCGGCGTGCCGGCGCAGATGGACCTGCCGCTCGACCCCCGTCCTGCCCACCGCTTCATCATCGACACGGTGCGCGCCAATCCCGGCGAGGTGACGCTCGTTGCCGTCGGCCGGATGACCAACCTGGCGCGCGCCTTGCGCGACGATCCGGAGATTGCCGCGCTCGTCAAGGCGGTGGTGATCATGGGCGGCGCCTTCGATGTTCCCGGCAACATCACGCCGGCGGCGGAAGCCAATATCCACGGCGACCCGGAAGCGGCCGATGTGGTGATGACGGCGCCATGGCCGGTGACCGTCATCGGTCTCGACGTGACGACCAAGACGGTGATGAGCCGCGCCATGCTCTCCGAGATCGCCGAACGCGGCGGTTCACCGGCGAGGCTTCTTTCCGACATCTCGCAATTCTACATCGACTTCTACGAGCACCATGTGGATGACGGCATGATCGTGCACGACAGCTGCGCCTGCGCCTATGTCGTCGCGCCCCAATTCTTTCAGACCCGTGGCGGCGCCATCCGGGTCCTTTGCGGCGGCATCGCCGACGGCCAGACGGTTCAAAAGCCGGATGGGCGACTGTTTCCCCCGAACGCCTGGGACGGCTTCCCAAGCCAGCAGGCCTGTATCGACATCGATGCCGAAGCGGTGCTGAAACTCATCGGCGATACGCTCGCGGGCGGCAACTAACCTCCGGAAAGCGCCCCTCCCCAACCCCTCCCACAGGCGGGAGGGGCTTGACCCGTCGCACCGCCGCTTCCTGACGCCGGCGCTGGGGAAGGGTTTATCCGCGGACGGCCCGCAGCCGCCTTACGGCGAAAATCTTTCGCGGATAGCTGGCAGATGCGCCGCCGCCGGCTATCTTTATCCGTATGAAGCCGGACGCCTTGCTCTTTCCCGCCCCCAAGGGTCTCTACTGCCAATACGGGGATTTCTATATCGACCCGGTGCAACCGGTCGAGAGGGCACTCATCACCCACGGACATTCCGACCATGCGCGCGCCGGACATGGCCATGTGCTCGCGACGCGCGAGACGCTCGACATCATGCGCCTGCGCTATGGTGACGACTTCTGCGGCGCGAGCCAAGACGCGCGCTTCGGCGAGACGATTTCGGTCGGCGGCGTGCGCGTCCGTTTCCACCCGGCCGGCCATGTGCTCGGTTCGGCGCAGATCTCCGTCGAGGCAGACGGGACGCGGATCGTCGTTTCCGGCGATTACAAGCGACGACCCGATCCGACCTGCCCGTCCTTCGAGCCGGTCGCCTGCGACGTTTTCATCACGGAAGCGACCTTCGGCCTGCCGGTCTTCCACCACCCGGACGACAAGGGAGAGATCGCGCGGCTCCTCCAGTCTCTCCGGCAGTTTCCCGAGCGCGCGCATGTGGTCGGCGCCTACGCCCTCGGCAAGGCACAACGTCTCATCGCGCTCATACGCCAGCAGGGCTACGACCAACCTATCCACATCCATGGCGCACTCGCCAGGCTGTGCGAATATTACCAGAGCCAGGGCATCGATCTCGGCGATATCCGTCCGGCAACGCTCGGCCAGGAAAACCGGCAGGACCTCGCCGGCGCTATCGTCCTCGGGCCTCCGGCGGCTTTTGCCGAGCGATGGGCGCGCCGTTTCGCCGATCCGCTCGCCATCTTCGCCTCCGGCTGGATGCTCATCCGACAGCGCGCCAAGCAGCGCGGCGTCGAGCTGCCGCTCGTCATCTCCGATCATTGCGACTGGGTCGAGCTCATGGCCACGATCCGCGAAATCGCGCCTGCCGAAGTCTGGGTGACGCATGGCCGTGAGGAGGCGCTGGTTCGCTGGTGCCAGTTACAGGGCATACCCGCCCGGCCATTGCATCTTGTCGGTTACGACGATGAGGGAGAGTGAGCGATGAGAGCATTCGCCGAATTGCTCGACCGGCTCGTGCTGACGCCGCAGCGAAACGGCAAGATCCGGTTGCTCGTCGACTATTTCCGCGGCGCACCCGATCCGAGCCGCGGCTACGCGCTGGCCGCGATCGCGGGCACGCTCTCGCTCAACACGGTAAAGCCGGCCCTCATTCGCGACCTCTTGCTCGAGCGCATGGACGACGTGCTGTTCCACTATTCCTACGACTATGTCGGCGACCTCGCGGAAACGGTCTCCCTCGCCTGGGAGCCGCCGCCGGACGTCGCCCCCGAGGACATTCCGCTCGGCGAGGTTGTCGAGCGGCTGCAGCGTGCCGGCCGCTCCGAGGTTCGCTCGCTCGTCCGCGACCTTCTGGACCGGCTCGACACCTCCGGCCGCTTCGCACTCCTCAAGCTCGCGACAGGAGGCTTGCGGATCGGGGTCTCGGCGCGGCTCGCAAAACAGGCGCTTGCGGAGATGGGCGGCAAGGAGGTGAGCGAGATCGAAACGCTCTGGCACGGATTGGAGCCGCCATACCTGCCGCTTTTCCTCTGGCTCACCGGTGAGGCGGAGATGCCGGTGCTCAAGACACCTGCGGTCTTTCATTCGGTGATGCTCGCGACAGCGGTCGGAGAGGGCGATCTCGAAGGGCTCGACCCGGCCGACTTCGCGGCCGAGTGGAAGTGGGACGGCATCCGCGTCCAGCTCGCCAATGTCGGCGGGACTCGACGCCTCTATTCACGCAGCGGCGACGAGATATCCTCCGCCTTTCCCGAGATCATCGAGGCTGCCGATATCACCGGCGTCATCGATGGCGAGCTTCTGGTCGGCGGAACGATGCGCAGCAACCGCGCCACCGCGACATTCGCCGACCTGCAGCAAAGGCTGAACCGCAAGACCGTCAGTCGCAAGCTGATGGACGAGTTTCCGGCCTTCATCCGTGCCTACGACATTCTCTTTTCAGGCGAGCGCGATATCAGGCCCGAGCCCTTTCACCTCCGCCGCGAGGCGCTGTCGGCGCTGATCGAAGCGGCCTCTCCGCAGCATTTCGATCTCTCGCCGCTCGTCGGCTTTTCAAGCTGGAAGGAGCTTGACGAGCTGCGCTCCAACCCGCCCGATCCGGTGATCGAAGGCGTCATGCTGAAACGGCTGGATTCGCCCTATATGGCCGGACGGGCCAAGGGGCCCTGGTTCAAGTGGAAGCGGGCGCCCTTCAATATCGACGCCGTGCTGATGTATGCCCAGCGCGGCCATGGCAAGCGGTCCAGCTATTACTCCGATTTCACCTTCGGCGTCTGGGCGCAGGGTGAAGACGGGACGAGCCTCGTTCCCGTCGGCAAGGCCTATTTCGGCTTCACCGATGCCGAGCTGGAGGTCCTCGACCGGTTCGTGCGCGACAATACCGTCGAACGCTTCGGCCCCGTGCGCGCGGTGCGCGCCGAACCCGACAGCGGCTTCGTCGTCGAGGTTGCCTTTGAAGGCCTCAACCGCTCCACGCGCCACAAATCCGGGGTGGCCATGCGCTTCCCGCGGATCGCCCGCCTCAGACCCGACAAGCTGCCTCGCGATGCCGACAGGCTCGAAACACTGCAGGCTATGATCGGAACGCAACGCTGAAGCGCTTGGACCACGCGTTACCGTAAGTTATTTCAGAAACCCCGAATGAAGGTTTGTTAAGGAGAGTCTGGAATTATCCGGGCTTGCTGCATGCCGTCCCCGCCCCTTTGTGGGCCACGCCCTGGAATTGCTCTTTTGAAGCCGCATCATGCCATGTCCCGTCTGTCGCGCTTTCTCACCCCCAGCTACCTTCCGGCCCTCATCGCGGCCGTTGTGGTAGTCGCCGCCGGGGTTCTCGCGGACAATCAGAACCGGATCGTTTCGGAAGCGCGGCTGCGCTCCGAGGTTGCCGACGCGCTCAACCCGATACGCTCGAGCCTCGAGAGCAGCGTCAACGGCAATATTCAGCTGGTCCGGGGCCTGATCGCCACGATCGAGACCGAACCCGACATGCAGCAGCAGCGCTTCGGAGAGCTCGCACGCAGCGTCTTCAGCGGCGGCTCGCAGCTTCGCAACATCGCCGCCGCGCCCGAACTGGTGGTCGCGATGGTCTACCCGCTGACGGGCAATGAGAAGGCGATCGGTCTCGATTACCGCGCGAACGACAAACAACGCAGTTCCGTCATGCGCGCAGTGGCATCCGGAGAAATGGTGCTCGCGGGCCCTGTCGACCTCGTGCAAGGCGGTCGCGGGCTGATCGGCCGCTTCCCGGTAACCACCGGTCCGGAAGGTGGCAGGCGCTTCTGGGGCGTTGTATCAGCGGTGATCGATGTCGATCGCCTTTATCGCGACAGTGGGCTTTCATCGCCGGCGCTCGACATCGACATCGCCATTGCCGGCCGCGACGGCACGGGACGCGGCGGCCCGCATTTCTTCGGCGACCCGGCAATCTTCGAAAGCGCCCCTGTCGAGATGAGCGTATCCTTGCCCGGCGGTTCCTGGCGCATGGCCGCGATCCCCAAAGGCGGGTGGCCGACGACACCGCAGAATGCGTGGCAGGTCCGCTTCCTCATCATATTCGGCGGCCTGATGATCGTCGCTCCCATGATCGTCGCCGGCCGTCTCATGGCCGAGCGGCAGGCGAACTTTCGCGCATTGAGGCAGAGCAAGGATCAGCTTCAGGAGCTTTCGCACCGGCTGAGGATCGCGCTCGACACTTCGAAGATCGGCATATGGGAGCTCGACGTCGACAGCGGCACGCTCCTGTGGGACAGCCGCATGAAGGAGCTCTACGGCATCGGATCGTCGATGCGCGAGGTCTACGAGGACTGGCGGAACACGCTTCATCCCGACGATCTCGCCCGTGCCGAGGCGGAATTCGCCGAAACGCTCGCCACGGGCGGCGCATACAACACGGAATTCCGCATCCGCCTTCCGGATGGGGAAGTCCGCCATATCCGCGCGGTCGGCTCGACCTATGCCGGAACGAACGGCAACAGGAAGATCGTCGGCGTCAACTGGGACGTAACGGCCGACGTGAAGACACGCGCGACGCTATCGGAGGCCAAACGCCTCGCGGAAGCCCACAGTGCCGAGTTGGAGGCGGCGCGCCATCGCATGGAATTCAACGCGCTGCACGATCCATTGACCGGACTGCCCAATCGCCGCTTCCTGGACCAGATTCTCTTCGACCGCAGCCGACGGGCCGACGCAAATGCGAAGATCAGCATCTTCCATATCGATCTCGACCGTTTCAAGCAGATCAACGACACGATGGGCCATGCAGCCGGCGACGAAATCCTGAAGCATGCGGCAAGCCTTTTGCGGGACAATGCACGCCAGGACGACTTCGTCGCCCGGATCGGCGGCGACGAGTTCGTCATCATTCGCGCAAGCGGCGGCGGCGACGAGGACGCGGCTCTGGCTTCCCGCGTGATCGAGGCTATGAGCGTTCCGGTGCGCTACGAAGATCAGGAATGCCGCATAGGCGTGAGCATCGGGATTGCCGCTCAAACCGATGCGACGGATGACCTTTCCCAGGTACTGGTCAACGCCGATATCGCCCTCTACGAGGCCAAGCGCCGGGGCCGCAACCGGCAAGAGACCTTTACGGGTGCGCTGAAGACCGCCGTGCTCCAGACGAAACAGACGGCCGACGAGATCCTGCGCGGTCTCGAGCAGAACGAATTCGTCGCATATTTCCAGCCGCAGTTCTGTCCGAGCTCGCTCGACATCATCGGCGTCGAGGCACTCGCACGATGGGATCATCCCACCAAGGGGCTTCTCGGCCCGCACGCCTTTCTCAAGACGGCGGAGGACATCAACGTCGTCGCTGCGATCGATCAGAAAATTCTCGAACAGGCGCTCTTTCAGATCTATCGCTGGGAGGCAAACGGCATCTACGTGCCGAAGGTGTCGGTCAATCTCTCCTATCCGCGCCTGAGAGACGAGGGACTGATCGACCGGCTGGAGGAGCTTTCCATACCCGAGGGGCGGCTTTCCTTCGAACTGCTCGAATCGATTTCCTTCGACGAGAACGATGTGACGGTCATGTCCAACATCCGGCGCATCAAGGAACTCGGCATCGACATCGAGATCGACGACTTCGGTACCGGCTATGCCTCGATCCTGAGCCTGCTGAAGCTGACGCCACGCCGCCTGAAGATAGATCGGCAACTGGTGCTGCCTATTCTCGCCTCTCCGGCGGAGCGCCGGCTGGTGGCATCGATCATCGACATCGGCACGTCGCTCGGGATCGAAGTAATCGCCGAAGGCGTCGAAACGCTCGAGCACGCCCGCATCCTCAAGGAAATGGAATGCCATGGGCTGCAGGGCTACGCCTTCGCCCGGCCGATGAACGCCAACGATCTTGCCACTTTCGTCTTCGAGCGGCGGTGGCGAGCCGCTTGACCGGGATCCGGACCCCGCTTTCGGAGGCGGACTGTACAGACGCGGCTTTTTCTTGCTGCTAAGGCTTGGCAGCCGTCCGGAAAATAGTCATAAAAACATATGCCTCCTGCCGCTTATGCGAACGCGCGGACCTCGTCCGCGTGACCCGTCCGGCGTCAGACTCGGGGGACCGAAGTCCCGACCTCCAATACACTCGGAAGGAGACAAAACGATCGAATACGCGGAGAAATTGCTTTCTGTTTTCATTCTTGTCCCCTTCGCGGGAAGCCTCATTGCAATCTTCTTCCCGTCCGATCAGCGCGGTGCGATTTCCTGGTTCGCAGGTGCGATCGCGCTTGTCTGCTTCCTGGTGACCGCCGGCCTCTACCCCTACGTCGCCTCGGGCGGCGTCCTCCATTACCGGATCGACTGGGTTCCGCAACTCGGGCTGAACTTCACCCTCAGGATGGACGGCTTCGCCTGGCTGTTTTCGGCGCTGATCACGGCGATCGGCGTTCTCGTCGTGCTTTATGCCCGCTACTATATGGCCGAGGAGGACCCGGTCCCGCGCTTTTTCGCGCTGTTCCTCGCCTTCATGGGATCGATGCTGGGCGTCGTCCTTTCCGGCAACCTCATTCTGCTCGCCGTCTTCTGGGAGCTGACCAGCATCGTCTCCTTCCTGCTGATCGGCTATTGGCACCATAACGCACACGCCCGCGACGGCGCCCGCATGGCGCTGACGATTACCGGCATGGGCGGCCTCGCCATGTTCGTCGGCCTGATACTCATCGGCAAGATCGTCGGCAGCTATGAACTCGACGCGGTCCTCGCCTCGGGCGACGCGATCCGCAACCATCCGCTCTATGGCACGGTACTTGTCCTCGTCCTGCTCGGGGCGTTGACGAAGAGCGCCCAGTTCCCCTTCCATTTCTGGCTGCCGCACGCGATGGCGGCCCCGACGCCGGTTTCGGCCTATCTGCATTCGGCGACGATGGTGAAGGCCGGCGTCTTCCTGCTCGTGCGGTTCTGGCCGGTGATGGCCGGCACGGAAGCCTGGTTCTGGATCGTGGGCCTTGCGGGCCTCACAACGCTCCTGCTCGGCGCCTATTTCGCGATTTTTCAGCAGGATCTTAAGGGGCTCCTCGCCTATTCGACGATCAGTCATCTCGGGCTCATCACCGTTCTCCTGAGCCTCGGCAGTCCGCTGGCGGCCGTCGCCGCGGTCTTCCATATCGTCAACCACGCGACCTTCAAGGCCTCTCTCTTCATGGCGGCCGGAATCATCGACCACGAATGCGGCACCCGCGACATGCGCAGGCTGAGCGGGCTTTTCCACTTCATGCCGATCACCGCGACGCTCGCCATGGTGGCGAGTGCCGCCATGGCCGGCGTGCCGCTGCTCAACGGCTTTCTGTCCAAGGAGATGTTCTTCGCCGAGGCGATCGAGACGCATCTCGTAAACCCGCTCGACACGGCTACGCCCTATGTGGCGACGATCGCGGGCATGTTTGCCGTCACCTATTCGCTCCGCTTCATCCACGGCGTCTTCTTCGGCCGGCTGCCGGCGGACCTCCCGAGAAAGCCGCATGAGCCACCCCGCTGGATGCGGGCGCCGGTCGACTTCCTCGTTCTCGCCTGTCTGGTCGTCGGCATAATTCCCGCCCAGACGATCGGTCCCTTCCTTCACACGGCCGTTCTCTCGGTTCTGCGCGAGGGAACGCCCTATTACAGCCTTTCGGTCTGGCACGGCTGGAACATTCCGCTGATCATGAGCTTCGTCGCGCTTTCGGGCGGCATCGGCCTCTACTTCCTGATGCGCTCCTATCTGGCGACGGCCGTCGAGGGTCCGCCGGTCTTCCGCCTGCTCCAGGGGCAGCGCATTTTCGAGCGCGTGCTGGTAACGCTTTCCTGGAAGTGGGCCCGATGGCTCGAACAGCGGCTCGGCACGCGTCGCCTGCAGCCGCAGATGCGTCTCCTCGTCTTTCTTGCGCTTGCGGCAGGGGCATCGCCGCTTCTTCTCGGCAATTTCGAACTGCCGCCGCTCGTGATCCGCGGCATCGATCCCGCCTTCGCCCTGCTTTGGGCGATCGGCATCGCCTGCGCCATCGGCTCCGCCTATCAGGCGAAATTCCACCGTCTCGCCTCGCTGGTCCTCCTCGGCGGAGCAGGGCTCGTCACCTGCATCACCTTCGTCTGGCTATCCGCACCCGATCTTGCGGTCACCCAGCTCCTCGTGGAGATCGTCACCACCGTGCTCATTCTGCTCGGATTGCGCTGGCTTCCGAAGCGCATCGAGGAGCCGATAGCGGCGGAGGACATCTCGATCAGGGTCCGCCTGAGGCGCTTGCGCGACCTGCTGCTGGCGATCGGCGCCGGCGGAGGAATGATGCTCATCGCCTACACGGTGATGACGCGGCCCCTCCCCGAAACCATCGCCAGCTATTTTCTCGAGCGCGCCTATCGGGAGGGCGGCGGCACCAATGTCGTCAACGTCATCCTCGTCGATTTCCGCGGCTTCGATACGCTTGGCGAGATCGCCGTGCTCTGCATCGTCGCGCTCACGGTCTTCGCGCTTCTCCTGCGCTTCCGCCCGCAGTCCGACAGCCTGGAGACGCCGGAGCAGCAAAGGGTGCAGAACGCCTTCGACGACGATCATCCCGAGCGCGCCGCCGGGGACAGCGTCGCCGAATATCTCTTCATCCCGGCAGTGATCATGCGCTGGATGTTTCCGGTCACAGGAATGCTCGCGGCCTTTCTCTTCCTGCGCGGACATGATCTGCCGGGAGGCGGCTTTGCCGCCGGCATCGCCATGTCGATCGGCTTTATCCTGCAATATATGTCCGGCGGCACCCGCTGGGTCGAGGAACGGCTCCGCATCCATCCGCTTCGCTGGATGAGCATCGGCCTGCTGGTCGCGACGGCCACGGGCGTCGGGTCCTGGTTCTTCGGCTATCCCTTCCTCACCTCCCACGCGCAATATGCAAGCCTGCCGGTCGTCGGCAAGTTTCCGCTCGCAAGCGCGATCCTCTTCGACCTCGGCGTCTTCTCGCTGGTGCTCGGCGCCACCGTGCTCATCCTGATCGCGCTGGCGCACCAGTCGGTCCGTGCACCGCGTGCGCATGCGAAGGCCGCACGCTCGGACAAGGAGGCGGTACGCTAATGGAACTCATTCTTTCGGCCGGGATCGGCACGCTGACCGCATCGGGCGTCTATCTTCTCCTGAGGCCGCGAACATACCAGGTGATCATCGGGCTTTCGCTGCTCTCCTTCGCCGTCAATCTCTTCATCTTCGGCATGGGCCGGTTGCGGGTGAACGCTCCTCCGATCCTCGATCCCGGCGGCGTCGGCGATCTCGCCCGCTATACCGACCCTGTGCCGCAGGCACTGGTGCTGACGGCGATCGTCATCGGCTTCGCCATGACCGCACTTTTCCTCGTGGTGCTGCTCGCCTCCCGCGGCTTCACCGGAACCGACCATGTGGACGGAAGGGAGCAGCGCGGTGACTGATTGGCTCGATCATCTTCTCATCCTGCCGATCCTCCTGCCGCTTGCCGTGGCTGCGGTGCTGATCCCGATCAACGAGCGCGACCGGACATTGAAGGGGGCCATCGGCTTCGCGTCCACGCTCGTCGTCTTCATCCTCTCGATGATCCTCATGCGACTTGCCGCGGCCGGCACCGGCAGCCTGCCCGGATCAGGGGTCTATCAGTTCGGAAACTGGCCCGCCCCCTTCGGGATCGTCCTCGTGCTCGACCGCCTGTCGGCCCTGATGCTGTGCCTGACGAGCGGCCTTGCACTCGCCGCGCAGGCCTATTCCATGGCGCGGTGGCACACGGCGGGGCATCACTTCCATTCGCTTTTCCAGCTTCTCGTAGCCGGTCTCAACGGCGCCTTTCTCACGGGCGACCTCTTCAATCTCTTCGTCTTTTTCGAAATGATGCTGGCCGCCTCCTATGGCCTGCTCCTGCACGGCTCCGGTCCGCTGCGCGTGAAGGCGGGGCTGCATTATATCGCCGTAAACCTCGCCGCCTCGGCGCTGTTCCTGATCGGCGTCAGCCTTATCTACGGCGCCGCCGGCACGCTCAACATGGCCGACCTCGCGACGAAGCTCGCAGCCCTCGAACCCAGAAGCAGAACACTCGTCGAAATGGGCTCGGCCATCCTCGGCGTCGCCTTTCTCGTCAAGGCGGGCATGTGGCCGCTCAGTTTCTGGCTGCCGACGGCCTATGCCGCGGCGACGCCGCCGGTCGCAGGCGTCTTCGCGGTCCTGACCAAAGTCGGCATCTACGTCATCATCCGCCTGCATCTGCTCGTCTTCGGCACCGCGGCGGGCGCATCGTCCGGTTTCGGCCAGGACTGGCTCGTCACCGGGGGAATGCTGACGATCGCCTTCGGCGGTATCGGCGTGCTCGCCTCGCAGGCGATGGGCCGTCTTGCGGGCTACTCCGTTCTCGTATCCTCGGGGACCCTGCTCGCCGCGGTCGGCCTCGGCCACGACGGAATGCTCGCCGGCGCACTCTTCTATCTGGTCAGCTCGACACTGACGATCGGGGCCTTCTTCCTGCTGATCGAGCTCGTCGAACGCGGCCGGGACGCCGGCGCCGACGTTCTGGCCGTGACGATGGAAGCCTATGGCGATTTCGACGAGGACGAGGAGGAGGAAGAGGTCGGCGTCGCCATTCCCGGCACTATGGCCGTTCTCGGCCTCTGCTTCTGCCTCTGTGCCCTGCTGCTCGCCGGCCTGCCGCCTTTCTCCGGCTTCATCGCCAAATTCGCGCTCATCAGCGGCCTCTTCGACATGCCGGCCGCCGAGCTCGCGACGGCAACGTCCGCCGCCGACTGGACCTATGTCACTCTCCTCATCCTGTCCGGGCTCGCTGCCATGATCGCGATGAACCGCATCGGCATCCGAACGTTCTGGGCGTCGATCGAGGGTACGATCCCGCGGGTCGTCGTGATCGAGATCACGCCGGTCGTCGTCCTGCTCGCAGCCTGCATCTTCCTGAGCCTGCAGGCGGGACCCGCGATGCGTTACATGCAGGCGACGGCTGACGATCTGCTCGCGCCCCTCACCCACAGCGATCGCGTGCTTTCGGCGCCGCGGGCCGGGAGCCAGTAGCGATGCGTACCTGGTTCCCCTACCCGCTGCTCTCGATCGCGCTCCTCCTCATGTGGCTGCTTCTGAGCCAGTCCGTGACGCCGGGCTCGATCGTCCTCGGCCTGGTGGTCAGCACGGTTCTCGCATGGGTGACGCTCAACCTGCATCCCGCCCGCTCGCGTCTCCACCGCTGGAGCAGGATCGCCGGATTCATCCTGCGCGTCGTCGGCGACGTCATCCGCTCGAATATCGCCGTCACGCTCATCATCCTGCGCGCAGGCAGGCGTCCGGTGAATGCGGGCTTCATGACGGTCAGCCTCGATCTCGCCGACGAGAACGCCCTGGCGCTGCTCGCCTGCGTCGTCACGGCGACGCCGGGCACCGCATGGCTCGAATATGACCGTCGCCGGAAGATCCTGCTCTTCCACGTGCTCGACATCGAAAACGAGGACCTGTGGCGGGAAACGATCACGCGCTATGCGGCCGATTTGAAGGAGATATTCGAATGATGGAGCTTGCCGTCGTCTGGTCCGTGCTCGTCGCGCAGACCATGCTTGCGCTCGCCATGGCCTTCGCGCTCTACCGCATGGCCAGAGGACCGAGGGCCCAGGACCGCATTCTCGGTCTCGACACGCTCTACATCAATGCGATGCTGATGCTCATCACCTTCGGTATCCGTACGGCGAACACGGTCTATTTCGAAACGGCGCTGATCATCGCAGTGATCGGCTTCGCCTCGTCCATCGCGTTGGCAAAATTCCTCATGCGCGGCGAGGTGATCGAATGAGCCATCTGACCGACCTTCCGCCATGGGCGGCGCTGCTCGTCTGCGGGCTGATGCTTATCGGCGCCGCGACCACCCTGATCGGATCGCTCGGGCTCCTGCGCCTGCCCGATTTCTACGCGCGCCTGCACGCCCCGACGATCGCGACCAGCGGCGGCACCATCCTCCTCTGCCTCGCGTCCATCCTCTGCTTCGCCGTCCTGCAGAGCCGCTGGGTATTCCACGAAGTTCTCATCATCTTCTTCGTGACGGTGACGACGCCCGTGACCCTGATGCTGCTTGGCCAAGCGACCCTCTACCGCGACCGCTTCGAGGAAAGGCAGGGCGTGCCGCGCAAGCAGAAACCCGCACCGGGTGAAGAATAGCTACTCGCCCGCCTGACGAAGCGCCTCCCGCGTCTCATCCAGGTGAAGCGCAAAACCGGACGCAGTCTGATCTCTCAGTCCGGGGCGGAGCTGCATGCTTGGAATGAGATAGTCTCCGCCATTTTGCTGCCTGTATGGAATGGGTGAGACGGTCCCGATCGTCCGCATCCTTTCCCGAAGCCCCTCAGCGGCCTCAGTGAATCCGGCTTCGTCGAGGCGATCGGCGCGATAAGCCACGTAGGGAGGAAGCACGTCGTAGCCGGGATAATAGAGGATACCGTGATTGATCGGGAACAGAAGGTCGTCGATCGGTCCGTTCACCCCGCGGGCCGAATAGTGCTCTTCCCACCCCCCGGCGGTGACGATCAGCATCGCGCGTTTGCCTGCCAGGCTGCCTTCGCCATAGCGGTCGCCCCAGCGCTTGTCGCTATGTTCGCCGACGCCATAGGCGAAGCCGTAGGCGAACACCCGATCGACCCAGCCCTTGAGAATGGCCGGCATGGAAAACCACCAGAGCGGGAATTGGAGGATCAGAACGTCGGCCCACAGCAGCTTGTCGATCTCCGCCCTTACATCTTCCGTCAAAGCACCGGTTTCGAAGGCTTTCTTGGACGCCGCGACCGGCACCAGCCGCGCATCCGGCGGCAAAAGGGGGAAATCGGCGTGACCGACTTCGGACTTCCAGCCGTCGGCATAGAGGTCAGAGATCCGCACTTCGTGACCTTGGGTCATGAGCTCCTCGACGGCGACGTCGCGGAGCGCTCCGTTGAGCGAACGCGATTCAGGGTGGGCAAAGACGAGCAGAATTTTCATGGATCATTCTCCTGTTAGTAGGTCGCCTCACTGTAGCCGGAGCATCAGTATTCCACTATATGTTTGGAATGGATATGATTGAGCCATATAATGGATAAATCGGACGTCACCCTCGAACGGATACGCACCTTCGTTCGCGTCTCGGAACGGGGCAGCCTGTCGGCAGTGGCGCGAGAGCTCGGCATCGGCCAATCCACCGTGACGCGGCATCTGCGCGAACTCGAGGAGGCCGTCGGCGCGCCTTTGCTGAGCAGGACCACCCGGCGCGTCACGATGACCGACGAAGGCAGCCGCTACTATGCTCGAAGCGTCGAGATCCTGCGCCTGGTGGAACAGGCCAGCGACGAGGTGCGCGTTACGCGCGGCGCCCACGCCGGCACGATCCGCATCTCCTGCACGGCGGCTTTCGGTGTGCTGCATGTAAGCCGGCTTATCTTCGAATTTCAGGACGCCTATCCGAATATCGGCGTCGATTTGAGTCTTACCGATGAGCGGATCGACCTCGTGCGGGAGGGAATTGATGTGGCGCTCCGCCTGGGGCCTCTTACCGACAGTTCGATGCGGATGAAGGCGCTTGGCCAAAGCCGACGGCTGCTGGTGGCAGCGCCGGCCTACCTGGCGAAGCGAGGAAGACCGGCCACTCCACAGGAGCTCATCGGACACGAAGGCATCCGGATGTCGAATGTGGCAGGCAGCGAAACCCTCGCCCTGCAGGGGCGAGATGGGAGGTACCACGCCGTTCCCTTCGGCGGTCGCTTGAGAGTGGACCATGGCCTCGCCGCACGCGAAGCGCTCGTCTCCGGACGCGGCATCGCGCCTGCGCATCGATGGCTTGTCGGCGATCTTCTGGAGTCGGGAAGGATCGAGGTCGTGCTGCCCGACTATTCGCTTCCTTCCGTGCCGCTCAACGTGCTGGTCGTACCGGAACGCGCCGGCATCTCCCGGGTCCGCCTTCTCATCGACTTCCTCGCAAATGAGATCGGCAAGCTTCCGGGAATGGACCGTTCGCCGAACGGGCAATGATCAGCCGGCGCTTTTCTGCGGCGCCGCGTGTCTTATCAGGAAAGCTCGCTGTAACACTTTGAACGATGCCCGCCCGTTCAATCGCGCCCGCGGAAGCGGCGCTGATAGGCCGGGTCGTAGAGCGAGCTTTCGCGGAAATCCGATGCCTCCAGGCCCGGTCCGACGAAGATCAGCGCGGTGCGTTCGATCGGGTCCGCCGCGACCCTGGCCCCGATATCGCCGAGCGTGCCGCGGACGACGCGTTCGTCCGGCCAGGAGGCCTTGGCCACGATCGCGACCGGGCAGTCGGCGCCGTAAAGCGGCGTCAGCTCCTCGATCACCTGACCGAGCGCGTGAATCGCAAGATGGATCGCAAGCGTCGAACCGGTGGCGCCGAAGGCGGCGAGCGTCTCGCTGTTCGGCATGGGCGAGGCACGACCCGAGACGCGGGTCAGCACCAGACTCTGCGCGACCGCCGGGATCGTCAGCTCGCGGCCGAGCGTCGCGGCAGCGGCAGCGAAGGCGGGGACGCCCGGGGTCAGCGTGTAGGCGATCCCATTCTTCTCCAGCCGGCGGATCTGTTCTGCCACCGCGCTCCAGACGGAGAGATCGCCGGAATGCAGCCGGGCGACATCCTCGCCGGCTTCGGCAGCGCGGACATATTCCGCCTCGATCTCGTCGAGCGACATCGGCGCCGTATCGATAATGCGAGCGCCCGGCGGGCAATATTGCAAGAGCTCGGGCGATACGATCGAACCGGCGTAGAGGCAGACGGGGCAGCGGCCGATCAGGTCCCTGCCCCTGATCGTGATGAGATCTGCCGCGCCCGGGCCTGCGCCGATGAAATGAACCGTCATGATCTGTCCTCTCGAAAAAGCATGGCTCGTAGATCGGCTCACGCCTTGATCCACGACCATTGCGTCACCGGCATCGCCGGCCGCCAGCCCGTCATGGCGCCGACGGGCGAGGCCCGGGCGATGTCGATCCGCATCAGCGAGCCGCCGAACCGCGCGTGTCGGTCGAGCAGCACCGCTTCCATCTCCGTCGTCACGGCATTGGCGACGAGACGTCCGCCGGGCGCGAGCGCCGCAATCGCCGCCTCCATCACCCCGGGCTCGCTGCCGCCGCCGCCGATGAAGATCGCGTCCGGCTGCGGAAGGCCGCGCAGCGCCTCCGGCGCCTGCCCTTCGGCGACCACAAGCCCCGGAACGCCGAAGCGGGCGGCATTGCGGCCGATCCGCGCAGCCCGTTCGGACGACGCCTCTATGGCGACGGCGCGCATCGCCGGATCGGCAAGCATCCATTCGATCGCGATCGAGCCTGCGCCGGCGCCGATGTCCCAGAGGAGTTCGCCCTTGCGCGGCGCGAGCGCCGAGAGCGTCAGCGCCCGCACCTCCCGCTTGGTGATCTGGCCGTCATGCTCGAAAAACCGATCGTCCAGGCCGCTGGCAAGCGTCAGAACGCGTGCATCGGCATCGGCCACCACCTCAAGTGCGCAGACGTTCAGAGCGTCGAGTTCCTCCATCGCGAAGCCGGAAGCGAGGTGGCGGGAGACACGCTCGCTTGCGCCGCCGAGCGCTTCGAGAACCGTAAGCCGTGACTGACCGAACCCGCTTTCTGCAAGCAGCCCGGCAAGCGCCTTCGGCCCGTTCTCGTCCGAGGTCAGCGCCAGGACGCGCGCGCCCGGCTGAAGATGCGGCCGTATGAGATCGAGCGGACGGCCGTGCAGCGAAACGGTCGCGACTTCCTGCAGCGGCCAGCCTAGCCGGGAAGCGGCGAGGCTGAAGGCGGACGGCGCGGGGATGGTGCGCATTTCCGCGGCATCGACGCGGCGCGCCAGCGTGGCGCCGACGCCGTAAAGAAACGGATCGCCGGAGGCGAGCACAACGACAGGGCTGCCGCGCCGAACGACGATCGCCTCCACCGACTTTTCAAAGGGGCTCTGCCAGCTATGGCGTTCGCCGGCGATCAGCGGTGCGGCGAGTTCCAAATGGCGGGCCCCGCCGAAGACGACGGGAGCTGCCTCTATCAGGCGCTTGGCCTCGTCGCCGAGACCGGCTACACCGTCTTCTCCGATACCGATCACGGTGAGCCAGGGAGCGACGATGGCCGAGCCACTGTTCGACATGTCAGCCACGGGCAGACCTCGCATTCTGATCCTGGGTGGAACGACCGAGGCGCGGCAGCTCGCAGAGCGCCTGGTCTGCGAACCGCATTACGATACGGCGATCTCGCTTGCCGGCCGTACCGCCGATCCCCGCCCGCAGCCGCTTCCGACGCGCATCGGCGGCTTCGGCGGCGCCGAAGGGCTTGCCGCCTTTCTGCGCGAACGAAATATCGCCCTGCTGATCGATGCGACGCACCCCTTCGCCGCCCGCATCTCGCTCAACGCCGCCGCAGCGGCCAAGATGACCGGAACGCCGCTCATTGCGCTCCGCCGCCCCGCCTGGGCGGCAGAGCCCGGCGATCGATGGACCTGCGTCGGAAGCGTCGCGGAAGCGGTGTCCGCATTGGGCGAGGAGCCGCGCCGCGTCTTGCTGGCAATCGGCCGGCAGGAGGCTTACCATTTCGAGAAGGCGCCGCAGCACAGCTACGTCGTGCGCAGCGTCGATCCGGTGATGCCGCCGCTCGATCTGCCGGATGTCACCGCCATCCTCGCCTCCGGCCCCTTTGCGCAGACCGACGAAACAGAACTGCTCGAACGCCACGGGATCGACGTCATCGTCGCCAAGAACAGCGGCGGTGCGGCCACCTACGGCAAGATAGCGGCGGCGCGTCACCTCGGGATCGAGGTGGTGATGGTCGAGCGCCACAAGCCTGCCGACGTTCAATCGGTCGGCGACTGCGACGAGGCGCTCGAACGCATCCGTCAATGGCTTTCTCCGGTGAAGGACCGCGGCGTGTAGACGAGGTCGTGCTTACCCTCGCGGGCGATAGTGCGCGTCTCCGGCGAACCGATGATCACGCAGGTCGCCATGTCGGCGCGGTCGGGGTCGGCCTCACCGAGCGGCATGACTGCGATGCGCTCGTCCGCCCGGCCGGCGGCGCGGCCGAAGATAACCGGAACGCGGGCCGGCAGCACCTGCCGAAGAACCTCGAAGGCCTCGCCGAGCTGCCAGGGACGCGCCTTGCTGATCGGATTGTAGAGCGCAATGACGAGCCCCGCTTCGGCGGCAAGCCTCAGTCGTCTGGTGATGACATCCCACGGCTTCAGGTTGTCGGAAAGCGACATGGCGCAGAAATCGTGTCCGAGCGGCGCCCCGATCCGGGCTGCGACCGCGAGCATCGCGGTGACGCCGGGCGTGATCGTGAGATCGACCTCACGCCATTCCTGCGGTCCCTTGTCGATCGCCTCGCAGACGGCGGCCGCCATCGCGAAGATGCCGGGATCGCCGCCGGAGACGACGCACACATCTGCCCCGGCTGCGGCGCGCGCGAGTGCTGCCCGGGCACGGTCCAGTTCCTCGCGATTGTCCGAAGCGATGCGCCGTTGATCCGCCCGAAGATGCAGGCGATCGAGATAGGGGCCGTAGCCGAAGAACTCGGTCGCGACCGTTATCGCATCCTCGGCCTCGGGCGTCATTTGCGCCGGATTGCCGGGGCCGGTGCCGACGATGAAGAGCTTTCCGGTCATGCGCTGCCCTCCGATCCGGGCCTTTCCTTCCGGCCGGGCCTGTCCTTCCAGCCAGGGACGAGCACCAGCGAGAAATAGGGCGCCTCGTCGTCCGGCTTCTCGCCGAGCGGAACCATCGCCGCATTCCTCATGGTGCCGCGCTCGACATAGACGGCCGCCTCGAGCCGGCCTGCCGCCGCCAGCGCCCGGCGGATCTTCGGCAGGTTGCGGCCGACCTTCATGATGACCGCGGCTTGCGTGTCGGCGAGGCGGCGCTGAAGCTCGCCCTCGCCCATCGTGCCGGGGAGAACCGAGAGCACGTCGTCGCCCTGCACCAGCGGCAGCCCCGCCAGCGACCAGCAGCCCGACATTGCGGTGATGCCCGGAATGACCTCGGCCGGGAAGCGGCCGGCAAGCCGCACATGGAGATGCATGTAGGAACCGTAGAAAAGCGGATCGCCCTCGCTCAGCACCGCGACCGTCCGTCCGGCGAGGAGATGCGCCGCGACGACCTCGGCCGAGGCGTCGTAGAAATCGGTGATCTGGCGCTTATAGGCGTCGTGATCCTTGTCGATCTCGGTCGTCACCGGGTAGTAGAGCGGCAATTCGGTCATGTCCGGCTTCAAAAGACCTTCCACCACCGCGCGGCCGTTGCCGTTGCGTCCGGCCTTGGCGAAATAGGCGACGACGTCCGCTTCGCCCAGTGCCCGGACGGCCTTTACGGTCAGGAGTTCAGGATCGCCGGGACCCGTTCCGACGCCGATAAGCCGGCCTGATTCCACGCCGCTCACAGGCCCGGCCTCGCGAGAGAATTCAGCGCGGCGGCGGTCATCGCACTGCCGCCCAGACGGCCGCGAACGATCGCAAAGGGAACGCCATAGGAATTTTCGGCAAGCGCGTCCTTCGATTCGGCCGCACCGACGAAACCGACGGGCATTCCGAGGATCGCCGCCGGCTTCGGCGCGCCGTCGCGCAGCATTTCGAGCAGATAGAAGAGCGCGGTCGGCGCATTGCCGATCGCTACCACGGAGCCAGCCATCCGCTCGCCCCAGAGCTTCAGCGCCGCTGCGGAACGCGTATTGCCGATCTCGGTGGCGATCTCCGCGGTACGCGCATCGCGAAGCGTGCAGATCACCTCGTTGCCGGCGGGCAGCCGGGCGCGCGTCACGCCATGGGCGACCATTTCGGCGTCGCAGAAGATCGGCGCGCCGTCTTTCAGCGCCGCGCGCGCGGCGGAGACGAAGCCGGGCGAGAACACGAATTGTCGCACCGCCTCGACCGATCCGCAGGCATGAACCATGCGTATGGCGAGATCGGCTTCTTCTTCCGAAAAGCCGGAAAGATCGGCTTCCGCGCGGATGATCGCGAAGGAACGCTCATAGATGGCGTTGCCATCGCGGATGTAATCGTAATCAGGCATTTCTATCCCTGTTCAAACGCGGCGGCGATGCGCGCGGTCCCGAGCCGTGTAAGACAGGACAGCGCCGATTCGCCAGCGTCTTTGTTTTCCCGCACGAGCGCGTTCAGCGCGCCGAACGCAGATCCTATTCCGTTTTCATCCCTGTAGGCACTCGACGCGACGGAAGCAGTGCCATTTACGACAAGCGCATATCCTGATGGCGCACCGACGAGCGTCAGCGGCGACACCGTGGGTCTGGCGCAACCCTTGGGACAGCCGGAGAGATGCACCGTCACCGAACCGTCGAGGAGCTCCGGCGCGGATTCGACCAACAGCCTCGCCGTCGCCTTTGTGTCCATTCGCGCCGAGGCGCAGGCGAGGCCTGCGCAGGCGGCTATGTGATTGCGCGGATCGTCGGAGGCGACCAGAAAGCCGTGCGAGCAGGCAAGGCGTTGCACGACGGCCGCCGTTTCGCCCGAGAGACCGAGGACGAACAGACCGCGCGGGGGTGCCAAGCGTATCTCGTTTGCGCCGAGTTCCTCCGCCTGTCTGAGGAATGCGACGAGACTGCCCGCATCGGTTTGCGCGAAGGCCAGGCCGACGCCGAGCACGGTGCCGGCGCCGCCGAAGTGGTGAATGCCCGCCGGTGGCGGCGAAAAAGCGGGACCGTCCGCGCGCGGCAGGGCATCGCCGGCCGCCGCGCGCCGCCGAAGAAGATCGGCATCAAGGTCGCGGGCCCGGCTAGCGGGGCCGAGTGCAGCGAGATCTCCCAGGATTTCGAGAACGATAGGCACGATTTCGTTCGATTCCAGGAGCGCGACGGGCTTTGCCGAGCGCGCCGTCCCGCCGAGCGAAAGCAGCCATCGCACGCCGTCCTCATGCTCGAACGCAGAGACACGCAGGTCGGCGGTCAGGCTTCCCAGGCGGAAGCGGCCGCCTCCATCCACGACGATCGAAAGTTTCGGCGCGAGCCTGAGCGCCTCACCCGCGCCGGAGATCGCCATGCGCAGCGCGCGGGCGAGCGGGCGAGGATCGGCGATTTCGTCCGGGTCGAAGCCGGCAAGCGGCGGCGTCTCGATCGCCACCCCTTCGGCAATGGCTATCTCCGCCGCCCCGATCGCTTCGGCGAGCGCCGGAACGCTTTCCGGCGTCAGGCCGCGGATCTGCAGGTTGCCGCGTGCCGTGACCTCAATGATCCCGCTGCCGCATGTCGCAGCCGCACCGGCAATCGCCCTCATCTCGGCCGGCGTCAGGCCGTCGCCTGCCGGTCGCAGCCGCACGAGCAGGCCGTCCCCGGTCTGCATCGGCGCCGCCAGCGAAGGACAGCTCCCGCGGCGCATCGATGCGCCGGTCGCAGATCGGTCGGCTCGTGGGGCGGCGCAGCTTTTCATTCGTCTCGGTAATCCTTCGGTATCTGCGAGCCAACCCGGCACGCCTGATCGATCGAGCCTATATCACAGGGGGAGCGTCGAGAGAGATCAAAGATCTGCCGCCGAGAGCAGGGCAACGCCCGATTACTCTTCGAAATCGGCGCCCTTGCGGAGCAGATAAATATCCATGATCCAGCCCATCCGCTCGCGCGCCGCGGCCCGCGCTTCGAGAATCCGCTCTTTCACCTCGGCGAGGCGCCCTGAAATGACGATCTCGTCGGGCGTGCCGAGATAGGCCCCCCAATAGATCTCGGCGTCCGGATCCTCGATACTCCGGAACGCCTGCTCGCCGTCGAGCATGACGACGGCCGTCTCGCTTTTGTGCGGAAAACTTTCGGCGAGCCGCCGGCCCGTGGTGATTTCCACCGGCTTGCCGACGAGGTTCAACGGGATGCGATGGCTGGCACACAGCGCCTGCAGGCTGGTAATGCCCGGAATGACGTCGTAGCCGAAGGCAACCCGGCCGCCCGACTTCACGCGTTCCACGATGCGGATCGTGCTGTCATAGAGCATCGGATCGCCCCAGACGAGGAAGGCGCCGGTCTGGCCTTCCGCAAGCTCGCTCTCCAGCAGCGCCTCGTAGGCGGCGGCGATGCCCGCATGCCACTCGTCCACGCTTTCCACGTAGCTGCGGCCTTCGGTGCGGCGGACGGGCACCGCGAATTCGACGGTGCGGCTGCCGGCCCGCGTCACGTAGCGGGCGCATATCGCTCGGCGCAGCTCGGCCAGCTCGGTCTTTTTCTCCCCTTTGGTCGGGATGAAGAGCACATCGGCCCGATTCAGCGCATTGATCGCCTGAACCGTCATGTGCTCGGGGTTGCCGGCACCGATACCGATGATCAGGATGTGTCGCATGCCGTCTCCCATTGCGCCACCCGCATAATCGGGCCAGTCCCGCCCGCATGTCGGGCCAGTGTTTGACGGATCGCCGCGGCGGGTGCAAGGCCCATTCGCGACGGCAAACGCTACGGCCGCGTCAGCAGTTCGGCGCCAGCTGCCGCTCGACGGCCAAAGGGGGATCTTCCGGCAACCGCCAATCGATCGGATCCAGCCCCTTGGACGTCAAAAACGCATTCGCCTTGGAGAAATGCCGGCAGCCGAAGAACCCCGCATGGGCCGATAAGGGTGACGGATGCGGTGCGGTGAGCACGAGATGACGCGAACGATCGACAAAAGCGGCCTTGCGTTGTGCGTAAGAGCCCCAGAGCATGAAGACGACAGGCTGCGCCTGCTCGTTGACCGCCCGGATTACGGCGTCGGTGAAGCGCTCCCAGCCCTTGCCCTGATGCGAAGCCGCGCGGCCGCGTTCGACGGTCAGCACGCTGTTCAGAAGCAGCACGCCCTGGCGCGCCCAGCTTTCGAGGAAGCCGTGGCGCGCCGGCGGAATGCCGAGGTCTTCCTGCAATTCCTTGTAGATGTTGACGAGAGAGGGCGGCGTGCGCACGCCCGGACGAACGCTGAAGCAGAGCCCATGCGCCTGCCCGTCGCCATGATAGGGGTCCTGGCCGAGGATGACGACGCGTACCCTGTCGAGCGGGGTCAGATCGAGCGCACGGAAATATTCGACGCCCCTCGGAAAAATCTGCCGACCCTGCTGCTTTTCCTCCAGCAGGAACCGCTTGAGCTCGGCCATGTAACCGTGGCGGAATTCCCCGCCCAGAACGGCTTTCCAGCTTTCTTCCAGCCTGATCGTCGCGTCCATGTGGATCGTCCACCTCCTTGGGTCTCGTTCGGGAATTTAGACGCATGAGCGCCTATCGCAAGCGCTCGCGTCGTCTCCACCCCATCGGTTCACCGATTTTGACTACAGCGCAACGGCCGCATTGTATTTCCACGAATATAGCGGTAACCAAAATACCGGAGCGCTATATCTTGGGAAATATCACGAACCGGGAGACTTGGGTGTGACAACGAGAAGAGATTGGCTCAAGGGCGTGTCACTGGTGCTCGGCGTGGTACTGGCGGGAACGACCTTTGCACCGGCTCAGGCGGCGGAGAAGGTCACCGTGTTCGCCGCGGCGAGTCTCAAGAATGCGCTCGATGCGATCAACGGCGAATGGCTCAAGCAGACCGGCAAGGAAGCCACCGTTTCCTATGCGGCGAGTTCGGCGCTGGCGAAACAGATCGAACAGGGCGCGCCCGCCGATGTGTTCATCTCGGCCGACCTCGCCTGGATGGATTACCTCGCAGACAAGAAGCTGATCAAGGCCGGCACGCGCTCCAACCTGCTCGGCAATCGTATCGTCCTCGTCTCCGGCAAGTCGGATGCCCGGGCTGTCGAGATCGAGCCGGGTCTCGACCTTGCCGGTCTTCTCGGCGACGGACGATTGGCCATGGGAGCCGTGGAATCCGTCCCTGCTGGCAAGTATGGCAAGGCCGCGCTGGAAAAGCTCGGGCTGTGGCCGAACGTTGCCGGAAAGGTCGCCGGCGCCGAAAGCGCGCGCGCCGCCCTCCTCCTCGTGTCACGTGGCGAGGCGCCCTACGGCATCGTCTACCGAACCGACGCTGCAGCGGACGCCAATGTGAAAGTGGTCGGCACCTTCCCCGAGGACAGCCACCCCCCAATTATCTACCCGATCGCGATCACCGCGGACAGCAGGAACGCCGATGCCGCCGCCTACCTCGAATTCGTCCGCTCGCCGAAGGCGGCGGCGCTTTTCCAGGCCGAGGGCTTCACCGTTCTGGAATAGAACTTGCCGAATGATTGCACGACACGGCGCATCAGGAACGGGAGTACGAGCTTGGACTGGATGGCATTGAGCGACGCGGAGTGGACGGCCGTCCGCCTGAGCCTGCGGGTCGCCACCGTTGCGATGCTTGCGAGCTTGCCGCCGGCGCTCCTTGTCTCGATGATACTTGCGCGCGGCCGCTTCTGGGGCAAGTCGCTCCTGAACGGCCTCGTCCATATGCCGCTGATCCTTCCGCCGGTCGTCACGGGCTTCGCTCTGCTGCTCCTTTTCGGCCGGCGCGGCCCGATCGGTGCATTTCTCGCTGAGAATTTCGGGCTGGTCTTTTCGTTTCGCTGGACGGGAGCGGCACTCGCCTGCGCGGTGATGGGCTTTCCATTGATGGTCCGCAGCATCCGGCTGTCTATCGAAGCAGTCGACCGCAAGCTCGAAGAAGCGGCGGGAACCCTTGGCGCTAGCCCCGCCTGGATCTTCCTGACGGTCACATTGCCCCTGATCCTTCCCGGCATTCTCGCCGGCATGGTCCTCTCCTTTGCCAAGGCCATGGGCGAGTTCGGCGCGACCATCACCTTCGTTTCCAATATCCCCGGCGAGACCCAGACGCTTTCCGCCGCGATCTATACCTTCACACAGGTGCCGGGCGGCGACGCCGGCGCGATGCGCCTTGCCGCGATCTCCGTCGTTATTTCGATGGCGGCCCTGATGCTTTCGGAAGCCATGGCTTCAGCCGCGGCGCGGCGGACGGTGGCGGCATGAGGCTCGAGGTCGAAGCGCGCCTTCGTCTCGGCTCCTTCGCGATCGACGCCGCCTTCGGCTCGGAGGGCGGCGTGACCGCCCTTTTCGGCCGCTCCGGCTCCGGCAAGACCTCGCTCGTCAACATCATCGCCGGCCTCCTCCGGCCCGATCAGGGCCGCGTCGTGCTCGACGGCGACACGATCGCCGACAGCGAGCGCCGGCTTTTCACCCCCGTCCACCGCCGCCGCTTTGCCTATGTGTTCCAGGAAGCCCGCCTCTTTCCGCATTTCAGCGTCCGCAGAAATCTCGCCTATGGCCGTTGGTTCGCAGGCGCGGCCCGATCGGGGCCTGAATTCGGCAGGATCGTCGAAATGCTCGGCATCGAACATCTGCTCGATCGGATGCCCTCGACGCTCTCGGGCGGCGAGCGGCAGCGCGTCGCCATCGGCCGGGCGCTGCTCGCTTCCCCCCGCCTGCTCCTGATGGACGAGCCGCTCGCCGCGCTCGACGACGCCAGAAAGGCCGAAATCCTGCCCTATCTGGAGCGGCTGCGCGACGAGACGCGGATTCCGATCGTCTATGTCAGTCATTCGGTGGCTGAAGTGGCGCGGCTGGCGGAGCGCGTCGTCGTCATGGAAAACGGCCGGGTCAAGGCCTTCGGCAAAACGGCGGCCGTTCTGAACGAGCCGTTTCCGACATCCGCCGCCGACCGGCGGCAAGCGGGCGCGTTGATCGAGGGCATCGTCGACAGTCATGACGAAGGCCACGAACTGACCGTGGTGCGCGCCGGAGACTGCCTGATCCGCGTGCCGCATCTCGTCGCCGAGGCCGGGCAAAGTCTACGCCTCTACATTGCCGCGCGCGACGTCATGCTGGCGACCCGTCGCCCGGAAGGCATCAGCGCCCTGAACGTGCTTCCGGGAACGATCGTCGGCGTCTCGTCGCCGCGGCAAGGAAGCGTCGACATGCGCGTGGATTGCGGCGGCAACGTCATCGCCGCGCGCGTGACGACCGTCTCCCGCGATGCGCTCGCGCTTGGCCCGGGAAAGCAGGTGCACGTCATCATCAAGACCGTCGCGCTCGATCATTAGAGAAGCGAATGGTTAGAGCGGCTTTCCGGTTGGCTCCTCTTGCGGAGCACCGTTGCAGTCGCGCATGGCGTCGAGCCAATCGAGATCGTCCGCGATCGCGGCCTGCGCCTTGGCCTCCATCGCCCGGAAGCGCTCGATCAGCATCTCGCCGAAAGCGGTGACGACGGCGCCGCCGCCCTGCTTGCCGCCGCGCTGCGAGTCCACCGCCGGCTCCTTGAACATGCGGTTCAAGGCGTCGACCAGCAGCCAGGCACGGCGGTAAGACATATCCATGGCCCGCCCGGCAGCGGAAATGGAGCCGGTCTCGCGGATGTGTTCCAGAAGCATGATCTTGCCGCGCCCGAGACGGCTGTTCGGCGGCAAGTCGATGCGGAGGATCGGGCGGGGGTCGGCTTCGGTATCGTGCATGGAGCGAACATAAAGCCTGGCGCAGGAGACGGGAAGGCGCGACCGCTCAAAGACGATGCGGGAACTTCGGGCACGGGAACTGTGCATCGCCGCCCGAAACCGGCCAAGCAGGCTTGATCGAAGCCGACATTGGATGCAGCGATAGACATAACTGAACAAACCCAAGAGATGATCATGCCCGGCCCCGCTCTCGACCCCGTTGAAACCGATGCATCGCTGCCCGGTAGTGCCGACGTCGTCATCATCGGCGGCGGTATCATCGGAATAAGCACGGCGCTCTTTCTCGCCGAGCGCGGCGTGAAAGTCGTCCTGTGCGAGAAGGGCGATCTCGGCGGCGAGCAATCGAGCCGCAACTGGGGCTGGGTGCGCGTCATGGGCCGCGATCGGCGCGAGATTCCGCTGGCGATGGAGGCGCTGAAGATCTGGGACACCCTCGATGCGCGCGTCGGCGGCGAGACGGGATTTCGCCGGAGCGGCATTCTCTATATTTCCGAAACGGAGCAGGACGTCGCCAACCGCGATGCCTGGCTCGCGCTTGCGAAACCCCATGGCGTCGACAGCCGCCAGCTCACCGCCGACGAGACCCGGGAGCGCATGGCCGGGACGGCGATCCGCTACAAAGGCGCGCTCTATACGCCGAGCGACGGTCGAGCGGAGCCGCAGAAGGCCGTGCCCGCAATCGCGGCCGGAGCACGCCGAGCCGGCGCACATATCGTCACCGGCTGTGCGGTGCGGGGGGTTGAGAAGAGTGCGGGTCGGGTAAGCGCCGTCGTCACCGAAAAGGGCCGCATCGAAGCCTCGACGGTGGTGCTTGCGGGCGGCGCCTGGTCGCGGCTCTTCTGCAAGGGCCTCGGCATTCGGCTGCCGCAGCTAAAGGTGCGCAACACCGTGCTCAGGACCGCTCCGGTCGAGGGCGGCCCGGCCGGCGCAGGCGCAACGGCGACTTACGCCTATCGCAAACGCCTCGACGGCGGCTACACGATCGCCACCGCGGGTGCCAACCTGCATCCGCTCGTGCCGGACACCTTGGCATTCTTCCGCGATTTTCGCGCGGCGAGAAGGGCCGAGGGCGAGGCCGTGCAGGCAGGCTTGAGCGCCCAGAGCTGGCGCGAGCTTTTCGAAATCGCATCCGTGCCCCTCGATCGGCCCGGCGCCTTCGAGCGCCACCGCATCCTCGATCCTCGGCCCGATCCGAAATCCGTGCTCAAGGCATTCGAGGAAGCAAGAAAGGCTCTTCCGAAGCTGCGTACCGTCGAGCCGGTGCAGATCTGGGCCGGCCTGATCGATGTCACGCCCGACGTCGTCCCGGTCATTTCGCACGCGAAAGAGGTACCGGGCCTCGTCATCGCCACCGGCTTCTCCGGTCATGGCTTCGGCATCGGCCCCGGGGCCGGACATCTCGTCGCCGATCTCGTCACCGGAGATCCGCCCATCGTCGATCCCTCCGAGTTCCGCCTTTCGCGCTTTTCCGACGGCAGCCCGATAGAGATCGCGCCACCGGTCTGAAGGCCGGGTCGCCCGCCCGCCTCACGAAAGAAAATTGCCCGCCGCCAGCGCCGGCACCGGCCCGGCGTTCGGTGCCGCATGCGTGCCGGCACGAATCTGTCTTTCTTCGCGCAGCAGCCGGGCGCGGCGGCGAAAGCGCTTCATCTGGCCCCTGACTCGTGGCAGTCTGTGCCCATATCCTGTCGGGAGAGCGGGATGCCGTAGCGGTATGGCAGGCGGGGCGGAGGACACCCCAGGCGCCGGCCGGGAACCGCCGGGCGGCGGCGCCGTTCTTCCGGGAATGGAGTTGCGCGACGCGCAATCCGGAAGGGAGGCCGGAATCCGCATGGATGAATTCAGCCGATTGAGCCTGCATGTCCCCGAACCGGCCGTCCGGCCGGGCGATCTGCCCGATTTCTCCAACGTGAAGATACCAAAGGCGGGCTCGGTGCCGCGGCCGGAAGTCGATGTGGACCCGGAGGAGATCCGCGACCTCGCCTATTCGATCATCCGGGTTCTCAACCGCGAGGGCGAGGCAGTCGGCCCCTGGGCCGGTTTTCTTTCCGACGAAGAGCTGCTGAGGGGTCTCAGGCACATGATGTTGCTGCGCGCCTTCGACGCGCGCATGCTGATGGCGCAGCGCCAGGGCAAGACATCCTTCTATATGCAGCATCTCGGCGAGGAGGCGGTGAGCTGCGCCTTCCGCAAGGCGCTTCGCAAGGGCGACATGAATTTTCCGACCTACCGCCAGGCGGGGCTCCTGATTGCCGACGACTACCCGATGGTCGAGATGATGAACCAGATCTTCTCGAACGAACTCGATCCCTGCCATGGTCGGCAGCTGCCCGTCATGTACACCTCCAAGGAGCACGGCTTCTTCACGATATCGGGCAACCTCGCCACTCAATATGTCCAGGCCGTCGGTTGGGCCATGGCATCCGCCATCAAGAACGATACGCGGATCGCCGCCGGCTGGATCGGCGACGGCTCGACTGCCGAGTCGGATTTTCACTCCGCGCTGGTCTTCGCTTCCACCTACAAGGCGCCCGTCATTCTCAACATCGTCAACAACCAGTGGGCGATCTCCACTTTCCAGGGTATCGCCCGAGGCGGTTCCGGCACCTTCGCCGCAAGGGGCCTGGGCTTCGGCATTCCGGCGCTCAGGGTCGACGGCAACGACTACCTGGCCGTCTATGCGGTGGCGCGCTGGGCGGCCGAGCGGGCGCGGCTCAATCTCGGTCCGACGCTGATCGAATACGTGACCTACCGCGTCGGCGCCCATTCGACTTCCGACGATCCGAGCGCCTATCGCCCGAAAACGGAATCGGAAGCCTGGCCGCTCGGCGACCCGGTCCTGCGCCTGAAGAAGCACCTGATCCTACGCGGCGCCTGGTCGGAGGAGCGGCATGCGCAGGCGGAGGCGGAAATCATGGACGAAGTGATCCAGGCACAGAAGGAAGCGGAACGCCACGGAACGCTGCATGCCGGCGGCAGGCCGTCGGTGCGGGATATCTTCGAAGGCGTCTATGCAGAGATGCCGCCGCATATCCGCCGTCAACGGCAGAAGGCGGGGTACTGACATGGCCAGAATGACGATGATCGAAGCGGTGCGCAGCGCCATGGACGTCTCGATGGCGCGCGACGAAAATGTCGTCGTCTTCGGGGAGGATGTCGGTTATTTCGGCGGCGTTTTCCGCTGCACCCAGGGGCTTCAGGCGAAATACGGCAAGACGCGCTGCTTCGATACGCCGATCAGCGAGTCCGGTATCGTCGGCACGGCCATCGGCATGGCCGCCTACGGGCTGAAACCGTGCGTCGAGATTCAGTTTGCCGACTACATGTATCCCGCTTACGACCAGCTCACGCAGGAGGCCGCGCGGATCCGCTACCGCTCCAACGGCGACTTCACCTGCCCGATCGTCGTGCGCATGCCGACGGGCGGCGGCATCTTCGGCGGCCAGACCCACAGCCAGAGCCCGGAGGCGCTCTTCACCCATGTTTGCGGGCTGAAGGTCGTCGTGCCGTCGAATCCCTATGACGCCAAAGGTCTGCTCATCTCGGCGATCGAGGATCCGGATCCCGTGATGTTCCTGGAGCCGAAGCGGCTTTATAACGGCCCCTTCGACGGCCACCACGAACGCCCGGTCACGGCTTGGTCCAAGCACGAGCTCGGCGACGTTCCGGACGGCCACTATGCGATCCCGATCGGCAAGGCCGAGATACGCCGCAAGGGATCAGGCGTGACTGTCATCGCCTATGGTACGATGGTGCATGTGGCGCTCGCGGCAGCCGAGGAGACCGGTATCGACGCGGAAGTGATCGATCTGCGCAGTCTGTTGCCGCTCGATCTCGAGACGATCGTGCAATCCGCGAAGAAGACCGGGCGGTGCGTGGTCGTGCACGAGGCGACGCTGACCTCGGGATTCGGTGCAGAGCTCGCCGCTCTCGTTCAGGAACATTGCTTCTATCACCTCGAGTCTCCGGTCGTACGGGTAACGGGTTGGGACACGCCCTATCCGCACGCGCAGGAGTGGGATTATTTCCCCGGTCCGGCACGCGTCGGGCGTGCGCTCGCCGAAGCGATGGAGGGCTGACCGGGTGGGTGAATTCATCATCAAGATGCCGGACGTCGGCGAGGGTGTCGCGGAGGCCGAGCTCGTCGAGTGGCATGTGAAGCCCGGCGATCCGGTGCGCGAGGATATGGTGCTCGCCGCCGTCATGACCGACAAGGCCACGGTCGAAATCCCCTCGCCAGTCACCGGCAAGGTCCTGTGGCTCGGAGCGGAGGTCGGCGACACGGTCGCGGTGAAGGCGCCGCTGGTCAGGATCGAGACCGCCGGCGAGGCGGGCGATGCTGTCCCGGACAGCGTCCCGGAGGCGCTGGCCGAAAACGTGCTGGACGAGCCCGTCGCCGTCTCCTCCCGGCCTGCGGCCAAGGCGCCGCCGCAGCCTGAAAAACCTGCGCCGAGAACCGCGCCGGCGCCGCGCGAAACGACGGATCTTTCGCCAAAGCCACTCGCCTCCCCGGCAGTGCGGCTGCGCGCCAGAGAGAGCGGCATCGATCTCAGGCAGGTGGCCGGCACCGGGCCGGCCGGCCGGATCACCCATGAGGATCTCGATCTCTTCATCAGCCGTGGCGCCGGGCCGCTGCCGGCGCAGGCCGGGCTCGTCCGCAAGACCGCCGTCGAGGAGGTCAGGATGACCGGCCTCAGACGCCGGATCGCCGAAAAGATGTCGCTCTCCACCTCACGCATCCCCCACATCACCTATGTGGAAGAGGTGGACATGACGGCGCTCGAGGATCTGCGCGCGACGATGAACCGCGACCGCAAGCCGGAGCAGGCCAAGCTCACGATCCTGCCTTTCCTGATGCGCGCGCTGGCGAAGACCGTCGCCGAGCAGCCCGGCGTCAACGCCACGTTCGACGACCATGCCGGCGTCATTCACCGCCACGCTGCCGTCCATATCGGCATCGCCACCCAGACGCCCGCCGGGCTGACCGTTCCGGTGGTGCGCCATGCCGAGGCGCGCGGGATATGGGACTGCGCGGCCGAGCTCAACCGGCTGGCGGAGGCGGCCCGCACCGGAACGGCGACGCGCGACGAGCTTACCGGCTCGACCATCACCATCTCCTCGCTCGGCGCCATCGGCGGAATCGCCACGACGCCGGTCATCAACCATCCGGAGGTGGCGATCGTCGGCGTGAACAAGATTGCCGTCCGGCCCGTCTGGGACGGCGCGCAATTCGTCCCGCGCAAAATCATGAATCTCTCGTCGAGCTTCGATCACCGGGTCATCGACGGCTGGGATGCCGCGGTCTTCGTCCAGCGCCTGAAGACGCTGCTCGAAACGCCGGCGCTGATTTTCGTTGAAGGATAGGCATCCATGAAGGAAATCTCCTGCAAGCTCCTGGTTCTCGGCGCCGGACCCGGCGGCTATGTCGCGGCGATCCGCGCCGGCCAGCTCGGCGTCAACACGGTGATCGTCGAGAAAGCGAAGGCTGGCGGCACCTGTCTGAATGTCGGCTGCATTCCGTCGAAGGCGCTGATCCACGCGGCGGACGAATATCACAGGCTCCGCACGGCTGCCTCGGGCAAGAACCCGCTCGGCCTTTCGTTGAGTGCTCCGGCGATCGACCTCCGGCGAACGATCGCCTGGAAGGACGGCATCGTCGGACGGCTGAACGGCGGCGTCACGGGGCTCCTGAAGAAGGCGGGCGTCAAGGCGGTCATCGGCGAGGGACGCTTCGTCGACGGCAAGACGGTGGATGTGGAAACGGAAACCGGGCTTCAGCGCATTCGGGCGGAAGCGATCGTTATCGCGACCGGTTCGGCGCCGGTCGCGCTTCCCGACCTTCCCTTCGGCGGAAGCGTCATTTCCTCGACCCAGGCTCTGGCGCTGACGGACGTGCCGCAGACGCTCGCGGTGATCGGCGGCGGCTATATCGGTCTCGAACTCGGAACCGCCTTCGCCAAGCTGGGCTCCAAGGTCACCGTGCTCGAGGCGCTGGGCCGGATCCTGCCGCAATACGACGCCGACCTCTCAAAGCCGGTGATGAAGCGGCTCGGCGAACTCGGTGTGGAGGTCTTCACCCGCACCAAGGCCAAACGGCTCTCCGCCGACCGGCGGGGCCTGCTTGTCGAGGAGAACGGCCGCGCCTTCGAGGTCCCGGCGGAGAAGGTTCTCGTCACCGTCGGCCGCCGGCCGGTGACCGACGGCTGGGGGCTTGAAGAGATCGATCTGGACCGATCGGGCAGGTTCATCCGCATCGACGACCAGTGCCGCACTTCGATGCGCGGCATCTATGCGATCGGCGATGTGACCGGAGAGCCGATGCTTGCGCACCGGGCGATGGCACAGGGCGAAATGGTCGCGGAAATCGTCGCCGGTCATAAGCGCAGCTGGGACAAGCGCTGCATTCCGGCGGTCTGCTTCACCGACCCGGAAATCGTCTCCTCCGGCCTCTCGCCGGAAGAGGCGCGCGCTGCCGGCATCGACGTCAAGATCGGCCAATTTCCCTTCCAGGCGAACGGCCGCGCCATGACGACGCTGTCCGAGGACGGCTTCGTGCGGGTCATCGCCCGCGCCGACAATCACCTGGTCCTCGGCATTCAGGCTGTCGGCCATGGCGTTTCGGAACTGTCGGCGACTTTTGCGCTGGCGATCGAGATGGGCGCGCGGCTGGAGGACATCGCCGGTACCATCCATGCGCATCCGACGCAATCGGAAGCCTTCCAGGAGGCGGCCTTCAAGACGCTCGGGCACGCTCTGCATATGTGAGCGGACCCGGCGTCCCAGGCCCCTTGCGGAGCCCGGCGACCAGGCCTCAGCCCATCCGCTCCGACGCGTAGGAACCCGGGCTCGGCGGGAAGACGACGACGCGGTTGCCGTTGATGAAGCAGCGGTGGTGGATATGGGCGTGCACGGCGCGGGCCAGCACCTGGCTTTCGACGTCGCGGCCGATCGAGACGTAGTCCTCGGCTGACTGCGCATGGGTGATGCGGGCGATATCCTGCTCGATGATCGGTCCCTCGTCGAGATCGGCGGTGACGTAATGGGCCGTCGCGCCGATCAGCTTCACGCCGCGCTCATAGGCCTGCTTGTAGGGGTTCGCCCCCTTGAACGAGGGCAGGAAGGAGTGGTGGATGTTGATGATCTTCCCCGACATCTTCTTGCAGAGCGCATCGGAAAGCACCTGCATGTAGCGGGCAAGAACGATCAGCTCGGCGCCGGTCTGCTCGACGACGTCCATCAGCTGGGCTTCGGCCTTGGGCTTGTTCTCCTTCGTCACCTTGATGCAGTGGAAGGGGATGTCGTGGTTGACGACCACCTTCTGGTAGTCGAAGTGGTTGGAGACGACCCCGACGATGTCGATCGGCAAGGCGCCGATCTTCCAGCGGTAGAGAAGATCGTTCAGGCAATGGCCGAAGCGCGACACCATGAGCAACACCTTCATGCGCTC
>NZ_AQWP01000004.1 GCF_000375585.1 Sinorhizobium meliloti 4H41 | reverse complement strand
TTTCATTGGTAATCGTTCGCAGTTCGGTCACTGGGAAGGCGACTTGTTGATCTTCCAGCGTGACTTGGGCAACGCCAACGTCACGTCCTTGGTTGAACGCAAGAGCCGCTACACCGTCATGATCAAGAACCACAGCCGGCATTCACGACCNATCATGGACAAGATCATCGAAACGTTCTCTCCCTTGCCAGCCTTTGCCCGGCAGAGCTTCACCTTTGATCGCGGCACGGAGTTTGCCGGATTCAGGGCTTTGGAAGAGGGCATCGGCGCGCGGAGCTGGTTCTGCGACCCCAGTGCGCCTTGGCAGAAAGGTGCCGTGGAAAACACCAACAAGCGCATCCGCCGCTTCATGCCTGGCNATACCGATCTCTCCGCTGTCAGTCAGCAACAGCTCGTCGCCCTCGCCCAACATATGAANGCGCTCCCGCGCAAGTGCTTGGGCTATCGAACGCCCACCGAGGTCTTCATGGCGCATTTGCGCGAATGCGCGTAGTGCCCTACTCTTCACCCGTCAATGTTGCACTTGGATTAGATTCTCCCAGACCAGAACAGAACAAGGCAGAACCCTTCGGTCGAGATCGCCTCTACAACGCCGCGTGCGATCGGCGGGTGTATTGCCAAGGACGACGCTGGCTGAAGCTGGCAGAGGCGCTCACGCCGCTTGCCCGGACTGGGAATTCTTGCGCAATCTTGCGGTCGGTGCTGTCGGCACTACCTGCGACTGGGCCCAGACGATGTGCTCTTCGAGTTCTGCGTCCGACCTTTTGTGACCTGACCGGCTTCAGAAACTCGAAAGTCCATCGATAAGGCTTGCGACGCCGTCGTTCCGCCGCAGATGCAAGTAGCAACGCCGCAACAGGTTGACTTAAGTAGAACTCGACAGGCGCTGGAGAGCAGGTGATGCCATTGCAGGACGTGGTGCAGGAGGATCCCGTCGAAAAAGCCGCCGATCGACACGCCGAGTGCAAAGAAGCCGGCCAACCGCGATCGTTGTCCATGAGACAAGGTTATCCGCTCCATGATCCGTCACCAATTACCCGATGGCATCCTCCTGCTTGCAAGGCGCGTCGCTTCCGCCTCACATCTGCTCCGCTTGGGCGCCGCTGTTCGGCTTGGCCGGAGCGAGTGTGGGCTTTTGCCCCATCGCCATTGTTGGACTGGCCTTAAAGCTGCCTTTGCCGTCGATCGATTGGCCTTGCGACCACCGGCCTGCAATGGGATCGCTGCCATCCTGCTGGAAGCCTAGGAAAGCATAGCTGAACTCTTGTTGTTCCTGGTCTTGCGGGAAGCTGTTCGGGATCGGGAAGGCCCGCTGATGGCCGCCAAGCTCTTCAAGAGCGGCCAACCATTGATTCTGATGCATCGTATCCCTTGCAATCAAGAAGGACAGCATGTCCTT
This sequence comes from Sinorhizobium meliloti 4H41, assembly GCF_000375585.1. Taxonomy (GTDB): domain Bacteria; phylum Pseudomonadota; class Alphaproteobacteria; order Rhizobiales; family Rhizobiaceae; genus Sinorhizobium; species Sinorhizobium meliloti_A. The sequence continues at coordinate 390,221 of NZ_AQWP01000004.1, read as the reverse complement.
CATGCCCGGATCATTGGTCATACCGTAGAGCCGAACGGCCAGCACGCGACCGGTCGCTTCCGCCGTCACATTGGCGGTCATGTCGGCAGCGATGTTGCCGCTGGCGTAGATGTGGGACATGTCGAAGGGCACGCCGTCGGAATCGACCGGCATCGCCGCTAGGCCGGAGGACAGCAGATTCTTGAGGTTGATGCCGCCGAGGACAGCACCGCCGACCGGATCGCCCGCAACTTCCTCGCGAATGCTCAAGGGCGCACCCTCGAGGTTCAGGGCAACTGCCGTCGCCAGCATCTCGATATGTCCGAGCTCCTCCGCTGCGGTATTCATTAGGAGGTCGCGGAACTTGGCGTTGCCGCGCGCTCCGCAGGCTTGGAAGAAATACTGCATGGCAACGCGAATCTCGCCTTCGACGCCGCCGATCGCCTGCTGCAGCGCCCGCGCGAACAAAGGGTCGGGCGTCTCGACCCGTACCGGATACTGGAGTTTGCCGTCCGTAAAAAACATTGCCGCCTCCTTGCGTGAAAAGCGCCTAACAAGACTGTTTGCGCCTTGTTCCCGCAGGGACCGAGATTAATGTCACAGAGCTCGCTCGCCCAGCCGGAGGGCTTTCGTGTCTCGCTATTTGTTCAATATCTACAATCCCCGGCAGAGCCCCGACGACATCGGAACCGACTGCGCGGGGGTCGCGGATGTTCGTGCCGAAGCTGTCGGGACCATGAGAGAGCTTGCCCGAGGTGATCTCTTGGAGCACGGCGACCTATCTTCCATGACGATCAATGTCGTCGACGGGAATGGAAGGACGGTGATGATTGTGAGTCTGGCAGCCTCCGTCACGACCGTCATCGGATCGTCGCTCGACCTGTGAAAGAAACGTGACCCAACACGGCGCACATGTTCGCTTGTAGCGCGAAACAGATTATGCCAAGGGCTGCCGCACTTCTGACTCCACGCAAAAACGTCAGGTCTGCACTAGGAATGGTACGGTTGAGGCCGATCTCGAAATAGAGCTGAGCCCTCAAAATGCCCAGAAGCCGGCAACATAGGCCGAGGTGCCATTTAGCCAGACCATCGTGTCACGATACCAGGCCATGACCGATTCAAAGACTTCCTGGACGGAGGCTAGAAACATGCTGGCGACGAAGATGAAGGCAATCACCTTCCCCAGCCCAGCGGCTCCCGTTTTACGAGGGCGAAGGCGGCAGGTTCGAGGCCGTAAGCACTCCTGCGGCCGTCCCAACAATATCCTGCTGCGTGGCGGGCTTTACGATGACGACCGCGCCGTTGCCTTTCTTTCGCATGTCGTCGGGTAGCGTTTGGCCGCTATAGAAGAAGAATGGAATGCCCCGCTCGTTGAGGAGATCGATGACCCCCTCGGTGGTTGCCGTGCCCAGGCGAATGTCGAGCACCGCGAGCGCAAACGCTTCATTTTTCGCCGCCACCAATGCGGTCTCAAGGGTGGCGCAGGGTCCCACCACCTGAGCTCCACCATCGAGAAGTGCTGCCTCCAGGTCGAGAGCGATCCAAATCTCATCCTCGACTACCAGAACTCTGACGCCCTCAAGGGGCCTGCCGTCGTCATTTTTCCGCGCCATCTGGCGGGATCTCCGGAAGCTCGATGTCGACCGTGCAGACGACGCCATCCGGTTGAAAATCGCGACGGACCGTAGATCCTGGCAAGCTCTTCTCGATCAGAACGCCGCCGAAACCCTGCTCGCTCGGCGGCTCGACCGGCGGGCCACCGCGTTCTTGCCAGATAACCCCAAGAGTTCGGCCGTTGTTCCCGAGTTTCCAACTGAGTTTGACTTGTCCGTTGTCGGTGGAAAACGCCCCATATTTGGCGGCGTTGGTCGCGAGCTCGTGGAGCACGAGACCGAACGGCGTAGCCAGGTCCGGCGGCAACATCACTGGTTCGCCCTCGATCAGCAGCCGGCGCCGATCACTGCCCGCATAGGCATCGAGCTGCCCGCGCGCGAGTGCGTCGAGCTCGGCGCCGCTCCATTCGGAGTCGACAAGCAGCTTGTGCGCGCTCGCAAGTGCTGCGAGGCGCCCTTCAAAGCGCTCGACGAAGTCCTCGCTCGATCGCGTTGTGCGGAGCGTCTGGCGTGCCAGCGACTGGACGACAGCGAGCGTGTTCTTCACGCGATGGCTTAGCTCGTTCAGCAAGAGCTGCCCGCGCCGCTCCCAGCGCTTGCGGTCGGTGATATCGCGGGTGCTTTCAAGCACAAGGCGGCGCTCGCCGATCGGCACGAGCTCGATCTGGCTCTCTACCGTCAGCACCCGCCCGTCCTTGGTGGTATGGTTCAGTTCGCCACTCCAACGGCCCTTCTCTGCGAGCTTTCGCCGGAGCTTGTCGAAGGACGAGCCGGGAACGGCCGTCTTGAGCAGTTCTTCCTTGCGCCTTCCGAGCGCTTCCTCACGCGAATAGCCATAGAGTTCCTCGCTGCCGCGGTTCCACTGCATTATGCCATCGTCGAAGTCCCATACGAACATGGGCGAGCGCGACAGCTCGACGAGCCGCATTTCCTGTTCAAGGCGCCGTCCGCTCTCCTTCGCCGCTTCTTCGGCATGGCGCCGCTCGCTGATGTCGACGAATGTGACGACGACGCCGTCGATCTTGTCTTCGATCGTGCGGTAGGGGCGCATTCTCACCAGGTACCAGCCGTCATTGCGGCCTTTCACCTCGTGTTCGATCGGCGTGAGCTGCTTCAGAACCGAGCGTGCGTCGTCAGCAAGTCCCGCATATTCGAGGTGATGTGTGAAATCGGTGATCGGCCGGCCTTCGTCGTTCGGCGTGACGTTGAAGATATCCGTCAACCGTGGTGTGAAACGCTTGATGCGCAGGGACGGATCAAGAAAAAGTGTCGCGATGTCGGTTGCCGCCATCAGGTTTTGAAGGTCGCTGTGAGCCCGCGATATGCTTTCCAGCTTCAGCTTCAGCTCACTGTTGACTGTTTGCAGCTCCTCGTTGATCGACTGGAGTTCTTCCTTGCTCGTCTCCAGTTCCTCTGCCGTCGACCGGTATTCCTCGTTAATCGACTGCAGTTCTTCGTTGGCAGCGCGCAACTCCTCAGTAGCCGTGTCCGACTCCTCGCTGGTCAGGCGAAGCCGGTTTTGCGCGAGCTGCAATTCCTCCTGCAATCGGCGGATCGCCTCGTCAATCGTCGGGCGCCCGTCAAGCGTATCGAGCACGACCTCCTGGGTCTTGTCGATGGCTTCGCCTTCGATAAAAAGCACAAGAGCATGCCGGGTACGCTCCGTCTCCTGGACCACAGGCTTCACTTGCAGGTAGACGCGGTGCGGCTGTCCATCGAGGTCGGCAAGTATCGGCATGCTCAAGGTTGGTTCATTCCGCTCGAAGGCCCGGTGCAGCGCTGCTCTTAGATCGAAGCGAAATTCTTCACGCACGAGATCCGTCGCATCGGTCGTGACGGGACCGCCCGAGGGCCGGAGATACCGACCGGCATTTTCGGAGAGGTGAATTGCGTGATGGCTTTCATCCACCAGCATGCTCGGGGGGGCAATCTTCTCAAGCATCTGACGGTGCACGGCCGCATCGCTGATGTGGCCCGCCGGCGCCGGTCGGATGATCGTCGATGTCCTCTCCGTCTTGCGTGGGCCCAGCAATACCGGCGGCACCAGACGCCGATCACCGCCTGCTACGGCCCTGTAGATGCGCGCCTCGCGGTTCACAGTGCGGAAGAGGCCCGGATAGTCGGCGCTTTCAGACGATCCGAGCAAAAGGAAGCCGCCGGGTTTGAGCGCGTAATGAAACGTACTGCACGCCTGTTCTTGAAGCTGACGGTCGAGATAGATCAGCAGGTTCCGGCAGGAAATCATATCGAGGTGGGAGAAGGGCGGGTCCCTAAGCAGGCTGTGGCTTGCGAACAAAACGACGTCGCGCAACTCGCGACGGACGCGATAGTGATCGCCCTCGCGCTGGAAGAACCGGCGCAGCCGCTCCTCCGAGAGATCGCCTTCGATCGTCGATGGGTATCGCCCCTCGCGGGCCATGCTCAGTGCCTGAAGGTCGAGGTCAGAACCGAATACCTGAATTTCGGGCGAAAGGTCGCGGCGCGAGGACTCCTCGAGCAGAAGCATGGCGATCGTGTATGTTTCCTCGCCGGTGGCGCAGCCCGGAACCCAGACCCTGATGCTGTCGGCGGCTTCCTTGCCGTCGAACAGCTGCGGGATGACGTTCTCGGCCAGAGACTTGAACGCCGAAGGATCGCGAAAGAACGTGGTGACGGAAATCAGGAAGTCGCTGAAAAGAGCCTGCGCCTCCTCGGCATTCTCGCGCAGGTAGTCGAAATAGTCTGCGAGCCTCTCCTTCCTGGCGACCTGCGCTCGACGGCCGATACGCCGCAGAATGGTCGCGCGCTTGTACTGGGAGAAATCATGTCCGGTTCGGGCGCGCACATGCGACAGAATCCGCCCGACCAGATCTTCGTCTCCAGCCTCATCGAGATGCGAAGACAGTCGGTCACGGCTGGCAATCAGGTCGGCCAGGCGCCGGGGAAGTTCGCGCACGGGCAGCACGAAATCCGCCATGTCCGTGGCAATCGCATTGCGGGGCATGGAGGCATATTCCGCCTCGTCCGGATCCTGGACGAGCACGATCCCGCCCGCCTCCTTTATGGCCCTGACGCCAAGCGCCCCGTCCGCCCCGGCGCCGGTGAGTATGACCGCGAATTCGCTTCCATGTTCTTCCGCGAGCGACCGGAAAAACAGATCGATCGGCGCGCGGCTCGAACGCGGCTCCTCAAACGGAAGCGCGTCTATGATCCCGTCGGCGATCTTGAGCCGGCGGTTCGGCGCAATCACGTAAACGTGGTTTCGTTCAAGGCGCGCCCGTTCATCGACCTGGATGACGGGCATAGGCGTCCGGGCCGCAAGAATGTTGGCAAGCTCGCTTCTGGCATGCGGATCGAGATGGACGATGACCACGAAGGCCGCGTCGGTGTCGTTGGGCAAAAGATCGAAGAAGGTCTGAAGAGCCTGGACGCCGCCCGCAGAAGCTCCGATTGCGACAATCGGAGGATCCAATTCTCGATCCATGCTCAACCTCCCGGAATCTCACAGGAACGGGCCGCCTGCGCGGCGGCTGCTTCGCCTGTGAGGAATATCGGCAATCTTCAAGGCCGGAGGTAGCCCATTCTACGTTCCCGGCACCTTCCTCTTATATCAGCGGACGTGTCGGCCATGATAGTATCGAGTGGGAAAATCTTCCCTTCGTCCTCTCAACCGACAGGCCATCGAACTTATCCGCGTGTCGAGCGTTCTTGCCCGATGGAGCATGCATGAGCCGCCGAGATATCATAGCCATAGGAGGTTCGCTTGGCGCGGTGGCCGCCATGAAGCACCTGCTTGGCAACCTTCCGAGCGACTTCCCCGCCACCGTGTTCGTCGTCATACATGTGGGCGCACGCGGAAAGGATCTGCTCGCAGATGTATTCGATGCGAACACCAGGATTCCCGTCACGACCGCTGTCGACGGAGAGCAGGTCGAACGCGGCCACGTCTATGTTGCGCCCGCAGATCACCATCTCCTCGTCATCGACGGCATCATCCGGCTTGGCCGCGGCCCCCGCGAGAACCTGGCTCGACCGGCGGTCGACCCGCTCTTTCGATCAGTCGGTTTGAATTACGGACCACGGTCAATCGCGGTCGTACTCACGGGGATGTTGAATGACGGGGCCGCCGGACTTTCCGATCTCAAGAGGTGCGGCGGGGTGACTGTCGTCCAGAACCCGAGCGACGCTGTTGCACCTGATATGCCGATGGGGGCCCTGAGGGCAAGCGACGTCGATTACCGCGCTTCCCTCGACGGTCTCGCCGCACTCCTCGTCGAGCTCACCGGCGAAGAGGCCGGTTCGCCCGTTCCCATTCCGGGCGACATCAAGCTCGAGATCGATATCGCCCTCGGCCGGCAGATCGGTTCCGAGACGATGCGAACCATTGCGGACCCGGTCCCGATCTCATGCCCCGCCTGCGGCGGCGTGCTGTCGCAGATCAAGAACTGGCCGCCGCTGCGGTTTCGTTGCCAAGTCGGGCATGCCTATACGTCCGAGGCTTTGGCTGCGGAGACGGAAGGCGCCGTCGACGAGGCTCTGAGAGTTGCCCTTCGGATCATCGAGGAGAGGGTAACTCTCAGCGAAAAAATGGCTGAAGATGCGCAGCGCAGCGGTTTCGCCGCCGCCGCTGCCGCAAACAGAAGGCGGGCCAAAGAGGGACGGCAGCATGCGGAAACACTGCGCCGCGCGATCGCCGGCAGCGCGCCGGACGCCACTGCAGGCAAAGGAGGTTGAGCAGGGGCTCAATCAGATCGGCTGATATGAGAGGACTCCCTTCGACACGCGTCTCCTGCCGCGCGTGCATAGCAGCAGCCGGCTCTCCAATCTTACGAATCGTTTTCACCGGACATCGTGGAACCTTCGTGGGAGCCAGCTGGTTGGTCGTCAAGCTGGAGGTGCATCATGTCCGCGCAGAAGGTTTCAAAGCTTGTCGAAGATTGGCCGCAAGAGTCCCGTGAGGCTGCACAATTGGTCATTGAGCAGTATGGGGAACCGGATGAAGTCACGGCGACGCAACTCGTCTGGCAGCGACCAGGCCCCTGGAAGCGGATTGTCGCCACCAAGGTGTTTTACGATCACAATTTTCCGGCCCCGCACCACGACTCTGTCGAGTCGGTCATCGACTATCGCGTGCCGCCGGAAAGGTTCTCTGATCTTGCCGCGTTCGACGGTAGCGTGATCGTGGAACGGACAGCCGGCGAGGTATCTGCTCGGTGCCATGACGAACAGGCAAATTTCCTGGCGCTCAATCTGATGCACGACATCGTCACCGGCGCCAGGAGCGTCGAGGAGGCCCGCGCCTACTACGCCAAGGAATTCGGTGACTATCGCCGAAAGAGACCAACTCCCTATATGGAGAAGCTGCGCTTCGCTCCTGGCAACGATAGCACCGCCGATCCCGATATGCGTGTCTTGTCGGACGAAGACCTGAAACAGGCAAAGCTTGAAGGCGAAAAGGCAGGCTAGACCATTTGCCCCCTGCAAGCTTATCGGTTTTGAGCGGCTGCGAAACGCTTGGGAGGTGACGGGCCCGATGAACTCTGTACGAGCGTCGGCGTCACACTATTAATGGAGCGGTCTCATGGCTAAGAAGGATTTGAGCGGCAAAATCGTCGTGATTACGGGTGCCTCTAGTGGTTTCGGGAAGGGCGCCGCCCGTCGGTTCGCCAAGGAAGGCTGTTCACTGGTCCTTGCCGCACGCCGCAAAAAGCTTTTGGAAGAGCTTGCGCAGGAGTGTCGTTCGCTTGGCGTTCGGGCTCTCGCGCTTGAGACAGATGTCAGCGACCCCATTGCGGTTGCAAATTTGGCGTCTGCTGCGCTTGCCGAGTTCGGCCAGATCGATGTTTGGGTCAACAACGCCGGCGTCGGTGCCATCGGCCGTTTTGAGGATATTCCGCTTGAAGAGCAGGCCAAAGTCATCGAAACGAACTTATTAGGCACCCTCTACGGCAGCTCTCATGCCTATCGGCAGTTTCAGAAGCAGGGCTCAGGTATCTTGATCAATATCGCTTCCGAGCTCGGCAGGGAAAGCGTGCCCTACTACGCAGCCTATACGGCGTCAAAACACGGCGTAATCGGGTTGTCCGACGCGCTGCGCCAAGAGGTGAAGCAAGCAGGTCTTGAGAATATTCATATATGCGCGATCATGCCGACAGCACACGACACACCATTCTTCGATCATGTGGCGAACTATAGCGGACATCAGGTTGAACCGCCAATGCCTCTGCATGATCCGGAGAATGTCGCCGAAGCCATTGTGGCCGCAGCACGCGATCCCAGCGATGAGGACATCGTCGGATGGGATGGGACTATCAAGATCGCTATGAGGCGCTTTCTTCCGAGCGCGGCCGATGCGCTAATGGCCCGGACAATGCACAAGACCCAGATGGACGCCCCACCCGCACCAAACTCTCGCGGCGCGGTCAGCAGCCCGATTGAGGAGGGAACCGAAGTCGATGTTGGACGCCGCACGCGGCGGTAGCTCGGATCACAACCAATTGCCATCCGCGATGCGTCGATGCGAATACCTCAGATATTCGCATTCATGTGCCTCGAACTGCAGTATCGAGAACACGCGTCCGATGTCGATCGACCGAGACGTCTGCGGTCTGCTGGCGACTGCCGTCGGTGCCAATCTTGCCAGACGTCCCGAGCATCTTCGGGTAGACTTTTGCGTCAAGTCATGTGAGCTGACGTGAGACAGCGGTTGTATCGCCTCCACTACATCCAAAGCCCGAAAGCGTACCTGATTGGCGCTATTGCGGCTCATCAAGCTGGCACACCGCTCGCAGGGCCTTTAGCGCCTCCTCCTCGGAGCGGCAAAGAAGATTGAGTTTGACGGGTCTCCGAAGCGCGATCTGGATGTGGTGCGGGCCGAACACTCGGATCAGCCCATGACCGGGAAAGCGCCCGTTACCCGCAACTCGATTGTTCCACCGCGTGATCCTGCTGGGCGGGTGCCTGTAAGCATGCGACGCGCCGAGTATTCGCGAGCATTCATCGTAGAACATCCGCCTGTCGCCGGTCATCTGCGAAACCTCGCTGCAACGGCGTTCGCCTCTGCATGGGCCAGAATTATCGAGACTGGCGGTGCCGGCGAGGCCGGAATTGAGCCGAGCGGAATGTTGGCATCCGCAGGTGTTATTCGAACAGGGCGGCTTCGGCAAATGAGCTTCAATGTCTCTTGTAGAATAGCGACCGTCATTTTCTCGCCTGGGCAGCGATGGTTGGTTTCGGGCCGACCTCCTCCTTGTGGAATGAAGCGGAAGTCCCCATTGCGCCATGACGATTCCCGCTTGGGATTGAAGACTGCCGGCTGAGGGAAGAGGCGTGCGTCGTGGGTCGTCCCATAGAGATCCAGCAGAAGCCAATCGTCTTTGCCGAGTGAATGGCCCTGCCAAACAAGATCCTTTCTCAGCCTCGCACCGACAAAAGGAAAGAACGGATAGAGCCGGCGTACCTCCTCGACGAAGCCTTCGATCTCCTCGTGATTGATCGTCAGCATGCCCCGCGGTTTGATGCAAAGGGCGGCCGCGACGGCACAGGCAGGGTGACGATCGCACAGACGCCCGGGTCCTACTGACCGGCGTCATCTGGCTGCAGCGCATCCCCATCCCGAGAGTCGTAGGCACCACGCCCGGCGCGCCGTCGGCCCAGCGACGGCAAGCATTCCAGTCGATACATTATGCGATCTTTTTAGCACAGAACGAGAACATCAGTTCGACAGTAGAACAAGACTCATGCGCCACAAGCTGACATGCCCCCCAATCTAGCGTAGTATCCGCGCGCAGTTCTGGTTGTGAGGCATTGGGTGGCGAATTCGACAATAAAGTCCACGGCAATCATTCGCGCGGGCTATGAGTTTCAAGACTTAGTCGGTATCGAAACCCTGATCCGATTTTATCGCCAGCCTCACCTATTTGACTGGATCATGTTGGAAGCCGACGAGAACGCTTATGGCTCTCTCGACGACGTTGTTGCCGCTCGATCCGATGGGACGTTTGAGTTCACTCAAGTCAAGTTCACGGTTGACGAGGAGATTCACTACCTAGATTGGAACTGGCTCCTGGCAAAGAAGCCAAACGGAACGTCGATGCTCAGCAAGTGGGTCAAGTCCTTAGCTAGGGTGCGAGCACTCGGTCCTATCCACTCAAGCTGCCTACGAACAAACAGACCTCCGTCCGCCGCGTTCGAGGCTGCGCTCAACGGCCAGCGGCGCATCGAACTAGCGCGGGTGGATCCCGCGCTCAGAGCCCGGATTGAGGAGGAGTGCGGTGGACCAGCTGACGCCGCCGCGTTCTTCAATACATTCGAGTTTCAGTCTCTGCCGGAGAACCTGGACAGCCTCGAGGCTCGCATCAAGCTCGAGCTCGTTCCGGCAGATCTTTTGCCAACTGGCTGGCCGTTTTTTCGTGAGCAGGTTCGGCGCTGGGCGATCAGGCACGATGAACCACCCGGTGGGAGAATACTCCACAAGCATCTTGCACAGGTCATCACCCGTCAGCGGCCCGAGCCAATACGCCAAGAGTTCCAGATTCCGCCCGGGTATGCTCGCCCGAGCGAACTATTCCATGAAAGCTTTCTGGCACGCGTCGCTGATCCTGCGACTTCTACGACGATCCTGTGGGGAACACCGGGCCGGGGGAAGAGCACATATCTCAGCTACCTCGTTGAAGAACTTCGGGGCAATGGCAAGCCAGTTCTTCGCCATCACTACTTCCTGTCCGGCGACGATACGGCGGATCGAATCTCGTACGCAGAGATCTCGCACTCACTCATCAGCCAGCTGATCGACCGCTATCCGGAATCTGTTCCGAGCCAAATCGAAGAAACGGACAAGCTGCACAGTACCCTCGCTACCGTCGCTGGTCATTTCGCGGAGCAAGGCGAGCGATTGTACATCATCATCGACGGCCTCGATCACGTTTGGCGCGACTACCAAAAGGTGGATCAGCTCAATTTTCTATTCGATCAGTTGATGCCACTGCCGGAGAACATCAGCCTGATTGTCGGCACGCAGCGCGTTCCAAATAGTCAATTGCCTAGCCGTTTGTTGGCAAACACCCTGGATGATGACTGGATTGCTATTCCGCCGATGGAAAGTCTCGCAGTTCACCATTGGATTGATGTCCAAGATAAGGCCGGACGTCTCATAGTTCGCGGCGACCTAGGCGGCAAAGATCGCGAGGATGAGATCGCGGCCATATCGACAGCATTCTATGAGATATCCCACGGCCATCCACTTCATTTGATCTACGCATTTGAGACGTTGGCTCGTACCGGCGCTCCTGTGGATGCGGAGGAAGTAGCGCTGCTGCCGCCATGCCCTGAAGGGGATATCCGGAAGTATTACGCAAACCTTTGGGACAAACTCAGCGGGACAGGGCGCGAGATTTTACACGCATTGGCGGGTTCAGAGTTCCATTGGCCTGGGCTTGGCATCCGACAGTGCCTAGGTAACTACGAGGAGATCGGATTTCTGCTCGAAGCGCGAAGCTCGGGCATTCTTCCATTTCATGGCAGTATCCTGGCGTATGTCCGGGAGCGCGACGACCATCAGGAAAATTTTCAATCACTCCTGCCGCGCATCGTCGCGTGGCTCGAAGGAGATGCACCTCCCTATTGGTGCTGGGGGTGGCTATGGCTTTCAAAGGCCAAACTCGGCAACTACGAGCCGCTGATGGCAGGAGTCTCCCGCGAATGGGCCGTTTCTTCGCTTGCGGAGGCATGGCCTGAGAGGCAGATCATCCGTATCTTGGCTGAAGCAGAACAGCACGCCTTCCGGGAACTCAACCTTCCGATCGCAGTCGAATTGAACTCCGTCAAGACGCGCATGATCAACGCGCGTGAGTTCCAGATACAGGACTATTCGTTGTTCCAGGAAGCAGCCCTTCGTTCTTCAAACAACCAGCAGCAGCTGAAGAATATGTTCGATGACCTGGCGTCTCTCTCCGATGCGGAAGTCGCAATGCTTCCACGCGCTGCGCCTGCAACTCTCGTTGAAGAGATTGTCGAAGGATGCGAATCTGAGCTCTACCGCAGAATTGAAGTTTGGCTCGAGCTTCGACATCGGCCGGACGGCGAGCTCATCACGCTTGCCCATCGCTACCTCGACCTTGTCGCTCTTCGTAGAGAGCCAAACATCGAACGGGCATGGGACTTCTTGCAGCTGTTCCGCGAACCCTCCCAGCATATCCGATATTTTGCCGAGCGATTAGCGGCAGCAAGGCGCTATGAGGCACTACTGGAGCTGCATGCCAGTCTCAGTGACGCTAAGTGGGTCACCGAACAGGCAGACATAGAAGATCAGATCCTTCGGGTTGCCTGTGCCCTCGGTGCGAATCCCTTCAGCAGAATAAGCTTTGAAGGCAAACCGCTCAGCCCGCTCTACGCGAGTTGGTGTGGATTCCATGGGCACACAAAAGCGACCAATGTGGCTCATGCTTCCGTCCCCATGAACCTAGTTCAGGAACAGTATGAGTATCGTATAGATTACGCGCTACGGAATTTTATCGAGTCGTTGTTTTTCAGCGCCCTTGCCCACGCGCTCAGCGGCTCTTCCATGGCAGAGTTCCAGTATCCGGGACTGCCAAGCGACGGGCTGGGTTGGCTTGGAAAGGCATTCGATCTTGTAATCCGCATCGCGGGTCGAGTGGGAGCCAGAGAACTTCCCGCAGACCTGTCCGCGCCATTTATTGGTGCGACAGAATTGGAACCCGTATTTCATGGCCGTGCGCGGGCGACCGAAATCGACCAGTCACGATACCAGTCATTCGTTGCGGCGCTTCGTAGAATAGCATTCGACCTCCACCTCATAGCGGCAACCAAAAGCAAAACGCTCGTTGATGTAGAGGTCCTTATGAAGGCGCGGACCTCTGTCCACTGGAGCGACCAAGTTTGGATGGAGAACGCAGCCGATTTGCGCGCGCCGACGATGACCGCCGAGGCAGCACGGGAGTTACTGACAAGCGACGCCGCCAAATTTGGCGCAACAATCTCAGTCTTCAACGAGAGATCCGAGGCCTGGGCGCTTCGAGCACGGGTTGCAGCGATCCATGGACTCTCGGATTCATTGACGTTCACCCTGCGGGCGGCGGATTGCCTTCTGGGCTATGGATATCGGAAGGATCCATGGATATTTGATGTTCTAAGCGCCGTTGAGGCGGTGCATGATCCCGCGAGGAGCCCAGCACTCGGATGGATTTCAGCGTTGGTCCCGATCATTGACCAGATCACCGAATTTACAGACGGTTCGGGCACTAATCACGCGCGCAGCGAGATAATCGAAGTTACCGCCAGGACTTACCCAGACCGGCTTCCAATCTTCTTCCAGCGGCACATTGAAGAAGAAGAATGGAGTTATGCGGACGAATGCCTACGTCAGGCTGTAAGCGTCTCATCACTCGACATCCCGGAAGTCGCAGCGCTCATAAGCACGTTTCTAGACCCGCGTGTCCTGGGAGCACTCGAACAGAGAGCGAAAAGCGACGACAGGGCGAAGGAACTGGTGGACACTCAATTCCAGTTTCTTGGCGGAAAACCCACCGACCACTCTGATCGCTTTCGATCGAGCAATACACAGTCGGAGGAACGAAAGCCAGTAACTGCCGCCAGGGGCCCTCACGAGTTCGCGGCGGTTATCTCTGACATTGCCGGCACATACGATCATCGTCAGCGACGGCGCCATTTTGAGGAATGGCTGCAGAACCATAAAACAGCTGGCAAAGGGAAAGAAGCGCTGCAGGCTGTACGGAAATACTTACAAAACAACACGGCAATACACGATGCGGAGGAAGTGCTTGATGCTGCGGTTGAAGTGAGCATGGAGGTTGAAGGTCGTGAGGCCGCATACGAGTGGCTTGTGAAAGCACATATCGAACGGCACGGGTGGCAAAGTGGATGGACCTCCCGCGACGAAGTGATGAGCCGGCTCCGTTTTGCGGCAACGCATTATCCAGAGCGGTGGAAGGAATACATTGCCGACACCGCCGAGCCGCCGGACTTTTATAGGAAGCGCGGCTACGGCTTGGTGGCCATCCGCACAAAGTATCTCGTTGAGTTTCTCTTGCTCGTCGGTCAACGCGAACTCGCGGTACGGATTGTCGACGCGATGGTCAAGACCATCGTCGATGAAGTCCATGACCTGCAGATACCGGAGGCCAGATGGTTCCATTGATGAGCGAGCGAGAGGCCGCACTTAAGATGCTCGTCGAGCGTCTGCGCTGGCCCGTTAAGATGGTGCGCTGGAAGGCAGCTAAGGCGATACGATCACTTCTGATGAATGATGAAACGCGCAGTGCCACCACGAACACGTTGATTGATTGGCTTGCAGCGAGGCAACTTGAAAGTGAGGTGTTATCCGGTCTCGGCGTGTTGGTGGTTTCGCCCCGCGAGGTTCGTCCTCCATTGGGCGACATAGAAGCATCGATCAACGCTCCCTCAATGGCTGCGGACGTTCTTCTCAACGAAATGTATGGCACGCGCACGGAACGATGGCGATCAGCGCACAGTGGGTCGGCCCCCGTCGACTTCACCGCGGAGAGCTACTTCCACGAGAATGTCGTTGCGCAAGTCCCCCCAGCCCTGAAGAATGAGCTCGAATATCTGGAAGAGCAAACGCAGCTACCGTTTCTTCGCCAATGGGGATTTGAGTGGGCTGCGTTACGAGAGCGGCTCCGAGCCGGGTACACGCGTTATCCAACCTATTTTGGTGATTTTAGCCTTCAACGAGAGGGCATCATCGGACAGTTCATCCAGCGTCAAGGTGAGCTCTACCGTTCCGCCTATCAAAGAACCTTGGCCTGCGCAGTCGCGGAATGGAACGTCCCACTTCACGCGGTTGTACCGTTCTCCGCATATGGTGTACCGGCCCTCCCAGACCTTTTCGAGGTTGAGCCAGCGCAGAGGCCGGCGTGGTTGCCTAAACTTGATGCGGTCGCTTTCGATGGGAATGACCTCGCGAGCGTTGCCCGCGACCTGCTCTCACGCGAGCCGTCGGACGATTTTCAAACCGTCCTGATGCGCATCCCGCTCGATCGTTCCCTCGATGAATTTGGAGAACTGGAACTCGCCGCATATTTCGTTGGGGATGACTTCGAGCTGAGAGAGAACCAACGCCTCTCTGGTGGATTTCAGGTACTTGAGCTCGATCGGTATCAGTTCGACATGGTTCGCCCGCCGCTTGAACAACGGAATGAAGCCGGGAGGTCTGGTAGCGCACTGTCCGTGTGCTGCAATGAATTTCCAATAATCCATGGCTACTGGCACGACGACTACTACCAGCGTGGCTTGTCGTTGCCTGCCCCTTATTGCTTCCAACAATTCACCTTTCAGCGGGCGCAAGCCGACGGCATCTACGTTAGCATCGGCAGGGAAATCGTGAGCTCCACGATGATCTGGCATGACGGCTGGACGCCCATGTACGCGTCGAATTCTGCAACACGATGCGGTACGATTACTAGGATGAGAAAATCTCGGCTAGCCACGGCCGCCACGAGGCTCGGAAAAAAGGTAGGGTGGTTCGTTCGCTTGTCACGAATGGAAAAGCCAGAGGGCGGTTTTGATCGGACGCCGCAAACTGCCTCGGCGTTCTTCCATGTTTGAGCGTCGATAAGGAGATAAGGAAGGCGACTGCGGATCTTCGCCGTCGTTATCGTCCTATCATCCTTCGGCGTTCGATGCGCCGGTCAACCACGACAAAAACAGGCCCGCCAAGGAGGTCGAACAGGTCAACTAACGTGCAACTTTGCTGACCACCGCGCCTCGCGCGAAAGCCTCCGCCTGTATCTGCGCGCGATCTTCCGATAATCATCGCCGACGCCGCTCTGGTAACGATCGGCAAAACTGCATGTCCATGCGCGTAGCTTCAACGTCCTAGGCAGCTTCTTCCGGCAACTCAGCAACGTATCGCAGGCTTTGATCATCAATAGCCTTCTTGAACAGGTCCGTAATTCCACCCGCATCTTTCGACGCAATTACAGCCAATCTCCGTTCAGCTCGGCTAATACCTAGGTATAGCTCTGATAAAAATCTTCGCAAGAGATGGCCGTTGTATTGCCCTTCCGGAACCTGCTCCTTGTTCGCATCCACCAAAATAACGGTATCGAACTGAAGGCCCGCCACGTACTCTGGCGTGCTAAGAATGTACTTCTTTCCTGCATATCTCAATTGTTCCGTGTCGTCCCTGGATGCTATTATGAGAACTTCTCCTCTGTGCTGAGCACTTGCTGCGACGGTGTATTCTTCAAACCTATCCTCGTCCAAACATAGAACAGCCACTCTGCCTCTCTGCTCGCGAGCAGCTTTAGAATAACTATGAGCTGTGGCCATTGCCGTTCGGAAGGCGCTAAGTTTGTTCTCTACAACTGTATAGACGGGGACGCTTCCGTTGGGAATATTGCTATGTCCTGCCGGAATGTCCCAGTCACTTGGAAGGTCTAGTGCCGGCGCTACTTCATTTAGAGTCTTAATTATTCTATCAATCTCTGGTGTGTACCGGTATACATCGGTGAGATCTATGCTTTCGGGATTTGGGAGCCGCGCACGCTCATAGATGTTGTATGCTTTTTCGTCTGTCTCAGTGCGGATGTCTGTGAATGTTTCGCGTGGCGACTGCTTCGGATCCATCGCCATCACAACTCGGGGAGCGCGATCTGGATCCGCGAGCAGATTGTGGAAGATCAGCCGTTCCTGCGCGTTGAACAGGTGCATCTCGTCGACGAAGACGACATCGTAGCCTTCCGCCGCTCGTGCAGCCTCCCAGTAAAAAGTAGACAACTCATTGAGGTAGTCGCTGATGATTTGGTCAGAAGCGATCAAGGACCGTTCCTTCAGGACGCTAAGGAACTTCACCCATAGCGCAAAAACGACACGCTTTTCGGTCTCGTTCACCAAGCTCATCATCCAGCGCATTCGCCTGATGCGCAAATACCTCTGTTCGTGGCTTGCATGCCCAAGAATTCCTTGTGCTGCAAGGACACAACCGAATTCGATCAGCAGATCCCAGCATAGCAGCCGCTGTGTGCGGGATTGGCTTGGCGACTCTACGAACTTTATAAATTCCTGCGAGCATCCAGATCTGTATGCGATCCAATCGCTTGAGACGAACCCCGCCACTACTTCCGAAATTTCCTTCAGAGTGCGACGCTTTCCGTCCGCACTATCGATGCCAAGTGGCGTACGGCCAATCTTCGAATAGTCCCGCTTTTCCGCCAGGGTTAGCAGAGGGAAGATATCAATCTTGATGCCGTCCGAACCTGACCGCATGAGGTGCTGATCGTCGATTCTCTCCATAACTCGATCGACCAGTTCAGCGCCGGCCCAACTGTGTGTTGTGAACAATATCCGGCACTGTTCGCCAGCAACCTTTGCATCATAGGCTGTCTTCAGTGCCTTAATGATCATAGCCAGAGTCTTGCCCGTGCCGGCAGCCCCGCGCAGCCGAATTGGGCCTACTAGGTCAAGATCTACAAATTCTAGCTGTCTCTTTGAAAGGTATTTTGGATACCACTCTGAATAGCTAAGATTGTTGGAGAAGTCTCCCGGCGTCACGTCGTCGAGCTCGATGCTTCCAGTTGCAGAGCCGACCTGCCGCTTTTTCGCCAACTTGACGGCCTCAGAAAACCCGCCAACGGCCGCCGAGTACTTCTCCAAATTAGGGACAATGGCGTCTAAATCTTGAGCTTGATCGGCGTGGATCAGACCATATACGACGACGTCGTTCCTTTCCAATGGGTGGACTTCTGCGACAATCCTCTCGCGCCTACCTATGTCAGAATACGCGAAAATTGAGACTTTGTTGCCTTGGTGGTACGGCATCCAGCGAGGATTCAAAGCGACCGTTTCTCCGAAAGCGCGCAGGGCAATCCTTGCGCAGCGATCAAAGACCGACCGGCGGTCAGACTCGGGTACGCCCCCGAAAAATTGGTCCTCACGGCACTCTATTACAAGCAGGCGAGCCTGTTCGAGACAAGAAGGATGTAGGACGTAATACGCCGCATCAGCCTCAATCACCTTCAGAGGAGCGAGGTCATCATCGTTCGGTGAGGCAAACCATTGATCAGAAAGGCCCTTCATAAGAATGGAGTGGATTGCGGCTTCGGTGATTACGAATGACTTCATCTTTATGCACCTTTACCTGCCAGAACAAAACGCGACGTGCTGGCTTTTCGCCGCTCGCTGTAGTCACCTGGGAGACCTATATCTGAAAACACGCGTGCCAGGTTTTGAGTAATCGCGTATCGATATGGTGGGGCAATCCGAGCGACCCGCTTGGCTTTCGCGCCTCCCCATTTCACCGACTCCTGATTCACCCCTATATCGGTGATGTCGCATTGCGAAATATGACGTAGCATCAGAAATAATGCATGCTCATCTCCCGAAGGAATTCCCGATAGGAAAAAAACATCTCCAGGTAAATTCGATATCGAATTTTGTAATTGCTTGATAAGCTCTTCATCAAGATCAACGCCAAACTTGTTCGATTTGATACCAAAGCATTTCTTTAGACGCAGCATATCAGGCTGCTTCGATGCCAATAACGAGTCAATTTGCTTTACGTTTGAGAGTAGCTCCTCGACATTTTCGCGTTGCCCTTTGTCTTCTATCCGGAGTTCCTGTATTATGGCAAATGGATCCGATCTGCGTATCCATGAAAGGATTGCTTCGACTGAGACGCCGGCATGTGCTTCGTCGACCTTTTTAATTATTCTGCTTATTCTCGTTGACGCCTTGGTAGCCAAATCTTTGAGAGTACTGTCGAATTTGGAAGGAACCCAATACATCCAGATATAGTGGTCCATTGTAACCGCGGGGATGTACGACAAACGGCCGTGGGTTTTGTTCTGCTCAAGGTCACAATCGGCGGTCACCACTACGCCATAGTTGCTCCACGGCTGTACATTGTTGTGCCCCACCCATAGAAAGATATCCCCTTGACGAAGCGGCGCGTCGTCTAACGCCTCAAGGCATTCCCGTTCCATTGAAACCCTCACAATACCAATCACTACGACAAAGGTCCGGCAACTCAAGAACATCAAAATCGCAGAGTTGATTCGCCCGGATCATAAGGGAATGGCATGCAAGCGCAATTCGAGATTGTACGCGCGCTGAAGCAACAGGTTATTTAAGGAAGCGGCAGTGCAGCATTGTTCGTCCCTTCGGCTGTTTCCGCGCAGCCAGCGCGTTGCCTGCACGTTTTTCGGAACGAAGATGGCTCTGGACGGAGTGCTAGAATGCACGAGATGAGAAGCCGAGCTGAGCGCCTTGCGCGGTGCGGTCGTTGATCGGCTTCAATTGAAATCGGGAAGCAAAAGGCACAGGGCCGGAGCCCACAAACGCTTCCGGCAGTACCGGGCGAATGGATTCACAAACAATTAACCATATGAAATGACGGCGGAAAATTCATATACGGAAGCGAACTCCCGGTACTTTTCCGTCATCCGGACACCTGGTTCGTCAGCGCATTACTATCGATAGGTTTCAAGTATCGATAGCAAGCCATCTGAAGGTGATTTCCTTGCCATCTGGAGCCAAAATCGTTATCTTCGAAGGGATTCGATCGAGGAAACGCAATGTCCGAACCGCAACTGTCCGTCCGCAGCACCAAGGCCCGGGATCTGGCGCACGCGCTGGCGCGCCGCACGGGTCAGCCGATCAACAGGCTCGTCGAGCAGGCGCTCGAGCACTACGATCTGGAACTACGCCAGCAGTCTGCCCGGACGCCGATCGACGTCCTGTCGGACTTGATGGCCGAAGGCCGGCGTGCGGTCCCGGCCGGCACGACCTCCGCGCATGACGATTTCTACGACGAATACGGTTTGCCGCGATGATCGCTGTCGATACGTCGGCCATTCTGGCGATGGCGTTGGCAGAGCCGGAGGCCGAACGATTCACGGCGTTGGTCGGTCGGGAGGCAATTGTGATCGGCTGGCCTACCCTGCTGGAGGTGCGTATGGTGCTGACAGGCAAAGAATTTCCCAACTCTTCGGACATTGTCGATCAGCTTGTCGAGCTGCCCAACGTCGCGGCGATTGCTTTCGACGAGGCGCATTACCGGGAAGCGGAAAGAGCGTTCGACCGCTTCGGCAAAGGTCGCCATCCGGCCACGCTCAACATGGGCGACTGTTTTTCCTATGCTGTTGCGAGGATCGCCAAGGCGCCGCTGTTGTTCAAGGGGAACGATTTTGGCCAGACGGACCTGAAAATTCACCCGGCATCATCCGGTTGAGGGACAATTGCCGACCAAGCCCGAAATGATCGACAAACATAGAGCGGCGGAATCGGACAGCCAAGCGGTCCACCGCCGCGCCGAAGAACTCGACGCGCTCGACGCCATACTGCCCTTCGACCGCCGCGACCAGCTCGCCGCGCTGCTGACTGACGACGACGTCGCCACACTCAAGCATCTGGCTCAGGAGGGCATGGGCGAGAATACGCTACGCGCGCTGGCCTCCGATCTCGGTTACCTCGAGGCCTGGTGCCGCCTTGCCACCGGCGCTCCCCTCCCCTGGCCGGCGCCGGAAAGCCTGCTCCTGAAATTCGTCGCCCATCACCTCTGGGATCCGGTCAAGCGGGCCGAGGATCCCTCTCATGGAATGCCGCCCGATGTCGAGGCGGGATTACGCGCCGAGCGCCTGCTCAGGACCCCCGGCCCGCACGCGCCGGGCACGGTGCGCCGGCGGCTGACCTCCTGGTCGATCTTGACCCGATGGCGAGGCCTGACCGGCTCTTTCGGTGCGCCATCGCTGAAGAGCGCGCTGAGGCTGGCGGTGAAAGCCAGCAGCCGGCCGCGGCAACGCAAGAGCAAGAAGGCGGTAACCAGCGACGTCCTGCGAAAGCTTCTCGAGGCCTGTGCCAGCGATCGGCTGGTCGACTTCCGTGACTGCGCGCTGCTGTTGACCGCCTTTGCCTCCGGCGGCCGTCGCCGTTCGGAGGTGGTGGGGCTTCGGGTCAAGGACCTCGAAGATGAGGAGCCGGTGCGCGCGGATCCGAACGACAAAACCTCCCCTCCCCTTCCCTGCCTCAGCATCCGCCTTGGCCGCACCAAGACGACTAATGTCGACGATGACGAACAGGTGCTTCTCATCGGCCGCCCCGTGACCGCCTTGAAACGGTGGTTGGCGGAAGCCGGGATCAACGACGGGCCGATATTTCGGCGTATCGATCAATGGGGCAATGTCGACCGCCGTCCACTGACGCCGCAATCGGTCAATCTGATCCTGAAAGGTCGTTGCAAACAGGCGGGCCTTGATCCGGCGCTGTTTTCGGCACATGGGTTGAGATCCGGATATCTGACCGAGGCCGCCAATCGCGGTATTCCGCTGCCCGAAGCAATGCAGCAGTCGCTGCACAAATCGGTGACCCAGGCGGCCAGCTATTACAACAATGCGGAACGGAAGAATGGACGAGCGGCCCGGCTGATCGTCTAAGCAGTACTATGCGCCGAAGAATGCATCGGCTCGTTTCTCGAACGACTGCCCGCTAACGGCTCTTAGGACTTTTTTGCCTCCGCGAGGTCCCGGGGAGTAACCTGGAACCGACTGGCGCGACGTTGGGAAAGCATATCTGGCACTCTGCGAGCGGCGGCCAGCGTTCCCGACATCGCTGAACCGCCTCACCATTCGATCGCCTCCTTCGGCGATTGAATACTCAAGCGTGCAGATCTTTGGATCGGTTGCCGCTGTGAGCGGTCTCGGCCTTTACGCCGTACCCTTTTGCGGGGCGATCGCGATGGCGGAGAGGTCGGTCTCCGGGTTAACCGGCGTTTTCGCTTCCTTGCGCTCTGAATAGCGGTCGACCAATTGAGCCGAGTGCGGCCGCAGGAGGATCGTAAAGCGGACGAGTTCCTCCATGACATCGACGATGCGGCTGTAGTAACTGGAAGGCTTCATGCGCCCGTTCGCATCGAATTCCTGGAACGCCTTGGCGACGCTCGACTGGTTCGGGATGGTGTACATGCGCATCCAACGTCCAAGGATACGCAGCGTATTGACTGCGTTGAAGCTCTGCGAGCCGCCCGACACCTGCATGACAGCGAGGGTACGCCCTTGCGTCGGACGGATGCCGCCCATGTTCAGCGGCAGGTGGTCGATCTGTGCCTTCATGAGTCCGGTGATCTGGCCATGGCGCTCTGGTGAGCACCAGACCATTCCTTCGGACCAAATCGCATGCTCACGGAGCTCCTTAACGGCCGGGTGATCGTCGCTCTTGACCTGGTCGGGCAGCGGCAGGTCCGAAGGGTCGAATATGCGGGTCTCCGCGCCGAAGTACTCGAGAATTCGCGCCGCCTCTTCTACCGAGAACCGGGAGTATGAGTGCTCGCGCAGCGATCCGTAGAGGAGCAGGATGCGCGGCTTGTGGTCCAACGGACCGAGGCCTTCTGCCGGATTGCGATGCGCGTAGGCAGGGTCGAGAGCCGGCAGGTGGTTGATGTCGGGAACGGTGCGCAATCTCATTTTTCAGGGTCTCCTATGCTTCAGACAGCCGCGGGAGCCGGTTCGGCGAAGTAGCGGCGGCCGAGCCACAGTGCGAGCTGCACCAGCAGTATCAGCACGGGCACCTCCACGAGCGGTCCGATGACCGCGGCGAAGGCCACTGGCGATGCAAGACCGAAGGCGGCAATGGCAACAGCGATCGCCAGTTCAAAATTGTTGCCGGCTGCCGTGAATGCCACGGCGGTGGTGCGCGGATAGTCGGTGTCGATCAGTTTCGCCATGAAGAAGCTGACGGTGAACATAATGACGAAGTAGATCGTCAGGGGGATTGCGATCAGGACGACATCGAACGGCAGCCTTACGACATCGCCACCCTTCAGACTGAACATCGCGACGATGGTGAACAGCAGAGCCGCAAGGGTGATTGGGCTGATCTTCGGAAGGAAGGCGTTCTCGTACCAGTCCTTGCCCTTTGCCTTCGTAAGAATGCGGCGCGACAGGTAACCGGCGAGGAACGGTATCCCGAGATAGATCAGCACTGCTTCGGCGATCGTCCAGAAGGACACGTCGATCACGCTTCCTTCCAGGCCGAAAGGCGGCGGCAGAAAAGTGAGGAAGAACCAGGCGTATATGCTGAAGAAGAGTATCTGGAAGATCGAATTGAAGGCGACGAGACCTGCAACGTATTGATTGTCGCCGCGGGCAAGCTGGTTCCAGACGAGAACCATGGCGATGCAGCGCGCGAGACCAATCAGGATAAGGCCCGTCATATATTCCGGATAGTCGCGCAGGAACAAAACGGCGAGGCCGAACATAAGCACCGGGCCGATCAACCAGTTCTGCACCAGGGAGAGCGTTAGTATGCGCTTGTCGGCAAAGACCTGATGGAGTTCCTCGTAACGCACCTTGGCCAGCGGCGGATACATCATCAGGATGAGCCCGATCGCGATCGGAACGTTAGTGGTCCCGACGGAAAGACTGTCGAGGGCTGCTGGCAAGCCCGTGAACACGGTGCCGAGCACAAGGCCGAGCGTCATGGCGGCAAATATCCAGACCGTAAGATAGCGATCGAGAAACGAGAGGCGGATTGTGGGTTGGGCGGGACGCAATTGCGTTCTCCTTGAAAAATGAAGTCCGGTGCGCAGCCTCGCTCGAGGCGTCGCTTCGCTTGCTCTGGTCTGCTCTGCTTCGGCTAGACGCGCCGGCCGCTCGCGTCGACGACGATCTGGCCGTCTTCCTTCGCGAAAGCGCCCTTCTGCTCCTGGGGCAGGATCTCCAGGACGACCTCGGAAGGTCGGCATAGCCTGACGCCAAGCGGCGAGACGACAATGGGGCGGTTGATCAGGATCGGATGCTGCATCATCGCGTCGAGGAGCTGGTCATCGGTGAGAGCCGGATCACCGAGGCCGAGTTCTTCGTAGGGTGTACCCTTTTCCCGAAGCAACTCGCGAACGGGTATACCCATACGCACGACCAGCTGCTCCAGCAGCCGCCGGCTTGGCGGAGTCTTCAAATACTCGATCACATGCGGTTCGATTCCGGCGTTGCGTATCATCGCCAAGGTGTTCCGCGACGTGCCGCAATCGGGGTTGTGATAAATGACGATGTCGATCGGGTCTTTCATGCGACGTCGGGCCTCTGTGCAGTGGAACCTTCCATCTGGCCGATCTCGTGCAGTTTTGCCGTCAATCTCAGCCGCTCCAGGCTTTCCACCGGGAGCGCGGCGAAGGCGGCAATGCGGAGTTTCAAGTTACGAAGCGTCGTGGCGAACGCGACGCGCTTCTCGGCGTCTGTCCCCTCGACCGCTGCCGGGTCTTCGACGCCCCAGTGCGCTGTCACGGGCTGTCCCGGCCAGACGGGGCAGTCCTCGCCCGCGGCATTGTCGCAGACGGTGAAGACGAAATCGAGTTGGGGAGCGCCGGGCACGGCAAATTCGTCCCAGCTTTTCGACCGAAGCCCTTCGACGGGATAGTGGTGGCCTGCGAGCGTCTCGATGGCGAACGGATTGACCTCGCCCTTGGGTTGGCTCCCCGCGGAATAGGCATTGAACTTGCCGGCTCCGTCCTTTCGCAGAACGCTCTCTGCGATGATCGAACGTGCGGAATTGCCCGTGCAGAGAAACATCACATTGAACGTCGTCTTGGTCACCCGGTTACCTTTTCCTTTGAACGACAGGGATTGAGTTCGTCGATCAGCGGAGCACAGAGATCGGCATCCCCTCCGCAGCAATCCTTGAGGAGAAAAAGGGTGAGATCGCGCAGACGCGAAACATCCGCGCGGTAAATGATGAGGCGGCTGCGGCGTTCCGAAGACACCAAGCCCGCCCGAGCAAGAATATTCAGATGCGTCGACATGGTGTTGTGGGGGACCGCCAAGGTGCGCGCGATATCGCCGGCGGGCAGCCCATGGGGCTCATGCCGGACAAGAAGGCGGAAGGTCTCGAGCCGGGTCGATTGAGCGAGCGCCGCAAGGGCCAGAATTGCATTTTCCTGTTCCATATGTCCAGAATATTCGAAATGTGGACAGTGTCAAGCGTCGATGCCGTGGACCATGCCTTCGAGCACTGGGCAACGCACCGGCCCATACGCGGAAGCGACTCTCGGAATTGATCGGAAGTGCAGGTAAGTGGATTGCAGGACTCCTCTTTAATAGCTAAAGCGGTGTCGACATTCATGTGGAGGACATCGCCGTGGCGAACGCACGTAGACGATGGGCACCCGGAAATCCTCGATAGCCATAGGCCTCGTCTTTGCGGCGACCTTGCTGATTGTCCTCGTCGGGCTGCTGTTTGGGGCGCGGACACTCTCCATCGATGCCGTTCTGCCCGTGCTCTTTGCTCCGGACGGCAAGATCGAGTCGATCCTGGTTTGGACCCTGAGGCTGCCGCGAAGCCTGGCGGCCGCCGTCGCGGGTTCGGGCCTCGCTGTCTCGGGCTATCTGCTGCAGGCACTCACCCGCAACCCGCTCGCCGATCCGGGGATTACGGGCGTCACCGCCGGCGCCGTCGCGCCCATCGTCGGCTGCTTCGTCTTGCTGCCATGGTTTTCATCCGCCTACTACCCGTTCGTAGGCCTCGCGGGCGGTCTCGCCGCCGCCTGGGTGACGTTCTGGGTGGCACGCGGCGGAACCGGGCGCCCGCTTCATCTCGCCCTCGCGGGCGTCAGCGTGTCGCTGTTTCTCGGGGCGATCACGATTTACATGCTGCTGCTGGCGGGGCCGCAATCGACCGCACTGCTGTTCTGGCTGTCCGGCGGCTTCGCCGGGCGCACCTGGTCGCACCTCGTCCATATGCTTCCCTGGGTCGGCCTTGGGGTAGTGGGAGCGCTGTCGCTCCACCGGGTAATCGCCATGTTCGCCCTGAGCGACCACGCCGCCGCCGGAATGGGCGTGCAGCTTCATTTCTGGAAACCCGTCCTGCTGCTTCTCGGCATCTGTCCGGTAGCGGGCGTCGCCCCCGTTGCGGGCCCCGTCGCCTTCGTCGGTCTGGCAGCCCCGCATATCGCCCGGCTCCTGCGGCCTTCGGGAACTGCGTTTGAGATCGCGCTCACGGCGGCCATCGGGGCGCTAATGGTGACCTGCGCCGACTTCATCGCTCGCACCATTGCCATCCCCAAGGAGCTTCCCGTGGGCATCATCACCGCGCTTCTCGGCGGGCCGATTTTCATCTATCTCATCCAGCGAGGACGCGTCGGTATCAAGGGAACGACCGCATGACTCCAGTCCCGCTCGGCCTTACCCGACCGAAACCGTGGCTCCTGCCCGCGGTCATTCTGCTGGTCCTGTTCTCGTTCGTCGCCGCCGTGCTCCTTGGCGTGGTCGACATTCCCGCAGCGGACGTCGCCTCGGTTCTGGCCGGGAGCGGTTCGCCTGAAGCACGTTCGATCATTCTCGACATCCGTCTGCCACGTATCGTCACGGGCATCCTCGCCGGGATTCAGTTCGCCGTCGCAGGACTATTGCTCCAGACGATAACCCGAAACCCTCTCGCCGATCCGTCATTGATGGGGGTGTCACAGGGCGCGACTTTGACGGTCACAGCGTTCTTGCTGTTCACCGTCTACATCTTTAATCCCGGTTCCAACACCGTGGCCGAGCTGCCGATCGCATGGCTGCCGCTGGCGGGAATGGTGGGTGGCATCACGGCGGGAGGAGTCATCTACATTATGGCTTTCCGGCTCGACCTCAGCCCGCTCAGGATCACGCTCTGCGGGATCGCGATTGGAGCGGTGCTGCACGCGCTTGCCATAGGCCTGATCGCGGGCTGGGGCTCGGCCCGCATCGAAATCATTCTCGAATGGCTCTCCGGAAGCCTTTATGCGCGCACATGGGATCACGCGATCTTCCTGCTGCCGTTTACGATCGCCGGCCTGGCCGCCCTCCCTCTGATCTATCGTCCGCTGGTCCTCTTGCAGTTCGACGCCGCTGTCGCCCGTTCCTTTGGGCTCTCCTATCGCAAGCAGTTTTCGCTTGCCCTGCTCGTATCCTGCACGCTCGCCGCAAGCGCCGTGGGGGCAGTGGGCCCGATCGTTTTCGTAGGGCTCATGGTGCCGCATCTGGCGCGCTTCCTCGCCGGGCGGGATTTCCCGCTGGTGCTTCCCCTGACGGTCGTCCTCGGAGCGGTCATCGTCACCCTCGGGGACCTGATTGGTCGTCTGGTCGGGCAAGCCGAAGAAGTGCCTATCGGAGTGGTCACCGCCATCGTCGGGGTGCCGGTACTGCTCGCCCTTGTACGCAAAGCTCCCTGAGATCGCCCATGCCTCTGAGATGTACGCAATTATCGGTTAACTACGGTCGCCGGAAGGCGCTGAACGGCTTTCGGCTATCGGTGCAGAAAGGCGAAATCCGCACCCTTATCGGACCGAACGGCTCCGGAAAAAGCACGGCACTACAGGCAATGGCAGGCTTGATCCGGCCCGCGGAGGGGCAGGCGAAGATCGGGGATGTTGCGGTGACTTCGATGTCGCGGCGCACCATCGCGAAAAAGCTGGCCTTCTTGCCGCAGCAGCCCTCCGCCCCCGACGAGATGACGATCGCCCAGCTTGTGCGGCAGGGGCGCTTTCCTCACGTCGGGCTCTTCCGCTCCTATGACCACAAGGACGAGGCGGCCATCGATTGGGCACTTGAAAGCACCGGCCTTACGCGTCTGGCGAATCGAACGCTTCAGGAGCTCTCGGGCGGCGAACGGCAGCGGG
The DNA here is from genome assembly GCF_000375585.1 of Sinorhizobium meliloti 4H41. Taxonomy (GTDB): domain Bacteria; phylum Pseudomonadota; class Alphaproteobacteria; order Rhizobiales; family Rhizobiaceae; genus Sinorhizobium; species Sinorhizobium meliloti_A. The sequence continues at coordinate 363,026 of NZ_AQWP01000004.1, read as the reverse complement.
CGTGGATATCGGCGGCGCTCGCGCAGGAGGCAGCCATCCTCCTGCTCGACGAGCCGACGTCATTCCTGGACATCGGATATCAGGTGGAGGTTCTGGACCTCGTCCATCGCCTCAGCCGAGAGAAAGGCGTGACGATCGTCATGGCGATTCATGACATCAACCAGGCGATTGCCATCAGCGACCGCATCTCGCTGCTGGAGAGAGGCGAGTTGCGCTTCGACGGGGAGCCGAAGGCGCTCGCCGAAAGCGGCCTGATCGAAAAGACATTCCGGGTGAAGGGGCGGTTCGTCGAGGTCGCCCCGGACAAGCCGCCGCATTTCGACGTCGAGCTTACGCGCTTCCTGCGTTCCGGCGCTTGATCAGGCGGAACACGATCTTGGTCTCAGTGTAATAGTTCAGGGCATCGGCAAAATCCGGAGTCCAGCCATCCTCGACGAATGGAATGTATCCGTCATACTCCAGCTTCCGGCCGGAGACCTCGAAGCCAGCCTTCGCAAAGGCGCGGCAGTAATCGGAAATGGAGCGATCCTGGACGACGGTGTTCGTGCGCCTCGAAACGAGCTCGCGCCATTTCGGCCAGAGCGGGTTGTCCGTGTGGCAACCGGTAACGGCATAGTACACTCCACCGGGCTTCAGAGCCTTGAAGATGTCGGCGGCATGTGCGTCGATGTCCTCGAGGAGGTAAATGACCTCATGGCTGATCGCCAGGTCGAACTCGTCGACCCAGCCTTCGAGCGTTCCACCAACAGCGTGTTGGACGGGGATGTTGCCCTTGAGAGTCTCGGCCTTTGCGATGGATTGCTCTGCAATGTCGATGCCGAGCGCCTTGCGGAACGGCCTGATCGCATAAAGATGCCGCAGCAGGCCGCCTTGGTTGCAGCCGAAGTCGAGGACGTTCTTTTCCGAAAGATCGCGCTCGACGATGAGCCCTACGAGATGCCGCCAGATCGGGGCGTGTCCGTCCGCCATCCTGTCTTCCGCGTCCGGGTCGACGTACCATGTGGTGATGGTTTTCTGTGCCTCATGGCTCATATGCCGTCTCCCGTGCGATTCTTCTGATGCGACTCTATAGGGTCGCCAGAACGACGTGGATAGGTCAAATCGAAATGAATTCGACCTGGATATTCCGGATGAGGGCCGCCGATAACAACGCCGCCCTTCGGCCTTCGGAGCGCATGCCGGAGTCGCGACGAGGAGCTACGACCATCGGGATCGCCATCCCTCATGATTGGCGCGGCCTGCGATCCTCTTAGCCCAGAACGTGAACATCCCGGGAAGACGGCCTGCAACGGGCTCGTGGAGGAAGGCTGAACTCCTTTGGGCGGCAGCACCTCACGGTGAGCGCCACATTCCAATCGACGCCAATTGACATGCCCGGCTCGGGCACCGCCATGCGCCTCAAAAGTAGAACTCGGTGAAGGACAGGTTCTCGGCCGAAATCTCCGTGAGGGTGACGCCCTCGATCAGGATGCCGGCATCGTGGAACCCGTCGAGCGTGACGAAGACGCCGTCCTGCGTGTCATGCGCGGCCGCCAGGAAATCCGCGTAGCTGCGGATCGAGGCGATCTGGCCGTCGGCGTCGATGGCGAAGCTGAGGATGTCGCCCGCCAAAGCGCTGAAATCCGCGATGCGGTCGACGCTATCGGTCTCACGAGACGAGACGGACCAGTGGAAGATGTCAGCATCGCCGCCGCCGTGCAGATAATCGGCTCCCTCCTGGCCTGACAGCCGGTCCCTGCCCGTATGTCCCCACAAGTGATCGTCACCCGAGCCGCCGCTCAGATCGTCGGCTCCAGCTTCGCCCCGCAGATCGTCGGAGCCGGCGCCGCCAAGCAGGCGGTCGTCGCCAAAATCGCCGGACAGGAAGTCGTCGCCGTCGCCGCCGAGCAGGCGGTCGTTGTCATCGCCACCGAACAGGCGGTCGTCTCCGGCCCGTCCTTCCAGGAGATCGTCACCGAAAAAGGCTGAGAGCTGATCAGCCCCGTCGGCGCCACGCAGCGTATCGTCAAGATCGCCAAATCTCCCGCTCGACACGGTGAAGCTCTCGATGTCGGTCCATGTCAGCCCGGTCGAGATCGATCCACGCGTCGCGTCGAAATCGACAGGACCAAGCAGATGGGACACTTCGAACGCGAGGTGATCGTTGCCTTCCCCCCCGTCGACACTGCCCGAGCTCCCCGCTCCGATCCGGTCATCCCCTGTGCCGCCGTCGACGCTGTCCGAGCCCCACGCCCGGATCTGGTCATTCCCCGCGCCGCCGCTGATCGTTGCCGGACCGCTGCCGGAGAAACGCGAAATCCGGTCGTCGCCATCGCCGCCGTCGATGACGTCGCGACCGTCGAAGCTTTCCATGATGTCGTTGCCCGATCCGCCAAAGAGGCGATCGTCTCCTGGGCCGCCGTCCATTCTGTCATCGCCGGCGCCGCCCTCGAGGATATCATTGCCGGCTCCCGCCCTGACATTGTCATCCCCGTCGCCGCCGGACATCGTGTCGGCTCCGCTCCCGCCGGACAGGCCGTCATTCCCCGCCCCGCCGAAGAGGCGGTCATTGCCGGCATCGCCGCTCAGGCCGTCATTGCCGTCTCCGCCCGACAAAACGTCATTGTCCAGGCCGCCGTTCAGGTTGTCGTCGCCGTCTCCGCCCTCGATTCGATCGTCACCCGCACCGGTATTGGCGAGGAGATCGTCGAGTCCGCCGGCGATCACCGTATCGTCGCCGCTTCCGGTCCAGACACGGGCCGTCTCGAGATTGCGCAGGACCGTGCCGGTCGATGCACTGCCCGCGGCGAAGTCGATGGTGACGCCATCCACGTCTTCGGAATTGTCGATTGTCACCAAATCCCGTCCCGCGCCGCCATCGATCACGGCCGAAGACAGCGTCGTCGTGATCGCGTCCGACCCGTCGCCGGTGACGATGACATCGTCGCGCGTACTGCCGTAGACGATGTCATTTCCACTGCCGGTGAGCAGCTCAAGGCGCTCGATATCCCGGAAGAAGACATGCTGGGCCGTCGAGGGATCGCGGCCGATCATGGCGTGACCCTGCGGACCGTTGAAGATCACGTCCTCCGTCGCCAAGGAGGCATTGACGGCGAGGGTATCGCGCCAGCGCCGCCGGTGACCGCGCCGCCCGTCCGGGCCAGGATCAACCGGTCGTCGCCGTCGCCACCGTCGAGGCGGTCATAGCCGCTTGTGCTCCTGACGACGTCGTCTCCCGCACCGGCATCGATAAGGTCATCTCCGCCACCGCCATCGATGTCGTCATTGCCGACAAGGCCCCAGATGCGATCCGTCTCGTCTGTCCCGCGCAGCGTATCGCCCCCGCCCGTCCCCACGATCTTCGTCATGAAACCGCTCCTCCCAGCTGAGACACGAGGCGTCCGGATAGACAGGCTGATACCTCATAGTTGATCGCGCAAATATAGTTCCGCTTCTCTGCAAGTTCAATTGTAATAATAATCTGATATTACATTTAATTATGATCGAAATTTGAAACAAATTACTGAAGACAAAAGCGCCTCTCCAGCACGAATGCCGCTACACTTCGGCATCTCCGGAGTTCGGGAAGATCGACCTGTATCCCTCGCCTTGAGCGGAATCGAACCCTCGGCCCTAGCCAGCCTTAAGCTCGTGCGGCCGATGCGGTCGCTACGATGGCCAATCCAGGCGTAGATTTCTTCACCAAATGGTGCTATTTGTAGCACCAAAATCAGGAACCCGAACGATGCGATCGACTATCAACCTCGACGACGCTCTCATGGAAAGGGCTAAGTCCCTAACCGGCACGAAAGAAACCGCCGCTCTGGTCCGCCAGGCATTGGAGACGCTTGTCCGTGTGGAGTCAGGAAAACGCCTCATCGCGCTCGGGGGAACTATGCCGGATGCGGAGGCAGCTCCACGCCGCCGGAGCGCAGCTGCCAAGTGATTCTTGCCGACACTTCAATCTGGATTGATCATTTCCGGCATACCGATGCCGAGCTGCGTAGGATTATTGAGGACGATCGTCTCCTCTGCCATCCGGCCGTGATCGGAGAGCTTGCACTCGGCAGTCTTCGGGAACGCAGTAGCGTGATAGCATTCCTGATGGCTCAGCGCGAAGCACTCGTCGCAACGCACCACGAGGTCATGACGATGGTTGATCGCCACGCCATTTTCAGCATGGGGATCGGCTACACGGATGCCCATTTGCTGGCCTCGGTTCTCCTCGATCGGCGAGTGGCTTTGTGGACGAGAGACAAGCGTTTGCGGGCAGCGGCGGAAAAGGCGGGGGCGTCGCTGCACACCCCCGCCCATACACGGAACTGAACACTGAATAAGAGGCCATGGCCGTTGCTCTTGCTGGTGGTGTCAGGACCGTTTTCGCACCCGAAGCGGTCGTTGATCAACTCTCTCTCTTTTTAGTATGGGAGCTGGGCCTCTATTGCGGACTTGTCGATTACCGACCATACCGAGCGGATCTTCGATCCTACGAACTCGTAGAAAACGTTCTCCGTGAAGGACACTCGACGTCCATTGACGCTTAGACCCATGAACTCCCCTTTCGGGGAGCAATCGAATGAAAGGCGGGCAGCAAGGCGCGGAGGTTCGCAGACAAGCAGTTGAATGGTGAACTGCAAATTCGGAATGTCTACGAAATCCTGCACCAGCATTTCCCGGTAGCCCGATAGCCTTAGAAGGCGATCGTTATGCCGCACATCGTTGTCAACGAATTGACCAAGCTCGTCCCAGGCTTGTCGATTAAGGCAATCCAGGTAGGCACGATAAGTGTCAGCGAGGTCTCCGCTCATAATTTCCTCCAATAGGTGCACGCAACGCGGCTTCAAACGTCGAGAGATAGCGTACTGCCGCACCCTCCAATCCGGCAATTGGCAGGGCGACCGCAAGGTCTTTCCCATAGGAGTTGATCCACCAGTGTCTCCGATTTTGCAGCGCAAAGTCGCCGGCTGCCGCATTAGCTCTATTCTTCGGGCTCTCCGCCCCGCGGACGATCGGCTACAGGCAGATGCGCCCGCCGCTTCGGTGAGAAGGTCGATTTTTATCGCTCGCCTTGAACGGGTTCGATCCGGCCATCCCGCAATCGAGCTGCCCGGCTAGGGACCGCCTGTATTCGGATAAGTGAAAGGTCAGCCTTGCCAGGATCGACGATAACAACGCCGGTGCCTTCGAAGTCTCTGGTGTTTCGTGTCACAACGGTCATGTCGTGAACCAGAGCCGTCGCCGCAATCAGCGCGTCGGCCTCATTGCGCCGGTCGGGGATGTGCAGGTGGGCACAACGTGTCGCAACCGCGTCGTCAATTGGCAGAATACGGCCCGCGAACTCCGGACGCACGTGACTGTCGAGCCAAGAACGCAGCCGAGCGCCTGTGCGGCATCCCTGCGGTGCACCCCGACTACGCCCCGCCCCAGTTCGAGAATTGTGATGGCCGAAAGGAAAAAGCGCGTTGCATCTTCCGCTCCGATCCATGCGACGACATTGGCATCGGCTTTGCCGTCACCCCGAACGGGACCTGCGCGTGCACCAGGGTTTCAATGGCGATGTCCGGCACCGCAGCTTTCCATCCGATACATGATGCGATGCCGGGAACACGCTCAACGATCACGTTCCAAATCGGCCATCAGCCTTCTTCTGTCCCGCCTGTTTCTGATTTGCTCCGTTTGTAGCTCTCGTCCACGGATCACCGGTCCGCCGGCATTTTCGAGCACAACGAAAACTCTGCGCGCGCCGATGGGAAGGTCTTCCGAGCCGTAATGGCCCACGATTTCGACCATGATGGAACGAAGCTCGGTGTGCCATTCGCTGGCAGGCGGGCTTTCCGATTCGGCATGCAGCGCGTGGCGCATCAGGGTCCCGAAGGAACCCAGATCCCTGATCTCGCCGCTCCCTAAAGGGCCTTGCCGCGTGCGCTGCCGAGCTTCGGCCGGAGACTCTCCTTCCGGATGCAGCATGTCCGTTACAGGGCAGATGAGCGACCCCGCAGTGGTCTCCAGTTTAACAAGCACGCTCGCCACGTGGACTGGTCCCGAGCTCATATTGCTGAGGAAGCAGTGAGCGTCCAATCCGGCTCCCGCGCCCCGCGTAATCAACAAGGTGGCGCGGAGCTGCCTTCGATAGTTGCTGACGAACACCTGCAGGTAAACCACCCAGACGGCCAGGGTCCCCAGCCCGGTAAGCGCGGTGATAAGTTCGCGATGATCTTCAATCCACTGCATCCCGTTTCTCCGGCGGAAGTGCGATCCTTTGGTGTCCAATACCTTGAACGCCAATGCCACTTGGCGGTCAGCGATCCAATCGCGTGGAAGCCCCAGCGGCGGGCGAGAGGGCTCGCTCCTGTAACCGCTGAACATCCGTTGTGTTGCATTACAGGGAATGGCTGCCCGGCCGTTTCCACCCGCACCAAACGGCCGGGGGCCTCAGAGCTGGCTGAAGCACGCCTTCAATCCGGAAGAAGGTTTTCCTGACTGGCGAGACCGCATACGCCGTTTCCCGGCGCGCAATCAGCGTCGTGGAAGACTCTTGCTGCGGCTGAGGGTGAGCAAGTCTGTGACCAGACAGAACCAGCGTCGACATCAGTCGGTAGTAGGACCAACGTCGAACGGTTCGGAAACCACACGGACGCGGCCGTCCACCGTCTCGACTGCAACGGCGATCTTCTCTCCCTTTTGTGCCTGTTCAGGAACGGGGACTGTTGCCTCCAACAATCCCGCTTCGTTAGTGCGCGCACGGGAGATGGTTCGGAAATCCGCCTCCTCGCCGATGCGCACGCCGATCGTCACCTCGACCCCGCCCGGCAGGCCGTTTGCATTGAGGTCCACGTTATCGCCGGGACCGACATCTTTCGGAACGACCATCAGCTCAGCTCCCCGACTTTGGCTGGTTGAGACGCCCGGGAGACCGAGCCGCTCGCCCATTTCCAGAATGTCCCGGTTGAGGTCCGGCTGGTCGGAAAGGTAATCTGAAACCGACCTTCCCGCAGCTTCCGCAGCCTCATTCACGCGTTCACCTGCTTCGGTGACCGCCTGTCTTGCGCGGCTCAGCCAGTCACCCTCTGCGGATTCCGGCATCTTCAACTGGAGCCCTGCACGGACATCACCGGCGTCAAGAGAGGGGTTGGCGGAAAGCACAGCACCTGCAGTCGTTTCGCATCGCGCCGCGAGCTGCTCCAGCGTCTCCCCCTCGTCCATCACCTCGGTTTTTCCGCACACCTGTGCAGCGACTGTCGGCGAAACGGCAAAAAGCGTCACAGCGAGCGCGCATAGTTTGACTTTCAATTGCGGCATCCGTCGCCTCCTCTGACTGATTCTGCGTCGACCTAACAGAGCTTGGGCATTCTGGTTCCTGCCACACGCCGTTGTGATTGCGTGAAGCAGCCGCCCACGCCGAAGAATACCGTTTGCGCTACCGGCGTTGGCCGGAACCAATCCGGCAAACCCCGGTTTGATCTTCCCGGCTCGTTCAATCGGCGCCTACACCTGCAACGGAGGTTTGGTTCCGAGCGACCCGTGGGAAGGAGATGATGGAACTAGGGCTCGATCTTGAACGGCTGCTTGTTGACGTGGTGACCGTCGCAATCGCCTTCGCTCTGGCATTTCCGATCGGGTGGGAACGCGGTCGGGGCCGCTACAGCGTCGGCTTCAGAACGCTCCCCATCGTGTCGGTAGCTGCCTGCGGGTTCGCGCTCCTGGTGGACACGAATTCTCCAGGGGCCGCGGAAGCTCAGGCACGCGTCTTACAAGGCGTAATCACCGGTATAGGGTTCATAGGTGGCGGTGCCATCGTCAAGCAACGGGGCAATGTGAAGGGGCTGGTTACCGCGGCGAGCATCTGGAACGCCGGTGCCATTGGTGCCGCGGTAGGATTGGGACGCCTCAACATAGCTATCGTGCTCAGCCTCATCAATCTCATCAGCCTTTTGGCCTTGGCATATCTCGGCATTCGTAGCGACGAAGATGAGAGCAGCGGATGAGTGAGTCGATGCTGTTTCACGGGTGGGAAAGCCTTCTGCGGATCATCATCGTAGGCAGCGCAGCCTATGCGTTTCTGGTCGTCGTCTTGCGTGTCTCCGGAAAGCGAACGCTCAGCAAAATGAATGCATTCGATCTCGTCATCACCGTTGCCCTGGGATCGACGCTCGCGACTGTACTGATGGACCGTAGCGTCCCTCTCGCCGATGGGGCGATCGGGCTCGCGCTGCTTGTCGGCTTGCAATTCTCAATCACATGGTTGTCGGTTCGTTCGAAGTGGGTCCGGGAGATGGTGAAGAGCGAGCCAACATTGCTGGTTCGAAACGGTGTCTGCCTGGACGACGCGATGCAGAGCCAACGCATCACGCGTGAGGAGATAGATGCCGCCGTTCGGCAATATGGGCTCGTCACGGTTGAAGAGGCCGCATGCGTCATGCTCGAAACTGACGGTTCCTTGAGTGTGGTTCAGAACGGCATCTCTGGCACCGGCTCCGCTACCGATCAAAGGAGAGCATAATGGCACCCCAGCCGGAGCTGCATCGCGGCAGGCAGTTTGCCGTGCAAACCTTTGCCGGCCCAGGTGTTCCCCTCGCCCTACAGCCCGACGAAGAAGCTGCAGAGCTCTTCCCGCCCGAGCAGGCGGAGGTTGCCGCGCGAATTATAAACAGGGAGCGCCGACGGGAGGGTCTCGTTCCCGTGAAGGCAAGCGGCGCGCTCAACAGAGTCGCTCAGCGTCTCCTGCCGAAGGGTGAGTCCGGGGAAAGAATTATGAAGCAGCCGGACAGCATTTACCACCTTTTACCAGCCGACTCTGAAACCCGGTGGAAGAAGATTGAAGTCGTAGCGGGCGGATACGGAGGTTGTGGCGCGAAACCTACCGCTGCCGACATTCGCTACTTCGTTGATCAGTGGCTCCAGGACCCGCAGAACGGGGAGGCACTTCTTAGCTCTGAAGCGACACAAATCGGCTTCGCGATGTTCGCCAATGGCGAGGGGCGGAAAATTGGGATCGCCGTCACCGGAGACACCTCTGAATAGATTGTTTGCCAAGCCCTACCCCAATTTCCCAGACCGGATCTCACAGCGGCTTGTGGCCGCCCCTATATTCCGCTGCTGTACCGAATTCGACAGCCAGCTCGTGCAGGCGAGCCCTATCTGCCTCCAAGGGGAGAGAGGAGGCCGCGCGATCAAAGGCGATGCGCGACTGACGCAGAGCGGCAGCGTTGGAGTCAGCATCACCCATGCGGGCGAGAGCCAGGAGTGCCTTTTGGATCCGCAGTTGCACCTCGATCAGGCCTGCGCCGTCGCGCGCCACGGCCATGAATGCGTCCTCGAACAGGTCCGCGGTAGCGAGCGGTGGCACATGGACATTTGGATGCTTCGGCTCATCCTTACATGATCCATTGGCCCGCCCGAGCGCCCAGATGCTTAATAGCCGGGTCGAGCGGCCAATGACATCGATCGCAGTACCTGGATCATTGACCGCTGGGGAGAGGGCTCGACAGGCGATCTCACTCATTACGGCGAGGCCGAAACGCGGGTCCTGATCAAATGACCTTTCGTCGTCAATCGAGAACGCCGCACGCACCGCCTTGCGGAGCGCCCCCAGGTCAGTATCACCATCACTTGCTCCGATGCAGGCGATCGGCGTGTCGGCGTAGACGAACGTGCCGGGGATAACGTTGAGATATATCTGGGTATCGTGCTTGTCGCCGAGTCGGGACAAGGCCGGCATATCGACGTTCTGAACATAACCAATTGCGTCGCCCGTTACCGCGACTACCGTTTCCGGGATGCTGCTCGCCCGGTCCGACAAGGCCCTGCCGCCGAGATACGGCTCCGCAAGCCGTACCTCGATGGCCTTCCTGGCCGCCTCCTCCACTCGTACGGTCGTTTCGCCGACTCGGCCGAGGCGGGTCAGATGGTCGATCCAACGCAGCAACGACACGACCACGAGCGTGATGACCACGATTGTGAAGACGAACAGAACGACACGCCCGCGCTCACCATAGGCGCCCGTTTTGAGCACGACCAAGCCGACGATGCTAAACAGAAAGGAACCGATAAAGGTTGAGAGAACCGTCTGCGTCAGGCGGTCTTCGATAAGCAGCTTGGTGGCACGCGGGGTGACGTTGCTGGTAGCCGATCCATAGGCTGAAACCATGATGTTGAGCGAGAAGGTGGTCACAGCCAGCATGCTGGAAGCGATGATGGTAAGAATGCTGTCGACGGCATCGGCGCCAATCCTCCCTGGCATCATCCAGGGAATGTAGCGATCGACGACCGCCGCGAAGATCGCGGCGAGCACCCCCAGCGCGCCGATCAGTGTAGCGTGCACCCAGAGCCGGCGCGTCAGCTGCGCCATCAACCATCGCCAACGCGGCATGCTCTCACCTCCGCCTGAATCACTGTGGAACAGAGCCATCCGCCTAGAGCCAAGGCTTCGGCAGCCTGTGGAACGTTAATGCAACGCGGATAGTTGCCAGCATCCGCCGTCTAACCGTCCCTAGCTGCCTGCCGTCGATGCGATCCGTCCGCTCGTTCAGGAGTTGGGAGATCGCGGTCACCAACAGCATAACACGTCCCAAGCCGTCCTCCACAGCGGACGCTGCGCTTCGGCCAGGGCGAACGGACCAAAACACTTCGCGCCAGACGCCTGAGAGTGGCCATGTGGCCAGCCAGGCATCATTACCTGGGCGATCCCTTGGAACCAATGTATGCGGCAACAGTTGGCCTTGAGAACGGTATAGAGTCGAGGGTGTGCCCTTATGGAAGTGCGGCGGTTCCGGCTGGGCTGATAGAAGGGACCAATCCGATGAAACAGAGCACGACTACTTTTTGCGCCCCCGTTGCTCGCATTCGCAGCCCTGATAGCAACGCCTGTGTTGTCGCAAACATTTGCGCAAAACACCGAGAACCCCTGCCGCATTTCGCCCGACGGCGACCAGAAGTCACTCAGCCAAACGCTCGATGACTGCAATGGCGTGATTAACCCGCCAAAGGTGGGCGACAGCGAATTGGTCGAGCCGGCGCCAGATGTGGGCAAATCTCGTTTGATTCGTCCGGGAGACCTGCCCGCACAACAAAGTGGCGCGGACGCGCAGCCGCAGACCGGAACGGCGAACCCCGCCGCAGGAAGGGTCGTTCTTTCCAATTGGAGCTATCAACCGCTTTACACTTCCGGGTGGAGCGTCGACCAGGTCTTCGACGACGCCGTCGTGCTAGGCCGCGAAGGTGAAGAGATCGGCGACGTCGAGAATATCGTCTTCGACCGCGACGGCGAAGTTCTCTCGCTTATTGCCGAGGTGGGCGGCCTTTGGGAGGTGGGCGACACACATGTCAGCATTCCCTGGAACGATCTGAAGTTCTCAAGGGACGGATCTCGCATAACGGTGCCGATAACGGAGGACACTGTCGACGACTATTCGGCGGCAGCCGCGCAACCACCCGGCGCGCTTCACAAGAAGGAGGCGGGCCAAGTTGCGACCGTGGAGGAGGACTTGGCGACCGGGCCGCAGCTGATCAAGGCCACGGACATCATCGGAGACACCGCCTTCCTGAACAATGCTGAACGTTATGGCTACATAAGCGACATTCTCGTCAACGATGGCCGGCTGGCGGCCGTGGTCGCGGACACAAGAATATACGGTCGCGGCTATCGCGCATTCCCCTATGCGGGGCCTGCGGCGTGGGCCAGCGGAAGCGGACGCTACGAACTCGGTTACGGCGTCGTTGAGGTCAAGCAGCTGGAGAGCTTCGACTATAGCCGGATGCTGTACAAGGGGCCCACAGAGCACGCAGCAAAGTCCAGTACCAACAATGCGCCGGGCAGCTCGACCGCACAGTGATGAATGCGCCTCCGACGGTTCGGCGCTCCAGCGTGGTCCTTGTCACTGATCGGACTACGACACAGCGGGGTCGCCTCCGTAAGGGGGCCCGCTCTGAGAACCTTGCGGTATCCGACCTCGAATTCATCTCCGAGTCGGTGATCCGGATCGGGTAGTTTGGGCAGTTCGCCACGTGACGCGACCAGCGGACTGGACCGGGGTTACCCGGTCCGAGCCAATGCGCGGAGACGCGAGAGAGATTCAATCAGCAACGGCTCGTTATCGAGCATCGCGCCCAGATGTCTTTTGGCCAGGAAGTTCAGAACCCGTTCGCCATAATCGGTGAGGCCGACAAGGACGCGGCGCTTGTCGTCGGCCGATGGGATCCGCAGTGCCAGTCCAGCCGCCACCAGCCGGTCAACGAGCTGAACCGCGCCGTGATGTTGTATCAGCATCTCTTCGGCGAGTTGTCGGAGCATGATTCGGCTTTGGGGAGCAACTTTGAGTACCAGCAGTGCTTGATATTGTTGCGAAGTCACGCCCGCCTCGGAAAGGACCGCCTCGCTGAAGGAGAGGAAGCGACGCATGGCCAGCCTGACTCCGGCCAGCCCCTCGAACACCCCCGGATCAAGCGCCTCCTCATCGGCAATCTCAGGGACTTGTGTGCGGGACCGAGAACCTGCGCCGGAGGGCATTCGCAACATCCTTTGTTTACATCACGTTATGATATATACTGGTTGCACCTCAGGAGGGAGGAGGCGCGAGCGCGTCCACTTATCTGAACGGCGAATGCCGCAAAGTGCCGCGCTCGCGAACTATATCGCCAAATGCTGTCATTGCGAGGGCATGTCTTTGGCAAGCTGAGGTATAAATCAAATGCCGAAGGGGCAGCCTGAAATCATTTCAGGCTGCCCCTTCCCTCGCCCCAGCCGCCACAGCCAATATTCGTCCAAAGACGCCGTTCAGCTGCTCGTCTCGACTTCCGAGAGCGATGGAAGTTCCTCCAAGCTTACAAGCGCATCGGCACAGGTATCGGCCGCATCCGGAACGGGCTTCGACAGACCAGCAACGACCGCCCAGCCCCCCTTCTCGATGAAATTGTCTTGTTCCCAACTGGACTTCGACTTGAGTTCCACAAGGTTTGTGCCGCGTCGGGGGCGGACACGAAATTGTGCACGCAAACGTTTGAAATGAGCTCTGCACGAGCCTGCCGGACCGCGAGATCGGCCATGGTTCCGGCACGCCCTGCTGTCGTCCAACCGCCCCATGTGAAACCGACGACCATAGTCAGTATCGATGAGCCGACAACCGACCAGAACCATACACTCTTGGAAGGTCGGTACGCCGCCCAACCGCTGTCATTCGTTTCGGCCATGTCTCTCCTCCTCCGATTTATATCATAGCATGATACAATTTCTGTTCAAGCAAACTCTGAAGTGGGCCCCAGTTCAAAGGCGGCCAGCGCGCCGGCGCCATTCTGTCTCGCCGTATGGCCTTGCGGATGTAGAATGATGATTTCCTTGCAGCGGAGAAGTCACCATGTCTTTCAACTCGCAACGGCTCCAATTTTCCGGCCATTCCGGCGCGACGCTCGCCGCGCGCCTTGATCTACCCAACGGGCCATTGCGCGCCTACGCGCTTTTTGCCCATTGCTTCACCTGTTCCAAGGATCTCGCGGGTGCGCGCCGCGTTGCAGCAGAGCTGGCGCGCGAAGGCATCGCTGTGCTGCGTTTCGATTTCACGGGTTTGGGGTCGAGCGAAGGTGAGTTCGGCTCGACCAATTTCTCCTCCAATGTTGCCGACCTGCTCTCAGCCGCCGACTATCTGCGCCAACACTATCAAGCGCCGTCGCTTCTGATCGGCCACTCGCTCGGCGGCGCCGCCGTCCTGGCCGTCGCCGGGGACATTCCTGAGGTCCGCGCCGTTGCTACGATCGGTGCGCCGGCCGATGTCGGCCACGTCTTGAAGAACTTCGGAGCGAGTCTCGAGGAGATCGAGAAGACCGGGTCGGCCGAAGTTGATCTTGCCGGGCGCAGGTTCCTCATCAGAAAGCAATTTGTCGAAGACGCGCGTGCACAGCGCATAAAAGACTCTGTTGCGAGCCTGAGAAAACCGCTTCTCATTCTTCACGCGCCGTTGGACCAGACGGTCGGAACCGAGAACGCTACTGAGATCTTCAGCGCAGCGAGGCATCCGAAAAGTTTTGTTTCGCTCGACAGTGCCGATCACCTGCTCACCGCCCCTGAGGATGCGGCCTTTGCCGGACGGATCATTTCGTCGTGGCTGACGCGCTATCTCGCCGCCGATACGCCGCAGGGCACCGGACCGATTGAACATGTGCGTGTGATGGAAACGGGCGAAGGCAAGTTTCAGAACGCGATTCAGGCTGGCGGTCATCGGCTGTTCGCCGATGAACCTGAGAGCGTGGGCGGGCTCGATTCCGGACCATCGCCCTATGACTTCCTGTCCATTGCACTTGGCGCCTGCACCTCGATGACGCTGCGCCTCTATGCCGACCATAAGCAGCTGCCGCTCGGACGCATCGGCGTCGACGTCTCGCACGCGAAGATCCATGCAAAGGATTGCGAGGAGTGCACCGAACCGGAACGCAGCGGCAGCGGCAGGATCGATCGTTTCGAACGCGTCATTTCCATTGATGGCGGGGTCTCGGAGGAGCTTCGCGGCAAGATCGCCGAAATTGCCGACAAGTGCCCGGTCCACCGCACGCTCGAGGCAGTGGCGAAGATCAGGACGACCGTGAAGCCAGGATCACATTAGCTCCATTCGCCCGAATCGGCCTTCCGTTTTCAGGGAACGCTGAGCAGTTGATGTTGAATAGTCGACTAACCGGGTCTGACACCAGAACGCCCACCGCGCCGGGTGCGAATGACCTCTCGTGGAGGCAACTGAGTCCGCGTTCGCGAGAGGCGAGCAATCGTGCTGAGGTTTGCAAGAGGCCCATAGGACAGAAGCATGACAATCAACGCTTGACGAGCTGAACGGTGCCATGTGCGCCGAAAGGCACCGATTACATTCTTTGCGTATATCATGCTATGATATATATTGCTTGGCACTCAGCCGGGAATGCGCGCGCGACGTAGTTCCAAAGGGCAAGCGCCGGGCTCGCGGCCGACGACCCGGTCGGCTCAACTTCCACACGAAGCGGTCCCGGCTGCGCCAGGGAGGTTCAGATGCAAGTAACGGATGCTTGGGAAGAATGGTGGCGAGGGCTGGGACATGTTGCCCGGTGCAACCGTGACATGGCACGAACACGCGAAGCATTTGAAGCTGGGTATGCGGCCGGCCGTCTCACCCGTCAACGAGCCCATGATGACGCAGCCGAAACTGCGCGAGGTGCCCCTCCGGGGGCGCACGGACACGAGACCTGGAGAGCCACGCGAGCAGCGCGGGAGAGTACTTAGCAGCGCACTTTCGGAGTAGTCCGATTCAGGCGGATAGATCATGTCTGTTGGCGCTTGCCGCCAAGGCGCTCCGCGATGAACACCGCTCGAAATCATAATCCGGCAGCGAAGCGGCAATGGACAGCACTCCCCGAGCAACGCGGACGGGGAGCGCTGAGCATTTCGAATTCATACCCAGTACGGTGGAATGCCATAATAGTCGTAGACTTTACGGCCGCTTTCGGGCCCCCAGTCATATTCCCGGTCTGCGGGATAGCGCGGGGCGCCTTCGACCTGTTCCTTTGTGATGTTCACCTGGAACCCGCCGAGATCCGTATTGTAGTCGAGCATTTCCCAGGGAAGGGGATAGTGTTCATGTCCAACCCCGAGAAAGCCGCCGAAGCTCATCACGGCATAGGCGACGCGTCCACCGCGCTTTTCCAGGATGATTCTCTCTATTGAGCCTACCTGATTGCCGTTCATATCGTAGACAGTGGTGCCCACGACCATGTCGCTGGCGATGAGGTCATGCGATTGATGCAGATTTGGGTCGGCCATCGTTATTCCTCCTGTGGTGGCCCAACGCTCCTGGATATGAGTTGTTCCTCGGATCGCTTCGCAAGGGCCAGAGCTTGACTATTTCTGCCGTGGGGCCGGGAGCTCACCTCCGGCCGAAACGAGCTTGCCGGCGCGTTTGAGCATCACCGCCTCGACCAATGTTCGCGCCGCATTGCGGACCTCTTCCTGCACGGCCTCATCCGCATCAAGCTCCTGGTGACTGAGCGCGTATGGCTTCCAGTAGCCGATATAGCGATCCATCTCCGCCAAGGGCCCCGCCGGCTCGAGATGCATGTAGCACAGCCAGTCGGACAGGCTGCGTCGAACGTTCTCGGCCCCCTCCACGTCCCCGTGAACGATGACGGAGAAGAGCCGCCCGGCGAGATGCCGAGGATAGTTCCAGCCTTGGAGTTCAAGCGCCTTTGCGAGCTTCGCATCCTTGCCCTGTGTCAGGGTGGGGTCCGGATTGCCGCCATCCGCGCAAACCAGCCGATCCATCATCAGCTTTACCGGCGACGAGACCTGATACCAGTTCACAGGCGTGACGATCATGATGCCGTGCGCCTCTACCCACATCGGATAGATGTCGTTCATCCAGTCGTCGACCTGACCAAGCGAGTAGTTGGGATAGCAGGAGCACGGCCAGTGGCAGAGGGCCGGCGAGGTGGAAAAGCAGGCCTTGCACGGGTGGATCGTTCGCCCATATTCCGAAGTAAGGCGGTGCAGCTCGAGTATGCTGGTCTTGACCCCCGCCGTTTGATCGATCGTTTCCTGCGCGATCCGCGTCAGCCGATAGGATTTCGACATTTCGCCGGGACAAGTGTGTTCGCTGCGCGATGACCCGCTGATCAACAGGATGCGCGCGGGACCCCGACGGTCCGAGTGACGCTCCTGCGCAGCATGAATTGCGTCGCGCGCCGCGAGCCAATCGACGGACAGGTCGTAATCGGGGTCCTTGAAGGCAGTGCCCGCCTTGCGCGTGATAGGTGCCTTTCGCTCGTTGGAATAAGCATCCCAAGCCGCCGCGGCGATCTTATCCAGTTCCGATCGAAGACCACTGAAAACCGGGTCTTGGAAACGGCTGAGGAAGCGGCGGCGAAATTCGTTCTCGGCCAGCCTGGGGCTCGGCGTTCCCGTTCGCGGCTCAAGCACTGGCGGGAGAGATTGCGTCCCGGGGATCTTTGCCATCATCCCATCCAACGTAGCTGGCAAGCTCCATTGTAATCGGCCACGACGCCGATTGTTCCGATAGGGCGGCTTTGGCCTCCCGTCCTCCGACGCGTGCGAAGGACACGCGAGCGACCGCGATAGTGGCGCTGCCGGATCAGGCAATCGGCAAAAGGAGACGTTTCCCAGCCACAGAACAATGCAGTTTGAGGGTATCCACCCGCGGGCGCTTCGGCTAGCTTTCGCAAAAGGTTAGGAGGACACATGGGCCTGTCAGACGTTTTTGGTCGATTGGTCGCACTGATCGGTGCCGCAGCAATCCTTGTTCGCCGCCAGAACGGCGCTTCTCTGGAACCCGCCTATGGTAGCGTCCCGAAGATCCCGGGAGCCAAACCGCAAGGCATTCCCACCCTGAAAATGCCTACGGCCAGGGGATGGACGGATGGGCAAGTGCCGACTGCAGCGGCTGGGCTGAAGGTGAACGCATTCGCGGCCGGGCTCAAACATCCCCGCTGGATTGAGGTGTTGCCGAATGGCGACGTGCTGGCCGCCGAGGCGCTCAGCGAGCCCGGGGGCATCAAATCTGCCTTCGACTACGCCATGTTCACCACAATGAAACGCGCCGCTGCAGTGGGCGCAAGTCCGAACCGCATCTCGCTTTTGCGTGATGCGGACGGCGACGGCGTGGCCGAAATACGCACCGTATTTCTCGGCGGGCTCAATCAGCCGTTCGGCATGACGTTGCTGGGCGATACCTTATATGTCGGCAACACGGACGGGGTGGTGGCGTTCCCCTATGAGGCGGGCGACACCAGCATCCGCGCGACAGGGCGAAAGCTGGCAGACTTCGAGGGCGGCGGGCACTGGACACGCAGCCTGCTTGCCAGTCGCGATGGACGAAAGCTCTTCATCGGCGTCGGGTCGCTCAGCAACATAGGCGAGCGCGGCATGGCGGCCGAGGAAGGACGGGCGGCCATTCACGAGCTTGACCTCGAGAGTGGTGAACGCCGCATATTTGCCTCCGGTTTGCGGAACCCGGTAGGCATGGCATGGGAGCCAACGACAGGTGCACTCTGGACGGTCGTCAATGAACGCGACGGGCTGGGCGACGAGACGCCTCCCGACTATCTGACATCCGTCCGCGACGGTGGTTTTTATGGATGGCCCTATTGCTACTGGGGGCAGATCGTGGACCGCCGGGTGCCGCAGGATCCGGCCTTGGTCGCAACCGCTTTGACGCCGGACTATGCCCTGGGCGGACACACTGCATCGCTCGGTCTTTGCTGGCTTCCCGCAGGCACTCTGCCCGGCTTTCCGGATGGGATGGTGATCGGTCAGCATGGTTCCTGGAACCGCAGCTCGCTGAGCGGCTACAAGGTTGTCTTCATACCGTTCGTAGACGGACGCCCCGCCGGCCCCCCGCGCGACATTCTGACCGGCTTCCTTTCGCCCGACGAGCGGGCGTCCTATGGACGGCCGGTCGGAGTCAGCCTCGGCCCGGACGGCTCCTTGCTGGTGGCGGACGATGTCGGCGACGTGATCTGGCGGGTGACGGGCGCGGCGGCGTGAGCGTAAAATAACGATGAATCGCCTTCAGATGGGCCTTGTCAAAATTTCCCCTCGGGCCGGCTCCCTCGGCGATCTCTGCCGGGTGCTGGTCAACGCATACTCGGCCAGCCGGAGTTGCGAATGTGTTTTCAGGTCGAGTTTGTTGCGCAAGACCCCGGAGCGGTCCGGATCGCCGGGGACATCAGGGTAAGTGTAGGAACCTTTTTTGTGCTCGTTTTCCAATCGCTTCGTCTCGGACAAGCCGTCTGATCATACAGTCGGCTTGCTCGGACGACGGTTGAAACTCAAGCACTTTTGAAGCGCCCCAACATCTCCTCGCGAAGTTCTTCGGTCGTAATGTCGCCGGCGACATAACGCGCGGTCGCCTCCTCGAGGACAGGATCGTGAACGTAACCCTGCCGGATATTGGCAGCGCGCGCCTGTTCGGCGGCCTTGCGCCGCTTCTCGATGGCTTCCGGGGAACGATCCGGACGGCGGGAATGAACGTTCATCGGCAAATCTCCAGGTACCGGCACCTAGCAGGAAAAATGCTGAAAATCCAGAATTTGCCGGATTTCTCGACATTGCGAAGGTGGGCGCCCGGCTCCTCGCCGGTCGCCGTCCGCGGTTCAGTCCTGGGGTTCCCATTCGATGATCACCTGCAGGGAGAGGTCGTCCTGGACGAGATACCGGCCGAGATTGGCGCTGTACCGAAGCCGGCGGATCGAGAGGCTGTAGTAGGGCTCGCCAAGTGCCAGAGATAGGAATAACGGAAGACATGGCCGACCTTGATTTCAGTCGGCAGCATTCTTGTCCGTCAGCAGTTCCGCATCGAGATGATCGAGGCCCGGCTCCATTTCGGATTTTTCGACTGCGGCAAGCTCGTCGCCGCTCAGCTCCGCCGTCGCCTCGACCCGGCGATCGCGTCGCACCAGTCGCAGATAGTCTTCATAGGCGATGAGCACGGTGCGCGGCCGGCCATTCTTGGTGATGATCACCGGCTCGCGCACGGCGGCATCCTGGTAAGCCCCGAAATTCTTGGAAACCGCCGCGGCGGTCACAGTGGATGTCATTTCAACACTCCCTTCTTTCCGGAATATACGGGTTTTCCGTAATTTCCGCAACGGCGCCGTGCACCGGTGGGTGCAGCTTTCCGCCCGCATCCCGCTACTTCCTGAAATCATTCACGTTCATGTTTTTAGGTTCACCCGACCTACGAACATCGTGCTCTAAGCGCGAGGCTGGGTAAGTGACCGCTGGCCGAGTCGATGCTCGGTATCGCCGAATTGCGCCATCACCCAGTCTCGCAGCACGCGCGTCGCGGGCCGGTCGGCCATGCGCGGGCTGTAGACGAGATCGCAGCGGTCGCCTTCGAGCGACAGTTCGAATGGCTGGACGAGGATGCCGGAGGCGAGCTCTTCCGCGACCAGGGTGAGGCTCAGCAACCCGATGCCCTGCCCCGCCACCACGGCCTGGACCGCGTGGATCTCGTCGGTGAATGAAATTCCCGTGCTCGCGTCGATGTCGTCGACGCCGGCCCGTGCCAGCCATTGCCGCCACACGGGCGCGCGCGGATCGTCGCGCCGTGCCGGACCCCAATCGAAATGGATGAGCGTCGCATGCCGGAGATCGGCAGTGCTGGTCCGAACCAGGCGCGGCGCGCAGACCGGCGCGAAGCGATCCGCAAACAGCGGCTCCGTGACAAGCCCCGGATAGTTGCCGCCGCCGAAACGGATGGCGGCATCCGCATCTGCCTCCAGATCGACGGCCCGGTTGGAGGCGTCGAGCCGCAACGTCCAATCCGGATACGTTTCGCGAAACGAACCTGCGAGCGGCGCCAGCCGCTTCGCGACGAAGGCGACGGTGGAGGTGAGCCGCGCCACCTGTCCCGCCTGCTGGCGGCGCACGTCTGCGATCGCCTGTTCGAAGCGGTCTAGGCCGTCGCGCAGCACCGGATACAGCGTCTTTCCCGCGGCGGTCAGATGCACCTGTCGCGTTGCGCGCTCGAAGAGCTTGGCGTTCAGCGTCTCCTCCAACTGGCGGATCTGGTGGCTGACGGCGGTTGCTGAAACGTTGAGTTCCTCGGCTGCGTCCTTGAAGCTCAGCCGGCGGGCAGCAGCCTCGAAGACCCGCAATGCGCCAAGTGGCGGCAGCTTTCTCATCACTTCCCCACGCATGAGTTCAACTCATCTATCGACTGAGAAATGCTCCTTTGTCAATGCGCGAAGGGACCAACATATTGCCCTCGAAGAGCAAGGCGACAGTGCCAAGCTGAGCAAAACTCAATCATGAAAGGACACCCCATGTTTCTCGAACAGGTCGTCACGAAGCCGGATCCCTATGCTCCGTTCCTGCTTTCGCAGGCAATCAAGGCCAATGGCTTCGTCTTCGTTTCGGGTCAGGCGGCGATCGGCGACGATGGCGAGATCGTCGGCGAGGGCGACTTCGACCGCCAGGCCGAGCAGGCTTTCGGCAATCTCGATCGCGCCCTGAAGGCCTCCGGTTCCGGGCTCGACAAGGTCGTCAAGGTTACGATTTTCCTGCGCTCCATGGAAAATTTCGCCAAGATCGTAGAACTGCGCCGCAGATGGTTCTCCGCGCCCTATCCCGCCGACAGTATCATCGAGGTGTCCTCGCTCTATTCGCCAAAGGCGCTGATCGAGATCGAGGCCATCGCGCTCGACGGGAGCCGCTGACATGAACGCGCCGGCGATCATCCCCTCACCGGTCTTCACCGGTATCAGCCTCAAAGGTCTCGATTTCGCCAACCGCCTGTCGGTCGCTCCGATGACACGCATCAGCGCTTCGTCCGCCGGTGTGCCGGGCGAACGCATGGTGCACTACTATCAGCGCTTCGCACGCGGCGGCTTCAGCCTGGTGACGACAGAAGGCATCTACACAGACAAGCTCTATGCGCAGACCTATTCGGGCCAGCCCGGCCTGACCGACCGGGAACAGGCGGACGCCTGGCGCCGCGTCGTCGATGCCGTCCATGCGGCCGGCGGCAGGATCTTCGCGCAACTCATGCATGGCGGCGCGCTGTCTCAAGGAAATCCTCACCGTTCCAATACAATCGGTCCGTCGGCCGTCCGCCCGAAAGGCAGCCAGATGACCGGCTACCGCGGCGACGGCCCCTATGCCATGCCGCGCGAGATCAGCGAAGCAGAGATCGCCGCCGCGACAGAGGGCTTCGCCGGTGCCGCGCGCCTGGCGATCGAGGTCGCCGGTTTCGACGGCATCGAGATCCACGGCGCCAACGGCTATCTCCTGGATCAGTTCTTCACCGACTACACCAACCATCGCAAGGATCGTTGGGGCGGCGACATCGTCGCTCGCCTGGGTCTGTCCCTGGAAGTGCTGAAGGCCGTGCGCGCGGCCATCGGCCAATCCGTGCCGCTCGGCCTGCGCCTCTCCCAGGGGAAGGTCAACGACTTCCGGCACAAATGGGCGGAACGGGAACAGGGGGCGGCGAGGGTGTTCGAGGCACTGGCCGCGAGCCCGGCCGATTTCGCTCACGTGACGGAGTTTGAAGCCTGGCAACCGGCCTTCGAAGGCGGCGACATCTCTCTCGTGTCGCTTGCCCGCCGTCACGCTCCGCGTCTCTTCCTCATCGCCAATGGCAGCCTGCACGATCTTGCGCGCGCTGAGCAGGTGGTGGAAGCCGGAGCGGACATGATCGCGCTCGGACGCGGCGCGCTCGTCAATCCCGATTGGCCGCATCGCATGGCCGAACGCAGCGCATTGCGGCCGTTCGAACTTTCGATGCTCGCGCCGACCAGCGAAATCAAGGACAGCGAACTCGCCCTTGACATGAGGGCGCGGCGACCAGCCTGAAGCCAGGTATGCCGGGGCGGGCATGCCCCGGCAGCTAACCTGCCGTCTATGGCACGCCGGCAGGGTTGGGCAATTGTTGCTTCAGCCACGACTTGAACGCGGTCATGCCCCTGGTGAACTGGCGTGACTTCAGCCATGTCAGCCAATAGTCGCCCGCTGCCACCGTGATGTCGAAAGGCTGCACCAGCCGTCCGCTCTCGATATAATGCTCGAACATGGTGGTCGGCAGGAGGGCTGCGCCTGAACCCCGGGCGGCCGCCTCTGCCAGCGCCAGCGAGGTATCGAAAACCATGCCGCGCAGGATGGGAGGCTGGGCGCCCGCTGCCCGGAACCATTGGGCCCACTCATCGGATCGGTACGAACGCAACAGCTCGATTCCGGCGAGGTCGATCGGTTGCTTGAGCCGAGCAGCGATCCGAGGCGAGCAGACCGGCGATAGCGGTGCGACCGACAGATGCATTGCGTCCGTGCCATGCCATGACCCGTCCCCGAACCGGATCGCGAAGTCGAGGCCGTCGCCGGCCAGATCGACGCGGTTGTTATTGCTCAGGATGCGCAGGTCCAGGTTCGGATGTGCATCATGAAATTCCGGCAACCGCTGCATCAGCCAGCCGATCGCAAAGGTGCCGACGACGCCGACGGTTACGACTTCCTGGAAGTTTCCTTCCTCGAAACGGCTTATGGTCGCACACATGCGCTTGAACACGTCGCTCATCACCGGCGCAAGCGCCGACCCCTCATCGGTAAGGGCGAGGCCCCTCGGCAGCCGCCGGAACAACTTGACGCCAAGCAGATCCTCGAGCGACTTCACTTGATGGCTGATCGCGGTCTGCGAAACCCGTAGCTCCAGTCCGGCACGGGTAAAGCTGCAGTGGCGCGCCGATGCCTCGAAGGCACGCAACGCATTGAGGGGCAGTTTTGGGAGTTCCATGGAATCAGCTTCGTTTAGACCAAGTTTGATTCATGCCTACCCGCAAGATTGCTCGTTTGTCGAGTGCTATCGCTTCTGCCATTCTCCCCGCAGTTCAAGGCAATATCAGATCACGACGATTTTTGGTCGAGCAGGCCAAAGATCACGAACGTGATCGATTCCAACAGGTTAGAGCGAGATCCGGGCGGAAGGCCGCACACACTTTCCTCATCCCGCTCCAGGCATTCAATCACGACCGTCGCGGCATCCACCACGGGCGGCTTCTATTCTTGTGTCAAGTTTTTGTCTGGTCGGAGCCACTGGTATCGGCATGAAGGTCATCGGTTATATATTCGGCATCGCCTCGGCTGCGTTGCTGGCTATCCTCGGCACGGGCGCAGTTTATCTGTCGGGAATCGCGAAGGACCTGCCGGATCACCGCAAGCTTGCGGAATGGGAGCCGGCGCTCATGACGCGGTTTTACGCGTATGACGGAACGCCGATTGCCGAATACGCCAGGGAAAGGCGTCTGTATCTGCCTATCGCCGCGATCCCGCAGCGCGTTAAGGCGGCCTTTCTCGCGGCGGAAGACAAGAGCTTCTATACCCATTCCGGAATCGATGTCGTGAGCATCGTCAGGGCTGCCTGGTCCAATGCCGTGAATCTGGGCTCCGGCCAACGGATGATCGGAGCCTCGACGATCACCCAGCAACTTGCCAAGAACTTTCTGCTTTCTTCGGATCGCACCCTTGAACGCAAGATCAAGGAGGCGGTGCTTTCGATCCGCATCGAGCACTCCCTCAGCAAAGACAGAATTCTCGAACTCTATCTGAACGACATCTACCTGGGGCTCGGGGCCTACGGAATTGCCGCCGGTGCGCTGACCTATTTCGACAAGTCCGTCAGCGAATTGACCGTTGCCGAGGCAGCGTATCTCGCAGCTCTGCCGAAAGGACCCAACAACTACAACCCGCACCGGCATCCCGAACGCGCGGTCAGCCGGCGCAACTGGGTGATCGGCCAGATGCAGCGCAACGGCTTCGTCAGCGCCGCGGAGGCAAGCAGCATGATGGCGAGACCTCTCGGCATTAAGCCTCGGGCCGAACCCCCCTTGATGGCGGAGGCAAACTATTTCGCCGAGGAAGTGCGCCGGGAAGTCGCCGGGCAATATGGCGAGGCGGCTCTCTATAATGCCGGACTTTCCGTGCGCACGACGCTTGACCCGACCCTTCAGGCGGCTGCGCTGAAGGCGCTTCGGGCTGGCCTCGTCGAGTACGACCAGGCGCGGGGGTTTCGGGGACCGGTCGCACATATCGATGTCTCCGACTGGACGGCCGCCTTGGCTGAACAGAAGACTTTGACGGATGTGAAGGAGTGGCGGATCGCCGTAGTGCTCTCCTGTTCCGATGCGGGTATACGCATCGGACTGGGCAGCGCAAAGCCCGGTCCCGAGCACTCGCCGTCCGGCCCCGAAACGGGCTTTATCGGCAGCAATACCATGCGGTGGGCGCTGAAGCTTTCTGCCGGAGGCAGGATCAGGCAGGTCGACTCCATCGACAAGGTCCTCTCGCCGGGGGACGTTGTTCATGTCGAGAAGGCGGAAGACGGTTACCTCCTGCGACAAATACCCGAAGTGCAGGGCGCGATCGTGTCGATGGACCCGAATACGGGTCGCGTGCTGGCGAGCATTGGCGGTTTCTCCTTTGCACAGTCACGCTTCAATCGCGCGACGCAGGCTTTGCGCCAGCCCGGCTCGGCCTTCAAGCCCTTCGTTTACGCCGCCGCCCTGGATACCGGCTACACGCCGGCGACGCTGGTCATGGACGCACCCTTTTCGATGCCGGACGGGGCGGGCCGTCTTTGGAAGCCGAACAACTACGACGGCAAATTCGGCGGTCCTTCCACTCTGCGCACCGGCCTTGAGAAAAGCCGCAACCTGATGACGGTGCGCCTCGCCCGGCATCTGGGCATGGACGTCGTTGCCGAATACGGCCGCGCCTTCGGCCTCTACGACAAGCTCGCCCCCTACTTGCCGATGTCGCTCGGAGCCGGCGAAACCACGCTGACGCGGCTCGTATCGGCCTATGCGGTCCTCGCCAATGGCGGACACGCCGTTAAGCCCTCGATGATCGACCGCATCCAGGATCGTCACGGTCGTACAATCTTCCGTCACGACGATCGCGGCTGCGATCGATGCAACGCCGCAAGCTGGCAGCATCAGGAAGAGCCGGTGCTTCGCGACACCCGCAAGCAGGTGCTCGACCCGATGACGGCCTACCAGGTGACATCGATGCTGCGCGGCGTGGTCGAGCGTGGAACGGCGCACCGGGTGGCGCAGCTCGGCGCACCGGTCGCCGGCAAGACCGGGACCACGAACGACGAGAAGGATGTCTGGTTCGTCGGCTACACCCCGACGCTGGTGACCGGCGTCTTCATGGGATACGACGCACCGAAACCGATGGGCTACGGCGAAACGGGCGGCGGACTCGCGGCCCCGATCTTTATCGACTTCATGAAGGTGGCAATGCGCGGCAAACCTGCCGTGGACTTCCCCGTTCCGCAAGGCCTGACCTTCGCGAGCGTGAACCGCCGCACGGGCAGGCGGGCCGCTTCAGGAGACCCCGGTTCGGCTGTCGAGGTCTTCAAACCGGGAACCGGGCCGTGCTTGACGGAATGTCCCGTCATAGACGGGTTCGGCGCGGAGGGAGCCGAACTCCCTGCCGCGCTGCGCGAGCAGCTTCTGACAGCCCCCCAAGGCCTCTATTGAGCCATTGCCTCTTATCTCGTCGAGGAATCGAAATGAGGAAGCACGCCTTCGCCCTGCGGAGCAGGGCACGCAGCAGGCGGTTACGGATCGTCTGCATCATGGCAGCGTTTGCCGCCATTTTCGCCGGCGCGTTCATACGACTTGTGCAACTCGGCATGCAGGAAGAGGCAGGCCGCGAAACCCGCCTCACCTATGACAGGGCTCCCGGTGGACGACCTGCGATCGTCGACAGGAACGGACAGCTGCTCGCGACCGACATTCCGACCGCGTCACTCTACGTCGAGCCGCGGTCTATTCCCGATCTGGACGAGGTGGTCGAGAAACTCACTGCGATCTTCCCGGAACTCGACGCACGCGAACTCCATACCCGTCTCCGACGCAAAGATGCCTTCACGTGGATCAAGCGGCAGATATCACCGGACAAGCAGCAGGCGGTCATCGATTCCGGACTGGCGGCGGTCGGCTTTCGACCCGAAAATCGGCGGCTCTATCCGAACGGCTCATTGGCTGCCCATGTCCTTGGCGCCGTGGACATCGACAATTTCGGCATCGCAGGCATCGAAAAATGGATCGACGCAAACTGGCTTGCGGACCTGCGCGGCACCGGCATCGACTTTAAGGGGCGTGAGCTCCAGCCGGTCGAGCTTTCAATCGACCTGCGCGTTCAGCACGCCATGGAGCAGGAACTCGGTAAAGCCGTCACGAAATTCGGAGCTGCCGCGGGTGCCGGGCTCCTGCTCGACGTCACGAATGGCGAAATACTGGCGCTCGCCTCCTATCCGGCCTTTGACCCGAACGATCCGGTGGACGCCTTCAAGCCCGACCGGATAAACCGCGTTACCGCCGGCGTTTTCGAGATGGGATCGACGTTTAAGGCTCTGACCACGGCAATGGCGCTGGAGTCGGGCCGGTTCGATCTGCAATCCGTCGTGGATGCGAGCAGACCTTTGCACTTTGGACGGCAGCGCATCCACGACTATCGCGGGAAATACAGGCCGCTCACCATTCCGGAAGCCTTCATTCACTCCTCGAACATCGTCATGGCGAAAATGGCGATGGCGCTCGGCCCCGAAGCGTTGCGGACTTTTCTCGGACGTTTCGGCGTTTTGTCTCAGCTTGCGACCGAGCTGCCGGAGAGCGCCGCACCGCTGCGGCCCTCCTCCTGGAGCGAGGTGACCACGGCAACGGTTTCCTTCGGCCACGGGATCGCCGTCACGCCCCTGCAAGCCAGCATGGCCGTCGCCGCTCTGGCGAACGGCGGAAGGCTGATCAGGCCCACCTTCATAAAGGACAGCCCCGTGTCCGAACGAACCATGGCGGAAAACCTCGTGTCTGCGAACACCAGTGAGGCGATACGCCACCTCCTGCGCCTCAACACCGCCGTCGGCTCAGCCACGAAGGCCGTTGTCCCCGGCTACGTGATCGGCGGCAAGACCGGTACGGCGGAAAAGGTGGTCCAAGGCCGCTATTCCAAGGTTCTCAACGTCACATCCTTCATGGGCATCGTACCGGCGGACGATCCCCGGTACCTGCTGCTCACCTTGCTGGACGAGCCCCGCGGCCTGGCGGAAACCCATGGCAACCGCACCTCCGGATGGAATGCCGTGCCGCTCGGCGGCGCCCTCCTGCATCGCATCCTCCCGATGCTCCTCACGCCCGTTTTCCCATCGCCGCCAGATGCCGTAGCTGTTCCCGTGGCGATGGGAGAAACGTCTGTAGAGGATTCGTCAAGCGATTGACGCGTGATAAGCGCAGGACGGCCGTCGTTTGGATGTTCCTCTTTCAATTGCGGCTGCGGTTTCGTGCCCGCCCTCACCGATTGGCGCTAGGCGCATGTTACCGACGACCCCTGGATACTTCTGGCAGGGCTCGCAGCGCAGAGCCCATTTCTGCCGGGCACAGGTGCTGAAGGGACTGGAAGCGTCCGTCGTTGTGCCCCGACTTCCTGCCTGGGGCCCATGGCCTAAGTGTTCAAGCTGCGTTCATGCAAAAGGCGCTATAAACCATGGAAAGACAAGAGGATGGTGGCCGCCTGACGCAAGCTGTCAGGCGCTCCGACTATGCCCGGGACCGGAAATGCCCGAAGTACAGCAAGTTCCGGATGTGGTGGTAGGACGCATGCCTCCAGGGAGTTGAAAACATGAAATCCACGCTTTTGAAAATTGCCGCGACCGGTATGCTTTTGCTTGCCCCGTCGATTGCTCAGGCGGCAGAAGGCTTCGCAACGGCGAACGTCAATATGCGCGCCGGCCCAAGCACAGCATATCCGGCGATTACCGTGATACCGGCTGGCGAATCCATCGAAATCTACGGCTGTCTTGCCGACGTGCCATGGTGCGACGTGGAATTCTACGACGGCCGTGGATGGGTGCACGGGCGATATATCCAGGCACTTTATCAACAGCGCCGGGTTTATGTGGGCCCACAATATTATCGCCGCCTCGGTATTCCTGTCGTCGTCTTCAGCTTCGGCAGCTATTGGGATCGTCACTACCGCGACCGTGACTTTTATCGCGACCGCGATCGCTGGCGCCGCGGGCCGGACTTCTATCGCGGCCCGGATCGCCGTGTGGAACCCGACCGCCCGCCCAGCCGCAGACCTGATTTCGAGTCGAGGCCGGCTCAGCGTCCGGATTTTGACCGGAGATTGGAGCGGAGGCCCGATTCTAGTCGCAGCTCTGAAAGACGCCGGGACTTCGACGATCGCCCGGATGTCGAGCGCGTGCCCAACCGCAGGCCCGATGTGGATCGGCGGCGGGACTCTGACCGTGAACTGCGCAACGATCGCGATCGCAACCGCCGGAACTTCGAACGCGGGGGCGATGATGGCAATCGCGTCATCCGCCGCGGCGACGACAACCGCAACCGGAGCGGTGGTGACGATGACCGCCGCAGGCCGCAGCGACGTGTCTGCCAACCGGGCGATCCGGGTTGCCGGAACTAATGCGGCCCGGGGCGGCAGAAATGCCGCCACCGCGCATCGGCCGCAAGGGTCGGCTACACCTACAATCTGAGGGCTCGAGTTCTGAAGTGACCTCCAGCGCACGGTCCTGGCGCGCTTCGACGCCTTCAGGCTGGCGGTGTGTGAGCAAGGCGCGGTCGCGCTCACGGATCAGCTCGGTTATCTCGCGCTCATAGGCGGTGAAAATCGCCGTCAGCCAACGGTTCACGAGATAAGACGGCCGCGGCATCTGCACGTCGAAGCGCGGCAAAGAGCGATCATGCCTTCCGCGCCGAGCCAGTCATCGCCGACCACCCACCTGTTCACCGTAAAGAGCCACAGAAGGCGCCCGTGAGCGTCGACCCGACCGCCGCGCAGCGGAGGCGAACTTGGGTGCCGCCGCGGCGCAGGGCGCTCCCGCGGCGCTATACGGTCGGCAGGTCAGGCTGATAGAGGACCACCCGGTTACGGCCCGCTTGTTTCGCCAGGTAGAGTGCAGCGTCAGCCTGGTTTTGAAGCTTCTCCGGCGCGATGATCTCTTCACCTGGCGCCTGCGCCGCCACGCCAATGCTGAGAGTGACGTAAGGCGATACGCGGGATGCGGGGTTAGGAAGGGAGGCAGCTTCGACGCTCGCCCTGATTCGTTCAGCCGTAGCCAGCGCCGCTTCTTCATCTGCGCCCGGAAGCACCACGAGAAACTCCTCACCGCCATAACGGGCTACATGGTCGCGGTTTCGCCTGACGCTGCTCTGAATGATCCCGGCAACTTTCACCAGGCAGCGATCGCCCTCGGCATGACCGAGCCGATCATTCAAATTCTTGAAATCGTCGATGTCGCACATCAGCATGGCGGTGCCCGGCCGCCGCTCCGCGCCTGCGCTCCAGAGACGACTGAGGGTTTCCATCATCCAGCGCCTGTTGGCGATCCCGGTCAAGGGATCGGTCTTTGCGAGGCGCTCCAGCCGGGCATTGGCGTCGGCCAGCTCCGCTACCCGCCGCATGTCGCGAAGTTCAAGAAGGAAGGTCTTCTGGGCCAGGATCGTTATCGTGCGTCGGGCAACGACGGTCGCAATAATACCGCTCGCAAAAAACAGCGTTCCAGCCACGGCGCTGCCCCTCTCCAGCATCGGATTGTGCAACTGAAAGATCAGGTAGAGGCCGAGCGCGAAAGAGGCGACCGCCACCGTCCAGGCCAAAGGAACTGCGAAAATGATGATGGCGGTGATGGCGACGAACAGCATGATGTTCAGGTGCCGCTCATGGAATTCCCCACCCGCGCTCACGCCCACCAGCGCAACCGAAAGGAGGATGAGGAACAGGCCTGCAAGCAAGGACATCCTTTGCAGCCGGACACCGCGCGGTTTTCGCCAGACATAGGCGGTGGCCAGCGCCGCTGGCGGCAGAATGCAGGCCGGCGGAAGCATCGAAAGCACGACCGCCTTCGGAAGCAGGATCGCGTTGAGACCCAGCGTCAGCACGTCCAGCAAGGTCACCCATATCATCCACGCGCGAATGATCTTGGCCGTACGCGACCACGAACGCTCCTGGAACAGGCGACCGAGCTCACCTCTTAGACGAATGTCACGCGTGCGGCCCGTGAGAAGGCGCTCGACTTCGGCCATGACAGCCGGATTGCGCGGCTGATACCGCATTTCCGGGGAGGCGCTTACGCGACCGGCAGCAACTGCGCTTTCCTGAAGCTCCATCCTTGCCCATCTAGGGGAGCACCTCCTGCCGGCAAGATCATCTGTGCATGAACTTCCGAGTCACAGCGGGGCCGCGGGCTCCTGTGCTGCAAGGCCGTGAATACCCGGGCGCGCTCAGGTATTTCCCGCCGTCGTCTCGAAATCGATTAGCTTCTGAGTGTTCTGGCGCAGAAGGGCCGTGTCATCCCGCTGATCGGCCCGTGCTCGCTTCCCTTGTATCGGTTCAAGAGCTTGATACGCTCGTTGCCATATTCTAGCGCGTTTCACTGTTTCATTGGACCAGTGAAACGCTCTAACACCCTGAAACTGCGCACTTCCGCACGGGAAACCGGTACGCACTTCTCCTGGTAGTAGTCATGTAAATCGAGCCGAGCCATGCGAGCGGACAGACAGCAGATTGACGAGGCACTGGCAGCGACAGAAACCATCCGCAGCATCCTTCGAGACGCGCTCCTTGCGGTTTATCTGCACGGATCGGCAGTTTCGGGTGGCTTGCGACCGCAGAGTGACGTCGACCTCCTCGCGATCGTCGACTGCCCCATGGCTGACGAACAGCGACGCGATGTTTTGGCGGCTTTGCTGCGAATGTCCGGCCGCCATCCCCGTCCGGTCGGGGCGCCCCGCTGCATCGAACTGATGGTGTTTCTGCGGGCAGATGTCGCCGCACCGAATTTTCCTGCTCGGGCTGAATTCATTTATGGCGAATGGCTGCGGGACACCTTTGAATGCGGAGGTCTCCCCCTACCTGTGTCCGACCCGGAAAACACGCTTGTGCTGGCCCAGGCGCGACAAGAGGCCGTTCCACTGTTCGGCCCCGATGCAAAGGAGCTTCTGCCCTCGCTTCCGCCGGAACAAATTCGCCGCGCAATGCGCGATGCACTCCCCTCAGTGGGCGACAGTTTACAGGGGGACGAGCGGAATGTGTTGCTAACCCTTGCGCGCATGTGGCGTACATCGGCCATCGGTGACTTCATCACCAAGGATGCTGCAGCGACATGGGCAGCGAGCCAGATGCCGGACGAGGAAGCTGATATGTTGATCTACGCGCGTGAGGCCTATCTGGGCAAGCTCAAGGACGACTGGCAAGATCGGCAGACTGCTTGCGAGCGGACGGCAGCATTTCTGCGCCAGCGGGTCTCGGAACTCCTATGACGCTTTGGGGCGGAAGCTGCCGGGAAGCGTCTTCCGCTTAGCAGCGGCAGGAACGCACCATCGTGCTGTATCTGAATCGGCCGCGAGGATTATCTCGCGCATGGGGTGTCGGAATCGCGTTCGGCCGGTCGTCTTGAAGACGGACAAGCGATGGAGAGCAGCATGACTATTACCATTACCGCCTTTGAGCGGTCGCCCGATGGCGGCCAGGGTATGGCGCGTGACATGCGCGTTCGTTGGGCGCTCGAAGAAGTGGGCCAGCCTTACGACGTTCGTCTTCTTTCGTTCAAGGCGATGAAGGAATCCGCGCATCTCGCGCTTCATCCATTCGGGCAGATTCCGACCTATGAAGAAGGCGATCTCGCTTTGTTCGAGTCGGGGGCGATCGTGTTTCATATCGCTGAGCGCCATTTGGGCCTGCTGCCGGACGATGCGCATGCCCGGGCGCGCGCGATCACATGGATGTTTGCCGCGCTCAACACGGTGGAGCCGCCGATCGTCGATCGCGAGGTCGCCGAGTATCTGGAAGGCGACGAGACCTGGTACGAGCGGCGTCTGCCCTTCATCGACGAACGCATCCGCAGGCGGCTGGGCGAACTTTCCGGCCGTCTGGGCAATGCGGACTGGATCGACGGAGCGTTCAGCGCCGCTGACCTCCTGATGGTGACGGTGCTGCGGAGATTGGAAGGATCGGGTATACTGGAGGAATATCCGAACCTCTGCGCCTATGTGGCCCGCGGCAAAGCGCGGCCCGCATACAAGCGCGCTTTCGACGCTCAGCTGGCGGTTTTCACCGCCGCACCGACCGGCTGACAAAGGTCCGCGCCGGCCGATTGATTACAAGCGGCAATGTCCGAGCGAATCCGGGACGTTCCACTTTCCAACGGCCGATCGGGCTTGTATGTTCCCCCTCCGTTCTTAAGGCCGCGGCCGGATATCAAAGAGCTCATCGAGGGGAAGTAAATGGCGACGGCGGCGTATCTGGAGAAACTGAACGAGAGACAGCGCTGCGCCGTCGAATATGGTATCGGAGCAGGAGAAGGCACCCAGGCAGGCCCGCTTTTGATCATCGCGGGAGCGGGCTCCGGGAAGACCAACACCCTGGCTCATCGCGTTGCTCACCTGATCGTCAACGGGGCCGATCCGCGCCGCATTCTCCTGATGACCTTCTCGCGAAGGGCCGCGGCCGAGATGTCGCGCCGCGTCGGGCGCATCTGCGCACAGGTGCTCGGTCCCAGTTCCGCAACGACGACCGACGCTCTTTCATGGGCGGGCACCTTTCACGGTATCGGGGCACGGCTGCTGAGGATCTATGCCGAACAGATCGGGCTGAATGCGGAGTTCACCATTCACGACCGCGAGGACAGCGCCGACCTGATCAACCTCATGCGGCACGAACTCGGCTTCTCGAAGATGGAAAGCCGGTTTCCGGCCAAGGGCACCTGTCTGGCGATCTATTCGCGGGCAGTCAACGCGGAAATGCCGCTGAACGAAGTGCTCCGCACTTGGTACCCGTGGGTGTCCGGCTGGGAACAGCAATTGAAGGAGCTGTTTGCCGGCTACGTCGAGGCCAAGCAGGCGCAGAACGTCCTCGACTACGACGACCTGCTCCTCTATTGGGCGCAGATGGTCAGCGATCCCTCCCTGGCCGACGATATCGGCAACCGTTTCGACCATGTCCTCGTCGACGAATATCAGGATACCAACAGACTCCAGTCCTCAGTGCTGCTGGCCCTGAAGCCCGGCGGGCGCGGCCTGACGGTCGTCGGCGACGACGCGCAGTCGATCTACTCGTTCCGGGCGGCGACGGTCCGCAACATTCTGGATTTTCCGAAGCAGTTCTCGCCGCCGGCCGAGATCGTCACCCTCGACCGCAACTACCGTTCGACCCAGCCGATCCTCGCGGCCGCCAACGGGGTCATCGATCTGGCGCGGGAACGCTTCACCAAGAACCTCTGGACGGATCGCGAGTCGGCTGAACGTCCGAAGCTGCTGACGGTGAGGGACGAGGCCGATCAGGCGAACTGCATCGTCGAGCAGGTGCTTGCCAATCGCGAATCCGGAATGCTCCTCAAACAGCAGGCCGTCCTCTTCCGCACCTCGAGCCACAGCGGCCCCCTCGAGGTGGAACTGACCCGCCGCAACATCCCCTTCGTAAAGTTCGGAGGTCTGAAGTTCCTCGACAGCGCTCACGTTAAGGACATGCTGGCTGTGCTGCGCTTTGCACAGAACCCCCGTGACCGCGTCGCAGGCTTCCGGCTCCTGCAGATGCTGCCGGGCATCGGCCCGCAGACCGCAGGCAAGATCCTGGACACGATCGCAACCGACCCCGAGCCGTTGATGGCGCTTGGGGAAGTCCCCGCTCCGCCGAGGAGCGGCTCGGATTGGCTGTCCCTGATCGAGCTGCTGCAGGTCCTGCGCAAACCCGCATGGCCGATGGAAATCGAGATTGCGCGGATATGGTACGAACCGCATCTCGAACGAATACACGAGGATGCCGAAACGCGCCGGGCCGACCTCGTGCAACTCGAGCAGATCGCCGCCGGCTATCAGAGCCGCGAGCGCTTTCTCACCGAGCTGACGCTCGATCCGCCGGACGCGACGAGCGACCAGGCCGGCATACCGCTGCTCGACGAGGACTATCTGATCCTGTCGACCATCCATTCGGCCAAGGGGCAGGAATGGCGCTCCGTCTTCATGCTCAACGTCGTCGACGGTTGCATTCCGTCAGATCTGGCCACAGGCACCAGCCACGAGCTGGAAGAGGAGCGGCGACTTCTCTATGTCGGCATGACGCGCGCCAAGGACAGTTTGACGCTGATGGTGCCGCAACGCTTCTTCACCGGCGGTCAGCACGCGCAGGGTGACCGCCATGTCTACGCGAGCCGCACACGCTTTATCCCCGCGACATTGCTTCAGTTCTTCGAGAGTGCAACCTGGCCCGTCGCCAGCCCCAATGCCTCCGAGCGCAGCGCAAAGCAGATCCGCATCGATGTCGCGGCCCGGATGCGCACCATGTGGCAGTAGAGTTCAGCAATGCGTGATGGTCATCGCACTGGCTGTCCTCTGGCGGCGCTTCGCAGGGGTTCCTATTAGAGAAAATAGGGAAATGCTCGACGGACCGCGCCGAATTCCCGAGATGCATTGTCCTGTACTCCCGCTATTGCTCACCGTCGGTCTCGGCAACGGCACATTGGGACGGGTCCGACAGACCAAAACTCCCAATCCGGACGATGTCCTGCTATGGTGGTTGTACCAGCGTCGCCGAGTCGAGTTGGTGCGTAGGCGCCGATCATACTGCGGCAAGCACAGGGCGAGGTTGATAAGTGCCAGGGATTGTGTTGGTCTGCCTGCTTTCCGCCGCACTCATCACCGTGACAAGCGCCACTCATTTTGAAATCATGACCGGCGTAGCGATCCTGCGTCGACGCAAGGTGCTTTCAAAACGAACTGAAATGGTCGTTTTTCTCGGGTCGGCCTTTATGGCTCACCTCTTCGGCGTCGGCCTTTACGCTCTGGCCTTTGCCTGGATGCATTATCATCCCGAGTTCGGTTCACTCGAAGGGCTGGCAGGCTCAGACGCCACAGACTTCTTCTATTTCTCGCTGACCTGCTACAGTACAATGGGCTTCGGCGATGTCTACGCGACAGGCGACATGCGAATTCTCGCCGGTCTGGAAGGTTTGAACGGGCTCGTGCTGATTGCCTGGTCGGCGTCGTTTACTTTCATTGCTGTGGAACGCATCTGGCGCGACGACCGGAAGTAACAGCCGGGGCCCAACTCCAGACGTCAACTAGATCAGGAAGTGCGACTTCAGGCTGCAGAGAATTCACGGTGCTGCCGGGAATTGGTGATGTGGTCAGTTGCACAAGCTCCTCAATCCTCGTCGCCGACGAAGCGATAACCGACGCCGGGTTCGGTGCGGACGATCTTTGGATTGCCGGGATCGCGTTCGATCTTGCCACGCAGCTGACCGATGAAGACTCTGAGATAATGCAGGTCCTCTCCGTGGGCGGCGCCCCAGACGGAGGTAAGCAGCGTCCTGTGGGTGACCACGCGGCCAGCGTGATGTGCGAGCATCACGAGGAGGTCGTATTCCTTCGGAGTCAGTCGGAGCGCCGCGCCGCCACGCGTAACGACGCGTTTGATCATATCTATCGAAAGACCGTCCGCCGAAAGCTGCGCCTGGCCCCCTGCCATCTGGATGCGATGGCGCAGCGCCGCGCGAATCCGCGCCGTCAGCTCACCGATTCCGAAGGGCTTCTCTATGTAGTCGTCGGCGCCGAGATCGAGGGCAGCGATCTTCTCGCTTTCACGGTCACGCGCCGAAAGGATGATGATAGGGACTTTCGACCAGGCGCGCATATTGGCCACGACGTCCTTGCCGTCCATGTCGGGAAGGCCGAGATCCAGGATCACGACGTCCGGCGCCACCGTGGCAGCCGCCTTCAGCGCCTGCGCGCCGTTTACCGCCTCTATCACCTCGTAGCCGGCGGCTGCGAGCGCGGGGCGCAGGAAGCGCTGGATCTGGGGCTCGTCGTCCACGACGAGGATCCGCTCGGCCGTCATCCGCGCTCCTTCTCCACTGTTTCAGCCGCCGGGAACCGCATGGAAATGCGCGTACCGCGGCGCTTCATCGCCGGGCTCTCCGCCTTTATCCGCCCATCCATCGCCTCGACGAAGCCCTTGCTGATGGAGAGGCCGAGACCGGTGCCAAGCGAACGGCCATCCGGTTTTCCCTTGCGGAAGAATTTGTCGAAGACATGGTCGAGGTCGGCCGGGGCGATGCCTTTACCGAGGTCGGTTACCGAGAGCACGATCTCATCTTCTTCCCGCCGCCCATAGACGCTGACCGGCTCGTCACCGCCAAACCTGTTGGCGTTATCGAGCAGATTGAAGATCACTTGACCAAGCAATACGCTATCGCCGCGGATCAACGGCAAGTCCGGAGCAATGCTGGTTTCGAAGACGCGGCCGGGGAAGTACTTCCGCGCACGCTCCACAGCCGAATGGACGACATCGGCGACATCGACCCAATCGCGCTTGGCGTTTACCGTTCCGGCTTCGATGCGGGTCATGTCGAGCAGGTTGGAAACGAAGCGCGTGAGCCTGCCGCTCTCCTCCTCGATCGACTTGAGGAGATCGTCCCGGCTCTCCTCCGGCATCCGCTCGCCGAGTTGCCGCAGACTTGTCACAGCTCCGGTGATCGTGGCGAGCGGCGTTCTGAGGTCGTGGGATATGGACGAAAGAAGCGCAGCGAGGAACTTCTCGCCCTCGAGTTGCGCGGCCTGGTCGAGTATCTCGCGCGAGAGGCGCGCTCTGTCGACGGCGATCGCGGTCTGGTCGAGGATCGCGGCAAGCGCTCGCTCCTCGTTTATTTCCAGCGGTGTGTCTTCCTGCAGGAAACCGAAGACGCCGACGACTCCATGCGGACTCATGAGCGGCCTGAACTGGAAGGGGCTGTTCGGCAGCGTCCCGGTACTGTTGCCGGCAGCCTCCCTCTTCTCGAAAGCCCAGCGCGCCGCCATCGTGTCGGTAAGGCCGAGCTCCGTATCCGGCGGCCAGGCCGCCATCAAGCGGACATCTCCGTCCTCCGGCAACAGGAGCGCCGCGTTGCGCCGAAGGGTCGCCTGGATTTGCGTGACGGCCGCCCACAGCACATCCTCGGCATTGGCCGTACCGGACAGCTTGCGCGAAAAATCGTAAAGCGCCTGAGTGGCGGCGGCCCGCCGCCTCGCTGTCTTCGCCTGCTCGCCAACGCGGGAGGCGAGCCCCCCGGCAAGCATCGCCGCCGCGAGGAACACGAAGAGGGCAAAGACTTCGTGCGGTTCGGCAACCGTAAAAGTGCCGACCGGTTCGATGAAGCAGAAATTGTAGGCGAGAACCGAAATGAGCGCGGCCGCGACCGCAGCGACATAGCCCGCGTAAGTCGCCGAGACAAGCACAGCCAGAAGAAAGAGAAGCGAGATATTCTGCAGGACGACGAATTGCTCGATCAGCAGGCCGAGTACGGTCGCGGCTGCAGCCGTAGCAGCAGCGATGGCAACCCCCCGGCCCCATCCTTCCGGAAGCATACTTCTGCGTCTCGTCCTTGGGCTTGCCGCGAGTTCATTCCCGTCCGTTACGAGGTGAATGGCGATACCGGCCGCCCGAACGGCAAGCGCATCCGGCAAGGAGCGGCGGAAGAGGCGCAGCGGGAAACGATGGCGGCGCCCGCCGATGACGATTTGCGTCGCATGTTCCCGCCTTGCGAGCTTCAGAATTTCTTCCACGAAGTCGTTGCCGACGATACGGCGCGTCTCGGCGCCCAGTTGCTCGGCAAGCTGGAAGGTCTCGTCGAGCTGTCGCATCGCCCCGCTGCTCTCTGCCTCACCGTCCGCACGCTCGACGGAAACGACGAGCCAGTCGGCATTCAGGCCCGAAGCGAGCCGGCTTGCCGTCCTCACCACCTTTTCGGATAAAGGGTCGGGACCGATGCAGACGAGAAGCCGTTCGGCGGCCCCCCAGGGACCCTCGATCGCGTTCTGCCTGAGATAGTCGACCATCTGGTCGTCGACCCGGTCGGCCGTCCGGCGAAGCGCGAGTTCGCGCAGCGCTGTCAGATTGCCCAGGCGGAAGAAGCGATCGGCGGCGCGCTTGGCGTTGTCGGGCAGATAGACCTTGCCCTCCTTCAACCGCTCGATCAGTTCGGCCGGCGGCAGGTCCACCAGCAGGACATCGTCAGCGCGATTGAGAACGGTGTCGGGGACGCGCTCGCGCACCGGCACGCCGGCAATCTGCGCAACCACGTCCGAGAGGCTTTCCAGGTGCTGGATGTTGAGTGCCGTCCACACGTCTATGCCGGCATCGACTAGTTCCTCTATATCCTGGTAGCGCTTGGGATGGCGGCTTTCGCCGAAATTGGTATGGGCGAGCTCGTCGACTAGGATGACGCGCGGGCGGCGCGCCAACGCCGCGTCCAGATCGAATTCGTGGAGCGTCCGTCCATTGTGGAGCACCTGACGACGTGGCAGGACTTCGAGCCCCTCGAGGAGGGCCGCGGTCTCGCCGCGTCCATGCGTTTCGACGAGCCCGATGACGATATCGCCGCCTTCTTCCTTGAGGCGCCGCGCACGCGTCAGCATCGCATAGGTCTTGCCGACACCGGGTGCGGCACCAAGAAAGACGGTTAGTTTGCCTTTCCTGCCCTGTTCGGCGAGCGCCAGCAGGGCGTCCGGATCGGGGCGGCTCTTCAGGTCGCGGTCATCGTCGGGCATGCAACGTCTCGAGCTCGATCAGGTCCTCGGCGCGTCCAAGGCAAGGTTCAGTTCTAGCACATTGACGCGTGGCTCGCCTATGATCCCGAACAGACGGCCCTGCGTGGCCCTGTCGACGAGCGCGCCCACTTCCGCCTCCGGAAGTCCGCGCGCTTCCGCAACCCGAGCGATCTGAACCCTGGCGAATTCGGGCGAGACATGCGGGTCGAGACCCGATCCGGAAGCCATGCCGGCATCGGCGGGGATATCACCCCCTATGCCCGCGGCGCGAAGCCCCTGGATATCGGCTCTGACACGCTCCTTGAGCTTGTCGGAAGTCGTCCCGAGATTGGAGCCGCTCGAAGCACCGGCATTGTAGGGCTCCGGGTTGGTCGCCGAAGGACGCGGCCAGAAATATTTCTTCGAGGCGAAATTCTGGCCGATGAGTTGCGATCCGACGAGGAAGCCGTCTTTGCGGACGAGGCTGCCATTCGCCTCTGCCGGCATCAGTGCTTGCGCCACGCCGGTGATCAGCAGCGGATAGCCGAGCCCGGTAATGAGGGTGAGTGCGAAGGTCAGGACGAGTGCGGGACGGAGTTGGTTGAGCATGATCACACCAGGTTTAGGTTCGAGACGGCCAGGTCGATCAGCTTGATCCCGGCGAAGGGCAGGACCAGGCCGCCGAGGCCGTAGACGAGGAGATTGCGGCGAAGCAGGGCTGCCGCGCCGACGGGACGGTAGCTCACGCCTTTCAACGCCAGCGGAATGAGCGCCACGATGATCAGCGCGTTGAAGATGACGGCCGACAGGATAGCCGACTGCGGTGACGCGAGGCCCATAACGTTCAGCACGCCGAGCGCCGGATAGGTGGTGACGAAGAGCGCCGGGATGATGGCGAAGTATTTCGCCACGTCGTTGGCGATCGAGAAGGTCGTGAGAGAACCGCGCGTCATCAGCAATTGCTTGCCGATCTCGACGATCTCGATCAGCTTCGTCGGGCTGGAATCGAGGTCCACCATGTTGGCCGCTTCGCGGGCGGCTTGCGTGCCGGTCTGCATGGCGACGCCCACATCCGCCTGGGCGAGCGCCGGCGCATCATTGGTGCCGTCGCCGCACATGGCAATCAGCCGGCCGCCCTTCTGTTCCCTGCGGATATAAGCGAGCTTGTCTTGCGGCGTCGCTTCGGCGAGGAAATCGTCGACGCCGGCCTCCGAGGCGATTGCCGCGGCAGTGATCGGATTGTCACCGGTCACCATTACCGTGCGGATGCCCATGGCCCGCAATTCGGAGAAGCGCTCCTTGATCCCGGGCTTGACGATGTCCTTCAGATGGAGCACGCCGAGCAGCCGGTTGCCGTCGGCAACGGCGAGCGGCGTGCCGCCGGTTCGGGCGACCTTGTCGACCGCCTGCCGGAATTCCTGGGGTATCTCGCTGCCGGACAGGCCGGCAAATCTCAGGACCGAGTCGACCGCGCCCTTGCGCAGCCGGCGGCCGCCTTGGTCGGCGCCGGACAGCCGGGTTTCCGCGGCAAAGGGCACGACCGCATCGATCCCGGCCTCGGGTGCCCGGCGCCCGAACGCGCCGGTGGCGAGCGCCACGATGGAGCGGCCTTCCGGTGTCTCGTCGGCAAGGCTTGCGAGGAGCGCCGCATCTGCGAGTTCCTCCACGGTTACGCCCGCAACGGGCAGGAAATGGCTTGCCATGCGGTTGCCGAAGGTGATCGTCCCGGTCTTGTCGAGGAGCAGCGTGTCCACGTCCCCCGCAGCCTCGACGGCGCGGCCGGAGGTGGCGATGACGTTGAAGCGTACCAGCCGGTCCATGCCGGCGATGCCGATCGCCGAAAGCAGTCCGCCGATGGTCGTCGGGATCAGCGTGACAAGGAGGGCGGAAAGCACGGTCACCGAAAGCACCGTCGCCGAATAGCTGGCAAGGCCCCAGAGCGTCACCACGGCGATCAGGAAGATCAGCGTCAAACCGGAAAGCAGGATCGACAGTGCGATCTCGTTCGGCGTCTTCTGCCGTTGCGCCCCCTCGATGAGGGCGATCATGCGGTCGACGAAGGTGGACCCCGGGGCGGTCGTGATGCGGACTGTCACCCAGTCCGAAAGCACCTCGGTACCGCCGGTGACGGCGGAGCGATCGCCGCCCGCTTCGCGGATCACCGGCGCCGATTCGCCCGTAATAGCGCTCTCGTTGACCGAGGCGACCCCTTCGACGACCTCGCCGTCGCCCGGGATCAATTCGCCGGCCTCTACGAGGACGAGATCGCCGACCTTCAGCATGGTCGCAGGTATTTCCTTGGTCTCCCGGCCCTCGGGGGCGACGAGCTTGCGGGCGCTCAACTCCGATTTGGTACGGCGGAGGAAGTCGGCCTGCGCCTTGCCACGCCCCTCGGCAACGGCTTCGGCGAAGGTGGCGAAGAGCACGGTAAACCATAGCCAGGCGGCAATCTGGCCCGAGAAGAGCGGACTGCCGCCGGTTGCAACATCGAGAACGAAGAAGAGGGTCACCAATGCCGCCACGCCTTCGGTGACGAAGATCACCGGATTGCGGACGAGCTGGCGCGGATCAAGCTTGGCGAAAGCGGCCCTCGCTGCCGGGAGGAGTATCTTCGGGTCGAAAAGGTTCGGGGTCATGGGTTTGTTTGACATGCCTGGTTCCTTCAGAAGGTCTGGCCGGAGAGCATGGCGAGATGCTCGACGATCGGACCGAGCGCGAGGGCCGGCAAGAACTGCAGCCCGCCGAGAATGAGGATGATGCCGATAAGGAGACCGACGAAAAGCGGCGTATCGGTCGGGAACGTACCCTTGGATGCCGAGGCGCGCGTCTTGGCGGCGAGCGAGCCGGCAATGGCAAGCACCGGCACGGCATAGGCGAAGCGCCCGAGCAGCATCGCAAAGCCGA
Source organism: Sinorhizobium meliloti 4H41 (assembly GCF_000375585.1). Lineage (GTDB taxonomy): Bacteria > Pseudomonadota > Alphaproteobacteria > Rhizobiales > Rhizobiaceae > Sinorhizobium > Sinorhizobium meliloti_A. The sequence goes on along the minus strand of NZ_AQWP01000004.1, from coordinate 321,113 downwards.
GCGTCGTATTGTACCAGGGCGTGTTGCCCGAAAGTCCGCCGAAGGCCGAGCCGTTGTTGCCGCTTGCCGACGTATAGGCATAGAGGATTTCGGAGAGCCCGTGCGGTCCGGCCGTACCGATGCTGGCGACGGCCGAGGGCAAGACCGCCGAAATCGCCGTGAAGCCGAGAATCGAAAGCGGCAGGATGAGCACGGCGAGCATCGCGTATTTCATCTCGCGCGCTTCGATCTTCTTGCCGAGCAGTTCCGGAGTGCGGCCGACCATAAGACCGGCCACGAAAACCGCGAGGATCGCGAAGACGATCATGCCGTATAGGCCCGAGCCGACGCCGCCGGGCAGGACCTCGCCGAGCTGCATGAGGAACATCGGAACGAGACCTCCAAGGCCGGTGAACGAGCCCTGCATGCCGTTGACGCCGCCATTCGAAAGGCCGGTCGTAACCGTTGCGTAAAGCGCAGTCATCGCCTGGCCGAAGCGGACTTCCTTGCCTTCCATGTTGCCGAGAGCCGGGTCGAGGCCGAGCTGCGACAGGATCGGATTTCCCTGCGCTTCGGCCCAATAGACGATCCCGACCCCGATGATCAGAAATGCATAGGTGACGGCGATGAAGGCCCAGCCCTGCCGGCGATTGCCGACGAGTTGCCCGAATGTGTAGAGCAGCGCCGCCGAAACCGACAGCATCGCGAAGATATTGACATAATTGGAAAGCGCAGTCGGATTTTCGAACGGATGTGCGGCATTCACGTTGAAGAAGCCGCCCCCGTTGGTGCCGAGCTGCTTGATCGCTTCCTGGCTGGCAACCGGGCCCAGAGCGATTGTCTGCTTCACCCCCTCGAGGGTCGTGGCCTCTACCGAGGCGCGGAAACTCTGCGGCAGGCCCATTGCCACGAAGGCGACCGCCACCAGCACAGCGAGCGGCAGGAGGACGTACAGTGTCGAACGGATGAGATCGACCCAGAAGTTACCGATCGTCGGTATGGCTGAGCGGGCGAAGGAGCGGGTAACGGCTAGCGCGATCGAAATGCCGGTCGCGGCCGAGACGAAGTTCTGCACGGTCAGCCCCATCATCTGGCTGAAGTGACTGAGTGTCGTCTCGCCGCCATAATTCTGCCAGTTGGTGTTGGTGACGAAACTGACGGCGGTGTTGAAGGCGAGGTCCGGCGGCACGTTGCCGAAGCCCTGCGGGTTCAAGGGCAACCATGCCTGAAGTCTCAGGATTGCATAGAGCAGCGCAAAGCCTGCGATGCTGAAGGCGAGCATGGAGAGCGTGTAGGCGAGCCAGCCCTGCTCCCGTGTCGGATCGATGCCGGCGGCATCATGAAGACCACGCTCCACCGGCCCGAGAATTGGCGAAAAGACATTGCGTTTGCCGGAAAGAACCGCAGCCATGTAAAGCCCCAGCGGCTTCACGACGATAAGGACGGCGAGAAAAAGGAGGCTGATCTGCAGCCATCCGATGACAGACATGAGAAGTCTCCGTGGGTGAAGGAGCGCTCGGGCAACTCCAGGAAAAATGCGCAGCGGTTTTCCGTCCGGATTTGCGGCAAAATGAAAGGCTGGAGTGTTTCAGCGAATCGGAGAAAAGCGGAAACGCTCTAGAAACGCTCCGGCCGTACAAGCGTCACGATCAAATAGGCTGCGAGCGCGACGGCGACGACGAGCCCGATCAAAGCCTCGACCATCGGATCCTCCTAAAGCCGGCTCAGGGCGCGCGCATAAAGCGCTAGCGCGGCAAGGCCGCCAACGCCGGCGGCAAGGAAAAGAAAATCGGACATGGACATTCTCCAGATTGATCCAAGATCCGGATGATGCGCCCGCGCCGCGTCAATTATCGATTGGGATGGTTTGGCAGCCGCATAAAGAAAAGATAAGGAGTTCGGGCCGAGTGTGATCATGACCTTCGACGCTGCGCCGGAAGCGTCGGCTATCGCGACCGCCTTATATGCTCGATCAAAGCTCGCATCTTTGGTGCCATGTTGCGGCGCTGAGGGAAATAAAGAAAGAAACCGGGAAACGGCGGCAGGAAATCCTGCAGCAGCGGAACAAGTTCACCGGTTTCCACGAACGGGCGGAAGGTATCTTCCGTTGCGAAGGTGATCCCGGCCCCGCAGAGTGCCGAGCGGAGCATGAAGCGCAGGTCATTGGTGGTGATCTGGGGCTCGACCGCTACATCGAAGGGAACACCATTCTCCTCGAATTCCCACCTGTAGGGCGCGACATTCGGCGCTCGCCGCCAGCCTATGCAGCGATGATGGACGAGCTCACGCGGGTGCGCCGGCGTGCCGTGGACTGCGAGATAGGCGGGGGCAGCAACGGCCAGCTCGCGCTGATCGCCCGTCAGCGGCACCGCGATCATGTCCTGCTCGATCACCTCGCCAAGCCTGACGCCCGCGTCGAATCCGGCGGCCACGATGTCGAACTCATCGTCCGTTACGGTGATGTCTATCGTCACCTTCGGATGGGTCTGAGCAAAGGAAGCGATGAGCGGACCGGAAAGGAATTGCTCGGCGATCGAGGTGACGGCAATCCGCAAAAGACCGCGGGGCTCATCCTCACCCGCGACCCGATCGAGCGCCGCCCCAATATCCAACAAGGGCTGCGACAGAGCCTCGCGCAGACGCTCCCCCGCTCCGGTCAGGCGAACTGAACGCGTCGTGCGGGTGACGAGCGTCGTACCAAAGGCATCTTCGAGCCGCCGAACTCCCTGGCTGACAGCCGAGCGGGTCACACCGAGGCGATCCGCGGCAGCGCGGAAGTTGTCCTCCTCCGCGACGGCCAGGAAGAGCGGCAGAAGGTTCATGTCTATTTTCATTGTAGAGTACTGCTAACCATTGGGTTCAGTGATCGATGGATACCGGCGACAGTCATTGAAGTCCATCTTCTCCGTGCAAATCAAAGGACGGAGTACAACATGGACAAGGTCATTCTGATCACTGGCGCCTCCAGCGGCATCGGCGAGGGCATCGCTCGGGAGCTTGGCGCCGCGGGTGCGAAAATATTGCTCGGTGCACGCCGCCTGGCCCGTATCGAGGCCATCGCCGCGGAGATTCGAGACGCAGGAGGAACCGCCCAGGCGCAGGTACTGGACGTGACCGACCGTCACTCCATGGCAGCCTTTGCGCAGGCCGCGGTCGACAGGTGGGGACGCATCGACGTTCTGGTGAACAATGCCGGCGTCATGCCGCTCTCGCCGCTTGCCGCCGTCAAGCTGGACGAGTGGGAGTGCATGATCAATGTGAACATAAAGGGCGTGCTTTGGGGCATCGCGGCCGTATTGCCGATCATGGAGGCACAGCGCAGCGGGCAGATCATCAATATCGGCTCGATCGGAGCGCTGTCGGTCGTACCCACAGCCGCGGTCTATTGCGCAACGAAGTTCGCAGTTCGCGCGATCTCGGACGGGCTGCGCCAGGAGAGTACTAATATCCGCGTCACCTGCGTCAATCCCGGCGTCGTCGAGAGCGAACTTGCTGCAACCATCACCCACCAGGAGACCGTGGCGGCAATGGACGCCTATCGCGCCATCGCGCTTCAGCCCGCCGACATAGCCCGTGCGGTCCGGCAGGTGATCGAGGCTCCGCAGAGCGTGGACACCACCGAGATCACGATCAGGCCGACCGCATCGAGCAATTGACCCGGCGCGAACCGTTCCCGGGACGCTTTCCCGCGTCCCCCTGACGAAAGGAATATTCCATGATCTTTTCCTTATTGACAGATCGTCTCACCGGCGGCGGCCGCAAGCTGCTGATCGCTCCGACCTTGATGACCGCCGCACTCCTGAGCCAATCCGTAAAAGCCGAGGAAGCCGAAATGCAGACCAATCACCCCTATGTCGGCCTTTGGGTCACAGAAGACAGTTACATCCGCCACGAGCTCCTGCCGAACGGTCGCTATGTCGAGGCCCGCGGTACGCGTGAACGGGCCTATGAGGGACGCTACCAAGTGACGGGCACGCATATCGATTATTGGGACGATACCGGCTTTACAGCGGATGGAGATTTTATCGACGGCGTTCTGCATCACGGCGGCATGATCTTCTATCGCGGGAGCAGGACGGGGAAACCATGAGCACTCAGAATGTTGAGAACTCAGGCGTATCCTACCCAGCCCCTGAAGGTCATCGCCGCATAGAACAGGCGAACATCCGAGAAGCCCGCCTTGCGAAGCACCGCCTCGTCCTCCTCGGGCGAGAGAACCGATAACTTCGTCGCGATCGCCTGCCTTGCACTTTCAGCATCGCCGGAGGCTGTTCCGCCGAACGCGACGTGACGGGCGATCCAGGTCGAGCGCTCAGGTTCCGATTGCGGGAAACTAATATGCGCGACGACGAACGGAGCGCCTGGCACCAGGCGGCGGCGAATCTGTTCGAGTGTGTCGAGGCGATGAGGGCGATCAACAAAGTGGAGCGTGAGCAGGCAGACCGCCGCGTCGAACGGCCCCTCCGGTGCCTCGTCGATGTAGCCCTGCTGCAGATGGACACGCGGCAGATGGGGCCCCACCGTCTGTTCTGCGACGCGAAGCATGTCCGCCGACGGGTCGATGCCGCAAAAGCGCCAATCTGAATTGTCGTCGGCGAGGGCTTTGAGCTCCATGCCGCCGCCAGCGCCGAGCACCAGAACCCGCGCTTGCCCCGGTGCACGTTCCGCGACCAACATCGATGTCATGCGATGCAGAGCGGCCAACCCCGGTACTTTTCTCAACGTCCCTTCGATGTAGGAACTGGCGTGGGCGGCGGTAAAAGCTGGACTATCGACGCTCGGAGATTTCATCGTGCGGTTCTCCCAAATCATGTAACAATGCTTGTTACATGATTTGCCTTTCGTCAAGTCACCTCTGCCTGTGAAGGCGCCTGATCCAGTACCGCCATTCATCAATCGGTTCACAGGCATTATCGGCATCGTGATGGTAGTCACACGCGCTCTCCGCCCTAACTCACTTGTGAATGCGTCTGCGGGATCAATTCCCGCGCTCGGTTGTTGCGCGTTCGCGGCGTAGGCCGCTTCGTCCTAGACCTTTCATCATCAAGACATGGAGCTGGATATGCAAAGTCCTGGCGCACTTGAAATCTCGCGGCGCGACCTGCTCGCCGCCTCGGCCGCTACCGTGACAGTGGTGAGCGCACACTCGCTCGGTCACGCGCAGACCAATGTCTCCACCGCACCCCAGAGCACGAAGGTCACTTTCACGGTGAACGGAGAACGCCGGGAGCTTCAGCTCGATAACCGCACGTCCCTCCTCGACGCGCTGCGCGAGCATCTGCATTTGACAGGCACCAAGAAGGGATGCGATCACGGTCAGTGCGGAGCGTGCACGGTTCTCATCGATGGCCGCCGCGTCAACTCTTGCCTGACGCTCGCCGTCATGCACGAGGGCGACAGCATCACCACGCTCGAGGGATTGGGGCAGCCCGAAAACCTCCATCCGATGCAGGCTGCCTTTGTCCAGCACGACGGATTCCAGTGCGGCTACTGCACGCCCGGCCAGATCTGTTCCTCCGTTGCAATGCTCGATGAAATCAAGGCCAATATCCCAAGCCATGTGACGGTGGATCTTACGGCGCCGGCCGAAATAACGCCCGCCGAGATCCGCGAGCGCATGAGCGGCAACATCTGTCGTTGCGGCGCCTATTCGAACATCGTCGAAGCCATCACCGAAGTCGCGGGGAGGAAGGCATGAGAGCTTTCAGCTACGAACGCGTCTCCTCGATCGAGGCCGCGGCCCGGGCCGCTGCCACCACGGATGGCGCGAAATTCGTCGCCGGCGGCACCAATCTCCTGGATCTGATGAAGCTGGAGATCGAGACACCGACACATCTGGTCGATGTCAACGGACTGGCACTGGACAGGATCGAAGCAACACCGGAAGGGGGGCTGCGTATCGGTGCCCTCGTCCGCAATACGGATCTTGCCGCCGACGAACGGGTCCGCCGCGATTACGCCCTTCTGTCGCGCGCCCTGCTCGCAGGGGCATCGGGACAATTGCGCAACAGGGCGACGACCGCCGGCAACCTGCTTCAACGCACCCGCTGTCCGTATTTCTACGATACCAACCAGCCGTGCAACAAAAGGCAGCCGGGCAGCGGCTGTTCGGCCCTCGCCGGCTTCAGCCGCCAGCTTGCGGTGGTTGGCGTCAGCGATGCCTGCATCGCCAACCATCCGAGCGACATGGCGGTCGCCATGCGCGCCCTCGACGCCGTCGTGGAGACCGTGCGAGCCGACGGCACGACGCGCAGCATCCCGATCGCAGATCTCCATCGCCTGCCGGGTGACACGCCGCATATCGAACATGTCCTCGAGCGGGGCGAATTGATCACCGCGGTCGTCCTGCCGAAGCCGGCCGGCGGCAAGCAGATCTATCGCAAGGTTCGCGACCGGGCCTCCTACGCCTTTGCGCTCGTCTCCGTCGGCGCCGTCGTGCAGCCGGACGGAACCGGCCATGTCGCGCTCGGCGGCATCGCGCCGAAACCATGGCGTGACGAGGCGGCCGACAAGGAGATGGCGAACGGAGCAAAGGCGGTCGCCGCCAAGCTTCTTGCCGGCGCCCGCCCGACTGAACAGAACGCCTTCAAGCTCACGCTCGTGGAACGCGCGCTGAGCGCCGTCCTCGTCGAAGCGAAGGGATGAGACAATGAAATTCGACACACCAGCAACGACGAACCCGATCGACCAGGGCAAGGTAATCGGCAAGCCCATCCCCCGCATCGACGGTCCGCTCAAGACCACCGGCAAAGCAATTTATGCCTATGAGTGGCATGATCCGAATAACCGCTATGCCTATGGCTATATCGTCGGTTCGGCAATCGCCAAGGGCCGGATCAGGTCGATGGATGTCGCCGCCGCGAGAAATGCTCCCGGTGTGATCGCGGTCGTCACCACCGATGGCGTCGGGGAACTGAAGAAGGGTAAATACAACACCGCCAAGCTCTTCGGTGGCACCGAGATCCAGCACTACCACCAGGCCATCGCCGTCGTGGTCGCCGAAACATTCGAGGAGGCCCGCGCCGCCGCGGCGCTCGTCAAGGTCGAATATGCCGAGGAAAAAGGCGCTTTCGATCTGGCCGCGGCCAAAGACAGCGCCGTCAAGCCGGAAGGCGAAGAAGACTCCGGAGCGGGCGACTTCGATGCCGCCTTCGAGGCAGCTCCCGTCAAGCTCGACCAGGTCTATACCACCCCGGACCAGTCGCATGCCATGATGGAGCCGCACGCTTCCATTGCCGCGTGGAGCGGCGACGACCTGACGGTCTGGACATCGAGCCAGATGATCGACTGGTGGCGGACCGATCTCGCGACGACGCTTGGTATCGACAAGGACAAGGTGCATCTCATGTCACCGTTTATCGGCGGAGGGTTCGGGGTGAAGCTGTTCCTGCGCGCGGATGCGGTGTTGGCCGCGCTTGCCGCGCGTGAAGCCAAGCGCCCCGTTAAGGTCGCCCTCCCCCGCCCTTTCCTCATGAACAACACCACGCATCGCCCAGCGACGATTCAGAGGATCCGGATCGGTGCAGGACGCGACGGCAAGATCACGGCCATCGCGCATGAAAGCTGGTCCGGTGACCTTCCCGGCGGTGGTCCCGAAGTGGCCGTCCAGCAGACTCGTCTGCTTTATGCCGGAGCGAACCGGATGACCGCCATGCGGCTTGCCACCCTCGATCTTCCCGAAGGAAACGCTATGCGCGCTCCCGGCGAGGCGCCGGGCATGATGGCTCTGGAGATCGCCATCGACGAGATGGCCGAGAGGCTGGGTCTCGACCCCGTCGAATTCCGCATCATCAACGACACCCAGGTCGATCCGGAGAATCCCGAACGGCCCTTCTCGCATCGCAATCTCGTCGGCTGTCTGCGCACGGGCGCGGAGCGCTTCGGCTGGCAAGGCCGGAGCAAGCAACCCGGTGCCCGGCGCGAAGGAAACTGGCTGATCGGCATGGGAGTGGCGGCGGCGTTTCGCAACAATCTTGTGCTGAACTCGGGGGCCCGCGTCCGGCTCGACCGCGAGGGCATCGTCACGGTCGAGACCGATATGACCGATATCGGTACGGGCAGTTACACGATCATCGCCCAGACGGCGGCTGAAATGCTCGGTGTGCCGATCGAGAAGGTCGCCGTCAGCCTGGGAGACTCGCGCTTCCCTGTTTCCTCGGGTTCCGGCGGGCAGTTCGGAGGAAACTGCTCCACGGCCGGCGTATACGCCGCCTGCGCCAAGCTGCGGGAAGCCGTGGCGCAGAAGCTCGGCTTCAACAGCACCGACGACCTTGTCTTCGCAGACGGCGAAGTCCGGTCGGGTGACCGCCGAATGCCGCTCGCGCAAGCTGCCGGCGATGAGGGGCTCGTCGCTGAGGATCTCATCGAATTCGGCGACCTCACCAAAACCCATCAGCAATCCACCTTCGGAGCTCATTTCGTCGAGGTCGCGGTCGACGTTGCGACAGGAGAGACACGGATCCGGCGAATGCTGGCGGTCTGCGCCGCCGGCCGGATCCTCAATCCGATCACGGCACGCAGCCAGGTGATCGGCGCGATGACAATGGGGGTCGGCGGCGCGCTGACCGAGGAACTCGTCGTCGACAAGGAGCGTGGCTTCTTCGTCAATCACGATCTCGCCGCCTACGAGGTGCCGGTGCACGCCGACATCCCGCACCAGGAGGTCGTCTTCCTGGAAGAGACGGATCCGATGTCCTCGCCGATGAAGGCCAAGGGTATTGCCGAGCTCGGGATCTGCGGTGTCGCGGCAGCTGTCGCGAACGCCATCTACAATGCGACCGGCATAAGGGTACGGGAGTATCCGATCACGCTCGACAAGCTGATCGAGAAGCTTCCGGAAGTCAGCTAGAACATGCCAAGGGCATCTACCCCGCGTAACTTTACGGCTAAGCAAGCATGGGAGGTTCGGATAGGATAGACAGCGCTATAGCGAGAGGAAATGATGCCAGCGGAGCCGGAGGAAGATGAAAGGAGTGGAGGGGCACCTGCCTCCTCCACTTTTGCTCGCGTGCGGAAAATCATCCACATCGACATGGACGCATTTTATGCTTCGGTGGAGCAGCGCGACAATCCGGAGCTTCGAGGCAAACCGGTCGCAGTCGGGTATCCGGAGGCGCGCGGCGTGGTCGCGGCCGCGAGCTACGAGGCTCGCAAATTCGGCGTTCACTCGGCTATGCCGTCGGTGACGGCCAAGCGCAAATGTCCGGAGCTGATCTTCGTTCCGCACCGCTTCGACGTCTACCGGGCCGTCTCGCGGCAGATTCAAGCGATCTTTGCCGAATACACGCCGCTGATCGAACCTTTGTCGCTGGATGAAGCCTATCTCGACGTTACCGAGAACCTGAAAGGCATGCAGCTCGCAACCGAGATCGCGGAACAGATACGCGCCAGGATCCGGGCCGAGACGCAGCTCACCGCATCCGCCGGCGTATCCTACAACAAGTTCCTTGCGAAGATCGCTTCGGACCAGCGCAAGCCCGATGGGCTATTCGTCATCACGCCGAAGCACGGCCCAGATTTCGTGCAGGCGCTTCCCGTCAAGAAGTTTCACGGCGTCGGACCGGCGACGGCGGAGAAGATGAAACGGCTCGGCATCGAAACCGGCGCCGACCTCAAATCCCGTGATCTCGCCTTCCTGCAACAGCACTTCGGCAAGTCGGGGCCGTATTTCTACTGGATCGCCCGCGGGATTGACGAGCGGGAGGTCAAGCCCGACCGCATCCGAAAATCGATCGGCGCCGAGGATACGTTTCGGGAGGATGTTCATGATCTTGAGGCGGCCCGCGCGGGCCTTGAGCCTTTGATCGACAAGGTCTGGCACTATTGTGAAGCCAGCGGCATTCGCGGCAAGACCGTGACACTGAAGGTGAAGTGGGCAGATTTCACGCAGATCACCCGAAGCAAGACCATCGTTGCGCCGATTGCGAGCGCCGCCGAAATGGGCGAGATCGTGGAACTGCTGCTGTCACCGATCTTTCCCGCCGCCAAAGGCATTCGATTGCTCGGGGTCACGCTCTCGTCTCTCGATCCCGTGGCCGATCGGAGCGGGCCGCAGCTCGCCCTGGCGCTTTGAAGCTGCGGCCTGACAGAAACGAAAAAGCCTGCCGCGGGAGGAAGTGCGACAGTCCAGCCAAGTAAAAATCAAATCCCGAGAGCTGCAGAGAAAAACACCTATGCGTATCGGAAAAAGAAAATATTGAGGAGGGGGATTCAGTGAGAAAGAAAAATCTCGAGGCGTTTACAAAAATTCCCTCAGCGTCCTGGAAATCTCTTCAGGAATAGCTGAGAAAATCTTGGTTTCGCCATATTTATGGCCCAACAGTTAATGGCTACTCATTGACGGGCTTGGCTCCAAGATCCTACCCCATCTCTCCGATCATCGATCGACTCCATAAAGGCGCAAAGCTTTCTCTGCTGCTGATGGAGAATATGGCGGCACTTGTTCGTGCTGCCATGGAGTCGAACCTGCTCCGCGGGCTCTGAGCGAGCCTTGCAAATCACGCTTCCGAAGGAAGCGGGTGGTCCGTTCGCCAAACCGCCTCGATTCCAGACAGCTCACCGGGAGGAAACCAATGAAATCCTATGTTGAAAGCTTCGGATACCAATTCAATCCCGTCGATTTCGCGATCAGGTCGACGCCAGCACTCTGCATTGGAATGATCGTCTTTATTACTCTTTACGACGTGATCTGGTGAATGGCCTCGGCAAATGCGTCCGCATCCCAAGCGGCGCAAACCGGACACACTTTTCCTTATCCCGCTCTAGCCCGAGCCACGCCTGAAATAGCTAGGAACGGCCGGTGAACATGGCGGAATGATACCCCGCCAATAACCCCTCCGCGGCAGCGACGGCATGGTATAATGCCGGCTCGTTACAGCGCCTCGAACATCGTTACCCAGGTTCAACCATCGTTGCAGGAACTGCTGCATCGTTGGCTCGTTCTCACTTTGTGTGGAGTGGAGTACGTTCGAATGACTGGATGGAATTATCAGGAACCGGAACATCACGCCTCAACGGGACTGCCCGTAAGCATTCTGCTGTTGTCGGTCCTCGGAATATCAGCCTATCTGCTGGTCGGGGGTTCCTTGAGTGGTGGAGAGCGCGCCGGCTCCAAAGTCTATCTGCCTGTCGCGCAAACACAGGTTCGTTGAGGAAAGGCTGTTGGAGATCCCGCTCGGCCGGACAGGTGAGAGCTGCCGCCGAAAAGGCAGCACCGGTTTTCGTCAGTCGGGCTTATCCGTGAATTACTTCTCGGTTAGTCGGTTGGAGTTCCCGCCGAACCGGATGTGCTGGAACAACGAGGTCTCCGGGAGAGTTCCTCGGCGTGGCAACGAACCTGGTAAATCTTCATGCGTATCGTCATTGTAGTTATAGTCGCCTCAATTGTCAGCATCCTTGCTTTCAAATACGTCAACAATTCCTTGTGGAATGCACCCATAGCGGCCACGGCCGAAGAACTGTCCGAAGGTTAACGGACCATCGCGGTCTCAGTTACGGACCGCAAGGATTTTCGAGAGATTTTGTGGCCCATATATGCGAGAGTCGCAGCGCGTCACGCAAACAGGGCGGCGGCAACATGTCTCAATCCAGGATTTGCAAGGGATGCTGGGAGCAGATGCGTATTCCGGTGCCCCTGCGCGGGCCGGCTTCCATTCCCTTCCGCGCCTTTGGCATCCGCCCGAGCCGGATGAACCCGAATACCTGCACGATCTGCGAACTCATGTTCACGCGCGTGATGAAAGCCCGCAAGATCACCGTTGACGTCTCCGTGCTTTTTGCAGATCTGCGAGGCTATACGGCGCTTTCGCAGTCGCTTTCGGCCGATACTGTCTCGTCGCTGCTGGATGATTTCTACGATGAATGTGCCGCGGCGATTTGGGAGTTCGACGGCCTTCTCAACAAGACGGTCGGGGACGCGATCATGGCAATCTTCAACTTTCCGATTCCCCACCCGGATCACGCCGAGCGCGCCGTACTTGCCGCACGGGAGATCCAGCGCCGATGCCAATTGCGCCGTGAGGTTCGCCTGGCGGAGGGTGCCGGCCTGGACGGAAGTGAGCTCGGTGTCGGCATCGGCATCGACACCGGTGAGGCCAGCTTCGGAGAGTTCGGCCGATCCCACCGCGACCTGACCGCTATCGGAACGGTTGTGAATACTGCCGCTCGGGCCCAGTCCGCCGCCGAGGCGGGGCGAATTCTGGTGACCAGGGCCGTTTGCGAGCGCGCGCAGAGCCAAACGGCGGCAAGCGAGGGCCGAAAATACTCTCTCAAGGGCTTTGAGAAGCCGATCGAACTTTTCGCAATCTGAAGAAAGCCGGGGTTCAGAAATACCCGGTAAGTTCGAGCGTCTGATAGCCGGCCAACAGCGTGATCAAAGATCCGACGAGCCGCAGGAGCGTTTTCTCTCGCAGTGCCTTGACCACCCATCCTGCAAAGGGCGCGGCAAGCACCCCGCCCGTGATCAGCCCGCCGATGGATGTAAGATGGTCGCGGAAATCGCCAGCCTGTTCCCAGTGACCGGTTAGAACCGTGGCCAGGAAGCTCAGAGACACTGAAAGTGCGATCAGAAACTCACTCGCATTGACGGTCCCGATGACGAAGCGCGGCTGTCCGCCTGCGCCGAGCAGACCGGTGGTGGCGACGGGCCCCCATCCGCCGCCGCCTGCGGCATCCAGAAACCCCGCGGTTGCGCCGAGCGGTGCCACGATCCTCAGCTTGACCGGGTTTGTGGGGATGCGATGAAAGGAGCGGTAAAGCAGCCAGGCTCCGATCACTGCAAGATAGGCCGTGACGAAAGGCTTGACCTGATCTCCATCAAACGAGGTCACGACGAAGGCACCCAGCATTCCACCGACGATGCCGAATGGAATGAGCCGCCAGAATAGCTTCCAATCGATGTTGCGGTGATAGAGATGGGCCGATCCGGAAGCGGCAGTGGTGAACAATTCCGCCGCATGGGCTGACGCCGACGCCTGGGCAGGCGGCACGCCAAAGGCAAGAAGCACCGTTGAGCAGATGACGCCGTAGGCCATCCCGAGAGCGCCATCGATCACCTGCGCGAGAAAGCCGACCAATGCGAACAGGATGAATTCTTCCATGGGCAGCTCCGGGTTAGGGGGCTCGACCGCGCCCCGCACAAGGAAGCCTCACATGTGCAGCGGCACACGGAGGCTTCCTGTTTCACTTCAGTCGCTGCTTCTTGGCAAGGTGGAAAACGAACGCACATGGCGCTTGTTCCGCCAGGCCCGTAGCCTCGAGCGGCTCAGGGCATCGATGACCATCATCCGCGATCGCCGGAAAAGTCGCTCATTGCCGCTTTTCTATTCACCCGCACTGCTTGACAAAGCTTTGTACAAAATAAAGATTCTACCAATTGGTAAAAATGGGGAACACCATCCATGGCAAGAGATCTGATGATGAGCCGGCGCAATGTGCTTGCGTCGGGCTTGGCGCTTGGCGTGAGCGCTTTTGCGCCGGGCGTCCGCGCCAGCACGCCGGTTAAGGTTGCCGGTATTCACGCCTCCCCTGTCGAAAACGCCTGGAACTCGGTCCTGCACAAGGCGCTGCAGGATGCGGCCGCGGAAGGCGTGATCGAATATGTCTTCTCCGAAGGGGTTTCCGGCACGGACTATCCCCGCGCGATGCGCGAATATGCCGAGCAGGGTGCAAAGCTCATCATCGGCGAAGCCTATGCCGTTGAAAAGCAGGCCCGCGAAGTCGCCGCAGACTATCCGGAGACCGCCTTCGTCCTCGGCTCGAGCGGTAAGGAAGCGGGCGACAATTTCGGCGTTTTCGGCACCTGGAACCACGACGGCGCCTATCTCGCCGGCATGCTCGCCGGCAAGATAACGAAGTCGAACGTCGTCGGCTCCGTCGGCGCCATGCCGATCCCGGAAGTCAACATGCTGATTAACGCCTTCGCTGCGGGCGTGAAGGCCGTCAATCCCGATGCCAAGCACCTCGTCACCTTCATCGGTACCTTCTTCGACCCGCCGAAGGCGCGCGAAGCGGGCCTCGCCCAGATCGACGCCGGTGCCGACATCCTCTTCGGCGAGCGCATCGGCACCGCCGATGCCGCGAAGGAACGCGGGCTCAAATCCGTGGGTTCGCTGATCGACTATACGCCGCGCTATCCCGACACGGTCTTCGCCAACGCGCTCTGGGGCTTCCGCCCTATCCTCAACGCCGCAATTGCCGACGTCTCCGCCGGCAAGCCGGTCGGCAAGGACTACACAGCCTTCGGCCTGCTCAAGGAAGGCGGCAGCGACATTGCCTATGTCAAGGGCGTCGCCCCGGCAGATGCCGAAGCGGCGATGGAAGCCAAGCGCGCCGAGATCAAATCCGGCGCCTTCGAGGTTCCGCGCATCACGGACGAGCCGAAGTAGTCGGCTTGTCTATGGCAGGCGATGCAATCTCTCTCGGTGAGGCGATCCGAACGGGCCGCCTCACCGCTTCCGAAGCGATGGAAGCATCCCTTGCGGCGGCCGGCCGATCGGCAGAAATAGGCGCAATCGTCCACCTCGACCCGACGCTCGGACGAAAGGCCGCCAAACATGCGGACGCCCGCCTGCGCCACTTGCCTGGCGGCGGGCAGGCCGCACCGTTTCTCGGCGTCCCGAGCCTTGCCAAGGACCTGGGCGGCCCCTTTGCCGGCCTTCCGGTTGCGGCCGGATCGAACATGCTCGAGCGCCGTGCCGCCGTCTCGGAAGACAGCGAACTGGCAGCGCGGCTCCGCGGAGCAGGCCTTTGCTTCTTTGGACTGACCACGGTGCCGGAAATGGGCCTGTCGCTCGCAAGCGAACCTGCGGCCGGGCCTATCTGCCGCAACCCCCTCGATCCGGGCCGGACGCCCGGCGGCTCTTCCGGCGGGGCGGCGGCTGCCGTTGCCGCCGGCATCGTGGCGATCGCCCATGCGACCGATGCGGGCGGGTCGATCCGCGTCCCCGCGGCATGTTGCGGTCTCTTCGGCCTCAAAGCGAGCCGGGGTGCGATCGCGGCTGGACCATCCTTCGGCAATCATCTCGGCGGCATTGCCGGTGAACTTGCGCTGTGCCGTTCCGTCCGTGACCTGGCGGCGATTTTCGACGCGGCAGCCGGACGTGCCAGAGGGCCGTTCGCCGATCCGTGGTTCGCCCCCTCCCCGTCCGGCCCCTTACGTGTCGGCCTTCTTCTCGAGACCGGCGGCCAATACCCGACCGAACCGGCGCGCAGCGAGGCCGTCGAAGAGGCAGCGCGGGCGCTGGAGCGAGACGGCCACAGCATCGTTGCGATGCGTTGGGACGCGTTCGCTGCGGGCATTGCCGCGAGCGGCCGGGTCCTGCGCGACATCGTCGCCGTCAACCTGGCCAATTTCGTCGCTTCCGCCGGTCTCGATGCCGGACGCGCCGAACGGCTGACGCAGGCTTTTATCAGCCATGGGACGCGACTCGAGGCGACCGCGCTTTGGGTGACGCTTGACGACGCCGTCCATGCGAGCTATGCGGTCTGGTCGCTTTTCGACCGGGTAGACTGTATCCTGACGCCCATGCTTGCGTCGGCACCCCTTCCTATCGGATCCTTTCCTTTCGACCACGACGATATCGACCTTCAGATTCGCCGCATGACGGCGTTTGCGCCACTTGCCGCACTCGCCAATGCCACCGGTTTTCCGGCCCTCACGCTCCCATTCGGCGCGGATGAAGCCGGATTGCCGCTGCCGGTGCAGATCCTGGCGCCCATGGGCGGCGACCGCCTCCTCATCGAGCTTGCGGCGCGCCTGGAAAGAGAGGGCCGCTGGCAGCACCGTTTCGCCGTCGCGGGAATTCCGGAATGAGCGAAGCCATTCTCGACATTTGCAGCGTCAGCAAGCGCTTCGGCGACAATGTCGCCAATGACGACATCTCGCTGAGCCTCGGAAAGGGCGAGATCGTCGCCCTCCTCGGCGAAAACGGCGCCGGCAAGACCACGCTGATGAGCATCCTGTTCGGCCATTATGTGCCTGATAGCGGCAAGGTGCTGGTCGAGGGACGGGAACTCCCTCCGGGCAAGCCACGCGCGGCGATCCGCGCCGGCATCGGCATGGTGCATCAGCATTTCTCGCTCGCCCCCAACCTGACGGTGCTGGAAAACGTCATGGCCGGCACGGAACGCCTATGGCACCTGCGATCCGGCACCGGCGCGGCGCGGCGGAAACTGCGCGGCATTTGCCAGCGGTTCGGTCTGACGGTGGAGCCGGACGCGCGCGTCGGCGACCTGTCGGTCGGCGAGCAGCAGCGCGTCGAGATCCTGAAGGCGCTCTACAACGATGCGCATATCCTGGTGCTCGACGAGCCGACGGCGGTGCTGACGAATCTGGAGGCCGAGCGGCTGTTCTCGACACTGAAGGACATGGCGCGCGAAGGGCTTTCGCTGATCTTCATTTCGCACAAGCTGGACGAGGTCATGGCTGCGGCCGACAGGATCGTCGTGCTGCGCGGCGGCCGCAAGGTGGCCGAGCGTCTTGCGAAAGAGACGAACAAGGCGGAGCTTGCCGAACTGATGGTCGGCCGCAAGGTGGCCCGGCCGGTGCGCGAGCCTTCGACGCCCGGCGAGGTGGTGCTTGATGTCGCGGATGTGAGCGTCAGCATCGACGGGGTGGAACGGCTGAAGTCCATCGATTTCAGCCTCCGCGCTGGCGAGATTCTCGGCATTATCGGAGTTTCCGGCAACGGCCAGACGACGCTGGCGCATCTCCTGTCGGGTACGGTCAGGCGCGACAAGGGCGAACTCCTGCTGTTCGGCGAGCCGATCGGCGACCTCACGGTTGACGGCGCCGTCCGGGCTGGGATCGGCCGCATTCCGGAAGATCGCAACAAGGAAGGCGCGATCGGCGAAATGGCCATTTGGGAGAACGCCGTTCTCGAGCGCCTGCCGCGATTTTCGCGCTACGGCCTCGTCGATCGGCCGTCCGGCCAGGCATTCGCCGGCCAGATCATCGATGCCTTCGACGTGCGCGGCGGCCGGCCGACGACACGCACGCGGCTGCTCTCGGGCGGCAACATGCAGAAGCTCATCCTCGGGCGCAATCTGATCGACCGACCGCGCATCCTGCTTGCGGCGCAGCCGGCGCGCGGGCTCGACGAGGGGGCTGTCGCCGCGGTGCACGAGCGGCTGCTCGAAGCGCGGCGCGCGGGAACCGCGGTGCTCCTCATCTCCGAGGACCTGGAAGAAGTCATGGCGCTTGCCGACCGCATTCAGGCCATCGTCAACGGTCGGCTTTCGCCTCCAATCGCCGCCGACAGCGCCAGTGCCACGAAACTCGGCCTGATGATGGCCGGCGAATGGAATGAAGAGCACGAGGTTCCGCATGCGTTTTGAACGACGCGAACATCGTTCGCTCGCCCTGGTGATCGCGACGCCCGTGCTTGCGATCCTCTGCGCGCTGGCGTTGGCCGGCCTGCTCATCGCTCTCGCCGGTGCCCCGGTCATGGAGGCCTATTGGCGCATTCTCGTCGGGGCTTTCGGCTCGCGGCTTTCGGCGACCGAAACCTTGACCCGCGCAAGCCCGCTCATTCTAACGGGCCTTGCCGCGGCGGTCGCGTTCCGCGCGAGGCTCTGGAACATCGGCGCCGAGGGTCAGTTCTATCTCGGAGCGATTGCCGTCGCCGCGACCAGTTCGCACCTTTTCGGCGGTCTCCCCTCGCCCCTGCAGATTCCGCTGCTTCTCGTCGTCGGGGCGGCAGCCGGCATCGTCCTGCTGCTCGTGCCGCTTTGGCTGAGGCTGCGCTTTTCCGTCGACGAGGTCGTGACCACGCTTCTCCTCAATTTCGTCGCCGTGCTCTTCGTCTCCATGCTGATCGACGGCCCGCTCAAGGACCCGATGGGCTTCGGATGGCCGCAGTCGCAACCGGTCGCCGACGCGGCGGTCCTGCCAAAGCTTTTCGCCCGGTCCCGCCTCCATATCGGGCTGATGATCGCACTCGTCCTCGCCGTCGCCGTGCATCTCGTTCAGTCGCGCACGATGTTCGGCATGCAGTCGCGAGCAGCCGGCCTCAATCCGGCCGGGGCGGTGTTCGCGGGCGTGCCGCTCGGCCGTACCCTGGTGACGGTGGCTTGCATTTCAGGCGGGCTCGCGGGCCTTGCGGGGGCTATCGAAGTCATGGGCGTGCAGGGCTATGTGACGACGGACCTGTCGCCGGGTTACGGCTATTCCGGCATCGTCGTCGCCATGCTCGCCAATCTCCACCCCCTGGGCGTGGTGCTTGCCGCCCTGTTCACGGCGGTCATGTTCGTCGGGGCCGACGGGATGAGCCGCAGCATGGGTATCCCCTCCTACATAGCCGATGTCACGGTGGCCTTGGCGCTGATCAGCATGCTGACCGGTGTCTTCTTCACCCAGTACAGGATTCGCCGATGAACGCCGTCATCGACATTTTCGCTTCCGCCGGCCTCTGGGCGGCCGTCCTGCGCATCGCCACGCCGCTGATCCTCGGCACGCTCGGCGCGCTCCTGTGCGAGCGCTCCGGCGTCCTGAATCTCGGCATCGAGGGCATCATGACTTTCGGCGCGATGATCGGCTGGCTTACGGTCTATAACGGCGCCGACCTGTGGACGGGCATTCTCGTCGCGGGCCTCTCCGGCGGGATCTTCGGCCTCTTGCATGCGGGCCTGACGGTCACGCTCGGATTGTCGCAGCATGTGTCCGGCCTCGGGGTGACGCTTTTCGCCTCGAGCTTCAGCTACTACGTCTTCCGTCTGTTGGTACCGGTCGCGGGTACGCCGCCGACGATCGAGCCGTTCCAGCCGATCGACGTGCCGGTGCTGTCGTCCCTCCCCTTCCTGGGTCCGGCGCTCTTCACGCAGACGCCGCCGACCTATGCGGCGATCCTGCTGGCGCTGGCGCTCGGCTACATGCTTTTCCGTACGCCGCTAGGCCTGGCGATCCGCATGACGGGGGAAAATCCGCACGCCGCCGAGGCGCAAGGCATCAACCCGATGGCGATCCGCTTTGGTTCCGTCGTCGTCGGGAGCGCGCTGATGGGCATCGGCGGCGCCTTCCTGACGCTCTCGGCCTTCAACAGCTTCTTCCCGACCATGGTGCAGGGGCGGGGCTGGATCTGCATAGCGCTCGTCGTCTTCGCCTCCTGGCGGCCCGGCCGCGCCCTCGTCGGAGCGCTGCTGTTTGCACTGTTCGACGGCTTCCAACTGCGCCTGCAGACGCGGCTGAGCGGCGTCGTCCCCTATCAGACCTTCCTGATGATTCCCTATCTGATGTCGATCGCAGCGCTGGCGCTCATGGCCCGGCGCGCCCGCGTTCCGCAGGCGCTGATGCAACCCTACCGGCGCGGCGAGCGCTAAATCCGAAGGACTGACCCATGTTCGACCTGATCATCCGCAATGCGAACCTGCCGGACGGCCGGCAGGGCTTTGATATCGGCCTTGCCGGCGGCAAGATCGCCGCCATCGAGAAGTCGATAGCCGCGACCGCCGGCGAGGAGATCGACGCGACCGGCCGCCTGGTCAGCCCGCCCTTCTGCGATCCCCATTTCCACATGGATGCGACGCTGTCACTCGGTTTGCCGCGCATGAACGTCTCCGGCACGCTGCTCGAGGGCATCGCGCTCTGGGGCGAGCTGCGGCCGCTGCTGACGAAGGAAGCCCTCGTCGAACGAGCGCTTCGCTATTGCGACCTCGCCGTGACCCAGGGCCTTCTCTATATTCGCAGCCACGTGGACACGTCCGATCCGCGCCTCGTGACGGCCGAAGCGCTGCTCGAGGTCAAGGAAAAGGTCGCACCCTATATCGATCTGCAGCTCGTCGCCTTCCCGCAGGACGGATATTATCGCGCGCCCGATGGCGTCTCCTCGCTCGAGCGCGCGCTCGATATGGGCATCGGCATCGTTGGCGGCATTCCTCACTTCGAGCGGACGATGGAAGACGGCGCCCGCTCCGTCGAGGCGCTGTGCCGGCTCGCCGCCGACCGCGGCCTGCCGGTCGACATGCATTGTGACGAAACCGACGATCCGTTGTCGCGCCACATCGAGACGCTCGCCGCCCAGACGGTGCGGTTCGGGCTCAAGGGGCGCGTGGCTGGTTCGCATCTCACCTCAATGCATTCGATGGACAACTACTATGTCTCGAAGCTCATCCCGCTGATGGCCGAGGCGGAGATCAACGTGATCCCCAATCCGCTGATCAACATCATGCTTCAGGGCCGCCACGACAGCTATCCGAAGCGGCGGGGCATGACGCGGGTGCGCGAGCTGATGGCGGCCGGCCTCAACGTCTCCTTCGGGCACGACTGCGTCATGGACCCCTGGTACTCGATGGGCTCCGGCGACATGCTGGAGGTCGGCCATATGGCGATCCATGTCGCGCAGATGGCCGGCATTGACGACAAGCGCAAGATCTTCGACGCGCTCACCGTCAATTCTGCAAAGACGATGGGGCTCGAAGGCTACGGCCTCGAGACCGGCTGCAAGGCCGACCTCGTCGTGCTTCAGGCCGCCGACGTGACCGAGGCGTTGAGGCTGAAACCGAACCGGTTGTTCGTCATCAAGGCAGGCAAGGTCATCGCGAAAACCGCGCCGCGCGTCGGCGAGCTTTTCCTCGCCGGGCGTCCCGCCTCGATCGACATGGCACGCGACTACGTTCCCCCGGTGCTGCAGCGCTGATCCCATGCCGCTGAAGCGGGCCACGGAACTGTTGAGAAAAATGAGGTCCGGTGACGGGAAGTTCCGTATAGTCGTGGCAATGGGAGACCTGTCAGATGCGCATCAATGAAGACCTGACGAAACCCGTAATCGTCCATTCGGCTAAACTCGACTGGGTTCCAAGCCCCGCCGCAGGGGTGGATCGCCGCATGCTCTACCGTATCGGCGGCGAAGTTGCGCGCGCAACCTCGATCGTTCGCTATGCGCCGGGCAGCGCCTTTCCACGCCACGTCCATAGCGGCGGCGAGGAAATCCTCGTGCTCGAGGGGACGTTTGAGGACGAGCACGGCGACTATCCTGCGGGCAGCTATTTCCGCAATCCGCCCGGCACCTCGCATATACCTGCCTCGAAGGAGGGCTGCACGATCTTCGTGCGGCTCTGGCAATATCGTGAGGGCGACGGCACGCAAATCGTTCGCCACCCTGGAGAGGGTGAATCAGCGCCGTTGCGCGAGGGGGTAGAGGCAGCGCGCGTCCTGTTCGACGACGGAAAAGAGCGCGTGTCGATAGAAACCTGGCTGCCGGGTTCAGCCGTCGGCGTCGAGAATCGCCGTGGGCTCGAGTTCCTCGTCCTTTCCGGCGGCCTTGCAGCCAGGGGCGAGCAACTGGAGCCGCAGAGTTGGGGCCGGTTGCCCGCAGGAGAGGCGCTCGAAGCGATCACCGGGCGTAAAGGCGCTGAGATCTGGATCAAGGACGCACCGCTGCAGCACCCCGACGTGCTGCAGCTGCCCTGAAGCGCTACGCGGGCTCCGGACGGAGCATCTGCGGCGTACCATCAAGATTTGTGGTGAAACCGATAAGCAAAGTGCGATTGGTCAAGCGAAGTCTGCATGTTATGGGCAGGTATGTCCGTGAATGCTTCGCCAACCGTCATGTTCCTGCTGATCTCATTCGGCACCGTCCTCGGAATCGCGGGGACTGACTTGGTGCTGCCTGCAATTCCGGCCATGCCGACGGCATTCGGCGGGACTGCGGCATTGGCGCAGATGGTCCTTGCAGCCTATGCCGGGGGCACGCTCGTGGGACTGCTTACCTTCGGCGAACTCGGGGCGAGGTACTCTCGCCACAAGCTGTTGGTCTGGTCGCTTGGCCTGTTTGCCGTCACGTCTCTGCTATCTGCCTACGCGCCGACCTTGGAATGGCTGGTCGTCTTGCGTTTCGCGCAAGGCGCGTTCGGCTCGGGCCCGGCGGTTTTCGCGCCGGGCTTTATTCACGGCCTTTACCCTGCGGACAAGGCGCCTTCCATGTTCGGCAGGCTCGGCTCCATCGAGTCCTTGACGCCGGCTCTCGCGCCCATCGTCGGAGCCTATCTTATGACGGTGGGGGGATGGCAGACTTCTTTCCTTATGTTGGCCGGACTTGCAATTCTCTGCGCCATTGGCAGCTGGGCCTACCGTCAATCGCTTCCGGACCGGCTCGAGGCTCTTGAGCTCCATCGAAGCTATATGTCGATCATCCGCAATCGCGACTTTCTTCGGCACGGCTTAAGCCAGGCGCTTTCCCTCGGCAGCATTCTCATCTTTGTATTCGGCGCCCCCGCAGTGATGACAGGGGCATTGGGCATGACGATCGGAGACTTCATTCTCCTTCAAGTTTTCGGCATCGCCCTTTTTATTCTGGCGTCGAACGCGTCCAATGCACTTGCCCGAAGATTCGGTACCGAACGCATGATCATGATCGGTACCGGAGCTGTGGTTCTTGGCTTCTTCCTGATCCTTCTCTACACATCCCTCGGCGGACGCAGTCTGACTGTGCTCGTGCCCCTGTGGATGACCGCAAACGGCGCGTTCGGCATCCGGGGACCAATCGGTTTCCACCAGGCAATCCTTGCCTCAAAAGGGGATCATTCACGCGGCGCCGCCTTGGTCGTTGCCGCTATACTTGGGATCACTGCCGGAGGTACCGCCGCCGCCGCTCCTTTCATCAACATAGGCTGGTGGCCGCTAGCCTCGGCGAGTAGCCTCGCTGCGCTGCTGGCTTTGCTGTGTCTGACGCTGATCGGCAGCGCGGCGAACGAAACTGAAGACGGTTAGCGCATTTGACGACGATGCGGGGGAAGGCCAGGACATGGCTCAAGCCACGTCCTGGCCCCGTCAATCACACCAGATCGAAGCGGTCAGCGTTCATGACCTTGTTCCAGGCCGCGACGAAGTCCTTCACGAACTTCTCCCCGGCGTCAGACTGGGCGTACACCTCCGCAAAGGCACGCAGCTGTGAATGCGAGCCGAAGATCAGGTCGACGCGGGTGCCGGTCCACCGCGCAGCGCCCGTCTTGCGGTCGCGGCCTTCGTATACGCCTTCTTCGCCTGCGATGGGTGACCACTGCGTGCCCATATCGAGCAGGTTGACGAAGAAGTCGTTCGTCAGCGCTTCGGGCCGCGACGTGAAGACGCCATGCTTGGGCTCGCCCGCCTTCAGCACGCGCAGGCCACCGACGAGAACGGTCATCTCCGGGGCCGTCAGCGTCAGCAGCTGAGCGCGATCCACAAGCGCCTCTTCCGGCTTCATGAATTGCCGGCGGCTGGTGCTCACATAGTTGCGGAAACCATCGGCACGAGGCTCCAGCGCGGCGAAGGATGCGGCGTCGGTCTGTGCCTCCGAGGCATCCATGCGACCCGGCGTGAACGGAACGGCAATGTCGTGGCCACCGGCCTTCGCCGCCTTTTCGACGGCGGCGCCACCTGCAAGCACGATCAGATCGGCAAGCGAGATCCTCTTGCCGCCGGTCTGGGCGGCGTTGAAGTCCCTCTGTATGCCCTCAAGCACAGAGAGAACCCTGGCGAGCTGAGTCGGCTGGTTGACCTCCCAGTCTTTCTGCGGCGCCAGGCGGATTCGCGCACCATTGGCGCCGCCGCGCTTGTCGGAGCCGCGGAAGGTCGAGGCGGAAGCCCATGCGGTCGAGACAAGTTCCTGCACCGACAGGCCGGAAGCGAGGACCTTCGCCTTGAGGCCGGCTATGTCCGTCTCGTCGACCAGCCTGTGGTCGACGGCCGGGATTACGTCCTGCCAGATCAGATCCTCGGCCGGGACCTCAGGGCCGAGATAGCGAACCTTCGGCCCCATGTCGCGGTGGGTCAGCTTGAACCAGGCGCGGGCGAAAGCGTCGGCGAACTGGTCCGGATTTTCGAGGAAGCGGCGCGAGATTTTCTCGTAAGCGGGATCGAAACGCAGCGACAGATCCGTGGTCAGCATGGTCGGAACATGCTTCCTGGAGGCGTCATAGGCATCGGGGATGGAAGCCTCGGCGTTCTTCGCCTTCCATTGATATGCGCCGGCGGGGCTCTTGGTCAGTTCCCATTCGTGGTTGAACAGGTTTTCGAAGAAGTGGTTGCTCCAGCGGGTGGGCGTCTGCGACCAGGTCACTTCCGGCCCGCCCGTGATCGCGTCCTTGCCGACGCCCGTGCCGAAGGTGCTCTTCCAGCCGAGACCCTGATCCTCGATCGCGCCGCCTTCCGGGTCTGCGCCGATGAACGAGGGATCGCCCGCGCCATGCGTCTTGCCGAAAGTGTGGCCGCCGGCGATCAGCGCCACCGTCTCTTCGTCGTTCATAGCCATCCGGGCAAAGGTTTCTCGGATATCGTGCGCGGCAGCAACCGGATCGGGATTGCCGTTCGGGCCTTCCGGGTTGACGTAGATGAGGCCCATCTGCACGGCGGCAAGCGGCTCGCTCAGTTGCCGTTCGCCGCTGTAGCGCTCGTCGCCCAGCCAGGTGCCTTCCGGTCCCCAGAACAATTCCTCCGGCTCCCATACGTCGACCCGGCCGCCGGCAAAGCCGAAGGTCTTGAAGCCCATGGATTCGAGCGCGACATTGCCGGTCAGGATCAACAGATCCGCCCAGGAAATCCTGTTGCCGTACTTCTGCTTGATCGGCCACAGCAAACGTCGGGCCTTGTCGAGATTGGCGTTGTCCGGCCAGCTGTTGAGCGGCGCGAAACGCTGCTGGCCCTGACCGGCGCCGCCACGGCCGTCGGTGATGCGGTAGGTGCCGGCGCTGTGCCAGGCCATGCGGATGAAGAGCCCGCCATAGTGGCCGAAGTCGGCCGGCCACCAGTCCTGCGAATCCGTCATCAGTGCATGCAGGTCCCGCTTCAGCGCATCGAGGTCGAGCTTCTTGAACTCCTCGGCGTAGTTGAACGTCTTGCCCAACGGATCGGAAAGACCGGAATGCCGGTGCAGAACCTGGACGTCCAACTGATCCGGCCACCAGTCGCGGTTCGATCTGCCTCTCGGTGCCGTGTGTGCGACGGGACACTTGCCCGCACTATCGCTCTTCTGATCCATGGTAATCTCCTCTTCCTCGATTGTGCGCGTCCAAAAGCAGCCTGTCCGCCAAGTCGATTGGGCTGCATCAATTGGGCCGGCGCATGCTCCCCGTGATTTGGCGCAATTTTACCCCATTGGTCAAACGGCTTGTTCCCTGATCAGGTCGATGAAGGCGCGCAATCTGGCGGGCATGTGACGGCGCTGCGAAAAATAAAGGCTGAGCCCGGGATAGGCGGGGCACCACTCTTCCAGCACCGGAACAAGGCGCCCGGTAGCGATATGCGCAGCGAGCGAATACTCGCCGATATAAGCGAGTCCAGCGCCCGAAAGGGCGGCCTCCAGGATAAGGTCCGTCGCATCGAGCGTCAGATTGCCGGGAACGTCGACCACGTGTGCTTCACCCCGCCGCTCGAACTCCCAGCGATACAGTCTGCCGTTCGCCATGCGCATCTGGATACAGCGATGCCGCACCAGATCGAGCGGGACGACTGGCTTGGAACGCCCCTTGAAATATTCAGGCGATCCGACAACCAGGAAACGGAGGGTCCGGGTGATCGGAATGGCCACCATATCGGGCGAAATTGCCTCGGCAAGTCGTACCCCGGCGTCGAAACCCTTACCGATTACATCGACAAGCGCATTCTCCGTCACGACCTCAAGCTCGACCTCGGGATAGCGGCGGCCGTATTCGAGCAGCAGCGGCTCCAGCAGCATGCGTGCCGCGCCCGGCGCCATATTGAGCCGTAGCCTGCCCGAGGGTCTACTCGAATGCTCGCCGATATGCTCGATCGCATTCTCGATCGTTTGCAAGGCCGGTGCGATCGCAGAGAGGAATTGTTCTCCCGCAGCAGAGAGCGCAACGCTGCGCGTCGTGCGGTTGAACAGCCTGACTGCCAGGCGCTCTTCCAGCGCTGCTATCGCATGGCTCAACGCCGATGACGACATGCCGAGTTCGCGCGCGGCCGCGCGAAAGCCGCCATGGCGCGCAACCGCGGCAACCGCAATTCGCTCAAGCTTGCCCTCATTGTGCGATGTAGCTCACCAGCCTGTCCGATTTTGTCCGACTAGCCGCAACAGATAATGCATTCCATTTTCCTGGTGAAGCCATAACAGGAGAGAGGCAATGCGTATCATCGACAGAGTCTACATCGACGGCAGCTTCGTCGAACCCCACGGCGAGCAATGGGCCCCGCTCTTTAATCCGGCGACCGAGGAACAGATCGGAAAGGTGCGCCTGGCGGATGAGGACGACGCGAACCGCGCCGTTGCGGCGGCCAGGCGCGCATTTCCCGCATTCTCCAATACGTCGAAGGAAGAGCGAATCACCATGCTGAAGCGCTTGCATGCGGCAGTCTCTGAGCGCGCCGGCGATCTCGTTGAGGCCATGCGGATGGAATACGGAGCGCCGTCGAGTTTCATCGACTTTGCGGCGCGGCGAGCCGGAAACGTGTTCCTCGATATGGCCAAGACATTGGAGAGCTACGATTTCCGGCGGCGCATCGGCCGCGCCGACGTGGAGATGCGGCCTTCGGGGGTGGCGGTGGCGATCACACCATGGAATAGCAATTACAGCTTCATCTGCGGAAAGCTGTCGGCAGCGATCGCGTCGGGCAGCACGATGGTCATCAAACCTTCCGAGATGAGCGCCATCCAAACGCAGGTCATCACGGAATGCCTGCATGAAGCGGCTCTCTCGAAGGGGGTGTTCAACATCGTCACCGGCTACGGCGCTGTCGTGGGTGCGGCGCTCACCGCAAACCGGGATGTTTCAAAGATCACGTTCACGGGCTCTACCGTCACCGGCCGCGCCATCGCCCAGACGGCCGCGGCGACGATGAAGCGGGTCACCATGGAGCTTGGCGGCAAGAGCCCCAGCATCATCCTGGACAATGCCGATCTCGAAGTAGCGATCCCTCACGTTCTGGCTGCCGGCTTCCTCAACAGCGGACAGGCCTGCATTGCCGGTACCCGCATCCTCGTTCCCGAATCTCGTCGCGACGAGATCGAGGCACGCCTGAAAGAGGCGGCAAAGGTGTTCACGGTCGGTGATCCCGGTGATCGCGAGGTGCGGATCGGGCCGCTGGTGAGCCGGAAGCAATGGGACCGCGTGCAAGGCTACCTGCGTCTCGGCCAGGAAGAAGGCGCAACTCTCCTGATCGGTGGCGAAGGGCGTCCGGAAGGCCTCGATCGGGGTTGGTTCGTTCGTCCTACCATCTTTTCCGGCGTCCGCAACGACATGCGGCATTGCCCGCGAGGAGATCTTCGGCCCGGTGCTCTGCGTCCTTTCCTATCGCGACGAGGAAGAGGCGATCGCGATCGCCAACGATACCGACTACGGCCTGCAGGCCAATGTCTTCTCTTCCGACCTCGAGCGGGCAAAGCGCGTTGCTGATCGCATCGAGGCAGGTCGCGTGATCATCAATGGCGCACCGCACGAGCCGTTTGCACCTTTTGGCGGCTTCAAGCAATCCGGCTTCGGGCGCGAATTCGGCGTCTTCGGCCTGGAAGCCTTCCTCGAGCCCCGTGCGGTCATCGTCTGAGGAACAACCGGCAAGCATATTCTTGACAGATCGTTCCAGTATTCCTATATAGGCTTTATGGCACGGATCAAGGAATTTGACAGGGACGAGGCATTGGACGCGGCGATCGCCGTGTTTCGCGAGCATGGTTTTGAGGGCACCTCGACGGAGATGCTGATACGGGCGATGAGAATTGGCCGCCAGAGCCTCTACGACACCTTCGGTGACAAGTGGAAGCTCTACTGCCTGGCGGTGGAACGCTATTCGGCGAGTGAGACGAGTGCTCATATCGCCTTGTTGCGCGGCAAACCGCGTGCACTGGACGGTATCCGGTTGGTGATGGAACGCGTTGTGGACAATGCAAACCAAGCTTGCCTCGGCGTGAACTCGATCTGCGAGTTCGGTCAAAGGCGGCCCGACCTGGCGGCACTGCATCACGCCGCCGATCTTCGGCTCAAGAACGCCGCGATTGAACGCATCAGAGAAGCCCAGGCTGCAGGTGACTTAGCCGGTTCATTGTCCGCTGAGGCGGTGGCCGATTTCCTCGTTGCCAATATCGCCGGTATCAGGATAGCGGCACGTGGGGGAGCCGGTCGGGAACATCTGCAGTCCCTCAGCCGGTTGGCGCTTCGCGCAGTCACCTAGCAGGCAGAGAACCTTGCTTTTTTTTGGAATGATCAGTCAATAAAAGGATATACGCATGAAAGCCGTTGTGATGAAAGAGGTCGGTGATACCGACGTGATGGAATTCGTCGACTGGCCTGAGCCCGTCGCAAGGCGGGACATGTCGTGGTGGAGGTCGCCGCGGCCGGCGTGAACTTCATGGACATCGGCGTGCGCCAAGGTATGGCCTGGACCGACATCCCTAACCCGAAAGTTCTGGGTGTCGAGGGCGCTGGTCGCGTGCTTGCCGTCGGCGATGGAGCGGGCGAGTTTGAATTGGGCGATCGCGTCGCCTGGGTCTATGCTCCCGGAAGTTATGCTCAGCGCCAGTCGGTACCGACAGCCTCCCTCGTGAAAATTCCCGATACCGTGGACGATCGAACGGCTGCATCCGCGATGATGCAGGGGCTCACGGCCAGTCACTTCGCGACGGATTTCTATCCCGTGCAGCCGGGCGACATCGCCCTTGTTCATGCGGCGGCCGGCGGGGTCGGCCTCCTGCTGACACAGATTATCAGGCTAAGGGGTGGCCGAGTAATCGGACGCGTCTCCTCCGAAGACAAGGTCGCGATCGCCAAAAAGGCCGGCGCCGAGCACGTCATCGTCGATACAGAGGGACAGTTTGCCGACGAAGTCCTGCGCCTGACTGGTGGTGAGGGCGTGAACGTCGTTTACGATGGCTCCGGTCCCAAGACCTTCAAGGGGTCGATCGAAGCGCTACGCCGGTCCGGCACTTTCTGCTGGTATGGACCGGTGCTCGGCGGGCCCGGACCGCTCGATATCATGAGCCTGCCGAAGAGCATCAAGATCGGCTACGCGACGTTCATGGATCACATCCACACTCGCAAACTCCTCCTCGAGCGCACCAAACAGCTTTTCGACTGGATCGGGGACGGGACGATCACGGTGACGATCGGCGAAACCTATCGCCTTGCCGACGCCGCCCGCGCCCATGCCGCGATGGCAAGCCGTGCAACCACCGGCAAACTGCTTTTGATCCCGTAAGGAGCAAGTCACGAACGACATGCCGGCGCGGCGACCGACGCCGGCATGGCCGCAATACCTCTGAAGAGCGTCGGTACGCACGAGGGATCGGCGTCAGCCGCTGCAGGTCGAGAGCTCCAGACGCGTGTCTATCCCGATGTTGGCAAGGAATGTCTCGTCATGGCTGACGACGACGAGTGCGCCGTCATAGGCGAGCAGCCCAGCTTCAACGGCCTCGATGGAGTCGATATCCAGATGGTTGGTCGGCTCGTCGAGAATGAGCAGCGATGGGGGATCGGAACCGCCGAGTGCACAGGCAAGGCCGGCGCGCAGCACCTGCCCGCCACTCAAAGTCTCCACCCTTTGCAATGCCGCATCCGCGCGGAAGCGAAAGCTGGCCAACGCCGCCCGGCAGGCGTTGTCGCCGGCACCGGGATTGAGCCGCTTGAAGTTATCGAGGATCGTCTCGCCGCGCTCCAGGATGCTGACGCTCTGGTCCAGCAGAGAGAAAGGAACGTTTACGGAAACGGTTCCTTCGAAGGGCGGCAATTCTCCGGTGACCACCTTCAGAAGGCTCGTCTTGCCCGACCCGTTGGGGCCGATGATCGAAAGGCGCAGCGGGCCGACCAGCGAGAAGGATAGATCTCGAATGACCGGACGGGCGGGATCGTAGCCCGCCGTGACTCCGTCAAACGCGAGGATTTGCCGCCCAGCTGGAAGCTCGGTTCGCGGAAGGCGGATGGAAAAGGGCTGCAGCGCCTCGATCCGCGCTTTGGCGGCTGTGATGGCCTCGAGCGCGCCTGCGCGCTGTCGCTCGGCGAGTTCCACACCCCTGCCCCGGCTTTCTTCCGCACTGCTCTTGCGCCTACCCAGGAGAATCCGCGGCATGTCGCCCTTTGCCGCTTTTCGGGTACCAGACGCGTCACGCCTGTCCTGGCGCTCTGCCAGGGCACGTGCCTTGCGATCGATTTCGTCGGCGGTCTTCTGGGCATGCGCAAGGCTTTGTTGCGCCGCCTCCAGTTCAACCGCCCTCGCCGTCTGATAGGCGCTCCACCCCCCGCCGTAGCGCTTTGTGCCGAGCGAGGTCAGTTCGATAATCGCGTCCATTTCTTCGAGCATTTCACGATCGTGGCTGACGACAATCGCTCCGCTGCGCCAGTCGGAAAGAAGGTCGATAACCGCCCGTCTGCCGTCACGATCCAGATTGTTGGTCGGCTCGTCGAGAAGCAGAAAGTCCGGCTCGGAGAAAATTGCCGCCGCGAGCACCGCCCGCGTGCGCTGGCCCCCGGAGAGTTCGGTCAGGAGCGTATCCGCCCGCGCGTCCAGTCCAAGCCGGACAAGGGCGGACATTATACGCTCTTCCACCGTCCAGTCCGCATTCTCCAGTTCTTCAAGGGTCGCCTCGCCTTTTTCGGCGCGCCGTAACACCGCAAGCGCCTGGGTCGCACCGAACACATCGGCGATGGTTTCACCGGCGCCAGGCCGAAGCATCTGCCTCGCCAGCGCGACGCGTCCCTGGATGGCAACCGTGCCGGAGGAAGGTCTCAATGTACCGGCAAGGATGTTGAGCAGGATGGTTTTTCCGACGCCATTTCTTCCGACGAGCCCCGTCCGCTCCGGACCAAACGCCAGGTCGAGATCGGTCAAGGCATGCTCCCCGTCGGGTTTCGACCAGGAAAGTGCGGAGAGAGTGATGGAGGGCATGGCGAACCTGTTGCATTGCTAATAACAGCACAGTACCGTGCTTTTATCAGCAACGGGCGGTACGGACAATGGCCTTGTCCATCCCGCCCATCGACGGGGTCGGACATAGATGAATATAGTTCGCAGACGTGGCGGCGGACGTCCCACCCGGGAAGAGGCAGAGGCTCTGACCCGCCGTCTTCTGGATAGCGCCCGCTCGACTTTTGCCCGCAAGGGGGTTGCGAACACGTCCATGGAAGAGATTGCCGCCGAGCTCGGAATCTCGAAACACACGCTTTATCGGAGATATCCGAACAGGCAGGCGCTTCTGGAAGCCGTGGTCGAACGTGACCTCGTCCGCTTTCGCAAGACGCTTGCCGACGCAGCGGGACAGGGTGATGCACCTCTCGCAGTGTTGCGCGATATGGCTTTCAGCTATTTCCGCTTCGGCACGGACCGGGATTATTCCGCTTTCTATATGTCGGTTACCGCCGAGGCCGTGTTTTCCTTGCCATTGCGGGAAAGGTTGGCGGCGTGGTCGAGTGCTGCACTGGAGCCCGTCGTGCAGGCGATCACATCGGCTCAGGCCGCGGGCATCATCGTGCCGGGGTCTGCCATTGAGGTTTGCCACGTCCTTGTCGATTTGCTTGAAGGCGCGAATAATCGTGTCCGTCTCTGCGGGTCCGAGTGTCCGGACGCCGAAAATCTTCGCCTGTTCGAAAGCCGCTGGGCCATTTTCCAGACGGCCATGAGACGCGAACCCGATCGACCGCAGAAAGCCTGAACGTGTGAAGGATCGGCCGGTTTCGCAGCCGATCCCTCCGCGAAATGGCGGCACCGCTCCGTTAGAGCGGCATCACAGACGCGGCGAGGAGTCCGGCCAGCGCCGACGGCTCCGCCGAAAATATATCGTAGGCGCAAGGCGTTGCCACAACGGCGAATGTCAGTATGCCGACTATGAGGCGCTTCATCTAAACCTCCTTGAATCACGAGCTCGGTCAGGCGAGCGTCAGATCGACCTCGATGTTCCCCCGCGTTGCCTTTGAATAGGGGCAGGTCTGATGCGCTTCGGCGATGAGCGATCGCGCAAGGTCCGCGTCGATGCCGGGCAGGCTGACGGCAAGCCGGGCCCGAAGGAAAAAGCCGCCATCCGATTTGGCGAGATCGACTTCAGCATCGACTGCCGTTTCGGCCGGGAGTGACAACGTATGCTTCGCCGCGGCAAGACCCAGTGCACCGATAAAACAGGCCGACCAGCCGGCGGCGAAGAGCTGCTCAGGATTGGTGCCGGCTTTGCCGCTGCCGGGAGGCGAAAGCCTGACGTCCAGTTGGGCATCGTCGCTGCGGGCGAACCCTTCACGGCCGCCGGTCGTATGGGTCTTGCCGGTGTAGAGAACCTTTTCCTGCGTTGTCATCAGACACTCCGTTCGGTTGCGTCGCACGATCGCGACATTTGACGACGTGTGTTCTGCCTGCGCGACGTATCGGGCATGTTTGCGAAACCGCCGGAATTGTACCCGGATGTAGGCTTCTAACTGGAAGGTAGCCAAGGAGGCCGGTGTGATTCCTAGTGAGCCACCGACGAAATTGGGCATGCCCGACGCTCACGGGTGATGGCGGCAATGGTGGATGCTGCTGGTGATTTCGCATGAGTGGGATCGCTCGGCGCCCACGGGTCGGCAATATGCTCGTGCCGATCGTGTTCCCCGCGGCGGCCGCCCGTCAGGATCACGACACCCTCGGCTGATCGGAGCCATTCGCCCTCAGCAACGCCATCAGCATCGGGCCGAGGGAGAATTTCCCTTGCCGCGCCTTGGCGGTCAGATCGCGCAGATAGCCGCCGGCGGAGTTGATATGCCCTGCCCTCTCCAGAATGCAGGCCACGGCGATGCCGGCGTTTTCCGGTCCCATGACCTCGCAGGCGTCCTGGTAGGCCGAGGGGTAAACGCCAAGCATAGATCGTACCGTAACCGCAGCGATCATAAGGTCGCGCCAACTTTTCACCGTGCCGTCAGGACCGTAGTTGATGATTTCCGGGCAGGCCTTCAGGACCATTCCCAGCGGAAAGGACCTTTTTGCCTCGTGAGCCCGTTCAATGGCTTGGCCGTCTGACCGCTCATCCGAAGAGCAGCGTTCAAGTTCAATGATAGATTCGGGTTTTGATTCCTGTTTGTGCCGCTCAATTTGATCGGGATTGCCGCTCATCTCTTGTGGTTTTATGCGCTTTTGCAACTGGTTAGCCACATGTTCGCGCAGCGTTTCGAACGCCTCCACCAGAGGGGTGAGATCAGCGATGTCGGGCGCCCTCGGTATAGCCTGGACAAGGCTTCGAAAATTCTCCTGCATGGACGTCCAGTCGCCGGGCAGTTCTTCGAGCACCACGTCTATCAGCTTGGCGATGTCTCTGCGGCAGAGCGTCAGCCTCTCGCGCAGCCGTTGCAGCTCGAGCCGGTCGGCCTCGGCCTCGGCAGCGAGCCGCTCTATTTCGCCGGAGCGAGCCAGGAGCGGTGCGAGCGAAAAGCCGAACGCCGTGCCGATCGCTCCATCACGAGACTTGCGTGCATAGCGCTTGCCGTTCGGACTGTCCTTGCGGGCGACAAGCCCTGCCTCGACCAATGCGGCCAGGTGCCTCCTGAGCGTCGCCTCCGCCATGCCGTGGGCTCTCAGCGACAGCTGAACGTTCGAGGGAAAGACGACCAGACCGGTCTCACCGCTCAGCGTGTTCTCCGGATAGAAGCTCAACAGCGCGTTCAGAACGGCCAGCGCCCGGTCGCTGATGCCGAGACGGCGTTTGGCCGCACAAAGCGAGCGAAACAGCTTCCACTTGTCGACCGATTTTCCAGGTTCGATGTCGCGGGAGATGAACTGGCCTGCCAACATGGCAAGAGTCATCGACCGCCGCCCAAAGGGCGTCGTCACACTTCCACTCTCCATTTTCCTTCACCTTCGATAAGGCAAAAGAAAGCAGCTCACCAAAAACGGTGCCAAGGACTCTTGACTGTGATTCGTGGAAATGCGATTCTCGATCTTGCTACAAATCTGAGGAAGGCTTCCACGGCTTGTTCGTTGGGGCCTTTTTCTTTTGCGGGTTAGTCTCCTTGTTTCGAATGCTGCTTTCGCATGAACTGGTCGTGCAGGCTTTCGATCTGACCTGCGATGAAATCGACAAAGCCTGACGGCACAGACTTGTTGAACGTGAGCTTCGAAGCCGACTTGCCGCGTTGGATCTGGCCAAGCACGAGGCCATGAGAGATCAGATCGGCCGTGGCGGAAGAGGCCGCAGCCTTGGCATCCGTCTTGGCAAGCGCCTCAAAAACTGCAGCGAAACGAGCGTCACTGGATGAGGCCTGCATCTGGTCTCTCTCCAGAACCGACTGCGCTACTTTCGAGGGCTCCCCGTGGGCCGCCCAGCGCAGCTCGAATTCCACCCATCTGCGCCGTCCGATTTCAGGGGCCGGACCAATCTGCATCAGGATGTCGCGCGGCAGTGCTGCCGCTATCCGGATCATTTCGGAGATATGCGACCTGCCGGTGCTCAGCGACTTGCAGATCACGTCGCGGCGATAACCGGCAGCCTCCTGCGACTGCGCAAAAAGGCACCGCTCGATGAAGGACAGGTCCTTGCGGTTGCTGTTCTCCTCCCCTTGGAGAACGATCGCCTCTTCGTCGCTCAGCTCACGGGCAATCGTCTTGAACTTGATGCCGAGGAGTTTGGCAGCGGCAAGCCGCCGCCGGCCAAACACGATCTGGAACGGCCTGGCGGCCCCCCGAACCGGGCGGACCAAGCCGGGAGTACTCTGCCCGTGCTCGCGCATCGACTCGAGCAGATCCGCGATGCTGGCTTCGCTGTAGCCGGAATCGAAACGATCCCGGATGGCGGATTCCATGATCTCGTCCGGATCGATCTCGACGATCTGGCCGCCATCCTTGAGGAGTCGTTCGGCAAGCTCGCTGCGTTCCTGCATCTGGCGGACGCCGGCGGCGACTTTGAGAAGGTGGGGTGACGTGGACCGCTGCATTCCGCCCGTCTCCGCAGAATTCTCCAGCTGCCCGAGGACATTGGCAAAAAGACCTTTGGAATCCTTGCGGCTCATTCTCTCCCCCATGCCTTCCAGAACAGGCCTTCGAGTTCAGCATTGGCGGCGTTTATCGACTCGATGGCGCGGTCGTAGGTTTTCGGCGCCGAGAAGCGGGACCTCTGAACCTCGTACAGGCTCTGCTTCCAAGTCAGTGCGTCGGCCACGGCCGTCGACTTGATGACCGAGTTGAGGAGCAGATCCTCGCCGAACACCTGTCTCATCAGCGCGGACATGTTGGCTTGCGGATGATCGTTCGGCTCGAATTTGGTGATCAGGAACTTGGCGAAATCCCATTGAGCCGCCGTGCCCACCTCATTCAGGATCTGCATGTAGGACCCGGCAAGCTCCAGAAACTTCGCCGTCGAGTCCACATCCAGCATATGCGCAGGAACCGGGATGATGACGCCGGTGGCAGCGGTCAGTGACGAAAGCGTCAGGAAGTTCAGGGACGGAGCCGAGTCCATGAGGATGAAGTCGTAATCTTCGGCGACCTGCTCAAGAGCTTGGGAAACGCGAAGCAGGAAGCCCGTTCCTGCGGACCGCCGCATCTCGAGCGCGACGGCCGTCTCGAACTCGGTCAGTTCGAGGCCGGCGCAGATGACGTCGAAACCGACGATGTGGGTCTTATGGATGATGGACTTCGTCGGGACGGGATCGTCGAAGCGAATGGCTGAGAAAAGTGTGTCGCCCCCGCGGTAGTCGAATTCCGGCAGGCTGCCATGAAGGGCGGTGAGCGATGCCTGCGGGTCGAGATCCACGGCCAGCACGCGATAACCCCTGAGCGCCAGATAGTGGCCGAGATGGATTGTCGTGGAGGTCTTGCTGGAGCCCCCTTTGAAGTTGGTGACGGCAACGATCTGGCATTGCTCGTCGCCTGTCCGGCGTGGATTCATCCACTTCTTCCGGCCGTTTGCCGCAAGAGCCAAGCGCAGTTCAAGAACCTGATCGAGCGTGTAGAAACGCCGTCCGTTGGCGATTTCGGGTTCGGGGCCCTGTTCCTTGGCGGCAACCTGGCGGATATAGGCCTCCGTTACGCCCAGCAGGGCGGCAACTTCGGTGGAGGTGAACTTGCGCATCGTGCGGCGCGCATCCGGGGGAAATTGCGCCATGCTCAAGTTGTTCAGCGCCATTTCGAGCTTGCTGGAAAAGTTCTCCATGAAAGCAAGGCTGCTTAGGTGTCGCGTCATCGAAAGAATCCCTGGTGATCGTTTCCGTCACTTAAGCAGTGAAGTGGTTAACCGTTTGCTAACCACCACGTAACTACTCGAAAACACGCAAATTCGAAAAATCTCCGCAACTAAGACGTACTCCGATTCGGCTATGGCCATCAATGCGCGCTGTGGATGACGCTTGGTGCCGGTGGGAAGAGCCGGTGCGCGCGGTTCTCGGACCCCCACGTGGGCATGTTGAACGCCGCGACAGTGGTTCACGGCGGGCGGTCGGTTAGGTGCCTCCAGCGTTGCTCGAGCGGGGGGGGGCTGCCGAACTCCGCAGAGTTCCCCGCGGGGAACGCGCTGGACGGCGAGAGCTGCGGGGCGGTGCCGGCTGATCGCAAAGGCGATGTGCATGCATGGGAAAAGCTCGACCTTCGATGCTCGCCTGCACCCCCTGCCCCAGCTTCGTGGGATGCTTCCGAGCGACGACGGCACCGAACGGTTCCCCGCGGGGAACCCCGCGGCGGCCTGCGCAAACGGGGCTATTGGAGAGACACGCGATGGATCGGCCGCGACGCGAGACAAGGATCCGTGTCGATTGTGGAGACGGATGCGGGCCGCATGCTGCCGGTTGCGTATATATGGTGCGCCGCACAGGGCAGGAGCCTTGCGGCTATCGTCAGCAGCTGTTCCGGCAATATGATTTCCGTCTGGTCGCTCGCCTCAGACAATTGGCGGTTGGGACGCCAGGCGTTCCCCGCGGGGAACTTGACGGCGGGCCAACCGGTGCTCCCTTGACGCGGCCGTCTGCGGCGGGTGTGAGATGCCGCCAGACACGCTCTGCTCGACGGCCACGGAGGAACTCGACTTACCGGCATGGTCGCGCGGACTGGATGGGGGCTCGCTCGCCGCCGCACAAATCTTGTGCGGCCGCCGGCGTTCCCCGCGGGGAACGCGGCTTACGGCGAGGCGGAGATCCAATGGACGTTCGACTCGTGCCGCGGGTCTGCGTGCCGCGCTTCAGATACGGTCGGATGCCGCTCTTCATTCGGTTCCCCGCGGGGAACTTTCGGAGCCATTCGGCTACGCCTGTGGGTGACGGCTGCACTCGGCGCCGATTGGCCCGCGACCGGGCTTATGCTTTTCTTCCGTGAAGGATCTCCGCTGATCGACCCCGCGAAGCTTCATGCGTTTGCGAAGGCACACTGGCCGGCTCGTGCCCTGCCTGGGGGAGGGGAGGGTGTCACGGTGGCCAAGGTGCACGGCTGGATGCGCATCCTTAGCGCAGAACCGGATGGGGCTCGGATTGAGCTGCATCGAAGCTTATCTCCCAGCAGCTCGTCGAGCGAGCGAGAGACAAATATGCCATTAGCATTCCGGGTGTCGTCGGGCGGGTGGAGAGCGGGATCGGGGCAATGTTGAGTTCGACAATGCGGGCTTGTGCTGTAGAGACCTCTCGTAACGGATCTCCTCTGAAGGACTCCCGCTCTGCTTCATGGCAAAGGTCGCTAAACGGTATGAAAGACCTTGCATTGGCGGCCGGAAAATTACAGTTTGCGGGAGCCGGCGGACTTAGGGTACGCTCTATAGTGCTGGCTGACGGGTCCGTCCGGGTTTTTTGACAGTCTGGGTAAGCCGTTGAAATATAATGGCTAAAAGGCCTTACGGAAGCTATATGGCGCATGACTTCCGCCACTGCTGACGCTGCGAGGCCTTGCTTAGCCGGACCAGATTAGGCCGCAGGGCTCTTCGAATGTTCCCCGCGGGGAACAATCACCGCCGACCGGGAAAGCTGACACGCACGGGCCATCTCAAGTCCGTATCCGAGGGCTGCGAAACCGGTGAAAACGGTAATCGGTGGCAATCACGCAGGTGCTCTACCTGCCATACGGCAGCATCATCTGGGCTGGGCAAAAGGCCGGGCAGCCGGATGCGTGGCAAGAGGCTGCTGTAGAGCGAGTTTGCAGCCGCAACCGCCACCGTGAACGAGGTCCGTGAGACGGGGGAGAGTGTTTATCAATCCTCCAGCAGCGTGGTTGGACTCACCTGATCGGCGCGAGAGTGGGCTGCCAGCGGCGACCATCGCTACCGCGTATAATCCGACGAGCTAGTTGTGGCGCAGCACGTCCATGGCGCTTCGACGCCGCGAGGGGTGAGGCATCGATGATGCGCCTGATCGATCAGGGCGCCGATCGGCCGCCTGGTCGGTGTTGTGTTTACTGCTGCGGACCTGCCGGCTTCGGTAACGGCGAAGAGTGCCGAGGCCGAGGCTGCGGCACGGCGCGAAAGCGCAGGGGCTGAACAGCCCAGTCGGACGGCAGCGGCAGCGGGACGACGCAGTCGGTCAGCAGTGTCTGATCTCCGTTGGTAACCTCGAAGACGATCCCGGGTCGCTCCATGCGCTTGCAATCTGGCCAGCGCTCAAAATCGATCCATTCGCTCATGGCTTTTCCAATCCCCTCACAGCAGGAAATCGCTTCCGGAAAGAGCCGAAAGATTCATCACCTTGATTTGAAAATCTGCAAGGCCGTCGCCATTGACGTCACCCGAGACTATCCCACTCCTGAAGTTAAGTTCACCCGCTTTGCCGTGGAACGCACTGCTGCCGATAAATAGAAATGCCTGGTCTCCGACCGCATTGCTGTTCGCGTCGATTGAACGCAAATCCATCCGATCAATGCCCGACGCGAAATCATCGATCACGTCCCTGGCAGCCGGCGCCGATTGTGCGGTCGTCTGAAAGACGAAGGTGTCCGCACCGCCGCCGCCAATCAGCCGATCGGCGCCGTTACCGCCGATCAGGGTGTCGTTGCCGTCACGCCCATTCAGCACGTCGTTGCCTGCAAGGCCGTTCAGGAGGTTTGCGCCATTGTCTCCGCGCAAGGCATCGTTGAAGGCTGAACCGTAGAGCCGCTCGATCGATACATATGTATCGCCCGCCGCTTCCCCCGTGTTGGAACCGGGCGAGGAAAGATCTGCGACGATGCCGGCTGTGGCATTCGAGTAATTCGCCAGATCAGTGCCATTGCCGCCGTCGAGCCGGTCGGCGCCCGCACCGCCGAAAAGATTGTCGTTGCCATCGCCGCCGATCAGCCTGTCATTGCCGCCGTTACCCCAAAGAGCATTTGCTGCGGCATTGCCGGTGATCGTGTCGCTGCCTGTGCCACCCTTCGCGTTCTCGATAAGGGAGCGGGCGTCGCCCTGAAACTGTAGAGCGTTGGCAATATTGCCGATCGCCACCTTTGAACCGTTATAATGCAGCTTCGCCAATTGCGCGGCCGAGGTGGTCGTCCATTCGCCCGGGCGCAGATCGACCTTCAGTGCAGTCGTATAATTGGAGAAATCGTAGGTGTCCGTTCCGCCGCCGTCCCATACAGTAAGCAGGATCTTGTTGCCGCCAGGGGCACCCTCACCGACACCATTGATGAACATCTCGCCCGACGTCGGGCTCCAGCGATAGGTCGTGTTTCCGCTTTCGGTGGTGAAATCCGCGCCGTACATATGCTGCAAGGCGGCGATATCGTACATCATCAGCGATTGCGCATATCCCCAGGTCTCGTTGGTGTAACCGGCCGTGGTCGAGGCACCGACATAGGAACGGTAACTCATGACCGTGTATTCCATCGAGTCGCGGTTCACGGGCATGACGTTGCCCTCATGGGCGTGTTCCAGCCCAAGCGCGTGACCGGTCTCGTGAAGGAATGTCACATAGGCGTAGTTTCCCTTGGCCGGTCGGCTGTAGTGGCCGGACGATTTGTTGAACCACGCGTCGCCGCCTTCTGCCGCGGTCGAGGGGAAATAGGCCCAGGCGGTGCTCGGAGCGTCGGACGAGGCGAGGCGGAGATCGGCATGCTTGGTCGCACTCTCCCTGACCTCGGTGAATGTCACGTTGGCGACGGAGGAAAACTGATCGAGGGCTGCGCGCGTCGCGGCCTGCTGTGCGGCGTTCAAGACCGCAAAGCCCTTCAGCGGCTCGCCATTGCCGTAACCGGAGCCGTAGAACGAAGCGCTGGTCGGGAAACTGAACGTGAAGTCCTTGATCGCCCATTTCCAGTCGCCCAGGAGACCGTTGATATAGGCGTTACCAGTCGTTGCATAAGTCGTGGTTGCAGGCATCGTTTTCCCAGACCGTCGGGGTTGAAGTCAGGTCAGTACCCGCGTGCGATGCGCCGAGGTATGATCCGCAGGTGCGCTTATAGCTTGTCTCGGTTAACACCTT
Organism: Sinorhizobium meliloti 4H41; assembly: GCF_000375585.1. Taxonomy (GTDB): domain Bacteria; phylum Pseudomonadota; class Alphaproteobacteria; order Rhizobiales; family Rhizobiaceae; genus Sinorhizobium; species Sinorhizobium meliloti_A. The sequence goes on along the minus strand of NZ_AQWP01000004.1, from coordinate 280,901 downwards.
AATTCGGCCTGATGGTCGAGTTGGGTCAGACCAGGTGGTCTAGACCTGTGGGTTGCTTACGCCAGCGAGGCGAGGGGAGCGGCGTCTACCATGCGTGCGCTGGTTGGGAGCCGCCGTGCGAAGCATAGCCTCGCCGAGAAGAGATGCGTCCGGCCGGCGTGACAGCTACGCCAACCCGTGGCATAGGGGTGCCCGCAACCAGATAGGCCGTCCTCCGCATGATCCGCATCGAAAACATCAGCAAGTCCAACAGCCACCGCATACTCTACATCGAAGCTTCGGCAGCGTTGAACCGCGGCGAAAAGATCGGGCTCGTCGGGCCGAACGGAGCGGGAAAGACGACCCTTTTCCGGATGATCACCGGTCAGGAACTGCCCGACGAGGGGCAGGTCTCGGTCGAGAAGGGCATGACCATCGGCTATTTCGATCAGGATGTCGGCGAGATGGCCGGCCGGTCGGCCGTCGCTGAGGTGATGGAAGGGGCAGGCCCGGTCAGCGCCGTTGCGGCGGAACTGCGTGAGCTCGAGACGGCCATGTCTGATCCGGATCGCATGGATGAAATGGATGCGATCGTCGAGCGCTACGGCGAGGTGCAGGCGCGATACGAAGAGCTCGATGGCTATGCGCTCGAGGGACGTGCCCGCGAGGTTCTCGCCGGCCTCAGTTTCAGCCAGGAGATGATGGACGGCGACGTCGCCAAACTGTCGGGCGGCTGGAAGATGCGCGTGGCGCTCGCCCGCATCCTTCTGATGCGGCCGGACGTCATGCTGCTCGACGAACCGAGCAACCATCTCGATCTCGAAAGTCTGATCTGGCTGGAGGACTTCCTGAAAGGCTACGACGGCGCTCTCTTGATGACCTCGCACGACCGCGAGTTCATGAACCGGATCGTCACCAAGATCATCGAGATCGACGGCGGCGCGCTGACGACCTATTCCGGCGACTATGGCTTCTATGAAGAGCAGCGTGCGTTGAACGCGAAACAGCAGCAAGCTCAGTTCGAGCGCCAGCAGGCGATGCTCGCCAAGGAGATCAAGTTCATCGAACGTTTCAAGGCACGCGCCTCGCACGCCTCGCAGGTTCAGAGCCGGGTGAAGAAGCTTGAAAAGATCGACCGCGTCGAGCCGCCGCGTCGTCGCCAGACCGTCGCCTTCGAGTTCTTGCCGGCTCCCCGCTCCGGCGAAGACGTCGTCAACCTCAAGAGCGTCCACAAGACCTATGGCAGCCGGACGATATATGACGGCCTTGATTTCATGGTCCGCCGGCGTGAACGCTGGTGCATCATGGGCATCAACGGCGCCGGCAAATCGACATTGCTCAAGCTGGTCACCGGTACGACCAACCCGGACAAGGGCAGCGTCTCACTCGGCGCCAGCGTGAAGGTCGGCTATTTCGCCCAGCATTCCATGGATCTGCTCGACGGCGAGAGCACCATTCTGCAATGGCTGGAGGACCGCTTCCCCAAGGCCGGGCAGGCGCCGCTCAGAGCGCTGGCCGGCTGTTTCGGCTTTTCCGGCGATGACGTCGAGAAGCGATGCCGGGTGCTCTCCGGCGGTGAGAAGGCGCGGCTTGTAATGGCCGCAATGCTGTTCGACCCGCCGAACTTCCTCGTTCTCGACGAGCCGACCAACCATCTCGACCTCGATACGAAGGAAATGCTGATCAAGGCGCTCTCGGTCTATCAGGGCACGATGCTGTTCGTTTCGCACGATCGCCGTTTCCTGTCGGCACTTTCCAATCGCGTGTTGGAACTCACGCCGGACGGGATCAATCAATACGGCGGTGGTTACAGCGAATATGTGGAGCGCACCGGACATGAGGCGCCGGGCCTGCGCGGGTGACGCGCCGCGCCTCCGCGGCCTGCGTCTCCGGTTGACGCTTGGCGCTACTCCGCCACGCGAAGGCGGCCCGTCTGCCAGGCCGGGATCGCAGACATTGAAAGCACACTTTCCTCTATCGAAAGCGCCCGCATGAAGAAGGTTGCTGCCGCCTGATCGTCCCTCGCCAAAGGGGCGTGGCGAGCAACTCTCATTTCAGATTCATGAAACTCGGCAGTTGCGCCGCCAAGGCATCGACGGCAACGCGAACTTTGAGCGGCAGGTGCGGCGTCTGCAGCCATACTGCATGGCAATCATATTGAAACGGCGGCTGCTCCGGCAGAAGCCGGACGAGCGTTCCCGACTCGATCCGCCTCCGCACCAGCCAGAAGGGAAGCCATGCAAGCCCCAGCCCTCGTGCGGCGGCGTCAGCGATCGCATCGAGGTCGTCGAGTCGGAACCGGTGGAGCGGGGTCACCTCCGACGAGGATTGTCCCGGCCCCGGGAAAAGCCAGGGCGGGACCGGCCCGGACCTGCGATATACGACTGCCGAGTGCTGCGCCAGATCCTCCGGCGTCTCCGGATAGCCATGCAACTCCAGATAAGGCGGAGAGGCGCACACGATCATCGGCTGGCGTGCCACACGCCGGGCAATCAATCCCACCCGGTCCTGCAAGACGCCCGTGCGGATAGAGAGATCATAGCCGTCTTCGGCAAGGTCGATGATGCGGTCGTTGAACGAGAGGTCAAGTTCCAGCGCCGGGTATTTTCGGGCGAGTTCCAGCAATACGGGAGTGACGCAGTGCCGGCCGAAATGGACCGGCATCGTCACACGCAGTTTGCCGCGGGGTTCGGAAAGCTGATCGGCCGCAAGCGCATCCGCTGCTTGCGCTTCGGCGAGCACCACCCTGCAGCGTTCGTAATAGACATGACCGAACTCCGTCAGGCTCTGTCGCCGCGTGGTGCGGCTGATAAGCTGCACGCCAAGCCGATCCTCCAACGATCGAACATGCTTTCCGACCATCGGCCCGGATAGTCCAAGAGCATCCGCTGCGGCGGCGAACGAGCCGAGATCGACCGCTTTGACGAATACAGCCATGCTGGTCAGGCGATCCATATTGAAAACTCTCCGTTTCTACTGTTCTGCCTTTCTCTCCATTTATCGGGTGAACCACTGCTGTCATAGCTCATTCAATACATTTGTTTTGGAGTCTTGCCATGGCGCGCGTCGTTCGTTTTCACGAGTTGGGTGGTCCGGAGGTGCTGAGGATCGAAGAGGTGCATGTGCCGGAGCCCGGGCCCCATGAGGTTCGCATTCGCGTCAGGGCGCTGGGCCTCAACCGGGCCGAGGCCTTGCTCCGCGCGGGCGCCTATATCGAGACGGCAGTATTTCCGTCCGGCCTCGGCCTTGAGGCAGCAGGCTTTGTGGAAACGGTCGGCCCGGGCGTTCAAGGGTTCGCTCCCGGCGATCCGGTCAGCCTGTTGCCGCCGAAATCGATGACCCGGTGGCCCGCCTATGGGGAACTTGCGGTATTTCCTGCCGCACTCCTCGTCAGGCATCCGCCATCGCTGAGCTTTGAAGAGGCGGCCGCTGTGTGGATGCAGTATCTCACCGCTTACGGCGGCCTCGTCGATATCGGAGGGCTTCGCAGGGGAGATTTCGTCGCCATTACCGCGGCATCGAGCAGTGTCGGGCTTGCCGCAATCCAGATCGCCAACAGGGTCGGCGCCATACCGGTAGCCGTCACCCGGACCTCCGCGAAGCGGCAACGCCTGTTGGAGGCCGGCGCGGCGCATGTCGTCGCCTCCCAGGAGGAGGACTTGCAAGCGCAGCTGAAAAGCGTTTCCGGACAGCGGGGAATACGTGTCGTGTTCGATCCCGTCGGCGGCCCGATCTTCGAACCGTTGACGGCCGCGATGGCACCGGGCGGCATACTTGTCGAGTATGGCGGGCTAAGCCCGGAGAAGACCCCGTTCCCGCTGTTTGACGTGCTGAGCAAATCACTGACGCTGCGTGGTTACCTGGTCCACGAGCTGCTCGCCGATCCGGAACGCCTGGAGTTCGCCAAGGAATTCGTCCTGGAAGGTCTGGAGGCGGGTGCCCTGAGACCCGTCATTGCCAGGACGTTCCCGTTCGATCAGATCGTCGAGGCACATCGTTTTCTGGAGTCCAACGACCAGTTCGGCAAAATCGTTGTGACCGTCTGACGCGAAACGCGACTTCCGTGCCGGGCAAGCGAGCGGTCGATCATAGGTTCAAGCGAACCGCATCGCCGATCTCTCGCGCGCCTTTGCCGCGACTTCCTCACGATTGCGCGGAGGCTGCGACGTCTCCAGCGCGTCCAGAAGTTCGCGGGCGCATGCCGCGATCGAATCGACCGCGCGCTCGAAGGCGGCTTCATTGCGTTTCGACGGTTTGGTCGTTCCGCTCAGCTTGCGCACGAACTGCAGCGCCGCGTCACGGATTTCCTCATCCGTCGCCGGCGGGTCGAAATTGAACAAAGGTTTTATGTTTCGGCACATGATTTGCTCCCGGTCATCTCTCTCCCTGTCACCAAGGGAGGCTGCCCGGTTGAAGGTAGTCACGTGAGCGCGATTTGCAACCGGGTCGAGCCGGCCGCGCCGCCGTCAGGTCTCGGGTATATTTTCCCGGAAGATCACTTGCAGACGCGGCGGATGATAGTCGATCGGCTTGCCCCGCACGGCGCAGTCCAGCATCGAAAGCGCCTCGCGGGCTTCCACCCGCGGATTCTGGTCTATCACTGCGTCCATGACGCCGTTTAGCAACAGCCTCTTGCTGTGCTCGGTCAGCTCGTGACCGACGAATATGATGCTTTCGGCCTTTCCGGCCTCGGCCAAAGCCTGGCCGATACCGGAGTTACCGGCACCTATATTGTAGATGCCCGCCAGGTCCGGGTGACGCTTCAACAGTGCAGCGGCTTCCTCGAAGGCGCGCTCGCGGTCATCCCGGATCTCGCGCAACTCGACGATTTCGAGGGCGGGGAACTCGTCAGCGATGATGTGACGAAAGCCCATCTCCCGTTCCTCGTGGCCTCGGTAGGAGAGAGAGCCGGCGAACAGCGCGATCTTACCCTTCGTCTCTCGGCCGAGAAAACGTCCGAGCAGGTATCCTGCGAGCCTTCCGGCCGCGCGATTGTCGATGCCGATATAGCCCGTGCGCGGTACGTGCAGGATGTCGGATACGAGCGTTACGATCGGCACTCCGGACGAGGCGAGTGAACGCATTGCCTCTCTGACCGTCGGATGGTCCAAGGCGATTACGCCCACCCCCATGGTCTCGCCCCTCAATTCCTGAAGGGTGCCGGCGAGCGTATCGGGATTGAACCCTTCGATGGAGTGGACGCGCACGTCGAGATCAGGTCTGGCCGTGCCCTGGCTTTGCAATTGCCGGAGAAGGTTGGCGATGAAGGTATTGGTGCCTGCCGGCAGCACGAAGTCGAGGCGCACGCGCCCTTCCGCGGAGGCGCTATGCGCGGCAGGGCTGAGGTAGCCCAGACGTCGGGCGGCATCCATGACGATTTCGCGCGTCCTGTGCTTGACGCCGCTGCGATTGTTAAGGACGCGATCGACGGTCGCGCTCGAAACGCCAGCCTCCCGGGCGATATCAGTCAGTGTGGATCGCAAAGCCGCCTCTTCGCCTAAAATGATGTGTTTTGATGTAATCTTTCCAGTCAAAGAAACAAGAGGGAGTCGCGTCGTCGCGACAATGCGGGCGCCCAAAAGGCCCGGTTTTCCACTGAAATATCGATCATGCCGCGGGCCGGCACAATGGAGCATCGAGGAGGTACATCATAAAGCCTAAAAGAATGATGTAAAAAGATTGATAATGATGTTGACTTTGATGCGTATCGGAATGAGTATCCCGCTCGACTTGGTGCCGGTGAAGAATGGAACCGGACAAGTCGCCGGCCGCAATTTTGCCGTTACGCGAGTGCGGCGCCGCCGGCGAGGTGAATGGGAGGAGTTTCGTGAGCGCTGCCAATGGCTTCGTGCCTGACCCGCCGGTGCGGGTGAAAGAATACAAGATCGGCTGCATCGGAGCCGGCATGATCATGGCCGAATGTCACCTGGCCGCTTATCGGCAGGCGGGCTTTCCCGTCGCCGCGATCGCCTCACGCACGCAGCAACGGGCAGAGGCCGTCGCCGCCCGTTGGGAAATTCCGGCCGTTCATGCGACGCCTTCCGCTTTGATCGCCGATGCGAACGTCGAGATTCTCGACATTGCCTTTCCGCCGGACCAGCAGCCGGCGCTGATCCGCGAAGCACTTGCGCAGCCGCATATCATGGCAATCCTCGCGCAGAAGCCCTTGGCGCTCACGCTGGACGAAGCGAAGGCCTTGCGGGACGAGGCGGCAAGCGCCGGCAAGATACTCTCGGTCAACCAGAATATGCGCTATGACCAGTCTATGCGGGTTCTGAAGCAGATCCTCGACAGAGGCGAGCTCGGGACGGTCGTCATAGCGACCATCGAGATGCGGGCGATTCCGCACTGGCAAGGTTTCCTCGAGGAATACGACCGGCTGACCCTCGCCAATATGAGCGTGCATCACCTCGACGTGCTGCGTTTCCTGTTCGGCGAACCGGACGCGATCACGACGGTCACCCGGCCGGATCCACGCACCGAATTTGCCCATACCGACGGGATCACGGTCTCGACGCTCACCTTTCCCGACGGCGTTCTCGCCGTCTCCATGGAAGACGTCTGGTCCGGCCCGCGCGAAGAGGGGTTCGACAGCGACATCTACATCAAGTGGCGGGTCGAGGGCACCGACGGCGTCGCGCAGGGCACGATCGGCTGGCCGGACGGCTCGCCCTCGACGCTTTCATACGCGTCGAAGAAGACGACGGACGGAAAGTGGGTCAGCCCAGAATGGGAGACCATGTGGTTCCCCCATGCCTTCATCGGGGTGATGGAACAGCTGCAATATGCGCTGAAATCCGGCGAAGCCCCGGCACTCTCCGTGGCCGACAACGTCAAAACCGTCGCTTTGGTGGAGGCGGGCTACCGCTCCATCGCCGAGGCACGCACGGTCAAGCTTTCCGAGATCTCGGTCGACTGATTGCAAGGGAGGAATTCAATCATGATGCAAACCGGCATTTTTACGGGCTATTTCCCCTACAGCCTGGAAGAGACGGCGAGAAAAATAAGAGCGCTCGATTTCAACACCGTTCAGCTCGACATGCATTTCAAGGATGTCGACCTGTCGGCAGGCCAGATCACGCGGGAGAAGTGCGTCCGGATCCGCGAGACCTTCCGCGATCACCATCTGCCGATCTCCTGCATCTCCGGCTACACCAACATCATGCATCCGGACAGGGCAGAGCGCGAGCGTCGCGTCGGTTACCTCAAGGAGATCATCCGCCACGCCCAGTATCTCGGCACGCCCTATGTCATCTCGGAAACCGGCACCTTCAACACGGAGTCGGACTGGGTGCATCACCCGAGGAACAAGACCGAAGAAGGCTTCGAGGAGTGCCGCAAGGTCATCGCCGATCTTGCCCAGCACGCCTACGATCATGGTGCTGTCTTCCTCCTCGAAACCTACGTGAACAACGTCGTCGGCTCGGTCGAGGAGACCGTGAAGATGTTCGCCCAGGTGGATCACCCCGGTCTCGGTCTGCTGATGGATCCGACGAACTACTTCGAGGCGCACAACATCGGCCGCATGGACGAGATCCTGAACCAGGTGTTCGACACCCTGCAGGACAGGATCAAGATCGCCCATGCCAAGGACGTCAAGCGTTCGGGCGACGACAAGACGGAGAAGCATGCCGATATCGGTGATGAGGATGCGCTCGAAAGCCATACCTTCCGCGGCGTGGGCGAGATCGAGCTTCCGGCACCGGGCCTCGGCTCGCTGAACTACGATCTCTATCTCCAGCGACTTTCGAGAAAGCATCCGAACATACCCGTCATTATCGAGCATCTCGACGAAAGCGATGTGCCGCGCGCCAAGAGGTTCCTCGACGGGAAGCTTCGGGCGCTCGGCCTCTGATCACCGGACCGGCCGGGCACGGGTCCGGCCGCGTTTACCCAAGGCATGAAAGGAATGCCCGAGCCGGGCATACGACAGGAACATCCACATGGTCGAACTCTACGGGAAGGCGATGTCGCGCCGCGACATCGCCGCCAGGGCGGGGTCTTTTTCGCAATTTGCCGGCGTGCGCCTGATGACGCTCGAAGACGGCGTCGAGCGCGGCATCCGCATGCTGGAATTCCGCAGCGGAACGGGATTGCGCTTCACCGTGCTCGTCGACCGCGCCCTCGATATCGCCGACTGCGAATTTCGCGGCATGGCGATCGGATGGAACTCCCCGGCCGGCTTCAAGCATCCCGGCCTGCATGAATATGAAGGCGAGGGTGGTCTTTCCTGGCTACGCTCCTTCTCGGGACTCATGGTGACCTGCGGTCTCGACCATATCCTGTTCATGGCGGACGAGCCGGGCGACACCTATGTCTACGGCCCGCGCAAGACCATCAGCCATTCGCTGCACGGTCGGATCGGAACGATTCCTGCAAGGCTCACGGGCTATGGCGAGGAATGGAGGGGCGACGACTGCATCCTCTGGTGCGAGGGTGTCGTCACCCAGGGTACGGTGTTCGGAGAGCATCTCGACCTCGTGCGCCGCATCGAAATCAAGGCGGGTACCAACGAGATCAGGCTCACCGACCGGGTGGTCAATCGCGGCTTCTACCGCACCCCGCATATGTATTGTTACCACATCAATGTCGGTCATCCGATCCTGGCGGAAAATTCCCGCTACCTGGCGCCCATCAAGGAGGTCGTCTGGGCCGCTCATGCCGGCGCCGACTACGAGAAGCAGGATGTCGGCTACCATACGCTGCCGGCTCCGCAACTCAATTTCCACGAGCAGGTCTGGCAGCACGAAATGGCCGCGGACGGCGAAGGCCGGGTTCCGGTTGCCCTCGTCAACGATGCGCTCGGCATCGGCTTCGAAGTCGTCACCCGCAAGGACCAGTTTCCCTGCATGTACGAATGGCAGAACCTGCAAGCCGGGCAGTATGCGCTCGGCATAGAGCCGTCGACCAATCACGTCCTCGGCCACGGTGCTGCGCGCGAGCGCGGCGAACTGATCTGGCTCGAGCATGGTGACGAACGGAGATATGACACCACCTTCCGGATCCTTCCCGATGCGGATGCGATAGCAGCCAGCGAAAGGCGGATCCGCAGCCTCGCCGAACAACCCGTCGACGCGTTTCCCCGGCCGACCGGCAATCACTTGCCCATCGGAGGACGGCGATGATTGCCAGACCTTTGACCACCGGGGAGGTCGTCCCCGGAATGTCGATCGCCGGCAAGGTCATCCTTTATACGGGTGCGGCCGGCGGCCTGGGAGCGGAGACTACACTGAGTTTTCTCCGTGCCGGCGCACGCGTCGTGGCCATCGACAACGACGAGGCAAAGACGCGCGCGCTCGTGGATGCTTCGGAAAGGGAAGGGCTGGGTGGTCTCACGGTGCGGGCGATCGACCTCGCCGACCTGAGCGGCCTCCGCGCCGCGCTCGACCAGGCTGCTGCCAAGGCGGGCGGCTTCGATGTGGTGATCAACAATGCCGCGATCTATCCGTCGAGGCCGTTCGAAGAGTATTCGATCGAGGATTTCCAGCGCGTGCAGCGGATCAATGTCGATGCCGGCATCGTCTGCGTCCAGGCGGCCTTGCCGCACATGCGCGAGCGGGGCTGGGGCCGGATCGTCAATATCGCCAGCGTCACCCTGTCCGGCGGGTGGGCGAATCTTGCCCCTTATGTGCAGTCCAAGGGCGCCCTCGTCGGGCTGACACGCGCCTTGGCGCGCGAATTCGGTGGCTACGGCATCACCGTCAATGCCATCTCGCCGGGCGCGTTCCCGACGGATGCCGAAAAGATCCATCCGGATCCGGAAGGCTATACGCGTTTCGTGCTCGACCACCAGGCGGTCAAACGCCGTGGTCGCCCAGCCGACATCGCTGCCGCTCTCACCTTCCTGATCTCCGACTCTGCGGGCTTCATCACCGGCCAGACCCTGAACGTCGACGGCGGCTGGGTGATGCATTGACCGCTTGAATACATAAGGAACTGAACGAATGGGAATTCTCAGCGGATTTCGCGTCCTCGATTGCTCGATCGCCATGGCGGGTCCGTTTGCGGCACAGCGTCTCGGCGACCTCGGCGCCGACGTGATCAAGGTCGAGCCCGTGTCGGGCGAGTGGCAGCGCCACGTCGCCGCGGGGGGAGCCGGAGGCAACAGGGTCAACGTCTCCTTCCTGTCGCTCAATCGCAACAAGCGCTCACTCGCCGTCGACCTGAAGTCGCCGGAGGGCAAGGAGGTTCTTCTCGACCTGGTGAAGACGGCCGACATCTTCCTGCAGAACTACCGTCCGGGCGTCGCGAAACGTCTCGGCGTCGATTACGACACGCTCTCCCGCATCAATCCGCGCCTCGTCTATGTGTCGATGTCGGGATATGGCGAAGATGGACCCTATATTGATCGGCCCGGACAGGATCTCGTTCTCCAGGGCATGTCGGGCGCAATGCTTTCGGCGGGACGCGCAGGCGAGGCGCCGATGGCGGCGGGGCAATATCTGGTCGACGCCATCACCGCCTACAACGCATTCGAAGGCGCCCTTGCAGCTCTCTTTCACCGGGAGCGGACCGGCGAGGGACAGCTCGTGCAGGTCAATATGCTGGATGCGATCACCACGATCCAGATGCAGGAGCTCTCCGTCTTCACGATCGGCCAGAAACCGCAGAAGCGCTCGGCCGAGCCGCACGCCCATGTCTACATCCGCGCACCCTACGGCGCTTTCGCCACCAGCGATGGTTTCATCATCGTCGCGTTTCCCAAGCTCAAGACCTTGGGAGAGGTGATCGGCGAGGAAAGCTTCCTGACAATGGACGACGAAGTCGACACCTGGACCAGGCGGGACGAGATCTTCGCCAAGACACGCGAGAAGCTGAAGACGAAAAGCTCCGAGGAGTGGCTCGCACGGCTTCGTGCGGCAGACATCTGGTGCGGCCCGGTCTATGGCTATGCGGACCTCGTCGAGGACGCGCAGATCAGGCACAACGGTACCTTCGTCGAATATGACCATCCGACCGAAGGCCGCGTCAAGACGCCCGGGTTTCCGATCAGGTTCTCCAAGACCCCCTCGACCGTCGACCGCGGGGCGCCGGTCGTCGGTCAGCATACACGCGAGATATTGAAGGACGCGGGCTATGACGAGGCTCGCATCGCCGCACTCGAAGCCGCCGGTGCCATTGCCGCCGAGGACGTCTGACGATGCAACGGCTGAAGGCTCTGACATGGGATCATCCACGCGGCTACAACGCGCTTGCGGCTGCCGCCGCGTGCCCTGAACTTGCAGAATGGGGGCTCGCCATAGATTGGGAGAAGCAGCCGCTCGAAGGCTTCGAATCCCATCCGATCGCCGATCTTTGCGCGCGCTATGATCTCGTGGTTCTCGATCATCCGCATGTCGGGGAAGCTCTGGCCGGAAATTGCCTGCGGTCTCTCGAGGACGTGTTCGGCGATGCGACCGTCCAGGCGCTCGAGGCGGAGAGCATCGGTCCCTCCTTGCGGAGCTACCGCTTCGGCGGCGCTCATTGGGCGCTGCCGCTCGATGCGGCCACGCAGGTGATGGCGGCGCGGGCCGATCTTCTCGAGGCACCGGTGCCCGAGCTTTGGGACGAGGTCGTGGCGCTCTCCCGGAGCACCGGCAAGGTGGCGCTGTCGCTCGCCGGTCCGCACGCGGCGCTCTCGTTCCTGTCGATAGCCGCGGCCTTCGGCGACCCTCCGGCAGAGACGGATCCGGAGGTCCTCGTCTCCCGGCACGTCGGGCGCCCGGTTTACGAACTGATGCGCGATCTCGCAAACCGCAGTCCGCGGTCTGTGCGCGACCGGAACCCGATCGGGATCCTCGATCACATGGCGTCGAACGACGACGTCGTGCTCTGCCCACTGGTCTACGGTTACGTGAACTACGCCGCGCCGGAGACGGGGCATCAGGTCGCCTTCCACGACGCGCCGCGCCGCATCCCCGGCGGGCGGCCGGGTTCGACGCTCGGCGGTACGGGAATCGGCATCTCGCGGCGCTGCGAAATCACGCCGGCCCTCAAGCGACACCTGCTGTGGCTGATGAGCCGCGACGCCCAGGTCGATTTCATCCCCGCACATGACGGCCAGCCGTCTCGGCGCGAGGCCTGGCATGATCCACGCGTCAACGCCCGCTGGGGCGGATTCTACGAAAACACGGCCGATACGCTGGAGCAGGCCTATGTGCGCCCGCGCCACGACGGCTACATCGCCTTCCAGGGCAAGGCATCGGCGCTTCTGCGGCAGGCCTTCGAGGATGGTGCACCGGCCGACGGCGTGCTCGAAAGCTTGCAGGCCCTCTATGCAAGCCATCGCAAAGCCGGTGGCGAAAGGTAGGTAAATGACCGACGACGTTCTCTATGCCGTGGACGGTGCAATCGCCACGATCACACTCAACCGGCCCCAAAAGCTCAATGCCGTGACGCCGGAAATGGCCGATGCGATCGTCGAGACCGTGAAGGAAAGCAACGACAGCGACCGCATTCGCTGCGTCATCCTTACCGGCGCCGGTGATCGAGCCTTCTGCGCCGGCTCCGATATCCGCGAGCTCGACACCTACCGGACGCCCTGGCAGTTCCGCAATCGGCCGGACTATTGCGATGCGTTCCGCGCGCTTCTCAAGCCGACGATCTGCGCGGTGAACGGCTATGCCTTCGGTGGCGGCCTGGAAACGGCCATGTCCTGCGACATCCGGATCGCCTCGGAAAACGCGCAGTTCGCGGCGCCGGAGATCAAGCTCGGATGGATCGGCGGCGGCGGCATGGCGGCACATCTGATGCATTCCATAGGCGCCTCGAATGCCGCGCTCATGCTGATGACGGGCGACCCGATACCGGCGGACAAGGCGCTGGCCTGGGGGCTGGTCAGCGAGGTCGTTCCCCAGACCGATCTGCTGGAACGTGCCCGCGCGATCGCCGAAATCATCGCCTCGCGGGCACCGATCGCGGCGGAAACGGCGAAGGCCAACCTCAAGGCGGCGGTTTCGATGCCGCTCGACAAGGCTATCGAATACGAACGCGATCTGCAGACGATCTGCTTTGCGACCGCGGACGCGGCCGAGGGCCGGGCGGCCTTCAAGGAGAAGCGCGCCCCCAATTTCGAAAGGCGGTGATGACCATGCAGTCAGCATTGACCTTCGCACGAGGACTGGGCCGGCATCGCGAAGCATCGGTCCTTGCCATGCTCGCCGTCGTGGCGCTCTATCTGACATTCGCCAGCGATTATTTCCTGGAGCCGCGCAACCTGCTGAACGTCGGCCGCCAGGCCTCGGTCGTGGCGATCGTCGCCTTGGGGCAGGCCCTGGTCATCATCGCCCGCGGCATCGATCTTTCCGTGGGTTCGGTCATCGGTCTGTCCGCTGTCGTCGCAGCCGTGCTGATGCGCGACACCGGCAGCGAGACCGTCGGCCTCCTCGGCGGCCTTCTGACCGGACTCGCCTGCGGCCTTGCCAACGGACTTCTCTACACGCGGCTGAAAATCAATCCTTTCATCGCCACGCTCGGCACGCTCTCGATCGCGCGCGGGATCGCGCTCCTCATGACCGGCGGCATCCCTGTATCGTTTGGCGGCTTTGCTGAGTTCGTCGGTGCGGGGCGCATCTTCGACATACCCGTGTCCTTCCTGCTGATGGTCGTGCTCGCCGCGATCGTCCATGTATTCGCGAGCCGGACCGTCACAGGCCGGGAGATCTATGCGATCGGCGACAATCCCAAGGCCTCCCGTCTTGCCGGCGTGAACCTGCGCTCGACCCGGCTGTTCGTCTTCGCGCTGTGCGGCCTGCTGGCAGGGCTCGGCGGGCTCATCCTCGCGGGCAACCTGGCAAGCGCCGACCCGAATCTCGGCATGGGATACGAGCTGGACGTCATCGCCGCCGTGATCCTCGGCGGCACCGCATTGAGCGGCGGCCGCGGTTCGATCCTCGGCGTGGTGATCGGCGCCTTGCTCATGGCGCTGCTCAACAACGCTTTCGTGCTCCTCGGCATCTCTGCTTACTGGCAGGTCGTCACCAAGGGGCTCGTCATCATCTTCGCCGTCGGGCTGGACGGGCTGCAGCGCGGCGGCGACGACGACTGATCATTTATCGGAGGAGACAAGCATGTTGCTCAAGAGACTTAAAACCATGGCCTTTGCTGCTGCGGCCGTTGCGGCGGTCACATTGCCTTCGCTGGCGGGCGAAGCACCGCAGGGCGGCACCGTCGCCGCGGTGGAAAACACCAAGGGGCCGGTGAGGATCGCTTTCCTGTCGTTTCAGAACAATCCGTTCTGGACCCCGGTCACGGAAGGGGCGAGGGCGGCGAACGACTATCTGTCGAAATACGACGCCAAGGTCGATTTCGTCGATCTCGGGGACGAGCTCTCCGCCGAGGCGGTTGTCGCCGGCATCGAGGGCGCACTCGCCAAGAAATATGACGGCATCGTCGTGGTGCCGATCTTCGACGGCACGGCGCGCATTATCAACGAAGCCACGGAAGAGGGCGTGCCGGTCTTCAACATCATTGCGGAAGGTGCGACGGAATCGCAGCGCCTTGCCTTCATCGGCCAGGATGCGACCTCGGCCGGCAAGCAGATCGGCGAATTCATCGCCAAGAAGATGAACGGAAAGGGCAAGCTCGGCGTCATCACCGGCTATTTCGGCGCCACCCAGCACACGCAGCGCATGAACGGCGCGCTGGAATATCTGAAGGAGAACTCCCCGGACATTCAGATCGTCGGTCCTTTCGAGAACAAGGACAAGGCGGAGTCGGCCTATTCGCTCGTCCAGGACATGATGACCGCCAATCCGGATCTCTCGATGGTCTACGTGACCGCCGGCGGGCCGTTCGGTGCGGCAAAGGCCGTCAAGGATCTCAACCTGACCGGCAAGGTCGGCGTCGTCGGCTTCGACCATACGCCCGACAATATCCAGTACCTGAAAACCGGTGAGATGGTCGGCCTGCTCGACCAGGCGCCCTACCAGCAGGCGCTCGATTCGAGCGTTATGCTCTACAACTATATCGTCGCCGGCCAGGAGCCGCCCGCAAAGGTCATCCCGGTGACCGGAAAGCTGCTGACGCCCGATGACGCCAAGTAACAGCCCGCGCGCGGCGGCTGCGCCTGGCGCAGAAGCAGCGCGCGTCGTCTCCGTGCCGCTCCTTCGCGCGCGCCGGATTGCCAAGAGTTTCTCGGGCAATTCCGTACTTCACTCGGTCGACCTCGACTTGAAGGCGGGTGAGATCGTGGGCCTGCTCGGTGAAAACGGCGCCGGCAAATCGACGCTGATGCATATTCTGTCCGGCGGCCTTCAGGCCGACGGCGGCACGATCGAAATGGACGGCCTGTCGGTCCGTTTCGGCTCAGTGTCGGAAGGCATCGAAGCGGGCGTCAGCTTCGTTCATCAGGAACTGTCTGTCGTCGGCGCGTTGAGCGTCGCCGAGAACCTGCATCTCGGTCGGATGCCGCGGACCTGTATGGGCCTCGTCGATATCGACTTGATGCAGCACGCGTCCCGTGCCCTGCTTCAAAGGGTCGGCGCCGGTCACATCCAGCCGGACCGGGAAGCAGGAACCCTGCGGGCGGGTGAACAGCAGCTGGTCGAGATCGCCAAGGCGGCGGCAAGAAAGCCACGGCTGCTGATCCTCGACGAGCCGACGTCATCCCTGACGCCGCACGAGGTCGCCGGGTTCTTCTCCTATGTCCGCGAGGCGCGGGAGGCAGGAGCGGCCATCATCTTCATCACGCATCGCCTCGAGGAGGCGATGGCCCTTTGCGACCGTGTCGTCGTGCTGCGGAACGGGGCGATCGTCAGCGAGCGACGCCCCGGCGAAACGAGCCGCGAGCAGCTGATCAAGGACATGACCGGGAAGCCCGCCATCTACCAGTACAGGCAGCGTTCCCTTGCAAGCGGGACGCCTGCGCTGTCGGTCGCGGGATTGTCGGACGATCGTCTGCTGGACGACATCAGCCTCGACATTCGCAAAGGCGAAATCTTCGGCCTGTTCGGTCTCGTCGGTGCCGGCCGCACCGAGCTGCTGGAGCTTATACACGGGGTGCACCGGCCAAAGGCCGGCGACATCTCGCTGTTCGGAGAAAAGGTGGCCTTCGCCGACCCGAGCGAGGCGGTGAAGGCGGGGGTTGCGCTCGTGCCGGAAGGCCGCAAGACGGCAGGCATCCTGCCGCAGCATTCGGTGCGCGACAATGCCGCGATCAGCAGCCTGCGCCGTTTTTCGAAGGGCCTGTTCTCCGATCGGTCAGGAGAGGCCGGGCGTATGGCGTTCTATCGCGAAACGCTCGGCATTCGCATGGTTCGCGACACGCAACCTATCTCGACGCTCTCGGGCGGCAATCAGCAGAAGGCGATCTTCGCCCGCGCCCTCATGGCCGAACCGCGATTGTTGCTCCTGGACGAACCCACGCACGGAGTGGATGTCGGCGCGAAGTCCGAGCTCTACGACATCGTCGCCCGGGAAGCGGAAAAGGGGCTGACCGTCCTCATCGCTTCGTCGGAGGTGCCGGAGATCCTGGCGCTGTGTGATCGCGTCGCCGTTCTCTCCAAGGGACGGCTCGCCGGCGTCGTGGACCGAGCCGACATGACGGAAGACCGAATTTTGACCATGGCATTCATGGAGCACTGAAGGGTGAGTATCGGCTTTTTCGTTGCCCCAGGCCGATATCCGGCTGCTCTCGCAGATAAGCCACCCTTCAAAGTTGGAACAGTTTCGAGCTCCAAGCGGCCGGCCGTCAGGTCTCGGCAGGATGGGTTCCATTTCGGTGAGGTTGCGAATAGGTCCCAGGTGCAGCCTCAGTAATCGACGGCGCGATCGTCGTTGGGATCCGCCCATCGGGTGTTCGGGACGACGGAAAACCAGCCGGGGCGGGAGGGATCGCGGTCGTAGGGATAGCCGCCGAGCGTCTTATGGAGGTCGGCGTACTGCCCGAGCTTGTCGCGATCGAGCTCGACTCCGAGACCGGGCGCCGTCGGTACCTTGATGGCACCGTTCTCGTAGCGCATCGGACCGCCGACGATGATATCGTCGGTCAGCTGGTGATAATGCGCATCCGCGTGGAAGACGAGGTTCGGGAGAACCGCGCCGAGATGCAGCATCGTGGCGAGCTGAATGCCGAGTTCGCCCGATGAATGCACCGCGATGCCAAGCTGGAAGGTCTCGCAGACACCCGCCGCCTTCACGCAGGGGCGGATGCCGCCCCAGAAGGTGGTGTCGAGCAGGATCACGTCCACGGCGGGATTAAGGATATTGGCGGCGAGCTGCTCGAAATTCACCACGACGGTATTGGTGGCGAGCGGCATGGTCGTATTCTCGCGGACGCGCCGCATGCCGTTCAACCCCCAGGTGGGGTCCTCGTAGTAATCGTTGTTGAGATCCTCGATGCCCTTTGCGAAGCGGATAGCCTCCTCGACGCTGAACGCAGCGTTCGGGTCGTAGCGGACGCTGTCGGGACCGAGGGCCCTCGCCCATGCGCGAAAGACCTCCAGCTCGTACTCCGGCGCGAAGACGCCGCTCTTCAGCTTGTGCGAGGTGAATCCGCATTTCTTTTTCAGCGCCAGCGTCTGCTCGATGAGCTGATCGGCCGTGCGCGTCTCGCCTTCGCCGGTGTCCTTGTTGGGAAGGCGGAAAAACATGTAGCTGGCAAAAGGAACCGCATCGCGCATCTTGCCGCCGAGGAGATCGCAGACCGGCACGCCGAGAAATTTGCCCATGATGTCGAGACAGGCGAACTCGATGGCGGCATGCATCTGGGTGCGGTTGTTGTAGAGGCTGGCGGTCGGATTGCAGATCATGAAGCGGAGATTTTCCAGCTCGAAGGGATCGTGGCCGACGAGATAGGGCTTCAACGCCCGGAACGCCGCCTCGGCGCTCTCCCCGCCTCCGCCCATTTCGCCGAGACCGACGATGCCAACATCGGTTTCCACCTCGACGATCGTACGGACGAACCGCCCCCAATGTGCGCCATTGGAATGACGCAGCGGCGCCTCCAGCGGAACGGTGACGGTGGTCGCGCGGATATCGGTGATCCTGGGTCGCTTCATGGGAGGCTCCAATGCAGGCTGTCGGGTGCGGAGGTTAGGGTGCGGGGCGCCGGCCGTGTCCGTCGGCGCTGGCCGGAAACGGTCGCCCTGCTATTGCGCCTCCCCCAGCACGCTCAGGATTTCGTAGCAGGCACCGAATGGATGGTAGTCGGTCTTGCCTGGAGGGCTCTTGATGTCGCTCTGCTTCACGCCGTCGGGCGAGAGAATGCGGAACCAGCAGCCATATTCGTGATCGATCAGGTGCCGCCAGCTGTAGCGCCAGAGCCTGTCGTAATCCTGCCAGTAGCGCTCCCGTCCGGTGCGGGCGGCGAGCGCGGCCGCGGCCGCAATCGTTTCGCAATGGACCCAATGATATTTGTCGAGGTCATGGAGCTTGCCGTCGGGGCCATAGCTGTAGTGCATGCCGCCGAATTCGAGATCGGCGCTCTTTGCCAAGGCCGTCTCGTAGAGAAGGATGGCTTTCGGCAGGATCCAGTCCTGCGGGCGATAGCGCTCGAGGATCAGGAGCAGCTTGGTCCATTCCGTCATGTGGCCCGGCTGGTAGCCGTAGGGCCGGAAGAGGTGCTTCGGATCGTCCTTGTTGTAATCCCAGTCGATCGACCAGTCCTCGCGATAGTGCTCCCAGACCACGTCCTGAGCGTTGGCGGCAAGCTCGACGCAGATGCGCCGGGCGAGGGTTTCGGCGCGGTCCAGGTAACGGACCTCGCCGGTCGCCTCATAGGCGGCCAGCATCGCCTCGGTCATGTGCATGTTGGCGTTCTGTCCCCGATAGGGCGAAGTCGCCCCCCAGTCGCGGCTGATTTCGTCCTTGTAGAGTTCGCGGTCCGGCTCCCAGAAGCGGCTTTCGAGAAGTTCCCAGGTCTGCGAAACCCGGGCGTCCATACCGGGAATTCCGGCCTTCATGGCTGTCGCATAAGCGAGCAAGACGAAGGCGTGGCCGTAGCAATGCTTCGTCGCATCCACCGCATCGCGGCCGCGCATCAGCCAGAAATAGCCGCCATGCTTCGGATCGCGGTGAACCTCGTCGAGATATCTTACGCCATGGGCGGCCGCTTCCGCGAAGTCCGGGCGTTCGAAGATCACCGCGGCGGTGGCATAGTTGAAGATGAAGCGCGTGGTGGAGACGAGATGCTGGGTCTTCCGGTCGGTGATGAAACCGTCGTCGCGGTATTCGTTGTAGTAGCCTCCGTCTTCCTCGTTGAGGCAGATCGGATGGTAGAAATCCATGATCTCGCGCATATGGGCGCGCAGGAAGTCTTTCGAGCGGAAATCGGGAAGCGGTTTCATGACGGGCCTCCGGTCAATCTGGAATGACGATGCCGAGCTTGGAAAGAACGCCGCCGTCGATCTTGATGTCGGCGCCCGTGATGAAGCGGGCCTTATCGCCGGCAAGAAAGGCAACCAGTTCGGCGATTTCGGAAGGCTTGCCGACGCGGCCCAGCGGATGTCCTCTTCCCCAAGCTTCCAGCGTCGCCTCGGCGGTGCCTTCGCCTTTCCACAGATCGGCGGCCCAGCGCAGCATCGGGGTGTCGACGGAGGCGGGGCAGACGGCATTGACGGTAATATTGTCCCCGGCATGGTCCAGCGCCATGGCGCGCACGAGTGCGTTGATCGCGCCTTTGCTCGCCGTATAGGCGGCGACGCCCGCCTGCGAAGCATAGGCCTGCACGGAAGAGATGGCGACGATCGCGCCGCCGCCGCGCTTGCGCATTTCGGGAATGGCGAATTTGGAGGCGAGGAAGATGCCCTTCAGATTGATGTCGAGAACGTCGTCCCAGACTTCATCCGGTGTGTCGACCACGGTGCCGTAGCGCTGGATGCCGGCGCAGCAGGCAAGAATATCGACGCCCCCATGGCGCGATACCGCGGCCTGAACCGCCGCTTCCATGTCGTGCTTGGAGCGGACGTCGCCGACGAACCCGGCGGCATTGTCCCCGATGGAAGCCACGGCCCCGTCGACCGAAGCCTTGTCGTTTGCCACGATCGTCACCTTGCCGCCGCCGGCAGCAAAACGATGGGCACAGGCGAGACCCATGCCGAGGCTTCCGCCGGTGACGACGATGCTCTTGCCGTTGAAATCGCTCATCACGCTGTCTCCGTAACAGAAGGGAACTTGTCGGACGCCTGCCCGAATTTTGGCTCTTCGACGCCGTGCCCCACGCCCTCGACCGCGAAGAGCCCGCCCTCCAGCGGATGCATATCGAGATGATCGTTCGTCATGGTGAAACGCGCCGAGGTCACGTAGAGGGTGGAAAGATCCGTGCCGCCGAATGTGCAGCTCGTCGGCCAGCTTGCCCAAACAGATTTTGCAATTCGGCGTTGACAACAGCCGAAAGGCGAATCTATTCACAGGTCATCAGAAACCTATCTGATAGGAGGTTAACTTGATAGAGCTCAAGGCGGAGGAAGAGTCCTCATCCGGGCGTTCCGGCGCGGATGGACTGCTGGGCGGCGTCATGACTGCCGTGAAGGTTCATATTCGCGAGAACGGTCTTCAGGTCGGCGATTCGTTGCCGAGCGAGGGGGCCTTTGCCGAAAAGCTGGGCGTATCCCGCAGCGTCGTGCGCGAGGCCTATCGGTCGCTCGCCGCGCTGACGCTGATCGACATCGGTAATGGCCGGCGCCCGCGGGTGGCTGCGCCCAAGGCGGACGTGCTGGCCCTGGTGACCGACCATGCCGTGCATACCGATCAGGTGACGATCCAGCAGATTTTCGATGTCCGCCGGACTGTCGAGCGCCGCACCGTCGTGCTGGCAGCCATGCGCCGCACCGACAAGGAGGCCGCCGAAATCGTCGCGCTTGCCGAAGCGATGCAGCGGGATTTCGACCAGCCGGTCAGGGTCATGGAACACGATATCGCCTTTCACGAAGCGATCGGCACGGCGTCCCGCAACCCGATGTTCGCGCTGATCGTCGGCTCCTTCCATGTCGTGACGCGCCATACCTGGCCGATCGGCTGGGCGAGCCGCGCCAGCAATGAGACGCGGCAGGAAAGTATCGACGGCCACATGACCATCGCGCAGGCCATCGCCAACGGCGACCCGGCGAAAGGCGAGGAGGCGATGGTGGAGCATTTCGATCTGACGGTAAAGGCGCTTTTGGCGGCAGGAGTTTATTGAGCATGAAGATCACGGAATTAGAAACGGTCCGCGTCCGCGACTTTCCCAATATTCTCTGGGTCCGCGTCCACACGGACGAGGGGCTTGTCGGACTTGGCGAGACCTTCTTCATGGCACAGACCGTGGAAACCTACATTCACGAGGTGGTGGCCCCGAAACTCGTCGGGCGCGACCCGCTGGAGATCGACCGCATCTCGAAGGATCTGACAGGCTATCTCGGCTTCCGCTCGACCGGGGCCGAGATGCGCGGCAATTCGGCGGTGGATATCGGGCTCTGGGACCTTTTCGGCAAGGCGACGAACCTGCCGATCGCCCAGCTTCTCGGCGGCTTCTCGCGGCGCGAGATCCGCACCTACAACACCTGCGCCGGCAACACCTATATGCGCGACGCGAAGGGCCAGCAGACGGCAAACTACGGCATCGGCGGCCCGCGGCGCGACTATGACGACCTGAACGGATTTCTGGAACGGGCGGACGAACTCGCCGAGGACCTCCTGTCGGAGGGTATTACTGCCATGAAGATCTGGCCGTTCGATATCGCGGCGGAGAAAAGCGGCGGCCAGTATATTTCCGGGCCGGACCTGCGCAAGGCGCTGGAGCCCTTCGAGAAGATCCGCAAGCGCGTCGGCGACCGCATCGACATCATGGTCGAGTTCCACTCCATGTGGCAGTTGACGCCCGCCATCCAGATCGCCCGGGCACTCGAGCCCTATGCCACCTTCTGGCATGAAGACCCCATCAAGATGGACTCGCTCTCCAGTCTGAAGCGCTACGCGGCGGCAAGCCGCGCGCCGCTCTGCGCGTCGGAAACGCTCGCGACCCGATGGGCCTTCCGCGATCTCATGGAAACGGATGCGGCCGGGGTCGTCATGCTCGACCTCTCCTGGTGCGGCGGGATTTCCGAGGCAAAGAAGATCGCCACCATGGCGGAAGCCTGGCACCTTCCGGTCGCGCCGCATGATTGCACCGGCCCTGTGGTGCTCGCAGCCTCGACGCATCTATCGCTGAATGCTCCGAATGCGCTCGTCCAGGAAAGCGTGCGTGCCTATTACAAGACCTGGTACGCCGACCTTACGACGCAGCTGCCCACTGTGACGAACGGGATGATCACCATCCCGCCGGGGGCAGGGCACGGGGTCGATCTCGCTCCCGATCTCGACCGGAAATTCGAAGTGTCGCGGCGCAGTTCGAAGGATTGAAGGGGCAGGGACTGACCGGGATCTTCATCTCGCACAACATGCAGCACGTCTTCCAATCCTGCGACCGCATCGTCGCCATGGCACGCGGCGAGATCGTGTTCGACAAGCCGACCGCCGAGACGTCGATAGACGAGGTTCACGCGCTTCTGTGAGGTAACGATGACAGAGCTTTCCGGAAAGACCACCCTCATTAGCGGTGCGCTCGGCACGCTCGGCCGCGCCCAGACCGAGCGGCTGGCGCGCGCCGGCGCCGCCTTGATATTGCTCGACAGGCCCGGCGCCGAAGCCGGGGAGGGCTTCGCGGCGCGTGTCGCCGCGGCTCACAGTGTAAGCGCGATCTATGTCGGCGAGGACCTCAACGACCTTGCTTCGGCGGAAAAGCGCGCAGCTACGCTTTCCCGCGAGCATGGCGGCATCGATATTCTCATCAACAATGCGGCGCTCATCATCAATAAGCCTTTCGAGGAATTTTCGCTGGAGGAATACGAGGACCAGGTCCGCGTCAACTCGTCGGCGGCTTTCGCGCTTGCCCGAGCCTCGCGCCCGGGATGAAGCAAAAGCGCTACGGCATGATCGTGAACTTTTGCTCCCTGACGCTAAACGGCCGCTGGGACGGCTATGTGCCCTATGTGGCGTCCAAGGGCGCGATGCTGGGGCTGACGAAGGCGCTTGCGCGTGAACTCGGCCCGCACGGCGTGCGCGTCAACGCGGTGTCGCCGGGCGCGGTGGTTTCGGAGGCGGAAGAGCGGGTCTTTGCCGACCGCCTGCAACAATACAATGACTGGATCGTCAAAAACCAGTCGCTGAAGGCGCGCATCCAGCCCTCCGACGTCGCCGACCTGGTCCACTTTCTCGTCTCGCCGGCCTCCGACATGATTTCCGGCCAGAACATCGCGATCGACGGCGGCTGGTGATGCGGGGGATCGAGCTCTCCAACCGCGACGCACGCATCGTCCTGCGGCCGGATCTCGGCGCCGGGCTGACGGCATTCGACGTGCTGCACGATGGCTCCTGGGAACCGATCTTCCGCAGGGTCGATCCATCCACCGCGCATCCCTTCGCGCTTTCGAACATTCTGCTTGTTCCTTTTTCCGGGCGGGTTTCCGGCGGCGGGTTCACGTTTGACGGAACCTTTCATGCCCTGCCCCGGAACGTG
Source organism: Sinorhizobium meliloti 4H41 (assembly GCF_000375585.1). GTDB lineage: Bacteria > Pseudomonadota > Alphaproteobacteria > Rhizobiales > Rhizobiaceae > Sinorhizobium > Sinorhizobium meliloti_A. Next base: position 257,470 of record NZ_AQWP01000004.1, on the reverse strand, counting down.
GAGACGGAGCCATACCCGATCCACGGGAACGGCTTTTCGGCCGCGTGGGACGTTGCCTCCATGAGCGCGGATTCGATCACGCTCACGCTTTCGGCAGAAGGACCGGGGCCTTTCCGCTACGATGCGAGGATGTCCTACCGCCTGGAGAGCGCCGGCCTCGTGATGGAGCTGAGCCTCGTCAACCGCGCCAGGATCCGTCTGCCCTATGGCGCCGGTTTTCATCCCTGGTACGTGCGCGAGCCGGATACGACGCTGCACGCGCCGGCCCGCGGCGTCTGGCTGGAGCAATCCGATCACCTGCCAAAGGCCCATGATGCGATAGCCGCACATCCGGATATGGATTTCAGCAGGCCGCAGCCATTGCCGGCACGATGGATCAACAACTGGTTCGACGGCTGGAACGGCAAGGCCCGCATTCACTGGCCGAGGCGTGGGTTCGTGGCGGACGTGGATGCGAGCGAGGCGCTGAGCCAATACGTCGTCTTCTCACCCGCTCCCGACGCCGGCTTCTTCTGCTTCGAACCGGTGACGCACCCGGTCGATGCGTTCAACCTTCCCGGCAAGGCCGAAGCCCGCGGCCTCAAAGTTCTCGAGCCGGGTGAATCGCTGAGCGTCTCCACGCGTGTCACGGTGATATCTGGCTGAGCATGTCGTCAGCCGCGGGCTCCCGGGCGCCGCCCCGCGCGGAAAACCGTTGCGCAGCTTCGCTCAATTTGCCCTAGTGTTCGCCCGTCGACTATAGTCCTCTCCACGCTTTTTTTCCCGATCGGTATGCAATGTCTTTCCAAGAACGAAAGAAGCCTCGCGTCACGCTTCTGGATGTCGCGCGGCATGCCAATGTTTCCCGCGCGACCGCCTCGCTCGTTCTTCGCAAGAGCCCGCTGGTCGGCAGTGAGACGCGCGCGCGAGTCGAGCAGGCGATGCGGGAACTGGGCTATGTCTACAACATCGGCGCAGCCCGCCTGCGCGTAGAACGCAGCCAGATCATCGGCGCAATCGTTCCAAATCTCACCAATCCATTCTTCGCGGAACTCCTTTCAGGTATCGAGGAGGCTATCGGGGCCACCGGCAAGGTGGTCATTCTCGCCAATAGCGGGGAAAGGGTGGAGCGGCAGTCCATGCTGCTCCAGCGCATGCGCGAACATGGGGTGGACGGGGTCGTTCTTTGCCCCGCCGCGGGCACCGAACCCGACCTGTCCGAGCAGTTGGCCGCGTGGGGTATGCCCGTCGTCCAGGTATTGCGCCACATTTCGGTCGATATGGACTATGTCGGCGTGGACTATGCCGGCGGCATGCGTCAGGCGGTGGATTATCTCGCAACGCTCGGTCATGAGAAGATTGCGTTCGCCGCCCACGGCCCGGTTCATTCTGCCTATCGGGAGCGCGTGGACGGCTTTCGTGCCGCCATGCTGGCAAAGGGGTTCGATCCCGAGATTCTGATCCATTTGCCGGCACAGCTCGGAGAAATCGCCGGCTCGACCCACCTTCTGTTTGCAAAGGCTGCACAGCCCACTGCCGTGATCTGCTTCAATCATCTTGTCGCTCTTGGCCTTGCCGCAGGACTTCACGATTGCGGACTGACGATCGGACGCGATCTCTCGCTGATCGGCTTCGACGACGTGGCTGACGCAGAGGCCATCCGGCCGAGACTGACCTCGGTCTCGACCGGCCCGACTGCGATCGGCGAAAAGGCGGCGCTGCTCCTCGTCGAGCGCATCGCCAATCCGGATCTGTCGCCGCGGCGCATGGTGAACGATACGACGCTGAACATTCGGCAGTCCTGCGGCCCGCCCGCCTGATCGCGCCCGATCCCGGACGTCATTTGCGGTTGACGCACGTCAGGAAACATTTTAGATCGATCTAACTGACGCATATCGCGGGAAGCGCGGCGTGCGGCGGCGGTAGTGTGGGAGGAGGTCCCGGCATGTACGAGTTCAACTTCGCGCCTGTGCTCGCGTCCTTCGACCAGTTGCTGATCGGCGCCTGGCTCACGGTTCGCCTGTCATGTGCAGCCATGTTGATCGGCCTCGTCGTGTCAGTCTTCTGCGCCTGGGGAAAGACAGCAGGACCGGCGATCCTGCGTACCGTGATCGATGGCTATATCGAGATTATCCGAAACACGCCTTTCCTCGTGCAGATCTTCTTCATTTTCTTCGGCATGCCTTCGCTTGGCCTGAGGCTTTCGCCGAACAGTGCGGCGCTGCTGGCGCTGGTGGTCAACTTCGGCGCCTACGGCACGGAGATCATCCGCGCCGGGATCGAATCCATTCACAGGGGACAGGTGGAGGCCGGTTGGGCGCTTGGGCTGTCGAGGGCCCAGATTTTCCGCTATATCGTCATGAAGCCGGCTTTGCGCACCGTCTATCCCGCGCTCACCAGCCAGTTCATCTATCTGATGCTGAATACCAGCGTCGTGTCGGTGATTTCGGCGGATGACCTGGCTGCGGCCGGCAACGACCTCCAGTCCGCGACCTTTGCGAGCTTCGAGGTCTATATCGCGGTCACTCTGATCTATCTTGCCCTGTCGGTCGGTTTCTCCGCGCTGTTTTACGCGGTCGAGAGAATGGCCTTCAAATATCCTCTCGGCCGTTAGGAGCACTGTTATGATCAGGGCTTTCGGCTGGAACGAGTTTCTCGTCATCGTCGCCGCGGCACAGTGGACGATCGCCCTTTCCGCGATCGCCTTTGCCGGCGGCAGCGTTGGCGGACTACTGGTGGCATTGATGCGCGTCGCCGATACGCGAGTGCTGCGTCTCTCCGCGACGGGCTTCATCCGGGTCTTTCAGGGAACCCCGCTGCTGATGCAGCTCTTTCTGGTCTTCTTCGGCATGAACATCTTCGGCTTTTCGATCAATCCTTGGATTGCCGCGACCATTGCGCTCGCGCTCCACGCCAGCGCCTTCCTGGGCGAGATCTGGCGGGGCTGCATCGAGGCCGTGCCGAAGGGACAGCGCGAGGCGGCCACAGCGCTCGGCCTGCGCTATTTTCGGTCGATGCGTCATGTGATCCTGCCTCAGGCGGCCCGTATCGCCGTCGCGCCCACCGTCGGTTTCCTCGTGCAACTCATAAAGGGCACCTCGCTCGCATCGATCATCGGCTTTACCGAGCTGACCCGACAGGGGCAGATCATCAACAATGCGACGTTCAGTCCGTTTCTGGTCTTCGGCACCGTTGCAGCCGTTTATTTTCTGCTTTGCTGGCCGCTGTCGCTGATCGCACGCCGGATGGAAACCCGTTTTTCCCGGGCAACGGCACGTTGACGGGCCCCGCCGGCGGGAGGGCCGGCATATGAGAAGGGAAGGGCTAATGAATATCTCGAGACGCATGGCAATAACTGTCCTAGGAGCTGCGATTGTCGCGGGTTTGGTGGCGCCCGCCGCAGCGCAGACGGTGGAGGTGATCAAATCGGCCGGAACGGTGAAGATCGGCATGCTGGTCGATTTCCCGCCGTTCGGGATCATGGACGCGAACAACCAGCCGGATGGTTACGATGCCGACGTTGCGAAGCTGCTTGCCAAGGAGCTCGGAGTCGAAGTGACGATCGTGCCGGTGACGGGACCCAACCGCATCCCCTACCTGCAGAGCAACCAGGTGGATCTGCTGGTCGCCTCGCTGGGCATCACCGAGGAGCGCGCCAAGAACGTCGACTTCTCGCAACCTTACGCAGGCATTTCGATCGGGGTGTTCGGCGCCGCCGACCTGGACGTCACAAAGCCTGAAGATCTGGCCGGCAAGACGATCGGCGTCGCCCGTGCCAGCACGCAGGACACGGCGACCACGAAGATTGCCCCTGAGGACGCCAACATTCAACGCTTCGACGACGACGCCAGTGCGGTGCAAGCGCTCCTTTCCGGACAGGTCGAGCTGATCGGCGTATCCAATGTCGTCGCCGCCCAGATCGAAGCCGCCGCCCCCGGGCGGTTCAATCAGAAGCTTCAGCTGAGCCAGCAGGTTCAGGGTATCGCCGTTCGCAAGGGATCGAGCGAGATGTTGAACTTCGTCAACGGCTTCCTCGACAAGGTCAAGGCGGACGGACAGCTCAACGCCATCCACGAGAAGTGGCTCGGTTCTCCGCTGCCGGAATTCGTCACTGAAGCGAAATAGAATGGAGTCCTCGCGATGAACACGGAACGCGAAAACGCCTCGCCCCCGGATTCGCGCGAGGCTTCGGGCCCGGCCGTCCGCATGGAGGGCGTCAACAAGTGGTATGACGCCTTTCACGCGCTCAAGAATATCGACTTGGCGGTCGGCCGCGGCGAACGGATCGTCATCTGCGGACCATCGGGTTCCGGCAAGTCGACGTTGATCAGGTGCATCAACCAGCTCGAGACCATTCATTCGGGCAGGATCGTTGTGGACGGTCACGACCTGACCGCCGGCGGCCGGAACGTCGATCTGGTCCGGCAGGAGACCGGCATGGTTTTCCAGCAGTTCAACCTTTTCCCGCACATGACGGTGCTGGAGAACTGCACGCTGGCTCCCATGAAGGTTCGAGGTCTCGCCAAGGCAGAGGCCGAAGAGACGGCGATGAAATATCTGAAACGGGTGCGCATCCCCGAGCAGGCCGCGAAATATCCGGCGCAGCTTTCGGGCGGACAGCAGCAGCGCGTCGCGATCGCGCGGGCTCTGTGCATGAACCCGAAGATCATGCTCTTCGACGAGCCGACCTCGGCTCTCGATCCGGAGATGGTCAAGGAGGTCCTGGACACGATGGTGGATCTCGCCAACGAAGGCATGACCATGCTTTGTGTCACGCACGAGATGGGCTTCGCGCGAAGCGTCGCCGATCGTGTCGTCTTCATGGACCGCGGCGAGATCCTGGAGGTTGCGCCGCCCGATGCCTTCTTCGGGGCCCCGCAACACGAGCGCACGCGCTTCTTCCTCGGCCAGATCTCCTGATGGCCACACCCAGGTAATTGGAGTTTCGAAACGTGAAACCAGATCTATTGCTCGTGGAGCCGATGATGCCGTTCGTCATGGACGAACTGCAGCGGAATTATACGGTTCACAGGCTTTACCAGGCCGCCGATCGGCCAGCGCTCGAAGCGGCGCTCCCGTCGATCCGCGCGGTTGCCACGGGCGGCGGCGCGGGTCTTTCCAATGAATGGATGGAGAAGCTTCCATCACTGGGGATCATCGCAATCAACGGGGTCGGGACGGACAAGGTGGATCTCGCCCGCGCGCGCAGTCGCAACATCGATGTGACGACGACGCCGGGTGTCCTTGCGGACGACGTCGCTGACCTCGGTATCGCGCTCATGCTCGCCGTCCTGCGAAGGGTCGGCGATGGCGACAGGCTGGTGCGCGAAGGCCGCTGGGCCGCGGGCGAACAATTACCGCTCGGCCATAGCCCAAAGGGAAAGCGGATCGGCGTACTCGGCCTTGGTCAGATCGGGCGGGCATTCGCGTCGCGCGCGGAGGCCTTCGGCATGTCGGTGCGATACTGGAACCGGTCCACGCTTTCCGGCGTCGACTGGATCGCGCATCCAAGTCCAGTCGATCTCGCCCGCGACAGCGACGTTCTGGCCGTCTGCGTGGCGGCGAGTGCGGCGACGCAGAACATCGTCAACGCATCCCTTCTTCAGGCGCTCGGTCCCGAGGGTATCGTGGTAAATGTCGCGCGTGGCAACGTCGTCGACGAGGAGGCCCTGATCGAGGCGTTGAGGTCCGGAACGATCGCGGGTGCCGGGCTCGATGTCTTCGTCAACGAACCCGCAATCCGAAACGAATTCCACACCACGCCGAATACGGTGCTCATGCCGCATCAGGGCAGCGCGACGGTCGAGACGCGCATGGCCATGGGAAAGCTCGTGCTTGCAAATCTCGCCGCCCACTTTGCCGGCGAAAAAGCGCCGAACACCGTCAACTGAAGCGGGAGAAGACATCATGATCGTTCGCCAAGCCCTTTTCGAGGGGATCATCCATCCTGGCCGGGAGCAGGCATTCCGCGACTATGTCGAGGAGAAGCTGCTGCCTCTGTGGCAGGCCTTTCCGGGCGTCAGGGAAGTCCGGGTGCTCCATGCCGTCGACCGGGACGAAGGGGCACCGGTTTTCGCGATGATCCTTTCCACCATCTATGATGATCGCGCTGCTTTGGCGCGAGCATTGGAGTCGCCGGTGCGCTACGAGAGCCGCGAACTGACTAAGGGTCTGCTGGAGATGTTCGAAGGCCACATCCACCACCATGTGTTCGAGCTCGACGCTCGATCAACGGATTGAGTTGTCCGCTGCTCCCCGAGTGCCGCCAATCCGTCGCACGTGCCCTTTCAAGGTACGAATAAGACAAACGCTTGCGTCATTGCAGCGAGTGTCCGGGCAGGTGGCAAGCGGCCGATCGACTCTTAGAAGTTCGTCCTAACAATTTCGGCGGCACCCGGCATTTCACATACGTCGCGTATATTTGAATTGACAGACGCTGCAGACGCTGGTTCACATACGCCGCGTATGTAGAGCCGGCAGCGATGTCACAATCACCCAGCGCCGGGAACGTTGAAAAGGATGAACACATGACGCGACGCGACGCAATCTTTCCCCCCAATCGGCATGCCCTGTACGAAGCTCACGGATATTCAGCCGCGATCCGCTCCGGCGACCTCCTGTTCGTCTCCGGGCAGGTCGGCAGCCGTTCTGATGGTACTCCGGAACCGGATTTCGGACGCCAGGTCCAACTGGCTTTCGAAAATCTGCGGGCGACGCTGAATGCGGCCGGCTGCACCTTCGACGATATAGTCGATGTGACCACGTTCCACACCGACCCCGAGAACCAGTTCGAAACCATCATGGCCGTCAAGAATCAGATCTTCAGCGCTCCACCCTATCCCAACTGGACCGCGCTGGGCGTGAACTGGCTTGCCGGGTTCGATTTCGAGATCAAAGTCATCGCGCGCATTCCCGAGGCGGCATAGGATTTCGTCGACCGGAGCACCGGCACCGCCGCTCACTATCGCGAAAGCTCAAGCATTCTGAGGCATCGTCGGAACTTGAGACCGAGCCCTTGCATTTCTTCGTGAAGGACGAAGGAGGCTTAAGTGAAAACGGCGTTGGCGGTATTTGGCGGGTTCGTCCTGTCTCTCGCGTTGTTCCTGAGCGGGGCGGTCGTCGCAGTCTTGTTCCTTACCGGCAAGCCTGCGCGCCAGCCGCAGCTCGACGTGAACCAGGCGGAAATATGGACCAAGCAGCCGCAAGCAGTCGACAGGGCGTCCCAGCAATTCGAGCGACTGCCCGCCCGCTCCGCCCCGACCGACCTTAACGCTTCGAGAGAGTCTGAGACGCCCGCAATGGGCAACGAGGCCGAAAAGGAACGCGCCCCGGAGCCTTTGGACAAGACGGCCACCGCTTCAATTCAACCGCAGCCGGCGCAGGAGCAGCCGACGGCGTCGACAGTGCCCACCGCTCATGCGGAATGGTGTGCGAAACGCTATCGCAGTTATCGTCCGTTCGACAACAGCTACAGATCTTTCAGTGGCGGACGGCGGACCTGCAACTCACCCTACATGGATGCGTCGTGGGGGCCGTCGGAGGATATTTCGCCTGTAACGCGCGGTATCGATGCGGAAGAGGCCGATGCCCCCTCGACGCAGATGGAATACTCGGCCGACAATGGGGCCGACAGTGGCGAGGCAATCAGACTGACGCAGGAACACGTTGCCTATTGCTTCAGCCGCTACCGCTCCTACCGCCCGGAAGACAACAGTTACCAGCCTTACAGCGGCGGCCCGCGCAAGCAGTGCCGGTAACGAGGCGCTGGGCGATCTGCACCAGGAGACCGCTCCAACCGGCTGAAAATCATCTCAGGCAAATTTTGCATAGGATGCTGCGCGAATTGAATTGGTCAGCCGCGGCCAGTCGCTCCTATGTTCCGTGACGACTGCATCTCTCCGTTCATCGGAACGGTGAAAGGAGAGATGCGGCAAGTTGAAGATCCTGCAGCGGCCTTTGCGCGTCCCAAAGAGGCGCGGCGCTGCAGGGCAGCAGGCGCAGCAAGGGGAACACATGGGCAGGATCGTCTATGTCCACGGTCAATTTCTGCCGGAGGAGCAGGCCCGCATCGGGCTTTTCGATCGCGGCTTCCTGTTCGGTGACGCCGTCTACGAAGTGACGGCGGTTATCGGCGGACGGATGATCGACAACGATCTGCATCTTGGCCGTCTGGAACGTTCGCTGAGGGAACTCGCTATTCCGCTTGCCCTCTCGCGCAGGGAGATTGCCGGCGTCCAGGCGGAATTGATCGCCCGCAACGGCTTGCGGGACGGCACGGTCTATCTGCAGGTCTCGCGCGGCGAGGCGGATCGCGACTTTCTCTATTCCGACGCGCTGGTGCCGCGGTTCGTCGGCTTCACGCAGGCGAAGACGCTGACCGGCACGAAGGCTCAGCAGGACGGCATATCGGTCGATCTGGCCGACGACCCCCGCTGGAGCCGACGCGACATCAAGACCGCCATGCTGCTCGGTCAGGTCATGGCGAAGCAGGCGGCGCGCCCGCGGTTTCGACGACGTCTGGCTGGTGGAGAACGGGCTGGTGACGGAGGGCGCATCCTCCACGGCCCATGTCATCACCGGTGACGGACGCATTCTCACCCGCGCGGCGTCGCGCGCGACGCTGCCGGGCTGCACGCAGCGTGCCCTCGCACTGCTCTGTGCCGCCGAGGGTCTCGCGATCGAGGAGCGCCCCTTCGCGCCCCACGAGGCGCAGGGCGCCGCCGAGGCGTTCCAGACCTCCGCCTCCAGCCTCGTCATGCCCGTCGTGCGCATAGGCGACCGGGTCGTCGGCAACGGCAAGCCCGGTCCGATGACCCGAAAACTCCAGGCCCTCTATCTGGAAGCGGCCGGCGTTCCGGTCTAAAGCACTTCCAGGAAAAGTGTGTAACGGTTTTCCGTCCGGAAGTGCGTTGGATCAAATGCTCTAGATCCGTTGGCTGGTTCGCTGAAACACAGAAACGTGATGCAGAGAGGGGCGATATGAAGACCGCACGCGAACTGGGGCTGATCCCGCAGGGCAGGCTGGAACCGGGGCCGGGCAATGCCATTACCGACGTCGCGGGCGTTTCGGTTGGCCACCGGTCGCTGCGCGGCGAGGGCCTCTTCACCGGGGTCACGGCGATCCTCCCGCATGCAGGCGATGTCTTCCGCGTGAAGCTGCGGGCGGCGGTGGAGGTCATCAACGGCTTCGGCAAATCGGCGGGGCTGATGCAGGTGGCCGAACTCGGCACGATCGAGACGCCGATCCTGCTCACCAACACCTTCGGCGTTGCCGCCTGCACCGAAGCGCTGGTCCGCCGCGCCATCGCCGCCAATCCGGAGATCGGGCGAAAGACCTCGACGGTCAATGCGCTGGTCTGCGAGTGCAATGACGGCAGCATCAGCGACATTCAGGCGCTGGCCGTAAGGCCCGCCGACGCGGAGGCGGCGCTGGACGCCGCGCGCACGGGGCCGGTGGAGCAGGGTGCGGTCGGCGCCGGCTCCGGGATGACCGCCTTCGGATTCAAGGCCGGCATCGGCACGGCCTCGCGGCGCATGCGGATCGGCAAGCGCGACTTCACGCTCGGCACGCTGGTCCTTGCCAATTTCGGCGCGGCGGGAGACCTCGTCCTGCCGGACGGGCGCCGGCCCGATCCGCGAGCGCCGGCCGATCCCGAGCGCGGCTCCGTCATCGTCGTCATGGCGACCGATCTTCCCTTGGCGGATCGCCAATTGCAGCGGGTCGCGCGGCGTGCCGGCGCGGGCATCGCCCGGCTCGGTGCCTTCTGGGGCCATGGCAGCGGCGATGTCGCCCTCTGTTTCACCACCGCCGACCCGGTGGACCATGAACCCGCCGCGCCGTTCGCCACGCAGGTGCGGCTCGCCGACGGCCACATCGACATCGCCTTCCGCGCCGCCGCCGAGACGACGCAGGAGGCGGTCCTGAACGCGCTCTGCATGGCCTCCGCCATGCCGGCGCGCAACGGCCGCATCTATCCCTGCCTTGCCGACTGGCTGAAGGAGAACCCGTCCCCATGATCTTCGCTAAGGTCTGATCAGGCCGGTGCGGGTTCCAGGAGTCTCTGCGCCGTCGCCCATAGTTCCTCGACCTTGCGGTTGCGGCTCGCTGCGTGGCGGTAAAGGCGGATCTCGAGGTCGAGGTTCCAACCCTCGTCGGCAGAGGCAGGCACGAGGCGGCGCGCATCGATTTCCTCGCGGGCCAGGCTCTCCGGCAGCCAGCATACGCCCGCGCCCGTCACCGCCATGTTCATCAGGCCGGCGCTGATCGTGTTTTCGTGCGTCGTACGGCGCCGGAAAGGCGGGCGGCGCAGCAGCAGGCGCGACAGGGCGACCCCGAAGAAGGAATTGAAGCCGTAGCTGAGATAGGGGATGGCTAGCCGTGGCTGCGCGATGGCGCGGTCGAGGAGGTTCAGTCCCGGCTGCGCATCGCCGGACAGCACGATCTCCGCCGCGACCAGCGGGATCAGCCGGTCATGGGCGACGGTCAGCGCGGAAAACTGCCCGCTATCGAGATGAAACGGCACTTCCGGATGCGCATAGGTCAGGAAGAAATCCGCCTCATCTCCGACGAGTGCGTCGAGGTTCGCTTCGATTCCGCCGCGGTCCGGAATGAGCGAGGTGCTGAATGATCCACCCGCCGCTTCCAGCGTCTTCAGCCAGCGCGGAAAGAAGGTGACCGTCAGCGTATGCAGCGCGGCAAAGCGGATGAGGCCCGGCTCGTGCGGGAGACGCAGCACTTCGCGCGCCGCGTAGAAGGTGCGGATCGCTTCCTGTGCCACGGGCAGGAAATTGCGCCCCGCGGGCGTGAGTTCGGCCGGCATGGTCGCGCGGCTGATGAGCGTCGCGCCCAGCCAGCTCTCCAACTGCTTGATCCGGCGGCTGAAGGCGGGCTGCGTCACGTTGCGCAGCTCGGCCGCGCGCGAGAAGCTGGACGTGTCGGCAAGCGTCACGAAATCCTCCAGCCACTTGATCTCCATATCCGCTTCCTTTGCTGCACGCGTGCTGCGGCCGATCATAAGTCATTCAATCGAAATAGGTATGTCGATTCTGCATGGGTTGTTGCCAAAAGCGAATTGGCCAAGCCAACTGCAACCTTCCACGTTGCGTCTGGAGGAAATAGGTGCCGGCTCGTCCGGGACCGACAGGGGGAGTTGCGAATGGCGCTCGGAATAGAAGCCGATCTTATCCTCATCAATGGCCGGATCTGGCGCGGCCGGGAGGAGGGCATCAGCGAGGCTCTCGCCGTGTGGCAAGGCAAGGTTCTCGCAACCGGCAGCGATGCGGACATTTCGGGCCTGAAGGGGCCGCACACCGAAGTCATCGATCTCGAAGGCCGCTTCGCCACCCCCGGCCTCATCGACAACCACCTGCATCTCATCGCAACCGGCATGGCCATGGGCTGGGTCGACGCGACGCCCGCCAGCGCGCCGACGCTTGCCGCCCTGCTGGGCCGGATTTCCGACCGCGCAGCCACGACGCCGAAGGGCGGCTGGGTCCGCGCCCGCGGCTATGACCAGGTCAAGCTCGACACCGGGCGGCACCCGACGCGCGACGATCTCGATCGCGTGGCCCCCGATCACCCGGTCCTGCTGACACGGGCCTGCGGCCATGTCTCAGTCGCCAACTCCCGCGCTCTGGAGCTTGCCGGCATCACCGAGGCGACGGCCGTGCCGGAAGGCGGCGTAATCGGCCTCACGGAGGGCCGGCTGAACGGCTTCCTGGCGGAAAACGCCCAGAGCCTCGTCAGGGCCGCCATGCCGACGGCAACGACCGAAGACCTGATCGACGGAATCGAGCGGGCAGGGCGATATCTGCTCTCATTCGGCATCACCAGCTGCATGGATGCGGCCGTGGGGCAGGTCTCCGGTTTTGCCGAAATCCAAGCCTATGAGATGGCCAAGCTTTCCGGCCGGCTGCCGGTGCGCGTCTGGTTGACCCTGCTCGGCGATCCCGGCGTTTCTATCGTCGACGATTGCTGGCGCGCGGGCCTTCTTTCCGGCGTCGGTGACGACATGCTGCGCGTCGGCGGCGTCAAGGTCTTCCTCGACGGCTCGGCTGGAGGGCGCACCGCCTGGATGACGAGGCCCTACAGGGGCGAGCCGGACAATATCGGCGTGCAGATGCTGCCGGATGCGGAGGTCGAGGCGGTCGTCAAGGCGTGCCACGACCGCGGCTATCAGATGGTCTGCCACGCCATCGGCGACGGCGCGATCGAGCAGCTCATCACGGCATACGAGAAGGCGCTTGCCGCAAATCCCGATCCCGATCGCCGCCATCGCGTCGAGCATTGCGGCTTTTCCACACCGGATCAGAATGCACGCATGAAGGCAGCCGGTATTCTCCCTGCGCCGCAGATGGCCTTCATCCACGATTTCGGCGACAGCTACATATCCGTGCTCGGGGAGGAGCGCGGCCGGTCATCCTACCCGATCGGCACCTGGATGCGCATGGGCCTGAAACCGTCGACCGGCTCGGATTCGCCGGTCTGCTCGCCGGATCCGTTCCCGAACCTGCACGCGATGCTCACCCGCCAGACGGGCAGGGGCACGGTGTTGGAGGCATCCGAACGGCTGAGCCGCGAGGAGGCATTGCAGGCCTACACCGAATACGGCGCCTATTCGCAGAAAGCCGAGGGGGTGAAAGGGCGGCTCGTGCGCGGTCAGTGGGCAGACATCGCCGTCTTCGACAACGACCTTCTGGCCGCCGCGCCCGAAACTATCCTTTCGGACACAAGCTGCGTGCTGACCCTGCTTGCGGGCCGCGTCGTGCATGATGCGCGCTGACGGCCAGCCGGACTGAACCGAAACGATGCCGAGAACGGCACGAGAGGGAGAACGAAATGCTGAAGAGATTGACACTGGCCGCAATGCTCAGCCTCGGCGTGGCTGCCGGGGCGCTTGCCGCGGGCGAGCGCCATGGCGGTACGCTCGTCTTCACCGCGCCCTACGGCTCGAGCTTCGCCACGCTTGACGTGCAGTCGAGCCCCAACACGCAGGAAGAATTCATCACGCAGGCCATCCACCGTGCGCTCTACAGCTGGGATTCGAACCAGAACAAGCCCGTCCTGGAACTGGCGTCCTCGGAGGAGGTTTCCGACGACGGCAGGGTCCACACCTACCACCTGCGTAAAAACGCCGTGTTCCACAACGGCAAGCCCCTGACGGCCGACGACATCATCTACAGCTACAAGCGCATCGCCAACCCGGAAAACGCCTTCCCCGGCGCAAGCTTCATCGCCGTCATCAAGGGCGCCGAGGACTATATCGCCGGCAAGGCCGACGAGATTTCGGGTCTGAAGAAGATCGATGACCATACGCTGGAGATCACCTATACCGGGACGATCAATCCGGGCTTCCCGCTGATGCAGAACACGACGGTCATCTATCCCTCGAATGTTGAGGACGAATCGACCTTCGGCAAGAATCCGGTCGGCCTCGGCGCCTTCGTCTTCAAGGAGCACGTGCCCGGTTCGCAGGTCGTCGTGGAAAAATTCGACAAGTACTACGAGGAGGGCAGGCCCTATCTGGACCGCATCAACATCGTGCTGATGGCCGAGGACGCCGCGCGCGACGTCGCTTTCCGCAACAAGGAAATCGACGTGTCGATCCTCGGCCCCACCCAGTACCAGGCCTATCAGGGCGAGGAGGGGCTGAAGGATCACCTTCTGGAAGTCGCCGAGGTGTATACCCGCAACATCGGCTTCAACCCCGCCTTCGAGCCATTCAAGGACAAGCGGGTGCGCCAGGCGATCAACCATGCCATCAATGCGCCGCTGATCATCGAACGCCTCGTCAAGAACAAGGCCTACCCGGCCTCCGGCTGGCTGCCGATTTCCTCACCCGCCTTCGACAAGGACAAGGCGCCCTACGCCTATGATCCGGAGAAGGCAAAGGCGCTGCTCGCCGAGGCCGGCTATGCCGACGGCTTCGAATTCGAGGTGACGGCGAGCCCGAACGAAAGCTGGGGCGTGCCGATCGTCGAAGCCATCCTGCCGATGCTGAAGAAGGTCGGCATCACCGTGAAGCCGAAGCCGGTCGAAAGCTCCACGCTTGGCGAGGCGGTGACGACCAACAACTTCCAGGCCTTCATCTGGTCGAACCTTTCCGGCCCCGACCCGCTGAACGCACTGCGTTGCTACTATTCGAAGACGGCGCAATCGGCCTGCAACTACACCAGCTATGCAAGCCCGGAATTCGACAAGCTCTACGAGGCGGCACAGCAGGAACGCGACCCGGCCAAGCAGAACGACCTCCTGCGCCAGGCCAACAACATCGTGCAGGACGACGCTCCGGTCTGGTTCTTCAACTACAACAAGGCGGTGATGGCCTACCAGCCGTGGATCCACGGCCTCGTTCCGAACGCCACGGAACTGGCGATCCAGCCCTACGACGAAATCTGGATCGACGAGACGGCGCCGTCATCGCGCCAATAAGACCTTGAGGGGGAGGGGGTAGCTGCGGCTGCCCCCTTATCGATTGTCGCCGCCCGTACGGGCGGCCAGAACGGGACCGCTCATGCTTCGTTTTACCCTGCGCCGCGTCCTGCAGATCATACCCACGGTTGTGGTGGTGGCGTTGCTCATCTTCGTCATCTTCAGCGTCGTGCCAGGGACCTTCGCCGCAAGCCTCTTCGCCGATGGCAGGCGCGCCGCCGACCCGCAGATGATCGCCCGCCTCAACGAGGAATTCGGGCTGAACAAGCCGTTGATGGAGCGCTTCGTGACCTATGTCACGGACCTTGCGCAATTCGATCTCGGCACCAGTTTCCGCACCCGTCAGCCGGTGATCGACCTCATCAACGACCGTATGTGGGCCTCGCTGCAACTGGCGCTCGCCGCCATGATCTTCGCCCTCGTCGTCAGTGTGCCGCTCGGCTTCATTGCTGCGCTGAGGCCCGGCTCGGTGCTCGATACCGTGACCATGATCGGGGCGGTGTCCGGCCTCTCCATGCCGCAGTTCTGGCTGGGTCTCCTGATGATGTATCTCTTCGCTCTGCAGCTGAACTGGTTGCCGAGCTTCGGTTACGGCGACGGGTCCTTCCGGAACCTGATCCTGCCCGCCGTCACGCTCGGGGTCACGCCCCTTGCACTTCTCGCGCGCACCACGCGGGCCGGCGTCCTCGATGTCCTCAACGCCGACTTCATCCGCACCGCCCATTCCAAGGGCATGAGCGAGGCCAAGGTGGTGCGCTGGCATGTGGCGCGCAACGCGCTGGTGCTGATCGTCACGACCGTCGGCCTGCAATTCGGCTCGCTGATCGGCCAGGCTGTCGTGATCGAGAAGCTCTTCGCCTGGCCCGGCATCGGTTCGCTTCTGGTCGATAGCGTGGCGAGCCGCGACATTCCCGTGGTGCAGGGCACGATCCTCGTCATCGTGCTCTGGTTCCTGGTCATCAACACGGCCGTCGATCTGATCTATGCCGCGATCGATCCGCGCATCAAGCAGGAGTGACGGGAATGCGCCTCGGCTTCAACTTCTGGCTCGGTGCCGGACTGACGACGCTGGTGATCCTCGCCGGCATCCTCGCCCCGTGGATTGCGCCCTTCGACCCCGTGCTCGACGCGGACCTGATGAACTCCGAACTGCCGCCGGACGCCACCTTCTGGTTCGGCACGGACGGGCAGGGGCGGGACGTCTACACCCGCATCCTCTACGGCGCGCAGATCTCGCTGACGGTCGGCATCATCTCGCAGGTGATCAACTCGATCATCGGCGTCACGCTCGGCATGACCGCCGGTTACTGGGGCGGCTGGTGGGACGATCTGGTGAATGGCTTCACGAACGTCATGCTCGCCATTCCCTCGCTGATCTTCGCGCTGGCGGTGATGGCGGTGCTGGGTCCCGGCCTGCCGTCGCTGCTCATCGCGCTCGGTCTCACCAACTGGAGCTGGACCTGCCGCATCGCCCGCTCTTCCACACTTTCCCTGAAGTCGCTGGGCTATGTGCAGGCGGCGCAGACGCTCGGCTACGGAGACCTGCGCATCATGTTCACGCAGATCCTGCCCAACATGATGGGACCGATCCTCGTCATGGCGACGCTCGGCATGGGCTCGGCGGTGCTTTCGGAAGCCGCGCTCTCCTTTCTGGGCCTCGGCATCCAGCCGCCGTTCCCGAGCTGGGGCTCGATGCTGACGGATGCGCGCCAGCTCATCCAGCTCGCGCCCTGGGTGGCCATCTTCCCCGGTCTTGCCATCTTCCTCTCGGTGCTCGGCTTCAACCTTCTCGGCGATGGCCTGCGCGACAGTCTCGACCCGCATATGAGGACGCGCACCCCATGACCGCGCTTCTGGACATCAAGGAACTTCACCTGGGCGTCGCGGTCGGCCGCTCCGTCAATCGTCCGCTCCTCAAAGGAGTCTCCTTCCAGATCATGCCGGGCGAGGCCTATGGTCTCGTCGGCGAGTCCGGCTCGGGCAAGTCGGTGACTTCGCTCGCCGTCATGGGGCTTCTCAAGAAGCCGCTCGCCGTTTGCGGCGGCGAGATCCTGTTCAAGGGGCAGAATCTGCTGGCGCTGCCTAAGCGCGAGATGCGGCGCCTGCGCGGCAACCGCATCGCCATGATTTTTCAGGAGCCGATGACGGCATTGAACCCGCTCTCGACCATCGGCCGGCAGATCGCCGAGATGTTCGTGCTGCATCAGGGAAAGAGCTGGGACGAGGCGCAGAAACTAGCGGTCGACGCGCTCGCCAGCGTGCGCGTGCCCAATCCCGACCGGCGGGCGCGCAACTATCCGCACCAGATGTCGGGGGGCTTGCGCCAGCGCGTGATGATCGCCATGGCGCTCGCCTGCAATCCGGACCTCCTGATCGCCGACGAGCCGACCACGGCGCTCGACGTCACCGTGCAGGCCGAGGTGCTGCGCCTCATCAAGGAACTCTGCGCCGAGCGCGGTACGGCGGTTCTCTTCATCAGCCACGATCTCGGCGTGATCGCCAGCATCTGCCAGCGGGTCGGCGTCATGTATGCCGGCTGCCTCGTCGAGGAGAACGAGACACGCGCGCTTTTCGCGGCACCGCGGCACGAATACACCCGTGGGCTCCTCGGCGCCCTGCCGCGCTTCGGCAGCCGCGGTCTGCACGGCCGCCAACGGCTGGTCGACATCGACAGCATCATTGCCGACCGCTCGAAGCTCACCGAGACCCGCTTCATCGCGCCGCGCAGCGCGGAAGAGGGGGGTCAGCCGTGACCGACCCTCTGCTCGAGGTGGACGACCTGCATGTCCGCTTTTCCGTTGCCGGCGGAGGGCTGCTCGGAACCGGGCGGCGCATGCTGCATGCCGTCAACGGCATCGGCTTCTCGCTCGCCAAGGGCGAATGCCTGTCGATCGTCGGCGAATCCGGTTGCGGCAAATCCACCACGGCGCTCTCGATTCTCGGTCTTCAGGAGCCGACCGAAGGAACGATCCGCTTCCGCGGTCAGCCGCTTACCGGGCCGGATGCGCCCGGACGCATGCAGCGCGCCAAGGCGGTGCAGATGGTTTTCCAGGATCCCTATGCCTCGCTGAACCCGCGCCAGTCGGTACGCACCTCGCTCGCTGCGCCGCTCAGGCTGCACGGCATCACGGCCGCATCGGAGATCGCCGACCGGATCGAGATCATGCTCGCCAATGTGGGGCTGACGCCCGAGCAGGCGAACCGCTATCCGCACGAGTTCTCCGGCGGCCAGCGCCAGCGCATCGGCATTGCCCGCGCCCTCATCCTCGAACCGGAAATCGTCGTGCTCGACGAACCGGTATCCGCCCTCGACGTGTCGATCCGCGCACAGATCATCAACCTGCTGCTGGACCTGCAGGAAAAGCTCGGCCTCGCCTACCTGATGATCAGCCACGACCTGAGCGTGGTGGAGCATATGAGCGACCGGGTGCTGGTGATGTTCTTCGGACAGGTCGTGGAGGAGGGCGGCTGGCGGGAGATCTTCGAAAGGCCCGCCCATCCCTATACGCGCCGGCTCATCGCTGCCATTCCCGATCCGGATGCGGCGCTGAACCCGCGGACGAAAGACCACTTTGCCGATGTGCCGCTTCCTGCCGGTCGCCGCTTCGCACTTGACGGCAGCACGGCACCGGACGTCTTTTCCGCGCCCCCGCCCTCCGAACTGGTCGAGATCGCGCCCGGCCATCGGGTGAGATTGGTGCCAGCCGTCTAGCGCAATTCCAGGAAAAAGTGCGCAGCGGTTTTCCGTCCGGGATTGCGGAAAACAAAGGGTTAGAGAGTTCCCCGTCTCGGGGAAAGCGGAAATTCTAGTCTAGCGTAAAGCCCTGTCGCCCAAAACTTGCGACATGACTGCAAAAAGACTATATTGCTATCATTGAAGGCGAATGCGAGGGTTTGACTATGGCGATCCTGACGGTTCGGAATGTGCCCGATGAAGTGCATCGCGCATTGCGCGTGAGAGCGGCGATGCACGGCCGCAGCACCGAGGCGGAAGTGCGGGAGATTCTGGAAAGTGCGGTGAAGCCCGAGCAGCGCGTTCGCATGGGCGATGCCCTGGCCGAGCTCGGCCGGCGATTGGGCCTGACCAATGACGATTTCGCAGTGTTCGACGAGGTACGTGACAAGGCGCCGGCGCAGCCGATGAGATTTGAATGATTGTCCTCGATACGAATGTCGTCTCCGAGGCGATGAAACCGGCCGCCGATCCGGCCGTGCGCTCCTGGTTGAACGAGCAGGTCGCTGAAACCCTTTATCTGTCCAGTGTGACCTTGGCCGAACTGCTGTTCGGCATCGGTGCACTGCCGGACGGTCGGCGCAAGAAGGCTCTGGCCGAAATGCTTGACGGCGTGCTCGAACTGTTTGGCGATCGCGTATTGCCGTTCGATACCGGAGCTGCTCGCTACTATGCCGGGCTTGCCGTGACCGCTCGAGCCGCCGGCAAGGGATTTCCGACGCCCGACGGATATATTGCCGCCATTGCCGCCTCCAGGGGATTTATCGTCGCGACGCGCGATATCAGCCCGTTCGAAGCGGCTGGACTTACCGTGGTAAATCCTTGGCACCATAGATGAATCAGAAACCTCATCCACCGGTGCTTCGGATCGTTTCAGGCGGCGGCTAGAGAGCAGCAGATTGGTGAGCCGTCGCTTTCAGCGGTGAGCAGAACGTCTGCAGCGCGTGGAAAGTTTGTGCGCGCCCACCGGCTCTAGCCTCCCCGTGCCGATACCTGCGTTTACTGCCCGATTGGAAGGCCCTGGAATTGCTCCACCATTTCATCGAGCTGCACCCACTTATGTTTCGATTGCTCAAATACTGACATGGCAGGCGGGGCGAAGTTCGGGTCGGCAAATGACCCTACCGCCACCCCGATCCAGGACGGCGAAGCATCGGCTTTCCAATAGACGGTCGAGCCGCAGCTTGGGCAAAAATGCATTCGGACCTTGCGACCGCTCTCGGCAGTACGAATGTATTCTGTAGACACGCCAGATATTTCGACACAGTCGATCGAGTAGAACGCATTCGCGCTGAAAGGTGCACCAGTTCTTCGCTGACAGGCGAAACAGTGACACAGCGCGGTCAGTTGTGGCGGTTCGTTAAGCATCAATCTTAGAGCGCCGCAGGCGCATTGGGCAGTGGCCATGGAAACTCCTCCCGCTTGCACGGTCAGATTGCGTTTATTGAGGGCTTAAGCGCGGGCCCGAACCGCAATTCATTGCGGTGGGCGACGCGAAGGGCTGGACCTGATGCAATTTCAGGCTCACAGAAGCTCGACTGTAGATCTCTGAAGCGCCGCGGTCTAGATGTAAGCTTTCGATAGGTTGCCCATTTGTGTGGCGCATCTGCGTCGAGAGCAAATGGGGGCGGTCAACAGTCTGCCTGGATGAGGAGACCGGTCCGAGAATGTGCGAGTCAAAAATGTCTGGAACAAAACCGCGTCTGGTACGTTGATACGCGTTAAGCAAACATTGCGCACCTGGGGTCGCGCGTCGAGCAGAGTTGTCCCTCCATGACTCCGGCTGAGATTCAATCGATCCCTTGAAGAGCCGCGAGGGACCTGTTTTCATGTCGAATGTCGAAGAATTTCCGCTTACCGGTCGCGTACTGACCGAATACGAAGCCCTGATCACGTCAGCTCCAACTGCGCTCGATGCGATCCCGGGAGCCGTTTATGTCTGTGATCACGAGGGATGGCTCGTGCGATACAACGCGGAGGCAGCCGAGCTTTGGGGTAGACAGCCATCGCTCAGCTCACCGCGAGAGCGGTTTTGTGGGTCCCAGCGTCTTTTCCTTCCGGACGGCGCGCTCTTGGAGCATCAGGACTGCCCTATGGCTAAGGCGGTCAAGAAGGGTGTCTCCACGCGCAACGCCGAGGTGATCATCGAAAGACCCGACGGATCCCGCATTTCTGCGCTTGTGAACATTCGCCCTCTCAGAGATCATCGGGGAGAAATTCAAGGGGCGATCAATTGCTTCCAGGATATTTCGCAACAGAAGCGGATCGAGGAGGAGGTCAGCCGCAAGAGCAAGGACCTGGAGGACTTCTTCGAAAACAGCGCGATCGGACTGCACATCGTCAGCGCCGCAGGCATCATCCTGCGGGCGAACAAGGCAGAGCTGGAGCTCCTCGGATATCCGGCGGACGAGTATGTAGGCCGGCACATCGCTGAATTTCACGCAGATCCGCCTGTCATCGGCGACATTCTTGACCGCCTGTCCTGTGGCGAAAAACTCGATCGCTATCCCGCCCGCTTGCGCGCACGCGATGGCTCGATCAAGCATGTGCTGATCACATCCAACAGCCGCTTCGATGACGGAAAATTCGTTAACACCCGATGCTTCACGACCGATGTTACCAGCCTGTACGAATCGGAAGACGCACGGCGTGAGAGCGAGGAACGCCTTTCGGCCACCTACCAGGCGGCGACGATCGGGATCGCTGAATCCGATGCGAATGGCCGCCTGTTGCGGGTGAATGACGCATTCTGCACCATGCTGGGCCGCTCGCGCGAACAACTCCTGACTATGACGTTCCTCGACTATACGCATGAGGATGACCGCGGTGAGGAAGCCCGCTCCTATGCGCGGCAGGTCAACGGAGAGATTGATACCTATGCAATTCGCAAACGTGCCGTGAAGCCCGACGGTACGGTGGTTTATCTCGATGTTTACAGTTCGACTGTCCGCGATCACGCCGGTCGATTCCGTTATGGGGTGCGGGTTCTGCTTGATGTCACCGAAGCGAAACGCATGGACGACAGGCTTCGCGAAAGCGAACAGCATATGCGTGATTTGCTCGAGGCGCTGCCCGCCGCCGTCTACACCACAGATGCCGAAGGTCGCATCACTTTCTTCAATAAGGCGGCTGTCGAGATGGCCGGCCGCACCCCACAGATCGGAGACAAATGGTGTGTCACCTGGCGTCTCTACAGACCGGACGGCACCTACCTGCCGCACGACCAATGTCCAATGGCCGTGGCGCTCAAAGAAGACCGACCGGTCCGTGGCGAACAAGCCGTGGCGGAAAGGCCGGATGGGACCCGTGTGCCGTTCATACCCTATCCCACTCCGCTGCATGACGTCGCCGGCAATCTCGTTGGGGCGGTCAACATGCTGGTGGACATCTCCGATCGCGAGAAGGCTGCGGAATATGAAGAACGGCTCGCGGCCATTGTCAGGTTTTCGGACGATGCGATCGTAAGCAAGGACACGCAAGGCATCATCCAGACTTGGAATAGAGGTGCCGAACGCCTGTTCGGCTATAGCGCCGAGGAAGTGATCGGAAAGCCTATAAACATCCTCATTCCGCCCGACCGCCAGGACGAGGAGCCCGGCATTCTTGAGAGGATTCGGCGAGACGAGCACATCGACCATTATGAGACGGTACGGATTCGAAAGGACGGAACCCTGATCGATGTCTCCTTGACGGTTTCCCCTTTGAAAGACGCCCGCGGTCGCGTCGTCGGCGCGTCGAAGATCGCGCGCGATATTACGGAAAGGCGACGCAGCGAAGAACACCGCAAGCTCCTGGTCAACGAACTGAACCACCGCGTGAAGAACACGCTCGCCACGGTTCAATCGCTGGCTGCGCAAACCTTCCGTGGTGTAAATGCAAGCCAGGATTTTGCCCGGTTCCAAAGCCGGCTCGTCGCATTGGCGAGGGCGCACGACGTGCTTACTCGGGAGAGCTGGCAGGGTGCGGATCTTCAAGAGGTCCTTCTCGCGACGATCAATCCAATCTGCGTGGAACCCCAGCAGCGCGTTGAGGCTTCCGGTCCGCCGATCCGGTTGCGGCCGAAAATGGCATTGGCATTGTCGATGGCTTTTCATGAGCTTTGCACGAATGCTGCGAAATACGGGGCGCTCACGAACGACCGCGGTCTCATCAAGGTCAGCTGGCATGTCAGCGATATTGAGAGCGTATCTCACCTGCATTTACAATGGGAGGAGATTGGTGGTCCATCTGTCAAAGTCCCAGCGCGGACGGGTTTTGGCACCCGCCTGCTCGAACGTGCTTTGGCTCGCGAACTCGGCGGCAAGGTCGATCTTGTGTTTGCGCCGAGCGGCGTGCGCTTTCACATCGAGGCGCCACTGGCATGACGTTCAAGCTTCTACAGGCCTGACGCATGACAGAGCGCAGACTTCGGGTACTCGTGGTCGAAGACGAAGCCATGATCGCCATGCTAATTGAAGATAGTCTATGCGAGCTCGGGCATGAGGTCGTCGCTATAGCCTCTCGGATGCAGGAGGCGCTCGATATCGCGCGGAAAGGTCAGTTCGACATCGCCATCATCGACGTCAATCTGGACGGGGAGCCCAGTTATCCGGTCGCGGACGTTCTGGCGGAACGCAACGTACCCTTCATTTTTGCCACGGGCTACGGCAGCAAAGGCCTGGACACTAGGTACTCGAACATCCCCTTGCTCACGAAGCCGTTTCTGGACAGCGAACTGGAAACCGCGCTGGTGCAGATTTCAAAGGAAGTCTAGCGAGCAGAGGCCTGAAGATGTTGACGCGCAGCTTGCCGCAGCCACGCAGTCCACGTGCACGTCAAATTGGTGGAGGTGATCGGTGACTGATGATCCCTATCAGATACTCGGCGTTCCGCGTACCGCCAAACCGGATGAGATCCGCAAAGCCTACCGCAAGCGCGCAAAGGAGCTGCATCCGGATCTGCATCCAGGCGACAAGGAAGTGGAAGCCAAATTCAAGGCGCTTTCCGCAGCCCACCATTTGCTGAGCGATCCCGAGCAGCGGGCCCGGTTCGACCGGGGCGAGATCGATGCATCGGGGGCGGAACGGCCGCCGCAGCACTTTTACAGGCACTACGCCGATGCAGACCACGCGCGGCGGTATGGGGCAGCGGGCGGAACCGGTGAATTTGAAGATGTGTCGGATATCTTCGCGGATGTTTTCGGGCGGGGCGGGGCAGGGGCTCGTTTCAGGGCGCGTGGGCAGGACCGTCATTATCACCTCGAAATCGAGTTCCAGGACGCGGCAAACGGTGCCCGACGCCGCATCACCTTTCCCGACGGGAACACGCTCGACTTGGCCATTCCCGCCGGCACACGTGACGGCAGCACGCTCAGGCTGAGGGGCAAGGGGGCACCGGGGATTGCTGGCGGGGAACCCGGAGATGCCTTGATCGAAATCAGCGTCCGTTCTCACTCCGTCTTCCGTCGTGAAGGCAACGACATCGAAATGGATCTTCCGATTACGCTCTATGAAGCCGTACTTGGTGCAAAGATCGAAGTGCCGACGATTTCCGGGCGCGTATCGATGACCATCCCCAAGGGTTCAAATACGGGCGACATCCTGCGTCTCAGGGGCAAAGGGGTGAAGTCTCAAAACGGCCCCGCCGGGGATCAGCGTGTCACGCTGAAGGTCGTTCTGCCGGCGGCGACCGATCCCGATCTCGAGCGTTTCATGGAAACGTGGCGGCAGAGCCACGCCTATGACCCGCGCGAAGCTCTACGGAGGGCCACATGAAATTGTCGGAGAGGCAAGTCCTTGAACAGTGCGATGCTGTAACGCTCAAACAGCTGCGCCAGTGGGTGCAAAGCGGCTGGATCGTGCCGGCTCAAGGCGAGAGCGGGCTCTCATTTGACGACGTCGACGTCGCTCGAATCCGCCTGGTTTGTGAGCTCCGGCGCGACATGAACGTCAATGATGACGCTGTCCCGATCATCCTTGCGCTGCTGGATCAGCTCTATGGGCTAAGGCGGGAGCTTAGAACAATTGCGGCGGCGCTGTCGAAGCAGCCTGATGAGGTACGCCAGCAATTGAAGCAGTCGCTCTTTTCGCATATTGGCCAGCAGCATTAGCCTGCGGCATCGCAATTTGTTGTCGCACAGGTGCTGCAGGGCGCTGGCCAGGAGCGCTCTACCGGCCGCACTTTCCGAGGAGGTCGTCGCCGAATGGTGCGACCTCCGTCAGGCTGATCCACATAGAGGTTCGGCGATTTCCCGATAATTCAAAATGGCTAATATATAGGGCAACTCCGTTATGATATTCAGTTTGCTTCAGCAGCGAACCTCAAGGAGGCAAGCATGTTTCGGTTGGGCATCGGGTTCGCATGTTTCGCCACCTATGCTTTTGGGCTACAGCCGCTCGGGGCTGCTGCTGCCGACGATCCCGAAATTGCGCGGGGAGAATATCTCGTCACGATGGGCGGCTGCAACGACTGCCACACACCGGGATATTTTTTTGGAAAGCCGGACAGCTCACGCTTTCTCGGCGGGTCGGATGTAGGCTTCGAAATTCCCGGAGAGGGTGTTTTCATCGGCCGCAACATCACGCCCGACAAGGAGACCGGCATCGGCAGCTGGACCAGGGAGCAGATTGTCACTGCCATTCAGACCGGGCAGCGCCCCGACGGCCGCATGCTGGCGCCGATCATGCCGTGGCACGCATTTGCGCAACTCACAAAAGAAGACGCAAGCGCAATTGCAGCATTCCTTCAAAGCCTGAAGCCGGTAAGTCATCAAGTGCCGGGCCCGTTCAAGCCAGGGGAAAAGGTATCAACCTTTATGTTCAGGATCTTGCCGCCGGGCGAAACCGCGGCCGCAGCGCCAAAATAGCCGTTGCACGCGCCTCCGAAGTCTTCCAGCGCCCCCGCCGGTCCCTTGGGCTCAGCCTTTGTGTTTACCACCCTGTGGGCTGCTCTTCTCGGCATTCTTGAGCTGATTGGTGAAGCTCGTCTCTACCTTCACCGGCGCCTTTTCCTTTTTCGGCTTCCGCGTCTCGCGGTTGCCTCTCACTTGTCCTTTAGCCATCGATGCGATCCTTTTGACGTTGAATTTGATAAAGCCGAACCGCCATACGGGCGGGCCAATGAGAAACAGGCCGTGGCGTCCAATATGCTCTCAAATGAGCCGGTCGTCATCAGCCGCTTGAGGCGCGCGACGCCGCGCTCCCGTTGTGTCCGATTTCTTGTTCTCTTCCTTCGCGGTTTCGCTTATTTGCTTGGTGCGATTGGTTTCGGCTTCCTTCAGCGAGGGCTGCGGGTCGGGCTTTCTCTCGAAACGGATCATTTGACGTTCTCCTGATCTGGCAGATTGAAGCGCCCCAAACAAACACGGGAGCGCTTTTCAGATTTTGCGCTCAGATGGCCAGAGCGGTGGCGCAACCTTGAACGCTACGGCTGTCGGGTGAGGTCTGGCCCGGCATCGTCGCCCAACCGCCGGCCTCTACGAATTGACGCTTCTTGTAACCGTCGGTGATTGCCTTAAACTCGATCAGTTTTGCGGCCGCGTCCGGCGCGGCGTTGAACCGCTCGACGCATATGGCGGATGCCAGTTCACCGCGTGCGATGTCGGCTGCGGCCGCTGCCGCCGTGCGAGACGTGCCGCCTGTCACCCAGCCGCCCCAATTGAAGCCGACGATCATCGTTGCGGCCGCCGTCGCGGCGCACGCCCATACGAGGATCGCCTTGGATGGCTTGTAGCTGTCGAATTGCTGGGTGATTGACGTCTTGCTGCTGTTCTGCATGGCCATTGGAAGCCTCCCCCTCCGTCGTTGCTCGCGTGTCGCCGCCTGGCCACCGGGCCGAACGGTTCAGGCACTGCTCTCAGTATCCTATACTGCCCATGGCGCCGTTTCCGGTGCCTTGGGGAGACTCCCTCTCGGGAATATCTGCGATCATGGCTTCGGCGGTGATCAGAAGAGCCGCGATCGAGCCGGCGTCCCGCAAGGCTGTCCGCACGACCTTGGCGGGATCGACGATGCCGGCCTTGATCATGTCGACATAGGTTTCCGTCTGCGCGTCGAACCCCTGATTGTGATCGCTGCCGTCGATAAGTTTTCCGACAACGATCGAACCCTCGACGCCGGCATTGTCGGCGATCTGGCGGATTGGTGCTTCCAGTGCCCGGCGCACGATCGAGATGCCTGCCGCCACGTCGGCGTTCTCGTCGGTGAGACCGACAAGGGCCGACTTTGCCCGTAGTAGCGCCACTCCGCCGCCGGGAACGATGCCCTCCTCGACCGCCGCGCGCGTAGCGTTCAGGGCATCGTCGATGCGATCCTTTTTTTCCTTCACTTCAAGCTCGGTCGCGCCGCCGACGCGAATGACCGCGACGCCGCCGGCGAGTTTCGCCAGCCGCTCCTGCAGCTTTTCCTTGTCGTAGTCGGACGCCGTCTCCCCGATCTGCGCCTTGATCTGGCTGACGCGCGCCTGGATGGAGGCTTTGTCGCCGGAGCCGTCGATGATTGTGGTCGTGTCCTTCTCGATCAGCACCCGCCTGGCGCGGCCAAGCATATCGAGCGTGACGTTCTCAAGCTTGATGCCCAGATCCTCGGAGATCGTCTGGCCGTCCGTCAGGATGGCAACGTCTTCCAGTATGGCCTTGCGGCGGTCGCCGAAGCCGGGAGCCTTGACGGCCGCAATCTTGAGGCCACCTCGCAGCCTGTTGACGACGAGCGTCGCCAGCACTTCGCCTTCGACATCTTCGGAGATGATCAGCAACGGTTTCCCGGTCTGCACCGCCGCCTCCAGGATCGGCAGGATAGCCTGCAGATTGCCAAGCTTCTTCTCGTAGATGAGGATATAGGGATCCTCCAGTTCCACGCGCATCTTCTCGGCATTGGTCACGAAATACGGCGAGAGATAACCGCGATCGAACTGCATGCCCTCGACCACGTCGAGTTCGGTATCGGCCGTCCTGGCCTCTTCGACGGTAATGACCCCCTCGTTGCCCACCTTCTCCATCGCTCTCGCGATCATTTCGCCGACGCTGGCGTCGCCATTGGCGGCAATCGTGCCGACCTGCGCGATCTCGCTTGACGAGATGACCTTCGTGGCGCGCACCTTGATTTCCGCGAGGACGGCGGCAACGCCAAGATCGATGCCGCGCTTTAGGTCCATTGGGTTCATGCCCACCGAAACCAGCTTGGCACCTTCGCGAAAGATGGACGCGGCGAGCACGGTGGCCGTCGTGGTGCCGTCGCCGGCAAGGTCATTGGTCTTTGAGGCTACCTCGCGCACCATCTGCGCACCCATATTCTCGAACTTGTCTGCAAGCTCGATTTCCTTGGCGACGGACACGCCGTCCTTGGTGATGCGTGGAGCGCCATAGGACTTGTCGATGACGACATTGCGACCCTTCGGGCCGAGCGTCACCTTGACGGCATTGTTGAGCAATTCCACGCCGCGAAGCAGGCGATCGCGGGCGTCAGTGGAGAAGATGATTTGTTTGGCGGACATTGTCTTTGGCCTGTTCGGGCTTGAGCTAAGGGATCGAAATTCGAGGGATCAGGCAGCATTGGCCGTCGCGACGGTGTTCGCGACGATGTCCATAATGTCGGATTCCTTCATGATCAGTAGGTCTTCGCCATCGATCTTGACCTCTGTTCCGGACCATTTACCGAACAGGATCGTGTCGCCGATCTTGACGTCGAGCGGGATCAGCTTCCGCTTTCGCCGCGGGAGCCGGGACCGACGGCGAGCACTTGGCCCTCTTGGGCTTTTCCTTGGCGGCGTCGGGAATGATGATCCCGCCCTTGGATTTGATGTTACCTTCGGCGCGTCGGATGACGACGCGGTCGAGGAGCGGGCGAAATGTCATGGGATTCTTTCTGCGACCGGCGTATAGGGCGGCTGCAACTCCTAAATAGCATCGACGGCAATCGATTAATAGGAGTGCCAAGAAATATTATTCGAAGCTGAATATGAGGTGAAATCGGTGTCTGCAATTTACGCGGATTGTTCTACGGTAGAAATGGAATTGATGTTTTGAAGTACCTGAATTAACTTTTTAAGCGGCGAGACAGTAGCTAGGATGAGTACGAGACGGTGCGCTAAATAGGTAAAAACACTTCGAGGCGTACCGGTTTACTCAGCTCATTTGGCCTAGCGGCGGGCGCACCGGTATGGAAAGAAACGCGACCGCCTGGAGCTATCTACCAAAGGTTGTATTCGGATTCTTTCTGAAAACGAAGGTTGACGTGGTCGCCGTTCTCGTTTAAGAGAGTGCATCGATACTTGGTTTGCCGATATTTGTTTTGCTGCGCTTTGCGCGTCTCTTGACGAACTTCCCTCTCTCAAAAATCGAAACCCCGCTGTGCGTCGCCCAGCGGTGATCAATGTTGCTAAGAAAGGGTTCGTTATGACCACTGGCACAGTTAAATGGTTCAACTCCACCAAGGGCTTCGGCTTCATTCAGCCCGACGACGGCAGCGCCGATGTGTTCGTTCACATCTCTGCTGTTGAACGCGCAGGCATGAATTCGATCGTCGAAGGTCAGAAGCTTGGCTTCGAGCTCGAGCGCGACAACAAATCGGGCAAGATGTCCGCAGGCCAGCTCCGCGCTGCCTGACGCTTTTTCGCCGCTGATGACCACGGATGTACTGGCATCGCGGCAAGAGGTTCGAAGAGGCCAGGCGAATGTCTGGCCTTTTTCCGTTAAGGCGGTCTTCGCGACCAAACGATATCAAAGGAACAACGATTGAGACACCCGAACGACAATGGCTTTGCCGAACGACGCAATGCCGCGGCAGATGCAAAGCGCCGGCTCCTGACAAAATTTGCATCCGCTCCCAAGCCGACCGACCCTGAAATGCAGGAGAAACTGGCTGCGCGCGAAGCGGCCAATCGTGCCAGGGAGACCCGCCGCGCCGAGCGCGAAGCGCTGAAGACAGCCGAGAACGAGCGAATCCTGGCAGAAGCCGCTGCGTTGGCCGCGGCTGCCGAGGCCGAGCAAAGGGCTGAAGCCGAAGCCCGCCAGGCAGAAATTGCCGATCGGGTCTCGCGTGTCGTCGCCGACGAGGCGGCACGCAAGGCCGAACGCGACCGCCGCTATGCGGCCCGCAAAGCCCGCCGGGCGTAACACTTCAATACCTGCACCCGTTCCACGGGCGCAGCCCATTGCCCTGGCGGATGATCGCGGGGCGAGCGAAAAACGGACCGGTTATAATGAGCGCACATGTCTATCCACCCGCTTCACTTGTTGAGGACAATGCTGGAGCGTGGTTGAAGACGCTGGCGAAATACCGGCAGCCCCGTCTGGGGCGTAGCGCCTTCGAACTGTTCGTCACTCTCGTTCCCTTCGCCATCTTCTGGGCAGCGGCCTGCTTTTCGCTGGTCAACGGCTTCTGGCCCGGGCTGATCGCGATCCTTCCTGCCAGCGCCTTCCTGCTCCGATTGTTCATGATCCAGCACGATTGCGGCCACGGCTCGTTTTTCGCCCGTCGGGGGCTCGATGACTGGACCGGCCGCGTGCTCGGGGTCTTGACCCTGACCCCTTACGACTATTGGCGGCGTGCACACGCCGCCCATCATGCGACTGCGGGCAATCTCGACCAACGCGGGGTTGGTGACATCACCACGCTGACCATTGCCGAGTACCGTGCCCTTTCGCCGATGAAGCGCCTCGGCTACCGGCTGTACCGGCACCCGCTCGTCATGTTCGGCATCGGCCCGGCCTGGCTCTTCCTGTTCAAGCAACGCCTGCCGTTCGGGATGATGAACTCGGGTGCTGTGCCTTGGATTTCGACCATGGGGACGAATCTTGCGATCGTTACGTTGGCCGGCTTGATGGTGTGGGCCGTCGGGTTGGGACCTTTTCTCCTGATCCATCTTCCGGTCGTGCTGCTCGCAGGTGCAGCCGGCGTTTGGCTCTTCTATGTGCAGCACCAGTTCGAGGAGACTCACTGGTCGGCGGGCGAGGATTGGCGGTTTCCTCAGGCGGCGCTGCATGGCGCCTCGCATTACGATCTTCCGCCGGTGCTGCGGTGGCTCACCGGCAATATAGGCATTCATCACGTGCACCACCTGTCCAGCCGGATCCCCTATTACCGTCTGCCGGAAGTACTGCGTGACCATCCGCAACTTGCCGGCATCGGCCGGATCACCTTGTGGGACAGCCTCAAATGCGTCCGGCTCGTGCTCTGGGACGACCGGCGCCGGAGGCTGGTTTCATTCCGCGACGCCGCAGGGTCGCTGCGCCGCTCCCTTACCGAAGATGTACGAAAGACGACGACATGATTGAATTGACGCCAACGCAGATCCGGGGCCTTAAGCTTGCCAAGGACGGTGACGTCCATCCCCAGGGTGGGAAGAGGTGGACGCACCTGAATGCCCAGGTCACCTATGCAAGGAAGGACCGGTTCAAGGAACGGCCGCAGAAGATCAAGTTCCTGACGACCGCGACCCTGAACGAGCTGCGCGAGCACAACCTCGTGAAGGCGCTCGATACGGATGTTCCGCCCGAGGAGTCGGCTCACGGCATTACCATGGCCGGCAAGATGCTGCTTCTGAAGATCAAGTGAGCACGCCCCGGAAGAAGCATCGGGCGCGCGCGTGCGCTACCGATTTTGCTCGACGGCCGCGGAGATAGCTGCGAGGGCCGGCCGCCCTTGCAGCCCCCGCAGCGGCGGACGTCAGCCCTGCCGTTATGGCATCATGCCGCGGTACCGCTCACGCTCCCGTTCGACCTGATCGAGCGTGTACGGATCGGCATTTTCGTCGAAACGTGACCATCCTTCCTGGGCATAGATGCTTCTGCGGGCCGCAGGATCTACGATTTTGCGCTGTTTCAGGATCGCTTCTGCTCGGGGTGCGACACTGTCCTCGACCCTTGCCGTGACCAGAGTGCCCCCTCTGCGAACGCCTTCGGCGTAGACGTGGGCGTCTTCTTCATCGACGCCGGATTCCGTCAGCGCACCGATCAGGCCACCGGCTGCGCCTCCGGCGATTGCGCCGGCGGCCGCACCGGCCGCGGTGGAGGCAAGCCAGCCCGCAGCCACCACTGGGCCAACTCCAGGAATGGCCATAAGGCCAAGGCCCGTCAGAAGGCCGACGACGCCGCCTCCGGCAGCGCCGAGGCCAGCTCCGGCACCGGCCCCTTCGGCCGCGTTCGAGCCGTCCGATGAGTAGCGATCTCCCGTATTGTTCGCGACGATGCTGATGTTGTCTGAAGGAACGCCTGCCGTTTCCAGATCGCTTACGGCTTCGCGAGCATCTGCATAGTCGTCAAAGAGCCCTGTTACGGTTCTCATATTCGTTCTCCCTTTTCCTTTGGAGTCTGTGGACTACTGCGCCGTCACGTTGCCCTGGTAGTCGAGAGCGACCGAAACGGATTTGCCCTCCTTCATCGCAGTTGCCTGCCACACACCCTTGTCGTCGAGCTTCAATCCGCTGACCTCGGTGTATCCGGCCTCTTCGATCCGTTCCTTTGCTTGCGCTTCAGTAAAGCTGTTCGCGCCTTCGACCGGTGCCGTCGGGTTCTCAGAATCGGGCGTTGCGACAGCAGGCGTTTCTCCTTCCGCTGAAGGTGTCGTCTGCGCGAGTGAAGTCGTGGCCACGGCGCTCATCAGTGCTGCCGCGGCAATGATCATATTTTTCATGTGGTTACCTCTTCAGAAGACCGCGATTGATCCCCCGTCGCAGAAACACGCCGGGCGCAGAATGGTTCCCGGCGCGACGCTGCGGCCACCATGCTGGTGCGGGGCTTTGCTTTGGCACAGGAAACGGCAACCGCTGCGGCTCCTTACAAGGGAGCGTCTGCTGGGCGGCGCCAAACACTGCCCTACCTACTTGCGAACAAGGTTCTTGCCTGCCGGTCGCAACCAGGTCGACCGCCGGGTGATGTGGTGGAGGGTGTGGTGCTGAAGTTCTCGCGTGGCGTCGACCAGGATCGTGCAGCCGCCGCAGGCGGCCTGCAGCAAATCGCGTTTGCGCGCGGCGCAGCAGCCGCGGCGCAGCCGTCACGTCTACCGACCCTCGTCGCAACCGCTGCCACGGTTGCCGTCCTCTATTTTGCCCGCGACGTCTTCCTGCCGCTGGCCATCGCCATTCTGCTCACCTTTGCGCTCGCGCCGCTGGTTTCGAGGCTGCGTCGAGTCGGTTGTCCCCGTTCGGTGGCCGTCGTCGGGACGGTGACGACGGCTTTTCTGTTCCTGTCCGCATTCGGCGCGGTCATAGCCATGCAAGTGAGCGAGGTGGCTCAGAACCTGCCGACCTATCAGTACAACATCGTCGAGAAGGTCAGGACCCTGAAGGAGACCGGATCGGAAAGCCAGATCCTTGAACGGATTGGCCGCGTCATAGAGAGGATCAGCACGGAGATCAGCCGGCCCGAACCCGAGGTGCGCGCCTCACCCGAACCGGCGCCGGAGACCCAGCCGTTGCTCGTGGAGATTTTCTCTCCGCAGCGGCCGGTCGAAACACTGAAGAATATCATCAATCCTCTGCTTGGGCCCTTGGCGACGACCGGCCTCGTCATCGTCGTGGTCATCTTCATGCTGTTCGAGAGGGAGGAGCTGCGCGACCGCTTCATTCGGCTGGTCGGCTACGGTGACCTGCACCGAACGACCGAAGCACTTCAGGACGCGGGCGCTCGCGTCGGCCGGTACCTGCTCATGCAGTTGGTCGTGAACATCACCTACGGCATTCCGCTGGCCATCGGCCTTTCGCTGCTCGGAATCCCCAATGCGGTCCTCTGGGGGATGCTCGCCATCGTATTGCGCTTCGTCCCCTATATCGGGCCTGTCATCGCTGCGGCTCTGCCGTTGTTCCTGGCGTTTGCCGCGACACCTGGATGGAGCCTGCTCGTCTGGACGGCGGCCTTGTTCATTGTCCTCGAACTCGTGAGCAACAATGTCGTCGAGCCTTGGCTTTACGGTTCCCGCACCGGTTTGTCGCCGCTTGCGATCATCGTCGCGGCGATCTTCTGGGCATGGCTCTGGGGGCCGGTCGGACTGGTGCTGTCGACGCCGCTCACCGTGTGCCTTG
Organism: Sinorhizobium meliloti 4H41; assembly: GCF_000375585.1. Lineage (GTDB taxonomy): Bacteria > Pseudomonadota > Alphaproteobacteria > Rhizobiales > Rhizobiaceae > Sinorhizobium > Sinorhizobium meliloti_A. The sequence continues at coordinate 224,333 of NZ_AQWP01000004.1, read as the reverse complement.
TCGTTCTCGGTCGCCACGTCCCGCAGTTCGAGTTTCTGGAGATCCTGCTGGGCAACGAGCCTGTGCTCGATCCGAAGGAGCGCCTCTATCAGCGTCTGCTCGCCGGAGATCCGGATGAGGCGACGGACAATGCGGAAGACATGCTGGAGGAGAAGTATCTCGTCGAGTTCTACGACACGGTTGCTATTCCCGCACTGCTCCTGGCGGAGCGGGACCGCGCACGGGGCGCCCTGACAAACGCCCAGGCGGCTCAGATTGCCCAGAGTGCGAACACCCTCATCGCCAATCTCGAGGAGATTGCCGGCGAAGAGGAGGGGGAGGAGGAAACGGGCGCGCAAGCGCAGGAAAATGGTGATGATGATGATGCGGACGAATATGATCTTCCCCTCGGCGACGGCAAGTCCGTCCTGTGCGTCGGAGGGCGCAGTGATCTCGATGATGTTGCCGCATCGATGCTCGCCCAAACCCTTTGGATCCAGGGCGCGGAGGCGGCCCACGCCGGCCACGACGTTCTTAAGGCCGGCAATATAAAAGCTTTGAAGCTCGAAGGGCGAAACGCCGTCGTCCTGAGCGTTCTCGACCGGGATTTCATGAGACATGCCAAGTTTACCGTGCGTCGGCTGAAACGCATGGCCCCTGCGGCGCGCATCGGAATCGTTCTGTGGCAAGAGGATGGCCGGCCGGACACAGCCGAAAGAGACCAGCCCGTTGAATCGCTGCAGGCGGATTTCGTGGTATTCGGGATGGGCGACGCCGTCCGCGAGGCGCTTTCAGACGAATTGCCTCGGTCTTTGAAACTCGCCCATCCGAAGATCGCACCCGGATACGCCATGCGGAGAAGCAAGCGTGCGGATAGGGAAAGCACGGTCAAAGCGGACTAAGGGCCTGTTGAGATTGGGATCACCCGGCGCCGCTTGTTTGATCGCCTCATCCTGTGACAAGCACAGGGATGAGCGTAAGGGAGAGATTGCAGTCTCCGAAAAGCTTCCTACAGCGCCGCGCGTTTTATGAAATGCAAAGGTCGCTGTAGCACTTTGAGCTGCTGCATGAATCTCAACAGGCGTTTAGATCGTGAGATGCCGAAGGGCACGTGCGAAGCTTACGCCGTTTTAAGACGTTCAGCTCAATGATGAGCAGCCCTATCAGGAGGAGTGCGGATGAGGTTTGTGGCTGGCAAAGTCGCGGTTTTCAGGTGGATGCTGCCCTTGGCCATCGCAATGGCTTTGATGGGAGGCATATACCTGGCCGTCCGCTGGTCGGCGCAGCAATCGGACGCTGTGGCGGTGAAGCGGCAGCAACACCTCGTCGAGCTTGTCATCTCCAAGATGCAAGGCAGCATCGCCCATGATCAGGAGAGCGTCACCGTCTGGGATGACGCCGTCAGAAAAGTTTCGCAGGAATGGGATTCGCGGTGGGTCGATTCCAACCTGGGCAGCTGGATGAACAGCTATTTCCGACACGACGGCGCATTCGTCATCAGTCCGGACCGTAAGCCGTTATACGCCTTTCTTGCCGGCCGGACCGACGGAGCTTTCAGCAACATAGAACCCGAAGCAATGCCGCTGATCGCCAAGCTGCAAGAGAGGCTCGCAGCAGGCGACGAGGAAGGAACGAGCGAGCAGGTGCTGTCCATCGGCGAGAGCGATCTCGTACGCATCGAGGGCCGCCCGGCGATTATCAGCGTGAAGCCGATCGTGTCGGACACCGGTGATATCGTTCAGGAGCCCGGCAGGGAATTTCTGCACTTGGCGGTCCGCTTTCTCGACGGCGATCTCCTGACCCATCTCGGTGAGGATTATGGTTTCGAGGACCTGCGCTTTTCTGTTTTGCCGGAACTCGGTCGGCAGCGGTCCTATGCTCCGATCGTTTCATCGTCCGGAGAAACGATAGGGTATTTCTCCTGGCTCCCGTTCAGGCCCGGTGCCGATGTGATGAAGGCCACGGCGCCGGTGCTTCTGATCGCCGGCGCCCTCCTCTTTGCCCTCACCAGCGCGCTCAGTATCGTATTGCGGAGGCGGTCGAGACGTCTGCAGGAAAGCCAGGCGGAGCTCAACCATCTGGCGCGTCACGATCCGTTGACGGGACTCGCCAACCGTGCGTCTTTCAACGGTCTGCTGGCGCGGGTCGTCGCTACGTCGACAATCGATCAAGCCAATGCTCTCCTGTACCTCGATCTCGACCGCTTCAAGCAAGTGAACGACACGCTCGGCCATCCTGTTGGCGATCGGCTGATGATCGAGGTCGCGAAGCGGCTTAAGGAAACCGCTGCTGGTGCCGCCATTTCCAGAATTGGTGGCGATGAGTTTACCATCATCGTCGAACGCACCCGCCAGGACCAGGTGGAGAAGCTCTGTGACTCGCTGATCGCTTCGATCCGCCGGCCTTTCGAGATAGACGGACAGCCGATTCTCATCGGACTTTCGATAGGTGTGGCCGTCTCGACCGGGAATGGCGCCGATCCCGTCGAGATCACGCGGAAGGCCGATATCGCGCTTTACCACGCCAAGTCGGCCGGGCGGAACCGGTACGCAGTGTTTGGCCCCCACATGGACGAACTGATCAGGACGAAGCGGGATCTGGAACAGGATCTGCGAGCGGCGCTGGATGCAGGCAATCAGCTCGAGGTTTTCTACCAGCCCGTATATTCGGCGCAGTCCCACGAGATAAGCTCGCTGGAAGCTCTAATTCGCTGGCGGCATCCGAGCAAGGGCAACATAGCACCGGATGCCTTCGTTTCGCTTGCGGAGACTGCCGGCCTCATCGATCGGCTCGGCGCTTTCGTGCTGAAGGAAGCCTGTTCAACGGCGCGCGAATTTCCGGGCCTCGACATCGCAGTGAACGTCTCCGCGGTCGAGCTTGGACAACGGCATTATGCCGCTCAGGTTCTCTCACTGCTGCGGCAGTTCGGGGTCGAGCCGTCGAGACTGGAGCTCGAGATCACCGAAACGGCTCTCCTCGACGAAGCCGGCGTCTGCGAAAAAAACATCACGGCGCTACGCGAGTTCGGCGTCAAGTTCGCACTTGACGATTTCGGTACGGGCTTCTCCTCATTTGGGCGGCTGCAGCGCCTGGAGGTCGACCGGATCAAGATCGATCGCTCTTTCGTCCACGCCTTCGACCGGCCCGGTGGCGGTGTGGCGGTCGTGCAGTCCATCGTCGGCGTCGCACATGCGAAAGGCCTGCGCATCACCGCCGAAGGCGTGGAGACCGAGGAGCAGAGCGAAATCCTGCGCAAGCTTGGCTGCGACGAATTGCAGGGCTTCCATTTGTCCAAACCGATGCCGAAGAGTTCACTTCGTCAGCTTCTTGGGACAGACAAGGCTCAAGGAACCTCCTTCTAGAGCACTTCCAGGAAAAGTGTGTAACGGTTTTCCGTCCGGAAGTGCGTTGGACCAAAGGGTTAGAGCATTTCAACGTTTCCATGAAACATTGAAATGCTCAGCTAACTGGCGGTCCGAGCGTCTGCACAGGGACACGCGGACGCTCTTGCCGCAAACCGGGCCGCAGTCCCGGTGGAGCATCAACCGCGCCGCGCAGCCTCGATTGCAGCGACGTCTATTTTTTTCATGTCCATCATCGCCTCGAACGCTCGCTTTGCTTCGTCGCCGCCGGCCGCCATTGCGTCGGTCAGCACGCGCGGAGTGATCTGCCAGGAAATTCCCCATTTGTCCTTGCACCAGCCGCAGGCGCTTTCCTTGCCGCCATTGCCGACGATGGCATTCCAGTAGCGATCGGTCTCTTCCTGATCGTCGGTGGCGATCTGGAAGGAGAAAGCCTCGTTGTGCTTGAATGCGGGACCTCCGTTGAGGCCGATACAGGGAATGCCCGCAACGGTGAAGTCCACCGTCAGCACGTCGCCCTCTTTGCCCGCGGGGTAGTCACCGGGTGCGCGGTGCACGGCATGCACCGCGCTGTCAGGAAAGATCTCACAGTAGAAACGAGCTGCAGCCTCGGCGTCCTTATCGTACCATAGGCAAATCGTATTCTTCGCCATTGCGTGGTCCTTTCGCTTGGAAACATTCGGATTTGGCCGCAAGCGGCCCAAATTGGGAAATCACCTGCCCGGCCGCCGGTGAACTAGAGCTACCTCACGGAAGAGGCTCCCATTATGCGCTTCGAAAGTCGCACGGGATCACCAAGTATTCAATGCGCCCGCAAGAAAAGCCAGGCACATCGGCCTCGCAACGCTGCAGCGTGTTCACACAGCGCCGATGGCGTGGCTGTTGCGAGTGGCCGGTCGGTGGGTTTGGCCCTTCCCATGCATGTCTTGCACCGGACGACACTGCTTAGCTCAGGACTTCGTCTTGCAAATCGCTCGCGCGTTCAACAGGCCCCAGCCAAAGACAGGATCCTTTCCCGGTTCTCCGAGATCTTCGGCGTGCCCGGTCAGCCTGTCGCGGAGCAATTCCGGAGCAAGGTCCGCTTCAGATGCTTTCATCATCGCCACCGCCGCGGTCACGAAAGGGGCGGCGAAAGAGGTTCCCGTCTTCGGACGCGCGCCGCTGACCGAAGCTGCTGTCCAGACCGCCACGCCAGGGGCGGCGAAGTCGATATGCTCCCCGCGTCCGGCGCGCCGGTAGGGCCGTTTGCGCCTGTCGGTCGCGGTGACGGCAATGACCTCTTCATAGGCAGCCGGATAGACGGGCTCGGCTCTCGGACCGTCATTGCCCGCGGCGGCGACCATGATGATGCCGCGCTCCCCCGCCTTTTTGACCGCCTGTTCGAGCAGGAGATTGGGCGGGCCGGCAAGGCTGAGATTGATCACCTGAACCTGACGCCCAGCGAGGAGGTCGAGTGCGCGCGCCAGATCGAAGGCGGCGGAGCGGTCGTCTTGCCGCCCCGCCCGGTGAAACGCGTCCACGGCGATGAGCTTGCCACCCGGTATCAGGCCCGGCGTGCGGCTCGTGGCTGAGCCCACGAGCAAAGCCGCGACAGCGGTGCCGTGCTGCCTGCCGGACTCCGGCAGGTCTTCGTCGACGAGGCGGACGATCTCTACGTTGCGAGCCTCGAACGCGATGTGATCGGGGTTGATCGCCGTATCGACAAGGCCGATACGCACGCCTGCCGCGCAAGTGCCAGGCCAGGTTTGAGCCGAGGGCCAGCCGATCACGTCGCGTGCCAGGCAGTCGCTTGCGACGCACGGGGCATCGGGATGCTGTTCCGGCCGGAAATAATGGTTGAAGTCGATCACCGCTTGCGGCGCCAGGGCGCGGGCCTGCTGCCGAGCGGCTTCCAGTGTCAGGCCTTGGGGAATGCGAAGCTTGATCACCTCGGCGTTGAAGGAAGCCATCGTGCTCCGTTCGAGGAGCTCGAAGCCCGCGGCCGCCAACCCGCCGAGTTCCGTCGAGCTGAAACCCAGCCCGACGATCTCATCGGGCGCTCGTATCGGTGCGGCGGGTGCGGCTGTGCGCGAGCGCCGCGGGGCGGTCCGACGTGGCAGGAACTCTCGGAATGGAAACAGGCTCTTGCCGCCACTCCATCCGGCGCCGGCGCCGTAGGAGCCGGAGCGGCCGGAACCGCGCGAGCCGCGGTTGCCGTCATTCCCACCGTCATCGTCGTCGTCATCGTCGGCCAGGGCAAGCCCGGTTCCGAGCACCTCACGCACGATCATGTTCCCGGGAGCCAGGATGTCGCCGGATAAGAGTGCGATTGCAGCAATGGGCGCGAGCAGGGCCAGTTTCGACGTGGTCAGCATCTGAAAACCTCAATCGGCTAGGTCAGGCTAATAGGAAGATAGCGCATTCCTTTGGACGGTGAGACCGCTACCTGTAGATTGTGTCAGAACGGCTGAGTCGTCGGTCTATTCCCTCTTCTAGCCAATTACGGAGTTTCGGGACATGAGCAGTGCGGTGAAGGATGTCGGCGAACGCCTCATGGCGTTCCTGCCCAATCTGCGCCGCTTCGCCATCTCGCTTTGCGGCTCGCGTGATGTCGCCGATGATCTTGTGCAGGCGGCCTGCGAGCGGGCACTGGCCAGTGCCGAGCGCTTCGAGCCGGGCACGCGCTTCGACGCTTGGATATTCCGCATCCTGCGCAATCTCTGGATCGACCAGGTACGCCGGCAGAAGACCGCAGGCGTGCAGGACGATATCACCGAGCGTCATGACATCGCCGGTTCATCCGGCGAGCGGGAAGCCGAAGCGCGGCTGACCCTCAAAACCGTCGCGGAGGCGATCACCGAATTGCCGGACGAGCAGCGGGAGGTGGTTCTTCTTGTCTGCGTTGAGGAGCTATCCTATCGCGAAGCGGCCGATGTGATGGGCATTCCCATAGGCACGGTTATGAGCCGACTGGCGAGGGCACGCAAGAGTTTGGCCGAGGCTGCCGGAATAACACAGACGACCGGACGTTCTCAGTCAATAAAGGGCACAAACGAATGACAGGAACGGACTTCTCCGACGAGACACTGATGCGGTTCGCCGACGGCGAGCTCGACGCCGGGACGATCGCCGAAGTAGAACGAGCGATGGAATCGGATGACGAGCTGGTCGCGCGGGTGGCGCTCTTCATCGAAACGCGCCACGCTGCCAAGACCGCTATGGAGCCGCTGCTCGATGAGCCGGTACCTTCCGGACTCAAGCGTGCGGTCGAAAGAATGGTGACGGAGAAGACGTCGCCACCTCCTGTATCGGGCCCGGGCATCCTGCCTTTCCCACGCCGCCTTGCGAACGGATCTAACAGAAGTCGATGGCTCGCTCCCGTCGCTGCCTCGCTGGCGGCTGTCGTTGCGGGATTCGGCGGGTATTGGCTGCGGGGAAGCGTCGAGGCACCGATCGAAGGTGGCTTGCGCGTTGCCGCCATAAGCAGTCCTGCGCTTGATGAGGCGCTCGCCACGGTCGCCGCAGGCGAGGAACGGCGGCTGCCGGGTTCCACGCAACGCTTCCGGGCGATTGCGACATTCCGTGACAATGCGCAGGCGCTGTGCCGCGAGTTCGAGCTGGACTCGGCCGATGGCTCAACAGTGGTTTCGGTTGCCTGCCGCACCGGGGCCGAGTGGCGTGTGACCTTCGCCGTCATCGCACCCGTGGCGAGCGGCGGCTATGCTCCTGCATCTTCCACGGAAACACTCGACGCCTATCTGACAGCGATCGATGCAGGGGCGCCGCTCGAGGCGGCGGAAGAGGCTAGAGCTCTCGGCGAACTCCGAGGTGCGCAACGGTGAGTGCATCAAAAATCCCGGTCATGGAATAGAGGCGCGCACCGCCCGTTACTCCTGCGGACCGAAGAAGCGGTCCGGTTTTCATAAGGAGTAGATGAGATGACAAAGAACTGGACGAACAAGGCAATCGCCGCTGGCTTGGCGGCACTCGTGGGCTCTGCCGCCGAAGCAAGGGAATATACCTCCTCATTTCCCGGCGTGGATCGCGCTTCGACGCAAACCGCCCAGACGACCGGCCGGACCGACGGCGAGATCATAGTCGCCGGCAACAGCTCATCCAATTCGAGTTCCAACTCCTCGAGCAATTCGAGTTCCAATTCCTCGAGCAATTCGAGTTCCAACTCGTCGTCCAACAGTTCCTCGAATTCGAGCTCCAATTCATCCTCGAACAGCTCGTCGAACTCATCCTCCAACCGTTCGTCCAATTCGAGCTCGAACCGGTCCGACCGGGAGTACCGTCCGGGCAAGCTCTGGCACACAGGGCGCTGAGGTTGCGGGAAAGCTGACGGTGCGACAAGAGCGGGGGCCGGATATTCCGGCCCCCGCCTTTTTTACCGGACCTTTCAAAGCGTTTTAGGATCTCGTTGAAAACGGTGAAACGCTCTAACCTTTGAAGCTGCGCACTTCCGGACGGCAAACCGTTACACACGTGTTCTGGAAGTGCCCTAGCGAGCGGCGCGCGCGGACTTGCGATACCAGCCTTCTGCGGCGATGGTGTTTCGGTGGACCGTCTCGCGCTCAACAGCTTCCGCGCGGGTTTCGGCGCGGATTTCCGCTGTGACTGCCGCATCGGCACGGCGGAAGGGTATCACCTGCACAAGCGGCGTTCCCTTTTCGACGACGTGAAGGCCATCCGGTGCCGTCGCGAAGAACGGAAAATGGATGTGAGCGCTATAGCTGTCCGTATCGACAATCCCGGCCACGCATTCAAAAGGCTGTCCCGGGCGGTTCAGCGGCGGCAGAAACAGGCAACTCCATCCGGGCGGTGTGCGGATCGACCAGTAATTGTGAAACTTGCAGGGCGGGGAGGGCTCTTTCGGATTTCCCGCCACCTGATGGGCGCCGTGGTTGCTGACCATTACCCGGTCGAACTCCCAGCCGGCCTCGACGCTGCGGCCGTCATCCTTGATGTCAAGGCGCACCGTCGCGGCGATCGGCAGGATCCAGCCGGTGGTCATGGCGTCGAGAAAGGGCATGCAGCGTTTGACGGTCAGACCGTTGTTGATTGCCGACTGGTGCCCTTTGTCGACCGCCGGCAGCCGGCGGAACCAATCAGGCAAAACCGATTTGGCCGGTACCGGCCGCGCGATGACGCCGTCGTCTTCCGGATGGCAGACAAACTGAATGACCCGCGGATCTTTCTTTAGGAAACTTAACATCCCGCTTCTCCCGTTGAATGGCCCGGGAGTAACGGAACGGCGAGGCTTCTATTCCGTCGGCGAGAAAATGAGCAGAAACTCGATGTGTCGATACTGTCGGTTCCTGTCATCGCCCTATATAGTTCCGAGAAAACAGAGTGCGATCGCTCCTAAGGAGAAAGCGCCACGTCCAAGCGGAGTTCGCCGGTGAGCGTAGCCTTCATCAAGGAAGAAAGTGCCGAAACGGCCTCGGAAACACTGCTGCCTGACCGGCCGGTCTCACCCCATCCGAACCTTGTCACGGCAAAGGGATTGAAGGCCCTGGAATTGCACTTCCAACAGGCTCGCGAAGCCTACGAGGCCGCAAGCACGATCGAGGACGTGAATGAACGGCGGCGGCAGGCGGCGGGCCCCTTGCGTGATCTGCGCTATTTCGCGGAAAGAGTTCGGACGGCTCAACTCGTCTCCGATCCGGCTTCGTTCGATGTGGTCGCATTCGGAAGCACGGTCACCTTCAGCCGTGATGACGGACGGGTGCAGAAATATCGGATCGTCGGAGAGGATGAAGCCGATCCCAAGGACGGTTCGATCTCCTACGTGTCCCCGGTGGCAAGGGTTCTCATGGGCAAGTCCGTCGGGGACATCGCCAGTGTCGGCGATCAGGAACTCGAAGTGCTCGCCATCTCGTAGAGCGGGGTGAGGAAGGTGTGTGCGGTTTTCCGCCCGGAAGAGCGTTGGATCAAATGGTTAGAGCATTTCAGTGTTTCTATGAAACCATGAAATGCTCTAACCGATCAGAAGCAATCTCTCGGCGTGCGCGCGATGCCTACGCGCGCGCCTCGGCTGCTGCATAAAGACGCGCATATGTTTCGCGAAGCACGTTCTTCTGAACCTTGCCCATCGTATTGCGCGGCAGGTCGTCCACGAAGATCACCCGTTTCGGTTGCTTGTAGCGCGCCAGCCGGCCTTCCAGACCATCGAGAATGGCGCGCTCGTCGATCGTCGCACCCGGCTTCCGGACGACCACGGCCGTGACGCCTTCGCCGAAGTCCGGATGCGGCACGCCGATGACTGCCGTTTCCACGACCCCCGGCATTTGGTCGATCTCGGTTTCGACTTCCTTGGGATAGATGTTGTATCCGCCGGAAATCACGAGATCCTTGCCTCGCCCGACGATATGGACATAGCCCCGCTCGTCGATCTTGCCGAGGTCGCCGGTGATGAAGAAGCCGTCGGCGCGGAACTCCGCCTGCGTCTTTTCGGGCATGCGCCAATAGCCCTTGAACACGTTCGGGCCCTTCACCTCGATCATTCCCGTCTCGCCTTTCGGGAGTGGCCTGCCGCTCTCCGGATCGGCAATACGAAGCGAAACCCCCGGCAATGGGAAGCCGACGGTTCCGGCGATGCGCTCGCTGTCATAGGGGTTGGAGGTGTTCATATTGGTTTCGGTCATGCCGTAGCGCTCTAGAATGGCATGTCCGGTCATCTGGGCGAAAGTCCTGTGGGTCTCGGCAAGCAGCGGAGCCGAGCCAGACACGAAAAGCCGCATCCCGGCGGTTGCCTCGCGCGTCAGCCCCGGATTCTGAACGAGACGCACATAGAAGGTCGGAACACCCATCATTGCGGTAGCTTGCGGCATCAGACGCAGGACTTCGTTGGCGTCGAATTTCGGCAGGAAAAACATCGAGGCGCCGGCCAGAAGAACGACGTTCGATGCTACGAAGAGGCCATGCGTGTGGAAGATCGGCAGCGCGTGGATCAGCCTGTCGTCGGCCGTGAAGCGCCAATGGTCGCGAAGCGTGGCGGCGTTCGAGAGGAGGTTGTCATGCGTCAGCATCGCGCCCTTGGACCGCCCGGTCGTGCCCGACGTGTAGAGGATGGCGGCGAGGTCATCCGGACCGCGGTCAGCGTCGCGGAAATCCGGCGCATTGCCCCGGGCAAGGTCGATCAGCGAGCCGCCACCGTTCTCGTCGAGCGTCTCGACCTTGGCGCCGTGATCGGCGGCAAGCTTCGAGATCCCCTCCTTTGCAGCCGGCGCGCAGACGATGAGCCGAGGCTCGGCATCTGCGAAGAAATAGTCGAGTTCGGCAAGCGTATAGGCCGTGTTGAGGGGAAGATAGACCGCGCCCGCGCGCAGGCAGGCGAGATAAAGCATCAGCGCCTCGGGGCTCTTCTCCACCTGCACCGCCACCCGATCGCCCGGCCGCACACCGAGGCAGTCGAGCGCGGAAGCGATGCGGCCCGAATGCTCCAGCATGTCGCCATAGGTCCAGCGGCCGCCGTCGGCCGTCAGGATGAAGGCGGAGTCGGGGCGCGCTGCCCGGCGTATGGCGTCGAACAGATGGTTGCTCATGAGGTGAACTCCTTGTTGCCTTTCCTTCCTGGTGCGTCGGCTGATCGGACTTCCGGGGGAAAGGCGTCCGGGCCTGGAACGAGGCTGCGTGAACTCCTGTCGGCCGGCACCAGCCGGCGTATGGCGGGTGCGGCGACGACCTCGCCGCGGGTCGCAAAGACCTCGTGGTTAGTCTCGATGTCGTCGAGCTTGTAGAGATAGTTGACCATCAGCCCGTGGGCCTGGCGCATCGCCCGTTCGGACCGGTCGCCCAGGAAATTGATGCGTTCGAGCCGTGCGCCATTGCCGAGATGGAACCGGGCGACGGGATCGACGGTCTTGCCGTTGCGATTGCGAGCCCTGAGGAAGTACCAGGCGGCCGCAGCCGTCAGGCTTGGCTGGATGGCCGCCGCGGTCTCCGGCTGATCGGCCCAATCAGGCTCATCGAGCACCGCGAGCCTGCTGCGGTCGGCGGCGGACAGGGCGTTGGACGCTTCCGCCCGGCGTTCGCGCGACAACCAATCGGCAAAGCCCGGCACCGGCGACAGCGTCACGAAGGTGTCGAGGCGAGGGAGGTCGCGCCGCAGATCCTCCACCACCTGTTTGATCAGGAAGTTGCCGAAGGAGATGCCCCTGAGGCCTTCCTGGCAGTTCGAAATGGAATAGAAGACGGCTGTCGTCGCGTCGGTAGCGCGGATCGGCGCACGGTCCTCCTGCAGCAGCTCCGCGATGTTGGAAGGCATTTCGCGTGTCAGCGCCACTTCGACGAAGATCAGCGGATCGTCGACCAGCTGCGGATGGAAGAAGGCGAAGCAGCGTCGGTCCTCCGGCGCAAGCCGCCGGCGCAACTCGTCCCAGCCGCCGATATGATGGACGGCCTCGTAACGAATGATCTTCTCCAGAATGTCGGCCGGCGTCGACCAGCTGATCGGCCGCAACACGAGGAAGCCCCGATTGAACCAGGATCCGAAGAGATGCGCGAAGTCCGTATCGACCGCCTCCAGATCGGGGTTTTGGGCTTTGAGTTCGAGGAGGTCCGCCCGCATGCGGACGAGGGTCGCGATGCCGTTCGGCGCAAGATTGAGCCTGCGGATCAATTCCTGGCGGCGAGGTTCTGCCGCCATGCTCATCTCGAGCAGCGCCTTCGGCGTCGGATCGGCGCGATAGGCGTCGATCGCCCGCTCCAGCCGTTCGATATCAGGGCCGAAACGAGAGAGCAGCGCCAACATGAAATCGCGCCGCTTGTCCCGATCGAAGCCTTGCCAGCGATCCAGAATGTTCTTGGCCAGCGCCATGCCCGACGCCTCGCCTCGGCTCGACAGCAGCGTGTCGCAGAGCGCTTCCATGGTGCCGACCGGATTGACATCGCCGTTCCGGGCCGGACCGAGCGACAAGAAGCGCCGGCCGCGCTCGGCAATGCTCTGCAGCATGTCGCTGAAAAAGGACGTCGTGCTCATTGGACGGTTCCCAGCATCTGGTTCGGCAGCCACGTCGCGATGCCCGGAAAGACGCAGAGGAGAGTGATCGCCAGGAACATGACGAACACGTAAGGCAGGGACCCCCAGAGAATGTCCTTCGTCGGAATCTGCGGCGCAATGGCATTGATGACGAAAAGATTGAGCCCGATCGGAGGCGTGATCAGGCCGACCTCCATGTTGATCGTCAGCACGATCGCGAACCAGTAGGGGTCGAAACCCGCCTGGGTGACGATCGGGAAGAGCATCGGCGAGGTCATCACGATGACGGCGACGGGGGGCAGGAACATGCCGCAAATCAACAGAAAGACGTTGATGATCAGCATCAGCACCCAGCGGTTGACCTCCATGTCCGCAATCGCAGCCGCGACGGTCTGCGTGATGAACAGCGACGACAGCGCGAAGGCGAAGAGCTCGGCAGCCGCCATGATCATCATGATCATGACGCTTTCCTTCATCGCCGACCCGAAGATGCCGGCGACCGGCCGAAAGCGGAACAGCCGATAGGCGACGATCACGACTGCCAATGTCAGGAATGCGCCCGCACCGGCTGCTTCGGAAGGCGTGGCGATACCGCCATAGAGTACGTAGAGCGTGCCGGCGATGATCAGCAGGAACGGCAGGATGCGCGGAAGGCCGGCCAGCCGTTCCTTAATCGAGTAGCGAACGAGCCGTGCATCGAATTCGTAGCCCTTGCGTTTGCAATCGATGATCGCCCAGATCATGAACATGATCGTCAGCAGAATGCCGGGGACGATGCCCGCCATGAACAGCCGCCCGATGGAGGTCTCGGTCGCTATTCCGTAGACGATCAGCGTCACCGAAGGGGGAATGAGAATACCCAGCGTGCCGCCGGCGGCGATTGAGCCGCTTGCGACCGAAGTGGGATAGCCGCGCCGTATCATCTCCGGAATGCCCATCTTGCCGATCGCGGCGCAGGTCGCGGGCGATGAGCCCGTCATGCCGGAAAAGATGGCGCAAGCTCCGATATTGGACAGAATGAGACCGCCCGGGATGCGGTTCAGCCACCGGTCGAGCGAGGTGTAGAGATCAGATCCCGCCGGCGAGGAGGCGACCGCCGCGCCCATAAGGACGAACATCGGGATTGACACATAGGCCAGATTGGCGATGCCTGAAAACATCGTATCGCCGAGCACGTAGAAAATGCCGGCGCCGCTTTGCATGTAGAGCGCTGCAAAGGCGGCAAGACCCAGGGCGAAGGCGATGGGCATTCCCGTTGCCAGCAGCACGAAAAGACACGCAACGATCATCAGTCCAGAGACGGTCGGGCTCACTGGATGATCTCCTGTGGATGGCGGTCGGCGCCTGGGGGCGAACCCGGTTCGGCCGCGCCGTGGCCTATGGCTGCCGGGACTGCCGGGGCGGTGAGGAGTGTCAGAATCTGCGCGACATATTGCAGGCACAGCATCGCGAAGCTGACGGGCAGGGCGGCGAGCGGTACCCAAAGCGGCGGCGCCCAGACGCTGGAGTGTTTCCAGTTCCCCTCCCACGCGTCGTGGAACTGAATCCATGTCGCAATCAGCATGACGACGCAGAACAACAATCCGAGCAGGCCCGCAAGAATGCGCAGGACGTAGCGCGTGCGGTCGCCGACCACCATTTCGACGACGTCGATGCCCACATGGCCGCCCTTGAGCAGGACGTATGGCGCGCCGAGAAACATGGCTGCGGTAGCGGAAAACACGACGAAGTCCGTCTGCCAGATCGTCGCCTGACGAAAGACATAGCGCTGCATGATCATTTGGCAGACGACGAGCATCGCCGCAATGAGCAGGGCCGTCGCAATGGCCGCAAGGCCACGCGAAGCATTGCCGACAGCCTGTGAATAGGCCTTGAGCATCAGATCATCCCCGAGTTGCGCTGGAAGGGAACGGCGCGCCGGAGCACGCCGTTCTTCCGGTCCGCCTTATTTCACGGCGAGCGCCTTTTCGATCAGCTTGTCGCCGCCGGGAACGTTGGCGGCGAAGTTCTTGTAGGACGATGCCTTCGCGAGTTCGAGCCAGGCATCGTAATCCTCCTTCGACATCTCCACGACTTCGACGCCTGCCTTCTTGTAGGTGTCGATCATGACCTGATCGCCCTTGCGGACCTCTTCGTTGAAATAGGCTTCCGCTTTTTCCCCGGCAGCAAGGATCGCCTTCTGCTGCTCTTCCGTCAGGCCATCGAAGACGCGCTTCGACACCAGCACCGGCTCGTACATGAACCAGAGGGCGTTTTCTCCCGGCGCCGTGAGGCACTTGGCCTGTTCGAACAGGCGATAGGACACGAAACTCGCCGACGAGGTGTTAGCTGCATCCAGGACGCCGGTCTGCATGCCGGTGTAGATTTCCGAAGATGGCATGGATGAGATCGAAGCACCGGCTTCCACGAGCATCTCCTCGAAGGCCGGCCCGGCGGCGCGGATCACCTGTCCCTTGATCGTGTCGGGGGAGGTGATGCAATTCTTCTTGGAGGCGAAGGCGCCGGAGAGCCACGCATCGGCGATCACCAAGGCGCCGGCATCTTCGATGACCTTCTTGATGTCCCCCATGAACTCGGAATCGTTAAGCCGCATGGCGCGATCGAAATTTCCCACGAGGCCGGGCATCAGCGTCGCGGAGAATTCCGGGTGGCGGCCCGAAGCATAGTCCAAGGGGAACGAAGTCATATCGAGCAGGCCCCGTGTGACCGCATTCCACTGATCGTTCGGCTTGTAGAGCGACGACCCCGGGAACACCTGGATTTCGAGGCCGACATTGGCGGCGGCGACCTCGCGGGCGATCAGTTGCACCATCTCGTCGCGAATGTCGCCCTTTCCCCCCGGGAACTGGTGTGACGCCTTCAACACGGTCTGGGCACCCGCTGTGGAAGCGATCAAGCTGCAGATGGCCGCGACAGCGGAAGTCGTCAACTTCCGTCGAAAACTGCTCATTTCTTCCTCCCTGACATGCCGGCCTCCCGCCGGCTTGGTAGTAAGAGTGGATCCATCTTGCGTACCGTGTCAAGATTTTTGTATACAAGAGAGATGGTTGTTGCATACGGACCGGTCGGATAAGGAATGAGCGAGAACATTTTCTACAAGCTGCGGGACGATATCGAGAACGGCATCGTAACGGGCGAGTTCGAGCCGGGTGAACGTCTGGACGAGACGCAACTCGCCATGCGCTTCGGCGTATCCCGCACCCCGATCCGCGAAGCCTTGATGCAACTGAGCGCGATCGGGCTCGTCGAGATCAGACCGCGGCGCGGCGCCGTCGTCGTGGATCCGGCCCCGCAGCGCGTCTACGAAATGTTCGAGGTGATGGCTGAACTGGAAGGCATGGCCGGCGCTCTTGCCGCGCGCCGGCATACCGAGGAAGACAGCGCGGCTCTGTTGGCCGCCCACGAGAAATGCCGGGAAGCGGTTCTCGGCGAGGAGACCGATCGCTACTATTACGAGAACGAGATTTTCCATCGCGCGATATACACGGCGAGCCATAGCGGCTTTCTGGAGGAGCAATGCACGACCCTGCATCGCCGCCTTCGCCCCTATCGCCGCCTGCAGCTCAGAGTTCGCAACCGCATGAAGGTCTCGTTCAGAGAACATGGAGAGATCGTCGAGGCCATTCTTTCCGGCAATGCGGATGGCGCGCGGGAGGGTTTGCGCAGCCATGTGGCGGTCCAAGGCGACCGCTTCGGCGACCTTGTCGCAAACCTCTCGAACCGTGACCGGCGGAGCGGCCGGCTCGGATAGGAAGCGGACGATGAGGGATTCCGATCCCAATACAGTACTTGAGAATACAGGCTGCGCGGGCCACTAAAAATTGCCGGTTTTATTTAAAATTCCTGGGTGTTTATTGTGGCTTGGGGGGATTCTTGGTTGACCTTGGGGCAGGTTCTCGAAACACTCCCGGCGGTTACGGCCAACACGTAGCGTCACGAAAGTGCGACATTGTGCCGAGTGTCGTGGAGGAACACAGGAACCATGACAAGGTCAAGAGGCTCCCTTTTTGCGTTCTTCTGCTTCGTTGTGGCTCTGTGTACGGGCATTGGCGCCAGTCCCCCGGCCTCCGCCAACGGCGATTCGGTCGAAATCTCCTCGAATTTTTCGCGGTCGATCAAGGTTGCGAAGGGCAAGACGGTCACGATCAGGGCCGTGCAGCGATTCGATGAGATCGTCATCGGGGATCCGGAGATTGCGACCGTAACCCCTCTGACCGATCGTTCTTTCTATATTCTCGGCAATGAACTGGGGTCGACGAGCCTCACCATTTTCGATGCGGAAAAGAATCCGGTCGGCATTATCGACATAGAGGTGACGCTCGATACGAAATTGCTGTCCTCGACGATCCGGCAGTCGGTGCCGGGCTCGAGCGTAAAGGTAACCTCGGCGAACGGAAGGATCGTTCTTTCCGGCTCTGCCACGGACGCGGTCGCAGCTTCCCAGGCGGAGCAGATAGCATCGCGCTTTGCCGGCGACGAGGAGGTCATCAATTCCATTAAGATCACGTCGTCCCAACAGGTACAGCTGAATGTCAGATTCGTGGAGATCAACCGCGACGTCGGCAAGGAGCTTGGAACCCAGATCAGTGCCGCCTATGCCTGGTCGAACGGGAGTGTCGAGTTCAACTCCTCCCCGCGCGCGACATCCAATAGGCCGGCCGGCTCGCTTATCGGCAGCCTCATCGGGGAGGGCTACTCGGTCGATGTGGCGATCGATGCGCTCGAAGACAGGGGTATGGCCCGGCGCCTCGCCGAGCCGAACCTGATAGCGCGTTCCGGTGAGACTTCGAGCTTTCTGGCCGGCGGCGAATTCCCCATCCCCATATCGGAGCAGGACGGAACCATCACCGTCAGCTATAAGAAGTTCGGCGTCGGTCTGGATTTCACGCCGACAGTGCTCAGCGATGGCCTTATTTCCCTCGACATCGAGCCGGAGGTATCGGCGATCGACAACACCGCCTCCTATCGGGTGGGAAATATCGCGATCCCGGGTTTCTCCGTCCGCCGTGCCCGAACGTCCGTCGATCTCAAGAGCGGCCAGAGCTTCATGATCGCCGGCCTCCTGCAGAGCGAGAACAATCTCATCACCCAGCGCGTGCCGGGCCTTGGGCAACTTCCCATTCTCGGAGCGTTGTTTTCGTCCAAGGCTTACCAGCGCCGCGAGACCGATCTCGTGATCATCGTCACGCCTCATCTCGTCAAACCGATCGATCCCCTCAAAAAGGTCGCCAGCCCGTCGGATCGAACGAAACGACCGACCGAAGCTGAATTCTTTCTCGGCAATATCGATGAAGTGGAGGTCAACGGCAGGGGCCGGTCTGCGTCGAGGCAGGCGCATGTCGTCCGCGCACCGAGTTCCGGCCATTTTCTGGAGCTCCAATGATCCGCAGAAGCAGCAGGCCCAAAGGCTTTCACGGCTTTCTTTTTCTTGCGTCGATCCTGCTTTCCGGGTGCCAGAGCTACGAATTCGTCCGCAGCGAAACGATAGCGCTGTCCGCAGGCGATGCAATCGCGGCCAATAGCGCGATGCAGATGGTCGATCCGTGGCCGCCAAGGGTCAAGCAGACCAGCTTGGCCACGCCGGCCGACCTGGAACAATATAAGCCGCAGGACGCGGAGCAAAACGGGACGAACGGGGGAAATGGTGAGCCTTATCCGAACGACACCACGACGCAGTAGCAAGAGGGCGGCGATCAGCGAATGGAGATGACAATAGGCGAGTCCGGCCGGAGTGTGCTGGGCCGTCCGGGAGGAGAACGCCGGACCACGGAACTGGCCATGGCGATCGTCGCCGCTGTGCTTCTTTCGAGCTGTCAGACGTCGGAGGTGTTGTCGGGTGCCGAATTCGACCCGACATCCGCTCTCATGTCATCCGGAGACGTGAGCAAGTCCGATCTCGATCAGGGCAAGCTTCAATTCATGAACGGCAATTATGGGCTCGCCGAGAAGCACTTTCGAAAGGCGGTAGAGCTGCGGCAGGACAACGCCGAGGCGCTGATGGGATTGGCGGCCTGCTATGACCGCCTCGGCCGGTTCGATCTGGCGGACCGCGCCTATAGTCAATTGCTCAAGGTGGCCGGGCGCCAGCCACGCATCGTGAACAACATGGGCTACTCGCACTATCTCCGAGGCGAGAAGGCAAAAGCCCGCAAATTGCTGCTCGAAGCTCGTGCGGCATTACCGGGGGACGAGACGATCGAGGCCAATCTTGCCTTGTTGGACCGGAGTTGAGGGGATAGTTTCAGGCTCCCGCCGTAGGGCGATGTTGATCGGCTTCGCCTTCGCAGCTACTTTCGACGGTCCGCAACTCGGTGACCGCCATGGCCAGTGACGTCCTTGCCCGTTCCTTCGGCAAAGAGGCTTTCGGGCTCGACCCGCAGAACTACCACACGGCCCGGCCGCCCTATCCGGAGCTCGTCTGGGATGCGCTACGAAAGCGCGCAGGACTCCGAAGCGGTATTTCCATCCTCGAGATTGGAGCCGGAACCGGGCTGGCCACCGAACGCCTTCTTGACGATCGGCCCCAACGGCTTCTGGCTGTAGAGCCAGACAGGCGGCTAGCAAAGTTTCTTCGCGATCGATTGGACGAGGAAGAGCTCGAAGTGGTGGAAACTCCCTTCGAAAAATTGAAAGTTCCGGAAAAGAGTTTCGATCTCGTCGTCAGTGCAACGGCGTTTCACTGGATCGATGCCGTTCCCGCCCTGCGGCGCATACAGCGACTGCTGCGAGACGGCGGTACCGTCGCTCTCATTTGGAACGTGTTCGGGGACGGGGTCAGGCCCGATCCATTTCATCGAGCCACGGCACACCTGTTCTCGGGCCATCGTACGAGCCCGTCCGGTGGCGGAACGACCCAGACGCCATACGGCCTCGATGTCGGAGCGCGACTGGCCGACTTGGCGGAGGCTGGATTCACGACCGACGAGCCAGAGCTCATAGACTGGACCCTGTCGCTGGACCCCTCCACTGTTCGACGCCTCTACGCGACCTACTCGAATGTCACGGCACTGCCGGAGGACGAGCGGGAAAGATTGCTCGGCGGACTGGAGAAAGTGGCCGAAACCGAGTTCGCAGGCGTTGTGACCAGAAACATGACCACGTCGGTTTACACGGGAAGACGACAGTAACGGGGTGCAGGGGAGTCAAACTCCCGTACCAGCCCGAACAAAGAGAGTGAGTGCTATGGCGTTGGATTGTGCCGACTTTTACGACGCAGAATTGGCGCGACACAATCGCCACCTACGGGTTGCTGCCGACTTTGGCGCGGATGATCGCCTCCACAAAACGAATGATGTCGTCGACCATGCGGGCGTCCCACAGATCGTTATGGCCGGCGTCGTAGATGAGCATCTGCTTGGGCTCGGGAGCGATTTGATACAGAGCGTCGCCTGAAGACAATGGGATGATGGTGTCATGCCGGCCGTGGATAAACAGCTTCGGTTGCCTCACGTCTGCGATTTTCAGATCTGAGCGGAAGGGATCCTTGGTGAGGAGCGCAACCGGAAAGAACGGATAGTAGGTCTGAGCGAGCGAGAGGACCGACAGGTAGGCAGACACGAGGATAACCGCGACTGCCGGCCGTTGCCCAGCCGTATTGACCGCCACACCGCTTCCCAGCGACTGGCCCAGCACGACGATCTCGTTTGCGGAACGTGCCGCAAGCCAGTCGAAGGCCGCAATGCCATCAATCAATAAGCCATGCTCGTTCGGCGTCCCAGTTGACCCCGGATAGCCGCGATAGGAAAGCGCGAGCAGGCCAATGCCGCGTGCGGCAAGAGCCTGGGCGAAGAAGCCATAATTGCTGACCCGGTCGGCATTTCCGAGGAAGAACAACACCGACGGCTGGCCGGGCTCGCTCTGGCTATAGAGGCCATGAAGCGTTTCTCCATCGCTGGTTTGGATGTACACGTTCTGCCCCCAGCTCGCTCGCTCGGGCGCCAAAGTTGCGCTTGCACCGGGGAAAAGGAGCGCGCGCTGGGACAGATACGTCACGCCGGCAAGCGAGATGTATGCGAAAGCCGCCAACAGCGGCAAGATCAGCAGGAGTTTAGTGGCATTCACAGTTGATGCCCGCTTGCTCGTCCGCTCCATTGAGATCGTCGGGTTAGTATGCCCAAATGGGACCTGCCATCACAACGTTCTTGTGTCGCCGGTGAGTCTCGACCCTGCTTACGCCGGCGGCATGCGTCCTGGGGAATGTAAAATTTCCTTCACTCCGACATGGAATAAGCCATTCTTGCGATCAACTGTTGGCGTGAACTGCGGAGGCGTGACATGAGTAAGTCGAAAGACGAGGTAGAACGCATCGATTGGCTCGAAGCGGAACTTGCCGACACAATCGACGAGGATTACGAGCTCGAGCTTTCAGAGCCGGCCTTATCCGAGGAAATACGCAAGATTTACCGCAAAGCGCACCCTCCGACGCTTCCCCGCATGGACTATTTCCGCGCGCTCCTGGCGTTGCAGGCGGAGCTAATCAGGC
Organism: Sinorhizobium meliloti 4H41; assembly: GCF_000375585.1. Classification (GTDB taxonomy): domain Bacteria; phylum Pseudomonadota; class Alphaproteobacteria; order Rhizobiales; family Rhizobiaceae; genus Sinorhizobium; species Sinorhizobium meliloti_A. The sequence continues at coordinate 203,545 of NZ_AQWP01000004.1, read as the reverse complement.
TGCAGGACTGGGTCGTCTACCACAAGGAGAAGGTCGTCGTAATCTTCGAGGGACGCGACGCGGCTGGAAAGGGCGGCGTCATCAAGCGCATCACCCAGCGACTCAATCCGCGCATCGTGAGAACGGTGGCACTGCCGGCGCCGTCCGATCGCGAGAAGACTCAATGGTATTTCCAGCGTTATGTGCCACATCTGCCGGCCGGCGGGGAAATCGTCCTCTTCGACCGCTCCTGGTACAACCGCTGCGGCGTCGAACGCGTCATGGGCTTTGCGACCGAGGAGGAGGTCGAGCAGTTCTTCGACGACGTGCCGGAATTCGAACGCATGCTGGTGCGCTCCGGCGTTCGGCTGGTCAAATACTGGTTCTCGATCACCGACGAGGAACAGCAACTGCGCTTTCTGACGCGCATCCACGACCCGCTGAAACAGTGGAAGCTCTCGCCGATGGACCTGCAATCGCGCGTGCGCTGGGAAGCCTATACCAAGGCAAAGGAAGAGACCTTCGCCCGCACCAACATTCGCGAAGCGCCATGGCACATCGTCGAGGCCAACGACAAGAAGCGGGCGCGGCTCAACTGCATCGACCATCTCTTGAAGCAAATCCCTTATGAGGATGTGCCGCACGAGGATATCACCTTGCCGGAGCGCATTTTCAATCCCAACTACGAGCGGAAGGTCCTGCCTCCGGAGCTTTATGTTCCCGCGAAATACTGACATCTCGGATACAAAGGCGCGAAAACATCCGGCGAGTCGGCGGGGATGGTCGCAAACCCGGGGTGGGGAAATTCACCGCAAATTGCTCTTCGGAAACAGAACGCGATCGGGTTCTGCGTTCATTCGCGCCAGCATTTCCTTGATCAGGCGCGTTTTGGTGCGCCCCGCTTCCTTCGGCGGCACGAGATAACGCACGATGGCCTCGAGCCAGGTGTTTTCGCTGACGCGAAAATGAACCACGGGATGCTCCTTCACCTCGAGTTCGTCCACCGGCGTATTCGAGAGGATGTGCTTATAGATCTTCACCTTCTGGCTCATGATGTCGCCGACCTGCTCTTCCACGACCTCTCTCATGGTCAGCGCCACGAACTCCAGATCGCTTTCATAGGCGAGCTGGAACTTGATTTCGTTCCAGACGTAGGGAAACAGCGGCCAGGAATAGTTGAAGACCGGCGTCTCGAACACGGTGGAGTTCGGAAACTTGATGATGCGTCCGCTCGGATGATCGGTCCAGAGGTACTCGCCGCCGAATTCCCACAGCGTCGTATCGAGATAGCTGACATCGATGACATCGCCATGGGCATCGCCGATGCGAATTCGGTCGCCAACGCGATATGGCGCCCTGGCCAGGATATAAATCCAGGCGATGAAACTGGAGATCGGCATTTGCAGGGCAAAGCCGAGAATGAGTGAAATCAGGCCGAGCGAAACGACCGCGGCGTACCAGTTTACGAATAAGACCGAAATCGCCACGAAGACGATGGCGACCACGACGACCAATCGAAAAATACGTTTCAGGTTGAAACGCGAGACACGGTTGGGAATTCGGCCAATGAGAAAGACTTCAATGAGGTTCGCAACGGTCAGCATGATAAAAATGAGAAGGCCGCCCTTGACGTAATTCATCACGCGGAGGCGTAAGGGCGCGTCAAACCAATCCAAGCGCCAATTGATCAGGACTTGGACGCCAAAAAGCAGCAACGCAGCGGCCGCGAAGCCAACCGTCCACCAGACGTCTTCTTTGCGAAGGCTGAAGCGGAATTTTTCCTCGGGCCTTTTCGCCTTCTGTTGCATGGTTTTTGGGTCAGCGGTCTGTTGCGCGACCCGTTCGAGCCGGGAAAGGTTCTCCTGTTCCTTGTCGCGTCGTTCCATGGGGTCACCCCGGTGTCGCCACCCCGTCCACACGGTCTAAGGCAGCGAGTAACCCATTATATCATCGTTAAACGCCGAAGTGGGCACCATCCATGTTCAGCACTGGCCGAGGTGTTGGCTGCAGTCCGCAATGACACGCAAGCTGCCATCCAAGGCGGCAAGGTTGGAGCTATTCGCAAGCCGATCCCGAACGTTGGAAATGACTCGCGTTCTCTGTGGACCGGGCGTTAACTGAGTTATCGTGACAGAGGGAGGCTGACCATGGCCATGTATCTCACGCGCTTCAGCTACACGCCCGAGACGTGAGCGCGAATGATCGAAAACCCGGAAGATCGCCGTGAGGCGGCACGTTCGTATATCGAATCCGTCGGCGGAAAGCTCCATGGGTTCTGGTACGCCTTTGGCGAGCATGACGGTTGGAATCTGTGGGAGGCGCCCGATAACGTATCGATGGCCGCCGTCGCCCTTGCCATCGGCGCAGGAGGCGCGCTCAGCTCTATCGAAAACCACTGTCCTCCTCGGCGTCGAGGATACGATGTGAAGCCCTTGGAAAGGCAAAGTCGATTGGTTATCGTCCCCCTGGAGCCTAGGCGTGGTGCACCCTTCCCACCCATATTGAAGGTAAGCGCTGCTTCGTAACGTCTCCGTTCGCCGTCCGAGTTCTCGTTGAAGTGCCGCCAGTTCCATGGGCGTTGATGCACGGAAGTGCCTGACAGGAGATCGCCATGTGCTCCATGCTGAAAAGCATCGGCCTAGCTGTTTTGCTTTTGTTGTACACACTGACTGCCAACGCTGCTTCGCTCGTCATTTCTCCGACCTCGGTCGAGCGTGTTGCACCGGATCGAGCGGCGGTTTTGCATCTTAGAAACCAGGTGAACCGCCCGGTGGACATCGAGGTGCGGGTACTTCGTTGGAGTAAGGAAGGCGGAGTAGAACAACTGAAGCCGACCAACGATGTCGTTGCAAGCCCGCCATCAGCACGGCTGCCGCCGCACGGCAACCGCATCGTGAGTGTGGTACGCGTCAGCAAGGAGCCGCTACGCTTGGAGGAAAGCTACCGGGTGTTGATCGACGAGTTGCCCGATCCAAAGGGGAGCAGGTCGGGCGCCGAAAGCGTGGCCGTGCAACACGTTCTGCCAGTCCTTTTCCGCACTCCGGACGCTTCGGCGTCGGAAGTTGATTGGAGTCTGGCACGCTCCCGCGGCTGGCTCATGCTCGTCGTTGAAAATAATGGGGCCGGGAGGCTGAGGCTGTCTGATGTGAAGCTGATGCAGGGCGGGGAAGTCATCGCCCGACGTGACGGGTTTGTCGGTTACGTGCTGCCGGGCCTGACGAGGCAATGGCGAGTCGGCACGGAGGACAGTTATTCGGGCGGCCTTGTGACGCTTTCAGCGAAAAGCAACGGCAGCGCGATCGATGCACAGCTTGGCGTCAGCGCTCGCTAGGAACGTGATTCGAGCTTGTTCATCTCGATCCGCGGCAGCGATCAAGGACGAGCCGCGAGGCTCACGGTAACCGGTCTGGGCTGAGGATGAGCTGCGGAAAAGCAGTTCTGAAACCACGTCCGAAGTGCTGCTATGTCATTGCGCTGTTCCAGCCCCAGGGCGCAGGCGAAATGATAGGCGTCGCCGGCAAGTGTTTGCGAGAATGGGGCTTCCAGCAAACCAGCAGCAAGTGCATCGGCGACAAGGACCCGACTGGCGATGACCACGCCCTGGCCGGCAATGGCCGCCTGGACGGCCAGCATGCTATCGGGAAATCGGGGGCCGGCACTGGTATCGAGACCGGCGATGCCGGTCTGTTCACACCAGCGATTCCAATCGGGGTTCGGCGTCGGGCGGCTTCGCCCGTCGATGTGGATCAGCGTGACGCGCCGCAGGTCCTCAAGTTGCGACAGACCGAGTCCTGGGCTGCAAACCGGCGTCATCACATCGCTGCAAAGTTGCGTGCTGGCTGCGCCGGCGAACGGACCACGCCCGTAACGTATCGCGGTTTCGATGCCCCCGGCGCGCAAGTCCTCGATCGTGTTCGACGTGTGCAGCCGCAGGTCGATCGTAGGAAGGGCTTGGCGCAGCGCATCCATTCGCGGCACCAGCCAGTGACTCAGAAATGCTGTCGTCGACGTCAGGGTGATTGTTGTCGGCGCCGTCTCAGCCAGCAGTCGTGCGACGGCCCGTTCGATTTCGCCAAAACCGGAGGCCGTCGCCTCGTAAAGCGCCTTACCCGGCGGCGTCAGCGTCACGGCTCTGGGCGTCCGGTCCAGTACGCGCAGGCCCATATATGCTTCGAGCTGTTTGACCTGATGGCTGATTGCCGTAGGCGTGACCAAAAGCTCTTCGGCTGCGGCCTTGAAGCTGGCGCGGCGCGCGGCGGCTTCAAAGGCGCGAAGTGCGGACAAGGGAGGCAGGCGCGGACGTTGCATGCTGAATCCAGTTCATCTTAGAGCTGAGAATTTCGATTTTTATCCTTCAATAGGAAAAAGCTACAGTGGTGAAAGCTACGCTACACTAAATTTAGCTCATCCAAGTCGGGGTACAAAATGGTTGAACTGATCGCAGGTCTCATCGATGTATTTGCGGATGTGCCGCTGTCGGGCAATCCGCTGGCCGTGGTACAGAACGCCGACGATCTGACCGATGACCAGATGCGACGGATCGCAGGCGAGTTCAATCAAGCCGAGACGACATTCCTCATGCGGAGCACACGGGCGGACTGGAAGTTGCGATCGTTCACTGCGAGCGGTGCAGAAGTGTTCGGTGCGGGTCACAATGCCCTTGGGGCCTGGCTCTGGCTCGGGGAGAATGGCGATCTCGGTTCGCTGACCGCGGCCCGAACCTTTCAGCAGGAGATCGGCAGAGATGTTCTGCCGATCGAGCTCGAGTCGGTCGGCGGTCGCATCCATGGCCGCATGCGCCAGATGCCTTTGAGCCTGTCGGACCCGCTCGATGACGTCGCACCTCTGGCTGACGCTCTCGGCCTGGATCCCGGAGACATTTTGCCCGACCCGCCTGCACGTCCGGCCGATACCGGAGCCATGCACCTTATGGTGCGCGTCCTGAATGCGGATTCCGTAGACAGAGCGCGGCCGACCGCCGACAAATTGCTCGCCGTTCTCGAGAAGACGCCTGCGGAGGGCTGCTATGTCTATGCACTCGATGCCGATGCACCGGATACGGCTTACGCTCGGTTTTTCAACCCCTCCGTTGGTCTCTGGGAGGATGCTGCGACGGGAACCGCGGCTGGCCCCCTGGCGGCCTATCTTGCCGCCACGGGAAACCTTGCGAACGACGAACTGGTCATCGAGCAGGGCACCAAAATGGGTCGCCGGAGCATTCTGCGTATCCGGCTTGCTCCCGTGCCGGAACTCTCCGGCGCCGGGGTCGTCGTGGTCAAAGGAGTGATCCGGCTTTAGGGCACTTCCAGCAAAGGTGTGCAGCGGTTTTCCGCACACGGCGTAGCGTCATCGACAGAGCGCCTCCGTGTTTCAATGAAACACGGAGGCGCTCTGAACCTGCCGGCAGTCTGCCGTCAAAGCACGGATACGTTTTCCGCCTTGGACTTTCCGGTTTTGCGATCTTGACCGACCTCGTAGCTGACCTTGTCACCCTCTTTCAGCGAACCGCCGTGCTGCAAGGCAGACACGTGAACGAAGACGTCCGTTCCGCCATCCTCAGGCGTGATGAAGCCAAATCCCTTGTCGTCGTTGAAAAATTTAACAGTACCTGTAGGCATGATAGTCCCTCCTTGCTCGCGCACTTTTGGCTCGCGTGCCGAACCTACAGCGCGAATGCTTTCCGATCAACGTCAGCAGCCGTTCTGATCGTTTTCGCGTGTGATTACTTCAGTGACAAGGACGACGGCCTCGTTCAAACCGAGTGTGAATTCTTGAAAACCTGCTTTGGGATCGAAGCCGGTCGAATTGATACTTGTCAACGGCTGCGATTCGGGGAAATCTCCGCCGGCTTTCCGGAGGACGACCATGGCCGAGACTAGTCACACCCCTGAGCAGGCAAGCCGCCGTGAGTGGATTGGCCTCTGCGTCCTGTCGATCGCATGCCTGATCTATTCGATGGACCTGTCCGTGCTGTTCCTCGCGGTACCAGCGATCGTCGCGGACCTCGATCCTTCCGCATCGCAACTGCTCTGGATAAACGACATCTATGGCTTCATGGTCGCGGGCTTTCTCGTGACCATGGGAACGCTGGGAGATCGAATCGGGCGGCGACGGGTATTGCTGATGGGCGCTTTTGCTTTCGGCGTCGCATCGGCCTTCGCGGCTTTTGCAAACACGCCGGAGCAACTCATTCTGGCAAGGGCTCTGCTTGGCATCGCGGGTGCGACGATCGCGCCCTCCACTCTGTCGCTGATCGTCAATCTCTTCAAAAACGAGGCGGAGCGAAACAGGGCGATCAGCATCTGGGGCACGGCCTTTGCGCTGGGCGGCCTCGTTGGCCCCCTCATCGGCGGAATTCTGCTACAGTATTTCCACTGGGGATCGGTGTTTCTGATCAACATACCAGTCATGCTCTTGCTTCTGGCCGTCGCCCCGTTTCTGCTGCCGGAATACAGGAACAAGGATGCCGGCCGACTGGATCTTTTGAGTGTCGTGCTTTCGCTCGCGACGGTTCTGCCGATCATCTACGGCTTCAAGCATATGGCTGCCGACGGTTTCCAGCTTGCCCAGGTCGTCTATATCGGACTGGGGCTTCTGGTCGGCCTCCTGTTTGTGAGGCGTCAGCGACGCCTAAGCGACCCATTGGTCGACCTCGCGCTCTTCCGGGTGCCAGCCTTTACGGCCTCGCTGATGGTAAACCTCGCCGGTGTCTTCTTCGTCTTCGGCGTCTTCCTGTTTCAGAACCTCTTCCTGCAGCTTGTGCTCGGTCTGTCGCCATTGAAGGCTGCGCTCTGGTCCGCGCCGTCGGCCTTCGTCTTCGCAGTCATGTCTTTTCAGGCCTACCGTTTCACCAACCGCTTCGGACCCGTCAGAACCGTGCTCGGCGGGCTTTTGATCAATGCGGCGGGAGCTGCCGCTATGGCTGTCGCCGCCTACGCCGAGAGCTTGATCGGGATTCTTGGCTCCAGCATGATCATCGGCTTCGGCTTCGTTCCTGTCGTCCTGACCACGACCGGCCTGATCGTGGGAACTGCACCGCCCGAACGGGCAGGCTCGGCTTCGGCCATATCGGAAACGAGCGCAGAATTTGGAGGCGCACTGGGAATCGCGGTGCTCGGCAGCTTGGCGACCCTGGTCTATCGTATGGCGATGAACCGCGCCGACCTGAGCAGCCTCGATCCCGTGCAGGCCGAGGCCGTTTCTGCTACCCTTGCCAGCGCAGTCGAGACAGCTCGGTCGATGCCGGGTTCAACGTCAGCCGTCTGGCTTGAGACTGCGAAAAGCGGCTTCTCACTTGGTTTCTCGATATGTTGCGTCGTCGCAACGGTGACGCTCCTTCTTCTCGCGATCGTCGCCCGGCGGGTATATGCCAGCGCACACATCGACGAGAGCACATTGGCCTCTCATTAGCTCGCGATGATTTAGGAATGGCGAGGATGCGGTCTCGCCCAAACCTTTTGGCCTCGGCGGCGTTTATCCTCCTCAATCGAAGGAGGCATCAATGAAATCCGAAACCGGGCAGAAACAGCGCGACATCCAGAAGCAGGTTGAAGAGGCCGACAAGAAGGAGAAACCGAAGGCCTCAGGAGCCATGCAGGCGGGCGCTCGCCGTTATCCGGAGCCGCCATTTCCGAAGGTGCATCAGGACAAGCCGGGCTCAGAGGCTGATCTTCCCGTCGCGCCAATGTATGATGCCCCGTTTTACAAGGGTTCAGACAAGCTGAAGGACAAGGTGGCGCTGATCACGGGGGGTGACTCCGGCATCGGTCGGTCGGTGGCGGTCCTCTTTGCCCGTGAAGGGGCGGACGTCGCCATCGTGCATCTCGACGAATCTCAGGACGCAGACGAAACAAAGGCTGCTGTGGAAAAGGAGGGACGAAAGTGCCTTGTGATCAAAGGCGACGTCAAGGATGCGAGCTTCTGCCGAAAGGCAGTGGAAAAAACGGTCATGCAGCTTGGACGCCTCGACATCCTCGTCAACAACGCCGCCTTCCAGGTCCACACGCGTGACATCGAGGATCTGACCGACGAACACTTCGACGAAACGCTGAAGACGAACCTCTACGGCTACTTCTACATGGCAAAGGCCGCTATTCCGCATTTGAAGAACGGCTCGGCGATCATCAACACCGGGTCCGTCACGGGCCTTACCGGCTCGAAGGAGCTGCTGGACTACTCCATGACCAAGGGTGGAATTCATGCCTTCACCCGTGCTCTTTCGGGACATCTCGTGCCCAAAGGTATCCGCGTGAACGCCGTCGCGCCCGGCCCGGTCTGGACGCCTCTCAATCCATCGGACAAAGAGGCTGAAGATGTGGAGAAGTTCGGCTCCCAAACGCCGATGAAGCGTGCGGCGCAGCCAGAGGAAATTGCTCCGGCCTACGTCTTTCTCGCCTCTCCGCAAATGTCGAGCTACATCACCGGCGAGATTCTTCCGATCGTCGGCGGTTACTGATCTCGTCCTGCTCGACCGACGAACGTCGCTATCCCTATCGCCGGGAGGAGGCCGACCTCCGATCAGACGAGTGACGGCCTTTGGCCGTCACGAGGAAACCCGTTACCCGGTATCGTTCGAGACCACTTCCAGGAAAAGGGTGTAACGGTTTTCCGGAAGTGCGTTGGATCAGACGGTTAGAGCATTTCAGTGATTCCATGAAACATTCTCTAAGGCACCTGGGACCCCGTCACGGCGACATAAAGTGAATAAAGCGAGCGGGTTGCCGCAATGAACAGGCGGTTGCGCCTTGGACCGCCGAATGTGAGATTGGCGACCGTCTGCGGAACCAGGATCTTGCCGATCAGCTTGCCGGCAGGATCGAAACAGTGCACTCCATCTCCGGCGCTCGACCATAAGTTTCCGTTCGCGTCCGTCCGGATGCCGTCCGGAATTCCTTTGTCGATGACGCAGAAGACGCGTCCGTTCGCGAGCCGTCCGCCGCTGGTCACGTCGAAGGCGCGTATGTGCCGAGGGAGGCGGTCATCGTGACTTGCCGATGAATCCGCCACGTAGAGGGTCTTTTCGTCGGGCGAGAAGGCGAGGCCGTTCGGCTGGATGAAGTCCGTCACGACTGCGGAAAGCTCGCCGGTCTCCGGATCGAGCCGGTAGACGTTGCGCGTCGGCTGCTCCGGGTCTGCGCGATAGCCTTCGTAGTCGGACATGATGCCGTAGGTGGGATCGGTGAACCAGATCGTGCCGTCCGACTTCACCACGACATCGTTCGGTGAATTGAGCCGCCTGCCTTCGAAACGATCGGCGAGCACGGTAATCGAGCCGTCCACCTCGGTGCGCGTGACGCGGCGCGTGCCGTGCTCGCAGGAGATGAGCCGTCCCTGCCTGTCGCGTGTATGGCCGTTGGTAAAATTGGACGGCTCACGATAGACGGAAACGCCGCCCTCCGGCGTCCATCGCAGAATGCGCTGATTGGGAATGTCGCTCCACAGGAGTTGGTTCGCATCGTTGAACCAGACGGGACCTTCCGCCCAGCGGCAGCCGGAATAGAGCTCGTCGAGACCGGCACTGGTCACGATCATCTGACGGAAGCGCGGGTCGTGGATTTCGTAGATGGAGGCCTCGGCCATGGCAGTCTTTCCGTTTATCGCATGCCCCGCCGACCGCCGGCGAGCATGATGACGCTGATGATGATGAGGCCGGTCATGATGAGGCGAATGCCTGCGCCGAGCCCATAGGTATTGAGCATGGAGACCACGAGGAACATGAAGAGCGACGCGCCCCATATGCCGGGCACGTTGGAATCGCCGCCGGCGACCGCTGTGCCGCCGATCACGACGACGGCAATCGACATCAGAAGATACTCCGCGCCCATGTTGAGCGCCGCGCCGCCGGAGAAGCAGGCGAGCAGATAGCCGCTGATCGAAGCGAGCACGGCGCAGAACAGGTAGGTGACGAAGCGCGTTCCGTCGACCGGTATGCCTGCCATGCGGGCGGCCGGCATGCTCTGTCCGATCGCCGAGATCCAACGGCCGTAGATCGTCTTCTCAAGCAGGATCCAGGCGAGGACGGAGATCAGGAAAGCGACGATTGCCACGTTCGGCACGCCGAGCGTACTCGTGGTGGTGAATTCCGCAAGCACGCTCGGGGGCTTGATACGAAGACCGCGGTTCGTCCATATCGCGCCGGACTGGACGATGAAGCTCATGGAGAGCGTTGCGATAATCGGCGGAATGCGCAGCGCCTTGATAAGCGTGTAGTTGCAAAGACCGACGCCAAGACCAATGAAGACGGCAAGGAGAAGGCCGGGCAGGATCATGCCGTTTTCGACATTCATCAACTTCAGTGCCACCGTGCCGGCGAGCGTCATGGTGGCGGGAACCGAGAGATCGATGTTTCCGGGGCCGAGGGTGATGACGAACATCTGCCCGATGCCGACGATCACCGAGAAGGCCGCAAAGGTGAGCGCTGCCTGTGACAGCCCGAGCGTGCCGGCGCCCCCCGTCACCATGATCGTCAGGAACCAGACGACGAAGGCAGCAAGCCACGACCAGACCCAGGGTTTGCCGAACTGGCGGACGAGCGCGTTCATCGGCGTTTCTCCCGCTTCTCGAAGCGGGTCAGCATCAGGCGGAGCGCGAGCACGATGATCAGAATCGCGCCCTGGGCGCCAATCTGCCAGTCCGGGGAGATGCGCAGGAAGGAGAGGAACGAGCCGGCAAGCGTCAGCGTCAGCGCCCCGATGACGGCGCCGACGGGAGAGACGCGGCCGCCGATGAATTCGCCGCCCCCGAGGATGACGCCGGCGATCGACAGCAGCGTGTAGCGCAGCGCGATGTTGGCATCGGCCGAGGTGGTTAAGCCGACGAGGGCGATGCCTGCCAGGACCGCAAAGAGGCCAGCGAGGGCATAGGCGGTCGCGCGCGCCGCGACGATCGACCAGCCGGCGCGCTCCACCGAGCGCTGGTTGCCGCCGACGCCACGGATCAGAACGCCGAGCGAGGACCGCTTGACGATGAAATGCGCAATGACGGCGATGATGACGCTGGCGACGATCGCCATCGGGGCCAGGGGCGGCTTGACGGTCATCAGCCACCGCACCCAGTCGGGCGCCTGCCCGCCCGGTGCCGGCAGCAACAGCACCGCAAGTCCGCCCCAGACGAAGCTCATGCCGAGGGTAACGACGATGGACGGCAGGTTTCGTAAATGGATGACGACGCCGATCGCCGCATAGGCTGCGACCGCGCCGGCGAGGATCAGGATGCCTATTGCCGGCGCGTCCCGCAGGAAAGTCGCGGTCACGCAGGCGACGAAGCTGACGAAGGCGCCCATCGAGAGATCGAGATCGTTCACCGCCATCACGAGCATCTGCGCGATCGTCGCGAGCGCGATCGGCACGGCCAGGTTGAACAGCAGGTTTAGGCCGATATAGCTCATGGCGCGCGGTTGAAGCCAGAACACAGCAGCCAGCAGCAGCGACAGCGATAGAGCGGGAATGACAAGGCGAATGGCCTCGGAGGACAGGCGAAACGTCATGCGGCTCCCTCGAAGGAGGCGGAGATAATATTCGTCTCGTTGACGGCGTCGCCGCCGAGTTCGGCCGTGATGCGGCCCTCGCGGAACACATAGACCCGGTCGCAGAGGCAAACCTCGTCCATTTCCGTCGAATACCAGATGAAGGTGCGGCCGCGCGCCGCCTCCTCGCGGATGATCGCGTAGACTTCCTGCTTGGTACCGACGTCCACGCCGCGCATCGGATCGTCCATCAGGACGATCGATGCGCGCGTGGCGAGTGCGCGGGCGAAGAGCACCTTCTGCTGGTTGCCGCCGGAAAGCGAGAGGATGAGTTTGTCCAAATCGGGCGTGCGGATTTCGATGCGTTCTTTCCAGGCCGTTCCCCTCGTCTTTTCGCCGGCTTCGAGGACGAGGCCGCGGCGGGACATGTCGGCGAGTGAGGCGATGGAGAAGTTTCGCAGGATGCTCCACAATTCGAAAACCCCGTTGAGGCGGCGGTCGCCGGCGACGAAGGTGACGAGCGGATTACGCTGCGGCAGCCAGTTGCCGGACCGGGCGGCATGCAGCGCGAGGAGGAGCTCGGTCTGTCCGTGGCCAGCCAGGCCAGCGAGGCCGATGATCTCGCCAGAGCGCGCCGTGAAGGGAATATCCGCTGCCGGATGGGACAGAACGACCGGCGCCGCGGCTTGGTCGCGCACCGGACGCTGTCGGGTTTCCGCCTTCGTGACGCTCCCCATTGCCTCGACGAGGCCGTGATGGTCGAAGCGGTGCGCCGGACGTTCGGCGACGACGCGGCCGTCCTTCATGACGACGATACGGTCGGCGGTTTCGAGGATCTCGTGCAGGATATGCGAAATGAAGATGACGGATCCGCCCCCGGCGATAAAGCGGCGGACATGGTCGAGCATCTGACGGGCGAGGCTAGCATCGAGCGACGATGTCGGTTCGTCCAGGATCACCAGCCGCGCGGGGGTGCCGGCATCGGAAAAGGCCAGCGCGATTTCGACCATCTGCCGTTCGGCGATCGAAAGATCTCCCACGGTCCGGCCGCTGTCGATGCCATGGCCGGGAAAGACTGCGTCGAGGCTCTTCTCGATGATCTTCGCAGCCCGCGAACGCCAGCCGAAACCGCCGAGAGCGCGATGTACAAGACGGGTGTTCTCGACGATGGAGAGGTTGGGGCAGAGGGACAGCTCCTGAAAGACGCAACGCACGCCCCGGTCGCGGGCGGCATTGATGCCGTAGCGTTCCTGCCGCTCGCCGTCACTCGTGACCGTTCCCTGGTGCGGCGTAAGGCCGCCATTGATCACGCTGACGATCGTGGACTTGCCTGCCCCATTATGTCCGACGAGCCCAACGCATTCGCCGGGCATGACACGAAGCGTGACGCCGTCGAGCGCCTTGACTGCGCCGAAGCTTACCTTGGCGCCGTCGACCGCAATGATCGCCTTCGCTACGTCGTCCATACTGCTCGCCATCATCTGCTCAACAAGACTGCCGCGCGGTCATCTACGGCCGCGCGGCAGCCACCGGGAGATTTACTTTGCCGACTCGATGACCTTGATCGCGTCTTCCTGCGTGTACTCCACATTGGCGACGCCACCGGCCTGGGTATTGGCGAGGTTCGCTTCGAGATTGTCCTGATCTATGCGCAGGAAGGGAACAACGAGGTCCTTCTTGACCTCCTTGCCGTCTAGGATCTGCTGGGCGACCCAGAAGGCAAGGGTGGAGACGCCAGGCGCGATCGAGACCGACATGGTTTCATAGCCGTTCGCATCCTTCTGCTCCTTCCACCACTTCAGTTCATCCTCGCGATTGCCCATCACGATGATCGGCATCTTCCGGTCGGTCGCGGCGATCGCCTGCGCGGCACCGTAACCATCTCCGCCCTGCGTCACCACGCCGGCAATTTCAGGCAAGCTCGGCAGGATGCCGGCAACGGCCTTCTGCGCAACGTCCTGCGCCCAGTCTCCGTGCACGGAGCCGGCGATCTTGAACTGTGGGAACTGCTTGACGCCCTCATGGATGCCGGCCGAGATCTCGTCGTCGACGAATACGCCGGCAAGGCCGCGGATTTCGAGCAGATTGCCGCCGTCCGGAAGTTTGTTCGAAAGATACTCGACCTGACTGCGGCCCATTTCCTTGAAATCGACGGCGATGCGCCAGGCGCAGGGTTCCGTCACGATGCCGTCGAAGGAGACGACGGTAATGCCGGCATCGCAGGCCTCCTTGACCGCGCCGTTCAGCGCCGTCGGTGAGGCGGCGTTCAGCACAATCGCGTCGTAGCCCTGCAGGATCATGTTCTGGATTTGCGCGGCCTGTTCCGTTGCCTGGTTCTCGGCAGTGGTGAAGGCGTCGGCCGAAGCGACGACGCCGGCCTTTACGGCTTCCCCCGTCACCTTTTCCCAGCTCGTCAGCATGGCCTGACGCCACGAATTGCCGGCATAATTGTTCGAAAGGGCGATCTTCTTGGCCGAGGTCTCGGCAAATGCGGAAGCGGGCATCGCGGCGCAAGCGATCGCGGCGGATGCCAGAAGCATCTTACGGATGGTCATGTCTCTCTCCCTCATGATCGCCTGGCAGGCGATCGCTTCACCCGCCCGGCCAATCGGGGTCGAGTGAGATTGTTCTTGCACTGAGCTTCCTCCTCTCAGTAAGGGCAGGATGCGGGAGATCGACGGGCCTGTACAGGCGCAAGGCGGCAAGATGTTTGCGGGTTTTGCGAAACAAGCTGCGGGTTTACGCAAGACGGCGGCGCTCCCGCGGGCGCTTACTGACGAAGCGACTGCGGCAGGTTGAGGAGCCTGCCGCTTCTGGAGGAAACCACCATGCTGCATCCTGCACCCGCAGCCATGTTCGATCATTATCTCGGAATTTCCCGGTTGCTTGCGGGCCAGCTCGACTTTCGCTCGGCCATTCGCTCGGTCGCGGCGGAGGTCGCGCACATCATCCCGCACGACCATCTCGACGTCTGCGTGCTCCTCGAGGACGGCAACTATCACACCGCCTATGAGACGGGCATCGAGACCGCCTGGGGCGACCTTGCCGGCGCACCTGTCGTCAACAGTCCGATCCGTTCCCTTCTATGGGGCGACGTGGACTTCCTGCTGGCCGACGACGCAATGATCGACCCGCGCTTCCATTTCGAAGGCGCGTTCAAGCGGCCGATCGTCGAACAGTCGCTAAGGAGCCGACTGCATGTACCGATGAAGGTTCAGGGCGCGATCATCGCGGCGCTTTCATGTTCCTCGCAGGAAGCGGGTGTCTACACGATGGAGGACGTCGAGCGGGCCCGCATTATCGCAGACCTGCTTACGCCCTATTTCTTCGCGCTGCGGGCGGCCGAGCAAGCGCAACGGTCGGCGATCGTCGAAGCGGAAGCCCGTGCTCGCGAGGAGGGCCTGCGGCTGGGTGCGCTGAAACTCACCGAAGCATTGGAGCAGGAGCGTCAGCGCATCGGCATGGACCTGCACGACCAGACGCTCGCCGACCTGACGCGTCTCGCCCGCAGGATCGATCGGCTGTCGCGCAACGGCGAGGTGGTGCCGGAGGCGCTGGAGCCCGTCTCCCGCTCCCTGCAGCATTGCATGCAGGATCTGCGGCAGATCATCGAGCAGGCAAAGCCCTCCGTTCTCCAGCTCTTCGGACTTAGCCAGGCGATCGAGCACCACCTGGACCGCTCGACTCGGGACGCGGGCTCCATCATCGAATGGGGCCTGGCCGACGAGACGAATGGTGCGCTGGAACGGCTGGAGCCGACCGTCATCGTCGCGCTGTTCCGCATCGCTCAGGAGGCGATCAACAATGCGGTGCGCCACGCTGCTCCGCTTGCCGTCAAGGTGCGGCTCGACGCGGGCGACGACCGGTTGTCGATCGAGATTGCGGACGATGGAACCGGACTTGCCAAAACGCGGGGACGGATCGGCGAGGGAATCGACAACATGAAGACCCGGGCGCGACTGATTTCCGCGCGTTTCACGATCGGTCCGGGCCACAATAATCGCGGCACCGTGGTGCGCGTGGTGCTGCCGCTCACGCCGCACGACGCGGGCTCAATCGAGGAGAGGGCGGAATGAAGGTTCTGATCGTCGAGGACGACCCGCTGCATCGCTCCTACCTGCATGAGGCGGTCAATGCAGCCCTGCCGGAATGCGACACCGTGATCGAGGCGGAAAATGGAACTGTCGGCGAGAAGCTCGCTCGCGATCACAAGTCGGCGCATATCGTCATGGATCTGCAGATGGCGAGCCGCAACGGCATCGAGGCGGCACGCACGATCTGGAAGGAGCGGCCGGAGACCCGCATCCTTTTCTGGTCGAACTATTCGGACGAGGCGTATGTACGCGGTGTCTCGCGCATCGTTCCGGATGGAGCTGCCTATGGCTACGTCCTGAAATCCGCGTCCGACGAACGGCTGAAGCTTGCCCTGCGCTCGATCTTCGTCGAGAGCCAATGCGTCATCGACCGGGAGGTGCGGGGTCTTCAGCAGAAAAGCCTTGGCCAGACGAACGGCTTCACCGATTCCGAATACGAGATCCTCGTCGATATCGCACTCGGCCTTACCGACAGGGCCATTGCCAGGCGCCGCGGCCTGTCGCTGCGCAGCGTACAGAATCGCCTGCAGCAGCTTTACGACAAGCTCGACGTCTACCAGGCCGCGAGCGACGACAATGACGACGGCCGCTTCAATCTGCGTGCCCGCGCCATCACGATCGCCTTCCTGCGCAAACTCCTGAACTACAGCGCGCTGGAGCGGGCGGAAGCGGAACTGCAGGAGTGGTTGGACGGAAAATAGACTCGAGGCAGCGCGATGAAGGCTGCGGAGCCCTGCTAACCCGGATATCGCTGCGAAGGCAACGGCAAGCCTGCCAAGATCAGTTTTCCCTGACGCGTCTCGCATTCGCGGCTCGTGGCAGATAGTCAGATACGGATATTGCAATCGTGCCGCGAATGATCAACCGCAAACCCTTGGCTCATCGGGCGCCACGAGGGGTGACCTCATGGCGCCGCGATACTTTCAAAGAAAGAGTAGCGCAATGAACGGGAGTGCATCCAGAAAGGCATCACCGGTCGCCGCGACCGTCGTATCCGTCGCGATCTCCGTCACCACTCCGGTCGTTGTCGCTGCCGTTTCGCTGATCTCGCTTCCGGTCGAAGCGGCCAGGCTGGCTTCGATGCCGCCGGAATCCCCTTCGGTTGAAGACACAAGCGAGGACGAATTTGAGACAGCCGCATCGTTGACGCTGTTTTGCGAGGCAGTCGCAATCGTGGGTAACTCCTGCTGATTTCCGGAATTTGCACCGAGTTCCGTTTCACCGATCGCTTCGTTGGTCGACTGACTGTTCGCGACCGGGTCGTTGCCGGTGCTTGAGCCGCCATTGGCTTCGCCGTCGGCGTTTCCGTCACCGCCTCTCTGTGCCCGGTCCAAGCCATCGATGTCATCTTCATCATCGCTGCCTTCCGAAGAAGAACTGCTTGACGAGGACTGGCTCCCATCTTCGTCGCTTTCGCTGTCATCTTCATCCTGATGTTGCCGGCCGCCCCCCGGCCCTCCAAGCTGGTCCATTTCGATCCCATCCTGATCTGCGGCATTGCCGCCAGGAGGACCATTGTTCTGACCGCCACCGCCGTCCTGATTGCCGCCATCGCCCCCGCCATCGTTTGGTGGGCCGTTCACACGTGCACGATAGTATTTTAGGCAGGCCGATGCGCCGGCGCTTGCGGCGAAGATGCCGCCAACGGTCGTCGTCGCGCCAACCCCCACGGCCGAAAGCGCATTTTTTTGCAAGGAACCGTCGATGGTTTGGGCGATCCCGGCCACGGTTCCGAAAAATCCGCCGCCAAGACCTATGAGGCAGGCTGGCAATCCGTGCCCGCTCGGATCGAAGCCCCAGGCAGGATTGTTGAGCATAAATGCATATCGGTTGGCGCTGTCATGCCGATAGATTGTCGCGGAATAAAGCGTGTCCGGTCTAGTGAACCTTGCCAGGGTCGGCTGATAGTAACGCTGGTTGAAGTAGTAAAGCCCGGTATCGGCATCATAAGGCTGCCCCATGAAGCCATAGTCAGGCGATCCTGGAGAGCGCTCCAGCGGTAGACCGTAGGAATTATACAGAAACCAGTCGGTGGCCGCGCCGGACGTATCGGTCGTGAAGGTGAGACTGTGGCGGGCATCTCCGTGAAGGTAGCTCTCGTTTACCGCACCGCCGTTCGCCTTGCGGCTGTAGGCTGGCCCGACGCCGCCATGCAGCGTCACTTCCGAGCTTGTCGTCCCATCCGTCGTCACCTGTCGGAATTGCGGCGACAGATAAAGGTAATTGCTCCCGCTTAAATCCTTGCGCCAGACGCGGTTTCCAGCGTGGTCGTAGGCAAACTGAGCAGTGTCACCGCCAGCGCCGGCTGCAAAGCTCTGCAGCCGGTTGCGGCCGTCATAGGCTGCGGAGAAGGTAAGGTTCGATGCCGAAGCCGATAGTAGATTTCCCATGCTGTCATATTGCGGATCGAGCAACTGACCGTCGATCGAACTCGATGCGTCGAGAAGATAGCCTTTGCTCGCCAGGGAAAGGTTCGCAGATGATTTCAGATTGCCGGCGGCGTCATATTGGTAGGTTTCGCGGTTGCTGATACGGCTGTCCGTGACCGAACCCAGGCGCGCGCTTTCGAAGCTAGACGTCCTCGTATAGTTCGACCACTTTGCCGACGTGCCGTTGACGGTGAGCGGGTATCCATAGGGGTCCAACTGATAGGACTCGTTGAACAGGCTCTCGCTTCCGCTCTTGACGTCGAGTTTCGATACGCTGAAGTCCGGCGTGTATTCGAGCGTGGTCGTTACGCCGTTTGCATAGGTGATGGTCTGGGGTTGTCCCATCGGGGTGAAGTCGGAGAGCGCTACCTTTGGCACACCTCCGACGGCCTGGCCCGCCAGGCGATCAAGGCTATAGGTAAAGCCGACGACGGTTCCGTCTGACATTGTTATTTCGGAGGGCCGCTTCTGCGGGTCGAACTCAGCGCTCAGCGAGACCGTCTGGACGGGATTTCCGACCTGCAGCGTGCTGTTGATGGTCGAGCCGTAATCGTCATAGCCGAACGAACGGGTAACATCGACCGCTTGGCCAGTGACAGTGGCCGACGCGAGTCTGCCGAGCCCGTTCGGCGTGCTGTCAGCGTCGTAGGTGTATTGTACGGCGATCCCGCCGGGGTAGCTGACCGCGGTTTTTCGTCCTGCGCCGTCATAAGAATAGACAATGGTACCGTTCGCCTGGCTCTTCTTTGCCAGCGATCCATTGGCACCGTATTCAAACGTTGATGCTCCGAGGGCCGGCAACGTCTTTGTCGATACGCGACCGAGGCTATCGTAGGAATATTTCGCCGTGGTCGAACCGCCATCGGCCGGAGGTTCAACGGCGGTCACGCGGCCGATGACATCGCGCTCGTAGCTCGTCTTGACGCCAGGCAATCCGGGGGAGCGGAGATCCTGGTATGTCTGCGATGAAACCTTGTCCTTGTTGGCGTAATAGGAGCGATCCTCGACAATCGTCGCACCGTATGCGGTCCCATCTGCCAAGTTGTGCGTGACCGTTTGGCCGTCGGTCGTCATCTCGTAGCTGGTCTGCGAGGCGATGGTCTGGACGTCATCACCGTTGAGCCACGGGAACGTCGTCTGGCTCGTTCGGCCAAGAGGGTCGTATGCTGTGGTTTCGAAAAGGATCTCGTCACCTTGAGTATAGGGCAGAGCGCTTTTCAGCACCTTGTTCGTAGCGCCGAAGGTCACGTCCTCCATGACCCGATCAAGCACACCGCCTTCGCTCGACTGGGTCAGCATCTGGTACTGCCGCTCAAGCCCGTCATAGAGGTAGGTCACCGATTGCGATGAAGGGGTGCTGCCTTCTTCGGGCCATTGCATCAGGTTGGTCCGTGTAACCGCCGGCACTCCGCCTGACCAGCCGTGCGAGAAGGTGGTCAGCGTTGCGAGTTTCGCGGGCGACAGGCCGGCTGGCGCCGTCACTCCTGCCGTGAGGCAGGCTGCCGTCAGGGCGCTGCTCCCGGTCCCGTCCGGAGCCGGCCCCTGAATGGACTGCCGTCGTCCGAAGCTGTCATAGCACGTGGTGAACTGATTGCCGTTGGCATCCACCTTCAATGTCTGTTTGCCGAAGCGGGCGTCGTAGCCGAACTGGGTGAGCAAGACGGTCGAGCCCGTGCCAGTCGGCTGCGATCTCTTTTGAATATAGGTATTGAACGCCGGCTCGATCGCGTAGGTGATCGTCGACTGGCCGGGTCTGGCGACCGAGAGCCGGTTGCCGAAGTCGTCGTAGGAGTAGTTCGTTTCAAGATAGGCCTGCCGCGCCTCGTCCCATGCGCCGCGCATCGAAACATTCATCGCGTCGTCGTAAACCCATCTCGTCAGCGAGATATCCTGATCTGCCTGGAAGGATTGCATATCGGCAAGCGACGGGTTGCGCGTCGTTTTCGCATATTGCTTGAAGCCGAAACGCCAGTTCGTCGCGTCGTTCTGATAAGCCGCATTTTGATAGACGTTGTCCGAGGGATTGAGGTCGTTGCCCGATCGATCGACGAGGTTGAGCTTAGCCGACTGGGTGCGGTTTCCATAGATGTCGTATTGAAACGTCTGGCCGAGAGAGTGCTGATAATCACCGGCCTGGTATTTGTCAGAGCGTATCGATGATGTGCGAACCAGCGTCGCCTTGTAGCCCGTTTCCTGCGAGACCGCAGTGGTGGTCGCCGCGTACTCGAAGTTGTCGACGGAGAGAACGTCACCTGCCGCGCAAAGACCATCCTGGGCAACGGCACAGGTTACGGTGCGCGACTGCGGTCTTCCGATCAATGGAAAGGCTTGATTGTACGCGACCGTCGTCGTGCGGCCGATCGAGGCGTTGGTGTGCGTGCTCGCAGCGAACCCCAACCACCCTCGGCCAGTATCGCTCACCTGTCCGTCCTTGTAGGAGTGCGTGATCTCGTAGCTATAGGGGTTGGCGGTTATGGCCGGATTGTTGCTGTCCGTGGTGCTTGCGACCACATAATAGCGACCGGTCAGGTTCGAGCTCGAGCGATATTGCGGCAATGTCTCGTTCTGCCCGAGCGGGGGGTAGCGTTGATACGTCGCCAGCGCTCCCGGGCCGGCGGTCTCTGAGTAGACTGTCGGATCTGAAATCGGCTTGTAGCTGATCGCAACGGTACCAAGCGACGAGCGTTCTATGCCCGTCATGAGATCGGGAAAGGCTCCTGCCGTCAGTCCTACCTCGACCGCTTCCTGGGTGAACGCAACAACGTCCAGAAGGCCGTCGCCATTGAGGTCAACCACCTGTCGGCTGGTCTGGTCCGCTGCGCCGCCTTCATTGAGGCCGAGCCCGTTTAGCGAAGCCTGGTTCCAGGAGCCTGCAACGAAGGCCGATCCGGTCGAAAGGGCAATCGACGTTCCGCCGTCGTTAAAGCCGACGATATCCCCCCGGCCGTCACCGTTCACATCGGTCATCATCCGCGGCGTATCGCTGGTCCAATCGGGTGCGTTGAACGAAGAAGACCAAGTCGTTGGTGGTTCGAAGCCGGCGCCGTTCGACAATCCGACCGTGACTTCAGTGCTGAACCCGACAAGATCGGAAAGACCATCGCCATTGACGTCCGACATCATGCGCGGGTTGTCGGCGTTCCAGACCGTACTGTCGGCAAAATTGGCATAGTTCTGGTTCCAACCCGTTTGTGAGAAACTCGCCCCGGTCGACAAAGCAACGTTGACCGAGCGCGTTTGCTGGTTCATCGCGATGACGTCGCTCTTGCCGTCACCATTCACGTCGGCCATCAAAAGGTCGTCGCCATCCCAGCCTTGTTTGATCCCGATATCGGCAAACCAGGTTTGCGGGGTTTCGAATCCGCCCGTCCCGTCGGCAAGGGCAACCTGGACGCCGTCGTTGAAACCGACGATGTCGGCTGAGCCATCACCGTTGACATCCGCCAGATAGCGCGGTGCGTCGGCACTCCAGCCGGCATTGGGTGCAAAATAGGGAAACGCGCTCGCCACTTTGACAAAGCTCGAACTGGCTGCATCCGCCAACGCCATCTCAACACCGTCGTCGGAGAACCCGACGATGTCGGCGAGGCCATCGTCATTGATATCCGTCAGGTAGCGCGGCTCATCGCCGGACCAGTCATATTCCGGTGAAAAGGCGCTGAGCCAGGTCGTTGGGGCAGCAAAGCCTGTCGGTTTGGCGAGCGCCACTTGCACTCCGTTCTTGAAGCCGACAATGTCCACGAGCCCGTCGCCATTGACGTCTGCAAGTGTCACCGGGTTGTCGGTCGGATCCCAGCCATTGGCCGGCGTGAAGGCGCCCTGGAGCCATGTCTGGCTGCCCGCAAAGGCGTTTGCTCCGGTTTGATAGGTAAAACGGGAAGGTGAGAGACCGTTTGCACTGGCGTCCTCGCTATCAAAGAGCTGAACGCTCGTCAGGCGTGACGCGCCGGTCGATGGTGAAGCCTCATAGCCAAGGCGATAGTTGCCGACAATGTCGTCGGCAAGATAGGTGCTGACCGCACTCAGACGCAGCGTGGTTTCTGCCAACGCGCCGCCCATATAGTTTCCGATGGGATCAGGGCGAGCCTCGTAGTCCAAGCGCACGAAACGATTGGCCGGCGTCGCCGGTTGTGCGCTGACATTGCCGCCATAGGCGATTTCGACCGGGTAGGCCTGGGTGCCGGCTTGACCTGTGCCGGTCGGATCGGTGCTATAGGTAAAGGCGATCTGGTTGCCATTGCGGTCGGTCTGCGACGACAGTAGCCATTCGCGAACGGTCTCCTGGCCGGCGGTGACGAGAACGCGGCTATCGTCAGTACCGCCGAAGACCAGCGTCTCTCCGTTTGGTTGCTGCACGACGAAGGATTGGGGGCCGGTACCGCTCGTACCTGTCGCGGTGACCTGGTCCCAGTTGTCTATTTCTGTTCGATAGACGCTCTGATCGCTGCCATACGCTCCCGTCATCACCAGCAGGCGTTTACCGTTCAGCGCAAAACGGTCTTCACTGGTATAGGTGATGTCGCCATCAATGCCGTCGATCGCGATGATCTTGCGCACGCGGCTTATCTTCGAGAAACCGCTCAGGTTCCAGCCAATACCGAGCAGACCGTTCTGGCTCGTGCTGTTGTAGCCGAACGAAAGTGCTGGCTGATAGCCCTGCACGCCCGGCGGAATCTGGACTTTGATCGTATAGATCGCGCTCCCGGATGATGTCACGCTGAACCGGCCCTTGTCGGATCCCGCCTCGTCATCGGCTGCCGCGAGCGCTGTGCGCACGGTTCCATTCGGTGGGCTGGTAAGGACAAGGGCTGCTGCCAGGGTGATTCTGCAGAACTTCGCGAAGCGGGTCATGATTTCCCCCTATGGAAGGAACGGGTGTTAAGGTTGCAGGATTTCGTTGATGTAGATCGGGGCCTTCGACCGGGTTCTACCGGCAAGTCCGGCTGTTCCAGATTGTCCCCGTAGGCCCGGAGCGGCCCCGGAGGTCGCCGTTATGTCTTTGCCGGGCATGCCGCCGCATCCCCCGGCTCCGCCGCTCCCCGCCGAGCCGCCTCGGCTTTCTACAGCCTTGGCCTCGACCAGATGAGCCTGGCGGGGCGGACACGAAATGAAAACGTTCGAAGAAATGCCGCCATTCCCGCCGTTTCCGCCTCGCCCGCCGTTTCCGCCGTTTCCTCCGGCGCCGGCAGTGCCAAACCGACTGTCATGAATGTTCGCGCCGCCGCGGCCGGAATTCCCGCCTCGGCCGCCGTCGCCACCCTTGCCGCCTGCGCCGCCACGGCCACCTTGGCCGGCCTGACAAAAGACGGTGAGACGATGACTGGTAGCTGCAAACGAGCGAATAGTGATCTCGGCTGATTTGCACATGCCGCCAGTTCGCCCGCGGCGACCGTCCCCTCCGTTCGTACCGCTTCCGCCGTCGCTTCCGTTGCACTCATCGGCGGGTATGGTTCCGGTGGCTGCGGGTCCGAATATCGAGGCCCGGAGATTAAGCGAATGGCCATCGCGCCCGGGCTGTCCGTCGCGGCCGTTTATCCCGGCTGGTCCATGTAGCGGTCCGCTCAGTCTGCTGTCGACAGGATGCGGGGTAGGGAAAATGCCGACATGGTGGCTGTCCACTCCGATTTCGCCCGGCACGCTCGCAAGAACGTTGAGATGCTGCACCACCATGGAGAATACGTTGCCTCTGACAACCACCCGCGCACCAGGGCCGAGGGTGAGGCTACCGATGTTTAGAAGGGTATAGAGCTCCTCCCGAGTGCCGACGTCCCAGTCTTCGGCCCTCGCGCTGATGTCGAAAATGGCTCCTGCGGCAAGTTCGATGCTTCTTGCGGACACGACCTTCAGTCGCGCGGGGAAATGCTCTTCCATCCTCTCGACGTCGCGAGCGTCAAGGGGCTTTCCTGCAAAGACGTAGGCCTCCCCGCGGTCATGCACGCCTTGCCAAAGACGCGCCCGACCGCCGAAATCGTCAAAACATTGCAGGCGTTTCCTGCGCGCTGTTTCACCCGCATGCGACATCCACCTTCGCAAGGTGTGGATGTCGCCAACGCGGAGCCAGGCTGTTGCAATGTTTCCGGCTTCCAGCTTCGAGATGTCGTGGCCCGCAGCAGCCGTGATCGCCTCGAATTCCGCCAAGGGCAACTGCTGGGTACCGATTGTCGCAAGGTTGCCGGAAACCATCGCCTCAGCCCGCGTTCGAAACGGATATGGTGCCGGGATTGCCGGTGTAGGTGCCTGCCGCGCCGACCGTCCCATTGGCGCCCGGCGATCCGGCAGTTCCGGCAGTGCCAGCGGAACGATGCTTGCCACTGCCAGATCCTCCGGCGCCTCCGCCACCACCGGTTCCGCCGCTGCCTGCTCCTCCCCCGGTACCGGCGGCTGCAATGATCCCACCGCTCTGGACCATCGCCGGGTTGACACCGTTCGCGAGCGTCACGTTGATCGGATGCCCGTCCACGCCATTTCCTCCAGGTCCGCCGTTACCGCCGGCGCCGCCATTGCCGCCATTACCCCCATTGGCGCTTTGGGTTCCTTCGCATCCTGATTGGCACCCGTCGCCGCCGATGCCACCTGTGCCCCCGGCGCCGCCATTGCCCCCGGAACCACCCTGACCGCCGGCACCCGATTGCGTAAGAAAGTAGATCGAATTTTGGGTGATCGCGTTGAATGTGAAGTTTGCCGTAAGGTTCGGGGTGCCGTCGGAGCCTCGCTGGCCGTCCGTGCCGGCAGCCCCATTGGCACCGGCCGTGCCCGGCGTTGGGTCTTTCGCACCCGTGCAGATGCCCGGCGAAGGTGTCCCCGAGCTGCTGCCATTTTGTCCGTTTGCTGCCTGCGGCTGGTTGGTCCCGGCCGTTCCGGCTGCCCCTGGATTGCCGAAAATGCCAATGGTGTAATTTGCTCCGCTGCTGCCGCCGCTGGCGTTATTCACGACGGTCTGCGCGACAAAGGTGACGCTTGTTGCGTAGGCGTTGATATAGCCGCCATCGTTGATCGTCAGCGTGTCGATGTTGACGGAAACTGGCG
Organism: Sinorhizobium meliloti 4H41; assembly: GCF_000375585.1. Lineage (GTDB taxonomy): Bacteria > Pseudomonadota > Alphaproteobacteria > Rhizobiales > Rhizobiaceae > Sinorhizobium > Sinorhizobium meliloti_A. Next base: position 178,553 of record NZ_AQWP01000004.1, on the reverse strand, counting down.
TGCTTTCGTTGCCGAGAGTCCATTCCGAAGAGATGGTTTTGTCAGCCGCCGAGACGAGCCGCACTGTCGTGGGGAAGACATGTTTCAGCGCGAGCGCGTCGTCGTGGGACAGCGGACGATCGGCGTGAACGGCCGCCTCGGCACGCAGATAAAGTGCCTCGATGCTGCTGTTCGATTCATCCATCAACTTTGGATGATCCTTTTCGTATTGTCGCGCTCGCGCCTGCCTCACCTCCGGGCTGGAGCCGTCGTGCAGGAGGTCCCGAAGCTCCTCGATGGAGTGAACCTTTCGCGTCGTATGTATTTCGTCTCCGGCCTTCAGCGCCTCAAGACTGTGTCCGAACTTCAATGCGCGTTCATTGAAAGAAAGCATCGGCATTCTCCTTCATGGTCAGGTTGCAGATTGAACTGAGACGACGCGGATAGTCGTCGATCCTCGTGCCTCGACAATCAGTGGCAGCAGGGTGGAAAGCCGCGTCAGCCGACGCTGCGCAAACCACATCGGGGGCCATCGAGCGACGAAGCCGACAGTCAGACTATGCGACAAAAGTGGCTAGGCACTGAAACTTGCGGTAGAGTACGCCTGCTGAATGCACGGCATCTACCCTCAGATTCGAGGGCTTTTCGCCCGTGCGAGAAAGATGGTTTAGGACTCAATAATGCAATCCAGAATTGGGAAACGTACGGGCAGCGATGGCCGTGTTGCTTGGCAGTTAAAAAGGGTTCTTCCTCAGCTGCCGGGTCCAGATTTGCGGGTCCCCCGCAAACGAGCGCTGCTTCGATACAGCCCGCTTTGATGGAATTTCGTGCGGGGTCGCATGTTCGGGATGCCGCAACGCTTCACGACAGGCCGCAACCCCCGGTGCATGCTGCACGAGGTGGTTTGGCGGTTCATTCTGAAAGCGCGGACGTCAAGAGGATCGGCACTCGGCTGCCTGTCAACGTGGCGTGAGGCCGTGCACGATGCTTATTCTCTGCGACGCAGATCATCGGGTTTTCCGATCGACACAATCGTATCTTCCCGTTTCCTTCTCGAGTCCCTCGCCGAGTAAACCTCCGTGATCGGAGCGGCTCTCCTGGCTGCTCTCAGACAGAACGAAGGAGATTGGCGTGTCAGAAGGAAAAGCTCGTGAGCATGTTCTCGTCGTCGGCGGCAGTTCCGGCATGGGGCTTGCGTTTGCCGAAAGATTACTCACTTCGGGAGCCGCGATTACGATTGTTGGCAGATCATCGGAGCGGCTTTCCCGCGCCCGTGAAAAGCTCGGCAATGCACCGGGCCTGCAGATGGTCGCGGCAGACGCAACGCGCGAAGACGATGTAGAGCGCCTGTTCGCCTCAGTCGGTGAAGTGCATCATATCGTCTCGACTGCCGCCGACGTGGGTGGCGTCTACGTGCCCCTGTCTGAGATGAACGTTTCGACGGCACGACGCGTGATCGATTCAAAAGTAGTCGCGCCGCTGCTGCTGGCCAAGCATGGTGCTCCGCGCCTCACGGGCCCCGGGTCGATTACGTTTACGTCAGGAATTGCCGCATACCGCCCGGCGCCGAAAGGGTCTGTTGTCGCAGCAGTAAACGGCGCGATCGAGTCTCTCGTCTACGCGCTTGCCGTCGAGCTCGCGCCAATACGCGTGAATGCCGTTTCGCCGGGATGGGTCGATACGCCGATCTGGGATTCGGTCGCGGGCGAAGGGAAGGCTGGCGCGCTGGAAGCCATGGCCAAGCGCCTGCCGGTCGGCCGGATTGGACAGGCGGGCGACATCGCGCAGGCGATTGAATCCGTCATGCGCAATGGCTTCATCTCGGGAACGGTGATACACGTCGATGGCGGTCAGCGCCTGGTCTGACACGCAAGTCCTCTGGCGGTGCCAAGAAACGCTTCCATCGCCGGAGACTGTATTCGTCGCTGTCGCCACATCATTGTGACAGGGGTTGTTCGGTAAGCGCCGGCCCAAGGAACGGCAACCAGACGCGTCGGATGCGCGGCGAGGGCCGACCGAGGAAACAGAGCGCAGCCGAGTCCTGCCTCAACAAGGCTTCTTATCGAGCCGATGCTTGCAAATTCTCCGGCGCGTCTCGGCCGTTCGGGCAGCATTGCCGCGGAAGCCTCGTCGAACATCTTTCGATAGACGCATCCGGGTGGTGTAACCAGAAAGGCTTCATCGGCGAGATCCTCCGGCTTGATTGCTTCGCGCCCCGCCAAGCGATGGTTCGGGGGCAGGATGATCAACAGTTCCTCTTCGGCCACAACTTCGCTTCGGACACCTGCCGCTGCCGCGGCTTCTCCGAAGAAAAAACTCACGTCCAGATCGCCGTTCCTTGTTCCATCGCGCAGCCCGCGGCTGTCTGCCGTCTTCAGTGTCACCTCCACGGCAGGATATCGGCGGCTGAACTTGGCGACCACTTCCGGCAGCCGGGTGGAGCAAAGAGTTTCAAGGCCGCCGATGACGAGGTTGCCCGATACGGTGGCCGAAGTGCTCGCAACCGCCGAATAGGCTTCGTCAGCAAGGTCGATCAGGCCGGTTGCATATCCGAGCAAGCGCTGCCCCGCCGGCGTGAGCGTCAGTCTCCTACGCGAACGGTCGAAGAGCTTCACGCCAAGATCTGCCTCAAGAGCCTGAATCTGTTCCGTCACGCTCGATTGGGAAAGATGAACGCGTTCACCTGCGCGCGTGAAGTTGAGAGTATTAGCAACTGCAGTGAATGTTTTGAGATGGCGAAGTTGCACGTTCTGCCCTCGGAACACGGATCATGTCGACCAAAATCTCTAGCACATGCCGGCGTGGCAGTATCCGACAATTCGGCCGACTTGATGAAAACCGGGCGTGGCCAGGCTCAATCAAGCCGTTCGAAGGAAACGGTCAACCGCCTATCACGCCCGTGATATCAGCCATGCTTGGCTTCCAGCCCGAGTTCGATGTGAACGAGACCCTCTTTTGCGCAATCGCTATGACACCGGGCGGCGCCCGCTCCATGTCGCGGGTCAGTCCATCCGCCTACCAGGGCGCCTGCGAGGTGATGGGGCGGAGAGTGCCAGAGTTGCGATTGCGTGTATTCTGGAGAGGGCAGGGCATGACAACTCGCGGGGCGCTACCTGCGCGATTTTACGGCGAAGGCGCGACGAAGGAGTTTTCGTTAGGCGGATGCTGATGGCATTGTTCAGAGCCAATGGTATCGAGGCGCGGAGGCTGTCGCGATCGTTGTTGTCGAGGCCGCAGGCAAGACGACCTGGTGCCGTAAACATGGGGAGAGATCCTGGAGGAAAATCACAAATCAGAGCCCGCCGACCCTGGAGGGAGCGAAAGCGGGCTCGTACCGGCGATCTTTCGCAGCGCGGCCTTCTAGATGATTGTGATGCTGCTGCCTCAGTGGCGCCCGAGGCCGGAGAACTTTTGGCGCTCGCGAATGTAAGCGATGGCGGCCGCTTCGAGGCTCGTGCATTCCTCTTCGGATTTGAGCAGGGCGGCGTCGTCTTTTGATGCCGCACATCGCAGAACGTCGCGGCGCAGGCAGGCGTGCTCGTAGACTTCGCACAGCTTCAAGAAAGTGAGGTCGTGAATCATCCAGGCACTGTCGCGCACATCAGGTACCGCCAACAGCAGTCGAGCCATTCCAGCCTTCTGTACGTCCATTGTTGCGCCCTGTTCCATCAACGAGGTTAATGCGCAATGGCTGCTGCTGAAAAATGGTTCCATGAGTGCATCGAGGCGGCGGTTTCTCGATCATTGCGGGCAGAGCAACCTGAGCCGCATCAGCCTCGGCGGCAATGACGGTCATTCCGAGGTTGCTTCAGGCCTATCGCCGGGTTCGATCAATGTTGAATTCTGCTCGATCGGCATTGCAGCCAAGGTCCTGATGTCCTCGGCCAGCGCGGCGAGCTGTGCCGCAATTTCCAAGAGGTCGGAAGCAGAATTTTCCTCGTCATTGTGTTTCATATCGCGGTCGTCCATGTCCCAACTCCAGGCAACGGGTGGTTGCATAGCCTCGCGAGGCAGGGTCCGCCGTGGAAATCACAGGACCTCAGTCTAGCAGAGCACCAAACCGAGTGCGGAATCTAGCATGTCGTCCGTTTACGACGATGGGACATTGGTCCGAGACCAAAGCGCCAAAGGTCCTACGCCCAAACCGGCTGTTAGGACGCAAGGGGAATGGCATTTGACCTTCACGGCATCTGCTCTTGCTTTCCAGCAATCGGCATCAGGTGAGCACGACATATTCGGTCAGCTGGCTGATCGTCGTATCGGCCTTCTGCACGTCGAAGACCTTCGTGCCATGGCTCATGATCACGAACCTGTCGCAGACCTGATAGGCGTGGTAGAGATTGTGGGTCACCAGCACACTCGAGACATTCTCCGCCTTGAGCTTCAGCACCTGGTTCAGCAACGCTTCCGTCTCGCGTACGGAGAGCGCCGAGGTCGGCTCGTCGAGGAGCAGCACGCGCTTCTTGAAATAGACGGCGCGGGCGATTGCGACCGCCTGTTTCTGCCCGCCGGAGAGGTTGCCGACGAGCGTATCCGGGGAATCGATGCCGGAGATGTGCACGGCGTTTTGCAAGACTTCCATGGCGATGTCGCGCATCTCGCGCTGCCGGAGGAAGCCGAAGCGGTCGGTCAGCTCACGGCCCATGAAGATATTGCGGGTAATCGAGAGTGAATCGACCAGCGCGGTGTGCTGATAGATCGTTTCGATGCCGGCATCGGCGGAATCCGAGCGGCAGGAAAAGGTCGTCTTCTTGCCGTCGACGCTGAGATAGCCGTCCGTCGGCTTGTGGATGCCGGAGATGAGATTGACGGTCGTCGACTTGCCGGCGCCGTTGTCACCCAAAAGGCCGACGACTTCCCCCTCGCCGATATGGAAGCTCAGATTGCGAAGCGCGGTCAGCGCACCGAAGCTCTTCGAAATGTTGTGCAGTTCGAGAAGATTGGGGGTCGACATCACGCAAGACCTCGCCGCTCGATGAGATGGTTGAAGATTGCAGCCAGCACGATCAGCGTGGCGATGAACATGTCGAGGTAGAAGCCCGGTGCCCGCAGGAGAAGCAGGACGTCGGTAATCGTGTGGATGAGCAGCACGCCGAGAAAGATTCCGATGATCGATCCGCGCCCTCCGCGCAGCGACAGGCCGCCGATGACGCAGGCGGCGATGGCCTGGAGTTCCAGACCCGCACCCTGCCCAGGCTGCACGCTGCCGACGCGGGCTGTCGCAAGAATGCCCGCCACCGCAGCCATGCCGCCCGCAATCGCAAAGGCAATCAGTTTGACGCGGCTGGTGTTGATGCCGATCGCCTCGGCCGCAGCGCGATTGCCACCGGTCGCGAAAACGTGATTGCCGAAGCGGTGACGGTGTAGCAGCAGGTGAAAGCCTATGACGAAGAGGACGATCCAGATGAAGGCGGCGTTGACGCCGAACAGGGTGCCGGAAAAGAGGCTGGTGAAGACCGGCTCCGGATCGAAACGCACCTGGACGGCACCGTTGTAGAGCAGCACCGCGCCGCGCCAGAAGAGAAGCCCGCCGAGTGTGACGATGAAGGACGGCAGACCGAAGCGCAGGGTGATGTGGCCGTTGAGGGAACCGATCAGCAGGCCGGTCAGAATGCCGATAGGTGCTGCGACGAAGGCGCTCAGCCCCGCATTGACGAGCGAGGCCATCAGCACGGCCGTAAACGTGTAGACTGAGCCGATGGAAAGGTCGAATTCACCGGCGATCATCAGTACGCCGGCTCCGAGCGCGAGGCATCCAAGCACGGGGATCGCCTTCATCAGGATCGTCAGGTTCTGCGGCGAGAGGTAGCGGAACTCGTCCGGATAGAGGAGCGCGCCGGCGATGCAGACGATCTGCAGGGTCATGAAGACGAGAAAGATCGCTCCCGCCGGCATGCCCATGATCTGCTTGAGGATGGATTGTCTCTGGGTCCGCGAGCGTGGCGCGGCACTTTCGGCTAGGACAGGAGTCACGGTCTGGCACCCGATCGTTGGGGAAGGGGGAACCGGCCGGCCGCGCCGGCGGGCTCCCTCGGAACGCGGTTAGCGGTAGCTGCCGATCAGCGGCTTGACCGAACCGATGCGCGACTTGTCGAGGAAGGCGCCCTGGCCCGTGTCGATGTCGGTCGGTGTCAGCCCGTATTTTTTGGCAAGCGCGATCTGGGCGATCGGGTAGTAGCCCTGCAGATAGGGCTGCTGGTCCATGGTCGCGTACATCGCGCCGGATTCCACCGCATTTACGATCTCGACCGCAAGGTCGAAACCGCCGAAGGGAATGTCTACGCCGGCGTCCTTGATGGCGCCCGCGCCGACGGTCGAGGTGACCGAGCCGGTGCCGAACAGCGCCTTCACATTCGGGTTGGCGATGAGGAATTGCGCAATGATGTTCTGCGCTTCGGCGGGGTCGAGACCGGCTCGAACCGTCTCCACCTTGATGCCGTTTTCGGTCATCGCCTTCTCGATGCCGCCGCCACGGGCGACTGCAAAGCTCGCTTCCGGAATTTCGCGCGGGTTGAAGACGACGTCGCCGGACTTGAGGCCGAATTCCTTGATCATGCGGTTGCCGAGCTCATAGCCGGAGGCAAGCTCGTCCATGCCGACATAGGCCTGGCGACAGTTGCCCTTGGCGCCGTCGAGGTCATCGTTGTTGAAGCCGATGACGATGATACCGGCCTTGACTGCCGCGCAGATGCTCTCGTCGAAAGCATCCGAACTGGAGATCGCGACGGCGATGCCATCGACGCCGCTGGCCGTCGCGCTTTCGATCAGGTCGTTCTGGCGCACCGGATCGTTGTTGGCATACTGCACGTCGAGGTCGACGCCGAATTGGGCGGCGGCGTCTTGCGCTCCCTTCACCACCGGATTAAAGAACTGCACACTCGGATCGAGATAGATGATCATCGTTGCCTTGACGTCTGCGGCGAGCGCGCTCGACGTCAACAAGGTGGCAAGGCCCGCAGCCAGCGCCGCGGTTCTGAGCCTGGTCAGTTTCATTGCGTGTCCTCCCTTTGGATGTGCATTGCGGGTCGCAAGACCCAAGTCTCGGCTGGCGGGCTCCGACCAAAGATCACGCCAGCCGAGATATTCCTCCTCCCGACCCCGACTGCGGCCGATTATGTGAACCAGGGCGCGGGGCGCCCGAGCGTCACGTGGACGCCCTTGAACTGGGAATATTCGTCAAAGCCATAGCGGCCGAGTTCGCGGCCCAGGCCGCTCTTCTTGTAGCCGCCGATCGGCAGCTCCGGCGTGCCGTCGATCACGCTGTTGATCCAGCATCGGCCGGCGCGGATGCGGCGGATGCTCTGCAGCGCGGTTTCGAGATTGGTCGACCAGACGCTGGCCGAAAGACCGAACTCGGTGGCGTTCGCCAGCGCTACGGCTTCGTCCGGGGTCTTGAAGGTCAGCGTTGAAAGCACGGGACCAAAGATCTCCTCGCGTGCGATCGACATGTCGGGCGTGACGCCGGCAAAGACCGTCGGTGCGTAGTAAAGGCCGGCCTCCCTGCCGGTCCTTTCGCCGCCGAGCAGCAGTTCCGCGCCCGATGCGATGCCGGCCGTCACATAGGAATGCACCTTTTCGGCATGCGTCTCCGAGATCATTGCGCCGATCCTGGTGCGTTCGTTCAGCGGATCGCCGAAAGTCACCTTGCGCGAGATGTCGAGCAGGCGCTCAATCAGCGCATCGCGGATGCCCTCCTGCACCAGAAGCCGGCTGCCGGAAATGCAGCACTGGCCGGCATTGTGGTAGACGCCATAGGCGACGCCGTCTGCCGCCGCGTCGAGATCCGCATCGGCGAAGACGATCTGCGGCCCCTTGCCGCCAAGCTCCAGCCCCACGCGCTTGACGCTGCGCGCCGCGATCTCGCCGAGCTTCGTGCCGACGCGGACAGAGCCGGTAAAGGCGACCATGTCGACGCTCGGGTCTTCGGCCAGAACCTGGCCGGCGGGATCGCCATAACCGGTGACGACGTTGAACACGCCATCGGGAATGCCGGCTTCGCGCGCCAGCTCCGCCATACGGATCGACGTGCCCGAAGTGAACTCGGAGGGCTTCAGCACCACCGTGCAGCCGCTGCCGATCGCCCATGGCACCCGTTCCGACGCGATGATGAAGGGAAAGTTCCAAGGCGTGATGATGCCGACGACCCCGACCGGCTCGCGCAGGACAAGGCCCAAACGATCGTCGCCGATATTGTTGTGGGTCTGTCCTTCCAGCGCACGGGCCTGGCCGGCGGCATAGGACCAGAGATCTGCGCAGAAACCGATTTCGCCGCGCGCCTGCGCGATCGGCTTGCCGACCTCGAGGCTCTCGATCAGCGCCAGCTCCTCCTGTCTCGCAAGGATGAGGTCGGCGACCTTGAACATCAGGCGCGACCGCTCTGCGCCAGACATGCGCGGCCATGGGCCGGTATCGAAAGCCTTCCGGGCGGCCGCGACGGCCTTGCGCACGTCGTCGGCCGAGGCTTCCGGCCAGGTGCCGACCGTGACGCCGGCGTGGCCGGGGCTCACCCGATCGATCGTCCTGCCTGAAGCGGCATCGACCGACTTGCCATCGACAAGCATCTGGTAGCGGGATTTAATACGCAGGCGGGGATCGTTGGAATCGGGTGCGATGAAATTGGACAGCAATAGCGTTCTCAGGCCAGCCCGCGCGGCGCCAGCCCCTCCCTGTTCATCCGGTTTGCCGGATTTCTGTTGCGCCTGAATTGTATGGTACTGTATGGTGGTTCAAATTGGATGTCAACGGATGACGGCGGCGAAAGACATGAACCTCGAATCCCTGAAGATCGACACCGGCGAAACTGCCGCGGCCCAGGTCGAGCGGGACTTGCGCGAATCCATCATCCGGCTGGAGCTCGCCCCCGGAATGCGGCTCTCCGAACAGGAAATCGCCACACGCATGGGCGTGTCGCGTCAGCCCGTGCGCGAGGCGCTCATCGCGCTGGGCAAATCCAAACTGGTGGATATCCGGCCCAACAGGGGCACCGTCGTCGTGCGGATTTCAGCCAGACAAATGATGGAATCCCGCTTCGTGCGCGAGGCCATCGAAGTCGCGGTGGCGCGTCGGGCCAGCGAGACATTCGATAGCTGGACGCGACGCAAGATCGACACGATCCTCGCTCGGCAAAAGGTGGCGAATGAGGCGAATGACCACAATGCTTTTCGCCGGGAGGACGAGCAGTTCCATATTGCGATCGCCGAGGGTGCAGGCTGCGGCCTCGCCTGGAACGCCATCTCCGACATCAAGGCACACATGGATCGGGTCTGCAACCTGCAGCTGCGCCATCCGGACTCGATGAAGAAACTGATTGCCGAACACGAGGCGATCATCACCGCCATCGACGCGCGCGATGCCGACGCGGCTGCGGCCGCCATGCGCAGCCATCTCAACGGTATCCTGGCCGACCTGCCGCAGATCGAGGCGGACAATCCAGACCTGTTCGAGTGACCGTTTCCGGCGTCTTCCTTTGATGGTAGGCGACAAAAACATGCAGCAGATCAAAGCGCTACAGCGACCTTTGCCCGTCCGATAAGACGCGCGGTGCTGTTGCCGATGCGGTCCCGCGTCCCGTTCGGGCCTTGATACTCCAGGTGATCAACGATGACTTCTGTCGATCATCGCGACAATGGTCGCGAAAAGCTCCTCCTGCGCCTGCGCCGCCGTGATCTCCCCCGCAGAGGCGGCATCCGACAGGGCGTTGGCAGCGCCGAGCATAGCCCAGAACCCCGCCGGTCCGATGCCTCGCCGCCCCACGAAAGCCGCCAGTGCCCTTCGGCACTTCTCGATGAAAGCCAGTTGATAGTCTCGCTTTACTGCCTCCAACTCGGGGGAGCCCGCAAGGGCTGCGAGCACGTCGGGCATTTCCCGGCCCTGCGCGAGCACACAGTCGACGTATGAGGTTGCGATGACCTTGGCTCGATCTTCGAGGGTCGGGCCGCTCCCGTCGAGTGCGGCGTCGATCATCTCCGTCTGCCGGGCGTCAAAATCCCGATAGAGCGCTATCAGCAGGCCATTGCGCGTGCCGAAATGATCATAGACCACCGGCTTGGCGACAGCAGCTCCTTGCGAAAGCCTTGGGAGCGTCAGGGCATCCGAACCTTCTTCGCGCACAAGCTGCCACGCCACGTCGAGAAGCTGGCGCCGTCGCTGCTCGCGACTGAGACGGACACGCTTGGCGGGAGGCTGCATTTTCTTCGGCCTGCTTGACATCGCTATATACCAAAAGTAACTTACCTGAAGTATATAGTAACTGCCCTTCAATCGCAACCATCCACCGGCCTCGCGCCGGCGGCCGAATCCGCATGCCTTCGCATGCGGTTCCCAGAGGATTTGTGCCTATGACCGATACTTCACTTCCACGCTCCGCCGATCGAACCGCATGGCTGGGACTCATCGCCATTTTACCCCTGGTCCTGCTTGTGGCCATGGACGGTTCGATCCTTTATCTCGCTATGCCGCATGTCACTTCGGCCCTCCAGCCGACCGCTGATCAGGCGCTCTGGATCCTGGACATCTACGGCTTCGTGGTCGGATCGCTGCTGATCGTTTTCGGGAATATCGGCGACCGCTACGGCCGGCTGAAACTCATCATGACCGGCGCGGCGGTCTTCGGTGCAGGGTCGCTCGGCGCGGCCTATTCGCAAACGCCAGAGCTGCTGATCGCCTCGCGTGCCCTGATGGGGCTGGGTGGCGCAACATTACTGCCTTCCGGCTTGGCCATCGTCAGCGCCTTGTTCCCCGATCCGCGAGTGCGCGCTCAGGCTATCGGCATCTTTGCGGCCACTTTCGCAGCCGGCTTTGCGATCGGCCCGCTCATTGGCGGCATGCTGCTGCGGCAGTTCGCGTGGGGCGCCGTGTTTCTCATCAATGTCCCCGTTGTCATCGGCTTCATGATCGGCGCACCCATCCTGTTGCGCGAGGTGCGCTCGACCGTCGGCGGCAGCATCGACCTGGCGAGCCTCGTCCTGTCCTTCGCCGGCATCTTGCTGTTCACCTATTCGCTCAAGCATGCGGCCGCCTATGGCTTCACTCCGACACAAATCCTTGCCGGAGCCGCCGGCATAATGGCGCTGGCGCTATTCGTTCTCAGACAGACGAGACTTGAATACCCGCTGCTCGACCTCGGTCTCTTCCGCGACCGCATCTTCTCTACCGCTATTCTGACGGGCCTTCTGTCGCTGGTCGTGTGGTCTGCTGCCGGGTATCTGTCGGGCGTCTACCTGCAATCGGTGCTGGGCATCGATGTGTTTGCCGCCGCGCTGTTGACCCTGCCGGGCGCGATCGTGCTGACGGCGACCTGCGTGGGCACCGCCCGCATCGTCGAACGGATCGGCCGGAAGACCGCACTTGTGGCAACGCATCTGCTGATCAGCGCCGGCGCTTTCCTGCTGCTGTTCACGACGACCGAGGCAGGCATTGCGGTCTTCGTCGCCTCTACCATGGTCGCCGGCGTCGGATATGGATTGTCCTTCAGCCTTGTGGCCGATATCGCGGTTTCGGCGGTTCCTGCGAACCGGGCGGGTGCCGCGGGTTCCATAGCGGAGACCAGCAACGAGCTGGGCAACGCGCTGGGTATTTCTCTGCTTGGATCTTTGGCAACACTGAACTTCCGGCTATTCGGCCCCGGTGTAGCGGGGACGCTCGATGAAACGCTCGATCAGCCCGGACTTGCATATCAAAGCCTGATTCAGGCCCAGGAAGCGTTCCTCACCGGCATGCATGTAGCGATCGGCACGGGCGGTCTCCTGACGCTCGCAGTCGGGGTCTTGGCATGGGTCTGGCTGCCGAGCAGGTTGCCGGAATGATGTTCCCGCCGCGGCGCATGACGGTCCTGTTCGCCTCGACGAAGGAAAGAGGAGATCACTTCGCCGTGAGGCTCGGACTTCGGCTTGAAACGGGACTGCGCCGCTCCAATTCCGTTCCAGCACGATTCGCGTGCATTCGGAGGGTGGCGATGGGCCTCTCATTCCCGAAAGCCGGTTTTGTCGCGCTCGTCTCAGCCGTGGCACTCGCCTGCGGCCTGCCCCTCGGTACGGCGCGGGCGGAACTGCTCGCGCGCGTGCCGTCCGCACGCGAGATGGCGGTGTGCGGCGACATATTGTTCGTCGGAACCAAGGGCTCCTCGGTCTATGCCCTGTCATTGTCCGGCGGCCGCGCCCGCAGGGTCGCCTCCGGATTTTCCAATGCGAACGGCGTTGCCTGCTCACGCGGCCGGCTGTTCGTCGCTTCGGGAAACAGCATAACGGCTTTCGAGATCGGCCGCGGCGGCACGTTGAGCGGCAGACGCGTTGTTCGGCGCGACCTGCCGGATTCGGGAGCCCACGGCTATCGTTATGTCGCCGTCGGTCCGGATTCCCGCCTCTATGTCTCGCTCGGATCACCCTGCAACATTTGCATTCCCCGCGGGCTGCAAGGTACGATCGTCAGCATGAACCAGGACGGGTCCGACCTTCGCAGAGTGGCCTGGGGTGTGCGCAACTCTGTCGGCTTCGACTGGCGCGGCGGCACAATGTTCTTTACCGACAATGGTGCCGACAGAATGGGAGACGATATCCCGCCCGATGAGCTGAACGCTTTGCGGCCGGGCGGCTTTTACGGCTTCCCCTATTTCGGAGGCGAGGTGCCGCTCACAGGGTTCGAGGACGCGACGCCGCCCGCGCGCCAGATTCCGCCTGTCTTCAACTTTCAGGCGCATGTCGCAGCGCTCGGGATTCACTTCTTCCGCAGCCTGGGCGGCGATGCTCTGGTGGCACAGCACGGCAGTTGGAACAGGTCGGCACCGGTCGGCTATCAGGTCGTGCGGGTCCGCTTCCGCGGCGGCCGCCCGGTCTCGGCGACCACCTTCCTCAGAAACGTCGGTCGTCCGGTGGATGTCAAGGAAGCGCCGGACGGGTCCATCCTCGTATCCGACGACGCCGGCGGCGCGATTCACATCTTCAGGCGATGACGCCTCCACGTAAAAGATTCGCGGAGGTCTGAAGCGCCTTGCGCCTACTGGTGGTTGAACAACCGAAAATTGCTGTTTCCTAAATCACACCGTTGGGATATTGCGCCTGTGCCGATTGAGGTAAGACGGCCCAAGGAGAATCATTGTGAATGTCGACGAAAAACTGGAACCCATCCTGACCGAAGTCCTGAGGCGTAACGGAGGTGAACACGAGTTTCACCAGGCCGTGCGCGAGGTCCTGGAGAGCCTCGGACGCGTGATAGCCAAACACCCCCGTTACGCCGAAAACGCGCTCATCGAGAGGATCTGCGAACCGGAGCGTCAGATCATATTCCGCGTGCCCTGGGTGGACGACAAGGGCCAGGTCCAGATCAACCGGGGATTCCGGGTTCAGTTCAACTCCGCACTTGGGCCGTACAAGGGCGGGATCCGGTTTCATCCTTCGGTGAATGTCGGAATCATCAAGTTCCTCGGCTTCGAGCAGACCTTCAAGAACGCACTGACCGGTATGCCGATCGGCGGGGGCAAAGGCGGCTCCGACTTCAATCCCAGGGGCCGTTCGGACGGCGAGATCATGCGCTTCTGCCAATCGTTCATGACGGAGCTTCACAGGCATCTCGGCGAATACACGGACGTTCCTGCGGGTGACATCGGTGTCGGGGGCCGGGAGATCGGCTACATGTTCGGTCAGTATAAGCGTCTTACCAACCGCTACGAGGCCGGTGTGCTCACGGGCAAGGCACTGTTCTACGGCGGTTCGCGTGCCCGGAAAGAAGCGACGGGCTACGGAGCGACCTATTTCGTCCAGCGCATGCTCAAAACCAAGGGCCTGGACTTCGACGGCAAACGGGTGACCGTCTCCGGATCCGGCAACGTCGCGATCTATACCATGGAGAAGGTGATCGAGTTTGGAGGAAAGATCGTGGCGTGCTCCGATTCGAACGGGTACGTTGTCGACGAGGACGGCATCGATCTCCGGCTGGTCAAGGAAATCAAGGAAGTGCGTCGCGAGCGGATCTCGGAATACGCGCGGCTGAAAGGCGCCGGGACTCACTATATCGAAGCGGGCTCGATCTGGGATGCGCCCTGTGATGTCGCGATGCCTTCCGCGACCCAGAATGAACTCACCGGGAAGGACGCAAGGGTATTGGTGAAGAACGGTGTTCTTGCCGTGGGTGAGGGCGCCAACATGCCTTCTACGCCGGAGGCCGTTCGCATTTTCCAGGAGGCGGGTGTGCTGTTCGCCCCCGGCAAGGCCGCGAACGCGGGAGGAGTTGCCACCTCCGCTCTTGAGATGCAGCAAAATGCCTCACGTGACAGTTGGACGTTCGAACAGACCGAGGCGCGTCTTGCAACCATCATGCAGGCGATCCACGATCGTTGCGCCGAGACCGCGGAGGAATATGGAGCTCCGGGAGACTATGTTCTCGGAGCCAATGTAGCTGGCTTCGCCAGGGTGGCCGAGGCGATGGATGCCCTCGGCGTGATCTGAGGCGCGGGTGGCGATAATGCCGCTCCGGGTGTGTGCCCGGGTGCACTGCTTGGGCTGGCCGTCGGCGAGAGGACCGAGATCCTCGGAGAGGACGGCTGGCCTGAAACCCTCGCGCCATTCTAACGCGACGTATCCGGTGAGGTCGTCAGATCATTGAGAAAATCGCGGCACCAGCGCGAAACGTCGTGTTCCAGCAAGTGATCCATCATCGTCTTCCAGCGATCCTTCCGCTCGTCCAGCGGCATGCTGAGTGCGCGCGCCATGGCGTTTGCGGTACCCTCAATGTCGTAGGGGTTGACGAGCAGGGCACCTCTCAGATCGCGGGCGGCTCCGGCGAAGCGCGAGAGCACGAGCACGCCCGGATCGTCGGGGTCCTGCGCGGCCACATATTCCTTTGCAACCAGGTTCATCCCGTCTCGAAGCGGTGTCACGAGGCCGACTTTGCCAAGCCGGTAAAGCCCTGCAAGAATATGCCGGCCCACCGAGCGGTTGATATAGCGTATGGGCACCCAGTCGACTGCGCCGAGCGCGCCGTTCACCCTGCCGGCCTGTTCGGCCACGGTGCGCTGCATGGCTTCGTATTCCGGCACTTCGGAGCGCGACTTCGGCGTGATCTGCAGATAGGTGACACGCCCCTGCTGGGCCGGATTGGCCTGGATGAAGCGCTCGAACGCGTCGATGCGCTGCGTGATCCCTTTTGAATAATCGAGGCGATCGACACCGATGATCAGGCTTCGGTGTTCGATGCTTTCACGCGCTTTCCTGACGGTCTTGTTGGTCAATGCGTTTTTGGCGAATTCGGCAAAGGCGGCAGTCTCGATGCCGATTGCATAAACGCCGCCCTTGAACACGCGGCCATAGGCGCTGAAGCGGCCTCCACCGAGTTCATCGCCGATGCCCTCCCGCCGCAGGCAGCCGGCGAAGTTCTCAAGATCATGATCGGTCTGGAAACCGACGACGTCGTAGTGCGACAGGCCGCGCATGATCTCCTCGTGAACGGGCATCGTGAAGAGCACGTCGGCAGGCGGCCAGGGAATGTGGAGAAAGAAGCCGATCCGGTTCTTCAAGCCCATTTGGCGCAGTTCCGCGGCGAGCGGGATCAAGTGGTAGTCGTGAACCCAGATCACGTCATCGGGCCTGACGAGCGGCGCCAGCCGATGGGCAAAGAAGCGGTTGACGCGGAAATAGCCGGCCATCTCCTTGCGACCGTATTCCGCAAGATCAAGCCGGTAGTGGCAGATCGGCCAAAGAACCCGGTTGGCGAAGCCGTGATAGTATTCTCCGACGTCGGTATCGGTCAGGTCCGTGAGCGCATAGGTGATATTGCCTTGCTGCAACTGAGCAAGCGGCTGCGGCTCGTGCTCTCCGCTCGATTGTCCCGACCAGCCCATCCAGATGCCGCCATGCTCTTCAAGGGCGACTTTCAGCGCGACCGCCAGCCCGCCGGCAGGCGCAATGCCGCCCTTTTCCGGAACGGGTACACGATTGGAAACAATGACGAGACGGCTCATGCCGAATTCCTTTCATTCAAGAAAATATATACTTGGCGTTCAAACGTTCAGGAGGGGGAACGCGTTTCCGACGCAGACGATCCCGGCGACGTGAAAATCGACGGATGCAACTTGCGCGTGGAGCGACGGCCGCTCCGGTGTCGAAGCCGTTTCGAGCGCTTCGGTGGGCATGGACGAACCGGACAAACGACGGGTCTCTCGGCGGTGCGGGATGATTTCCGCGCCGCCGCACTTTCACCTCCCGGCCGACTTCCGGCCGGAGAGCTATGCGCCGAAAAGAAAGGGGCGGCCGGAGCCGCCCCTTCATCGTCAGGGATTTAAAAGCCACGAATGCTTCGTGGAATTACGCTGCTTTCCTGGAAGTGCTCTAGTGATTGTGGCGGGGCGTATTCTTGGCGATCTGCCGGAAGTCTGCTGCGCCTTCGAGCACCGCGCCGTCGGAAAGCTGGGTGACGGACTTGCGGTAGATGCGCTGCCAGGGCGTGGCATCGGCCGGCACGGCGGGAATGCCGTCCGCCTTGCGCCTTTCGATGTCCTCGTCGGAAACCAGCATGTCGCAGCGCCCCAGGTTGAAGTCGATGCGGATCACGTCACCGCTCCGCAACCAGGCGAGACCGCCGCCGGCTGCACTCTCCGGCGAGGCGTTCAGGATGGAGGGGCTGTCGGCCGTGCCGGATTGACGGCCGTCACCGATGGTGGGCAGGCTCCGGATGCCGCGTTTCAAGAGGTGATCCGGCGGCTGCATGTTCACGACTTCCGCCGACCCCGGCCAGCCGAGCGGACCGGCGCCGCGGATCACCAGGATGGTGTTCTCATCGATTTCGAGTTCAGGGTCGTTGATGCGCTTGTGGTAGTCCTCCGAGCCATCGAAGACCACGGCCTTGCCCTCGAAAACGCCCTCGCGGCCCGGCTCCTGAAGATAGCGCTTCCTGAAATCGTCGGAGACGACACTCATCTTCATAATGGCGAAATCGAAGAGATTGCCCTTCAGGACCAGAAAGCCTGCCTTTTCCTTGAGGGGCTCGTTGAAGGGGCGAATGACTTCGCGATCGGTGGATTCGCGCCCTTCGAGGTTCTCGGCCATGGTTTTTCCCGTGACGGTGCGACAGCCGCCGTCGAGCTTCCCAGCTTTCAGGAGCTCCCACATTATGGCCGGTGTGCCGCCGGCGCGGTGATAGCGTTCGCCGAGATAAGCACCGGCCGGCTGGATATTGGCGAGCAGCGGGATATCGAAACCATGGACCTGCCAGTCATCCGGGTAAAGCTCGACGCCGGCATGCTTCGCCATGGCCGCAAGATGCGGCTGGGCATTGGTCGAACCGCCGATCGCCGAGTTGACGCGGACGGCGTTGAGAAAGGCTTCCCGGGTCAGGATGTCGGATGGCTTCAGGTCCTCGAAGACGAGTTCCACGGCGCGGCGTCCTGTACGATAGGCCATCTGCCCACGCTCGCGATAGGCAGCGGGGATAGCGCCGCAACCGGTGAGCGACATGCCGAGCGCTTCGGCCATTGCGTTCATTGTCGAAGCCGTGCCCATGGTGTTGCAATGGCCGACGGAGGGAGCCGAATCGAGCGCTGCCTGCATGAACTCCTCGCGGTCGATCTCGCCTGCCGCGAGCTTGCGGCGCATGCGCCAGATCACCGTGCCGGAGCCCACGAGATCGCCTTCGTGCCAGCCGTCGAGCATGGGGCCGCCGGAGAGCACGATTGCCGGGATGTCGACCGTCGAGGCCGCCATCAGGGCGGACGGAGTGGTCTTGTCGCAGCCGGTGGTCAGCACCACGCCATCCAGCGGATAGCCGTAGAGAATTTCAACGAGGCCGAGATAGGCGAGGTTGCGATCGAGGGCGGCCGTCGGGCGCTTGCAGTTCTCGAAAATCGGATGCGTCGGGAACTCGATCGGAATCCCCCCGGCATCGCGGATGCCGTCGCGCACGCGCTTCGCCAGATCCATGTGCACCCGATTGCATGGGGTGAGATCGCTGCCGCTTTGGGCAATGCCGATGATGGGCTTGCCGCAACGCAATTCCTCCGGCGTCACACCGTAGTTCATGAAGCGCTCCAGATAGAGCGCCGTCAGATCGATATGGTCCGGATTGTCGAACCAGTCCTGTGAGCGCAGGCGGCGCTGGGGTTTGTCAGTCATGGCGGGACCTAATTCCTTGGGTTGAGCTTTTCGAGATGCAGAAGCAGTCCGCTGTGGTCCTGTTCGCCGCCGCCGGACTCGACGAAATCGGCAAATTCCTGCCGCACTTGCCTGGTCAGGGGAAGCTCGAGGGAGAGCCCATCCGCCATGGCCATCACGGCGTTCAGGTCCTTCAGCTGGTTGTTCGAAGCGCCACCGGGCACGAAGTTGCGCTCCACCATGCGGGCGCCGTGCAGTTCGAGGATCCGGCTTTCGGCGAAGCCGCCGCGGATCGCGTCCCGAAAGGCCGCGCGCGAGGCACCGCCGGCTTCCACCAGGATCATAGCTTCGGCCACCGCGCCGATGGTGACGGCGACGATCTGTTGGTTGGCGAGCTTGCAGACCTGGCCGGCACCGCTCGGGCCAACGTGGGTTACGCGACCGAGCGCCGCAAAAACGTCCTTCAGGCTTTCGACCGCGGCGCCATCGCCGCCGGCCATGATGGCGAGCGTACCGGCGGCCGCGCCTACCACGCCGCCTGAAACCGGTGCGTCGAGGTGACGGATGCCCTTGTCCGCCAATCTGCGCGCATGTTCGCGGGCGATCTGCGGGGCTATGGAGCTGCAATCCACGACGATCGTACCTTCGGCCAGGCCATCGGCGACGCCGCGCTCGAACAGGACCTCCGATACGGCCTGGCCGTTGGTCAGCATGGTGAAGACGACAGCTGCGCCGGCGACGGCGTCGGCCGGCGAGGCAGCGATCTCAGCACCGTCGGCGGCCAGCGGCTCGGCCTTGGCGGCGTCACGGTTCCACACCGTAACCGGAAAACCGGCACCGAGCAGCCGCCGCGCCATCGGTGCCCCCATCAAGCCAGTGCCGAGAAACGCAACCTTCGTCTTCCCGCTCACAGCTTCCCTCCCAGTTCGTCCTCGATGTGCACGCGGATGATCTCATCGAAACTCTTTTCGGCGGTGAAGCCAAGTTCGGTGGCGCGTTTGGCCTCGAAGCCCGGCGCCCAACCGGCGACCATCTTCATGATCATCTCGTCGGGTTCGCGGCGGATGAGCTTCACGGCCTTTTCGCCGGCAATGCGGCGCAGCGCTTCAATCTGCTCGCCCACGGTGGCGCTGAGACCCGGCATGGAAAGGTTGCGCCGCGGTCCGACCTTTTCAAGGTCGATGGTCGCGCCATGGATGAGGAAGCCGACCGCCGAACGCGGCGAAGTGTGCCAGTGGCGGACATCCTCCGAAACAGGCAGCACGGCTTCCTGGCCGACCAGCGGCTCGCGCAGGATATTGGAGAAGAAGCCGGAAGCCGCCTTGTTGGGCTTGCCGGGGCGGATGCAGATCGTCGGCAGGCGGATGCCGATGCCATCGAAGAAGCCGCGGCGGCTGTAGTCGGAGAGCAGCAGCTCGCAGATCGCTTTCTGGGTGCCGTAGCTCGTGAGCGGAGTAAGATGATAATCGTCCGGTATGGGGAAAGGGAGCGGCGCTCCGACCACGGCGATCGACGAGGTGAAGACAAGGCGAGGCTTGTAGCCATCCTGATCGTGAGCAAGGCGGATCGCGTCGAAGAGATAGCGCGTGCCGTCGAGATTGATCCGGTAGCCCTTGTCGAAATCGAGCTCGGCTTCACCCGAGACGATTGCCGCCAGATGGAAAATGACATCCGGGCGCCCCTCGACAAGCTTCTCGGCTTCGCCGGAAGCGGAAAGATCGCCTTCCCGTGCAACGACCGTACCGGCAAAATCCTGCGGCCTTTCCGGTGTCACCACGTCCACGAGCGTCAGCTTCTCCACCGGACTTCCGCCGAGAGCGCCGTCCTTAACGAGGCGCTGCGTGAGCTTGCGGCCGACCATGCCGGCAGCGCCGATGATCAGGATATGCATGAATGTCTCCTCCTTGAGTGAGGCCGCATGCGATCAGGTCTTCATGCGGGTCGAAAATATGTCTTGTACGGTTGTCTGATAACCTTATATGCTTCGATTGAAAACAGGAGACTGGCGGTTCGAGCGAAAGAATCTCGATCGCGTGCAGGCATATGGCGGACGCTTGCGCAGAGACGCGCGAGGAGGGGCAAGGAGCATGACGGGCGCAGGCACGATAGAGGAAGCAAAGGGACCTGCGGAACTGCGCCTGGTGCTACGTCAGATGCTCGGCGAGGATATCGTGCTGAGCGAAACGGAGGAAATGCTCCGTTACTGCCGCGACTGGCATGGCGACGTAACCAGCGGGACCGTGGCGGTGGTTCGTCCGCGCTCGACGGAGCAGGTGGCGGCGGCCGTGAAGGCCTGCCGTGAGCTTGGGCTTTCGATCGTGCCGCAGGGCGGCAATACCGGCCTCGTGCTCGGAGCGATCCCCGATGCTCCGGAGAGGCAGGTCGTGCTTTCTCTCTCTCGCATGAACCGCATCCGCAAGATCGATGCGGCCGACTTTTCGGCGGTGGTCGAGTCCGGCTGCATCCTGTCCGAACTCAAGGATGCGATTGCGGAGATGGGCATGTTCTTTCCGCTTGCACTCGGTGCCCAGGGAAGCTGCCAGATCGGGGGAAATGTTTCGACGAATGCCGGCGGCATCAACGTGCTCCGCTACGGCATGACCCGCGAATTGGTGCTGGGACTTGAAGTGGTCCTCCCGGACGGCAGCATCCTCGAAGGTCTGTCGACGCTGAGAAAGGACAATCGCGGCATAGACCTGAAGCAGCTTTTCATCGGTGCGGAAGGCACGCTCGGCATCATCACCGCCGTCTCCATCAAGCTGACGCCCTATCCGGATCACGTAGCCACGGCGCTGCTCGGTCTTGCCTCCCTGGAAGATGCCATCAAGCTCTATCGCCGGGCGCGTCGGGACTGTTGCGACCTGATGTCGGCCTTCGAATTCATGCCGCCGCTCGCCTTCACCTTGGCGCAGGAGGCGATGCCGGATTTGCCGATCCCGATCTCGGCGGAATATCCAGCCTATGTGCTGATGGAGATTTCCGGCTCCGGCCTCGTCGATGTCGACGATCTGATGCAGCGCTTCCTCGAAGGTGTGATGGAGGAGGGGCTTGTCCTCGACGGAACGATCGCCGCCTCGCAGACGCAGGCGCGCAATCTTTGGTTGATCCGCGAGGGCATGAACGAAGGCCAGGCGAAACGCGGCGCTCATATGCGCACCGATATCTCCGTTCCGCTCTCAGAGCTGGCATCCTTCGTAGAGGAGGCGGAAAAGGCGGTCTCCGACGCGCTTCCCGGCGCCGTCAGCGTTTCCTATGGCCATGTCGGCGACGGCAATGTGCATCTCAACGTCCTGCCGCCGGCCGGCAGTACGCCCGACGAGCGGATTGAATTGATCTACAAGGCCAAGACGGTCGTGAACGAGGTGCTCGATCGCTATACCGGAAGCATCAGCGCCGAGCATGGTATCGGGCGCCTGAAGCGACCGGATTTCGACGCCAGGCTGCCGGAGACCCGCCGAAAGCTGTTGACGGCGCTCAAGCATGCCGTTGACCCGGAGATGATCATGAATCCCGGTTGTCAACTGAGATTCTAAAAGGGAGAGCAATCTTGGCGGCAATGGATTTCGGCCAGATCAGCAGGAGCGAGCATTTGCCCGCGCGCATCGCGGCGAAGATCGGCAGGGAGATCACCGAAGGACGTATCGCACCCGGAGAGAAACTGCCGACGGAGCATCTGCTCGCCACGACCTTCGGTGTCAGCCGCTCGGTGGTGCGGGAGGCGATAGCTCAATTGCGAAATGAGGGCCTGGTGGAAACGCGCCAGGGCGTCGGTGCCTTCGCGACCGAAATCGAGCGCCGGCAATCGCTGCGCATAGAGCAGGGTGATCTCGCCAATCGGGGAAGTTTCCGGGATCTGTTTCAGCTCCGTATTCCGCTTGAGGTGGAGGCGGCCCGGCTTGCGGCGATCCATCATACACCGCAGGAATTGAGCAGGATCGACGAGGCGTTGCAGCAGATGACCGGCGCGGAAAAATGGACGGAGCAGGGGATCGTCGCCGACCTCGCATTTCATCGGGCGATTGCGGCGGCCACCCATAACGAATATTTCCTGCTTTTCATCGGATTCATCGCCGAGCGGATCAGCCTGGCGATCAACGCGGCACGCGCCGCTGCAATTCTTGAGGAGATCGTCGAAGTCACGATTGCGGAACATGTCTCTATCCGAGATGGCGTGGCGGCGCGGGATCCGGCCAAGGCCGAGGAGGCGATGCGCAACCATCTGAACGGGGCGGCGGCCCGCCTGGACCTGACGATTGAAAGCTTCTCGTCCTGAGGTTCGGGTCGGGCGGCGCAGCCCGTGAGGGGCGCATCAGACTTTACTTACCAACGGCCTAGACATGGCCAAAAAGTCATACTAGAAGCAGGTCATCTCGTTGTCAGACATCCTGACAATAGAGACCCGTACCTTCGAGGTACGAGATGAGCGGAGGATTTCTCGTGAGTTTCGAACAGGCACTGAGCGCTGAATCAATCCAGCCCGCGGACGCATCCGGCGCGATGCTCGTCGGGCGCGTCTGGTCCAAAACCGCCGGCGGACCTTGCCCGGTCCTGATCTCGGATGGAGAGGTTTTCGACCTGACTCCACTCGCGGCTACGATTTCCGAGCTTCTTGAGATCGACGGCCTTGTCGACGCGTTGCGCGACCCGTCGCGCTTTATCAGCCTCGGCTCTCTCGATGCATTCCTCCGTGGCGAGGCGGGCGATCTTCTGGCGCCTGCCGATCTGCAGGCCGTCAAGGCGGCTGGCGTCACCTTTGCGGACAGCATGCTGGAGCGGGTGATCGAGGAGCAGGCCAAGGGCGATCCGCTGCGCGCGCAGGAAATTCGCGGCCGGCTGGCCCCCGTCCTCGGCGACAATCTCAAAGGCCTCGTAGCCGGCTCCGACAAGGCCGCCGAGGTCAAGAAACTGCTCCAGGAGCTTGGTCTTTGGTCGCAGTACCTCGAAGTGGGTATCGGCCCCGATGCTGAAATCTTCACCAAGGCGCAGCCCATGTCGTCGGTCGGTTGTGGTGCTTATATCGGTATCCACCCCAAATCCGACTGGAACAATCCGGAGCCGGAGGTGGTGCTTGCCGTCACGTCGAAGGGCAGGATCGTCGGTGCGACGCTCGGCAACGACGTCAATCTTCGGGACTTCGAAGGCCGCTCCGCACTGCTTCTCAGCAAGGCGAAGGACAATAATGCGTCCTGCTCGATCGGCCCGTTCATCCGGCTCTTCGACGGTGCTTTCACGATCGAGGACGTGAAACAGGCGGAAGTCTCGCTCGTCGTCGACGGCAAAGAAGGTTTCAAGATGACCGGCGTCAGCCCGATGTCGGCCATCAGCCGCAGCCCGGAAGACCTCGTTTCGCAACTTCTCAACGACAACCACCAGTATCCGGATGGCGTGGTCTTCTTCCTCGGAACGATGTTTGCGCCAGTGAAGGATCGTCGGGGCGCCGGGCTCGGTTTCACCCATGAAATCGGAGACCGGGTCGAGATCTCGACGCCGCGCCTCGGACGCCTCGTGAATTGGGTCGATCATAGCGACCGCTGCCCGAAATGGAGCTTCGGCCTGGGCGCTCTGATGAAGAACCTGGCCGAACGCGGGCTCTTGCAGGCGAAACGGGAGGGCTAGATGCAAAAAGCGATCGATACGTTCTATAAACTGCTCGAGCTGCTCTTGATCGTGCTGCTCGCAGGCATGGCGGTGATGGTGTTCCTGAACGTCGTGCTGCGCTACGGCTTCAATTCGGGCATCAACGTCTCGGACGAGATGTCACGGTATTTCTTCGTGTGGCTCACCTTCATCGGTGCGGTTGTCACCTTCCGTGAAAATTCGCACGTCGGGGTCGAGACCTTGGTCTCGCTGTTCGGCCGCAAGGGCCGCATCATCTGCATGATTCTCTCCAATATCGTCGTCATCGCCGTGTCGGCGATCTTCTTCTGGGGCACCTGGAAGCAATCGCCGATCAATGCGTCGATGGCCGCACCCGTTACCGGCATCTCGATGCTGTGGGTCTATGGGATCGGATATTTCACCGGAGCGGGCGTGGTCCTGATCGCGCTCGAGCGCCTATTCCGCCTGCTGACGGGGCGCGTCACGGAAGAAGAAATCGCCGCCTTCGCCGGTGAAAACATGTCTCTCGAGCAGCTGGCGGAGCGCACTTAATGACCCTTGTCGTCTTCATCGTTTCGCTGCTCGGCGCCATGGCAATCGGCGTGCCGGTTGCCTTCTCGCTGATGTTCTGCGGCGTCATGCTCATGTGGTACATGGGCATGTTTAACACCCAGATCATCGCTCAAAACATGATCGCGGGCGCCGATACATTCACGCTCCTCGCCATCCCCTTCTTCATTCTCGCCGGTGAATTGATGAACGCCGGCGGATTGTCGCGTCGCATCATCGATTTCGCAATCGCCTGTGTCGGTCATATACGCGGCGGTCTCGGCATCGTTGCCATCATGGCGGCCGTGATCATGGCAAGTATCTCGGGTTCGGCGGCAGCCGACACCGCGGCACTTGCGGCAATCCTGATTCCGATGATGGCGAAGGCCGGCTACAACGTTCCCCGGTCTGCGGGCCTGATCGCTGCAGGTGGTGTCATTGCCCCCGTCATCCCCCCATCCATGGCCTTCATCGTGTTCGGAGTGGCGGCGAACGTCTCGATTACGCAGCTCTTCATGGCAGGCATCGTGCCCGGTCTCATCATGGGTATCGCCCTTGTCGGCACGTGGCTGCTGGTTGTGCGGAAGGATGATATCCAGCCGCTTCCACGCACGCCGGCGAGCGAGCGGCTCCGCGCCACCGGGCGGGCCCTTTGGGCTCTTGGCATGCCGGTCATCATCCTCGGCGGCATCAAGGCCGGCGTCGTGACGCCGACCGAAGCTGCCGTGGTTGCCGCAGTCTACGCCCTCTTCGTCGGCATGTTCATTTATCGGGAACTCAAGCCCCGTGACCTGCCGGGTGTCATACTCCAGGCGGCGAAGACCACCGCTGTGATCATGTTCCTCGTTTGCGCCGCGCTCGTTTCCTCGTGGCTGATCACTGCAGCGAACATACCAGCGGAAATCACCGGCTTCATCTCTCCGCTGATCGACCGCCCGACGCTTCTGATGCTCGTCATCATGCTGGTCGTATTGGTGGTGGGCACCGCACTCGACCTTACGCCCACGATCCTGATCCTGACGCCGGTGCTCATGCCGATCATCAAGCAGGCCGGAATCGATCCTGTCTATTTCGGTGTCCTGTTCATCATGAATACCTGCATAGGGCTGCTGACCCCACCAGTCGGCGTCGTATTGAACGTCGTCAGCGGCGTCGGCCGGGTTCCGCTCGGCAAGGTAATTGTCGGCGTGACGCCATTTCTGGTAGCCCAGATACTCGTGCTTCTCCTTCTGGTCCTGTTCCCGGACATCGTCATCGTGCCCGCACGCTGGCTCCATTAGAAGGGCCTTAACCCGCAACCCCTCACCAACAATCCAAGGGAGGATACCCCGTGAGAAAACTGCTTCTTGCCACGACTGCCATCGCTTTCGGTCTTTCGGCCGCGGCGCCGGCTTTCGCCGAGTTCAACGACCGCAACATCCGCGTGTCGAACGGCATCAACGAAGACCATCCGGTCGGTAACGGCATCAAGGCGATGCAGGCCTGTCTCGATCAGAAATCCGGTGGCAAGCTGAAGCTCACCGCTTTCTGGGGCGGCGCGCTCGGCGGCGACCTTCAGGCGACGCAGGCCCTGCGCTCCGGCGTGCAGGAGGCCGTCGTCACCTCGTCCTCGCCGCTCGTCGGCATCATACCGGCACTCGGCGTATTCGATCTGCCGTTCCTCTTCGGCAACGCTCAGGAAGCCTACACGGTGCTCGATGGCGATTTCGGCGACATGATGAACGAGAAGCTGGAAGCGGCCGGCCTGGTCAATCTCGCCTACTGGGAAAACGGCTTCCGTAACCTGTCGAATTCGGTTCGTCCTGTCACCAAGTGGGAAGACTTCGAAGGGATGAAGGTTCGCGTGATGCAGAACAACATCTTCCTCGACACCTTCCAGAACCTCGGTGCCAACGCCACTCCGATGGCTTTCGGCGAAGTCTTCTCGGCGCTCGAAACCAAGGCGATCGATGCGCAGGAAAACCCCTATGTGACGATCGATACGTCGAAGTTCTTCGAAGTGCAGAAGTACGTGACCGAGACGAACCACGCTTATACGCCCTTCCTCTTCCTGTTCTCGAAGCCGATCTTCGACAGCTATACGCCGGAAGAGCAGGCAGCACTGCGTGAATGCGCAGTCGTCGGCCGCGATGAGGAGCGCAAGGTCATCCAGGAGCTCAACAAGAAGTCGCTGGAGAAGATCAAGGAAGCTGGTCTCGAAGTGAATACCCTGTCTGCTGAAGAACAGGCTCGCATCCGCGAGAAGTCCATGGTCGTCTATGAAAAGCACAAGGCTGAGATCGGTGCCGACGTGGTAGACCCCATTCTCGCCAAGCTGGAAGAGATCCGCAAGTAAACAACAAAACAGGCTGCGTCACGGAGCGTGGCCTTGCTCTATGCTTCCAGGAGACCCGCGGCCGTCCGGCCGCGGGTTTTATCCGATTAGGATGATTGTCCGGTAGGGGCGGATCGATATAGCTTACAGAGCGATTCTTCGCTTCAACCTGCAGGCATATGGAAACGTCGCTTTATCTCCCCGTCAAAGGCTTTCTCGAAAAGGCAGGTTACGTCGTCAAGGGCGAGATTGACGGCTGCGATCTCGTCGGCCTGAGCGACGACGATCCGCGCGTGGTCGTGATCTGCGAACTGAAGCTGCGCTTTAATCTGGAGCTCATACTGCAGGCCGTCGATCGCGCCGCTGTCGCGGACGAGGTCTGGATCGCGGCGCGGGTCTCGGCCAAGGGAAAAGGTCGCGAGGCCGATAAACGCTACCGCGATCTCTGTCGCAGGCTCGGGATAGGCATGCTCGGCATTTCCGATGCCGGCGACGTCAGCGTGATCGTCGGCTCCGTATCGCCGATGCCGCGCACCAATCCGAAACGGCGTTCGAAGCTCATGCGCGAACACCAGAGGCGGCGCGGCGATCCAGCAATAGGCGGGAGCACACGCGCGCCTGTCATGACCGCGTACCGCCAGCAGGCGCTCGGCTGTGCGCTGGCGCTGGCATCAGGCCCGCTGCGCGTGGGTGAAATCAGATCCGGCGTCCCGGATGCCGGGAAGATACTGCTTTCGAATGTCTATGGCTGGTTTGAACGGCTCGACAGAGGCGTCTATGGCCTGACGGAGGCCGGACGGGAAGCATTGCAGCGGTGGCCGCAGCAGGACACGCAGGAAAAAACGGCCGTCCCGGCATGATTTTTTACCGACGCGCTGAGCGCATGTGGGGTGCTCCATCGCATTATCGGTGGGTATGAGCATGGGGGAGGTGTTCACAGGGCAACCGGCGCTTTAGAGTTGGAGCACCTTAACGATGGGGACCGGATGACCTCTCAGCTCGACATGTTTGCCCGAGATGTGCGACCAGCAGCCGCGAGAACCGAGCGAAGCCGGGCCCGCCGGCAGGCATCGACCTCCCTTTCCGAAACCGAGATGCTTGCCGCGTTGCAGGCAACGGGTCGCTACAGGATATTGCGAAAGCTTGAAGCCCGCACGGTCGTGTCCGATGTGAGACCCGGCTTTCCCCTGAGGGGCGTCATCCTCGACACCGAGACAACCGGCCTCGATGCCCGCAGATGCGAGGTCATCGAGATCGGGCTGGTCGCATTCACCTACAACGCAGAGGGTGAGATCGGCGATGTGGTCGCTGTTTATGGCGGTTTGCAGCAGCCGACCATCGCCATTCCGCCCGACATCACCCGGCTGACGGGTATTACCGATGCCATGGTCGCCGGCCAGTCGATCGATATTGCTGCAGTCCAAGCGATCGTTGGGCCTGCGGATCTCATCATCGCCCACAATGCCGGCTTCGATCGGCCGTTTTGCGAGGCGCTTTCGGATGTGTTTGTCCGCAAGGCCTGGGCATGCTCGGTCTCCGAAATCGATTGGAGCGGGCGAGGTTTCGAAGGCACGAAGCTCGGCTATCTGATCGGTCAGAGCGGACATTTCCATGACGGGCATCGGGCTGTGGATGACTGCTTCGCTCTCCTCGAGGTGCTTGAGCAGTCTGCGGACGGTGCCAAGCTGCCGCCGTTTGCCGAACTTTACAAAGCGAGCCAGCGTTCACGGGTCAGGATTTTCGCGGAGAATGCGCCGTTCGACCTGAAGGACGTGCTGAAGGCTCGCGGGTACCGCTGGTCTGACGGCAGCGACGGCCGCCCAAAATCATGGTGGACTGAGGTCGCCGAGGAGGAGCTCGAGGCTGAACTCGGCTTCCTTCGGAAGGAGATCTATCGCTGGGACGAGGCAGATCCTCCGACGCAGCGGCTGACGGCGTTCGACAGATACCGAGCGCGAAGATAATCGAGCATCGCGGTCGAGCGTGCCAAACCCATTCGGTGGGGGCGGCCGCCCTGGACCATCCTACGCCGAGCGAAGACCGTAAAGCCTTGCAATGTCTTCCCGCATGAATGGCACCCGATCCTTGTCGACCTGTTCTTGATAGGTCCGGGCATATTGATGGCCGGAATAGACGGCGGCGGCGATCAGGCCTGGCGCGAGGCAGTCGCCGAGGCGGGTGACGGTCTTGATGCCGGCATCGGCCCACTCGTCTTCGCGTGCTTTGAGTTCCAGCCACAGCGTTTCGTCCGGCAGGCGGGCGGTGACCGGGACGAGAGTGGCGCAATCGACCGGACGGGTCCTGCCGCTGTAGACGCAGGATAGTTCCAGCTGGTCTTTCGTCCGACCGGCGAGGGCCATGGCCGTGACGATCTCGACGCCGAGATCGATGAGGCGCTTCTGGATACGTGCCTGCTCCAGCGTGTTCCTGCTCCAGGGCGAAACCTGGGATTCCGGCGTTATGAAGGTGACCGTGCGTCCCCTCCTGGCGAGCAGTTCGGCGAGCACGCTGCCCATGTAGAAGCAGTCGTCGTCGAAGACGATGACGGGGCCGTCGGCGGGCACCGCCTCGGCGCCCCCGGAGAGAATTGCGTCGGGAGAGACGAGGATGCCTTTCGAAAGAAAATCGAGCGGCGCCCGGTGGGTGCGGCCAACGCCGTCGGTGCGCCAACTCGCTCCGGTCGCGATCGCCACATGGGGGATGCCGTATTGCAATATGTCGGCGGCCGAAAGCGGACTGTGCAGGTAAAGCTCGGCATTGACGCGGGTGCTGAGTTGGCCGATGCGCCAGTCGCGCACGCGGCCCCAGGTCGCAAGACCGGGTAAGCGACATTCGCGCGCAACGCGACCGCCCCATTCGCCGCCGCCTTCCGCCAGCGTGACATCGACGCCGCGCTGGGCAAGCGCCCGTGCCGCTTCCAGGCCCGCCGGTCCGCCGCCGATGATGAGGGCGGGTTCGGGATTTTCGGACACGGCGATGGTCTCCGGATGCCAACCCTTGCGCCATTCCTCGCCGACCGTCGGGTTCTGCGTGCAGCGCATCGGCACGTTGGTATTGTCGCCTGAGGTGCAGATGTTGCAGCCGATGCATTCGCGGATGTCATCGATGCGCCCCTCCTCTATCTTCTTCGGGAGGAAGGGATCGGCGATCGACGGGCGCGCGGCCCCGATGAAGTCCAAAATGCCCTGCTTGATAACCCGCACCATGCTGTCCGGTGACGTATAACGGCCGACGCCGACCACCGGCTTGGTGGTGACGGATTTGACGAAGCGGATATAGGGCTCCTGGTAGCCTTCCTCGGAGAAACGCGCCGTCTGGCTATCGTTCGACCAGTCGGAGAGATTGACGTCCCAAAGGTCCGGAAGTTCGCCGAGCGCCGAAATGATGTCTTTCCCCTCTCCCTCGCAGGTGATCCCGGAAGGGCCAATCAGTTCGTCGACGGCAAGGCGCACCGCGAGCGCACAGGTGTCACCGATCGCCTCGCGCACATCATCGAGAATCTCTCGGAACAGGCGGAGCCGGTTGTCGAAGGAGCCGCCATATTCGTCGCTGCGGTCGTTATGGCGGCGGGACAGGAAGTGCTGCAACACGCTCATGTCATGGCCGGCATAGAGATAGACGATGTCGAAGCCGGCCTTTTTGGCGCGAAGCGCGGCATTGCGATACCAGCGGCGCATGTCGCGGATGTCGGCCTTATCCATTGCGCGCGCCTGGACGGGATCGAGGCTGTCGCTGACGGCGTGCGAGGGAGCGAGCGGGATCATCCGGCTGAAACGGTTGGCGACGTGAAGGCCGTTGTGCACGAGCTGGATGGCCGCGAGGCTGCCATGGGCGTGGATACGTTCCGTGACGGCGGAAAGGGCCGGCAGATCGCCGTCGTCCCAAAGACGAGCTTCGTTGGCTGGCGTCAGGTCCGATGTGGGGTGGATTTCCGCCTCCTGGGTGGAGACGACGGCCCAACCGCCTTCCGCCTTCGTGCCGCGCAGCTGGGCTTCCGCATTGGGGTAGCGGTAGCCCATGCCGGAACAGTGGGGCACCTGATAGAAGCGGTTGCGCGCTGTGACCGGGCCGATCTTTACGGGTTCGAAGAGAATATCGAAGCGGGTGTCTCGGGACATTTCCTTGGATCCTGAAGGGAGCTGCGGCCTACCACGCCGGAGCGCCGCGGTTGGGGTGGCCGCAAGATATCGGGAACCTTCCGTCAGGCAAGAGATTTGTTATACGAGTGTATAATATTGTGCTGCGGCGAAGTTTTTGATGTGGTCCGCGGTTCGCATCCCTTCAATGCGGCCGACATGGACCAACGCACCGGCGCCGAACTTCTTCGGCGCTCGCCGCGAGCATTTCGCCCCAAGGCGCTTTCCGATTCACCGGGTTGGACGGGCCACCAAATCGTGAAGCTGCCGGCCGAGTACGCCGTCGGTATCGGCAAGATCGAGCACGACGCTCATGTGGTTGAGATCAGGAACCGGGAGCAGTTCGGCACTTTCGTCCCGGGCACGCAGCAGCTCACATAGCCCGGCCGCCTGACTCTGGAATGGCGTCGTCTCGTCCGCGCCATAGGCGATGACGCGCGTCGGGCAGGGGAGCTGCGAGCTGGTGAGAGGGGACCATGCGGCAGCTTCCATCGGTGTCATTTCGGCTTCGTGTCGAAGGAAGCTGTCCGGTATGCCCGACAGGTCGTAGATTCCGCTCACAAGCAGCAAGCCTTGAAGCGTCGGCAGGGAGGGCGGATAGGCTTCCTCGGGCCCGGTTGCTGCGAGGAAGGAAGCAAGATGCGCGCCTGCCGAATGACCGCTGACGGTCAGTCGCGCAGGATCCGCGCCGAAATCGCCTGCGTGGGCCTGAAGCCAGAGCACAGATCGCCGAACCTGATCCACCAGCACGTCCAAGCGGCTGCGAGGCATCAGGTCGTATTCCACCAGGGCCGCAATGCCCCCCGCCGCAAGAACCGGTGCAGCGACGAAACGATAGTTGATCTTTTCGCCGGAGCGCCAATATCCGCCGTGAACGAACACATGCAAGGGCGCACCGGCCTGCAGGCGCTCCGGCAAGATGACATCGACGACCTCGCGGGCGCCGGAGCCGTACGGTATGTCTGCCCGCACATCGGCGCGCGCCGATAGGGCCCGGCTGCGTTCGGCGAACTCTGCGGCGATGGTGTCGAAATCGGGCACGAAGTCGCGAATGCGGTAAAGGTCCTGTGCTGTCATCGTCTGCTCCGCCGATCAATAATCAACTGCATAATATTTCGGCTCCATGAATTCCAGAATGCCGGTCACGCCGCCTTCGCGGCCAAGGCCGCTCTGCTTAACGCCGCCGAAGGGAGCGGCGGGGTCTGACATCAGGCCCCTGTTGATGCCGAGCATGCCGGTTTCGATGCGCTTGCCGACCGTCATCGCACGTTTGAGATCGCGGCTGTAGATGTACGCGGCGAGGCCATACTCCGTGTTGTTTGCGAGGCTGATCGCCTCGTCGTCGCTTTCGAACTTGTAGACAGGCGCGACCGGTCCGAAGATTTCCTCACGTGCGATCGACGCGTTTACGGGGACGTTTTCGAGTACCGTCGGCGGATAGAAGTACCCGTTTTCCGTAAGGGGTTTGCCGCCGGTCGTTGCCCGCGCACCCGCGGCGAGTGCCTCTGAGACGAGCCGGTCGATCTTGCGGACGGCGTTTTGCGTGATCATCGGTCCACATTGCGTCTCGGGATCGTAGCCGGGACCGATCTTCAGTGACATCATCCGCGCCGTGAGGCCGGCGACAAACGCATCATGGATGCCCGCCTGGACATAGAAACGATTGGCGGCAGTGCAGGCTTCTCCAGCGTTTCGCATCTTGGCGATCATCGCACCGTCGAGTGCCGCCTCGAGGTCCGCGTCGTCGAACACGATGAAGGGCGCGTTGCCGCCGAGCTCCATCGAGCAGCTGACGACCGACTTGGCGGCTTCGGCAAGCAGGACGCGGCCAACGCCGGTCGAGCCGGTGAATGAAAGCTTACGAACGCGCGAATCGGCGAGCATCGCATTCGTCATTCCGCCTGGATTGCTTGTGGTCAGCACGTTGACGACGCCAGGCGGGACGCCCGCCTCTTCGCCGAGTCGGGCCATGGCGTAGGCCGTCAACGGCGTCTCCGAGGCAGGTTTCAGGATCACCGTGCAGCCGGCGGCAAGGGCGGGCCCGATCTTGCGCGCCGCCATAGCGGCAGGGAAATTCCAAGGCGTGATCAGGACGGCAATGCCGATCGGCTCATGGTCAACGAGGATATTGTGCGACCCGGAGGGAGTGCGCCGGAATTCGCCCGGAATGCGGGTCGCCTCTTCAGCGTACCAGCGGAAGAATTCGGCGGCATAAGCGACTTCGCCGCGTGCGTCGACCAGGGCCTTGCCGTTTTCCATTGCGATGAGAGTTGCAAGCTCCTCGGCGTGCTGTGTCATCAGCTGATACCAGCGTCGCAGGATTTCCGAGCGCTGGCGAGCCGGAGTGGCGCGCCACCCTGCCGCAGCGGCATGCGCGGCATCGACTGCGCGCTGTGCGTCCTCGATGGAGGCGTCGGCGACCTCGGCCAGCAGATTACCGGTCGAAGGGTCGAGAACGGCTATTCCGCTGCCGCTTTGCCATTTGCCGCCGATGTAGAGACCCGCGGCATGCAGGGCGGGATCGGCGTAGCCGGAAAACTTGGCATGGAAGGTCATGGAGGGTCCTTTCGACTCAGTTCAGGCGCGAGCGGTCGCCGCAATGGGCGGCGGCGACGAGGTTGCGCATCTCGTGCGGGTTCAGGGGGCGTGGATTGTTCTGGATGAGGCGTGCGATACCCGAGCTTTGTTCCGCCACCCAGTCGATCCGGTCTTCCTCGAGGCCGAGATCCCGCAGCGTGGCGGGAATGCCGATGCGTTCAAAGAGCGAAACGAGGGCAGGGATCACTTCATCCGGTCCGCCGAGCCCGGCCGCATGCGCGATCTGCGCGAGTTCGTCGCGGATGAGCGGCGCATTCCAGGTCATGACATAGGGCATGAGGCAGGCGACCCCCAGGCCATGCGCCGTATGGGTGAGCGCGCCGACGGGGTACTGGATGGCGTGGGCCGCGGCAGTGCCCGCCACCCCGAAAGCAAGACCGGCGAGCGTTGCGCCGAGCATCACCTTTTCGCGCGCGCCGGCGTCGGCGCCGTCCTTGCAGGCCCTCTCCAGCCCCTGCCACAGGAGGGTAATGGCGCCAAGGGCAAAGTGATCGGAAAGCGCGTTCTTACCGACGAAGACGCGCTGCTGCGCGATACCGGGGACGGGCTCGCGCCGGATCGCCGTGAAGGCTTCGATCGCATGCGTCAGGGCGTCCGCGCCCGCGACCGCAGTCAGGCCGGATGGGCAGGAGAGGGTGAGTTCGGGGTCGCAGATCGATACCGCCGGGATCAGGTGCGGACTTGAAATGCCGACTTTCAGGCTACGCTCGGCATCCGAAAGCACGGCGACGGGCGTCACCTCCGAGCCGGTGCCGGCGGTGGTGGGAATGGCGATCAATGACATCACCGGGCCGGGTACGGCATGTTCGCCATAATAGTCCTGTGGCCGTCCGCCGTGGGTAAGGAGGAGGGCGACGCATTTCGCCATGTCGAGACAGGACCCGCCACCGATGCCGATGACGAGGTCCGGCGCAAAGCCCCTGGCCGCCGCAGCGCTCGCGATGGCGGATTCCACGGGGACGTCCGGCAGGGTGGAACTGTCCACCATCACCTCCAGCCCTGCCTCCTCCAGTCGCCGCACCAGCGTAAGCAGGTCGGCATCCACTGCAAGGCGCGTGTCGGTGACGATCAGCGCGCGTCGGCCGAGCTTGGCGGCGATGCCGCCAAGGGCATGGCGCTGCCCGGCGCCGAAAAGCAGTTCGCGCGGCGCCCTTAGTGTGCCGAATAGGTTCATTCCGTATGTCCTCCGATGAATTCAGCGACCTCGAGGGCCGTAAGTTGGTCGAAAAGCGGCCGCGGCAGTTCGATGCCCGTCTTCGCTGCTGCAGCGCGGCGTGCTCGTGCCCCGTCTCCCGGAATGGCGACTGGTTGCGCAGGGTCGAGCGGGCGGGACAGGCGCAGGCGGTCGAGATAGGCGGCAAGTTCCGGTGTGCTACCCGCGCCTGCCGAGGGATCGATCAAAATGAAAAGGTCGCCTTTATTGGCGGGATGAATGTCGTCGAGCGTTCCGTGCACATCAGGCGCCAGATTGGATCCGGCAAGCGCCGCGACAAGAAGCTCGATCGCAAGGCCGAGACCATATCCCTTCGCGTCGCCGAACGGCGCGATCGCCCCTGCCTGTGCTGCGTGCGGATCGGTTGTGGCGCGACCGTCTCGGTCCACTGCCCAGCCAGCGGGGATCGCCAGACCGCGCATCGCATGGTTGTTGATCTTGCCCATGGAAACGATGCTGGTTGCGAGGTCCAGCACGAAAGGGCGGTCACCCGCAGGAATGCCGATCGCGACCGGATTGGTGCCGACCATGGCCTGCGTTCCGCCGAATGGGTGCACGAGCGCTTCGCTGGTCGACATGACAATGGCGATCAGGCCGTCTCTTGCGGCGGCCTCCGCATAATAGGCAAGCATTCCCATGTGATTGGCGTTGCGGATTGCGGCGATGGCGAGCCCCGTCTCCTTAAGGACGCGTTGCGTGACGAGCATGGCGTTCATCATCACGACCGGGCCCAGGCCGCGTTCGCCGTCGACGCTCAGAAAGGAGTCCCTTTGCCAGACTCCCTTTCCACGCGTCGTGGGGTTCGCAAGCCCTTTATCCAGCCGGGACAGAAGCAACGGCAGGCGTTGCAGGCCGTGGGAGGGCAGTCCGCGCAGCTCGGCCTCCACGAGGAGGTCGGCCTGGAGACGGGCGGAGTCGCCTGGAACACCCCGCTTATCGAGCAGAGCGACGGCCAAATTCCTCAACCGATCGGGCGAGAGCCTCATCCAAAAATCCTATATCGGATCATATACGATATTGTATTTGACATGCGATATGTTATTTGCAACAAAACCCCGTATGTCAATAAGCAGTCGGAGAATGGCAGTGGCAATTGCAGCGGAGCGGGCAGGCAGGAGCGGCGGTATCCGCCCGACGAGTGTGGTCGAAAGC
Organism: Sinorhizobium meliloti 4H41; assembly: GCF_000375585.1. Classification (GTDB taxonomy): domain Bacteria; phylum Pseudomonadota; class Alphaproteobacteria; order Rhizobiales; family Rhizobiaceae; genus Sinorhizobium; species Sinorhizobium meliloti_A. Next base: position 142,940 of record NZ_AQWP01000004.1, on the reverse strand, counting down.
GTCTATGACAGCATCTATCACCGGCTGATGGCGCTCGATATTGCGCCTGGTGCACGCATTCCGATCGATGTCCTCGCTCGCGAACTCGGCGTTTCCCAGACCCCGATCCGCGAGGCCCTGAGCCGCCTGGAACGCGAGGGCCTCGTTCGAAAGGAGCATCTGATCGGCTATAGTGCGGCCCCGCAATGGACGCGCAAGCAATTCGAAGACCTCTATGCTTTTCGTCTGCTGATCGAACCCGAAGCGGCCCGGCTTGCCGCCGCCAACATGACTGCGGAGGCGCTCCAGCAGCTCGAGAATTCCGCGGCCGACATGGGCCACGGCGAGGCTCCGGTCGATCGTAACACGCGCTACTCCCGCTTTGCCCGCGCCGATGCGCAGTTCCATGATGCGATCCTGAAGATCGCCGGGAACGACGTGATCCGCAGCACGCTGTCGAACCAGCATGTCCATCTGCACATCTTCCGGCTGATGTTCCACATCCGGGTGACTCAGGAGGCGCTCGAAGAGCATGAGAGCCTGCTGGCTGCCTTCCGGGCGCGCGATCCGCAGGCCGCATACGATGCCATGCGCGTCCACATCGAACGCTCGCGCGATCGTTTGCTTTCGGCTTTCGAATGAACGCGGTCCTGCCTTCCAATGCGGTCGCGCCGCTGCCAATCCCTGCTGTTGCCGCACTCGCGGCAGAGGGCCTTGGCAAAGCCTACGGTCCGATTACCGTCCTTTCGGACGTCACGCTTGAGGTTCGCGCTGGCGAGGTTCACGCCATTATCGGTGAGAACGGCGCCGGAAAATCGACGCTGATGAAGCTCCTTTCCGGCCATGTTGCCCCGTCGGCCGGCCACCTGCTCCTGGAGGGGAAGTCGATCGAGTTCCGAAACGCGGTGGAGGCGGAGAATGCCGGCATCGTACTCGTGCACCAGGAAATCCTGCTCGCTGCGGACCTCACCGTCGCGGAAAACCTGTATCTGGGTCGCGAGGTCGGCCGCGGTCTGATGGTCGATGACAAGGCGATGAACAGTCGTGCCGCCGAACTCCTCGCGCGGGTCGGTTCAGCGGCCCGGCCGCGCGACCGTGTGGGTGAGTTGCCGCTCGCCCAGCGCCAGCTCGTGCAGATCGCGCGCGCCCTCCTGGACGAGCGAAAGGTCGTCATCTTCGACGAGCCGACTGCGGTTCTCGCAAACGACGAAGTGGTGGCGCTGCTCGACATCGTCCGCAGCTTGCGCGATCACGGGGTTGCGGTGCTCTACATCTCCCATCGTCTCGACGAGGTTCAGGCGATTGCCGACCGGGTGACCGTGCTTCGCGACGGCCGCATGATCGGGACCTGGCCGGCGCCGGGCCTCGGCCAGCGTGAAATGGCGGAGCTGATGGTCGGGCGGGAGCTGGAAATGCTCTATCCGCATAAGCGGCCAACCGCGACTGCGGCTCCGATCCTTTCGGTCACCAACCTTGCCGTCGACCACGGCTCGCAGAAGGTCTCATTTAGCGTCAGGCCCGGCGAGGTGCTGGGTATCGGCGGCATGATCGGGGCGGGTCGTACCGAACTGATCGAGGGCCTGATGGGTCTTCGTCCGTCAGAGGTTGAAAGCATTGTCCTGAACGGCCGGCAGATCGGGAGCCGTTCCGTCGGCACCCTGATGGAGGCCGGCCTGGTTTACCTCACCGAGGACCGCAAGGGCAAAGGCCTGCTCCTGGAGGAGAAGCTCGGTCCCAACCTCACCCTGCAGGCGCTGGACACGATCAATCCGGGTGTCCTTCTGGACAAGCGGGGAGAGCTTTCCCGCCTTCGAAAGGCGGTGGCCGATTACGACATCCGCGTTCGCTCGCTCCGCCTCGAAGCCAGCCAGCTTTCGGGTGGGAACTAGCAGAAGCTGCTCCTTGCCAAGGTCATGATGGCCGACCCCTCGGTGATCATCATCGACGAGCCGACGCGCGGGATCGATATCGGCAACAAGAGCCAGATCTATGAATTCATCGACGGGATGGTGCGCGCCGGCAAGGCCTGCATCGTAATTTCGTCGGAAATGCCGGAACTGGTCGGTCTTTCCGACCGCGTTCTGGTGATGCGTGCCGGGAGGATCGTCGCTGAGCTGAGCGGCAACGAAATCAATGAGGAAAATGTCGTCTACGCCGCCACGACCGGTGGGCGCGCGGACGTCGGGGAGGAGAAACATGACCGCAGCGACAGCAACACTCGCACCCACTGAAGACGGAGCGCGCATTCGTTGGGCCGATCTGGCGCCCTTCATCGCCCTTGCGGTGATCGTGCTGTTCGGGGCGCTGGTGAACTCCAATTTCGTGTCGTCGGCCAACCTGATCAACGTCATTACGCGGAGCGCCTTCATCGCGATCATCGCCGTCGGTGCGACCTTCGTTATCTCGTCCGGCGGGCTCGACCTGTCCGTGGGCTCGATGATGGCCTTCGTCACCGGTATCATGATCATGGCGATGAACCATCTCGCCCCGGCATTTGGAACCTGGGCGATTCCGATGGGAGCGGGCATCGCGCTGCTGGTGGGAGCGCTGTGCGGCCTCTTCAACGGGCTTATCGTGACCGTTGGGCGAATAGAGCCCTTCATCGTGACGCTGGGCACGATGGGCATTTTCCGCGCCTTCATCACCTTCATGACCGACGGCGGCTCGCTGCCTATCGATCGCAGTCTCCGGGAAGCCTATCGTCCGGTCTATTTCGGCAGCGTCTTCGGTATTCCTTATCCGGTGCTCATCACCTTCGTCGTCGTCGTGGCCGGCGCCTTCCTGCTCTACAAGACCAAATATGGCCGCCGCTTGAAGTCGGCGGGATCGAATGTCGAGGTCGCGCGCTTTTCAGGCGTCAACGTCGCCGGAGTCCGTACCGTCGCTTATGTGATCCAGGGCTTCTGCGTCGCCGTCGCTGCTATCTGCTATGTGCCCCGCCTCGGCGCGGCGACGCCCACGACCGGACAGCTCTGGGAGCTGCAGGTCATCACCGCGGTCGTGATCGGCGGCACGCTGCTCCGCGGCGGGCGGGGACGCATCGGCGGCACGGTGGCCGGCGCCCTCATCCTCGAGGTGATCGCCAACGTCATGGTTCTGTCGGACATGGTCTCGGAATACCTCGTCGCCGCCGTTCAGGGAGCGATCATCATCGTCGCCATGCTGGCGCACCGCTTTACTGCCAACCGCTGAAAACAGCACCGACTTCGAAGGAGGAGAAAATGAAGTCTATTATCCGCAAGGCTGGACTCTTGTTATCGACGGCTACCCTGGTCCTGGCTCTGCCGCTGGGCAGCGCTCAGGCCCAGGAGAGGAACGTGACTGTCGCCGTCTCAATTCCGGCCGCAACGCATGGATGGACGGGAGGAGTCGTCTACCATGCAGAGCAGGCTGAGAAGGAGGTCGAGGCCGCCTTTCCGAATGTAGACGTCGTGCTGTCGACCGCGTCATCGGCGACCGCGCAGGTCTCCGCGCTTGAAGACCTGTCGGCGACCCGGAAGCTCGACGCGCTGGTCATTCTGCCGTTTACGTCGGAAGAACTGACCGGACCGGTCGAGCAGATCAAGGAAAAGGGCACCTTCATTTCCGTGGTCGACCGTGGCCTCACCGACCCGACGATCCAGGACCTCTATGTCGCTGGCGACAACATCGCCGTGGGTGCCAATACGGCGCACTGGCTTTCCGATAAACTTGGCGGGGAGGGCGAGATCGTCGTCTTGCGCGGCATCCCGACCGTGATCGATGACGAACGCATCAAAGGCTTCTCGGACGTCATCAACAAGACGAAGATCAAGATCCTCGATATCCAGTACGCCAACTGGAACCAGGACGAAGCCTTCAAGCTCATGCAGGACTATCTTGCAAAGTACCCGAAGATCGACGCCGTCTGGGCCAACGACGACGACATGTTGCTCGGCGTCATCGAGGCCGTCGACCGTGCGGGCCGCAAGGACATCAAGTATGCCCTCGGCGGTAACGGCATGAAGCAAGTCATCGAAATGGTGAAGGAAGGCAACGAGCGCACACCGGTCTCGACTCCCTATCCGCCGTCAATGATCAAGTCGGCCATCTATATGACCGCGGCACAATTCGCCGGTCAGGCGCCGATGCGCGGTTCGTTCCTGCTCGGTGCGCCGCTTATCACTCCGGAGAACGCCGACCAGTTCTACTTCCCCGATTCCCCATTCTGAGTGTTGCCCGGCCTGCTGGCCGGGCATTGATCAAACACGAGAGCGGGTGAGGAAAATATGTGCGGTTTTCCACCCGCATCCCGTGTCTCGACTTATCCAAGGCAACAGGAGATATGACATGAGCGGCAAGAAGATCCTCATGCTAACCGGCGAATTCACCGAAGAGTATGAAATCTACGTTTTTCAAAAGGGCATGGAGGCCGTCGGCCACACGGTACACGTCGTCTGTCCGGACAAAAAGGCGGGCGACCGTATCAAAACCTCGCTGCACGACTTCGAGGGAGACCAGACCTACACGGAGAAGCTCGGCCACTACGCCGACATCAACAAGACGTTTTCCGAAGTGCGGGTCGAGGAATATGACGCTGTGTATGCAGCCGGCGGACGCGGCCCCGAATATATCCGCACCGACAAGCGCGTTCAGGACATGGTGCGGCACTTCCACGACACGGGCAAGCCGATCTTCACGATCTGCCATGGGGTGCAGATCCTCATGGCTGTGCCTGGCGTGCTGAAGGGCCGGAAGGTCGCCGGTCTTGGCGCCTGCGAGCCGGAGGTGACGGCTGTCGGTGGCATCTACATCGACGTGGAGCCTACCGGGGCCTATGTCGACGGCAACATGGTCTCGGCGAAGGGGTGGACTGGCCTCGCCGCTTTCATGCGCGAGTGCCTGAACGTGCTCGGCACGAAGATCACCCACACCTAATGGATTGAGTGTGAGATCGACAACTGCGTGCCCTCGGGTGGTCAACCCGAGGGCATTTGCGGCGAAAGCCGGTCGTGAGTGCGCTTTTGCTGCATAATCTTGAACCCGGGCTGACTATTTCCGCAGGATGTTCTCCATCGCCTTCCCCTTCGCCAGTTCATCGATCAGTCTGGGGTCGTGTGCGGGAGGGGTCGGAATTCGCGAGCAGTATAAGTCAACCAGATCGTCAGCTTGCAGGCCAATCTGCGCTCCAATGAAAGCGACCACCTCCGGCGGAATCAGCTCGCCCGGAGCCAGCACCCGGCTGGCGCGGCCGAATTTCTGATGTCGCATCTGTCGCGATAGTCCTGGAAGCTTAGCGTAGGATTTCGCCCCCTCCCGCGAATGTCGCCATTATCGCTGACCTATATAAATCTCTATATTCTCGAAGGACCACCTTGGATGGTAATCAGGATCATATTTTCTTTATTTTGAGAGGGTGTAGGTGTCTACTGTTCTCGAAAATTCTGATTGTCTTACCGAAAATCGACCTGCGTTGCTGTCTCTTGCGCAGAGTCTCGATCTTGAGCAATCGGCGGCCAACCGTCTCTACTCCAAGCACCTGAATAAATACATGCTACAGATATTCGATATCCTCGGCTTCAAGGATATGGACATCAAGGGTGCCGAAGGACTGGACATCTGGCTAAAGGATGGACGAACCGTGCTGGATTTTTCGGCCGGACTTGGCGTAGTGGGCCTCGGCCACAACCACCCGCGCATCCTCGAAGCCGAGCGCAAATGCCACGAGCGCAAAATCATCGACTGCATCAAGATCGCGCCCCACAAACTGCAGGGTGCGCTTGCCTACAATTTGTCGCTGTTCCTGCCGTCGCCGTTGACGGTCTCGTTTTTCGCCGTTTCCGGCGCGGAGGCAAACGAGGCGGCGATGAAACTCAGCGAACGCGTTCAGACGCCGAAAGGGAAAGACAAGTTCCTGTGCATGCGAGGCGCGTTCCACGGCAAAACGCATGGACCATTGTCGTTGACGACGGCAACGGATGTGCAGTCCGGGTTTCTGTTGGGGGTTCCGAAGGAGAACGTTATCTATGTGGAGTATGGCGATATCGACGCAATGCGCAATGCGATCAACGCGGAAACGGATCGCCGCGGCCGCAATCCGATCATCGCCGCGATCGTCGAGCCCATCAACGGCACAACCTGCGAGGTTCCGCCTTCGGGATATCTGCGCGAGTTCGCCGAACTGTGCAGGGAAAACGACATCCTCTCCATTTTTGATGAAGTGAAAGTCGGAATGGGGCGGAGCGGCCGCTTCTGCGCTTTTCAATACGAAAACGTAACGCCGGATATCGTAACGCTCGCCAAGACCCTGGGCGGCGGTAAGCGCGAAGTCGCTGCAATGGTAACGTCGCAGGGACTTTTTGACCGGGCCTACGGCAACAAGCAGGACTGCAATCTTCACAGTTCAAGCTTCAGCGGCCTCGGCGAAAGCTGTGCCGTAGCAATCGAAACATTGAATATTCTCCAGGAAGAACGGCTGATCGAGAATGCCGAGCGCCTCGGCCACTATCTCTCCAGAAGGCTCAATGAGCTGAAGAAGAAATATCCGGGGCAGATCGTCGAGGTTCGCGGCCGTGGGTTGTTCCAAGCCATTCGCCTGAACTTTCATCAGGACCTGGTTTCCAAGATCACCGACATTTCGAAGAACTCTTTATTTCAAACGTATCAGACCGTGCTCATTGGCGCGGTAACGCGGCAGTTGTTTGAGCGCCATAACATACTTGTACATTTCCAGCCCGGTGCGCGGGACCTCCTGCATTTCATGCCGCCCTTCATTGCGACGGAGCGGCACGTCGACAAACTCATCGCGGCGCTGGACGACACTTTCTCAAAGGGTATAGCGGACGCAACGCTCCGCTTTGTGACGCAAAATATGAAACGGGTCTTCCGCGATCTAACGTGAGGATCGCTGGCATATTCCTGGCAATGTGGTTCGACCATGTATTGTGATGATGTTGCCAAGTCCGACGCTCAGTCGGCGGAAGAAATGGACCGGCGGTATTGGGCCGCTGGCGCCCTTTTGGTTTTTTTGTCGGTCCTGCTATTCGTCGTTAACACCCGGCTGGGTATCGGGATTTATCCCGATACCACCCGTTACATGGGCATAAACGAGCTGCCTTATGACGCCCCGATCTATGCGTGGCTCGTAAGGCTTCCGGCGCTGATTGGCATGGATATGACTGCCGGAGCAGAAACGCTCGGGCTGATCTTCGTTTTTGCCAACACTTTCCTTATCTGGCATCTATTAGTTTGCTCTACGGGCAAATATTCCTATGCGCTTGTTGGCAGTGCGCTCATTGTACTGGCGCCTCAATTTGTAGCGCTGCACGCCTCCGCGATGTCCGAACCCCCGTTCCTCTTTTTCCTGCTTCTCGCGCTGCTGACGGTAGTGCGGTATCTCCAGACAGGAATGAGAACCTGGCTGGCCACCAGTGCCGTGGTTCTGGGCATAGCCGCGCTCACCCGTTTTGCGGCGCCTGCACTTGGCGCGGCGATTGCGTTCACTCTGCTTGTGAATCGCCGGCATCACCGAAACCGCAGAATCGCCGACGCGGTCGTGTACGGCCTTATAAGCGCTAGCATTTTCGTGTCGTGGGTTGCACTCAGCCAGATCTGGAACGGTCACTCTCTCGGCCGCAAGCTCTGGTTCTACGGCAACATGGGATCAGAAGAGTGGCTTCGCAGCTTCGGTTCGCTGATGGCATGGCTGTTGCCCGATCAAGCGCCCAACTTGCTGCGGGCGTTCCTTTTCGCAGTCTTCGCCGCCGCTGCGTTCGGATTGATCTTGGCCCATTCTCGCCAGGCTGTCGACCGATCGCGGAAGATGATCGTAGCACACGATTTCCTGCCCATGATTCTCGGTCTGTTTTTCTTCTGTTACATGGCCTTCATGGTTCTCGCGACCTCAATCGAGGCGAACCTTCTCCTCAACAGCAGATATGCCTTTCCGCCATACGTCATGACGGTGATGGCAGTAACGATCGCACTTGCCGGACTGAAACGCACCACGAGGTTTTCGACGATCCTTCACATTGGGATGGTCGTGCTTTCCATCGTGGTGTTGGGCAGCCATTCGGTTCGCACAGTCGTGAGGTCTCTCGACGCCTACAGGACAGGAATAGGCTACGCGGGCGTCGAGTGGACGCAATCCCCGACCATGCTCGCGGCGAAGGAACTGCCGATGGATGCTCTGATCTACAGCAACGGGCCGGATGCAATCGCCTACGTTTTGAAGCGCCCCGCCTTCTTCATTCCAGCACGTTTCCAGTTGCGCACTGGCATTGAGGACCCGTCGGATCCATTCGAACAGCAGTTGTCGAGGCTGCAACGCGCGCCGGACAGGCAGCGGGCATTTATCGTCATGTTCGACAACGTAACTTGGCGCTTTTACCGAGCTAACGAGGCTGAACTCAAACGCTACCTCCGCCTTTCGAACTCTGCAACGAGACCGGATGGCCGGATTTATGAAGTGCTGCCCGCTGGTGTGAGGGAATAGCGCTGTTGCCGGGGCAGGGGGAGGAGTACAGCAGTATGAAAAGCGATGCACTGGCGGTTGTTCCGACGAGACCGCGTAAAGCTTCAATCAGGTCATATCTTGCACTCGCCAGATTCGATCACGCCACCAAACATGTATTCATCATACCCGGCCTCATTCTTGCCTACGCCCTGCGCGAACCGCCGCTCGACAACGCCGTGGTCACCATCATCCTCGGTTTCGCCAGCGCAATTGCCGTTGCATCGGCGAATTACGTCATTAACGAGTGGCTTGATCGAGAATTTGATGCGCACCACCCGTCCAAGCAAGCGCGCGTCGCCGTACGGTCGTCGCTCTCCCCGTTTCTGGTCTACTGTGAATACGCCGCCTTCGCTGCGTCCGGGCTGCTGCTCGCATCGCAGCTAGGCACGTCTTTCTTTTGGACGTCCGTCGCGTTCCTGTTGTCGGGGCTTATCTACAACGTGCCTCCGGTCCGGTCGAAGGACCTACCGTATGTCGATGTGGTCTCGGAGTCGGTCAACAACCCCATCCGATTGACGCTGGGCTGGACGATGATCGATCCATCGACGCTCCCTCCGAGCAGTTTGATTCTCGCTTACTGGACGGCCGGCGCATTCCTCATGGGAGCAAAGCGGCTCTCAGAGTATCGCGACATTTCCGGCGCGGGCGGTCACGAGATCCTTCACCGTTATCGGCGATCGTTTCGCTACTATACCGCCGAAAGCTTGACGGTTTCCTGCCTTCTTTATGCGATGATATCGGCGTTTTTCATCGCCGCATTCCTGGTCAAGTACCGGCTGGAGTATATCGTTGCGATGCCCTTCATCGCCGTACTGTTCTCGTCTTACCTTTGGTTGGCGCTGCTGAGAAACTCGATCGCGCAAAGGCCGGAGAGGATGTTCCGGTCGAAGCGTTTGGTTGCATCGCTGTGCTTGGCGGTTTTCGCGTTGTTCGTCACGTCCTTCGTCGACATGCCGTTTCTCTACGACCTCTCCAGGGAGAGCTTTGTGCCGGTTGACAAGCTGAAATGAAAGATGCCTCCACATCCATCTGGGACAATCGTGAGCTCGTCATCTTCGATGTGGATGGAACTCTGTACAGTCAGCCGCGGCTGCGGGCACGTATGGCTATGAGCCTGCTTGCCGAGGCGATCCGCTCCGGAAGCTTCGAAACGATGAGGATCCTGCGCCAATACCGTTTGCACAGGGAGATATTGGCCGACGCAAGTCCCGGCGACTTTGTGGAACGGCAGTTCACCGACACAGCCGCCGCGTGCGCGTGTTCTAGGGACAGTGTGCAGGAGATCGTTGCCGAATGGATCGAAAGGCGACCTTTGCGCCACCTGGCAGCTTGCCGGTATTCGGGTTTGGAGGCAGTCTTCGAAGGGTTACGGCGGTCCGGACGCGCCATCGCCGTACTGTCCGATTATGCTGCGCACCAAAAGCTTGGAGTTCTCGGTCTACAGGCTGACTTCATCGTCAGCGCCACAGATGAGGACGTGCAAAGCCTCAAGCCGGACCCGAAGGGATTGCAGAAGATACTTCGGTTGGCTGGAGTATCTAGTGGTCGCGCCTTAATGGTGGGGGATCGGTTCGATCGGGATTGGACGGCGGCGAGCCGCGTCGGAATGGACACTATCATCCGCTGCAGCCGCGCAGACCAACGCTGCGTGACGTTCCGGAGCTATCATGATGCCCTATTCGCGCCCGTGCTTCGATCCTCGCCTGTAGCGGGACGAATGCCAGTCGGAGCGAAATCATGAAGTCCCAGCATCGCGATATGCTTCCGAGTGTGGAACGATGTGTAGGCGCATTAACGGATACCCTGGCCAGACTTGAACGGCCAGAAAGATGCGGGGAGGAGAGTCTGGGGAAGACCGTGGCGTTCATTCTCGAAACTCAGGCGAGAATGCCCGACTATCTCCGTCTGGTGTTCCGCGTTCTGACGCTGATTTTCGATGCTTGGCCATATGTCGTCACCGGGAAACCATTCCATCGTCTCGATCTCGCGCGCCGCATTGACCAGGTTGAGCATTGGGGCCGTTCGCGCCTGACCTTTCGGCAAGCGGTCATTGCATTCTATCGCTCCTTTACAATCTTTGTGCTTTATTCCGAGCTATCCAAGGAGGATGCTCATGATGGCGTTCGCGACAAATGTGGCTGAGCGCGTCACGCATCAAATGGCGGCGGATGTCGTCGTCATAGGCTCCGGCCCCGGAGGCGCAGTGGCGGCTATGCTCTGCGCCGAAGCAGGCAAGTCTGTGTTGCTCGTGGAAGAAGGGCCAAACTTGCCTCTGCAATGGCCGCCGCACTTTTCCAGCGAAGAAATCCTCCACAAGTACCGTAATGCGGGTGTGAATGTCGCGTTAGGCACTACGCAGATCTCTTATGTTGAGGGCTGCTGTGTGGGTGGCGGCAGCGAAGTCAACCGTGGACTCTATCACCGTACGCCCGCATACGTCCTCGACGCATGGCGCGACGACTTCGATGTGCGACATCTGACGCTCGACGAGCTAATGCCGCACTTCCTGGCATGTGAAGAAATCGCGCGAGTCGAATATCTTCCTGGTGAGGCATCGTCGATCTCCAAGCGCCTGTACGAGGGCGCCAAGAGCCTCGGTTGGCTCGCGATAGAGGCCCCACGCCTTTACCGCTATACCGGTCGCGGCGGCAGCAAGCAGTCGATGTCGGAAACATTCGTGCCACGCTTTCTCCGGGCGGGGGGCCGTTTGATCGCGAATACGGCCATCCGCCGTCTTACAATGAGAGGCGGCAAGTGGCGCTTGGACGCACGGCACGCACCGGCGAACGGGGCTCCCCAGCCGGTGGAGATCTCCGCCGCAACGGTATTCGTCGCATGCGGTGCAGTTCAGACTCCCGCACTCTTACGGCGCAGCGGCCTGAGGAGGAACGTGGGCAATTCCTTGCGATTCCATCCCATGCTGAAGGTCGCCGCTGAATTCGATGAGGAAGTCAACATTCCTGGCGATTTTGATCCCGTCCATCAGATCAAGGAATTCGAACCGAATTTCGGGATGGGCTGTTCCATCAGCAGTCAAGCATTGCTGGCGCTGGCCTTGGCCAATAGGGCGGATTTCCTCGCGCATGTCGGAAACCGCTGGCGGCACATGGGAATTTACTATGTGCAGACGACCGGCGGACGCGCCACCGTGCGCAACCTGCCCTTTTTTCGTGATCCACTGGTGCGGGTTCAACACAGCGAGTGGGACCTTCTGCAGTATGGCCAAGGCCTGAGACGATTGGCTGAAGCGCTGTTCGCAGCCGGTGCCGTCGCGGTTTATCCCTGCTTGCGCGACTATCCTGTGCTTCGTTCCATGGCTGACATATGCAAATGGCCGGAAAGCCTGCCCAAAGAGGCTATAGGTCCGACGTCCGTTCACGTCTTCGCCTCTTGCCCGATGGGTGAAAACGCAAAAAGTGCGGCGGACTCCTTCGGCCGCGTTCGTGAGGCGGACGGGCTCTATATCACTGATGCGTCAGTCCTTTGCGGTCCAACCGTCGTGAATCCGCAGGGCACGGTTATGGCGATCGCGCACCGGAATGCAATGCACGCAATCGAAAGTCGCTTCACTTGAGCGGCAAGGATCTTGGAGAAGGGTGATGCAGCATCTGATTACGGGCGGGGCCGGCTTCATTGGCAGCCTGGTTGCTCGTCGTCTCCGCGAGCGCGGGGATAATGTGCGCGTCATCGATGTGTGGTCCGACCCGGAACGACCGAGGGACGTCGAATTCTTCAGGACCAGCGTCCTCGATCGCGGGGCCGTCGCCACCGCGATGCAGGGCGTGGATGTTGTTCATCATTGCGCGGCGCTCGTCGCCCAGACGGGCGCAGGGCGTCGCCATTGGGACGTCAACCTGGAAGGAACCCGCATCGTTGCTGAGGAGGCGGAGAGAGTCGGTGTGAAGGCAATCGTTCACCTCAGTACGACCGCCGTTTACGGAGTACCTCCGGCGGGAGCGATCGATGCATCGACGCCGCTGCGGCCCGCGGAAGATTACGGCCGGTCGAAGCTGGCCGGCGAGCTGCTGATGAAAGACATCTGCGGACGCAGTGGCATTCCGCTAACGACGATACGTCCGCGTGTGACCATCGCGGCCGGTCGCCTCGGCATTTTTCAAGTGCTGTTTGAGTGGATCCAGGAGGGTAGGAACGTCTATGTCATCGGGTCCGGCGAGAACCGCGTGCAGTTCATTCACGCAAGTGACCTCATCGATTTCTACATGTTTGCGCTGGAAGCGCGACAATCAGGCACCTACAACGTCGGCACGGATCGGTTCCAATCCCTTCGGGAGGACCTGATGGACCTGATCACTCATGCGCGCAGCGGATCGAGCGTGCGCCGACTGCCCCAGTCCGTGGCAATCAATGCTCTCCGGATACTCTATCACACACGTCTGTCACCGCTCGTCCCGTGGCACTATCTGACCTACCACAAGGACTGCCATTTTGACGTCAGTCCTCTCTTGGCGGTGGGTTGGAAGCCGCGCTATTCAAACGCGGAAATGCTGCGCGAGAGCTATGATTGGTATTGTGAGCATAGTGTCGATAGCCGTATCGCCGCACCTCATCGCTCCCCCCTCAGGCAGGGAGCGCTCGCACTCTTGAAACGGCTCTCTTGAAGGCAGCTTCACGCCACCGGCTGCGGCTTCTCAGGTGCAGCAAAGAGCAACCACCCAACCCCGAACAACGCTGTAGGTGCCCACAAGATCAGGTGGGCAAGCAGGACGACAGCAAGCGCGGTCGGCGCATCGACCCCGACAAGAGCGAAGGCCTGGAGCCCAAAAAATTCGAACGCTCCGAAATGGCCGGGAAGGCTGGGCACTAAAGTGCCGAGCGTACTGAAAGCGAACGCAAGAAACGGCTTCAGCAAATCATCGGCCGGCTGTCCCAGGCTCATCCATGCGCCAAGGAGCACGATACTTTCGAGAACCCAGAGGGCCAGAGACATCGCCGTCAATTTAACGACCTTCCGCCACGACCCGACCTGAACCATCGCCGCAGATGCGGACTTCAATGCCGACACGAACATCGTCACCAGCGCAGAAGAGACACCTCGAGACAACCTTTCAATCAGCCGAGCGAGAAGGGCCGGAACGAAGAGTATGCTCAGTCCACCGACCAGAGCAACGAAAAGCGACAGTTGAAGAGGGAGCAACAATTCAGCCTTTGTCGACGCTTCTACCAACGCCAGGGCGACGGCTCCGAGGATCACGATCGTCACCAGATCCAAAATCCGCTCGACGATCATCGTCCCGATCACGGTGCCAGCGGAGATGTTGAACTGGCGGCTGAACCATACCACGCGAAAGCCATCACCAAGCCGTAGCGGCAGCACATCGCTGATACCAAAACTGGCGATGAATGGCCCTACAGTAGGTCCCAACGGCAAGTCACGATCGCTTGTCTGCCGAAGCATTATCCAAAAACGTACTGCTCGCAGTAGGAAGTCTGCGACGAAAGCGAAAATCGCAACCAGCAGCGGCAGCAGCTTGGCTTCATGCAGCAAAGCCGTCACTTGCGCCAGATGAACATCCCGCATGACGAGGATGACGAAGGAAATGCCTGCAACAAGGCCGAGCCCGACACGGAGAGCGGTGGCAGTGCGGCGCTGCCGTTGTCTACCGTCAACCATGGCGGCAGGCCTTGCATCTGATGAGAAGCACCCATTCGCTGACTTGTTTGCTGATCTCCGGCTGACGAAATACTGCCGGGGCACCTTCCTTCGGCCGGATTCCGGAACCGCAAATGGACATTGTCTCGGCAGCGCGAACACTACTCACCGTCGTGCTTAGAAGGTTCACCTCCGCCCGAAGCTGCTCATTTTGCGCTACGCCGAGCATGCGAAGAGAGCCCATGACGACATCGGCCCGCTAACCACCACGAGTTCGGGCTGCCGGCGATAGTTGATTTTTTCGTTGCGCGGCATGCATGCTCCGTTTGCAAGCACCCGCAAGGGCCCCGTGAAAACACATTTCAAGTATTGGCAAAATTCTCTTCTGAAGGCGACAGAATGTCAATGCAACGCGCTGCTGTAAATCGGACTTGCACGCTCGCTGGAGCGTCCGACGCGCAGGAATATCCGCAACATATGGCGGTATTTGCGGGAGGGGGCGAAATCCCAAGCTAAGCTTCCAGAACTATCGCAATAGATGCGACATCAGAAATTCGGCCGCGCACTGGTGAGCTGTGCCGGCGTTACGGGTTCCCGATCTCACGAAAAAGTCGTGCGCGCCGCCTTCGTAACATCAAGAGTAACAGGCCCTCCAGGCTTAATCGACAAGGGACATTTCCGGTGGGGATAGACGCTCGCGAGGCTGACCGAATAGATGCGATGCTTCTCCATGCGTCCTCCTGAACGTTCCGGATGGCCTCCGGCCCAGGATAGCTGACGAGCCGGCAAAAGACACAAGGCTGCTGCTTGTCGGGCCGCGTTATGTGTGTTTTCCTGATGCCCCCGTTAATTGTTTCCAAAGGACGGGAGCCTCCGAACCCGCCGATAGAATGAGCAGACTTGCTACTTAAACGAGGGATTTCTGGAATGGGTATAATCTGGACCATCATCATTGGCTTTGCCGCCGGTATCGTGGCGAAGATCGTCGTGCCCGGCGAAAACGAACCGAAAGGCTTCGTCCTGACGACAATCCTGGGCATCGTAGGGGCTTTCGTCGCCTCATATCTGGGGCAGGCATTGGGGTGGTACAACGCCAATCAGGGCGCCGGGTTCATCGGAGCCATTGTCGGCGCCGTGATCGTTTTGCTCGTATGGGGTGCCGTCGCCCGGCGCGCTTAAGGTTTCACCAAGCAGAAAGGAACTGACATGGCCTCATCTCGCAACACCATGCCGTCGCTCGCGGCGCTATTGGGGCTGCTCGCGGTCGCTGGCTACCAGAACCGGGACAAGCTGGGACAGATCTTTCAGGACGCTAAGGGGGGCGCTCAGAACAGCGGCGGTATTCTCGGCGAACTCGGCAAGATGTTCGGTGGCTCCGAGGAAGGTTCGCTCAGCAAAGGCCTGGGGGAACTTGTCGATGCGTTCAAGAACGGTGGGAACCGGGAGGCCGCAGACTCCTGGGTAAGCGCCGAAAAGCCGTCTCAGGGCGTTTCGGCCGAACAGGTTGAAGCGTCGATCGGCAAGGATACCCTCCAGGAATTGGCCGCGAAGACGGGCCTGGACTACGATGAGCTACTGAAGCGCCTTTCGACATCGATCCCCGACGCGGTGGACAAGATGACCCCGAACGGTCGGTTGCCGCAGAACGATGAGGAAGTCCTTGGGCGGTCCGCGGGCCCCGCTTCCGCATAGCCAGGTCGGCGGGATGCGCCACGTCTCGAATGCCTTTCTCGGCTTCGCCGGTCACCTTTCTGCCGGCCAAACGCCACGCGTTGTGATCTTCGGCGCCGGTCATGGAAGCACGTACCCTGGCAAGGATAGCAGCGGATACGCTTTAGCTGCTAACGCCATACGCGCCGCCAGCCAGGAAGATGCCTCGCTGATCGAGCATTGGGATTTCGACCTCGGTGGTCCGCTATTCGACGGCGGGCCAATCTCATGCGTCGATGCCGACGACATCCCTACCACCATGCATGACAATGCCGGCAACCGGGCTGTGATTGAGGCGAAGACGCGTGAGATCCTGGCACTACAAGCGGTCCCCATCCTCTTGGGCGGGGATTGTTCGGTGACCTTTCCGTTCCTCGCCGCTTTCGCAGATGACAGGCCGATTTGGGTTCTCCAGATCGATGCCCACATCGATTGGCGCGACGAGGTGGATGGTGAGCGCTATGGCTATTCGAGCCCAATGCGGCGGGCAAGTGAAATGCCGCATGTCGCCGGTATCGTGCAAGTAGGGCTACGCAGCGTCGGCAGCGCTCGCATGACCGATATCGAAGCGGCACGCCGCTATGGCAGCCGTTTTGTCACCGCACGCGAGGTGCATAGCCATGGTGTTGAGGCCGCTCTGCAACAAATCCCGGAGGGTGCGCGTGTCGTCATCACCCTCGACTGCGACAGCATCGATCCCAGCGTCATGCCGGGCGTGGCCGCGCGAACGCCGGGAGGGCTCACCTACACTCAGGTAGTCGATCTGATCAGCGGCGTTACCAAGCGGGCACGGATCGCGGGATTTGATCTCGTGGAGTTTTACCCACCCGCAGATATCGACGGAACCTCAGCTCTGACCGCGGCACGCATCCTCGTCAATGTGATAGGTTCTGTCGTTCGGCAGGTTTGAGCCAAAAGCTTAGCGTGGGTTTTCGCCCCCTCCCGCAAACGCCCCCAGCTTGCCAGTTTGCAAAAAAGATGAGAATACACCTCAACTTACTTTGCCTGCGATGCGGATGCCGAACGACAGTGCAATTTCGTGCTCGCACCGACATCTGGCGCCTTGAAGAGGAAGAACTGATCTACAAATGAGCTTCTGGCATTCCATGTCTTGGAAAACCGAAGGCATTCGGGTCACGGCGCCGGTCCAATGGCGCCAATACGATGGGATGGTCAGCGTCCTTTGGGAGGCGGAAAGTCAACCGGGTGCCAGTGGCTATTATCTCGCGGACGATCCGCGCATCATGTTTTTCTTCAACGACGTCTCGTCGAACGTTCGCATTTCGAACCAGGACACTGATCTGGCGAGGAATTCGCGCCCGATGGCGCGTGCCGTGTATGTTCCTGCCGGTGTGCCGTTGTGGACGGGCAGTCTGAAGACACATAGCTTCAGCCACCTCAATCTGCACCTCCACAAGGATCGGGTGTTACGGTTTCTGGCTCCATCGGTTGGGAGCTCCGCAGCGCTGACGGCGTTGCGCCGTCCGGTCGAGCTTCAAAACGTGGCGGCAATCGATGCGTTGGCGAAGCTGTTGGCCGACGAAATAAAGAGCCCTACCAAGCATGCAGTCTACGCGGAGAGCCTTATCGGCAGCATCGTCGCGGGGCTTCTCGATATTCCGGCCGAGAGGGAGGAAAGGGCCGGCGGCAGGCTGACGCAGGCACAGATGAACAAGCTCATCTCGCATATCGACGCGCTTGGTGATTATCGTATGTCCGTCGCCGATATGGCTGCCGTCGTCGGCCTGTCCGAAAGCTGGTTTGCAAACGTCTTCAAGCAGACAATGGGTAAGACACCGCTGCAATGGCAACTTGCAAAGCGAGTCGAGCTTTCGAAAAAGCTGCTCGGCGAAAGCGACCTCCCGGTAGCCAGCATCGCCGCGCAGCTCGGCTTCTCCGATCAGGCACACCTGACGAAGGTCTTCCGTCAGATCGTTGGCGAAACTCCCGCGGCCTGGCGGCGGATGCGGCAATTCCGGCAATCGTGAAGATCCCGGCGGCAAGTCGCGGGTGGACGGCTTGCCCCTACCAAGTCTGGCGCAGCGTCGCGAGAATGCTGCGGCCCGGATTGTAGTAGACCGCCCCGGAATCCTTGCTCGCCACGTGTTTTTCGTCGAATAAATTGTTGACGTTCAGCTGGAACGTGGTGTTTTCCTGAACCTTGTAAGTAAAGGCTGCATCGAAGACGACTGCACTCTCCGACGATGAGCTGTTGGTAATGTCCGTGTAATAGGCGTCTGCGTAGCGAGCTCCGAGCCCGAACATCATGTCGCCCCGCGCGCCGTCGCCCTCCAGCGTGTAGGTGCCCCACACCGAAGCGATATTCTTGGGGACACGCATCAGGCGGTTGCCATCATTAGCACCGCCAGGTTCTTCAATTTTTGAATCGATGTAGCTGTAGGCGGCAATCACGCTGATATTGTTCGTTACCTCCGCCTTGGCTTCCAGTTCGAAACCACGATGTCTGACCCTTTCGACGGTTTGCGGCAGATAGGTGACCTGGTCGAAAACCGTAATGTTGCCCTTCGTCAGGTCGTAGACGGAAGCGGTGAACAAGGCCGGAAAGGCATCCGGCCGATATTTGATCCCGACTTCATACTGCTTTCCCGTCGTAGGATCGCTACCTGCGGCGGGCGGCGCGGCCGACTCGGCGTAGCTGATGTAGGGCGCCAGCTCCTCGGTTATCTTGTAGCTCGCGCCGATCCGCGTCGTAAATTCACTGTGGTTGCCAGCCCTTGTGGTACCCGCAAGGAGGTTCGTCTCGGTAAGATCGAGCCAGTCATTGCGCAAGCCGACACTCACGGTGAGCTTGTCGAAAAAGGTCAGATCCTGCTGCAGATAGATCGCGTTGGTCTGCTGGTCGTTGTTCGTGCTGGCATAAGGCGCCATCGCGCCGGGCCCGCCTGAATAGATCGGGTTTTCCCAATCGATCGAAGGCGCAGACGTGTAAAAGTTGGCACTGTCCGATTCGTATTTATTGTAGTCGGCACCGAGAAGCGTGCGGCTTTCCACATTGTCGAGACTTGCTTCGTAAATCAGGTGAGCATCGATGACGAATTGTTCAGTCGATTTCTCGTTTCCGAAGAAATAGCGACCCGCCACCGTCGAGCCATCGGTTGGCGTGCTGCCGATATAGGCACTGCCGAACCCGTCGTTCAGCTTGCTGTAGCGGGCGTTGGAGCTGAAACTCAGGCCGTTGCCGAAATCGTGGTCGAAAAGAACGCTGTAGCTATTGCGGTTCGTCTCGGAGAAGTAATAGTCCGGCTCCCCAAAAAACTGATCCCTGTCGAAATCGGTCCCGAGTGGGTGGCCACCGCTCCCGGGAACTCCGTCCCTGTCGAGATGATCGAAGATGAATGTCAGATTTGTCGCGTCGGTGGGGCGCCACGTCAGGCCGCCCATGACGAAGTTTTCGTCATCCTGAGAATAATCGTATTCCGCGTCCGAGCGCTGAAATTTGCCGGTAAAACGGTAGGACAGGGTGTCGTCCGCTGTAAGATTGTCACCGAAATCGAAGCCGAGTTCCTTATGCGATAACGATCCGCCGGTGCCATAGACTTCACCGAAACGATCGCTCTTCGGCGTTTTCGTGACGTAGTTTATCGATCCGCCGGGTTCGGCCGCTCCAAAGCTTGAGGAGCTGGCGCCCTTCAACACCTCGATGCGCTCGAAGGCATAGGGCTCTTCCCGGACCCCTGCAAAGGTCCTGCCGATCGCCAAACCGTCGCGATACGTATACGGAGTGAAGCCGCGAATGTCGAAGTAGTCGTAACGGTCGTCCGAACCATAAAAGTCGGTCACGACCCCCGCCGTATATTGTACGACTTGCTCGATGGTGTCGGCGGCGCGTTCCTCGATTTCTTTGGAGGTGATGACGGATACCGAGGCAGGGGCTACCAGGATATCGGTCGGCATCTTGCCGGCGCCGGTCGTTTCGGTGGCGACGATCGACTTTGAATCGTCCTCCGTATTGAGAACGCTTCCGCCACCGGTGCCGTGCGCCACAATAGTCTCCAGCACCGTTGCGTCGCCTTCAGTGCCTGCGTCCTGTGCGAACGAGAGGACAGGCGTTAAAGCAAAAAGTGCTGTGCAGCCCAACAGAAATGCGTCTCGTGAACGAAACGGTACCCTCGTTGGCCAGCGGCCGGTCTGATCGATATCCATGTCCATGTTCCAATTGACGTAAATGCTGAAAGCGGGCCCCAATACCAACGCCCTTTGAGGTCTCCGAACTGCATCGCGTCCGGCCGTCCGCTACACAGGAAAGCTGCGCTCAACCGGCCCCGGCGTGAAGCCGTTCCCCCACGAGCCGCTATTAACTGGAGCAGTATTGTCCAGTATTGTATGTTTCCCCGGATTTGTACGATCCTCCGGAAATCTGCGCGCTCTTTCTGGATATCGGCGGCTTTGCCGTTGACGCCGCCTGATTAAGCTGAGACTGGGGGTCAACTTAAAACCTTGGATGGAGTGTGGCGATGAGGCTGTTCCGTTTCGCTGTACTGGCAGTCATAGCCCTTCTTTGGACAGGCAGGCACGGCACTGTGTTCGCTGCCGAGAGTGCTGCGTATCCCATCACCATCGAGCATGCCTTCGGCAACACCATCATCGCAAAGAAGCCGGAACGTGTCGCAACCGTCGCCTGGGCGAACCATGAGGTGCCGCTGGCTCTGGGCATCGTTCCGGTTGGAATGGCGCGCGCCAACTTCGGCGATGACGACAATGACGGCATTCTGCCGTGGGTCGCCGCACGTCTCGGTGAACTCGAGGCTGAAACGCCGGTGCTTTTCGACGAGGGGGATGGCATCGATTTCGAGGCGGTCGCCGCCACGCGACCGGACGTCATCCTTGCGGCCTATTCGGGCCTCAGTCAGGGGGACTACGACACGTTGAGCGAGATTGCACCTGTCATCGCCTATCCGCAGGCTCCCTGGTCGACCGACTGGCGCGAGACGATCCGGATGAACAGCGCGGGGCTCGGGATGGCTGCGGAAGGGGAAGCGCTGATAGCCGGCATCGAAGCTGAGATTGCCCTGACGCTTGAAGGATATCCCGAGCTCAAGGGCAAATCGGCAATGTTCATTACTCATCTCAGCTCATGGGACCTCAGTGTCGTCAATTTCTACACGACCAACGATACGCGCGTCAGGTTTTTCGCCGATCTCGGGCTCAGATCGCCGAAAAGCGTGGTGCAGGCTTCACAAGCCGGAAAGTTCTCGGGCTCCGTCAGCGCCGAACAGATCGATGCTTTCGACGATGTCGATATTCTCGTTACTTACGGCGACGGGATGCTTTTCGATGCCTTGAAAGCCAACGCGCTGATGCAGCATATGCCCGCCGTTGCACGGGAATCGATCGTCATGCTCGGCAACAACGCGGTCGGCAATGCCGCCAATCCCACGCCACTGTCCATCAGATGGGTCCTGAAGGACTACGTGGAGCTGCTCAGCGAGGCAGTCAAGAAGTCAAAATGACCGCCGGGATCATCAAGACATCGGAGGGGCGTTGGTCGCCCGTGTCCCGTTCCAGCCGGATGCGAAGTCTTTGGCTGGCAGCGCTTTTCGCGTTTCTGGTGGTCTTGCTTGTCGCCTCTGTTACCGTCGGCACCCGCTATGTCGAGTGGCGCGATGTCGCCGCGGCGCTCGGCGGTGCGCAGGATAACATCGGTCGCGCATCGGTCGCGTTGCGCATTCCGCGGACGTTGCTGGCCCTGCTTGCGGGGGGCGCTCTGGGGCTGGCCGGAGCGGTCATGCAGGGCGTGACCCGCAATCCGCTTGCAGACCCCGGCATTCTCGGCGTCAATATGGGGGCATCCCTCGCAGTTGTCATCGGCGTCGCGTGGTTCGGGATGTCGTCGCTGTATGCGTATATATGGGTGGCCATCCTGGGTGCCGGATGCGCCGCGATCTTCGTCTATGCCATAGGTTCGCTGGGCAGGGGCGGCGCGACCCCTTTGAAACTGGCGCTGGCGGGCGCGGCAACGTCGGTCGCATTTGCGTCCATGGTCACTGCCGTCGTGCTGCCGCGTGGCGATATCGCAGGCGGTATCCATTCCTGGCAGATCGGTGGTGTTGGCGGCGCGACATACGAGCGTATCCTTCCCTTGGTGCCCTTTCTGCTTGTCGGGTTCGTGATCAGCCTGCTGTCGGCCAGAAAACTCAACTCTCTTGCACTCGGTGACGAGCTTGCGACCGGGCTCGGCGAGAGCGTCGCAACCGCGCGGGCCGTTGCTTCCTTCGGCGCCATCCTTCTCTGCGGTGCGACGACAGCCATATGCGGGCCGATCGGCTTTCTCGGGCTGGTCGTGCCGCATCTCTGCCGCCTGCTGATTGGCGTGGACTATCGGTGGCTGCTACCTTTTTCGACGCTGGCAGGCGCGTGCCTCCTGCTCGCCGCGGACGTTGTCGGGCGCATCGTCGCGCGCCCTGCGGAGATCGACGTCGGCATCGTCACCGCCCTGATCGGTGCGCCATTCTTCATCTGGATCGTCCGGCGACAGCGCGTGAGGGACCTGTGACAGTTCCCTCATCCACCCTTGGCGTCGTGATCGGACACCGCAGAAAAAGCGCGCGCAGGCACGCTGTCATTCTCGCGGTGTTGCTGACCCTGGTCGCAGTGGTCTTCGCCGTCACCTTGTCGGTTGGGCAATCCGTCACGCCGCCGAGCGATGTTCTGCGCGTGCTCGCCGGTGAACCGGTTTCGGGCGCATCCTTTACGGTGGGGCAACTGAGGCTGCCGCGCGCTGTGCTGTCGGTCCTTGCAGGAATATGCTTTGGACTGGGCGGCGTGGCGTTTCAGGTCATGTTGCGCAATCCGCTCGCCAGTCCCGATATCATCGGGATTACCTCTGGCGCTGGGGCGGCTGCCGTTTTCGCCATTGTAGTCCTGTCCATGGACGGGCCGATGGTTTCGGTTATCGCTGTCGTAGCGGGACTTGGCGTGGCGCTGCTCGTCTATGGCCTTTCCTTCCGCAATGGGGTCGCCGGCACCAGGCTGATCCTTGTCGGCATTGGCGTTTCCGCCATGCTGCAAAGTGTCATCGCCTATATCCTTCAATCGGCGCCTGCCTGGAATTTGCAGGAAGCGATGCGTTGGCTGACCGGCAGCGTCAACGGCGCTCAGCTTGGCCAGGCGCTGCCGCTTCTGCTCGCCCTCCTGTTCTTCGGGGCGCTGCTGCTCGTTCGCAGTCGCGATCTCGAGACATTGCGGCTGGGCGACGATACGGCGGCCGCTCTTGGAACGAGGGTCTCGCATACAAGGATGCTGGTGATTGTCGCCGCGGTCGGACTGATCGCGTCGGCGACCGCGGCAACGGGGCCGATCGCCTTCGTCGCTTTCCTGTCGGGCCCGATCGCCGGCCGGATCGTACGAAACGCCGGCTCGGTGCTCATCCCGTCTGCACTGACGGGCGCCCTTCTCGTGCTTGTCGCCGATTATGTCGGGCAGCACCTTCTGCCGAGCCGCTACCCTGTGGGCGTCGTAACCGGGGCGCTTGGCGCACCCTACCTGATCTATCTCATCGTTCGCATCAATCGGATCGGGGGCGCTTTATGACCGATCATCTGCTCGTCGCCAGCGGATTGACGGCCGGCTACGACAATACTGAAATCCTGCATGCGCTCGACCTCACCATTCCCCCGGGCAAGATCACGGTGATCGTCGGCGCAAATGCCTGTGGCAAGTCCACGTTTCTTCGTACGCTCTCGCGGCTGATCGCGCCCAGCAAGGGACAAGTTCTCCTCGACGGCAAGTCCATTCACCGGACACCGTCGCGAGAGCTCGCCCGGACGCTGGGTCTGCTGCCGCAATCGCCGATCGCGCCGGAAGGCATTACCGTGGCCGACCTCGTCAGCAGGGGACGGCATCCGCATCAAAGCCTGTTTTCCCGCTGGACGCGACAAGACGACGAGGCGGTCGACCGCGCGCTTGAGGCGACAAAGACGTTCGACCTTGCCGAACGGCCGATCGACGAGCTCTCCGGCGGCCAACGGCAGCGGGTCTGGATCGCCATGGCACTCGCGCAGCAGACCGAGATCCTGCTGCTCGACGAGCCGACGACCTTTCTCGACATCAACCATCAGATCGAGGTGCTCGATCTGCTGACCGATCTAAACAGCACGCGTGGAACGACGGTGGTCATGGTGCTGCACGATCTCAACCTTGCTGCCCGCTATGCCGACCATCTCGTGGCGATTGCCGGTGGGCGCGTGCACATTTCGGGCACTCCGGAAGAGGTGCTCACCGAAGAGACCGTGCGGCATGTTTTCGGCCTCGATAGTCGCGTCATCAGCGATCCCACCTCGGGCCGGCCGATCATGCTGCCGATCGGGCGACACCGGATGGCCGTCATCGACGACACGGGCGATGCACCACAAAAGGAGAGCCGCGCATGAACGCAATTCATCCATTCAAACTTTCCGGCGTAGCGGTCTGCGGCAGCGCTGCCGACATGCTCGACGAGATCTGCGAGCACTTTGTCGAACATGCCGAGGTTGAACGCATAGACGACCTGGCGGTGCTGCGGAGCGAGCTCGGCGTCGCGCGCATCGGCATTGCAAATGCGGGCCTGTCGATCGAGCTCGACTGCCCGACGCGTGAAATGCTGCACATGAGTCGCACGATCCTGGCGGAGCATCTTTTCTATTTTGCCGAAGACCAGCCGTTCGAATTGACCTGGTCGGAATCGATGTCCCTGTCGGTGCTGCCGAACCTTCATGAGGTGACCGTCCTCTCTGCGCACAATGTCACTCCGCATATGCGTCGCGTGATATTTTCCTGCGCCGATGTGACGCCTTTTGTGGGCGGCGACATGCATGTCCGGCTGCTGGTGCCGCCGAAGGGCCGACCGCCGGTATGGCCCGGCTCGCGGGAAGACGGCCGCATAGCGTGGCCGGAAGGCGAGAACACGCTTCTGGTTCGTGTCTATACCATCCGTGCCGTCGATTTGGACCGGGGCGAATTGTGGATCGATTTCTTGCAGCATCCCGCTCCTGGCGTACCGACTCCGGGTGCAGACTTTGCGCGCGACGCGCAGCCCGGAGACGTGGCCGCCCTGTTAGGGCCAGGCGCAGGCGGCCTGCCGGCGGAGCGCTCCATTTTGCTGATCGGCGACGAGAGCGCCCTGCCGGCCATAGCACGGATCGCGGCCGAGGCTCCGGCGGGAACGCATATATGTGCTATCATCGAGGTTGAGGACAAGGCGGAAGAGCAACCGCTTCCGACCGATGGCGTGCTCGACGTGCGTTGGTTGCACAGGGGGAGCTACAAGGAAGATGCTGCCGACGTTCTCGTGTCCGAGGCGAAAGCAGCGATAGAAGCCGTCGACGCCGAAACGTTTGTTTGGGTTGCGTGCGAAAGAAGAGACATACGAGCCATCAGGACCTTCCTCAAAGCGCGGCAACATGATCGCAGGAAGATGTATGTCGCCTGGTACTGGGAACGAGGGAAAATCGCATAATATATTGACGGAAAGCTTGCCACGTGGGGCCTGGAGTGCCGCAGCCGATCTGTAATGTGTTCTCCGACGCTACCGCTGCTGATCGACGGCGTGTTCGCCGATGCCCGGCATAGAAGTGCGAAGATCTCACATGTCGGCGTCGTGGGCGGTTCGCATCCGCTCAAAGCGATGGACACTCTAAGGCTGGTCCGGGCCGCAGGCTAGGCAGGTCCAGCGGATGATTCAACCTGGCCTGCAATCCAACTGCGCCGAGGGTGACGGAACGCATTCAGGCATCTCGGCTGGCAACGGGTAGCTCGCAACGCCATTTTCTGACGCTCAGGCCTGGATGCTGTCCAGACCAGTTGCTGACATACATGACGGAACGGAACATACATTGCGTCAATGGCGGTGATCGTCAGAACGCCGTCACCTCGCGAAAGGCAAGCGAGTTGGCGCGTGAGGCATGGAGCCGCCTCGCGCCGTGGAGGAGTTGAAGCGCGCGGAAAGGACTGTATTGGTGCGCCGTCAGGAATGCCGCGGCGCCGAACGGCGTGGATCTCCCTCGATGAGCTCGCTGCCCTTGACGCAGACAACGAGCGGCTCAGGAGGCTGCTGGCGGAACAGCTTCATGCACAGAACTTGCTTCTCAAGAAGATGCTTGCGCGGTTTGATGCGGGATAGCGGGATTGCATGCGGCGCCCGATTTCGATCCTTCCCGGCAAGGTAGGCGTACTCCGAATATCGCCCGATGCACGCTACCGCTTAGGCCCGGGCGAGCGTATTATCGGAGTTCGGTTTCACGAGGATGGACGATTTGGATTTGCAGGTTTTCCGAGATTCGCTCGCCAAGCCACAGCCGCCCGCCGGTCTAAGCCATGCGCTGCAAGCGCTGTGGTGGGATGGAAAGGGCGATTGGGACAAGGCGCACGAACGCGCGCAGGAGCACGAGGATAGCGCGGGCATGCGTGTGCATGCCTATCTCCATCGCAAGGAAGGTGATCAATCGAACGCCGAATATTGGTATCGCCGATGCGGTACCGCACCGTCGACCTTGACGGTCGATAAAGAGTGGGAAGAGCTCGCACGGGCACTTTTGGAGCAAGTCTGAGTTCTGCTCCTCGCGAAGTGGTTCTGCATGTTTGACGCGAGAGCGCATCAATGCGCGAACCCCGAATTGACGGCAGTATTTTTGATCCGCGGGCACTAGGAAGGCGCCATTGCCTATGGCCAAAGAACCCATCAGACGTCGGCTTGCAGCCATTCTGGCTGCTGACGCGGTCGGTTACAGCCGGCTCATGGAGCGGGACGAAAAAAGCACGCACACATTGCTTATGGCTCGGTGGAAAGAGGTGCTGGAGCCGCTCGTCGGCATTCACCAGGGCCGTGTCTTCAAGAGGACTGGCGACGGCGTGCTCGTCGAATTCGGCAGTGCGGTCAACGCCGTCGAATGCGCTGCAGCACTTCAGCAGGCGATGGCGGCTGCCAACAGAGACCTGCCGGAAGACCGGGCCATCGTACTGCGCGTCGGTGTCAACCTCGGCGACATCATGGTTGAGGACAGCGATCTTTTCGGCGACGGGGTCAATGTAGCTGCCCGTATCGAAGCGCTTGCCGATCCCGGCGGCGTGGCGATTTCTGATGGAATTCATGAATATGTGCATGGTCGCACCGACATCGACTTCGTCGACAGCGGTTATCATGAAGTCAAGAACATCGAGCGGCCGGTGCACATCTGGACTTGGTCGCCTAACGACCGCACGAGCGAGCCCCATGAAATTGCTGCCGAACCGCCCCCGCAGCTTCCGGCGAAGCCGTCCATTGCCGTCCTTCCATTCGACAACATGTCCGGCGACCCGGAACAAGGTTATTTCGCCGATGGCATCACCGAAGACATCATCACCGATCTCTCGAAGGTTTCCGGCCTTTTCGTAATCGCCCGGAATTCCTCTTTCGCCTACAAAGGCAAGACGCCCGACATCCGCAAGGTGAGCCGGGAACTCGGTGTACGCTACGTCTTGGAAGGCAGCGTACGCAGGGCAGCCGATCGCATCCGCATCAACGCCCAGATGATCGACGGTACGACCGGCGGCCATTTGTGGGCCGAGCGCTACGATCGCGGGCTTGAAGATATCTTCGCCGTACAGGACGAGGTGACGCGCACCATCGTCAACGCGCTACGCGTGAAGCTGACGGCCGGCGAAGAGGAGCGGCGCGAGAGCCGCGGCAAGGTCGACCCGCAGGCCTATGACCTGCTCGTGCGCTCCCGTCAGGCGATCCTGCAGTTCAGCGCGCTGTCGTCCATGGAGGCCCGCCGCATGCTGCACCGCGTCCTCGAGATCGATCCAGGGATGGCGGCTGCCCATGCTTCGCTTTCGATCATTGCCTTGACCGACTTCATCAATCAGTGGAACGGCGCGACGCCTGACAATCTCACACAGGCGCGCGAACTGGCCCAAAAGGCCATCGACACCGACGATACCGAGCCGCAAGGCCATTACACACTCGCGCTTGCCCTTTCCTGGATGCGGCGTCTGGACGAGGCGGAGCACGCTGCAGAGCGAGCGATCGAACTCGATCCCAATTCCGCCAACGCCTATACGGCACTCGGCACCATACGGGATTTCCAGGGCCGGCACGAAGAGGCCCTGACGCTGTACACACGAGCCCACCGGTTGGATCCGCAATTCGACCTGTCACTGCATTTCCAAGGGAGGGCCTTGTTGAATCTCGGGCGTTTTGACGAGGCCGAGGTCGCCTTCAAACGTCGGCTGATGCTTGCGCCCCGATCGGACATGACGCGCTTCTATCTTGCCTGCCTCTATGGTCGCACCGGGCGGCACGAAGAAGCGCGAGGCTATTGGCGGGAAGTATTGGGGGTCAATCCGAGCTTTTCCGTCGATCACCTGAGGCGATCTCTACCCTACCAAGATCCCCATCTGATGGACCGGATGGTGGAGGGACTCCGCAAGGCGGGAGTCTCCATCTAGAGCACTTCCGGGAAAGTGTGTAACGGTTTTCCTGCTAACATTTTGGGAACAGGGGGTTTGCAGATCTAGTTCAAAGGGCGCCGCCGTGGATTTCATGCTGATGGTTCGACCGCTTGAAATCTGGTTCAGGACATTCGTCCTCAGCGAATGGACGTTCTATCAGCTCGGGATTATCGGCGCCGGTTACGTTTTCGCCTCCTTCGTCGCATCCAGAACCGAGCCAGCGATGGAAACCAGGGCGCGGCGCATCAAGGGCAACCCGGATCTGCTGCGCGTTATCATCGCCTTCATGCGCCGCCTGAAATGGCTTTTTCTGGCCCTGTGGCTGTGGCTTGCGAACGTCATTCTCAAACAGGGTACCTGGCCGTCGCAGCGATGGCTGGTCTCTACGGCGCTATCCCTCGCGGCCGCCTGGTTCATAATTTCCGTCCTGACCAAGATCATCCGCAACCCGACCTTGTCGCGCCTGGTGGCGATCGTAAGCTGGGGATACCTCGCCGTATATGCCACCGGCCTTGACGGCCCTGTCCTGGCGGCGCTCGATGCTGCCGCAGTCAATCTGGGCGTGATGCGTCTTTCACTGCTGATCGTTCTGAAGGCAGTCGTTCTGACAGTCGCCCTTATCTGGGTCGCAGTGCTAGTCGGCAATGTGCTTGCCCATTGGGTTCAGCGTTCCGGCGACCTTTCGCCATCGTTCAAAGTGCTGATCAGCAAGGTCATCAAGATCGTTCTGATCATGATCGCCGGTGCAGTCGCCTTGTCCGCGACGGGTATCGATCTCACGGCGTTGACGGTCTTTTCGGGTGCTGTCGGTGTCGGCGTCGGCTTCGGACTGCAGAAGGTCGTGTCCAATTTCATTTCCGGGATCATCATCCTGCTCGACAAGTCGATCAAGCCCGGCGACACAATCACGCTTGGAGACACGTTCGGGTCCATCCGCGACCTCCGCGCACGTTTCGTGTCGGTCATTACCCGCGATGGGAAGGAATATCTCATCCCCAATGAGGACTTCATCTCGCAGCAGGTGGTGAACTGGTCGTTTTCCAGCGACTACGTCCGGATCGATGTCGATTTCGGCACGTCCTACGACAGCGATCCCCACGAGGTGGTACGGATCGCCATCGGAACGGCATCGAGCGTTCCCCGCGTCGTCAATGCCTACAAGGCGCCGGTCTGCTGGATGACCGCCTTTGGTGCCTCCTCGCTGGATTTCCGCCTCCGCTTCTGGATCTCGGATCCGGCCAACGGCCTGACGAATGTGCGCGGCCAAGTTCTGATGGCACTATGGGATGCCTTCAAAGAGGCGGGGATATCCATCCCCTTTCCCCATCGGGAAATCATCGTCAAGACGCCGGTGGAGATTCAGCGGCCACCGCGAGCATAGATTATGGTCTGATCGGCGGACAGGCGCTCCAGGATGCCGTTACGGCTGATTGTCCGGGGAAGGGGCGGAAAAGCCGTTGCGGGCCGCAATTTGCGAGGCCGTGGCGTTGAAGTGGTCGGCGTCGTCTCCGACGAGCAGGACCGGGTCGCAGCGCCTTCCGCATGTAAAGGTTGCCCGGCGCAGGCCCTGGTGAACCGTCACCAGACGACCGCTTCCCGCGACGACATCCAGAATGAGGTTGGCCACTTCGGCACCGTCGGCGTCGATCACGATCAGGTTCGTGGAGCCGGGTGTCTTGCCGGTGAGGATCACGGTTCTGTCGTCGCTGAGGCTTGCCTGCGCTATTCCTGTATTGCCGATGATGACTGTGCTTGCAGGCCGAGGAAGCGCAACGGTCTTGGCAAAGTCAACGACAAGCCGCTCCACCCCTTCGGCTCCCATGCTTCGCTGCTGAACGGGAACGATCGCCGTTTTTGGCTCGTCCGCTGCGGCAGGCCTGACCAGAGCTGACATAGCCAGCACCAAGACGGCCCCTGTTGAGCGCCTGTACATGGGAAAACTCCTGCTTTTGATGACAGTGGGAGTCAACGGCTGGACGTCCCCTTGCGTTCCAGCCGGCTACAAAGAAGTGGCCGCTCGTTCACTCGATGAGCGATACGGTTCGACCGACCAGGATCTCCTTCGTCGGCGAGGCGCAGGTCTCCATCGTCGAATTTCCCGTGAAGGTTACCTGATCGGCAATGATCTGCGTACATCCTCCCGAAACGCTCGAGTTTCCGGTGAAGTCGATTTGGCCCGTCGGCGCGTAGAGGTTTCCAACCAGCGTCGACTCGGAATTACCTGTTATCCGGTGGACCACGCCGACACTTTTGCGGCTTGAGAAAAACAGCAGGCCGGCAAAAGGTCCCGTCGTCGGAGCGGACAAATCGATGTCGCCGTTGCCGAGCAGATTGGCGGCCGCCGAATTGACGAAGAAAAAGGTGACGCCGTCGCCGGTGAGTTTTGCCCCGGCCGTTATCGTCAGTTCGCCGCCGTCTATGATATAGAGGCCAGGCTTCAGCGTGATCGTTCCCTTGATGTCCACTCCCCCGCAGAAACGGATTGCCGCGACCCCGCTTGCAAGCCGGTCGAAGACATAGGTGGTGTTCGAGACATAGGTCAGATCTCGGCAGGGAAGCTGCTGAATGTGCAGCTTGTCCGGCTCGACGACGGATGCAAAGGGATCAGGCGTCGGCGGGACCTGCTGGACGGGTTTGCTGCAGCCGGTGAGCGTGAGGCCTGTCGTGGTTACGGCTTCGCCGACCGTATACACGCAATCGGTCGACATGAGCGCGCTGCCGTTCTTCATCAGAAAGGCGTCGGCCGCAGTTGAATTGGAGACCACGCTGCAGCCGGACAATCGAACATCCGTCGAGCCGGATACGGTTACCGCGCCCGATGCGGAGTTCGACAGGGCAAGCACGCAGGCTTTCGAGCCGCCCGTGACCTGAGCGACTGCGCGTGCCTTCATCGTAATGGTTCCTGCACCGAACACGGAAGAAAACAAGCGGGGATGGGTCTCGGTCAACTCGACCGTCACCTTGTTCGATCCACTGGCAGAGCCCGGGGCCGTGGACACGGCGAGGCCGCCCGGCGAAAAGCCAGAGCCGCCTGCGACCCCGCGCGCGGCGGCCTCGAGTGCGGATTGTTGATCACCTGCGCGATGGCGCACGGCTGCGGCATAGGCCGATACGTCCGCAGCGTGCTGCAGCTTACGCTTTTCCAGATACCAATAGCCCGTTTCGGCCCCCAATCCCATCGCCCCGACGAGGACCGGAAAAGCCACCGCAGCGATGACGGCGACGGCGCCGCCTTCCGCCTTCAGAAATCGCCGCGCGACCCCTGGCCGCCGAGGCGAACGGCTCGCTTCATCGATCGCGTCAATTTTCTCGCTCATCCACGTTTCCCGAAGCCTTTGCGTGCCGTTACCCGAAACCGCTGCATATCTTGGCGAAATGCATCAGGGCTTTCCGATGGGACGATATATCCCGCCCGCCGCCTGCCGGCGATTCGGCCAGTCGGCCTAGTCCGGATCGCAGCCCTTGCCTGGCGTTCCTAGTCCATCAGGTCGAATGGATATTCCTTGGCTTAATAGGCACATTCCGGACATTCCAACCGGCCCATCGGCCCTTATGCATGAGGCATCGAAGATGATCTCGACATCCGCAGCCTGGCTCGCCTTTTTTGTCTTTGCCGGAGCGATGACTTACGCCGGCATCAGGGATGTGGTGACGATGACCATATCCAACCGCCTGGTCGTCTTCCTGGTGATCGCCTTCGCCCTTCTTGCGCCCGCTGCAGGCCTGGACCTCGCGACGGTTACGTCAAGCGTTCTCGTTGCCTCCGCCGTGCTCGCTTGCACTTTCGTCCTCTTTGCTGCCGGCTGGATCGGCGGCGGTGACGCGAAACTCCTGCCTGTCGCCGTGCTCTGGCTCGGCGCCGACCTTGCACTCCCCTTCATCCTCTACACGTCGGTGATCGGCGCGGCCCTGACGGTTGGGCTTCTTCAGCTTCGACGAGTGCCTCTGCCGCTCGTCCTGAAAAAAAATGCCTGGGCGAAGCGTCTTCTCGACCGCGAGACGGGCATTCCCTATGGCGCGGCAATGGCGCCGGCTGCCCTTTTGCTGCTGCCGGAAAGCCACTGGTGCTCCGCCCTTCTTTGATCGACCGCGCCACGGTCCGCCTGCGCAAGACGAGGTTTAATCCATGATCCGTATCGTCATTCTCCTGCTCGCACTGGCATCCGGTGGAGCCGCCTCCTGGCTGGCGCTCGGCGTCGGCGACGAGCCCGCAGTCGAGGTTGCTGAGGTTCGGGAAGCGCCTTCGCAGGAGGTGCTCGTGGCCGCCGCAGAGTTCAAGCGCGGTGCGGCGATCGACGAGAGCCACCTGCGCTGGCAGCCCTGGGAGGGCGAAATTCCCCCTGTCTTCATAAGCCGCAGCTCCCGCCCGGACGCGACGACAGCGCTAAAAGGTTCTCTGGCCCTGAGCGACTTCGTTGCGGGTGAGCCCATTCGCGAAGACAAGCTGGCGCAGCGCGGCACGGGCTACCTGTCGAGTCTGCTGCCTTCGGGAAAGCGGGCGATCGCGGTTCGCGTCACGGCCGAAAGCACGGCCGGCGGATTTATCCTGCCGAACGATCACGTCGACGTGGTTCACACCGCCGCCCGCCCGGACGCCTCCGGCGACGCCGGCAAGGTCGTCAGCCGCGCGATCCTGTCCAATATTCGCGTCCTTGCAGTCGATCAGACCGTCTCGCAGGCAGCCGATGGAACCTCGGTCATCGGCAAGACTGCGACGCTGGAAGTGGATCCGGAACAGATCGCAGCCGTCGCGGCCGCCGAGGCTTCCGGCACCGTCTCGCTCGCACTTCGTGCGATCACCGACAACCACGAGGCCTCCGTCGCCGAGTCCGAGGGAACGAGACGCGGCGTGGTGCGCTTCTTCAACGGCGGACGCATGTCGATGGTGGAGGTTCCCTCCCGTTCCGACGGCAGCTGATCCATTTACGGAACCCTTGACGATGAAACAGCCTGACGAAATCAAAGGATCGCCGCTGCCAGCCACGGCTCCCCCGCTGCTGCCCATTCCGAAGGTGGACATCGCAGTCTTCTGCCAGTCGGAATCGGTAAGAGATGCCGTCGCCACGGCGGCGATCGATCGTCGGATGGCCCGCGCCACCGTGACGGTGAAGGCCGGAGGCATGAAAGAGGCGACTGCGCTTTATGGCGGCGTCACATCGCCGAATCTGGTCGTGGTGGAGAGCGAGGAAAGCGAAGCCTGCCTGATGCAGGCCCTGGAAACGCTGGCAATGGAGTGCGTCACCGGCACCAAGGTCATCGTCATCGGCCGCTCCAACGATGTGGGACTCTACAAGAAGCTTCTGGACGCGGGTGTCAGCGACTACATCGTCATGCCGCTCGAGCCGATGGATTTCGTTGCGGCGGTACACCGCTGCTTTCGCGATTCCATGGCGGAAAAGCTGGGGCGCATCGTGGCATTCGTTGGTGTCAAGGGGGGGACCGGCTCCTCTACGCTCGCGCACAATGTTGCCTACGCCATGTCCAAGCGGGTGGATGCCGATGTTCTTTTGGCGGATCTCGACCTTCAGTCCGGTACGCTCGGCCTCAACTTCGATATCGAAGCAAAATACGGCATGGTGGATGTGCTCCAGAGTCCCGAACGCCTCGACGATGTGCTGCTGCGACGCCTGACGGTGAGCTACACGGATCGCCTGCACCTGCTTCCGGCAACCACGGATCTCGACAAGTTCATCAATCTGCGGGAGGAGGATGTCGATCATCTCCTCGACGTCGCTCGTTCGAGCTCCTGGCATGTCGTCGTCGACCTGCCGCATATCCTCACGCAGTGGACCCGGAAGGTTCTGCTCGAGGCCGACGAAATCGTCGTGACCGCGACGCCGGATCTTGCCTGCATGCGCAACGCCAAGAACCTGATCGATTTCCTGAAGAAGGCGCGACCCAACGATCCGCCGCCCCGTCTGGTGCTCAACAAGGTCGGCACCCCGAAGCTGCAGGAAATCAAACAGAAGGATTTTCTGGCGGCCGTAGGCCTTGACGAAAGCGTCTCGCTGACATTCGACCCGTCCCTCTTCGGCGCTGCGGCCAATAATGGCCGGCTGATCATCGAGTCGGCGCCCGATTCCAAGGCCGGGAAGGCCATCGTTGCGCTTGCCTGGCGGGTCGGCGGGACGCGTGAGCGACGAATCCGCCAAAAAGGGCTAAAGGCGTTGCTGCAAAAAGTGTTCAAGCCCAGCAAACCGAAGGCATCATCCTTGCTGAGCAAGAAGGCCGGCGAATTGAAGACCTCCGAGGCCGGTGCTTCGGCGGTCGAATTCGCGCTGATCGCGCCGGTCCTCGCTCTCGGTCTCGTGGCGACGGCCGATCTCGGTCTTGCGATCAACGAGCGGATGACGATCGACCATGTCCTGCGCGCCGGTGCGCAGGCAGCCCTGGCCGATCCCGGCGCGGCGCAGGTCCAAAAGGTGCTCGTTTCCACCCTGGCCCAGAGCCCGCGTCTGGCGAGTGCCACGCTGCCCGCAGTGAAGCGCTACTGCGCCTGCCCGGAAAATGCCGATGTCGCACCTGAGGCCGCGCCGCAATGCGGAACGGTGACCTGCGCGAACGCGAAACCGCAATTCGTGTATTATCGGCTCGCGGCTGCAAAGTCCTATCGGCCGATGTCCCTGCCGGCGGTACTTCCCGTATTCGAGCTCGGGTCCTCCATGCAGGTGCAGGTCCAATGAGGGCTCCGCCCGCCATCCTTCGCCGCCTGTTGCGCAGTCAGTCGGGCGCTACGGCGGTGGAATTCGCGCTCGTCTGCCTGCCTTTGCTGCTGCTCGTCTTCGGCATCCTCGAGTTCGGCCGCGCCTTCTACATGCGCAACGAGCTGTCGCACGCCGTCGATGTTGCTGCCCGCCGGGTGCTGATCGGGCAGATCGCGCGCGATGCTTCGGACAGCGAAGCACTGACCAAGCTGGCTGGGGCGGTGCGCGAGAGCTTTCACAGCGGCGACCCGAGGCTGCTCACTATCGCCGTCAGCAAGGAGACGGTGGACGGCATAGCCTTCCGCGTGCTGTCGATCCGCTATCCCTTTACCTTCATCGTCCCCGGTCTCGCCCAAAGCCCCGTCAGCCTCAACCTGTCGCGGCGCATCCCGATCGGTTGATCGGATTTCCATGCGCGGCCCGGGGCGTTTGCAACGACCCGATTGGCTGCGGCCATCGCTATTCGGATACGGGTGCATCGGTCTCCGAACAACCCGTGAACCGCCGCGTGCCGCAGTGAAAAGCTGAAGCAGATTGAAGTTTCGGCGATCGGACTAGACCAACCGGACGAGCCATTTGCTCCGCCGGCTCGGCCATCAGGCTGAATGGATCAATAGGGTTAACAAAGTCTATATAAGAGCCACACAGCAAGCGGGACACGAGGCAGAACCTGGCCCAACCCTGTGACGCCGAACCTGGTTTCGGCACTTTCTCCAACCCATTGAAGGACCGAACCATGAAGAATCTTCTCGCCCGTTTTGCTCGCAACGAATCCGGAGCCACGGCAATCGAATACGGCCTGATCGCTGGCCTGATCTCTGTCGTGCTCATCACCGTTATGGGGACCGTAGGCACGGGGTTGACCACCAGATTCAACGCCATCGGTACGGCGCTCACTGGTGTGGCAGGCTGACGCTCTCGGCAACGCACCGGTGGCCAGCGAAGCGGAAGGCATAGCCTTCCGCTTTCGCATTCAACGATCTCAAACTTCTCAATCTCGGGAACAGAGCGACAACGATGTTCGGCAAGAAATCCATTTCGGAAGAACGGACACTCGAAGCAGCGGTCCAGCCCGTGGTCGAAAACGAACTGGAGACCGCGCACGCCCCTGTCCAAGTTGGAAAGCCGACCCAGGTTCCGGCAACCGCAAAACCCGAGAAGGCCGAACAATATTACAGCCTGAAGAAGGAAATCTTCAGCGCCCTCATCGCGACGATCGACGTTGCAGCACTCTCCAATATGGATGGCGAGCAGGCGCGCAAGGAGATTGGCGCGATTATCAACGACATCGTCGCGGCCAAGAAGGCCGGCATTTCGATGGCCGAGCAGAACGAGCTTCTCAGCGACATCTGCAACGACATCCTGGGGTACGGCCCGCTCGAGCCCCTGCTCGCACGCGACGACATCGCCGACATCATGGTCAATGGTGCAAACCAGGTCTTCATCGAGGTGAATGGCCGCGTGCAGGAGACGGGAATCCGTTTTCGCGACAACGAGCAGCTACTCAATATCTGCCAGCGCATCGTCAGCCAGGTTGGCCGGCGCGTCGACGAATCGAGCCCGATCTGCGACGCGCGTCTGGGCGACGGTTCCCGTGTCAACGTGATCGCGCCTCCCCTGGCAATCGACGGCCCCACGCTGACGATCCGCAAGTTCAAGAAGGAAAAGCTGACCCTCGACCAGCTGGTCCGGTTCGGCTCGATCTCGCCGGAGGGCGCCGAGGTTCTCAAGATCATCGGACGCGTGCGCTGCAACGTCCTCATTTCCGGCGGTACCGGCTCAGGCAAGACAACGCTGCTGAACTGCCTGACCGGTTATATAGAGCACGGCGAGCGCGTCATCACCTGCGAGGATGCGGCGGAGCTTCAACTGCAGCAACCGCACGTCGTGCGCCTCGAAACGCGGCCGCCGAACATCGAGGGGCAGGGCGAGATCACCATGCGCAACCTCGTGAAGAACTGCCTGCGCATGCGGCCCGAGCGGATCATCGTCGGCGAGGTCCGCGGGCCCGAGGCCTTCGACCTGCTGCAGGCGATGAACACGGGTCACGACGGTTCGATGGGAACGCTCCACGCCAACTCTCCGCGCGAAGCGATGGCGCGCGTCGAGGCGATGATCACCATGGGCGGGAGCTCCCTGCCTGCCAAGACGATCCGGGAGATGCTCGTCTCGTCGGTCGACGTGATCGTGCAGGCAGCGCGCCTTCGCGATGGTTCGCGCCGGATCACCCACATCACCGAAGTGCTCGGCATGGAGGGCGACGTGGTCACGACACAGGATCTCTTCGTCTACGACATCCTCGGCGAAGACGAGAAGGGAAAAATCGTCGGAAGGCACCGTTCGACCGGCATAGGTCGCCCGGCATTCTGGGATCGCGCTCGCTACTACGGCGAAGAGGCCCGGCTTGCCGCGGCCCTCGACGCGGCGGAGATGAAGGCCGCCGCCTGACGAAACGCTGACACAGGGCCAAAAACAGATGGCGACTTCTTTGCTGTTTCCCGCCTTCGTCTTCCTCCTGGCGTCCACCAGCATCGGCGGCGTTATGGTGGCTGCTTTCTATCCGCGTGTCTCGAAGGCAAGCGCCTATCGCCAGAGGTTCGAGCGCATTTCGGCGCGGACGGAAGACAAGCGAAGCGAGCCAGCCGAGACGGAGGGCCGCGACCGGCGTCGCTCGGTGGAAAAGACACTGCGCGAGATTGAGGAGAAGCGCCAGGCGAATGCGCGCAAAGGCAAGGTGACGCTCTCGGCCAGGCTCCGTCAGTCCGGCCTTCATTGGTCCCGCAGGGCCTATCTTCTCGTCTGTGCCGGCACCGCGCTGGCCACCTGGGCCGCGATGCTGCTGCTGCTTGGCCTCGGCCCGCTGGTGTCGGTCGGTTTCGCAATCGCCGGCGGTCTGCTCCTGCCGCACCTCTATGTGAACATCAAGCGCAATGCGCGCTTTGCGCGGTTCGCTGCCGAGTTTCCGAACGCCGTAGACGTGATCGTCAGAGGACTCAAGGCAGGTCTGCCGATGCCGGATTGCCTGAGGGTGATTGCCATGGAAGCGCAGGAGCCGGTCAAGGGCGAGTTCCTCGCGATCGTTCAGGACCAGACGCTGGGAATCCCGGTGGACGAGGCCGTGAAGCGCATGAGCGAACGCATGCCGCTTGCCGAAGCCAACTTCTTCGCCATCGTCATCGCCATTCAGAGCCGCACCGGCGGCAGCCTTTCTGAAGCGCTCGGTAACCTCTCCAAGGTGCTGCGGGAGCGCAAGAAGGTGAAGGGCAAGATCAAGGCGATGAGTTCGGAGGCCAAGTCTTCTGCAGGCATCATAGGTGCCTTGCCGTTTCTCGTTGCGAGCGCCGTTTATTTCATGAGTCCCGACTACATGGCGCTCCTGTTCACGACGATCATCGGCAAGGTCGTCCTCGTTGGCTGCGGCCTGTGGATGGGCATCGGCATCCTCGTCATGCGCAAGATGATCAACTTCGACTTCTGAGAACTTGAGATGAACCTTGGCGTCCATATCCCAGACCCGGAACAGTTGGCGGCCATGATGGCCGGCTTCTCCGCCTTTTCAGCGGTCGTCGTCGTTTCCTGGCCTTACGTCTTCCGGAACACGCTGTCGGAGCGTATGCGGAAGGTGGAGGGCGAACGCGAACGTATCCGCCAGCGCGAACGCGCCCGGCTGGAAGAGAAGAGCAAGGTATCCTTGCGTGTGGAGCCGAAGCGGCTCTTTCAGGCGATCGTCGACCGCTTCCGCCTTGCCAAGCAGGCCGAGGACGGCGAGATCGTCCGCAAGTTGAGCATGGCAGGCTATCGCGGCCATGCCGCGGTGACGGCCTTTCTTGCCTTCCGGCTGATCGCGCCGGTTGCCATCTTCACGGCCTGCTTGCTTTACATCCTGTTGGTGGTCCGCCCGGAGGCGCCGCTGCTTCTGGTGGTGGCGATGGCCGCCGCCATGGGCGCGTTCGGATATTTCGCTCCCGCGATCTTCATCAGGAACAGGATCACCAAGCGGCAGCAGTCGATCCGGCGTTCCTGGCCGGAGGCGCTGGACCTGCTGTTGATCACCGTTGAAGCCGGCATGGGAATCGAAAGCGCCTTCCGCAAGGTTGGCGAGGAGGTCGGCACGCAATCGCCGGAAACTGCGGAGGAGATCCTGCTGACGACTGCGGAGCTTTCCTACCTACAGGACCGGCGACAGGCCTTCGAAAACCTAGGGCAGAGAACCGGAGTGGAGGGCGTGCGCGCCGTCGTCACCAGCCTCATCCAGGCGGAAAAATACGGCACGCCGCTTGGTCAGGCGTTGCGCGTTATGGCACAGGAGAACCGGGACATGCGCATGAGCGAGGCCGAGAAAAGAGCGGCCGCTCTCCCGCCCAAGCTCACCGTGCCGATGATCCTGTTCTTTCTGCCCGTGCTCTTTGCGGTGATCATCACACCGGCGGTTATTCAGATAATGAACACCTAGAGGGGGGCGATGTGGCGCGTGCGCGTCAAGTCCGACGCGCGGGCCCCACAACGTTCATGTCCTTGTTTACTCATCCGGATCTAGTTCCGTCCCCGGGCGATGGCGGCGATGTTCTCGGCTATGCTTTCCAGCGGCAACACCAGGTCCACGAGGCCGGCACCGATCGCCGACTTCGGCATGCCGAAGACCACCGAACTCTTCTCGTCCTGCGCGATCGCCTTGCCGCCCGCCATGCGCAGCGCCCGAAGCCCCTCCGTCCCGTCATCGCCCATTCCGGTCAGGATGACCGCGAGCGACTCCCCCTTGAAGGCGCGCGCGATCGAGCCGAAGAGGTAGGATCCGGACGGCTTGAAGCCGTTGACCGGTGCATCGTCCGAGACGCGTAGGCGCGATCTGCCCGAGACGCCGAGCTGATAATTGTCCGGTGCGAGGTAGACGGTGCCGGGTTTGATAAGCTCTCCGTTCCTGGCGACCTTCACCGTGAGCGGCACGGTCGCGTCGAGAGAGGCGGCAACGCCGTCGATGAAGCCGCTCGACATGTGCTGGACGATGAGGATCGGCACCGGGAAATCGGCTGAGAGATCTCTGAGTATCGCACGGATCGCCGCCGGCCCACCGGTCGAGGCCGCGATTGCCACGATTCCGATCGACGTCCCTGCCGCTGGCGGTTGGTCTTTGGCCGCGCGATCTCCGCGGGCTTTCTGGCGCCATTGCCGGACGACCTTTACCTGCGACATGGCCTTGATCGTCGAAAGAAACTTTTCGATTGCCGGCTGTTCGAGCGGCATGCCGTGGGCGGCCGGCGCCGGGATGACCGCGAGAGCGCCCGCTTCGAGCGCCCGCGCCGAAACGGTCCCGAGCTGCGAGCCGTCCTGATGTGAGAGCAAAACGACCGGCGTCGGTGCCGCGATCATTATCTCCCTGACCGTTTCCGCGCTGTCATCCCCGGAAGGGCTAAGTTCCAGGGCGACAATGTCCGGCAGGAGTTCGCCGGTCATTCTAACGGCGTCTCTTCCGCTTCTTGCGATCAGGACGAGCTCCGCAGAGGCGTCCCCGTCGATCGCCCTCTTTACGAGATCTTCAAGCTCGTGCGTGGATGTCGCGAGAAGAATGCGTACCATCCTCTTCCTCAAACGACCTGCCGCATTGTTTCCAGGAAGTCGTGCGCATCGAACTGATCCTTCCTCAGGTAGGCGTTTGCGCCGGCGCGCAGTCCCTTCAACTTGTCTTCAAGGGACTCCCGCCCGGTGACGAGTACGACGGGCGTGCCGGTAAGACGGTCCGACTGGCGAATGGCCCGGGTCAGTTCGAAGCCATTCATGAACGGCATATCGACGTCGGCTACGACCACGTCGGCTCCATGGTCGCGAAGCTGCTTCAACGCTTCCGTGCCGTCGGTCGCCATGGTCACATCGTATCCCGCGCCTTCCAGTATGAGCTTCACCAATGTTCGAACATATTTCGAATCGTCGACGACAAGGACCTTCCGACGAGCGGCCGCAACGGGCCGGCGCCCGACGACGCTCTTGCGAGGCCGCACCTCGGCTGCAGCTTCGGCGAGGGCTGCGACGTTCAGGAGGAGGGCGATGCGCCCGTCGGGGAGCACCATTCCACCGTTGTAACGTCGGACATTTGCCAGGCGCGGGCCGAGCGATCGTGTGAGCAGTTCCTGTTCCCCGGTGATTTCGTCGACGAGCACTGCCGTGGGGCCGCCCGGCGAGTCGACGACCACTGCCGGGATGGTTTCGGTCGCGTCGCTCCGGTTCGGCTGGAGGCGGAGCCAAAGCGAAAGATCGACGAAGGGCATCGGACCGGCGGGGGTACGGACGAAATCCCTGTCCTCTACCAGCGTGAAGTCCCCCCGGGCGATCCGGATGACGCGCTGGACGGACGTGGTGTCGATCGTGAACACATGTCCTCCTGCAAGGACTTCCAGAACACGAACCGTTGCAAGGGTCAGAGGCAGGGTGAGGGTGAAGGCAGCACCGCCGGTCGGTACCTGCGAAACGTCGACCGCGCCGCGTAGCTTTTCCACATTGCTTTTCACGATGTCGAGACCTATGCCGCGCCCTGAGAGGCTGGTGACGGTCGCCGAGGTGGAGACGCCCGGCTCGAAGACACGCCGCAGGAGATCCGCTTCGGGTTGATTGCTTCGAGGGCTTTCGCCTGTCGCCGCACTCAGCAAAGCCAAATTCAGGCCGCGGCCGTCGTCTTCGACACGAACCTCCATCCGGTTTCCG
Organism: Sinorhizobium meliloti 4H41; assembly: GCF_000375585.1. Classification (GTDB taxonomy): domain Bacteria; phylum Pseudomonadota; class Alphaproteobacteria; order Rhizobiales; family Rhizobiaceae; genus Sinorhizobium; species Sinorhizobium meliloti_A. The sequence continues at coordinate 101,344 of NZ_AQWP01000004.1, read as the reverse complement.
CGCATGGCGGCCGAAATCAGGATGCTGCCCGTTTCCGGCTGTCCTGCCGCCCGACGCTCCTCCGGCGTCTGGATTCCATGGGCGACGGCGTTGCGGACGAGATGGCGCAGCGAATCCTGCAGCGCTGAAATGACGGAGCGATCGACTTCGATCTCTCCGCCCCTGATCTCCAGTTCTGCCCGTTTTCCCGATGCCGCCGCCACGTCCCGGACGATTCGGCCAAGGCCCTTGCATGCCTCCGCAAAAGGCTGCGTGCGTGCTAGCCTGATCTCTTCGTCGAGTGCGGTCACCGCACTTTGCATCAGGCGAACATCCTGGCGAAGGTATGCCGCGAGCTGACGCAGGCCGCTTTCGACACGCGCCACCTGCCCGGTGGGATCAAAGCCCGGTGCCCGCATTTTCCTTGCTTCCTCGCGCAGCGAAGAGGCCTGCTCGGCATGACGCCGCATGACACCATTGAAGGTGAGCATCTCACCGCTCCTATAAAGGAGTGCATCCAGGCGCGTGGCGGAGACGCGCATGGAACCGTCGGTGTCGGTGGTGCGAATGGCGATCTCCGGCTGAGGTAAGGGCGGATGATGGTGCGCTTCGTTCAAGCCGTCATCGGAAGCCGCGCTTGCGACGGACTTCAGCTTTTCGACCACGTGCTCGCCATGCGCGGGAGAGGGGATCTCGCCGCCCTCAAGCAGATCGGCCGCGTTCCTGATTGCGTCCGCAGCCAACAGCAGCAGGTCCAGCCTCGATCTTTCGAGCACAAGCCGTTCATTCGCAGCGATCGAGAGAATTTCCTCCATCCAGTGACAAATCGTTTCCACGCCGCGCACCTGAAGCAGGCCGGCGGCCCCCTTGAGGCTATGCGCCACCCTTAGAAGCTGTTCCTGCAGATGCCGTTTCCGATCCGCATCGCCGGACGCCTCAATTGCCAGCACGGCGTTCTCCATCTCCGACGCACGTTCCCGCACTTCCTGAGTGAACATGGTCAATAAGCCGGGGTCGAGTTCTTCAGGTGTTATCATGTTCGTTGCCGTGGTCGGTGAGCATTTCCTTCAGCCTTGAGCCGAGTTCGTTCAAGTCCTTCGCGGCCTCCTCGGCCTGCCGTATCGCCGAGAGGTTCTGGCTGCTGGTCTGTTCGATGTAATGCATGGCTTCGTGAATCTGCTTCATGCCGGCGCGCTGCTGACCCGCCGACGCGGCGATCTGAGCTACCGATCGCGCGGAATCGTCGACGATCGCCTCCAATTGCCGGATGGTTTCGCCCGCTTCGCTGACCGTCTCGAGCGCACGGCTGACGCTCTTGGATCCATCCTCGGCGCCGATGACCGCGGAGTTTGTCGATTTCTGGATTTCCATGAGGATGCGGCGGACCCTGGTGGTCGCAGCTTTCGACTGGTCGGCTAGCGTCCGGATCTCGCTGGCGACGACATTGAAGCCCCTCCCGTGTTCGCCGGCGCGCGATGCCTCGATCGCAGCATTCAATGCCAGGAGGTTCGTCTGGTCCGCGATCTCGGCAACAACCGACACGATTTCGCCGATCTCGAGGCTGTTTTCCGCAAGCGAGAGAATATCTGCCGCGATCGTTTCCGTCCGCGCGCTGACGGCATTCATCACCTGCACCGTGTCGTCCAGCGCTCTGCGGCCCTCATTGCTGATCTTGACGGCGTTGTCGTAGGAGGCGGCAACCTGCTGCGCGCGCTGCGCCGCCTGTTCTGAAGTCTGCAATACCTCATCGACGCTCGTGACCGTCTGGGCAACGGCCGAGGACTGCTCGCGCATGCCTTCGACCTGTTGCGTGGTGCCGGCGAGAATCTCGGCAGCTGACGATGAGAGGTGTTGCGCCGTTTCCGAAATCGTGGCGAGCAACTTCTCGAGCCTCTCCCTGCTGCCCCGCTCGTTGTCGATCATACCGGCGAGCCTCTCCGTCATCGCATTAAAGGAGGCGCCGAGAACTGCGAGTTCGTCGCTGCCTTCGACCGACGCCTTCTGCGCCAGGTCACCGGCGCTGACCTTTTCCGCCAGCACCGCGAGCGCGCGCGTGCGGCGGGCCAGACGGCGCCCGACCCTCAGCACCTGAAGGAGCACCAGCAGGGCTAGAGCCGAAAAACCGAACTGCAGCAATTGGGAGCGCTGGAGCCGGGTGGCTCCGGCCTGTTCGATGCGGCTGATCAATCCGTCCAGACGCGCCGCAAACGCTCTGATCTCCGGATCCAGGTCGTCCAGCGCGCCGCGGCTGAGCGGTGCGCTGGCCATAGCGCTTTCCAGAGCGGGCTTGACTTCATCCCGCCATAGTTGGTGGGCTTGTTCGAGCTGCGTGAGGGCAGCAGGTTCGTTCGCTGCCGCCAGTCCGATCCCTTCTTCGCTATTCGCCAGACTTGCAAGAAGCCGCTCATTGCGATCCATCAAGCGGCGCAGTTCGGCGGCAACAGCGGCCCGAGCCGGACCCTCCGCTCGTTCCAGGTGACTGGCCGTGTAGATCATCTGGTAGGCCAGCCGTTCCTTGCCAAGCGAGGACGTCGCCGCAAGATCCGCCCGCACACGTTCCAGTGCAATGAAGCTGGACCCGACGAGCAGCGCCGATGCTGCTAAGAATAGGAGCATTGCCAACCCCAATGCGCCATAGAGGCTATTTGCTGGTCGGGGACTCATGGAACTCGGTCCTTTCCGTCTCGTCGCTGGCGGTGATCTGCCCATCATCAAGAAAGAAGCGGCGGTCCTCCAAAAGCAGGTGGCCGTCGAGAATGACCGCCCCGGCTTTCGTCGTCGCCCAATGCCAAGCTATGCCCGCAGCGGGCTCCGCTGCGCGGATTTCCTCCAGCGGGAGCGTCGATATTTGTGGGGCGGCTTCGGAAAGGATCAGGAATTCGGGCCGTTCCCGCCCGCACACGATCGCCCAGTCATTGGCGATGCCGGCCAGTTGCGGGAGATCCAGCGGCCCGCGCAGATCGAATACGGGAAGCAGCTGACCGCGCAGGTCGTAAACGCCACAGGCATGCGGGGGCATTCCGGGGAGCGGGCTGACGCGTGCCCTCGAAACGATTTCGCAAACGAAGCCGATCTCCAAGGCAAACTGGCGATCCCCCAGTACGAAGATCACGAGATCGACGGCCTGTTCTTCGCTTTGCCCGGCGGATACGTCAACGGCCACGCGGTGTGATCGTTGCACGTATTGCGCTTCCGAATCCTGTTGTGCCGCTTCCAGAAGCGCCTCCGTCTGTTCTATCGCGGCTGCCATACGGCTTCTGACGGCGGTCCAGTCGAGCGGACGGGCGGCGGGGCGGGAAGGTGTCTTCATCCGGCTTCGCTCCCGAGATGTTGGCGTATCGTGGCGATCTCTCGCCGTGCGCGCTGCGCCAGATGTCCGGCCGTCGCCTCGGGCATCAACGCAACGTGTTCGCGCGGCGAACGAGAGAGGCAGGACGAGAGCGCATTTTCGAGGGCGCGCAGGGCCGCCTGCGGATCGCTGTCCTTGAGGCAGACACCGAGGAAGAACTGTGCAGCCGCCAGTTTGCCGTCGAGATAGGCCACCCGCCGGAGTGCCGCCGTCGCCGCGTCGGTCTCGCCGCTGGCCATCCGGGAGACACCTTCGAGGAAGTGCAGTTCCGCTGATAGCGGATGCCTCTCGATCGCTCGGGCGGCAAGGCGCGCTGCCTCAAGGGGCTCACCCAGGTCGAAACGCGATCGGATTTGCCGCGCGATGGCCTCGGCGGTATCGTCGCCGGTCGTTTTTCGCGAGGCCGCGGAGCGAGCCCGGGCGGGCGGAACGCACGCGGCCGGGTTGCCGGTCTGGCGCCGAACGGGAGCGACGCACGCGGTCGGGCTCTTACGTGCGTCCGGAGCCATGATCCGGCGGTAGACAATGCCCGCGGGCGTGATCGACGTCTCGAAGGGAGCGTATTTCCACAGGGGCGGGTCGGTCGGGGCCGTCAGCAGCCAGCCGCCATCGGAAAGGCAGGCCAGAAGCTGACGGGCGATGCGGCGCACCGCGCTCGCCTCGAGATAGACGAGCACGTTGCGGCAAAGGATCAAGTCGAAATCGGCCGATCGCTTTTCCGAAGCCGGAAGCGCGTCGGTGCCGAGGTTCAGATGAGCGAAGTCGACCTGCCGGCGCAATCGCTCGTTCAGTCGAAAACGCCCCTCGCCCGAAGTGAAGTAACGTTGCCTCAGCCTCGGGGCCGTATTCCTCAAGGCCCACTCGCCGTATTCGGCAGCCTTGGCCGCTGCGAGTGCCCTCCTCGAAATGTCGGCTGCATCGATCCGGACATCGTTCAGGAGGCCCTCCTCTTCGCAGAGAATAGCAAGGGAATAGGGTTCCTCACCCGTCGCGCAGCCGAGGCTCCAGAACCGCAGAGGAGGCCCGCCGGACCGCCGTCGCAGCAGTTCCGGGAGAATTGTCTGCCGTATCAGTTCGAATTGCTCGGGCCCCCGGAAGAAATGCGTCTCGGCGACCGTGACCGCGGAGATCACGTCGTCCGTCAAATTCTCGTCCGATCCCAGCCGGTCGAGAAGCGAGCGGCCCTCGCCAATGCAGCGCCGCACCATCACCCGCTCTATCGCCGTGGCGACCGCTTCTTTCCGTGATGCCGAGAAGCTCAGGCCGATCTTGCCTGCAACCTGTTCAGCGAGCTCCAACGAGGCGCGGCGCCTGTTCACTGGACACCTCGTTGCCCGTGTGCCGGACAGGCGCGAAGCGGCGTCGGGATGAAACTCTCTGTCGAAACCGGCTGGCGCATTATCGTTCCACATACATTGACTGCTGTCGTCACTACGTCCTGGCGTGTATTTGCGCTATTCGTCCGGATGACCTAGGGCGGCCTATCCAAGCGGACTATTGTCGGTTTTCGGTCATCGGCAAAAGGCGCGCCCCGGCCGCGGCCGCCTCCTGGCGGTTCCTGACCCGCAGGCTTCGGAATAGTGCTGCCATGTGGATTTTCACGGTGCCTTCGCCGAGTTTCAGCTTGCGGGCGATTTCCTTGTTCGAGAACCCCTGTACAAGGAGCTGCAAGACTTCGCGCTGCCTCGGCGTAAGGAATTCGATGGTACGGCGGCGTTCGTTCTGGTCTCCCGCGCCAGGCGCTGGCGTCTCTGCTTCGGAAGGGGAGGCGCGGCCTGCAATGGAGGGAGGGACATAGACGGCTCCGTTGAGAATGGCGCGAACCGCTTCGGCGAGGTCGGTGGCGCCAAGGCCCTTGGGGACATAACCGTTTATGCCTGCCGTCAGGGCGGAGAGGATATCCGATCGGCGCGACGATGCCGAAACGACCGCGACTTTCAAATCCGGGTGGACGTCGCGCACGGCAGCAAGGCTGGCGACGCTTTGCATGCCCGGCATCGCCAGATCGAACAATGCCAGCGAGACGTCTTCGCGCTCGGAAAGCCTCTCGATCGCCTCGTCGAGTGACCCGGTCTCGATAATCTCGGTAAAGCGCAATTTGCTCTTCAAAATGAAGCCAAGCGCAATCCTGAAGAATTCATCGTCATCGGCAATAAGTGCGACGCCTGAGGCATTCATTACGCTATCCCCGCTCGCTGGCTCACGCCACGGGTTTCCGAACCCGGCTCGACTTGCAACTAACGATCGTCTCGGCGAATGAGTTCCCGTCATTTCGATCAATGAGCGGTAGTAATTGGATTGTGCCACACACGCCGCGCGACGTGTAGGGCTAATTCCTGCCCTGCGTGGAAACTGCGGCATTCGAGTTAGAGGGAACCGGCTGCGATCAGCTTGGAGATTTCCGCGGCGGGCAGGGGGCGCGAAAAGAGGTAGCCCTGCACCTCATTGAAGCCTTCCGAATTCACCACCGCCAGCTGATCCTCCGTTTCGACGCCCTCAACCGTTGTCGTCATGCCAAGGCTCTGCCCAAGGCCGGCGACGGCCTTGACGATCGCAAGCGACTCCTTACCGTGCGGCAGGTCGCGGACGAAGGCCTGATCGACCTTGATCTTGTCGAAGGGAAAGCTGCGCAGGTAGCCGAGCGACGAATAGCCCGTTCCGAAATCGTCCATCGCGATCTTGACGCCGAGCCTTCGCAGGTCCTGTAGCAACTCGAGATTATGCTCGCTCTCATCCAAGAGAACCGTCTCGGTGATCTCCAATTGCAGACGAGCGGGATCAAGGCTGGTGGCGGAAAGGGCGTTGGCGACGGCCCTCACCAGGTTGCGATGCTTGAACTGGACAGGGGAGAGGTTTACGGCGACGCTCACATGTTCCGGCCAGCGCGCGGCTTGTCCACATGCCTCACCCAGAATCCATTCGCCGATCGGAACGATCAAGCCGGTCTCTTCGGCAATCGGAATGAATTCGGCCGGTGCGATCATTCCCCGCTGAGGGTGTCGCCACCGCAGCAACGCCTCGCAGCAGCTCACGCAGCGCGACTCCAGGCTCACCAGCGGCTGATAATGCAGCTCGAACTCTCCCTTCCCCAGCGCATCCCGCATTGCGATCTTCATCTGCTGGTGTGCCTGCAGCTGCGCATGCATCGCAACGTCGAAGAGCTTGTAGGTGCCGCGTCCGCTGGATTTCGCACTGTAGAGCGCGATGTCGGCTGCCTTGATCAGCTCATCTGCAGAGGTTCCGTCTTCCGGCGCAAAGGCAATTCCGATGCTCGTCCCCACAGTTGCGGCGACGCCCTCGATGCTGAAGGGTTCGGAAAGGGTATCGATCATCCGCTGTGCGAGGCGGAACGCTTCGTCACGTGACTTCGTCAAAGGTTGTATTATGGCGAATTCGTCGCCCCCAAGTCGCGCGACAGTCTCCGTGGTTCTGACGGATTGGATCAGCCTTTGAGAGACCTGACGCAGTAAAGCGTCGCCGGCGGGATGGCCGAGCGTGTCGTTGACGGCTTTGAAGCCGTCAAGGTCGAGGCACAGCACTGCCATACGGGCATGGCTGCTCTCGTTCAGCGCCTGCTCGAAGCATTCGCGGAAGAACATCCGGTTCGCGAGCCCGGTAAGCATGTCGTGCCTGGCCATATGGGCGATCTGCTTTTGGGCCAGCAGCGTGTCCTCTTCCGCGCGACGCCGCTCGGTTATGTCTCGGCAGAAAATGGAAATGCCGTCTTGCGTCGGGGAGGCATTCGCTTCGACCCACCGGCCGAGCGACGACAAATGATCCTCGAAAAAGGAGCGGACCCGTCGGTCCATCACTTCGCGGCAATGCTTGGCGAAGCTCCCCTTTTCCTCTTCGGGGAAGAGCTTCCAGAACACTCTTCCGAGCGCCTCGTCTCCGACCTGCAGGAGCTTCCGGGCGTTCTCGTTGAGATAGCGCACGCGCCAGTCGGCGTCGAGCAGCATGACGCTGTCCATGGTGCTCTCGAGTACCGAAGAAAGTTGGTCGGCAGCGGCTTCAGCATGCCTTTGCGCACGACTGATTTCGTCGCTTGCTCGCTTCGCATCGGTAATGTCGCGCCAGATCGACAGGATTCTGAACGGTTTTCCTCGATGGTCCGTGATCGGGGCCGAAATCACGTCCATGCATCTTTCTTCACCGCCGGCATCCCGAACGGAAATCTCGAAACGCGCTGTCTCCCCGCGTCTGACGCTTTCCCAGGCCGCCTCGACCTTGTCGGCGTCGGAAGCTCGCCCGATGGAGTCCCATGTCTGCCCCGTCACCGGAGCACCCTCATCCAGTCCGAAGATACGCCGCCCGGCCTCGTTCATGAGCAGCGGCCGTCCCTCCATGTCGAGCACGCGCACACAGTCGGGACTGCTGTCAAAAATGCTTCTGATAAACGCCTGAGCTTCCTGCTGAGCTACCTCCGCGGCTCGCCGTTCGGTGATGTCGAGAACGGACCCGACATATCCGAGGAACGTTCCGTCGGCGGAGAAGCGCGGTTGCCCGACGTCGATGACCCATGCCCAGCTTCCATCGGCTCGTCGCAACCGGTACTCGCTGTGCACCGGTTCCTTGCCCGCAGTCGCCCTGAAGAATATTTCCTGGACTGCCTGCCGATCATCGGGATGGATGACGTCGACCCAACCGAAACCGAGCGCCTCGGCCTCTGTTTGCCCCGTCGTTTCCAACCACAAGCGATTGAAGAAGCTCGTGTCGCCTGTGGGGTCGGCAACCCAGATCATCACGGGCGCGTTGTCAGCGATGGCTCGAAAGCGGGCCTCGCTTTCGCGCAAGGCGTCGGCGGCGCGTCGCCTTTCGTCGATATCTTCCAGGAGGCCGTACCAGCGCACGATTTTTCCATCCGCGTCTCGCTTTGCGGCTGCGCGAGCGCGGAACCAGCGATAATGGCCGGTCCGGGTCAAAAGCCTGTATTCGCAGTCGAATGGTGCGCCGCTTGCCAGGGAGCGGTGCCATTTCACTTCCAAAGATTGCGCGTCCTGCGGATGAACGGCTTTGGCCCATCCACTGCCGAGCGTTTCTTTTTCGCCCAGGCCAGTCAGGTCGCTCCATCGCGGGCCAACCTCCAGGACCTCTCCCGCCGTGTTTGCGGTCCAGGGGACTTGCGGGTGAAGGTCAACCAGAGAGCGATAGTGCTCCTCGCTCGCCCGGAGAGTCTCTTCGGTCCTGCGCAGGTCGGTGATATCCACGATCGTCACGACCACGAACCTCTTCTCGGACGGACCGGAGGGAATGCTCACGCACCGCTTTTTTGTCAGGAGCGTGCGCTGTGTCCCATCTGGCGTCGTGATTTGCTCTTCGAGCTCGTGGCCTTCGCCCGTCGAAAGCACGACCCTGTCGAGCGAGACGATCCTGTCTGCCTGCTCCCCCGGCAATATGTCGTGGTCGGTCCGTCCGATGAGCTGGTTCCGGTCTTTGCCCAGAAGCTCGCAAGCCGCGTCGTTGATGAAGACGAACCGTGACGCATCGTCCTTGACGATCACCGCTTCGGCAATGCCATCCATAAGCCGGTGAAAGAGATCATGGGGCCTATGGGAGGGCGGTTCGGGCGTCGGTGCGTTCATGACACGACACTCAGATTGGTGAGGCGCTGTATCGCATTGGAAGAAAGCCCCGCTAGGTTGTGCAACCTGGCTCAACTGCTCGCGACCGTAAATTGTTCCCGGAGAAAGACACGAGCCTCCCGTGCTTCAAGGATAGGCGCGCGCTCAGGCCGCTTCGAGCCGGCTGAACCGAACCGGGATAAGTTGCCGTGCCGCGAATCGCCCGGCCGAATCCTTGTCGATGACGGTCAGCACCTGTTCTTCCGAGCCGACAGGAAGAACGAGGCGGCCCATTGGCTTGAGCTGCTCGAGCAAAGCCGGGGGCGGCTGCTCAGCCGCCGCCGTGACGAGAATCTTGTCGAACGGAGCGTGCTCGGGCCAGCCGCGAGAACCGTCGCCGATACGAATGCCGACATTCGACATGCCGAGGCCGTGCAGGAGAGCTTCGGCCTGACCTGCGAATTCCTCGATGATCTCGACGCTCCAAACTTGGCCGGCGAGTTGCGCGAGGATTGCGGTTTGGTAGCCCAGCCCGGTGCCGATCTCGAGCACGGCCTCATGCGGTTGGGGAGCAAGGAGATCGGTCATGAGAGCGACCATGAAGGGCTGCGACACGGTCTTATCGAAGCCGATCGGAAGCGGCATGTCCTGGTAGGCAAAGGGCGCAGCCGGGACAGGCACGAAAAGATGCCGGGGCACCCGCAGCATCGCTGCCATCACCCGTTCGTCGAGCGCCGCCTTGCCGAGTTCTTCGCTTGCGAGGTCGGCATAGATTGCGACAACCTCGACCATGTGCCTGCGCAGAACCGCGAGATGCTCTTCGTTCATTGGCTTCATGAGGGCGGGCTCTCCTCAGCCAGTCGGCCGGCAAATGGGCCTCTCGACATTAAAGGGTGACCGACATGCAATAGCAAGATCAAATGGCAACAATGGGCTGAGCGATCCGGCGCGTCGTAGGCAATCTCAGAAGGTGTAAGCCGACGGTCGCGCAAGCGCGGACAGAGCATCGGGGATTTGTCAAAGCGACAATAATCTTGTGAAAGACCCGATACTAGGGCACAATTTGTGAGTGCGGCGCTATCTCGACTCCGGCCGTCTTGCGCCGAGAGTTCGTGGCGAAAGGTCGGCGTCGATGCATCAGGGGTTCTTTCTTCTGTTCGCTACGGTGTCCGTGGTCACAGCCCTGACACTGGTTCTGGCGCGCAATCCGGTTCACAGCGCATTGGCGCTGATGGCGTGCTTCCTGCAGATTTCGGCAATCTTCGTCATACTCGGTGCGCCGCTGCTCGCGGTCATCCAGATCTTCGTCTATGTCGGCGCGATCATGGTCCTGTTCCTGTTCGTGATCATGATGGTCGACGTGCGCGAAGCGGTGCTGCAGCGCTTCATGCCGGGCGGCAACCTGCCGGCGCTCGCGCTGCTCGTCCTGCTCGGTGCCGAGATGGTCGTGCTGGTGCTCTGGAGCGATCGCTTCACCGCAACGCCGCCCATTGCCGAGCGCGGCGGCGATGCGATCAGGGATCTCAGCAAGACGCTCTTCTCCGACTATCTCCTGCCGTTCGAAGTCGCCTCGGTCATCCTGCTCGCGGCCCTCGTCGGCGCGATCGTGCTGGCGCGGAAGGAACCTGGCTGATGGTCCCGCTCTGGTGGTCGATCCTGCTCGGAGTGGCCCTGTTCGTGATCGGGGCGGGGGGCGTCCTGTTGAGGCGCAATATCCTGATCGTGCTGATGTCGCTGGAGCTCCTGCTCAATTCGGTCAACATCAATTTCATCGCCTTCGCTCAGTACTACGACGACTTCCGCGGACAGATCTTCGCGATCTTCGTCATCGCGATCACCGCGGCGGAGGTTGCCGTGGCCCTCGGTATATTCGTCGCGCTGGTGAGGAACAAGTCCACCCTCAAGGTAGACGACATCACCATTATGAAAGGATAGCGGCTTGGACCCGGTGATATCGACCCGGCCGCTGCTCGCCGTCGCCGTCGCCGGACTGGCGGCCCTCGCCATCCTCTTTCTCAACAAGCGCGAGAAACTCCGCGACGCGGTATCGCCGGTCGCGGCGGTCGCCATGTTTGCAATCGTCGTCTCCATGGCGCCCACGGTGCTGGCCGGCGGCACCGTCGAACTGCGCCTGTTCGAGATCCTGCCGGGGATCGACTTCGCGTTCCGCGCCGATGCGCTCGGCATGGTGTTCGCCACGGTCTCGTCGCTTTTGTGGATCGTGGCCGCGGTCTATTCCATCGGCTACATGCGTCACTTGCACGAGCATGCGCAGACCCGCTTTTTCGCATGCTTCGCCACCAGCCTCGCGGCCGCGGTGGGCGGCGCCTTCGCCGCGAATCTGTTCACGCTGGTTATCTTCTACGAGGTGTTGAGCCTCGTCACCTATCCGCTCGTCTACCACCACGAGGACGAAGACGGATGGCGGGGCAGCAGAAAGTATCTCGTCTATCTGATGGGCGCTTCGAAGAGCGTGCTTCTCGCTGCCTTGGCGCTGACCTACCACATCGCCGGGTCGCTCGACTTCGTGGCGGGCGGGCTGCTGGCCGGCGCCAATGCCTCGGCGACGCTGCTCGCGGTCGTCTATTTCTGCTATCTTTTCGGCTTCGCCAAGGCGGCCGTAATGCCGATGCATGCCTGGCTGCCTGCCGCAATGGTGGCACCGACGCCGGTCAGCGCGCTCCTGCATGCCGTGGCGGTCGTGAAAATGGGCGTCTTCTGCGTACTGCGGGTGATCTTTCATGTCTTTGGCGTCGGCATGGTCGGGGAACTGGGCCTCGGCATCGCCACGGCCTATCTGGTCTCGTTCACCATCCTGATGGCGTCGGTCTACGCGCTGACGCGGGACGACCTGAAGGCGAGGCTCGCCTATTCGACCGTCAGCCAGCTCTCCTACATCGTCTTGGGCGCGGTACTGCTATCGCCGCTGGCGATGGTCGGCGGCATCATCCACATCGCGGCGCATGCATTCTCCAAGATCACGCTCTTTTTCTGCGCGGGATCGATCTATTGTGCGTCCGGAAAACGCAATATCAGCGACATGGCCGGCATCGGCCGCAGGCTTCCCTGGACGATGGGGGCATTCTTCGTCGCGTCGCTGAGCATGATCGGGATCCCGCCGACGGCAGGGTTCGTCAGCAAGTGGTATCTGGCGGAGGGCTCGGTAGAGGCCGGGCAGATGGCGTTCCTGGCCGTGCTGCTCGCAAGTTCGGTCCTCAACGCCGCCTATTTTCTGCCGGTCAGCTACACTGCCTTTTTCGAGTCGGAGACCAAGGAGAGCCGGGCGCCGGTTCGCGAAATCCCGCTGGTCACGATCCCGCTGGTCGCGACCGCGATCCTCTCAGTGCTGATGGGCATCTTCCCCTACTATTTCCTCACCCTCGCGGACGGAGTGATCCGATGATCAAGCCTGTCGTCGATTTCTTTGGTGATGCGCAATATGCGAGGCTGCGCCGGCGGCTGTTCTATCTGGTGCTCGTCCTGATCGTCGTCGCCGATTTCCTGGTTCGCCGCGACCACGCCGAATACCTGTGGGAGCGCCTGCCGGGCTGGTCGGCGGCGTACGGCTTCGGCTCCTGCGTGCTGCTCATCTTCGTTTCCAAGTTTCTCGGCCACCGCGCCGGGCTGATGCGGCGCGAGGACTATTATGACTGATTTCGTCCATCCGGCCTTCATCTTCATTCTGGGCGCTCTACCGATCCCGTTCTTCACGGGACCGGTGCGTAAAGCCTATCTCGTGCTGATCCCGGTACTGGCGGTCGTCGTCGTCCTGGCGATAGAGCCCGGCAGTTATGGCGAGACGCAGTTCCTCGGCCAGGAAATTCTGATTGCAAAGGTCGACCAGCTCAGCACCGTCTTCGCTACCGTCTTCACCATCATGGCGCTGATCGGGACGGTCTATGCAATGCACCTTTCCGGCGCCGGCCAGCATGTAGCCGCCTTCGTCTATGTCGGCAGCGCGCTGGGCGTGGTGTTCGCAGGCGACTACCTGACCCTCTATCTGTTCTGGGAGGGCATGGCATTCGCGTCGGCTTATCTCGTCTTCGCTCAAGGAGGGGGACAGGCGATCCGCGCTGCCTTTCGGTATCTCATGTTCCACGTCACCGGCGGCGTCATCCTGCTCGGTGGAATTCTGCTCCATGGGGCAGCCGCAGGCTCGCTGCTCTTCGGTCCGGTCGAGGGCGCTTTGGACGCGGGTACCTATCTCATTCTTGCCGGCTTCCTGCTCAACGCGGCGGTGCCGCCGCTCAATGCCTGGCTGACCGATGCCTACCCGGAGGCGACGGTCACCGGCGCGGTGTTCATGAGCGCGTTCACGACCAAGACCGCCGTCTACGTGCTGGCGCGGGCGTTTCCGGGTATCGAACTGCTGGTCTGGCTCGGCACGGTGATGGCGCTCTACGGCGTCATTTATGCGGTGCTGGAAAACGACTGCCGCCGCCTTCTTGCCTATCATATCGTCAGTCAGGTGGGCTACATGGTCGCGGGCATCGGCATCGGCACCGAGCTGGCGGTGAACGGGGCCACCAGTCACGCCTTCGCGCACATCCTTTACAAGGGGCTTTTGTTCATGGGTGCCGGGGCGGTGATCTACGTCACCGGCCGGCGCAAGCTCACCGAGCTTGGCGGGCTCTACAAGGCAATGCCGCTGACGGTAGCGCTCTATATGATCGGCGCCTTTGCGATCTCGGCATTTCCGTTCTTCTCGGGTTTTGTCAGCAAATCGATGGTGATAGCCGCGGCAGGGCAGGATCATCGCGCGCTGGTGATGCTGGCGCTGACGATGGCGTCGTCCGGGACATTCCTGCACACCGGGCTCAAGCTCCCCTATTACATGTTTTTCGGTACCGACCGGGGGCTGCAGGCACGGGAGCCACCCGGCAACATGCTGGTCGCGATGGGCATGGCGGCGGCGCTCTGCATTGCCATCGGCGTATTCCCCGGCCCGCTCTACGCGCTTCTGCCCTATCCTGTCGATTTCGAACCCTATACCGGCGTCCACGTGACCGAGAGCCTCGGGATCCTGATGTTCACGGCTTTGGGCTTCGTGATCTTCCTTCGGGCGCTCGATCCCGAGAACACGATCAGCCTCGATACCGACTGGTTCTATCGCAAGGGCGCCCGCGCCTTCATGTGGTTCGCAGAAAGACCGTTGGCGCGGTATGAGAAGGCGGTCAGCGACGTGTCGGAGACCGCGGTACTGCCCTTCCTGCACGGCTCGGCGCGCATGGGGGTGCGGCTCGATCTCAATGGCGTGGACGGCGTCGTGAATGGTTTCGCCCGATCGATCCTTGGCGGCGGCAGCGTCTTGCGACGCTGGCAGAGCGGCGTCGTCACCCATTACGTGCTGGCGATGATCGCCGGTCTGATCGCGGCCATCCTCGTGTTTGCAGTGGTGTGGAGGTAGGCACGATGTCGATCCCGCTGCTGAGCCTCATCGTCTTCCTGCCCGTCGCCGGGGCGGCGGTGGTGATGTTCATGCGCAGCGACGATGCGGTGCGGTGGACAGCGCTCGGTTTCGGCCTTGTCGATCTCGCTCTCTGCATCGTGATGCTGGCCGGTTTCGACACGACGACGCACGAAATGCAGTTCACCGAGAGCCGTCCCTGGGTGCCCGCGCTCGGGATCACTTATGCGCTCGGCGTCGACGGCATCAGCGCGCTCTTCCTGTTCCTGACGGCGCTGTTGAGCTTGATCTCCGTGCTCGCTTCCTGGGTGGCGGTCGACCGCAAGGTGAAGGAGTTCATGATCAGCCTGCTGATCATGCAGGCGCTGATGCTCGGTGTCTTCTGCGCGCTCGACCTGTTCCTGTTCTACGTCTTCTGGGAGGCGATGCTGATTCCGATGTATCTGATCATCGGCGTCTGGGGCGGGGAAGGCCGGGTCTATGCGGCGTTCAAGTTCTTCCTCTACACGCTGGCCGGCAGCATCCTCTTCCTGATCGGCGTCATCGTGCTCTATTTCCAGGGGGGCGAGACCTTCGACATAATCGCCCTGACGGCGCAGGATCTGCCCTTCGGCATTCAGTCCTGGCTGTTCTTCGCCTTCCTGGTGGCCTTCGCCGTCAAGGTGCCGATGGTGCCGGTGCACACCTGGCTGCCGGACGCACATGTCCAGGCGCCGACGGCGGGCAGCATTATTCTCGCCGGCGTGCTCCTGAAGATGGGCGCTTACGGGTTCCTGCGCTTCTCGCTGCCGATGCTGCCGGAAGCATCGCTCTATTATTCGACGCTTATGCTCGTGCTTTCGGCTCTTGCGATCGTTTATGGCGGCTTGCTGGCCTTGGCTCAGGACGACCTGAAAAAGCTGGTGGCCTATTCCAGCATCAGCCATATGGGATTTGTGACGCTCGGGATTTTCGCGCTGAATCTGCGCGGGCTCGAGGGCAGCATCCTGCAGATGTTCAACCACGGGATAACGACTGGCGCATTGTTCCTGTTCGTGGGCCTGATCTACGAGCGCACCCATACCCGCAGCATCGCGAATTACGGCGGGCTGATGAAGGCGGCGCCCGTCTATACCGCCTTTCTTGCGCTCTTCACCCTGTCTTCGATGGCGCTGCCGGGGACGAACGCTTTCGTCGGCGAACTGCTGGTGCTGTCAGGCGGGTTTGCGGCAAACCTCGCCGCGGGCGCCGCGGCCGTAGTGGGTGCGTTGCTGAGTGCCGCCTACCTGCTCGGCATGTACGGGAAAGTGGCGCTTGGTCCGCCGAATGTGAGTGCCAGGTACAAGATAAACGACGTGAACGGCCGCGAGCTGGCTGCCATTCTGCCGCTCGCCGTCTTTGTGCTCTGGGTCGGGCTCTATCCGCGACCCTTCCTCGGGATCATCGACGCGTCGGTGCGAAATCTGCTGGTGCAGGTACACGGTGAAGGGAGCGGTCAATGACTGCTGCCGCGCTTCTCCAATGGGCCCTGGCGAGCGTCCCCGAGATCATCGTGGTCACCGGTGCCTGCATCCTGCTGATTGTCGGAGAGCTTGTGCGCAACGGGCGGGACGAACTGCTCCTGTGGGCCTCGGTCGCGATCGTGCTCCTTGCCGCGGTGGCCACGCTCATGCTGGCAGGCGAAATGCGGCCGGCCTATGCGGGCATGTTCATTTCCGACCGCTTCGCCGTCTTTTTCAAGTTGTTGTTTTATCTGGCGACCATCCTGACCTTCTTCCTGTCGCGGAAATACGCCGAGATCGAGGGGATCGGCAGGAGCGAATATTATGTCCTGCTGCTCTTCGCCCTTGCGGGGATGATGATCATGGCCTCGTCGATCGATCTTCTGTCGATCTATGTGGGCCTCGAGCTGATGGTGCTCTGCACCTATGTGCTGACAGGCTTCCTGCGCAAAGAACGGCGGTCGAACGAGGCGGCGTTGAAATATGTGATCCTCGGCGCAGTCTCGACGGCGATTTTCCTTTATGGCGTTTCGCTCATCTACGGGCTCACCGGTACGACCCAACTGGACCGGATGGCTGAGGCGGTGAGCGGCGGTCCGCTCGATCCCGCCCTGCTGCTGGCGGTCGTTTTCATCGTTGCGGGGCTCGTCTTCAAGATCGGGGCCGTGCCGTTCCATATGTGGGTGCCGGACGTCTATGAAGGGGCGCCGACGACGATCACTGCCTTCATGTCGGTCGCGCCCAAGGCGGCCGGCTTCGCGGTGATTCTCCGGGTGTTCCTCAATCCGCTTGTCGAGGTCTCGAACGCCTGGATCATCGTCGCGGCCATCGCGGTGGCAACGATGGCGCTCGGCAGTTTCGTGGCGCTGGTGCAGGATAATTTCAAGCGCCTGCTCGCCTATTCCAGCATCGCCCATGCGGGTTTTGCTATTTTCGGTGTGGTGGCCGGCGGCCAGGACGGGATCGCCAGCGTGATGCTCTATCTGCTTATCTACACTTTCATGAATCTCGGCATTTTCGGCGCCGTGATCATGATGCGGAACGGCGATCTATCCGGCGAGGTCATCGAAGACTACGCAGGTTTCGCCAAGTTCCATCCCGGGCTCGCGCTTCTGATGCTCCTTTATCTCTTCTCGCTCGCCGGCATCCCGCCGACGGCAGGTTTCTTCGCCAAGTTCTACGTGCTGGTCGCGCTGGTGGAGCGAGGTTTCGTCGTGCTGGCGGTGATCGCAGTCCTGCTCAGCGTCGTCGCCGCCTATTTCTATATCCGCATCGTGATGGTGATCTACATGCGCGAGCCGGAAAGGACGTTCGAACCTGCGCTGACGCCGCTCGTCCGTGCCACGCTCGCCTTCACAGCAGCCGGCACCATCGGCATCGGCCTGTTTCCGGCGTGGTTCCTGAGGCTTGCTCAACAGTCGGCTTTCGGTGGGTAAGGCGGGTCTTCGCCGCTGTATCGCCGATTGTTGCAGGCGGGCCAATTCGGATCATACATTACTAATCAATTGGATTTGCATTGATCAGCCCGACGGCATAGACTCGCCCCGGAGGAAAAGGATTGCCCAGACCGCCTCTCGAGGCGCCGGCATCCCCGGTTCCGAAGGGACCGATCGCGGCTGAGAAAAGCCGCTGATTGGCCAAGGCCAAACGCTATGACGGCAATGGAGTTCCTGCCGGTTCTGTTCATGGTTACCGGGATAGTCCTGGTGGCGACGGCGACGCTTTTCGTCTCCTCGCTGCTGCGTCCGTCCAATCCCTATCCCGAAAAGAACGCCCCTTATGAATGCGGTATGGAAGCGGCGGGCGAGGCCGCGGGCGGCCGCTTCCGGGTTCCTTTCTTTATCCTCGCCATACTCCTCGTGGTCTTCGATGTCGAAGCGATGTTCCTCTTTCCCTGGGCGGTGGTCCTGAAGGAGATCGGCATCGTCGGCTATATCGAGATGTTCGTCTTCATGCTGCTGCTGCTTGTGGGCTTCGCCTATGCCTGGCTGAAGGGGGCGCTGGAATGGCAGGAATAAACGACGCGATCCGCGACAGCGTACTGTTCACCACGGCCGACAGCATCATCGGTTGGAGCCGGAGGTCGGCCTTGTGGCCCGAAACCTTCGGCATTGCCTGCTGCGCCATCGAAATGATCTCGGCCGGCTGCGCGCGCTACGACCTCGACCGGTTCGGCGTGGTGTTCCGGCCTTCTCCGCGGCAATCCGACGTGATGATCATCGCCGGCACGGTCACGCGGAAATTCGCGCCCGTCGTGCGGCGGCTTTACGACCAGATGCCGGAACCGCGCTGGGTGATTGCGATGGGGACCTGCGCGATTTCGGGCGGGGTCTACAACACCTATGCCGTGGTGCAGGGATCGGAAACCTTCGTCCCCGTCGACGTGCATGTGCCGGGCTGTCCGCCGCGGCCGGAGGCGCTGATGCACGGCTTTCTCCTCCTTCAGGAGAAGATTAGGAGGTCCCGCGCCATCACCGGGTCGCCACTGGGACGGGTTGTAGCATCATGACCGGGGAGTGGCGTGTCGATCTCGAGGCGATCATCGGGAGCTTCGCGGGAGCAGTCGAGAATCTCGGCGCCGCGCATGGTATCTGCGCCTTTGCCGTCCAACCGGAGCAGATCGTCGACTTCTGTCGATTCCTGAAAGAACACCCGGCGCTTGAGTTCGATTTCCTCTCCGACATATGCGGCGTCGATCACTACCCCGAAACGCCGCGTTTCGAGACGGTTTACCACCTCTATTCGCTGAAGAACAAATGGCGCGTGCGCATCAAGTGCCGGCTCGGCGATCCACCGCATGTTCCCTCTGTTGCAGGAGTCTGGCGCACCGCCAACTGGCATGAACGCGAGGCCTGGGACATGTACGGCATCCGTTTCGAGGGGCATCCCGATCTGCGCCGCATCTATATGTGGGAAGGCTTCGAGGGCTTTCCGCAGCGCAAGGATTTTCCCTTGAGGGGCTACAAGGACAAACTGAACCCCTTCGGTGCCGAGGGGCCGCCGCCGACGCAGCCGGACCTCGCCACCAGAGATATACCGCAAGGAGGCCGTCAGACGCCGGAGAGTTGAGATGACCGAAGTCACCGAGCTCATGAGGCCGGAAGGCGAAGCGCTCAATACCAAGGAGGTGCTTCTCAATCTCGGTCCGCAACACCCGAGCACCCATGGGGTTCTGCGGCTCGTGCTCCAACTCGACGGCGAATATGTCGAACGCGTCGACCCGCATATCGGATATCTGCACCGCGGCACCGAAAAACTGGCGGAGAGCTTCACCTATACCCAGATCTTCCCGCTGACCGACCGGCTCGACTATCTCTGTCCGCCTTCGAACAACCTGGCCTTCGCGCTCGCCGTGGAGAAGCTGCTCGGCATAGAGGCCCCGATCCGAGCGCAATATATCCGCGTGATGATGGCCGAACTCGCACGGATTTCCGGCCATCTTCTGATCACCGGCGCGCTGCCGATGGACCTGGGTGCCATGACGGCGCTGCTTTACGCCATGCGCGAGCGCGAAATGATCATGGACCTATTGGAGATGATCACCGGCGCGCGCATGCACACCTCCTACTGCCGCGTCGGCGGAGTACGCGAGGACCTGCCCGACGGGTTTATTCCGAAGATCAGGGAGTTCTGCGAGATCTTCCCGAACAGGATCCGCGACTACGAGCGCCTGATAGAGAACAATCGGGTGTTTCTCAGCCGCACGCAGGGGATAGGCGTGATCTCCGCAAAGGACGCGATCGACCTCGGCTTGAGCGGGCCGAACCTGCGTGCCTCCGGCGTCGACTGGGATATCCGGCGCGACGAACCCTATGAAATCTACGATCGGCTCGATTTCAACGTCATCACGCGCGAGGAGGGCGATTGCTATGCGCGCTGGCTTTGCCGCGTCGACGAGATGCGCGAGAGCATCCGCCTTATCGAACAATGCATGGAGCAGATGCCGGAGGGGCCGTTTCAGGTCGATATTCCGACGATCGCCTTCCCCGTCGACAAAGAGCGCGTGCATTGCTCGATGGAGGCCCTGATCCAGCATTTCGATCTCTCCGCCTATGGCTTCGACGTACCGAAAGGCGAGGTCTATGCGGCCATCGAGGCGCCTAAAGGAGAACTCGGCTTCTACATCATCAGCGACGGATCGCCGAAGCCGTTCCGCATGAAGGTGAGGGCGCCTTCCTTCGTCAATCTTCAGGCGCTCTTCGGCGTCACCAACGCACGCTACCTCGCCGACATGATCGCCGTGCTCGGCAGTCTCGACCCGGTGATGGCGGAGGTGGACAAGTAGCAGGGAGGATCGGACGCGATGACCATGCGCGAAGAGATCGAGGCGGCGGCGGCGCGATACCCCGAACGGCGGTCGGCGATCATGCCCGCGCTCATGATCGCGCAGAAGGAGCATGGTCATCTGCCCGGGCCGGTGCTCGAAGACGTCGCCGAGATCCTCGGCGTCGAACGCGTCTGGGTCTATGAACTGGCGACCTTCTACACGCTCTTCCATACCGAGCCGATCGGCAGGTTCCACCTGCAACTCTGTGACAATGTCTCCTGCATGCTGTGCGGATCCGAGGCGCTGCTGAAGCATCTGGAAACGACACTGGGGATCAGGAAGGGCGAAACCACCCCGGACGGTGCGTTCACGCTTTCGACCGTCGAATGTCTCGGGGCCTGCGAAATGGCTCCGGTGATGCAGGTCGGCGACGATTACCACGGCAACCTTGATACCGCGCGGCTCGATGCGCTGCTGGAGAGCTTCCGCGCTGCTGCGCCGGCGCCAGGGGAGTAGCCATGTTCGAGCCGGTCCTGCTCAGGAATGTCGATGTGCCGGACGGTCATCTGCTGTCAACCTATGAGGCCGGCGGCGGCTATCGGGCGCTCCGGAAAGCGCTCGGCGAATATACGCCGGACGAGATCGTCGACCTCGTCAAGGAATCCAACCTGCGCGGCCGCGGGGGTGCCGGGTTCCCGACGGGCATGAAGTGGAGCTTCGTGCCGAAAGCGGCCGGCAAGCCGAAATATCTCTGCTGTAACGCCGATGAAGGGGAACCCGGCACCTTCAAGGACCGCATCATCATGGAGCGCGACCCGCATCAGCTCATCGAGGGACTGACGGTCAGCGCCTATGCAATCGGGGCCGAGACGGCTTACGTCTACATTCGCGGAGAATATGTGACGGCTATTCGCCGTATGGAACAGGCGATCGCCGAGGCACATGAAAACGGCTGTCTGGGCACCGGCATTCTCGGCTCGAACTTCAATTTCATGGTCTACATCCATCGCGGTGCCGGCGCCTATATCTGCGGCGAGGAGACCGCAATGCTCGAGTCACTCGAGGGCAAGCGGGCGCAGCCGCGACTGAAGCCGCCGTTTCCCGCCGTGGCCGGGCTCTACGCCAGCCCCACCGTCATCAACAATGTCGAGACGCTTGCCTGCGTGCCGCATATCGTGATGCGCGGACCGGGGTGGTTTCGCGGTATAGGGCCGGACAGGAGCCCCGGCCCGAAGCTCTACTGCCTCAGCGGTCAGGTTCGCAAACCCGGCCTCTACGAGCTGCCGATGGGCATATCGCTGCATGAACTCGTCGAGGAGCACGCCGGCGGACCCCTGCCGGGGCGAAAGGTCAAGGCGGTGATTCCCGGTGGGGTATCGGCACCGGTTATCCCGGCGAGCGAGCTCGAGGTGGGCATGGATTTCGACTCGCTTGCTGCCGCCGGCTCGATGCTCGGCTCGGCAGGCGTGGTCGTGATCGACGACTCCACCTGCATGGTCAAGCTCGCCACGCGGATCATCGAGTTCTTCCACCATGAGTCCTGCGGCAAGTGCACGCCATGCCGGGAAGGTTTGGACTGGGCCGTGAAAGTTCTGCGCCGCATCGAGGCAGGCGAGGGTGAAACCGGCGACCTGGAGCAGTTGGAGATGCTCTGCAAGGGTATTTTCGGCAACACGTTTTGTGCCCTGGGCGACGGTGCGGCCATGGGCTTGCGGGCCGCGCTCAAGCATTTCCGCGAGGAATTCGTCGTCCATATCGAAGAGCGGAGGTGCCCTTTCCACTGAAACGGGCACCCGGCCGGTCCGGGAGGAAGTATGGTCAAGGTCACGATCGACGAACAAATGCTGGAGGTCGAGGCTGGCTCCACGGTGCTCGCCGCCGCCGAACGCCTGGGCATCGACATTCCCACCTTCTGCTATTGGAAGCGCCTGCCGCCACTCGCCTCATGCCGCATGTGTCTGGTGGAGATCGAGGGACTGCGGCGGCTGCAGCCGGCCTGCGCGACCGTGGCATCGGACGGCATGGTGGTTCGGACAAATACGCCGCTGATCGAGGAAACGCGCTCGTCGATGCTCGACATGCTGCTCGCCAATCACCCGCTCGATTGCCCGATCTGCGACAAGGGCGGCGAGTGCGAACTTCAGGACATGGTCATGGCGTATGGGCCCGGTGAAAGCCGGTTCCGCGACCCAAAACGCGTGTTCCATTCGAAGGACATCCGTCTGAGCCCGGTCATCATCATGAATGTCAACCGGTGCATCCAGTGCCAGCGCTGCGTGCGAATGTGCGAGGAGGTCGTGGGCGCGGTGGCGCTAGGCACGGTGGAAAAGGGCATGGACACCGCCGTCACCGGCTTCGAGGGGAGTCTTGCGAGCTGCGACCAGTGCGGCAATTGCGTCGAGGTCTGCCCGGTCGGCGCGCTGATGAGTTTCCCCTATCGCTACCGGGCACGGCCCTGGGATCTCGCCGAGACCGACACGATCTGCCCGCATTGCGGCACCGGATGCCAGCTCACCGTCGCAGCGCGCAAAGGCGAGTTCATGCGGGTCCGCTCTGACTGGGAACATGGCGTCAATCGCGAAACGCTCTGCGTGCGCGGCCGCTTCGGCCTCGACTTCATCGAAAGCCGGGATCGCATCAAGCGGCCGATGATCCGCCGCGACGGCGCGCTGACGGGGGTGTCATGGGAGGAGGCGGGCGATTTTGTCCGCCAGCGCATCGGTGTAATGGAGGGCAAGGCCGCCGGCGGGCTCATCTCGCCGCGTCTGCCGAATGAGGTGCTCTACCAGTTCCAGAAACTGATGCGGACGGTGTTCCGCACCAATAACGTCGACTGCTCGTCGCGTTGGTCCACACCCCTCGACATCCTGGCGCCGCTGGTGGCAAGCTTTTACAGCCGCGGCCCTCTCGAACAGGTGATCGGCAAGGACTGTGTGGTCATCATCGGCGGCAACGTGACCGAGGAGAACCCGGTCACCGAATACCTCCTGCGCGATGCCGCGCGCCGGCAGCATACCCGCTTGCTCATGCTTTCGGCGCGGCCATCGCGGCTCGATGCCGATGCGGCGGCGGTCCTTCGCGCTTATCCCGGCGGCGAGGCTCGGAGCCTTGCCGCGGTGGTGGCTGCTCTCGTGGCCGTGACCGATCAGGGCTTGCCGGGCGATATGCTTGCGATGACCAGCGGGACGATCACCGGGTCCGACGCCAATGACGCGTTGGGCCGTCTGGTTTCAACGCTCAAGGAAGGTCGGAGCGTCACCCTCCTGGTAAGCGTCGATCTGCTGAGATCACCGCTGGCACGGGAGACGCTGCAGCAGCTGGGCAATCTTCTCCAACTCCTGCGCCTGGCCGGCAAGGAACCCTCTCTGCAGTTTCTCTTCGATCGTGCCAATCAGATGGGCGCCTGGGACATGGGTGTTCTGCCCGGAGTTTTGCCGGGCCTTGGCCCTGTCGCCGATGAGGCGACGCGCACGGAGTTCGCACGGAGCTGGGGCGCGGAGATCCCCCGCGAACCGGGCGCCGATTTCGATGCGATGCTGGAACTCTGCGTAAACGGGCGGATGGGCGTCCTCTATGTGGTCGGAAGCGACCCGCTGATGTCCTATCCCGACCGGGAGTTCGTCGAGCGCGCACTCGGTACCGCCAATCTTCTGATCGTGCAGGACGCGTTTCTGACCGATACGGCGGGACTGGCCGACGTCGTGCTGCCCGCAGCCGGTTACGGCGAAGAATCCGGCACCTTCACCAACAATGAGGGCCGGACCCAGGCGCTTCGAAAATTCCGCGAACCGGCTTTTGACGCCAGGAGCAATCTGGCGATCTTCGACTTTATCGCAGCACTTCGGGAGCAGCCGCTGCAGCCATCGACCGAGACCGCCATCTTCGACGAGATGACCCGGTTGGTTCCCGCCTATGACGGCTTGACGCGGGAAGGGCTTGGTGCCGACGGTGCCTTCACCACGTCAGCCCCGCAGCCATGGGCAAGCGGGTTCTTCGCTCCTCCGTCTGCTCCTGGGGTGACGGACGTGCTCCAGCTGATCACCGGCAACTGCCTGTTCCACAATGGCTATGTTTCCGAGCGCTCGGAAACCCTGAATTCGGTTGCAG
This sequence comes from Sinorhizobium meliloti 4H41, assembly GCF_000375585.1. Taxonomy (GTDB): domain Bacteria; phylum Pseudomonadota; class Alphaproteobacteria; order Rhizobiales; family Rhizobiaceae; genus Sinorhizobium; species Sinorhizobium meliloti_A. Next base: position 77,193 of record NZ_AQWP01000004.1, on the reverse strand, counting down.
ACGACCCGTTTATCGAAATGAGCGCTCAGGATGCCGCGCGACTCGGCCTTTCGGACCGGGATCAGGTGCTCGTGCGGTCCGCCCGGGGCGAACTGACAGCGAAGCTCAAGGTCAACAGGCGCTTTCCGGACGGGCTCGCGTTCGTTCCCGAAAACTACCGCGCCCTGCGGCTCAACAGTCTGATGCGGCGGGGAGAGTATCCATGTCCGGTGGAGATCCGCGCCTGCGCGAGGCGCGCAGAATCCGCTCTGGAGGAAGACCGGGTCTGATTGCATCCGGATCTGCGGGGCAGAGGGGGTATTTGCTGCAGCCTTGCTGTTGATCGGGTCAACTCAAAGGCAATCTGCGGCAGGCGTTTTCGTCAGCGATAGTTGGCTCCGCAAATGTAATCGTGCATGTCCCGCTCCGCTTGCAATGCCTCTTCGAGCCGGTGTTTGACCACGTCGCCGATGCTGACCACGCCGACGGCATCGTTGCCGTCCATGACCAGCACATGGCGCGTGCGCCGCTCGGTCATGATCGACATCACGAAGGGCAGGAAATCCTCCGTCGAGCAGGTCGCGACAGTGCGGTTCATGATTTCTCCCACCCGCATCAGCGGTGCTTCGGTGCCGTACTCGGCCACGGCATGGCAGCAGTCCCGCTCCGAGAGCGTGCCCAGGCATTCTCCTGGCGAACGGCCGACGACGACGAAGCCGATATTCCTGTCGCGAAACAGCCGCAATACTTCGACCATCGTGTGGTCCGGCGTGACCGAGACGATTTCGGGAGACTTGCTTCCCAGGATTTGGCAGATGTGCATCTGAGCCTCCAGTTCCTGCTTCGGCGCGACCCCGGCGCGCCTTCACTTTCGTCGAATATTCCGCCACCAATTGTACCCGCGCGGCTCGCTGGCCTGGACCAGAACATCCCGTTCGGTGTTCAGGCGCGCAGCGACGACACCGCCGCCGGTCATCGCCTTGCCCGGCTTGGCGAGCAGATCGTCACGGCCGATCACCAAGTCGCGCGATGAGAAACTCGAAAATTCATATTGTTGGCCAAGAGCGATCGCGTCCGCCGGGCAGGCGTCCTCGCAGAGCCCACAGAAGAGACAGCGGGCCGTGTCGATCTCGAATTTGGCCGGGCGCCGGTTGCCCTTTTCATCCTCGTAGGGGACCACTTCGATGCAGTCGCAGGGACAGATCCGCGCGCACAGCTCGCAAGCGACGCATTTGATCTCTCCCTCGGCGTCACGTTTGAGGAAATGGTGCCCGCGATAACGCGAATAGGGCAGCCACTTCTCCTTGTCCGGATATTGCATGGTGACGGGTCTGGAGAACATGTAGCCGAAGGTCAAAGCCAAACCATTCGCCAGATCGGCGAAGAAGGCCCAGCCGATCCATCTTCCAGCTTTGTCCAGTGCGTGCGACATGGCCGCCTCGCTGCGGCTCCTGAGAGTCGTCTGCATGTCCGCGCCCCGAGTTTCCGGGCGGCATGCATCAAGAGAAAACAACACCGCTGATGATTATGTTCGCCAAAGACAGTGGAAGCAAGACCTTCCAGCCGATCGCCATCAGTTGGTCATAACGGTAGCGGGGGAAGGTAAAGCGGAACCACATGAACAAATAGACGAAGAAGGCAACCTTCAGCAAAAACCAGAGGAGCGGCGGCAGCGGGATGAGCACGCCGTTCCACCCGCCGAAGAACAGGATCACGGTAAGGACCGACACCAGCACCATCACGACATATTCGCTGACCATGAACAAGGCGAAGCGGATGCCGCTATATTCGGTGTGGAAGCCGGCTCCCAGATCGCCTTCGGCTTCCGCCAGGTCGAAAGGAATTCGCTGCGCTTCTGCAAGTCCTGCGACGAAGAACACGAAAAATCCGATCGGCTGATAAACGATATTCCAGACGTCGGTTTGCGCCCGCACGATGTCGAGCAGGCTCATGGATTGCGCCAGCATGACGACGCCGATCACCGCGAAACCCATCGGAATTTCGTAGCTGATCATTTGCGCGCAGGTCCGCAGAGAACCAAGCACGGCATATTTGCTGTTGGCCGCCCAGCCGCCGAAGATGACGCCATAGACCTCCAGCCCGATCACCGCGAAGACGAAAAGCAGCGCTACGTTCAGGTTGGAAATGTAGAGCGTGATCTCGTTGCCGAGGACCGAAACGGTTTCGCCGAAGGGGATCGCGGCAAACACCACGAAGGGCGGGGCAAGCGCCAGGATCGGAGCCAGTTTGAACAGGAAGCGGTCGGCTTCGGCCGGGATGTGATCCTCCTTGGTCAGGAGCTTGATCCCGTCCGCGACCGGCTGCAGCAATCCGTGCCAGCCCACGCGCATCGGTCCCATCCTCTGCTGCATGTGCCCGGCGATCTTGCGTTCCAACCAAGTCAGCGGCAGGGGCAGCAACAGCAGGATCGCGATCAGCAAGGCGACCTTGAAGACTATCACGCCGAGGGCGACGATAAGTTCCATGACTTTGCGTCCGTTGCCCAGCCCCGCGCGTGCTGTCGGACGCGCAAAGCACGTGGCACCTTGGATCGCTGCATGACATCATCCTTGGCGGTTAGGTCCCTAAGGCAGCATGCAGCAGCGCGCTTTGCGCACCTGTCAGCCTCACGGTACAGCCGTCACGCTCCACTTGCAATGAGGCGGCAGGAACCGGCGCCGACAGCATCCGCGCGGTCGCTTGCTTCCTTGTTCACTCCCATTCTCCTACAACCACTTCCACACACAGAGGAGTCCTGCCATGAGCGAAGATGCCTTTAATATGTCGATCCGCAAGTTCCTGAAGGAGGTCGGAGTCACCTCGCAGCGAGAGATCGAGGAGACGGTGCGCAAGGGGCAGATCGCAGGCAAGACCTTGAAAGTCCGCATGACGCTGACGGCGGAAGGCACCGGCCTCAATCATGTAGTGGCGGGTGAGATCGAGCCGCCATAACTCGAAAACGGGAAGCCCGGTGTCCCCGCCACTTTGCCTTGAACGCTAGCTCGCCGCCCGGAATGGCTTTGCCAGCGACGCCGGGAAGTGCAGCGTCAGCAATTGGCGATTTTGCGAGATGATCACGAGGACTATGATAGTCGCGAGATAGGGAAGCGCCGAGAGCAGCTCCGAAGGGACCGCGATGCCGAGGGCCTGTCCCTGCAGCTGCAGGATCGTCATGCCGCCGAACAGCCAGGCGCCGATCAGGACGCGCAGCGGCCGCCATGTCGCAAAGACGACCAGTGCCAGCGAGATCCAGCCCTTGCCGGCGGTCATGTTTTCGACCCAGAGCGGCGTGTAGGCGACCGAGAGATATGCCCCGGCAAGGCCAGCCATCAGACCACCGAACAGCACCGCCAGATATCTGATCCTGATGACGGGATAGCCGATCGCGTGCGACGTTTCGGGCGACTCGCCGATGGTGCGCAAGATGAGGCCGCCCTTGGTGCGGTACAGGAACCAGGTGATGAGGCCGAACATCGCGATCGCCAGATAGACCATCGGATCGAAGCGGAAGAACATCGGCCCGATCACCGGGATATCGGAGAGAAAGGGGACATGGACGCGCTTCAGCGCATCGATCGGCGCACTGCCGAAACCGCGCCCGAGAAAGGCCGAAACCCCCGACCCGAATATGGCGAGCGCCAGGCCGGCAGCATATTGGTTGGTCAGGAAGGTCAGCGCCAGCACCCCGAAGAGAAGCGAGGTGGCGGCACCGGCGAGTGCGCCGGCTGCGATGGCCGCGGGCATCGGCAGGCCGGCGATCACCGCCCAGAAGGCGAAGGCCGCCCCCATCAGCATCATGCCCTCGATGCCCAGGTTGAGCACGCCGGACTTCTCGACGACGAGCTCGCCAAGGGCTGCGAATATCAGTGGCGTCGCCGCGATAATGGTTCCGGTGAAAATGGCAATGAAAAGATCCATCAGGCGTGCTCCGGAAGGCGAAGACGGTAGTAGATGAAGAAATCGGCGGCCAGCAGGAAGAACAGGAGGATGCCCTGGAAGATGCGGGTGAGCGCCGCCGGCAGGCCGAGGGTCATCTGGACGGTCTCGCCGCCGAGGAAGAGGAGCGACATCAGCAGTCCCCCGAGCACGATGCCGAAGGCGTTCAGCCGTCCGATGAAGGCGACGATGATGGCGGCAAAGCCGTAACCGGGCGAGATCTGGGGCGACAATTGTCCGAGCGGACCGGCCACTTCCGCCATACCGGCGATGCCTGCCGCCGCGCCGCCCGCAAGCAGCCCTGTCCAGACTGCGGAGGACTCGCGAAAGCCCGCATAGCGCGCCGCAAGGGGGGCGGCGCCGCTCACCGACATCTTGTAGCCGAGGAAGCTGCGATCGGTGAAGAGCCACATCATGACGACTGCCACGACCGTGATGAAGATCGACGGATTGAGCCGGTAGGCATAATCGAAAGGTTCGAACATCGCCGCCGCCGGCAGGAGCGCCGTTTGCGGATAGTTGAACCCGGCCGGATCGCGCCACGGGCCGTGGACCAGAAAGGACAGCAACAGCGTCGCGATATAGGTCAGCATGAGCGTGACGAGGATCTCGTTGGTGTTCATGCGGGCTCTGAGAAATGCCGGGATCGCTGCCCATGCCATGCCGGCGCCTGCGCCTGCGAGAAACATCAGGGGAATGAGGAGCGGGCTCTCGGGATCGGGATAGAAGAGGCCGACGCCACAGGCTGCGACAGCGCCGACAATGAGTTGCCCCTCGGCGCCGATGTTCCAGATGTTGGCACGGAATCCGACGGCCAGTCCGCAGGCGATCAGAATCAGAGGCGAGGCCTTGAGCAGCCACTCGGAAAGGCCGTTGATGGAATTGATGGGCGCGACGAAGAAGGCGTGCAGCGTCGCCAGCGGATCATAGCCGAGCGCGGCAAACAGTACGGACCCCGCAAGGAAGGTCAGCACCGTGGCGATCACCGGAGCGGCGATCCGCATCTGCGCGGATGGCTCCTGCCTTTGTTCAATCCTCAAGGGCAACTTCGGTTCTCCTCGTTTCGCCATGGCCGACCCGGGTCATCAAGAGGCCGATCTCTTCGCGATTGGTTTGCTTTCTGATCAATGGCGGCGAAATGCGGCCGTTGGAAATGACCAGCAACCTGTCGCAGATCTCGAACAGCTCATCGAGCTCTTCCGATACGACCAGCACCGCTGCGCCGGCGCGGCTGAGATCGACGAGCGTCTGGCGGATGAAGGCGGCTGCACCGACATCCACGCCCCAGGTCGGCTGGGACACGAGAAGAACCCTCGGCTCCAGGGTGAGCTCGCGCCCGACGATGAATTTCTGCAGGTTGCCGCCGGAGAGGCTTTGCGCGCTCGCTTGCGGTCCATTCGCCTTTACCTTGAAGCGCTCGATAACGCGCCTCGCAAAATCGCCGGCCCTCCTGCGGTCGACGAGGGCGTTGCGTACGAGGCCAGCCCGGTGGGCCGTCAGCACGGCGTTCTCCCACAGGGCGTGGGGCGGCACCGCGCCACGGCCGAGGCGTTCCTCCGGGACGAAAGCCATGCCGAGCTTGCGCCGTTCGCCGGCGCTGAGGTGGCCGGACGGTCTCCCGCCGATGAGGATCGTCTCCGCGCGCGGATGGGTCCGCTCGCCGCTCAACAGCGCGATCAACTCAGCCTGGCCATTGCCCGACACACCGGCCAGTCCGACGATCTCGCCGCCATGCACTTCGAGGGATACATCCGTCAGCTCGGTGCCGTACTTGTCCCGGGCGGGAGCGGACAGCCCGCGGACTTCCAGCAGCGGCTTGGCGCTGGGGGCTGAAGGGCTCACATGCATTTGCGGAAGCTGCGAGCCGACCATCATCCGGGCGAGCTCCAGCGACGTCGATTCCTTGGGTTTTGCCGTGCCGGTCACCTTGCCGTTGCGCAGCACCGTGGCGGTGTCGCAAAGTTCCTGCACTTCATCGAGCTTGTGGCTGATATAGACGATGCTGCAGCCTTCGCTTGCCAGTTGGCGAAGCGTTTCGAAGAGCTTCACCACGGCTTGCGGCGTAAGCACCGAGGTCGGCTCGTCCAGGATCAGAAGCTTGGGTGACTGCAGGAGGCAACGTACGATCTCCACGCGTTGCCGCTCGCCGACGGAGAGATCGTGCACCCTGCGGTGCGGATCGATGGGCATGCCGTAGCGCGCCGACAAGGCCTTGATCTCAGCCGCGAGCCGGTCGAGATCGAAAGTGCCTTTGACCGCCAGGGCGATATTCTCGACCACCGAGACGGATTCGAAGAGCGCGAAATGCTGGTAGACCATCTCGATCCCGAGCGAGCGCGAGATTGCGGGATTGTGCGCCTCGATCCGTCTGCCGTCGCAATAGATCTCGCCCGAGTCGGCTTGAGCTGCGCCATAGATGATCTTCATCAGCGTCGATTTGCCGGCGCCGTTCTCTCCGAGGACGGCGTGTATCTCTCCCGGCAGGATCGACAGCGAGACGGCGTCGTTCGCGACGGTACCGGGATAGCACTTGGTGATGCTGCGCAGTTCGAGGCGGGGGATCATGGCCGCTCCTGCCGTGGTTGTGCGTTGGCGACGACGTGGCCGCGACGCGGATTTCGCCGCGGTCACGCCGATTTCAGGACGCGGCTCAGCTGAGCTTGCCGATCATCCCCCTGACGAACCAGTTCATCCCGCGGATGTCGCTGTCCGAAAGAACCGACCCGGCAGCGACCTTGACGTTGCCGTCCTGGTCCTTGAGCTCGCCGGCATAGGGATGGATCTTGCCCGCTGCGATATCGGCTTCGAGCTGCTTCAATTTGGCCTGGATGTCGGCAGGGATCGCCTCATTATAGGGGGCCATCTTGACGACCCCGGCGGCAAGCCCGTCCCAACGCGCCTCAGCCTTCCAGTTGCCTTCCGCTACGCCCCTTGCGGCGCGCAGATACTCACTGGACCAGTCGAGGGTAAAGGCCGTGAGTTGCTTGCCCGAGCCGAACTTGGCCATGTCGCTGGCGTAGCCGATCGACCAGGCGCCGCCTTCACCGGCCACCTGTACGCCGGTTGCCGTATCCGTCATCGAACAGATGACGTCGCAGCCTTGCGACAGGAGCGTGTTGGCCGCTTCCTTCTCCTTGCCCGGATCGAACCAGGAGTTGAGGAAGATGGCGTTGCAGGTGACCTCCGGATTGACGCTCTGCGCGCCGAGAAGAAGCGCGTTCGCCGGCCCGACAATGTCGGGGATCGGGAACCCGCCGATGAAGCCGATCTTGCCGGACTTGCTCATATGCCCGCCGGCCGCGCCGGCGACGAAGGTGCCCTCGTAATATTTGGCCTCGAAGGTGCCGAGGTTTGCGCGGTGCACGATGCCCGAACAGTGCTCGAACGCCGTCTTGGGGAAGCGCGGCGCCACCTTCTGCATCGGCGTGCCGTGCGAGAAGCTGGTCCCGAAAATCAGCTGATTTCCGGAGGCGGCGAGCTCGCGGAACACGCGTTCGGCATCCTGGGGCATGAAGATGTTGTCAATGACCGTTATGGCGACCTTGTCGCCGAATTCCTTCTTGATCGCGTCGACGCCCAGGCTGTGCTGTTTGGTCCAGCCGATCTCGGCGATCGGCGAGACGTAGACGACGCCGATCTTTAACGGCTCCTCTGCGCTCGCGAAGCTGGCAAGGCTTCCGGTTCCGAGTGCCACACCGGTCGCGCCGGAATATCGAAGGAATTGTCGTCTGGTCAGGTTGAACATGGCAGTAACCCCTTTGTCGGTTCGTGTCGTTTCTCCGGCTTGTGGCCGCCGGATCTATTTCGTGGCGTGGACGTGGCGGCTCGCGACGGCCCCCCCGCTTTCTCCCGTTTTCTTGCGTGGCGCCGGCTTGGACGCCTCATCGGCTTTGCCGTCGAGATAGGGCTGAAGCGCCTCCCGCGGCGTCAGCTCCGGAAAGACCTGCCGATCCATGATATAGCCGCGCACGACGCTGCGGTGATGGGTGTCGATCAACTCCATGACAGGCTTCAGCCGGCCCTTTTCGAGCAGGTCGATCACCCGCTGGTGGTCGTCCAGCAGATTGCAATAGTCGAAATCGGCGGAGATCAACGAGCGCAGGAGCGTGGTGCGCCGCACGAGCTGCGCGTGAATTTCCTGCATGACCTTGTTACGGCTGAGGCGGACGAAGAGAGTATGAAATTCCTGGCCGAGAACGTCGGCAAGCGCGTCGTTGCCGGATGCGACGGCCTGGCGCTGCCGCTCGACGTGCTGGCGCAACTCGGCGAAGCCGGCCGGCCCCAGCCGGTCGCAGAGCTGGGCGGCGACGCCCTGTTCCACGAGCGTCAGCGCGTCGTAGATCTCCATCGCTTCTTGCATGCTCGGGCGTGCGACGAAGGCGCCGCGATTGCGCTCGATCTGCGCCAGCCCGTCGTCGGCAAGCCTGATCAGCGCCTGGCGGATGACGATGCGGCTGACCTCGAAGATTTCGGCCAGTTCGCGCTCACCGAGCTTGCATCCGGGTACGAGCCGGTGATCGATGATCGCCCGGGTCAGGATGTCGGCAATCGCCTGCGAACGGCTGCTCATGACAGGTCTCTCCATCTCCCGCAGAAAAATCTGCGGGACGGTCGCACCGGAGCATTGCACGGCCGCATATCCGGCGTTACGAATTCCATATCGGTATTCAATCAAATCAAGCTGTCAATCAAAAAACGCATTTTGCCATGCAATTTTTTGTTGATTGGTATCCAATCTTGTGGTTCCAATGAGTCCATCACGGAGCTAGGTTCATAGGGAAGTGCTAGCCAGGGAGGATGCGATGAGCAGAACTGCCCTTTGTAGCGATCGAGTTCTTCTTAATGATTGCCATGTCCACGCGGACCTGACGTCGTCGGCCGCGCCCCTTTACCCGCGCCTGATCGCTGACCTCGCCGCCCAGTGTCGTGGGTAGCTATCGCCATCAGGTGGTTCGCGGCAGTAGCGGCGAGCCGGTGAATTCCGACAGCCGTTACGGTTGGTGACCAGACGCCATTCACGGAGATGAACGACATGAGCCCGACCAAATGCCAGGACCAGGTGGTTCTCGATCTGTGGCACCCGCTGGCGGCGGTGGACGAGGTGCCGGCGGGGACGGTTCAGGAAACCGTGCTGCTCGAAGAGCGCATCAGCTATGTTTCGGATGGCGAGGGCAACGCGGCCGTCTGGCGTTCGCGCCCGGAGCTCCCTGCCGGCAGTCCGGTCGATATCGGTACGCTCGGCGGCTGTCTGCCGATCAAGCTTGCCTATGGCTATATCTGGACCTCGCTGGGGACGCCGCCCGCCGAGCTGTTTCCCATTCCCGAATATGCGGAAGCCGATCGGCGCAGGCTCAATGCCGCCACCATCGGAGTCAATGTTTCGGCACCCCGCGCTATCGAGAACTTCCTCGACATGGGCCACTTTCCTTATGTCCATACCGATATTCTGGGAGCCGAACCCCATACGGAGGTCAAGGAATACGACGTCGAGCTTTCGGTCGAGCGCGACGAGATCGTCGCCACGCGCTGTCGCTTCTTCCAACCGATGGCCTCGACCGCATCCACCGGCGGAGCCGATGTGGAATATATCTATCGGGTGCCGCATCCCTATTGTTCGGTGCTGTACAAATCCAGCCCCATCGACGAAAGCCGCCTCGACGTCATTGCCGTTTTCCTTCAGCCGGTCGATCAGGAGCATGTCCGCGCGCATATGATGCTCTGTGTCCTCGACGAAGAGAACGAAGACAAGGTGATCAAGCGCTTCCAGCAAACGATTTTCGGCCAGGACAAGCCGATCCTGGAGAACCAGTTTCCGAAGCGTTTGCCGCTCGACCCGCGGGCCGAGACGCCGATCCGCGCCGACAAGTCGGCGATCGCCTACCGCCGTTGGCTCAGCCAGAAGGGCGTGACCTACGGGGTCATCCCGGCCGCCACCTGACGTTTCAGAATTCTGGAGAGAACGATGCTCGATACCGCCAAGACCAGATGGCATCCCGTTGCCGCGTCCTATGATCTGCCGTTCCGCCACGTCTTCCACGCCCAGTTGCTCGGCCGCGAGTTCGCCGTCTGGCGTGCCGACGACGGCTACGTCAATATCTGGGAGAACCGATGCCTGCACCGCGGCGTCCGCCTCTCTATCGGCATCAACGATGGCCGCGAGTTGAAGTGTCAGTATCACGGCTGGCGCTATTCCAACCGCACCGCCGGCTGTACCTATATTCCGGCACACCCGGCCGACGCTCCGGCCCGCACCATTACCAACCGTACCTTTGCGGGCGTCGAGCGCTATGGCCTCGTCTGGTCGGCGGAGGAGCCTCAAGGGGACGTGCCGGACGTCGCAGGCCTCGCCGAAGGCGATCTTCTCACCCTTCGCGGCATTCCGGTCAATGCGCCGGCCGATGTCGTGGTGGCGGCGCTGACGGGCTATCGCTTTCAGCCGAACGGCTGCCTCGAAGGCACAGCGGCAGATATGTCGCTTAAGGCGAGCGACGGCTTCTCGGTGGCGATCACGGCCCGCGAAGACGGCGCCGAGACGCTGGCCGTCTTCTTCGTCCAGCCGGTCGACTCCAACCGTTCGGTCATCCGCGGCGTACTCGACGGCTCGCCGCGCGGCGCCGAACGGATCGCCGTTCTGCGCCACCACAACGAGCGGCTTTCGAAGCTGCGTGAGATCGTCGAGCGCGAGGCGGCCGCCGCACCGCAGCCGGCGCCGCTCGAGCCGGTGATCGAGCGCGTCTCGCCGGAACTTGCGGAGATGCCGGAACTGACCGCTCACGGCCGCAAGGCGACGGTCCGCGTAACGGTCGCGCGGAAGTGGATGGCTGCCGAGGGCATCGCGGCGTTCGAGCTTCGCCCGGTCAAGGGCCTGCTGCCGACTTTCCAGCCCGGCGCCCATATCGACGTTCACTTGCCGAATGGCTTCATCCGGCAATATTCGATCACCAATGGCCCGGGCGAAAGCGACAGCTACGTCATCGGCGTTAAGCTGGAGCGGGATTCGAAGGGCGGCTCGCTCTGCATGCACGAGACGCTTCGCGAGGGCGACGTCCTGGCGATTTCGGAGCCGCGCAACAATTTCCCGCTGCGCCGCGATGCCGAGAAGACGATTTTCGTCGCCGGCGGCATCGGCGTCACGCCGCTGATTGCCATGGCACAGGCCCTTAAGAACCAGAACCTGGACTTCGCCTTCCACTACTTCGCCCAGAACCAGGAACAGCTCGCCTTTCCGGAAAAGACCGCTCTCCTCGGCGAGGCGCTGAAGCCTCACCTCGGACTCCGCCCTGACGCGACTGCCGCCGAGCTCGAGGGCATTCTTTCCGGGTATCGGCCCGGCATGCACCTCTATCTCTGCGGTCCGGGGCCAATGCTCGAGGCGGCCCGCCGGATCGCGGCGGATCGCGGCTGGCCGGAAACGGCGGTGCATTTCGAATATTTCAAGAACACCAACACGATCGACGACAGTTCGAGCTTCGAGGTAGCGCTTGCGCGCTCCTGCGTGACGTTGAAGGTCCCAGCCGGCAGGACGATCCTGGAGGTGATGCGCGAAGCCGGCATCGACATGCCGTCATCCTGCGAGCAGGGCGCCTGCGGCACCTGTCTTGCGACCGTGATCGAGGGTGAGCCCGATCACCAGGACGTCTACCTCAACGATGCCGAGCGCAGGTCCGGCACCAAGATCATGACCTGCGTGTCGCGCGCCAAATCCGCGCGCCTCGTCCTCGATCTCTAGGAGCTGCCGGATGATCACCCTCTACGATTACGAACTCTCGGGCAATTGCTACAAGCTCAGACTTCTGATGAGCATGCTCGCCATCGAGTACAAGACGGTACCGGTCGATTTCTATCCCGGCCGCGAACACAAGTCGGATTGGTTCCTGAAGCTCAATCCGCTTGGACAGTTGCCGGTGATCGAGGATGACGGACTGGTGCTGCGCGACGCGCAGGCGATCCTCGTCTATCTCGCCTCCAAATATGATCGCTCCGGCACCTGGTACCCCCGCAGCGATCCGGCGCTTCTCGGCGAAATCGGCCAGTGGCTCGCCTTTGCGGACGGCATCACCGGCACGGCTTCAGCCGCGCGTCTGCATGACGGCCTGTTCTACGATCTGGACGTCGAGGCGGCTCGGGCCGGCGCTCACAGGCTGTTTCGCATCCTCGACGAGCATCTCTGGTTCGGCGAGCAGGAAGGGCGTGACTGGATATGCTCGGCGCCGCACCCGACCGTGGCCGATATCGCCTGTTTCCCCTACATCATGCTTTCGGAAGAGGGGGGCATTCCCCGGCAGGATTATCCGGCAATCCGTCGTTGGTGCGATCGCCTCAAGCGGATCAAGGGCTTCACGGTCATGTCGGGTGTGTTCCCGGCCGGGCCGGCGCGTGCCGCCTAGGGGCAAGCGACCGGATCACAGCAGTCGACACTCTTACGGCGCTCTTCTTGGCGGAGTGGGAACTCAGGGCCAGGAGGCTACGGCAGAACTGCCGCGATCGCCTCGGCCAGACGGTCGACATTCTCGATCCGACAAGTCTCGCCCATCAGTCCGATGCGCCAGATACGGCCGGCGAGCGGCCCGAGTCCTCCGCCGATCTCTATCCCGAACTCGTCAAGCAGGCGTCTGCGGGCGGGCGCGTCCTCCACGCCTTCCGGGAGCCAAACCGTATTCAGCTGCGGCAGCCGGTGCTCCTTGTCGACGACGAAGCCGACGCCCAGCCCTTCTAACCGTTCGACCAGCCGATCATGGGCGGAGCGGTGGCGCGCCCAGGCGGTCTCCAAGCCTTCGCCAAGCAGGCGGGTAAGGCTCTCGTGCAGGCCGTAAAGCGCATTCACCGGCGCGGTGTGGTGATAGGAGCGGGCACCCTCCCCATCCCAGTACCCAAGCATAAGACCGAGATCGAGGAACCAGCTCTGGATCGGCGCCTTGCGCGCCTTGACTGCCGCGACGGCGCGATCGGAAAAGGTGATCGGCGCAAGGCCTGGCGGCGCGGACAGACATTTCTGCGTGCCGGCATAGACGGCGTCCGCCTGCCATTCGTCGACCAACACCGGAATTCCGCCGAGGCCCGTCACGGTATCCACAACCGACAGCAACCCCGCTTCGAGCGCCAGGGCGCAGAGCGCGGCCGCATCCGACCGTACGCCGGTCGACGTCTCCGCGTGCACGAAAGCGAGCAGCTTGGCCTGCGGTGCCTCCAGAATCGACGCGCGGACCGCCTCGGGATCGACAGGCTTGCCCCATTCGACGGAAACCAGCCGTACCTCCGCGCCCGCGCGCCGGGCAATTTCGGCCATGCGTCCGCCGAACACGCCGTTTTGCGCGATGATGGCGGTGTCGCCTGGCTCGAGCAGCGTCACCAACGCCATCTCCATGGCGAGCGAGGCCGGGGCTGATAGGGGGAAAGTCACACGGTTATCTGTTCGGAACGCGAGGCGGAGTTGGTCCTTGATGCGGTCCATCAATCCGACGAAGCTGGGGTCCAGATGACCGATCGTCGGTCGCGCCTGTGCCGCGAGCACTTCCGGCGCGACGTTGGACGGACCGGGGCCCATCAGCAGGCGGGGCGGCGGCGAAAAAGCATTCATTCGAGCATTCCTCTGCCGGCGGTCCCCGGCGCGTTTGTTCCCGAGAGCACGATGCAGGCACAGGGGGCGATAAGTAAAGTTTAGTTTGTTTAGGAGTTCGATAAGAATAATTTACCTATGCATTGCAGGTGGCCGCCTGCGTTGTGTCCGACTTGGCGCCCCCGGCGCGGGCGCTGCGGCAGTGGTTGGGACGCGGCGTCCGGCGCATCGATCTCGCCGCCCTCGAGAAAATGCTCCACCTGTGATCCACATGCCGCGATCATTGCCACCCGGCTGCCTTGCCGCGAGCAAGCGATTGCCCGCAAACCTGCGAAGGTGCGCACTTTTAAGCAGCGTCGATATCCGTTTTTGAGAAATCGTCGCCTTTGAACAGAAGGGGAAGGCGATATTCCTTGGCGCAGGCATAGGAGAAGCAGTCACCAAAATTCAGCCTCGCCGGGTGCCCGACAACACGGCCATAGTTGCGAGCCGCTTCGATTGCATTGCGGTGTAGCGAGCCGCTCACGGACACTTCGCGCGCGCGGATCGTCTCCAGGAACTTCGCTACATCCTCTTGCACCTCATCGATCAACTCGGGCGGAGTAGGGACCTGATCGCCGAACTGCGAGATCGAGACTATACGGGCTAAACTGATCACGGCCTCGAACAGCGAGATCGGCGAGTAGATCTTAAGACCTTCCGACATCTCGATCTTGGCCAGAAGGTAACCTGCATCCTCTTCACCAGCCAAGATGGCGACGATCGCCGACGCATCCAAGAACATTAGATCTCCCACATTTCGTCAGTAAATTTCTTCATGTCGAACTCCGGCTTGTTTGGTCCCATCTTGGCTCGAACACTGTTCTGAATCTTTTCGACTCGCTCTTTTAGCGGCACAGCTTGTTCCACTCGCGCCAACTCATTTTCCAGAGCGCGTCTAACCGCCTCGGTCTTCGTCGGGGCTTTGGTGACCTGCTGCACCTTCTTTGCCAGGGCATCAACATCGTCGTCGCGAATGTAGAGAGACATGACCGTTTCCTCATGTATATCCAGCATGGAATATACGGATATATTAGCTGGAATATACATCAATCGCAAGGGTCAGGGCGCATCCGCCTCTCCAGACGGCTTTTGCTCAGGGCAGAAGAGAAACGGTAGGGGCTGGCTTGTAACCGACCGGGACCCGCGCGTGGCATGCCGGACACAGTTTCCAGGAAGGCAGCGACTCGCTCTCCGACGAAGCTCCGGGTGATCTCTGCTACTATGCTTCCTGGGGCCTTCGGCGGAATTTCGTTGTATCGCCGTCGCTTCCGGCATGTCGCTTGGCATGCGATGGCTTTTGTTGGCGCGAACCTACCATAAGTGGCGGCGCGGTGTCGATATCGATCACCTTCATGTTTTTCGGTCGACCCGACCTAACTCATCGTGATCTAGTGCGGAACTGTGCCTAAAGCAGGAGACGGAGAATGCCCGAGAAGCACGATCACGATCATCACGGAGAGGACCACTGGAGGAACAACGGCGTTCGCGTCATCAAGGGTGACCAACTCGACGCCAACACGGCTCAGACGCCAGGCATGTATCGGCAGGCGGCAATCAACCATGCCCGCGTCGGCGCCCAGAAGATCTGGGCCGGGACCGTTGCGATCGAGCCCAATGCCAAGACCGGGGTGCATCATCACGGGCCGCTTGAAAGCGTGATCTTCGTGCTTCGCGGCAAGGCGCGCATGCGTTGGGGCGACAGGCTCGAATATGTCGCCGAAGCCGGACCCGGTGACTTCATCTACGTGCCGCCTTTCGTGCCGCACCAGGAAATCAACGCGGATCCGGAAAATCCGCTCGAATGCGTGCTGGTCCGATCCGATAATGAGGCGGTCGTTGTGAACATTACCGATGTCGATCCGGTCGAAAAGTCAGAGGAAGTCTACTGGGTGGATCCGATCCACAAACATCCTGGCTGACCCGGCGTTCTTCCAGAGCACGAGATCTTCCGGCAGATACCGCACCTGTTCTGCGGTGTTGGCTTCAGAGGGACGGCACCGATTTGTTCGTCACATTCGAAGCCTTTCGCCTGCCGGGTCGAAGGGCGGCCGTTCCAGGATGACGGCGTCATGAGGGCGGCCGAGGATTGCGACACTCACCGTGTCACCCGGTTTCGCCATTTCAGCCTTGATGTAACAGAGCGCTAGCGACATACCGACGGTATAGCCGTAGGCGCCGGACGAAACATGGCCGATCGGGGTGCCGTCATGGAGAAAGATCGGCTCGCCGCCGGTGGCGTCCGCATCCGTGGCGTCGATCGATATCATGGCGAGCTTCTGCCTCGGACGCTTTCCGGCGATTTCCTGGTAGGAGGCCTTGTTCAGGAACGCGTCCTTGTCGAGCTTGATCAGCCGGTCGAGAGCGCATTCCTGCGGCCAGTATTCGGGCGAATACTCGCGGCTCCAGCTGCCATAGCCCTTTTCGATGCGCAGCGAGGCGAGTGCGCGTGAGCCGACCGGGCCTGCGCCGAGATCCGCACCGGCCTTCAGCAAGGCATCGTAAAGCGCGACCTGCCGGTCGGCGTCGCAGTAGAGTTCCCAGCCGAGATCGCCGGTGAAGGAGACGCGCAGTGCGACGACCTCGACGCCGGCGACGCGCATCCTGCGCGACCGCATGAAGGGGAAGCTTTCGTTGGAGAGGTCGTCGTTCGTCAGGCGCATCAGCAACTCGCGCGATTTCGGCCCGGCGATGTTGAAGGCGCAAAGGCGCTCCGTCATCGGGGTAAGGCTCGTGCCCTCGGGCAGCGGAACCGCATTGAAGAAGCGCTGGTGGTAGCGTTCCGCCATGCCGGAGCCGAAGATCATGAAGTCGTCGTCGCCGAGCTTCGTCACGGTGAAATCGCCCGCAATGCCTCCCCGCTTTCCGATGAGAGGCGTCAGGCACGAGCGGCCGACCGTCGTGGGCATGCGGTTGGCGAAAAGCGCGTTCAGCCAGTCGGAGGCACCCGGTCCCTTCACCGCGTATTTCGCAAAGTTGGAAATATCGATGATGCCGGCGCTTTCGCGCAGCATTCGGGCCTCGCGGCCGACGGGCGCCCACCAGTTCTGGCGGGTAAAACCGCTCGTCTCTTCCTTCGGCTCGCCATCGGCGGAAAACCAGAGGGGATGTTCCCAGCCGAAATTCAGGCCGAAGACGGCGCCCATCGCCTTCTGCTTCTCATAGGCCGGCCGGGTGCGAACGGGGCGTCCGGCCGGCCGCTCCTCATTGGGGAAGTGGATCTTGAAGCGGTGACTGTACTGGTCCTGCACGCGCGCCCTGGTGAAGGCCTTGTTCGCCCAGTGGCCGAAGCGCGCCATGTCCCAGCCGAACATGTCGAGCGACGGTTCCCCCTCGATCATCCATTCCGCCGCAAGCTTGCCCATGCCGCCCGACTGCGAGAAGCCGGGGATGATGCCGTTGCAGCAGAAGTAGTTCGTCATTTCCGGCACGGGGCCGAAGAGGACCGCGCTATCGGGCGACCAGATCATCGGCCCGTTGATGACGCGCTTGATGCCAGCCGTCCCGACCACCGGCACCCGGTCGATCGCGCGCATCATGTTTTCCTCGATCCGTTCGAGGTCGTCGGGGAAGAGTTCGTGACCGAAGCCGAGCGGCGTGCCCTCCTCGGCCCAGAAGCGCATGTCGCGCTCATAGGCACCGATCAGCAGGCCCAGGCCCTCCTGCCGGAGGTAATATTCGCCGTCGCGGTCCGCGACGGAGGGAAGCCGCCGGTCGAGGGCCGCGATCTCCGCTATGGTCTCGGTCACGAAATACTGGTGTTCCGTCGGCATCAGCGGAAGTTCGAGCCCCGCCATGGCCGCGACTTCGCGGCCCCAGAGCCCGGCGGCGTTGACCACCCACCGGGTGCGGATGTCGCCCTTCGGCGTGCGCACGATCCAGCTGCCGTCCGCTTGCGCCTCCGTACCGGTGACGGGCGTGAAGCGGTGGATTTCGGCGCCGCGCTTGCGCGCGCCTGCGGCATAGGCCATCGTCACGCCGGAGGGGTCGACATTGCCGCCCTCCGGCTCGTACATGATGCAGCGGATGCCGTCGAAGTTGACGAGCGGATGCAGCCGCTCCGCTTCGTCACGGCCGATCTCGTAGAAGTTCATCTTGTACCGGCGCGCCTTGGCCTCCTGGAGCCGGAGCTGGTGCTCGCGCGCCTCGGTCTGCGCAAGATAGAGCGAACCGGGCTGGAAGATGCCGCAGCCT
The DNA here is from genome assembly GCF_000375585.1 of Sinorhizobium meliloti 4H41. Classification (GTDB taxonomy): domain Bacteria; phylum Pseudomonadota; class Alphaproteobacteria; order Rhizobiales; family Rhizobiaceae; genus Sinorhizobium; species Sinorhizobium meliloti_A. The sequence goes on along the minus strand of NZ_AQWP01000004.1, from coordinate 59,489 downwards.
TGCCCGGTCTCGACCTCCAGCTCCTTGTAGAGCGCCATTGTATAATGCTGAAGCAGACTGATGTTCGTGGAGTCGTGCAGGCCGTGGATGTTGGCGGCCGCATGCCAGGTCGATCCCGATGTCAGTTCGCTGCGCTCGAGAAGCACGACGTCGGACCAGCCGAGCTTGGTGAGATGGTAGAGAATGGAGCAGCCGATGAGACCGCCGCCGATGACGACCGCTTGAGCGTGGGAGCGCATGAAAATCCAGCCTTGAAACGATGACCTCTGCCGCCGGCAAATCTCTGCCGTCGCGGCTTCAGTTTAGGGACGAGCCGTTTTTTGCAAAGCGGCCCAAAGCGGGAAATCGGCCCCTATTGTCATCGAATGAACAAATAAAACGAGGTCATTGATCTCGCAATTTTCGTTTGTTGCCGGATGGGCTCTGGCTAGTCTGAAGTCGGCCCTTTCGGTATCGGGGGTGAACCGGTCAGCCGATCACCTTCTGAGCCTCGGCGATGATCCAGTCGCGCACCTTCGAGACGGTCGTTCCCCTCGACGCCTGCCCTTCGGCGAGGTAGTAGTTCCACGCGCTCTTGGTGCGGATCTGGAACGGCTCGACAAGCAGGCCGCGATCCACATAGGTCCGCGCCAGCGACTGGGTGGTCACGATGCAGCCGGCGCCGCTCGCCGCCATTTCCAGCGCTATATTGGTGGAATTGGTGGAAAGCCGCTTGTCGTTCGCGGAGGCGTCTATTCCGAGCGCATCGGCCATTTCCTGCCAGAACTCCTGCCGCCCGTGCACCGCGATCCAGTTCGATTTCAGAACGTCGGCCGGCGTCCTGATCGCATTCTGCCCGTGAACGAGCTGGGGCGCGCATAGAAGCACAAGCCGGTCGTTCCACAACTGCATGCCGCTTGGCGGCATGTTGTCGAAGCGGCGGATCGAAATGAGGATATCGGCGATCTGCTCGGTCGAATCCTCCCAGATCGTGCCGTGCAGAAGGATTTCGACGTCGGGATGTTTCCTGCTGAACCCGGCAACGCACCTTGCCAGCCAGTTTTCGGCAAGGCTCGTCGGGCAGGAGATGACGACGGTTTTGTTGCGCGCCGACGCAAGTACGGCTTCCGTGGCGAAGTCGATCTGGTTCAGAGCCTGGCGGAGGGTCGGAAGAAAGGCCTCTCCCATCTCGGTCAGCTTGAGGCTGCGCGGATAGCGGATGAAGAGCTGACGCCCGAGATATTGCTCGAGCGCCCGCACATGATTGCTGATGGCGGCCTGCGTATAGCCCAGTTCGTTGGCCGCCTCGGTGAAGCTGAGATGCCGGGCGGAGCATTCGAAGGAGCGGATGTAGTTCAATGGCGGCGGCGGCTTCATCGGAAAGTTCCCCTTTGCTCCATGCTAGTCGGGCCCGTCCGGGACTTGCAAGGTGCACGCGTGCCATGACATGGTTTTTTTTGGCCATTGCCGCCGAACTTATCATGTGAAGACCGGTGCATGATTGGCCATAGTTTCGGGGAGCGGAACAGAAAAAGCATAAGTATCCGGAGCAGGGCCTTCTATGAAGCGGCTGCGCGGATCAGGGGATGAAAGGCAGTTCTCGATGAGCGGCAGACGCGGCGGCGGAAGACGATCGCGGGCAATCCGGGGCGGCGACGGTATCTCGCAGCTGCCATGGCAGGAGGTCGTCAACACCTATTCCCCGATGCAGCTTCTCGACGAGGATCGTCTCGAGGCGCTTCATCGCAATTCGATGCGCATCCTCTCGGAAATCGGTATCCGCGTCATGAGCGAAAAGGCGATGGCGCTGTTCGAGAAGGCGGGCGCCATCGTCGACCGCGAGAACCTGATGATCCGCATCGACGAATCCATCGTCGAGGCGGCGCTCGCCACGACGCCGTCTTCCTTCACGCTGACCAGCCGCAATCCCGAAAAACGCCTGACGATCGGCGGCAATAGGATCGCCTTCGGCCTCGTGGCAGGTCCTCCGAACGTGCACGACCGGATCAACGGCCGGCGGCAGGGAAATCTCGCAGATTACCAGAACTTCACGCGTCTCGCCCACCACTTCAACGCGATCCACATTCTCGGGAACCAGGTCTGCGCGCCGATGGAGCTGCCGGCCAATTCCCGGCACCTCGATACCTACAAGGCGAACATCACGCTCTGCGATCTCTGCTTCCATTGCACCGCCATCGGGCGGGGGCGGGCGGTGGACGGCATCAACATGATGGCGATCGCGCGCGGCATCAGCGTCGAGGAGATGCGCCGATCCCCGGGCGTCATCACGATCATCTCGGTGAATTCGCCGCGGCTTTTCGACGATGCGATGGCGGACGGACTGATCGCCATGGCCGAGCACGGGCAGCCCGTGACCATCACGCCCTTCACGCTGATGGGCGCCATGACGCCGGTGACGCTTGCGGCGGCACTCTGCCAGCAGAATGCCGAGGCGCTGTTCGGCGTCACGCTTGCGCAACTGGTCAATCCGGGTACGCCGGTCATGTATGGCGCATTCACGTCCAATGTGGACATGCGTTCCGGCGCCCCCGCCTTCGGCACGCCGGAAAACGCCAAGGCCAACATCATCGCGGGTCAGCTCGCGCGCCGCTACAGGCTTCCCTATCGCACGTCGAACGCCAATGCCTCCAACGCCGTCGACCTTCAGGCGGCCTATGAGACGGAGATGGCCACCTGGGGCGCGGTGCTCGGGGGTGCCAACCTTATCTATCACGCTGCCGGATGGCTCGAAGGTGGCCTGACGGCCTCCTATGAGAAGCTGGTGCTGGACGTGGAGATCCTGCAGAACATGATGGGCTTCCTCGAGCCCATGCCATTCTCCGAGGACGATCTCGGTTTCGACGCCATCAAATCGGTACCGGCCGGAGGACACTTCTTCGGTTCCGAACATACGATGGCGCGATACGAAACTGCTTTCTATCAGCCGATGCTGTCCAACTGGCAGAATTACGGCAGCTGGCAGGAGGCCGGCGGGCACGACGCGCTGGAGCGCGCGACCGGCATCTGGCAGCAAGCCCTGAGCGAATACGAGGAACCGGTCCTCGACCCGGCGATCCGGGAAGAGCTCGATGCCTACATGATCAAGCGGCGAGCGGAGATCGGGGCGGGCGAACCTTGAGGGGCAGATGAGGGATACGCAGGAAATCCGCTTTGCGGTTTTGATGTTTCCGAACTTTCCGCTGATGGCCTTCAGTTCGGTCATCGAGCCGCTGCGCGCAGCCAATACGCTCTCCGGCAAGCGCTGCTATTCCTGGATTACCGTGGCGGCCGGCGAGAAGATCACGGCATCGAACGGCATCGGTATCGAGCCGGACTTTCATGTACGCAACGCACCGGAGGTCGACCGGATTGTCGTGTGTTCGGGCGGTGACGCAGAGCACCTCGTTGCGGACGAGGAGATGGCGTGGATCCGCAAGAATCTCCGATCCGGTGCGCAACTCGGTGCGGTAGCCGACGCTGCCTTCTTCCTGGCGCGCAAAGGGTTGCTCGACGGCCATTCCTGCACGCTCCACTGGACCAGCCAGCCGGCCTTCAAGGAAGCATTCCCGCAGCTCGACATGCGCTCGGACCTCTATGTGATCGACCGCCGCCGCTTCACTTCCGTCGGCGGCATCGGCAGCCTCGACATGATGCTGGACATGATCGGACGGGACTATGGCGCCGAGCTCGCCGACGGCGTCGCCGGCTGGTTCATGCACAGCCCGCTGCGACCCGACGCCGATCGCCGGAAGCTGACCTTGCGTATCCGGAGCGGCATCGCCGACGACCTCGTCCTTTCCGCTGTGGCGATGATGGAGAATGCGATCGAGGACCTATTGCGGATCGGGGACCTGGCCGACCGGCTGAATGTCTCGTCCGATAAGCTCGAACGCGCCTTCAAGGCCGAACTTGGCGTGTCGCCCAACAGCTATTACCGCAATCTGAGGCTTGGTCACGCGGCAGACATGCTGACGCATTCCAGTCTCAAGGTGAATGAAGTCGCGGTCGCCTGCGGGTTCGGAAATGCCGCCAACTTCTCCCGCGCCTTCAAGGAGCAGTTCGGATATGTCCCGCACAGCGTTCGCCGCCGCGTTTCGCGAGCGGGCGAGGCGCCTCGCGCAGTCGCGGGGCTGAAATAATGAAACTCTGCGGATTCCGGCATAGATACCGCGGAATTTGCGCAAATGCGCGCTCCGACTCTTCTCCATCCTGCTGGAAAAGGAGAATGTCATGAGCATTGTTGTATTCGATCCCGACAGCGTGGATGACGTGGACTTCAAGGACCGGATGCGCCATCCGGAGGCAGCCGATCCGGCCGGCGGCATGTGGCTTTCGGACACGGAACCGTCCTTCATCGACGCCGACGCCCTGCGCAAGGGGAGGCTGAAGAAGCTTCGCGACTGGATGCGCGCGGCCGGCTACGGCGCGGTGGTCCTTTTCGATCCCTATAACCAGCGCTACGCGACGGGCTCCCGAAACATGTTCGGGTATTTCCTGCGCAACTCCACCCGCTATTTCTTCATCCCCACCGAAGGTCCGGTCGTCCTCTTCGAATATCCGCAGAGCTATCATGTCTCGATGGTCCTCGACACGATCGACGAGGCCCGCCCTTCCAAGCTTGTCTGGTCCTCCGTCTCCGGTAAGGACGACGAGACCGCCGGGCCGTTCGCGGACGAGATTACCGATTTGCTCAAGCAGCATGGCGGCGGGTCGATGAAGCTCGGCATGGACCGCTGCAGCCATCTGCAGGCACTGGCGCTCGAAAAGCGCGGGTGCGAGGTAAAGGACTGTCAGGGCGAAATTCTCGCCGTCAGGGCCGTCAAGACTCCCGAAGAGATCAAGTGCCTTCAGGTATCCATGGCCGGCGCCGAAGCTGCCGTGGCCGCCGTACGCGAAGCGATCAAGCCGGGCGTTTCCGAAAACGAGCTCTTCGCGATCATGTATCATGAAGTGATCCGGCAGGGCGGCGAGTTCATCGAGACCCGGCTGCTGAGTTCCGGCCAGCGAACCAATCCCTGGTTCAACGAGGCAAGCGGCCGCAAGATCAGGCCGGGCGAACTCGTGGCCCTCGATACCGATACGATCGGCTGCTACGGCTACTATTCCGATTTCTCGCGAACCTTCCGCTGCGGTCCCGGCAAGCCGACCCCTTACCAGAAGTCGCTCTACCGAATGGCCTACGAACAGGTTCAGCACAATATCGACATCGTCAAGCCGGGCATGGCCTTCCGCGAGATCGCTGAAAAGGCCTGGAAGATACCGGACCGCTTCGTCGATCAGCGTTACACGTCCGTGATGCACGGCGTCGGCATGCACGGCGAGACGCCGTTCATCGCCCATGCGATGGACTACGAGACCTACGGTCGCGACGGATGTCTCGTGCCCGGAATGGTCGTCTCGGTCGAAAGCTACATCGGCGAAAAGGGCGGCCGCGAGGGCGTGAAACTCGAAGACGAGATCCTCATCACGGAGAACGGCACGGAACTCCTGTCGCGCTTTCCCTATGAGGACGAATTCCTGAGCGGGGAGACTTGATGAAGAAACCGTTGCGGATCGACCGCGCGAAAGCTGCCGCTCTCTTTATCGATCTCCAGGAGGAGCATCGCCACGACGAGCGCTATCTCGTAGACGGTTACGAGACGGTGCTCGGCAATGCCGCGCGCCTTCAGGAGGCGGCCCGCCGCAGCGGCATCCCCGTCTTTCATTGCGCCTATATCGTCGATCTCGCCGAGAATCGTCGGCCGTTCCATCCCATCGGACCGGATGGACGTTCCGCCTTCAGCGACAAGGACGATCCGCTCACGGCGATCTGCCCGGAGGTCGCTCCTCTTCCGTCGGAGCGGCTGCTTGTCAAAAACGAAGCGAGCGCCTTCGGCAAGAGCCCCTTGATCGGCGAATTGCGGGACGCAGGCGTGGAATGGCTGGTGATCGCCGGCGTCTGGACCGAGGCTTGTGTCGATGCAACGGTCAAGGACGCGATCAACCTTGGCCTGCATGTTCTGCTCGTCAAGGACGCCTGCGGCAGCGGCGGCCTTGCGATGCACCAGACCGGCATTCTCAACCTGGCGAACCGCCTCTATGGCGGCGCGGTCGTCGATACCGAAGCCGCTTGCGCCCTTCTGAAAGGGGATACGGTCGAAGCATGGCGGGTCGAGGGATCGGTGCCCCTGCGCTACACTTTCGGGAATGCCGCTAAACTGTACGGCGAACTCTGACGAGCGTTTGACAGGGGCGCGCATCAGTACGGAAGGGCGGGTGTCCCGCCTGCCGCCCGCTCTGACTTATTGGAATCGGTCACGCACGGTTCAGGTCGAATCCGACCGAGACATCGTGACCAAGTTTAGGAAAGGCAGGCCGCAACGAATGGAGATCATACGGTTCATCATCGACAATCTGGACATCATAGGCACACGGACGATCGAGCACATTTCGATCGTCTTCCTGGCGGTCGGGATTGCGATCGCGACGGCCGTGCCGATCGGGATTGCGATCACGCAGTCGAAGAGCACGGCCGATACCGTTCTCTATCTCGCGTCGATGATGATCACCGTTCCCTCGATTGCGCTGTTCGGCCTGATGATCCCGCTGCTCTCGCCGATCGGCCACGGCATCGGCTATGTCCCGGCGGTCGTAGCCGTCATTCTCTATTCCCAGCTTCCCATCATCCGCAATACCTACACCGCGATCACCAATGTCGATCCGTCTCTTCGAGAGGCCGCGAAAGGCATGGGGATGAGCACCTGGCAACGTCTGCGCCAGGTCGAAATCCCGCTTGCCATTCCCGTCATCATGGCCGGGGTCAGGACTGCCGTCGTCATGAACATCGGCGTGACGGCGATCGCGGCTTATATCGGCGCGGGCGGCCTCGGCACGTTCATCTCGCGCGGCATCAGCCAGTCCGATCCGCGTCAGCTGGTGACCGGGGCGCTGGCGGTCTCGCTGCTTGCGATCGCAGCCGACCTTTTCCTCGCGCTCGTACAGCGCCTTCTCACGTCACGCGGTATCCAGGGGGAGGTCACGCCATGATCCGGCTCGAAAATCTGACGAAACACTACGGCCCGGCGCATGATCCCCTCATTGCCGTGGACAATGTAAGTCTTGACTTACCCACCGGAGAGATCTGCGTGCTGCTCGGCCCTTCGGGGTGCGGCAAGACGACGACGATGAAGATGATCAACCGGCTGATCCAGCCCACCAGCGGCAAGGTCTTCATCAACGGCAAGGACACGAGCACCATCGATCCGATCAAGCTGCGGCGGAGCATCGGCTATGTGATCCAGCAGATCGGCCTTTTCCCGAACAAGACGATCGAGGAAAATATCTGTGTCGTGCCAGACCTCCTCGGCTGGGATCGCCGCAAGTCGCGCGACCGTGCCAAAGAGCTCCTCGAACTTGTCGGTCTCCAGCCCGACCTTTTCCTCACGCGCTATCCGAAGGAACTTTCAGGCGGCCAGCAGCAGCGTGTCGGCGTCCTGCGCGCACTGGCGGCCGATCCGCCGGTGATGCTGATGGACGAACCGTTCGGGGCGATCGATCCGATCAACCGCGAAGTCATCCAGGAAGAATTTCTGAAGATGCAGCGGGAGATCCGCAAGACGATCATCTTCGTCTCCCACGATCTCGACGAAGCGGTGAAGATGGCGGACAAGATCGCGATCTTCCGCAGCGGCAGGCTCGAACAATATGCCGCGCCCGACGAGTTGCTCGCCCGTCCCGCCAACAGCTTCATCGAAGACTTCCTGGGCTCCGACCGGGCACTCAAGCGGCTGAGGCTCGTTTCGGTGCGCGACGCCATGGAGACGGGTTTCATCACGGTCCGGAGCTCGGACTCGGTCGAACATGCGCTCGAGCGAATGCGATCGTCGCGCAGCGCTGCAGTCTTCGTTCTGGACGCCGACGGCGCACCGCAATCTCTCTTGAGCGAGCAGGTGGCGGAGCTGCGCTCCGGTACGGTGGGCGATCATGCGGAACCGGTAAAGTCCGCCGTTCCGACCACCGGCGATCTTAGGCAGGCCGTGTCGATGATGTTCGCACACGACATGGCGCTGCTGCCCTGCGTCGACGAGGGCGGGCGGATGGCGGGCGTGATGAGCTACCGTTCCATCGTGCACAATCTCGGCCATGGAGGGAAGGCATGAGCGCTCTCGCCGGCCAGGCCGCACCGCAGCATCGCCGCCGGATCGAGACCGCACCGATGATCGTGCTCGTCGTGCTGGCCGGAGCCGTCGCCTGGCTGTGGTGGAGCGGAATGGCGGAGGAAATCCTCGCCTATTCCGACGACATTTCCTATCTCGCCGTGCAGCATCTGGAGCTGGTCGCCTGGGCGGGAGGGCTCGCCATCCTTGTGGCGGTACCGGTCGGCATCGTCCTTTCGCGGCCTGCTTTCCGCCTCGTTTCGGAAGCAGTGATGCAGATCTTCAATATCGGCAGCACCGTGCCGACGCTCGCGATCCTGGCGCTTTCGATGACGCTGCTCGGGATCGGTACGGTGCCCGCGGTGTTCGGCCTCTGGGCGGCCACCCTCCTGCCGATCGTGCGCAACACCTATGCCGGTCTGCGCGCCGTGCCGCCGCACCTTGTGGAGGCCGCAACCGGGATGGGGATGACGCCGCGGCAGGTTCTGTGGCGCGTCGAACTTCCAAACGCCCTTTTCGTGATCTTCGGCGGCATCCGCACGGCGCTCGCGATCTGCGTCGGCTCGGCGCCCCTGGTCTTTCTGATCGGCGCGGGCGGGCTTGGCGAACTGATCTTCACCGGGATCTCGCTGGACGAACTCCCGATGATGATGGCCGGGGCCATTCCCACGGCAATGCTCGCGGTCCTGGTCGATTTCATCGTCGGCCAGATTCAGTACTACCTCGTTCCACGGGGCATCAATCCGCTACGATAACAAAATGAGAGAGAGGAACTGAAATGAACTTCGCACCGAAACTTGCCAGAACCCTTCTGTCGGCGGCCGCCATTGCGCTCGTCACGACGACTGCCTGGGCCGCCAGCCTTACCGTCGGCGGCAAAAACTTTACCGAGCAGCTGATCATCGCAGAGATCACCAAGCAGCTCCTTCAGAGCAAGGGCCACACGGTCGACAAGAAAGACGGCATGGGCACGAAGATCGTTCGCGCCGCACTGGAGAACGGCGAGGTCGATCTTTACTGGGAATATACCGGGACGTCGCTCATCACCTTCAACAAGGTGACGGAACGGCTTTCGCCGGAGGAGACCTACAACCGCGTCAAGGAACTCGATGGTGAGAAAGGCCTCGTCTGGCTGGCGCCGTCCGCGGCGAACAACACCTACGCCTATGTCATCAAGCCGGGCAACGCCAAGACGGACGGCATGGAGACGATCTCCGACCTCGCCAAGGCGTATAACGACGGCAAGGATGTCCTCATGGGCACGACGGCCGAATTTCCGAAGCGTCCGGACGGCCTGATCGGCTTGGAGAAGGTCTACGGTTTCGAAACCGGCCGAGCCAATATCCGGCCGATGGATCTTGGTCTCGCCTATAACGCTCTCGCCAATGGCGATCTCGACACGATCGCCGCGCAGGCGACCGACGGCCAGATCGCAGCGCTCGGTTTGAAGACGCTGAAGGACGACAAGGGCTTCTTCCCCAACTATGCGCTGACCCCCGTCGTGCGCAAGGAAGTGCTCGACGCGAATCCGGATCTCAAGGAAACGCTCGAAGCGGTCTCGAAGAAGCTCGATGACGCCACGATGCAGCGTTTGAACAGCCAGGTCGATGTGGAGAAGAAGACCATCGAAACGGTCGCCGCCGACTATCTGAAGTCGCTCGGCATGTAAGACGCGCCGCATCTATCGACGAACGTCTCGTCCCGCCTGCAGGTTTTCTGCCGGCGGGCGGGAAGGGTGCGTGCCGGAGAACCGGGCGCAGATATACCGGACCGGCCGTGCCGGCCGTCTTTTCGAGGAACTCCGAGAATGGTCAAGATATCAAACGTCCGCGTCCGCCCGCTGGTACTGCCGCTCAAGCAACCCTACCACTGGTCCTACGGCATCCGTGAATCCTTCGCGGTCAACCTCATCGAGATCGAGGCAGATGACGGCACGGTAGGGGTCGGCGAGTGCACGGTCGCGCCGGACCAGACCGGTACGGCGGCTATCCTCTATCGCCTCGCCAAACATCTCGTCGGCCATTCGCCCCATGATGTGGCGCCGCTCATCGCGCGCATCTTCCACCAGGAATATCTCGGACACGGCGCCAATATCATGCGGGCTGCCAATCAGATATTTTCCGGCATCGACATGGCCATGTGGGATCTGCAGGGCAAACTCGCCGGCCTGCCGGTCCACCAGCTGCTCGGGGGGGCTCACCGGAAAGCGGTCGGCTACTTCTATTTCCTGCAGGGCGAGACCGCCGAGGAGCTTGCGAGCGATGCCGCGGTCGGTCACGCCGAGGGCGAGCGGGTCTTCTATCTCAAGGTCGGCCGCGGCGAGAAGCTCGACCTGGAGATCACCGCGGCGGTTCGCCGCGAGATCGGCGACGCGCGCCTGCGCCTCGATGCAAACGAAGGCTGGAGCGTCCATGATGCGATCAACATGTGCCGAAAGCTCGAAAAATTCGACATCGAGTTCATCGAGCAGCCAACGGTGAGCTGGAGCATTCCGGCCATGGCGCATGTCCGCGAGAAAGTCGGTATCCCGATCGTTGCGGATCAGGCCGCCTTCACGCTCTACGACGTCTATGAGATATGCCGCCAGCGTGCCGCGGACATGATCTGCATCGGCCCGCGTGAAATCGGCGGCATACAGCCGATGATGAAGGCGGCAGCCGTGGCGGAGGCCGCCGGACTGAAGATCTGCATCCATTCTTCCTTTACCACCGGCATCACCACCTGCGCGGAACACCACATAGGGCTAGCCATTCCCAATCTCGACGACGGTAACCAGATCATGTGGCAGCTCGTCCGGAAGGATATCGTCTCCTCGCCCGACCTGGCCCCCAAAAAAGGCTGGCTGGATGCCTTCAGGAAGCCCGGACTCGGTTTCCAGCTCGCCGAAGACCTGGTCGCCGAAGGCGAAAGACGCTACGCGGCAAGTCGATGACACCGGTCGAAACCTCCCGTGAAGAGATCGAGGCAGTTTGCCTCAAGGCGCTGGCGGTCCATGGTGCGGCAGCCGAAAACGCACGCGCCGTGGCGAGCGCGATCGCCACGGCGGAGGCCGACGGCAATCGCGTCTGCGGCCTTTACACCTGCCGATCTTCTGCAGGCACCTGGCGATCGGAAAGGTCGCTGGAGAAGCCGTTCCCGAAGTGACGACGCGCGGTGTGACGGTCACGGTCGACGCGAGATCCGGCTTCGCACATCCCGCCATTGCCGCCGGTACGCCGGTCCTGATCGACCTCGCACGCCAAGCGGGCCTCGCGGCAATGGCGATGCGCAACTCCTATAATTGCCTCGCCCTCGGTCATCACGTCCGGCCCCTTGCCGACGCCGGCCTGATCGGCATCTGCGTTTCGAATGCACCTGCCTCCGTTGCGCCGCCCGGGGCGACGCAAGCGCTCTCCGGCACGAACCCGCTCGCCTTCGCCGTACCTTCGAAAGAAGGGGCACCGGCAATCGTCGTCGACCAGAGCATGAGTGCCGTCACCAAGACCGAGATGATCCTGCGCCGAGATCGCGGCGAGGCAATCCCGATCGGCTGGGCGCAGGACGGGAACGGCCAGCCGACGACCGACGCGACCACCGGGCTGGAAGGCTCGCTGTTGCCCGCCGGCGGCCGCAAGGGCGCCAATATCGCCCTTCTCGTGGAAATCCTTGCTGCCGCCCTGACCGGTTCGGCCCTCAGCACGGAGGCGAGCGCCTTCGGAAACGACGAGGGTGGGCCGCCGCATGTCGGCCAATTCCTGATCGCCATCGACCCCGGTCACTTCGCCGCCGATCGCTTCTGCGAAGCGATGGATGATCTGGTCGCCTCCCATGGCGCCGCCGGCGTAAGGCTTCCCGGCCACTCCGGACGAAAGCAGCGCGTTTTCGTCGATGCCGATCTCTGGAAGAAGGCGGTTTCGCTTTCGGAATCGAAGGACGGTCGGAATCCTTGTTAGAGGTGAACGCGATTATCGATGGGTCGTGTCTATCTTGCGAAATCGCATTCCCTGCCATATATTTTGCACAGGAAATATGTTCTTGGATATGACGCAAGATGGCTCAGGCTCAAAAGACCCAAAGCGATGGCGGACCGCTGATACTGTCCTACATGGACAAGGGCGGAAAGATCGCGGTTCAGCAGGTCGCGGACGGCTTCGGCATGTCGAAAACGCAACTTGCGGAAACGGCCGGGCTTGCGCGTGAAACGCTCTACCGGCTGGAGCGCAGCCGGGCGACGAAGACGCAGAACCGCCTCCGCGAAATGCTCGAGATCATCAGCCGCGTCACCGACTGGGCGGGCGGCAAGGAGCAGGCAATGGCCTGGTATCGCGCCCAGCCCCTCCCGGCATTCGGCGGACGAACGGCCGAAGCTTTGGTGAAGGACGGCAAGGCGGCGGCCGTGCGCGATTATCTCGACCACATGGCCCTCGGGGGCTTTGCTTGAGGTTCACCGGAACCTGCTATCGCGCGCATGATCCACGCTGGGCTTTCAAACCTGCATCCGGCGATGGCGCGGCAATAAAGGGCGCGCGCTTCAACCCGAAGGGCGTGAAGACGCTTTACCTCGCACTCAGCATCATGACAGCGGTCAAGGAGGCCAATCAGGGCTTCGCCCATCGTATCGATCCTTGCGTGCTTTGCTCCTACGACATCGATTGCGCCGACATCGCTGATCTGACGACCGAGAGGGGGAGGGCGGAACACGGAGTATCGCTGGAGGAGATGGCCTGCAGCTGGGCGGGCGCGCTTGCCGAGGGGAGGCGTCCGGCCTCCTGGGCCATTTACGACCGTCTTCATCCGCGCGGGACCGCCGGCATCCTGGTTCCGAGTTTCGCACCGGGGACCGAATGGGAAGACCGGAATCTCGTACTTTGGACGTGGGGACCGGATCTGCCGCATCGCGTAGACGTGTACGATCCAAGTGGCCGGCTGCCTAAAGATCAGCTCTCCTGGGGCTGACTGCGTTTCCGTGGTGAAGTGCTTTCCGAGAATTCCGTCCGCGTCGCATTGCGCCGGAATTGCGCCGGGGACTTTCCGGTCCATTTCCGGAATGCGCGGTGAAAGGCGCTCGGCTCTGAAAAGCCGAGCTCGACGGCAAGCTGGGCCACATTCGTCCGGCCGTCGGCGAGGGCTTCCATCGCAAGCGCCCGGCGCAGGTCCTCCTTGATCGATCGATAGGTCTGGCCCTCCTGCTTCAATCTCCGTCGAAGGGTCGGCGCTGCAACCCGCATGCGCGCGGCAAGCGCCTCGAAACCCGGCCAGGCGGACGGAGCCGTGGCATGGAGCCGCTGGCGTATTGCCGCGGACAATCCCGCGTCGTGGCGATAGCGCACGAGAATATTTGCAGGCGCATGCCGGAGGAAGTGCTTCAGTGCCCGCTCGTCACGAATGGGCGGCAGTTTCAGGTACTCGGCATCGAAAACGAGCCGCGTCCAGGGCTGATCGAAGTGGACGGGCGCGCCGAAGAAGAGCCGATAATCGGTTCCGGCGGGGGGCGCACTGCAGCGGAAGTCGACCCAGCGGATCGGAAGCCGGCGTCCGATCAGCCAGCAATTGACGCCATGCAGGATGATCCAGAAGGTACGATAGGCGAAGGCGGAGCGCGTCGCGCCGGCGTCCTTCAGGACAATCTGTGCCAGACCTTTTTCGACGACCAGCTCGCCATGCGGTTCCTCGAGAACCACCCTGAGGAAGCGCAGCGCTCGCCGCAGCGCATGTTCGAGCGTCACGGTCGAAAGAATGGCGTGGCACAGCAATGCGAAGCTGCCGGCGCGCATCGGCCGAGCGCCCTCGCCGAAAAACTCGTCATCCATCGCCTGTGCCACCGCATGCCAGAAGGCGCCGTATTGTTCGGCCGAAACCGGACCGGTGACGACGGATGGCAGGCCGGCTTGTGCAAGGAGGGGTTCGGCATCCACTCCGTGGCGCCGGAGGCATTCGAGCGTATCGTCCATGAAACATGGGGCGATCATCCGGCGTTCCATGGGCGACGTCCCTCTCGTCGAACATTGCAAAAACGATCACGTAATCTGAGTCATTCGGTCATTGCATACCATATTTCTCCTCTGCATCATCCCGGTTGGAAAAAGTTGGAGCCGGAGCCTATGCAACTCAAGGGCCGCGTCTTTATCGTCACGGGGGCCAGTTCCGGACTGGGCGCGGCTGTGACGCGCATGCTGGCTCAGGAGGGCGCGAGAGTGCTGGGGCTCGACCTGAAGCCTCGAGCGGGAGAGGCGCTTGCCGCCGAACTCGGCGCGGCGGTGTGCTTCCGAAATGCCGACGTGACGAGTGAGGCCGACGCCACCGCCGCTCTGGCGTTCGCGAAACAGGAATTCGGGCACGTCCACGGATTGGTGAATTGTGCCGGCACTGCGCCCGGCGAGAAGATTCTCGGCAGGAGCGGCCCGCACGCACTGGCCAGTTTCGCCCGCACGGTCGCCGTCAATCTGATCGGGACATTCAACATGATACGGCTTGCCGCCGAGGTCATGTCGCAGGGAGTGCCGGACGCCGACGGAGAGCGGGGGGTGATCGTCAATACCGCCTCGATCGCCGCTTTCGACGGGCAAATCGGCCAGGCCGCCTACGCTGCGTCGAAAGGCGGCGTCGCCGCGCTGACGCTTCCGGCCGCGCGCGAGCTCGCGCGTTTTGGAATTCGCGTCGTCACCATTGCGCCTGGCATCTTCGATACGCCGATGATGGCCGGTATGCCTCAGGATGTTCAGGACGCGCTCGCGGCAAGTGTGCCCTTTCCCCCGCGTCTTGGTCGGGCCGAGGAATATGCCGCCCTCGTGAAGCATATTTGCGAGAATACGATGCTTAATGGCGAGGTCATCCGCCTCGACGGGGCTTTGCGCATGGCGCCCCGGTAAGCATGGCCATGCAGGGAGGTTCGAATGAACAAGCAGGATCCTGTGGTCATCGTCGGGCAGGCCCGAACCCCGCTTGGCAGTTTCCAAGGTGAGTTGAGGGACCTTTGCGCCGCCGAGCTGGGGGCGGCCGCGATTGCCGATGCTCTGAAGCGCGCCGGGCTTGCCCCGGATGCGGTCGATGAGGTGATGTTCGGTTGTGTCCTGACCGCGGGACAGGGACAGGCGCCAGCCCGTCAGGCTGCGCTCGCTGCGGGTCTTCCTCCCGGCGTCGGCGCGACCACCGTTAACAAGATGTGCGGTTCGGGCATGAAGGCGACGATGCTGGCACATGACCTGATCAAGGCGGATTCCGCCTCGATCGTGGTTGCGGGCGGCATGGAGAGCATGACCAATGCCCCCTATCTGCTCGACCGCGCGCGGCAGGGCTATCGCATCGGGCACCAGAAGGTACTGGACCACATGTTCCTCGATGGCCTCGAGGATGCCTATGACAAGGGGCGCCTGATGGGCACCTTTGCCGAGGATTGCGCCGAAGCCTACCAATTCACCCGCAGCGCCCAGGATGAGTATGCCATTGCGTCCCTCGAGAAGGCGCAAAAGGCAAGTGCCGACGGCAGCTTTGCGGAGGAGATCGTCCCCTTGAGCATCGTCTCGGGCAAGGGGGAACGAACCGTCAGCCTGGACGAGCAGCCGCAAAAGGCGCGGTTCGACAAGATTCCCCTGTTGAAACCGGCTTTTCGCGACGGCGGCACGATCACGGCTGCCAACGCCTCTTCGATTTCGGACGGTGCGGCCGCACTGGTGCTGATGCGCCGGTCGGCGGCGGATCAAAAGGGCATCGCGCCTCTGGCGATGATCTGCGGTCACTCCACCCATGCGGATGCCCCCAGTCTCTTTCCGACGGCGCCGATCGGAGCGATCAAGGCACTCTGCCTGCGCATCGGCTGGGACATCGGTGAGGTCGATCTCTTCGAAATCAACGAGGCCTTTGCCGTCGTGCCGATGGCGGCAATGCGCGAGCTCGGCCTTGATGCGGAAAAGGTGAACGTCCACGGCGGCGCCTGCGCGTTGGGCCATCCAATCGGCGCCTCGGGCGCCCGGGTGATCGTCACGCTCGTCAATGCGCTGCGCCGCCGCGGCCTCAGACGCGGCATAGCTTCCGTCTGTATCGGCGGCGGCGAGGCGACCGCAGTGGCGGTGGAGATATCAGGCTGAGGGAGGGCAGGGCGCAGCACGCACGGGCGGCGCGCCTAGCAGGTGGAGGGTGGCGGGCATTGGCTGGCGCCGATGCCTCGGAGACATAGAAGAGGCCCGTCCAGGGAACGATACGATCCAAAGTCGCCGGTACGGAATGCCTGACGCGTATCTTACGCGCCAGACGGCTTTCTGCGTCACGAGTGGGCAGCGCAGGAGGCTTCATCGGGGGCCCGCAGCAGTACTGGGAGCGCAACAATGAAGAAACTACTCTTGTCCGCCGTGGTCGCGACGTCTATCGTCGCACCCGGAGGCACTGCCTGGGCCGACATCCTGATCGGTGTCGCCGGCCCGGTCACGGGTCCGAACGCTGCTTTCGGAGCGCAGTTCGTCAAGGGCGCGCAACGTGCCGTTGCCAATCTCAACGCCGCCGGCGGTGTGCTTGGCGAAAAGCTCAAGATCGTCATCGGAGACGACGTTTCGGACCCCAAGCAGGGCATTTCGGTTGCCAACAAGTTCGTCGCGGACGGCGTCCGCTATGTCGTGGGGCATTACAATTCCGGCGTATCGATCCCCGCTTCGGAAGTCTATGCGGAAAACGGTGTGCTCCAGATCACGCCCGCATCGACAAATCCGCAGTTCACCGAGCGCGGCCTTTGGAACACGTTCCGCACCTGCGGGCGTGACGACCAGCAGGGCAAGGTCGCGGGCGAGTACATCGCCGCCAATTTTCACGGGGACAAGATAGCGATCGTTCACGACAAGACGCCCTACGGGCAAGGCATCGTCGACGTGGCGAAGCAGGTGCTGAACGGCTCAGGCATCGAAGAAGTGCTTTACGAGGGAATTACCGCCGGAGAGAAAGACTTCTCGGCGCTGATCGCCAAGATGAAGAATGCCGGCGTGACGCTCATCTACTTCGGAGGACTGCATACCGAGGCCGGCCTGATCATGCGACAGTCCGCCGATCAGGGGCTCGGCGCCACCCTCTTTTCCGGCGACGGGATGGTTTCCAGCGAACTGGCGTCGATCGCCGGCGACGCAGTCGTCGGGACGCTGAACACCTTCGCTCCCGATCCGCGGCGCAATCCGGCCGCCAAGGAGGTGGTCGAAACCTTCCGTGCCGCCGGCTTCGAGCCGGAAGCCTATACGCTCTATGCCTATATCGCCGTGCAGATCGTTGCCGCGGCCATCGAGAAAACGGGTTCGGCCGACGACGCGCAGAAGGTCGCCGAAACCATCAGGGCGGGTGGACCGTGGTCGACCGTCCTGGGTGAGATCGGTTATGACGACAAGGGCGATATCACGCGTCCGGATTATGTGATCTACGAATGGAAAAAGGGCGAGGACGGAAGGCCGACCTATTTTCAGAAATAGAGCACCGGCGGTTGCATGAAGTGCGGCGTTCGTGAACATCATGGCTGCGGCAGGAGAGGGGCCTGCCGCAGCCATGATCCGGCGACGGAATTCAGATCCATATCTCAAAGCGTTGGCAGGACCGCCCGAACATGGTCGGCGAAGGCCGCGACCGCGGGAGATTGGTGGTCGGCGTCAGCGAACGCCAGCAAGATGCCCAGATGCGGCAGTTCCGGAAGCGGCGCATTCAGGATGTGGAGATCCGGCGGAACGGCTTCCTGCGTCATGACGCTGACGGCAAGTCCGGAGCGTGCAAGACCGATCAGACCAGCAAGACTGTTGCTCGCATAGGCTATCTTGTAGCGCAATCCGGCGCGCGCCATCGCCTCCCGGGCTGCGCGATGGTCCATGGCGTTCGACGCCGGCAGGGCCAGGGGCACCGTGTCGCGGAAATCATGCAGCTCCAGTGCCGGCTTGCTGCCGACCCAGGCGAGCGGCTCCGTTCTGATGATGGTTTCGACGTCGTTCAGGTTGGGTGTCGAAACGAGCGCGAGATCCACCTTGTGCGATTGCAGAAGCGCCCGCAATTCGGCCGTCGGAGCGGATACGACCTTGATTTCGACGTCGGGGTATTTTGTGCCGAAGCTCCTCAGGAGCGCCGGAAAGAAGGATATCAGATAGTCCTCCGGACTGCCGAAAACCATGGAGCCGTGCAAACCCTTCTCGGAAAAGGCCGACACCGCCTCATCGTGCATTTTCAGGATGCGTTCGGCATGAGCGAGGAAGCGTTCGCCGCTGCCGGTGAGCCGAACACCGCTGCCGCTGCGATGCAGCAGGCTCTGGCCGAGCATCTCCTCGAGCCGCTGCATCTGCATCGTGACCGCGGATTGCGTACGCCCGACCTGCACCGCCGTCGCGCTCAGCGACCCGGAATGGGCAGCATGCACGAAGGTGATCAGCAGGCGAAGGTCGAGCGGTCCGTGCATATCAGTTTTCCTTATATCTGAATCCCAACACTATCAAGTTTACACAGAACTTGTCAGCCGCTATCGATTCCCAGGTGTTTGGAGGCTTACAATGTCGAACAATCAGGATCCCGCTTTCTGGGCGGCCGCGAGCAGGCATCTGATACGCTATGGCGGAAGCTTCGACCCGGCGATCATCGAGCGGGCCCGGGGCTCCTTCGTTTTCGATGCGGACGATCGGCCCATCCTCGATTTCACATCGGGACAGATGAGTGCGTTGGTCGGCCATTCCCATCCGCGGATCGTCGAAACCGTCCAGCGACAGATGGAAAAGGTCGCGCATTTGTTCAGCGGAATGCTGTCGCGACCTGTCGTCGACCTGGCGGAGCGCCTGGCCGCGCTGGCGCCCGGCCTCGACAGGGTCATGCTGCTTTCGACCGGGGCGGAGTCCAACGAGGCGGCGATCCGCATGGCCAAGCTGGTCACCGGCAGGCATGAAATCGTCGCCTTCTCCAAAAGCTGGCACGGCATGACGGGCGCGGCGAGTTCCGCCACGTACAGTGCCGGCCGCAGGGGATATGGCCCCGCGATGGTCGGCTCGCTCATCATTCCCGCGCCCAACGCGTTCCGTCCGCGCTTTCGCCACCCGGACGGCAGCCTCGACTGGGAGACGGAACTGGACGATGCCTTCGCGCTCATAGACAGCCAGTCGACCGGCAGCCTCGCCGCCTTCATAGCCGAGCCGATCCTGTCGAGCGGCGGAATGCTCGAATTGCCGCAGGGCTATCTCGCAGCGCTGAAGGAGAAATGCCACGCGCGCGGAATGCTGCTGATTCTGGACGAGGCGCAAACCGGCATCGGCCGGACCGGCAGCATGTTCGCATTCCAGCGCGACGGCGTCACGCCCGACATACTCACGCTTTCGAAGACGATCGGCGCCGGCTTGCCGCTTTCCGCCGTGATGACGACCGCCGAGATCGAAGACGCGGCACATGAGAAGGGTTTCCTCTTCTACACGACGCATGTCTCGGATCCCTTGCCGGCCGCGGTAGGGCTGGCCGTGCTCGATGTCGTTGCCGAGGAAGGGCTCGTCGACCGCGCCCGCCTGACAGGCGGGAAGCTCTTCGACGGATTGTCGCAACTTAAGCAGAGGTTCGAATGCGTCGGCGACGTTCGCGGCCGCGGCCTCATGCTCGGCGTCGAGATCGTTAAGCCGGGCCCGAGCAGGAGCGCCGATCACGAGCTTGGCGGCAGGATCGCCGCCGAGGCTTTCCGCCGGGGATTGAGCATGAACATAGTCAAGCTTCCCGGCATGGGCGGCGTGTTCCGCATCGCGCCGCCGTTGACGATTTCCGAGGAGGAGATCGACCTCGGGCTGGGCATCATCACGCAGTCCATCGAGGCGGCTCTGTCCCTCGGCGCGGGCCTTCCCGATCTTGCGGCAGAATAGGGAAGGCAGCCGATGACCGAAACGAATCGCACCGGCGATGGCCTTGGCGACGACGCCGGAACTCCGTCGCACGCGGCCGACACCATTCGTGTCCTTGTCGCCAAGCTGGGCCTCGATGGCCATGACCGCGGCGCCAAAGTGGTGGCCCGCATTCTGCGGGATGCCGGCATGGAAGTGGTCTATACGGGGCTCTACAAGTCGCCGAAGGACGTCGTCGCGGCGGCGATCCAGGAGGATGTCGACGTCATCGGCGTCAGCCTTCTTTCGGGGTCGCATGTCCCACTCTTTCGCGAATTGTGCCGCTGCCTTCGCGAGGAGGGCGCCGAGCACGTTCTCGTGGTCGCCGGCGGCGTGATCCCCGAGCTGGACTATCCCGCCTTGCTGGAATGCGGCGTCGATGCGATCGTTCCGCAGGAGGCGCGTGCGGAGGTGATCGTTACGGCGATTGCCGATCTCGTCGCCGCCCGTGGCCGCATATGACCGTCGTCACGCAGTCCGGATCGGCGAAGCGCGGGGTCTACACGCCCTCCACGGAGTTGGCCGAGGGCGTCCTGGCCGGGCGGCCGATCGCCATTGCCCGAATGATTTCCCGCGCCGAAGAGGGGCACAGGGAAGCGGCCTTTGCCCTGGGCGAACTCTACAAGCGCGGTGGAAGAGCTCATGTCGTCGGGATTACCGGCGTCCCGGGCGCAGGCAAGTCCACGCTCGTTTCCGCCCTGATCAAGGCCTATGCCGCCGAAGGCCACAAGGTCGGAGTCATTGCGGTCGATCCGAGCAGCCCGTTTTCGGGTGGCGCAATACTGGGCGATCGCGTCCGGATGAGCGATGCGGCCGCGGCGGGCAATGCCTTCGTGCGCAGCATGGCGACCCGAGGTCACCTCGGCGGACTGGCGCGCTCGACACTCCAGGCCGTCGATATCCTCGACGCGGCTGGTTATTCGCCGATCATCATCGAAACGGTCGGAGTGGGACAAGACGAGGTGGAGGTGGTCGCGGCGGCGCACACGATCGTCGTCCTGTCCGCGCCCGGCCTCGGTGACGACATACAGGCGATCAAGGCCGGCATCCTGGAAATCGCGGACATTCACGCCGTCAGCAAATGCGACAAGCCCGAGGCATCGGCAACGGTGTCGGCGCTTCGGGGGATGATGGCGCTTGGCGGAGACGGCGCCGGTTCGGACTGGAAGCCGCCTGTCCTGCCGGTCAGCTCCGTTTCGGGCGAACGCGTCCGCGAATTGAAGAACACCATCGGGGAGCACTGGGCGCATCTGAACGGAAGTGGCGAACTGGCCGACCGTCAGCGCAACATCTGCAGGACGCGCATTCTCGGAACGGCCAGGCACCTGTTTCAGCAGAAATTTCAGCGGGAGCCAGAGACGCTCGAGCGGCATGTTCGAGCCGTGGCGGACCGGCGGATCGATCCGTCCGTCGCCGCGCGCGCTCTGCTGGGTTGGGAGGACGACTCATGGACGACGTGAAACTGTTCTCGGGAGCGGCGATCGAAGACATCCGGCGAAGACAGACCGAATGGGAGGAGGGCGCTCTTGCCGCCGCTCTCGAACGGCGGCCGGAGGAGAAGCCGGTGTTTGAGACGGAATGCGGCATCCCGCTGAAGCGGGTCTATACGGCGGCCGACATTGCCGATATTCCCGCAAGCGAGCTCGGTTTCCCGGGCGCCTATCCCTTCACGCGGGGCGTCTATCCGACCATGTATCGGGGCCGGCCCTGGACCATCCGCCAGGTCGCCGGCTTCGGCAACCCCGAGGCGACCAACCAGCGCTACAAATACATGATCCAGACGGGTCAGACCGGCCTTTCGACCGATTTCGACCTTCCGACGTTGCTGGGGCTAGATTCCGACGACCCCATGGCCTTCGGCGAGGTCGGGCGAGTCGGCGTCGCCATCGACACGGTGGACGACGTCGACCGCCTGTTCGACGGCATCGACCTCGAGAAGATCTCGGTCTCCCTCACCATAAATCCCTCAGCCTGGGTCATCTACGCCATGTTCGTCACGGTGGCGGAACAGCGTGGTTGCGACCTGCATAAGCTCACCGGCACGCTGCAGGCCGACCCGCTCAAGGAATACGTTGCCCAGAAGGAATGGATCTACCCGGTCCGGCCGGCCGTCCGGCTGCTGCGCGACCTCATCATGCACAGCGCCTGCGCCACCCCGAAGATCAATCCCGTCAGCCTCAGCGGATATCACCTCTCGGATGTCGGCGGGAACGCGCTTCAGGAAATCGCTTTCATCATGGCTTTCACCATCGCCTATTGCGAAGAGGTGACCAAGGCCGGCATGGATATCGACGAGTTTGCCCCTCGCCTGTCGTTCTTCTTCATCAGTCATCAGGACTTCTTCGAGCAGATCTGCAAGTTCCGGGCCGCGCGGCGCGTCTATGCCAAGATCATGTCGGAGCGCTTCGGCGCACGCAGACCGGAATCCATGCGTCTGCGCGTGCATGTGCAGACCGCTGCCATGAGCCTGACCAAGGTCGAGCACCACAACAACCTCATGCGAACCGCCATTCAGGCGCTCGGCGCCGTACTCGGGGGGTGCCAGAGCATGCATACCAACGGTCTGGACGAGGCTTTCGCCATCCCGACCGAGGAGGCGATGAAGCTCGCCATCCGAACCCAGCAGATCATCCGCGAAGAGATCAACGTGACCTCGGTGATCGATCCTCTCGGCGGCTCCTACTTCATCGAGCGGCTGACGAAGGACATGGAGGACGAAGTCTGGAAGATGCTCGATGAAATCGACGAACGGGGCGGCGCGATCAAGCTGGTGGAGGAGGGGTGGTTCCAGCAGAAGCTCGCCGACGCCGCCTATGCGACTTTCAAGAAAATCGACTCGGGAGAAAAGATTTCGGTCGGCGTGAACAAATACGCCGATCCGGCGACCAGTACGGCGGACGTGCACATTCACCCCTATGACGAGCATTGCACGCAGCTGCAAATCGACCGTCTGAACGCCGTGAGGGCGAACCGTGACCACGGGCGCATCCAGCGCCTCCTGAAGGAGCTTGCCGAGCAGGCGCAATCCGAAGACGTCAATCTGCTGCCGAAAACGATCGAACTGGTGAAGGCCAAGGCGACGCTCGGTGAGATCTGCGGCGCTCTTCGGGACGTCTGGGGCTCCTATGCCGAGCCGATGATCGTGTGAGGAGGGAGACGATGAACAACACTGTCATCTCCAAGAACGAGGGAGCGGTCGCCTGGGTGAGGCTGAATCGGCCGGAGCGGCTGAATGCGATGAACCGGCAGCTCGTCGATGGGCTCTCCCGGGCGCTCGCCGACGCGGAAGCGGACGAAGGCATACGCGCCGTGATTCTCCATGGCGAGGGCAGGGCGTTCTGTTCCGGCGACGACCTCAAGGATCTCGATGCGCAGACCGCTTGCGAGGCGGATACGCAAGCCTGGGTCGAGGCCATTCAGAACATCACGCTCCAGATCATGCAGTCGCGCAAGATCGTGATTGCGGCCGTGCACGGCTGGTGCGTCGGAGGCGCGCTGGAATGGGCCATCAACTGCGATTTCCGGCTGTTTTCCGAAAGTGCCCGCTGGTTCTTTCCCGAGGTGACCTACGGCTTGTTCGTGACGGGAGGCGTAACCGCATTGCTGACGAAGCAGGTCGGGCCACAAGTGACGAAAGAGCTTCTCATGCTCGGTGAGCGGCACGACGCGAGGAAGGCGCTGGACGTCGGCATCGCCTGGAAGGTCGTCCCGGACGATCGCCTGCTGGAGGAGGCGCGGGGACTGGCTCTGAGGATAGCGGAGCGTCCCGCAGACGCTGTCGCGGACGCCAAGCGCGCCATCAATGCCGGCCTTCACTCGACCCTTCAGGACGCCATGGCACGAGAGACCGCAGCCACGGTTCGTGGTTTCCTGTCTCCGCAGGCGCAGGCAAGAGCAAAAGAGTTTTGACCGTGTCGCAAACAACAGTCACCGTTTCCCGCTCGCCCGTTCCGGGCATGCACGACGACGAGATCGAAGACCGCGTCCTGCCGAAGATCCTTCTCCGTCAGGCCGAGCGTTTGGGATCGGCGCCCTTTCTCGATATTTGCGGGCGCCGCGCGAATTTCGAGGAGATGTTCGATCTTTCCTGGCGACTGGCGAGCGGTCTTCGCATGCTGGGCATCGGCAGCTCCGACCGGGTTGCGATGCTGCTTCCCAATTGCTTCGAACTCGTGGCGACCTGGTTTGCGGTTTCGAACCTCGGAGCCATCGAAGTGCCGAACAATCCCGGTCTGAAGGGCGAACTGCTCTGGCACAATCTGAACAATTGCGGGGCGGGGGTGCTGGTCACCGACGCGCGTGGCGTGATCGAGCTCGCAAGGTTGGAGCAGAGGCTGCCGGACCTGCGTACCCTCGTCCTGGTTGGCGTCGATCCCGCCGAAGCGCGTGCGGCCGGCCTGCGGATCGACCGCATCCTCCGCTTCGAGGAATGCCTGGCCTCCCTGCCGGCCGTTGACCTTGCAGGGCTCCATTATTCCGACCCGATGGCGATCCTCTATACCTCCGGTACGACCGGCCCCGCCAAGGGCGCCCTGATGTCGCATCATCATTGCTATTCATGGGCGGCGGCCATGGCCGCCAATCTCGGATACAGCACCGACGACAGCTATTTTTCGGCACTGCCGCTGTTTCATACCGATGCCCAGATGTTCGGCGTCTACTTGCCTTTGATCTACGGCACCCGGGCGACGCTGGTCGAAGGGTTCAGCGCCTCGCGTTTCTGGGACCAGGTTTGTGAAAGCGGTGCGAGCGCGACCAATCTCCTCGGAGCCATGGCCGTCATACTGATGCGGGCGGCGCCCTGCGAAAGCGACAAGGATAATCCGGTGCGGATTTGCCAGTGCATTCCCATGGTGCCGGAAAAGGAGGCCTTCGAGCAGCGCTTCGCCATGCGCCTCGTCACTGGTTACGGCCAGACGGAAACCAGCTTCGTGACCCTCGACACGGTGGATGCCACGCGGCCGGGCTCTTGCGGAAAGCCGCACCCCGACTGGGAAGTGGCCGTCGTCGACGAAATGGACAGGCCGCTGCCGCCGGGCACGGTCGGCGAGATCGTCTCGCGCCCGAAAAAGAGCTGGAGCATGTTTTCCGGCTACTACCGGGCAGACACCAAGACGGTGCAGACTCTAAGAAACCTCTGGTACCATTCCGGCGATGCGGGGGTGATGGACGAGGATGGCTGGCTCTACTTCAAGCACCGGCTGAACGAGGCCATCCGGCGCCGGGGCGAGAATATCTCTGCCTATGAAGTGGAAACGCTGGCCGAAGCGCATCCCGATGTCGTCGAGAGCGCCGCATTCGGCGTCGCGTCCGAGTTCACCGAGGAGGACATCATGGTGGTCGCTTCGCGCCGGCCGGGCTCGACGCTGACGCCGGCGGAACTGCTCGACCATTTCCGCGCGCTGGCGCCGCGCCATATGGTCCCTCGTTACCTCGAGGTCACGGACGCGCCGCTTCCGCGCACCCCGACCGAGAAGATCGCCAGGAGCATCCTGCGGCAGCGCGGTGTCAGCCCGGGGACATTTGACCGGGGTTCACGCTGATCCCGCCTCACCGGCGCCCGCTCGGCTTGCCATCCTCCCTTCGATGCGAGAAGTAGGAGCGTATATCGAATTGAGCTGCGGCAGCCGACGTCTGTAACCGGCAGCCGATCCACGCGGACTTCTCCGGATTGCGGCGGTCCGCCGAACCGGAGAAAGGGCGAATGGCGACAATCACGATAGACGATGCGCTCGACCGCGCCGGAACCGGCGCCTACCAGCGCCGCCTCATCGCCATTTTCGGTCTGGTTTGGGCAGCCGACGCGATGCAGGTGCTGGCGGTCGGCTTCACGGCCGCATCGATCGCCGCCACTTTCGGCCTGTCGGTTCCGCAAGCGCTGCAGACGGGCACGCTGTTCTTTCTCGGGATGTTGTTCGGCGCCGCGGGTTTCGGCAGGCTTGCGGACCGTATCGGCCGCCGGCGCGTCCTGATTGCCACCGTCGCCTGCGACGCAGTCTTCGGCATGCTGTCGGTCTTTGCACAGGATTTTTCCATCCTGCTTCTGCTGCGGTTCCTCACCGGCGCGGCGGTGGGGGGAACTCTGCCGGTCGACTATGCGATGATGGCGGAGTTTCTGCCTGCTCGCAATCGCGGCCGCTGGCTGGTGATGCTGGAGGGCTTCTGGGCCGTCGGCACGCTCATCGTTGCGCTCGCCGCATGGGGTGCGAGCCTCGCCGGGGTAGCGGACGCCTGGCGCTACATTTTCGCCGTGACTGCACTGCCGGCGCTGATCGGCCTGGGGCTGCGTTTCCTGGTGCCGGAATCGCCGCTCTACCTGCTCCGCCGCGGAAAGATCTCCGAGGCGAAGGCCATCGTCGATCGGATCCTCGTCGTTAACGGCAAGACGCAGCTTGGTGCCGACGCATCGCTGGTGCCGTCGCCGGTGGCGCAGAGCGCCGGCATTTTTTCCGTCGATCTTCGCAAGCGCAGCCTGATGATCCTAGCCATCTGGTTTCTGGTCTCGATATCATATTACGGCGTCTTTACCTGGATGCCTCCGCGGCTCGCGGGCGAAGGCTTCGGGTTCGTTCGGGGCTACGGTTTCCTCGTCGTCCTGGCGTTGGCGCAGATCCCCGGCTACGCGCTGGCCGCCTACGGGGTCGAGAAATGGGGCCGAAGACCTACCCTGATAGGCTTCTGCCTCCTCTCGGCACTTGGCTGCCTGCTCTTCGTGATTGCCGGCACTGCAACGCTGATCGGGACTTCGCTCCTGATCATGAGCTTCGCCTTGCTCGGCACCTGGGGCGCGCTTTATGCCTATACGCCGGAACTCTATCCTACGGCATCGCGGGCGACGGGAATGGGTGCTGCCGGCGCCATGGCCCGGCTCGGCGGCTTGCTTGCTCCATCGCTGATGGGGCTGGTGGTGGCGCAGAGTTTCGGTCTCGCCATCGGCATCTTTGCCGGTCTTCTGCTCGTGGCTGCCGTTGCGGCCTTTCTGATCGACGCCGAGACGCGCCAGGTATCGCTGGCCTGAGCTCTCCGCAATGATGTGAGCTCGCTGCGATTCCCGGGATGCGGGCGCAAAGCCGAACAAGAACGCAATCAGATGGCAAGCACACGGTGTGCTCGCGCGGGGAGCACATCACACACAGACAAATGCTACCGATTCAGGTGCTTTTTATCTTGCCGTTCATTCCATTGGGGTAAAAGCCACCCTTGCTGACGCCTTCCTTGTCGGAGAGATAAACGATGCGTAGGACCTCTTGCGGGGTCCGGGTGAACGCAATCGCATCCGGCGTCGAGGGAACGATGTTGGCCTTGCCATCCATCTGAATGCCCTGATCCTTGTCTTCCGCGCCATCAATTTTATCCCGTGCGTCGGACACCGCTTGCGCGGCCTTCCAGGCTTCTTCGCCCTTTCGGTAAAGGGTAGATCGCGCCATGCCCATGTGGTAGGCCTCGACTGCCAGGATGCCGGCGGCGGCGGCGAGAAAGTCCTTGTTCTTGAGGACGGTGGCTGCTCCGGCATAGGCGGTAACGCCAACATCTTCGAATAGCATGCCGCCGAGCACGAAGTTCGTCTCATTACCGAACGGATCAAAGTCCTCGCCGAGCCCCGCCGCTTTCGCGACCGCGGCAAAGCCGGCGTCGAAATCAATGGCCGGCCTCGGCACAGCCTGATCTGCGAGCGTCTTGCGATAGAATCTGACGTGCGCAAGTTCGTTTTCCGCAACCTCCCGCATGAACGCGCCAATCGCAGGGGTAGCGAAGGAGACTTGCTTGCCGCCGGTCACCGGGCCGGCGTCAGAACCTGCATCGGAATCATCGATGCCTTTGCCCGTCGTGCCACGCAGATAGTACTCAGCTTCCATGTATTCGAGGTTGAGCGCAAACTGGAATATGTCCTCGTCCTCGACGTCACTCGGCTCGTCGGCCTGCGATATCGCGGGGAAGCCTGCGGTTGAAACGAGCGTTGCCCCGAGGCCAAGCTGCAAAAGGCGGCGGCGCGGAAGGAAAATTGATGGCAGTGCGCGGATCATGGCTTCCTCCTTGAAGCCCGCCCGGCGTCAGTCTTGGCTCCTCAGGTGCGGGCCAACTCTGTCGAACGTTGCACGAGCCGAAATGTTCCGGAACATGCCTGCTGTCGCCCCTTATCCGACTTCGTCTCAGGCTTGCTGCATCTCGTCCGCGCGTAACCGGCTCGAAATCTGCTGTACCGCCGTTCGATAATCCCATAAGATGTCTGCGACAACTAACAGTCGCAGTCATATGATGATTTGAAGATGCGGGGTATGGGAATATTCATGCCGAGTAGGAAAAAGGGAGGCGGTCGCCCGTCGCTGTCCTCGCAGGTGGCAGACGCCATAAAGGCGCAGATCGAGGCGGGATACTATGCGCCGGGCGACAAGTTGCCGACCGAGCCGGCCTTGATCGACAAGTTCGGCTTCAGTCGGACGGTGGTGAGGGAGGCGATCGCAGCGCTCAGGGCCGATGGCTTGGTGGAGTCGCGGCAGGGATCGGGCGTCTTCGTGATAGGGCCGCGGCAGAGCGACCCCGGCCTCAGGCTTTTCACCGGCGAGACCGACAAGATTTCCGATATCATCGAGGAGCTCGAACTGCGCATCGGCATCGAAGTCGAGGCGGCAGGCCTGGCGGCGGCGCGCAGTTCTCCGGCGCAGGAGGCCGAAATCCAGACTCAGGTCGAGCGTTTTGCCCATCTCGTCGCAGAAGGGAAGCCCACGGACGAGGCCGATTTCCAGTTTCACATGGCTATTGCGACGGCCACAAACAACACCCGCTTCCGCACCTTTCTGGAGCATGTCGGGCGCCGCATGATCCCGCGCGTGAAGTTTCGCACGGTCATGGGCGGCGTGGATCCGTTGCCGAGCCGGGACGAGCCCATTCTCCTCGAGCACCGCGAGATCGCCGAGGCGATCCTTGCGCGGGATCCGGACCGGGCCCGGGAGGCGATGCGCCGCCATCTCGTCACCGGGATCAAGCGGTACCGCTCGCTGACGACCTGGCGCCCGAGCGAAAAATTCGGCGAGGTTGATTGACTCATCTCAAAAGTCATCATATGAATTTCCCGTCTTAAGCTCGCAGCCGGAGGGAATTCATTGTCGCCTGAAGAAATCAAGTCGCGTGTCGGTTCGGGGCTCTTGTCCTTTCCGGTCACGCACTTCACGTCGGACTACAAGCTTAATCTGGAGAGCTACCGACGTCATGTGGAGTGGCTTTCCAGCTTTGAGGCCGCGGCCCTGTTCGCTGCCGGCGGCACCGGCGAGTTCTTTTCGCTCTCGCCGAACGAAGTGGGCCAGGTCACCCGCGCGGCCAAGGACGTATCGGGCGAGGTGCCGATCATTGCGGGTTGCGGCTACGGCACGTCCCTTGCTGTCGAGACCGCGAAGATCGTCGAGGAGGCCGGTGCCGACGGTATTCTCCTGCTGCCGCACTACCTGACGGAAGCGCCGCAGGAAGGCATCTATGCCCATGTGAAGGCCGTCTGCGATTCGACGGGCCTCGGCGTCATTCTCTACAACCGCGCCAATTCGGTCGCCAACGCCGACACGGTCGCGCGCCTTGCCGAGGCCTGCCCCAACCTGATCGGCTTCAAGGACGGAACCGGCAAAGTGGACCTCGTGCGTCATGTGACGGCCCGGCTCGGCGACCGGCTCTGCTATATCGGCGGCATGCCGACCCATGAGCTCTTCGCGGAAGGCTTCAACGGCGTCGGCGTCACGACCTATTCGTCGGCGGTTTTCAATTTCGTGCCGGAACTGGCGCAGCGCTTCTACCGGGCTATGCGTGCCGGCGACAAGGCGGTGATGGAAGGCATTCTTCATACGTTCTTCTTCCCCTTCGCGGCCCTGCGCGACCGCAAGGCCGGCTATCCGGTTTCGATCATCAAGGCGGGGGTGGAGCTTGCCGGTTTTGCGCCGGGTCCGGTTCGCCCGCCTCTGGTCGACCTGACCAGCGAGGAGCGGGAGATCTTGCAGGGGCTGATAGAGGCATCGCGCCGCTGAAGAGAAACATCGGGCCGGGCGCCAGGAGGATGGCGCCCGCCTCAAACGTCGTCGTTCCAACTGGGGAGGAGTGCAATGGGAAATAAATCTGTTCGCGTCATCGCAGGCGCAATGGTGGTGGCCGGCTGGGCCGGATGGGCCGGCGCGCAGAGCGCCTCGGAAATCAAGATCGTTCTGCCGGAACAGCCGGCCAATCTTGAGCCCTGCGGTACCATCATCACCAATGTCGGTCAGATATTGAGCCGCAACGTCGTCGAGCCGCTGACCATCGTCGATCCGAAAAGCGGTCAGCCAATACCCGGTCTTGCGACCGAGTGGAAGCAGACCGATCCGAACACCTGGCAGCTCAAGCTGCGTGAAGGAGTCAAGTTCCAGGACGGAGCCGCTTTCAATGCCGAGGCGGTCAAATTCTCGATCGAGCGGATGACCGGCGGCAAGCTGACCTGCAGCAACATCGCCAAGTTCGGCGATGCCAAGCTGACCGTCACGCCGATCGATGACCTGACGGTCGAGATCAAATCGGACAAGCCGCAGCCGATTCTGCCGACGCTGCTCAGCGTGGTCATGATCGTCTCGCCGAACACGCCGGCGGACAAGGCCGTGAACGATCCGGTCGGAACCGGGCCGTTCAAGCTTTCGAGCTTCACCCCGCAGACGGTCGTGCTGGAAGCCTTCGACGGCTACTGGGGCGAGAAGCCGGCCATTGCCAAGGCCAGCTATGTCTGGCGCCCGGAATCCTCGATTCGCGCCGCCATGGTGGAGACCGGCGAGGCCGATCTGACGCCGTCCATTGCGATCCAGGACGCGACCAATCCGGAAACGGACTTCGCCTATCTGAACTCCGAAACCACCGCGATCCGCATCGATGCCGGCTTTGCTCCGCTCGACGACGTCCGAATCCGCAAGGCGCTGAACCTGGCGATCGACTGGGATGGTCTCGCGCAGCTTTTCGGCGAGGACGTGCAACGGGCTTCGCAGATGGTCGTCACCGGCATCAACGGCCACGACGACAAGCTGGCGCCCTGGGCGTTCGATGCCGAAAAGGCGCGGGCGCTGATTGCCGAGGCCAAGGCCGCGGGCGTACCGGTCGATACCGAAATCGAACTGATCGGCCGCAACGGCATCTACCCCAACGGTACGGAAGCCATGGAAGCCATGATGGCCATGTGGCAGGATGTCGGCCTGAACGTCAAGCTGACGATGCTCGACGTGAACGATTGGCTGCGCTACCTGCAGAAGCCTTTCCCGGAGAGCCGCGGGCCGAACCTGCTGCAGATGATGCACGACAACAACAAGGGTGATGCCGCCTTCACCGTTCCGATCTTCTACACCTCGGGCGGGAGCTATTCGACCTTCGAGGATGCGGGACTCGACAAGGAGGTCGCCGATGCCATGGCTGCCACCGGCGAGGACCGTACGGCAAAGTTCAAGGCGATCTTCGCGAAGGTGCATGACGATCTCGCGGTCGACATCCCGATGTTCCACATGATCGGCTACACCCGGGTCGGCAGCCGCCTCGAGTGGAAGCCGGACATCACGACCAACAGCGAGATCCCGCTCGCCAATATCGCCCTCAAGGACTGAGTGACACCATCCGGGCGGGCGCGCGACACGTTCGCGCGCTCGCATGAACTGCAAGGGAATCCAGAGGCTCCGCATGATGCTCGGCTATATCGGCCGGCGGGCATATCACAGCGTAATTTCGGTGATCGGCCTGCTGACGCTCGTCTTCTTCCTCACGCGTTTGACCGGCGATCCGTCGGCCCTCTACCTGCCTCTCGATTCAAGTCTCGAGGCGCGCCAGGCCTTCGCCCGCCTGAACGGTCTGGACCAGCCGATTTACGTGCAGTTCTTCCAGTATCTGCAAAACCTCATGTCCCTGGATTTCGGCCAGTCGCTGCGACAGAACCGGTCGGCGATCGAGGTCGCTCTCGAGGCCTTTCCGGCCACGTTGAAGCTGGCTTTGGTCGCGATGACGCTCGCAACCGTTCTGGCCATCGTCGTCGGCGCGCTGGCCGCTGCCCGTCCCGGGAGCCTGTTCGACCGCGTCGCCGGCCTCGTTTCGCTGGCGGGTGCGAGCACCCCCGATTTCTGGATCGCGATCGTCGGCATTCTCGTCTTCGCGGTCGGGCTCGGCATGTTGCCGACGTCGGGTACGGGCACTGCCCTGCACTGGATCATGCCGATCGTCGTCCTGATGCTTCGTCCTTTCGGGCTGCTGGTCCAGGTTGTGCGTGGCACGATGATCTCTGCGCTCGCCTCGCCCTTTATCAAGACCGCCCACGCCAAAGGCATGAAGCGTCGCAAGATCATCTTCGGTCACGCGCTCAGGAATTCGCTGCTGCCGGTGATCACCGTCGCCGGTGACCTGGCGACCGGGCTGATCAACGGCGCCGTCGTCGTCGAGACGATCTTCGGCTGGCCGGGCATCGGCAAGCTGATGATCGATTCGATCGTTCAGCGCGATTTTGCCGTGGTGCAATCGACGATTCTCGTCACGGCAATCGCCATCTTCATCGTCAACATCGCGATCGATCTTCTTTACGCAGTGCTCGATCCGCGTATCCGCTACTGAGGGGAGGCGACAATGACCGACCTGGCATTGCCATCCGTAAGGTCGCCCGGCGCCCTGCGGCAGCTCGCAATCTATCTCACCCGGGACAAGCTGGCGCTCTGCGCAGCCGTCTTTCTCTTCGTGCTCATCGTCTGCGTGCTTGTCGGACCGCTCTTCGTCGGCGAACTTGCGGGCAAGCTCGGGCTCAGGCAACGCAACCTGCCGCCCTTCGCACTGGACCACGGGTTCATCTACATTCTGGGAGCCGATACGCTCGGACGGCCGATCCTGGCGCGGCTGATCGTCGGGGCGCAGAACACGCTCGGCATCGCGGCCGCTGCCGTCTTCTGCTCCATGGCTCTAGGCGGCATTCTCGGCCTTGCCGCCGGCTATTCGGAGCGCTGGTACAGCCACGTCATCCTGCGCCTGGCCGATGTGGTGATGAGCTTTCCCTCGCTGCTGCTGGCGCTCATCGTGCTCTATACGCTCGGTCCCAGCATGACGAACCTGGTGATCGTGCTGGCGATTACCCGCATGCCCATCTTCATCCGCACCGCACGGGCCGAAGTGCTCGAACTGCGCGAACGCATGTTCGTCAGTGCCGCGCGCTCCATGGGCGCGAGCACCGGACGCATCCTGTTCCGTCATATCGCACCGCTCGTGCTCCCGACGCTGGTAACGATAGCCGCGATCGATTTCGCTACCGTCATCCTGGCCGAATCCTCCTTGAGTTTCCTCGGGCTTGGCATTCAGCCTCCGGATTTCACCTGGGGCGCCATGGTGGCCAACGGCCGCGGTTATCTGAAGACGGCGTGGTGGATCGCTTTCTGGCCGGGGCTCGCGATCCTGCTGACGACGCTTTCCCTGAACATTCTCGCCAGCTGGGCCCGGACCGTCGCCGATCCGCTGCAGCGCTGGCGTCTGCAATCGCTGCGAAAGGCTCCGCGATGAACGCGCCGGACAAACCCATATTGCGGATCGACAAACTCACGGTCGACTTCCTGTCCGAAGGCGACCCCGTGCGTGCCGTCGACGACGTCTCGTTCGACGTCTGCCCGGGGGAAACCCTCGTCATCCTGGGCGAGAGCGGATCGGGAAAGAGCGTCAGCACCGGAACGGTGATGGGGTTGATCGATTGCCCGCCGGGCGACATCGTCTCGGGCTCGCTGGTGTTCGACGGGACGGATCTTTCCCGCCTCGATGATGAAGGCCGGCGTGAACTGAACGGCCGCCGCATCGCCATGATCTTCCAGGATCCGCTGGCCTATCTCAACCCGGTCTATACTGTCGGCAGGCAGATCGCCGAGGTTTTCGAGAGCCATGGCGGAGGCGAGGGGGGTGCGGTGCGCGACAAGGTCGTTCGGCTGCTCGAGCGGGTCGGAATTCCTGAAGCCGACGAGCGGATCGACTATTATCCGCACCAGTTCTCGGGCGGACAGAGGCAGCGCGTGATGATCGCCATGGCGATCGCGCTGAAGCCGGACATCCTGATCGCCGACGAGCCGACCACGGCACTCGACGTCAGCGTTCAGGCACAAATCCTCGAACTCCTGCGGGACCTGCAGCGCGAGACCGGCATGGCACTGATCATGATCACCCACGATCTCGAGGTCGCCGCGGCCATGGCGGATCGGATCATCGTGATGAATGGCGGCAAAGTGGTGGAGAGCGGCAAGGCCGAGGACGTGTTTACCAATCCGAGCCACGCCTATACCCGCCGGCTGATGTCGGCCGTGCCCCATGCCGACGCGCCGAAAGCGCCCCGGAATGCCGCACAGGGCGAGGTCCTGTTGCAGGTCGCCCACTTAAGCAAGCATTACAAGCTGGGGTCCGGTCCGTTCTCGCCCAAGCGGGAGTTCAAGGCCGTGGACGACGTCAGTTTCACGCTTCGTCGCGGGGAAACGGTCGGTATCGTTGGCGAGTCCGGTTCGGGTAAATCGAGCATTGCACGCATGCTGCTGAGACTGAACGAGCCCACGTCGGGCGCGGCACTCTTTGCCGGCGAGGACATTTTCAAGCTCAAGGGCAGGGCGCTCGACGGTTTCCGCCGAAGGGTGCAGATGGTGTTCCAGGATCCATTCGGGTCGATGAATCCGCGCATGAACGTCCGCTCGATCATTTCCGAACCCTGGGCGATCCACGGGGACATTCTGCCGCGTGAACGCTGGAACGACCGTGTCGTGGAGCTGCTGGAGCTTGTCGGCCTGAAGGCGGAGCATGCCGAACGGCATCCGCATCAGTTTTCCGGCGGGCAGCGGCAACGCATCGCCATTGCCCGGGCACTCGCCAGTGAACCCGAGCTGATCGTCTGCGACGAGGCGGTTTCGGCGCTCGACGTGTCGATTCAGATGCAGGTCATCGAGCTTCTGGCCGATCTCCGCCAGCGCCTCGGCCTCTCCTACGTCTTCATTACCCACGATCTGCCCATCGTGCGCCAATTCGCCGACCGGATCCTGGTGATGCAGCGCGGCAGGATCGTCGAGGAAGGCGAGACGGAAGCCCTTTTCGTCTCACCTCGGCACGAATACACGCAAGCTCTGCTGCGGGCCGTTCCGCAGCCGAAGTGGTTGCAGCGCGATCCGGCCGTGGTTGCCGAGTAGCAAGCTGAGCGGCGGGTATTCTTGTCAGTTTCTGCGGCGATTGACATCAGGGCTTAGACTGCGTCGCGCTTTAGTCGCTCAAAGGCTTTTGGCAGAACTCCTACTGCCAAGCAGTTCCACGCCCGCTAGGGCGCCAGCCGCTGCCGGTCGACCTTTGTCAGTTTTGATCGCCAGGGCGGCCCGGCCTCCTATCGCCTTCGGCGGTTATGCGGATGCTGGGACTGAGCGATTGCCGTATTATTATGTCTGAAACCCCAACTGCCGAAAAAACTCCTCAGCACATGTCTTAGTTTATTTGTCGCTAATTTAGACTTTGGTAGTGTGCTCGCCTCATGGGATGGAGGATTTCTATGGAGCGCATTCCGCCGCAAGCCGCAATAGCAGAGGCTGCAACCAAAATGTGGTCAGTGCCGGAGTTTTGCCGACGGCAAAACTTGTGCGAGGAAGAAAAACGGCGCTTGACCCGCCTCTTCGGCCGGTTTGCCACGGCTCGCGAGTTGCTTCACAACGCAAAGCGCGCTCCTAAGTGGAGGTATTGAGGTTCAGGGCGAGGGTACCCGGGCGCACACCGAACGAAAAAGACCCGGCGGGTAGGCGAAGCCCTTTTGCCGATGCCTCTCGATGGCAGGATTAGGCCTCAGCTTCGTGGCAAACGACTTCGATGTTGTGCCCGTCCGGACCAATGACGAAAGCTGCATAGTAGTTCGCGTGGTAGTTCGGGCGCAGACCAGGGGCGCCATTGTCTTTGCCACCCGCCTCGAGAGCCGCGCGATAGAAAGCTTCGACTTGCTGGCGATTCTCGGCTGTGAACGCCAGGTGGAGATGCGCCGGCTTCTCCTCGGTTTGGTACAGGCACAACGAAGCCTTGCCCTTTGGGCTAAGCTCGACACCGTAGGTCGGCAGACCCTCCGAGACGACGGTCCGTGCCTTGAGGAAGAACGCTTTGCTCGCTGCGTAGTCGCTGACGCCGAATTTGACATGGTCAAACATGACTTCTCCTGAAGTGTGTGGGCCTGCCCGACGAAGATGCGCCCGAGCGTACCTCTGCTGCGCGCCTTCCAATGTCTGCTTGCACTGAAAAGGTCTTCGCGGCCGCTTGCGTCTCACATTTGATGGCATGTCTCAGCCGTTGATGGCAAGGAACAGAGGGTGGGGAGTGCCGCGGCCACCCTTAGAATTCCCAAGACAAGCGGCTGTTCGGGGCAAGGCCCGTGCATTGAAAACGATCTTGTAACGGGTGCTTGCCTGTTGCCGGCCGAGAGCTTGGGTCGAACCGCGACAACCTTCCGGCAGGTCGTGCGTTAGTAAACGAAGTAAATTGGAGCGCGGAGAGCACGATGCCGTCAAGTTTTCGTTTCGGCCTACTTGCGAAAGCAGGCTACACGGCCCGTGGTGTCGTGTTCCTTCTCGTTGCCGGACTCGCTCTTTTCTCCGGAGTGACAGGCGGTCGGCCCGAAATGAAGTCAGCGCTCTTGACGCTGCTCGGACAGCCCTTCGGCCGGGTCTGGGTCGGATTGATCGGGCTCGGCCTGCTCGGGTTCGTCGCCTGGAGATTGGCCCAGTCCCTTGCGGATAGTGACGGCCACGGATCCGATCGCAAGGGGCTCACTGTACGCAGTGCACTGTTCGGCAGCGCCGTAGTGTACCTTGGGCTGGCCGGCTACTCCCTCGGACATGCACTATTTCTTGCGGGTGGAAACCAGGAATCTGGCGAGAAAGGGCTGGCGGAATGGATCATGTCGAAGCCGTTCGGCTCGTATCTGGCGATCGCGGTCGGGATCGGCTTCATCGTCGGTGGGGTCGTCACCGCGTACAAAGGCCTCACACGAAAGTTCGAGCGATATCTCCGCATTCCCGATCGGAACCGTGTCCTTACCTCAATCTGCATTTACGGCCTCGTCGCGCGTGGCGCTGTCTTCGTGATTATCGGCATCCTGTTCGCCTATGCCGGATTCCGGGTTGACCCGGAACAGGCTGGCAGCATGAGCGATGCCCTGGAGTGGCTTCGACAACTGCCGTTCGGCTCAATCCTGTACATCGCCGTGGCTGCCGGTATTGCTGCTTTCGGCATCTATAACCTCATTGAAGCGCGGTATCGGGTCGTCCGCGGCCCTGATCTGGCAGCGGTGAAGCAGCCGATCTCGCTGCAGAAAACCTGACCCAACGCAGGTGGTTAAGTCCGAATCGGCCGCCGTCAGGTGACGAGATCCGCCATGGCGTTCATCGGGATATGTGCCGGGTAAATTTTCGGCAACTGCCGTAAGACTTTTGTCAGGATCCATGGGACTAAGGTCCGATATATACTATCGCCATTTCCCGTCGACATATGAGGATGACATTGGCCTCTCTGAGGCATTACTAACTCAAATGCACCTGTGAAGGTGTCTTGAAGTAGATATCTCGCGACAAACCTGCGCGATCCGAATGTTGGCCCCGATGCGAACGCGATCACCGATTTCCTTGTCGGAACTGTTGTCGCCGTCTTCTTCTTTTACCTACGTTCAGGGAACTTAAATCTTCTGTGATGGTTTCGATGAAGGAAAGTACGACAAGGAGAAACAACATGGCTGATAGAGGACCAACAGTTGTGAATACCGGAGGCAGCGGTGCTGGTTGGGCCGTCGCAGTGATCGTGGTTCTGCTGATCGTCGGAGCCTTGTTCCTGTTCGGCGGCGACCTGTTCAACGGCGGCGGAGGCGGCGGGAATACCGATGTCGACGTGAACGTGCCGAACGTAGAAGCGCCTCAGGCACCGTCTGGTGGAGAAACATCGGCGCCTTCAGGCGGCACGGCGACTCCAACTCCCTCGGGCGGCGGACAGCAATAGCTCCTGCAGAATGCCGACGGAGTTCCTGCACAGAAGTGGCGGCGTCGACGGAGGGTGCGGCGCTGCCACTCTTTTCGAGATCTCGCCTTTGAGTGTAACCGCGGAAGACGCTTCGGCCCTTGTTGGGTCTTCAACGAATGCGCAGACTCGGACGCAAACCCGATGAGACGACAGGCCTATCGAATGGGCCTAAGCGACGGTCGACCGGCTGAGGCGCCGGGTCACCGGCACCGCGTTGTCCGGGAAGCTCTCTAGCTCGCCCGCGGCACGTTGAATGATGTCCCGTATCCACGCGATTGCCGGTTCTTGAGCAGCCGCGATCCCCCAGAGGAGCGAGAGCTCCGATCGTCGCGCTGGTTCAAGGCGAAGCAGTTTTAGATCTGGATGGCTGCGCATCAGCGCGCGGGCGGAACGGTCCGGCAGCGACGAAACCAGGTCGGTGGCTTCCAGCAGATGGCCAAGTGCGGCATAGCTCGGTAACGAGACGGCAATATTGCGGTGCTGCCCGCGCCGCGCCAACTCCACGTCAAGGTAGTTCTGGGAAATTGGCCACGGAAGCGGATAAACGTGCCGATGGGCTAGAAAGAGCTCGGTCGAAATCCGATCGGCACAATCGTACAGATCCGAACGCGGACCGGCGAGGACAACGAGTTCGTCCTCCCATAAGGTGATTCCGTCCACCAATGCTCCGACAGGCGTGGTTCCACCGATGGAAAGCACGAAGTCGACGCGACCGGTCGCGAGATCTGATTCATAGCTGCGCCGTTCAAACGGCTCCACTCTCAGTGTCCAGTTTGGAGCTTGCTCGTGCAATATGGCTATAACGGCCGGCACCAGCGTAAGCTCCAATGCCCCGGGTGAAACGATCTTAACATCTCTCACCGACTCGGCCGGATGGAACGCCGTGGTGCATTGGCTCCCTCGCGTCTTTTCGAGCTCGGCGTTCAAAACCGTACTCAGGAGCGAAAGCGAGCGTTCCAGGCTCTGCGCACGAATTGTAGGCAACATCGCCCCGCCACTGCGTACAAAGAGAGGATCCGAGAACATCGTTCTCAGCCGGGCGAGTGCGTGGCTGATTGCAGAGGGAGAGACAAAAAGACGATCGGCGCAGCGGGCAACGCTCCGCTCTTCCAACATAACCGCCAGCACCTTCAAGAGGTTAAGGTCGACCTTGCACCAGTCCATAAAGTGAATCTCATTCAGGTTACGCTGAGATTCTATCATTTGGCTCAGTTTGTATCCTATGGCAACAACTTGCTCGAAGCACATCCTTTCATTGGTGAGAGCATGCCAAGAAACATCTGCATGACCGTTGCGGTCGCAATTCTCATAAACCTCTTTTCTTCTCGAATATTCGCAGGCGAGATCACCCAAGCGGACCGTCTTCGTCTGGAGCTCGAGACACTCGCCGACGCGCATCCCGGCCGCGTCGGCATTTGCGTGCAGGACCAGCCTAAGTCGCCTGTTTGTGTGAACGGCGCTCAACGCTTCTCTCTGCAGAGTGTCATGAAATTGGTCGTCGCTGCAGCCGTCATGCAGGCGGTCGACGAGCAGCGTATCCGGTTGGACGACCAAATCACCATCAGGCGCGAAGACCTGAGCGTAAACATCCAGCCCATCGCCGATATCGTCGCCAGGCATGGCTCCTTTGAGACGAGTGTTCGGGATCTTGTGCGCCGGGCGGTCGTCGCAAGTGACAGTGCGGCTACGGACGTGTTGATCGCCCGCCTGGGTGGGACGAAGGCGATACAGGTTTTCCTCGAAATGGCGGGACTGACGGGCGTCCGAATCGACCGAACCGAGCGCGAGCTTCAAACTGAGACCGATGGGCTGATGTGGCAGCCAGAGTTCGTCTTTCCGCAGAGGCTGGAGCAGGCGCGCAGGGAAGTCCCCGCGGCAGTCCGCCAAACCGCCTTCGAGGCCTACATCAAAGACCCGCGCGACACCGCGACGCCCCGCGGCATGGCTGCTTTCCTGTACAGCCTTGCGTCAGGCAGCCTCCTGACTGCGGGCTCGACGGAATTCCTTTTGACGGTCATGAGCCAAACGACCACCTTTCCCGATCGGCTGCGCGCGGGCATCCCTCCAGAATGGGGTATCGGGCACAAGACAGGCACGAGCCAGACCCGTGGGGGCATCAATGGTGTGACCAATGATGTCGGCATTCTGACGGCGCCGGACGGGAGGCGCATTGCCGTGGCTGCGTTCGTTGCAGAGTCTCGCGCCGGTCAGGCCGAACGTGCTGCCGTCATCGCGGCCGCGGCTCGAGCCATCACTGCAGCCTACGAATAGCAGTACCGGTACTCGCGAGCACGGGCATGACGCATTCCGCGTGCTGATCGGCGCAGATGAGGTCTTGTTTATGCTCCGTTCGATCCACTATCGCGCATCCTCAAGCCTCGACAATGGATGGCAGATCATGACGAACAGCGCGCAGATGCAGGAACAGCGATTGAAGGCACTCGAACTGACGAGGAATGGCGCGCCGAAGCTGCCGTCCAATCCTTTCTTCGGCGTCGGCCCGATCACTGACGCGACCACCGATGAGGTGGACAGCCGCCTGCGGCGGATCGCCTTCGACGCCTGGATCGAGAAGACCTATCGCAAGTTCGACGACAGCGGCAATGACATCGGCGGCTTTACCACGGCGGAAATCTCCCGCAGCATGCATCGCGGCTATCCGGCCGACAAGATTTTGACCGACATGATGCGGGCGATCCATCGCTATTTCGGTTTTCCGAAGACGAACCGTATGGCAGTGGGTCTCGGCGGCGGCCACAGCGGCTTCACTGTCTGCGTCCAGCACCTGATGAACGCCAACGACGCCTCCCAACGCGTCTATGTCGATACGCCGCGGCCAGAGAGCGATCCTTCGAAAGCCGCGGGCTTCTTCCGCCAGTCCTGGGCGACCCAGCTCGTCGAAATGCAGCGATTCGCCGAGAAGGGCTGCGAGAGCCGAATTCATTTCGCAGCCTCCGAAGGCGTGATTCCGACGGCAGAAGAGCTCTCCGCCCTCGGCGTGTCGATCTTCGTCGGCGTCGGCCACGAGACGACCGGCGCCAATGCCTATACCAGCGGCGAGATCCGCGAACTGTTGAAGTGGATCGACGGTGATCCGGCCAACCGGCATGCGGTTTTCGATGCCACCTCGATGCTCGGGGCCATGCCGTGGGAACCGGAACTGGTGAGCGCCGTGATGGCGAAGTGCTGCCTGTTCATGCCCTTCCAGAAGGCGATCGGCGGGGTCTCGGGTTATTTCGTCGCCTCCTTCACGCCGCATGCCCTGACGTTGATCGAGAAGAACCAGCAAGACCCTGCCTGGGCTATCCCGCGCCAGCTGAAGATCGCGCCGCCGGTCGACCCGAGGCAGCCATTTTCGGCCAAGCGCTCTGTCGACGCCGGCC
The DNA here is from genome assembly GCF_000375585.1 of Sinorhizobium meliloti 4H41. Taxonomy (GTDB): domain Bacteria; phylum Pseudomonadota; class Alphaproteobacteria; order Rhizobiales; family Rhizobiaceae; genus Sinorhizobium; species Sinorhizobium meliloti_A. The sequence goes on along the minus strand of NZ_AQWP01000004.1, from coordinate 18,152 downwards.
CGTTCTATGATGCCGCCGAAGACCGCATGCTCGGCGGCGTCATAAATACCTACAGCGCGCTCGCGTTCGCCGAGACCACCTTCGGTCTCTTGCAGTCCGAGGCGCGCGTCGGCTCCGTGGTCGAGCTCAACCGGCGCTCAGCCGCCAATCGCAAGGTGATAGACGAGTGGGTGGAGACGCATCCGCTCCTGAAGCTGACCGTTGCCGATCCGGAGCGTCGCGGTGCGGCAGTGACGCTCCTGAAGGTGGTCGACGAAGACATCACAGATACAGACATCCACGCCCGCATCATTGCACGTTCGAAGCAGCTGCTCGGCTATGAGGGCATCACCCACCCGAATGGCGAATACGAGCCCGGCCTCGACGCGGCCCGCTACGTCAATGCCTTCCCCGGCACACCCGGGGACTATCGCGCCTGGGTCGGCGGCATCCGCGAGCCAGACGACGTCGTCGCACTGCTGGAGAACCTGCAATACGCCTATCTGCGCGCCAAGATCGTCGTCCTCGAAGAGGAACTGGCGAAGAAGGGCGTCACGTTCGAAGCCCCTGCCAAAGCCGGCCAGGCCGTCCGCAAGGACGATCCCGACCGTGCCTACACCGTGCTGATCGCCGACCTGGTCGGACTGCGCTTCGGTGCCGATGGCCGGCCGGATCACGGCGAGGTGAAGGCCTATATCGAGGAAAAGGGCGGCGTGTTCCACCTGGGGCCGATCGGCGACCGGTCTGCCCTGGAGAAGGGCCGCATCCACTTCTTCTACCAGCCGGACCTGAGCACCGAGGCGGAAATTCTGCCGCAGACCGACAAGGGCCAGTACGACGCGCTGATTGCGGCGGCGACCTTCATTCCGAAAGCTTCCGTATTCCCGCTCGGCGGCGTGCGCATCGGCGCCGGCACCGGCAACATGGGCTCGGCCTCCTGGGGCGGCGGCAATGGCGAGGGCGGCCAGGCGCCGCTGATGAACACGCCGGGCATAAACAGCCGCGCGACCGCCCAGATGGCGATGAAGGCGATACTGAAGGTCGTTCCAGACCTGCCGGTCGACAGGCTGCACCGGATGGTCGCAAACGGCGACTTCGATACCGGCCGTCAGCTCAAGGATTTCCCGACCGCCAAGCTCGAGGGCCGCAGGATCGCCATTCTCGGCTACGGCAATATCGGCCGTGAAGTCGCCAAGCTCGCCAAGGCCTTCGGTATGCATGTCGCGATCTACGCCCGCCACCACCACAAGCACTGGATCGAGACAGAGGGCTTCGAATATGCCGAAAGTGCCGTAGCCGCGGTAACCGGCGCCGACGTGCTCTCCGTCCATATCGGTCTCGGACGCCTGGATCCGGTGACCGGTCTCTATTCCAACGCCGGAACCGTCGATCAGAAGGTGCTCTGCGCGATGAAGGATGGCGCCGTGCTGGTCAACTACGACCGGGGCGAGGTGGTCGATACCGCCGCGCTTGACGAGGCGCTGTCGACAGGCAAGATCGCGCATGCGGCGATCGATGCCGACCTCTTCAAGGACGTCGCGACCGGCAAGCTCAGCGGGCCGATGCTTCCTTACCTGGCACTAGAGGAACGCCATAAGGGCCGGCTGGAACTCCTGCCTCACGCGGCAGCCGACACGGATCATCCTTCGCGCGTGACCGGCGCGAAACAGGCGGTAGACCAGATCTTCGATGTCATCCGCTTCAAGTCGGTCACCAATCTCAAGGGGGATCTGCCCGAGGGCTACGTATCGGCCGGCAGCCGCACGCCCGCCGGCATCGGCCGCGTAACGAAGCGGCTGGTCGCCGAGGTCGGTGGCAAGGCGGAACTCCTGGTGGAGCTGCGGCAGACGTCGGAAAGGGTTGCGGCAATCCTGGGCGCGCTCGCCGCCGTTGCCGACCCGGATCACCGCGGCCGGATCATCGATCGCTATACCCGCCTGCTCGTCGAAAGTGTCGATCGTCAGCGGGCGCTGCTCGACCGGCTCGGTCTCTACGGACCGGTGGAGGAGTAGACCGGTCGTCTTCCGGCCACGCCGTTCGCGCTTGACGCGCAGGGCGTGGCCGTAAAATCTGAATTCGATCAGTGCTTCAGGGCTCTTTCCTGATCGATTTTCTCGGTCAGGAAGATGGCGAACGCCGTAGCGGGCAGCGCAAGCCCGATCATGGAGGCGAGCCACCACCCGCCAGAGGCAAATGCCCAGGCGCCCAGGGCAGAGCCGATGGCGCCGCCCGTGAAGAATATGGCCATGAACAGGCCGTTGAGCCGGCTGCGCAACTCCGCGCCGAGTTCGTAGATCGAGCGCTGCCCGGTCACCAAGGTCATGGTCACGCCGAAGTCGAGCAGGATCGCCGCCAGCGTCAGAAGCGTGAGCACGGTAGTGGACCCTTCGGTAGCGACCTGCGTCATCAGGAAAGCGGCTCCTACACCGACAAGGCCGAATGCCGTCGCCGGCCGGATCAAGCCCTTATCCGCGAGGCGCCCGGCGATGGGGGAAGCAATTGCGCCCGCGACACCGGCCAGGGCAAAAAGCGCGATGCCGTTATGACCAAGCCCGAAGCGCGGGCCGGCAAGATAGAGCGGCGTGACGGTCCAGAAGAGGCTGAACGCAGCGAACTGACAGGCCTGATAGGCGGCGCGGCGCTGCAGGACCGGCTGCGTCGCGAGGAGCTTGCCCATCGACTTGATGAGCTGGCCGTAAGTCATCCGGGCCGCCGGTCGGCGGGTCGGCAGTTGCACCCACAGCAGGCTGCCCAGCCCGACCATGACGACGGCCGAAACATAGAAGACGGCATGCCAGGAGCTGAGGCCGGCGATCAGCCCGGAAATCGGCCGCGCCATCATGATCCCGACCATCAGCCCGCTCATGACATTGCCGACGACGCGGCCCCGAGCCGCATCCGGAGCAAGGTTGGCAGCGAAGGGCACGATCATCTGGACTGCAACGGAGCCTAAACCGATGGCAAGCGAAGCTGTGAGGAAAGGCCCGGGTGTGGTCGAGAGACCGGCCGCGATCAGGGCAAGAGTGACCAGTCCGATCATCGTCACGATCAGCCGACGATTTTCCAGGAGATCGCCCAGCGGCACGAGCAGCAGCAATCCGATGCCATAGCCGATCTGGGTCAGGGTAACGATCAGGCCGGTCGCCTCTGCCGGCAGGCCGATGTCGAGTGCGATCGGGCCGGCGAGTGGCTGGGTATAGTAAAGGTTGGCGGCAATCAGGCCGCAGGCGGCGGCCATGAGAAATGTCATGCCGGAAGAAAGCCCGGCCGGATGCTGCGTCTGGGCGATGGATACGGGAGCTGTCATTGAAGAGTTCCTTGGGAGGCAGGAGGCGGACGGTTCAATCAGTCGAGAATGCGCAGGACGGCTTCGGCGGAAGCGAGCATCTGGTTTTCCAGCTCTCCGGTTTTGCCGGCGATGCGGACGCCCTGAAGATAGGAAAACAGCGCAAGCGCGGTCCCCGCAGGATCGACGTTCTGGCGGATTGAACCGTCTTGGTGGCCTTCGCGGATGAAACCTTCGAGCCGGGAGACGAGATGGCGATTGTGTCCGGCCACCTTTTCGGCGATCTCGGCGTCCGACAGAACCAGTTCCACGGCAGCGCCAATGGCCAGGCATCCACGCCTGCCGGTTTCGCCGCAGGCGGAGATGGCATAGAAACCGACGACGCGGGCGATCTTTTCGCGACCGGTGGAGGCTGAGGACAGCGCCTCATCCAGAAGATCGGCGCGGACTTGCTTATAGCGGTCGTAGGCTGCGACGAAGACGTCACGCTTGTCACGAAACGCCTTGTATATGCTGCCGGCGGTCAGTCCCATTTCCGCCTTGAGCTCGGCTATCGAGGTCCCGTGATAGCCCTTCTCGGAAAATATGCGGATCGCCGCATCCAGAGCCTGGTGCATGTCGAATTCGCGCGGCCGCCCGACGGGGCGAGGAGAGATGCTTTCGAAACTCATCTGATCGACCTATTAGGAAACGTTCATTTCCTAATAGGTCGCGGAATCGATTTGGTCAAGCGCCTCCTTGAGTTCTCATGACGAGCAGTTGCAATGCAGGGTGCAACTTTTAGAAACGTCGCCGATCTCTTCGACGTCCTGCCGGAAATCGAAAAGGCGCTTCGAGGCGAGCATGGCCAATCAGGATCTGCCGGAGAGCTCGAACTGGCAGTGGCTGAAGAAGGCCCGGACGGTCTCGTTGTCCTTCAGGAAGTGCGCCGTCCCGAAATAGATGGGAACAGGCGTGAGGCTCAGCAGCTCCACCCGGGTTATCGTGTCATCGTCCGGTCCGACGGACCAGGTCGGCAAGATGGAAAAGCCGAGGCCTTCGCTGACGTAGCGCCTGATGCTGACGCTTGACGACACCGAGATCAGCGGCTCGACAACCGCACCCTTGCTGCTGAGGAAACCGGTAGCGATGTCCCTTATTATCTGTCCCGGTTCATGTGAAACGAAAGGACGGCCGCAGGCCCATTCGGGAATGCCGCCTTCGGCGGGAGCGGGTCCCCAGGTTCGAGGATAGACGAGCGAAAGGCTGTAACGGCCGATCAACTGCTGGATCACGACGGAGTCGCCAAAATGCCGCTCCGCAATGAATATGTCGAGGCTGCCCTGGCGGACCAGATCGGACAGCGCAGTGTCACGCTCGTACACGACAAGCTCCACGTCAGGGCGGCTTTCATGGAACTTACGGACGACCCGGGGAAAGAGATCATGGAAGATTCCCTGCGGCATGCCGATCCGCAGCACCGGACGCTGGCTCTCCATCAGTCGCGTCAGACGCGTCAGCATGATGTCGAATTCCGGACGGATCAGCTCGTAAAGCGCAAGTCCTCGAGGTGTCAGTCCCACACGCCGTGCCCCGCGCTCGGCGACCACCAGCCGCTCGCCGAGGAGGTGTTCCAGCCGCCGGATATGGTTCGCCACGGATGGATGGCTGAGATTGAGTTCCCTGGCCGCGGCGGAATAGGAGCCGGTCCGTCCGAGCTGGTAGAACGTCTGGACGAGTGAGAGGCTGATGCTGGGCAAGTGGCGGTTCCTGCGGCTCGTGTGCATTCGCGCCCAGGACGTTACGGCGAGCAGGGGCAGGGTCGCAAGGCGCAGAGCCGGCAAGTTGTAAGTTTTTTCATAACTCGTGCCCTTGTTCTTTTATCGACGCGGTTTTGCCGGGCGCGCTACGATCTGTCCCGAAACCTCCTTGCAAGGCGTTCGGATCAGGTGCGCGAGCAGCATTTTTCACCACCAGTCATCGTTATCGGAGCGGGCATTGTCGGCGCCTCGACCGCGTCGTTTCTCGCACTCGCGGGTACGCCCGTTCGGCTGCTCGACGCTTCGACGCCGGCCAGCGGGGCGACCGGCGCTGCGGACGGTGCCGTGTCGGTGGCGAGCAAGCGCCCGGGCCCGATGATGACCATGGCCCGGGCCGGAGCGGCGCTTTATCGCGAACTCGCGGAGGAGGGATTGTTCCAGGGCCTGTTCCACCGGCGGCCCACCTTCCTCGTTGCGACGAGCGACGCGGAAGCCGAGGTCCTTTCCGACCACTCGAAAGCTCTCGCCGAGGTCGGTGCGCCGGTGCGTTGGCTCACCCCGGATATGGTTGCGGACAGATTGGCCCTGCTCTCCCGAAAAACGGTGGCGGTGCTGGAAGTCGAAGACGAGGGGCACGCGATCGGCTACAGCATAGTCTCGCGTCTGATTTCCGCCGCAGGATTGAAGGTGGAGCGCAATTCCCCCGTTGCGGCGCTGGAATACGACGGACGATCCGGCCGCGTCAGCGGCGTTCGTGTCGGGGAAGCGGTGATCGAAGCCTCGGCGGTGGTCGTCGCCGCAGGTGGCGGCGCGGGCAAGCTCATAGGACTTCCCGATGTGTCGCGTCCACGCAGGGGGCAGCAACTGGTGACCGAGCGGGCACCCGCTCTCAATGCCGGCCTGCCGGGTTCGCTTCTCTCCTGCAGCTATCTCCTCAGCAAGAAGCACCAGGGCACGCAGGTGGATGCCCGGGGATACGGCGTCGTCATCGATCCGCTCGATACCGGCCAGTTCCTGATCGGCTCGACACGGGAGGAGGGCCGCACCATCCCTGAAAATGATATCGAAGCGGTGGCTCACCTGGCGGCCTCCGCTGCGGACATGGTGCCCGCCCTAGGGCGCTTGCGCATCCTTCGGTGCTTTGCCGGCATCCGCACTGCCATATGCGACGGCCTGCCAATGGTCGGCAGGATGCCAGGCGTCGACAATCTCTTCGTCGCAGCCGGGTTTGAGGGAGACGGTATCTGTCTTGGGCCGCTGACCGGCCGGATCGTTGCGGATCTTGTTCGGGGGGAGGAGCCGGAGGTCGATGTTTCGCCGTTCGATCCGGGGCGGTTCGCCGGTAGGAGCATCGCGGCATGACCACCGTCGGGATTTTCTTCTGGCGGGGCGCCGAGGTACCGTTCCGAGCAGGCGAAAGCATTGCAGCCGCCCTTGCCGGTTCGAACATTCACGGATTCGGAAAGGATCCCGCCGGGTCACAAACCCGGTATTTCTGCGGCATCGGCGCCTGTCAATGTTGCCTCGTCCGCGTGGATGGGCGCGCAACCGAGGCCTGCCTCGAACCGGTCTATGACGGCATGGTCGTGATGGCGCTGGAGGATGACGATGCGAGAGGCTGACGTCATGGTCGTCGGCGGCGGACCGGCCGGCGTTTCGGCGGCGATCGAAGCTGCGAAATCGGGGCTCTCGGTGATGCTTTGCGAGCAGAGACCTGCGCTCGGCGGCGCCATCCATCGCCAGCCGGCCGAAGGCGCGGCCCCCGTTGCCGTCTTACCGTCGCTTAGGGGCCGCTGGCAGGCCCTGTCTGCGGAGCTTTCCGCCTCGGGCGTGGATGTTCGGACCCGCCGGGCATTCGTCGGCATCGACAGCACAGGCGCCGTGCTGATCGAAGACCGGGCAGCCGGAAAGGTCGAAGTATGCCGGCCGCGCGCCTTGATTTTGGGTTGCGGGGCCGTGGAGCGGGTAAGACCGCGTCCGGGCTGGCATTTGCCTGGCGTCGCTGCAGCAGGCGGTCTCCAGGTGATGCTGAAGGAGGGCCGCGTGCCGGAGGGCCGCATCCTGCTTGCGGGAAGCGGCCCGCTGCTGCTCGCTTTGGCCGCACAAATGACGGCAGCCGGCAATCCGCCGGTGGCCGTCATCGAGGAGGGAGATCCTGCTTCGCGCCCCCTGGCTGCTGTCCGTCTGCTGGCTCATCCGTCCATCCTTCCGGACATGGCTGCCTTGATGGTGCCTGTCCTGCTCCGCCGCGTCGTGTGGCGCCGCGGCACGCGTCTGACTGAGATCACCCGATCCGGTGATATGCTCACCGCCTGCCTCATCGCGTCAAATGGGCGGGAGGAAAGGATCGAGGTAGACCGCATCGGTCTCCATGACGGGCTGCGTCCGAACGATTTCGGCCTGCCGACCAATGATGCGGCGGCAGGCCTCGTCATCCTGAGGGCCGGAGACGTTCGTGAAGTGCTCGGCGCGCACGCCGCCGAGGCGGATGGAGCCGAAGCGGGCCGCGAAGCTGCGGCCCGGCTGGGAGGGCGCGCGCCGCGCAGTGGCCGGAGCGGGATTCGACCGCTGCGCCCCCTGCAGACCAGCCTTTCCCGCCTTTTCGCGCCCGTCCACGATGCGCCGATCCTGGGCGATTGTCCGGACGAAACGGTGATCTGTCGTTGCGAGAACCGGACAATTGGCCATCTGAAGGCGCAAATGTCAGGGCCGGACGCTGTTTCGGCACGAGAATTGCGCCTCAACGGACGGTTCGGCATGGGTGCCTGCCAGGGACGCTTCTGCACAGAATGGACGCTTTCACTGATGTCCGAACTGCGCCCCGCAGCCGCTCCGGCAAGCTTTGCCGAAATGGGCGCTTGCCGTTGGCCGTTGCGGCCCGTACCCCTGTCGTCGCTCGCAAAAGCCGGCATGAGCGGCGACACCGGGATCCGGGAAAGGAAACTGCCGGCTGAAGCCATTGAGACCTGAAACAAAAAATAGGGGAACGTGAATGAGGAAGATACAGAGACTGTCTGCGGGTGCCCTGATGTTACTCGCGTCCACACTTGCCTGTTCGCCAACATGGGCACAATCCATCACCATCGCCATCGGGTCGGAGCCTTCGACTCTCGATCCGCAGCTTAGGGATGACGGCGGCGAGCGCCAGGTCAACGACAACATCTATGAGACGCTGATGGCAAGGACGCCGACCGGCGAACTCGTGCCGGGTCTGGCCGCGCAGCCTCCGAAGCAGATCGACGCCACGACCTGGCAGTTCAAATTGCGGGACGGCGTCAAGTTCCACAATGGCGAAGCTTTCAATGCCGATGCCGTGGTTGCATCCGTCTCGCGGGTCATCGATCCTGCCAACAATTCCGAGCAGATGGCGTATTTCGGTACGATCAAGGCGGCCGAAAAGGTCGATGACCTGACAGTCAACCTCATAACCACAGGCCCGGATCCGATCCTCCCTTCGCGCATGTACTGGATGAAGATGATCGCGCCCGGCTATGCCAAGGACGGTGATCTTGCCGGTGCGCCGGTCGGAACCGGCCCGTACAAGTTCGACAGCTGGAACCGCGGGACGGATCTGAAGCTCGTCGCAAACGCGGACTACTGGGGCGGGGAACCTGAGATCGACGACGTCACCTACCGCTTCGTGACGGAACCGGGCACACGCCTTTCCGGCCTGCTTTCCGGCGAATTCGACGTGATCACAAACCTCCTGCCTGAATTCACGACGAATGTGCCGAAGTTCGCTGCCGTTCCCGGCCTCGAGACGTCCGTCTTCGTCCTGGGTACGGACAATGAAGTTACAAAGGACCCGAAGGTGCGCGAGGCGCTCAACCTCGCCATCGACCGCAAGGCCATGGTCGAGGGCCTTTTCATGGGCTATGCGACGATCGCCAAGGGGTCGCACATCAATCCGGCCGCCTTCGGCTTCAACGAGAAGCTGGAGCACTATCCTTATGACATCGAGAAGGCGCGGGCTCTGATCAAGGAGGCAGGGGCCGAGGGCAAACCCCTCGTAGTCGTCGGCGAATCCGGCCGCTGGCTGAAGGACCGTGAGCAGATCGAGGCGGTCGCGGGTTACTGGGCCGAGACCGGGCTGAACGTCACGACCGACATCCAGGAATTCTCGCAATATCTCGACAGCCTGATGGGCGACGGGCCGCGTCCCGACGCGATCTTCATCGCCAATTCCAACGAACTGCTCGATGCCGACCGGGAAATGTCCTTCATCTACCACAAGGACGGTGCAGCGGCATCGAACTCGGATGCCGAGATGGCAACCATGATCGAAGCGGCACGCGTCGAAACGGATACCGCAAAACGCAAGGCGCTTTATGACGATATCCAGAAGAAGGGGCACGACCTGAACTACACGGTGCCGCTGTTCAATCTCCAGGACATCTACGGGATGTCGGAACGCATGGAATGGCAGCCGCGTGTCGACGCGAAGTTGATGGTGAGCGAGATGAAGGTCACCGAATAGCATCGCCCGCAGGTGGCGTCACCCTTGCCGCGGACCATTTCTGCGGCAAGAGTCGCCCCGACAACAGGAATGTCTCATATGCTGGAATTCATCCTCCGCCGCCTGTTCCAGGGGGTGCTCGTTGTCTTCGGGGTGACAGCGACCGTCTTCGTCGTGACCCGGCTGGTGGGCGATCCGGTTGCGCTGATGCTTCCGCTGAGCTCGACGGAGGCGCAAAGGGCTGCCTTTGCCCAGCAGATCGGCCTGGACCAGCCGATCGCCACGCAGTTCCTGCGGTTCGCCGGAGACATCGCCACTCTGGACTTCGGAAACAGCCTCTGGCAGCGGCGTCCTGCGATTGAAGTCGTGTTCGAGCGCTTGCCTAACACGCTGCTGTTGATCGCGGCGGGTCTCGGAGCCGCCGTCATGCTTTCGATACCGATGGGCGCCGTTTCGGCTCTGCGTCCGGGCGGACTGGTCGATCGGCTGACCATGTCGGTCGGCCTTCTCGGGCTCGCGATGCCGCAATTCTGGCTTGGTCTCGTGGCCATCATGATCTTTGCGGTGACGCTGAGATGGCTGCCGACCTCCGGCATGGGCACGGCCGCGCACCTTGTTCTTCCGGCCCTTACGCTCGCACTGACGCCGCTTGCGCGCTTCACGATGATGGTGCGCGCGTCAATGATCGACGAACTCAACAAGCCCTATGTCAAGACGGCAAGGGCAAAGGGCCTCGGACTGACGCGCATTCTGCGCGTCCATACCTTACGCAACATCCTGGTTCCCTTTCTCTCTATCTCCGGATGGGAACTGATCGCCACTCTTTCCGGCTATACGGTTGTAGTCGAAACGGTGTTCGCGTGGCCGGGGCTTGGCCTGACGGCCGTGCAGGCGATCCAGCGGGGCGACCTGTTTCTGATGCAGGCCATCGTCTTCGTCATCGCTTTCCTGATCGTCTTGATCGGGATCGTGCTCGACATCCTGTCGAAGGCGGTGGATCCGAGAATGGAATTGAACTGATGGCCGCTCCCGCTTCCGCCGCTTCATCCACTCCTGTCAGCACGCGCGTGCCGCGCGCGGGCATATCGGAACTCTGGCACGACAAGGCCGCTGCCATTGGGCTTGCCTTCATCCTGCTCATCGTTTTCCTGGCCCTGTTCGCTCCGCTTATCGCACCTTACGATCCGGCCGCGCAGTCGATCATGGCACGGCTGAAGCCGCCGGTCTGGATGGAGCGCGGCACTTGGGAACACTTGCTCGGAACCGACAATCTCGGCCGCGACGTCCTGTCCCGCATCATCTGGGGTGCGAGGGCGACGCTGACGATCGGCGCCGTCACCTGCCTTCTGGCGGCGACACTGGGGACGGTCATCGGCCTTTGGGCAGGCTTCATGGGAGGGCGCACGGACTCGATCTTGATGCGTCTGGTCGACATTCAGGTCAGCTTCCCCGGCATCCTTCTGATCCTCCTCGTCGTCGCGGTTCTGGGGCCCGGCGTCTGGACGCTTGTTGCGGTCCTGTCGGTGACGAACTGGATGGTCTATGCCCGGCTCGTGCGTGGCATCGTCTCGTCGACCCGTCAGACCCCTTACGTCGAAGCAGCCGAAGTGATCGGCTGTCGCCCCGCACGGGTCATCTTCAGGCATATCCTGCCGAACATCGTCTCGCCGCTGCTGACGCTGGCGATCCTGGAGTTCACCAATATCGTGCTGGCGGAAGCAGCGGTGTCGTTTCTGGGCTTCGGCGTTCAGCCTCCGGCGACGTCATGGGGGCTCGACGTCGCCTCGGGACGGGACTACCTGTTCATCGCTTGGTGGCTCGTGACCTTTCCGGGGCTTGCGATCGTCGTGACGGTGCTGTCGATCAATCTCTTCGCCAACTGGTTGCGGGTAACGACCGACCCCGAGGAACGGGAGAAACGCTTTGCGCGCGCCGAGGCGGCCAGGCGGCGGCGCGGGCGACGGACGGTGGATGCATGACCATGCCTCTGCTCGAGATCGACAACCTGCATGTCTGTTTCGATACGCGCGCCGGCACCGTCCAGGCCCTGCGCGGGGTATCCCTGACCGTCGCACCGGGCGAAACGCTCGGCATCGTCGGCGAATCCGGATCCGGGAAGAGCGTGACGGCACAGGCGGTAATGGGCCTGATCGACGTGCCGGGGCGCATCTCGGACGGTGAGATCCTCTGGGAAGGAAAGCCGCTAGCCGGGTTCGATGTCGCCAAGGCTGCACGCGATATCTGGGGCAGGGAGATCACGATGATCTTTCAGAACCCGATGACCTCGCTCAATCCGCTGATGACCGTGGGGGCGCAAATCGCCGAGGTGATCGAGGTTCACATGGGATTCAGCAGGCGAGCGGCGCGGCAACGGGCGGCGGAACTGCTTTCGGCGGTCGGTATCTCCGGCGCGGAGCGGAGGCTCGATCAGTATCCGCACGAGTTTTCCGGCGGCATGCGACAGCGCGTCATGATTGCCATGGGCATTGCCTGCGAGCCCAAGCTTCTGATCGCCGACGAGCCGACAACGGCCCTGGACGTGACGATCCAGGCACAGATTCTGGAGCTTCTGGCGGAGTTGCAGGAGAAGATGGGTCTGGCGATCGTTCTGATCACCCACGATCTCGGCATCGTCGCAGGCCTCTGTCACCGCGTCGCCGTCATGTATGCGGGGCAGATCGTCGAAACCGGTCCGGTGGATGCCATTTTCGAAAATCCATCGCATCCCTATACGCAGGGTCTGATCCGCTCGACCCCGGGCCTCGATGACGACGAGGAACGGCTGGCGGCGATAGACGGAGCTCCGCCGGGGCTGTTGCAGCCGCCTTCCGGCTGCGCTTTCCTGCCTCGCTGTCCGATCGGCGACGAGGGTTGCCGGGTGCCTCAAATTCTCCGTGCGATCGGTGCGGGCACAGTGGCCTGCCGCAAAGCCGGCGAACAGGCATGGAGGGAGGCAGTATGACGGTCGCCCCCGTGCTGTCGGTTTCCGGCCTCGCCATCGATTACGAACTCTCGTCCGGCGGACTTTTCCGCAAACGCCGGAGCGTCAATGCCGTCAGTGATGTGAGCTTCGACCTGGCGCCGGGTGAAACGCTCGGTCTTGTCGGCGAGTCCGGCTCCGGCAAGACGACCGTCGGCCGCGCGGTGCTCCGCCGCATTCCCGCTGCGCAAGGCAGGATCGTCTTCGGCGGCGAGGACATTACCCATCTCGGCGGCGAGCCGCTGCGACGCCTGCGGGCGCGCATGCAGATCGTCCTGCAGGACCCCTATACGTCGCTCAATCCGCGCATGAAGGTCTCGAGCATCGTCGCCGAACCGCTTATCGTCCACGGCCTCGCCGGTTCCGCAGAGGAAGCGCGTGCCGCCGTTGCCGAATTGCTGGAGCGCGTGGGACTGCCCAGCGATGCCGCGGACCGCTATCCGCACAGCTTTTCCGGCGGACAGCGCCAGCGGATCGGCATTGCCAGAGCCCTGGCGCTGAAGCCCGCGCTCATCGTGGCTGACGAGCCTGTCTCCGCCCTCGACGTCTCGGTGCGGGCTCAGGTCGTCAACCTCATGCAGGACCTGCAGCGCGATCTGGGAATATCCTATCTCTTCATTGCCCACGACCTCGCCATCGTGCGGCACATCTCTCATCGGGTGGCGATCATGTATGCGGGGAGGATCGTCGAGGTCGCGCCGCGCGACGCCATCTACGAGCGGCCGATCCATCCCTATACAGAGGCATTGCTGTCTGCGGTTCCGGTCGCCAATCCAAAGCTCCAGCGCGCGCGGCGACGCATCGTGCCTCCGGGCGAGTCCGTCGATATCGCCAATCCGCCGACCGGCTGCCGCTTCCATCCGCGCTGTTCGCTTGCGACGGACCGGTGCCGCGAAGAGGCTCCGCAGCTCCTGCGCAAGACCGACGATCATTTTGCCGCCTGCTGGAATCGGCACTCATGATGGAATTGTTGCTCAGCCCCCAGGGGATAGCCGCGGCCGTCGCGCTCATCCTTGCCGGCGCGGTTCAGGGTTCCACCGGTTTCGGATTCAACATGCTCGCAGCGCCGATGCTCGCCATCATCGATCCCGCCTTCGTGCCTGGACCGATGCTGGCTATGGCCATAGCCGTGAGTGCCGGTGGTACGGTTCGGGAATGGAGCGACGTCAACCGGCAGGATCTGGCCTTCTCCCTGACCGGGCGCCTGCTGGCGGCAGGGGCGGCCGCGTTCTGCCTCCAATTGCTAAGCCCGGATGCCTTTGCGGCCGTCTTCGGCTTCGGCGTGCTCTTCGCGGTGGCGCTCAGCCTTGCGGGGCTGAGGATCGAAACGACGCGCAGTTCGCTCTTCCTCGCCGGGGTTCTTTCCGGTTTCATGGGCACCCTGACCTCGATCGGCGCTCCGCCCATGGCCATGGTTTATCAAAATGCCGGCGGCGCACGCATGCGTGCGACCCTGAACGCCTTCTTCGTCGTCGGCGGCATCATCTCGATCGGAGCCCTTTTCGTCGTCGGCAGTTTCGGCCTCTCCGATCTCCTTCTTGCCGCGACCATGCTCCCCTTCGCCTTTCTCGGCTTTCTGCTGTCGGGCTGGGGACGACGGCTCGTCGACCGAGGGCATGTGAAGGCCATCGTCCTCATCGTGTCGGCGGCTTCAGCTCTTGTTCTGCTTTTGCGCGCATTTTCATGAGGATGCCATGACAGACGCACCAAGAATTCTCATTACCGGTGCTGGCAGCGGAATCGGCGCCGCAATCGCGCGGCGCATCGCGACGCCCGGCATGCGGCTTTTCCTGCACACGGGCGCCAATGCGCAGGGACTGAGGACGGTCGCGGAGGAGGTGAGCGCAAAAGGCGCCGAGGTTGTCACGGAACTCGGAGACCTGTCCGATCCGACCGTTCCCGGACATCTCGTACGGGCGGCGTGTGCAGCCTTCGGCGGGCTCGACCAGATCGTTTCGAATGCCGGCCGCGCGCAGCGATCGTCGTTCGGTCAGCTGACGGACGAAGACCTGCAGACAGCGTTCGACATGATGCCGATGGCCTTTTTCCGGCTGGTCGACGCCGCTCTGCCGGACCTGAGAACATCCACGCACGGACGAGTGGTCGCCGTTAGTTCGTTCGTCGCCCACGGCTTCGGGACGAACGGCATGCATTTTCCCGCATCCGGTGCCGCCAAGGCTGCGTTGGAGGCTCTGGCCAAATCGCTTGCCGCCCAACTCGCGCCTGAAGGTGTGACGGTAAACTGCGTGGCACCCGGCTTCACGCGCAAGGACAGCGGCGGCCATGCCGCCACGACATCAGCAGCGATGGAAAGCGCACGTGCGGTTACACCGAACGGCCGGCTCGGGGAGCCGATCGACGTGGCCGAATTGGTCGCCTTCCTTCTGTCACCCGGAGCACGCCATATCACAGGGCAGGTCATGCATGTGGACGGCGGACTGCTGCTGGCATAAGTTGCGTGGACAGCCGAAGTTCGACCCTCGGGGGCGGCCTGCTTCGGGCGACACCGAGCCACTCATCGTCCGGATAGCGCTGGTCTGCAACAGGGCCGGTTGCGGAAAGTCTCCTACAGGGTAAATTTATCGAACGGCCGCCCCTGGGCAACCGAGGGTGCTGCTGTTCCGAGCGCTGCGGCTAGTACGTCGGCCAGGCCGCGTCCGGCGCTGCCGTCCTCATCAAGGCGCGGATTGTAGATGGTAATCTCGATGCCGACTGCCTTGCCGCTCGCCAGGGCAACCCGAAGCGCGGTCCCCAGCTCGTCCCACGACAACCCGCCGGGCATGCGGAAATCGACAGCCGGCATGACGACATCATCGAGGCAATCGGCGTCGAGATGGATGAAGAAGCCATCCAGCTCCTCTCGCGTCAGGTGGTCAACCGCTTCGCGGGCGGCGGCCTCGACGCCCATCGCGCGCACGGCGGGGAGGTCGATCGCCTTGAGCTCTTTGGGGAGCGGTTGGCTTCCGTACTCCTCCTGGTCCTCATGATCGCGATACGCGAACGCGACAGCGTTTTTGGGAGGGACCAGAGGACCGCGACCTTCAATGTCAGCCAGTTTCGACGGGCCGTAGCCGGTGACCAGGGCAAGGTCCATTGAGGCGCCCTCGCCATTGGGCTCCGCCTCGGGCTGGAAAAAATCGGCGTTGCCGTCGATGAAGAACAGGCCGTAGCTGCCGCGCCGTCGAAACGCCAGCATCGAGCCCAGCACGATCGTGCAATCGCCGCCGAGTACTACCGGAAATTCGCCCGCGTCAAGCACCGCTTCCACCGCGTCGGCGAGCTTGGGCGACCACGCCGCAATTGCACTGGCATTCAGGGTGCCGGTCTCGGGATCAGGCGTAGGGTCCTTCGGAAGCACCTTCAGCCGCTCGGCGCGGCGCGCATGGATGCGCTCCGCGAGACCGAGGCTCAAGAGCTGGGCGGGCAAGTGCTCCACACCGTCGGTCGCGAGGCCCAGCGTAGAGGGGGCTTCGAGAACTGCGTAGGGAAGGGTCGGCATGGGCGCCTCCGTTGGCGGCTACTTTGCGGAGTAGGCATCGTAGAAGCGCTTCGAACGCCCGAGATCATTCGTCCCTACCGCGACATGGTGGATCACAACTACCTCCGCTCCAGCTTTGTCCCCCTAACAGCCGCTTCTGGTCATTGTTCCGTCAAAGCCGACTGTCGTTTGTGGCCAGAATGGACCGAAGCGAATTCGGAACCGCTGAGCCGGCAGCAACCGGTATCGCTTCCACGCCATCCGGGTTACGATGCGTAGCTTAGAACCGGCGTCTCGTCGGACCACCTGCGTCAGGAGGGCAGTGTGAAATCGCCAACGGTGAGAGTTATGGCCGCGGCCGAGGAAGATCTGGCGATCGAAACGGTCATGCTGGCGTTTGCAGCGGATCCCATGGCGCGATGGACCTGGCCGCATGCACACCAGTACCTTGCGGCCATGCCGCGAATGATCCGGGCGTTCGGGAGCAGCGCATTCGCTAACGGAACCGCCTTTTGCACCGACGGCTGCGCCGGGGCGGCGCTGTGGCTATCGCCCGGGGTGCATTCCGACGAGGAGGGGCTTGGTGCGGTGCTCGAGAGCACGGTTGCGCGCTCTCTTGCCCCCGAAACCACGGCCATATTCGAGCAGATGGCCACGTACCACCCGACCGAACCCCATTGGTACCTGCCCCTGATCGGCGTCGACCCGGCGCATCAAGGCGAAGGTCACGGCGACGCCTTGATGGCGTACGCACTCGCACGGTGCGATCGCGATCACGCGCCAGCCTATTTGGACTCCTCGAACCCGCGCAACATTCCGTTCTATCGACGCTACGGTTTCGAACCGCTCGGCGCGATCCAGGCCGGTTCGTCGCCGACGCTCGTCCCGATGCTGCGGCCGCCGCGTTGAGCTTCAATCGGTCGGAGAGTCGCCCGTCCCTTGCCAGAAGTGCCGTTTCCGGTGGTCTGCGGCACGATCCGCGACGACTTCGAAGCCACTGCTGCTTCGGCAAGGCGCGTCTTTCCTGCCTGCGCCGCTGGCTTCCCTGCCATCATAGCGTATCGGGGCGGGCGCCGGCTGACCTTTTCGATGAACCGCACTTAGACGGTGGGGTGTATTCTCCCGACGCGCAATAATGCCGTCGGGAGCTTTGCGACTACTTCTCGGCCGACGCTGCGGCCGTCTCGATAAGGTGGGAGACAGCTTCCGGATGGGAAACCATGAGGACGTGCGAAGCGCCCTTGACGACCACGGTCTCTTTGGACTTTGCGCGCTCAGCCATCCAAGACATCGCGGCAGGCGGAATGTTCTTGTCAGCGTCGCCGTAAACAAACCAGGACGGGATGTTCCTCCAGGCAGGCGCGCCAGCCGGCTCCTTCAACGCGGCTTCGGCGACGGGGCGTTGTCCCGCTGCCATGAGCCTGGCTTCAACGAGCGGAACGTCTGCGGCGAACTGATCGGGAAACTTGTTCTGGTCGATGTACAGATCATGACCTCCATTCGGCAGGGTGACCGGCGGGGCGAGGGTAGGGCCCAGGGTACTGCCGGGGAACTTTCCGGTGAGATCGATGGCGGTTTCTCCCGCTTCCGGCGCAAACGCCGCGACGAAGACCAGAGCCTTGACGTTCTCATGACCGTTCGCGGCGCTGGAGATGACGCTGCCGCCGTAGGAATGGCCGACAAGAACAATCGGCCCCTTGATCCCGGAGAGAATGGCCGAAACATAATCAGCATCGCCCTTGACGCTTCTGAGCGGATTGGCGGCCCCTACGACAGGATAGCCGTCCTTTTCCAGCTCCCGCACGACACCGTTCCAGCTGTTCGATTCTGCGAACGCACCATGCACGAGTACGACAGTAGGCTTCTGACCGGCAAAAGCCGGCCCAGCAAGGGCCAGAGCACTCGCTGCCAGGGCCGCGAGGATATGCGTGTAGCGGGACATGTGATCTCCAATGAAAGAACTCAAGGGGCAAAACACCTCCATTTGGCGGCTTTTCCTTGGGTTCGGTTAGGTTTTGACCGGCACTCGCACCGATCGGCAAAGTCTTTCTTCCGCCGGACAGATCGCTTTTGCTGTCCTTCGGTCCTGAACCATTCTCCAATGCGTGACCTGATGCCGGTGGCTTCGGTCACAGAGTGGCGTTCGGCTCCCGGTTTCCCATTCTCCTTGAGGAGCGCAGCCCAGTCCTGCCGGGCTCGCTAAGAAAACATCAGGACAACCGGGATATCGTCGA
>NZ_AQWP01000003.1 GCF_000375585.1 Sinorhizobium meliloti 4H41 | reverse complement strand
TGTATAGCCCGGACACATGACTGACAGGTGTTCGGGGAGATGGCTGACACGTTCATACTGGCATGGATCGGTTTCGCGAGGAGGTTGTCCATGCCGTGGAAAGAGGTGTCGGTTATGGGGGAGAGGCAGGAATTTGTGCGGCTGGCGCTGGCGGAGGGTGCGAACCGCCGGGAGCTGTGCCGGCGGTTCGGGATCAGTGCCGATGTGGGCTATAAATGGCTGGCGCGGTGGCAGGCAGGTGACCGGGAGCTGGCTGATCGCTCGCGCCGCCCGCATGTGAGCCCGTTGCAGTCGAGCGCGGCGGTGGAGACAGAGGTGGTTGCGGTGCGCGATGCGCATCCGGCGTGGGGCGCACGCAAGATCGCGCGCGTTCTGAAAGACCGGGGGCAGCATGCGCCGGCGCCTTCGACGGTTCATGCTATCCTGAAGCGCCATGAGCGGATCATGCCGCCGGTCGGTGGCGCGCCGGCGACCCAGCGCTTCGAGAAGGAGGCGCCGAACCAGCTCTGGCAGATGGATTTCAAGGGCTGGGTTCGGCTCGGCGATGGCACGCCCTGCCATCCGCTGACGATGGTGGACGACCATTCCCGCTTCGTGCCTTGCCTGGCGGCCTGCGCCAACCAGCAGGGAGTGACCGTGCGCGGCCATCTGGAGCGGACATTCCGGCGCTACGGCCTGCCGGACGCCCTTTTCGTCGATAATGGCGCGCCCTGGGGCGAGGCCTCGGGCGAGCGTTGGACAAGACTTGGCGTGTGGCTGTTGAAGCTCGGCGTCGGCCTCCTGCATAGCCGGCCCTATCATCCGCAGAGCCGCGGCAAGAATGAGCGCTTCCATCGCACGCTCAAGGCCGAAATATTCGATTTCGCTCGATTTTCCGATCTGGCTGCCGTCCAGCGCGCCTTCGATGCCTGGCGCGAACTCTATAATTTCGAGCGGCCCCATGCCGCGCTCGATCTCGACGTGCCGGCCCGTCGCTATCGTCCCAGTTCGCGCCCCATGCCCGAGCACCTTCCAGAGGTGATCTACGATGAAGGCGAGGTCGTCCGCACCGTCCCCAGCACCAAGGCCTATGTCAGCTTCAAAGGCCGCAAGTGGAAAGTCCCAAAGGCCTTCTGCGGCGAACGCATCGCCATTCGCCCGCTCGACACGGACGGGCGATACGGCATCTTCTTCGCTGCCCTCCGCATCGCAGCCATCGACTTGACAACCAAGCAATCCGTCAGTGATCTATCCGAACAGGTGTCAGCTATCTCCCCGGGCTAAACACTCGTCACAGGGATCCAGCAGCGCCGCGTCTGCGGCGCGGAAAACGTTCTTTCAGCCCAAAGACTTGGCCTGGCTGGATTCCTGTGACGAGCACAGGAATGAGGCGATCAAACAAGCGGCGGGTGGCCCGAATCTCAACAGGACTTAGGCAGTCGCGCATTCGGCTTGCCCGGCAGGCAAACGCGCCCGATACATCTTTTCTAACTCGAATTGAGTAAACGCTAAACCTTGACGCGAGCGCGCCCCGGGAGTGAAATCCGGGTTGAGGCGTATGCCTTGAGGCCGACCGCCGAATGCTATTGAGGAGGCGGCCTCACCAGTTTCGAGGGGACGATAGGTGGACCCCGCCGCATAACCGATCAGCAGCAGCGCGGGTTCACCTATCGGGTCAGGCCAGTTCGAGGCATACCAGGTCGCTATATTTTCACGTTTTGCGTAATGGCGCGGGAACAAAGCAGTTCCTTGCGTGTTCTTCGACGCAGCCGCGTGGAGGGTCGAATGCAGAGAAAATTCATGCCGACGGACGTATTCCTGCGCCTCGAGAAGGAATGGCAGCACATGCGCCATGCAAAGCACAATCTCGAGATCGAGGCCGTTCCTGCGAACGACCAGCGCATCGACGGGATCAATGAACTGGAGCCCTCCGCGATTCCGCGGAACGCCCATAGGAGCTAGTCCGCTTCGTCCCCCCAGATTACCAATCATCGCGTTCCACTATCGACGATCCGGAATTCCGCCATATCGGGCGGCACCACCGCGCCCGCCGAAACACACCCAGCGGTCCGCCGGGCAGCGTCACGGCGATCGAATTCAGGCTCGGCGGCCAGAATTCACCGTGCTCGGAGCCAGCCTCCCGATCCTTCCACGTCTTTAACGGCACCGCGCTCACGACTTCGTGGCTGCAGAGTAGCGCCGCAGGGGTTAATATCCCGCCCCATGAGCCACAGGCTTCAGAGCTTCAGGCCGAAGGGAGCGAGCGATGACCTTCACGCGGCGCGCAGTCGTTCAGGGGCTAGGTATCGGTATGTCGCTGCCGCTCATGCCGCGGGCGTGGGGCCAGGCTGCCGACCTCACGACGCGGGTCATACCGAAGAGCAAAGAAGCGCTGCCGCTGGTCGGCCTCGGCACCTGGATCACTTTCAACGTCGGAGACGACCCCGTCCTGATGGACGAATGTGCCGCCGTGATCGCTGCCTTCTTCGAAGGCGGCGGTCGGATGATCGATTCCTCGCCGATGTACGGATCGTCCCAGCCGACCATCGGCTACGGCCTCCGTAAGCTCGGACATCCGAAGCGGCTCTTCTCGGCGGAAAAGGTCTGGATATCGGACCCCGGCGAAGGCGCCGCCCAGATCGAGGCATCGAAGGAATACTGGGGCGTCGAGAAATTCGATCTCATGCAGGTTCACAATCTCGTCTCCTGGGAAGAGCACCTGCCCGCGCTCTTCGACATGAAGGCGGCAGGCCGGCTGCGCTATGTCGGCATCACCACCTCGGAGGGGCGCAGGCACCGCGAGATCGAGCAGGTCATGGCGACCCGGCCGATCGATTTCGTCCAGGTCACCTACAATATCCTCGACCGCGAGGCGGAGGAGCGCATCTTGCCGCTGGCGCAGGAGAAGGGCATTGCCGTGATCGTCAACCGGCCGTTCCGACAGGGCGATCTGATCCGACAGGTCGAAGACGAACCGTTGCCGGCTTGGCTTGCCGAGACCGGGGCCCGCAGCTGGGCGCAGTTTCTCCTCAAGTTCATCATTTCGCATCCGGCGGTCACCTGCGCAATCCCCGCGACTACGCGCGTCGACCACGTACGGGAGAACCTGGAGGCTGCCAGAGGCATCCTGCCCGACGAGAAGTTGCGCCGCCGCATGGCCGCCTATGTGGAGGCGCTGTGAAGCACGATCCTGTCGCGCATGATACGGATTTGACGTGATGTCGGACTGGGGGACCTACACGCTCGCGGATTTCCTGATGTTTTCGCCGCGCGTCTATTTCCGCCTTGTCGAACGCTACAATCAGGGACTCTGGCCGCTTCAGCCGGTCTTCGTCGCGGGCGCGCTTGCCATCCTTTTCGCCACTGCGACGGACGGACGGCGCGCCCGCGCCGCGGCCATGGCGACGCTCGCCCTGGCCTGGCTCTTCTGCGCGTGGCAATTTCTCTGGCTGCGTTACTCCACCATAAACTGGGCAATGTCCTATGCGACGGCGGCCTTCATGCTGCAGGCCGGTCTGCTGCTTCTCGCGGTCCGGTGGACGCAAGGCGGCGTATTGCCCGCGAACAGACTGCGCCGCCGTGGCGGCATCGGCCTGATGGTCTTCGGCTCGCTCGGCTATCCTTTCGGCCCGCTGCTTGCCGGCCGCGCGCCCGCCTCGGCCGAAATCTTCGGGGCAATGCCGGACCCGACCGTTGCCGTGACCCTCGGCGCCCTCCTGGCGCTCATGCCGCAGAAGCTGTGGCTGCTTCTGCCCATTCCAGTCCTCTGGTGCGTCTTCAGCGCACTCACCCTTCTGGCCATGGAGGATGCAGGCGCCTCGGTGCCATTCGCGGTGATCGTCGCGACATTTGTCCTCCTCGTCGTCAGACGTTGACGGAAGCTCACTCCTTCACCGCTCCCGTCATCGACGAGACGTAATAATCGACGAAGAAGGAGTAGAGAATGACCACGGGCAGCGAACCGAAGAGTGCGCCCGCCATCAGTGCGCCCCATTCGAAGACGTCGCCGCGCACCAGTTCCGTCAGCACGCCGACCGGTACTGTCTTGTTTTCCGAGGACTGGATGAATGTCAGCGCGTAGATGAACTCGTTCCACGAGAGCGTGAAGGCGAAGATGCCGGCCGATATCAGGCCCGGCACGGCGAGCGGCAGGATGATCTTGACCAGAATCTGCCAGCGCGTGGCTCCGTCCACCAGCGCGCTTTCTTCCAGTTCGAAGGGGATCGAGCGGAAATAGCCCATCAGGAGCCATGTGCAGAACGGTATGAGGAACGTCGGATAGGTGAAGATCAGCGCCAGCTTGGAATCGTAGATGCCGAATTTGAAGACGATGAAGGCGAGCGGAATGAACAGGATCGACGGCGGCACCAGATAGGCGAGGAAGATTAGCAGCCCGACGGGCCGCGCGCCGGTGAAGCGCACCCGCTCGATCGCATAGGCCGCGAAAACCGATGCAGCCAGCGACAGGATGGTCGAGCCTACGGCCACCAGCATCGTGTTCCAGAGCCAGCCCGGATAGGAGGTCTCGAAGAGCAGATACTTGATGTGGTCGAGCGTCGGACGGACCACCCAGAAAGGACTGTAATTGTTGTAGTCGGTCAGCTGCGCGTTCGGCTTCACCGCGGTGATCGCCATCCAGTAGAAGGGGAAGAGCAATACGAAGACGAAGACCGCCATCGGCAGGTAAAGCACGACGATCCGCCGCGGCAGGCGGTTCAGATAGCTCATGCCCTCGGCCGTGTCGGTGAGGACCTCGTCGTCGGTTCGTGTGGTCGTGTTCATTTTGTCCTCCCGCTCAATCCTGGCCGCCCTGCTGCCATTTGCGGCGTTGCAGACCGAAGAAGCTGAACATGATGGCGGCAAGCAGGAAGGGGATCATGGCGACGGCGATCGCCGCCCCCTCCCCGAGCTGCCCGCCCGGAATGCCGCGCTGGAACGAGAGCGTCGCCATCAAGTGGGTTGCATTGACCGGCCCGCCCTTGGTCAGCACGTAGATCAGCTGGAAATCGGTGAAGGTGAAGAGCACCGAGAAGGTCATGACGACCGCGATGATCGGGGTCAGCATCGGCAGGGTTACATAGCGGAAACGCTGCCAGCTGGTGGCGCCGTCGAGCGAGGCTGCCTCCTGCAGCGAAGCCGGGATCGTCTGCAGGCCGGCCAGAAGCGAGATCGCCACGAAGGGAATGCCGCGCCAGACATTGGCGGCGATAACGGAAGCGCGCGCGTTGTTCGGGTCGCCCAGGAAGTTGATCGGCCCGTCGATGATCCCGAGCTGCATCAGCGACCAGGAGATGATGGAAAACTGCGAATCGTAGATCCACCAGAAGGCGAGCGCCGAAAGCACCGTCGGCACGACCCAGGGCAGGAGCACGATCGCGCGGAAGAAGGACTTGAAAGGCAGGTTTTCGTTCAGCAGCAGCGCCAGCCAGAGCCCGAGCACGAATTTCAGGATCGACGCCACGAAGGTGTAGAGCAGCGTGTTGTAGACCGAGAGCCAGAAGACCGAATCCCGGGCCAGGAACTCGTAGTTCTCGATCCCGATGAAGACGCCGTCGCGGCCTATGCGTGTGTCGGTGAAGCCGAGCCAGACGCCCAGCCCGAGCGGATAGGTCAGAAAGCAGATCAGGAAGACGGCTGCCGGCAGCATAAACAGGAAGCCGAGCACATTGTTGTTCTGCATCAGCGAAGCCGTGGTGGATGGCTTTCCGGACGGCGTTATGGAGGACATCGGGCTTCTCCGGCTGGAGGAACGGATCTCGAGGCATTTGCCGGCAGCGTTTGCTGCCGGCTTTGAGGCGGCCCGTGGGCCGCGGGGGTCAGACGCGATAATAGCGGTTCGCCCGCCGTTCGGCCTCGATGATGGCGTCTTCCGGCGTTGCCTGGCCGGTGACCGCACTGGCGAACATGTCGACCAGGACGTAATCGGCCATTACGCCTGCCGAGGCATAGCCGAGCGGTCCGGCGTAGCCGTTCGGCCGCAGCGTCTCCGAGGCGCGCGCATAGGGCGCGTGGATCGGGTCCGAGGTCCAGACCGGGTTGTCGGCAAAGGCCTTCAGCGGCTGGCAGCAATAGGCGCTCGATCCCTCGATCCAGGCGTTCATCTGGTCGGCTTCCATCATGAACTTGAGATAGGCCTTGGCGGCCTCGGGATACTTGCTGTGCTTGAAGAGCAGGATCGAGCTCGTCTGGTGGAGTTCGACGCTCTGGCCGACCGGACCGACGGGGAAGTTGGTCGTGCGGATGTCGGCCGCAAGCTCCGCAAGGGCCGCGTCCTTCTTGGCCGCATAGTAGAGCGAGACGCCGTTTGCCGTCAGCGATACCTGGCCCGCAAGGAAGGCGCGGTTGTTGTTGATGTCGAGCCAGCTTTCGGTGCCCGGGATGAAGGTCTCGTATAGCGACTTTGCGTAGTTGACCGCTGCGAGCGTCTCGGGGCTGTTGATCGTGACCTTGCCGCTCTCGTCGACCATCTTGCCGCCATGGCTCCACAGCAGCCAATGGGCGTAGTTGTTGCCGTCGCCGACCGCTTTGCCGTGGGGGAAACCGGCCGGGGTTCCCTTGGCCTTGAGGGCCTTGCAGAGTTCGAGAAAGCCGGCCGTGTCCTTGGGGAATTCACTGAAGCCGGCCGCCTTCATGTGGCTCTCGCGGTAGCAGACGGCGTTGCCGATCGCGGCCAGAGGCATGGCGATGAACTGGCCGTCGCGGCTCGCATACCCCTTCAGGCCGTCGTACCATCCTCCATATTTGTTGCCGAGATAGTCGGCGAGCTCCGTCAGGTCGACGAGCTTGTCGGGATATTGATGTGCGTCGTCGAACCAGCACATCACCATATCCGGACCGGAGCCGACATTGGCGGCAACCGCCGCCTTCGGCCGGATGTCCTCCCAGCTTTCCTTGTCGATGCGGACTTCGACGCCCGTGGCTTCGGTGAACTTCTTGGTGTTGGCGATCCAGGCGTCTTCATCGCCCTTGACGAAGGGCGTCCATCTGAGAAGCCTGAGGCTTGCCCCCTCCTCCGGCTTGTAGCTCGGCTCGGCCTGCGCGAAGGACGGGCGGATGCCCAGACCCGCAACGCCGGCGAGTGCGGCGGAGGTTGCGAGAAAATCACGTCTCTTTATCGGCATGCTACTCCTCCTCAAAATGCGGGAGCGTCTTCCTCCGGCATTCACCGTCCCGCTTGGCGAATGCGGCTTGAGCGATGCCGGCGATTGCCTGGCATCTTTATGGGCCGCGAAGGCTCCTCCCTCCGTCAGCGACGTCAGCCGACCAGCCGCCGTCCCGTTCCGGCGTCGAACAAGTGCACATGCGCGGCATCGATCGCGAGATGGATCGTTTCGCCGGGCTTGGCATTCACCCTCTCGCGGAAAACACAGGTCACATCGTGCCCGCCGAGCCTTGCGATCAGCTGCGTCTCATAGCCGGTCGGCTCGATCACCGCGATTTCTGCCGGCAGCCCGTTCGGGTCGAGCGCCATGTATTCGGGCCTGAGACCGTAGACGAGATCGCGCCCTTGGGCCGCTGCCGCCGGCTGCGCCACGGGCAGAGCCGTTCCGTCGGCGGTGAGGAAGGCATTCGGATTGTCCGGATCGAGGCGGCCCTTGAGCATGTTCATCGCAGGCGAGCCGATGAAACCGGCCACGAAGAGATTGGCGGGGTTGTCGTAGAGCTCGAGCGGTGCGCCGATCTGCTCGACGATGCCGTCATGCATGACGACGATCTTGTCGGCCATGGTCATCGCCTCGATCTGGTCGTGCGTCACGTAGACGGTCGTGGTTTTCAGCCGCTGATGCAATTCCTTGATCTCGGCGCGCATGGCGACGCGCAGCTTCGCATCGAGATTGGAAAGCGGTTCGTCGAAGAGAAACACCTGCGGGTCGCGCACGATCGCCCGCCCCATGGCGACACGCTGTCGCTGACCGCCGGAAAGCTGACGCGGATAACGGTCCAGCAGCTTCGAAAGGCCGAGGATTTCGGCCGCCACGCCGACGCGCTTGTCGATCTCGGATTTGGGTCTGCTTGCCAGCATCAGGGAGAACGCCATGTTGTCGGCGACAGTCATATGCGGATAGAGCGCGTAGTTCTGGAACACCATGGCGATGTCGCGATCCTTCGGCGGCAATCGGTTGACCACCTGATTGCCGATGCGAATTTCGCCCGCGGTGATGTTTTCGAGACCCGCCAGCATCCGCAGCAAGGTGGATTTGCCGCAACCGGAAGGGCCGACGAGAATGACGAACTCGCCGTCCTCGATCTCGATGTTCACGCCCTTGATGACAGGGAAAGCACCGAAGGACTTCCGAACATCGACAAAATCCACGCCTGCCATTTGCGTTCCTCCCAGAACTGATCTTTACCCTTGCGGCCGCCAAATTCATCGTTTGCGCGATCGCGCCAGGCTGAAAACCTCTTTTTATCCGCGGCCGACCAGCGGCATCCTGGTCGCCATCACGGTCATTGTTAGAACATTGGCCGAGAGCGGCAGGCTCGCCATGTAGACGACCGCCTCGGCGATGTGCTCGATCGGTATCGTCGGCTCCGCCGCAACCTCGCCATTGGCCTGCAGCACGCCGGTGCTCATCCGTGCCGTCATGTCGGTCGCAGCATTGCCTATGTCGATCTGACCGCAGGCGATGTCGTGCATCCGGCCATCGAGCGCCGTCGATTTCGTGAGGCCGGTAATGGCGTGCTTGGTCGCGGTATAGGGCGCCGAATTGGGCCGCGGCGTCTGCGCGGAAATAGAGCCGTTGTTGATGATCCGGCCCCCGCGCGGCGTTTGCGCCTTCATCAGCCGGAAGGCATGTTGCGTACACAGAAAGGCGCCCGTCAGGTTCGCCGCGACGATACCGTTCCACTGTTCGAAGCTCACCTCTTCGAGGGGCACGGGCGGCACGTTCGAGCCGGCATTGTTGACGAGGAGGTCCAGCCGGCCGAATTCCGCCCGGACGGCGGCGAAGAGAGCCGCGACCTGATCCGGATCGCCGACGTCGCAGACGACCGCGCGGACGATATTGCCGGTCCGCCCGCCGATATCGCCGGCCGCAGCCTCGAGTACATCCGGACGGCGGCCGGTGATGACGACGCTGTAGCCTTCCTCACTCAAGGCCTGAGCTATGCCCCGGCCGACACCGGTCCCGCCGCCCGTGACCAGCGCGACCCTGCCCTCGCCCGATCCCTTCGCCTGCGCCATCTCAGGTCCTTCCTCCGAGTTCGTCTTCGATATGGATGCGGATGATCTCGTCGAAATTGCTTTCGGCCGTAAAGCCGAGTTCTCGGGCACGGCGAGCATCGAAGTCGGTCGCCCAGCCGGAGACGATCGTGCGGATCACCGGGTCCGGTTCGCGGCGGATGAGGCTCACGGCCTTCCGGCCGGCAATGCGGCCGAGCGCCCCGATCTCCTCGCCGACCAGCGCCGACAGGCCCGGCATGGTGAGGTTTCGCCGCGGTCCGATGATATCGGTATCCATTCGCGCCGCATGGATGAAGAAGCCCACGGCCGAGCGCGGGCTCGCGAACCAATGCCGGACATTCTCGTCCACCGGCAGGATAGCCTCCTGGCCGACGAGCGGCTCGCGCAGGATGTTGGAAAAGAAGCCGGATGCGGCCTTGTTCGGCTTTCCGGGCCGTATGCAGATGGTCGGCAGCCGAATGCCGATACCGTCGAAGAAGCCGCGTCGGGTATAATCGGCGAGCAGCAGCTCGCAGATCGCCTTTTGCGTCCCGTAACTGGTGAGCGGCGTCGTGAAGAACTCGTCGCCGATCTTTTCCGGGAACGGCTGGCCGAAGACGGCGATAGAGGAGGCGAAGAGGACGCGCGGGAGGTAGCGCTCGCGCTGTCCCTCGCGGCGGATCGCCTCGAAGAGCGCACGCGTGCCGTCGAGATTGACCCGGTAGCCTTTGTCGAAGTCGGCCTCCGCCTCTCCCGAGACGATCGCCGCGAGGTGGAAGATCACGTCGGGCCGCGACGAGATCAGGCGCTCTGCGCTGCCCTCGGTGGACAGGTCGATGGCAAACGTCGTCGCAAGCGACGAAAGCGCCGGAGGCACGGGCGGCTCAGCCACGTCCGCCAACGTCAGGCTGGCGATCTCGCGTCCCAGAGATCCGGGCTCCGCGGCCAGCCTTTCGACCAGCTTCCGGCCGATCATGCCGGCGGCACCTATGACCATTACATGCATTTTCGGCGAACCTCCTCCTGTTCAGCCACCCGGTCGGTCCTGGCTCAGCTTGACTTTCTGTTCGTTCCGTCTGCCTCCTCGTCCGCCAGCAGAGCCTTCGTCGTCTCATAGATCCGGATCAGATGATGGTGAAAGGCGGCAACGACGGCCGCCCGGTCATGCCGCCTCAAGGCGGCGACGATGTCGCTGTGATCCTTGTAGCTCGCTTCGATTGCTCCCGGCCGTGACATGGCGCTGCGCCGGTAGTCCATCATATAGGTGTAAAGGTCGGTGACAAAATCGGAGAGCAGCGGATTGCCGCAGGCCCGGTAGATCGCCACGTGGAACTCGCGGTCGCAGATCAGAAAGCGCATCGCGTCGTCACCGCAGATCTTCTGCGCATCGAGAAGGCTGTCAAGCTTGCGCAGCGCCTCTTCGTCGATGTTTTCGGCCGCGTCGCCGACCACCTTCAACTCGATATGGAGCCTTGCGGCGTGAACGTCCTCGAGATCGTAGCTGTCGATCGCGTTCGGAGAAGCGATCGTCACCGTGACATGGCTGAGATCGACATTCCCGACGCGGGTTCGGCTTCCTTGCGACACCTCGACCACACCGCGCGCCGCCAGCGTCTGGATAGCGCCGCGCACGGTCTCGCGGCTCACATGGAGCACGCTCGCAAGTTCGCGTTCGCCCGGCAGCACGTCGCCGGGCCTCAGCATGTTGGTCGCAACCAGCACCATAAGCTTGTCGGCGATGAGGTCGCGCGCGGTACGGCGCTCGAGGCTCTTCCCGACTTTCGGCATATGCGTGAGGATTGGACTTCCGTTCACCGCGGCCTCCCAACTGATCCACTGGTTGGTCCAGCAGATCAGTATGACGAATAGAGGGCTTATCGGAAGGTGCGGTCAAGATAGGTTCGTTGCGGCAGCGCACCAATAATGCACGGCGCCGTTGTGCGGCGCCGTGTGAGCGGACACGCTCGGCCTGCCCCTATCCCTCTGCCGGTACCTTCTCCCCGCAAACGGGCGAAGGGACTAGGCGACGATTGGCAAGGCTGGTGGCCAGATGACGATGGTGGCGGCGACGGCGGCAGCCCCGCTCCTCAAGACCGAGAGATGGCCTGACATGAGTAGAGCTGCAGTGGTGGAAGTGAGGACCGCTGCAGCTCCATAAGCGACATTTTCCAAGGTCATCGGCTCTCGCCTGTTCCATCTAAGGGAACCGCTTCGAACGTCGCTGGCATATATTGTACTCTCAGCGGAAGCCGTATCAGTGCGCACCGGGAAAACTTACGAGGAACCGAGCCGACGGCCGAGATTCATCTGTTCCCGAAGACCGCCGGAGAGCAGGAGGCTGAGCGCCGACGCTGCGCAATGTGGGTTCGACATTGATGCCCCGCGAGGTGACCTACATACGGGCCCTCATGGAGTTTCGGATCCACAGTTTTGCCGCCGACTCGCCCTCGTGCTTGCTTCAATGTGGTGCCAAGGATATCGGTGACTGGATTTCAAAACTAGCGCGAGTGGCCATGCGTGCCCCATCAAATCCCCTCGCCCTGATCGGGCCTGCCATTCTCGTGCTCTTCGCGGCTGCGTTCGTCTGGATCTGGGCCAAGGATCGTCGCTGCGTTCATCTGTTGTTCTACGGCGCAGCAGCCTTCATGTTCTGTTTAGGGGCCCTCTCTCAGATCTTGGCAATACCTCAACCGGTGGGCGCCAATGCGGTCATTTCCGCATTGATATACTCCCTAAGCGTGCTGCTCCTATGTGATGGAATGCTTCGGCGTTCGGGGAAATATCTGCGATGTCATGAGTATGTTGCCAGCACGATGCTCATCGTAGGCGGGATAGCCTACTTCTATTACTTCGATCGTCAGCTGATTGTTCGCATCTATCTTCTGAATTTCGGGTTCGGGCTGATATGCTTGGCGACTGCTTGGCGGCTGCGGAACCTGCGCGTGGGTAAAACAGGAGAGCGCGTCCTTTTTTGGATTTTGCTGGCCTTTTCAATTCATTTCTTCCCAAGGACGATTCTCACTGTGGGTGCGGTGGCTCCCTCGGCGAATGCGTTCGCGTCCTCACCATTTTGGCTTGCTCTGCAGTTCTCTCTCGCCGTGTTAGGAGCGGCACTCGCGCTGGCACTGCTCATGGTGACTGCGGGGGACATAATCGAGAACCTCCGCCGGGAGCGATCGCTCGATCCGTTGACAGGACTGCTAAATCGGCGAGGCTTTGATGAGATCGCGGTAGAACACCTCCATGGCTCGCGGTCGTGGCCGCTCAGTCTAATGGTGATCGACATCGATCACTTCAAAAAGATCAATGATACGTTTGGTCACCCCGCTGGCGATGCCGTTTTGAAGACTTTCAGTCGATTTTTGGTGACCGCAGCAAGGCATGGTGATGTCTGTGCCCGCTTTGGAGGCGAAGAATTTCTGGTGCTCATGCCGGGTTGTGATTCCGCTGGCACACAAGCAGCGGCTGAACGGCTGCGCAAAAATATCCGGTTAGCACCTTTCGAAGCCTTGCCGGAGAACTGGCGAGTCACAGCGAGTGTAGGAGTCGCAGAAGCTCGTCGAGGAGAGCTGCTTTCCAACCTAATCGCCCGCGCGGACGAAGCACTGTACGAAGCAAAAAGAACCGGGCGAGACCGCGTCCGCGTCTACCGCGAGCTTGCTTCGATCTAGCCTTAGCCTAGGAAGCAGCTAAGGGCGACTCTTCAAGGTCGACATCAGATCTTGGCCACGTCCGAGGATTCGCGAGGTTGACAATTCGATGCTGACAATCAGGGCACATGTCAAATGTCTCGGATAAGCGCCGAGTGCCGCCTAAGGATGAGATTTCTACCCGTAGCGCTCGCCACTCATCAATCTTCCTTGTACTAAATTGCACGTCACAGCCCTCGCACACCCAAGTTGGCTCTGTCATGCCTGTCGCTCCTGTTCCCCTTGGGCTTATAATTGCACAAAGGCGATCAGACGCGAACCGACAGTTTTGGGCGAAATTCAGCCGGCCAGTGCCCCCCGGCTAGTTGGACCGACGGCGAGACGCGCGGTTGAAGCCGCCGCCTAACGGAGCTGGCGAGGTGTTTTCTGCCTGTACGTTCTCATTATATTCGTAAGGTGGCTTTGGCTGGAAAAGCCGCTCAGAAAGGCTATCTCCGCGACGGGCATCTCGGTTCCGGTGAGCAGCTTCTCCGCGAAATCAAGTCGCAGCTCCAAGATATAGCGATGCGGTGGTATTCCGAACGTTCTTGCGAACGCCTGCGAGAAATGCCCTGGTGAGAGTCCACAGACCTTCGCGAGCTCGGATATCGTCAGCTTTCGTCTGAAGTGCTCATGAAGATATTCGCGGATTTTGTTGGCAGCAATCGTTGAAAGGCCGCCATCCACTCGTTTGGGCAATTTCGCGGCGCTGGAATAGTTGCGCAGGACGTGCACCCCCAACAGGGTGATCAGTGAGTCGAGGTAGAGCTCGTTGGCGTGCTCTGGGCGGCCAAGCTCTGCCTTGATCATCGTCGCGAACTGCAATGCGGTGTTGTCGATCTCGTGGTTGATCGGCCTGATTTCGACGTCGGGGCGATCAATTTCATGACCCGCAAGTTCACGCATGCTCTCGGGTGAGAGCGCCACGACCACGCTCTCGATTGGGGCAGACCACTCCGCTCTACACTCCATACCAGCCGGTGCGACACCCAACATCCCCGCAGTAACGTCGAATTGCCGCGGTCGTTCTGAATTGAAGGCAAACCTGAAGCCCGGCGAGCGGGCCAGCCTGATCGCCATGCTGTGGCCGGTCGATAAAAAAGAAAACGAGCCGGGCGGCTGGCGCCAGTGAACCGCACCACCCCGGAATGTCATCTTTCGCGGGCCGACATCATCGGGCACGCGCTCGAGCAGACTTGCGTCTGCCGTTTGCCTATTCATTGTTCTGCCACTAGCCCCATACCACGCGCTGCACGTTGCAAGCCGTCGAAACTTAGCCCGGCAGGTCCGGCACGACTACTGCGGGAATTTGGGGGTGGATTCGCCAGCTATTGGGGTCTAGGTTCTACCACCCAGCTATCTGGGATCACGATTCGGAGGTCGGCGAACCTCGCAGGAAGGACAAAGCTGCGCCAGTGTCTCTTGTCGAGGCCCTCGCCGGACGTGTTGCGGCCTGGTTGATCCACCGATGGGCGTCGATTTTGTGCAGCGCATGCTGGCGGCCGCAACCGTCGCATGTCGACGTTCCTCTAACGTCGTTGTTTCGCTCGGTGAGAACCGTCCGATTGGTAGGTCTCCCCCTGCGCGAGCGAGGGAGACCTCCGCGCTAGAACTTCCCGACCATGTTCAAGAACACGCCCTCGTCATCGAGGGTCAGGTCCCTGAGATCGTCGGAGAAGCGGCCGAAGTTGTAGCCGACGCCCACCTTGAAGTTCTCGCCGACATGCCGATAGACAGCCGCCAAGGCGCCATAGTCGGTGGTATCGGCCTCCGGCATATGCAGGACGCGGCTTTCCAGAAGGATATCCCAGCTTTTGATCACGTGCAGATCGGCACGGATGATACCGAGATGCGCGGATGACTTCTGCCACTCCTCCTCGAAACTCGAGCCGCCGCCATCTTCGGTGCGGTAACGCACTTCGCCGAAGCGGAAGCCGTATTTGCCGCCGATCGTCAGCCACGGCATCAGGTCATAATTGACGTCGGCCGAAAGAATATGGCTGCGCTGGGCGGGGGCGAACTGATCGCCGGTGGCGCCGCTGATCAATTGATCGTTGCCGGGCAGATCATAAAGCCAGGTATACTTGAAGAGTGCGTTGAGGCGGTCGTTGTCGACCGGCCGGTAGGCATAGCCGACGGATGCCTCGACGTAATCGGTGTCGGCAAAGAAGGTCTCCGAGCCGCGGCTATCGGAGAGCACCGTATCGAAGTGGGTGATCAGCCGCCAGTCCGGGTCGGTCTTCCAGGCGAGCCCGCCGGTGAAGAGATAGGTGTTCTGATCGCGGGTATGGTTATCCGAACGCTCGACCCGGACCTCGCTGCGCGCTCGCGCGGTGATGCCCCGCTCCTCGTCCTTGTAGCCGATCGCAAGAGAGGGAGCATAGCGCTCGAAGTCCTCGTATTGCGTATCGGTATCGAGATTGACCGTCTCGTCGCGGATGCCGCCGATTTCCAGGCCGCCGTCGACCGTCCATATGTCGTCCGGCGTATAGACGACGCCGTAGGTCTGGGTCAGCGAGTGGCGGTCGCCGAACATGTCGTAACTGCTCTCGCTGTAGGCCTGCAGCAGTTCGCTCATGGTGCGGCGCATGCCAAGCACGATGGTCCCCTTGTCGCTGCCGAACAGATCGCGCGTATCGTAAAGATCGAAGGCGCGATCCGGGTCGAGCTTGTAGCCGAGGTAATAGTGCTTGTCGGCAGTCGGGTCATAGGTGATGCCGGCCAGCGCTCCGACACCGTTCGTGCCGTAGGATACCTCTCCTTCGAGCCCGATCTTGTCGGTCAGGCGATACTGGCTGCCGACGCCCACCCGGTCGTTGCGGTCGATGTCGCCGGAGCGATCCAGCGTCCCTTGGGCGAAGGCATAGACGAGTCGATCGTCGTCGATGCGATAATCGAGCCGCACGCCGGTATCCAGGCGCGAGCCGTCATAGCCCGACTTTCCGGCGTCGATCGCAAGTGGGGACATCAGTTCCGTGTAGGTGACGCCAAAGGACAGTTTCCAGTGTTCATTGAACTGGTGGCTGACGCTCGTAGAGCCGTCGCGGCGGACCTGGCCCTGATCGTCGCTGAAGTCGTCATAGGTGAGCTTCAAGCCGGATTTGACGGTCAGATCGATGTCGGCATGGGCTCCCCAGATGCGCTGGTCGACGGTCACGTCGTCGAAGAGCGTCGAAAAACCGGCCTGCTTCTCCTCGTAATAACCACCGATCTTGCCCTTCATCCGAGCGCCAATCTCGGCGAGGTCTGCCTGCCCTTCGACGCGCCAGGCAGCCCCTTCGTCGTCATCAGGGTCGCCATAATAGCTCGGCTGCTTGTCGCCCCAGGTGAGACCACCGTCGGAGGATTGGTTGAGATCGAAGCCGCGTCCCTTAGACTGGGCGACTTCAGCCTTCAGATAGGTGCTTTCGGAGTGCCGCAGCGTGACGTCCGCCCCATAGGCCTTCTGATCGGCAAGCTCGGTGCTGTCGTCCATGCCGGTGACGCCGACGCGGACCTTGTCGTTGACCCAATGTTGGGCGCGACCGCCATAGACATAGCCGTCGACATCGCTCGCCACCGGTTCATACTCGTATTGAACCGTCAGGTAGAGCTTGCCGCCGCCGAGCGCGCCGTCGCGAACCGGTGCGCTGGTGCCGGTCATGGACGAAAGCGGCCGGCGAAGGATGATGACGCCCTGCATATAATCGAAGGAATAGTCCTCGCCGTAGGCTAGCACGCGCCGCTCGATGACGCGGCGGGTCACCGGATCGCGGATTTCCACCTTGACGGTTTCCGAGCCCTCAACGATGTCCTGCCGCTGCAGGAAATAGGCCGATCCGCCGGTGCCGAGAAACTCCTCGCGTTGCGGCAAGGTGTCCGGCTGCGCGGCATAGGCGGTCACCTCCGTGCGCCTCTCGCCGAACGACGTCGTCTCTTGCGAACGGTAGACACCGGACGCACCGTACAATGCCCGGTCGGACGGCAGGAACTCGGTGCCGGTGATCTGGGTCTTGTAGTTGCCCCACATCACCTGGCTGTCGCCGCGCTCCAGCCGGACGTAGAACTTGCCCTTGGTCGGCGCATCCTCGGTAAAGGTCGAGTCGTCGCCATAGACCGGATAATAATCGTCGGGATCGAGGCGGCGCAGGATCTGGCGCGGATCCTGACCGTCGAGGTTGCCGAAGAGCTCGTTGAGGTCGTCCTCGCCCGTGTCGGCCGCCGCGGTCAGCAGGTATTTGCCCTTGACCTTGCCCTTCAGATAAAAGGCCAGCCGACCCTTGGAGTAGACGTCGTCATATTCGCCGGGCCGCACCTCTTCGATGCGCGCGTCGCCCGTGCGCTTGCCAATGGTGAGATCGGCAAGGCCCACATAGAACCAGTCGTTATCGGGGATGTTGACGTCACGGCTGAATGACAATCCGCCTGTCTTTCCCCCCGTCGTCGCTGCGCCCTTGACCGCCACGTCCACGGAATGGTCGCCCGGCGGCAGGATGCGCTGCACGACGAAGGCCTGGTCGCGATCGGTCGGGATCGTTTCGCCGAAGACCTGGACGGCGTGACCGGCTGGCACATTCCGGCCGTGGACCGTCACCGCTCCGCCGCTGACCGGAATGTTCCGGATTGCGGTCCGGTCCTCACCCATGCCGGGCGCCACCGCCTTTTCCTGCTTCGGATCGAGCTTCAGATCGCGGTCGGTACGGGCGATCGTCAGCGGCGCCGTCTCGTCGAAACGGCCCTCTTTGTCATAGACGCGCAGCACATAGGCGAACTCGGCCGCTTCCGCCTCGGGCATGATCCAGCCCGCCTCGCCGTTGATCGCTACCGGCACAAGGGCAATGGGCTTCTTCTTGTCCCTGCCCTTCCGGTCGAAGATGCGGACCTCCGCCCGATCGATGAAGGCCGGGTAATTGGAGGTAGAAAGGAAGCGGACCTCTTCGCCGGCCTTGTAGGTGCGCTTGACCGGAACGGTCGAGACATTGAGCAGCGTGCCGGCCTCCAGCCCGTCGAACTTCACCTGGATGTCGACGGCAGAGAGGTCGATATCGGTCTGGCGCTGCCGGTCCACCGGCCGAATGGCCGGCTTCGGCTCGCCGGACGCAACGCGCCCGGCCTTGCGGGACAGGGCCGGTTCCTCGACCGTCTCGGCGCTCTTGTCCACCGTCTCCCCATCGACGCTGATCATGAAGGGGATCGCCGGCCTGTCGGCCGCGGTTTCCGCCTCCGTGTTTTCGCCGATCGGCAGCGAGCGCACCGCACTGTCGGCAACGATCTTGCCGCCCTTTCCCGCCTCTTCAGCGGCTGCCTGAAGCGGGTCTCCCGTGAGCCCAACAAGGGCCGTGCCGGCGAGCAGCATCAGACGCAGGCTGGACGACTTCGGGCAAAGCCCCATGCTCGTTACAACGCTGTTCATTGTCCCGCCTCCACACGCGTCTCGATTTCCAGGGGGTAGGATCGTTTGCGTTGTCGCCATCTCTCGGCGATCAGCGCCTTGGTGCGTTTGACACGGGCCTCGGCCAGCTCCGGATCGCTGCCCGGATCGAGATAGGTCAGCCGCAGCACCGATTGTTCCTCAGCCAGCACATCGATGAGCTGGTCGACGCCTTCCGCCCAAAGCTTCGCGAGCTCCACGTCTCCCGGCACGAAAGCCTCTTCGGTGAGATCGAGCCTAACCACGCGGCCGATCGAGGCACCGAAGTTGAGCTCCGTCATCTTGCCGGCGGTCAGCCGCACGACACGCGGGTTCTCGGTCGTCACGCGATAGCCGGTCGGCAGGGTCCGGGTGTCGAGCTTCATGATGAAGTTCGAGCCGATGCGAGCTTCGGGCAGGTCGGCGCAGGCAACATGGAAGCGGCCATATTCGTCTGTAGTGATCAGCCAGCCCTTGACGGTTGCGACCCTGACGCCGGGAAGTCCCGGCTCGCCCTTGTCCTGGTAGCCGTTGCGGTTCTCGTCGTCGAAGACCTTGCCGATGATGTCGCCGCAGTCGAAGACCGGCTCGACGATGATCTCCACCACGGCGCGCGCCTGGCCGGATATGCGGTCGCCGGTGGCATCCTCGGCATGGGCAAGGTTGACGTGCTCGCCCGGTCCCGCCGTGCTCAACGCGAGCAGCCGCAGCCTGATCTCGATCTCCGAATTGCCGTCGACCGAGACATCGGGGAAGCGGATCTGTCGGCCGACGATCTCCGGCGTCACCTTGGTGCCGCCGACCGTTGCCGTCCCGTCCACATAGCGGAAGCCGGCGGGCATCGTGTCGACGATCGTCAGGCCGGAGGCCCGCGCAGCCGCGCTGTTGATCACGCGGATGGTGAACGGCGCCTGCTCGCCGCGGCGGATGAACCGCAGGTTCGCAACCTTGGTCACCGTGATGCTGGTCGGCTCTGCCGTCGGCATGGTGACGACGGAGGTCGATTCCTCCGAG
Source organism: Sinorhizobium meliloti 4H41 (assembly GCF_000375585.1). Taxonomy (GTDB): domain Bacteria; phylum Pseudomonadota; class Alphaproteobacteria; order Rhizobiales; family Rhizobiaceae; genus Sinorhizobium; species Sinorhizobium meliloti_A. Next base: position 454,922 of record NZ_AQWP01000003.1, on the reverse strand, counting down.
GTGACGTCACCACCGCCGGCGGTCCCGGCTGCCGTCGCGCTGTTGGCAACGGCTTCCCGAACGCCGGCAGCATTCTCGATATCGCGTTCCGTCAGCGTATACGTCGCTTTAAAGTCCTGGCTCTCACCCGGGGCCAAGGTGACCGGCTCCGGGCTGAACCGCGAGAGCGAACCGCCGGCGGCCTTGCCGTTGAAGGTCGGTCCGGCATCGACCGGCCAGACATTCGTAACCGTCTGCCCGCCGTCATTGGTAACGCTGAAGGTGTAGGTCAGCGTATCGCCGGTGCTGGCGTAGCCGTTTCCGTCGACATCGCTGAACAGGCCGGTTTTCTGGAGCACCAGGCTCGCAGGCTCAGGCAGCGTCACGACGGTGTCGGGAGGACTGCCGATCGGCGTGCCGTCAGGATCCGTTCCGGTGGCGGTCGCCGTGTTCTCCACACGACCGGCATCGATCTCCCCTTGCGTCGGCTGATAGTTCGCCGTGAAGGTGAAGGTCTGAGCCGGTGCCAGCGTCTGCGGCCCCTGATCCAGGGAGATGCCGGCCCTGGCAAGCATCGGATCGTCCACCGTCACCCCGGTCAGGGTCACCGCGCCGGTGTTCTCGACCAGGAACGAATAGGTGATCGATTCCCCGAGATCGAGCAGATCGTCGCCGTCCAGATCGTTGAGCACGGCGGTCTTCTCGATCGTCATGCCGGTCGCCTGATCCGGCGGCACGACGATCGTGTCCGGCGGGCTTTCCGTCGGCGGACCGGAGGGAGGCGTACCGGTGCCGGTCGCCGTGTTCTCGACCCGGCCGGCATCAATCTCGGCCTGGGTTGGCGTATAGGTCGCCGTAAAGGTCGCGGTCCCACCGGGTGCCAGCGTCTGCGGTCCGGGCGTTACCGAGAGGCCGGCATTGGCAAGCAGCGGATCGTTGACGGTGACATCGGTCATCGTCACCGCGCCGGTGTTCCTGACCAGGAACGAGTAGCTGATCGTCTCGCCGGCATCGAGAAGTCCGTCGCCGTCGGCATCATCAAGCGTGCCGGTCTTCTCTATCGTCAGGCCGGAGGCCTGATCCGGCGGCACCACCACGGTATCTGGCGGGCTTTCGACCGGCGGGCCTGATGGAGGCGTGCCGGTACCGGTCGCCGTGTTCTCCACCCGCCCCGCATCGATCTCGGCCTGGGTCGGCGTATAGGTCGCCGTGAAGGTGGCGGTTCCGCCGGGCGCCAGCGTCTGCGGTCCGGGCGTTACCGAGAGGCCAGCTCTCGTGAGCAGCGGATCGTTGACGGTGACATTGGTCATCGTCACAGCGCCGGTGTTGCGCACCAGGAACGAGTAGCCGATCGACTCGCCGGCATCGATGAGACCATCGCCGTCGGCATCGTTGAGCGTGCCCGTCTTCTCGATGGTCAGTCCTGTCGTCTGGTCCGGCGGCACCACAACCGTGTCCGGCGGGCTTTCAACCGGCGGGCCGGACGGCGGCGTGCCGGTGCCTGTGGCGGTGTTCTCGACGCGGCCGGCATCGATCTCGGCTTGGGTCGGCGCATAGGTCGCCGTGAAGGTCGCGGTTCCACCCGGCGCCAGCGTCTGCGGTCCCGGCGTCACAGAGATGCCGGCGTTCTGCAGCAAGGGGTCGTTAACGGTGACATTGGTCATCGTCACCGCGCCGGTGTTTCTGACCAGGAACGAGTAGCTGATCGTCTCGCCGGCATCCAGCAAGCCGTCGCCGTCGGCGTCGTTGAGCGTACCGGTCTTTTCGATGGTGAGCCGGGAGGTCTGGTCCGGGGGCACCACAACCGTGTCCGGCGGGCTTTCAACCGGCGGGCCGGACGGCGGCGTGCCGGTACCGGTGGCGGTGTTTTCGACGCGACCGGCATCGATCTCGCCTTGAGTCGGCGTATAAGTCGCCGTGAAGGTGACGCTGCCCCGCGGAGCAAGCGTCTGCGGTCCCGGCGTCACAGAGATGCCGGCGTTCTGCAGCAAGGGATCGTTGACGGTGACATTGGTCATCGTCACAGCGCCGATGTTGCGCACCAGGAACGAGTAGCTGATCGTCTCGCCGGCATCGAGAAGTCCGTCGCCGTCGGCGTCGTTGAGCCTGCCGGTCTTTTCGATCGTCAGTCCGGACGCCTGGTCCGGCGGCACCACGACGGTGTCCGGCGGACTCTCGACCGGCGGGCCTGATGGCGGCGTGCCGGTGCCGGTGGCGGTGTTTTCGACGCGGCCGGCATCGATCTCGGCTTGCGTCGGCGCATAGGTCGCGGTGAAGGTGACGCTGCCTCTTGGAGCAAGCGTCTGCGGTCCGGGGGTCACCGAGAGACCGGCATTGGCAAGCAGCGGATCGTTGACGGTGACATTGGTCAACGTCACCGCGCCGGTGTTTCTGACCAGGAACGAGTAGCTGATCGTCTCGCCCGCATCGAGCAGCCCGTCGCCGTCGCTGTCGTTGAGCCTACCGGCCTTCTCGATCGTCAGGGCAGGCGCCTGGTCCGGCGGCACCACGACGGTATCCGGCGGGCTTTCGACCGGCGGGCCTGATGGCGGCGTGCCGGTGCCGGTGGCGGTGTTCTCCACCCGCCCGGCATCGATCTCGCCTTGAGTCGGCGCGTAGGTCGCGGTGAAGGTGACGCTGCCCCGCGGAGCAAGCGTCTGCGGCCCGGGGGTTACGGAAAGGCCGGCATTGGCGAGCAACGGGTCGTCGACGGTGACATTGGTCATCGTCACCGTACCGGTGTTGCGCACCAGGAACGAGTAGCTGATCGTCTCGCCTGGATCGAGGAGCCCGTCGCCGTCGCTGTCGTTGAGCGTGCCGGTCTTCTCGATCGTCAGGGCAGGCGCCTGGTCCGGCGGAACGATGACCGTGTCGGGCGGACTGTCGATCGGCGGACCGGAGGGTGGCGTGCCGGTGCCGGTGGCGGTGTTCTCCACCCGGCCGGCATCGATGTCACCTTGAGTCGGCGTATAGGTCGCCGTGAAGGTCGCGGTCCCGCCGGGCCCGAGCGTCTGCGGTCCCGGTGTCACCGATATTCCGGCATTGGTCAGCAGCGGATCGTTGACCGTCACGCCGGTCATTGTCACCGTGCCGGTGTTCTGGACGCGGAAGGCGTAGCTGATCGTCTCGCCGAGATCGATGAGGCCATCGCCGTCGAGATCGTTGAGCGTACCGGTCTTCTCGATCGTCAGGGCAGACGTCTGATCCGGCGGCACCATGACGGTATCCGGCGGACTGTCGATCGGCGGACCGGAGGGTGGCGTGCCGGTGCCTGTGGCGGTGTTCTCGACGCGGCCGGCATCGATGTCGCCTTGAGTCGGCGTGTAGGTCGCCGTGAAGGTGAAGGTCGCACCCGGCGCCAGCGTCTGCGGGCCCTGATCCAAAGTGATGCCGGCATCGGCGAGCAACGGATCGTTGACCGTCACGCCGGTCAGCGTCACCGCCCCGGTGTTTCTCACCAGGAACGAGTAGCTGATCGTCTCGCCAAGATCGATGAGATCGTCGCCATCGCCATCGTTGAGCGTCCCGGTCTTCTCGATCGTCAGTCCGGACGTCTGATCCGGCGGCACGACGACGGCGTCCGGCGGGCTTTCCGTCGGCGGCCCGGAGGGCGGCGTGCCGGTGCCGGTCGCGGTATTCTCCACCCGGCCGGCGTCGATGTCACCTTGCGTCGGCGTATAGGTCGCCGTGAAGGTCGCGGTTCCGCCGGGCGCCAGCGTCTGCGGCCCCGGTGTCACCGATATCCCCGCATCGGTCAGCAGCGGATCGTTGACCGTCACGCCGGTCAGCGTCACCGTGCCGGTGTTCTGGACGCGGAAGGAATAGCTGATCGTCTCGCCGAGATCGATGAGCCCGTCGCCATCCCCATCGTTGAGCGTACCGGTCTTCTCGATCGAAAGCCGCGGCGTCTGCTCCGGCGGCACGACGACGGTGTCCGGCGGACTGTCGATGGGCGGGCCCGACGGCGGCGTGCCGGTGCCGGTCGCGGTATTCGCGACGCGGCCGGCATCGATGTCGGCTTGCGTCGGCGTGTAGGTGGCGGTGAAAGTCGCGGTCCCGCCGGGCGCTAAGGTCTGCGGGCCGGGTGTTACCGAGATGCCGGCACCTTGAAGCAGCGAGTCGTTGACGGTGACGTTGGTCATCGTCACCGGGCCGGTATTCTGGACCCGGAACGAATAGCTGATCGTTTCGCCGAGATCGATGAACCCGTCGCCGTCGGCGTCGTTGAGCCTGCCGGTCTTCTCGATCGAAAGCCGCGGCGCCTGATCCGGCGGCACGATGACCGTATCCGGCGGGCTCTCCGTCGGCGGGCCTGAAGGCGGCGTGCCGGTGGCGGTGGCGGTATTCTCCACCTCGCCTGCGTCGATCTCAGCCTGCGTCGGCGCGTAGGTCGCCGTAAAGGTGGCGGTTCCGCCGGGTGCCAGCGTCTGCGGGCCTGGCGTTACGCTGATCCCGGCATTGGTCAGCATCGGGTCGTTGACCGTAACGCCAGTCATCGTCAGCGTGCCGGTGTTTTGAACCCGGAAGGAGAAGTTGATCGTCTCGCCGGGATCGAGCAGGCCGTCGCCGTCGCTGTCGTTGAGCGTACCGGTCTTCTCTATCGAAAGGCGCGGCGTCTGCTCCGGCGGAACGATGACCGTATCCGGCGGGCTCTCGACGGGCGGCCCGGATGGCGGCGTGCCGGTGCCGGTTGCGGTGTTCTCCACCCGGCCGGCATCGATGTCTGCCTGGGTCGGCGTATAGGTGGCGGTAAAGGTCGCGGTCCCGCCGGGCGCCAGCGTCTGCGGGCCCGGAGTGACCGAGATGCCCGCATTGGTAAGCAGCGGATCGTCGACCGTCACGCCGGTCATCGAGACGTTGCCGGTATTCGCCACCACGAAGCTGTAGCTGATGGTTTCGCCGAGATCGATAAGGCCGTCGCCGTCGAGGTCGTTGAGCGTTCCGGTCTTTTCGATCGTCAGCTGCGGATCCTGGTCGTCGTTGGTGACGGTGCAGATCGCATTCTGGCCGTTCGCAAGCGTGAGCTGGTTGTTGGCCGCCGGGGCTGCGGCGCCGCCATCGACCGAGCAGCTATAGGCGTCAGCCACGTAACCGGCCAGATTGTCTTCACCAAGCGCGTAGGTGCCGGACGGGATCGATGCATTGGTGACCGCCGCATCGCCCATTGCGCCTTCGAGCACATTGGTGAGCGGAGCCTGGCCGGTGGCGCGAAGCGTGAAGTCGGCCGCCGCGGCGGTCCCGCCATTGTCGTTCACCACCACCTTGCGCAGCGTCACCTTCGGCTGGCAGATCGCCGGCGTGTTGATCTGCGCCATGAAAGCCTGGGCGCCCGGGCCGGACTTGACGTGAACGATGACCTCGTTCAGTCCCGTCCGCCAGCTTCCGTTGAGCGAGCCGGTTGCGCCGCCGGACGCCGTGAAGCCGGCGTAAAAATAGGGATCGGCGCCGCCGTAGTTAGAACGAATACCCTGCGCCTGCCCGTTGACCCAGACCTGGTAGACCGAGTTGTCGGAATAGAAGGTCATGTCCAGGTCGAGGCTCGACGGCTCCACCGCCGGGTCCAGATTGAACTGGTAGCGATAGAAGATGTCGTAGTTGCGTGTGGTGTCAGGGTGGGTTGCCGAGGCGTTATGCGAGATCCACCCCGCATTGCCGAAAGGCGACGGAATATAGACACCCGGCGGGTTGGTGACGATCGTCGCTCCGCCCCAGGTAAGGCCTGCCGGCGGTGCGCCGTTGACGGGCGTTGGCGTCAATGCGACCTGCCAATAGTCGTCGAAACCGCTGGTCTTCCTGCCGCCTGAGCCATTGTAAGCCGTATTGAAATAGGCACCCGTGGTCGAGCACGATACGGTCGGCGGATAGGCAGGCGTATAAGGTGGCGTCGGCGTGGTGACCGAACACTCCGGGCAATCCTCCGGCACGTCCCCGCCGCTCACCATGTTGCGGATCTGCGTGACGCCCAGCGGAAGGGGTGCGGCGACGGTCAGGTCAATCTCGACGACGGCCTCACCGCCAACCGGAACTTCCGGCACCGTAAGCAGGACCGTTGACGCTCCCGCAACCGGGCTCGTGAAACCGGTCGCGCCCGAGACGCGCGTCATCGTCGCGCCGTTCGGAATGTTCTCGATGAACTCGAAATCATTGAAGGCCGACCCGCTTACGTGGGTGACGGTCACGCGATAGGTCAGCACCTCTCCCGGCTCGGCCACATTGTTGGTGGTGACGCTTTCGCCGGTCAGTTCCTTTTTGACGCTCACCTGCGGCTCACCCGGCGTATTGGTGAACACGCAGCGCATATCTGCCTGCGGCCTGACATTGGCTGCCGGAATGGTCATAGCCGGCGAGCTGAAGGCGCCGATCACGGTTGGATTGCCGGTCGTTCCCGCATTTTGGTCGGTGCAGACGGCGGATCCGAGCGTCCAACCGGCCGGGACGACCTCGCTCAGCGTAACGTCGGTTCTGGTGTCCCGTGCGAAATACATCGGCGAGGAGACCGCCGTGCCGGCCTGCGTGGTCGTCAGCATCGTGCTGCCCACCAGGGAACCGTTCGCTGTCGCGACATTGGACATGTTGATCTGGAAGCTGCCGGTGTCGTCTTCGCTGACCTTGGAAACCGTCAGGCAGGGCGGGCGGACATAGAGCGAATTTGCAATGTTGTCCCCGCTGGCAATTCCCCTGGCGCGGAGAGTGATGGACGTTACGAGGCCTGAGCCGCTCCCCTGCAGGTAACCGCTCTGCCTGTAGGGCCCCGAAGGGTTGTATTGCAGCGCTCCCGACGTCCAGGCCAGGTCGCCACCCACCTTGGTGAAGCTGGATACGGAAGCTGTGCTTCCCGTACCGAGCGACACGGTAACGGTCGCCGGGCTCTGCGCCGTATAGGCGCCGTTGAGGTCGTTGACGTGGAAGCGGATCCAGCTTGCCGGAACGGCTTGCGAGAACGTCCAGGTGAAGTCGTAGTTCCCACCGCCTTGCGTCGCCCAGGGATTGTCGGTCTGCCATGCACTGCCGGCCTTGGTAACGGTACCGGTGACCGGGAAAGGGGAGAGCGTAAAGCTGTTGCCCGCCGTCACCAGGCGCGGCGAGCACACGCCGGACACCGGAGGTGGCTCCATCGTGTCGGTGTCGCTCGCCGTGTTGTTGCTCGTATCGCTGTCAGGCGAGCCTTCGGGGGCGGTCACCGTTGCCGTGTTGGTGAGGCTGCCGCTGTAGCTCGCGGGCACGGTCATGCTCAGCGTATAGGTGACCGAGCCTCCGGCCGGTAGGTCCGCGGTGGTGTCGATCGCGCCGGTGCCGCTAGGCACGTCGCAGGTCGCTCCGCCCGTCGCGTTGCCGCAGGTCCAGCTGGCATTGGTGATGCCCGCCGGAAGCGGATCGCTCACCGCGGCATTCTGAACACCGAAAGGACCATTATTGCTGACGACGATCGTATAGGTCGCGTCCCCCCCGGGAAGATAGGTCGTCGTCTGATCGTCCTTGGTGATGGCGAGGTCGACCGGGAACTCCATTGGTGAGTTTACGCATTTCGCGCCGTCGTTGTTGCCGGAGCCCGGCAATCCCGAAATCAGCGCAGCCGCGCCGGTCGCCAGATCGAACTGATAGAAGCCACCGCTGTTGTTGCCGCCATAGAGTCCGTTGCTGGCGCCGAACAGAGCGCCGAACAAAGCGGTGGTCTGCCCGGTCGGACCGACAGGCGTGACCTGACCGCTCGACGGATTAATCGCGTAAAGAGTGGTGGTGAAGTTTTGGTTGTCGACCGTGTAAAGCAACCCGTCGTGCCACGCCAGATCGGCTATCGACAGCGCCTGGCTCAGAGGCACGCTCGTGGCGGTTTTTGTGTTTAGATCGATTCGGTAGAGTTCATTGGAAACCACTTGCGTCCGGACGTAATAGCTTCCATCGGGGCCAATCTCGCCTGCATTGTATGATCGCCCGGCCACCTGCGGGAGGTTCGTCACCGCGCCCAGATCGGCGACGCTGCCATCGCTGCCGATGCGAAGGAGGCCGTTTGAGGAAGAAATCGCGTAGAGGTAGTTGTCTCGAGAATTAAAAGCGACCGCATTGTAGTTGTAGGGTGATGTCGTGCCCACTGGCTGGACGGCAATGGGATTTGACGACATATCGAACCGGTAGAGCGCTGTGGGCTGGTTCTGCGCCAGATACATGGTCGAGGTGCAAGCGCCGAAGCTCGGCTGCGTGTCGACGGACAGAGTGGCGCTGCCGCTGGGCACCAGATTGCCCACGCTGCTCGACATGTTGCTGGCGCCGTTAGTGTAGTTGCCCACCGCTGTCGCGGTGACACTCACGGTAATCGTGCACGTAGCGCCCGGGGCCACGCTGATGTTCGCTGCCCGAACGGAGGTCGCGCCGGTCGCCAGTGCGCCACCTGCTCCGTTGGTAACGGTTGGACTGCCGCAACTGCCGTTGTTCGTCGCCGTTCCAGACGCAAGGGTCAGACCCACGGGAAGGTTATCGGTGAAGTCCAAGGGGGTAAGGGTCACCGAGCCCGACTGGTTGGGGTTGGTGATCGAGAAGATGAGTTGGCTCGTCTCCCCCGCCGCGATCGAAGCAGGGCTGAACTGCTTTGTCAGAGGAGCCGTTGGGAAGGAAAGCGTCCAGGCCAAGCCGTCGTTGAAGCCGGTCGTGGTGCCCGTTGGAGGCGTGGCGTTGTTGTTCAGGGTGAGGGTCTGGATCAAGCCCGATGCTGCCGTGAGGCGGAACGAACCGCAGGCGCCATTGACCGGATCGGTCGCGCTGTTGTTGTTGCAGCCATTTTGGGTGGCCGGCTGCAGGGTGTTGTTCAGCGTCGTGCCGCTGACGTCCATGACGTTGTTCTTGACGACCGTCGTCAGCCCGATTGCCGCGCCCGATGTGCTCGTTCCAGTGACTGCGAGGCGCGATGCATCCAGATTGTAGAAATGGAAAATGGGAGCGATCAGGGGCTTGTTGAACTGGAGTCGGGAAACATAGCCGTTGCTGCCCTCGATACAGCTGTTTCCTACCAACCCATTCGAGGGAAAGTCCGGCTCGATGAAGGTGGCGACGTTCGAAAAGCTGTTCAGATTGGAGGCCGTTCCCGCTCCGGCCATGAACAGACAGCCGGCAGCTGAAGGCGCGGCAACGCGCGAAGTGATGGTCTGAGTGGCCGTAACTCCCGGACTGCCGTAAGGACTGCTGGTCCAATTGAATGTACGGGTGGAACCCACGTCCGCACCCGTTCCGGATATCGATGTCGGCCAGGCCTGCGCCGGTGCTTCAGCCGCCTGCACTGCCGTGCTCAGGAGCGCGGAGACAAGCAATGCGATGGAGGCTAGCCCAGACCGGCACAGCGGGGCTCGTGCGTTCTCCGCTGCGGGGGCGGTTCGTTCTAAGACGGAAACCGGCCCTTGCGTCAGTGAACCACGATTGCTGGTGGAACGGTGCGCGACGTCGTGCAGCGAAATTGGCTTCCGCATGAAAAGGCCCCCTCGAAGTCAACCGCTCGATCAAGCCTGTTCACAGCCGCAGTGTTGCCACCCGCACCATGAATCGGACTGGATCGAAATCAGGCGGGAATGAGGCAGAAGCCGAAAAATATGTCTTTCAGGAAAGGCAGGTTTTTTGCAGGAACCTTAGATCTACATGGTATTTTTCGTGCATTACGAACGCCAAAAAAAGCCCTCCATGACCACGCCCCTGGAATTCTAAGGGGCCCCGGCGTGGTTGCCATGAAGACACGCGCCTCAGGACTGGTCCCCTCTCCCCGCTAGCGGGGAGAGGGCTGGGTGAGCGGCAAAACGCGGATCCAGACCGGTTGAGAATAGGTGCAAGGAGGCACTCTATCCGTGATCATGTCCCTCATGGTCGCCGAGCGACGGCAGGTCGAGGCTGAAGGTTTTGGCAAGATCGGCGACTTGTTGCGGGCTGAGATAGCGGGGATTGAGGTTGCGCAGCAGCAGGTAGAGCTTTGCGGTCTCTTCCAGTTCCTCCGTCGCAAATACCGCGGCCTCCAGACTGTCGCCGGCGACGACGGGACCGTGATTGGAAAGCAGCACGGAGGAATATTTGCCCGCAAGCCCGCGGATCGCATCGGCGACTGCCGGGTCTCCGGGGCGGTAATAGGGCACGAGCGCAGTCTCCCCGGCCCGCATGAGGTAATAGGGCGTCATCGGCGGAAGGGCCGCTTGCGGATCGATCTCCGGCAGCATCGTCAGCGCGACCGCGTGGGTCGAATGGAGATGCACGATGGCGCGGGCGCTGCCTCGCGTCTCGTAGAGGGCGGAATGAAGCGGGATCTCCTTGGTCGGCTTGTCGCCCGAGACAAGCCGGCCGCCGGCATCGAGGCGCGAAATACGCCCTGGATCGAGGAAGCCGAGCGAGGCATTGGTGGGCGTCACCAGCCAGCCGCCGTCATCGAGTCTCATCGATATGTTTCCGGAAGAGCCGGGGGTCAGGCCCCGCTCGAAGAGGGACCGGCCGTAGCGGCAGATTTCCTCGCGAAGACGCGTTTCGGACATTGGCGGTCCTTTCGTTCAGGCTGTATCGCCTTCGATCAGTTCAAATCCAAGATCGGCGACGTGAGATGGGTGATCGTTGATGACCAACTCGGCCGCCAGCTTTCCCGTCGCGACGCGGGGCGTGCGAATGGTCGTCAGAGGCTGCGGCGTGGCCTGGCCGATATCGAGGCCGTTATGGCCGAAAAGGGCGAGCCTGGTTGGGACGGAAATGGCGCATGCAAGACAATGAAAATATCCGCCGAGCGCCATGTCGTCGTTCGAGAAATAGACCGCATCGAGTCCCGGCGCCCTTCGAAGAAGCTGATCGAGCCCCGCCCGCCCGCTCCCAACCGAAGAAGCGCCCGGACGGATTTCCCGATCCACAAGGGCGACGCCGGCTAGGTTCAGCGCTTCACGGAAGCCGTCGAAGCGTTTGCCGGCGCGTGTGTCGCGGTCGAGATCGTGGCCGACATAGCCGATCCGGCGATAACCGCGCTTCAACAGGAATTCGGCGCTCGCCCGACCCGCCTCACGATTGGAAAAGCCGACCGCCAGGTCTATGGCGCTCCCGTCGATGTCGAGCAGTTCGACGACGCGACAGCCGCTCGCCCGCAGCATCTTGAGCGTGCCTTCCGTATGCTCGAAGCCGGCAAGCATCACCGCCGTCGGCCGCCAGGCGAGCATGGCGGCGACGAGGGCCTCCTCGCGCTCCGGCTCATAGTCCGTCACGGAAAAGACGGCCTGATAGCGATTTTCCTCCAGAACGGCGCCTGCACCCCGCAGCACGTCCGGGAACACGATGTTGGTGAGCGACGGAATGACGAAGGCGACGAGGCGGGACCCGGCCGAGGCCAAGGTTCCGGCGATCCGGTTCGGCACGTAGCCAAGCCGCTCGACCGCATCCAACACGCGCTCGCGGGCCTTGCCGGAGAACGAGCCGTGATTGCGCAGCACGCGGGAAACCGTGCTCTCACCCACGCCCGCGGCTTCCGCCACCTCTGCGAGCGTTACGGGTGTCTGCTGCTTGAAGTCCGTCGCCACTTCGCGCCTGTTCCATAACGAGACCGTTCACGGCTCTCATCGACTTCATAGGCGGATTTTTTTGGCAGCGCTACCAATTTTGGTTGGCAGCGCTGCCAATAATCCCTAGAACGAGTGACCGGCAACTGGAGGAGACGAAATGGCATCGAAGATCGCAGTGCTCGGGCTCGGCTCGATGGGCTTCGGTATGGCGTGCTCGTTGAAAAGCGCGGGCCTCGACGTGTTTGGCTACGACGTTGCCCCGCCCGCAGTGGAACGTTTCGCCGCCGAAGGCGGTCGCGGAGCGGGCACGCCAGGCGAAGCCGTGACGGGCGCCGACATCGTCGTTTCGGTGGTCGTGAGCGGCGCGCAGACCGAAGCCGTTCTGTTCGGCCGGGATGGTGTTGCAGACGCGATGAAGCCCGACGCCGTCTTCATATCGTCCGCGACAATGGATCCGGCGATCGCGCGCGACCTGGCGCAGCGGCTCGAAGGACTGGGGTTTCACTATCTCGACGCGCCGATCTCAGGCGGCGCGGCAAAGGCATCGAAGGGCGAACTGACGATCATGGCCTCGGGATCGCCGCAGGCCTTCGCCGCCGCCCGACCGGCCCTCGACGCCATGGCCGCCAAGGTCTACGAACTCGGCGAGACCGCCGGGACCGGCGCCGCCTTCAAGATGATCAACCAGCTTCTCGCCGGCGTGCACATCGCAGCCGCCTGCGAAGCGATCGCCTTTGCGGCGAAACAAGGGCTGGACCTCGACAAAGTATACGAGGTGATCACCGCCTCGGCCGGCAATTCCTGGATGTTCGAGAACCGCATCCCGCATGTGCTGGCGGGAGATTACGCCCCGCTGAGCGCCATCGAGATTTTTGTGAAGGACCTCGGCATCGTCCAGGATATGGCGCGCGCGGAGCGCTATCCGGTGCCGCTCGTGGCGGCCGCACTGCAGATGTATCTTGCAGCCTCGGGCACAGGCATGGGGCGCGACGACGATTCCTCCCTCGCGCGGCTCTACGCCCAGCTCTCCGGGGCCACGTTGCCCGGCACGAATAACCCCTAAGGAAAACGCGCATGCCCGTATTTGCCGCCAATCTGACGATGATGTTCACCGAGTGGCCGTTCCTCGACCGCTTCGACGCGGCCGCCGACGCCGGGTTCGCCGCCGTCGAGTACCTTTTTCCCTACGAGGTGCCTCCGGAAGCGATCGCCGAACGGCTTGCCCGCAACAGGCTCGAGCAGGCGCTGTTCAACCTGCCGCCGGGCAATTGGGCAGCCGGCGAGCGCGGAATCGCCGCCCTGCCCAGCCGCTTCGACGGGTTGAAATCGGATGTCGACAAGGCGCTCGACTACGCGGCGGCGACCGGCGCCAAGCGCCTGCACCTGATGGCTGGTCTTGCTGATCCGCGCGACCCGGAGGCCGCATCCCGTTACCGCCGCTCGGTCGCCTATACGGCCGGGCGCCTGGCCGACGAGGGCATCGATCTCCTCGTCGAGCCGATCAACGGGCGCAACATGCCGGGATATTTCCTCAACGATTTCGGGACCGCCGAGCGGCTCATCGCCGAACTGGCGCTCCCCAACCTGAAGCTGCAATTCGACATCTATCACCGGCAGATCCTGCACGGCGACGTCGCAATGGCTCTCCGCCAACTGATGCCGGTCACCGGCCACATCCAGATCGCCAGCGTGCCCTCGCGGCACGAGCCCGATGGCGAGGAGTTGAACTATCGCTACCTCTTTGATGAAATCGACCGGCTCGGCTATGGCGGCTTCGTCGGTTGCGAATATAACCCGCGCGGCCGGACGCTGGACGGCCTCGGCTGGTTCAAACCCTTTCGACGGAGCTGACCCATGACAATCCTGCTCGGATCGATCGCCGACGACTACACGGGCGCCTCCGATCTTGCGAATACGCTGACGAAGAACGGGCTTCGCACCGTGCAGACGGTCGGCATTCCCGATCCGTCGCTCGCCCTGCCCGACGTCGATGCAGTGGTCGTTTCCCTGAAGATCCGGTCGGTCGCAGCGGAGGAGGCCGTGGCCGCCGCCCTCGCGGCCGAAAGCTGGCTGCGCGGCCGAGGCGCCGCCCATGTGCTCTACAAGATCTGCTCCACCTTCGATTCGACGGATCTCGGCAATATCGGGCCGGTGACCGAAGCGCTTCTGAGCGTCTCGGGCGGCGACATCGCCCTCGTTACGCCGGCCTTTCCGGAAACGGGGCGAACCGTCTATCTCGGCCATCTTTTCGTCAATGGCCAGCCGCTCGACGAAAGTCCGTTGAAAGACCACCCGCTCAACCCGATGCGCGATGCCAATCTGGTGCGGGTGCTCACCCGCCAGTCGCGCGGCAAGGCCGGCCTCATCGACCTGCCGACCGTCACGCGCGGAGCCGATGCGATAAAGGCGAGGCTCGATCGGTTACGCGCCGAAGGCGCCGCCGCGGCTATCGCGGATGCGGTCTTCGAACGCGATCTCGAAACGCTCGGCGAAGCGGCGCTCGAAATGCCCGTCTCCACCGGCGCGTCCGGCCTGGGTCTCGGCCTCGCCCGCGCGATTCTGCGCTCCGGCCGGGCTTCGGCAAGCGACGGGGAAAGCGACGCCATCCGCTCCGTCGGCGGTCTTGCCGCGGTGGTCGCAGGCAGTTGTTCGGCGGCAACGCTGAAGCAACTCGACGCGGCGGAACGCCATATGCCGGTGCTGCGGCTCGACACGGAAAAGCTCCTCGCCGGATCGGACGAGATTTCCGCAGCCGTCGCCTGGGCCGGGGAACGGATTGCCCAAGGCCCCGTCGCCATCGCCGCGAGTGCCGCGCCGGAGGTCGTTTCGCGTCTGCAGGCGCGCTACGGGCGAGAGGCATCCGGGCACGCGATCGAAACGGCAACCGCCGCGATCGCCGGCGAACTGGTAGAGCGCGGCGTGAGACGCCTCGTCGTCGCCGGCGGAGAGACCTCCGGCGCGACCGTCGACAGGCTCGGCATTCCGGCTTTCCTGATCGGTCCGGAAATCGCGCCCGGCGTCCCCGTGCTGAGGACGATCGGCACTGCCGGAAACGACATGTTGCTGGCGCTGAAATCGGGCAATTTCGGCGGCGAGGATTTCTTCGCCACGGCACTGTCGATGATGCGGTGAGAGGGAAGGCGGGCGGTCCCCCTCGTCCGCCGCCCCCCGCTGCACGCTTCCTCAAATCGGACCGAGTAGAGCATGCAGACTTTGCGTTTGCCGCAGCGCGTCCGCGCGACGGCTCTTACAGGCCGTTGTCCTTCAGGATCTGCGCGGCGTTTTCCTTGGTCACCTTCATCGTGTCGAGCGTGACGGTCTTTTCGACCTTTTCCCCCTTCAGGAACTTCACCGCCTGGCGGAGACCCTCTGCTCCCGGCGTCGCATAGAGGAAAGTCGCGGTGAGTTCGCCGTTGTTGACCCAGGTCACGCCTTCGTTCGGGAGCGCGTCGATGCCGATGAACTTTATTTCCTTCTCACGACCTGCGTCCTTCGCCGCCAGATAGGCGCCATAGGCCATCGGATCGTTGTGGCCGTATACGAGATCAATCTTCTCGTTGTTGCGCAGCGCCGTCGCCATGATGTTGTAGGCCTGGTCCTGCTTCCAGTCGCCGGATTGCTGATCGAGCAGGTTCTTGATGCCGGGCTCCTTGTCGGTGAACTCGTGGAAGCCGTCGTGGCGATCGTGCGCCGGCTGGGTGCCCATGCCGCCCCATATCTCGACGATATTGCCCTGAGCCTTGCCCTTTCCTCCGAGAAGCTCGACCGCATATTCGCCGGCCGCGCGGCCGATCAGTTTGTTGTCGCCGCCGACGAACTGGGTGTACTGGTCGGTCTCGACGTTTCGGTCGAGAACGAAGACCGGGATCTTGGCATCGATCGCCTGCTGCACCACGCCGGTGAGCCCTGCGGACTCTTTCGGCGACACGAGCAAGGCATCCACCTCCTGGCGAACGAGGTTCTCGACGTCGGCCACCTGCTTTTCCGTCCTGTCCTCACCGTCGGTTATGATCAGCTCGACGTCCGGATGCTTTGCCGCCTCGGCGATGATGTCCTTGTTGAACTGCGCACGCCACGGTTCGATCGTCGTCGCCTGGCTGAAGCCGATGCGAAACTTCTTGTCCTGAGCCACGGCGTCGTGCGCCGGCATGAGCACGGTCGTCGCGGCGAGGACGGCGGCGACCGCCGTCAGTTTGATGATGTCACGGCGTTTCATTTCTTCTTTCCTCCCATTGTCATGGATAACGTCTCTCCCGACGTCCGCTCCTCGGCGGACGTATCTCCTTGAGCCGGGCGCCGGCTTGCGCCCGGCAGCCGCAATTGCGCGAGAAGGTCGTAGGCATTGCGCTCCTGAACGAGCACCGTGCCGATGATGATCACGCCCTTCAGCACCAGCTGAAGATTGGAATTGATGTTGTGGAGCTGCAGGATGTTGGAGAGCAGGCCGAAGATCAGGACCCCGCAGAACGTCCCGGCAAGGCTCCCGCGCCCTCCCATCAGGCTCGTCCCGCCGATGACCACCGCCGCGATCGCATCCAGTTCGAGGCCCGCGCCGGCGTCCGGCTTGCCCTGGCGGTACTGCGCCACATAGAGGACCGCGGCGATGCCCGCGAGAAGACCCGATACCGCATAGGTGACGATCTTCACCCGGCCCGCATTGATGCCGGAAAGGCGCGCCGCCTCCTCGTTTCCGCCGATCGCATAGACATAGCGGCCGAATGGGGTGAACCGCAGCACGGCGCCATAGAGAAGAATCGCGACGATGAAGAATATGCCGGGCATGGGCACGATGCCGAAGACGAGCTGCCGCAGCATGTCGAAATCGGCGGTCGCATTGGTGCCGGTATAGACCGGCAGAACTGCATTGTTCTGCCCGGCGGTGAGCCGGGCGATGCCGAGCGCCGTGACCATCATGGCAAGCGTGACGATGAAGGGCTGCAATCGTCCGACCACGATGATCGCGCCGTTAACCGCGCCGAACATGAGTCCGACCGCCGGCGCCACGAGCAGAACGCCGAGCACGCCGAATTTCGTCTGCATCTGAGGCAAGAGGAAACTTAGAACCAGGGTGCAGAGAACGATGCCGGCTGCGGCGGGCAGAACGGTACCGCGGGTCCGGTCAAGCCGGATGTCGCGGACATGCGTCACGCCCGCCCGTGATTTCTCGATATTGAGGAAGACGAAGCGTACTGCCGCCGCACCGCCGACTAAAACCGCAAGCCCGACGGACGGCAGCCCCAGATAGAGGGCGGCCGTGTCCCCCGGAACGGTCAGGAGCATCGCGCAGACGACGGTGCAGATCGCCATCAGCGAGCCGACCGAAAGGTCTATGCCGCCGGTCAGAATGACGGCCGTCATGCCGGTGGCGATCAGCCCGGTGGTCGATACCTGCCGCAACACGTCGAGGAGATTGCCGGAGGAGAGAAAGATGTTCCTGCCCGACGACGTTACCGGCGAGGACAGGACTCCGATCAGGAAGATGGCGATCAGCCCCCAATAGAGTTTCGTACGGGAGAGAGCCTTCAGGAAATTCATGCAACCGCCCTTCCGCATGCGCTCCGCGGAGCGGCGAGCTGCATGATGCGCTCCTCGCTCGCCTCCTCCCGGGAGACGAGCCCGGTCTGCCGTCCCTCGGCCATCACCAGAATGCGGTTGGCGAGGAGCAGGAGTTCCGGCAATTCGGAACTGACCACCACGATCGCCAGCCCGTCGCCGGCGAGCTTGAAGATCAGATCGTAGATCTCGCGCTTCGCACCGACGTCGATGCCGCGCGTCGGCTCGTCGAGCAGAAGGACACGCGGACCGGTCGCCAGCCACTTGCCGATGACGACCTTCTGCTGGTTGCCGCCGGACAGGGTTCCGGCCGCCTGATCGGTGCTCGCGCAGCGCACGCCGAGCGCATCGACCGCCCCTTTCGCGAGCGCGCGCTCGCCTCCGAAGGAGCGCAGCCCGAATCGGGCGAGCCTTCCAACAAGCGGCAGAGCCACATTGTCTCTGATCGATTCGTGAAGATGCAGCCCCTTCGCCTTGCGGTCCTCCGTCACCAGAGCAAAACCGAGGCGGCGAGCATCGCGTGGCGAGCGGATATCGACGGCGATGCCGTCCAGCCGGATTTCACCGCCGCGAAGGCCTTCATTCGATGCAAAGATCGTCTCCAGGATTTCCGTGCGCCCCGCGCCGAGCAAGCCGCCGATGCCGAGGATCTCGCCGGCGCGAACGTCGAAGCTCACGCCCTTCAGCACGTCGCGCCAGCCATGACGTCCGGGAACGGCAAGCGACAGGTCCCTGACCGAAAGGACGGGCTCGCCGCCGCCGTTGCCCCGGTCGGCCGGGTGCGCGTCGAGGAGGTTGCGACCCACCATTGCGGCGATGATCGTATTTTCGTCCAGTCCGGCCATCGGCCGGGTCCAGACATGCCGGCCGTCGCGGAAGACGGTGACCCGGTCGCTGAGCTGCATCACCTCGTCGATCCGGTGCGAAATATAGATGATGCCGACGCCGTCGGCCGCGAGTTGCCGCATGATCTTGAAGAGGCGCCGACACTCGCCGGGCGAAAGCGCCGAGGTCGGTTCGTCCATGATCAGAATGCGCGCTTCCACGGAGAGGGCCTTCGCAATCTCGACGAGCTGTTGTTCGCCCACCCGCAACTGCCCGACACGCGCCTCCGGGTCGAGTTCGATGCCGAGACGGTTCAACAGCCCTCGTGCGGCCTCCAGGCTCGCCTTGCGATCCACGAAAAGACCGGCGATCACCCGTTCGCGGCCGAGAAAGATGTTGTCGGCGACGCCGAGTTCGGGGACGAGGTTGAGTTCCTGATGGATGATGGCGATCCCGGCCGCCTCGGCATCGCGCACATTGGAGAAGCGGGCGGTTTCTCCATCGACGCGGAAGGTGCCCTCGTAGTCCGGGTAGACGCCGGACAGGACTTTCATCAGCGTCGACTTGCCGGCGCCATTCTCGCCCATGAGCGCATGGATTTCGCCCGCGCGCAGTTCGAAGCGCACATCCTTGAGCGCCGCGACGCCGCCGAACGATTTCGAAACCGCTTCGGCCGCCAGAATTGGCCGGCCGGATTCTTTGGTGACCGAATCACGGGGGATAGCATCGCGCATGATATTGGCAGCCTCCCTACCGCCGACATCTGACGCTCTATTCACCTATTTCCCGCAACCTATTCTAAACGTTTCGACCCTGTCAAGCACGCCGTTCCGGGCTCGATTGCCTAATTCCAGCAATTCAAATAGAGTTTCGCAAGCGAACCATCGAAACGTTTCGGAAGAAATGCAGCAGCGACGAAATTCACGGAAATCCGGTGCACCGACCATGCTCGACGTTGCCAAGGCAGCGCATGTCTCTGTGGCGACGGTCTCGGCCGTGATCAACGGCTCGGCCCCGGTCAGTCCGGAATTGCGCAGCCGCATAGAGCAGGCGATCGGCCTCATAGGCTACAAGCGCAACGCAATCGCCCGCAGTCTCAAGCTCGGCACGACCCGCACCGTAGGCCTGATGGTTGCCGATATCACCAATCCGTTCTTCACCGATGTCGTGGCAGTGATCCAGGACGTGCTGCATCGGGCCGGCTACGCCGTGATGCTCTGCTGCAATGACGAGGACGTTGCCTTGCAGGACGAGCAGATCGCCCTGTTGATCGACCGGAGCGTGGACGGCCTGATCATCGCGCCGGCCGGAGACGACGAAACGCTGAAGCGCATGATCGCGAGCGCCAATCTTCCAACCGTGCTGATCGACAGGCTTTGCGACGGCATCGACACCGATGCGGTCGTGCTCGACAATCGTCGCGCGGTTCAGGATGCAACGGTCTATATGCTCGGCCTCGGCCATCGTCGCATCGGCTATATTTCGGGCTCGCTCGACACTTCGACCGGACGGGAGCGTCTTGCCGGCTATCGGGCAGCGTTGGAGGCGGCGGGCCTCCCCTGCGAGGAGGACCTGATCCGGATCGGCAATTTTCGGGAGAAGGACGCCTACACCGCGGCGATCCAGCTGCTGACAAGTCCCGAGCGGCCAACGGCGATTTTCTCCGCCAACAACCTGATGGTCATCGGGGTGATGAAGGCGATCCGGGATATCGGCCTTCGCTGCCCGGACGACGTTTCGGTCGCAAGCTTCGACGATTTTCCCTGGGCCGACGTCTTCCAGCCGCATCTGACGACGATCGCCCAGCCGGTCCAGGCGATCGGCGAACAGGCCGCGCAGCTCGTGCTCGACCGCCTTTCCGGCGCTAGCCCGGAAGCGCCACGCCGGCTCGTGCTTCAGGGAAGACTGGTGATTCGCGACTCCTGCCGGCCGGCCGGCAGCCTGGCGCCGCGCGCGATCGCGTGACCCAATTTTCGCAAAAGGATCGCGCTATCGGGGCTTCAGTCGTCGTGCAAGGCGCGAGCGATCGGCGGGCCGAAATTCAAGTCGCGGAACCTTGCCGCAAACCCCGCGCGCTCCGGCGAACAGGCCGTGACGCCGGCCTCGGCATCGGCGGCGGAAAAGGGACAGAGCCGCGCCATCTGCCAGCGTTCCTCGCCAAAGCGGAATTGCACCCGCACCGCATCCCCATGCCGCGTCAGCCGCACCTCCAGTGGGTCCGAAGGCGCCCTTGCGTGCAACGGAATGACCGACCAGTCGGATACGCCGCGCGTCACGACCACGCTGAAATGCATCAGCCCGTCGGTATATTCGATACCGCATTTGATCCAGTTCTGTTCGTCGAGCCGCAGCATCAGACCGGCCTGGTCGTAAAGCTGCTCATACTGGCCGACGATCGTCGCCGAGGCGGTGAAATCGCCTGAAACCGGACGAAGATAGGCATGTCCGCTGTCGCGCACGAAGCCGTAGAAGGTTTCGCGCCAGAAATCCGTCTTGGCGTCGGTCTTGAGCGACAGATCGCGTTCGTCGCCCTCCCAGCTTGCCGGCTCGTTCAGCCAGCGATAGGCGCTTGCCATTCTGTCCCTCCATCCGTCCCAGTGTTTTAATTGCTCGGCAGCTGTCGCGCACCCCACTCGCTCTTCGGGATCGCCTTGCCGATCGCGAGGCTGAAGGAAGTGACCGAGGTCGTCTCGGGGCTCACTTCGCATTTGAAGTCGATGGTGTACCATGTCGACCGGCTGCGGAAGGCGCCGCCATCGGCGTTCAGGCCTGTCGGCGAGATGAAGCCCCCCGAAGGGCCGAAGGGAACGAGCATGTCCGGAAAGGCGCCGGGCATTTCACGCCGCACCTGCTCGAGCGCTTCGATGCTGCAGAGCTGCACGATCCGCTTTTTCGGCGGCAGCCTGCCGATCGCCTGTTTCACGCGGGGGTCCGACAGGGCGTTTTCAGAATAGAGTTCCTTCGCCTGGACGAGCTGGTTCGACTGGCGTTCGGCCATGGCCTCGGCCGGCTTTTGCGCCGGGTCCGCCGTTGCTTCCTCCACAACCGGTTTCTCCTGGGGAACAGCTGCAGCCGGCGGCGTGGCTGCGGCATCGGCCGCCTCGTTCGCTGCGCTCCGGGCATCGACGCGCAATTGCGCAAGCGCGGTCCTGCTTTCCGCCGGCTTTTCGCTGGCGGTGTTTTCCGTTTTTGCCGGGGCGGGCCGCGAGGCCTCCGGCGTCTCGCTCGGCGTTTCGGACTTCTTCGGCGCGGCCGGAGGCAATTCGGGCCGAGGCGGCTTTTCCGTTTCGACCGGCGCTGCGGCCGACTCGAATGCCTCAGGCTGAGGACGCGTTTGCTCGCTCTTGGCCACGTTCGGCTTTTGCTCGGGCTTTTCCGCACTCTTCGGCTGCGCAACGAGCTCGACGCTGACGCTTTGCTCCTTTGCCGGCGCAGACAATTCCGGCAGCCGAACCAGCAGCAAGAAGGCGAGCGCCAGGTGCAGGGCGAGCGAGGTCGGCATGCCCCAACCGGTTTCTCCCCACATTTTCCTGGCGAAGTGCTGCATTGCTCAAAGATCACGGACTCGGAAGCACCGAACCTAAGAGTTCGAGCGCCCCGCAACAAGTGCGGGACGCGCGTCAGTCAAGCGTATTCGACCTGATAAGGCTTTTCGAAGAAATGCTCCTCGAGATTGCACCCGCTGCCGCCGCGGTCGATGACGACGAATTCGGAGGTCGAACGAAGCGGGGTCAGAATTCCGTGCCAGACATTTTGCGCGATGTTGACCCCCTGCCCCGGCGCGGTCTCGAAGGCGATCGGCTCGCCGGGTTCCCCGCCTTCGTCGGGCGCGACGACCACGAGAAAGGGATTTCCCGTCAGCGGGATGAAGGCCTGGCTTCCGAGCGGGTGCCGTTCCACCATCTTCAGCGTCAGGGGGATGTCGTAGGGCTCGCCCTTCAAGAGGCTGACCAGCGTTCGGGCTTCCGGGCCGCTCGTCTCCACCTTCGCAAGGTCGTGATAGCGGATGCATTTGCCGGCGTTGATCGGAAAGCTCTTCGCATCGTCAGGCTCGATGACGTCGCCGAAGGGCGCGAACTCGCCGTGTGAAAGCGGGCGGATCGGTAGAGGTATCATGGTCTTTCCTCCCTGGTTGACCAATTGCCTTTGGGCGCCGGCACCGATCACTGGATCAGCACCGCCCTGAAATCATTGACGTTCGTGCCCGTCGGCCCCGGCTTGAAAAGGTCTCCAAGCGCATCGAAGGCCGCCCAGCTGTCGTTCTTCTGAAGCAGCGCTGCGGCATCCAGGCGCCGCGCCAGCAGGCGCGCGATCGTCGTATGATCGGCGAAGGCGCCGGCATTGTCCTCGGATCCGTCGATGCCGTCGGTATCCGCGGCGAGCGCCGAGATCCCGCCGATACCGTCGATGCCGAGCGCCAGCGACAGCAGGAACTCGCTGTTGCGCCCGCCGCGACCTTCGCCCCGGACCGTCACCGTCGTTTCGCCGCCGGAAAGGATGAGGGCGGGCTTCGGAAAGGGGCGGCCGCGCAGCGCCGTCTCGCGCGCGATGGCCGCATGAACGAGCCCGACGTCGCGTGCCTCCCCTTCGATCGCATCGGAAAGAATGACGGCCTCTACGCCCGCGGACCGCGCCTTGGATGCCGCGGCCTCCAGTGAGACGCCTGCCGAAGCGATCAGCCGCACCTCATTGCGGGCAAGGCGCGGATCGGAAGGTCTCGGTGCATCCGCCGCAGCGCTCGCCAGCCAGCGCATGACCTTTTCCGGCAAAGCGAGGCGATAGCGCTCGACGATCTTCAGGGCGTCGTGGAGGCTGGCTGCGTCGGCGACCGTCGGGCCGGATGCGACCAGCGCCGCGTCGTCGCCGGGAATATCGGAGACGACGAGAGAGACGACCCTGGCCGGATGGGCCGCGGCGGCAAGGCGGCCGCCCTTGATCAAGGAAACATGCTTGCGTACCGCGTTCATCGCTCTGATCGGCGCGCCCGACGCAAGTAGCGCCCGATTGACGGCGATTTCATCCTCGAGCGAAAGCTCCGGTGGTGGTGCCGGCAGGAGCGCCGAACCGCCGCCGCAGATCAGCGCCACGACCAGGTCATCCCCGGTCAGGCCGCTGACCGCCGCGAGGAGCCGCTTCGATGCCTTCAGCCCGCCCTCGTCCGGCAAGGGATGGGAGGCTTCGAGCACCTCGATCTGCCGGCAATGCGCGCCGAAACCGTAGCGCGTGACGACCACGCCGCTGAGCGGCCCCTCCCAGGCGCATTCGAACGCCCGAGCCATCTGAGCGGCACCTTTGCCGGCTCCGATGACGACCGTTCGCCCCTTCGGCCGCTCCGGCAGATTTGCGGCGATGACGCGTTCCGGATCAGCGGCGGACACCGCAGAGGCGAACAGGCTCTCCAGGAATTGACGCGGGTTGGCGATGGCGGCCATTGTTCCTCCCGTTTGGAAATACGCGGGCGGCGGCTCCTCCTTCCGCCGCCCGGATGCATGATCTCCCCGACGGATGAGGCCGCCGGCCGATCATGCGCGTCCTCGATCGCGACTTATGCGACCTCGTGGTTCGCCATCCGCTCGAGCGCCCGCACGAGCCCGGAGTGGTCAAGCCCGCTGTCGCCATTGGCGGCGCAATTGTTGAAGAGCTCCTGGGTTGCCGCCGTGTTCGGCAGCGAGATGCCGAGGCTTTTCGCTCCCTGCAGCGCGAGGTTCAGGTCCTTCTGGTGCAGCGAGATGCGGAAGCCCGGCTCGAAGGTACGCTTGATCATCCGATCGCCATGGACCTCGAGAATGCGCGACGATGCGAAGCCGCCCATCAGCGCCTCGCGGACACGGGCCGGATCGGCTCCTGCCTTGGACGCGAAGACCAGCGCCTCGGAGACTGCCTCGATGGTCAGCGCCACGATGATCTGGTTTGCGACCTTGGTGACCTGACCGTCGCCGCAATCGCCGACCAGCGTGATGTTCTTGCCCATCAGCTTGAAGAGCGGCAGGGCGCGTTCGAAGGAGCTCGGCTTGCCGCCGGCCATGATGCTGAGAGAGGCGTTCTTGGCGCCGACCTCGCCTCCGGAAACCGGGGCGTCGATATATTCGGCACCGGTTTCGCGTATCTTCTTGGCGAACTCCTTCGTTTCGATCGGCGAGATGGAGCTCATGTCGATGACGAGCTTGCCCTCGCCCAGGCCGTAATAGACGCCATTCTCACCGAACAGGACATCCTTCACTTCCGGCGTATCCGGCAGCATCAGGATGATCGTGTCGACCGTTTCCGCGAGCGCCTTCGGCGTTTCGACGATTTCCAGTCCGTTGTCGACGAGCTCCTGACGCGGAGGGATGGCGAATTTGGACGTGATGATCTTGTGACCGGCATCCTGAAGGTGGCGCGCCATCGGCGTGCCCATGATACCCAGTCCAATGAAACCGATAGATGCCATCGTGCTTAGCTCCTGATTTGGATGATGTCTGCGGATTGTTTGCGCCGGTGCTCGGTGCCGAGCCACCCAAGTCCTTCCGCGGTGGTCGTCAGCGGCTTGTATTCGCACCCGATCCAGCCGTCGTAGCCGGCGGCTTCCAGCGCGTCGAAGACGAAGGGGTAGTTGATCTCGCCGGTCCCCGGCTCGTTGCGTCCGGGATTGTCCGCAAGCTGTATGTGCGCGATCTTTTCTCGGTAGCGCCTGTAAGTGCCGACGAGTTCGCCTTCGGTGCGCTGCTGGTGGTAGAGGTCGTACTGGACGAAGAGGTTGTCGCTCCCCACCTCCTCGATGATCGACGCCGCCTGCCCGACCGTGTTGAGATAGAAGCCGGGAATATCGAAGCGGTTGATCGGTTCGATCAGGAGGCGGATGCCGCACTTGCCGAGTTCGGCCGCCGCAAGCCTCAGATTGGCGACGAGGGTCGTGCGCAGCACGCTGTCGGGCACACCGTCCGGGGCAATCCCCACGAGGCAATTGACCTGACGGCAGCCGAGCGCGGTCGCATAGTCGATGGCCGTGGCGACCCCCTTGCGGAATTCGTCGATCCGATCCGGCAGGATCGCGATGCCCCGTTCGCCGCCGGCCCAGTTGCCGGCCGGCAGGTTGTGCAGCACTTGCGTCAGGCCGTGGCGGTCGAGTTCGCCGCGCAGCGCCCCCTTCTCGAATTCGTAGGGGAAGAGAT
This sequence comes from Sinorhizobium meliloti 4H41, assembly GCF_000375585.1. Lineage (GTDB taxonomy): Bacteria > Pseudomonadota > Alphaproteobacteria > Rhizobiales > Rhizobiaceae > Sinorhizobium > Sinorhizobium meliloti_A. The sequence goes on along the minus strand of NZ_AQWP01000003.1, from coordinate 429,916 downwards.
ATTCCACGCCTTCGAACCCGGCATTGGCGGCCAGTGCGAAACGGTCGAGGAACGGCGCCTCGTTGAACAGCATCGTCAGGTTCGCAGCAAATCTCGGCATGCGATCACTCCTCTGTGGTAAGCGGGATGCGGGCGGAACCGCGCAGGACGTTCTTCAATCGAGAAGGGCGGCAATCGCGGTCGGGGCATCCTCGCCGCGCTCGGCGAGTTCCTCGAACTCGACGACCGCGTTGATGTCCGCCCCCATGGCGATGTTGGTGACGCGCTCCAGGATGAATTCTATGACGACTGGCACCTGGTGCTCTTCCATCAGCGCCTGCGCCCGATCGAAGGCGTCGGCGAATTCATTCGGGCTCCTGACGCGGATTGCCTTGCAGCCGAGCCCCTCGGCAACCGCCACATGGTCGACCCCGTAACCCTTCTCCGCGTCACCGTCGGCATTGATGTTGTCGAAGGCCAGACTGACCTCGAAATCCATGTTGAAGCCGCGTTGGGCCTGACGGATCAGCCCGAGATAGGAATTGTTCACGACCACATGCAGGTAAGGCAGCTTGTGCTGGGCGCCGACCGCGAGCTCCTCGATCAGGAACTGGAAATCGTAATCGCCGGAAAGCGCAACGATTTTCCGGTTCGGATCGGCGGCCCGCACGCCGAGAGCTGCCGGCAGCGTCCAACCGAGCGGACCGGCCTGGCCGCAATTGATCCAGTTGCGCGGCTTGTAGACGTGCAGGAATTGCGCGCCGGCAATCTGGCTCAAGCCGATGGTCGAGACGTAGCAGGTGTCGCGGCCGAAAGTCTTGTTCATCTCCTCGTAGACGCGCTGGGGTTTCAGCGGGGTCTGATCGAAATGGGTCTTGCGCAGCATCGTCCGCTTGCGCTCGCGGCACTCCTCGGCCCATCCCGACCAGTCGCGCAGCTTGCCGGCAGTCTTCCATTCGGTCGCGACGTCGAGGAAGAGCTTGAGCGCGGCGCCTGCGTCGGAGACGATGCCGAAATCGGGCGCGAAGACGCGGCCGATCTGCGTCGGCTCGATATCGACATGGATGAACTTGCGGCCCTCCGTATAGGTCGGGACGTTGCCGGTGTGGCGGTTTGCCCAGCGATTGCCGATGCCGAAGACGAAATCGGAGGCGAGCAGCGTCGCATTGCCGTAACGGTGCGAGGTCTGCAGGCCGCACATGCCGGCCATCAGCGGATGGTCGTCCGGGATGACGCCCCAGCCCATCAGTGTCGGAACGACCGGAACGCCGGTGATCTCGGCGAATTCGGTGAGAAGATCCGAAGCGTCCGCATTGATGATGCCGCCGCCGGCGACGATCAGCGGCCGCTCTGCCTCATTGAGCATGGCAAGCGCCTTTTCGGCCTGCGCACGGGTGGCGGAAGGCTTGTAGGCGGAAAGCGGCTCGTAGGTCTCCGGATCGAATTCGATCTCGGCAAGCTGTACGTCGACCGGCAGGTCGATGAGGACCGGCCCCGGCCGACCCGAGCGCATCAGATGGAAGGCCTTCTGGAAGACGAAGGGGACCAGGGCCGGCTCCATGACGGTGACCGCCCATTTGGTGACCGGCGCCGCGATTTTCGCGATGTCGACCGCCTGGAAATCCTCCTTGTCGAGACGCGCACGCGGCGCCTGCCCGGTGATGCACAGGATCGGGATCGAATCCGCGGATGCCGAGTAGAGGCCGGTGATCATGTCCGTGCCGGCCGGGCCCGAGGTGCCTATGCAGACACCGATATTGCCGTGCTTGGCGCGGGTATAACCCTCCGCCATGTGCGAAGCCCCCTCGACGTGGCGAGCGAGGATGTGACGGATCGATCCGCGCGCCCTGAGGGCCGAGTAGAATGGATTGATCGCCGCGCCGGGTACGCCGAAGGCGCAATCAATCCCTTCTTTTTCCAGAACATAAACCGCTGCATCGACTGCGCGCATCTTGGCCATGGGAACTCCTCCTGTTTGATTGGAAGGTAAATCCATGTCGCACCTATTTCAACGAGTTTATGGAAATCATTCCCATCATATGGAAATAAAGATTTTCAACAAATAGGAGAAAATCGGATGCAATGGCTGTAGAGCATGATCTCAGGCGGCAACTGATTTGGAGACTGGCATGGAGGCGAACGGCAGGGGAAAGAGAGGGCGCAAGGCGGGAGAGAACGCCGCCCCGGCTTCCGTTCAGGTGCTGGACAGGAGCCTGTCCCTGCTCGCGATCATCGCCGAAGGGGACGGCTCGACCTTGACCGCGCTTTCGGAGCGCTCAGGCATGGCACCTTCGACCGTGCACCGGCTGCTGACGTCGCTCGCCCAGCACGGGATGGTGGCGAACGACGCCGAGGCCGGCACGTGGACCGTCGGCGTCAAGGCTTTCGAGATAGGCAATGCCTTCCTGCGCTTCCGCAAGCTCGGCACGATCAGCCGTCCTTTCCTGAAGCGGCTCATGGACGAAAGCGGCGAGACGGCGAATATCGGCATTGAGGAAGACGGCGACGTCGTTTTCATTTCCCAGGTCGAAAGCCACGCGCCGATGCGCGCCTTCTTCCGTCCCGGGCGGCGCGGCCCGATCCACGCTTCCGGCATCGGCAAGGCCATTCTGTCGACTTGGTCCGATACGGAGATCGCCAAGACTTTGAGCGGCAGAACGCTGCCCTGCTTTACCGGTCGGACGCTCGCCACGCTGCAGGACCTGATACGCAATGTTCAGGAGATCCGCTTCCGCGGCTGGTCGGTCGATGACGAAGAGCACACGCTCGGCATGCGCTGCATCGCAGCCCCGCTCTTCAACGAGTACGGCGAGGCGATCGGCGGCATCTCGATCTCCGGCCCCACCGTCCGTATCGACGACGAGAGACTCGGCATCCTCGGCCCCGCCGTGCGCCGCACGGCGGACGAATTGACGCGCGCGATCGGCGGGCATAGACCGGAGGAAGGCTGAAGGCGCTCCGCATCCAGCTGGTCTGGTGTGCCATGCTTCGAAGTCCGTATCGGCGGCGGATGCCACAGGCAGAACGCGGAAGCGGATAGAGGGCGAGCGGCTCGACCTCGACCTATCTCACCCTGGTATCGATCCTTTTGCCCGGCGAGCCTTGCGCTGCCTCCAGAAATGCTGCGATGACGGGTCCGGGGTTCGGCCGGCTGATGACGTACACGTCGGCTTCCGGCGCGGGGTCGGCGAGCGGCCGGTAGACGACTCCCGGTCGCGAAAGAGTCCTGATGCATTCCGGGACGAGTGCGACGCCGAGCCCCGCGGCAACGAGGCTGGTGAGGGAATAGGATTCCACGACCTCGTTCGTGATATCAGGTACGAATCCCGCCGCCACGCAGCAATCATGCAGGTAGCGGGCAAAGCGGGAGTCCGCGAGCCTCAGGAAGACGAAACTTTCCTGCCGCAGGTCGCCGAGCGCGATTTTCCCGAAATCCGCCAGGCGATGGTGCTCGGGCAAGGCGATACCCACCTTCTCATGCCAGGCGACATTCGCGACGAGATCCGGATGGTTTCGAGGCCTGCGCACGAAACTGAGGTCGGTGCGATGGGACAGCAAGGCCGCCTCCTGCGCCTCGGGGTCCATTTCATGGATACGGACGAACACGCCGGGCCACGCATCCCGGAACCGCGCGATCAGGTTGGACAACGGCCCCAGCAGCACCGAGCCGGTCGTCGCAATGTTCAGCGCTCCTACCTGCCCGGAACCGATGGCGCGCGCCTGGCGGGTCGCATGCTCCACCTGGCCGAGAATCATCCGGGCGTGTTCGAGAAAGTCGGCGCCCGCCTCGGTCAGTTCGACATTGCGGCTGGAACGCTCGAACAGCCGCGTGCCGACTTCCGCCTCCAGATCCCTGATCTGCTGGCTCAATGGCGGCTGGGAGATGTTGAGACTCCTCGCTGCCGCCGTGAAACTGGCGGCCTCGGCGACAGCAACGAAATAGCGCAGGTGACGTAGCTCCATCGCGAAGTCCTATCGATACATCATTCCTCTGGATCGAGTGGAACAATATATTGGACGTATCGCGGATCAAGCCTGTAAAGTTCTGGTGGAGAGGCGGAAGAACCCGTTTCACCTGGCATTCGATGGGATTCACATGCAGAAGAACTACTATTTTCCGGAAGGCGGCCACCCGCCTCAGACCAGCCTGCTTTCCGACCGCGCCATCTTCACCGAGGCCTATGCGGTCATTCCGAAGGGCGTCATGCGCGACATCGTGACGAGCTATCTGCCCTTCTGGACGAATACACGGCTCTGGGTGCTGTCGCGCCCGCTTTCCGGCTTCGCCGAGACCTTCTCGCAATATATCATGGAAGTCGGCCCTTCCGGCGGCAGCAACCGGCCGGAGACGGATCCCCGCGCCGAAGCCGTGCTGTTCGTGGTGGACGGCGAGTTCCATCTCACGCTCGGCGATGAGACGCATCTGATGCAGTCCGGCGGCTATGCCTTCATTCCGCCCGGCACCGAATGGAGCCTCAGAAACGAATCCGGTGCGCCGACGCGATTCCACTGGATCCGCAAGGCCTATGAGGAAGTCGACGGGGTTCCCCTTCCCGAACCGATCGTCACCAACGAGCGCGACATCCCCCCCTCGCCCATGCCGGAAACGGACGGGCGCTGGGCCACCACCCGCTTCGTCGATCCTTCCGACATGCGCCACGACATGCATGTCACGATCGTGACCTTCGAGCCCGGCGGCGTCATCCCGTTCATGGAAACCCATGTGATGGAACACGGACTCTACGTGCTCGAAGGCAAGGCCGTGTACCGCCTCAACAACGACTGGGTGGAGGTGGAAGCCGGCGACTATATGTGGCTCAGGGCCTTCTGCCCGCAGGCCTGCTATGCCGGCGGACCGGGCAAATTCCGCTATCTGCTCTACAAGGACGTGAACCGCCATATGACGCTCGGCAATCCGGGCAGGCTCGCCTGATATTGCAGCCTACCGTGATCCGCCATAGCTTGGGTGCATGGCGACGCCGAAGCTGGAGGCCTACCGCAAGAAGCGGAATTTTTCGAAGACGCCGGAGCCGGTCGGAAATCTGACCGGCGGCGGCAACCGATTTGTCGTGCACAAGCACCATGCGACAGCCGACCACTACGATTTGCGGCTCGAGGTCGACGGCGTCCTGAAAAGCTGGGCGGTGCCGAAGGGCCCGTCGCTCAACCCGGCCGACAAGCGGCTGGCGGTGGAGACGGAGGACCATCCCCTCGACTATATCGACTTCGAGGGCGTGATCCCCGAAGGCGAATATGGCGGCGGACCGATGATCGTCTGGGACAAAGGCGTCTGGGCGCCGATGGGCGATGTCGAAGACGACCTGCGCAAGGGCGCCTTCAAGTTCCGCCTGGCAGGGGAGAAGCTTAACGGCGGATGGATGCTGGCCCGTCTGAAGCCTCGCCCGGGAGAAGAGGATCAGCGCAACTGGCTCCTTTTCAAGGAGCGCGATCCGGCCGCCGACACATCGATCGACATCCTTGCCGCCCGGCCGGAAAGCGTCAAATCCGGCCGGCGGATCGAGGAACTGGTGGAGAAGCCGAAGGAACCGCCAAAGACGGTCAAGCTCAATCCCGGCGCGCTGGCCGGTGCGGCCAAGGGCGCACCACCCGAACGCATCGAACCTCAACTCGCAACACAGACGATTCTCCCCCCGGAAGCCGAAAAGAACGCGAAAAAGCCCGAGCTCTGGCTGCACGAGATCAAGTTCGACGGCTATCGCACCATGGCCCACGTTGCGGAAGGAAAGGTGCGCCTCGTCACTCGCGGCGGGCTCGACTGGACGAAGCGCTACGGAGACCTGCCGGAGGCTTTCCGGCGGCTGCCGTGCCGCGATGCCGTCATCGACGGCGAGATCGTCGTGCTGGACGAGACGGGGGTCAGCCGCTTCGCGCTGTTGCAGGATGCGCTTTCCACCGGCGCCGGCAACAGCCTCGTCTTCTACGCCTTCGACCTCCTGCATCTCAACGGCTGGAATCTTTTGGACGTCCCGCTCGAAAAGCGCAAGGCACTGCTGAAGAAATTCCTTGCAGGGCAGATCCCAAGCCGCTCGGCGATCCAGTTCAGCGATCATGTGGTGGGCGAAGGACGCGCGCTTTACGACCGGGCCTCCGAGATGGGCCTGGAAGGGATCGTCTCCAAACGCGTCTCCGCCCCCTACCGAGGCGGGCGGTCGAAGACCTGGACCAAGACGAAGGCGCTGAAGGCGGAGGATTTCGTGATCGTCGGCTACACCGTTTCGGAGGCGGCCGAGGGCATTGCGTCGCTTGCCCTCGGAGAGTGGGCCGACGGCGAGCTGGAATATCGCGGCAAGGTCGGAACCGGCTTCGACGCGCAGATGCTCAAGGAGTTGCTTGTGCGGCTCGAGCCCTTGCGGGCCGGCGCCGCAACGCTCGAAGGAGCGCCCCGGGAGATCATCTGGGTGCGGCCCTTGCTCCGGGCGCATATCCACTATGGCAACCGGACAACCGACAACGTCCTGCGTCACGCCGTCTTCAAGGGGCTGCGCGACGTCGAGCTGTCGACGCCGGTTTCCATGTCGAGAAAGCGCCTGATCTCGGACGCGGACCTCGCAGGCATATCGATCACCAACCCGACCCGTCGGCTCTTCGGCAAGTCCGGCCCGACCAAGCTCGACCTCGCCGTCTACTACGCGATGATCGGGGATTTCATGCTGCCGCATATTCTCGGCCGTCCCGTTTCGCTGGTACGCTGCCCTACCGGCCGGACGCAGGATTGCTTCTTCCAGCGGCATCCCTTTACCGGCATGCCGCCTTCGGTCGCGACGTTCCAGGCAACCAACTCGGAAGGCGAGGCGAAAACATACCTGTCGGTCGAGGACGCGAGAGGATACCTGGCACTGGCGCAGTTCGGCGTCGTCGAATTCCACAACTGGGGCACGACACGCAAGCTGCTCGGTAAGCCGGATCGCATCGTCTTCGATCTCGATCCCGGCGAGGGCATCGCCTGGCGTGAGGTGGTCGAGGCCGCGATCCACATCAAGGCGGAACTCGAGGCGCTCACCCTCGTGCCCTTCGTAAAGACATCGGGCGGCAGGGGAGTGCACGTCGTCGTACCGGTCGTGCCGAAGCTCGACTGGAAAAAATTCCATCGGGCGGCGAGCGCGCTCGCGACCCGTCTCGCGGCCACCGCTCCGGACACCTTCACCACCACCATGGGCAAGGACAACCGCGTAAGACGCATTTTCATCGACTTCCATCGCAACGCCCGCAGCCATACCTGGGCGGCCCCCTACTCGCTGCGCGCCCGCACCAATCTGCCCGCTTCGACCCCGCTCAGCTGGGCGGATCTGGAGACTATCGACGCTCCGGCGGATTTGAACTATTCTTCGCTGCCGGGCCTTCTGGCCACGTCCGGCGATCCCTGGGCCGATATCGACCACTTCGCGAGGGATCTGTCTATACTGTAGTCGTTGAGCGCGGGATGCAGGCGGAGACCGCATGCATTTTCCTCATCCCGCTCTGGCAGATGTGATCGTAGTGCCGCGTAGGAGACAACCATGGCACCCAGGGCAAGTTGGAAGGGCTATATCAGACTGAGTCTCGTGAGCTGTCCGGTGAGGCTTTACCCCGCCACCAGCGCAAGCGAGCGCATTTCCTTCAATCAGCTTCACAAGGACACCCATAACCGGATCAACATGAAGCCCGTCGATCCGGAGCTCGGCCTCGTCGAGCGTTCGGACCTCGTGAAGGGCTATGAATACGAAGACAAGAAATACATCATCATCGAAGACTCGGATCTGGAAAGCGTCCGGATCGAATCCAATCACACCATGAACATCGAGGCTTTCGTCGATGCCGATTCCGTCGACGTGATCTACCAGGACGCCCCTTATTATCTGGCGCCGGACGGGGCCATGGCCGAGGAAACCTTCGTCGTCCTGCGTGAAGCTCTGCGCCGAAGCGGGAAGCTCGCGATCGCCCGCCTCGTGCTGTCCAGCCGCGAAAGGGTAGTGACCATCGGTCCGCGCGAGACCGGAATGTTCGTCTGCACCTTGCGCAATCCCAACGAGGTGCGCGGCACGGCGGATTATTTCGGCAACATTCCGGTGGGCAAACCGGATCCCGAGATGCTGCAGCTTGCCGAAGCGCTCATCGAGCAGAAGACGACGACCTTCGATCCGAAGCAGTACGAAGACCGCTACGAGGTCGCGCTGATGCAGATGATCCGCGAGAAGCTCAAGGGTCACAAGCCGATCATCGCGCAGGCGCCCGAACGCGGCAACGTCGTCAATCTCATGGATGCCCTCAAGGCGAGCCTTTCGCAGGCCAAACCGCCCGCCAGGAGCAAGCCCAAGGCGGAGCCCGCGGCAAAGGAGCCCGCTGCCAAAGCCGCGGCGGCGAAACGCGTGACGGCTAAACCCGCGGCCAAGAAGAAAGCCTGATGGCGGTTGCCGGTCGGACATTCGGTATCGTGGGCGCGCTCGCCGCCTTTCCGCGGCGGCTGGCGGCGCGCGAGGTCGAGCGCCAGGGCGGACACCTCAGGCGCGGTGTCAACAGGCAGACGAAGTTCGTGGTCTTCGGGCGCGGGCTGCTCGCAAAGGCGTCCGAAGCGGAGATCGAGGCCCGCTTTGACAGCGAAAGCGGGCAGCGTCGGAGCGTGTTCAGCGAGAACGGCTTCCTCCGCCTGCTCGGACTGGCGAGCGCCCCGGAAACATCGGCGCTGACGCGGCAATCGCTCGTCGACCAGTCCGGCATTTCCCCGCGCCACCTCGATCTTCTGTCGTTGTTCGACGCTTTCGAGCATGACGGCGAGCCCTATTCTTTCCGCGATCTGATCCTCGCCAGAAAATATGCCGGCCTGATGGCCAGCGGCGCCGGCTGGAGCGCGATCGCGCGCTCGGTCCACCGCTCCGGAAACGTTGCCTCCCTCACGGCGCTCTCGCTGCACCATGAACGCAAGGATGCGATCTATGCGCGACGCGCCGAAGGCTTGAGCGAGCTCGACGGTCAATTGCTGCTCGACATCGGCTCGCCCGACGAGGAGGCGCTCGAAGATCTGTTCGCTCAGGCCGAAGCGGCCGAAGAAGCGGGGGAATACGACCAGGCGGCCGCGTTCTACCAGCGCTATCTCGGCATCGACCGCACCGACGAGGTTGCAGCCTTCAACCGCGCCAACTGCCTGAGGGCCGCGGGGCGGGAGGCCGAAGCGGCCCAGGACTATGTCCGCGCCATCAAGCTCGATCCTTGCTTCGTCGAGGCCTGGTTCAACCTGGCCGGACTGATGGGCGAACGTGGCCGCACGGACACGGCCAGGCGGCATCTGAGGAGAGCGATCGAAATCGATGGCGATTACGCCGATGCCATCTTCAATCTGGCGAAGCTGGAGTTCGATGCCGGCAATCTCACTGAGGCCCGCCGCTGGTGGACGCGTTACCTCGAGCTCGATCAGCATTCCGAATGGGCACGCGCGGCAGAACGCGGCGTACAGTTCGTGAACCTTCATCTCCTCTCCAGAACGGCTGGCTGACATGCACGGAAAATTCCTGTTCGACGGGCCGGGCGATGCGCCCGTCACCATCCTCCTCGCGCATGGAGCCGGCGCGCCGATGGATTCGACCTCGATGACCGCGGCCGCCCTGGCGCTTGCAGGGGTGGGTTTTCGCGTCGCCCGCTTCGAGTTCGGCTATATGGCAGCGCGGCGCACTGCCGACGGACGCAAGCCCCCGCCCCGTGCGGAAACGCTCAATCCGGAGTATCGGGCGGCCATTGCCGAACTCGGCGCCCAGGGCACTCTCGTGATCGGCGGCAAGTCCATGGGCGGCCGCGTCGCCAGCATGGTCGCCGACGACCTTCATGCCGAAGGGAAGATCGCCGGGCTCCTTTGCCTCGGCTATCCCTTCCATCCCCCCGGAAAACCGGAGCAGTTGCGCACCCGGCATCTCGCCGATCTCAAGACGCCTGCACTGATCTGCCAAGGGACCCGCGACGAATTCGGCACCCGCGACGAGGTTTCGCGATACGCGCTCTCCGACAGGATCGAACTTCTCTGGCTGGAGGACGGCGACCACGACCTGAAGCCGCGCAAGAAGGTCTCGGGCTTCTCGACCGCAGATCACCTGAAGACGCTGGCCGAAGCGGTCGCGCGATGGGCGGATCGCCTCGCCCCTTGAGCTCCTCATGAAGATCGCGACCTTCAACATCAACGGTGTGAACAAGCGGCTCGACATCCTCTTGACCTGGCTCGCTGCGGCCGAGCCGGACGTGGTCTGCCTGCAGGAGCTCAAGGCGACGGACGGACAGTTTCCGAAGGCCGCGATCGAGGAAGCCGGCTACGGCGCCGTCTGGCGGGGCCAAGCCGCCTGGAACGGTGTTGCCATTCTCGCCCGCGGTTGCGAGCCGGTGCTCACGCGAACCGGATTGCCCGGGGACCCCTCGGATACGCAGAGCCGCTACATCGAGGCGGCGGTGAACGGCATTCTGATTGCGTCGCTCTATGCGCCCAACGGAAATCCGCAGCCCGGGCCGAAATTCGACTACAAGCTCGCCTGGCACTGGCGCTTCAATCAGCATGCCGCCGCGCTGCTCGAGACGGGGGTGCCGGTGGTGTTCGCCGGCGACTACAACATCGTTCCGGAACCGCGCGACATCTATCCGACCCGCTCCTATGACGACAACGCCCTCGTCCAGCCGGAAAGCCGCGCAACCTTCCGGAGCCTCATCGACCAGGGCTGGCTCGACGCGCTGCGCAAGATCCACCCGAAAGATCAGCTCTTCACTTTCTGGGACTACCGCCGCAACCGCTGGCAGCGCGACGCCGGCCTTCGCCTCGACCACATTCTCTTGAGCCGCAAGCTCCGGCGCCGCCTGACCGGCGCCGGCATCGACCGGGAAATCCGTGCGCTTGAAGGAGCGAGCGACCACGCGCCGGTATGGGTGTCGCTGCGGGATTAGATGTTCAGTCCCGGCATCACTGACGGATCAAGGATGATCGGCATACGATTTTGAAGAAAACCATTCTCAGCCACCACTTCAACGGCCAAGGTGAGCTTTGAACGCAGCGACGAGCCAGGCACAACAGATAAAACGTCCGCCAATCAGTCCGGAACAGCCTCAAGGGTGCCTATATACCGAAGTGAGGCTGTCAGCTCTCTTCGTATCGTGGCAGGGTCCAGCGGCCTTGGATACCTCTGCGGATCAGCTCGCCGTGGCCGGCCAAGGCGAAGTGGGAGCTCGATGGTGACGGGGAGACCTACGGGCATCGCCGACCAGTAGTTCGCAAGATCAACGTCGCCATCGCCGAGTGCGCAAAACACCCAGCCCTCATTCGTAGACTTCACGTCCTTCAGATGAACATGCGCCACCAAATTCGGCGCCGCGGCGAGATCCTCCGCAGGCTGGCGTGTTTCGCCGCTGTAGGTGAAGACATTTCCCGTGTCATGATTGAGACGGACGCGCGGTGACCCGATTTCGCCCAGGAAAATGGCCGCATCAGAGACGATACCCGTGAGATTGCCGCTTCCGTGTCCCGGGTTCTCGAGGGCGAGGGTGAGGCCGCTTGCCTCCGGTTTGGGGATCACTGCCTCCACCGTCGCTCTGATGGCATCGCGCTTGCCTGCCGGTCCGGAATTGGTGATCAGGAATGAAGCACCGAGATCCGCGGCGAAATCGAGCCGCCGGACCAGGGCCGCCGCAGCATCCGGCTCCGATAGGTCCAGATGTGCCGAGGCCGCGTGGATGCGCACCCCTCTGGCAACCGCAAGGTTGCTGAGGCGCGCGGCGGCCGAAGGCGAGAACGCTGTTTCATCGAAATCGACGTAGCCCTTGATGAAGGCTGGTTCTACGTGGAGGCAACCGGCGTCGGCGATCTCCTCGACTGCCATCTCCATGGGGTAGCCGTCGAAGAAACTTCTGGAAGTCGAAGGCCTGACCAAATCGTTCTTCGGGGTAACCGTCTTGCACGGCGTCGGCTTCTCGGTCGAAAAGGGCAAGGCACTGGGGCTTGTCGGTGAAAACGGGTCCGGCAAGTCGACCAGCATGAACATCCTCGGCGGGGTCCACCAGCCGAACGCCGGGAGTATGCGGCTCGATGGCGCTATCTATGCCCCGGCCGATCCGAAGGATGCTTCGGCGGCCGGAATCGCGTTCATTCACCAGGAGCTCAACCTCTTCCCGAACCTGACGATCGAGGAAAACCTCTTCATCGACAGGTTCCCCCGGCGAAATATCCTGCCCTTCATCAACCGTGCGCAGATCCGGCGGCAGACGGAAGAGTACCTGGCGCAGGTCGATATTTCGCACCGGCCATCGACGCCGGTGTCGAAACTCAGCCAGGGTGAGCGGCAACTCGTCGAGATTGCCAAGGCGTTGTCGCGCAATGCCAGGCTCATCATTTTCGACGAGCCGACCACCTCTCTGACGCGCCCGGAAGTCGAACGCCTGTTCGCCATCATCGGCCGGCTGAAGAGCCGTGGCATCGGCATCATTTACATCAGTCATGCGCTGGAAGACGTGATGGCGGTCTGCGACAGCATCGCAGTCCTTCGTGACGGGCATGTCGCAGGCACCGCGGAAACAACTGCGATCGACGTGCAGCGCATCATCTCCCTGATGGTAGGGCGGTCGATCGACGCCATCTACCCGGAGCGCTCCGTCAAACCGACGAGCGACATCGTTCTTTCCGTCTCGGGCCTCAGCCAGCCTGGCGTGGCGGAAAACATCACCTTCGAGATTCGCGCCGGGGAGGTCGTGGGCCTCGCAGGGCTTATGGGTTCCGGTCGATCGGAACTCGCTCGAATGCTGTTCGGCCTCGATCGATTTGCGCGCGGGGAAATCCGCATCGACGGCAGGCTGCTTGTCGATCCGACGCCTGCAACGGCGATGGCCGCCGGCGTCGCGTTCCTAACCGAGGACCGCCGCGGCGAGGGCCTCGTCATGGATTTCACGATCGCCGAGAACATGGTGCTCGCTTCGTTGCCGACGGTCGCCGGCGCATTCGGCCTGGTCGATCGAAGGAGGATCAGCACCGTCGCGGCCGAGATGGGCCGCGCGATGCATCTTTCGACGGCCAAGGTCGACGACACGATGGTCAAGCACCTGTCGGGCGGCAACCAGCAGAAGGTCGTCATCGGCAAATGGCTTCTCCGCCAGCCTCGCCTGTTCATCCTCGACGAGCCGACGCGTGGCATCGACGTCGGGGCGAAGCAGGAAGTCTACCGCATCATCAACAGCCTCGTTGAGAGCGGAAGCGCCGTTCTGCTCATCTCGTCCGAGATCGAGGAACTCATCGGCCTTTCGGACCGCATCCTCACCATCAACCGCGGCGAACTGACCGGCAGCTTCGCGCGCCGTGACTTCGACCGGGAGGCCATAATGACCGCTGCCACGGGCCTTTCCGGGCCAAGAGAGGTGCAGGCATGAAAACAGGCAACCGACTTGTCCTGCTGCTCCTGCAGAACGCACCCTATATCCTCTTCATCGTTCTCCTGATCCTGTTCGGGCTCGTCTCCGACCGCTTCCTCGCCTTCGCCAACTTCCGGAACATCGTCATACAGGCGACCCCGATCGCGATCCTGGCCATCGGGATGACGTTCGTGCTGCTTACGGGCCAGATCGACCTGTCGGTCGGCGCGAGCATGTATCTCACGGCGAGCGTTCTGGCGATCTACCTGCCCGGCATTCCGTGGCCGCTCGGGCTTCTGGCGGTCATGGCGATGGCGGGCGTCATCGGCGCGGTCAATGGTAGCGTGGTAACCCGGCTCGGCGTCGCTTCTTTCATCGTGACACTCGCCACGCTCTTCATCCTGCGCGGCATCGCGATGTGGCTGTCCAACACCCGGACGCTCATGTTTCCCGACCAGATAACCGACCTGAATCGCGCCTCCGTGCTCGGCATTCCGTCCGCCATCGTTGCCTTCGTCGCCGTATTTGCGGCCGCCTGGCTGATCCTGCATCAGACCGCCTTCGGCCGTCAGGTCTATGCGGTCGGTGGCGACACCGAAGCGGCGCGAAAGGCCGGGCTCCCGGTTCGCCGTATCGTCCTCTTCTGCTTCATCATCGCAGGGCTTTGCGCCGGCATTGGCGGCTTCGTCTCGATCACGCAGATCGGTGCAGTCGGCCCGAAATATGGAGACCAGATCGAGTTTTCGGCAATCGCGGCGGCCGTTCTCGGGGGCGTCTCGCTCTTCGGCGGACGGGGCAGCGTGATTGGCACCGTGTTCGGGGCGATCCTCATCAAGACCGTGCAGAACGGCCTGAACATCATCAATGCCGACCCGTACATCTACCCGCTGGTAACCGCGGCCATCATCTTCATCGCCGTTGCGATCGACGGCCTGCGCACACGGATCATAGACAAGCTGGAGCGGCGGACCGTCCGTCCGCTGACAGACAGGTGAACGGAATAACGAAAGGACATCTCCCAATGACTTCGATTGCCCTTTTCGGCGCCGGCGGCAAGATGGGTTGCCGTCTTGCAAAGAATCTCCAAGGCTCGCGTTTCGACGTGCGCCATGTGGAAGTGAGCGAGGCGGGGAAGGCTCGCCTCCAAACCGAGCTGGGGCTCTCCACACTTCCCGCGGACGCCGCGCTGGAGGGCGCCGACGCTGTCATTCTCGCCGTGCCGGACACCGCCATAGGCAAGGTCGCTGCCGGGATCGCGGACAAGCTCGCCGCCGGCACGATGCTTGTCATTCTCGACGCCGCCGCTCCCTTTGCCGGCCACCTGCCGAACCGCGACGACCTGACCTATTTCGTCACCCATCCCTGCCATCCACCGATCTTCAACGACGAGACCGATCCCGCCGCCAAGCGAGACTTCTTCGGCGGCGTGGCTGCAAAGCAGCACATCGTCTCGGCGCTGATGCAGGGACCGGAAGCGCATTATGCGCTTGGCGAGGAGATCGCCAAAGTCATTTGGGCGCCCGTCATGCGGTCGCACCGCATCACCGTCGAGCAGATGGCGATGCTGGAGCCGGGCCTTTCGGAAACATTGTGCGCCAGCCTGCTCATGGTGATGCGCCAGGCGATGGACGAGTGCGTTTCGCGAGGGGTTCCAAAGGAGGCGGCTCGCGACTTCCTGCTCGGCCACATGAACGTGCTCGGCGCCGTGATCTTCGAGGAAACGCCGGGCGTTTTTTCCGATGCCTGCAACAAGGCGATCGAATTCGGCATCCCCGTTCTCATGAAGGATGACTGGAAGCGCATCTTCAACCGGGATGAGTTGACCGAAAGCATTCGGCGGATCACGTGAGGACGAACGGCATGTTGCATGGCGCCCTCATCGGCTGCGGGTTTTTCGCGATCAATCAGTTGAATGCCTGGCGCGACATCGCCGCGCGTGATGGCAGCGCCGACATCGTCGCTCTTTGCGATACCAATGCCGAGCGGCTTGCGGAGGTCGCCGCCGCGTTCGGAATTTCCCGCACCTATACCGACGCGGCCGAAATGCTGGAGCGGGAAACCCTGGACTTCGTCGATATCTGCACGACCGCCCCCAGCCACCGCGCGCTCGTTGAACTGGCCGCGTCGAGGAAGCTGCCGGCCATTTGCCAGAAGCCCCTCGCTCCGACCATCGAGGATGCGCGCGCGATCGTCGATGCCTGCGACAAGGCCGGGATTCCGCTGATGGTTCACGAGAACTTCCGCTGGCAGTCGCCCCTCATGGCCGTGAGAGATATTCTTGCAAGCGGGCGCATCGGCCGCCCCTTCTGGGGCCGGGTCTCCTTCCGGTCGGCGTTCGACGTCTATGCAGGCCAGCCCTATCTTGCGACGGGCAAGCGGTTCATCGTCGAAGATCTTGGCGTCCATGTCCTTGATGTGGCCCGCTTCCTGTTCGGCGACGTTCTGGGCCTCACGGCCCGGCTCGCCCGCGTCAACCCGGACATCGCCGGCGAGGACGTCGCGACCATGATGCTGGCCCACGAAAACGGCGTAACGTCCGTTGTGGACTGCAGCTACGCGACCAGGCTGGAAGAGGAGCTCTTTCCGCAAACGCTCGTCGAGATCGATGCAAGCGAAGGATCGCTGCGCCTGTCTGCCGGCTACCAGCTCACGCTCACCAGCCGTACGGGAGGTGTCGAAAGACACGATCTCTCCCCGCCGCTGCTCCCCTGGGCGAGCAAGCCCTGGCACAATGTGCAGGAGAGCGTCCTGCTGATCCAGAAACACTGGGTAGAGTGCCTGCTTGCGGGAACGAGACCCAGCACGTCGGGTGACGACAATCTGAAGACCTTCGCGCTCGTGAATGCCGCCTATGAAAGTGCCGCAACGGGCGCGACCATCCAGTTGAGGGATGTCTGACATGGTCGAAGCCTATCCGACCCCGCAGGCGGGCAACAACGAGGCGGGCACCGTCCAGCGCCTGACAGCCGGACCACTGTCCGTGGAGCTGGAGGACGGCAACCTTCGTGCCGTTCGGTGGCATGGCAAGGAAGCGATTCGGGCCATCTCCTATCTCGTTCGCGATGCCAACTGGGGCAATCATGCGCTCGCCATTTCCGGGCTAAGCATCAAGGAAACCAGGGCCGACTTTTCTGTTCGCTACAGGGCCGAGTGCAAGAGCGATAGCGCCGGCCTCGCCATCGACGTCCATATCTCCGGAAGCGCCGGCGGCAAGCTGGTCTTCGATGCAGAGGCCGTTCCGAACGGCGACTTCGTGACCAACCGCTGCGGCTTCTGCATCCTCCACCCCATCGTGGGCGTGGCAGGGCAGCCGGTCGTTGTCGAACACACGGACGGCTGTAGGGAAGAGGCACATTTTCCCGATGTCATCGCGCCAGCGCAGCCGTTCTTCGATCTGCGTGCGATCACCCATGAGATTGCGCCGGGCATGACGGCGCAGTGCCGGATGGATGGCGACACGTTCGAGATGGAGGACCAGCGCAACTGGTCGGATGCCTCCTACAAGACCTATGTCCGCCCCCTCGCCCTGCCCTGGCCCTACACGCTCCCCGAAGGTGTGCCGGTGCGCCAGACAATCACCGTGATCTTCAGCGGGGAGCCGGACATCGTTCAGACCCACGCGCAACGGGACGAGGTCGTCAATCTCTCGACCGTCGCCAGAGCCGGCCGCAACCCGGACTTTGGCCTTGGCGTCCGTCCGGAGGACCTGGCGGATACGCTGGACAATATCGATCAACTGAGGGCGATTGCGCCGCAGCACCTCATCCTTGCCTTCAACCCGTTGGCCGGGCACAGCGTCTCCGCCCTTGAAGGATATGCCCGCCTCCTCTCGGCCTATCCCGCGGCAGCGACGCTGGAATATGTGCTGGCCTGCGAGCAGTCACCGCGGGTTGAACTGACCCATCTCGCGCGACGGGTTCGCGACGCGGGGCTCGGCCTTTCGGCGATCGCTGTCAGCCCGGCGCCAGACCTGAGATCGACGCCACCCGGTAGCGCATGGCCGGACTGCCCGGCGCTGGACGAGGTCTATGCGGCTGCAAGAGAGGCCTTCCCGGACCTGCTGCTCGGCGGTGGTATGTTCAGCTATTTCACCGAACTCAACAGGAAGCGCCCACCCCTTGATCGGCTTGACTTCATCACTCACACGACGTCGCCGCTAGTGCATGCCGCAGACGATCGCAGCGTGATGGAGACGCTGGAGGCCCTGCCCTTCATCACCGCGTCCGTCCGCGCTTTCGCCGGTGACATGCGCTACCGGATCGGGCCGTCGTCCATCGGCATGCGCAGCAACCCCTATGGCGCATCGCTCAGCGCCAACCCGGATCGCCGGCGCATGACGATGACGGCCGACGACCCGCGGCAGCCGACGGATTTCGCGGCCGCCTGGATGGTCGGATATGCCGCGGCGACGGCCGACGCATCGCTGGACGTGCTTTCGCTCGGCAGTCTGACGGGTCCTTTCGGCGTTCTCGAGGCGGGAAGCCCGAATCCGGCCTTCAAGGCGGCACAGTGGATCAGCTCCCTTGCCGGACGTGACGCCGTGCACATCGAAAGCTCGGACCCCAGCAGAGTTCTCGCCGTCGGCGGCGGCGATACGGTGCTCGTCGCCAATATCACCCCTGACAAGGTGCGTGTCATCGTCGACGGTGCGACAGCCATCGAACTCGGCCCCTACGGCATTGCGAAACACCGGCTGGAGGGCGTCTCGTGAGCGGTGATCTCCTGCTCTGCTACTACGGCGACGATCTGACCGGCTCCACCGATGTGATGGAGGCGCTGGCGACACGTGGCACGCCGACGATCCTCTTCACCGCGATACCCACGGCCGACGAGATGAAACGCTTCCCTGGCCGAAGGGTCATCGGCATTGCCGGCACCAGCCGCAGCGAAACGCCGGAGTGGATGGACGAGAACCTGCCGCCGGTCTTCGAATGGATGAAGCATTCCAGCGCGGCCCTCTGCCATTACAAGGTCTGCTCGACCTTCGATTCCAGCCCCGCCGTCGGCAGTATCGGCAGGGCGATGGACATCGCGGCTTCCGTCTTCCGGCAGACCTGCATGCCGCTCGTCGTCGGCGCGCCGGAACTCAAGCGCTATACCGCCTTCGGCAATCTCTATGCCCATTTCGGGCCGGACGTGTTTCGTATCGATCGGCATCCCGTGATGAACCGCCATCCCGTGACGCCGATGGATGAGGCCGACCTGCGCGTCCATCTCGGCCGCCAGACGGACAAGTCCATAGGCCTCATCGACTTCCTGCGTCTGAAGAACGGCCTGGCACCGGAAGAGCTGTCGCAACGTGCCAGACAGGAAGACATCCTGCTTTTCGACGTGCTCGACGAGGAAACCAAGGCCGCAACGGGTCGCCATCTGTGGTCGCTCAGAGAAGAGTGCCGGTTCGTCACCGGTTCCTCGGGCGTCGAGTACGCGCTTGTGGCTAAGGACGCCGGAACGCCACTCAGCGGCGAGGCTCGGTCCGTTGCGGGCCCGGGCGGCCGGGGGCCGATTGCCGTCGTCTCCGGCAGTTGCTCACCGACCACCGAACGGCAGATCCGGCACGCGATCGACAACGGCTTCGATGGCATCCATGTCGATGCTTCCGCCCTGACGACGCAGACCGAGGCGACCGTTCAAGCCGCCATCGAGGCGGCGAGCGGCGTGCTCCGCAGCGGCCGAAGCCCTCTTCTCTACACCGCGCTCGGCATTGCAGACATGCGGGTCGCCGGGCTCGAGGGACACCTGATCGGACAGGGGCTGGGACTGATCCTTGCCGGCCTCGTGCGTCGCCACGGCCTCAAGCGAGCCGTCGTCGCGGGTGGCGACACGTCAAGCCACGCGATCAAGCAGCTATCCATACTCGCACTCGAATTGCTTGCGCCACTGCCGGCATGCCCCGGCTCGCCGCTTTGCACCGGATTCCTGAAGACGGAGGGAGAACAACTAGAGATCGCATTCAAGGGCGGCCAGGTAGGCACGGATGCCTATTTTACGGTCGTTCGCGACATCTGATCCGCCAAGGGAAGCTTAGCAGAAACCCAGGCGGTCTTTCCATCGCGGAAAGACGGTCTGACACACGGAACGGGAGGTCTTCATGTCCACATTGCGTCGCAGCTTCACATTCGCCTGCCTGGCATCGATTTCGATGCTGGCGATAGCACCTCAGGTCGCCGTCGCCTCGCCGGATAAGCCGGTAATCGCCTTGTCCAACTCGTTCTACGGCAACACCTGGCGCCGCCAGATGGTCGACGCCTTCACAGCTGAGGCTGAAAAAGCCAAGGCCGACGGCAAGATCGCCGAATTCGTCGTGCTGAACGGCGATGGCAGCGTCAACCAGCAGAACAGCCAGATGGCGGAGCTCATCCTGCGCGGCGTGGATGCGATCGCCATCAACGCCGCCTCGGAAACCGCGCTGAACGGCCTTGCCGAGAAGGCATGCGCCGCCGGCATCAAGATCATCGCGTTCGATTCGCTCCTGACGGCAGACTGCGCTTACAAGCTCTCCTTCGACTTCACGGGCTACAAGACCGAACAGGCCAAGAAGACGCTCGAACTGATCGGCAACAAGGGCAACGTCATCGTTGTGCGCGGCGTGAAGGGTTCCGGTCCCGACAACCTGATGTACAGCGCCCAGAAAGCCGTTCTCGACGCCAATCCGGACGTCAAGGTCGTTGCCGAAGTTTTCGGGCAAGCCACCGCATCCGTCGCGCAGTCGGCAATCGCCAATGTGCTGCCGAGCCTCGCCCAGGTGGACGCGGTTCTCGGTCAGGGCGGCAGCGACGACTATGGCATTGCGCAGGCCTTCGTTCAGGCCGGCGGTCCTTATGCTGAAAAGCTCCCGGTCATCGAGGGCGGCGGCTCCAGCGATTTCGTGATCTGGTGGGCCGAACAGGCAGCCAAGGGCTACAAGACGACATCCATGAACACGACGCCCGGCATCGGCGGCGCCGCATTCTGGCTTGCCTACGAGATCGTCAAGGGCGCGACGCCCGCCAAGGAGATGACCATGCCGGTTGCCACCGTTGACGAGAGCAACCTCGCAGAGACCGCGAAAGACCTGAAGCCCGGCCTCATCATCAGCCCGAGCTTCAGCCAGGAATGGGTGAACGAGAACCTGATCAAGACGGCAAAGTAAAAAAGCGCAGGAAGAGATGTTCCGCCCTCGCAACGCGGCGGCGGGACATCTCGCGACATAAGAGGACCTAGCATGCAGCCGACTGCCGCCATATCCCCAGCTGAGGACTATCGCCCGTCAGCGGGTGACCGAACCGCATTGCTGTCGCTTCGGGGCATCGGCAAGGCCTATGGCAGCACCCGTGCCAATGACAATCTCACGCTGGACGTCCACCCCGGCGAGGTCATCGGCCTGATCGGTGCCAACGGTGCGGGCAAGAGCACCCTGATGCGCATCGTCTGCGGTGTGACGCGGCCGGACGAGGGCTCGGTGCACTGGAACGGCACCGCCCTCGATCCCCACAGGTTCTCGGCGCGCGCTGCGCAGAGCCAGGGCACGCGGATCGTCTGGCAGGAACTGTCGCTTTGCGGCAATCTCAGCGTCGCTGACAATTTCTACGTTGAACGCCCGGAGCTTGCCGGCCGCCGTCCGCTATGGCGCCGCGTCTATCACGACCTCGCCCGCGCCAGCATCGAGGCGATCTTTCCCGGCGCACAAGTTTCCACCAGCGCGCTCGTCGCCGATCTCAGCCTTGCCGAACGGCAGATGGTCGAAATTGCCCGCGTTGCCGCCGACCCTTCGCTGCGCCTCCTCATCCTCGATGAGCCGACGTCCTCGCTTGGCGCCGAGCGCAGCGCGCAGCTTCGCCGCTACGTCCGGCAGCGAGCGGCGGAAGGCCTGGCCACCATCTTCATCAGCCACAAGCTGGCGGAGGTGCTGGACGTATCGGACCGCGTCATTGCGATGCGGAACGGGCAGATCGTCTGGCGCGCGATTTCGGCAGAGGCCTCCGTTCCACAAATGGTGGAGGCGATGGGCGGCCCCGGCGCGCACGAGACACCGCAGCGCGAAGCGCGGAGCGGCGCGGCGGCCACGGGCGACGCTCTCGTAACGCTCGATCGCTCCCGCACAACGGAACAGGTGGGGGCTCTCCTACTTCGGAGTGGTGAAGTCGTCGGCCTCGCCGGTCTCGAAGGCAGCGGCCAGCGAGCCCTGCTCCAGGCTCTCTTCTCGCAGCCCCGGACGAGCGGCCTCAAGCCCGGAAGCCGTGTCCGCTACATATCCGGCGATCGGGCCAATGAGGGCGTCTTTCCGCTCTGGACGGTGCTGCAGAATATTTCCATCGGCAGCATTGCGGCACGCGGTCCTTTCGCTGCGGTTCGCGATGCAGTCGAACGCCCCGCCGCTGCCTCGCTTGCCGCAACGCTTCGGCTCGATGAAAATCGCCTCGGCTCGAAAATTCTGGAACTCAGCGGGGGCAACCAGCAGAAGGCGCTCGTTGCCCGGGCACTCGCCGATGATTTCGACGTCCTTTTGCTCGACGACCCCACTCGCGGCGTCGATATAGGGGCGAAGCGTGACTTCTATCGCCTGGTGCGAGAGATCGCGAAGGCCGGCCGCCTCGTGATCTGGTATTCGACCGAAGATCTCGAGTTCCTGGAATGCGACCGCGTCTTCGTCTTTTCCAAGAACCGCATCATCCGGGAACTGCACGGAACGGACATTGACGAGGACACCATCGTCGCATCGTCCTTTGCCGAGCACGGAAAGACGAGCGAAGAACCGGGACAGGACGGAAACGCGCCGCGACGTCTCGGCCCCACGATCATGAAGGCCATCCCGTTTGCCAGCCTGATCCTCGTCTTCGCCGCGATGTCGATGAAGAACCCGCTGGTCGCATCCTCCTTCGGCCTGGAACTCCTTCTGGCACCTGCCGTGCCGCTCGTGCTCATCGCCCTTGCCCAGATGTTCGTGGTGGGCGGCAGTGAGATCGATCTTGGCGCGGGCGCCTTTGCCGGCCTCGTCAACGTCATCAGCGCTACGCTGCTGGTGGCCAGCCCCTTCCTCGGAGCAGCGGCGCTAATGGCCGGCCTTGCCGGCTATGCCCTCATGGGCATCCTCATCCAGGCGCGCGCCATCCCTGCCATCGTCGTGACGCTCGGCGCATCCTTCATCTGGATCGGGACGGGGCAGACGTTGCAAGCGTCACCCGGAGGCAGCAGTCCGGAATGGCTGACGGCGCTGTTTTCGTGGAGCATTCCGGGATTGCCGACCCCCCTCGCTCTCATCCTCCTCGCGGCCGCGGCCGCGCTCTTCGTCGACGGATCGGCCCTCGGCACCATCCTGCGCGGGTTCGGCGCCAATGCTTCGGCGCTTACACGCGCAGGCTGGTCGCCCGTCCGCTACGCCGTCTATCGCTATGCAATCGCCTGCATCTTCGCAATGGTGGCCGGGCTCTATGTCACCGCCACCAACAACGCCAGCGATATCAATGCGAGCTCATCCTTTACCCTTCTCAGCATTGCTGCGGTCGTCATGGGGGGATGCCAGCTGCTCGGCGGCATGATCGCGCCGGCTGGCGTCGTAGCAGGGGCCGTGACGCTCTCCCTGATCGGCGCGCTTCTCGCCTCCCTCGGGGTCAGCACAGATGTAAACGCCGCCGTCCAGGGAGGATTGCTGATCCTGATCCTCGGGTTCCAGGCGCTTCTCGTCAGGAGGCACAGAAATGCTTGATCAGATCGCGGAGCGCCGCTGGGTCCTGCCCCTTGCCGGCATCCTGCTGTTATGGGCAGCCCTTGTCATGCTGACGGAGCGCTTGAGCATCTACAGCCTGACGGGCGTGGCGACCTCGGCGTCCTTTCTGCTGTTTCCGGCCCTTGGCCAGATGCTCGTCATCACGACGGGCCGCGGCAACATCGATCTTTCGATCCCGAGCACCGTGACCTTGAGCGCCTACATCTCGGTCGTGATGTCAGGCGGCACCGATGCCGGCCTTCCGGCGGCCACCGGCGCCGTCCTTGGCACCGCGCTGGCGATAGGCCTCGTCAACGCGGGACTTGTCGTCCTGATGCGCATCCCGGCCATGATCGCGACGCTTGCAACCGGCTACATCCTTGCATCCCTGACCCTCGTCGTGAATGCGATGGTGACGCGCATGGGGACACCGCCCCTTCTGGCATGGCTTGCTACCGCCAAGATCGGCGGCTTCCCGCTGATCTTCCTCATCGTACTGGCCCTGACCATCCTCATCGGCCTGATGCTTGGCTTTTCCTCCCATGGTCGAAAGCTGCTCGCGCTCGGCCAGAGCGTCGAGGCCGCACGCCTCACCGGCATCCGCACCGGCCGCATCGTCTGTTCGACATTCGTGACAAGCGCACTTCTCTCCGCACTGACCGGAATGCTGCTTTCCGGCTACGCCGCAGGTGCATTTCTCGAGATGGGCACGCCGTATCTGTTGCAATCCGTCGGCGCCGTCGTGCTCGGCGGAACCTTGATCGCCGGCGGCAGTGCAACTGCAATGGGCACGCTCTTCGGGGCGGTTCTTCTCGTGATGATCGTTACCACCCTGCAGATCGCGGGGTTGCCCCCCGGTATCCAGGATATTCTTCAGGGCGTCGTCATCATCGCCGTTCTCGCCGTGGCCGGCCCGGGAGGGAGGATGCGATAGAAGTCTTCACCGCCTCCCGATCTCGACCGGGAGGCAAGTACGCCCGAACTTCCGGCCCGGAAATTGGGGCGTCCTGACGCCAAAGATCAACGAGAGCACAGTACACTCGTATGATAAGCCTATAAGCATACATCTTCGCGGGGAGTCCGAGGAGGACCCCCGCCCAACTGGGAGGAATCTTCATGTTCAGACGTCTGTTGTGCGCCGCCGCATTTGCAACCACACTGGCGCTTCCTGCCGCTGCCGAAATCGTCATCAAGGCAGGGCACGGCACAACGACGGGCCACCCGACGCATTTCGCGCTCGTTCGCTTTGCCGAACTCGTGAGCGAGAAGACGAATGGTGAAGTGAAAGTCGAAGTCTACCCCGACCGCCAGCTCGGCGAAGAACGCGAAATGGTCGAGGGGCTGCAGTTCGGCTCCGTCGACATGGCGGTCGTCTCGACCGGCCCGCTTTTGGCTTTTGCGCCGGAGATCGGCATTGTCGACCTGCCTTTCCTTTTCCGAGATTCCCCGCATGTCTATGCAACGCTCGACGGCGATGTGGGCAAGGACCTGCTTGGCAAGTTCGACACCAGGGGCATTCACGGTCTGGCCTGGTGGGAGAACGGCTGGCGCCACCTGACGGCGAAGAAGGAAATCTCCAAGCCGGAAGACCTGACGGGCCTCAAGCTGCGGACCATGCAGAACCCGGTGCACATGGCCGCCTTCGAGAAACTTGGCGCATCTCCCGTGCCCATGGTCTGGGGTGAGGTTTTCACCAGCCTTGGCCAAGGCGTCATTGATGCGCAGGAAAACCCGATTACGGTCATCTACGTCAATTCGCTCTGGGAAGTTCAAAGCCATCTCATGCTGACCGGACACGTCTATGGCCCGCATGTTGCGCTTTTCAGCAAGATGAAATGGGACAGCCTGACGCCGGAACAGCAGACGGCCGTCTCCGAAGCAGCCGCCGAGGCAACCGGATTTCAGCGCGAGAAGGCTGCCGAGCTTGAGAAGGATTATCTCGCCAAGCTGAAGGAAAAGGGCATGACGGTGGTCGAAATCGACACCACGTCGTTCCGGGATGCGCTTCGCGATCTTGCGGCGTCGCAACAGAACATCGACCCGGCCCTTCTGGAAAAGATCCAGTCGGTTCAATAGCGCAAAGCCCAACCACGACCTTCTCGGGCGGTGGCGCAGGCTTGCGCCACCGCCCCAATAAAAAGATGGGACGCTTATGCTCATAACTGGCTGGAAATGGATCGAACGCCTGATGCAGGTTCTGCTGATCATCGGGGTCGCCATCATGGTCGTCACCTGCCTCGGGCAGGTGGTTGCCCGGTATTTCTTCCATCACCCGCTGAACTGGACCGAGGAACTGGCACGGTTCATCTTCGTCTGGGTGAGCTATCTCGCCGCATGGCTCGCCTGGAAATATCGGCTGCATATCGCGGTCGACGCCGTCATTTACATCGACAGCCCGGCGCTTCATCGCTGGTCCAGAATGCTGGTCGAGGGCCTCGTGCTGGCGCTCTGCGTCTACACGTTCTGGACCAACATTTCCCTGATCCGCCTCGCGCTGACCCAGCCCTCGCCGATCCTGCAGATACCAATGGGGTGGATCTATGCCGGCTACAGCGTGATGACCCTGTTGATCGCCTGCGACATCGTCAGTGCCTGGATCACGGGCAAGCGCGACAGCGCGCTCGATCTTTCGGAGAAAACACAGTGACGGCAATCCTCGGCCTGGGGTTCATCGCCCTTCTTCTCATTAACGTCCCGGTTTCCTTTGCCTTGATCCTGGCCTCGCTCGCCGCCATCCTCTACGGCGGGATCCCGCCGGCGCTCGTAGGGCAGCGCATGACGGCCGCAATCGACAGCTTTATCCTGCTGTCCATTCCCTTTTTCCTGCTGGCAGGTCATCTCATGTCCAAGAGCGGGATTGCGCGAGACATCATGAACCTCGCCAACGCGACCCTGGGCTGGATGCGCGGCGGTCTCGCCCATGCGAGCATTGGCGGCGGCACGATTATGGGCGGCATGACGGGCTCGGCCGTCGCCGAGGCATCCTCCATCGGTGGCGTCATGATCCCCGAAATGGTCAATAAGGGCTTCGCACGCAGCTTCTCGGCTGCCGTCGTGGCGTCCGGTTCGCTCATCTCGGTTCTCATTCCCCCTTCGGTACCGCTGATCATATTCGGCGTGGTGACCGGTGCATCGGTCAGCAGGCTCTTCGTCGGGGGGCTCGTACCGGGTCTGCTCATGGCCGCGACGCTGATCACTGTGGCTTGGCTCTGCTCGGTCGGTGCCGGATATCCCCGGGGGCCGAAGCCGCAGTTCGCCTCGTTCCTCAAGGCCTTCCGCGCCAGCTTGTGGGGCCTCGTCATGCCGGTCATCATCATCGGCTCCATTCGCTACGGCATCGCCACCCCGACGGAAGCGTCCGTCATCGCCGTCGCATATGCACTCGTTGTTGGCATGGTGGTGTACCGTACAATCCACGTCCGGGACCTGCCGCGCATCGTGCTCGACGCGGCAATGACGACCGGGATCGTGATGCTGCTGATCGCCGGCGCAACACTCTATGGGCTGATCATTACCCGTGAGCAGATACCGCAGCAGGCAGCCGAGATGATCCTGCAGATCACCACGAATCCGCAGATCCTCCTCCTGCTCATCCTCGCGCTCTATCTGGTTGCCGGTGCCGTCCTGGATCTCGGAGCCGCAATCATCATTCTCGTGCCGGTCCTCTGGCCCCTTACGCAGAAGGTAGGCATCGACCCGGTCCATTTCGGCATCATAACGGTCATGGGGCTCGCAATCGGCCTAATAACTCCCCCGGTCGGCGCCAGCCTCTTCATCAGTTGCGGCATTGCAAGAGTGAATTTGCTGGAAGGCTCCAAAGCTGTCTTGCCGTTCGTTGTGGCGCTCGCCGCGCTGGCTGTACTCGTTATCTTCGTCCCTGCGATCGCGACGTGGTTGCCATCTCGAATGTGAACGTCGCCCCTCATATCCCCCCGGTCATTAAAGAAGGCTGTCGATGCGGATCGGCAGCTCCCGGAGCGCTTCCCGGTCGCGGGATCCTCGGACCGGTCGGAAGGTCCTCGACCGGCTTGCCATAGCGCTTGGTGCGCGTCCTCACAGCCTTCTTTCGGTTGCCATGCAAAAATGCCCGTTTCAAAGGCAGCTGGTGATGCCACCGTCGACATAGAGTATGTGACCGGTGACGAAGCTCGATGCGGCCGATGCCAGGAATACGGCGGCCCCTGCCAGCTCGCCGGTATCACCCCAGCGGCCAAGCGGCGTTCTCTGCTCGAGCCATGTCGAGAACTTCTCGTCCGAAACCAGCGCACTGTTCAGTTCCGTCTTGAAGTAGCCCGGCGCAAGCCCGTTGACGCGGATGCCGTAGCGGCCCCAGTCGAGCGCCATGCCCTTGGTCAGCATTTTGAGCCCGCCTTTAGACGCAGCATAGGGCGCGATCGAGGGACGCGCGAGTTCGCTCTGCACCGAACAGATATTGATTATCGTCCCCTCGCGGCGTTCGATCATCCCCTGAACGACCGCCTGGCCGACGAGAAAGGCACTCGTCAAATTGGTTTCGATCACGCGCCTGAAGGCGTCCTCCGGGAATTCGTGAAGCGGCGTGCGGTGCTGTATTCCGGCATTGTTGACCAGAATGTCGATACGGCCTCGCTCGGCGAGAATACCGGCCACCGCTTGGCCGATCTCGGCCGACTTGGTGACGTCGAAGGCCGAGGCTCCCACGGTGAAGCCGTGCTCTTCGAGTTCCGCCCGTGCACCGGCAAGGCGCGCCTCGTCGCGACCGTTGAGGATGACTGACGCCCCCGCCCCGCAAAGAGCGCGCGCCATGGTGAGGCCGAGCCCGCCGCTCGATCCGGTAATAAGGGCAATCCGGCCGCTCAGATCGAAAAGCGCGGGAAGGCCGTTTATCCGCGGCGCGGCGTTTGAGGCACCATCTATCATGTGTCGGGCTCCTTGGGCGGGCGTGCCACTCTCGGCACGGGGGGCATGGCGCAGCTTTGGCTCCGCTGCCACCGGAACATAGGAGCAAACAGGGCGGCGGTACAGTTCCTGGCCGGCGGGCCGGCAAAGTCCTCGGGTCGGCCCCAGAGGCGGTGGAGATCCGCGCAAGAAAGCAGAACATTCCCAAAGGCTTGCTGCCCTGCGGCGGGAATCCTCGCCAGGGTTGGCTGACGATTTCCTGCCGATCGGCGTGCAGCGTCAGTCTCGGTGACCGTGGTCGTCGAGGAAGGTCCTGGCGATTTCGGAGACGATATCCGGGAGAACCCCGAAGGCATAGGGTTCATGGACGCGCTCGAACTTCTGGTGGAACTCTCGTCCCCAAGGCCCGAGATTGACTGTCGGGAACCGCAGCGCGTTCTCGGGTGGCCGATCGACCAGACGCGCGATCGGGGTGTTGTCCGAAACGACCTGGCTGCCGCTTGCGGCAAGCCCGAGGAAACTCATGTCCGAGATTCCGTAGAAATGCGGCTTCCAGACGAGGCTTCGCGCGGGATCGTTGCCAAGACCGGCACGGGCTTTCTCGATCGCCTGATGAAGGGAGCGGTCGTTCCCTTCGGTCAGGCGCAGATGGCTGGGCGGATACTGCAGGCCGGAGAAGCCGATGACGATGGCGGGGCCGGAAAGGCGCGCGAGACCGACGAGCCACTCCGTCAGTTGCCGCGTAGCGACGAGCGGATTGTCGCTCTGAGAGAATTCTCGTTCCTTCTCGGCATACAATGTTTCGAAGCCGTCTCCGAAGACGCGTGCTGCCGCCGCCCGCAATTCCTTGAACGACAGGAGGCGCGGCCTGGCCGGTATGGCGCCCGCACTTCCGCCGACGAGCTTGCCGTATTCCGCCGACTGTGCCGCAAACTTCTCGACGGCCTCGTTCGCCCCGGTCAGCACTTCCTCTCGGAAGCGCGCAAAGAGTGCGTCCGCCGTCATCGAATGATAGAGCCAGTTGAAAGCGATCCAGAAACGCTCCGGCGTCGTCACTTCGTAACCGTCGCGCAGATCCTTCGCCTCGAGGCAGATCGGCGGCGGCGAGATGTCGTTGTCGTCTCGATCCGCCAGAGAGGCGTTCCCTTCCAGGCGTGCCAGGATCCCAGCCGCGATGGCCTGTGCGCTCACCCCTTCGAACGGATAGCTCGCATGAGAGCTGCAGCCGATCACCAGGGCAAAGGGTAGAAGCTTGCCGATCGTGCCGGCGTAGACGGCCCGTCCTTCGCTGCCGTCGCCCTGATCCGAGGTCACGTCGAGGTTGATGCCCCCGGCGATTTCGATGTCGAAATCCCTGACCAGACCGGGCAACGCATCCCGGAGCGATCGCATTCCCCGGCTTTCGCGTTCCTCGTCGGGGGTGGCGACCAGCATGAGATTGCCCTGTCGGTCCGTGTCGGCCGCGAATTGTTCGAGACAGGCGATGGCCACGGCGAGTCCGCTCTTCATGTCGAGCAGACCGCGGCCGGGGAGGAAGTCGCCACTCGCCAGATCCTGCAAGGCCCGCTCTTCCTGTTCGGATCGGTCGGTGCGCGCCGACAGGCTTTCGATGAGTGCATCCTTGAGCGCCAGGCTGTCGCATGCGAGGGCCTTGAGCTCGTGATAGTTGTCGGTCGAAACCGTGTCAAAATGGCCGGCCATGACCAGCGTTCGCTTACCCGTGCCGCGAACGAGCGCAACGACATTGCGGGTCAGCGGTTCGCCGTGACTTGCGACGAGGCGCAGGTCCTGCGGATGCTCCCGAAAATAGGGGAGTTCGCCAAGAAGACCATGGAGGCGATCCGCGAAGGATGCTTCACCCGGCGTGCCGGTTTCGCTCGGCCAGGACGTCATGCGCAGAGCGAATTGCCGGACGCGCTTGCTGTCGATCCGACTTCCAGCCCGAGAGGCAGTCTTTTCTTGTGCACTCGTCATCGCAATTCTCCGTCTTCAGTTCGACAGGTACCTTCGAAAGAGCCCACGCATTCGGTCTTCACCAACGGTGCGGGGGACATGATTGCGTTGGAACTGGACGAGCTGATCTCGACGGTACGGGTAACTGACGGTGTCTCGAAAAGCGAGACCTTTATGATGCTGGGACGCGCTTGGTCGGAAAGGTCCGGTGACCCGATGGTTTGGCCGCCACACCGGCGCGGCCTTTTTCAGCACGCGCTTTCGCATAGCGCGAGAGGCCGATCTTGATGCCGACCAGCACGGGGGCGGCGATGACGAAGAGGAGGGCGATCGCGTTGAAGGCGGTGTCGAAGGCGATTACGGTGGACTGACTTGCCACAGCCCGGCCGAGGAGGCTCGCCGCCCCGCGGCTTGCGGCAGCCGCGTCCATTCCTTTTGCCGTCAGCATGCCAGCGGTGGTCGTCAGCCGCTCGGCGACCCTGGGGGCTCCTGCGGTGACGCTGGCGCCGAGGACTGCGAGGTTGTGGGAGACGTTGTGCTCGATCAGCGTCTGGAGTGCGCCGACCCCTGCGAGGCCGCCGAGCTGGCGGCCCGTATTGAAGAGGCCGATGCCGGAGGCGAGATTGCGGCTGTTGAGATTGCTGAAAGCGATCAGGGTGATGGACAGGAAAAGGAAGCCAAGGCCGGCACCGCGCAAAAGGAGGGCAGCCATCATGTCGCCCGCGCCGCTTTCGCTGGTCGACCCGGAAAGCATCCACATCGCCGCCATGATCATCAGGATGCCGAAGGGCACGGTGGCGACAGGAGGAACACGGCGGAGCTGCATGAGAAAGGCGGCGATGAGGAGCGCACCGATGAAGAGCGCACCGCTCGGCAACAGGAGCTGCCCGGCGTCTGTCGGCGTGAAGGCAAGGACGGCCACGGCAAAGGACGGGATCAGGAACGCGCTCCCGAACAATGCGGCGCCGGCGACGAAACTGACGATGAAGGCGAAGCAGAAATCCTCCGTTTCGAACAGGGTAAAGTCCAACAGGCCCTGTCCCTCGGCGAGCACCTGCTGACCGAGAAAGGCCAGAAGCGTGGCTGTACCGATCACGGCCAGCCACAGGATCCGGGGCTCTTCCAACCAGTCCCACCGGCTGCCCTGGCTGAACACGTAGGTGAAACAGAAGAGCGCAAAGGAAATCAGGCAGAAGCCGATCCAGTCGAACGGCCGCCGCCCGCCTCGTGCGGGCATCGGGGCTTGCGCGATTAGCAGAAGCCCGGCAGCCGCCAGCGCCAGCGGAACGATGCTGAAGAAGATCCATGTCCAGGACTGGCTATCGAGCAGCCAGCCCTGGAGCGCCGGGGCGATCGTCGCGGGAGCGACGACGGACCCCATCGCGAACAGGGCCTGGAGGACCGGCTGGCGGGACCGCGGAAAAGCGAGAAAGATGATCGCCTGGCCTCCAACGAGCAGGGTGCCGCCGGAAAAGCCCTGAATCATTCGAAGGGCGACGAGAAGGTCCAGCCGGGCCGTCATGGCGGCGATGCCGCACGCCATGCCCATTACCAGTGTCGAGCCGACGATCAGACTGCGCGGATCGAAGCGGTTCATCAGCCACGAGGCGGCCATGAACCCGATAAGCTTGAAAGCCGTGTAGCCGACATCCAACCAGGCGAACTCGTCGGGCGTCGCATATGTGTCGCCGATGATATCGCCGCGCCCGAGCGAGAGCACGGTGCTGGCGATCGCCTCGGTCAGCGTCGCAAGGACTATGCCGGCGACGAGAAGACCGCCTGCCATGGATGTGTCGCGGCCCGGCGTGGCGGTGGCGATGGTCATGAACCGCTCTCCAGATCGATCTCGACGCGCGCCGACAGGCCCGGCACGAGGCGGCCCGACAGCGGATTGCCGGCAAACCGGATCTTCACCGGAACGCGTTGGACGACGCGGACGAAGTTCCCCGTGGCGTTGTCTGCGGGCAGCAGGCTGAAGGCAGAGCCGCTGCCGGGCGCAAAACTGTCGACCACGCCTTCAAGCGTTCCGCTCGGGTAACCATCGATGGTGATGCTGGCACGCTGACCGGGCCGGATATTTTCGAGCTGGGTTTCCTTGAAATTCGCGACGATCCATACATTGCCGAGCGGAACGATATCGAGCAGCGAAGCGCCCGGCGCAACGAGCCGGCCGACGCGGACCTGCCGGTTGCCGATGACGCCGCCGACGGGCGCGCGCACCACGGTGCTCTCGAGATCGATCCCGGCGAGGTCGCGCGCGGCCTCCGCCTGCGCCACCGCAGCAACCGCGGCTTCGCGTTGTGCGGCAAGCACGGCGATGCGCTGCTGCTGAGCCTCCACCGTTGCGGAAGCCGCCAACAGGTTCGCCTCGGCCCTCGATTTCGCCGCGTCGCTTTCATCGACATGTGCCTGGCTGATAGTGTTGCTGCGGATAAGCTCGCGGCGGCGGTCAGAGGCCTTGGTCGCCAAGTTCAACTCGGCCACGACCGAACGTCGCTGCGCTTCGGCCTGGCGGATCAGGGAATGCTGAAGCGCCATCTCCGCATCGACGTTGGCCAGCCTCGCCTTGGCCGCTTCGACATTGGCCACCGCTTGCGCGAGCTTTGCGCGGTAGTCCCGATCGTCGATCCGGAAGAGCACCTCACCCGCCCGGACCGCCTGGTTGTCCTCGACTTCGACCGCCGTGACGTAGCCCGCGACCTTTGGGGCAATCGCGGTAACATCCCCCCGGACATAGGCGTTGTCTGTCGACGCCGCTCCGCTCTCGCGGGCCCAGGCCCATCCGGCAACCACGACGACGGCCGCCCCCAGGCACAGCGCCAGGCCGATCATCTTTTTCCTGTCGGGTCGTACCACGGCGACACCGTTCCCGGACCTTGCGCCGGTGATGATCGCGATCTTGTCCTCGAGCGATTTCATCTTCTCAATTCCTGTTGGTGCCGGTTGCCGCAGCCCTGCCGCAGGGGTCTGCGCCAGAGCTGCAGCGTTGATGAGCGCTCTTCCCATTCACTCCTTGAGGGGTGTCGTCAGCTCCGTTTCCTCGGTGTCGAGAACGAACACCGCCAGCAGCCGTGCAGGTTCGGTATCGCTGGCATTCGCACTGACTTGATGTCGGGAGCCTGGATCTTCGTAGAAGTTTTCGCCGACCTGATAGACCTTTTCCGGGGAGCCGTTGACGCTGCTGCGGATCGCACCTTCGAGCACCGTCGCATAGATGAAGGCGGACTTCGGATGCGTGTGGGCGGGCGACCCGCCGCCCGGTCCGTATTCGACAAGGACGCCCCGCATGCTTTTGCCGGGCACGTTCGGAAGGACGTGATCGAATACGACGGTCACCTTGCCGGCAGGCCGGTCGCCTGCCGAGGCTGCAGTGAACGAGAGCGCTGCAAGAGCAACGGCCGAGAGAAATCGCGTGAACATTTCAGTTCTCCTTTGAGAGCGCTTGTGGTGTCGGCGCGGCCCGGTGCCGCGTCGGCTTTTCGATTGTTCCCGGGAGCCTCAGCCCGCGGCATGGCGGCCGAGCCAATCCTCGAAGCGGATCGCGCCGAGGCGCGGGTTCTTGCCCGGGGTCAGCGATTGATCGTCAAGCACGGCGCCGAAGTAGCGCGCGTGGACATCGGGCAGGACCTTGCGCGGGTCCTCGGTCTGCCTCAGGAAGCGCCTGACCAGTTCATCGAGCGGTATCGCCTCGGGCCCGGCGACTTCGAGCGTGCCGTTGACCGGCGGTGCGACCGCAACCTCGGCGAGCGCTGCCACCACGTCGTCGGAGGCGATCGGCTGGATCAGCGCCGGCGACAGGCGTATCTCGTCGCCGACGGCGGCCGACTGGGCAATGCCGCCGACGAACTCGAAGAACTGCGTGGCACGCAGGATGGTGTAGGGAATGCCGGATGCCTTGATGAGGTTTTCCTGCGCGACCTTCGCACGGAAATATCCGTTGTCGGGAAGACGTTCGCTGCCGACGATCGACAGGGCGATGTGGTGGCGGACGCCGGCGGCAGCTTCCGCAGCCAGCAGGTTGCGGCCCGACGTCTCGAAGAATTCGAGGACGGCCTTGTCCTCCCACACCGGTGCATTCGCCACATCGACGACGACATCCGCACCGTCCAGGACCCCCGCGAGGCCCTCGCGGGTGATGGTGTTCACGCCCGTGTTGGGGGAGGCGGCGAGCACATCGTGGCCGCGCTCGCGAAGGTTCTTCACAAGTTTCGATCCGATGAGGCCGGTGCCTCCGATAACGACGATCTTCATCGCTAGTCTCCTTCTCTCGACTGCAACCATTGCCGTCGGTCTTAAGAAAGAGTGCCTGCGCGCGTCGGGGAAGTCCCTGTGGCGGGCTTGAATTGCCCTTCAAGGAAGCTTGAATTTTCGTCCAAAGAACGGTTGCTCGACCGGCATGCCTTGCTGCCGGCGGAGCAGCCAGTTACGCGATGGCGTGCTATCAGATATTATTCGCCGGTTGCCCGGATAGCGAACCGAGGGCGGTCGGCCAGGGGATGCCGAAGTGCAATTCATGTTTGGAGACTACGTGCTCGACCAGGAGCGCCGGGAACTCACCCGGCGCGGCGAGGTCGTGTCCGTCGGACCGCAGGTCTTCGACCTCCTGCTGCATCTCGTCGGCACCCGCGACCGCGTCGTCAGCAAGGACGAGTTGCTCCAGGCGGTGTGGGGCGGCCGCATCGTCTCGGAATCGACGATCACCAGCCACATCAATGCGGTTCGCAAAGCCGTGGGCGACACCGGCGGGGAGCAGCGCCTGATCCGGACGGTCGCCCGCAAGGGCTTCCGCTTCGTCGGCGACATCAGGGTCGGCGGGATCGCAGAAGTCCGACAGCCCGTCGGTGCAGGCGTCGCCTTAGAGGCCTCCGGCGGATCGGGAGAAACGCCCTCCGCGCTCGTCCTTCCGGACAAACCCTCCATCACCGTCCTGCCCTTTCAGAATCTCAGCGGCGATCCGGAGCAGGAATATTTCGCCGACGGCATCGTGGAGGACATCATCACCGCCCTTTCGCGCATCCGCTGGCTGTTCGTCATCGCGCGCAATTCGAGCTTTAGGTACAAAGGCCGGGCGGTGGAGGTGAAGGACGTCGGCAGGGAGCTTGGCGTGCGCTACGTGCTGGAAGGCAGCGTGCGCAAATCCGGAAACAGGGTGCGCATAACCGGGCAGCTCATCGACGCGACGACCGGGACGCACCTCTGGGCGGAGCGCTTCGAGGGCACCCTGGACGACATTTTCGAGCTGCAGGACCGGATGGCGGAAAGCGTCGTGGGCGCTATCGCACCGCAGGTCGAGCGGGCGGAAATGGAGCGCGCCAAGCGCAAGCCGACGGAAAGCCTCGACGCCCACGACTATTATCTGCGCGGAATGGCAAAACTGCACAGCGGAACCCATGAAGCAATCGAGGGCGCACTGCCGTTGTTCTATCGGGCGATCGAACTCGATCAGGAATTTGCGTCTGCCTATGCCGGGGCAGCCTGGTGTTACTTCTGGCGCAAATTGAATGGCTGGATGGTCGATCGGGGCGAAGAAATAGCCGAGGGAGCGCGCCTGGCCCGGCGGGCGGTCGAACTCGGCCGGGACGATGCCGTAGCGCTGACGAGAAGCGGGCACGCGCTCGGACATCTCGTCGGAGACCTGGACGGCGGCATCGCGCTCATCGACAGGGCACGGCTGCTCAACCCCAACTTCGCCCCCGCTTGGTTTCTAGGCGGCTTCCTGCGCGTTTTCCGCGGTGAACCGGAGAGTGCGATCGAGCATATCGAGCACGCAGCCCGTCTGAGCCCGTTGGATCAGGAAATGTTCCGGATGCAGGCCGGAACGGCACTCGCGCATTTCTTCGCCGGCCGTTTCGATTCCGCTCTGGTCTGGGCGGAAAGGGCGCTGGGGAACCTGCCCAGCCTGCTGGTCGCGGTCGCCCTGGTGGCGGCGAGCCATGCACTTGCCGGACGCACGGAGGAAGCGCAACGGGCGATGCAGCGCCTGCGCCGGCTCGACCCGTCGCTGCGCCTTTCCGACCTCCAGGACTGGCTGCCGATCCATCGCCCGGAGGATCTCGCGCGCTTCGCGGACGGACTGCGGCTGGCCGGGTTGCCCGAGTGACCGGATGCGGCGGAAAGCCGCTGGACACACCGTTTCTGGAAGTGCTTACATCTAGCCTTCGTATGTGCCGACGATCTCCGCTTCTCCAACGAGATGTTTGCAGGCCCTCTCCCAGGCTTCCGCCGCGCCCACGTCGTCGGGGATCGAAAGATTGGCCGCGTCGAGGGCGGCGAGCCTGAATCGGTAACGGTGCACGCCTGTTCCGGAAGGCGGCTGCGGCCCGTCGTAACGGGCGTTACCGAAATCGTTCTTCATGAACTTGATCCCACGTTCGGGGCCGGTATCGACGGCCTGAGGGAGCTCGGTCCAATTGCCGGGAATGTTGATAATTCCGCAATGGCGGAACAAACCGCTCACCGCATCCGGATCCTCCACGATCAACGCGAAACTCTCAGTTCCCTCGGGCGTGCCCGTCCATTTCAGCGGGGGAAACAGGTTCTCGCCGAAACGGGTGTATTTCTGCGGTATCGGCTGGCCGTCGGCGAATACGGGACTGATCAGACTGAAGGTCATCAGTTGCCTCCTTCCATGTACAAGCAAATGCCGCAGCAATCTTTGCAGGTCCGGCGGGACGCACGGCGCGGCTGCTACGGAAACGAGAGCGCGGGGCATTGCCCATCGGCGCCTCCTCGCGCGAATAGGAGAACCAAGAGCCGCGACTTGTGTTCCCGAAGGCGGCAGGCGCCGCAAATCCGGGCCGCGCGGACGGCGCCCCATAAAGCGGATAAAATTTCGCCGGACGACCGGAACTTTGATGCTCGTGATTGTGTTGATGGAGGGCACATCGGCGGCGAGTGGGCCGGTTGCAGTCAACACGTTTCCCGGAACATGAGCGATGCAGATACTGTCTGTCACGGCCGAAATTTTTCCGCTCGTCAAGACCGGCGGCCTGGCAGATGTAGCGGGATCGCTCCCCAAAGCACTCAGGGCTCATGGCATCCACACGCGCAACTTCGTTCCGGGCTACCCCGGCGTCATGCGCGCGCTCGGCGACGCGACCCCCGTCGCCGCGTTCGAAAACCTGTTCGGCGAACGCGCCACCCTTATCGCGGCCAGGGCTCAGGGGCTGGATCTCTTCGTGCTCGATGCGCCGGCCTTCTATGACCGGGAAGGCGCTCTCTACGTGGACAGGCATGGCCGGGAATATGCGGACAACTGGAAGCGCTTCGCCGCCTTTTCGCTGGTCGCATCGCAAATCGCGCGCGGGCTCGTTCCCAACTGGCGGCCGCATATCATTCACGCACATGACTGGCACGCGGCGATGAGCCTCGTCTATCTGAAATACGCAGGCGACGACATCATTCCTCGCGTCCTGACCGTGCACAACCTTGCGTTCCAGGGGCAATTCCCGGCCCACTACTTCCCTGAGCTCGGCCTCCCGGCGGAAGCCTATTCGATCAACGGCGTCGAATATTACGGCGATATCGGGTTCCTCAAGGGCGGCCTGCAGGCAGCCGATGCGATCACGGTCGTCAGCCCCACCTATGCGCGGGAAATCATGTCTCCGGCCTTCGGCATGGGGCTCGAAGGCGTAATGAACGAGCGGCATGCGGATGTCGTGGGCATCGTCAACGGCATAGACCTGGAAGTGTGGGATCCAACCTCGGATCCCTGCATCGAGCATCACTATTCGGCACGCGTGCCGCTTCGCCGCCTGCCCAACCGGCAGGTCCTGCTCCGGCATTTCGGCCTGCCGGACACCTGCGGTCCGGTCTTCGCCAGCGTCAACCGACTGACATGGCAGAAGGGCATGGATATGCTCGCTGCGACCGCCGGCGAGATCGTCAAGAATGGCGGCACCCTGATCATCCATGGGAAAGGCGAGGAGAAGCTGGAGGCCGCATTCATGGATCTCATGCGACGGTACCCGCAAAACATAAGCGTAAGCATCGGTTATGACGAGCAGCTTGCCCACAGGATCCATGCCGGCGCGGATGCGATGCTCGTTCCGTCCCGGTTCGAGCCCTGCGGCCTCACGCAGCTTTACGCTCTGCGCTACGGCTGCGTACCGGTCGTCGCCCGCACGGGCGGCCTGTCTGAGACCATCATCGATGCCAACGATGCCGCGCTCCATGCCCATGTCGCGACGGGCATACAGTTTGCGCCCATCGACGAGGACGGGCTACGCCACGCACTGCGCCGCACCTTCCGGCTCTACCGGCTGCGACGCGTCTGGGAGGGACTTCGCCGGCAAGGCATGAAAACCGACTGCTCGTGGCATCGCAGTGCGGCCCGCTATGCGGAGCTTTACAGCGAACTCCTCAATCCCGACATGCGTCTGGTCGGCAGCGCCTGACCTGGAAACTCCAGGAAAACTGCGCAGCGGTCTTCCGTCCGGAGCTTCGAAAGCAAAGGGCTGAGCATTCGGAGGAAAGCGGAAATGCGCCAGCGCGATACCGGGCGCGTGCCCCGCCTTTCCCGCAATCCGCAATTTCGCGGAATGCTATCATTCGCAAAGGTGATGAATTGATAAGCAGTGCGGCATGGATTGCGCCGCCCGAATATGCGAATGGCTGCGGCAGGCCAGAACGCCGGATTCGCTGAAGCCCGAGCTCCTGTCCGCAATGTTCCGCGGAAAACGCGGTCCCGCTCTGAAGGAATTCGCACCCATGGCCGTCGACAGCGTCCCCGGCAACCTTTCCCGTGAAAACGGCGCCGCCCGCGCCGGCGTGGTCGTCATGCTCCTCGGCATGTTGATGTTCTCGGTGAACGACGTCATGGGCAAGTGGCTCGTCGCCACCTACTCGGTCGGGCAGGTGGTGCTGATCCGCAGCATCGCCGCTGCCCTTCTGCTGGCGCCCTTTCTGTGGGTGAGCGGCCCGAGAAAGCTCTTCACCCTCGAGCGCCCCGGCCTTCAGTTTGCCCGCGTCGTCGCCTCGACGGCCGAGGTGGTCGCGTTCTATTTCGCTGTCGTCTATCTGCCGCTGGCCGACGTCATGACCTATTGGCTGGCGGCGCCGATCTATGTCGCGGCCGTTTCGCCGCTGGTGCTGAAAGAACCTGTCGGCTGGCGGCGCTGGACGGCGATCGGCATCGGATTTGTCGGCGTCGTCGTCGCGCTCGAACCGTCGTCACAGGCCTTTACGCTGCCGGCCGTCATCTCGATTCTCGGCAGCATGACCTTCGCCTTCATGATGATTTCCGGGCGGTCGTTGCGCGGCACTCCGGATACGACGCTTGCCTTCTGGCAGATCGTCGGTGCCGCGGTCGCCGGCCTCGTCTGGGCACCCTTCGACTGGACACCTCTCAAACCGGTCGACACGGCGCTCATCTGCCTGCTGGGCGCGGTCGCAATGATCGCCCATGTGCTCGTCAACCGGGCGCTGAAGCTCGCCGACGCCGCAACGGTCGCCCCGCTGCAGTACACGCTGCTCTTCTGGGCAATCTTCTTCGGCTGGCTGATCTTCGGCGATACGCCGCGGTTGTCGATGGTGATCGGCGCCGCCCTCATCGTCGCCTCGGGCCTCTTCATTTTCTTCCGCGAACAGCAGCTGAAAAGGCAGGGGCGGCTGAAAGGCTGAGTGCCCGTCGCCGTTCCCCGCCTGCATCAACGCGAAGAATATCGGTTATCGCGCCTATCGATTTCGCTTATGTAACATCTGTCCCTAAAGTTCTTTGGAAGCGCCGCACAAAGGCGCAACCGAGGGAACGAACATGCGAAAACTCATTCTGGCACTGGCACTCGCCGGCACTGCACTGTCTTCTTCCGCCCATGCTGCGGAAAAGCTGAAGATCGGAACCGAGGGCGCCTATCCGCCCTTCAACTTCGTCGATTCCAGCGGTAAGATCGGCGGTTTCGACGTGGAAATCGGCCTCGCGCTCTGCGAGCGCATGAAGGTCGAGTGCGAAGTCGTCGCCCAGGATTGGGACGGCATCATTCCGGGCCTGCTTGCCAAGAAGTACGATATGATCATCGCCTCGATGTTCATCACCGAGGAGCGCAAGAAGCAGGTGGCTTTCAGCAATCCCTATTACCTCGCCGCGATGACCCATGCGGCACCGAAGGGTGCCGGCATCAACGACTTCAGCAACGAGGCGCTCAAGGGCAAGGTGATCGGCGCCCAGGCCGGCACGACCCAGGCCGACTATATCGCCGCCGTCTACCCGGATGCCGAGATCAAGCTCTATCCCACCCAGGACGAAGCCAATCTCGACATGGTCAACGGCAGGCTCGACCTGCAGGTCGGCGACATGCTGCCGCTGCTCGATTGGGTCACAAAGAATGACGACGGCAAGGGTTGCTGCGAGCTTATCGGCGAGCCGATCACCGACAAAAAATTCGTCGGCGACGGCGTCGGCATTGCTGTCCGTCAGGAGGACGACGAACTGCGCGAGAGGCTGAACAAGGCACTTGACGAGATCCGCGCCGACGGGACCTACAAGAAAATCAACGACAAGTATTTCACTATCGACGTCTATACGATGAAGTGACGGCGCATGCCTCTCATCCGGCCTGCCCGCCGGATGAGAGGCAGAATCTATTTTTTCCCCGAGAACGCGAACACATCGACCGGCTCGTCAAGCCCCCGCAAGACATAGGAACCCAGATTTTCCATCTGGCCTCTACAGCCTGCCTTTTCGACGAAGGCTCTTGAGAGCAGCACCGGACGCTTCAACTCCTTCGTAAGGGTTTCGAGACGCGAGGCGATGTTGACCGCCGGTCCGATCACCGTGAAATCGAGACGCCTGCGCGAGCCGATATTGCCATACATCACATCGCCGACATGGACGCCGATGCCGTAGCCGAGCGGATCGTGGCCCTTGCGCAGGTTCTCCTCGTTGAGAACGGCAAGAGCGGCCTGCGCCTCGCCGATGGCTCCGAGAAGCTGACTGCAGGCACATGGATTGCTGAGCGGAAAGATCGCCAGAAGCCCGTCGCCCATGAATTTCAGGATCTCCCCGCCGTGCCGCTCGATCGGTTCCGACATGGCATCGAAATAGCCGTTGAGGAGTTCGATGACGTCGTCGCGGGGCCACAGGTCCGACAGCTTCGTGAAGTCGCGCAGATCGCAGATGAGGATCGCGGCCCCCACCGTCACGCCGCTGCCGCGCGTGGTCGCTCCGGCAAGGATCTGCT
The DNA here is from genome assembly GCF_000375585.1 of Sinorhizobium meliloti 4H41. Classification (GTDB taxonomy): domain Bacteria; phylum Pseudomonadota; class Alphaproteobacteria; order Rhizobiales; family Rhizobiaceae; genus Sinorhizobium; species Sinorhizobium meliloti_A. The sequence goes on along the minus strand of NZ_AQWP01000003.1, from coordinate 388,885 downwards.
CGCTCGCATGCGGCCCGACATAGGTCTCGAGAAGCGTGCGGGCGAAGCGGTTTTTCAGCCGTATCTCGCTGACAAGCGCCAGGGCCGGCAGAATGTCCTTCAGGAAGGCGAGATCATCGGGGCTAAATCCGCCCGGCCTGTCGCTCGCAAAGGTCACCGCGTGCCGCTTGCCGAGCGTATGGAGCAAGGGCCAGATGATGTATTCGGTCAGTCCCTCCGCGCGCAGTTCGTCATAGAGCGGGTAATCCGGACCCGCGGACGTCGGGTCGTCAAGGCGTCTGCGCACCTCTTCCGCCCCCTCGTTGAAATCGCGCAAGGGGCTGCTCAGATATTGGGTGGTGTCCTCGACGCCATAGGCATAGGTATCGAGCTCCGCCTCCGCCAGGCCCTTTCGCCACAGAATCCGTGCACCGATCCACTGCGGGTGGTGAATTCTGAAATGAAGGGTGGCGCGGGCGACGGGCACGCCCGCCTCCACCAGCCTGTCGCACATCTCCACGAAGATGTTGTCGATGAAGCGTTCATCGCGCGTCTCGATGACGAGCCAGTCGATGATCCGGCGCCGCCGCGCCGGCCATGTTCCCTCGCTTTCGCCGGGCAAAGGCGGGTGTGGCTCCGTCGGAGGCTGAACCGCGACGTTCGCCTCGCTCGGATTCGTGATGGCCATTTCAAAACCCCAGGGATTGCTGCGCGGGCTCCGGCGGAGCGACCTTGACGCCTTCCATTTCGAGCATTCCGAGCTTCGTGGATGAACCGCCCGGCGCCGAGAAGCCGCCGATCTTGCCGCCGGCTGCGAGAACCCGATGGCAGGGGATGATCAATGCCACGGGATTCTTCGCCATCGCCTGGCCGACATCCCGGGCCGCCTCCGGACCTGCTCCGAGCTCCTTTGCAAGCGCGCCGTAGGTCGTCGTGCTTCCCCACGGGATCTTTCGCGCGGCCTGATAGACTTTCTCGAAGAACGTGTCCTGTCCCTGCAGATCGAGATCGAAGCGGGAAAAGTCGGTTTCCCTTCCCTCGAAATAGGCCTTCACCGCCGCAACCGCTTCGGCAACCCTCGGCGGCGGCTCTTGCGGCGCTCCGTCCGGCAAACGCCGCAGAAGCAGTCGCTCGGTGGATTCGGCGCTTCGCGTCGGCAGTTGGAAGCGCGTGATGCCCGCATCGCTCCAGGCGATGCCGCAGAAACCGCGCACGGTTTCGAAAATATGGTAGTGGTTCATGAGTTCGCTCTCCTCCAGCACCGCATGGCCGATCGAGGCACGCCTGGTCGCTGTAGCGCTTCGAATTCCTTCATGGAGAATCGTGCGCCCGGGCCTTCAATTCAACCCGTTTTCCCTAGGGGGCGGCTAAAAAAGACGATCCGATTTTCGTCATCCATGCCTTGGCGCTCGCCGGATCTCTTGCGAGGATGCGGATAACTCGAACCGACCGGTGCATCGCTTGACCTCAAAAGTCGACTTCTTCGCGCGCAGCGCAGTCCAGGTGGCGGCTGATTTGATCGGCGCCGCTTTCACCGTTTCCGGTGTCGGCGGCATTATCGTCGAAACGGAGGCCTATCTTCCGGACGACGCGGCGTCGCACAGTTTTGCAGGCGCCACGGCGCGCAATCGCGCCATGTTCGGTCCGCCGGCGCATGCCTACATCTATCTCTCATACGGCCTGCACTGGTGCCTGAATTTCGTCTGCCTGCCCGGCAGCGCCGTCCTGATCCGCGCGATCGAACCAAAATGGGGCGTAGAGACGATGCGGGCGAGACGTGGTGTCCGCGAAGAGAGGCTGCTGTGTTCCGGGCCGGGACGTGTCGGACAGGCGCTGGCGATCAGCCGGGAGCTGGACGGATTGCCGCTCGGAGAGGAGCCGTTCCGCCTCACCCCGCCCTCCACGCAACCACCGATCGCCACCGGCATCCGCGTCGGCATAACCAAGGCGGCAGAACAGCCCTGGCGGTTCGGGCTGGCCGGCTCATCCTTCGTGAGCCGCAAATTCTGAAACAGCTTCGCCGATCCGGTGAAGCCGTTCCCCGGTTCCCGTTCAAGTTGACACGGAGACCCGCTTCTGTCCTTAAGCTACACCCCGGCGCGTCTTATCGTACGCGAAATATCGCTGTAGCACTTTGATCTTCTGCATGTCGTTGTCCTCCGGTCGGATAGATTAAAGGACAAATTTATCGACAGTTCGATCAGAGCTGATCGTAAGTGGACGAGTTTGATGACATCACGATGGACATGGTTGTTTTCGCAGATCACGCGGCGAATCTGGTTTCGAGCCACGCTTTTCTCCATTCTTGCGATTATAACCGCACTCATCGCAATTTTCCTTGGCCCGTTCATTCCGCGAGACCTTCCGAACCGAATAGGGGCGCACGCAGTCGACAACGTGCTGGGGATCATCGCTGCCAGCATGCTGACGGTCTCGACATTTTCGCTAAGCACGATGGTATCGGCCTACTCGGCGGCAACCAATAGCGTTACGCCACGGGCAACGAAGCTTCTCATGGAAGACAGCACGACACAGAACGTGCTCGCGACCTTCATCGGGTCGTTTCTGTTCAGCCTCGTCGGCATCATCGCTCTCAGCACCGGCGCCTACGGCGACCAGGGCCGCCTTATTCTGTTCGTGGTGACGATCGGCGTCATCGTCCTGATCATCGTGACGCTGCTGCGCTGGATCGATCATCTCTCGCGCCTCGGACGCGTCACCGAGACGACGGAACAGGTCGAGGCGGTCACGATCGAGGCAATGCGATCGCGGCGGTTACGACCTTACCTCGGCGGAAACCGGTTGGACGATGCCGCACGCATCCCCGCATCCGCCACGCCGGTCTTTATCGACAGGATCGGTTATATCCAGCATCTCGACGTAAGCGGGCTTTCCGCCATCGCGAACGATAGGAAGACCTGTATATTCGTCCGATTGATACCTGGCCAGCTTGTCGATCCAAACCGGCCCGTCGCTTCCGTCGACGGCACACGGGACGAGCATGTCCTTGCCGAGATCGCCAGGTGCTTCTCGGTGGGAGATACGCGTTCGTTCGATCAGGATCCGAGGTTCGGAGCGGCGGTGCTGGCTGAAATAGCGTCGCGCGCCCTGTCGCCGGCCGTCAACGACCCCGGGACCGCCATCGACGTCATCAGCCGTGCGTTGCGCGTGTTGGCCGTCTGGACCGAGCCCGTGGAGAAGGCGCTGCAGGACGAGGTGCTCTATCCAAAGGTCTACGTGCCGGCGATCGAGCTCGACGAAGTTTTCGACGATCTGTTCACGCCGATCGCGCGGGACGGCGCTGCTATCGTCGAAATAGGAGTCCGCCTCCAGAAGGCGTTCGGCACGCTCGCCAAATTCAACCAGGACCGGTTTCGCGATGCAGCCATGCGGCATTCGAAAGAAGCGCTCGAGCGAGCGGAAGCGGCACTTGGCATTGCCAGCGATCTGCAGAGGCTGAGGCGGGAGGCTGACAAGGTCGGGAATGGCTGACATCTACCGGTGCCGCCAAAAACGAACAAGCTATGGCCGCATGGAAAAGTCCCGCGAGACGAATTCCGGAAAAAGGCGCCGGCAGTTTTCCGCCCGCATCCCGCTCGAATTCTCTAAGATCGCGGATACAGTCGTTCAACGTCCGGAACATGAAGGTAGAGGAGGCGATTAGATGACGAAATCGAACATAGGCTTCATCGGGCTCGGATTGATGGGTCAAGGGATGGCGGCAAATATTCTGAAAAAGGGTTGGCCGCTCCAGGTGAGGGCGCATCGCAACCGGGCGCCGGTGGAGACGCTCGTTGCCGAGGGCGCACGCGAAGTCAGGACGCCGCGCGAGATGGCGGAGCAATGCGACGTCATCGTCCTCTGCGTTACCGGCTCGCCTGAGGTCCTTTCGGTCATCGGTGGCCCGGAGGGCATTGCGAGCGCGGGCAGGCCGGTCACCATCGTCGATTGTTCCACATCCGATCCCTCCGTCACGACGAAGCTTGCAGCAGATCTCGCGGCAAGCGGCCTTACGCTGATCGACGCGCCGCTCAGCCGTACGCCGGCCGATGCCGCCGCGGGCACGCTCGATGTGATGGTCGGCGGCGCGGAGGCAGACGTGCAGCGCGTGTGGCCGGTACTCGAATGTTTCGCCGGTCGGATCATCCACACGGGGCCGACCGGCTCCGGTCACACGATGAAGCTGCTCAACAACTTCCTGTCGATGGGCTACGCGGCGCTCTATTCCGAGGCGCTGATGCTCGGACGCAAGGCCGGGCTGACGCCCGAGGTCTTCGACAGCGTCATTCGCGGCGGCCGGATGGATTGCCCCTTCTATCAGACCTTCTTCCGCTGGGTCCTGGAACGCGACCCGAACGCCCATAAATTCGCGATCCGCAACGGCTTCAAGGACATGAGCTATCTTGCCGGCTACGCCATTGCCGCCGGCGCCGCCAATCCGGTCGGGGCGGCCGTCCGGAACTCATTTGCACAGGCGGTCGGCGCGGGCCGCGGCGAGGACTACGTGCCGATGCTGTCGGATTTCATCGCCGAGGCGAACGGTCTCGAGTGAAAGCGCGGGCGAGCGCCTCTCGCCGGACGCCATGACAGAATTCCATCAGCGGTGAAATGCAATCTTGCAGGGATGCAACATTGCCGCTGCTCTGCGCCTTTGACTGAGTCTCGCGGAATGGTGAATGTGGCTGCACCTGCAAATGGAACAAACGTTCCGGCATCACCGCATCACTATTTCCCAGGAGACTTCCGGCATGACCGCCCTCGCCTTCGCCCTCAACCATATGGCCGCTCCCGGCCTCCCGGTCGACGCGTTCTTCTCGCTTGCGAGATCGCTCGGCATTTCCCTGGTCGAAATCCGCAACGACCTGACCACCAACGCAATTGCCGACGGGACGCCTCCGGAGGAGGTGAAAGCCCTTGCGGAGAAGCACGGTCTGACGATCGTCTCGATCAACGCCTTGCAGCGCTTCAACGAATGGAGCGAGGAACGGGCAGCCGAAGCGCGCGAACTCATCTCCTATGCACGCGACTGCGGTGCGAAGGCTCTGGTACTGGTGCCCGTCAATGACGGCAGCGGCAAGGAGGACGGCGTGCGGCAAACCAACCTTCGGCAGGCGCTTGCGGCGCTGAAGCCGATGCTCGACGCGGCCGGCGTCACCGGTCTCGTGGAGCCGCTCGGCTTCGAGGTCTGTTCGCTGCGCTCCAAGGCGGAGGCCGCCGAAGCGATCCGGGCAGTCTCCGGTCAATCGAGCTTCCGCCTGGTGCACGACACGTTCCACCATCACCTAGCTGGCGAAGACCAGTTTTTTGCGGATCTCACCGGCCTCGTACACATCTCCGGCGTTATCGACGAAAACCTGGCCGTCTCGGATATGCGCGATCCGCATCGCGTTCTCGTCGACGCCGCCGACAGGCTGGACAATCAAGGCCAGATTCGCCGGCTGCGGGACGAGGGCTATGCTGGCCCCTTCTCCTTCGAGCCCTTTGCCCCTTCGGTGCACGCACTTGCGGACCCGGCGGACGCCCTGCGAGAGAGCATGGACTACCTTCGGTCGCGGAGCTGATCGCCACCGGCAGTGGAAAGAGCTGGATTCCAAACCGGCGCGCCCAGGCGCTCTTGACGGCATCCCGATAAAATGGAATACATATTCCGTAATGCCAAAACACTGGTTTTTTTATTCCGTTTTGATCGGAAGCGTAGCGGGAGTGCCGCTACCGGTCGAAGTCTGAACGCGATCTCGCGAAGAAGGTCGCGTTCCCGGCCGAAGAAGGTGTGGCCGGCACCAAGTGGAGGAGAAGAACAATGAAGAAATTTTTCATAGGCACTGCGATGGCCGTCGTGATGTCGACGGCCGCGCATGCGGAGACCATCGGCGTATCGATGGCGCTCTTCGACGACAACTTCCTGACGGTGCTGCGCACCGGCATGCAGGATTACGCCAAGACGCTCGAGGGCGTCGAGCTGCAGGTCGAAGACGCGCAGAACGACGTCGCCAAACAGCAGAGCCAGATCCAGAATTTCATCGCCGCCGGGGTCGATGCCATCATCGTCAACCCGGTCGACACCGATGCGACCGCCGCAATGTCGAAGATCGCCGCGGATGCCGGCATTCCGCTGGTCTATGTCAACCGCGAGCCGGTGAACGTCGATACGCTTCCGGACAAGCAGGCCTTCGTCGCGTCGAACGAACAGGAATCCGGAACGCTGCAGACCAAGGAAATCTGCAAGATGCTGGGCGGCAAGGGCAAGGCCGTGGTCATGATGGGCGAACTCTCCAACCAGGCTGCCCGCATGCGCACCAAGGACATCCACGACGTGATCGCGACCGACGAATGCAAGGGCATCGAGATCGTCGAGGAGCAGACCGCGAACTGGTCGCGCACCCAGGGTTCGGACCTCATGACGAACTGGCTTTCCGCCGGCCTCGAATTCGACGCCGTCATCTCCAACAACGACGAGATGGCCATCGGCGCGATCCAGGCGCTGAAGGCGGCCGGCCGCTCGATGGATTCCGTCGTCATCGGCGGGATCGACGCAACCCAGGACGCGCTCGCGGCCATGGCCGCCGGCGACCTCGACGTGACCGTTTTCCAGAACGCCGCCGGCCAGGGCAAGGGCTCGGTAGACGCCGCGCTGAAGCTCGCCAAGGGCGAGCCGGTGGAGAAAAAGGTCTACATCCCCTTCGAACTCGTCACGAAGGAGAACCTGGAGCAATATCAGGCGAAGAACTGACCGGCGCTGCCTGGGGGCGCGGCAATGCCGCGCTCCCGAACGCCACGCCTGCTTCGGGTTCGCACCGGGGAAGGCATGCTCCGCCACCGCGTGGACATTCCGGTTGAACCGGAACATGGGAGGCAACGAGAATGACACTCAGTCCCACGACAATGGCAGCCGTGCGCGCCAGCGGCGCCGTTCCCAAATCCGAATACCTTCTGACTGCAGAAGGCGTTCGCAAGGAATTTCCGGGTGTGGTCGCACTCGACGACGTGGAGTTCAAGCTGAAGCGCGGCACCGTGCATGCGCTCATGGGCGAGAACGGAGCCGGCAAGTCGACCTTGATGAAGATCCTCGCCGGGATCTATCATCCCGATCAGGGCGAGGTGAAACTCAGGGGCGCCGGCATCCGGCTGAAGTCGCCGCTCGACGCGCTCGAAAACGGCATCGCCATGATCCATCAGGAACTGAACCTGATGCCTTTCATGACCGTCGCCGAGAATATCTGGATCCGCCGGGAACCCAAGAACCGCTTCGGCTTCGTCGACCATGGCGAGATGCACCGCATGACGGCAAAGCTTTTCGAGCGGCTCAAGATCGATCTTGATCCGGAGATCGAGGTCCGTCACCTCTCGGTCGCCAACCGCCAGATGGTCGAGATCGCCAAGGCGGTCTCCTACGAGTCCGACGTGCTGATCATGGACGAGCCCACCTCGGCGCTCACCGAACGCGAGGTGGCCCATCTGTTCGAGATCATCCGCGACCTGCGCTCGCAGGGTATCGGCATCGTCTACATCACCCACAAGATGAACGAGCTGTTCGAGATCGCCGACGAGTTCTCGGTTTTCCGCGACGGCAAATATATCGGCACCCACCTCTCGAACGAGGTCACCCGCGACGACATCATCCGCATGATGGTTGGACGTGAAATCACCCAGATGTTCCCGAAGGAGGAGGTGCCGATCGGCGACGTGGTGCTGTCGGTGAAGAACCTGACCCTCGACGGCGTCTTCCGCGACGTCTCCTTCGATGTGCGCGCCGGCGAGATCCTCGGCGTCGCAGGCCTCGTCGGATCCGGTCGCTCCAACGTCGCCGAGACGCTCTTCGGGGTCACGCCGGCCAGCTCGGGCACGATCGCGATCGACGGGAAAGAGGTCGTGATCGACAGCGCCAATAAGGCGATCCGCCATCGGATGGCGTTTCTGACCGAGGATCGCAAGGACACCGGCTGTCTGCTCATCCTCGACATTCTCGAAAACATGCAGATCGCCGTGCTGCAGGACAAATTCGTCAAGGGCGGCTTCGTCAGCGAGAGGGAGGTCACCGCCGCCTGCGAGGAGATGAGCCGCAAGCTTCGGGTCAAGACGCCGAATCTGCAGGAGCGCGTCGAGAATCTCTCGGGCGGCAACCAGCAGAAAGTGCTGATCGGCCGCTGGCTGCTCACCAATCCGCGCATCCTGATCCTCGACGAGCCGACGCGTGGCATCGATGTCGGCGCCAAGGCGGAGATCCACCGCCTGGTGACCGAACTCGCCCGCAACGGCGTCGCGGTCATCATGATCTCGTCGGAAATGCCGGAAGTGCTCGGCATGAGCGACCGGATCATGGTGATGCACGAGGGCCGGGTCACCGGATTTCTCGACAGGGCGGAAGCTACCCAAATCAAGGTCATGGAGCTTGCGGCGCGATAGAGCGGGATGAGTGCGTGCGGCCTTCCGCCCGCATTCCGCTCGGACCTTTGGAACCGATCAAGGCGAACTGCCGACCGCAGGGAGGAAAGAAGATGAATACCAATGTCGCAGCGCAGGGCACGAGCTCATCCCTCGCCCGCTCGAGACGGCGCGTGCCGCCCGAGCTCAACATCTTTCTGGTGCTGATCGGTATCGCGCTCGTCTACGAGGTTCTCGGCTGGCTCTTCGTCGGCCAGAGCTTCCTGATGAATTCCCAACGCCTGACGATCATGATCCTGCAGGTATCGGTGATCGGCATCATCGCCGTCGGCGTCACGCAGGTTATCATCACGGGCGGCATCGACCTCTCGTCAGGTTCGGTCGTCGGCATGACCGCGATGATCTCGGCGAGCGTTGCGCAGGCCTCCACCTGGCCGCGGGCGCTTTATCCGTCCCTGACCGACCTGCCGGCCATCGTGCCGATCTGCCTTGGCGTCGGGATCGGTCTTCTCGCCGGCTTCATCAACGGCCAGCTCATCGCCAGGACCAAGATCCCGCCCTTCATCGCCACGCTCGGCATGATGGTTTCGGCCCGCGGCGTCTCCAAGTGGTACACGAAGGGCCAGCCGGTCTCGGGCCTCACCGAGCAGTTCAACTTCATCGGCACGGGCATCTGGCCGGTGATCGTGTTCCTCGTCGTGGCGCTCATATTCCACATCGCGCTGCGCTACACCCGCTACGGCAAGTTCACTTACGCGATCGGCGCCAATGTCCAGGCCGCGCGCGTCTCCGGCATCAATGTCGAAGCGCATCTGGTGAAAGTCTATGCGATCGCCGGCATGCTTGCGGGCCTCGCAGGCGTGGTCACCGCCGCCCGCGCCCAGACGGCACAGGCCGGCATGGGCGTCATGTACGAACTCGACGCGATCGCCGCGACCGTCATCGGCGGCACGTCGCTCACCGGCGGCGTCGGCCGCATCACCGGCACGGTGATCGGCACGGTGATCCTCGGCGTGATGACGTCAGGCTTCACCTTCCTCCGGGTCGACGCCTACTACCAGGAGATCGTCAAGGGCATCATCATCGTCGCTGCGGTGGTCGTCGACGTCTATCGCCAGAAAGGCCGCAAAAAAGCATAAAAATACTGCTCCTCCTCGAAAGAACTGGCCGGGACGAAGACATTCATCCCGGCCTTTTTCTTGTCTCGTCATGGTACTGCGCCGCTATATTGTCGCGAACGACATATGCTCGTCTTGCAAGGCAGACCCTTTGGCTGCCCTATGGCTTCCGCTGCGCCGATAGACTATATCGCCGAAATGAAAAACTATCGGAGAATTACCATGTCCTCGCAGCGCCAGCTTGCGAAACAAGCCCGCACCAGCTTCCTCCTCCAGCTCTGGAGCGCGATGATGCGGGTCCAGACCCGCGAAACGGCGGCCCTCTTCAGCTCCCGCCAACGTTAGGACAGATCCCGAAGCCACCGAGCGGATAGGGACTGCGCTGCCGACCATGTCTCAGCGGTCGAGGGCGATTGATGGTGTGCCGCTCACTGCCTCGCAGTCATTGGCAAGATCAAGCCCCACTGCGTCTCTTGAGGTGGTCCCAACGGTTCGAAACCCAGTTTCTTGTAGACGGCAATCGCCCGTTCATTGGCCGGGTGCGGATCGGTGCCGATAACCGGTACCCCCGCATCGAAGAGAGCCCTCATTCTCGCCCCGATAAACGCTGTCCCGTGTCCAACCCCGATCATTTCGGGGTCTCCTATGTATTGATCGATCCCCCGCGATCCCTCGGGAAGCTCGGCGAAATGGTGATTTTCCCAGCCGTGGACGGTATAGTCCTGCATGAACGCAAAGGGGCGTTCGGCGGTTGAAACAATCCAACGCGCCACGCGAGGATCAGCCAGGTCTGCTGCATCGTGCGACCCATCCGAGCCCCACCATGCGCGGACATGCGGGTTCGATCGCCATGCTGCGAGCAAAGGGAGATCATTCACCGTCGCTTTGCGAAAACTGTATCGGTCGGCCGCCGTCATTCAACGAACTTAGCACGCCGCTGGCCGGTAGAAACAGGCCCTACCTCGCTTCCGTTACGCTCGCAGCCATGCGACTCTCGCTGAGCGTTTAATGAGCCACCACCTAGCTCGCCAGGACGAGCCCTCCGTAACGACTGATTTCCTTCTCGATTTCGGCGACGAGCGTTTCGAGCGCGGAATTTCTCGCCTTCCTGGCGCGGCGCACGACATAGGCCACGGCAGGCGGCGCCGGCAGGTGCTCGGAGACGATCTGCATCTCGGGGCGCAGGTGGCGGCCGCTCAGAAGCGCTACGCCCATGGCCGAATTTACCGCGGCCACGATGCCGGCCGCGCTTGCACATTCGAACACGGTTTCAAGAACCACCCCTCCGTCCTGTCCGATATCGAGCGCCCATCTTCGGTAGAAGCATTCGTCATCGAAGGACAGGAAGGGTATCGGGCCTTGCTGCGGCAGCGATAATTCCGGATGCTTGACCCAGTGAAGCTCCTCGCGGAACAGGACGACGTCGGTCGGTCGGACCTCATGAGCGAAGACCTGCAGGATCGCAGCCTCCAATTCGCCCCGATCCAGCATTGCCCGCAGGACCAGACTCATGCGGACCTTGGTGCGGACGGCGACGTGAGGATGCAGGCGGCGAAATCTCGCTAATATGCGCGCAAGATCGCTGCAGGCGGTGTCTTCGGTCAGGCCGAGAGCGATGCGCCCCTTGAGCGACGTTTTCGACAAACTCAGAAGCGCCTCGTCATGCAGCCCGAGGATTCGCCCGGCATAGTCCAGCAAATCCTCCCCGGCCGCGGTGAACATCGCTCCCCCCGGCTTGCGGCCGAGCAGGTCGCAATCGAGGCTCGTCTCGAGCCGTTTGACCTTGTGGCTGACGGCTGACTGCGACAAACCCAGGGCCTCGGCCGCGCGCGTGATCCCCCCGTGATGGCGGATCGCCCACAAGGCGCGCAGCGCATCGATTTCCAAACGTCGGCCGTTGAGCTCTTTCATCGCGATCCCCGTCATGAATATTGCGTGAATTATGCGGACCAAGTGCTCATTTGGCAATTTCACATTGCCGATCCGGCTGCGATGTCATGTTCCTATCGAAATTTGTCATGTGCAAAAGGGATCGCCGCCACCTAAGGCTGGGGAACGAACGACACGCCCGAGAGCGCCATGACCCACCAGCCCATCTCGCTGCCCGCACCGAAACAGCATCGTCTCCTCTGGCCACTCATGGCGACGCTACTGGTCGTCGGCTGGAGTTCCGGCTTCGTCGGCATTCGCTATGCAAGCGAAGAGGCGAGCGTAATGCTGGTTCTGTTCTGGCGCACGCTTTTGTCGGGAGTGATCCTGCTGCCCTTCGCGCTGATCATCGGTCCGCGGCTGCGGATGCGCGGCGTCGTGGAACAGATGCTGTTCGGCGTCATGTCGGTCTTCCTTTATCTCGGTGGCTTCGCACTGGCCATCGAACAGCGGGTTCCGACAGGACTGGTCGCACTCATCTCGGACCTCTTGCCGTTGGCGATTGCCGCCCTGTCGCAACCCGTTTTGGGCGAACGCCTGAGCGCGCGGCAATGGTTCGGAACGGCAATCGCCGTTCTCGGTGTGCTGATCGTCTCGTTCGACAGCCTCAGCTTCGGCACGGCCCCGTTGTGGGCTTATGGATTGACGGTAGGCTCCATGCTTGTTTTTGCGCTCGCCTCGGTTCTGCACAAGCGACGGCGCACCCGGCACATGCCCGTGCACCAGAGCCTTTGCATCCATACCCTCACCGGTTCGGTGCTGTTCGGGCTGTGCGCTATGATGCAAGGGAACCTCGCCCCGCCGTTGACGCCCGCTTTCGGCGTGGGGATGGTCTGGCTGGTTCTGTTCGCAACCTTTGCCGCCTATTCGGTCTACTACACGAGCTTGCGTCTCTTCCCGGTGGCCCAGGTCAGCGCTGCGATCTATCTCAGTCCGCCTGTCACCATGCTGTGGGCTTGGGCGCTGTTTTCCGAGCCGCTGACCCCGGCTGTCTTGATGGGGCTGGCGGTGACGCTGGTCGGCGTTTGGATGACCTCGCGCGGCTGAGCGCGGCTGAGCCCTCGAGAATCTTTGATGCGGAACTGCGTGTTTCAACAGGCTGAAGCGGGGCAGCAGTGAAGCCTTCTCAAGCCCATCGTGCGGACGGTGAGGATACGGAGTTTCGCACCACGAGATCGGGCCTGAGGAAGATCTCGGTCTCGGCCGGGCTGCGGTCGGAGAGAAGCTCCAAGAGAAGCGCCATGGCGTGTTTGCCGATCAGCGTGCGCGGCTGGCGGATCGTGGTCAAAGCCGGCGTCATGAATGTCGCCTGCGGCACGTCGTCGAAGCCTGTGACCGAGAAATCGCGCGGTATGTCATAGCCGCGTGCCTTCAGCCCGATCATCACGCCGAGTGCCGTCTGATCGTTGACGCACATGAATGCCGTCGGCAGCGTGTCGCGCACGAAGAGCCGCTCGACGGCAGCCCTGCCGCTCTCGAGCGTGCCATCGCCCTCCTGGACCAGCCGAAGTTCCGCCGGCACCCCCGCCGCATCGAGGCCCGCATCATAGCCGGCGCGGCGCCGCTTATAGGCAAGGCGGGTCCGCGAATCGCCGATGAAAGCGATCTTCCGATGACCTTCGGCGATGAGGAGGTCGACCACCTTGCGGGCGCCCTCGACATCGTCGACACCCACATAGGGTATGCCGCCGTTGAAGACGGGCTCGAATATGCCGACGCTCGGCGGCAGCCGCGCTGCTATCGTCTCGTGACCGAAGGGCAGGATGCCGGTAAAGAGGATCAGACCCGCCGCCTGGTTGGAGTTGAGAAACTTCAGATATTCGACCGCGCGCTGGGCGTCGTTCTGGGTATGGCCGATCAGCACGCCGTATCCGTGCGACCGTGCCTCGTTTTCGAGGCCGACCAGAATGCTCGAAAAGTTTGGATCGCCGATATCCGGGGCGACGACCAGGATCATGTTCGAGCGGCCGAGGCGCAGGCTGCGAGCCATGGCATTGGTCGTATAGCCGGTGATCGCGATCGCCTGGTTGACCTTCAGCCGCGTGGATTTAGCGACCTTCTCCGGGTTGTGGATTGCCCGCGATACCGTCGCGATCGAAACTTCAGCGATCCTGGCGACGTCTTCGATGGTTGCGGGCGTGGAATCCGACACTGCGCTCTGCCTTGCGTCTCCCTACTGCGTGTTTCCCTAAATCCCGATTTAGAGATAAAAACAAGCAGCTAATCAATCTGCGACGGCGGCCTTTGCGTATCTGACAAGAACGCGCGGCTGTTCACGGCGGGACACTACACACACCGCGGGCAGCGTCAAAGGCGGTCCGGCAAATTCCTGTGCATGCCGTTATGTAAACCTTTACATAGGGAGTGTAAAGGTTTACATAGCGTCCATGGGCGGTCGGGAGCCGCAATGGGGGAATCGATGAATCCGGAGACGGTAGACGCCGCGCGCGTCGTGCTGGAGGCGCGGCGGATCAGCAAGTCCTTCAGCGGCGTGCAGGTGCTCTTCAGTGTCAATTTCGAGCTTCGCGCCGGCGAGATCCATGCCCTGATGGGCGAGAACGGCGCCGGCAAGTCGACCCTCGTCAAGATTCTTTCAGGGTTCGAGCAGCCGTCCTCGGGCGAGGTCCTGCTCGATGGCCAGCCGGTAACGCTTCCTGCAAACGGCGCGGCCGAAGCGCTGGGCATCGTCATCATCCACCAGGAATTCAATCTCGCCGAACATCTGACTGTTGCCGAAAGCCTGTTTCTCGGTCGCGAGGTGACGCGTTTCGGCGTGCTCGACCGCAAGTATATGCGCGCGGAGGCGCGCCGGGTTCTCGATCTGCTCGGCTGCCACGTTGACGCGAACGCGCTGATCGGCAGTCTTTCAATCGCCGAAAAACAGATGGTCGAGATCGCCAAGGCCATCAGCCGCGACGCGCGGATCGTCTTCATGGACGAGCCGACTGCCGTCCTCTCCCGCGAGGAGACCAACTTCCTTTTCCGGCAGGTGCGCAAGCTGCGCGACAGGGGCACGAGCTTCGTCTTCGTGTCGCACAAGCTCGACGAAGTCATCGAACTGACCGACCGGGTGACGGTGCTGCGCGACGGGCAGTGGGTGAAGACCGCCGCGACATCGATGCTCGACGGCGAGTCGATTGCGCAGCTCATGGTCGGCCGCGAAATGTCGAGTCTCTATCCCGCCAAGAATGAGCCGAACGTCGACGAAGAGGTCGTGCTGCGAGTCGACGCCGTCTCGACCGACTATGTGAAGGACGCCAGCTTCGAGGTGCGCAAAGGCGAGATACTGGGCTTTTCGGGCATGATCGGCTCCGGCCGCACCGAACTCATGGAAGCGGTCGCCGGCCTCAGGCCCCGCCTGTCGGGCGAGGTGACGATCCGTGGAGAGACCGCGCCTTCAGGCGACGTGCACGCGGCCAACCGGCGCGGTCTTGCCTACATGACCAAGGACCGCAAGGCGAAGGGCCTGCTGCTCAACTCCGGCATGACGACGAACCTGACATTGCAGTCGCTCGGCCGGCATGCCCGCATCGGCTATCTCAGCCCGGCCAGCGAGGCGGCTGCACTCGAAAGGGCCCGCCGCCGCTTCGACATCCGCGTGCGCGACGGCAATGTCGTCGCCAGGCGCATGTCCGGCGGCAATCAGCAGAAGCTGCTGCTCGCCAAGGTGATGGAAACGGAACCGGACATCATCATCATCGACGAGCCGACACGCGGCATCGACGTCGGCACCAAGCAGCAGATCTATCATTTCATCTCGGCGCTCGCGCGCGACGGCCGCTCGATCATCGTCGTCTCTTCCGAAATGCCCGAGGTCATCGGGCTTTGCACCAGGGTCGCGGTGATGCGCGAGGGACGCATCGTCGGCATGCTCGAGGGAGACGAGATCTCCGAGCAGGAGATCATGCGCTACGCAGCCGGACTGAAGAAAATGGCTGCCGCCTGACCGCTTGGACGCGCGGCGAAGGCAGGCACAGGAAAAGGAATTCCCCCGGCTCGGGGGCGGGAGAGGTTGATCTGGACATGAGCGTGAACGAGGAAAGCATCCAAAGCACAACGCACCGCCGGACGTGGCGGGACGTCGATCTCAGGGCCGTGGCGCCGTTTGCCGCCCTTGCACTGCTGTTGATCGTCGGTGCCATGGTCAACCCCAACTTCATCAGTCTCAACAACCTCGCCAACGTCGCCACCCGCAGCGCCTTCATCGCCATCATCGCTGTTGGCGCCACCTTCGTCATTTCCGCAGGCGACCTCGACCTTTCCGTCGGCTCGATGGTCGCCTTCGTGGCGAGCCTGATGATCCTGTTCATGAATTCCGGCGTGATTGCCGATCCGGCACTGATGCTCACGGCCGCGGTCCTCTTCGCGGTCGTCGCCGGTAGCGCCTGCGGGCTCGCCAACGGGCTGATCACCACGGTCGGCAGGATCGAGCCCTTCATCGCGACGCTCGGCACGATGGGCATCTATCGCGGCCTTACCACCTGGCTTTCGCAAGGCGGCGCGATCACCCTGCGCGAGCCGGAAATACAGGAGCTCTATCGCCCGGCCTATTTCGGCAGCATTCTCGGCGTGCCGGTGCCGATCGCGATCATCCTCGCGGTCACTGCCGTCGCCGCCTTCATCCTCTATCGCACGCGTTACGGCCGGCACGTGGTCGCCGTCGGCTCCAACAGCGACGTGGCTCGCTATTCCGGCATCGCCGTCAATCGCGTGCGCACCATCGCCTTCGTCATCCAGGGACTCTGCGTCGCCGTCGCCGTGCTGCTCTACGTGCCGCGGCTCGGATCCACCTCGGCCACGACCGGTATCCTCTGGGAACTGCAGGCCATCACCGCCGTCGTCGTCGGCGGAACGGCGCTCAAGGGCGGCGCCGGCCGCGTCTGGGGCACGATCTGCGGTGCCTTCATTCTCGAATTGGTCGGAAACATCATGCTCCTGTCGAACTTCATCAGCGAATACCTGATCGGCGCGATGCAGGGTGCGATCATCATCATCGCGATGCTCGTCCAGCGCTCGCTGGTACGCAAATCGTGACCAAGCCGGATCGAGCGCGATCCGGCCACATCAACCAAGACTTAGAATCATTGGGAGGAAGAAGCATGCGAAAGGGATTAATGGGCATTGCCGCCGTCACGATGATGGCACTGACGGGTGCAGCCCATGCACAAGACAAGAACGTCACGATCGGCGTGTCGATCCCGGCGGCCGACCATGGCTGGACCGCCGGCGTGGTGTTCCACGCCGAGCGTGTTGCCAAGCTGCTCATGGAACAGCATCCGGGCCTCAACGTCATCGTCAAGACCTCGCCGGATCCGGCGAGCCAGGCCAATGCCGTGCAGGACCTCGAAACGCAGGGGATCGACGCCCTCGTGATCCTGCCGACCGACCCCGATCCGCTGGTCAATGCGATCAAGGAAATCAAGGGCAAGGGCACCTTCGTGGCGCTGGTGGACCGCGCGCCCTCGACCAACGACAACAGCGTGCGTGACCTCTATGTCGCCGGCAACAACCCGGCACTCGGCCAGGTCGCCGGCGAATACATCAAGGCAACGACGCCGGAAGCCAAGGTGGTCGTCATTCGCGGCCTGCCGATCCCGATCGACCAGCAGCGCCAGGACGGCTTCGACAAGGGCATCGCCGGCTCCAAGGTCGAAATCCTGGACCGCCAGTACGGCAACTGGAATCGCGACGACGCCTTCAAGGTCATGCAGGACTATCTGACCAAGTATCCGCAGATCGACGTGGTTTGGTGCCAGGATGACGACATGGCCGTCGGGGTGCTGCAGGCGATCGACCAGGCCAAGCGCACCGACATCCAGTATGTGGTCGCCGGAGCCGGTTCGAAGGACATGATCAAGAGGGTCATGGATGGCGACAAGATGATCCCGGTCGACGTGCTCTACCCGCCGGCAATGGTCGGCACGGCACTCGAAATGACCGTTGCCAACTTCTACGGCCAGGTCCCGGTTCGCGGCACCTACACGATCGACGCGACGCTGGTGACGAAGGAAAACGCCAAGGACTTCTATTTCCCCGATTCGCCGTTCTGACCGGACGTCGGAGCTAATCAAGACACGGCCTGCCTGAGGCTTTCCTCGGGCGGGTCTTTTCTTTGGCGTTTATACAACGGACACCCCCTCCGCCCTGCCGGGCAGTGGGGGTGTCCGTTGGCGCGTTCGCGGCCGCCTCTAATCAGCCTCACCCCGCCGGAAACGCCGCCACCACCTTCAACCCTCGACCGGCGTCACCCTCGTCCAGCCGCATGGTCCCCCCGTAAAGCCCGACGATTTCCTCGACGATCGGGAGGCCCAGTCCGGTACCGGGGGCTTCCTCGCCGCCGCGCCGGAAACGCTTGAGCGCCGCCTCGCGCAGCTCCGCCGGAATGCCCGGGCCATTGTCCTCTACTTCCAGCAGGACCGCGTGGTCCCTGCTCCCGACGCGCACGGTCACCTCCGCCCCGCGGCCGGCATAAAGCAACGCATTGCCGATCAGGTTCTTCAGGAGTTCGCCGACAAGCAGGGGCTCGGCGCGGATCCAGTGCTCGCCCTCGCCGGCAAAGCCGAGATCGATGCCGGCTTCGCCCGCCGCCGGTACGTGGTCCCCCGTGACGGCGCGGGCAAGCCCGACGAGTTCGACCCGCTCCAATCCTCGCGCCTCGTCTCGGCCCGCGGCATCGATCTTGGCCATCAGCAGCAGCTGCGCGAGAATGCGTTCGGCATTGGCGACGGCCTCGTCCGCCTTCATCGCCGCCGCCCGGGTTTCCTCGATCGTCGTCGCCCGCTGCGCAAGCGCAAGCTGCGTGCGGATGATAGCAAGCGGGGTTCTGAGCTGATGGCTGGCATTGCCGGTGAAGTGCCGCAGCGCATCGAGAGCCGATTGCAGGCGGACCATGAAAGAGTTCACGGTATCGACGAGCCCCTGGACTTCGTTCGGCACCTGCTCGCGGATCGGATGCAGATCGTCGGGGCTGCGCTCGGCGATCGCATCGCCAAGCCGATAGAGCGGCCTCAGGGAAAAGGTGACGGCGACCCAGACGATCATCGCCGCCCCGGCGATCATCAGCCCGAGACGCAGGGCGGAACGGATGATGATGGTCTGCGCGAGCTGGCGCCGGGCGATCGTCGTCTCCGCGACGGTGACGACGAAGGGAACGGAATTGACCCCGGTCGAGGCGGAGCGTCTGAGTGCCGCGACGCGGATAGGTTCGCCGCGAAAGACGGCATCTGCGAAGCTCGTCGATTGACCGGTGCTTTCGGAAAGCGAAGGCAGGGTCTGGTAACCGGTGATGAACTCGCCGGGCGGGCCGTCCACCCGGTAAAAGACCCGGTCCTGCGCCGCCGATGTCAGCATCTCGAGCGCAACATAGGGGATGTCGACCTGCAACGAGCCGTCTTCGGCGACGACCACGCGCTCGGCGATCGCCAGCGCCGATCCGGCAAGCACCCGGTCCGAGACGGCATTTGCCGTCTTGACGGCTTCCCGGTAGGTATCCGCCAGCGCGACGACGCCGATTACGGCTGTCGAGATCAGCAGCCAGCCGAGCAGCCTGCGCCGCAGCGAATAGACGACCTTTCCGGGGGCGGCTGTCATTCGGGACCGGCCGTCTTGTCGAGATAATAGCCGATGCCGCGGGCGGTCCGTACGGTCAGCCCGAAGGGCGCCAGCCGCTTGCGCAGCCGGCTCACATATTGCTCGATCGCATTGGGGCTCAGATCGTCGTCAAGGCCCGTCAGCGATTGCACGATGGCGTCCTTGGCGACGACCTTACCGGCGCGCATGAACAGAAGCTCGAGAAGACCGAGCTCGCGCGCCGGAATTTCGATCGGCATGCCTGCCGAGGAGAAACTGCGCGAGGTGAGATCCAGCGAGACATTGCCATAGCTGACGACGGAGGCGCGCAACCCCGCCTGCCGGCGCAGGAGGACGCGCACGCGCGCCTCGAACTCGCCGATATCGAAAGGCTTGATCAGGTAATCGTCGGCGCCGAGGTCGAGTCCCTTGATCCTCTCCTCCGGCGTACCGCGCGCCGTCAGGATGAGAACCGCCGCGCGGTTCTGCCGTGCCCGCATGGCACGCAGCACGTCCAGTCCATCCATCTCCGGCAGGTTCAAATCGAGGATCACCAGATCGAAGCTCTCGGCCGCAGCAACCGCATGCGCGGATGCGCCGTCGCTCACGACGTCGACGGCATAGCCGCTGCCCCGCAGAAGCGTCGAAAGGCCCTCCGCCAGGGCCCGATTGTCCTCAACCAGCAAAATACGCAATATCGCCTCTCCCCGGGATCACTCTATCGCTCGCGAGCTTGCTTGTGAACGGCAGCGCTCTCAGGCATTGTGAATTCATGCGGTTCTTGATTTCTCTCGGTTTTTTGATCCTGTCGGCCGCGGTCGCTAAGGCCGCGCCGACGTTCTTCCCGGCTCTCTCCGGTGACGGAGCCGCACCGGTCCTGACCGTCTATTCCTCGCTCGACGAACCCTTGGCGAGACCGATGATCGACGGCTTCCAGAAGGCCAATCCGGATGTCGCGGTCCGCTACGAGGACATGCTGACCGGCGAGATCTACGACAGGATCGTCAAGGAGACCGATGCCGGCGAGAAGACCGCCGATTTCGCCTTTTCCTCCGCCATGGACCTGCAGGTCAAGCTCAGCAATGACGGTTATGCGCAACGCAGCGACCTGCCTATGAGCGGACGCTGGCCGGCCTGGGCGAACTGGCGCAACACGGCTTACGCTCTCACCTTCGAGCCGGCCGTCTTCGTCTACCACAAGCCGAGCTTCCGGCACGAGCAGCCGCCGGCGACGCGCGCCGAATTCGTCGATTACCTCAAGCGGAAAGGAAACGCCGTCTTCGGCCGCATCGGCACCTACGACATCGAACGTTCCGGCGTCGGCTTCCTCTTCATGTCGCGCGACCAGGAGCAGTTCGGCGACATCTGGACGGTGATCCGCACCATGGGGTCTGCCGGCGTGAAGCTCTATTCGACCAGTCAGGCGATCCTGGAGAGGATTTCCGACGGACGCTTCGTGCTCGGCTACAACATCCTCGGCTCCTACGCGGCCGACTGGGCATCGCGGCATCCGGATGTCGGCATCGTGCTGCCGAAGGACTATACGGTCGTCATGTCGCGCATCGGGCTGGTGCCGCAGGCCGCAGCCGCCCCCGAACTCGGCCGCCGCTATCTCGAATTCTTCATGTCGAAGGAGGGCCAGACGATCATGGCGCGGGAGCTGCAGATCCCGGCGGTGAGCCCCGAAGTCGCCGGCGAGAACACCGCGAACACCATGCGGGAAATGCTCGGAGGTCAGTTGAAACCCGTACCGGTCAGTCCCGGGCTGATGGTCTATCTCGACCAGGTCAAGCGGGCGCGGCTGATTGCCCGCTGGAACGAAATGCTGCGCCTGCAGTGAATAATAAGCAGGCAAACAAGTCATTTACGCGAAACGGACTTGATGTCAGGTTAATGTCAGCTTTCTATGTTGCTTAAGGTCGCCGGCGAACCGTGGAGGCGGACCGCCGGCAGCGTATCGGGAGGATCCACAAGTCCGGTCTAAGGTCGCCGTCGATGTCGACCAGCCGCTTCTCCCCTTCGCGAACGATAATCAATGTGCGCGTGACGAAGCGCGCCTCACGGAGGACCGACCTTGAAACACTTCTTCCTCGCATCCATTCTCGCCGGCGCAATTGCTCTGCCGGCCTATGCCGCCGACTACACGATCATCGCGCCGGCCAATCCCGGCGGCGGCTGGGACCAGACCGCCCGTTCGATGCAGACCGTCCTGCAGCAGGAGGGCATTTCCGGCAACGTGCAGGTCCAGAACGTTCCGGGCGCCGGCGGCACGATCGGCCTTGCACAGTTCGCAAGCCAGCAGAAGGGCAACCCGAACGCGCTCCTCGTCGGCGGTTACGTCATGGTTGGCGCCATCCTCACCAACAACTCGCCGGTCACCCTCAAGGACGTGACCCCGATCGCGCGGCTTACGGGCGAATACGAAGCGATCGTCGTTCCCGCCGCCTCCGAGATCCAGACGATGAAAGATCTCGTCGAGGCGCTGAAGAAGGATCCGGGCGCGGTTTCCTGGGCAGGCGGCTCGGCCGGCGGTACCGACCATATCGCGGTAGGCCTGATCGCCAAGGCCGCTGGTGTCGATCCGACCAAGATCAACTACATCGCCTATTCCGGCGGCGGCGAGGCGCTTGCCGCGATCCTCGGCAGCCAGGTAACCGCCGGCATTTCCGGTTACGGTGAATTCGAGTCCCAGGTGAAGGCCGGAACGCTCCGCCTGCTCGCGGTTTCCAGCGCCGAGCGCCTCGAGGGTATCGACGCGCCGACGCTGAAGGAATCCGGCGTCGACGTCGTGGTCGAAAACTGGCGCATGGTCGCCGCTGCCCCGGGCCTCACGGAAGAACAGAAGGCCGCAGTCTCCGCCGACATCGAGAAGCTTGCAAAATCCGCAGGCTGGCAGGAAGTGCTGAAGACCAAAGGCTGGCAGGACACCTATCTCGCCGGCGCCGCCTTCGACGAGCAGCTCGCCAAGGACATTTCCGCCACGGAAACCGTCCTGAAGGACATCGGGCTGGTCAAATGAACAAGGGGACCAACCCTTCGGTCGAAACGCGCCGCCCCGACCGGGCGGCGCTGGTCATCGCCGCCGTTCTGGCAGCAATCGCCGGTGTGATCTTCTGGGACGTGTCGCGCCTGAGCGGCCTTGCCGGCTACTCGCAAGTCGGGCCGATGACCGTGCCCTATGCGATCGCCTGCTGTCTCATGGCGCTTGCGGTCTGGACGGCGGTCGAAGCCTGGCGGGGCGACTTTCCCGAACGCGAGCACCAGCAGGCGGGTCCGGTTGTCTGGATCGTCGCCGGGCTTGCGGCGCAGATGCTGCTCTTGAACACGTTGGGCTTCTCGATCGCGACCGGCATTCTCTTCGCCCTCACGGCCCGCGGCTTCGGCAAACGCAAATTGTGGCTGACCGTGCCGATCGGCGTCGTGTTCAGTTTCATCGTCTGGGCTATCTTCGCCAAGCTCCTGCAATTGTCGCTGCCCGCAGGGCCGCTGGAACGCCTGTTCTTCTAGAGCGGGATCAGGAAAAGTGTGCGCGGTCTTCCGCCCGCATCCCGCTCTTAACCTATCAGATCGATCACGTTCATGATTTCAGGTTCGATCCTGGAATCACCGTGATCTAAAGAAGGCCGACGACCATGGGTACTTTCGATTTCCTGTTGCAGGGGCTGCTGGTTGCTGCCCAGCCGATGAACCTTCTCTACGCACTCATCGGCGTAACGCTCGGCACCGCCGTCGGCGTGCTGCCCGGCATCGGCCCTGCATTGACCGTCGCACTGCTCCTGCCGGTCACCTATCAGCTCGATCCGGCCGGGTCGCTCATCATGTTCGCCGGCATATATTATGGCGGCATGTATGGGGGTTCGACGACGTCGATCCTGCTCAACACGCCCGGCGAAAGCGCCTCGATCGTCACCGCCCTCGAGGGCAACAAGATGGCGCGTGCCGGCCGCGGCGGTCCGGCGCTTGCCACGGCAGCCATCGGCTCCTTCGTCGCCGGCCTCATCGCCACGCTCGGACTGGCCTTCATTGCTCCCTATATCGTCAAGCTGGCGCTCGTCTTCGGCCCGCGCGAATATTTCGCGCTAATGGTGCTCGCCTTCGTCACCGTCTCCTCCGCCTTCGGCGACTCGACGCTTCGGGGGCTCACCTCGCTCTTCGTCGGCCTGACCCTTGCCTGCATCGGCATCGACCAGCTGACCGGCCAGGCGCGCCTTTCTTTCGGCGTGCCCGACCTCCTCGACGGCATCGAGGTGACGACTCTCGCCGTCGCCATGTTCGCGATCGGCGAGACGCTGTTCATCGCCGCGCAAGGCGACCGCGGCCCGGACAAGGTGGAAGCGGTCAAGGGCTCGGTCTGGATGAGCGCCACGGATTGGGCGCGCTCCTGGAAGCCGTGGCTGCGCGGCACCTTCATCGGCTTTCCCATCGGCGCCATGCCGGCCGGGGGCGCCGAGATCGGCACTTTCCTCTCCTATGCGGCGGAGAAGCGCCTGACCAAACATCCGGAGGAATTCGGCAACGGCGCCATCGAAGGCGTGGCGGGCCCGGAGGCCGCCAACAACGCATCCGCTGCAGGCACGCTGGTGCCGCTCCTCACGCTCGGCCTGCCCACCACGGCGACGGCCGCGATCATGCTCGCCGGCTTCCAGCAATACGGGCTGCAGCCGGGGCCGCTGCTCTTCGCCACCAATCCGCAGCTGGTCTGGGGTCTGATCGCCAGCCTCCTCATCGCCAATTTCATGCTGCTTGTCCTCAACCTGCCGCTGATCGGCCTCTGGGTGAGGCTATTGACGATCCCGAAACCGTGGCTCTATGCGGGCATCCTGCTCTTCGCAACGCTCGGCACCATCGGCGCCAATCCCTCGGTCTTCGAACTCGGCATGCTGCTGGCCTTCGGCCTGCTGGGCTACGTCATGCGCGTCTTCGGCTATCCGATCGCGCCGGTGGTCGTCGGCCTGATCCTCGGGCCGCTCGCCGAACAGCAGCTCCGCAGAGCGCTCTCGATCAGCCAGGGCGACATAACAGTGCTCTTCACGTCGCCGATCGCGGCCGTGCTCCTGGTGATCGCCGCGCTCGCCCTTGTCGTGCCGCTGATCCTCAGGGCCCGCGGCCGCGGCGAAGTGCTCGCACAACTCGCCGCCAGCGAAGACTGAGCGGCTTCCGACGATCTGGCAGGCCGATCGGCTGCCGCCCCTATTGCTGGACGCGTGCGGGCCTGCTTTCGCTGCATGGCTGGGCTGAGGTTTTGTGCATTGCAAAACAACCCCGCCGGACCCATCTTTTGCTCATCGAATAGAAAACGAAAGCGAGCAAGAGATGACCAGCAAGAACCGCATGGGCTTCATCGGCCGCGCCTTCGCCGTATTCGGCGCCGCAACCGCTGCTGCCGCCGCCGTCGAAGGCCATCGCCGCCCCAAAGCACAGGATCTCCGCACCCTCGGCATCGATCCCGCAGCCTTCCCGGGCAATCGCCAGGGCTGACCTGCCCGACGTCCAGGCCTCAGCCTGAAACAGGATCGCGTCGCCATCAGGCGACGCGATCCTGTTTCAGGGAACTGCCCTCCCATTGCGACCGTCGTCCGAACGGCTTCAACCTCAACCGGACGCGATGATCCTCCGGCCCATGACGCCGAGCCCCCGCACGAAACGGGAGAGACGCGACGGATCCGCTCGCCGCTTCGAACCCGACCTCATGCCCTGCCCGGGTGAACTGCCGGTTCATGGTGAGTGTGCAGGGCGACCAATCCCTCCCGATGATATCCGATGCCGTCCTTCGGCCTGTTCAACGGTTCCGTCACGAACAGGTCGGTTCCGCTGTCCGTCTCGAACAGGCAGGGAATGTGAAAAGGCGCCGGAATGGGAAGATCTTCAAATAAAAATGGCGCCGGCAAACTGGCCGGCGCCACGAAGATTTTACAGGCCCGCGCGCTTTGAGGTCACGTGGGCATTCCGCAAGAGATCAAGCGACCTTGGCAACCGCCGTCGGTACGCTCGCGATCGTCTTCAGGATGACCGAAGCGATCTGGTAGGGGTCGCCCTGGGAGTTCGGGCGGCGATCTTCGAGATAGCCGCGGTAGCCGTTGTTGACGAAGCTGTGCGGAACGCGAATGGAGGCGCCGCGGTCAGCCACGCCGTAGCTGAACTTGTCCCACGGCGCCGTCTCGTGCTTGCCGGTCAGGCGCAAGTGGTTGTCCGGGCCGTAGACGTTGATGTGGTCGTGCAGGTTCTTCTCGAAGGCGGCCATCAGCGCTTCGAAATAGTCCTTGCCGCCGACTTCGCGCAGATAGGCAGTCGAGAAGTTGGCGTGCATGCCGGAGCCGTTCCAGTCGGTGTCGCCGAGCGGCTTGCAGTGGAACTCGACGTCGATGCCGTATTTCTCCGTCAGGCGCAGCAGAAGGTAGCGCGCCAGCCAGACTTCATCGGCAGCCTTCTTGGAGCCCTTGCCGAAAACCTGGAATTCCCATTGGCCCTTGGCCACTTCGGCGTTGATGCCTTCGTGGTTGATGCCCGCGGCCAGGCAGATGTCGAGATGCTCTTCGACGATCTGGCGCGCGATGTCGCCGACATTCTTGTAGCCGACGCCGGTGTAGTACGGGCCCTGCGGCGCCGGATAGCCCTGCTCCGGGAAGCCCAGCGGGCGGCCGTTCTTGTAGAAGAAATATTCCTGCTCGAAGCCGAACCAGGCGCTTTCATCGTCGAGGACCGTTGCACGGGTATTCGACGGATGCGGCGTCTTGCCGTCCGGCATCATGACCTCGCACATGACCAATGCGCCATTCGTGCGGACCGGGTCGGGATAGACCGCAACCGGCTTCAGCACGCAATCGGAGCTGCGCCCTTCGGCCTGCTGCGTCGAGCTGCCGTCGAAGCCCCAGAGCGGAAGCTGTTCGAGCGTCGGAAACGCGTCGAATTCCTTGATCTGCGTCTTCCCGCGGAGATTTGGGACGGGCGTGTAGCCATCGAGCCAGATGTACTCGAGCTTATACTTGGTCATTAGCGAATCTCTCTAACGTGGTGCTGCATGGTTTGAGCAAATCCTGACAGCTTCAGCGCTACACAACGCCCAACCGCCAGGGATCGGATACCATGAAGCATCAAGCGTGCCAGTTGGGCGCCGGAGAGAGACTTTTTTCCGCCGGCGGCACCGCGGCGGGGCGAATCGGCGCGGACGCGCCCCGCGGACGCAGCCGGAAAAGATCGTCGGCGGGACCCGCAAAGCCCGGCATTTTTACGCGGTTCGGGGCCGGCCTGGGCAGAAAAACAAGCAGCAATTCAAATCGATACCGCGGTCTCCTCACTTGCGGAAAGGTGCCTGGAGCCGCTTCTCCTGCTCATCCATATCGGCGTCCGCGGCCCGAACATTTCTGCCCAGAAATTATTTGACAGGCGCCGCTGCCTAAAAAATCGCACTTGCGCCCGTTGCATCCGTGAATGCTCCGGACAATGCTCGCAATTCCGGCACGGAATTGAACGAAATTTCGGCAATTCGCGTAAATCATGTGCAAATCCTGCCTGGTTGCACTATGTTTCTCCCCAGAACTCACGGGAGACCAGAGCATGGCCACGAGTCTTTACGGCAAGTCTGCGACGATCCTGAAGTTTCCGGCCGCTGTGTCACGGAAGGCCGAGGAACGGCGCTCCGAAGCCCAGCGCAAACTGGACCTCGCACCGTCGGACGTCTGCGCCGCCGTCGATGGCTGCTGGTATCACGAAGAAGCCCTGAGCGACGATACGAAGCACTGAAGCGGAGCGGTCATTCCCGCTCACCGCCGCCCGCCGACCTCGTCGATATGGTGCAACATATCGGCCGGGTCGTCGAAAATGCGGTAAGCGCCGGCTTGTCGCAGTTCCTCATGTCCGTAGCCTCCGCTCAGCAAGCCGATGGCCAAGGCACGGCAGCGCACCGCCGCCAGCATATCCCAGATACTGTCGCCGACCACCACTGCCGTCTCGATCGGGGCGCCGAGCTGTTCGGCGGCGGCGAGAAAGAGATCCGGATCGGGCTTGGCATATTTGACGAGGTCCCGCGTCACGACCGGCACGACCGCCGGATCGACGCCGAGAGCGGCGAGATTGACGGCGGCCGTCTCCATCCGCCCGCTCGTGGCGATCGCATAAGAGATCTTCGCATCAGTGAGCCACGTTAGAAGCTCGCGCGCGCCGGGCAACGGTCTTATGCTGTCTGCCTGCCGCCTATAGGCGTCGGCGTGGCGCTGACGCAATCGCGCAACCCTGTCACCGCTGATTTCCATATTCGTCTCGCGCAGGAGCTGGTCGGTGAAGAGCCCGCCGCTCATGCCGATCTTGCGATGGATGCGCCAGACCGAAAGGTCGATCCCTTCCGCGTCGAGGGCTTCCTTCCAGGCAAGCACGTGCTGGTAGACGCTGTCGACGAGTGTGCCGTCCAGATCGAACAGGAAGACGGGTTCGATGCGCATGCTCTTTCTCCCGGTAACGCGCGTCCGATCGGACGCACGGGCCATGGCGCCGTCACCTGCGGAAATATGGGTCAGGTTTCGCAGCCGAACAGACAGCCTGTCTACTTTTCCTTTGTGAACCCTGATCGCATCTGCGTGCAAGTGTAACTACCCCATTGCATGGCGAATGGTTCTCGAAATCCGGGTCAGGAAGGCTGGCCGTGAGGAAGCGACGAGCTTCCATGAAAGGACCGCCTGCGCCATGCGCCGCGGCAGCAGCCCGACGGAGACGAACCAGGCTGCCAGCATGGCACGACGGCGCAGCGAGACGTTCATCTGCATGCTGGCGACGGCACCGTGAGCGGCGAGGCCGAGCCTCGAATCCGCAGCCACCGGATGGCGTGCGCCGTCCACGCAGAGCGATGCAAGACGCTCCTCCAGATGCACCGGGTCGCGCAGGTTCGCTTTCGGCGAAACCGATAGACCTGCATCGACCGCCTGTTCGTTGAGGGCATTCAGTCGGTGAAAATCATGCTCCACCCGCCAGCGCGCCCTCTGCCCGAGTTTTTCGGCAAAGACAGAATGATTGCTGCCGTGCATTCGGTAGGCGCCGAGGCAGGCTTCGAGCGACGTCACCTTCCCGTAGAGCGGGGCGAGCGTGACAAGGTAGCCGTCTGCACCCTGCCGGAACTCGGCTTCCGGAACCGGCATGATGACATCGAGAGCCGAGCGTGCAAAAGCCAGTCCGCTGGTGACCGTCGTCTGGTATCGTGCGCGGCTCGCCAGTTGCGGCGTTACGTCACCGGAGTCGAACGGGACCTCCGGGGGCGGGAAGATGTCCTTGACGCGCAGATCCTCGTCCACCAGATGCAGCCGGAACTGCATCTGGGCCGTGTCGTCGCTCCATTGGGCAAGCAATTCGGAAACGGCAGCCGGGTAGAGATAGTCGTCGGCGTCGAGGAAGAGAACGATCGCCCCGCGACTTGCCGCAAAGCCGGTGTTGAAAGCGGCTGCGTGACCGCCATTTTCCTCCCGCAGGCAGGCCTTGATCCGTCCGCCGTAGGACGCGATCACCTCCGCCGACCCGTCGGTCGACGCATCGTCTACGACGATGACCTCGACCTGCGCGTGGTCCTGGTCGAGGGCGCTGTCGATCGCGCGGCTCAGGAACCGCGCATAATTGTAATTCGCTATGATGATGGAGACAGGAAGATGGTCTCGGATGGAATGCATCGCAGTGAACCTCGCTTTTTCGGCTTTGGTCGCGGCGAACCTTCTCATGCAGGTCCTTGAGGGTGATGCCCGTCCCGAAAGCACAGCCTCTCGGGCTGCGGTGAAGACAACGGCGCGGTTGCGCCGGGCGGGCGGCGAAGATCGTGCTCGATCCTGCATGAGCCTCCTGAGTTTTGTGGCATTTGAGTGACCGCTGCGGCGGCGGCACGTCGGTCTGCAGCCTTACCGTGCCGATGGTCGAACCTATGCCCGGATAGGCAGCAAAGTGACCTCGGTTGACGCGCCTCCGGCGGCTGATATACCAGTTTTGCAGCCAGAACGACGCAGGGAGGAAGCCGCGTGGATGCCAGACACCCCAACACCATGAAGGTGATCGCCACGCGATTGACGGCGCGAGGCGCAACATTGCAGCCCGCGAACGCGATGCCGGTCGCAGGCACCGGACAAGCAGGCACCGGAAACGGATGGGCCTTCTGATGCGGCTTTCGAGAAAGACGATCGACCGCCTGCCGCCCACCGTCAAAAGGCCCGATTACGACCTCGGTCCAGTTACCGTCGGCATCGTACACCTCGGCATCGGTGCCTTTCATCGCGCGCACCAGGCGGCGTACACCGATGCGCTGCTCTCCGAGAATCCGTCCTGGGGCATCTGCGGCGTCTCGCTGCGCAGCCCGGAAACGCGCGACGCGCTTCAACCGCAGGACGGGCTCTACACCCTCGCCGTCCAGGACGGCGAAGGCTCCGATCTCAGCGTGATCGGCAGTGTCGTCGAGCTCCTTTGCGCGCCGGAGGACCCGGAAGCCGTTCTTCGCCGCATGGCAGACCCCGCCACGCGCATCGTGTCGCTGACGATCACCGAGAAGGGCTATTGCCACAATCCGGCAACCGGCACGCTCGACGAAGGCCACCCGGACATCGTTCACGATCTCGCAAACCCCGCGCGGCCGCGATCGGCAATCGGCTTCATCGTCGAGGCGATTTCGCGTCGCGTCAGCGCCGGTATCGCCCCCTTCACGCTGCTCTCCTGCGACAATCTTCCGGGGAACGGCCATGTGTTGAAGCGTATCGTCACGCAGTTCGCGGAACTGCGCGATCCGGCCCTCGCCGCCGTCATCCGCAACGTCGCGTCGCCTTCGACCATGGTGGACCGCATCGTTCCGGCCACCACCGACGGCGACCGGAGTGCGGTCGCAGCGGCAATGGGGCTCGAAGATGCCTGGCCGATCATGACCGAACCCTTCCGGCAATGGGTGATCGAGGAGGATTTCCCGCTCGGCCGCCCGGCATGGGAAAAGGCGGGAGCGCTCTTCGTCCAAGACGTCTCCGCCTTCGAGTTCATGAAGCTCCGGCTTCTGAACGGAAGCCATTCCACACTTGCCTATCTCGGCTATCTCGCCGGTGCCGAGACGGTGGCGGATGCCATGTCCCTTCCGGGCATGGAAGCTTTGGTCGAAGGGTTGATGCGCCACGAGGTGAGCCCCACCCTTCCGGAACTGCCCGGCTTCGACCTTCCGGCCTATCGGGCCGAACTCCTTCAGCGCTTTCGCAATCCGGCGCTTCGCCACCGCACCTGGCAGATCGCCATGGATGGCTCGCAGAAGCTGCCGCAGCGCCTCCTCGGCTCGATCAGGGACCGGCTGCACGCCGAGGCCGGCTATGACCGGCTCGCGCTCGGGGTCGCCGCCTGGATGCGTTATGCGCGCGGCCTGGACGAGGCGGGGCGTCCCATCGACGTTCGCGATCCGCATGCTGCCCGGATTGCCGGGCTTGCGCAGGGAATTGACGAGCCGGATCGCATCGTCGATGCCTTTCTGACGATGACGGACGTCTTCGGCACGGACCTTCCGGCGAGCGCTCCGTTTCGCGCCGCGCTGATCAAGGCGCTGGATGGACTCCTCCGGAACGGGTCGGCGGCAACGCTTCGAAGCTACGGGGCTTAGAGCGGGACGAGGCAAAAAAGTGTATCCGGTTTTCCACCCGCGTCCCGCGTCTCAACTTCTTGGAACCGATCACGGTCCTGTTTGGTCGACCCGACTTAAAACATCGTGATCTAAGAGCGGGCGAAGGAAGGCCATGTTCGATCTCAGCGGCAGGACGGCTCTGGTTACCGGCGGCGGACGCGGCCTCGGGCTGGAGATGGCGAAGGCGCTTGCCAGGGCCGGCGCCTGGACGGTGATCAACGGCCGCAACGGCCAAGGCCTTGAAGAGGCGCGTAAGCGGCTCCAAGGCGACGGCATCGAGATCGGGATTGCGGCCGGCGACATAACCCGCGATGCGCCGGCGATCATCGCCGCCACGGTCGAAAAGACTGGCGGACTCGACATTCTCATCCACGCGGTGGGCGAACGCGACCGCCGCGGGACGGAAGCGATGGAACCGCACGAATTTGCGGCTCTGTTGAACACCGACCTGACCGCGGCCTACGCCATGGCAAAGACCGCCCTTCCCTATCTCAGGCGCTCCGCGGCCGGTCGGCTGATCTTCGTGACCTCGATCGCCGCCTTCGCGGCGCGGGCCGGCGATCCCGCCTATACGGCAGCGAAGGGCGGGCTCGCCGCACTGACGCGCTCGCTCGCGGTCGAACTCGGCGCCGACAATCTCACCGTCAACGCGATCGCGCCCGGCTGGTTTGCGACCGAGACCAATGCGCATCTCGCAGCCGATCCGGCGCTCAAAGCCTTTGTCGACGTCCGCATTCCGCTGAAGCGCTGGGGGCGGCCGGAAGAGATCGCCCCCGCCGCCGTCTTCCTCGCCTCGCCGGCCGCGAGCTTCGTCAACGGCATCACGCTCACCGTCGACGGCGGAATGACCGTGCAGATGTGAGGATTGGTGGATGCCGGCAGGCCAGAGGGGGCAAGCTACCCCTCCTTCGCCTCCTCGTTCCCCCTGAGCAGATGGATCAGCGCCGAGAAATCCTCTGCCCCGTGACCGAGCTTCTCGAAAAGGCTGTAAAGCTGTGTCGCCTGTGCCCCCATCGGCGTCGCCGCACCGCTGGCGCTGGCCGCCTGCTGCGAGAGTTTCAGATCCTTGAGCATGAGGCTCGCGGCGAAACCGGGCTTGTAGCCACCATTGGCAGGCGAAGTAGGAACCGGGCCGGGCACCGGGCAATAGGTCGTCAGCGACCAGCACTGGCCCGACGAGGTAGAGGCCACGTCGAAGAGCGCCTGATGCGAGAGGCCGAGCCGTTCGGCGAGCACGAAGGCCTCGCAGACCGCCGCCATGGAAACGCCGAGGATCATATTGTTGCAGATCTTCGCCGCCTGGCCGGCGCCGGCGTCGCCGCAATGGACGATCTTCTTGCCCATGGCTTCGAGCAGGTGCTTGCCGCGCGAGAAGGCGCCCTCGCTCCCTCCGACCATGAAGGTCAGCGTAGCGGCCGCCGCCCCCGCCGTGCCGCCGGAAACAGGCGCGTCGAGCGAAGGGCAGCCAGCCCTTTCGGCAAGGCCGTGAACCTTGCGCGCGCTTTCGACGTCGATCGTCGAGCTGTCGATTAGAAGCGTGCCGGGATCGACGAAGCCGAGCAGTTCGTCCCACACATAAAGGACATGCGCGCTCGCCGGCAACATGGTGATGACGCATTCCATCTCACGCACGGCCTGCGCGATCGAGCCGGCGACCGAGACGCCCGTCTTGGCGGCGGCATTGCGCGAGGCTTCCGAAAGGTCGAAGCCGGCGACCGCGTGGCCCGCCTTCACCAGATTGGCGGCCATAGGTCCGCCCATGTTGCCAAGCCCGATAAAGGCGATCTTCGTCATCTTGCCTCTCCTCCTCAACTGAAACTGTCGCGAACTGCCCGCGCCTTACGCCTTCCCGGCGAAGAGCGGCGCGCCGTCATTCCTCCCGAAGCGGGCGAGCATCTGGGGGGTAGCTTCCGAAAGCCCGACCGACCATTTCGGATTCCTGTCCTTGTCGATCACCGCGGCCCTGACGCCCTCGTAGAAATCCGGGTTGGAAAGCATGGCGAGGGTGGCGGCATATTCCCGCTCGAGGCATTCGTTGAGCGTTGCGCTGGCGCGCCCTGCCCTTAGGAGCGACAGCGTCAGTTTGAGGCTGATCGCCGATCGGGTCTTCAGGAGTTCGAGCGTCTCGCGCGCGAAATCCGACCCGTCCTTCTCCAGTGCCGCGAGGATCTCCTCCACGGCATCGAAGGCGAAGCAGCGGTCGATGACGGACAGATGGTCGAGCAGGGCCGATGCCGGGGGTTCGCTCGAAACGGCGCGGATCGCCGCCGAAACGTCATCGGCCGTGGCCGAGGTGGAGAGCGAGGCGATGAGCTCGCCTATCCTCTCGGAGGGAACGAAACGGTCGGCGAGCCGCGCATGGATGACCGCCGCCGCACCGATATCGCGGCCCGTCAGCCCGAGATAGGTACCGAACTCGCCGGGCGCGCGCGGCAGGAGCCAGGTCGCGCCGACATCGGTGAAATAGCCGATCCCCGTTTCCGGCATCGCGAAGCGCGTCCTCTCGGTCACGATCCGATGGCTGCCATGGGAGGAAACGCCGACGCCGCCGCCCATCACGATCCCGTCCATGATCGCGATATAGGGCTTGGAATAGGCTGAAATTCGGCTGTTGACGATGAACTCCTCGCGCCAGAACTGCGCGCCCTCCTCAGGCCGTTCGCGGCCGCTTTCGTAGATCATCCGGATGTCGCCGCCGGCGCAGAGGCCCCGTTCGCCCTCGCCCGTGACAAGCACCGCGGCAATCTCCGGGTCGCGCTCGAACTCGGTCAGCGCCGCAGCGATCGCGCGGATCATCGTGCGATTGAGGCTGTTCAGTGCGCGCGGACGGTTGAGCCGCAGCCTGCCGATCGCGCCCTGGCGCTCGACAATGACCTCCGGAAGCGTGGTCTGCATCTCCATCGAAAATCCTTCCTAGTTCCGTCCCATGATCGCACGCGACACGATCAGCCGCATGATCTCGTTCGTACCTTCGAGTATCTGGTGCACCCTCAGGTCGCGGACAATCTTCTCGACGCCGTAGTCGGCGAGATAGCCGTAGCCGCCATGCAATTGCAGTGCGTCATTGGCGACAGCAAAGCAGCGATCTGTGACAAAACGTTTGGCCATCGCGCAGAGCTTCGGCGCCTCCGGGTCCGCCGTATCGAGGGCGCAGGCCGCCCGCCAGAGGAAGGTCCGAGCGATTTCCAGATCCGTCGCCATATCGGCGAGGCGGAACTGCAGCGCCTGGAATTCGCCGATCGCCTTCCCGAAGGCACGGCGCTCCTGGACATAGGCAAGCGCCTTGTCGAAAGCGGATTGCGCGCCCCCGAGCGAGGCGGCGGCGATGTTGAGCCTCCCGCCGTCGAGACCGGCCATGGCGATCCTGAAGCCCTCGCCCTCGGCACCCAAGCGGTTCTCGACGGGAACGCGAACATTGTCGAGCATCACCGCCCGCGTGGGCTGGGCATGCCAGCCCATCTTCTTCTCATTGGCGCCGAAGGTGAGCCCAGGAGCGTCCTTCTCGACGACAAAGGCGGAGATCCCCTTCGGCCCTTCCTCGCCCGTGCGTGCCATGACGATATAAAGGCCGGACTCGCCGGCACCGGAAATGAACTGTTTCTGGCCGGTAAGCAGATAGACGTCACCCTCGGGCACCGCCTTTGTCTTGAGCGCGGCCGCGTCCGAGCCGGAGCCGGGCTCCGTCAGGCAATAGCTCGCCAGGACGTCCATCGTGAGAAGCGGCGGAAGCAGGCGCCGGCGCTGCGCGTCCGTGCCGTAGCGATCGATCATGCCGGCGCACATATTGTGGATCGAAACGAAGGAGGCGATCGCGGGGCAGCCGGTCGCGAGCGCCTCGATGATCATTGCCGCGTCGAGACGGGTAAGTCCCGTTCCGCCGACGTCGTCGCGGACATAGATGCCGGCCATTCCGAGCGCGGCCGCCGCGCGCAAAGTCTCCACCGGAAAATGCTTCTGCTGGTCCCACTCGATTGCGTGGGCCGCGATCTCGTCCCGGGCAAAATCGAGCGCCATCGTGCGGATGGCCTGCTGTTCCTCGGAAAGGCGAAAATCCATATGCATGTCCTCCCTGACCCGCATATCGCTGCTGCAATGCTTAGTTACAGCAAAACCCGCACAGGCACAGACGCAAATGCACACAGTATCTGTTCAGAAACGAACAGGACGCTGGGCGCGGCTCTACGTCTCGCTAAGACGATACGGCAGAGCGCCGCGCATGTCATGATCGACGATGAGCTTGCGCTTCAGCGGCGGCACGGCGCGGCTCGCACATCTGGTGCGCTCGCAGATGCGGCAGGAAATGCCGATCGGATCGTAGGCGGCGCGGTTCCCGAGATCCATGTCGTCGGCATAAACGAAGGCATCGGCGTAGGAGATTTCGCAGCCCAGCGCCAAGGCATAGCGGGGATGCGCGGCCCGGTAACCGCCGCCGCCCTTGGTGATCTGGGTCGCGAGACAGAGGTAGCGCACGCCGTCCGGCGTCTCCGCAAGCTGGCGGATGATGCGGCCCGGTGTCTCGAAGGCCTGATGCACGTTCCAGAGCGGGCAGGCTGCGCCGAAGCGGGCGAATTGCAGCTTGGCGGCACTGTGCCGCTTGGTGATGTTGCCGGCCCGGTCGATCCGCGCGAAGAAGATCGGAATACCCTTCTGCCCCGGCCGCTGCAGCGTCGAAAGCCGGTGGCAGACCTGCTCCAGCGAGGCACCGAAACGGGCAGCAAGAAGCTCGACATCGTGGCGCAGGTCGCGTGCGGCTTTCGAGAACGGCTGGTAGGGGAGGATCAAGGCGCCCGCAAAATAGTTCTGCAGACCGATGCGGCAGATCTCATAGGCTTCCTCCGTTCGGAAGCCGGCGCTTCCCGCCACCCGGTCGATCTCCTCGCGGGCGTGCATCTGTGCGATCTGCAATGCGAGCTGGAAGTCGCGTGTCGCCGCCGGCGCGTAAGGATTGAGCGTGAGTAGGCGGGCGCGGGGATCGAAACGGCGGATCGCCTCGTCGCCCGCTGCCCCGCGCACGACACGTATCCCGTGGCGCGCCTCCAGATAGGCGGCGAGGGCCGCATGGTTGTCGCCATCGCCGAGGCCGAGCTCGCCCGCAAGCGTCTCGGCGAGCGTATCGATTTCATGAATATAGTTGTCGACGAAATGGAAGAAGTCGCGCACCTCTTCATAGGGCGTCGTCTCCACCAGGGACGCACCACGACCGATCGTGTCGTCGATGCTGGCGAGCTGCTCGCTGTTGCGCCGATAGGCCTGATGACAGGAGATCAGCGCATGGGCGAGCCCCGGCACATTCTGGGCGACGAGCTTCAGCTCCTGCAGGCTCGGCGAATAGGTTTCGAAGAGCGGATCGTTCAAAGCTTCCGACAGTGCCGAGAGCAATCGGTCGCTCTCGCCCGAGGAAAGTTCGGCGATGTCGATCTGGAACTTCTCCGCCAGTGCGAGCAGCACCGCCGCGGACACGGGACGCTGATTGTTCTCGATCTGATTGAGATAGCTCGTCGAAATTCCGATGCGCTCGGCGAACTGCCCCTGCGTCAGTCGCTTGCCATCCCTGAGATCCCTGACCTTGCGGCCGATATAGAGCTTCCCGATCGCCATCCTTGCACTCGTATTCGCAACTTTGCAGTTTGCGCTTCGCATTTTTATATGTTCCACATTTGCACATCATCGGCGGTTTTTCCATCAGGCCTTCGGCGCTATTGCGAAGGCAGGCAAGCCTCTGCACAATCAGCAAAAATGGAGGAGAGCGATGCGCGCCGTACTTGAACAGGTGGAAGCCCGCCGGGCCGAAGCGAGGGCGGGCGGCGGTGAACGCCGGGTCGCCGCGCAGCACGGCAAGGGCAAGCTGACGGCACGCGAGCGCATCGACGTGCTTCTCGACGAGGGCTCCTTCGAAGAATACGACATGTATGTGACGCATCGCAGCGTCGATTTCGGCATGGCTGGCCAGAAGATCCCCGGCGACGGCGTCGTCACCGGCTGGGGCACCATCAACGGCCGCCAGGTCTATGTCTTCAGCCAGGACTTTACGGTCCTCGGCGGCTCCCTCTCCGAGACCCATGCCCAAAAGATCTGCAAGATCATGGACATGGCCGCGCGCAACGGTGCGCCGGTGATCGGCCTCAACGATTCCGGCGGCGCGCGCATCCAGGAGGGCGTGGCGTCGCTCGCCGGCTATGCCGAGGTCTTCCGCCGCAATGCGGAGGTGTCGGGCGTCATTCCGCAGATCTCGGTGATCATGGGCCCCTGCGCCGGTGGTGCGGTCTACTCGCCGGCGATGACCGACTTCATCTTCATGGTGCGCGACAGTTCCTACATGTTCGTGACCGGTCCCGACGTCGTGAAGACGGTCACCAATGAGATCGTCACCGCGGAAGAGCTCGGCGGCGCCCGCACGCACACGACGAAATCCTCCGTCGCCGACGGCGCCTATGAAAACGATGTCGAGGCGCTAGAGCACGTCCGCCTGCTCTTCGATTTCCTTCCGCTGAACAACCGCGAGAAGCCGCCGGTGCGGCCGTTCCATGACGACCCCTCGCGCATCGAAATGCGGCTCGACAGCCTGATCCCGGACAGTGCCGCCAAGCCATACGACATGAAGGAATTGATCCTCGCCATTGCCGACGAGGGCGATTTCTTTGAACTCCAGGCAAGCTTCGCCCGCAACATCATCACCGGGTTCATCCGCATCGAAGGCCAGACCGTCGGCGTCGTCGCCAACCAGCCGATGGTTCTCGCCGGCTGCCTCGACATCGACTCCTCGCGCAAGGCGGCGCGTTTCGTCCGCTTCTGCGACGCCTTCTCGATCCCGATTCTGACGCTCGTCGACGTGCCCGGCTTCCTGCCCGGCACCGCCCAGGAATATGCCGGCGTCATCAAGCACGGCGCCAAGCTGCTCTTCGCCTATAGCCAGGCGACGGTCCCCATGGTGACGCTGATCACGCGCAAGGCCTATGGCGGCGCCTATGACGTCATGGCATCCAAACACATCGGCGCCGACGTGAACTACGCCTGGCCGACGGCCGAGATCGCCGTGATGGGCGCCAAGGGCGCGACCGAGATCCTCTACCGTTCCGACCTCGGCGATCCCGAGAAGATCGCAGCCCGGACGAAGGAATACGAAGAGCGCTTCGCCAACCCCTTCGTCGCCGCCGAGAGAGGCTTCATCGACGAGGTGATCATGCCGCACTCCTCCCGCCGCCGCATCGCCCGCGCCTTCGCCTCCTTGCGCAACAAGCAGGTCGAGACCCGCTGGCGCAAGCACGACACCATCCCGCTTTGACGGGAGAACCCGATGGGAAACATGTTCAAGAAGATCCTCATCGCCAATCGTGGTGAAATCGCCTGCCGCGTCATCCGCACCGCGAAGAAGCTCGGCATAGCGACAGCTGCCGTCTATTCGGATGCCGACCGCGACGCAATGCATGTACGCATGGCGGATGAGGCCGTCCATATCGGCCCCTCCCCCTCCAGCCAGTCCTACATCGTCATCGAGAATATCCTCGCGGCGATCCGCAGGACCGGGGCCGATGCCGTTCATCCCGGCTACGGCTTCCTCTCCGAAAACGCCGCCTTCGCCGAGGCTCTGGAGAAGGAAGGCGTGACCTTCATCGGTCCGCCGGTTGGGGCGATCGAGGCGATGGGCGACAAGATCACCTCGAAGAAGCTCGCCGCGGAAGCGGGCGTCTCCACCGTTCCCGGCCATATGGGGCTGATCGAGGATGCGGACGAGGCCGCGCGCATCGCCGCTGAGATCGGCTTTCCGGTGATGATCAAGGCTTCCGCCGGCGGCGGCGGCAAGGGCATGCGGATCGCCTGGAACGAGCGCGAGGCACGAGAGGGCTTCCAGTCGTCGAAGAACGAGGCGAAAAGCTCCTTCGGCGACGACCGCATCTTCATCGAGAAATTCGTGACCGAGCCCCGCCACATCGAGATCCAGGTGCTCGGCGACAAACATGGCAATATCGTCTATCTCGGTGAGCGCGAATGCTCGATCCAGCGGCGGAACCAGAAGGTCATCGAGGAGGCGCCCTCGCCCTTCCTCGACGAGAAGACACGCCGCGCCATGGGCGAGCAGGCGGTCGCGCTGGCAAAGGCCGTCGGCTATCACTCGGCCGGCACGGTAGAGTTCATCGTGGACGCCGGCCGCAACTTCTACTTTCTCGAGATGAACACCCGGCTGCAGGTCGAGCATCCCGTGACGGAACTCGTTACCGGCCTCGATCTGGTCGAGCAGATGATCCGCGTCGCGGCCGGCGAGAAGTTGGCTTTCACCCAGAAAGACGTGAAGCTCGACGGCTGGGCAATTGAAAGCCGGCTCTATGCGGAAGACCCCTATCGCAACTTCCTCCCATCGATCGGCCGGCTGACGCGCTATCGTCCGCCGGAGGAAGGCGTGCAGGCCGACGGTACCGTCATCCGCAACGACACCGGCGTCTGCGAGGGCGGCGAGATCTCGATGTATTACGATCCGATGATCGCCAAGCTCTGCACCTGGGGACCGGACCGGCCGACGGCCGTGCATGCGATGGCGGATGCACTCGACGCGTTCGAAGTCGAAGGGATCGGCCATAACCTGCCCTTCCTCTCGGCCGTGATGCAGCAGGACCGTTTCCGCGAGGGACGGCTGACCACCGCCTATATCGCCGAGGAATTCAAGGACGGGTTTCAAGGGGTGGCGCCGGACGAGACTTCGGCACGCAAGCTCGCCGCCGTCGCGGCTACGGTCAACCAGACGCTCCAGGAGCGCGCCAGCCGGATTTCCGGCACCATCGGCAACCACCGCCGGATCGTCGGCCATGAATGGGTGGCGAGCCTCGACGGGCACGACATTCAGATCACATGCGAGGCATCCGCCGACGGCACCTATGTCCGCTTTGCCGACGGGACATCCATTTCCGTCGCAACCGACTGGGCGCCCGGCCGCACCCGCGCCGCTTTCAATATCGACAATCAGCCCATGAGCGTGAAGGTCGAGCTCGCCGGCTCGGGCATAAGGTTGCGTTGGCAAGGGATCGACGTCGTCGCAAGGGTAAGAAGCCCTCGCGTTGCCGAGCTCGCCCGCCTGATGCCGAAGAAGCTTCCGCCCGACACGTCCAAGATGCTGCTCTGCCCGATGCCCGGGGTGGTGACCTCGATCAGCGTCAAGCCCGGCGACACGGTCGAGGCCGGACAGGCGATTGCCGTCGTCGAGGCGATGAAGATGGAGAATATTCTGCGGGCGGAAAAGCGTGCGATCGTGAAGCGTGTGGCGATAGAAGCCGGCGCGAGCCTCGCGGTGGACGAGTTGATCATGGAGTTCGAGTGATGGTGCAGCGTTGAGGATGCGCTGAGATGCCGCCGTAAGGAGCGGCAGCTTTGCCCTCACCCTAGCACTCTCCCCGCACGCGGGGAGAGGGACTTAAGACTGCGCCGCGAGTCTCCTTCGCCCCGCCTGCGGGGAGAAGGTGCCGGCAGGCGGATGAGGGGCTTGCGGTTTCATCGGTACCGACGAGGGCCAAGCCCCGGCCAAAGCTATTCGGAGTGAAACAATGACCGACAAGACCATCAAGGACTGGGAAGCCCTTGCCGAAAAAGAACTCAAGGCCTCCCCCGAAAGCCTCGTCTGGCACACGCCCGAGGGCATCGACGTCAAGCCGCTCTATACGAACGACGACATCTCCGGCATCGGTCATCTGAACGCGCTCCCCGGCTTCGAACCCTTTGCGCGCGGTCCGCGGGCCACCATGTATGCCGGCCGGCCCTGGACGATCCGGCAATATGCCGGCTTCTCGACGGCCGAGGCGTCCAACGCCTTCTATCGCAGGAACCTCGCCGCCGGCCAGCAGGGCGTCTCTGTCGCCTTCGATCTCGCCACGCACCGAGGCTATGACAGCGACCACCCGCGCGTCGAGGGCGATGTCGGCAAGGCCGGGGTCGCGATCGACTCGGTGGAGGACATGAAGATCCTGTTCGACGGCATCCCGCTCGACAGGATTTCCGTGTCCATGACCATGAACGGTGCGGTGATCCCGATCCTCGCCTCCTTCATCGTTGCCGGCGAGGAACAGGGCGTCAGCCGCGACAAGCTCTCCGGCACCATTCAGAACGACATCCTCAAGGAGTTCATGGTCCGCAACACCTACATCTATCCGCCGGAACCCTCGATGCGGATCGTCGCCGACATCATCGAATATACGGCGAAGGAGATGCCGAAGTTCAATTCGATCTCGATCTCCGGCTATCACA
The DNA here is from genome assembly GCF_000375585.1 of Sinorhizobium meliloti 4H41. Classification (GTDB taxonomy): domain Bacteria; phylum Pseudomonadota; class Alphaproteobacteria; order Rhizobiales; family Rhizobiaceae; genus Sinorhizobium; species Sinorhizobium meliloti_A. The sequence goes on along the minus strand of NZ_AQWP01000003.1, from coordinate 348,073 downwards.
TGCAGGAGGCCGGCGCGACGCTCGTGCAGGAACTCGCCTTCACCGTTGCCGACGGGCGCGAATATGTGCGCGCAGCACTCGCCAAGGGGCTCAACGTCGACGACTTCGCCGGCCGGCTCTCCTTCTTCTTCGCAATCGGCATGAACTTCTTCATGGAGGCGGCGAAGCTGCGCGCGGCACGGCTCCTCTGGACGCGGATCATGAAGGAGTTCAAGCCCGAGAAGGCATCCTCCCTGATGCTGCGGACCCATTGCCAGACGTCGGGCGTGTCGCTTCAGGAACAGGACCCCTATAACAACATCGTCCGCACCGCCTTCGAGGCGATGTCGGCCGTGCTCGGCGGCACGCAATCGCTTCACACCAATTCCTTCGACGAGGCGATGGCGCTTCCGACGGATTTCTCCGCCCGCATCGCCCGCAACACGCAATTGATCCTGCAGCACGAGACCGGCGTGACGAAGGTCGTCGACCCGCTTGCCGGCTCCTATTACGTCGAGAGCCTGACGAACGAGCTTGCCGAAAAGGCCTGGGCCCTGATCGAGGAAGTGGAGGCGCTGGGCGGCATGACGAAGGCCGTCAATGCCGGCCTGCCGAAGCGGCTGATCGAAGAGGCCGCGACCCGACGGCAAGCCGCCGTAGACCGCGGCGAGGAGGTAATCGTCGGCGTCAACCGGTACCGGCTCGAGAACGAGCAGCCGATCGACATCCTCCAGATCGACAATGCCGCAGTTCGGGCGGCTCAGATCAAGCGGATCGAGGAGACGAGGCGCCGGCGGGACTCACGGAAGATGAAGGAAGCGCTGGACGCGCTGGCCGACGTGGCGCGCAGCGGCAAGGGCAATCTGCTCGCCGCCGCCGTCGAGGCCGCCCGGGCCCGCGCCACCGTCGGCGAAATCACCGATGCCATGCGGGAGGCTTTCGGCGATTACACCGCCATTCCGGAAGTCGTCACCGACATCTACGGCAAGGCTTATGAAGGAGATCCGGAACTCGGCGTACTCGCCGGGCGGCTCGGGGAAGCGACGAAGCGGCTCGGCCACAAGCCGAAGATCATGGTAGCCAAGCTCGGCCAGGACGGACACGACCGCGGCGCCAAGGTGATCGCATCCGCCTTCGGCGATATCGGCTTCGACGTCGTCGCAGGCCCCTTGTTCCAGACGCCGGAAGAAGCCGCCGATCTGGCGCTCGCCGAAGAGGTCACCGTTATCGGCGTTTCATCGCTTGCCGCCGGCCACAGGACGCTGATGCCGCAGCTCGCAGAGGCACTGAAGAAGCGCGGCGGCGAGGACATTATCGTCGTCTGCGGCGGTGTCATTCCCCGGCAGGACTATGATTATCTGATGGAGAACGGCGTCGCCGCCGTCTTCGGACCCGGCACCCAGGTGCTCGACGCCGCGCGCGCCGTGCTGGATCTGATCGAAGGCAGGCGGCGAAACGTGTAGTCCCCGGCGTCCGGCCGAGTTCAGGTCTCGATCCGGAGCTTCATCCGGTCGGCGGCAAAGCGCGTTCGCGAATATTCGACCGGGCGGCCTCCGAGATCCGCATTGACCGATTGCGTCTCCATGACGATCGCCCCCGGCGAGAGTTTCAGAAGCGAGAGTTCCTCTGCGTCCGCGTGCCGCGCGACGATCTCCGTCGAGACCCGGACGTAGTCGTCGAGTCCATGCACGGCAAAGGCCTTGGTGACCGAGCCGAGCCGCGCATACTCCTCCGCCATCCTCGCAAAGCGCTCGGCGGGGTAGTAGCTGACCGCCGTCGAAAGCGGCCGCCCGTCGCCGCTGCTGACGGTGCTGAGCTCGATCAGAGGGGTGCCCGGGGGAACGCCGAGCGCAGCGGCGATTTCGCCGCTTGCCGACACTTGGCGATGTCCCCGGAGCTCGGTTCCGATTTCCTTCACCTGGCGGCCGAGACCTTGGGAGAAGCGAGTGCGCCGCGAGATCGGATAGCTCACACGATCCTTGCGCTCGATCATCGTGCCGCGCCCCTGCACCGCCCGCACCAGACCTTCTTCCGCGAGTGCTGCCAGCGCGCTGCGGACGGTGTGGCGATTGACGCCGAATTCCGCTGCAAGGGCCGTCTCCGGCGGCACCATGCCGGTCGCGTCATAGTCGCCGTTGCTGATCGCGAGCCGTATTCTGTCGGCAATCTGCCGCCACAGCGCCACGCCCATCTGCCGTTCGACGACCTTCGCCACCATCTTCTTCGCCCCACTTCTTTGCCGCCAGCTTCTTGGCAAATGTCACAAGCCTGTCATTTGCGAAGGCTATGGAAAGGTATAAGATGTATAGTTGTCTAGATCAATAGACATTTTGGAGTGAGATGATGGACGCAGCGAAGATAAGTGATGAAGCCGTCGCTCAGCGCCGGGAAGGCATGCGGCTTCTGGCGCGCGCGACGCTCGGCGAACTTTCCATGGCCTGGGACGCGATCGACGACAAGCCGGAGGTCGCGCCGGTGCGCGGTCCGGAAACCGGGCTCGTCATGGTGCGCGGCAAGATCGGCGGCGGCGGCGATCCTTTCAACCTCGGCGAGGCCACCGTTTCACGCGCCACCGTGCGGCTTTCGACCGGAGAGATCGGCCATGGCCAGCTGCTCGGCACCGACAAGGCACGCGCCCGCTTTGCCGCGATCTTCGACGCGCTTTTTCAGAGCGCTGCGCATCGCGCAAGCGTCGAGGCGCTGCACGAGCAGGTGGCCGCTCGTCTTGACGCGGAAGACCGTCGCAAGGCCGAGGAAACGGCTGCGACCCGCGTCGACTTCTTCACCATGGTCCGCGGAGAGGATTGATGACTGCCCAATCGCAAATCTATAGCGGCGCCTTCGCCGATCCTGTCTTCGAGGCGCAGTCCGTGTTCCGCAGCCTGATGGACTGCTTCGCCCGCCCGGGCACCGTCGGCCGGCTTTCCACTGCAGCAGCCCCGCCGGCGCCACTCGGAGAGGCAAGCGGAGCCGTCGCGCTCACGCTCTGCGACCACGACACGCCGGTCTGGCTATCGCCGGCGCTCTCCAAATCCTCGGCGCCGAAGTGGATCGCGTTTCACACCGGCGCGGGCGTCACCGAGACGAAGGACGAGGCCCGCTTTGCCTTCTTCGAGAAGGGCGCGGCTGTGCCGGGCTTCGACCAGTTCGCCCTCGGCACGCAGGAATATCCCGACCGTTCCACCACGCTCGTCGTCGAGGTGGAAGCGCTCGAGGGCGGGCGGCCGCTGATCGGCCGGGGACCGGGAATCAAGAGCGGGATCGTCATCGCACCGAAGGGCCTGCCCGACGTGTTCCTCGACCTCTGGGCCGCCAACCGGGCGATCTTTCCGCGCGGCATCGATCTCGTCCTGACGGCGCGCGAGGCAGTGCTTTGCCTGCCGCGCACCACCAAACTCGAGCGGGAGTAAGCGCATGTATGTAGCTGTCAAGGGCGGAGAAGCCGCCATTGCCAATGCTCACCGGCTGCTGGCCGATCGCCGGCGCGGCGACCGGGCGCTGCCCGCGATCACCATAGAACAGGTCGTCGAGCAGCTCGGGCTCGCGGTCGACCGCGTAATGGCCGAGGCCTCGCTTTACGACCGTGCGCTTGCGGCCCTTGCCGTGCGCCAGGCGCGCGGCGACATGATCGAGGCGATCTTCATCCTGCGCGCCTACCGCACGACCCTTCCGCGCTTCGGCTGTTCCGAACCGGTCGACACCGCGAAAATGAAGGTCGAGCGGCGCGTCTCGGCAACCTACAAGGATCTCCCCGGCGGCCAGCTGCTCGGCCCCACCTTCGACTATACGCACCGGCTTCTCGACCCGTCGCTCATCGGCGAAGAGCCGGTCGATGAGCCGGCGCTCAAGGAGCCGGGCGAACCTGTCATGCGCGTCTCCGACATTCTCGACGGCGAAGGTCTGATCGAGGGCGACGGCCGGATGCCGGAAGGTCACGTGGCGGGCGACCTCACGCGCGAGCCGATGGAATTTCCGATGGCACGCGATCTCCGCCTGCAGGCGCTTGCCCGTGGCGACGAAGGATTCCTGCTGGCGCTCGCCTACTCCACGCAGCGCGGCTATGGCCGCACGCATCCCTTCGTCGGCGAGGTCAGGATCGGCGAGGTCGAGGTCGAACTGGAACTGCCGGAGCTGGGCTTTGCCGTTTCACTTGGGGTCATCCGCGTTACCGAATGCCAGATGGTCAACCAGTTCAAGGGCTCGGCCAAGCAGCCGCCGCAATTCACCCGCGGCTACGGACTCGTCTTCGGCCAGAGCGAGCGCAAGGCGATGTCGATGTCGCTGGTCGATCGGGCCCTCCGGACCGACGAATTCGACGAGGACATCGTCGCCCCCGCCCAGGATCAGGAATTCGTCATCTCGCATGCCGACAACGTCCAGGCGACCGGCTTCGTCGAACATCTGAAGCTGCCGCATTACGTCGACTTCCAGGCCGAGCTCGACCTGGTCAGGCGCATGCGCCGGGAACACGACGCCGCCCAGGCCGGCGGCAGGGACGGCATGAAGGAGGCCGCCGAATGAACGACCTCGCAACTTACAACTTCGCCTATCTGGACGAGCAGACGAAGCGGATGATCCGCCGCGCGATCCTGAAGGCGATCGCCATCCCGGGCTATCAGGTGCCCTTCGCCTCCCGCGAAATGCCGATGCCCTATGGCTGGGGCACCGGCGGCGTGCAGGTGACCGCCTCCATCCTCGGACCCGACGACGTGCTTAAGGTGATCGATCAGGGCGCCGACGACACGACGAACGCCGTTTCGATCCGCGCCTTCTTCCAGAAGGTCGCCGATGTCGCCGTCACCACGAGGACGACCGAGGCGACGATCATCCAGACGCGGCACCGCATTCCCGAGGAGCAACTGAGAGAGGGGCAGACGCTCGTCTACCAGGTGCCCATTCCGGAACCGCTGCGCTTCCTCGAACCGCGCGAAACCGAGACGCGCAAGATGCATGCGCTCGAGGAATACGGGCTCATGCATGTGAAGCTCTACGAGGACATCGCCCGCAACGGCCATATCGCCACGACCTACGCCTACCCTGTGAAGGTCGAGGGCCGTTATGTGATGGACCCCTCGCCGACGCCGAAATTCGACAATCCGAAGATGCATATGTCGGAGGCCCTCCAACTCTTCGGCGCCGGCCGGGAGAAGCGCATCTATGCGGTGCCACCCTATACCGAAGTCGTCAGCCTCGATTTCGAGGATCACCCCTTCGAGGTTCAGAAATTCGACAAGCCCTGCGCCCTTTGCGGCGCCGAGAACGTCTATCTCGACGAGGTCGTTCTCGACGACAAGGGCGGGCGCATGTTCGTCTGCTCCGACACCGACCATTGCGAGGATCGCCGGGCGCACGGCCATGCCGGTGCCATGCTCGCCCCCGCCGCGAAAGAAAGCCAGGAGGCTGCAGTATGAGCGCCGTGCCGCTTCTGAAAGTCAGTGACGTTTCGAAATTTTATGGAAGTCGCATCGGCTGCCGCAACGTCTCCTTCGAGCTCTATCCGGGCGAGGTGCTCGCCATCGTCGGCGAATCCGGCTCGGGGAAGACCACGCTGCTCTCCTGCCTCTCGACCCGGCTGATGCCGACATCCGGCGTCGTCGAATATCACATGCGCGACGGCCAGTACCGGGATCTTGCGCGCATGAGCGAGGCCGAGCGTCGCTTTCTGATGCGCACCGACTGGGGCTTCGTGCATCAGAACCCGGCGGACGGGCTGAGGATGACGGTGTCGGCCGGTGCCAATGTCGGCGAGCGCTTGATGGCGGTCGGCGACCGGCACTACGGAAATATCCGCGCGGCGGCAGGCGACTGGCTGAGGCGCGTGGAAATCGAAGAGGACCGGATCGACGATCAGCCGCGCGCCTTCTCCGGCGGCATGCGCCAGCGCCTGCAGATCGCCCGCAATCTGGTCACCTCGCCCCGCCTCGTCTTTATGGACGAGCCGACCGGCGGCCTCGACGTCTCGGTGCAGGCACGCCTGCTCGATCTGGTTCGCGGCCTCGTCCACGACCTCGGCCTTGCGGCGGTGATCGTGACCCACGACCTCGCCGTGGCGCGCCTCCTTTCGCACCGGATGATGGTGATGAAGGACGGCGCCGTCATCGAACAGGGTCTGACCGACCGGGTGCTCGACGATCCGCGCGAGCCCTACACGCAGCTCCTCGTTTCCTCGATTCTTCAGGTGTGACGCATTGACAATGCGCAACGGAAAGTAAAGACCATGCCAACTCCCCTCGTTGTCTCGGAAGTCGCGAAAAGCTTCACCATGCACCTTCGCGACGGCGTGCGCCTGCCGGTGGTCGCGAATGTCTCCTTCTCGGTGAAGGCCGGCGAATGCGTCGTGCTCGGCGGCCCCTCCGGCGTCGGCAAGAGCTCGATCCTCAAGATGCTCTACGGAAATTACGGCGTCGACGAAGGCCAGATCCTGGTGGAACATGACGGCCGCCTGGTGAACCTCGCGACGGCCGAGCCGCGCACCGTGCTCGAGGTACGCCGCACGACGCTCGGCTATGTTAGCCAGTTTCTGCGTGTCGTGCCGCGCGTCTCCGCCCTCGACATCGTCGCCGAGCCCCTGCAGGCGCGCGGGGTGACGGCGGCCGAGGCGCGGGAGCGTGCGGCCGAACTGCTTTCGAGGCTCAACCTGCCGAGGGAACTCTGGGCCCTGCCGCCGGCCACCTTCTCCGGCGGCGAACAGCAGCGGGTCAATATCGCCCGCGGCTTCATCACCGACCATCAGATCCTGCTCCTCGACGAACCGACGGCCTCGCTCGATGCGAAGAACCGCGCAGTGGTGGTGGAAATGATCGCAGGGAAGAAGGCCGCCGGCACGGCGCTGATCGGTATCTTTCATGACGAGGAGGTACGCGAGGCGGTCGCCGACCGCATCATCGACGTATCGGAATTCTCTCCGAGGAAATACGCAGCATGAGCCAGAAACTCGGCCTCGAACCCGCCATCCATCCGACAGCGAGCGTCGTGAATTCGACGCTCGGCCGTTACACCGAAATCCGGGAACGCTCGCGCCTCGACGAGGTGGAGTTCGGTGATTATTCCTACATCATGCAGGACGGCTCGATCTGGTGCGCGACGGTCGGCAAATTCGTCAACATCGCCGCAGCCGTGCGCATCAACGCCACCAACCATCCCACCTGGCGGGCGACGCTGCATCACTTCACCTATCGCGCACCGATGTATTGGGACGATGCGGAGCCCGACCACGATCTCTTCGCCTGGCGCCGGCAGAACCGGGTGACGATCGGCCATGACGTCTGGATCGGCCATGGCGCGACGATCCTGCCCGGCGTGAGTGTCGGCAATGGAGCCGTGATCGGCGCCGGCGCCGTCGTCTCCAAGGACGTCGCACCGTACACGATCGTCGGCGGGGTACCTGCGAGACTGATCCGGGATCGCTTCACGGCCCGGGTCGGCGAAGCCATGGATCAGCTCGCCTGGTGGGATTGGGACCACACCAAGCTACGCCATGCGCTGGACGATTTCCGGGAACTGACGGCGGAGGAGTTTCTTGTGCGGTATAGCTAGGCGCCGCGCGTATGATGCCCTCATCCCGCTGCCGCGATCTTCTCCCCGTTTCGACGGGGAGAAGGTACAACCCCGGGAGAGGGGTAAATCCGCCGCCGCAAGCGTATCAGGCGGCCGCAGCTTCCCTCAAAAACGCACCCGCGACCCGAGCCACCAGCGCCAGCGAAACCGCACCCGCATCCGGGTGGCCGATGCTCTTTTCGGCCAGCGGCCGGGCGCGGCCGAGCTTCGGGGTCAGCGCGGAGGTCGCATCGGCGGCCTCTTGAGCGGCCTTGCCCGCCGCGTTCCAGGCTTCCACAAGCGGCCTGCCGGCGGCGGATTCCCTTTCCAGCGTCTCCACGAAAGGCACCAGCGCGTCGACCAGCGTCTTGTCGCCCACGCGCGCGCGGCCGAGACGCGTGACCCCGTCGAGTGCGAGGCGGGAGCCCTTCGCGATCGCCGCGTCGCTCACCTTATCCTCATCACTGAAGGCGTTGCTCCAGGAGCGCAGGGCCAGGCCCCAGATCGCGCCCGAGGTGCCGCCGGCGCGGTCCGCCCAGGCGTCGCCCGCGGCAGCAAGCACGCTTGCGGCCCCTGCCCCAGCCGCGACCGCCGCCTTTGCTGCGTCGAATGCGGCGGCCGAACCGCGGCGCATCCCCTGGCCGTGATCGCCGTCGCCGGCAAAGGCGTCGATGCGGCCGAGTTCCTCCTCCGCGTCCTTCAGCGCCTCGGCAATGTTACCGATCAGCCGGGCTATGCATTTGCCGCTTTCCTTCGAGGCTTCCGCTGCGGGGCCGAAAGACTGCGGGCCGTCGGCGTCTACGATCTCGTCGGTCGCGGGTTCGGCGGCAATGATCACACCCTTTCGCAGCACCGGCGCATCCGTGGGCGCGCGCCAGAGCGCCTCCAACTCTTCGTCCAGCCAGAGAAGGGTGAGCGAGCAGCCCTGCATGTCGAGGCTGGTGACGAATTCGCCGCATTCGGGGTCGACGATTTCGAGGCCCGCATCGCTGAGCTGTCTGGCGATCGCCGTCCAAAGCACGAAAAGTTCTTCATACTTGGTCGAGCCGAGACCGTTCAGCACTGCCGCCACCTTCCTGGAGCCTGCGGGGCGCTCGGCAAGAAGCTTGCCGGTTAGAAGCTTCGCGAGATCGCTCGCCGTCGCGATCGTCTCTTCGCTGACGCCCGGTTCCCCGTGAATGCCGAGTCCGAGCGCCATCTGGCCCTTCGGCACGGTGAAAAGCGGACCGGTGGCGCCCGGAAGCGTGCAGCCGCCGAAAGCGACGCCGAAGGATACCGTCCGCTCATTGGCGTGACGCGCGAGCCGCTCGACCTCGTCGAGCGACTTGCCAGCTTCCGCTGCCGCGCCCGCGATCTTGAAGACGACGAGGTCGCCGGCAATCCCGCGGCGCTTGGCCGACGTCTCCGCGGGCGCACTCGCCACGTCATCGGTCACCGGCAGGATGCGCACGTCGATGCCTTCGGAGCGAAGCCGTTCGGCCGCAACCCCGAAATTCAGAACGTCGCCCGCATAGTTGCCGAAGCCGAGCAATACACCGCCGCCCTGGTCGGCATGGCGGCAGACGCGGGCTACCGCGGCCGTCGAGGGCGAGGCAAAGACATCGCCTGCGACCGCCGCGTCGGCGAGCCCCGGCCCGACATAGCCCGCAAAGGCCGGGTAATGTCCCGAGCCGCCGCCGACCACAACGGCGACCTTGCCCTTCGGCACCTTGGTCGAGCGCACGACGCCGCCCTTCACCAGGCGGACGTTGCGCTGATAGATCGCTGCGAAACCTGCGAGTGCGGTCGTGGCGAAATCTTCCGGAGCGTCAAAGATCGTGGTCATCGCTTCAATGTCCCCTTCAATGTCCTTCTTGTCGAGGCAGGATGCGCCTCAGATAGTCCCGATTGGCGGCGCTGACGGAAAGGCCGTCACCGCCGTAATGCTCGCAGAGGAAGGGACTGTCGAAGCCATTCGCCAGCGCCATGCGAATTGCCGCCCGATAGTTGATAAGGCCGAATTCGAGCGGGGCCGGATGGGTGACGATGACGCCGGATGTCGGATCTTCCGTGCGGTTGTAGTTCTTGACGTGCCAGTATTTGGCAAAAGGCGCAACCTTCGCCATCATTTCCTGCCAATGTTCCACGGGCCGGTGCAGGCGGATGAGATTGCCGAGATCCGCATTGATGCCGACATTAGCGAGGCCTACCTCCTGAACGAAGCGCACTGAACTGTCGGCCGTGCCCAGATAGGTATCCTCGTACATCTCCAGCGAGACTTCGATGCCGAGTTCTTCGGCATGGCGGCCGAGTTCGCGAACACGCGAAACCGCCAACTGCCAGGTTCCCGCATCGTCGGGGTTCTTCACGCCGTCAACCGTCCAGAACCAGAGGACTTTCTTCTGCGCCTCCGTCAGCGGACCGAAGAAGCCGAAAGACACGGAGCCGGCGCCTACGGCGGCAGCCGCCTCGACGACCCGGTGTCCGTAAGCAAGGTATTCCTCGCCATGTTCCGGGTCGATGAGGCTGCGACGCGAGGTCGAGATCGCCGGTATCGTGAGGCCGAGAGACCGTGTCAGGCCCACGAACTGATCCAGACGCTCCGCCGAAAGGTCCGCCAGCCGTATCCAGCTGTCGGTCGGATCCAGTTCGGTGAAGCCGGCATCCACCACGTCGGCTAGCGTCGCCGCCCACTCCTCGACCGGCTGGTCCTGCACCGAACGGCCGTCCGGCAAAAGGTTGGGATACTGGATCATCGCGGCCGCAATCGGCCAGTTGTCACGGTTCCATTTGCGCGGCGCCATGGCGGACTCCTCGGGATTTGAAGAAATTGGATCTGGGGGTACGGGACGAGGCGGCCGGTCAGGCCGCCGCGTTGCCGTCGCCGCTCGAAGCGGCAACCTCGTTCTTGCGCCTGCGCAATGTGCCGATCAGCCAGAAGAAGAGCGGGGAGAGAAGCAGCGCAAGGGCAACGGCCATCAGGGCAGAGACAAGGCCGTTCGACCAGAAGATGTTGAGGCTGCCGCCCGACATCAGCATGGACTGACGGAAGGCGTCTTCCGCCTTGTCGCCGAGCACCATAGCGAGAACCAGCGGCGCCAGCGGATAGTCCAGCTTCTTGAAGATATAACCCAGGAGACCGAAGCCGATCACCATGAAGATGTCCGAGACGGAGTTCGCGACCTGGTAGGCCCCCGAGAAGATGACCGCGACGATGATCGGTCCGATGATCGAGAACGGCACGCGCAGGATCGAGGCGTAAAGCGGCACCGTCGCGATCACGAGGAAGACGGCGACGACATTGCCGAGATACATGGAGGCGATCAGACCCCAGACGAAGTCGGGACGATCGGTGAAGAGCATCGGGCCGGGCGTCAGGCCCCAGATCATCAACCCGCCCATCATCACCGCGGCGGTGGCGGACCCCGGGACGCCGAGCGCCAGCATCGGCAGCAGGGCCGATGTGCCGGCGGAATGGTCGGCCGTCTCGGGCGCGACGATGCCACGCGGATCACCCTTGCCGAACATCGATTTGTCGCGCGCCGAGCGCCGGGCAACGCCATAGCTCATGAAGGAGGCGGCGGTCGGGCCGGCCGGCGTGATCCCCATCCAGATGCCGATGATCGTCGAGCGGGCGATCGTCAGCCAGTAACGCGGGATCTCGATCAGCGTCCTGCCGATCTCGGAGAGACGCACCCGCGCCTTGATGCCTTCGAAGCGCAGCCCCTCTTCCGTCGTCAGCAGCAGTTCGCCGATGCCGAAGAGTCCCATGACGGCAATCAGGAAGCTCACGCCCTTGATCAGTTCGGGAATGTCGAAGGTGAGCCTCAGATTGCCCGAGATCGTATCCATGCCGATCGAGGCGAGCGCGAAGCCGAGCATCATCGAGACGAGCGTCTTGAAGGGCGACTGCGCGCCCATGGAGATGAAGCTCGCAAAGGCGAGGAAATAGACGGCGAAATATTCGGGCGAGGAGAATTTGAGTGCAAAGTTCGCCACCCAGCCCGAAAGCAGCGTGATCATGACGACGCCGGCAAGGGCGCCGAGGCCGGCCGAAACGAAGGCAAGCGTGAGCGCCCGGCTCGCATGACCGGCTTTCGCCATGGGATAGCCGTCGAACGTCGTGGCGACCGAGGAGGGCTCGCCCGGAATGTTGAAGAGGATCGACGTCGTCGAGCCGCCGAAAAGCGCGCCCCAATACATGCAGGACAAGAGGATGATCGCCGAGATCGGGTCCATGGAGAAGGTAAGCGGCAGAAGCAGCGACACGCCGTTCGGCGCACCGAGGCCCGGCAGCACGCCGACGAGGATGCCGAGCGTCACGCCGACGATCATCAGCAGGATGTGGTTCCAGCTGAGGATGTGGCCGAAGCCATCGATCAGAAGACCGATATTTTCCATGTCATTCCTCCCGCAAGCACTGCACCCTTGCGGGTCAGTAAATTCCGAACCAGGCTTCGACCGGTCCCTTCAGCAACGGAACCTGGAAGCCGATTTCGAAAACGATGAAAAAGAAGATCGAGACGCCGAGTCCTGCGGGGATCGCGATCCACCATTTGTAACGCCCCTGGAAGAGCATGGTCGCGGCGATGTAGAGCGCCGTTCCGACATAGAGTCCCAGCCAGGCGGAAACGGCAGCGAAGGCCGCAATCGGCAGCAGGAAAGAGGCGACCACCCTGGCGCGGGCGCCGTCGAGGAAGATCTCGCCTGTACCGCGATGCTTGAAGAATGCATGCGCGATATTGGCGAGGCTGCCGAGAACGATGAGCAGACCGATATAGAAGGGGAAATAGCCCGCATCCGGCCCCATGTCGGTCCAGCCCGCACCGATGTCGAGAGAGCCGTAGCAGACAGCGATGCCGAAGGCACCCGTCAGCGCGGCGACGCCGACTTCCACCGCAAAGCGGCTGATCCCATTCGCACTGTTCTCACTCATGATCGTGACCTTTCCAAGCGGAGAATGGGCGTCCTGAGAGGCCGAGGATGGATGCGGTTCTGCCCGCATCCTCTCCCCCCGGCCCAGGCGCCCATCGACCGGTCCTTAGTTGGCGAGCCAGCCTTCGCGCTTCAGCACTTCGCCGATCGTCGCGCCATCCTTTTCGATGACGGCTTTGAGTTCGTCGCCGGTCATATAGCCGGGAGACTGCGAGCTGTCGGCGAGATACTTCGCCCATTCCGGCGTCTCGGAGACCTTGCGCAGGACATCCGCATAGAACTGGACGACCTCAGGCTCGACTCCGGCCGGCAGCCAGACGGTGCGCGGCATCGAGTAGTTCTCGATCGGAATGCCGGCTTCCTTGCAGGTCGGGATATCGCTCCAGGCCTTGTCGCCGGCGACCTTGGCGTCGCTCGTGAACTTCGCGCTCTTGAAGACGCAGAGTGGCTTGATCATGCCGGCCTGCCATTGACCGAGGTTCTCGCTCGGATTGTTGACATTTGCGTCGAGGTGCTCGCCGGCAAGCTGAACGGCCGCCTCGCCGCCGCTCTTGAAGGGGATGTAGTTGATCTTGGCGCCGGTTGCGTCGTTGATCATCGAAGTCAGGATCTGGTCGGCATCCTTGGACTGGCTGCCGCCGATCTTCAGGCCGCCTTCCTTCGCCTTGGCCACGAAATCGGCAGCCGTCGCGTAGTCCGCCTTGCCATTGACCCAAAGCACGAACTCGTCGGACGCGAGCGAGGCCACCGGCGTCAGGTCCTCGGACGTATAGGGCACCTTGGCGCGGACCGGCAGCAGATAGGCATTGTTGGTACCGAAGGCGAGCTTGTAGGGATCACCCTTGTAGCCAGCCGTGTAGACGAAGCCTTCCGCGCCGCCGGCGCTGCCCTTGTTGGTGACGACGACCGGTGCCTTCATCAGCTCGTACTTGCCGATGATCGCCTGGATGGTGCGCGCGAAGATATCGGTGCCGCCGCCGGGGCCGGCGGTGACGACGAATTCGACCGGACGGTTCGGCTCGAAGGCCGATGCCGGCGCGGCAAGGCCGAATGCGGCGGCCGCGATTACTGCGATGGAGACGGATTTTTTCATGCGTGGTCCTCCCTTTGAGCTGGATTGCGGCGCGAGACCTCCCCTCACGCCGGTATTCATCGAAAGCGTGCGAATTCAGGCAGCAGCCGAAAGCGCCCTCTTTTTCTTCGCCATGCGGGCCGCAAGCAGGATCGCCTCGCGTGTTGCGCCTATATCGGCGATCCCCTTGCCGGCGATGTCGTATGCGGTGCCGTGGGCGGGCGTACAGAGCGGGAACGGCAGTCCGCCCATCATCGTCACACCCTTGTCGAAGCCGATGATCTTCATGGCGATCTGACCCTGGTCATGATACATGGTCATCACCGCGTTGAAGCCTTCCTTCAGCGCCCGGAGGAAGACCGTATCGGCCGGGAACGGCCCCTCGACGTTGAAGCCGAGCGCCTTGGCCTTTGCGACCGCCGGCTCGATGATGTCGATCTCTTCCATGCCGAAGCTGCCGCCGTCGCCGGCATGCGGATTGAGTCCCGCAACCGCGATCTTCGCCTCATCGTAGCCGGCATCCTTGAGGCAGGCCTGCGTCAGTTTGAGTTCGGCAAGGATCGCCTCTACCGACAGATGGGAGGCCACGTCCTTGAGCGGGATATGCGACGTCACCCGCGCGTTCCACACCTTCTCGAGAACATTGAATTCACGAACTTTTCCGGTGAAGGAAAGCACATCGGCAACGAAGCGGATCTCGTCGTCATAGCCGGGATAGGCAAAGCGCATCGCCTTCTTGTTGAAGGGCGTGAAGCAGACGGCATCGGCCTTGCCCGCATGGGCGAGTTCGAGGGCGGTGCGGAAATTGCGCGTGGCGAAGGTGCCGCCGGCAAGCGTCGCCTCGCCGCGAACCACATCGGCCGGATCGAGATGGGCGAGATCCACGAAGACGTGGCGGATGGTGCCGGCGTCGTCGAGCGCATCGAGCGAAGCGGCTTCCAGATCCAGCGTGACGCCGGCCACCCGGGCGCCCTCGTCGAGGATGCGGCGATCGCCGATGGCGATGATGTGCGCCGCGTCGCGAATGTCGGAAAGGGCCAGAAGCTGCGCCGTCAGTTCCGGGCTGATTCCCGCGGGGTCGCCCATAGCCAGCGCAATCACAGGGCGCCGCTCCTTCGTTCCGTCCGCTCCTGATGTCGTCATTCGAGATGTCCTCCGCTTCAGCTTCGATGTCTCATACGTCATTCAAAATTCTGCATCAAGTCTTTTGTATTCTGTATGCAGCATTTTCTGTTGACGACATCCGGGGCAGTCTCCATGCTTGAATGAACGGCGCCGATTCAATCGCGCACACTCAAGAAGGGCCGCGCGGCGGCCCGAAGTTCAGACGAGAAAAATGAACGAACTCAAATCACTGGATCAGCGGCCCATAGGCGGCCCGGGACCCATCCGGCGCACCGCACTGCACGACACGCTGGTCAGCCATTTGCGCGACATGATCATCGAGGGCGACCTTCCGCCCGGAACCCGTCTGCACGAGGGGCAACTGGGCGAGCAGCTCGGCGTATCGCGCACGCCGCTGCGCGAGGCGATCAAGTATCTTGCGAGCGAAGGCCTGGTGGAGCTCGTCCCGAGCCGCGGCGCCGTCGTCAAGCGCTTCAGCGCCAAGGACGTCCAGGACATGCTCACCGTGCTGCAGACCCTGGAGGAGCTCGCTGGCAGGCTTGCCTGCGAGGCCGCGACGGATGCGGAGATCGCCGAAGTGCGGGCGCTCCACGACGAAATGGTGCGCCGCTACGAGGCGGGCGACCGGATGCAATATTACAAGCTCAACCAGGACATCCACACCGCCATCGCCCGGCTTTCGGGCAATGCGGCTCTCGCCGACATGCATGCCATGCTGCAGACGCGGCTGAAGCGCATCCGCTTCATCGGCCATGAAGGCCCGGAGAAATGGGCCGCCGCGGTCGCCGAACATCAGGAAATGATCACCGCGCTCGAAGCGCGCGACAAGGCCAGGCTATCGAAAGTGCTGGGGCTCCATCTGACGAAGGCCTGGGAACGGGTGCGCGACGCGGTCTAGAGCGTCGACGCAAAAGCGAAATACGCCCTCTGGCCTGCCGGCCAGGGGGCATCACCGCTCGGCGCCGATCACTTCACCGCCAGCAGGCAGATATAGGCAAGCACCGTTACCAGCAGGCCACGGAAAGCGAAGCTGACACAGCGGTATTTGCCGCAGGCGATCGCCGCAAGCGCGTCCGCATTCTCGGCATATTGGCGGAAGAGATAGGCCTGATCGCCGGTCTCCGCCGCTCGGATGAAGCTGTCGCGATGGCGGGACCAGGCGCCCCAGAACAGCGTCGTGGAGGTGGTGCTCTTCCTCGGCAGAACCACGAGTATAGCCGACACGATGGAGAAGACCGAAGCAAGCGCAAGCATTGCCGACAGGGCCAGCGCCACGCCGCCGCCCTCGGCGTAACGCTGCCAGGAAAAGACGCTCCGCCCTTCTTGCGAAGTGACGAGAAAGGCGAACATGAAGGTGAAGATATAGGCCGCCTTCTGGTCCGACGTCTTTATCTGATCGGCGAAGACGTCGTTGACCTTCCTGATGTGATCGTAATAGGCGCCGAGTGCCACTTCCGACCCGGCTCCTTCACTTGGCAGATCGAGTTTGTACAGATTACCCCCGGCTTCCATTCGCCACTCCCCTTTATTCGTCTCCTCTTTATTACACTCGACGAGTAAAAACATCCGCCCAAAACTGGGCTCTTGACATTTCTCCCCTCTAAATTCACTGGATTCAGTATAACGAGGGGTGACAGAGAATGCGGGGAAGAAGAACGGGAGCATTGCTTGCCGCGGCGACGTTTTTTGCGCCCTTGTCTGCGCAAGCCGAGCCGGTTCCGCGCCCCTCGCCGGCCGCCGGCTCCGTTATCGCCCGCAAGTCCGGCGAGGAGGTGCGTTTCGTCGACGTTTCCAACTGGCGGGTCGTCGACCTCGCCCAGGATCTCATTCCCGGCGATGTGCTGCGCACCAATGCCACCGGCGCGCTCGCGGTCCTCTTCAGAGATCACACGCAGATAAGACTGGGGCGCAATACCGCGCTGCGCGTCAAGGAAATCGGCGCGGGCGACACGAAATTCGGGCTGGAATCGGGGACGATCTGGGCCCGGGCCGAGCGCGGCGGCGAGGGCCTGGTCATCGACACGCCGGCCGCGGCCGCCGCCATTCGCGGCACCGATTGGACGCTGACGGTCGGCCCCGACGGCAGGACCTCGCTCGTCGTCCTCGAAGGCATCGTCGAACTCAGCAATGCCTATGGCAGCGTGACTGTGAAGCAGGGCGAAGGCGCCGTTGCGGCGATCGGCAGCGCACCGACGAAGATCGTGATCGTCACGCCGAAGGACCGCGAGCAGATGCTCTTTCATCTGTCGCTCCGCAACGCCTTCGTCTGGATGCCGGCCACGCCCTTCAGTGTTCCCGAAATGCGTCGGGAGCGCGCGCGCGTCGAAGCGAAACCCGCAGCCTCGCGCACGACCGAGGAGTGGCTGACGCTTGCGGAAATTTATCTTTCGCTCGATGGCCGCCACAAGGCTCAGGCCGCGCTTGCGGAAGCGGCGGGACGGGGACTGAGCCGGTCCCAGGCAGCGCGTGCCGATCTCGTGCGCGCATTGATCGCCGGCTCGTCCAACCGGTATGAAGAGGCGGCGCGCTTGTTCGACAGGGCCGAACGCGGCCTCGACCCGAGCCGCCGCACGATCGCGGCCTATGGCGGCTATTTCTCGCGCGGGCTCGCGAACCCCGAACGCGTCGAGGAGCCGCCGCGCAATGCCAGCGGCCGCTATGCGGGCATGGTCAGGGCCTGGACCGCCGGCTTCCGCGAAGACATTCCGGCGGCGATCGCAGTGATCAAGAGGGCCGAGCAGCAATATCCCGACGACCCGACCCTGCCTGCGGCACGCGCGCAGCTCGCCCTGCTGCTGGACGATCGCGACGAGCTTCGCGACGGCGTCGAGCGGGCGCTTGCGATCGACCCTGAAGACCCGACGGCGCTCGAGGCGCGCGCACATTACCGCTCTTACATCGAGAACGATCTTGATGCCGCCCTTGCCGACCTGAACAGGGCGCTCGAGACTGCCCCAGGCTCCTCGTCGATCTGGAACGCCCTCGGGCTGGTCCAGGGCGCGCGCGGCGACAATCGTGCCGCCGAGGCCGCCTTCAAGCAGGCGATCGCGCTTGATCCGCTCGATCCCGTCTCGCACGCAAACCTTGCGATACAATACATGGACGAGATGCGGATGGCCGAGGCGAAGCGCGAGATCGACGCCGCGCTTTCCGTCGATCCCTCCTTCGACGTGGCGCTCGTGGCGCGCGGCCGCTACCACATGCAGAACGGCGAGGCCGACAAGGCGGTGGAAGACCTGCTCGCCGGCTCGACGGCCAACCCGGCCTATTCGAACGCACAGCTGCTGCTCGCAGCCGCGCATTACGAGAAGGGCGACCACGTTCCGGCAGCTCAGGCGCTCGACAATGCCGACCGGCTCGACCCGAACGATCCCGTCGTGGCGACGGTCAGAACCGCGATCGCGATCGATGCCTATGATGCGGACGCGGCCATTCGCAATGCTCAGGAAGCCCTGCGCCGCACCCGCGCCAAGGGCGGCGACACGGCGGCACTCGGCGCCAACCAGGAGCAAGGTTCGACGCTCAACGACGCCTTCCGCCTGCAGGGGTTGGATGCCTGGGGTCAATATTACGGCGACGCCGTCTTCGATCCCTTCACCGGCGCCAGCTATGTCGACCAGGCGGTGCGCGGCAGCGTCAACCCCTTCTTCAACGCTTACGATTTCACCGCCAACGCCGTCACGAACACGGTCAATACCACAAGCTTTTCCGCTCTCATCCAGGGGCTTCTGATCGAGCCGCATATGCTCGCCAGCCGCGAGCGAACGGTCAATCTGCTGCGTTCGCCCTTTTTCGAGACGGAGCTCGGCGGCGGGTTCATCGCCAATGAGGACCATACCGGATGGGTCGGGGAAGCTGCGGTTCGCGGATTTGCGGTCTCGCCGTTCCCCATCAGCGTCTACGGTACGTTCCAGTGGGAGGAGCCGCGGGATACGGTTGAATCCGGAGGCGCGCGCCTGGAACGTGACCTGCGGATAATCGGAGGCAACGGCTACGTTACGGCCAGTCCGACGCCCGATGACCGCATTGTAGCCTTCGCGAACTATTCCGATATCGAGGAGACACAGCAATTTCTGCCTGTTCCGCCTGACCTTGAGCTAGGGAACGAGTCTTCCGGCCTCATTTCCGGGCTCGCATGGAGCCATACATTCGGATACCGCAACGTCGGAAACGCCGCGTTGTTTTTCAGGGAACTCCGCACCGGTGATAGCCTATCCATTCTGGATGCCAGCGGCGCTGGAGGGACCATCGATCTTGAAACGAAGGAGCGGACCTATATCGCTGCAGTGAACCACTTATATGGAGATGGGGACCTGACGTGGCGCTATGGCGTTGAGGGCGGGAAGGTCCGGTCGGACAGCTCACCGGCCGTCTTCGACTCGTCCACGCAAGCGGTCGCGAAAGCCTATGTTGATGTCCTCTATGAAATGACCCCGGACCTCAAAGTCGAAGGCGCCCTGTTCGCCCGTTACATAGAGGACGTCAACGACAACAATATCCGGCTTGAGCCGAGACTCGGGATCGCCTGGGCACCGGTCGAGGGCCATTGGCTGCGCGCCGCCGTTCAGCGCGAAGGCTATAATTTCGGCTCTGCCACGCTTGCGCCGGTCGGCATCGTCGGACTGCAGCCCAACCAGTTCCTTATCGGCACGGGCGGCTATGCCGACACGCTGGCCTTGCGCTGGGATGCCGAGTGGAACGACTGGCTCTTTACAGCCGTCGACTACCAGCACCAGGAAATTCGCGACGGTTCGATTGCCATCCCGGTCACCAGCCCCTTCTTCGCACTGACGGATTTCCCTTTCGACAAGGGCCGCATCGACCGCGTTGCATTGACCGCAAACCTCGCGCTCGGTCACGGATTCGGCCTGTCGGCGACGATGGCCCACACCGAAAGCGATGACCGGTCGGCAGGCGCCGGCGGTGATCTGCCCTTCCTGCCGGAATATTCGGGCCAGGTGGCACTCACCTTTGTCAGCACAGCCAATGTCAAAACGACCGTCGCCGCCAACTATGTAGGCGAGCGAGCGGAGGGGCCGATAACCCACGACGACTTCTGGACGCTCGACGCCGCTCTCCAATGGGAGCCCTTCGACAAGCGGTTCGAAGTCGAGCTCGCCGGCTTCAACCTTCTGGACGAGGAGTTCGAGGTGCGCGACGGGCTGCCCGGCTGGGGTCCCACGGTCAAGGGCACCGTCAAAGTGCGGTTCTGATGAACGGCTCGCGCGAGCTTCGCGTTTCCTCCCGGCGGGTAAAGCTTGCCGCCCTGACGGTTTTCGTGGCCGCCCTCGTCTCGGCTGTCTCGCTGACCGGTACGTGGTCGCTGGTGGACCTGCGCGCCTATGACTATCTTTCGATCGTCGGCCGGCCATCGCTACCGGAGGACGGCCCGGTCATCGTCGCCATCGACGAACCCTCGATGGCCGAGATCGGCAGCCAATGGCCCTGGCCGCGCGCGCTGCACGCCCGCCTGATCGAAGCCCTGAGGGCCGCCGGCGCCCGGGCGATCGGCCTCGACGTGATCTTCGCCGAACCGGCCGCCGCGCCGGAGAACGATCAGGCGCTTGCCGAAGTTCTCGGGCCGGATGTGGTGCTTGCCGGCGACGAGACGCTGATCCGCACGCCGCAGGCCGAGCAATTCGTGCGCATCGAGCCGCTACCCGCCTTTCTGGCACGGGGCGCGAAGGTCGGCATCGCCTCGGTCGGCCTCAGCGGCGACGGAACGCTCCGGCAGATCCCCGCCTATCCGGACGGTTTCGCCGCAACGCTCGCGACCGTCGCCGGCGCCGAGCCCGCGGTGCCGCCGAGAAGGGCGCTGATGCAGACCTTCGGCCCGGCCCGGACCTATCCGACCGTTTCCTATTATCAGGCGCTCGATCCCGAGAATTTCCTGCCGGAGGGCACCTTCCGCGACAGGGTCGTCATCGTGGGCCTGAGCCTGCAGAACGCGCCCACCATCGCGGGTGGTGGCGTCGATGCCTTCCCCACCTCCGACACGGTCTTCTCACGCGGCCGCGTCGCCGGTGCCGAAATCCAGGCGACCATTTACGACAATCTCGTGCACCGGCTGTTCGTCAGGCAGGCGGGCGCGGGCATTGCCATCGCGGCGATCATCCTCGCCAGCCTGGCCGCAGCCCTTGCCGTCCTCAGGTCGACGAGCTGGAAGACGCTTGGTTACGGCGCCCTCGCCCTTACTCTGATCTTTCTTGCGAGCTACGGCCTGATGCGCCTCGGCCATGCGTTCGTCTCGCCCCTCGCCCCGGCACTCGCCTTTCTCGCCGTGGCGGTGGGGCAGGCGGGCCTCGACTACGCGGACGAACGGCGGCGGCGGCGGGAAATCACCCGTGCCTTCGCGCAGTATCTCTCGCCGGCCCTCGTCGAGCGGCTGGCAAGTGACCCATCGCAGCTGAAGCTCGGCGGCGAAAGACGGACGCTCACGGTACTCTTCTGCGACGTTCGCGGCTTCACCACCATATCGGAGGACATGAAGGACGATCCGGAAGGACTGACGACGCTCGTCAACCGGCTCCTGACCCCTCTTTCGGAGGCGGTGCTCAACCGACGCGGCACGATCGACAAATATATCGGCGACTGTCTGATGGCCTTCTGGAACGCTCCCCTCGACGATCCGGACCATGCCGTCCATGCCGTTCAGGCGGCGCGCGACATGCTTGCCGCCCTCGGTGGTCTCAACGCAGAGCTGGAAGCCGAGGCGAAAGCGGCGGGGCGTCCGCCGAAGGCGCTGAGGATCGGCATCGGCATCAACACGGGCGAATGCGTCGTCGGCAATATGGGCTCGGCCCGCCGCTTCGATTATTCGGCACTGGGCGATGCGGTCAATCTCGCCTCCCGCCTCGAAGGTGCCTCCAAGGACTACGGTGTGCCCCTGCTCCTCGGCGAACGTACTGCAACACTCGCCGCCCGGAAATTTGCGGTTGCCGAGCTCGACCGCATCACCGTCAAGGGACGCAGCACGGTCTCCCCGATCTTCACCCTGGTCGACGGGGCTTCGGAACCGGCGCTCGCACGCCACCGCGCCTACCTCGCCGGGAAATACAGCGGCGAGATCGCTGCCGATGACGGTTTGTTCGATGAACTCAAGGCGGCGCTGCCGCCGCTCGCGCGCTATTACGAGCGCGAGCGGGAACGGCTGCTGAAATAGCGGATGAGGGCAAGTCGCGGGCTTGGCACTCAATGCAAGCCGCCGAAGCCGGCCGCGAAAACCCTCCAGGTCAGAAGGATCAACCGAAAAAGAAGGGGCTTTACTGATGCGGCTCAGCGCCCGCAGAAAGGCGTCTCACCTCAACGGCTTTTCGGTGGTGAAGAGCGCGGCGATGCTCATGCCATGCACGTCCGCGGGGACGCTTTCATCGAGCGGGAAGCGAGCCTTGTGGTAAGTAGAATGTTCTCTACTTGGGGACGCTATGACCTGCTGTCTACCCCAGAAAAAACTTGCCCCGGCGGTGTGCGGAGCAGTGACCAGCCGGGGGATACGTGCTCTATATGGCACGGAGACCGTCTCGTTACAAGACCCACACCTAGTTTAGCAGCTATCCTTCAGCAACCAGACCGCAATCCCTCCACATGCCCCTTGCCGACATTCTCTCTGCGGATCGCTTCTCCACCTACTTGGGGTGGGCTCAGGGTGACGTGGTCTTGGGCGAGCGCCTGTATAGCTATAACGTTCGACTATCCGCCGACTTCTACGCCTCTCTTCATATGATGGAAGTCGCCTTGCGGAACAAGGTGAACGGTGCCTTGACCGCTAAGCATGGTGCAGCGTGGCTCCATGACCCCGCCGTATTGACTGATAAGTACCAGCAGGATTGCGTGGCGAAGGCCGAGCAGACGCTTCTCCGCGACGGCAAGGCGGCCACCCACAGCCAGATGATCGCGGAACTGAGTTTCGGGTTCTGGAGTTCAGTGTTCGGTCGCTCCTCGAACCACCTCTGGGGAACGCTTCGCCCGATCTTTCAGACCGCCGGCCTCAAGCGCGCGATCATTGCGCAAAAGCTGCGCGACCTTCGCCGGCTGCGTAATCGGATCGCCCACTATGAGCCCATTCTCGCTCAACCGATTCCGACATTGCACCAAGACATCCTGAACCTCACCGCATGGATGTCTCCGGTCGCGTCCGCGTGGATCACGACCCATGCGCTTGCGGCCTACCCTGCCACCCCGGTAATCATCAAAGACGCTGCCGGCGTTTCCATATTCGATCAGGCCCTTGCGGGCCATCTCCCCGTGTAGGTGCTCACGGGCAACTCGAGACGAGCGCCGGAGCGGTCGAGATCAAGAGACCCCCAGCAGCCGCTCGACCGTGGCCTGCTCCTTCGCCAGCGCCTCCGGCGTTCCGCTCCAGGCGAGCCTGCCGCGCTCCAGGATGATCACCCGGTCGGCGAAATCGAGGGCGCTCTGGATGCGCTGCTCCACCAGCAGGATGGTCATGTCGCCGGTCTTCGCGAGCTCGGCGAAAGCCTTCATCAGTTCCTCGCAGATGACCGGGGCCAGTCCTTCGAGCGGCTCGTCGAGCAGCAGGACCGAGGGGCGGCCGAGGATCGAGCGGGCGGTTGACAACATCTGCTGCTCGCCGCCGGAAAGCTGCAAGCCGAGGTTTCGGCGCCGCTCGTAGAGGCGCGGAAACATCTCATAGGCCTCGCTCAGCGCCGTCTTCGGCCGGCCCTTGAGGCCGACGAAGAGATTTTCCTCAACCGTCAGGGACGGGAAGACGCAGCGCGCCTGCGGCACGAAGCCGAGGCCTTTCAGCGCGCGTGATGCGCTCGGCAGCGTGGTGACGTCGGCCTCGCCGATACGGATGCGTCCGCCGTAACGGCGCGTCTGCCCGGCGAGCGTAGCGAGCAGCGTCGTCTTGCCCATGCCGTTGCGGCCGAGAACGGCAAGCCGCGCGCCGGCAGGCACCGAAAAGGAAATCCCCTCCAGCACCCGCGTCGGCCCATAGCCGGCGGAGAGATTGTCGACTTCAAGCGGCGCTGCCGGCATCGGCATAGCTCCCGAGATAGGCTTCGCGCACACGCGGATCTTTGGTGACGCCGGCTGGAGAGCCGTCGAAGATGACCATGCCAGCAGCAAGCACGATCACGCGCTTGGCGAAGCGGAAGACGAGATCCATGTCGTGCTCGATCATGAGGACGGCAAGGTCATCGGGAAGTTCGGCGAGCGCCTGCTCGATGCGGCCCGTGTCGCTCTGCGGCACGCCGGCTGCCGGCTCGTCGAGCAGCAGAACCTTAGGTTTGAGCGCCAGCGCGACCGCGATCTCCAGCAGCCGCTGCTGGCCGTAGGCGATCTGGCGCACCGGCCGGTGCGCCAGATCGCGCAGGCCAAGCTTGCCAAGCAGGCTACCGGCCTCTGCCATCACCCCGGGCATCGCCAGGAAATTGCCGAACATGCGGCCCGCCCGGCCGTCGCGCTGCAGGATCGCGAGCGCCACGTGCTCGGCGGGCGTCATGTCCTGGAAAAGGCGCGTCACCTGGAACGAACGCACGAGGCCGCGGCGGACGCGGCCGATCGCGCCGATATGGGTGACGGTTTCGCCGCCGATCCGCACCTCTCCGGCATCCGGCTTCAGATTACCGGTGACGAGATTGACGAAGGTCGTCTTGCCGGCACCGTTCGGGCCGATCAGGGCAACGCGGTCGCCCGGTGCCATGGAAAGGCTGACATCGTTGGTGACGGCGAGACCGCCGAAGGAGCGCTTGAGATTTCTGGCTTCGAATATGGCGCTCATCGGCCCGCCCCCCATCGCCGCGCGAGGATTTCTGCGACCGTGCCGTAAAGCCCTTTCGGCGCAAAGAGCACGACCGCGATCAACAGGGCCCCGACCATGGTCAGCCAATGGAACGGGTTGGCCGCCGAGACGAGATCTTCGAAGAACATGAAGACGATCGTGCCGGTAAGCGCCCCGAAGAGCGAGCCGGTACCGCCGAGCACGAGCATGACCAGACTTTCGGCCGAGAGCGTGAAGGAGAGGCTGTCGAGACCGACGACTTGCGTCGAGACGGCGTTGAGCGCCCCGCCGACGCCGGCGACCGCGCCGGAAATCACATACATCTTGAGGAGGGCGATCGTCGGCGACGCGCCCATCGCCCGAATGCGGATCGGATCCTCCTTGATGCCGCGGCAGAGCATGCCGAAAGGCGAGCGCACGACGAGGCGCAGGAGCACGAAGACGATTGCGAGCAGCACGACGCCGAAGACATAGGCCGTGCGGCCCCAGAGGTCGAAGGCAAAAAGGCCGATGAGCGGATCGGGCGCGATGCCGGCCAGTCCGTCGCTTCCCCCCGTCCAGGACGAGGCCTTGTTGGCGAATTCATGGAACAGATGGATGAGCGCTATCGAGAGCACGAGCTGCGGCAGACCGTGCGCCCGAAGGATCACTACCCCGCAGGCGAGCCCCGCCACCGCACCGCCGAGAATACCGGCGGCGACCATGAGGAGCGGATCGGTAGTGCCGAAATGCACGGCCGCGATCCCGGCGGCATAGGCGCCGCTGCCGAACAGCGCGGCATGGCCGAGGGTCGCGACGCCGCAATAGCCGGTGACGAGATCGAGCGAGAGGACCAGCAGCGCGATCGCTATGATGCGGGTGAGCAGCGCGAGATTGTTCGGAAAGAGCAGGTAGCCGATGGCGGCCAGCACGAGGATCAGGGCGAGGCCGGCAAGATCGTGGCCGAACCCCCGCCTGCCCGCAGAAAGTGCCGTGGCTGCTTCGTGCATCGTTGCCATGGTCACCTACTTCATCCTCCCGGCAAGGCCGCGCGGAAACACGCAGACGATGGCGATGACGGCGAGATAGAAGAAGAACTCTCCGAATTCCGGCATCAGATAGCGCCCCGTCGTATCGATGCCGCCGAGCAGGAGGCAGGCGGCAAGTGCACCCGGGATCGACCCTGCTCCGCCGACGGAAACGACCACCAGGAAGGTGACCATGTATCTGAGCGCATAATAGGGCTCGACCGGCAGCAGTTCCGCGCCGACGACGCCGCCGAACGCGGCAAGCCCCACGGCCACGGCGAAACTCACGGCATAGACGACGTCCGTGCGCACTCCGAGTGCCGCCGCCATCGCCGCATTGTCGACGGCGGCGCGGAGCTTGACCCCGAAGGCGGTTTTCTCGATGGCAAACCAGAGGGCTCCGGCAACGGTGAGGCCGCAGACGATCGCGAAGATCCGGTGCACGGCGATCGTACGGAAGCCGAGATCGGCGGAGCCCTCGAGGCTCGGCGGCAGCGGGATCGTCTTGAGAGTCGGGCCGAAGACGTAGTTGGCAATGCCGATGATGCAGAAGGTGATACCGATCGTCATCAGCACCTGAGTCAGTTCCGGCTGACCGTAGATGCGGCGGTAGAGCAGGCGCTCGATCGGGATGGCGATGACGATCGTGCCGAAGACCGCGATCAGCACCGCGACCCCGTAGCCGAGCCCGAGATCACGCGCCGCATAGGATGCGATATAGCCGCCGATCATCGCAAAGGCGCCGTGGGCAAGATTCACGACGCGCATGAGGCCGAGCGTGACCGAAAGGCCGATCGAGATCACGAACAGCACCATGCCATAGGCGAGCGCATCGACGGCTATGCTGGAGATGGTTTGCATGAGCGCATCCTAACGGTGTGGCAAGGCTTCACCCTCGGTCCTCATTCCGGAAGGCTTCCGCCGAACCAGCAATGCAGCCGTCGCATATGGCGGCTCCGATGAACCGGTCGAGATGATGGCCGCCGATCATTTCACCGCGGCAAGACCCGGATCGCCCTGTTTCTCGAAGGTCTGGATTTCCTTGTTGTAATAGGTTCCGTCATCGGCCTTGGCGACCTCGCGCAGATAGATGTTCTGAGTGATATGACGCGATTCGGGATCGATCGACACCGGCCCGCGGGGGCTTGTCCAGGAGAGCCCCTTCACGGCATCGACCGCCTTCTGGGCATCCTGCTCGCCACCCGTCGCCTCTATCATCTTGTAGATGACATGCAAGCCGTCATAGGCCCCGACCGCGGGGAAGGAGAGCTCGGCCGGATTGCCGATCGCCTTGGCGGCCGCCTCGACGAAGGCCTTGTTTTCCGGCGAGTCATGCGAAACGGCATAGTGAAAGGTCGTCTGCAGGCCGAGCGCGGCGTCGCCCAGGGCCGGCAGGTCGGACTCCTGGGTGAGGTCGCCCGGCGCGAAGAACTTGATGCCACCATCCTTGAGGCCGTTTTCGTTGAACGCCTTGACGAAGCCGAGCGTCGTCGGGCCGGACGGCAGGAAGGCGAAGACGCCTTCGGCACCGGAATCCTTGATGCGCTGCATGATCGGCGAGAAATCGTTGGTCGACAGCGGCATGCGGATCGCCTCCACGATCTCGCCGCCCACCGCCTCGAAGCCGGCCTTGAATGCGTTCTCCGCATCGACACCCGGGCCGTAATCGCTGACCACGGAGATGATCTTCGAGACGCCGGCATCCTTCGCCACCTTGGCGATCGGCGTGGATGTCTGCCAGAGCGTGAAGGAGGTGCGCACCACGAGCGGGCTCTTGGTGACGATCGCCGACGTGGCGGCATTCATGATCACCAGCGGCACGTTCGCCTGCTCGAGCAGCGGCGTGACGGCCATCGCGTCGGGCGTGAAATAGAAGCCGGCGAGATATTGCACGCCTTCCTTTACGACCAGCTCCTGCGCCAGCGCCTTGGACTGGGCCGGGTCCGCCTGCGGCACGTCGCGGTATAGGATTTCGATATCGTCGTCGCCGACCTTGGCGCCGTTCACCGCCATATAGGCGTCGATGCCCGCCTTGAAGTTCTTGCCCTGCAGCGCAAAGGGACCGGAAAACGGTCCGACGACGCCGACCTTGATCGTATCCGCCTGCGCCGCGACGCTCGTTGCCAGAGCCGCGAGCGCGGCCAGAATGAGCCTTGTCATATTTTCCTCCCCCGCGACGTCCGCTACTCCCGGCCGGCATCGCTTCCTTTTACATCAATCGCAATCGACAGCGGGCAGTCTGCCATGTCAAACGGTGATGCAAAAATGAAATATGGGCGGAAATCCATAATCCCCCGGTTATTGTTTTGTCCGGGGGGTTATGGAATTCCCGAAGCAGTTCCTGCCTGTAGCGCACGAAGCGTGCGCCGCTGCGATCGCGCGGCCGGGGCAGGTCGATGTCGATCGCTCTCGGCGCTCCGTCCTGTTGCTTCGGCAGTATCAGGACACGATCCGCCAGATAGATGGCCTCCTCGAGATCATGCGTGACCAGAACCATCGTTACGTTCTCCTCCCGCCAGATGCGCTCGAGCTCCTGCTGCATCGTCAGTTTCGTCATCGCATCGAGGGCGCCCAGCGGCTCGTCCAGCAGCAGGATTTCGGGCTTTACCGTCAGCGCTCGCGCAAGCCCGACCCGCTGCGCCATTCCGCCGGAAAGCTGCTTCGGATAGGCATCCTGGAAATCGGCAAGGCCGACAAGCGAAATGTAGTGACGTGCAAGCTCCTCGGCGCGTCCGGAATCCTCGCCTCGTACCTTCAGGCCGAAGGCCACATTGCCGAGAACCGTCAGCCAGGGAAGTAGCCGCGGCTCCTGGAAAATGACGGCGCGCTCCTTGCCGACACCGGCAACCGGCCGGCCGTCGATCAATACCCGGCCAGCATCGGCCGTCTCGAGACCCGCGAGGACCCGCAGCAATGTCGTCTTGCCAGATCCGCTCGCCCCGACGATCGCAAGGCATTCCCCGGACCGGATGTCCAGATTGAGGTTCCTGAGGACGCTGAGCCGCCGCCCGTTGATCCGGAAAGATTTCGAGAGATCGCGCAACGCCACCTCCCCTTTGCGCAGGCTTCTGACTTCAGCCATTTTCACCCCCTCAATTCGCCGCGGCGGACGTCGCGTCCGGCCGGAACAGAAGATCGGAAGCCTTGTATTTGCCCTGCGGGAGGCTGCCCTCGCGCTCGAGAACGCCGATCCAGAAATCCAGATCGCGCTCGGTCGCTTGCGCGCCCTTTCGCAGACCGAACCCCGTCCAATGCCTCGCGAGATCGCCGTTTTCGCCGCGCTCGGTCAGAATACGGGCGAGCACGGCGCGCGCTTCTTCCGGATGCTCGCGTGACCAGTCGGCGGCGCGCGCGGATTGTTCAACGAGGTTTTTGGCGGCCTCCGGATTCTTTTCGACGAAATCCCGCCTGAGAACCGCAAAACCGCCGGCAATTTCGCCGAGCACATCCGTGTCGTCGAAGACCGCGCGCACCCCGCCGTGATCCAAGATCTGGCCGTTGAAGGTCGCCTGCCAGTATCCCATGGCGGCGATGTCGACCTGGTTCGACCGGAGCGTCTGCTCGAGCTGCGGCCCGGGTACGACGACGAGGTTTGCTGCGTTTTCGGGCAAGCCCTTGGTGTGCAGCGCCTCGCGTACCGCATAGTCGAGATGCGCCCCGAGCGTATTCACCGCAATCGTCTTACCTGCGATATCCTCGATGGACCTGATCGGGCTGTCTTCGAGCACGTAGAATATGCTCTTGACCTGCTCGTTGATGCCGTTGGTCGGAAAGGCCGCGACGAAATCGTTTCCGCCGGCGATCGAGTTGATGACGGCTGCGGTCGCCGCCGAGCCGATGTCGACGCTGCCGGAGGCAAGCGCGAACAGGGATGCGGGCCCGCCTCCCGCATAACCGACATTCTCGAGCCTGATGCCGAGGCTGTCGAAATAGCCGAGCTCATAGGCGAGTTCGTGCGGCGACAGGCTGCCCTGGCTCGCGAGGAACCGCAGCGTCACCGGTTCCGGAGCTTCTGCTGCTGCAAGGCTGGAAAGCCCGATCGAGAACAGGCTGCCGAATGCGAGGGCGCGAATGGAAATCGTCATATGTCACCTTTTCCATGATCTGGAAGTTTCGAATGTCGTTTTGCCGCAGTTCCGAGCGGAAGGCCGCTGCGCACTTTTTCTGGAATTGCTCTAGTTCGAGGCGTCGCTCCAGCGGCAGAGGCGGCGCTGCGCAAAGACCAGCGCGTAGTTGGAGACGAGCCCCAGCCCGGCGAGAATGAAGATCGCCGCGAACATCAGGGGAATCTGGAAATTGTACTGGGCGTTCATGACCTGGAACCCGATGCCCTTATTGGCCCCGATCATCTCGGATGCGATGAGCAGCAGCAGGGCAGTCGTCGCACTCAGGCGCAGGCCGACGAAGATCGAAGGAACGGCGCCCGGAAGAACCACGCGACGGAATACAGTGAAACGCGACGCGCCATAGACGCGCGCCATCTCGATCAGCTTCGAATCCACTTCCTTGACCCCGTTGATGGTATTCAGAAGCAACGGGAAGAGCGTCGCCCAGAAGATGACGAAGACTTTCGACGCCTCGCCGAGTCCGAGAAGCAGAATGAAAACCGGATAGAGAGCGAGCGCGGACGTCTGGCGGAAAAGCTGGAGGACGGGATCGAGCGCGTTCTCGATCGGACGCACCTGCCCCATCAAGAGACCGAGCGGTATGGCCAGGACCACCGCCCCGACGAAGGCGGTTCCGGAGCGCTGAAGACTGATCGCGATGTCGTCGAGCAAGGCTCCGCCGGAAATTCCCGTCCACAGGGCGGAAAGGATGGCACCGACGGACGGAAACACGGCCGGATTGATCCAGCCGGCGGTGCTGGCCGCCTGCCAGAGCGCAAGAAAGGCGATGAGCAGTCCGTAGCGCGACAGCCAGCTGCCGGCGGCGGCGCCTGACCGGCGGAGATACTCGTCCGCTTTTGCGCTGACGCTGCCGCCTTCGTGGAGGATCGACCTGTCGAGTTCCTGCAAGCTCATTTTCGTGTCTCCCCTCTTACTCGGCCGCCTGAACGGTCGCGCGCGCCAAAGTCCACGGGTTCGCCGGACGGGGAAGTCCGAGATTTTCCCGCAGCGTCCGCCCCTCGTAGGCGGTGCGGAACAGGCCGCGTCTCTGCAGTATGGGGACGACCAGATCGACGAAATCGTCGAGCGCGCCCGGAAGCCATGGCGGCAGGATGTTGAAACCGTCGGCCGCTTCGCTCAGGAACCACTCCTCGAGCTGATCGGCGACCTGCTCGGCGCTGCCGACGACGGTGCAGTGACCGCGTGCGGTCGCGATCCACTGATAGAGCTGGCGGATGGTGAAGCCATGCTCGTCCGCGATCTTTCGGATCAGCGCCTGCCGGCTTTTCATTCCTTCTGTCTGATTGCTGACGGGCAAGGGCCCATCGAGCGGATATCCCGTCAGGTCGAGCGTGCCGCCGGTCAGGCCATTCAACAGCGCCACGCCGTCCTCCGGCACGATCAACGCATTCAGCTCTTCATATTTGGAGCGCGCCTCCTCTTCGGTCCGGCCGACAAAAGGAGCCACCCCCGGCATGATCAGCACATGGTCGGGGTTGCGCCCGGCGTGCTTCACGCGTGCCTTGATGTCGCGGTAGAATTCCTGCGCCGAAGCGAGGTTCTGATGGGCGGTGAAAATCACCTCGGCACTTGCCGCCGCAAGCCTGCGTCCGTCCTCGGATTGCCCCGCCTGCACCACGACCGGATGTCCTTGGACGGGACGCGGCGCGTTCAGCGGTCCTTTGACGCTGAAATGCTTGCCCTTGTGGTCGATGTCGTGAACCCGGCCGGCATCGAAGAAGCGGCCGGTCGCCTTGTCGCGGATGAAGGCATCATCTTCCCAGCTGTCCCATAGAGCCTTGACGGTCTCGACGTGCTCGTGCGCGCGCTCGTATCGTTCGGCGTGGCTCGGCTGCGTCTCTCTGTTGAAGTTGCGCGCCGTCTCGTCGCCGGCGGAGGTGACCACGTTCCAGCCTGCCCGCCCGTTGGACAGAAGGTCCAGCGAGGCGAACTTGCGGGCGAGCGTGTAGGGCTCCTCATAGGTCGTCGATGCCGTGGCAATGAAGCCCAGATGGGTCGTCAGCGGTGCGAGTGCTGCAAAGAGGGTGACAGGCTCGAAACCGGCGATCTTCGCATTGCCGCCTTCGCGGCCGCCAAGCCCGACGGAGAGGTTGTCGGCGAGAAAATAGGCGTCGAACAGGCCGCGCTCCGCGGTCTCGGCGAGCCTTCTGTGGAATTCGAAATTGGTTGCACCATCTGCCGGAGCGCCCGGATGCCTCCAGGCGGCAATATGCTGGCCGCAGCCGGGAAGAAAGGCTCCAAGCTTGATCTGTCTTGTCATTGCTGCCTCCGTTGGATTTTCTTCGCCGGCCGGCGTCACTTCGCCTCGATTGCCGACGCAAACCGGGTTGGGTTGAAATTGCGGTTAAGCCGCCAGGCTTGCCCTGGCGGCGCGCGCGAGCGCCTGCGTTGCCTCGCCGACCGCCCTGCCGACGCGGTCATGGATCGCCTCGGAGGCGAGAGAGCCGTCGGCAAAGTCCTTGTCGGAGGCGTAGATCGCGGTCGGGATCGCCAACGCCTCGAAGAAGCCGAACAGTGGCCTCAACTGATGCTCCACCATAAGCGAGTGGCGTTCCCCGCCCCCGGTGGCGGCGAGGATGACGGGCTTGCCGCGAAGCGAGGAGGGATCGAGCAGGTCGAAGACGTGCTTGAAGAGGCCGGTATAGCTTCCCTTGAAGGTCGGCGACCCCACCACCAGAATGTCGGCTGCAAGCATCTGGCCAACGACATCTCGCGCTTCCGGTGCGAGTTCGTCGAGCCTTCTCGCGGGGAGCAGCGACGCCCCGAAGTCCTCGATATCGAAGGTCTGCGCCGACGCCCCTGCATCGACCGCCAGCCGGTGGACGATATGGTCCACGAATGCGCGTGTCCTGGACGGACGCGTGATATTGCCTGAAATACCCACCACTCGTGTCTGCGGCATCGCTTTAGCTCCTCGTGAGATCCGTGCTTTCGTGATACTCATCAAAATCTATAATCTTAGTAGACTAAAGGAACGCCGTTCTATTCCCGATGCGCGAACAAGAAGACTTTGCTTTCGAGGCTTCCCTGGGGGAACAAAGCACCGGCCGCGGTGTTACCGCCAGACAAGTGCAAGACCGCCATGCATCTGCCCGACGCAACCTACCGTCTCCAATTCCGCAACGGGATGGACTTCGCCAAAGCCGTGGAGTTGATCCCGCACCTCGTCGGGCTCGGCATATCTCACCTCTACGCCTCGCCCGTTTTCACCGCGGTCCGAGGGTCAACCCATGGCTACGACATCGTCGACTACAACGAGATCGACCCGGACCTGGGCGGCTACGACGGATTTGTGCGGCTCGCCCATGCGCTGAAAGCCGAAGGACTCGGTCTCATTCTGGACATCGTCCCGAACCACATGGCCGCGCATCTCGAGAATGACTGGTGGCACAGCGCAATCGAATGGGGCCGCCTTAGCGAATTTGCCGACTATTTCGACATCGACTGGCGGGAGCCGCTTACGCTCCCCTTCCTCGGCCGGTCGTTTGAGGAAGAGGTCGCAGCCGGCAATCTGCGCCTTGCTTACGACCACGAGCACCGCTGCCTGGCGCTCCGCTATTACGAGGCTCTCTATCCGCTCAATCCCGCGAGCTATGCGGCGATCCCGCGCAACGGCAATGCCGTGCTCGAAAGGCTCGCGGCTGCCGCCGGCACGGTCGAACGGAAAACCGCCGCACAGTTCCACGCGGAAATCGCCTCTGTCGTCGCGACGCCATCGCTCGCTGCCGAACTCGACCAATGTCTCGCCCGGTTCTCCGCAGACACACTCGACCGGCTGCATCGGAGACAATCCTGGCGGCTGATGAGCTGGCAGACGGCCCGGGACAAGCTCAGCTACCGTCGGTTTTTCGAGGTCGCCGGCCTCATCGGCATGCGCGTAGAAGATGACGCGGTCTTCACGGATACCCACCGGCTTGCGCTCGCCCTGGTCCGGGAAGGCCTGATCGATGGGCTCAGGATCGATCACATCGACGGCCTGGCCGATCCCAAGGGCTATCTCGACCGGCTCCGCCGGGAGGCCGGCGACGGCACCTATATCATCGTCGAGAAAATACTTGGCGAGAACGAAACGCTGCCGTCCGACTGGCCGGTCGACGGAACCACGGGCTACGAGTTCATATCGGCCCTCGCGGATCTCCTTTCCGACGACACTCCCTCTTCGTGGCTTTCGAGCGAGGAAAGGCGATCGGCGGCCGAAGAGGCGGTCACGGGATGCAAGCTCCAGGTCCTGAGCCGCAATTTCAATACGAAAGTCCGGCGGCTGACCGGACTGGCCGCTCGCTTCACAGGCGATGAGGATCCGGACCAGAACGAGCGGACCGGTGAGGCCATTTCCCAGCTGACGGCTGCACTGCCCGTCTATCGGACCTATGTCGGCGACCGGGGGGCCGGAGCGCGCGACAGCCGCATCCTCGACGCAGCCGCAGCGAAGGCAGCGGCACGCGCGCCCGCCGTCGGCGCCGAGATCGCAGCGATCGTTCCCGCACTCAGGCTGCCGATCGACTCGGCCGACGGCAAGGTGCGGTCTGAATTCCGTACGCGCTTTCAGCAGTTGAGCGGCGCGGTCATGGCCAAGGCGGTCGAGGATACCTTCTTCTATCGGAGAGGCGATTATCTCGCGGCGAACGAGGTGGGTGCCTCCCCCTTATGGACGCCCGGCGGCGTCGGCCGCTTTCATGCGACGATGCAGGATCGCGCAAGCCGGATGCCGCACGGCCTGTCGGCGACTTCCACGCACGACACCAAGCGGGGTGAAGATGCGCGCGCCCGGCTCCACGTCATCGGCGAGGCACCGGACGTCTGGGCCGCAGCGGTGGACCGCTGGCACGGGATGAATGCGGAAAGCATGGGCCGACTCCCGGCCGGCGAGGAACCGGACGCTTCGGTCGAGCAATTCCTCTATCAGAGCCTGCTCGGTGCTTGGCCCATAGCGCCGCTCGGTGACGAAGACGACCTGATCTTTCTGCACGAGCGGATGCTCGATTTCGCCGTTAAGGCGCTGCGGGAGGCAAAGCTCAGGACAAGCTGGGACGATCCGAACGAGCGCTATGAAGCAGCGATCAAGGCCTTTCTCGGCGATCTCCTGGATCGCCGGAACCGGTCCTTCCTCGGCGATTTCGAGAAAACGGCCGCACCGTTCATCCATGCCGGCCTGATCAACAGCCTCTCGCAAACGCTGGTGAAGCTCACCGCGCCCGGCATTCCCGATATCTATCAGGGCAGCGAACGCGTCGACCTTTCCCTCGTCGATCCCGACAACCGCCGCGGCTTTTCACCGCGCCCCTCACCTTCCCGGCTGCCGCAAGCGCCGCCGATCGGCGATTTCGAGGACTGCAAGCAGACGCTGATCTCGATAGGCCTGATTTATCGCCGAGGGCGCGGCGCGGATTGTCTTGGAAGAGGCGACTATCGCGCGGTGCGCGTCGAAGGACCGGGCGCCCGTCACGCGGCCGCTTTCATGCGTCGCGGCAGGAATGGCTTTGCGCTCACAGTCGTCCCACGGCTTGTCTTCGGCGAGACGGTCGACGGCCGCCTGTCCGTCCGTCCGGAACTGTGGCGAAACGCCTTCCTCGCCTTGCCCGAGGGCTGCCAGTTCAAGCCCATGTGCAATCTCCTGACCGGCGGCGTCACCGAGCCTCGGCCTCTTCTTGCCGTGGCGGACATCCTGCGGGACTTTCCTGTCGCCTTGCTGGTCGAGGCGTGAGGGATCAACCTCACACCCGCCCCAGCCGCCGGACATTGCCGGCGAGCTCGGCGGCGAGCCTCAACGCGGCCGCCGTAGCGCCGACCATCTGCGGCAGGATCAGCCATTCGAGCGTCCAGGCGGAGCCCGACCGCTCCTGCTCGTGCACCATCGACTGGTGGATGGCGGAAATCTGCGTCGCGTTGAAGCGGGCGAGCGTCACCAGCACCTCCGCGGCGACCGGGTTCTGCTTGTGCGGCATGGCCGAGGAGCCGCCGCCGCCGGCAAGCACGATCTCGTCTCCCGCCTGCGCCATCAGCGCCACGTCCTGACCGAACTTGCCGAGGCTGCCGGTGACGAGCGACAGGAGGTGGGCGAAATCAGCGATCGGCAGGCGCTGGCTGTGCCACTGCGGGCAGTCGACCAGCGCGAGTTCCTCCGCCAGCGTCGCGCGGACGATGTCGGCCTTGCCCTTGAGCTTTTCGAGCGTGCCGGCGGCTCCTCCGAACTGCACCGTAAAAATGTCCGTTCCCGTGGCATCCAGCCTGTCCTGATGGTCGAACAGCGGCTCGATCCAGCTCCGCAGGCGGTCGGCCACTGTAATCGGAATCGCCGGCTGCATCCGCGTATGGGCGGTCAGCGTACGCTCGCCCCAGTGCCGCCCGCAAGCTTCGAGCGCCGTCACGACGTCGCCGATCCGGCCGGAGAAAAGTTCCGCGATCGCCTTCAGCCTCAGCATGAGGCTGGTATCGACCACGTCCTGGCTGCTGGCTCCGAAATGGACATGTTCCGCCGCCTCTTCGCCGACCGCCCGGCGCAATTGTCGCACGAGCTCGGGAACGACGACACCGTCGATGGCAGTTGCCCGGCGCATGGCGCCGACGTCCGGAGAGAAGCCACGGCATGCCTCGGCAATGCGATTGGCGGCCGCCTCGGGGATGACGCCGTGGCGCGCCTCGGCCCGCGCAAGCGCCGCCTCGAAGGCCAGCATGGCGCGAACATCGGCGACGACGGAGAATTCCGCCGCCACCGCCTCGTCTCCCAGAAGGCCGGAAAGATAGGGGTGATCGAAGGCCGAATAAGTCATGCCGCATCTCCAGCTCTCGCGCCCTTCGATTCGAAGGGAGCCTCACACGCATGCGGCAACGCGGGGGCGGGCTGCCGAACGATCATATATCCAGGAAGACCGTTTCCTTCTCGCCCTGGAGATGAATGTCGAAGACATAATTAGGCGCCTGACCCGCCGCGACAAGCGTCTTGGCCCGGTGGCGGTGCTCGATGCGGGCAAGCAACGGATCTTCGGCATTCGCCGCCGCCTCGTCTGGGAAATACATGCGCGTGTGAAGGCCGATGTTGATGCCGCGCGCGACGATCCAGAAGCTGACATGCGGAGCCATCAGCCGGCCGTCGTGGAATGGAACGCGGCCCGGCTTCACCGTCTCGAAAGTGAAGACGCCGTCCTCGTCGCTCGTCGGTGAGCGTCCCCAGCCGGTAAAGTTCGGGTCCGCCATACCGCGCAGCTCCGACGGGGAATTGTAGAGCCCGGCTGCGTCCGCCTGCCAGACTTCGAGAAGTGCGTCCCTGAGCGGCATTCCGGCGCCGTCGATGACGCGACCGGTCACGGTGATGCGCTGCCCGAGCGTCTTGTCGTTGACCATCGAAGCGCCGAGGTCGCCATCATATACGCCGCCGATGCCGCAGAAATTCGGCGTCAGGCCGATATGGACATAGGGCCCGGCGGTCTGCGACGCCGTTTCCTTGAGGGTGCCTGGATCCTGAACCATCGGTGCCTCCTCAATTCCCTTCCGGCCTGTTTTCGAAGAAGGTCGAGCGGCGGCCACGCAGCACGATGTCGAACCTGTAGGCGCGCGCATCCATGGGCACGGTGTTGCCCCAGTCGAGAGCCGCGATCAGTTGCTCGATCGCCCGGCGGTCGGGGATCGTGGCGACGATCGGACATTTCCAGATCATCGGATCGCCCTCGAAATACATCTGCGTGATCAGGCGCTGGGCGAAACCGTGGCCGAAGACCGAGAAATGGATATGGGCGGGCCGCCAGTCGTTGACGCCGTTCGGCCAGGGATAGGCTCCGGGCCTGACCGTGCGGAACCAGTAACGGCCTTCCTCGTCGGTGATCGTTCTGCCGCAGCCGCCGAAATTCGGATCCAGCGGCGCGAGATAGCTTTCCTTCTTGTGACGGTAGCGTCCGCCGGCATTCGCCTGCCAGAACTCGACGAGCACACCCCGAACCGGATGGCCGCGTTCGTCGAGGACGCGGCCATGGACGATGATGCGTTCGCCGATCGCGCTTTCACCGGGACTGGCGAAGTTATGGACCAGGTCGTTGTCGAGCTCGCCCAGCATCGAATGGCCGAAGGCCGGGCCGGTGATCTCGGATATGGTCCCGTCGAGCGACAGCAGCGCCTTCTGCGGCGAACGCAGCACGGAGGTCTTGTAACCGGGCGCGAAAGCCGGCGGGTGCCAGGCGCGGTCGCGGGCAAAAAAGGCGCCCGTTTCGGGCTGGGCCTTCCGTCTGCCATTTTGATTGTCGGACATCGTCCTTCTCCCTCGCCCCTATCGAGCAGCCGTGCCGGCATCCATTTCCGCGAAAACCTGCTTGACGATCTTGATCGCGTGATTGGCCGCCGGAACGCCTGCATAGATGGCAACATGCAGCAGCGCCTCGCAAATATCCTCGCGCGTCGCCCCGGTATTGGCCGTGGCGCGGACATGCATGGCCACCTCCTCGTCCTGTCCAAGCGCGGCGAGCAGGGCGATGGTGACGATCGACCGCTCCCGCTTCGTCCAGCCGGGACGCGACCAGACATGCCCCCATGCCGCCTCGGTGATCAGCTCCTGGAAAGGACGGTCGAAATCGGTCGATGCCGACTCTGCCCGGTCGACGTGATCGTCGCCTAGAACGGCGCGGCGCGTCGCCATTCCCTGTCGGTAGCGCCCGGAGGGCGCAAGGGCATCGCTCATGGTTTGCCTCCAGACAACACGGATCGGAAGAAGCGTTTCAGCACCGACGTCAAGGCTTCCGGCTGCTCGACGCAGGGGATATGTCCCGCTCCGCGGATCACTTCGAAGCGCGCGCCCGCAATGAGATCGGCCGTCGAGCGGACCAGGTCGGGCGGGGTCGAACCGTCCTGGTCGCCGACGACGCAGAGCACCGGAACCGCGATCCTGCCCGCGGCTTCCGTGAAATCGGCGTCGCGAATGGCGGCGCAGGTGCCGACATAGCCCGGCACCGGCTGGCGGACCAGCATGTTGCGGTAGCCGGTGAAGGCGAGGTTTTCGGGTCGCCGGAACGCCGGGGTGAACCAGCGTTCGAGCACGCCGTCGGCGACCGCCTCTATGCCATGCGCCTCGATCGCCGTGATGCGGGCGTCCCAGAACTCGGCAGTACCGATCTTGTGGGCGGTGTCGGAAAGCACGAGCGCCCGCACGAGGTCGGGGCGGCGGCCGTAGAGCGATTGCGCGATGAGACCGCCGACCGAAAGTCCGCAAACAATCGCCTGTTTCACCGCGAGGCGATCGAGGAGTCCGGCGAGATCGGTCGCATGGTCCTCGATGGAATAGGGGACCTGGCCGATATCGGACAGCCCGTGGCCACGCTTGTCATAGAGCACGATGGCAAAATCGCCCGCCAGTCGGAGGACGACATCGCGCCAGATGCGGAAATCCGTGCCGAGCGAGTTGATGAAGACGAGCGCGGGCCTTTCCGTGACCGCGCCAACCACGCGATAGTGAATCGTGACGTCGTTGATGCGGGTGAATTGCACGGCAGCTCTCCTCCGTCGTCAAATTGGATGTTTCATCTGGTTAGGTAAAATGATATTTCGTGGCTTTCCCTTAACCAGAGGGTTATGCGATCCGTGATCGACGCTCGCGTTAAGTTTCGCCATCTGCAGACATTTGTCGAGGTCGCGCGTCAGAAGAGCGTGGTGAAGGCGGCCGAACTCCTGCATGTCACGCAGCCGGCGGTCACCAAGACGATCCGGGAACTCGAAGAGGTTCTGGGGGTCGCGGTTTTCGAGCGCGAGGGGCGCGGCATCAAGATCACGCGCTACGGCGAGGTCTTTCTGCGCCATGCAGGCGCCGCGCTGACGGCGCTGCGCCAAGGCCTCGATTCCGTCTCGCAGGAGCGGTCAGGCGAAGGTCCGCCGATCCGCGTCGGAGCGCTTCCGACCGTTTCGACCCGCATCATGCCGCGCGCCATCGCGCTCTTCCTGAAAGAGAAGACCGGCGCACGCATCAAGATCGTCACCGGTGAAAACGCAGTGCTTCTCGAACAATTGCGCGTGGGCGATCTCGACCTCGTCGTCGGCAGGCTCGCCGCTCCGGACAAGATGACCGGCTTCTCGTTCGAGCATCTCTACTCGGAACAGGTGGTCTTCGCGGTGCGCGCCGGACATCCGCTCATCTCCGGCAAACAATCTGTGTTCGCGCATCTGAGCGACTATCCGGTGCTGATGCCTACCCGCGCCTCGATCATCCGCCCCTTCGTCGAGCATTTCCTGATCGCCAACGGCATCGCCGGCCTTGCGAACCAGATCGAGACCGTTTCCGACTCCTTCGGCCGGGCGTTCGTGCGCTCCAGCGACGCCATCTGGATCATATCGGCGGGCGTCGTCGCCACGGATATCGCGGATGGTGTGTTGGCGGCGCTGCCGGTCGACACGAGCGAGACGAGGGGACCCGTCGGGCTTACCATGCGGACCGACGCTATCCCGTCGCTGCCGCTCTCGATCCTGATGCAGACGCTGCGCGAGGCGGCCGGGACGGCCATGGCTGCGGAAGCAAAGAGGACGGCGTAGCACCCGGGGGGTATTGAACCCCTCGCCAACCCTAAAGAGCCGGCATTCCGGCGGGTCGAAGCGAGCGCTTCTGAGCGGCGATGCGGAAGGGCGCGTTGGCTGCGCCGTAGCCGCGATAGCCGGCGCGCCGCTCGACAATTTCGAAGAAGAAGCCTTCTCCATAGGTCGGGCCGTAGATCTGGAAATACTCGCCTTCCTCATCGCGATCATAGAGGATGCTCTCTTCCCTCAGTCGATCGACGAAGTTAGGTTCGAGCCCGAACCGCACCTCGATGTCGTCATAGTAGTTGCGCGAGATTGCCAATGGGCGAAAGCCGCTGCGGCGCATATGGTCGGCGGCTGCAAAGATATCGTCGGTGCGGAAGGCCACATGCTGGACACCCGAGCCAAAGCTCTCTGCTATGAAGTGGCCTGCCAGCGTGCGGTGGTTGTCCGCTCCGTTCAATGTCAGCCGGAGCGTCCCGCTCGCATTCTCCACGACCTGGCTGCGGATCAGACCGGCAGGATCGACGATATCGACCTCTGCCGATTTGTCGGCATCGAGGATAGACGTGTAGAAAAGCAGCCAGCTCGGGAGCTCCTCCGCCTGCATGGATTGCGCCACATGGTCGATGGCGACAAGGGGCGATGATCCCTGAGGCGCCTTTCCCGACCGGACGAACTCGCGCGACCAAACGTCGTCGGCCTCGTTCAGGAAATAGATCAAGCCGCCGCCGATGCCGCGGATTGCGGCCATCGCCCCCTCTTCTTCGTTTGCCTCGGGCCGGAATATTTCGGCCCCGAGCGCGCCCGAGCGTTCGACGGCGGCCGCGGCATCGGGCACTTTCAGGCCGATCGCATAGGCCGATGCCCCGTGCACCAGGTAGCTCGAATGAGCGAAGCCATGCTGCTCGGTGTTGATGACGATGTTTACGCCTCCACGATCGCGACCCTGGCGCCAGAGCGCCACCGATTTCTCGCGATGTGAGGCAACCGCGTGAAAACCCATCGTTCCCAGAAGCGACCTGAGCGCCTCCGCCTCTGCCCGATCGGCGGTGAACTCCACGAATTCGACGCCCAGCACCTCGACGCGGTCGGGCATTGCCTCCGCGCTCTTCGCGACCGGTTCGCGCCGCTTCACCCGATCCATCAGATAGACCAGGGAACGATGTCCGTCGTCGGCGATCGCCCTGGGTGATCCGCCACGGAACTGGTCGTTGAAGATTTCCAGCGATAGGGCGCCGTCATAGCCGGTCGCGGCGACAGCCTGCATGAAATCGACGACCGGAAGATCGCCTTCGCCGGGCATGTTGCGGAAATGGCGGCTGAGATAAAGCAGATCCATGTCGATTCGCGGCGCGTCCGCGAGCTGGACGATGAAGATGCGGTCCCCCGGAATGGAGCGGATCGACCGCAGGTCGATATTGCGCGACAGGGTGTGGAAACTGTCGAGGATCAACCCGATATTCGGGTGGTCCGCCCGCCGCACGATTTCCCAAGCATCCCGATGATCGTTGACATGGCGGCCCCAGGCAAGCGCCTCGTAGCCGACGCGCAAGCCGCGCTTGGCCGCCCTCTCGCCCAGTTCCCGAAGGTCGTCGGCAGCGCGGTCGATGCCGCCCAATCCGAGCGGGGAAACGCTGGAACAGACGAGCATCAGTTCCGTTCCAAGCTCCTGCATCACGTCGAACTTGCGCTCCGCCCGGTCGAAAGCACGCGACCGGTGCGGTTCCGGCAGACCTTCGAAATCGCGGAACGGCTGAAAAAGCGTCACCTCCAGCCCGTGATCGCCGACCAAGCGGCCGACCTCCGCCGGCGAGCCGTCGAAGGTCAGGAAATCGTTCTCGAATATCTCCACGCCATCGAAGCCTGACGCAGCGACGGCAGCGAGCTTCTCCGAAAGAGTGCCGCTGATCGAAACGGTCGCGATCGAGGTCTTCATGCCGATCTCCTCTCGCCGGCCTCGTCCTTTGCCGGTCCGCGTGGCAGGGCCGGCATGCTTGGAAAAAGGCGAAGCGTCGAAGGATGATGGTCACTTCCTATCTATACCGCAAATACCGTTTCTTTCGTCTTCCATACCCTGTTGTTATGTATCTCGGCCGCCGCGCGAACGGCGGGTCGATTCATCCATGACGCGGCGCAGCGTCGTGACCAGCCGCTCGGCATAGCTGGAGAGCGCGGCGTCGGCGCGATAGGCGACATAGGTCTGGAATTCCGTATCCTCGCTGATCGGAATGACGGCCATTTCCTGGTCGGCGATACCGCCCACGGTGAAGGCGTCGATGACCGCAATGCCGAGATTCCGCTTGACCAGCGCACAAACCGTCGTGCCGAAACGCGCCCTGATCGGGGTGCGATATTCGAGCTTCTCCCTCTCGAATATGCCCGCCATGATCGCCCCGTAGGGATCGCGCGGGTCGATACCGATGAGCGGATGCTCGGCGATCTCGCGGGCGGAAATTTCGGTCCGGCCGGCAATCGGATGCTCCCTGGCGGCGATGCAGACGAGGTGCCCTTTGGACAGGGGCTCGAACGTGATCGAGGGATGGGTGAGATGATAGCTCATCGCGACCAGCTCTCCCTTGCCGAGCAACAGGTAATCGATCGCCTCCTCTATCCTCAGAATATCGAAATTGATGCGGATGTCCGGGTAGAGCCGCATAAGCCCGGCGATGGCCTGCGGCATCATCGCATTCGCAATGCTCGGCACCGAGCCGAGCGCGAGTTCCACACCTCGTCCTCGCTCCAGCTGACGGATGGAAAATTGCAGGTCGTCGACCTTGCGATGGACCTCCTGGAGCTGGGCGAAGATGTCGCGCGCTTCGTCGGTCGGCACGTAACGCCCGGCCTTCTTGACGAAGAGCTTTATCCCCAGCGCGCTTTCGATATGCTTCATCGTCCGGCTGACCCCCGGCTGGGCGACATTCATCAGACGCGCCGCGCCGGCGATCGTGCCGGCGATCATCACCGCCCGGATCACTTCGATCTGGCGTAGCGTAAGCCCCATCGCACCCTCCCTGGCGGCTGCCTCACCGGCGGCAATCGAGCAGAGCCGGTATCCGCGCGCAAGTAGCGTCCAGGGAGTTTGCGCGCGGCCTCAAAACGGCAGCCCCACATAGTTCTCCGCGAGCGCGGTCGCCGCCGCGCGCGAGTGGGTGAGATAATCGAGTTCCGCCTCCTGGATTCGCTGGTCGAAGTCGCTGGTCTCCGGAAAGCGGTGCAGCATCGTCGTCATCCACCAGGAGAAGCGCACCGCCTTCCAGACGCGGGCGAGTGCGCGGGCCGAATAGGCGTCGATGCCGGCATTCGAGCGGTCCCGATAGTGTTCGAGCAATCCCTCGAACAGATAGTGCACGTCGCTCGCCGCAAGGTTCAGGCCCTTGGCGCCGGTCGGCGGAACGATATGGGCGGCGTCACCCGCCAGGAACAGCCGGTTGAACCGCATCGGCTCGGCGACGAAGGAGCGGAGCGGCGCGATGGACTTCTCGAAGGAGGGCCCCGTCACCACGCGCTCGGCGTGGTGGGCGGGCAGGCGGCGGCGCAATTCGTCCCAGAAGCGCTGATCGTCCCAGTCCTCGAGCTTCTCCTCCAGCGGGCACTGGATGTAATAGCGGCTGCGCGTGTGCGAGCGCATCGAGCAGAGCGCGAAGCCGCGCGGGTGGTTGGCATAGACCAGTTCGTGGTCGACCGGCGGCACGTCGGCAAGGATGCCGAGCCAGCCGAAGGGATAGATCTTCTCGAAATTGCGGATGGCCCTTTCCGGCAGGCAACGTCGGCTGACCCCGTGAAAGCCGTCGCAGCCGGCAATGAAGTCGCAGTCGATGCGCTGCGCAATCCCGTCCTTCTCATAGGCGACATGCGGTGTCCGCCCGTCGAAATCCCGAGGCATCACGTTCGCCGCTTCGTAAACCGAGAGCGCCCCGACCCGTTCCCGGTGGTCCATCAGATCGCGAGTGAGTTCCGTCTGCCCGTAGATCATCACCCTCCTTCCGCCGGTCAGGCCGAAGAGGTCGATGCGATGGTCGCGCCCGT
This sequence comes from Sinorhizobium meliloti 4H41, assembly GCF_000375585.1. Taxonomy (GTDB): domain Bacteria; phylum Pseudomonadota; class Alphaproteobacteria; order Rhizobiales; family Rhizobiaceae; genus Sinorhizobium; species Sinorhizobium meliloti_A. The sequence goes on along the minus strand of NZ_AQWP01000003.1, from coordinate 304,054 downwards.
CGAAGGCGAGCGAGAAGCCGTCATGGGGGAGGCCCTCGGCATGCATGCGGGCGCCGCAGCCCGCCTCCTCCATCAGCCGCACCGTGCCTTCCTCCAGAACGCCGGCGCGCACACGGCCGAGAATGTGATCCTTGGTCGCGCGATCGAGGATCACATTGGCAATCCCCGCTCCCGTCAGCAATTGCCCGAGCAGGAGCCCGGAAGGCCCGGAGCCGATAATGACGACCTGAGTGCGCATGATTGTCCTCCCACTTCCCCCGGGAAATTGCAGCTGGCCCGCTGGAATCGGCACGCGAATGCTTTCAGCTATCGTACATCGCCGGCGGCTCGGCTGTAGCGCTTTGATCTGCTGCATGCTTTTTTCCTTCAATCGCGATACGATCGAAGGAAACATGCAGGGGAGAGCAGTCGTGGCCGACGAAACACAGGCGCCGGAAACCAAGTTGACTTCCACGAAGCGCCGCTGGGCGGCCGACGGCAAGTTTCTCACCGGCCACATTGCCCGTCCGGAGACGGATCGCCTGCCGCCCGGTCAGCATCTCGTCAGGGACTGGCCGGTTCTCGACCTCGGGCAGCAGCCGCACCTGACCCACGAGACGTGGCGGCTCGACGTCACCGGCCTCGTCGAGAACCCGCTCTCGCTCGACTGGAACGCCTTCCAGGCGTTGCCTCAGAGCGACAGCCTCTCCGACATCCATTGCGTGACGACCTGGTCGCGCTATGACAACAATTGGCGTGGCGTATCCACGCGCGATCTTCTCGATCGCGTCATGCCGAAGCCGGAGGCCGCCTTTGTCATGCTGACGAGCTTTGACGGCTACACCACCAACCTGCCGCTCGCCGACTTTGCCGCCGAGGATGCGATCCTCGCGACCGCCTGGGAGGGCGCGCCGATTACGCGGGCCCATGGCGGGCCGGTGCGCCTGGTGGTCCCGCATCTCTATTTCTGGAAAAGCGCCAAATGGCTGCAGCGCATCGATTTCCGCGCAGCCGATTCGGCAGGTTTCTGGGAGCGGAACGGCTACCACATGCGGGGCGATCCCTGGCTCGAGGAGCGCTATTCCGGCGATTGACGCCAGCGCGGGATGAGGAAAGCGTGTGTGGTTTTCCGCCCGGAATTGCGGAAAAGAATAGGAAGTTTCCGCGATTCGGAGAAAAGCGCTGACGCTCTCTTCTTCGACTGCAACTCGTGATTTTTGATGCTACAGTCCCCGGTTGAGGGGGCGGTAACGCATCCCCGCGCCGAACTTGAAGCCAACATTCCTGTCCGGGAGGAAAGCATGCGCAGTCCCTGCCTGAAATCCCTGTCCATTACCCTGATCGTCGCGCTGAGTACGTTCTCACCGCGGCCGGCCCCGGCGGCCTCGCCAGAGCCGGTCAAGGCCGAGCACGGCATGGTCGTGACCGCCCAGCATCTTGCATCCGACATCGGCGTCGAGGTCCTGAAGAAGGGCGGCAATGCGATCGATGCGGCGGTTGCGGTCGGCTATGCCCTCGCCGTCGTCTACCCGACGGCCGGCAACATCGGCGGCGGCGGCTTCATGACCATCCGCTTCAAGGACGGCAAGACGACATTCCTCGATTTTCGCGAGCGCGCGCCTCTCGCCGCCACCAAGACCATGTATCTCGACGACAAGGGCGATCTCGTCGAGGGATTGAGCACCGAAGGCTATCTCGCAGTCGGCGTGCCCGGACCGGTCATGGGGTTCGAGTTCGCCCGCAGCCGTTACGGCACAAGGCCGCTGAAGGAGCTGATCGATCCGGCGATCAAGCTCGCGCGCGAGGGCTTCGTGCTCGAACAGGGTGACATCGAGTCTTTCGACGGCGAGACCGAGCGGCTCGCCAGGGATCCGGCGGCCGCCGCCATCTTCCTGAAGCCGGACGGCAAGCCTTTTGCAGCCGGTGACCGGCTGGTCCAGACCGATCTTGCCGCTTCGCTTTCGAGCATCGCCGAAAAAGGCACGGACGCCTTCTATAAGGGCGCGATCGCCGACGCGATCGTCAAGGCGAGCACGGATAAGGGCGGCATTCTCGCCAAGGAGGATTTCGAGCGCTATCAGGTTCGCGAGCTCGAGCCGGTCAAGTGCAACTACCGCGGCTATGACATCGTCTCCTCGCCGCCGCCATCGTCAGGCGGATTGATCATCTGCGAGATTCTCAACATCCTCGAGGGCTACCCGCTCTCCTATCTCGGTTACGGCTCGGCCGAGACCGTGCATGCGATGATCGAGGCGATGCGCCATGCCTATGTCGATCGCAACACCGCGCTGGGCGATCCGGCCTTTGTCGAGAACCCGGTCGCAAAGCTCGTCGACAAGAGCTACGCGAAAGAAATCCGCGCCAAGATCGACCCCTTCAAGGCCGGCGTTTCCCAGGAGCTGATGCCGGCGGGCTTTACCGAAAGCAAGGAGACGACCCATTATTCCATCATCGACGACGAGGGGAATGCGGTTGCGGTGACCTACACGCTGAACGGCTCCTTCGGCGCGGGCGTCGTCGCGCCCGGCACGGGTATCCTCCTCAACAACGAGATGGACGATTTCACCGCCAAGCCGGGCACCCCCAATCTCTATGGCCTCGTGCAGGGCGAAGCGAATGCGATCGAAGCCGGCAAGACGCCGCTTTCGTCGATGAGCCCTACGATCATCTCGAAAGACGACAAGCCCTTCATGGTGATCGGCAGCCCCGGCGGCGCCCGCATCATCACCATCACGCTGGAAGCGATCATCAACGTGATCGACCACGGCATGAACATCCAGGAGGCCGTCGACGCGCCGCGCGTCCACCACCAGTGGCTTCCGGACAAGGTCTTCATGGAGCCCTATGCTCTCTCGCCCGATACGCGCAAACTGCTTTCCGCCATGGGCCATGACGTTCAGGTCGACGAGAACTGGATGATCTGGGGTCAGGCAGCGGGCATCCTCGTCGGCGGCGAGAACGTTGCCGAGATCGAGGCGGGCGGCGGCGCCCGCTACAACGGCGCCGTCGACAGCCGCATCGGCGCAGGTGCGGCGCGAGGATATTGAGGGCGATGGCTAAAGCGGGATGAGGAAAAATGCGTGCGGTTTTCCGCCCCCATCCCGCTCGTAGCCGGTCAATGGACAAAACATGCAGCAGCTCAAAGGGCTACAGTGACCTTTGCTCGTCTCATAAGACGCGCGGCGCTGCAGGAAACTTTTCGGAGGGCTGCAATCTCTCCTCATCCTCATCTCTGTGCTTGTCACAGAGATCCAGCAGCGCCGCGTCTGCGGCGCGGAAGAGCCTTTCCAGCCCAAGGACTTGGGCTGGCTGGATTCCTGTGACAAGCACAGGAATGAGGGACCGGGGATACGTCACGCAATGCAAGGTTACGTCTACATTCTCGCATCGAAGTGAAGCGGGACGCTGTATACGGGCGGGACCCGCGCCGCCTCGCTATCTTCACGGTTTATGAAGCGCGCTGAGGAACCGCACCCTCTCCACCCTCGCCCCTGTGCTCGTCACAGGAATGAGGAAATCAAACAACCCGCCGCGGGTGGCCTGAATCTCAACAGGCCTTAGCGCAATACAAGCCGCAACGCGGCTTGTGTTTCCCTGAGCAGCGGCAGAAAGCGCTTGGCCATCTCGCGGGCCGGCACATGGGCGGCGGATGCGCCGATGTTCACGGCCGCGAGCACCTGCCCGCGATCATTGGCAACCGGTACCGCGATCGAGCAGAGGCCGAGCTCCAGTTCCTGGTCGATAATCGCATAGCCCTCGTCGCGAACCCGCCGCAATTCCGCCGCCAGCTCTTCCGGGTCGGTTCTCGTCAGCGGTGTGTTCGCCTTCAAGTCGGAACGTCCGAGTATTTCGCGTGCCTCGGTCTCGGGTAGTGCGGCCAGCAACACCCGCCCCATCGAGGCGCAATAGGCGGGAAGACGCGAGCCGGGCGTCAGGTTGATCGACATCACCCTGCGCTGCGACGCGCGTGCCACATAGACGATCTCGGTCCCGTCGAGCACCGAGGCGGAAGCGCTTTGCCCGGCTTTTTCCGCGAGCTGGTCCAGGTAAGGCTGGACAATGGCCGGCAGCGGCGTCGCCGACAGATAGGCATGGCCGAGCCTCAGGATTTTCGGTGTGAGCGTGAAGAACTTGCCGTCGTAATTGGCATAACCAAGCTGCGACAGCGTCAGCAGGGATCGCCTGACGGTCGCCCGGTCGAGCCCAGTGATCTTCGCGGCGTCGGCGATCGAAAGCCGCGGCTGCGCCTCGCCGAAGGCTTCGATTACCCTCAGACCGCGCGCAAAGCCGCTGACGAAATCCGTTTCCCGCATCGTGTCTCCCGCTGGTTTCTGGCCTGCGATTTTGTGCGACATACGAACAAATGTCAAATTTCGCACAAAAGAAATTGACGCCTGGGAGGAACAGGCGCTTATTCGGGTCGAACATCACTGGAGGAAAACGATGGCGCGGATAGTGTCTCTCGCCGAGGCGGTGGCGGAGAATGTCAGGGATGGCGATACGGTGGCGATAGAAGGCTTCACGCACCTGATCCCCTATGCCGCGGGACACGAGGTGATTCGCCAGGGCCGGAAGGACCTGCTCCTCGTGCGCATGACGCCCGACATCCTCTACGACCAGCTGATCGGCGTCGGTGCGGCGCGGGGCATGAAGTTTTCCTGGGGCGGCAATCCGGGCGTCGGCTCGCTGCACCGCTTCCGCGATGCGGTCGAGAACCAATGGCCGCGGCCGATCGAGATCGAGGAACATTCGCATGCGGCCATGGCCAATGCTTATGAGGCGGGTGCCGCGAACCTGCCTTTTGCGGCCTTCCGCGGCTATATCGGCGCCGACCTGCCCAAGGTGAACCTCAATATCAGAAGCGTGACCTGCCCCTTCACCGGCGAGGTGCTCGCCGCGGTGCCTGCAATCCGCCCGGACGTCACGATCATCCATGCCCAACGCGCCGACCGCAAGGGCAACGTCCTGATCGAGGGGATCGTCGGCGTGCAGAAGGAAGCGGTGCTCGCCGCCAGGCGCTCGATCGTAACGGTGGAGGAGATCGTCGACGAACTCGACCCGCCCTCCCCCAATTCGGTGGTGCTGCCGGAGTGGGCGGTGACCGCCGTCGCGCATGTGCCGGGGGGCGCCTTCCCGTCCTATGCGCATGGTTACTATCCCCGCTCCAACGCCTTCTACATCCGTTGGGACGAGATTGCGCGCGAACGCGAGACCTTCAACGCATGGATCAGAGAGAACGTCCTTGCCGCCAAACCCGAGGACTTCGCCCGCCACGCCGCGAAGACAGCCAAGGTTGCTTGAGGGGAAAGCGAAGAATGACTGATTTCACCCCCATAGAGATGATGACGGTCGCCGCGGCGCGCGCGCTTTCAAACGACGACGTCTGCTTCGTCGGCATCGGCGCGCCGTCAGCCGCCTGCAATGTGGCGCGGCTGACGCATGCGCCGGATATCACGCTGATCTATGAGAGCGGCACCGTCGGCACCAGGCCCGACGTACTGCCGCTCTCGATCGGCGACGGAGAGCTCTGCGATACCGCGCTTTTCACCGTCTCGGTGCCGGAAATGTTCCGCTACTGGCTCCAGGGCGGCCGGATAACCACGGGCTTTCTCGGCGGCGCGCAAATCGATCGTTTCGCCAATCTCAACACGACCGTCGTCGGCCCCTATGACCATCCCAAGGTGCGCCTGCCGGGAGGCGGCGGCGCGCCGGAAATCGCCTCCAATTGCGGCCGCATCTTCATCACCATGGCGCTGACGAAGCGCAGCTTCGTGGAGAGGCTGCCCTTCGTAACCTCCATGGGACACGGCGAAGGCGGCAATCATCGGGAGCGGCTTGGATTGACGACCAGCGGCCCGACCCGCGTCGTCACCGATCTCTGCATTCTGGAACCGGATCCGGAGACGAAGGAATTGACCGTCGTTTCCATGCACCCCGGCGTCACCCGGGATCAGATCGCCGGAAATTGCGGCTGGCCGATCAAATTCGCGGAGAACGTCATCGAAACACCGGCACCGACCGAGACCGAGCTTGTCGTTCTGCGCGACATCAACGCCCGCACCAAAAAAGCCCACGAGGCCGCGGGAAGGGAGGCCACCTGATGCGCGAAGCCTATATCTGCGACTATATCCGCGCTCCGATCGGCCGCTTCGGCGGCTCGCTCGCGTCGGTGCGCGCCGACGACCTCGGCGCCATTGCGCTGAAGGCACTGATGGGCCGCAACAGGTCGGTCGACTGGGAAGCGGTCGATGACGTGATCTTCGGCTGCGCCAACCAGGCGGGCGAGGACAACCGCAACGTCGCGCGTATGTCGCTGCTACTTGCGGGGCTGCCCGTCGCCGTTCCCGGCACGACGATCAACCGGCTCTGCGGATCCGGCATGGATGCGGTGATTGCGGCCGCGCGGGCGATCAAATGCGGCGAGGCCGAACTGATGATCGCCGGCGGGGTCGAATCCATGTCGCGGGCGCCTTTCGTGCTGCCGAAGGCCGAGAGCGCCTTTTCGCGCAATGCCGAAATTCACGACACGACGATCGGCTGGCGCTTCGTCAATCCGCTGATGAAGGCACAATATGGGGTCGACTCGATGCCGGAGACCGGCGAGAACGTCGCCGAAGACTATAAGGTCTCGCGCGAGGACCAGGACGCTTTCGCCCTGCGCAGCCAGGCAAAGGCCGCGGCCGCCCAGACGAACGGCCGCCTTGCGAGCGAGATCGTCGCCGTCACCATCCCCCAAAGGAAAGGCGAACCCGTCGTCGTCGACCGCGACGAGCATCCGCGCGCCACGACCATCGAAGCGCTCGCCAAACTCAAGGCACCCTTCCGGGAGGGCGGCACCGTCACTGCCGGCAACGCTTCGGGCGTCAATGACGGCGCTGCGGCACTCATCATCGCCTCGGAGGATGCTGCCAGAAAATATGGGCTGCGGCCCATGGCCCGCATCCTCGGCGGCGCTTCGGCCGGCGTGCCGCCGCGCATCATGGGCATGGGACCGGTGCCCGCCTCGCAGAGGCTCATGACACGGCTCGGCGTGACGCAGGATCGGTTCGACGTCATCGAACTCAACGAGGCTTTTGCCAGCCAGGCACTTGCGGTCCTGCGCGCGCTGGGAATCGCCGACGACGATCCCCGCGTCAACCGCAACGGCGGCGCCATCGCACTCGGCCATCCGCTCGGCATGTCGGGTGCGCGCATCACCGGAACGGCAGCGCTGGAGCTCGCCGAAACGAGTGGCCGCACCGCGCTTGCCACCATGTGCATCGGCGTCGGCCAGGGCATCGCGGTGGCGCTGGAGCGGGTGTAGTTATCGTGTAATGCGAAATCCCGCCGGCGCTTCGACGGAAGAAGTCTCCTCGCTTGCGACGTCGGCGACGGAAGCGCCGGGCGGCCCTTTCCAGAAATGATCCAGCATTCTGCTCACGGCGCCGTCCGGCCCGGCGATGAGGGCGGTCACCGAGCCGTCGCTCTCGTTGCGAACCCAGCCGTCAAGGCCGAGCCTTTCGGCCTCCTCGCGTGTCCAGTCGCGAAAGCGCACGCCCTGTACCCGTCCGGTAATTCTGACCAAAGCGGCCCTGCGGTCCTTCGTCATGGCGTTGCCCTCCTTTCCGCTTCGAATCTGGCGCATATGGCGGCTAAGGCAAGCGTCTTCCTGACGCCTCCGGTGCGGCACCTCGGCCTTTCTTTTATCAGACGGAAAAAATTTCACTTTCGGTCTTGAAGATGCTGCACTGCAGCATTATTATATAACTATCGATGGAACACTCCTCCTCCCAGTTCCATCGCGGGATCGGCAACCCCTCCTCCTCCCAGTTGCCGGTCAGGATCGAAAGCCCGGCGCACCTCCTCCCGCGCCGGGCTTTCTCTTTCAGCCGAGGCGTCGAGCCAGCGCGATCCCGAATTCCGTTATCCCTGCAAGACTAGACCGCGGTAAGATCCGAAACATGGCCGGCACATAGCTGGGAACATTTCCGGAGATGGGGCATCCAATATCCGAGAAGGAGCCCGACCATGCCTATCGCTGAAACCGAGCTTTGCCTGAATGCGCCGCCACCTGCGCAAGACCTCTCCCGTTTCCGCGCGATCATGCAGGCGCATAACCGCAAGCTCTACCGGATCGCCCGGAGCATCCTGCGCAACGATAGCGATGCGGAAGACGTGCTGCAGGAGGCCTATGTCCGTGCCTTCACGCGCTTTGAGGGTTTTCGCGGCGATGCGGCGATCACGACCTGGCTCGCCCGGATCGTCATCAACGAGGCGCTCGGCCGCCTGCGGAAAAAACGGCGGCTGATGAAACTTGCCGAGGATATGCGGCAGTCGCAAGAGGCGGAGATCATCGCCTTTCCCCTCAACTCAGGCATCGGCGATCCGGAAAAGACGATGGCACAGCGACAAATCCTCGACCTCGTCGAAAGGCTGACGGACGATCTCCCGGACACCTACCGCACCGTATTCGTGCTGCGCGTCATCGAAGGGCTCGACAACGACGAGGCGGCCGCCCTGCTTGGTCTCAAGCCTGAAACGGCACGCACAAGGCTGCACCGGGCGCGCCGCATCCTGAAAGAGCAGTTGGAGCGGCAGATCGGCCCGGTTCTGCTGGATGCCTTTCCCTTCGCGGGAAAGCGCTGCGAGCGTCTGACCGAGTCCGTTCTTGCCCGCATTTCGCCTCGGTCGCCGGAAACAGACGGAAAATAGCGGGAACGCTTCGAGCCGCGAAGCATCCAAAGCGTGGCGTTCAAACACGCTTTGATCTTCGAGGAAAGGAACATCCCATGACCATCAGACTGACGACCGCAACGGCCGTGATCGCCCTCCTTTTCGGCACCGGCGGGGCACTCGGCAACGACAAGCCGACCGACCCGCAGATCGCCCATATCGCCTACACTGCCGGCGTGCTCGATATCGAAGCCGCCAAACAGGCGATCGCGACGTCGAAGAACGAGACCGTCGTCGAATTCGCCGAGAGCATGCTGCGCGACCACGAGTCGGTTAACAAGCAAGCCCTCGATCTCGTCAAGAAGCTCAACGTCACGCCTGAGGACAACGAGACGAGCAAGACCCTCTCGCAAGCGGCCGAGGCGAAGCGGCAGGAGCTTGCGAAGCTCAAGGGCGAGGAATTCGACAAGGCCTATATCGCGCATGAGGTCGCCTACCACAAGCAGGTCAACGGCGCGCTGGAAACGCTGCTGATACCGTCGGCTCAGAATGCAGAACTCAAATCGCTGCTCGAGACCGGGCTTAAGCTGTTCCAGGGACATCAGCAGCATGCCGAACACGTCGCGGCCGAATTGAAGTGAGACCGCGATGTTCATGACGCGAGCGGCAACTGTCTTATTTTCGATGGGAGCGGCCGTCGTGGCCACTCCTTCTCAGGCCGAAACCATCCGTGTGACGATCGATCGCCTCGTCTACCTGCCCGCGGAGATCGAGGCGAAGGTGGGCGACGAGGTCGAGTGGATCAACAAGGATGCGCTCGTCCACACGGCGACCGTCAAAGGCGGCGCGGACGTGCTTCTGCCGGCGAAGAAATCCGGCCGGCTGGTGCTTCAGGAGGCGGGCAGCTTCGATTATATCTGCCGCTACCATCCCAACATGAAGGGCCACATCACCGTGCGGCCGTGACCCGCAGCTCCCTCCCGCCCGTAGGCGGAGGGAGCTGAAGCAACCGACAACTCAGTCCAGATCGTCGCTTTCCGGCTTCGGCGCATTGTCGCGGTTGCCGTAGATGATCTCGCGCTTGCCGACATGGTTCGCCGGGCCGACGAGACCGTCCTTCTCCATCCGTTCGACCAGCGAGGCGGCGCGGTTATAGCCGATGCCGAGGCGGCGCTGGATATAGGAGGTCGAGCACTTCTTGTCCCGCAGCACCACTTTCACCGCCTGATCGTAGAGTTCGTTGCCGTCTTCGGCGGCGATCGCGCTCTTGTCGAACACGGCGCCCTGATCCTCCGCGACCTCTTCCTCCTCTTCGTCCGCCGTCACCGTCTCGAGATATTCCGGACGCCCCTGCGTCTTCAGATGCGCGACCACATGCTCGACTTCCTGATCGGAAACGAACGGACCGTGGACGCGGGCAATGCGGCCGCCGCCGGCCATGTGCAGCATGTCGCCCTGGCCGAGGAGCTGTTCGGCCCCCTGCTCGCCGAGGATGGTGCGGCTGTCGATCTTGGAGGTCACCTGGAATGAGATGCGGGTGGGGAAGTTCGCCTTGATCGTGCCGGTGATGACGTCGACCGAGGGACGCTGGGTCGCCATGATCAGGTGGATGCCGGCAGCACGCGCCATCTGCGCAAGCCGCTGGATCGCCCCTTCGATCTCCTTGCCGGCGACCATCATCAGGTCGGCCATCTCGTCGACGATGACGACGATATAGGGCATCGGCGAAAGGTCCATTTCCTGCTGCTCGAAGAGCGGCTCGCCGGTGCCCTTCTCGAAACCGGTCTGCACCGTCGCGAGGATCGGCTCGCCTTTTTCCCGCGCGGCCGCCGCGCGCTGATTGTAGCCGTCGATGTTGCGCACACCGAGCCGCGACATCTTGCGATAGCGGTCCTCCATCTCGCGCACCGCCCATTTCAGCGCCATCACCGCCTTCTTCGGATCCGTGACGACGGGGGTCAGCAGATGCGGAATGCCGTCATAGACGGAGAGTTCGAGCATCTTCGGATCGACCATGATGAGCCGGCATTCTTCCGGCTTCAACCGGTAGAGCAGCGACAGGATCATGGTGTTGATCGCTACCGACTTGCCCGAGCCGGTGGTGCCGGCGACGAGCAGATGCGGCATCTTTGCGAGTTCGGCGATCACCGGTTCGCCGCCGATCGTCTTGCCAAGGCAGAGCGCCAGCTTGCAGCCGGTCTTCTGGAAATCGCCGGATTCGATCAGCTCGCGGAAATAGACGGTTTCGCGCGTGGCATTCGGCAGCTCGATGCCGATGACGTTGCGGCCGGGCACCACCGCGACGCGGGCAGAGAGCGCCGACATCGAGCGGGCGATATCGTCGGCCAAACCGATGACGCGGGAGGACTTGACGCCCGGCGCGGGCTCGAATTCGTAAAGGGTGACGACAGGGCCGGGGCGGACATGGATGATCTCGCCCTTGACGCCGAAATCCTCGAGCACGCTTTCGAGCAGTCCGGCATTCTGCTCGAGCTGCTCCTGAGTCATGAAGAAACCCTGGCCTTGCGGCGGCTCCTGCAGAAGTTCCTTCGAAGGAAACTCGTAGGCGTCGCCGCCCTGCAGCGGCTCGATGGCGCCGATCGGCGGCAGAGACGGCGACGAACGCTGTATCACGGCCGGCATGGTGATCGCCGCCCTGGTCACCGGCGCTTCGGGAGGCGGTTCGCTTGCGGGCACGACGGCGGGCACGATGGGTTCGGCCGGTGCCGAAGCGGGTGCTTCGGCTATAACCGGGGCGGCTGTCTCGACGACGGCCGGGTCAGCGGCAAGATCCTGCGGCGCTGCCGGAGCCGGTTCGGCAGCGGCGGGCTCGGGCCGCCGGCATTCCACCACACGGAACAGCGAGCTTATCGCCGTGGGCGGGTGCGGCCGGATTTCGACAGGCGTCGCGGCGGTGATCTTTGGTGGCGAGACCTTCGGCGCGGCTGCGACCGGCGCGCGAAGGTGCGCGGCTTCCTTCACAGGTTCCGCGGCAGCCGGCGGAACAGCCGCCGCTTCGAGCGGCATGAACTCGAAAAACGCAAAATCGGACAGATAGGCCAGATGCGCTTCTGCCTGCCGGGGCACATCCCCCTCCACTCCGGCACTCCGGGGCGCAAGGTTCGCAACGGGCAGTGCATGCGGAACCACAGGCACCTCGTCCGCTACCGGCAGGGCCGATGGCGGTTCAGGAGTGGTGGGCTCTTCCTCCGTCACGGCCGCGCTTTCGGTGGTTGCCGGTTCGGTCGTGCTCGCTTCCGGCGCCGGCGAGCGTGCAGCGCTCCAGGAGGGCAGTTGCTGCGTCAGCACCCGCAGGAGCTCGGACGGACTGTAGGACGCCAGTTCCGTTTCGACCACCGACGGAGCGGAGTCGGCCGGTATCACGGCCATCACCGTTTCGGCATCGGACGCTTCCGCCGCAGCTTCGTCGGCCTCAGCCCGGGTTTCTTCGGGCGCCGGCGGGTGACGCTTCATGAGTTCGCGCTCGGGCGTGCGCGTGAAGCGCACGTTCGGCGACAGGAAGAAATGGCTCTCCCAGCTCGGCTCGCCGGATAGGCCGGTGATCTCGGCAAGCGTGGGAAGCGGATCGCGCGTAGAGACGGTAACCTCGGCCGGAGCATAGGCGGAGCCATGACCGTAGAGGCGCGCGGCGCGTCCCGCATAGCCTGTCTCCTGGTCCCGATGGCCAGGCGCGCGCCGCGGCGCTTCCGGTGCTTCGAACAGATGGTCGTGAGCGGCCGCCTCAGGCGCCGAAGCGTCCGCGGAACCTTGCGCAACCGGATGCGGGTCCTCGAAATCAACCGCGTGATTTGCGTCATACAAAGCTGCAGGCGAGAAATTTGTCCGGGGAATGCGCATGGCCTGAAAACTCGAAATTCATCATCGAAGGGGCTGACCTAGGGAATAGGAAATGAAGGTTAACAACTTCCTTCCGGGAGCCTCGCCGGAAGGGCGCCGGGCCGCCTTGAAAACCCTCCCGAGTGCTGTTCCGTGCTCGCGGTGCAAGGCTTTCCCGCGCTTTGACGATGCAATTCCGTTCCGTTCAATTTCTGTTTCAGCTGTGGAAAATTTCCGATCCGCGGGCTCTGCATTTACAATCATGGAGCAGCGAACGCCTGCCGCCGTTCCGAAGGCCCGGAGCGGGTATGCGTCCGCGATCAGGCCATAGTGAAGAAAGGCACGTCACATGAGCGACAATCCCGCACTTCAAGGCTCCTTGGCCCTCATCGGCCGCCTGCTTCTCGCCGCCATGTTTATTCTTTCCGGCTTCGGGAAACTGGGCGATCCATCCGGCACGATCGGCTACATCGCCTCGGCGGGGCTGCCCCTGCCTCCGGTCGCCTATGCGATTGCTCTTGTCGTGGAGATCGGCGCAGGCATCCTCCTCGTCCTCGGCTATCAGGCGCGGTGGGTGGCGCTGATCCTTGCAGCCTTCACCCTGGCCTCGGCGATCGGCTTTCACACCGACTTTGCCGACCAGAACCAGATGATCCACTTCATGAAGAACCTGGCTATCACCGGCGGCTTCCTTCAGATCGCCGCCTTCGGTGCGGGTGCCTTCAGCCTGGACGGCCGGGTCGGTCGCGCCAACCGAGAAATGGGTTGACGCGAATCAGAGGATGAATCATTCCTCTAACGGAATAGACCGCATATTTCGCATTTCGGCGTAGCTAAGCGATTGCTCTGTGAGGTAATGCGGCAGGCGCATCTGCACGGCGGCGGGGCGCCATGCGGGCACGAGGAGTTTAGACCATGGATATGATGACGGCAGCGGCGACGGCAGGCGCGAGCGGCGGGGCATTGCGCAAACCGGCAGACGAGGCGATCGCCGCCGACGCGCGGGCGCTTTCCGAACAGCTGAAGGCGATGCGAGACCGGCTCTTTGCGCCGACAGCGAGGAAGACGCTCCGGAGCTTCACCTCCGGCGAGGCAGCCAAGCTCATCGGGGTTTCCGACGGATACTTGCGCCAGCTGTCGCTGGCTGGCGAGGGACCGCAGCCCGACACCGGCGCCGGCGGACGACGCTCCTATTCGCTCTGCGATATCAACGCGTTGCGTCGACATCTGGCCGAACAGGCGATTGCCAAAGGCAATGACGCCAAGGCGCGCGGTTATCTCAAATGGCGCGATGCCGCGAGAAGCGAGCATCTGCAAGTGATCTCGGTCACCAACTTCAAGGGCGGCTCCGGCAAGACGACCTCATCGGTCCATCTCGCACAATATCTCGCTCTGACCGGGCACCGGGTGCTCGCGGTCGACCTCGACCCACAGGCGTCGCTTTCGGCGCTGTTCGGCTACCAGCCGGAACTGGACCTGACCGGCAACGACACGCTCTACGGCGCAATCCGTTACGACGCCGAGGCGCGGCCACTGAAGGACATCATCCGCAAGACCTATTTCGACGGGCTCGACCTGGTGCCGGGCAACCTCGAACTGCAGGAGTTCGAACACACGACGCCGCAGGCGCTCAGTGCGCGGCAAAGCGGTGCTGATGCGGGGCCGCTCTTCTTCGCACGGGTGCAGGCGGCGCTGGCAAGCGTCGCCGACGACTACGACGTCGTCGTCATCGACTGCCCGCCGCAGCTCGGCTACCTGACGCTCTCGGCACTCTGCGCTTCGACGTCGGTCATCGTCACCGTGCATCCGCAGATGCTCGACGTCGCATCTATGAACCAGTTCCTCTACATGACTTCGGACCTGCTCAGCGTCGTGCGCGAGGCCGGCGGCGAGCTCAATTTCGATTTCCTGCGCTATCTCGTCACCCGCTTCGAGCCGAATGACGGGCCGCAGGCCCAGATCGTCGGCTTCATGCGCTCGCTCTTCGGCGACCGGGTGCTGACCTCCGCCATGGTAAAATCGACCGCGATCTCGGATGCAGGTCTCACCAAGCAGACGCTCTACGAGGTGGGCCGGGAGAATTTCACCCGCGCGACCTATGACCGCGCGATCGAATCGCTGAACGCGGTCAACGGCGAGATCGAGGCTCTCATTCACACGGCATGGGGGCGCTGAGTCATGGCTGGCAACAACCGGAAAAACGAATTGCGAGCGCTGTTTTCGGGAAGCGCGCCTGCCGGCGATCAGCAAGCCCCCGCCGAAGCGGCGCCGGCCGAGTTGACACCTGTCAACGCCAGGCCCGCCGCCCCGCTCGATGCGCCCCGTGCGGCTTCCGGCGCAGTGAAGGCCATGGGGCTTTCTCTCGGCAGCATCACCCGCGAGGCCGAGGAAGCACGGGTGCTCAGGGAGGCGTTGACCCAGGGAGAACGCGTCGTTTCGCTCGATCCGGCTCTGGTCGAAAGCTCCTTCGTCGAGGATCGGCTGACCGATGGCGAGGTAGACGATGCGGATTTCCTCGCGCTCGTCGAGAGCATTCGCGAGAATGGCCAGCAATCGCCGATCCTCGTGCGGCCGCACCCGGAAAAGCGGGGCCATTACCAGACCGCCTACGGCCACCGGCGCCTGAAGGCGGTGCGCCGCCTCGAGCTTCAGGTCAAGGCGATCGTCCGGACGCTGACCGATGACGAGCTCGTGCTTGCCCAAGGCAAGGAAAATGCCGAACGGCGCAACCTTTCCTTCATCGAACGGGCGCTTTTCGCCGCTGCGCTCGTAGCGCGCGGCTTCGACCGCAAGGTGATCGGCGATGCGCTTGCGGTGCAGAAAAGCGAGCTTTCGCGCCTCCTGCAGGTGGCCGACGGCGTGCCGCACGAAGTCGCCCGCGCCATTGGCCCGGCGCCAAAGGCCGGGCGCGAGCGCTGGATGGCGATCGGGACGCTGCTTGAAAGGCAAGAGGCGCGCGCCAGAGCCCAGGACGAGATCGCTTCGCCACGCTTCCGCGCCGTCGATTCAGACCAGCGCTTTCAGCTCGTCTTCAATCGTCTGTCGCAAAGCGACAAGCCTGAACCGGAAAAGCCGGAGGAACTGAAGGACGCGGCAGGGCGGGTCTTCGCTCGGCTGAAGCGCGACGGCAAAGCGCCGAGGATCGAGTTCCTCCCGGGCACCCATCCGGCCGTCGTTCAGGAAGCCGTGTCAATGCTCGCCAAGTGGCATGCCTCCTTCGTCGAGAACCAGAAGACTTAGCCCGCCATGATGGCGCGCATGGGGACGAGGCGATCGACAAGCCGCGGCGGGTATCCGGATATCGACAGGCCCTAGAGCGACGCAGCTCGACCGCAACGATGATCAGATCGGGCATCGCCACGGTCGTGAGCGGTGGCTTTATAAGCGTGCCGATCGAGATCCCGCCGAAACCGGCGATGGCGACGGAACGGAATGCATCGGATGGCTGAAGCGGTCGGCAAAGGCCTCGATGGAGCCGCGCCCGAAGCGTCTCAAGCGCCGCCGCACCAGAATGGACATGACCCGGGCGGCGGTCGAGAAGGTCATTGCGTCCAGCGGTCCGGCGCCGCTCCAGGGCTTCGTCAGCCGATCGGTGACTATACCGATCATATTGGCCGGCATGAGGTCCGTGCAGGGTCTCATCCATTCGAAAACGGCACTGACCGGAAGCACCTTGTCCTCGAAGGAAACGATGGGTTCGGGCATGCCCTCCTCCCAATCGTCATAGGCTTCGAGGGCGTCCTTGAAGAGCGTCTGGAGCGTAATGGGGGCGTGCCCTTCGTGAAGGGCGGGCAGGAAATTCGTCATTAGGGTCTCCTCCGATTGGATAGGCCGGAAACGCGAAATGGCCAATTCTGTCAGCGGGATGTGATTGCGAAACTCGCCACGGCACCATGCTTCGTCCGGAGACATGGAACGCGCCGTGACACTTTGAACTGCTGCATTGGCTAACCCTTCAACCGGTTCCGGTCGAAGAACCACGCAGGAGCAATCATCGAACATGCATGTGCAGTATGGGTCAAAGCGCTTGAGCGGGCAAACGCAATCCACAAAAGAAGTGGATTTTTCTGTCGCCCGCAGGCGCACCTGAGATCAGACGCCCGGCGCAAAATGTTGACTTTAATAACTATTTTCGCGTCTGTGGAAAACAGCGTGCAGGCTCGCCATGCGGCTTCAAACGGTTAGATGCCGGCGCGCTTGCGGCGTGTCGAGCGTCTCCGGCGGCCCCTCATGCACGAAAGCCCCGCGGTCCATGATATAGACGTGGTCGGCAAGCTCACGACAGAAATCGAGATATTGCTCCACGAGCAGGATCGCCATGCCGGTCGAATCCCGCAAATATTTGATTGCGCGGCCGATGTCCTTGATGATCGACGGCTGGATACCCTCGGTCGGCTCGTCCAGCACCAGGATTTTCGGGCGTGTCACGAGCGCGCGGGCGATCGCAAGCTGCTGCTGCTGGCCGCCCGAAAGGTCGCCGCCCCGCCGGCCGAGCATCGTCTGAAGTACCGGAAACAGGCTGAAGATGTCGTCGGGGATCGAGCGTTGAGCCCGCCTCAGCGGAGCGAAGCCGGTTTCGAGATTCTCCTTCACCGTCAGCAGGGGAAATATCTCGCGGCCCTGCGGCACGTAGCCGACGCCCTGCTTGGCGCGTCGGAAGGGCGCCATGCCGTCGAGTGGCGTGCCCTTGAAAGAGATCGTGCCGCTCGTCACCGCATGCTGGCCGGTGACGGCCCTGAGCAGGCTCGATTTGCCGACGCCGTTGCGGCCGAGCACGCAGGTGATCTTGCCCATCTCCGCCTTGAACGAGACGTCGCGAAGCGCCTGGGCGGCGCCGTAATGCAGGCTGACGTTTTCGACGTTCAGCATCGGTTCAATTCCTTCCGCTCATCGGCCGAGATAGTTTTCGATCACCTTCGGATCGTTGCTGACGAAATCGATCGAGCCTTCCGCAAGCACCGAGCCTTCCGCAAGGCAGGTGACCTTGACGCCGAGATCGCGGATGAAGCCCATGTCGTGCTCGACGACGATCACCGAGCGCGTCCTGGCGATTTCCTTGAGGAGGATTGCGGTCTCCGCCGTCTCCGCATCGGTCATCCCGGCCACCGGCTCGTCCACGAGCAGGAGTTCCGGTTCCTGGGCGAGCAGCATGCCGATCTCCAGCCATTGCTTCTGACCATGCGAGAGATTGGCGGCGAGTTCGTCCCGACGCGCCGCGAGCCGCACCGTCGAAAGGATCTCCTCGATGCGGCTCTCGTCCTCTCTCGTGAGCCGATAGAACAGCGTCGCGAAGACGCCGCGGCTGCGGTTCAGCGCCAGCTCCAGATTGTCCCAGACGGTATGGTTCTCGAAGACGGTGGGCTTCTGGAACTTGCGGCCGATGCCGAGTTCGGCGATTGCCGCTTCGTCCCTCTTGGTGAGGTCGATGTCGCCCTTGAAGAAGACCTCGCCCTCATCCGGCCGTGTCTTGCCGGTGATGATGTCCATCATCGTCGTCTTGCCGGCGCCATTGGGGCCGATGATGGCGCGCAATTCCCCCGGCTCCACGACGAAGGAGAGCGAGTTCAGCGCCTTGAAGCCGTCGAAGGAGACGGAGACGCCATCGAGATAGAGCAGGTTCCTGGGCTTCTTTCCGGTCATGGCGATCACTCCGCGGCCATCGTTTCGGCGGCCGCAAGGGTCGCCGCTTTTTCGCTCTCGCTTTCCTTCCGGGCCGCCGCGTGGGAAGCGCGCCGGCTTGCCAGATAGTTCTGCGCCGTGCCGACCACCCCCTTCGGCAGGAAAAGCGTGACGAGGACGAAGAGCCCGCCGAGCGCAAAGAGCCAGAATTCGGGGAAGGCGGCGGTGAAGATGCTTTTTCCGCCGTTGACGAGGATCGCGCCGACGATCGGTCCGATCAGCGTGCCGCGCCCGCCGACCGCCGTCCATATGACCACCTCGATCGAATTGGCGGGAGCGAACTCGCCCGGATTGATGATGCCGACCTGCGGTACGTAGAGCGCGCCGGCGACGCCTGCCATCATGGCCGAGACCGTGAAGGCGAAGAGCTTCATGTGCTCGACGCGATAGCCGAGGAAGCGGGTGCGGCTTTCCGCGTCGCGCAGCGCCACCAGCACCTTTCCGAATTTCGAGCGGACGATGCCAGAGGTGACGACGAGCGAAACGGCGAGCGCCAGCGCGGAGGCGGCGAAAAGCGCCGCACGCGTTCCGTCTGCCTGGATGTTGAAGCCCAGGATGTCCTTGAAATCCGTGAGCCCGTTATTGCCGCCGAAACCCATATCGTTGCGGAAGAAGGCGAGCAGCAGCGCATAGGTCATCGCCTGGGTGATGATCGAGAGATAGACCCCGTTGACGCGCGATCGGAAGGCGAACCAGCCGAAGACGAAGGCAAGAAGGCCCGGCACCAGCACCACCATCAGCGCTGCGAACCAGAACATGTCGAAGCCGTGCCAGAACCAGGGCAGCTCCTTCCAGTTGAGAAAGACCATGAAGTCCGGCAGCAGCGGATTGCCGTAGGAGCCGCGTGAGCCGATCTGGCGCATCAGATACATGCCCATGGCATAGCCGCCGAGCGCGAAGAAGGCAGCGTGCCCGAGCGAGAGAATGCCGCAGAAACCCCAGACGAGATCGAGCGCCAGAGCCAGGAGCGCATAGGTCAGGTACTTGCCGAAGAGTGAAACCAGATAGGTCGGCACATGCAGCGGGTGGTCCGGGGCGGTCAGGAGATTGAGCGCGGGAACGATGACGGCCAGCGCCAGCAGGATCGCGACGGCCGTGACGATGGTCCGATCCAGCGATTTGACGAGAAACGAGGTGATCATGCTTCCACCGCCCGGCCCTTGAGTGCGAAGAGCCCCCGCGGCCGCTTCTGGATGAAGAGGATGATCAGCACGAGCACGAGGATCTTGCCGAGCACGGCGCCGGCATAGGGCTCGAGGAACTTGTTGAGGATGCCGAGCGAGAAGGCGCCGACCAGCGTTCCCCAGAGATTGCCGACGCCGCCGAAGACCACGACCATGAAGCTGTCGATGATGTAACCCTGCCCGAGGTTCGGCGAGACGTTGTCGATCTGCGAAAGCGCCACACCCGCAATGCCTGCAATGCCGGAGCCGAGCGCGAAGGTCAGCGCATCGACCCAGGGCGTGCGGATGCCCATGGAGGAGGCCATGCGCCGGTTTTGCGTTACGGCGCGCATCTGCAGGCCCATCGGCGTCTTCTTGAGAAGAAAGAGAAGTGCTGCAAACACGGCAAGCGCAAAGACGATGATCCAGAGGCGGTTCCAGGTGATCGCCAGTCCGCCGATCTCGAAGGCGCCGGACATCCAGGACGGATTGCCGACTTCGCGGTTGGTGGGGCCGAAGATCGTCCGCACCGTCTGCTGCAGGATGAGCGATATGCCCCAGGTGGCAAGCAGCGTTTCGAGCGGGCGACCATAGAGGAAGCGGATGACGCCGCGTTCCAGTGCGAGGCCCACGGCGCCTGTGACAAGAAAGGCGAGCGGCAGCGCGATTGCCAGGGACCAATCGAAAAGATGAGGAAAGGAGGTGCGCACGACATCTTGAACGAGGAATGTCGTATACGCGCCGAGCATCACCATCTCGCCATGCGCCATGTTGATGATGCCCATGACTCCGAAGGTGATGGCGAGGCCGATCGCCGCAAGCAGCAGCACCGAGCCCAGCGACAGGCCGTACCATATGTTCTGGCCCGCATTCCAGAAGGCTTGCGCCTGTTCGATGCTGGCGAGCGCCGCCTCGATGTCCGGCTTCAGGCTTTCGTCGGCGGAGAGAAGCGCGGCAGAAAGGATCGGCAGCGCCTCGCGGCCGCCGCTTTCCTCCAGCAGCCGCACCGCCTCCTTCTTCTCCTCGACTGGCCGCTCGGAGAGAAGAAGCATCGTGGCGCGCGCCTGTTCGAGGACCGCACGAACGGCTCCGTCCTTCTCGGCAGCGAGCGCACTCTCGATGGCGCCAAGCGCGTCGGGATCGGGCGATTGCAGCACCGACTGCGCAGCCCTGAGGCGCTGATTTCGATCGGGACTGAGGAGCGTCAGGCTGCCGAGGGCGGTGCGCACGGCGCGCCGCACGCTGTTGTTCACTCTGATCTTCGAAAGTGCCGCCTTCGGCGCTTCGCCGGCGCTGTCGCCGGAGATCGGATCCGAGAGGGTCAGGTTCGAACCGCTCTCCTTCGTCAGGAAGACCTGGCCGTCCGCCTTGCGGGCATAGAGCCCGCCTTCACCGAGCGCCTCGAGGATGGCGACGGCTTCGGGCCTTCCGGTTCTTGCCAGTGCCGCGATATGCTCGTCCATCTCGGACAGCTTCGCCTCGCCGAGCGCGTTCACCAGATCGCGCAGTCCCTCTTCCGCGCGAAGCCCCGGAGCCATCGCAACGAAGAGGAACAGGGCAGCCAGCACGGTTTGGATGATGCGGTACATTCGTCTCTCGCCTTGCAGTCCTCCGTCCGAAGGGAAGCATTCGGACGGAGGGGATTTCGAGCTAGCGGTTCGTCATGAAAAGAGGCGTCTGGGGGAGCGACCCGACCCGGACCGCTCCCTTAGCAAGTCTTTCGTCATGAAATCAGGAACCCTTGCCGCCGCACTTGCCGGTGGCCACGTTGAAGTTGCCGCAGGACATGGGCGCGCGCCAATCGGAGATCAGGTCCTTCGAGTCCGGCAGGTAGTCCGACCATTCGTCGCCGACGACGAGGCCGGGCGTTTCCCAGACCGTTTCGAACTGGCCGTCGGACTGAATCTCGCCGATCAGCACGGGCTTGGTGATGTGGTGGTTCGGCATCATCGTCGAATAGCCGCCCGAAAGGTTCGGTACCGAGACCCCGATCATGGCGTCGAGCACGGCATCGGTATCCGTGGTGCCGGCCTTCTCGACTGCCTTCAGCCACATATTGAAGCCGATATAATGGGCTTCCATCGGGTCGTTGGTCACCCGCTTGTCGTTCTTGGTGTAGGCCTGCCAGGTCTCGATGAACTCGGCATTGGCCGGGTTGTCGACCGACTGGAAATAGTTCCAGGCAGCGAGGTGTCCGACGAGCGGTCCGGTATCGAGGCCGGCAAGTTCCTCCTCGCCGACAGAGAAGGCGACGACCGGGATGTCCTCGGCCTTGATCCCCTGATTGGCAAGCTCCTTGTAGAACGGCACGTTGGCGTCGCCGTTGATTGTCGAGACGACCGCGGTCTTCTTGCCGGCCGAGCCGAACTTCTTGATGTCGGAAACGATCGTCTGCCAGTCGGAATGGCCGAAAGGTGTGTAGTTGATCATGATGTCCTCGGGCGCGACGCCCTTGGAGATCAGGTAGGCCTCGAGGATCTTGTTGGTCGTGCGCGGATAGACGTAATCGGTGCCGGCGAGCACCCAGCGCTCGACTTCCTCGTTCTCCATCAGATAGTCGACGGCGGGAATAGCCTGCTGATTGGGAGCGGCGCCCGTATAGAAGACGTTGCGCTGGCTTTCCTCGCCCTCGTACTGGACCGGATAGAAGAGGATGGAATTCAGCTCTTCGAAGACCGGCAGCACGGATTTGCGCGACACCGACGTCCAGCAGCCGAAGACGGCGGACACCTTGTCGACGGAGACGAGCTCGCGCGCCTTTTCGGCAAAGAGCGGCCAGTCCGAGGCCGGGTCGACGACGACCGCTTCCAGCTTCTTGCCGAGCAGGCCGCCCTTCTTGTTCTGCTCCTCGATCAGCATCAGCATGGCGTCCTTGAGCGTCGTTTCGGAGATCGCCATGGTGCCGGAAAGCGAATGCAGGATGCCGACCTTGATCGTGTCGTCGGCCGCAAAGGCGCCGTTGAACGCCGTCGTCGAAAGGACGGCAGCGAGAAATGCGCCGGTGACGCGTGCCCTGATAGTCATCTGATTGAACCCCCTTGTTCTGATCGCCGCAAGGCAAGTGGCCGTTCTCCATGGCCGTTGCTCGGGGATCATCGGGCAGCCGCGCTGCACTGCACATACGTCATTCTACGTAGGTGCCGGGGGGAAGCAGGAAGCTTGGGCTTACCGCCCGGGGTTTTCTGCCGCGGATCCAGGTCGTTACCGCGGCAGACGCGAAGGAGCGGTACGCTCCTTACAAATAGGCCGTCACCGCGGGTGGCCGGTCCCATGCATCATGGCGCCCGTCCTCATAGACGATCGGGGCATTCGCCAGCTCCTCGTCGGTCGCGTCGTCGAGACAGGCGATATTCACCGCCTGGAACGGCCCGCCCATGATCTCGAAGTCGGCGCTGCCTAAGGGGTGGACGCCGCAGTGCCGGCAGAACACGTGGCGGATCATGCGCTCGCCGAAGCGGTACTCCGCCAGGGCCTCTTCGCCTGAAAGCAAGGAGAAATCCTCGGGCGTGACGAACACCTTCCAGAATCGCGTCTTGAGGCAGGAGGAACAGTTGCAGCGGAAGGTTGTCGTCCACCACACGCCGGGCCGCGGCGCTGGGGAGCGTTTTCCCTCCGGAGCGAGGTCGAGATTTGCGGAAAAGCGCACCGCGCCGCAGTGGCAGCTCCCCTGATAGGTCTTCTTCATTGCATTTCCTCCTTCCGGGCAGCGACATAGGAAACGAGCCGGTCCATGCACTCGCCCCATCCTTCCGCATGAGAATCGCGGCTCTCGGCGCTCGTGAACGGCGCCTGGCGGAAGGTGAGACGCGTGCCGCCCGCCACGTCCTCAAGGGTTACCGTGATCAGCGTGTCGATGGCGCCCTCCTCTTCCCAGGCGAAGCTGAGGACGATACGGCTCGGCTCCACGATCTCGCGATAGATGCCGTGCGCCCAGTAGTCCTGGCCCTCAGGCGAGCGGATACAGCCGCGCCAGGCGCCGCCTTCACGGAAATCCGCAGTGATCGCGGGCACCGTGAAGTCCTTCGGGCCCCACCAGCGCACCAGGTGTTCGGGTGTGGTCCAGACCTTGAAGACGAGGTTGGCGGGCGCGTCGAAGACGCGCGTGATGGTGAGCGCGATCTCTTCCTTCGGAGACGGGGCATTCATGATCTTCTCCCTTGCGGTCGGGCGAACCCGGTTCAGTCGTGATCCGATTTTTCGTTGCGCTGCAACTCGTGAAGATAGCTGTCGAGCCGGTCGAAACTGCCCTCCCAGAAGTGGCGGTAGCGCTCGACCCAATCGGCGATTTCCTTCAACGGCGCCGCCTCCAGCCGGCAGGGCCGCCATTGGGCGTTGCGGCCCCGGGATATCAGCCCCGCACGTTCCAAGACCTTCAGATGTTTGGAAACCGCCGGCAGGCTCATATCGAACGGAGCAGCAAGTTCGTTCACCGTCGCCTCGCCGGCGGCGAGGCGCGCAACGATGGCCCGGCGGGTCGGGTCGGCCAATGCCGAGAGGGTGCTGCTGAGTTGATCCATGATCGATAAACCATCAGGTTAATTAACTTGATGGTTTATTGCAGCAGCGTGGCGTTCTGTCAAGAGCTGCGAGCTGCAATGGGCGGGTGTTCTCGCTAGAGCACCTCCAGGAGGAGTGCCCACGGTGCGGAAGTAGGCAGACTCAAAGGCTTGGAGAGCTTCGGTGTTTAATGAAAACTGGGCGCTCTGGCGCGGGAGTTTAGCGACGTTGCGGTTGCGGGGGGTGCGGTGCAACCGATCAACGCATGCCGGCCGAACGCGGAGCGCAAACCACGTCGGCATGGATGAGGTGTTCCTCGGTGCCGTAGGCGATGCCGTTGTAGTCGAAGCAGAAGCGCTTCGGCAGGATGCGGAACAGGTACCGCTCGCCGCAGCTCGCCGGGATTTCGATGCTGTAATCCCGCGGCATGCTGGCGGGCAGCGGATCCGTCCACTTGCGATGGCCGATGAAGGACGCGTCCTTCAGGAGGATCGCAGAGCCGGACGTGCCGACCTCCCCCGTGACGGCTTGGAATTGATCACCCCTGGCCTCCGCCATGGTCGGGTAGTCTTCGGCGTGCGCAGGAGCCGTCCCGGACAAAGACTTCTTTTTGACGGCGATGTGAAAACGCACGTCGTCGCGTTCGGGCACCTTTCCATAGCCGTTCAGATATTTCCACTTCAGCCGTATCGCCCGGTCGAAACCGTCTCGCGGGGAGACCGGTGAAACGATCTCGGTGGAAAATTCCTGGGGACTGTAGCCGTCGCCGTTGCGCCCCGGGCTGGGGCATGCCGTGTAGAGCGGTCTGTATCCGCACTCCTCTCCGCCGGCGCTCCACAGGCATTGACTGAGCGCCCGCCATTCGGCGTCGGTAATCGGGGGCGATTGTTCGGACAGGTCGCCGCCATAATGGGGCAGCATCCATGGGTGGATCTTGCCTGCACCGCTTCTCGTCGCCCATGCCGTGCGGTGCTCGCCCACCACCGCCAGAAATTTTCGCTGGCCGAGAAGCGGCAGTGCCCGCTCGGGAGAGAGTATCGCCGTCGGCTTCTTTCCAGCGGCGTCAGCGGCAAAGCGCTGGCCCGTCTCCTGCGTCGTCAAGACATGGCACGAGGTGCACGGATGTCCCGGCATGGAGACGATCTTTGCTTCCGTCATTCGTTCCCTTCGAGCCGCCGTGTAGCTGGATCCTACGACGCGGAACGGAGCTTCTGCCCGCCCTTTCCTTTTCGGCAGAAACGCTCCGAGGCCAAATGCGATGGAGCTCTCGTCGTCCCAGCCGTGACGATAACCGACCCTCGCCTGCTTGACGTGCGGGTCGATGACATGGGGTTCCTTGTTGTCGTGGCATGCGAAGCAATCGACCCTGAACGACCTGTCGTACAGATCTTCTGTGCGGGCTCTGCCTTCAACGTCGGAGTAGGATGCGCCACCGGGCGGCGGAAACGTTTCTCTCCAATCGAAGACTTCGCGGTCTTTCCTCCCGTCGATGAAGGAGACCTCCCCCGTCATCTCGTTGAAACCGATCGCGCCATAAAGGGCGAACCGCGGATCCCCCTCCCGCCAGTAGGGATCGGTGCTAAGCTCGAGGTTCCTGGATGACTTCCTGCAAAGGAACACCCACTCCACAGCGCCGCGCACGACGCGCCTCAGACGGGAGTTCATCCCGCAATAAGTCACCCCTGCAAGCGAAGGCTTGTCGCATCTGTCGATCCGGTCGGTCCATTTGACATGTCTGCCGAACGTATCGAGGTGCTCGAACTCCAGCGCGTTCGACTTCGACGGATTGGGCCTCAGCTCCACAAGATTGCCGCCCACTTCCAGACCGAGACGCCTCGAATCTTCAGCGAGGCAATTGCCTTCCGGCAGAGGTCCGAATACGGCGCGCAGCTCGTCGCCGAACTTGGTGACTGGCCTTTCCGTTGCGGAGGCCGGCGCCCACGAGACTTCACGGTTCCAGGCCTCCAATGTCGTCGCGAAACCGTTCGCGCGGTCGGAAGGCCATAGCCGTGAAACCAGGTCACGAACGATGGCTTCGGCCGACCGTAATCGCAACACCATCTCGCGACAGGCGTGGAATGTTTCGTGGTTCGTCCGGCGAGGAGTCGAGCGTTCGGCTGTGGCCGCGGCCTGCCCGGGCTCGACCAGCTCCGGGGGAGGAACGAGACATCCGGTAGACGCCTCGCAGTTCACGCTTGTGGCGCACTCAGGCCGGCGCCGCATAGCCTCCGCAACGAGGCTGAAGTCTACCGCTTCAGCAGCAAACGCGGCCGTCTGCGCGTTCAACGACACGAACAAGAGCAGGTATTTCAGCATCGTGGCCTTCTCTCGGCTACGCCTCGGCCGCTTATCTCGCTCTTATGCTGATCCGACCATCAGCCGGTGTAACCACAAGCCTCTTTATCAGAAAAGTTCCTCTTTCCACCGTGACGAATATGTCGGCCAAGTAGTCTAACTGAGGCAAATTCGAGTCGAAATTCTTGATGAATACAATAACGCTCATGGTCACGTTTAGATCAGTTCCGCGATTATCGATAATAAATCCACTTAGAATTCGTTTCGTATAAAGACCATTGTCCGATAACGGTCCAAATACGTCTTCGAAATGTCTCCCTATGCCGTCTTTCGAACTGTAACTCTCGTCGGCCGTCGACTTTCCCATTTGACAGAACACATAGGATCCGCTGTCGGCAAAAAGATTCTTCAGAGCGCCTATTTCCCTGTTGTTCATGGCCCAGGTGTACCGCGCCATCAAATCGCTGAGGGCATTTCGGTGCTCGTTGGTGACATTGCTGAACGCGGGCGCGTCCTTCCATTCTTCCGCGGTGGGGCAATCTTGCGCGGCCGCGACGACAGGCATGCCAAACGTCAGGACTGCCGCTGGCACCAAACATTTGATAGTGTTGTGCATGGGAACACCTAATTGCGTTATGGGCATTCCAGCCCAGGAAAAGCGAGAAGACTGCAAAGTATTTGGACGCCATCTGTCAAAGCGCGTGAGAACGCGAAATCCTCCGCTAATGTGGCTGCATCGGCGACTTGGAAACTTCGGCTTTCAAAACAGGGTATTTCCCGTTACTAATGTAGCTTTATTGCAATAAAAGCGCAAGTTGAGGTGCCGAACCTTCGCGTCACGTGACGGGGGTACGATGAGCGATGTCGGAAAATGGCTGCAGAACATCGGGCTCGGCGATCTCGAGCAAACATTCGCGCGCGCCCGTGTCGATTTCGAGAGCCTGCACCTGCTTACGGAAGCCGACCTCCGGGAAATGCGCATCCCGATCGGCCAGCGTCGCAAGCTCATCGCCGCAATCGCGGCCATGGAGAAGACTCCTTCGCCCGACCTCGCCGAGAAGAGGCTTCCCGAACGCCGGCAACTGACCATCCTTTTCTGCGACATGGTCGGCTCCACGGATTATGCGGCGAGGCTCGACCCCGAGGACTTCAGCGTCCTCACGCGCACCTACCTCAACACCTGCAACGGGCTCGCGAAATCACATGGCGGCTTTGTCGCGAACTATGTCGGCGACGCGTTGCAGGTCCTGTTCGGCTATCCGATCGCCGAGGAGGATGACGCGGAAAGGGCACTCGAGCTGGCCTTCGACATTCTGCGCGTGGCGCCTCAGGTCGAGACGCCAGACCATTCGCCTCTCAATGTGAGGATCGGCATTGCAAGCGGCCTTGT
This sequence comes from Sinorhizobium meliloti 4H41, assembly GCF_000375585.1. Classification (GTDB taxonomy): domain Bacteria; phylum Pseudomonadota; class Alphaproteobacteria; order Rhizobiales; family Rhizobiaceae; genus Sinorhizobium; species Sinorhizobium meliloti_A. Next base: position 276,562 of record NZ_AQWP01000003.1, on the reverse strand, counting down.
CGTGGTGGGTGACATCGAGGGGGCGCCGGCCGGCGTTTCCACCGTCGCCTTTGGCCCTGTCCCAAATCTCGCCCAGCGGCTTGAAGCGATGGCAGCGCCGCAGACGATCCTGACCGATCAGACCACCTGCCAGATGGCGCACGGCTCCTTCCTGTTCAGCGATCTTGGCGAAACGATCCTGAAAGGCTTCAGCACCCCCGTTCGCCTGTGGCGCGCCGATCAGCCGATTTCCGTCGGCAGCAGGTTCGCCCGCAAAGGTCATCTGACCGCGCTTGTCGGCCGCCAAAGCGAGATCGCACAGATCGCGGAAATCTGGCGGAGGGTCTCTCGGGAACGGCGCGGAAGAGCGGTCCTCATCAGCGGCGAGCCGGGCATAGGCAAGTCGCGGCTGCTCTTCGAGGTGAAAGAAGAGCTTTCCGGCGTGAAGACGCTTACCGCCCAGTGCTCGTCGGCCTACGCCAACAGCGCGCTCTTCCCTTTCCTTCAACTGTTTCGCCAGGAAGAGGGGATATCCGGCGCCGATCCGCCGGCCATTGCCGCCAGCAAACTGGAGGCCGCCCTCTCGGCGAGCAAGGTGCCGATCGCGGACTCCTTTCCGATCTTCGCCCGATTGCTGAACGTCGAGCAGTCTGACTACCCGCCATCCGCGCTTCCGCCGTCCCAGCAGCAGTTGACGGTCCGGCGAACATATATCGACTGGTTGCTGCGCCAGGCCGGAGCAGGCCCAATGCTGCTTGCCGTCGAGGACGAACAATGGATCGATCCGTCATCGGCAAATCTGCTCCACCGACTGATCGAAGAAGTATCGGATCTCCCCCTGCTCGTCGTTGTGACCTCCCGCGACGGCGCGCTGAAATCTGAACGCCGAAAGAGTTCCATCGAAGAGATCAGGCTCGCGCGCCTGTCGCGCGACGAAGCGAACGAACTCGTCCGGAAGGCTGCAACCGGGGTGCTGCTGGGGACGGACCTTACGCATGCCGTTCTGCGAAAGGCCGAAGGGGTGCCGCTCTTTCTCGAGGAGCTGGCACGGTCAACCTCTGAGCTCGCCGCCTCATCGGGCCCTCATCGATCGGGCGCTCACGACGCCGGTCTTTCGGTGCCGAACTCGCTCCAGTCCTCGCTCCTGTCACGGCTCGACAAGCTTGGCCCGGGCAAGACCATAGCGCAGGTCGCCGCGATCATCGGCCGCGAATTCGACGTCCGGATGCTCGCCAGCGTTGCCGACATGCCGATCGAAACATTGAAGCCGGAACTGGAGCGCCTCACCGCAGTCGGCCTGGTCGCTCCGCAACCCTTCTCGGACTGGCCGAGATACAGCTTCACCCACGCGCTTCTTCAGGAGGCGGCGAGCGGCGCTCTGCTGCGGGACAGGCGTAGACAGCTCCATGCACTGGTCGTGGATGCGATGGAGCGAACGGAGCCGTCGGCCGCAGCCGATCATCCGGAGGTCCTGGCCCAGCATCTGGACGAGGCCGGATTGTACGAGCGTGCCGCTGAACACTGGCTCACGGCCGGTTTGAAACTCGCAGCGACGTGGGCGAAGCAGGAGGCGGCCAATATGTTCGCCAGAGGGCTCGAATGCGCCCGCAAGCTGGCCCCCTCCCGCGAACGCGATGGTATGGAACTCCGCCTCGAGCTGGAGCGCGGTGATGTCCTCTACGCAACGTTCGGTTACATGACGCGCGAGGGAAGCGCTGCGTACCGCAACGTGATGCGCCTCAGCGAAGCGACGGGCGATCCGGAGGCGGCTATCAGGGCCCTGGACGGGCTTTTCGGCACGGCCTTCAACTCCGCCTCCCTCAAGGACGCCGAATGGGCGAGCGATCAGCTCCTGGAGATCGGGCAAAAACGGGACCACCTCAAGGCGCTCGTGCTTGGAAAGCAGTTCCGGGGCATGTGCGCCTTTTCTCGCGGCCAGTTCCGCAAGGCGAAGGCCCTGCTCGAAGATGCCCTTCGGCATCGCGAGAAGGCAGATCGGATCGGCAGCGATTTTCCGAGCATGGCGATGATCTATCTCTCCTGGACGCTTGAGCTTCTGGGGGAAGAGCAGGGCGCGCTTTCGCTCTTCCGGCAGGCGGAAGCCGATGCGAGAAAGCAGACCGACTACCGCCTCGCCGCATGCCTCGGCAACGGCTGCATCCTGATGGCCCTTCGCAACGACCCCGAAACGATGGAGCGCTTGACGGACGAACTCGTGCCGCTGGCGAGAAGGAACGGTTTTCAGCTTTGGCTGAACATGGGCTCCTTCTTCTCCGGATGGCTGCTCGCCATGACCCGCAAGGACGTATCGGGCCTCCAGCAGATGCGCCATGTTTGCGATAACATGGGCGAGCAGGAAATCGACAAGACCTGCTATTTGGGAATGCTCGCCAGCGGTTATCTGCAGCTTGGATTCGATACGAAAGCGTCACAAGCTATCGGTCAAGCCCTGGAACTCGCAAGGAAAACGGGCGAGAACTATTTCACGGCCGAGCTGTTGCGACTACAGGCCGAATTGCTCGTGAGAGGCGACAGCAAGCTTGAGCGAGGGTACAGGCCGCTCAAGCGTGCAATGGCACTGGCGCGCAGGCAGGGTGCCAGGACCTGGGAGGCCAAGGCAAGGCAGACCCTCGCTGGGTTCGAGGACAGGAAAGGGGCGACACGAAGCGAGGCGCGTGGGCCCATCTAGACTGGCTCATCGGTCTGCCGACGTTTTCCGCAATGCAACAATTTCCCGGGGCGCTCGTCCGTGTTACGACAGGGGCGGCTGGCGCATTCGGCCGGCACTGCGAGATGACGAGGGACCATGGCGGCACGCCAGCGCATCATTCCCGTTCGGCGAGAATATAACCGCTGGGTCGCCAACCAGACGCTCGAAGACTATGCGTTGCGCTTCACCGCCAAGAGCGCGCGGCGCTTCTCCTCGGCGCGCATTTCGCAGACGGCGATCGGCGCCATCTCCTTCCTGGCGCTGGAAGCCATCGGCGGTGCCATTACCATGTCCTACGGCACGACCAACGCCATCGTCGCGATCCTCGTCGCGAGCCTGATGATCCTTCTCGTCGGCCTGCCGATCAGCCGCTATGCCATTCGTCACGGCGTCGACATCGACCTTCTCACGCGCGGCGCGAGCTTCGGCTATATCGGCTCGACGATCACCTCGCTGATCTATGCGAGCTTCACCTTCATCCTCTTCGCGATCGAAGCCTCGATCATGTCCGGGGCGCTGGAGCTTGCGTTCGGCATACCGCTCTGGATCGGCTACATCGTCAGCGCCGTCATGGTGATCCCGCTGGTCACCCATGGCGTGAAGCTGATCAGCCGGTTCCAGCTCGTCACGCAGCCCTTCTGGATCGTCCTGAACATTCTTCCCTTCGTCTTCATCGCGTTTGCGGACTGGGAGAAGGTCGGCCTGTGGCTCGCCTATGCGGGCATCCATCACACATCGGGGCCTCCTGGCACGCTCGCGCCGTTCCATCTCGTCGAATTCGGCGCTGCCTCGGCGGTCATCTTCGCTCTGACGGCGCAGATCGGCGAGCAGGTGGACTTCCTGCGCTTCCTGCCGCCTGACGGCGAGCGCAAGCTCCGCCACCGCATCGCCGTCTTTCTTGCCGGCTCCGGCTGGGTGATCGTCGGCGCGCCGAAGCTGCTGGCCGGCTCCTTTCTCGTCGTCCTGGCGCTCAGTACCGGCGTTCCCTCGACCAGGGCCGCCGACCCGGCGCAGATGTATTACACGGCCTTCGGCTACATCTTCCCATCGGACACGGCCGCGCTCCTGCTGATGGCAGCCTTCGTCGTCGTCTCGCAGCTCAAGATCAACGTGATGAACGCCTATGCGGGCTCGCTCGCCTGGTCGAACTTCTTCTCGCGGCTCACCCACAGCCATCCGGGCCGCGTCATCTGGCTGGTCTTCAACGTGGCGATCGCGCTCCTCCTGATGGAGCTCGGCATCTATCGTCTGCTGGAGGAGACGCTCGGTATCTTTTCGATCGTCGCCATGGCCTGGCTCTCGACGATCTCGGCCGATCTCTTCGTCAACAAGCCGCTCGGTCTCGCCCCGCCCGGAATCGAGTTCAAACGCGCCCATCTTTACGACATCAATCCCGTCGGCCTCGGCACCATGGGCGTGTCGACGCTCTTTGCTCTCGTCGCGCATTTCGGCGCGGCGGGCGAAATCGCCACCTCGCTCGCACCCTATATCGCACTCGTCACGGCTTTCGTCGTCTCGCCGCTGATCGCCTGGTGGACGGAGGGGAAATTCTATCTCGCCCGCAAGCCGCGCAAGAGCTGGCTCCGCGAAAACGAGATCACTTGCTCGATCTGCGAGCACCCGTTCGAACCGGAGGACATGGCCTGGTGCCCGGCCTATGCGGCGCCGATCTGCTCGCTCTGCTGTTCGCTCGACAGCCGCTGCCACGACATGTGCAAGCCGAAGGCGCGTCTGAACGCGCAGGTCGCCACCGTGGCCAAGGCGGTGTTGCCCGAAACGGTCGTCGCAAAGCTCGCGACAAGGCTCGGCCGTTACGCGGTTTCGGCGGTGATCTCTATTACCGGCATCGGCGTGATCCTGGCGATGATCGCTCACCAGACCACGGCCGCCTCTCCCGAGACCGCCGACGTCGTCCAGCGGACCATCGCCATCGTCTTTTTCGTCTTCGCCATTCTTGCCGGCGTCGTGTCCTGGTTCTACGTGCTTGCCCATGACAGCCGGGTCGTTGCGGAAGAGGAATCCTCCCGGCAGAACACGGCTCTTCTGAAGGAGATCGCCGCCCACAAGAAGACGGACGCGGCGCTGCAGGACGCGAAGGAAAGGGCGGAGTCGGCCAATCGCGCGAAGAGCCGCTATGTCGTGGGCCTGAGCCACGAACTGCGCACGCCGCTCAACGCGGTGCTCGGCTACGCCCAGATCCTCGAGCGCGACGAGACGATACCGCCGCCGCGGCAGGGCGCGATCAAGGCGATCAGGCGCAGCGCCGACCATCTCTCCGGACTGATCGACGGCCTCCTCGACATTTCCAAGATCGAAGCCGGCAAGCTGCAGGTCTATTCCAACGAGATCAACATTCAGGACTTTTTGGACCAGATCGTCGACATGTTCCGCCCGCAGGCGCAGGCCAAGGGCATCGCCTTCGAGCACAACCGCGCAGCCTCGCTGCCGCAATATGTGCGGACCGACGACAAGCGCCTGCGGCAGATCCTCGTCAACCTGCTCTCCAATGCCCTGAAGTTCACGGAACGGGGGCATATCCGCTTCGACGTCGCCTATCGCAGCCAGGTTGCAAGTTTCACCATCGAGGATAGCGGCCGCGGCATCGGCGAGAAGGACCTGCCCAGGATCTTCGAGCCCTTTCAGCGCGGCGAGGCGGAATATCGCATGCCGGGCCTCGGCCTCGGCCTGACCATCACCCGCCTGCTCACCCAGACGCTCGGCGGCGAAATCTCCGTCACCAGCGAGAAGGACAAGGGCACGGCCTTCAAGGTCCGGCTGATGCTCTCTGCCGTCGACCGGCCCGCCGCGCTCAAGGACCCGGTCCGCAGGATCAAGTCCTATCGAGAACCACGTCGGACGATCGTCGTCGTCGACGACAATGCGGACCACCGCGACCTGATGGGCGAGCTGCTCGCGCCACTCGGTTTCACCGTTCTTGCGGCGGCGAGCGGGGCGGCCTGCCTGGCGCTCGTCGAACATACGAAACCGGACCTGTTCCTGATCGACATCTCCATGCCCGGCATGAGCGGCTGGGATCTGGTGATGCGTCTGAGGGAAGGCGGCCAGAGCGCGCCGGCGATCATGCTTTCGGCCAATATCGGCGACGGCTCGGCCGCCGGCGCCATCGGCCACAACGATGCGCTTGCCAAGCCCTTCGGCCTGCGCCAGCTCACCGACAAGCTCGCGATCCACCTGAAACTCGAATGGATCTACGACGACGGCCCGCAGGAAAGGTCCGGCACCGGCATGACCCCTGCGGTGGCGAGCCCCGGCCATCATCATTTGAAGGAATTGATCGAGCTCGGCGAAATCGGCTACGTGAGGGGCATCGAAGCAAAATTGACGGAGATCGCCCTGAACCCGGACAACCGAGCCTTCGCCGAGGCGGCGCGCGCCTATGTCGGGGCATTCGACCTCGCGGGCTATGACGCCTTCCTCAAACGCCTGCTCGCCGGGGAGGCGAATGCCCGTGCCTGAGGCAGCGAACGTGCGAGATATCGTACTCCTCGTCGACGATTCACCGGAGGCGCTCGGCTTTTTGACCGAAGCGCTGGAACAGTCCGGCTTTTCCGTATTGATCGCGACCTCCGGCAACGCGGCGCTCAACATCGCCGACCGCATCACGCCGGACATCATCCTGCTCGATGCGGTCATGCCCGGCATGGACGGTTTCGACACCTGCACCCGGCTGAAGTCGAATGCTTCCGTCGCCCAGGTGCCCGTGGTCTTCATGACCGGCCTCACCGAGACGGAGCATGTGGTGCGGGCGCTCGAAGCCGGCGGCGTCGATTACCTGACCAAGCCTATCAATATCGACGAGCTGCGCGCCCGCATCCGCGTCCATCTCTCCAATGCGCGCTCCGCCCAGAGCGCCCGCGTCGCCCTGGACGCGGCGGGGCGGCATCTGCTGGCGGTGCGAGGCGATGGAACGGTCCGCTGGTCGACGCCGCAGGCGACCCGTCTCGTCAACGCGGCCACCGGCAGCGACGACGGTCTCGCCTTCGTCGCCGGGCGCATTGCCGAGTGGATGCGGGAGCGGGAAACCAGTCCCGGCGAAAGGCAAGGGACCTTCACCCTGCAGCGCGCCAGCCAGACGGGCCTGCAGATCTCCTATCTCGGCGCGGTCGGCGCCAATGAATACCTCTTCCGGCTGACGGCCGAGAACGGCTTGAGCGACGACGAAACGCTGCGCCAGCACTTCCGGCTCACCCAGCGGGAGTCCGAGGTTCTGCTGTGGATCGCCAAAGGGAAATCCAACCGCGACATCGGCGAGATCCTGGGCTTGAGCGCGCGCACCGTCACCAAGCATCTCGAACAGATCTATGTGAAGCTCGGCGTCGAAAACCGGGCCTCGGCGGCAGTGAAGGCGACGCAGGTGCTGCACGGGATCTGATCGGCCCGTGCGGCGGGGAAGCCCCGAGAGGATTGCGGATGCCGCACGCCATCGCAAAAAAGCGCGGCCCGGAGAACCGGACCGCGCCAACCGCACCGGCGTGCGGTCTCGCCTTGGGAGGCAAGCTTATTCGGCGGGCTGGACGAGCGCCGGGATGGCTTCGGCAGACGCCCCGCCGCCGAGAGCTGCGGAAAGCTGCGCCTGGTCGAGCTCGCCTTCCCACTTCGCCACGACGATCGTCGCAACCGCGTTGCCGACGAAATTGGTCAGGGCGCGGCATTCCGACATGAAGCGGTCGATGCCGAGGATCAGCGCCATGCCGGCGACCGGCACGGAGGGAACGACCGAGAGCGTTGCGGCAAGCGTGATGAAGCCGGCGCCCGTAATGCCGGCCGCACCCTTCGAGCTCAACATGGCGACGAGGAGCAGCAGGATCTGGTCGCCGTATGAGAGCGGCGTATCGGTCGCCTGGGCGATGAACAGGGCCGCAAGCGTCATGTAGATGTTGGTGCCGTCCAGGTTGAAGGAATAGCCGGTCGGAATGACGAGACCGACGACCGAGCGCTTGCAGCCGGCCTTCTCCATCTTGTTCATGAGGCCCGGAAGCGCCGCCTCCGAGGAAGACGTCCCGAGCACCAGCAGCAGCTCCTCCTTGATGTAGCGGATGAGCGAGAGGATCGAGAAGCCGTTATAGCGTGCGACCGCGCCGAGCACGATGAAGACGAAGAGAAACGACGTCAGATAGAAGGTACCGATCAGCATGGCGAGATTGGCGATCGAGGCGATGCCGTACTTGCCGATGGTGAAGGCCATGGCGCCGAAGGCGCCGATCGGGGCGGCCTTCATGAGGATCGCAACGAGCCGGAAGATCGGAAGCGTCAGCGCCTGCAGGAAATCGACGACGGGCTCGGCTTTCTTGCCGACGATCGCCAGCGAAATACCGAAGAGCACCGAGATGAACAGGACCTGCAGGATGTCGCCCTCGGCGAAGGCGCCGACAAGCGTCGTCGGGATGATGTTCATCAGGAAGCCGGTGATCGACTGCTCGTGCGCCTTCTCGGCATAGGTCGCGACCGCCTTGGCGTCCAGCGAGGCCGGATCGATATGCATTCCCGCGCCCGGCTGGACCACGTTTGCGACGACGAGGCCGACGAGAAGGGCAAGGGTGGAGAAGGCGAGAAAGTAGATCATCGCCTTGCCGGCCACGCGGCCGACCTTGGCGAGATCGGTCATGCCGGCAATGCCTGTCGCGACCGTCAGGAAGATCACCGGCGCGATGATCATCTTCACGAGCCTGATGAAGGCGTCGCCGAGCGGTTTGAGCTCCGTGCCGATGTCCGGATAGAAATGCCCGAGCAGGATGCCCGCGGCGATCGCGGCCAGCACCTGGACATAGAGATGGCGGTAAAGGGGTGTCTTGCCGCGGACCTCCGCGGAATGTTCGATGATCATGATATCCTCCACGTGGCAGGCCCAGTCCGGCAACATGCCGGGCCTCCCGGGCCGCTTTCCGAAGATCGACAGCAATGGCTGCCTTGTGGAGCTGGTGAGCAACATGCGTGCCAGTTTGCCGCGGAGGCCGATGCGATTGAATTCATGAGATTTTTGGGAGCGGCGCACGCTTTCTGTTCGTGGATATGTGCGGATTTCCGCACAGACACGCTGGCGTGCTGGGCGAAATCATGCACAATGCTCGCATGGTCAGACTTCCTGCAGATGCGAGCGATCCGCATGCGCTTCGCAGCCGGGCCCGACGGTCCTGGCTGGTTTTCGCGGCAGTCGCGCTGGTCCTTCTGGCGGCCGGCCTTCTTCTTGCGCGTGACTACGGGCGGTCGCAGGCGCTCGCCGGCCTTGCCGGCCAGAGCCGGATCGACGCCAGCCTGAAAGCCTCGCTTCTTCGGGCAGTCGTGGAACGGCAGCGCGCCCTGCCGCTTGTCCTCGCCGATGACGCAGCCATTCGTGGGGCATTGCTTTCGCCGGACAGGCAGTCGCTCGACCGTATCAACCGCAAGCTCGAGGCTTTGGCGGCAAGCGCCGAAGCCGCGGTCATCTATCTGATCGACCGGAACGGCGTGGCCGTCGCGGCCAGCAATTGGCAGGAGCCGACGAGCTTCGTCGGCAACGACTATGCCTTCCGCGATTATTTTCGCCTCGCCGTGCGCGACGGCATGGCCGAACACTTCGCCATGGGCACGGTTAGCAAGCGGCCCGGGCTTTATATCTCCCGGCGCGTCGACGGGTCCGGCGGTCCGCTGGGGGTGATCGTCGCCAAGCTCGAATTCGACGGGGTCGAGGCGGATTGGCAGGTCTCCGGCAAGCCGGCCTATGTCACCGACCGGCGCGGCATCGTCCTCATCACCAGCCTGCCCTCCTGGCGCTTCATGACGACGAAGCCGATCCCCGAAGACCGGCTCGCACCCATCCGCGAAAGCCTGCAGTTCGGCGATGCACCGCTGCTGCCGCTGCCTTTCCGGAAGATCGAAGCGCGGCCCGATGGCTCCTCCACGCTGGACGCCCTGCTGCCGGGCGACTCCAACGCAACCTTCCTGCGTGTGGAAACCATGGTGCCGTCGACGAACTGGCGGCTCGAGCAGTTGTCGCCGCTGAAGGCGCCGCTTGCCGCGGGTGCGCGGGAAGCGCAGCTCCTCACCCTTGCCACGCTCGTACCGCTTCTCGCGCTTGCCGCATTGCTCCTGCGCCGTCGCCAGGTAGTCGCCATGCGCAGCGCCGAGGAGCGGCTGGCCCGCAATGCGCTTGAGGCGAGCGTCGAGGAGCGGACGCGCGACCTGCGCATGGCGCGCGACCGTCTCCAATCCGAGATCGCCGACCACCGGCAGACCACCGAGAAGCTCCAGGCCGTGCAGCAGGACCTCGTCCAGGCGAACCGACTGGCGATCCTCGGCCAGGTCGCGGCCGGGGTTGCCCATGAGATCAACCAGCCGGTCGCCACCATCCGCGCCTATGCCGATAATGCCCGCACCTTTCTAGACCGTGGCCAGAGCTCCACCGCCGCCGAGAACATGGAAAGCATCGCCGAACTCACCGACCGTGTCGGCGCCATCACCGACGAACTGCGCCGCTTCGCCCGCAAGGGCCATTTCGCCGCCGGGCCGACCGCGATGAAGGAGGTCGTCGAGGGTGCGCTCATGCTGCTCCGAAGCCGCTTTGCCGGACGGATGGACGCAATACGCATCGATCTGCCGCCCGATGACCTCCAGGCACTCGGCAACCGCATCCGGCTGGAGCAGGTCTTGATCAACCTTCTGCAGAATGCGCTGGAAGCGATCGGCGACAGCGAGAACGGCGCGATCCGGGTGCGCTGCGAGGACGTGGCCGGCGGTATCGCGCTGACCGTCGCCGACAATGGCCCGGGGATTGCGGCCGATGTCCGCGAAGAGCTGTTCACGCCGTTCAACACTTCGAAGGAAGACGGGCTGGGCCTCGGTCTCGCGATCTCCAAGGAGATCGTCTCCGACTATGGCGGCACGATCGAGGTCGAGAGCAGTCCCTCCGGAACGATATTTACCGTCAATCTCAAGAAGGCCTGAGCGATGAGCGCCGCCCCATCCGCGTTCCTGATCGATGACGACCGCGATCTGCGCAAGGCGATGCAGCAGACGCTAGAGCTCGCGGGCTTCACCGTCTCGTCCTTTGCCAGCGCGACGGAGGCGCTCGGCGAACTTTCCGCCGACTTCGCGGGCGTCGTCATCAGCGATATCCGCATGCCGGGCATGGACGGGCTCGCCCTTTTCCGCAAGGTGCTGGCGCTCGATCCGGACCTGCCGATGATCCTTGTCACAGGACACGGCGACATACCGATGGCGGTGCAGGCGATCCAGGACGGCGCCTATGACTTCATCGCCAAGCCGTTTGCCGCCGACCGTCTTGTCCAGAGCGCCCGGCGCGCAGAGGAGAAACGGCGGCTCGTCATGGAGAACCGGGCGCTGCGCCGCGCGGCCGAGGCCGCCTCCGAAGGACTGCCGCTGATCGGCCAGACGCCGGCCATGGAGCGGCTTCGCCAGACCTTGAAACACATCGCCGACACCGATGTCGATGTGCTGGTCGCCGGCGAGACGGGCAGCGGCAAGGAGGTCGTCGCCACGCTGCTGCACCAATGGAGCCGGCGCAGAACCGGCAACTTCGTCGCACTGAATTGCGGCGCTCTGCCGGAAACGGTCATCGAAAGCGAGCTCTTCGGCCACGAGCCCGGCGCCTTTACCGGCGCCGTCAAGAAGCGGGTCGGCAGGATCGAGCATGCGAACGGCGGCACCCTCTTCCTCGACGAGATCGAGGCGATGCCGCCGGCAACCCAGGTTAAGATGCTGCGCGTGCTTGAAGCACGCGAGATCACCCCGCTCGGCACCAACCTGACCCGTCCCGTCGACATCCGCGTCGTCGCCGCAGCCAAGGTCGACCTCGGCGATCCGGCCGCGCGCGGCGATTTCCGCGAAGATCTCTATTACCGGCTGAATGTCGTGACGCTCTCGATCCCGCCCTTGCGCGAACGGCGCGACGACATCCCCCTCCTCTTCTCCCATTTCCTGGCCCGCGCCTCGGAACGCTTCGGCCGCGACGTGCCCGCGATCTCGGCTGCCATGCGCGCCTACCTGGCCACGCATTCCTGGCCGGGCAATGTGCGCGAGCTTTCGCACTTCGCCGAACGGGTCGCGCTGGGGGTGGAGGGAAACCTGAGAGCTCCGGCCGCAGCGCCCGCCTCAAGCGGAGCAACCCTGCCGGAAAGATTGGAACGCTACGAGGCCGATATCCTCAAGCAGGCTCTCACGGAGCACCGCGGCGACGTCAAGGAGACTCTGCAAGCCCTCGGCATCCCCCGCAAGACTTTTTACGATAAGCTGCAGCGCCATGGGATCAATCGGGCGGACTTTATCGACCGGGCAGGCGCGAAGAGTGGCGACACGTAGTGGATAGTTTGCCCACGCTCTAACCCTTCCCCGTTCAACCAGCGTTGAACCAGGGAGTAGACTTAGGCGGCGCTGCCAGCCCTCTTCGCCCCGCTTGCGGTGAGAAGGCCGCTATTCCGCCGTCGCCTCGAAGTCGACCCTTTCGAGAAGCAGGAGCGGATTTTGCGAAGCAACCGCGAATTCGAGCGCACCGATGCCGCTGGCGGATTTGGACTTGGCCGTCAGCGTGAATGTCCCCGGTTTCGCGATGAACCGCGAAACTGCATCCATCACGTTCCGCAGCCGAGGCTCTTGCGCGGCAAATTGCTGCAGCATCACCGACGCCGTCATTTCCAGCATGCCGCGTGCCTGATCCTCCGTCATTCCGTTTTGTTCGGCATAGACCTGTATCCCTTTGGCGGTGAAGCCCTTGTCCTCGATCTTCAGGCTTGCTTCCCGCGCGGTGAGGCCGAACAACGCCGCCTGCGCCTTAGCCGCGTCGCCCGAAAAGAAGTCGCCGCTCACGCCTCCCAGAAGGCCGGAGAGGGAAAAGCGGCCGATATCCTTTCCGCTCGTGGAGATATCCTTGATGACCAGAGTCTCGGCCGCTTCGTCCCAGGCGGCTTCGAGGTTGGAGGAGAGGACCAACTCGTTGAAGCCCAGCTTGCGAAGTTTGGCGAGAGTCTCGTCCTGCGTATGCTCCGGGATTTGAAGGGCGAAGTCCTGGTATCCGGCGCGGACGTCAGTCGGAATGCCGTTTCGCGGTTTCGCGAGCGCCAGCTCGTATCCCTTCATCGTGAAGCGGATGCGTTGCGGCCGATCGCCCTCTCCAGCATCCGGAGTGTCGTTGTATTCGTCCCAGTCTTCCACGCCGGTGCCCGAGTCAGGCAGATCGGCATCGATTCCCGCCACGCGGAACGTTCCGAACTCCGGCAGCAGGGTCGTGAAAGGGAAGCTCTCATGCTGCCCATCCTGCAGAGCGACGAACTTCTTCAGCGCTTCCACGCTGGGATCCCAGGAAAAGCCCGAAATGCTTGCTTCGGAGACTTTGACGTAGTCCGCGCCCTCCGCCATCGAGAAGCCATTCACAGACGCGTCGAGCTTCCGGCCATCCAGTTGGAGCGCGAGGCGATCCATCGCCAGCCTGATCCTCTCGCCCTCGTCACCATCCTTGTCCGGCACGTCGATCTTCAGACCCAACATTTCCATGTCGGCCTTCCTCGTCAAATCGGCGACCGACAGAATCCGGGCGAAATAGTCTTGACGCTCCGCCACGGGCAGATCCTCGGGCGACGAGACCGAGTTGAGCTTCTCCAGAGTTTCGCGAAGCGGCTCGTCCAGCATCCGCATGCTTACGCCACTGCTGCGAACCTCGTCATAGCCGAAGCTCGCCTCGCCATCCGAAAAGGCTATATCCCTGATCGAGAATGGCCCATAGACAGGCCTTGCCTGCTCGTCGCCCGGCCCGGCTTTTTCAGTATAGATGCGGGCCAGATAGGCGGCATCGACGTCCTGCCCCGTCATGGCTCCGAGGGAGCCCGTCAGCCGCCTCTTCTCGCCGCTCTCTCCATCGGAGGCACCTATGCCGGCTTCGAAGCTCGCACCACTCGCCGAATAGCGCGCGATGCGGCCATCCACGATACCTTCCGAGACCACGTTCTTGTAGACCAGCTTCTGCTCGCTACCGGCAACCGTCTGCGTGATGATCACCTCAGGGGCGGCGACGCTCTTTACCGTAAAAAGCGCCAGCTGTTTCGGCAGCGAAAGATCGCTTCCCGCGCCGAACATTTGCGCCAGCGTGTCGCGACCGAACTCCGCCTGCTCGACGATCACCTTCGGCACGGCGATCTTGCCTGGGCGCATATCGAGCTCCACGCCGCTGACCTCGAACATACCGTCCAGGAACAGGATCCCGGGCCGCCCGTCGATTGCGGCGACGCGAAGTTCGGATCCTTCCTTCAGCGGCAGCGTCACGTCGCGCAGATGAATGCGCCCGAAAAAGTCCGCTTCGACCGTGCTCACCCTGCCGCCCCGCTCGGCGATCAGCCTGCTCACGCTCTTTTCGACAGCAATCTTGTAACCGGTCGCGCCTGCGGCTGCGATTGCGATTACCGCAACGGCTGCCCAAAGCGCCTTGCGTCCCTTTCTTCCCGTTGCTGCCTTAGCCTGTTCCACGGTGCTTTTCCTCTTGCCGGCTGAAAATTGAATGCTTGCTCGCGTCCCGCGTGATTAGCCACGCGTATGCCCCGTTGCAAGTTATCCGAGAGGCTGGCGGCCACTATTTCAAACGGAAGGCGTGCAGATTTGGAAGGCATCCGGCCCGGAGAGCACTAGCGTGCGACGTTCTTCTTTAGAAGAAGAGAATGCAATCTCCGCATGCAATCTCAAAAACAAGAGGCTATCTATCAACTTATGCAGCAGTCGCGTGAAAGGAAACGAGTATGAGTGCAAGCCGACTTTGAGGCCCAAATGCGCTACACAGCGAATCGGCAAGCTTCTCACAACAGACGAAGTTTGATTCCGGCCTTCGGAAGGCGGCAACCCCCGAGCCACGGCCTTCGTCGCCACCAAACTCGAGTTTGAATTGCGATAAAAACCTCTGGTTGCGAACGACATTAGCCCGCCGGTTGGCGGTGATGGATTCTCTAGCCGATGATGTGAGTAGAATATGCGCAGGAACCTTTTTTTGTCGGCTCTAGCCGCCATGCTACTGCCGACGACGGTTTATGCTACCGAGTGCCCGACAGCAGCCACGGCCAAGCGAGGTTTCCGGCTGCTGCAAGTCAATGTACAGAGCGAATTTCGAAAGCACCACGAACAAATCATCCGGATCGAAAACAGTTATGGCGGGCCGGGGCGGCAGACCGTGTTCTCCTATCGAGGACTGATCGACCTGTCGCGCATGGACGCTGAAGCACCGCAGGCAATCTATGCGCTATCCGATCTGAAGGATATTTTCCCGCTCAAAAGAGGTGCACGGCACGAGATTTCGTTTATTCCACTCAGTCCCGATGAGCCTGCGGACGCGGAGTGGACCTTCGAGTTGAACGTTGGCGGCCAGGAGAACTTCGCGCTCGAGAATTGCAAATACAAGGTCTGGAAAGTCCGGCAGACAACCAAGAAGGACGGCCAAATGGTGGATGAGTGGAGTGCGCTCTATTCGCCTGATCTCGAGGCGACGCTGGCCAAGATCTACGAGGAAGGCACAGCCGACGAGTATACGGTGCCATATGAAAGGATTCGGCCGGTCCAGTGATAGCGCAAACGCGACGAGGCACCATGCGAATTTGTGCTGCGCTCGCGATCGGTATTTCGTTCTTTGCCACGCCGACGTCAGCGGGGGATACGGAATGTGGAACGATCCGGGCCGCGATCCGGAAATGAGCGAAGTCAAGCGAGCACGGTTGGTCAACCGGTGGCTCAATGACGGCTTCAACAATTTTGGAAACGAAGAGGTCATTCTCACCGAATGGGCAGAATACTCCCGTTGGGAAAGTGGACCTTGGAGGATCAAAAAACGTGCGTTTGGACGCCAAGCGGCAAGTTCGAATGTGGATCGACAGGGCCGCTGGGCTTCCGCTCCAATCCCAGCTCATCACGATGGTTCCGAGGAACTTCGAGGAGCGATATATTACCTATACCTTTGCTTCGGAAATTCAGTTGCCGATCTGAGCAGGAGCGGACCTGCGGAGCCCGCTTGCGACACCTCCCTCCTGATCGGCAGCAATACCGCCGGTTGCGTTCGCACGGCCTCTCGTTGACGCCTCTTCGAGATACGCTCTGATTCACGTGCAGTCGCCGTCGCCATCGCTCTCAAAAACCATCTTGACGCCGCGGCGATAACCGTCCCTAATTGCGCCATTCACCAGGGGGGTCCCGGCAAGGGGCTGAGATACTGCTAGCGCGCGCAGTGACCCGTTGAACCTGATCCAGTTCATACTGGCGTAGGGACGGTGCAGACGTGCAGCAGCCAGGATTCCGTTTACCGGCAATTCATCGGCGATACGTCTTTTCATCCTTCCGGCTTCAGAACTGGGTCTCCAACGCGAAAACATTGGAGCCTCAAGATGAATCTAATCAAGCCTCTCGCCGCGGCGCCCTCGGTCACGCAAGGACCGCTCCCGGCATCCCGCAAGGTTTACAAGCCGGGCGAGATTCACCCGGACATTCGCGTGCCGATGCGCGAGATCGCGCTGCATCCGACCTCCGGCGAGCCGCCGGTGACTGTTTACGATTCCTCCGGCCCCTACACGGTCGAAAACGCCGATATCCGCATCGACGCGGGCCTGCCGCGCCTTCGCAGCGACTGGGTTCTCAAGCGCGGCGATGTCGAAAGCTACGACGGCCGTGCGGTGAAGGCCGAAGACAACGGCTTTGCGACCGGCGAAAGGCTGACGCCGGAATTCCCGATTCGCCACCAGCCGCTCAAAGCGAAGCCGGGAAAAGCGGTAACCCAGCTCGCCTATGCCCGCGCCGGCATCGTCACGCCGGAGATGGAGTTCATCGCCATCCGCGAAAATCTCGGCCGGAAGGCCGCGAAGGAGGCGCTTGCCCGAGACGGCGAAAGCTTCGGTGCCTCGGTCCCCGATTTCGTGACGCCGGAATTCGTGCGCCAGGAAGTGGCGAGCGGCCGCGCCATCATTCCGGCCAATATCAACCACCCGGAAGCCGAGCCGATGATCATCGGCCGCAACTTCCTGGTGAAGATCAACGCGAATATCGGCAATTCCGCCGTCACCTCATCGATGGCCGAGGAGGTCGAGAAGATGGTCTGGGCGACGCGCTGGGGTGCCGACACGGTCATGGACCTTTCCACCGGCCGCAACATTCACAACATCCGCGAATGGATCATCCGCAATTCGCCGGTACCGATCGGCACCGTGCCGCTCTACCAGGCGCTGGAAAAGGTAAACGGCATTGCCGAGGATCTTTCCTGGGAGGTCTTCCGCGACACGCTGATCGAGCAGGCGGAACAGGGCGTCGACTATTTCACCATCCATGCCGGGGTCAGGCTTCACTATATCCCGCTCACCGTGGATCGCGTCACGGGCATCGTTTCGCGCGGCGGCTCGATCATGGCGAAGTGGTGCCTGCATCACCACCGCGAGAGCTTCCTCTACGAGCACTTCGAGGAGATCTGCGACATCTGCCGCGCCTATGACGTTTCCTTCTCGCTCGGCGACGGCCTGCGTCCCGGCTCTATCGCGGACGCCAACGACCGGGCCCAGTTCGCGGAGCTCGAAACGCTCGGCGAACTGACGAAGATCGCCTGGGCCAAGGATTGCCAGGTGATGATCGAAGGGCCGGGCCATGTGCCCATGCACAAGATCAAGGAGAACATGGACAAGCAGCTCGCCGTCTGCGGAGAAGCGCCCTTCTATACGCTCGGGCCGCTCACCACCGATATCGCGCCCGGCTACGACCACATCACGTCAGGCATTGGCGCGGCGATGATCGGCTGGTTCGGCACCGCCATGCTTTGCTACGTGACGCCGAAGGAACATCTGGGCCTGCCCGACCGCAACGACGTCAAGACCGGCGTGATCACCTACAAGATCGCCGCTCATGCCGCCGATCTCGCCAAAGGGCACCCGGCCGCCCGGATCCGCGACGACGCGCTGTCGCGCGCCCGCTTCGAGTTCCGCTGGGAGGATCAGTTCAACCTCTCGCTCGACCCCGAGACCGCGCGCAATTTCCACGACGAGACGCTGCCCAAGGAGGCGCACAAGGTCGCGCATTTCTGCTCCATGTGCGGACCGAAATTCTGTTCGATGCGGATTTCCCACGATATCCGCGCCGAGGCGCAGAAGGAGGGCCTCGAGGCAATGGCCGCCAGATATCGCGACGGCGGCGACCTCTATATGCCGGTCGATGAAAGCAAGGCCGCGCCCGCTGGAGAATGAGATGCGCGTGCTGATCAGAGGGGCCGGCGTCGCCGGCCTCACCGCCGCCCATGAACTTCTCGGGCGCGGCGCCGCAGTGACGATCATGGAAAATGCCGCCGGCTTTACCGGGGCTGCTTCCTGGTATGCAGGCGGCATGCTCGCTCCCTGGTGCGAGCGCGAAAGCGCCGAGGAAACCGTCCTGAGGCTGGGCATCGGCGCCGCCGACTGGTGGGAAGCCGCGCTCCCTGCCGGTTCCGTGCATCGCAACGGCACGCTCGTCGTCGCGCAACCCCGAGACGGAGCCGAACTCAAGCGCTTCGCCTCCCGCACCTCCGGCTTCCGCTCGCTCGAGGCGGAGGAGATCGCAGCGCTGGAGCCGGCTCTCGCCGGCCGTTTCCGGCAGGCGCTGTTCTTTCCGCAGGAGGCGCATCTCGACCCGCGCCGGGCACTCTCGGCGCTCCGGCAAGGGCTGACGGCACGCGGTGCGGTATTCGCCGGCGAGGACATGGACGATCGCGATTTCGCGCTCACCGTCGATTGCACCGGCGCGTCCAGGATCGGCGAGATCGACGGGCTACGCGGGGTGCGCGGCGAGATGGCCTATCTGCAGACGGACGAGGTGGCGCTCTCGCGCCCCGTGCGCGTGCTGCATCCCCGCATCCCGCTCTATATCGTGCCGCGCGGCGGCGGGCTCTTCATGTGCGGCGCGACGATGATCGAGAGCGACGACGCCGGCCCGATCACCACCCGCTCGCTGATGGAACTGCTGAACGCCGCCTATGCGCTCCATCCGGCTTTCGCCGAAGCGCGCCTGGTCGAGACCGGCACGGGCGTGCGCCCCGCCTTTGCCGACAACCTGCCGCGGGCCTCGCGCCGCGAAAATACCATCACCGTCAATGGCCTCTATCGTCATGGCTTCCTGCTCTCCCCGGCCACGGCCCGGGAAGTGGCAGCGCTGGCCCTGGGCGACGAGACACGCAAAGGAGATTCCCGATGAAGCTGACCGTCAATGGCGAGGAACACGAGCTTCAGGCCGCTACACTCGCCGAGGTCTTGCAGCGCCTCGAATTCGAAGGCGAGTGGCTGGCGACCGCCGTCAACGGCGAACTGATCCAGAAGGCAGACCGATCCAGCTACCGGCTGCAGGACAGCGACCGGATCGAGATTCTGTCGCCGATGCAGGGAGGCTGACGATGCCGCTATTCTACGGAACAGAAATCCGGTCGAGACTGCTGCTCGGAACCGCCCGCTATCCCTCGCCGGCCGTGCTCGCCGAGGCGGTGCGGCGGTCGGGCACCGATATCGTCACGGTCTCGCTCCGCCGCGAGACGGCCGGCGGGCGGCAGGGCGGCGCCTTCTTCGAGCTGATCCGCGAACTCGGCGTGCGCGTGCTGCCGAACACGGCCGGCTGCCATTCGATCTCGGAGGCGGTGCTGACCGCGAAGATGGCACGCGAGGTTTTCGGCACGAGCTGGATCAAGCTCGAAGTGATCGGCCACCAGGACACATTGCAGCCGGACGTCTTCGGCCTCGTCGAGGGGGCCCGCATCCTCACCGGGGAAGGTTTCCAGGTCTTCCCCTATACGACGGACGACCTCGTCGTCGCCGAAAGGCTGCTGGAGGCGGGCTGCCGGGTGCTGATGCCCTGGTGCGCGCCGATCGGCAGCGCCATGGGACCGCAGAACGTGCAGGGCTTGCGCGCCATGCGCGCGGAATTTTCCGACGTGCCGCTGATCGTCGACGCCGGCATCGGCCGCCCGTCCCATGCGACGACGGTCATGGAGCTCGGCTACGACGCGGTCCTGCTCAACACCGCCGTTGCCGGCGCTGCCGACCCCGCCGCCATGGCCGAAGCCTTCGCCAAGGCGATCGATGCCGGGCACGCGGCTCACGGCGCCGGCATGCTCGAGCCGCGCGACATAGCCGTCCCGTCCACCCCCGTCATCGGAAAGGCAGTATTCTCGTGAAGCTCGACCCCTTTTATCTCATCGTCGACAGCGCCCAATGGATCGAACGGCTGGTGCCGCTCGGCGTCAGGCTCGTCCAGCTCCGCATTAAGGACCGGGACGAGGAAGACATCCGCCGCCAGCTACGGGTCGCCAGGGCAGTCTGCGCCGCCCATGAATGCCAGCTGATCGTCAACGACTACTGGCAGCTGGCGATAGAGGAAGGCTGCGATTTCATCCATCTGGGACAGGAGGATCTGGCGGAGGCCGATCTTGCCGCCATCCGTGCCGCAGGGCTCAAGCTCGGCGTCAGCACCCATGACGAGGCGGAACTGGCAAACGCGCTCTCAGCCGAACCGGACTACGTCGCGCTCGGACCCATCTATCCGACGATCCTCAAGAAGATGAAGTGGGCGCCCCAGGGGCTGGAGCGGCTTTCATGGTGGCGCGAGCGCGTTCACCCGCTCCCTCTCGTCGCCATCGGCGGCCTCAATACGGAGCGGATCGAAGGTGTCTTCGCGCACGGCGCCGACAGCGCCGCCGTGGTGACGGACATCACGCTGAATGCCGATCCGGAGGGAAGGACAAGGGAGTGGATACGGAAGACGGAGGCGTGGAGATAATTGCCGTGGCTGCCCTCTCCTCGGGTTAAACCCGAGGAGAGGGAGGTCGCCGCTTGTTTCTTCGCTCCGCTTGCGGGGAGGTGCCCGCAGGCGAATGTCGGTTTTCTTCCGACACGCCGAGGCCCGTTAGAAGGCTATGCTGCGCCGCGAGGCCATGACGTAGAGCCCGCTCGCGAGCGTCGCGACGGCGCAATAGGTGATGGCACCGAGCGGGCCGAAGCTGTCCACGAAGAGCCCGCCGAGAACAGCGCCGCTGGCGATGCCGACCTGGAAGGTCGCAACGATGAGACCGCCCGTGCTTTCCGCATGGTCGGGTGCGGCTCGCACCATCCAGGTCTGGACGGCGACGGGCAGCGCCCCGAATGCGAAGCCCCACAGGGTCACCGCCACGGCCGACACGACATCGAGCGAACCGAAGGTCACGAGGGCGAACGCCATCGCCGCGATGAGCAGCGTTCCGAGGCTCACGGCCGCCGTGATGCTGCGTTCGATGATGAGCCCGCCGGCGAGATTGCCGAAGAAGCCGCCGATGCCGTAAGCCAGCAGGATCAGGGAGATCGCCTCGATGCCGAACTCCGGGACGTTTTCGAGGAACGGGCGCACATAGGTGAAGCCGGCGAAGTGGCCGGAGACGAAAAGCAGGACGGTGATGATCCCGATTCGGATGCTCGGCATGCGCATGAGGTCGAACAGAAGCTTCATGCTCGGCGCCGACTGCGGCGGCAGCCGCGGTATGGTCGCCATCTGCACGATCAGCGTTACGGCACCGACCGCCGCAGCCATCAGGAATGCGGCTCGCCAGCCCCAGAGATCGCCGATATAGGCGCCTAAAGGCGCCGCACAGACCGTCGCCACCGAGACGCCGGTGAAGACGATCGACATGGCACGAGGCACGAGCGACATCGGCACGAGGCGCAAGGCGATCGCCGCCATCATCGACCAGAAGCCGCCGAGCCCGATGCCGAGGACGACGCGTGCGGCAAGGAGCATGGCGAGATTGGTGGCGAAAGCCGCAAGCAGGCTCGAGGCGATCAGCGCCAGGGTGAGGCCCCAAAGCACGAGCCGGCGGTCGAACCGGCGCGTGGCGATGGCGATCGTCAGCCCGGCGACCGCGCCGACGACGGCGGTCGCCGTCACCGCCTGGCCGGCCGTGCCCGTGCTGATACCGAGATCGGCGGCCATCGGCGTGAGAATGCTGACGGGGAGGAATTCTGCGGTGACGAGGCCGAACACGCCGAGCGCGAGGGAGCCGACCCCGGCCCATGCCGGATCGATTCGCTCCTCGCTTTCCGGTATGAACGTGGCGTCCAAAGTGGTCGCTGTATCTGTCATAAGAGCGGTCTCCTTGAGAGGGTCCGGCTTAGATAAGGCGTGACGCCCTGGACATTCCATGCTAGAAATTCCGCAATGCTTGATCATTCGTCCAAAACATCTTCTTCCGCTTCGGAGGATTTTCTCAGCGAACTTCTGCGCGGACTGCGCCTCGACGGCGTCGATTACGTCCGTTGCGAATTGACCGCGCCCTGGGGAATTTCATTTCCGGCGCAGGAGGCGGCACGCTTCCACTTCATCTGCGGAGACTGCTGGCTGCGGGTGGCCGACGGAGACTGGATCGAACTGAAGCGCGGCGATGCCGTGCTTCTGCCGCGTGGCGGCGCGCATGCGCTGGCGAGTGCGCCCGGCGAGAAGCTGTCGCCGCTCGAAGCCTATTCGGTCCAGGAGGTATGCCATTGCGTCTACGACGTCTGCGGGGGCGGGCGCGGCAAGACCACCATCCTTTTCTGCGGCAGTCTGCGGTTCAACATGGATGCGATGCATCCGTTGTTGCGCATGATGCCGGACGTGATGCGCATCGACGCCCTGACGGCCAGCGAGCCGGCGATCCCGCACATGCTCGACGCCATGGCGCGGGAAGTCGGCGCCAGCCGCGTCGGCTCCGGCGGCGTGCTTGCGCGGCTGGCCGACGTGCTCGCGGCGCTCATCATCCGCTCCTGGGTGGAGCACGGATGCGGCAATACCAATGGCTGGGTGGCGGCGGTCCGCCATCCCGGGCTCGGCCGCGTAATCGCGGCCATGCACCTCGATCCGGAAAAGAGCTGGACCGTGGATTCCCTCGCCAAGCTCATGGGCGCCTCGCGCTCCGGCTTCGCGCAGCAGTTCGCCGCCGTGGTTGGCGAGACGCCGGCCCGCTACCTCACGCAGGTGCGCATGCATCAGGCACGGCAATGGCTGACCCGCGACCGCATGCGCATCTCCGTCGTCGCGCGCCGCCTCGGCTATGACTCGGAAGCCTCGTTCAGCCGCGCCTTCAAGCGTGTGATCGGCCTGCCGCCAAGCCACTATCGCGGCTCCGAACCGCCAGAAGCACCGACATTTACCATCGGCGAGGGCTGAGCGAGAGGCAAAGTAGACCTACTGCACGTTCCTTAATCGTAATCGTTGAAGGGCAAAGACATGCAGCAGATCAAAGTGCTGCAGCGACTTTTGCGTGTCTGATACGCGGCGCTGTAGAGCATTTGACCCACCGCACTTCCGACCGGAGAACCGCTACACACTTTTCCTGGACGTGCTTTAAGGCGGCCATTCCTCGGCTGTCCATTCCCGCGCGGTGTGGATGACGCGCAGGATCATGACGCTTTCGCGGCCGCCGTGGTTCATCAGTGCATATGCGATTACATAGGGCAAGCGGGTGATGGACTTCTCGTACGTACCGATCACCCGCCCCGGCCTCCCGGTCGCCATCTCGCCGAGTGCTGCGGCCGTATCGCGGACCCGGCCCGCCACTCTTGCCGCTGCATCCGGGTCTTCCCGTGCAATGAAGAAAACCTGATCCTTGAGGTCATCCAGAGCTGCACGCGACCACTGAACAGGCCGCCTCAAACTTTATCGCCCTTGCCGGTCTCGGCCTTCCGGATCAAGCTGAAAATTTCAACCATGGCCTCTTCATGCGGAACGAGGCGGCCAGCTTCGGCATCAGCCATGCCGCGCTTGATCCCGTCGATGATTTCAAGCTCCCGGTCCACATAGGCAGCCAGGGCTTCGCCCGCGAGGAAGGAGCGGCTGCGCGAAGTGGCGCTAGCGATCCGATCGAGCTTTTTCTTTAACTCGGGGCTGACCCGAATGGTCATGGTGGTGCTGACGGGCATGACATTATCCTGTATTCGGTTGTGTACACGCTAACACAAGGTAGCGAAACCGTTCAATCTACCTTCCTAAGACGTGTGAACACGGCCGCCGTGGACGCAGTCATCAGACGCGGAAAACGAGTGCGCTACACGACCCGACCACATCGCAGAGTTGCAAAAATGCAGCACGCGACATGTTTGTCGGTTCTGCCGTAATGAGGACTCCATCTCAACCGGATCATTTGTTATCGCTTTGGTGAAGAGCGTTGGCATGCAGAGGTCCACTTTGCCTAAGTAAAAACCGGTCTCAATCCATTTCTCACCCGTACTGCCGCCGGCCGACGAGAGTTGGTGGGGTATGAATGTGTTCATCGGGTGGTGGCATGAGACCGGTCTGGCATCGTTTAAATGTGCCAAGTGCAGCCCCGCTGTCTCAGCTCTTCACCCCCCGAACGCCGCCATGCCGTGCCCTAATGGCTTTCTCAAGCTCCCATCTTGGTGGACTTCCGAAAGGAAGGCCAAGACGGTATGTGCAATACACTTCAGGTCCGTTGGACCATCATTCCCCTAATCCCCCCTCAGCCTTGGGTAGCATGCAGCGGATGCGGCGGCGTTAGAGCCTTCGAAAGCAGCAACAAGATCAGGCTTAATGCCAATGGTCGGAAGCTTGATGCATGGCTTATCTACAAATGCTCGACGTGCGACAGGACCTGGAACCGCCCAATATTCGAACGCCGAAATGTTCGCGACATCCGTCCCGCTGTCCTCAACGCACTACAGTCCAACGATCCCTCTTGGATTCAAGCGGAGACTTTCAATCTCGAAGCACTCAGGCGGAAGTCGCAAAGGATCGATGAGTTTTCCGAATTCGAGGTTCGAAAGGAGCTGCTGCACGAGGTTGCTGATTGGGAGCACTTGGAGATCGAGCTTTCGGTTCCATTCCCGAGCAGTACGCGCCTGGATCGCTTACTTGCCTGGAGCTAAGAATCTCGCGCTCTCAGTTGAGCGCACTCCATCGGAGCGCTTTGCTTCGGACGACACCTGATCGCACCGATCTCTTACGACGGCGAATCAGGAACGGTATTCGGGTAACCTTGGATCTTTCAGGTATGGCCGACAGGGATCTGGTGTGGAAGCCGGCTGCTATTGAAAATACTTCATAGAAGGAGCCCCCCCAAGGGCAGGAACTTCAGGACCCCTTGCGGTGCTTTCCGATGGAAGACACTCCGGCTGCACTTAATCAGCGCGCTCTGCCGAAACTCGTCGTCGGTGGCCAGGATCGGTACGCCTTGCGCGTCAGGGCATCCGCCTCGGGTTGTTGACATTGATCGGCACGCCGGCCCTCCATGTGGATCGCTTCTTTAAATGTAGCCCCCTGCATCTGCATAACCAAGCACGGCCATGCGGCAGTTGAGAGCGGTGCGGCTCGCTACCGCAAACGCCGCCCGTCTTCGGCGAAGAACCGCCTTCGGTCCTCGGGTACGGCGAAAGAAAGTCTTTGCCCTGCCTGCCAGTTCGGACCCTCGCGCTGTTCCACGACGAGGCTCTGGCCGTCTTCGAGCTGGCAGTAGAGGTAGCGCGTTCCACCGAGATATTCCGAGAACTCGACCTGGGCAGTGATCCGTTCCGGTCCCGGCTCCGCCACGGCGATATGTTCGGGCCTTATGCCGAAAAGCAGGCGCTCGCCGTGCCTCAGGCTGCCGCCGTCGATCGCTGCCTCGACTGTGGTCTCGCCGACCCGGATCGTCCCGTCCCCCTGCCATTCCGCATCGAGAAAATTCATCCGTGGCGAACCGATGAAGCCTGCCACGAACATGTTGGCCGGGTCCTCGTAAACGTCGCGGGGGCTGCCGGCCTGCTCGATCCGGCCGTCCCGAAGCACGACGATCTGATCGGCCAGCGTCATCGCTTCCGTCTGATCGTGTGTGACATAGACCATCGTGTTGCCGAGCTCGCGGTGCAGGCGGGCAATCTCGATGCGCATCGAGACGCGCAGTTCCGCATCGAGGTTGGAAAGCGGCTCATCGAACAGGAAGACGTCGGGCTTGCGCACGATCGCCCGGCCGATCGCCACGCGCTGGCGCTGGCCTCCGGAAAGCTGGCCGGGCCTTCGGTCGAGCAGATGGTCGATCTTGAGAATGGACGAGACCTGCGCGACGCGGCGCTCGATTTCGGCCGAATCCGTTCGCGCCATCTTGAGCCCGAAGCCGAGATTGTCGCTGACGCTCATATGCGGGTAGAGCGCGTAGGACTGGAAGACCATGGCAATGCCGCGCTCGGAGGGGTCGAGGTCTGTCACGTCCCTGCCCTTGATTGCGATCTCCCCCTCGGTCACCTCTTCGAGCCCCGCGATCATTCGCAGCAGGGTCGATTTCCCGCAGCCCGACGGGCCGACGAAGACGACGAAATCGCCTTCCTCGATCGTCAGGTCGATGCCATGGATAACCTCCAGGCCGCCATAACTCTTGCGTATGTCGCTGAGCACGACGCTTTTGTTGCTGATGCCGTTCGCCATCCTGGAGGTCGCCTACTTTTCCGACTGGACCCAGACGAGCATCTCTCCCGGCGCCCGGTTGTCCCAGAGATGATAGGGCACGAAGCGCGCTTTGTGCGGGCGGCGCTCAGGCCTCGTCTGTCGGTAAAGCGCCTTTCCCCAGTCCTCCGTTTCCTCGCGCTCGACGGAAATGTCGATGGCAATCGCACCGTTCAGATCATCGAGCACGACCGTTTCGGCAGCCGGCAGTTCGCGGGGAAGCACAATTGCGTTCAGATCCTCGCCATTGTCCGTGGCCTCCACGCAATAGACCAGCGGACCGCGCATCAGCGCCACGCGGCCGACATCCTGCCGGACCTTCGGATTGGCATATTGCGGCCGAAGCGCCAGCGGCAGATAAAGCGCCACCCGGTCGCCGTCCGACCATTCGCGTTCGATGCGGGCATAGCCGCCGGTCAAATGAGCCGAGAGATCGAGCATCTTACCGTTGACGCTTAACGTCGCGCCGACCGCCCATTCCGGTATGCGCAAGGACAGCGCGAACTTCGCCGGCCTGGCGAGCTTCGTCGTGAAGGCGATCGCCCCCTCCCAGGGGTAGCTGGTCTCCTGCCTGAGCTCGACCTCGGCGCCGTTCGCGAGTTTCAGCCGCGCCGTACTTTCTCCGTAGAGATGGACTGCGATCTCGTCCTCCGCGACCGCATACATATAGGAACCGATCGAGGTCACGAGCCGCGCGATATTGGGCGGGCAGCAGGGGCAATGATGCCACTTCCATCGGTGGTGCCCGCCAGTGCTTTCGAGCGGGTTGTCGTAGAAGAAGGTCTTGCCGTCGATCGAAAGACCCGGCAAGGCGCCGTTGTAAAGCGCTTGCTCCATGACGTCGGCATAGCGGCGGTTCGGGCCGCGGCCGAGCATGCGGCTCGCCCAGAAGACAAGGCCGACGGAGGCGCAGGTCTCGGCATAGGCCGTGTCGTTGGGCAGGTCGTAATAGCAGGTGAAACCCTCGTTCGAGGCTGCCGGACCGATGCCGCCGGTAATGTACATCTGCTTCGTGGTGAGGTCGTCCCACAACGTTTCCAAGGCCGCCGTCAGGCTGTCGTCCCTGTATTCGGTCGCGATGTCGGCCATGCCGGAATAGAGATACATCGCGCGCACGGCGTGGCCGACGACCTTTTTCTGCTCGCGCACCGGCTGATGCGCCTGCCCGTATTCATAGGTCTTCTGGATGAAACTCTCCGGATCGCGGCCATCCCTTTTGGCCTCTTCGGTGAAGAAATGTGGCTCGGTGCCGCGCTCGTCGATGAAGAACTTCGAAAGGTCGAGATACTTCTTCTCGCCCGTCACGCGCGCAAGCTTGACGAGCGCGAGCTCGATCTCCTCATGGCCGCAATAACCCGGAATCTGCCCTTCGCCATGCCCGAAGACCGTAATCATATAGTCCGCAAAGCGGCACATGATGTCGAGAAGCTTGCGCTTGCCGGTCGCCTGGTAATAGGCGACGGCAGCCTCGATCAGATGGCCGGCGCAATAGAGCTCGTGGTGGTCGCGCAGGTTGGTCCAGCGCCTGTCGGGCTGCACGCGTTGGAACCAGGCATTGAGATATCCGTCCCGGTCCTGCAGCTTCTCGTACATGTCGATGATCCGGTCGGCACGCGCCTCGAGTTCCGGATTGGGGCGGCGGTAGAGCGAATAGGCGATCGTCTCGATCGACTTGCCGAGGTCGGAGTCCCAGAACATCTGGGTGGTGCCGCCCCAGGGTTGGATGGGGATGACGATACCTGGGCTTGGCTCACTGACGTCGATCGCCTTGATCATGCCAGCCTCGACGCAGCGGTCGAGCAGGGTTTCGGCGGTGGATTGGCAGACGGCATCCTGCCATTTGCCCCAGAATCCGCCGAGTTCGACATCGGGAACGGCAACGGGGCGGAACTGGCGGTCTTTCACGGTCTTTGTCATGAGGTTTCTTTCTCTCGGATTATTTCACCGCGCCGGCCATCAGCCCGCGCATGTAATAGCGTTGCAGAAGAAGGAAGACGAACAGGCAGGGAACGACCATCACCGCGACGCCGGCCTGCACCGCGCCCCAGTTGATCGCACCGAGACGGCCGGCGCGCACGGCGGTCATCAGAACGGGAAGCGTGTAATTGTCGTTGCTGGACAGAAGGACGAGCGCGGCGAAGAATTCGTTCCAGGCATTGAGGAAGGCGAAGATCGACACGGTCGCAATCCCGGGCATGACCAGCGGCAGCAACACCCGCACGAGCAGTTTCAGATCGCGGGCGCCGTCGATGCGCGCCGCCTCCTCGATTTCCTTCGGCACGGCATCGAAGGCGTTGCGCATCATGAAGACGGAGAAAGGGAGCTGCAGCGTCACATAAACGAGCATCAGCCCGACGAGCGAATTGTTGAGCCCGAGCCGCGCCAGGATGATGAAGAGCGGCGTCAGGATCGACTGGAACGGGATCATCAGCGTCGCGATGATCAGCACGAAAAGCGCGTTCTTGAACGGGAAGCGGTAGCGGGAGAAGCCGTAACCGGCGAGCACGCTGACCGCGACGGTCAGGGCGACCGTTCCGATCGACACGAGGAGCGAATTGAACATGTGCTGCCAGATGCCGGCACCGAAGCTGTCGAGCGCCCGGTAGGCGTCGAAGCTCAGCCCCGAGATCGGCCATGGCGGCAGCGGCGGCCTGCCGGACTCGCTGTTCGGCCGGAAGGAGGCAAGAAAGGAAACGGCAAAGGGCGCCAGGAAGAAGAAGGCCGTGCCGATGCCGATGCCGTGGTAGACGATCCTGTCCCGGAGCGCCTTGCGGGCGCGGATTTCGCGGCGCGTCCTCATGGGCGTTCGTCCCCCACCTTGAGCAGCCAGAGCTGGACGACGCTGAGCGTCACCAGGATCAGGAGGAGCGCGATCGACAGTGCCGCACCGTAGCCGAGATTGAAAGACACGAAGGACTGGTTGAAGATATAGTAGACGACGGAGATCATCTTGTTCTGCGGGCCACCGCTGGTCATGATGTAGAACTGGTCGAAGGCGAGGATCGAGCCGGTGACCGAAAGGATGAGCGCCAGCGCCATGGTCCGGCGCATCAGGGGCAGCGTCAGGTGGCGGAAGCGTTGCCAGCGGCCGGCGCCGTCGATGCGCGCGGCCTCGGTCAGTTCGGCCGGGATGGCCTGCAGCCCCGTCAGCAGGATGATCATGGTGAAGCCGGCGATCTTCCAGACCACCATGACGATGATGGTCAGAAACGCGGTATCGAACTTGGCGAGCAGGTTGATCCGTCCGGAGGTGAGGCCCAGCATATCGAAGAGCGGCGCGAAAAGCCCGCTGTCGACATTGGCGAGCCACACCCAGAGCAGCGAGGCGGATGCGAGCCCCACCACGACAGGCAGAAAGACGATGGTCCGGTAGAGCGAGACCAACGGCCTTTGTTTCTCCACGAAAATCGCCAGCGGAAAGGCGACGGCGAAAATCGCTATTGTGACGATCAGGGTATAGTGGGCGGTGAAACCGAGCGCGTTGAAGAACCGCGCATCGGTGAACATCCGCGTATAGTTGCGCAGGCCGATCCAGGCCGGCTCGCCGAGCAGCGGCCATTTGTGCAGGCTCATCCACAGGGTGAACAGCACGGGCAGCACGAAGAAGAGCGTGACGAGCGCCATCGCCGGCGCGATATAGATGAGCCCGCGCCAGCCGGGTTGCCGCTTCGGGCGGCGTCGGTGCCTGGCGGATGTGAGCGCTGACGTCGTCATGTATGCACTTTCGAGAGTTTCGGGGCACTGGTGGCGGAGGGGGTTATCCCCACCCGCCATCCGCGAAGCGGCAGTTTCCTCGTGTCCGCCTTACTGCCCGGCGTCGATGATCGACTGCATCTCGTCTTGTGCGTTCGAGAACGCCCCGTCGACGTCGTCGCCATAGATCGCAGCATTGGTGAAGGTCGCCCACGGCCCGTTGGCGCTGTTGATCAGGTCGTTGAATTGCAGCGTATAAGGCGTCTGGGCGACGGCGATCGCCTCCATCCCGACCTTGAGGCGCGGGTCGAGGCCTTCGAGCACCTCATTGGCGATGTCGCCGCGGGTGGGCAGGCTGCCGAATTTCGCCATGATCTTCTGGCCTTCCGGCGAATAGGTATATTCGAGGAATTCCTTCACCTCTTCGAGCTTCGGCGTGCCCTTGGTGACGACGAAGTTGTCGCCGCCGGCAAAAGAGGACGGCTTGCCGTCGACGCCCGGGATCAGCGTCACGCCGAAATCGATCTCCGGATGCTGCGTCACCAGCGTGCCTATGGCGAAGGCGCCGAGGCTCTGCTGGCCGATCTTGCCATTGGTGAAGCTGAGGAAATTCACGCCGTTGTCGCTCGCGGCGCCCGCGGGAACGAGATCCTTCTCGACCATGTTGCGGTAGATGTCGACGGCCTTGCGCATTTGCGGCGTGTCGAGCGTCGCGGTCTTGCCGTCGGCTGAAAGGATATCGGCGCCCGCGCCCCAGGTCAGCGGCGTGAAGGTGAAGATCATGCAGCCGCCGCAGCCGCCCCCGGAGAAATAGAAGCCGTAGGTGTCGCCACCAAGCGCGCGGATTTTCTCGGCATTGGCGGTGATCTCCTCCCAGGTCTCCGGTGCCTTTTCGGGGTCGAGGCCGGCCTTTTTGTAGAGGTCCTTGTTCCAGGCGAAGATCGAGGTCTCGACCGTGAGCGGCAGGCCGTAGATCTTGTCCTCATAGGTGCCGAGCTTCACATGCGAGGGCGAGAGCGAATTGAAGTAGGGCAGCGCCTTCGCCCAGTCGGTGAGGTCTTCCAACTGACCGGCGGCGGCGAATGCCGGCGTGTAGATCAGGTCGAGCGAAAGCGCGTCCGGCGCCTGGCCGCCGGCGATCGCAGTGGCATATTTCTGCACGAGCTCGGCAAAGGGCACCTCGGTGAGCTCCACCTTGTGCTCGTGACCTGCATTGTAGGCCTTGACGACTTCCTTGAACGAGTCGCCGATACCCGAGCGGACCCACATGCTGATCGTCTCGGCCGATGCGACCGAGATCATGCTGGCCGATATGAGGGCCGTCGCTGCCATCAGTTTCGTGAACATTTCGCATTCCTCCCAAATGCGGGGCCACTTCGACCCCATCTCCTCGATCAGTTCTGTCTTCCCCCGCCTCCGCAGGAGTCCCGTACGACAAGCCGGCAGGGCAGCTTGCGCAGGCCGGGCTCGATCGTCCGCCCCTCTGCAAGTGCAAGCACCATCAGCCCGGCCTCCCGCCCAAGCTCCTTCAGGTTCATGTCGACGGTCGTCAGCGGCGGCCGCGTCTGAGCCGCCATGATCTCCCAATTGTCGAAGCCGATGACGGAGACATCCTCCGGCACCCTGACGCCGCGCTCGCGCAGCGCATCGACCACGCCGCGGGCGATCTGGTCGTTGCCGCAGAAGACGCCGTCGGGCCTCTCACCGCCCGCATCCCAGATGCGGCCGATCGCCTCGTGACCCCAGGCCTCCGACCAGACCCCATGCAGGACCGGCGCCCCACCGCCGGCGACGGCCCGAAATGCCTCGGCGCGCTCGACCGCGGAGGTAAATTCCAGCGGGCCTGTGATGTGCAACAGCCGCTTGCGGCCCATCTTCTTCAGCCGTCCTGCCGCCAGCCTCGCGCCATGAGCGTCATCGGAGGTCAGTGTCACGCTGCCGGGCTCGCCCTTGGTGAAAGCATAGACGACGGGCACCGGCAGGCCGGCGAGATCGACCGGGAGAGACCTGTCGACCCGCTTGCCTGTCGCGATGATGCCGTCCACCTGCTTGTCCAGCATGGCGTCGACATGGATTTTCCCGAGCGCCGGGTCGTCCTCGATTGCGCAGAGGAAGACCGAAACCCCATGATCCACCAGCGCCTCGGAAACGCCGGCCATTACCGGAAGGGTGAAGCGGCCATAGGTGTCGTTGGTCAGAAGGCCGACTGTAAAGCTGCGGTTGCTGAGCAGGCCGCGCGCCAGCGCGTTCGGACGAAAGCCGATTTCCGCCGCGAGATACTTGATACGCTCGCGCGTTCCGGCGGCCATGCGGCCGTTGTCGTTGAGGGCCTTGGACACGGTCGAAACGCTCACGCCGGCAACCCTTGCCAGATCGTGAATCGTGACCCGATGTCCCTTGCCGCGCTGCGAACTCAGCTTCGCCTCCCTTGAGATAAGCTGACGTGAGAAAACCTTTTCTCAGCGAGTCCGTCAAGATGAGAAAAGGTTTTCTCACGAAAAAGTATGATTTTTCCCGTTCCGCGTTAGCGATCCGCTGGCTCATCCCGCGGCGCGAGCGAAGCCCGCCTTCGCGGGACGATACGCTCCCCCGAGAGCTCCGCAGACGAGCAGCCGAGACGCTCACCCCGCGGGGTGATGCCAGGTCGAGGTTGATCGCCTATAGTAAGAGCCTGGGCTGCTCAGGAACTGCAGGCGGGGGACCTGCAGTCCGGAGCAGGTCTGCCCACTATGCAGGAGGGGCCGCCATGAGCATCGAAGCTGCAGTCGAGAGCAGGCTTGCCGACCGGATCTATTCCGCATTGCTTCACGAGACGACGTGGCAGAGTTTTCTCGACGGCTTGGCCGCTACGCTTCCGGACGGCCGATCGACCTTGTTCTATCACGACGTCGACAGTGGGGCTGGGGCATGGGAGCTTACATCGGGTCTGCCGGCCGACGTCGTCTCGGACTACGCCAGCCACTATGCGAAGCTCAATCCGTGGATGCCCGCAGCCTCTCGGCGGAAGATCGGGATCGGTGTCGTCGCCGAGCAGATGCTGCCACGCGAGCAATTCGTGAAAACACCCTTCTACAACGACTTCTTTCGACCGATGGTCGGGGAAAGCGCGGTCGGCGTGACGCTCGCCAGAGAGCGCGGACAGTCAATGCTGCTGTCGATTACCACCTCGAGAGCCGATCCCGAGAAGAACCGGGACGTGGCCGATCTGCTGACGCGGTTGGCGCCGCATCTGCGGCGGGCCTTCCGGTACGCCAACCGGCGGAGCGCCGTCGCGTCCGAAATTGGCCGTTCCGTATGTCAGAAGAGTGAGCTGGGCGTCGTCGTCGTCGACGAAGGCGCTCGCGCGATCAATTTCGGCGCCCAGGGCCAGGCGATGGTCGAAGCGGGACGGGTCCTGAGGCTGACCCCCGGGGGAAAACTGCATATCCGGAACAGCGATGCTGACGCGGCGCTCCATGGGATGCTCCGCCGCGGCTACGACGGAGAGACGGCCACGACCTTCGTCCTCGGTTCGACGAAGCTCACGCTCATTCGCACGTGCAAGGACTGCGAGTCTGCCTATTTCGAAGGCCCTTCCGTGATCGTGCTGATCGAATCCCAAGCAAAGGAGCCGCCCCTGGATCTCAGGGGATTTGCAAGCGCGAATGGTCTGACGGCCGCGGAGTTGCGGGCAATGCAGGGTCTGATCTCGGGGCAGAATGCGGCGCGGATCGCCGATGCCGCCGGCATCTCGCGGGAGACGGTCAGGACCCAGGTGAAGAGCCTCTACGGCAAGCTCGGCGTCAGAAGCCAGATGGAGCTTCTTCGAATAAGCGGGCTGCTGCGAATGGAAAACTGACAATCGCTGGCGGGGGAAACGATGGCGACAATAGAGAGCCCGACCCAGTCGGGACGTGGGAAGCGCTGGGGAACGAAAATCATGTACTCTTTGATTGCGGGCGCTGCCTCGCTTGGCACGGCGATGGCGGAGCCGAGATGGGAGATGCTGCCGGAAACGCCGGACCTTCCCGCAGCAGGGCGCGAGGGAGAGGCGCCGGTGAACGGCATCAAGATCTGGCATGCGGTCTACGGCAGCGGCGAGCCCGTCATCATGCTCCACGGCGGACTCGGCAATTCGAACTATTGGGGAAACCAGATTTCCACGCTCGCCGGCTCCTATCAGGTCATCGTCATGGACAGCCGCGGCCATGGCCGCAGCACCCGGGATGAACGACCCTTGAGCTATGACCTCATGGCAACCGATGTGGTGGCGCTGATGGATTTCCTCGGCCTGCAGAAAGCCACCATCGTCGGCTGGAGCGACGGTGCGATCATCGGCCTGAAGCTCGCGATAGACCATGCGGAACGCATAAGCAGGGTGTTCGCTTTCGCAGCGAACAGCAAGCCGTCAGGCCTCTACCCACTGGACCAAAACGTGTTGTTCAAAGCCTATCTCGACAGGGCGCGCGAAGAATATGTGAAACTGTCTCCCACACCGGGCGCCTACGGCGACTTCCGTGAGCAGATGGACCGGATGTGGGAATCGCAACCGAACCTCACCGCAGAGGCTCTCGGCAGCATCGCCGTTCCCGTCTGGGTCGTGGATGGTGACCATGAGGAGGTCGTCAGGCGAGAAGACACGCTGTTCATCGCGGACAGCATTCCCGCAGCGGGTTTATTGATTCAGCCGGAAGTCAGCCATTTTTCGCTGCTTCAGGATCCGGAGCAATTTACCGATCACATCCTGCATTTCCTGGGCCGGGAATGAGGGGGCGTCGCGGCGGTTGCAGCCCGGCCGTCATATGACGGTCGGGCTGCAACCGGACTCTCGTTCGGGCCCCGGCGTCTTTCAGGAAAAGCTGAGTGCCCGGTCGCCCTGCTCGTCCCTGATGCGCGTCGGCAGGCCGATACGGTTCAGGAGGTCGAGGAAGGGCCGGGGCGGCAGTTCTTCGACATTTGCCATCTGCTTCACATCCCACTCGCCGCTGGCGATCAGCATCGCGGCGGCCACCGGCGGAACGCCGGCCGTATAGGAGATGCCCTGCGAGCCCACTTCCTCATAGGCTTGCCTGTGGTCGGCGACGTTGTAGATGAACACCTCGTGTTCCCTGCCGTCCTTGAGGCCCTTCACGAAATCGCCGATGCAGGTCTTGCCCTCGTAGCCGGGCGCGAGCGACGCCGGGTCCGGCAGGACTGCCTTGACCACCTTCAGCGGCACTACCTCGAGGCCCTCGGCCGTCTTGACCGGCTGCTCTGACAGGAGGCCCAGGTTCTTCAGAACCGTGAAGACGTTGATGTAATGGTCGCCGAAGCCCATCCAGAAGCGCACGTCGGCCCCGTCCATGTTCTTCGACAGCGAGTGAACCTCATCATGGCCGGTCATATAGGCCTTGCGCTTGCCGACGACGGGCAGGTCGAACTCCTTGCCGACCTCGAACATCCGGTTCGTCTGCCAGGCGCCCTTCTGCCAGGAATAGACGACGCCGGTAAATTCCCGGAAGTTGATCTCCGGATCGAAATTGGTGGCGAAATATTTGCCGTGGTTACCGGCATTGATATCGACGATGTCGACATCCGTGATCTTGTCGAAATATTCGTCCTTGGCGAGGCGCGCATAGGCATTGACCACGCCCGGGTCGAAGCCGACGCCGAGAATGGCGGTGATGCCCTTTTCCCTGCATTCGGCGGCGCGCTTCCATTCATAGTTCCCGTACCACGGCGGCGTTTCGCAGATCTTGTTCGGCTCTTCGTGGATCGCCGTGTCCATATAGGCCACACCCGTGTCCATGCAGGCGCGCAGCACCGACATGTTGACGAAGGCGGAGCCGACATTGATCACGATCTGAGAGCCGGTGCTCACGATGAGCGCCTTCGTCGCCTCGACGTCGAGCGCGTCGAGCGCATGCGCCTCGAGCTTCACCTCGGTCTTCAGACTGTTCTTTTCGCGTACGGAGTCGATAATCTTGCGGCACTTGTCGACCGTGCGTGAGGCAACATGAATATCTCCCAATACATCGCTGTTCTGGGCGCATTTGTGCGCCACGACCTGTGCCACGCCACCGGCGCCGATGATGAGAACGTTCTTTTTCATTTCGGGGGATATCTCCTTCTACCCGTCTTGCTTGCGCGAAGCCTCAGGAGAGGCTCTGCTCGTAGTCCGCGTAGGTGAATTCGCGGACGGTCCTGACGCTTCCGTCAAGTTCCCTGATGGCGATCGCCGGCATCTTCACGCCGTTGAACCAGTTCTTCTTGACCATGGTGTAGCCGGCGGCGTCCTGAAACGAGATGCGGTCGCCGACCTTCAGCTCTTCGGCGAAGCGGAACTCGCCGAAGACGTCGCCGGCGAGGCAGGACTTGCCGCAGATCATGTAGCTATGCGGCCCCTCGTTCGGCGAAACCTTGGCCGCCTCGCGATAGATCAGCAGGTCAAGCATGTGCGCCTCGATCGAACTGTCGACGATGGCGAGATTCTTGCCGTTATAGAGCGTGTCGAGCACCGTCACTTCGAGCGTCGTGCTCTTCGTAATCGACGCTTCGCCCGGCTCCAGATAGACCTGAACGCCGTAGCGGTCGGAAAATGCCCTGAGGCGCGCCGAAAAGGCCTCGATGGGATAGTCGTCCCCGGTGAAGTGAATGCCGCCGCCGAGGCTTACCCAATCGACGCGGGCGATGAGCGAGCCGAACCTTTCCTCAATCCGCGCGAGCATCCAGTCGAAGAGACCGAAATCCTTGTTCTCGCAATTGTTGTGGATCATGAAGCCGTTGATCCGGTCCATGACGCGCTCGACCTTCGCAACGTCCCACTCGCCGAGCCGGCTGAAGGGACGCGCCGGATCGGCGAGGTCGAAGCTCGAGGAACTGACCTGAGGGTTGAGCCGCAGTCCGCGCGCGATGCCCGCCGCCTTGTCGGCAAAACGCTCCAATTGCGAGATCGAGTTGAAGATGATCTTGTCGGCGTGAGAGACCACTTCGTCGATCTCGTTGTCACCATAGGCGACACTATAGGCATGGGTTTCCTTGCCGAACCGCTCGCGGCCGAGCCTCACCTCGAAAAGCGAGGAAGACGTGGTGCCGTCCATATGGTCGCGCATGAGGTCGAAAACCGACCAGGTGGCGAAGCACTTCAGCGCCAGCAAAGCCTTGGCGCCGGATTTCTCGCGCACATGGGCGATCCTTTCCATGTTGCGAGTAAGCTTGGCTTTGTCGATGAGGTAGTATGGGGTCTCGATCAAGGCAGGACCTGTCTCTTCTTAAATCCGAAACGGTCCTCCTAGGAAAACGTGGCCGTTTGCGCAACCCGGCTCGGCCGGCCGAGACAAAATGCCCGCCCCGTGGCCTTGCGGGGCGCGCCGTCAAAGGAAGCTGCCTCGCGCGGCAGCCTGGAGCAGCGGGTCGCAAGGGGGATCGGCGAATCCCGCCTCCGCAAGCGCACTCAGCGCCTCCGCGACCTTGTGAAGGCCGTGCGCCTGGGCATGATGCATCAGCCCGCCCCGCCAGCGCGGAAAGCCGTAGCCATGGATCTCCACGAGATCGATATCGGAGGCCCTCAGAGCCGTTCCGTCTTCGAGAATCCGCGTAGCCTCGTTGACCATCGGCCAAAAGATGCAGTCGGCGATGGCGGCCTCGTCCCAAACGCTTCGGGGCCGGCCCCGACCCTCGTCCGCGATGATGCGGGCGACCGTCGCGGAGGGCCGTGGCGTTCGGTCGCCGGGCGCGTAGTCGTACCAGCCGCCGCCGCTCTTCTGGCCGAAGCGCCCGATCTCCGAAAGACGGTCGGCGACCGGCGCAAAAGCCGTCTCGCCGCGGGCGCGGGCGGCACGGCGCTGGAAGGCGGCGATATCGAGCCCGCCGAGGTCCTGCGCCTCGAACGGCCCCATCGGCAGCCCGAAGGCGCGCATGGCGGCATCGACGGCGGCGGGTGTCGCGCCGCCGAGCAGCAGCCGCTCGGCCTGGGCCCGCATCACCTTGAGAATCCGGTTGCCGATGAAACCGTCCGAGATACCCGCGCGCACGGGGATTTTGTTCAGCATCCGCGCCAGCGCGAAACCGGTCGCCAGCACCTCGGGCGCCGTCGCTTGCGTGGGCACGATTTCGAGAAGCTTCATCACCTGCGCGGGGCTGAAGAAATGCAGCCCGAGAAACCGCTCCGGGCTCCCGATGTCCGCGGCGATCCGTTCGGGATCGAGATAGGACGTGTTCGTCGCGAGAATGGCGTCAGCGCGACAGACGGCGGCGAGCCTTCGAAAGACATCGCGCTTCACGTCAAGATCCTCGAAGACCGCCTCGATGATCAGGTCCGCCTCGGCGAGCGCTGTATAATGCGTCGTGCCGGTAACGGCTGCCAGGCGCTCGGCCGCAAGCCTCACGGAGATGCGTCCGCGCTTCACCGCGCCGTCGAATATTGCGCTCAGCCTGGCAAGCGCCCGTTCCACCGCCGCCTCGTCGCGCTCGACCAGGACGAGCGGAAGTCCGGCATTGAGCAGGGCCGCGGCGATGCCGGTTCCCATAGTGCCGCCGCCGATCACCGCCGCCGAACGGATCGGGTGCGGCTCGATGCCGGCTAGCGCCGGCGGACGGCGTGCGGCGCGCTCGGCATGAAAAACGTGGCGCAGCGGGTTGCCGGTGGCGACGACGGCGACCCCGTCTCTATGCACGATGCTGAGGGGCACGATGCTCGTCCTCCGTGCGTCATGATTGACCGGCGGGTCGGTCCATGCAAGGCTTTTATGGGGCGGGACCAGAGGGTGCAGGGAGGAAACATGTCCGATTCCGACACCGTGCTGTCGGCGCTTGAAGCCGGCGTCCTGCGCCTGACGCTCAACCGGCCCGACAAGCTCAATGCCTTCAACGAGGAAATGCATCTGGCACTGCGCGCCGGCTTCGAGCGCGCCGGATCGGACGACGATGTGCGTGCCGTGATGCTGACGGGAGCGGGACGCGGCTTTTCCGCGGGCCAGGATCTCGGCGACCGCGATCCCCGCAAGGGCGGCACGCCGGACCTCGGCCACACGATCGAGACCTTCTACAATCCGCTCCTGAAGCTGATCCGAAGCCTGGAAAAGCCGGTCGTCTGCGCCGTCAACGGGGTTGCCGCCGGGGCCGGCGCCAACATCGCCTTCGCCTGCGACATCACGCTTGCCGCCCGCTCCGCCCGCTTCATTCAGGCCTTCGCGAAAATCGGACTGGTGCCCGATTCCGGCGGAACCTGGAGCCTGCCGCGGCTCGTCGGCGAGGCGCGAGCCAAGGCGCTGGCGATGACGGCCGAACCGCTGGACGCAGAGACGGCGGCGAGCTGGGGCCTGATCTGGCAGGCCGTCGACGACGCGGCGCTGATGGACGAGGCCTCCGCACTTGCCGTGCGGCTCGCTGCCGGGCCGACCAGGGGGCTCGGTCTGACCAAGCGCGCGATCCACGCCGCCGCCACCCATTCCTTCGACGAACAACTCGACCTCGAACGCGACCTGCAGCGCGAAGCCGGCCGCAGCGCCGACTATGCAGAGGGCGTGGCAGCCTTCCTGGAGAAGCGCAACCCGGAATTCAGGGGTCGCTGACCGATGCGGCGGACCTTGACGCCGGGCACCCCCTCTGAATTGGATCGGCAGGGCGGAGAGGGTATCGACGCCATCCGATCGGAGTCCGTCTACTCCCCAACATCCCGCCCCGTTTCCGCGACCGTCTTCAGCCGATGGGCGAATTCCCGCCGAAGCGTGCGGCGCAGCTCGGCCGCCTGGTGTCGGCGTTTTTCGGTTGCCGTCTCCGGATGGTACTCCGGGACCGTGACGGGACGGCCCGCTTCGTCGACGGCGACCATGGTGAAATAGCAGGAATTGGTGTGCCGCCGCGTGCCCGCCCGGATGTTTTCCGCCTCCACCCTTATTCCGACCTCCATCGAGGTACGGCCGGCATAGTTGATCGCCGCGCGGAAGGTGACGAGTTCGCCGACATGGATCGGCTCCTT
Source organism: Sinorhizobium meliloti 4H41 (assembly GCF_000375585.1). Taxonomy (GTDB): domain Bacteria; phylum Pseudomonadota; class Alphaproteobacteria; order Rhizobiales; family Rhizobiaceae; genus Sinorhizobium; species Sinorhizobium meliloti_A. The sequence continues at coordinate 236,837 of NZ_AQWP01000003.1, read as the reverse complement.
GAAGATCACCTGGTCGACGGAGAGCGTCACCGCATATTGCTTGGAAAAGCGCGACGCGCAGGAGAAGGCCACTCGGTCGAGCAGGTTCAATAGCGCACCGCCATGCACCTTGCCGCTGAAATTCGCCATGTCCGGCGTCATCAGGACGGTCATCACCAGATGCCGCGTCTCCTGCTCCGTCATCATTCTTCCCCGCTTCCGGTCTTCGCCACCATGGTCAATACATCATATTGCGCGACGGTTGCGCCAGTCTGGTTGGAGACGCGGCAGTCCCATCGCACCTCCCCATAGTCGGCATTCATTCGCGGGCTGATCTCCTTGCAGGTGAGGCGGACCTGAAGCGTGTCGCCGGGATAGACGGGCGTCAGGAAGCGCAGCCCGTCGACGCCGTAATTTGCGAGCACCGGCCCCGGGGCGGGATCGACGAAGAGACCGGCGGCCAGGGAAACGACGAGATAACCATGCGCGACGCGCCCGTCGAAGAACGGATTGGCGCGGGCGGTCTCCTCGTCCATATGCGCGTAGAACGTATCGCCGGTGAACTCGGCGAAATGCTCGATGTCTTCGAGCCTGACGGTGCGCGTCGCCGTGACGATCTGGTCGCCGACCCGCAGCTCTGCCAGCGACTTGCGGAAGGGGTGTTCGCCCCCCGCTCGCGCCGGCGCACCCTCCATCCAGCGGCCGGTGACCGCCGAGACGAGACCCGGCGCGCCCTGAACGGCCGTGCGCTGCATGTAATGCCTGACGCCCCGCATGCCGCCGAGTTCCTCGCCGCCGCCAGCCCGGCCCGGGCCGCCATGGACGAGACCCGGCAAGGGCGAGCCGTGCCCGGTCGAAGATTTCGCGCTCAGGCGGTTGCCGATCATCACACGGCCATGGAACGGCGCCATGCCGATCACCAGCTCCTGCGCAATATCGGGATCATTGGTAAAGACGGAGGTGACGAGACTCCCCCTTCCGCGCCGGACGAGTTCAACCGCCTCTTCCGCCGTATCATAGGGCATGATCGTGCTCACGGGGCCGAAGGCCTCGACGTCGTGGACCGACCGCGCTGCGCCGGGACGATCGCAATAGAGAAGAACGGGGTTGAGGAAAGCCCCCGCCTCCGCATCGCCGGAGACGAGCTGCGGCCTTGCCGGATCGCCCGCAACGATCTCTGCATCCGTTGTGAGATCGCGGATGCGCGCCCTCACCTCTTCACGCTGGCCGAGGCTTGCGAGCGGCCCCATCCGCACGTTCTCGTCGGCGGGATCGCCGAGCGGAACCTTGGCAAGCCGCTCGCCGAGAGCGGCGACCAGCGCGTCGCAATGGCCCCGCGGCGCCATCACCCGGCGAATGGCCGTGCATTTCTGCCCGGCCTTGGACGTCATCTCGCGGGCGACTTCGCGAACGAAAAGATCGAATTCCTCCGTTCCAGGGGCCGCATCGAGCCCAAGGACAGCCGCATTGAGGCTATCGGCTTCCATGGTGAAGCGCACCGAATTGCCGACGATCGCGGGATGGGTCTTGAGCTTGCGCCCGGTCGTGGCCGAACCGGTGAAGGTCACCACGTCCTGGTCGCCGACATGATCCAGAAGATCGCCCGAGGAGCCGCAGACGAGCTGGAGCGCGCCTTCCGGAAGCAAATCGGTGCCGAGGATCCGCCGCACCACCAGCTCGGCGAGATAGGCGGTCTGGCTCGCAGGCTTGACGATCGCAGGCATCCCCGCCAGCAGCGTCGGCGCGAGCTTTTCGAGCATGCCCCAGCAGGGAAAGTTGAAGGCATTGATGTGCACCGCGATGCCCTGAAACGGTGTCAGGATATGTTGGGCGGAAAACGTATCGTCGCGTGACAGCGCCTCGACGCCGCCGTCAAGGAGGACGCGGCTGTTCGGTAGCTCCCGCCTGCCCTTCGACGCATAGGAGAAGAGTGTCCCGATGCCGCCTTCGATGTCGATCCAGCTGTCCGCACGCGTGGCGCCGGTGGCGGTGGAGAGCGCATAGAATTCCTCCTTGCGCTCCATCAGTACCTGGGCAAGCGCCTTCAGCATCATCGCCCGCTCGTGGAACGACATCCGGCGAAGCGCCGGACCGCCCTTTTCGCGTCCATAGGCAAGCGCGGCGGCGAAATCGATGCCGCAGGAATCGACGAGCGCCACCGGCGCGCCGGTCGCGGCGTCGCAAAGGGTCACTCCGTCCTTCGCTCCGCGCATCCAGGTGCCGGCGATATAGCTTTCGAGCCGGCGCGGCCGGTCCGCCACTGCGTTCATCGGATGGTCCTCCCGTCAGTTCAGCTTCAGCGTCGGCTCGGCATCGGCGGTCACTGATCGTAGCTGACCACGATCCGGTCGCTGAGCGGATAGGATTGGCAGGTCAGCACATAGCCCTGCTCTACCTCGTAGTCCTCGAGCGCGTTGTTGCTCTCCATCTCCACCTCGCCTTCAAGCACCTTGGCGCGGCATGAGGAGCAGACCCCCGCCTTGCAGGCAAATGGTGCGTCCATGCTGTTTTCGAGCGCCGCTTCGAGCAGGCTCAGCCCCTCTTTCGGAAAGGTGAAGCTGCGCGTGGCGCCGTCGAGTATCACGGTCGCCTCGCAGCGCGCCCGGCTATCGGCGCCGGCGGCGCTTTCGACCTTGCGCCGGGCACGGCCGGGCTGGGAGGAGGCGAACAGCTCGAACTTGATCCGATCGTCGCCAAGGCCATGCGCGCGAAGTGCTGCGGCAACCGCGAGCATCATCGGCTCAGGCCCGCAGATGAAGGCGGTATCGGCCGACCTTACATCGATCCAGCTCCGGAAGAGGGCAGTGCATTTTTCCTGATCGAGCCGCCCGCTGAACAGGTCGACCTCCTGGGCTTCGTTCTCGAGGACGTGCAGAACGGAAAGCCGCCCCAGATAGAGGTTCTTGAGGTCGTCCAGTTCCTCGCGGAACATGATCGAGCTGAAGTGGCGGTTGGCATAGACAAGCGTGAATGCGGACCGCGGCTCCCGCGCGAGCACCGTCTTGATGAGCGAGAGCACCGGCGTGATGCCGCTGCCGCCCGCAAAGCCGAGATAGTGTCTGGCGGCCTCCGGCTCGATAGGCGTGAAGAAGGCCCCCATCGGCGGCATGGCTTCCAGCGTGTCGCCGGGCGCGAGCTCCTCATTCGCCCAGCTGGAGAAGCAGCCGTCATCGACGCGCTTGATGCCCACCTTCAGGGCGCCTTCGTCGAGACCGGCGCAGATCGAATACGAACGGCGCAGTTCCTCGCCGCCGAAGAGGCGGCGGAACGTCAGATATTGCCCCTGCTTGAAATCGAAGGCAGCGCGGTCCTCCTCGCGCGGCTCGAGCGTCACGACCACGGCATCGCGCGTATCACGCCGGACGTCGATGACCTGAAGAGGATAAAAGCGTGCCATATGAGCGTTCTTCCGCCTCGTATTCAGATGCATTTGAAATAATCGAAGGGCTCCAGACAGTCCCGGCAGCGATAGCTCGCCTTGCAGGGCGTCGATCCGAACTGGCTGACCTTTTCGGTCCGGGCGGAGCCGCAACGCGGACAGGAGACCGTCTGCGCCGCGCCGCCCGAGAGACCTTCGATCCGTTTCAACAGCCTGCCCTCGGCTCCGGTGCCGTCGACGGGAGCCGCAATGCCGTAGCTTTCAAGCTTTTCGCGGCCCTCGGCGCTGATCCAATCGGTGGTCCAGGCGGGCGAGAGCTGGCGTTCGAGCCTGACACTCTCGACGCCGTTCTCCTTGAGTTGCCGCTCGATATCGAGATTGATGACCGCCGTGGCGGGACAGCCCGAATAGGTCGGCGTCACCGTCACCACCAGCGTTTCGCCATCCCAGCCGACGTTGCGGACGATGCCGAGGTCGGCCACGGAGATGACCGGAATTTCCGGGTCCGGCACTTGCGAGAGCCAGTGCCACACATCCGCGATCGAGGGGCGTATCGCCGTTGCCATGCGAGCCTCCTACCAGCTGGCGCCGGGATAGGCGCGCTGCAGGAACTGCAGCTCGGCGAGCACATAGCCGAGATGCTCCGTATGGAGGCCGCGCTTGCCGCCCCCGTGCATATAGCGGTCCTCCGGTTTTTCGAGCGTCGCCGCGCGAAGTGTCTCGGCGGCCAGCGCCTCCCAATCGGCCCTCAAGCTCTCCGGTTCCGGCGCGACGCCGGCAGCCGCAAGGGCGAGGTCGTGCGCCTCGCTCACGAACATCTCGCCGGTATAGGCCCAGAGATCGTCCAGCGCCTCCTGCATCCGGGCGTGGCTTTCCGCCGTTCCGTCGCCGAGGCGGATCACGAGATCGCGGCTCCGTTCGAGATGATAGGCCACCTCCTTCGACGCCTTCTCGGCTATCCCGGCAATGCGCGGCGCGCAGGAGCCGCGAAGGCCTTTCAGTGCGAGATAGTGCCATGCATCGAACAGGAACTGGCGCATCAGCGTCTCGCCGTAATCGCCGTTTGGCCGCTCGGTAAGCAGCAGGTTGCGGAAGTCTCGCACGTCTCGGAGATAGGCAAGATCGTCCGCGCTGCGGCCCCTTCCCTCGACCTCGCCTGCAAGGCCGAGCCAGAGCTGCGTCTGGCCGATGAGGTCGAGTGCCGTGTTGGCGAGCGCGATGTCCTCTTCAAGAGCCGGGGCGTGGCCGCACCATTCCGAAAGGCGATGGCCGAGGATCAGCGTATTGTCGCCCATGCCGAGCAGGAAATCGAAAAGCGCGGCCCGGTCGACGGCCGCCTGCATCGCGGTTGTCTGAACCATCACATATGCCCTGCCTCATCCGGAATGTCGAAGAAAGTCGGGTGACGGTAGACCTTCGCATTCGCAGGTTCGAACAACGGGCCCTTTTCCGAGGGCGCGCTTGCCGCTATGTCGCTCGAACGCATCACCCAGATGCTGACGCCCTCGTTGCGGCGGGTGTAGACGTCACGGGCGTTGTTGATCGCCATTTCGGCATCCGGCGCGTGCAGGCTGCCGACATGGCGATGGCTCAGGCCGTGCTGGCCGCGGATGAAGACTTCCCAGAGGGGCCATTCGCTGGACATAACGTTTCGCTCCCGATGTTCATTCGGCGGCAACCGGCTGCGCGCGACGTACGGCCTTTTCGGCATGTGCCGTCAGGCCGTCCCGGAACCAGGCGCCGTCCTCCCAGGCCGTCCTGCGCGCGCCGAGACGCTCGGCATTACAGGGGCCATTGCCGGCGATCACCTCGAAAAATTCGTTCCAGTCCGGCTCGCCGAAATCGTAGCCGCCTTTTTCCTCGCTCCACTTCAGATCCGGATCGGGGATGGTCAGTCCGAGATATTCTGCCTGTGGTACCGTCTGGTCGACGAATTTCCGTCTGAGTTCGTCGTTGGAGTTCTGCTTGATCTTCCAGGCCATCGACTGGGCCGAGTGGACCGAGGCGTCGTCCGACGGGCCGAACATCATCAGCGACGGCCACCACCAGCGGTTCAGTGCGTCCTGCACCATGGCCTTCTGGGCAGGCGTGCCCTTCATCATCTTGATCAGGATGTCGTAGCCCTGCCGTTGATGGAAGCTCTCTTCCTTGCAGATGCGGATCATCGCGCGCGAATAGGGTCCGTAGGAACAGCGCTGCAGCGGCACCTGATTCATGATCGCCGCGCCGTCGACGAGCCAACCGATGGCACCGATATCCGCCCAGTTGAGCGTCGGATAATTGAAGATCGACGAATACTTGGCCTTGCCGGAATGGAGCTGCTCGTAAAGCGCGTCGCGGCTCACCCCCAGCGTCTCGGCGGCGCAGTAGAGGTAGAGACCATGCCCCGCCTCGTCCTGAACCTTGGCGAGCAGGATCGCCTTGCGCTCCAGCGTCGGCGCACGGGTGATCCAGTTGCCTTCGGGAAGCTGGCCGACGATCTCGGAATGGGCGTGCTGGCTGATCTGGCGGATGAGCGTCTTGCGATAGCCTTCGGGCATCCATTCCTTCGGCTCGATCTTCTGACCCGCGTCGATCCGCTCCTGGAAAGCGCGCTCTTGCGGGTCCATATCATCGCGGCTTTTGACCCGCGGAGCATCCGTCTTCACCATCTGAGCATACATGCTGCTCTCTCCTCCGCCAGGGGCGTTCGGGAGTGATGTCGATGCAGTTCCTTTTGACCGATCGGTTAGAATTTAGCGCAGGACATGTCACACTTCAACGTCGTTTGCACATTTTTCTGTGACATTTAATGAATGAGATGGGGCGGGTATTTTCGTCCGTCTTCGTACGCGTCGCAGGAATGAGGAACGAAGGAGCGCGGCAGGTCAACCGGGGCCGCCGGCTTTCCCAGGCGCAGCTTCGCCGCTCAGCATTTGAAGCCGATGCTCCGTCGCCCCGGTCGTCTTCGGCAGCGGACCCGTGAGCGTGACGCAGCTCCGCCCGACATGCAGGTCCGCCCGGGGAGACAGGCTGCGGTACAGCCGGGCGAACAGGCGGCGGGCTTCGTCCCCCGGCCAATCGGCGGGCAGAATTTCGGCTGGCAGGCGCGGCTCGCGGAGCGTCACGAAGCGGAACTGGTGTACCATGAGTAGGCGTGCAGAGAGGCACTCAGCGGGAGCAATCGCCGTAGCGGTATCCGGAAGATCGGCGAGCCTGCCGAAGCAGGCAAGGAACCGCCGGTAGGCCTGCGCGTGAGGTGCGAGGTCCCAACAGTCCGAGGCAAAGGCCTTCAACTCGCTCGCGCCCTGGGCAGGCTCCGCGCGGAAGACCACGGCGGGCATGATCGCGCTCGGAAACGGCCGCACGCCGACCGCGAGCCGGGGGCCCAGGCGCGCGTGACCGGAGCGCTCGAGCACCTGCATCCGCTCCTCGGCCGACGAACCCATCAGCTGGACGAAGTGCCAGCTCGCTTCCTCCGGAGGTCCGAAGATCACCTGCGCCGCCGCGGCGAATTCCGCGCGTGCGGCATCCGTCAGCCGATAGAAGCTGCGCCGTCCCTCCCGCTCTCCGGCGAGCTGGCCGGCGGCGACGAGACGGGATACGGCGGTTCTCACAAGCGTCTCGCTGATGCCGACTCCGGCGCAGATCTCGATCAGGTTGCCGATCCAGATCGCGCCGCCGCGCGGCTCCACCACGTCGCCATAGATGGTGACGATGAAGCTTGCGGCCCTGAGCGGCGTTTCATCCAGAATTGCCCGGATGATCCTAGAGCCCTGCTCTGCCGAATTTTCGCCGTTCGCCTGCATCCGACCGCCTTCCGAGCCCCACCCGCTGCGTGTTTTTAAACCGTAGCCGATTAAAGAACAAAAACATGCAGCAGATCAAAGAAAGCCAGCGCCGCGCGTCTGATCAGATGCGCGGCGCTGGCGTGAACGGTGCCGAGCCTGTTGCGGTGTTCGCAACCGGCAGGGCCAATGCGGCGGGTGGCCTTATGCCGTTATTTCGCCAGGGTCAGCTTCACGCTGGCAATTCCAACAGCGACATTCAGTCCGGTCTGGCCGTCAATCTTCACCGGCTGCAGCGCGATTTCCTTTTTCGAGCCGACCAGGGATTTCGCGCCCAGCCCGAGTCCGGCTGCGAATTCGGCGGAAAGGCCGGAATAGTTGCCGGCAAGAGCGCCCTTGAGCTTGGTTTTGGGCTTCGCGTAGACCGACCACACGACGCGGCTCTCCGCCGTCACGCCGATATCGAGGCCCAGCTTGTCGATCGTGCCGCTATATTTGTAAGGCGACTTTTGTCCGTCTGCTTCGAAAACGCACGTCAGCGCTTTCGACGAACCCACGACCAGGCCGATACCTGCCGCAATGTCGCAGGACGTGTGCCGCGTTTTACGAACTCGGCCTGAGCCTGCCCCTTGGCCTCCTCGGCCATCGCGCCGGACACTGCGATAGCGCTGAAAGCGAGGCCGCCAACTGTCGCGCGGATCAGGACGTTACGGAATCGTTCAATCATTAATGCTTCCTTACTGTGGGTTATGGCCTTTGAGTCAGGCATTGTCGAAAGCAGGCTTGAAGCCGCCAAGACCAGTTCGGAAAGCGCTGCCTGTCGCAAAACATCTTGCCTGCGTGCGCTCCGTATAGCCGCTGTCCCACATCTCCCAGACCACGTCTATTGGACTACGGGCTTGCGCCCGGTCTTAGGCCTTCACCATGAAAACCCAGAAATCTCGAGTGCGGCGGTTGCGCCAGTCCGCATAACGATGCGGCCCCGGAACCGATCGGTTCCGGGGCCGTCTGGTCGCCTGACCGGGAGAAGAAATCAGGCGGCCGCTACCTTCTTCGTCACACGCGCCCATTCCGGAATCCAGTCGCGGTGCGCCGCCAGCAGATCGTCCACGAGCGACCAGATCTGGTCGAGATCGAGCTCGGCGGCGGTATGCGGATCCATCATCGCCGCGTGATAGAGGTGCTCGCGGTTCTCGGTGACGAGCGCCTGGACAGTCAACTCCTGGACGTTGATGTTGGTGCGGATCAAGGCCGTGAGCTGCGGCGGCAAGGCGCCGATATAGGTCGGCTGGATACCGGAGGAATCGACGAGGCAGGGCACTTCCGCCGCACAGTTTTCCGGCAGCGAGGTGATGCAGCCATTGTTCCTGAGGTTGCCATAGATGACCGAAGGTTCGCCGGTCCAGACCGAATTCATGATCGAGGAGGCATATTCACGGCTCTCCGCGACTTCGATCGTCTCGGCTTCCTTGAAGGCGGCCGCCTGTCCCTTCCAGCGCTCGATCTGCTCGACGCAGCGCTTTGGATATTCATCGAGCGGAATGCCGAATTTCTCGATCAGATCGGGGCGCCCGTCCTTGATGAAGTAGGGCGTGTACTCGGCGAAATGTTCCGAGCTCTCGGTGACGAAGTAGCCGAGCCGCGTCAGCATTTCGTAGCGCACCTTGTTCGGGCAGCGCGGATTCCAGTGGCTGGGCTTCGGGAAACGGCCCTCGCGGTAGCCGCGGATCAGGTCCGGATAGAGATCGCGATAGCTGCCGTCCTTCTGACGGTGCTCGAACTTGAGATAAAACGCCATGTGATTGATGCCGGCGGCGCGGTAGCGGATCTCTTCGACTGGAATGTCGAGGTCCCGGGCAAGCTCGAAAGCCGTGCCCTGCACCGAATGGCAGAGGCCCACCTGTTTGATCGCCGGATATTTCTCGGCGATCGCCCAGGTGTTTATCGCCATCGGATTCACATATTGCAGAAGGATCGCCTCGGGGCAGACCTCGAGCATGTCCTCGCAGATCTTCCACAGATGCGGCACGGTGCGGAGCCCGCGCATGATGCCGCCGACGCCCAGCGTGTCGGCGATCGTCTGACGCAGCCCGTATTTCTTGGGCACTTCGAAATCGGTGACGGTGCAAGGCTCGTAACCGCCGATCTGGAAGGCGACGACGACGAAGTCCGCTCCTTCCAGAGCCTTGCGCTGGTTCGAATGGGTTTCGATCCTGGCATCGGCGCCAAGAGTGCGCGCGAGTTTGCCGGCGACGATCTCGCTTTCGGCGAGCCGCTCGGGGTTGACGTCCATCAAGGCGATGGTTGCGGCCGAAAGCGCCGGCCGCTGCAAAATGTCGCCGATGATGTTCTTCATGAAAACGGTGGAACCGGCGCCGATGAAAGTAATCCTGGGTCGTCTCGTCATGGGATAGCCTCTGTTTGAATTCACGCGGCCACTTCGAAGGCGGCCTTAACCAGCCGCTTCGTGTAGGCAGTCTTGGGATTGTTGAGGATTTCGCTCACCGGCCCCTCTTCGACGATCTTGCCTTCCTGCATGACGACCACGCGGTGGCAGAGCGCGCGCACGACCTTCAGGTCGTGGGAGATGAAGAGATAGCTCAGACCGCGCTCGTCCTGCAGCCGGCGCAGGAGTTCGATGATCTGCGCCTGCACCGAAAGGTCGAGCGCCGAAGTCGGCTCGTCGAGCAGGATGAATTCCGGTTCCAGCGCGACGGCCCGGGCGATCGCGATGCGCTGGCGCTGGCCGCCGGAGAATTCGTGCGGGAAGCGCGAAAGGATGTTCGACGGCATGCCGGCGCTGACGAGCGCGTCCTCGACGCGCTTCAGCCTGTCCTTTCGGTTTTCACCGATGCCGTTGACGATCAGACCCTCCTCTATGATCTGGCCGACCGACATTCGCGGGTTGAGCGAGGAGAAGGGATCCTGAAAGACGATCTGGATCTTCGAGCGAAGCGGCCGCATGCCCTTGCGGTCCTTGTCGTGGATCGGCTCGCCTTCGAAATAGATCTCCCCGCCATCGGTGTTGAGAAGCCGGATCAGGGCCTGACCGAAAGTGGTCTTGCCGGAACCGGACTCGCCCACCAGCCCGAGCGTTTCGTGCCGGCGAAGATTGAGGCTGAGCCCGTCGACCGCGACGAGCTCTTTGAAATCCGGCCTGAAGAACCCACCCTTCTTCAAAGTGAAGGACACACGGACATTGCGGCCGTCGAGCAGGATCGGCGCGTCGTCCGGCAACGGATTGGCAGAACCGGAGGGTTCGGAGGAAAGCAGCCGCCGCGTATAGGCGTGCTGCGGATCGGCAAACAGCGCCTCCGTCGTATTGTGTTCCTTCACCTCGCCGAGCTGCATGACATAGACGTAATCGGAGAATTGGCGGACCACCGTCAGGTCATGGGTGATCAGGATCACCGCCATGCCGAGCTCCTGCTGCAGCTTGCGGATGAGGTTGAGAATCTGCGCCTGCACCGTCACGTCGAGCGCCGTCGTCGGCTCGTCGGCAATCAGCACGTCCGGATCGTTGGCAAGCGCCATGGCGATCATCACGCGCTGGCGCTGACCGCCGGAAAGCTGATGCGGATACTGGTTGAGCCGTGCTTCCGGGTCGGGAATCTGGACATGACGCAAGAGCTCCAGCGCCCGCTCGGCGGCGGCGCGCCGGCTGACGCGGCGATGCGCCCGGATCGCCTCGATGATCTGGCTGCCGATCGTGTAGACCGGGTTCAGCGAGCTCATCGGCTCCTGGAAGATCATCGAGATACGATCGCCGCGCAGCGCCCGGCGCTCTCTCTTCGAGAATTTCAACACGTCCCTGCCGTCATATTCGATGCGTGCCTGCGGCGCGATCGTAGCGCGCTTCGACAAGAGCCCCATGACGGTGCGCGCCGTCACCGACTTGCCGGAGCCGGATTCGCCGACGATCGCCACCGTCTCGCCGCGGTAAAGCTGAAAGGAGACATCCTTCACCGCCTCGACGGTGCCGTTCTCGACCTTGAAGGATACCGCCACCTTTCGGGCATCGATCACCGGCCTCGCATCCTTCGTATCGCGGTCGCGCCGTTCCTCGGGTGCCGGGACAACACTTTCGATCGTTACCATCGGCATGCTCCTCAATAGGGGTCGATTGCGTCGCGCAGGCCGTCCCCCAGCGCATTGAAGGCGAAAACGGTGACGAGCACGAAGGCGACGGGCGAGAGGATCCAGGGATAGGAACCGATCGCGGAATAATTCGCCGTGTCCTGCAGCATCAGGCCCCAGGAGATCAGCGGCGGCTTGACCGCAAAGCCGAGGAAGCCGAGGAACGATTCGAGCAGCACCACCTGCGGGATGGCGAGCGTCACCGCGACGATGACGTGGCTCATCACATTCGGGAAGATGTGCTGGAATATGATGCGCCGGTCCGTGGCGCCGATGGCGATCGCCGCCCGCACATATTCGATCCGGGCAAGCGCCAGGGTCTTGCCGCGCACCTCGCGCGACATCTGCGCCCAGCCGAGCGCGGACATCACGATGATGACGAAGGCGAGAAAGACATTGGTCGGCGCGGTGACCGGGATCAGCGAGGCGAGCGCCAGATAGAGCGGCAATTGCGGGAAGGCGAGCACCAGCTCGACGAAACGCTGCACCCAGGCATCGAAGCGCCCGCCGAAATAGCCGGACACCATGCCGACGGTCGTCCCGACCACGGTGACGATGAAGACGACGGTGAGGGCAATCATCAGCGAGATGCGCGAGCCGTAGAGGATGCGGGACAGCACGTCGCGGCCGAATTTGTCGGTGCCGAGCAGATGCACCGGCGTACCGTCGACGGCGCCGAACAGATGCCGCTCGGCGGGGATCAGCCCGAAGAGCCTGTAGGGTGCGCCCTTGACGAAGAAGCCGAGGACCTGCGGGTTGTCGTAATCCGGTCCGATGATCGGCTGGAAGGTGACCGGATCGAGCTCCTCCGTCTCCCGCACCGGATAGCTCCTCGGCGGAAAGACGAAATTGCCCTCCTTGTCCCGGAAGCTGATCGTCTGCGGCTGCGCGAAGGCCACATCCGTCGCCTTCGGATCGACGGGCGACAGGAACTCGGCGAAGACCGCCATCAGGATCAGGAGGCAGACGAGGACAAGGCCAAGCAGGCCGGTCCACGAACGCTTCAGCCGCCGCCAGACGAGGGCGGAGTAGCTCTCGTGGTGGTGTTTTTCCCCGGGCTCGATCGCCACCGGAAGAGTTCCTTCGGCTTCGACGGTCATGCGTATACCCCCCCTCCCATGCGCACGCGCGGATCGAGCGCGGCGAGCATCATGTCGGCGATGATGTTGCCGACGATCAGCGTTGCGGAGAGGACCAGCATGAATGTCGCCGTCACATAGACGTCGCCCACCCACATGGAACCGACGATCGCCGGCCCGACGGTCGGCAGCGCGAAGATGATCGCCGTCTCGATCTCGCCGGTCAGCATGTAGGGAAGCACGACGCCCTGGTACATGATCAGCGGGTGCAAAGCGTTCGGCACAGCATGGCGCATGACGATCGCACCCTCGCTCAGGCCCTTGGCGCGTGCCGTTTCGACATATTGCGCGTTCAACGTATCGAGGAGATTGCCCCGCATCACCCGCATATTGTAGGCGAGCCCGCCGAAGGTGGCGATCGCCACGACCGGCCAGACATGTTTGACCAGGTCGACGAACTTGTCCCAGGACCAGGGCGCCCCGCCGTAGCGGGCGGAATGGAAGCTGTTGATCTCGCTCACATTGAAATGAAAGACGAGGATATAGACGATGATCAGCGCCATGAGGAAGCGCGGCACCGTCATGCCGAGGAACGATACGGTCGAAAGCAGGCTGTCTATCCAGGAATATTGCCGCGTCGCCGCGATGATGCCGAAGGCGATGCCGATCACCGACGCCAGGATGTGGCAGACGAGCGCCAGCGCCAGCGTTCGCGGCAGGCGCTCGCCGACCACGTCAGCGACGGGCTTGTTGTAGTAGAGGCTGTGGCCGAAATCGCCTCGCGTCACGATGCCCGTTATCCAGTCGACGTACTGGATCGGCAGCGGCTTATCGAGGCCGTGCTCCTTGCGGTAGGCCTGCGCCTGGGCATCCGCCTCCTCGAAAGAAGCGCCGCCCTGATTGATGAGCTGCGAGCGGATGTAGTCGCTGTAATCTCCCGGCGGTGCCTGGATGATGCCGAAGGTAACCACGCTCAGGACGAGCAGCACCGGAATGGCAGAGGCGATTCGGACAAGCAGAAATCTGAACATGCCGTTTCCTTCTGTCTCGAGTTCCGCGAGAGCCATGCCTGCATCGGCTCGCGGCGGCGTGAAGGGCTTGCACCCTCGCCGGCTCCTTTCCTCGGAGCCGGCGGAGGCGGTTCAGCTTCAGTTGATAGGGCCGCTTTCGCCCGGCTTGCCGGGAAGCTGCTCGGGATAGAGCTCGTAGTCGCCCTGCTTGTCGGCGGCAACGAAGACCCGTTCGCGGATGATCGTGTCTTCCGCCCAGTTGAACATGAAGATCGGCGCGCCCGGAGGAATGTTCGAGAAGCGCTTGTTGATGATCAGCGCGCCCGGATACTCCGTCAGGCCGACGGTATCGACATTGGTGGTGGCTACCTTCTGGTATTGCTTCATCAGCTCCGTTCGCTCGTCATTGTCGTTGCTGGCGATGAACTTGTTGACGATGTCGACGAGCTCCTGCTCGTGGGGCATGACATCGACTTCGCCGCCTTCCGGAGCGCGGTGATGCCAGCTCGTGCGCGGGCCGGTCGGGGCGAGCTGAGGCGTGTTCTGCACCACGGAAGCAAATTCGGCCGTGTTGCGATGAATCATCCAGTCGAAGCGGCCGGCATAATTGGCGGCGTCCCGCTGCTTGCCGTCGAGTGCATTGAGGACGACCCGGAGCCCGAGCTTTTCCATCTGCCCGACCATCCCTTCGGCAAGATTACGGTCGGTGCTGTAGTCGGAATTGACGAGCAGAACGATTTCGACGTCGCGGCCGCCAAGCTTGTCGGCCGGGAAATTGACGAAGCCGTTGCCGTCCGTGTCCTTGAGCCCCACCTTTTCGAGAAGCGCCTTGGCGCCTTCGAGATCGTGGGGGTAGTAGATGGTGGAGTTCCGGTCGTAGAAGCTCGTGCCGGAGGAAAGCCCGCCCGGATAGATCGCCGTGAAGGGACCCTTCACTAGGGCTTCGCCAAGCTTCTTGCGGTCGACCGCCATGGTGACGGCCTTGCGGAAGTCCAGGTTGCGGTTGAGCTCTCGCACCGCCTTCGCGCGTTCGTCCGGGTCGCCCCAGCCATTGCCGGAGAAGTTCATGTGCATGTTATAGCCGATGACGCGCGGACCGAAGGCAAGCCGCGCCGGCGCGCGCTCATTGGCGGCGCGCTTCAGCGATTCCACGAAGTTTTCCGGCTGTTCGAGGTTCGAAATGTCGCCCGAACCCGCGATCGCCTGCACGTCGCGGTCGGCCCAGGTCGACAGCTTGTAATGGACTTCGTTCAGATAGGGGAGCTGATTGCCGGCTTCGTCGACCTTCCAGTAATAGGGATTGCGGCGCAGCACGATGATGTCGTCAGGACGATAGGCGACCGGCACCCATGCACCCATCACCGGAAGGTTCATATATTCGGCGGGGAAGCCGTTCTTGTATTCGTTGTAGGTCGTGCCGGCATATTTCGGATGCTTGGTCTTGAGGATATGCGACGGGCCGGGGCAGAAGGTACCGTAGGCCATTGCGAAAAGATGCTGGCGCGGGAAGGCCTCCTTGAAGGCCCATTCGACCGTATACTGGTCGATCTTCTTGAGGGTCGTGCCCTCGCCGAACGTTTCGGGCGTCGCCCCGTTCAAGGGTGAAACGCTCGAGTCGAGGACATTGTCCTCCCAGTAGAACATAACGTCATCGGCGTCGAAGGGATCGCCGTCCGACCATTTCGCGCCTTCGATCAGATGCATGGTCAGCTTGCGTCCGTCCTCCGACCAATCCCAGCTTTTCGCGAGATTCGGCAGCGGCTCCATATCGTCCGCCTCGACCTGGAAGAGCGGCGCGGTGCGCGTCAGGCACTCGAACATGCCGATGTCGATGCCGCCCCACCCTTGAGTCTGGCCTGCGCTGTAATTCCAGCCTTCCGGCCGGCCGCCGATCACGTGGCGCATGACATCGCCATAGACGCCCATGCCGTCGGGCATGTTGCCGGTCTTGTAGACCATCGGTTCCTTCGGAAGCCGCTCGGCCACCGGCGGCAGCTTGCCGGCCTTGACGAATTTCTCGGTGACCCATTCGGGCTCCCTGTATTCCGGCAGCGCCTTGAACTCGAGAATGGAATCGCGCGACACATAGGTGACCTTGCCCTGCGCCGGAAAGGGCGGCTGCTCCGGCACCACGGTCGGCTCGGATGCGAAGGCCTGCACGGCAAAGGCGGATATGCCGATCAGCAGGCTCGCGGTCATAGTCAGTCGATGCGTTTTCATGTCCCAGGTTCTCCCTCCTGTCTTCGCCGGGCCGGGGCGGCCGGCGCTCCTCTTCCTTCGTGGCACTCGCGTCTCCTCACGCAGGTGACCTCGCGCATTACCTCAATTTGCGGGCTCTTTGCCCTGCTATCCGCCCCGACCGGGGGATTGCCCCTCATCCGGCCTGCCGGCCACCTTCTCCCCGCGAGTGGGGAGAAGGGGACTAGCAGCGCTCGCCGAAGTCCCCTCTCCCCGCCTGCGGGGAGAGGGTTAGGGTGAGGGGCAATTCGGGCAGAGGTAGCCACTCTTCTACCCAGCCACGCGCAGCTTCGCCGCTTCCTTCTCCGCGCGGATCTCCTCGATCGAGCGCACTTCGCGCCGAGCGGCGCCCTTCCACTCCCGGGTGGCGACCGTGG
This sequence comes from Sinorhizobium meliloti 4H41, assembly GCF_000375585.1. Lineage (GTDB taxonomy): Bacteria > Pseudomonadota > Alphaproteobacteria > Rhizobiales > Rhizobiaceae > Sinorhizobium > Sinorhizobium meliloti_A. Next base: position 220,871 of record NZ_AQWP01000003.1, on the reverse strand, counting down.
CGCGGGCGAGCCTTTCCTTGGCAGCGTCGATCGCATGGGCATATTGCGGCAGCCATCTGGCCTGCGCGACGACCATTTCGTCGACCATCTGCCAGACTTCCTCCGGCGTGCAGATGGCGCCGACCAGCGGGTCGTGCAGCACGGCGAGCTTCAGAAGATCGATGTCGCCGGTGATCGCCGCATGAACGGACATGCGCTGGACGTTGACCGACGAGATGCAGGTGGCCGCACAGGCCTCAGGCAATGTGATGCCTGCCACCATGTTGATGCCGAAACGATCAACGAAGCCGGGCGATTCGATGATGGCATCCGCCGGAAGGTTGGTGATCACGCCGTTGTTCTTGACGTTGAAGTGGCCGCGATAGACCCGACCCGTCTCCAGCGCTTCGAGGATGCGGCTCGCATGTTCGTTCGAGCGCCTGATCGTTTCCAGCGGCCGGCCCGCCTCTTCGAGGAAGCGCGGATATTCGGTCTCGAACCAGTTGCGGGTCTCGGTCGAATAGCGGAGATACCCGCCGGTTTCCCCATGGATCCAGTCCGACATGTCGATCCATCTGGAGATCTCGTCCGGACGCTTCCGATACCAGGGCAGGTATTCGGACAGGTGTCCGTTGCTTTCGGTCGAATAGACGCCGAAGCGCTTCAACACGTCGATCCGAAGCTTCTCCTGCTTTGAAAAGACGGGATGCGCCTCGAAGGCGGCGACGAGTTCGTCCTTGCCGACCTTGCGGCCGTTGAGGCGGATATCGACGAACCATGTCTGGTGGTTGATGCCGGAGCAGATGTAGTCGAGCTCGCCTTCCCCGGCGCCGAGGATCTCGGCGATCTGCTCGGCCCCGTGCTGGACGCCGTGGCAGAGACCGACCGTGTCGACCTTGCCGTATTCGATCGCCGCCCAGGTGTTCATCGCCATCGGGTTGGCATAGTTGAGGAACTTGGCGCCGGGCTCGGCCACTTCGCGGATGTCCGTGCAGAAATCGAGGATCACCGGAATGTTGCGCTGACCGTAGAGAATGCCGCCGGCGCAGATCGTGTCGCCGACGCATTGGTCGACGCCGTATTTCAGCGGTATGCGGATATCGTCGGCATAGGCCTCGAGGCCGCCGACGCGCACGCAGCTGATGATGTAGCGCGCGCCCTCCAGCGCCTTGCGGCGGTCGATCGTCGCGGTTACCCGCGTGGGCAGTTTGTTCGCCTCGACGATCCGGTCGAGGATGGACTTGATCATGGCGAGGTTGTGCTCGCTCAGATCCGTCAACGCGAACTCGACGTCCCGGAGCTCCGGCACGGAAACAATGTCGGTGAAGAGCTTCTTGGTGAAGCCGATGCTGCCGGCGCCGATGATGGCGATCTTAAAGCTGGCCATGGCCGTGCTATTCCTCCTCAGACTGCGACCTTCGCGCTAAAAGGGTAAAATCAATTCATTGAACTGGCCTGGATCGGCGAAGCGGTGCCCTCCTCGGCAAACGCCGTAGCAACCGCATGTCTTGCGCGATCTGGGGGCATTATGTGTATAATCGGATGCACGACTAGAGAGGTATTGTGCTTTCATGGGTAATTCTATGCTGCAGCAACTGATCGCCCGGGGGCCCGCGATGCGGACGGTCTCACTGCCGCGGGGACGCCAGAGCCTGCACACCATGCCGACGAGCACCGGCTACGAGATCAGGACCGATGCAAGCTACGATTGGGACGGTCGCAAGCGCGGCCAAACCCCGTTCACCGTGCTGCAGTACACGATCGGCGGGGCCGGCAACCTGCGATATGAGAACCGCAGTCACCGCGTGCGTCCGGGCGAGACGCTGCTCCTGCTCGTGCCCCACAATCATCGCTACTGGCTCGAGGAAGGCGGGCGCTGGGAGTTCTTCTGGATCTCCATGAACGGCGAGGAGGCGCTGAGGATCCACCGCGCCATTCTCGCCGTCACCGGTCCCATCATAAGGTTGCAGCCGGATACCGTCGAACATCTTGCCGACTGCAGCCTGCGCCTCATGGCCGGTGGCGACACCCCGGGCAGCGCCTCGGCGATCGCCTATGAGGCGGCGATGGCGCTTTATGACGACGTGTTCGGATCGCATCCGGTCCTCAGTGACGAATACCGGAAGATGCAGCACGTGATCGATCATGTTCTGAGCAATCTCGACAAGCCCCTTCCGGTCGAGGAGCTCGCGCGCATTTCGGGCCTGAGCCGCGCCCATTTCTCCCGAGTCTTCGCCGCCAGCGAAGGCATGCCGCCGGCGGAATTCGTGCTGCAGAAGCGCCTGCAAAGGGCGGTAAAGCTGCTGACCAAGACCGCGGACCTGCCGGTCAAGGAAGTCGCCATCCTGTCCGGCTTCGAGGACCCCAACTACTTCGCCAAGGTATTCCGCCGCGTCTTCGGCGCGAGCCCGACCGAATTCCGCACCACAGGCATGTATGCGAGCGTATCTGCCACGGGCCGCAATGCGAGGACCAACGAATCCGTGCCCCCCTTGGCTGCGGCTTGCGATTGAAAAAGCCGCGATAAAAATTTACTAAACAGGATACTCGAGCGCGGCACGGCAGAAGGACAGGCGGAACCGAATGGTCACAATCAAGGAAATCGCGTCGGCCGTCGGCGTATCGTCGGCAACCGTCTCACGCGTCCTCAACTATGACCCGACGCTGTCGATCTCGAACAGGAAACGCCAGGCGATCATCGAAACGGCGGAGGCGCTCAACTATGCGACGCCGCGCAATCGCAGCCGCGCCGCAGCGCATGGCGTCGGCGTCGGCCTGAAGATCGCGCTCGTGCATTTCCTCGACCCCGCCCAGGAACTCGCCGATCCCTACTATGTCGGTGTTCGCCTCGGCATCGAAAGCCGCTGCCAGGCGCTGAAGAGCGAAGTCGTCAAGGTCTTCCTCACCGGCAACCCTCCGGAAGCGACGATCCTCGAGGGCGCCTCGGGTGTGGTGGCCGTCGGCCACTATTACGGCGACGAGCTCGAATGGCTGCGCCGCCACAGCCGCCACCTCGTCTTTGCCGATTACGCACCGGCCGGAGACATGGAGGACACCGTGCTCAGCGACGTCTCGCTGGCGATGACCCGGCTCCTGGAGGCGGTGCATGCCATGGGCTACCGGCGCATCGGCTTCATCGGCTGGATCGACGCTTTCTACGGGCCCGACAACATCCATTCGGAGCGCCGTTGCCGCACCTATATCGACTGGATGACCAAGGCCGGGCTTTATGATCCGGAATTGTGCATGGTCGAGCCGATGACGCCCGACAGCGGCTACAAGCTTGCCAGGGCGATGCTATCGAATCCCAATCCACCGAAGATCCTCATCACCTGCAACGACAATATGGCGCTGGGCGCCTACAGGGCCATCCACGAGATGGGGCTCAGGATTCCCGAGGATATCGCGGTCGCGAGCTTCAACGACATTCCGGTCGCGCAGTTTCTCGGGCCGCCGCTTTCCACGGTGAAGATTCCGGCGGAGCTCATCGGCGAAACCGCCGTCGACCTGTTGCTGGAGCGCCTTTCGGGCCGAGAGGTCGCCAAGAAGGTGGTTTTCGGCACGGAAATCGTCTGGCGCGGCAGCACGCCGGCACCGGCCGAGACAGCGAACAAGGAAGATGACATGGCGGGCCGGCTCTAGAATCTCGGGTCGAAATCGACTGGACGATATCCGCAACGTCGCGTGTAGCCAATCGCCCGCGTTCACTCTGGCCATAGCGGCAATCATGCCATCAGGCGCCGACTGGCGCGCGGTCGTGACGGCTAACGTGCCTTCAAAGCACGCGTCGCAAGTGCCAAGTAAAAATTTACTGAAAATAATTGCGCCCACTCGAGTTTTGAGAAATACTCGCCGCCGGGACAGAGAGGACTGTCTCGGGGAACACGATTTCGGGAGGAAACAATGGACATTCAGGCGCGTGCCTATCTGCCGCGTATCGCCGCTCTGGCTCTCGCGGGCGCAAGCTTCCTGGGGGTTACCGCGGCGCAGGCCAAGGAAATCACCATCTGGTGCTGGGACCCGAATTTCAATGTCGCGATCATGAAGGAGGCGGGCGCCCGCTATACGAAAACGCATCCGGACGTCACCTTCAACATCGTCGATTTCGCCAAGCTCGACGTCGAGCAGAAGCTGCAGACCGGGCTTTCGTCCGGCACCGCCGACGCGCTCCCCGACATCGTGCTCATCGAGGATTACGGCGCTCAGAAATACCTTCAATCCTTCCCGGGGGCCTTCGCGCCTTTGTCCGGCACCGTCGATTATTCCGGTTTCGCCCCCTACAAGGTCGAGCTCATGACGCTCGACGGCCAAGTCTACGGAATGCCCTTCGATTCCGGCGTCACGGGTCTTTATTACCGCAAGGATTATCTGGAAGCCGCCGGCTTCAAGCCGCAGGACATGCAGGATCTCACCTGGGACCGCTTCATCGAGATCGGAAAGCAGGTCGAAGAGAAGACCGGCAAGAAGATGATGGGCCTCGACCCGAACGACGCCGGTCTCGTGCGCATCATCATGCAGTCGGCCGGGCAATGGTATTTCGACAAGGAAGGCAAGCCGAACATCACCGGCAATGCGGCGCTGAAGGCGGCGCTCGAAACCATCGGCAAGATCATGCAGGCGAATATCTACAAGCCTGCCAACGGCTGGTCCGACTGGGTGGGCACCTTCACCTCCGGCGACGTCGCGACCGTCGTCACGGGCGTCTGGATCACCGGCACCGTCAAGGCGCAGCCGGACCAGTCCGGCAACTGGGGCGTCGCCCCCATTCCGGCGCTCTCGATCGAAGGCGGGACGCATGCCTCCAATCTCGGCGGCTCCAGCTGGTACGTGCTCGAAAGCTCCGAGGAGAAGGCGGAGGCCATCGACTTCCTGAACGAGATCTACGCCAAGGACATCGATTTCTATCAGAAGATCCTCCAGGACCGCGGTGCGGTCGGCTCGCTGCTCGCCGCCCGCGGCGGCGCGGCCTATGAGGCGGCAGACCCCTTCTTCGGCGGCGAGAAGGTCTGGCAAAACTTCTCCGATTGGCTGGCGAAGGTCCCCTCGGTCAATTACGGCATCTTCACCAACGAGGCGGACCTCGCCGTCACTGCGCAACTCCCGGCCGTGACGCAGGGCACACCGGTCGACGAGGTGCTGCGGGCGATCGAGGCCGAGGTCAGCGCACAGATCCAGTGATGCGGGGGATGGCGGCGGGCATGCGCCCGCTGTTTCCGGCCGCGGCTCTTGCCGCGGCCAAATTTCCGGCTGTCCGGCCTTCCAGGAGGGGAACATGGTTCGAGCGCGCCGCGGTATCGGCCGATATTACGACGTCAATGGCTGGCTGTTCGTCGCGCCGGCCCTCGGGCTGATCGCCCTGTTCATGGTCTATCCCATCGCGTGGTCACTCTGGATGTCATTCCAGTCCGGCCGCGGCATGACCATGAAGTTCGCGGGCTTCGCGAACATCGTTCGGCTCTGGAACGATCCGGTCTTCATCAAGGCCCTCACCAACACGATGACCTATTTCGTCGTGCAGGTGCCGATCATGATCCTGCTCGCGCTGATCCTGGCGTCGCTCCTCAACAACCCGCGGCTCGTCGGCCGAGGGGTTTTCCGCACGGCGATCTTCCTGCCCTGCGTCAGTTCGCTGGTCGCCTATTCGGTGCTCTTCAAGGGCATGTTCGCAACCGACGGGATCGTCAATTCGACGCTCCAGGCGATCGGTCTCGTCGCCTCGCCCATTCCGTGGCTGACGCATCCCTTCTGGGCGAAGGTTCTCGTCATTCTTGCCATCACCTGGCGCTGGACCGGCTACAACATGATCTTCTATCTTGCGGCGCTTCAGAACATCGACAGGTCGATCTACGAGGTGGCGCGCATCGACGGCGTTCCGGCCTGGGCGCGCTTCACCCACCTCACCATCCCTCTGCTGAAGCCGGTCATCCTCTTCACGACAGTCATTTCGACGATCGGCACGCTGCAGCTTTTCGACGAGGTCTATAATCTGACCGAGGGCAAGGGCGGCCCGTCCAATGCCACGCTCACCTTGTCGCTCTACATCTACAACCTGACCTTCCGCTTCATGCCGAATCTCGGTTATGCGGCGACGGTCTCCTATGTCATCGTCGTCCTCGTCGCGCTCCTCGCCTTCGTGCAGTTCTTCGCGGCAAGGGAGCGTGACCGATGAACGGATTTGGACGTTTCGCGGCAATGGCGGCCACCTATGGCTTCCTCGGCCTGATGGCCTTCCTCTCCGTCTTTCCGTTCATCTGGATGGTGCTCGGCGCAACCAATTCCTCGATAGACATCATCAAGGGCAAACTCCTGCCGGGCGCAGCCTTTGCCACCAATGTCGGCAACTTCTTCACGCTGGTAAATGTGCCGCTCGTCTTCTGGAACTCGGCGAAGATCGCGATCCTTGCGACCGTGCTCACGCTCGCGGTCTCCTCGCTCGCCGGTTACGGCTTCGAGATGTTCCGCTCGCGAAGACGCGAGCGCGTCTACCGGGCGATGCTGCTCACCCTTATGATCCCCTTCGCCGCGCTGATGATCCCGCTCTTCGTCATCATGGGCAAGGCGGGTCTCATCAACACGCATCTCGCCGTCGTCCTGCCGACGATCGGCTCGGCCTTCGTCATCTTCTACTTCCGGCAGAGCACCAAGGCCTTCCCTTCCGAGCTCCGCGACGCGGCCAAGGTCGACGGGCTCAAGGAGTGGCAGATCTTCCTCTTCATCTACGTACCGGTCATGCGTTCGACCTATGCGGCCGCCTTCGTCATCGTCTTCATGACCGCGTGGAACAACTATCTCTGGCCGCTGATCGTGCTCCAGACCAACGAAACCAAGACGATCACGCTGGTCATCTCGTCGCTCGCCTCCGCCTACTACCCCGATTACGGCGTGGTCATGGTCGGGACGATTCTCGCGACACTGCCGACGCTAGCCGTTTTCTTCTTCATGCAACGCCAGTTCGTCCAGGGCATGCTGGGCTCAGTCAAATAGGAACGATGATGCGCTCTGTTACTTCCTTCAATAATTCGTGGGTCTTCTCCGAAGGCTTCGACGCCGCCGACGCCGGAACGCTCCGGGCGGGTCAGCCGATCAGCCTGCCGCACAACGCCGTCGAACTGCCGTTCAACTATTTCGACGAGACATGCTACCAGCGCGCCTTCACCTACCAGAAGGTCCTTGCCTGGCGCCCGGACTTCTCCGGCCGGGAGGTCTCGCTCGTCTTCGACGCGGCAATGGCCGATGCGGTCGTCTATCTCAACGGCGAAGAGATCTTGGCGCATAAGGACGGCTACACGCCTTTCGAGGCACGCCTGACGGACAGGCTCCAGGAAGGCGACAATCTCATCACGGTGAAGATCGACGGCAGCGAGAATCCGGAGATCCCGCCTTTCGGCGGCCGGATCGACTATCTGACCTATGCCGGTATCTATCGCGACGTCTGGCTGAAGGTCACCGATCCGGTATCGATCGGCAATATCAAGATCGAAACCCGCGACGTGCTCTCCGACGACAAGGCCGTTTCCGTCCGGTGCGACCTTTCCAATCCGCAAGGGTTGCCCTTCTCCGGTACGGTCTCGGCGCTCCTCAAGAATGCGGCGGGCGAAGTGCTGGCCGAGGTCGCCCGCGAAACGGCCGGCGAGAGCCTCACTCTTGAGTTGGAAGGCCTGAAAGGCCTATCGCTCTGGGACATCGACGATCCGGTGCTGTACGAGATCGAAGCCGAGCTCCGGACCCGCCAGGGCTCCGACCGCTTGGCCTCGCATTTCGGTTTCCGCACCGCGGAGTTCACGACCGCAGGCTTCCGGCTCAACGGCCGCCCGCTGAAGATCCGCGGGCTGAACCGTCACCAGTCCTTCCCCTATGTCGGCTACGCCATGGGGCGCACCGCCCAGGAGCGCGACGCGGAGATCATGAAGCACAGGCTTCACTGCAATCTCGTGCGCACCTCGCATTACCCGCAGTCGAAATGGTTCCTCGACCATTGCGACCGCATCGGGCTCCTCGTCTTCGAGGAGATTCCCGGCTGGCAGCACATCGGCGGGGAGGAATGGAAACAGGAGGCGATCCGCAATGTCCGCCGCATGATCGAGCGCGACTGGAACCACCCGTCGATCGTCATCTGGGGTGTGCGCATCAACGAGTCACAGGATTCGCACGACTTCTATGCCGAGACCAATCGCCTCGCCCGCGAGCTCGACCCGACACGGCAGACGGGCGGCGTGCGATACATTACCGACAGCGAATTTCTGGAAGACGTCTACACGATGAACGACTTCATCCTCGGCAACGAGGAGCTGCCCGGCTCGAACCGGCCGCGCACGGCGCTTCGCCCGCAGCAGGAATGCACCGGGCTTGCCCGCAAGGTGCCCTATCTCATCACCGAATTCGGCGGGCACATGTATCCGACGAAGATCTATGACCAGGAGCAGCGCCAGGCCGAACATGTTCGCCGGCATCTGGAAGTGCTGAATGCGGCTTATGGCGATCCCGGCATTTCCGGTGCGATCGGCTGGTGCATGTTCGACTACAACACCCACAAGGATTTCGGCTCCGGGGACCGGATCTGCTATCACGGCGTCATGGACATGTTCCGCGAGCCGAAATTCGCTGCTTATGTCTATGCCAGCCAGTGCGATCCCTCCGAGGAAGTCGTGATGAAGCCGGTGACCTTCTGGGCGCGCGGCGAGCGCAATATAGGCGGCGTGCTGCCCTTGATCGTGCTGACGAATTGCGACGAGGTCGAATTGAAATACGGCTCGCTTTCCAAGCGCGTCGGCCCGGATCGCGAGAATTTCCCGCACCTGCCGCATCCGCCGGTCGTCATCGACCACCGCCACTTCACCAAGGACGAGCTCGGAGTCTGGGGCATGAAGTGGGAAAGCGCGGAATTTACCGGCTTCGTCGCCGGCAAGCCGGTCGCCGATCTGCGCATGGCCGCCGACCCCGTGCCTACGACGCTTCACGTCGAGGCGGATAGCAAGACGCTGCGTGCTGAAGACCGCGACAGCGTTCGCGTCATCCTGCGCGCGCTCGACCAGGCCGGCAACGTCCTGCCCTTCCTGAACGATGCAGTCGACGTCGAGGTTCATGGTCCGGCGCGGCTGGTCGGACCGGCCCGCCTCGTCCTTCAGGGCGGTTCCGCCGGTTTCTGGCTGGAGTCCACGGGCCCCGCCGGCGCCGTCGTCGTCTCGGTCGCTTCGACGCGGCTCGGCGCGGCGAAGCTCGAGCTCGTCGCCCTGGCGGAAGGAGCGGCGAGCGCATGAGCCAACTCCAACTCAGCGATGTCCGTAAATCCTATGGTGGCCTCGAGGTCATCAAGGGCGTCGATCTCGACATAAAATCCGGCGAGTTCGTCGTCTTCGTCGGACCTTCCGGCTGCGGCAAGTCCACGCTGCTCCGGATGATCGCCGGGCTTGAGGAGATCACCTCCGGCGACCTGACGATCGACGATAGCCGAATGAACGATGTCGATCCGTCCAAGCGCGGGATCGCCATGGTGTTCCAGTCCTATGCGCTCTATCCGCATATGACGGTGCGCGAGAATATGGGTTTTGCGCTCCGCTTCGCCGGTGTCCCCAGGGCCGAGATCGAGAAGAGGGTGAACGAGGCCGCCCATATCCTGGAACTCGGCGCGCTGCTCGACCGCAAACCGAAGCAGCTTTCGGGCGGCCAGCGCCAGCGCGTGGCGATCGGCCGGGCGATCGTCCGCCATCCGAAGATCTTCCTCTTCGACGAGCCGCTTTCCAACCTCGATGCGGAGCTGCGCGTGCATATGCGCATCGAGATCGCACGGCTGCACAAGCAGCTCGCCACCACCATCGTCTACGTGACGCATGATCAGGTCGAGGCCATGACGCTCGCCGACAAGATCGTCGTCATGCGCGCCGGCGTGGTCGAACAGGTGGGCTCGCCCCTCGATCTCTATGACGACCCGGCCAACCTCTTCGTCGCCGGCTTCATCGGGTCGCCGAAGATGAATTTCCTGAAGGGCGTGATCGAAATCGACCAGGACCGGGCCTATGCGCGCCTGCCGGGCCACGGAGACGCGAAGATCCCCGTCACCCTGCAGGCGGCGGCGGGAACTGCGGTGACGATCGGCATCCGGCCCGAGCATTTCAATGAAGACGGTCCTGCAGGGCTAGCCCTCACGATCGACATGCTGGAACATCTCGGCGGAGAGACCTTCGCCTATGCCCGCCACGGCAACGGCGAGCTCATCGTGGTCGAAACGAAGAACGGCCGCGGACTCAAGGCCGGTGACCGCCTGACGGCCCGCTTCGATCCGGTTTCGGTTCTGGTGTTCGACGGAGAGGGAAAACGGCTGCGTTAGTGACGCAATTTCCCGGAATTGTTCTAATGTCGCCGGTACGAATCAAGGGAGTGAACAGCGATGCGTATTGGCTTCATCGGCACCGGCGCCATCACCGAAGCGATGGTGACGGGCATCGTCGGTTCCGGGCTCGACGTCGCCGGGATCCTCGTCTCCCCGCGCAACCGGGAAATTGCTGCCCGGCTTGCCGGCCGCTTCCCGCTCGTGCGGATCGCCAAGGACAATCAGGAAGCCGTGGACGCGGCCGACGTGCTGTTCCTCGCCGTTCGTCCTCAAATCGCCGAGGACGTGATCCCCAAGCTCAAAGGGTCAGAAGGTCGTCAGCGTCATTGCCGCTACCGATCGTTCCAAGCTTCTCGGCTGGATCAGCGAGGAGGTGGAGCTCACCCAGGCAATCCCCCTGCCCTTCGTCGCCGAGCGCGAGGGCGTGACGGCGATCTATCCACCGAACCGCGCCGTTGCCGCGATCTTTGCGGCACTCGGAACGGCGGTCGAATGCGAGACCAAGGAGGAATATGACCTGCTTGCCGTCGGAAGCGCTCTGATGGCGACCTATCTCGGCATTCTCGACCGGACGACCGGCTGGTTCGCCGAAAAGGGTCTCGACCGCGACAAGGCACGCGCCTATATCGCCCCGCTCTTCGCCAGTCTCTCCCAGAGGGCGGTCAGGGACGGGGGGACGCCGCTGGAAGAACTCGCCCGCGAATTTTCGACCGCCGGCGGATTGAACGAGCAGGTTTTGGCGGACTTCGACCGCGGCGGCGGCCACCGGGCGCTGACGGATGCGCTCGAACGGGTGCTGCTGCGGGTGCGCGACGACGACCGGTAGAGGTCTTCAAAGCTCGGTGCCAAGACCCGCGTGGCGACGAAAACGCCCGGCGGCGAAGTCCACGAAGGCGCGCACCCTTGCAGAGACCATGCGGCCTTCCGCATGCACGATGTGGATCGGCACCGGCTCGCGCTCGTGGTCGGCAAGGACGACCTTGAGCCTGCCGGCTCTCACGTCGGGTGCCACCTGGTAGGACTGAAACCGCGACAATCCCCAGCCCGCCACAGCGGCGGCAAGGACCGCGTCATTGGTGTTGCAGATGAGACGAGGGCTGATCGGAACGCGGATGCTGTTGTCGCGTCCGAAGAGCCATTCCGAGTGGCCGAAGAGGCCCTCTCGCCCGATGATGCGATGACGGGCAAGCTCCTGCGGGCTGCCCGGCTCGCCGAAGCGGGCGAAATAATCCGGCGAGCCGCAAAGCACCTGCCGGACCGAGCCGATCCGGCGCGCAACGAGCCCGGAGGGCGGGAGCGAGGCAATGCGGATCGCCACATCCAGACCCTCGTCAACCAGATTGGTCACGCGGTCGACGAAGACGGTCTTGACCTGCATTGCCGGATAGTGATCGAGAAAGTCGAGGATGACGGGGAGCACGTGGATGCGCCCGAAGAGCGCGGGCGCCGTTATCGTGAGCAACCCCGCAGGGGCGGTGAAGCTACCCGCCGCATTGGCTTCCGCCTCGGCGATCTCCCCGAGGATACGCCGGCAATCGGCCACGTAACCTTCGCCCGCCGCAGTCAGTTTCAGCGAGCGCGTGGTGCGCACCAGAAGCCGTGTCCCGATCAGGTCCTCCAGCTTCGCCACCGCCCGGGTGACCGATGGCGGGCTCATATGCAGCACCTTGGCGGCCGCCGCGAAGCCGCCGCTTTCCACCACCTCCACGAAAATCCGCATCGCCTGCCAGCGATCCATCGAATGCTCCTCGATTATTTCATCAAGTGAAACGGTCTAGTGCCTCTATCGGAGCTTATCAACTCCGCGGATAACAATCATCTTGGTGTCGTTCCATCATTCAACGAGGCCGACATGAAACTCTATCACCATCCCCTCTCCGGCCACGCGCACCGCGCCCGCTTGTTCCTCTCGCTGCTCGATATCGAGCATGAGCTGGTGGTCGTCGATTTCGCCAGGAGAGAGCACAAGCAAGCGGATTTCCTGAAGCTCAATTCCTTCGGTCAGGTCCCGGTGCTCGACGACGGCGGCACGATCATCTCGGACTCAAGCGCAATTCTCGTCTATCTGGCAAAGAAGACCGGCCGCACGGACTGGCTGCCGGAAGACGCCGCGGGGGCGGCTGCCGTTCAGCGCTGGCTTTCGGTGGCTGCCGGCCAGATCGCCCATGGTCCGGCCCAGGCGCGGCTCATCAACGTGTTCAAGGCGCCCTACCGACCGGAAGAGGTGATCCCTCGTTCGCATGCGATCCTGGCGCTGATCGAGCAGGAGCTCAAAGGCAGAGGCTGGATTGCCGCCGACCGGCCGACGATCGCCGATGTCGCGCTCTACAGCTACGTGGCGCGCGCCCCCGAAGGCGACGTCGATCTCCAGCCCTATCCGGAGATCCGCGCTTGGCTCGCCCGCATCGAGGCATTGCCGGGCTTCGTCGAGTTCGCAAAGACGCCGGTGGGGTTGGCGGCTTAGCGAGCGTTATGACGACGTCCGCTTGCGGGAAGCCTTCTCGCACGGCACGTGCTTTTAAGCGTATCGAAGGACTGCAACCACCCTCTTCCCTGTGCTTGTCACAGGGATGAGAGCAGCGCCGCGTCTGCGGTGCGAAGAGTCCTTCAGGCCAATGACTTGGCCTGCTGGGTTCCTGTGACAGGCACAGGAATGAGGGAGTTTGGGCCGGGGGCGGATGTTATCGCCCGCGAACAAGCCCCGAGATGCCCAACATTCACGCAACCAAGGAAACAATCGTCATGGAGGCTCCCATCCTCGCACATTCGCCCTGGCATGAGGGCGAAATCGCCCTGCAGAAGAGGCTGGGTGTGGAAACGCGCATGGACGAGATCGGACGCCGCGTCATGCGCGACCACCTGATCGACCAGCACCGGGAATTCTATCCCCTTCTGCCGATGGTCGTGTTGGGCTCGGTCGATCGCGACGGCGACGCCTGGGCGACGCTCAGGGCAGGCGAACCCGGCTTCCTCCACGCGCCGGACGAAAAAAGGCTTACCGTCGAGCTCCCGCGGGAGCCGACGGACCCCGCCGAGGCGGGCATGGAGGACGGCGCTCCCCTCGCCCTGCTCGGAATCGATCTCGGCACCCGCCGGCGCAACCGGCTGAACGGCACGCTTAAGCGGCATGCCCGCGGTTTCGATCTCGGCGTCGACCAGAGCTTCGGCAACTGTCCGAAATACATCCAGCTCCGCCAGGCCCGTTTCGTGCGCGACCCTTCCGTGCCACCTTCCGTACCGCCCGTTTCCAGCTTCAGGCTCAACGCCGCCGCGCGTGCTCTGGTGGCGCAGGCGGACACGTTCTTCGTCGCAACCTATGCCGATCTCGCCGGCGGCCGGCAGATCGACGTCTCCCATCGCGGCGGGCACGCCGGATTCGTGCATGTCGGGGAAGACGGCTGGCTGGTAATCCCGGATTTCGTCGGCAACCGCTTCTTCAACACGCTCGGCAACATCGCGCTCAATCCGCGCGCCGGGCTCACTTTCCCGGACTTCTCCACTGGCGGCCTCCTGCAGATGAACGGCGAGGCCGAGCTCCTGTCCGAAGCTCCGGAAGGCGTGCCTCTCGACGGCGCCGAGCGCTATTGGCGTTTCCGTCCGCGCCGCAGCGTATGGCGGGCCGACGCACTACCTGTTCGCTACGACCTTGCCGGAGCGGGATGAGGATAGTGCGTGCGGTTTTCCGCCCGCATCCCGCTCCACCTCTTGGAATCGGCGATAGCAGCAGGCCGGATGCCCGGGTAATTTTTGCGTGCAGGGGAACCAACCTCCCTCGCCAAGGTTTCGTGCCCATCCGCCCCCGACCAAGGAGTGCTGCAATGGCCAAGAAACCCTCTGCGCCGAACAATACGAAACCGGCCACCATTCATGACCAGAAAGCGACACGCGGCAACGGTGGAGAACTTCACCAGATCGCCGAAGGCGACACGCCCGTCCTGACGACGGCTCAGGGCGGCCCCGTCGCCGACGACCAGAACAGTCTGCGCGCCGGCGAACGCGGCCCGACGCTCATCGAGGATTTCCACTTCCGCGAGAAGATCTTCCACTTCGATCACGAACGCATTCCCGAGCGCGTCGTGCATGCCCGCGGCTACGGCGTGCACGGCTTCTTCGAAACCTACGAGTCGCTTGCAGCCTACACCCGGGCGGATCTGTTCCAGCGACCGGGCGAACGAACCCCTGCCTTCGTGCGGTTCTCGACGGTGGCCGGAAGCAAGGGCTCGTTCGACCTCGCCCGCGACGTTCGCGGTTTCGCGGTCAAGATCTACACAAACGAGGGCAATTGGGACCTCGTCGGCAACAACATTCCGGTGTTCTTCATCCAGGACGCGATCAAGTTCCCCGACGTCATACACTCGGTAAAGCCCGAACCGGACCGGGAGTTTCCCCAGGCGCAGTCCGCGCATGACAATTTCTGGGACTTCATCAGCCTGACGCCGGAAAGCATGCACATGGTCATGTGGGTCATGTCGGACCGGGCGATCCCGCGCTCCTTCCGGTTCATGGAAGGCTTCGGCGTCCACACCTTCCGTTTCGTCAATGCCAAGGACGAGTCCACCTTCGTCAAATTCCATTGGAAGCCCAAGCTCGGGCTCCAGTCGGTCGTCTGGAACGAGGCCGTGAAGATCAATGGCGCCGATCCTGATTTCCACCGGCGCGATATGTGGCAAGCCATCCAGTCCGGCAACTTCCCGGAATGGGAACTGCATGTGCAGCTTTTCGATCAGGACTTCGCCGACAAGTTCGATTTCGACATCCTCGATCCGACCAAGATCATCCCGGAGGAAGTGCTGCCGACGAAGCCTGTCGGCCGGCTGGTACTCGACCGCATGCCGGAGAATTTCTTCGCCGAAACCGAGCAGGTCGCCTTCATGACGCAGAACGTGCCGCCCGGCATCGACTTCAGCGACGATCCGTTGCTGCAGGGGCGCAACTTCTCCTATCTCGACACGCAGCTGAAGCGGCTCGGCAGCCCGAACTTCACCCATCTTCCGATCAACGCGCCGAAATGTCCCTTCCAGCACTTTCAGCAGGACGGCCACATGGCCATGCGCAACCCGGTCGGACGCGTGAACTACCAGCCCAATTCCTGGGGCGAGGGTCCGCGCGAGTCGCCCATGAAAGGCTTCCGCCATTTTCCTTCCGAGGAGCAGGGCCCGAAGCTGCGCATCCGCGCCGAGAGCTTTGCCGACCACTACAGCCAGGCCCGTCAGTTCTTCATCAGCCAGACGCCGCCCGAGCAGCGCCACATCGCCGATGCCCTGACCTTCGAATTGAGCAAGGTGGAGACGCCTGTGATCCGCGAACGGATGGTCGCGCATCTTCTCAATATCGATGAAACGCTGGGGAAAAAGGTCGGCCACGCCCTCGGCCTGGAGACGATGCCGAAACCGGCGGATGCGGCCGTTGCCACCCGCCAGGACCTCGACCCCTCGCCGGCCCTCAGCATCATCCAGCGTGGGCCGAAGCGTTTCGAGGGCCGTAAGCTCGGAATATTGGCGACGGACGGCGCGGACGCCGCGCTTCTCGACGCCCTGATAGCGGCTGTCGAGAAGGAGAAGGCGGTCTTCGAGCTGATCGCGCCGAAAGTCGGCGGCTTTACCGCCTCCGACGGAAAACGCATCGCCGCCCACCAGATGCTCGACGGCGGCCCGTCGGTACTCTACGACGCGGTGGTCC
Organism: Sinorhizobium meliloti 4H41; assembly: GCF_000375585.1. Taxonomy (GTDB): domain Bacteria; phylum Pseudomonadota; class Alphaproteobacteria; order Rhizobiales; family Rhizobiaceae; genus Sinorhizobium; species Sinorhizobium meliloti_A. Next base: position 204,886 of record NZ_AQWP01000003.1, on the reverse strand, counting down.
TGCTTCCTTCCGCAGAGGCCATCGCGGATCTGATCGACGTCGCCACCGCACGCGATTTCGTGGCCGACGCCTTCGCCCATTGCAAATATATCGGCTATGCCGGCGCCGCCGTTCCCCTTCTCGAGAGGGCCGGCATTGCGGAGCTGCTCGATGAGGGAACGATCGAACTCACCGACGCTGCGAGTGCGGCCGCCTTCCTCAAGGAGCTCGGCAAGTTGCGCGTCTGGGGAAGAGAGCCCTCGGTCAAGCTGAAATAGGCCGACGGCTTAGACGGAGTGGACGATGGCGTCGCCCGCACATGGAAAGCCGACGAAGAAGGCCGCTCCGTCAAGCGCGGCGAAGAAGGCGGGGAGCTTTCCCCTGCCCATCAGCACGGCGCCGATGGAAGCCCGTTCCGCGACCGGGCTTCCGGGCGGCGACACATGGCAGTACGAGCCCAAGTGGGACGGCTTTCGCTGCCTTGCGTTCAAGTCCGGCGAGGACGTCGACATAAGGGCGAAATCCGGCAAGCCGCTCGGGCGTTTCTTCCCCGAGATCCTCGCCCTGCTGCGCCGACTGGAGCCGGACATGTTCGTCCTCGACGGCGAACTGGTGATCGAGGTCGACGGGCGCCTTTCCTTCGACGCTCTTCAGATGCGCCTGCATCCGGCGGCAAGCCGCGTGCAGAAGCTCTCGCAGGAGACGCCGGCCAAACTCATCCTGTTCGACATGCTGGCCGGCACCGACGGAACGGTCCTGACCGGCCAGTCTCTGACAGCACGGCGCGCCCGCCTCGAGACATTCGCCAAAGAGAACGCGGCTGCGGAGATGCTCGAGCTTTCGCCCTTCACGCTCGACATTAAGGAGGCCGAGAGGTGGCTCACCTCATGGCAGGCGGGTGCCACCGACGGGGTCGTCGCAAAGCGGCGCGACGGCGCGTATGAATGCGGCGAGAGGGCAATGGTGAAGGTCAAGCGGCTGAAGACGGCCGACTGCGTCGTCGGCGGCTTCCGCTACGAGAGCGACAGTTCTTTGGTCGGCTCGCTTCTGCTCGGCCTTTTCGACACCGAGGGACTGCTGAACCATGTGGGCTTTACCGCGACGATCTCGGACAAGGAGCGGCCTGCCCTGACGCGCCAGCTCGAAGCTTTGCAGGAGCCGCCGGGCTTCACCGGCAAGGCACCGGGCGGGCCCAGCCGCTGGAGCAGCGAGCGCAGCGGCGAATGGCAGCCGGTTCGGCCGGAACTGGTCGTCGAAGTCCGGTTCGACCATGTCAGCAACCGGCGCTTCCGCCACGGTACGAAACTCATGCGCTGGCGGCCGGACAAGGACCCGCGCCAATGTACCTACGAGCAGATCGTACGTACCGAAGGATCGCCTTGAAAACCGAGGATCCGGGCAGCGATGAGCAATGATCTCTTGATCATCCTGGGAATCGCGGCGGCGGCGGCCGTCGCATCGCCCCTGGGCGGCCTGGCGGCGATCTCGCTCAGGCCGTCGAGCCTCGTGCTCTCGATCGCGGTCGGCTTCGCGGCCGGCGTCCTCATGGGCACCTTCGCTTTCGAGATGATGCCCACCTCCATGGAACTTGCAGGTCTTCCGCTTGCCGTTGCCGGATTTCTGCTCGGCCTGGGACTCGTCTATATTCTCGACCTCTACGTCAACCGCTGGAAAATGGCCGGGCCGGAGGCGGATCAAAGGGCCGAGGTCGATCAGTTGCACCGAAGGCGCAAGCCGCGCGGGAGCAATGTCGCGGTGCTCGCCGGCGGCACGAGTGCGGAAGAGCTGATCGAAGGCATGACGATCGGCGTCGGCGCCACCTTCGAGCCGAAAGTGGCGCTTATCGTGGGTCTCGCGATCTGCATCGATAATTTCAGCGAAGGAATGAGCATCGGCGAATTGACGATCGACGAGGAGCGGAAGAACGCGAAGCGCCGGACGCTCGGATGGACCTCCCTCATCGGCCTCTCCCTTTTCGTGTCCGCCGTTGCAGGGTGGTTCCTGCTGAAAGGCCTGGTCCAGCCGGTGACCGGTTTTCTCTTCGCGACGGGAGCGGGCGGGATGTTCTACCTGACGATTACCGACCTCGTGCCGGAAGCGGAGTCGCATCAATTCCAGCAGTCTTCGGCGATCGCCAACGCCGCCGGCTTCCTGCTCGTCATGGTGCTTGCGCAGATGAGCTGACTGGACCGCGTCTTGAGGCGCGTCCGTCAGACGATCGCCCGGTCCCAGCCGCCATAATGTTCTTCGCTGCGCGTCCCGCGCGGAAGGCTGAGCGCGATCAGTGCCAAGCCGATCGCGACGTCGGCAAGGGTAGCGACCGTGCTGCCGCCGGCAAGCAGGAAGGGCGAGGCCGCCACGCAGGCGCCGAGCAGCACATTCAGGAAGCGCACCGGTCGGACGACCTCCGCCATGGCGGTGACGGCAACCAGGATCACGACGCAGCCGAGAATGTGGTCGCTGTGATAGAGCGGCGGGACGCTGCCGAAAATCAAGGGCGTCGTCATCAGGACCGCGCCGAGCAATGCGCTGGCGACCAGCGTCCAGGGAAAGTTGACGCCGCCGACGATGAATTCCTTCAACAGCTCGGTGGCCGGACGGTTGAGGTCGGGCGCCGGCGTCTGATCCTCCGAAATGGCCGGGCCGCCCATCCAGAACGTCCGCCAGAACGGCTCGCCCGCCTTCCTTACGCGCCAGAGATACTGGATGGTGGCGAGCACCTCGTCTATCGAATAGGGAATGAGCACGACGGTGACGGCCGCCTGGATGATGCAGAGCGTACAGAGTGCGCCGATAAGCGGCGGCTGGATGATGATGAAGGAGACGCTGACGGCGCCGAGGGGCACGATCAGCAGGCCGAAGAGGAGCACCATCCAGGGCATGGTACGCCAGCGGCGGCTGTCTCCGATCGCGCCGGCCAGAATGTCCAGCGAATAGGCGAAGGCGCCGAGGCCGGCATCGGCGATCGGAAAGCCCTTGGAAACCCAGGACGTCACGACCGCCTCGCTGCCGTTGCGGACGGGTGCCTCGCCCGGCCCGAAGAACGGGTCCCACAGCCCGTCGACATGGCCCATCTGATAGGCGGCGAGATAGCGCGAGACGAAGAGGCCAACAAAGGCGAGCGCCACGATCGGCATGCGCTGCGTGAAGGAGGACGGCGAATAGCTCCAGCCGAGGGGCCGGTCGTCGTCGGCCGCGAGCGCCCGCAGCCTTATTCCGGGCGTCGGCGGAATCATCACCGCAAAGGCTACGATCAGCATGCCGGCAAGCGTATCGATGGCGTAGGCCGCGGCACTCGTCGTCCAGAAGACAAGCGGAGCCAGCATGATCCAGACGCCGAGCGCGGCCGTGATCCATTGCGCATGAGACCAGCGCCGGTACATGCCGAAAAGCGCGAATGCGGCAACGAGCAATCCGGACAGGATCTCGCTTGTCCCGAGACGGGCATTGCGTATGGCGGGTTCGTCGATCTCGTGGCCGAGCGCCGGTGGCAGCGGTACGCTGACGGGATCGAAAAGGCCGAGCGTCGCCGGCGAGGAAACGAGCCACAGGCCGAGAGCGACATTTGCCAGCGGCGCCCAGAGCGTGCGCAGCCGGTGCTCTTCCACGGCAGCTTCGACTTCGGCGTCACTGCGCTCCAGCGGCTCCGCCAGCCTTTTTTCCGCCTGCTCGATCTCGGGATCCGAGGCGGCGACCACGGAGGGCTCCAGCTTGTTCTTCGCGTACCAGTCGGTCGGGTCTTGCTTCAGCCGCCGGATCATTTCCGGCAACGTCGCAGCTAGGCTGTGCCTCGGCTCCCAGCCGAGCTTGTTGCGGGCACGAGAGATGTCGATCTCGTAATGATCGTCCGAGTTCTCGACCATCCACGGCTTGATCTCCGAGTCCTGGTCGAGCACCTCGGTCTGCATCCAAGCCCCCGGCTTTGCGAGGCTCTTGGGCAGAGCGAGCGTGCGCCAGTCCTCGCCGTGGATCAGCCGGCCGATGCGCTTCTGCAAGTCGCCATAGGAGAGCGTTTCCTCCTCGCCGATCAGCAACACGCAATCATCGGGCAAGTCGTTGCGACGGTCGACCGTGCGCGCGAAAGCCTCGACCAGATCGTCCTTGTGCAGATAGGGCTGGCCTGCGTCCAGATCGCCGCTGAACAGATAGGCGGTCGGGAGCCGCTCGAAGATGCGGGCGATCTGCTGGGCAATGAAAGCGGCTCGGCAGTCCTCGTCATAGACGCCGGCGAGACGGAGGGTCACGGTCCTGATCGCGCCGCGATGTCTGGCGATCACCGCCTCGGTCTCGGCCTTCGATTTGGGATAGGCCCAGGCGGGGTCCAGCGGATCATCCTCGTTGATCCGCGCACCCCTGGCCGGACTGGGCGCCTGCACCAGCAGCGTGCTTGCATAGATGAACTGTTCGGTGGGAAGATCCTGGAGCGCCTCCAATAGCCGGCGCGTGCCCTCGACATTGACGGCATCGTATTTGGGATTGTCCTTGCCGGTGGTGTCGTAATAGGCGGCGAGATGAATGACGGAAGCAAGGCGCCGGCCGCTGCGCTTACCCGCCGTCTCGATCGCCTCTCTCACGCTTTCGTCGGAGGTGATGTCGAATTTGATCGTCTCTTCGGTCTCGGACTTGCCTTTCGGAGGGGACAGATCGAGCCCGATGACGCGATACCGGTCCCTCAGGCGATGCGCGATCGCCTGGCCCAGGAAGCCGCTGGAGCCGGTAATGACAACGGTCGGCTGATTTGCATCTTTCGGCATGCCGAAGCAAACCGCGCTCAGGCAGGAAGGTTCCCGACTGGGTTGAAGCGCACGAACTACGCCCCCACGCGCGCCACGACGGGAATATAGTTTTCGAGCTCCGGCGCCGGGAAATGCAGCGTCGCGCCGATCTCGGCGGAGCGGTAGAGGCCCATCAGGATTTCGACGACCGCCAGGCCGTCCTCGAAGGTTTCGAGCGGCTTTATCCCCTTGCGGAAGCATTCGACCATGTGGCGGTTTTCGTCCGTATAGCCGTAGACGCCGGCTTCGTCCTCCAGCACCGGCATCAGGCCCTGCTCGGCATTCTGCTTTTCGACGAGGTCCTCGCCCTCTGTGCCCTGCACGGCCCGCGACAGGAAGATCTTCAAGCCGGTGCCGAGCGAATTGTACTCCAGCGCATATTCGGGCCCGAGAAGCTCGAGCTGAATGCGCAGGCCGGCGCCGACATAGGCCCAGGAGGTCGTTGCCTCGATCATCAGTTCGTTGCCCTCCTCGTCCTCCAGCGTCACGGTCGCCCGGGCGAAATCCTCCGATGGGCGCCGGCGGTAGTCGACATCCTCACCGAAGCGGCGGCGCAGCTCATCGGCATAGCCGGCCCGCGTCCATTTGAGGTTCGCGACCGTGCCGTTCACCGATTTGACCTTCAGCGAATTGCGGGGCGCGCCGGGCGCCGTAAGCAGATGGCGCGCCACCTCGACGCTGTGGCACATCATATCGGAAAGCACCCCGCCGCCCTGCTTGTCGCCCTGCCAGAACCAGGGTTCGTGCGGACCGGCATGTTCTTCCGCGGCGCGTGCGAGATAGGGCCGGCCGGTCGTCGAGGCGGCGCGCCGCCAAATGATCTCCTTGCCCCGCAGCACCGGCGTGCAGAAGACCTGGTTTTCGAGATAGCCATGGTTGAGACCTGCATCCTCGGCCAGGTGCAGCATCTCGCGTGCCTCCGCTACGGTACGCGCAAGCGGCTTCTCGCAGGCGACGGCGAAGATCTTGCTGCGTCCCGCCTTGATCTCCCGGTGGAGCGTCCGCATGACGTCGAGCCGCGTGTAGTTCGGCGACAGAATCCAGACCGCGTCGACGTCGCCGGCGGACAGGAGCGATTCGAGACTCTCATGCGCGCGGCACTCGCCGAGATCAAGCGCCCCGACTTCGCTCACGAAGCGCGCGCGGTTTTCGGGATTGCGGCTGTAGACGCCGGTCACCTCGACATTGCGTACTCCGATGAGCGATTTCAGGTGGAAATGCGCGATAAAGCCGGTGCCGACGAAGCCTACTCGCAAGGTCTGTTTCGGTAATGTGGTCATTCTTTCCTCCCCGACGTCCAGCGGCGACCGCTTCCAGCCGCCCGCATGTGCTTTCAGATAAGTGGCGGCGCCGTACTGCCTCGTACCTTCAGGACCGTGGGCAGCACGATCGGTTCGGCTCCCTCCGAGCCGCCCGCCAGAATTCCAAGGAGCACCGCCATGGCGGTGCGGCCGATCTCGGAGCGAGGCTGGACGACCGTCGTAAGCGGCGGATAGAAGGCCTTGCTCAGATAAAGATCGTCAAAGCCGACGACCGAAACGTCGCCCGGCACGTCGCGTCCGATCCGTCTCAGCTCGTGGATGGCACCATAGGCCATTTCGTCATTGGCGACGAAGAGCGCGGTCGGCGGATCGGAAAGAGAGAAGAGCGAGCGGCAGCATTCCTCGCCGCTTTCGATCAGGAAGTCGCCCCGCACCTCGTAGCCGGCTGGAACCGTCAGCCCGGCAGCGCGCATCGCCAGGCGATATCCCTCCCGCCGATAGACGCTCATCGGCTCGGGAACCGGCCCGGATATATGAGCGATCCTCCGATGGCCGAGTGAAATCAGGTGCTCGACGGCACCGCGGGCCGCGGCGACATTGTCGACCTGCACATGCGGCAGGCCCGAGCCCTCGATCATTTCCAGCGCCACCACCACGGGCAGATGGTTCCAGCCGCCGGCGGGCGGCAGCTTGCCGGTCATCAGGATCATGCCGTCGGCATGCCCGTCGCGCAGCATGTTGAAATATTCGGTCTCGCGGGCCGGGTCGTCCTCGGTATTGCCCATCAGCACGGCATAGCCGGCTTCGCGCGCCGTCGCTTCGACGCCCTTGAGGATGTCGAGATAGAAGGGATTGCCGACGTCGCGTACGACCATCAGCACCGTCATGGACCTGCGGGTGCGCAGGTTCCGGGCGCTGACATTCGGGCGGTAGTCGAGCTCGCGCGCCAGGTCGAGCACGCGCTGGCGCGTCTCGGCGGTCACCAGCGTCGAAGCGGCGAGGGCGCGCGAGACGGTGGCCACCGACACGCCCGCCTTCTCGGCGATGTCCTTGATCTTCGGCCGGTTCCTCATGCGCGCATCGCCCGGCCGCGCCCATAGAACATCATGAGCAGGAGCAGCGTCGCGCCGAACACCATCTGGCGTCCGGACTCCTCGATGTTGATCGTCGTCAGGATGCTCTGCAGGATGACCAGCAGGACCGCGCCCGCCATGGTGCCGGTGTAGCCGCCCTTGCCCCCGGCAAGCGATGTGCCGCCGAAGACGACCGCGATGATCGAGGGGAGCATGTACTGCTCGCCGACATTGGCGAAAGACGTGCCGGAATAGCCGAGCAGGCAGAGGCCGGCGATCGCGGCGAACATGCCGGAGATCATGAAGAGCGCGATGCGGACCAGCTTCACCGGCACGCCGGCCATGTAGGCCGCGTGCTCGTTGGAGCCGATCGCATAGATGCGATGGCCGAAGACGGTGCGGTTGAGCATGAGCGCCATCAGGATGCCGATCACGATCCAGAGCCAGATGATGCCGGGAATGCCATAGGCGAGCGGTTGCGTGACGAAGCGCGAGAGCGCGGGCGCGGCCTGGCCGGAGGGAATTCCCATCCGGATGACGACGAGAAGCCCCTGCAGCACGCCCAGCATTCCGAGCGTCATCACCAGCGGCGGGATTCTGAGAAGCGTGACGCCGAGCCCGTTCAGGAGGCCGAAGAAGGCGCCGGCCGCAAGACAGGCGGCGACGGCCGGCAAGATGCCGCCATCGGCGCCGTTCATGACGTTGCCCGCGAGGATGGCCGAGAGCGAGACGACGCCGCCGACCGAGAGATCGATTCCTTCGCGTCCGCCGAGGATGACGACGTTCTGACCGGCCGCGACGATGCCGAGCAGCGAGGCGACGATCAGGAGCCTCAGGATCTGGCCGCCGGTCGCAAAGCCCGGCGACAGCGCCTCGCCGAGATAGAGGAGCAGCACGATGAGCACGAGCGCGACGACGATCGGCTGACGGACGAAGGACACCACTCGGCTCATGAGCGCGCCCTCCTGCCGGCAAGCACGCCCGCCATCAGGACGAGGAGGATCGCGAGGCCCTGCACGAAGTTCTGCCACTCGGACGGCGTGCCCATGAAGAAGACGACCGAGTTGATGAGCCCTATCGTCAGCGCCCCGAGCAGCGAGCCGACGACGGTACCCCAGCCGCCGGAGAGCGCGCTGCCCCCGAGCACGACCGCCGCGACGCTGTAGAGCGTCATCTTGCCCCCGACCAGCGGATCGCCGCTTGCGGTATCGCCGGTGATGCAGAAGGCGGCGAGCGCGGAGAAGAGGCCGCAGAGCACATAGCCCTTGATCCGGGTCGCTATGACAGGCAGCCCGGTCTGGTAGGCCGCCTGCTGGTCGTCGCCGACGGCAAGCAGTTGCGTGACCAGCCTGGTGCGGCTCATCACCGCGAGGAGGATGACGAGGGCCGCCAGGATGTAGAAGACGAAGGGAACCCCGAAAAGCCGGCCGCCATAGGTGCGCCAGAAGAGCGCCGGCGCCGGCGTGCCGGCAACGGGCAGGATGTAAAGCGCAAGGCCCGTGAAGAAGATGCTGGTCGCGAAGGTCGCGACGATCGCCTGCAGCCGCAAAGCCGCGACGACGAGGCCGTTCACGAGCCCGCAGGCGAGCCCGAGCAGGAGACCGATGGCCAGTGCCAGGAACACCGCGCCGGCACCGCCTCCCCAGCGTTCCATCAGAACCACGATCGCGACATTGACCAGCGAGAGGATCGCGCCGGCAGAGAGGTCGATATCGCCGGCATAGACGACGTAGGTCTGTGCGATCGCGAGCAGGATCAGCGCCATATAGGTGCTGAGCAGCCCGGTCAGAGCCCGGAATGTCAGGCTGTTCGGCGAAAAGAAGCCGTTGAGGAGAAGGAGTACGGCGACGATCACGAGCGCGGGCAGGAAAGGATAGCGCTCCAGCAGCCTGCCGATGCCGCCGGCGCGCCGGTATGTCGGGACGATTGCGGTCTCTGCCATCACGCGGCCTCGTAAGCGGCTTGATATAGATTGTAGCGGGTGCGGTCCGCCCCCGTGAGCTCCCGGCTGACCGATCCGCCGTTGAAGACGAGAATGCGGTTGGCGTTGCCGAGCAGTTCGGCATCCTCGGAAGAATAGAGGACAATGCCGAGCCCCTCCGCCGCCAGTTGCCGGATCAGCGCGAAGAGGTCCGCCTTGGCGGACAGGTCGATGCCCTTGGTCGGGTCGTCGAGCAGCAGCACGTCGGGGCGGTCGATCAGCCAGCGGGCGATGATCACCTTCTGCTGATTGCCGCCCGAAAGCGAACCGATCGGGTGGAAGAGGCTCGCGAATTTGGTGTGCATGCTTTCCAGCGCCGGCGCCACCCTGTCGCGCAGCTTGCCCGGCCGAGCGATCATCAGCCGGTCGCGCAGATAGTGGATCGGCGTGACGTTCTCGATGATCGGTCTTCCGCTGATGACGCCGTCGCGGCTGCGGTCGCCGGAGACATAGGCGCAGCCGCGCCGGATCGCGTCACGCGGGTTCGAAGCGTCGAAGCGGCTGTCGCCGATGAGGATTTCGCCCGAGGCGATCGAGCCGGCGCCGAAGATCGCTCTGAGCACCGCCGATTGGCCCTGGCCGTGCAGCCCGCCGAAGCCGAGAATCTCGCCGCGGCCAACCTCGAAACTTACATTGCGGAAACCGCGGCCGGAAAGATCGCGCACCGTCAGCGCGGCGCCTCCTTCACCCTCCACCACCGCCGGCACTGGGGATTGCGTTGCCGGCATGTCGCCGGCACCGCCGACCATCAGCCGGATCACGGTTGCCGGGTCCGTGTCGCCCAGGTTGAGCGTGGTGATGGTCTCGCCGTCGCGAATGATGGTGACGCGGTCGCCGATCGCCTTGATCTCGTCCATGCGGTGCGAAATGAAGATGATGCCGCGCCCGCGACGTTTGAGATCGCGCAGGATTTCGAAGAAGCGCTCCACCTGGGCTCGGTCGAGCGCCGAGGTCGGCTCGTCGAAGATGAGGAGCGGCGCCTCGCTGGCCAGCGCCTTCATGATCTCGACGAGCTGACGCTGGTCGGGGCGCAGGTTGCCGACGAGTGTGTCGGCGGAAAACCCTTCGCCGCAGACGCCTTCGAAAAGGCCGATATAGCGCGCCGCGCGCTGCCGGAGTTCCCAGCGGTCGATGAAGACCCGCGATTTGACCGGCAGCTTGCCAAGCGAGATGTTTTCCTCGACCGAGCGGTGCGCGGCGAGGCTGAGTTCCTGATAGAAGATGCCGATGCCGTGGGCTCGCGCCGAGCGCGGTCCGCTGATCGTCACAGGCTGGTCGTCGACCAGGATCCTGCCGCCATCGGGCCGCACGCTGCCCGCAATGATCTTGCAGAGGGTGCTTTTTCCCGAGCCGTTGGAACCCATCAGGACATGGACCTCGCCGGCCATGAGCTCAAGATCGCCTCGGCGGACCGCCAGGGTCGCGCCGTAAGCCTTGCTCACGCCGCTCAGTTTCAATTTCGACATGGAAACTCGTCCGTTCGCTTCGGTTTGGCGGGCGCTGGCCGGGATCGGCTACTGTATGTTTCCTCAAATCCTGGCGGATTTAGGGATAGAAACATGCAGCAAGACAAAGTGTTACCGGGAGCATGCGCGCCCAACGGGACGCGCAATGCCTCAGCGCCCTGCCGAAGGCTCACTTGAACAGCGCTTCCGCCTCCTCGATCGAAAGCGAGCTCGTATAGGAATAATAGCCGGGCTTGCCCTCGAGCTGCTTTGCGGCCTCCGCCACGTTCTTCGAGTCGATGAACGGAATCGGCAGGTAGAGCGCGTTGCCGTATTGTCCGGCCTTTGCCGGCTCCTTCAGTTCCTTGCCCTGCAGCATCAGCACGGCGACGTTGAGAGCACTCGCCATGACGCCGGGCGGATTCACGGTCGCTCCCGAGTTCAGTTTTTCCTTGATCCAGAGGTCGATGAAGTCTTTGCGGATTTCGCCGGTCGCCGCGATCTCGCCGGCCTTGCCGGCGTCCATGATCGATTTCCAGGCGCCGGCCGCCATGCCGTCCTGCACCAGCACGCCGTTGATGTCCGGATAGGTGGCAAGAATGTTCTGCATCGCCTGCTGGCCCTGCGCCTGGTCCCAGTTGGCATTGACCTCGTTGACGACCTGGATATCCGGATAATCCTTGAAGACGCTCTTGTAGCCGGCGACGCGCATCTCGTTCGCCGGATGGCCGGCGACGCCGTTGATCGCAACCACCTTGCCCTTGCCGCCGAGCGTTTCGGCGAGCCACTTGGCGCCCGCGGCACCCCAGGCGGTCTGGTCGATGCCGACATAGATGGCATCGGGCGAAGAGACTTCCGCGTCGGTGGCGATCACCAGGATGCCGGCTTCCTTCGCCTGGGCGAAGATCGGATCGAAGGCGGTCGGGCTGTTGGGGTTGACGATGATGGCGTTCACCCCTTCCGCGATGAAGTTGCGGATATGCGCGATCTGCCCGGGCACGTCGACATTGGCGCTCTGGACGGAGACCTCGACGTCGACGCCTTTTTCCTTCCATTCCGCAGCGGCGGCCTTCGCCTCGTCGATCATCTGGGTGCGCCACTCGCTGCCGACCCAGCCGTTGGAGAGACCTATTTTAAAGGTCTCGGCGTGAGCGGATGCCGAAAGGACGATGGACGCGACCGTGCCCAGCGCAAATGCGATAAGTTTCTTCATAAGATCCTCCCAAATCTTGCCGGCACATGAAGCCAGAAAATGTAATCGATTTCAATCGCCGTTTTGAGCGACGATCAGGGGCCGGGAGGGTCATTTACAGCCGCGCGTCTTATCAGACGCGCAAAGATCTTTAATCTGCGGCCTGTAATCGGCCCCGATCAGTCGGCCAGGTCTCGATCACGCGGACGAAATGCGTCAGCCACGCATTGGTCTGGTGGCCGTCCAGCGCACGATGGTCGATCGTCAGCGACACATAGGCCATCGGGCGTATCTGGATCGTGTCGGCGCCGTCCACCTCGCGCACGACCACCCGCTTGTCGAGCTTGCCCACGCCCAGGATCGCCGATTGCGGCTGGTTGATAATGATCGGCGCCGCGAGCAGCGATCCGGAGACGCCATGATTGGAGATGGTGAAGGTGCCGCCCGTCACGTCCGCGCGGGAGAGCGCGTTCGAACGCGCGCGTGTCGTCAGGTCCCGCAGCCGGGCCGCAATCTCGGCAAGCGACAGGTCCTGCGCCCGATGGAGGACCGGCACGACCAGGCCCTTGTCCCCGAGGGAAATACCCACGCCGATATTGATGTCGTCGAATGTTTCGAGCGCATCCTCGTGCCAGCGGCTGTTGACCTCGGGGACCGCGCGCATCGCCGCCACGCAGGCCGAAACCACATAAGCCGTATAGGAGAGCTTGGCGCCGTCAGCGGCAAGCCTCTTCCCATGTTCGTCCCGATGGCGCATCACCGCCGAGAAATCGGCTTCGAACACCGCCGTCACATGCGGCGCCGTCGTGACGGAGGTGAGCATATGTTCGGCGATCGCGGCGCGCATGGCGCTATGGGGTATCCTGCGCGACTTGGGTGCCGTTCCCCTGTCGCCAGCCTCGGCCGCGACCGAAGCAGTGCCTTCCTGCCGGGCCGTAAACGCCCTGTCCATGTCGGCGCGCGTGACGCGGCCACCCCGGCCGGTGCCGGTGACGGTGGCCGGATCCAGGCCATATTCTTCCGCTGCATGCCGCACGGCCGGCGAGTATTGCGGCGCGTGTCCCGCCCCGGCAGCCTCGCTGCCGATCCGGCCGAGAACGGCGCCGGGCGGGGCATCGTCGCCGTTTCGCATCAGGATTTCCGCGAGCACCCCGTCGGCGGGCGCCGACACCTCCTGGGTCACCTTGTCGGTCTCGAGCTCGACCAGCGGATCGCCCGATTTGACCGTCTCGCCGATCTTCCTTAGCCAATTGCGGACGACCGCTTTGGTCCCCTCCTGCTCCAGCGGAGCCTGAATGTCGATGAGATCGCCCATTCTCAGAACTCCAGAAGGTCGGTGATCTTCTGGCGTATGCGTTCCGTCGATGGAACCGCCCAGTCGAGCAGGACGGGATTATGAGGGCTGGGAATATCCGGCATGGTGAGACGCGAGATCGGCGCGTCGAGATCGATGAAGGCTTCGTCGGCGACCGCTGCGGCAATCTCCGCGCCGAAACCCGCCGTTGCGAGGTCCTCATGGACGATGAGGCACCGGCGGGTGCGGCGCACGGAGGCGATGACCGCTTTCCTGTCCCAGGGCATCAGGGTTCTCAGATCGATCACATCGGCGGAGATCCCCTCGGCCGCCTCTTCGCAACGCGGCACCATGGCGCCCCAGGTGACGATGGTGATGTCGCGTCCTTCACGCGTGAACTTCGCCTTTCCGAAAGGCAGGGCGAAGGCATCGCCGGGATAGGGCCGCCGCGCCCAGGGATGGTCGAGCATGGCCCGGTGCTCGAAGAAGATCACCGGGTCGTTGCCGCGCAAGGCGGTGCGCAGGAGCCCGACGGCGTCCTCGGCATTGGAGGGAACGGCAATTTTCCAGCCGGGCTGGTGGACGAAGGCGACCTCGTTCGTCTGGCTGTGCCACGGATCGCCGCATTTGAAGAATCCCCCCGCCATCCGCACGACGATCGGCGCGGCGAAGCGGTTGCTGGTCCGCCAGCGGATCGTGCCGCAGTCGTTGAGCTGCTCGATCGCGGGCTCGGCATATTTGCGGAACTGGATTTCCGGCACCGGTACGAGCCCCGCGAGCGCCATGCCCACCGCCCGGCCGATGATGCCCTCCTCCGAGAGCGACGTATCGAAGACGCGGGCGGTACCGTATTTCTCCTGCAGCCCGAGGGTCACGGCATGGACGCCGCCCTTCGGGCCGATATCCTCGCCGAAGAGGACGACCCGCTCGTTCACCGACATCTCGTGATCGAGCGTGCGGCGGATCGCCGTCACCATGTTGATCCTCTGGCCGTCGCCCGTCGCGGTTTCCGTCGTTTCCGGCGGACGGTAGCCGGCAGAGTGCTGTCCGCCCATGACCTGCATCTGGCCTTCGAAGAAGACATTGCTGGTGACGGTTTCGGGGTCGGCGACCGGCCGGGATTCGGCCTCCATGCGCGCCCGTTCGGCGGCAGCCTTCGCATCTCTCGCAGCTTCGTTCCATTCCTCTGCGCTCAACAGGGCGGGGACGAGATAGTCCCTCAACCGCGGCAGAGGATCGTGTGCCCATTCGCTCCTGACGAGCTCCTCGCTCTTGTAGGCCTGGGTATCCTGGAAGCTGTGCCCTTCGAGGCGCGGCACCTCGAGCCTGAGCAGCACCGGCATCCGCCCTTCGCGCACCAGTTCCACGGCGCCCTTCGTCAGCCGGGCGGCCTCTTCGGGATCCGAGCCGTCGCCGTCGAGAACGGTCAAGTTTTTCCAGCCGGCGAGATTGCCGGCAATATTGCCTTCGGGTGTCTGGAAGCTCGAGGGAACGGAGATGCCGAAGCCGTTGTCTTCGATATAGAAGAGCAGCGGCAGGCCCTGCGTCGTCGCGATCGTCAGAGCGGACCAGAAGCCGTTGGAGGCAACGGAACCGTCACCGCCCAGCACGACGGCAACATCCTTCCGATATTCCTCTTTTCCGAGAACTTCGCTGAAATAGGTGATCGCCTGCGCCCAGCCGGCCGTCGGCGTGTACTGGGTGCCCACGCCGCCGCACATCGGCAGGGCCGAGGCGCCGTGCGGGTTGGGATAGTTGAAAACGACACCGATATCCCGGCCGTCGGAATATCCGCCCGCGCGCCCCATCGCCGAGCCGAGCGCGTCCGCCGGATCGACGCCGAGCGCGAGCAGCAGCGGGCGCGAGCGATAATAGCCGCATGCCGCATCATGCCTGCCCGTGAGGTGCAGCCCCAGGAGAATCTGGGCCATGTCATGGCCGCGCGCCGAAAATTGGTAGAGGACCTTCTTCTCCGGGACCAGGCGCTGCTCTTCCATCTCGTCGAGGGCGCGCGACAGAAGCAGAAGTTGCACGACCTTCTTCCATTCGATGCTCTCGTCCGGTGCGTTGCGCCGGTCTTTTTTGAGTGCGGCCTGGGCCATCAGGGTCTCCTCCAGTCCTCCGAGATCAAGACTACGCCGCTCGAAGCGCAAAACGGTTTCAATCTGGTCGTTTTTTAGCTAGGCTTTGATGAAGCTGTTTCGGTTTCGAGGGATTTATGATGAATTCATTCAATCTCGATGCGATCGACCGAAAGATTCTGGGGATCCTCCAGGACCGGGGCGACATCAGCCATGCAGCCTTGGCGGAGGCGGTCGGTGCCTCGCCGGCCTCCTGCTGGCGGCGCATCAAGGCGCTCGAGACGGCGGGGGTGCTGGTCAAGACCGTGAGCCTCGTCAATCCCGACCTGGTCGGACGCGGATTGAACGTCTTCTGCCAGGTGCGCATGAAGTCCCATGATCCGGTTGCGCGCCGAAATTTCGAACGCTTCGTGGAAAGCCACGAGGAAGTTCTCGAATGCTATTCCATGTCGGGCGACTGGGATTACCTGCTACGGGTCCTCGTTGCCGATGTCGCCGACTACGAGCGCCTGCTGATGCGCGGCATCCTCACCCACGAGGCAGTGGCGAACTCGTCGTCTCACTTCGCGTTGAAGAGCGTCAAATACTCCACTGCCGTTCCCGTCTAGATCATTGAAGCTGCGCCCTTTTTTTGGAAATGCTCTAAGACCTTAGTCCGACGCTTCCGGCCATAGGTCCTAGGACCGTTGCGTGCCGAGTTCCCATAACCTATGCCGGTGGTTGCGCGTTCTCGGGATAACGGAAAGCCCCAACTGCCGCCCGGGCGCGCGAGGGTCGCAGAGCGAAGACGCCCCAGCCCCAACTGTATCGCTCTGCGACCCTCGCCTCGAGCATTCCCGCTCTTCTTCCGTCTACGGCGCCGAACGTCCCGTCACATGTCACGATTTCTCGGAACCATCCGCCGGGCGAGACGTTAGACGCGGTCGCTTTTGCCCGAAGCGACTGGAAGCGTAAGAGGGTCGGCTCGTCATTCCCNCCCCCCCCCCCCCNAANAGTCGACCGACAGGCGGCGCCCTTTCTCCTCCCTCGGGGGCGCCGCCATCGCTTCTTCGAAACGGACTGCAGGTCATGGATGCACCGTTGCCGCCGCTGGCTCCGCGTGTTCAAGTGCATCCTGCGCCAACAGCCCAGGGAGCCGCGCCGTGACGACAGTGATCCTCTTCCATTCCGTCTATGGCCTGCGCCCGTTCGAGAGGGGCGTCGCCGAGCGCCTCACTGTCGCAGGCCACGAGGTGTTCACGCCCGACCTCTACGAAGGACGGGTTGCTTCCTCGATGGAGGAGGGCTTTGCCCTGAAGGAAGAGATCGGCTGGAGCACCCTTTGCGAGCGCGCCGAGCGGGCGGTCGCGGATCTGCCTGCCGATGCCGTTCTCGGCGGTTTTTCCATGGGCGCTGCTGTCGCCGCCAGCCTGTGGCCGAAGCGGCCCGAGGCGGCCGGAATTCTCTTTCTGCACAGCATCGCCGAAATTCCGGCAAATGCACGTCGCGGGCTGCCGGTGCAGGTCCATCTCGCCGACCCGGATATCTTCGAGCCTGCAGACGAGGTCGCCGCCTGGCGTGCTGATGCCGAACGGACGCCGGTGGCACTGGAAGTCTTCATATATCCCGGTGCCGGGCATCTTTATACCGACGCCACGCTTGCCGATTACGACTCCGAGGCGGCCCGGCTCACCTGGAGCCGCATCGAACGTTGCCTTGCAGCACTTTGAGCGGACACTCGAACTCTGCCCCTCATCCGGCTACCGCCACTTTCTCCCCGCAGGCGGGGAGAAAGGAGCAAGCCGCACGTTCTTGGATCCCCTTTCCCCTCATAGCCGGGAGAGAGGGGCGATCCGTGAAGCTTTGACGTTATGAAGCCTTCCCATAACCTCCGCCCGTCGGCGTCACGACGGTGAAAGTCTCGCCCGCCTCGAGCACCGTATGAGCCGAGCCCGGCAGCTCTTCGATGCGGCCGTCATTGCGGCGGACAAAATTGCGGCCGGTTTCCCCCGCCTCGCCGCCCTTCAGGCCGAAGGGCCGGATGCGGCGGTGGCCGGAAAGGATCGCGAAGTCCAGCCGCTCGCGCGCGCGGATCGTCCTCTGTGTACCGTCGCCCGCCGACCACTTGCCGCGCCCGCCCGAGCCCTTGCGGATATGGAAGTCTTCGAGCACGACCGGGAAGCGCGTCTCCAGGATTTCCGGGTCGGTGAGGCGCGAATTGGTCATGTGCGTGTGAACCGCATCGGCGCCGTCATAGCCGGGGCCGGCCGGCGCACCGGAGCAGATCGTCTCGTAATACTGGTAGTCGGCGTTTCCGAAAGTCAGGTTGTTCATTGTTCCCTGCGCGGCGGCTTGCGCCTCAACGGCGCCGAAGAGGCAATTGGTGACCGCCTGACTGACCTCTACATTGCCGGCGACGACCGCCGCCGGGTAGCGCGGCGAAAGCATGGTGCCTTGCGGAATGACGATGCGGATAGGCCTCAGGCAGCCGGCATTCATCGGGATGTCGGCCTCGACCAGTACCCGGAAGACATAGAGCACGGCGGCACGCGTCACCGGCTCCGGCGCATTGAAGTTATCCGAGCGCTGTTGCGACGTTCCGGTGAAATCGACCGTTGCTTCCCGGCTCTCGCGGTCGATGGATATCTTCACGACGATCCGGCAGCCCTGGTCCATCTCGTAGGAGAATTCGCCGTCCGGCAATCGGTCGAGCACGCGGCGCACGCTTTCGGCCGCATTGTCCTGGACGTGACCCATATAGGCCTCGACCACATCCTCTCCGAATTGCGCGATCATCTTCGTGAGTTCCGCCACGCCCTTCTCGTTGGCCGCGACCTGTGCCTTGAGATCGTTGACGTTCTGGAGGATGTTGCGCACCGGATAGCGCGCTCCGTTCAAGAGGCTCTCCAGTTCGTTCTCGCAGAAGCGGCCGCGGTCGATGAGCTTGAAGTTGTCGATATAGACGCCTTCCTCTTCGATATTGGTGGCCAGCGGCGACATCGAGCCCGGCGAGATACCGCCGATATCCGCATGGTGACCGCGGCTTGCGACCCAGAAGCGGATTTCGTGGCCCTCCTCGTCGAAGACCGGCGTGCATACTGTCAGGTCCGGCAGATGCGTGCCGCCGTTGTAGGGCGCATTGATCAGGAACACATCGCCGGGATGGATGACCGGGTTCTCACGGATCGCGGTCGCGACCGAAGCGTCCATGGAGCCCAGATGCACCGGCATGTGCGGCGCATTGGCGACCAGATTTCCCCTGTTGTCGAAGACCGCGCATGAGAAATCGAGCCGCTCCTTGATATTGACCGAATAGGCGGTGTTCTGCAGCGTCACCCCCATCTGTTCGGCAATCGACATGAAGAGATTGTTGAAGATCTCCAGCATGACCGGATCGGCCTTCGTGCCGATCGCGGTGCGCTCGGGCAGCGCCTTGATCCGCCTAAGGACGATATGGTCTTTCGCCGTCAGTTCCGCCTGCCAGCCGTCCTCGACGACGATCGTCTGGTTGGCTTCGATGATGATCGCGGGTCCGGTGAGCTTCTGGCCGGGCCTGATTTGCGAACGCAGCGCCACCGGAGCGTCGTGAAACGCACCCTGCGAATAGAAGCGGGTCCGCCGGTTCGGGGCGACATCTCCGGCCGTCACGGCAAGACCTTCCGCTTCCATTTCCGCAGCCCCGCCGCCGACCGTTTCGACCTCGACCGCATCGATCACCAGAGCCTTGTTTTCGGCGACGAATCCGAAGCGGCGCCTGTGCAGACGCTCGAATTCACCGCGGAGCCGCGCCTGGTCGTCCTCATCCGGGAAGGTCGCTTCCACCGGCAGCACCGTGTCGGTTCCGGCATAGCGGATATGCGCGCGCAGATGTGTGCGTATCCGCTCACGGGAAATCCCCTGCGCCTCGAGTTCCATCAGGCATTCCGATTGCAGTGCCCGGGCAAGTGCGGCAAGCGCCCTCGGCGCGGCCTCGTCGAGACCGGCCCCGAGCGCCTTCTGCCGCGTTGCGCGAATATCGGCAAGGCCCATTCCATAGGCTGAGAGCAGCCCGGACATCGGGTGCAGGAGAATACTCTTCATGCCGAGCGCGTCGGCGACCAGGCAGGCGTGTTGCCCGCCGGCGCCGCCGAAGCAGTTGAGCGCATAGCGCGTCACGTCATAGCCGCGGCTTACGGAAATCTTCTTGATCGCCTCGACCATGTTGGCGACCGCGATGCGGATGAAGCCGTCGGCGACGTCCTCGGGGCTCCGCCCGTCGCCGATCTCGGCCGCTAGCGCGACGAAACGCTCGCGCACGGTCTCCACGTCGAGCGGCAGATTCTGTTCCGGTCCGAAGATCGCCGGAAAGTGTTCCGGCAATAGCTTGCCGAGCATGACATTGGCATCGGTGACGGCGAGCGGTCCGCCGTTGCGGTAACAGGCCGGACCTGGATTGGCGCCGGCCGAATCCGGACCGACACGGAAGCGCTCGCCGTCGAAATGGAGGACCGAGCCGCCGCCGGCGGCAACCGTGTGGATCAGCATCATCGGCGCCCGCACCCGCACGCCGGCAACCTCGGTCTCGAAGGCGCGCTCGTACTCGCCGTCGAAGTGGGCGACATCGGTCGAGGTTCCGCCCATGTCGAAGCCGATCACGCGGCCGAATCCGGCCGCCTCGCCCGTCCGCGCCAGACCGACGACACCGCCCGCAGGTCCCGAGAGGATCGCATCCTTGCCCTGGAACATCTCCGCCGCCGTAAGCCCGCCGGACGACATCATGAACATGAGCCGGGCGCCGGACCGGGCGACGTCCAGCTCTTCCGAAACCTGCGCCACATAGCGCCCGAGCACGGGCGAGAGATAGGCGTCGATCACGGTCGTATCGCCACGGCCGACATATTTGACGAGCGGCGAGACCTCGTGGCTGACGGATACCTGCTCGAATCCCATCGATCGTGCGATGCGGGCGACGATCGCCTCGTGGGCGGGATATCTGTAGGCGTGCATCAGGACGATAGCGACCGCCCCGTAGCCATTGGCTTTCAAGCCTTCGAGCGCCCGGCGCGCTGCCGCCTCGTCGAGCGGCCGCTCGATCGTGCCGTCGGCGAGCACCCGCTCGTCGAGCTCGACGATCTCCGAATAGAGCGCCTCGGGCTTGATGATTTCGGTGGCGAAGATCTTCTTGCGTTCCTGATAGCCGATCCTGAGCGCATCGCGGAAGCCGCGCGTCGTGACGAGCGCCAGCCGCTCGCCCTTGCGCTCCAGCAAAGCATTGGTGGCAACCGTCGTGCCCATCCTGACCTCGCCGACCATGCCCGCCGGAACCGGATCGCGGGGGCCGAGGCCGAGATGCTGCCGGATGCCGTGGACCGCCGCATCGCGATAGGCGCCGGGATTTTCCGAGAGGACCTTCAGCGCGTGCAAGGCGCCCGCCGGATCGCGGCCGACCACGTCGGTGAAGGTACCGCCGCGATCCACCCAGAAATCCCAAGCTCCCGTCACGCTCATCTCCAGTTCCTCCACAAATCTGCCCGCCGCTTCCATGGGCGCTTTTTATGAGCCGGCGACGAGCGGCAGGCAAGGGAAGAAGAGGCGCGCCACCACCGAAAAGGGAGCCGATACCTCTGCCGGATCTCTGGCCTACCACCGCCATTTATGTCAGAGGAGGCACGATCCAACAGCGCGGAGGCGGAAACGGTGAAACAGCGCCACCCTACGGCGAAAAGGCGGATCGGAGGCGCGAAAGCCGGCGAACTGCCCGGCAAGCGCGTGACGCTCGCCCGGGCGCTCTCGAAGCTCGGCTACTGCTCGAGGACGCAGGCCGAAAAGTTGATCGCCGAGGGGCGTGTCAGCGTCGCCGGCCGGAAGATCACGGATCTCTCCCATTGGGTCGACATCGAAACGGACAGGATCGCCGTCGACGGAACCGTCATTGCCGCGCAAGCCAGAGTCTATCTCATGCTGAACAAGCCGCGCGGCCTCGTGACCACCCGCGACGATCCCGAGGGCCGGCCGACTGTCTTCAGCTGCCTCGACAATGTCGACGTTCCGTCCCTCTCGCCGGTTGGCAGGCTCGACAAGGCCAGCGAGGGGCTTCTGCTCTTCACCAACGACACGGTTCTGGCGCAGCGACTGCTCGATCCGGAGACCCATCTCGGCAAGGTATACCATGTTCAGGTGCGCGGCATTTTCGGCGAGGCCACGGCCGCACGGATGCTGGAAGGCGTTACGGAGGGTGGCGAACTGCTGCGCGCCGTGCGGGTCGAGCTCCTGAAAAGCGGAGACAGGAACAGCTGGATCGAGGTGGAGCTTGACGAAGGACGCAACCGCCAGATCCGCCGCATGCTCGACGCGCTCGGCTTCGAGTGCCTGCGTCTCCTTCGCGTCTCGATCGGCGACATACGCCTCGGCGACCTGCCGAAGGGAGCAAGCCGGCCGCTGACCGAGGCGGAGATAGTTTATCTCAGACACCGCACCGGGCTCTGACGAGCGGCTTTCCCCGGCTTGCCGGCGCGGCAAGCCCGATGTCCGGAAATCCACCCATCGACAGGCGCTTTTGTTTCCAAATCCACCCATTTGACGCGCCGATGGTCGGTAAATGCATGAAACGGCGTCGGGCAGCGGTTGTCTGTGCTAAAATCCGGCTTGCTAATGGGTGAACCCAGAACCGGCGGGAGGAACCATGCCGGCTGGTCGATAATTTCATCCGGGAGGAAAAGATGAAAATCCTTAACGCGCTTCTGGGCGCAGCCGCCGCCGTTTCCCTTTTTGCCGCTTCGGCGAACGCCCAAACCTATCCGGAGCGCACGGTCACCATGGTGGTGCCGTTCTCGGCCGGCGGCCCGACCGATACGGTTGCCCGCCTCGTCGCCGAGTCCATGTCGAAGGATCTCGGCCAGCAGATCATCGTCGAGAATGTCGGCGGCGCCGGCGGGACGCTCGGTGCCGGCCGCGTCGCTCAGGCCGATCCGGACGGCTACACGCTGCTTCTGCATCACATCGGCATGGCCACCAGCGCGACGCTCTATCGCAAGCTCGCCTATGACACGCTGAATGCCTTTGAATATGTCGGCCTCGTCACCGAAGTTCCGATGACCATCGTTGCCCGCAAGGATTTCGAGCCGACCGACCTCAAGGGCCTGATCGAACACGTCAAGGCGAACAAGGACACGGTGACGGTCGCCAATGCCGGCATCGGCGCGGCGTCGCATCTTTGCGGCATGATGTTCATGAGCGCGATCGAAACGCCGCTGACGACCGTGCCCTACAAAGGGACCGGCCCGGCGATGACCGACCTGCTCGGCGGCCAGGTCGACATCATGTGCGACCAGACGACGAACACGACGAAGCAGATCCAGGGCGGCACGATCAAGGCCTATGCGGTGACCTCGCCGCAGCGCCTCAAGATCTTCCCCGATCTGCCGACCGCCGAGGAAGCGGGCCTTGCCGGCTTCCAGGTCGGCATCTGGCACGGCATCTATGCGCCGAAGGGCACGCCGGCCGAAGTCACCGACCGCCTCTCCAAGTCGCTGCAGAAGGCACTCAAGGACGACAACGTGGTTGCCCGCTTCCGCGAGCTCGGCACCGAGCCGTCGAGCGAAGCCGACGCAACCCCGGCGGCGCTTAAGGCCAAGCTCGAAAGCGAGATCGCCCGCTGGAAGCCGGTGATCGAGGCCGCCGGCCAGTACGCCGACTGATCGCGCGTCAGGCCTTCAATCCGGTGCGGGCGCCTATCGAGGATGCGCCCGCACCGGCGTTGACAGCTGTCAACAGGCGATGCCTCGGCTTCCCGCTTTCGGGCGACATGCATCAGCCAGCAGAACATGCGAAGATATTCGCCAAGAACCGGTGCGGCACGCTCCTGGGAAAAGGGATCGGCGCACACGGAAATAATGGGGAAACGATGAAATCCATCTCTTTCGACACGACCAACGCGCTGTGCGGCGGCATTCTGACGGCCGTCGGGCTGTTCTTCGCCTGGCAGTCGCTCGGGCTCGAGCTCGGCACCGCCTTCCGCATGGGCCCCGGCTATTTCCCGCTGGTTCTCTCCGCCGTGCTGATCCTGCTCGGCCTGATCATCCTGGTGCAATCGGCGCGCGTTCACGGCGAGCCGATGGGGCAGATCGCCATCCGCGGCATCGTCTTCATCCTGCCGGCGCCGATCTTCTTCGGGCTGACGGTGCGCGGCCTCGGCTTCGTCCCCTCCCTCTTCTTCACGGCGCTGATCGCCTGTTTTGCTTCCAGCCGGATGAAGCCGCTCTGGGCGATCGCCCTCTCGCTTGCCTTGACCATCTTTTCGGTCGGCGTCTTCAGCTACGGTCTCAACCTGCCATTCGAGCGGTTCGGCCCGTGGACCCGGTTTTAGGAGTCGGCGACGATGGAACTCTTCAGCAATCTTGCCCTCGGCTTCGCCACAGCCGCCTCGCCGGCGAACCTGCTCTTTTGTCTGATCGGCGTACTCCTCGGAACCCTGATCGGCGTGCTGCCCGGCATCGGCGCCACGGCGACCATCGCCATGCTGCTGCCGATTACCTTCCAGCTTGAGCCGGTCTCTTCGCTGATCATGCTCGCCGGCATCTATTACGGCGCTCAATATGGCGGATCGACCACCGCGATCCTGATCAACATGCCCGGCGAATCCTCGTCTGCCGTCACCGCCATCGACGGCTATCAGATGGCGCGCAAGGGCCGCGCCGGCACGGCGCTCGCGATCGCGGCGCTCGGCTCGTTCTTCGCCGGCACGGTCTCGACATTCCTGGTCGCGCTCTTCGCGCCGCCTTTGACGGAGATCGCGCTCGAGTTCGGCGCGGCGGAATATTTCTCGCTAATGATCGTCGGCCTCGTCTCCTCGGTCGCGCTTGCGCACGGATCGGTCATCAAGGCGCTTGCCATGGTGGCGCTCGGCCTGCTTCTCGGCCTCGTGGGCACGGATATCTATACCGGCACGCCGCGCTTCACCCTCGGCATCCGGGAATATTCGGACGGCCTCAATTTCGTGGCGCTGGCGGTCGGCGTCTTCGGTATCGCCGAAATCCTCCGCAATCTCGAAAGCGAGAAGACGCGCGAAGTGCTGATGGCGAAGGTCACCGATCTGATGCCGACGCGCGAGGACTTCAGGCAGATGGCCGCGCCGGTCCTGCGCGGCACGGCCATCGGCTCGGCGCTCGGCGTATTGCCCGGCGGCGGCGCGATCCTCGCCGCCTTCGCCTCCTACACGGTGGAGAAGCGCCTCTCCGACCGACCGGAGGAATTCGGCCGCGGCGCGGTCGCGGGTGTCGCCGGACCTGAAAGCGCCAACAATGCCGGCGCGCAAACCTCGTTCATCCCATTGCTCACCCTCGGCATTCCGGCGAATCCGGTGATGGCTCTGATGATCGGTGCGATGATCATCCAGGGCATCGTGCCCGGCCCGAACGTGGCGGTGGAGCAGCCGGCGCTTTTCTGGGGCATCATCGCCTCGATGTGGATCGGCAACCTGATGCTGGTGGTCCTCAACCTGCCCTTGATCGGCCTCTGGGTGAAGCTCCTGAAGATCCCCTATTTCGTGCTCTTCCCGATCATCATGGCCTTCTGCTCGATCGGGGTCTACAGCGTCAACTCCAACGTCTACGACCTCTACGCCGTCGCCTTCTTCGGCCTGGTCGGCTACCTGCTCCTGAAGCTGCGCTGCGAACCGGCGCCGCTGCTCCTCGGCTTCGTGCTCGGCCCCCTGCTCGAGGAAAATCTCAGGCGCGCCATGATCCTCTCGCGCGGCGACCCGACGACCTTCGTCACCCGGCCGATCAGTGCGACCCTGCTCCTCATCGCCTTCGCCGTGCTCGTCGTCGTCTTCCTGCCGAGCATCAAGAAAAAGCGCGAGCAGGTCTTCGTCGAGGAGGATTGAACCGGATCGGTCTGGTGTACCGGGCGCATGGCCCCATGCGCCCGGTCACTGACCGGGAAATCGATCGGTGAAGGTGTGCGTGTATTCGCCTGTCTGGAAATCCTCGAAACGCTGAGACCAGCGTTTCCCCGGCCAGATATAGTCTACTCTGCCTTTTGCAGGTCGATAGACGGCTGTGTAGAGAGTGGGATGGGGGCCGCTCACGGAATAAAGCGGCGGCCGAAGGAAGCCATCCGTCAGCTTCTCCAGCGACATGGAAGGATCCTCTAGTGCTTGCAGAATAAGTTGCTGTCGAGCCACCGAGAATGATGACGGTCGTGCCGCCCGCTGATGATTTGCGCATGCCTTCAGGCGCGTAATGATCGGGCGCTGGCCCGGTCCGAGGAACAGAGTGGCATATTGCCGGCCCTATCCAGTACGGTGACGTTCTGCGCGAGCGCCACAGGTATTCGGCATAGAGCTTTGACAGCCTGCTCGACCTGCTGACAGGTCTCCAGCACGTAGCGGATCACGAGGATGATCGAGAACCCCCTGCCCTGAGAACGTCCGCCCCCAAGAGTAACGCTTGCGGCCAGCCCCTCCTCATTTATCCCGTCCACGCAGCCTCCCCAGGGGCGTTGCGCCTTCGCGATCACCTTCATCCCGGACCACCGGGTCATTTCGAAACGATCGGAGGCGACACTCGGCGGATAGTCGAAATTGCGGATCAGTGCCGGGCCCCCTTCTCCGAGCCAGACAGATTGACTGCAGCCGTAAGCATCCGGCGCGGGTCGAAAGTGACTGAGCATCCGATGAGCAACCTCATCATCTCCAACGAGAGCGCAGGCGTGCTCATAGTGAGGAACGAGTTCCGGCATGTACTGCCGTAAGGCCTCGCGACATTCTTTGGCGCTCGGACCCGATGCTCGTCGGGCCCGCCCGAAATACCAGCTCTCCGCCTCGGCTCGACCGGCCGCAAACCGCGAAAGCCAAGCTTCCCCAGGCCGTTCCTCTTGCGCCGCGACGAAGGTCTTCTCCATAGTGGGAGGAGTATAAGGACGGAATGATTGGCTTGGCAACGCAGCCTCGATGCCCGCTTTCCGCCCCGGAGACATCCAGCGAAGCACCGGCGACGGTTCTTCCGCGTCGCCTATTCGCACACGGCTCGGCGGCCGCGATCGCACCTGTGTTGCCCTCTCGGCCATCAGGATCGCGGTTGCCGCCCTCGTCGTCGTCTTCCCGCCGCGGGGCCGAGCCCGAGATCGAGCCTTGAATTCCTCCACCCGCAGGCGCATTCATGTAGTCACATGTGACTACATGCCTGGGATGAAACCATGTCGACCGTGAGTCTTAAAGATGCCAAGGCCCGCCTGTCGGCCTATGTAGACGAGGCGATCGCCGGCGAGTTCGTAACGATCACCCGCCACGGAAAGCCCGTCGCAGCGCTGGTTCCGCTTGCGGCAGCGGAGATTGCACGCAACGCCCTGAACAGGATCCGGCCCAGCCTGGCCTCGCATCTGCAGAGGTTCCCCGGCGGTGAGTTCGAACGCAACAGTTCACCATCCCGGGATGTCGATCTGTGAGCGGTTATCTCCTCGACACGAACGTCATTTCGATGTTCTCGCCATCCAAGCCGGCAGTGCCGGAGGGTTTTTTTCCGCTGGCTGGAGGCGGCCGATGCGGAAGGCACGATATTCCTGTCCGTGGTGACAGTTCACGAAATCGAAAAGAGCGTCGGCCTGCTCGAGCGGAAGGGAGCCACGGCGAGAGGCGCAAGTCTTCGGCTCTGGCTTTCCGGCCTTGTGTCGACCTACGACGACAGGATCCTGTCGATAGACACGACCGTTTCCACGATATCGGGCCAACTGGAAGCAATCGCGGTCGCGGCCGGTCACAGTCCCGGCATGGCCGATGCGCTGATCGCCGGCACAGCGAAAGTCCATGACCTGGTCGTGGTCACTAGGAATCTTAAGCACTTCGAACCCTTCGGGGTTGGCGTGATGGCTCCCGGGGCGGACGATACGAGGAACTCCGGCGGTTCGCTGGAACAGTAAAAGTTCGGTCCACGCACAAAAAATTTCGCATCGATGTCACACCGGCGGATGCTGTCTCGTCATGGTGTCGGAACCAACAAAAGGAGACCGACCATGACTGCCAGACTTGATCCCTTTGCCGCCGCCCCTTCGCTGATGAAGAGCTGGTTCAGCATCTCGACCACGATCGCTTCGAGCCTCGAGTCGAGCCTTATCGAACTCGTCAAGATCCGCGCTTCGCAGATCAACGGTTGCGCAAACTGCATCAACATGCATACGACGGAGGCGCGTGCCAAGGGCGAGAGCGAGCAGCGGATCTACCTGCTCTCGGCATGGCGCGAGGCGCCGTGCTATACCGACCGCGAGCGCGCTGCGCTCGCCTGGACGGAAGCTTTGACGCGGCTGTCGGAGGGCCATACTCACGCCGCCGCCTATGAGGCGCTGAAGGCCGAGTTCACGCAGGAGGAGCAGGTGAAGCTCACGCTCATGATCAATGTCATCAACGGGTGGAACCGCCTTGCCGTGGGCTTCGGCCTGTGGGTCGAACCGGCAGCCGCAAAGGCAATCGCCGAGAAGGCGGTCGCCTGATGACACAGGCTACGCAAGCGGATGCGGCAGCGAGTTTCGACCCGCTGCGTCCGAAGCTGATGCGCGTCGCCTATCGCATGCTCGGCTCGGTTGCCGACGCCGAGGATATGGTGCAGGAGGCCTTCATCCGCTGGATGGGGGCCGACCGCGCCGCGGTGCGCGAACCGGAGGCCTTCCTGCGCCGCACCGTCACCCGGCTCTGCCTCGATCAGCTGAAATCGGCTCGGCGCCAGCGCGAGACCTATGTGGGGCCTTGGCTTCCCGATCCCGTCGTGGAGGAGGAGGAAGAGGAAGACGTCACCTTGCCGCTGATGCTGGCGCTGGAGCGGTTGTCCCCTCTCGAGCGGGCAGCGTTCCTGTTGCACGACGTGTTCGGGCTCGGTTTCGAGGAGGTCGCGGCGACCATCCAGCGCGACGCCGCCGCCTGCCGGCAGCTTGCCGCCCGCGCACGCTCGCATGTCCGGGAGGCAAGGCCTCGCTTTCACGTCGAGAAGGAGCGCGGCCTCCAGCTTGCGGAGGCCTTCTTCAAGGCCTCGCGCAGCGGGGACATGAACGCGTTCGGCGCAATGCTCGCGGCCGATGTCAGCATCCATGCGGACGGCGGCGGCAAGCGCTCGGCAGCGATCATGCCGATCGTCGGCTTTGATGCCGTTATGAAGGTCCATGAGAAGCTGGCTGCGCTTTTTCGGGCGAACGGCTCGAAACTGCTGCGCATCGGTTTCGTCAACGGGCTGCCCGGCTTCATCACGATGGAAGCCGACGGCGAAATCCAGACCACCGCCCTTGATATCGAGGGCGGCAAAGTCGCTGCGATCTATGTCGTAAGGAACCCCGACAAGCTGAGGCACCTGCACTGAGCCCGACGTGAAAGCGCTCGAAATCAGTGCGAGGCGCCGGAACCGCCGACGGCGACGATCGCAAAGGGCTGACCTTCGATGGGGATCGTGCGGGTCTCCTTGAGAGTCTCTGCATCGATCACCCGGAGGAGCGCGTGTCGCGGGTCGGTGATCACGATCTGGCCGTCGGCTGCCGCCAGGCGCGGCCGCGGATCACGCCAATGGCCGTCCTTGCTGTATGGTTCGGTGACCCTGCCCTTGCGGAGGATTTCTCCCTTGATCACGTCCAGCACATGAAGGTCGCCGTCTTCCGTCAGGATGTAGGCATTGGCCGGCATTGCAGGATCCAGGAGGAAGTCGACACGCCGGGTCGGGAGCGTGATCAGCCGATACGGTTCGCTGCTGTCAGGATCGATGAGCACGACTTTATCGTCGCCGTAATTGCCGAGGAAGAACTGCATCGCCTTGCCTCCTAGCAGGGTGCCGGTGTGACCCTTCGGGAAATCCGAGGGGTAGGGAAGCATTGTGAGCTTCGGCCCGTCGATACCGCCGGGGCGGGCGACGAGCACCCCTTCCTTGCAGCCGAAGGCAACGAGACGGGCTGATGTGGCCTCGCCATGCAGGTCGGTGCATTTGCTGATCTCGCCGATCTGCCCGCCCTTCTCGTCGATCACACGCACGCCGACGCGCGGCGGCAGTTCGTCCGGCTTCGGCTCGATTTCCGTGTCCGGCACCGAGACGAGGACGTGGCGCCCCATGCTCACGGCGACACCATGGTGCGGCCTGGTCGTATCGATCGTCCTGACCTGCGCCTTGCCTTCGAGAAGTGCGGCTTCATCGACGATGTCGGCCTTGCCGCCGCGATCGTAGAAAATGATCGCGTGATCGCCATGCGGCACCACATGGGCGGGGCGCTTGCCCTCGAGCGCCACCGGAAGAAGCGCCACATCGGAGACTTCCAGGTCGCGATGCTCCCCATGATCCGAGAACCCGATGCCGGTCTTGATGACGTGTACGATGTCCTCTTCCGACTGCGCGGCGAAGACCGTCTGACCGGATGCGCTGACCGTCAGGGCTGCATATCCCTTGGTGTCGTAGCGGCCCAGTTCCTTGCCGTCCGAAAAGTCGATGGCGCGTACCACCGGCTGCGTGTGATCGGCGACGATCAGGCGCCAGGCCTCCTTCGTCTCATGATCATCCGCGCGTGCGCCGGGTGCGGCCAGGACGAAAGCGGTCGCCACTGCTGCCATCAGGCGGGCCCGGGTGAGAGACAATATCATGGGGGGTCCTTTCTTGTTTGAAACAGTTTTCGTCCGCGCAGTCCGTCGGCACGGCCGGGCCTATCGCACAGCGGATATTCCCGGAGTCGCTATGTTATTACATTACTCGATAGCGACGAAATAACATTACCAGAGCCGTGCCTGTCAATCCCGAGAACGTTACAAGCGAATGCTTTTCGCCCTTGTTCCCCTGCTGGTCGCAGAAATGAAAACGGAGAGGATCTAGCGACGCGCCGCGCTGGGCTCGTCGCCCTTCAGATAACTCACCACGGCATCGGCGATCATCGTGCGATGCCGCGCGATCGTCTCGGGCTCCGACAGGTCCCGACGGAAGATCGTGCCGAAGGTATAGCGGTTCGACACGCGGAAGAAGCAGAAGGCGCTGATCAGCATGTGCACGTCGATCGGGTCGGCCTTGCGGCGGAAGGTCCCGTCGCCAAGGCCGCGCTCGATGATGGCGTCGATCATCTGGATCACCGAGACGTTGAGGTCGCGGATCGCATCGGAGCGCAGCATGTGGGCGGCGCGATGGATGTTTTCGATGCTGACCAGACGGACGAAGTCCGGATTGGCCTCGTCATGGTCGAAGGTGGTCGCGATCAGCGTGCGAAGTGCCTCTTCCGGGGGCAGGTTCGCAAGCTCCAGGTCGGCCTCCAGCGTGCGGATCTTGCGATAGGACCGCTCGAGGACGGCGAGATAGAGCGCTTCCTTGCTGCCGAAGTAATAATAGATCATCCGCTTCGAAGTGCGGGTGCGCTCGGCGATCTGATCGACGCGCGCGCCTGCGAGGCCATGGGTGGAGAATTCCTCCGTCGCGACTTCGAGGATGTCGTCCTGCGTCCGCTGCGGATCGTTCTTCCTGCCGTTTGCCTGCCGCTCCGCCATTTTCACCGCGCTGCCCCCCGCTCTCCCTCGAGCCGTTTACCGATCGAATTGCCGAAGCGAGGCGGCGGTCGAACCACGGACCTCCCGAACGATGGATCAAGACATATCACCTTGCCGAGCCCTTTCAACCTCGCGGGATTGATTTTCCGAACTAGTTAGTACATTTTGCAACGAGACATGCCGAACACCACGAAGGAGCGTGGTGGAAGGCTCCGGGCGACCGCCTGGTTGGGAGGAGAAGCCTGCGACAGGTCTGCGCCTTGCGCTGTCGCTCGCCTGTCGCTTGGGAGGAGCGGATGAGCCGCATCATCGATTTCTATTTCTTCGCGTTAAAGGTGACGATCGCGCTGCTGCTTGCCGGCATGGTCGTCCTCGTCTTCGGCAATGTCGTGCTGCGCTATGCCTTCAACCAGGGAATAACGGTGTCGGAGGAGCTGTCGCGGATGTTCTTCGTCTGGCTCACCTTTCTCGGCGCCGTGGTCGCCATGCGCGAGCACGGCCATCTCGGCGTCGACTCGCTCATCAAGCGCCTGCCGCCGCGCGCAGCGAAGGCGGCCGTGCTCTGCGGCCACGCGCTGATGCTCTTCGCAATCTGGCTGGTGATCAGCGGCAGCTGGACCCAGACGCTGATCAACCTCCATGTCGGCGCGCCGGCGACCGGCATCTCCATGGCCTTCTTCTACGGAGCGGGCCTCGCCTTCGGCATTCCGGCCTTCCTGATCCTGCTCGCCGATGCCTTCGCGATCGCGACCGGCCGCATCGACGTGACCACGACCGATCTCGTACGCGACAGCGAGGACAAAGCAGCACTCGACGACATTTCTGCCCCCACAATCGGTCCGCTTTCGGCGAAGCATTGAGGAGGCGGCGATGACCGTATCCATCTTCCTCGGCGCCCTTCTCGGACCCATGGCTCTCGGCGTGCCGATCGCCTTCGCCCTCATCCTGAGCGGCGTGGCGCTGATGCTCTATCTCGGCCTCTTCGACGCCCAGATCGTGGCGCAGAACGTGCTGAACGGTGCCGACAGCTTCCCGCTGATGGCCGTTCCCTTCTTCCTGCTTGCCGGCGAGGTCATGAATACGGGCGGCCTCTCCCGTCGCATTGTCGCACTGGCCATGGCCATGGTCGGCCATATCCGCGGCGGGCTCGGCTTCGTCGCGATCTTCTCGGCCTGCATTCTCTCCAGTCTTTCCGGTTCGGCGGTCGCCGATGCGGCTGCACTCGGCGCGCTGCTTCTGCCGATGATGCTGAAAAGCGGCCACGACCCGGCGCGCGCCGGCGGGCTCATCGCCTCCGCCTCGATCATCGGCCCGATCATACCGCCCTCGATCGGCTTCATCCTCTTCGGCGTGGTCGGCGGCGTCTCCATCACCAAACTCTTCCTCGCCGGCATATTCCCGGGACTGATGATCGCCGCGGCGCTTTCGATCACCTGGCTGATCGTCGCCCGCAAGGAGCAATTCGAACTGCCGCCGCGGCAGAGCGGTCGGCTGCGGCTCAGGGCCTTCGTCGACAGCCTCTGGGCGCTTTTCCTGCCCGTCATCATCATCGTCGGTCTGAAGTTCGGCGTCTTCACCCCGACGGAGGCGGGTGTCATCGCCGCCGTCTATTCGCTCTTCGTTTCGATGGTCGTCTATCGCGAACTGGCGCCGGCGCAACTCTTCCACGTCTTCGTCTCGGCCGCCAAGATCAGCGCCGTGGTGATGTTCCTCGTCGCCTGCGCGGCGGTTTCGGCCTGGCTGATCACCGTTGCCGACGTTCCCGGCGCGCTCGCCGCACTCCTCGAACCCCTGATGGGCAACCAGACGGCTCTGCTTATCGCGATCATGGTCTTGATCGTGATCGTCGGCACCGCGATGGACATGACGCCGACGATCCTGATCATGACGCCGGTGCTGATGCCGGTCATCAAGCAGGCGGGCATCGATCCGGTCTATTTCGGCGTGCTCTTCATCATCAACAACTCGATCGGCCTGATCACCCCTCCGGTCGGCACCGTCCTGAACGTCATCTGCGGCGTGTCGAAGCTTTCGATGGAGAATCTGATGAAGGGCGTGATGCCCTTCCTCTTCGCGGAACTGATCGTTCTTTTCCTGCTCGTCCTGTTCCCTGAACTGGTGACCGTTCCGGTCTCCTGGTTCGGACGCTGACGCGCGATTTTCGACTGTCAACAAGGCCGGCACGATACCGGCCCAACCTGGGAGGAAAACATGTTCGACAGACTGACCAAAATGGCATTGGGCCTAGCCGTGCCACTGGCACTCATGACGGCGGGGCCGGCACTGGCGGAAATCCGCGATCAGACGGTCAAATTCGCCTCGGCGAACAACAAGGGTCATCCGCAGGTGACCGGCATGGAGAAATTCGCCGAGCTCGTGAAGGAGAAGAGCGGCGGCAAAATCGAGGTGAAGCTCTTCCCGGGCGGGACGCTCGGCGGCGACGTGCAGACCGTTTCGGCGCTGCAGGGCGGCGTCATCGAGATGACGGTGCTGAACGCCGGCATTCTGGCGAGCAACGTCAAGGAGTTCGGCGCGGTCGACCTCCCCTTCCTGTTCGACAGCGGCGAGGAAGCGGACAAGGTGATGGACGGTCCCTTCGGCACCGGCCTGATGGAACGCCTGCCCGACACCGGGCTCGTAGGCCTCGCTTATTGGGAGCTCGGTTTCCGCAACCTGACCAACAACCGGCATCCGGTGACCAAGCTCGAAGACATCAAGGGCCTGAAGATCCGCACCATTCAGTCGCCAATCCCGGTCGAGCTTTTCAACGCGCTCGGCGCCAATGCGGTGCCGCTCCCCTATACCGAGCTCTATACCGCGCTCGAGACGGGAACGGTCGACGGCCAGGAGAATCCGTCCGCCAACATCATCAACGCAAAATTCTACGAGGTGCAGAAGTACATGACGCTCACCCGTCATCAGTACAATCCGCAGATCGTGCTCGTCAGCAAGAAGTTCTGGGACGGCCTCAATGACGAGGAGAAGGCCGTACTGCAACAGGCAGCCGTCGAAGCGCGCGACTTCCAGCGCAAGGTCTCGCGCGAGCAGGATGCCGCAGCACTCGAAGAGATCCGCAAGACGGGGATGGAGGTCAGCGAACTGAGCCCCGAGGAAACGCAGAAACTGCGCGATGCCGTCAAGCCGATGATCGAGAAGTTCAGTGCCGATATCGGCCAGGAGACGGTCGAGGCGCTCTTCAAGGAAATCGGCACCGCCCGCGGCCAGTGATCGTCATGCCGGTCCGCCCGCAACCGGACGGGCCGGCGCGCCGTGGCCGCAGCCGAAAACCGAAACAACCGGAACCCGACGCATGACTGAAACGCTTGTAAGATCCTTGAAGGCGGGCCTGATCGGCGCGGGCATCCAGGCATCGCTGACGCCGGCGATGCACATGGCGGAAGGTGCGGCGCAGGGCATTCGCTACGATTATGAGCTGATCGATCTCAACGTGCTGGGGGCGAGCGAGAAGGACCTGCCGCGCCTGCTCGCCGACGCCGAGCGGCGGGGGGTTGCCGGGCTCAATATCACCCATCCCTGCAAGCAGGCGGTCATTCCCTATCTCGACGAGCTCGCCCCCGAGGCGCGGCAACTCGGCGCCGTCAACACGGTGGTCCTCAGAAGCGGACGGCGCTACGGCCACAATACGGACTGGTGGGGTTTTGCCGAAGGCTTCCGGCGCGGCCTGCCGGATGCCGACCTCTCCTGCGCTGTGCAGCTCGGCGCCGGCGGAGCAGGCGTCGCCACGGCCTATGCCGCGCTCTCGCTCGGCTTGCAGCGGCTGGTCGTGTTCGACCGCGAGGCCGGCCGCGCGCAGGCGCTCGCCCGGATGCTCTCCCCTCTCTTTCCGAAAGCCGAGGTGGCGGCCGGAACCGACCTCCCCTCGGAAATGGGAAATGCCGCCGGCCTCATCCACGCGACGCCGACCGGCATGGCGAAATATCCCGGATTGCCGCTCGACGCGGAGCTTCTTTCGCGAAGCCATTGGGTCGCCGAGATCGTCTATTTTCCGCTGGAAACGGCGCTTCTCGGGGAGGCCCGGCGACGTGGCTGCAAAACGCTCGACGGCGGCGGCATGGCGGTGTTCCAGGCGGTCGGCGCGTTTCGGCTGTTCACCGGGCTCGAACCCGACGCGGCGCGGATGCTCGGCCACTTCAGGACGATGACCGGCTGAAGGCGCCCAGTCACGCAGGTTTCATTTGACGACCGGCTTGTGTAGCGTGTCATTCAAGGAGGCGCGGGGCAACGGGCGGTTGTGATGGGGCTTACATTCTGGTTATCGGCGGCGGCGTTCGCCGTCAAGTTCAGCATAGACGAGCATTTTCTGAGCCTCCTCCGCAGGGGAGACCAGAAGGCGATGAGTGAGCTGATTGCACGGCACCACGGTGCTTTGGTCAGGCTGGCAGACAGCATCGTCAGGAACCGGGCCGTCGCGGAGGAAGTGGCCCAGGAAACCTGGCTCGCCGTCATCGCCAACTTGGGGTCCTTCGAAGGCAGATCGGCCCTTTCCACCTGGATCATTTCCATCCTCCTGAACAAGGCGAAGAACCACGCGAAGCGCGAGAGCCGCTATGCCGCATTGGGAAAGGGGGAAGACCCGGGGCGGGATCCGGAGCAGACGCTGCGCAGCCGATTCGACGAAAGCGGCCATTGGAGCGAGGCGCCGGTCTCCTTCGATGGTCTCACGCCGGAGCGGATCGTCGCCGGGCGCCATCTCTGGGAGCATGTGCGGCAGATGATCGATCGCTTGCCGCCAGCCCAGAAGGCGGTCCTGGTGATGCGCGACGTCGAAGGGGCAGACGCTGCGGAAACCTGCCGCCTCCTGGACCTTACTCCCGAAAACCAACGGACCCTTTTGCATCGGGCACGTACGCGCATCCGCGACGAGATCGAGACGCAATTGACCGGCGACCGGACAGCGCTCACGAAAGCGTGACCCCCTGTCCTGTAACGTCCGGCCAGTTCGCCGGTCTCACGGGAAGGACCCGATCAGGTTCTTCATCGTGAGACGAGCAATATGCTGAAGTGCAGGGAAATACCGGATCTTGCCAGCGACTTCGTCAGCCGGGACGGCTCGAAGCGGACCAATCTGCTGGTCGCCCTGCATCTCCTGCAGTGCCGAAATTGCCGCACTTATGTGCGGGGCATGAAGATCGTCACGAGGCTTGCCGCAGCCAGCCTGGACGACGACGTTCCAGGCGATCTCTATGCGAAGCTCGGCCTGACTGCACCTGATCGCGAAGGTCCTGCACAGGAGCCGAAGCGATGAGACTGGATGCCTTCAATCTTTCCACCAGCACGACGAGCGAAGAGGCGCAGACCGCGTTCGAGCAAGCCGTCTACGGCCTGGCTGCCCACCGTCCGACGACGGGTGCCGCCCTCGATGCGGCACTGCAGGCAGATCCCGGGCATGTGGCGGCGCTTGCGCTCAAGGGATTTGCAAGCCTGATCCTTGCCCGATCGGAACTCGTCGCGCCGGCGGGGCAGGCGCTGATCGCCGCAAGGCGCGCGATGACCAGCCGTGACGGCGGCACGCGTGACGAGCGAATTCTCGTCGAGTCTCTGGACAGAGCGGTCGGCGGCTCCTTCTCCGAGGCGGCGAGACTGCTCGATGACGGGTTTTCCGAGCGGGCGACAACGTTTCTGCCGTTCAAGATCTCCCATGCGCTGCGGTTCATGCTGGGGGATGCTGACGGCATGCTGTCGGCCAGTTCCCGGGTCATGGAACAGTGGAGCACGGACACGCCGGCTGCCGGATTCATGCTCGGCTGCCACGCTTTCGCGCTCGAAGAGCTCGGCTTCTACGATGCGGCCGAGGAGGTCGGCCGGCAAGCGGTCGGACTGGAGCCCGATGATGCCTGGGGTCGCCACGCCGTGTCGCACGTCTACGAGATGCGCGGAGAGGCGGCGAAGGGGATAGACTGGCTGGAACACGGCCGGGCGTCCTGGACCCGGTGCAACAATTTCTCCTTCCACATGGCCTGGCATCTGGCGCTTCTGCATCTGGAGCAAGGCGACCATGATCAGGTCCTGAGAATCTACGACGACGAGGTTCGCCCGCGGCAGACCGACGATTTCCGCGACATGGCCAATGCCGTTTCGCTTCTTTGGCGCCTCGGCCAGACGGGTGTCGATGTCGGATCGCGCTGGTCGGACCTGGCGGAGACGGCGCTGAGCCGGCGCCGCGACACGACTCTCGTCTTTGCCGCCCTGCACACGCTCGCGGCCCTGGTCGCCCTCGGCGAAACCGACAGCGTGCGAGAGATGGTCGAGGAACTCGCCTTGAAGGCCAGAGGCACCGGCGAGCAGGCGCGCGTCGCGGCCGATGTCGGGCTGCCCCTTGCCCGCATCATCGCGGGGTTGTCGATGGGCAGGGATCGCCGCTCGCTCGACGCGATCCTCGCCGACCTGCCCAAGATCGGCGGCAGCAATGCGCAACGCGACTTCTTCGTTCTCGCCCTTGCCAAGGCCGCCGGTGCCAATGGCGACAGAGCCGCATTCTCGCGCATCTGCAGCGTGCGCCGCCACCTCAAAGTCGAGGACCGGCTGCTGGGCTCCATCGAGACCCATGCTTCCCTGTGAAACGAGAGCCGTGACACAGGACGCCTGTTCACCCCACCAGT
Source organism: Sinorhizobium meliloti 4H41 (assembly GCF_000375585.1). GTDB lineage: Bacteria > Pseudomonadota > Alphaproteobacteria > Rhizobiales > Rhizobiaceae > Sinorhizobium > Sinorhizobium meliloti_A. Next base: position 167,742 of record NZ_AQWP01000003.1, on the reverse strand, counting down.
ATCGGAGATACCGACATGCACACGATAACTGCCCGGCGGGGGGCGCTTTTCCCGACAGTTTCCGCAAGATTGCTCGCCACCATCGTTCTCGCCGGCCTTGCCGCCGATCTCGCCTGGGAGTTCTGGGCGCGCGTCATCACGCCGATGCTGGTCGGCGGCCCGCTCGAGCCGGCGGCTCTCGTCCAGAGCGTCTTCGGCTTCCAGAACCGTTTCCTCGCGGAAGCCATCCATGCGGTCGTCGGCGTCGTCTTCTATCCGATCGGCTATCTCTTCATCGCGCGTCCGCTTCAGCGGCTCATTCTGCCCGGACTGCCCCTGATCCTGACCGCGCTCGGCTTCGGGACCGGCCTCTGGATATTCGCGCTCTACGTGATGGCGCACCTCATCGCCGGACTTCCCGCCTTCCTCGGCTTCATACCGCTGACCTGGGTGTCGCTCGCCGGCCACCTCCTCTTCGGCGTCGTCGTCGCCTTTGTGGTCGACTGGCGCGAGAGCGGGAAATGACCACCAGCAGCGCCCAACGTTCAGAATCCGAGTCGTGTCAGGCCCCTGTCGAGATATTCCGGCCTCACCTGATGTCCCCCGTCGTAGAGGCAGAGCGTCACCTCTCCGCGAACGCAGCCGACGGTCACGGTGCAGGAAAGGTCGGCGACTTCGATAGCCTCGACATCTCCCTCGCACCGGGCGGCCTCACGCGCGAAAGCGACGGTTTTGAACGTATCTCCCTGATGGAACCTGCTCCCGATCGCTTTTCCGGCGAGAGGGAAGGTTCCATCCTGCCGTCCATGGAAGTGGATGATCGGCGGCAGGTCCGGTACGCAGTCCTCAGGTTTCGGAAGCGGGTTCCAGAAGACGCCGGAAAAGGTGACGGCACCTGCGAGCCGGTCGCCGGAACGGCAGAGGCTGTACCAGGCCATGGAGGCGCCTTGCGAGAAGCCACCGACCAGCGTGTTGGAACGGTCGAAATCGAAACGCTTGTCGAGGTCGTCGAGAACCCGGCGCACGAAGGCTGCTTCATTGCGATAGTGCCCCGGCGCATTCGGATGCGACCAGGTTCCCTGCACCCCGTCCACCGCGACGAAGGCCAGGCCGTGCCGGCGCGCGGTGTCGACCAACGCCCGATGCCGCATCTGCAGTTCCGCGGAGCTGCGATAGCCGTGGAAGAAGACATAGGCGCCCATGGGCTTGCCCCCCTCGGGCATTTCGATCCGGTAAGAACCGCCTTCGACGGGGCATGGGACGGAGCCTCCGCAGGCGACGGCGCCGGTTCCCGTCGTAAGAAGGCAGATTGCGGCCAGAACGGCCGGGGGAGCGATGCGCATGCGTTGGTCTCCGTCGGCGGGACAGCCGCAGACATAGCGCCTTTTCCGCGAGCCAACAATTTCACGTCCGCTCACGTCGTCGCGAGGTATTCGACCCCATGAGTGAAAGCCGCGAAAGACCTGTTCCAAGAGTAGCCGACACCATTGCCGCAACCCTGCACGCGCATGGCGCCCGGCATGCTTTCGGCATGCCGGGCGGCGAGGTGGTGACGCTTGTCGACGCGCTCGAAAGGGCCGGCATTCGCTTTCAACTGGCGCGCCACGAGACCGCCGCAGCCTCGATGGCTGCCGGCGCCAGCCTTTCGAGCGGCGCGCCCGGCATCCTGGTCACCACGGTCGGCCCGGGCCTTGCGAATGCAGTCAACGGCATTGCGGACGCCCTGCAGGAACGCGTTCCGCTGGTCGTACTCTCGGGTGTCGTCGATCGCTCGACGCGGGCGCGCTACACCCATCAGGTGATAGACCACGCCGCTCTCCTCCGACCGATCGTCAAGGCGAGCTTCGAAGTCGAGCCGGAGAGCGCCGCTTCCACGGTTGCGCGGGCACTCGCCATCGCGAGGGCGGAACCGATGGGACCGGTGCATCTCGACCTCTCGCCGGCGGTAGCGGCGATGGACGATCCAGCCCCTCGCATCGTCGGGCCGCCGACCGTCCGCCGCCCCTCGGTCGGCGCCGACGACGGGGCTGTCGCAAGCCTTGCCAGATGCCTGGATGCGGCCCGCAAACCGATCATCCTCGCCGGCTTCGAAGCCGCCCGCGAGGGAGCCGGAGAGGCCATCCGACTTCTGGCGGAGAAGATCGAGGCCCCCGTGGTCACAACCTACAAGGGCAAGGGCCTGATCGATGAAACGCACCCGCTTTCGCTCGGTGCGGCCGGGCTCTCACCCGCCGCGGACCGGGTCCTGCTCGCCCTTTTCAACGAGGCCGACCTCGTCCTGATGGTCGGCTACGATCCGATCGAAATGCGTCTCGGCTGGCTCGATGCAGCTGATTCCGCCCGCATCGTCGAGCTGACGGCAGCGGCCCCCGACCATGCCATGCATCACTGCGGCTCCCGTTTCGTTGCGGATACGGCAGCAACGGTGCAAGTGCTCGCGGAGACGGTTGCCAGCCACCCGTCATGGCCCGAACAGGAACCCGCAAGGGCCGCGAACGAACTGAAGCGCATCTTTCGCGCTCCTCACGCATGGGGGCCGCATGCGATCATCGAAACGCTGAACGAAGTCGCCGGATCAGACGCCCTCGTGACGGTGGACAGCGGCGCCCACCGCATACTCCTTTCCCAGAAATGGGTCTGCCGGCGCCCGCTCTCGCTCCTGCAGTCGGCGGGGTTCTGCACCATGGCCGCCGCGCTGCCGCTGGCGATCGGCGCGAAGGTGGCCGATCCGTCGCAACGCGTCATAGCGGTCATGGGGGACGGCGGCCTGGAGATGGGGCTCGGCGAGTTGGCAACGCTCCGGGATCTGGCGCTTCCCTTGACGGTCGTCGTCTTCCAGGACTGCAGCCTTGCCCTGATAGCCCTGAAGCAGCGGGCAAGCGGGCTCGCGCCCGCCGGCGTCGCGCTCGGCCAGACCGATTTTGCGAGGATTGCCGAGGGGTTCGGCGGTTACGGCGTCAATGTCGACGATGCCCCTGCCCTGCAGCGCGAACTCGGGGCGGCCGAAAGCCGCTCGACCTTCACTCTCATCAGTTGCCGGTTTGATGCGGATGCTTACCAAGACGCCTTCTGAACTGACGCTGCCGGCTTCAGGCATTGCGGGCAAGCGCGCCCGCGATCCGCGGCTCGATGTCTTCCGTGGCATCGGCATGCTGATCATCCTTCTTGCGCATGTGCCGAACGATCCCTGGGCGCTCTGGATACCGGCGCGCTTCGGCTTTTCCGACGCGACCGAGATGTTCGTCTTCCTCTCGGGCATGGCCTCGGCGATCGCCTTCGGCAGATTGTTCGACCGGAAAGGTTTCGGGCTCCTGACCGCGCGCGTGATTCACCGGTGCTGGCAGATCTATTGGGCGCATATCGCCGTCTTCCTGACGGTTGCAACCATCATGGCGGCGGCGGGGCACAAGCCTGACGGCACCTCCTATATCCAGAGCCTCAACCTCGTCCGCTTCTTCGAAGATCCCGGACCACTGCTCATCGGCCTGATGACGCTCACCTATGTGCCGAACTACTTCGACATCCTGCCGATGTACATGGTGATCCTGGCGCTGATGCCGGTCATGCTCATCGCCGAGCGCGTCGCCGCCTGGCTGCCCTTCTTCCTGATGGCGGCGCTGTGGCTGTCGGCTCAGTTCGGCCTCGCTCATCTCCAGGCCGAGCCCTGGAGCGACCGTCCCTGGTTCTTCGACCCGTTCGGCTGGCAGCTCATTTTCTTCCTCGGCTTTTTCCTCATGCGCGGGACGGTGAAGCTGCCGGTCGGGAGCCGCAAGCTGTTGATCGCTTCGGTCGCCTTTGTCGTCGTCACCGTTCCCTTCGCCTGGCATGTGGTCCTTTCGGCTTCGCCCTTCTTCCGGGAGGTAGCGCAGGCGATCGGCCCGCTCACGAGCAAGACCGATTTCGGTATCCTGCGGCTCGTCCATTTTCTCGCCCTTGCGCAGATCGCCATGCTGGTCGTCGGCGAAAAAGGGGCGCGGCTTCATCATCCAGCGGTCCAGCCGCTGACCGCGATCCTGATCAGGGTCGGCCAGCAATCCCTTCCGGTCTTCATGACGGGCATGGTGGTCGCCCAACTCATCGGCATCGCGCTTGACCATTCCGGGCGGGGCGCCTTGGCGGTCGCGACTGCCAATCTCGCCGGTTTCGCAATTCTGGTGGCGACAGCCTACGTGGCGGCCTGGTTCAAGCGGGCGCCCTGGACGGCGTGAAGGAGTTTTATGGTGGAACAGAGCAAAAAAGGCGCACTCGCCGGTATTCGGGTCCTCGATCTTTCGCGGATTCTCGCCGGGCCTACGGCGACGCAGTTGCTGGGCGATCTCGGCGCCGAGGTCATCAAGGTGGAGAGGCCGGTTTTCGGCGACGATACCCGGCGCTGGGGGCCTCCCTTCGTGCCCGGCGCGGAAGGAGCGGATAGCGACCTCAGCGCCTATTTCCTTTCCGCCAACCGCAACAAGAAATCGATTGCCATCGACATTACCGACAAGGCCCAGGTCGAACTCGTGAAAAAACTCGTGGCGATCTCGGACGTCGTGATCGAGAACTACAAGCCGGGAGACCTCGCCCGCCGCGGCATCGGCTACGAGGACATGGCGCGCATCAAACCCGACCTCGTCTGGTGCTCCATATCCGGATTCGGCCAGACCGGCCCCTATCGGGACAGGACCGGATACGACTTCCTGATCCAGGCAATGGGCGGGATGATGAGCATTACCGGACACCCGGACGAAGAGGGAGGGCAGCCCACGAAGGTCGGCGTGGGCATCGCCGACGTCATGTGCGGAATGTACGCCACGATCGGAATTCTGGCGGCGCTCCGGCATAAGGAGACGACGGGAGAGGGCCAATATATCGATCTTTCCCTCTACGACACGCAGGTCGCCTGGCTCATCAACGCCGCCACCAACCATCTGGTATCGGGGAAACGACCCGAGCGGATCGGAAATGCCCACCCGAACATCGCTCCCTATCAGACATTCCCCACGGCCGATCGTGACCTCGCGGTGGCCGTCGGGAACGACGAGCAGTTCAAGCGCTTCTGCCGCGCCATCGGCCTGCCGGAACTGGGCTGCGACGCCCGCTTCCGCGCCAACTGCGACCGTGTCGAAAACCGGAACGACCTGGCGAAGATAATAACTGAAGCGCTCCGGGCGGATGGTGCGGACGTCTGGGTCGAGCGCCTTCTGAAGGCGGGCGTTCCTGCCGGGCAGGTCGCCGGTGTCGACGAAGTACTCGCCGACCCGCACACATTGGCACGGGACATGGTCATCACCATGGAGCAGGAGGACGGGCGGCCGGTGCGTCTCCTCGGCAATCCGCTGAAGCTTTCCGCGACCCCGGTTGCCTATCAGCACCCTCCGCCGCATCTCGACCAGCATCGCGCCGAAATCATCGGACTGGTCGAAGGCAGTGACGTGGCCCACTGCGACCGGGGGATGATCCGCGAAGGGAGGCCGCGCCCGCATCCCCGCGATATCGAGCCGGATCGCCGAACGGGCTCCTGACAGCCCTCCTCCAGCCTACTGATCCTTGACCGCGGGCCAGTTCTGGTCCGCCTTGGAGATGTAGCCCGCCTTGTCCTCACGCCAGGTGTCCTGAATAGCCGCGTCGTAGTTCAGGTAGAGTTTCCCACCGACGATCGTGAATGCATGTGGCTCGGTGGGCGCCTTGTAGCCGCGCGCGGTGCCGTAGGCGCAGTAGCCGCCGTATTGCGGCAGGTACTTCTCCGGTTCCGCTATGAAGAGCGTGCGGTTGCCCGCCGTCGCGAAATGGAAAGTCGCACCCTTGTAGGCAGCGTTGATTTCGGGCGAGCCCTTGGTTGGCCCGCCGGATGAGAAATAGCAGACCGGATCGTAGCCCGAGATGGCCACGCCGTTCAGCTCGAAGATTTCCCCGGCCGCTGCGGGAGCAGCGGCAAGGGCGAGCGACAGGCAGGCGGCGGCAACGGCGCGCGTGCAGTGGGAATTTGTCATGCGTATCCTCCTGAAGTTCCGAGGATGAGACCAACGGGAGCCGCTTGCCGTTTCGCCGCCGGCGATCACGATCTTGTGTTCCTCCCAAGCGTAACGTTTCCCCGCCATGGCCTGTCGAATCCACCGAACGCGCTTCGGGACATCCCCCGTCCGAGCCGTCGCTCGGCAGCAGCCCCTTCGTGGGTAGCGGCCCATGAGAGGAGATCAAGGATGAGAGCTTTCACACGCATGGCAGCGTTTGCCGGTACCGCATTCGTCGCCCTGACCGCGGCGACCGCATTCGCGGGCGAACTGAAACCCTTCGAAACCACGGCCTTCGAGGCGGCGCAGCAGGCGGGTAACCCGATCGTCGTCGACATCTGGGCGAGCTGGTGTCCGACCTGCGCCGCCCAGGAACCAATTGTCGAAAAGCGGGCCGCATCGCCCGATTTCTCGGAAGTAACGGTCTTCAAGGTGGATTTCGACAAGCAGAAGGACGTCGTGCAGGCGCTCGGTGCACAGCGCCAGTCGACGCTGATCGCCTTCAAGGGAGCTTCCGAGACGGCCCGTTCGGTCGGCGATACCGACCCGGCCTCGATCGAGACATTGTTCAGATCGGCATTGACGAACTGAACGATGATTTCAACGCTGATTTTCGCGACGATCGCCGGGGTGCTTTCCGTCCTGTCGCCCTGCGTTCTTCCACTGGTGCCTATCGTGCTCGCGACCGCCATCGGCAAGCATCGCTATGGCCATCTTGCACTTGCGGCAGGGCTGGCCGGCTCCTTCGTCGCGATCGGGATGTTCGTCGCCTTGCTCGGCTTCGGTATCGGGCTCGACCTCGACTTTTTCCGCTCGTTCGGCGCGTTGCTGATGATCGGCCTCGGCGTCGTCCTCATCCTTCCCTCGATGCAGGTCCGGTTCGCTACGGCAGCGGGACCGATCGGCAATTGGACCGAGCGCCGCTTCGGTGGTCAACAGGGCGATGGCTGGAGAGGCCAATTCGTCGTCGGCCTTTTGCTCGGCACCGTCTGGAGCCCCCTGCGTCGGTCCGACCCTCGGCGCCGCATCACTGATGGCAGCGCGGGGCGAGAACCTCACTCAGGTCTTCCTGACCATGGCGGCCTTCGGTCTTGGGGCCGCCGCGCCGCTATTGCTCCTCGGCCAGCTGTCGCGTGAAGTCCTGAACCGCTGGCGGGACCGGATGCTGGGCTTTGGCAAGGTCGCAAAAGCCGTATTCGGCGCCGTGTTGCTGGTGATCGGGATCGCCATCCTGACAGGCGTGGACAAGCAGCTGGAGGCCGCGCTGGTCGAGGCTTCCCCGGCCTGGCTCACGAGCCTGACCACGCGTTTCTGACAGGAGCCTGCACGGTTTCTCCGGTGCAGGCATCGGGGTGGCGGGTTAAGGCCTGTTGAGATTCTGGCCACCCGCGGCGGCTTGTTTGATTTCCTCATTCCTGTGCTTGTCACTGGAACGAGGAGAGGCTGCAGGCCTCCGAAAACTTTCCTGCAGCGCCGCGCGTCTTACGAGACGCAACAGGCCTTAGAACGTGGCTGGAATGATCGTGATCTACGCAGCGGCCAGGAGTGCTGCAAGCTCGCGAAAAAGCCGCTCGTCTTCCGACTGGGCGACATTGAAGCGCAAGAACCCGCTGGCCGTCTGCGTATGACTGAAGACATTGCCCGGCGCGAGCACGATGCCTCTGGCGAGCGCTTGCCTCGCTAGCTTTGCGGCATCGATGCCATCCGGCAGCCGGCACCAGAGAAACATGCCCGCTTGCGGCTCGATCCAGGGCGTGATCCCGATCCGGGCGAGTCTTCGGGCAGTCTCGGCCATCGCCCCTGCCAGGCGCTGACGCACCGTCTCCATGTGCTTGCGATAGCTGCCGTCTTTCAGGAGCGTCAGCACCAGTTCGGAGGAGAAGCCGGCGGCGCCGAAGCACGTGGCGATCTTGAGGTCGGTCAACGCCTCCACCCATCCGCGAGGCGCCACGATGAAGCCGCAGCGCACCGCCGCCGAAAGCGTTTTCGAGAAGCTGCCTATGTGCACCACCCTTTCGAGCCCGTCGAAAGCCGCAAGGCGCGGCGCCGGCGCCTCTTCGAAATCGGCGAAGATATCGTCCTCAATGATCGTCAGCCCGGCCTGCTCCGCAAGCTTGAGCAGACGATGGCCGACGAGCGGCGACAGCATTGCGCCGGTCGGATTGTGAATGGCGGAATTGGTGATGTAGAGCCGCGGCTTGTGCTCTGCGAGCGCTTCGGCGAAGCGGCCGATGTCCGGCCCGCCGGGCGTATAGGGAACACCGACGATTTTTGCCTGATGCGCCCTGAGGAGTGCGTGGAAATTGAAATAGCACGGATCGTCGACGAGCACCGCATCCCCCGGCTTCAGCAGGAAACGGCAAAGCAGATCGATCGCCTGCGTGCCGGATTCGGTGAGCAATATCTGATCGGGCGACGCCGCGATGCCGTGCTGCGCCACGCGCCGTGCCAGAAGCTGACGCAGCGGCAGCAATCCGAGTGGCGAACCATAGTCGACGAGCGTGGCGGCGGCGCCGCGGGCGATGCCCCGCAACGCCCGCCGTAATCCTTCCTCCGGCATCCAATGCGGCGGCAGCCAGCCGCAGCCGGGCCTCAGTACCCCCTCCCCCGGCTCAAGGGCCTGACGCGAGATCCACAGGGGATCGACGGCCCGGTCCACGCGCGGGCCGATCTCGGCAAGCGTGAGCGGCGCGAGCGGCGCCGCTACGAAGAAGCCCGAGCCCGGCCGCGAGCGGATCACACCTTCGGCCTGAAGGCGCTCATAGGCCTCGACCACCGTGGACTTGGAGACTTTCATCGTCAAAGCGAAGGAACGGATGGACGGGAGCCTCGCGCCGGGCGTCAAACTCCGCGCGGCTATCCGGTGCTTCACCGTGCCCATCACCCTGGCGATCAGGCTTTCGCCAGCGGCACTCGTCGCTTTCAGCTGCATCCGTACTGGCTCTTTCTCCATGACAGTTCTTATCAACTGTACCCTACTGTCTCTGGAACGGCCAGCGATCCAGCCCGATACCGGAGAAAAAGGAGCATAGGTATGAACAAGGCAGCAAGCGGCTGGATGAGTGGTTTGATCGGCGTCGTGATCTTCAGCGGTTCGTTGCCGGCGACCCGCGTCGCAGTGATGGACTTCGACCCCATCTTCCTGACCGTGGCACGGGCGACGATCGCCGGACTTCTCGCCTTCTGTCTGCTCTTCGCGTTCCGAGAAAGACGGCCTGCCCGCGGAGACCTCGCATCGCTGGCCGTGATCTCGCTCGGTGTCGTCGTCGGTTTCCCGCTTCTGACGGCGCTTGCGCTGCGTCACGTGACCTCCGCCCATTCCATCGTCTTCATCGGCCTTCTGCCGCTAGCAACCGCGATTTTCGGCGTGCTTCGCGGCGGCGAGCGTCCACGCCCCGCCTTCTGGGTGTTCTCCGGCCTCGGCAGCGCGATCGTCGTCGGCTTCGCGGCACGGCAGGGCTTTTCCGCCTCGCCGATCGGAGATCTCCTGATGCTCGCCGCCATCGTCGCCTGCGGGCTCGGTTACGCGGAGGGTGCGAAGCTGTCGCGCAGGCTCGGCGGCTGGCAGGTCATTTCCTGGGCCCTCGTCCTCTCCCTTCCGATCATGACGGCCCTGATGCTCGCCACCATGCCGTCGAGTCTTGCGGGCCTGAGCGTCGCTTCCTGGCTCGGCTTCGGATACGTCTCCGTCTTCAGCATGCTCATCGGCTTCATCTTCTGGTATCGCGGCCTGGCGCTGGGAGGGATAGTGGCGGTCGGCCAGTTGCAATTGCTGCAGCCCTTCTTCGGTCTTGCGTTGGCTTCGACATTGCTCGGCGAATCCGTGAGCTGGGGCATGCTCGCCGCGACGGCCGCCATCGTCGCCTGCGTTGCCGGCGCAAGAAAATTCGCCTGACCTCCGGCGACCGTTCCTCAAGTCAGCCGGCGTCTGCCCGCAGCCATTGATCGGTGATACTGTTGCGATAACGGCACGCCGGAACCTTCGCGGCGATCCGCCGTTTCATTCGGACCGGTCGCGCGACGAGTCTGCGGAAGACCGCGTGCCTTTTCCTCATTCCGCTCCAGAACGGGAGGCCTATGACGATGATGCGGCGGAAGATATGCCGATTCGTGCTTGCAGGGCTCGTGCTCGTCGGGGGGATGCTTCCCTTGGAGACGAGCGCTGCCCCTGCCGACGAGGCGGCCTTTCTCAATTCGCTCGAGGGTCGATGGACCGGCGGCGGCACGGTGCTGCTTCGCATCGACCGAGGACCGATCAATGTCTCGTGCAATTTCAGCTCGGATGCGACCGGCACCGCCCTCGCCATGAGAGGCACCTGCCGCGGCCTGCTCGTGGTGTCGCGCTCGATCAGCGCGGATCTGAGGTCCGACGGCGCCCGCTACACCGGCATCTATGTCGGCCCGAGAGGCGGAAGGTCCGCCTTGTCCGGGAGCCGCCGCGGCAACGCCATCAATCTGACCGTCACCTGGGCAAGGGAAGTCAACGGCGATCGCAGGGCGACGCTCATCGTGCAGAAACGCGGCGAGAACGGAATGCGCCTCAGTACTGTCGACGTGGATCCGGCGACAGGAAAACGCGTGGTGACGAGCGAGCTCAATCTGCGGCGGAGCTGAAGCGGTCGTTTCCCCTCGCTCTTTCAGAGCACGCCCCAGCCGCGGTAGCGCCCCCTGCCCGTCATTTCGCGTACCCCGAGTTCGCGTACCAGATTGAGGGCGCCGCGCGGCGTGACCCCGAGATGACGCGCGATCAGAGGTGCGGAGACGATCGGCCGCGACAGAACGAGATCGATCAGGCCCGGGAGATTGCTGTTCGATCGGCGGTCTTTGATCCGCATTTCCATCTGCGTCCTGGCGAGCGACAGACGGTCGAGTTCCTTCATGCCGAGTTCGGCCGCCGCGGACATCGCCTCCAGAAAACCGGTGAGACGCGTCAGCCGGTCCTTTGAGCGTCGACGCTCGTGGCGGATCGTCTTCAGGCCGGTGTTATAGGCGAGCACGTGCGAACCGACCTTGCCGCGAAATCGAAGATAGGCGCCGACGAGAAGCGAGCCGAGCCAGTGCTGCCGGCGCAACGGCTCGATGCGCTCCCATGCATCGAAAAGAACGGCGGCCCCAAGCGCGGCGGGCAGTTGGTCGGCAACCGGCAGCACGGCGCGCCACGCGTCGAGCCGGGCGGCCTCATCCCAGTCGTCATCGAAGAGCAGGCCGAGTTGGCCCGTCGGCTCCACTCTCGGCGACTGCGTTTCGATTGCGGGCTGTTCTGCCATGGCCGCGCTTCCAGCATGAATGTCCAGCAACCGCGCGGACCGGGCGATCGCCGCATCGATCTCGGCGAATGCGTCGGAAAGGGAGCTGTCCATCGGACCGTCCGCCATGTCGGGCGCATCCGTTTCGCCCGGATCGTCCCGGAAAGCCGAAGTGTCGGGGGAGTCATGCCTGACGGCCGAACCCGCCTCGCCGCGCAACGCGCTCAGCCCGGGCGGCGACAAGGCCCAGTCGGCATCGGCCAAATCCAATCGTCGCCGCGCCCTCAGAACCGCGTGCGCGATGGTCAGCTCGTGCGACGGAGCGCGCGCGTCCATATGCGAATCGTGTAGAACCAGGTCCTCGACATGGACCAGTTCACCGGCGACCCAAAGCGCCGCCGCCGCGTCGAAAAACTGGCCGCGCTCCCGAAAGCCCTCGGCGACGGCATGACGCCCTGCCCGCTCGTCGAGCCGGGCGAGCCCGTCTTCGGCGGCAATCAGGACCGGCAGCAGCGCCGGATCGAGCGGATCAGGGATCTCATATCTCATTTTGAAAGCAAAGCGTTGGCGGTGAAACGGAAGGTAACACGCGCTTTCGTTCCGGCACAGCTATTCGAAGGTTTTCCACCCTTATTGTGCTCGGCTCACATCTGTTCCCCGCACGCTGTCCACGAGGACGCTTGCGCGCCGGCGGCGTTGATCTTAAGACCGGCCTGAGGCCAACCAACTTGATGGAGTTGACAGCTGTCAACTCCGGGCCGGCACGGTGGAGCGCCCTTGATCGCGGGTCTCCCGACGCCGCCCCGGAACTCCACAAGGTAACGGCTGTCTGCGCAGCGGGAGCGTTCCGGACCGGAGGAAATCGCCCCTCGGCAAAGCTCGGCTGTGCGGATGCGCCGTTAGACACAAGGAAAAGGCAAGCGTCTATGGTATCCGATATTCTCGCCGCTTCCGGCGGCGTCAAGCAGGTAATCTGTATAAATTGGGGAACGAAATACGGCGCGCCTTTCGTGAACCGCCTCTTCGCGATGGTCGCCCGCAACATCACGCCGCCTTTCACCTTCACCTGTTTTACCGACAATAGGGAAGGCCTTCGGTCGGAAATACTCTGCGAGGACCTTCCGCCGCTCGATGTCGAGATGCCGGTGAATACCAAGGGAATCTGGCCCAAGGCGCGCCTGTGGGGCCCGGAACTCGGCAGCCTCAAGGGACCGGTACTCTTTCTCGACCTCGATCTGGTGGTCGTCGGATCGCTCGACGCGTTTTTCGAGATCGGCGGTCCCAACGATATCGTGATGACCCGCAATCAGACGACGCCGCTTGAGCGTCTCGGGCAGACGTCGGCGTTCCGCTTCCCCGTCGGAAAGCTGGTCCCATTGCAGGAGAAGTTCCGCGCCGACCCGCAACAGGTGGCGGACGAATATGAATTCGAGCAACGCTTCGTGACGCGCAACGCGCCAGGAGGTGCGAAATTCTTCCCGCGACGTTTCGTTCTACATTTCCGCCAGGATTGTCGGCGGCCATTCCCCTTGAACTACTTCCTGCCGCCACAGCTGCCAGCGGATGCACGCGTGGTTATTTTTCCGCGTGGTCTGCTGCCGCAACATGCGATAGACGGTCAGTTCGGCTACAAGGGGCGGGTGGCGACGCCGATCGATCATATTCGCGGGCTCTTCTCTCCAGACAGAAGAGAAAAGAGCCCGTTCCGCTACCTCCGGCACTATATTCTCCCGAGCCCATGGGTCGCGGAACACTGGCGCGAGTGAGCGGCAAAGTTCGCATTGTTGACAGCTGTCAACTGGGGAAACGGAAGCAGGGATCGACACCTGCATATGGCCGGTTGCCATGCTTCCGAGTTGGTTGGCCGCCCGCACGACGTTCAATCGACTGGAGAATAGGGGAGGTGGTTGGCCGCCGTCGTTGCGGTTACCAAGCTCCGCAAGGAGGCCGTCCGCGTGACGGAACCTATTGGCGATTTAGCTTCCGCATTGCCGATTTATCGCTTTGTTCGCCAATACCTTACGATAGAAGCAAAATTGTTAAGAAACAGACACCAAGGCGGTAAATCAAAACGAATGCGAATCCCCAACTGAGGCGAGTTTCCCCTATCTGGAGCGTCAAGGCAACCGCGAGTGGTCCGCGTCGCAAGCCAGACCCAACCTTACGACAGACAAATCCTGCAGTGCGCTTGACCCTGCTAATAGGTCCGCTGAGCTTAGCGGCGTCAACTGAGAAGTGGCATGCTTGGCCCTCGCGCGCGCCTCAGTGCAGCGACCATCGGAGCAACCGAGAAAGACTGGCGCCGCGCTCTCGCGGTAAGAACCCGAAGATAGCCGCCGGGCGAACTTATGCAATCGGCTCTCTCCAGGATGCAGGCGATGACGCTCGCAGCATTTTCCTGGCCGAGGACCGTGCATGCATCGTCATAAGCATCCGTGCTTACGTTCAGCATGGTCCTGACGACGATTGCAGCGGTCAGCAGTTCCTTCCAGGTCGTTATACGGCCCTGTGGTCCGTAATCGGTGATCTGCGGGCAAGCGGATAGGAGGACGGGCAGGGGAACTTCCCGGGCGAGGCGGGAGATCGGCAGAGATGGAGGCGCCGGGCTGACAGGGGTCTGCACATCGACATGGGTCGCGACCTCCGAGAGCTTCGCCTTCGGCGTTACAGGATCCGCCTTGCAGCTTTGGGCGCTTGCCGAAAATTTCCCCGAGCCTTTTCCCAAGCCAGGTTCAGATTCAAATTGAGAGTCTGGATGTGAATTCTGTATGTGCTGCCCATTATGGCGATCATTGGCATCCATTTTTTCCGAATTAATTAGTTTTTCCAATTGATTGGACAGATCGGCACGAATTTCCGCCATAGCGTCGTGAAGGGCCTCGACGTCGCTGACCGATGCCTTGCGCGAGAGAGGCGCAGACAATTCTTCATATCGGCGCTGCTGCTGCTCCCAGCCGCCTGGCACGCCAGATTCACGGAGGAGCTCGAGCAGCTTGGCGATGTCGCGCCGGCAGAGGCTCAACCTTTCGCGCATCTGACGGTGATACTGGTTGGCTGCGGCAAGTTCGGCAGCGGCGGTTTTGAACTCATCGGCCCGGGCTACGAGTGGGGAGAGGTCGAATCCGAAGGCTTCGCCTACCGCACCATTGCGGTTCCTTCGAGCGTAACGCTTACCATTCGGGCTGTCGCGCCGCAGGATCAGACCCGATTCCACGAGGCATGCAAGATGCCGGCGGAGCGTGGTGCCCGCCATTCCGTGGGTTCGGAGCGAGAGCTGCGCATTGGAGGGGAAAACGACGAGGCCATTTTCGCCCGAGAGCTCGGCTCCCGGATAGAAGCTCAAAAGGGCGTTCAACACCGCAAGCGAACGATCGGACACGCCGATCACCGTCTTCGCTTCACAGAGAGAACGAAACAATTTCCACTTGTCCACCGACCGGTCCGGCGGGACGTTGCCGGCGGCGATCTGACTTGCGAGCATGCCAAGCGTCATCGCCCGCCGCCCAAAGGGCGTCGTCACACTTCCACGTTCCATTTTCTTCACCTTTTCCAAGGCAAAAGAAATTCGTTCGCCGAAACGACGTCAAAAATGCTTGACACTGATTCGCGGAAATGGGATTCTCTAGTTGCTACACGAGAGAAGGGTTTCCGCAGCGCTAGTCGTTCGGAAGCCTTTTTCTTTTGCTCTGTTTAGTCTCCTGTTTCCCGTTGATATTCGAGGTAGAGCGCTTCAAGCCTCTTCCTCACGAATTCTGCAAAGCCCGGTGCCGCCTTCTTGCTGAAGGCCAGCGTCGTTTCCGCATCCGTTTCACGAATCCGCACGGCGCGGCTCTTGTCCGGAGCAATCCAGGTTTCCGCCTTTGAGGGCTTCCTGGCGAGGCTCAGCAAGGCAAACAGCTTTTCGAAACGCTGATCGCTCTCCAGCGCCTTGAACTCCGGCGCATCGATGAAATCCAATGCCTTCGGACGCCAGTCATCGCGGTCGATGAGATCGGCGAGTTCGATCCACCGCCTCCTGCCGAAACCCGGCGCGGCACCGATGGCTTCGATGATCTCCAACGGCAATCGGCGGACGACGGCGATCATCTTGGAGAGCGCCGCCTTGTCGACTCCGAGGGCCGACATGATCGTATCCCGCGAGAAGCCGCGATCTTCAAGACGCGTTGCGAATAAGGCCCGCTCTATGAAGGAGAGGTCGGTGCGGGCGTTGTTTTCCTGCCCCTGGGAAATGACGAGCTGCTCGTCGTTCAGGTTCCGGATGACCGCCTTGACCTTGGTGCCGATCTCGCGCAATGCCGCAAGCCGCCTGTGGCCGTAGGCGACCTGATATCGGCCGCTTTCCGCCGGATGCGGGCGTACGAGGATCGGAACCTGTTGTCCGTGGTCCCGGATCTGCTGAACCAGCATGGCCTGAACCTCGGGGGCGACACCCAGCCTATCGATGATGAAAGAGGAATCGATCAGCTCCGGGTCCAGTTCGACGATCGCGTGCCCCTCGGCAAGCTGGCGCTCCAATTCCTCCGCCCGTTCGACCTTCTGGGTGATGTTCGAAAGGGATCTGGTGATGCCGCCGACGAGGCCATTGGAGCGCTGGGCGGGCGCAAGGCCCGCGATCGGACGACCGACGGCCGGACGCTCCCCGTCTTCGGAGGTGAGGGGGCTGTCGGAAATGCCGATCAGGTTCTTGCGGGCCATCGGTTACTTCCTCCCCCAGACCCTGCGGATCATCTCTTCGATCTCTGCATTGACGAGGGAGAGCGAATCCATCGCCCGATCGTAGGTACCGCGTATGAACTGCGAGCGCTCCACCTCATAGAGCGTCTGCTTGGTCACGCCGGCGTCGGAAATCGCGGTCGATTTCACCATCGCGTTTTGCAGCATGCGGTTACCGAAGATCGCGCGCATGAAACCGGTCATCTGACTCTGCGGTCCGTCGTTCGGCTCGAAACGCGTGACCAGATAGCGCATCCAGTCATAGCTGGTGCGCCCGCCGGCGTTCTCGACAACGGCCATGAGCTCGCTCGTCATCGACAGGAACTGGGACATCGACATGACGTCGAGCATCTGCGGGTGCACGGTGATGAGCACGGAGGTCGCGGCGCAAAGCGCCGACATGGTCAGGAAGCCGAGCTGCGGCGGGCAGTCGATGACGACGATGTCGTAGAAGCTCTCGATCTCGGAAAGCACCTCGCCGATCCGCGCGAAGAACATGGTTTCGGTGGAGCCCGCGATCATCGCCTTCGGAGTCTCGTGCTCGAATTCCATGAGTTCGAGATTGCCCGGAATGAGGTGAAGATTGGCGGTATAGGTCGACCGAACCACCTCCGCGACCGGCCGGGGGGCCTCGTAGCGTATGGCGCCGTAGAGCGTTTCCCCTTCGCCGACGTCCAGTTCCGGCTGATGGCCGAAGAGGGCGGAGAGGGAGGCCTGCGGATCGAGATCGATGGCCAGGACCCGATAGCCGCGCAAGGCGAGATACTGCGCGAGGTGAGCGGATGTCGTCGTCTTGCCTGAACCGCCTTTGAAATTCATGACGGAGATGACCTGCAGCTTCTCGCCTGGTCGGCGATGCGGGATATATTTTCCGGTCTTGCTGCCTTCGTCGAGGACTCGGCGGATACGGTCGATGTCCTCCATCGCATACATGCGGCGGCCGTTTGACAGCGGCTGCGGGCCATGGCCTTCTGAGGCGATCTGGCGCAGATAGCCTTCGCCGATTCCGATGAAGGCCGCTGCCTCTGCCGGACTGAAGAGCCGCATCGTCTTTTGCGCCGACGGAGAAAAGATCTTCTTCTGATGCTCCTGCAACTGGTGTGCGAGTTCCTGAGCGTCGGCAGACAAGAGCGACGGCAGATGCTCCTGCTCCTCAAGGCTCTGGATTCTCTGTTGCAACATTCCTATTCTCCAAAAACTGCGCAAAATTCCCCGATGAGAGCTGATCTGCGCAGTTATACTATGCGCCGATTCGTTGCCATTTTACAAACGCTTAACAAAAAGCTCGGTTGTGCTGCCGGAGCGCTGCAGTTTTGTCATCCGGCAGTTCATTGGTTGTCCGCGGACAACTCGCCGGCAGCCCAGCCGGACCGATCCCGCCGACACTTGCGTTGGCGAAGCGTCGCGCAAATCTCCTCCTGACAGTGCAACCCGCACGGGCCGCTATAGATCATAATTTTAGTAGACTATTGACGGAAACCGCATGCGGATCAGGAATGCGGAAATCTCCGGAATAGTGTCCGTCAGGTCCCCGGATTGTGCGCAACGCCATCTCCCTTCCCGCAACAATTCGTGCACATCCCCACAAAATCTTCATGCCTGTAAAAGAAGGCCCGGCGCAACTGGCCGGGCCTTCCCTGGAAACTTAATCTGCGGGTACAACCTGCTCGATGCTTGGCTCGTCTCAGCGTGCGCTCAGCGCAGCCATGCGATCGAGCGCTACGGTCAGGCCGCGGAGGGATACCGGAAATGTCAACCGGGTCTCCGCAGCGGTCATGACATTGAGCTTCAGGGCTGAGCCTTCTCTCAACTTTCCAAGCGTCGGCGGATCAATCGAGAACATAGCGATGCATCCCGTGGGCACGCAGGTCCTGAATCGCAACGGGGGTAGCGGCGGCTGATCGTCGATCTGCGGCGTAACGCCTGGATCGAGCAATATTCCGAACGGGAGAAGCAGCGTAGCGGTTGCCGAACCATCCGCGCGCCTCTGCACCTCTACGGCGAGGAGCCTCTGGCCGTTCTGCTGTACTTGGTCCTGTGAGAGCGAACAGCTCTTGGTGTCCTCCCGAACCGAGCAGGATACACTCCAATCCTGATATGCCTCGCGCAGGGATGACGCTCCACCCGGAAGAGCCGCTAGCTGTTGCTGTGCCGTCGCTTGCGAGAGCAATGAGAATATGAATGCCCCGCAGGCGGAAACGAGCTTGGAATGATACTTCATGTGCACACCCACTCGCGGATTTTACATTTCTCTCCGGCCCGCTCACAAGCCTGCAGTGCCAGGTTTTCGGCCTGCTGTCGTGTTTGCGCGGTCTCTGAACCCCAACTCGCGAGGCGACTGGCGGTTTCCTCGCTTACGGCCAGCGCGCCGCAATGATTGTACGGAAAGCCTGTTTCGTCGTCGTCATCCCAATGCCGATGATTGCGGAACACGCTTACCACGACGCAAGCGTTTCCCCCGTCGCGTTCGCAGTGTTTGAGTGCAATGTCCATTGCCTCCTGCCGCTTATCGGCGCCCCAAAAGAAACCGTGCTTCTCATCACTCTTGGAATAGGCGATCGCCGCCCAGATTCCTTTCTCTTCCTGCGGCGGAACCGGTATATCCGCAGCCGTCGCAGACAGATCCGCCGCGCTCAACCGCACAGCGGAGAGCAACACCAGGCCGACCGCACCAAGGGAAAAACTCAATCTCATGCCTCACCTCCTTATTGTGCTGCCGCCGACGCCACGGAAACGACGACGCAGCTGTTGCCGGTCGGCAGGAGCATCACGTTTCCACCGTTATCGGGAAGTTCGTAGACGCTGACCTGTGCAAGATTGTCGGTAAGCTTGCTGCCTTTCGGAAGCATGACCGGCATATCCGCACATGAAGCCGAGAACGGTGCCACCCGGACCATCGAACCTTCACAAAGGGACCCGGTCGGCGCAGCGACGACGACACCTGCGGCAGGACCGCTGTACCCTTCTGTTGCATAATTCATGCCCACCAGTGCCTGCACCGCATGCGCATCCGGCTGGTCGTTATTCCACGTCGATTGAACGCCATATTGGGAACCATTGGTCAGCAGTGTTCCCAGGGCCGGAAAGACGTTGGCGCAAGCTTGCAAACCTGCCTGTTTGGCGTGCTGACGAAATGGCGTATCGGGGGGCGCCGGAACGGTTTCATTCGTTTCTGCCACTGCCGGCTTCGACAGGAAATTCGCTACTGCCTCATAGCGCATTGCAACGTAACCGGCAGCGCCGACGACGACGATGCCGACCAACGACAGGGCCGTCGTTTTCAGCCAGTTTCGCCGCGGTCTATGGCGATCATCCGCTTGGTTCGGAACAACGTCGCTGCTCTTGCGAGACATTATCCGATCGTGAATCGATTGCTGGTTCATCGTGAAATGCCTCCGTTAATTGATCGCCTCAACGGCTTTGGAAAGCCCCCTGAGGGTTGCCGTCACGCTGACGGTCCTCCCATCTCTTATGGAATAGGACACCGTCGACGCCGCGTTCTTCGAGATCTGCTCGCGCATGATGGGACCGACCGGCAGCATTCCTATGCAGACCGCCTGATTGCATCCGTCGATTTGAACCTTTATCGGCTCTTTCCTGCCCTCGAATTTTAGCAGGACAAGGCCGTCGCTGTTGGCAATCGGTGCGGTCCGCAGGATCATGTACGGCTTGCCTTCCTGGGTGGCCGCAAGTGACCAGCTGAATGCGAGCTGTCCTGACCGGTTTTCGATTGTTTGAGTGACGTTGCAGACCCTTTGTCGAGCTTTCAGATTTTCGTCGCAGATCAGAGTCCAATTCTCGAACGGTCTAATCATCCTCTGATATTGGCCGAGAGTTGCGCTATCAGGAACCGCGACCTCCGGCGGTCTAATTCGGTAACCGGAGGAGGCTGCCTCCTGTCCCGCCGCCGGTGGGCCGGACAGGAAAAGGCATGCGATGAAGACCGAGGATCTAGAACTCGCTCTCCTGAACATGCAGACCTCAATTCAGCGTGAAGCTGAGACCGGCGCCGACACCGACATCCCCGTCGGCGACCGTACCGGAAAGGTTGGCACGAACGCGTCCGTCTTCGCTGGTGTAACCGGCACCGAAGGCAAGCGCTCCTTCGCTCTTCCAAAAACCGCCGCCCATCGCCACACTCAGCTTGCCTGGGCGATCATCATAGCGGAGGGAAGCCGCTGCAAGTCCAATCGCGGCTGCTGCCCTGGCCTCTGAGCGGATGCTGCCCATCTCCCGATTCAATTGGTTGAACTTCTGGTCGGTATAGTTGTTGGCTGTCTCGATGGCATAGGCCGTACGGTTGTCCGTGTAGGACTTGGCCTCGGTGAAGCTCTGGTTCAATTGAGCGACATTGACCGCATCCGTGTTGGCGACGCCCCTGCCGACATTCGAGATGACGACCGGCGCGTTTATGTCGCCACCTTGCAGAGTGATGCTGTTCTTCTTGCTGCCATCCGGGTTGAGATCATAGAAAACCGCGCTGTCGTTGATACTTCCGATGCCGCCCTGCAGGTCCTCGATTGCCGTATTGGTCGCATGAAGTTGGGAACCGTTGATGGCGTCGGTGCTGTCGGCGGAGATGCGCCCCGCCGCGACGTTTGTCACGGTCCTTTCCGCGCCATCGGCGCCAACACTGACGGTCCCGACCGGCGCGGTCCCCGCAAAGTCGTACCGGGTCCCCCGAATTGTGGTCCCCGACGTACCGACGGCCGCCTCCGTCGCGGAGCCCGAACCGAGGGCGACATCATTGGCGTTGTTTGCCTGTGCTCCTTCACCCAGAGCGACGGCGCCCTGACCGGCGGCGGTTGCCCCGTGGCCGGCAGCCAGGCTGTCCGTTCCGCTGGCTACGCTTTCCGGACCGATCGCAACACTGTCGGTGCCGGTTGCAGAGGAGTCGGCCAAGGTGGAATTGGCATGGAAGTATTTGATGCCGCCGCCGCCGTTGATCTGATTGGTTAGGCTGGTGAGGCTCGCNNCCACGGCGGTGAAGCCGTCGTAGACGGTCGTATAGCTGCCGCCCTGGATGTTGTAGGTCGGGCCGGTGATCGTGCCGTCTCCGTTAACCGTTGAGCCGCCGCCAAGCTGGTTGGTGATCTGGGTGCCGAGACCTCTCAACTGGCTGACATTCACGGCATCCGTCTCCGCTGAACCGGCCGCAAGATTCGTCAGCTTGCGCTCGGAGCCGACCGAGCCGATGGAGACTTCGCCGAACGATGTCTGCGGGGTCGTCAGTCCGAAGGCGGTGTAACCGGTTTGCGCGCCTATCGTCGTAACGGACTGAGCACCCAGCGCCACGCTGTTGATGTGGTTGCTCTCGGCGCCTGAGCCGAGGGCTACCGACTGAACGCCGGCGGCCGTCGCCTGGGTGCCGATCGCGACACCGTCGGCCAGCATCACATGAGCGCCCTGGCCGATCGCCGTGCCGCCGGGTGCCACCTGGTCGACAATCGCGCCATTGCCGATGCCGATGCCGTTGTCGCCATTGACCACCGTCGTCGGGCCGACGGCAATAGATTCCGCCCCGACAGCGAGCGAATCGCCGGCCGCGGAATTGGCATGGAAATACATGCTCGGCGTCGCTGCAACCGAGGCGATGGCCCCCTGGAGCTGCCGTACCGTGACCGCGTCCTGAGCGCCCGTGCCGTCCGCGACATTGGTGATCTGACGGTAGGACGTGTCCGTGCCGACCGACACCGCCCCCAGAAGCGTCTTGTCGGTGGTATTGTACTCGATGAAGTTCGTCGGGCCGGCTGCGATCTGGCCCGTCGCCGGCGCCAGCGGACGATCGGAAACCGATCCGGAACCAAGCGCTACGCCGCCAACGGTCGTCGCCTGGCTGTCGCGGCCGAGCGCCAGCGAATTGTCGGCAATGGCGGTGGCGTCATAGCCGACCGCGGTCGAACCTATGCCTTGAGCGGAGGAATCGCTGACAGCAAGCGTTCTGTCATTGGTGCGCACGTACCGGATGCCGTCGCCATTTGCGTCGGTGAAAGTCGTCGATGTATCGCCGGCAATATTGTTGATCGTGGTGCCGACATCACTAATGGTATCGCCGAGATTGGCGATATCTGTAGTGTTCTGCGTGACCTGCTGGTTGGTTGCGAAGAGCTGCGATCCGTTCACCGCGTCCGTCGAGCTGTTCGAGAGTCTGCCGGCGGCGACGTTCTGGATCTGGCGCTCGGCGCCCAGAGCGCCAACCGAGAAGGCGCCGGCCGGCGTCGCACCCGCGAAGTTGTAGGTCGTGCCGCCGATGACGGCGTTCGACACCACCGTCGTCGCGCCGGACACAGCGCCCGAGCCGATAGCGACGTCGTCGGCGTTGTTGGCCACCGCGTTCGGGCCGATCGCGACGGAGTCGGTCCCGATCGCCTGCGAGTCGGTCAGCAACGAATTGGCATGGAAGTATTTGATGCCGGCGCCGGTGTTGATGTCGGTAATCGAGTTGCCGAGATTGGTGATGTCGGTCGTGTTCTGCGTGACCTGCTGATTGGTCGCGAAGAGCTGTGAGCCGTTCACCGCGTCGGTCGAGCTGTCACTGAGGCGGCCCGCCGCGACATTGGTGATCGTGCGCTCCGCACCCACCGCGCCCACGCTGATTGTCGAGTTCGGCGCTGTGCCGGCGAAATTGTAGGTTGTGCCGCCGATCACCGTGCTCGCCGTGCCAACCGCGGCCGCCGTCACCGAGCCGGAGCCCAACGCCACATCATCTGCGAAATTGGCAACAGCCGTGTCACCGAAGGCGACCGCGCCGGCCGCCAGCGCACTCGAGGTGCTGCCGATCGCGACCGAGCCCTGGCCGATCACGGTATTCTGGTAGCCGATGCCGACCGCGCCCTGCGCCGCCGTGCCGGGCGTGCTGATCGCCTGGCCGCCGCCGCCGACCATGTTGGTGTTGCCCATCGCGACCGAGCCGTTGCCGGTCGCGGTGTTGTCCTTGCCGCTGGCGATGGCGCCGTCGCCGGAGGCGGTGTTGGGATCGCCGATCGCCACCGCGCCGTCGCCATTGGCGATGTTGCCGGAGCCGATCGAGACCGCCTTGCCGCCGGTCGCGGTAGAGCCGTTGCCGATGGCGACGGCGTCGGCCGAATCGGCCACTGCGGCATTGCCCATTGCGATCGCGCTGTCGGCGCTCGCAGCAGCCGTCGTGCCGATGGCGATGGACCTGGTTGCGCTCGCGGTGCTGATGGAGCCAATCACAATGGAGTAGTCGCCGGACGCGGTCGAGCCTGCGCTGCCTAACGCGGTAGAACCGACGCCAGCGGCGTTGACGGAGACGCCGAGCGCCACGGCCTGAATTGCCGTCGCGGTGGTCGATGAGCCCATGGCGATGGCGCCGTCCGCCGTGGCATTGGCGAGCGTACCGAACGCCATCGCGTTGTTACTGTTCGCGAGCGCGTCGGTGCCGATCGCGATGCTGTTGGGTATGGCGGTGTCGGCCTGAACGCCTGCCTGCGCACGCAGGCCGAGCGCGATGGATTGATCACCCCAAGCGCGGGCCTGGGTCCCCATCACCGTGGCATCCATGCCCGTTGCTCTGGTTGCAACGCCCACGGCAATCGACCTGTCCTGGGCCGCCAGCACATCCGTGCCGATACCGATTGCGCCCTCGCCGAGAGCGCCCGTGCCCGCCACAGTGCGCCCGCCGATATTGATCGAATTGATCTCGGACGCGACCGCCTGGAAGCCGATGGCGATGGCATTCTGATTGCCTGCGCTGGCGGAGTTGCCTTGGGCAAGCGCATCTACGCCGGACGCTGTTGCCCCAAACCCGAGCGCGGTGGCGCGCAGTCCGCCGGCAACGGATCCGTAGCCTCCGGCCCACGCAAAGGAATTGCTGGCAGTGGCTCCGACACCGACTGCGGTGGAGTTTCCTCCGGAAGCCCGGGAGGCGGTGCCCAGCGCGCTGGCCCCGGCCGAAATGGCTTGAGCGTTAACGCCGAGCGCAACCGCGTTGATGTTGCTTGCGACCGTGTTGACGCCCAGCGCCATGCCGCCGTCGCCCGTGGCTCGCGAATTCAGGCCGAGGGCGATCCCGTAGAACCCCGTCGCATCGGCATCGTAGCCGATCGCGACCGAACCGTTAATGCCTGAAGCGGTGGCGCCGCAGCCGATCGCGGTGGCCCCGGCCACGGCGCTCGTGGCCAGGCCGCAAGCCGGGTTGGCCAAGGTGCCATTTCCGATCGCGACCTGCGCGAAAGCCGCTTGCGGGAAAATGATCCCGGCGGCGGCGAGCAGCGTCGCGGCTGCCACGCCGGTTCCCAATGCGCTGAACCTCGACCGCCCTGCCGACGACGGCATGACCGCGCGCAGCCCGCCGCCGGCCCCCAGCGTCCCGAGCCCCAGCCGCTTTCGTCCCATACCCAGCACGCAGTGCGCCAGCCTCAGAGCCGCCATCAACCGCCGACGAAGTGACCGGCGGTCGCTTTTGCCCGCGATACGGTTGTTGGGGACTCCGAACTGGAACATGCGCTGAACCTGACTCCTGATGCATTCAATCATTGTACATTTCCCTCGTTGTTGCCCGAATGTTCCCTGACTGAGGAGTTCACATTTACGCCCGTGGGTTCCTCAATGTTGCGAGCATGCTGCCGTAGTTCGCTTCCCATGCTCACGCCTTTGCTCTCGAGGAACTGACGGGCGCTCTCAACCCAAGGCTGCGTAGGTTCTGGAACTGAATGAAGCACAACCTCCACCCGCTCCGGCGGAAGTTTGATCGCCACAAGCGCACGGCAGAGGTCGAAATGGAGAGCGGGGTCCTGCTCGGCGTAGTCCGGAGTGGTCAGCCCAATCACAAAACAAGCGAAGAGATGGTCAACCTCAGCCTCGGTTATCCGACCAGCGTATTGGCTCTGCAGCGCACTCCAGGCCGCGTCGACCTTTGGGGCGAAGACGTCGGCTTCAGGGGACTGAATGTCCCCGATACATCGCACCGAATGATTGCCACAAGTTTTCACGGCGCACCAACTGATTGTGTCGCCGCGAAGATACGCACAGCCGTCGATTCACGTATTTTGCAAAATTCCGGATTCCTTTTAAAAAAATCCGGTCTGCGCCTGCTTTGCAGCAATTGCGACCATTCTGTCGCACAAGCTGTGAACCGATATTCCCGTCGACGATCGTAATCTCGATCAGCGTCGATCGTCAGTGAGATGAGCAGAGATGGCCAGGTAATCTGCGAGAGGATTATCTCTGTGACGCAATCGTTTAATTCATCACGTGATCATAAGGTCAGAGGCGATAGGATATCATCGTTGCTGCCTCACCTGTCTCGGCGTCCTGTTCCTATATTTCGACATGGTCGCCGTCATGTGGCTCTGATCTGAAAATCCGCTCAGATGGGCGACTTCGGCGATCGACAGAACGCTCTCGACGAGGAGTTTTTCCGCAAAATTGAGGCGCAGCCGAAGAACATATTTGTGCGGAGGCTCGCCGAAGGTCCTGGTGAACGCCTGGATGAAATGGCGTGGCGAAAGACCTGAGACCGCCGCAAGCTCGGCCACTGTGATCTTGCTGGAAAACCTTGATTCCAACATCTCGCGGACTCGCAGGGCACTGCGATTCGACAAGCCGCCCCCGCTCTTTCGGCTCGGCGGGAATTTTTCTACGCCCGTATAATTTCGGACGATATGCACGCCGAAGATGGTGATAAGCGATTCGATATAAATCTTGTTTGGAACTTCGCGTGCCAGTTCCATCTTCAACATTTCCGCGAGATGCAGCGCCCGAAGGTCTATGACACCGAGTGGGGGCGCTTGGAGTACCGCCTGACCCGACCCGAACTCATGCGCCGCCAGCTCCAGCAAGCGCGGCGGCGGCACGGTAACGATCACTTTCTCGCAAGTGGAAGACCACGTCACGTTGCGCTCGGTGTTCGCAGGAATAACCGATATCGCCCCGGTATCGCCATCATATTCATGGACGGTGTGATCGTCGAAAGACACCTTTATCCCAGGCGAAGATGCGAGCATCACCGCAACCATATGCTCCCGTGCCCTGAGCGTATGCGATCCGGGTGGCCGAACAACATGAGCAGCGGCACCCCACTCGGTTATGACGAGGGGCCCCCTGCTTTCCGGAATGCCAACGAAGATGTGCTCGCTTGTTTTTCGTCCCTCGATCGGAGAGCGGCAATTTGGGACTTCACTTCTTCGCTGCATCCCAACTTTGCCTCAGTATTGTTTGTCGGTCGAACTGTTGCCTCAGAACGCCGGCAAAACAGTCCACTTGTGGCATCGACCTAGGTCCCGATTGCGGAATTCGTGAGTAAAAAAGCTGCGCCGCACTGCCTGTTGGTGACCGAACGCTTACTGCCGTATCATTCTGCGTGTCGCTCCGCCCTCCACGAGGCATAGGTTCAAACAAAATGGCCATGCAGATACGCGGAGTTTTTCAGCGCTCCCTCGAAAACACGAATACAATGACCGATTGATTATCGTTTGACGGTGGGCATTTTTAGTGGATGGACGTATTCTGGAAAACCCCGGATTTTTTGGGGAACTCCGGCGCCTTCATGTGTTATAAAAAACGTTGCCCTTTTGCCACACAAGTTCGCGTGAAACGGCGCCCTCGATACCGGCGGGGGTACTTCAGGAGTAAAGGGTCCACTAAGTTCGATTACTTCGACGTTCCTCGTACATCTCCCAAGATATATCCACCATCGACAAAAGAATATCCTCTGGTCGCCACCCGACCGCGGCCGCAGATTCTACGATCTCAACGATCAAATGTCGCAACTGGCGGTCACATTCGGATGACACCGCGTCGGCATCGACGGTTGGCGGACTTTCAAAGCAGAACCTCGTCATGGCTAAATCCTGCGACCCATAAGTATTACTTTTTCCGATCTCAGCACTTCATCTCGCGGGGCAGACATTTCTTTAATATACAGCTCCTTCATACGAACAGCAGGAAAATTCAGATGAGCTAAAATAAACCTCTCAGTAGGCCGGCGTGGATCCAAACCGTAGTCGGCCCATAAATACCTGGATATTTTCGAAGCCCGGAAATCCTCGCTGTAGCGCCCGTTGCTCAGCCGGCCTCGCTTCTTCGAGACAAGTCCGCCTGCGCCAATCCGGTCATAGGCTTGCGGCAGAATATGCACCTGACTGCGGCTGAGACCGAGCAGCTCGGCCGGCGGCGCGACGCTCAAGCTGGATGACTTCAAGGTCATGCAATTCTTTCTTTCCCGGTAGGATCCTTGGCGATCAACACTTTTCAGGAGACAACGGCGGCAAGCTGTTCCTGACAGCCAATAACCCGCAAGACGGCCGGAGCGAACCGTGGCACGAAGCATCGGAAAACCCACGGAACGCATCCAAGCGCGCACGAATTGCGTCAGCTATGCTGACCTATGTGCCGCGATTCGAAATTATGCGCCGCGGCTGGCCAGCCCTAGACGCGCTCTGAGTTCGGCAATTTTAACGCGGCTTACAGGAACGAGATGCGGCACCTCTCCGTCCAGCTCGACCACGGCACCATTGCCTTCCTTGCGGATCAACGAGACGAGGGGAATGGACACGATATGGCTGCGGTGGACTCGCATGAACGTGTCGGGATCGAGTCGCGCCTCGGCTTGTGAGATCGCCCAAGGACACATGCGTTCCCGGCTTCCGTCGTGAACGAGTGTATAGTGGGCGTTTGCCTTGATGCTGCGGATCCGTCCGGTCTCTACGAAACGGGTTCCGTCGGCCCCTTCGACAGGCACTCGTGTCACCGCGGCGACACCGGCATGTCCAACAGGGCGGTGCGTTAGCCGCATCTTCTGTGTCTGCGCGTCGTCGACATCGAAACCATTCCGGTCAATAGCCGTCGCCTGGGCATCTATGGTGTCTGTATCGGCTTGGGCGGGCGCCGGATTCAGCGATCGGGACCGTGGTTCGGGTACGAGGAGCAGTAGGAAGCCGAAGATAATCAGAAAACACAAAGGCAATACGACCAGGGCTAGAGCCTCTCGGGAAACGGCCAGTCCGATCGCCCCGTGGGTGAAGGGGGGGCCGTGCACGAAGCGCATGCCGTGCATGGCGGTAAAATGCATGCCGGAGACAGCGATACCGAATGCCGTGGCGCTTAGCCCGAGCCGCATGCCGCCATGCCGGGCCAGAAAGATACGCAGGCCGCCATAGGCCGCGCCTACGGCGATCACAGCGGAAGCCATAATCATTGCGCGCTGATGCTCGATATGGAAGGTGCCGGCTAGTCCATGGATGCCAACATAGTGCATCGAGGCAATGCCTAGGCCGAGCAGCAATGCCGAGACGACGACCCGCGCATTCGAAGGCTCGCTGAGCGAGACGAAGAACAGCGAAACCCCCATGACAAGGAGGCAGATCAGAAAGGATACGACCGTTGGCAGGACAAGATAGGTGGCATCAAGGGGAATTGGCGCTGCCAGCATAGCGACGAAATGCATGGTCCAGACGCCGACGGCAAGGAAGAAGGCCGCGCAGGCAAGCAACAGCCTGCGGTCCGCACTGCCGGTGCCGCGCACACGGGCCGCCAGCCCAAACCCTGTATATCCCCCCAGGATGGCGATCACCACCGACAGCGCTACCAGGAGGGGGTCGTGCCCTGCAACCATTCTCCCGCCTGACCGTGCTACGTCCCTTGCATCAATTTAAGGTCTTGCACTCTGTTTGCAACGATCAATTTGACGGCTCGAGACGCGCGACGGGTGATGTCAGTTGAATCCGAAGGAGCAGCATCCAGCAGGTTCAGAGTGAAGCCAAGCTCCGGTTACAGCTTTCCGATGTGTGACGGTCTGAGGCGATGCAGATGAATGGAGACCGTGTGTCGAAGAGACCCGCTAAGACGGCTGAACGCAACACATCACGCGGACAAGGAAGAGGTGGCGGCCCTTGGATGGCTCCCGCATCAAGGCCGAGCTGATAGCGCTCATGCCACCCGGCGCTTTGTCCCATGCCTGCATCACGGCAGGACATCGTTGCGCCTGTTTAGCGCAACACGCCAGGAGCTGTTGAAGGAGAAGCGGCTGTTCCACCTTCAGCGCGGCCCGCAAACCCTTGGCGAGCAAGGAGCCGGCGAACGACCGTCCCGACCGGGAGAACGCGCCGGGTGACGGCGGAGGGGATCGGGAGTGGGCTCGCGCCTTCATGGCGCCGTGGCACCTCTTCTATTGAAACGCCTCTGCCGCAAGTCCTTCTCTTGAAGCGACGATGCGTCGGGAAACATGCGGGAGGGCTGTCGTCTTGGCGCGAAATGGGTAAGGTACGGGGTCGTTTACGAGCGAGGGTCCCGCCATTTCCAGCAATCGTGCCTACACCGAAGAAAAACGTCAGGAACAGCCTCTGTCACTGCATCAGAAAATTTTGAGCGAGGTAGAGGGCCACATTCTTTCCGGCGACTGGCCGCCGGGGTACCGCATTCCTTTCGAGCACGAACTCACGGAGCAATACGGCTGTTCGCGAATGACCGTGAACAAGGCCCTGAGCGAGCTCGTGAAGCGGGGACTGATCGAGCGGCGGCGCAAGTCTGGAAGCTATGTCAGCTTTCCGCAGGTCCAATCCGCGGTAATGGAGATTCATGACGTCAAGCGGGAGGTGCAGTCCCTCGGGCTCGACTACGCCTATCGTCTCGGCGAGCGAGCGGTGCGCAAGATGCGTGCCGGCGATGAGGGGCGCATCGATCTGCCTCTCTCGTCGCGGCTTCTCGATATCACCTGCCGCCATTTTGCCGGCGGCCGGGTTTTCTGCCTCGAGGAGCGGTTGATCAATCTTTCGGCGGTGCCGGAAGCCGAGACCGAGACCTTCGAGACCGCTGCCCCGGGCTCGTGGCTGCTCGGTAAAGTGCCCTGGAGCACCGCGGAACATCGCATCAGGGCCGTCGCGGCGAGCCGCCCGACGGCCCAGGCGCTCGAAGTGGCGGTCGGCGCGGCCTGTCTCGTCATCGAGCGACGGACCTGGAGCGGCGGCGTACCGGTCACCAGCGTGCTGCTCACCTATCCCGGAGATCGCCACGAGCTCATTGCGGAGTTCGCGCCGAGCGCGCCCGCATAGACCGCGTCAATTCCTGCTAACGGCGCAATTTTTGCAAGAAAAAGCACCAATCTCTGGCGCTTTGGCTCGTCGAAGGGCATCCTGTCTGCAGTGTCATCCTGGCAGAGGGAGGAACGCCGATGCGCTGCTTTACTGTACTCGGTCCTTCGCAGATCGGAAAATCCACGCTCGTGGAGAGGGTGGGCTCGCTGGGAGGCGAGCCGAAAAAATCAGTTACGCCATATGGACTGGGCTTCACCGAATTCGAATTCGGCGGCGAGGCCTGGTGCGCGCTCGACGTTCCCGGCAATAACGAGGCCCTGGCGCATGCGCAGCATGCGCTGCTCGCGAGCGACGCATGTGTTCTCTGTGTTTCACCGATACTGGACGAGGCGGTTCTCGCCGCCCCTTACTTGCGCATGATCGAGGCGTCCGGCACGCCATGCATCCTCTTCATCAACCGCATGGACGAGCCGCGAGGGCGCATAAGGGACATCGTCGCCGCCCTGCAGGATTTCTGCAGCCGCCCGCTCATCCTGCGGCAGATTCCCATCCGCGACGGCGACAGGATCATCGGCAGCTGCGATCTGATCTCGGAGCGGGCTTGGCGTTATCGCGAGGGACAGCCTTCCTCTCTCTTCGAGATCCCCGAAAGCGCGGTCGAGCGCGAACACGAGGCACGCGCGGAGCTTCTCGAGCACCTTTCGGAATTCGACGATTGGCTGCTGGAAGAGCTCATCGAGGACCGCGAGCCGGCCAGCGACGCGATCTATTCGATCTCGACACGGGTTCTGAACGAAAACAAGATCATTCCGGTGCTCCTCGGCTCCGCCGGCCACGGCAACGGCCTGATGCGGCTGATGAAGGCGCTCCGCCACGAGGCCCCGCGCGCTGAGGCGCTGAGAAAACGCCTTGCCGCGGGTGCCGGCGTCGACGAGGCGACGCTCCTCGCGGTCAGTTTCCATGCCCATTATCGCCAGAGCGTCGGCAAGACGGTTCTTGCCCGCGCTCTCCAGAACGGAGTGAAGCAGGGGGCGACGCTCGGCGGCGGAAGCCTCGGCGCTCTGCAGGATCCCGCAAGCGGCCGGCCCATCGGCTCGGGTGTGACTGAAGCGGGCCAGCTCTTCGGAGCGGTCAAATCCGACCACCTGCCGGTCCCCTCGCTGTTAACGGCCGGTGCCGCCCTCGCTCCGCCCGACTGGACGACCCCCCCGAACCCCATGCTCGAGCGGATACTGGTGCCGGCGAGCGAACGCGACGAGACCAAGCTCTCCGAGACCCTTGCGAAACTCGCCGAGACAGATCGCGGCCTGAAGGTGATGCAGGAGGAGGGGACAGGGGCGCAGCTCGTTTGCGCCCAAGGCCCGGTGCATCTGCGCGAGGTCTGCAGGACGTTGTCGGACGTTTTCCATGTCGAGGTGAGCGACCGGCCGCCGAGCCCGATCTACCGGGAGACCGTTTCGAAGTCCTCGGACGTTCATTACCGCCATCGCAAGCAGACCGGCGGGGCCGGGCAATTCGCGGATGTGAAGCTCAGCGTCCATCCGAACGGGCGAGGCGACGGATTTTCCTTTGCCGAGACGGTCAAGGGTGGTGCCGTGCCGCGCAATTACATCCCTGCGGTCGAGGCGGGCGCACGCGAGGCGATGGAGAAGGGACCCCTCGGCTTCAAGGTCATCGATGTCGGCGTGCTGCTCACCGACGGCCAGCACCATTCGGTCGACAGCTCGGAATATGCGTTCCGCACGGCCGGCAAGCTTGGCGTCCGGCAGGCGCTGTCGCAGGCCGCCTCCGTACTGATGCAGCCGGTCTTTCGCGTCGAAATCCATGTCCCGTCGGTCTATTCGGGCAGTCTCGTGCCGATCGTTGCCTCGTTGAAGGGCCAGGTGCTGGGCTTCGATCGGGACGAAGCGGCGAAAGGCTGGGACATCTTCCGCGCCCTTCTGCCCGGCAGCGCGCTCGACGACCTGGCGCGCTCGCTCAGATCCGCCACCCAGGGCATCGGCTATTTTTCCAAGAGTTTCGATCATTTCGAGGAACTCTACGGCAAGGAAGCCCAGGCGATCGTCACCGCTCACGGAACGCCGGCCAACGAGCATTGACCGACAGCACGAAGCGCGCCGTATCGATACGGCGCTTGTTGGGTCATTCCTTGCCTGGAGCGTTGCAGTGTTTCCTGAAACACCGAACGCTCCAACTTTTTGAAACTACGCACTGCCGACGGAAAACCGCTACGCACTTTTCCTGGACCTCGGGCGCACGGGCAGCGGCAACGCCGCCCGTCGCGACCCGATGACCGCCGTTGCGCCGAGCACCATGCTTGCCGCAAGCAACAGGGCTTGCGCAGCGACGAAGGGCGCCTCGGTTTGCGTCGGCGCCATCGGCTGCAGCACCGGAACCTTGAGGAAGCTCTGCACGATAAGAACGAAGAGGTTGAGATAGAGCGCGAATGTCGCGCTCACCACATAGGCCGGCCGCGCCCAGCCGCGGAGCGTGAAGGCATAAAGCGCGGCAAAGGCGATGACGAGGGTGAAGACGGAAATCGCCCCGACCACCAGTGCGGGCGTGATCCCGCTGAAGGGAAAGAGGAAGCCGGTGATGCTGGTGGCCGCGGTGGTGACGAGGAAAACTGCGTGCCAATGGCCGAGCCAGCGGCCGGCGGCGAGCGCCGGCAGGGCGACGAGGCCGCTCGCAATGCCAATCAGACTGACGGCGACATGCAGGGCAAGAAGGGTCTCGATGGAAAATTCGGGGATCATAGCGCATCTCCTGGAGGCAGGGGGACGAAGCTGGGGGAGGGCGACGGCACCGCCGCCGCGCCTCGCCGGCGTTGAAGTCAAGCTTCGATGAATTCGAGCAGGTCGGCGTTGAAGCGGTCCTGATAGGTCTGCGTCAGGCCATGATCGGCACCCTCGTAGACCTTCAGCACGGCATGTTTGACGATTTTGACGGTCGAAAGCGCCGAGGCGCCGATCGGCACGATCTGGTCGTCGTCGCCGTGGAGGACCAGGGTCGGCTTGTCGAACTTCGCCAGGTCGGCATTGAAGTCGCTTTCCGAGAAGGCGAGGATGCTGTCGAGCTGGCCCTTGAGGCCGCCCATCATGCCCTGCAGCCAGAAGCTCTCGCGGATTCCCTCCGAGATGGCGGCACCCTCGCGATTGTAGCCGTAAAAGGGGATCGTCAGATCCCTGAAGAATTGCGAGCGGTCGTCGTAGGTGCCCTTGCGAATGCCATCGAAGACGTCGATCGGCAGGCCGCCGGGGTTGGCCTCGGTTTTCAGCATGAGCGGCGGCACCGCGCCGATCAGCGCCACCTTCGCCACGCGCCCGGTGCCGTGCCGGCCGACGTAGCGGGTAACCTCGCCGCCGCCTGTCGAATGCCCGACAAGGATCACGTTGCGCAAGTCCAGCGCCTCGATCAGTTCGGCAAGGTCGTCGGCGTACTGGTCCATGGTGTTGTTGTCCCAGACCTGGTCCGAACGGCCGTGGCTGCGGCGGTCGTGGGCGATGACGCGGTAGCCCTTGTTTGCAAAGAAGACCATCTGCGCATCCCATACGTCGGCGGTGAGCGGCCAGCCATGGGAGAAGAGGATGGGTTGAGCATTGCGCGAGCCCCAGTCCTTGTAGAAGATGCGGGTGCCGTCCCTGGTGGTGATCGTAGCCATTTTCTTCATCCTTTCAGCGGGTTGGAAGACTGCCGGGTGGGGTGCCGTACTTGCCGCGCCCCGTGCTTGAAGATTTAGGCCGATTGCGAAATGATCGGGATTGGCGGATCGGACATTAGGCGGGCCGAAACCGACAAAGAGGGGCGACATGGCGAAGGGACGAGCACTGCCAGCGAGAGCCGAGATCGGCCTCATGCTTTATCCGGGTTGCCAGATGGCGATGGTCCACGGCATGACGGATCTCATCGGCATAGCCGGTCAATTCTCCGCCGAGCGCGGCGGACCGGTGGCGCGAGTCAGTCACTGGCGGCTTCAGGACGACGGCTGTCTTGCACGATGTTTCGACACCCATCCCGAACTCGGGTCCCGGGAGGCGCCGGAGATCCTGCTTGTCCCCGGCCGGCTGACGGGACCGATGGAAGCAGAGGAGGCAGCGCCCTATGCGCGCTGGCTGCTCGACCGGCATGCCCAGGGGGCGACGCTGGCATCGACTTGCGGCGGGACTTTCGTGCTTGCGGCGACGGGCCTGCTCAAGGGTCGCCCGGCGACGACGCACTGGCTGTTCGCCAACGCCTTCCGCGATCGTTTCCCCGACGTCCGGCTCGATCCGGACAAGATCGTCATCGAGGACGGCGACATCATCACAGCCGGCGGCCTCATGGCGTGGACGGACCTCGGCATGCGCCTCGTGGACCGCCTGTTCGGTCCGACGGTGACGGTCGAGACCGGGCGTTTCCTGCTCATCGATCCGGCCGGACGCGAGCAGCGGCACTATTCCAGCTTTTCGCCGCGTCTCAATCACGGCGACGAGGCGATCCTCAAGGTGCAGCATTGGCTGCAGGCGCGCGAGGCCCGCGCCGTCAGTGTCGCGGAGATGGCCAAAGTGGTGGCGATGGAGGAGCGCACGTTCCTGCGCCGTTTCAAGGCGGCGACAGGTATGAAGCCGATCGAATATGCGCAGCATCTGCGCGTCGGCAAGGCGCGTGAGCTCCTGGAGTTCACCAAACGCTCGGTCGAACAGATCGCCTGGACCGTCGGCTATGAGGATGCGGCAGCTTTCCGCAAGCTGTTCCATCGCATCGTCGGGCTGTCGCCGGGCGACTACCGGCACCGTTTCGCCGTAGCGGCTGCCGGATAGTCTGCCCGCAGGACGGCGGCGTGCCGGCGTCGCTTTTTTCGCGCCCGCGGCTGCGGAACAAAATTTCTTCTGAAGAATTAACAGGTGTCGCTTCTGTCCCCCAGCGACATTCAGGACCCCAACCTGTTGCAGTGCCCGCGTCGTCCCCTGCGCGGGCACTCGCATGTCTGCGAAACGATTCCGCCCGCCCCCGGTTGACGACGCAAGCGGGACCCCGCAAAGCGCGAGGCCCCGCCTCAAGTGTCGCTGAAAAGATCTAGGTCCTTGTATAGGTGGGAAGCCAGGAAGCTAGAGTGCCATCCGCGCCCATCTATAGGACCTTGGTCCGACCCCCTAAGGGCAAAGGTCCTAGGCCCGTTGCCAGCTGAGTCTCAGGGTACATATTGCAGCATTCGCGCCGCGGGAGCCTGGAGCGGAACAGTGTGCGGTCTGCCGCCGGCATTTCTGCTCTGGCTCCTTGCACGATCACGTTCCATGATTTTGGGTCGACGGGGCCTAAAGTCATCGTGATCTCGGCAGGGGAACAACTCAACGATGGATCTCTCCCATGGCATTGTCGGATTACGGACGGAACAACACTGTCTCTGAAACCTGTTTCAGGACGCTCACCCACCCGTTGACGAACCTGATCTGCATTATCGTCGCCGTGTCGATCGCCGTTTTCGCGAGCGTACCGACAGGCATTCCCCCATACGTGCTCGCGCCCATCGGTTTCATGCTGGTGATCCTGATCCCTGCAGAAATTGCATCTAGATTGAAGGCGCGCTCCGCAAGACGGGACGCCACGGTTGGCCGCTCGGAATCGGCCGCCGGAGGCTGGCAGGCCGGGGGAAACGGTTGGAGCCTGACATTGCAACGCAAACGCGGCCTGACGGGAGGAGCGGCTCGGTCGAATATCGCCGCCGCCGCAAGGGGACGCGCGGCCGACAGCTGCCGCCGCTGAAATCGAACCTAAACGCCAAGCGCCGCGCGTCGCCGGACGCGTGGGCGCTTGCGCAGGAATTTGTCCGAAACCAGCGAAAGGCGGATTGTCGCCGATTGCTGCGGGGCACCGGGCAAGATCCGCCCGCATCGGCGAAGTTCTCGATTGCGCTTCCACAAAATCAATCATTTAGAGTTAGCCGATCTCTTGCTAGTGTAACGCCGCGGCCCCTTTCCGGAGGAACGGTCTTCCGCGCCAGATTTGAATGATTGGGAGGAATCTCTGTGAATCGAACATTGAAACGCGCCGCCATCGCGGCGATCGCAAGTGCGTCCATCGCCGTTTCCGCGGCTTCGACAGGCGCAGCCGAGTTCATCAACGTCCTGACTGGCGGCACTTCCGGGGTGTACTACCCGCTCGGCGTCGCGCTTTCGAAGATCTATGGCGACAAGATCGAGGGCGTACGCACGCAGGTGCAGGCGACCAAGGCTTCGGTCGAGAACCTCAACCTCTTGCAGCAGGGGCGCGGCGAGATCGCCTTTTCGCTCGGCGATTCGGTCAAGCTTGCCTGGGAAGGCAATACGGATGCCGGTTTCAAGGCACCGCTCGACAAGCTGCGCGGTATCGCCGCCATCTATCCGAACTATATCCAGATCATGGCGTCGAAGGAGTCGGGCATCAAGACCGTCGCCGATCTCAAGGGCAAGAGCCTTTCCGTCGGCGCACCGAAGTCGGGCACGGAATTGAACGCCCGGGCGATCCTCGGCGCCGCAGGCATGAGTTATGACGACCTCGGCAAGACCGAATACCTGCCCTTCGCCGAATCGGTGGAGCTGATGAAGAACCGGCAGCTCGATGCGACGCTGCAGTCGGCCGGCCTCGGCGTCTCTTCGTTCAAGGACCTGGCGACCTCGCTCGACGTGCAGATGGTCGCCGTCCCCGAAGAGATCGCCACCAAGCTCGGCGCGCCTTACATCGCCGCGACCGTCCCCGCCGGCACCTACCAGGGGCAGGACAGCGATGTGCAGACGGTCGCCGTCGTCAACTTTCTCGTCACCCATTCGGAGGTTTCCGACGAAACCGCCTATCAGATGACGAAGCAGCTCTTCGAGAACATCCCCGCCCTGACGGCGGCTCACAAGGCGGCGGAGAATATCCGCATCGAGGATGCGCTCAAGGGAATGCCTATTCCTCTGCATCCGGGGGCGGAGCGCTACTATAAGGAAAAGGGTCTGCTCTGACCCATGTCGCCCGAAACCGTAAAGCGGTTTTAAGGCGACAGGCAGACACCCTGAAGCGCGTCGCGGAATTCGGTTGAATGCGACGGGCTTCAGGAATTCGGGGGAGGAATCATGATCCAAAATACCAATGAACAAAGCGCAACTGCGTCGGCCGAACTGCACCGGCACGACGCGTTGACCCGGGCGTTTCCGGCGACATGGGACGGACGGATCCTGTTTGCCATCGCGCTTGCCTTTTCAGTGTTCCAGATCGCCACCGCGGCGCATCTCGTCGATTTCGCGAGCCAGATCGTGCGCGTGGTGCACGTCGGCTTTGTCACGGTTCTCGTCTTTCCCCTGCTGGCGACGCTCGCAGGCCGCGGCACGGTTGCAAAAATCTTCGCCTGGAGTCTTGCTTTCCTCGGTGCAGCGGTCGCCTTTTACCAGTGTTACGAATATGCGGAACTCTTGGTGCGTGCCGGCGATCCACTGCCGCGCGACATCTTCTTCGGGGTCGTCGCGCTCGCCGTCGTCTTTGCCGCGGCCTGGGCGCTGATGGGGCCGGCCCTGCCGATCATTTCCGGCGTGTTCCTGGCCTATTGCCTTTTGGGTGAGTATCTGCCGCCGCCGTTCGACCACCGCGGCTACGACTTTTCGCAGGTGATCGACCATATGGCCTATGGCACGGAAGGCATCTACGGCATCCCGACCTTCGTCTCCTCGACCTATATTTTCCTTTTCATCCTGTTTGGCGCCTTCCTCGAAAAGGCCGGCATGATCCGGCTCTTCAACGATGTCTCGTTGAGTTTGGTCGGCGACAGGCGCGGCGGAGCCGCGAAGGTGGCGATCATTTCTTCGGGCCTGATGGGCACCATTTCGGGCTCCGGCGTCGCGAATGTCGTCACGACCGGGCAGTTCACCATCCCGCTGATGAAAAAGTTCGGCTATCGGGCGGCCTTTGCAGGCGGCGTCGAGGCAACGGCCTCGATGGGCGGGCAGATCATGCCGCCTGTCATGGGCGCGGTCGCCTTCATCATGGCCGAGACGCTCGGCGTCGAATATTACGAGATCGTCAAGGCGGCGGTCATACCGGCGATCCTCTATTTCGCGTCGGCCTTCTGGATCGTCCATCTCGAAGCCGGCAAGTACGGGCTGCTCGGCCTGCCCAAGGACCAGCTGCCTTCGGCCAAGGCGGCAATCCTCGAACAATGGCATCTGATCCTGCCGCTCGCCGCGCTCGTCTGGCTGCTGTTCTCCGGCTATACGCCGCTTTTCGCCGGTACGGTCGGCCTCGCCTTCACCGGCCTTCTGATCCTCGGCAGTTCGCTCGCGCTCGGCCTTCCCGCCGGTGTCATACGCATCATCTTCTGGGTCGGCCTCGGGCTGGTGGCGGCCGCCTTCTTCCAGTTCGGCATCGGCATGATCGTCGCAGCGCTGGCGCTGCTGATTGCCGGCAACGCCTTCCTGAAGGGCGGCCGGGAGACCCTGGTGATATGTCGCGACGCGCTTGCCGAAGGGGCGAAGACGGCCCTTCCTGTGGCGATCGCCTGCGCGCTCGTCGGCGTGATCATCGGTACGATGACGCTGACCGGAGCGGCCAATACCTTCGGCCAGTTCATCGTCTCGGTCGGGGGCAAAAGCCTGTTTCTGTCGCTGCTTCTGACGATGGTCACCTGCCTCGTGCTCGGCATGGGCATACCGACGATCCCGAACTACATCATCACCTCGTCGATCGCCGGGCCCGCGCTTCTGGAACTCGGGGTACCGCTTATCGTCAGCCACATGTTCGTCTTCTATTTCGGGATTCTTGCCGACCTGACCCCTCCGGTGGCGCTCGCCTGCTTCGCGGCAGCACCGATCGCGCGTGAAGGCGGGCTGAAGATCTCGATCCAGGCGATCAAGGTGGCGGCGGCCGGTTTCGTCATCCCGTTCATGGCCGTTTATTCGCCGGCGCTGATGCTGCAGGATGGCGGCGCGATGGCCGCATCGGTGGGCTATCCGGTTGCCGTCGCCTATATCGTCGTCAAGACCGGTCTGGCGATCGCGCTCTGGGGTGCCGCCGTGGTGGGCTTCGCCGCAGTCCGGCTCGGGGTTTTCGAGCGGGTGCTCGCGGCCGCGGCCGCCTTCACGTTGCTGGCGGCGCTGCCGATCACCGATGAGGTTGGCTTCGCACTCTCCGCGGTCTTCGCCTTCGTGATCTGGCGGCGCGCCCGCCAAGCTGGCCGGCAGACGGCGAAACCGGCATGAGCGCGCTGGCCTGCATCATCGGCGGCAAGGCTGTCGCCGTTGCTGCGGGCGTCTTCACCCTCGGCTGGACCCATTCGGTCGAGAAGACCGAATGGCAGGAGCGTTGGGCCGTCACGGCCGAGGGTCTCGTTCTCGAGGAGGCGCGCGTGCAGGGTTCGGGGGCGGGAATGGAGCCGGGAGACAATGCCCGTCGCCAGGGCCGCTGGTGGGTCTGGAAGCCCGACCTGCCGCCGCTTCCCGAGCTGGTCCTGGCCGCCTCCGGAGCGACCGTCTCCGGCTGGACGCTTTGCGACACCGGCGGCTGCCGCGAACTCGCGGCGCAAAGCCGGGAACCAATCGTCCTGCGGCCATGCGATGGCCCAAAGCCATAATGGCCGATGCCGATCTGGCGGCACCGGTTGAAGGCTCATCGGAACAGTCCGGTACGCTTATGAAATGTTATTACATAACTTTTTGTTGACGAGCGTAATAACACAACATATTGAACCCCTATGCAGCCACGTCGCGTTTCACCTTGACCGGAGGCTGCATTCTAAATTAACTGAGCCTGACGGTTCCCCTACCCGTGAGGTGGAGGGGATTAATAGGGAACACGGTGCGGACGACCCAAGAGGGACCAAAACCGTGGCTGCCCCCGCAACTGTAAGCGGATCGTCGTTCATCCTCGTGGCGCCCAGGCGCCAGCCACTGCGCGTTGCGCGGGAAGGCAGATGAGCGATTTCTGTCCGCGAGCCAGGAGACCTGCCGTCAAATCAGATCCAACGTCACGGGCGGGGATGCCCGGAACAGGAGCAAGCCATGACCATCTTTCGCGCCTTGCGGCGCACGCTTTCGTCAGTTTCCCCGAGATCCAGCCGTCACACGTCCGATCGAACCCGATCGGCAGACTGACGATCACGGCCGCATAGCGGCCTCACATTCGGGGACTATTCATGAACAGCTTTTGGAAACGATCGCTCATTGCGGGCCTCATCACCTTTTCCGCAGGCGCAGCGGCTCTTGGCCGTCCCGCCTTCGCTGCCGAGACGATCTATCCGCTGACACTCGAGAACTGCGGACGGCAGATCACCTTCGACAAGACGCCGACGCGCACCGTCTCGATCGGCCAGAGCAGCACCGAGATCCTCTATCTGCTCGGCCTTGCGGACAAGGTCGCCGGCACCGCCCTCTGGGTCGGCCCCGTCCTTGAAGGTTACGAGGAGGTCAACGCCAAGGTCGAGCGCCTGGCAGACAACGATCCGAGCTTCGAAAGCGTGCTTGCCAAGAAGCCGGACATGGTGGCGGTGCAATTTCAGTGGCAGGTCGGCCCGGAAGGCGTGGTTGCGCGGCCGGAGCAGTTCGAGGAGCTCGGCATTCCGGTCTACACATCGCCTTCGGATTGCACCGGCAAGGAGAATTCGGCGGCGAGCGACGGCGTGCGCCGGCAGGTCTTCACCATGGATCTCGTCTATCGGGAAATTCGCGAGCTGGCGCAGATTTACGATGTTCAGGACAAGGGCGAGAAGGTCGTGGCCGAGCTGAAAAGCCGAGAAGAGGCGGCGCGCGCCAAGGTCGCCTCGGCCGGGGACAAACTCTCGGCGGTCTTCTGGTTCTCCAGCGCTGCCGATGCCGACCCCTATGTCGCCGGCAGGAACGGCGCGCCCGGCTACATAATGGCGGCCCTCGGCATCGAAAACATCATCGACACTGAAGACGAATGGCCGACGGTCGGCTGGGAAACCATCGCCAAGTCCGAGCCGACCATGATCGTTGCCGGCTCCATGGAGCGTCGACGCTATCCGCTCGACAGCCTCGACGCCAAACTCGAATTCCTGAAGACCGATCCCGTGGCGAGCCTCATGCCGGCAGTCGCCAAAGGCTATGTGTTCGACATGGATGCGCAGGCGATGAACCCGACGATCCGCACGATCGAAGGCATCGAAGCGCTGGCTGATGCCATCGTCGAAGCCGGACTTGCCCCCAAGGCTGGGCCGGCTTCCAAGGGTGGGTTGGGCAAGTGAGCCGCGTGCTGACTCTGGCCGGGCGAACGGGGACGGGACGCGTCGGCGCGGCTATCGCCGCGCTGGTGATCCTGTTCGCAGCGCTCTGGATGGGCGCTGCGATCGGCGAAACGGCGATCCCGTTCAAGACCGTTGCGCAGACGGTCGCAAATCGGCTGTGGAACGCCGGCTATCCGCTGGCCCCGATCGACGAGGGCATCATCTGGAGCTACCGACTGAGCCGGGCGGTCGTAGCCGCTTCCTGCGGCGCGGCGCTTGCGCTCTCCGGCGCCGTGCTGCAATCGCTGCTGCGCAATCCGCTCGCCGATCCCTATATTCTCGGCATCTCCGCCGGCGCCTCGACAGGCGCGGTCAGCGTCGCCATCCTCGGTGTGGGTGCCGGGATGCTGACGCTGCCGCTCGGCGCCTTCATCGGCGCGCTGGTCGCTTTCGTCCTGGTGAGCCTGCTGGCGGTGAAGGCCGGCCGCGGCACTGCGGCGATCATCCTGGCAGGTGTG
Source organism: Sinorhizobium meliloti 4H41 (assembly GCF_000375585.1). Taxonomy (GTDB): domain Bacteria; phylum Pseudomonadota; class Alphaproteobacteria; order Rhizobiales; family Rhizobiaceae; genus Sinorhizobium; species Sinorhizobium meliloti_A. The sequence goes on along the minus strand of NZ_AQWP01000003.1, from coordinate 126,135 downwards.
GCGGGGTCACAGCTCTTCAACGCACTGACCTCCTTCATCGTCACCAAGGCGGCCACGGCCGAGCAGGCGCGCGGCATCATGTTCTGGCTGCTCGGCAACCTTTCGGGCGTGCGCTGGCCGGATGCCTGGCTCGCCGTGCCGGCGACGCTTCTCGGTCTCGTCGTCTGTCTCTGGCATGCCCGTCCCCTCGACGCGTTTACCTTCGGGTCGGAATCGGCTGCCTCGCTCGGCATCTCGGTCAGGCGAACCTATTTCGCGCTCGTCGGCGTCTCGGCGATGATGACGGCGGTGATGGTATCCATCGTCGGGTCGATCGGTTTCGTCGGCCTCGTCATCCCCCATGCGGCCCGAATGCTCGTCGGCGTCCGTCACGGTGTCCTGCTGCCGGCAGCAGCGCTCATCGGCGCCGTGTTCATGATCCTCGCGGACATACTGTCTCGCGTTCTCATTCCCGGCCAGGTCCTGCCGATCGGCGTGATCACGGCGCTCGTCGGCGCTCCGGCCTTCGCGTTGATACTCGGACAAAGGAGGGACCGCGCATGACGCTTTCGGCGCGCGGGGTTTCATGGTCGGCCGGCGGGGTGGACATACTGAAGGATGTCTCCCTCACGGTCGAGACGGGCGAGTTCCTCGGCATCATCGGCCCGAACGGTTCCGGCAAGACGAGCCTGATGTCGCTCATATCGGGCATCCGCAAGCCGAAGAAGGGGGAGGTGCTTCTGGACGGTTCTCCGATCGGGACGCTCGGCCGCCGCACGGTCGCGCAAAGGCTCGCTCTGGTCGAGCAGCAGGCCGACACAGGCGAGAGGATCACGGCGCGCCAGGCGGTCGAGCTCGGCCGCACGCCTTATCTCGGGCCGCTTTCGCCTTGGTCGCCGGAGGACGATGCGATCGTCGAGGCGGCCCTCGAAAACGTGGATATGGCGCATCTTGCCGATCGCCTGTGGCACACGCTCTCCGGCGGCGAGCGGCAAAGGCTGCACATTGCTCGGGCGCTGGCGCAGCAATCGAAGATCCTGCTCCTCGACGAGCCGACCAACCATCTCGACATCGGCCATCAGATCAGCCTGCTCGACCTCGTTCGCCGCCAGGACCTGACGGTGGTCGCAGCGCTCCACGACCTCAACCACGCCGCTATGTTCTGCGACCGGATCGCGGTGATGCAGGCCGGCCGGCTGGTGGCGCTCGGGCCCCCGCGGGAGGTACTGACGGTCGAGCGCATCCGCGCGGTGTTCGGGATCGAGGTCGAGGTCGAGCACGACTTCGACGGAAGCTGCTCCATCCGCTATCGCGCCAGACGCCCGCGTCCGCTTGCCGCAATCTCCGCCGTCGGAACCTGACCCATGGACATGCGCAACCACCACCTGAAGGAAGACATCCGCGAATACTGGTCGAAGCGGTCGGAAACGTTCGACCTCGCCTTCGGCCATCGCATCCCGCCGGGACCGGAGCTCGACGCCTGGGCGGCAGCGATGCGCAGCGCACTCGGGCCGAGGCCGCGGAAGGTTCTCGAACTCGCCTGCGGGACGGGGGAGGTGACCAACGTGCTCCTTTCGCTCGGCCACGAAGTGACGGCACTCGATTTCTCCGAGGCCATGCTCGCGGTGGCGCGGCGCAAGCACGCAGGGAACGAAAGGGTTCGTTTCATTCTGGCCGATGCCGAGCACACGATGGAGCCGGACGAGACCTATGATGCCGTGGTCTGCCGGCATCTCGTCTGGACGCTGACGGAGCCGGAGCAGGCTTTCGCCGAATGGTTGCGCCTGCTGAAGCCGGGCGGAAGGCTGCTCGTCTTCGACGGGGACTGGTCGAAACCGACGCCCCTCGGCGGTCTGGCGTCGGCCGCGGTGGCTGCCCTCGAGCGGATCATCGGCCATGACCCGCATTACGACGGCGCCATGAGCGAACGCCACGCAAAGATCATGGAGCGTCTGCCCTTTGGCGATGGCCTCACCGTCGAAAGACTTCTCCCGTTGATCGAAGAGGCGGGATTCGAGAACATAGAGTTGCCGTCCCGCCGCCCGATCGCGGCGGCCCAGCGCAGGAATGCCGATCTCAGAAACAGGCTGAGGACATTCTTCTACCGCAGGTTCTTCCTCGTCTGCTCGCGGCCTTCGGGAGATTCATTTTGAGTTTATGACGGCTGCCGCGGGATGGACAATGGCGTTGAAGCTCTGGTCGGATTTGTCGGAACGCATGGCGATGCGCTTGAACTCCTTGAGTACCGACCGTGCGTCCGCTGCAAAGTGCTACAGCGACATTTGCGCGTCTCATAAGACGCGCGGCGCTGTAGGAGGCCTATCGGAGGACTGCAATCTCTCCTTTTTCCTCGTCCCTGTGCTCTTCGCAGGGATGAGAGCAGCGCCGCGTCCGCGGCGCGGGAAGCGCTCTTTCAGCCCAAGGACCTGGTCTGGCTGGATCCCAGTGACGAGCACAGGAAATCAAACAAGCCGCCGCGGGTGGCCCGAATCTTGACAGGCCTTAGGCCACGATGCTTTCAGGTGGGGCCTGGAACATGACCGTGATCGGTTCCATGAAGTTGAGACGCGGGATGCGGGTGGAAAACCGCATACACTTTTCCTCATCCCACTCCAAAGTCGCGGTTGCCTGGTCCGCCTGCTCGCCCCTCGTCAGATCCAATTTCACCCTCAAAAGGAACTCCCGGCCCCCGGCCGCCGTTTCCGGGTTGCTGTCTCTGACAGGTTGGGACCCAGACACGGAGGATGAGCATATGGCACAGGAAAAGCGACTCGGATCCACCATACCGCGCGGCGTGGTCGATACGAAGAACGGATCGGTAGGCGTTCCGGACCAGGCAAGCATGGAAGAGGAAGTCAGATCGTTGCGCGAGCAGGTCAATGCGCTGACCGAAAAGCTCTCCGATCTCGGCATCTATTCCGGCAGGGCCATCGCGGATACGGGCCGCAGGGCCGGCGAGATGGCAAGGGAACATCCCGCCTGGACGGCGCTCGCCGTAGTCGGTCTTCTGGGGCTGCTCATTGCAGGAACCAGCCGGCCCTATTGGCATTCGCGAAGCTCCTCGCGCATCGAGGACCTGATCGCCGATATCGAGGATCGGCTGAGCGATCTGAAGGGCCGTTATTGGTCAAGCGGCTGGCGGCCCTGGTGAAAATTGCACCCCTCCTGCCGGAGACGATGTGCGACTCTTGGAAAAGAGTCCTGCCGCAATCGGAAGATCCGGCGGCGGCATGCTTTGCGAGGAACCGATCGGTTTCTCGCTTGTTCGGTCGCCGTGTCGAATGTTGACGGCGCGTGCCGGCCAGAAACAAGGAATGGAGCACCGAGATGGAACACAAATCGAACCGTGCCAAGACGAAGGGCGAAAGCGGCACCGCCAAGAAGAACCAACCGGGTCACGTTGGCGGCGACGGGACCCGCAAGGCTCAGGAATGGGGCGGCGGTTCCAAGGCTTCGAAAGGCGACATCAGTCGGGAAGACAAGCGCAACCCCAATTCGAGCGCAAAAAGCTGAGCCTCATTCAGCGTCGAGGTCGATGAGCGCTATCCCGAGTTCCGGTCGCTTGCGCCGGCGCAATCCAGTCGGGCTTTCGCGGATGATGACCTCCAGGGTCGGACGGACGCGACCCTCCAGAAGGTGCCCGCCACGGGTCGACCCGTCTTCCAACCCCAGAACCGCATGCAAATGCAGGCTCGGGCGGCCGGCTTCGTCGCGGGCAATGTCGCCGATCGCGCTCAGAACTTCCGATTGCTCAGCTACGGGGATCTTCCTGTAATTTCTGCTTTCGACACGGAAGAAGCCCACCGTCGCGCTGCTGAAGGCGCCGATCGCCGTCACCGATGCGCCGGCGATGCCCGCCTGCGCTGCGAAGGCCGAAATGGCCGAGAATGCTTCGTCGCCCTCCTCGAGTATGAGAATGAAGGTGCGTTCGCTCGCGTCTTGCGCCAAAAGTTTCTGCTTCATCAATTCGTCCTCGTCTCCGCCCGAACCTGTAGGAGGGCGATCTGTTCCGGATTCAGCGAAGCGCCGGATCGTTCATCCCGTGCCGGTCACCTCCGCGAGCGCGTCAGGCTACAAAATCGAAACGCCCGAACTTCCCGTCCTCCGTGTCGCGAATGTCAAGCAGCAGCGACGGCGTATAAAGGTGGTCACGGTCGTTCTGAGGTTCGTTCGGGAAGAAGAGCTGCGTCGTCAGGACCGCGGCGCCGGGACGGCGCACCCGAAAATGATAGTGACGGGTGCGGCCGGGATAGAGTGCCGGGACGATGGTGCTGAACCACCATCGCCCGCGTTCGTCGGTCATGTGGTGACCCCGCAGCCTGTAGCCGCGTGTATCGTAGGCGCCGGTTTCGTCCGCATGCCAGATTTCGACGAGACTGCCGGCAATCGGCCGGCAATTGCCGTCGAGCACGTAGCCGGCAATGGTGATGCGTTCGCCGTTCGGGGCGTCGCCGGAAAGTTCGTGCCTGAGCGGCGCATCGGGCTTGTAGAAAGGGCCCGCCGTCAGCGCGGGCGTCAGGTCGTCATCGTCGTCGCAGGCGGGCGTGAGCGGCAATGCGGGTCGCTGCGCCGCGGCGCGATCGGCGACGGGCAGGGCGGGCAAGGCCAGAAACGCCCTCAGCAGGGAACGTCGGGTCGGCAGCATGGTCGCCTCCTTCGTGGAGCGTTCGCGCGTCCTTGGCGGGGCGTCGCGTTCGGACATGGCCAGTGACACGAGCATAGAGCATTTTTCATTCCGAGGGCAGCCGGCCGCCTGGCGCGGCACAGGCCGATTTTCCCCGAACGCTGGCGGTTCGCGCCTAACGAGGGCATGATTGCCCCTGGCGGCGATCGCGCTGCCGTCCCTTGCCGCCCCCACAAGGAGACCCGGCGAGCCTGGAATCAACCTAGAAGCTTCAGGAGGAAACCGTGAGCGAGCACGTCTACAAGAAGATCGAGCTGATCGGCAGTTCGCCGAACTCGATAGACGAGGCCATCGAAGGCGCGATTTCGCGTGCTTCGAAAACGACCCGGAATCTCGACTGGTTCGAAGTGGACCAGGTCCGCGGCCAGATCGTGAATGGCAAGGTCGCGCATTACCAGGTGGTGATGAAGGTGGGCTTCCGCATCGACGATTGAAGCGCGCGCGGCGCCGAGAGCGGGATTCGACGTTCCGCCCTGACTTGTTCTGCGGGTTTCAACTGCCTGCGATTGGAGAAGAGACGCCGGCACCGATGAGGAAGCCGGCGATGCCGGGTGGTGGCCGCTGCGAAGGCCGGCTGAACCGGATGGGTATGTATGTTCGCGCGCCGAGTCCTGACAACTTCGAGCCGGCCGCGCGGCTTTCCCATGCCGATCTGCCGGCCATCATCAATTTCATAAATAGAAGCATTCGAACTATGAAATTCACCAACCTCGACTTCTATGTATGATCGCGGCTCCCGAGGGGCCCGCATGTACCTATCGCGCCTGACGAACCGGCTCCACGGGTACCGCCTGCGTGTTCGCAGACGGGGGACACCCAGGCGTCCTCGATCGAAATGAATCAAGGTGCCTGTGGCCCATGAACAAGACGGCTTGCAATATTCGCCGGTGAAGTTAGTCAGGCCGCAGGCGTGCGCAGGCTCGCGGAAAGACAGGCACCAGGGAGGAGAGCAGTCTCGTGGAAGCACTCAACCAATTCTTTAACTGGCTCAACGGCATCGTTTGGGGCGTGCCAATGATCGTGCTGATCATTGGCACTGGTCTGTATCTTCAGCTTCGCCTGGGCTTCATGCCGATCCGCAAAGTGGGCTACGGCTTCCGCATGATCTTGAAAAGCCGCAGGCCGGGGAGGGCCGCCGAAGGCGAGATTACGCCCTACGCCGCGCTGATGACGGCGCTCTCGGCCACCATAGGCACGGGCAACATCGCCGGCGTCGCTACCGCTATCGCGGTGGGCGGACCCGGTGCGCTGTTCTGGATGTGGATTACCGCTTTCGTCGGAATGGCGACGAAATACGCCGAGGTCGTCGTAGCGGTGAAATACCGCGAGGTCGACGACAAAGGCGAACACGCCGGCGGACCGATGTTCGCCATCAAGAATGGGCTCGGGAAGCACTGGCAATGGCTGGGCACCGCCTTTGCCATCTTCGGTGGACTGGCGGGTTTCGGTATCGGCAACATGGTCCAGGCCAACGGTATCGCCAGTGCGGTCGAGAACGCCTTCGGCATCGAGACCTGGATCAGCGGCATCGTGATGACCGTCTTGACGGGTGCGGTGATTCTCGGCGGCATCAAACGCATCGGCGCGGTGGCCGAGAAGGTCGTGCCCTTTATGGCGATCTTCTATCTCACCTGTGTGGTCGTCGTCCTGATCGTCTTTGCCGGCAACATTCCCGAGGCCATCGCCACCATCTTCACCCAGGCATTCAGTCCCACGGCGGCCACCGGCGGCTTCCTCGGCTCCACTGTACTGATGGCGATCCGCATGGGTGTGGCGCGCGGCATCTTCTCGAACGAGGCGGGCCTCGGTACCGCCGGTATCGCACAGGCTGCCGGCTCGACCGCCAATCCCGTTTTCTCCGGCGTCATCGGCATGATGGGGACGTTCATCGACACGATCATCGTCTGCACCCTGACAGGTCTGGCGATCATGGTGTCGGGCGTCTGGGCCTCGGGCGAAACCGGAGCTGTGCTGAGTTCTGCGGCCTTCGAAGCGGCGCTGCCCGGCTATGGGAATTATCTCGTGACCATTTCGCTGGCATTGTTCGCCTTCACGACGATCCTCGGCTGGGCCTATTATGCCGAGAAGTGCTGGGAATACCTGATCGGAACCGTGAGCGCGATACCGTTCCGCATCGTGTGGACCGTCGCGGTGTTCTTCGGCGCCACCCTCAGCCTCGACTTTGCCTGGCTGGTGGCCGACACGCTGAACGCACTGATGGCTATTCCCAACCTTATCTCGTTGCTGCTCCTGTCCCCGGTCATCGCCCAAATGACGCGTGACTACTTTGCCGAAGAAGGCGCCGCCACGGGAGCGTCGTCGCGCAGCCGGAGCTAGCTTGCCAAGCGTGCGTGCGGGAAGGTTCGCAAAGCGTTCCCGCACGCACGCTGGCTTGCTCTAAAGCTCCATCACCTCCGCATCGCCGAAGGCTGCGGTCACCATGATCTCTACCCGCATGCCCGGGTCGCCGAGCTCGACGGCGCAGCAGCATCGAGTTGGCGGATTCTGCGGCGCCACCCATTCCTTCCAGACCGCATCCATCGCGGCAAAATCGGCCATGCTGGTAATCCAGACTTCGGCGGTCAGCAGGCGTGACTTGTCCGTTCCTGCGCGTGCAAGCAACTCGTCGATTTTCGCCAGCGTTTCCCGCGTCTGGGTGGCGACGTCACCGGCATTGTCGGAAAACTGGCCGGAGAGGTAACAGACGCCGTTGTATTTCACGAGGCGGCTTCTGCGTGCGTTCACGTCAAAGCGTTCCACTTTCATGATCGGTTCTTCCCTTAGAGTACTTCCAGGAAAAGTGCGTATCGGCTTTCCATCCGGAAGTGCGTCGTTCAAACTTTCTAGGCTTCCAGGCCCGCTTTGCGGCTCTCGATCGCCGAGACGATCTGGAAGCCAATGCTGCGGAAGGGTTCGGGGGCGATCAGGCTGGCCGTTCCCATCGCGCCGCTGACCTTTGCCGGATCGCCGGTGCCGAGCATCAGCTCGGCGAGATGCCGGCCGAGCATCGTGCCTTTCGCTATCCCGCTGCCATTACAGCCGCCGGACGCGAAAAGGCCGTCATCGAGCTTGCCCCACCACGGCGCGCCATTCATGGTGAACGCCGTCGCGCCGCCCCAGACATATTCCAGGTCCACATGGCCCAGGCCCGGCCATCGCCGAACAAAGCGGTCGCGCAACTTCGCCGACGCCTCCTCCACGGGCACTTCGTGCTCGTGGGCATAAAGGGAGCGCACCATGAGACGGTCGCGCCCGATACGCCGCAAAGTCGTCCCAAGCCGATGAGAGGGCAGGAGACCCCATGACGGCGACTGGCCGAGATGGCCGAGGTCGGCCTCGGGGACCGGGCACGTCACCGCGGCATAGGTAAAGATCGTGGTCATGCGGAGCTTGAGATAGCCGAAACGCCGGATGAACCCGTTGTTTGCGAGAGCGACGCTTCGCGCGCGCACGACGCCGCCATCGGTCAGGAGCTCCCAGCCCCCGCCGTTCCGCTTCAATCGTTGGACCGCCGTATCTTCGTAAAGATCGATGCCGTCCGGCAGGGAGTCGGCCAGGCCGCGAATGAGGGCTGCCGGTTGCAGCAAATAGGTGTCGTTCAGGTAGAGGCCGAAGCGGTAATAATCCGATCCGATGCGCTCGGCTATTTCGTTCCGCCCCAGCACCGTGTGGCTTATTCCGTTGGCTTTCGCGACTTCGACGACCTGCCTCAGCGAGGCCTCGCCGGCTTCCGTCGCCGCAGCGCGGATCGATCCGACTTTCTGCAGCTCGCATTCGATGCCGGCACCTGCAATCATGCCTTTGAGCCAGTCGAAGGCTTCCCTCATCAGAGCCGTTTGACGCCGCGCTTTCTCGGCGCCGGCAAGGGTGGCGGTGCGAGGCAGCACTTCAGACCCGGTGAAGCCGGAATTGCGGGCCGAAGATCCTTCTCCGACGGATGATGCCTCGAACACGGCAATGCTTGCCTGCGGATCGAGTTCACGGAGCCGGCGCGCGATCGCCAGGCCGGTGTAGCCGGCACCCACGATGGCATAATCGACGGTACGGTCGCTCTGCAACGGGGAGCGGGGTGTGCGCTTCGGGAGCATTGCGTTCCAGCCGCATGGGCTGGAATAGATCGGGAAAATCTCTTTGGACATAATGGGTTCATCACACAATGATTTGGGCTGCGGTTTCCCGCAGCCCGTGGATTGCTATTCCGTGAAATGAGTGAGTTCGGTCACCAGCGGCCCGAGCGACATCGAGCCCTTGAAGTCGAAGCCCCAGTCCAGGTTCTTGCGCCGCGCCCAAACACCTGCGGTCTCGGTTATCGGAACCCCGCAGACCGCCTCGATGATCAGCCGCTGTGCTTCGTGCCACAGCTCCAGCTGCTTTTCCGGATCGGTTTCGACACGAGCTGCCTCGATCTGCTTGTCGGCCACGTCGCAATGGCTGAAGTTCGTCACGGCAGCGGGCGATCCGATGGCGCTGTTCGAATGGAAGAACTGGCTGAGATAGACATCCGCTACCGGGAAGCGAGCCGCGCCATAGGTCACGAGCGGGCTCAGGTCCTGGCGGATCATCTGGTGCCAGGTGGCGTGCTCGACCGGTTGCAGCTCGAGATTGAAGCCTGCCTCTCGAAGCTGAGCCTGAAGGATCTGGTTCGAGGATTCATAGCTCGGCAGCTGGCTTGAGATCATCTTGACCGTGATGCCGTCCGGATGGCCTGCCTCGGCAAGCAGTGCCTTGGCCTTTTCCGCATCGAAGGCCACCAGGCCGTTGTCCTCGGTGTAGCCGAGATTGTTCGAGGGAATGACCGACTTTCCCACGCGGGTGAATTCGGTTCCGCGATAGGCGGCGACACGGCTCGGATCCACGGCGTAGGCCAAGGCACGACGGACCCGGATGTCGTCGAACGGCGCCTTCTTGGTGTTGATGTGCAGCACGGTCAATTCGGCTGGATCGAAGATGTCCACGGTGGTGCCGTCGACCGCCAGGGTGCGTTTCAGCCAATTCGGGTCCGCAAGCCCTGTGGCCGCGTCGACTTCACCGGCGAGGAACGCCAGATCGCGGGCAGCCGCAGCATTGAGGAAGCGATACGTCACCTTCGTCAGTTTCGGCGCGCCGCGGAAATAATCCTTGTGGGCACTGAAATGCACGGCCACGCCGGGCTCGATCGAGTCGAGCTGGAACGGACCGAAACCGACCGGACGGCGCGAGAAGCTCTCCGCCCGTTCTTCGTAGGCCTTCTTGCTGACGATGAAGCCGCCGGCATAGTTCGCCAACGGACCCAGCACGCTCGGAATGGCGTTCTTCAGCGTGATGCGTACGGTATAGGGATCGACTGCCTCGATCTTGTCGAAGGAGGCGTAGTCGGTGGCGAAGGCCGAACGCTCGGGATCCGCTGCCTTCTGCAGGCTGAAGACGACGTCCTCGGCGGTCACTTCACCATAGTTGTGGTGGAACTGGACACCCTTGCGCAGTTTGAAGGTCCAGACCAGCTTGTCGGGGCTGGATTCCCAGCTTTCGGCAAGGTCCGGTTCGATCGAGGCGGGGTCTGTCGTGCCGGGAGCGAAGCGGACCAGGCCGCCGAATATCCAGGCGACCAGGGTGCGGTCGGTGGTGCTCGCCGAATAATGAGGATCGAGATTGCCGATGTCGGCTGCTGCCGCGCCGAGAGTGAGCTCCGTCTTTGCGGCCATCGCCGGCAAGGGAGCGAGCGCGCTGCCAGCCATAATCGCCGCCAGGACCAGAGCCCTCGGGAACTTGAATTGCATCATTGCGCTACCTCCTTGATTAGCATGATGTTGCGTTTGTTCAGATTGTATTGGCGAGGGTTCAGCACGGAGAAAAGCGGCCCAAAACCATGGTCCAGGATCCCGTCGAGTGCCGGGAGAATGTCGTTCAGCCAGCCGGAGTCGACGCTTGCCGCGCCGATCCTGCGGAATTTCTCTTTCACCTGTTCGCGCGACATCGGATTGGCGACGTCGCCGAGCGGGTGGAGGACGGTGGCGGTCTGCGGACCTTCACCCTGATCGATGATCACGCGGCAGGGCGTGCCCCCGGGGAACGAGCCGGCAAAGTCCTCATGCGCTACCAGCTCGATGTGGCCGGCGAGATCGAGCACGTCCGGATCTTGCAACCGGTCCGGATCGACGGGTTGCAGGGCCGATGGCCCGTACAAGGCTGCCAGAGCGCAGCTGAAGTAGAAGCTGTATTGCCCGGCTTCGAGCGATTTCGGCGTGCGGGCGTTCGAAAGCCTCAGTCCCTGCGGAAACGTCTCGATCCGAAGGCTGCGGATCGCCTTGCCGGGCTGGTGCAACTGGACAACCGCGTCGATTGCAGCGTGCATGTACCGGCAGCAGGCATAGGGTTTGAGGTAACACTGCTGCAGCCACCAGCTCTGCCCGAGGCCGCCGGTCAGGACTTCGCGGTCGAAATGCGAGGGCCTGTCCAGAAGGTCGAGGGGGCCGGTCGCTCCGGCGCGTGCGCGATAGGCGCCGGTCAGCCCCGCCGTCACCGCCGGCGGGATCGCCTCCTTCACGGTGGTTCCCTGATATTTCGAGCTGCCGGTCGGAAAGCTTATGGGCCCCTCGGCGCCGGCAATGGCCATTGCATTTGCAAGCTGTCCGGCGGTCAAGCCGAGCAGTCGTCCGGCAGCAGCGGCAGCTCCGTAGCCCACCCAGCGGCCACTGCTGTAGGTGTCGATAGTCGAGGTGGGACGAGACGACGCCACGCGCAGCGCGACGTCGTAACCGAGTACAATCGCGCTCATGATCTGCTCGTCGCTCGAGCCCGACGCCTGCCCCACGGCCAAGGCCGCGGGGATGACGCCTGCTCCGGCGTGACCGGCGGCACCGCGGTGGCCGTCGTCGATGTCGAGGGCGCTGGCCGCCGCGGCATTGGCCATGGCCGCCCCGGCGGGCGAAAGGTTGATGTCGGTCAGCCAGACTGCCGCCGGTCCGGTTCCGTACAGATCGACGGCGGCTTCGCGGGCGGCCGTCGCAAGAGGCGAGTGCAGGCCGGCGGCCGTCGCAGCCATCAGGTCGGCCAAGAGAAGCGACGCGGCTTCACGCGCCTGCCCCCCTATGTCTGCCGCCGGGCAGCCGGCGACAAAGGCTGCAAGCTCTTCGATCGTGTGCAAGTCGGTAGTCCTTCTGCGTTGGAGGTCAGGTCGCACTGCGGATGAAGTGCCCTTCGGAGGCCATGGACCAGCGGGGGGCCGGGGCCTGATATGCGAGTGGCTTGATGGGACTGCGCGGCTGGGTGACGTCCACGCCCTGGGGCGGGCGCCGTCCGCGCTGGTCCGGATGGGTGATCGGGATGGCCGAAAGCAGGCGCCTGGTATATTCGTGGCCCGGCCGGCCGATAACGTCCTCGGTCTTGCCGATCTCGACGATCTCGCCGAAATACATGACCGCCACCCGATCGCAGATCCGTTCTACCGCGGCCATATCGTGGCTGATGAACAGATAGGAGACGCCGAATTCCTTCTGCAGGTCGATCATCAGGTCGATGATCTGGCCTTTGATCGCCACATCGAGCGCGGAGACCGCTTCGTCGGCGATGATGAGCTTCGGCGACATCGCCAGTGAGCGCGCGATGCAGATGCGCTGCCGTTGGCCGCCCGAAAACTCGTGCGGCAGGCTCGAGGCGCGCGACGGGTCGAGGCCCACCCGCTCCATCAGCCATTGCATCTTCTCGAAGGCTTCGGCGCCCCTGGCGAGCCCATGGACCTGCATGGGCTCCATGATCGCAGAGCCGATCGTCTGCCGGGCATCGAGCGACCCGTAGGGATCCTGGAATATCATCTGCACGTCGCGCCGCATACGGGCGAGGCTCTGCGGGTCGTCATAGTCCACGCGCTGCCCGCACACCCGCACATCGCCGGAACCGATCGGCGCGAGGTTTATGACGGCCTTGCCGATCGTCGACTTGCCGGAGCCGGACTCCCCCACCAGACCGAGCGTTTCGCCTTTCGTTATGGCAAGCGATGCACGTTCGACCGCGTGAACCATTCCCGTCAGGCGACCGAAGAATCCACTGCGTACGGGAAAGCGCACGGTGAGGTCGGTAACGTCGAGTACGGGCGTTTCGCCGGTGATCGAGGCCGGCACGCCTTGCACCGGCTGAGCAGGAACGCTGATCTCGCTGAGTTTTCCCACGAGGCTGGGAGCGGCTTCTATCAGGCTGCGGGTATAGGCGTCCTTCGGATTGGAGAAGACCTCGTGGACGGTGCCGCTCTCGATTTCGCGTCCCCGGCGCATGACCAGCACATTGTCGGCCAGCTCGGCGACGACGCCCATGTCGTGCGTGATGAACAGAACCGCAGCGCCGGTCTCACGCTGAAGGTCTTTCAGCAGGGCCAGCGTCTGAGCCTGAACCGTCACGTCGAGTGCGGTCGTCGGCTCGTCGGCGATGATCAGCGCGGGATCGCAGGCGAGAGCCATGGCGATCATCACGCGCTGCCGCATTCCGCCGGAAAAGGTGTGCGGGTACTGGTGCATGCGCGCTTCCGGGTCGGGGATACGCACCTTCCGCAGCATCTCCAGTACGGCTTCCTTCAACGCCGCACCTTTGAGCCCCCTATGGATGCGGATCACCTCGGCGAGCTGGTCGCCCACGCGCTGGACCGGGTTCAGCGACGTCATCGGCTCCTGGAAGATCATGCTGATCCGCCCGCCGCGCACCTGCCGCATTTCCGGTTCGGCCAGTGTCAGGAGGTCACGATCATCAAGCGTGATCGAGCCTCCGGCTCGTGCGACGCGCTCGGGCAGGAGCCGCATGATGGCAAGCGAGGTAACCGATTTTCCGGAGCCGGATTCTCCGACCAGCGCGAGAGTGCTCCCCGCAGCGATGTCGAAGCTGAGATCATGAACAACCGTGGTGCGACCGAAGGAGACGCTGAGATTGCGGACCGAGATGACAGGCTTCTTCTCCATCACGAGGCATCCTTAAGGCGGGGGTCGATGGCATCGCGCAGGCCATCGCCGATCAGGTTGAAGGCAAGGACCAGAAGCAGAATCGCCAAGCTGGGGACGAGTGCGAGATGGAAAGAGCTCAGTATGTTGTCGAACCCGTCGCGCACCATGCCGCCCCAGGTCGGTGTCGGCGGCGCCAGCCCCAGACCGATGAACGCCAAAGACGCTTCGGTGCGCACGGCAGTGGCCATCCACAGCGAGGCCATGACCATCACCTCCGGCAGGATCGCCGGCATGATGTGCCTAAACAGAATTCTCGGTCCCGAGAAGCCCATTGCCTGGCACGCCTGTACATATTCGCGGTCGCGCTGTGTAATGACGCCGGCACGGGCGATGCGGGCGAAAGCCGGCGTTGCCGTGAATGCGATCGCGATGATGATGTTGGTCAGCGTGGCGCCCATCAACGCCACGAGCGCGAGGCCGAGAATGAGCGAGGGAAAAGCCAGCACCACATCCATGATTTGCATGAAGACGATGTCTATGCGGCCGCCGACATAGCCGGCGATCATGCCGATCAACGTGCCGACGATCAGCGCCGTCAGGATGGCGAAGAACCCGATGGTCAGCGAGTATCGTGCGCCGTAGAGGATCCGCGACCAGATGTCTCGACCGAACTGGTCAGCGCCCAGCCAGAAGTTTGCGCCCGGCTCGGCCAGCTGGTCCATGATGTTCTGACTTGCAGGATCGTGCGTCGCCAGCTGCGGCGCGAAGATCGCGGCCAGGACCAGCGCCAGAACGATGAGCATGCCGATCCAGGTCGATGCGTTCAATTGTGCGGCAAAATCACGAAAGGCGCTTCTGCGGCTGATCGGCCGTGAGGGTGTAACGGTGGCGTCGGTCATTTGTACTGCACCCTCGGATCGAGAAAGCCATAGGTCAGGTCGGTCAGCAGGTTCACGACGACGACCATCAGCGTGTAGATGACGATCATGCCTTGAAGCAGCGTGTAGTCCCGCTGCGTGAGTGCCGTGAGGATCAGCTTGCCCAGGCCGGGGCGCGAGAACACGATCTCCGTCAGAACCGAATTGCCGATCAGAATGCCGAGATAGAGCCCGACGACCGTGGTGATCGGGATCATGCAGTTTCCGAGAGCATGCCTCCAGATCACGGCGGCGGGGGTGGCACCCTTGGCGCGTGCCGTGCGCACGAAATCCTGATTGAGCACCTCCAGCATGGCCGAGCGGGTCACGCGGGTGATGTAGGCCATCATGATCAGTGCAAGCGCCAGTGTAGGCAGCGCCATTTGCCGAAGCCGGTCGGCTATCGTTTCACCGCTGCCTGCGCTGATGACGGGAAACCAGCGGAACTGGATCGCAAAAACCATCAGCAGTACGATTGCCGCGACAAAGGCCGGAAGCGAAAGGCCGAGCAGTGAGATGAAACGCAGAAGGTAGTCCGGGAGGCGATTGCGCCTTACGGCAGCCCAGACGCCGGCGGGAACGCCCAGCACCACGCCGAGGGCGAGTGCCGCGATAGTCAGCTCCATCGTATAGGGCAGAACTGCGAGAATTTCTTCCGAAACCGGCCGGCCGGTCACCATCGACTTGCCGAGGTCGCCCTGCACCGCTTGCAGGAGAAACTGGCCGTATTGCACGAGAACGGGCTGGTCGAGGCCGAGCCGGGCATGCAGGGCAGCGATGCTGGCCGGACTCGCCTGGTCTCCGAGAATGACGAGCGCCGGGTCCCCCGGCAGAACCCTCACGATCAGAAAAACCAGGGTAAGCACGCTGAACAGGGTCAGGATCGCGAACCCCAGGCGCTTGATCAGAAATGGCAGCATACACTCGCCCTTTGTCAGACCCCGGGCAGGACGGAGGCGCCTGACAAAGCATACCCGGCCGACGCCTGCGCCGACGATCGGGCGCAGGAAACCGGTGAGCGACAGCCTCCTCTCCTGTCCGGAAAACTCCGTTTCCTTGGTGATCACGATGCTGGCAATCGTCCACCATGTCAACAAATTCCTTTAATCGATACGAAAACGCCTATATTGTTCCGATTATAGGAATATAACGTAGGTGGCATTATGTCTGGAAGCGTCGGCTCCTCCCTCAACGCAGAGAGGGCATTGGAGATACTGATCGTCCTCGGGGACGCAGGGCCGGACGGATTGAGTCTCGCCGAAATCGCCCGAAGGACGGGGAGCGCGAAGTCGGCCGCCCACCGCAGTGTGGCCGCGCTGCTGCAGAAAGGTTTTGCCGAGGCGGCGGGGCGCTACGGGCACTACCGGCTGGGCCCGGCAATCCAAATGCTCGCCAAACGGCAGGAGCGGCTGGAGTCCCAGATTCAACTGATCCGGCCCGGCATGACCGAATTCGCGCGGCGCACCGGGTTCACCGTCTATCTGATGGTGCAGGCAGGCGTGGATGCCGTTTGCGCCGAAATGGTCAGCCGATCCACGCGCAGGCAGTTCACGATGGGCGTGGGCGCGCGCGTGCCCATGGGCGTTGCCGCGGGAAGCGTGGCCTTGCTTTCCATGCTGCCGGAGGACAATGCGGCACAGATCATCGAAGCGAATTCCGAGCGCTATGCAACGCACCCGGCGCTGCGACACGTCGATGCCGGTGTCGTGACGAAACTTGTAAGCGAGGCGCGCGATCGCGGCTATGCGGTCAATATGGGCTATTATCTGCCCGGCGAGGGCGGCATCGGCCTACCGGTCCCGCGACGTGGCCAATACGAAGTGAATGTTGCGGTTTCATTCAATGCGCCGCTGGAACTGATGAACGACGTCTGGATCGCGGAGATAGTAGAGAACCTGCGGGAGTGTCTCGGCGGTAGCCTGCTGTAGTCGTGAGCCGCAGGGTATTTTCGGTTTAGTTCCGTCTGACTTTAGATGAAAAGCCGCAGGCGGCCGTGCTCGCCGGCAGGGCAACCCGTGTCCCTGTGGACGAGACCCCGGGCTGATCCTATCCGACCCGGGGTCTCGTGAATTCAATGTGTTGCGGTGAGCGCCGCGCCTTCGCTCTTGTCGTGCACGGCGAAGCGGTCGAGCATATGAGCGCTCGCCTCGTTGAGGCCGATCACCTCGACGGTTACGCCGTGGCGGCGATATTTAAGCACCACCTTGTCCAGTGCGCCGACTGCGGTGATGTCCCACAGATGCGCCTCGCCGACGTCGATGACGACCTTTTCCAACGGCTCGGCGAAGTCGAAGGCGCCGATGAATCCCTCGGTCGAGGCGAAGAAGATCTGGCCGTCGACATGGTAGGTGCGCACCGTGCCGTTCTCGTCGAGCATCGAGCGGACATGGAAGAGGCGGGCGACCTTTCCGGCGAAGAACACCCCCGACAGAAGCACCCCGACCAGAACGCCCTTTGCGAGATCATGGGTGCCGACCGTGGTGACGACGGTTGCCAGCATCACCACGGAGGAGGGCAGGGGATTGCGGCGCAGGTCGAGGATGGAGCGCCACGAGAAGGTGCCGACCGAGACCATGATCATGACAGCCACGAGTGCGGCCATCGGAATGATGCGGACGAGGTCGTCGAGGACGAGTATCAGGAAGAGAAGGAAGGCGCCGGCGACGAAGGTCGAGAGCCGCCCGCGCCCGCCGGAGGTCACGTTGATCACCGACTGGCCGATCATGGCGCAGCCGCCCATCCCGCCTATGAGACCGGAGGCGATGTTGCTGGCGCCCTGGCCGATGCATTCCTGGCTCTTGTTGCTCGTCGTGTCCGTCATGTCGTCGACGATCTGAGCGGTCAGAAGGGATTCGAGCAGCCCGACGGCCGCAAGCGCCACGGAATAGGGGAAGATGATCTGCAGCGTCTCGAAGGTGAGCGGCACCTGCGGCAGCGCGAAGATCGGCAGGCTCGACGGCAGTTCGCCGAGATCGCCGACCGTGCGAATGTCCATGCCGGTCCATACGGCCACCGCGGTCAGAACGGCGATGGCGACGAGCGGCGAGGGAACCGCCCTGGTGACGTAAGGAAACAGGTAAATGATCGCGAGCCCCGCCGCGATCATCGCATAGGTCACGTGCGGCACGCCGATGAGTTCCGGAAGCTGCGCCATGAAGATCAGAATCGCAAGCGCATTGACGAAGCCGGTGATGACCGAACGGGAGACGAAGCGCATCACCCGGCCGAGCTTCAGGAAGCCGGCGGCGATCTGGATGAGCCCCATCAGCAGGGTGGCGGCAAAGAGATATTGGAGGCCGTGATCCCTGACGAGAGTCACCATCAGGACGGCGGTGGCGGCCGTTGCCGCCGAGATCATCCCCGGGCGGCCGCCGGTAAAGGCGGAGACGCAGGCGATGGCGAAGGAGGCGAAGAGGCCGACCTTCGGATCGACGCCGGCGATGACCGAGAAGCCGATGGCCTCCGGGATCAGTGCAAGCGCCACGACGATGCCCGATAGGACGTCGGCGCGGATATTGGAGAACCATTCGCGTTTATAGCTGGCAAGTGTCAGTTTCATGATTTTCTTCGCAAGAGTAGCGCACCAGGCCGGCGGGAGGCCGGCTCGTCATGGTTTGATGCTGTTGCGTTGTCTGGCGGATCGGCGGCCAGAAGAGCCACCCGGGGTTTCACCGGGTCCGGGGTGAGTACCGGCTTTATACGGACCGGCTGCTGCCGATGCAATGATGAATTGTGCGCTGCCGCAATTCCGGCGGCAGCGCGATGTTTCGCAAATCTCAGCCGGTGACGGTGGCGGGCTCGCCGCACACCGTTTCGCGGCGGTCGAGAACGCCGCTCCAGAGCGTGAGCAGGAGTGCGCCCGAAACGAGAATGGCACCGACCCATGGCGTGGCGGCGAGGCCGAGCGGAGAGGCGACCACCAAGCCGCCGAGCCACGCGCCGAGCGCGATACCCAGATTGAAGGCGGCGATGTTCAGCGCCGAGGCGACGTCGACGGCACCGGGCCGGTGCTCCTTGGCAAGCTGAACCACGTAGAGCTGCAGACCCGGTACGTTTGCGAAGGACAGGAAGCCGAGCGCGGCGAGCGTCACGAGCGTCAGCACCGGCGAGATGGCGGTGAACGAGAAGATCACCAGCACCAGCGCCTGCAGCAGGAAGAGCCCGACGAGCGCTTTGACCGGATTGGTGTTGGCGATCCGCCCGCCGGCGATGTTGCCGATGGCAATGGCGACGCCGTAAAGCACGAGGATCAGGCTGACGCTCCGTTCGGAAAAGCCGGTGACCTCTTGCAGGATCGGCGCCAGGAAGGTGAAGGCGACGAAGGTGCCGCCATAGCCGAGCGCGGTCATGGCGAAGACGATGAGCAGACGGCCGGAACCGAGCACCCGCACTTGATCGAGAAGGCTCGCCGGCGCGGCTTTGGTGAGCGTGCCCGGAAGGAGGGCGGCGATGCCGGCAAAGGCGACGACACCGAGCGCCGCAACGCCCCAGAACGTCGCCCGCCACCCGAAGATTTGGCCGACATAGGTGCCGATAGGGACGCCGGTGACGATCGCGACCGTCAGTCCCATGAACATCATGGCTATCGCGGAAGCGCGGCGGTTCTCCGGTACCAGATCGGCGGCGATCGTCGAGCCGACCGAGAAGAAGACGCCGTGGGCGAAGGCCGAAAGCACCCGTGCGACGAGCAGCACTTCGTAGTTCGGCGAGAGCGCCGCGGCCGTATTCCCGGCAATGAAGAGCGCCATCAGCCCGAGAAGCAGCGGCTTGCGTTCGATCCGCCCGGTCAGCGCCGTCAGGACTGGCGCGCCGAAGGTGACGCCGAGCGCGTAGACACTGACGATGAGGCCGGCAAGCGGCAGCGTAATTGCGAGGTCGGTGGCGACCGTCGGCAGCAGACCGACGATCACGAATTCGGTGGTTCCGATCGCATAGGCCGCGATCGTCAATGCGAAGATGGCCAAAGGCATGGCAAATCCTTTCCGCCCGCCATTCGCGGTCGCGAAGCGGGACTCGAAGACGTTGGCGATGGTTGACGTTTCGCAGTGCAATATGCTGCAGCCGACCGGCCGCGAGAAGCACCTCGCCAGTCGCAATGCCTGTGAATGAAATTCACGAATGGTTGCCGGTTTTCCCCGAAGTGAATCTCGTCGCTGTCAAACGGTGCGACGAGGCCGGGCGAAACAGTCGTCCCGACCTGCCGGCCGCTTTCCCTGCAGGCGGTGCGAGGGAAAAGCGGCCGGCGGACGAGGACTGGATGAGGTCCTGGAAACCAGGGCCTACTGGTTGGCCGTGGCGTAGTCCTGCATGTTCTGCGGCGTCACCAGTTCGAAGGGAACCCAGATCTGCCGTTCGGTCTTCTGGCCGCGCGAAAGGGCGACGGCGGCGTCCATGGCGGCAGTCCCTTGGGCGATCGCATTCTGAAAGACGGTGACGTCCAGATCGCCCGCGGCCATGGCGGCCAGGCCGTCCGGCGTTGCGTCGATGCCGCCTACGACGACCTTGGACATGTCGACGCCCGCCGCCTTCATGGCCTGGATAGCGCCGATGGCCATCTCGTCGTTATTGGCGATCACGGCATCGAATTCCCGTCCGGTCGAAAGCCAGTTGGTCATGATGTTGGCGGCTTCGAGACGATCCCAATTGGCGCTCTGCTCCTCGATGACGCTCATGCCCTTGCACTCGTCCGTGGCGATCACGTCATGGATGTCCTTCGTCCGGACGAGCGAGGAGTGATTGTTGAGCGGTCCCATGAGGACATAGGCCGCGCCCTTGCCACCGAGCAGCCGGCACACTTCCTTCGTTTCCAGCGTGCCGGAATCGACCTCGTTGGAGCCGACGAAGGCAGCCGTGTCGGGTAGCTTGTCGACATCGGCCGGCGGGTGGTTCGCGTAGACGATCGGGATGCCCGCATCGCTCGCCATCTTGGTCAGCGCAGGTGTGCTGTCCCCGTCGACGGCGATGACGATGATCGCGTCGACGCCGGAGGAGACGAAGTTCTGCACCTGGTCGAGCTGCCGGCTCGGATCGTTCTGCGCATCCTCGACCTGGACGGTGACGCCGTCGAGCTTGGCGGCCTGGTCCTGCATGCCGTCGCGCAGGATGGTCAGGAATGCGCTGTCGGAGCGGGCGATGGTGATGCCGATGTTTTCGGCGTTGGCCGCGCTGGCGAAGAGAGCCAGTACGGCAGCGGACAATATGCGTTTCATGAAAGTACCTCTCTCGGCGACTGTGAAGCCGGGAGGAAATGGAATACGAATTCTGAATAAAATCAAGATGAAATGTACATTTCATTCGGGTGCGATCGACGAGCCGTTCGCCGACCGCCGGCCGCTCAGAGGAACGGCTTGCCGCCGGTCACGGCGATCGTCGCACCGGACACGTAGCTCGACATGGGGTCTGCGAGCATGACATAGGCCGAGGCGAGCTCCACGGGCTGCCCCGGACGCTTCATCGGCACCTGCTTGCCGAAATTCGTGACCGTATCCTCGGGCATGGTGGAGGGAATAAGCGGCGTCCAGATCGGTCCCGGAGCCACGACGTTCACCCTTATCCCCCGCTCGGCCAGCATCTGAGCGAGACCGGCACTGAAATTGTGAATCGCGCCCTTGGTGGTCGCATAGGCGAGCAGGATCGGATTGGGAGCATCGGCATTGATGGAGGCGGTGTTGATGATGGCGCTGCCCTTCTTCATGTGCGGCACCGCTGCCTTGGTCAGATAGAACATCGCGTGCATGTTGACGCGGAATGTCAGCTCCCATTCCTCGTCGCTGATGTCCTCGATGTTCTTGAAGGTCGCCTGATGGGCCGCATTGTTGACGAGGATGTCGATGCCGCCGAGCTCCCGAACGGCCGTTTCGACGATCCTGCGGCAATGGTCGGACGACTGAATGTCGCCGGCGGCAAGCACGGCCTTGCGGCCGGCTTCCTCCACCAGAGCCTTGGTGGCCATCGCGTCGTCATGTTCGCTCAGATAGCTGATGAGAACGTCCGCTCCCTCGCGCGCATAGGCGATCGCCACGGCCCTGCCGATGCCGCTGTCCCCGCCGGTGATGATGGCTCTCTTGTCCTTCAGGCGTCCGGAACCCTGGTAGGAGTTTTCCCCGTGATCCGGCAGCGGCTGCATCCGATCGGTGGTGCCGGGCATATCCTGGGTTTGGCGGGGAAAGGGAGGGTGCGGAAATTTTTCCATGGTCACGAACTCCTTCGCAAGGCTCCTTCTGGAATGACAATCGGCATCGCTGCGCTGCCTCCGGCGAGTACGCGGCCCTAACTCGGGCAGACTGGCTTTGTTCCGGGCCATGGCGGTCTTGAGAAGACCGCCAATGGAACTTCGCCTACGGCTTCACGTTGCCCTCCTGACCCAATGAAACAGCAGGAGAGTGAGATGGAGAAAGCCAAGCGACCATCGGCAGCCCCCCTTGATGTGAAGACCGTGGAACGGCCTGTCGAGAATGACAGCGACCTGCGCCCGGAGGCCGACAAACCCCCGATCGAACCGGACGAGATCCCGAACGCCAAGGCCGCGCGGGAGGCGGCGCGTTTGAAGAGGGATGAATACATCGTCAAGTCCGACCTGGAGGATGCCGACCAGCGCAATCCCCTGCCCGATATGAAAGACCAGGAATGAGTGCGATCCGGATGCACAGTGGTCGGTTCGCCTTTCAGCTTGATGGAGAATGACGATGAAAACGCCAAAGGAAGGTGCGCCCGGCACCACCGAGCAGTCGCCGCGGTGGGAAGGGCCGAAGGAGACGCGCCCGAGAGGATATCTCCCCGCCAAGGATGATCCGGAACGCGATCGGGACGCCGTCGGCGAGAACCTGAAGGATCCGCATCGCGGCAAGGTTTCGGACGCCGGCAAGACGAAGCGTTAACGGGCCGGCGCTGCCGGAACATCTTCGCTCCCTCGCGGTTCCACAGGCGGCGGGGGCATGCTTGTAATGTGGTTGCGGCCGGCGTGCGGACGGCAGATGGAGGAGCGATATGTTGAATTCTCTCGAAGATGCAGTGGTCGTCATCACCGGGGCGTCGTCGGGGGTTGGACAGGCCACCGCCGAGGCCTTTGCCCGGCGCGGGTCGAAGCTCGTGCTTGCGGCGCGCGATGCGGCCGCGCTTCACGAGGTCGCCAGAAACTGCCGTAGACTCGGAGCGGAGGTTCTCGTCGCCCCGACCGACGTGACGGACGCCGATGCGGTCAAGGACCTGGCCAGGAAGGCGATGAGCTTCGGCAAGATAGACGTCTGGTTCAGCAATGTCGGCGTCGGCGCCGTCGGCCGCTTCGAGGAAACGCCGATCGAAGCGCATGAACAGGTCATCCGCACCAACCTGATCGGCCATCTCAACGACGCGCACGCGGCGATCCCGATCTTCCGCAAACAGGGACACGGCATTTTCATCAATATGATCTCGCTCGGCGGCTTCGCCTCTGCACCCTTTGCCGCGGCCTACAGCGCCAGCAAATTCGGCCTGAGGGGCTTTTCGGAAGCTCTGCGGGCGGAGCTTGCGGACGAGCGCGACATTCACATTTGCGACGTCTATCCGACCTTCATGGACACACCCGGGGTCAAGCACGGCGCCAATTACACCGGTCGCAGGCTGAGCGTTCCTCCGCCCGTCTACAATGCGCGCCGCGCTGCCCGGGCGATCGTGCGCCTGGCGGAGCGCCCCCGAAATTCGCTGACCGTCGGCCTTGTCGCCGATCTGACGCGGTTTGCGCATTTCGTCGCGCCGAACATGACCCCGCGGCTCATGGCGAAGCTGACATCGCGTTATCTGAGCCGCGCGCCGCGCGTGGCGAGGAGCCATGGCAATCTGTTCAGGGCACCGGCCGAACCCGGGGGCATAGACGGCGGGCTGCGCTCGTCCCGCCGCGTCCCGGTCGCAACGACGGCGGCTTTCTGCGTGCTGGGCATCGCCGTCGCCGCGCTTGTCCTCGGCAAGCCGCGCGCGACGGTCGGCCGAAGCCGCTCCAGCGTCGCGCGTCTCTTCAGGCGCGCTTAGGCGGCACAGGATCGTTGACTTTCGCGCCATTCGCAGTGAAGATCGCGACATACTAATATAAATTTTCACTTCCGCGATCGCGCGAAGGCAGAGTTGCGCATGGCGATCACGCAGCCGACCCGGAATGAAGCGCCTGTGCGCGCTCACCGCCCCGCCAAGGAATTTGCCGGGGGGGCGCGCGAGTGGCTGTTGCGCACCGATCCGGAACGCCTGATCTGCCTCGGTCGCGTTATCACCGCAGCTTTCGCTATCCTGGCGATCTATCTCGATCCCACTCGGCCAAACTCGCTTCTATACGAGTCTCGCGTCGTTCTTTGCCTCTACCTTCTCCTCGCAACTGCGCTGGTGATCTTTCCGCTGCGGTACTCGTTCGTCAGTCCGGTGCACCTCCTGATCCATGGTATCGACGCGGCGGTCGTCGGCTGGCTGACGTTCCTGACGAACGAACTGGTGAGCCCGTTCTTTTCGATTCTTCCGTTCGTCATCCTGGCGATGACGATGCGCTGGGGTTTGAAGGGTGCCGCGCTCGGAGCACTGATCGCCCTTCTCGTCCAGCTCGTGGTCGGCCTTCCCGACCTTCTCGACGGCGACGCGGAACTCAACGTCTTCATCATGCGGTCCACCTATTTCGTGCTCATCGCGGCGACGCTCGGCTATTTCGGAGCCTATCGCGAACGAAGCCGGCAGCGCCTGGCGCAACTCGCGCAGTGGCCGCCGGGCGCAATCGGCGAGGACAGGGTGTCCTGGCTGAGCATCCTGTTGGAACATGCTTCCGGCGTTCTTGGCGATGCGCATCTGCTCGTCATCTGGCGTGAGCAGGAATTCGAATCGGGATGCGTCGCATACTGGGCTAACGGCACGCTCCAATTGGCCGATCTCAGGGACACCGACTTCTGGCGTCGTCACGATCCCGATCACTACGACGGACGCGATCGCAAGAGCGGCGAGGCGCTGAATGGCCTGTTCGCCGATCTGCCCCAGATCCGCGCAAACACCGACCAATCGGACCGCAAGGTATTTTCCGCCACCTTCTCCAGTGTTCGATATCGCGGCTGCGTTTTCGTGGTCAGCTTCGCCAACGCCGCAGACGACACGAAAGATCTGTCTCAGATCATCGCCACCCGCGTCGGGACGGAGCTCGAGCGTGTCGCTCTTATCCAGGCCGCCCGTTCCGAGGGGCGCATGCGCCTTGCCCGCGATCTGCATGACAGCGTGCTTCAGAACCTCACTGCGGCGCGTCTCAAACTGAAACTGATCGGAGAAGGAATCCCGGATGGCGCAAAGACGCAGCTGACGGAGGTGGGCTCGCTCATCCTCGAACAGCAGCAATGTGTCCGCAAATTCGTGGATGAGAACCGACCGGGAGAGGAAGGTAATCTCGCCAGGATCGAGCACGAACTTCCGGAATTTCTCGACCTCTTGAGAACGCAGTGGAATTGCTCAATCGACGTGTCACACGGACCCGCGCCGCTCGTGGTTCCCAAATGGATGCTTTACGAGATAATGCAGTTGATCTCCGAAGCCGCGAGCAATGCGGTGCGCCACGGACGGGCGACGCTGTTGCGGATAGCTTTTGTCAGGAACGCGGAGCTCCTGAACCTGGAGATCACCGATAACGGCACGGGAATATCGGGTGAACTCGAGATGAAGCCCCTCTCGCTGTCGCAGCGGGTGGCGGAGCTTGGCGGAAAGCTGGCGGTCTGCCGGAATTCTCCTGGCCTCGGGCTCAAGATCGCGCTACCGCTGAAGCTGGAGGTCAGGTGATGCATTCGGTGCTGCTCGTCGACGATCACCCGTTGCTCCTGCGAGGATTGCAGGACATCATCGCCGCAGCGCCGGACTTTGACGTCGTCGGCGCAACGGCAAGCGGCGTCGAAGCGATTTCGCTCATATCCCGCCTCCAGCCGGACATTGCCGTCCTCGACGTGGCCATGCCCGGCATGGGCGGATTGGAAATCCTGAGGGCGATCCGCGGCACGCGGCGTCTGCCGAGGGTGATCTTCCTGACTGCGACGATCAGCGGCCCGCAGGTCGCGGAAGCGCTGAAGATGGGGCTCTCCGGTCTTCTCCTGAAGGAATATGCGCCCGAAGCGCTGCTCGACTGCATGCGGCAGGTCGCCATGGGCGGGAAGTGGCTGCCGGCCGATCTGCTGGCAAATGCGTCTCAGGTCGGTAACGACGCGACGCTGGAGAGGTTCAGTCTGCTTACGCCACGCGAACGCGAGATCGCAGCGCTGATCTGCGGCGGTCTCTCCAACCGCATGATCGCGGCGAGACTCGGAACCTCCGAAGGGACGGTGGGGATCCACCTGCACAACATCTTCCGCAAATTGGACATCAGCAATCGCGCCACGCTTGCTGCGCTTCATGTCCAGTACACCAATCCACTGAAATCCTAGTGGTGCGTTTCTGGCACATGTACGTCTGTAAGGTCAGTCTCCTTGCAAGCTCCACAGGTGGTGGGCTGACCTTCAACGCTTGAGTATCATCCTTGAAGCGACCGCCTCCGGGCGGAACAATCGACCACAATCCTTCCGGGATTGCTCTGGACTAAAGTTATTCCAAAACGAATGCGTAGGGTTCCTCAAAAAAAGGAGGCCCTTAGAGCCTCCGAGCTGCATGGAGATTACGACACAGGCGTCGATCAGTCTCCTGTGTTGACAGTGCCGCTGTCCTGTTTGCCCTTGTCGCCCTTCTTGTGGCCGATATCGCGGCTGTCTGCAAAGGCCTTGTCGGAAGATCCGTCAAATACAGTTACTGAAACAAGCGGGAGCACCATTAGGAAGGACACTCCAAGCGCGCATACGGAAACAATTCTCCTACGTGTAAGCATAGGTAACCCTTTCCTCTAAGAGGGTGAAGACTTTACGGATGCGCTGCAGCAGTGCTGCTCGCGGCCGGCGAAGTAAACGCAACTTCACGGCACGAATGATTGCACCAAACCGCCGAAGCCGAAATATATGGAAAGATATATGCTTTGTTCCTTGGGCGTGAAAACGGTCGAAACGACAGAATTCTTCTGGATCATAAGGTTCGTCGGCAGCCATGATTGCCACCTTCACTATAGGGTTTGCTATATATCCAACCGCAGCGGGCGGTGCCAGTATCCCTGACTGCATGTCCTTTCGAAGGAAAACATGCAGCAGCCGAAGTGCGGCAGTGATCGTTGCGAGCCTGATGAATGCCCGGTGTGATTGCTGAACGCACAGGAATTTCGATTTTGCCGTTCAAACCGAAAAACTCGGGGCAGACTGCGAGGAGGATCGCCGCGAATTTCTGAAAAGTTGTGGCCGCTTTGCCGCTTGGACGCCGCCGTTGGTCACCGTCCTGCTCTCCACCAGCCTCACCTCGAATGCGATCGGCAAGTCGTCTGGAGCCGGCGGCAGCAGCATCAGGGACCGCAGACAGACCGCATCCCGGCAGGATCGGGCGAAACAGGGAAGCCGCGTGACGGGTACAAGCTGTCGTAGTCTGCTTCGCCTGGACAGGATCACGCCGGACCCGGCAAGGGGACCATTTTGCGATTGTGAAGAGGCGCCGTTGGGGTCCGGATTTCTTGGGTCCGAGCGGCCAAAAACATAGAACACACTTGATTGCGATACTTCCAGCGGGAAGCGGACGATACAGTCCGGGCATTCTTTCATCCCGCGATGGCACTAGCAAAACAGCGTGCGACTTTCTGAAGCGACATGGCCAGATAGGAGTCGCGCGCATCACGGGGAACGACGATTTCTCTAGAGCAACCTCAGGAAAACTGCGCCGCAATTTTCCGTCCGGAATTGCGGCAACACAAAGGGTTAGAGCATTTCCGCAACTTGGACAAAGGGCGGCAGTGCTCCAGGTCAGCAATCCTCCAAGCGTCGGGCGCATATCCAGGCCCCGCCGGGAGATTTTAGGGAGGAATTCCCATGGCAGTCATTACCGGCACATCCGGAAACAATGTCCTCATCGGCACTGATCTAGACGACGTGATTAGCGGGTTCGGCGGTGACGATCTCATCCAGGGACTTGGAGGCGCCGACGTGATCAACGGCGGCGCGGGCGTCGACACGGTCGACTATCGCGAAAAGACGACTTCAATCGTAGTCACCCTGACCGGTGCGACCGCCGCGACGGTCTTCGTCAACGGCGCGGCCGAGGACACTCTCAGCAACATCGAGAACGTTTACGGGGGCTCCGGCGACGACACTATTACGGGCGACGCCCAAAACAACCTGTTCCGAGGCGGCGGCGGAAACGACGTGCTCGACGGAGGCGCCGGGAACGATACGGCTGACTATACCGACAAGGCCCAGTCCGTTGTCGTCACGCTGGCGGGGGCGACACCCGCCACCGTCTTCGTGAACGGTATCGCCGAGGACACGATCAGCAATTTCGAAAACGTCTATGGCGGGTCGGGCAACGACGTGCTGACCGGTGACGACCGGAACAACGTGCTTCGCGGCGAAGCAGGGAACGACATTCTCAACGGCGGCGACGGCGACGACTCGCTTTTCGGGGGCGCCGGCAACGACACAGCAGACGGTGGCAACGGGGTTGATACCTTCGATCTCCGCGAAAAGACGTCCTCCGTCGTCGTACAGCTCAACGGCGCGAATGCAGCGACGGTCTTCGTCGGCGGCGTCGCGGAGGACACGATCCGCAATATCGAGAACCTCGTCGGCGGGTCGACGGACGACATGCTCATCGGCGATGCGGAGGGAAATAAGTTCTCAGGCGCGCGGGGCAACGACTGGCTCAAGGGAGGAGAAGGCGCGGACACCCTGGACGGCGGCGAAGACAGCGACACCGCCGACTATAGCGACAAGACCGCTGCAATCGCCGTGACGCTGAACGGCAGCAAGCCGGTCATGGTAACGGTCGACGGCGTTGCCGAGGATCTGATCGCGAAGATTGAGAACATCGTCGGCGGCTCGGGGGATGACATGATCACCGGCGATGCGGCCGCCAATACGTTTCGCGGAGGTCTCGGTGCCGACGTGCTGGACGGCGGGGCCGGCAGCGACACCGCAGACTTCAGCGATAAGACACAATCCGTCGTGCTGGCCCTCAACGGGGCGACCGATGCCGTTGCAACCGTCGGCGGGACGGCCGAGGATACGGTTCGCAACATCGAGAACATCAACGGCGGATCGGGCAACGACCAGCTTACCGGTGACGACGCCGCGAATACGTTCCGCGGCGGCCTTGGCGCCGACCTTCTGGACGGAGGTGTCGGCAGCGACACGGCCGACTACAGTGACAAGACGGCATCGCTCGTCGTGACACTGGCCGGGTCGAACGCGGTGACGGTCTTCGTCGGCGGCGTCGCGGAGGATACTCTGCGCGACATCGAGAACGTCATCGGCGGCTCGGGCAATGACGTGTTCGCAGGCGACGGGTTCCAGAACCTCTTCGACGGCGGGGCGGGCAACGACACGGTCGACTATTCGGCTTCAGCCAAGGGGATCGCGGTGACGCTCAACGGCGCTAACGACGCGAAGGTGATCGTTGGCAACGCTGCGGAGGACACGCTGCGCAATATCGAGAATGTCACGGGCAGCGCCGTCGCGGACGTGCTGACCGGCGACTCGCAGGCCAACGTCCTCCTGGGCGGCGGCGGCGGCGACATTCTCAAGGGCGGTGGTGGACAGGATACCATCGACGGCGGCGCGGGGTCCGATACGGCCGACTTCAGAGACAAGACGGCCGGTATCGTCCTGACGCTGGCGGGCGCGGCGAACGCGATTGCGACGGTCGGCGGGCTGGCCGAGGACACGGTCCGCAACATCGAAAACATCTTCGGCGGCGCCGGCGCTGACGTGCTGACCGGCGACGGCAACAGCAATACGATCCGCGGCGGTGCGGGCGCCGACCGTCTGGACGGTGGCACCGGTGTGGATACGGTCGATTATCGCGACAAAACCAAGTCAGTCTCCGTTACTCTCGATGGGGCCAACCCCATGACCGTCAAGGTGGGCGGCGTGATCGAGGATACGATCAGCAATTTCGAGAACATCTCCGGCGGTTCCGCCGGCGACACGCTCACCGGAGACAGTCTGGCCAATGTTCTTATCGGCAATGACGGCGCCGACACGCTGAGAGGGGGTCTCGGCAAAGACGTGCTGGACGGCGGCAATGGCGTCGACACCGCCGACTACCTGGAGAAAACCGATGCGATTTCCGTCACGCTGAACGGTACGGCGAGTGCGGTCGTTTTCGTCGGCGGCACAGCCGAAGACACCATCCGCGGTGTGGAAAACATACTCTCGGGGTCCGGTGACGACACGCTTGTCGGCGACGCCGCGAGCAATATGATCCGGGGAGCTCTCGGCGCCGATTTCATTGACGGCGGCGCAGGCGTGGATACTGCCGATTACCGTGAGAAGGCGGCGTCTGTCGAGGTGGCGCTTTTGGGAGCCGTCGACAGCTTCGTCTTCGTCGGCGGCGTCGCCGAAGACACCATTCGCAATATCGAGAATGTGTTCGGCGGTAAGGGCAACGATAAGCTCACGGGCGATGGCTTCGCCAACACCCTCAACGGCAATGACGGCAAGGACGTCCTTACGGGCGGAGGCGGAGCGGACATTCTCGACGGCGGGGCGGCTTCCGATACCGCGAGCTACCGCGACAAGAGCGCATCCGTGTCCGTCGCACTCGGCGGCGCCAGCTATACGACCGTCACGGTCGGGGGGGTGGCCGAGGACACGATCCGCAACATCGAGAACGTCTGGGGCGGGACCGGCAATGACAGCCTGAGCGGCGACGCGAACGCGAACCTTCTTTCGGGCGGCGGCGGAAGCGACACCCTCTTCGGTGGTGCGGGCGCGGACATTTTCCAGTTCGACTTCGCTCTCGGCGCTGGGAATGTCGACACGGTCGTGGATTTCACCGCCGGAGACAGGCTCTTCCTCTCGAAGAGTGTCTTCACCACGCTGAGTGGCGGGACGCTGGCGGCGACGCAGTTCTACGCGGCGGCCGGTGCAACCGATGCGCAGAACGTGAACCAGAAAATCATCTACGACACGACGAGCGGTGCGCTCTACTACGACGCCGATGGCAGCCTTTCCGGTCATGCGGCCGTGCAGTTCGCCGTGCTTTCGACGCAGCCGGGCCTGACCGCGGGCGATTTCGTGCTCGTCGCGTGATCGCCCCGGCTCCAGGGGAACACCCGCCCGGGCTCCGTGTTTGGAAGAAATGAAAGGACGAGCAGCGCCCGTCCTTTTCTTTTTCTTCCAAAGATCGAAAAGGAGCTCCGACGTGAAAGCCCTGACATGGCACGGCAAAGGCGATATCCGTTGCGAGAGCGTGCCCGATCCGAAGATCGAGGATGACCGCGACGCCGTCATCAAGGTCACCGCCTGTGCGATTTGCGGATCGGACGTTCATATTTTTCACGGCCTCATTCCATCCATGGAGAATGGCGACATCCTCGGCCATGAAACCATGGGCGAGGTCGTGGAGGTCGGCAAGGGCGCGACCGGCCTGCAGGTCGGCGATCGGGTGGTCGTTCCGTTCACCATCGCCTGCGGCGAGTGCTTCTTCTGCCGGAAGGGCTTCTATTCCGCCTGCGAGCGAACCAATCCCGACCGGGAAAAGGCGGCGAAGCTCTGGGGCAATTCACCCGCGGGCCTCTTTGGCTACTCCCATCTCCTCGGTGGCTATAGCGGCGGACAGGCGGAGTATCTGCGCGTGCCGCACGCCGATGTCGGGCCCATCAAGGTTCCCGACGAACTCACGGACGAGCAGGCGCTCTTCCTCTCCGATATTTTCCCCACCGGATACATGGCGGCGGAGTTCTGCAACATCGAGCCCGGGCAGACGATTGCGATCTGGGGCTGCGGCCCAGTCGGGCAGATGGCGATCCGGTCAGCCTTTTTGCTCGGCGCCGAACGGGTCATCGCCATCGATACGATCGCGGAGCGCCTGAAGCTTGCGGAGTCCGCCGGCGCCATGACCCTCGACTACATGGCGGAGGATATCTATGACCGGATCATGGAGATCACCCGTGGCCGGGGCGCAGATGCCTGCATCGACGCCGTGGGAACGGAGGCCGACAGCCGGGCAAGCCTGGATTCGCTTGTCGACCGCGTGAAGGTGGCGACCTTCATGGGAACGGACCGGCCGCATGTATTGCGGCAGGCGATCCATTGCTGCAGGAATTTCGGCACGGTTTCCGTCGTCGGCGTTTATGGCGGTTATCTCGACAAGGTGCCGCTCGGTTCGGCGATCAACCGCGGCCTGACGCTTCGGATGGCCCAGACCCCCGTTCAGCGTTACTTGCCTTTGCTCCTGGACCGCATCCGGAAGGGCGAGATCGATCCGTCCTTCGTGGTGACCCACCGCGGCGGGCTCGACGACGGCCCCGAACTCTACAAGACCTTCGCGGAAAGAAAGGACGGCTGCATCAAGGTCGTCCTGAGGCCGTAACAGGACTCCTTTGAAGCTGCGCGCTTCCGGACGAAAACCGCTTCACACTTATCCTGAAAAGGTCCGAAACGGCTCAGAGTTCGAGCATGGCGTAGGGCCTGCCCGTCGGTTTCTCCACATGGGCGGCGACGTTGAAGACGGGGGCGCCGCCGGGCGTCTGCCCCTGATAGGCGCCCTTGTGCGCATGGCCGTGAACGACGGCGCTCACCTTGAAGCGGTCGATCGTCTCCGCGAGCCGCGACGACCCGAGAAACGGATAGATTTCCTTCGGTTCTCCGGCAACGGTTTCAGGGATCGGCGCGTAATGCAGAACGACGAGCGCGCGCTCCGCCCTGGTAGCCCTCAAGGCGTTCTCCAGCCGGATGGCTTCGTCGACGCTGGTTCCGACCATGGTCTTTATCGCCGCTTCGCCAAAGGCGCCCAGCATATACCGGCCGAAGCCGCCGATGAAACCCTTGGTTCCGCAGAAGCCGACGCCTGAAATTTCGACGCTCTGGCCGTCGAGAAGATGCACACCCGCCCTGACGAGGATCGACGAAACCTCCTCCACGGCATCGCATTGATGATCATGGTTTCCGAGCACGGCGACGACCGGGATCGTGCAGGACTTCAGGTCGGCGGCGAGAAGCTCCGCCTCCGCAGGCTTGCCGAGATCCGTCAGATCGCCGGCGATCACGAGCACGTCCGCGGCGCGCGAGATTTCCGCAAAGAGGTCGGTATAGGAGACCGATCGGTCCTCCTTCACATGCAGGTCCGCCACGGCGGCCACCTTCAACTTGCTCATGACTCCGTATCCTCAGTTTCTGCGCTGACGTCGGCGTCGCCTCCGACATCGGCGAAACCCCATTCCTTCACATCGATTTCGTAGTCGGGCCGCGAGTACATCCGGCCGCGACAGATCTTCGTCAGGGGCACTGGGAGGTCTCTCTGCGCCGCCAGCCTGCTCAAAAGCTCGTCCATCAGCCAGAGCGGGACCTTGTCGCGCTCGGAGGGATAGATCCATCGGAAGTTCAGGAGGTGGATGAGCAGGACCTCCCAGTGCGCTTCCATGTATCCGAGCAATCTTGCCCAATCGATTCGGTCATGTGCCTTCAGGATCAGGTGCGCGACGTCGGCGCCGTCGTAGCGGTGGCGAAGCTGGATGAAGGACTTGGACCAGACGAGTTCCGTCGGCGCGACGATCGCACAGGTGGAGGCACCGATCTCTGTCAACAGAGCATTGGCGAACCAGGCGTCGGTGACCATCATGGTTCCGTTAGGCGAGGAGAAGATGACGTCGAAGAAGGATTTTCCCTTGAAGACCTTGCCTAGCCATCGATCGTCCTCGATTTCGACGGCGTATCCGAGGGACTTGAAATGATTGAGGATGCGGGTGTAATCGCCGGGCTTGCAGAAGACGTCGAGATCCTTGGTTGGCCTCGAAATGCCGGTATGGGCGCTGACGGCGAAGGTGCCCGCGATCAGGAACGGAATTTGCGACCGGCCCAGCTCGGCAATCGCCTCGGCAACGAATGCTTCGGCCTCCTCGTCGACGAGACGCGGCAGCGCGAGCGGCTCGGACGGGTGTTCCGAAGGGGAGCGCGGGGGCATTGACGTCATGCTGGTCATCCAAGTGAACGAGACTTCCCTGACAACACGCCAGTCTTTCGGAAGTTCCGCTTGCCCTAAGGTGTGGGATTGCATCCCCTCGCGCCCCCGCACTTTGGGTCCGCCATTTTAGCCGGGAAGCACCAAGGTGCGAACGTGATGGAACCGCCGGCCACGTCATGGCGTTTGTCTGGCAGCTACCGCATGAGCGCCCGAAGCCGAAGCGAAGGGCGGAAACATTAGGTAAAACAAAGCGCTACAGCGACTGCGCGTGTCTATCGATGCGCCGCTGAGGGAGGAGCATATGCCTGTCATCAGCCCCACCATCCACACCCAGCAAAACAGCCGGGAGCTTGAGTGTCAGCGCGCAATGGAGGACGAGTTCCTGGTCTTTACCGCGCTGGCCGAGGAAGCGGGCTGGTCATGGCAGGAAATCGCGCTCGCCATGTTGGAGCTGACCGAGCAATATGTTGCAGCCATGCGGCCGAGTTCGGCGATGGAGGCAAGATCAATGTTGCGCAGTCACTCCAAGAGCTTGCACTGACCGCAGCAGTATTGTGTTCCCGAGGCGTTTCACTGCTTCATTGAAGCAGTGAAACGCCTTTTAATTGAGACCGCGCATTCCGGACGGCTGTGAGACGGAGTGCTACAGCGACCTCCGAAGACGCGCGGCGCTGCAGGAACTTTTCGGAGGACTGCAACCTCTCCTCATCCTCATCTCCGTGCTCGTCACAGGGATCCAGCAGCGCCGCGTCTGCGGCGCGGGAAGCGCTCTTTCAGCCCAAGGACTTGGTCTGGCTGCACCCCTGTGACGAGCACAGGGACGAGGCGATCAAACAAGCCGCCGCGGGCGGCCGAATCCCAACAGGCTCAGGTCACGGCACCTCCGACGGCCAGTGCCAGTACGAGGAATACGAGGAAGATTACAACCGCAATGTAGAAGAGTATCTTCGCGATCCCCGCCGTCGCGGCCGAAACGCCGGAAAATCCGAGGAACCCGGCCATCAGTGAAATGACGAAGAAAATCAGTGCCCACTTCAGCATAATCGCTCCTTCCGTTCAGTTCCTGCCTCGTGGTCGTCGTGCCAGCCGTTCAGCGGCTGTTCCGGTTCGGATCCTTGCCGGCCGCTTGGCTGCTTTTCTTGACGTCGTCCTTCTTCGCCTGATCGCCTGCACGATTCCCGCCATGCGTCCCTTTCGAGCTCTTGGCGGTCTTGCCGTCCTTTACGTTCGTAGCCATCTCGCATCCTCCAGCGCTGTACCGAAACCGGCAGCAGAGCGGATGCAACCGGGGAAGGGCGATAAAAGTTCCGTCCGGACCTTCAAAGCCGGGGCGCCCGGCCCGCTTTCCTTCCCATAATGCCGGCGGCTGCCGGCGGAACCAAATCCGGCCCGGACGGTTTGGTTGGCCGGTTGAGGCTCGAGAGGAAAGGCCATGAAGAACATCGTCTTCGGCGTTGCGGTACTGTTGAACGCTGCCGCAGGACCGGCCTTCGCGCAGACGGCCGGCAATACCCCGGCCATTGCCACTCCCGACACGCAGAACCCGACGGCACCTGTCCCCGGCAAGAACAGCTTCACCGAAGCCCAGGCACTGGAACGGATGCAGGAGGCGGGCTACTCGGACGTCAAGGAGCTGAAGCTCGACGACGAGGGTATCTGGCGGGCAACCGCGATGAAGGACGGCAAATCCGTTTCCGTCGCTCTCGATTTTCAGGGCAACGTAGTCGCGCTTTAGAGATCAAGGAAGAAGACGATGAGAACCGTGGCAGGGCTGTTTGACGATTACGGGGTAGCCCGAGGGGCCGTGAGCGATCTGGAGGCGGCAGGGTTTCCTTCCGAAGATATAAGCATCGTCGCCAACAATGCGGGCGACCGCTATTCGGGCGACGGCTCCGGTGCCGAGAGCGGTGCCGAAGCAGGTGCGAGTCTGGGCGCCGTGGGCGGCGGCACGCTGGGGCTTTTGACCGGCCTGGGCCTGATGGCCATACCTGGGGTCGGACCCGTGGTCGCGGCTGGGTGGCTGGCGTCGACCGCCGCAGGCGCGGCGGCCGGCGCTCTCGCCGGAGGTGCGGCCGGCGGCATCATCGGCTCGCTCACCGATTCCGGGATCGAGGAGGAGGATGCGCATCTTTACGCCGAGGGCGTGCGCCGAGGCGGTACGTTGGTGGTGGTCAGGACCGAGGAGCCCCTGGTCGCGCAGGCGGACGGGATTTTAAGAAATCGCGCTGCCGTCGACATATCGGTCCGGCGCCGCGCCTATACGGAGGATGGCTGGACCCGGTTCGACACCGCCTCCGGTCCCTATAGCCTCGACGAGATCGAGCGCGAACGCGAACGCCTCAGCCGACCGGCGTTGTAGCGAAAGGGAGGTGCCGCTGCCGCGGCACGGCTGACGCTGCCGTCAGGGTCCGCAAAGCAACCCGGCCGCCCGAAAGGAGCCAGGTCACCACGCCCCTTGGCGAAACAATGCCACGATCTGGCGCGGCGGTTGCGACGAAACGCAAGGAAGGCTTCCGCCATGACTGATTTTTCCCGCGCCCGCGAACGGATGATCACGTCGCATCTCTCGCGACGGGGAATAAGGGACAGATACGTCGTCGAGGCGATGGGCGTCGTCCCGCGGGAGGCATTCGTCGATCCGGGCTTCGAGGAATTCGCCTATGAGGA
The DNA here is from genome assembly GCF_000375585.1 of Sinorhizobium meliloti 4H41. Classification (GTDB taxonomy): domain Bacteria; phylum Pseudomonadota; class Alphaproteobacteria; order Rhizobiales; family Rhizobiaceae; genus Sinorhizobium; species Sinorhizobium meliloti_A. The sequence goes on along the minus strand of NZ_AQWP01000003.1, from coordinate 89,983 downwards.
TTCGGCCCTCTCGATCAGCCATGGCCAGACCATCTCGCAGCCCTATATCGTGGCGCTGATGATCGAACGCGCCGAAGTCCAGCCGGGCGATACGGTGCTCGAAATCGGGACCGGATCCGGTTATGCGGCGGCGGTGCTGAGCCGGATCGCGGCACATGTCTATACGATCGAGCGCCATGCCGGCCTCGCCGAGGTCGCCCGGAGACGATTTGCCGAGCTCGGTTACGGCAATATCGATGTGCGTGTCGGCGACGGCACGGCCGGCTGGCCCGAGACTGGACCGTTCACCGCCATATTGGTCGCTGCCGGAGGTCCCGAGATACCGCATGCGCTCAAGGAGCAGCTCGACCTCGGCGGCCATCTCGTCATACCCGTCGGCCCCCCGGAGGAGCAGCGGCTGCTGAAGGTCACGCGCGTCAACGCCACGACGTTCGAGGAGCAGGACCTCGGCGGGGTCAGATTCGTGCCGCTCGTCGGCGAATATGGCTGGCATGAGGAGCGGGTTCAATCCCGGGCAGGGGTCAGACCGGCGCCCACGCTGCCCGAGATGGTTGCAGAGGCGGCCGAGCCGCTGCCCGATCTCGACGATCCTGCCTTCGGGCGGCTTTTCGATCGCTTTGCCGGGCGGCGGGTCGTGCTGCTCGGAGAGGCAAGCCACGGCACGTCGGAATTCTACCGCGCCCGCGCAGCCATCACGCGTCGCCTGATCGAGGAACACGGGTTCACGATCGTGGCGGTGGAAGCGGATTGGCCGGATGCGGCGGCGGTCGACCGCTATGTCCGACATCGAACGCAAGGCATGCGTCTCGACGCGCCGTTCCAGCGGTTCCCGACCTGGATGTGGCGCAACCGCGAAGTCATGGATTTCGTCGAGTGGATGCGCGAACATAACGGCCGCAGGGGCTTGTCCGGCCGGGCCGGCTTCTACGGCCTGGACATCTACAATATGCGCGGCTCCATTGCCGCGGTTCTCCGGTATCTCGATGAGACCGATCCCGAGGCCGCCGCGGTCGCCCGCGAGCGCTACGGTTGCCTGACCCCCTGGCAGAACGAGCCGTCGACCTATGGCCGTGCGGCCATGACCGCGGGCTTCCGCAAATGCGAAGAGGCCGTCGTCAAGCAATGCCGCGAACTCCTGGAGAGGCAGCTCGAAGCCGGGCGCGACAGCGGCGACGAGCTTCTCGACGCGGTGCAGAACGCGCGCCTCGTTGCCTCGGCCGAGCGGTATTACCGCATCATGTATTATGCCGGGGCCGACTCCTGGAACATGCGCGACACCCATATGTTCGCGACGCTCGAGCATCTGTTGAATGCACGCGGCGCTCGCTCGAAGGCGGTGGTGTGGGCGCACAATTCCCATATCGGCGATGCCCGCCATACCGACATGGGCACGGCCCGCGAGGAGTTGAACATCGGTCAGCTCTGCCGCGAGCGGTTTGGCGATCAGGCAGCGCTGATCGGCTTCGGCACGCATGGTGGTCATGTGGCTGCCGCAAGCGATTGGGACGGCGAAATGGAGGTGAAGCCGATCCGGCCGTCGCTCGAAGGAAGCTACGAGCGCATGATGCACGACTCAGGGGTCGAGCGCTTCCTCATCGACTTCGCACGCCACGCGCGTCTGCGCGACGGTCTCCTCAAGCCGAGGCTCGAGCGCTTCATCGGCGTGATCTACCGGCCGGACACGGAACGCTTCAGCCACTATGCCCACGCCTCGCTGCCCCGGCAGTTCGACGCCTTCGTCTGGTTCGATCAGACGACACCGGTCGAACCGCTCGGCGCGGACCACATAAAAACGGGCGTGCCGGATACGTTCCCGTTCGGCCTGTGACTCGTGAATTGGTGCGTTAAAGCTGCGTCGAGATGATGTTGGCGACGCTCACCTCGCCGCGCAGCACGCCGCGTTGCGTGCCGTCGGGGGCTGGCCCCTCCTCGACCACGGTGTAGAGCTTCTCGCTGCGAAACGCGCTGGCCATGTCGGTCGTCACCCCTTCCGCCGGCTTGGCGTCGATCTCGAGGAAATCGAGCTCCGCCTCGCTTGCGACGATGCGGGCATCGCCGCTCGACCTTGCCGCCACCACGACCTCGCCCTGGTAGCTGGCATTCTGCCAGTTGGGATCGTCGGGCTCGGCGAGCGGCGACAGACGGTATATCTTGAGCTCTTCGTGCATGTGCTACTCCGACTGGTCGATCGCATGCGGCGGCGGTTGCCCCGATTCGGCCGACTGGTCGAGAGGAAACATCATCCAGAGCGCCGCAATCACCACCAGGACGACGATCACTGCTGCAGCCAGGATCTTGGACATGTGAACCTTCCGAGACCGAACCGCGAAACCTGCGGTCTTCCGGCCTCCAATCACCAAGGCGTCGAATTGTTCCGAAGCCGCAGGGTGACGCGATCACGCGCCGTTCTGCAGGAACATTTCGGGAAATCGCCGGTTGGAGGACGCGCGAAAAGAAAGGGATATCCGATGGCTACTGCGAACGAACACCTTGTGGCTTGGCTCAGGGATGCACATGCGATGGAAGAGCAGGCGATCACGATGCTCACCAGCCAATTGAGCCGGCTGGAAAACTATCCAGAACTCAAGACCAGGATCGACCGCCACCTGCAGGAGACGAAGGACCAGGCGGCCATGCTCGAGCGCTGCCTCGAACGGCTCGACGGCGGAACCTCGAGCATCAAGGATGTCAGCGGCAAGATCGTTGCCTTCGGGCAAGGCCTGAGCGGCCTCTTCGTCAGTGACGAAGTCGTCAAGGGCACGCTGGCCAGCTATACATTCGAGCATATGGAAATCGCCAGCTACAGGATTCTCATCGCCGCAGCCGAACAGGCGGGCGATCAGGAGACGAAGCGGGTCTGCGAGAGCATCCTGCAGCAGGAAATCGCGATGGCCGAGTGGCTGGCTGAGAACGCCGGTGAGATCACGCGTAGATTCCTGGAGCGAGACCAGCGGGACGTGACGGCCAAACACTGAAGCCGTTCAGCCGAGAATCCTGCGGGACCTGCCGGCAGCGCCGCGCCTCCGACAAGATGCGCGGCGCTGTCGTTTCAGGCCTCCTGCTTTTCGTCTCGCGTCACTACGTCCAGCTCGGCAAGCAGCGGAAGATGATCCGAAGCGCTTCGCGCCAGCGTGCTGCCGTGTACCCTGCAGGAAGCCACTTCTATGCCTTTGCCGATCAGCACGTGATCGATGCGCAGCAGCGGCAATCGCGATGGAAAGGTCGGCCGCGGCTTGGCGCCGGTCAGCAGTTGCGCGTCGCTGAGCTGTCGGGCCAGGAGCCTGTAGGCGGTCGAACGCCCCGTGGCGTTGAGATCGCCTGCCAGGACCACGTGAGCGTCCCCCTGGGCCATTCCTCCGAGCCAGCCGGGGCCTAGAAGGGCGGTCGCCTGGCGCAGGCGCTCGGCGCCGCGCAATCCGAGATGCGTCACGATCACCTGAAGCTTGACTTCGGCGACGTCGATCTCCACCCAGAGTGCGCCTCGAGGCTCGCCGGACGAGGGGAGGGGTGCTGCCTTGATCAGCCGCATAGGCAAGGCCGTCAGAACGGCGTCTCCGTATTTCTCGTCCTCCAGGTGGAGAGCCGGATGGAACTCGGCTTCCATGTTGAGATGCGTGGCGATCATATGGGCCTGGTCTATTCCGCCGGTTCGGGCGCGGCCGACGTCGACCTCCTGCAATGCGATGACGTCGGGCTGGCACTCGGCGATGACGGCGGCGATGCGCGCGGGATCGAGCCTGCGGTCGGTGCCGAAGCAGCTGTGAACGTTGTAGGTGAGGAAACGTATCCGCTGTCGCATCGCCTTCGGAACACGCAGCACCTGCTTTTCGTTCCGGTGGGTGCGCAAGGGAGGGCCGATGTCCAGAAAAATTCTAGCGAGATTGTTCATCGCTGCCGGTATCTGCGTGGCGGGCTGGTTGATCTATCGGACCCTCAGCCAACACAGCTTTCATGAAATCGTCGATTCGATCATGCGGATTCCGGCCCGGAATCTCTTGGTGGGCATCGGTTTCGTCTTTCTCTCCTATTTCTGCCTGACCCTCTTCGACACCCTCGCCATCCGCTATGTCGGGCGGAAGCTCGCCTATCCGCAAATCGCCATCGCTTCCTTCACCAGCCTTTCGATCGGCCACAATGTCGGCGGTGCGGCCTTGAGCAGCGGTGCCGTCCGCTACCGGTTCTACTCGCGCTGGGGGCTGAGCGCCGAAGAGGTGGCGAAGGTCATTCTCTTCTGCGGTGTCACCGTCGGCCTCGGCCTTGTCACACTGGCCGGGCTTTGTTTTCTGATCGTGCCGGCGGGTGCCGCGCGCCTTACCGGATTTTCCACGACCGGCGCTTTTCTGTTAGGCACTGCCTGCATCGCGGCCGCGGCTGGTTACGTCCTGCTCGCCTATTTTCTGCGGGGCTCGGTTCGCATCTTTCGCTGGACTTTCGAAATGCCCTCGGTGGGGATTGCCGCCTTGCAGGTCGTCGTCGGAGTCGCCAACTTCCTCTGCGTCAGCGCAGCGTTGCATCAGTTGCTCAGCGCCTTCCAGGAGGTGAGTTTCATCGATACGGCCATGGCCTATGTCGGGGCCGGCGTCACCGCGATCGTCAGCCATGTCCCCGGCGGCATCGGCGTACTCGAGGCGACGATCGCATTTCTGCTTGGCAGTTCGGCGAGCCTGGGCGCTCTGATCGCCTTTCGGGCGATCTATTTCTTCCTGCCGCTGCCGCTCGGCTTGATCTTGCTTTCGGTCGCGGAGTTCGTCGCCCGTCGAGATGAGGAAAAAAGCCTGGCGAGCAAGGCGAAAAGCTGACCGATCCAGCGCCTCACGAGCTTGTGCGTGCGGTAAAAGGGTCGGATCGGCCTCTGCGGGTCGACGATCTCCGTGCCCCAGATGAGACTGGTCGCGCCGTCGTCATCGATCCCATCGAAGGCGCGTATGCCGCGCCGGCGCGTGTTCAACATGTCCAGGGTGGCGACGAGAGAGTTCGTTTCCCTCAGTGCCTTCTCAACGGCGTCCGCTTCAATGTCGAGATGTTCTGCGATCAGGCCGTTGCGGACAGTGGCAATGGCGGCGCGCTGCCCTTCGTTGGCGGCTTCCACGGCGACGTCGCATTCGGTGTCGAGGCTTGCCGAGCGATGGTTGAAGTTCGACGAGCCGACGCGGAAAAAACGATCGTCGATCGCGACCACTTTGGAATGGATAATCACCTCCTGCTCGGATCCGTCGGCGGCGGGAACGACCGGGTAGGCGACTCTGAGCCTGCCGTAGCGGTCGGCCCGCTTGAGCCGCCGAACGAGGCGGTCGCGGTTTCCTCCCATGACGACGCGTTCCAGAAGCCCATGCGAGCTGCGGGTGGTGATGACCACCACTTCCGGGCCGTCAGGCTCCTGCAGCCGGTCGCAGAGCAACTGTCCAATTCTTCCCGATGCGAAATACTGGTTTTCGATGTAGATGTGACGTCGCGCACTGCGCAAGGCATCCAGGGTCAGCCGCAGCGCCTCCTGGCGGCCGCGCCTTTTGCCGGAGCCCGGCTCCGTGCGGGCGATTGCGACCGGGCAACCCTCGAGCACCGGCACCGCGCCGTTCGGCCATGCAAGCGCCCTCGCGGGCGGCGCCTCGATTTCCTCGCCCGTAGAGGCTTTCCAGCGAGATCTGCAGAGATCACCGATGGCGCGGCTCGCCTCGCCGTCGAGCGCCACCTGGATGTCATGCACCGGATCATAGGGTTTTCCGTCCGGATCACGCCGCAACTCGTTCTCGGCCGCGTGCTCCGGCGTGTCCCAACGGCGCGCCGTCAGGTCGATGCCCCCGGCAAAGGCGATGCTGTCGTCTATGCAGACGAGCTTCTGGTGATGCGACCCGCGCAGCGCCCGATGGCTCGCGAAGCGAAGTTCGATCTGCGGATGGGCCGCCCATTGCTGCTTGCGAAATAGCCTGAGCGACTTTCCCGAATAGATCGGTCCCATCGCCCAGACGAGAATGCGGATCTTCAGTTTCGGCTTTTGTGCAGCGAGGCGCTCGAGCCTGCTACCGAGCGATTCCGCTTGGGGGTCGTCGGGTCTGAGCTTGATGCGCGGATCGAAGTCCCATCCGGTGATCCAGATCTGCTCTTCCGCCTGGTCGAACGTACTGTCGAGACAAGCATAATAGGCGGCTGCGTCCACCAGGAAGGACAAATGCCGCGCGGGCGCGCTGCGCCAGACATTCTCCGCCTCCTTTATTATCGGCCGGCTTGTCCGACGCCGTCGGCCGGCCGGATTTCCGGTGAACGCGCTTTTCCAGTCCAAGCTTCCTATCCCGTGTGTGGCGACTGGAAATGAATCCCTTTCAACCGTGATTTGTTCCAGGAGCAGCATTGTTGTGGAACAAACCCTTTGCGGCCGACCCGATCAGCGGAGCTTTGCCATGGCGGAACATTTCCCGGCAGGACGAGATTAGAAGGCTCCAAGCCTTCAATCGAACCCGCCAATCACCTTACGCTGACCGGAGGAGGGGAAAATATGCCGAACGCTTCCGATATCCTCATCGAAACACTTATCGAATGGGAGGTCGACGTCGTCTTCGGCCTGCCCGGAGACGGCATCAACGGCATCATGGAGGCGCTCAGGAGGCGGCAGGATCGCATCCGGTTCGTTTCCGTGCGCCACGAGCAATCGGCCGCCTTCATGGCATGCGCCTATGCCAAATTCACCGGCAGGCTCGGCGTCTGTCTCGCTACATCGGGCCCAGGCGGCACGAATCTGCTGACCGGCCTCTACGATGCGAAGCTTGACCAGATGCCGGTGCTCGCGATCACCGGCATGCAGTATCATGACCTGATCGAGACGTTCTCCCAGCAGGACGTCGATCTCACCCGCGTCTTCGAAAACGTCGCCGTCTACAACGCTCAGGTGAACGACGCAGCCCACATGGAAAACCTCGCGAGCCTTGCCTGCCGGTCGGCGCTCTCCAAGCGCGGCGTGGCGCATCTTTCGATCGCCAATGACGTGCAGGAGCGGACGGCCGATGGCGGGCGGTCCCGCCGCAACCGGCCGGGGCACATGCCGAGCCGATATTTCGCCGGCAAGCTCTTGCCGCTCGAAAGCGATCTTTCGAGAGCGGCGGATCTCCTGAATGCGGGCAGGAAGGTGGCAATTCTTGCGGGGCGCGGCGCACTCGAGGCGAAGGAGGCTCTCCGCGAGACGGCGGAACTGCTGGGCGCGCCCGTGGCAAAGGCTCTTCTCGGCAAAGCGGTGCTGCCCGACGACGACCCGCTGACCACCGGCGGCATCGGCATACTCGGCACCGCACCGTCGCAGGAAATCATGCAGCAATGCGACACGCTGCTCATCGTCGGCTCGACCTTCCCCTATATCGAATACTATCCGAGGCCGAACACGGCAGCCGGAATCCAGATCGACCATGACCCGCAGCGCATCGGCCTGCGCTACCCCGTCGAGGTCGGGCTTGTCGGCGAGGCAGGCGAGACCCTCCGCATGCTCAATAAGCGGCTCGAACGCAAGCAGGACAGGTCGTTCCTCGAGCGGGCGCAAGAGCAGACGCGAAACTGGCGCCGGGAACTGCGGGCGATGGAAGGCGACAGAAGTTCTCCCCTTAAACCACAGGCGGCGGTCGCGGCTTTCGGCCGGCGCATTGCGAAGAACGGCATCGTCGTCACCGACTCCGGGCAGAACACCGAGCTTGCGGCCCGTCATGTCGATCTCGGAGCGGACCACATGTTCGCGGTCTCCGGCGCCCTCGCCTCGATGGCTTCGGGCCTGCCTTATGCTATCGCGGCGGGCATCGCCATGCCGGACCGCCCGGTCTATGCGATCGTCGGCGACGGCGGACTGGCGATGCAGCTCGGCGAATTTGCAACAGCCGTCGGCTACAGGATTCCTTTGAAGCTTTTGGTGATCCGAAACGACATGCTGAACCAGATCGCCTGGGAGCAGATGATGTTTCTCGGCAATCCGCAATTCGGCTGCGAGTTGCCGCCGATCGATTTCGCCGCGGCGGCGGAGGCCATGGGCGGCCGGGGCTTCACCGTCCAGTCCTTCGGCGAACTGGACGGGATCATGGATCAGGCCTTCGCCGCGGATGGGCCGGTGGTCATCCAGGCGCTGGTCGATCGCTACGAGCCGCTGATGCCGCCGAAAATGCCGGAGGATTACGCCCGTAACTTCCGTGCCGCGCTGCCGGAAACGCCCGGGCACGAGAAGATCGAGGAAAACCTCAAGAACTCCTCTGCCGGCAGGAAGGTAACCGACGAGGAGCCGCAGCCGCCGCATGAGGCGGCGCCGGACGCGAACACCGGCGAATTGCCCGGAATTCCGTAGAACGCAACCCCGCCGCCGGGAACAAAGCATGCCTTCTTTGGTTCGAACCCGAAGTATCGGCTTCGAGGACCCGAGAATGACGCATGCTATCGGCAGCAGGCGATGGGCAATCGCCGACGGCTACATCCCTTCTTCGAGCGCGAGCGACGATCCGGAGCTTGCCTCCCATGAAAGCGCCTGCATCCTGAATACCGGTGACACGCCGGCCAAGGTCGAGATCACGCTGTTCTTTTCCGACCGGGAGCCAGCAGGCCCGTACCGTCTTGCCGTTGCGGCCCGCCGGACGGTCCACCTGCGTTTCAACGATCTCGACGATCCGGAGCGCGTGCCGCGGGACACGCCCTACGCCTCGCTGATCGAATCCGACATGCCGATCGTCGTGCAGCAGACGCGGCTCGATTCCCGGCAGCCGCCCCACGCTCTGTTGAGCACAATCGCCTATTGCCAGGAGTAGCATGCCGAACAAACCGTGGAGTGCTACCTCTGAGAACCTCGGTCAGGATTTTCACAACTGGTCGGGCGGCCTGCGCTTTCGTCCTTCGCGGCTGGAGGTGCCGGGGGACGAGGAAACCGTGGCGTCGCTCGTGCGCGCAGCCGCGCGGCAGGGCCGCAGCATACGGCCGGTCGGCTCAGCCCATTCGTCGAGCGAGGTTTACGTGACCGACGACATTCTCGTCTCGCTGGCCGCTATCTGCGGCTTACGCGAACATGATGCACAACACTGTCGCGCCACGGTCGGCGCCGGCTCGCAGCTGACCGAGCTCAGCAAGGAGCTGCAGGCGGCCGGCTTGACGCTCTCCAATTTCGGCGACGTGGCGACCCAGACCGTCGGCGGTGCGATCGGAACCGGAACGCATGGGTCCGGACGGAATTTCCCAAACCTGTCGATGATGCTCGTGGGCGGCCGCCTGGTCACCGCCAGGGGTGAGATAAGGACGTTCGACGTGGAAGAGGAGCCGGACTTCGTGCGGGCTCTGCGCGTCTCCTTCGGGACGCTCGGCATTCTCACCTGGATCACTCTGAAGCTCGAGCCGTTGCACGATCTGCACCGCCAGGAATGGTGCCTTGCCTTCGAGGCCTGCATGGAGGTGTTCGACAAGCTCTCCCGCGAAAATCGGAATTTCGATTTCTACTGGTATCCCCGCTCCGACGAGGTGAAGATCCGCTGCCTCAACCCGCCCGGCGAGGAGAAGGATTACAGCGCCTTCGCGCGGCTGGCAAAGGACGAAACCGGCCCGCCGCACGAGGTCATTCCCCAGCACAGCGACCTTCCCCATCGCTTCGAGGAGATGGAATATTCCATGCCCGCCGAAGTGGGGCCGGAATGCCTCGGAAAGCTGCGCGCGCGGATCAAGGAAAGATGGCGCCGCTCGGTCGGCTGGCGTCTGCTTTATCGCTACATCAAGGCAGACGACAGCTGGCTCAGCGAGGCCTATGGGCGGGATTCCGTGAGCATATCGCTTCACCAGAATGCGACGCTCCCCTATTGGGACTTCTTTCTCGATCTCGAACCGATCATGCGCGATCACGGCGGACGGCCGCACTGGGCGAAGAAGCACAGCCTTCGCGCAGCCGAGCTCAGACCGCTTTACCCGATGTGGGATCGCTTTCTCGCGCTCCGGCAGGAAATGGACCCGGACGGGCGTTTTCTCACGCCTTATCTGCGCGGGCTTTGCGGGTGCTAGAGCGGGATGCGGAAAAGCGAAGTGCGTTTTTCCGCTCGGAATCGATCACGTTCATGTCTTCAGGTCGACCCGACCTGAGAACATCGTGACCTAGGAGGATACATGCAGGCGATCGGCAAGAGACGATGGACGATAGCCGGAGGGCATATTCCCCTTGAAAGCAACGGTCCGGAACCCGAATTCACGAGCCGCGACGAGATCGCGGTGCTCAACTGCTCGGACAGCCCGGCCAGGCTCCGCATTCATATCCATTATGCGAATCGTCCGGCTGTCGGACCTTATGAGGTGGAGGTCGCCGCAAGGCGGGTCCGCCGCGTCCGCTTCAACGACCTGATCTTTCCCGAGGCGCTGCCGCTGGACGAGGATTTCGGCGCAGTCATCGACGCGGATGTTCCCGTGGTCGTGCAATTTACCCGTCTCGACAGCGGCACAGCATCGCGCGGCGCGGTCGCGACCGCGGCCTATGCGGAGCGGAACCTTCAAGGGAGCGGACGATGAAAGAGGCGCCGTGGTTCTCGAACTCGGTCATCTATGGAATCGATGTGCGCAGATTCTCGGACGGAAATGGCGACGGGATCGGCGACTTCATAGGTCTGAAAGAGCGCGTGCCTTATCTGCACTATCTCGGCATCGACTGCGTCTGGCTCTCGCCCTTCTTCAGGTCCCCCTTCGCCGATAACGGCTACGACGTCAGCGACTACTATTCCATCGATCCCGTTCTCGGAACGCTGAACGACTTCCTGGATTTCCTGCACGCCGCCGGCGAACAGGGCATTCGCGTCGTCATCGATCTCGTCGCCAACCACACTTCCAGTGAGCATCCCTGGTTCCAGGCGGCGCGACGCGACGCGAGGTGCCGTTTTCGCGACTATTACGTCTGGTCGGAAAGTCCGCCGCCGGTCGCTCCGGATAACGAGACCGCGTTTCCCGGCGAGGAAAGCAGCGTCTGGACGTTTGACGATGTCGCCCAGGCCTATTACTTCCACAAGTTCCGCCATTTCCAGCCGGACCTGAACATCGCCAACCCGGCGGTGCGCGACGAGTTGCTGCGGGTGGTGGACTACTGGCTGACATTGGGCGTCGACGGATTTCGGGTGGATGCCGCGCCATTCGTGATCGGCGAAACCGGCATAGAACACGCTGACCCCAGAGACCCCCAGGGCTTTCTCAGGGAAATGCGCGCGCTGATCGACGGCCGGCGCCCGGACGGTCTTTTGCTCGGCGAAGCTGACCTGGCGCCGGAAGAGCTGCGCTCCTATTTCGGCGAGGGAAAGCTCGACCTCCTGTTCAACTTCGTGCTGTGCGGGGCCTTCGCCGCGAGCCTCGCGCGGCAGAAGGCCGACCTCATCGGCCAGGCGCTTTCGATCATGCCGGAGCCGCCTCCCCATTGCGGCTGGGCGAACTTCCTGCGCAATCTCGACGAACTGAACCTCGATCGCCTGCCGGAAGACATTCGGGAAGAAACCTTTGCGGTCTTCGCCCCGGATGAACAGATGCGGATCTACGGACGCGGCATCAGGCGCCGCCTTGCGCCTATGCTGGACGGAAACCGGGCGAGAATGGAACTCGCCTTCAGTCTGCTTTTGTCTTCGCCGGGCGTGCCGCTCGTTCTCTACGGCGACGAGATCGGTCTCGGCGAGGACCTTTCACGTCCCGGCCGCGAGCCGGTTCGCGTGCCCATGCAGTGGAATGCGGGTACCAATGCAGGCTTCTCCACGGCCCAGCGCGGCAAACTCGTCCAGCCGCCGGTGACAGATGGCCCATTCTCCTTCAAGCGGGTCAATGTCGAAGCTCAGCGTGACGATCCGGGGTCGCTTCTGAACCGCGTGCGGGCGATGATCCTGGCGCGGCGCCGGCACGAGCTCTTCAACCGGGGACGCCCGGTCATGCTGCACACCGGAGACCCGGCGCTGTTCGCAGTGGCCTATTCCGACGGCACCGAATTGTTCGTCGTGTTGCACAATCTTTCGGACGCCAAGCGGCGGGCGGAGCTCGAACTGCCCGGCGCAATCGACGCCAGGCTCAATGATATTCTCGGCGAACGTGAGGTTGAGCTTTCCGGGCAGCGTCTGGCGATAGGGCTGGGTCCCTTCGGCTACGTGTGGCTTCATTCGGGAAGGAAGGATTGAGATGGCGAGGATCGGCTATCACGCATCGCATGAGCAGTTCACCCCGCTCGACCTGCTGAACTGGGCGCGGGCGGCAGAACAGGCAGGCTTCGATTGCACCATGTCGTCCGACCATCTGGCGCCCTGGAGCGAACGCCAGGGGCAAAGCGGCTTTGCCTGGGCGTGGCTCGGCGCCGCCCTCCAGGCAACCGAGCGGAGCTTCGGTCTCGTCACGGTACCTTGCGGCTGGCGCTATCACCCGGCGATAACGGCCCAGGCCGCCGCAACCCTTGCGCAGATGTTTCCGCGCCGCCTTGCCTGGCTTGCGCTCGGCACTGGCGAGGCGCTGAACGAGCATGTCGTCGGCGGAGCCTGGCCGGGAAAGGCGGAACGAAACGCCAGGCTGCGCGAGGCGGTTGACGTTATACGCGAGCTTTTTGCCGGCCGAACGGTGACGAGGGACGCGCCCATTGCCGTCTCCGAGGCCCGGCTTTACACGCTTCCCGAATGTCCGCCTGCGCTGATTGCCGCGGCGTTGACGCCGGAAACGGCGGAAGGTGCCGGCGAATGGGCGGACGGTCTCATAACGGTCAATCAGTCGCCGGAAAAGCTCGCGGCGATAGCCGACGCGTTCAAGCGCGGCGGCGGCGACGGCAAGCCACTCTGCCTTCAGGTTCATGTCTCCTATGCCCGAAGCGACGAGGAGGCGCGACGGAACGCCTTCGACCAGTGGCGGAGCAATGCGCTCAGCGCCTTTCAATCGGAAACCCTGAGGACGCCGGGCGACATAGAAACGGCGACGAGCGGCGTCCGCCCGGAGGACCTCGACGCCTATGTCCGGATTTCTTCCGATCCGGGGCGGCACCTTGCCTGGATCGAAGAGGATGTCGCGGCAGGCTTCGACGAAATCTATCTCCACAATGTCGGGCGCAATCAGCTCGAATTCATCGAGGTCTTCGGGGGCACGGTGCTGCCGCGCGTGCGCGCTTCCTGATCGGCAACCGAGTAAGCGACGACAGCCACCTCGCCGGTTTCCACCTTGACGTCCGGTGCATTATCTTCCCAATGCCGGCAGGACCGGGGGCAAGAGGGGTTGCGGCTTGTACGAATATTGCATCATCGGAGGCGGCATCGTCGGCCTTGCGACCGCAATGGCGCTGCAGGAACGGGTGCCGGGCGCCAACATCGTGCTTCTGGAAAAGGAGAGGGAGCTTGCGCGCCATCAGACGGGCCACAACAGCGGCGTGATTCACGCCGGAATTTACTATGCACCGGGGTCCCTGAAAGCGAAGCTGTGCCGTGAAGGAGCGGAGGCGACCAAAGAGTTCTGCACCGGGAACGGCATATCGTTCGAAACCTGCGGCAAATTGCTGGTCGCGACGAACGCTGCCGAGATCGAGCGCATGGAGAGCCTGGAAGAAAGAGCACAGCAGAATGGGATCGAATACTCTCGCCTGTCGAAGTCGCAGCTGCGATCGGACGAGCCTAACATCGCCGGCCTCGGTGCGCTTCTCGTCCATACGACGGGGATTGTCGATTATTCGGCCGTTTGCCGGGCGATGGCCGAGCGCATCGAAACCCGGGGCGGCGACATCCGGCGCGGGATCGAGGCCACTGCCATTGCCGAAGAGGATGGCGGCGTGCGGATCGCAAGTGCATCCGGCCGCATCGAAGCGCGCAAGCTGATCGCCTGCGCCGGCCTGCAGTCCGACCGCATCGCCTTGATGGCCGGGCTCAGCATTGACCACCGCATCGTTCCGTTCCGGGGCGAATATTACGTGTTGCCGCCGTCGAAGGCCGGCGTGACCCGGCGCCTCATCTACCCCATTCCCGACCCGAACCTTCCTTTCCTGGGAATTCACCTGACCCGGACGATCGGCGGAGGCATGACCGTCGGCCCCAATGCGGTGCTGGGCTTTGCCCGCGAGGGCTACCCAAAGGGCAGCTTCAAAGCGGCCGATGTAGCGAACATGGCGGCGTTTCCCGGCTTCTGGAAAATGGCGGCGAAGAATTGGCGTTCAGCGATCGCGGAATTCGCCAATTCGGCATCGCGGTTCCGCTATCTGCGGGAGTGCCGCAAATACTGCCCCTCGCTCACGATAGACGATCTCGCGGTCCCGCAGGCGGGCATCCGGGCGCAGGCGGTCATGGCCGACGGCAGCCTCGTCCATGACTTCCTCTTCAAACAGACCGAAAGGATGCTCCACGTCTGCAACGCGCCATCGCCGGCTGCTACCTCCGCAATTCCGATCGGCCGCATGATCGTGGATCGCCTGCTCGAGGGGGGGCCTCCCACGGCGGAACGACAACTTCATCGGTAGTGCATCGAGCCGCCGCTTCCTTTACTTTCGGACCTGTCATGCGCACACTCTGCCGGAGGAGCAAGCGCGGTCCGTTGGGAGGCGGCGATGGTTTCACATTCCGAGCATATCCGCGAAATCGAACGCGTCAGCCGTGGTCTTCCCGTGCGCCGCGACGAGACGGTCGTGAAATCGTGGCTGCGCTGCCTGGAGCATCACCGGCTCGATCCGGCGCAGAGTTGTGAAGCCTATATCGTCCCGGAAACGCGACTTAGGGAACACCGCCAGCAATCGGAGGATCTGATCGCCATCGCCCGTTCGGGGCTCGAAAACCTGTTCCGCCAGGTGGCGGGGCAGAACTACGTGCTGCTGCTTTCCGACCGCGAAGGCGTGACGGTCGAGTTCCTCGGCGATCCCCTCTTCGGCAACAGCCTGCGCAAGGCGGGGCTCTATTTGGGTTCGGAGTGGTCCGAATGGCGCGCCGGGACCTGTGCGGTGGGCGCGTGCCTGGAAACGGGAGAGGCGCTGACGATCCACCAGACCGACCATTTCGACAACACCCACACGCCGCTCTCCTGCACGGCCGCGCCGATCTACGACATCCAGGGCGAACTCTCCGCCGTCCTCGACATCTCGCTTCTGAGTTCGCCAATCCTAAAGGCGAGCCAGAATCTTGCACTGCATCTGGTGACGGCGACCGTAAGGCGCATCGAGCTTGCCAATCTCATGGCGCAGGCGCGCAACCAATGGGTCCTGCGGTTCTCGCGCTCTCCCGAATTCCTCGACGTCGATCCGGAGGCGGCGATCTCGATCGACGGTCTTGGCCGGATCGCCGGCATGACCCATGCTGGGGCGAAAATCCTAGCGCGCTCGACGGGCCTCGACTGGCGCGATCCACGGCAACTGATCGGCGAGCCGGTGTCGCGCTTCTTGGACATCGAGATCGATGATCTGTCCGACCTTACCCGCCGGCGTCCGACCCAGGAGCGGCTCGTCTTTGCCCGGGACGGAAATGCGCTCTTCGCCCATGCGATCGAGCCGCACTCGAAGGTCCGCGCACCGCTCGCTTCGCACGAACAGATTCCACCGGCCTTGCGGCGGCTCGGCGGCGAAGCGCCCGTGATCGCGGCGCTCCAGGCAAAGGCGGCAAAGCTTGCACGGACGCGATTGCCGATCCTCATTCAGGGCGAGACCGGGACGGGCAAGGAACATCTCGCGCGCGCCATCCACGAGGGCAGCGGTCTCAAGGGCCAGTTCGTCGCCATCAATTGTGCCGCGATTCCGGAGCAGCTGATCGAAAGCGAGCTTTTCGGCTACTTGCCGGGAGCTTTCACCGGTGCTTCGGCCAAGGGCCGCAAGGGCCTGATCGAGCAGGCGGACGGCGGAACGCTCTTCCTC
Organism: Sinorhizobium meliloti 4H41; assembly: GCF_000375585.1. GTDB lineage: Bacteria > Pseudomonadota > Alphaproteobacteria > Rhizobiales > Rhizobiaceae > Sinorhizobium > Sinorhizobium meliloti_A. The sequence continues at coordinate 74,184 of NZ_AQWP01000003.1, read as the reverse complement.
GACGAAATCGGCGACATGCCGCTTTCCCTGCAAAGCCGGCTGTTGCGCGTGCTTGCCGAAGGCGAGGTGCTGCCGGTGGGCGGGACGGCGCCGCGGAAGGTGCGTATCCGGGTTGTCTCGGCGTCGCATCGGTCGCTGAAGACGCTCGTCTCGCAAGGAGCATTCCGCGAGGATCTGTATTACCGGCTCAATGCCGCTACCCTCTCGCTCCCGGCCCTCAGGGACAGACCGGACTTCGACTGGGTGCTGGAGCGGCTCCTGAAGCGGCACAGTGACGGCGAATTGATATTGTCCGCGGCGGCCCTGGCTGCGCTCAAGGCTCATGATTGGCCGGGAAACATCCGCGAACTCGACAACGTCATCGCCGTCGCCGCGGCACTTGCCGAGAACGGCGTCGTGGAGCCCGGCGACCTGCCGGACCACCTCCTGGCGAATGCGGACACTGTCGGCGGAAGCGAGGCGAGCGCTGCCTTGAGCCTGACGCTCGCCGCTTGCGACTGGAACATTTCCGAGGCTGCCCGCCGGCTGGGGCTCGATCGCTCGACGGTGCACCGGCAGATCAAGCGCTACCGCCTCAAGCGACACCGCCATTGAGGCGCGGCGCCCCCTGCAGCCGGGATACCCCCTGGCCTGCCGGCCAGAGGCGTTTACACCTTACCGCCAGTCCTCGACGCGTAAATCCGTTGGGACGCGTAATCCCGGTGGCTGCCGTGCAACAGGCGCGGCGCCACACATGTTGCAGTCGCGTCGCTTCATGCGACACCTCCATGCTCTCTGCTCCTTGAAAATACGTGGTTTTCTGCCCTGGCACGGTCATTGCAGAAGGTGGTTCGACGATTGGCGTCTGCGGGCGGTTGAGGAGCCGCCCGTGTGTTATCCAAGCGAAGAGGAGGATACCCATGCTTGAAGAAAGTCCCGGCACCCGCATCGATACCGCGCTTGCCAAACTCGGAAAAGCCCTCGAGCAGGGCGACATCGATACGGCCGTCAATCTGTTTCAAGCCGACTGCTATTGGCGCGACCTCGTTGCCTTCACCTGGAATCTCAAAACGATGGAGGGGCAGGACCAGATCCGCGACCTGCTGACGACGCAGCTCGCGGCGATCAAGCCGGCGCGCCTGCGCCAGGACGAGAACGAACCGGCAAGCGCCGGCGACGGCGTCACCGAAGGGTGGTTCGAGTTCGAGACCGAGGTGGCGCGCGGCCACGGCCATATCCGCCTCAAGAACGGACTGATCTGGACGCTCCTGACGACGATGACGGAGCTCAAGGGGCACGAGGAGCCGAAGGGGCTCAGGCGGCCGCTCGGCGCCGAACACGGTCATGACCCGAACCGCAGGACCTGGAAGGAAAAGCGCGAAGCGGAAGCAGCCGAACTTGGCTACACGATGCAGCCCTATGCCGTCATCATCGGCGGCGGCCAGGGCGGGATCGCGCTCGGCGCGCGCTTGCGGCAGCTCGGCGTGCCGACGATCATCATCGAGAAGAACGAACGACCGGGCGACAGCTGGCGCAAGCGCTACAAGTCGCTCTGCCTGCACGATCCGGTCTGGTACGACCATCTGCCCTATATCCCCTTCCCCGAAAACTGGCCGGTCTTTGCGCCGAAGGACAAGATCGGCGACTGGCTGGAGATGTATACCAGGGTGATGGAACTCAATTATTGGAGTTCCACAACCTGCAAGTCGGCGCGATACGACGAAGCGACCAAGGAATGGACGGTGGTCGTCGAGCGCAATGGCGAGGAGGTCGTCCTCAGGCCGAAGCAGCTCGTTCTCGCAACCGGCATGTCCGGCAAGCCGAACGTGCCGAAGCTCGAAGGCCAGGACATATTCAAGGGCGAGCAGCAACATTCGTCGCAGCATCCCGGTCCGGACGCCTATCGCGGCAAGAAGGTGGTCGTCATCGGCTCCAACAATTCCGCGCATGATATCTGCGCCGCACTTTGGGAGGGCGGCGCCGATGTGACCATGGTGCAGCGATCGTCGACCCACATCGTCAGATCGGACACGCTGATGGAGATCGGCCTCGGCGATCTTTATTCCGAGCGGGCGCTTGCCGCGGGCGTGACGACGCGCAAGGCCGACCTGATCTTCGCTTCGCTGCCCTACCGAATCATGCACGAGTTCCAGATTCCGCTTTACGAGAAAATGCGCGAGCGGGACGCCAGGTTCTATGCCGATCTCGAAAAGGCTGGCTTCATGCTCGACTGGGGCGCTGACGGCTCCGGCCTGTTCATGAAATATCTGCGCCGAGGCTCCGGCTATTATATCGACGTCGGCGCCTGCGACCTCGTCATCGACGGCAGCATCAAACTGAAGTCCGGTTCCGACGTCAGCCACCTGACCGAGGATGCCGTGGTGCTGAAGGACGGCACCGTGCTCCCGGCCGAACTCGTCGTCTACGCCACAGGCTACGGTTCGATGAACGGCTGGGCAGCGGACCTCATCTCGAAGGAGGTCGCCGACAAGGTCGGCAAGGTGTGGGGCCTCGGCTCCGATACGCCGAAAGACCCGGGTCCATGGGAGGGCGAGCAGCGCAACATGTGGAAGCCGACGCAGCAGGAGGCGCTCTGGTTCCACGGTGGCAACCTGCATCAGTCGCGGCATTATTCGCAATATCTTTCGCTGCAGTTGAAAGCGCGCTGCGAAGGCATATCGACGCCGGTCTATGGCCTTCAGGAACGGCACCATCTATCCTGATCGGCAGTGCCAGCCGGAGAAGTCCGGCTGGCATCCGACGGCCCGGTGGGCGGGCCGGATCCTGATTGGAACCCGAGCGCACTGAATAGGCGGATCAAGTGCTCCCCGGAAAAATCCGCAGGAGCGTATCTCTCTGCTCCCAGACCATCACTGCTCCGCTCAGCGCCATGAAGCCGATCACGATTGCGCGGAAATTCAGCTCGCTTATGTTCGCCAGCACGCGCTTGGCGAGCCAGTTGGACAGAAGCGCTCCCAGCCCGGCGGCGATGCCGAACAGCAGCAGCTTGCCTGTAAATGCTCCGAACGCCGTATAGGTGCCGATCTTGGCGAGATGCATGGGTAGGGAGATTGCTGTTTTGGTCCCCACCATCTTTTCCTTGGTGATGCCGGCATTGAGATAGAGCGTGTTGAGGATCGGCCCCATGGCTCCGATCAGGCCGGACAGAAATCCGACGATCAATTGTGCCGGGAAAAACCACCAGGTTGCAGCCGCGAAGGCCCTTTCCCGCCGGCCGAAGCCGTACTGGAATATTGTCGAGATCAGGAACAGACCGACGACGATCTGAAGCCACTCCGCCGAGGTGTTGGAGAAGGCGGCGGCGCCGAGGACGCCGCCGAGGGCCGCGCCGGGGAGACCCCAGGCGACGACGCGCCATTCTATATCCCGGAAAAACACCAGGATGCGCCCGCCTCCCGCAATGACGGTGGCGACCGCGGCCACGGGAGCGACGGCCTGGGCACCGGCGATGAAGCCGATGAGCGGCACGAGAAGCATGGCTCCGCCTCCGCCGCCGATCGTCGAAACGATCCAGGCGATGAAACCCGAGGCGGCGAGGAGCAGATAATCCATCATGTCGAACATGCCCTCAGGCGAGCCGGATCAGACAAGGAGATCCGCGGGACCGTCGTCTGCGAACCTATCGATGAGGTGGCCGCGCGCGGCTCCCGGCATTTTAGCCGAGTTCTATGTAGTCCGGATAACGCGCCGCAATGTCGTCGATCATCGACAATGTACCGGAGAGGTGGATCTTCATCGCCTGCGCTGCCTCGACCGGCGCACCCTTTTCGATGCTTTCGATGATCATGTCGTGGGTCTCCACCACACGTTTGGTGCCGACATTGACGAGATTGAGACGCCGCAGACGATCGATATGGCCGCTGTGGCGGCGGATGATCGGCCAGATATGCTCCAGCCCCGCTTCCTCGAAGATGATGAAGTGGAACGCACGGTCGGCCGCGAGAAACTCCGCATGTTCCTTGGAGGCGAGGGCTTTCAGCCTGGTGTTCGCCGCTCGCAGCCGGTCTGCGATCTGCCGCCTGCCGGGCTTTTCCGCCAGATTGAAGACGGCTTCCTGCTCGACGGCGCGGCGCATGAGGTGGGTCTGGCGTGCCAGATTGATATCGATTTTCGACACCAGCGTCGCATATTGCGGATAGACGGTGACGAGGCCTTCCTCCTCCAGGCGCATCAGCGCGTCACGCACCGGTGTCTGGCTGAGACCGAACTGTTTCTGCAACTCGACGCGCGAGAGCGCCGTGCCGGGGGCGAGGTCGAGTGCGAGGATCCTCTCGCGAAGATATTCCACGATTTGCGGCGCGATCTGCCGGGTGCGGTCAAGGCCGCTGCGGTGTTTGGCAGCCGGAGCTTCCGATATCAAAAATCCAATCCTCCAGGACGGTTCCAGATCCTGTAATAATGCATTAATGTGTTAGTGTGAAGTGGATCTCGCCGGCCGGCCCGGCAGGACAGGAAGGATCGCCGTGCCCGCGAAGTCGCCCATCCTCGAAAGCCTAGCCGAAACCCGCCCGTCGAGCTATGCCGATCAGGTCTACGGGCGCATCCTGCACGACATATTGAACGGCATCTTTCAACCGGGCGCGCGGCTGCCGACGGAGAACGAACTTGCCGAACGCTTCGGCGTCTCGCGTCCGGTCGTCCGCGAGGCGCTTGCGCGCCTGCGGGTTGACGGCCTCGTGGAAGCGCGGCGCGGCAGCGGCACCTATGTCTTGAGCAGGCCCTCGCAAGATCTGCCGAACCTGGCCGACCTGGAAGACATTTCGCGCTTCCTGCGCTATCAGGAGCTTCGCTTCTACGTGGAAGGTCAGGCGGCAGCACTGGCAGCGGAGCGGCGCACGGAAAAGCAGCTTGCCGCCATCCTCGAAGCCCATGAGGCCTTCGCCCATGAGGTCGGCCGCGGGGCTTTCCTTCCCGAAAGCGACCGGCGTTTCCATCTTGCGATCTGCGAGGGAACAGGAAACGAGTTTTTCGCCAAGGCGCTGGAAGGTTCCGAGGTTTCGCTGACCAGCTTCATGAATGTCTCGCTTGCGCTCACCCGGTCCGGATCGCAGGCACGCGCCCGTCGGGTCATTGCCGAACATGCCGAGATCGTCGAAGCGATCCGCACGAAAGATGCCGTATGGGCACGGGTGGCGATGGAAACGCACATCATCAAGGCGCGCCGAAGGATGACGGACGGAACGATCGACTCCTGATAGGTAAATATATTTTACAAATCATCGGGTATGTTGTAATGAAAACCGACTTATGGAGGAGGTTCTCATGCAAACTCGACTTGATGCCCGTGATTACGCAGCTTCCGTGGTGGCGGTCCCGCCCATCGCGCTGAATGCGGACCTGACGGTGAACGCCGACGCCAACGTGGCGATCATTCGCCATATCGAGGCAGGCGGGGTGCGTATTCTCCTCTATGGCGGAAATGCCAACCTTTATCATTTCGGCCTGGACGACTATCGCGCGGGCATGGAGGCGGTGATTGCGGGCGCTGCACCGCAGACCGCTCTCGTCACGTCGATCGGTCCGGACTTCGGAAAGGCCCTGGCGCAGGTGCCGATCGCCCGCGATCTGGGTTTCAAGAACGTGATGCTCCTCCCGACGCAGTTTCCGGCAGATTCTGCCGGTGTCGCCAATGGCGTGCGCCGCCTCGCGGCGGTCCTCGGCCATGGCCTGGTGCTCTATCTGAAGCGGGAGAATTATGTCGATCCGGACGAGCTTGCCCGCCTCGTCTCCGAAGGCGCCGTCGATTTCGTCAAATATGCCGTGGAGCGGGCCGATCCGGCGCAGGACGCCTATCTCGACGCCGTCACGGCGGCGATCGGGAAAGACCGGATGGCGAGCGGCATGGGCGAAACGCCGATCCACGACCATCTCGGCCGCCGCGCAATGACGACCTATACTTCGGGCGCGGTCTGCATTGCCCCTTCGGCCGCGATGGAACTCCTTACGCTCTACAAGGCCGGGCGCGGAGCCGAGGCATTGGAGCTCAGCCGGCCGTTTCTGGAGTTCGAGAGAGTTCGCACAGACCTTGGCGGTTTGCAGGTGCTTCATGACGGCATGCGGCTGGCGGGGATCGCCGACACGGGCCCGCTGATGCCGATGATCTCCAATCTGGGCGCTGCGAAGCTTGGCCCCGTCGGCGTAGCGGTTGAGAGCTTGAAGCAGGCTGAAGCCGCCTGCCTGAGGCGCTCCGGAAAGGCAGCCGCGACCGCTTCAGCCTGAGTTGACACTTTCGTGTGAACACACTAATACATTAGTGCGCTAGTGCGGATGCGGTGCCGGAGGACTACGAGGCCGAAAACGGCCCGCCGCAACGTCCTGGTCTTTATCGAGGAGGAGAAAGAAATGACCATCCGCTATTGTACCCGCGCCGTGGCGCTTTTGACCGCGACGCTCTTTTCCGGCGTCGCGATGGCCGCCGAAGGCGAGGTGAAAATCGTGTTGCCGGAGCAGCCGGCCAATCTCGATCCCTGTCGCTCCATCAGGTCGGATATAGGCCGCATCATCAATTCAAACATTACCGAGACCCTGACTGTCATCGACACGGAGAAGGGCACCGTCGGTCCCTGGCTAGCGGAAAAATGGGAGCAGGTGGACGACCTGACCTGGCGTGTGCACCTCAAGAGCGGCGTCAAGTTTCAGGACGGCGCGGCATTCGACGCCGAAGCGGTGGTCAAGTCCATCAATCGCCTGATGAACCCCGACCTCACCTGCGACAGCCGCTCGAAATTCGGCGACGTCAAACTGACGCCGAAGGCGATCGATGCGCAGACGGTGGAGATCTCCTCCGACAGCCCGGTGCCGATCATGCCGACGCTGCTCGGCACCGTGCAGATTGTCTCCCCCAACATGCCGTTCGACAAGGAAAGCAACGATCCCGTGGGCACGGGACCCTATGTCGTCGAAAGCAAGTCCAACGAGCAGATCGTCCTGAAGCGTCACGATGCCTACTGGGGCGCCAAGCCGGACGTCACGCGCGCGACCTATGTCTGGCGCAGCGAGTCGGCCATCCGGGCGGCCATGGTCGAATCGGGCGAAGCGGACATGACCCCATCCATCGCCGTGCAGGACGCGACCAATGCCGAGTCGGACTTTGCCTATCTGAACTCAGAGACGACGCGCATGCGCATCGATGCGCAGATTCCGCCGCTCGACGATGTCCGCATCCGCAAGGCGCTGAACATGGCCATCGACTGGGACGGCATGGGCGAAGCGCTGTTCGGCAAGGACGTTCTGCGGGCTTCGCAAATGGTCGTCCCGGGCGTTCGCGGTCATAACCCCGATATCAAGCCATGGACCTACAATCCCGAAGAGGCGATGAAGCTGGTCGAGCAAGCCAAGGCCGAGGGTGCTCCGGTCGACAAGGAGATCGTGCTGATCGGGCGCAACGGTTTCTTCCCGAACTCGGCCGAAAGCCTCGAAGCGATGCGGTCCATGTGGCAGGAGATCGGGCTCAACGTCTCCATACGCCAGCTCGAAGCGGCCGACTGGGTGCGCTATCTCGACAAGCCCTTCCCGGAGGGACGCGGGCCGACGCTCTTCCAGCAGCAGCACGACAACAACACGGGCGACGCCGGGTTTACCGCTCCGGTCATGTATCTGAGCGAGGGACAATATTCGACGATCGCCGATCCCGACCTCGACGTCGTGCTGAAAAAGGCGATGGCCGCGACCGGCGACGAGCGTGAAAAGCTGTTTCAGGAGGTCTTCGCGAAGGTGCACGACGAGATCGTCGCAGACGTGCCGATGTACCACATGATCGGCTATGTCCGTGTCGGCTCGCGCCTCGACTGGAAGCCGGACCTCAAGACGAACAGCGAAATCGCGCTCTCCGAGATCCATTTCAAGGACTGACCAACCCGACCTGCCGCCGCGGCGTGTCTCACGTCGCGGCGCCCTCCTTGATTACGGTGGAAAGGAAACGCCGTGTTCGCTTTCATTCTCAGACGCGCCGGCCAGAGCCTGATCGCGGTCATCGGACTTCTGGTGCTCGTCTTCTTCCTCTCGAGGCTTACCGGCGATCCGGCCTATCTCTATCTGCCGCTCGATTCTTCCGAAGCGCAGCGTCAGGCCTTCTCGGAAGCGCACGGCTTCAACGATCCCCTGGTCGTGCAATTCGGCCGGTACCTGGTCGATCTCGCGCGCTTCGATTTCGGGGACGCGCTGAGCCGCAACCGGCCGGCCATGGAAGTAGCGCTCGAGGCCTTTCCGCAAACGCTGAAGCTCGCCGTGATCGCGATCGTTCTTTCTCTCTGTCTCGCCGTCGTGGTCGGGTCGCTTGCCGCGGCACGCCCGAACAGCCTGTTCGACAAGATCGCGAGCACCGCGTCGCTGGCGGGCGCCAGCGCCCCGGATTTCTGGGTTGCGATCGTGGCGATCCTTGTCTTCTCCGTCGGACTGGGCCTGCTTCCGACCTCCGGGACGGGAACGGCGCTGCATTGGATCATGCCGATCTTCGTGCTGACCCTCAGACCCTTCGGCCTGCTGGTCCAGGTCGTTCGCGGCACGATGATGGGTGCGCTTGCCTCGCCCTATGTGAAGACCGCGCGGGCCAAGGGCGTGAACCGGTCCCGGATCGTCTTCCGGCACGCCCTGCGCAACTCGCTCCTCCCGGTCATCACCGTCGCCGGCGACCTTGCTGCAAGCCTCGTCAACGGCGCCGTCGTCGTGGAAACCATCTTCGGCTGGCCGGGCATCGGCAAGCTCATGATCGACGCGATCGTACGGCGCGACTTCGCGCTCATCCAGGCGACGGTGCTGGTGACGGCGATTGCCATCTTCGTCCTGAACATCGCGATAGACCTCGTCTATGCGCGGCTCGATCCCCGCATAAGGTTTGAAACGAGATGAGTGCGACGGCCATGACGACTTCCGCCGATACCCCCGAGACGAAAGTCTCGCGTTTTCAGATACTGCGTCTCGTCAGCCGGGACTGGCTGGCGCTTGCCGCCGTGATCTTCCTGCTGGTCGTGGTCGCATGCGCCGTTTTCGGGCCGTGGCTGATGGGCGACCTCATCGACAAACCGAATTTCCGCGCACGAAACATGGCGCCGTTCAGCCTGTCTCAGGGTTGGACCTATGTGCTCGGCGCCGACACGCTCGGCCGCAGCCTTCTCGCGCGCCTCGTGGTGGGTGCGCAGAACACGATCGGCATTGCGTTCTTTGCGGTGCTCTGCTCGGTCGTCATCGGCGGCATGCTCGGCTTGATTGCCGGTTATTCGCGAGGCGCCGCCGGCACGATGATCATGCGCGGTGCTGACATCGTGATGAGCTTTCCTTCGCTGCTGCTGGCGCTGATCGTCCTCTTCAGCCTGGGCCCTTCCGTCACCAACCTCATTCTGGTGCTGGCGATCACCCGCGTGCCGATCTATCTGCGCACCACGCGTGCGGAAGTGCTCGAGGTGAGAGAGCGGATGTTCGTCAGCGCCGCCGTCGCGCTCGGCGCCAACCACACGCGCATCCTTTTCCGTCACATCGCCCCGATCGTGCTGCCGACGCTGGTCACGATCGGAGCCATCGACTTCGCAACCGTCGTTCTTGCCGAGTCGTCGCTGAGCTTCCTCGGCCTCGGCATCCAGGCGCCTGAATTCACCTGGGGTGCCATGGTCGCGACCGGCCGCGGCTATCTCTCGACCGCCTGGTGGATCGCCTTCTGGCCGGGCCTGGCGATCCTGTTGACGACGCTTTCGCTCAATATCCTGTCGAGCTGGTGGCGCACCTATGCCGATCCCCAGCAGCGGTGGCGGATCGAACTCGCCCGCTCGAAGAAGGGCATTCCGGAGAAACGCAAATGACCGGCCCACACCTCCTCGAGGTCAAGGATCTGACCGTGGATTTCCTGTCGCTCGGAGGTGCCTTCCGTGCGACGAGCGGGGTCAGCTTTCATGTCGACGCCGGCGAGACGCTCGTGATCCTGGGCGAGTCCGGCTCCGGCAAGTCGGTCAGCGCGAGTGCGATCATGGGGCTCATCGACACGCCTCCGGGCGATATCTGCGCGGGTTCGGTCGCCTATCGCGGGCGCGATCTCTCCTCGTTTTCGGAGGGTGAGCGGCGGGACCTCAACGGCCGCAGGATCGCGATGATCTTCCAGGACCCGCTCTCCCATCTGAACCCCGTCTATACGATCGGCTGGCAGCTGGAGGAGGTGTTCAGTGTCCACGGCGTTGCGACCGGTGCCGAGGCCCGGCAAAGGGCGGTCGACATATTGAGGCGCGTGGGCATCCCGGAGCCGGAGAAGCGCATCGACCAGTATCCGCACCAGTTTTCCGGCGGCCAGCGCCAGCGCATCATGATCGGCATGGCGATCGCGCTCAAGCCGGAAATCCTGATTGCCGACGAGCCGACGACGGCACTCGACGTGAGCGTGCAGGCGCAGATCCTCGAGCTTCTGAAGAAGCTGCAGGCCGAAGAGGGCCTTGCCATCATCATGATCACACATGACCTCGAGGTCGCCGCCAATATGGCCGACCGGGTGATCGTCATGAAGGCCGGCCGCATCGTGGAGGAGGGCGAAGCCCGCGCCGTCTTCGAAAATCCCGCCCACAGCTACACGCGGACGCTGATCAATGCCCTCCCGCATGCCGACGATGGAGCGCCGGCGAGGCCGCCGCGGCCGGCTGGGAAACCGATCCTGGAAGTGAAGAACATCGACAAGTTCTACACGCTCTCGTCCGGGCTTTTTGCGAAGCCGGCGCGCTTGCATGCAGTCAAGAATCTGAGCTTCGACGTCGCAGCCGGCGAGACGATCGGGATCGTCGGCGAGAGCGGCTCCGGCAAATCGACCGTCGCGCGCGTGCTTCTGGGCCTGAACGAGGCTTCCGGCGGCCAGGCGCTGTTTCACGGACGCGACGTGCTGAAGATGGACCGCAAGCAACTGCTGGCCTTCCGCCGGAAGGTGCAGATGGTGTTCCAGGACCCCTACAGTTCGATGAACCCGCGCATGACGGTGTTCGACATCGTCTCGGAGCCGTGGCGCATCCACAAGGACATTCTGGAGAAGGCGCGCTGGCGCGACCGGGTCACCGAATTGCTGGGGCTCGTCGGCTTAAATCCAGAGCACGCCAAACGCTATCCGCACCAGTTCTCAGGGGGCCAGCGGCAGCGCATCGCCATTGCCCGAGCGCTTGCCTGCGATCCGGAACTCGTCGTCTGCGACGAAGCCGTCTCGGCGCTCGACGTCTCGGTGCAGGTGCAGGTCATCGACCTTCTGGCGGAATTGCGTGACCGGCTGGGCCTTGCCTACATCTTCATAACCCATGATCTGCCGATCGTTCGTCACTTTGCCGATCGCATCATCGTCATGAAGAGCGGCGAGATCGTCGAGCACGCGACGACGGAAGAGATCTTCCGCAACCCGCAACATGCCTATACGCGTCAGCTCATCAATGCGACTCCGAAGCCGAAGTGGCAGACAGCCGCCGACGCGGCATGAAGAAGATCGCCCTGCCTGCGGCCGTCGCCGGAGCCCTGCTGATGGGGGCAAATTCCCTGGTCGCGGCGATGGACGGCGTCATCGTGCGCTTCGTGGCCGGGGAGGTCCACCCGATCGGCATCGTCTTCTTCCGTAACCTTGCCAGCCTGATCGCGCTCTATCTGATGCTGTGCCGCCGCGGATTTCCGCTCGGCATCGCGCAATCCGGCGGCCGGTCGATGCATTTCTCCGTCCATGCGATCAGGGCCGTCATCAAGCTTCTGGCGCTCGTCGCGGCCTTCATTGCCGTCACCGAGATACCTTTGGCCTCCGCGACCGCGATCGCCTTCACCATGCCCCTCTTCGTTGCGCTCGGGTCGGTACTTTTTCTCGGCGAGCGGTTCTCGGTCGCCCGGGTCCTCAGCCTCGTTGCCGGCTTCGCCGGCATTCTGATCGTCGTCAGGCCGGGCGCCGCAACCTTCCAGTCAGGCGCGGCCTGGGCGCTGGGGTCGGCGGTCGGTCTCGCCATCGTCGCGCTGTTGATGAAGGTTTCGGCCGAGCGCGAGGACCCGCTCAGTATCGCCTGGCTGAACCTGCTCGTGACGGTCCCCGTGGCTTTCGTCATGGCTCTGCCCTTCTGGCAGACGCCTTCGCTGTTCAGCCTCGCCCTCATGGCGCTGCAGGGTATCGGCGGCCTTTTCGCCCAGCTCTCCTTCGCGAGGGCAATGAAGCTCGCCGACGCTTCGCTGCTGGTCATCGTGGACTTCATCCGGCTGCCGATCGCCCTCGTTCTTGGCCTGGTGCTTTTCGGCGAGCCGATCCGGCTGGAGGTCGTGATCGGCGGAGCGATCATCCTTGGGGCGATCGCATTGCTCTTTCACCGCGAGGGGAGGAGGCGAGGATAGGGACGGGGCCGCGAGCGTGCAAGGAACGAACCCCTCCCCATTCACAGGTGGGGCGGGGGTGGGGAGGGGTTCTTGCGAACGATCACGCGTGGCGGCTCTCGAAATGCTCCACCAATGCGGCAACCATGCTGTCGCCCATCTGCTGCCGCGTCTCGCGCGTACCGCTGCCCATGTGCGGCGAGAGGACGACGCGCGGGTCGGTGCGGAGCGCTTCCGGGACGAAGGGCTCCTTCTCGAAGACGTCGAGGGCCGCGCCGGCGATCCCGTTTCCGGCGAGCGCCGTGATGAGCGCCTGTTCGTCGACGATCGTGCCGCGCGAGACGTTTACCAAATAGCCTTCCGGGCCGAGGCTCGCGAGCACGGCGCCGTTGACGAGGCCGATCGTCTCGGGAGTGGCGGGACAGGTGACGATCAGAAGATCGGCCCAGGCCGCGAGCGCCTCGATGCCGTCGAAATAGGGAAGGTCGACAGGCTTTCGCCTCGGGCCGTAATAGGCGGTCGGCGCTCCCATCACGCTCAGCCGGGCGGCGACCGCCGAACCGATATGTCCAAGCCCGACGATCCCCGTCTTCATCGATCTCAGCGAGCGGCCGAGCGGGAAGGCACTCTCGCCCCACTTTCCCTCGCGCACGAAATCGTGGCCGCGCATGAGGCCGCGCGTGGCCGAAATGCTTAGTGCAAGCGCAAGATCGGCGACATCCTCGGCAAGGATCTTCGAGGTGTTGCGGACGACGACGCCACGGGCATGCGCGGTCTCGACGTCGATGCCGTCGAGACCGGCACTGTAGCTGGAGATGATCTCCAGCGCCGGCAGGCGGTCGAGCATGGCCGCATCGATATGGGCGTGCCTGACGGCGATGCCGCGAATCCGCGCTCCGTATTCGGAAAGAAACGGCCCGATCGCCGAGGCATCCTTCGGCAGCCGGACGGTATTGAAGGTTTCCTTCAGTTCCAGATCGGTCTTTTCCGGCAGTTCGGCGGCCTGAAGGATGGTGATGTCCCTAAGCATCGTCATGCCTAGCGTCCCTTGGCCCGGCGCCAGGCGGCAAATTCCGTCTTCGTCTCATCCTTGGTGGCGGGATAGAGGCCGATGATGGAGCGGCCCTTCAGGACCTCCTCGGTGACGAAGTCTTCGAAGGCCGTCATCTCGACGGCTTCGGCGGCGATCTCATCGGCGAGATGGGCGGGGACGATGACCACGCCTTCGCGATCCCCGACGACGACGTCTCCCGGCCAGACGGCGACGTCGCCGCAGCCGATCGGAACGTTGATGTCGAGCGCCTGGTGCAGCGTCAGGTTCGTCGGCGCGGAGGGACGGCTGTGATAGGCGGGGATGTCGAGTTCGCCGATTTCCGGGCTGTCCCGGAAGCCGCCGTCGGTGACGACACCCGCGACACCGCGCACCATCAGCCGCGAAACCAGGATCGAGCCCGCGGAAGCCGCCCGCGGATCCTTCCGGCTATCCATCACCATGACGAAACCGGGTGGGCACTTCTCCACGGCCGCGCGTTGCGGGTGTTCGGGATTTTGAAAGACGGAAAGCTGGTTCAGGTCCTCGCGGGCCGGAATGTATCGAAGGGTAAAGGCCTGGCCGACCATGTTCTTCGCCTTCGGCGAGACCGGACAAACGTCCTGAATGAACTGGTTGCGCAGGCCGCGCTTGAAGAGGGCGGTGCATAAGGTGGCGCAGCTTACGCCTTCGAATTTCCTGCGTGTCTCGTCGGACAGAACATAGGTGGTCATGTTTCCTCCCTGGAAGTTCGTGAAATCAGAAAATGTCGGGCTCGCCCACTGGGGCGCCGAAGGCGGTTTCGAGAAAGTCGAAATCGCAGCCCTCATTGGCCTGCTTGATGTGCTTCGAGAACATCCAGCCATAGCCGCGCTCGTATCTGTCGGCGGGCCGCGTCCACTCGGCGCGGCGTTTCGCCAAGGTCGCTTGGTCGACCAGCATGTCGATCGTCCGGTTAGGGACGTCGACGCGGATGATGTCTCCGGTCCTCACGAGCGAAAGAGGGCCGCCGACATGGGACTCCGGCGCCACGTGCAGGATGCAGGCGCCGTAGCTCGTCCCGCTCATGCGGGCGTCGGAGATGCGCAGCATGTCGCGATAGCCCTGCTTCAGGATCTTTTTCGGGATCGGCAGCATGCCCCATTCCGGCATGCCGGGCCCGCCCTTGGGCCCCGCATTTCTGAGGATGAGCACGTGGTCGGGCGTGACGTCGAGATCCTCGTCGTCGATGGCGGCCTTCATCTCCGGATAGCTGTCGAAGACGAGCGCCGGCCCCTCATGGACCCGCAGCCGCTCCTCGCAGGCGGACGACTTCACGACGCAGCCATCCGGCGCCAGATTGCCCTTCAGGACGGCGAGCGAGCCTTCGTGGTAGATCGGGTTGGAAAGCGGCCGGATGACATCCGAATTGTGGACCTCCGCGCCCTCCAGCGTCGCCCCCAAGGGAAAGCCGCTCACCGTCATCGCGTCGAGATGCAGGAGGTCCTTCATTTCGGCCATCAGTGCGCGAAGCCCGCCGGCATAATAGAAATCCTCCATCAGGTACTGCTTGCCGGAGGGCCTGATATTGGCGATCACCGGCGTCGTACGGCTGACCCGGTCCAGATCTTCGAGCGTCAGCGGCACCCCGGCGCGTCGCGCCATGGCGATGAGATGCACCACGGCATTGGTCGAACAGCCCGTCGCCATTGCCACGGCACTCGCATTTGCGACCGATTTTTCGGTGATGATTTGCTCAGGTCCCAGCTTCTCGTGAACCATTTCGACGATCCGCCTGCCGCATCGCGTGCTCATGCGGATGTGGTTGGCGTCGGCTGCGGGGATGGAGCTCGCGCCGGGAAGCGTCAAACCGAGCGACTCGGCGATCGCCGTCATCGTGCTTGCCGTTCCGAAGGTCATGCAATGGCCATAGGAGCGGGCGATCCCCTCCTCCACGCCGATCCATTGCTCATCCGTTATCGTTCCCGCACGGCGCTCGTCCCAGTACTTCCACGCATCCGAGCCGGAGCCGAGATACTCGCCCTTGTAGTGCCCGCGCAGCATCGGGCCGGCCGGCAGGAAGATCATCGGGAGGCCGGCACTGATGGCACCCATGACCAGGGCAGGCGTGGTCTTGTCGCACCCGCCCATCAGCACGGCGCCGTCGATCGGATGGCCGCGCAGCAATTCCTCGGCCTCCATGGCGAGGAAATTCCGATAGAGCATCGTCGTCGGCTTGAGCGAGCTTTCCGAGAGCGACTGCACCGGCAGTTCGACGGGAAAGCCGCCGGCCTGCAGCACGCCGCGTTTCACGTCCTCGATCCGGTGCTTGAAATGAGCGTGGCACGGATTGAGATCCGACCATGTGTTCAGGATGGCTATGATCGGCTTCTCGCCCCAGTCCTTGGCGTCGTAGCCCATCTGCATCAGGCGGGAGCGGTGACCGGAAGAGCGCAGGTCATCGGGGGTAAACCACCGTGCGCTTCGAAGTGTGGATGTCATTGGCTTGGATATTCCCGACAGGTGGATCTTCCACGCCGATGTAGCATGACGGGAAACGGGGCGCAATACACTAATGCATTAGTGTAGGTCGGGCCGGCCGGGAGCAGCCTGCGGTGCTCCCGCAACGTTCCAACTCAATGCGTCGTCAGCACCTTCACTCCGCCTCTCCGGTCCAGGACGTCGACCACGACCTGGGATCTCGACCGTCTCAGGGCTATGTCAACCATCCCCGAACCGACTCGCAGCCGTTTCAGCACGACCTCGTCCAGGAAGGGCGGGAGCGTCGGTTCGTGCAAGGTCACATGCATCCTCCCGGCATCGAAGCCGAGGCCGATCATCGACTGGAGCAGATAGAGGGGCGCCGCCGCCGCCCAGGCCTGCGGCACGCAGGAAACCGGATAGAAGGTGGGCCCGCGGGCGCGCTGGCGCGCGAAGCCGCAAAATAGCTCCGGCAGACGTCTGAGGTCGGTGTAGGTGGAGGCCGCGAACAGCCCTTCGAAAATGCTCGCCGCCTCTGCTTGAAAGCCGTAGCGCACGAAGCCTGCCGCGATCAGCGCATTGTCGTGTGGCCAGACGGAGCCGTTGTGGTAGCTCATCGGATTGTAGCGCGCTTCCGAGGCGGCGATCGTGCGCACGCCCCAGCCGCAGAAGGAGGATTGCGCCATCAGCGTCGACACCACCCTGCCGGCGCGCTCCGGCAGGGCGATGCCGGTGAAGAGGGCATGGCCCGCATTGGAAGAGCGGACGCGGCAGGGGTTCTTGTCCCCGTCGAGGGCCAGCGAATAGGTTCCAAGCTCATCATCGTAGAAGGCCGTGTCGAACCGGATGCGCAGGTCTTCGGCCCGTCGTTCGAGCCTCAGCGCATCCTCGGCATGGCCGAGCTTGCGCGACAATCGGGCGGCCGCCTGCCAGGCGCCGAAGACATAGGCCTGTACCTCGGCGGCCGCGATCGGCCCCGAGGCCAGATTGCCCCCGGCATGGAAGATCGAATCGTGGCTGTCCTTCCAGCACTGGTTCACCAGGCCCTTTGCGGTGCGGCTTCCATATTCGACGAAGCCGTCGCCATCGCGGTCGCCGAAACGGTCGATCCAGTCAAGTGCCGCCACCACGTTGGGCCAGAGGCTCCGCACGGTATCGAGATCGCCGGTGCGATCGAGATAGGCGCCGGCAAGCATGATGAAGAGAGGTGTCGAGTCGATGCTGCCGTAATAGCGCCGGAAGGGCACCTCGCCGAGTTCCGCCATTTCGCCGTAGCGCATCTCATGCAGGATCTTGCCCGGCTCCGCATCGGCGGCGGGGTCGAAATCGGTCGCCTGGTTGGCGGCGAGATGCCTGAGCACGCCTTTCGCGATTGCCGGGTCGAGCCACAGTGTTTCGAGCGCGGTGATGAGCGCGTCGCGGCCGAAGACGGTGCTGAACCAGGGAATTCCGGCGTAAGGGTAGGGACCTTCGGGCGTTTCCGTGAGCAGCATGTAGAGATCGGCGACGCTGCGCCTGACGGCTTCGTTGAAGACGGCGTTGGAGGTGACCACCGCAGCGGCGCGCGAGGCCGAGTAGCGCAGCGCCCTCCTGGCATCCCGCAGCGCCAGAAAAAAGTTGAAGGACGGCGGGTGCGGGTTTTCCCGGACACTGTTGCAGACGATCTCGATGAAGATCGATTGCGCCTGGTGCGGCGCGAGCTCGACGACAAAGCTCGCCTCCTGTCCGGTGAGCCTCTCCGGTTCCGGATCGAAGCGGAGCGTCGTGCTGCGGGTCTGGCCGTCGAGGCCGTCATAGGCCAGAACGACCCGGGCGTTGCCGACCATCGCGCTGTGATGGGTGCCGCGGCGCCGCCTGGGGGTGCCCCGCACCTCGAAAAGGTCGGCGAAGTCGGCGGCGAAGGACAATTCGACCTGCAGCCTTCTCGGCACTTCATCGAAGTTTCGGAAGACCAGGCGCTCGTAGCATGCCTCCTGCCAGAGGAACCGGGTACGGCGCACATGAATGAGGTCATGCTTCAACACCTCGCCGCCGGGATCGAGCACGAGAGCCGGATTGGTGAGATCGCAGTCGAGCGTGGCATTGTCGTCCCTGAGCGTGGAACTCAGCAACAGCGACCGGGCGCCGTTCAATGTCAGCACGAACTGCGACAGATGGCGGGTGTCGCGGTGGAAGATCCCCTCCGGATTGGAAGGAGAGGAAAACGCGTCGCCGTTGTGATCGAACACGGCGAAGGTATCGCCGTGCTTCAGGGATCTGGAGCTTCGCTCGTAACGCGAAACCGCTGCAGGCCCCAGGTCGTCCGCAGATGTAACGTCGGGAGCGGCTTCGGCCGGCCCCCCGGAGAGATTGCTTCCCATCGGATCGGTCTCCGTTGCGTCCGAGCAGAATGAGGGAGGTGCGTGCCGTTTTCCACGCGCATCCCGCTTTCGCTCCTCGAGTAGATCACGATGCGTTCAGGTCGATCAGAACTCATCCGTGATCCGGTATCAGGCGACCCTGGTAGAGCCGGGGCCTGCCCCGCTTTCGTTCGCCGCATGGATCGGCAGGACCCTTTGACGCCGCCTGCCAGGGCGCGATAGAGATCCAGATAGTCATCTGCCATGCGTCGGGCGGTGAAGCGTCTGTCGAAGGTCGCCCGGACCGTGTGGCGATCGAGCCGGTCGAGATCGTGGACCGCCTTCACGGCCTCCTCCATGCTGTCGACGATGAAGCCCGACACGCCGTGGTCGATGACCTCCGGCACCGAGCCGCAGCGGAAGGCGACCACCGGCGTGCCGCAGGCCATCGCCTCGATCATCACCAGCCCGAACGGTTCGGGCCAGTCGATCGGGAAGAGAAGGGCACGTGCGTTGCCAAGGAATTCGCCCTTCTGACATTCGTCTATTTCGCCGATGAATTCGACGTTCGGATAGCGCCGGACAAGCGGCTCGATCTCGTTCAGCCAATAGGCCGCGTCCGCTTTGTCGACCTTGGCGGCGATCTTCAGGGGCATGCCGACCCGGGCAGCGATTTCGATCGCGCGGTCGGGCCGCTTTTCGGGCGAGATGCGGCCAAGGAAGGCGAGATAGTCGCCCCTCGGCTGGCCGGTGAAGGGAAGGACGTCCGGAGCCAGACCATGATGCACCGTGGCGACCCAATTGACCGGCGGCATCGGCTTTCGCTGGTCGTCGGAGATCGAAATCAGGGGAACATCCGGGAATGCGGCATAGAAGGGCTGGAGGTCGGGCAGGTCGAGGCGGCCGTGCAGCGTCGTCACCGTCTTTCCGGCGAGGCTGCGAACGAGGGGAAAATGCAGGAGATCGATGTGGAAGTGCAGGACGTCGAAGCCGTTCGCCTGCCGGCGCACTTCCTCCAGCATCAGCATGTGATAGGGAATCGGGTCCAGAACCGCAGGGTTCAGTCTCAGCGCCATATCCGAGCAGGGAACGAGCTTTGCCGAGGTCATCGAGTCGCCGCTCGCAAAGAGGGTGACCTCATGGCCCTGCCGGACGAGCTCTTCCGTCAGGTGGTGAACGACGCGCTCGGTCCCGCCGTAGAGCTTCGGCGGTACACGTTCGAACAGCGGTGCGATCTGGGCTATCTTCATGAGCGACGCTCCTTGGATCGGGATGTCATGAAGCGTTGTGAGCCTCCGTTGGGAACCTCCGGGGCGGACAACATCTATGATCTAGTCGATGCGCCGGGCGCTTCAAGAGCAACGGCGAACCGACCCGGCCGGATGACCGCCGATCTGTTCTTTATGGACGTGGGGCTCGGGCCGGCGCGCGGCCGGGCTCGTCATGCCGACGATCGACGAGGTCTTGGCCCTGCACCGGTCGGCAGTTGATCTCACACACGCACGTCCGGTCGGAAGATCGCTCAGCACTTTCCCGGAAGTGCCATACATCACGAGAGTTTGCGGCTCGCTCCCATGAGAAATTCCTTCATTTTCGCCGCCGCCGGCGAGAGCATCGGTTGGCGGTATTGCAGAATGGAGATGTTGCGGCTGATGACCGGATCCACCAGCTCGACGATCCGGACGTCCACATTGGTCGTGAGCTGGCGGGAGTTTTCCGGAAGGATCGCTATACCCAGGCCTTCCGCCACCATGCTGATCGCCGTCGTCGAGAATCGCACCTCGTATCTCGTCTTGACCTCGACACCGGAGGCGATCAGCGCGCGATCGACGAGCCCGCGCAGGGGGTTGTCCTTTGCCAGTCCGATCAGGCCTTCCCCTGCGAGGCTTGCCCAGCTCACCTGCCGCGCCTTCGCGAACCTGTGGTCGGAGCGGCAGATCAAGGTGAGCTGGTCACGCATCAGCACGCTGGCCTGGATCTCCGGATCGTCGGCGGAAACGGTGCCGATGCCGAGATCCGCCTCGTTCCGCTTCAATGCGGAACGGATCTCCTCCTCCGGCATGTCCCGCACCTGTACCGATATGTCGGGATAGCGCTTGACGAAGCGCGCGATGACCGGCGGCAGCAAGGTCGCGGCCAGCACGATTGCCGCCGCGATCGTGACCCGGCCGCGCTGCAGGCTTGCCAGTTCGTGCACATTCGCAACCGCGATCTCGAGATCCGACATGACCTTGCGGGCCTGGGGCAAAAATTCCGCTCCGGCCGTCGTAAGGCTGACCATGCGTGTGTGCCGGTCGAACAGCCGGTGCTTGAGGGCAACCTCCAGATCCTTGATCAGGATGCTGATCGCCGACTGCGTCAGTCCGAGGTGGTCGGCCGCCAGATGGAAACGCCCGAGTTCGGCCACGGCAATGAAGGCCTGCAACTGGCGAAGTGTCACATTCATCGGTACTTCTCTGTCTCGCGCCAGGCAGCAGCGCTGCCTGTTCCCGTTCCGCTTGAGCCAAGTTCCCCTTTTTTTGGCGCAAAAACAATGGATGTACCCGCGATCGCCTTGGACCGGTTCGTCAAGCTGCCGACAGCGGAGATTTGCCGGCCATCAGCAACCCGATCTCTTCCAGGCGGCTGCGGTCGGGCGGAATTTCGCCGACGAGGCGGCCTTCATACATGACGAGGATGCGGTCCGAGAGCGTGAACAGTTCCTCGAGCTCCGTGGATATCAGCAGAATGGCCTTGCCGGCGCTGCGCTGCTCGAGAATCTTGTGCATCACCAGCTCGGTCGCGCCGATGTCGATGCCGCGCGTAAGCTGATTGATCAGCAGGAAATCGAACCGGCGGTCCAGCTCCCGTCCGACGACGAGCTTCTGCTGATTGCCGCCCGACAAATTCCGGATGCGGTCCCCCGGTCCCGACGCCTTGACCTTGAAGCGCCGCATGAGATCACGGGTCTGCTTCGTGATCTCGTTCAGGTCGAGCAATCCACGAGAGGAGAAGGGCGCCTTGTCGAACCGCTGGAGGATCAGATTCTCCGTCAGTGGCAGCGGCAGCACGATGCCCATCCTGTGGCGGTCCTCGGGGATATGCGCCATGGGCAATTGATTGATCTCGTGGGACGACAGGCCCGCCAGTTTGGTCCCGTCGAGCGTGACGCTGCCGGACGCCACCGGAAGGAGCCCCGTCAGGGCCAGCGCCAGCTCGCTCTGGCCATTGCCGGAGACGCCTGCGATCCCGACGATTTCATTGGCTCTGACCTCGAAAGATACGTCTCGCAGTGCCGGAAGCCCGGCTTCGCCGTCGCAGCTGAGATGCTCGACCGACAGCACGACACGACCGGGCTCGAGAGGTGCGCGCGGCAAATCCATCAGGACGTCTCTGCCGACCATCATGCGCGCCAGTTCGCGCGCGTTCGTCTCGGACGTTTTCACGGTACGAACCACCTTGGCATCGCGCATGACGCTGACGCGATCGCTGACGCGCATCACCTCGTCCAGCTTGTGCGAAATGAAGATGACCGTCTTTCCGTCCGCGACGAGTTGGCGAAGCAGATGCAGCAGGCGGTCGGTTTCCTGAGGCGTCAGGACCGCGGTCGGCTCGTCCAGGATCAACAGGTCGATGCCGTGGTAGAGCACCTTGAGGATCTCGACCCGCTGCTGTTCGCCAACCGACAGGCTGGAGACGAGCGCGTCGGGCGCCACGTCGAGACCGTAGCGGTCGCTGAGCTCCAGAATACGCGCATGGACCGCCTTCATGTCGCGGATCATCCTGAAAGGCGAGCCCTGGCCCAGCACGTAGTTTTCCGCGACCGTGAGGTTGGGGACCAGCATGAAGTGCTGGTGCACCATGCCGATGCGATGTTTGATCGCTTCGCGGGGAGAGCCCAGCTTGAGCGGTCGGCCCTTGAACACGATCTGCCCTTCATTGGGTGAGAGAACGCCGCAAAGAATGCTCATCAGAACGGTCTTGCCGGCGCCGTTTTCGCCGAGCAGCGCGTGAATCTCGTTCTCCTCTACGTCGAGGGTCACGCCGGCGCTGACGATGAGCGGTCCGAACCGTTTATGGATGCCGTCCATCAAAAGCAGTTGTTTGCCCGTCATTTTTCCCCCTCAGCTTTTCTTGTAGGCGACGCCGAGCATGCTCGGTGTGTCGACCCGGTTTCGGACGAATATCAGCGCCGCGATCGTCATGACGTAGGGCAGAGCCTGGAAGAGCTGATAGGGGAGGAAGAGCACCGGCTGCGCCTGCAATTGCAGCTGCAGCGCATAGAACACCCCGAAGAGCAACGAGACGATGAAGGCGCCGATGGGCGACCATCTCGCAAAGACCACCACCGCAAGGGCGATGAAGCCGCGGCCTGAGGAAATGCCTTCGACGAACTGGTTGGAGTGGGCGAGCGTCAGAAAGGCGCCGCCGAGCGCCGCGAGCGCCGAGCAGATGAGCACCGCCCCGTAGCGGTAGAGAGCTACGCTGCGCCCCGAAACGTCGACAGCCCTGGGATGCTCGCCGACGGCGCGAAGCGTCAGGCCGAACGACGTCCTGTAGAGCACGAAGACGGCAAGCGCGGCCACCGGAAGCGTGCTGTAGACAAAGGCGTTCTGCCGGAAGAACGCTTCGCCGAAGAACGGCAGATCGCTCAGCCACGGCAGATTGATTGGCCTGGCGATCTCGATGCCCTTGCCGGCCGAGGAAAAATAGGCGCGGAACAGAAAAGCCGTCAGGCCGAGGCCGAGCAGGTTGATGGCAGCGCCCACCACGATCTGGTCCGCCTTGATCGTGATGGTGAAGAACGCAAACAACAGGCCGACGAGAACACCTGCCGCGATCGCCGCGGCGACTCCCAGCAGGATGCTTCCGCTGGTGAAGGCGACCGCGAAACCGGCAAAGGCACCCGCCAGCATCACGCCTTCGAGGCCGATATTGAGGACGCCCGCGCGCTCGGAAAACACTTCGCCGATTGATGCGAACATCAGCGGCGCTGCCAGCCGCCATGAGGCTGCGATGGTCGCGGCGAGAAAGCTCAGGCTTGCTACATCTTCCATGGGTCCACCTATTCGGAAGGGCGCATCGACGGGATCCGCAACACGGCAAATCCCACGACCGAGAGAATGACGATGCCCTGGATCACGAGCACGAGAACCTGAGGCACCTGCGCCGTGATCTGCATGAGCTCGGAGCCGCTTCGCAGGATTGCAAACAAGAGGCCCGAGAAGACCGCTCCGATCGGATTGTTATTTGCGAGAAGAGCGACGGCGATCCCTTCGAAGCCGTAGCCCGGAGAGATCGACTGAAAGAGCCGCCGGGTGACGCCGGCAATCTCGAAGGCACCTGCGAGCCCGGCCATGCTGCCGCTCAGGCAGATCGACAGCATGATGTGCCTGGGAACGCTGATCCCGGCATAGCGCGCGGCGTCCGGACTGATGCCGACCACCCTCAGCGCATAGCCCCGGGTGCTGCGAAACAGGAAAACATACATCACGACGGCAAGCGCCAGGGCGACGAGGATGCCGATGTGGAGGCGGGTCGGCGGCAGGATGCGCGGCATCCACGCCTCCTGGACCAGCCGGGCGGATTGCGGATAGGCCGCAGCCGCATCCCGCAACGGGCCAGTCACGAGATAGCTCGTCATGATGATGGCGATGTAATTCAGCATGATCGTCGTCACGATCTCGCTCGCCCGGAAATAGACCTTCAGAAGCCCGGCGATCGCCGCCCATGCCGCACCGGCAAGAGCGCCTGCAAGCATGACCAGCGGCACATAGGCCCATGCGCTCAACCCGTCGAAGGAAACGCCTACGGCGGTTGCGGCGATGGCGCCGGCATAGAATTGCCCCTCGGCGCCGATGTTCCAGATGCTGCAGCGGAAGGCGACGCAAAGGCCGACGCCGATCAGGATCAGGGGCGTCGCCTTCAGGAGAATTTCGGCGATCGAGCGGGTGTCCTGGAAGACGCCAAGTACCATCACGTCAATCACGGCGCGTGCTTCGTAGCCGTTGAAGGCAAGAAGCGCCGCCCCGCATGCGAGAGCCACAACGACAGCGGCGACCGGCTGGATGATCGTGCGTAAAGGACCGAGCAGGCCTCGCCAGAGGGCGCCATATGCCTGGGGGACAACCGCCAGCGGCTGTCCGCTTTCACTGTTTGCCATGAGTTTGCTGCCTTCGGATTAGGAAAAGCCTGAAGCTTTCCATCGAACAATCGATCGAAGCGGTTATCGTGGCCGGATGGGGCGCATGCCAACGGCCGGGCCGGCCCGATCCTTCGGGCAGTGCCCCATCCTTCTTGTACCTGCGGGCGTTATTTCTGCCGGGTCTTGATTTCACCGGCTGCGATCTTGCCCTTCACCTCATCGACGTATTTGCGTACGTCCTCCGTCACCGGATTTGCAGCCTGCTCATTATAGGTGAAGCTCATGACGTCGGCATCTTTCAGGCCGAATTCGACATTGGTCGTCGGCATTTTGCCGTTCTTGATGTCCCCGACGATGCGGATGACGCCCCGGGCATAGTCGGCGACGTAAAGCCCGAGGATGTTCTTGGGAGCGACCGAGGTGTAGTCGCTGAAGATGCTGAACGTCTTGACGTCGGCACCGGATTCCGCGGCTGCCTGGAATCCCCCCACCGTCGCCCCTGAAGCATTCGGCAGCACGAAGTCGGCCCCTTGCGAAATCAGGCTGAGGCTTGCCTCCTTGGTCGCGGTCGCGTCGGTGAAGTTGCCGATATAGACTTCACTGACGGGGAAGTCCGGCGCGACGCTTCGCACGCCGTTGGTGAAACCCTCGAAGGCCTCCTTTATCGGCGGGATCTCCATCCCTCCGACGAGACCCGCCTTCTTCCCCGTCTTGGCCGCGATCACGCCCATCAGGTAGAAAGGTTGGCTCGTATCCGTGTTGAGGCCGATGACATTTCCCTCGGATATGTAGCTCGAGGAAATGAGAAAGACCGTATCGGGATATTCCGGCGCGACCTCGAGAGCGGCATCCTGAAACTCGAAGCCGTGCCCGAGAATGACGTTGTAGCCCTGGCTGGCGAAGTCGCGGAAGGCTTTCTCGAAGGATGCCGGGTTCTGCTGCAGCTCGACATAGCTGACCTCGGCACCAAGTTCCTTCTCCACGCCCTTGAGCGCGTTGAAGCCTATCCTGTTCCATCCTTCTTCCGAAATGCTGCCGGGAACCAGCAGTCCCATCTTGAACGATGCGCCCCCGGCGAAAGCCGGCACGGCGGCAATGAGCGCGGCCATTGCGACCGCCGACGCCAAACAGCCTCTTCTGGTAATCATCATGATGCTCCTCCCTTCCTCTCCTCATCATGCCCGTCCGACGGCTTGTTGCCGTTCAGGGGACATCTTCCAATGCGCGTATGGCCTCCATGGCAGGCGATGCGGGTGCTGCAACCGGCCGGCCTTTCGCGAGGACCTGCATGCAGTCGGGACCCCCGCTGACGAGCGCGCTGACATCCTCGCAATCGGTGACGACGAGGTCCGCCCAGGCGCCCTCGCGGATGCCGTAATCGGTGCCGAGATCCATCATGCGTGCCGGTATTGCGGTGATCATGTCATAGGCGGTGGCAAGCTCGTCGCCCCGCAGATGCCCGGCAAGCAGCGTCCAGCGCGCGATCTCGAGCATGTCGCCCGAGCCGGTCGGCACGAACGGGTCCTGGATATTGTCGGATGCGGTCGCGATGGCGACCCCCGAACGGATCAGTTCGGCGACGCGCGTCAGACCGCGGGGCGGCAACATGTCGTGGCTGCGGCCCTGCAGGTAGAGATTGGCCGCAGGCAGTGTCACGACGGCGATGTCGAGATCGACCAACTGGTCGCGTATGCGCTCGAATTCCTTCCTCGGCAGCGCGCTCAGGACGGATGCGTGCCCGAGGAGGGTGCGCCCCTGGAGGCCAAATCTCCGGACCCGCTCGAACACGGCGTCGAAAAGCGGCCGTTCGGGGTTCAGGTGTTCGTCAAGGTGCAGATCGACCGGCCGGCCATGCCGCTCGGCCGCGGCGAAGAGGATGTCGAGATACCGCATCGGGTCCTCGGCGACCGCCGGGGTGCCCCCGACCGCGTCGGCCTGTTCGACTGCGGCATCGATGTTCTTCTCCAGCCATTCGATATCCTGGTTGGGATGTGGCGTCATGAACGCGACGAGTTGCAGCGTCAGCCGGTCCGCCCATTCCGATCTCAGCCGTGCCAAGGCATTGATGCCGTTGAAGCCGGCATCCTTGTCGACATTGATGTGGCTGCGGATCGCCGTGGTGCCACGGGCAAGGCAGCGTTCCATGGTCCGTGCCGCACGTCGCGTCACGTCTTCTTCCGGCGCCTGTTGGGCATATCTGGCGAATGCCTCCCGCGCTCCCTGCAAGGTTCCCGAGGGATTGGGCGTGAACTTGAGGACGCCAGTCTTGTCCAGATGCTGGTGGACGTCGACGAAGCCCGGCGAGACGAGCGCGCCGCGGAGATCGACGCCGATCACATCCGGGCCTGCTTCCAGGCGATGGCCGATGCTGGCGATGCGCCCGTCTTCCCCTATGAGGATATCGCGCTCAGCGCCTGCCGCGGCTTCACCGGCAATCCGGCAGCCACGCAGGAGAAGTGCACGGCGAGCGCCGCCATGATGGGTTCCGAGAACCGTATGCATCGAGTGACTCCATTCCATTCCGTCTGGCCCATTCCGTCTGGCCCATTCGATCTGTATGGAGACTAAGAAGCGGCGATTATTGAGGCAATTTCATAGTAAATATATATTGTTTCGATTTGCTTATGAATTATCCGGCAGCGCCGCATCGCTCAGTGCAGCGTACGGCTTCGCAAGAAATAACATAAGATAACGGCATGTAAGTCGCCATTATATCCCCCAAAAGTCAGTTGCAATCGGATAAAATAGGTTTTTCTCCGGAGCAGGAACCGATAAAATTCCGAAAGTGATTTCATTGAGCCAAATTTATGCATGGTAAACCGGCGGAAATGGCGGGCAACCCGCAATGTATGCGCTGCAAATACGCCAAAGTTATGGATATTAGCGCCGATATGGCCGAATGATACATAGCGTTGACATCCGGTCATCCAAGTATAGATTGTTGACAATCTAATCTGGAGTGTTTCGAATGGCCGCGTCGCCCTTTCTCAGGAGTGCAAGATACCGTCCCCCGGCGGGGGCCGCGATGAGCGGGCCGGAGGCCGAGCAGCGTGTCGTCCAGGTCATCGTCGAGGCGATCATGCATCATCGGGTGGCCCCCGGCGCCAGGCTGATCGAGCGCGAGCTGGCCATCGCCTCCGGCGCCAACAGGTCGGCCATACGCAACGGGCTCATGCGCCTGGCGCATGCCGGGCTGGTGGAACTCAGTCCCAACAAGGGAGCGTCCATCGCCATGTGCTCGCCCGACGAAGCGCGACAGATATTCGACGCGCGCATCGTGATCGAGACAGCGACGGTCGAGAAGCTCGCCGGCACGATCGGCGAGGCGGAGCGTGCGCACCTGCGGTCGTTCGTGGAGGACGAACGCAACGCCTATGAAGAGGGCCGCATGGAAGAAGCCCGGCATCTGTCCCGGCGGTTCCATCTGCTTCTGGCGGAAATGGCCGGCAACGACGTGCTGACCGGGGTGATACGCGACCTCATCAACCGCCAGCCGCTGCTCTCCTGGTCAAGGCCGGACACCGAGCCGCGCTTCTGCGGCAATCACGCGCATTCCGAGATCGTCGAAGCGATAGCAAGCGGAGATGGCGAAAGGGCCGCCCGCCTCAACACGGAGCACCTGCGGGCCCTGGAACGTGAACTGGTGGCCGATCGAGCAGCGGCCATGCAGGCGTTTCGCTCCGTTCAGGCTAACGCGGGGTCCGGCGAAACCGCACGAGGGGAGGATGGCGACCCCGGTTTCGATTGAATCAGTGCGGCACGCGGCGGCGACCGCTGTTTTTTGGGAGGAGGAATGCATGAAACCGTTCGAATATTACGAGCCGGCAAGCCTGGCGGAGGCCAGCGATCTGCTGAGGCGGCTGGGCAAGGATGCCAGCATCATCGCGGGCGGCACCGATCTGCTGGTCGAGATGAAGGAGGAGCTTCGCAGCGTCCTTCACGTCGTCAACATCAAGAAGATCCAGAACCTGAGGGATTTTACCTATGATCCGGCCGCCGGGCTTCGCTTTGGCGCGCTGGTGACGGTCCGGGAGATAGAGACCTCGCCGCATGTCATCGGCAACTATCCGAACCTCGCCAAGGCGGTAAGCCTCCTCGGCTCGGTGCAGGTGCGCAACCGGGCGACCGTGGTCGGCAACATCTGTCGCGCCTCGCCCTCGGCGGATACGATCCCGCCCCTGATCGCCGACAGCGCCAGCCTGACCGTCTATAATGGAGGCACCGAGCGGACCGTTCTGCTGGAGGACTTCTTCACCGGTCCCGGCCGGACTGTTCTTTCGCCCGGAGATATCGTCACCGGCATATCCCTGCCGGCGCCCCGCCCGACGAGCGGCCGCGCCTACATCAAGCACGGCCGCCGCAAGGCGATGGAACTCGCGACCGTCGGCGTTGCCGTCAGTATCGAACACGCGGCCGGGCACTGCTCGGACATCCGCATCGCGCTCGGCGCCGTGGCGCCGACCGTGATCCGCGCCCGCAGGACCGAGGACCTTCTCAGGGGACGGACGATCGACGCGGCGCTGCTGGCCGAGGCTGCGGAAAGCGCAATGCAGGAAGCCACTCCCATCGGCAATGTGCGCGCAAGCGCGGCCTACCGCCGCGACATGGTCGGCGTGCTTACGCGCCGGGCGATCGGCTACGCCATGGGAGGTGCACAATGAACCGGCGCGTTTCGATGACGGTCAACGGCGAGGCCCGTGAACTCGCGGTTGCTCCCAACCGTACGCTGCTCGACGCGCTGCGCAACGAAGGCAGTCTCACCGGAACCAAGAAAGGCTGCGACGTCGGAGACTGCGGCGCCTGCACGGTCATCATGGACGGAAGGCCGGTCAATGCCTGTCTGGTGCTCGCCGTCGAGGCCGAAGGCGCGACGATCGAGACCATCGAAGGCCTGCAGCCGGCTTACGACCGGCCGCACCTGCTGCAACAGAAATTCATGGAGCACGGCGGTGCCCAGTGCGGCTTCTGCACGCCGGGCATCATCATGATGGCCAAGGCGCTGCTCGACGAAAACCCGGACCCGAGCGAGGACGAAATCCGCTTCGCTCTAGCCGGCAATATCTGCCGATGCACCGGCTACACCAAGATCATCGACGCTGTTCGGGCCACGGCCGAGGAACTGAGAAAGGCGGAGACACTATGAACACATATGAAAGGATCGACAGAGACCTGTCCGACCGGGACTTCACCGTCGTGGGCAAGAGCGTCAAGCGGTCCGATACGCTGGAGAAGGTCACGGGGACGGCCAGATATGCAGGCGACGTCGCCTTGCCCGGCATGCTCCATGCCAAGATGAAGCGCAGCAATGTCGCGCATGCGCGCATCAGGAGCATCGACACGAGCAAGGCGCTGGCGCTCGAGGGGGTCAAGGCGGTGCTGACGCACCAGGACGTCCCACGCGTCCTGCATGCGGGCTCGCCGCATCCGCGCTCGGCATCCGTTACCAAGGACCAGTATATTCTCGATGACAGGGTGCGATATTGGGGCGAGGGCGTCGCCGCCGTCGCCGCCGTCAGCGAGGAAATCGCCGAACGCGCGGTCGCGCTCATCGAGATCGAGTACGAGCCCTTGCCTGGCCTTTTCACCATCGAAGCCGCATCTGAGCCCGGCGCTCCGCCGATCCATGAGAACGGTCTCGACCGGAACCATGTGCTGCCGCCGGTCTTCGTCACCCGCGGCGACGTCGACAAGGGTTTCGCCGAGGCGGATCTTATCCTCGAGCGCGAATACGACCTCGGCCGCCCGACACCGGCCTATATGGAGCCCAATGTCTGTGTGAGCCAGTGGGACGGCAACGGCAAACTCACCATGTGGACCTCGACCCAGAGCGCATTCATGGTCCGCGGCACGCTTGCCGAAGTGCTCGGCGTACCGCTGAACAAGGTACGCGTTATCGTCGATCACATGGGCGGCGGCTTCGGCGCGAAGCAGGATCTTTTCCAGAACGAATTCCTCTGCGCCCTGCTTGCGCGGCAGACGGGGCGTCCGGTCAAGATGGAGTTCAGCCGCAAGGAAACCTTCCTCGGCGGCCGCTCGCGTCACCCCGGCAAGATATGGCTGAAGCAGGGCTTCACCAAAGACGGCCGGATCGTCGCACGCGAAGCCAGGATCACCTTCAACTCCGGCGCCTACGGCTCGCACGGTCCCGGCGTCACCAATGTCGGCACTGCAGCGCTGACCTCGCTCTACCGCTGCGAGAATGTGCGGCTGGAAGGCCGCTGCATCTATACCAATTCGCCGATTGCCGGCGCCTTTCGCGGCTACGGCGTCGTTCAGACATATTATGCGCTCGACCTCATGATGGACGAGGCGGCCGAGAAGCTCGGCTTCGATCCGGCCGAGTTCAAGCTGATGAACGCCGTGCGGGAGGGCGACATGGCACCCTCCGGGCACCCGATCGTCGGACATGGCCTCGGCGATTGCATCCGCCGCGTCATGCAGGAGACGAACTGGCACGAATTGCGCATGCGAGAGAAGCCGGAAAGCGTCAGGCGCCGCGGGATCGGGATCGGCTGCGAAATGCACGGATCCAGTGCCTATCCGGGTATCAAGGAACAGGGCAACGCAATCGTGAAGATGAACGAGGACGGAACGGTGACGCTGATCACCGGCACCGCCGGCCTCGGCACCGGCGCGCATACGGCGCTGTCGCAGATCGTCGCCGAGGAACTCTGCGTGCCCTTCGAAGCCGTCTCGGTCGTCCAAGGGGATACCGATATCGTCCCCTGGGATATCGGCGCCTTCGCCAGCCACACGACCTATCTCGGCGGACGGGCGGCTCAGCTCGCAGCCGCCGACGTGCGCAGACAAGTGCTCGAACACGCCGCGCCCCTGCTCAAGGCCGAGCCCGAGGATCTCGCGATCCGAGACGGTTTCGTGGTCGTCACCAACGGCTCGAACCGCAGCATCCGGCTTTGCGAGGCCGTCGGGCCGCAACGGGGAATGCCGGCGGTGCAACTGGTCGGCGTAGGCACCTACATGCCGACCAAGTCCTACTCCTTCGCCGCCCATTTCGCGGAAGTCGAGGTGGATACCGAAACCGGCGAGGTCGCCGTTATCGAGGTCGTGCCGGTACACGAGATCGGCAGGGTCATCCATCCGATCGCCGCGGCCGGACAGATCGAGGGCGGCATTCAGCAGGGCATCGGCCACACCCTCAGCGAGGATTATGTCATCGACCTTACCGATGGCCGTTCCCTCAATCCCAGCTTCGTCGATTACAAGATGCCCTTGTCGATGGACATGCCGTCGATCCGCACCATCATCCTCGAAACGGCGCCGGATCCCGGCGGTCCCTACGGTGCCAAGGGCGTCGGGGAGGATCCGATCATCGCGATCGGACCGGCCATCGCCAACGCCATCCACGACGCCATCGGCGTCCGCTTCCACCACTACCCGATTACGCCGGAACAAGTGTTGAACGCCCTCAAGTCCAAAGCCAACGAAACGAGGCAGTGATG
The DNA here is from genome assembly GCF_000375585.1 of Sinorhizobium meliloti 4H41. Classification (GTDB taxonomy): domain Bacteria; phylum Pseudomonadota; class Alphaproteobacteria; order Rhizobiales; family Rhizobiaceae; genus Sinorhizobium; species Sinorhizobium meliloti_A. Next base: position 42,480 of record NZ_AQWP01000003.1, on the reverse strand, counting down.
CAGACCAACCATCCTCAGGACAGCAAAATTCCCGTTACCATCCTAACCGGCTTCCTCGGTGCCGGAAAGACAACGCTTTTGAACCACATACTGACGGAACGGCACGGTCACCGCATCGCGGTGATCGAGAACGAGTTCGGCGAGGTGGATGTGGACTCGGATCTCGTGCTCGCCTCCGAGGAAGAGATCTACCAGATGAAGAACGGCTGCATCTGCTGCTTCGTCGATGTGCGCAACGATTTGATAGAGGTGCTGCAGAAGCTGCTTGCCCGAAAGGACAAGTTCGACCACATCCTGGTCGAGACCAGCGGACTTGCCGATCCGACCCCCGTCGCGACGGCTTTCTTCATCGATGATGAAATCGGCAAGCACGTAACGCTGGACGGCATCGTGACGCTGGTCGATGCCAAGCACATAGGGCAGCATATCGACGATCCCGTCCTGGACGGACGCGACAACCAGGCCGTCGATCAGATCGTCGCCGCCGACCGCATCATCATCAACAAGATCGACCTCGTATCGGAAGGAGAGATCGCTCCGCTCGAGCGCGGCATGCGCAAGCTCAACCAGACGGCCGAAATCGTACGCTCGAGCTACGGCAAGGTGGAGCTGTCGAGCATTCTCGGCATTTCCGGCTTCGCGCCGTCCTACGTCGCCGAACGCGCAAAGCTGCTCGACCTCGATCACCATCACCACCACGATCATCACCACCATAACCACCATCTGCATGACGCGACGGTCAGCTCGGAATCCTTCGTCTTCGACCGGCCTTTCGACCAGCGCCGCCTGACGGACTATCTCTCGGGCCTGCTTCGGGAGGAAGGCGACGACATCTTCCGGACCAAAGGCATCATAGCGATTGCCGGCGATCCTCGTTTCTTCGTGCTGCAGGCGGTGCACAACCTGATGGACTTCCGTCCGGACCATGTCTGGGGGAAGGACATGCCTTACACGAAGCTGGTCTTCATCGGCCGCAACCTCGACCGGGCGGCGCTGGAAAAAGGACTGGAGCTTTGCCTTGCCTCGGCGGGCAATACGGATAATTGATCCGGGGGAATGACGCCAATCCGCCGAGGCCGGGAGGCTTCGGCGGATTTGTCATGTTTGAGCGGGAACAGCGGATCCCACTTGCCGCAGCCGGCCGGAAAAGGCGAGGGCAGAAGGGGGTAACCTCACCCGCCGTTGATTGCATAAAACCGCACTGCCCCCGGCCATGGCCGGGGGCAGTGCATGCCGTGCATTCGCTTGCGGGTGCGCCTAGCCGGGATGCCGCATGGCCCCCTCACCGACCAAATCCGGCTGCACCTCCTCGCGCGGAGGAACGCCGTTGAAGAGCAGGTTGAGCAGCACCGCCGAGAAGGTTCCGACGAGAACGCCGCTGTGGAAGAACCGGTCGATGAACTCCGGCAGCTGGGCAAAGATCTTGTCCGCGACGACCGGGATCATCGCGAGGCCGACGCTGACGGCGACGATGTAGAGGTTGCGGCGGTTGTCCACGAAGTTGACGCGGGCGAGAATCTTGACGCCCGTCGCCGAGACCATGCCGAACATCACGATCGCGGCGCCCCCGACGACATAGCTCGGTATCGACGCGGTGATGAATGCGATCTTCGGCAGGCAGCCGAGAAGGATCAGGACCACGCCGCCCGCTGCAACCGCCCAGCGGCTCATCACACCGGTGATCTGGAGCAGGCCCACATTCTGGGCATATGTGGTATATGTGAAGGTGTTGAATATCCCGCCGATAATGTTGCCGAGACCATCCGTGCGCAGCCCGCGCGCCAGGTCGACTTCGCTGATCGTGCGGCCAGCCATGTCGCCGACGGCCAGAATCTGGCCGGTAGCTTCGATCATCATGACGATCATGACCGTGCAGAGCGCAGCCGTCGCCCACAGGTCGAATATCGGCATGCCGAAGGCGAACGGCGTCACGACCGTGATCCAGCTCGCATCGGCAACCCCTTGGAAATCCACCTTTCCGAAAGCCACAGCGATGGCAAATCCGATCCCTATGCCGAACAGGACGGCCAGGTTCGCGAGAAATCCCTTGAGAAAGCGGGTCATCAGGAGAATGGAAACCAGCACGATGGCAGCGACCGCAAGAGCGAAGGGCTGACCGTAGGCCGGATTGGGAATGAGCCCGTCCGGACCCTTTATCATGGGTTGACCACCCGCCGCCCAGTTTACTCCGACCCGCATCAGGGACAGTCCGATGACCAGCATCACCGTGCCGGTGACCACCGCCGGGAAGAAGCGAACCCAGCGGCTGAAATAGGGGGCGGCCAGAAGCGTGAACACGCCGGATGCGATGACCGCACCGAGAACGCCGGGCATTCCGAGGTCCGGATCCGTGCCCGTGGCGATGATCGGGGGAACCGCGGTAAAGCCGATGCCCATCATGATCGGCAGACGCGCGCCGACGTTCCAGATGCCGAGACACTGGATGAGGGTGACGATGCCGCAGCAGAAAAGATCCGCGCTGATCAGCATGGCGATCTGATCCTTGGACAGATTCAGCGCGCTGCCGATGATCAGGGGAACCGCGATGGCACCGGCATACATCACCAGGACATGCTGCAGGCCGAGCGCCGCCAGTTTCGGCGCGGGAAACATTTCTTCGATAGCATCGCACTTCGAGTCCGTATTCATTTCGCTCCTCCCATTATTTTTCCAAGAGCCTGACGCCGAACCCCGACCCTCCTCCGGCCGGCGAACGGGCGGTATTCCTCACCTCATCTTCACCTCGATATCTTCACGTGGGCGGGAAGGGACGGCAGCGCGCCGCCCGCTCCAGCGATGTGCGAGCCCGGTATCGATATCGAACAGATCAAGGACGCGTGCCACGGTATGATTGACCATCTCGTCCAGCGTCTGCGGACGGGCATAGAAGGCCGGGACGGGGGGACAGATGATCGCCCCCGCCTCCGTCGCCTGGGCCATCGAACGAATATGGCCGATGTGCAATGGCGTTTCGCGCAGCATGAGAACCAGCCGGCGGCGTTCCTTCAGCGTTACATCCGCCGCCCGGGACAGTAAGCCGGAAGTTACGCCGCTCGCGATTTCCGACAGGGTCTTGATCGAGCAGGGTGCAACGATCATCCCGAGCGTGCGGAAAGAACCGCTGGAGCACGAGGCGCCGATGTCCTTGTTGGAATGGACGCAGCAGGCGAGGGCTTCGACGTCGGCGACCTTGAAGTCCGTTTCCATCGCCAGCGTGATCTGGGCGGCTCGGCTCATCACGAGGTGCGTCTCGATGTCCAGATCCCGCAGGATTTCCAGGAGGCGGATGCCGTATATCACGCCGGAGGCGCCGCTGATGCCGACGATGATCCGCTTTCTCTGTTCCCGGTCCGCCTTCATCGCTCTCACCTCCAAGCGTCGCCATTTTCTCTAAGGACGGCCGAATTTCGCGAGAATCGCCGAAGCGCGGTCGAAGGCAGCCTCGTCGATCCTGGCGAGCACGCCGTGAAAATCAGGCCCGCGGGTCGCGTCGAGGCCCATGCGGGACGTCGTACCGATACCGGATGCCGAAGGGTCGAGCGCGTTGCCGGGCAGCCCTTCGATGATGACGACATCCTTGTGCGGCTGGAAATGGGCAGACATGGCCCAAAGCACGTCGGAATCCCGCGTTATGTCCACGTCGGCATCGACGGCGATCACGGTCTTCAGATAAGCGTCCCAGCCGAGCAGTCCGAGCATGATCTGGCGGGCCTCGCCGGGTCTCGTCTGGTTGAGGGCGACATAGGCGTGAAAATGCGTGCCGGATGCCGGATAGTGGACTGCCGTCACGCTCGGGAAGCGCTGCTTCAGCTTTTCCACCATCTCCGCCTCGCGCGGAACACGGCCGAGATTGAGATGTTCGGACGAGTTGCCGCCGGCGACGCTGACAAGGATGGCGTCCTTGCGGCGCAGCAACGTCTCGACGCGAAACAGATTGTTCGTCGATCGGTCGGACGAGTAGCCCGTGAACTCTCCGAAGGGCCCTTCGGCAACCTGCGTTTCGGGCTCGATCACCCCTTCCAGTACGATTTCGGCATAGGCCGGAACCCGGATGCCGTATTTCGGCGTCCGTACCACCTCGAGCGGCTCGCCCATGAGGCCGCCGGCGACGTCGCGCTCGTCCTCACCGAACGCCAGGCGCGCCGAGGCTGCGATCATGAAGAGAGGATGCGCGCCGATGACCATGGCGACCTTCAGGTTCTCGCCGCGGTCCTTGGCCATGTTGAGCAGCCGCCACAGATGTCCGCGCGAATGCAGGCTCGTCGCCAGCTCGTTCTTCGAATGGATCATGGCGCGGTGATAGCTGAGATTGCCGGCGCCGGTTTCGGGGTGCTCGGCGATAATTATGCCGCTGGTGATGTATTTCGCTCTGTCCGTCGCGAAGTGCTTCAGCATCGGCAGCGTGCCTAGATCGATGTCGTGCTCTTCCACGCATTCGGTGACCGGTCCGCTGTCGACCAGCCGCGGCGGCAGGGCTTGCCGCGAGCGTGCCTGATAGGCTTCGTGCAGCCGGTCCTGGGAGGTCCCGAACATCCGGGCGATCCGCTCGCGTGATCCGAAGGTGTTGGCAATCACTTCGCCGCCGACGCCCTCGACGTTGCGGAAATGCAGGAGCGGCGCCCGGCCTTGCTGGTTGAGCTTCCAGATGAACGCCGATGCGTCCTGGTCGTCCGTGATACGGTCTTCGATGGTGAGTACGTCTTCGGGATACGCCTTCCGGTATTCCCGGAGAAAGTAGCGGACGTCCTGGCTGCCGAACTCCATAATACTGCCCTTCGCGGTGTCGTTACTTCACATGAGCGGGCAGCGGCCTTGGAGGGAGCCGCTGCCCTGGAGCGGGATGAGGAAAATGCGAGCGATGTTCCGCTCGAATCCCGCTCTGACTGGGGATCGACCGAGGCCGATCAGGCAGGAGTAGGCTGGCGCTCCTCTCGCCTCAGACCCGCATATGTATCGGTCAGGCGCGCCTGGGCTTCCTCGAGATTGCGTGGCGGAGGCGTCGGGTCGATGCCGACGAGCTTGGCGATGTTGTTGCCGAGATAGCCCTCGAGATCGTCCTCGGAAAGCCCGAGGCCGTGGGGCGGTTCGTGGCAGAGAACCTCGAGCTCGCGCAGCCACATGCCGGGTTCGTTTGGCGGCGAGTCCGTACCGAAGACGATCTTGTGTTTCGGCAGCTCTTTCGCGAATTCGACGATGCGGGACTGGAAGCACCAACCGGACTCGCAGTAGACGTTGGGTGTGTCCATCGCCATCCAGAAAGACTCGAACGAGTAGTTGCCCCCGGTCTGGATCCCGAAATGCCCGATGATGAAATTGACCATCGGGAACTCGCGAATGATCGGATAGAACATCGTCGGAATAGTGTAGGGCCCGTCACCGGTGTGGATGAGCACGACCACTCCGAGTTCCGCGCACTTCTTCATCGCCGGGCGAAGCCAGTCGAGGGCCCGGTCGGGCCGGTAACCATGCATGTTGGCGTGCAGCTTCAGCATCTTGAAGCCGTATTCCTTGACATGGAATTCGAGCTCGGCCGCGCCGTTTTCCGGACCCCAGCGGGGATTGTAGTTGAAGTTGCCGATGAAGCGGTCCGGGTATTTCTGGCAAAGTTCGGCGATATACGCCATGTAATCGCGGATGCCTTCGCGGCCCATGCGGTTGCCGTCGCGATAGCCTGTATTGCCGGGCGGCGGCTGAATGAAGCCCATGTCGATCCGGCGAGGCTTGCCGTTGATCATATAGGGTCCGTCCATCAGTTTCAGCATGCGCTCGCCGGTGAAGGGCGTGCCGGTGTGGCGCCATGCCTCGTCGACCAGATTGGTCGGGTGGAGGTGGGTATCGATGATCATGCTATTTCTCCGATTTCATGAAACGCGCGTGCGGAAGGCTCACGCCGGCTGAAGGCTGGCATGGGTGCCCTTGAGGCGGGCCTGTGCCTCCTCCAGGCTGCGCGGCGGCGGTGTCGGATCGAGACCGATCATCCGGGCGATGTTGTTGCCGAGGTAGTCCTCGAGCGTATCCTCGTCGAGGTTCAGCCCCTGGGGCGGCTCGTGGCACAGCACCTCGAGAAGGCGCAGCCACATTCCGGGCTCGTTCGGGGGCGTGTCGGTGCCGAACAGGATCTTGTGCTTCGGCAGCTCCTTGGCGAATTCGACGATGCGCGACTGCAGGCACCAGCCGGATTCGACGTAGATGTTCGGCGCATCCATCGCCATCTGGAACGGCTCGAAAACATAGACGCCCCCCGTTTGCACGCCGAAGTGCCCGAGGACGAAATTGACCGACGGAAACTCTCGAATGATCGGATAGAATTCGGTCGGGATGCTGTAGGGGCCGTCGCCGGTATGCACCTTTACGATGAGGCCGAGATCGGCGCATTTCCGCATCGCGGGTCGCAGCCAGTCGAGCGCCCGGTCGGGGCGGTAGGCGTGCATGTTCGCCTGAAGCTGCACCATCTTGAAGCCGTATTCCTTGGCGTGGTGCTCGATTTCTTCGGCGCCGTTCTGGGTGCCGTAGCGCGGATTGTAGACGAAACAGCCGAGGAAGCGGTCCGGATATTTCTGAACGAGCTCGACGGTGTAGGACATGTAGTCCCGGATCGCCGCCTTGCCGGTCAGATCGCCGTAGCCGTCGGTGTAAATGGTGTTGCCCTGCGGGGGCTGGATGAAAGCTTTGTCGATGCGGCGCGGCTTCCCGTTCACATAATAAGGGCCGTCCATCATCTTGAGGAGGCGCTCACCTGTAAAAGGCTCGCCATCGTGCCGCCAGGCCAGATCCACAATCTTGGTCGGGTAGCAGCTAATGTCGATAATCATCAGTCTCTCCAAAGTTGCCGTCAATCCAATTCACGGATTGTCCGTGAGCGAAGCGCCCCGGAGTTCGACGTCAACTTTGCTGAAGGCGAGGTCAGAAAGATCCGTCGGGCTGCGGTCTGCGCGATCGCATGCCAGCAATTCCCGACCGGATGTTGTATCGTGAGATACTAACGCGGCTGACCGCTTCTACTGACGTGGAGAATATTAAGACAGCTTAGGCGGAATGAAAAGTACATTTCATCAAACTGATCAATTAATAAATATTTCGAAAGAATGCATTCTGTGAGTGGTTGCTGAGCGGAGTACAGATATTGGACGACACCGCAAAAGAAAACGGAGAATTTCCCGCTGCGGCCGGGATACTCCTGGGCCTGGGGCTCGGGGGCTTCTTCGACGGCATCGTTCTGCATCAGGTGCTGCAGTGGCATCACATGCTGAGCAGCGCAGGCTTTCCCCCCGACAGCCTCGAAAATCTGAGATTGAATACGTTCTTCGACGGCCTCTTCCATGTGGCCACATACGTCTTCGTCGTGCTGGGCCTGATCGTCCTGTGGCGCCGTGGGCGGCGGACGCCCCTGCTTTGGTCGGCAAAGCTTGTTGCCGGTACCTTCCTCATCGGGTTTGGTGCCTTCAACCTGATCGAAGGCACCGTCAACCACCAGATCCTCGGCCTGCACCACGTCAACGAGACGGTGCCGCGGGACCAGTGGCTCTACTGGGACACAGGCTTTCTGCTCTGGGGAGCCTTGATGCTGATTGCCGGATGGGTCCTGTACAGGTCCGGTAAACGAGAGCTTTCGAGATGACGGCTAGGGGAACCGCCTCACAGCAGCCGGTGCCGCACCAGAATCTCCCGAATGCTTGCGTCCTGCTCCTGGCTCGGGAGCAGCGCCGGCTGGCGGGAGGCCCCGACGGAGGGATCCTGCAGGTAAAGCGAGCGCTTGACCAGGGCCGGCGGGAAGCCGAGGGCGTAAAGTTCGGTGCGGAAAGCGGTGTAGAGTGCCTGCTGGCGTTCCGCCTCGGCAATGTTCCCGTTGTTGAACGCGCTGAGAATGCCGGCGAGCACCTCCGGCATTGCATTGCCGAGGCCGGAAATACAGCCGGCCGCACCGTTCTGCAGCGACCAGAGAACCAGATGGTCCGGCCCGGAATAGACTTCGAAGCCCGGCACGTCGCGCGCCACCTGCAGATAGGCCTCGAGCGTATCCTGCGCACCGCCGGAATCCTTGATCCCGGCGATATTGCCGTGCGAGGCAAGCTTCAGAGCCGTCTCCGGCTCGATATGGTTCTGGGTGCGGGAGGGAATGTCATAGAGATAGACGGGGGTCTCTACGGCATCGGCGACCGTCGAGAAGTGCCGGATCAGGCCGTCCTGCGTACAGGCGATGAAGAAGGGCGTGATGACGGCGATGCCGCTGACGCCGATGCGGTCGAAGGCGCGCGCGAGCTGCAGCGTCTCGAAGGTCGCGGGCATGCCGGCATTGACGATGACATCGACGCGTCCGCCGACCTCGTCGACCACCTCCTCGGTGAGCCGGATCTTCTCCTCGTGCGTGAGCGCAGTGAAATCGCCATTGGTGCCGGCGCACATGATATTGTTGCCGGCGGCGACCTGACGGCGCACCTGGGCGCGGGTCGCCTCGTAGTTGATGGTCTCGTCCTCGTTGAAGCAGGTGACGAGGGCGACGAAGGCTTTCTTGGACATCAGTGACTCCGCTTTGGGATGAGAATGTCGGCAGCCCCGGCCGGCACCGATGCGAGGTGGCCGGCCTTTGCATCCGGATCGGGATTGAGGCTGGCCGCGAGAAGGGCGCGGGTATAGGCCTGCCGCGGGGTATCAAAGACCTCGCGTACGGTGCCGAGCTCGACGACCTCTCCCTGCTGCATGACCATGACGTAATCGGCGAAATCGCGAACGACCGGCAGGTCATGGGCGATGAAGATGAAGGCGATCCCCATCTCGCGGCGCAGCCTGTCGAGAAGCTCGATCACCTGCGCCTGGACGGAGACGTCGAGCGCGGAAACGGCCTCGTCGCAGATGATCAGCTGCGGCTCGAGCGCAAGCGCCCGGGCAATGGCGATTCGCTGGCGCTGGCCGCCTGAAAACTGGTGCGGATAGCGGCTCATGTGTTCGGCCGAAAGGCCGACCTGCACCAGGAGCTCCGCCACGCGTTCACGCCATTTCGCCTTGGGCAGGATGTCCGGATGGATGACCCAGGCCTCGGAGATCAGCTGGTAGACCGTCATGCGCGGGTTAAGCGATTGGGTCGGGTCCTGGAACACCATCTGGAGGTCGCGCCTGAGCTTGTAGAGCTCAGCCGGCGAAAGCGCGAACAGGTCGCGGCCCTTCCAGAGCGCCGTGCCGCTATCCGGCTCGTCGAGACGCAAGAGGGCCCGGGCAAGCGTCGATTTGCCGGAGCCGCTTTCGCCGACGACAGCCATTGTCTCGCCGGGCATGAGATCGAAGGAGATGCCCTTCAGCGCTTCGAAGGAGCCGTAGGTCTTGCGCACGTCGCGCACGCTGAGCAGGGGTTCGGCGCGGGCGCCGGGTTCGTGCATCGCGCCCTTGCCGGGGGCGGCGGCGATGAGCTTCTGCGTATAGGGATGCTGCGGGTTCTTATAGATCTCGCGCACGGTTCCCGCTTCGACGATGGCGCCCTTTTCCATCACGACGACCCGGTCGGCGATCTCGGAGACGACGCCGAGATCGTGGGTGATGATCAGCACCGCCATGCCCGTTTCGCGCTGCAGCTCCTTCAGAAGCTTCAGCACTTCCGCCTGCACGGTCACGTCGAGCGCGGTGGTCGGTTCGTCGGCGATCAGGAGGTCCGGCCGGAGCGCCAACGCCATGGCGATCATGACGCGCTGGCGCTGACCGCCGGAGAATTCGTGCGGATATTTGCGCATTGCCCGCTCGGGCTCGGGAATCCCGACGCGGCGAAGGAGCCGCAGCGCCTCTTCGCGCGCCTTGCTGCCGGCGAGCCCGTGCGTGGTCATGGCTTCCGAGATCTGCCAGCCGACGCTGTAGACCGGATTGAGATGGCTGAGCGGATCCTGAAAGATCATGGCGACCCGGCGGCCGTTGACCTCGCGCCGTTCCTCGGCAGGCATTGTCAGCAAGTCCCTGCCGTCGAGCAGGATTTCGCCGGCGCTGATGCGGCCAGGCGGCATGTCGATGAGGTTCATGATCGCCGAGGAGGAGACGGACTTGCCGGAACCGCTTTCGCCGAGGATCGCGAGGGTCTCTCCCTTGTCGAGGTGATAGGAGATCGACTTCACCGCATGGACCACGCCCGTCGCGGTGTGGAACTCGACGGAGAGGTTGCGGACCTCGAGCAGATGTTCAGCCATTTTTGCCGCCCTTCATTTCGAGACGCCAGCGCTGTACCGGATCGAGCGCGATCCGCATCCAATTGGACAGCAGGTTGAGCGACATGGTGGTGAGAATGATGGCAAGGCCGGGCCAGAAGGATAGCCACCAGGCATTGGTGAGATATTGCCGGCCCTGCGAGATCATCAGGCCCCAGGTGATTTCCGGCGGCTGAATGCCGATGCCGAGGAAGGACAGCGCGCTTTCCGCCAGCATGACATAGGCGAAATCGAGGGTGGCGAGCGTCGTCAGCGTCGGCAGCACGACCGGCAGGATGTGGCGGAAGAGGATGCGCTTGCTGGAGGCGCCCATGACCCGGGCCGCCTGCACGAACATGCGTTCGCGGATCTCCAGCACTTCGGCCCGCGTGGTGCGCAGATAGACCGGAATGCGGGTGATGGCGAGCACCAGCATGAGGTTGAGGATCGAGGAGCCGAGCACATAGAGCACGATCACCGCGATCAGCAGAGACGGGAAGGACATGATCACGTCGGCGAGACGCATGATGATCTGGCTCATGCGCGGCGAGGAAAAGCCGGCGATGAGGCCGAGAACGGTGCCGATCACCGAGGACAGGATCACGGCGCCGGCGGCGACCATCAGGGTGTTCTGGGCCGCAACGATGATGCGGGCGAAGAGCGGACGGCCGAGCGCGTCGGCGCCCATCCACCAGACCCAGGCGCGGGTCCAGTCGAATGGCGGCAGATTGCGGCCGCGCAGGTTCTGCTTCGTCGCCAGGTCGCCCAGCCAGGCCGGGCCGATGACGGCTATGACGAGGATGACGAGAAGGAAGATCGCCGCGCAAAGCGCGAACTTGTCCGCCAGCAGCATGCGCAACATGCGTACCGGGAAGGACGGCTCTGCGGCGATGACATTGTCGGTGGTTGCCAGGGTCATGGTCCGTCGCCTCCTCAGTGCCGGATGCGAGGATCGAGCAGCGCATAGGCGAGATCGATCAGCACGTTCATGAGGAAGATCGCAATGGCCGTGACGAGGATCGCCGCCAGCACCACGTTGAAATCGCGCTGCAGGATGGAATCGATCATGAGCTTGCCGACGCCGGGAAAGCCGAAGATCGTCTCGACCACGACCGCGCCGTTAAGCAAGCTTGCCGCCTGGTCTCCGACCACGGTGATGACGGGCAGCATCGCATTGCGCAGAGCGTGGATGAAGATGATCGGCCCGGACTTCACGCCCTTTGCCCGTGCGGTCTTCACATAGGCCGAGGACAGCGCGCTGACCATGGAGCCGCGCACCACCTGGACGATGATGCCGAAGGGGCGGACGAAGAGAACCGCGATCGGCAGGATCCAGTGCACGACCGATCCGGTGCCGGATGTCGGCAGGATCGCGAAGTTGATCGAGAAGATGACGATGGCGACGATCGCCAGCCAGAAATCCGGAACCGACGCGCCGATGAGCGAGACCATCGACGACAGCCGGTCGAAGAAACCGCCGGAGCGGAAGGCACCCAGCGAGCCGACGACAATCGCCGCTCCCGTGACGAGCGTCATCGTGATGACGGCAAGCCAGAGAGTCCAGGTGAAGGCTTCGAGGACGACATCGAGCGCAGGGCGGGCCTTGCGCAGAGATTCGCCGAGATCGCCGGTGACGACATCGCCCACATAACGGGCGAACTGGACGAGGATCGGATCGTTCAGTCCGTGCAGCTCGCGGAACTGCTCCTTCATCTCGGCGGATGCTTCGACGGGCAGAAACAGGGCTGCCGGGTCGCCGGTCATCCGGGACAGGAAGAATACCATGACGATCAGGCCGATGAGCGAGATCAGGCTTGCGAGCGCACGTTGGCGGATGAATCTGAGCATGGCAGCCCTCGATTTTGCATGAGGCGGCGGGGGTCCCGCCGCCGGAAGTTTCATTTCGAATGGCCGCTCGTCCGCGGTTCAGATCATTTGATCTTGATCTCGGAGAGCTGCAGCATGGAATTCGTCGCCATCGTGGGCTTGAAGTCCAGTCGCTCGGACACCCGCGAGAAACCGACCATGTGGAACAACAGCACATCCGCCACCACGTCGTCATGGACGTAGGCGATGAGCTCGGACCAGAGCTTGGCGCGTTCGTCTCCGACGGCAGCCGAGGCACGGGCGATCAGGTCGTCGACCTTCGGATCGGAAAAGCCCGACTGCGTGCCTTCGGAGTCGTATTTGAAGAACATCGAGAAGGAGGGGTCGCCCTTCGAGTTGTCGTGCATCGCGGCAACCAGCTGCGGACCGCGTCCTTCCTTGAAGGGCTTCGAATAATAGACTTCGTGCTCGGCGACTTCTACGAATTTGAGCTCGACCTTGAGCCCGACCTCCTGCAGCTGCGCCTGGATGGCCTCCATGATCTCGGTCACGTTCGGGAAGTTCGCGGTGCGCGCGATGATGGTGATCGGCGTGTCTACCTTGACGCCATCGGCCTTGGCCTCTTCGATGAGCTTCTTGGCCTGCTCCGGATCGTAGGGGAAGACCTTCACGTCGGGGTTCCAGCCGAGCGTCGGCGGCGGAACGATCGCGGTGGCGAGGACGGCGCTGTCGGGCACCAGCGTGCCGAGGAAGGCTTCGCGGTCGATCGCAAGGTTCAGAGCGCGACGGATGCGGACGTCGTTCAACGGCTCGATATTATGGTCGATGCGCAGATAGACGGTCTCGCTGTCGAGATAGGAGAAGTCGGTGGCCGGGTTGGTCGCCTCGGTCTGCGAGATGGACGGCGACAGATCGGCCTCACCCGTCTGGACCATGGCGGCGCGGACCGCAGGATCGGCGCGGAACAGATAGGTCGCCTCGGTGACCTCGGGCTTTTCGCCCCAGTAGTCGTCGCGGGCGGAAAGCACGATCTGCTGTCCGGGCGTCCAGTCGGTCAGCTTGTAGGGGCCGGTGCCGACGGGTTCGCGCACGAATTCCATCGGCGTCTCTTCCGGCACGATCGTCAGCAGCGACAGGAGCAGCGGCAGGATCGGCTGAACCGGATCGACCGTGAAATCGACGGTCGTGTCGTCGACGACGTCGATCTTGATGTTCATGCCGCCGAAATAGCGGCGCGACTCACAGGCATTCTTGTCGCTCATCACGCGGTCGAAGCTGTACTTGACGTCCTTGGCATTGAAGTCGGTGCCGTCGGAGAACTTCACGCCTTTGCGCAGGTGAAAGCGCCAGCTCCCATCCTCCTTCTGCTCCCAGCTCTCGGCAAGGCGTGGCATCAGGCCCTTGCCCTCGCGAAGGTCGAGCTCGGTCAGGGTCTCGCTGACGTTTTGCATGATGATGCGGCCGATATTGGAGCGCGTGGCCATGCAGGGCTCGAGCAGGTCCGCCTCTTCCGGCAGAACGATCTTGACCGGCCCGGATGCCGCGAAGGCCGGGGCGAGCGCGGAGCCCAGCATCAGGGCTCCCATAATCAGTGTTCTTTTCATTTGCATTCTCCTCCCTCTAGGATCTCGTGTGTGGCGCGGCGACTTCGTTCGCCTCTCTCCATGCGGGCTGCGGCAATCAGCCTCCTCGCCGCTAAGCGCCCTTCTGTCGCCGAATTGACCAGACCATCCGATTTCTTATCAAGTTTGTCAAATTGTTTTCGCCTCCATCCGGGAATGAAAAATTTCACAACACAAAATTTCACATCAAAAACAGCAATTTAGTGAAACTAACGCTCGAGTTAGATCGCGTCATACAAAAATAGAAAACTTGACAACTTTCGAAATTCCGCGATTGTCCGATGTATGAGGAGGCTTTCATGACGCCTGACGAAATCGCAAACGCAATGACCGGCAAGCTCCGGGAGACCGGGGGAGGGCGATTGGAATCGCTCCTGCCCTCGCCCATGGTGCAGAACCACGCAGCCTTTCTGCACAGGCTCGAGGACGGAAGTCTCGTCTGTGCCTGGTTCGGCGGGACGCTCGAGGGAAAATCCGACATTTCGATCTTCGCGTCGGTGCTCGCCCCCGGCGCCGCGCACTGGGGCGAGCCGCAGCGGCTGAGTTTCGATGCCGAGCACTCCGAGCAGAACCCGGTGCTGTTCACGGCGCCCGACGGGCGGCTCTGGCTTTTCCACACGTCGCAGCCCTCGGGCAATCAGGACGAATGCCGCATCCGGATGGCCGCAATCGAGAGGGATGCCGCTGATCCGACCAGGCTTGCCGCTTCCGAGGGGCGCTATCTCGACCTGCCGCGCGGCTGCTTCATCCGCGCGCCGCTCGTCATCAGAGATGACGGGGCATGGCTGCTGCCGATCTTTCGCTGCATCCAGCGCCCCGGTCAGAAGTGGAACGGCAGTCACGACAATGCGGCCGTCGGCATTTCGACCGATGGCGGCCGAAGCTGGCAACTCGCCGACCTCGCCGGTTCGATCGGTTGCGTGCACATGAGCCCGGTGGCTGTCGGCGACACCCGCTACGCGGCTTTCTTCCGCCGCCGCCAGGCGGACCAGGTCTACCGCGTCGAGAGCGTCGATGGCGGGCGGACGTGGAGCCTCCCGGCGCCGACCGACGTGCCCAACAACAATTCCTCGATCGCCGTCGTCCGGCTCGGGGACGGCCGGTTGGCGATGATCTGCAATCCGGTGAATGCGGCCCTTTCGGCCGACCGGCGCGCATCGCTTTACGAGGAGCTCGGAGACGACGACGGCCGGCCCGACGCCGATCCTTCAGGCGGATGCGTGCCGATCTGGGGCGTGCCGCGGGCGCCGGTGAGCGTCTGCCTGTCGGCCGACGGCGGGCGCACCTTCCCCGACCGTATCGTGATCGAGGACGGGCCGGGGACCTGCCTTTCCAACAATTCGACCGACGGACACAACAAGGAAATGTCCTATCCGTGGCTCCTGGAAGGGGACGACGGCAGTCTGCACGTCGCCTACACCTACCATCGGCGCGCAATCAAATATGTCCGTCTGCCGCCCGGGTGGGCCGACGAGGGGAGAAACTGATGAGCAAGATTATCGGCATCACCATGGGCGATCCCTGTGGCGTCGGACCGGAGATCACGGTCCGGTCGCTTGCTGAGATGTCGGCTGCGGACCGGGAGGCGACCCGCATCTACGGCAACCTAGCGACGCTTGAGGCTGCCAGGGAGGCGCTTGGCCTCTCGGTCGATCTTCAGCCCTATGTCGTCGACCTTCCGGTCGAGGGCGCGCCGCTCGCCTGGGGAAGCCTTTCGGCAGTGGCAGGCGACGCAGCCTTCCGGTTCATCGAGCGCGCGGTCCGCGATGCCCAGGCAGGCGACATCGGCTGCATCGTCACGGCGCCGATCAACAAGGAAGCACTTAACATGGCGGGCCATCATTACGACGGCCATACCGGCATGCTGCGCAGCCTGACCGGATCGAGCGCCGCCTATATGCTGCTTGCCTCCGAGCGACTCAAGGTCATCCACGTCTCCACCCATGTGTCGCTCAAGGAGGCGATCGGCCGCGCCACCACCGAGCGGGTTCTTGCCACGATCCGCGCCGGCAACGCGCATCTGAAGCGCATCGGCTACGAGCACCCGCGCATCGCGGTCGCCGGCATCAATCCCCATTGCGGCGAGAACGGCCTGTTCGGCACGGAAGACGATGATCAGATCGGGCCTGCGGTGGCGGCCGCGCGTGAAGAAGGCATCGATGTGCAGGGGCCGATCTCCGCCGATACCGTGTTCCATCGCGCCTATTCGGGAGGCTTCGATCTGGTCGTCGCGCAATATCACGACCAGGGTCATATCCCGATCAAGCTGGTCGCCTTCGATACGGCGGTCAATGTTTCCGTAGATCTTCCGATCGACCGCACCTCCGTCGATCACGGGACTGCCTTCGATATTGCCGGAAAGGGTATCGCCAATCACGGCAACCTGAATTCCGCGATCGCCTATGCGCGCAAACTCGTGGCCGGCAAGGCAAGCAGAAAGGCAGCGTCATGATCACGATCCATCAGCCGCGCCGACTCGTCGTCGGCGCCGGAAGCATCGGGGAAGTCGGCGCCTGGGCCGGTCAGGTCGGCTCCACCCTGGTCATCGCGACGCCGGTCACGTCCGGATTTGCTGACAGACTGAAGCTCTCGGGCGAGGTCGACTTATTCGACGCGATCCCCGGCGAACCGGATATCGCGACACTCGAGGCGGCGCTGGATGCCGCGCGGAAAGCGCGCCCGGACCTGATCGTCGGTCTTGGCGGCGGCTCGGTGATGGATGTCGCCAAGCTGGTCGCGGTGCTCTGGGACTCCGGGCAATCGCTCGCCGATGTCGCCGGGCCCAATCGCGTGGCCGGCCGCAACACGCGCCTTGCGCAGGTCGCGACGACCGCCGGCACGGGTTCTGAGGCCGGGATCCGTTCGCTGATCACCGACCCGGACAAGGGCATCAAGATCGCGGTCGAAAGTCCGCACATGATCGCCGATCTCGCCGTGCTCGATCCGCAACTCACCTACAGCGTGCCGCCTGCCGTCACCGCGGCGACCGGCGTGGATGCCATGGCCCACTGCGTCGAGGCCTTCACCAACCGCAAGGCCCATACGATGATCGACGGCTTCGCCCGGATGGGGTTCAACCTCGTCGGCAGATATCTCGCCCGTGCCGTGCGCGACGGCGAAGATACCGAAGCGCGCGAGGGGATGATGCTGGCATCCTATTACGGCGGCATATGCCTCGGTCCCGTCAACACGGCAGCCGGGCACGCCATATCCTATCCGCTCGGTACGCTGCTGCATCTGCCGCACGGCCTCGCCAATGCGATCATCTTTCCGCATGTGCTCGCCTTCAACCAGCCGGCCGTCGTGGCAAAGACGGCGGAAGTCGCGGATGCCCTGGGGCTTGGCAAAGATCTCTCGCAACGTGATCTGCTCTCGGCCGCGAAAGGTTTCTGCGCCAGCCTCGGCATAGAGATGTCTCTGGCCGCCAATGGCGCGAAGGAGTCCGACCTGCCGCGCTTTGCCGCCGATGCGCATGCGATCCGACGGCTGATGGACAACAATCCGGTCGACATGAGCGAGGCGGATGTGCTGGAGATCTATCGGGCGGCGTTCTAAGGCCTGTTGCGACTGGGGAGATGCTTCTCTCCCTTCGCCTTCCCCGGCCGGTTCTGCCTCTACTGTGAGGCCAGGAACAGACGGTCGCGCGATCCGGTCAGATGCTTCAGCATCAGCATGCGGGCCTCCTCCGCACTGCCCGCGGCGATGGCATCGGCAATCGCCTCGTGCTCGGCGAAAACCCTGGAGAGGCCGCTGGCCTCTCGCTTCACCGAGATGCCATGGAACTTCATGCCCACGGCGATGTGCTCCTTCAGCGCCTCCATGGCGGTCGAGAAGTAGCTGTTCTGGGCCGCACGGGCGATCGCAAGATGGAACTGGAAGTCGGCATCCTCCCGGTGGGATTGCCGGTTGGTGGCGTCGCGCAGCAGTTCGAGTGCCCGGCGGATCGATGCGAGGCTCGTCTCGTCGTGCCGGAGCGCTGCCGCGGCCGCAGCCGCAGGCTCCAGCGTCAGCCGGAATTCATAGCAGTTCAGGAGATCGGCGACGTTTTCGAGCTGGCCGAAACCGAGCGGCTCGCGAAGGCCCACGGCTCTCACGAAACTGCCCGCGCCACGCCGGGAATAGATGAGCCCCTGGTCCCTGAGGCGCTTCAGCGCCTCCCGGACGATCGGCCGGGATACCTCGAACTCCGTCGCCAGCTCATGCTCCGTCGGCAGACGCTCGTCCGGCTTATAGGCGCCGGACTTGATCGCGCGGTGCATTCTTTCGAACACGATGTCGGGCAGGCCCTTGCGGGGGGTCCCTTCCTGCAGTCCCATCGTCTATCTCGCCTCCCCCGTGATTTGCCTTGCGATGTCGCTCAGCGTATCCGGCCCGCCGAAGCCGCCGGACTTGGTGATGATATATCGGCCGTCGGCGAAGGCCAGCGCCATTCCGGGCATGCATTCGCCGAGGAGGCGGAAACGGGAAACGCCCATTCTTGCCAGCACGGCCTCGGCCGTTGCGCCACCGGTAAGAAGCAGGGTCGTGGCCGCGCCGGTGAAGGCCGGAACGACGCTGTCGGCCAGGTTGGCGGAGACCTCGGCCGGGCTGAGCGGCGTCTCGCCTTCGACCGCCTGAATGATCGTCACCGCTCCGGTCACCGGGGTGCCGGGCTTCAGCACCCTGCCTCCGACCGCCGGGATATACTCGGCGGGGCGGTTATCGCGCAGCACGTCGACCTGCTCGACGGTGATCGGGTCGCGCGATCCGACGACGATCAATATAGGCTTGCGGGGCAGCGGGATCAGCGGCAGCGTTTCGCTATCCGTCATCCGGTGGGCAAGTGCATCGGCAAGGCCTCTCGCGCCGATCATGAGATCGCAGCCGGCCGTCTCGGCGCTCGCCAATGCGGCGAGCATGTCCTTGCGCGACATGGTATCGGGGATCAATGCGCGAGCCGCATGTCGGCCGAGCCTCTGAGCGACCGGGATAGGCGCCTCCACACCGAACCCCCGGACCTGGCCGTCGACCACGGTACGGCCGAAATCGGGGATGGCCGGCGCGACAAGGGCGCGCGAAAAAGGGGTAGCGTCGAGTTCTGCCTCGATATTGCCCTTCAGCCTCGAGTCGACCTTCTTGAAAATCCGCGCACCTTCGGGGACGTGCTTCAGGAAGTCGGATGTCGCCTTGCGCGCCTCATCCGGGGAAACCTCGCGGCACTTCACGTTGACGACGAGGATGTCCGGTCCGTCCGCCAGTGCAGCATCCACGGAGTCCAGGGCGAGAGCGACTTCCGTATGAAGGCCGCGGCCCGCAAACGGGGCAGCTGAATCAAGGGCACCCGTCAGATCATCGGCGAGAATGACAAGCATGGGGAGACGCTGAAAATCCGATTGTTGTTATCTTACGTGCCGTATTTTCTACATGTATTGCAAGGATTTGCAAATTTAAATTTACAAATATGCCGCAAAACGCGCCTCGTCTCCCGCGCTGGCGGCACCATTCTAGTCGGACTTGGAACAGAGCTTGCTTTGCGGGAAAACGTCCAACAATGATCCGTTGCGTGAGCTGCTGATTGCCTTCGGGGATGCAGGCTAGGTGGTCCGGAAGCCTACGGCCACGCCTTCCACGTCGGTAATGGGGTTGTTGGGTCCAGTAGGTCCGCACAAAGGCAGACCGAGATCCCGAGCGCGAACTGTGGCCGATCGGGCTTGAACGCGATGAACACGTGTGCAATATTGCGCGCGTGTGCAATGAAGTGGAAGCGCCGGTGAGTCGACAGCCTTATTCCGATGACCTCGATAGTCGTGCAGAACTTTGTCGCGAGATCATTCGCTCAGCCGGCGCATTGACCCTGCAAGGGTTTCATGGCGAGGCCAGGCAGAACGTTTCGATGAAAGGGCCTCAGGACTTCCTGACCGAAGTGGATGCCGCCTCCGAGGCCTATATCCGCCACGCGCTTGCCGCGCATTTTCCGGGCGACAGCTTCTTTGGTGAAGAGGGTGGGGGAGCGATAAGCGACCGGGTCTGGGTGGTCGATCCCATCGACGGCACGGCGAATTTCGCGCGGGGCATCCCGCATTTCTGCATCTCGATCGCCTTTGTCCAAAGCGGGGTGACCGAGATCGCCGCGATCTACAATCCGGCGCTGGACGAGCTCTACTTCGCGCGTCGAGGGGCGGGCGCGACGCGGAACGGTGTTCCCATTCGGGTCGCCCAGACCGCCCGCTTCGACGCTGCGTCGCTGGAAATGGGTTGGTCGATGCGCGTGCCGAACACGGCCTATCTCGGCGTCATGGAAGCGCTGCTCGGGATGGGCGCCAATGTTCGCCGCGCCGGTTCCGGCGCATTGGCGCTCGCTTACGTCGCTGATGGCCGCTCGGACGGCTATATTGAACTGCACATGAATTCCTGGGACTGCCTTGCCGGCCTTCTGCTCGTGAGCGAGGCGGGCGGAGTCGTCTGCCCATACCTCGAGATCGGCAGCCTGGATGCCGGCGGCCCGGCTCTGGCCGTGGCACCCGGCCTCGCATCGGACACGAGCCGCGCCTCGAACATACCACTGGCCGCATATGCGATGCCGACGGACCGGCCTGAGCAGCGCGCGGAGCCGGCCGATTGGCGTATTGGAGGCTGACGCGGCGTGGCCGCGAAGAGGAGACTGCATGGATGCACCTGTCCATACCCGACCGGCCATCAGCCTGATTGCCGAAAAATTGGGGCCGCACGGCTCCGCTCTCTACATCGGCGGCAGCGATGGCGCGCGCGACCTGGGGCTTCTGCGACAAAACGGCATCACGGCCGTCGTCAATTGTGCCATCAACCTCGACATCAACTATGTCGAGGGGCCTTCCGACGAGGCGGATGGCGAGCGCAGGGCGTCCGGCTTCGCGGCAATACGCTACTACAAGATCGGCATGATCGATGACGAGGGCAGCCCCGACACCATGATGCTGGGAGCCTATTACATACTCGACGGTGCGCTTCGCCAGTCGATGCCGAAGCGGCCCACCTATCCGTTCCGGGACGGCGGAAACATTCTCGTCAACTGCCGCGGCGGACGAAGCCGTTCCGTCTCGCTCGTCGCGCTCTTCCTCCACAAGCAGCAACCTAACCTTTATCCGAGGCTTGAAGATGCCGTGGCGGCGATCCGCACGCGCAGGCAATTGATGCCGGACGAATGGTTCGAGACGCCGAAGCCGATGCTCTACGAGGCAGCAAGGAGGGCCTCCGCCTGGATCGACATGATCGAGTGCGAACGGCAGAAGGAGAGGCCATGCTGAAGCGTACCCTGCCGGCCGTCGCCGTAATCGCCGATGCGCATTTCCACGATGTCGATACGGATTTCGGCTTTGCGAGAGTGGCCGTCGAGGGTCGGGAAGTCACCATGCGCAGCTGGGCGGACACCCGGCAATCCACACGCGTCTTCAATGAAAGCGCGGAGGCGTTTTGGGCGGCCCTTGCCGAGGTACGCCGGCGCGGCATTCGTCACGTCGTGCTGCTCGGGGACTATACGGACGACGGCCAACGCGCGACCACGAGCGCTCTGCGGGACATTCTCCATGAGCACGCCAATGCGTTCGACATCTCGTTCTATGCGCTTCCCGGCAATCACGACATCTTCGGGCCACGGGGCAGGCATCACACGAAGCAATTCCTCGGCCGCGACGGCCGGGGCATTCTCGTCACCAGCGATGCGAACGGCGCGGGCAGCGGCGTCACCGTCAGTGACCGCATGTATTGCGAAGGCTATCCGGCGGGCCTCGATCCGATGGCGGCCTTCGGCTATTTCCGCAGGCCCGAATATCTCCATTGGGAGACCCCGTTCGGCACCTCCGATGCGGTCGAAGACCGCCGATACGGGGTGGCCTCACCGGACGGCAGCAATCGCTACGAGTTGATGGACGCGTCCTATCTGGTCGAACCCGAGCCCGGTCTCTGGCTGCTGATGATCGATGCCAACGTCTTCGAACCCGTCAACGGGACGTTTGAATGGGGTGAGGAAGCGGCTTTCATCGACAGCACCTCGGGCGGCTGGAACGCGATGATCCGCTGCAAGCCTTTTGTCGTCTCCTGGATCGCCGACGTCTGCGCACGGGCACGGAGGCTCGGGAAGACTCTGCTTGCCTTTTCGCACTATCCGGTGCTCGACCCTTTCGATGGCGCGACCGGCGCCGAGGCAGCGCTGTTCGGCGAGACCAACATCGCCCGGCGCACACCCCGAAAGGATGTCGAGCGGGCGCTGCTTGCGGCCGGACTGTCGCTCCATTTCAGCGGGCACCTTCATGTGGAGGGCGTCACGCGCCGCGGCAGCGGCGACCGGTCGCTCACCAATATTGCGGTCCCGTCGCTCGTAGCCTTTCCGCCGGCCTTCAAGATCGCGCATCCGGGAGAGGGGAGCGTCGTCGTGGAGACGGTGGAGCTGTCCGTACTGCCTGCCGACCAGCGGCTCCGCAGCGCCTATGAACGAGAAGTCGCGCTGCTCGGCGAAGAGCCGGAGGCCGCCTTTACGAGCTCCACTTACGGAGCCTTTCTCAGGGCACACAAGCGGGCACTGGTCAGCCACCGCTATTTTCCGGAGGAATGGCCGCCGGCAGTCGTCGAGCGCGTGGCAGACCTCACGCTCGAGGGGATCGCGTGCCTCTTCACCGAAGAGAGCGCCGGCGGCGCTCCGATTCTGTCCGCTTTGGTGCACGCTTCGGCGATCGACATCGCCGAGCTGAGAAGCCTGCCGATGATCGAGCTCGTCGCCGATTGGTACTGCCTTAGGCAGGGGGCATCGCTCGCTTTGCCGCATATCGAAAAATCGCGGCTGCCCGTCTATCGCTTTCTGGCCGAGCGGTTCGGATGCGAGGCGAGGAGCCGACACGACAGTTCGGTGGAAGGCTTTCTTGCCATATTCCTTGGAGCGTTGGGTCTGTTTCTGGACCGCGCGGAAAATGGCGAGACGCAGATCGTCGTTGCGCCGGATCCCGTGCAGCAAGACGCTCCGGCGTGAGTGGTCGGATGGCCTATGCGGCGCTGGAAGAGAGGCGCACCGTCGCGTCAACCCGTTAGCAGGCAGGTTAGGATCGGCTCATGGAATCGGCCATTGTCGGCATCAATCTCTTCGGCGCGGTCGCGCTGCTGCTCTACGGGCTGGCACAGGTCAAGGACGGCATGTCGCGGGCCTGGGGCGCGCGGCTGAGGACCGGCCTCGCCGCCGGCACGCGCGGCGGACTGCGTTCGTTCGCTGCAGGATTCGTCGCCACAGTGGCCCTCCAGAGTTCGACTGCGACCGCACTCATGGTCGCCTCTTTCGTGGAAAAGGACCTGATCGCGCCGGCGATGGCACAGCTCGTGTTGCTGGGCGCCAATGTCGGGACGGCCGCGACGGCCTGGATCGTGGCGCTCGGCCTCGGCTGGCTGTCGCCGCTGCTCATTCTCGCCGGGGTTGCCCTCGCCCGAGCGCGGTCCGGCGCGCGCAGCGGCGCCGGCAGCGCCGTCGTTGGCATCGGCCTCATGCTGTTGTCATTGCATCTGCTCGCAACCGCGACCGATCCGCTTCTGCAGTCGCCGGCACTCAGCGCCTTCCTGGCGATGCTCGACAATGCCTGGCCGGTGGCTTTGATCTTCGCCGCCGCACTCGCCATTCTCGCCTCCTCCAGTCTCGCCATGGTGGTGCTCATCCTGTCGCTGGCCTCCGCGGGCGGCATCTCGACCGCGCTCGTCGTCGTTCTTGTCCTCGGCGCCAACCTCGGCGGGGCCGTGCCGCCGGTGCTTGCGACGCTGGGTGCTTCCGCAGGCGCGCGGCGCGTAACGATCGGCAACCTCATCGTCAGGGCAACCGGCTGCGCCATCGCCCTGCCGTTGGCCGGCTATTGTGCGGAATTCATGGAGTTGGCAGGGCTTTCGCCGCAAAAGCTCGCCGTCGATGCCCATCTTCTGTTCAACCTGGCCGTGGCGCTGATCGCCTTTCCAGTGTCGCCTCTCCTTTATCGGCTGACGGCCGGCCTCATCCCGCAGGAGGCCGAGAGCGACAACGGGCCACGCTATCTGGACGTGGAGGCCCTCGCGAGACCCGTCGCCGCACTTGCCGGTGCCGGTCGCGAGGTCATGGCGGTGGGCGACCTGATCGAGAGCATGCTGGTGCGGGCCCTGGACGCGCTCAAGACGAACGACCGCTCGATGCTTGCCGATATCAGCATGCTCGAAGGGCGGGTGGACCGGATCCAGCATGAGATCAAGCTCTACGTGTCGAGGGTAGGCAAGGACGATATGACGGAAGACGATCACCGCCGGGCCCGGCATATCGTGGACTATGCCATCAACCTCGAGCATATCGGCGATATCATCGAGAAGGGGCTGCATCCCGAGATCGCAAAGAAGATCAGCCTCGGCCTGCGCTTTTCCGAGGACGGTCAGAGCGAACTCGCAAGGCTCTTCGCGATCACGCTCGACAACCTGCGCATGGCCCAGGCTGTCTTCGCGACCGGCGACGCGGAGTTGGCGCGCCGTCTCGTGGAGGTGAAGGAGGAGGTGCGCCGGCTCGAGAAGCAATCGGCGGAATGCCACCTGCAGCGCCTGCGCGAAGGGCGGTTGGACAGCATGCAGACGAGTTCGCTGCATCTCGACATGCTGCGCGACCTGAAGCGGATCAACGCCCATGTCGCCTCGGTTGCCCACCCGATCCTCGACGGCAGCGGCCTCCTGATCGAGAGCCGCATCCGCCAGGCCGTCTGAAGCTGAAGCACTTCCAGGAAGCGTGCGCAGCGGTCTTCCGTCCGGACGTGCCGGAATCAACAGGCCTTAGCGCGCCGTCTGCCGCTCCACCAGGGCTACCGGCACGATCTGCATCCGCGTTTCCGGTTCGTCGCTGTCCAGGGCCGAAAGCACCTTTTCCGTCAGGGCCTGGAAGGATTGGGCAACCGTCGTGAGCCCGTAGCCTTTCCAACCGGCCTGCGGAATGTCGTCGAAGCCGACGATCGAGACGTCCTGCGGTACCCGCCGGTTCATTTCCAGCCGCGCCGCGTCGAGAAAGCCGAGCGCCAGAAGATCGGTCACGCAGAAGGCGCCGTCGATCGCCTTGTCGACCAGAAGCTCACGCCCCGCCTGCAGCCCGGACTCGTAAGTCGTCGGACCGCCCGACCAGGCGACGACGTCCACGCCCTCGGCCTGCATTCGTTGCGTGAATGCCTTTGCCCGCCGCAACTGGGCGGGGGTCTGGCTGCCGCTCGTGACGACGGCGACTTTTTTGCACTTCGCCTCAATCAGCCTCAGTGCCGCGAGGTCGGCGCCGTGGGAGTCGTCGCTCAGCACCATGTTCGTGTCCGTGCGGTCGAGACGCTGGTTGATGAGGATGAGACGCACGCCATTGGCGATGCATTCATCGACGATCGAGGCGGGCGGCTCGCCGGAGAGAACGACGATCGCCTGGGCGCGAAACTCGAACAGAAGCTCGATCAGAGGGGCTATGTCCTGGCGGGCGTCGGCGGCATTCAGAAGGAGGCATTGCTTACCCTGGCGCAAGAGCCCGATGCTCAGCAGGTCCAGCTGCTTGGAAATGAAGGGCGAGGAGAGATTGGCGCCGACGACGCCGATTAGGTTGGAGCGGTCATTGTTCAAGACCTGGGCGAGCCGATTGACGCGATAGCCGAGCTCGCGGGCAGCCTTCAGGACCTTGCGCCGGACAGTCTTCGAGACGCTGGCACCGGGAGTGAAGGTACGCGATACTGCCGAGCGCGAGACGCCCGCACGTTTTGCGACCTCCTCGGCCGTCACAAAAGTCCTCGCCATCCGTCCTCCTTTCGGCATCGATCAGCCCTCTATCAGAGGCCATGAACCGCGAAAAGTTCCAAGCGGAAAATTGCTCGGGCCGCGGCCGGCCGGCCTTTAATCCCTGCTGCCTTTCCCGGACCCGACAGGCACATCGAGCCCATTGCGGAGCGGTAGCGCAAATGAACACGTGTTCGTATCAAAAATAACCAATAAATACAATATGATAGTTAATTGATCACGTGTGCATTTTTCTGTTGACAAACGAGCGAGCTGAATCGATCATACGTTCCATAAAAACGCGGATTTTGGAATTTTTATTCCATCGGCGGGCCGGACGACAGCGCGGTTCGTCTCAGTGGGAGGAGACGCCGCGAAGCTGTTGGCGGCGACGTCGCAGCAACGGCACGGCCCGGGAGGAACGGAGGCGGGCTGCCGATGCGGTACAGCGGGCCCGAGCTTTCCGCAAACGACTTCAGCGCGCGGCGACGGACATCGATGCCGGCGAAGCAGCATAAGCGGCCATGGGAGGAACAATGGCTCTTCTAAGTGAACCGGCAAAGGCGGCAGCCGAAAACCGGTCTGCCACGCCTTCGGCCTGGCAGGCATGGCGCTATCGGCTGAAGGTTGCCCTGCGTGAACCCACGACCCTGATCGGTGTTCTGACGGCGCTGCTGTTCACATACCTGATCGTCGTTCCGATCATTTCCATCGTGCTCGACGCCGTGCGCGTGCAGTTCGGGCACGAGCGGCGCCTGAGCAAGGATGTCGGCGATCTCACGCTCTACTATCTCGACAGAGCGCTGTTCTCACCGGTGTCGGCGGACCTGTTCTGGCGACCGCTCTTCAATACGCTCTCGGTTGCCGTGGGCGCCATATCGCTGTCGCTGCTGATCGGCACTGTGCTTGCCTGGCTCATCAGTCGGACGGACATGTTCGGGCGCCGCTGGTTCGCGACCGCGCTGATCGTGCCCTACATGCTGCCGGCCTGGACCTTCGCGCTCGCCTGGACGACGCTCTTCAAGAACCGTACGGTCGGCGGCCAGCCCGGATGGCTGGAAGCGATGGGGCTGACGCCGCCCGACTGGCTCGCCTATGGCCGGATTCCGATCACCATCATCCTCGCGCTGCACTATACGCCCTTCGTCATTCTCCTGTTCGGCTCGGCGCTCAGGCGCTTCGATTCCCAGCTCGAGGACTCGGCACGCATTCTCGGCGCCAGACGCCACCAGGTGGCGCTGCAGATCATCCTGCCCCTGATGCGCCCGGCATTGCTCTCCTCAATGGTGCTCATCTTCGCCAAGTGCCTGGGCGAATTCGGCGTGCCCTATGTGCTCGGTCTGCCGGTCAAGTTCGAAGTTCTCTCGACGTCGCTCTTCCGCAGCATCGCCTCGCGCCAGACGGGCGTCGCCGGGGTGATCGCCGGCTCGATCATGCTGATAGGCATCATCACTCTGTGGATCGATGCACGGCTGGTGCGCGAGGCACGGCGGTTCGTCACGATCGGTTCGAAGGGGTCGATGAACCGGCAGAGTCGCCTTGGCCGCATGCGTCTGCCGGCGGCCGGATTCGCCGCCACGGTCTTTCTGTTGAGCGTCGGCTTGCCGCTCCTCACCTTGTTGCTGTCGACGATCATGAAGGTTCCTGCGAGGTTCACGCTCGACAACTTCACGCTGGACTACTGGATCGGTCGTGATCTCGACACGATTGCCCTGAAGACCGGCATCCTCTTGAGCCCCGATCTCTGGGACGCTGCAAAGAACACGCTGACGATCGTCGGCCTCGCCTCGGTAACATCCGGCATTCTCGGCCTGCTGGTCGGCTACGTGGTCATCCGCACGCCGGTGCGCCTCCTGTCGGTCTATCTTCGGCAGGTGACCTTCCTGCCCTATCTGGTGCCCGGCATCGCCTTTGCCGCTGCCTATCTGTCGCTTTTCGCGGTTCCCCGCGGCCCATTGCCGGCGCTCTATGGCACGGTCATCATCCTCATTCTCGCGCTCATAGCCGACCAGATGCCCTACGCCTCGCGCGCCGGCATCTCGGCCATGACGCAGCTCGGCAAGGACCCGGAGGAGGCGGCCCAGGTCGCCGGAGCCGGCTGGCTCAGGCGGATGATCTCGATCGTCATTCCGATCCAGAAGGGCTCGCTCGTGACCGGCGTGCTGCTGCCGTTCATCTCCGGGATCAAGGGCCTCAGCCTTTTCGTCATCCTGGCGGTGCCGAGCACGGATGTGCTGACCACCTATTCGTTGCGGCTGGTCGACTACCACTACACGCAGGCCGCGAATGCCGTGGTGCTCATCATCGCCGCCATCGCCTATGGCGGCACGCTCATCGCTCAGAAGCTGACCCGCACAAATCTTGCAGAAGGACTTGGAAGCTGATGCCAACGATCAACCTGCGCGGTGCGCAGAAGAACTACGGCGTGAATTCCGCAAACGCCGTTTCCAACCTCGATCTCGAGATCCGCGATGGCGAATTCATGTGCCTCCTCGGCCCATCGGGCTGTGGGAAAACCACGACGCTCCGGATGATTGCCGGCCTCGAGAACCTGTCGGGCGGCGAAATAAGGGTCGGCGATCGTGTGGTCGACTGCGTGGACGGCGGGGTCTTCGTACCGCCGGAGAAGCGGGAGATGGGCCTCGTCTTCCAAAGCTATGCCTTGTGGCCGCATCTGACGATCGAGCGCAACACGGATTTCGGCCTCAGACTGCGGAAGCTCCCCAAAGCGGAAAGGGAGGAGCGCGTCGAGCGCGTCATGCAGGCGCTCGATATCGCCAAATACCGGGACCGCTATCCGTCGCAACTGTCCGGCGGCCAGCAGCAGCGAGTGGCCCTTGCCCGCATGCTGGCCATCAACCCCGGCGTGCTGCTCCTCGACGAGCCGCTCTCCAATCTGGATGCGCGGTTGCGCCTGGAAATGCGGGCGGAGCTCAAGCGGCTGCATAAGGAATTCAAGACCACCATCGTCTTCGTCACCCATGATCAATGGGAGGCGATGACGCTCGCGACGACGATTGCCGTCATGAACGAAGGCACTCTGCAGCAGATGGGCACGCCGAACGACATCTACGATCGCCCGGCGAACCGTTTCGTCGCAGAGTTCGTCGGCAGTCCCCCGATCAACATATTGACCTTCGGCGAGCCCGGCACGTCCGACGTGGCCGACAAGGCGGAGGCCTATCTTGCCACGCGTTATCCGCACCTCACGGGGGTAGGCTCCGTCGGCATCCGCCCGGAGGCGATCGGCTATGCAACGCGGATCGAGGATGTGCCGAAGGGCAGCTTCTCCGGCGAGACAACCGTGACCGGCGTTCTGCCGACCGGAGGCAACTGGATCCTGGAGCTCAGGAGCGAGAGCCACACCCTGTTCCTGACGACCCATGTTCTGCCGCGGATCGAGCAGGGCGCCAGGGTGTTTTTCTTCGCGCCGCCGGAGGCGCTGCATGTCTTCGATACGGACGGCCGCCGGATCGCGGAGGCGGACGCGCGACTGAGAAGCCTCGCCTACAACTGATAACCAACAAACCGGAAAAACCTGCGGAGGGAGAAAAAATATGAAGCGGAATGTGAGAAGCGGCAGATTTTTGCTTTGCGCGACGGCGATGCTGACCGTGCTTGGCACGGGAGCACGGGCGGAGGAACCTTTCGATATCGACGCCCTTGTCGAGGCGGCCCGCAAGGAAAAGCCGATTACGGTCTATGACAGCACCGGCAAAATCGTCGAGATGGCGAAGAATTTCGCCGACAAATACGACGTCGGCGCGGAGGGCTCGAAGGTCAAGGCATCGGCCCAGCTCGAGATGATCATCCGTGAGGCCCGGGCCAACAACATCCAGGGCGACGTCTCCATCATCAGCGACGCTCCGGCCGCCATGGCGCAGCTCATCCCGCAGGGATTTGCCGAGAGCTGGCTGCCCCCGGATCTCGCAGCGAACATTCCGGCGGAGTACCAGGACCCGTTGACGGTGGTCACCAGCGCCAATGTCTGGGCCTACAATACCGAGCTCTTCGACAAATGCCCGGTCACGAATATCTGGCAGCTGACCGAGCCCGAATGGAAGGGCAAGGTCGCCATGCAGGATCCGCTCGGGAAGGCATCCTATGTCGACTGGTTCAACCAGATGGCGAAGCACGGCGACGAAGAGGTCGCTGCCGCCTATAAGGCGCTCTACGGCAAGGATATCCAGACCGAGGAGGCAAGCGCGACTGCGGCCTGGGTCAAGGCGCTTGCAGCCAACGCGCCGCTCCTGACCGATGCGGACGCCGCGGCGGCCGATGCGGTCGGGGCGCCCGGGCAATCCGAACCCTTCATGGGACTGATGAGCTCCGCGAAGTTCCGCGACAATGCGGAAAAGGGCATGAAGCTCGGCCTCTGCAAGGACCTGAAGCCATGGGTCGGCTGGCTCTATCCGGGCGTCGGGCTGATCACCAAGGGCACGGACAGCCCAAATGCTGCGCGACTCTTCATCCACTACGTCATGACGGCCGAAGGGATCGCTCCGCAGGCCGTGGACGGCAAGATGTCGACCAACAGGGAAGTGGCTCCGCCGGCGGACGAACCGTCGGGGATAGCGACCGTTCTCGACCAGCTTCTGCCCTACAGCATGGCGACCAGCCTCGACGACTGGGACGCGCGTGAGACGTGGCAGGATTTCTGGCGCGTGCACTATCAAAAATAGAAGCCGGAAGCGGGAGGAGATGATGAAGGCGCATATTCACAGGATAGGGCGGACCGCGGTGGCCGCGCTCGGACTCGCAGCCGGAGTGATTTCGGCCACGGCTGTTGCGGCAGAGGGGTTCGACCTCGATCGCGTGATCGCGGCGGCAAGGAACGAAAAACCGATCACCATCTATGACAGCACCGGCAAGATCGTCGAGATGGCGGAAAATTTCAGCGCCAAATACGGGCTGAAGGCGACCGGCATGAAGGTGTCGGCGAACAGCCAGCTCGAAATGATCATCCGCGAGGCGCAGGCGGACAATGTGCAGGGCGACGTTGTCCTGATCACCGACGCGCCGGCAGCCTTGGCGCAGCTCCTGCCGGAGGAATTCGTGCAGAGTTATCTGCCGGAGGACATGACTGCCAAGATACCGGCGGAGTTTCGAAATCCGCTGGCGATTTCGACCAATGCCAATGTCTGGGCCTACAACACCGAAGCCTATGACAAATGCCCGGTCTCCAACATATGGGAACTGACGGAGCCGAAGTGGAAGGGCAAGGTCGCGCTCGTCGACCCGTTGACGAAGAGCACCTATACCGACTGGTTCAACCAGATGGAGGCGCATGGCGACGACAAGGTCGCCGCCGCCTACAAGGCGCATTTCGGCAAGGATTTGCAGACGGAGGAGAAAAGCGCATCCGCCGCCTGGATCAAGGCGCTAGCGGAGAATGCGCCGCTAGCGACGGACGGCGACGATCCCGTGGCCGAGGCCGTGGGCGCGCCGGGGCAGAAGGCGCCGTTCTTCGGCCTCCTGAGCTCGGCCAAGTTCCGCGACAACGAAGCCAAGGGATACAAGCTCGGCATCTGCAAGGACCTCGACCCCTGGATCGGCTGGACCTACGTCAAGCTCGGGCTGATCGCCTCCAAGACAGCGAGCCCGAACGCCGCCAGGCTCTTCGTCCACTATATCCTTACGGAAGAAGGCATCGGCCCGCAGATGAAGGACGGCAAGCTGCCGACCAACATCGACATCAAGATGCCCGCCGACGAGCCGTCCGGATTGATGTCCGTGTCCGATCGGCTCTTCGGCTACGATTCATCCACCGGCCTCAGCGACTTCGACCGGCGCGAGGAGTGGCAGGACTTCTGGCGCAGCAATTACAGCAAGTGACCGCGTTCCGGCGCGGGCGTCGCGCCGGGCTTTCCTCCAACAGACTGGGATATCCAATGCAGCAAAGTTCGCCTTCCGGACCGATTATCGCCGATCGCCATGCCGTTGCTCTCTCGCAGCGCCTTGCGGAGACCGCGCGGGGAGCAGCCCTTGCGGTCCGAGCGCCCCTTCTCGAGGCGTTCCGTTTCGAAATGGCGGTGGACTACAAGGCCGATCTGCACGACATCGTGACTGTCCACGACCGGCGGGCGGAGGCGATCATTCGAGCTTATATATTCGAGCATGAGCCGAACTCGGCGGTCATGGGCGAGGAGGGCGGCCAGACGGGCGACGGCGAGTTCCAGTGGTATGTCGACCCGATCGACGGGACGGCGAATTTCGCGCGCGGAATTGCCTTCTGGTGCGTATCGGTCGCCGTGGTCAAGGATGGGGCCGTGCTCGCCGGCGCCGTCTACGACCCGGTGGCGGACCTCATGTTCTCGGCCGATCTCGAAAAGGCGGAGCTGAACGGCAAGGCACTCGCTTCGCGTGCCGCCGGTGACGAAAAGCGCGCCACTCTGATCACGGGCTACCCGGTTGCGCGTGATTTCCGGCTCGACGGCCGCGAGGCGGCGCTTGCCAATTTCGGAGCATTGACGGAAACCTTCTCGACACTGCGCCGGCCCGGAAGCGCGGCGCTCAGCATCGCCCATGTGGCGGCCGGATGGGCGGACGCCGCAGCCGGCTTCGGCGTCAACGCCTGGGACGTCGCCGCCGCAACGCTCATCCTCAGGAATGCCGGCGGGCGATACGAGCCGCTAACCCTCGGCAAGGTGGCGGTCGATGCCGCGGATTTCATGTGCCCGGGCTATATCGCCACCGGGAGAGGGGCGGATTATCCGACCCTCGAGCGGGTCGCCCGATCGATCTCGGCGTCACGGATCGCAAAGGCCGGACATTAGCAGGCGCATCGACGCAGTCAGACACAGCGCGACGACCTTATGTCGGCGCCGGAGAAAAGCATGCAGCACTTGGAAACAGACCCGCAATCGATCGACGCCGAACTTCCGAAGCTCAGCCTGGTCTACGAGAAGCATCCGCTCTACGGCGTCGATCTCTTCATCAGCGGCAAGGAAGGCGCGAGCGATCTCGATCTGCTGCGCCGGAACGGCGTCACCACCGTGGTCAATTGTGCGGTCAACCTGGATTTCAACTATGTGCGGCAGGCTGACTTGGTATCGGATCACCAAGGCAGCGCCTACGGACCCGGGGAGATCCGCTATTATAAGATCGGCTTGATCGACGGTTCCGGCAACCCGGACACGCAGATGGTCGCGGCCTATTACATTCTGCGCGCCGCCCTGGAGCAGATCTTGCCGGAGAAGCCGTCCTATCCGAGGCGGGAACGTGGCAACGTGCTTGTCAATTGCCGGGGAGGACGATCGCGTTCGGTGATCGTCATGGCGCTGTTTCTGCACCTGACGCTTCCTTCGGAATTCTCGACGCTTGCCGGCGCGATCGCGCACATTCGCGAGCGCCGCGAACTCGCGCGAGCAGAGTGGTACAAGGCCCCGAAACCCGTTCTCATCGAGGCCGCAGCCCGTGCGGCGGAGTGGGTGCGGCTGATCGAGGATGTCCGTTGATGGCTTTGCTGTCCGCAACGGCCGAGGAGAAAGAAACCGATCGCAAGGCAATGAGCTGCCGATCCGGAAGAATGCCTCCCTCCAATCTTCGCGAACTGAATGCCATGATCGCGAAGAGGGAGGTGGTCTTTCCCGGCGAACGCAAGCGCGTCATGCGCGCCATACTCGACCATCCCGACATCATCGCCTTCGGCACGGCGACTTCGATAGCGGATGAGTGCGGCGTGTCCACGGCCACGGTCGTGCGTCTGGCGGGTCACCTCGGTTTCAGGAAGTTCCGCGATTTCAAGAACCTGTTTTGCGATCATCTGAAAGAAACGCGCGCCCTGCCGCAACGGATGCTCCGCTCGCCTCCCCGATCACGATGATCCGCGGCCGCGCATGCCCACCGCTTCGGCCGGCGGCTGGCGCATTCACGCGTGGACGGTTATATTGGTCCGTGCGTAAGCTTCATCCGAAACGGGAGAAGTCATGGACCCGGTGACGCTCGTACTGACCGTATGCCTTGCAACGGCACCCGAAAAATGCCGGGAGGAAACGCTGCAGTTTCAGGACCTGAGGTCGTTGAATCAATGCATGTTCCAGTCCGCGGTGTACATCGCCGAATGGTCCGAGCAGCATCCGGCGCTTCGCGTCAAGAAGTGGCGATGCAGGGTTGCGGATGCGAGCCGCCCCGTCTGAATAGCTGGGCCCCCTGAACGAGGCGCTTGAATCTCGCAAGCGTATCGCCGACAGTGTAGCGTCGCATGGCAAATCTCGGAATTGCCCGGGGTGGAAAACTGTGCGACAACGATTCGCGTCGTGCTGGGGAGAGTACGACGGCCTGGGAGAGAGATATTCTCGGTGAACTCGGAGTGGCTTTGAGTCGCTCTCTTGGCTTGGAAGTATCTCGGGAGGAGAGCCATGCCGCGGACAGCCTTGCCCGTTCATTCGCTTTCGATAAAGTCGGCCCTGGTGATCGATGATCATCCGCTCTACTGCGATGCTCTGGCCGCGACGATGGAAAGCACCTTCAATACGCGCCGTATCAGAACGGCGACGTCGCTGAGCGAAGCGCTGCAGCAGCTCAGGATGCGCTTCTCGCCCGATCTGATCATGCTGGATCTGAACCTGCCCGATGCGTCCGGCTTGAGCGGTTTTCTGAAAATCAAGGAGAAGATGCCCGATATTCCGGTCATCGTGATCTCCGCCTTCACGTCGAAGGACGTGGTTCAATCGGTCATCGCCGCCGGTGCGGCGGGGTTCATCCCCAAGGACATCGACCGTCATAATTTCCAGGAAGCGATGCAGGATATCTGGAACGGCAAGACCTATGTGCCGCCCGGCTATGCGGTGCCGGCGCGCGCGACGGCCACGGACCAGTCTGTGGAGACGATCTCGCGCAAGATCGCCCATCTGTCGCAGCAGCAGACCCGCATTCTGAGCCTGATCTGCGAAGGCATGCCGAACAAGCTGATCGCCTACGAGATGCAACTGGCCGAGGCGACCGTCAAGGCGCATATCACGGCGCTTCTGCGCCGGCTGGGCGTCCACAATCGCACCCAGGCGGCGATGCTGGTACGCGAAGTATCGATCCGCCACAGCCTGCAGTGAGGTGTGCCCCGGCCTGCCGGGATGGGAGTTGGAGGGTGACGGTGCATGACGGCTGTCGACGATCTTGACCGCAAACCCGCCGAGGCGGTGCGGCTCGCGACATCACGCGCCGATGATGCGTTCACCGCCCTCGCCGAAATCAGACGGCAGCTCGCCACGGCGAGGCCGAGCTTCATCTTTCTGTTCGTGCCGGACCGGCTGCAGCCGGAAGACCTTGCCGCTGCGCTCAGAAAGTCGCTGCCGAATACGGTCGTCTTCGGCTGCACGACAGCCGGCCAGATCACGCCGCGCGGCTATGAAAACGATACTCTGCTGGCGGTCGCCTTCCAGCGGCATCATTTTCGGGTGGCCTCGATCCTGTTCCAACCGATTTCCCCGGTCTCGATTGCCGATGTCGTTTCGCAGACCGAGCGGCTCGCCACACAGTTCCGCGTGACGCCGGGCCGCAAGCGGCTGGCGCTGATCTTCGCCGACGGATTGTCCAAGCAGGAGGATATTCTGGTGGCGGCCCTGGAGGCGGGGCTGAAGGACATTCCCGTCTTTGGCGGTTCGGCGGGCGACGGGCTGCGGTTCCAGCGCACCCAGGTGCTTCGCAACGGTGAATTCCACAGCAATGCCGCGCTCCTCCTGCTGCTCGAAACCGATCTGGAGTTCAGCGGTCTCGGCTTCGATCATTTTCAGCCCACCGACAAACGCATGGTGGTTACCCGCGCGGTCCCCGAGGAACGGCTGGTCCTGGAGATCAACGGTTCGCCGGCGGCGGAGGAATATGCCCGGCTGGTCAAGGTGCCGGTCGGCGAATTGTCGCCGATGGTCTTCGCCGAGAATCCGGTACTGGTGCGCAACGGCAATCTCTATCACGTGCGGGCGATCCAGCAGATTCAAGGCGAGCACGGGCTCACCTTCCTGTCGGCGATCGACGATGGTCTGCTGTTGCGCCTCGGCCGCGGCAAGGAAATCATCCGAACGCTCGAGACGGGGCTGGCGGTCAGCGGCCATGACGGCGAGGCCCCGGATTTCATCCTCGGTTTCGATTGTTATCTGCGCAAGCTCGAGATCGAGCGCAAAGGTCTGGACAGCGAGGTTTCCGAGCAGTTGCGGCAGCGCCGGGTCGTCGGCTTCAACACCTATGGAGAACAGCATCTCGGCGTGCACGTGAACCAGACCTTTGTCGGCGTCGCCTTTTTCCGGCCGAAGGCGGGAGCGCCGCTATGATCGATCCGAACGAGCCCTACGAACTTCAGATCGCCAAGCAGGCAAGGATCATCGAGGCGCTGGTCAACCGGGCCGAGCGCGGCCACGAAGTCGGGGGCTCCGCCTATTCGCTGTTCGAATCCGCCATCGCCCTTCAGGCGGAGGTCTGGGAAAAGACCAAGGATCTCGAAAAGGCTCTCGATACGCTCGACCGGGCCTCGAGCGAGCTCGAGGTCGCCTACCAGGCGCAGGAGCGGATTCAGAGAAATCTCGCCGATGCCATGGTGGCGATGGAGGACGGCTTCGCACTTTTTTCCGAGGAACGACTGCAGGCGTGCAATGCGCAGTTCCGCAATTTGCTGCCCGACGTGGAGCCGCTGATCAAGCCCGGCCTCGGTTTCGACGACTATCTGGCAGCGGTCAACGCAAGCAAGTATCTGAACCGGGAGGAGAATGGCCTGGCGGGCCGGCCTCAGCCGGTGGCGAAGGGGCAGGGATCCGGCCAGCGCTTTTCGTCCTTCGTGATGGTGCTGCGGAACGATCGCTGGTTCCAGATTTCCTATCGGCAGACCAGTTCCGGCAATATCACGGTGCTTCAGACCGAAATCACCGACATCGTGCGGGAGAACCGGCGCGAGAAGAACCGCCTGATCGACCAGCAGTCCCATCTGCTGCAGGCGGCCTTCGATCACATGTCGCTCGGCGTCTGCACGTTTTCGTCAGGCGGCGAATTGCTGGTACGCAACGAGCGCTTCGGTGAGCTTCTCGGCGTGCCGCTTGCGCTTCTGAAAAAGGGAAGTCCCTTTCAGCGCATCGTCGAACATGTCGAGCGCCACGAGATTCTCGACCGGGAAGGGCGCCGATCCAGGGTCGCCGGCTGGTTCAAGGCGGTGCGCCGCGGCGAGGCGGTGCAGGAGCGCTTCCGCCGGCGCGACGGCATGAGCCTCGACATCCGCATCCATTCCCTGCCCGATGACGGTTTCATCGTTTCGATCATGGACGTGACGGCAGAGACGCAGGCCTCGGCGCTTCTGGAGCAACGGGTGCAGGAGCGCACGGCCGAATTGACCGAGGCCAATCGCCTGCTGCAGATACACGCCGACGAGCAGACCAAGATCGAGGCGGCGCTTCGGCACGCCAAGGAGGCTGCCGAGGCAGCCCACACGTCCAAGACCCGCTTTCTGGCGGCTGCCAGTCATGATCTCCTTCAGCCGATCAACGCCGCGAAACTCTATCTGTCGATGCTGACGGACAAGGGGGGGCAGCCGGGCACGGAGGAGGTGGTCAGGCGCCTGAAGCGATCCTTCACCTCGATCGAATCGCTCCTGCAGGCGCTTCTCGACATTTCGCGCCTCGACAGTTCGGGAGCCGAGTTCAACGTCACCTCGTTCAATCTCGGCAACCTGCTGCAGGGCGTG
This sequence comes from Sinorhizobium meliloti 4H41, assembly GCF_000375585.1. Classification (GTDB taxonomy): domain Bacteria; phylum Pseudomonadota; class Alphaproteobacteria; order Rhizobiales; family Rhizobiaceae; genus Sinorhizobium; species Sinorhizobium meliloti_A. Next base: position 5,476 of record NZ_AQWP01000003.1, on the reverse strand, counting down.
GCCGAGGATCTGGCGCCCCTGGCAACGGAAAGGGGGATCGACCTTCGGATCGTGCCTTCCTCACGCTGGATCAGCAGCGATCAGCGCTACCTGATGCGCTGCGTCCAGAACCTTGTCGTGAACGCCATTCAATACACGGAGCGCGGCCGTGTCCTGGTCGGTTGCCGGCTGACGGGCGATGCCGTGCGAATAGAAGTGTGGGACACCGGCGTCGGAATATCCGAGGAAGACCGGACACGGATATTCAAGGAGTTCACCCGGGCAAGCGGCGCGGCAAAAGGTCCGGGCATGGGACTTGGTCTGTCGATCGTCGAGCGGGCATGCAGGCATCTCGATCACCCCATCCGGCTGGCATCGCAGCCGGGCCGGGGCTCCGTCTTCTCGATCGAAGTGCCGCTGGCCGCGCCCGGCCATGCCAGCGTCAGCGAGGATCCGAGGATGGAGCCGATGCTCGACGGCAGCCTCGATCTGATCGTGATGATCGTCGAAAACGATGCCGACGAGCTGCACGCGATGACTCAGGTTCTGGAAAGCTGGGGAGCCAGCGTTCTGGCGGCGGACTCGACTGCAGATGCGGCGGCGCTGATGCAGGAAATCGGCACGGCCCCCGACATCTTGCTGGTCGATTATCAGCTCGACGAAGAGGACAACGGCATAGAAACCATCCATACGCTGCGCGCGCTCGCGGGAGCCGAAATACCGGCGATCATCATTTCCGCCAACCGGCAGCGGCAATTCCTGCAGCTCTGTAACGAAATGTCCTTCGCCGTGCTCACCAAGCCGGTGCAGCTGGTGCGGCTCAGGGCGCTGATCGACTGGAAGACCCGGGCCCGCGTGGCGTGAGACAAACACAGACAAAGGTATCCGATGACATTGCCGGGGCCGCTGCTAGGCTCGAAGCCGGTAAACGGAGCCTCGGAACGGGTCACAATCGGACGGTGGATCTGCGATGCGTATTTTTCTCCTGATCGCTCTATTCCTGCTGGGGCAGGGGCACGGACCCGCGGCTGCTGCGGAGACCTACGAGCTCCTCTTCCATTCGGCGGCGTTGAAAGGGCTCGCCGCGGCGAAGGACGGTTCCGGAGACGAGCAGAGTTCGCTCCTCTACGACAAGGTCGTGTCGGGGGCCGATGCAGGGCAGAGAGCCGGCAGCTTCACGATCGGCCTCAAGGTTGGCGACAACGTCGCGATGACGCTCCATCAGGGCAGCCAGTCCCGGGGGCTCGGCAACTATCCAGCCTCGGTCGGCAATCCGCTGATCATGTATTTTCTCGAAAGCGTGCTTTCCGATCTTGCGGCACAATCCGGCGGCAGTCCCTTCTACATGCGCAACCGCGTCAAGGAAGCCCTGCTGCGGGATGCGCAGATCGAGCCGGTATCGCTGCGCTATCACGACCGTGAAATCGCCGCGCGCGAGGTGACGATCCGGCCGTTCGAACACGACAAGGCGCGCGCGCAAATGGGGCGGATCTCGCAGTTGTCGCTCGCCGTCACCGTGTCGGAAGAGATTCCCGGCTGGTATTATGCGCTGGTGGCCACCGTTCCTTCGGCGGCGGGCGGGGCCGAGGCCGGCTATTCCCACGCGATCACCTTGAAAGAAGCTGCGGAGGGCGGCCGGCCATGATGCGCGCCGCCCTGACAGCGCTCGCAATCGCGACGGCGGCAATCCCCGCACGCGGACAGAGCATGTCCGAGCGCCTCAACGATTACCCCACCGAGGTCCGGGCGGACTATGTGTTCGGCTGCATGGCCGCCAACGGCCAGAGCCGGGAAGTCTTGAGCAAATGCGCCTGCTCGATCGATGTGATCGCATCGATCCTGCCCTATGACAAATATGTCCAGGCTGAAACGGTGCTGTCTCTCCAGCAGGGGAGCGGTGAACAGCTGGCCATGTTCAAGTCGGCGGTCGTGCCACGCACCATGGTCGCGGATCTGAGACGCGCCCAGGCGGAGGCGGAGATGCTGTGCTTCTAGAGCACTTCCAGGAAAAGTGTGTAACGGTTTTCCGTCCGGAAGTGCGTGGACCAAAGGATTAGAGCACTTCCAGGAAAAGTGTGTAACGGTTTTCCGTCCGGAAGTGCGTGACCTCAGGCTAATTCAGCTCGCATTCAGGCGGGCGGCGTCTTCGGCAGGACGCGGTCGAAGACATTGCCGTCCGTATCGACCGCATGGACCGTGAAGTCCGGGGCACCATTATCGGTATAGCTGAAGCGGAACACCGGATTTTCACTGATCGATATCCCGCCGTCGAGCGAGAACAGAAGCTCGTCTCCCTGCTTCACGACCAATTCCGTGATGAATTTCGCACCGACGAAGAGCTGGGTGATCTGGTCGCGCTGGAGACCGGAATAGTTCGGATGGCGGATCATGATCTGCGCCTCGCGGCGGGCTTTCTGTCCGTCCCCCTTGCCGTCGAAGAGCTTCAGCCGCATCTCTCCCATATCCTTCAGCGCCGCGACCGGGTCCTTTGTGGCGGGCGCCGAGCAGCCGCCGGATGCCTTGACGAAGCGGCCATTCATGAAAATGCCCCGCGGCGTTTCGGCGATCGCCCGGACGTTGGAATATTGGTTGACGCGCACGCGGGTTTCGAAATTCAGCGGTGCCATCGCGGGGCCGAAGACGATTTCGGCGGCCACCGGCGCCGGGTTCTCGTCGATCACCAGCTTGAGGGATTCGATCGGATCCGCCGCGGCGTCCGTCTGCTCGATCGTGATCGGCACCGTCGCGGCGTCGTTGGCGCGGTAGGGCGCGGTGACGGAGAACAGGGCGGCGCCGTCGAGAATGGGCGCTTCGCCGACGACGTCGCCCTTCAAATCTTGCCATGTCGCGCCGTCTGCTAGCGGGTTGTTCGGCTTCTCCGGCTCGGCAAGTGCGAGGCTTGCCGATAGCATGGCGGGAACAAGCGCGAGAATGAGCTTCATGGTTCAAAGCCCCCTTTTTGGACAGGCTGCGAGTATCTTATAGCATAGAACGAGATGCCCGGGAGCAGAAGCGAGCCTTTCGGATATGTTGTCTGACGCGACCGGCGGCCGCAATCTTGGTGATTGCCGGGTTTGGGTAACGCCCACTTGTTCGAGAATGCCGGGGGCTCAAGGTGTTCGAAGCATTCGTGACGATGTGCATCCTTGCTGCAGCAGCACCTGACGCGCCGCCGAGCGAGATCTGCCGGGTGGCACTGCTGCCCGGCTTTGCGGCGGAGACGAAAGCGGGGTGCGAGCATGCGCTGCATTCCGTCACGCGCAAGCCGGGCGACTGGACCGAGAAGCCGCCATTTTGTGCCCCGAGGCCCAGCTCGGCCCTCTCCTTCAGCGAGGCGGCCCCAGGGGTCTTCCTGCATCGCGGCCGGGTGGCGGAGCCGGATGCGGAAAACGGCGGCGACATGTCCAACTTCGGCTTCGTCGTGGGGTCGCGCAGCGTTGCCGTGATCGATTCCGGCGGCGCGCGCAAGCTCGGAGAAGAGATCTATCTGGCGATCCGCGAACGAAGTCGCCTGCCGATCAGTCACCTGATCCTGACGCACATGCACCCGGACCACGTCTTCGGCGCCGAGCCGCTCCGCGAGGCAGGAGCGGCAGTGATTGGCCAGGCCAATTTGCCGCGTGCGCTCGCCGACCGCGCCGAAAACTATCGCGCAAGCTACGCCCGGCGGATCGGCGAGGCGGCTTTCCTGGGCAGCCGCATAGTCGCACCGGATCGGGCGATAGCGCAGCAGGAGGCGATCGACCTCGGCGGCAGGGGGCTGGAGCTGCGCACCTGGCCGACGGCGCACACCTCTACCGACCTCACCGTCTTCGACCGGACGTCCGGCATTCTTTTCGCCGGCGATCTGCTGTTCGACAGGCACGCGCCGGCCCTCGACGGATCGCTGCGCGGCTGGCTCGCCGCTCTTTCCGAAATGAAGGGGCTGGGCGCGCGGAAGGTCGTACCGGGCCATGGAGGGCCGCTGCTCGACTGGCCTGAGGCCGCCGCGCCGCTCGAACGCTATCTCCGTGTTCTGGAGTCCGATACGAAGAAAGCGCTCGACGACGGCCTGGCGCTCGGGGAAGCAAGCGAGGTCATCGGTCAAAGCGAATCGGAGCGATGGCGCCTGTTCGACCTCTTGAACCCGCAAAACGCCACGTCCGCCTATACGGAGATGGAGTGGGATCCTTAGAGCACTCTCAGGAAAAGTGCGTAGGGCCTTCCGTGCGGAAGTGACCAGATTCAAAGCGTGGGGTGAGAAAGGCGGAATCGCTTCTCGGAAGGCACGATGCGCGGATCCGATGCGTTCAGGCGTCAGTCCGGCATATGCTTCAGCAGCATCTGTGCAATGGCATAGGCGCGTTTTTCCAGAAGCACCGGTGTTTCGCACACATAGGTGAGCGCCTGCGAGCGATCGCGATAGATGCGCTCATCCCAGTCGATCTGTTCCTCCAGCTTGTCGATACGGTCGAAGTCGGGGCTTTTCTCCCGCGAAAGCTTCGCCATCTCGACGCGCGCGCCCTCGATGCGGGACGAGAGCGCGATCTGGCTGCGGGAATAGCGGGCTATCCCCGTGATCAGCCGCTGGCGGGTCGCGGCGATATTGTCGAACACGCCGTAGAAGATGTTGCCGAGCAGTTGACCGTCGACCTGCTTGTTCCGCTCCACAAAGGCCCTGACATGCGCGTCGGCCTCTTCCAGGCTGACCCGGCGAAGCGATAAGGCTTCCACGAGATCGTTTGCTTCGGGCGAAAGAGGCGTGCGGGTCACCGGCGCGGGCCACATCAGGCTCGCCGACAGGTTCTCGACCTTGCGCTGGATACAGGGCCAGTCGGGATCGGAAAAATCCATTGCTGCTGCGATGCCGGGGGCTTGCGTCAGGCAAAGCGCCAGACCGATCGCCAGCTTGAGCGGCAAGCCGCGCATCCGGCGAAGCGCGTGACAGGCGACTCTCATTCTTGATGTCTCCGTGTTCTCACGGGCGCCAGTATAGGGTGACCGGGGACGAAGCCAAAGGTCGCGTTTTACACACTAAGGTCGCAATTGTCTTTGTGCTTTGGCCCGTCTGTAATCTGTGTACAAGCCCTCATAAGGGGCCCTTACATAACGTAGTACCGGAGGAATCCATGCGCACTCGCGCTGCTCTGGCCGTTCAGGCCGGAAAACCCCTTGTCGTGACCGAAGTCGAGCTCGAAGGCCCCCGGGCCGGCGAGGTGCTGGTCGAGGTGAAGGCGACCGGCATCTGCCATACCGACGATTTCACGCTGTCGGGGGCCGATCCGGAGGGGCTGTTCCCGGCGATCCTCGGTCATGAGGGCGCCGGCATCGTCGTCGATGTCGGCCCNGGCGTCACCTCNGTNAAGAAGGGCGACCACGTCATCCCGCTCTATACGCCGGAATGCCGCTCCTGCCCCTCCTGCCTCAGCCGCAAGACCAATCTCTGCACCGCCATCCGCGCCACCCAGGGGCAAGGGCTGATGCCGGACGGCAGTTCGCGGTTCTCGATCAACGGCGA
>NZ_AQWP01000002.1 GCF_000375585.1 Sinorhizobium meliloti 4H41 | reverse complement strand
GGTACTTCGTCTTAAGACGCGGGAGAGTAGGTCGCTGCCAGGTCTGCAAATCGCAAGAGAAACAAACCGATCATCTTCTCTCACACGGCCGAAACAAACCGGCCAACAAACCGACCTTTGCTACGCAAAACTCGGATAACGCGGGGTGGAGCAGCCCGGTAGCTCGTCAGGCTCATAACCTGAAGGCCGCAGGTTCAAATCCTGCCCCCGCAACCAAACACATACACATGCACGTACACACGAAAAGGCCCGCATCAGCGGGCCTTTTTGCGTTTGGGGGGAGGTCGAGCACGATCTCCTCTCACTTGATCAGAACTGCCAATCGACCGGCACCCAGGCATAGCCGGCGTCCGTCTTGAGCATTCGGCCAAGGCCCGGGAACGGATAGTGGAAGCCGAGCACGAGGAGCCGGTCTGCAGCCGCCATGTCGAAGATGCGGCGGCGGGATGCGAGTGCGGCGTCCTTGTCGCGATCCGGCCCGGGCAACCAGGGCCGGTCGACATTGACGATCGGGTGGTAGGCGAGATCGGCCGTCAGCAGGAGCTGATCGTTCCCGGATTGAACGAGGAAGTTCGCCATGCCCGGCGTGTGGCCGGATGCCGGAAGCGTGGTCAGCCCGGTAACGATCTCCGCGCCGGCTTCGTACAACTCGATTCCCTTGGTGATGGGTTCAACGCTCCGCTTGATAGCCGCGGCGAAGTTGCGGCGAAAGTCTTCGGTCACCGGCATGTAGGAAAGATCCGGAACGTTACGGACGAAGAAGTCCCAATCGGCACGAGGCGCAAAGACGGCAGCCCGCGGAAATGCCTTGCCGCCCTCCGCTGTTCGAAGGTTGCCGACATGGTCCGGGTGCGTGTGCGAGACCACCACAACGTCTATGTCCTCGGGCCGTAAACCAACGGCGGCCAGATTCTCGAAGATGCGACCGCCTTGCGGACCCATGGTTTGCCCGGCTCCGGCTTCGAGAAGGATCCGCTTGCCATTCGTCTCGATAAGAAGGGTGTTGAGATTCAGCGTCAGCCGGTCGGTAGGCAGGAAAGCGCGCCTCAGAACGTCCTGCAGCTCTGCTTCTGGCGCATCGCTGGCGTAGATGCGGGGAGGGCCGCCGATCAGCCCGTCGCTCAGCACGGTCGCCGAGATGTCGCCGACGCGGAAGCGGTAATAGCCGGCATTTCCACCGTGAGCCGGAAGCGACGCGGCGGGAGCTGCCTGCGCAGAGCCCATCCCGGTAGGCAAGATCATTCCCGTGACCGCCGATGCGGCGGTCAGCATGATCTTCCTACGATTCAGAGTAATTTCACTCATGTTTTTGATCCCGTCCGAATAGCTGATCGCAGGTGCTGCATCTGGTGCCGCCGTCTGGCGACTTCTTCTAGGGATGACACAGGTTGGACGTGAGGATAAGCTAATCAAAACCGATCAGCTTATTAAGCAGGGCTTTGCAATGCGGCCATTACGGCTCGACAGCTTGGAAATCTTTGAGGACGTCGTGCGCTGTGGTGGCTTTAGAGCCGCCGCGCTTGGCAGGGGTGTTTCGTCGTCCGCCATCAGTCAATCGATCAGCGTGCTCGAAGAGGCGCTGGGAATTCGGCTTCTGAACCGAACGACACGCAGCGTCGCGCCTACTGAAGCGGGCGAGCGGCTTCTCGAGCGGCTAAGGCCCGCTCTGTACGAAATCAGAACAGCGGTCGACGACCTCAATCAGCTTCGCGAGCGCCCATCTGGCACGGTGCGGATCAACGCACCGGGACCGGCCGCCGACCACGTTCTGTGCCCTCTGACCTTTGAGTTCATGAAAATTTATCCCGACGTCAATGTCGAGATCGTCAGCGATGCTGCGATCATCGATATCGTGGAGCAAGGTTTCGACGCCGGGGTGCGCTTCGGGAATCAGCTCGCCCAGGACATGATCGCCATGCCCCTCGGTCCGGCCCTGCGATACGCGATCGTGGCCTCGCCGGACTATCTTCGCAAACGCGGTCGACCCGGCTCACCAGGCGATCTCTTACAGCACGACTGTATTCGCCGCCGCTTCCCCGGCGGAACCATGGTGACGTGGAAATTTGCGCGTGACGGCGACGAAGTGGAAATCACCCCGAAAGGTCGGTTGACATTGAGCTCAGCGCATCAGGAGCTCCAGGCCGCGCTCGCGGGATCGGGAATCGCTCACCTGTTCGAGGATTATGTCCGTGACGATGTCGAACAGGGCAGACTTATTGAGTTGCTCTGCGACTGGAAGCAGAAGCTGCCGAGTTGGTATCTGTATTATCCGAGCCGGCGACATACGAGCGCGGCCGTGCGGGCTTTCCTCGAATTCATCCGCAATCAGAGATGGTATCCTGATCGCAAGGAAAGATGAAAGCGGCCTCGAGAGGGTGCGGTCCTCGGCGCGTTTCATTGCGTCAGAGGTTGACCATTCCCTCGCATATTCGCGAGCAGAAGTCGTAACAACCGCACTTCCCGGTTCCTCATTCCTGTGCATGTCACAGGAATCCAGCCAGACCCCAGTCCTTGGGCTGGAAAGGCTCTTCCGCGCCGCAGACGCGGCGCTGCTGGATCCCTGTGACGGAGCACAGGGACGAGGAAAAAGGAGAGGGTGCAGTCCTCCGAAAACTTTCCTACAGCGCCGCGCTTCCTATGATACGCGCACCTGGAAGTCCTTTAAGCGCAAACCTTTTGACTGGCCGCGGTTTTAACTCGGGGATAGGCGTAAGTGTTGAGCTTGGAAGTCGTATATCCTCCGCCAAGCAGCGCTTCGGCCATCTTTACTGCAGCAGTCACGCCATCGATTACCGGCACTCCCGTCGCTCTCTGGAGGCGGGCACACAAGGATGACATTCCCGCACAGCCAAGGACGATCGCTTCGGCACCATCCTCGGCTTTGGCAATCTCGATTTCCTCGAGCAGCAGCCGCTCGGCTTTTTGCGGATCGTCCTCGAGGGCAAGGACCGGAAGATCGATAGCACGGACTTTCCGGCAATGACGCTCGGCGCCGTAATCGCTGACCAGATCCTCGATGATCGGAACCGAGCGCGGAAGCGTCGTTATGACGGAGAAGCGACGGCTGATCGTCATGGCAACCTGTACCGCAGCCTGGCAAATACCGATCACGGGGCCTTTGGCGACTTCGCGCGCGGCATGCAGTCCGGGGTCGTCAAAACACGCTATAACATAGGCGTCGACGCCCTGCGCTTCGCCGTGGCGGATCTCCGCCAGCATTCCCGGAACCGACATGGCTTCATCTGCACCACCTTCAATACTGGCCGGGGTATCGGTCGGATTGGAGGCGGAGACGTGCGTGTGGGGATGTTTGACCAGCAAGGCGCTTTCGAGCGCTTGCGCGGTCATGGAGGCTGTAGAATTGGGATTGATGAGATGAATATGCATGATGAAATTCTCGTTGCCTCTCATTGACGCCTATTTCTTCTTGACGAAATCGGCGATCGGCGGGGCCTTCAAAACGAACTGGCGGTCTGACGTGATGTAATTGTCGGCATGAAGCCGGGCGATCGGCTGGTAACGTTCCGGGTCCACATAATGACCATCGGCGTCGAGGCAGTCGCGGCGCACATGCATGTGCACCACCTCGCCCAGCACGAGGGTGCGGCGGGGATAGTCGATCAGGCGCTCGACGCGGCACTCGAAGATGCAAGGCGCCTCCTCGGCATAGGCAACATCGATCTTGCGGCACCGGGCGGCTTTCAATCCGGCCATTTCCAACTCGTCGACCTCGCTGTCGAAGCCAAGGCCGCAGATCAACATCTGTTGAGACAACGCCATATCGACCATGCTGATGGCAAATTCACCGGAGCGGCGAATATTGACCATCGTGTCCTTCGGCTCACCGGTCAATCGCGGCTGGATGCCCAGGACGACGATGGCCGGATCATGTGAAAACACGTTGAAGAAACTCATCGGCGCAGCGTTGCTATGCCCGCTCTCGGAGCGGGTCGTCACGAGCGCGATCGGACGCGGGCCGATGAAATTCGTCAGCAGCCGATAGCGGCTTTGCGGCTCAATTTCTTCGAAGTCGAATTCCATCGCGGTCCCAAAATGTCGGTCTTATGATCTACAATAAGCTTTCATATTGTAGACAATATTGCAAGCCATTTGAATCCGCGAGTTGACTTTTTCACGCGCTTGGCGATTGTCTGTTTCAGCAAGGAGAACAGGTATGCGCGAACAAGCCGCGATGTCGGTCGAGCAGATTGTCGAAAGGGTATGGCTTTCCATCGCTGAACGGCGATTGCGTCCTGGCGTGCAACTCAAAGAAGAACAGCTGGCGTCGATTTTTCACGTCAGTCGCGCACGTGTTCGTCAGGCGCTGACCGTTCTCGCACGCGACGGCCTCGTAACGATCATTCCCAATCGCGGTGCTTTTGTTTGCAAGCCGTCGGTGGAAGAGGCGCGCGACGTGTTTTTCGTTCGCCAGGCAGTGGAGAGATGCGTCGTGGAGCGTCTCTGCAGTTCGATGTCGAAGGATAGCGTGAAGCGGCTCCGCGATCATGTCAAAAATGAGCGGATCGCCAATGCCGAAGACAGCACCACGGATATCATCAAGCTTTCCGGCGGCTTCCATCTTTTGCTGGCCGAACTGACCGGGTCGGACTTCCTGTTTACGACAATGCGCGACCTTATCGCCCGCAGTTCGCTGATTACGGCCGTTTACCGGAACACCACACGCTTCAATTGCGGTCCCGACGAACATGCCGACATCGTCAAGGCGATTGCGGCGAAAGAAGCCCAGAGAGCCGTCCATCTCATGTCGCATCATCTGGAACATGTGGAATCCGAGCTCGACTTGAGTGAGATACGCGACTTTTCGCACGATCTGCGCGCAGCACTGGCTTGAAACGGCGGAACGCCGGCATCGTGATCTATTCCAGGAAGTTGAGACGCGGGACGCGGGCGGAAAACCGCACAGACTTTTCCTCATCCCGCTTCAGGTAAACGTTCCGCGATCACGTCCTCCGCCAGATGACAGGCTACCCGGGTGCCGTTTTGCAAGACCCGCACCGTAGGCACTTCCTTGGAACAGCGCGCCGTGGCGATCGGGCAACGCGGGTGGAAGGCGCAGCCGGACGGCGGTTTCAGCGGGCTCGGCACTTCGCCGCTGGCCGGCTCGCGGTTGCGGTTCGGTGCCTCGATGTTCGGAATCGTCTGCAGCAGGAGCCGCGTGTAGGGATGGCGCGGCTGAGCGAACAACTCTTCCGTATCGCCTTCCTCGACGATGCGGCCCAGATACATCACCGCGATGCGGTCCGACATTTGGCGAACGACGCTCAAGTCATGGCTGATGAAGAGATAGGTAAGCCCCAGCTCGTCCTGCAAACGGCGCATCAGGTTCAACACCTGCGCCTGCACGGACACGTCGAGCGCCGAGGTCGGCTCGTCGCAGACCAGAAATTCGGGTTCGCTCGCCAGCGCGCGGGCGATCGAGATACGCTGGCGCTGCCCGCCTGAAAATTCGTGCGGGAACTTCTCGCCATCGGATGGCGAGAGCCCGACAATGCCCAGAAGCTCTTCGACGCGCTCCGTCACCTCGGCCGCGGTCTTGCGCAGCTTCAGTTCGCGCAGCGGTTCGGCGATGATGTTCTTCACCCGCCAGCGCGGATTGAGCGAGGCGTAAGGGTCCTGAAAGATCATCTGCGCCGAAAGCGGCGCGCCGCTCCTGCCGGGCGCAAAGCGCATTTCGCCGCTCGTCGGACGATGCAGGCCGGTGACGAGGCGCGCAACGGTGGATTTTCCGCAACCGCTCTCGCCGACAATGCTGAGACAGCCGCCGGCGGGAACGGTAAAGCTGATATCGTTCACGGCCTGCAGATACTGTCGGGGCTTGCGCTCCACTACCCTGTTGAGCCAGGGAGCGGACACGTCGAATGTCTTGACCAGCCGGTCGACAGTCAGAGCCGGGGCCTTTTGCAACGGTTTGGTCATGCGGTGCCTCCTGCGCTCAGCCAGCAGGCGCTTGCACTCTGGCCGGCAAAAACGAGTTCCGGGCGTTCGCGCCGGCAGCGCGGCCCTGCCATCTTGCAGCGCGGATTGAACGCGCAGCCCTCGGGTATCGCGTCCAGACGCGGCATGGAGCCGTCGATCTGGTTGAGCCTCTCGACACGCGCGCCGAGCGACGGAATCGACGCCATCAGACCCTGCGTATAGGGATGGCGCGGCTGGTGCAGCACTTGTTCGACTGCTCCGATCTCGATCAGCCTTCCGGCATACATGACCGCGATGCGGTCGGCAGCTTCCGCGATCACGCCCATGTCGTGCGTGACGAGCATGACGGCGGCCTGCTTCTCCTTGCACAATTTGCGCAGGAGCGAGATGATCTGCGCCTGGATCGACACGTCGAGCGCCGTTGTCGGTTCGTCGGCGATGACGAGTTTCGGCGAGGCTGCAAGCGCCAGCGCAATCACGACACGCTGGCGCATGCCGCCCGAGAACTGATGCGGATACTGATTGACCCGCTCCTCCGGCGAGGGAATGCCGACATCGCGCAGCAACTGCACGGCGCGGGCGCGGGCTTCGGCCTTGCCGAGACCGAGGTGCCGGCGAATGGTTTCGACGAGCTGTGCGCCGACCGAGAACAGCGGATTGAGAGAGGTAAGCGGATCCTGGAAAATCGCACCGATCTCGCGGCCGCGGATTTTTTCCATGGCGCGATCATCGAGCGTATCGATGCGACGCTTGCCGAGCCAGACCTCGCCGCCGGCGATATGGCCCGGCGCTTCGAGCAGGCCCTGAATGGCGAGCCCGGTCATGGACTTGCCTGCGCCGGACTCGCCGACGACGCCGAGAATCTCACCGGGCCGGATCGACAGGCTGACATCCGACAGCGCGGTCACCGTGCCGCGACGGCCCGGAAAATCCACACGCAGATTGCGAACTTCAATGACTGGTTCCTGGATGTCACCCATTTGCGTCCCCCTCTATCGGATAGCTGGGCGGGAAGATTGCGGCGACCGGAGGATTGTTCCAGCTCCGCTCGGGATATTTGGCGATCAGCCCGTCATATTGAGCCTGCGCCTGAATGCGCGCCTCCTGCATGTCGAAGCCGGCGAGCTGGCGATCCAGCATGGAGACGCGGCCATCGACGAAGACCGCATGCGTGATCTTGCCAGACCCGCCGGTGACGATCGTGGTGATCGGATCGATGGACGGAGCCATGACGGTGTCGTCGAGGCGGAAGACCGCGATATCTGCACGGGCCCCCGGTGACAGATGGCCGAGATCGGAACGGCCCAGTGCCTTCGCGCCGCCAATCGTCGCCGCATCGAACAGGTCGGCAGACCGCAGGCGGTCGGGTGCGCCGTCGGCGATGCGGCCCGTGATAAGGCCCGTAAGCAGGTTCATCAGCATGTCGGGCGGTGTCGTATCCGTCCCCATGGCAATATTGATCCCGCGCCTGACGCAGGCGGAGAAGGAGTTGAGGATCGAGCCGCCACGGCCCGAAACCAGCGGACAATGGACGATGGAAACGCCGTTCGCCGCGTAAAGACCGAGATCCTCGTCCGTGGCGTTGGTGGCATGCGGCGCGATGAGGCGGTCGCTCAACAGACCGTGCTTTGCAAGCCAGCTCGGTGCGGTCGAGCCGTGCAGCATCCGCACCGTGTCCACTTCCATCGCGCCCTGTGCCATGTGCAGCCGGAATTTGCAGCCGAGATCGCGGGCGGCGGCATCGGTGCGCTGCAAAAGCTTGATCGTCGAGGTTTCGACACGGTCCGGCGCCAGCATGCCGCGCACCAGATCGCCATGGCTGCCATTCTGGCGTTCAATATAGGAAATGGCGTCGTTCAGGCCCTGAAAGCCGCGCTCCTCATCGAAGACAGGCACCATCTTGCCCGGTGCTTCCAGCACCATGCCGCCCGAACGGTAGGCGGGGCTGAGATAGACACGCAGACCCAGCTCGCCCGCGGCTTGCGCAGCCGCATCGAACTCGGCGACCGTTTCACCCCATTCACGGTAAAACAGCGATGCAATCGGAGCGGCGGTGGTGATACCGTTCAACAGCAGCTGGCCGAAAGCGAACCGCTTCTGAAAGGCCAGCGCCTCCTGCGTGTACATTTCATAAGGACCAGCTTCGACATAGGAACGCGGCCAGACGCGGCCCTTTGCCCAACCGGGATGATTGTCGATGCCGAGGATGGTCGTATCGAGATCCGACAGTGCGTCGAGATCGATCAGTCCAGGGCTGATCAAGGCATCGCCGAAGTCGATTCGGCGGGCCACTTCGCCGGGGAAACGGTGCCCGACGAATAGAATCTCGCCGTTCTCGAAAACGACCTCGCCATTGCGCAGAAGCCGGTGGCTGCCGTCTTTATGTCCGACCACCCAGCCGGCGGTGATCAGTGTGCGCCCATCCGGACGACGGCCGAGCGGAAGAGTATCGAAAGTCTCGCTCATTACGGCATCTCCACCACAGCGACGCCCTGACGGGCCGTGACGCGACCGCCCTTGACGACCAGCGGACGCGGAGCGACATCCACCACCGCATGCGCCAGCGTTTCACCGGTCAGCAGGGTGAAATCGGCATTGCAGCCGACATCGAGGCCGTAATTTTCCAGGCGCATGACATCCGCACCGCCCTGCGAGACGATGTGCAGCACATGTTCCAGATCGTGATCGGAGCGCACGCCGTTCTTCATGCCGATGACCTTGGCGCGATCGAGCATGTCCGGCTGACCCCACGGACCCCAGGTGTCACGGATGCCGTCACAGCCGCCGCCGATGCGCACGCCCGCTTCCTTCAGGCGCTTGATCGACGGCACTGTGGCCGAAGGCGCACCTGTCGTTAGGATGGCGACGTCCAGAATGGCGAGCTCTTCGATCAGCTGGCCGACGCGCAGATAATCGTTCATGCCGAGCGCAAACGCGTGGCTGATCGCCACCTTGCCTTCCATGCCGTTGGCGCGGATGCGCTCGAAGATGAGTTCCATGGTGAAGGCGCCGAGATCGCCCGTCTCATGCAGGTGAATGTCGATCGGCACGCCATGCTTGGTGGCGAGCGCGAACAGAATGTCGAGCTGTCCCTTCGGATCGCGGTCGATGCCGCACGGATCGATGCCGCCCAGCACTTCGCAGCCCTGACGCAGCGCCTCGTCGAGCAACTCCTTCGTGCCGGGCATGACCATCAGGCCCGACTGCGGGAACGCCACGATTTCGATATCGATGACGCCCCTGAGTTTTTCGCGCGTTTGCCAGACGCCCTCGACCAGCGACAGGCCGTGGACCGGATCTATGTCGACATGGCTGCGGATATGGGTTGCGCCATGAGCCGCCAGACCGATCGCATGGCGCATCGACTGACGATGCGGATCGATGCCGATGTCCAGACGGTGCTCGCGCTCGAAATCGATGCGCTCGCGCAGGATCGCGGCGCGGTTGTTGACATGCCACGGCATGCCCCAAGTGGTCTTGTCGAGATGGGTATGCGCATCGATCAGGCCGGGCGCGACGATGGCGTTGCCGCCGTCTTCCACGGCCATTCCCGGTTCAGCCTCAAAACGCCCGAAACCGGCAATCTTTCCGTCCCTGATCAGGACATCGCAGGATTCTCCTGCCATCGGCCGGACATTGCGGAGCAAAAGGTCGTTCATAAGGCTTACCTCAGTTTCGGATTGAGAGCATCGCGGAGCCAGTCGCCGAGCATGTTGACGGCCACGACCAGCAGGCAGAGCTGAATGACTGGGAAGAGCACGATCCACCAGGATCCGGAAAACAGGAACTGATTGCCAATGCGGATCAGCGTTCCCAGAGACGGCTGGCTCGGCGGCATGCCGATGCCGAGGAACGAAAGCGTGGCTTCGGTGAGGATCGCCATGCCGAAGTTGAGCGTGGCCGCCACCATGATCGGCGTCAGCGTGTTGGGCAGGATATGACTGGCCATGATGCGCCGGGCAGGGACGCCGATCAGCCGCGCCGCCGACACGTAGTCCTTTCCGGCTTCGACGATGGTCTGCGCGCGAACCGTGCGGGCATATTGCACCCAGGCGGATAACGCGATGGCGAGGATGAGCACCGCGGACGCCCCGACCTCTCGCAGGCTGACAGGCAGCATCTGACGCACGACCGTCGAGACGAGAATGGCGACGAGGATGGTCGGAATGGACAGCGTGATGTCGCCGAAACGCATCAGCAGATTGTCGATGAACCCGCCGAAGTAGCCGGCGATCAGCCCCGCGCTCATGCCGATCAGCAGGGAGAGCGCCACCGAGGCGATGCCGATGACGATGGAAATGCGCGTCCCGTAGAGAATGGCCGACAGCATGTCGCGGCCCTGCGTGTCGGTGCCGAGAAGATAGGGCCATTCTCCGCCTTCCTCCCATACCGGCGGCAGTTCGGCCTTCCACATGTCGAGCGCTGCGCCGTCATAGGGGTTCTGCGGTGCGATCAGCGGTGCGAACAGTGCCGTCAGGATCAGGATCGCCAGCAACGCGGCGCTGAACATCGCCGTCTTGCTATGGGTGAACGACCACCACAAATCGCTTTGGCGGATACGCTGGAAAAGCGATGGACGGGTGACGGGCGGAGTTTGAGAAGTCTGGATACTCATCGGTCTTGGCCCCACAGTCGGTTCAACGGGCGTTTCAGCGGGCTGTACGCAAGCGGGGATCGATTACCGCATAGGCAATGTCCACCAGCGTGTTGAGCACGACGAAGATGAAGGAAATGATGCAGAGATAGGCCGCCATCACCGGAATATCGAGGAAGGTCACGGCCTGGATGAAGAGCATGCCCATGCCTGGCCACTGGAACACGGTTTCGGTGATGAGCGCGAAGGCAATCAGCGAACCGACATTCATCGCGGTCATGGTCACGACCGGCATCAGGCAGTTGCGCAGCGCATGGCGGAAGTAGATGCGCCAGCGCGGAATGCCGCGCGCGCGGGCAAATTTCACGTAATCAGATCGGAGCACTTCCAGCATTTCAGCGCGGACCAGACGCATGACCAGCGTGACCTGATAAAGCGACAGAGCGACGGACGGCAGCAGGATCGCCGCGCGGCCCGAAGGCGTCAGGAGCCCCGTCGACCAGAAGCCAAGCTGCACGACATCGCCGCGACCGAAAGCCGGGAGCCAGCCGAACGTAACCGAGAAGACGAGGATCAGCAGGATGCCGACGACGAAGCTCGGCAGCGAGACCCCGACAATGGAGATAAACTGCAGGCCCTCGGTATACCATTTGCCGCGCTTGATCGCCGTCAGCACGCCGAGGGGAAGGCCAAGCAGCAGGGAGATCAGCGTGGCAACCAGCACCAGCTCCAGGGTCGCCGGAAAGCGTTCGGCGATCAGGCTCAGCACGTCCTGGCCGTTGCGGTAGGAGATGCCGAAATTGCCCTGCGCGGCGTTGACCACGAACCGGGTATATTGTGTCATCAGGCCATCGTTGAGGCCCAGACGTTCGCGCAGATTGTCGCGGTCGGTCTGAGTCATCTGCTCGTTGGCCATCATCTCGACGGGATCGCCCGCCAGCCGGAAAATCAGAAAGGCCAGCAAAGCGACGGCCAACATCACCATGACGGCGTTTGCCAGGCGCTTTATGATAAAAACCAGCATAGGAATTCCTCGGTCACAGGACGCTCCGGGAGTCCATCCCGGAGCGTCGTGGATGAATTATTCGGCAAACTGCGTCAGCCAGTGGCGCGGCTTGTTGTCCGGCAGCTGCACGATCTTTTCGATCTTGTTCGACATGACCCAGGCCATCGGCTGCTGGTGTAAGGGCAGCATCACGATCTCGTCCTTCACCATTTGCAGCGCTTTGCTTTGCAGCGTCAGGCGCTTGGTGCGGTCCATTTCGGTCGACGCCTGCACGATCAGCTTATCGATCTCCGGATAGCTCCAGCCGCCCCAGTTGAAGACACCGGCATTGGCCGTCTTCGTCTGAATCATCTGGAGAAGGATCGAATAGCTGTCGAGCATCGGTTCCGTGGCCCAGCCGATCAGATAGACGTCGGCCTTGCCGCTCGTACGCTTCGGCGCCTGTGCGGCGGTGGGGGCAATGTCGAGCTGCGGTTTGAAGCCTGCGCGGCTCAGCAGGTTCACCAGCCCCTGGCAAAGCTCTTCCTCGTTCACATAGGCGTCGGTCGTGCAGACCAGCGTGAACGGATAGTCCGAGGCGCCAGCCTCGGCCAGAAGCTTCTTCGAGAGGGCAGGATCGAATGCCAGCGTCGTGTCCAGCTCGGGAGCGTAACCCGGAATTTCCGGCGCGACCACCGCGCCTGCCGTGCGCGACTTGCCGCGCATGACGCGCTGCTGGATCAGATCCCGGTCGAGCGCATGGGCAAAAGCCTGACGCACGCGCAGGTCGTTGAACTTGTTCTCCGAACCGTTCGCGAGTTCCGGCTTGCGGTTGAAGCCGACCATGACGGTACGCAGATCGGTGCGCTCCATGACTTTCAGGTCGGGCTGCGCCTGCAGCCGCGGCAGATCCTGCGACGGTGCGTTTTCCGTGAAGTTGACTTCGCCGGAAAGGAGCGCGGCGACGCGCGTCGCCGCCGAGGTGATCGGCGTGAACTCGATGCGGTCGATGTTGGACTTGGAGGTCTTGTCCCACCAGTCCGGGTTCTTCACGAGGACCGTCTTGGAATCCGGGACCCGGCTTTCCAGCTTGAACGGACCGGTGCCGTTGGTGTGATAGGTGGCGTAGCCTTCGATCTTCGCGCCGACATCGGTCGGCTTCTCCGAATTGTTGGTCTTCAGCCAGCCGGCGTCGAAGACGTGGATGTTTGTGAGGTCGTTGAGAAGCAGCGGATAGGGCCCGCTCAGCTCAATATCGATCGTATGGTCGTCCACCTTCTTGGAGGACTTGTAGGCCGGCAGGTTGCCGCGAAGCGGCGAAACCGGATCGCTGACGCGCTTCAGGGATGCGAGCACGTCGTCGGCAGTGAAATCCGCGCCATCGTGGAATTTCACGCCTTTGCGCAAGTGAAAGCGCCAGACCGTATCGGAAACGGTTTCCCAGGATTCGGCAAGGGCCGGTTCGATCTTCAGATTGGCGTCATAGCGCACCAATCCTTCATAGACATGATTGAGAAAGGACAGCGTATAGCTGTCGCCATAGGAATAGGGATCAAGCGAGTAGATATCGCGCGCCGCTCCCCATTTCAGCGTTTCGGCATGGCCGGACAAGGTCAGGCCCATCAGCATCGTGGCCGCGAGGCCAAGTTTCTTCATCATATGTTTGCTCCGCTTCTGGAAATTTGCGCCTCCTTTTCGGAGGTCTGTTGTCATGCACCGCCGCATCCGTCGCCGGTTGCGGTATTCTCAAATGCTTGCGCCGGAAGGGCGCACACCGGGGTTGGGTGTGATTTTCCTCCATACGACATGACCTGCCTCCCAGGTCATATGAGGACAGTATGGCGATCGGCAAAAAGTTGTCAACGTGATTGTAGACAATATTTGTCCCATCGGCCCTATCGAATATGTCGACAAAATGCTCGGTTCCAGGTGAGTCCCTACTGGACCTTCCATACCGGATAGCTCGGCTGGAAGATTTTCCCGACGGGCGGATGCTGCCAACTGCGATCCGGATATTTGGCAATCAGGCCGTCATATTGTTGCTGCGCCCGCTCGCGCGCCGCAATCATGTCGATGCCGGCGACCTTGCCGTCCAGCATCGAAAGCCGCCCGTCGACAAACACGGCCTGCGTCACCTTGCCGGAACCGCCGACGACCAGCGTGGTGACCGGATCGACGCTCGGGGTCATATGGACATCGTCGAGACGGAAGACGGCGATATCCGCTTTGGCGCCGGCGGCGAGCCGCCCGAGGTCGCTGCGACCCAGCGCTTTCGCGCCGCCGCGCGTGGCGGCATCAAACAGATCCTTGGAGAATACCGCATCCGCAGCCTTCTCGCCGATACGGCAGGCGATCAGCCCGACCAGCAGGTTCATCAACATGTCGGGCGGCGCGGTATCGGTTGCCATGCCGATATTGATGCCGAGCCTGCGGCAGGCGGCGAAGGAATTGAGAATGCTGCCCATGCGCGCCGAGACCAGCGGCGAATGCGCGATCGAAACGCCATGTTGCGCGTAAAGCTGCAGATCCTGTGGCGAGGCGTAGGTTCCATGCGGCGCGATCAGCCTTTCGCTCATGAGCCCATGATCCGCCAGCCATTGCGGCGCGGAAACGCCATGCAGTCTGCGCATGATGTCGAGTTCCAGATTGCCCTGCGCCATATGAATTCTGACGCGGCAATCGAGATCGCGCGCCGCGGCCATGGTGCGCTGCAACAGAGGCAATGTGCAGGTTTCGATACGGTCCGGCGCCAGCATTCCGTTGACCAGGCCGTTATGACGGCCATGGTTGCGCTCGATGAAATCGATCGCGTCCGCAAGGCCTTGCAGTCCCCGCGCCCCATCGAATACCGGCTCGATACGCCCCGGACCCTCCAGAATCATCCCACCGGAGCGATAGGCGGGGCTCAGAAAGACCCTGAGCCCGAGATCGCCCGCCGCGTCGGCCGCAGCTTCGAATTCCGCGACGGTCTCGGCCCAGTGGCGATAGTAGAGCGACGCGATGGGCGCGGCGGTGGTGATGCCGTTCAACAGCAGGAGGCCGAAACCGAACCGCTTCTGGAACACCAGCTCCTCGGCGGAATACATCTCATAAGGTCCGCTCTCCACATAGGAACGCGGCCAGATGCGCCCCTTGGCCCAACCAGGCTGGTTGTCCTGGACGAGCAGGTAGGTATCGAGATCGGACAGGGCGTCGAGGTCGATCAGGCCGGGGCTGACCAGCGCCGTACCGAAATCGATCCGGCGCGCCACGTCCCCCTCGAAACGCGGCCCGGCATAAAGCACCTCGTTTTGCTCGAGGACGATTTCGCCGTCGGGGATCAGAGCGTGACCGGCATCACGCCAGGCGAGCACCCATTGTGCGGTTATCAGCGTTCGCCCCTCGGGCCGCTCACCCAGAACGAGCTGGCTGGAAAGATCAGGTTTCATGGGATTTTCGATCCTGCTGTATATCAAAAGAGCGCCTCACCGGGGTGAGGCGCTCTGATTGCGGGCTGGAAGGTCAGGCCTATTCGGCCATTTGCGTATACCAGTGGCGCGGCTTGTTGTCGGCACGGAAATCCACGCTCTTGACCTTGTCCAGCATGCCCCAGGCGATCGGCTGCTGGTGAAGCGGGATCAGGATCGCCTTGTCCTTGGCGATTTTCAGCGCCTGTTCTTCCAGCGCGAGACGCTTGGCGGTGTCAGGTTCCTGTGCCGCCTTCTTCACCAGATCGTCGAGTTCCGGATAGGACCAGCCGCCATAGTTGGACACGCCCGTCGAGCCGCTGCGCGTGGAGAGAACCTGAGAGAGCAGCGAATAGGCATCGAGCGTCGGTTCGTTTGCCCAGCTCAGATTGAACATGTCGGCCTTGCCATTGGTGCGCTTCGGCTGCTGCACGGCGCGCGGGCCCATGTCGATGGTGGGCTGGAAGCCGGCACGCTTGAGCATGTTTGCAACGCCCGAGCAGATGTCTTCCTCGTTGATGCTCTCGTCGTTCATGCACAGATAGGTAAAGGCGAGATCCTTCTGGCCGGCCTCTTCGAGCAGCTTCTGGGCAAGCTTGGAATCGGCAGGCTGATAAGTGTCGAGCGACTTCGCATAGCCGGCGATTTCCGGTGCTATGAGCGAGCCGGAAGGCCGCGCCAGCCCGCGCATGATCTTCTTGTTGATGAGATCGCGGTCGATGCTTGCTTCCACTGCCTGGCGCACGCGAAGGTCCAGGAACGGGTTCGGACGCCCGTCTTCGAGCTTCTCCTTGCCGTTGAAGCCGATGAAAACCGTGCGCAATTCCGTGCGCTTGCTTACGGTGATACCCGGCGAGGATTCCAGGCGGGGAAGATCCTGAATGGGGGCGGAATCGAGCAGATCGATTTCGTTGGAAAGAAGCGCTGCTACACGCGTTGCCGCCGACGCGATCGGAATATACTCGATCCGATCCAGATTGTGCTTCTTCTGATCCCACCACTGATCGTTGACGAGGAGAACGGTCTTGCTGTCCGGGACGCGGCTTTCCAGCTTGAACGGGCCTGTGCCGTTCGTGTTGTGCGTGGCGTAATTCTCGGTGTTGGACGCGATATCGGTCGGCTTTTCTGCGTTGTTGTCCTTCAGCCATTTGGCGCTGAACATGAAGATATTGGTCATGTCGTTCAGGAACAGCGCGGTCGGCGCCGAAACCTCGATATCGACCGTGAAATCATCGACCTTCTTGACGCCGACATAGAGCGGAATGTTGCCGCGCAGGGGCGAAGTCGGGTCCGAAACGCGGTTCATCGAGGCGACCACGTCGTCGGCCGTGAAATCCGCGCCGTCGTGGAACTTCACGCCTTTGCGCAGGGTGAAACGCCAGTGTTTGCTGTCGATCAGCTTCCACTCGGTGGCGAGCGCCGGCTCGATCTCGAAGTTCGGGCCATAACGGATCAGACCTTCATAGATGTGGTTCAGGAACGCCAGATTGGATGTCGAGGGAACGGAATCCGGGTCGAGCGAATAGATATCTGCCCGGCTGCCCCAGCGCAGCGTGGCGGCACTTGCCGAAGTGGCCAGCACCGGCGCGGCAATAGCCGCTGCGGCCAGCGTCGATATCAGAAACCTGTTTAAACGCGACATGAACTTCCCCTTATGACGGTCGATAGAGTGGTTGGCCCGAATTTTTCGGCAGTATCATAATCGATTGTTTTATTGTCAACGATATTGTTGGCAATTATGAATCAGAACATCGACAGTTCGAAATGACATTACGGGCGCGGAAACCGCGCAAAATACCGCAACGGCGTTTTTCAAGGGGAATAGGGAATGGATGGGCTCCTGCTGCTTCACGGGACGATCGTCACCGTCGACGAGACACGGCGGATCATCGAGGACGGTGCGCTGGCAATCGAAAACGACAGGATTGTCGACATAGGCACGGCGCAAGCGCTGGCTCCTCGTTATGCCGGAAAGAAAGTGATCGACTGCCGGGGCAAGATGATCATCCCCGGGCTGATCGATGCTCATGGGCATGCCGGCCATGCGCTTATCCGCAGCATCGGCGCCGACACCAATTCGCTGTGGATGCGCATCGTGACGCCGACCTACTATCACTATGTCACCCGCGATTACTGGTATGCGGATGGCCTCGTCTCGGGCCTGGAAAGACTTCGTGCGGGCGTGACCACCTCGGCCAGCATCATCACATCGATGCCGCGCAGCGACGATCCGGTATTCGCCATCAATCATGCTCGCGCCTATTCGGAACTCGGGCTTCGCGAGATCATCTGCGTTGGCCCAGCGGGTCTGCCCTGGCCGCAATCGGTCACGCGGTGGGAAAGCGGCAAGCCGGAGCGGCGCAGCGTCTCCTTCGAGGAGATGATCGAGGGCGCCGAAGCCGTCATCGAAAGCCTGAACGGAACCGCCGACGGGCGCATCAAGGTCTTCCTGACGCCATTCACGATCGTGCCTTCGGTCGAACCGTCGAACGCCTCGACGCCGGACTTTGCCGTCAATCTGACCGAAAACGACCGGATGCAGGCGCGGCGCATCCGTGAAACCGCGCGCAAATGGGGCGTGCGCATCCATTCCGATGCCTTCGCCGGACAGATACGCATGGCCTGGCAGGACAAGGAGAATGCGCTGCTGGGCCCCGATGTGCACCTCCAGCATTGCTGGGGAATATCCCACGAAGAGATCGACATCCTGGCCGAAACCGGCACCCATGTCACCCACGCGCCACCCGGACGCTCCACGCCGATCATGGAGATGATGGCCCGGGGCGTGCCGGTCGCGATCACTTCGGACGGCGCGGCTCCGAGCCGTCATTTCGATATGCTCCAGATCGCGCGCAGCGCCCAAGCCACCCAGCACATTCTGCACAATCACGACCGCTATATCCTGCCGCCGGGCAAGGTTTTCGAGATGATCACCATCGATGCGGCCGGCGCCATCGGCATGGATCACGAGATCGGTTCGCTCGAGGCGGGCAAGAAGGCGGATATCGTCATCATCGACATGCGCAAGGCGCATCTGACGCCCAACTGGATGCCGGTTCACCGGCTGATCCACCAGGTTCTCGGCAGCGATGTCGATACGGTGATCGTCGACGGCAGGATCATCATGGAGGAGGGCAGGGTACTGACCGCCGACATGTATGAGGCGCTGGCTTTCGGTGAAGCCGAAGCAAAGGCGCTCGTGGAGCGGGCCGGTCTGCACGCTCACATGCACGATCCCGGCTGGAAGCAATTACATCGCACGTTTCAAAGGCCTGTTCCGCTACCGCCCGTGCCGGAGCATTGAACTCACGCAGCTGATTGGAGACCTGGAAGCCCGCAATGCGTCCATGAAAGGCCAGCGACGCCGTTACCAGCCCGCGAAATCTCCAAGCAAGGCCTCATCGATGCGTCCGGCGGCCACATCGGCGAGCGCCTGGTCAAGCAGAGCGACACCCGCCTCGGCCTCCGCCTGCGTCAATGTCAGCGGAGGCGTGAGTTCGAGCACGTTGGACCGCACGCCGACATAGTAAAGTACGAGGCCGAGTTGGAAGGCGCGGTAGACGGTCAGCGCCGCCTGACGCGAAGCCGGTTCGCGGCTGGCGGGATCGGTCACAAGCTCGACGCCGAGGGCTAGGCCGCGGCCACGCACATCGCCGATCAGCGCATGGCCGGCGGCAAGGCGGTCAAGCGCGGCGCGCAGCGCCTTGCCGCTTCTTTCCGCATTCAGGACGAGGTGGTCGCGCTCGATCGTCTGCAGCACGGCCAGCGCGGCGGCCGCGCAGACGGGATTGCCGTGCACGGTCTGCAGCGCGAAGGCAACGCTGTGATTCATGATGGCTTCCGGACCGACCACCGCAGAAATCGGCAGGCCGCCACCAAGGCCCTTGCCGAAGACGACGATGTCCGGTTCGATACCGGAATGCTCGAAGGCGTTGAAGCGGCCGCTCCGGCCGAGGCCGACCTTCACTTCGTCCGATACGATCAGAATGCCGTGCCTGCGGCAGAGCGCTTCCACCGCCTTGAAGAATCCGTCCGGCGGCACCAGCATGCCGCCGTCCGACTGGATCGGTTCGATGAAGAACGCTGCGACCTCTTCCGGCGGCACTTCGGTCGCGAAGAGCCGCTCGAGGCGGGCGAGCGCGGCGTCGCTTGCAACCTCGGGGCTGCCGGCGGCATAGCTGTTCGGATAGGGCACGAGCGTCAGGCCCTGTGCCCGACTGCCCTGTTGTGCCGGATGGCCGGAAACGCCCATGGAGCCGATGGTGCCGCCGTGATAGGCCCCGTGGAACGCTAGAATGCGCGGCCGGCCGGTGGCGGCGACGACCATGCGGGCGACCGTCTCATTGGCGTCGGAGCCGGAATGGCCGAACCAGACGCGGCCGCGGGCGCGCTCAGGCACGAGCGAAAGCAGCCTTTCGGCGAGCAGCACGCAAGCCTCGTTGGCCGATGAAAGATAGCTCGCGCCCGCCTGATCGGAGAGCGCGCGGCCCACCGCTTCACGGATCGCCGGATGAGAGTGGCCGAGGCTCGCTGCGCCCCAGGAGGCGGAGAAATCGAGAAGCTGCCGCCCGTCGTCGGCGGTCAGATAAGCGCCGCTGCCCCCGACGACCGCCTGCGGAAAAAACCGCAGATGCGCCATTTTCGAAACCGAGTGGCTTTCGCGGGCGTAGAGATCGGGCACGCAGGCAATCTCCTCTATTTGAAAAAGGTGAGAACCTCTTCGAGCGAGACGACATGGCAGTAGATCATGTTGATGATCTCCAGTTCCCGCCGGTGCAGATCGTCCGTCGCCGCGGCGCCGCAGTCGTCGACGACGACCACGCCGAAACTTTCATCCGCCAGGCTGCGCACGGTCGAGGAGACGCACTGGTCGGTGAAGATGCCGCAGCAGATGACGTCCTTGATGCCCATATTGTGCAGGACGAGGCGAAGGTTCGTACCGGTCAGCGCGCTGTCTGTCGTCTTCGTGACGACGATCTCGTCGCTGCGCGGCTCCAGTTCCGGAACGATCTGGCCCTCGGGCAGCTCCTTCGGCAGGAGCAGGTAATTGAAGCCGGGCTTCTTCTGGCTCAGCGAGCGGTCGCGCCCGTCCGGCTTCAGGCAGGCGATGCGGGCGAAGATGACCTCCACTTTGCGCTTGCGGCATTCGTCGATCAGCCGCGCCGTGTTCGGTATCACCGTCTTGCGCATACGCTCGTAGAAAGGCTGCCAGCGGGCGGTTTCTTCAGGCGTATCCTTCGGGTCGAGATAGGTGTTCTGGATGTCGATGACCAGCAGCGCCGTCGTCGCCGGATCGAGCACGATGTCGTCCGGCTCCTCGGCACCGGCATAGTAGAAAGATCGGTAGGCGGTCTTCCAGCTCATGCAACTGTCTCCTTCTTGCGGCGGGCGCGGGTGAGGATGTGGCCTATCTCGCGGTTCGGGAAGAGACCGCCCGGCTTGACGATCATTACCGCGATCATGGCGAGCGCGAGGACGATTTCCGTGAGGCCGACGACCTGGCCGGCGCCCAAGGCGGTGGCGTTGAGCGCGCCTTCCGTGCCGCGCAGCCCCTCATAGGCGAACGTGACGAGAATCGTGCCGGCCACCGCGCCTGTCACCGTGTTGGCGCCGCCGATCACCAGCATTGTGATGATGAGGAACGTCTCCTTCAGATAGAAGGCCTTCGGCGCGAACGAGGTGATGAAATGTCCCCACAGCGCCCCGCCGATGCCGGCGATGAACGCGGCGAGGATGAAGGCGCGCCAGCGCAGGTGCGGAATGTCGGCGCCGAGGGCCGCAGCGGCGACCTCGTCCTCCCGCGAGGCGCGCAGCAGCTTGCCTGTCCGCGATTCCTTGAAGGCAAGCGCCACGACCACCACGATCGCCGCGACGATCGCCGCGATCGGCATGTCCGTCGTCTTCGGTAGGCCGAAGAGCGTGCGCGGGCCGTTGGTGAAGGCGCTCCAGTTGTTCATGACCGTGTAGAGCACGACGAGCAGCGCGAAGGAGGTGATCACCGACGCCGCATCCGAAAGCCGCATCAGCGGATAGGCGACGACGGCCGCGACGACGGCGGCCAGCACGCCCGCCGCGAGCATGGCGAGGAGCGGCGAAACTTCCACGACCTTCATGAAATCGTAGAGATCCGGCAGCGCCATGCCCTTCATCTGAGCCGGGATGGTGAGCACGGCGGACGTGTAGGCGCCGAGGCCCATGAAGCCGATATGGGCGAAGGAGAGCAGGCCCGAATTGCCCATGAAGGTCTGCAGGCCGATGACCAGCACGAGCGAGATCAGCAGGTTGGTGGCGATACGGTCATAGAGGCGGATGCCGAGGAGCTGGCTTCCGACGGCGATGATGGCGATGACGCCGATGAGGATGAGGGCGGTGAAATAGGAGTGTTTCATGGTCGCGCTCCCCTCAGGTCCGCTGTCCGCTCGCCGGACCCCTGATGAGGCCGTCGGGGCGCCAGAGCAGGATCAGGATGACGAGGCTGAAGGTGAAGGCGTCGCGGAATTTCAGCAGATCCTGCGACAGGGTGTAGTTGAGCGTGGTGTCGATGAGCGCGAGCAGGAACCCCCCGACAACGGCGCCGGGCAGGCTCCGCATGCCGCCGATGACCGTGGCGATGAAGGCGACGAGCAGCGGCTCCAGGCCGATGCCCGGAACGACGGTGCCGATGCGGCCGATCCAGAGAATGCCGACGACGCCGGCGAGGAAGCCGGAAAGGGCGAAGGCGGACGAGATGATGAGGTTCGCCGGCACTCCCAGCATGCGCGCCATGGTGAAGTTCGTCGCCGCTGCGCGCATCGCGATGCCGAGCGTCGTCCTGCGCATCAGGAAGGCGACGCCGGCGAGCAGTGCGATGGAGGCGGCGATGGTGATGAGGTTGCGGACCGGGGTGATCGCACCGGCGATCGAGACAGTCTGCGAGAAGATGTCCGGCAGCGGCACGTTGCGTGGTCGCGGCGAGATGAACAGCAGCGCCGCATTCTGCAGCAGGTTGGAGAAGGCGAAGGAGGTAATCAGCACCGCCGTCACCGATTTGGCCCGCACCGGACGGAAGGCGGCGTAGTCGGTGATGATGCCGAAGAGGATCGCCATACCGACGGCGAGCACCGCCATGACGAGCCAGGGCAGGCCCGAGCCGCTGGCGAGAAACATCGTATAGCCGGCCACCATGATGAGTTCGCCATAGGCGAAGTTCACGAGGCGAAGGATCCCGTAGATGATGACGAGGCCGAGTGCCATGAGCGCATAGGCGCCGCCGAGGCTGAGGACGTCGATGACGAACTGGATCGCGAAAGCCATGGATCAGCCTCCCAGATAATGCGCGCTGAGGTCGCTGGTCGAGCGGATTTCCTCGGCCGTGCCGGATGCGACGATGGCGCCGAGGCGCATGACGAAGGCGCGGTCGGCGACGGCGAGCGCCTGGTTCACGTTCTGCTCGACGAGCAGGATGGTGAGGCCGGATTTCTTCAGTGCCTCGATCATCTCGAAGATGCGTTCGACGATGGCCGGCGCAAGGCCGAGCGAGGGTTCGTCCAGAAGAAGCACCCGTGGCCTCGCCATAAGCGCGCGGGCGATGACGAGCATCTGCTGCTCGCCGCCGGAGAGCGTGCCGGCCGCCTGTTTCGAGCGCTCGGCAAGGCGCGGGAAGAGCGTGTTCAGCTTCTCGAGGTTGTCGCGGTTGCCAGCTTGGTCGCGGCGATGGATATAGGCGCCGAGCATCAGGTTTTCGGCGACCGTCAGGTCCGGGAAGACGTCGCGGGTTTCCGGCACGGTGGCAAGGCCCGCGCGCACGACCTGTTCGGGGCTCGCCGCGGTGATGTCCTTGCCTTCGAGCGTGATCGTGCCGCCGGAGGCTTTCAGCGCGCCGGCGATGCACTTGATGGTCGAGGATTTGCCGGCACCATTGGCGCCGAGCAGGCTCACCAGCTCACCCTTTCGAAGCGTGAAGCTGATGCTGCGTACAGCGCGGATCGCACCGTAGCTGACGGAAAGGTCGGCGACGTCAAGCATGGGCCGCCCCCTTGCCGAGATAGGCTTCGATAACGGCCGGGTGGCTGCGGACGTGGGCGGCGTCGCCCTCTGCAATCGTGCGGCCGGAGGCGAGCACATGCAGCCTGTGGCAGAGGCGCATGATGAGACCCATGTCGTGGTCGATGATGAGAAGGCCGAGCCGGCGTTTCTCGGGCAATTCGGCGAGCGTGTGCAGCAGGGTTTCCGTCTCGGCATCGTTCATGCCGGCGGCGGGCTCGTCGAGCAGCAGAAAGCGCGGTTCGGCGGCGAGCGCCCGGGCGATTTCGACGCGGCGCTTGTCGCCATAGCTGAGGCTTTCGCCAAGCTCGTCCGCCTTAGCCGTCAGGCCGAGTTCGGCCAGCAGGTCCTTCGCGCGTTCAGCCGACACAGCGCGGGAGGCGCCCTTTGCCAGCGCCGCCGCCTCGACATTCTCGAGGACGGTCATCGAGTTGAAAATGCGCACGATCTGAAAGGAGCGGCTTACGCCCGCAAGCGCGATCTCGCGCGGCGAGAGACCCGACAGGGTGATGTCGCCGGCGGCGATCGTGCCGGTCGCCAGCTTCACCTGGCCGGTGATGGCATTGATGAGCGTCGTCTTGCCGGAGCCGTTCGGCCCGATGAGGCCGACGACCTCGCCGGCGGAGACCGAGAGTGAGACATGGTCGAGTGCGCGCAGGCCGGTGAATTCCACCGACACGTCGTTTACCGCGAGACGCGTTTCAGACATGGCTTTTCCGAGGTGATGGGGCCGGCCTTGCGGCCGACCCGAATTGACCGATCAGGGCTTAGGCAGGGATTCCGGCTTACGCCATCCAACGAAGCTCGGCTTGCCGCCCTTTAGCTCGATCACGGCCGCAGCCTTGTTCGGCACATGGCCTTCCTCGTTCGTGCCGTAGTCGAGATCGCCGGTCAGCAGCTTGAACTGGCCATCTTCAAGTGCCTTGGCGAGCGCTGCGCCTTCGGTCGTTCCGGCCGCCTTTACCGCCTCGGCGAGCAGCATGATCGTATCCCAGCCCGTCGAGACGAAGGACGTGTCGGGCGCCTTGCCGAACATCTCCTTGTAGAGCTCGATGAACTTCGGCATGTCCGGATGCGCCTCCGGGCCCATCCAGGTATGCGTGACGAAATAGACGTCATTGCCGAATTTTTCGCCGAGCGCCTCGTGCATGGCCGGGTCGTCATAGGCGTCGCCACCGAGAACCGGCGCATCGTAGCCGACTTCGCGCAACGCGCGGATGATCACACCGATGTCCGTGCCGTAGGAGGAGACGAAGATCACGTCCGGCTTCTTGCCGAGCGCCTGGAGCCGGGCGAGCTGGGCGGAAAAATTATTGTCGCCGTTCGTGTAGGTGTCTTCGAGCAGAATCTCGCCGCCATCGGCCTTGAATTGCTCCACGAAATATTTCGAGAGCGACTTTGTATAGGCGATGAACTGGTCGGTGACGACGTAGGCCGTCTTCCAGCCCTTTTCCTTGACGGCGAAATCGGCGGCCGTCGCACCCATCGTGGTATTCCACATGGAGAGCGTGAACTGCTTGTCGCCGAGCGACCAGGAGGAATAGAGCGGGTCGGAGGCACAGGTCGAGATGCCGACGAGGCCCGCCGACTGCGCTTCACGGCTCGCGGGCGAACCGAAGTCGAAATCGCACGGTGCGACGATGATCTCGGCGCCCTTGTCGATCAGTTCGACCGCGACGTTGCCGACCGTCACCGGGTCCGACTTACCGTCGATATTGACGAATTCGACCTGCTTCCCCAGCAAGCCGCCATTGTCGTTGAGATACTTCACGGCGACCTTCGCGCCGTTGTAGCCGGGCGTGTCGAGGGGAGCCTGAATGCCCGTCATCGAGAGTGCGCCGCCGATCAGGATCTTGTCGTCGTCGGCAATGGCTGTGGAAGAGGCAAGCGCGAAGCTTGCCGCTGCCAGAAACAGTCTGGAAGTCTTGATCATGGTCGTTCCCCTTATTGATGCCATTCGGCGGTGGTCGTTGTGCGGCCTGGTCTTTTGACCTTCTTGTGCGGACCGCCCTCGTATGCTCCCTATTTGCCTCCCGTCGGCCGTTCGGGCAGGTTACTGCCCGATTTCCTTCAAAAGATCGTCGGTCGATATCTGGCGGCAATAGCCCTTGATTGCGCTCAGCGAGGTGTAGTGGCGTTCCTCCGAATAGGTGCCGCAGGCATCGGGTACGAGCGTCACCAGATAGTTGAGGTCGCAGGCGTCGCGCACTGCCGATTCCACGCATTGGTCGGTCAGGAGGCCGCACAGCACGATCTGCTTCACCCC
The DNA here is from genome assembly GCF_000375585.1 of Sinorhizobium meliloti 4H41. GTDB lineage: Bacteria > Pseudomonadota > Alphaproteobacteria > Rhizobiales > Rhizobiaceae > Sinorhizobium > Sinorhizobium meliloti_A. The sequence goes on along the minus strand of NZ_AQWP01000002.1, from coordinate 1,044,026 downwards.
GAGATTACGCAGCACATAGTCGATATGGGTGGAGACGAAGACACTGGAGGAACTCTTCGGGAAGACGATCTCGTCCTCCAGCGGTTCGAGCTCGTCGATTACCTTACCATCCCAGGAGCCTTTCGGCACGTTGAAGCCGGTGATCTTGTAGTCGAGGCTGCGGTCGCGGCCGTCCTTCGTCAGGCTCTCGATCGTCGTGTGCAGCACCTCGATGCCGGCCTTGCGGAAACCGGCGAGCAGGCGCTGCATGTTCGGTATCGCCACCTCGCGGATACGGTTGAAGTAGTAGCCGTACTTGCCGGCAATATCCGCATCCGAGACATCCTTGAACTCGCCCCCCTCGCGGCTGACGGAAAAGTTCTGCACGTCGATGAACAGGATGGCGGAAGCGGCCGGGTCGAGCGGCACGTCGCGGGTGGTCGGATGGTCAGCGGCCATCATTGGTTCCTTCGATGCTTTCTGCCGCAAGCCGGAGGGGGCCGGCCAGCCGGTCCGCCCATTCCTGTTGTCCGCGGGCGTCGTTGATGAGATCGTTGCGCACTTCGAGAAGCACATGCGGAATGCCGCGCCGCTCGCCGTGCACGGGGATCGTGTAGTCGGAGAGATCGTCGACGTGGTACGGCTCGTTGAGCCTGACGGTAACGTCCGGATTGGCGGCGCGGAAGACTTCGGCCAGCCGTTCGGCGAAACGGGCGTCGCGATTGTAGAGAAAGCCGAGTTCGAAATCCCGGACGGCGCCGGTCGCGCGCATGACGGGCGTGAAGCTATGTACCGAGACGAGGAAGAGCGGCTTGCCGGCCGCCTGTCGCCGGTCGAGCGCGACGGCGATCGCCTCGTGCAGCGGCTGATGGATTTCCACGTAGCGGCCGCGACGTTCGCGATCGGACAGGTCGGCATTGACCGGAACGACGGTCCCGTCGCTCTGCGCCACGAAGCAGTCCGTCGCTTCCAAGGGGCGATTGCAGTCGATGACGAGCCGGCTGTAGCGCTGCAGGACGAGTGCTGCATCGAGGCGTTCGGAAATGCCGCGTGCAACACCCTCGGCGCCGACGTCGTAGGCGATGTGACGGTCCATTTCCTCGGGTGCAATGCCGAGATCGCCAAGCGCTGCAGGCAGCGCGCGGCCCGCATGTTCGCAGGTGATGAAGATCGCCGATCGGCCGGTAGGATTGATCCATTCTACAGGATCCGGGTCACCCGCCTGCAGCAATCTGGTCGTGTCGCGATCTGCGAGCCTGAGCATGAGATGAGATCCGTCGTGCGGTCCGGCGGTGTGGCCTTCGATGGCGAACAGTCAAAGAAATTTTTCAATCATAGTCAATCTGATTTTTCCGTTTGACTAATTTTTTTCAGGACGCGAATATTCGTTCCAACCAAGGGAAGACACACCGATGAGCGATGGGAAATCGTCGACGACGATCCGCACGAGGATCCGCGAGGCCGCCGGGCAGCTGACGGCCAGCGAGCGAAAGATCGCCAATGCCATTCTCGCCGATTACCCCTTCACCGGCCTGGAAAGCATTCAGGAACTGGCGGCCAAGACTGGCGTCAGCGCGCCCTCCATCACCCGTTTCGTCAGTAAGATCGGCTGCGGCGGTTTCCAGGACCTGCAACGGCAATTGATCGCCGAGCTGAAGGAGGGCCGGCGCTCGCCCCTTGACCTCAAATCCAGCCAGAGGCCGGTCGGCCATTCGGAGTTCCTGTCGGAATATGTCGCGCGTGTTTCGGCCGTCATGGGGGAAATGACGGGAATGGTTTCACAGGCACAGTTCGACATTCTGGCCGAGCTTCTCGCCGACCCGTCGCGCAACATCTTCCTGCTCGGGGGGCGCGTCAGCAACAGCATCGCTTCCTTCCTGTCGATTCATCTCAGGCAGATCCGCAGCGGCATCTACCACATGGCCGACAACCCGGAGTTCTGGCCGGAGCATGTGCTGCGCATGCGCAGGAAAGATGTCGTGCTGCTGATCGATTTCCGGCGTTACCAGCTCAGCCTCGCACGCCTTGCCGAGAACATCGCCCAGAAGCGTGGCGCGACCATCGTCGTCGTCACCGACAAGTGGATGTCGCCGGCTGCCCGCAACGCCGATCACATCGTCGCGCTGCCGATCGACGCCGGCACGGCCTGGGACACGGTTTCCGCTGCCATGGCGCTCGTCGAGGCACTCATCGTGCGCGTCTCGGAGACCGATTGGGAGGCGACGCAGAAGCGCATCAAGGATTGGGACGGCATCCGCTTTGCGATGCCGGGCTACGACCAGGACAGGATCAACGGGGACTCAGATGAAACGTGAGGAAATGATGGTCGCCTGCTGCGGCGATCTCTCGGGCAAGGTGCGCGGCAAGGCCTTTCCGCTGGCGCAGATGGACAAGCGCTTGCAGCGGGGCGTCGGCTGGACGCCGACCAATGTACAGATCACCTGCTTCGATGCGATCGCCGAAAGCCCCTTCGGCTCGCTCGGCGACCTCGTGCTCATTCCCGATCCGTCGACCTGCGTCAGCTTCGAAAGCGAGGAGGGGGCGCCGAAGGAGAACTTTGTTCTCGGTAACATTCGCTATACCGACGGCCGCCCCTGGGAATTCTGCACGCGCTCTATTCTCGAGGCCGCCTTGGAGCGGCTGCAGAGCGTGGCGGGTGTTACGCTTTACGGCGCCTTCGAGCATGAATTCCAGCTCAAGCACCGCCTTGGCGAAATCGGCAAGGCCTTCACGCTCGGAGGGTTCCAGGAGGAACGGCATTTCTGCGAGGCGATCATCGCGGCAATGCGCGAGGCTGGCGTGACGCCCGATACGATCCTGAAGGAGTTCGGCGCCGGTCAGTTCGAGGTGACGATGGGTCCCCAGAGGGGCGTCACCATCGCCGACCATTCGCTGATTACCCGCGAACTCGTCGGCCTCGTCGCGCGCGAGCTTTCTTATGAGCCGACCTTCACGCCGATCCGCGATCCGGCCGGAGTCGGCAACGGCGTGCATGTCCACTTGAGCATGCTGGATTCGGCGGGTGCCCCGGTCACTTACGATCCGAACGGCAAACATGAGCTTTCCGAAGTTGCGGGAAAATTCGTCGCCGGCATTCTGAAATATCTCGACTCCATCATTGCGATCACGGCGCCGAGCGTGGTCTCCTACCTGCGTCTCACACCGCATCGCTGGAGCGCAGCCTTCAACAATCTCGGTTTTCGGGATCGCGAGGCATCGGTGCGCATCTGCCCGGTTTCCGATATCAGCGACATCGCCCGCGCCGCCCAGTTCAACTTCGAGTTTCGTGCGGCCGATGCGACCGCCAATCCACATCTTGCCCTCGCGGCAATCGTCCATGCCGGGGTACAGGGCATCGAGGAGGGGCTCGCGGTGCCGGAGGCGACGCAGGAAGACCTTTCGCTCCTGAGCGCGGAGGCCCTTGCCGCCCGCGGCTACGTCCGCCTGCCGCAGACACTCGAAGCGGCCCTCCAGCGCTTCAAGGGCAATGCGACAGTGTGCAGCTGGTTCCCCGAAGGCTTTGCCGACGTCTACGTCAAGCATAAGGAGGGCGAGATCGCCTATCTGGCGGACAAGACGCAGACGGAGATTTGTGCGGCCTACGACAGCGTCTATTGACGGCAACTGCCGCCGCTGCCGTTTACGGCCTGATCCTTGTCGGGCAGATTGCCGCATTCTGCAGTTCGGCTTTGGGCGCGACGTCCGCAATCCCTATATAGTGGGCAGCAGATGCGACCGAACCGGGCGGATGGTATGAGCGACGAATTGCAGGGCCACGCTGTGCAAAGCCCCGCTATGCGCGAAAGCGCAAAGGCGGAGATGAAAGCACTCGGGATCGATGAAGCGTTCATCGGTAGGCTGGTCGACACGTTTTATGCGCGTGTGCTCGCGCATCCGGAGCTTGGGCCGGTGTTCGACGCAAGGCTTTCGGGGCGCTGGCCGGAGCACATGGAGAAGATGAAAAGCTTCTGGTCCGCCGTTGCCTTCCGCAGCGGCGCTTACGGGGGAAAGCCGGTGCAGGCGCATCTCGGCGTCGCCAATATTTCTCCGGAACTCTTTCCGAAATGGCTGGGGCTCTTTGCTGGGACGCTGGACGACATTGCACCGAATGAGGAAGCGAAGGCCTGGTTCATGGCCACAGCAGAGCGCATCGCGCGTAGCCTGACGCTCTCGCTCTTCTACAATCCGGCGCTCGACGACCCGACACTCAAGCGCTCCTGAAGTTGGCCTTGGCGATTGCCAACGAATCTCCCTTGTCATGTTGTACTTACAACATTATAGGATGAGGAGAGATTTGGAGGCTTTATATATGTCCGACCGCCGGGTGTTGGCGAACGCCATTCGATTCCTGACCGTTGACGTCGTGCAGAAGGCGAATTCGGGCCACCCCGGAACGGCCATGGGAATGGCGGACATTGCCGAGGTTCTGTGGAACGACTTCCTGCGGCACAATCCGGCCAATCCGAAATGGATCAACCGCGACCGTTTCGTGCAGTCGAACGGACATGGGTCGATGCTGACCTATTCGCTGCTTCATCTCTCCGGCTACGGGCTGACGGTTCAGGATCTGAAGGATCACCGCAAGCTGCATTCCAGGACGCCAGGCCATCCGGAATACGGCATCACGGCAGGGGTCGAGACGACGACCGGTCCGCTCGGCCAAGGTTTTGCTACGGCGGCCGGCATGGCACTGGCGGAAAGGAAGCTTGCGCAGGAGTTCAACCGCGACGGCTTTCCCGTGGTCGATCACTTCACCTATGTTTTCGTCGGCGACGGCTGCCTCATGGAGGGCGTAGCGCAGGAGGCGGCCTCGCTCGCCGGCACTTTGAAGCTCAACAAGCTCATCGCCGTCTATGACGACAACAGCATCTCCATCGACGGCGAGACGCCGGGCTGGTTCGCCGACGACACGGCCGCTCGTTTCCGTGCGCTCGGCTGGAACGTCATCGCGGACGTGGACGGGCACGATGCGGAGGCAATCACCGCGGCCTTCGATGCCGCGCGCCGCTCGAGCGACAAGCCGACCATGATCTGCTGCAAGACGATCATCGGCTATGGCTCGCCGAACAAGCAGGGCAAGGAGGAGGTGCACGGGGCGCCGCTTGGCGTGGAGGAGGTGGCCCGCACCCGCGAGCACCTCGGCTGGAAGCATGAGCCTTTCATCGTGCCGGACGCCGTGATGCGGGCATGGGACGCCCGCCCGCGCGGCGAAAGGGCGGAAGCCGAATGGAATGCCCTTTTCGCGGCCTATGAGGCGAAGCACCCCGAACTGGCCGCCGAGCTGAAGCGGCGTACCGCAGGCCGGTTGCCGGACGAATTCGACGCGGTCGTGGCAAACGAGGCAGAGCGGGTTCTTACTCACGGACCGGTCAGGCAACCGATCCGCAAGGCTTCCAACCGCGTTCTCGGCAATCTCCTCCGAAGCGTGCCGGAGGTGATCGGTGGTTCGGCCGACGTTTCGATTTCGACGCTGGCCTGGACAGGTGCGGCGCATTCTATCAAGCCGGACGACTTTTCAGGAAATTTCGTGCACTATGGCGTGCGTGAGTTCGGCATGTCGGCAATGATGAACGGCATGGCGGCCCATGGCGGTCTCATTCCCTACGGCGCCTGCTATCTCGTGTTCAGCGATTACAGCCGCAATGCCGTGCGCCTTTCGGCGTTGATGGGCCTCAAGACTATCTTCCTCTTCACGCACGATTCGATCGGAGTGGGCGAGGACGGGCCGACGCACCAGCCGTGCGAGCAGCTGGTGGCGCTCCGCGCTATCCCGAACATGTCGCTGTGGCGGCCGGGCAGCGAACTGGAGGCGCTCGTTGCCTGGGAATCGGCGCTGAAGCGTGAAGGGCCAAGCGTTATCGTTGCCGCGCGACAGGACGGTGCGGTTTTCGCGCATAGGAGCGCCGATCTCGACGGTATCCGTCGCGGCGGCTACGTGCTGCAGGACGCGGGCGGCAAGCCCGATGTCGTCCTCGTCGCGACCGGGTCTGAGATCGGCCTTGTTCTCGAAGCCGCGGCGGTGCTGGAGGGCCAGGGCAAGGCGGTTCGGCTCGTATCCATTCCCAATGGCAATCTCTTCGCAGCGCAGGACCGTGACTATCAGGAAAGCGTGCTGGCTTTCGGCACGCCGACGATATTTGTCGAGGCGGCCTCTCCGCTTTATTGGTACCAGTTCCTCAGGGGACCGGGTACGGTCGTCGGCGTCGACCGATTCGGCGAATCCGCGCCCGGGCCGGAAATCTACCGCGTCATGAACCTGACGGCTGAACGGATCGTATCCGAGGCCGGTCAGTTCCTGTGCTGACACCTTGATCCAATGACGGGGAAAGCATGTATCTCGGCATCGACCTTGGCACCGGTTCGGTCAAAGCGCTTCTGATCGACGGCGACGGCAAGGCTGTCGCCGAGGCCGCGCGAGCCTATCCCGTCTCCTCGCCCAAGCCGGGTCATGCCGAGACGTCACCCGCGGACTGGTGGGCACAAACCGTGGCGGCCGTGCGCGCCTGCTGCGAGGGGCACGGCGGCGACGTTCGCGGCATCGGCCTGTCGGGCCAGGCACACGGTCTTGTCGCCATCGGTGCAGACGCCAAGCCGCTGCGGCCTGCCATTCTGTGGGCCGACCAGCGGGCGACCGCCGAAATGGAGGCGGTGCTTGCCCTCCCGGAAACGGTGCGGCGTCCGCTGGCCAATCCGGTCGTCAGCGGAATGGCCGGTCTCTCCCTTCTGTGGCTGCGGCGGAACGAGCCGGCCACCTATGGTGCGATTCGCCGCATCCTCGCCCCCAAGGATTGGCTGCGGCTCGTCATGACGGGCGAGGCCGCGACCGAGCCCTCCGACGCGTCGATGACACTGCTCTACGATGTCGGGGCCGACCGTTGGGCAAGCGATGTCCTCAGCCACCTGGCGATCGATCCCGCGATCCTTGCGCCCATCGTCGAATCCCATTCGGTCGCCGGCAGGCTGAGTGCAGCCGCGGCCGCCGAGCTTGGCCTTGCTGCCGGCACGCCGGTGGCCGCAGGCCTTTCCGATACGGCATCCTGCCTGTTCGGCATGGGCCAGACGAAGCCCGGCTCCACCATCCTCCAGGTGGGATCGGGCATCCAGATCATGTCGGTGGTCGAAACCATCGAACCGCGGGTCCAGCCCTTTTATAACAGTTATCGGGGCATCGGCGGCAATCTCTACTCGATGGCCGCCCTCCAGAACGGCGGCACGGCATTCGAATGGGCCCGCACCGTTCTCGGCGCCTCCTGGCGGGAAATGTACCATGCGGGCTTCGAGGAGAACGAAGGCAATGGCGGCGTCATCTTCTTGCCCTATGTGACGGGCGAGCGAGCGCCGCTGCTCGATCCGAACGCCTCCGCCGCCTGGGCCTATATGCGTCTTGGCTGCACGCGCAGCCAACTGATCCGATCGGTCTTCGAAGGCGTTGCCCTCGCCGTGCGCGACAGTTGGGATGCCCTGCGCGCTGTCGGTGTGTCGGCGGATCGGATACTCCTGACCGGTGGCGGCAGCACGGACACGCGCTGGCAGCAATTGCTGGCGGATATTCTGGAGGTGCCGCTTGTGCCGGCACACGATCTCGGCAATGCCACGATCGGCGCGGCCTATCTCGGAGGCATGGCTGCCGGCCATTGGCGCTCAATCGAGGACATCCCGTTCCCGGACCGTCCCGGCAGTCTGATCGAACCCCGGCCGTTCGAGGGGCTGAATGCACTCCTGCCTCGGTTTCGCGCCACCTATCGTGGCCTCAAGCACGTCTGAGAATGCCGCGCCGCTCTCAATAGGTCCGGTGCAGGTCGATGGTCAGCCGGGTCCGATCGGGATGGTGCCAGGACTCGTAATATTCGAGCACCTGCTTGTTCTGGTCGTAGGTGATTTCCCGGTTGAACAGGACGTAACTGTTCATTTCCACATGTAACTGGGCGGCGATCGCCTCTTCATTGATGCGAGCGAGCTCGACCTGCCGTCTGCCGGTCGTCGCCACGGCGTTATAGCGCTCGGCAAGATACTGGTAGAGGGAGACGTCCTCGAGCTCCTTCGACTGCAACAGATCGGGAAAGCGCGAGTAGGGCAGGAAGTTGCGCACCACGAGGAAAACTACCCCGTCCGCATAGCGCAGGCGCTCCAGAAACACCGCATCGTTTTCGCCGATCTGCTCCACGACATGGGCGGGCGGCTTGATGCGCTCCTGCTTCAACACCCGGGTCGTCAGCTTGAACCCGGCCTTGGCCATGCTTTCAAGCAGGGGATCGAGCTGCTGGACGAGCGCGATCGGCACCTTGCGTTCCAGCACGAAGGCGCCGCGGCCGCGCTCCGTCTCGATGAGATTGTCGTGGGCAAGCGACTGAAGCGCCTGCCGGACGACGCTGCGCGAGATGTCGTACTGCTGACAGAGCTCGCCTTCGGTCGGCAGCTTGCTTCCGGGAGGGTAAGCGCCGGATTCGATCGCGGCCCGCAGCGCCCCGGCGAGCTGAAAATAGAGTGGGATGGGTGAACTGCGTTCGATGCTCATGCGAATCTCTGCCTTTCGTACCGTGGCGGATAACTCTGCCCCTCATACCCATGACCTGACAAGCGGACATCTGTAAATGCGCCCAGACGGGGTGCACGGGGCGTTGACACTCACAACTCGTTCCGGTAACGATGTACGGACAACATTATAAAAAGCCTTTCTGATATAACAGATTGTGCGGGGACATCAAATACGGGAGTGGCAGAGGTGAATCCCAGTAAAGCTGTCGCAGAGTGCGTGCCGGATCGCGCCTATGCGGGGTGAGGGTCGGTCGTTTTTGCCCGCGCCACGCAGGTGAAGAACGTGTGGCTGCCTTACGGGGAGTAGGGCAGGGAGGAAGGCGGGCCGCCGGCCCGCCTGCAACATGTGCCGGGCGCGACGAGCTCCCGCACCGCAAATCGAAGACCGACGGTTCGCAGTCGAGGGCCGCGCAGTTGCGCGGCCTCCCGAACGCGCGCCTAGGTCAGGTTGCGACATGCACAGAGGGAGGACAGGGGTGCATCTCGAACGCTTCAGGCTCGACGGCGAACTTGCGGTCGTCACCGGAGGAGGACGCGGCATAGGACTCGCGAGCGCCGATGCGCTCGGCGAGGCAGGCGCGCGCCTTGCCATCATCGAACGCGATCCGGCGCTCCTCGAAGAGGCCCATGCAATCCTTCTGGCGAAGGGCTACGACGTTTCCGTGCACCAGGGCGACGTTACCGATCCTGCCCGCATGCAGGCAATCGCGGACGAACTAACCGCGAAAGGCGGCGCTTCCATCCTCGTCAACAATGCGGGCATCGCGCTCAGTGATATTCCAGCCGAGGACATGGAGGACGAACGCTGGCTCAAGGTCATCGACGTCAACCTGAACGGCGTCTACTGGTGCAGCCGCGCTTTCGGCCGGCAAATGCTTTCGGCCGGTCGCGGATCGATCGTCAATGTCGGCTCCATGTCCGGCTTCATCGTCAACCGGCCCCAGCCGCAGGCGCATTACAACGCCTCGAAGGCCGCCGTACACCACCTGACCAAGTCGCTCGCCGCCGAATGGGCGCCGCGTGGCGTGCGGGTCAACGCGGTCGCGCCCACCTACATCGAAACGCCGCTCAACGCGCTCGTCGAGAACGACAGGCCCATGCTCGACCGCTGGCTCGATTCCACGCCCATGGGGCGCATGGGCAAGGACCACGAGGTCGCAAGCGTGATCCTCTTCCTGTCCTCCCGGGCGGCCAGCCTGATGACCGGATCGATCGTGCTTGCGGATGGAGGATACACGCTCTGGTGATCGCATCCATGCCGGATGCCGGAACGAACGAATAGCAATCAACAAGGAGGAGTTACAATGTCCCGCATCAAGACGCTTCTGGCAGGGTCCGTGGCCCTGTTCGGCCTGACCTCTGCTGCCATGGCCGAGGAGTGCAAGGTGGGCCTCACCATGCCCTCGCTCAATGCGCCCTACTTCGCGGCGCAGGTCGCTGCGGTTGAAAAGGCAGCCAAGGACCAGGGTTGCGAAATCACGACGGCGGACAGCCAGAATGATTTTTCCAAGCAGATCAACGACGTCGAAGACATGATCGCCAAGGGAATCGACATCCTGATCCTCAACCCGCGTGACCAGGAGGCGCTCGTTCCGGTCGCCGACGCCGCTACCAAAGCCGGCGTGAAGGTCGTCGTGATGGACTCCACGCTGAACCCGAAGGCCAACGTCGTCACCCAGGTCCGTTCCTCGAATGACGAGAACGGCCGTCTCGTCGGCGACTGGATCGCCAAGAAGATGAAGGGCACGCCGATCAAGATGCTCCTCCTGTCCGGCAACCAGGGCAATCCCGGCGGCCTCGATCGCCGCATGGGCGTCATCAAGGGCATCGTGGAAGGCCAGCTCGTCAACGAAGGTGCGGTCAACCTCCAGGTTCTGGGCCAGGGCTGGGGCGACTGGGCGACGGACGGCGGTCTGAAGGCTGCGGAAGACCTGTTCCAGGCGCATCCGGACGCCAACCTCGTTGTCGGCGAAAACGACTCCATGGTCCTCGGCGCGGTTCAGGCCGCGAAGGCTGCCGGTCTCGATGGCATCCTGTTTGCCGCCGCGGCCGACGGACAGCGCGAGGCGCTGGAGATGATCAAGGAAGGGACCTACGGCGCCACCGGCCTAAACGATCCGGACCTCGTCGGACGCACCGCCTTCGATATCGCCTACAAGGCCTTCAAGGGCGAGCTTCCGGCCGACTTTCCGAAGCTGCACCTGACACCGGCCGACGTCATCTCCGCGGACAACGTCGACAAATACTACAACCCGCAGTCCGTATTCTGATCGACAATGAAGAAAGGGATGCACTGGGCCTCCGGTGCATCCCTTGGAGAGCCAATGACCGTACTTGTCAGACTGTCCGGCATCAGCAAGAACTTTAGCGGAGTACAGGCCCTGAAGGGCGTCGACTTCGACCTGAGGGCCGGCGAAGTCCATGCGCTGGTCGGTGAGAACGGCGCGGGAAAATCCACTCTGATGCGCGTGCTTGCCGGCGAAATGAAGCCGACCTCCGGGACCGTCAGCATTCACCGCGAGACGACGCAGCACTCCGCCCCGCGGGACGCCGCCGGCCGGGGTATTTCGGTGATCCATCAGGAACTGGCGCTGGCGCCCGACCTGACGGTCGCGGAAAACATCTTTCTCGGACGCCTGCCGCGCATCGTCAATCACCGCCGGCTGCGCAAGGCAGCCAGCGAAATCCTCGAACGTCTCGGCTTCGACATCGACCCCACCACGCACGCCGGACGCCTGACAGTCGCTCACCAGCAGGTCGTGGAAATCGCCAAGGCGCTCTCCAACCGGGCGCGCATCATCGTCTTCGACGAGCCGACCGCGGTGCTTGCCAACAGCGATGCCGAGCGCCTGCTCGCGATCATCCGCGAGTTGCGCGCGGGTGGTACCGGTGTCGTCTACATCTCGCACCGTCTGAACGAGGTCTTCGACCTTTCAGACCGTATCACCGTCATGAAGGACGGCTCGCATGTGGAAACGCTGGAGACCTCCGCAACGGATGTCGACGCGGTGATCGCACGCATGGTCGGGCGGCAGATGTCCGCGCTTTTTCCATCCAAGGCCGGGCGTGTTCCGGGTGACGTGATCGTCCGTGTGCGCAACGTTGCGCGCGGCCGCAAGGTCCGCGACGTCAGTTTCTCGGTTCGCGCCGGCGAAGTCGTCGGCCTCGGCGGTCTCGTCGGTTCGGGCCGTACGGAAGTCGCTCGCCTCGTCTTCGGTGCCGACAAGATGGATTCGGGCACTGTAGAACTCAACGGCAAACCGCTCCATCTCTCCTCACCGCGCGAGGCCGTGCGCGCCCGCATCGGCCTCGTTCCGGAAGACCGCAAGCAGCAGGGCGTCATCCTCGATGCGCCGATCCGGATCAACACGACGCTTGCCAAGATCCGCAGCATATCCCGTCTCGGCTTCCTCGACGTAGGCAAGGAGCGGCAGGTCGCCGTGGCGCTTGGCGCCGAGATGCGGCTCAAGGCGTCGAGCGTCGACGCGCCGGTTTCGAGTCTTTCGGGCGGCAACCAGCAGAAAGTGGCGCTTGCCAAATGGTTCCACGCCGATTGCGACCTGCTCATCCTCGACGAACCGACGCGCGGCGTCGACGTCGGGGCGAAGGGCGAGATCTACAATCTGATCAACGACCTCGCCAAAGCCGGGAAAGCAATCCTCGTTATTTCGTCCGAACATCAGGAACTGTTCGGCATCTGCGACCGCGTTCTCGTGATGGCGGAAGGGGCCATCGTCGGCGAACTCACTGAAAGCCAGTTCACCGAGCAGCAATTGCTGACGCTGGCAATGACCCGGTCGGCCCGGGAAAGGAATGAGACAAGCCCATGAGCATTACGTCCGCAAGCGCCGCCGCGCCCTCGTCGTTTACGCCGCGCGTTCTGGACGCGATCCGCCACTACGGTACGTTCGGCATCTTCCTGGTGCTGGTGGTCGTCGCGTCCTTCTGGTCCGATGCGTTCCTGACGGAGCGCAACCTGATGAACGTCGTGCGCCAGGTCGCCTCCGGCGCCGGCATCATGGCCGTCGGCATGCTCTTCGTCGTGCTCACGCGCGGCATCGACCTTTCGGTCGGCTCCATCGCCGCCGTCGGATCGGTGCTCTGCGCCCACCTTGTCGCAACACAGGGCTATGGCGTGCCTATGGCGATCCTGCTGGTCATTCTGACCGGCGCCGCCTGTGGCGTGGTCACCGGTTTCTTCGTCGCCTACATGCGGTTGCCGTCCTTCGTCATCTCGCTGGCGATGATGGCGATCGCCCGCGGCATCTCGCTGATCATCAGTGCGGGACGCCCGATCACCATGGGATCGCCCGGCGCGTCGCTCGTCGATTTCGGCAGCGGCTTTCTCTTCGGTATTCCACAGCCAGCGATCCTGATGCTGGTCATCTATGCAATCGGGGGCGTGGTGCTGCTCTATACGAGCTTCGGCCGCATCGTCACCGCGATCGGCTCGAACGAGGAGGCCGTGCGGCTCTCCGGCGTGCCGGTCGAGCGCTATGTCCTGTCGGTCTATGTCATCAGCGGCGCACTCGCCGCGGTCGCGGGCATCGTCGCCGCGGGCCGGACGGGCATCGGCACGCCTCAGGTCGGTGTCGGTGCGGAGCTCGATGTCATCGCGGCGGTCGTCATCGGCGGCGCGAGCCTCATGGGCGGGCGCGGCGGCATGTTCAACACGCTGCTCGGCGCGCTGATCCTCGGTATCATCACCAACATCATGAACCTCGCCGGCGTGCCGGGCTATCACCAGAACGTCTATCTCGGACTGATCATCATCCTGGCAATGCTCATACAGTTCGTCACCGCCCGGTCGCGCCGTTAGGCCCCGCAAAGCGGGCGAGGCGACGTGCCCCGCCCAACGCTGGTTCACCTTGATCTAGAAGCCGCCGACCACGAAGCCGCCATCGACTGGCAAGTCCGCGCCGGTGATGAATTCCGCGGCCGGCGAGGCGAGGAAGAGGGCGGTTCCGACCAGGTCGTCCACGGTGCCCCAGCGCTTGAGCGCCGAACGCTGGGCGATCTTCTCCGCCGGCACCGGGTCGGTCCAAAGACCCTTCGTCATGTCGGTCTTGTGGTAGCCGGGGGAGATGGCGTTGACGCGGATGCCGTCGGGGCCGAAGGCGTGGGCAAGATGGCGTGTGAGGCCGAGCACGCCCGACTTGCTGGCGCCATAGGCCGGCACGAGCGGATCGCTGACATAGCTCAGCATCGAGGCCGTGTTGAGAATGACACCGCGCGAGGCCTTCAGGAGCGGCAGGACGGCCATGGCAAAGCGCATCTGGCTATTCAGGTTGACGTCCATCACCTCCATGTAGGTGGCGTCCTCGAATTCCGACTCGGGCCGGGCAATGCCTGCGCCGTTGACCAGAACGTCGAGCTTGCTCAGCGTCCTGGCGAAGGCGTTGATCGCTGCCGGGTCGCGCACGTCGACACGCTCGAAGCGGATTGCCTCGTTTTGGGGATCGGCCGCGGCAGCCTTGAGCTTGGTTTCCGAACTGCCGAGTGCGATGACCGAGCCGCCAAGCCGGGCAAAGCCCTGTGCAATGGCAAGGCCGATGCCGGACGAACCGCCGGTGACGAGAATGTCCTTGCCGGCAAAAAGGTCCGGACGAAACGTATCGACGATGTCTTTCATGAATTCCTCCTCAGGCATGATAGTCGTTCTTCAGGTCCGCGTGCCGGCCGGATGGATCCGGGCGGCAAGCGCATCCATGTCGTCATAAAGCGCCATGCTGTGATGATAGAGCCGCTCGAAAACCGGCTGGACATGGCTGTAGACCTCGACCCATGCGGGGTCCGGCGCGATTTCTTCCGCATAACGCACATAGGCGTCCGCCGCGTCGTCCGGCCGGGAAAAGCGGCCTGTCGCGGTCGCGGCCATGGCCGCGCAGCCCATGAGGCCGCATTCTGGCTCTTGCGGCACCATCACCGGTGTGTCGAAGACGCTTGCCTTGATCTTGAGCCAGAGCTTCGTGCGGGCACCGCCGCCCGCCGCTATCATGCGCTCCAGGCGCTTGCCCGAGCTGTGCTCCATGATACGGATATGGCGGGCCATGGCGAAGGCGATCCCTTCCAGGATGGCCCGGTGCAGGTGCTCCATGCCGTGTCCGGCGCCGAGGCCGAAGAACTGTGCCCGCGCATTGCGATGCTGACCGAGGCGTTCGCCGGTGAGAAACGGCATGAACAGCAGTGCCTCGCAGCCGGCCGGCGCCTTCTCGGCGCGCGCGACGATGTCGCCGTAGCTCAGCGCGCCGTCATGGAAGGCGCGCCGCGCCCAGCGCATGCCGTCGCCGCCGGTTTCGAGAAGCACGAAGGGCGCCCAGTTGCCTTCGATGGTGGCGACGTTGGAAATCTCCGGATCCAGCAAGGGCTTGTCGGCGATCATCGTGACGATGGCACCGGTGCCCGTGCTGTCCGATCCGAGGCCGGGCCGGCAGACCCCCGAGCCGAGCAGCGCCACCGGATAGTCCGCTCCGCCCACCATGACGGGCGTGCCGGCGTTGAGTCCTGTCGCGAGCGCGGCCTGGTCCGTGACGCGGCCGATGATTTCCAGGGGGTTGCGGATGGGCGGAAGCAGCCGGGCATCAAGCCCCATTCGCTCGATCATCGCCGGCGACCAGGCGAGCGTTGCGGGGTTCATCAGAAAGCTGCAGGAGGCGTCGCCGGTATCCATGGCGATCTCGCCGGTCAGCCGGAAGTTGATGTAATCCTTGGGCATCATGGCGACGGCGCTGCGCCGATAGGCCTCGGGGTCGGCATCGCGCACCCATTGCAGCTTGAAGCCCGGCCAGGCCGGCGTCGGCGTGTTGCCGCTTTCGGCGAGATAGCTGCCGGGCTCGTTCTCCGCCTCGAAACGGCGCACGAGGTTCAGTGTGCGCTTGTCGTTCCAGAGCGGTGCGGTATCGCGCGTCAATTGCCCGGCATCGTCGATGAGCACGAGACCGTGCATCTGGCCGCATACGGCGACGATGGAGATGCGCTCGCGCGCGCCTTCCGCCTTGTCGAGTACGGTTCGGATGGCGATGCAGGCCCCCTCCCACCAGTCGAGCGGTCGCTGCTCTGCCCAGCCGAACTGCGGCACGATCTGGTCGTGCTCGCGCGCGGCGATTTCGACGATCTTGCCGCTGGTGTCGATGAGCGCCGCCCGCACGCTCCCGGTACCGACGTCGATCGCTAGAAAGAGTTCTCCGATCATGTTGCGGCCTCCCTCAATGCGGCAAGTGCGCCGGACAGTTCGTGTTGCTGCTCGGCCGCGAGGCGATAGGCAGCAAGCGCGGCCCGGTAGACCGTGCGTGCATCCGGCGCGGGTTCGCTGCGTCCTTCCGGAACGTGCAGTGCGCGGATCGGCAGGAAGTCCTCCCACAGCCCCATGCCGACGAAGGCCAACGCCGCAGCACCGAGTGCCGCCGCCTGCTGATCGACCCGCGTCTTGACGATCGTGCAGTCGAAGACGTCGGCGAAGACCTGCCGCCAGAAGGCGCTGCGCGCGCCGCCACCGACAATGATCATTTCCGGGCCGATGACCGTCATGCGGCGCAACTCGTCCAATGCGATCCGCAGCCCGAGTGCCACACCCTCGAGCGTCGCGCGCAGGATGTCGGCACGGCCGTGCTGCAGGTCCAGCCCGACGAAGCCGCCGCGCACTGCCGGTCCGCCCTCGAAGCTCGTGCCGCCGCCGAGCGTCGGCACGAAGATCAGGCCGCGCGCACCGGCCGGAGCCTCGGCGGCGAGCCGGAAGAGCGCGTCATGGACGTCCATTCCGGCAACCTCGGCCGCATGCTTCACGTCCGGCAGCAGCGTGTCCGTCACCCAGTTGAAGCTCGTGCCCGAGGAAAAGATCGATGTCGCCGAAATGAACATGCCCGGCGCCACATGGGCGAACACGAAGGGACGCACCCGATCGTCGAGGAGTGGCTCCGAAGCCGAAACAGTGATCCAGCTCGACGAGCCCATCGAGGCATAGGCGTCGCCCTCGAGAAAGGTGCGGCCGCCAAGCGCCATGCAACTGTTGTCGACGCCCCCCGCGACCACTTTCACCCCGGGGGAGAGACCGAGCCGTTCGGCAATGTCGGGCAGGACCTCGCCGAGGACATCGGTGGAGGCGACGATGGGCGCGAACAGGTCCCGGCTCAGCCCCGCCGCTTCGACAAGTTCGCAGGCATAGCGCCCCGCTTTGAGGTCATAGACGCCGGTGCCCGAAGCATAGGACGGATCGGTGGCGATGCGGCCGGTCAGCCGCAGGTTGATGTAGTCCTTCGTGCCGATGATCGTCCGTGCCCGCGCGAAGATGTCGGGTGCGTTCCGGCGCAGCCACATGGCCTTGAACACGGTGTAGAGGGGCGCCGGAAAACCATTGCCGGTCGTCCGGTACCAGGTGTCCGGATCGACGCGCGTGAAGAAATCCTCCGCTTCCGCGACGGCGCGTCCGTCGGACCAGATCGGTACGAATTCCTGCAGCAGCGCGCCGTTTTCATCGAGAGGAAGGCAGCCGAGGCTGTGGCCGGAAACGGCAATGGCACGGATGTCGCCGGCCTTGACCGCGGCATTCTCGAACAGAATCCGGAGGCTTGCGCAAATTGCCTCCCACCAGTCTTCGGGACGCTGCTCGTGACAGGAGGACGAGGGGTAGAACGTTCTGTAGGAAACCACCTCTTCCGCAATGCAGATCCCGTCCGGACGGAATATCGCGGCCTTGACGCCGCCGGTTCCGAGGTCGAATGCCGCAACGGTGTCGCTCATGGCGTCAGCCCGCCTTACCGGCAATGTCGAGGCGGCCGCCGGGCAGGGCGGCGCACTGGCGCACGAGGTCGACGGCGACCTGCGTATTGATGCCGAATCGGGTAACCCCCAGACGCATCATGCCGGCGATGGCATCGAGCGAACGGATGCCGCCGGAGGCCTTGATCTCCACCGCGCCCTCAACGCTTTCGACGATGAGTTTCAGCTTTTCCAGCGTCGTGGCGGTCGGCGTCCAGCCGGTGCCGGTCTTCACGAAGGCGGCTCCGCTTTCGGCTACGATCGCCGAAGCGGCCCGGATCTCCTCGTCCGTCAGATGGGCGAGCTCCAGAATGACCTTGAGCGGCACCGGGGCAATGGCCTCTGCGACGGCGCGTATCTCGTTGCGGACATAGCCGAAGTCGCCGGATTTGAGGCGGCCGACATTGATCATCATGTCGAGTTCCTGCGCGCCGTTCCCGGCAAGCTCCACAGCCTCGGCGGTCTTGGTTCGGGTGCTGTGGCCGCCCGAGGGAAAGCCCACCGGACCGCCGACAAGCGTCAGGCCGCCCGAGGGGACGAGGCTTCGCAACAGCGGCACGAAATTCGGCAGGGCATGCGCAGCGATGAACCCTTCCGCAACCGCGATTTCCGCCAGTTCCCGCACGTCCGCTTCCGTGTGGAAGGCCTGAACGGCGCTGATATCGATCAAGGCGGCGAGATCGCGGGGGGCGAGGGAGGCCGGCGGCTGGCGGCGGGTGTCGTTCATCTCTATGTCTCTGTGCTGGTGCGTAGGTAACGAAGATTGCGCTTCATGCCGGTGAAAAGATCGACATGCTCGGTGCCCCGGCGCAGTGCGACGCTGGTGGACAGGATGTCGACGACCGTCAGCGCGGCGATGCGGGAGATCGTCGGCGTGTAGATGTTGGTGTTTTCCAGCGTCTCGACCATCAGCACGATATCGCAGAATTCGACAAGCGGGCCGTCCGACCCGACGATGCCGATGACCAGACAGCCGCTCTCGCGCGCCCGGCGCGCGGTTTCGATGATCGCCAGCGTCGCGCCGGTATTGGAGATGACGACCGCGACGTCGCCGGGCTTCAGCATGGAAACGACCATGATCTGCTGGTGGGCGTCTGTTTCCGCGCCGCAGGGGACTCCGAAGAGGGGAAACTTCTGCTGGGCGTCGCGTGCGACGATGCCCGATGCGCCGAAGCCGAAGAACTCGATGCGGTTGGCCTTGGCAAGCGCGTCGACGGCTCGGTCGACCTGGACCGGGTCGAGATGATTGCGCACCCAGTCGAGGCTGGTGATCGTATAGTCGAAGATCTTCTCCGATACCTTGGCCGGATTGTCGCCGGCGTCGATGACCGAGTGGGTCGCGGACATGCCGAGCGCGAGACTCTGGGCGAGGCGGAGCTTGAAGTCCTGGTATCCCGTGCAGCCGATCGAGGTGCAGAAACGGATCACCGTCGGCTGGCTCACCTCCGCCCATTCCGCCGCCTCGGCGATGGTCGCATTGATGACGCGCTTCGGATCGGCCAGAACGAGTTCGGCGACCTTGCGGTCCGACTTGCGCAAGTCCGCGCGCTTCAGCCTGATGACTTCGAGTATGTTGTTGTTGCCGCCGATCGTTTTGGGCTGGAGCGCATTGGTCGACATGGAGATCCCCGGTTACTTGGACAGTCGGTATTCGACCGACAGCTTTGCCCGATGGAGCCGTACCCTGCAATCGGCGGCCGCCGATTTGGCGTCGATCACCCGGGGGTCTTCGGTATTGAAGGCGAACATGCCGTAGTGATGGGCGATCATGTCGGATGCGCCGATCCGCTCCGCCAGCAGGCATGCTTCGTCCAGCGTCAGGTTGCCGGCAATGCCGGCCTGCGTAAGTTCGGCGCGGCGGCCGTTGACCGGCAGGAGCGCCAGGTCGACCCGGAGGGGCGACACCTCCTCGACGAGTCCCTCGTAAGGGATCGTGTCACCGGCATGGTAGAGGCGTGCACCCTCGGCCGCGATCACATAACCGAGGAACCTGTGCCAGCCCTCGGGGGTGCGTTCGAGTGTTTCATGTGCGGCGCGGATTGCGGTGACGCCGAGACCGGCAAGAGGTTCGATGCGCTCGCCCGCGTCGACTGCGATAAGCCGTTCCGGCCCGACGCCGATACGCTCCTGCGCGGCAGCCAGCGCGGCGCGGGGCACGACGAAGCGGCAGTCCGGGTTGGCCGCGGCGATCGGCATGAGGGTCTGCGGATCCATGTGGTCGGTATGCTGATGGGTCACGAGCACGAGGTCGACCGGGCCGAGCCCGGACGGCGCGACCGGGGCCGTCATCATGCGGTCGTGCTCGAAGCGCTGGCCGCGGTATTTTTCCGCGAGGCTGTCGGAGAGATAGGGGTCGATGACGATGCGGAAACGGTTCGTCGCGATCACGAAACCGGCCTGCCCGAGCCAGTAGAAGCGGATGCCGTCGGCCGGCGGCACGGCGAGCCGCTCGGTAAGCGAACCCGAAAAGGGCACGGGCGACAGCGACATCATGCGCTCTCCTCCTCCAGGGCCGAGAGAAGGTTGGCCACCGCAATCGCGGTCGCCTTGCTGACGCTCTCGTCGGTCAAGCCGCCGATATGGCTGGTGGCGATGACGCGCGGATGGCTGGCAAGGGAGCCGGCCGCCGGCGGTTCCTCGACGAAGACATCGGTCGCATAGGCCTGCAGCCGGCCCTCGTCGAGTGCGGCGCGCACCGCCTCCTCGTCCACCAGTGTCGCGCGCGCGGTATTGATCAGGATGGCGTGCGGGGGCACTGCCGCCAGACGCGCCGCATCGACGATCGGCCGGCCATCGGCCGGGGCCGGGCAGTGCAGTGAGACGATGTCCGCCTCCGCGAAGACCTCGTCGAGGCTCCCCCATTTGAACGGGCCATACACTTCGACATTCGGACGGAACGGATCATGGGCGATGACGCTGGCCCGCATCGCCGAGACGGCGCGTGCGACGCGCTTTCCGATTGCGCCGCAACCGATAATCCCGACGCTGCGTTCCGCGATTTCCTTGCCGCGCGAGCGGGGCCAGCCGCCGGCGCGGATGCCGGCCGTTTCGGTTGGAATGTGACGCAGGGTGGCAAGGATAAGCCCGACCGCAAGTTCCGCCACGCCGACTGCGTTGGCGCCCTCGGCCTTGAGGACGCGGATGCCCCGTCCCTCAAGCAGGGAGAGCGGCAGATTGTCGATGCCGGTGCCGTTGCGGCTGATCGCCCGCAGACTGTCTGCTGCGGCGATGACCTTGCCGGAAACGGGCTCGACGCCCGCCAGCCAGCCGACACAGCCCGGCACGAGATCGATCAGTTCGGCCTCGTCCGGCATACGGCCCGGCGTGGAGAATACGAGCTCGAATCCAGCCTGCCGAAGCGGCTCGAGTTCCGGCGGCGGGGCGAGAGAGAGCGAACGGGGTGTCACGAGAATGCGCTTCACGGCGTCACCCCTTTGCCGCCTCGATGGCGATCCGCGAAATCTCGTCGAAGGTCGGCCCGGAGGCCGGAATGACGATATCGAACACTTCCGCGATGACCTGAGTCCAGCCGTGCAGGAAATAGGTCCATCCGTCCTCCACCTGCAGCCCGCGCGCGGCCTGCTGCCGTCGCGCCTGATCGAGAAAGACGAGGTCGCCGCGATAGTTGAGGTCCCAGGCGACGGCACGCTCGGGGAAAAGGCCGGCATCGGTGATCGGCGAACCCGGCGCGTCCTTGCCCAGACCGGTCGCGTTGATCACCATGGAACCGGGCTTCAGCGAGGCCATGGCCGCATCGTTCAGCTCCGGCCTGTCGGCCAGGACATAATCGACCTTCACGCGGGCGCCCATTGCCTCGTGAATCCGCTTCAATTCCTCGAGGCGGGGGCGCGACCGATTGGTCACGACGATGCGGGAGGGTAAATCGTCCCCGCGCTTTTCCTGCATGAGATGCCAGGTGATGGCGATGGTCGAACCGCCGGCTCCCATCGACAGAACTTCCGCGCCGGTTTCGGCGAAATGGCCGGTCGGCAAGAAGCCGTCGATGGCGAGACCCGATGAGATGGGATCCTTGGCGTGGCAGACGAGCTTGCCGCCGCGTTTGGACAGGCAGCTCGTCTCGTGCATCAGCAGTGCATGCGGATCGATCACGTCGAAGAGATCACGTGCCGCATTGAACAGGTCGATCTTGTGGGTCGTGACCAGCGCGCCGAGCGACAGCGGGTCCGATTTGATGAAGGAAACGGCCTCGCGGTAGGCCGCCGGATCGGCATGAAGCGGAAAATCGATACCTTTCAGGACCGCGTCCTTCAGGCCGAGGTGACGCGCCCAGGCGGGGAAGACCCGCATGATCGAGCTCTTCGCCGTCGTCACCCCGATGAAATAGAAAGTTAGCTGGGTCGCGGGCTGGTAGCGGCTCATCGGGTCACCTCGCGTATTTCCTTCGCCCGTGCGACTGCCGCGCGCGCCTTTGCCGTGATGTCGGCCCAACGACCTTCGCCGATGTCAGCCTTGGTGGCGATCCAGGTGCCGCCGACGGCGGCCACCGCGCCAAGCTTCAGCCATTCATGCATGTTGTCGAGGCTGACGCCGCCGGTCGGCACGAAGCGGGTGCCGAGATGGGCGAAGGGAGCACTGATCGCCTCCAGCATCGACGGGCCCCCGGCCGCCTTGGCCGGAAAGAATTTGGCGAGCTTCAGGCCGTTGCGGGATACGGCCGTCAGGTCGGAGGGCGTCATGATGCCTGGAGCGAACGGAAAATCCTTGGTCTTGGCGGCCGCGACGATCTCGGCGTCGAAACCGGGCGCGAGGCCGAAGCGCGCACCCGCACTGATCGCTGCGCGCAAAGCATCCGGCGTCAGGATCGTCCCGGCGCCGACCAGCAGTTCCGGGCGCTTCTCGGCCATGATCGCGATCACCTCGGCGGCTGCTTCGGTGCGGAAGGTGATTTCGGCAAGCGGCAAGCCGCCTTCGAGAAGCGCATCGGCCAGCGCGACGGCGTCGGAGGAGCGCTCGATCGCGATGACCGGAACGACGCCGAGGGTTGCGGCTTTGTCGAACGGGGCAATCATGCGGTTTTCTCCTTCTTTTCGCGGCCATAGAGCGCGGCGACCGTCGCCGCGTCGCGCATCCGCCAATTGGGATTGTCGACCTGCTTCCAGCCGCCCCTGCCGTCATCGATGATGCGCGCACGCATGCCGCCCGCCTTGGCGATGCAGTCGTAGTCCTGGCCGGAGTCGGCAGGGTAGCAGAAGAGCATCACGAGCTCGTCGCCGCCGATATTCACCGAACGGTGGATCCAGTACGGCGGCACGTAGCAGACCGTCTGCGCGTCGATGGGCACGACGCGGACCTCGCCCTCCGGAGATTCCAGGAGCATGAGGCCGCGACCCTTCTGGCCGTAGTAGATTTCCGGCCGGTCCGACTGCTTGTGAATGTGGCCGCGGGTGACGAAATACTCTTCGCCCACCTTGCCCGGCAGCATGCGGGTGATACCGAAAATGAGGTCGCCGGTGCGTTCGTTGGGGCGGAATTCCGAGACCTCGTAGACGACCGTATCGTTCCAGGTTTCCTGCATGGCAGAGAATGCCGCCTCGTCGGCATAAAGACCGGCGAGATCGCGGAAGCGTTTCTGATAGGCGCCCGTTGCATCGCTCATGGCACCGGTCCGCAGATCGACCTGGCACCCTGCGGGCTCAAATAGCTTTGTCAAAGTAATTCCTCGTATGTCTCGTTCTTGGTTCAGGCGATCGTGTAACCGCCGTCGATCATGAGGTTCGCGCCGTTGACCATCGCGGCCGCGCCGCTGGCGAGGTAGAGTACCGATGCGGCGATCTCCCATGGCTTGGCGAAGCGCCGCGTCGGGATGGCGGCGCGGGCGCGCTCGCCTTTCTCTCCAGCCCAGCCGGTTAGCCCGAGCTCCGTTTCGACCACTGTCGGCGAGACGGCGTTGACGGTCACGCCGCGTGGACCCCATTCCAGCGCCATGCAGTTCGTCATGCCGATGATGCCCGCCTTGCTGGCGCAGTAGGCAACATGGCCCTCGATGCCGATGACCGCCGCCTGGGAGGCCATGTTGACGATGCGGCCCGACCCCCGCTCCAGCATGCCGGGGGCGATGGCGCGCGCCATGAGGAAGGCACCCTTGAGATTGACGGCGAGCGTACGGTCCCATTCGACCGTCGGATAGCTTTCCGCAGGGGCAAGCGGCCCGATGCCGGCATTGTTGATCAGAATGTCGATCCGGCCGAAGGCTTCGGTCACCGACTTGACGGCGCGCTCGACTCCCTGCTCGTCCGTCACGTCCGCCACATGGGCGATGTGGCCGGTGCCGAGCGAAACGGCCACATCCGAAACGGCGGCGTCGCGATCCAGAAGCGCGACGCGCGCCTTCTTCGCGGCGAAAGCTTCGGCAACTGCCCTGCCGATGCCGGTGGCGGCGCCCGTGACCACGACGGTCTTGCCGCTGAAATCAAGCAGGTCGTCGAAGGAGGGGACTTCCGTCATGTCAGAATTCCTGGCCTGTGTGGGTGATCGTCATCTCCTGGAGATTGACGTCCTGCGGCAGCTCGTAGGCAAAGAGCATGGTCCGCGCGATGTCGTTGGCATCCAGCCCGCCGTCGAGCTGCTTGCGGCCGCTGTCCCAGAAGTCGTAGGCGTTCTGGTGGGTGATGGTCTTGTCGATCTCCGACTTCGCAACGCCGGGCGAGATAACCATGACGCGGACGCGATGAGACGACATGGTCTGGCGCATTCCTTCGCTGACGGCATGTACGAAATGCTTGGTGCCGCCATAGACGTCATGGTGCGGATAGACCTTGCGGCCTGCGATGGAGGAGACGTTGATGATGGTGCCGTGGCGCCGCTCCTTCATGCCGGGAGCGACCGCGTGCATGCCGTTGAGAACGCCGAGGCAGTTGATATCGACGAGATCGCGCCATTGCGCTGGGTCCTGCTCGTCGAGCCGGGCGAGACGGGAGATACCGGCATTGTTGATGAGGCAGTCGACCGGGCCGAACTGCGCCTCACCCTGCCGGATCGCGCTTGCGAGCGCATCATAGTCACGGACGTCGGCGGCGACCGCGAGCATGTTCGGAAGCGCCATCGCCTCGATCAGTTCGGATCGGCGGGCGATCAGGAGCAGGGGATAACCGGCGGCCGAGAAGACGCGCGCGGTTTCCTGTCCGATGCCGGCGCTTGCGCCGGTGATCATGACGAGCGGCTTTCTGCCGGTCATGGTTTGCCTCCCGTCGGTCAGTGGATGCTGCGTGAAAAAGCGTCGAGCGCCAGGATCGCGTCGCGCACGGCCGCTACGGTGATGGTGACCGGCGTCGCATAGATGATGTTGCCGGGCCGGCAGGCGGCTTCCGCCACGCGCCCGATCTTGGCGGGCACGTCATCGACGACGCCGAGGTCCGCCAATTTGGTCGGCAGTCCGACGCTGCGGCAGAAGCGTATCATCGTCTCGATCTCGGATCGGTCGCGGTTTTCCAGCATCAGCAGGCAAAGCGTGCCGAAGGCGACCTTCTCGCCGTGGAAATAACCGTGCACCTCCTCCAGCACTGTCAGGCCGTCATGGATGCCATGCGCGGCCGAGCAGCCGCAATTCTCGAAACCGAGGCCGGATAGCAGCGTGTTGGCCTCGATGATGTTTTCGACCGCCTGCGTCAGCAGGCCTGCCTCGACGGCGATCTTCGCCTTGACGGCATCGCGTATCAGCACATCCTGGCAATGCCGGGCGATTGCCATCCCGGCTTCGGTAGCGGGGAAGCCGCCGGCCACATAATTGTCCGTGCGCGACTCGATGTTGGAGCGAGCCTCGAACCAGGTCGAAAGCGCATCGCCGATCCCCGCGACGATAAAGCGTGCCGGTGCGGCTGCAACCAGGGCGGAATCGACGACGACGACGTCCGGGTTGCGGGGCAGGCGGAGTGCCTCCTCGTAGACCCCATGTTCGGTGTAGCGCACGGCAATCGCACTGCAGGGCGCGTCGGTCGAGGCGATGGTCGGTGCGATGACGATGCGCGCTCCAGTGTCGATGGCGACGATCTTGGCTGTGTCGGCCGTCTTGCCCCCGCCCACGCCCACGAGAATATCGCTGCCATGATCGATTGCGACCTGCCGGACGCGCTCGATCTCGGAGGTGCAGCACTCTCCGCCGAACCGCTCGAAGCGGATGTCGAGCGAGTCGCCGCAGCTTTTGCCGATGCGTTCGCTGAGTGCGTCGAACAGCACGCGGTCGATCAGGACGAGCGCGCGTTTGCCGAGCGGCGCCAGATAGGTCGCCAGCTTGTCGATCTCGCCCGCGCGCTGGATGTATTTGTTCGGACCGCCGAATGCCCGTGCCATTCAATTGCTCCTATCGCTGCATGGTGATGTGTAGGTCAGTGGATGGTGTAGCCACCGTCGATGGTGAGCACCGAGCCGGTGATGTAGCTGGCGGCGTCCGAAGCCAGGAACAGCACCGCTGCCGCCACTTCGCTGGCCTTGCCCGCGCGGCCCAGCGGCGTCATGCCGAGCCAGATTTTCGACCATACGGGATCATCCAGGCCACCCTGCGTCATCGCTGTCTCGATATAGCCGGGGGCGACGGCGTTGATGCGGATGTTGCTCTTGGCGAATTCGCCCGCGAGCGACTTCGTCAACATGTGTACGCCTGCCTTGCTGGCGTTGTAGGCGACCTGGTTCTGCGGCAGGTTGCTTATGTAACCCGAGATCGATCCGATGTTGACGATCGAACCGCGGCCGGCCGCCGCCATCGTCTCGATAGCCGCGCGACAGCACCAGAAAAGGCCGGTCAGATTGGTGTTGATCACCTCGTTCCAGGTTTCCGGCTCGAGTTTCAGGCTGTCGCAATGGCGCGCGATCCCGGCATTGTTCACGAGGATGTCGAGCCCGCCCAACTCTGCTGCTGCCTGCCTGACGACCTGCTGCGCGGCGCCCTCGTTGGAAATGTCAGCGGGCAGGTAGATCGCCTCGATCCCCTTCTGCTTCAATTGTCGGACAGCCTTTTCGCCTTCGTCGCGCGATCGGGCGGAAATGGCCACGCGCGCACCGGCTTCGCCAAGAGCCTCGGCGCAGGCGAAGCCGATGCCGCGACTTCCGCCAGTAATGAAAGCGGCGCGCCCATTCAGTCTGAAAAGCTCAGCGTACACTTCTCCCCTCCCTGGCTATGCGCATCCCGGCGCCTCTAGAAATGTAGTTTAATTACCTTGACAATCGAGTGTCAATCCGAAAATCTAACTATCAGAGGTGGAATTGCCGGATTACGCGGGGGGACGAGTTAATTTATCCCTGGCGCTGTCTCGGTTAAATGTAGCTAAGCTACAGGAGGGCTATTGCATGGGCGTGCTGCTTCAACGCCGTTTCCGGCCGGACCGCTGGAAGGGTGGGAGCTCAGCGACGGGTTGCCCGGCGTCGTCCCTTGGTCGCCGTCACCCCTTCAGCGTCGCGCGCCTTCGCCGCAGCCGGATAGTGCTCTCGCGTCGACGCGATGCGCCGTCCCATGAGGTCGATTGCGGCGTCGTCGTCACTGCTCGCGACCAGCTCGGCAAGGCACACATGGTCTTCGAACGAGGAGGCCCCGTCGCCCGCAATCTCCAGGTAGGCTTGACATGTCCGTCCAGACACTAGTTGCCCCTGATTTGCTCGAAGCGCGAGTCGAGAACGCCTTGCGCCAGGCCGGCGCTGCGCAGGACTCGGCCGCTGCAGCGGTGCGGGCGATGATGCACGCCTCGCGCATCGGGGTGGACAGTCACGGCGTGCGGCTGGTGGTTCATTATGACCGCGTGCTGCGCGGCGGCCGGGTCAACGGCACGCCGAGCATGACGGTCCGCCGGACCGCGGCCGCCACGGCCGTCGTGGATGGCGACAACGCGCTCGGCCATCACGCGGCCTATGTCGCCATGGATCAGGCCATCGAACTGGCGCGCGAAAGCGGCATCGGCGCGGTGGGAGTCATCCGTTCCTCGCATTTCGGCGCGGCCGGCGCCTATGCACGGGTGGCCGCCGAGGCGGGCATGATCGGCTTTGCCACCACCAATTCAGACAGGGTCGTGGCGCCGTTTCAGGGTCGCGAGGCCTTCCACGGCACCAACCCCCTGGCATTTGCCGCGCCGAGCGGCGGCGCGCGGCCTTGGCTGCTCGACATGGCAACCTCGTCTATCCCGCTGAACCGGCTGCTCCTCTACAAGTCCCTCGGAGTGTCTTTGCCGGCGGGGGTCGCGGTCGACGAGGCGGGCCGCCCGACCGTGGAGCCTTCCGATGGCAGGACGCTTCTGCCGCTCGGCGGTGTGGATTTTTCCTTCAAGGGTGCAGCTCTTGCCGGCGTCGCGACGCTGCTGTCGGCCATCCTGCAGGGCATGACCCTCGATCACGATCTCATGCCCATGGTCGGAACGGATGATTATTCGACCCCGCGCGGAATGGGTCATTTCCTGCTTGCCATCGATCCGGACCGATTTGGCGGACGCGACGTCTTCAACAGGGGCATGGCTGCTTATCTGGAAGCGCTGCGGGCCGCGCCCGCGCAGGAGGGGGGCGAAGTGCTGGCGCCTGGCGACCGCGAATGGCGTGTCGAAGCCGCGCGTGCGCAGACCGGCATCCCGATCGATCCCGATACCGCGGCCTTTCTTGGTCTGCTGCGGGATCCGGCCGAACCGGCCGGAAACTCCGAGGGGAGTTAGTTTCATAGCCAACACGTGCCGGGGCAGGGAGCCTCCGGCCACCAACTGGGGAGGAATAGAATGAAAACGATGCTGAAGCAGGGATTGCTGGCCGCAGCGCTGTTGACCTCGACGGCGCCGGCCGCCATGGCGCAGGAATGCGCGGATGCGGATCGCGTGCCGATCACATGGTCCACGATCGCGGGCTTCTACACGGATGCCATGGCGAAGCTGGTGTCGGGCTTCGAGGCGGGCCACTGCGTGAAGGTCAATGTCGTCAACATCGACAACTCGCAGCTCTACAACAAGCAGGTCATCGAAATGGTCGGCCAGACGGGTGCCTATGACGTCGTGACCCTCGAAACCTCCGAAAAGGCGGAATTCGCCGAAAACGGCTTCATTCTGCCGATGACCGAATATTTCGCGGACAAGAAGGAGCAACTCGACGATGTCGCGCCGACGCTCGCAGCGCTGACGACGCAGTACAAGGGCGATGTCTGGGGCCTGCCTTACTACACCTACACGGCCGGTTACATCTATCGCGCCGACCTGTTCGACGACCCGACCGAAAAGGAAGCCTTCAAGAAGCGCTTCAACTACGACCTCGCCGTGCCGACCACCTGGGCGCAGCACCGCGACATCGCCGAGTTCTTCACGCGCAAGGCTGGCGAGACGCTGAAAGGGGAAAAGCTCACCAAGGACTTTTACGGCGTCGGCCTGATGGCTGGTCCCTTCCCGGAGATCCAGGACGAAATGTCCGGCGTGCTCTGGTCCCAGGGCGCCGACTGGTTGACGGACGAAGGCAAGGTACCGGTCGATGCCGTCGAAAAGGCGATGAACGACTATCTTGAACTGGTCAAATACGCGCCGCCGGCCGCGCTTACCGTCACCTATGACGGGGTCATGAACCAGATGAAGGACGGGCAGATCGCGCAGACCTATTCCTTCTTCCTCGATCAGTGGCCGAATGCGGTGCAGACCGAAAAAGTACCGGGAGCCCAGATGGGCGTCGCCGAGGCGCCGGAGAAGAAAGCCTATATCGGCGGTTTCCTGCTGGCGGTTTCCGCATCATCCGCCCACCCGAAGGAGGCGATGGATTTCGTCGCCTATATCGGCGGACATGATGCGCAGATGGAGTTCGCCAAGGCTGGCGGGACCTCCACGCTGATGAGCGTTCTTTCCGATCCGGCCTTCGCCGCACCGGAGAGCCGCGCGAAGACCGGCCATTTCGCAACGCTCCTGGAAATCTTCGAGTCGATGAAGGGCTTCCGCTCGAACCTGTTCGACACGCCGTTCGGCGCGAAGATCTACAACACGATGCAGATCCCGCTGCAATCGGCCGCTGCCGGCCAGATCTCGGCCCGCCAGGCCGCCGAACAGCTTGCCGGCGAAGTCGAGAAGATTTGCGGCGGCCCGTGCCCGATCGGCAAGTGATCGGAGGCATCCCTCAACGCAATGCATGGTGGGCGCCTGCCCACCATGCGGATCGATCGAAAGGCGCGGACGACCCCGCGCAACCTTCTGGAGGAGTTTGATGTCGCAGTCGCTATCCGTGCCGGCGTCACGGGAAAGGGGAGTGGCCAGCCCGACTGCCATGTCCGATCGCTGGTTTTCGATCCTTCTCGTCGTGCCTGCGATGTTGGTCATTCTTGTCTTCGCCCTGCTGCCGCTCGCCTATGCGCTGGACGTGTCCTTTCGTTTCGCCGACCTGACGCGCGGCCGGATCGGAGATTTCGTCGGTCTCGACAACTACCGGGCGGTGCTGCACGACAGGGCCTTCTGGAGCTCCGTCTGGGTTACGCTCAAGTTCACGCTGACGGCCGTCACCCTCGAAATGGTGCTCGGCATCGCCATCGCCTTCCTGATTCACGGCGCCACGGCCGGCAAGGGCGTTATCCGCAGCCTGATGATCCTGCCGCTTGCCACCTCGGCCGCGGTGACGGGCCTTTTCTGGCGCTATCTCTACGACACGCAGTTCGGACTGATTAACTACTTCCTTGGTCTCGTCGGGCTGCCGGAGCCCAACTGGCTCGGCGACTATACGATCGCGCTCTGGTCCGTCATCCTGTTCGATGTCTGGCAATGGACCCCTTTCGTCGCGCTGATCGCGCTCGCCGGTCTCCAGGCCCTGCCCAAGGAGCCTTTCGAAGCCGCCGAACTCGATGGCGCCAGCACCTTCCGGGTGCTTCGCACCCTGACCTTTCCAATGCTGAAGCCGGTGCTCTTCCTCGTCCTCGTGCTGCGCACCATCGACAGCGTCCGGCTGTACGACGCGGTGGCGGTGCTCACGCGCGGCGGACCGGGCACGGTGACCGAAACCATGACCTTCTATCTCTACCGTACGGGCCTGAAGCTGTTCCGGATGGACTATGCATCCACCATGGCGATCTTCTTCCTCTACGCCATGCTGGTCGCAAGCCTCTTCGCGCTGCGCCCGCTGCTCACCCAATTTTCGTCCCGTGCATCGGAAGGCTGAGGAGAGCGCCATGCTGCAACGTGAATCAAGTTTCGCCAAGGAAGCGCTCCGCTACGGCCTGATCGTGCTCGTGCTCGGCTTCATCGTCTTTCCGATCGCCTGGATGATCATCACCTCGTTCAAGCCCGCCGATGCGGTCATGGTGTCGCCGCCGCGCTTCCTGTTCACCCCGACGCTCGAAAACTACACGCACGCGATCTACGACAAGAACTTCCTGTTCTACATCAAGAACACGCTGTTCATCTCCGTCGCTTCGACGATCATCGTCGTCGTCACGGGGTCGCTCGCGGCCTATAGTTTTGCCCGCTACAATGTCGGCGACGGCCATCTGCTCTTTTTCATCCTGTCGACAAAGATGTTTCCGGCGATTGCGGTGATCCTGCCTTACTTCCTGATCTTTCGGGATGTCGGCAAGACCGGCATCGGCCGCTTCTTCGGCATCGGCCTCGATCAGCCGGGGGCTTTGATCATCTCCTATACGGTGTTCAACCTGCCTTTCGCCATCTGGCTGCTGGTGTCCTTCTTCCAGGACATTCCCCGCGAGCTCGAACATTCCGCCCGTCTCGACGGCCTGTCGCGGCTGAAGGTCCTGGCCAAGGTCGTGTGCCCGTTGGCCGCCCCCGGCATCGCGGTCACCGGGGTGTTCACGCTGATCTTCAGCTGGAACGAGTTCCTCTTCGCCTACATCCTGACCCGCAAGGCCGCGAGCACCGTGACGGTAGGCGTCGAGTCCTTCTTCACCCTGCAAGGCATTCTCTGGGGCCCGGTCGCGGCCGCTGCCACCA
This sequence comes from Sinorhizobium meliloti 4H41, assembly GCF_000375585.1. Classification (GTDB taxonomy): domain Bacteria; phylum Pseudomonadota; class Alphaproteobacteria; order Rhizobiales; family Rhizobiaceae; genus Sinorhizobium; species Sinorhizobium meliloti_A. The sequence continues at coordinate 1,012,875 of NZ_AQWP01000002.1, read as the reverse complement.
TCAGCGTCCTGCCGATGCTGGTCTTCGTGCTGGCCATGCAACGCTACATGGTCCGAGGCCTGACCTTCGGCGCTGTGAGAGGATAAGGTCATGAGCTTCAGTCAAGGCTGGGACACCGGCTTCCGCGTCATCCTCATCTATGTCGGCATCGTTTTCGTCTGGCTCGGCCTGATCGAGCCGTATTTCACCAGCCGGTCGGTGTCCGTCATCGTCATGAACATCGTTGCGTTCGCGATCTCTGCGGCTTTCGTCGTCCGCGCGCGCAATCGTTTTATCGCCGAGCGTCGGCAGGCCGAGGCCGACGTTGCCGCCCTGATGCAGGAGGACCTCTGATGTACGAATTGAGATCCGTCCACAAGCGATATGGGCTTGCCAAGGTCGCGCTGCGCAAGATCGATCTTGCCGTGCGGGACCGGGAATTCCTGGTGATCTACGGGCCTGCCGGCGCAGGCAAGAGCACGCTTCTCAACATCCTGGCGGGGATATCCAAGCCGACCAGCGGCGACGTGCTGCGCAACGGTACGTCCATTCTGCGCGTGCCGCCGGAAAAACGCGACGCGGCCATGGCTTTCGAGAATTATGCGCTCTATTCCCACCTTTCGGTCGGCGAGAACCTCGCCTTTCCGCTGAAGGCGCGCGGTTTCGACCGCGCCGAGATCGAGGCGCGGGTCAGGCGGATTTCCGGGATTCTCGGCATCGGGCACCTGCTCGAGCGGCGGCCGGGCTTCCTTTCCGGCGGGCAGCGCCAGCGCGTCGCGCTCGGCCGTGCGATCATCCGGCCGGCCGATATCTATCTTCTCGATGAGCCGGTCGGCCATCTCGACGCGAAACTGCGCCACAAGATACGCGCCGAACTGAAGGCGCTGGCGGAGGACCTGGCCGCGACTGTCGTCTTCACCACGACTTCGTCGCGCGAGGCATTGGCGCTCGGCGACCGCGTCGCCGTACTCAATGCCGGCAAGCTGGAGCAGGTCGGCAAACCCGCCGATCTCTATCACCGGCCCGCCAACGCCTTCGTCGCTTCCTTCGTCGGCGACCCGCCGATGAGCTTCATCTCCGTGAAGCCGCGGCGCAACGACGGCAACGTCGATTTCGTTACGGCGGACGGAATGCCGGTGGCCTCGCTTGCGGCCGAGGCCGTCCGGGACCTCGACGACGAGCCCGGCTCGCGGATCCAGGTGGGTTTCCGCTCCAACGAGGTCCGGATCGCCCGGGAGGGAGATTCCAACGCGCTTCGCGGCCGCGTCGATGTCATCGAGAACCTCGGCTACATGAAGATCGCACTGGTTGGCATCGGCGGCGACCAGGTTTCCGTCTCGGTGCCCGCCGGCACGCCGCTCGGTGTCGGCGAAACGGTCGCCATCGCCTTCCCGCGCGATGCCATTCATCTGTTCCAGAACGCCCTGGCGGTCACGCACGCGACGCCTTCCGCAGGAGTTTGACAAATGGCATCCATCAGAGCTGAAAAACTCGTCAAGCGCTATGGCGCCTTCCAGGCCGTGCACGGCATCGATTTCGAAATTGCCGATGGCGAGTTCGTCGCCATTCTCGGCCCCTCGGGCTGCGGAAAGTCTTCGACGATGCGTATGATCGCCGGTCTGGAGACGATCACCGAGGGGGCCATCTATTTCGACGGCAGGCGCGTCAACGAGGTGCGCGCCCGCGACCGGAACGTCGCCATGTCCTTCGAGTCCTACGCGCTCTATCCGACGATCTCGATCTACGAGAACATCGCCTTTCCGCTGCGTTCGGCCAATGTCGACAACAGGGAAATCGACCGCCAGGTCCGCGACATTGCCGAGAAGATGGAGCTGACGCCGCTCCTGAACCTCAAGCCGAAGGGCCTCTCCTCCGGACAGGCGCAGCGTGTCGGCCTGGCACGGGCGCTGGTGCGCAACCCTGCGATGTTCCTTCTCGACGAGCCGATCTCGCATCTGGATACGCGCCAGCGCTACCGCATGCGCCGCTTCATCAAGAGCCTTCACCAGAAGTTCAGCTACACCATGATCTACGTCACCCATGACCAGGAGGAGGCATTGGCGCTCGCCGACCGGGTCATGGTGATGAGCGACGGCGAAATCCAGCAGATGGCGGTGCCCGACGAGGTCTATGCCCGCCCGAAGAACGCGTTCGTTGCCGGTTTCGTGGGCGAGCCGCCGATCAATTTCTTCGACTGCCGCGTGGTGGCGGCGAACGGCGGCTGGGGGATCGAGTTCGAAGGCCGGAAGCTGGTTTTGCCGGAGCGTCTTCATGCCGCCGCGCAGGCTATCGGCGAGGGGGGCCTCGCGGCGATCCGGCCGCATTTTCTTTCGATCGAAGGCGACAGCCCGCTGCGCCTCGACGGCAAGGTCTTCATCACGGAAGAGTTGCAGGATCAGAATCTGATCTTCGTCGACGTCGGCGATACACGGTTCACCCTGGTCGCCCATCCGTCGGTCACGCCCAAGCGCGGCGAGGCGGTGCCGGTCTCGATCGACCCGGAGCACCTGTTGCTGTTCCCGCGGTCGCAGGCGGGCAAGGTCGAGAGTATCGTCGCGTGAGCTACGACTACATCGTCGTCGGCGGCGGAACGGCGGGTTGTCTTGCAGCCGGCAAGCTTGCGGGCGAGCACGGCGCGCGGGTGCTGGTCCTGGAGGCGGGACCGGACGACCGCAATCCGCTGATCCGCATGCCCGCCGGCTTCGTCAAGCTGCTCGGCGTCGAGAAATACATGTGGTTCTACAAGTCCGTGGCGCAGGCCCGGCTCGGGGGCCGAAGGCCCATCGTGCCGCAAGGACGCGTGCTCGGCGGCGGTTCGTCGGTCAACGCGATGGTCTATATGCGCGGCCAGCCGGCCGACTACGACGGCTGGGCGGACGAGATCGGTGACGATCAATGGTCCTACGATGCGCTGCTGCCCTATTTCACGGCCATGGAGGACAATGCGCGGCTGAACGACGACTATCATGGTGTCGGCGGTCCGTGGAAAGTGTCGGATCTCGAGCACATCTGCGAGCTCTCGCGCGCCTTCGTCCTGGCGGCCCAGGGCATCGGCCTGCCGCATAACGGCGATTTCAACGGTCGAAGCCAGCGCGGTGCGGGCGCCTATCAGGTGACGACGCGCAACGGTCGGCGCTGCTCGGCAGTCGATGCCTTTTTGCGCCCCGCCATGGCGAGCGGCCGGCTGGACGTGAAGACTTCCTGTCTCGTTCATTCACTCATCATCGAGAACGACCGCGCCGTCGGCGTACGCTATTCCGGGAACGGTAGCGGACGGTCTGTCGCCGAAGCCGGCTGCGATGGCGAAGTGCTGCTTGCCGCCGGCGCCATCGCGACGCCGAAACTTCTGATGCTCTCGGGAATCGGGCCTGGGGATCATCTGAAGTCCCATGGCATTTCGACGCTTGTCGACCTGCCGGGCGTCGGTGCCAACCTGCAGGACCACACCGAGACGCCGGTCGTGGCGCTTTGTAACGGACCATTCGGCTATTACGGGCACGATCGTGGCTGGAAGCAGATGCGCAACGGCCTCGAATATCTTCTCAACCGTAGCGGGCCGGTGACGTCCAACGGCGTCGAGGCGGGCGCCTTCTTCGATCCCGACGATCTTGGCGGCGACCCGAAGGTTCAGCAGTTTTGCGTACCGACGGTCTATCTGGACAAGGACCATACGGATCAGGAGGCCAGCCACGGGCTCACACTGAATTCCTGCGTTGCCCGGCCGCGTTCGCGCGGCTCGGTACGGCTCGCCTCCGCCGATCCAAAGGATCAGCCCCTGGTCGATCCGAACTATCTGGCCGATCCGGAGGACCTGCGCCTGTCGATCGGCGGCGTTCGCCGCGCGCGTGAAATCCTGCGGCAGGAGCCCCTGCGGTCGATGATCGCGCGCGAGGTGTTTCCCGGTCCCGACAAGGTGTCCGATGCGGATCTCGCCGAGCATGCCCGGCGGTTCGTCAAGACCGTCTATCACCCGGTCGGCACCTGTCGCATGGCCCGAAATGGCGACGCCGGCGGCGTGCTCGACGCCGAGATGCGGGTCCGCGGGGTCCAAGGGCTCCGGGTCATCGATGCATCCGCGATCCCGACTATCGTTTCCGGCAACACCAACGCCGCCGTGCTGGTCGTCGCCGACAAGGCGGTGGAGTTCATCACCGGCGGCAAGCGCCGCCAGCCTGCGGGAATCGCCCCGCGCAGCCCCTCGACAAATCGCCAGACAGCCTAGGAAACAGCCATGCCCCCCATGAAGACCGATCCCAATCCGCGCATGCCCTATCAATATCCCATGCCGAAGGAGGCGTTGCCCGACATCGTCATTCCCGACGCGATCCCGGCCGACGACCGGGTGTGGGTGCCGCAGGGGCAGAATGTCTGGTTTCGCCCGCTCTGTCTCAACCGTTCCGCCGGCTACTGGATGAACCTGCTGAAAGTTCGCAAATCCGGCGTGCTCAGCCGCCACCGGCATCCGCAGGCGGTCCACGGCTTCGTGCTGAAGGGCCGCTGGCACTATCTGGAGCACGACTGGGTGGCCGAGGAGGGCGGCTATGTCTTCGAGCCGCCGGGCGAAACCCACACGCTGGTCGTGCCCGACGACGTGGAGGAGATGATCACCTTTTTCCAGGTCAACGGCATCATGTACTACGTCGACGCCGTCGGCGAGCCGCTCGGTTTCGAGGACGTGTTCACCAAGATCGATATGTGCCGCGCCCATTACGACGCGGTCGGGCTGGGGGCGGATTATGTCGACCAGTTCATCCGCTGACGAGCGGACCGGCGCGACCGGCAATCCCGCCGCCTACCTGCGCCCCGGCCTCTTCGAGGGTCGGCAGGTGATGGTCAGCGGCGGGACCTCCGGCATCGGGGCGGCGATCTGCGAGGCTTTCGCCGCACTCGGCGCGGACGTGCTCGCCACAGGCGTCACCGAGGCGGAGATTGCCGCCGCCAAAAACCGGCCTGAACTCGGGAGAGTGCGATTCGCCACGCTCGACGTGCGCGACAGGTCTGCCGTCGAGGCTCTGGTCGCCGATCTGCCGCGGCTGGACCACCTGGTGAACTGCGCCGGCGTGATCCGCCGTAACGACGAACTCGACCCGGATGTGTTCGCCGATGTCGTCGACGTCAACCTCAACGGCTCCATGCGCGTCTGTGCCGCCGCCCGGCCGCGCCTTGCGGAAGCCGCCGGCACGATCGTCAACACCGCTTCCATGTTGTCATTCTTCGGCGGAGGGCTGGTGCCCGGCTATTCGGCCTCGAAGGGCGGCATCGCCCAGCTCACAAAATCGCTGGCGATCGCCTATGCGGCCGATAAAATTCGGGTGAATGCGATCGCGCCCGGCTGGATCGCGACGCCCCTGACGACGGCCCTGCGCGAGAACCCGGAGCGCAATGCGGCCATCATCGGCCGCACGCCGCTTAACCGTTGGGGCGAGCCGGCGGAAGTTGCCGGTGGTGTTCTCTATCTATCCTCGCCGCTCGCAAGCTTCGTTACCGGCAGCGTGCTGGTCGTCGACGGCGGCTATCTGACCATGTGAGGCACGACGTGAAGGCTATCGTTCTCCCCGGACCGCAGGCACGGCTCGACGACGTAACGCTCGACGAGCTGCCCATAGCCGAGCCAGGTCCCGGCGAATTGCGCTTCAGGGTCATCGCCGTTTCGATCAATCCGGTGGACTGGAAGCTGACCCTGGATCACAAGCCGGAATGGAGCTATCCGCATGTGTTGGGGCTCGACGCCGCCGGTGTCGTCGACGCGGTCGGGCCGGGCGTCGAAGGCTGGGAGGTCGGCGACCGGGCAGTGTTCCACAACAGCCTCTGGAAGGCCGGCGTCTTCGCCGAATATTGCCTCACACAGGCGCACGCCACGTCGCGTCTGCCCGACGGCGTGGGCTTTACCGACGCGGCGGCCATCCCCTGCGCCGGCTACACGGCCTATCAGGCGCTCTTCCGAAAGGCACGGCTCGAGGCGGGCCAGACCGTCCTTGTCCAGGGCGCCAATGGCGGCGTCGGCGGATTTGCCACGCAACTGGCCCATCAGGCCGGCGCGAAGGTGATCGCGCTGGCGCGGCCGGAGCATTTCGCCGCCGTTCGCGGCTTCGGCGCCGATGTCGTCTTCGACTACCGGGACGCGGACCTGTTGCGGAAGGTGCGGGCAGAAACGGAGGGCGGCGAAGGCGTCGATGTCATGCTGGAAGTCGTCAACCCCGGGGACGCCCGCAAGTCGCTCGCTTTTATTCACTACAACGGACATCTCGTATCGATCGACCCGCTGCCGGTCATGACCGACGTGCCGTCCTATACCTATGCCGCATCGATCCACGAGGTCGCTCTGGGCGGCGCCTATCATGCCGGACACCTGCCGACCCAGCGCGATTTCGCCCGCATCGGCGATGACATGATGGCGCGTCTTGCGGCGGGCGGGATCGATCCGATGATCGAAGAGATCGTGGCGCTCGGGGATGTCCCGGACGCGCTGCGGCGGCTGCGGCGCCGGGCGGTGACGGGCAAGATCGTCGCCCGCGTCGCGCCGGATGCCTGACGAGAACAATGCAACACGGGAAAAACACCATGTCCAGGAACACGCACTACATCGACGGCCAGTTTGTCGAGGACCGCACCTCCGACCGCATCGCCGTGTACAACCCGGCAACCGCGGAGCAGATCGCGGAGATCCCGGACGGCCCGGCCGAGATCGTCGATGCGGCGGTCGACGCCGCGCGCAGGGCGCAATTCGCCTGGTCGGAACTGCCGCCCATCGAACGGGCAGGTTATGTCAAGGCGATCGCCGAGAAGATCCGCGGCAAGGTCGATGTTCTCGCCGAAACGATTTCCCGCGAACAGGGCAAGATCCTGTCCCTGGCCCGGGGCGAGGTGCTCGGCATGGCCGGGCTGATGGAGTACATGGCCGAGTGGGCGCGCCGTATCGAGGGCGAGATCATCGCCAGCGACCGAAAGGGCGAGACGATCTACCTCAATCGCGTGCCGGTCGGCGTGGTCGCCGGCATCCTGCCCTGGAACTTTCCGTTCTATCTGATCGGACGCAAGCTCGCCCCGGCGCTCGTTGCCGGCAATACGATCGTCATCAAGCCGAGCGAGGAAACGCCGCTCAATGCGTTTCTCTTCGCCGAGCTGGCGGATGAGGTCGGCCTGCCGAAGGGTGTGTTCAACATGGTTTCCGGGCGCGGGCGCACGACGGGCGCCGCCCTGTCCGGTCATCCGGGCATCGATCTCGTCAGCTTCACCGGCAGCGTGCCGACGGGCATCGCCATCATGGAGGCGGCGGCGAAGAATCTCACACGGGTAAATCTCGAACTCGGCGGCAAGGCCCCGGCGATCGTACTGAAGGACGCCGACCTCGACATCGCGGTGGAGGCCATCACGGCGTCGCGCGTGATCAATACCGGCCAGGTCTGCAACTGCGCGGAACGCATCTTCGTCGAGCGGCAGGTGGCGGACGAATTCACGGAGCGCTTCATAAAACGCATGGCGGCCGTCACCTATGGCGATCCGATCGCCGAGCGGACCGTCGACATGGGGCCACTCGTCAATGCGGTCCAACTGGACAAGGTCGGGGCCATGGTCGACCGGGCACGCGAGGCGGGGGCCTCGGTGGTGCTGGGCGGAAAGCGCGCCGAGCGCAATCGCGGCCACCACTATGAACCGACCGTGCTTACCGGCTGCACCCCGGACATGGAAATCATGCGCAAGGAGATATTCGGTCCCGTCGCGCCGGTCGCCGTCGTCGAAGATGCGGACGAGGCGGTCCACTTCGCCAACGATACCGAATACGGCCTGACGTCATCGCTCTACACGCAGGATCTCAACAAGGCGATGCGCGTCACGCGGCGCCTGCAGTTCGGCGAGACCTATATCAACCGGGAAAACGGCGAGGCCTATCAGGGCTTCCATGCCGGCCGCAAGAAATCCGGGATCGGCGGTGCGGACGGCAAGCACGGCTTCTACGAGTACATGGAAACGCAAGCCGTCTATATCCAGCACGGCTGAGGTGGGAACGGACCGGCAGTGCCCGGCCAGAAAGGAATGGTATGTACCTCAGAAAATTCGATCTTTCCGGCCGCGTGGCCGTGGTGACGGGAGCCGGGCAGGGGATCGGGCTCGCCTGCGCGGAAGCGCTTTGCGAAGCCGGCGCGGCGGTCGTGCTCACCGACGTCAGCGTGGAGCGCTGCGAAGCCGGTCGGGCCGCGCTGGCAGCCAAAGGATACGCCGTCGAGACCGACCTGATCGACATCGGCGACAGTGCTTCCATCAATGCGGTGGCGGACCGGCTGGCAGATGGCGGCAGGGCGGCCGACATCCTCGTCGCAAATGCCGGGATCGCCCATGCCGGCGTTCCGGCCGAAGAGCTCTCGGATGCAGACTGGGAGCGGATGATCGGCATCAATCTCAGCGGCGCTTTCCGGTCCTGCCGGGCCTTCGGCAGGCATATGCTGGCCAAGGGCAGGGGATCGATCGTCACGATCGGTTCCATGTCCGGCACCATCGTCAACCGGCCGCAACAGCAGGTGCACTACAATGCGGCCAAGGCGGGCGTCCATCACCTGACCCGCTCGCTTGCTGCCGAGTGGGCGACCCGCGGCGTGCGGGTGAACTCGGTCGCACCGACCTATATCGACACGCCGCTTCTGACTTTCGCCAAGGAGGACAAGCCGATGTACGAGCAATGGCTGGACATGACGCCGATGCATCGTCTCGGCCAGCCGGACGAGATCGCCTCGGTCGTGCTCTTCCTGGCGTCCGACGCCTCCAGCCTCATGACCGGGTCCATCGTTGCCGCGGATGCCGGCTATACTTGCTGGTAAGAGCAATCCCAGGAAAAGTGCGTAGCGGTTTTCCGTCCGGGATTGCGGCAGAGGACCAGAGCAATCCCAGGAAAAGTGCGTAGCGGTTTTCCGTCCGGGATTGCGGCAGAGGACCAGAGCAATTCCAGGAAAAGTGCGTAGCGGTTTTCCGGGGATTGCGGACAGGGAGGGGGACCCGATCCGGTTTGATTTATCCGCATGACATGCTATACGTACAACATGATAAATAAGCGCCGACAGTGATTTCTGTCGGTGCCTCTTGCTCTTGGGTTTTTCGTAGTCAAGCTACCTATCCAGCAAAGATTCCCCGTCTGATTCATCTAGCGCTCCCTGATTCTCGGCCAAGTTTGTGGGCATTTTCCTGAAGCGAGGAATGACTCGCCGCAAACACGATCACTAAAAATGTAGTTGAATTACGAAATAGCATTGTCTAGCATGTCCCTGCGTGAGAGTGGGACAGCCGGTCGGCGTCCGCCGCACGTGTGGAGGAGAATTCGACAGGGAGGGGAGCTATGTACAAAAAGCTCGCAAAATCATCGCTGTTCGCAGCGGCGGCCACTATCGCACTCTTGCCGATGCTGGGCGCTGTGCCGGCCGTTGCGCAGGACGGCGAAAATATCGACGTTACCATCGGCTGGGTGCCGCCGGACATTACCGGCGTCTTCAAGACGGCCACGAATTTCTTCGAGCTGGCTGCCGAGGACGCCAATAAGAATGGTTTCAACGTCAAGGTTCTGACGAAGTCGCCCACCAGCCCCACGGCCTTCGCCGAGCAGGTCAGCATCATCGAGGACATGATCCAGCGCAAGGTCGACCTCATCGCCGTTTCCCCGGCTGAAGTCGCGACCGTCAAGCCGGCCCTTGCCCGCGCGACGGAAGCCGGCATCCCGGTCGTCGTCGTCAATCTGCTCGAACCGATCGACGGCGTTGACGTCTCGTCCTACATCGGCTTCGACAACACGCAGGGCGCGGAGGTGAGCGCCTATTCGGTCGTAGACTATTTCGGCGGTCCGGGCGTGCTCGGTAGCGGCGACAAGGTCGATGTCGAACCCGGCACCTATCTCGACCTGAAGTTCTGGGAGGGTATCGCTTCCAAGCTCTCGGCCGAGGACAAGGCCAAGATCAAGGCGCGCGGTGCCATCATCGAGGGCGTTGCCGGCGGCTTCTTCTCGACGGCCCGCCTCGACGGATTCCGCAAGGTGCTCGAGCAGTTCCCGGGTATCGAGATCGTCGGCGGCACCTGCGCCGGCGACTGGAACCGCGAGAAGGGCACGCGTTGCGCCGAGGATATCCTGCAGGCCAATCAGGGCGATCTCGATTTCATCTGGGCGGCATCGAACGAGATGGGCCTCGGCGCGATGCTCGTCGCCGGCTCGCAGAACCGGCTCGAAACCACACAGGACGGCGCGACTGTCGGTGACAAGAAGGTGGCGATCTTCACCAATGACGTCACGCCGGAGTCGGTCGACCGCATAGCCGAGGGCAAGATGATCGCCGAAACGACCCACGGCTTCGCCGATTGGGGTTGGTTCGGCACCAAGTTTGCCGTCGAACTCGCCTGCGGTCTGGAAGTGCCGAAGACCTTCGACATTCGCCCGCGCAGCGTTTACGAGGCGAATGCGCGCAACTTCTATCCGGAACCGAAGCTTGAGCCGATCGACTGGAAGACCATCCGGGCGAACTGCAAGAAAGCCGACTGAGCTTCTCCCAGGGCTGCGGAGCATCCTCTCGAGAGAGGGGTGCTCCGCGCCGCCGCTTGTATGCAGATGCAAACGGCATGCAGAGATAGAAAGGGCACGTTCCGTGCCGGTTCCTAGCGGTAGTTGTGGGGCATGGATCAACACGAAATCCTTCTGAAGCTCGAGAATATCGAGAAGCGCTTCCCCGGTGTCGTGGCATTGAAGTCGATCTCGCTCGAAGTGCGCGCGGGCGAGGTGCAGGTGCTTCTCGGCGAAAACGGCGCGGGCAAGTCGACGTTGATGAAGATTCTCGCCGGCGAGCATGCGCCGACCGGCGGGGCAATCGTGGTGGGTGGCCGGAAGGTTTCGGCGCTGACGCCGACGCTTGCCACGGAACTCGGCATCGGCCTCGTGCATCAGGAACTGAGTCTTATCCCGGCGCTCAGCGTCGCCGAAAACATCCTGCTCGGCCGGATGCCGCGCAAGGCTTTCGGCAGGATAGACTGGGGCAAGGCCTACGAGGACGCGTGCCGCGCACTCGAGGCGCTCGGCGTTTCCATCGACCCGACGGCCGAAGTGCGCACCCTCGAAGTGGCCGAGCAGCAATTGATCGAGATTACCCGCGTCCTGGAGCGCGGCCCGCGCATCCTTCTGCTCGATGAGCCCACCTCGGCACTCTCGGATAATGAGCGCAGCCGGCTCTTCGATGTCATTCGTCGCCTGAAACAGCGCGGTCACGGCATCATCTACATTTCCCATCACCTCTCGGAAATTCCGATGATCGCCGATCGCGTTACGGTGCTGCGCGACGGCCTCGTCGTGGAGACGCTGCCCGCCGACAAGGCGGACGAGGCGACGGTGATCAGGCTGATGGTCGGCCGCAGGCTGGAAGAACAGTTTCCCAAGGAAACGGTGGAACTGGGGGCGCCCGTGCTGGCCGTCGAAAACCTCGCCTCCGGCCGCACACTTAAGGATCTTTCCTTCATCCTCCGCCGCGGCGAAATCCTCGGCATCTACGGGCTTATGGGCGCGGGACAGGCCGAGATCGCCAACGCCCTGTTCGGCTTGCAGGCGGTCAAGGCCGGTTCGATCGAGGTCGGGGGCAGCCGCGCGGATTTCCGGCATTCCTCGGACGCGATCGCGGCCGGCCTCGGCTTGATCTCGCGTGACCGCCGGCAGAGCCTCGTGCCGATGCAGCCGGTCGGTCCCAATCTCAGCCTCTCCTGGCTTTCCGGGAAGTCGCTTCTGTCGCGTCTCGATCTTACGCGCGAGCGCGAGGAGGGCAGCCGCTACATTTCCGATCTGCGCATCCGTCCGGCGTCGTCCACGCACAAGCTGTTCTTCTTCAGCGGCGGCAATCAGCAGAAGGTCATTCTGGCGCGGTGGATGTCGAGCGGCGCGCGGATCCTGATTTTCGACGAGCCGACCCGCGGCATCGACGTCGGCGCCAAGGCGGAAGTGTTCGCGGTGATGAGCCGGCTGGTGTCGGAAGGCGCGTCAATTCTGATGATCTCTTCGGAGCTCAACGAACTGATCGGCATGGCGGACCGCGTGCTGGTCATGCGGAGCGGACGCCTCTCGGCGGAGCTGCCGAGGGAAGACATATCGCAGCACAACCTGCTGCGATATGCAAGCTAGGGAGTGGGAATGGATATGCGTGCGGAAAAGAATCCGGACATCCCGGCCGGTGCGGCTGGTGCCCGTAAGGCGAAGTTGAAGGCGGTCGTCTTCCAGGCTGGTCCGCTGATCGCCCTGGTCCTGCTGATGGCCTATCTCGCCTTTGCCACATCCAACTTCTTGACGTTCGACAACCTTTCCAACGTGGCACGGCAGTCCGCATTCGTCGCCATTCTCGCGGTCGGGCAGACATTTGTCATCCTGACGGGCGGCATAGATCTCTCGGTCGCGGCCATTGCGGCGCTTTCCGCCTCGATAACCGCCGTCCTGCTCACGCAGCCGCTCGTGCTGTTCGGTATCGATTTCGGCTTCGTGCCGCCGCCGGTGGCGATCCTCATCGGGATTTTGATCGGCATGGGCGCCGGTGCGCTCAACGGCTGGCTCATCTCCAAGTTCAAGATCCCGGATTTCATCGCGACGCTCGGCACGATGACGGCGTTCCGCGGCGCGGCGCTGCTGGTCACCGACGGCCTGCCCGTCCCCTCCTTCAATGCCGGCCGGCAACTTCCCGAAGGCCTGATCTGGGTCGGCGGCGGCCAGCTCTTCGGCGTGCCGGTGAGCGCGCTCATCGCTCTCCTCTGCGCGGCTGCCGGCTGGTACGTGCTTCGCTACACCGCGCTCGGGCGAGCGATCTATGCCGTCGGCGGCAACCGTGCGGCCGCCCATTCGTCCGGCATCAGCATTTCCCGGACCAAGATCATGACCTATGCCATTTCCGGTCTGCTGGCGGCGATCGCGGGTATCATCCTGGTCGGGCGCCTCAACTCCGCCAATGCGCTTATGGCGGATGGCGAGGAGCTGCGTTCCATCGCCTCCGTCGTCATCGGCGGCACCAATCTCTTCGGCGGCGAAGGCGGTGTGTGGGGATCGATCATCGGCGCGGCCATCATCGGCGTGCTCGGTAACGGCCTCAACCTGCTCGATGTCAGCCCGTTCTGGCAGCGCATCGCGCAGGGCGTCGTCATCGTGGTCGTGGTGATCTTCGACCAATGGCGCCGTCGCAGCATGACCCGCGTTTGAGGTCCATGAAGAGCAAGCCTCGAGCCCGGCGCTGCAATAGAGCGGAGGCGGAAAAGTGTGCGCGGTTTTCCGTCAGGAAGTGCGTAGATTCAAAGCGACAGAGCGTTTCAGCCATTAAATGACACAGTGAAACGCTCTATCTGACGCTCACCTATTGCTTTGTCGGCGGCGAAGAGCTTCCTCTGTCGAAGATACCGCCGGCCTTCCAGCAGGGCATTTCCGGCTGGCCGGGACGAACATGCCGCCATCGAAGGTGTTGACCCCATGAACATCAAGCAACTGGAAGTCCTGCGGACACTCCTTGCAACCGGCTCGACCATCGCGACCGCGAAGGCCATGGGTCTCAGCCAGTCGGGAGTGAGCCGCATGCTGCAGCAGCTTGAAAGCGATCTGGCCATCACGCTTTTCGCCCGCGACAAGGGCCGGTTGATTCCGACTCCGGAGGCGACGGTTCTTGGGCGTGATGCGCAAAACGTCCTGCTGGCCATCGAGCGCATGTCCGGCCATGCGGAGGATCTTCGCAACGGCTCCTCCGGGCCGGAGATCGTCCGCATCGGGCTGCCGAGCAGCATGTGGGAAAATTTCGCACCCGCCATGTTGATCGACTATGTCAGGGATTTTCCAGGCGTTCGCATCGAAACGTTCTTCGAGACGACCACGGCGATCACCAAACTGGTCGAGGAACGCGTGATCGACCTCGGTTTTTTACGTATCGAAGGCGAAACGGGGCCGGGCATTGCAATCGACAAGGTTGCGAGCGGTGAAAGCGTCTGCGTCGTTCCGAAGGATCACTCGCTTGCCGAATTGCCCGAGATCACCATCAAGCATCTGCGAAACGTGCCGCTCATCCTGATCGGTCGGCAGCGGCCGAACCGCATGGCGCTCGACCAGGCCTTTCAGCGGGCGGGGGTAAAGCAGATGGTCAAGATCGAAACCCACACCAACAGTTCGGCGTGCTCCTATGTCGCGCATGGACTGGGCGTGTCGATCATCAGCAGCTTCTATGCGAATCTCTACCGTCACCTGCCCGTCGTATACCGGCCGTTCGTGCCTCGCGCGACACAGGAATTCGGATTGGTGCGTGCCGCCGGAGTTCCGCTCTCCATCGCCGCCCAGGCACTCAGCGACGCCCTGAAGAAGCAGATCCGACTTTCGCAAGAAGATCAATAAAAGCAAAATACTGGCTCTTTTTGAGCCCTCAGTTCCATTGCTCCGCAATCTTCCAAAGCCCGCATAAGGCTATGACGAATATGCATAATATTGCGCGTCATTCCTCATTCCCGCATAGTCTGGGCCGAAGAAGCCGATGATGGCTCGATTTCAACTCGACCATCAATCGTGGGGAACCGATGCTACGCTTTATCCTGAGCCGTCTGATGATGGCGATTCCGACGATCGTGCTTGTCGCCGTGGCGGTCTTTGCACTGATCCGCTTCATTCCCGGTGACCCCGCCGCGCTGATGCTGGGGGACATGGCTCAGCCCGATCAGATCGCAGCAATGCGCGTGGAGCTCGGTCTCGACAAGTCCATGCCCCAACAATTCCTGATCTGGGCCGGCGATGTGCTGCGAGGCGATTTCGGCCGCTCGATCGTCAATGACGAGGCCGTGCTGCCGCTGGTCGTTTCGCGCTTTCTGGTGAGTGCGGAGATCGTGGTCGTCGCCGTGCTTCTGGCAAGCCTGATTGCCGTACCGGCCGGCGTAATTGCCGCGTGGCGTCAGAATAGCCTGACGGACCTGGCTCTGGTTGGAACGGCAACGGTTCTTCTGTCCATCCCGACCTTCTGGCTCGGCTTGCTGCTGCTGTTGCTTTTCGGGCTTGAACTCGGCTGGCTGCCTGTTCTGGGCTATGTCTCGATCGGCGACAATCTGACCGCCGGTCTGCTCTATCTCGTCCTGCCCGTCGTGACGCTGGTCATCCATGAAGCGGGAGTGCTGATCCGCATGGCGCGTGCCTCCACGTTGGAAGTGCTGCGTCTCGACTACATTACCCACGCCCGTGCGAAAGGGCTGTCGGAAAGCGCCGTGCTCTGGCGCCATGCGTTCAAGAACGCCTTCGGTCCGACCTGGACGATGATCGGCCTCATCCTGGGCAATCTGCTGGGCGGCATTGCCGTCATCGAGACGGTCTTCACCATTCCGGGGCTCGGCCGACTGATGGTGGACAGCATTTTCGCGCGCGACTACCCGGTCATCCAGGGATGCCTTCTGTTCGTTTCGCTCTCCTATGTGCTGGTCAACCTCGTCGTCGACCTTCTCTACCCTCTCTTCGATCCGCGTGTTGTCGCCGAATGAAAAACTTCACCCTCAACGGACTGATCGGCGGCATCCTGATCGCCACCCTGATCGTCACCGCTGCCGTCGGTCTCTTCTGGACACCCTTCGACCCGATGAAGCTCTCCTTCACCGCGCGGCTTGCAGCTCCCGGCAGCGCGCATCTGCTCGGCACCGACGAATTCGGCCGGGACGTCTTGAGCCGCCTGATGGTCGGCGCCCGAGCCAGCGTCTGGATCGGCGCGCTCACCGTCGGCTTCGCCACTGTCTGGGGGACGCTCATAGGCCTCATCAGCGGTTATGCGCGCGGCTGGGTGGACGGCATCATCATGGCTGTCAACAACGCGCTTCTCGCTTTTCCCGGCATATTGCTGGCGCTCGGGCTGCTCGCCGTTTTCGGCGCCAACCAGTACGGCATCATTTTCGCGCTCGGCATCGCCTATACGCCTTCCATGGCGCGCGTCGTGCGCGGCGCCGTGCTTTCGCTGAGGGAGCGGGAGTTCATCGAGGCCTCGCGGGTGATGGGAAATGGCGAACTTTATACGATGTTGCGCCATATCCTGCCGAATTGCGTGGCGCCGATCACGGTTCTCGCCACCTCCATGTTCGGCTGGGCCATCCTGTCGGAAAGCGCGCTCTCGTTTCTGGGCCTCGGCGTGCCGCCTCCGGCGCCGACCTGGGGCAACATGCTGGCGGCCGGGCGGCCATTCCTCCAGCAGGCCGCATGGCTCGGATTGTTCCCCGGCCTGTGCATCGCGCTGACGCTGCTTGGCATCAATCTTCTGGGCGACGCGCTCCGCGACCGGCTCGACCCGCGCATGAGGGGCCTGAAATGACGATGGACAAGCTTCTCACCGTCTGCGGCCTTGCGCTTGAAGTCGCAAGAACCGGCCATCAGGTCGTCAAGTCGGTCTCCTTCGACCTCGCGCCGGGCGAGATCTTCGGCATCGTCGGCGAAAGCGGCTCCGGCAAGACGCTGGCGACCCGAGCGCTGATCTCGCTGCTGCCGCCGACCGTCAAGGTCGCCGGCGGGTCGGTGTCCTACAGGGGCCGCGACGTGCTGAAGATGAAGGAAAATGAGCTTCGCCATCTGCGCGGTGCAGAGATCGGCGTCGTCTTCCAGGAGCCGATGACCTCGCTCAACCCGTCGATGACGATCGGCCGGCAGCTGGAGGAAGGCCTCATCCTGCACACCAAGGCCTCGGCGCAGGAGCGACGCTCCCTCATCCTCGACATGTTGAAGCGGGTCGGAATCCGCGATCCGGAGGGGGCGCTTGCCTCCTATCCGCACGAGTTTTCGGGCGGCATGCGCCAGCGCATCATGCTCGCCTCCGTCATGCTCTTGAAGCCGTCGCTGCTGATTGCCGATGAGCCGACCACTGCACTCGATGCCGTCATCCAGCGCGACGTGATGGAACTGATGGTGGAACTGACGCGGGCGGAAGGTACGGCCGTTTTGCTGATCAGCCACGATCTTCCGATGGTGGCGCGCTACACGAGCCGTATCGTCGTGATGGAAAAGGGCTCGATCGTGGAACAGGGCCGGACCGAGGACCTGCTCAAGGCACCGCAGCACCCCTACACAAAGAAGCTCCTCTCCTCGCTGCCCTTCCGCGGCCGGGCGCGCCAGATCGACATGACGAGGGTGCCCATGATCTCGGCCCGCGATATCATCGTGGACTATGCGGGCCGAAAGTCGCTGTTCAGGAAGAACAGGCCGAAGCGCGCGCTGCATGGCGTCAGCATCGACATTCACGAGGGCGAGGTCGTGGCACTCGTCGGCGGTTCCGGTTCCGGCAAGACGACGCTCGGCCGAACCATTGCCGGTCTCGTCACGGAAAGCGAGGGCCGCATCCAGTTCCAGGGACGGCCGCGCACCGAAAACTGGACCGATTATCGGCTCAACTGCCAGATGGTGTTCCAGGATCCCTATTCATCGCTCGATCCGCGCATGACCATCGACGCGCTGGTCGAGGAGGCGCTGAGGCTGGTCCCGGGCCTCGATGGCAAGGCCAAGCGCAAGCGTACCCTGGAAACGCTGGAGGAAGTCGGCCTCGGGGTCGACTATGCCGGCCGCTATGCGCACGAACTCTCCGGAGGTCAGCGCCAACGCGTCGCCATTGCGCGTGCGATCGCGCGGCGCCCGCGCTTCCTGATCGCGGACGAACCGGTATCCGCGCTCGACGTGACGGTCAGGGCGCAGGTCCTCGATCTCTTCTCGGATCTGCAAAAACGCTACGGCTTTTCCTGCCTGTTCATCAGTCACGACCTCGGCGTCGTCGAACAGGTGGCCGACCGCGTCGTCGTCATGCAGGACGGCCGGATCATCGAGGAGGGAGATCGCGACACGATTTTCGACAGTCCGAAGGAAGCCTATACGCGCCGGCTTCTCTCGGCCATTCCCGCCCTCGACCAGAACGAAAAGGGCGGCGTGACACTCAAATGGCGTCTGGAGAATTGATGTGGATAGGCTAACCGATCTTGGCCCGGTGAAGGAAAGGCTTGCGGAGATCTGCGACGCGCAGCCTTTCGTGACACGCTTCGTTGTGCGCAACCTCAGGACCGGAGAGACGATCGAACGCGGGGCCGACGAGGAAACGCCTTCTGCCAGCACGCGCAAGACCTCGATCATGATGGCGGCGCTGAAGGCGGTGCACGAGGGGCGGCTGGATCTCGACGAGCCCATCACCTACGAAGCCCGCTTTGCCGAGGAAGTCGCCAGCGGCATGTTCCGGTATTTGACGCCCGGGATCGTGATTTCGTTGCGCGACGCGATAACCGGTATGATGGTGCTGAGCGACAATGTCTGCACCAAGATGGTGTTCGAGCGTCTGACGCTGGAGGAAGTGGACAGCTACTGCAAATCGATCGGCATGCACGGTACGCATCATCGCTTCCTCATTCCGCCGCTGGCCCTGCCGCCGGACCATTCGCTGACCTCGGTCACGACCACGACAGCCCGCGACCAGGCCTTCCTGCTGCAGACGATCCTGGACGCGCAGACCTCTCCCGAGGCGATTGCGAAGCTCGGCACATCGCCGCAGTTGTGCGCCTATGCCTTGCAGACTCTGAAGAACCAGATCCTGCGCTATGCCATTCCGTCGCGCCTGCCGTTCGGCACGGTGGTTGCGCACAAGGGCGGCACGGGTAAGCGCGGCCGCATGAATGCCGGCATCGTCTATCGCGACGGCGCCCCCTTCTACATCATCTCCGCCTATACCGACGAAGTGCCGCAGGTCATGCCGGACGGCACACCGGGTTACACGATGGCGCTCGAGACGATCGGCAGGCTTTCGCGTGCCTGCTGGGACGGATTCCACTCATAACGATCAATAAAGAGGGTAGAACAATGAGAAAGCTTCTTCTTGCGGGCGCCGCACTGCTCGCCACGGCCAATATGGCAGCAGCACGCGACATCACGATCGCGCAGAGCTCAGATCTGCGCAGCAACAATCCGGGCGTCAACCGCGACGGCAATACCGACAGCATCATCCTTCACATCGTCGAAGGCCTCGTCGGCTACAACAATGTCGGCGAAGTGAAGCCGCTCCTAGCCAAGAGCTTCGAGATGTCGGCCGATGGGCTGACCTATACGTTCAAGCTGCGCACCGACGTGAAATTCCACAACGGCAAACCGATGACGGCCGACGACGTGGTGTGGAACTGGACGCGCTACCTCAAGCCCGAGACGAAGTGGACCTGCCTGAAAGATTTCGCAGAAGGCGGGGCCGCGCCTGTAGCCGGCGTCAAGGCCACAGATGCGGCAACCGTCGAGATCACGCTCGCAAAGCCGTCGGCCGTTTTCCTTGGCCTGATGTCGCGTCCCGAATGCGGCTTTACCGGCATGATTTCGCCTGAATCCGTCGCTGCCGACGGCAGCTTCGTCCAGCCGATCGGGACCGGCCCCTTCATGTGGGGGGAATGGAAGAAAGGCGAGTACATCCATCTCGAGAAATTCGCGGATTATGTATCGCCGGCAAACGATGGAAAGCCGGATGGCATGGTCGGTTCGAAGCGGCCCCTTGCAGACGGTGTCAAATTCATGGTCATTCCGGATGCCTCGACCGTGAAGGCAGGCCTGGAATCCGGTGTGCTCGACACGGCGGAAATCTCGCCGGATCTCATTCCCGAATTCCAGTCGAGCGAAACGATGCGATTGATCGTCGCGCGCAACAACGGCAAGAACCTCTTCTACATTCAGACCCGCGACAAGGTCCTGAGCAATCCGGGCGTGCGCCGCGCCATGGCGATGGCGCTCGATCTGGATCAGCTCGTTGCTGCCGCCTCCAACGGCACGGGCGAGGCGAACGGCTCGATGGTGTCGCAGGACTCGGTCTATTTCAGCGAAACGCAGAAGAAGCGTCTTCCCTATGACATCGAGGCCGCCAAGAAGGAGCTGGCGGATGCGGGCTACAACGGCGAGCCGATCTCGATCATCGCCAACAAGCGCGGCAACGTGCCGAGCTTCCCGGCCGCCGTCATGGCGCATGCGATGATGCAGCAGGCCGGCCTCAACGTACAGATCGAGGTTCTGGACTACGCAACCCAGGTCGACCGCCGCCGTTCCGGCAATTACCAGGTCATTTCGCAGTCGGTCGCGCCGCGTCTCGACCCCGCCCTGATGTATTCCTTCTACGTTGGCGACAAGGACGAGAACGCTTCCCTGATGTGGGACGATCCGAAGGCTATCGAACTGATGAACGCAGCCTATGCCGAGGCTGATCAGGGCAAGCGCCAGAAGATCTTCGACGAGTTCCACGAGCTCATGCTGAAGGAAATGCCGGGCATCTTCCTTTACGACATGGTCGATGTCTGGGGCGCGACCAGGAAGCTGAAGGGCCAGCCGGTCTGGCAGTCGAACGCCCGCCTTTGGGAGGTGTCGGTCGCCGACTAGCCCCCTGATCGCCTGCGCCGGGCGGCAGAACACCGACCCGGCCAATCCATCACCCATCGGACCGACCCGGTGAAGCGACCTTTGCGCGTCTGAAAAGACGCGCTGCGCTGCAGGCGCCGGCGATCTCCTGCGCCCGCCCTTCGAAATACGAGGACATGTCATGAACCGAGAGGACGTGATCTCGATCGCCACGGCGATCGAATCGATGAAACCGGAGTTTACCCGCTTGAGCGACAGCATCTGGGATTTCGCCGAGCTGAAATTCGAGGAGCAGCGCTCGTCCGGGCTGCTTGCCAAGGCTCTCGAAGACAATGATTTTTCCGTTCGGCGCAGCGTGGCGGGCATGGACACGGCCTTCATCGGCGAGTCCGGCAGCGGCAAGCCGGTGATAGCCTTTCTGGGGGAATTCGATGCACTCGCCGGCATGAGCCAGACGGCCGGGATCGCCGAGGCGAAGCCGCTTGTCGAAGGTGCCAGTGGCCATGGCTGCGGCCATAACCTGCTCGGCGTCGGTTCGCTGATGGCGGCAATCGCACTCGCCCGGCATCTGAAGGCCCACAATCTGCCCGGGACCGTGCGCTATTACGGCTGCCCCGGCGAGGAGGGCGGCTCCGGGAAGACCTTCATGGTGCGTGCCGGCCTGTTCGACGACGTCGACGCAGCGCTTACCTGGCATCCGGCACCGTTCAACGGAGTGCGCTCCACCAACAATCTTGCCGTTCTCGAATATTTCTACCGCTTCAAGGGCGTGGCCGCGCACGCCGCGAACGCAGCCCATCTCGGCCGTTCGGCACTCGACGCTGTCGAACTCATGAATGTCGGCGTCAACTTTCTGCGCGAGCACATGCCGCAGGATTGCCGGGTGCACTATGCAATCACCGATACCGGGGGCAAGGCGGCGAATGTCGTGCAGGCGAACGCCGAAGTACTCTACCTGATCCGCGCGCCGGAAATGCCACAGGCGCTCGAGCTCGCCAGCCGTGTCGAGAAGGTGGCCCGTGGCGCAGCCATGATGACCGAGACGGAGGTGGAAATCGCCTTCGACACGGCCTCAACCAACCTCCTGCCCAACATCACGATCGAGACCGCCATGCATGAGAACATGGTGGCGCTCGGCCCGGTCGCCTTCGACGAGGCCGACGTCGCATTCGCCAGATCCATTCAGGAGACGTTCTCGCAAGAGGCAATCAAAAGCAGCATCCGCCTCTACCAGATGAAGCGCGACGTCTTCTCCAACGCCAATGTCGATGGATCGTCACCACTGCATCTCGGCCTGCGCGAATTCGAAGGCCATTCACACTTCCGCGCCGGCTCGACCGATGTCGGCGATGTCAGCTGGGTGACGCCGACGGCGCAGTGCTGGGCGCCGGCATGGGCGATCGGCACCAACCCGCATACCTGGCAGGTCGTTGCGCAGGGCAAAAGCCCGATCGCCCACAAGGCGACGGCGCATGCCGCCAAGACGCTCGCCACGACGGGTCTGTCGCTGATGACTTCGCCGGACCTGCTTGCCGCCGCCAGGGCGGAATGGCTGGAGAAGACGGACGGGAAATCCTATGTCTGCCCTATCCCGGCGGATGTCATGCCGGGGTCGCATTTTCATGATCGACCGGCCCGATGATGGCGTTTCGGCTTCGATCCTTCCGTCAGGGGTCGACCGTTCCCACCACCTCGTGAGATGTTCTGCATCGGCAAATGAGCTTCCCCGGGGCGTTCTTCTCTTCTTCGAATCGCAAAAACACACTAGCTCTTCTGCCTTGATGCAATTGCTGACGGGAATCGCTGCGCGAGTCTCCTCGAATTGCTGCAGAGGCGGCACGGGCGCAAAAACCATCTCGATCCAGAGCGGTAAACGGCAACTTATTGTACGAGGAGAACGGTAGTGGCAAAAGCGCTTGTACTTGAAAAGAAGGGGCAATTGTCGCTGCGCGACATTCCGGTCAGGCGGGATCTGTCGCCGGCCGACGTGCTGATCGGAATCCGCACCGTCGGCGTTTGTGGCTCCGATGTCCACTATTACACCCATGGAAAGATCGGGCCCTTTGTCGTCAACGAGCCGATGATACTGGGTCACGAGGCCGCGGGCGTCGTTCTGGAGGTCGGCTCGGAAGTCCGGCATCTGAAGAAGGGTGACCGTGTCTGCATGGAACCCGGCATTCCGGACCTCTCCTCCCGGTCGTCCAAGCTCGGCATCTACAATGTCGATCCGTCCGTACGGTTCTGGGCCACGCCGCCGGTCCATGGGTGCCTGACGCCCGAGGTCGTTCATCCGGCGGCCTTCACCTATCGCCTCCCCGACCACGTGTCCTTCGCGGAAGGGGCGATGGTCGAGCCGTTCGCCATCGGCGTGCAGGCCGCCCTTCGCGCGGGCATCAAGCCGGGGGATGTCGGCGTCGTCATGGGGGCCGGCCCGATCGGCATGATGACGGCACTGGCTGCGCTCGCGGGGGGATGCTCCAAGGTCTACGTGGCTGACCTCGCGCAGCCGAAATTGGATGTCATCGGCGCCTATGAAGGTATCGAGACAATCAATGTCCGCCAGCAGACGGCATCCGAGGCTCTGGCGCAGGCGACGGGCGGCTGGGGGGCGGATGTGGTCTTCGAGTGCTCCGGGGCCGCACCCGCAATCCTTGCTCTTCCGGGTCTTGCGCGTCCTGGCGGAACCGTCGTGCTCGTCGGCATGCCCGTCGACCCCGTCCCCTTCGACATCGTCGGTATGCAGGCCAAGGAACTGCGGATCGAGACGGTGTTCCGCTATGCCAATGTCTACGACCGCGCCATCGAACTGATCGCCTCCGGCAAGGTCGATTTGAAACCGCTGATCTCTGCTACCATTCCGTTCGACGAAAGCATCGCCGCCTTCGACCGCGCCGTCGAGGCGCGCCCCACGGACGTGAAGATACAGATCGAGATGCCGGCGTAAGAGCCCGTGGCGCGGCTCTTCGAACGCGGGCAAGGTGCCGGCCGTAAAGCTGATCGGCGTCACAGGTTGACTCTTCCCTCGCATATTCGCAAGCGAAAGTTGTAGTGGCCGCACATCTCGGTCCCTTATTCCTGTGCTCGTCACGGGAATTCAGCCAGACCAAGTCCTTGGGCTGAAAGAACGCTTTCCGCGCCGCAGACGCGGCGCTGCTTTCATCCCTGTGACGAGCACACGGATGAGGACGGAGAGATTGCAGTTCTCCGACAACTTTCCTACAGCGCCGCGCGTCTTATGCTGCATGTTTTCGTCCTTTGATCGACTACGAACAAGGAAACATGCCGAAAAGACCGGCCAGAGCTTCCACGTGGTTTCACGCCGGATCGGCCTGAAACCACGGACAGGTTATCCGGCCCGGTTACGTCCGCGGCTTCAGGTTCTCCGGGTCGTAAAGCGGCTTGTAGCCGACGCCGGCGACCTCGACCGGGTAGGTCTCGGCAAAATACTCGACATTGAGCTTGCGGCCGACCTGGCAGTAAGACCAGGGCAGATAGGCGAGCGCGATGTTCTTCCCGATCGTCGGGCCGTAGGCGATGGAAGTGGTGTAGGAGCGGCGGCCGAGTTCGTCGACCAGCACCTCGCCGGTCTCCGGGTCCATGACCGGCAGGTTGCCGACGGGGTAGCGCTTCACCCCGTTCCTGTCGGTGTTCTCCGTCATGAGGAGCGTGCAGAGTATGGCGGGCTGGTGCTCGCGCGCCTTGTACTCCATATGCTTCGCCTTGCCGCGGAAGTCCGCTTCCTTGACCTTCGGACGGGCAAGGTCCGCCTCGATAAGATTGTAGTGGGTGAGAAGATCCGCGTTCTGCAGGCGGAGGCTCTTTTCCATCCGGCGCGAGTTCGCGTAGGTCTCGACGCCGAAGGCCATGACGCCCGTGGCGCGCAGCGCATCCCAGACGGCCAGGCCGTCCTCGTATTTCATGTGCAGTTCCCAGCCCTGCTCGCCGACATAGGAGATGCGGAAGGCGGAGACCGGCCTGCCGGCGATCTCGATCTGCTTGATCGCGGCGAAGGGGAAATTCTCCGGATCGAGGCCGGCCGGTTCCGCCACGACCTTCTTCAGCGTTTCGCGGGCATTCGGGCCCCAGATGCCGATGGTGACGAACTTCTCCGAAACGTCGGTGATGGTGACGTCGAGCCCCCGGTCTTCCGCGACACGGCGCATATAGTGGAAGTCACGCGGGCCGGCATCGGCACCGTTCACGAGGCGGCAGCGGTCGCTCATGCGGAAGACGGTGAAGTCGGCGCGCACCATGCCCTCGTCATCGAGGAAGTGGGTGTAGATGCCCTTGCCGATATTGCCGTCTCCGCCGATCTTGGCGGCGCAAAGCCACTCGAGAAGCTCCACATGGTCCGGCCCTTCGATATCCACCATGTGGAAGTGCGAGAGGTTGACGATGCCGCAATCCTCGCTCATCGCCAGATGCTCGGCGTTGGAAACGCGCCAGAAGTGGCGGTTGTCCCACTCGTTCTCGCGAACCGGAATGCGGTTGCCGTATTTTTCGAGCAGGTGCTCGTTGGCGGCATAGCCGTGCGCGCGCTCCCAGCCGCCGAGTTCCATGAAGTAGCCGCCGAGCTCCTTCTCGCGCTCGTAGAAGGGCGAGCGCTTGACGTTGCGGCCGCTCGCATAGGGCTCGCGCGGATGCACGGCCGGGAAATAGATCTTCTGCGCCGCCTCGAAGCAGCGGCCTTCGATGAACTTCTCTTCGAGCTGGTGCGGGTAGAAGCGCGCGTAGTCGATCGAGGCGTGGTCGGTATGGGTACGCCCGTCCGTCATCCAGTCGGCGATCAGCTTGCCGTAGGCCGGGCCGTCCTTCACCCAGATGGCGACGCAGTACCAGAGGCCGCGTACCTTCTGGCTCTCGCCGCAGGAGGGGCCGCCGGCGGCCGATACCTGCAGCAGGCCGTTGAAGGAGTGGCCCTCGTTATAGCCGAGCTCGCCGAGGATCGGCGTAAGTTCCATGGCGCGCTCGAGCGGCTCGATGATCTGCTCCATATCGAGGTCGCGCTGCGAGGGCGACAGGCGTGCCTCGTGCTTTTCGAGGATGTCGCGCGGATGGCAGAGGCGCGGATTGTCTGTTTCGTAATAGCCCCATTCGATCTGGCCGCCCTCGGTGGTCCTCGGGTCGCCGGTGTCGCGCATATAGGCCGAGTTGCCCTGATCGCGCAGCAGGGGGAAGCCGATTTCCTGGCCGGTGCCTTCGAATTCGTTGTAGGGGCCGAAGAAGGTGAGCGGATGATCGACCGGCATGACAGGCAGGTCCTCGCCGACCATTTCAGCGATCAGGCGACCCCAGATGCCGGCGCAGACCACGACATGGTCGGCCATGATCGTGCCGCGATGTGTGACGACGCCCTTGATACGGCCGTTTTCGACAAGCAGCGCAGTTGCCGGCGTATTGCCGAATATCTGCAGCTTGCCGGACTTTTCCGCCGCATCGACCAGCTTGCCGGCAACCGTCTGCGAGCGCGGGATGACGAGGCCGGCATCCGGATCGAACATGCCGCCCATCACCTGATCTTCCTCGATCAGCGGGAACAGCTTCTTGATTTCGGCCGGCGAGACATAGTGTGCGCGGGTGCCGAAGGCCTTGGCGGAGGAAAGCTTGCGCTTGATCTCCTCCATCCAGACGTGGTCGCCGGTGCGTGCGACTTCCAGACCGCCGATGCGGGCGTAGTGACCCATCTTCTCGAAGAAGTCGATCGAATACTGCGTCGTCCAGACCGAGAGATAGTCGTGGCTTGTGGTGTAGCAGAAGTCGGAGGCATGTGCCGTAGAGCCGATATCCGTCGGGATGCCCGACTTGTCGATGCCGACGATATCGTCCCAGCCACGCTCGATGAGGTGGTGGGCGATCGATGCGCCGACGATGCCACCCAGTCCTACGATTACGACCTTCGCCTTTTCCGGAAACTCTGCCATTGATGCGACCCTGGTTTGGTTTTGAAGCCGGATATTAGAGCCTGCCGCGCCGCGAGTTGAGCCTGTCTACGACATAATCGTCGTGCTGCACGACCAGAATGTTGCGGGCGGCGGACGGGCACGGTCGCGGCCGCAAGGACGCTCATCTAGCTGATATAGCGAGAAAATACACCCTGCGGGGCGGCGAGGAACAGGTTTTTCCTCGAACAGGGAGGCGGCAGGCGGACGCGCCGCCGAAACGCGACCTTTCGGCAGCCGCCTTTACTCGCCGCCACCGAAGAAGGTGAGGCGCGTGAAGAGGACATAGTTCGATTCCGACACCATCAGCGCCACGAAGACGAGCACCAGCAGCGGGGGCAGAATGATCGCGTAGATCAGCGCCAGGCGTTCCCACGCCATATGCATGAACACGGCCACGATGAGGCCCGCCTTCAGCATCATGAAGATGAGGATCAGCGACCAGCGGAGATAGCCCTGCAGGCCGAAGTAATCGACGAGGTATGAAAGAGCGCTGAGGACGAAGAGCAGCCCCCAGACCAGGAGGTAGAGCTTGATCGGGTGCTGCTGGTGCTCCGTATGGGCGACCGCAGGTTGTGCCGGATGTATTTCCGCGTGAGCCACGATGCCCTCCCTCACCAAAGATAGAAGAATGCGAAGATGAAGACCCAGACCAGGTCGACGAAGTGCCAGTAGAGGCCGGTTATCTCGACGATCTCGTAGCGCCCCTTGCGGCTGGTGAAGAAGCCGCGCCGCTCCGTTTCAAAATCGCCGCGCCAGACCTTGCGGGCGACGATCAGCAGGAAGATCACGCCGAAGGTGACGTGGGTCCCGTGAAAGCCGGTGATCATGAAGAAGGAAGAGCCGAATTGAGCGGCTCCCCAGGGGTTGCCCCAGGGCCGCACGCCCTCGGCGATCAGCTTCGACCATTCGAACGCCTGCATGCCGACGAAGGTGGCGCCGAAAAGCGCCGTCAGAAGCATGAGCGCCGCGGTCTTCCGCCGGTCGCGGCGGTAACCGTAGTTGACGGCCATGGCCATGGTGCCGCTGCTCGAAATGAGAACGAAGGTCATGATGGCGATGAGGATCAGCGGCATGTGCGTTCCGGCGATTTCGAGTGCGAAAACCTCGCTCGGATTGGGCCATGGAACGGCGGTGGACATTCGCGCCGACATGTAGGCAAGCAGGAAGCAGCCGAAGACGAAGGTGTCGCTGAGGAGAAAGATCCACATCATGGCCTTTCCCCAGGAAACATCCTTGAAGGTGCGCTGGTCGGAGGCCCAGTCCGACGCGAGACCCGCCAGACCGGCGGGGCGCGGGAGCGTTTCTGCTGCGGGCTTCTTCATCGGTGCAGACATGTTCAACGGTTCCTATGTCAGCAGTTGGCGGCAGAAATCGATCACGCCGCTGGCCCAGCCGGCAAAAAGAGCGAAGAGAACCAGCCAGACGATCAGCATGAAATGCCAGTAGATGGCGCAAAGCTCGATCGACAGGCGCGTTCTGTTGTCGAGCGGTGTTTGCGAGGCATGTGCGGTTACCCGGCCGAGAGCGAAGAGCCCCCCGATGATGTGCAGGCCGTGCATGCCCGTAAGCAGATAGAAGAAGCTGTTGGCCGGATTCCCGGCGACGAAATATCCGGCGTCCGACAGCGCACGCCAGGCGAAGAGTTGACCCACGAGGAAAGCAAGGCCAAGAGCGAGCGCCGCCAGGAGACCGATCCGAGCCGCCTCGTCGTTCCGCCGCCCTGCCTCGACCCTGGTCCAGTGCAGGGTGATGCTGCCGGCGGCGAGGATGCCCGTATTGAGCCAGAGAAGGCCGGGCAAAGGCAGCGCGCCCCAGTCGGATGACGCCATGCGCATGAAATAGGCGCTGATCGCAAGTGAAAACAGCGCGCCGACGACGGTGAGAAATACGCCGAGGCCGATTTTTGCCGGCGGCAAACGCGTTGCGCCCCGCCGGTCGTGGAAGTGACCGACCTCGAGCCAGGGGCGCGATGTCAGGCGCTGCCCTGCGAGCCACCAGACGACGATGGCGGCGATCGCCGCCAGAAAGAAGGCGACGATGCTCATGAGACGGTCTCGTGACTGAGGCGGCCGGGCGTCGGCTGGTTCTGCGGGATGAAATCCTCCGGCGCGCCGGGGACGCTGTAGTCATAGGCCCAGCGGTAGACGACGGGCAGTTCATCGCCCCAGTTACCGTGAGGCGGCGGCGTCTCGGGCGTCTGCCATTCGAGCGTCGTCGCGCGCCAGGGATTGCCCCCGGCCTCCCGCCCGTGGCGCAGGCTCCAGCCCAGATTGAAGAGGAACAGGATCTGCGCAGCGCCGACGAGAAGCGCCATGACGCTGATGAAGGCGTTGAGCTCGGCGATCGAAGTCGTCACGAAAGATGCCTCGCCGAGCTCGTGATAGCGGCGCGGGACGCCGATGAGGCCGAGATAATGCATCGGGAAGAAGATGGCGTAGGCGCCGATGAAGGTGACCCAGAAATGGATCTGGCCCATCGCCTCGTTGAGCATGCGCCCGGTGATCTTCGGATACCAGTGATAGATGGCGCCGAAGATCACCATGATCGGCGCCACGCCCATGACCATGTGGAAATGCGCGACGACGAACATCGTATCGGAGAGCGGCACGTCGACGACGACATTGCCGAGAAAGAGACCCGTCAGCCCGCCATTGACGAAGGTGACGATGAAGGCGAGGGCGAAGAGCATCGGCAGCGTCAGATGGATATTGCCGCGCCAGAGGGTGAGGACCCAGTTATAGACCTTGATCGCCGTCGGCACCGCGATGATCAGCGTGGTCGTGGCGAAGAAGAAGCCGAAATACGGGTTCATGCCGCTGACATACATGTGGTGCGCCCAGACGATGAAGGAGAGGCCGCCGATGATGACGATCGCCCAGACCATCATGCGGTAGCCGAAGATGTTCTTGCGGGCATGGGTGCTGATGAGATCGGAGACGATGCCGAAGGCGGGCAGGGCGACGATGTAGACTTCGGGGTGGCCGAAGAACCAGAACAGGTGCTGGAAGAGAATCGGGCTGCCGCCGCCATATTGCAGCTGCTCGCCCATCTCGACGATGGCCGGCATGAAGAAGCTCGTCCCGAGCAGCCGGTCGAAGAGCATCATGACGCAGGCGACGAAAAGGGCAGGGAAGGCAAGCAGCGCCATCACCGTCGCGGTGAAGATGCCCCAGACGGTCAGCGGCAGCCGCATCAGCGTCATGCCGCGTGCGCGGCCCTGCAGCACGGTCACGACATAGTTGAGGCCACCCATGGTGAAGCCGATGACGAAGATGATCAGCGACGAGAGCATCATGATGATGCCCCAGTCCCTGCCGCCGGGCGTGCCGGAAAGGACGGCCTGCGGCGGATAGAGGGTCCAGCCGGCGCCGGTCGGTCCGCCGGGCGTGAAGAAGCTTGCGGCCAGGACGATCACGGCGAGCAGATAGATCCAGTAGCTGAGCATGTTGGCATAGGGAAACACCATGTCGCGCGCGCCGACCATCAGCGGGATCAGATAGTTGCCGAAGCCGCCGAGGAAGAGGGCGGTGAGCAGGTAGATCACCATGATCATTCCGTGCATGGTGATGAACTGATAGTAGCGCTCGGCATCGATCAGCTCGAATGTGCCGGGAAAACCGAGTTGCAGCCGGATCAGCCAGGACAGCACCAGCGCCACCATGCCGATGGCGATCGCGGTCGTGCCGTATTGAATGGCGATGATTTTCGCATCCTGGCTGAAGACATAGCGCGTCCACCAGCTATGCGGATGGTAAAGCTCAACATCCTCGACTTCGGGAGGCGGAAGTGCCTCGCCAATACCGGACCGGACGTCGACCATCATATCTCCTCCCCAGGGGCTACTTCACGGCACCTCCTACTGTGCCGCTGAGGCGGCGACCGTTGTCGCCGCCGGGCCGAAGCATTCTCGCTCTTCTTCAAAAAGCGCGAATGCTCCGGTTCCTTGTTCGGTCGCAACTCCGGACGGAGAACCGCTACACGCTTTTCCCGGAATTGCTTTTGTTTCCAATGATGCGGACAGTTGCGAAAAGGTCTGCTGCTCGGCGAGCCAGGCCTGGTAGTCTTCTTCGGTGTCGACCACGACGGTACCGCGCATCTGCGGGTGGCCGACGCCGCAGAGTTCCGCGCAGAGTATCTCGAAGGTTCCGGTCCGCGTCGGCGTCAACCAGAAATAGGTGACCATGCCTGGCACCATGTCCATCTTGGCGCGGAATTCGGGGACGTAGAAATCGTGCAGGACGTCGACCGACCTAAGCAGCATCTTGACCGGCTTGCCGACCGGCAGGTGAAGCTCGCCGCCTTCGATGATGATGTCGTCCTGCCCGGCGGCGTCGTCCCGATTGACCCCGAGCGCGTTTTCGGGGGCGATATCGCGCGTTTCGGTCGTGCCCAGCTTACCGTCCGCGCCGGGCAGCCGGAAGCTCCACAGCCATTGCTGGCCGATCACCTCAACTTCGGACGCATCCTGCGGGACGGTGACGAACTGGTTCCAGACGAAGAGGCCCGGCGCCAGCATCGCCGCGACACCGAAGGTCGTGCCCGTCGCGAGCCAGCCTTCGAGCCGCCTGTTTTCGGGCTCGTAAGCGGCGGTATTGCCGGGTCGGTGGCGGAAGCGCAGGACGCAATAGGCCATGAACAGGACCACGGCGGTGAAGGCGATGCCGGTGATCCAGAAGGTGATGGTGATGGTATTGTCGATGTAACTCCAATTGGAGGCGATCGGGGTCCACCACCAGGGACTAAGCAAATGGAACAACACCGAGCCGACGGCCAGCAGAACCAGAATCACTACCACGGCCATTCCCTGACCCTCCCCCGCCGTGATCGGCCGTGAGACGAATACGCAATCGCAGAGTTCCGATCACAATTATTGCACGAACGGAAAATACTGGCAAATCATCCGGACGAGATCGAATTCTCACTTCCCGCAAGTATTCCTATTTGGGATGCTGCTTCATGTAGGCGATCACATTGGCAATCTCCTCGTCCTTCTTGAGGCCGGGGAATACCATCTTCGTGCCTTTGACCTTGGCCCTGGGGTTACGCAGATATTCGGCGAGCGTCGCGTCGTCCCAGACGAGACCACCCTTGCCCGCATCGATCATGGCTTGCGAATATTTGAAGTCCGCATGGGTGCCGGCCGTCCGGCCGATGACGCCTTGCAGCGAAGGACCGACCTTGTTCTGGTCCTTGTCGATCACGTGACAGGTGGCGCATTTCTTGAAGACGGTGGCGCCGGCCTCGGCATCGCCCTCCTGGGCAAGCCCGGCGAGCGGACAGAGCGAGAGTGCCGAAAAAGACAGGGCAGCAAGTGCAATTCGCATGATACTTCCTCAATTTCGCCCGGCGCGGGGCAAGGAAGGCTATCGTCAAATCTGCTTTGGCGGTGCTTGCTTCTCTTAAGGAATGGTGCGCCGGGGCGGTTGATACGTGCGACAGGAAAGAAGCTAGTCCTTGTCGTAGAGAAGTCAATTGCTCCTTCCGGCTAAGCCTGAACCTGCGGGCCGCCATTCGGCGCGTGCGTCAGACGCGCTTGCCCTCCGCATCGAAGAAATGCAGGTGGTGGGCGGGGAAGTGGACGGGGATCGTGCCGGACGCCGTCAGGAACGACCGGTCGTTGGTGAAGACCTTGAAGGTCGCCCGCCCGAGCGAGAGATGCAGGATGATGCCGAAGCCCGTCGGCTCGACCAGATCGACGCCGGCAAGCAGCGTCTCCGGGCCGTGGCCGGCAAGCACGACATGTTCGGGACGGATGCCGAGCGTCACCTTTGCGTTATTCGAAAGGGGCGCGGCCGCGTCGAGCGGGATGCCGATCTCATCCGACATCTCGAAGCGCGGCGCGTCGCCCGCGTGGCAGGTACCTTCGAAGAAGTTCATGCCCGGCGAGCCGATGAAGCCGGCGACGAAAAGATTGGCCGGACGGTCGTAGAGATCGAGCGGGCTTCCGACCTGCTGGACCACGCCGCCGTTCATGGCGACGATGCGGTCTGCCAGCGTCATCGCCTCGATCTGATCGTGCGTCACATAGATAGAGGTGGCGCCCAGATCCTTGTGCAGTTTCTTGATCTCGGCCCGCATCTGCTCGCGCAGGCGCGCATCGAGATTGGAGAGCGGTTCGTCGAAGAGAAACGCCTTCGGCTCGCGCACGATGGCGCGGCCCATGGCGACGCGCTGGCGTTGGCCGCCGGAGAGCGCCTTGGGGCGGCGATCGAGCAACGGGTCGAGGCCGAGCTTGGCAGCGGCGCCAGCAACGACTGTCGTTATCCTTTCCTTGGCCGTCTT
This sequence comes from Sinorhizobium meliloti 4H41, assembly GCF_000375585.1. Lineage (GTDB taxonomy): Bacteria > Pseudomonadota > Alphaproteobacteria > Rhizobiales > Rhizobiaceae > Sinorhizobium > Sinorhizobium meliloti_A. The sequence goes on along the minus strand of NZ_AQWP01000002.1, from coordinate 980,337 downwards.
GCGCAGCCTCAGGCTGTAGCTCATGTTTTTCGCGACCGACATATGCGGGTAGAGCGCGTAGGACTGGAACACCATGGCAATGTCGCGGTCCTTCGGAGCGAGTTCGTTGACCCGCCTGCCGGCGATGCGGATCTCGCCGCCGGTCACGCTCTCGAGCCCGGCGATCATGCGCAGAAGGGTCGACTTGCCGCAGCCGGAGGGACCGACGAGCACGACGAACTCGCCGTCGCTGATCTTGAGGTCGACGTCGTGCAGCACCGGGTGGGTACCGTAGGACTTCTTGATGTTGGCGATGTCGATGGAAGCCATTGCGTATCAGCCTTTCACCGCGCCGGCCGTGAGGCCCTGGACGAGATAGCGTTGAATGAGGAGGAAGAAGAGGCAGGCCGGTATCAGCGCCAGCACGCCGGCGGCCATCATCTGCCCGAAGTCGACCGAGAATTTCGAAACGAAGGACAGGAGCCCGACCGGGAAGGTCGCCTGTGCGTTGCCGGAGATCAGCATCAGCGAGAAGAGCAGTTCGCTCCAGGCGGCGGTGAAGACGAAGCCTAGGGTCGCGGCGATTCCGGGCAGCGTCAGCGGCAGGATGATTTGGCGGAAGGCGACGAACTGCGTCGCGCCGTCGATCATCGCCGCCTCTTCCAGGTCCTTCGGAATGCCGTCGAAGAAGGACTGCATCAGGAATGTCGCGAAGGGGACGTTGAAGGCGGTGTAGACGACGACGAGCCCGGTGAGGCTGTTGGTCAGCCCCAGCGGCGAGAGGATCTTGAAGATCGGCGCGACCAGCATCACCAGAGGAAACATCTGCGTCAGCAGCATCAGCGTGACCAGCCAGTATTTGCCGCGGAACCGGAAGCGCGAGAGCGCGTAGCCGGAGAGCGAGGCGAGGATGGTGACGATCACGGCGGTCGACCCCGAAACGATCAGGCTGTTGCGGAAGAACACCGGGAAGGCGCTGTGCCGCAGCACGAAGTCGAAGTGTTCGAGGCTCGCCCGCGACGGCCAGAGACGAATGCCCTCCGAATAGAGGAGGTCGTTCGGCGTGACGGCGACCTTGAGCAGCCAGAAGAGCGGGAAGAGCGCGAAGGCGATATAAGCGAGGATCGCCAGGCGATGCGCAATGGTCAGAAATGCTTGTTTGGCGCGCATGGTCTCAATCCTTGCTCAGGAGCCATTGCCGCAGGATCACGATCAGCAATGAATAGGCGAGGAGCAGCGCCAGCAGCACCAGCGCGATCGCCGAGGCATAACCGAAATCCAGCCGCTTGAACGCCTGGGTGAAGATGTAGCTTGCGACGATCTGGGTTCGGTCCGCCGGCCCGCCATTGGTCATGACGATGATGAGATCGGCGAAATTGGAGATCCAGACCGTACGCAGCAGAATGGTGATCGCGATCGTGGGCGCCAGGAAGGGAAGGGTGATCGAAAGGAAACGCTGCACCGGGCCGGCGCCGTCGATGCTCGCTGCCTCGTAAAGGTCGCGCGGGATCGCCTGGAGCGCTGCCAGCAGTGTGATCGCGAAGAAGGGGATGCCCCACCAGATATTGGCAATGATCGGTCCCCACATGGCAAGCTGGGGATCGGACAGAATGTTGGTCGGCTGGCTCATGATGCCGAGAGCGAAGAACCAGTGCGGCAGCGGACCGACGACGGGGTTGAAAAGCCAGGCCCAGTTGAGGCCGGCCAGAAAACTCGGCACCGCCCAGGGCAGGAAGACGAGCGCCTGTGCAACCGCACGCCCATAGAATGGCTTGTCGAGCAGGAGTGCCAGGATGAGCCCGAAGGCGAACTGCAGGAACACGGAGGCGCCGGTCCACCAGAGCGTGTTGCGCAGCGAACGGAAGAATGCCTGGTCCTGGGCGAGCGCGCGGAAATGATCGAGGCCGACGAAACCGCCGGAGAAGGGGTTGAGCAGCTGGATGTCGCGGAAAGCGTAGGAGATGCCGAGCACCAGAGGCACGAGCATGACCGTAACGATCAGGATGAGCGCCGGAGCGGTATAGAGATAGGGCGCAGAGGCGTCGGCGATCCGCTTCATCAGCGGCGGACGGGTTGCGGGCAGGCCGTCATGGCGTGCGGCATAGGCCATCGATCGAAATTTCCCCTTTTTTGACCGCCGTTATCGATCGGCGTGCCTTTTCTTGCGTCGGACGACCGGCGGCGGCTGACCGCCGCCGGTGCCTGCGTTACTTCTTGCTTGCGAGGTACTTCTGCTGCGCCTTGGTCAGGTAGTCGGCCCATTGATTGGCGAGCTCTTCCGGCGTGATGTCGCCGAGCAGGGCCTCCTGGGTCGTCTTGATGGCGAGCGAATCCTTGAAGAAGGCGAATTCTTCGAGATAGGTCGGCATGACCGTCAGCACGACGTCCTTGTCGGCGAGTTCGTCGAACCAGCCCTTGAACTGCGGGCTCGCATAGAAGGGGTCCTTCTCGGCCGACTTATGGACGGGCAGCGCGCCGGTGCGCTTGTTCCACTCGATATTGCCTTCCGGGCCTTCCAGCGTTTCGATCAGCTTCCAGGAGAGATCCTTGTTCTGGCTGGCGGCAAGAATCGACCAGCCGGCAAAGCCGATCGTGGTAAAGGCCTTGCCGCTCGGCCCCTTGGGCATGGTGGTGACGCCGAAATCCTCCGGCTTCATGCGCTGGGCGATCGCGATCAACGCGTCCGGATCCTGGTCGAGGAAGGCGCAGGTGCCGCTGTAGAAGCCGGCGACGATCTCGTTGAAGCCCCAGTTGACGCTATCCTTGGGGGCGAGGCCGTTCTTGTAGAGGTCGATGACCCAGGTGAGGCCCTTGATCCAGCCCTCGCTGTTCATCGTCGAGGTGCCGTCCTCGTTGAAGAACTTGTTGTCGCCGGCCATGGTCGCGCCGAACATCACCCAGCCGTTGAGACCGCCCGGACCGCCGCGCAGGCAATAGCCCGATTTGCCGGGCAGCTTGGAGACCGCCTCGGAAGCCTTGACGAAGTCGTCCATCGTCTTCGGCGGTTCGGAGACGCCCGCTTCGGAGAGCAGCTTCTTGTTGTAGAACATGGCCCGGAGATAGAAGCCATAGGGCAGCATATAGGCGGTGTCGTTGACGTCGCGGCCGAGTTCGAGCGCGCGCTCTGTGAGGCCGGGGGTGTGCTCCCACTTTTCGAGATAGGGCTCGAGGCTTTCGAGCATGCCGTTATTGGCGTAGAGCGACAGCCAGGTGTCCGGCATTTCCATGACGTCGGGGATTTCGCCGGCCGAGACCATGGTCGCGAATTTCTGGAAGGCTTCGCCCCAGGGCAGCGAAATGATCTCCACGGTCGTGCCGGGGTTCGCCTGTTCGAACTTGGCGACGATCGACTTCAGCGTTTCGGTGCGCTCGGGGCTGGTGATGACCTCGACGAGCTTCAGCTTGGTATCGGCAAGGGCGCTGCCGGCCATCAGCGTGGCAAGCAGGGTGGCGGTGATCAGTTTCCTCATTTTATCGTTCCCTTTGTTCTCGCTGGTTGCGTGTTCGTCAGCCTGATGAAGCGGCTGTCATCGCCGTTTCGAGATCGCTCCAGAGGGCCTCCGTTCCCTCCAGGCCGACATGGAGCCGTACCGACCGCGGTGAAATGCCGAAGGCTGCCGCGGAATTGGGCTCGGCTTTCTGCGCCAGGACGACTTCGCCCGGCACGATGAGGCTTTCGTGGCCGCCCCAGGAGACGCCGAGCTTGAAGAGTTTCAGGTGATCGGCGAAGCGGCGCATGTCGACGCCTTCGCGGAAGATGAAGGAGAAAAGTCCGGAGGTGCCGGAGAGACCGGGGGGCAGATGGTTGCCGAGGCCCGGGTGGCAGACGGTTTCGACCAGCGGATGCTCGGCCAGACGACGGGCGACCGCGAGCGCCGAGCGCTCATGTGCCTTCATCCGCACCGGCAGCGTGCGCATGCCCCGGATCAGCAGCCAGGCGTCGAAGGGCGAAAGCTTGCCGCCGAGATAGGGATAGGCTTCCGAACGGATGCGGCCGATCAGGTCGCTCGACCCGGCGACGACGCCGGCGACGACATCGCTATGGCCGCTCAGATATTTCGATGCGGAGTGAATGACGAGGTCGACGCCGAGCGAGACCGGCTGCTGAAATACCGGACTGGCCCAGCTGTTGTCGATGACCGTGACGATCCCCTGCCGGCGTGCGAGAGCCGCAAGCGCTGCGACATCGTGCGTGTCCATCACCCAGCTGGTCGGGCTTTCCATGTAGAAGAGCTTGGCGCCTGGAAGCGCCCTGGCAACCGCCTCTTCGTCGCGCCCGTCCACATAGGTGACCTCGATACGCATGCGCTTCAGATGCGTGCCGAAGAGGCGGAACGCGTCGGGATAGACATGTTTCACGGCGACGATGCGGTCGCCCGGTTCGACGAAGGAGAGGACTGTGGAGGAGATCGCCGACATGCCGCTTGCGAAACCGATGGCGTCTTCGGCGGCTTCGAGCTTCGCCAGCATCTCCTCGAAATGCCTGACCGTCGGGTTGAGGCCGCGGGTGTAGATAGGCCGCACGCGCTCGCCCCGATAGGAAGCGACCATCTCGTCATAGTTCTTGAAGGTGAAGAGCGAGGTCTGCACGATCGGCGGTACGACTGCATCGAAAGCGTTGCTCTCGTCATGCGCGACGATAAGGGAGGCTCTCTCGAACGGATCGAGGCCGTTGTTCATTTGGACATTTCCTTGATGTCTTCCTCGACGACCGCGAGGATTTTCAGCGTTTCCGCGCGCGCGGCCTCGGCGTCCTGCGCCGCGATCGCATCGAAGAGCGTTCGGTGAAAGGGAAAGGAGCGCCTTGCGAAGTCCGAGCGGTCGAAAGGCTCGTCCCAGAAGCGTTCGAAGGCCTCGCGCATCTGTTCGAGCAGTTGCTTGAAGAGCGGATTGTGGGTCGCGTCGTAGATCGCAAGATGGAAGGCGAGGTCTTCCGGGCCGGAGGTTCCCTTGGCGAGATGGACCCGCTCCATCTCGTTGAGCTTCGTTTCGATGTTGACGAGGTCGGCCTCCGTGCGGCGCCGCGAAGCGACCATGCCGGCCTCGACCTCGATGCCGCGCCGCACTTCGAGCGTCTGCAGCAGCGCGTCGCGAAGGTGCTCCGTGTCGAGCGCCAGCGGCATGTGGATGGTTGCGGTGGAAATGGCGCGCAGGAGATAGGTGCCGCTGCCCTTGCGCGCCTCGACAACGCCGAGCGCCTGGAAATGGCTCAGCACCTCACGAATGGTGGAGCGGCCGACGGCGAGCGCCGCCATCATTTCCCGCTCGGCAGGCAAGCGATCCCCGGGGTTCAGCCCCGATCTTTGAATGAAATCGGCAAGGGCGGATATTACCTGCTGCGCCCGGTCTGCGGGCGGCAGGGGCAGGAGCATCGCTTTATCCTGCAGGGGCATCCGGTTCTCCCCAGAACCACAATTGGTCTGACATCTGAGCAATATGCAGGGGACAGGAGAGGTGGTCAAGGGCCAGATGAGCGTCGAAGCCTTGAGGTCTGCCCCTCACCCTAGCCTCTCCCCGCTTGCGGGGAGAGGAGACGAGTCCGTATCGACCCATCGAGGCTGAAGCGGAACACAGGGGTGTCCCCTCTCCCCCCAAGCGGGGAGAGGGCTAGGGTGAGGGGCAGATCAGGGTGATTATCCTACTGGAGCAGACCCAAGGCTCGTTCACCGCGCAAGCGCGAGCAGCTTGCCGATCGCCTGCTGATCGAAGCCGCCGATGCCCTCGCGGATGTCGGCGGCGATGGCTTGCGCCACGGCGTCCTCGTCACGCCGTCTCAGGGCCTCGATGGCCTCACGGTGACGGTCGATGACGTAGAATTCCGTGACGTGCTCCATGGCAATGCCGAGGATCGGCCCGAGCTGGAGCCAGAGGCTCTCTACGAACGGCATGACGACCTGATCGGGATTGGCCGTATAGATCCGCCGGTGAAATTCCTGATTGGCGATCAGCGCCTGCGCCTTCTGCCCCGCCAGGATCGCGGCCTCGATCGCGTCATCCAGTGCGATGATGCGGTCTATCTGCCGGTCGGAGAGATGGGCGACGGCCCTGCGCGCGGCATGGCTTTCAAGCGCGATACGAAGCGAGATCAGCTCCTCGAAACGCGCCGGCGTGATTCGCGGCACGACGATCCGCCGGTTCTCCAGAAATTGCAGGGCACCGATCGAGGTCAGCTGACGCAGTGCTTCGCGCACCGGCGTGGGGCTGCTCTCCAGCGCATCTGCGAGCCCGCGTATGGTGACGGAGGTTCCGGGCCGGAAGGCGCCCACCATGATCGCCTGCCTGAGACGCGCAAAGGCATAGTCGTGGGTCGTCATGCCTTCCGGCCGATGAAGGGCGGGCAGAGCAAGGGTCTTCAAGACGGCGATTCCTCCCGCACCCCGGGTGTTGGAACGAGTCGATCCTGCCGACCCGGGGCAGCTTGACTTCAAAACTGCAACTATGTCAATTTCCCGATAATGTGATCACAAAAAGAAATACGATATGTCAATCGATGCGGACGACCCGGAAGTGTTCCAGTCCTGGCTTGAACAGAACGGCCCGATAGAAAGTATTCAGGCGGTGATTTGCGACCTGAACGGCATCATGCGCGGCAAGCGGGTGCCGGTGGAACAGGCCAGGAAGGTGCTCGGCGGCGGCATCCGCATGCCGCTCTCGATCGTCGGCGTCGACGTCTGGGGTGAGGACATCATCGGCAGCGCGCAGGTCTTTGCGACCGGCGACCGCGACGGCATCTGCGGCGTCACGGGGCGAGGGGCCCTGCCGGTCAACTGGACGTCGCGGCCGAGCGCGCTGGTTCCGCTCTGGCTGTTCGTCGAGAACGGCAGGCCCTTTCTTGCCGATCCGCGCCAGGCGCTCGCGGCGATCATGCGCGAATATCGCGAACTGGGGCTGCGCCCGGTGGTAGCGACGGAGCTGGAATTCTATCTCATCGATCCCGAGCCGGACAGCGCCGTCCCGCCGATCTCGCCCTATACCGGCAAGCGGCTCGATTCCGACGCGATCCTTTCGATCGACGAGCTCGACGATTTCGGCGAGTTCTTCTCCGACGTCTACAGGGAGTGCGCGCGGCAGAACGTGCCGGCGGATGCGGCGATAGCCGAAAACGGCATCGGCCAGTTCGAGATCAATCTGCTGCACAGCGACGATCCGCTGAAGGCGGCGGATGACGCGATCTTCTTCAAGCGCATCGTCAAGGGGGTCGCCCGCAAGCACGGGCTCGCGGCGACCTTCATGGCCAAACCCTACGGCACCCGTTCCGGCAACGGCATGCACATCCATTTCAGCCTGCTCGACGAGGAAGGCAACAACGTCTTCGACGACGGCAGCGACGAGGGATCGGCCGTGCTCAAGCATGCGGTGGCCGGCCTCCTGCGCGGCATGGCCGAGACGACGCTTATGTTCGCCCCGCACTTCAATTCCTACCGCCGGCTGCGGCCCGACACGCATGCGCCGACCTCGATTTCCTGGGGTTACGAGAACCGCACCTCGGCAATCCGCATCCCGGGCGGCAATCCGGCGGCGCGGCGGATCGAGCACCGCGTCGCGGGTGCCGACGCCAATCCCTATCTCGTCATCGCCGCGATCCTCGGCGCGGCGCTCGTAGGCATCCGCAACAAATGGAAGCCGCCGGCGCCCGTCGAGGGACGAGCCTATGCGACGGAGAAATTGCCCAAAATTCCTGCCGATTGGGGGCAGGCGGTCGACGCCTTCGAGGCCGGACCGATCGCCGCCGAGATCTTCGATCCCGTGCTTCGCTCCATGCTGATCGCCTGCAAGCGCCAGGAGATCGCCGGCTTCGCCGAGCAGGTCACGGATTACGAATTCAGCGCCTATCTGGAAATCGTATGATGGCACGGAAGCAGAAATCCTATGCCGGGGACGGCAGCTACCCGACGAGCTATTACGCCGCCTCGCGCAACATCATCCGCAATCCGGTCAGGCTGGAAGGCCGGATCGAAACCGACATCTGCATCGTAGGCGCGGGGTATTCGGGCCTGTCCACGGCCATTCATCTTGCCGAAAAGGGCTACAAGGTCACCGTGGTCGAGGGTGCGCAGGTGGGCTGGGGCGCCTCCGGACGCAACGGCGGCCAGATCGTCAACGGTCTCAATGCCGGCCTGTCGACGATCGAGCGCCGCTACGGCGAGGATGCCGCCCGCTTCATCGGCGGCCTTGTACAGGAAGGCGGACGGATCATCCGCCGGCTCGTCAGCGAGTATCGGATCGAGTGCGATCTGAAGCCCGGCAATATCTATGCCGCCTATACCGGAGCCCACATGAAGGAGCTCGAGGCCAAGCAGGCGCTCTGGCGCAAACACGGGATGGACGATCATCAGCTTCTCGACCGCGAGGCGCTGCGCAAGCTCGTCGATTCCGAGGCCTATTGCGGCGGCATGCTCGACACCACCGGCGGCCATATGCATCCGCTCAATCTGGTGCTCGGCGAGGCACGCGCCCTGGAGAGCCTCGGCGGCGTGATCTACGAGATGTCACCGGTGACCCGTGTCGACCACGAATCGGCCCGGCCGACCGTCCATACCGAGGGGGGCGAGGTTTCCGCCCGGATCGTCGTGCTTTGCGGCAACGCCTATCTTGGCGATGCCGTGCCGAAGCTCGCCACCCGCGTCATGCCCGTTTCGACCCAGATGATCACCACCGCGCCGCTCGGCGAGGAGCTTGCCCATTCGCTGATCCCGAGCGACATGTGCGTGGAGGACGTTCGCTACATTCTCGACTATTTCCGGCTGTCCGCCGACAAGCGGATGATTTTCGGCGGCGGCACCGTCTATGGCGGTACCGACCCGGCGGATGTCGTGGCAAAGCTCAGGCCAAATCTCGAAAAGGTCTTTCCGCGGCTCAAGGGCGTGAAGATCGACTATGCCTGGAGCGGCAACTTCGCACTCTCCTTCACGCGCGTGCCGCAAATGGGGCGGATCGGCAGCAATACCTATTTCGCCCATGGCTATAGCGGTCATGGCGTGACGGGCTCCCACCTTTTCGGCCGCACTCTTGCCGAAGCGATCGACGGGGACGCGGCGCGCTTCGATGTCTTCGCGAAGCTGCCCTGGTATCCATTCCCCGGCGGACGGATGTTCCGCGCGCAGTATTCGACTGTCGGATCGTGGTGGTACATGCTCAAGGACGCCGTCGGCTGGTAGCCGGGGCGATCGCTCCTGGGCATCGGAGACCTCGAAAGAACCGTGTATTCCGCGCTGCCCGGCAGGCCGGTTAAACGAATTTTTCATTTCTCGTTTGATCCGTGGCAAAAAATTATCTAGGAATTCGATCAAGAATATAGGAGAACAACGGCTACAGGCCACGCCCCAACAGCGGAGAGACATAATGAACGCGACCAAGGCGATGACCCAATCCCGCTATACCGTCTACCGGGCTCGACCAGCCCGTCGTCCGACTGCCAGACACTTTACCCAGGCCATCGCGGTGGCTGCAGCCTTCACTTTCATCTGCGCGCTCCTCATCGGCGCGTTCTGATTTCGCAACGGCTGCAGGTGCTCATGCATCTGCAGCCGTTCATCGGCCGGTGCCGTTTCCCGACACGCTCCCTTCCGCTTTTCCGCCCTTGTCCGCGTGCAGCCGCCGTCGTAGCCTTGCCGGCGGAAATCAGACGGGATGGAGGAGCGAATGCTCGACAAACGGAAATTCTACATCGACGGCAAATGGGTTGAGCCGGCCACGCAGAACGATCTTCTGGTGCTCAATCCGGCGACCGAGAAGCCGATAGCGGTTATCTCGCTCGGCACCGCTGCCGACGTCGACCGGGCGGTTGCAGCCGCCAAGAAGGCATTCGCAAGCTATAGCCGGACGAGCGTCGAGGAACGGCTGGCGCTGCTCGAAAGGCTGCTCGCGATCTACAAGCGGCGTTACGATGAAATGGCCGACACCATCACGGCCGAACTCGGTGCGCCGAGAACGATGAGCCGCGAGCAGCAGGCGGATGTGGGCGTCGGTCATCTTCAGGGCTTCATCGATGCCCTGAAGCGCCTGAAACTCAAGGAAAAGCTGCCGAACGGCGACACGCTCCTGCGTGAGCCGATCGGCGTCTGCGGTCTCATCACGCCGTGGAACTGGCCGGTCAACCAGATCGCGCTCAAGGTCGTCCCGGCGCTTGCGACCGGCTGCACCTGCGTCCTGAAACCCAGCGAATTCACGCCGCTGAACGCCATGCTCTACGCCGAGATGGTCGAAGAGGCGGGCTTTCCGGCCGGCGTCTTCAACCTCGTCAATGGTGACGGCATTCATGCCGGGGCGGCGCTGTCGAAGCACAAGGACATCGACATGATGTCCTTCACCGGTTCGACGCGGGCGGGTATCGCCGTCAGCAAGGACGCCGCCGATACGGTCAAGCGCGTCACGCTCGAACTCGGCGGAAAGTCGCCGAACATCGTCTTTGCCGATGCCGATATAGAGGAGCGGGTGACCGCCAGCATTCTCGAATGCTTCAACAATTCCGGCCAGTCCTGTGATGCCCCGACACGTATGCTCGTCGAGCGCAGCGCCTATGACGAGGTCGTGGAAATCGCCAGGCGCGTCGGCATGGAGGCGAGGGTCGGCGATCCGACGAAGGATGGCTCCCATATCGGCCCGCTCGTCAGCCATATTCAGTTCGAGCGGGTGCAGGCGCTGATCGAAGCGGGCGTTGCCGAGGGCGCGACGCTCCTGGCCGGCGGCCCCGGCAAGCCGGAAGGCTTCGAGGCCGGATATTTCGTCCGGCCGACGATCTTCGCCGATGTCGACAATTCCATGCGGATCGCGCGCGAGGAAGTGTTCGGACCGGTGCTTTCGATCATTCCCTTCGATACGGAAGAGGAGGCGATCGCGATCGCCAACGACACGAATTACGGCCTCGCGGCCTATGTCCAGACGCGCGACCGCGAAAGGGCGGAGCGGGTGGCATCGCGTCTCCGCGCCGGCATGGTGCACATCAACGGCGGTCCGCACCGCTACGGAAGCCCCTTCGGCGGCTACAAGCAGTCCGGCAACGGCCGGGAAGGCGGGATGTTCGGGCTCGAGGACTTCCTGGAGGTGAAAACGGTTCACCTGCCGGACGCAGCCTGACGGGTCGTCTCTCCCACGGCCGCACGTTTTCGCGTGTGGTCGTTTTTCGCCTATCGGGCGAATTCGGCTGTCGCTTGCGGCGGGATTCTGATAGCTGGCTTGCCGCGCGCCGGTTCTGCGCGCGCTTCCCAGCCATCGGACATCGCCGTGACCCAAGCCGCCAGTTCCGCCGCTCCCCGTAACAGACTTGCCATGGCCGCGCTCATCATCGGCGGTGCCGCCATCGGCGGATCGCCGATCTTCGTGCGGCTCTCGGAAGTGGGGCCGATGGCCACTGCCTTCTGGCGTGTCGCGCTGGCGCTGATCCCGCTGCTGGCCTGGTCACGGCTGCGCGGCGGCGCAGTCGCGGACAAGCCCCCGCAGCGCCTGTCCGATTACGCTCAACTTGTCCTGCCGGGCGTATTTCTCGCCATCGATCTCGCAGCCTGGCACCTTGCGCTCACCATGACCTCGGTCGCCAATGCGACGCTGCTTGCCAATCTGGCGCCGGTCTTCGTGACGCTTGCCGGATGGGCTCTGTTCCGCTCGGCGGTCAGCGGCATCTTCCTGGGCGGCCTCGCCACGGCGATCGTCGGCGTGGTCGTCCTGAAAGGCGGTCCGGCGGCACTCGGCGGCGGCGATCTCGCCGGCGATGGGATCGCTATCGTCGCGGCCGCGTTCTATGCCGGCTACATTCTCGCAATCGGGCGTCTGCGAAGCCGCTTCAGCACAAACCGGATCATGATCTGGAGCACCGCATCGGCAGCCGTTTGCATGCTGCCGATGGCCCTGTTGGCCGAGCAGTCGCTTTTCCCGACGAGCGCCTTCGGCTGGGCCATGCTCTTCGGACTTGCCTTCGTGAGCCACGCCGGCGGGCAGGTGGCGATCACCTATGCGCTCGCTTTTCTGCCGCCGGCCTTTTCTTCGCTGACGCTGCTCCTGCAGCCGGTCGTGGCTGCGCTGCTCGCCTGGGTTCTGCTGAGCGAGCCGGTGGGCGCCATGCAGGCGATCGGCGGCGCGATCGTGCTGATCGGCATCCTGATCGCCCGCCGCGGCTGAGCCACTCAGATACCCGGCAGCTCGAATCGCGCGAGGCGCTCTTCGAGCTTGAGGATCGTCGCCACGTCCGCATTGGCGAAGGCGAAGCGCAGGTAGTTCTCCTGACCCTCGCCGAAATAATCGCCGGGCAAGCAGAGGACGCCGGCGAGCTTCGCCAGCTTCTCGGCGACGAATTGCGACTCGATATCGGGGAAGGGGTGGCGGATATAGGCAAAATAGGCGCCCACTGCCTGCAGGTTCCATTGCGGCAGCCGGGTCATGATCGTCCTCAGCGCCTCGGCGCGGGCGGCGATTTCGGCGCGGTTGGCGAGCCGCCAGTCGGCAAGCGCCGGTATCGCCCTTGCGACGGCCGCCTGGGGGGAACGCGGGGCGCAGATCTGGAGATTGTCCATGATCTTGGCGACCTGCTCGACCACCTGCGGTCCGGCGGTGATCGCGCCGAGACGATGGCCCGGAATGCAGAAGGACTTCGAGAAACTGTAAAGACCGATGAAACCGTCCTCCCAGCCCGGGGTTCGAAGCAGGCCGTGCGGCGCGGCGGCCGCATCCGGCAGGAAGTCGCGATAGGTTTCGTCCAGAATGAGCCAGGTTCCGTTCGCGCGGCAGAGCTCGTAGATGCGTTGCAGCAGTTCGGGCGGGTAGACCGCTCCCGTGGGATTGTTGGGCGAAACGAGCGCAAGTGCCCGGATGCCCGGCCGCAAGGCAGAGGCGATGGTCTCGACCTCGGGCAGGAACCCGGCGCCCGCATCGAGCGGCGCAAGCTCGACATCGATCCCCAGCATCGCCAGCGTCGTCTCCTGGTTGAAGTAATAGGGATTGCTCATCAACACCGTATCGCCGGCCCCGGCAACGGCCATCGCGGCACAGATGAAGGCCTGGTTGCAGCCGGAAGTGATGTGGACGTTGCCGGCGGCGACCGCCGCGCCATAGAGCGACGCCACGTGCTCGGCATAGGCCTGGCGCAGTTCCGCTTCACCCTCGATCGCTCCGTAGCCCGTGTAGGCCGCCGACGCCGCGGCTTCGCCCAGCCATTTCAGCATGTCGGGATGAGCGGGATAGCCGGGCACGGCTTGGGAGAGGTCGATCAGCGGGCCTTTTGCCCCGTCATAAGCCTTCGCCCATGCGAGCACCGAGGGTATCGGCGGCGGCGAGAGCTTTTCGACGAGGGGATTGAAATGCGGCATGGCGGATTTCCTGTTGTTGAAGCGGACGGGATTCTCAGCCCCGCATCATGATTTGATTTTGCGCCTCTGCGGGCGTTCCGGACGCCGGTTGCGCGGCGGGGAGCGGGGTTGAAGGCTCTTCGGTGTTGTCTTGCGGCCGGCATCTTCCGGCTTCGGCATGCGGCTGCGGATGATCGTGCGGGCGGACATCTGCAGCTCCGGCATCGGATCGCTTTCGAGAGCGGCAAACAGCCAGTCGATGAAAACGCGGACGATCGGCGCGGCGCGAACTTCATTACGGCAGGCGACGAAAAAGGCGTCGTTGGCCGGAACCGTCAGGTCGAAAGGGGCGATCAGCTCGCCACGGGCGATCAGGCTGCCGGCGGTGATCGTATCGCCGAGCGCAACGCCCTGATTGTGCAGGGCCGCCTCGGTCGAAAGCCGCGCATCGCTCATGAAATGCTGGCGACCGCGCTGGAAATCGATCGCGTCGGCTGCGGCGAGCCAGGTGTTCCACTCGCGGCCGTCGTCGCCATGCAGCATCACGTGGTCGCGGATGTCCCGGATGGAGCGCAGCGGCCGCATGTTGAGGAGCGTCGGGCTGACGACCGGGAAAAGCTCGAGCCGGCTCCAGAGCCTCGACCAGCAGTCCTGCCAGTTGCCGTCGCCATAGAGCAGGCAGACGTCGACGTCCGGGGAATCGAGGTTCGCCTCGTCATTGGAGGCGATCAGCCGCAATTGGACATCGGGGAACTGCTCGGTAAAGAGGTGCAGCCGCGGAATCATCCAGAAGGAGAGCAGTGCCGGGACGCAGGTGACGGTGAGTTCCCCGCTCGTCGCGGGCCGCGTCATCGCCGCCGTTGCCGCGGCGATCTCGGCGAAGGCATGCGTCACCGCAGGCAGGAGCAGCGCGCCCTGCGGCGTCAGCTTCAGCCGCTTGCCGCCCCGCTCGAAAAGGGGCGCGTTGAAGGAGAGTTCGAGCGCGCGGATCTGATGGCTTACCGCGCCGTGGGTGACGTTGAGCTCACGCGCCGCAGCGGAAACGGAGCCGCGCCGGGCGGTGGCCTCGAAGGCGCGCAGCGGATTCAGCGGAGGCAGGCGGCTCGACAAGAAGAAGCTCCGGAGAGGCGGCATCTATGTGAATTTTTCTCACATCAAACGCTATAACAATGTCAATTGCTTTTCCAGAAGAATTGTCTCCTAATATGCGCAACAAAGGCAAAAGCCGGGGAACCTGATTGCGCCGCTTCAGATCGGCACACCGCAAGTCGTGACTTGCGGTGCATCATGTGCCAGCCCCGGCTGAACGATACGGAGGTCCGGCGCATGGCTTGGGATGAACAGAAGCTCAACGCATTGAAGGCGAAATATGGCGAGAGCCATGGCGGCGAGCTCTTCGATCCGACCTTCCGCAAGGTCGCGGATAAGATTTTCACGAAGAGCGGCACGCGGCTGGCGCCCTATTCCGGCATTCCGACATTCCTGACCGCACCTCACATGCCGGTCGATGCCGATGAGCCCGATTTCGGCAATCTTCAGGTGGCGATGATCGGCGTTCCCATGGATCTCGGCGTCACCAATCGCCCGGGATCGCGCTTCGGGCCACGGGCGCTGCGCGCGATCGAGCGGATCGGGCCCTATAATCACGTGCTCGGCTGCGCACCGGTGCACGATCTCAGGGTCGCCGATATCGGCGATGTTCCCTTCCGCAGCCGCTATCGGCTCGAAATCAGCCACGAGGACATCGAGAAGCGGATCAACCAGATCGTCGGTGCGGGCGTCGTGCCGCTCTCCGTCGGCGGCGACCATTCGATCACCCATCCGATCCTCAAGGCCGTGGGCAAGAAGCAGCCTGTCGGCATGATCCATATCGACGCGCATTGCGACACTGGCGGCGCCTTTGACCTGACCAAGTTCCACCATGGCGGCCCGTTCCGCAACGCCGTCCTCGACGGCGTGCTCGACCCGACCCGCGTCATCCAGATCGGCATCCGCGGCTCGGCAGAGTATCTGTGGGAGTTCTCCTACGAGTCCGGCATGACGGTCGTTCATGCGGAGGAGGTCACCGGACTGGGTATTCCGGCGATCATCGAAAAGGCGAAGAAGATCGTCGGCGACGGTCCGACCTATCTTTCCTTCGACATCGACAGCCTCGACCCGAGCTTCGCGCCGGGCACCGGTACGCCGGAAGTCGGAGGCCTGACGACGCGTGAGGTGCTGGAGTTGATCCGCGGGCTGAAGGGCGTCAATCTCGTCGGCGGCGACGTCGTCGAGGTGGCGCCGCAATACGACACCACCACCAATACGGCCCATGCCGGCGCCCAGGTGCTCTTCGAGATCCTGAGCCTGATGGTCTTCAGTCCGGCCGTTGCCGGCAAGGGCTGATGCGCGGATGAACGATCCGAAACCGATGCGCATGGCGGGCACGAGCGGATCACGATAATCTATTGCCAGATCATTTTCCTTGCTGAAGCGAAGCGGGGACAAAGGGCGCAGGGAATCAACTAGAACAAGGGAACGCGGCGCAATCCGCCAAAAACAAAGGAGACATGCGATGATCATCAATTCCATCAAGCGCCGCACGCTGCTCGGTGCGGGGCTTGCCGGCGCGTCGATGCTGGCAATGCCGGCGGTGCTGAGGGCGCAGGACAAGTCGCTGAAGGTCGGCGTCTATGGCGGCTACTTCAAGGACTCATTCGACAAGAACATCTTCCCCGAATTCACCAAGGCGACCGGCATCGCGATCGAATCCGTCGCCGAGCCCACCGGCGAGGCATGGCTCGTCCAGCTCGAACAGGCCGCCCGCGCCGGTCAGGCGCCCGCCGACGTTTCCATGATGTCTCAGGTGGCGATGCTCAAAGGGCAGGCGACCGACCTCTGGACGCCGATCGACATGGCCAAGATCAAGAACGGCTCGAACCTGCTCGACCGCTTCGTCAACAAATATCCGGACGGCCGCATCGCCGGCATCGGCGCCGTTTCCTGGTACATCACGCTGGTGACCAACACCGACGTCTACAAGGAGGCGCCGACCTCGTGGCAGGCGTTCTGGGATCCGGCGAATGCCGACAAGCTCGGCCTCCTGGCGCTGGTCTCCAATTCCTTCCTGCTCGAAGTGACAGCCAAGACCTTCATGGGCGGCACCAATGCGCTCGACACGGAAGAGGGGATTCTCAAAGCGTTCGAGAAGCTCGCCGAAGTGAAGCCGAACGTCCGTCTCTGGTACCGCGACGAAGCGCAGTTCGAACAGGCGCTGAAGTCGGGCGAAATCCCGATGGGGCAATATTATCACGACGTGACGGGGCTTGCCGCGGCGGATGGTCATCCGGTGCGTTCCACCTTCCCCAAGGAGGGCGGCATCCAGGATTCCGGCTGCTGGGCGCTTTCGCGCGCGTCGCAGAAGGTCGAAGAAGCCCACATCTTCATCGACTACATGTGCCAGCCTGCGGTTCAGGCGACGCTCTCGCGCAAGGTCGGCACCTCGCCGACGGTCAAACGCGAGTCGACCGATCTGACGGATAAGGAATTCGCTGCCGTCTCCTCGGACATCGAGCCGATCGTTCCGCGCTACGATCTCTACCAGACGAAGTCGGATTGGCTGAACCAGAAGTGGACGGAACTGATCGTCGGCTGAGGCCGGCCATGAGCCGCCGCCTCGGTATCCCGGGGCGGCGCAGCGTATTGCGCGACCTTAAACCGGAAGCGGTTTGGGGATAAGCTGATTTGGAATTTTGGAAGTGTCACCGCGGCAGCGTCTGACGTGGCCGGTGACATCCGCGCATGAGGCGCGAAACGGGGAACATATGTCGGGACTTGCCCTTCAAAACGTCGTCAAGGAATTCGGGTCGTTCAGGGCCGTCAACGATGTCGACTTGATGGTGCCGCACGGCACATTCGTCTGCATGCTCGGGCCGTCGGGCTGCGGCAAGACCACGCTTTTGCGCATGATCGCAGGTCTGGACCTGCCGACCTCGGGCTCCATAGGGCTCGACGGCGAGGACATCACCCGGGTTCCGACGCATAAACGCAATCTCGGCATGGTGTTCCAGTCGCTGGCGCTGTTTCCCCACCTGACCGTCGGCGAGAATATCGCCTATCCGCTGCGCATCCGCGGCGCGCCCAAGGAAGACCAGAGGAAACGGGTCGACGAGCTGCTTTCGATGATCCACCTGTCGGGCTATGCCGACCGGCCGGTCTCGAAGCTCTCCGGCGGCCAGCGCCAGCGCGTGGCGATAGCCCGGGCGCTGGCGATTTCGCCGAAGCTCTTCCTGCTCGACGAGCCCCTGTCGGCGCTCGACGCCAAGCTGCGCGAGGCGATGCAGGTCGAGCTCAGACAGTTGCAGCAGAAGCTCGGCATCACCACCATCGTCGTCACCCACGACCAGCGCGAGGCGATGACCATGGCCGATACGGTCGTGGTCATGAACGGCGGCGAGATCCGGCAGGCTGCTTCGCCGATCGAGATCTACCGCCGGCCGGCCGACAGCTTCGTCGCCGATTTTATCGGGCAGACCAATCTGATCGAAGCGGAGGCGGACACTTCGGGCCGCGTGACGGTGCTCGGTCAGCCCGTGCCGGGCCTGCAATTGCCGCCGGGCGCGGTGAAGGCGATGCTTTCGATCCGCCCGGAAGACGTGCACCTGACCGCGCCGGGTACCGGAGCGCTTTCCGGCACGGTGACCTTCGTGCGCGACCTCGGGGGCACGATCGAGACATTCGTCGATGTCGCCGGCCGGCAGATCGTGGCGGTCTCGACGCCGCGCGCCCGGCCGCAGGTGACGGTCGGCCAACAGGTCGGCGTCGCTCTCCCGCCCGATGTCTGTGTGGTGCTCGCCAGATGAGACGCGAACCGCCCCGAACCTTCGGTGATTACCTGCCGATCCTCTTCCCCGCGGGGATGCTGACGATCTTCTTCGTGGTGCCCTTCGGCACGATGATCGCAGTCAGTTTCTTTCAGCGCCAGCAGGGCGGCTTCTATACGCCGGCCTTCGTCTACGACAATTATGCCCGCTTCCTCTCGGCCTTCTTCGGCGGCGTGCTCGGCTTTTCCCTGATGCTGGCGATCGCGGTCGCCGCGTGCTGCGTGGTCTTGGCGCTGCCCTTCACCTATCTACTCACGCGTATGGCGCGCCGGGTGCAGGTCGTGTGGCTCGTCGCTCTGCTCTCCGTGCTTTCTCTCTCCGAAGTCATCATCGGTTTTGCATGGTCCACCCTTTTCTCGCGCACGGCCGGCATTACCAACATCCTCGTGGCGCTCGGGCTCATGGGTGAGGCGAAGGCGCTCACGCCGAGTTTTGCCGCTGTGCTGACCGGCATGGTCTATCAGGCCTTTCCCTATACCGTGCTCGTGCTCTTCCCCGCGCTCGTGCGCCTCGACCCGACACTGACGGAAGCCGCCCGCACACTCGGTGCCTCGCCGCTCAGGGCCTTCTTCACCGTCGTCGTTCCGGCGCTGAGAAACACGATCACCGCGACGCTGATCATGGTCTTCATCTTCGCGCTCGGCTCCTATCTCCTGCCGCAACTCCTCGGCCGGCCGCAGCACTGGACGTTGTCGGTGCTCATCACCGATCAGGCGATCTATCAGTCCAACATGCCCTTCGCCGCGGCGATGGCGGTGTTTCTCGTCCTGGTGACGCTTGGGCTGGTGGCTCTAACGGTCATCGCGGGACGGAAGGGAGAGGCGGCATGAGCACCATTTTCCGCAAGGTCTACTTCTCCCTGATCGGGCTCTTTCTCGCTTTGCCGCTGATCGTCGTCGCCGGCGTCTCGGTCAACGCCAAGCAGACGCTCGCCTTTCCCCCGCAGGGTTTCTCCACATCCTGGTACGGGGAAATCTTCCTGAACCCCGAATGGCGCAGCGCGCTTTTTGCCTCGGTGACGCTGGCGCTCCTTTCCGCCGCACTTGCGGTCGCGATCGCGCTGCCGCTTGCCTGGTTTCTCTGGCGGCGCGTCGCGCCATGGGCGAACATCTTCCAGCTTCTGGGGGTCGCGCCCTTCACGCTGCCGCCGGTCATCACCGCGCTCGGCCTGCTCACCTTCTGGGCGACGGCCGGCTTTTACGGCCAGCCCTGGACCGCCGTCGTCAGCCACGCGATCTTCTTCGTGACACTGCCGCTCGTCACGCTGTCTCTCGGCTTCACCTCGATCGACCGCTCGCTGGTCGAGGCGGCCTCGACGATGGGCGCGGACGACCGCACGGTCTTCCGCACCGTCGTTCTGCCGTTGATCCTGCCCTATATCGTTTCCGGCTATGCCTTCGCCTTCGTGCTGTCGCTCAATGAGTATATCGTCGCCTACATGACCGTCGGCTTCACGATGGAGACGCTGCCGATCAAGATCTTCAACGCGCTTCGCTACGGCTATACGCCCACCATGGCCTCCGTGACGATCCTCTTCGTCACGACGGCCGCGGTCATCTTCAGCCTCGTCGCCCGCTTCGGAGACCTGCCGAAGCTGCTCGGCGCCATGTCGTCGGACGGAAAATGATGAAGTTCGCTGCCCTGCAGATGAAGAGCATTGGCGGCGACGTTGCCGCCAATCTCGCCCGCATCGAGCGGGCGGCGATCGCGGCTTGCGGGAAGGGGGCGAGCCTGCTCGTCGCCCCGGAGCTCGCAATCACCGGCTACGGCGCGGGAGAAGCCATCCGCAGGCTCGCTGAGCCGGCGGATGGGCCGATCGTTCGAGAATTGGGGCGCATCTCGCTGCAAACCGGCGTCGCCATCGTTGCCGGATTCGCAGAGCAGGACGCGGACGCCATTTACAACAGCGCCGTCCATGTCGACGCGAATGCCACCCCGATTGTCTATCGGAAGTCGCATCTCTATGGCGATTACGAGCGTTCGCTCTTCACGCCGGCGGAACCCTCGACACGCCTGTTCAAACATCGCGGCGTCACTTGCGGCATGCTGATCTGCTACGATGTCGAGTTCCCCGAAAACGTCCGTCGCCTGGCGCTTGCGGGTGCCGATGCGGTGTTGGTGCCGACGGCCCTCCCGGCCGGATGGTCCGGCACTTTCATCACCGACCATATGATCCGGACGCGGGCCTTCGAGAACCAGCTCTTCGTCGCCTATGTCAATCACTGCGGTTCGGACGACATGTTTTCGTTTGCGGGACTCTCGCTCATAGCGTCCCCGGATGGCCAGGCACTGGCAAAGGCCGGTTCCGCGGATGAAACCCTGATCTTCGCCGAAATCGACCCGCAGGCATTTGCCATTTCCCGGGCGGAGAATACTTATCTCATGGACTTGAAACGCGGCTGATCTGCCAGATCGTTCTTAATCGGAGAACAATCCGTTCGCGTCGTCCCCCTTTTGGAAACGCTCGGTCGGATCGATATTGTGCTCAACCGAAATGCCCGCCCTGCAGCGCCGCGCAACTGACGCAAAAGGCGCTGCAGCATAGCGAATAGGAGGCAATCATGAGCTTGCAACTGACTGGTATTCACCATCTGACCGCGATAACCGCCAATGCGCCGGAGAACCTGCGCTTCTACACGGGGACGCTGGGCCTCCGCCTGGTCAAGAAGACCGTCAACCAGGACGACACGACGGCCTATCATCTCTTCTATGCCGACGGGCAGGCGACCCCCGGCACGGATCTGACCTTCTTCGACTGGCCGGTCGGAACCGAAGGACGCGGCACGCACAGCATTTCGCGGACCGGGCTTCGAGTCGGCAGCGCAGAAACCGTGCGGTGGTGGAAGCGCCGTTTCGATGAGTTGGAGGTCGCTTCCGGCGAGGTCGCCGAAATCGACGGCCGTATCTCCCTCGATTTCGAGGACGGCGAGGGCCAGCGCTTCCGGCTCGTCGACGACGGTGGAATGGCGCCGTCCCACCCTTGGGAAAGGAGCGCGGTTCCGGCCGAGCACCAGATTAAGGGCCTTGGGCCGATCACCATCAGCGTGCCGGACATCAGCAACACCGCGCTCGTGCTGACGCGTGTCATGAACATGGCCGAACTGCGGAGCTATCCGTCGCCCGATGGTGTCGGAGAGGTGCATGTCTTCTCGATGGGCGAGGGCGGGCCGGCGGCCGAACTGCATGTAGCGGTCCAGCCCGATCTGCCGACCGCTCGCCAGGGGGCGGGCGCCGTCCACCACGTCGCTTTCCGGGCGCCGGATGTCGAAACGCTGCATCGGTGGACGGAGCGCCTCGGCGAGTTCCGCCTGCCGTCGAGCGGCGAGGTCGAGCGCTTCTACTTCCGTTCGCTCTACTTCCGCGAGCCGAACGGCATCCTTTTCGAGATCGCCACCGACGGGCCCGGCTTTGCGGTCGACGAACCGATGGAAACCCTTGGCGAAAGCCTATCGCTGCCGCCGTTCCTCGAGCCGAAGAGGGCTCAGATCGAGGCGAGACTGAAGCCTCTGGAGTAACGGCTGCCGTTCTCGCCGGGCCGCGACATGAAGAGCCGGAAGCGATTCCGGCTTTCCTTTTGCCGCGAGCCCGCTAGTTTTTTGACTGACGCGGGATTTGCGCGGCATCGCCAGCGAAAGGAATTTGTCGTTCATGACCAAGCTTCTCGGCATATCGGGCAGTCTGCGGAAGGCCTCCTTCAACACTGCATTGCTCAAGGCCGCACAAGCGGTGGCGCCGGACGGGGTGGAATTCGAGACCGCGACCTTGCATGGCATTCCGCTGTATGACGGAGACGTGGAGGCCGAAAGCGGCGTTCCGGCCGCTGCGGAGGCGCTGAAGCAGAAGATCGTCGCGGCGGACGGCGTCATTTTCTTCACGCCGGAATACAACAATTCGGTCCCGGGTGTTTTCAAGAATGCGATCGACTGGCTGAGTCGCCCGCCAGCCGACATAAAGAAGGTCTTCGGCGGCCGGCCGTTCGCGCTCGCCGGCGCATCTCCGGGAAGCTTCGGGACCATTCTCAGCCAAAACGCCTGGCTGTCGGTGATGCGGACGCTCGGCGCCGAAATGTGGTCGGGCAAGCGGCTGATGGTGCCGAAAGCCGATACGTTGTTCGACGGCGACGGACAGCTGAAGGACGATCAGACCCTGGAGAGGCTGCGCGGCTTCGTACAGGCCTTCGCCGATCACGTCGCCGGCAAGGCATGACGCTCAGAGGCCGGATTGCGCGAGCCAGGGCCGGATAACGGCGATGTCTTCGACGCCTATTCCGTGGCCGGTATCGAGGTCGACTTCCTCGAAATCGGCTCCGCTGGCCCTGAGCGCCGTCTTCAGTTCCGGCGCGTGCTTGCCGTAGGGATCGTCCTTGCCGGTGAGCATTAGCACTTTGGTGCCCGCAAGGTCCGGTTCCGGCGCGCTTTCGAGCGCCGCCATCGCGCGCATCAGCACCGCGTTCCTGACAATGCCCGGGTGGAGATGCAGCACCGCGGCGAGCAGGTTGGCGCCGTTCGAGTAGCCGATGAACACGGTCTTCTCCGGGTCGAGGCCGTAGCTCTCGCGCGCGCCCTCGACGAAGGCGGCAAACGCTTCCGCTTCCGAGCGAATGTCCTGCTGGTCGAATTTCGTCATCGAAAAGCGCCGGAACCAGCGCGGGAAGCCTTCCTCGGTGCTGCGGCCGCGCACGCCCAGGAGAGTCGCATGCGGATCGAGCTGACGGCCGAAGGGCAGCATATCGATTTCGTTGCCGCCGCTGCCGTGCAGCAGCACGAAGGTACGATCGTTCGCCTTCTCCGGACGGTGGAACCGATGGATGAAAGGAAGCTCGCGCTGCGGCACCCTGGGTTCGCCGGGCAGCGCGAATTGCGGCAGCCTGACCAGCGTTGCCGTGGGATCGCTCGCCAGATGCGGGGGCAGGAACAGCGTCGTGCCGAGAGCATCCGGAGCTTCGTCGACGGCAAAGCCGGGCCCGTCCGTAGCGAGCTCGCAGAGCGCACCGCCGGGCTCGCGCACATAGAGCGAGAAGAAATATTTCCGGTCATGCGCATTGGTGGCGCCGGCGTGCTCCTGCTCGAGATCGGCTCTGACCGCAAGCACGGTCGCCTCATCGGGGGCGCGGAAGGCGATGTGGTCGATCGTGCCGGTACCAGGGGCGGCACTCCAGAAGCCGCCGGCATCGCGGACATCGATCACGTCCCCGGACGAGGAGGTGAGGCGACGGATGCTCTCCGTCGCTCCCGTCTCGGTGTAGCCGAAGTGGTTTTGAAGGAAGTGCGCCGTGTCTTTCGGTTTTTCCGTGAGCACCGTCGCGCCGCGTAAGCGGCGGATGGAGTCCGTTTCGGGGATGTCGTCTCCCGCCCAGGGCGCTGGCTCCGCAAGCGCGTTCGTTCCCACCAGCTTGACGATCACGCCGTCCAGGTCCTTCAGACGCAGGACCGGTTCGCCGAACTCCTGCGACGGGCCGGTCGCCTGGATGTTGAACTTCAGCGCTCGCGTCATCCAGTAGCCGATGCTGTCAGGCGGAATGGCGAAGGCGATCTCGCTCGGCTGGCCGTGACCGACCCGGCCCGGAGAGCCGTCTTCCCAGACCAGGAAACTCACGAGAGAGCCCGGCGAGCCCGCGGCGTCGCCGTAGAAGAGATGCAACTGATTGGGATCTTCGTAGCCGCCGGTCCGCTTGACGAGGTGCAGCCCCAGGAAGCCGACATAGAAATCGACGTTGGCCTGTACCTTGCGGGCGATCAGGGTGATGTGGTGAATGCCGCTCGTCACGGTCTTGTCCTCCCTGCCGTCGTCCCGGCGAGAAACGACTGGAAGGCTTCGCCGTAATCCGGGTGCCAGCGTGAAAGCGGCGGTCGGTTTTCGACGATGTCTCCCGCTGCCCAAAGGATGCGCTTTTCATCCGTTGAACGCGCGACCTCGTTGTCGGGGCAAAGGATATAGAAGTCGCCGCGGGCAAGGCTCTCCATCATGAAGTCCACCGTCTGTTCCGGCGTCCAGGCGCCCGCCGGCTTTTCCGTGCGCCCTTGCGCGGTGAGAGACGTGTAGACGAAACCGGGGATCAGCAGATGCGCATTGACCTTGCAGTCCTCGGTATTGCGCAGTTCGTGCTGCAGGGCCTCGGTGAAGACCTTCACGCCCGCTTTCGACAGGTTGTAGGCGGGATCGCCGGGCGGCGTGGTGATGCCCTGTTTCGAACCCGTGTTGATGATGAGCGCCGGCTGCCCGTGGGCAATCATCGCCGGGGCAAAGATGCGCGAGCCGTTGATGACGCCCCAGAGATTTACGCCGATCACGGCCTCCCAGTTCTCCAGTGGCCCGAAAACAGAGCTGCCAGGCTGGATGCCGGCATTGTTCATCAGCACATGCACGTGTCCAAAGCGCTCTTGCGTGACACGCGCCAGAGCCACGAGGTCGTCCGCCCGCGACACGTCGGTTTCGACCGCGGCGACATCGCCGGAGCCGCCCGGAGCCGCCTTCGCTACCTCGGCCGCCGCAGCGTGCAATCTCTCGCCGCCGAGATCGGCGAGCACAACCTTCATTCCAAGGCTGGCGAAGCGCCGCGCCGCGGCAAGGCCGATACCGGAGGCGGCGCCGGTCACGACGGCGACGTTGTTCTTGGCTATGGCGGAGTAGGACAGCATGGTTTCGATTCTGCTTGGAACGGATCAGCCAGACATAGGGTCTGCGCGCCGGCAAGTCCATGAGACTGCGTGGTGCGCGACGGGAAAAATGCGTGCTGCGTTGCCGCGATCACCAGCTTTCGTCTTCGGTCTTGTCGTTCTTTTGCGCCATGCTAGTGTGTCAAGTCTGCCCCATCCGCTCCGGTCCGCCGGGCCTCGAGATACTTCATGATAACCGAAGGCAAATTCAACAAAGGCACGCCCTGCAAAGAGTGTCCCTTGCGCCCGCTTCCGCTGTTCCGCCCCTTCAAGGCGGAAGAACTTGCATTCGTCTCCCACTTCAAGATCGGTGAGCTCGTCTTCGATGCGAGCGCGACGATACTCGCGGAGGGGGAGCAAAGCGAGCATCTGTTCACCGTGCTTTCCGGATGGGGTTTTCGCTACAAGATGCTCGATGACGGCCGGCGGCAGATCCTGAACTACGTGATGCCGGGCGATATCGTCGGGCTGCAAGGCACTCTCATGGGCGAGATGCAGCATTCGATCGAGGCGCTTTCGCCGGTCGTGCTCTGCGTCTTCCAGCGCGACAGGCTCGGCGAACTCTACAGGCAGCATCCCGACCTCGCCTACGATCTGACCTGGATCGCAGCGCGTGAGGAGCGGATGCTAGACGAGAATCTGCTGAGCATCGGCCGCCGTTCCGCTCTGGAGCGTGCAGCCTACCTCATCGCCTTTCTTTACCAGAGGGCCGTCACGCTGGAGCTCTTCCGCGGCGGCTGGACCGTTATTCCCGTCACGCAGCAACACGTTGCCGACACGCTCGGCCTCTCGATCGTCCACACCAACAAGACGCTGAAGAAGCTGGCGGCCAGGGGCCTCCTGCGCTGGGCCGAGAAGGGCTGCGACGTCCACGATATCGACGGCTTGCTTGCGCTTGCGGGCTGGGACGGATTCAGCGAGCCGAAGCGGCCGCTGATTTGATGCGAATCGTCATGCGTCAAATTACGTACAACATGTCTTTTTTAAATGCGCCCGGCCTCCCGGGTGTTCTATTAGCCGCTTCTTTATGGTCTCGGAAAATCGAGAGGCCGAGGGTGCAGATATAATGCCAGTCAGTCAGGTTCCGCCGGCCATCAAGTCGGTCCTCGTCCTCGAGGATAATTTCCTTATCGCTCTGGACATGGAAGAGATGCTCGTCGCTCTCGGGGTGACGAGCGTTCACGTCGCCACCACCAAGGCAAAGGCGATGGAACTCATCGCCGATCATACGTTCGATTTCGCAATTCTCGACATCAATCTGGGGGACGACACGAGCTTTGCCGTTGCCGATGCGCTGATGGCGCGGGGCATCAGCTTCGGCTTCACCAGTGGCTACGGGGAACTGTTGGCGCTGCCGAGCCATCTTCGCGATGTTCCGAGGATCGACAAACCCTTCAGCGAAGGAACGCTCAGCAGCCTCATCGCCACGGCCGCCTCTTCGAGAGACATGTGACTGCCGTTGCGGCTCACGCCCTGCCGCGCGAGATGAACCAGGGATTGGCGAAGTCGACGTCATCCGGTTGGTTGCGTTTGCCGTAGCCGAGCGGATTGCCCGCCATTGTAAGCGTCTGGCCACCGGCCGCCCTCAGGATCGCGTCGCCTGCCGCGGTGTCCCACTCCATCGTCCGGCTGAAGCGCGGATAGATGTCGGCAATGCCTTCCGCCAGCAGGCAGAACTTCAGCGACGAGCCGACGGCCTCATGGTCGCTGATGCCCTGATCGGTGAGGAAGGAGATCGTTTCGGGGCTGTTGTGCCAGCGGCTGGTCAGCGCCATCGGCCGGTCGCCGCAGCGGCGGCAGCCGATGGTGGTCCATTCGCCCGTGACCTGGCCATCCTCGACCGCCGCCTTCTTCGCCATGCCCGCGGCCGCCGAATAGATGAGGCCGAGAGCCGGTGCATAGACGACGCCGGCGACGGGTGCGCCGCTTTCTATGAGGCCGATATTGACGGTGAAATGGCTGTTGCGCTCGACGAATTCCTTCGTGCCGTCCAGCGGGTCGACGAGGAAGAAACGCGTTCCGGCGATATCGGCAACGTGGCCTGCGGCGACCTCCTCCTCCGCGACGACCGGTATATCCGGGAAGGCGGCCGCCAGATCGGCAAGGATGATCTGCTCGGCGCGGTGGTCCGCATCGGTCACGGGCGAGGCGTCAGCCTTGTAGGTGACGGCCGGCCCGGCCCGGTGAATTTCCAGAATTGCTTGTCCGGCGGCGAGCGCCGATGTCTCCAGTATGTCCAGCATTGCTTCCTGTTCTTGCGGTCGAGGCGATTCGCTTTGGAGCGCTTCGCCTCTTATCAGACGGGCAACGGCCACTGTAGCACTTGAATTGCTGCGCGGGTCACTTGCCGCGGCGGGGTGGGGCTTCCGCCCACTGCAATGCGCCCCGCTTCGTTGCCGCTATCTGCCCTTTGCTGCCGAAGGAGGCTATTTCGCAAGCGAATGCTGCTGAAATTTTCATTTTTCTGGCTCCAAAAGTGTCAAATCGATTTTATCGCGGAACAATTTGGTGGTGGCGCATTTTTTAGCTTTCATTTTCAATTGAAAGCGGTATGAAATCGGGCCTAGCACATGCTCGAAAATGAGTATTAAAAAACAAGAGATCGGACCGACAGGATCCGGTCCAGGGGAAGATTGATGGAGTATTTTGTCCAGCAGCTCGTCAACGGGCTGACGCTTGGGTCTATTTATGGTATGATCGCGATCGGTTATACCATGGTCTACGGCATCATCGGCATGATCAACTTCGCCCACGGCGATATCTTCATGCTTGGCGGCTTTGCCGCATTGATCGTCTTCTTGCTTCTCACGACATTCATTGCCGGCGTGCCGGTTGTACTGGCGCTTTTGATCATGATGGTCGTCGGTATGCTGACGGCTGCGCTTTGGAACTGGACCATCGAGCGCGTGGCCTATCGCCCGCTTCGCGGTTCCTTCCGTCTGGCGCCGCTGATCACGGCGATCGGCATGTCGATCGTGCTGTCGAATTTCATCCAGGTGACGCAGGGCCCGCGGAACAAGCCTATCCCGCCTCTGGTCTCCTCGGTCTATGATCTGTTCGGCATCTCGGTTTCTCTGAAGCAGATCATCATCGTCGTCATCACGGCAATCCTGCTCTCGGTCTTCTGGTACATCGTCAACCGAACCCCGCTCGGCCGGGCCCAGCGGGCGACCGAGCAGGACCGCAAGATGGCGGCGTTGCTCGGTGTCGATGTCGACCGCACGATCTCGGTGACCTTCATCATGGGCGCCGCACTCGCCGCTGTCGCCGGGACCATGTATCTGATGTATTACGGCGTGGTCGTGTTCACCGACGGTTTCGCCCCGGGAGTCAAGGCGTTTACCGCTGCCGTTCTCGGTGGGATCGGCTCGCTGCCCGGCGCCGTGCTCGGCGGCTTGCTGATAGGCCTCATCGAGTCGCTGTGGTCCGCCTACTTCACCATCGACTACAAGGATGTCGCGACCTTCTCGATTCTCGCGATCGTCCTGATCTTCAAGCCGTCGGGTATTCTCGGACGACCGGAAGTCGAGAAGGTATAGTTCCATGGCAAATGTCGCATCCACAACCGCAAGCGCCGGCAGCGAGCTGACGGCGCGGGCGCTCCGCGAGGCTGTCTTTGCGGGCCTCATCACGCTCGGAATGTTCGTGCTCTTCGTCGGCCTGAAAACCGACCAGAACATCCGCAACGAGCTCATCCTCACGCAGCGATTTGGCCTGCTCGCGACCTTCGTAGCCATCGCCATGGTCGGCCGCTTCCTCATGGTCGCCTATGTCCAGCCGCGGCTGGCGCAGCGCAAGGCGGCAAAGGCGGCCGCGCCCGATGTGGTGAAGGAGGAGACCTTCTTCAGCCGCAACTGGTCGAAGATCGCGGTCATCCTGCTGCTGTTCTACCCACCGGTGATCGTCGCGCTCGTGGGCGTCCAGGGGTCGCTGAAATGGGTCGACAATTTCGGCATTCAGATCCTCATCTACGTGATGCTTGCCTGGGGCCTCAACATCGTCGTCGGTCTCGCCGGGCTGCTCGATCTCGGCTATGTGGCCTTCTATGCCGTCGGTGCCTATTCCTACGCGCTGCTCTCCAGCTATTTCGGCCTGTCCTTCTGGGTGCTGCTGCCGATTGCCGGCCTTCTCGCCGCCTGCTGGGGCGTCGTTCTCGGCTTTCCGGTGCTGCGCCTCAGGGGTGATTACCTCGCGATCGTGACGCTCGCCTTCGGTGAGATCATCCGCCTCGTGCTGATCAATTGGACGGAAGTCACCAAAGGCACGTTCGGCGTTTCCGGCATCGCCAAGGCGACGCTCTTCGGTATCAAGTTCGATGCCACGAAGGACGGCTTCGCGGCAATGATGGGCCTGCCGATGTCTTCGGCCTATTACAAGATCTTCCTGTTCTATCTGATCCTCGGTCTCGCCCTGCTGACGGCGTTCGTCACGATCCGGCTGCGCCGGATGCCGATCGGCCGCGCCTGGGAGGCATTGCGTGAAGACGAGATCGCCTGCCGTTCCCTCGGCATCAACACCGTCACCACCAAGCTGACGGCGTTTGCGACGGGCGCGATGTTCGGCGGCTTTGCCGGTTCGTTCTTCGCGGTGCGTCAGGGCTTCGTCTCGCCGGAATCCTTCGTCTTCCTGGAATCGGCCGTTATCCTCGCCATCGTGGTTCTCGGCGGCATGGGCTCGCTGACGGGTATCGCCATTGCCGCCGTCGTCATGATCGGCGGCACGGAAATCCTGCGTGAACTGACCTTCCTCAAGATGATCTTCGGACCGACCTTCACGCCGGAACTCTATCGCATGCTGATCTTCGGCCTCGCCATGGTCACCGTCATGGTCTGGAAGCCGCGCGGCTTCGTCGGATCACGCGAGCCGACCGCGTTCCTGCGCGAACGCAGGGCAATCTCCGGCAGCTTCACCAAAGAGGGGCACGGCTGATGGCCTTTGGGACCGACACCATGACAAAAGACCCCATCCTCAAGGTTGAACGCCTGTCGATGCGCTTCGGCGGTCTCATGGCCATCAACGACTTCTCCTTCGAGGCGGAGCGCGGCGAGATCACGGCGTTGATCGGTCCGAACGGAGCGGGCAAGACGACGGTGTTCAACTGCATCACCGGCTTCTACAAACCGACGATGGGCATGATCACCATGCGGCAGAAGTCGGGCGCCGAATTCCTTCTGGAACGGCTGCCGGATTTTGAGATCACCAAGAAGGCCAAGGTGGCTCGGACCTTCCAGAACATCCGCATGTTCTCGGGTCTGACGGTGCTCGAAAACCTGCTCGTTGCCCAGCACAACAAACTGATGCGGGCATCCGGCTATACCATTCTCGGCCTGTTCGGCTTCCCGGCCTATCGCGAGGCATCCAGGGAGTCGATCGAGCTCGCCAGGCACTGGCTCGAAAAGGCATCGCTGACCGAGCGAGCCGACGATCCGGCCGGCGACCTGCCCTATGGTGCCCAGCGGCGGCTCGAGATCGCCCGCGCAATGTGTACCGGGCCGGAGCTTCTCTGCCTGGACGAGCCCGCGGCGGGTCTCAATCCGCGCGAATCGCTCGCCCTCAATGAACTGCTCCAAGAGATCCGCCGCGATACCGGCACCTCCATCCTGTTGATCGAGCACGATATGTCCGTTGTGATGGAAATATCGGATCACGTCGTCGTGCTCGAATACGGTCAGAAGATTTCCGACGGCACCCCGGACTTCGTGAAGAACGATCCAAAGGTCATTGCGGCCTATCTGGGTGTCGAGGACGAAGAGGTTGAAGAGGTGATCGGAGAAATCGAGGAAATCGAAGGCGAGCGTGGGGGGCCCGGACAATGACTGCGCCCCTGCTGCATGTGAGAGGCGTCGAGACCTATTACGGCAATATCCGCGCGCTGAGCGGCGTGGACATGGAGGTCCATCGCGGCGAGATCGTCGCGCTGATCGGCGCCAACGGCGCCGGGAAATCGACGCTCATGATGACGATCTGCGGCAGCCCGCAGGCGCGCACCGGCTCGGTCCACTTCGACGGCCAGGACATCACGCGTCTGCCCACGCATGAGATCGCGCGTCTGAGGATTGCCCAGTCGCCGGAAGGGCGCCGGATTTTCCCACGCATGACGGTGCTCGAAAACCTCCAGATGGGCGCGAGCCTCGACAATCTGAAGCACTTCAAGGAAGACGTGGAGAAGGTCTTCGCGCTTTTCCCGCGGCTCAAGGAGCGGCAGGCGCAGCGTGGGGGGACGCTTTCGGGAGGCGAGCAGCAGATGTTGTCGATCGGCCGTGCGCTGATGGCCCGTCCGAAGCTCCTGCTGCTCGACGAGCCGTCGCTCGGGCTTGCGCCCTTGATCGTCAAAGGTATCTTCGAAGCGATCAAGGTGCTCAACAAGAACGAGGGCCTCACCGTGTTCCTCGTCGAACAGAACGCCTTCGGAGCGCTCAAGCTTTCCGATCGAGGCTATGTAATGGTCAACGGCCGTGTGACGATGAGCGGGTCAGGCAAGGACCTCCTCGCCAATCCGGAGGTTCGCGCGGCCTATCTCGAAGGCGGCCGCCATTGATCCGCCGGGTGTGGAGTTGAGTGAGATGCACGGAATTCTCTACGAAGAAGCCTCGATCTGGCAGTTTGTTTTCATCACCTGCGTTCTCGGAGGCTGGACCGCGTGGCGGACCGGCAAGAGCGTCGCGGAAAGCTGGGGTGACGTTCCGCGGCTCGTGATTTATGTCGCACTGTTGGGCTGGGGCATCCGGTTCATCCACCATGCGCTTTTCAACGGAACGATGTTCACGCTGCAATTCTATGTAGTGGACACGGTCGTCCTTTTATTGTTTGCTGCCGCTGGTTTCCGTTACTATCGGACCAAGCAAATGGCCAGCATGTACTATTGGCTTTATGAAAAAACTTCGCCTTTCTCCTGGAAGGCAAAATAAGGGAACGGCGCGTGCCGGTCCGCGGCCGGTGCGAAAGAACACCGGCGCAATGATGGTGGGCATTGCGCAGGCTTATGAAACGAGACCCGCTCGAATATTTGGGAGTAACAAGATGAAAAAGTCTCTTCTGTCGGCCGTTGCGCTGACAGCAATGGTCGCCTTCAGCGGCACCGCGTGGGCTGACATCCTGGTCGGTGTCGGTGCTCCGTTGACTGGTCCGAACGCCGCCTTCGGCGCGCAGATCCAGAAAGGTGCAGAGCAGGCGGCCGAGGACATCAATGCTGCAGGCGGCATCAATGGGGAACAGATCAAGGTCGTACTCGGCGACGACGTTTCGGATCCCAAGCAGGGTGTTTCCGTCGCCCAGAAATTCGTGGCCGATGGCGTGAAATTCGTCGTTGGTCACTTCAACTCGGGTGTCTCGATTCCCGCATCGGAAATCTATGCGGAAAACGGCATCCTGCAGGTGACGCCGGCCTCGACCAACCCGCAATACACCGAACGCGGCCTGTGGAACACCTTCCGCACCTGTGGCCGTGACGACCAGCAGGGCGCCGTTGCGGGCGCTTATATCGCGGCCAATTTCAAGGACGCGAAAGTCGCCGTCATTCACGACAAGACCCCCTATGGTCAGGGCCTTGCCGACGAAACCAAGAAGTCGATGAACGAAGCCGGCGTCACCGAGGCGCTCTATGAAGGCATCAACACCGGCGACAAGGACTTCTCCGCACTTATCGCCAAGATGAAACAGGCTGGTGTCTCGATCGTCTATTACGGCGGTCTGCACACGGAAGCCGGCCTGATCATGCGCCAGATGAAGGACCAGGGCCTGAACGCGACGATGATGTCGGGCGACGGCATCGTCTCGAACGAACTGGCCTCGATTGCCGGCGATGCGGTCGACGGCACGCTGATGACCTTCGCACCGGACCCGCGCAAGAGCCCGGCTGCCAAGGACCTCGTCGAGAAGTTCCGCGCCGCCGGCTTCGAGCCTGAAGCCTACACGCTCTATGCCTATGCGGCCCTTCAGGTGATCGCAGAAGGCGCCAAGGCCGCCGGCAACACCGATCCGCAGGCGGTCGCCGAAGCCATCAAGGCCAAGGGCCCGTTCAAGACGGCAATCGGCGAGCTCGGCTTCGACGAAAAGGGCGACATCACCCGCCCGGACTACGTCATGTACACCTGGAAGAAGGGTGACGACGGAAAGTTCAGCTACTTCCAGAACGAATAGTTCTTCTTACAGGCAATCTGGAAGGCCCGGCGGCAAACGCCGGGCCTTCTGCCGTTGTGCGCCCGGCATGGGCGCACTCTTGTCGCGGCTGACGCGATCCAGCGCCTCGGCAAGCACCATATCGAAGCGGCAGCGCGCGGAATCCATGACCAGCGCCTGGAGACCGGGCCGCTGGATCATGCTGGAGCCGGAGATGGAAGGGTCCACCTGCCTCCTTCTCGGCCGTAGCCGGCACATGCGGAGCTGGTCGGCGATCGAGGCCTCGCGCTGCAGGTCCGAGGAACAGCGGGCGTAGACGGCAATCTTCACTGAGATTCGCTCCGAAGCATCAGGTGGTGCGCTTCCTCCGTCGCTTCGTCATCTGTATTCTTGAGCATAGCATTCCCTTGCCAACTGCCGTGCCAGGAAATCGACCATGCGCAGCCAGCGGGGGTCCGGATTGCCGCGGGGGGCGCGGCCATCGCGCTATCGCGCACTGTGTTGTAGCGCGATGACTTATGGGATTCCCGCCTTGGCATCGCCATATCCCGCTCCGTCCGGCCTCTCCCGACAACCTAAGCCATTGAATTGACCATCTCGTATTGCAGTATGCGATACAAACCCCTATATTCCCCCGAAGGAGACGAATGATGGCCAGCACAGCGGAACGCAAGGAATATCCCATCTCGATGCGCCTGCCCGAAGCAGACGTGGCGATGATTGATCGCGCTGCCAGCCTGCGGGGACGCTCGCGCACCGAATTCGTGCGCGATGCGGCGGTGCGCGCGGCCGAGGAAGTGGTCATGGAGCAAAGCCCGATCCGGATGAGCCCCGACAGTTTTGCCGCCTTCATGGAGGCCCTGTCCGCTCCGGCCGAACCTGTTCCCGAGATGGTCGAGCTGGCCAAACGGCCTGCTCCATGGGAGCCTGGCTACGTTCCGAGACGGTAATACCCGGTGCTATCCGTTCCCGAGCCGCTCTCCGCAGCGCACGATGTCTCGCAATTCTCGTGTGGCAAGCCGTCGCTCGATCACTGGCTGAAAACGCGCGCCCTGACCAATCAGGAGAGGGGGTTCACTGCCGTTCTCGTGGTGCATGAGGAAGGCCGTGTCGTCGGCTACTACGGTCTGGCGCCCACGGCGGTCGTGCCGTCGGTCCTTCCGCGTTCGATCCGCACTGGCCAGCCACCTGATCCCGTTCCCTGCCTCCTTCTCGGCCAACTCGCCACCGACGCTCAGTGGACAGGCTTGGGTATCGGAACGGGTTTGGCGAAGCACGCGCTACAACGCTGCGTCCGGGCGGCCGGCCTTATCGGCGGCCGCGCAGTGATGGTTAATGCGATTGACGTCGAGGCTTCGCTGTTCTGGCAGAGGCGTGGTTTCACGCCCTCGAAGGAAGATCCCTTCGTCCTGTTCCGATCCATCAGCGCCATCGCTGCCTCCTTCGCCGAGCGGTGACTACTCGTTCTTGGTGTTATCGGCCTAGCGCTGGTGTTCGAGCGCCGACGCTTCCTTCAATGATGCACTTTATCGCAGCAGCGATGCCCGGAGAGCCGCGATCTCTTGTTTCAGCCGGGCGACCTCTGCCGGCTCCATTCCCGTCGCATCGGCAATGCCGATCGGGACCCGACTTGCTTTCTCCCGGAGCGCGCGGCCGGTCTCGGTCAGGCGCACGCGCACTTGCCGCTCATCGGCCTTGTCGCGGGTGCGCAAAATGTAGCCCATGGCTTCCAGCCGCTTCAGCATGGGAGTGAGCGTGCTCGACTCCAGGAACAGCTTCTCGCCCAGACTGCCGACGGTCTGGTCGTCCTTTTCCCAAAGAGCCACCATCACGAGGTATTGCGGGTAGGTCAGGTCGAGCTCGTCGAGGAGCGGCTTGTAGACACGCGTGAAGGCGTGATTTGCGGAGTAGATCGCAAAGCACAGGAAGTTGTCGAGCTTCATGAGTTCCTCCGAAGGAGGGAGGTTTGCCTTTGCCATCGCTCCGGTCCCGATTATCTTTCCGACTATAATAAATCGTTCGCGATATAATCGCAAGGTATTGACGTCTGCCGCAGTCCGCGATAAATATCGTGCACGATTTAATTGTTGCCGATATAAATCGCGCGGCGATGATCGGATGTGAATTTTGATCGGATTTCAGGGAAAGGAGCATTTCCAATGACCAAGGCTCAGGCGAAGACAGCCACGAACGACGTCTCCCGCAGAGAAATTCTGACAGGCGCAATCGGCGCCGCCACCGCCGCGGCCGCACTCTCGGCCGCCAGCCCGGCCGTCGCCGGTGGCGCCGAGCCGCAAGCCGGTGCGGTGGCCACGAGAGTAAGCGGCAGCAGGATCAACACGCGTGATGGCGTCGAGATCTACTACAAGGACTGGGGTCCGAAGGACGGACCGGTGGTCGTCCTCAGCCATGGCTGGCCGCTTTCGTCGGATAGCTGGGAGGCACAGGCCTTCTATCTCGCCAGTAACGGCTTTCGGGTCGTCACCCATGACCGCCGCGGCCACGGCCGCTCGAGCCAGCCATGGGACGGCAACGACATGGATCATTATGCCGACGATCTCGCCGATCTGATCGAAACGCTGGACCTCAAGGACATCTTCCTTGCCGGCTTCTCGACCGGCGGCGGCGAAGTCGCCCGCTATATCGGACGCCACGGGACCGCCCGCGTCGCCAAGGCAGGACTGATCTCGGCAGTGCCGCCCTTGATGGTCAAGACCGACGACAACCCCGGCGGTCTGCCGAAGGAGGTCTTCGATGGCCTGCAGGCCGCCAGCCTCGCCGATCGCTCGCAGCTTTACCGGGACATCGCCTCGGGCCCGTTCTTCGGCTTCAACCGGCCCGGCGCGAAACCTTCACAGGGCATGATCGACAGCTTCTGGCTGCAGGGCATGACGGCCGGTCACAAGAACGCCTATGACTCCATCGTCGCCTTTTCGCAGACGGATTTCACGGAAGACTTGAAGAAATTCGACGTGCCGACGCTCATCATCCACGGCGACGACGACCAGGTCGTGCCGATCGATGCTGCCGCCCGTGCCTCCAAGAAGCTGGTGCCTCACGCCGAGTTGAAGGTCTATCCGGGTGCGCCGCACGGCATCACGGATACCCACAAGGACCAGCTCAACAAGGACCTGCTCGACTTCGCAAGGTCCTGAGCCAGCGGGATTGCAAAGCAGCTGAAAAGGGCACCCTCGGGTGCCCTTTTTGTATCCGACCGGCTACCCATCGGCTCGATTTCATGCACTATCCGGAAGCATTCCGGGAGACATATGATGACCGCCAAGCCGCGCATTCTTATCACTCGCCGCTGGCCACAGGCCGTGGAGCGGGGTTGAGACGCGTCGGTCTCTCGCTTTTGCGAGGCTTCGGCTCTTCCTGTGTAACAATGGTTTGACTTCTGCAACGCGGTTCGGGCGAAAACCCGTCCCCAGGGGAGCTTCGGCGAACGTCCATGGAAACGGCAGCGATCATCGCACCGCAGCGGGCGAGAGGAGAGGGGCGGCTCGTCGCCAAGGCCGAAGGCGGACGCACGCGCATCGCCGAGCTCTACCAGGAAGGCTGCGCCAAGATCCGTCTGCCCAGAACCTTCGATGCCTCGATGGAGGCCGTGCTCATCAATTCATCGGGCGGCGTGACGGGCGGTGACCGGCTTTCCTGGGATTTCAGGGCGGGAGAAGGCACGAAACTCACGCTGACGACTCAGGCCTGCGAGAAGATCTACAAGGCAAGCACCGGCACGGCCGAGATTGCGACGCGCATAGCGGTCGCCGCCGGCGCTCACGTCGACTGGCTGCCGCAGGAGACGATTCTGTTCGATCGGTCGGCCCTGTCGCGGAGCCTGGAGGTCGACCTCGCCGCCGACGCATCCTTTCTCGCGGTGGAGGCAGTTCTGATCGGCCGCAAGGCCATGGGCGAGGAGGTGCGCGCCGGCCTCTTCCGCGACAATTGGCGAATTCGAAGCGGCGGCAGGCTGATTCACGCGGAGAACCTCGCCTTGGCCGGCGACGTCGCGGCGCTTGCATCGCGGCGAGCGGTCCTCGACGGCGCTTCCGCCTTCGCGACCCTCGTCTATGCCGCGCCGGATTGCGAGTCGCAGCTTTCCAGAATGCGTTTGGCGCTCGCGGGACATGCCCTGTCCGGCGTCAGCCATTACCAAATCGGCGGTCGGGACAAGATCGTCGCCCGCCTTGCTGCGGCCGATGGGTTCGCGCTCAGAAAAATCCTGATCCCGCTCATTTCGCACTTGCGTAAAGACGCGTCAGTGCCGAAAGTCTGGACTCTCTGATCCCTGCAATCGATCTGGACGGCGACGCATGAATCTCACTCCGCGCGAAAAAGACAAGCTGTTGATTTCCATGGCGGCGATGGTCGCGCGGCGGCGGCTCGAGCGGGGCGTGAAGCTCAATCATCCCGAGGCAATCGCCCTCATCACCGACTTCGTCGTGGAAGGCGCGAGAGACGGCCGTTCCGTCGCCGAGCTGATGGAGGCGGGCGCCCATGTTCTTACCCGCGATCAGGTGATGGAGGGCATTGCGGAGATGATCCACGACATCCAGGTCGAGGCGACTTTTCCCGACGGGACGAAGCTCGTCACCGTCCACGAGCCTATCCGCTAGCGAGGAGGCACCATGCTCAGCCTGCGTCCAAACTGCGAATGCTGCAATCGAGACCTGCCACCCGATAGCGGCCATGCGATGATCTGCACCTTCGAGTGTACTTTTTGCGCCGGCTGTGCGGAAACGAAGCTTGGCGGGACTTGCCCGAATTGCGGAGGCGAACTGGTCCGGCGCCCGGTGCGGCCTGTGGCAATGCTGAAGAAATATCCGGCATCGACGGAGCGCGTCTTGAAGCCCGAAGGCTGTGCGCCCGAACGAGCCGTCTGAGGGGAAGGATCATGATTCCAGGTGAGATTATCGCCGCCGCCGGTGAGATCGAGTTGAATGCGGGCCTCGAAACCGTCAGCATCGAGGTTGCCAACTCCGGGGACCGACCGGTGCAGGTCGGCAGCCATTATCACTTCGCCGAGACCAATCCGGGCCTGATCTTCGACCGTGACGCCGCGCGCGGCAAGCGGCTCGACATCCCTGCGGGTACGGCCGTCCGCTTCGAGCCTGGACAGACACGGCAGGTGACGCTCATCCCGCTTTCGGGAAAGCGCGAGGTTTTCGGCTTCCGCCAGCAGGTCATGGGGAAGCTATGAGAGCGGCCGGTGCTGCTTTGAGCCTGTTGTTGTGCTGCACGGCTTCCGCCTATGCGCAACAGCCCGAGCCGGATTGCGGGAAGGCCGTGACCCAGATGGATCTCAACATATGCGCCGATCAGGACTACCGGGCGGCGGATGCGGAGCTGAACAAGACCTACCGCCTTGCGGTCGCGGCCATGCAGGCGACCGACAAGGAGCTTGGCGGCATCGACGCGGCTTACGTCGGAGCGCTCGAGGCACTGAAAAAAGCCCAGCGCGCCTGGATCGGCTATCGCGACGGCCAATGCGAACTCGCCGGGTTCGAGGCGAGGGGCGGCTCGATGGAGCCCATGCTGATCTCCGGTTGCCTCGCAGAGCTGACACGCAAGCGCACGGCCGAGCTCAAGAAACTCATGGAATCTTCGGAGAATTGATCATTGCAAAGCGGCCGCGTCATCATGATCGTTGGCAATGGTGACGTGCCCGAGGGCGCTGCCGCGACGATCGATGCAGCCGATCTGGTGATCCGTTTCAACGATTGCCGCTCGGTCGGGAAGGGCGGCAGCAGGACCGATATCATCGCGGTCTGCAACACCGGCCGCCCGGCACTGTCAATGCTTGCCGGCGGGCGCTGGAAGACGAGCGAGCCGGTCCGGCAGGCACGCGAGCTATGGAGCGTCCGCGCCGGAGCCAGGTTCGCCGCGATGCGGGCAGCACTTGCCGAGACACATCCGGATCTCGACGATTTCTGCGACGACTATACGGCCGGCTTCGAGAGCTTCGCGCGGGCTACGGCACGCAAGCACCGGGTCATCGCGGCCGAGACGCATGACCGGCTTGAGCGCGATCTCGCCCGCTTCGCGCCGTCGCCTTATGTCGCGCCGTCGAGCGGCTTGGTGGTCATTTCCGACATCGTGTCGAGCTTTGCCGCAGCCGGCGACGATGTGGTGCTTGCCGGCTTCGGCCATATCGGCTGGCAGTGGCACCCGTTTGCCGCCGAGCGCCGCTATGTCGATGCGCTCGCAGCGCAAGGGCGGCTTCGCAGGCTTCATCCATTTGTCTCTTCAGATTTGCCCCAGGGAGCCTGAACCATGTCCTACAGAATGTCGCGCGCGGCCTATGCCAACATGTTCGGTCCGACCGTAGGCGACAAGGTGCGCCTCGCCGACACCGAGCTCTTCATCGAGGTCGAAAAGGACTTCACCACGCATGGCGAGGAGGTGAAGTTCGGGGGCGGCAAGGTCATCCGCGACGGCATGGGCCAGAGCCAGGTGACGCGCGAAGGCGGCGCGGTCGACACGGTGATCACCAATGCGCTGATCCTCGATCATTGGGGAATCGTGAAGGCGGATATCGGGCTGAAGGACGGGCGGATCGCGGCAATCGGCAAGGCCGGCAATCCGGACACGCAGCCGGGCGTCACCATTATCGTCGGTCCGGGCACGGAGGTTATCGCCGGCGAGGGCAAGATCGTCACGGCCGGGGGCATGGATAGCCATATACACTTCATCTGTCCGCAGCAGATCGAAGAGGCGCTGATGAGCGGCCTGACATGCATGCTCGGCGGCGGGACGGGACCGGCGCACGGTACGCTCGCCACGACCTGCACGCCCGGACCCTGGCACATCGCCCGCATGATCGAAGCGGCCGATGCGTTTCCGATGAATCTCGCCTTTGCGGGCAAGGGCAACGCGTCGCTGCCTGGAGCGCTCGTTGAAATGGTACTCGGCGGCGCGACTTCGCTGAAACTGCACGAGGATTGGGGCACGACGCCGGCCGCCATCGACTGCTGCCTCTCCGTGGCCGATGAATACGACGTGCAGGTTATGATCCATACCGACACCCTCAACGAAAGCGGATTCGTCGAGGATACGATCGCGGCGATCAAGGGCCGGACGATCCATGCCTATCACACGGAAGGCGCCGGTGGCGGGCATGCGCCCGATATCATCAGGATCTGCGGCCAGCCGAACGTCATCCCGTCCTCCACCAATCCGACGCGGCCCTATACGGTGAACACGCTTGCGGAACATCTCGACATGCTGATGGTCTGCCATCACCTGTCGCCCAGCATTCCGGAAGACATCGCCTTCGCCGAAAGCCGCATCCGCAGGGAGACGATCGCGGCGGAG
The DNA here is from genome assembly GCF_000375585.1 of Sinorhizobium meliloti 4H41. Lineage (GTDB taxonomy): Bacteria > Pseudomonadota > Alphaproteobacteria > Rhizobiales > Rhizobiaceae > Sinorhizobium > Sinorhizobium meliloti_A. The sequence goes on along the minus strand of NZ_AQWP01000002.1, from coordinate 940,131 downwards.
GATATCCTCCACGATATCGGCGCCTTCTCGATCATTTCCTCCGACAGCCAGGCGATGGGGCGTGTCGGCGAGGTGGCGATCCGCACCTGGCAGACCGCCGACAAGATGAAGCGCCAGCGCGGACGGCTCCAGGAGGAGACCGGCGACAATGACAATTTCCGCGTCAAGCGCTATATCGCCAAATACACGATCAACCCGGCGATCGCGCACGGCCTCAGCCATGAGATCGGCTCGCTCGAGGTCGGCAAGCGCGCCGATCTGGTCCTCTGGAATCCGGCCTTCTTCGGCGTGAAACCCGACATGGTGCTCCTCGGCGGCACGATCGCAGCAGCACCCATGGGCGACCCGAACGCCTCCATCCCCACGCCGCAGCCGGTCCACTACCGGCCGATGTTCGGCGCCTATGGAAAGAGCCGGACCAACTCCTCGGTCACCTTCGTCTCGCAGGCGTCGCTCGATGCCGGGCTTGCCGGCAGGCTCGGCGTCGCCAAGGAGCTCGTCGCCGTCCAGAACACCCGCGGCGGCATCGGCAAGGCGTCGATGATCCACAACAGCCTGACGCCGCATATCGAGGTAGACCCGGAAACCTACGAGGTCCGCGCCGACGGCGAGCTCCTGACCTGCGAGCCGGCGACGGTGCTGCCGATGGCGCAGCGCTATTTCCTCTTCTGAGCCGAACAGCCATGCATCGGCCGCATGGCTGCCATGCGGGAGGCCTCGAACCGTCGCTTTGATGCTGCACTGCAGCGGAAATTTCGCTAGGAAGGGCACTCGATTTCGCCGGTGCGCCTGTCCTCCCAAGACAGCGCCGCCGGCAGCCAGTTCTTAGGAGATGATGATGCTCGGCAGAAAAGTTCCCGCTGTAACCTTCCGCACCCGCGTCCGCGACGAGTCCGTCGGCGGTTCCAATCCGTTCCGCTGGCAGGACGTTACCTCGGACGACTATTTCGCCGGCAAGCGCGTCGTGCTGTTTTCGCTCCCGGGTGCTTTCACCCCGACCTGCTCGACCTACCAGCTGCCGGACTTCGAAAAGCTCACCTCCGAATTCCGGGGTCTCGGGATCGACGAGATCTACTGCGTCTCCGTCAACGACGCCTTCGTGATGAACGCCTGGGGCAAGTCGCAGGGCCTCGAGAACGTCAAGCTCATTCCGGACGGTTCGGGCGAGTTCACCCGCAAGATGGGCATGCTCGTCGCCAAGGACAATCTCGGCTTCGGAATGCGCTCCTGGCGCTATGCCGCCGTCATCAACAACGGCGTTGTCGAGCAGTGGTTCGAAGAGGAAGGCTACTCCGACAATTGCGACAGCGATCCCTACGGTGTCTCCTCGCCGCAGAACATTCTCGCGGCGCTGAAATCCAAGAAGCTCGCCGCCTGATCCCGATTCTCCCGAATCGATAAAGCCCCGGCTGCCGCAAGCAGGTTCCTGAAAATCCACGGGATTTTCGCCTTCTTGCTGGTGCCGGGGCTTTTTCTTGCTACAGTGAAGACTTCCAAGAGGAAGCGGATGTGGGGGCGCGAACCGCGCACGTTTCCTCTTTCACCGGCAAGGGGAATGCAGAAATTCATGGTTTACATTATCGCATATCTGACGGCGCATGCGGGCAAGGGCGACGAGATCGTGGCGCTGACGAAGCCGCTGATCCAGGCGACGCTGAAAGAGGCCGGTTGCGTCAGCTATGAGCTCTATCGCAAGCCCACGGATCCCGATGCGCTGGTGTTCGTGGAAACATGGAAGGACAGGGCAGCTATCGATGCCCATTTCGCCGAACCGCATCTGAAGGCCTTTCAGACGGCGGCGGCAAGCCTGCTGGCGAGCGCCCGCGTCGAGATCGTGCATCCGGAAAAGATCGAGGTGGTCTGACGTGCCCTATCGCTCGACCGAAGTTCGTTCGCCCGGTCCGGGCGAGAGGGCGCCGCTCCATCGCCTGACCCTGACGCATGAGCAGCGCCATCTGCGCCGCAAGCTCCTGCACCTCGACAACGACGATGTGGTGATGCTGGATCTCAAGGAGCCCGTGATGCTCGCCGATGGCGATCTCCTGGTGCTCGAGGGAGGCGGCCATATAGAGGTGAAGGCGGCAGCGGAGGCGCTTTACGACATCCGCGCGCGAAACGCGCTGCATCTGATAGAGCTTGCCTGGCATCTCGGCAACCGGCACCTGCCGGCGGCGGTAGAAGAGGGACGGATTCTGATAGCCCGCGACCCGGTCATTCGCGCCATGCTGGAGGGCCTGGGCGCCACCGTCGATGACGTGATCGAGCCCTTTCATCCCCTGCACGGCGCCTATCACCAGCACGGTCACGGCGATCACCACCGTCATGGCTGAGAATGCCGATACGCAGTCGCTCCTGCGTCTCGTTACCTGGCTCTCGCCCGCCTTTCCCGTCGGCTCCTTCTCCTATTCCGGCGGTCTGGAGCAAGCCATTCATGACGGGCTTGTCACCGGTGCCGACGATTTGCGGCTCTGGTGCGAAACGCTCCTGGATCACGGCACGACGTGGAACGACGCGCTGCTTCTGGCGGAAGGTTACCGTGCATATGACGATGCCGCGCGGTTGATTGCGGCATCGGAACTGGCCGAGGCGCTTGCCGGATCGCGCGAGCGGCACATGGAAACCATGCTCCTCGGCGAGGCGTTCCTGGCCGCCGCCGGCCACTGGCCGCACGCGGCGCTTAAATTCCCCGGCGGGAGAGCCGCCTATCCGGTGGCGGTCGGCGCGGTCGCCGGAGCGCACTGTACCGGCCTCGAAGCGGCGCTCGCCGCCTTTCTCAACGCCACCATATCGAACGCGGTGTCGGTGGCCATCCGCTGCGGCGTTACCGGCCAGCGCAACGGGGTCGGCATGCTTGCGCGTATGGAGGAGACGATAGGGGCGGCGGCAGCGCGCGCCGCGCTCGCCTCGCTCGATGATCTTGGCGCCGCGGCGATCATTGCCGACATTGCCTCGCTGCGACACGAGATCTTGCATTCACGGTTGTTCCGCACTTAACGGAACGATGGACAGACTTCGAAAGGATAGAAGAGATGCCATCGAAAAACGGTCCTCTGCGCATCGGTATCGGCGGCCCGGTCGGGTCCGGAAAGACGGCACTTACCGACAAGCTCTGCAAGGCCATGCGGGAGAAATACTCCGTCGCGGTGGTCACCAACGACATCTATACCAAGGAAGATGCCGAAGCGCTGGTGCGTATGCAGGCCTTGCCTTCGGAGCGGATCGTCGGGGTCGAGACGGGCGGATGCCCCCATACGGCGATCCGCGAGGATGCGTCGATCAATCTTCAGGCGATTGCCGATCTCAACCGCCGCATTCCCGATCTCGATGTCGTCTTCATCGAGTCGGGAGGGGACAATCTGGCAGCGACCTTCTCGCCCGATCTCGCTGATCTTACGATCTATGTGATCTCGGTCTGCCAGGGCGAGGAAATTCCGCGCAAGGGCGGGCCGGGGATCACCAGGTCCGATCTGCTGGTGATCAACAAGAAGGATCTCGCCCCTTACGTCGGTGCCGACCTCGGGGTCATGAAACGCGATGCGGCACGGATGCGAGCCGAAAAGCCGTTCGTGTTTTCGGATATGAAACGCGGCGACGGGGTGGAGCGGATCGTCGAGTTCCTGACGGTGCACGGGGGACTCTGAGCAGAGCACCCCCGCGCAGCTCTCGTCCTATTCCGCGGCAAGCGCCGGATGGCTGATGACCTTGCCGTCGGACTTGCGGCGCTTCTCGTCTTCGAGCGCCTTGATGCGCGCTTCGAGGCTCTCGATCGTGCTGCCCTGTTCGGCGGCAAGCTTGCTCAGCGCCTCCTGGTCGAGCGGCGGTTCTTCCTCGTCCTTCTGGCCGATGAAGCGGCCGAAAGCCCAGGCGAGGAGACGCGACAGGTCGTCCATGATCAGGAAGAAGGACGGAACCACGACGAGGCTCAGGACGGTCGAGACGATGATGCCTCCGATGACGGCGATCGCCATCGGTGCACGGAAGGAACCGCCTTCGCCGACGCCCAGGGCCGAGGGCAGCATGCCCGCAGACATGGCGATCGAGGTCATGACAATCGGACGGGCCCGCTTCCGTCCCGCCTCGATCATGGCAAGCGTCCGGTCCATGCCGTGATGCATCATCTCGATACCGAAGTCGACGAGCAGGATGGCGTTCTTGGTGACGATGCCCATCAGCATCAGGATACCGATCAGCACCGGCATGGACAGCGCGTTCTGAGTGAGGATCAAGGCGGCTGCCACGCCGCCGATCGCGAGCGGCAGCGAGAACAGGATGGTGAAAGGCTGTATCACATCCTTGAACAGGAGGATGAGTACGACCAGAACCATCATCAGACCCAGCAGCATGGCGTTGCCGAAGCTCTCCTGCATCTCGGCCTGCACCTCGGCATCGCCGCTTTCGAGGAACTGGACCGTCGCAGGCAGATCGGCGTCGGCGGCGATTTCCCTGAAGCGGGCCGATGCCGTGTCGAGCGCCACGCCGGCGGGCAGATCGGCGCCGAGCTTGACGACGCGGTAGCGGTCGTAGCGCTTGATGGAACTCGGCCCTTCCGCATAATTGATGTCCGCGACGCTCGACAGCGGCACGGTCGCTCCGGATGCCGTCCGGACCTTCAGGTTGCGGATCGCCGCCAGGTCGGTGCGAAAATCACGGTCGAGCTGCACCCGGATCGGGATCAGGCGCCCATCGAGCGCGATCTTCGCCAACTGCGCGTCGATATCGCCGATCGTGGCGATGCGGATCACCTCGGAGATCTGCGCCGTCGTAATGCCAAGGCGCGACATCTGGTCGTCGCGGGGCCGGATCTGCAGTTCCGGTCGGGGCAGCGCGCCCTCGGGGCTGACATTGGCAAGCAGCGGGTCTCGGCGCAGATCCGCTTCCAGGGTGGCGACCGCCTTGTCGAGATCCTCCTCGTTGTTGGAAAGCAGGTTGAACGACAGGTCACGTTCGCCGCGATCGTTGAGCTTGGTGACGCGGACATCGGGAATCGATCGCAATCGGGCGAAGATTTCCCTCTCGATCTCGGATTGCGGCTTGATCCGCCCGGCCGGGGGCAGCTTCGGCAGGTATTCGCCGATCAGCGGCGTGCGGCCGATCACGTCGTTGACGACCTTGTTGATCAGCGAATGATCGAGCTTCTCGAGCAGCACCGTGACGGCAGCGCGTCGCAGCTCGAGGTCGCCCTTGGGCGAGGCGCCGCCGAGCACGAAGACGTTTTCCACGCCGTCGATATCCTTGACGCGATTGTAGATCTCGGTGGTGGTCCGGTCCGTGTCCGCGAGCATTGCGTCCGGCGGCAGTTCGATCGACAGGCTTACGCGCGAGCTGTCTTCCGGCGGCAGGAAGCTGCCCGGGACGAAGACGAGCAGCGCGACCACCGAACCGACCGAGAGCAGGATGGCGACGAGCAGCGTGGAGTAGCGCGTGTACCAGCGTTTCGTGGTGAAGCGTACGAGGCGCGTGTACTGGCGCATCATGAAGCCTTCATCATCATGATGCCCGCCGGCATCCGAAGGCTTCATCAGATAGGCCGCCATGACCGGCGTGATCAGGCGGGCGACCAGGAGCGAGAAGAACACCGAGACGGCGACCGTCAGGCCGAACTGGATGAAGTACTGTCCCGGAATGCCCGGCATGAAGGACACGGGCACGAAGACGGCGATGATCGTGAAGGTGGTGGCGATCACCGCAAGGCCGATCTCGTCCGCAGCCTCGATCGCTGCGCGGTAAGGCGACTTGCCCATCCGGATATGACGCTCGATGTTCTCGATCTCCACGATCGCATCGTCGACGAGAATACCCGTCGCGAGCGTCATCGCCAGGAAGCTGACGAGGTTCAGCGAGAAACCGAGCAGTTCCATCACCCAGAAGGTGGGGATCGCCGAGAGCGGCAGTGCGACCGCCGAAATCAAGGTCGCGCGCCAATTGCGCAGGAACAGCATCACGACGATGACGGCGAGCAGCGCGCCCTCGATCAGCGTATGAATCGCCGCCTCGTAATTGCCGTAGGTGAAGTAGACCGAATCGTCCACCATCTCGATGGAAACGTCCGGGTGCTTTGCCCGGATTTCATCGAGCGTCTTGCCGACGGTTTCCGCGACCGACACTTCGCTCGCCCCCTTGGCGCGGAACACGGCGAAGGTGACGCCGGGCTGCCCGTTGAAGCGGGAGAACGACTTCGGCTCCTCATAGGTGTCGATAACGTTGCCGAGTTCCGACAGACGGACGAAGCGGCCGTTCGGCAGCGAGATCATCGTATTCGCCAGCGCCGTTACGTCGCGCGTGTCGCCCAATGTGCGGATCGCCTGTTCGCTGCCGCCGACCTGGCCCCGGCCGGAACCGAGGTCCATGTTCATCCGGCGAAGCTGGGCGTTGACGTCGGCGGCGCTGATGCCAAAGGAATTCAGGCGGTCCTCATCGAGCTCGACCCGGACTTCGCGGTCGGAGCCGCCGTAGCGGTCGACACGGCCGATGCCGGTCTGGCCCTGGATGGCGCGCTTGATCGTGTCGTCGACGAACCAGGAGAGCTCTTCCAGCGTCATGCCCGGCGACGAGACGGAAAATGTCTGGATCGCCTGGCCTTCCACGTCGACCTTGGAAACGATCGGCTCTTCGATCGAGGTCGGAAGATCGCTGCGGATGCGATCGATGGCATCCTTGACATCCTGCACGGCCTGCGTTGTCGGGACTTCCATGCGGAAGATGACGGCGGTCGTCGAAATGCCGTCGGTGATCGTCGACTCGATATGGTCGACGCCGGAGACGCCGGCGACCGCGTCCTCGATCTCCTTGGTGACCTGGGTTTCCAGTTCGGCGGGCGCCGCACCGCTCTGCGTGACGGCGATCGAAACGATCGGCACGTCGATGTTCGGGAAGCGGGTGATGGGCAGCGAATTGAACGACTGCCACCCGAGCACCACGAGCACGAAAAACGCCAGGATGGGCGCGACCGGATTGCGGATAGACCAGGCGGAGAAATTCATGGTCTCATGTTCCCGTCAGTTGGTTGCCGGCTCGGCGGATTCGACCGGATTGATGCGGTCGCCATCGCGCACATAGGCACCGGCCTTCGCCACCGCCTGTTCACCCGGTTCGATGCCGGAGAGTATCTCGATGAATTGTCCGTCCTGGATGCCCGTTTCGACAGGTACCAGGCGCACGACGCCGTCTTCTACCTTGCGGACGATGGATTTGCCGTCTTCCGATGTAACGGCCGTTTGCGGCAAAACCACCGTTTCCTTCTGCTCCGCCACTATCACGGCGCTGGCATACATGCCCGCGCGCGCCTTGGATGCGTCGGTCAGGCTGATACGCACCGTGCCGAGGCGCGTCTGCGGGTCGACCGTAGGGGCGATCAGGCGGATCTTCCCCTCGATCGTGGTGGTGCTGCCGGCAAGCTTGACTGTTGCGGTCTGCCCCACGGCAAGCTTGATCACATCGGACTCGGCGACATCGGCCCACATCTCGATTTCGCCGTCGCGAATGATCGCGAACAGCGGCTCGCCGCTGCCGCTGGCGATCGCACCGACCTTGGCGTTCTTTCGCGAGACGACGCCGCTGACCGGCGCCTTCACGGCGGTCCGCGCGAGACGCAGGTCGACGTCGTCAATCTGGGCCTGCACCACCTTGATATCTGCCGTTGCGACGCTCACCGACTGCTCCGCCGAGCGGACGCGTGCGCGGCCCGCTGCGGCAAGCGCTTTCAAGCGGTCGGCCTCGGCAGTCGAGACGGTACCGTTTTCCGACAGCTGCACAGCACGGTTCGCGACACGCGTCGCCTCTTCCGAATTGGCCGTCACTTCGGCAAGCTGGGCGTGCAACTGGGCGAGCGATGCCTCGGCCTTGGCGAGGTTGGCTTCGAGCTGACTTCTTTGCAGAAGCAGGGCGTCCTGGTTGAGGGTGGCCAGCGTGCTGCCTTTTTCCACCCGGTCACCGACGTCGACATTGAGCGACCGTATGGCGAGGCCATCCACCAGGGGAGAGACATAGATCTCCTCCACCGCCTCGATGGAACCGGTGGCGATGACGCGGTCGGTGATCGCACGCTTCGTCGCTTCGGTCACGACGATGGAGGGCGGTGCCTGTTTTTGCGGCGGCTTGGCGGCCTCTTCGGCGGAAGCGCTCACAAGCGCGGACAGGAGCATCGCTGCACAAGCGCCGATGAGAGGCAGGAGTTTCTGAGCCATAGGCCTGTTTTCCCGAAGCTGAAGCACACGTGCCCGATCACGCCCGCGCAGGGGCGAATATCCGGCCGCAATCACGCTATTTCACCTACAGCGCCGCGCGTCTTTTCGGACGCGCAAGGACCGCTGCAGCATTTTGAATCGCTGCCCGGGCAGCGGTTTCAAGCCACAGGCACCGGATGGGAAGAAAATTCCCTGATGGGCAATCCTAAAGAAATAAAGATTCCTCCATTCGCTTGCCCTCCAGTCAAACGTTCCGGCCTATGTAATCGCCGGAGCAAATGCTTACAAGAGCGGCGAAGCAATGGTGCCTCACTATTTCTACTGTCATGCGTCTTCGGATGCAATACGGGTGCAACCTGAAGGTAGTCTTAACAACCACAGCGTGGTGCGAGATTTTCGCCGTTTGACAGCGAACCCTCCACGCTAAGCCATTGGAATCGAGCCTTTGTGCGCGGGCGGGCGCTGATCGGTGCGCTTCTCCGGGAGTAACGCTGCGACCTTTGACCACGGGGTGCGAGTTCGCGGCAAGCGGCACGCCTTCGCATAAGGAGCGCGCGGCGAGTGCCACGCGCTCCTGATCGTCATGCGGCGCCTTATTTAAGCGCCGCGTCCGTGATCTCGTGGGTCCAGGCGCCTTCCGGCTCCTTGGAAATGACCGGGTCGGAGCCGCCGGCCAGCAGCGACTGGACGGTGCGCTGGTAATCCGCCTCGTCGAGCGCGCCGTCGGATCCTGCAGTCAGCTTGGCGACTTCGCCCATCATGCGCTTCTGGTGCTTTTCCGTCTGCGCGCCGGTGGAGTCGTTCTCGAGCACGATATCGGCCGCCTCGTCCGGATTCTCCTCGGCATATTTCCAGCCCTTCATCGAGGCGCGGACGAACTTCACCATCTTGTCCTTGAAGGCCTCGTCCTTGAGCTTGTCCTCGAGCACGTAGAGGCCGTCTTCGAGCGTGGCGACGCCCTGGTCCTCGTATTTGAAGGTGACCAGATCCTCCGGCTTGATGCCGGCATCGATGACCTGCCAGTATTCGTTGTAGGTCATGGTGGAGATGCAGGCGGCCTGCTTCTGAATCAGCGGATCGACGTTGAACCCCTGCTTCAGCACGGTCACGCCGTCCGGTCCGCCATCCGTCGGGATCTTCAGATGCGACATCCAGGAGAGGAACGGATATTCGTTGCCGAAGAACCAAACGCCGAGGGTCTTGCCCTTGAAGTCTTCGGGACCCTTTACTCCGGATTCCTTCAGACAGGTGAGCATCATGCCCGATGTCTTGAAGGGCTGGGCGATATTGACGAGCGGCACGCCCTTTTCGCGCGTGGCGAGGGCGGATGGCATCCAGTCGACGATGACGTCGGCGCCGCCGCCGGCGATCACCTGCGCCGGAGCGATATCCGGTCCGCCGGGCTTGATTTCGACGTCGAGGCCCTCTTCCTCGTAAAAGCCCTTGTCCTTCGCCACGTAGTAGCCGGCGAACTGCGCCTGGGTCACCCACTTCAGCTGCAGCGTGACCTTTTCGGCGGCATTGGCGTGGAAAGCGGCAAGCGAAAAGACGCCCGCTGCCAGCAGAATTCCAAGTTTCTTGTTCATTTCAGTTCCCTCTTATCGTTGCCTTGTCGTCCTAACACTTTGAAACTACGCATTTCGGCCGGGAAGGCCATTACGTATTTTCCCGGAAATGCTCCAACCCTTTGGTCCAACGCACTTCCGGACGGAAAACCGTTACACACTTTTCCTGGAAGTGCTCTAGGCTCGCCCACTGCGGATGGACGGATGCCAGAACGTGACCGCGCGCTCGATGAGCGCGACCACCCCGTAGAAGACGGAGCCAGCCACCGCCGCTACGGCGATTTCGGCCCAGACCATGTCGACGTTCATGCGACCCACTTCCGTGGAGATCCGGAAACCCATGCCGACAATGGGCGTTCCGAAGAATTCGGCCACGATCGCACCGATCAGCGCCAGCGTGGAGTTAATCTTGAGAGCGTTGAAAATAAAAGGCCAGGCGGCCGGCAAGCGGAGCTTGACGAGTGTCTGCCACCAGGATGCGGCATAGGTGCGCATCAGATCGCGCTCCATGTGGCTGGCGGCTGCAAGGCCCGAAACCGTGTTCACCAGCATCGGGAAGAAGGTCATGATGACGACGACCGCCACTTTCGACTGCCAGTCGAAGCCGAACCACATGACCATGATCGGGGCGACACCGATGACGGGGAGGGCGGAGACGAAATTGCCGAGCGGCAGCAGCCCTTTCTGCAGGAAGGGCGAACGGTCGATGAGGATTGCGACGACGAAGCCGAGGCCGCAGCCGAGCGCGTAGCCGGTCAGCACGGACTTCAGGAAGGTCTGCCGGAAATCGGCCGCGAGTGTCGGCAGCGAGTTGATCAGCCGCTGCCAGATCATCGACGGGGCGGGCAACAGCACCGAGGGGACGGCGAAACCGCGGACGATGCCTTCCCAGAGGACGAGTATGGTGATGCCGAAGAGGAGAGGCACGGCAAGACGTGCCGCATTGTTTGCGGCGTCGCTTGCGAACTGCTGCCGGACCAGCCATTCGTTGAAGGCCCAGGCAGCGAGCCAGAAGAGGATGGCGCCGGCGAGAGCGGCAATACTCATGGTCTTGCCCCCATGCGCTTCAGGACGGCCGTATGCGCCAGGCCAACGATCATGACGAGGACCGCGGCGAGGGCCGCAGCCATGAACAGCGCCGCCCAGATCTGTACGGTCTGTCCGTAATAGGACCCGGCGAGCAGGCGTGCGCCGAGCCCGGCGACTGCGCCGGTCGGCAGCTCGCCGACGATGGCGCCGACGAGCGAGATCGCGACGGCAACCTTCAGCGAGGTGAAGAGATAGGGCATGGACGAAGGCCAGCGCAGCTTCCAGAAGGTCTGGGCGGGCGAGGCGTTATAGGTGTGCATCAGGTCGAGCTGGATCGTTTCGGGGCTGCGCAGTCCCTTGACCATGCCGACGACCACCGGGAAGAACGAAAGATAGGTGGAAATCAGCGCCTTCGGAAGCAGGCCGGAAATCCCGATGGCGTTGAGCACGACGATGATCATCGGCGCGATCGCCAGGATCGGGATGGTCTGACTGGCGATCACCCAGGGCATGAGCGATCGGTCCATTGCGCGGTTGTGGACGATACCGACAGCCAGCAGCACGCCGAGCACCGTGCCGATGCCGAAGCCGAGCAAAGTGGCCGAAAGCGTGATCCAGGCATGATAGACGAGGCTGCGCTTCGAGGTGATGGCCTTATTGGCAGTCGTATCCCAGATTTCGGCGACCACCTGGTGCGGAGCGGGCAGCACCGGGCGTTCCTGGGCCATGGTATTGCGGAGGATTTCGGAAAAGCCGATCTCGGTGCCGGCACGCGCGGCGGTATCTCTTTCAAAAGGTGCGTTCAGGAAAACCGCTGCGACGTACCAGCCGGCGATCAACAGGAAAACGACCGTGGAGACGGGAAGCAGTTTGTCCTTAAGGAAGCTCTCCTCGCGCATGGTCACGCTCTCCCGCCAGTCGTCGTCCTTGTGGGGAGGGGTCGGGGATGGGTCATCTCCGCCCGGCGTCTACTCGTCATAGCTGTGCCCCGCTCTCAAGCCCTCGCGCACGCGATGCGCGATCTCGAGGAATTCCGGCGTCTCCCGAATGCCGAGCGGCCGTTCCCTCGGCAGCGTCGATTCGATGACGTCCGTGACGCGGCCCGGGCGGGGGCTCATGACGATGATCTTGGTCGAGAGGTAGACCGCCTCCGGAATGGAGTGCGTGACGAAACAGATTGTCTTGTTGGTGCGCGCCCAGAGTTTGAGGAGTTGTTCGTTCAAATGGTCGCGGACGATCTCGTCGAGCGCCCCGAAGGGCTCGTCCATCAGCAGGAGATCGGCATCGAAGGCCAGCGCCCGGGCAATCGACGCGCGCTGCTGCATGCCGCCGGAGAGCTGCCAGGGATATTTCTTTCCGAAGCCCGAGAGGTTGACGAGTTCCAGCGTCCGCTCGATCCGCGCCTTCCGGTCCTCGCTGGAGTAGCCCATGATCTCCAGCGGCAGCGCGATGTTCTTTTCGATCGTGCGCCAGGGATAAAGGGCGGCCGCCTGGAAGACATAGCCATAGGCGCGCTGCCGGCGGGCCTCCTCCGGCGTCATGCCGTTGACGGAAATGGTGCCGGCCGTGGCCTTTTCGAGATCGGCGATGACGCGCAGAAACGTCGTCTTGCCGCAGCCGGATGGGCCGATGAAGGAGACGAAGTCGCCCTTGACCACGTCGAGATTCACGCCGGTGAGTGCATTGACCGGACCGTCGCTGGTCTCGAACGTCAGGCCGAGGTTCCGGGCCGAGACCACGGAGGCGGGATTGGATGTCATGGACGGATTCTCATTATCGACTGCCTGTGTCAGACTGCTATCCGGACCCGCAACATGCAATGGCGGATTTGCCGGCGAGGTCGCCTGCTGCTGGTTTTTCAGCGTATTCTGGAGGACGGTCATGTCTCGATCACCCAATCCTGGCTGTCGCGTGGTTCGCCCGGGCGGTGCCTTTGCCGGCAAGCAGGGGCTCGACTATTTCGAAGGTATCGCCGCGGAAACGGTCGGCTCCACCGGCATCTGCATGCATCTCGTGACCATGCCGCCCGGTGCGCGCGCCAAGGCGCATCTTCACGAGACCCATGAAACGGCGATCTACGTGCTCTCCGGCGAAGCGCACACCTGGTTCGGCGAGCGGCTCGAAGAACACGTGATCACCAGAGCCGGAGATATGCTCTACATTCCCGCCGGCGTGCCGCACCTGCCGGCGAACCTCTCGCACGCCCCTTGCACGGCGGTCATCGCCCGGACGGATCCGAAAGGAAACGAGAGCGTCGTGCTGCTGCCCGAGCTCGACGGGCTCGTGCCCGCCTAGAGCAATTCCGGGAAAAGTCATCAGCGCGATCGCCGTTTCTCGCATGCGATAAGGTTGCGGCATCTCTCAGACGCCGCTTGCGGGAATGCCGCTGCGCTGCACCGCCCGTGGCGCCGTCACTTCCTTCCAGGTGGAAAGCGCGGTGCTGACCGCCGGGAAGGGATCACGCCGGACGAATTCGCCGTGGCCCTCCCGGGTCTTCACGGTTCCGTCCTCGATCGAAACCACGCCGCGCGTCAGCGTGAAACGCGGAAGACCGGTGACCGTCTTGCCCTCGAAGACGTTGTAATCGATCGCCGATTGCTGCGTCTTTGCCGAGATCGTCTTGGAGCGCTTGGGGTCCCAGACGACGAGGTCGGCATCGGCGCCGACGAGGATCGCTCCCTTCCTGGGATAGATATTCAGGATCTTGGCGATGTTGGTGGAGGTTACCGCCACGAATTCGTTCATGGTGATGCGGCCGGTCGCAACACCATAGGTCCAGAGCATCGGCATGCGGTCTTCCAGTCCGCCGGTGCCGTTCGGGATTCTGGTGAAATCGCCGACGCCGAAGCGCTTCTGCTCGGTCGTGAAGGCGCAATGGTCGGTCGCGACCACCTGGAGCGAACCGGAGGCAAGCCCCGCCCAGAGGCTGTCCTGGTGAAGTTTGTTGCGGAAAGGCGGCGACATCACCCTGCGGGCGGCGTGGTCCCAGTCCTTGTCGAAATATTCGCTCTCATCGAGCGTCAGGTGCTGGATCAAGGGCTCGCCGAAGACACGCATGCCCTTGGCGCGGGCGCGCCGGATCGCTTCATGCGCCTGTTCGCACGAAGTATGAACGATGTAGACGGGACAGCCGGCCATGTCGGCGATCATGATCGCGCGGTTGGTGGCCTCTCCCTCGACCTCCGCCGGCCGCGAATAGGCATGTGCTTCCGGGCCGCTATTGCCTTCCGCCAGCAGCTTCGCCTGCAGTTGCGCCACCACGTCGCCGTTTTCGGCGTGGACCAGCGGCAGCGCGCCGAGCGCCGCACAGCGCTGGAAGGAGGAAAACATCTCGTCGTCGTCCACCATCAGCGCGCCCTTGTAGGCCATGAAGTGCTTGAAGGTGTTGATGCCCTTTTCCTTTACGATCGTCTCCATCTCGTCGAAGACCTGCTCGCCCCACCAGGTGATCGCCATGTGGAAGGAATAGTCGCAGTTGGCGCGCGTCGACTTGTTGTCCCACATGGTGAGCGCCTCAAGCAGCGACTGGCCGGGCGAGGGGAGTGCGAAATCGACGACCATCGTGGTGCCGCCGGCGAGTGCCGCCCGGGTCCCGCTTTCGAAATCGTCGGAGGAATAGGTACCCATGAAAGGCATTTCGAGATGCGTATGCGGGTCGATGCCGCCCGGCATCACGTAGCAGCCGGTGGCGTCGAGCGTCTCGGCGCCGGAGAGATTCGGTCCGATTTCGACGATCTTGCCGCCTTCCACCTTTAAATCGGCCTTGTAGGTCAGGTCGGCCGTGACGATGGTTCCACCCTTGATGACAGTGCTCATTGGTTCGTTTCCCTGGAAGGTGCCTTCGGCGGCTCAGGCCACCACGAAAAAGGGCGGAACCACCGTCCCGCCCGCAAAACTCATTCCACGATCTCCGCCGTCTCGAGCACGGCGTGGAACAGGACGTCCGCGCCGGCCGCCGCCCATTCCCTGGAGATGTCCTCCGCCTCGTTGTGGCTGAGTCCGCCGACGCAGGGGCACATGATCATCGTGGTCGGCGCGACCTTTGCGGCCCAGCAGGCATCGTGTCCGGCGCCGGATACGAGATTCATGTGGCTGTAGCCGAGCTTCTCGGCGGCCCCGCGTACCGTCTCGACCAGCTTAGGGTCGAAGGTGACGGGATCGAAATGCCCGACCGCCTCGATGGAACAGCCGACGCCGAGCCGCTCGCAGATTTTTGGCGCTTCGGCTTCGATCCGGGCGCGCATGCCGTCCAGTTTGGCCTGGTCGGGTGAGCGGATGTCGACGGTGAACACCACTTGGCCCGGCAGGACGTTGCGCGAATTGGGCGAAAAGAACATCTGGCCGACGCCGCCGACGGCGCCCGGCTGGTTTTCCATGGCGACGGTCTGGACCATTTCGAGGATCCGCGCCATTGCGAGGCCCGCATTGACGCGCATGTCCATCGGCGTCGAGCCGGTATGTGCTTCCCTGCCGGTCAGCGTGAACTCCAGCCACCAAAGACCCTGACAGTGCGTGACGACGCCGATCTGCTTGTTCTCGGCCTCGAGGATAGGTCCCTGCTCGATGTGGTATTCGAAATAGGCGTGCATCTTGCGCGCGCCGACCTCTTCATCGCCAAGCCAGCCGATGCGCTTCAGTTCATCGCCGAAGCTCTTTCCTTCGGGATCCTTGCGGGCATAGGCGTATTCGAGGGTATGGACCCCGGCAAAGACGCCGGATGCGAGCATGGCAGGCGCAAAGCGCGCGCCTTCCTCATTGGTCCAGTTGGTCACGACGATCGGGTGCTTCGTCTTGATGCCGAGATCGTTCATCGTACGTACGGCCTCGAGGCCGCTCAGGACGCCGAGGACCCCGTCGAACTTGCCGCCGGTCGGCTGTGTGTCGAGATGCGAGCCGATATGGACGGGCAGCGCATCCGGATCCGTACCGGGTCGGGTGAGGAACATGGTGCCCATCTTGTCGACACCCATGGAGAGCCCCGCCTCTTCGCACCAGGACTGGAAAAGCCGGCGACCTTCGCCGTCCGCATCCGTCAAGGTCTGGCGGTTGTTGCCGCCGGCAACGCCGGGGCCGATCTTCGCCATTTCCATCAACGAATCCCATAGACGGTCGGCATTGACGCGCCTATTCTCGCCAGGTGCTGCCATGGCGTTCTCCTCTATTGTCGGCCAGTCCCTCCCCGGGATAGCCCTCATGTTCCCGTCGGCCGAATCGGGGCCTTGTTGTGATGCCCTTCGATCAGGCGTTGCCTTTGTCGGCAATCTGACTGATAATTTGACCGGTTGGTAAACATTACAACTTCCGTGGCGGCACTCAAGCCGGAAAAAGAAAAAAACAGGAGTTACTGCTCAAGAAATCGGCGCGTCCGAATATTGGGCAAATTGTGCCGACGTCTTTCGCTGGGGGCTTGGACAGGGGACGAGATGGTACTTCCGAGAGCGGCTAGAACCCAGAGGCGCACGCGCATCCAGGAGGAGAAGGAGGAGCAGATCCTCGAGGCGGCGCTGGAGGTGTTTTCCGCAAACGGCTTTCGCGGGTCGACGATCGATCAGATCGCTGACGTGGCGGGCATGTCGAAGCCGAACCTGCTTTATTATTTCCGCACCAAAGAGGCGATGCATCGCGCGCTGATAGACCGCGTTCTCGACACCTGGCTCGATCCTCTGCGCGCGTTCGATGCCGAGGGCAACCCGGTCGCCGAGATCCGCAGCTATATCCGGCGCAAGCTCGAAATGGCGCGCGACTTCCCGCGCGAAAGCCGGCTGTTCGCCAACGAGGTCCTGCAGGGCGCCCCGCGGATCGTGGACGAGCTCAAGGGTCCGCTGAAGCAATTGGTGGACGAGAAGGCCGAGGTTATCCGCAGCTGGGCCAAGGCTGGCAAGATCGCAAGATGCGACCCTTATCACCTCATCTTCGCCATCTGGTCGACGACGCAGCATTATGCCGACTTCGACGTTCAGGTGCGCGCCGTGCTCGGCCAGGAGAATGCCGGCGAAGGGCGCTTCGAGGACGCCGCGCGCTTTCTCGAGCGGCTGTTCGTCGACGGGCTGCAGGTGCGGGAGTAGCCTATCCGGCTGTCGGCAGGGATCGGGAGAGCTGCGCGGCGTCACCGACGATCCAGGTTTCCAGCGTTGCCTTGCGGCCCCGCAGGCTGATTTCGAGCCGTCTGTGGCCCTCGAAGCTTAAACCCGCGCGCTCGACCAGTTCGGCCGAAACGGCAAGCTCGACGTCGTGCTCCTTCGCGAGGCCTTCCAGTCGGCTCGCGGTGTTGATCGTGTCGCCGACGACCGTGAGCGAGGTTGCCTGGCCGTAGCCCATTTCGCCGATGATCGCCGGCCCCGCGTGGAGGCCGATGGCGAGCCTCAGCGGCTGCTCGAGCTCCCCTTCGAAAGTCTGGTTGAGCGCCCGGATTCCTTGCGACAACCGGGCGGCGGCCGACAGTGCCTGGCGGCAGGCTTCCGGCAGAGGGGCCTTCAGTCCGAAGATCGCGAGCGCCCCGTCGCCGATGAACTTGTCGACGACGCCACCGGAACTTTCGACGGCTTCGCCGACGACCTCGAAGTAGCGGTTGAGCAGAAAGACCGTGTCGTAGGGCAGCCGGTGTTCGGCGATGCGGGTGAAATCACGCAGGTCGCAGAAGAGCACTGCGACGCGGCGCTCGCGTCCGCCGGCGTTCTGGCGGGCAAGCTGCGTCTTGATCCCGATGCTGTCGGTGTCGAGGATGGGCACGACGCTCACATTGTGCACGGGTCGGAACTGGCAGGCGAGGCGTACGTTCTCGGGAGCGCCGATGCGGGTCAGCGTCGCGAGTTCTGCGGCTTCCGGCGTCGGTTGGCCTTCGAGCCCCTGCGTTATCCGCACGCGACAGGTCGAGCAGCGGCCGCGTCCGCCGCAGACGGACACATGCGGGATTCCAGCCGCCCGACTCGCCTCCAGAACGCTGAAGCCGAGGCTGACGGCAGCGACCCGGCCGTCCGGATAACGAATGCGAATACGGCCGCGCGCCGGCAGGGCGCGCAGAACGAGGGTGCCGCCGATCAGGCTTGCGAAGCAGCCATAGAATGCCAGCCTGATCCTATCGAGGAGGGCAGGGTCGACGCGAGGTGCCTGGCTGGCATAGGCCCTGTCGCCATAACCGCCATGTTCGGCGTAGTCGCGCTCCAGCGATCGGGCGCCGTTGACGAAGCCGAGCAGTGCGAAGATCGGCACCAGCAGGGCGACGGTATAGAGCAGCGTTTCGTACTTCGGAAACCAGGCGCGGCCGCGCATCCAGAACCAGGCGCCAAGGCAGGCGTGACCCCAGACGACGATGAGTGCAAGCGACTGGCGAGAGGTGTTGAACGAGCTTGACCAGAGCGTGCGCAGGATTGCGGGGTAGTCGGGGTAAACACCTGAAAGAAGCGGCTCCACGCGGGCGGCGACAACGTGAGGAATGAGCAGAAAGGGCAGGCTCAGGCCGAAGATGATCTTCAGGGCTTCGCCGACAGGCATCCTGAAGGTTTGCCGCCGGTAGAGACTGTCAAGCGCCATCAGAAAATGCAGCAACAACGCGCCGTAGAGGAGGGCCGTTCCGGGGATGCTCTGCCAGACCGAGGTGAAGATCCGCCGGCCCGTTTCCATGGCTCCGATCGACACCAGGCCGAGCGCATGGTTCGAGAAATGGAGGAGCACAAAGACGCCGAGCACAGCCCCTGAAATCAGGTGCATCTTCTTGCGCGTGCTGGCGGATAGGATCGTCAAACAATCTTGCCTGGGTCTGGCGGCCTCGAAACAGGCTCGCGTCAATGTCCTCCTTATTAACCAGATCACCGATGCCGGCAACTTACGTTTTCTAAACGAATTGTTTCGCTCTCGGGTCTTGCGCGGAGTGCGCATGTCCCATGCCGTGCTACTCCATGATGCGCGGCAATCCTGCGGCGAGCTTGTCGATCACCACCCGCAGTTTCGGCAGCATGTGCTGCGTTCGCGGCCAGACCGCATGCGCCTTGAAGATCAGCCCGGGGCGGTCGGTGAGGACGCGGACAAGCTCGCCTTTCTGCACGCGCTCGCGCACCAGCCAGCAAGGCAGCCAGGCAAGGCCGTGGCCGGCGGAAGCCGCATCGGCGATCGCGGCGAGATCATCGAGCCTCAGCCGCGTTTGCGGGAGCACGATTTCGGCCGCTTTGCCGTCGGACGGAAAGGACCAGGATAGCGGCTCGCCTCCACGGGCGTAGACGATGCCTTCTTGTGCTGCGAGTTCGGCCACCGTTCTCGGCGTGCCGTGCGTTTCAAGATAGGCAGGGGAGGCGCAGACGGTCATCCGCTGTTCCGCCACCGTGCGCATCATCAGGCCGGAGCCGTTGCCGAGCGGGCTGTTGCGGATGGCGAGATCGAAGCCTTCGTCGAGAAGGTCGACGACCCGGTCGTTGAAGGAGAGATCGAATTCCAGACGGGGATGCGCCCGCAACAGGTCGCGAAGCAGCGGCGCCACGCATTGGCGGCCGAAGAGGACCGGCATCGAGATGCGCAGGCGGCCGCGAATTTCCTGCTTCCCGGATTCGAGGAGGTCTTCGGCCGTTCTGATTTCGCCCAGCGCTTTTTGGCAGCTGTCGTAGAAGAGCTGCCCTTCTTCGGTAAGACTCTGCGTCCTTGTGGTGCGGTGAAAGAGGCGCACGCCGAGCCGTCGTTCGAGCCGGGATACCGTCTTGCCCACGGCCGAGCGCGAAAGGTTGAGCCGCGCGGCGGCGGCGGAAAAGCCGCCGGCATCGGCAACTTCCACGAAAACCGAAATACCGTTGAAGCGCTCCACGAATTGCGTCCTCCAGGGAACCAATGATGGGAAATCATATCGCAACCGAAGACGAATGTTCAACAGTATGCTCGCTTCACCGCAACGGATGAAAAGGAACGGGCATGTCCAAATGGATGCAGGAATGGAGCACGCAGACGGTGGCCCCCCACAATCTCAAGCGTGCCGAACGGCCGGTGCCGGAGGCCGGCGAGCACGATATCCTCGTGCGAACGCTTGCCGTATCGCTCAACTATCGCGACAAGCTGGTACTGGAGACCGGCATGGGGCTCGATCTCGCTTTCCCCTTCGTGCCGGCCTCGGATATGAGCGGAGTGGTCGAGGCCGTCGGCAAGAGCGTGACGCGTTTCCAGCCGGGCGATCGCGTGATCTCCACCTTCGCCCCCGATTGGCTTGACGGCTTACGACCCGGCACCGGCAGGACGCCTGCCTATCAGACGCTCGGAGGGGCGCATCCGGGCGTCCTGTCCGAATATGTGGTTTTCCCTGAAGGCTGGTTCGTCCCAGCTCCGAAGAGCCTCGACGCGGCGGAGGCGAGTACCTTGCCCTGTGCGGGCCTGACCGCCTGGTTCGCTCTTGTCGAGAAGGGGCATCTGCGGGCGGGCGACCGTGTCGTCGTGCAGGGCACCGGCGGCGTTGCGCTGTTCGGGCTGCAAATCGCTAAGGCGACCGGAGCCGAGGTCATCGTGACCTCGAGCAGCCGCGAAAAGCTCGATCGGGCTTTTGCGCTCGGTGCCGATCACGGCATAAATCGCCTGGAGGAGGACTGGGTGGAGCGCGTCTATGCGCTGACCGCGGATCATGGGGCCGACCACATTCTGGAGATCGCCGGCGGCGCCGGGCTCGGCCAGTCCCTGAAGGCAGTCGCGCCGGACGGGCGCATCTCGGTGATCGGCGTGCTCGAGGGCTTCGAGGTCTCAGGTCCGGTCGGGCCGCTTCTCCTGAAGTCTCCCGTCGTGCAGGGTATCAGCGTCGGTCACCGCAGAGCACTCGAAGATCTGGTCGGGGCCGTCGATCGACTTGGACTGAAGCCCGTCATCGACAGCCGTTACAAGTTCACCGAAGTCCCCGAGGCCCTCGCGCATCTCGACCGCGGCCCCTTCGGCAAGGTGGTGATAGAGTTTTGACGCGATAGAAACGTGGGAGGGCCGCCGGTGATGCCGGCGGCCCTCCGGTCTGACTCGTATGTCTTCACTCGGCGGCCTGGCGGGCCATCGGGTTGTTCGGATGGGTCGTCCAGTTGGCGTAGTTCGGGTCGACCGGTTTCCCGGTGCGCCGGTCGAGCGTGCCGGCCGCGAGCGGCTCCATGGTGATGCAGTTCTCCACCGGGCAGACATTGACGCAGAGGTTGCAGCCGACGCATTCCTCCTCGATCACCTCGAAATGACGCACGCCGTTTACGAATTGGGTGATCGCCTGATGCGAAGTGTCCTCGCAGGCGATATGACAGCGGCCGCATTTGATGCAGGCGTCCTGATCGATCTTCGCCTTGGCGATATAGTTGAGGTTGAGATATTGCCAGTCGGTGACGTTCGGGACGGCACGGCCGCTGATGTCGTCGAGCGACCGATGGCCCTTGGCGTCCATCCAGTCGGAGAGGCCCGTAATCATCTCCTGGACGATCTTGAAGCCATAGGTCATCGCCGCCGTGCAGACCTGCACGTTGCCGGCCCCGAGCACCATGAATTCCGCCGCATCCCGCCAGGTGGTCACGCCACCGATGCCGGAAATCGGCAGGCCGTGGGTCTCGGGATCACGGGCGATCTCGGCCACCATGTTGAGGGCGATCGGCTTCACCGCCGGGCCGCAATAACCGCCATGGCTGCCGCGGCCGTCGATCGAGGGCTCCGGCGAGAAAGTGTCGAGGTTGACCCCGGTGATCGAGTTGATCGTGTTGATCAGCGATACCGCGTCGGTGCCGCCGGCCTTGGCAGCGCGGGCGGGCTTGCGGATGTCCGTGATGTTCGGCGTCAGCTTGGTGATGACCGGCATGCGCGTATATTGCTTGCACCAGCGCACCACCATCTCGATATATTCCGGCACCTGGCCGACCGCCGAGCCCATGCCGCGCTCGGACATGCCGTGCGGACAGCCGAAATTGAGCTCGATGCCGTCGGCGCCGGTCTCCTCGACCAGCGGCAGGATCGCCTTCCATGCGTTCTCCTCGCAAGGCACCATGATCGAGGCGATCAGGGCACGGTCCGGCCAGTTCATCTTCACCTGCTTCATTTCGCGCAGGTTCACATAGAGATCGCGGTCGGTAATGAGTTCGATATTGTTGAAACCCAGCAGCCGCCGGTCGGCGCCCCAGATCGCGCCGTAGCGCGGGCCGTTGACATTGACAACGGGCGGTCCTTCCTCACCCAGGGTCTTCCAGACGACGCCGCCCCAGCCTGCCTTGAAGGCGCGCTCGACGTTGTAGGCCTTGTCCGTCGGCGGCGCCGAGGCGAGCCAGAACGGATTCGGGGATTTGATGCCGACAAAATTGTTGCGAAGATCAGCCATTGTTCTCGTCCTCTCGATCCTGTTCTGCTTTTCAAGCAACGGCGCTCGCCAGCGGCTGAGCCGCGGCGAAAGCCCGGTCGATCGATCCGGCGGCATCGCGTCCCATCGCGACGGCGGAAACGGTGAGATCCTCGCCCCCAAGCACGCAGTCACCGCCGGCCCAGACCTTGTCGAGCGAGGTGCGCCCTTCCGCATCGACGACGATGCGTCCGCTTTCCATGCGTAGCGCACCGAGGCCGGAGGCCTCGAAGGTCTGGCCGATGGCCTTGAAGATCTGGTCGGCGGCAATGATTCCGGTTTCGCCGGTCGTCGTCAGCCTACCGTTCTCAAGCGTGGTGTAGTCGAGTTCGATGCCGGCGACCCTGCCGTCCTTGACGGCGATGCGTTTCGGCTGCAGCCAGTGGCGGATGGTGACGCCCTTGGAGGCCGCGAGATCCTGCTCGAATTCCGAGGCGTTCATGTGCTCCTTGCCGCGGCGATAGCAGATCGTCACTTCCTCGGCGCCGAGCAGTTTCGCCTGGACGGCCGCGTCGATCGCAGTCATGCCGCCGCCGAGAACCACGACGCGCCGGCCGACCGGAATGTCGGCCTTTGTCTTCGACTGGCGAAGTGCGGCAATGAAGTCGACGGCATCCTCGACGCCTTCGGCATTCTCGCCTTCGATCCGCAGTGCATTGACACCGGCAAGACCGAGGCCGAGAAAGACGGCATCGAATTCTTCCGCCAGATCGGCAAGGGAGAAGTCGCGGCCGAGCGCCTTGCCGTGGCTGACCTCGATGCCGCCGACCGAAAGCACGTATTCGACCTCTTTCTGGGCGAAGTCGTCGACCGCCTTATAGGCGGCGATGCCGTATTCGTTGAGGCCGCCGGATTTTTCGCGCGCGTCGTAGATCACCACGTCGTGGCCTTTTACGGCCAGCCGATGCGCGCAGGCGAGCCCCGCCGGCCCGGCGCCGACGACGGCGACCCTGCGGCCGGAACGCGCGGCGCGCGAATAGAATTGCTTGTTCTCCCGCATTGCGATGTCGGTCGCGTAGCGCTGCAGGCGGCCGATTTCGACCGGCCGCTCCTCGGCCGTGTTGCGTACGCAGGCCTCTTCGCAGAGCGTTTCGGTGGGACAGACGCGGGCGCACATGCCACCAAGTATGTTCTGATCGAAGATCGTCTTCGCCGAGCCGATCGGATTGCCCGTCGCGATCTGGCGAATGAAGAGCGGGATGTCGATGGAGGTGGGACAGGCAGTCATGCAGGGCGCGTCATGACAGAAATAACAGCGGTCCGCGGCGACCAGCGCCTCGTGCCTGTCGAGTGGCGCATGAAGGTCGGAGAAATTGGCTTCGTACTCGGCAAGCGGCAGCCGCCCGCCGAGAATCCCAGATTGCGTCGTTCCCATTTTTGGCTCCCAATGTTTTCTCAGGATGACGGAACGGTAACACGCTTTATTTTTTTATCAAACGGTAAAATTTCCTTCCAAACGGCTGCAAAAGCCTGGAAAAGCGGACCTTGCCGGTGCCAAGGCGCGCCGCATATCGCCCCCGTTTGACAGCGCATGGAAAATAGTGGCAGCAAATCAAGGGGAAGGGAGCCAATCGATGGCACGCAAGGCGGAAAGCAGCAACAGGCTGGACGATGCAGCCCGCGCAGGCTGGCTCTATTATGTCGCCGGCCGGACGCAGGACGAGATTGCGTCGGTCATGGGAATTTCGCGGCAGTCGGCGCAACGTCTCGTGTCGCTTGCCATGGCCGAGCGGCTGATCAAGGTGCGCCTGGACCATCCGATCGCCGCCTGCCTCGAAATGGCGGCGCGTCTCAAGGAGAAATACGACCTCAAGCATGTCGACGTCGTTCCGAGCGACCCCGGTTCCCAATCCACGACCGTCGGAATCGCCGAGGCCGGAGCGGCGGAAATCGAGCGCTGGCTGAAGTCGGCCGAGCCCGTGGTGCTCGCGATCGGCACGGGCCGGACGCTGAAGGCGACCATCGACCAGCTGCCATCGATGGAATGCCCACAGCACCGTATCGTTTCGCTCACGGGCAATATCCGGCTCGACGGGTCGGCTGCCTATTACAACGTCATCTTCAGCATGGCGGACACGATCAAGGCGCGGCATTTCCCCATGCCCTTGCCGGTTCTCGTCTCCTCGCCGGAAGAGCGCGAAGTCCTGCACAAGCAGAGCCTGGTGCAGATCGCCCTGGAACTCGGCGCCGAGGCCGACGCCGCCTTCGTGGGCGTCGGCGAACTGGGGCCCGACGCGCCGCTTTGCGAAGACGGGTTCCTGGCGCGCGATGAAATGGCACGGCTGATGGCCGCGGGCGCTGCCGGCGAGATCTGCGGGTGGATGTTCGACCACGAAGGCGTGCTCCTGCCCGACAGCATCAATGAGCGCGTCGCCTCGGTTCCGCTGCCGCCGCGCGACCGCGCGTCGGTCATCGGGATCGCCAAGGGCAGGCGCAAATACGAGGCGCTGCGCGCCGCACTCAAGGGCAGGATCATCAACGGTCTCGTCACCGATGAGGCTACGGCCGACTATCTGCTCCGCGTCTAGATCGCGCAGCCGGCCGCGGGGCCGCGGCATCGGCGTCGTTCTCGTGAAATCCCTGTAAAAAATCCAAAGCTAAAACATCTTCTTAGCTGCTCTGCCGCACCGGAACGACAAATGCGCATTGACATTTCGTCGCAATCGGTGAGTAATTGCTCACGAGCAAGGCAAATGCTCAATTTCTTCTGGGAGGAAGTCGATGAATTTGAGAACTTTCCTGCTGGGCACGTGCTCGGCAGTCGCTCTGGCGGGTCTGGCCCAAGCGGAGACGCTGACCATTGCCACCGTGAACAATGGCGACATGATCCGGATGCAGAAGCTGACGGACGATTTCACGTCGAAAAATCCCGACATCCAGCTTGAGTGGGTCACTCTCGAGGAAAACGTGCTGCGCCAGCGGGTCACGACCGACATCGCGACCAAGGGCGGTCAGTACGACATCATGACGATCGGCACGTATGAAGTGCCGATCTGGGCGAAGCAGGGCTGGCTCCTGCCGCTCGACAATCTCGGTCCCGAATACGACGTCGACGACCTTCTGCCGGCGATCCGCAGCGGCCTGACGATCGACGGCAAGCTCTATGCGGCACCGTTCTACGGCGAGAGCTCGATGGTCATGTACCGCAAGGACCTGTTCGAGAAGGCCGGGCTTAGCATGCCCGATGCGCCGACCTGGGATTTCATCGCCGATGCGGCCCGCAAGATCACCGACAAGGATAACGAGATCTACGGTATCTGCCTGCGCGGCAAGGCCGGCTGGGGCGAGAACATGGCTTTCCTGACGGCCACGGCAAACGCCTTCGGCGCCCGCTGGTTCGACGAGAACTGGAAGCCGCAGTTCGACCAGCCGGAATGGAAGAACACACTCGACTTCTACGTCAAGCTGATGAATGACGCAGGCCCGCCCGGCGCCTCGTCCAACGGCTTCAACGAGAACCTGTCGCTGTTCCAGACCGGCAAGTGCGGCATGTGGATCGACGCGACCGTGGCCGCCTCCTTCGTGACCAATCCGAAGGAGTCGACCGTTGCCGACAAGGTCGGTTTCGCGCTCGCTCCCGACACCGGCCTCGGCAAGCGCGGCAACTGGCTCTGGGCCTGGAACCTCGCCATTCCGGCAGGATCGCAGAAGGCCGAGTCGGCGCAGAAGTTCATCGCCTGGGCCACGGGCAAGGATTATCTGAAGCTCGTTGCCGAGAAGGAAGGCTGGGCGAACGTTCCTCCCGGTACCCGCACCTCCCTCTATGAGAACCCGGAGTACCAGAAGGCGGCCCCCTTCGCGAAGATGACCCTGGACTCGATCAATGCCGCCGACCCGAAGAACCCGGCGGTGAAGCCGGTGCCCTATGTCGGCGTCCAGTTCGTGGCGATCCCGGAATTCCAGGGTCTCGGCACGGCGGTCGGGCAGGTGTTCTCGGCGGCGCTGGCCGGTCAGATGAGCGTGGATCAGGCGCTTGCCAGCGCGCAGCAGCTGTCGACCCGCGAAATGACCAAAGCCGGCTACATCAAGTGAGCTCCCAAGGAGCCGGAGCGTCTGCTGGAAACAGCGAACGCCCCGGCTACCTCCAGAGCGGGACGGGGAAAGGGGCAACCCGCCTTCGATCCGCGTTCCGCTCTGACTTTTCCAGTTCATGGCGCGCGTTCGGATGGCGATACGCCTGCCGTTTTTGAAGAACCGCGTCGACTTCACACGGGGGACGCCATGGCGACCTTGCACACCCGCTCCGCCGCGCGATTGATGATCGCGCCCTCGGTGCTCCTGCTTCTGGCCTGGATGATCGTGCCGCTGGCCATGACGGTCTATTTCTCGCTGCTGCGCTACAACCTGCTGATGCCGGGGATGGAGGAGTTCGCCGGGCTTACGAATTACACCTATTTCCTCACCGACCCGGCCTTCTTCCAGGCGATATTCAACACGCTCGCCATCGTTCTCGGCGTGCTCTTCATCACCGTGGTCGGCGGCATCGGACTGGCGCTTCTTCTCGACCAGCCGATGTTCGGGCAGGGGATCGTGCGCATCCTGGTGATCGCGCCCTTCCTCATCATGCCGACGGTGGCGGCGCTGGTCTGGAAGAACATGTTCATGAATCCCGTGAACGGACTTTTCGCCTGGCTTGCCAAGCTGCTCGGATTGCAGCCGTTCGACTTTCTCGCCAACGCGCCGCTTCTCTCGATCATTCTGATCGTCGCCTGGCAGTGGCTGCCCTTCGCCACGCTCATCCTGCTGACTGCGCTGCAGTCGCTCGACGAGGAGCAGAAGGAAGCCGCACAGATGGACGGCGCAGGCGCGGTAAGCCGCTTCATCTATCTCGTCCTGCCGCATCTCTCGCGTGCGATCACGGTCGTCATCCTGATCCAGACGATCTTCCTGCTGTCGGTCTTCGCCGAGATCCTCGTCACCACCAATGGCGGTCCGGGTACGCAGAGCACGAACCTCACTTTCCTCGTCTACGCCCAAGCCCTTCTGCAGTTCGATGTGGGCGGCGCCTCGGCGGGCGGGATCATCGCGGTCATCCTCGCCAATATCGTCGCATTCTTCCTGATGCGCATGATCGGCAAGACGCTGGAGGCTTGAGACCATGGCACGCAATGTCTCTACCGGGCGCAAGCTCATCACGACCGTGGTGGCCTGGACGATCGGAATCCTGATCTTCTTTCCGATCCTCTGGACCTTCCTGACGAGCTTCAAGACGGAAGCCCAGGCGATCGCCTCTCCGCCGGTCTTCCTCTTCTTCGACTGGACGACCGAGAACTATTCCGAGGTGCAGAGCCGGTCGGATTACCTGAAGCACTTCATGAATTCGGTGGTCGTTTCCTTCGGCTCGACCCTGCTCGGCCTGTTGATCGCGATCCCGTCAGCCTGGGCGATGGCGTTCTCGCCGACGAAGCGCACCAAGGACGTGCTGATGTGGATGCTCTCCACCAAGATGATGCCGCCGGTCGGCGTGCTGGTGCCGATGTATCTGATATTCCGCAACTGGGGACTGCTCGACACGCGCACAGGGCTCGTGATCGTGCTGACGCTGATCAACCTGCCGATCATCATCTGGATGCTCTACACCTATTTCAAGGAGATCCCCGGCGAGATCCTCGAAGCGGCGCGCATGGACGGCGCCTCGCTCTCCAAGGAAATCATCTATGTGCTGACGCCGATGGCGATCCCCGGCATAGCCTCGACGCTGCTGCTCAACATCATCCTTGCCTGGAACGAAGCGTTCTGGACCTTGAACCTGAGCGCCGCAAAGGCCGCGCCGCTCACCGCGTTCATCGCCTCCTATTCGAGCCCGGAGGGCCTCTTCTACGCCAAGCTGTCGGCGGCCTCGACGATGGCGATCGCCCCTATCCTCATCCTCGGCTGGTTCTCGCAAAAACAGCTCGTGCGCGGCCTCACTTTCGGCGCAGTC
The DNA here is from genome assembly GCF_000375585.1 of Sinorhizobium meliloti 4H41. Classification (GTDB taxonomy): domain Bacteria; phylum Pseudomonadota; class Alphaproteobacteria; order Rhizobiales; family Rhizobiaceae; genus Sinorhizobium; species Sinorhizobium meliloti_A. The sequence goes on along the minus strand of NZ_AQWP01000002.1, from coordinate 912,120 downwards.
AAGTAAGGGCGACGCGGTTCAAACAAGGGTAAAACCATGGGAAGCATCACTCTCAAGAACGTATCGAAGGTCTTCGGCGCCCACGCCGTCATTCCCTCGATAGACCTCGATATCACCGACGGCGAGTTCGTCGTCTTCGTCGGCCCCTCGGGTTGCGGCAAGTCGACGCTTCTGAGGCTGATCGCCGGACTGGAGGACGTCAGCGACGGCGAGATCGTCATCGACGGCCGCAACGCCACCGAGCTGCCGCCGGCAAAGCGCGGCCTTTCGATGGTGTTCCAGTCCTACGCTCTCTATCCGCATATGAGCGTGCGCTCCAACATCGCCTTTCCGCTGAAGATGGCGGGCGAGGACAAGGCCACGATCGACAAGAAGGTCGAGGACGCGGCGCGCGTCCTCAACCTCACCGACTATCTCGACCGCAAGCCCCGCCAGCTTTCCGGCGGCCAGCGCCAGCGCGTGGCGATCGGCCGGGCCATCGTCCGCCAGCCGGAAGCCTTCCTTTTCGACGAGCCGCTGTCGAATCTCGACGCCGCGCTGCGGGTCAACATGCGACTGGAGATCAGCCAGCTTCACCAGCAACTGAAGACGACCATGGTCTACGTGACGCACGACCAGGTGGAGGCCATGACCATGGCCGACAAGATCGTCGTGCTCAACCGCGGCCGCATCGAGCAGGTGGGCTCGCCCCTCGACCTCTACCGCAGGCCGGACAATCTATTCGTCGCCGGTTTCATCGGGTCGCCGAAGATGAACTTCGTCACCGGTGCGCCTGCCGCGGCCCATCAGGCCCACACGATCGGCATCCGCCCGGAGCATATTGCCCTTTCGAAGGATCAGGGCACGTGGCGGGGCACGGTGGGAGTGGCCGAGCATCTCGGCTCGGACACCTTCCTGCACGTGCATGCAGACGGCATCGGTACTTTGACGGCGCGCGTCGGCGGCGACTTCGCGGTGACCCATGGCGATCAGGTCTATCTGACGCCGGATCCCGAGCGCCTTCACAGGTTCGATGAAAAGGGAATGGCAATTCGATGAAACGTCTTGAAGGAAAGAGCGCGTTGATCACCGGATCGGCGCGGGGTATCGGCCGCGCTTTCGCCGAAGCCTACGTGCGCGAGGGCGCCACGGTCGCCATCGCCGACATCGATATCGAGCGGGCGAGACGGGCGGCGGCGGAGATCGGGTCCGCGGCCTATGCGGTCGTGATGGATGTGACCCGGCAGGACTCCATCGACGCCGCGATCGCCGCGACCGTCGAACATGCCGGCGGGCTCGACATCCTCGTCAACAATGCCGCGCTCTTCGACCTCGCGCCGATCGTCGAGATCACCCGCGAGAGCTACGAAAAACTGTTTGCGATCAACGTCGCCGGCACGCTCTTCACCTTGCAGGCGGCCGCCAGGCAGATGATCGCGCAGGGCAGGGGCGGCAAGATCATCAACATGGCGAGCCAGGCGGGCAGGCGTGGGGAAGCTCTGGTGGCGATCTATTGCGCCACCAAGGCTGCGGTCATCAGCCTCACCCAATCGGCCGGTCTCGATCTCATCAAACACCGCATCAACGTCAACGCCATCGCTCCCGGCGTCGTCGACGGTGAGCACTGGGAGGGCGTCGACGCGCTTTTCGCCAAATACGAGAACCGTCCGCGCGGCGAGAAAAAACGGTTGGTCGGGGAGGCCGTTCCCTTCGGACGCATGGGCACCGCAGAGGACCTGACCGGCATGGCGATCTTCCTCGCCTCGGCGGAAAGCGACTACATCGTCTCGCAGACCTATAACGTCGATGGCGGCAACTGGATGAGCTGAGGCTCGTTCGCGAAAGGATTGAAAGGATGGCGACCAAACTCTCCCTTGCCACGCTCGACGCGGTCAAAGCCAGGGCCGGCGTCCCGAACTACGGCCGGCATGACCTTCGGGCCGGCATCGTGCATTTCGGCGTCGGCAATTTCCACCGTGCGCATCAGGCGGTCTATCTCGATGACCTTTTCAACCTGGGACGCGATCGCGATTGGGCAATTATCGGCGCGGGTGTCCTGCCATCGGACAAGGTCATGCGCGACAAGCTCGAAGCGCAGGATTTCCTGACGACGGTGGTCGAGCAGGACAACAACCGCACGGGCGCGCATGTCACGGGCGCCATGATCGCCTATCTCGAGCCTGGCGACACGCCCGCGATCGTGGCGCAGCTCGCAAGCCCGCTCATCCGCATCGTTTCCCTGACGATCACCGAAGGCGGCTATTTCATCGATCCGGCATCCGGCGTCTTCGACCCGGCGCATCCGGCGATCGTCGAGGATGCGCGCGATCCGACGGCTCCAAAAACCGTCTTCGGCCTCATCCTGGCGGGGCTCGCCGAACGCCGCGCCAAGGGCATTCCGCCGTTCACGATCATGTCCTGCGACAATATTCCTGGAAACGGAGAGGTCACCCACGCTGCCGTCTCCGGTCTGGCGCGCCTCTCCGATCCGGGCTTTGCGGACTGGATCGATGCCAATGTCGCCTTTCCGAACGGCATGGTCGACCGCATCACGCCGGCAACCGGTGCCCGCGAGATCGGCATCGTCGCCTCACAATACGGAATCGACGATGCCTGGCCGGTCTTTTGCGAGGAATTCAAGCAATGGGTGCTGGAGGACCGTTTCCCGCAAGGCCGCCCGGCGCTCGAAGAGGTGGGCGTGCAGTTCGTGCCGGACGTCGCGCCGTACGAGCATATGAAGATCCGTATCCTCAACGGCGGCCATGCGGCGATCGCCTATCCGGCGGCACTGCTCGACATCCATTTCGTTCATGAGGCGATGGAGGAGCCGTTGATCCGCGCCTTCCTGTCAAAGCTGGAGCACGACGAGATCATCCCGGTGATACCGCCGGTTCCGGACACGGATCTGAAGGATTATTACAAGCTCATCGAGACGCGTTTCTCCAATCCGAAGATCGGTGACACGGTCGCGCGGCTGGCGCAGGACGGCTCCAACCGACAGCCGAAATTCATCCTGCCGTCGACGGCCGACCGCCTGCGCCGCGGCGAAGACGTCGTCGGGTTGTCGCTCGTTTCGGCGCTGTGGTGCCGTTATTTCGCCGGCAAGTCGGACAGCGGCAAGGAGATCGTTTTCAACGACGCCAACGCCGACCGGCTGCAGGCCGCCGCAGTTGCAGCGAAGGACGATCCAATGGCGTTCCTTGCGCTTTCCGACATCTTCGGCGATGTCGCGCAATCCGATCTCTTCCGCCGCCGTTTCGCTCACGCGTTGAAAGTGCTTTGGGAAAAGGGTACGCGTGCCACGCTCCAGCTTTATCTGGACGGAAACCTCGGGGAATGACGATGGTGGGGCACGCCTCCAGGCTGGTGATTTTCGATTGTGACGGCGTATTGGTGGACAGCGAACCGATTTCGCTCGGGGTCCTCGTCGACGCGCTCGCGGCTGCCGGCGTTTCGATGACGACCGAGGAGGCGAGCGAGCGCTTCCTCGGCCGCAGCTTGAAGACGATGTCGACGATCCTGCACGAAGAACACGGACTTGCGACCGACGAGGTTTTTCTCGAAGGCATGCGGACACGGCTCTATGCACGATTTCGCGAGGAACTGAGGCCAATCGCCGGCATACGCGAGGCGGTGGAAGGGCTGGGCACCGCCCATTGCGTGGCTTCGTCGAGCCAGCCGGAGCGCATCCGCCTTTCGCTGGCCGTGACGGGGCTCATCGATCTCTTCGAGCCGAACATCTTCAGCGCCAGCATGGTGGAGCGCGGCAAGCCGGCGCCCGACCTTTTCCTGCATGCAAGCGCTAAGATGGGCTATTACCCGTCCGATTGCATCGTCATCGAGGACAGCCCGGCCGGCATCGAGGCGGCAAAGTCCGCCGGCATGCGCGTCTTCGCCTTCGCGGGGGGCAGCCACGCACGAAACGACCGCCACCGGCGGACGCTCGCCAGCCTCGAACCCGACGTGCTGTTTGACGACATGGGCGAATTGATACAGTTTGTCCGTCAATAGGGAGAGCAGGACGGGGCGGTTTTGCTGCCGCGTCGTCCGGCTCGGCGAACATCCATCATTTTTTCGGGACGGGGGCATCCATTGATGCGCGAATATGTCGTGGCGGTCGATATTGGAACCGGCAGCGCCCGCGCCGGCGTCTTCGACCGGCAAGGTAGGCTCCTGGCGCGGGCCGATCGGACGATTGCGATGAACCGTCCGGAGGAAAACCACGCCGAACACGATTCCGAGGACATCTGGGCTGCGGTCTGCGGGGCGGTCAGATCGGCGCGCGAGAAGGCGGCTGTGCCGGCGGAAAGCATTGCGGCGATCGGCTTCGACGCCACCTGTTCGCTCGTCGTGCGCGATCGCGACGGCCTCCCGCTCTCGGTCAATCGTCAGGGGGAGGCACGCTGGGACACCATCGTCTGGCTGGACCACCGGGCGTTGGCGGAAGCCGATTTCTGTACGGCGACGAAACATCCCGTTCTCGATCATTCGGGGCGGGTGATGTCGCCCGAGATGGAAATGCCGAAGCTGATGTGGCTGAAGCGCAACCTCCCGCAGCAATGGGAACGGGCGGGGTATTTCTTCGACCTCGCGGATTACATGTCCTGGCGGGCGACCGGAAGTCCGGCCCGCTCGCGCTGTACGCTGACGGCAAAATGGAACTATCTCGCGCACGAGAAACGCGGGTGGCAGCAGGACTATCTGGAGCAGATCGGTCTTGAGGACCTCCTCGAACGTGGTGGCTTGCCCGAGGAGACGCTGCCGGTGGAGCGAGCCGTCGGGCGTCTGAGCGCGAGCGCGGCGGAGGAGCTCGGGCTCGACACCGCATGCCAGGTCGCGCCGGGGCTGATCGATGCCTATGCCGGGGCGCTCGGCGTGCTCGGCGGCTTCGCGGACGCGCCGGCGAAGCTGGAGCGCCAGCTGGCACTGATCGGCGGAACCTCGAGTTGCATTGTTGCCTTTTCCAAGGACATGAAGCCGGGTTTCGGCATGTGGGGGCCTTATTTCGAAGCGGTCTTGCCCGGGCTCTGGCTCATCGAGGGCGGTCAGTCGGCGACCGGAGCGCTGCTCGATCATATCGTGCGGCTGCACGGAGGCGGACTACCACCGACGACCGAAACCCATGCGAAGATCATCGAGCGGGTGCAGGAAATGCGCGCGCTTCATGGCGCGGACTTTGCCCAGCGCCTTCACGTGCTTCCGGATTTCCACGGCAACCGGTCGCCGCTTGCCGATCCGCATGCACTCGGGGTCATCAGCGGGCTGCCGCTCGACTCCTCCTTCGATGCGCTGTGCCGGCTCTATTGGCGGACCTGCGTCGCGATAGCGCTCGGGATTCGCCACATCCTGGAGATGATGAAGGAAGCGGGCTACGAACTCGACACGCTGCACGTGACCGGCGGGCATGTGCGCAACTCCCTGTTAATGGAGCTTTATTGCGACGTCACCGGCTGCCGGGTCGTCGCACCCCAGGCAGCCGATGCCGTTCTCCTCGGCACGGCAATGACGGCGGCCGTCGCCGGCGAGCTCTATCCGGACCTCGCCAGGGCCGGACCGGCGATGTCGTCGGCTGGAACGGAACGGCTCCCCGACCCGGCGCAACGCCGCATCTACGACCGGGATTATCGGCGCTTCCTCGCGCTCTATCGGCATCGCGAGGAACTGGAGTCGATGGAGTGATTCAACATGCGAGGGGTGCAGATTTTCATCTGCAGTCTTGCCGAATATCCGCGGAACCTTTTTTCGCCTCGTGCATTATGGCGATAACCGGACGGTGACGCACATCGCCCCCAATGTGACGTCGGAGGCATACCGCCGGTTGCCAACTCACATCCCCCCTCAGTGAGTTGCCAAAGCTCAGCCAGTGCCCTTCCCTCGGCACTGGCTGTTTTGCTTCGGGAGCATCGGGCGATGCGACCGAGTTCCGGATGCGGGCGTTTGCGATGGTGATCATCTTAGGCGAGGCGTTCCTGTGCTTGTCACAGGAAGCCAGTCAGCCCAAGTCTTCGGGCTGAAAGAAAGTTCCGCGCCGCAGACGCGGCGCCCCCATCCTGTGACGAGCATTGGGGATGAGGGCCCCCGACACTGTAAAAGCAATGCCGCCGGGGCCCCTGTGGTGAGGGAAATCTCGACTCAGGCCGCAGCCTTCGTCGTCTCGTTGAAGAACAGCGCCTGGCTGATCAGGGCCTTCACCATTTCCGGATTGAAAGGCTTGGTGACGAGGAACGTGGGTTCGGGACGTTCACCGGTCAGGAGACGCTCCGGGAAGGCGGTGATGAAAATCACCGGAACGGCAGCCGTCTTCAGGATTTCGTTTACGGCATCGATTCCCGAGCTGCCGTCGGCGAGCTGGATGTCTGCGAGCACCATGTTCGGCTTCGTCGTCTCATAGAGGGCGATCGCCTCGTCCTTGGTGCGTGCAATCCCGGTCACGCTGTGGCCGAGGCTTTCGACCATCTGCTCGATGTCGATCGCGATCAGCGGCTCGTCCTCGATGATCATGATCTCGGTTGCAACCTGACGGGAAATTTCCTGGGATGCGCGGTCGAGAAGTGCGGCCAGCTTGGCGGCGTCTACATCGAGTACTTCGGCGGCTTCCTGTGGGGTGAAGGCTTCGACGGAAACGAGCAGGAACGCCTGGCGTGCGAGCGGCGAGACGGCCGCAAGGTTGACGGATGCGCGCTGTTCCCAGGCAAAGGGCGACACCGGCTCCGGCACGAGGACGGAAGACGATCCGAACATGGATGTGAAAAGACGGAACAACGCTACCCTGTCGCTGCTTGCTTCCGGAAAGATAGACGTATCCGCGATAAGTGCCTCAAGCACGGCCGCGACATAGGCATCTCCAGAGGTCTGCGACCCGGTCAGGGCACGCGAATAGCGGCGCAGATAAGGAAGAAATGGAGCAATACGGGTGGACAATGTCATTCAGGGACTCCCTCAATCCATGGGCGTAATATCGTTGCGAAAACGTTTCGCCGAAAAAATGGTTCCGCTTCGGAACATTTCATTTTTCCGCTGCGTTATGGTGCAGGCGAACTTTCAAGGGCGAAATTGCAACAATGAGATATACGACAGGGGCAGGGCGGATGAGCGGTAAAAGTCCGTCCTCCGACGATCCGAATGCGCAGATTGCGGTGAAGCTGAAGGCCCTCTATCAGTCGGTGCAGGAGGAAGCGATACCGGCACGCTTTCTCGATCTACTGGAAAAGCTGGAAGCTGCAGAACAGCAATCGGCTCTGCAGGGCAAGGAGTAAGCGCCGGATGTCATCCGAAAATCAAGAGTTCAAGCGTGAGATGCTTGCCGCGCTGCCGAGCCTGCGCGCCTTTGCGATGTCACTGATCGGACGACACGACCGGGCCGACGATCTCGTGCAGGACACGATCATGAAGGCCTGGGCCAAGCAGGATCATTTCGAGATCGGTACCAATATGAAGGCCTGGCTTTTCACGATCCTGCGCAACGAGCTTTACAGTCAGATGCGCAAGCGTGGGCGCGAGGTGCAGGACAGCGACGGCCATTTGACGGAGACGCTCGCCCATCACCCGGAACAATACGGCTCGCTCGATCTGCAGGATTTCCGCCGGGCGCTCGAACAGTTGCCGCCCGATCAACGCGAAGCGATCATCCTTGTGGGGGCCTCCGGCTTTTCCTACGAGGAGGCCGCAACGATCTGCGGCTGTGCGCTCGGAACGATCAAGAGCCGCGTCAACAGGGCGCGTCAAAGGCTGCAGGAAATTCTCCAGGTTAGGGGAGAAAACGACTACGGGCCCGACGAGACCTCCGCACCCATCACCTCGCGTGCCTTCGTTTCCTGATGCGATCCCGCAGCGTCCTGTCGGACGCGCGAAGTCGCTGTAGCACCTCGATCTGCTGCATGTTTTGTCCTTGAATCGATAGCGGTTCAAGGACATATGCATAGACCGGTGCCGGATTGAAGTTCGTGCGGCGCTCGCAAGAGGGCATTCGGAGGGCTGCGTTCGACCGGCGGAGCGTGGTCGCCATATTGCTCCAGTTTGCTGTATGTTTTCCTCCCTAGACCGGCTCCGGTCGAAGGCAAACATACAGTGGAGCTGAGATTCAGGCGCCTGCGCGAGTTTGGAGTTCAGGCCGAATGCGTGAAAAGACAGAGGCGATGCTTCCAGCGGTAGCGCAGGTGCTCGACGCGCCGGAGCGGCTCGGCGTCCTTCAGGCCGCCGTGCCGGACATGTCGGTTCCCGATGAGGATTTCGACGGGCTGGCGCGGCTTGCCGCGAGCCTTTTCGACGCGCCTATCGCTCTCGTCAGCCTGGTCGACCGCGAGTGGCAATGGTTCAAGGCATGCATAGGCACGGCTGAAACGCGGTCGCACGTTCGCGAGTCCTTCTGCGTCCATACGATTGCGGCAGGCGACGGCGGCCCCTTCCTCGTGCTTGATGCCTCCCGTCATCCGGCGTTCCGTCACCGCCGGGCGGTCGCCAGCCCCCCATTCCTGCGCTTTTATGCGGGCGCGCCGATTATTCTGGACGGTCAGGCGATCGGAACCGTCGCGGTTCTCGATGTCGAGCCCCGGTCCGAGGTCTCGGCCAAACGGCAAAGCGAGCTGCAGCGCATCGCAGGTGTCGCCGCCTCGCTGTTCAAGCTGAAGGACGAGACGCGCCGGCGTGCGCTCAAGGAGGCCGCGCTTTCCCGCGAGGAGCAGCGGCTCGCAATGGCGCTCGACGCGGCCAATGTCGGCAGCTGGCTCTGGGACATTCGCGCCGGCACGGTCTCAGGCAATGGCGCAATGATGCGCATGTTCGGTCTTCCGCCGGAGCGCACCGTCGGCGCCAAGGCGATCTTTTCCGCCATTCATCCCGAGGATCGCATCCCGACCTTCTCGAAGCTCCGTCAGGCGATGGCTGCCAACGAGGAATATGACGGCATGTTTCGCATCGGCACGAACGGGCGATGGCTTCTGGGCCGCGGCCGCGTGCACGACCGCGACAGCAAGGGCGCGCCCCTGAGCTTTCTCGGCATGACGATCGACGTCTCGGACCAGCAGGCGTCGGTGAACCGTACGCGACTGTTGCTGAAAGAGCTGAACCATCGGGTCAAGAACACGCTTGCAATGCTCCAGTCGCTCGCCCGCCAGACGCTCCGGCAAACGAGTGACCCGGCCGAGTTCATGACCGCCTTTGCCGGCCGCCTTCAGGCGATTTCCGAGGCGCACGGGCTCCTTTCCGACTACGAATGGGGCACGATCCACCTGTCGGAACTGATTTCGAAACAGTTGCTGCCCTATGTCAGCGATTATTCCCAACAGGTCGAGCTGCACAAGGACGAGATTCTTCTGGGTCCCGACCAGGCCGTTGGGCTTGGATTGGTGCTGCACGAATTGGCGACCAATGCGGTAAAATACGGCGCGCTCTCGGTTCCGACGGGGAAAATCGTGCTGACGGCGCGCCGCGTGGTCGAGGACGGCGAGACCGTCCTGCATCTGACCTGGACCGAAGTGGGCGGACCGCCTATTCGCGAGCCGCGTCGCCGCGGTTTCGGCTCGATCCTGATCGAGCGCAGCCTGGACAAGATCATCGGGAGCTCGGTGAAAGTGGAATATCTGCCTGCGGGGGTCACGGCATTGATCCGACTGCCGCTTTGAGGGCAGTCTGAGGGACCGCGCCTCGGCGCACGGAAAAGGCCCCGCCGGGGCCTTTTCCGTGCGGAATCAACTATCGTCGCTGCGCTTGCGGCCCCGGCTCAGTCCCAGCAGCGCGGCAACGGCAATCCCGGTCGCGGCTCCCAGAAGCGGCTGTTTGCGCAGGATGCTTGTCACCGCAACGAGCGCAAGATTCGTCCGCATCGCCGAGCGGCGGCGGCGTTCGTCGGCAAGCCGGCGGTCGCGGGCGTTCAGCCCGGCCATGACGCCGATGACGACCAGAGCGGTCACGATCAGGGCGACGGTGACCGTCAGCGCTGCGGCGACCGGCGAATAGCGCGCCGAGAGAAGCAGGGCGATTGCTATCAGCGCGAAGACGTAGGCGCTGCCGAGAAGCACGGCGACGATGGCCCAGAGGACCACATTGCGTTTATAGCGCGACGCCGCAGCGGCGGCGTCGAACGCAAGCAGGGCCGACAGGACAGTTCCGAGTGTCCCCATAAGGTAGCTCCCCTTCATACTCGGTCAACGCGACGCCTGGCAGGTCCTCACCGGCGCAGCAAAGCGGCTGCGATGAGGCCGATAACGGCTGCGGTGCCGAGCGTCGCAAGAGGATGCTCGCGTATCGTCCGACGAACCTCTCTTTCCGTATCCGCATAGCGGCTGCGCAAGTCGGAAAGCATCTGCTCGCCGCTCTCCAACAAGGCGTGCAGATCGGTTTCGGCCTGGTCACGGGCGCCGCGCGCTTTGACCTTTGCATCACGCGAAGCCGCAGCCCCGCGGTCGGCAATCAGCGTCATGAGCTGCGCGATGTCTTCGCGTATTTCGTTGAGCTGATCCTCCATCGACGGGTCGATCGCGCTGCCGTTGCGCTTGCGGCTGCCCGAGCCCGAGAACATGCCTGTCGCCATTGTCTTTTCCCTCGCTGCTGTGCCGGCGTGAAACGGCCGGCATGTGGTCGGTTCATGCGAATCGGCCGGCGAAGGCACACTTCCCGGCTCTTTGTGCGCCCGATAGGACACGCGGCACTCCAAGCGGGCGCGGTCTACACGCCGGCATTGTAGATCAACGCATGAGGGAGGAATTTGTTTCGGTAATCCTGACGTTGCCGCTGTGAGCCCGGCTTCACATCGTGGCGGACTGCGGCAATACGAACGGGATATCCTGTGCCGGAGCGACGCTCACCCGCATGCGGCAGCCGAAGATCGCTTCCATGGTCTCGTCGGTCAGCACGTCTTTCGGCGCTCCGCGCGCCCGGATGCGGCCGGCTTTCATCATCACGATCTGATCGGCAAACATCGATGTAAGGTTGAGATCGTGCATGACAGCGACGACACCGCCGCCGTCGGCGCAGAATTGGCGCGCAAGCCGCATGATCGTGAGCTGGTGGCGGATGTCGAGGCTCGATACCGGCTCATCGAGCAGGAGATAGCGCGGTTCGCCGTCTGCGACCGGCGCCGAGATCTGGCAGAGGACGCGTGCGAGCTGCACCCGCTGCTGTTCGCCGCCCGAAAGTTCCTGGTAGAAGCGGCCGGAGAAGCCGGCGAGATCGACGGCCTCCAGAGCTTCGTCGGCTGTCCGGTCGCCGGCGACCGCCTTGCCGCTTCCGGCTGCCTCGAGGCCGAGGCGCACGATTTCCCTGACGGTGAAGGGAAATGAGATGCCCGTCGATTGCGGCAGCACGCCCCGCTTCAGTGCGAGCTCCCATGGTTTCAGGCTTGCGATGTCGCGACCGTTGATGGTGACCTTACCGGCCGAAGGCGTGAGCTCGCCCGAGATCGCCTTCAAGGTCGTGGTCTTGCCCGATCCGTTCGGGCCGACGATTGCAGTCATCGCACCGGGAGCGGCGTCGAGGGAGACGCCGTGCAGCACCTGTCTTCCGGCAAGGCGGACGGAAATGTCGGATGCTCTGATCATGTTCGCAATCAAAGTCCCAAGTTCGACCGGCCCCTGAGCAGGACCCAGAGAAAGAAGGGCGCACCCACGAAGGCGGTGATGATGCCGATCGGCAGTTCGGCCGGCGACACGATGGTGCGGGCTAGCATGTCGGCGAAGATCAGCAGCGTGCCGCCAAGGAGGGCGGAGGCGGGCAGCAGGTAGCGGTGATCCGGGCCTATGATCAGCCGCAGGAGATGCGGAACGACGATGCCGACGAATCCGATGCCGCCGCTGACGGCCACCGACGCGCCGGTGGCGCCGGCAACGCTGAAGATGGCGATGTTCTTCAGCCGCTGAACCGGGACGCCCATGTGATAGGCGGCGGCTTCGCCGAGCGTGATGGCGTTGAGCCCGCGCGCCAGGAAGGGGACGACTGCAAGTGACAGGAGAATGATCGGTCCGGCGGCGCCGATCTTGGTCCAGTTGGCGCCGGCGAGCGATCCGAGGCCCCAGAAAGTGAGATCGCGCAGTTGTTTGTCGTCCGCGATGAAGACGAGTACGCCCGTCACTGCACCGGCAAGCGCGCCCAGCGCAATGCCCGCCAGCAGCATCGTCGCGACCGAGGTCTGGCCGCCGCGCGTAGCGATCCGGTAGAGCAGCAGCGTGGTGGCGAGGCCGCCGAGAAAGGCGCCGAAGGGGAGGGCATAGAAGCCGAAGACCGCGAATAGCGGGCCAAAGGCAACGTCACCGAGCACGATCAACAGCACCGCGCCGAGGCTTGCGCCGGAGGAAACTCCGACAAGGCCGGGATCGGCCAACGGATTGCGGAAGAGGCCCTGCATCACGACGCCGGAAACGGCAAGCGACGCGCCGACCAGCATGCCGAGAACGGCACGCGGCAAACGGATATCGAGGATGATGATTCGGTCGCGGGCGCTCATGGCCTGATCGGCCTCGCCGAAAAGCCACCGAAGGATATTGCCGAGCGAAGCGTCGGCGGCGCCGGTGGTGATGGAGGTCATGAACGTCACGGCCGCCAGTATCGCCAGAACGAGGATCAGGCCACGCGCCAGGCCCGCCCGGTCTCCGTTGCGCCAGTCGCGGACGATCCGGGCGGCAAGTGCCGGCCGGCGCATCGGGCCTTCCATGGCCTCACTGCGAGGCATTGGTCTTCTTTCCGTAAATTGCGGCGTTGAGTTCGCGGATAGCGCCTGCCGTGCGAGGACCGAAGCCGAGCAGATGCAGCCCGTCCATGCGGATCAGCGCCTTGTTCTTTGCCGCCGGGGTGAGGCTGAGGGCCGGAAGCGCGAAGAGTTCGTCGGGGCCTGCAGCATGGCTATCGCCGCGGTTCATCATCAGGACCACATCGGGCTTGGCCTCGATGATCGCCTCCTCCGTCAATGCCTTGTAACCGGGCGAGGTGCCGACGGCGTTGACCGCGCCGGCAAGCTCGATGATGCCGGCGGCGGCGGTGCCGGTACCGGAGGCGAGGATTCTGCCGCCCTGGGTGCTCAGAACGAAGAGGACACGCTTGCGCTCGCCTTCCGGGCGAGCGGCACTGTCGGCCACGGCGGCGGCGAGATCTCTCTCCACGGATTGCGCGAGCGTTTCGGCCTTTTCCTTCACGCCGAGGAAAGCTCCGACGGCGCGGATCTTGTTGACGATGCCGTCCTTGTCATAGGTCTCGGGGATGCTGGTGAAGGGAATGTTCGCCTCTTGGAGCACGGCGAGCGTTTCCGGCGGGCCGCTGCCCTCGACGGCCACGATTGCCGTCGGGTTGACGGCAAGAACGCCTTCGGGCGCCAATCGCCGCATGTAGCCGACATCCGGCAGCTTGGTCGCCGCCTCCGGGTAAATGCTGGTGGAGTCGCGGCCGACGAGGCGGTTCTCCTCGCCGAGCGCATAGATGATTTCGGTAATCGCGCCGCCCACGGAAACGACGCGGGAGGTGTCCGGCTGCTCGAGCACCTCGGCCATCGCCGGGCGCAGGAACGGAGGAGTTCCCGGCGCAAGCAGGGGCAGAACGAAAGGCGCCGACAGCGCGAAGGCTGCGAGGGCCATTTCCCAACGCCGAAGACGGCAGATACCGAAGCCGTTCATCATCACTTCCTTTGATCTGTGCGTGTCGTCCCAAATCGCCGCCCGGTTGGGCGGCGCCATCAGGCCGCGACGACGGCTTCCAGGCGGGGCAGCGCCTCGACCAGGCTGCGCCATTCGGCCCTCTCCGAGGAACCTTCCTTCCGCTTTCCGAAAAACTGGATGATCATCTCGCCCTTGGCGTCGAGCGCTTCGAGGGAGGTCACGTGTCCGTCGGCGGTCGGCTTACGCGCGGCCCAGAGTTCGGCGATGTGATCGGTGCGCAGATGCAGATGGAAGGTTTCGTCCATCACGTTCAGCCACGGCCCCATGGTACCGATCTTGACGACCGGACCGGAATGAATCTGGATGACGCCGCGGTTGCCGACGAAGCACATGATCGGCAGGGCCGTCTCTGCAGCATTGCGCATCATCATCTCGATGCAGGCCGTGTCGAGCCGCCAGGCAAAGTCGTCGCCGATCGCGTGCAGCGCCCGGCGCCGTCCGATATTGAGCTTGCGCAACATGCCGGGGAACTGATGCGTGTCCGTGAGCTTCGACCAGCGGTCGCGCAGCTCCGCCGTATCGACTGCAGCATCGGCCGAATCGTCGTCCGTGGGCGCGCCGGGATCGGCGATGAAGTCCTGCGACTGATCGTCCAGGCGAAGGTCTTCGACGATCGTCTCATAGGCGGCCAGGTTCGAGAGAGGACGCAGGTGAACCTTGTGGACGGCATTGCCCCACTTGTCGAAGAACTGCAGGCTGCGGCGAACCTCCCCTGTCGCATCCGTCTTGGTCACGGCGAAACCATGTGCCCAGGCGCCGGAAAAGATGCGCAGGTCGATTTCGGGACCAAGCACCAGAGCCGCGCCGTGCCCTTGCTTGATGTTCTCGTAGACGCCGACCTTTTCGTGGACGGCGCTTTCGTTGCGGGTAAGCGCAAGGACTTCGCCCAGCTCCTCGACGCGCTCGAGGAAGCGGCTGGCGCTGCATTGGATCCGGACGGCGGTGAGGCCGCATTCGGCAGCGACGAGCGCTGCCTCGGAAATGCCGAGCTTCGCGGCGATGTCGCGTTCGCGCAGCTTCGGATTCTCGGCGCGATAGGCCCGGATATCGGACGGGGTGGGGTGAGCGCTCTCAGTCATCGTCATCTCGCTACTTGTTCAGAATCAGCTTGCCCTGGCGGGTGATCTTCATTCGATAGATCGCCCCGTCGTGGGAAATGAGAATCTCGTTGTGGCCGCGGAAAAGGTCGTGGCTCTCGACGATCGGTTGCGGCCGGTTCAGCGGCGTCTCGGTCCGCGGGGATCGTGGATTATCGTTGTCGTTCGGTGTCACGGTTTTGCCGGTTCGCGAGTAGAAGACGAGACGAGTGCGTCATCCATTGATCCCGCCCATTCCAGTTAGTATCTTGACTTCATTACTCATATTTCATTAAGGACGCAATACCGGAATGTTGCGGTCAAGTTAAAAGGATCGCGTGCGGGAACCGAAAGGACCGCCGCGGACAGCGAGTGGTGCCAGGATGACTTACTTTTCCCGTTTTGCCTTTGCGGCCTTTGCAGCTCTCTTCACGGCAGGGGCAGCCGGAGCGCAGGATGCTGCCGCGCCAGCCGGCCTTTCGATCGAGCTCAACGAGATCGCGTCGTCGGAAAAGGGATGCAAGTTGACCTTCGTCGCCAGTAGCGCGCTCGCTCTTTCGAAGGTCTCGTTCGAATTCGTGCTCTTCGATCAGAAAGGTCTGGTCGAGCGCATGGCCGTGCTCGATTTCAGGGATCTTCCCGCGGGCAAGACGAAAGTCAGGCAATTCGATCTGCCGGGCACGAAGTGCGAGGCGGTGAAAAGCCTGCTGATCAACGATGCGCCGACCTGCGTCGGCGAAGGCGTCGGCAAGGGTGCATGTATGACGGGCCTGAAGACCGGCTCGAAATCGGCCGTGGAGCTCAAGGGCTGAGGTTCGCGTTCTCGAAATTGCCGGCGGAAGGCAAGACAGAATGAAACACATGGTGAAATGGGCGACGGCGATCGGCCTTTCCCTGCTGGCGCATGCCGGCGGGGCGATGTTGCTTGCTCCTGATGAGGAAAAGGAGCTGGCGCTCATCGCCGGCGGCTCCACCGTGGAAGTGTCGATGCTCGGCAACGCCTTCGAAGATGCCGTTCAGGCGGGGGACCCATCCGAAGTGGTGGAGCCGACGGAAGAGACGCCCGAGGAACTGAAGCCGACCGAGATCGAACCGACGGAAGAGGTGGTCGAAGCCGTAGAGCCGGTGCCGACCGAACCTGTTGCCCAGGAGCCGTCCGAGATGACGCCGACGGAGGCGGACGTCATACTTCCCGCGGAAGAAATGCCGGCGAGCCAGGTCGAAGAAGCAGACGTGATCGCAAGCATCGCTCCGGCCGAGACCGTCATTCCGCAGGAGAGACCGGACCCTGAGGAAGTCTTGAAGCCCGAGGTCGAGAAGGTCGAGCCGAAGAAGGAGCCGGCGAAGAAAAAGAAGGTCGTCCGAAAAAAGGCAGGTGAGGGCGGCGCCCAGGCGAAATCGCAGAAAAAGGGCAAGACCGACGGCGTGGAGAATGCCACGGCGGCTGCCGCCACCGGAGAAAGCCGCGGTGCGTCGCGGGAAATCGGCAATGCCGCGGTGTCGAACTATCCCGGCAAGGTCAGAAGAAAGCTGACCCGCGCTATTCGCTACCCGGCCGAGGCCAGAAGGCAGGGGCTGCGCGGTGTTGCCCATGTCAGCTTTACCGTAACTTCCGGTGGTGGGGTGGCAAGGGTCGGCATAACGAAAAGCGCCGGTTCACCCGTCCTCGATCAGGCGGCGTTGGAAACCGTGCGCCGGGCGGCACCTTTCCCGGCCATTCCCGCCGGTGCGGGCCGCGACAGATGGGAATTCAACATCCCGGTGTCCTTCACCCGGTGAATTCAGGGCTGTGAATCTGCTTCCGCGAGAGGAAAAAGTCGCGAAGGCGAGCATCGAAATATATGATCAAAACACTCATGTTTATACTTTACTCCTGCTATCAAGTTTTATAGGTTGCCTCCGTCACGCAACCGATCGGTGTGTGCCAAATCTGATTGGCGATGGGCCGCAGGGCCGGCGTCGCGAAGCAAGACGGAGACGACGGATGGGTGGCAAGCGGCACCAGAATGCAGGCAAGGGCGGCAAGGGCAGGGCGAAGGATGCGCAGAGCCAACCGCAATCCAATGCCGGAAAGGTGACGCTCGAGGGCCGTAGCTTCCTCTATGTCGGCGGACGCGACTGCCAGGTTGCGCATCTGCGCCAGATCGCCAGTTCCTACGGTGCGGAACTCATCCACCATGACGGCGGTTTACGGGAGGCGGTATCGCGCATCGATCGCGTCCTGCCCTCGGTCGACTGCGTCTTCTGCCCGATCGACTGCATCAGCCACGATGCGTGTCTTCGCGTGAAGACCGGCTGCAAGAAGTGGGGCAAGGCCTTCGTGCCGTTGCGCAACGGCTCGAAGTCGAGTCTCGAGCGGGCGCTTCAGGATCTGACCGGAAACGGCAGCGAGAACTGAATCTTTTACGAGCGGTCAGACGGCATTCTCGCCGGCCGCATGGAGCTTCCAATGCATGACGAACGTCCCGATCAGATGACGATGATCGGTCTCCACAAACTCGCTTCGCAATTCGGTGACGGACTGGTTCCCGAGCTCTACGAGCTTCTCACGCGCCGAGCACGGATGCTTGAGGAAAACGAAAACGTGACCGAATTTCCGACCTGGCAAGCGCGCCCGCCGGCGAGGGATCCTCTCGGCCTTGCGCCGCCGAGCGGGGGATCTGTCCTGCCGTTTCCGTCAACGACCGCGCAGCCCGTCTCGCAAAAGAAGGCCTAGATCGCTTCCAGGAAACGTGTGTAACGGCTTCCGTCCGGAAGTGCGTTGGACCAAGGGTTAGGGCCTTCCAGTGTTTCCATGAAACATTGGGATGCGCTAATAGTTGAGGCGCGGGATGCGGGCGAAAAACCGCACACACTTTCCTCATCCCGCTACAGGAGAGCTAGCCATGTTTTTCGCCATGAACCGTTTCCGTGTCGCAGCCGGCCAGGAGGAGGCCTTCGAGGCGGTCTGGAAGGCGCGGGACTCTTCTCTCTCGGAGATGCCGGGCTTCATCGAATTCCATCTGCTGCGCGGCGACAGCGTGCCGGAGGAAGGCTACACGCCTTTTATTTCGAAATCGGCCTGGGAGACCAGGGACGCCTTCATCGCCTGGACCAAGTCCGATAATTTCCGGGCGGCGCACCGAAGCGCCGGCGAAAACAAGGCAATGTATCTCGGTCCCCCGAAGTTCGAGGGCTTTACCGTCGTCGAGGGTGCCTGATCTTCAGCGCGCCGTCATGCTTGACGAACCCGCGGCGGCTTGTTTGATTTCCTCATTCCTGTGCTTGTCACAGGAATCCAGCCAGACCAAGTCCTTGGGCTGAAAGAACGCTTCCCGCGCCGCAGACGCGGCGCTGCTGGATCCCTGTGACAATCACAGGAATGAGGCGAGGAGAGATTGCAGGCCTCCGAATCTCAACAGGTTTGGTTCACTTTCATCCGGAAGGCCAGTCTGCCTCCGAAAATGTGCGACTGCATACTGAAACTCCCCTCTTACCGGAATTCCTGTACTTCGGGCTTGTCCCTCCTCACGCTTCCGGGCGCAGGAATGCCCCGATCGCGACGGCAAGCCAGCCGGCCATCATCGTCAGGCCCCCGAGCGGCGCCGACATTGGGAAGAGGCCGTGGCCCGAGAAATGGCGCATGGTGAGGTCTCCGGCAAAGAGTGCCGTGCCTGCCGCCAGCAGCAAGGCGGCGAGGGCGGCGGTGCGGAAGTGCGCCCATCCGGCATGAAGCGCGACGAGCGCCGGTGCGTGGGCGAGGCACATGGCCGATGCGCCGCCGAGAAGACGCGGATCGCCATGCGAAGCGGCGGCGGCACTCGCGACGCCGAAGAGGCCCATGAGGCCGGCTACGAAAAGCATGGTCGAGCGCAGTCCGCTGTTCGGCATCCTGGCTATTCCTTGTTCTGCATATGATGGGCGAGCCGGGTGATCGGCTCCAGAATGATCTCCCTCAGCTTCGGGTGGGAGACGGTTTCTTCGAGTGCGCGGGTGAAGCAGAGAAGCCATTCGTCGCGCTCGACAGGCCCGATCCCGGCAATGAAGTGCCGGCGACGCAGCATGGGGTGGCCGCGTTTCTGCACATAGATCGGCGGTCCACCGAGCCAGCCGGTCAGATATTCGTAGAACTTTTCCTCGCTGCCGGTCAGATCCGGCGGGTGGATGGCGCGGCAGTTCGCCGCCTCGGGCAGGCTGTCCATCAGTTCGTAGAAGCGCCGCGTCAGGGCGCGCACGGTGGCGTCGCCACCGATCGCCTCGTAAAGCGTCGTCGTTTGCGGTTCCGTCATGGTCACGTTCCTCGCCGGGATTGGTACAGCGCGCGACCCGGGCGGGCAATGCCTTGCCATTCCTTCGCTTGCGGCTTTTCGGCGCGGCAGAGATCGTCGTCTGCCTTCCGCGCGACAATCGTCGCCCCGAGGAAAGCCACTTGACAAACCGTCCAGACGGTATGTTTATGAGATATGACAAACGCCCCATCAAGAAAAAAACAGCCGCAACGCGTCCGCCGGCAATTGCTGGAGGTCGCGGGACGCCTGTCGCTGGAGCAGGGCATCGCCGCGGTCACCCTCGACGCCGTATCGCAGGCGGCGGGTGTCAGCAAAGGCGGGCTGTTGCACCATTTCCCGAACAAGCTGGCTCTGCTCGACGCCCTCTTCGATGATCTTGTCGTGCGTTTCGACAGCGCCCTCGACGAAGCGATGGCCGGAGATGACGTCGAAAAGGGACGCTTTACGCGTGCCTATCTCGGCGTCTGTTTCGCGCTCGATGCGGAGGCGCAAGGTTGGCAGATGCTGACCATTGCGCTCCTGGCCGAGCCGCACCTCAAGGAGCGTTGGCGCGAATGGGTGGCGCGCCGGTCCGCGCAATTCGCCGCGACGGACAGTTCGCCAAATTGCCTGCTCGCCCGCTTCGCCGCCGATGGCGTCTGGCTGTCGGATCTGATGCGCAGCCACGACATCGAAGCGTCGACCAGGGCGATCCTGCTTCAGAAACTCAACGCGCTTTCGCTGGAATAGAGGGCAGACCCGTGCCGCTTTCCCATACTTCGATCGGAGACGTTCCGTGAATCCCGCCACGCTCTACACCGTTCTGGTGATCGCCATCGTCTTCGAAGTGCTCGGCACTTCCGCCATGCAGGCGGCGCAGCACTTCACGCGGCTGACGCCCACCGTGCTCATGGTTCTGTGCTACGCGGTCGCCTTCTTCTTCCTCTCCTATGCGCTCCGCTACATCCCGGTCGGGATCGCCTATGCGCTCTGGAGCGGCCTCGGCATCGTGCTGATCTCGATCGCCGGCTACGTAGTTTTCGGTCAGAAGCTCGATCTGCCGGCTATTCTCGGGCTGGGGCTCATCATCGCCGGCGTGCTGGTACTCAACCTCTTCTCGAAATCCACGTTCCATTGATCGCGGTGACGATCGCGGTCGGCTTCCTGCAAGTTTTCGCTACAGCCTATCCACTGAAATTCCCGGATATTCATTGAAATGCGCAGTCCGTTTCAATAGCATCGCCTTTCGTCTCCGTCCGGACGCGCGGTGGCGATGTCCCATCCGATCTCCCTGATATAACGAAGGAAAATTTGGGAATGCAGGCGGTTTTCGACGGCCATAACGATGTGCTTTTGCGCCTTTGGCAACATGCACGCGGCGGTGCCGACCCGGTGGCCGAGTTTTCGGAAGGCACCGATAAGGGCCACATCGATGCGGCGCGCGCCAGGGCAGGCGGTCTCGCAGGCGGCCTCTGTGCGATTTACGTCCCGTCCGGCGATCTGGTGCTCAAGACGCCGGATGAGAATGGCCATTACGCGACGCCCATGGCGGCGCCGCTCGACCACTTGCCGTCGCTCGCGACCGCCATGGAGCTCGCAGACATCGCGTTCAAGCTCGACCGCGCGGGCGCCTGGCGGCTTTGCCGTTCGGTTGAAGAGATACGCGCGGCAATGGCCGACGAAGTGTTTGCTGCCGTCCTGCATATGGAGGGCTGCGAGGCGATCGGGCCCGACCTCGCGGCGCTCGAGACTTTCCACGCCGCCGGACTTCGCTCGCTCGGCCCTGTATGGAGCCGCCATAACGTGTTCGGTCATGGCGTTCCCTTCGCCTACCCGATGTCGCCCGATACGGGGCCCGGCCTTACCGAAGCCGGCTTCGAACTCGTGCGCGCCTGCAACCGGCTCGGCATTCTGATCGACCTCGCGCACATCACGGAAAAGGGTTTCTGGGACGTGGCGAAGACGACCGACCAGCCGCTCGTCGCCAGCCATTCCAATGCTCATGCGCTGACGCCGGTCGCCCGCAACCTGACCGACCGGCAGCTCGACGCCATCCGCGAGAGCCGCGGCATCGTCGGCCTCAACTATGCGACGACGATGCTGCGCCCCGATGGGCAGGAGAACGCGACGACGCCGCTTTCCGACATGGTCCGCCACGTCGACCATCTGGTCGAACGTATCGGTATCGATTGCGTGGCGCTCGGATCGGACTTCGACGGCGCGACCATCCCCGAGGAAATCGCCGACGCGGCGGGAAATCAGAAGCTCGTTGCCGCGCTGGAAGACGCCGGATATGGTGACGCCGAACTGGCGAAAATATGCCGGGAGAACTGGCTGAGAGTTCTGGGTCAGGCGTGGCACAAGCCTGCCTGATCATCATGAAGAAAAGCCCGAGAAGGGTTAAAAGAGGGAAGCGCGATATGATGCACAAGCTCAACGGACGTTTTCGAGTTCTTGCCGCCTCGGCGGCACTCGCCATGGCAATGGGTGCGGCCCAGCCGTCCTTCGCGGAAACGCCGAAGGATACGCTGGTCGAGGGCTTCGCGTTCGACGACATCATCACCATGGATCCGGGCGAAGCTTTCGAGCTGTCGACCGCCGAGATGACCAGCAACACCTACAGCCTGCTCGTCCGCCTCGATCTCAACGACACGTCCAAGGTCATCGGCGACCTCGCCGAAAGCTGGACGGTCTCCGATGACGGCCTGACCTATACGTTCAAGCTCAAGTCCGGCATGAAATTCGCCTCCGGCAATCCGATCACCGCCGAGGACGTCGCCTATTCGTTTGAACGCGCCGTCAAGCTCGACAAGAGCCCGGCCTTCATTCTTACGCAGTTCGGCCTCACCGGCGACAACGTCACGGAAAAGGCGAAGGCCGCCGACGCCGAGACCTTCGTCTTCACGGTCGACCAGCCCTACGCGCCGAGCTTCGTGCTCAACTGTCTCACGGCGACCGTCGCCTCCGTCGTGGACAAGAAGCTCGTGCTCGAGCACGTGAAATCCGTTACGCCGAGCGACGAATACAAATACGACAACGACTTCGGCAATGAATGGCTGAAGACCGGTTACGCCGGATCCGGTCCGTTCAAGCTGCGCGAATGGCGCGCAAACGAGGTCGTGGTTCTGGAGCGCAACGAAAACTTCTACGGCGAACCGGCGAAACTCGCCCGCGTCATCTACCGCCACATGAAGGAAAGCTCCGGCCAGCGGCTGGCGCTCGAAGCCGGCGACATCGACGTGGCGCGAAACCTCGAGCCGGGCGATTACGAGGCGGTCGGCAAAAATGCCGATCTGGCGACGGCGAGCGCGCCGAAGGGCACGGTCTACTATATCAGCCTCAATCAGAAGAACGAGACGCTGGCAAAACCCGAGGTACAGCAGGCCTTCAAGTATCTCGTCGACTATGACGCGATCGGCTCGACGCTGATCAAGGGCATAGGCGAGATACACCAGAGCTTCCTGCCGAAGGGCGTGCTCGGTGCTCTCAACGAGAACCCCTACACGTTCGACGTTGCCAAGGCGAAGGAACTGCTGGCGAAGGCGGGTTATCCCGACGGCTTCACGGTCACGATGGACGTGCGCAACACCCAGCCGGTGACCGGCATTGCCGAATCTTTCCAGCAGACGCTGGCCGAGGCGGGCGTGAAGCTCGAAATCATTCCCGGTGACGGCAAACAGACGCTGACCAAGTACCGCGCCCGCAACCACGATATGTATATCGGTCAGTGGGGCATGGATTATTTCGATCCGCACTCCAATGCCGATACCTTCACCAACAATCCGGACAATTCCGACGAAGGCACGAACAAGACGCTCGCCTGGCGCAACGCCTGGGACGTTCCGGAACTCAGCAAGAAGACCAAGGACGCGCTCCTCGAACGCGACAGCGCCAAGCGCGCCGATATCTACAAGGAGCTGCAGAAGACGGTTCTCGAGAATAGTCCTTTCATCCTGATCTTTCAGCAGACGGAGGTCGCCGGCCTCCGTGGCAACGTCGAGGGCTTCAAGCTCGGACCGAGCTTCGACACCAACTACGTCTGGAACGTATCCAAGGAATAGTCGAAAGGACCGTTCCCTTGAGCATGAGCGGAATTGAACCCATGAGCGGGCGCCGGCGCGCCCGTTCCCGGAAGGCGTTTGTCGCGGTACTGCAGTTTCTCGTCGTCGTGGCAACCACCTATCTCGGCCTTCTCGCCGTCACCTTCTTCATCGGCCGCGTCATCCCGATCGATCCGGTGCTCGCCGTTCTCGGCGATCGGGCGCCGAATCACGTCGTGGAACGCACGCGCGAAGCGATGGGGCTCAACCTGCCGCTTTACCAGCAGTTCTTCATCTACTGCCGGCAAGCATTCACCGGCGACTTCGGGACCTCGGTGCTGACCACCAATCCGGTCATGGCGGATATCCGCCGCGTCTTTCCGGCCACCATGGAACTCGCGACGCTCGGAACCCTGATCGGCGCATTCATCGGCGTGCCGCTGGGCGTTCTCGCCGCCGTCAAGCGCGGCAGCATCGCCGACCAGGTTGTTCGCGTCATCGGCCTCGTCGGCTATTCCGTGCCGATCTTCTGGCTGGCATTGCTCGCGCTGCTCGTCTTCTATGCGCGGCTGCAATGGGTCGCCTACCCCGGCCGCATCGATATCGTCTACGAATACAGCTTCACGCCGGCCACCGGTTTCTACCTCCTGGACTCGGCCTGGCAGGGCCAATGGGACGTTTTCCGCGACGTCTTCCGGCACATCATCCTGCCGGCTTCGCTGCTCGGCTATTTCTCGCTCGCCTATATCAGCCGCATGACCCGCAGCTTCATGCTGAACGAGCTGCAGCAGGAATATATCGTTGCGGCGCGAGCCAAGGGCCTTTCGGAGGCGCGGATCATATGGACGCACGCGCTGCGCAATGCGGCGGTGCCGCTGGTGACGGTGATCGCGCTCTCCTATGCCGGCCTGCTCGAAGGGTCGGTCCTGACGGAGACCGTATTCGCCTGGCCGGGGCTCGGCCTCTACATCACCAATTCACTGCAGAATGCCGACATGAATGCCGTTCTCGGCGGCACGATCATCATCGGATCGGTCTTCATCGCCATCAATCTCCTGTCCGATCTTCTCTACCGGACGCTTGACCCGAGGACGCGCGCCCGATGAGCCTTGCCACCGAAACACGCCCGATGACGCGCCGCGAGTGGCTGCTTTCAGATCGCCCGCAGTCGCGGACCCAGGCTCGGCTCGGCCGCGCCTATATGACCTGGCGGCGCTTCTCCGCCAACCGGCTTGCGGTGCTCGGCCTTTGCATTCTGCTCGCGCTCGTATTCGTTGCGATCTTCGCCGATGCGCTCGCGCCTCACTCTCCGGTCATCGGAAACCTTGCCGGCGCGCGGCTTCTGCCGCCCGGCAGCGAAAGCTATCTGCTCGGCACGGACGACCAGGGTCGCGACATTCTCTCCCGGCTGATACACGGTTCGCGGCTGACGCTCCTCGTCGTCCTTCTCGTCGCAGTCATCGCGGCACCGGTCGGCCTGATCGTCGGCGCCGTCGCCGGCTATGCCGGCGGATGGGTTGACGCGGTCCTCATGCGCATCACCGACATCTTCCTCGCCTTTCCGAAGCTCGTGCTCGCGCTGGCCTTCGTCGCGGCGCTCGGCCCGGGGATCGAAAATGCGGTGATCGCGATCGCCATCACCTCCTGGCCGCCCTATGCGCGCATCGCCCGCGCCGAAACGCTGACAGTGCGCAACTCCGATTACATCGCCGCTGTGCGGCTGATGGGCGCCTCGCCCCTGCGCATCGTCTTCCGCCATGTCATGCCCATGTGCATGTCGTCGCTGATCGTCCGCGTTACGCTCGACATGGCCGGCATCATCCTGACGGCCGCGGGCCTCGGCTTCCTCGGCCTCGGCGCGCAACCACCGCTGCCGGAATGGGGCGCCATGATCGCCTCCGGCCGGCGCTTCATCCTCGACCAGTGGTGGGTGGCGACCATGCCCGGCATCGCCATCCTGATCGTCAGCCTCGGCTTCAACCTGCTCGGTGACGGGCTGCGCGATGCGCTCGATCCCCGGGAGAGCGGCCAATGAGCGCGCTTCTGACAGTCGAGGACCTCCGGGTCCGGTTCCCGACGCGCACCGGGGTTGTCGAGGCCGTTCGCGGGGTTTCCTTTACCCTCGGGCGCGAGCGCCTCGGCATCGTCGGCGAAAGCGGCTCGGGCAAGTCGCAGACGGGCCGTGCCATCATGGGGCTGACGCCGCCGCACGCGGAAGTGACGGCGAAACGGCTTGCCTTCGAAGGGATCGATCTTCTTTCGGCCTCCCCAAAACTCCGGCGGGACCTGCGTGGCAAGCGCATCGCCATGATCCTGCAGGATCCGAAATATTCGCTGAACCCGGTGATGAGCATTGGACGGCAGATCGTCGAGACCTTGCGGCGGCATGAGAAGGTCGGCCGCGCGGAAGCGCGGGAGAGGGCGCTCGACATGCTCGCGGCCGTGCAGATCCGCGATGCTTCCCGCGTCTTCGACCTCTATCCGCACGAGGTCTCGGGCGGCATGGGACAACGGGCGATGATCGCCATGATGCTGGTTGCCGGGCCGGAACTCCTGATCGCGGACGAGCCGACCTCGGCGCTCGACGTGACGGTTCAGCTCGAAGTCCTCGCGATCCTCGACAAGCTGGTGGCGGAACGCGGCATGGGGCTGATCTTCGTCTCGCACGACCTGCGCCTCGTCTCCTCCTTCTGCGACCGCGTTCTGGTGATGTATGCGGGCAGGATCGTCGAGGAGATCGCCGCATCGGAACTCGGCAACGCCAAGCATCCCTATACACGAGGTCTCCTGAACTGCATGCCGGTGATCGGGGCGGATCGCCATCCATTGCCGGTGCTCGACCGCAAACCGGAGTGGGCGCTATGACCGAGGCCGTATCCGTCGAAAATCTGAGCGTCGTCTTCGACGAGTTCAAGGCGCTCGATGCCGTCCGCGTGGATGTCGCGAAGGGCGAGTCCTTCGGCCTCGTCGGCGAATCCGGCTCGGGCAAGTCCACACTGCTGCGCGCCGTCGCCGGCCTCACCGCGGCAAGTGAAGGAACGATCCGGGTTTCAGGCCGCGAGGTTCGTGGCACGCGTCGTGACAAGGCCTTTTATCGGGCGGTGCAGATGGTGTTCCAGGATCCTTACGGTTCGCTGCATCCGCGCCAGACGGTCGACCGGCAGCTGATGGAGCCTCTGGCGATCCACGGCATCGGCGACGGCGAGCGCCGTATCCTGAAGGCCCTGGACGAGGTGGGCCTCGGATCCGGTTTCCGCTTCCGCTATCCGCACCAGCTCTCCGGTGGCCAGCGCCAGCGCGTCGCGATCGCACGCGCCCTCATCTTGGAACCCTCGATCCTGCTCCTCGACGAGCCGACCTCGGCGCTCGACGCGTCCGTGCAGGCGGAAGTGCTGAACCTCCTCGAAGAGGTGCGGCGCGACCGCGGCCTGACCTTCATCATGGTGAGCCACGATCTCGGCGTCGTCACCCATATGTGCGAACGGCTGGCGGTGATGCAGAACGGCCGCGTTGTGGAGCGGCTGACCTCGGCCGACCTGGTCGCCGGCCGCATTGCGGAGGAATATACGCGCAATCTCATGGTCGCGAGCAAGGGGTTCCGGCGGGAAGCGGTGGCACAAAGCGCGTAGGGTACCCCTCCGCCCGGCAGGGGGGCTTGCTGCCACCTTCACCCGGATCGCGCTTTAACCCCGCGGCAGCTTGTCCCGTCCGATCAGCGCGCCATGGTGACCGATCACGGCGGCTGCAACACGGGCGGCGAAGGCCGCAGCATCGGCCGGACTGTCGCCGCTGGCAAGACGGGCGAGGAAGGAGCCGTTGAAGCTGTCGCCGGCGCTGGTCGTGTCGACGACGGCGGAAACCTGCGTGGCGGGAACGTGAACCCGGTCTTCACCCGTACAATCGAGCGTGACGCCGTTTTCACCATCCTTGACCACAACGTTTTCGGCGCCGAGTGCCCGATAGCGCTCGATCGTCGCTTCCACGGATGCATCGCCGAAATGCGTGGCCTCGTCGTCGAAGCTCGGCATCACCATCGTTGCCGCCCGCGCACCGGCTTCGATCGTCGCGCGCATCCGAGCGGCGTCGTCCCAAAGGCGTGGCCGGATGTTCGGATCGAAGACGACCTGCCGCCCGCCCGCCTTTGCCCGCCGAAGCTCCGCAAGCAATGTTTCTGCCGCCTCCGGCGACAGGATCGCCAGGGTGATTCCCGAAAAGAACACCACATTCGCCGCCTCGATCGCCGTCCGGAGCCGATCGGGATCGTCCGCGAGCAGTTTCGCAGCGGAAGTCGAGCGCCAGTAGGAAAAGCTGCGCTCGCCGTTCTTGAGGTGGATCATATAGAGGCCGGGCGTTCGCCCTTCGATCCTGCGGATGTGCGCCGCGCCGACGCCGGTGCTCTCGATGAAGGCCAGCAGCTCGTCCGAAACCGTGTCGGTTCCGACGGCGGTGAAATAATCGACCGTCCAGTCCGCCGGCAGGAAGAGCCGGGCATAGTAGGCGGTATTGAAGGTGTCGCCGGCATAGCCCTTGCGCAGCATGTCGCGTTCCGCCTGCATGAGCTCCACCATGCATTCGCCGATCGAAAGCAGTTTGCCCGTCATTCAGTCCTCCCTTTCCGCTGATCCGAATTAAGCGCATGTCACTGCGCGAGCAAGCGAATGTTGACGGCGGCGTTTACTCGAAGAAGCGGTGAAGATAAATCTGGGTTGCTGAACCAACCATGGAGAGCTGCGCATGCCGGCGGCATCTGGATCGAACGAAAACTGGTGGCGCGGAGCGGTGATCTATCAGGTCTATCCGCGCTCCTTCCAGGATACGGACGGCGACGGAATGGGCGACCTTCGCGGTGTCACCCGACGGCTTCCCCATATCGCCTCGCTCGGGGTCGATGCCATCTGGCTTTCGCCCTTCTTCACGTCGCCCCAGGCGGACATGGGCTATGACGTTTCGGATTATTGCGACGTCGATCCCATGTTCGGCACGCTCGCCGATTTCGACGAGATGCTGGCGGAGGCCCATCGGCTGGGGCTCAAGGTGATCATCGACCAGGTGATCTCGCATACATCCGACCGCCACCCCTGGTTCGTCGAAAGTCGCTCGAGCCGGACCAATGCCATGGCGGATTGGTATGTGTGGGCCGACCCGAAGCCGGACGGAACGGCGCCGAACAACTGGCTTTCGATCTTCGGCGGTCCGGGCTGGGAATGGGACGGGGTGCGCCGGCAATATTACCTGCATAACTTCCTGTCTTCGCAGCCGGACCTCAACTTCCACAACCCGGAGGTTCAGGAGGCGGTGCTCGCGACGGTCCGCTTCTGGCTCGACCGCGGGGTCGACGGTTTCAGGCTCGATACGGCGAATTTCTATTTCCACGACAAGCTTCTGCGGGACAACCCGCCGCTGGTGCCGGATCCGGACGCAACGAGCCGCGATGCTCCGGAGGTCAATCCCTACGGCATGCAGGACCACCTCTATGACAAGACGCAGCCGGAAAACCTCGGTTTCCTGCGCCGGTTTCGAGCACTGCTCGATGAATATGGCGGCCGTGCGACGGTGGGAGAGGTCGGCGACGGGTCACGCTCGCTGCAGACGGTCGCCGCCTATACGAGCGGCGGCGACAAGCTGCACATGTGCTATACCTTCGACCTGCTCGGGCCGGAATTCACCGCGCGCCACTTCCGCCGCTGCGTCGAGAATTTCCAGTCTACGGTGACGGACGGCTGGGTCTGCTGGGCCTTCTCCAATCACGATGTCATGCGTCATGTCAGCCGCTTCGCGCCGCGCGAGGCCGACCGGGAGCGCGTGGCGAAGCTTGCGATCTCGCTGCTTGCCAGCCTGCGGGGCACCATCTGCCTTTATCAGGGAGAGGAGCTCGGCCTGCCGGAAGCGGAGCTTGCCTTCGAAGAATTGCGCGACCCATACGGCATCCGCTTCTGGCCGGCCTTCGCCGGACGCGACGGGTGCCGGACCCCGATGGTCTGGGAACGAGAGCTGACGAATGCCGGCTTTTCCGAGGGGGCTCCCTGGTTGCCGGTGCGCGACGGGCACCGAAGGCTGGCGGTGGATGCACAGGAGGGCGTCGAAGGATCGGTGCTCGAGCATTATCGCCAGACCCTTGCGTTCCGTCGGGCGCAGTCCGCGCTGGTCGACGCAGACATGACCTTCCTGGGCACCAACCAGGATCTTCTGGTCTTCACCAGAGAAAAGGAAGGCGAGCGGCGGCTGTTCGTCTTCAACCTGACCCAGGAGCCGCAGACGTTTCACCTCCCGACGACGCTCGTCGCCGAGCCGCATCCCATGCCCGGTTTTGCACCGGTTTTCGCGGATAATGCGATCAGTCTCGCCGCGCTCGACGTTTTCTGCGGGAGGTTGCGGTAGTGGAGGCGAGGTGCGGCTGCGTCAGCGAATGCCGCGCCTCGACCCTCACCCGATCAGCATGAACCTGTCCACATCGACAAGCCCGCGGTCGGAAATCTTCAAATGCGGGATCACCGGCAGCGGCAGAAAGGCGAGTTGCAGGAAGGGCTCTTCCAGCGTGGCGCCCAGCGCAAAGGCGGCCTGACGCAGATGGTGTAGCGTATCGCGCACGCGCTCGTGCGGTTCTAGGCTCATCAGGCCGGCGACGGGCAGGGCGATCTCGCCGGTGACCTTGCCGTCCTCGACGACGACGAAGCCGCCTTTGATCTCGCCGAGCCGGTTGGCGGCGACAGCCATGTCCTCCTCGCTCACGCCGACGACACAGATATTGTGGCTGTCGTGGCCGACCGTGGAGGCGATCGCGCCCTTTTTCAGGCCGAAGCCCTGGACGAAGCCATTGGCATGATTGCCGTTCACCCCGTGGCGCTCGATCACGGCGACCTTGATGATGTCGCGGTCGAGATCGACGCCGGTCCGGTTGCCTTCGGCGGGCAGGCGATATCGGCGGTGTTCGGTGATGATCTTGCCGGGCAGGACGCCGAGCACCGAAGTCTCGCCTTCATTGTAGGGGAGGCCGAAGTCCGCAGCCTTGACCTCGCGCGCCTTGACGCTGTCGAGCCCCACCGGCTCGACCGGCTTGCGCCCGGCGAAGAGAGCATCCGTAACGCGCCGGCCGGCGGAGAGGACGAGTTCGGCCTTGCAATTTTCCAGGCTGTCGACGACGACGAGGTCGGCGCGCCAGCCAGGTGCCACGAGGCCGCGATCGCTGAGGCCGAAGGCGCGCGCGGCGGAAATCGAAGCGGCGCGATAGATGGCGAGCGGCTCGACGCCAGCGGCGATGGCCGTGCGGATCATGTGGTCGAGATGGCCCTGCTCGGCGATATCGAGCGGGTTGCGGTCGTCGGTGCAGAGGGCCAGATAGGGCGACAGCCGCTCGGTGAGAAGAGGAATGAGGGCCTGCAGGTCCTTGGAAACGGAACCTTCGCGAACGAGGATGTGCATGCCCTTGCGTATCTTTTCGAGCGCTTCCTCCGCGCTCGTGCATTCGTGATCGGTGCGGATCCCCGTGGCGAGATAGCCGTTCAGTTCCTTGCCGCGGAGCAGGGGGGCATGGCCGTCGATATGACCGTCCTGGAAGGCATCGAGCTTGGCGAGGCAAACCGGATCCTTGTTGACCACCCCGGGAAAGTTCATGAACTCGGCAAGGCCGATCACCTTCGGGTGGTGGCGGAAGGGCGTGAGGCGCTCGATCGGCAGGTCGGCACCGGACGTTTCCAGGTGGGTCGCCGGCACGCAGGAGGAGAGCTGGACGCGGATGTCCATGATCGTCTCTGTCGCCGAATCCAGGAAATATTGTATGCCTTCGGTGCCGAGCACATTGGCGATCTCGTGCGGATCGCAGATAACAGTGGTGACGCCGAGCGGCAGCACGCAGCGGTCGAATTCGTGCGGGGTGACGAGCGACGATTCGATGTGGAGATGCGTGTCGATGAAGCCGGGAACGACGATGCGGCCGGTAACGTCGATCTCCTCACGGCCCTGGTAGTCGCCCCAGGTGCCGACGATCCGCTCGCCCGAAATGGCGATGTCGGAGGCGACCAGCTCGCCGGTGACCAGATCGAAGAACCGCCCGCCCTTGAGCACGATGTCCGCCGGCTCGCGGCCGACGCCCTGATCGATGAGACGCTCCAGCGCTTCGGACATGCGTGCACCTCGTCCTTGATATTGATTTCATGACAATAACCCTCTCCCCGTATCCGGGGAAAGGATTTTGCCTTTGGCAGGAATGCCTCAGATATTGTTCTTCAGAACGTCGCGCAGCTTGTCGAAAAGCTCGTCGATCTGTTGCTTTTCGATGATCAGCGGCGGCGACAATGCGATGATGTCGCCCGTAGTGCGGATCAGCAGGCCTTTCTCGTAAGCCTTGAGGAAGGCGGAGAAGGCGCGCTTTGTCGGCTCGCCGGCGATCGGCTCGAGTTCGACCGCGCCGATCAGCCCGATATTGCGGATGTCGATGACATGCGGGCAGTCCTTCAGCGAGTGCAGCGCCTCCTCCCAGTAGGGCGCAAGTTCGGCCGCGCGCGTCAGCAGCCCTTCTTCCTTGTAGGTATCCAGCGTTCCAAGCGCCGCGGCCGAGGCGATCGGATTGCCCGAATAGGTGTAGCCGTGGAAGAACTCGATCAGGTGTTCCGGCCCGGTCATGAAGGCGTCGTGGATTTCCGATGTCACGAAGACCGCGCCCATCGGAATGACGCCGTTGGTAAGCCCCTTGGCCGTGGTGATGATGTCCGGCTTCACGTCGAAATATTGAGCGGCAAAGGGCGTGCCGAGGCGGCCGTAGCCGGTGATGACCTCGTCGAAGATCAACAGGATCCCGTGCTTGGTGCAAATTTCGCGCAGCTTCTGGAGATAGCCCTTCGGCGGGATGAGAACACCGGTCGAGCCGGCGACGGGCTCGACGATGACTGCGGCGACCGTCGAGGCGTCATGCAGGGTGACGATGCGCTCGAGTTCGGCCGCGAGATCGGCGCCGTGCTCGGGCTCGCCGCGGGTAAAGGCGTTCTTGGCAGGCAGATGCGTGTGCGGAAGGTGATCGACGCCCGTCAGCAGCGTGCCGAACATCTTTCGGTTGGCGACGATGCCGCCGACCGAAATACCGCCGAAATTGACGCCGTGATAGCCGCGCTCGCGGCCGATGAGGCGGAAGCGCGAGCCATTGCCCTTGGCGCGGTGGTAGGCGAGAGCCACCTTCAAGGCGGTATCGACCGATTCCGATCCTGAGTTGGTGTAGAGGACGTGGTTCATGCCCTCGGGCGCGATGTCGACCAGCCGGTTTGCGAGCTCGAAGGCTTTCGGATGGCCGAGCTGGAAGGCCGGCGCGTAGTCGAGTTCGCCCGCCTGTTCACGAATCGCCTCGGTGATCTTCGGACGGCAGTGGCCTGCATTGACGCACCAGAGCCCTGCAGTTCCATCGAGAACCGTCCGCCCGTCATGGGTGGTGTAGTACATGTCCTTGGCGCCGACGAACAGCCGCGGTTCCTTCTTGAACTGCCGGTTGGCGGTGAAGGGCATCCAGAAGGCTCTGAGGTCGTTGGGCGTGGTGTTCAGGCGGTTGGACATGTCTTTCCTCCTCGTCGAGTCCCGGCAATCTGGATTTGCCGGGGCGGATTCTTTACCCGTTGGTCAAACTATCAGCCCGCCGAGGGGCGTCAAGCCAGGCGAAACGATCCGCTTTCCACGGCCTGGATCACGGCACTGAGCGTGTCCTCCCGAGTGTGTCCTTCGGTCGGAAGAACATGCCGTTCGAGGGGGCCGAGCGATGAGAGCTGCTGATGAAGCGCCCCGATGGGCACGGGGTCTGTCAATGTGTCTCCGCCGCGCTGTTGGCAGCGCCGGATGGCGACATCGAGCGGCGGACGCAGCACGACGTAGTGGAGCGGTGCCGTGATTTTCCTGAATGGTTCCAGGAACCACGGTCCGACGATGCCGTCCACAATGACGAAATAGCCGCCATGTGCGTAGGTTGCGGCCACTTTCGTCAACACGTCGACAACGACAGCGTTTTGTTCGTGAGCTTCGGGCAGATAGGGCGGTATCGCCCCGTTTTTGATGAAATGCCAGAAGTCGTCGCAGTGAAGATGGACCTTCGATGATCCTGGCTCTGCCGCGAGCGCCTGCGCTGTCGTGGTCTTTCCGGAGCCGGGTGGCCCGGTGAGAATGAGAATCTCGCGTTCAAGGTTCATGGCACGATCATGTAGCACGATGCTGCGGGACAGTCTGCGACAGGACCGAGAAGGCCTGCTCACCCGCCAAAAATGAAGCCCCGCGATCGGATCGGCGGGGCTTGATGAGGCGTGCTGTTCGGTTGACGGACGTGCTGGGAGGTTACGCCGATTTGCGAACGAGAGGCTTTTCGTCCACGGCATCGGTGTCTTCGCCGTAGATGTCGGATAGTGCGCCCAGAATCTTCAACACGGCGCCGGACGAGCTCGAATAATAGATCGTCTGTGCGTCACGACGGGTGCTGACCAGATTCTGCGCACGAAGCTTCGAGAGGTGCTGAGAAAGAGCCGATTGGCTCAACCCGACCTTATGGGCCAGGGCGCCAACCGCCATTTCCTCCTTGACGAGAGAGTCGAGGATGAGCAGGCGTTTCGGATTTGCCATGGCCGAAAGGAAACCGGCTGCTATCTCGGCGTCCTCGTGTTTTTCAGGCGGAAGAGGCTGCATCGTGTGCTCCATGCGAGAATTCATCACACGTAGTTATGATTGATGAAGCACGATAATTAGCCGTGATGCATAAAAGGGCAACCACCCCCTGCAAGAAATGGGGGTAGCTAAGATGCGATTAACGGTAAAGTTTTTTTAGAATTGGCCGTAATTCGGCCGCGTCGGCAAGAGGCGTCTCGAACTCCAGGCGGCGCAGACGGTCGCCGTCCGACAGGTCGAGCCCTGCCGAATCGATGCCGACGATCTTCCAGTCGCCTTCCGGTGCGCGGCAATGAGTGGTTGCATAATATCTCACGGCTTCGGCGTGATCGGCGTTCATGTGCTCGATCGCGCCGCCTTCCATTTCCGCGATGGCGGCAGCGGCCGGCGAAGCGATGGCGAGATCCTCCGCCGTCAGCACATAGGCGCGGCCGAAGCCGCCATTGAGGCTTGCCCGCAACGGGTTGAGACGGAAGAAGCCGAAGTCCGGAAAATCGGCATAGAGCTTGGACTTGGGGTGCCGGCGAAGAAATCGTTCGCGAAGACGCAGGTGGAGGGCGCAATCGCGCGGGACGGCTTCCGCCTCGCACTGGACCGTCAGGCGCGGATGGGCGAGCGGGTCGCCTTTGCCCGGTTCGCCGGTCAGCAGCGAAGCGCGCCGGTCCGCCGTGAGCGCTTGAGTATGCGTCGACAGCCGCGACACGAGGATGACCGGCGTTCCGTCGATATCGATGCCGACGAGTACACGGCTGACGAAGGGAAAACCATCGCTCCCCGGCTCGATCCCGGCAAGCGCGCCGCTTCTCGCCGAACGAAGAAGCACCCGGGCGAGCTTGCGTGCTTCCTCGTCAGTCTCGCGCAGCACACTGGGTTTCTCGCTCATGATCGACTCCTTCCGGCGGGCCAGCGCGCCGCGTCAACTTTTGTTGCGGTGGCGCGTCAATCCTTCGACGATGTTCTGGGCGTCGATGGTCCCGACGACGGAGCCGTTGTCGACCACACCTATGCTGCCCGGCTGACGCGACATGGCGTCGAGAATATCGACGAGCGGCGTGGTGGGCCTGGCCGTTGCCGAAACGCCGGTATTGGCGGCGGCTCGCCCGACGCCGGTCTGCATCACATCCTTCGCCGTCAGCATGGTGATCGGGTTCATGTGCTGGACGAAATCGGCCACGTACTGATTTGCCGGCTCCTTCACGATTTCCTGCGGCGTCCCGCACTGGATGATTCTTCCGCCTTCCATGATGGCGATTCGGTTGCCGATACGGAAGGCCTCGTCGAGATCGTGGCTGACGAAGAGGATCGTCTTTTTCAGCCGCCGCTGGAATTCGAGCAGTTCGTCCTGGAGGCGCGTGCGGATCAGCGGGTCGAGGGCCGAGAACGGCTCATCCATCAGCAGGATCGGGGCGCCGGTGGCGAAGGCTCTTGCGAGGCCGACCCGCTGCTGCATGCCGCCCGAGAGCTCGTTGACCTTGCGGTCCGCCCACTTGGCCAGGTTGACGAGTTCAAGCTGCTCGCCGACGCGCTTTCTTCGTTCGGCATCGGCAACGCCGGCCAGTTCGAGCCCGAAGCCGACATTGTCCGCCACCGTTCGCCACGGCAGAAGCGCAAACTGCTGGAACACCATCGAGACCGTATGCATGCGGAAGTCGCGCAGAGACTTGGCGTTGCAGCGATAGGGGTTCAGCGATCCGTTCGCGGTCTTGACCTCGACCTCGCCGCGCACCACCGGCGCGAGGCCGTTGACGGCCCTGAGCAGCGTCGATTTGCCGGAGCCGGACAGCCCCATCAGAACGAGGATCTCGCCTTCATTGATGGTCAGCGAAGCGCCGGCGACGCCCAGTACCAGGCCTGTGGCGGCACCGATCTCATCGCGCGTCTTGCCCTGGTCGACCATCTGCACGGCAATCTGCGGGTTTTTGCCGAAGATGATGTCGACATTCTTGAAAACGACGGCGTCGGTCATGCGCCTTCTCCTTCATCGGACGAGCGGAAAAGACGGTCGAGAACGATCGCGAGAATGACGATACAAAGACCGGACTCGAATCCTCTTGCGATGTTCACCGTGTTCAGCGCTCTGAGGACGGGCACGCCGAGACCGTCGGCACCGACGAGCGCTGCGATCACCACCATCGAGAGCGACAGCATGATGGTCTGGGTCAGGCCTGCCATGATCTGCGGCATGGCGAAGGGCAGTTCGACCTTGCGCAGCACCTGCCAGGGCGTCGCGCCGAAGGATTCGGCGGCCTCGACCAGCGCCGGCGGCGTCGAGATGATGCCGAGCCGCGTCAGTCGGATCGGCGCGGGAATGGCGAAAATGACGGTGGCGATCAGCCCCGGCACCATTCCGAGTCCGAAAAGGATCAGCGCCGGAATGAGGTAGACGAAGGTGGGGATCGTCTGCATCAGGTCCAGGATCGGCCGCATGATCGAGTAGATCCAGGCACGGCGCGCCGCAGCTATGCCGAGGGGCACGCCGACGGCCATGCTGACGAAGGTTGCCGCAAGGACCAGCGCCAGCGTTTCCGTGGTCTCCTGCCAATAGCCCTGATTGACGATCAGGAGCAGCCCGAGACAGGTGAAGGCGGCAATGCCGAGGGAGCGGCGGAACCACCATGCGAGCGCCGTCACGACGGCGATGATGATAAGCGGGTGCGGCGTCTGGAGGATGTAGAGCAGGACCGAAATGATCGCCGAAAGCACGTTGGCGAGCTGGTCGAAGAACAGGTCGAAATTCGTCGTCAGCCAGTCGACGAAAGACTTCGCCCAGGCGCCGATCGGGATGGGGTTTTCAGTCAGGAATTCCACGAAACAGGGTCCCTCTTGCCAGGGTCAACACTCAGGTCAAAAGACCGGTGGAAAAAAGGCGGGGTGTTTCCCCGCCTCACTGCATTTCCCATATCGGAGCCGATTTGAGCACGGAACATGCAGCAATTCAAAATGCCACGCGTGATCTGCCGCCGGTCAGAGGCCGAGGGCGGCCTTGACCGCGGCCAGTCCGTCGCCGCCATCCTTGGTCGTGACCCCCGCAAGCCAGGGTTCGATGCTCTGCGGATTGTCCTTCAACCACGCGGCCGCAGCTTTCTCCGGGTCTTCGCCGTCGTTGAGGATCTTGCCCATGATCTCGTTCTCCATCTGGAGGGAGAACGAAAGGTTCTGGAGAAGCTTGCCGACATTCGGGCATTCGGTCGTGTATCCGGCGCGCACATTGGTGTGCACCGTCGCGCCGCCGTAATTCGGGCCGAATACGTCATCGCCACCGGAAAGATAGGTGAGCTTGAAATTGGCGTTCATCGGATGCGGTTCCCATCCGAGGAAGACGATCGGGTCGCCGGACTTCTCGGCGCGGGCGACCTGCGCCAGCATCCCCTGCTCGGAGGATTCGACCACTTCGAAGCCCTTGAGATCGAAGGTGCCCTTTTCGACCATGTCGATGATCAGGCGGTTGCCGTCATTGCCCGGTTCGATACCGTAGATCTTGCCGTCGAGTTCGTCCTTGTGGGCCGCGATATCCTTGAAGTCCTTGATGCCCAGTTCCACGCCCTTGGCATTGGTCGCAAGCGTGTATTTCGCGCCTGCGAGGTTTTCGCGCACCGTCTCGACGGATTTATCCTCGCGGTAGGGGGCGATATCCGCTTCCATGGTCGGCATCCAATTGCCGAGGAAGACGTCGATGTCCTTGTTCTTCAGCGATGTGTAGGTAACCGGCACCGACAGAACCTTCACGTCCGTTTCGTAGCCGAGCGCCTCGAGGATGGTCGTCGCGGTCGCCGTCGTCGCTGTGATATCGGTCCAGCCGACGTCGGAGAAGCGGACCGTGCCGCAGCTTTCCGGTTCGGCTGCAAAAGCGCTTCCGGCGGTCAGGGTTGCCATGCAAACGGCCCCCGCCAGCGTGAATTTGAGAGAAAGCGTCCTTATCATCGTCGTCGTTCCCCTGCCTTGTGTTCTTTTTTTAGCCAAACACCAATGAAGCGCGAATTCAAGCGCCCCAGCGTTTAAAGAAGTGTATTGCCTCAGTACATTAACGGGATGCATAAAGCGACGCCTGATGTCGCAATGCCCGCGAAATACCGCCCCCCGGTGCGAGCAGTACTTGCGGGCCATCGCATGTGCGCCCTCTCGGAAATCTGTGAGTCGCTGCGGGATGCTCTGGTCATCGGACGCGTGCCCCGTCATGTAGCGGGCACGATGTCCGGAGATGGGACCATGTCCAAACTTTATTTCAGCTATGCGACGATGAATGCGGGCAAGAGCACGCTGCTCCTGCAGGCCGCCTACAACTATCAGGAGCGCGGCATGCGCGTCGTGATGCTGATCGCAGCTTTCGACGACCGCGCCGGCCAGGGTCGCATCGCGTCTCGCATCGGGCTGGAATCGGAGGCGATCCCCTTCCGTAGCGAGGACGATCTCCATGCGCTGATCGAGCGCCTGAACGGCGACGGCTCCGGTGAAATCGCCTGCGTCTTCGTGGACGAGGCGCAGTTCCTCGGTGAAGATCAGGTCTGGCAGTTGGCGCGTGTGGCGGATCGCCTCGGCATCCCGGTCATGGCCTATGGCCTGAGGACGGACTTCCAGGGCAAGCTTTTCCCCGGCTCCATGGCTCTGCTCGCTATCGCGGATGAGCTGCGCGAAGTCAGGACCATCTGCCATTGCGGGCGCAAGGCAACGATGGTCGTTCGCCTCGACGGCCGCGGCAAGGTCATGCGGGAGGGCGCTCAGGTGGATGTCGGCGGCAATGAGAAATACGTCTCCTATTGTCGTCGCCATTGGGAAGACCGGATGCACGAAGGGTGACGCGCAAGCCGGCCGGCGGCGATGCACCGGCCTACTGTCGTGCGCTTGAAAAAGCGGCCACCGCCCTTGTCGATCCGTGCTAAACATCCTTTATATAAGTGCAATCAAGGGCTGAAATAGTCCGCTCGCACTGCTGGCTGGCTTAGGGGAGAAGGCAATGGCGACGCTTCAGAATTTTGACTCCGAGATCGAGAAGACCAGAACCGTCGTCAAGGAGATGCGCGGCAAGCTCGAGCAGTCCGGCGTCGTTCTCGAGCAATTCGCCAAGGCGGACACCAAGCTCGGCGACGTCAATTTCGATATCGAGAACGCCCGCATTCAGGACGTCGTCAACCAGCAGAAGGTGATGGAAGCCAACATCGCCGATCTGATCATCGGACTGGAGGATGCCACCAACGTCTTCGGTGCCGAGTTCGAAAGCATGAAGAGCTACACCGGCTACGAGAAATTCATCGGAATCTTCTCGAAGCAGAAGATGCAGAGGCTGCGGACCGATCGCGTGCGCAACATGTCGCTTGCCGGCAACCTGCAGGAACTGCTGTCGAAATCGGATACCATCGTCGGCATCCTCAAGGACCAGAAGGCGATTCTCGACCAGCGCTACAAGACCTCCGAGCAGAGCCTCATCCAGGTGATCGAGCGCCGCAAGGGCACGATGGCTGCGCTGGAACAGACTCAGAAGCGGATCGAAGAGCTCAACCCGCTGCTGCTCGATATCGAGAACAGGATCGCCGCCTCGACAGACCAGAAGACCCGAACCGACCTCGAAGGCGAGCGCTCGCAGCTTGCGACCGAATACAATGAAAAGCAGGCGAAGGAACAGGAGCTTCTGGCCGAGAGCCAGACGCTCGAGCGCTACACGGCCATGTTCCAGACCTTCGTCGATTCTTTGAACAACCAGATCGCCGCCCAGAACACGCTGATCAACAAGCTTACCATCGACACGGAACAGCGCATCGTTCTCTACAAGGCACTGGAAGATTCGTTGAAGACGGCTGCGCAGCAGGACGTGGCGCACAAGATCAACACGCTCGGCAGTCAGGTGGACACGGCCGCCGAGGAGACCATGGCCGGGATCGGCGCGGCCGCACAGCGCCACATCGGCGATTTGCTCGAGATGCATGAAAAGAACATGCTTGCGACGCAGGATATCCAGCGGCGCAAGAAACTCGCCGACGACGCCTTCGCGCGCCGCTTCCAGACGGTGATGGACAAGCATAATGCAGCAAATTATGTGAAGCAGTGATCGGCAAGGCGGCAATGATCCGATCTGCGACCGCCTTTCGGCATTTGCCGGGAGAGCTGCCATGAATACCGCCATTCCTTCGGCCGTCAGGCAATATTTCGGCTCCGTCCGGGCGGCGCTCGCAGGGCTCGAGCTCTTCCTCGGAGACCGCAATTCGCCGCTTTACCGCGACAGCGTCGTCGGCGAAGTCATCGGTCCCTATCTTGCCCGGCTGAAAGCCTCGATCGCCTGCTGGGAAAACCGGATCGGTTTCGTCGAACAGTTTCGCATCTCGCGCGCCGAAAGCGGCTTTCCGGTTTTCCAGAACGTGCTGGAACTCGAAAACGACCGGCAGAATGCGGAGAAGCGGCTTGCGAGCATTCCTTCCGCCGATGCGCTGCGCGAGGAAATGGTCGATTTCATCCTGAGGCAGAGGGCGTTCCCCGAGGCCCTTCAGGTTCGCATGGCCGAAAGGCTCTATCTGGAGCAGATCGGCAAGGGGGATATCTTTTCGCCGTTCATCCTGCCGGAGACGATCCGGGTCGCGGTCAATCCGAAGACGATGCGGCCCTATTACGTCGTTTCCTGGGGCGCCTTCGACGGCAGTCAGACGCTGCCGATGATCTATATGGCGACGATCGAGGATTCCTCGGAGAATATCGTCGAGATGCTGGTGACCGAGGATGGCAAGCTCAATCCGGGAGTCGAGATTCCGCTCCCCGTGGGTGGCCTGCTCAATCCGGAGCTCGCAAGCCGTTTCGACGATTTCGCCTCCAAGAACAGCGC
Source organism: Sinorhizobium meliloti 4H41 (assembly GCF_000375585.1). GTDB lineage: Bacteria > Pseudomonadota > Alphaproteobacteria > Rhizobiales > Rhizobiaceae > Sinorhizobium > Sinorhizobium meliloti_A. Next base: position 871,710 of record NZ_AQWP01000002.1, on the reverse strand, counting down.
CTATTCGCTGACGCCGGCGACGATCGCCACAAATCTCGACAGGGACTTCCCCGAACTGCATCCGAAACAGCTTCGCCGGATCGTGCTCGGCCCCTTCTATTCGGCGGGCATCACCGAGAACAATGCGAGGGTCAACGACATTCTCTCCAGGGTGCGCAAGACCGAGAATGCGTGGCTGCTCACCTGGACGGTGCAGGAGGTCTTCTCGAAGGCGGAGCGGCCGGCAACGCGTGGCTTCTGGTCCTCCACCCAGGCGCAGGAGGAGTTTCACATCGAGACCGCCGATCTGGAGGCGGCGCGCATGGGGGTAAGCGCGTATGAGAAGCATGCACTGGTGCCGCACGACGCGTACCAGGCGCTCTATGCCTCCGGTGAGGCTGCCCAGGTCTTCGGCGATTACAAGGTGCATGTCATATCCGGCAACCAGGTGGTGAGCGAGGTCTGAGCCATGGCATTGAACACAGGGCTGACGACACTGCATGAGGACGATATCGCCGGACATCAGGCGGTGGCGCAGAGCCTGGTCACCAAGCTTGCCATTGTCGAGCGGGACGATGGCGCGGCCGCCACGCCGCTGGCAGGGACGGGGCGCCGTTTCGTCTCGACGGTCTCGACCGGCGGTCAGCGCCGCAGCCGCGAGGTCGAACTCGCACGCACCATCCAGGCGGTTCGCAGCGCCGACCCGCTCCTGTCGCCGGCGCAGCATTCGGTGCTCTATCGCACCCGTCGCGGCATCCAGGTGGCGCTGGCGGTTGCCGATGTCTTCGCGCGGCAGACGAACCTTGAACAATTGCAGGCGCGTAACGCCACCGCGCCGCTTACCGGCGAGGATGCGGCTCATTTCAAGGCGCTGCTCTCCGCTTCGGCCTATATCGCCGCCTTCACGCTTGCCGCCTATCTCGGCGCGACGCTGCAGGAAGAGGGCGAGCCGGTGGACGATGCCGCGGAGCCGGATTTCCTTTTCGACACGCCGCAGGATGCGCTGAAAACCATGGTCGCCGGTCTCGACCGCAGCATCGCCGGTGCGCCGGACGAGCTCGCTCTGGCCGCACGAGCCCGGGCCTTTTCCCGCATCGCGATCGAGGGTCTGATTGCGCGCAAGGCGCGTTTCACCGGTCTGCAGAATTTCGAGAGCGTGCATATCCGGCTCGACCAGGACGATTTTACGCTCAACGGTTTCGACGTCGCGCCCGGGCAGAAGCGCAAGCCGCTGGTGATGACCTTCAAGAAGCCCGAGGAGATCATCGGCAATCACATCGCCAAGTACCAGGCGCTGAAGCTCGCCAAGATGCTGATGGCCTACGACTTCGACCGGCAGATGAACCCTTTCGTCGAACTCGGCGGCTTTCTCTTCACCTTCATCGGCGACGGCATGCCGGGTACCGGCAAGACGATCCTGATCCAGATGCTCGCCGGCATGCTGCACGAATATTGCGGCATCGCCGGTTATCCCTTCCATTACGAGAATTTCGGCGTCGACCAGATTTCCTCCTATCAGGGCAAATCGGGGCAGAACTGCAAGGAATTCGTCAACAACGTCGTGAACCCGCGGGCGATCGGCTTCGGCACGATCGACGATGTCGACCAGGTGGCGGCTAAGCGCTCCGACGACCGTGCCTCGGCCGGTCAGCACGAGGTGACGGCGGTGCTGATGGAGAGCTTCGCCGGCGCCTCGACGGTGGTGCGCGGCAACTGCACCTTCGGCATGTTCTCCAACTATCCCGAGAATGTCGACGACGCCCTGCGCCAGCGGGCCGGTGCGCGCTGGCTGGTCGACGGGCCGCAGACGGAGGACGACTACATCGACATCTTCGCGCTGCTCGTCGGCAAGAACCACAAGATCCCCCTCGGCGAGCACGACCTCTATGCCGGTCAGGAGATCAAGCGCGCCGTCTCGCAATCCTATGCCGCGCATGCGCGACCGCAGGAGGAGGGGCTTGCCGCCGTCTGGGAGCGTTATCAGAAGGAGAAGGGCAAGATCGCCACGCTCGCCGATGTGGGCGCCTATCTGCACATGATCAAGGAGGCGGAGCCCCGCTTCACCGGGCGCGCCATCAGGAACATCACCGATGCCGTCAAGCTGAGGGCCATGGACGTCGAACTGCCCGACGACTGGTTCAGGGACGCCGGCACGTTCATGCATAGGCCCTACGACGAGAAGAAGGCGATGATCGAGCAATTGCGAGGCCCGATCACCATCGACATGGTGCTGCAGGAAATCAACCGCTATGCGGATAGCGAGTTCCGCTACACCGACAAATCCGACGATGCGGCAGTCGGCGAGATCATCCGCCGGGAGCGTCAGCGCGAGAGGGCGATCCGAGAGATCGAGACCATGAAGCGCGAGGGCAGGTGGCAGGGATGAAGGTTGTGTTCGCGGCATTTGCCCCTCACCCTAACCCTCTCCCCGCAGGCGGGGAGAGGGGACGAGATCCCTTGGGCGCGTTATCGGGTGCGATTGAACACAACGGTGTCCCCTCTCCCCGCGCGCGGGGAGAGGGCTAGGGTGAGGGGCAACCCGCAAGCATGAGAGGAGCGAACGAACGCCAGACAGAACGCGCGAGAGGTCTGCGGCAAAGCGACAATGAAGCAGAAGCGCTCCTTTGGTCGGAACTGAAAGGCCGACGACTAAACGGCTTCAAGTTCGTCCGGCAGGTCCCCATCGGTCGTTACTATGCTGATTTCGCCTGCCGTGATGAGCGGCTGGTCGTCGAGGTCGACGGCAGTCAGCATCAGATCGGCAGCGGCGATGAGAGGCGCGACGCGTTCATGATCACGAATGGCTGGAGTGTGCTCCGCTTCTGGAATACGGACGTCTTCAATGACCGCGCGGCGGTGCTGGAGACGATCGTGGCGGTCCTGGAAAAGCGGATGGTGGGAGCAATGAGGAGTGCTGATTTGACCTTCATTCCGGGGGAGAAGAGATGAGTCGGGCGTCGAAATCGGCGTCTCGGTCCGCCCCTCACCCTAACCCTTTCCCCGCAGGCGGGGAGAGGGGACCAACTTGCTTCTGGCCGGGGAGGTTGAAGCAGGCCACGACGGTGTCCCCTCTCCCCGCGCGCGGGGAGAGGGCTAGGGTGAGGGGCAGAATGCTGAGGAGCATCGCCGCATGAAGCGCCTTTTGGAAGCGGAGCTCATCTATGGACGGCTGCTCGACATTTCCGAACCGCATCTCGTCTCGCGCTACAACAAGGCTCTCAAAGGCTTCGGGCTGAAGCCGACGGCTCTTCAGCGGTTCAGCATCGATATGACCGGCTTCTCACCCGAAATCGCCGAGGAAATCGGCGACCGCGACTATCTGGATCCGAACCTGGTCAACCGGCGCTTCATCATCCTGACGCCGGCGCAGGCGGATCTGCCGGTCGTGCACACGAGCTTCTCAAACACCGCGGCGCTGATGCACGAATTCTTCAACGCCAATGGCCGCGCGATCAATGCGATCACCATCAAGGATGCGCTCTACGGCGAGATCGAGGATTCGGTCTCAGTCGTCGAGGACATTGACGATCTGCTTTCCATCAACGAAGTCCGCTTCCGGGTGCTCTCGGCCGAGGACATGCTCGGCAAGGCGACCGAACTGCGCGAGCTCGTCGACCGGCTGAAAAAGGTGCCGAACGCGTGGGCGGACGACGCGATGCTCGATCGGATGGTCGAACTCGCCAAGACGACCGGCGACATAAGGCAGAACGTGCTCGTGCCGGACGAACTGGTCTTCCGCCATGAGGCCTTCTGGGCAAATCACTTCGGCGGCGTCTACGTCTTTCTCGACGAGAAGACGACGACGGTCATCTGCGACCCTTCCGTGCCCGGTTTCCGCCGTTCGCGGCCCTGGCAGGTCAGCTACATCGCCATAACCGACCACGCCCGCATCTATGACTTTCTGGCGACGACCAACCGGCTGCAATTACCGCAGGCATCCTGGGTGCAGGAGTCCGGCCTCTTCCAGCATCGCGCGGACATGGTGATCCGTGGGCTCGTCAACGATGCCGATCCGCAGGCCGATCTGACAAGTGTCGACCGGATATGGCTCCAGACCTGGATCCACCGCAATGCCGCGCTGGTGGCGCGCGACGGGATTTATCCCTTCCTCCAGGAAATGGCGCGGGCGATCGCCGCGACGGGTACGATCAGGATGCAGGACGTCGCCCCGGAGAACCGGTTTCTGCTCGTCCGGGCCGCCCCGCAGCATCCCGATCAATGGCTCGTCAACCGCCTGATCTCCGAACTGGTCCCTCGCGATTTCGTCTCGCGATTCGTGTTCGACAAGCAAGGCTTCTACAAAGCCTATGAGGGCTACAGCGAAAAGTTCCGCGAATATGTTGTTGCGACACTGACCGGCACATATCTCAAGGACAAGGCCGCCTTCCGTCATAAGCTCTACGGTCTCAAAGAGGAATAAAACATGTTCGATCCGATCGTTGCGTTCTTCCAGCGTGTATTCACGGCGATCGGCCGTGGCATCGGATTGGCGGTGGCTTGGCTTCTGTGGCCGTTCGTCGCGCTCGGCAACTGGTACCGGGGACGAAGCTGGATCATCAAGGGGCCGATCGGCCTGATCCTCCTCTGCCTCGTGCTCTTCTACGCCTACTTTGTCTGGCAGACGCAAGCCTGGACGAATTTCGACCCGGACTATGTCGACCGCTACAAGCTCACCGACCGCAGGACTCCGGCCGGTTCGCCCGTCAGCGGACCTGGAACGACGACGGGCCAGTCCGGTTCTGCGGCTGACGCGAACCGAGCTACGGTCGCACCGTCCGGTGCGGACAGCACGACCGAGGCTCTCGCAGTGGCGGAGCTTCCGGCCGGAACGGTTTGTCAGACCTCGGCCGTCGTCGAGGTGGCGGCCGATCTCATCGACCTCAACGTCAATCAGAATGCCTGGATCTCGTCGATGCTCGGCTACAAGCTCGGCTTTTTCGGACTGGACTGGGACGATACGCCCTGGCTGGACAACAAGGCGTCCTTCCAGCGCGGCATCAATCAGGCGGTCCGGCGCACAGCGGTGGAACTGGTGGATTCGCTCGGCCGTGTTCGCGGTACATCGGGAGTCAATGCGGACCTGCAGAGCGCGCGCGGCAATATCCAGTTCGACGAGGAAACCTGGTATTTCGGCCTTAACCCCTTTGGTCCGAAGACCCCGACGCCCAGCTTCTATCGTTCGGCGATGCGCGACCTGAGGAAGTTCAACGTCTCGCTCGGCAAGTGCGAGGCGATCTTCGACGGACGGTCCGACAACATGGTCGAGTTCCTCGATCGCGTCGCCAATGATCTCGGCAACACCTCGGCGATCATCCGCGAACGATCGGAGTTCCACAATGGCGGCTGGTTCGACACGCGGGCCGACGACCGCTTCTGGTTCGCCTTCGGCCAGCTCTACGGCTATTACGGCATTCTCTCGGCTGCCGGTGCCGATTTCGAGAATGTCGTCACCCAACGTGGCCTGGGGCCGATCTATACCGAGACGATGAAGCAGCTTCGCGCTGCGCTCAGAATCCAGCCGCTCATCATTTCGAACGGCCGCGAGGACGGCTGGATCATGCCGACCCATCTCGCGACGATGGGCTTCTACATTCTCCGCGTCCGGTCGAACCTCGTGGAAATGCGCGACATTCTTGCCCGTTGACGGGCGACGTGCGAGCCTAGGCGAAGGAATGGAACCTGCGTACCCCGCGGAGGAGGCGGGGTGCGCGAGGCAAACTGGGGGGAAGCCGTGGGAGAGGTAAAGTCCGACATCGAGATCGCGCGTGCCGCGCGCAAGCAACCGATTATGGAGGTGGGCGCGAAACTAGGCATTCCGCCGGAGCATCTGCTTCCCTACGGCCATGACAAGGCCAAGGTGAGCGCCGAGTTCATTGCGGCGCAGCAGGAAAAGAGGGACGGCCGGCTCATCCTGGTGACCGCCATCAACCCGACGCCGGCGGGCGAGGGAAAGACGACGACGACCGTCGGTCTCGGCGACGGCCTGAACCGCATCGGCAAGAAGGCGATCGTCTGCATTCGCGAGGCGTCGCTCGGCCCCTGTTTCGGCATCAAGGGCGGGGCGGCGGGCGGCGGTTACGCCCAGGTGGTGCCGATGGAGGACATCAACCTTCACTTCACCGGCGATTTCCATGCCATTACGTCGGCGCATAATCTTCTCGCTGCCCTGATCGACAACCACATCTATTGGGGCAACGAACAGGCGATAGACATTCGCCGTATTGCCTGGCGGCGGGTCATGGACATGAACGACCGGGCGCTTCGCCAGATCGTCGGCTCGCTCGGCGGCGTCGCCAACGGCTATCCGAGAGAGACCGGCTTCGACATCACCGTCGCCTCGGAAGTCATGGCGATCCTGTGCCTCGCGATGGACATCAAGGATCTGGAGAGGCGGCTCGGCAACATCATCATCGGCTACCGCCGCGACAAGAGCCCCGTCTTTGCACGCGACATCAAGGCCGACGGGGCGATGGCGGTGCTGCTCAAGGACGCGATGCAGCCGAATCTGGTGCAGACGCTCGAGAACAATCCCGCCTTCGTACACGGCGGCCCCTTCGCCAATATCGCGCATGGCTGCAATTCGGTCGTGGCCACCACGACGGCGTTGAAGCTTGCCGATTACGTCGTGACCGAGGCCGGTTTCGGAGCGGATCTCGGCGCAGAGAAATTCTTCGACATCAAGTGTCGGAAGGCAGGTCTCAAGCCGGATGCAGCGGTGATCGTCGCCACCGTCCGGGCGATCAAGATGAACGGAGGCGTCAAGAGAGAGGATCTCGCCAGGGAGAACGTCGAGGCTCTGAGGAAGGGATGCCCGAACCTTGGCCGCCACATCCAGAACGTCAAGAAATTCGGCGTCCCCGTGCTCGTCGCGATCAACCACTTCACCTCCGATACCGAGGCCGAGATCCGTGCGATCAAGGACTATGTCCGCACGCTCGGCTCCGAAGCGGTTCTCTGCAAGCACTGGGCCGAGGGTTCGGCGGGCATCGAGGAGCTCGCGCGCAGGGTCGTGGACCTCGCCAATGCCGGCCATTCGCAGTTCTCACCGCTCTACGCGGACGAGATGCCTCTCTTCGAAAAGATCGAAACGATCGCCAAGGACATTTATCATGCGAGCGAGGTGATCGCCGACAAGGTGGTTCGCGATCAGCTGCGCACCTGGGAAGATCAGGGCTACGGCCATCTGCCGATCTGCATGGCTAAAACGCAGTATTCCTTTTCCACCGACCCGAACCTGCGCGGAGCGCCGACCGGCCACACCGTGCCGATCCGCGAGGTCCGGCTGGCTGCCGGCGCCGGCTTCATCGTCGTCATCACCGGCGAGATCATGACGATGCCCGGCCTGCCGAAGGTGCCTTCTTCGGAACGGATACGGCTGAACGAGCAGGGGTATATCGAGGGGTTGTTTTGAGGCGGCTCTGCCGCGGGCGCTCGCCGCAATTCCCTTCTCCCCGCATGCGGGGAGAAGGTCGCGGCAGCGGGTTGAGGGGCGCGCGCCTCCTCAGCGGCAATAGCGGTATCCGTTCTTTCTTTCGATAACGTCCAGATGCAGATGATCTTCATGCGCCGCGTCACTGCCGGGGTCGAGGACGGTCGTGAAATACAGGCAGGCCGAAGCCGTGACCGCCCGCTGGAACGCGCCGGTGAGGGTACCGTCCTCGTCGCGGGGCTGGATCTCAATCGTCTTGTCGTTGCTGAGCGTGAACGAGGCGATGTCGACCGCGTTGCCGCGCGCATGTTCAGATATCTTGCCGGTCTCTGCATTGTTCCTCAGCCGGCAGATATAGGTTGATGCCTGGTTCAAGGCGACGATGCGGGTCTCGGCGCCGAAGGCGCTTCTGGCGGCCGGTGCAGCCGTTTCCTTCGTCCAGCGCGCGAGCGCCAGCGCCGCCTTGCAGCGCATCACCCCCTCGGGCTTCAGCGTCACGTCGGGCAGTATCGCACTGACCCTAATCGGCTTGTCGATGCCGCAGCCCTTGCCGTCGTCGATGCCATCGACCTCGGCAAAGGCGGTGCCGAGCGATTGCAATTCCGAGAGACAGGATGCATATTCCTGGGGACTCTCCTTTTCGATCGTCAGCACAGGGCCGACGTCGAGGGCGTCGTCCTTCCAGTTCGGAGGCAATTCCTGCGCTGCCCGCGCGCCGTCCTTCTTTTCTCCGCCGGATTTTTCCAGGCTGCCAGCATCACCCGGCGGCGGCGTAATGGGCTTGGGCGTGGGCGTCGGCTGGCCGCTGCCGGCGGAGGGACGCGGCTCGGGTACCGGTCCGGTCTTCGGCAAGGCCGCTCCCGAAAGGAGAAACGCGGAGATCAGAATGATTCCGGCGTGGCGCATGAGGTCCTCTCCATCTTTTCTGCAGCCCCGGGCTTTTCTGCAGCCCCAGACGGCGAAACGCACCGGGAACGATCCTGTTTCAAATTGTGCTGAAACTGAGGACGGGGCCGCACCGCAGGCATGAAGATGAGGAAGAACCCCCAGATATATATTGACAATAACACTCATGTTTTCGTATGTGGCTGAAATAAGGCGGAAATTGCCGCCCCCTACCAGCCCAGCCAGCCCTTGAGTTCGCCGCTCAACAGCAAGCCCGGCCAACACTTTCAAAGGACTGGTCCATGCTAAACCGGCATCATCGCCTGGCACTTTTGGCTTGCACGGCATTCGCTACCCTCGCGGGCACGACACTTACTCATGCGCAATCCACCGGGCAGCCGCAGGGCGCCGCCGAAAAGAAGGGGCGCGTGACCGTATTGAAGCAGCTTTCCGTGAAGGGGGGCGGGAAGGAGGGCGTGGCGGATACGCCGCTCGCCTCGCACGTCCCCGAAGAGCAAATCGATGACAACCAGGTGACGAGCTTCGAAGATCTGGGCAGGACACTCGAACCTGGTGTGTACTTCAATCGGGCCAACGGTAGCGTCAACATCCGCGGCCTCGACGGTCCACGCGTATTGACGACCATTGACGGCATCGCAATACCGTTTCTCGATGATGGTGCAAGGGATGCAGACGGAGGCATCGACAGCTTCGACTTCAATGAGTTGTCGAGCGTTGATATCGTGCGCGGGGCGGATTCGAGCCGCGCAGGTGGTGGCGCACTTGCCGGCGCCGTAGTTTTGCGCACCCTTGATCCGGAAGATCTGATTGGCGAGGGCAAGAGCTGGGGTGGTATCTTCAAGTTCACCTATGATGGCGACGACGAGAGCCTTGGCGGCTCCGCCGCAGTGGCTGCACGCTACGACAACACTGCAATCTTAGTCCAGGGAGGCTATAGAAGAGGAAACGAGCTCCAGACCAACGGCGATGACGGCAGCTATGGATCCGCTCGGACGGAGGCTAATCCGGCAGATTTCGACCAAAAGAACATGCTTGTCAAAGTGAAGCAGTACACGGACAGCGGGCATAGCTTTACGCTGACCGGCGAACGTTTCGATCGCGACAAAGACATCGATCTTCGGCGTGCGCAGACCGGCTCGCCCTATCGGCCAGGCGAGTGGAACGGTACTGAAGCCAACGAGCGCGACCGCATCTCGCTGAACTACGAGTTCGAGGCCACGGATGACCGCGCGCTTTTCGATGCGGCCAATGCCGTATTCTATTGGCAGGATCTCGTACGTGGGAATGGAACGCACGGCATGCGGTACTCCCGACCAATCGGTGATTACCGGCGTCTGAGCGAGGTCGAGGATCGTGGTTTTGGTAGTGCTGGCTATGTCGAAAAGGTTTTCGATTCCGGTTACTTCCATCACACGATTACGCTGGGCGGAGACTTCTACATCAATACGGTGACGCAATATTCATCCGGTCGGGACAACTGCGGACCTGGGCCCTACCCGTCGCGCGATTCGTGCAACTTCCTTCATACCAACCAATCCGACATGCCGGATGTCGACAGCAAGCGTTTCGGCATTTTCGCTCAGGATGAAATCGCATTCGGAGAAACCGGCTTCTCCCTTACGCCTGGTCTTCGATATGACTGGTATGAGCATTCGCCGCAGGAAACCGCTGCCTACACACGTAACCCGAACTACAACGGTTTGCCCGACGGACAGGATGCCGATGCATTGTCACCGAAGCTGCTGGCCAAGTATCAGGCCGCAGATAACTTCGAGCTCTTTGCGCAGTGGGCGATGGCTTTCCGCGAGCCAGAGGCAACCGAGCTATACCTCGATTACGGTGCACCGGGTACTTACCTCCGGCTCGGCAATCCGAATCTGAAGCCCGAAACGAGCAGTGGCTTCGAGGTCGGCGCAAATATCGGCGACTCCGAGTTCGGTGGCCGCATTACCGGCTTCTACAATCGCTATCGTAATTTCATCGATTCCGTGAATGCGCCGGTTCAGGATCGAATCAACTACCCCTTTGGCATCACGCAATATGTGAACCGCAATCGCGTGCAGATATCTGGCGTTGAACTCGCCGCTCACAAGGTCTTCGATTTCGGCGTTTCTTTCCGCGGCTCTGTGACTTATGCACTTGGAAAAGACCTGGGTACCAACGAACGGCTTGGTTCCGTAGCCCCTCTTAAAGGTGTCCTTGCGATTGGCTATGAGACCGAAACGTGGGGAACGGAACTTGCTATGATCGCAGCGAAGGAAGTCTCGTATAGATCAGACGCCAAGTTCAGAGCGCCTGGTTACGGAATATTTGATCTCACCGGTTGGTGGAAGCCGGAAACGGTCGAAGGGCTGACGATGCGTGCCGGTATCTACAACCTGTTCGACAAAGAATACTACGACGCGATTTCAATTCGCGACGTGACACCTCCGGATGCGGGCAAAGCGTTCTATTCCGAGCCCGGAAGAACGTTCAAGTTCTCGTTGACGCAGCGCTTCTAGTGCGATTCTGATTACGCCTGGAGGGTGGCCGTTGTAGCCACCCTCATTTTTGATATTGGCCCAGATAAGTTCCAAGATTTCCCGCTTGCGCGCCACTGCAAGCCGCGCTAACACTTCCGCCCATGGCAAACATGCAGAACATTTCGATCTGGTGGTGGGCTCGCTGAGGCGGCCTTGACCAGTCATGCGTGATTGAGAGATGGAGCCGCCCGGAGATTTCGAGGCGGCTTTTTTCGTATTCTGGCCGCGTGGAAAGACCGGGCTTTTACGGAGCGAGACGAATGGCAGCGGTAATTCTGGAAGACGGCGCGGAGAGCTATACCACGAAGGGCGGCATCGTCGTCACCCGCAGGCGGCGCGAGGCATCCTACAGCGACGCGATCGCCGGTTATGTCGACAGGCTCGACGAACGCCGCGGCGCGGTCTTCTCCTCGAACTACGAATATCCCGGCCGCTATACCCGCTGGGACACTGCGGTGGTCGACCCGCCGCTTGCCATCTCCTCCTTCGGTCGCTCGCTGTGGATCGAAGCCTATAACGAACGCGGCGAAGTGCTGCTGGCACTGATCGCCGAGGATCTGAAGTCCGTTGCCGACATTACGCTCGGCGCGCTTGCGCCCCGTCGTCTCGACCTCACAATCAACGAGCCCGATCGTGTCTTCACCGAGGAAGAGCGGTCGAAGATGCCGACGGTCTTTACGGTTCTTCGCGCGGTGACGAACCTCTTTCATTCGGAGGAGGACTCGAACCTCGGCCTCTATGGCGCCTTCGGCTACGACCTCGCCTTCCAGTTCGATGCGATCGAACTGAAGCTTACGCGTCCGGACGACCAGCGCGACATGGTTCTCTTCCTGCCGGACGAAATCCTGGTGGTCGATCACTATGCGGCAAAGGCCTGGATCGACCGCTACGATTTCGCCAGGGAGGACCTTTCGACCGAGGGCAAGGCAGGGGACATCGCTCCCGAGCCGTTCCTGAGCGTCGACAGCATCCCGCCGCACGGGGATCACCGCCCGGGCGAATATGCCGAACTGGTCGTCAAGGCGAAGGAAAGCTTCCGTCGCGGCGATCTTTTCGAAGTGGTGCCGGGGCAGAAATTCTACGAGCGCTGCGAAAGCCGCCCGTCCGAGATTTCCAATCGGCTGAAGGCGATCAATCCGTCGCCCTATTCCTTCTTCATCAATCTCGGCAACCAGGAATACCTGGTGGGTGCTTCGCCGGAGATGTTCGTGCGCGTTTCCGGCCGGCGCATCGAGACCTGCCCGATTTCCGGCACGATCAAGCGCGGCGACGATCCGATCGCAGACAGCGAGCAGATCCTGAAGCTCTTGAACTCGAAGAAGGACGAGTCCGAACTCACCATGTGCTCGGACGTGGACCGCAACGACAAGAGCCGGGTCTGCGTGCCGGGCTCGGTCAAGGTGATCGGTCGCCGTCAGATCGAGATGTATTCGCGGCTGATCCACACGGTCGATCACATCGAGGGGCGCCTGCGCGACGATATGGACGCCTTCGACGGGTTCCTCAGCCACGCCTGGGCGGTGACCGTTACCGGAGCGCCGAAGCTCTGGGCCATGCGCTTCATCGAGAGCCACGAGAAGAGCCCGCGTGCCTGGTACGGGGGCGCGATCGGCATGGTCGGCTTCAACGGCGACATGAACACCGGGCTGACCTTGCGTACCATCCGCATCAAGGACGGGATCGCCGAGGTGAGGGCGGGTGCGACGCTCCTCTATGATTCCAATCCGGAAGAAGAAGAAGCCGAAACCGAACTGAAGGCCTCTGCCATGATTGCAGCCATCCGCGACGCCAAATCTGCAAACAGCGCCAAGGCCGCGCGCGATGTCGCTGCCGTTGGCGCCGGAGTGAGCATCCTGCTCGTCGATCACGAGGACAGCTTCGTCCATACCCTGGCGAACTACTTCCGCCAGACGGGCGCGACTGTCACCACCGTGCGCACGCCCGTGGCCGAGGAAATCTTCGACCGGGTCAAGCCCGACCTCGTCGTGCTTTCGCCCGGTCCCGGCACCCCGAAGGACTTCGACTGCAAGGCGACGATCAAGAAGGCGCGGACGCGGGACCTGCCGATCTTCGGCGTCTGCCTGGGGCTGCAGGCGCTCGCGGAGGCCTATGGCGGCGATCTTCGTCAACTGGCGATCCCGATGCACGGGAAACCCTCGCGCATCCGCGTGCTCGAACCCGGTGTCGTCTTCTCCGGCCTCGGCAAGGAGGTGACGGTCGGGCGCTATCATTCGATTTTCGCCGATCCGTCCAACCTGCCGCGCGAATTCGTGATCACGGCCGAAAGCGAAGATGGTACGATCATGGGCATCGAACACAGCAAGGAGCCGGTGGCGGCCGTGCAGTTCCATCCGGAATCGATCATGACGCTCGGCGGTGACGCCGGCATGCGGATGATCGAGAACGTGGTTGCCCATCTCGCCAAGCGGGCGAAGACCAAGGCAGCCTGACCTCTTGCGCGTCGGCTGTATCGGCCGGAGGCATTCGACCGTTTGACAAGCGGCCCGTAATCGCCCATATGGCGCCCATGATCCGCCTGCGCGAAAACCCGCGCGGGCGGTTTTGCATTTGAATGGCCTTGCATCTGCAACTCGTTTGCATCTGCAGGAGGAATGACGATGACCGGAACCGACAATAGTACCATCCTGCGACTCGCCTTCTGGGGCATCCCCCTGTCGCTGGGCGTGATGGGTCTTAAAATGCTCGCCTGGTGGGTGACGGGCTCGGTGGCGCTCCTGTCCGACGGGCTGGAATCCTCCGTCAACGTGGTCGCCGCGGTGATTGCCTATGCGATGATCGGCTATGCGGCAAAGCCGGCCGATGCCGATCACCCCTTCGGGCATCACAAGGCGGAATACTTCTCCGCGGTCATCGAAGGCGTGCTGATCGTCCTGGCGGCGTTGCTGATTATCTGGGAAGCCATCCCCGAAATGATGGCACCGGTGCTTCTGAATGCACCGACGCTAGGCCTCGCCATCAATTTCGCCGCCGGCGTCGTCAATGCGATCTGGGCCTATGTGCTTATCCGCGCCGGCAGCCGCCATCGCTCGCCGGCCTTGCGTGCGGACGGCCAGCATATTCTCTCCGATGTCGTGACCTCCGTGGGCGTGCTCGTCGGCCTTCTTCTCGCCATCGCCACCGGCTACGCGATCCTCGATCCGCTGCTCGCCGTGATCGTCGCGGGCAACATCCTCTTCCAGGGCTGGAAGGTGATTTCGCGCTCCGTCGACGGGCTGATGGACAGAGCGGTGCCGGCGGACGAGGAGGAGGCGATCAAGGCGGCGATCGCGGCTAATGCCGGCGGGTCTCTCGGGGTCCATGATCTGAAGACGCGTCAGGCGGGCCCGGCGATTTTCGTGGATTTTCACATGGTCGTGCCGGAGGCGATGGCGGTCGGTGACGCGCACGATATCTGCGACCGGATCGAGGAGGCGATTCGCGTCGTGCACTCGGGCGCGGAGATCGCCATCCACGTCGAACCGGAAGGCGAAAAGGCGCACGGGGTGCGCGTTAAAGTTAGTGGAGCATCACGGAAATGACCAAGACTGACGTATCGGGACTTTCACAACTGGGGACGAAGGTCGATCTGCCCCAGAGCCCGGAAGAAGCGGTTCTCGAAAGGGTGCCGAGCGGGCACGGCGGCACGGACTTCGTCGTGCGCTTTACGGCGCCCGAGTTCACCTCGCTTTGCCCTATGACCGGGCAGCCCGACTTCGCGCATATCGTCATCGACTATGTGCCGGACGGCTGGCTGGTCGAATCGAAATCGCTCAAGCTGTTCCTGCATTCGTTCCGCAACCACGGCGCTTTCCACGAGGATTGCACGATCGAGATCGCCAAGCGGCTGGTTTCGCTGCTTTCGCCGAAGTGGCTACGGATCGGCGCCTACTGGTATCCCCGCGGCGGCATCCCGATCGACGTTTTCTGGCAGACGGGAAACCCGCCCGAGGGCGTCTGGCTGCCGGATCAGGGCGTGCCGACCTATCGCGGACGGGGATGATGGCGGTTGCTGATTTGCAATGGCGGGTTTCATGAGCAGGCGCGACGCCGGTGACGAAACGCTACTCCCGAAACTGCCTGCGGGTCGGGAATGGACACCGGTTCGTCACGGCGAATCCGGTGACCGCGTCTATCGTCGCAGCGACGGTAGCGCCTATGCGAAGATTGCGAGCGGTAAGGCCATGGCTCTGCTCGAGGGCGAGCGCGATCGTGTCGCGTGGCTGGCGCCGTTCCGCCTGGGCTCGCCCTCCGTCTGCGAGTGGATCGCAGCAGAGAATGAAGCATGCGTCGTCATCAGCGCGCTGCCGGGCGTGCCGGCAAGCCAGCTCCCCGTGGTCGACCTCAAGAGGGCCTGGCCGTCGATCGTGCGGCAATTGAAGCTGCTGCATGGACTGCCAACGGAATCCTGCCCCTTCGAGCGGCGACTCGCGTCGATGTTCGACCGGGCCGCGGATGTCGTCCGGCGCGATGCCGTCAATCCGGATTTCCTGGCTCCGGAGGATCAGAACACTCCGCCGGGCGAACTGCTCGACGCTCTGCGCGCTGAACTGCCGCGGCACCTGATCGATGAGCCTTCCGGTCTCGTAGTCTGCCATGGCGACGCATGCCTGCCCAACTTCATGATCGATCCGGATACACACCGCTGCACGGGCGTTATCGATCTGAGTCGGCTCGGAACGGCGGATCGATACGTCGATTTTTCGCTCCTCCTTGGCAACGCTCGCGAAAGCTGGACCGGACACGGCGATGCGGAGACCGCGCGGGACTGCCTCTTCGACATTCACGGGATCTCGGCACCGGACGAAGATCGTCTCGCTTTCTATCTTCGGCTGGATCCGCTGACCTGGGGATGAGCCGCCCGCCGGTTCGCACGGATTCCCTATCGATCGAGCCGAAGTGCTTTTGACAGGCCGATCTTTTCCAGTTCGGTCTGGAGTATCGGGTCGAAAGCGACTTTTCTCCAAAGCACTCGGTAGCCGAGACGCTGGTAGAGCTGAAGCGCCCGCTCGTTTTGGGCCGCCACCTGGATTGAGGCTTGCCTGTATCCACGCTCGGCGATTTGCGCTTCGAGCGCCTTTATGAGGGCCGATCCGGCGCCCCGTCCTTCGAAGGCGGGAGCCACCCAGATATCGCTGATGACATGGTCATCGTGCTCGCGGGCGCCGAGGCCGGCAGCTTCTCCATCGACTTCAGCGACGAGAATGCGAGGCCCCAGTTCTCGCACGAACGGCAGAAACGGATTGTTCTGTTCGGTGGCCGCCGCAACATGCGCCGGCACAAGCGGCTTTATGCCTTTGCGCCAGGCTTCAAGGCCGATTTGAGCGAGAAAGTCCGCCTCCTGCGGCAGCGCGGAGCGAACCAGTATCATCCGAGGATCAAGGCTGCGCCGGCTATGGCGGTGGCGCCGCCGACGATACGAGTGACGACGCCGCGGTCCGCAAGCCGGGCGAGCCCCATGCCGAGACCGATGCCGGCAATGTGCAGAAGAGCGGTTGCGATCACGAATCCTGCTGCAAACGACCAGGTGCCGGCCGAGCCCAATTCTCCACCGTGGGCATGGCCATGGAAGAGCGCGAAGGCCGCGACGATGGCTGCAGCCGTTGCCGCGTCAAGCCGGACGGCTATGGCGACGACCAGGCCGAGCGCCACGACGGAGGCGAGAATGGCCGGTTCGACAAGGGGCAGGGGAGCGCCGGCGTGGGCGAGAACGAAGCCGAGCAACATCGTCGCGACAAAGGCAGCCGGCACGCTCCACAGCGCCCTGCCGCCGATCTGAGCCGCCCAAAGGCCGACGGCGATCATCGCAAGAACGTGGTCGGCTCCGAACAGCGGATGGGAAAGACCCGCCATCACCGACCCGTGTTCGGCTGGATCGAGATGGGCGAAGGCAGGCGCGGAGGAGCCGGCGAAGAGCGCGGCTGCGAGAAGGACGGATTTCTTCATTCTGGGCCCCGATACGGACATTGATGATCCGCTGATCTTATTGGGCTCCCACCGGCTGTCCATACGTCATTTGGCGGGCCCTGTTCACCATCGTGCCGAGGCGGGCGGTTCGAACCGTGTTAACGCCGCCGTTTGCATTGTTTTCGCCGTCGAGTCGCATTATCTGGTTGGAAGACATTTCATGAGGAGTCCGAAGAATGCGGAACGACGACGACCAGGAAGAAAAGAAGACCGAATTGCCCTTGGGCAAGGAGACGGAGGCGAACCTTTTCAAGTCGCGTTCGATTTTCATTTACGGGACCATCACTCAGGAACTCGCGCAGAAGGTCTGCTCGCAGCTCGTGGCGCTTGCCGCGGCCAGCGACGACGACATCCGCCTCTTCGTCAACTCGCCCGGCGGCCATGTCGAATCCGGCGACAGCATCCACGACATGATCAAGTTCGTGAAGCCGAAGGTCTGGACCATCGGCACCGGCTGGGTCGCATCCGCCGGCGCGCTCATCTATGTCGCTGCGCCCAAGGAGCAGCGCCTGTGCCTGCCGAACACCCGCTTCCTGTTGCACCAACCCTCGGGCGGAACGCGCGGCATGGCTTCCGACATCGAGATCCAGGCACGCGAGATCATCAAGATGAACGAGCGTCTGAACCGGATCTTCTCCGAAGCGACCGGACAGCCGGTCGACAAGATCGCCAAGGACACAGATCGCGATTACTGGCTCGGTGCGGAAGAGGCGAAGGCCTACGGTCTTGTTTCGCGCATCGTCACCTCCATCGCGGAAATCTAGAGCGTCCGCCCCTCATCCGCCTGCAGACACCTTCTCCCGCAAGCGGGGCGAAGGGAGGCGAGGCGCCGCCTCAGACCCCTTTCCCCCACGCGCGGGGAAAGGGCTCGTCCTCGGACCAAACCCCGAGGAGAGGGCACTCTTGCTCCGCTTTACCAAGCCGTGTATAGGCTTTTCCATGACTGAGGCCGACGCAAACAAGATCGCAGCGATCTTTTCGGGACACGATGCCAATCGTGCTCCTGCGCGCGCCTTCGCCTCCCTTCTTCTTCTCGGCCTTATCCGCGGTTGCCGGGTTCGCTGAGGAGCGCCCGGCGGCCGAAAAGCCTTGCCGGCACCTGCTCCTCGAAATCCAGAAAAGCTGAACCAAATCGCGCGGCCCCCGCGGCATCGCCATCGCAATGTCCCGAATGATCGGCTATTGCATGCGGCAGGCTACGCTCCAGTGACGAAGAGAAGCTGCACATGATTTTGAAATCGCATTCCATCAAGACCGGCATGCCCGAAGCGGCTGTGAAATATCAGCCCTATCCGCAGATCGCGCTGCCGGATCGCACGTGGCCGTCAAAGGCGATTACCGAGGCGCCGATCTGGTGTTCCGTGGATCTTCGCGACGGCAACCAGGCACTCGTCGACCCGATGGGTCACGACCGGAAGGCGCGCATGTTCCACCTCCTCCTGGACATGGGCTTCAAGGAGATCGAGATCGGCTTCCCATCCGCGTCGCAGACGGATTTCGATTTCGCCCGCTGGTGCGTCGAGGAAGGCAACGTCTCCGAAGACGTGTCGCTGCAGGTGCTGGTACAGTGCCGGCCGGAATTGATCGCGCGGACCTTCGAGGCGCTTGAAGGTGCGCACCGGCCGATCGTGCATTTCTACAATTCGACGAGCGAGCTGCAGCGCCGCGTCGTCTTCGGCAAGGACGTGGCCGGCATCAAACAGATCGCGACCGACGCCGCCAAGATGATCACCGACATGGCCGCGAAAGCGGGCGGCGGCTATCGCTTTGAGTACTCGCCGGAAAGCTTCACGGGCACCGAACTCGAAGTGGCATTGGAGATTTGCAACGCCGTGATCGAGATCGTCCGGCCGACGGCGGACAACAAGCTCATCATCAACCTGCCCTCGACCGTGGAGATGGCGACGCCGAACATCTATGCCGACCAGATCGAATGGATGTGCCGCAATCTCGACAATCGCGAGAACCTGATCGTCTCGCTGCATCCGCACAATGACCGCGGCACCGGCATTGCCGCAACCGAGCTGGGGCTGATGGCGGGCGCCGACCGTGTCGAGGGGACGCTCTTCGGCAATGGCGAGCGCACCGGCAACGTCGATGTGGTGACGCTGGCGCTCAACATGTTCACGCAGGGCGTCGATCCCAAGCTCGACTGCTCGGACATCGAGCGGATCAAGGAAGTCTACGAATATTCCAACCAGATGGTCATTCCGGAACGCCACCCCTATGTCGGCGAACTGGTTTACACGGCTTTCTCCGGCTCGCATCAGGATGCCATCAACAAGGGCATGAAGGCGATCAAACAGGCGAACAAGCCGACCTGGGAGGTACCCTATCTGCCGATCGATCCGCGCGATGTCGGACGCAGCTATGAAGCGATCATCCGCATCAACTCGCAGTCGGGCAAGGGCGGCATCGCCTATATCCTGCAGGAGGACTACGGAATCAATCTGCCGCGCAATCTGCAGATCGAGTTCCGTGAGGAAGTCCAGCGCATCACCGACGAGGAAGGCAAGGAGCTGCCCTCGAAGCGCATCCATGAGCGCTTCATCGAAAGCTATGTCGAGCAGCCGGGCGCGCGCATCAAGTTCGTCGACCATCACACCTACCCTGTAGGCGAGCACAAAGGCTTGCGCGTCGTTGCCGCCGAGATCACGGACGGCGGCGAGACCAGACAGATCGAGGGCAAGGGCACGGGCCCGATCGACGGCTTCATCAATGCACTGTCGATCTATCTCGGCGTCGAACTCTCGGTGGCGGATTACTCCGAGCATTCGCTGCAGCATGGTTCGAACGCCGCTGCGATCGCTTATGTCGAGGTCGAGTATCCGGGCGGCAAGCTCTTCGGCGTCGGCATCAACACCAATATCGTGGCCGCCTCACTGGAGGCGATCGTCTCGGCTGCCAACCGCGTGCTGGACGTGATGGGGAAGTGACGCGCTTGCCCTGGTAGGTGCCCCTTGCCCCGACCCTCTCTCCGCGCGCGGAGAGAGGGGAGACGGAACTGGGCAGCGCTTAGCCTGGTCTTCGATAGGTGGATCGCGGAAACGCTCCCGACCCTGGCTCATATGCGATGGCCCTGCCTCCTAGGGGCAGAAGGTCGCGACGGCTCTATGCGGGGCAGCTACTCGGTCTTGATCAGCGTCAAATGTTCGCCGCCACCGTTTCGGCAAGGTCCTGCAGAGCGGGGTCGGAGGACGGACCTATCATCACGAATGAGACGCTTTCCCGTTGCCACGATATCAAGCCGAGGTCGCCGCGGATGGTCTCGGTGAATTCGCCGGATTGTTGCCCGTCGCCTTGCTTGAGAAAGCAGATAGTGAAGACCTCTCCCTCCCGGTCGCGATAGACGAGCTGGGCAACCGGCCTGCCGTTGGCGGCAAGGAGCCTCGCCCCTTCGAAGGATAATCCCTTGCGGGCGAGATCGGGGACAGCGAAGCTCACGCCGACGCTTGCGGCAAGCCAGGTCTCGATCTCGGCCGCCTGCGTTCCCGGCACCTCGACCAGATGCTCCTTCTGGCGCGAATAGATGCGGTGAGACCCCACGATATCGTCGATCCAGGGGCGGTCATCGGCCTGGTTCATCGGCTCGGCGAAGTCCGTGGCGCTGCCGAGAATGAAGCCGGCGGCTCCGCCGAGCAGGAAAAGGGCGATGGAAGCGGCGAGGATGCGCGGCCAGATGCGAGCGCTTCGTCTTGGAAGGCTGGCCGTCGTTACCCGCTCCGATTTCGGGTTGATGCCGGGGCCTTGCTTTATCTGGCGCACCAGCGCCAGCGGCACCGGATCATGGAGGAAGTTTTCGAACGCCCCGTTGCCGAAGGCGCTGCCCGACTTGAGCTTGTCGAGCAATGCCCTCGCCTCGTCGTCGCGGGCGAGAAGAGCGTCAAGCTCGGATTTTTCGCTTTCCGCGAGTTCGCCGTCGATATAGGCGGACAACCGCACCTCGAGCGCCAGCCCCTTCGTTTGCAGCAACGGTCAGGCCCTCCTTTCCGTATTTTCGGACAACATGGCCGCGAGCCTGAGCCGCGCCGTCGACAGCCTGCTCATGACCGTACCGACGGGGATGCCGAGGATCTCCGCCGTTTCCCGGTAGCTGTGGCCTTCGACATTGACGAGGAGGAAGACGCTTGCCAGTCCCTCCGGCATCGACAGGATCATCTTCTGCACCTGATTGGCATAGGCGGCCTTTTCGGCTGTTGCTTCGACGTGCGGTTCGTCCCGCTCGAAAACGTCGACCGCACCGGCGCTGCGCACCTTGCGCTTGCGGATTTCGTCCACCCAGAGATTGCGGGTCATCGCATAGACCCAGCTTTCCAGCCGGCCTTCGCCATTCCAAAGGTGACCGCGCGCGATTGCCCGCTCGCAAACTTCCTGGACGAGATCGTCGGCATCATTGGCATTGCGGGCCAGCGTGATCGCGAAGCGGCGCAGTTTGGGCAGCAGGCTGACCAAATCCCGTCTGAAATCCTTCATTTCTGCCGCTGGGCGCATTGCTCTTCCAGGAAAACGTGCCGGATCGCGCGTCCATTCGCCATCCGGACGCACCATCAATGATATGGAACATTTGGTCCTAAGTCTGCAAGGGAAGAGCCGGAACGGAAAGAGGTTTTTGCACCCCGGCAACCGGTTTTCCCCACGCCGCCGCGCGTCCTTGAATCGGCCGGGACCGAAAGGCTTCCGGCGTTTCAGAAATACGTCGTTTCGGCGAGCACCACGCCGGTCGCGTCCGGGTTGATCGCGTAGCGCTCCCGGGTCAGCCGCCAGTCTCCGGGCTCGCCGTCGACGGAAAAGAGATTGTAGGCGGCGACGGGCTTGCTGCCTCCGGGACCCTGCGAGGCGGATGCGATGCCGACGACCGGCACCGGCCCCGTATGCCCCTTGAGCCAGTGGAGCGTATTGAGATGCGTGTGGCCGTGCAGAACCAGCTCGGCCCCGCCGGCGGAGATGGTGGCAGCGAAACGGCGGATGCCGATCATGCGCTTGTGCATCGAGGTCGCGCCGCGAATCGGCGGGTGATGGATCATGACGATGCGGAACAATCCGGCTTCGCCGGCCTGGCGAAGGAGGTTGACCGTCGCGCGCGCCTGTCGCGGCCCGAAATAGCCGCTCGCGGCGAAAGGGGGCGTGGCCACGGCCGTCGAGCAGCCGATGAGCGCCACCCTGCCGCGCACCCGCATATAGGGAAAGCAGGCATGCTTCTTCATCCAGCCGCTTGGGCCGTCGTCGCCGCGCATGAAGGGATACCATGCATGCGTGATCTTCTCGTATGCGCCGGGCACATAGGCGTCGTGGTTGCCTGGAACCACCGAGATTTCATTGGGGTCGCCCGCTTCCGCGAGCCATTCGGTAACCGCCTCGATCTCCAGCGAAGAGGCGAGATTGACGAGATCTCCGGTGATCGCCAGGTGATCCGGATTGCGCACCTCGATGTCCTGCATCAGGCAGTCGAGCGTCCCGGGAAAGAGATGGCGCACCCTGTTCCTGTGCCAGTTGACGAAACCGGTGATCCGCTTGGAGGCGAGTTCGCGGAGGGAGAGATCGGGCAAAGGCCCCAGGTGGACATCGGATATATGCGCAAGTTTGAACATTAATCTCGTCTAGCGCATATTCCCGGGAAGGGGAATCAGTAATGGACTATTCCCGGAAACCGTGAATGTGAGGAGAAGGCGTATGGACGAGAGCCGCGGGCCGGAGATACCCTCCTGGCGGCTCCGCTTTCTGACGCGGTTTGCCCATGTTTATTTCGCCCTGGCGCGCGGTATGACGCTCGGCGTGCGGGCTGCCTGTTTCGACGATGAGGGGCGGGTCTTTCTCGTAAGGCATTCCTATCTGCCGGGCTGGCATCTTCCCGGCGGCGGCCTCGACCGCAACGAGACTGCGGTGGAGGGCCTTGCCCGCGAACTCAGGGAGGAGGGCAACCTCGTGCTGACGACGGCACCGCTGCTCTTTCAGGTCTACTACAACCGGCGCACCAGCAAGCGCGATCACGTCATCTTCTTCCGCTGCGATAATGTCCGCCAGGAGCGGCCGAAGCGTGCGGATCTCGAAATCGCCGCGGCGGGCTTCTTTCCGCTCGACGACCTTCCGGCGGACACGACGCCTGCGACCCGGCGCCGGCTGGCGGAGCTCGCTGGAAGCGCGGCGCCGGATACGTTCTGGTAGGCGACCGATCGCCCCCTCATGCGCCTGCTTGTCCCTTCTCCCCCGCAAGCGGACGAAGGGACAAGCGGCTAGCGCCCATTTTCTCTCATCCTTGTTCAGAGGCTATCCCGCCCGTGCGGCGCTCCAAGGTCGAGCACCGGACCCGCCGGCACGATGCCCGTGGGATTGATCGTCGTATGGCTGCGGTAATAGTGCTGCTTGATGTGGTGCATATTGACCGTCTCGGCGACGCCCGGCACCTGGTAGAGCTCGCGCAGATAGCCGTAGAGATTCGGATAGTCCGCAATGCGGCGGATGTTGCATTTGAAATGGCCGACATAGACCGGATCGAAACGGACGAGTGTCGTGAAGAGCCGCCAATCGGCTTCGGTCAGGCGGTCTCCCGTGAGATAGCGCTTCGACGCGAGGCGGTTCTCCAGTTCGTCCAGCATGGAGAAGAGGGCGGCGACGCTCTCCTCATAGGCCGCCTGGCTGGTTGCGAAGCCGGCCTTGTAGACCCCGTTGTTGACCGCGTCGTAGATACGCGCATTGAGCGCGTCGATTTCGGGACGCAGATCTTGCGGGCAGAAATCTGCCGTCGAGCCGGTCAGACGATCGAAGGCCGAGTTGAACATGCGGATGATTTCGGCGGACTCGTTCGAGACGATCGTGTTCTTCCGCTTATCCCAGAGGACCGGCACCGTCACCCGGCCGGAATAGACCGGGTCGGCGCGCAGATAGACTTCCCAGAGCATGCGCGAGCCGAAGAGGTGATCGGCGGTGCCGCCGTTCTCGCCCTCACGGTCCTCTCCCTTGAATTCCCAGCCATTGGCCAGCATCAGCGGGTCGACGATGGAAAGCGAGATGAGGTCTTCGAGCTTCTTGAGCTTGCGGAAGATCAGCGTGCGGTGCGCCCAGGGGCAGGCAAGGGACACATAGAGATGATAGCGGCTCGCTTCGGCCTCGAAGCCGCCTTCGCCGGAAGGGCCGGGCGATCCATCTGCCGTGATCCAGTTGCGGAACTGCGATTCGCTGCGCTTGAAATGACCGTTCGTCGCACGCGTGTCGTACCAGACATCCTGCCAGACGCCATTCACGAGCCTACCCATAGGCCAACTCCTTTCGATCGTTTGCTGACGTCATAATTAGTGCTGAGAACCGCGGCCGATAGATGTGAAATTCCGAACAGTGCGTTTTACCCTTTGACTGGCAGCATTTTTCTGCTATCGGCGAAACGGTAGCTCTTTCATCTGGGAACGATCACAACAATGATCCTGTCGGGAAGCCTGCGACGACGCTGATGCTGCAAACGCCCATTCGGGGCGAGCCATCCTCCATGTCCGTTCGCATGCCGGTTCTCGACACATGAAAAAGCACGATCTCGTCTATCTGACCGAAGACGCATCCCACGACGCAGCCATCGAAATCATCAATGAAGAGGCGTTCGGGCCGGGTCGCTTCACCCGCGCCGCCGCGCGGATTCGCGAGCAGGGGCCCCATGACCGGGCGCTCTCCTTCATCTGCGCCGATAACGGCGAAACGATCGCGTCGGTCCGGATGACGCCGGTAACGGCCGGTTCGGTGAAAGGACATCTGCTCGGCCCGCTTGCCGTCCGGCCCTCGCACAAGAACCAGGGCATCGGCCGGGAACTCGTCCGTATTGCAGTCGAAGCGGCGCGCCGCAAGGGCACCGAAGCGGTTATCCTCGTCGGCGATCCGCCCTATTACCAGCCGCTCGGTTTCGAGAAGGTACGCCACGGCGCGCTCCAATTCCCGGGTCCCGTCGATCCCGCGAGGGTTCTCGTCGTGCCGGTCGCGCCGGACGTTCACGCCCGGCTTGAAGGCGTGATCGCCTGGCGGGATGACGGCGCCACCTGCCTCACTGCGCGCACGGAGGCGCAAGGGGCGGCTGCCTGATCTCTGGACGTCGGCTATTCGTCGTCCTCGGCCCGAGAATGGCGAAGCCGTGGCCTCGCCGGCGTTCACCGACCCTCGCGATACCAGGTAGCGGAGATGAGGAAGAGCAGTGCCGCCAGGCCGAAGAGCCCCGCGAAAAGTGAAAGGGAATCAATGCCCTTCAGCACCGTCTCGTCGGTCATGCGCAGCGACAGGCGCTGATCGTCCGCCACGCGGACGGCGCCGCGAACCGGGAGGATAGAGGGGAGGTCGACGGGTCCGTCGGCGCTCGCCAGACGGCGGACCAGGCCCTTCGTCTTCTCCGCCCAGGGTTTGATCTTCTCCTCCGTGGAAATCGCCGCCTTGAATTCGGGCGCATCGACGTTGCCGACATGGACGAGCGTCGTCAATTCGTCGTTGGCAACTTCGAAGAGGCCGATTTCATTCGTCTCGACCTCAGCCTTGTAGAGCCCCGGCTCGCCTTCCGTGAGCGTGACTTCCTGGGTCCGGCCGGAAGGATAGGTGAGGGTCGCCTGGCCGGGATCTCCTTCGATCGTCTGGCGCGTGATCTCGAGCGTCCGGCCCATCGCGCGGGCGGTGAGCGCCTCCTCTTCGAGCGCCGGCTCCTGCATCAGCCAATGCGCCGTGCGGCGATAGAGCGAGACATGCGGCCCACCCCCTTCGAAGCCGCGCGCCCACAGCCAACCCTGGTCGGAGAGCAGCATGGCGACACGCCCCTTGCCGACGCGGTTGAGGACCAGCAGCGGCTTGCCGTCAGCAGCTTCCATTACCGTCTGCCCGAGCGGCCTGTCCACGTCGACGGTACGGAACCAGCGGCCCCAGGCCGGCGGTTCGTCCGCTGCCCCTTCGAGCCCGCGGGTGACCGGGTGCTTCTTTCCTTCCTCCGAGAGCCGGGGGAAGAACGCCTTCTCGTTCATGACGCCGGTCGGCATTGCCGGCAGCACCGCCGCAAGCGGGGTCGCGGCGATCGAATCGTCGCCGGCGTGCTCCGGCCCGGCGGCGATCAGCAGCGCTCCACCGTTCTGCACGTACTGGGCGATGTTGTCGTAATAGAGGATCGGCAGCACGCCACGATGCTGGTAGCGATCGAAAATGATGAGGTCGAACTCGCTGATCTTGTCGACGAAAAGCTCCCGCGTCGGGAAGGCGATGAGCGAGAGTTCGTTGATCGGCGTGCCGTCTTGCTTCTCCGGCGGCCGGAGAATGGTGAAATGGACGAGGTCGACCGCGGCATCGGATTTCAAGAGGTTGCGCCAGGCGCGCTCGCCCGCATGCGGCTCTCCCGAAACGAGGAGCACGCGAAGATTTTCGCGGATGCCGTCGAGCACATGCACGGCGCGGTTGTTCGTCTCCGTCACCTCGCCGGCAACCGGATTGACGGCGAATTCCAGGATGTTGTTGCCGCCGCGCGGAACGGTGAAGCTGAACGGAACGTCTGTGCCGGGCTCCGCCTGCTCCGTGGCGATCTCGTTGCCGTTCAGGCGGATCGTCACCTCGGCGCTGCCGCCGGGAGCCGCGCCGTCATCCACGACCCGAAAGGTCATTCTCTGCTGTTCGCCGACGATGCCGAAGCGGGGGGCGCTGACGATTTCGATGCGCCGGTCGAACTCGTCCGGCTTGCCGCTGATCAGGGCGTGGACGGGTGCATCGAAGCCGAGCTTCTGGTTGACGTCCGGCACGTCGTGGATCTGGCCGTCGGTAATGAAGATGGCGCCGCCGACACGGGCGGGCGGCACGTCTGCGAGCGCCGTTGTCAGGGCGCCGAAGAGCCTGGTCGAGGGTGCCTCGGTTTCCTCGCCGTCGGCGGCTTCGACAATGCGCGCCTCGATCTGGGGGAAGCGGGAAAGGCGTTCCTTGAGCCCCTCGAGCGCCTGGTCGGTCTGCGCGCGGCGGTCACCGTTCTCCTGGCTCTGGCTGCGGTCGACAACGACGGCGACGATGGTGGAGAGGGGTTCGCGCTCCTCCTGGAAGAGGACGGGATTTGCAAGCGCGAGGCAGAATGCAGCCAGCGCCGCCGCCCTGATCCAGGCTCCCCGAACGCCGCGCCAGATACCGAGTGCCGCCAGAACAACTGCGACAAGCGCCAGTGCCCCGAGATACGGCCAGGCGAGAAGCGGCGAGAAATCGATTGTCATCGCCGGGTCCTCATTGTCCGAGCCGCTCGAGCAGGGCGGGCACGTGCACCTGGTCGGCCTTGTAGTTGCCGGTCAGCATGTACATCATGATGTTGACACCGGAGCGAAAGGCGTATTCGCGCTGCATTTCGTCCGGCGGCACGGTCGGTAGCAGTGCGACTCCGTTCGAATCCACGGCCCATGCACCGGCAAAGTCGTTGCCGGTGATGATGATCGGCGTCACCCCGTCGCCCGGTCGCGCCGGCCGGTTGCTCGGTTCCTCGCGACTATCGAGCTGGGATTCGATCCACAGCGGACTGCCGGTATAGCGGCCGGGAAAATTCGTCAGCAGATAGAAGGCCTTGGTCAGGACATGGTCGGCCGGAACCGGCTCCAGCGGCGGTATGTCGAGATTGCCGAGGATCGCCTGGAGACGTTCGGTGTTCGCGCTGGTTCCGTTCGATGAAGAGCCGAGCGAGGAAAACTGATCACGCGTGTCGAACAGGACCGTGCCGCCCGCTCGCATATAGGCATCGATTCGGCTGACGGCTTGCGGGCTCGGCATGGGCGCGCTGGCGGAAATCGGCCAGTAGATGATGGGGTAGAGGCTCAATTCGTCCTTGGAGATGTCAAGGCCGACGGGCGCGCCGGGCTCGAGCGTGGTGCGATAGGTGAGGAAGTCGGTGAGGCCTCTCAGCCCGTCTTCGGAAAGGCGGTCCACCTCTTCCTCGCCGGTGACCACATAGGCGAGATGCGTGGTGTCCAGCCGCTCGAGGATGCGCTGGTCGTCCGGGCGCGTGTCGTCGGCAAAGGCCTCCGGCGGAGCGAGGAAGACGGTTCCGGCGAGGACTATGATGATTGCCGAAGCGGCCCTTGCCATCCGTGCGCGTGAAAATACGCCACCCATGAAGAGCACGATCAGAGCGTCCGCGAGCAGCAGCAGGAGGGCGAGCGTCATCAGCGCCGGCTTCAGCGACCAGCTTTCCGTACCGGCCAGCCGCTCGGAGGTATGAGGGCCGGCGGCGGTCATGTCGATCCGCTTGAGCTCGGCGTCGCGCGGCAAGAGGTTGAGCGCCGTGAAGCCGTCCTCGGAGCCGTAGAGCCCCGGAGGATTGTCGGCTGTCGCGACCGGTGCCTTGCCGGGCACGATGTCGAGGGGACGGGCATTGCCCGTCTCAGCGACGAGCACGCCATCGGCGTTCAGAAGCCGGTAGGGCGGCAAGGTCTGCGCCTTCACGGCCTTGCCGTCGCTGGCGATACCGCCGCCGCGCGAGAGCTGGACACTGCGGCGAAGCATTTCAACGAAATGGCCCGAGATCGGCAGGTTCGACCATGTGGCCTCGGCGCTGACGTGAAAGAGCACGATGCGGCCCGCCCCGCGTGTCGCAGTCGTGACCAGCGGTGTGCCGTCGGCGAGGTTTGCCCATGTGCGCTCCGCCAGATCGGCTGTCGGTTCGGCCAGAACCTGACGCTTGACGAGAATGTCGGTGGGGCGGGCCATGCCGGCGAAGGGACTGTTGCCGGGATAATCGGCGAGCGGCTGCGGTTCGGACCAGGAGAGCGCGCCGCCGAGCGCCCGTTCGCCCTGGCGAAGCGTGACCGGGACGAGCGGATCGTCGGCAGGTGCGGCGGCCAGGCGGGGGCCGGCGAAGCGGATCAGCGTGCCGCCGTTGTCGATCCATTTCGCAAGCAGAGGATAGGTCTCTTCCGGCAGCCGGCCGATGTCGGCCATGATCAGAACCGAGGGGCGCTGCTCGAGAAGCTCCGGAATTGCAACGGCAAGATCGTTCTGGCGGGGCTCGACGAGATCGGCATAGGGGGCGAGCGCCCGATTGATATAGTAGAGCGGCGAGAGCAGCGGCTGCGACAGGTCACGTGCCTCGCCGCTCAGTAGAGCCACGCGACGGCGGCGAAAGCCGTCGTCGAGGAGATGCTGGGCGCCGGCGGTCGCGGCTCCTTCGATGCCGATGCGGGCGAAGTCGTTGCGCAGTTCGAACGGGGCCTCGATCATCCCCTTGGCGGTTGCTGCGCCGGGTGCGAAATCGATCGCCCCGCCGGCGATCGCCCGGCCGCGGGTATCGAACGCAACGATGGGCAGGGAACGGCCGTCGTCGGTCTTCAGCCGGCTCGCCGTCACCGACATGCCGCCGGACTCGTTGCTCGTCGTAGTGAGTGCCACGGCCTCGCTGCCGTCCGCTTCGATCACCTTGAGACCGGCCGCGCCGATCCCGGCCAGCGCCTCCATCGTCTTGCCGTCGCCCCCTTCAATGCCGTCGGTGATGAAGGCGACCGTTCCGGGAGGAGCGTCTTCAAAGGCCGCCTGCAAGGCCGCGATTGCGGAACCACGGTCGGCAGGCAGCGGCTCGGGTCTGGCCGCCGCCAGCCGGTTGCGCGCAGTACTCGCCGATCCTGGCGTGGCGTCGTGCTGGCGCTCTCCGGTGAAGACGATCGAAATCGCGACATCCTTCGCCTCGGCGTCGTCGATCAGCGCCGAGGCGGCTTCGACACGCCGCTCCCAGTCGGGCGCCGTTGCCCAACTGTTGTCGATCAGCAGCGCCAGCGGCCCGGAGGTCGCGAGCGTATTGCTGCGCGGGTTGAAGACGGGGTCGGCGATCGCGAAGATGACAGCCGCGGCCATCAGCATCCTGAGAAGGGTCAGCCACCAGGGGCTTTTCGAGGGTGTCTCCTCGCGCTTCATCACCGAAGCCAGGATGCGCAGCGGCGGAAAGATTTCGGCCGCAGGTCTTGGGGGCGTCATGCGCAGCAGCCACCAGATCACCGGCAGTGCCACGAGTGCTGCCAGAATGGCGGGGTTGGCAAAAATGAAGGAGAGGCCGCCGATCATGCAAGCCCCCCATGGGCCGCTCGGCCCGGCATGCCTGAAAGATGCATATGCACCGTGACCAGAGCTTCCGACGCCGCCCGATCCGTTCTGTGCGGAATGAAGGTCCAGCCGAGATGGCGCAGGCTCGTGCCGAGGCTGTCGCGGCGGGCGCGATAGGCACGCTGGTAGTCTTCGCGCAGGATCTCGGCACGTCCCGCGGTCAGCTTCTCGCCGGTTTCAGGATCGGTGAACTCGGTTCTGCCGGCATAGGGGAAGACTTCCTCCGCCGGATCGGCGATCTCCACGACATGGCCGCGCAGACCCCGGCGGGCGAGCGGTCCAAGTCGTTCCATCACCCTGTCGGCGGGGTCGAGAAAATCGCCGATCAGAACGAGGTCGCTGGCGCCGCGGATCATTGCGGTATCGGGCAGGCCCTCCGCAAGCGGACTATGCATGATTGCCGTTGCCAGCCGCTCGGCAGCGTTGCGTGCCGAAACCGGCTCCATCACGCCCGGGCAGCCGATCCGCTCGCCGGAACGGGCGAGAATTTCGGCGAGCGCCAGCATCAGCACCAGAGCGCGGCTCTCCTTCGAAACGGCACCGAGCGTCGATTTGTACATCATCGAGGGCGAGAGATCGGCCCAGAGCCAGATCGTGTGCGCTGCCTCCCATTCGCGGTCGCGGACATAGGTGTGGTCGTCCTTGGCGGAACGGCGCCAGTCGATACGCGAGAAGCTTTCCCCGTCGCTGTAGGGGCGGAACTGCCAGAAGTTCTCGCCGATACCGCGCTTGCGCCGGCCGTGCCAACCGGTGATGACCGTGTTTGCGATCCTGCGGGCCTCGACAAGACAGTCGGGCACCAGCATCGCGCGCTGCTGCGCGCGCGACAGGACCTCACCGGAAGGGGTACGCGCGACAATGTGCCCGATCGAGGCCATGCGTCAGCCCTTGGCCCGCTTCACCAGGCCGGCGATGACGTCGCGCACCGACATGCCCTCGGCGCGGGCGGCGAAGGTCAGCGCCATGCGGTGCTGGAGAACCGGCTCGGCGAGCGCAAGGACGTCGTCGATCGAAGGGGCAAGCCGCCCGTCGTAGAGCGCGCGGGCGCGGGCGCAGAGCATGAGCGCCTGTCCGGCGCGCGGACCCGGCCCCCAGGCAACGTTCTTGTCGGTGTCGGCATTGCCGTTGCCGGGGCGTGCGGAACGAACGAGCGCCAGGATGGCGTCGACCACCTTCTCGCCGACAGGCATCTGACGGATCAGCCCCTGGATCTGCTGCAGGCGGCCTGCGTCGATCACGGGCCGCGCCTCGGTTTCTGCGAGTCCGGTCGTCTCGAGCAGGATCTGTCGTTCGGCGGCAAGCTCGGGGTAGCCGACATCGACCTGCATCAGGAAGCGGTCGAGCTGGGCTTCGGGAAGCGGATAGGTGCCTTCCTGCTCCAGCGGGTTCTGGGTTGCGAGCACGTGGAACGGCTGTGGCAGGTCCTTGCGGTCGCCCGCGATGGTGATGTGATACTCCTGCATCGCCTGCAGCAGGGCCGACTGCGTGCGCGGCGAGGCGCGGTTGATCTCGTCGGCCATCAGGAGCTGCGTGAAGATCGGGCCGGGAATGAAGCGGAAGGAGCGATGGCCTGCCGCGTCCTGGTCCATGACCTCCGAACCCAGGATATCGGAGGGCATGAGGTCGGGCGTGAACTGAATGCGGCTGTTGTCGAGCCCGAGAACGATGCCGAGCGTGGCGACGAGCTTGGTCTTGGCAAGTCCCGGAACGCCGACAAGCAGCGCGTGCCCGCCGGAAAGTACCGCGAGCAGCGTTTGCTCGACGACGCTCTCCTGACCGAAAATGACCTTGCCGATCTCGGCGCGGACCAGCGCGACCTCTCCGAGCGCCGCCTCGGCTGCGGCGACGATCGCCTTTTCGTCGGCCAGTTCGGTCGCGCCTTTCATTACACTCATTGCAAGTCTCCCGGTCGTCCGCTTCTGGATCGATCGCCGATGCCGGCTGTCCAGTTCCTGTTTTTCAATTTAGACCCCGCGGGGCGGCTGACAAGCCGCCGCCGTCGCACTATCTCGTGAGCTTGACACCAAAGCCTGAAGCATTGCGTTCCAGGCGCGAATGCGGACATATGCGCCGAAGCGAGCTTGTGGTGCATACCCGACGCTACAGCGCCGCGTCTTATCAGACGCGCAAGGCTTGCTGTAGCACTTTTAACTGCTGCATGCGTTTGTCCCCGATCGGTCACGAACAAGGACATGCAGCAGGCAACGGCGTCATGCTTCGGATGCAAGATCGAGACCAAACGGGACGGAACAATGGCAGAAGCCAAGATTCAACAAATGGGCGATGCGGCCGGCCTGGCGGCGCTGATCGCACGCGCTGCCGGGCAGACGGGCGGCGAGGCGAGAGGGTTGCCGCCGGTCGACCGCTGGAATCCGCCGTTCTGCGGCGACATCGACATGGAAATCCGCGGCGATGGAACCTGGTTCTACATGGGCACGCCGATCGGCCGGCAGCCGCTGGTGAGGCTGTTCTCGACCGTGCTTCGCAAGGACGAGGACGGCAAGACCTATCTCGTCACGCCTGTGGAAAAGGTCGGCATCCGGGTCGCCGACGCGCCGTTCATCGCCGTGGAGATGAGCGTGACCGAGAAGGACGGCGAGAATGTGCTGACCTTCCGCACCAATGTCGGCGACGTGGTCGAGGCGGGCCCGGAGCATCCCTTGCGCTTCGTTATCCACGGCGACAATCGCGAACTCAAACCCTATCTACATGTGCGCGGGCGGCTGAAAGCGCTCGTCTCGCGACCGGTGATGTACGACATCGTCGAGCTCGGCGAGACCATCGCGGTGGAAGGGGTGGAGATGTTCTGCGTCAGATCGGCCGGAGCGATCTTCCCGATCATGCCCGCGGCCGAGCTGGAAGCTTTGTGCCGATGAACGGTCACCCATACTCCGCCGACGAATTCCGTCGCCGCGCGCTGCAGCAGGCGGGGGGGCCGATCGAGACTGCCTGGCGCGATCACGGCGATTTCCTGCTGAACCCGGGCATCGTATCCTATCTCGAGTCCCTGCATCTGAAGGACGCCGCAGTCCTCGTCCCGGTCGTCGACGACGGCGAAGACGCCAACGTCATCTTCACCCAGCGCACCTCGAATTTGCGCAAGCATTCCGGCCAGGTCGCCTTTCCGGGCGGTGCGGTGGATCCGGAAGACCACTCCATCGAAGTCGCCGCACTGCGCGAGGCTGAGGAGGAGATCGGGCTCGATCCGCGTTTCGTCGAGACGGTCGCGCGGCTGCCGCATTACATGGCCATGTCCGGCTTCCGCATCACGCCGGTGCTTGCGGTGGTTCAGCCCGGCTTCGTGCTAGAGCCGAATCCGGAGGAAGTGGAGAGCGTGTTCGAGGTGCCGTTGTCGTTCCTGATGAATCCCCGAAATCATGGACGGGGAAGCAGTCACTGGCAGGGCGCTGAACGCCATTTCTATCGCATGCCCTACGGCGAAAGGAACATCTGGGGGATCACCGCGGGGATCGTCCGCATGCTCTATGAAAGGCTCTATGCATGACTTCCATTGTCGCCGAGCGCTGGTTTCAGGCTCCTCATCTTCGCCGTATCTTCGACCTGTTGAACGCCGATGGCGGCGAGGTTCGGGTCGTCGGAGGCGCGATCCGCAACAGCCTCATGGGTTTGCCGGCCGGCGACGTCGACCTGGCAACCACCTGGCGTCCCGAGGAGGTGACCGAGCGGGCGGGGCGCGCCGGCATCAAGGCGGTGCCGACGGGAATCGACCATGGCACCGTGACGCTCGTCATAGAAGGTGTTCCCTATGAGATAACGACCCTGCGCCGAGACGTCGCGACCGATGGGCGTCGCGCCGAAGTGGCCTTCGGGACCGACTGGAAAGCGGATGCGGAACGCCGCGACTTCACCATCAACGCCCTCTACGCCGGTGCGGACGGCGAGATCATCGACCATGTCGGGGGCCTCGGGGACATCGAGACGCGGACGGTGCGCTTCATCGGCAGCGCGGCCGAACGCGTGGCCGAAGATTACCTCCGTATTCTTCGCTTCTTCCGCTTCTTCGCCCATTACGGCAGCGGCCGTCCGGACGCCGAAGGCCTGCGGGCCTGCGCCCAGGCCCGCGCGAAGCTCGCCACGCTTTCCGCCGAACGCGTGTGGACGGAGACGAAGAAGCTGCTTTCGGCCGACGACCCCGGCCGTGCGCTCCTGTGGATGCGGCAGGCAGGTGTGCTGAGCGAGATCCTGCCCGAGACCGAAAAATGGGGCATCGACGCTATCCCCGCGCTGATCGCTGCGGAGAAGAGTTTTTCCTGGCAGGCGGACCCGCTCCTGAGGCTTGCGGCGATGGTCCCGCCCGACGCCGACCGGCTCGAAGCCATGGCCAAACGTCTGCGGCTGTCCAAGGCGGAGAGCGCCTACCTCGGCCGGTTCGCCGAAGCGCCGGAAATCGCCGCTACTCTTGCGGATGCTGCGCTCGACCGCAGGCTCTATCGCCATGGCGCAGAAGGCATTGTCGTCCGGCTGAGGCTTGCGCTTGCCTCGGCACGCCGCAAGGCCGAAACCGATCCGGCATTCCTTGCCGACAGCGCGTCCTTTCACCGCCTCCTTGCACGGGCGGAAAAATGGCAGCGGCCTGTCTTCCCGTTGAACGGTGCCGATGTCCTCAAACTGGGGGTTCCCGCCGGTCCCAAGGTGGGGGAAGTGTTGGCAGAGCTTGAAGCCTTCTGGGTCGAGCGCAACTTCAAGGTCGAGCGGGCGACCCTCGTCGCCCGGCTCGAGTCGATGGTGCGGTCGGGCTGAGACCGGTTCGGGCCGCGGTCAGGCGACCTTGGTTTCGTCGACGATGCGGGCCTTGATGTTGTCGACCATGTTTTCGCGGATGATCGTCTCGCCATGGGTCTCGCGCATATGCTCGACGACCCGGCGCACGATTTCCGCATCATTGTCAGCGCGGGTGTGCCAAGCGCAACCCGGGACGAGCGAACCGCATTCGAATAGGCGCATGGTGTTCCTCCTTCCTACAATCGGCAAGCCTCCCCTTGAAAAGCCTAGCATCAACCCGCGCTCTCGCCAAATTGTTCCGGCTCGGACCCCGAGCGAAGAAAATCCTGTAAACGGGCGCTTTGTTGGTGCTATGCCTGTGGCAATCGAGGATCCAGCAAAGGCCGCATTCACACATGACCGCTGTTCAATTGGAACTGATTTCCGCCATTCGAAGCATTCCGGACTATCCGAAGCCCGGCGTCATGTTCCGTGACATCACGACCCTGCTCGGCAATCCGCGGGCCTTCCGCCGGGCGATAGACGAGCTCGTCCATCCCTATGCCGGTACCAAGGTCGACAAGATCGCCGGCATCGAGGCGCGGGGCTTTATCCTTGGCGGGGCGATTGCGCACCAGCTTTCGGCCGGCTTCATACCCATTCGCAAGAAGGGAAAGTTGCCGCACGACACGGTGCGGATCGCCTACAGTCTGGAATACGGCGTGGACGAGATGGAAATGCACAGGGACGCGGTCGCTCCCGGGGACAAGGTGATCCTCGTCGATGACCTGATCGCCACCGGCGGCACCGCCGAGGGCGCCGCCAAGCTCCTGAAGCAGATGGGTGCGGACATCGTCGCAGCCTGCTTCATCATCGATCTGCCTGAGCTCGGCGGGCGCAAGAAGCTCGAAGCGCTCGGCGTCAATGTGCGCACGCTCATCGAATTCGAGGGGCATTGAGCCCACAGGCTTCTAGGCCAGGATCGAACAGCTGGCCCCGGCCATTCAAGCGAATTCGATGACCTTGCTCTCGAAGCGGATGACCGGCTCGCCGTGCTGGTTCTCGCCCTCGCAGAGGATCGTGTTGATCCGCCAGCCGGGTCGCGAGGCGACGATCCGGGCCTCCAGTAACGTGACCGCATAGGTGATCGTGTCGCCGGCATAGACCGGCTTCAGCCACCTGAGTTCCTTGAACCCGGGCGAGGGGCCGAGCGTCGGCGCATGCAGTCCCTCGGCTGCAAGGCGGCGGATCTCCTCTTTCCAGAACCGCAGGAAGCACTGCATCCAGCCGGCGCTGGTATGCCATCCGGAGGCGCAAAGACCGCCGAAAAGCGACTGTCTCGCCTGCTGCTCGTCGACGTGGAAGGGCTGCGGGTCGAAATCGCGGGCGAAGCGGATGATGTCCTCCGCGGTGAATGTCAGGCTGCCGGTGATGACCTTGCGCCCGGCCTGGTAGAGCTCCTCCAGCGTCATCATGCGCGCGCCTCCCCATTGCGGCGCCTAAACATGACGGAGCATTCCGAAACCGCCACGGCTTCACCGCTCTGGTTCTCGATCTCGTTGCGAAATTTGACGAAGCCGATTGCCGGCTTGGTTTTCGACGGGCGCGCCTCCAGGACAAGGCTGAAGCCTGAAAGGATATCTCCGGCAAGGACCGGCTTCTTCCACTCCATGAAGTCGACCCCCGGTGACCCTTGCGAGGACGAATCGCCGAGAAAGGCCTCGATCATCATCCGCATGCCGACCGCGCTCGTGTGCCAACCGGAAGCGGCGAGGCCGCCGAGAATGCTGCTCTTGCCGACCTCTTCATCCAGATGCATGGGCTGCGGATCGAATTCGCTGGCGAAGGCGATCATGTCGTTGGCCTGCATCAGGACCGGGCTGTAGTCGAAACGCCGGCCCTGAGTGAAATCCTCGAAATAAAGCATGCCTCATTCTCTCCTTACGGCGACGCGCGTTCCAAGAGAACGCACAAAGGGCCGACCTTACGTGGCTTCGGTCCGGCTGATTTTCCAGGTTGCGCATGTCGATTGTTCATGCGATCACCTTACCGAAAGTTGCGCGTTGCAGCTTTTTCCCGCAAGGATCCGCCCGTGACAGATTTGAACAAGGCCCTGGCGGCAGCCGCCGAAAAGGGACTCATATCAGCCGATCGTGTCAATGATCTTGATGCTTTTCTTTCGGCGCGGGGGGTGAGTGCAGGCCTCGCAATGGCCGCAGCAAGCCGCCCTGACGAGACACGCCACGATGCGCAAGCGGCAGAAGAGAGCGAGCAGCCGCGCTTCCTGCGCGGATTCCACGACATTCTTATCACGATCGGCGTGGTGGTCGTGCTTGTGGGGCTCTGGGGCATCGGCGGCACGATCGCCGTGCTGCCGCTAATCATCTTTCTGGCGGAAATACTCGTGCGCCGGCAGAGGCTGGCCTTGCCCGCGGTTGCGCTGACCCTGGCGCTCGTTCATTGGGTCGGGCAGGGAATGTACAACGTCATGGCGGCCGGACAGCCTGCGTGGACGGACGAGACCTATTTGATGTTGGCCTATGTCTGCGCTTTTCCAGTCCCTCTGGGGCTGTTTTACTGGCGCTACAGAATTCCCCTGTCTTTCGCCCTGTTCCTGCTGTCGATAGCAGCCGTGGCGGTCGCCTTCGTTTTCCTCGCTCTGGACAAAGCCTTCGGGGTCGACTTCGTTCTGGAACAGTATCCCCATCTGGTCGCAGCGATTCTTCTCGTGGCGGCGCTGGCGATTTTTGCGCTTGCCATGCGCTACGACATCTCGGACCCGCATCGTCTGACCCTGCGCTCCGACATAGCCTTCTGGCTGCATCTCGCCGCAGCACCGGCCTTACTCCATGCGATGCTCGGTTTCATCGTCTTATCCAGTCAGGGCGACGTTTGGTGGACAGGAGAGGGGGGCCTGGGTCAGTCAGCCGCCGTTATTTTCCTCGTGGCGCTTTTCATGACGATCGGTCTGGTGATCGATCGCCGCGCATTCGTGACGTCGGGCCTTTTGTCGCTGGGCGCAGCCATTTGGACGATCCTCCAGAAAAGCGGCGCCTCGCTCGATACCTACGTCTTCATCGCCTTCGCGGTGGTTGGGCTGACGGTACTCGTGATCGGCATTTTCTGGCAGCCGCTGCGCCGCGCAGCGATGAGCCTGCTGCCCGTCGCGATCACCGCGCGGCTGCATGCCGTGCGGTGATCCTGGCTCGCAACGGTTCCGCGCTTACGTATTGAACCGGAAATGGATGACGTCGCCGTCCTGGACGACGTATTCCTTGCCTTCGTCGCGAGCCTTGCCGGCCTCCTTCGCGCCGTTTTCGCCGCCATAGGCGATATAGTCGTCATAGGCGATCGTGTTGGCGCGGATGAAGCCGCGCTCGAAATCCGAATGGATGACGCCGGCGGCCTGCGGGGCCTTGGTGCCGCGAGGGATCGTCCAGGCGCGGGTCTCCTTCGGTCCAACCGTGAAATAGGTGATGAGATCGAGGAGCTTGTAGCCGGCGCGGATCAGACGGTCGAGGCCGGCTTCCTCGAGATCGAGCGCCGCGAGGAATTCCTTCGCTTCCTCTTCCGGAAGCTGCGCGACTTCAGACTCGATCGCCGCCGAAATGACGACCGTTTCGGCGCCCTGTTCCCTGGCCATCTTCTCGACGGCGCGGGTGTGCTCGTTGCCGGTCGCCGCGTCGCTTTCGGCGACGTTGCAGACGTAGAGAACCGGGTGCGAGGTGAGCAGGTTGAGGCTCTGGAGAATGCGAAGCTCGTCGGCGTCGAGCTTGGAAAGCAGGGTGCGCACGGGCTTGCCTTCCTGCAGCAGCTTCAACGAAGCTTCCATGATCGGAAGCTGCGCCATCGACTCCTTGTCCTTGCCGGTCGCACGCTTGCGCGTCTGTTCGGCACGCCGCTCGAGGCTGTCGAGATCGGCGAGCATCAGCTCGGTCTCGATGGTGTCGGCGTCTTCGACCGGATGGATGCGGCCTTCGACATGGGTGATGTCGTCGTCCTCGAAACAGCGCAGCACGTGGACGACGGCATCCACCTCGCGGATGTTGGCGAGGAACTGGTTGCCGAGGCCCTCGCCCTTGGACGCACCGCGCACCAGCCCGGCGATGTCGACGAAGGAGATGCGGGTCGGGATGATTTCCTTCGACTTGGCGATGTCGGCGAGTTTGCGCATGCGCGGGTCGGGCACGGCGACTTCGCCGGTGTTCGGCTCGATCGTGCAGAAAGGATAGTTCGCCGCCTGCGCCGCCGCCGTCTTGGTCAGCGCGTTGAAGAGTGTGGACTTGCCGACATTCGGCAGCCCGACGATACCGCATTTGAAGCCCATGGCTATAATCCGTCGTTCCTGATTTCTTGAGCGTGGCTATGGGATAAAGGAGAGAGGCGGTCAAGCTTTTCGCGCCGGTCCGCTTGCTCCGGCAGCCGGGTTTCACTTGAATGCCGGGGGACGGAGCGCGATATTGGCGGTAGCGGAGTGAGGAAAAAGGTGGGCGGTTTGCCACCTTCGCCCGCTTGATCGCCAACGCTTTTCTCATGTCATCGACGGCGGATTACCCATGAGCGACAATGATGTAGCCGCAAAGCGCCTGACCAAGCCCAAGCTCGACAGACCGAAGCTCTACAAGGTGCTGCTGGTCAATGACGACTACACGCCGCGCGAATTCGTGGTCATGGTGCTGAAGGCGGTTTTCCGGATGAGCGAGGAGGCAGGCTACCGGGTGATGATGACGGCCCACAAGATGGGCACTTCGGTCGTGGTGGTGTGTGCAAAGGACGTTGCGGAGACCAAAGCCAAGGAAGCGACCGACCTCGGCAAGGAGGCGGGCTTTCCGCTGCTGTTCACCGCAGAGCCCGAGGAGTGAGGCGGCGGCCTGCCCGGTTGGAGCGGGATGCGGGCGAAACCGCGCACACTTTTCCTCATTCCTGTGCTTGTCACAGGAATCCAGCCAGGCCAAGTCCTTGGACTGGAAAGACTCCTCCGCGCGGCAAGGCCTTAATCCCCCTTCGGCCCGAACATCTTCTTGAGC
The DNA here is from genome assembly GCF_000375585.1 of Sinorhizobium meliloti 4H41. Taxonomy (GTDB): domain Bacteria; phylum Pseudomonadota; class Alphaproteobacteria; order Rhizobiales; family Rhizobiaceae; genus Sinorhizobium; species Sinorhizobium meliloti_A. Next base: position 832,105 of record NZ_AQWP01000002.1, on the reverse strand, counting down.
ATGTCGGCCATCGGCCCCGTCGCCGGCAGCTTCTTCGGCTGGGCCGTGACGCGCGCCTGATGGATATGGGATTGCCCCGCCTGCTTCTTCGCAGCGACGGGTTTTTCCGCCTCCGGCTTGCCGCCGGTTGCCAGGGCGATCTTGTTCATGAGCTGCGAATCCTCGCCCTTTACCAGCATGTCGGCATTGTTGGCGATCGCTTCGAGCAGCGGTGACAGCCAGGTCTGGTCGGCCTTGGCGAAATCGCCGAGCACATGTGCGTGGACCAGATCCTTGACTCCGGGATGGCCGATGCCGAGGCGCAGGCGGCGGTATTCCTTGCCGCAATGGGCATCGATCGACTTGATGCCGTTGTGCCCGCCGTGGCCGCCGCCGGTCTTGATCCGGGCCTTGCCGGCGGGAAGGTCCAATTCGTCATAAATGACGACGATGTCCTTCGGCGCGAGCTTGTAGAAGCGCATCGCTTCGCCGAGCGCTTCGCCGGAGAGATTCATGAAGGTCTGCGGCTTCATCAGCAGGACGCGTTCGCCGTCGATCTCGCCTTCGGAGATCTCCGACTTGAATTTCCTCGACCAGGCGGAAAAGCCCTGGCGCCGCTGAATGGCGTCGACGGCCATGAAGCCGATATTGTGGCGGTTGCCGGCATATTTCGGGCCGGGATTGCCAAGTCCCGCGATGATCAGCATGCGGCCAAACTCCTGCATTCGCCCTGTGGCGATATATTTGAGTGGCAATCGCCACGCCCAGTTCCCTCAGCCCAAAATCACCGTCATCACCCAAAGTCAACGGCTATTTCCGATACCACTTTATCCGGTTCGCGCGCGGGAGGCAGCATTTGACGGGCAAAAGAAAACCCGCCCCACGAAAATGGGACGGGTTCTTTCATTCGGGGCGATCCGGCGTGGACAGGGCGTCCGCCGGAAACAGAGATCAAGCCTCTTCTTCGCCGCCTTCAGCTTCTTCTTCAGTCGGTTCGACTTCCTGCGTGCGGCCGGCGATCGTGGCAACCGTGAAGTCGCGGTCGGTGATGACCGGGGTCGCGCCTGCGGGAAGCGCGACGTTCGAAATGTGAACGGTGTCGCCGATCTTGAGGCCGGTGAGGTCGACCGTCAGGAATTCCGGGATGTTGTCGGCGGACACGTTGAGTTCGACCTCGTGACGGACGATGTTCAGCGCGCCGCCCTGCTTCAGGCCCGGCGACTTCTCTTCGTTCTCGAAGCGAACCGGAACCTGTACGGATACCTGGCTGCCCTTGGTGACGCGCAGGAAATCGACGTGCATGGTGAAGTCACGCACCGGATCGAGCTGATAGTCCTTCGGCAGGACGCGGATCTTTTCGCCGTTGACGTTGATCGTCGCAACGGTGGTCATGAAACCGCCGCCGTGGATCTTCATCGTCACTTCCTTGGTGGAGAGTGCGATGGCAAGCGGGGCCTGCTTGTCACCGTAGATGACAGCCGGGATAAGACCGTTGCGGCGAAGTTCACGGGAGGACCCCTTACCAACCCGTTCGCGCGTCTCGGCCTTGAGCTCGTAAGTTTCGCTCATAGGTAGACCTTTCTATGTTGTTTGGAGAGTTCGTCCGTCAAGAATGCGGAAAAACCTGAAGCCGCCATGCGGCTTCATCCGCGTTGCCTCCAAGGGTGTCTGCGCGGACGCGGGGTCCATAACCGAGAACCGGCGCAAATGCAAGGCGCGGCTTCAGGCCCTCTTTTTGGCTAGACGCGCGAGCGCCAGCATGAGGCCGCCCGCGACAAGCCCCCAAAAGGCCCCCGACACGCCGGCGAAACCGACGCCCGAGGCGGTGACGAGAAACGTGATGGCGGCTGCTTCGCGGGTCTCGGCATTCGTGAAGGCGGCAACTGCGGAACCCGAGAAGGCGCCGATCAGCGCAAGGCCGGCAACGGCCTCGATGAGGACCGATGGGGCAAGGCTGACGAAGGTCGTGACGGCTCCGGCCAGGAGGCCGAAGACGACGTAGGCGATACCGGCATTGATTGCCGACCAGTAGCGGCGGGCGCGGTCGGGATGAGAATCGGAGCCGGCGCACATCGCCGCGGTGATCGCCGCGAGATTGACCGCATGTCCGCCGAAAGGGGCACTCAGCAGCGTGAAAAGCCCGGTCGTGGCGAAGAGGGGACCCGGATCGGGGTGGTAGTCATTCACCTTCAGGACCGCGATGCCGGGGATGTTCTGCGATGCCATCGTAACGATGAAAAGCGGCAGAGCGATGCTGACCAGGGCGGAGGTGCTGAGGGAAGGCGGAACGAACTCGAGCTTCGGAACGAGCGCGGCGGAGAGCCCAGCCACGGCGCCCTCCGGCATCTCGATCCCGAAGGCGACGACGAGAACGAAGGCGACGAGCGCGGCGGGAACGGCATAGAGCCTGCTGAAGCTGCCGACGACGGCCCAGGCAAGAACGATAGGCAGGCCCAAGAGCGGGTTGAAGGCGATCGCCTTGACCGGAGCGAAGCAAAGGCTCAGGAGTACGCCGGCGAGCATCGCGTTTGCCAATGCCGCGGGGATGGCGGACACCATCCGGCCGAGGGGCTTCCACAGGCCGGCGACGATGATCAGCACTCCGCAGACGAGGAAGGCGCCGACGGCAGCGCTGAAGCCGCCTTCCACTGCGCCGGAACTCGCGAGCAGGGCCGCGCCCGGTGTCGACCAGGCGACGCTGACGGGAAGTCTCGTGACGGCGCTGATGACGATAGCGCAGATGCCCATCGAGACCGACAGCGCCATCAGTCCGGAGGCTGCCTGCGTCTCGTTCGCACCGACGCCGGCGAGCCCGTGCAGGACCACGGCGAAGGAGCTGGCAAAGCCCACGAATGCAATCAGCACGCCCATGAAGAGGCTTTGGACGGAGAAATCTCGGAGCATGGCGGACAACCGGGTGTTGCGATAAGCGAGGTTCCCTGTCGAGTAGCATATCCTCGACGCCTGTCGATACCGATCTGACGGCGCGCGTCGAGGGCGGAGCGAAAAAACCTTCGTCTAGCTGGACCTCCCGCAGCATCGATGCCTATAGTTAGGCCGGGGGAATTGCGCCGTGGGGGAGAGTTCGGCGCCTGGTTCCGCCGAAGAACGCTGTCCAAGCGGAGGAGGGGAGCGCGGGTCTCGCCCGTGTGCCTTGCTTGCAAGCGTTGATCACGTCCACGGGCCGACAGGCCCGATCGCCGCGATCCAGGGAGGGAGCGAATGCCTTCGATCAGGGACCACTCCGAGCGGGTCTACCGCATCGCACATCAATCTTCCGCTGCGGTGACTTCGCCGGTCGCTGCATCGTGGCGCCGCTGCATGACGCTGCACGGCCTGGCGCCCGAGGAGGCGCGTTCGCCCTGGCGGCTTTCCGAGAGCGAGTTCCGGCTGGCGCGCGAAAGCTCCGGCGTCCTGATCGCGGAGGCGAAAGGCGAGCTCGACCGGCTGTTTGCCACGGTCGGAAAGGCCGGGTGCTGCCTGCTGCTGACCGACGGAAAGGGCGTTGCGCTGGAACGGCGCGGCGCCGGCGGCGACGATGCGGACTTTCGCGGTATCGGATTGTGGTCGGGAACCGTGTGGAGCGAGGCGAGCGTCGGGACCAATGGCATCGGTACGGCGATCGCGGACGAGCGTCCGGTCCTCATCCAGCGCGACCAACACTTCCTCAGCCGCAATATCGGCCTGAGCTGCGCGACGGCGCCGATCCGCGACGAGAGCGGCAAGCTCGCCGCGGCGATAGACATCTCCACCTGCCGCGACGACGCATCCGAGGCGACGCTTTCGATCCTCTCGCAGGCGGTGCGCGATGCCGCAGCGCGAATCGAGGCCAATCTTTTCCGCCGCGCTTTCGTCGGCGCTCGCATCGTTCTCGTACCGGTCGATCGGACGGGACCTGCACTGCTTGCGGTCGACCGTGACGATCTCGTTCTCGGCGCGACGCGAGCTGCCCGGCTGTGGCTCGGACTCGACGACGAGCGTATCGCCGCCGGCGTCCCGGCTTCCGACCTGCTTCAGGAAGACCTGCCTGGCGAGGGCGGCGAATTGCCGGACGCCGAACGTGCGGCGCTGCGCCGCGCGCTCTCTCGGGCGAAGGGTAATGTGTCGATGGCGGCCGATCTCCTCGGCATCAGCCGCGCGACCCTCTACCGCAAGATGAAGCGGCTTTCTCTCAACTGATCGATATGGACGTCGACCTGTCGCAATTCTGAAACAGTCGGTGCCATCAACCGCGGCGCCGCCCTACCGGAAAAGCGCGTTCGGCCTCACTCTCCTTCCACAGCAACCGCACCGCTGTCATCCAAGGGAGGAAGTCCATGCTGCATCAGAAGATCGTCGAGAACCCCTACAAGCAGAAATACGGAAACTTCATCGGCGGCGAATGGCGCGAGCCCGTTGCGGGCCGCTATTTCGACAACACGACGCCGATCACCGGCGGCACGCTTTGCCAGGTCGCGCGTTCGGACGCCGCCGACATCGAGCTTGCTCTCGACGCGGCGCACGCCGCAAGGGAGAAATGGGGCCGGAGTTCGGCGACGGAGCGGTCCAACATCCTGATGAAGATCGCCGCCCGCATGGAGGACAATCTGGAGCTTCTGGCACGGGCCGAAACCTGGGACAACGGCAAGCCGATCCGCGAGACGATGGCCGCCGACATTCCGTTGGCGATCGATCATTTTCGCTATTTCGCTGCCTGCATCCGTGCGCAGGAAGGTTCGATCGGCGAGATCGACCATGACACCGTCGCCTACCATTTCCACGAGCCGCTCGGCGTCGTCGGCCAGATCATTCCTTGGAACTTCCCGATCCTGATGGCCGCCTGGAAGCTTGCGCCGGCGCTTGCCGCGGGAAACTGCGTCGTGCTCAAACCGGCCGAGCAGACGCCGGGGTCGATCCTGGTCTGGGCGGAACTTATCGGCGACCTCCTGCCGCCGGGTGTCCTCAACATCGTCAACGGCTTCGGCCTCGAAGCGGGCAAGCCGCTCGCCACCAGCCCGCGCATCGCCAAGATCGCTTTTACCGGCGAGACGACGACCGGGCGGCTTATCATGCAATATGCCAGCCAGAACCTCATCCCGGTCACGCTGGAGCTCGGCGGAAAGTCGCCGAACATCTTCTTCGCGGACGTCGCCAGCGAGGACGACGACTTCTTCGACAAGGCGCTCGAGGGCTTCGCCATGTTCGCGCTGAACCAGGGCGAGGTCTGCACCTGCCCGAGCCGCGCGCTTGTCCAGGAGAGCATCTACGACAGCTTCATGGAGCGGGCGGTAAAGAGGGTCGAGGCGATCCGGCAGGGCAATCCGCTCGATGAAGCAACGATGATCGGTGCCCAGGCTTCGAGCGAACAGCTCGAGAAGATCCTCGCCTATATCGAAATCGGCAAGGAGGAAGGCGCCGAGGTGCTGACCGGCGGCGGGCGCAATGTGCTCGAAGGCGATCTCTCGGGCGGCTACTACGTCAAGCCGACCGTATTCCACGGCCACAACAGGATGCGCATCTTTCAGGAGGAGATTTTCGGGCCGGTCGTGTCGGTCACGACCTTCAAGACGGAAGCCGAGGCGCTGGAAATCGCCAATGACACGCTCTACGGGCTTGGCGCCGGCGTGTGGAGCCGCGATGCCAATCGCTGCTACCGCTTCGGCCGCGCGATCAAAGCGGGCCGCGTCTGGACAAATTGCTACCACGCCTATCCGGCGCACGCCGCCTTCGGCGGATACAAGCAATCCGGCATCGGGCGCGAGACGCACAAGATGATGCTGGACCATTATCAGCAGACGAAGAACATGCTGGTAAGCTACAGCCCGAAAGCGCTCGGCTTCTTCTGATCCGGCCGGGCCCCTGCCGGCCCGATCCTCGCGGCGGGCTCCCGATGCTTCATCGGGGGCCTTCCGGCTTCTGCGAATGAGGAGATGCAAAGTGAGCGACGGAGCAACGGAGCCGCGCGTGCTTGCGACGGATGCGGCGATCGACCTCATCCGCGAAATCCGGCGCGATCATCCGGATATACTCTTTCACCAGTCGGGCGGCTGCTGCGACGGCTCGTCGCCGATGTGCTACCCGGCGGACGATTATATCGTCGGCGACAACGACGTGAAGCTCGGCGAGATCGACGGCGTGCCCGTCTATATCAGCTCGAGTCAGTACGAGGTCTGGAAGCACACGCAGCTGATCATCGACGTCGTGCCCGGCAGGGGCGGCATGTTTTCGCTGGATAACGGCCGGGAGAAGCGGTTCCTCACCCGCTCGCGCCTGTTTGGTGGGGGCGAGGCTTGCCCGGTGCAGCCCCGCGGTTGACTACGGGAAATTTGTCCGCGTGTTTTCGTTTCATGCTATCGCTGGTTATCTTCAAGCGACGGATGGCGGGCATGGGCAAGCAGCAAGACAAGCACCTGAAATTCCGCGCATTGCACGATCGCGAGGGCGCTTTCGTTATTCCAAATCCCTGGGATGCAGGGTCTGCGCGCATTCTCGCGGCGGTCGGCTTCGAGGCGCTGGCGACGACGAGCGCGGGGCTTGCGTTTTCCATCGGCCGGAGGGATTCGGCGGCGGCTCTCTCGCGCGACGTCATATTGCAGAATGCCCGCGATATCGTCGAGGCGACCGAATTGCCGGTGTCCGCGGATCTGGAGGACGGCTTCGGTAAGGATCCGCTGTGCTGTGCCGAGACGATTTCACTGGCGGCAGGCGTCGGGCTCGTCGGTGGTTCGATCGAAGACGCAACCGGTGATGCCGCCGATCCCGTCTTCGAGTTCGGCCTGGCCGTTGAACGTGTTGCCGCTGCCGCAGAGGAAGCCCGCAAGCACCCCTTCGTCCTCACCGCGCGCGCCGAGAACTTCCTGTGCGGACGGCCTGACCTCGACGATACCATCCGGCGCCTCGTCGCGTTCGAGGAGGCCGGTGCGGATGTCCTCTATGCGCCGGGGCTGCCCGACATCGAAGCGATCCGAACGGTCTGCTCTGCCGTCAAGCGCCCGGTCAATGTGGTCATGGGGCTCGCCGGGCAGGTCTACACAGTGGAACAACTGCAGGAAGCGGGCGTGAAGCGCATCAGTGTCGGCGGCTCTTTTGCTCGGGCTGCCCTTGCCGCACTCATGAGCGCGGCGCGAGAGGTCAAGGAGCACGGCACTTTCACCTATGCGAAAAGTGCCATGCCGGCCCGCGAGGCGGCATCATACATGCTGGACGTCAAGAGATGAACGACGTCCGCGTCTGGTGAGACGCGCGGCGTCGTAAACGTCAATCGAACAGGCTCGATACCGATTCTTCCTGGCTCGTGCGGCTGATCGCCTCGCCGAGCAGCGCGGCGGTCGAGATCACACGGATATTGTGCGCCGACTGCACTGCCGTCGTCGGCTGGATCGAATCGGTGATCACCAGTTCCTTCAACATCGAGGAGGTGACGCGCGCGACTGCGCCGCCGGACAGGACGCCGTGGGTGATATAGGCGGTGACGCTGGTCGCGCCGTTCTTCAGCAGTGCCTCGGCGGCGTTGCAGAGCGTACCGCCGGAATCGACGATATCGTCGATGAGGAGGCAGTCCTTGCCGTTGACTTCGCCGATGACGTTCATCACTTCCGATTCACCGGGGCGGTCGCGACGCTTGTCGACGATCGCCAGCAGACAGTCCAGCCGCTTGGCGAGCGCCCGGGCACGCACGACGCCGCCGACATCCGGCGAAACGACCATGACGTTCTTGAGATTGTAGTTCTCCTTGACGTCTCGCGCGAGGATCGGAACGGCATAGAGGTTGTCGGTCGGGATATCGAAGAAGCCCTGGATCTGCCCGGCGTGCAGGTCGAGGGTCAGAACACGGTCGGCACCGGCTTCGGTAATGAGATTGGCGACCAGCTTGGCGGAGATCGGCGTGCGAGGACCGGGTTTTCGATCCTGCCGGGCATAGCCGAAATAGGGAAGGACGGCGGTGATGCGGCGAGCCGAGGAGCGCCGGACCGCGTCGATCATGATGAGGAGTTCCATCAGATGATCGTTGGTCGGGAAGGAGGTCGACTGGACGATGAAGACGTCCTCGCCGCGCACGTTCTCGCCGATCTCGACGAAGATTTCCTGATCGGCGAAGCGCCTTACTGTGGCTTTGCCGAGCGGCAGGTTGAGATAGTTGCAGATCGCTTCGGCCAGCAGCCGGTTCGAATTGCCTGCGAAAACCTTCATTGACGGTCCGCCTTGAGCTGGCGCGGCCACGTCCGGTCGTCCGGGGGGTGGGTTCTCCGCGCAGATTCCGTGAGCCATTCCGATTGCGGGCAATCACTGCGGACGGCCGCTGTCAGAGCTGATCGGCCGCTTTTTAGCGTCCTTGAAGGTGAATGCAAGGGGATTGCTGCGGCGCAACGCTCAATATCCGAAAAACTTTGCGCCAGCCGGCCAGGATGACGGCGATTCCGGGCCGATTGGCCGAAAATCGGAAAGCGCGGGGGAAAGCGGAGCCCGAGCGGAGGCGCTATCCAGCGGTCGACCGACGCCATTCGATATAGGCGTCGATCGTCTGGCTGGCGATCGCCTCCATCGTTTCTGCCGGGACGGCGCTCCAGGGGTCGGCCGCCGTGTTTGCAACGGAGTCCTGTCCCTGGATGCGGTGCAGGCGATTGCCGCTGCCGTCGAGTATGTCCCAGACATAGACGACCGTCGTCTTGCCGCCGTCGTTGAGCGCTGAAAAATATCCCTTGAGGATATGGTCGCTGGTTTTGTCGGTCGAGCTCTTGATTGCGAGGCCCTGACTGCGCGCCGAAGCTCCGAGCTGCTTCGACAGCGGCGTGACCGCCTGGACCGGCGCGCCGATGATCGGCAGAAAACGGATTCCGCCCGAGCCGGTCGCAGCTGCCGCAGGCGATGCGGCGGCTTGCTGCGTCTGCGCGGGCGCCTGCGTCGTTTCGACCGGTGTGGGCTGCTCCTCGCCGCCATTGTCCTGCGTCGCGTCTTCCACGGGCGGTGCCTGATGCCGGGCGATCCGGGCGGGCGCCGCCTGAGGCTGCGTCGTCTGTACCGGTGCTTCACCGCCGGCGAGACGGTTTGCCTGGCCTTCCAGCGTGCCGGCCGGGTCGGTGTAGTCGCTATAGCCGACATTGTCGGCGGCGTGCTGCGGAGGCGGGCTCGAAATGTTCGGCTGTGCCGCGAAGGCGGCGGAGCGGCCCGGCGGCACGCTTTCCACCGGCATCACCGCGGTCTGCGCCGACATGGAGTCGAGATCCGACTGGGTCACTGGAGGGGAGCGGAAAGTGCCTTCGCCCACATCCACCTGCGGGATCAGGGCGTCTGTCGTGTTGCAGCCGGCCAAGGCTGCGGCAAGGCCAAGGCTGGCGATCGGATTGATCTGCTTGCGCATCGTTCCCACCGTCTCCGCTAGATCACGATGATTTTAGGTCGAGCCGACTAAAATCATGACCGTGATCGCTTCCAAAGAGCGAGAGCGGGACGCGGGCGGAAAACCGCACGCACTTTTCCTCATCCCGCTCTCGAACATCCCGGCGCCGGATGCGGCGGCTGCAGCGCCGCGCGCCCCGCGGGACGCGCAAAGTCGCTGCAGCAGGATCAGCCGCCGGCGCGTTCTTCACTTTCGACGGAAATCATAGGGCGATTTCCTTACGCAGATATGAAGTCCAGTCCGTAGCGCGAGAGCGGGCGGGGGGTGTCGGCCGTGGTGAGATAGGTCTGGCCGAGCGTCATGGCGGTACCGCTGTCCGAATCCATGATGATCATGTGGACGAAGAGGGACATGTCCGGCTCGATCTCCTGCGGATTGCCGATATGGAACATCTGGTGTTCCATCCAGGAGGGCGAGAAGCGTGCGCCGAGCGAATAGCCGCAGGCGTTCAGACGGTGCCGGGCAAGGCCGCGCTCGTCCATGATCTTCGCATGCACGTCGAAGACGGTCCCGAAGGTATTGCCGGGTCGAAGCACCATTTCGATCGCCTGGATCGTTTCCCGACAGGCGCTGTAAAGCTCGCGGTGACGGTTGGTGGGCTCGCCGATCACGACCGTGCGCATCATCGCCGCATGGTAATGGGCGCTGACACCGGCCCATTCGAGCGTGAGCTGATCGTTGGCGTCGAGGTTGCGCCGGCCGGCCTTGTAGCGGCAGAGCAGTGCGTCGGCCCCGGAACCGATGATGAACTCATTGGCCGGATAGTCGCCGCCGCCGGCAAAAACGGCACCCTGCATGGCCGCGAGGATATCCGCCTCGCTGCCGCCCGGGCGGATGAGTGGCAGCGCCGCGTCGAGCGCGTCGTCTGCAAGGCTCGCCGCCTTCTCGACATAAGCGATCTCCGCCGGGCTCTTGATCAGACGCAGGCGGCTGACGAGCAGCGACGCGTCGACCAGTTCCCCGAAAGTGGAGAGCTGGTGGTCGACGAGGCGCGCCGTTCTTCCGGTCATGCCGTGGGTGTCGTATTCGACGCCGATGCGGCGGCCGAGGAGATCGAGCTCACTGAGCAGATTCTTGAGGTCCATGGCCGGATCGGCATTGACCCGATCCACCCATATTTCGATGCGCTCGATATTCGACGTATGACGCGCCTGGCGCAGGTCGGCCGAACGGGTGAGCAGGACCATGGAACCATCCCGCTTGACCACCAGCGACTGGAAGAAGCAATAGCCGAAGGTGTCGTAGCCGGTCAGCCAGTACATGCTCTCCTGCGCGAAGAGCAGTATCGCGTCGAGCTTTTCTTCCTGCATCTTGGCCGTGAGCCGCGCCAGGCGGGCCGCATATTCTTCTTCGGCGAAATGAAGCGCCATCTCAAACCTCCCGTATGGAAATCGCTGATATCTGCCGCCCGTAATCAGGCTCCTGCCTGTGCGTCGTACGGCGATAGGAGAAGAAGCGGTCTTCGTCCGCATAGGTGCAGATGCCGAGGTTTTCCGCCGTCACGCCGGCCTCGGCCAACCGCCGGACCGTCAATCCGGGAAGGTCGAACATGGCGTGGCCGTCGCGGCCCGACGGCGTGAAAAACGACGCATAGCTTGCCTCGGTGGCGACGAAGCGGGCTACGAATTCGGGGCCGACCTCATAGTGGCTCCGGCTGATCGACGGTCCGAGACAGGCGATGATGCGCTCGCGGCGGGCGCCGAGCGAGATCATCGCTTCGACGGTGCTTTCGAGCACGCCACCGAGCGCGCCCTTCCATCCGGCATGGGCGGCACCGATGACGCCTGCTTCCGGATCGGCGAAAAGGACCGGACCGCAGTCGGCGGAGAGAACGCCGAGGACGATGCCGGGCGTTGCCGTTACCAGAGCATCGGCATCCGGCCGCGCGCCGTCGTAACCGGCGTCGACGATGATCGCGTCCGGCGAATGGACCTGGTGCACCGTGGCAAGTTGTCGTGGCTCCGCGTCGAACCAGCGGGCGACCCGGGCTCGGTTCTCGCCGACCCGTTCCCGCTCGTCGTTCGAGCCGAGACCGACATTCAAACCGCGGTAGATGCCCTCGGAAACGCCTCCCTGGCGCGTGAAATAACCGTGTGCGATTGCCGGGCCTGCCTTTGCGGCGAAGAGCGGGCTCTGCACAGGGGATAGCGAGGCATCATCCTGCATTCGGTGTTTTCGCCCTCGTGATTTTCTAAGCTTCGTTGGAATTGAGGGCGCGTTGCGGCCCGTCGACTTGCAGCTGATTTGCCGGCGCGATGTTGACCCGGCAGGCGGGGACTGTCAATCGCCCTGCCGAGCCGAGGAACGCGAGGCGGTGCACGGCCGGCGCTAAGACGCCTTCTTGTGGAAGGGCGCCAGGGCGACTTCCGGACTGCTTACCACCAGCACCTTGAACAGCTCCCCCATCCTGCCCGCGCCGGAGCCCGCAAGCCGCTCGACATCGTCGCGGATGCTTTCCTGGGTCGTGTCGTCCTTGTCCCGGCCGAGTGCCGCGGCGCGTTCCAGGAGTCCGAGGCCGACCAGGAAATCACCCTGACGGGCAAGTCCGTTGATCTGCACGCCCTCCGCTTTCGCACGGCTCGCCAACTGCTCGAAATCGACATGGCTGGTCAGGTCGGCGAGACCGGGATTGGCAAGCGGCGGATCATATTCGTGATTGCGGACGGCCTGCAGCGTGTCGCCGTAGCCGGTCGCCAGATGACCGTAGTCGATGATGATCGCCGTGCCGCTGCCGGCGCGGAGGCGCTCGCAGAGCGCGGCCATCACCGCGTCGCGGGCAGGGGAGATTTCGAAGATCGTGCCTTCCGCGACGGTTGGCGCGGGAGAGGGCAGCAATGCGGGATCAATGCCGGCAATGCCTGCGGCAAAGGTCAATCGGCCCTCCGCATCGAGGCCGACCATGCGCTCACGGAAGCCCTGTGCGGTCCGCACGAACTGACGGATCGGAATTGCATCGAAAAGCTCGTTCGCAGCCAGGAGCAGGAATCCGGAGGGAAGGCTGTCGAAGCTCTCATGCCAGCGGACCTTGCCTTCGTGTTCGGCCAAGGTCTCGGCCTGCAGCTTGCGAAGCCGGTCGCTGGTTTCGACGAGATGAACGGTTGTGGTCCGGTACAGCGCCGGCGCCAGCCGCCGGATGACGCGGAGCATGTCGGACATCATCGTGCCGCGGCCCGGACCGATCTCGGCGATAATCGCGTCCTCAGGCGTGCCGTGCTGCTGCCATGCATGCACGAGGAATATGCCGATCATCTCGCCGAAGAGCTGGCTGATCTCCGGCGCGGTGGTGAAATCCCCCGCCCGCCCGAACGGTTCGCGGACGCGATAGTAGCCATGCTGCGGATCGGCAAGGCAGAGGGAGAAATAGTCGGTCACGCTGATCGGTCCGTTGGTCCGGATCAGCGCCTTGACCTTGTCGGCGAGAGGATTCGTCATGACTTGTCCAGTCAAGCGGCGGCAGCCGCGCTGTGCGCCCGCGCAATGGCCCAGATTCCGACCAGTAGCATGGGCAGTGAAAGTACCATGCCCATGGTAAGCCAGTCCCCCGCAAGATAGCCGATCTGTGCGTCCGGTTCGCGGAAGAATTCCACGAAAATGCGGCTCGCGGCATAGCCGCAGACGAAGATGCCGGTGACAAGGCCGGGTATTTTCAAGGCTCTGCGGCGATAGACGAACCAGGCGAGCACGACCAGAAGCACGATGCCTTCGAGGGCCGCCTCGTAAAGCTGACTGGGATGACGGGCGAAGGGGCCTCCCGTCGGGAAGACGACCGCCCAGGGCATCGAGGACAGGCGGCCCCAGAGTTCTCCATTGATGAAATTGGCGATGCGCCCGAAGAAGAGCCCGATCGGCACCACTGTTGCCACGACGTCGAACAGGCTCCAGAGGGGGATGGCGTTCCTGCGCGCAAAGATGATCATCGCCAGCGTGGTGCCGAGAAGGCCGCCATGGAAGGACATGCCGCCGTTCCAGATCTGGATCGCGCGGACGGGATTCTCGAGGATGGAGCCGAGATCGTAGAAAAGGATGTAGCCGATGCGCCCGCCAAGCACGATGCCGCCGGCCGCCCAGAGCAGGAAGTCGTCAAGCTGCGCCAGGTTGAGGGGGGCGATGCCGTTGCGCCAGAGCGAAGCGTTCTGGATTATGCGGCGCGCATAGAGCCATCCGAGGAGTATCCCCGCGACATAGGCGAGCCCGTACCAGCGCACGGCGAGCGGCCCTATCGTGAAGATGACGGGGTCGATTTCGGGGAAGGGCAGGATGGCGAGGCGGGTCGCGATTGTTTCCAAGGTCTTCTCTCGTGCCGGACCGATGATTTCGGCGGAACATGACGAGCGAATCCGGCGCGGTCAAGCACCCGCTGCCGCCGCGCAACGACGCCCCAGCCTCTTCGAACGTAGAAAGGTGGCCGCAGCACGCTATACTGCCCCATCGCCCCATCGCAGATTAAAGGGTCCTGGAGAACGTTGAGCGGCGTCACGGACGTCATTTTCCTTGCATCCTCACGCCGGGGACCCTACCTGAAATTATGAGCTCCGCCGCATGTGGCGGGATGGAAATGGAGACCAGAAAGATGAGCACAGGCGCCAACCGTATTCTCGATGATCTCGCTCGGCTGATGACGGATGCGGCGGGCGCGGCACAAGGGGTGCGGCGCGAGGTCGAGGCGGCATTCCGGGCGCAAACCGAAAACTGGCTGAATTCTCTCGATGTCGTGAAGCGCGAGGAGTTCGAGGCGGTCAAGGAAATGGCCGCACGGGCACGGGACGAAAACGACGCTCTCCTTGCTCGCATCGAAGCGCTGGAAGCACGCATGGCCGCGACCGGTCCGGCAGCCGGCGACATCACGACGGGCAAGTAAAAACCTGCCGCAGGTCGGCTTTCGATCGCCGTCTACCCTCGAGCCGCGTGCCTTTCCGGCTCTCACGGATGCGAATGCGGCGCGGGGCCAATCGGCCACCCCGCCGTCGCCCGGCGCATTTCACTTCGTCAGCGTCACGGTTAACAAAAACTGAAAAGTTTTCCACCTGTGGACACTGGCAAAAAACCTTTATCGCAGAGTCGTTTAAGCAGCCGCGCTGAATCAGATTCATAGCGCGGGGCGCAATTCTTCCCGGCAATTTTTAGGCTCGGGGGCTGGCACGCTGACTCCGCCGTTATACACTGATTTTAAATGATGATTCGACACGGACCAAGCAAGCTCCGGGCAGGGTGAGTAAGCCAGGATAGTCGCAGGTCCAGCAATCATAGTGTGTTCGTATCCGGTATTGGGTTTGCAGTGTTGCGTCCTGTGAGCGTGACTTTGTGCGCCTTAGCCGCGCCTTTAGGGTGATGCATGAGCCTTTTGGAAATGGAAGTCGAGCGCCAGTCCAACCCGGTCGATATGATCGAGTTCGTTGCCGCGAACAATGACTGGTCGTTCGAGCGATCCGGCGAGGACGAGATTGCCATGACCGTCGAAGGCAGGTGGGCGGACTACCACGTTTCCTTTTCCTGGATGGAGGAGTTCGAGGCGCTGCATCTGGCCTGCGCCTTCGACATCAAGGTGCCGGACAGCCGCGCAAACGAGGTGATACGACTTCTGTCCCATATCAACGGCCAGGTGCTGATGGGTCATTTCGATCTTTGGCGCCAAGAAGAAGTCATCATCTTCCGGCAATCTCTGTTGCTCGCCGGTGGAGCGGAACCGACGAACCAGCAGGTCGAGGTGCTCCTGTCGAACGCGCTCGACGCCTGCGAGTCCTATTTCCAAGCGTTCCAGTTCGTCGTTTGGTCGGGCATGGATGCGCAGCGCGCGGTCGATGCGGTATTGTTCGAGACCGTTGGGGAGGCATGAAGTGAGCTTTGCCGTTTCGGGTCCGATCGTGCTCGTCGGCGCCGGCAATATGGGCGGCGCCATGCTCGCGGGCTGGCTGAAGAGCGGAGTGCGCGGCAACGACGTTCTCGTCATCGATCCGGGCCCGTCACCGGCGATGGCAAAGCTGCTCGCGGATAGCGGTGTGCAACATGTGACCTCCGCTCCGGCGGGCGCCGAGGCGGGCGCGATCTTCATCGCGGTCAAGCCGCAGGTGATGGAAACGGTGCTGCCACCCCTGAAAGGGCTCGTCGGTCCGCAAACCGTGATCGTTTCGGTGGCCGCCGGCAAGACGCTCCGTTTCATCGAACGGCACCTGGGTGAGGCGGCGACGGTGCGCGCCATGCCGAATACGCCAGCCATGATCGGACGTGGTGTGACCGGCGCCTTCGCGAATGCGCGCGTCAGCGATGCTCAGCGCGCCCTGGTGCATGATCTGCTGAAAGTCAGCGGCCCCGTCGAATGGGTCGGGAGCGAAGCGGATATCGATGCCGTGACCGCCGTCTCCGGCAGCGGCCCGGCCTATGTGTTTTATCTCGTCGAGTGCATGGCGGAGGCCGGGCGCAAGGCCGGACTCGAGGCGGACCTAGCCATGCGTCTTGCTCGGGAAACCGTCGCGGGGGCTGGTGAACTCCTCCATCAGTCCCCCGACGATGCAGCGCGCCTGCGCCAGAACGTCACTTCGCCCGGCGGTACCACGGCGGCTGCACTGGCGGTATTGATGGCGGATGACGGCATGCAGCCGCTCTTCGACCGGGCCATTGAGGCGGCGCGCAAGCGCGCGGAAGAACTGGCCGGGTAATTCCAGGCGAGACGGCGCGTCTCGCAGTTCACTCTGAAGTTGTCGCAATCGTTCACGTTTCCGGTCGTACGTCGAATCGACCCATCGACGTGATCCGGGGAACATTCATGACTGAAATCATTTCCTACGCCGATTTCGAACGCGTCGACATACGTGTCGGTACAATCGTGGAAGCGGAACCCTTTCCCGAGGCGCGCAAGCCGGCAATCAAGCTCAAGATCGATTTCGGTCCTGACATCGGCATCAGGAAATCCTCCGCGCAAATCACGGCGCACTACAAGCCCGAGGAACTCGTCGGCAGGCAGGTTCTGGGTGTCGTCAATTTCCCGCCGCGCCAGATCGGCCCCGTCCGTTCCGAGGTGCTCACGCTCGGCTTCGAAGACGAGGCCGGTGCGATCGTGCTCGCATCCACCGACAAGCCGGTGCCGAACGGCAAGAAGCTGATGTGAACGTCCCCGAATTTACGTCGGCACACGCACCGTCGCGCGCAGGCCGCCGAGGGGGCTGTCTGCGAGCGTGACATTGCCGCCATGGCTGCGGGCGATGTCGCGGGCCACGGCAAGGCCGAGGCCCGTGCCGGAACTGTCGAGATTGCGGGCTTCGTCCAGGCGGAAGAACGGTTTGAACACGTCTTCGCGTGACCGCTCGGGAATGCCCGGACCGTCGTCATCGACTGTGATGGTCAGCCATTTCGCGCTCTGGCGGGCCTCGATATGCACGGTGTTCGCATAGCGATAGGCGTTGGATGCGAGATTGGAGATGAGCCGCGTGAAGGCGTTCGGCCTCACGTGAATCTCGTTCTCGCCCTGGATCGCGGTCGTCAGCGTCTTGCCGTACAACTCCGCCTCCGCCGAAAGCCGCGCCATCAGATCGCTGAGTTTCAGTTGGCCGACATCCTCTTCCGCGTCTCCTCGGGCGAAGGCGAGATAGCCTTCCAGCATGTTCTGCATGTCCTCCACGTCCTGGTTGAGGCTTTCGAGGTCCGGATTGTTGCCCACAATTGCCAGCTGCAGCTTGAACCGGGTCAGGATCGTCCTCAAGTCGTGGCTGACGCCGGTCAGCATCGCGGTGCGCTGTTCGATCTGGCGCTCGATCCGCTCGCGCATCAGGATGAAGGCGAGACCGGCCCGCCGAATTTCATTGGCACCCCGCGGTGCGAAATCGTCGATCTTCTGTCCCTTGCCGAAGCTCTCCGCTGCGCTGGCGAGCGCCAGGATCGGCCTGATCTGCCCGCGCAGGAAGAGAATCGCGATCGTCAGCAAGACGAGCGACGCGCCGACCATCCACACGAGGAAGATGTGTGTGTTCGATGCATAGGCCTGGTTGCGGCGGGCATAGACCCTGAGAATGCGGTCGTCTTCGAGCTTGATGCGAATTTCCACGATCTTGGAATTGCCGACCGTATCGATCCAGAAGGGACGCCGGATCTGGTCCGAAATCTCCTCGCTGAGGATCTGGTCGAGGATTTCGAAGAAGGGCTTGGGGCGCGGCGGCGGCAGCTCTCCGCCGGGCTCGACGGTTATGTTGAGGTCGAGCTGATCGCGGGCGATGCGGACGATCTGGTCGATATCGCCCTCCCGCGGGAAGGTGGTGATCAGGTCGACGATGGCGGCGATGTCGTTGGTCACCGCCGAGGAGAGGCGCTGGGTGACGAGTTGCCAGTGCCGCTCCATGAACACGAAGGCGACCACGGACTGCAGCAGCACCATCGGGATGACGACGATCAGAAGCGAGCGCGCGTAAAGACCCATCGGCAGCCGGCGCCGCAGCCAGCGGACCACGCGCTTCCAGCCGCCGTCCGCGGGTGTCGTTCCTTCGCGCTTCAAACCGTCAAAGCTTGCCATGGCCCTTGATCCGGCCCTCGTTTCTGCCCATCGTCAGTCAACGCTCAGCCGGTAACCGATGCCGCGAACGGTCTGCAGCCAGACGGGGTTGGAAGGATCGTCCTCGATTTTACGCCTTAGCCGGTTTATCTGCACGTCTATCGTCCGCTCGCCGACCTCGGCGTCGTCGCCGATCAGCTCGTGGCGCGGAATGGTTTCGCCGGCGCGCTGCGAAAACAGCGTCATGATCTCCTGCTCACGGTCGGTGAGGCGGATATGGTCGGCTCCGCGGCGCAATTCCTTGCGCACGACCGAGAAGGTGTAGGGCCCGAAAATAACCTGATCGACCTTATGTGTCTGTGTCGGCTGGTTGCGGCGCAGAATATTGTTGATGCGGAGCACGAGTTCGCGCGGCTCGAAAGGTTTCGGCAGGTAATCGTCGGCGCCCGCTTCTAGCCCTTCGATACGCGAATTCGCCTCCGCCAGCGCCGTCAGCATGATGATCGGCACCGACTTGATCTGCCTGAGACTTTGCGTCAGAGCGATGCCGCTTTCCCCCGGCATCATCACGTCGACGACCAGAAGATCGAAGTCGATTCCTATCAGCTTTCGCCGGGCCTCGTCGGCATCGGCTGCCGTCGTTACGCGAAATCCCTGTTCGACCAGATAGCGGTTGAGCAGGTCGCGGATGCGCCGGTCATCGTCGACGACCAGAAGATGTGCCGCATCGTCGGAGACTGTCGCCTTTGCTATCATCTTTCGGTACCCTCATTGCCCGTCAAGCCGGAAAGGCTGCGCCAAAAATGCCGGAGACCGTGCAGCACAGGCGCCGCGGTCTCCCATTCTCATTCAAGGGGCTACCCGTTCTGCCACGAACGACGAGCCGACGTCCAATCAGACGCGCACAGGTCGCGTAACATTTTGAATCGTTGTGTGACTCTCGGGCGGCTTCCCTGCAGCGCCGCACAGTGAATCAGCCCGCAACGTCGTTCATCATGTTGGCGAGAAACCGCTTCACGGTTTCCCGTGCACCCGGTCCGGCCCTTGCCAATGCATCCGCTATGCGGCGGGACTGTGGTTCGGCAAGCGCCCGCGCCAGGGCCTGGCCTTCCGGCGTCGTGTAGAGCATGCGCTGCCGCCGGTCTTCGGGACCGGTTACCTGCCGGATATAGCCGGAATCGATCAACTGCTTGAGGACACGGGCAAGGCTCTGCTTGGTGATCTTCAGCGTTTCGAGAAGGTCCGCGACCGTCATGCCGGGTTCGCGGTTGACGAAATGCACGACGCGATGATGCGCGCGGCCGAATCCGCTCTTCTCGAGAATGGCGTCCGGGTCGCCGGTGAAGTCGCGATAGGCAAAGAAAAGCAACTCGATGATCTCGAAATCTATCGTGTCCACATCTTCGCCAGCGCTGTCGCTTACGCTCTTGTTCCTGATCTGGCCGACCACGCGGTCATATCCTTTCAATCGAAAATGCCGTTCGCGAAACATACCGCAATATATGTCAGTTTGGTTGACATATTTCCATCGAGTCGCATTCATTCAGAGCGAAGACACGCATGGCGCCTCGGCGACACGCAGAAAAGGCGGCCGCAGCCGCCTTTTGCATTGCGATGGATGTCGCCTCAAGACTCACGCCTGCTTGCCGACGAACTGCCCGACAATGCCGTTGAGAACGCCGCCGCCGACGAGAGCGCCGATTGCCTGCATGGCCAGACCGGTCGCGGCGGCCTCTCCGCCAAGCATCTGGATCAGGAACCCGCCGCCGACGCCGCCGATGGCACCGACGATCGTGCGTGCCACGACTGAGAATGCCTGCTGCTTCAGCATGGCGCTGGCGGCGTTTCCGCCAGCTGCCCCCGCAATCAACTGGGTAATGATAGGCACTAATGCTTCCATCGATCCCTCCGTCCTGCGACCCCTCATCCAGAGCCGCGACATACCGGACAATCCGGCACGGGAAGGTTGAAGCCGACGGGGAGAATTGTCAATTTTGCCACCACTGGTGTTGGCCACAGGCGGCGATCCGGAAGCGGACCTGTGGGATAGTCGCTTGAGTTGTTTCGGGAATTTATTTCGGGCGCGCGCGAGCGCACGAGGACCCTCAAAGCGGCATCGCTCGTGCTCGCTCCTGCCGGCGCGCTTCCGACGGGTGATTCGCCATGACGCAGCGTTGTGAATTGTCGCTGCGCCACTGTGCCTTCCCGCTTTTCGCCTGACGCTTAGCGATAGACGTAGACGACCCTTCTTGTCCCCGGATCGACAAGGACGGGCTGGCCATTGATGGTCACGTACTGATACTCGTAGTCGGGAATTGGCTGGACGGCCACCGTGTTCGGCAGCGTGGCACCGACGACGGCCTCTCCCTCTACATAGACGGTGTCGACCGGGTTCTCGGTGATATAGGTGCGCACCGTAGGAGGCGGAGTCACCGCTTCGACCTGCTCGACCGGACCCACCAGTTCGAGCGGTTCGGACGGCGCCACCACGGTCTCGCCCTCATAGGCGACCGTCGGGACCGAGAGTTCCGTGCGGCGTTCCTGGATAACGGCTGTCGTACCGCCCATGTCCGTGGCCAGGTAACGGGCGTAAGCCCAGCCGCGCAAGCCGTTGACGTCGATGCGGCACCAGTTGCTTCCCTCCATGCAGCCGTCGAGCACGGCAGCACTGCCCCGTGTGGCGACGCCGACTGCAGGATATTGCGGGCCGGGTCCCGCACGCACATTGAGGTCCGTCAGCGTCGTTGCGCTCATTTCGGCATGGGCTGCGGGAATGGCGGCGAGCATCGCGCCGGCTGCCAAAACCGCTCTGAGCGGGGCCGCTTTGAACAGAGTTGGAGAGAGGGTCTTCATCATCTTGCTCCTTCATTTGCAGGCCAGAACGCGCCGCGCTGCAGGGATGTTCCCCCCGTCACATCACGAAATACAGGGATGAAACATATTGCCGTCGCCAAGCGTTGCCGGGACTGAAGGAAGCCGACGAAGTCTTCGCTCTATTGTTGGCCGGCAACGCGCGGCTGAATTATCGATTTCTATCCGACACAGGATGGCTCCAAGCAGGGAGTGACGAGATGCAAGGTGAGATTTCGGACGATGCCAAGCTTGCCGCCAAACGGT
Organism: Sinorhizobium meliloti 4H41; assembly: GCF_000375585.1. Taxonomy (GTDB): domain Bacteria; phylum Pseudomonadota; class Alphaproteobacteria; order Rhizobiales; family Rhizobiaceae; genus Sinorhizobium; species Sinorhizobium meliloti_A. The sequence continues at coordinate 811,157 of NZ_AQWP01000002.1, read as the reverse complement.
TGCGTCCGCTGGTGGTGGTCGTCGTGACAGCCAAGCTCGTGGTTTCGGTGCTGTTGCTCGCGACGGTACACTATTCGCCACCGGCTTCGGAAATCGTGGCCCTGCGCTGATTTGCACTGTCATACCGCTCGCTTATCGCTATAGCTGGGAAAACGGCCTGGATCGGGAAGGGCTTCTCACTTCCAGGCTACCTCACGAGCAAGAGCGAGGCATGGTCCGATGTTACAGGCAGGCATTATCCCGGTAACGCATTTCGAGCAGAACTGTACTGTCCTGTTCGATAGCGAGACCAAGGAGGGCGTGGTCGTCGATCCCGGCGGCGACGTCGACATCATCCTGCAGACGATCCGCGAGAACGGCATCGCGTTGAAGGCTATCTGGCTCACACATGGTCACATCGATCATGCCGGCGGCGCCAAGGAATTGAAAGAAGCACTGGGGCTCGACATTGTCGGACCCCACAAGGACGACCTTCCGCTGCTCGAACGGCTGGAGGATCAGGCGGAGCGCTTCGGCCTCGCGATGAAGGTTCAGAACGTCGTACCGGACCGCTGGCTTGAAGAGGGCGATACCGTCTCCTTCGGCAACCACGTCTTCGAGGTCTTGCATTGCCCCGGCCACGCGCCCGGTCATGTGGTCTACTTCAACCGGGCACAAAATTTCGCCCATGTCGGCGACGTGCTTTTTCACGGCTCAATCGGCCGCACCGACCTGCCGGGCGGCAATCATCAGCAGCTTCTGGATTCGATCCGGGACAAGATACTGCCGCTCGGAGACAATGTGGGCTTCATCTGCGGCCACGGCCCGGGCGGCCAGATCGGCGAAGAGCGGCGCACCAACCCGTTTCTCCGCGGTCTTTGACGAGGGGTGCGAAAAAGAAAAGGGCGCATGACTTCTCCAGTCATGCGCCCTTTCGGTTAATACGCGGCGGTTTTCAGCCGGCGTTGCAGAAATGGCTGCGGCCGTCATAGCCGACGAAGGTTCCGGTGTCCGGATTGAACGAGCGATAGCGCTGCGAGCAATAGCGATACCAAGCCGGTGTCCAGGGCTCGAGGCCGTAGGTCTCGACCGCCACCGGACGATAGACGGGCCGGTAAACCGGGCGCGGACGATAGACCGGGCGGGGCTCGTAATAGTCGGGCTCCGGATCGATATAGACCCGCTCGCCGTAATAGCGCGGCGGCGGCGGCGAGGCGATCGCGCTGCCGATGAGCGCGCCTGCGGCCAAGCCGACGGCGCCCGCTACCCATGCATCGTCGTTATTGCGATGGCGGTGCCCTGCCTGGGCGGTGCCGAAGGTCGGGATAACGATGGCGGCCGCGGCGACCGACAGGACGGCTGCTTTGATGAATTTGTTCATGGGCTTCAATCCTATGCATGCGACCGGATGGTTTCCGGATTTCATGATGAGCAAAGTCTATATAAGACAAACTGAACGGAGCCTGAACGAAAAAACCCGGCAAAACTGCCGGGCTCGAACTTAACTTTCAGCAGAGAACAGCGTTAGCCGACGATCTGCAGGTTGACCGCCTTCGGGCCCTTGCCGCGGCGATCCGGCTCGGTGTCGAAGGATACCTTCTGGTTTTCCGTGAGACCGCTCAGGCCCGAGGCCTGCACGGCAGAAATATGCACGAAGATGTCCGCGCCACCGTTCTCAGGCTTGATGAAGCCAAAGCCCTTGTCTGTGTTGAAGAATTTTACAGTGCCAGTCTCGGCCATGCGTCAGGTCCTTTTCTCTCCACCCGGGTTGCGGGCAGCATTGCAGTTTTGCCCGATATGGGCGTGGGGGCAGTTCTCGACAATTGAGGAAAGGGTCCTGGTTATCGCGACCAGCCGCAGGAAGGAATAACAGCCTCCCCCCGTTGGCCGCCCGGAGTGGGTTGCGTCTCCGGCCCGCTTTTATTCAAGATCTTCCCGTGTTCGCAGATTGCCCGAACACAGTAAGAGTGATGGGTTTATTTTGAATTGGCAAGCAAAACTTTTCTGACGAGGTATTGCGTCTTATCATTGCTCAAAAAGAGGTCAGTTGGTCGTTTAGACTCGCCTGTTCAAAAAGCATCGCAAGCTGTTGAATTCAAAGCTTTTCGGCCATGGATCGGGATGCGGCTGGATCATTTGCGCCAAATTCCGTCGCACATGGGTATGCCGCAACTTTGTGCAGCCTGGTTTGTCGGTCCAAGCGCCTGATATCGCTCGTCGTTCACGCAGCGCACGGGTGCGAGGGGCCATAGACTGCAGGCCTACAGAAAAACTGCAGGATATATTGCCGGCTCAAGCGCAATTCACAGTTCCAAGCAAAATTGAGGGGTTTCCGAGAGTATTAGTAGTATTAACCCCGATGCGAAGCGCGCGGAGAAATTGCACGGAACGGCCAGCAGAAACCGCTGTTCAGACAGCAGCTTCCGCGGCCTCGCCACGTTTCTTCGTCAGTTCCGGCACGAGCTCGACCGCAAGCATCGCCAGGAAGATGACGGCGCAGCCGACGTAGCCGACCGGAGTGATGGTCTCTCCGAGCAGCAGCACCCCGAACAGGGCGGCGAAGAGCGCTTCGCTCGAGAGGAAGATGGCAGCCTGCGGCGCCGTCGTATAGCGTTGGCCGACGACTTGGCAGATGAACGCGATGCCGCTCGAGAAGATCCCGGCGTAGAGGATCTGCGGGAGGGCGCCGCTGATCGCGTCAAGGCTCAGCGGCTCGAGCAGCCCGGCCAGTGCGCAGCCTGCAACGGCACAGACGGCGAACTGCGTCATCGACAGGAGCATCGGCCGGCCCGTGGCCGGAGCGAATAAGCCGACCAACATCAGCTGAACCGCCCAGAACAGGGCACAGACGATCGTCAGCATGTCTCCGCCGGTCAGCGCCGAAAGCGCGCCGCCGCTCAGGAGAAAGATGCCGAAAGCCGCGAGCAGGGCGGCCGGCCAGATGACCCAGTGCGGCCGGCGGCGCAGGAAGACGACAGTCAGTACGGGGACGAATACCACGTAGAGCCCGGTCAGGAAGCCGGAATTGGTGACGGTGGTGGTGAGGAGGCCGTATTGTTGCGTGACGGCTCCGCCGAAAAGCGCCAGTCCGACGAAGACGAAGTTGCGCATGGCGTTGCGCGGCAAGGGCGCAGCGGCCTGCCTCTTTTCAAGGAGCGCCAGGGGCAGTGCCACGAGTGTCGCGATCGCAAAGCGCAGGCCGATGAACCAGAGCGGTCCGATCGCGTCCATCGCCGTCGACTGCGCTACGAAGCCCGCACCCCAGATTGCACCGGAGAACAGGAGGAAGAGATTGGCTTGAATGCGAGTCACCGCTGGCTCCGGGTCGTGGTCCTGCTCACGGGAGGCGCGCGATCTTCGCGCCATATTCCGCGACTTTCGAGAATCACTCCGAAGCCATGCTGCTCAGGTGATTGCGACCTCGCTCTATCAGTTGCGTTTTTTTCGGGCAAGCCGCTCCGTGTCGCCGCCAAGCTGGGCAGCCGTTCCGTAGCGGACTCATTGCGTCGGAGCTTTGGAGACCCTGAGCACTGCGCCGTCCTCCTCGTCGGTGACCATGATCAGTGCCCCGTCGGAAGCGACGATGACGTCGCGGATGCGGCCGAATTCGCCGTCGAACAGCCGTTCCTCATTGGTCACGGCGCCGGTCTCGTCGCGGTCCAGGCGGGCAAGCAACTGGTACTTCAGTGCCGCGATCAAAAGGTCGCCGTTCCACTCCGGAAACATTTGGCCGCGATAAACGGCGATCGCGCCGGGCGCGATTGATGGGTCCCAATAGAAGAGCGGCTGCTCAAGACCTTCCTTCGCGGTGCCCTCGCCGATCTCCACTCCGGAATAATCCTTGCCGAAGGTGATCACCGGCCAGCCGTAGTTTCTGCCGGGCTGCGGATTGTTCACCTCGTCGCCGCCGCGCGCGCCGTGCTCGACGGTCAAAAGCTTGCCGTCTTCGGGATCGAAGGCGATGCCCTGGGGGTTGCGGTGCCCTATTGACCAGATCTCGGCAAGGCCGCCGGTGCCGCCGCGATAGGGATTGGAGGCGGGAATGCTGCCGTCGGCGTTGATGTGGAGGATCGAACCGGCATGGTCGCGCGGGTCCTGGGCGCGCTCGCCTTCGCCGCGATCGCCGATGCCGAAGAACAGGCTGCCGTCCTTGTCGATGGCGATGCGCGAGCCGAAGTGCTGCCCCTTCCGGGTAAACCTGTTCATCCGGAAGATCTCCTTCACATCCCTCAGGCTCTGCTCGTCCTGCGAAAGAGCCGCCCGCACGAGAACGGTGCCGTAGCCACCATCACCGCGGACGGAAAGAGTGAGATAGAGCGTCCTGTTGGTCGCAAATTGCCGATCAAGGGCGACGTCCAGAAGACCGCCCTGGCCATGAGCGGCCGCTTTCGGCACCCCCTTGATCGCAGCCGACAGCTTGCCGTCGCGCAGAATGCGCAGCCGGCCGGGTCGTTCGGTGACGATCAGCGCCCCGTCGGGCATGGCTTCGACCGCCCAGGGATGCTCCAGCCCCGAGGCAAGCGTCTCGACGAGAACGGTTCCTGTCTGAGTGGGAAATTCCCGCCTCTCCTGCGCAGCGGCAGGGGACGAGGCGAAGGCAAGAAAGAGCGAGACTGCAGCCGCCGTCGAGAATGTAAACACTGTTCCGATGTCCATTGAGCCGCCAGTATTCCAGCGCGAGTGCCGCATTGCATTCCTCCGGTCCGTCCGTCTGAGCAAATGCATCGTGCCGTCTCGGAGGTCCGAACGCGCGAGCAACGCGCAAACTGGAGCGGCACGCACGGGCCTTCAAGTCAAATCGGATCAAAACGGCTTTATCGCACCGATCCTGTGGTGAGCGGTCCCGGCGCTTCTCGGATCGCCTCGAGGCGCGTCGGCTGGGGTTCGCCTTCCGTCGCGGAACGATGTCGTCCTCCGGAGTTTTGCTGAAGCAGATACCGCGCGACCTCGTCTTTGGCCTTCACGTAGAAGCCTTTGCCGACGAGCATCAGGCCGGCAAGGGCGAATAGGGCGACAATCGCAACGACGATTGTCTGGATCGCCGACAGTCGTGCGAAGAGGTCGGCGTTCGGCTGCGACGCGTTATCGTTGTCAGCCATGGCGCGCGGCTTCGGACTGGACGTGGGCCGTCGCGGGCTGCTGCCCGATGTCGGCTTGCGTCGTCACCTGCGTCATCAATCCGAGGACCATCACGATGCAGGCCGCAAGTGCGGCGAGCGCGATATAGAAACCCCAGCGTGCCTCGTTGCGGCGGGTGCGCGAGGCGGCGACTTCATCATCGAGAAACATAGCATACCCCCAAGATGCCGATGCATCCGCATCGCGAATTGGCGCTTGGAAATCGGCTCTTGCGGGACGGAATTGCGGCGCGCTGAGACAGTTGTTGTGGCGAAAAAAAGGCACGTCTCGGCCGCGAAAAAGCGCGGGAGTATCCGGGCGGAGGCGCGTCGACCGATGGTGCGCCGGCAGCCGCTCGGCCGCACGAGGTCATCCAGTTTCGGTCGATTGCTTTGATCGCACCCATGAAACTTTGTCATGGTGACGCATTTTGCGCTGACTTGCCGCCGTTTTTCGCCTGAAGCGCTTGCAAGACCGGGCGTCTTTCGACATAGACCTAACCGCTAGGGAACCCCGGTTTTCCGTTCCGTAGCGTCTCACGCCGTCTCGAAACGATCAGGAAACACACCATGGCCTTCCTTGCCGATGCCCTTTCCCGCGTAAAGCCGTCCGCCACCATCGCTGTTTCGCAGAAAGCCCGCGAGTTGAAAGCGAAAGGCCGCGATGTCATCGGCCTCGGCGCAGGGGAGCCGGACTTCGACACGCCTGACAACATCAAGAAGGCCGCGATCGACGCGATCAATCGCGGCGAGACGAAGTACACGCCGGTTTCCGGCATTCCGGAACTGCGCGAAGCCATTGCGAAGAAGTTCAAGCGCGAGAACAATCTCGACTACACCGCGGCGCAGACGATCGTCGGCACCGGCGGAAAGCAGATTCTCTTCAACGCCTTCATGGCGACGCTCAACCCGGGCGACGAAGTCGTGATTCCGGCACCGTACTGGGTCTCCTATCCGGAAATGGTGGCGCTGTGCGGCGGCACACCCGTCTTCGTCTCGACCAAGCAGGAGAACAATTTCAAGCTCAAGGCCGAGGATCTCGACCGCGCGATCACGCCGAAGACCAAGTGGTTCGTCTTCAACTCGCCGTCCAACCCCTCGGGCGCGGCCTATTCGCATGAGGAGCTCAAGGCGCTCACGGACGTCCTCATGAAGCATCCGCATGTCTGGGTTCTGACGGACGACATGTACGAGCACCTGACCTATGGCGACTTCAAATTTGCGACCCCCGTCGAAGTCGAGCCCGGCCTCTACGAGCGCACGCTGACGATGAACGGCGTCTCCAAGGCCTACGCGATGACCGGATGGCGCATCGGCTACGCGGCCGGGCCGCTTCATCTGATCAAGGCGATGGACATGATCCAGGGCCAGCAGACTTCGGGCGCCGCCTCGATCGCGCAGTGGGCGGCCGTCGAGGCGCTCAACGGCCCGCAGGATTTCATCGGACGCAACAAGGAGATCTTCCAGGGCCGCCGCGATCTCGTCGTCTCGATGCTGAACCAGGCCAAGGGCATTTCCTGCCCGACGCCGGAAGGCGCCTTCTACGTCTATCCGTCCTGCGCCGGGTTGATCGGCAAGACCGCGCCCTCGGGCAAGGTCATCGAAACGGATGAGGATTTCGTCTCCGAGCTTTTGGAGACGGAAGGCGTGGCTGTGGTCCACGGCTCGGCCTTCGGCCTCGGCCCGAACTTCCGCATCTCCTACGCGACCTCCGAGGCGCTGCTGGAGGAGGCTTGCCGCCGCATCCAGCGCTTTTGCGCCGCCTGCAGGTAATGCTCCTGCAGACCCACATGAAAGAGCCCGCTGCAACGGCGGGCTTTTTCATGTTCAGAGCTTGATTCAGCAATCTGCCAGTCCGATTCAAGCAGCAGTCCTAGCCCGTTGGAACAGAATCACTTTCGCTTCCGGATCACTTCGACGACGGCGGAGATGTCGTCGCCGTGGCCCCCACTGTCGACGCGGTCGCCCGCCAGCCGCAACATGGGTTGCATGAAATCGGGAGCGACGCCCTGTTCTTCGCTTGCCCTCACTATGTTCGCGAGCGCGATCTTCTGCATGGCGATGTTGGAGACGACATCGCGGCCGTGCATGCCGCTATCGATCTTGCCGGCGAGGTCGGGCAGGGTACCGCTCATCGCCTCGATCCAAGGCAGGAGCAGCGGCAGGAAGTCGACGGCCTTGCCTCCGGCGCTGGTCACCAGCGCGCTCGCGTGCAGGAAGCCCGAGAAGAGCCCGTACATGCCTGACAGCAGCGCTATGTCGTAGAGTGAAGCCAATCCCTCGTCTTCGCCAAGGTGACGGCTTTCGGCAAGGGCTTCGAGGGCCGAACTGTGCCGATCGAATAACGCACGCGAGCCGCTGTAAAGGATCAGGGCGCCGGCCCCGCCGATCATCGGCGGGATCGCCATGATCCCCCCGTCGAGATAGATCGCTGCCTTGGCCGCCAGCCACGTGCCGAGTTCCCGGGCGTCACCCGGCGTGCCGTTGGTCAGGTTGAGGAGGTCACGGCCGGCAAGCGCCTCCTCCGCCTGTTCCAGGACCGCCCGTGCGGCGGGGTAATCGACGAGGCAGAGGATGGCGAGTTCGCTCGCTGCAATTGCTTCGGCCGGGCTTTCCGCGATCTTCGCACCGGCACCTGCAAGCGGCTCGGCGCGCGATCGCGTCCGGTTCCAGACCGTGACGCTATGGCCGTTCTTGAGGAGCGTGCGTGCAAGCGCCGTCCCCATGGCGCCCATGCCGAGAACTGAAATGCTGCTCATGGATCGTACCTTTCTCGAAATCATTCAGGCGGCGGTCGAGAGCTTCTGGCCCAGGCCGCCGTCGACGGCGAGTTTCGCCCCGGTGGTGAAGGTCGCCTCGAAGGCGAGGAAGAGCACGGCGCGTGCCACTTCATCCGCGGTGCCGTTGCGCTTCATCGGCGTGATGTTGTCGCCGAGCGTCTTGAACTCGGCGCGCTCGGCTTCGGTGATGCCGGCGACGCCCTTGGTCGGCGTATCGATGAAGCCGGGGCTGACGCTGTTGACCCGGATACCGCGCGGCAGAAGCTCGGCGGCGAGCACGGATGCGAAGGAGACGAGTGCCGCCTTGCTCGCGCTGTAGACGCTCATGCCCGGATGGCCACCCTCGTCGGCGACGGAGGAGGTGAAGACGATCGATCCGCCTTCGCGGATCAGAGGCGTCAGCCGCTGCACGGTGAAGAAGGCGCCCTTGGTGTTGACGGCAAACTGGCGGTCATAGGAGGCCTCGCTCACCTGGTCGAAGGGCTCCAGCTCGGAGACGCCGGCATTGATGTGCAGGAGATCGATCGCTCCGAGCGTCTGACCGACGGTCGCACCGAGCACGGCGATTTCGTTGAGATCCGCGATGTCCGAGCGCAATGCATGCACGCGCGGGCCGAACTCCTCCCTAATGCGGGCGAGGTTACTCTCATTGCGGCCCGTGAGCAGTACCTCGGCGCCGCCTTCGACAAGCCGTCTCACGGTCGCCAGGCCCATGCCGTGGGTCCCGCCGATGACGATCGCCTTCTTTCCCTGATAGTTGCCCATGTTCGTTTCCTTTCGGTTCAATAATGATGACCAACAGATGCATCTGTGGACGAACTTGTGCTAGATGGCTCTGCGTGGATCTATCGTTCACGCTTGTGGATGATGGAAAACCATGGCCAATCTCAACGACTTCACGTTCTTTGTTCACGTCGTGGACCACGGGGGTTTCGCGCCGGCCGCGCGAGCGCTGAACCTGCCGAAATCCACGCTCAGCAAGCGCGTGGCCGAACTGGAAAAGGATCTCGGCGCCCGGTTGATCAACCGCACGTCGCGTCATTTCGCTGTGACCGAAACCGGCAAGGATTTCTATCGCCACGCGGCGGCGATGATGATCGAGGCGGAAGCGGCGGAGAATATCGTCAGGGGCAGACTTGCCGAACCCAGCGGCACGGTGAGGATCACGGCTTCGGTGCCGACCGCGCAGCTATCCCTGGCGCCGCTCCTGCCGCAGCTCGCACTTGCCTATCCGAAGCTGCGCGTGACGCTGCATGCGACGGACCGCTTTGTCGACGTCATCCAGGAAGGCTTCGATCTTGCGGTGCGAGACCATTTCGCACCGCTGCCGGATTCGGGCCTCGTCCAGCGCCGCGTCGGATTTCAGGCTAAGCTGATCGTCGCCTCACCGCTCTATTTGCGAGGGAACGGCACTCCCGAACGCCCGGAGGACCTCGATCGTCATGATGGGCTGCTCACGTCGCTGGCGTCCGAAGGCTGGGTGATGGAGCGCGCCGATGGGGCGACCGTGTCGGTCTCGCCGAGGCCGCGTTTCGTGGCCGACGAATCCCGCGTCCTGCGAGAAGCTGCGCTCGCGGGTCTCGGCATCACCACCTTGCCCGGCAAGCTTTGTCAGCAGGAGATCGAAAGCGGCACGCTTGTCCGCATTCTTCCGAAGTGGACCGCCGGCAAAGTGATGACGACGATCTTGATGCCGCACCGGCGCGGGCAGCTCCCCTCCGTACGGGCAACGGTCGATTTCATCGCCGAGCGTCTCGTCGACGGCTGATGCAAGAAGGCCCGCACGAGGCGGGCCTTGAAAGAACTCAGCGCTCGGCGAGTGCCGGTTCGCCCTTCTTCTCGCGAATGAGATTCAGGAAGCGGCGGAAGAGGTAGTGGCTGTCCTGCGGGCCTGGCGATGCTTCCGGGTGATGCTGGACGGAGAAGATCGGCCTGCCGCCGACGCGCAGGCCGCAATTGGTGCCGTCGAAGAGCGAGATGTGAGTCTGTTCAACGCCTTGCGGAAGCGAGTTCGCATCGACCGCGAAGCCGTGGTTCATCGAAACGATCTCAACCTTGCCGGTGGTGTGGTCCTTGACCGGGTGGTTGGCGCCGTGGTGTCCCTGGTGCATCTTTTCGGTCTTGGCACCGAGCGCCAGTGCCAGCATCTGGTGGCCGAGGCATATACCGAAGACCGGGATATCCGTCTTGAGAAGGTCCTGAATGACCGGCACGGCATATTCGCCCGTCGCGGCCGGGTCGCCCGGGCCGTTCGACAGGAAGATGCCGTCCGGCTTGAGCGCGATGACTTCCTCGGCGCTCGTCTGAGCCGGAACGACGGTGACACGGCAGTTCAGGCCGGCGAAGAGGCGGAGGATGTTGCGCTTGACGCCGTAGTCGAGAGCCACGACGTGATAAGCGGCGTCGGTCTCGCCCAGCGTCGAGTAGCCCTCGTCCCAGACCCACGGCTTCTCGTTCCAGCGATAGGACTGCCCGGACGTGGCGACCTTGGCGAGATCGAGGCCTTCGAGGCCGCTCCAGGCCTTTGCCTCGGCCTTCAGCGCCTCGACGTCGAAGACGCCCGCCGGGTCGTGGGCGATGACGGCGTTGGGCATGCCGTTTTCGCGGATCCAGGCCGTCAGCGCCCGCGTGTCGATGCCGCAGAGCCCGATGATGCCGCGCGCCTTCAGCCAGGCGTCGAGGTGCTTGGCGGCGCGGTAGTTGGAGGGCTCGGTGATGTCTGCCTTGAAGATGACGCCGACGGCACCGTTGCGGGCGGCAGGCGTAAGATCCTCGATGTCCTCGTCATTGGCGCCGATATTGCCGATATGCGGGAAGGTGAACGTGACGATCTGGCCGAGATAGGAGGGATCGGTCAGGATTTCCTGGTACCCGGTCAACGCCGTGTTGAAACAGACCTCGGCCTGAACCTTACCGGTCGCGCCGATGCCCTTGCCTTCGATCACCGTGCCGTCGGCCAGAACGAGCAGGGCAGTGGGTTTCTGGATTGTCCATGCGGGTGTCGCGGTCATCGTCTCTATCCCGTTGTGGCCGAAAGCGAGGCTTGAAAGCCGGTCGGTTCAGGGCCATTTCAGATCGCATGCGGCATGGCGCGCGGAAACCCCGCGGGAGAAAGTTCATGCCGATGTACGTGCAGGTGCCGGAAAATAGCCAAAGGCTCTGGCAAGGTCAACCAGACGCTGTGAATTGTTCCGAAATAAAATGCGTTATAATTCAATCGGTTGCCAAAGACGTTTGATTGTGCCTGCCGCACTGGTTTAAGACGATGACAAAAGGACGCATCGAACCGGCCCCCGCAGACAGAGCCCTGGGGTCGGTTTCGACATGGAGTTAAGACATGCGCGAGCATTTCGCCAATGCACTGAAAGAAGCCCTCAAGGCCAAGGATACCCGGCGCATCTCGACCGTCCGGCTCATCCAGGCCGCGATCAAGGACCGCGACATCGCCAATCGCGGCCACGGCAAGGACCCGGTCGGCGACGACGAGATTCTGCAGATCCTCGCGAAGATGATCAAGCAGCGCGAGGAATCGGCCCGAGTCTATGACGAGGGCGGCCGGCCGGAGCTTGCCGAGCAGGAGCGGCAGGAAATCGCCATCATCAACCAGTTTCTGCCGGAGCAGCTTTCCGAGGAAAAGGTCAAGGAAGTCTGCGCCAAGACCGTCGCGGAAATCGGTGCGCACGGGCTGCGCGACATGGGCAAGTGCATGAATGCCCTGAAGGAGCGTTATCCCGGCAAGATGGACTTCGGCAAGGCCTCCGGGGTGGTCAAGGATCTCCTGAAGTAAGCCGCAGCGCCCGCTACGGCGGGCGCGCATTCCTCAAGGCCGCTGACGGCAAACGACCCGTGCCGCGCCGGCCGACAAGCGTTACCCTTGGATCGAGCACGTACCTGTGAATAGCGGGCAAGGCGCAGGCTGCCTGTGGCTTCCTTCGGCCATGCCGCTTATATGGAGGTTTGCATGCATGTCGTTGCCCGAAGCCGCTGCACGGGCTCGGGCGACATGCGGTAGAGGTAACCATGCGCTTTTCACCGTCCTTCCTCGACGAGATACGCGACCGCGTCCCCATTTCGGACGTGATCGGCAAGCGCGTCACCTGGGACCGGCGCAAGACCAATGTTTCGCGCGGCGATTATTGGGCCTGTTGCCCGTTCCACGGCGAGAAATCTCCGAGCTTCCACTGCGAGGATCGCAAGGGCCGCTACCATTGCTTCGGCTGCGGCGTTTCCGGCGATCATTTCCGCTTCCTGACCGAGCTCGAGGGCCTGAGTTTTCCGGAGGCCGTGCAGCAGATCGCTGATTTGGCGGGCGTCCCGATGCCGCAGCCGGACCCGCAGGCCGAGCAGCGCGAGCGGGAACGTACGAGCCTGCTCGACGTCATGGAACTGGCGACGCAGTTTTTTCAGGATCAGCTTCAGACGGCGAACGGGGCAAAGGCGCGCGCCTATCTGCGCGAGCGCGGACTGACCGGCCGCACGATCGAGACGTTCCGTCTCGGCTTTGCACCCGACAGCCGCAATGCACTGAAGGAGTTTCTCGCCGGAAAGGGTATCGGCAAGGAGCAGATCGAGGCCTGCGGCCTCGTCGTGCACGGCGACGGCATTCCGGTTTCCTACGACCGCTTCCGCGACAGGATCATGTTCCCGATCCCGTCCGCCCGAGAAAAGGTGATCGCCTTCGGCGGGCGCGCCATGTCGCCGGACGCCCCGGCAAAATATCTGAACTCCAACGAGACCGAGCTCTTTCACAAGGGCAATGTGCTCTTCAATTTCGCCCGCGCCCGGCGGGCTTCGCAGGGTGCCGACGGCGCAGGCACGATCATTGCCGTCGAAGGCTATATGGACGTGATCGCGCTTCATCAGGCTGGGATAGAAAATGCCGTTGCGCCGCTCGGCACGGCGCTGACCGAAAATCAGCTCGATCTCTTATGGAAGATGACGACCCAGCCGGTGCTCTGCTTCGATGGCGACGGCGCCGGCGTGCGCGCCGCCCATCGGGCCGTCGATCTCGCGCTGCCCCATTTGAAGCCTGGCCGGTCCGTGCGCTTTGCCCTGTTGCCGGAGGGCAAGGACCCGGACGATATGGTGCGCCATGACGGACGCGAGCCCTTCGACAAGGTGCTCGCCAATGCCCGCTCGCTCGCCGACATGGTCTGGCAGCGCGAGGTGCAGGGCGGCGATTTCGACACGCCGGAAAAACGCGCCGAACTCGAAGCGCGGCTGCGGCAGGTGACCTCGGTAATCGCCGACGAGAGCGTGCGCCGCCATTATGGGCAGGACATGCGCGACCGCCTGAATGCGTTTCTCCAGGGGAGCGCGCCGTTCAGAGGCGAGAGGCGGCCGTTCGAGCGAGCCGGGAGGCAGGCGGGCAGGCAGGGTGGCAGGGGCTGGTCGCCGGCTCCCAACCCGGTCATGGGCGCGGCCGTGGAGGCTGGGACCGCCGGCAGTTCCAAACTCAATCAGATGCTGAAGGCCCGCGGCTCGCTTCGCCCGCCGGTACTTCGCGAGAGCGTGCTTGCATTGACGATCGTCAATCATCCGCAATTGCTGTTCGACGAGTATGACGAGATTGCCACGATCGAGTTCGACCACCGTGATCTGCAGCGCTGCTGGGCTGCGGTTCTGAACGCGGCGGCGGCGAACGGATTGCGGCTCACGCGGGAAACCCTCATGGAGCAGCTCGAGGCGGAGGGATTCTCCACGCTGATCGCCGCTCTGGACCGGCAGGTGCGCTATGCGCGGCTCTGGACCGCAACGGCGGCGGCGGCTCCGGAGGATGCACGCGAAGGTTACCTTCAGGCCCTGACGCTTCATCGGCGGACGAAGGCGCTGCTCTGGCAGAAGCGGGAACTCGAGCGCGAGATCGCGGAAGCCACGGCGTCCGAAGACGTGGAGCAGGGTCAGCGGCTTGTGCGCGCCATGGAGGAGGTGCAGCTCGAGCTTCACCGGATGGACAAGCTCGAAGCGATCATCGAAGGCTTCGGCGTGCTTTCCGGCCGCGTCAAGGGCCCGGCGGCTCGTTAGCCGATACTCTCACGACGGGCCGGTTGAGCAGCGGCCCGAGCCGGTTTGTCTTCAATCAGCCGCGACCCCATACTGCGTGCTCCCGATGAAAGCGATTCCATGCCCGAAAGCCACAACACCGCCCGCCTGTTCGAAACGGAAGGCCTCAACAATCCCCTCGATCTCCTGAAGCGTATCTACGGTTATTCCACCTTCCGCGGTCAGCAGCAGGCGGTCGTCGACCATGTGGTTGCCGGTGGCGACGCCGTCGTGCTCTTTCCGACGGGGGCGGGAAAATCGCTCTGCTTCCAGATCCCGGCGCTCTGCCGCCGGGGCGTCGGCATCGTCGTTTCGCCGCTGATCGCCCTGATGCGCGATCAGGTGGAGGCGCTGAAGCAGCTCGGCATCCGGGCCGCCGCACTCAACTCTTCATTGACGCGGGACGAGGCGATCGCGGTCCGCCGCGCTCTTTCGAGAGACGAACTCGATCTCCTCTACGTGACGCCGGAGCGCGCCGTCACCGATGGCTTCGCCGAAATGATCGCCGATGCCGACATCGCCCTTTTCGCGATCGACGAGGCCCATTGCGTATCGCAATGGGGACATGACTTCCGCCCGGAATATCGCGGTCTCGGCTGCCTCGCCGAGCGCTTTCCCGGCGTGCCGCGCATCGCGCTTACCGCCACCGCGGATCCCCATACGCGCGACGATATGATCGAGCGGCTGGCACTCGGCGGCGCGCGTGTTTTCACCTCCAGCTTCGACCGACCGAATATCGCCTATGAGATCGTGGAACGCGATCAGCCTCGCCAGCAATTGCTGCGCTTCCTGTCGCGCTTCAAGGATGCAAGCGGCATCGTCTATTGCCTGTCGCGCGCGAAGGTCGAGGACACGGCGGAATGGCTCGATGCACAGGGCATCCGTGCACTTCCCTATCATGCCGGCATGGAGCGGGCGGCGCGCGACGCCCATCAGGATGCATTCCTGAAGGAGGAGAATCTGTGCCTCGTCGCAACCGTCGCCTTCGGCATGGGGATCGACAAGCCGGATGTGCGCTACGTCGCCCATCTCGATCTCCCGGGCTCGGTCGAGGCCTACTACCAGGAGACGGGGAGGGCGGGTCGCGATGGTCTGCCTTCCGAAGTGTGGATGGCCTATGGCATGGCCGACGTCATTCAGCGCCGGCGGATGATCGACGAGGGCGGGGCGCCCGAGGAAATCAAGCGCATCGAGCGGGCGAAACTCAATTCGCTGCTTGCCATTTGCGAGACGGCAGGCTGCCGGCGCCAGGCCATCCTCGCGCATTTCGGTGAGGCTCATCCGGGCGGCTGCGGTCATTGCGACACCTGCCTGAAGCCCGTCGAGACCTGGGACGGCACGGAAGCGGCGATCAAGGCGCTTGCCGCCGTCTACCGGACCGGAGAGCGCTTCGGAACCGGCCATCTGATCGATGTGCTTACGGGCAGCGTGAACGAGAAGACGGAGCGCTTCGGCCATATCGACATGCCGGTCTTCGGGGCCGGCAAGGACCTGCCGGCGCGCACCTGGCAGTCGATCTTCCGGCAACTGCTCGCCGCCGGGCTGATCTCCGTGGACCACGGCGCCTTCGGAGCGTTGAAGCTCGAGCCCGAGGCCCGCAGCGTCTTTCGCCGCGAACGGCAGGTGCTCTTCCGCAAGGATCGTCCGAGCTCCGGCAAGGCCAAAGCCGCACGCGGGTCGAAGGCGACCGGGGAACGATCGGACCTCGCGGGATCGGATCTCGAGTTGTTCGAGCGGCTCCGGTCGGAGCGCCTCTCTCTCGCCCGAGAGATGGACGTGCCGCCCTATGTCGTCTTTCCGGATACGACCTTGATCGCTCTCGCCAAGCGTCGTCCGCGCGATTTCGACGAATTGCTCGACGTTCCCGGTATCGGCGAGAGCAAGCGGGAGAGATATGGCGAAGCGTTTCTCGCCGTGATCGAGGCGTTCGAGGGCTGAAGTCGACGCGGGATGATGGAACCGCCCTCGTCCCGGTGCGGGCGTGGGCGCAGCATCGAAACCGATTCCATGAGCAGTGCCATCGTGATAGTCGTCTAGACTGGTGAAATGAAGTTCTTGTCTCGAAAGCACGCAGCCCATGACCACGGCCTTCCTCTCCCATCTCCGTTCGGAACTCGAAAGCCTCAGGCAGGCCGGGCTCTATAAGTCCGAGCGGGTCATCACCTCCAAGCAGTCGGGCGAGATTGAAGTCGCTTCCGGCGAGCGCGTCCTGAATTTCTGCTCCAACAACTATCTCGGCCTCGCCGACAGCGATGATCTTGCGGAAGCCGCGAAGAGCGCGCTCGACCGTTACGGCTACGGCATGGCGTCGGTGCGTTTCATCTGCGGCACGCAGGAGGAACACAAGGAGCTCGAAGCGCGCATATCCTCCTTCCTCGGCATGGAGGATACGATCCTCTATTCCTCCTGTTTCGACGCCAATGGCGGTTTGTTCGAGACGCTGCTCGGCGAGGACGACGCGATCATCTCCGATGCGCTGAACCATGCCTCCATCATCGATGGAGTGCGCCTCTCCAAGGCGAGGCGCTTCCGCTATGCCAACAACGACATGGCAGCACTGGAAGAGGAGCTGAAGAAGGCGGAAGGCAGCCGTTTCAAGATGATCGCCACCGACGGCGTCTTCTCTATGGACGGCATCATCGCCAATCTCCAGGGCGTCTGCGATCTGGCTGAGAAATACCACGCCATGGTCATGGTGGACGACAGCCATGCGGTCGGTTTCGTCGGCAAGCATGGCCGCGGCTCCGCCGAGCATTGCGGCGTCGAAGGACGGGTCGATATCATTACCGGTACGCTCGGCAAGGCGCTCGGCGGCGCTTCGGGCGGGTATACCTCGGCGAAGGCCGACGTCGTCGAGTGGTTGCGCCAGCGCTCGCGGCCCTATCTCTTTTCCAATACGCTCGCGCCCGTCATCGCGGCCGCCTCTCTCAAGGTTTTCGAGCTGATCGAAGACGGCGACGCTCTGCGCAACCGTCTTTACGCAAACGCGGCGCTCTTCCGGAGCGAGATGTCCCGGCTAGGCTTCACGCTTGCCGGCGAGGGCCATCCGATCATTCCGGTCATGCTTGGAGATGCGGCGCTCGCACAGGAGATGGCGGCGCGCATGCTGAAGAAGGGCGTCTACGTCGTGGGCTTCTCCTTCCCGGTGGTGCCGAAGGGGCAGGCCCGCATCCGTACGCAGATGTCCGCGGCGCACAGCGAAGCGGATGTCCGCCGTGCGATCGCGGTCTTCGAGGAGGTGGGCCGCGAACTGGAGGTGATCTAATTGGCACAGGCGAGGATCGAGCGATGACCAACATGATGAAGGCACTCGTCAAGACGAAGCCGGAGGTCGGCCTCTGGATGGAGCGCGTGCCGGTGCCGGAAGTCGGCCCGAACGACGTCCTGATCCGTGTCAGGAAATCGGCGATTTGCGGCACCGACGTCCACATCTGGAACTGGGATCAATGGGCGGAGAAGACGATCCCGGTGCCGATGGTCGTCGGACACGAATTCATGGGCGAGGTCGTCGAGGTCGGGCCGGCCGTCAGCAAGCATCATGTCGGCGAGCGCGTTTCCGGAGAAGGTCACATCGTCTGCGGCAAATGCCGCAATTGCCGCGCGGGCAGGGGGCATCTCTGCCGCAACACGCTCGGCGTCGGCGTCAATCGCCCCGGCTCCTTCGCCGAGTTCGTCTGCCTTCCCGAATATAATGTCGTGTCGATCCCCGACGACGTGCCGGACGAGATCGCCGCAATCTTCGATCCCTTCGGTAACGCCGTCCATACGGCGCTCTCCTTCGATCTCGTCGGCGAGGACGTTCTGGTCACCGGTGCCGGGCCGATCGGCATCATGGGGGCGATGGTGGCCAAGCGTTGCGGTGCCCGCAAGGTGGTGATTACCGACATCAACCCCGTTCGTCTGGATCTCGCGCGCAAGCTCGGCATCGACCACGTCGTCGACGCTTCGAAGGAAAATCTTGCCGACGTCATGCGGGTGATCGGCATGACCGAGGGCTTCGATGTCGGGCTGGAAATGTCGGGCGCCGCGCCCGCGTTCCGCGATATGATCGACAAGATGAACAATGGCGGCAAGATTGCGATCCTCGGCATTGCACCGGCGGGCTTCGAGATCGATTGGAACAAGGTCATCTTCAAGATGCTCAACCTCAAGGGCATCTATGGCCGCGAAATGTTCGAGACCTGGTACAAGATGATCGCCTTCGTCCAGGGCGGGCTCGACCTCTCGCCGATAATCACCCACCGGATCGGCATCGACGATTTTCGCGACGGCTTCGAGGCGATGCGCTCGGGCAATTCCGGCAAGGTGGTGATGGACTGGTAGACGGAGTCGCGGTCGCGAGCGATTGCCATCAGGATTCTTCCGGAAAAATCGCGCAACCCTTGTCTTTCTTTGGGGCGCTCCTACATGTTGAGCGAAAGCTGATAAACAGCGCAAAATCCCGTCCATGAGCGTTTTTTGCCGATTTGCGCGGTTTTTCACCGGAAATGCTTGACGGGATCAAAAATTCTGGGAATCACCATTTCAAGCAGAAATGGCGACATGGTACGGCGGATAGGAAATCATGCCAGGGACGTTTCAGTGGCAGGACTGTCGAAGCTTGCCCGTTCACCGCGATCGCTGTCGTGGTTAATCAGGAATTAAATATCATCCCGTTACGTCAGGGGAAATAATCGGTGGCGGGTACGCGGCGTGCCCGGACCTCCGAGTAGCATTGATTACCGGGCGCCGGCCGGTTGCGACAAGGAAAGCGACGAATAAATGGCAACAAAAGTCAAAGAAAACGAAGAAGCCGACGTTGAACGTGAAGGTGCACCGGACGGTCCGCTTCTCGATCTTTCCGACGATGCTGTCAAGAAGATGATCAAGGCCGCCAAGAAGCGCGGCTATGTGACCATGGACGAGCTCAACTCCGTTCTGCCCTCCGAAGAAGTGACTTCCGAGCAGATCGAAGACACGATGTCCATGCTTTCCGACATGGGCATCAACGTCATCGAGGACGAGGAAGCCGAGGAGGCTGCCGCCAGCGACGACGATGACGGCGCCGACGAGGGCGAAAGCGAAGGCGGCGAACTCGCGCCTGCCAGCGGCACCGCGCTTGCAGCCAGCAAGAAGAAGGAGCCGACCGATCGCACCGACGATCCGGTGCGCATGTATCTGCGCGAGATGGGCTCCGTGGAGCTTCTCTCGCGCGAAGGCGAAATTGCCATCGCCAAGCGTATCGAGGCCGGCCGCGAAACGATGATTGCCGGGCTTTGCGAGAGCCCGCTTACCTTCCAGGCGTTGATCATCTGGCGCGACGAGCTGAACGAAGGCCAGACTCTGCTGCGCGAGATCATCGATCTCGAGACGACCTATTCCGGCCCCGAGGCAAAGGCTGCACCGCAGTTCCAGAGCCCGGAAAAGATCGAAGCCGACCGCAAGGCTGCGGAAGAGAAGGAAAAGGTACGCAAGACCCGCGCTGCGGCGAACGACGACGACATCACCAATGTCGGCGGCGAAGGCCAGCCATCCGAAGAAGAAGAGGAGGACGACGACGAGTCGAACCTCTCGCTCGCCGCGATGGAAGCGGAACTGCGTCCGCAGGTGATGGAGACGCTCGACGTCATCGCCGAAACGTACAAGAAGCTCCGCAAGCTGCAGGACCAGCAGGTGGAAGCGCGCCTTGCCGCGACCGGCACTCTGTCGCCGGCGCAGGAGCGCCGCTACAAGGAGCTGAAGGACGAGCTGATCAAGGCTGTGAAGTCGCTGTCGCTCAACCAGAACCGCATCGACGCTCTGGTCGAGCAGCTCTACGACATCTCCAAGCGCCTGACGCAGAACGAGGGCCGTCTCCTGCGCCTGGCCGAATCCTATGGCGTCAAGCGTGAGGCGTTCCTGGAGCAGTATTCCGGCGCCGAGCTCGATCCGAACTGGATGAAGTCGATCAGCAATCTCGCCGGCAAGGGCTGGAAGGAGTTTGCCAGGGCCGAAAACCAGACGATCCGCGACATCCGCCAGGAGATCCAGAACCTTGCCACCGAGACCGGCATTTCCATTGCCGAGTTCCGCCGCATCGTATCCATGGTCCAGAAGGGCGAGCGTGAAGCGCGTATCGCCAAGAAGGAGATGGTCGAGGCCAACCTTCGTCTGGTGATCTCTATCGCCAAGAAGTACACGAACCGTGGCCTGCAGTTCCTCGATCTGATCCAGGAAGGCAACATCGGTCTGATGAAGGCGGTCGACAAGTTCGAGTATCGCCGCGGTTACAAGTTCTCGACCTATGCGACATGGTGGATTAGGCAGGCGATCACCCGTTCGATCGCCGACCAGGCCCGCACGATCCGCATTCCGGTGCACATGATCGAGACGATCAACAAGATCGTCCGCACCTCTCGCCAGATGCTGCACGAGATCGGTCGCGAGCCGACGCCGGAGGAACTGGCGGAAAAGCTCGCCATGCCGCTCGAAAAGGTGCGCAAGGTCCTGAAGATCGCCAAGGAGCCGATCTCGCTCGAAACGCCGGTCGGCGACGAGGAAGATTCGCATCTCGGCGATTTCATCGAGGACAAGAATGCGCTGTTGCCGATCGACGCGGCCATTCAGGCGAATCTGCGCGAGACGACGACGCGCGTGCTCGCCTCGCTCACGCCCCGCGAGGAGCGCGTGCTGCGCATGCGTTTCGGCATCGGCATGAACACCGACCATACGCTGGAAGAAGTCGGCCAGCAGTTCTCGGTCACCCGCGAACGCATCCGGCAGATCGAAGCGAAGGCGCTGCGCAAGCTCAAGCATCCGAGCCGTTCGCGCAAGCTGCGCTCGTTCCTGGACAGCTGATTCCAGAACCTTCCACGAAGTAACGAAGCCGGGCCTGGATCTAGCGCCCGGCTTTTCTTTGTGCGCCGGGCCTGGCGCAAAACCGTACCTCGTTTTCCTCGAATTGCTTTATACTTTGCGCGTTGCGGCAGAGAAGGTCGCTCCCTCCCATCGCCGGGAACATGGCGTCCCGAGGCCGCATATGAGCGCGCGAATGCGCTCCGGTATTCTTCGATACAGGGCATCCTTGAGCGCCTTCGGCCGAAGGCGGGATGCTTTGCGGGAGGTGTGAGATGACGACTTACGTTCTGCTTCTCAATTGGACCGAGCTGGGTATCAGGAACGTGCGCGAGTCGCCGAAGCGGCTCGATGCGGCAAGGAGGCAGCTCGAGGAAATGGGCGGTTCCTTCAAGGACTTCTATCTGACGATGGGCGAACACGACATGGTTGCGATCTGCGAAGCGCCCGACGACGCAGTCGCTGCGCGCTTCGCTATCACGCTCGGCATGAACGGCAATGTGCGTACGCGCACGCTGAAGGCCTTCCCGGAGGCCGCCTACCGAGAACTGATCGGTACGCTCTGATAGAGCGCTTCCGGACCGCCGCTCATCTGCCGCCGGCGCCTTCTCCCCGCAAGGGGCGAACGGACACGTTCGCCCGCTCCCCGCCTGCGGGGAAGCTCGGATTCTAACCCGAGGAGAGGGGTAGCCCACCTTCGCCTACGCATAAAAACCGATCCTTAAGATTTACGTCTTATCAACCTCTCGCAAACGAGAGGTTCCGCGATGCGTTGCGTTTTTGTCGTCGTCCTCCTGTTGTTGGCCGGCTGCGGGACGGTGCCGAGAGAGACCCGGAACGCCTGTGCGGTTTTCGAGCAGCGAGATGGTCTTTTCAACAATTGGCGCAGGGCTGCCTACGCGGCAGAGCGCGAATACGGCGTGCCGGTCCCGGTGCTGATGGCGACGATCTATGCCGAGTCAGGCTTCCGCCATAATGCCAGGCCGCCTCGCACGAAGCTCTTCGGCTTCATCCCGTGGACAAGGGTCTCTTCGGCCTACGGCTACTCGCAGGCGCTTGACGGCACCTGGGCGCGCTATCAGTCCGAGACTGGCCGGTGGACGGCGCGCCGATCGGATTTCGGCGACGCGATCCGCTTTATCGCCTGGTATCACAATCAGAGCCACCAGCGGAACGGCATCGCCCTCAACGATACCTACCGGCTCTATATCGCCTATTATCACGGCCACAGCGGCTATGCCCGCGGCAACTGGAGCGATACGGCAAAGGCCGGCGCCAAGAGAGCATCCGGCATGGCTGCGAACTACGCGCGCCAGCTGCGCGGCTGCGGCTCCTGACTCGAGCGGATGACGGCAGCCATCAAAATGTCGACCCCCTGTCGGATCCTGCGCTCTTCGATCGTCCTTGTGATGTCAACGTGGAGGAGACGAAAATGGCGTATGTGGACGGTTTTCTCGTTGCAGTGCCGACGGCCAACATCGAGGCCTACAAGAAGCTGGCGAGCGCGGCGGGTGCGGTGTGGAAGGAGCATGGCGCGCTCAATTACGTCGAATGCCTCGCAGACGACGTGCCCTATGGCGAACTCACATCATTCCCGCGCGCGGTTCAGGCAAAGGACGACGAGACCGTCGTCTTCTCGTGGATCGTCTACCGGTCGCGTCAGGACCGGGACGCGATCGTCGCCAAGGTGATGGCGGATCCGAGACTACAGGGCGACGAATGGAAGTCCGTCTTCGATGGAAAACGCATGATCTATGGCGGGTTCGAGGCTTTCCTCGAACTATAGAAACGGCGTTGCGGCCTGCGGTACGATCCCGTAAGTCATGGAGCGAACCGGATGCTAGACAGGCCCCGTACGTCAATGGACATGCGGGGTCACAGCAGCGCCCGGAAGCTGGCGGAGGGGAGAATGGCGCAGACTGTCATCGCCATATCTACGAAAGGGCAGGGGCTCTACGAGTTCACGGCCGCGGCCGGCGACTTCGTGCGCGCGTCCGGCGTGGATGAAGGATTGCTCACGGTTTTCGTCCGTCATACTTCCGCTTCGCTGATCATCCAGGAGAACGCCGATCCGGACGTGAAGCGTGACCTCCACGCCTTTTTCCACCGGCTGGTACCGCCGTCCTCCGATCGCTCGATGAGCTGGATCGTCCATACGTTGGAGGGGCCGGACGACATGCCGGCCCATATCAAGGCGGCACTCACACAGGTTTCGCTCGGCATTCCCGTCATGCAGGGACGCCTGGCGCTTGGAACCTGGCAGGGGCTTTATCTGTTCGAACACCGCGACCGGCCGCACCGCCGCGAGATCGTCCTGCATCTCGGCAGCTGACGAGGCGCAGGCGCGGGCGGGCGCTACCATTTTCTCTTTCCGCGCGGCCGGCGCATTGCGGTAGAGTGAAGCGGGGGACAATTCGGAGGAGAAAATGACAGACGCCCAGACGATAGCCAGCCGTTTCATCGAAGCCCTGAACGACCGCGACTTCGACACGCTTTCGCGTCTCGTCGGCGAGGACGTCGCGTTCGACTCGCCCACCGGGGAGCGAACCCTCGGCGCCGGCGCGCTCAGGAGCTGGGTGATGAATTATTTCCGCCATTTCGACGAGAGCTTCGGCGACGTCGTGTTGATGCGGGACGCCGGGGGTGAGCGGGTGGCGGCGGATACGACCGCGCGCGGTACCTATCGCGAGACGATGGCCGGCTTTCCCGAAGCCTCCGGTCAGGCCTATTCCATTGCTAGCGTCTTCGTCTTCGAGATCGAGGACGGTCTCATTGCGCGACTCAGCCACTATCGCAACAGCCGCCTCTTCGAGCGCGAGCTGGCTGGGTGAGCCCGTCTTAACCGTCTGACGCCAACGCGTCCGGACGAAGAATCTTTATACACTTTTCTGAAGTGCTCTTAGCCTGTCGGATCAATAACTTGGCCTGCCGGAATGTACCGGGGGTTTGGAGCGATTCATGGCGCGTCGGCGGCGTGATGAACCTGAATACTGCATGAACGGAGGGTTCCGGTGCCGTTCAGTTTTGCGGGCCTATGTTTGCCTCAATCGTCAACCAGAACCGCTTCGTCACACCGGAGAAAAGCAATGAAAAAGTTCCTCGTTAACGCCGCCGTCGCTGCAGTGATCGGATTGACCGGTCTGGTTTCCACGGCCTCGGCTCAGTCGCTCACCCTGGAATTGGGTCCGGGCGGCGGCGTCCACTACCGCGACTATGACCGCCACGACGACTGGCGCGATCGCCGACACTATGACCGCCGCGACCGTCGCGGCCGCTGTGCACCCGGCCTCGCCGTCGAAAAGGCACGCGATCGCGGTCTCCGCCGCGCCTATGTTGCCGACGTCACGGGTCGCCGCGTCGTCGTCGAAGGCCGCCGCCATGGGCACCGCCAGGCCATTATTTTCGCCAATGCACGCGGATGCCCGGTCATCGGCCGCTGGTAAATCACCGGTTTTCCGTCTCGTCTCCCCCGGCCGACGGAAATGGAGCCCTCACGCCCTGGCGTGGGGGCTCTTTGCTTTGCGCTTCGGACCCCGTTACTGATTGACGGCGAACGTCACGTTGACGGTGACGTTATAGGCATTCTCGCCGGTCGCCATCGGAACCGAATCGGCGGCGGCAAATTCCTTCGCCATGCTGCGGACCACGGGGATCGGTTCGGGCCGGGAGGGCTGCTCCGCGATCTCGATCACGCGTCCGAGCGAGACCCCCGCCGCCTCGGCCAGGACCTTGGCCTTGTTGATGGCGTCGGCGACCGCGGCCTTGCGGGCTTCCGTGATCACGGCATCCGGCTTGTCGTTGGTGAACTCGATGCCGCCGCCCTGATTGACGCCGAGGGTCACGGACTTGTCCAGGATCTCGCCGAGCTGTCCCAGATCCCGCACGCGCACGCCGACGCCGTTGACGACCTGGTACCCCACCAGTTCCGGCGGCCGATTACCGCCGTCATTGTTCGGCGGATAGTGATATTGCGGATTGATCGAGAAGCCGCTCGTCTGCAGGTCGCGCTCGGCGATCCCGGCCTGCTTCAATGCCGAGAGCACGTCCGCCATCGCCTTGTTGTTGGCATCGAGCGCTTCGCGCGCGGTCTTGGCGTCCTTGACGACGCTGAGCTGCAAGATCGCCATGTCCGGAGCGGTCGTCGAGCGGCCCTCGCCGGAGACCTTGATTACCGCCTGTCGGCCCCTGACACCGTCCGGGCGCCCCTTGCCATCCCCCTTGCCGGCGGTGCTCTCCTGAGCCGCCGCAGCGGCTGCAAAGGCACCGGCAAATGCGGCTGCGACTGCGGCGACATGAACGGTACGGGCAATACGTGTAGAAAACATGGACGTTTCTCTCCGGTTGTTTATCCTCGATTCCATGCTTACCGATTGTGTAGCTATTGCGGCAATGGCTTGTCGGCAAAAAGGTTTTACGCTAGAGCCTGCACAGCGGACTGCCATTGGTCCGCAACCGCCGGCGACGACGGCAGGGCCTGTAGCTCAATGGTTAGAGCCGGCGGCTCATAACCGCTTGGTTGGGGGTTCGAGTCCCTCCGGGCCCACCATTTCTGTCTTCGGACGTTGTTTTTCCATCGTTTTTTCCTCGATTTGTCTCACCGGAATTCCGGCTTGATGAAAGTGGGACATTTTTGCGGGCCACATAGGTTTTGCGGCGCTCGAAACCGGCATCAATGATGCGCTTGGATTGGGCGGCTTTGGTGTAGTGCTGCGCCATCTTGGAATCAGACCAGCCGAAGATCGCCATCAACTGATGTTCGGTCGCGCCGGCCTCGGCGAGGATCGTCGCGGACGCCTTTCGGAGGCCATGCGACGAGCATTCCGGCAAATCAGCATCATTGCACCACTGACGCATCTTGTTGCCGAACCCGTTCCCGCTGAACGCCTTGCCGTATTCGGTGATAAGGAAGGTCGGCTGATCATGTGTGATCGCGTCCAGCGCCTCCCGCAGCTCGTCCGTGACCGGCAGGCTGAGGGACTGTGCATATTTGCCGGAACCCTTCTCCGGCATGAATTCGATGCGGTCAGCGACCAGGTTCCGCCAGCCGAGTTTAACGAGGTCCGAGCGTCTGACACCCAAATTCAGCATCAGTTCCATTGCAAGCCGGGCCATCGAGCCGAGCGGATATGCGGCGCGGTAGCGCGCCAATTCCGCTTCGCTCCAGGTGTGGAAACCGGGCGACTTATGAATTTTGGTGACGCCATTCGCGGGGTTGAACGTCGCCAGCTCGGCGCTGATAGCCCAATTGAACAGCGCCTTTAGATACTTCACCAGTTTGTCAGCCGCGCCCGGCGTGCCGCTGCGCTTCATCTGGCTGGCCTCGATGTCGGATTTGCGAATCTTCTTGAACGGCAGTTCGCCCACATTGACGCAATAGCGATTGAGAACGCTTTTCTTGTCTTTCTGCGTGGCCGGAGACTGGCTTTGAAATGCCTTGGAACGGTAATAGGTCTCGACTAGCCAGCGAACCGAGCTGGGCTCCAGTCTTGAAATCGGGACCGTCTTTTCACCACGGTCGCCAGCAAGCACGCGGTGATATTCCTCGGTAAATGCCTGGGTGACGCTGCCCGCCTCGTCCAGATAGGTAGACGTCATACGATATTTCGGCATTCCTGGCAGGCGGAGATAGAACCGCTCGTTGCCGTGCCGATCGACATCGCGTGAGCAATATTTGAAGGGGACGCGCTGATTACCCGACCGCGTAATCAAACGGGTTTTCGCCATCGTCGTCGTCTCCGCTCAAGCCCTGTTCTTTGATGTCGTACCAGGACGCCCGGATTTCCTCGGCATCCCAACGGCGCAACGCGCCGATCTTCACTCCTCTGGGCATCAAGCCCCGGCGTACCCAATCGTCAAAGGTGCCCGGCGAGACGTCCAGAAGTTCCGCAGCACGGACGCGGCTGACTGCTACCTTGTAGATGGGGCGCGGGGCCGGCGTTTCGGCTTGCTGCTTCATGTGCCGCTCCTCACGTTGTTGAGAGTGGAATTAGCAACCACCAAAGCTTTCTGCTTGGGCTCGACCATATTCGCGGCAAGGTACTCATCGACAGCATTTTCCGGCAGGAATAGGCTTCCGCCGATCCGGACATGCCGGATTTCCTGCTTCGCAATCAGGTTCCGAATGCGCGCGACCGGCCACCCGGACCGATCTGCCAATTGCTTCGGTGATAAAAGCTGAGATTGCATAACTGCTCAACTCCTTAGAGATAATTCGACACAGAACAGAACGAATCTTATAATCGCGCTAGCTGCAACGTTTTTATCGCATTCGAGATATTTTGATGCAAGACGGATTTATGGACGCAATGGGGCAAAGGCTCGGGAAAATTCGGAAGGATTCCGGGCTCAAGCAAGTGCCCTTTGCCGAAGCCCTTGAGGTGTCGCAAAGCGCTTACAACACTTACGAGCGCGGAAATCGCGAGATGCCCGCGAAGCTTCTCCGGCTTCTTCATGTGAAATTTAACGTTAACCCTGTGTGGATGCTCACAGGGGAAGGAAGCCCGTACAATCGGGACGTAGTTGATCTGTATCACCAGGTCAGCAGCGTGGTTGATTCCTTCATCACGAGTGAAAACTGTCAGGTGGAACCGGACAAGCGCTTAAAGCTAATCCGGTTCTTGATCGACTATGCCGAACAGCACGGCGAATTCACCGAGGAAATTGCAGAAAAGTACCTGAGGTCAGCGTTATGAGTAATTCGAGCTTTGAAGAGAAAATGATGCAGGGAGTTTATGTTCTTGGACGCCAGCGTGATCAATTGGCATCTGAAAAACGCTTACTGGCAAGGCGGCTGCGCTATGCCCAACATGCGGCCCGGCTCAGGAGCCTTTTGAAACAATATGATTTCGGAATGGTTTTCTTTGCAGCGCTGGGAGCCGTCTCGCTCATCATGTTTGATGCGGAAAGCGCCTCAGGATCGTGGCTGTTGCCGACGTTGAGCTTTTCAATGTTGCTATTCTCGTGCGGAATCGCTTTGAGAGGTCGGAAAATACTCACTCGGATCAGAAGTTTTGATGACCGATTCGGCGGCGGGCAAGCATGACGGGAGGGCCTCGTATATACATCACGTCCAAGGAAAATATTGGCAGATGGCGTCCTACCGCATCGATTAAAAGTTGTGCTTTAACGAGTTTGGAATATCGATTCACTGCTGATTTTTTGCCGGGGGATGGGCATTGTCATTACGCAAGGAAGCAA
Organism: Sinorhizobium meliloti 4H41; assembly: GCF_000375585.1. Lineage (GTDB taxonomy): Bacteria > Pseudomonadota > Alphaproteobacteria > Rhizobiales > Rhizobiaceae > Sinorhizobium > Sinorhizobium meliloti_A. The sequence goes on along the minus strand of NZ_AQWP01000002.1, from coordinate 783,229 downwards.
CGGCGAGGATCAAAATCAATCGGCTGCTGGAGGCGGCCGGCTGGCGCTTCTTCGATGACAAAGACGGTCCCGCGAACGTCGTTCTCGAGCCAAACGTCAAGCTGAAGCCTGAGCACATCGAAAGCCTCGGCGCGGACTTTGAGAAAAGCGCGAAAGGATTCATCGATTTCCTGTTGTTGGACAAGGACGGCAAGCCGCTGATCGTCCTCGAAGCGAAATCGGAAGATAGAGATCCCCGTATCGGCAAGGAGCAGGCGCGCAAATATGCCCGCTCTCAGAATGCCCGATTCGTCATCTTGAGCAACGGAAACATCCATTACCTGTGGGACCTTGAGCAGGGCAATCCGACGGTCATCACTGCCTTCCCGGGGCCGAACGAGATCAAGAACCATTATGCATTCGAGCCGAATGCCGAGCGTCTCTTTGCCGAAAAAGTTGAGCGCGACTTTATCGTTCTGACCCAAATGCCCGGCTACGCAAGCGAGGCGGCCTGGAAGAACGAGGTGGAGCGTGCTGCCTTTGTCGAAAAGCAAAAGCTGCGGTTCCTTCGCCCCTATCAGGAACGTGCTATTCAGGAAATTCAAAAGTGTGCCAAGAATGGTGCGACACGGTTTCTTTTCGAGATGGCGACCGGAACCGGCAAGACTCTGACGTCCGCCGCAGTCATCAAGCTGTTCCTGAAGACGCGCAATGCTAAGCGCGTTCTTTTCCTCGTCGATAGGCTGGAGTTGGAAACCCAGGCCGACAAAGCGTTCAAAGCCTATCTGAAGAATGATTTCACCTCGATCATCTACAAGGAGCAGCGCGACGATTGGCGAAAGGCCGATATCGTCGTGACGACCGTGCAAAGTCTGCTTTTCAACGACAAATACCGCCGGCTGTTTTTGCCGACCGATTTTGATCTTGTCATCTCGGACGAAGCGCATCGGTCGATCGGCGGCAACGCCCGCGCCGTGTTCGAATACTTCATCGGCTACAAACTCGGTTTGACGGCCACGCCAAAGGACTATCTGAAGCAGTCAAAGAAGGCGAAATCCACCGAACGTGACCCGCGAGAGGCCGAGCGTCGCATGATGCTCGATACTTACCGCACGTTTGGCTGCGAGTCGGGTGACCCCACTTTCCGCTATTCCTTGCTGGACGGCGTGCGAGAGGGCTTTCTGATCAATCCTTACGTCATCGATGCCCGAACGGGTGTTACGACCCAGCTTTTGTCAGACGAAGGCTTTACCATTGAGACGACGGCAGAAGATGGCACCGAGATCAAGGAAGCCTTCGGCGGCCGCGATTTCGAGAAGCGATTTTTTGCGGAAGCAACCAACCAGGCGTTCTGTCGAACGCTTCTGGAACATGGGATGCGGGACCCGATTTCTGGCGAATTCGGTAAGACGATCGCCTTTGCTGTCAGCCAAAACCATGCCGCCAAGATCACGCAAATCCTGAACGAACTGGCCGATCAGCTGTGGCCGGGGCGCTACCAATCGGATTTCGCGATGCAGGTGACCAGCGACGTGCCCGCCTCGCAGCAAATGACAATCAATTTCGCGAACAACAATCTCGGCGGCCATAGCAGCTTTGTCGAAAACTACCGCACCAGCAAGGCACGCGTCTGCCTGACCGTCGGCATGATGACGACGGGCTATGACTGCCCCGACATTCTGAACCTGGCGCTGATGCGGCCCATCTTTTCACCGTCGGACTTCGTGCAGATGAAGGGGCGCGGAACGCGAAAGCACAACTTCACGGAAGAGCTATTTGATCCCCTGCAAAAGGCGGCCCGCGGGGATGTGACGAAGGTAGCGTTTCGCCTGTTCGATTTCTTCGCCAACTGCGAGTTCTTCGAAGAAAAATTCGAATACGACCAGGAATTGGCTCTGCCGAAACCGGCTGCCATGCCGCTGTCCAACGGTGGCGACGACGGGACGACGATTTCCTCCAAACCCACAATCTACGAGTTTATGGAGCCCGACCAGGTCGTTTATCATGTGGAAGAACAGATTGGCCTGGACGGCATGCGGATTGACCGCGAGCTGTTCCAGAAATTCGAGGAAACGGCGCGCTCCGATCCAAAGCTTGCCGAATTGGTAGAGCAGCGGGATTGGGATGCCGCGACTCGTCACGTTGTTGAGGAGCTGTTCGACAAGCCAAGCGAATATTTTAATCTGGAGAAGTTGCGCCGCGCCGCCGGTGTCGATCGTCGCATCTCGGTGCGAGAACTCGTGGAAAAGGCCTTTGGTTTTATTCCGAAGTTCAAGAGCAAGGGCGAATTGATCGACGACGAGTTCCAGAGGTTCCTGATCGACCAGAAGCCTGAGGAGGCCGATCGTATCCGCGAAATGCGTTACTTCTTCGAAGCCTATATCCGCGATGCCAAGGTCCGGGCTCTGATCGACGCTGGCCATTTCGCTGACCTCAACGTAAACCCCTCCTTCTCGACCCGCGATCTCAAAGAAGTGCCTGCGCCATGGCGTAAGCGCATCCCGGAATACATCAAGGACTACGTGTCCCTGAACCCGTTTATGTGATGAAAGCCCGAAATGCTCGATAAAGATACCAAGCGCCGCATCGACACCTGCCGTGACATTCTCGTGGGGAAGGTGCCGGACCCCAAGAGCCAGGTCGAACAGATCACGGTCGCGCTCATCTACAAGTTCATGGACGACATGGACCTCGAGGCGGAGGAGTTGGGCGGCGAACGCAAGTTCTTCACGCAGGACTATGAGCGTTATCGCTGGGCCAAGCTGGTGGCGCCGGGCGTTTCCGGCCAGGAGATGCTGAATACCTATTCCGAAGCGCTGACGAAGATGGTTGAAAACGACCACCTGCCGGCGCTTTTCCGGTCGATCTTCCGCAATGCCTATCTGCCCTATCGTGACCCGGAAACGCTGCGCTCCTTCCTTCGCGAGATCGATAGCTTCACCTATGATCATAGCGAGCGCCTGGGTGATGCCTTCGAATACCTGCTTTCTGTGCTGGGCAGCCAGGGCGACGCCGGGCAGTTCCGCACACCGCGCCACATCATTGATTTCATGGTTGAGATCATCGACCCTAAAAAGAACGAGGTCATTCTTGACCCGGCCTGCGGAACTGCCGGGTTTCTCATTTCGGCCTACAAGCACATCCTCAAGGCCAACTCGTCTTATGTCGTCAACGGCAACGGCAGGCATGAAGAGGCAGATGCTGCCGAACAGGCACTTGAAAGCCCTATGCGCTTTCCTGGCGACAAACTCTCACCAAAAGATCGCTCGCGGTTGGCCGGGAACATTAAAGGCTATGACATCTCGCCCGACATGGTGCGTCTAAGTCTCGTGAACCTCTACCTACACGGCTTCGCTGACCCGAAGGTCGAGGAATACGATACGCTCACCAGCGAAGAGAAGTGGACTCAAACTGCGGACGTGATCCTCGCCAATCCGCCCTTCATGTCGCCAAAGGGAGGCATCAAACCTCACACTCGTTTCCAGGTGCAGTCGAAGCGTAGCGAAGTTCTATTCGTCGACTATATCGCCGAGCACCTGAATCCGAACGGACGAGCGGCCATAGTTGTGCCGGAAGGCATCATATTCCAAAGCCAAAGCGCCTATGTCGCGTTGCGGAAAATGCTCGTTGTGAACCAACTTGCGGCCGTCATCTCGCTGCCTGCTGGCGTCTTTAACCCCTATTCGGGTGTCAAAACCTCGATCCTGATCCTTGATCGCGCCGTGGCCAAGGCCAGCAAGCATGTCGCCTTCTTCAAGATCGAGAATGACGGCTTCGCCCTCGGCGCACAGCGCAAGGCGGTGAAAGGGTCGCAATTGGCGCAGGTGAAGTTTGAACTGTCCGCATGGTTGCAGGCGGCACGCGGTGGAGAAGGTGGTGAACTGGATAGCATTCACGGCTTTGTGGTTGAACGAAAAGAAATCTCCAACGCTGGCGACTATAATCTGAGCGGCGAGCGTTACAAGTCGGAAGCTGCTGAGGAGCACGACGTTCCGCGCGTTCGGATCAGCGACATTTGTACCGTCAACCCTGCCAAACGTCCGATTCAAGAACTGCCGCCCGAGACCGAGGTTTCATTCGTGCCCATGGCAGACCTGAACGAGTGGCGTATCGGGTTTGAACCAAAGGAGACCAAGCTGCTCAGCGAGGTGGGAGCAAGCTACACCTACTTTGCGGATGGAGACGTTCTGCTGGCAAAGGTTACCCCTTGCTTTGAGAATGGAAAGGCAGGCATCGCTCGTAATCTGCGAAATGGGATTGGGTTCGGCTCCAGTGAATTCTATGTATTGCGTCCCGGCGAGAATGTAGTGGCCGAGTGGGTCTATCGTTGCATTACGCACGAAGTTTTCCGCTCCAAAGCTATTGCCCAAATGACCGGCACGGGCGGGCTGCAGCGCGTGCCTCGGGCGGTTGTCGAGGGGTTTGAAATACCTCTCCCACCGCTTGAGATGCAGCGCGAGATTGTAGCCGAGATTGAGGGCTATCAGCGCGTTATCGAAGGTGCCCGCGCCGTCATCGACAACTACCGCCCCCACATTCCGGTTGATCCGGAGTGGCCTGTGCCGTCGATGGGCGAAATCGCCGAATTCAAAAACGGGTTGAACTTCACCCGCAGCGAGGATGGCGAGCCGCTTCGCATCGTCGGGGTGAGCGACTTCCAGAGCAACTGGTTAGTGCCCATCGATAACCTTTCAACCATCCAACTGGATACTACGATCGGTGCCGATTATTTGCTTCAACCAGGCGATGTTCTGTTCGTTCGATCGAACGGAAACCCTGATCTGGTTGGCCGGTCGATGCTTGTCCCCGAGGAAATTGGACGTGCATCCTTCTCAGGCTTCACAATCCGTGCCCGCTTTGACACGACCAGGGTAAACCCAAGGTATCTTGCTCATTTCTTTAAGACGCCGCTGTTTGCAGAACGAATGAAGACAACTGGACAGGGCGCAAACATTCGAAACCTGTCGCAGGGCATTTTGTCCGAATTGCAGGTCCCGCTCCCTGACCTGGAAACTCAGCAGACCATCGTCACCGAGATTGAAGCCGAGCAGGTTCTCGTCAACGGCAACCGCGACCTGATCTCTCGGTTCGAGAGAAAGATCGAGGCAGCAATTGCTCGCGTGTGGGGCCGTGCCAAGGTCGAGGAGGCTGCCTGATGGATGAAGCGCTCGAATTGGGGACCTACTTGCCGCAGTCCTGCGCCAACGCCAGCGAACAAGCTTATCTCGATTTTCTTTGGTCAGCTTTCCAGACGAACTATGAAGCCGAACGCTTTGAGTTCGCGAGCCTAGCTTTCCACCTTCTCTACATGAGCTTTGTCAGCTTCTCGATTTGGCAGATCAGGCTTGCTCGTCCTGAGCGTTTCGCCATGGCCATGGTCGGTTTTAGATCCGGCGATGAGGGCCTATTGATGGATTGCGAGTCCCCTTTCAAGTTCTATGAACGATTAAAGGAGGCCCAAATCTTCCGTTTCATGAAACTAATCGGCTGTAACAATGAGCAAATAGGAGAGTTCTCCAAATTTGTGAAACGTCGAAACAAGATTGCCCATCCAAGTGGTACCGTCTTTTTCAATGACCACGTTGCGATTGATGATGAGATTGCCGAGATGATGAATGAGGTTCGAAACATAGAAGAGCACATGCGCCAAGTTGTATTGGAGCTATACGAATCTTTTCTGTGTGGCGATAGCTCTGATCCAGATCTTCGGCAGTATCCTGACTACAAAGATGAGGTGCGAGTAAACCTTGTGCACAAAAACTACATGTCCGTTGCTGATATTGCGTATTGCCGGACCCTTGACATAGCAGTATTACACGACCAGCCTAATTTCGATGAGATACAGGCTTTGCACACAGCCTTGCTGGTGAGCTACCCGGACGAAGAGGCTGAAGCCGCATGACTTCGCTGTACTCGATCGTTGACGGCAAACTCAGGCCAGCCACGCGCCGCGCCTTGATGAAGGAAAGCCTGATTGAGGATTGGGTGGCGGCTGATCCCTCGCTGCTCGGGCTAGATGCCCTGGTGATCGGCCGTCAGGTGCCGACTGACCACGGCAAGTTCATCGACCTTCTGGCGCTGGACACCTCGGGGGCGCTGATCATCATCGAATTAAAGAAGGACCGCACGCCGCGCGAGATCGTGGCGCAGGTGCTAGATTACGCTTCCTGGGTGCGCACGCTGACGACACCGCAGATTTATGAGCGGGCGGAAAAGTACCTCCAAACACGCCTGGTGACTGCCTTTCGCGAAAAATTTGGCGAAGCCATTCCGGAACAGTTGAATGGCAGCCACTCCATGCTGATCGTTGCCAGCGAACTTGATCCGGCGTCCCGGCGGATTGTCGAGTACTTGTCAGAAGAGCATGGCGTCGCCATCAACACGGTGTTTTTCAACGTCTTCGAGGCCAATGGCCAGGAATGGTTGACAACCGATTTCCTCCTGGATCAGGAAGAGGTGGAAGAGCGCTCCGAGCGCAAGGTCCGCCCGCCGTGGTCCGGCTATTATTTCGTCAATGCCGGTCTTGGCGAACACTGCTCTTGGACGGATATGAAACGCTACGGCTTTGTCAGCGCCGGTGGCGGCGAATTCTACACCAAGCGCCTGGAGCAGCTTGCCGTCGGCGACGAGATATTCGTTTTCGACAAAGGCAAGGGATATATCGGTTACGGCGTGGTGGCGAGCGAAGCGCAGCTTGCCTCAGATTTCGTGACACCGGATGGCCCGCTCTTCGAGCAACCCCTTGCCGAACCCCGGATGAAGCGCCTTGGCGAGCCTGCTGACCGAGCGGAATGTGTCGTCGGCGTCGAATGGCGCAAGACGGTCGAGCCGTCCCAAGCCAAGTGGTTCAAGGGCGCCTTCGCGAACCAGAACATCGTCTGCAAGCTGCGCGATCAGGCGACGGTCGATTTTCTGATCACGGAATTTGGGGTGGGCGGGTGAAACACCAGCTTGGCGGATCGCTTTTATTTTCGCTAAAGTGACAATCCTACCAACTGCGCGCGGCTCGCGATCAAGGTCGAGACCTGATTGATCGTAACCGGGTCAACGGCGCTTGGAGATAGCGATTCGCGCACTTGGGGTATCGTTCCACAGGTGGCATCCGTCAGCTCAGCAACTCGGCGGCGCACCAACGGTAAGCCAACACCGGTATCCTTCGAAAAAGCCTTCCAACCGTCGGCGTCCATTTCGGCAAGGGTCGCACGTCTGCCGATCCGCATAGCCATTTTCGGTGAGAGGTCTGGATAGGCCACGGTTGAAAGCAGGTCGTACAAAGGAGCCATTCGCGGCCCTTGGTCGTCATATAGAATCGAAAAATTCTTGCCGTGGGCGTCAGCATTTCCAACTATGAGATTGAAGATTGCTGCGTCCAGTAACTTCGCGATGTCCGTGCCCGGCCGTTCAGACACCCGCCGCAGTAGCTCGAAGCAGTCCTTGAATGTCGGTCCGCCCTCGCTTGCATACTTCGTTTCAGGCGGCACACCAAGTGCTTGGCAAAAGTCTTCCTGATGTATGCGGCGAACCACACCGTCGGCATCGCGGTAGCGATCGTATCGCTCGATCAAAAGAAAAGGGCGACCATTCGCGGAGCACGGTTCGACGGGGGCAACGTCGAGGCCAACCGCTGCAGCGAGTCTCATGACGAAGGCTTCGTTTTCGGTTGTCCCTGGGAAGCGTGCGATCGGCGGCTTAAGTATGTGGGTAGTCGCCTGGCCGAGAACCGGAAGTGCGATCTGACCGTCGATTAGAACTAGCGGCACCTTGGATTGCGCGCCAGCCAGCGATAGCCTCAAGCCCTCTTGGCCGGCCAATAGCGGCCGGGTCGGAAGTGCGTCCAGTATCCGAACGATTCCGGCCTCATCCAGAGGTGCTGGTTGCTGATCCGCAATCGGTCCCGCTTCTGTGGGTTTCTGATCTTCCGGCAAAAGCTGAAGTGCGCCGGCAACGTCACCGCCTAAGCGATCAAGAAGCGCGAAGTCGTTCGCAGGTGAAACGCCCAATGCCTGCGCCGCAACAAGACGCTGGCTTTCCTCGGGCAACAGGCCTCCGAAAAATGGTCGGCATTCACGACGGGAAAAACGCTCTTGGCGCTTCGGGAGCGAGGCAGACAGCGGAAGAGTGTTTTCGTCACGAAGCCAAGCTTCGGAGTAGGCAAAGCCAATATCACCGTGCCTATCCTGGGTGAATTGCCCGACAATACGACCATCCCACCAGACGTTGAGAACCCTTACCGTCATTTTCTACGTTCACCAGGTGCCAGAATATCAACGGAACAGCCGAGCGTTTGCAGAACCTGCAACACTTTTCCTATCTGAGCTGTCGGCTTGCCGGCTTCGAGATCGACAATGAAGCGGAGGCCGACTCCAGAAACGCCAGCAAGTTCGTCCTGCCGCAAGTTTTGCTCCTTGCGTGCGATGCGGACCAGGGTGCCGATATCGGCTGGAGTTTTGATGCGTTTCGCCATTGCTCTTTTCCCGATCGGGAAAATAGCAGTGTGGTTGATGTCTTGTCGATAGGAATTTTCCCGATCGGGAAAATTGATGCTGCCGAATGATGCTCGTGCAATTAAATTTCCCGATCGGTAAATTGATGAGGGGCTAACCGATACCTTGGGATTCGCAGCTAACGGCTAGCTGAACGAGATTGCAGTAATTCTGACGCGGCTTTCTTAAAATAACTCAGCTTCCACACTGAGCGACAATACCGCCTTTACAGCCAATATATGCTGGTGCGGCCCGATTGGAACTGACGGCGTCAACCCGCGCGGCCGTGAATTTATTCAACAGCGAGGCCAAATACGAATAGATGGTATAGTTGCGCTGATCAGCATCGTCGCTGCATGCGCGAATCCAGACCAAGCGCTTCGGTAAGCTTGCCGAAGTGTGACGCCCAATATAACTCTACACAAGTGTATGTATTCGCGCATAGTTGCATCGGAACGATGCAAGACATTTGGAGCCTCCCTGTGCCAATAATTCCTACAGTTGATTATGTGCCTGACGGGCTGATCGCAGGGTTGGCGGACCGCGAAGTCTCGGTTTGGATTCGCGGCGTTGCGACCGGCGACGCGGAGCGACGTGAAATAGCGCGCATGCTCAGGCTTCCTTGGAAGCATGTCTACCTTGAGGAGTCGGACCCGATTTTGGTGGCCGAACTCGAGAACATGGAAGACGATCCGTACGTCGGCCGGCGTGGGTTCCTGCACGTCGTGGACAGCGACCCTTCGCGCATCGATCTGCCTCCGCGATCGCTACCAATCTTCCTTCTCAGTGGAAGAGACAGCCGGGGATCGCCGTTTGAGCAGCAGCTTCGGCGCATGACGATGCTAGAAGAGTTACGCCGTTCCAGCATCAGACAATTGATCGTGATCTCCAGTGGAGGTGGAGAACCGCCGCCCGGCGTAGGGGAGTTGTGGGCAACCGGTTTCAGAACGCGTCTCACTCTCGTCGACTCGGGGTCCGGGGCTCCGGAACAGTTGGGTGCTTGGCTAGAGAGAAGCGGCCCAGGACCAACGCCTTCGGTCGTTTTGATGCCCATCATTGCGTTTGCTACGTCGCTCGTCGACGCCTTCAACGCAGCCTATCGTGACGAGCGGCTTACGATCCGTCTACGCGACGAAACCGATGCGATCGGTGAGTTGGACCTCGCTGGTGTTGATGATCCCGAACGTCCGCTGTTGGGCAACTATGATGTAATTCTCGGTCGCGATCTTGGCGTCACCGATCCAACTGACCTCTCTGAAGATGCATTCAACGCCTTCTTTCGGGGGGAAGCTCGGGACTGGCGTGCTTTCTCGGCTGGCCTACCTTGGATACGAAGCGACGAGGCGTGGCAAGGGCTCAGAGATCAGCTCCGTCGTTTGGACGCGGTAGGCCCCTCAGAGAATTGCGTCACATATATATTGTCAGAACCGGGCGCCGGCGGGACTACGCTTGCCCGTCACCTCGCGTTCAGTGCAGCCCGCTCCGGGTATCCTACCCTAGTTGCAAAGGAGCTGCCGTTCGCGCCAGACTCGCTTTCGGTAATCAACTTTCTCACCCGGGCAAAGCAGCGCGCAGAAGATGGACGCAACAAAAATAAGTCCGTTGAGGCGCAAGATGACGATGGCGAGAGGCGCATGTACGAGACGCCCTGGCTGATCGTCTTCGATCGCATCCACTGGGAGTCCAGAGACGCCGAACTCCGTCGATTTCTTCAGCAGATTGAAAGAGCCGGACGACCGGTTTGCATCCTAGTCGTTTCTGGACCAATCCGAGAGGCAGGCTATTATGACACCTCTCGGTTTAAGTTACTCTCCGAGCTCCACCACATGCTCGACCAAGATGAAGCCATCGAACTTGGGCGGCATCTGAACCGTTTCCTTCGCCACTACGGCAAGGAGCGACCTGATTGGCAATGGCGCAACTTCCAGGAAGCGCATTCCGTGCGTCTGCTCGATGGACTGGCAGCGTTCTGGATCACGCTGAGCTTCTGGCTTCAGACGCAATACGATCTCACGGAATCCATTCAGGAGTGGGTTTATCGGGCCTTCAAAGAACGGGTCGATACGCACGATCTGAAGAAGGCTGTCCTCCAAATAGCTGCGTTAAGCTCGGAGCGGCTGCCGATGCCCGAGACACTACTTGAGCAAAGCGCAGACGGTTGGCCACTTACACTTCTCCTTGACGACCACCGGTCAAGCCTTTCACCTCTTGGACTCGTTCGCCTTTCTGACGGTAGCGATAAGTACTGGGCACTGGCCCACGATATACTCGGTAGGCTGCTCATCAATGCCGTTTTTTACGATCAAAGCGCGCGTACCGCGCTGGGGCTCGGCGAAGCAACTGATGCAGAGCATTTACGGTTCCTCATCTTGCGAGAGATTTCCAGCAAGCCGTCACTCGGCGAGATCGACGGGATTAGGTACGGTGAGGAGTTTGCGACCACAGTTTTCAAGGTCGATCCAGACCATGGACGCGGAAGTTGGGTACATATATGGCGCGAGGTGCTCGCCGCGCTCGACCACATGCCGCAGGCTCTTCGCAACGGCAGCCGCGTTTTCCGCCATCATACAGCGATCTCCAGGCGCCGTATAGCGTGGCTCGATGAGGCCGCGTACGGTATTTCCGACGCGGATCGCGTTTCGTTGCTCGAACGCGCGGTGGATGACATTGTTTACGCGCTACAGTCGATCGACCGCTCTCAGGACGAGGAGCCCGACGTTAATCTCTACAATTCGCTCGCCAATGCCTATTTCGACCTGGCTCGCGTGCGAGCAAAGCAGGGCGCGTCTCCAGAGGAGCTGGCGAATCTGAGGCGGTTGGCGGCGGAAGCAACTCGACATGCGTACGAGGAGAGCCCTTCAAGCCCGTATGTTATCGAGACGCACGTCAAGAGCCTTATCGCGTCGGCGGAGGAGGCGGGCGATGGTGCTGCCGCCTACTGCATTGAGGCACTGGAGATCGTGTACGCGGCCATCCGGAACGACCAGAATGAACTCCGGCGTCACGCACTGACAGTTTTGGCGGACCGTGTCGTAGGCATCCTTCTCGCTGGCAGTGCCGTTACCAAGCGACAGGGCGAACCCGATGGGCCTGCGGACGTTCTTGTTCGTGCATGGATCGCGCTTGCAGCGCCGCTCGGAGGGCGGGCACCATCATCGCTTGAGGAGGTTCCTCTCGACGTACTCGACGCAGTCTTAGCGGAGTTGAACCATCCTGCGGGCGCTGGGAACCCACAGGTTCTAAGGTTCAAGTACCTTGTCCTTGTGGCGATTGCACCATTTGATTTCGTGCGCCAGGCAGTGGTGTTGGATCAGCTGATTGCCAGCGACTACCGGCTGTCTCCGCAGTTGAGGCTGGAATATGCGTTGCTTCTGTTTCAGCTCATGCGGACTGATGAGGCCGATCGCCAGTTTCGCGCCCTCAGAAAGCTTTGGCGCGAAACCGACATCTTCGGTCAAGTTCCAGAGCGGCTGCGCTGGCTGTTGCAGCCTGGCGACCATCGGCCCCGTGTTGTAAACGCTGTTGCGGCTTACGATCACGGTCATCGTGCCATGGCTCGCGTTCGAGAGTTTGCGCGCTTCGACGTACCCTATCGTCCGCAGGAGTTTGGGGTGCGTGAGCACACTCCTGGAATGGTGTTCGCTGCACACGTTTCATTTGGACACAACGGCGCCTTTCTGCGTCCTGTAACCGCACGGCCGCACTAATAATGACAGCGGAGCCAGATTTTGTAGCGCGCTATGCGCTTTCTCAGGGCTGGGGTTTGAAGCCGAGGACGATTCTCGTCGAAGGGACGTCCGACGTCGCATTGTTCGGCTTAGCAGCCAGACTGTTTCATCGTTCAACTGGCAAGGATCTGCTTGGTGATCTTGCGGTCCTCGCCGCTGGCGAGGGCGATCGAGGGGGGACACATGGCGTGGTCCGCGAGCTCGTCACCATGCGCAATCTTTCTCGCGCCTACCTCTCACCAGCCGGTCGGCCGGTCTATCGAGTGATCGGGTTGTTTGACAATGATGTCGCTGGACAGAAGGCGGTAAATGGTGCCCGAAGCGTTGATGCCAGTATCATCGAGTATCGAGATGTCTTCCGACTCCGGCCGACAATGCCGATTGGAGGAAGCTTAGATCCATTAGCTCTGAAACGGAGCTTCGAGGAGCGCAATGAGGCATACAAGGGTCTCAATTGGGAGCTGGAAGACCTGATTGGCTCGGCGCTAATGGAGCTTTTCCTACATGAGAATCCTACAGCGTTGATCCGAGAACATGTCATGTCCGACCGCACGCATCGGGAATTGACCCGTGATGGAAAAAGCCGATTAGTAAGGTTTTGTCAAACCCATGCTGACTTGGCGAGCTTGGATGATTTAGTTGCAACCCTCCACGCACTCCGACACTATCTCGTGCTGCCTTCTTTGGTATGACGGCAGCTGAGACGATCGATGGCCCCTTTCACAGGACCATCGGGTTCCGATCCAGCTTCCCCCGATATGCCGGATGCCTGTGCGAAACGATCGCGTCAACCAACGCAGGAGGTTTCGAGCCCGCCAGCAACAGCATTTTGCCGGTCTTCATTTCCAGTATCTGATCTGCGGTCATGAGTTTCTGGCGCTGCTCGGCAATTGAGGTCTTGCGGCTCTCGCCGAATTTCGCGGCGGATTGCTTGGTACGGGTCAGCACCGTCTGATCACCAAGGGCGTTCGCGGCCCAGTTAGCGGTTTCGAACTCGGCGCGGCCGAGGCCGAAAATGCGGGTGGTAACGCAGGACCCGAGAATGCTGGAGGTGTCGCCTTTGCCGTAGACGCTTTCGATCTGGCCCTTATCCTGGGTGATGAACAGCGCCTCGATTCCGCAGCCGGCGGCGACGTTGGCGATGTTGATCAGCTTTTCCATGCGGCCGAGGCGAACAAACTCGTCCAAGACCAGCAGCACATTCTTTTTCGGCTTCTTGGCACCCTCAAGGCGAACGGCCATGCCGAGAATGATGTTTGTCAGCAGTCGGAGAAAGACGGCCTGTGCGTCCACCTGGTCGAGCGGCACGACCACGAAGAGGTCGGAGCGGCCCTCGAACAGGTTTTCGAGTGAGCATGTGGAGGCGCGGAGAAAGGCGCGTAGTTCGTCGGAGCGTGCCCAATCAAAAGCCTTCTTGATCGTCGTTTTGATCGCGCCGCGCTCGTTTTCTCCGGCTGCAAGGAAGGTCGCGGCGGCGGCGGCCGGGCGGGTGCCGAATGTCTCCGGCGCTCCGGCCCATTCGGTCAGCGTCTTTTCAAAGCCGGCGGAAAACAGCAGGTCCATGACAGTGACCAGATTGCGATCGGTTTCCGCGCGCCTGGTCATGACGACCTCGATCACGGCGGCAATCATGGATTTCGCCATTTCGGCAAAGTGCGAGCCGTTTCCGCCTTCCGGTCGAACAAGCCCCTCGGCAATGACCTCAATGTCGCGGACCAGGTGCGATTGCCGGATATAGTCGAGCGGGTTGAATCGATCCTTCGACGGCTCGATGACGCCGAAGGGATTGAGTACCACAACCTGGCGCCCGAGCGATCGGCGATAACGGCGGGTCACTGCGAAGTTTTCACCCTTGATGTCCAGGACGGCGACTGGTCCGTCATGGTCGATGATGGCGGGGATGACAACGGACACACCTTTCCCCGCGCGCGTGCCGGCAATGGCGACATGATGGCCGGCGCGCCATCCGGTCTTCGGGTTGGGGCGGTAGCGCAGCATTGCGCCGCCGGCGAGACCGAGCGGCAAGCCAGTGTCGTTGTGGCGGAGTTGGCGCAATTCGCCTCGGTTCATCCACCGGGCGCGCCATGGGCCCTGTTTGGAAATGCGGCTTGATGATGCAGGGGCGGCAATCGAGATCGCCCGCAGAATGAGGAATAGCGGCACAGGCAGGCCGATGGCGAGGCTAGTTTGCAAACCCAGTTTCTGTGCCTCTGTGAAACGATCCCATGTCGATACCATGCCCCGGATGCTCTCTATTCCGGAATAGCCGGCGTTGCGCCAAGCCTTGAAGCTGTCGAGCAGGACGCCGGCCGCAATGGTGGGGTCGGTAAGGGCGATAGCAGACGCGGCAAGGAGGGCAGCCCCCACAGCTAAGCCCGACGCGCTGCGGATGCGGCCCTGGGTGTCTCCCGCCAACGTCAGCAGCGCAAACCCGCAAGACATGACCAGGATCGCGGCTCGCGCGTTGTGGTAGATGGGCGGCCAGAACAAGGGCGCGGTTTCCATCAGCAGGAAACCCGCCGCAATGACGGCAATGGAAAGGGCATAGCGATAGGGCTGAATGATCAAATTCATGGGTCAAAACTCCGGACAGGAACGAAAATCAGACGCGGCCGCGACCGGACGCGGGCGATCGGGTTGTCACGTCGTTGGCGCGACCGCCTCCAGCATCGCTTCGGCTTGCTCCAGCAGGGCGAACGCTTCCGCCAGCTCGGTCGAGGTCGTGCCGCTGGAATGATTGCCGGAGGCGAGCCAAGCGTTCATGAAGGTAGCCTGTGACGCGATGAGCGATTTCAGCGATCCTTCCAAGGCCGCTTGCCGGTTTTCGATCATGTCGGTCGAGCGTTTCTCCAGCGCCTCGAACTGCGCGGTTCCGCTGCTCAAGGCGTTCATCAACGTCTCGACGTAACCCAGCAATTCGCGCTCCAGCGGCGACAGGCTCTCGGGCGTCGGTGGTCTGGTGGTTTCGGTCATCGGTCAATCTCCCTGGGCGATCTTCAGGCATGGCGTTTTGGCGGTCCCGGCCTGGCAGGTGATCAGCTGAAGGCGGTTGACGTCCCAGGTCAGGACTTTGCCGTTGCCGGTCTGGTTGATCTGCAAGCCCATCTGCCAGAGGCTGGCGCTCTGGGCGCGCTCGATCATCTGACCCGCCCAAAACCAGCTCGCGGTGAAGCTCAAAAGGACGATCAGCAGTGCCACCGCGCCCATGGTCAGGAAGAACGGCTGCAACATCGATCGAAGCCGGTTCACGTCCACCTCGGTCGTCGCCAGTGCCTCGCTCAAGTGCTGGCGGTTCGCGTCTGTGAAGTTGCGGATATCGGTCTCGATTGTAGCTTGCGCGCGCTTCAAGGCTTCGCTCCAATCGGTCTCGAAGCTCATCGATGGCGATGGCGTCGAGCCGGCTTCCGGAGCGGCCGGGCTCGCCAGCCGGTCTTTCAAGCGCTCGCTCAAGGGCATTCTTTCGGGTCCAGTCTTCACGGAACAGGTCTCCTTTTAGGCGCCAGCGCTCGTCCGTCTCCGGATCGCGCACAGTGATGTAGTTTTTGCCGGCGCGCGGCAGGTCGAAACCCGCCGCCGTCAAGGCTTCGGTCATGCTGGGACGGTCATGGATTTGGCCGGTCTCGATGCGCTGGACGATCCAGTCGTGGATCAGTTCGCGCGCATCGCCGCGCCTGACGCTTTCGATGAGGCTGACTGTCTCGCGGGAGCGCTCCGGCGCCATCGGGTCGTTCCAGCCGTGTTCCTTGTTCAGAGCATCGCGCATGGCGTCGTAATGCTTCTGGTAGCCGGGCGGCGCGATGTTGAGGCTGCGCCCGCTCGCCAACTCCATGCGCGGTGTCACGAAATGCAGTTCGACGCGGCCCTCGTGGGTATGGCGGACCCAAAGCATATCGTGCTGATCCGGTTCGAGGCCGGCAAAGGCAAGGCTCTCGAAGGCGTCCATCACCTGCCGTTGCTGGACAGGGTTCGGCGCGTCTCCCGCCGTGAAGGCTATGACGCCGGCGCGATAGGTCCACTTGTGCGGGCAGGCGTCGATCAGCGCGCGCATGCGGTCTGCATCGCCACGCAGCACCTCCGGCAGAGGCTCGCGGGCAAACAGCATGACGTTGCCGCGCTCGTCGCGGATCGCGTTGCGGTTCTGGTCGTAGGCGACGACGTCGCGCTCGACCAGATAGTCAACCGGTCCCGATCCGCCGCCCTGGCCGTTTCGGAAGAACTTGATCAGCACGGCGCGCCATCCTTGGCCGTGAACTGCTCAAGGGTTTCCGATAGCGCTCGCTCGATGGCGACCAGGCGGGCGGCAACCGTGATTGCGTCGATGGCGGACAGTTGGCCCTGAGCCTGGGCCGTGTTCAGCCATCGCGCAATCTGGTTGAGGTTGCCACCGATCCGTGCGACGGCGCGCACCAGTTCCGGGTCCACCTTAGGGACCGGACGGCGGCGGCGCGCCTCGGTGAGGCCAAGCGCTTCCCGCATCAGCAAGGCGAAGGGCAGGCCGGCCCGCGCCGCGCGTGCGGTCAGCGCCTGCTTTTCCGATGCAGTGCAGCGGAAAACCACGACGGCATTGAGTTCGCCTTTGGGCGATCGCCGCGTGCTCTTGGTGGGGTTTGAAGGGGAGGCTTGCCTCCCCTCACAAGGCTCCCTGTCGGACGGCTCGCCGTATGACAGGGGTCGCCTTGCTCCCTTCAAATCGCCAGCCGTCATGAAGCCTTCCGAAGGTCGGTTTGTCGGGCGGTTTCATCGGCGATGTGATTATGGCGTCGGCTGAAGAATGCGATCCAATCCAGTGCGCTCGGGTTTGCCTCATCCGGTGGCCAATAGCCCGGCAAGGCATAACCCGGCTTCCCGGTTTTCACCGTTCGCAAGCCCAAGATTTCGATCGATGGGAGACCGTGACGGCGCAACCAGGTGCGCCATTGCTCGACCTGATCCGCCTTGGTCTCGGCGACGAAAACGAGCGGGATGGCTCGCCGCGTCTCGACGCGCGGCGGGGCGTACTCGCGCGGGTTAGGTTTATTTATTTTTTCTTTCTCTGGGTTTGGTGGACATATCTGTCCCCCTTCACCGGACACATCTGACCGCCTTGCCGGACGGATTTGACCGCCTTTCTCGGGGTAAAGGGTGACAATCTTGTCCGTCTTTTCGCGGGCGTCCGATGCGCGTAAAATCGACGCCGCTGAGGGACGATATTCCGTATTGTGCCCTACGCCATTTCCGCGCTGGACCTCGAACCATCCTTTGACCTCAAGTTCACGGACGGCGCGCTGAATGGTCTTGACGCTCTTGCCGGTCGCGTCGGCAATCGTTTGATAGGACGGCCACGCCTTCTCGGTGTGGCCGTTCAAATGCGTGGTGACGATATAGAGCGCCACGGACCGCGCGTTGTCGCTCAAATCCTTGTCGCAGCTCAACTGCTGAAGCCATTGCAGCTTCACGTCCCGGAATGGCCGCGCCCAGCTCATGCGCGTCTCCCTGGGCGCAATACGAGCGGGAAAGAGGGGCCGAAAACGGCCGGAAAAAGTGGGACGGAGGCTTTGTTAAGCCGTTGATTATTATGAAGGTGAGTTTTCGTCCCACACGGGGTTAAGCGGCTGATTTTGCTCGAATTCGGCAGGCCCTCCGGGCCCACCATTTTTCTTTTTTTTCAATGATTTACATGGCGGATTTTCCAGAAAATTTGGAAAACCTTTGGGTAAACCCTCCGGGCAAAGAACAAGGCGGCTCGATGGCCGCCCCTTTTTCATTCGCCAGCAACCCGCATGCGGGGCCGCACTCCCTCCAATATCGAGCCCTCTCGCCAGTTCCGCCCCAACCGGCTATCAACTGGGTGCGCCCGGTTCCCGAGACGTTCAACGCGCGGAGGAAAAATGGCCCAGACGCCGCTTCACACTTCATTCGGTCCCACCGTAACGGCCGCGCAAGTCGCACTTCGTTCGGACCTCACCGGGCAAACAGCAATCGTTACAGGCGGTTCCTCCGGTCTTGGCTTGGAGACCGTGAAAGCGCTGTCTTCACGCGGAGCATTTGTATGCGTGCCCGCGTTGAACCCTTCCCTTGCCGCCGCAGCCCTTGAGGGCATTGAGCGTACTGAGGTTTGTCCCATCGATCTGATCGACGCACCCTCCATCCGCGCCTTCGCAGACGCATTCCTCGGGCGTCGAAAGCGGCTCGACCTCCTTGTTCTCAATGCGGGCGTAATGGCGAGACCCTTGTTCCGCGATGCGGACGGTCGTGAGGGTCATTTGTCCATCAACCACCTCGGACATTTTCGCCTGACGTCGTTGCTATGGCCCGCGTTGGTCTCGGCGGGCAAGTCACGGGTGGTCGTGATGTCGTCTCGCGGTCACCAAATGGGCGACGTCGACTTCGACGACCTGAATTTCGAGCGGCGTGCTTATGAGAAGTGGAGGGCCTATGGGCAGTCCAAGACAGCGAACGCGCTTTTTGCCGTCGCGCTGGATGCCCGGGGTGTAGATCACGGAATACGCGCCTATTCCGTACATCCCGGCATGATCATGACTGCCGGCATCGGCCATCTGAGCCGCGCCGAGTTCGACGCTTTCGGAGCCCTTGCGCCTGACGGCTCACCGATAATCGATCCGGTCAGGGATATGAAGACGGTGGAACAAGGCGCTTCCACTGCGGTTTGGTGCGCCACCGCGCCGGAACTTGAAGCGATAGGCGGTGTCTATTGCGAGAACTGCGGCATAGCGGCAATCAGTCCCGATGGACCCGATGGAGTACGCCCTTATGCCGTCGATTCAGAAAGGGCCGAAAGGCTTTGGCGCGAGACTGTCAGTCTGACAGGTTTAGAACCTACGAGAGCTTGACAGAAACGGCCCGTTCCCGATGGTCTCATGACCAAAGCCACGTAATCTTGACAGACTCGATGAAAATCGATGGACGACGTCCCTCTTCGGAAGCATAAATGTGCGCCGGGGACGTCTTTATTTCAGAATCACGAATTTTGGACTGACGTAGCGCTCAGTCCGCATCAAATTTTCAACGGTAATTCAGGATGATGCAATGGAAGGGCAGGCACTCCCAGCCGGAACTGCTATAGCTGACGTCGCGGTCACCTTCGGGCCATTCTCCCTTTATCCTGGCAGACATGTTCTGCTGAAGGAAGGCGAACCGCTGTCGATCGGCTCGCGCGCGCTCGAGATACTGATCGCGTTGGTGGAGCAGGCGGGCGAGCTTGTAAGCAAAGACGATTTGACCGCAAGGGCCTGGCCAAATGCGGCCGTGGAGGAGTCCAATCTAAGGGCGCAGATCGCATTGCTCCGAAAGGTGCTCGGCGACGACCAGACAGCTCCCCGCTACGTCGTCTCCGTTCCCTCGAGAGGCTATCGGTTCGTTGCTCCGGTCACCCGAATGCCACTCGAACCTGCCGCGGGGGAATTAGTCGACAACAACCTTCCGAAGCAACTTACGCAGGTGATCGGGCGCGAAGAGGCGATCAAGATCGTGGAAGGGCGGTTCCAGCGATTCCGGATTGTCACTATCGTCGGCCCTGGCGGCATGGGCAAGACGACGGTCGGCATCCGCGTGGCAGCCCAGCTCCTGTCATCGCACAAAGACGGCATTTGTTTCCTTGACTTGGCTCCGATAACGAATCCGCAGCTGCTCCCGTCTATCTTGGCCTCGGCACTCCGGCTGACAGAGACGTCGGACGATCCGACGAGGAGCCTGATCGGCTTTCTCCGCGGAAAGAGAATGCTGATCGTTTTCGACAGCTGCGAACACATCCTCGAGGACGCCGCACGACTGGCGGAAACATTGCTCCGTGAAGCACCGGAAGTCGCGATTCTGGCAACCAGTCGCGAAGCGTTGCGAGTGGAGGGCGAAAGTGTTTACAGGCTCCCACCTCTCGACATGCCGCCATCGGCTGTCGTCCTGACCGCCGACGACGCATTGAAATACCCAGCCATCCGTCTGTTCGTGGAGCGGGCTGCCTCTTCCGGAAGCGGGTATTCCTTCGATGACGACGAAGCTCCGGTCGTGGCGCACATATGTCGGCAGCTTGACGGGATTGCTCTGGCAATCGAACTTGCCGCGGCACGGGTCGAGGCATTCGGCACGCGCGGCATTGCCGAACTTCTGAACGATCGCCTGCTACTGCTGACAGGTGGGCGGCGCACGGCTCTTCCCCGTCACCAAACCTTGGCGGCTATGATCGAGTGGAGCTACGGAGCACTTTCGGCTCGAGAGCAGACGGTCGCCCGGCACGGTAAGGGCCGGGTCGCCAAGGCCGTCCTGATCTCTGCCATTCCTCCCGTTATGGTCAAGTCTGCTAAGAACCCGGGCGGACTTCCGATCGAGGTCTTCGACGGCTACCGTGCTGCTTTGGCGGCGAACCGCGCGCAGCTCTATCTCGATATCGCCAGCGGCCCGTTCTACGGCTTCAACCGCCCCGGCGCAGCCATATCGGAAGGCACCATTCGCAACTGGTGGCGACAGGGGATGATGGGCGGAGCGAACGCCCACTACGAATGCATCAAGGTCTTTTCCGAGACCGACTTCACGGAGGACCTCCAGGTCATCGACGTGCCCGTTCTGGTCATGCACGGCAGCGACGACCAGGTCGTTCCGATCGCGGACTCCGCGGAGTTGTCCGTGAAGCTGCTCAAGGACGGCAAGCTCAAGGTCTACGACGGCTATCCGCATGGAATGTTCACGACGCATGCCGACGTGATTAACGCCGACCTGCTGGCCTTTATCAAAGCGTGACGCCCCGGGCAGGCCGCGAGGTCTGCCCTACCTCCCACAAATTCAGCTGGATAGCCGTCGGCTCGCCTGCGACCGGCTGCGGAAAGGTATGCCATGAAATCCGAACACATGCTCTCCCGTCGTGGATTTTGCCTTTGCTGCATCGGGGCGGCGGGCTTCGCGGCTACCAGTGGCTGGATGAGTCCCCGCGCCGCCTACGCCGAAGCGCGCGGCTTGGTGAGCCTCATCAAGGATAGCGCCGCCAGTGCCAAGATAGCCACCCATAAACTGAGAGGAAACGTCACCGTCCTCGAAGGCTCCGGCGGCAACATAGCGGTCCTGGACGGCAAAGACGGCCTCGTCATGGTGGACGCAGGCATCAGCGTCTCCAAGACGCAGATGACGAAGACGCTCGCGGCGATCTCCGCCGAGCCCGTCACCCACCTCATCAACACCCACTGGCACTTCGACCACGCGGACGGAAACCCGTGGCTTGGCGCGGGTGGAGCCAAGATCATCGCCCACGAGAACACCCGCAAATATCTCTCGCAGGTGCAGAGGGTCGAGGACTGGGACTACAATTTCCTGGCCCTGGAGCGCATCGGCGTGCCCAAGCATGTCTTCGCGAAGGAGCATTCGCTCAAGCTGAACGGCCAGTCGCTGGACATGAAGTATTACGGCCCGGCGCATACGGACGGCGACATCTCCGTGATGTTCGGCGAAGCAGATGTCCTCCATGTTGGCGACACCTACTGGAACGGCATCTACCCCTTTATCGACCACTCGACGGGCGGCAGCATCGACGGGATGATCGCCGCGTCCGACGCCAATCTGGCCGCCTCGACCGACAAGACCATCATCATTCCCGGCCACGGAAACCCCGTGAGCAACCGGGCGGAGCTCCAGGCCTTCCGCGACATGCTCGTCGCCATCCGGGAAAACGTCGCGGCGCTCAAGCGCGAGGGGCGTTCAAAAGACGAGACCGTCGCCGCCAAGCCCACTGCAGCCTTCGACGCTAAGTGGGGCAAATTCGTCATCGACCCGGCGTTCTTCACCAAGCTGGTCTACGAGGGCGTGTAAAGCCTGACCAGCAATAACCGTTTTCCTGGCGCGTACCTCCCCATCCTCCCGCGCGTCAACGGGACGCCCCCATCTCGGGGCGTCCCGGCATCAAACCGTCGCAGCAGTCTGAACCCTCAGGAGACAGCCATGTCCGAAGCGAAAAGCGCGCTCTTCATCGACATTCCGGTCGAGCTCAAGGAAGTGAAATCCGTCCATAGCATCGGAGGCCTCGAGTTCGAAGGCGATCTTCCCGCGGCGCTGTTCCATCTCCAACTGATCACGACGGACATCGCGAACTGGAAGGCGGCATCCGACATCATCGTGGTCTTCCACACCAACGCCGGCCATGTCACCCTCGACGATGCGGCCTACAACGCCTCCCGCAACATCGCCACGGGCAACCCGTACAAGAAGCTCGTCTCCGATCTCATAGATGTCGGCGTGAAGGTCGAGCTCTGCGGGGCGACCGCCAAGGTCAACGGATGGGGCAACGCCGACCTCCTTCCCCACATCAAGATCAACCTCGACGCCATGGCGCGCACGATCCAGCTCGTGCAGCAGGGTTTCGTCAAAATCACCGAGTGACTTCACGCGCTCCGTCCGGGTGACGGCTCGATCTGCAGGAGGCTCACATGCTTCAAGTCCCACAATTCGGATTCCATTCGACGGCGTCGGAAGTCTTAAGCGACGTCGACCTCCATGGGAAAACCATGATCGTCACGGGAGGCGCTAGCGGTATCGGGATCGAGACGACGGCTGCGCTCGCGGCTGCCGGCGCGTCCGTCG
The DNA here is from genome assembly GCF_000375585.1 of Sinorhizobium meliloti 4H41. Lineage (GTDB taxonomy): Bacteria > Pseudomonadota > Alphaproteobacteria > Rhizobiales > Rhizobiaceae > Sinorhizobium > Sinorhizobium meliloti_A. The sequence continues at coordinate 760,482 of NZ_AQWP01000002.1, read as the reverse complement.
TCATCGCCGTCCGTCGCCCGGAGGCCGCAGAGGAAGTCGTGCAAGACCTCAGGATCAGGACGGCCAATCCCGACATTTCGGTCCGGTCGCTCGACCTTGCCGATCTCCGCTCTGTCGGCCGCTTCATCGAAGACTGGGAGGGCCCGATCCACGCGCTCATCAACAACGCGGGAATCATGGCGTTGCCGGACCTTCGGCGCTCTTCTCAAGGCTGGGAGATGCAGTTCGCGACCAATTACCTGGGTCACTTCGCCTTGACCCTCGGCCTCCGCCGGCACCTTGCCAACGCCCGGGGCGCGCGTGTCGTGTCCGTGAGTTCGAGCGGCAGCCTCTTCGGACCCGTATTCTGGGACGATCCCCACTTTCGCTTTATTCCCTATGATCCGCTGCTGGCTTATGCCCAGTCGAAGACCGCGTGCACGCTGCTGTCCGTCGGGATCAAACAACACTGGAAGGACGACGGGATCGTCTCGAACGCCCTCAACCCCGGCGCGATCACCACAAACCTTCAGCGCCACACCGGAGGGCTCCGCACCCCAGAGCACCTGCGCAAGACACCCGAGGAGGGGGCAGCGACGTCAGTCTTCGTCGCTGCCTCCCCATTGGTCGAGGGCACCAACGGGCGCTACTTCGAGAACTGCGCTGAGGCACCGATCGTCCAGAGCCGTCCTCAGCTGAAGTTGGAGGGCGTTCCCGGCTACGCGCTCGACCCCTCCAACGCGGAGAGACTTTGGCATATGGCGCTGAAATTCCTGGAAGAGTGCCGATGAACACGCTCCAACACGTGGGTTCCATGTACGAAAATCACCTCGGGTGCGGCTTCCCCCGATGCGCGACAGAGCTCGCCTTCTTGAACATGGCCGGAGTGTGACCCGTGACCCGTTTGAACGCCTTATTGAAGGCTGCGTCGGAGCCGTATCCCACTTTGCGGGCTATTTCCGAGATCGGTGCCGAAGTCTTGAAGAGCAGCGTCGCTGCGCACCGAACGCGCCAACTCGTGAGGTATTCCAGCGGCGTCTGCTCGATAACGCTCCTGAAGCGCACGGCAAAGGCCGATCGCGACATGCCAGCAATTCTGGCCAAAGAGTCGACGGTCCAGTTCCTCGCCGGATCGGCGTGGATTGCCTCGATCACGGGTTTCAGCCGTAGGTCCGACATGGCGGCCAACCAACCCCGTTTCGGGCTCTCGCCGTCCTCGACATACGCTCGCAGGGCGTGGATGAAGAGGAGCTCGAACAGCCGGGATATCGCGGCGTCGCAACCAAGGCCCGGAGCGCCGGTCTCCACTGCCAGCATGTTGAGAACGGAGGCGAAACCAGCGGTCCTGCCGTCGCTTTGCCTGAGGTGCAGGAAGCGGGGCAGCACGTCGAGTGCGGAGTCGCGGTCGATGCGCTCTATCTGGAACGATCCGCTGATGAACGTCGTCGTTGGGCCTCCACCCCCCAAGTTGATCCTGTCGCCCACCCGTCCACGCTCGACATCGACGCAGTCGATCAGGATGGAGCGCTCGTCGTCGAAGATTCGGTATGCAGCCTCGTCGAGCAGGATGAAGACGTCGCCGCTTTCGAGTGTGGTGGTCCCTGGCCGTTCGGGGGTGGTGAGGACGGCCGAGCCGCTGAGGACGTGAACGAATTTCGCCGCGCGCTCGCCGGGAGACATGATCCCCCAGGGCGCGCTGGCTTCTAGGCGGGTGAATTTGGCGTCGCTGATGCGCGGTGCGGTCAAGATTTTCGAGAGCGTGTCCATGAGACCCGTGAATTTTGGACGATCAGACAACGGTTCAGGACTAATCGACCTCAAACGTCCAGAACGAGCGCCTTATGTAGACCTCCGAAAGGAGAATGCAAATGCAGGATGATTCACAGGCATTCGATGAGATCGCAATGAGGAAAGCCCGCTATTGCCGATATGTCGACACCAAGCACTGGGAGAAATTCCGGGAGCTTTTCGCCGACGCGCCGACCATCCGTTTCGTTGATCCCGAAGGGCATACGATCCATGCCTTCACGTCGGTCGACGAATTCGTCACGACAAGTGCCAGCTACCTTGAAGGCGCGCGAACGATTCATCACGTCCACAACGCAGAGATGGAGCGCGTCGCGGAAGGTCTGGTCGACGCAATCTGGTCGATGGAGGACTACTTGGTCTTCCCGCCCGCGAACGATGAACGCCCCGCCAGCATGCACGGCTACGGCCACTATCACGAAACCTGGGAGTTTCTGGACGGACACTGGCGCATCGCCAAGCTGGAGCTTCGCCGAACCATTCTGGAATTCTCGCCCAAGGAGCGTTTGCAATGACCCAGGCCCCCATCGGAGTCGGCATCATCGGCGTCCATCCGGACCGCGGTTGGGCATCGACCGCCCATGTCCCCGCGTTGCGTGACCTCGAGCAGTTTCGACTTTCCGCAGTGAGCCACACCCGCATGGAGATCGCAAAGGCATCGGCCGAGAAGTTCGGTTTCGACCATGCCGTTTCGTCGACGGAGGAACTCGTCAATCATCCTGAGGTCGACCTAGTCGTGGTCACGGTCAGGGTGCCGGAACATCTTGGGCTGGTGACGGCGGCCCTGGAAGCCGGGAAATCCGTGTTCTCGGAGTGGCCACTCGGTATGAACCTGCGCGATGCGGAAACCATGAACGCGCTCGCCTTGGAGAAAGGTGTCTCGGCGATGATCGGGCTCCAGACCCGGGCGAACCCGACCATCCGGCATATGCGGAGGCTCGTTTCCCAAGGCTATGTCGGCGAGGTTCTCTCCGCGACGGTCATCGGCTCGGGGATCACCTGGGGCGAGGAGATCGAGGAAGCCTTCCGCTACACGCTCGACCCTTCCCAAGGCGCGAGCATGCTGCACGTGCCGTTCGCGCATACGATCGACGCTTTGATTTTCGCTCTGGACGAGGATTTCCAGACCGTCTCCGGCACCCTCGTCAGCCGCCGCCCGACGATCAGGATGACCGGGAGCCATGAGGTCGTCCCGTTCGAGGTCGCCGATCAGATCGCCTTCACCGGCAAGCTCGCCAACGGCGCGCTGATCACCAGTCACTTCCGCGGCGGGCTGTCGCGTGCGACCAATTTCCATCTGGAGATCAATGGAAGCAAGGGCGACCTGTTGCTGACAAGCCCCGTGGGCTACGTGGGCTTGGGTGGATTCAGCCTCATGGGTGCTCAGGACGGAGAGACCTTGCATTCGCTCTCCGTACCGGATGACTTCGGTATCGACGAAAACGTGCTCACGGGGAATGTCAGGAAACTCTACGAACTCTTTGCGTCCGACATTACCTCGGGCACGCGCCAGAGCCCGACATTCGAGGATGCCGTCAAGTTGCACCGGCTGATTAATGCGGTCGAGCACAGCGGCGGAGTGGCGCGGGATGTTTGACACGATGCGGGCATTGGTTATGTACGAGCCGGGAGGACCCGAAGTCCTGCAGGTCCGAGACGTGGCGAAGCCGAAGATCGATAGACCGTCGGACGTACTCGTCAAGGTCATTGCGGCGGGGGTGAACCCGGCCGACTGGCAGAACCGCAAGAGTGGCCAACGGCACGATCCGAATGCGGAGACTGGTTCACCGACCATCCTTGGAATTGACGGCGTCGGCGTGGTCGAAGCGATCGGTGATGCCGTGGAAGGGATCACTGTTGGGGACGAGGTCTGGTACATCGACGGCGGCTATCCCGGCAATCCGGGGAGCTACGCTGAGTACAAGGTCGTTCACGGCGCTTATGTATCGAAGAAGCCTAAAAGCCTTGACTTCGCGCAGGCGGCCGCACTTCCAGTGGTCGGACTAACGGCGTGGGAAGCCGTCTTCGGCAAGGGCAAGGTCATGTCCGGCGACCACGTCCTGGTACACGGGGGCGCGGGCGGTCTCGGCCATATCGCGATCCAATATCTCTCGACAGTCGGTGCCCGGATCGCAACCACCGTCTCGACCGATGTCAAGGCGGAGTTCGCTCTCGGAATGGGGGCCGAGCTGGCCATCCGCTACCGGACCCAGGACGTCAACAAGGAGCTCAAGGCCTGGAGCGGAAAAGACGGCGCTGACGTCGTGTTCGACTTTGTCGGGCATGACAACTTTGCGCGGAGCTTTGAGCATACTGCAGCTTATGGCCGTCTGGTGAACACTGTGGTCTCTGACTGGCCCAAGGGCGGCAACGCCATGGCGGAATGGAAAAACCTAGACGTCTCGTTCGTCAACATCGGCCTGCCGCAGATCGCTCGCGATCATCGGAACAGGCTGCGACAAGTCAAGGTACTCGACCAGATCGCCGAAATGGTCGACGGTGGCACCCTGCGCGCTCACATCGACCGCGTGGTTTCGTTTGAAGGCGTTGGCGACGCGCATCGGGCACTGGAAGCGGGCGAGACCATTGGCCGGGTCGTCCTGCACATCAAAGGAGAATGAGATGAGCAGAAGCAAATCACCGTTGTCAATCAGCATAGAAACGGGACCCCTATCGGCTTCGCAAACCGATCGCTTGGTCGCTCCAGTGACGAAAGAATACGGTGCGCTGCAACCGCGTGCGCCCTTCCTGAATGGTCGTCAAACAGGAAGGGCGCAGTTCACGATTTACGGGTTGACCTTCTCAATGTCGGGCAGCGCCCAGGACTTGTCGAAGAACGCTTCTGTCGGGCCATAGAAGCGGAAGTAGGCGAACCATCCCTTGTCGGGGTTGGTCTGCACCCAGTTCGCCTCCTTGCCTTCGGGGGCTTTCGGGCCGAAATAGACGTCCACCGATCCGTCCTCGTTCGCGACGATATCTTCCTTGCGCGATGAGATGTCCGGCCGTCCCTGCTCGGTGACCGGCATCTGCCGCGTCGCCTCGTCGTAGGCGGTGACCGACCAGAAATTCTTTGCCGGCGGATTGGCCGGGACATGAAGTTTGTAGGTGTTCTCGCCCGAGAGCCATGCCCCGTCCGCGTCCTTGTAGGACGCGATGTAGCGCTGTCCGACGCCCACAGTCTGGGTCAGCATCGCCTTCGAAATCACGACGGCCTCGTAGAACCATGCGGCGCGCTCGTCGAGCTGATCATAGGTGTTCGCCTTCTGATCGGTCGCCACGACCAAAGCATGCTTCCAATTGGTCCCCTCCCAGAAAGGAGGCTCCACCCTTTTGTCGGTGGTGTTCGCCTTCGCCATCGCCTCGCCGACCAGAACCCCGTCCTGGAGCAGTTTGCTCTGTCTTTCGTCCGGCTTGAATGGCTGCCCTCTCTCGATGCCGAGGAATTTCAATTGAGCCAGGATCAGCCGGTCGCGTTCGTCGATGGGGTTGCGCTGGATGACTTCGTTCAGACTGTCCCAGTAGGCCATGCCGCGTGGCGGCATCTGGCTCCACTTCTTGTCACCGGCGGCGCGTGCCGGCATTGGCTCGCCAGTGCCTTCGAGAGTCCAGGAGTAGGTCTTGATCTGCGGGATCATCTCGGCGATCGCCTTTTCCTTGTCGGCATCGAGCAGCCGGAAGCCGGCGAAAACGTCGCGGCTCGTCGCCTGCACCACGAAATAGCCGGGTGCCTCCACCGGTCCGTATCCGGGCGGCATGATCAGGTATTTTCCACCCTTGCCCATGTCGGGGCCGACGACGCCGAGATCGGCAAGCACCCGCTGCCACGGGTCGAGGATCATGCCTGCGATCAGCCCCGGAGGCACTTCGACGACGAAAGGACCAGTTTCCTTCAAGTCGATAAAGGTGGCGATGTAAGGCGTCGTGTAGTTCGGCGTCAGGATTCCCAATTTTTCGGCGAAGTCCAGATAGGTGAGCATCTCGCCGCTCTTGCCGCCGAACACGCTGTAGTGGGCGCGACGCCATTCGTTCATACCGACCGCCGGGATGCCCCAGAGATAAGCTTGCGTTGCGCGCTGGAAGTCCATCTCGTCATACAGCTTTTTCACCGTCTCGGCGGATGGATATCCGCTCTGGAAGTTCAACTCGCCGATGCGGGTTTTGACAGCGGCATCGCCCTCGAAGGGGTTCGCCTCCTCAGCCCATGCGGCCGATGCGCTGCACAATGCCGATCCCAAAAGAGCCGATGTCAGAATTTTGGAAAGCACGGTCATGATCGTTCTTCCTGCAGGTTGGTTCCGGTCCGGGACCGGCCAATCGGCCGGCCGAACTTTCATTTCGCTAGGATTCTCGGCCGTGTCAGCCGTTTCGCCTGGAACGGGATTTTGTCATTTGATCTTCTCGAAATCGCCCGGCTTCCAGCTATAGTCGACGGCGCGATCGCCTGGACCATAGAGCCGAAGGATGGCGAAAAAGCCTCGGCCGGGAGCCGTCGCCAGCCAGTTGGCCTCCTTGCCTTCAGGCGCCTTCGGCCCGACGTAAAGGTCGATCGTGCCGTCTGCATTGACGACCGGTTTGTCGCGAGAGCCGAGCGACGGGTAGCGCCGCTCCTCGGTCGCAAGGCCCGATGCGTTCTCCGCCTCGTAGAGCGTCAGCGACCAGAACAATTCGGCCGGTACATCGGGCGGCAGCGTCACCTTGTACGAATTGTCCCCCGACAGCGGCGTGCGGTCCGCATCATTGAAGGCGATTGCGTAGAAGGCACCGCGGCCCGGCGTCAGCGACACCATACCGGGGCTGATTGAATAGTAATCCGTGAACATCCATGCCCGGTGTTCGATGTCCGTGAAGCCGCGTTCCCGGTTCACCCAGGATAGGTCGATCGATTTCTCCGGTCCTGGTTCGGCGGCGGTGTTTATCGGATTGGTCCAGCGCCGATCTGGCCAGACGAGGAGCGACTTACCGCCGACCTCCTCGCTAAGGCCGATGACGCGGCTCATCTTATAGCCGACATCCGCTGCGGTGTTGAGGATCGCTCGCTTCTGCGGAGAGGGCGAGAAGGGTTCCTTCGCGATCAGGCCGACATTGGCGAGGAGACCAAGACCGTCCGGTCCCGCCAGATTCTTGCCTTCACGGTCGATCAGCCACTTCAACTGCTCGAACGCCGAGATATCCGAGCGCGGCAGCATGTTTGCGTTCACGCCGGAGGCATTCGGAAATTGCATCGGCTTGCGCTCGCTCTCGGGGAGGTTCAGCGGATAGAGCTTGACCTGTTCCACGAGTTTGTTGGTGGGCTCGAGATTGTCCGGATCGTCGTAGAATGCGCGTAGGAATACGAAGAGGTTATTGGTGCCCGAGCGGTAGATATAAGCATCTTGGGGTAACTGTCCGTCATAGCCAGGCGGCGTGATGACGAATGTGCCGCCTTTGCCCGCATCGGGGCCGGGCAGGCCGACGTCGCCGAAAAACTTGCCGCCGTCCATCGGGATCGGCCGCTGCCAGAAGTCAAGCAGGATGCCCTGAATTTCGGAGGCGCCTCAAATACGATCGGACCCGTCTCGCCCATATCGATGAAAGCCATCGCATAGATCAGGTCGGAGTTCGGCGTCGTCACCATTGTCTTGGTGTCAAGCCTCTCTTTCCAGACCGGCATGACGTTGTAGCCGGTGCCAAAGACGTCCTCGGCTCCGCTCCTCATGCCCAGCGTGTTGATCAGCGGTAAGGCCCAGATATAGGCTTGGGTCGCCTGCTGAAAGAGAAGCTCGTCCTTCAGGGCCTTGGCAGTCTCAGCCGTGGGACGGTTTTGCTCGAACGGCAGGTTGGCCAGTCGATCGAAGCGTGCCTCTTCGGCCGCTGCCGAACCGGTCAGTCCGAATGCAAGGAATGCAGCGGTTATCGATGGAAATGCGGTTGTGCGTTTCATGATACTCGGCCTTCTGCTGGGGTTGGTGTTCCAATGCTGACATGCCGGATTTTCGGGCGGACTATGCACCCCCGCGCCTGTGGGCGGCTATGCGTTTTTTGCCAATCTCAAAGCCAGGCCCGGGAAATCGCACGGCGGGATTGTGCGGCTACGGTTGCGCTGGGCTTCTCTCCGAAAAGCTCCTGATACCAGCCGGACATGCGCCCGTGTTCGGCAATGCCCCACTTTTTGGCGCTTGCCGATATTGTCGCCAGTTGATCGCCGGCCATCAGATCGCGCCGAATTCTATGCAGCCGGAGCCTGCGCAGATAGTGGTTGGGCGTATCGCCCAGCACCTCGAGAAAGGCGCGGTAGAGGGTGCGACGGGAGGATCCGCACGCCGTCGTGATATCGGTTATCGATATGGGACTTGCGAGATGCCGGTCGATATATTGTTGCGCCAGTCGAACGATGGTTTCATAAGACGAAGGCCGGCTTGCGGCGGTCGTCCCACGATCGTTTGCGTAGTGAGAAATTATGGCCCGCAACATCGTGCTTCCTACGTGGACGCCGGCCTCTGTTTCTTCTCCCAGGTGCACCCGGAGCAACGCTTCTCTCAGCTCCTTGAGCTTTTCCTGGGCCAATGGCCTGGAATGAACCGCGGACTGCAGAAACCTGCGGCCAAGACCATCCTCCAGCCGGCGCAGATCAAGAGTTGCCGTTACATACATCGAGCCTGGTGCGCATAGGACGTCGACTTCGCACCCCGGAAGGAGAATACCCACCGTTCCTTCCGGGATCTGTCGCAGACAGACTCGAAATCCACCGACTTGGGAGAGCACAATTCCGACGGTGACGGCAGCGTCCGACAGGACACCCCTCGCCATCGCATTCCCCGCGATGAAACCCGAACTGAGAATCACGCCGTCATATGTGCTGAAGGCGAGACTGCCGCTGATCTTGCGCCCCGCCATTTGCACTGCGTCCAGCTCGGCACCCAGTACTGCATTTCGCAGGCCTTCGATGTCTTGCAACGGGAAGCGCTGCCAATGATCGGCCTTTGCATCCGGGAATGGATCACCGCTTAGCTTCTTCAAGGCTGCGACATGGCCATGGACCACGCTCTCCAATTTGCATCCCCAAAAGACGAGGATGGCAGGAAGGAAGCGTTCCCTCTATGCACCTTTTGCCAATCTAGTGGGCTGTCGAGCCTTGTTGTGCGGATTCGGACTGCTTGAACGCTGCTAATGTTTCGCTCGGCAGTTCCCCGAACAATTCGCGATACCATCCCGCCAATCTGCCGAGTTCGCTGATGCCCCACTCATTTGCCACGACCGCGATGGTGCACGCTCGTTCCCGATCAGTCGCGAGGCCCCGTCTTATTCTGTGCAGCCTTAGACGCCGGACGTATGTTTGGGGAGTGTCGTCGAGGATGTCCGCGAACGCGCGGTAGAGCGTACGACGCGAGGCGAATGCGGCAGCTGCGATGTCGTCAAGGGCTATCGGCTCAGAAAGGTGTTCGACTATGTAGGCTCTGGCACGCGCCACGATCCTCGCATGTAGATGTGTGTTGGCCCGGCGTCCGTGGTTATAAGGGGGGCGGCCAAGATGGTCGATGAGCGCTCTCAGCAGCATCTTCCCGAGACCGGGCCGTGCGGGGTTGCCCGTGTGGATGCGGCTAAATTCGGCCGCAAGCGCCGTTACCACCTCCGGCGTCATGGATCGATTGTGAATCCCACTTCCGCCTAGCGCAGCCCTGTCCAGAACCATTCCGTTTCTTCCGGCTTCCTGCTCGAGTTGATCGGCGGAAATCGTCGCTACGGCGTACATGGAGCCCGGCGCGTAGAGAGAATCGTGTTCGTCCCCTCCATGATATATGGCCACGTCTCCAGTTTTGACCTCGGTGAACGAGTGCCAGGATGATCCGGGGAGCCAGAGGCCAAGCCCCAAAGAAAGAGTGTCCGGGGAGAGAGGGCTGCGAAGCGCCACACGGCCTTCTATAAAGCCGCCGCTGTATGTCACGCCATCCTGCTCGGAAAAAATGAGGCTCCCTGACAGCTTGCCACGCGCCATCTGTGTAGCTTCCATTCCGGCACCATGCACCGCGTCGGACAGGTCTTCGACTTGCGATATCTCTATACGGTGCCAGGGGGACGGGACCTGCTGGAGAATTCCTTCCATTCCGAAACAATCCTCTTTTCGGAGAAGTTTCATACCGCAAACGGCCGGGCGCAAGCATTCCAACAACACGACTTCAGCTTCGCCGATCGTTTCACTACCCAGGATTGATACAATAGAGGAGCGTTTGCCGCGGGGCCAGTGTTCATCGGCATCGCAATGCGAGAACTTGACGGCAATAGTCCCTGGTTCGAGGCCTGCTGAGGTTCAGGCCGCCCGCCGCGGCTTATTTCATTTCCTCATTCCTGTGCTTGCCACAGGAATCCAGCCAGCCCAAGTCCTTGGGCTGAAAGAACGCTTCCCGCGCCGCAGACGCGGCGCTGCTCTCATCTCTGTGACAAGCACGAGAGATGAGAACGAGGAGACGTTGCAGTCCTCCGAAAAGTTTCCAACAGCGCCGCGCATCTTATGAGACGCGCAAAGGTCGCTGTAGCCCTTTCAGCTGCTGCATGGCTCACTTAACGGTTGCCGCTTCCAATCACAGGATTTCGATTTTACGCCGGCCGTTTTCAGCAATAGGCTTCACTGACGAAATGCTGGAGAATCGCCATGAACCGCGTGCTTGCATTCACAGTGGCCGTCCTGGCCTGCTCTCCACTGTGGGCACACGCCCAGGACACCTCCATGAGCTTCTTCGTCACCAGCGCAAATCCGGGCAGGGGTGGCGACCTCGGAGGACTGGCCGGAGCCGACGCATACTGCAATTCCTTGGCGACGGCGAGTGGTTCGACGGGCAAGACCTGGAGAGCCTATCTGTCCACCGACACCGAGAACGCCAGGGATCGGATCGGAAACGGCCCCTGGTACAACGCCAAGGGCGAGAAGATCGCCGACGATGTCGCCTCGCTTCACAGCGACGGCAACAACCTGACGAAGCAGACGGCTCTCAACGAGAAAGGCGAAGTCATTCCCGGCCGTGGCGACAGCCCCAACCGCCACGACATCCTGACTGGCTCGAAACCAGATGGAACTGCCGCACCGGAAACCTGCGGCAATTGGACAATGGGCGGCGCGGAGGGCGCGGCGATCGTCGGCCACAGCGACCGAACGGGCCTGGACGATTCCGATGCGGCGAAATCCTGGAATTCGTCGCATTCGACGAGGGGCGGCTGCTCGAACGAGGCATTCAAGGGAACCGGCGGAGACGGCCTCTTCTACTGCTTCGCAAGCAATTGACGGTGGCTGGGCCGCTCGCGGCATGCACCCGGTGCCGAAAAGCAAGCCGGCGCCACCAGTCCAGAATGGGCAACGCATTTCCGTTTGGGCACAATCTCGCTTGAATAGCTGACCGAAGGCGTTCAGGTCAGAAAGGGCATGATATCTACGCCGTCTCCTGGAAAGACTGTGATGTGCGGGTGGTCCTGGAACAGCCGCGCCGCGGCCTCGATGCTTCCCGCTTCGACGACAAGGTAGCCGCAAAATGGGTTCACGGCATTGGCGATACCGTCCCTGGTTACACGTGTCGTCTTGCCCACCATGCCACCACGGTCGAGGATGGATGCGGCGTTTCTGTCCTCCCAGGCTGCCCACTGTTCCAGCCCGACCGCGTCGATCGCGTCCTGCTCTGCCTTGGGCAGACTGCGGAAGGCGGCGAGGTCTTCGGGTTTCATGGTGTACACGGCCAGAAAACGGGGCATTGGCGCTCTCTTCGTGGTGGTAGATGGCTGCCAATCTACACTCTGTGCAGCCGAAGTCACCCGCATTGCCGCCACTTGTTTGATTTCCTCATTCCTGTGCTTGTCACAGGAGATCCAGCCAGACCAAGTCCTTGGGCTGGAAAGGCTCTCCCGCGCCGCAGACGCGGCGCTGCTCTCATCCCTGTGACGAGCACAGGAATGAGGAACGAGGAGAGATTGCAGTCCTGCGCTGTAGCCCTTTAAGCGGCTGCATGTTTTTGTCCATTGATCGGCTACGATCAAAGGAAACATGCAGTGGCGCACGAAGCAACCCAATCATAAACTCAAAATGAATCTCAACAGGCCTTAGGGGATTTACTTCATGGCAGTAATCGCCATCCATTCCGTTGCCTTCCGGTCGTAAGCGCCGCCCAACCACGCTTCCGTTTCAATCGCCCGCCAAGGTGCCGCTGCACGCCAGAGCCGGATCAACTCGTCTTGCGATAGATAGTTATAATGACGACCAAGTGCGTCCGAACCCTCCTCTGCTCCTGTTTTGAAGCTCGCCCAAACGACCCCGTTTTCGATCATCGCCCGATAAACTTTCTCGATCACACCGCGAAGGTCCGATCGACGTACATGGGTCAATGAAGCGCAAGCATATACGCCGTCATAAATCCCGATGGCATCCAACTCATTGAAGAGCATTGTCTTGACTGGCCGTCCGATGCGGCGCGAAGCAATGGCGGCGAGTTCGGGGGAGCCGTCAGTGGCGTCAAGATCAAAGCCTCTTCCGATGATGGCGGCAGCATCGACACCGCCACCGGTCCCCAGTTCCAGGACTTTACCCTTTGGCCTGCAACGGTCGAGGAAGGTGAACAACCTCGGATTGGGAGCACCCCCGCTGGCAGCATATTCCTCGGCATTCGTGTCGTAGAAGCCTAGTGTTACGTCGGTCATCAGAAAATCGCTCGCCCCAATTCGTGCCGGTCATCATCGACGGCAATCATAAAGAAGGGGTGACCGCGCCCCGGGCGCAATCCGGTCGATTCCCGATTACCGAAGAAGTCCATCGCGTCCGAACTCCTCCCATCCGGCCAGGTTGGAGGCGACGTCTCCGTGTTCGGCTTCGGAGTTCGATCCGCCCTTGGTGGTGTTTCTCAACGATCGCGTCAACTTCGCCTTGTACGCAGCCCGTCTGCGGTTTTCGGCGGCAGCCGCCGCGTCTTCCTCGCGCCAATCGTCCACGACGCCTCGATCGAGAATGTCTGCGACAATCCTCGGGTCGAAGACATGAAATGTTATCTTTCTGGCGCGTCCGCGCAGCTTGACCGTTCGCGTTCCAGCACTCGGCAAGCGACCGTCGGCCAGCCACCGATGTCTTTCGCTCGTCTTGATCGTGAGAATGTCCTCGATCTCGCGCGGTATCACCGGAAGGGTCTCGATGCTTACCAACGCCTCGGCGACGACAGCCGATGCGGCGTGGAACGCAGCCTTCTCGCTTGCGGACATCATAAGCGTGAGCTCGCGACCATCGAGATTGAGCGATTTTTTCGTGGCAGACGGAAGCCGCGCGCGAATTTCCAGAAGGATGCCCTTCATGCGGACGGATGAACCCAATGTCGCCGCTGGCGGCAGCACCCATGTCTTGAGCAGCTCGATGCGACTGTTGTCGTGTTTCGGCATGACGCTTAGATGGGTCGCTTCCTTTAGATCGTCAACGACGTCATGCTGTCGGAGACAGAGCGTCCTCTAGGGTCAAGGCAAAAAGTATGGTAAGCGCCAGCCAGACAACAACAGGAGTGTAATGGTGAGCGAACCGACCGTCGCAGATGCGATAAACCGCATTTATGAATCGCTCCAGGCGGACAATGCCGACATCGACGCGCATATCGCGACTCTCAAGGCAGCGTTGACGCGGGAGGGGTTGAAAGAGGCCGTCTTTGATCCGGGCAGACTCGCACAGAACAACCGTTCTGGCAGGAAGCTGATGCAGGCCTACTTTCGGCAGCGCGGCGTAACGGTCAAATACTCGGATTCGTAAAACCGTGCCATGTCATCAGACGGGCCGTAGGAGACGGCCGAGCTGATCACCCGGCGAGGCTGCCGCCACGAGCGCAGCCGGCCGACTGGCGCGCCGCATCGCATTCGTCGCACCCTGCCTCTACCGGATGCAGGAAGACGAGTGGATCGCGGGCCAGTTGATCCGTGGCGATCCTCGCGATGTCTCGCGAGCGGATCAGGCGAGCATGGGCATGGCCGACCGGGCCCTCCCGCTGCAAGCCCTTTCGCCGCAGCCAGGTGTCGGCCAGGTTGAAGTTCTGGCAGCAGTGATCGTTCTCGCGATAGTCGATGCGGATCGGCCTGCCGTTATCGAGGACCGTACAGTGTTTCGGCACTCCATAGGGGACCTTCGCCATCAGCTCGGCGAGATGCAGCGTGGTGTCCGAATCGTGCCCGACGCCGAGGAGGAGCACTTGCCCGTCTAGTTCGTGGATACGTCCTATAGGACTTGCGGGAGCGTGCGGGGGCAGGGGCAGAGTGTCTGATGTGATGCGTGCGGCAAGCGGGCCGGCTGCCGCAAACGCGAACGGATGGTCGCTGCGCGTCACATTCTCCAGCCGCCAGAACGTGTCGGCGAGTATTCCCAGATCGGATGTTGCAGGTGTCGTCGCGGGGTCGAACGGCTCGTCGTCAAGACCCGACCATGATGGCATGACGAGTGTGCCCTCCGGGCCGATGGCCGTGCGCAGAGCGGCAATCACGCCAAGCGGCCCGCCTTCGACAGGCCGGACGCTGCGAAAGGAACTGTGAACGAGCAGAATGCCTCCAGGCTCTACCCCGAGTGCAATGAGTTGATCAACGACTTGCGAAGTCCGCCATTCATATTGTTGCGTCATGGATTGCCTATTGGTAACCGCTGGCATTGCGACAGCAAAAAGCGCGCTTGTTTGGGCCAAGCGCGCTCCGGCGAACGATCTGCAGCGGGTTTACGGCACCCTCGATCGATCCCGTTCAACATAGCATGAAAACGGCTGGCGAACAACGATGCGGAAGCTCCGCGGACGCCGTCTTGGGCTGCGTCCTTAACAGATATAAGCGGCAATGAGTTGCCATGTTCCGGCTTTTCGAGCATGTTCGCATCTGGGCTGCATGCGTTTCCGCATCGGGCTGGGAAGTGAACCAAGGGACGGGCAGGTGTGGCTCCGGGCATCGCAGCCGCACATCCGGAGGCATGAACCGTGCCGATCGGTGGCTGCGCCTGCACAGATTGCCGGTCTGTTCGGCGTCCGTCCTTCTTTCTCCAGCGACGAGCCGTGGGGCGCAGCGTGCGCTTTGGTGTTCGTGCCGAAGGGGCAGGAGAGGGTTGGTGAACGAGATGTCGACGGTCTCGCCGGTCGCCGGCGGCGCTTCCACCATTCGAGCCATTTGAGGTTTTCGTGGCGGGGCCGCATTATCGTCTGCAGACATTCGGGGAGTTGCGGCTGGTCGATTCCGGCGGCGTGGTTGTGGCGTGTCCCGAGCGGGGGTCGCTGATACTCGCCTATCTCTGCGTGTCCGGGGAGAAAACGGCTTCCCGTGAAAAGCTCGCAATGCTGATCTGGCCCGAACGGGAAAAGAGCGTCGCTTTCAAGAACCTGCGGTCGACATTGTGGCGCATGCGCCATCTTGCTGCGGAGTCGGGGCCGCTCATTGCGGCGACGGAAACCGAGGTGACGGTGGGGGAGATTACCTGCGACGTCGACGGTTTCGAGGCGCTGGAGCGTTCGGAAGAGGCGTTCCGCACCGGGCTTGCGCTCTGGCGCGACGGGTTTCTGGCAAGCGCGGATGTGCCACCGGGTCGCTATGCGGATTGGGTCGGAGAACAGCGGCGGCTGTTCACGCAGGCGATGCGCGCGGCGCTTCTCGGCGGCGAAGAGCGGTTTGCCGACAGGTCTCTGCGGCGCAGCGCGTGCATGCACCTCCTCGAGCTCGATCCGATGGATACGGCCGTGCGTGCGATCCTGGAGCGGATGACCGGCGGGGGGCTGGTCATCGGGGGCGGCGAGCCGGGAAGGGCCCGGCTGCCGCAGGCTGGGTTTGGCAGGGAGTTCGCAACGGAGGCGAGTGCTCCGCCGGTTGCGCCGGCACCCCGTGTCGCTCTGCTTCCCCCCGCGGCCTTCGGCAGCGATCCGATGCTTCACGCGGTCAGCGTGGCTGTGGTCGAGGACATCACGATCGGGCTATGTGCGCAACGATCGATGTCCGTCGTTGCTCCATACACGGCGGAGCGGATACGGGATGCCGCGGACAAGGCTGCGTTCCTGGAAAAGCATGGCGTCACCTATGCGCTCGACTGCCGCATGTCGGACCAGGGACTTTTCACGCAGCTCATATTTCTGCCGTCCGACGCGATCGTCTGGGCGGAGCGGTTCGCGATATCTCCGGTCGGTCTCCTTCAGCAACGCCAGGAAATCGCCTTTCATGTCGCCCGGGCGGTGACGGAGCAGGTCGAGACCGGCCGTGCCGCGCGTATCGACTATCTGGCCCATCCGGAGGCCTATTACGCCTACCTCGCCGGCCTGCGAAACCTCTCCAGCGTGGGGCTTCCCGAAATCCGCAGGGCACGCCGCGATTTCAGGGCCGCGCTCAAGCACAAGCCGGATTTTGCTCCGGCGCTGAGCGGGATGGCGCGCACCTATGCAATCGAGTGGATCCTGACGGCCCGCGGCGATCGTGAACTTCTTTCGCTGGCGGAGCATCACGCCAAGGAGGCGATCGAAAGCAATGAGGACCTGCCCGGAGCACACCGCGAGTTCGGTGTCGTCAAACTCTATCAGGGTGATCTCGACGAGAGCCTTGCGGCGCTGGATCTCGCGGAAAACCTGAGCCCGCATTATGCCGACGTGCTTTACAGCCACGCCGACACGCTCGTTCATGTCTCCCGTCCGCGTGAGGCGCTCGACAAGCTGGCCAAGGCGCTTTCGCTCAATCCGCTGGCGCCCGACACGTATTTCTGGAGCGCTGCCGGTGCCAGCTATTTCCTCGAAAACTATGAGGACGCGATCGGCTACGTTCAGAGAATGAAGGACAAGTCGCCCGGCGACAGGCTGCTTGCGGCAAGCTGGGCGATGCTCGGCGACCAGAAGAAAGCACGGGCGTACCGGATGCGGGCGTTGAAGAGCAATCCGACATTCGACGTCGACAAGTGGCTTGCCGTCGTTCCGATCAAGGAACAATGGCAGAAGGACCTCTATCGTGAGGGGCTGAAAAAGGCGGGGTTTTGAGGATGAGGGATAGCGATATGGCGAAGGTTGTTGTGATTGGGATTCCCGGCGAGCCGGGTCTGTGGCTGGCGGACCTGGGGAGCGGAACCGTCACGCCGCTCGATCAGGTGACGGGCGACCTGGCCGCGGCGGACAAGCTCCGGGCACAAGGGGGAACGGTCGTCAAGAATGTCGACCTCGCAGTGGCTGTGTCCTCCGCCGACAAGGTGTTTTCGGGCCATTTCGACGGGTGACCGGTCCCGGCATCGGGGTGGGGCCGACTTGCGCAATGAATATTCCGATCGTGTGCTGAGCCCGGAAGAGACCTTCGAACGTGTAAGGCCTCTGCTTTCCGGTTTCGGCATAACCCGGATCGCCAGGCACACGGGACTGGACAGGATCGGAATCCCCGTCTGGTGCGCCTATACGCCGAATGCGCGATCCATCGTGGTCGCACAGGGCAAAGGGCTGACGGATGTGGAGGCGAAGGTTTCCGCCGTCATGGAGGCGCTGGAGCGCGCTGTTGCCGGCGAACCCGCCGTCGAAACCATTGTGGCCACGACGCGCTCCCTGCAGGCGTCCGGGCGGACCGTGAACCCGCTTCCGGGGCTGATTGCGGCCGGGCAGGAGGAAATCGGTCCGGACGAAGAACTGCTCTGGGCCCCCGGCTCCGACCTGATCTCCGGCCGCGAGGTGTTCGTACCGCTCGCAGCGGCGCAGTTGGACCGTACCCGGCCTTCGCGTTTCTGGATGTCGTCGGATGGGCTCGCATCGGGAAATTCCATTCAGGAAGCGACATTGCACGGGCTGCTGGAGCGCATCGAGCGCGACGCCCATGTCCTGTGGGGCGTGTCAGGGCCGCAGAGCCGTTACCGCAAGTGCGTTGCTCCCGAGGGGTTCGGCGATGCAGCGCTGAATAGTCTCGTCGAGCGCATCAGAGCCGCCGGTCTCGATCTCCGGCTTTTCGACATTACCAGCGACATCGATGTTCCCTGCTTTCTGGCACTGCTCGGCCCCGCCGATATCGCCATCAGGGACGATGGTCGTTTCGTCGATGTGACAAGCGGCTGCGGGGCGCATGTCTTTGCCGTTCGCGCGGCGATCAGAGCGGTGACCGAAGCGGCGCAGTCGCGGCTCACCTTCATGAGCGGCGCGCGGGACGACGTCTTTCCCGAAACCTTCAGCCGGCCTTTGCCGGACTCGACCCGCCGGGCCTTCCTCGCGGCGCCGTGCTTGCATGCGCCGTCGGCGCCGCATGCAGGCGGCGATCCGGACGGGCTGCTGCGGCACACCATCGATCATCTGAAGGATGCAGACGTGCAATCTGTAATTGTGGTGCGCCTGTCGGATGAAGCTCTGCCGTTCGCGGTCGTCAAGATCTTCGTTCCCGATCTTGAAAACCCTGACGGTGAAAGAGCGCGCCGTTTCGGTCCGCGCGCGCTTTCCAAAGCGCTCGCATCATAAAGGAGCAGACCCGCAAAGCATTTGGCGAGATCTACTCCGGTACTCTACCGGTGCGAGTGCAACGCTCGTGCAACGCGCGAAAAATCCGAACTCGTCTATAGTCGCCGTCAGGGAAGCGCACGGAATGGGGGTTCAAATGAATAATCATCCTTCGTCCTTGACGGATACTGAAACGGAACTTGCGAGCATCGCCAGAATGCTCAGCCACATTCGCGATAGCGCCCGCGCATTGGACGCTCAGGCCGTCGAGTATTGCGTCGAGATGGCACTGCAGGCCGTTGCCAACGAGTTGCGGGATCGCAGCGAGCTCGTCATCGCGGCGGCGGGCTTCGACGCCAGAATTCACTCGTTGCAATAGCAGCGGGCGCGGGTCGCGTCACAAAGAGCCAAGGCGGCTTCGCCGTTCACCGAAACGGTGAGGCGATCTGTGGTCGGGCGGGAAAAAGCGCGCTGCGGGAAGACCCGCGGCGCGCTCTCACGTCTAGCGATCCAGCTCCGGGTAGACCCTGTCGAGAAAACCGGGCCGCAGCTTTTCGCCTATCATGCAGTCTGCCGCGGCTTCGCCGGCTGCAAGGCGGAGCGCCGGCGCGGGAGTGAGGCCGCTTACTTCCAGGATAAGCTTCTGACGGATTGCGATCGCGAAATCCTCGGGCTCATGGACGGGCAGGACGAAGGAGCCGGGGCCGCCGATGACGCATTCGGCGTAATACTGGTCGAGCGGCCCGGTCGAGACCGACGGGCGGATGAGGATCGCAAGCCCGTTAATGATGATTCCGCGCGATACGGCATCGTTGCGGGCAGGCGTGACCGGCGGCCCGGTATTGTTCGGTCCGTCACCGGAGATGTCGAGGACCCGTCGCGCACCTGAAAAGGCGTTCGAATCGATGAGGCTCGTGCCGAAAAGGATCGCGTTGGAGATCGAGGTGCCACGCCGCGTCCCGATCGGCCGCGCCTCAAGCTTGACGGCGAAGGCTTCGGCGTCGGCAGCATTTTCGATCACCTGCCAGTTTACGACGGAGGCCTCGTTTACGAGCCCTGCCCATTCGAAATAGCCGATGGCGATCCGCCCGAGGAGCCCGCCCTGAACCGCATTGATGAAATCCGGGTGTCGCAGCGCCTGCAGATAGCCGGAGCGCTGCACGCGCGCCTCCTCCATGTCCATCGAACCGGACATGTCGACAGCCAGCAACAGCTCCACGTCCACGTCGGCGGCCATGGCTGCCGACTGTATCGGGCTCCCGCTCAGAGCCAGGATCAATGCTATCGTGCCTAACATCGCATCAGCCAATCATCGTGGATCACGCGTCGGGCGTTCTGCCCCTCTATCCCGGGCACCGCGATTTGCCGTAAAACCGGCCTCGGCCTCCGGGCCGATGTAATCCGACGAATGTACCACAGGATTGGAAATCCGCGACTGCTGGCGCGACGCGGGCCTACAATATTCGGTGATCGCGGCAAGGGCTGCGCCACCCGCCGCAATGTCACCAACGTCATCGAAGAATAGGCCACCATGTTTCACTCGAACTGGAACTCGGATATCGCATGCGTCGACCGGCTGCAGCGCGCGGCGTTCGGCTACTTTCTTCGATATTCCGATCCGGCAACCGGTCTGGTGGCCGACACCTCGCGCGAGGGTTCTCCGTCGAGCATCGCCGCCACCGGCTTCGGACTGGCAGCCTATCCGGTCGCGGTCGAGCGCGGCTGGATCGGGCGGGCGGAGGCCGCCCGGCGTGTGTTGGCCACCCTCGCATTCTTCGCGGCGAGCCGGCAGGAGAGCGACGTACGGGCAAGCGGCTATCGTGGCTTCTATTATCATTTCCTCGATATGCCGTCGGGAGAGCGTGCCTGGCGAAGCGAAATCTCCACGATAGACACCGCGTTGCTGCTTGCCGGTGCCCTGGCCGCTGCGGCCTATTTTTCCGGCTCGGGCGCGCAGGAGCGGGAGATCAGGAGCCTCGCCGCGTTTCTCTATGAAAGGGCCGATTGGAACTGGGCGCTCAATGGCGGCGATACCGTCACAATGGGCTGGCGGCCGCCGGGGCGCTTCCTGAAGCACCGCTGGCGGGGCTACAGCGAGGCGCTGCTCCTTTATGTCCTGGCACTGGGATCGCCGACACGACCGATCATGCCGCAGAACTACGACGCCTACACCGCGGCGCATGAATGGCTCACGCTCGGCGGGATGGCGCATCTCCACGCCGGCGCGCTCTTCGTCCACCTGTTTCCGCAGGCCTGGATCGATTTTCGCGGCCTTCGCGACCGGGAGATGCGTGAAAGGGACAGCGACTATTTCGAAAACTCCCGTCGGGCCATCAGGCTGCAGCGCGCCCATGCCGAAGAAAATCCCCATGGCTTCGCGGGTTACTGCAGCGATCTATGGGGCTTCAGCGCCTGCCACGCGCCGAAAGGCTGGCTGCGGCTTCGCGACGGGCGGCGGCAGAGATTGCTCGGCTACGAGGCACGCGGCGCACCATTCGGCGCCGATGACGGTACGCTTGTTCCATGGGCGTCGCTCGCCGGCCTGCCGTTCGAGCCGGACGCGTGTCTCGCCAGCCTTTCCCACCTGATGTCGCATTATCCCGCGCTCGTTACGGAGGGTTGCCTTCCCGGCGGCTTCAATCCCAGCCTGCCCGGGGACGGCCCCGAGGGTTGGGTGGATGACAGAATCGTCGGGCTTGACCAGGGGCTCGTGGTCATGATGATCGAGAACTGGAGAAGCGGCCTGATTTGGGAACTGACGCGCAGCATTCCGGCATTCAGCCATGGGTTGAGCAGGGCCGGCTTTGCGGGCGGCTGGCTTTCGTCGACGCTGCCTCGAGTCTGAAACGAGGGAAGCGGCCCGAAGCGGCTTCGTTCCCGTCTGGAGTGCCGCGATGGTTGCCCTTGTTCCTGCGCTGGCTTTTGCCGCCGCTATCGGATCCGGTCTGATGGCCGGGCTCTTCTTCGTCTTCTCGGTCTGCATCATGCAGGCGCTGTCGCGGCTCCCGCCTGATCAGGGGGTCGCCGCGATGAACGCCATCAACGTGGTCATTCAGAACCCGCTGTTTCTCTCCGCCTTCATGGGTACGGCGCTGCTTGGCCTGATCCTCCTCGTCATGGCCTTCATCTCGGGCGGGCAGGGGAGTTATCTGCTGGCAGCCGGCGGGCTCGTCTACCTTGTGGGCACGCTCGCGGTGACGGTCGCGATCAATGTTCCGCTGAACGAGGCGCTTGCGGCCGCCCCTGCCGGCCAGGCAGCCGCCGAGCTCTGGCAGCAGCGATACCTGACCGACTGGGTCCGCTGGAACCACGTGCGCACCTTCGCTTCGACAGGCGCGCTCGCCCTTTTCGTGCTCGGCTTCGCGCGGATTTAGAACACTCCTGGAAAAGTGACGAACGGTTCTCCGTGCGGAACCGGGTCGTTTTGAAGAACCGGATCAGCGCCCGGCATAGCGTGGCTCTCGCCGCTCTCTCCAGGCGGCAAGCCCTTCCTTGAGATCATGGCTTGGAACCATTCGTGCGAATTGCTCGCTTTCGCAAAGCAGACCTTCTCCGATGGCCATGTTGAGACCGCGCGTCACGGCCGTGATGATGGCGGCGGTGGCAAGAGGGGAATGGCGGATGATCCGATCGGCAAGCGCTCTGGCCGAGGCGATCAGTTGATCATGCGGCACGACGGCATTGACGAGCCCCATGTCCATCGCGCGTTGGGGCGAGAATGCATCCCCGGTCAGGAGCAGCTCGAGCGCACGCTTTCGTCCTGCCAGGCGAGGCAGTCTCTGCGTGCCCCCGAATGTCGGCGGCATGGCAAGCTTGATTTCCGGTTTGGCAAAGCGAGCCCGCTCGCTCGCTATCGCGAGATGCACCGCTTCGGTCATCTCGCAGCCGCCACCATAGGCGAGACCGTTGACTGCAGCGATCACAGGCTTCGAAAAGGCTTCCAGGCGGTGCGTCAGCTGTTGCCCCCGCCGGACAAAATCGCGGCCGGCGGCGTTCACGCCCTTGGCCACGCTGCCGGCGAATTCGTGAATGTCGCCGCCTGCGGAAAAGGCGCGATCGCCGGCGCCGGTGAGGATGACTGCCTGCACCGTCTCGTCGGTCTCGACACGGTCGAGAAGGGCTAAAAGCCGATCGATCAGTTCGTAGTTGAGGGCATTCAGCTTTTCGGGCCGGTTGAGGGTAAGCAGGGCGATGCCGGCCGAAATTTCGATAAGAACCGTATCGGACATGAATTGTCTCCCATCAAGTATTGACGAGTGGAGGCTAAGTCGGCGACAAAGGAATGTATATTCACTAGTCGGTATACATAGCCCATGACGACGGCACCGAACACACGCGAACGCATCGTTTCCGCCGCTTCCACGCTGTTCTATGCCGAAGGGATCCGCGCCGTCGGCGTGGACGCCGTCGCCGAGGCGGCCGGCGTGACGAAGCGAACGCTCTATTATCACTTCAAAAGCAAGGACGACCTGATTGCCGCCTATCTCGAGGGGCGCGATCAGCCGAACCTCAAGCTCTTCCGGAAATGGTTCAGCGAAACCGAAGGCGACGTGGCATCGAAAGTCGAGGGCATCTTCCTCAATCTTGCCCGCGTCGCCCGACATCCGAAATGGAAGGGCTGCGGCTTCCTGCGCACCTCCGCCGAACTCGCCGGCATGCCGGGGCACCCGGCGATCCGTATCGGCGCCGCGCACAAGAAAAAGTTCGAGGAGTGGCTCCGGCAGGTGTTCGAGGCAGAAGGGATCGTGGACGCGGAAGCGCTCGCGCGGCAGGTCCTGTTGCTCCTCGACGGGAGCTTCGCCGTCGTTCTGCTCCACCGTGATCCGAGCTATATGGAGACGGCGGGGACGGCCGCGGCCTCGCTCGTCAAGTTGGCGCTATCGGAGCGGACAATCGGGAGGGTCGAATGACAGTACGACGCATCGTTCCTAATCTTCAGGTGTCCGATCCGCTTCAGGCGCAGCGGTTCTATGCGGACCTGCTCGGCCTGGAGGTGGTGATGGATCACGGCTGGATCGTCACATTTGCGGCGGTTGGCCGCTCCGCAATGCCGCAGGTGAGCTTCGCCACCGAAGGCGGGTCCGGAACGCCCGTCCCGGCGCTCTCGATCGAGGTGGATGACGTGGACGAAACCTATCACCGCGCCACGGCCGCCGGTGCGGAGATCGTCTACGATATCACCGACGAAAGCTGGGGCGTGCGCCGGTTCTTTCTGCGCGATCCGTTCGGCACTATCGTCAACGTCCTTTCGCATCGGGCAAGGGCTTGACCCCGGTCGTCCCCTAAAAACGAATGGATCGGCACCGCAATGAACAGGACGGCGATGGTCGCGCTGAGCACGCTGTCGCAGACCTCCAAACCGGACGACCTCCAGCAGCAGCCTAGATCATCGTCAGCGCGTTTGCGACGTCGGCGACGAGATCGTCCGGGTGCTCGATGCCGATCGACAGGCGGATCGTGGATTCGAGCACGCCGATCCGGGCGCGGACCTCGATCGGCACGCCGGAATGCGTCATTGCCGCCGGGTGGCTCGCGAGCGATTCCGTACCGCCGAGACTGACGGCGAGCTTGAAGATCTGCAGTGCGTTGAGGAAGCGGAATGCCGCCTCCTGGCCGCCGGCGATGTCGAAGGAGAAGGTCGATCCCGCGCCGGTGCATTGCGTGGCGAATACACGGCCGACCGGCGTGTCCGCGTCGTGGAACGGCAGATAATGGATCCGCTCGACCTTGGGATGGTCACGCAGGAATTCGGCGACGATGCGGGCGTTGTCGTTTGCCTTTTCCATACGCACCGACAGGGTTTCGAGCGAGCGGCCGATCATCCAGCAGGAATGCGGATCGAGCTGTGTGCCGATCGAGCCGCGCAGGGCCTTCACCTGCCTGATCAGCGCCTTGGAGCCGAGAACGGCGCCGGCGATCAGGTCGGAATGGCCGCCGACATATTTGGTCAGGGAATAAAGGGAAAGATCCGCCCCGTGTTCGATCGGGTGTTGAAAGACAGGGCCGAGCAGGGTGTTGTCGCAGGCGACGATCGGCCGATGCGCCTGTCTTTCTTCGACTCTTTCGGCAATGCGCCGGATCAACGCGACGTCGACAAGGCTGTTGGTGGGATTGGCCGGCGTCTCTATCAGGATCGCGGAGACCCGCCCCTTGCTCATCGCTTCTTCAGCCGCGGCATTGACGGCCGCCTCGTCCGTACCATCGCCAAAGCCGACCGCGGAGACACCCAGATTGAGAAAGGTCTTGGCGAGCAGCGTTTCGGTGCCGCCGTAAAGCGGCTGCGAATGCAGGATGGAGTCTCCCGGCCGCACGAAAGCGAGAAGCGTCGTGGCGATCGCCGACATCCCGGAGGAAAAGAGCGCGCCGGCTTCCGCTCGTTCGAAAATGGCGAGCCGGTCTTCGACGATCTCGCTGTTCGGGTGATTGAAGCGGGAATAGACGAGCCCGGCACCCACGCCAGCGGGCGGTTCGCGCCGGCCGGAGACGAAGTCGAAGAAGTCACGGCCCTCCTCGGCGGAGTGGAAGACGAAAGTCGAGGTGAGAAAGATCGGCGGCTTGACGGCACCCTCCGAGAGCTCGGGGTCGTAACCATAATTCAGCATCAGCGTTTCGGGATGCAGTTTGTGGTTGCCGATATGGGTCTTGGAGGGGTGCGGCGCGGTCATGGGTTTTTCTCCTTGGCGCAGGCAGACTCTACTACCGGCTTAAATATACCAAACGTCTGCGTCCGATCCTTGCTATTTGCGATCACTTCGTTTTGATGCCCGCGTCTCTTGCCGGCGCAAAATCCTCGACAGTGCCTCTGCACGTTTTTGTCCTTTGCAGCAGGCCAGCGGGAATTGACTACACGCCGGCGGAAAGCGACATTGCCGCCAGCGCGCGAAGTGGAGTCCGCCATGGAACACGTTCAGCAGACGGACCTGCCGAGACCGGTGCACCGTCACATCTCCACCTTCCTGCGTTCGTTTTCCACAAGCGGCCTCCTCGTCGGCATTCTGTTCTTTGCGGTTTCGTTGACGCCGAGTCTGATACCCAGGCCCTATCTGATTCAGGCCGTGATCTCCGGATTTTCCCTTGCAGCCGGATACGCGATCGGCGTGTTTCTGCGCTGGCTCTGGTCCTTCTTCGAACTCCCCGAGCCGACGGTGCGGCGCGCGCGAACATTGAAAATCGCCGCTGCGATCGTTTCGATAGCGGCCGCGGCCGTATTCCTGTGGCAGGCGGCGCATTGGCAAAACACAGTACGGCACATCATGGGCCTCGAGCCCATCGAGAGCGCCGAGCCGCTCCAGCTCGGCCTGATAGCCGTGCTCATGTTCATCGTCCTGGTCCTCCTGGCGCGGCTGTTCCGGCTGACCTTTCGCGTTCTTTCCCGATGGCTGCAACATTTCCTCACGCGGCCGATCGCCAATGCCCTCGGCGGGGTGGTGGCGCTCGCCCTGTTCTGGTCCGCTGCGAACGGCGTGATCTTCAAGTTCGCGCTTCGTGCCGCAGACAGTTCTTTCCAGCAACTCGATGCACTTATGGATCCCGAGATCGCACCGCCTGCCGATCCCGCCAGGACGGGGAGCGGCGCGTCGCTCGTGCACTGGGACGAGCTCGGGCGGCAGGGACGGCAGTTCATCGCGTCCGGCCCGACCGGCGCCGACATCGGGGCGTTCTTCGGGGCTGCAGCTCCCGATCCCGTGCGTGTCTATGTCGGGCTGAATTCCGCCGAGACCGCGCGGGAGCGGGCGAAGCTGGCGCTGGAGGAGCTGAAGCGTGCCGGAGGCTTCGAGCGCAAGTCGCTGATCGTCGTCGCGCCGACCGGCACCGGCTGGATCGACCCCGCCGCGCTCGATACGCTCGAATATCTGCTTCACGGCGACGTCGCGAGCGTGGCCGTGCAATATTCCTATCTCACCAGCTGGCTCTCCCTGCTGGTCGAGCCGGGCTATGGTGCCGAAGCGGCCGACGCCCTCTTCGACGCGGTCTATGGCTACTGGACGACGCTGCCCAGGGATCGTCGGCCCAAGCTCTATCTGCACGGGCTCAGCCTTGGCGCGATGAATTCGCAAGGATCGGTCGATCTCTTCGATGTCATCAGCGACCCCTTCCAGGGCGCGCTCTGGAGCGGGCCGCCGTTTCCGAGCGCGCTCTGGCGTTCGGTGACGGCCGACCGCGTCGCCGGCTCGACCGCCTGGCTGCCGCGCTATCGCGACAGCTCCGCCATCCGCTTCACCAGTCAGGAGAATGCGCTGGACATTCCCGGTGCGCGCTGGGGCGCGATGCGGATCGTCTATCTGCAATATGCCAGCGATCCGGTGACCTTTTTCGATCCCCGTTCCTTCTACCGGGAGCCGGACTGGATGAAGCCCCCGCGTGGACCGGACGTTTCGCCGGCGCTGAGCTGGTTTCCCGTGGTCACCGGACTGCAGCTGCTTGCCGACATGGCGTTGGCGACGACCTCGCCGATGGGCTACGGCCATGTCTATGCACCGGAACACTACATCGACGCCTGGATGGCGGTTACCGATCCGCAAGGTGTTACGGCCGAGGATATCGCGCGATTGAAGGCGCAATTCAGCAAGCGGTGAGCTGCCTTCATCGCTCCCCATCCGACCACAGAGAGAGGCCGGGGCGCCGGAAGCTTCGGATACGTCTAGGTCACGAACCCCGACAGCAGCCCCTCCATTGCGCCGATGATCTTGCGATGCTGATGGGCGTGGCGGGTGCGGAGGCTCGTTGCCGCATAGACGGTCTGCGAGATGACCGGCGCGTCGGCCACGACTGCAACGCGGTCGGCGAGCCGATCGGCAGTCGCCTGCGTCACGTAAGCGGCGCCGCCGAGCGTGCGCAACAGGTCCGTGACGGCCATGTTCTGGCCGGCCGCGAGCGAAGCTCCCGAAAGATGCGGAAGAGCCAGGCGGTGCGCCCGGTCGAAGGCCGGCGAGTAACTGGAACGGATATAGGTTTCAGGCTTCACCCCGGCCATCTCGGGAGCATCGGTGCTGACCAGCACGTAATGCAGTTCGCCGATCCGTTCATAGTGAAGGTCGGGCAGGAAATGCGGTGTGTAGAGGATCGCGAGATCCAGCTCTCCGGCGGCAAGATCGCGGTTCATCTGGTTCGAATAATCCGCCTCCATATAGATCTCGGTGGTCGGCAGGTCGCGGCGGATCGCAGCGACCCAGCGGCCGGCAATGATCTCGGCCAGGTCGTGCTGGATTCCGAGCCGCATCGAACGTTCCAGAGCGCCTGCACTCGCGACTGCACGGGTGGCCTCATGCCACTGGTTTTGCAAGGCTTTCGCATAATCGAGAAAGCGCAGTCCCGCGGCCGTCGGAAGGGTTCCGCCCTTGTTGCGGGTGAAGAGCTTGCGGTTGAACTGCGTCTCCAGCGCCTTCACCCGATGAGAAACCGTGGATTGCGTGATGTTGAGGCGCTCGGCGGTGCGGTTGAAGCTGCGCGTTTCCATCAGGTCAAGAAAGGTCTCGATCAGGTCAACCTGCATTTGTGTCGCTCCTTGCTCCTCCCCGCCAATCTAATCGAATTCTTCGATCAATAAAGCTGAATCGCCGCGCTTGATGGCATCAGGCTTCCCCGTCAAAGATCGCCGTAACAGAGGGAGCCAGCATGTCGAATTTGCCGTCTCACGCACGTGTCGTGATCATTGGTGGGGGAGCCGTCGGCGCCTCCTCGCTCTACCATCTTGCCAAGGCCGGTTGGACCGACTGCGTGCTTGTTGAAAAGAACGAGCTCACGGCCGGCTCCACCTGGCATGCGGCCGGCAACGTGCCGACCTTCTCCTCATCCTGGTCGATCATGAACATGCAGCGCTATTCGGCTTCGCTCTATCGCGACCTGGCAGCGCTCGTCGATTACCCGATGAATTATCATGTGACGGGATCCATCCGCCTCGGCCATTCGAAGGAGCGGCTGCAGGAGTTCAAGCGCGTCGTCGGCATGGGCCGTTACCAGGGCATGGACCTCGATATAGTGACGCCCGAGGAAATGCGCAGCCGCTATCCCTTCCTCGAAACGCATGACCTGACCGGCGCGCTATACGATCCCTATGACGGCGACATCGATCCGGCGCAGCTGACCCAGGCGCTCGCCAAGGGCGCGCGCGACATGGGCGCGAAGATCATCCGCTTCTGTCCCGTGACCGGTGCCCGGCGCGAAAGGGATGAATGGGTGGTCGAGACGGCGCAGGGCGAAATCCGCTGCGAATACGTCGTCAACGCCGCCGGATATTATGCCCGCGAGGTCGGGAAGATGTTCGGCCGCGACGTGCCGATGATGGTGATGAGCCATCAGTACGTCCTTTTCGACGAGATCCCGGAACTTGCCGCCTGGTCGAAGGAAGCCGGGCACAAGCTGCCGCTCCTTCGCGACGTCGACTCCTCCTATTATCTCCGCCAGGAGAAATATGGCATGAATCTCGGGCCGTACGAGAAGAACTGCCGCGCTCACTGGGTGAGGCCCGATGACCCGATGCCGGAGGATTTTTCCTTCCAGCTCTTCCCGGACGACCTCGAAAGACTGGAATGGTATCTGAACGATGCGGTCGAGCGCGTGCCGATCCTGGGGACGGCAGGTCTTTCGCGCGTCATCAACGGACCGATTCCCTATGCGCCGGACGGCAATCCGCTGATCGGGCCGATGCCCGGCGTGCCGAACGCCTTCGAGGCCTGCGTCTTCACCTTCGGCATCTGCCAGGCGGGAGGGGCCGGCAAGGTGCTCGCCGAATGGGTGACCGAAGGCCGGACCGAATGGGACATGTGGTGCTGCGACCCGCGCCGCTACACGGACTATACCGACCAGGACTATTGCATCGCCAAGGGGATGGAGATTTACGGCCACGAATATGCGATGCATTTCCCGAAGCACTACTGGCCGGCCGGGCGCGGCAGGAAGCTCTCGCCGATCCATGATCGCGTTGCGGCGCTCGGCGCGCAGTTCAAGCCCTATAACGGCTGGGAACGCGCCATGTGGTACGCGAAACCCGGCGACGACACGTCAGAGGCTGCGACGCAGACCTGGGGAAGGGAAGGCCCCTGGGCGAAGCGGATCGAGGAGGAGTGCCTGGCCGTGCGCGATGCCGCCGGCATTCTCGACCTGCCGGGCTTTTCGCGCTTCCGGCTGAAGGGGGAGGGCGCGCGCGAGTGGCTCTCCGGCCTCATCACTGGCCGCGTACCGAAGCCCGGCCGCATCGGGCTGGCCTATTTCGCTGACGACAAGGGCCGCATCCTCACCGAAATGTCCGTCATGGCGATCGAGGAGGATTTCTTCTTCCTGATCACCGCGGCGACGGCGCAGTGGCATGATTTCGAGTGGCTGCAGAAGCATCGCCCGGCGGACGCCGCCTTCACGCTGGATGACGTGACGGTGAAATTCGCCTGCCAGATCCTGACGGGGCCGAAATCGCGCGCGATCCTGGCCGAGGTCTCGGACGCCGACCTTGCGAAGGGGTGGCTGACGCATCAAACTGCGCAGATCGCCGGCCGTTATTGCCAGCTCGTGCGGGTCTCCTTCGCCGGCGAACTCGGCTGGGAGATCCACACGAAAGTGGAGGATACCGCCGCGGTCTTCGATGCCGTTTGGGAAGCCGGGCAGAAGCACGGCCTCAAGCCGTTCGGCATGGAGGCGCTCGACAGTCTGCGCATCGAGAAGGGCTACCGCGCCTGGAAGGGCGATCTCTCCACCGATTATACGGTTTTGCAGGGCGGGCTCGAACGCTTCGTCGACTGGTCGAAGCCGGATTTCAAGGGCAAGGCCGCGCTGGAGCGTGAGAAGCAGCAGGGCGTCACGAAGCGCTTCGTGACGCTGACGGTAGAGCCCGGCGATTGCGACGCGCCCTATATGTCGACGCTCTGGTCGGGCGGCGAGGTCGTCGGCGAGACCACGTCCGGAAACTGGGGCTACCGCACCGGCAAGTCGATCGCACTCGGCATGCTGCGCGCCGATCTGGCCGTTCCCGGCCAGGAGGTCGAGGTAGAGATTTTCGGTGACCGCTTCAAGGCCATCGTCCAGCCGGACCAGCCGCTCTGGGATCCCTCGAATGAAAGACTGAAGGCATGACGAAGCCCATTCCCGCAAAAGCGCGTGTCGTCATCATCGGCGGTGGCGTTTCCGGCTGCTCGGTCGCCTATCATCTGGCGAAGCTCGGCTGGACCGATGTGGTTCTGCTCGAGCGCAAGCAGTTGACCTGCGGCACGACCTGGCATGCGGCCGGTTTGATCGGCCAGCTGCGCGCTTCGCAGAACATGACACGGCTCGCCAAATACTCGGCCGATCTTTACGTGAAGCTCGAGGCGGAAACCGGCATCGCTACCGGCATGCGCCAGAACGGCTCGATCACCGTGGCGCTGACGGAAGAGCGCAAGGAAGAGATCTATCGGCAGGCCTCGCTGGCGCGCGCCTTCAACGTCGACGTACGCGAGGTCACGCCCGACGAGGTCAAGGAGCTTTACCCGCACCTCAACGTTTCCGACGTGAAGGCGGCGGTCCACCTGCCGCTCGACGGCCAGTGCGATCCGGCCAACATCGCCATGGCGCTTGCCAAGGGTGCGCGGCAGAACGGTGCGACGATCGTCGAGGGCGTGAAAGTCACCTCGGTGCTGAAGAAGGGCGGCCGAATAACCGGCGTCACCTGCGAGCAGAACGGCGAGAGCTTCACGATCGAGACGGAGAATGTCGTCAACTGCGCCGGCATGTGGGGCAGGGAGCTTGCCCGGCAATCCGGCGTCACCGTGCCGCTGCACGCCTGCGAGCACTTCTATATCGTCACCGAGGCGATACCTGACCTCAGCCGCCTGCCGGTGCTGCGCGTGCCGGACGAGTGCACCTACTACAAGGAAGATGCCGGCAAGATGCTGATCGGCGCCTTCGAGCTCAAGGCGAAGCCCTGGGGCATGGAAGGCATCCGCGAGGATTTCTGTTTCGACCAGCTGCCGGAGGACTTCGACCATTTCGCCCCGATCCTCGAAATGGCCGTCAACCGCATGCCGATGCTTGAAACGGCGGGCATCCACACCTTCTTCAACGGCCCGGAAAGCTTCACGCCAGACGACCGCTACTATCTCGGCGAGGCGCCGGAGCTCAAGGGCTACTGGGTGGCAGCCGGTTACAATTCGATCGGGATCGTCTCCTCGGGAGGCGCCGGCATGGCGCTGGCGCAGTGGATGAACGACGGCGAGCCGCCCTTCGATCTCTGGGAGGTCGATATCCGCCGGGCGCAGCCCTTCCAGAAGAACCGTTCCTACCTCAAGGAACGCGTCAGCGAGACGCTGGGTCTGCTTTACGCCGATCATTTCCCCTATCGCCAGATGGCGACCGCCCGCGGCGTTCGCCGCTCGCCCATCCACGAACATCTGAAGGCGCGCGGTGCCGTCTTCGGCGAAGTGGCGGGATGGGAGCGGCCAAACTGGTTCGCAAGGGACGACCAGGAGCGCGAATACCGCTATTCGTGGAAACGGCAGAACTGGTTCGAAAACCAGCGGGAGGAGCACCTCGCCGTCCGCAATGGGGTCGGCCTTTTCGACATGACCTCCTTCGGCAAGATCCGCGTCGAGGGCCGCGATGCGCTCGCTTTCGTGCAACGGCTTTGCGCCAACGAGATGAATGTCGAGCCCGGCCGTGTCGTCTACACCCAGATGCTGAACGCCCGCGGCGGCATCGAGAGCGACCTGACCGTCACGCGGCTTTCGCAGACCGCCTTCTTCCTCGTCGTGCCCGGAGCCACGCTGCAGCGCGATCTTGCCTGGCTGCGAAAACATGTGCGCGACGAGTTCGTGGTGATCACCGACGTCACCGCTGCCGAAAGCGTGCTCTGCGTCATGGGG
This sequence comes from Sinorhizobium meliloti 4H41, assembly GCF_000375585.1. Classification (GTDB taxonomy): domain Bacteria; phylum Pseudomonadota; class Alphaproteobacteria; order Rhizobiales; family Rhizobiaceae; genus Sinorhizobium; species Sinorhizobium meliloti_A. Next base: position 728,489 of record NZ_AQWP01000002.1, on the reverse strand, counting down.
CCAAGGGCACGCGAGCTCATGCAGAGGGTGAGCCCGAATGATTTTTCCAACGAGGCGCACCCCTTCGCCTCCGCCCGCGAGATAGAGATCGGGATGGGCCTCGCCCGCGCCCACCGCGTCACCTATGTCGGCGAACTCGGATGGGAGCTCTACGTCTCCACCGACCAGGCGGCGCATGTGTTCGAGACACTGGAACTGGCGGGTGCCGATGTCGGGCTGAAGCTCTGTGGCCTTCATACGCTCGATAGCTGCCGGATCGAGAAAGCCTTCCGGCATTTCGGCCACGATATCACCGACGAGGATCATGTGCTCGAAGCGGGGCTCGGCTTTGCGGTGAAGCCCGGAAAAGGCGAGTTCATCGGCCGCGAGGCGGTGCTCACCAAGCGCGACGAGGGTCTTTCGCGCCGGCTGGTGCAGTTCCGGCTTTCAGATCCGGAGCCGTTGCTCTTCCACAACGAAGCGATCGTGCGCGACGGAGAGATCGTCGGCACGATTACGTCGGGCAATTATGGCCACCATCTCGGGGGTGCGATCGGGCTCGGCTATGTGGCCTGCCAGGGTGAAAGCGAGGCCGATGTGCTGGCTTCCGCTTACGAGATCGAAATCGCCGGAACGCGGGTCAGGGCCGAGGCTTCGCTGAAGCCGATGTACGACCCGAAGGCGGAGCGGGTGCGGGCCTGAAAAGACTGCCCCCATAGGCCTGCCGGCACTTCTCTCCGTGTTGACGGGGAGAAAGGAGATGCCGTGCAGCAGTCCCCCGGGTGCGAAACCGAGGGACAGGGGCAAACAACAGCCGACGACAGCGCCATTGGGAGATGAATGATGGCTGAGGAATGCGCAGTTGCGGCTTCGAGACGGTCCGGCGGACGGGCGGCGCGCGTTGCGCTTCGTTCGTCGCCGCTCGCCGAAAATATCCGCCCCGTTCGTCCGGGCCTTTCCGGCGGACAGTACAAGCCGCTGACGGAGGCCAACGTCAGACGGATTCACGAGGCGGCGCTCGATGCGCTGGAACAGATCGGCCTTGCCAACGCGCCGCGATCCGGCGTCGAGATCATGACCGGCGCCGGGGCCATCCTCGGCGAGGATGGACGACTCCGCTTCCCGCGTGCACTGGTCGAGGACATGCTGGCCATCGCCGCGCGCGACATCACCCTTTACGCGCGTGATCCGAAACAGGACCTCGAACTCAGCGGTACGCGCGTCTATTACGGTACGGCGGGCGCGGCGGTTCACGTGGTCGACGTCGAGAAGCGCGAATACCGCGAATCGACCGCCAAGGATCTCCTGAACGCGGCGCAGCTCGTCCATCACCTGGACAATGTCCATTTCTTCCAGCGAGCCATGGTCTGCCGGGACGTTTCCGACAATTTCCTGATGGACATCAACACGCTCTACGCCTGCTGCGCAGGGACGACGAAGCATGTCGGCACGAGCTTCTCCGATCCGTCGCATGTGGAGGGCTGCTTCGACCTCATTCACATGATCGCAGGCGGCGAGGACAAGTGGCGGGCGCGGCCCTTCGTTTCGAACTCGAACTGCTTCGTCGTGCCGCCGATGAAGTTCGCCGAGGAAAGCTGCATCACCATGGAGAAGTGCATCCGCGGCGGCATGCCCGTCCTGCTGCTATCCGCCGGACAGGCGGGGGCGACTGCCCCGGCGCCGCTTGCGACCGCCATCGTGCAGGCGGTTGCCGAGTGCCTTGCCGGCGTCGTCTACGTCAATGCGCTTTCGCCCGGCCATCCGGCGGTCTTCGGCACCTGGCCGTTCGTCTCCGATCTGAGGACGGGCGCCATGTCCGGCGGCTCCGGCGAACAGGCTCTGCTGACCGCCGGCTGCGCGCAGATGCACCAGTTCTATCGCCTGCCCGGCGGCGCCGCCGCCGGCATCGCGGATGCGAAGCTTCCCGATATGCAGGCCGGCTGGGAACAGGCGATCTCCAACGTGATGGCGGGGCTTTCGGGGCTCAACATGGTCTACGAGGCGGTCGGCATGCATGCATCGCTCCTCGGCTTCTGCCTGGAGTCGCTGGTGCTCGGAGACGACATGCTCGGCCAGGTGCAGCGCTGCATCCGCGGCATCGACGTAACGGAGGATTCGGTTTCGCTCGAGACCATGCGTTCGGTCTGCCTCGACGGCCCCGGCCACTATCTCGGCCATCCGCAGACACTCGGGCTGATGCAGACGGAATATATCTATCCGGCCGTCGCCGACCGCACGAGCCCGAAGGAATGGGTCGAGATCGGCCGGCCGGATCTCGTCGCCCGCGCGATCGAGAGGAAGAACCGCATCCTGGCAGACGCTGCCCCGTCGCTGATCTCGGCGGAGGCCGACCGGGCGATACGGGAGCGGTTCGGCATCTTTTGTTGACGTGTCGATTCGCCGTCAGCGTCGACCGGCACCTCTGACTTCGCTTACCTTATAGGTCCATTTCGGTGCAGTCGGCGCTTCATCCGGCCTGTAGGGGAAGGTCAGGAACGTCTCGAATGGGCGGTTCTGGCCGCCCGGCACCCGGAGCAGGATGAGAGCCGTATCCTCGCCGATACGTGTGCAGGCATCCTGCGGGCAGTCCTCGAGCGTCACCGTGAGGCGGAAATATTCGAGCGTGACGTCCGACGCATTGGCTGCGGTGCCACGGACCCGAAAGGTGCGCTCAGTTTCGTTCGGTTCGAACGCCATGTCCCGCAGGGTGATGTCGGCGACGGTCAGCCCGGCGGCGGGCCGGCTCGGGGCCGGCTCCGGGGCTTTGTCCGGAGCAGCTTCGTTCAGCCAGACGAGAAAAGCGACGCTCAGCCCCAGCGCAACCGCAATGGACAGGACCGGTTCGATCCAGCTGCGGAAGCGACCGTAACGGGCCGCGAGATACACGATCGCCAAGCCCAACGGTAACGCAATCAGCCACGCCATGAAGTTCCTCCTGCGAGAACCTTATATAGGGCGAGGCGGCGCTGGCAATCTTTGGGCACGCCCGGTCGACACCCTTCTGCCAATCCGGGGCAGGTTCAGCCGGCGGTCATTTCTTCAAACTGATCCAATAGATGCCCTCGAAGGGAACTGCAGCGAAGCGCCGGTCGATTTCGGCGAGCGTCGCCGCGGGATCGACGTCGGGAAAGAGGTCGGGGCGAAGCCAGGAGGCAAAGGCTTCCGCCGCGACGATGTTCAGCGGAACGGCGTTGAAGAAATTCCAGAGGCCGTGCACACGCCCGTTGCGGACGGCCGCGATGCTCTCCATCACCGGCTTGTCCACGGCCTGCGCCAAGGTCCGCTCCGCCTCTTCGGCCTTGACGCCGGGCCCGATCGAAAAGCCGCTATATTTGCCGCCCGGCGACGAGGTGGCGATATAGACGTCCGGGTTCTCGGCCATGACGGCTTCCGCGTTCATCATGCCGCCCGGGCGCGGCAGCGCGCCCTCGGCGATGTTGCGGCTGCCGGTGACGGCGATGAATTCGCCCAATCCCCCGACGCCGTAGGCCCAGCAGCAACGGTCTGGCGCGGGAAACGCTTCCATGAGGACTTTAGGGCCGGGCTCGGAACTCTTGGCGACGCGATCGCGGATGCGGGCGAGACGTTCCTCATAGAAGCGGGCGAACTCCTCCGCCTGTTCTTCTCTCTCGAAAACCCTGCCGAGGAGACGTATGTTGGCAGGCGTGTTTTTGAGTGCTTCGTTGTTGAAGTCCACGACGATGACGGGCACGCCGGTGCTCTCGAGGTATTCCATCGCGCGCTGGCCGGTTTCCGTATCCGCCTGCCAGTTGGCGAGAACCGCAAGATCGGCCTTCAGCGTCAGGATCGTTTCGAAGGAAAGGCCCGGTCCGCTGCCGTCGTCGATCAGCGGCACGTCTGCGAGCTTCGGAAACTTGCGAACGAAGCTCTCATAGATTTCCGGATTGTCGCCTTTCATGTCGCCGGACCAGCCGGCGAGCAGACTTACCGGGTCCGGATGGATGAGCGAGAGGGCGACGAGATTGAAGCCGCTGCCGAGAAGCACCGCCTTGGGGGGCGCGGGGATCGTTACCTGTCTTCCGACTGCGTCCGTGACCGTGATCGGCCATTGTGCCTGCGCCAGCGCGGCGAACGGGAAGAAGAGGATCGACAGGAGGGCAATGGCCTGAAGGAAGAGGCCGCGGCGGCGTGGGTATGGACGAGACAAGCTATTGTTTCCTTTGGCTTGGAAGGGCGCAGAGGCTGCCGCAGCTCGGAATGCCGGGGAGGAGATATCTCAGACAGCAGATCTTGCGCCGACAGACGCGCGTCCCGTCTTCTTCCTCCTGACGCAGACAGTCGAAGAAAGGATTGGGAGCGCCGTTGGGCATCAGACGGCAGCCGACCATGGCATCGGCCTGGTCGCTCATGGGGTCGGTTCCGGCGGTTCGAAGCGCATAATCGATGTAAACGGCGGCATTGTTCCAGGCGAGCCTCGGCGATATGCCGCCGGCCGCCTTGAGATACGGGACCACCTTGGCAAGATGCTCGTCCATGAGCGAGCCGATCAGGGCGAAGATGTCACGCCCGTCATCGTCGCGCCACTGACCTGCCGTCGCGACCCCGAAGGCGCGCGGCAGCCCGTCGTCCGAGAGCGCCACCGTCATTTGGTCGAAATCCGCCGGCAGCGCCTGGTGGTCCAGCACCCGGGCGACGACATAGGGGATGGTCAGGGCGGAGAAATAATAGAGCGACCACATGGAGGCGACGGCGCGGCGGTCGGTGCCGCCGGAGGCCTCGGCATAGTGCGAGAGCGTCCGGTCAAAGGCGCCGGAGGCGAAAAATTCCGGGAGCGAAATGCCGTCGGAAAGATTCGCCGACAGCATCATCTTCTCGTTGCACCAGGCATGCGGGCCGGCAAAGGCCGCCGACAGACCTTTCGGCTCGTCGACTACCGCCATGCCCTCATGCCCGGCTGTTGTCATGAGCTTACCAGTTGTAACGCAGCGAGCCGATGACCATGCGGCCCTGATCGCGATGGCAGTAGCCGGCAGTGCACACGGCCTCGCGGCGGTCGAAGAGATTGGTGGCATTCACCTGCAGATGCAGACCCTCATATTTCTGGTCGATCGCTGCGAAGTCGTAGCCGACGGAAGCATCGAAGAGAACACGCGAACTATTCTTGAAGGTGTTTTCGTCATTACCGTAACTCGATCCCACGAAACGCGCGCCTCCACCCAGGCTGAATCCGTAAAACGGGCCATCTTCCGGCAATGTATAATGAGCCCAGATCGATGCCATATGCTGTGGTGCGGAAGATACATAGTTGCCGATCGTGCCTTCGGGGCCTTGAATGATTTTGACATCGGTATAGGCGTAAGAAGCGATAAGCGAAAGGCCGTTGTCAAGGCTGGTGTTCGCTTCGATTTCGAAACCGCGCGAACGCAGTTTGCCGCGCTGGACCTGTATGTTGGTGACGCCGTCCGCCTCTAAATAAAGGCCATTCTTCTGATCGATGTTGAAGAGAGCGGCCGTGATCAGCGTATTGCTGTTCGGCAGGAGGTACTTGACGCCGACTTCCTGTTGTTCGCTCTCGGTCGGTTTGAACGGCTGGTGCGTTTCCTGGTTGATGCCGGCATTGGGTGTGAAGGCCGTCGAGTAGCTTATATAGGGCGCCAGTCCGAAGTCGGTCTGGTAGGTGAGCCCTATGCGGCCGGAGAACTCCTTGTCCTTCTGCGAAACCGACGTCAACGAATCGCTGGCAAGGTCGGTGGTGTCCGTATCGGTCGATACCCAGTCGTAGCGTCCGCTCACCGTCAACGTCCAGGCGTCGTAGCGGATCTGGTCTTGCAGATATGTGCCGAGCTGCCACTGGTCCTGGACCGTACGGGTGTTGAAGTCTATCGGGTCGACCGGACGGCCCTGCGTCGGATTGTCGGTATCGAGCGGCGGCGACACGCCGCGTCCGTCGAGCGCACGGAAACGCAGTTTCGTATAGTCGATCCCCGCAAGCAGCGTATGCTCCAGAGCGCCGGTGTCGAATTTGGCTTCGAGCTGGTTGTCGATGACGAACGCGGTCAGCCGCTCGTCATAGGTGCCGGCGGCGCTGTCGAGCAAAGTCGGGTCGTCAGCATTCGGGGCGTAGGCGAAATCCCAGTCGGCGTCGATGTTCAGCGTGGATACACGCGCATTCTGGCGCAAGACGAAGGTGTCGTTGAGCCGGTGCTCGAATTCGTAGCCGATGCGCCCCTGCTTCTGTATTGAATCGTTGAAGTCGGGGTTGCCGGCAAATATGTCGGTCACTTCGCCGGTCAGCGGGTCGTTGTAATAGGTCGCGGTGCCTCCGGTCTTGGTGCGCGAATACTCGCCGAGAACCGTCAGCTTCGTGTCTTCGTCCGGCTTCCAGGTGAAAGCCGGTGCGATATAGGCGCGGTCGTCCGCAAGGCCGACCTGCTCGGTGTCGGCATCGCGCAGCAGGCCGGTCAGGCGATAATAGACCGGGTCGGTTTCGTTCACCGGGCCCGAGAAGTCGAACTGGCCCTGATAGCGGTCGTGACTGCCGTATTGGACCTGCACCTCTCTCAGCGCGTCTTCCGTCGGCCGCTTGGTGATGAGGTTGTAAAGACCGCCGGCGCCTGTTGCGCCATAGAGGGCCGAGGAGGGTCCGCGCAGGATCGAAACGCCTTCGAGCCCGTAGGGTTCGTTCTTGAAGACCGAGTCGACAGCCGCCGGCTGGCGGAGATTGTCGCGGAAGATGCCGGTAAAGGTTACGTCGAAACCGCGGACGAAGAATGCGTCGAAGCGAGGATCGAAACCATAGGCGCCCACGCGTGTGCCCGGCGTATAGGCGAGCGTCTCCAGCAGCGTCTGCGGGTTGCGGTCCTTCAATTGCTGTTCGGTCACCGTGGAAATCGATTGCGGAGTCTCGAGGAACGGCGTGTCGACTTTGGCGCCCGTGGCGCTGCTGATGCCGACATAGCCTTCGGCCGTGATCACGCCGCCACTGCCGTTGACCACCAGCGTTTCGAGCTCGGTCGAATTGCCGCCGGAAGCGGCTTCCTGTTCTGCTTGCTGCGCCTGGGCCGTGGCGACAAGGGCGAGGGCGGACGTTCCGGCGAGGGCAGCGCGAATGAGGGGCAGGAGGAAGGCGGATTTCGAGGGCATGCAACGCAACCTTATAGAGATATAAGTTATGTTCTATAAGATGAGCTATTCACTCATGATTGTTGCGGGCGCAAGCTCTTTTCATGACTTTTTCAGTCATGTTCCGGAAGTATGTGTGAAAAGTGCAACATCGGCGAACGCGCGGGCAGGGGAGCGGCCGGCCCGTGAGGGTTTGGATGGGCAAGTGGAGTGCGACGCGGCATGCCCCCAGAGCATTTCAATGTTTCATGGAAACCTTGAAATGCTCTAACCGATTGATCCAAAACACTTCCGGACGGAGAACCGTTACACTTTCCTGGAAGCGCTCTAACCTCTCTCGATGAGGCGAGGGACCGGGGCGAGGCTGCCGCGGGCCGCCTCGCCGGACCTGCGGCAGACGGTTGCCCGCAGGATGGGGCGCGGCAAATTCACCCGTGATTGATCATGATGTGACGGACGGCGGTGTAGTCCTCCAGCGCATAGACCGACATGTCCTTGCCATAGCCCGACTGCTTGATGCCGCCATGCGGCATTTCGTTGGTCAGCATGAAATGGGTGTTGATCCAGGTGCAGCCGTATTGCAGGCGGGATGCCGCTCGCATCGCCTTGCTGATGTCCTTCGTCCAGACCGAGGAGGCGAGGCCATAATCGCTGTCGTTCGCCCAGGCCACGGCATCGTCCTTGCCGGTGAAGCGCGTGACGGAGACGACCGGACCGAAGACTTCGCGGCGGACGATCTCGTCCTCCTGAGTGGCGCCCGCGACGACCGTCGGTTGGAAGAAGAAGCCTTGCTCGCTGCCCGTGCCGCCGCCGGTGGTGATCTCGATGTGCTTCTGATCGGCGGCCCTTTCGACGAAGCTTGCCACGCGGTCGCGCTGGCGCCTGGAGATCAGCGGACCGATCTCGTTTTCCGTGTCGTCGTCGAGATTGTAGCGGATGGTCGAGACGGCCGATGTGAGGTCGGCGACGAGTTTCTCGTAGATTCCGGCTTCGGCATAGATGCGGCAGGCGGCGGTGCAGTCCTGACCGGCATTGTAGTAACCGAAGGTGCGGATGCCGTTGACCACCGCCTCGAGGTCGGCGTCGTCATAGACGATGACCGGCGCCTTGCCGCCGAGCTCGAGATGGGTGCGCTTCACCGTCTTGGCGGCGGCCGCGAGCACCTTCTTGCCGGTGGCGATGTCGCCGGTGATCGATACCATGCCGACCTTCGGATGGTTGATCAGCGCGTTGCCGACGGTTTCGCCGCGGCCGGTGATGACGTTGACGACGCCTTCGGGGAGAATGTCGGCGAGGAGCCGCGCGAGCTTCAGCGCCGTCAGCGGCGTCTGCTCGGATGGCTTGAAGACGACGGTGTTGCCGCCGCCGATTGCCGGCGCCAGCTTCCAGGCCATCATCATCAGGGGATAGTTCCACGGCGCGATCGAGCCGACGACCCCGATCGGGTCGCGGCGGATCATCGACGTATGGCCCGGCAGATACTCGCCCGCCGTCGGCGCATGCAGATTGCGCACCGCGCCGGCGAAGAAGCGCCAGCAGTCGATGATCGCGGGCAACTCGTCGTTCTTCACCGCATTGATCGGCTTGCCGCAGTTCAGCGCCTCCAGCGCGGCGAATTCATCGGCTTCTTTCTCGATGGCATCGGCGACCTTCAAGAGGGTGTTGGAGCGTTCGGCCGGCGTCGTCTGCGACCAGCCGACGAAGGCGCGCTCGGCAGCGTCGACGGCGGCGTCGATCTGCGCGTGGGAGGCCTCGGCGAGGTCGATGATCCCGGCGCCCGTCCTCGGATTGAGAATGTGTTCCTCGGCCTCGGTTCCGGCTTCGAAGCGCGATCCGATCAAGAGCTGGGTGTCCATGTCTGTTCTCCCTTCAAGTGCGAAATGTCATTTGCCGGCGCCGGCGATCTGGTCGCCGTCGCGGGTCAGGTAATACGCGCCGAGGATCGGCAGGAAGGTGGCCATCACGACGACCATGGCGACGACGTTGGTCACCGGGCGCTGACGCGGGCGGATCAGCTCTTCCAGCATCCAGATCGGCAGGGTCGATTGCTGCCCGGCCGTGAAGGTCGTCACGATCACCTCGTCGAAGGAAAGCGCGAAGGCGAGCATGCCGCCGGCGAGCAGGGCCGTGCCGATGTTCGGCAGGATCACGTAGCGGAAGGTCTGGAAACCGTCGGCGCCGAGATCCATGGAAGCCTCGATCAGCGAGCCGGAAATCCGGCGGAAACGGGCGACCGCATTGTTGTAGACGACGACGATGCAGAAGGTCGCGTGGCCGAGCACGATGGTCCAGAAGGAGAAGGGGATGTCGGCCATGGAGAAGGCCGAACGCAGCGCAATGCCGGTGATGATGCCGGGAAGCGCGATCGGCAGGATAACGAGGAGCGAGATCGTCTCCCGGCCGAAGAAACGGGTCTGGCTGACGGCAGCGGCGCACAGGGTGCCGAGGACGAGGGCGACCGCAGTCGCGATCGAGGCGACCTTGACGGAGAGCGTCAGCGCCGCCCAGACATCCGGCCGGTTCCAGGCGACGGCGAACCATTGCGTGGTAAGCCCCGGCGGCGGAAACTGGTAGCTCTTTTCCTCGGTGGTGAAAGCGTAGAGAAAAATCAGCAGGATCGGCAGATGCAGGAAAGCGAGGCCGGCGGCGGCAGCGATCTTCAGACCCAATGGAGCGGAATTCGCCTTCTCAGAGCGCATCGAAGGCCCCCATGCGTTTGGCCATCCAGAGATAGGCGCCCATGATGACGATCGGCACGACCGTGAAGGCGGCCGCGAGCGGAATGTTTCCGGCGGTGCCCTGCTGCGCGTAGACGGCCTGACCGATGAAGAGCCGCGACGAGCCGACGATCTGCGGAATGATGTAGTCGCCGAGCGTCAGCGAGAAGGTGAAGATCGATCCGGCGACGATGCCCGGCAGCGCGAGCGGAAAGAGCACATGGCGGAAGGTCTGGGCGGGCGTTCCGCCGAGGTCCGAGGAGGCTTCGACCAGATTGGCCGGCACGCGCTCGAGCGCCGCCTGGATAGGCAGGATCATGAACGGCATCCAGACATAGACGAAGACGATGAAGGTGCCCGTATAGCTGACGGACAGCGAGTTGCCGCCGACGACCGGAAGAGATAACCAGGCATCGATCAGCCAGAGAAGGTTCAGCTTTGCGAAGAACCAGGTCAGAATGCCTTCCTTGGCGAGGATCAGCTTCCAGGCATAGATCTTGACGAGATAGCTCGACCAGAGCGGCAGCATGACGGCGAGATAGAAGAGCGCCTTCCATTTCCCGCGCGCGTAGCGGGCGGCGTAATAGGCGATCGGAAAGGCAATGAGCGCCGAGACGAGCGTCACCAGAGCGGCCATCGAGACGGTGCGGATGATGATGTCCAGATTGGCTTCGCTCAAGAGCTGCCGATAGGTCGCAAGCGTGAACTCGTAATTTATGAGCCCGGAGAAGTCGTCGATCGAAAAGAAGCTCTGCAGCAGCAGCGCGAAGAGCGAACCGAGATAGACGATCCCGAGCCAGAGAAGCGGCGGTGCGAGAAAGATCGCCAGCAGCACATGCGGGTGCCGCCAGAAAAAATCCGAAAGGCGGCCGGCCGGGCTGCGGCGCTGCGGAAGAACGATGCTTTCGGCGACGATCGTCATGCGTCCTCCATCGGGTGGAGGTCGTGCGCGGCGAAGCTGATCGTGACCGGACTGCCGACCGCGGGAACGCGACGGGCCGCCGGGCTCGCCACGGCGATGCGGGCACCTTCGACGTCGATCACGATGCGGTTGGTGGCGCCGAGGAAGCTCTGCGAAGCGACGGTGCCGGAAAGGCTCAGCGCTCCGTCGCTCGGCGGCGCGAGGGTGACGGCCTCCGGGCGGAGACTCGCGAAGGAAGCCTTCAGTCCCAATCTGCGGCAGAGGTCCTCCGAAAGCACGTTGGAGGAGCCGACGAAATCGGCGACGAAACGGGTCTGCGGGCGGTTGTAGACTTCTTCCGGGCTTCCGAGCTGCTGAATACGGCCCTCGTTGAAGACGGCGATCCGGTCGGCCATCGACAGGGCTTCGCCCTGATCATGGGTGACGAAGACGAAGGTGATGCCGAGGGACTTCTGCAGCGTCTTCAATTCCTCCTGCATCTGTTCGCGAAGCTTCAGATCGAGCGCGCCCAACGGCTCGTCGAGAAGCAGAACCTTGGGCTTGTTGACGAGCGCGCGGGCGAGCGCCACGCGCTGGCGCTGGCCGCCGGAAAGCTGTCCGGGCCGGCGCGTGCCGTAGCCCGGAAGCTTCACCATGGCGAGCGCATCCTCGGCCGCCCTGCGGCGCTCCTCGCGTCCGACGCCCTTGACCATCAGGCCATAGGCGACGTTGTCGAGAATGGAGAGATGCGGGAAGAGGGCGTAGTCCTGGAAGACGGTATTGACGCTGCGCCGATACGGCGGCACGCCTTCGGCAGTCTCGCCGAAGATCTCGATATGGCCTCCGGTCGGCTGCTCGAAGCCTGCCATCAGCCTCAGGCAGGTGGTCTTGCCCGAGCCCGACGGACCGAGCATCGCGAAGAACTCGCCCTCGGCGATCGCAAGGTTCACGCGATCGACGGCACGGACGGCGCCGAAATAGCGGGAAACATTGTCGAAGAGGACGGCGGTCATAGGGATACTCCAGGTAATTATTGCCGCTCATCCGCCTGCTGGCACCTTCTCCCCGCTTGCGGGGAGAAGGGACTCGCGGTCGGTGCCTCGCCTGTATTCCGGGGCGAGGCCTTTGCGGAAGCGTTCCCTGTCCCCGCGAGCGGGAGACGGCCAGGATGAGGGGCGATGCTTGCGACGCGGTTGAGACCGGCTTACCGCCCGCCGATGACGCCGATATAGTCGGAGACCCAGCGATGATAGGGCACGCATTCGCCCTGGCTTTCGCATTTCGTCACGGGCGTCTTCCAGAATTTGACCTTCTCGAAGTCGTCATAGCCGTTGGTCTTGCAACCCTCGTCGGTCAGAAGATCGTTGCCCTTGCAGGCGGCACCGACCGAGGGATTGGCGCCGAACCAGGCGGATACATCGCCCTGGACCTTCGGCGAGAGCGAATGCTCCATCCACATATAGGCACAGTTCGGATGCTCGCTGTCGGCATGCAGCATGGTCGTATCGGCCCAGCCCGTCACGCCTTCTTCCGGGATGACGGAAGCGATCGGCTGCTTCTCCGCCTGCATCAGGTTGACCTGGAAGGGCCAGGAGCCGGAGGCGACGACGCCCTCGTTCTTGAAGTCGTCGATCTGGATCATCGCATCGTGCCAGTAGCGCCCGACGAGGGTGCGCTGGGTGCGCAACAGATCGAGTGCGGCCTTGTACTGATCTTCGTTGAGCTCGTAAGGATCCTTGATGCCGAGATCGGGCTTGTGCGCCATCAGGTAGTTGGCGGCATCCGCCACATGGATCGGACCGTCATAGGCCTGGACGCGGCCCTTGTTGGATTTGCCGTCGGGCAGCGTCATCTCCTCGAAGACGACCTTCCAGCTCTTCGGCGGCTGATCCTTGAAGGCCTCGGTGTTGTACATCAGCACGTTCGGGCCCCAGACATAGGGGGTGCCGTAATGGACGCCGTTGGCGGTGTGCCACGGGGCGTTCTGCATGCGTTCGTCGATCGTTTTCCAGCTGGGGATGAGATCTGTATTGATCGGCTGGACGCGCTTTCCAGCCACGAGGCGCAGCGATGCGTCTCCGGAGGCCGTCACCAGGTCGAAACCGCCTTCGTTCATCAGCGCGACCATTTCGTCGGAGGTCGCCGCCGTCTTGACGCTGACCTTGCAATCCGTCTTCTTCTCGAAATCGGTGACCCAGTCGTAGTTCTTGTCGGTCTCGCCGCGCTCGATATAGCCCGCCCAGGCGACGATCGAGAGCGCACCTTCGCCCTGACCGAGCTCTTTCAGCGGCTCCTGCGCCAGCGCGGGGGCGGCGAGGCCCAGCGACAGGGTAAGTGCCGTGCAGGATTTCAGGATCTGCTTCATCGGAAGTCTCCCCAGTTTCATGCCGTTAGCGGCTTTGTTCCCGGATCGAAGCGTGCCTTGGTTTCTCCGTATTCGCAAATTCATTAATCAGAATGCCGATATCGGGATTTCCGATATCGCGGTCATCGCGGGCGGGCGCTGCGCAGCGCTTCGGCCACGCCGACGAAATCGCGCGCGGACTGGGGCAGGCTCGAACCCTTGCGCCAGACCATGCCGACCTGCACGACCGGCAGCGCCCCGGAAACGTCGCGGCTTTCGATCCGGTCGCCTTCGAGCGACCACGGTCGGTAGACGAGATCAGGCAAAAGCGCGATGCCGGCACCGGTCGCGACCAGGCTTCTGACCGCCTCCACGGAGCGGGTGCGGAAGGCGACATGCGGACGCGCGCCGAGCGCCGTCAGGAGTTTGCCGGTATTCTCCTCGATCTCGTCCACCGTCAACATGATCAGCGGCTCTCTTGCGATATCCTCGACCGAGATGATGTCGGCGCTGACGAGCGGGTGGCCGATCGGCAGCCACAGTCGGTAAGGGGAGGTTTCCAGGATTTCCGCCTGCAGCGCCATGCGGTCGCGCAGGTTCGAAATGACCATCACGGCGACGTCGAGCTCGCCGCCGATCAGGAGGTGCTCGAGATAGGAGCCGTTGTCCTCGATGGCGCTCACCTCGATGCCGGGGCAGGCGCGGCGGTAGCGGGCAAGCAGGTCGGAGAGCACATAGCCGGCGACGAGGGACGTGACCCCGAGATTGAGCTTGCCGCCACGTTCCTCGCGGCTGTCGGAGAAGCTGCGCCGCGCATCGGAGACATCGGCGAGGATCTTGGTCGCGTGGCGCAGAAACTGATGCCCATTATGGGTGATCGCAAGGCCGCGGGGGTGCCGGTCGAAGAGCTCGACCCCGAGATCGGTTTCGAGCTCCTTGATTGCCTCGGTGATCGATGATTGAGAGATGGAGAGGTTCTGCGCCGCGCGGGTGACCGAGCCCTGCTCGGCGACGGCGACGAAATATTGCAACTGCCGGAGTGTGAATGCCATGTGCGAATTAACACCGTGCGCCGCAGGGAACGCAAGCACGGCGTGAACTGCGGCAGGGGTGACGCATTTCGTCTCGCACGCCGGAGCGACGCTGTTGAGTTAGAGATTTTCCCGCAGGAGGATCTCGATCCGTATGCGTTCCTGTGCCGCGAGAGGCTCGCGTGCGTCGGTGCGTGCTCTCATAATGCGGATTGCGCTTCGCACGGCGTGGCCGGGATCTTGCGCAATGACGGCATCGACCCGGTCGTCGCGTAGCGCCTCCTCGGTGAAAGGGGTCCGTTCGTGGACGACGACGGCAAGGTTGGTCAGATCGATGTTCGCGCCGATCGCCGTCAGGGGCATGCGCGCTTCCGAACTGAGCACATAAACAGCGGCGATGTTGGCTTGGTTGCCGAGCACGCGGGCGATGACTTCCTTACCCCGCCGCTCGTCGGCATGGGTTTCGATCGATGGCAGAGGCGTGAGATGGGGAAATTGCTCATTGATGACGGTATCGAAGCCGTGCCGACGCTGGATGCTGTCCATCGACTGCATCGTCTCCGCGACCACCATCACCTTGCCGGGCGTGCGACAGGTGAGCCTGCCGATCAGCTTTCCTGCCGTTGCTCCGGCTGCAAAATTGTCCACCCCGACGAAATCCGCCTCGGGCAGCTTTTCCTGGCCCGAGAGAAATTGAACGACCTTGATATTTCTTTCGAGAAGGCGTGCGACGGCATCGCGCACCTGCGGTGATTCCGGAGCCATCAGGGCGACCCCATCGACCTCATGCCCGTCGATGCCGGCGAGATATTTCGCGACCCCATGGGCGTCGTCGACGGGAATCTGGACATAATCGATGTCGATCAGGTCGCCCTTGAGCGCACCCTTCGACTCCTCGACGCGCTCAAGCAATTCACGGAGATAGAGGTCGCCGGATCTGGGAAATACAAACCGGAACCGATAGCTCTTGTTCCGCGCAAGGCTCACTGCAGCGGGGTTTCTAATAAACCCAATTCGTTCAATGGCTTCGTTGACGCTTCTGATTGCCTTCTTGCTTACATGGGGACGGTCGTTCAAAACACGATCGACGGTCGCCAGGCTGACGCCGGCCGCTTCTGCAAGGTCTTTGGCTGTTGGCCGCATGAGGGCTCCTGACGCGATCTGCACAGATCACGTTTCTCGCAAAATCGGAAAAAACGCAAGAATTGACGTGCGCACCTCAAAAATAGCTTGAATTGAGGTGCGCACGTCAATATGACTCTGCTGGCCGTGGCATGCTGGAGGAGCCGCAGGCCACAGAGGCGGCGCGGAGGAGAACAGACCCGCCGGGAAGTTTTTCGCGCCAAGTGCCCGCAAAGGGCGTGTTCAGCCTTCCGATGGGGTCGGAAGGCGAGGGAGGAGGTCCCCGCCATGACATTTCGCAACACGAGATCACTGGCCGCTTTCGGTACGCTTCTGGCTGCCGGCGTCGCATATCCAGGTCAGGCCAGCGCCAAGGACCTGACGCTGTGCTGGGCCGCGTGGGATCCGGCCAATGCGCTCGTCGAGCTCAGCAAGGATTTCGAGGCCCAGAGCGGCATCAAGATGAAGTTCGAATTCGTGCCGTGGCCGAACTTCGCCGACCGCATGCTCAACGAACTCAACTCCGGCGGCAAGCTCTGCGATCTGATGATCGGCGACAGCCAGTGGATCGGCGGCGCGGCCGAGAATGGTCAGTACGTCAAGCTCAACGATTTCTTCGACAAGGAAGGGATCAAGATGAGCGACTTCATTCCGGCGACCGTGGTCGGCTACGCCGAATGGCCGAAGAATTCTCCGAACTACTGGGCGCTGCCCGCCTTCGGCGACGTTGTCGGCTGGAGCTACCGGAAGGACTGGTTCGCCCGCCCCGAGCTGCAGGCGGAATTCAAGGAGAAATATGGCCGCGACCTGGCCGTGCCGAAGACCTTCGGCGAGCTGAAGGACATCGCGCAGTTCTTCCAGAAGCGCGAGATCGACGGCAAGACGGTCTATGGCGCGGCGATCTACACGGAGCGCGGCTCCGAGGGCATCACCATGGGCGTCATGGACGTGCTCTACAGCTTCGGCTTCAAATACGAGAACCCGGACAAGCCCTATGAACTGGAAGGCTACGTCAATTCGGCGGAAGCCGTGAAGGGTCTGGAGTTCTATAAGGAACTCTACGATTGCTGCACACCGCCCGGCCACTCGGATGCCTACATGTCCGAGGACATCGACGCGTACAAGTCCGGCCAGGTCGCGTTGCACATGAACTTCGCCTTCACCTGGCCGGGCATCAATGCCGACGCCAATGTCGGCGGCGAGAAGTCCGGTTACTTCCCCAACCCGGCAGGGCCGGATGGCGCTGCCTATGCGCAGCTCGGCGGGCAGGGCATTTCGGTCGTCTCATCCTCGCAGAAGCAGGAGGATGCGCTCGCCTACATCAAGTGGTTCGCGCAGCCTGAAATCCAGCAGAAATGGTGGCAGATGGGCGGCTACTCGGCGCTCCGGAAAGTCGTCGAGGATCCGGGTTTTGCGACGAGCCAGCCCTATGCGCAGACCTTCCTCGATTCCATGGCCATCGTGCAGGACTTCTGGGCGGAGCCGAGCTACGCCTCGCTGCTGCAGGCGGCGCAGAAACGCTTCCATGATTATGTCGTCGCCGGTCAGGGCTCCGCGCAGGATGCGCTCGACGGTCTCGTCAAGGACTGGACGCAGGTCTTCGACGACGAAGGCAAGTACTGACGTCATCGGCCGGACCCGCGCCTCCCAGCGGGCCAGGGCGCAGCCGGAGCCGGGGATCTGCCCCGGCTCTGCGCCGCCCACGTGCTACAGGGGAATACCAATGCTGAAATCATCCGTGGACCGGGTCGCCGAGGCGACACCGCACGCCATCGCCAGACGCATGCATGGTCTGTCCGACCGTGCGCTCGCCTGGCTCTTCGTCGCCCCGTCGATCGTGCTGCTTCTGGCGGTCAACATCTTTCCGCTCATCTGGACGATCCGGTTGAGCTTCACCAATTTCCGGGTCAACCGGCCCAATGCCGAGGTCGAATTCGTCGGCCTAAAGAACTACCTGAAAATCCTGTCCGACCGGGATATCTGGCTGACCATGCAGGCGACAGCCCATTTTCTGATCTGGACCATCGTGCTTCAGGTCCTGATCGGCTTCACGCTTGCCTATCTCATCAACAAGAAGTTCCGCGGCAACGATCTGTGGACCACGATCATCGTGCTGCCGATGATGCTGAGCCCGGCCGTGGTGGGTAATTTCTGGACCTTCCTCTACCAGCCGCAGATCGGCCTCTTCAACTATGCGGTCGGCTTTCTGACGAGCGCGGACCCCTCCAGCTTCTCGATGATCGGCGACGTGTCGCTCGCCCCCTGGGCCATTATCATCGTGGATACCTGGATGTGGACGCCCTTCGTCATGCTGATCTGCCTTGCGGGTCTGCGCTCCATTCCGCCCAGCATCTATGAGGCGGCCGAATGCGACCGCGCCAGCAAGTGGCGGCAGTTCTGGACGATCACCATCCCACTCGTCCTGCCCTTCCTGATGCTCGCCGTGCTCTTCCGCGGCATCGAAAACTTCAAGATGTTCGACCTCGTCGTACAGCTGACCGGCGGCGGGCCGGGCTCGATCACCGAACTCACCTCGATCAACCTCAAGCGCGAAGCGTTCGAGAAATGGCGCACAGGCTATGCCTCCGCCTATGCGGTCATCCTCTTCGTCACGGTCTTCGGTCTCGCCTCGATCTATGTCAAAGCCCTGAACAAGGTGAAACAACGATGAGTAGCTATTCCGTCGCCGAGCCGTCGCTCCGGCAGAAATGGTTCGCGGGCTTCCTGGTCGTGGTCTACGCCTTGATCACCATCCTGCCGCTCGCCTGGATCATCGCGACGAGCTTCAAGAGCCCGTCCGACGCCATCGCCTATCCGCCGAAGACCTTCTTCACGCCGACGGTGGAAGGGTATGTCAACGTTTTCACCACGCGTACGCGCCTTTCCGAGGAGCAGCTCCAGGCGCTCGGCGAGCCCACGACCTGGTACGACAAGCTCGTACGCAAGGATGGGCTGGTCATTTCCGGCCCCTCGCGCTTTGCCGAGCGCTTCACAAATTCGGTGATCATCGGCTTCGGTTCCACGGTGCTCTGCATCGTGCTCGGCACGGCCGCCGCCTATGCCTTCTCGCGCTTCAGGGTGCCGCTAAAGGATGACCTTCTCTTCTTCATCCTGTCCACGCGCATGATGCCGCCGATCGCCGTCGCCATCCCGATCTTCCTGATGTTCCGCTCGCTCGGCCTCAGCGATACCCATGCCGGGATGATCCTGCTCTATACGGCGGTCAACCTGTCGCTCTCCGTCTGGCTGCTGAAGGGGTTCATCGACGAGATCCCCGTCGAATACGAGGAGGCGGCGCTGATCGATGGCTACACCCGCTTCCAGGCCTTCTACAAGGTCGTGTTGCCGCAGGCAGCGACGGGCATCGCCTCGACCGCGATCTTCTGCCTGATCTTCGCCTGGAACGAATATGCCTTCGCGGTGCTGTTGACATCCGGCAACGCCCAGACGGCGCCGCCCTTCATTCCCACCATCATCGGCGTCAGCGGCCAGGATTGGCCTGCCGTCGCCGCCGGAGCCACGCTCTTCCTCGTGCCGGTCATGGTGTTCACCATCCTTCTGCGCAAACATCTCCTGCGCGGCCTCACCTTCGGAGCAGTCCGCAAATGACACGATTTCTCAACGGCCTCCGGCATTTCAGGCGCAGCGCCTGGGAAATGCTGGCCTCGGTGCTGATCGCGGCGGGTGTCGTCATGCTGATGCAGCCCTTCGCGCTTGCGCTCTACTCCTGGTCCTTCGTCATAACCCTGCTGGGCACGGTGATGTTCATCATCGTCAGCCATTTCCCGGAGTAGGCCGATGGCGCAAATCAGGATCCAGAATGTGCGCAAGGAGTTCGGCGCCTTTACCGCCGTGCGTTCCTCCACCTTCACCATCGAGGATGGCGAGTTCTTCATGCTGCTCGGCCCCTCCGGCTGCGGCAAGACGACGACATTGCGCATGATGGCCGGCCTCGAATTGCCGACCTCGGGCGAGATATTCATCGACGGAGAGGAGGTCGGCATGAAGCCGGCCAGCCAGCGCGACATCGCCTTCGTCTTCCAGATGTTCGCGCTCTACCCGCATATGAACGTACGTAAGAACATCTCCTATCCCCTGGTCAGCCAGGGCATGAAGCGCGAGGAGGTGGCGACGCGCGTTGCCGAGGTCGCCCGCATCCTCAAGATCGAGCATATCCTCGACAAGCCCGTCGGCGGGCTCTCAGGCGGCGATCGTCAGCGCGTGGCGCTCGGCCGCGCCATCGTGCGCCGCCCCAAGGCCTTCTTCATGGACGAGCCGCTCGGCGCGCTCGACGCGGAGTTCCGCGAGCACATGGCGGAGGAACTGCGCGCGCTGCACGACCGCATGGGCGCCACCACCGTCTATGTCACGCACGACCAGCTCGAGGCTATGCAGATGGGCGACAAGATCGTCGTCATGAACCATGGCGTCATCGAGCAGTTCGGTCGGCCGCAGCAGATCTACGACTGGCCGGCGACGAAATTCGTCGCCCAGTTCATCGGCTCGCCTTCCATGAATTTCCTCGATTTCGACGGCATGATCGGCATCGGCGGCGACAGCGTCGATCTCGGCGGCGTGAAGATGAAAGTGCCGGCCGCGCGGGAGGGCCGCGCCGGCCGCCTCACGCTCGGCGTGCGGCCGGAGCATGTGAAATTCCGCGACGATGCCGCCTACCGCGGGCGCGTCAGCGCCGTGGAATATCTCGGCACGACGCAGATCGTGACAGTTTCGACCGGTCATGGCGATCTGAAGGCGCGCATTTCCTCAAGCTGCAAGGTGCGGGAGGAGGAGATGGTCGGGCTCGATTTCGATACGCGCACCCTTTCGCTTTTCGATGCTGATAAAGGCAATGCGCTCGTCTCCGAGGCCAATGAGGGAGTGTTGGGTCATGGCTGAGGTCGTCCTTGAAAATGTGACGAAGCGGTTCGGCGGCACGCTCGCGCTCGGCGATGTCTCGCTCCGGGTGCCGGACGGCTCCTTCGTCGTGCTGCTTGGCCCGAGCGGCGCGGGCAAGACAACGACGCTGCGCATGGTCTCCGGTCTCGATGCCCCCGACAGTGGCGAGGTCTTCATCGGCGGCCGCGCCATGAAGGGGCTGTCGCCGGCCGAGCGCAATGTCGCGATGGTCTTCCAGCAATATTCGCTCTATCCACATCTCACGGTCCGCCAGAACCTAGAGTTTCCCCTGAAGTCGCCGCTCCTGAAGACGCCGCAGGCGGAGATCGACAGGAAGGTGAAAGAGGTTGCCGAGGTCTTGCAGATCGCCCACAAGCTGGAGAACAAGGCGACCGCGCTTTCCGGCGGCGAGATGCAGCGCGTCTCCATCGGCCGCGCTCTTGTCCGCAATCCGGATATCTTCCTGATGGACGAGCCGCTGAGTTCGCTCGATGCGAAGCTCAGAGCGGACCTGCGCATCGAATTGAAGCGCATCCAGGCGAAGTCAGGCGCGACACTTATCTACGTCACCCATGACCAGATCGAGGCGATGACCATGGCGACCCATGTCGGCGTGCTCAACGAGGGGCGACTGGTGCAGTTCGGTTCGCCGCGGGCCGTCTATGAAGAGCCCGTCAGCGTCTATGCCGCCACCCGTCTCGGCCAGCCGCGCATCAACGTGCTGCCGGCCGATCTCTTCGCCGGCGCTCCGGCGGGCGCAAAGAGCATCGGCCTTCGCCCGGAACACATTGTGCAAGGTGACGGGGAGGAGGCGCTGGTCAAGCGGGTCGAGCATCTCGGCGACCAGACACGCCTGCACCTCACTTTCAAGCGGCATGACCTCATCACCGTCACCGACGCCCACACGCCGCTGAAGGGCGGCGAGACCATTCGGATCCGACCGTCGCAGCCGCTCTATTTCGACGCGGCGGGCATGCGTTTAGCTTAAGGAGATTTTTATGGCGCAATTCATCAACAAGCGCGAAGACGTCGTCACAGAGGCGATCGATGGCGTGCTGGCTCTTTCGGGCGGTGCTCTTACCCGCCTCGACGGCTATCCGCATATCCGGGTCGTCAAGCGCAGCGATTGGGACAAGTCTAGGGTCGCGATCGTCTCGGGCGGCGGCTCGGGCCACGAGCCAGCCCATGTCGGTTTCGTCGGCAAGGGTATGCTGACGGCGGCCGTCTGCGGCGATGTCTTCGCCTCGCCCGGCGTGGACGCCGTGCTTGCCGGTATCCTCGCCGTGACGGGGCCAGCCGGATGTCTGCTCGTCGTCAAGAATTATACCGGCGACCGGTTGAACTTCGGCCTCGCCGCCGAGCGGGCGCGCGCCTACGGCCTCAATGTCTCGATGGTGATCGTCGGCGACGATATAGCGCTTCCCGATCTCCCGCAGGCCCGCGGCGTCGCCGGCACGCTCTTCGTACACAAGATCGCGGGGGCGCTCGCCGAGCAGGGCGCGGACCTCGACACCGTGACGGCCGCAGCAAGGCGTGTCATCGCGGGAACGCGCTCCATCGGTATGTCGCTCGATACCTGCCGCGTACCGGGCTCCCCGAAGGAGGATCGTATTCCCGAAGGCAAGGCCGAACTCGGCCTCGGCATCCATGGCGAGGCAGGCGTCGAGCAGATCGATTTTGCCGGCGCGCGCGCTTCGGTCGCCACCATGGTGGAGCGGCTGGCTGCGGTGATGGCTGAGGGGCCGCATGTCGCGCTGATCAACAATCTCGGCGGCACGTCGGTGCTCGAAATGTCGGTTCTGGCGCATGATCTCCTCGGCTCGGCCGTCGGCGCGAAGATTACCCATGCCATCGGCCCGGCTCCGCTGATGACCTCGCTCGACATGCAGGGTTTTTCCATCTCCGTTTTCCCGGCTGATGCCGCCGAACTGGAGCTCCTGAAGGCTCCCGTGCCGATCCCCGCCTGGCCGGGCGTTTGCGATGTCCGGCCGGTTGCCGTCGCGGCCCTGCCGGACGGCCTGACGCCGATCATGCCGATCCCGTCAAACCATGCGGCGACGCGCGCATTCCTGATCGGCTGCTGCGACGTGCTGGTCGCCGCCGAGCAGGATCTCAATGCGCTCGATGCCAAATCGGGTGACGGCGACACCGGCTCGACATTGGCAGGCGCGGCCCGCGCGCTGATCAACGCCGTCGACCGCCTGCCGCTGTCGGACCATACTCAGCTCCTGCGCGCCATCGGCCAGGAACTCAGCCAGACGATGGGCGGCTCCTCCGGTGTGCTGCTCGCGATCTTCTTCGCCGCTGCCGGGGATGGCGCGTCGAGCGGTCTGCCGATTCGCGAGGCGCTGCGGGCAGGGCTTGCCCGAATGCAGGAGATCGGCGGTGCCAGGATTGGCGATCGTACGATGGTCGACGCACTCGCGCCCGCATTGGACGCGCTCGGCCAGGGCATTGCCGCCGCCGCCGCCGCCGCGCGCGAAGGCGCGAACTTCACCGCCACGCTTACCCGCGCGAATGCCGGTCGCGCGGCCTATATCAATGCCAGACAGCTCGAAGGACACATCGACCCCGGCGCTGAGGCGGTGGCGCGGCTTTTTCAGCATCTGGCACGCTATCCCGGCATCGCTGGTTGACAGCGAGCCGAACGAACGGCTCGGCACCGCCTTGACGCCAAACATCTGCCGGGATTTCAGCCTGCCCAAGGCTCCCGGCGCTGTCGCATCGATTGCGCCGGAAGGGATGCCGGCCGCCGCCTACAACAACCTCGTTGTCAAAGTCGTCAAACTGACTCTAAGGTGCGGTGAGGGGGAATGGGATGGATTCGAAAACGACAAAGCCGATGCCGACAGAAGCGGGGATTCGCGCCTTTCACCAACGTTGCGAGGCGTTCTATCCCGCCGATGCGGTCAATGCCTCCGTCGAGCAGCAACGGCAATGGTACGATGCACTCTGCGCCGAGTTCGACGCGCCGTCTCCCGAAGGGCTGACCCGGCGGGACGGGCGGCTGGCGGGACGAATTCCGGTGCGGTACTACCGTCCGGCGAAGGTCGCGAGCGAGACGCGCGTTCTCTATATCCATGGCGGCGGGTTCGTCGTCGGCTCGCTTGAGAGCCATGATGCGATCTGCGCCGAGCTTGCCCATGGTGCACGGGTCGAGCTGGTGTCGGTAGACTATCGCCTTGCCCCCGAACATCTATGGCCCGCAGCCTTCGAAGACTGCTATGACGTGCTCGAAGCGCTTCTTGCCGATGGGCGTCCGCTCGTCGTCGCCGGCGACAGCGCCGGCGGCAACCTGTCAGCCGGAATCGTACTGAAAGCGAAGGCTGAGGGGCTCGCCGGCATCGTCGGCCAGGTTCTGATCTATCCCGGCCTCGGCGGCGATCTGACGCGCGGCTCCTTTATCGAGATGGCCGAGGCGCCGCTGCTTTCCACCGCCGACGTCGACTATTACCGCGAGGTGCTGAAAGCGCCGGCGGATGAGCCGTTTGCGCACCCGCTGAAGGCCGCGGACCTGTCCGGACTTCCCCCCGCCTATATCACTGGAGCTCATTTCGATCCGCTGCGGGATGATGCGCGCGCCTATGCAGCCCGGCTCGCCCAGGCCGGCGTGGACGTCACCTACCAAGAAGAGCCGCAGATGGTGCATTCCTGGCTTCGAGCGCGCCACATGAGCCCCGGTGCGCGGGACGGCTTCGTGCGTCTCGTGCAAGCTGTGGCACGATTGACCGGCACGGCTTGAGTCGGCGATGAGCGGCGAGACCGATCTCCAGCGGCTGCTTGCAGAATTGGAGCCGGTGCTACATGACGGCGAATATGTCTATTGCACGGTTGAAAGTCGTGCTGCGGCCTGGTTCGCGCTTGAGCCGATCGGAACCTTTCGCGAAAATGAGGGGATTACGCTCATCCTCGAGCAGACCCGTGCCGAGGCGGCGGGACTTTCCTATGGACCGGTGCTGCGGCTGATTACGCTGGGCGTCCATTCCGCACTCGAAGCCGTTGGGCTGACGGCGGCGGTTTCAGGCGCACTGACGCAGGCGGGCATCAGCGCCAATGTTGTCGCGGCCTATTACCACGACCACATTTTCGTGCCCGCGGCAGATGCAGAAAGAGCCGTCCAAGTGTTGCGGGCGCTCAGCCACGGAAACGCGAGCGCCCGATGAAATTGCCCCTGGCTCACTCCCCGGGTAGCGGGACGAGGGGCAGTCGCGCCGAGCCTCACATGAAATCCCGCCGGATCCGCTTTTCGAAGCTCTTCTCGAAGATCTTCGTCTCTCCCTCGAAAGCCTCAACCCTGGCGGAGGCGATCCACTCGCTTTGCGTACAGCCGAGGCGGGAGGTCGAGACGGTCTTCAGCGATTGCTGCCCACGCCGCGCAATACAGGTCCAGGTCGAAGCGCCCGTCATCGAGTGTGGATCGTCCGGCGCGATCGTCCAGGTTTCTTCGCGGATGTCCTGCGTCACATTGCCCGTGCCGGGATGCTCGACGAGGCCGGTATTCTCGTAGATCCGATAATGCGTCAGGCCCTTGGTCATGTCGCGTTCGACGGTGCGGCGCGTTTCGGACGGCGAATGCTCGATATAGTGCGGCAACGGGTCGGGATTGGCCGGCTGCGGCACGACGATCTCGCGATGGTCGCCGAGAAGCGGCAGGGAAAGGGAGACGCTGGCCGTATCGATCGTGACGCCTGGATCGGTCGGCGACGGCAGGATGATCGGCCAATAGGAGGTCGACAGCGACAGGCGTATGCGGTGACCGGCGCGGAAGCGATAGCCGCAAGCATCGAGCACCAGCGTGACGCGCGTCTTGCGGTTCTTCTCCATTGGCACCGGCTGCGCATTGCCGTTGCGGTGCGCCAGGTTGAGGACGCCGAAGGCGACGCGGGTTGCCGTTCCGTCCGGATGGACATCGACGATACGCGCGACGAGATTGGCGGTTTCGGCACTGCAGGAAAGCTCGAGGTCGAGCACCGGCTGACCGAGATAGTCCTCCGCCTCGAGCAGCGGGCGCGTGTCGAAAGTGAGCGAGCCCGCATCGTCGATGCGCTGGTCGCCGGGCATCTCGGCGTCGGGCTTGAGCGTGAAATACTCACCGGCAGCGGTGCCGGTATCGAGCGGCGAACGCAGGTAAACATCGCCGATCCCGCGCCGGGACGGGGAACCGGCCGCCAGGCCTCCCTCGCTCGAAACCGCGAAGGTCCGCATTTCCGGCGTGCTCCAGACATCCTTGGCGATCCAGCGGCCCGGGTCTTCATTGCGCCTGACCGCAGGCCTCGGGCCGTCGAGCATATAGGCGCGCATCTGCGGCAATTGCTCGGCATCGTTCTTTTCGTCGCGAAGCCAGCGGTTCCACCAGCGGATCGCCTCTCCGAGAAAGTCTGCTCGCGGCTTCGGCCAGGCGAAATGCGGATATTTGTGGACCCAGGGGCCGATGAGCGCCTTGGCCTTGCCGCCGAGCCCCTCGACCGCCTTGATCGGCGTGTTGCGGTAGCCGTCCGCCCATCCGGCGATCACCAGCGCCGGGATCGGAAAGCCGTCGAAATCCTCCGAGATCGAGCCATGCCGCCAGAAATCGTCGCGGCGCTGGTGCTCCAGCCATTCCTCCAGGAAGAAGGGCTCGTTCTCGAGGCGCTCCAGCCACATCTCCCGCCAGCGCTCGCCGACGAGTTCCGGATCGGGCGATCGAGACTGGTAGGCGAGCATGGTTGCCGCCCAGGAGAGTTGAGCCGAGAGATGGCAGCCGTTCTTGTAGTGGATGTCGTCATTGTAGCGGTCGACGGTCGAGGCGATCGAGATCACCGCCTTGAGAGCCGGCGGCTTGAGTGCCGCCACCTGCAGACAGTTGAAGCCGCCCCAGGAGATGCCCATCATCCCGACCTTGCCGTTCGACCAGGGCTGTGCCGCAATCCATTCGATGATCTCGCAGCCGTCGGAGAGTTCACGCGGCGTATATTCGCCGTCGATCACGCCCTCGGACTCGCCCGAGCCGCGGATGTCGACGCGAACGCCGGCAATCCCGGCGGCCGCGAAGGCAGGGTAGGTGGATTCGTCGCGTGCACAGGTTCCGTCGCGCTTGCGGTAGGGCAGGTATTCCAGGACGGCCGGCACCGGCTTCTGCTCGGTGCCCTCGGGCATCCAGATGCGCGCGGCGAGCCGGGTTCCGTCCTCGAGGGTTATCCATTCGTTTTCGATCACGGTGAAATTGCGCTCGACCATGTTGGCTGCCTCCGATCGGTGCGTGACTGTTGAGATGCGAGGCGCAGGCGGAAAACCACCTGCGCCTGCTCATTGCACTTTAGCTGTCGAACCAGACGCGGCTTCCGACGTAGCCGTTGGAAAGGTCGTTGCCGATGTCGTGCACGAAGCCTTTCAGCGAAGCGGAGGCGGCGTTCACATAATCGTTGAAGACGGGCAGGATGAGACCGCCTTCGTCCCGCACCATGAGTGCCATGGTGTGGTAGAGCTCCTTGCGCTTGGCTTCGTCAAGTTCGGAGCGCGCCTGCAGGAGAAGCTTGTCGAAGTCCTCCCGCTTGAACCGCGTGTCGTTCCATTCCGCACTCGACAGATAGGACGTGGAATAACGGGAATCCTGCGTCGGGCGGCCGCCCCAGTAGGAAGCGCAGAACGGCTGAACATTCCAGACATTGGTCCAGTAGCCGTCTTCCGGCTCCCGGCGTACTTCGATTTCGATCCCGGCCTTGCGGGCGCTTTCCTGGAAGAGGACGGAAGCATCGACCGCACCCGGGAAGGCGGCATCGGAGGTGCGCAGCAGGATCGGCCGGTCGTGGCCGGACTTCTTGTAATGGAAGGCCGCCTTGTCGGGGTCGTAGGCGCGCTGCTCGATGCCTTCAGGTGCCAGCGCGTAGTTTTCGTTGACCGGATAATCGTTGCCGAGCGTGCCGTAGCCGCCGAGCACGCGATCGAGAATAGCCTGCCTATCTATGGCATATTTCAGCGCGAGCCTCAGGTCGTTGTTGTCGAAGGGGGCCGTGTCGCAATGCATGAGGAAGCTGTAGAAGCCCTTGCCCGAGGTCTGCAGGATCTCGACGCGGGGCGCACGCTTCAGCAGCGGCACGGTCTTCGGATCGACGCCGTTGATGAAATGCACCTGCCCGGAGGAAAGCGCCGCAATGCGGGCCGTGTTGTCGTTCATGACGATGATCTCGACGCTGTCGACATAGCCGCGGTCCGAACGCCAGTCGGCGGTGTTCTTCTCGAAGGTTGCCCGGATGCCGGCTTCGTAGCTTGCCAGCTTGTAGGGGCCGGTGCCGATCGGCGAGGTGGGGTTGTCGACGCCGCCGCCGGGCTGGATGATGAGATGATAGTCGGTCAGCAGGAGGGGCAGGTCCGCATTGCCTTCCGTCAGCGTCAGGACGAGGTCTCCGGCTTTTTCCTCGATCGCCTTGACGGACCGCATCAGCCCGAGCGCTCCCGACTTGGAGCCTTCGTCGGAATGCCGCTTCAACGTTGCGATCACGTCTGCGACGGTGAGTTTCTTGCCGTCGTGGAAAGCGATGTCGTTCCGGATCTTGAACGTCCAGACCGAAGCATCCGCCGACGACTCCCAGGAGGAGGCGATCGCGGGCAGCGGAGCGCCTGTCTCGGGATGGGACTCGACCAGCGTGTCGCCCCAGAGATGGCCGATCACGAAAGATACCGAACCGCTATAGGTTGCCGGATCGAGCGAATCGGTCGTCGCTCCGCCGTCGAGGCCGAGCTTCAGGTGGCCGCCGCGTTTGGGCTCCTGCGCCCGTGCCTCGCCCAAGCCGATGGAGCTCCCGATGCCGGCGGCGAGGCCGAGCGCTGCGGTGCCTGCGAGGAAGCCGCGCCGGTTGATGCCGGCCGGTACGATGAGGCCGTCGGGACGCTTCGTGAATTCGGTCATTTCCAGTTCCCCTTGTGTGTCTTGTTCGAGAGAAACCTAACGCCTGCCGGCCCCCAGGCAATTTCGCGACTTGACGCGAATTTTCGCTAGTTTACGCTGGCTGCAATTCGATAGGTGGAGCACTTGCAGCCGGACGACACATTCGTAACAAATCTGCGTTTTGCCTGTGCGACGCGGCGCTCGATCTCCCAGATCTGCCGCGAGATCGGCATCAACCGTCAGCAGTTCAACCGCTACATCAACGGCGAGGCGCGGCCTTCGGCGCACAACGTGCAACGGATTGCCGCGTTCTTCGGACTTGCGGCTGAGGATTTTTCGCTCTCACCCAAGCTGTTCGAGGCGCGTATGATCCGCCCCGAGCGGCACCGGCTGGAAGCGGGGCAGCTCCTCGAAGGGTTCCCGGGCGATGCAGCAGCCCTTCGCCACCATTTCGGCTACTACCAGACCTATCACCTTTCGCTCTCCTGGCCCGGCTTCGTGGTCTGTTCCTGCGCGCATATCTATGAGGAAGGCGGCTCGATCCGGGTGAAATCGATCGAGCGCATTCGCGACAAGGCGAACGAGATCGAACAGTTCTCGAAATATGTCGGCCTCGTCACCTTCTGGCGAAACCGCATCTTCATAGCCGAGCGCACCGTGGGGCAGGCGTCGATGCTGGCGCAGACGATCCTGATGCCCTTCGAGGTGCACCAGCGGGTCTATCTGCGCGGCACCACCATGGGGGTCTCGTGGCGCAAGGAGAACCTGCCCTACGCCTCGCGGATGATCTGGCGGCATATCGGGCTGGATCCGGACAAGCGCCAGATGCTTTCGCGCTGCGGGCTGCTTCCTTTCGGGTCGCGGCATCTGCCCTCTGCGGTCCGGCGCTTCCTGGAGACGCCGGAGGCCGAAGTGCTGACCATTCCCGCAGAATACTGACGAGTGCGCGTGGCGGCCGCCACGCGCACTCAATTGCCGGCGCTCTCCATCCGTCGCGTCTGCAGTACCTTTTCCAGCCAGCCGATTTCCATTTCGGGAACCGACTTCAAAAGCAGATCGGTATAGTCGTCGAAGGGCGGCGAAAGGACCTTAGACTTCGGACCGAAGCGCACCAGCCGGCCGCGATGCATTACGGCGACGCTGTCGGCGATTGCCCGGACGATCGCTATGTCATGGGTGATGAAGACGTAGGAAACGGCGGTTTCCTCCTGCAGCTTCAGAAGCAGGTTCAGAATCCCCTCCGCCACCAGCGGATCGAGCGCCGAGGTCGGCTCGTCGCAAAGGATGAGTTCCGGTTGGGCGGCAAGCGCCCGGGCGATCGCGACGCGCTGCTTCTGTCCGCCGGAAAGCTCGGCCGGATAACGATCGAGGAAGCGGGTGCCCATTTCGATCTGGTCGAGCAATTCCTTCACCCGCTCGGTCTTCTTGGCGCCATGCATTCCGAAGTAGAAGGAGAGCGGCCGGCCGACGATATCGCGCACAGTCTGGCGCGGGTTCATCGCCGTATCGGCCATCTGATAGATCATTTGGATCCGCCGAAGCTCGTCGTTGGTTCGCCCCTTCAAGGCTTTCGGCAGTTCCTTTCCTTCGAAGGTGATGCGCCCTTCGCTCGGCGGCAGCAGGCCGGTGATGACGCGTGCGAGCGTCGACTTGCCCGATCCGGACTCCCCGACGACTGCAAGCGTCTGCCCCTTCGGCAGGTGCATCGAGACGTCGTGCAGCACCTTGAAGCCGTTGGCGTAGCCGGCATGCACATGTTCGATCTTGAGAAGCGCGCCGGTCTGGTCCGGGGCCTCGACGCGTTTTTCCTGGCGGACGCTGACGAGGGCGCGGGTGTATTCTTCCCTCGGGGCCTCGATCACCTGCTTCGTGGTGCCGTATTCCACGGTCTTTCCGTGACGCAGCACCATGATGTCGTCGGAGATCTGGGCGACGACCGCAAGATCGTGGGTGATGTAGAGGGCCGCCGTGTCGGTCTCTTCGATCGCGTGCTTGATGGCCGCGAGCACGTCGATCTGGGTCGTCACGTCGAGCGCCGTGGTCGGCTCGTCGAAGACGATCAGTTCCGGATTGGGGCAGAGTGCCATGGCGGTCATGGCGCGCTGCAACTGCCCGCCCGACACCTGGTGGGGATAGCGGTCGCCGAAGGTCTCCGGATTGGGAAGGCCGAGGACCTCGAAAAGATAGAGCGCGCGCCTGTTCGCCTCTTCACGGCTCATGACGCCGTGACGGACCGACGCCTCGATCACCTGATCGCCGAGCTTGTGCGCCGGGTTGAAGGCGGCTGCGGCGGACTGCGCGACGTAGCAGACATTGCGCCCGCGAACCGCGTTGATGCCGCTGCGGCCGAGCTTCAGGATGTCGCGGCCGTTGAGCAGCACCTCACCGCCGGTGATTCTCACGCCGCCGCGGCCATAGGCGAGCGCCGAAAGGCCGATGGTCGACTTGCCGGCACCGGACTCGCCGATGAGACCGAGCACCTTGCCTTTTTCGAGATCGAAGGAAACGCCCTCGACCAGCGTCACCACCTTCGGCGGTTCGCCCGGCGGATAGCTCGTCGCTTCGATCTTCAGGTTCTTGACGGAAAGCAGCTCAGGCATCGCCGCGGCCTCCTTTCAGGCTCGAGGTGCGCTTCATCAGCCAGTCGACGACGAGATTGACGCAGATGGCGAGGGCGGCGATCGCTCCGCCCGGGATGAGCGCGGCCGATATGCCGAAGATGATGCCATCCTTGTTGTCCTTGACCATGCCGCCCCAGTCGGCGGCCGGCGGCTGGATGCCAAGGCCGAGGAAGGAGAGGGTGGAGAGGAACAGGATCGAGAAGGCGAAGCGCAGACCGAACTCGGCGAGCAGCGGCGACAGCGTGTTCGGCAGGATTTCCCGGAAGATGATCCAGACATTGCCTTCGCCGCGTAACCGCGCAGCCTCGACGAATTCCATCACCGCGACATCGAGGGCGACGGCGCGGCCGATGCGGAAGACACGCGTCGAGTCGAGCACGGCCATGACGAGGACCAGGATCCACAGATGCTGCGGCAGCACCGCGAGAACGACGAGTGCGAAGATCAGCGTCGGCACCGCCATCATCAGATCGTTGAAGCGGGAGAAGAACTGATCGACGAAGCCGCCGGTGACGGCTGCGGTGAAGCTCAGGATCATGCCGAGAGCGAAGGAGAGCACGGTTGCCGCCAACGCCACGAAGATGGTCGTGCGGGCACCGTAGATCAGGCGCGAGAGCAGGTCGCGGCCAAGATTGTCCGTGCCGAGCAGGAAATCGCCGCCGGCCGGGAGCCAGATCTCGCCGACCACCTCACGCTCGCCGAAGGGCGCGAGAACGGGCGCGAAGAGAGCGCACAGAAGCGCGATCGCGATGCCGATGATGCCTACCCAGGCACTGAGTGGAATGGATTTCAGGTTCATCGCGGGTGCCTCAGTCTCGGATTGGCGAGAATGGCGAGAATGTCGGCCGCCATGTTGAGGAAGATGTAGAAGGCCGCAAAGATCAGCCCGCACGCCTGCACGACGGGCATGTCGCGCACCGTCACGGCATCCACCATGTATTGCCCCATGCCGGGATAAACGAAGACGACTTCGACCACGACGACGCCGACGACCAGATAGGCAAGGTTCAGCGCGATGACGTTGATGACCGGGGCCACGGCATTGGGGGCGGCGTGGCGCGCGATGATGCGGAACGTGCCGAGCCCCTTGAGTT
This sequence comes from Sinorhizobium meliloti 4H41, assembly GCF_000375585.1. Taxonomy (GTDB): domain Bacteria; phylum Pseudomonadota; class Alphaproteobacteria; order Rhizobiales; family Rhizobiaceae; genus Sinorhizobium; species Sinorhizobium meliloti_A. The sequence continues at coordinate 696,837 of NZ_AQWP01000002.1, read as the reverse complement.
CGGCGGTCTCCACGTAGGCCGACGACATGACGTTTAGGATGGCCGCGCGCGTCATGCGCATCATATGGGCGAGGACCACGAGCACGAGGGTCGCGACCGGAAGTGCGATCGCCGAAAGGCGGTCCATGAAGCCCATGCTGGCGTAGACGGTGGCCGGGAAGGTGGCGACCCCCCATTTGACGGCGAAGAACATGATCAGCAGATAGCCGATGAAGAACTCCGGCAGCGAGATCGCCGCAAGCGATATCACGTTGATGATCTTGTCAGGCAGGCGGTTGCGGAATTGCACCGCGAGCATCCCTAGCCCCACGGCCAGCGGTACGGAGACGAGCGCCGCGAAGAAAGCCAGGAAGAGCGAGTTGCCGAGGCGGTTGCCGATCTGCTCGCTGACGGAATTCCTGCTCGCCCAGGACGTGCCGAAATCACCCTGCACCGCGCCGCCGAGCCAGCTGAGATAGCGCTCGCTCCAGGGGCGGTCGAGCCCGAGATCCTTGCGGATGTTCTCGACGGCCTGCGGCGTCGCCGACTGGCCGAGATAGGTGGTGGCGAAATCGCCTGGCAACGCCTCGATGCCGCCGAAGATCATCAGCGACACGGCGAAGAGCAGGCCGACGCTCAGTCCCAGGCGCTGAAGGATCAGCGCCGCGAGAGGACGGCGAAAGGCGAAGCGCCGCCAGAACGTGCCGCCGAGCTCGTCGGCGGCCGGGTCGGGTTTGGCTGGGGCACCGGAAAGATCGGGGGACCGCAGGGCTGTCTCGCCTGCGGTCGCATCCGTCACGACCGGACCCGTGATCGGTCCGCTTTCCATCATCAGGCGTCCAGCCATACCCTGGTCGCGACATAGCCGTTCGACATGTCGTTGCCGATGTCGTGGACGTAGCCCTTCACCGTTTTGCCGGCCGCGTTCACGAAGTCGTTGAACATCGGCAGGATCAGGCCGCCTTCGTCGCGCACCATCATCGCCATGGTGCGGTACATGTCCTTGCGCTTCGCTTCGTCCAGCTCGGAACGCGCTTCGAGCAGGATCTTGTCGAAATCCGGACGCTTGAAGCGGGTGTCGTTCCAGTCGGCTGTCGAGAGATAGGCGGTGGAGTACATCTGATCCTGGGTCGGACGCCCGCCCCAATAGGATGTCGAGAAGGGTTGGACGTTCCAGACGTTGGACCAATAGCCGTCGCCCGGCTCGCGCTTGACCTCGATCTCGATGCCCGCCTTCTTGGCGCTCGCCTGGTAGAGGACGGCGGCATCGACCGCGCCCGGGAAAGCGACGTCCGAGGTGCGCAGCAGCACCGGACCGCTATGGCCGGATTTCTTGTAGTGGAATGCCGCCTTGTCCGGATCGTAGGCGCGTTGCTCGATACCTTCGGGGAAGAGCGCATAGGTGTCGTTGATCGGGAAGTCGTTGCCGACCTTGCCGTAGCCGCCAAGAATGCGCTGTACCAGCGTCTCGCGATCCATCGCGTATTTCAGCGCCATGCGCAGGTCGTTGTTGTCGAACGGCGCCGTGTTGCAATGCATGATGAAGACGTAATGTCCTCGGCCCGACGTGTTGAGGATTTCCACGGTCGGCGCCTTCTTCAACAGGTTGACCGTCTTTGGGTCGACGCGGTTGATGAAGTGAACCTGGCCCGAGGACAGCGCCGCGATGCGCGCCGTCGCGTCGTTCATCGCGATCAGTTCGACGGAATCGACATAGCCGCGATCGGTGCGCCAGTCGTCGGCATTCCTTTCGAATGTGGCCCGTACGCCCGGCTCGAAGCTTGCGACCTTATAGGGGCCGGTCCCGATCATCGCGTCGGGATTGTCCGTGCCGCCGTTCGGCTGGATGATGAGGTGATAATCGGTCAGCAGCAGCGGCAGGTCCGCATTGCCCTCCGTCAGCGTCAAGACGAGCTTGTCGCCGTCGGCCTTGATTTCCTTGATGGATTTCATCACGCCGAGCGCGCCGGACTCGGACTTTTCGTCCGTGTGTCGCTGCAGGGTCTTGATGACGTCGTCGATCGTCAGTTCCTTACCGTCGTGGAATTTGACGCCCTTGCGGATCGTGAAGGTCCAGGTGGCGGCGTCGGCGGAGGGCTCCCAGGATTCTGCAAGCGCCGGCACCGGTTCGCCGGTCGTCGGGTGGCTCTCGACGAGCATGTCGCCCCAGTTCCGGCCGACCACGAACATGAATTGCGACAGCGCCTTTGCGGGATCCCGCGAATCGGTGGCGGCTGCCCCTTCGAGGCCGAGCTTCAGGTGACCGCCGCGCTTCGGCTCCTGCGCCGCGGCGCTCGACGCGAAGAGCGTATTCGCCGTAGACACAGCAATGCCGAGGGCGGCGGCGCGTCCGAGAAATTCACGCCGGTTCATTTTGCCGAGCATGACCTGACGTGCCAAATAGTCTTTGTAATCGCTCATTCCCCTGTTCCCTTCTTCAGCCGGCATTCGCCGTTCGTTGTGATTGGTAGAGTGTTCGCGTATTTGCCATCGGTCGAGATGGCCGGAGGTGGTTTGCAGTCCACCGGGATCGTCTCTATCCTGACCTCCTTGTCGTCTCTTTGCGCGTTATCCGCGTTGTTCACCCATAAGGCTAAACGCTTGGACGTGGCTTGTAACGTCCTAAATTATAAATCTTTTCCATAAGCATGTCTTATGGAAAGACTGCTCAGCCGCACGCGCCGGTGCTCGCGACGCGTCACGCTGAAGGCCGGCATCCTCCGGCTTCCACTCTGTCCGCGGCCGAAGAGGCCGCGTATCTCAGCGTCCCTTCCAGACCGGGTCGCGCTTCTCCGCAAAGGCGCGGGCGCCCTCGAGCTGGTCCTCGCTCGAATAGAGGACATCGACTGTCCTGAACTGGCGACGGGTGACCTTGTTCATGGTCGTCTGGAAGTCCCGGCCCTCGGCATCGCGGACCACTTCCTTGATTGCGGCATAGACGAGCGGCGGGCCGCTTTCGAGCAGGCGCGCCAGTTCCCAAGCCCGGTCCATCAGCCGTCCGGCCGGCAGGATCTCGTTGACGAAGCCCCAGCGGTTCGCTTCGACCACGTCGAGCCAGCGGCCGGTGAGCAGCATGTCCATGGCGATATGGTAGGGGATTCGCTTCGGCAGCTTGATCGAAGCGGCATCGGCGAGCGTGCCCGAGCGGATTTCCGGGAGTGCGAAACTCGCATGTTCGGCTGCGAGGATGATGTCGGTCGAAAGCGCGATCTCCAGGCCGCCACCGCAACAAATGCCGTTGACGGCAGCGATGATGGGCTTGTTGAGGTCGCGCAGCTCCTGCATCCCGCCGAAACCGCCGACGCCGTAGTCTCCATCGACTGGATCGCCTTCCGCGGCCGCCTTCAGGTCCCAGCCGGGGCAGAAGAATTTCTCGCCGGCGCCGGTGATGATCGCGACCCTGAGCGCCGGGTCGTCCCGGAAATCGCGGAAGATTTCGCCCATGACGCGGCTGGTCTTCAGGTCGATGGCGTTGGCCTTCGGCCGGTCGATCGTGACTTCGAGAATGCCGCCTTCGCGGCGCGTAAGGATCGGTCCGGTCATGGGCTCATTTCCTCCGGCGGATCAGGGCGTCGGCGGCAACGGCTCCGTGGCCGTCCGGCAGCACCATTATAGGATTGATATCGAGTTCTTCGAGTTTGGAAGCGTTTGCAACGACATAGGATGCCGCGGCAGCGACAGTTCCCGCCAAGGCGGCGATATCGCCCTTGGGATTGCCGCGATAGCCGTCGAGCAGCTTGGCGATCTTCAGGCCCGCAATCGCATCGCGGATCATCTCTTCGGTGACCGGCAGCGTGAGGATCGCGGAATCCTCGAGCAATTCGACGAGAATTCCGCCCGCGCCGATCGTCAGCACCGGACCTGCGACCGCGTCGCGCATCGCCCCGACGATCAGCTCCGCCACAGGCCTGGCGATCATCTTCTCGACGAGGTAACCGGAGGCGACCGCAGCCATGCCTCGCGCCGCTGTGATGACCTCCTGACGGCTTGTCAGATTGACCTTGACCGCACCGGCTTCGGTCTTGTGCGCCACGCCGAGGCCCTTGAGGACCACGGGGAAGCCGAGGGCCTCGGCCGCCGCTGCGGCTTCCTCGACTGTGGCGGCGCTCCTGCCACCGGGAACGATGACGCCCGCTGCCGCGAGCTCAGCCTTCGCTTCGGCTTCGCTCAGGGTGACGATCTCGCCTCCCTCGGGACGCGAGCGGAGGAGGGGAGGTGCTGCGGGCTTTGCCCAGATCGCGCCAATCGCAGCGGCGGTCTCGATGGCGGCGAGCGCCTCGTCGATGCCGAAGAAGGGCACGACGCCCGCCGACACCAGCGAGAGAGCGGTTTCCTCGGGCATGTTCTCGCCTAGGCTGGCAACGATACCGGCGACCGCGCCGGTAGCCTTCGTCGCATCGATGGTCGCCTCACAGGTCGTGACCCAGTCGGCCGCGTCGCATCGGTCGAGCCGCGGGAAATCGAGCACGATCAGGTTGAGGGCATAGCCGCCGCGCATCATGGCCGTGAAGGCGGCCGTCTGCTTCTCGCGATTTCCCCAGACGAAGGTGTGGTAGTCGAGCGGATTGGCGATCGTCACCATTTCGCCGAGGCTTTCGCGCAGCGGCTGGCGCTGTTCCTCCCTGAGTGCCCGGAAATTGACTTTGCGCCGGACGCCGGCATCCGCCATCAGCGATGCCTCGCCGCCCGAACAGCTCATCGAGGAGATATCGGCGCTGGGCAGCGGCCCATGAAGATGCAGCAGCTTCAGGGTTTCGAGCAACTCGGGCAGCGTATCGACGCGGCCGATGCCGAGGCGGGCGAGCAGGGCCGAGGAGACCCGGTCGTTGCCGGCTAGCGAGGCGGTATGGGAGACGGTTGCAAGCTGGGCTGCTTCCGATTTCCCGACCTTCAGCGTGACCACGGGTTTGCGCAGCTCGCGTGCGCGGGCGGCAAGCCTTTCCAACGCCTCGATGCTGTCGAAGCCTTCGATATGAAGACCGACGGCGGTGACGCGCGGATCCTCGAGCACGGCGCAGGCGATGTCGGAAAGGCCCGTCTGCGCCTGGTTGCCGGCCGTCATGACATAGGCCAGCGGCAGCCCGCGCTTCTGCATGGAGATGTTGCAGGCGATGTTGGAAGATTGCGTGAGGATCGCGACGCCGCGTTCGACCCGAAGCATGCCGTGCTGGTCGGGCCAGAGCAGCGCGCCGTCCAGCATGTTGATGAAACCGTAGCAGTTGGGCCCGACGATCGGCATGTCGCCGGCCGCCGCGACGAGCGCCTCCTGCAGGTCGTTGCCGTCGGTAAGCTCGTTTGCCGCCTCGCGGAAACCGGAGGCGTAGCAGACGGCACCCCCGGCGCCGCGCGCGGCGAGATCGCGGATGATCTCGATCGTGAGCGCGCGGTTGACCCCGACGAAGGAAGCATCCGGCGCCCTCGGCAGGTCGGACACCGAGCGGTAGCAGCGGCGGCCGAGGATTTCTTCCTCGCGCGGGTGGACCGGCCAGATGTCGCCGGCAAAGCCCATCTTGTCGCATTGTTCGATGACGCGGCGCGCCTCCTTGCCGCCGAAGACGGCGATGGAGCGTGGGCGGATGAGACGGTCGAGGGAGCGGGGAGTGGGGGTCATGCCGCGCCCCCGTGGAGTGCGCCGGAGAGATGCCCGGCAGGGCAGAGGGGGGTAATTTGCGGAAGCTCGCCCATCGCTCAAGCCCCCAGCGGCCGGAGCAGATCGCGGCTGATGATGTGTCGCTGGATCTCGGACGTCCCATCCCAGATGCGCTCGACGCGGGCGTCGCGCCAGAAGCGGGCGAGCGGCAGGTCGTCCATGAGTCCCATGCCGCCATAGATCTGGATCGCCTCGTCTGTGACGCGGGCGAGCATTTCGGTGGCAAAGACCTTGGCCGAAGCGATCTCGCGGTTGGACGGCAGGCCCTGGTCGAGCCGCCAGGCGGCCGAGAGTGTCAGAAGGTCGGCCGCGTCGATCTCGGTGATCATGTCGGCAAGCTTGAAGGAGACTCCCTGGTTGGCGCCGATCGGCTTGCCGAACTGCTTGCGCTCGGCCGCGTAGGAGAGTGCGTAATCGAAGGCGCGACGGGCGCGGCCGACGGAGGTGGCCGCCACGGTCAGGCGCGTGGCGTAGAGCCAGTCGTTGGCGATATCGAAGCCTTTATGGGCCTCGCCGAGAATCTGGGCGGAAGGCAGCCGGCAGTCGTCGAAAGTGAGGATGCAGTTCTTGTAGCCGCGATGCGAGACGGAATTGTAGCCTTCGCGGATTTCGAAGCCGGGGGTGCCGCGATCGACCAGGAAACAGGTGATCTTCTTCTTCGGTCCGCGCGGCGTCTGCTCCTCGCCGGTGGCGACGAAGACGATGACGAAATCGGCAATGTCGGCATGGCTGATGAAGTGCTTCGTCCCGTTGACGATCCAGTCGTCGCCGTCCTGCCGTGCGAAGCATTTCATGCCGCGCACGTCCGAGCCGGCATCCGGTTCGGTCATGGCGAGCGCGTCGAACTTGTCGCCGCGGACGGCGGGGAGCAGGTATCGCTCCCGCTGATCCTCGTTGCAGGCCATCAGGATGCCGGACGGCCGCCCGAAAAAGACGGTGAGGCCCATGGACCCGCGGCCGAGCTCGCGCTCGACCAGAGTGAAGGTCAGATGGTCGAGGCCGGCGCCGCCGACCTCTTCCGGGAAGTTGCAGGCGAAGAAGCCGAGTTCCTTGCATTTGCGGGCGATTTCCAGCCCGAGTTCGCGCGGCACCACGCCGGTCCGCTCGACCTCGTTCTCATGCGGATAGATCTCGGTCTCGACGAAGGTGCGGACCGTGTCGACGATCATCTGCTGTTCTTCGGTCAGTGCGAAATTCATTGTTCTCCCTCGTCAATTCTGGTCCGCGCGGCAGATCGCTCCTCAACGATCTGCTGCGGGCTCTCGGGCGGTGCCCCTCTCCTCGGGCTAATCCGAGGACTATCCCTCTCCCCGTCGGGACGTCCTTGGGACGGGGAGAGGTGCCGGCAGGCGGATGAGGGGCTCTTATCCCGCCAGCATCGCCATCACCGTTTCTGCCCCACATGCCGTCCCGCGCCCTCGGGCGCGTCCAGCTTCGCATGACCTTCCGCGATCGGCTTCAGCTTGGCCATCACCTCCGCCGGTGCCGGCACGGACTTGCCGGCCTTGGCGTCGACATGCAGCATCATCTGTTCGGCGGTGGCGATGACGTCGCCCGACGCCGCATCGTGAATGCGCGTGAAGAAGTGAATGCGCTTCTCGTCCGACGAAAGAAGCTGCAGGGTCGTATAGAGCGCCTGTCCGAGCTTGGCTTCGCCGAGATGACGAATGTGGGTCTCGACCGTGTAATAGCTGTGGCCGGCCTCGACATAGGCGAAGTCGACGCCGATCAACTTGAGCAGTGCGTCCGAGGTGTCGCCGAAGAGCTGTAAGTATCGATGCTCTGTCATGTGGCCGTTGTAGTCGACCCAGGCGGCGTTGACCCTGGTATCGACCAGACGCAGCGGCCCGGACGCGTCCAGGCTCTTCGACGGACTGCCGCCCTTTTCCCAAAGCCGCTTCTCGAAATCGGCGAGCAGCTTGCCGGCACCCCAGCCTTTGCCGCCGTCGCCGGCCTTCAAGGCATGCATGATGCCGACGAGGTTTTCGTCCCGGATGCGTTCGAGTTCGCGGATGGAGCGACCGGCTGCCTGCGCGTCCGATTGGGCCCCGATCTTCTCGACGAGCGCGTCGTCGAGATCGACCACGTCGGTGAATTTCGTCCAGGGCCATTTGAGGCAAGGGCCGAACTGGGCGAGGAAATGGCGCATGCCCGCTTCGCCGCCGGCGATGCGATAAGTCTCGAAGAGACCCATCTGTGCCCAGCGCATGCCGAAGGAATAGCGCATGACGTCGTCGAGCGTCTCGGTATCGCAGATGTCGTCCTGGATCAGCCAGAGTGCTTCGCGCCACAGCGCCTCGAGCAGGCGGTCGCCGACGAAGGCCTCTATCTCCTTGGCGATGACGACGCCCTTCATGCCGATCTCGGCGACCGCTTCCTCGGCGCGCCCGATCGTTTCCGGCGAAGTCTTCTTGCCGCCGACGAGCTCCACCAACGGCAGCAGGTAGACCGGGTTATAGGGATGGGCCACGAACATGCGTTCGGGGTGTTTCATCTCGGCCTGCAGGTCGGACGGGAGCAGGCCCGAAGTGGAGGAGCCGATGAGGGCGTCGGGCCGGGCGGCGGCATCGATCTCGTTGATGACGCCGCGCTTCAACGGCAACCGTTCGGGCACGCTTTCCTGAATCCAGTCAACGTCCTCGACTGCTTCCTGAACGCTCTTGCAGAAGGTGAATTTGCCGCGCGGCGGAAGCGGCGCCATGGTCAGCATGCCATAGGCGCGTTCCGCGTTGGCCATGACCTCGCCGATGATGCGCTCGGCTTCCGGATGCGGGTCGAAGATGTTGACGTCTATTCCTGCAAGCGCAAAACGCGCAGCCCAGGCCCCGCCGATGACGCCGCCGCCGATACAGGCGGCCCTGGTGATTGTGGTCATTCCCCTCTCCATTCAAAATGTCGTAAGAGCCTCTCCCGATCCCTTCGGGACCGACCTCCCCACAAAGGGGAGGGACAGGTGGCGCCTGCCGCGGCAGGTCAAGTCCTCCCCTTATGGGGAGGGTTGGGAGGGGTCTTGTTACCGCTTCGTCAGCTTCAGCTTCCTGCGGACCTCCTCCGGACCGATGATCTTCGCGCCCATGCTCTCGACGACGGAAACCGCTTTCTCCACGAGCTGGGCATTGGTCGCGAGCTGGCCCTTGCCGACATAGAGATTGTCTTCCAGGCCGACGCGGACGTTGCCGCCGGCAAGGATTGCGGCAGCGGGATAGGCCATGGCGTTGCGGCCGATCGAGAAGGCGGAAAAGGTCCAGTTCGAGGGAACGTTGTTGACCATGGCCATGAAGGTGTTGAGATCGTCCGGCGCGCCCCACGGAATGCCCATGCAGAGCTGGATCAGCACCGGATCCTCGATCAGGCCTTCTTCGGCGAGTTGCTTGGCGAACCACAAATGGCCGGTATCGAAGGCCTCGATCTCCGGACGCACGCCGAGTGCGGTCATCTGCCGTGCCATCTCGCGCAGCATCGACGGCGTATTGGTCATGACGTAATCGCCGAGCGAGAAATTCATCGTGCCGCAGTCGAGCGTGCAGATTTCCGGCAGGCATTCGGCGACATGCGCGACGCGTTCGGTGGCGCCGGCCATGTCCGTGCCCTTCTCGTTGACGGGGAAGGGGCTCTCGACGTTACCGAATACGAGGTCTCCGCCCATGCCGGCGGTCAGATTGAGCACCACGTCGATGTCGGCGGAGCGGATGCGGTCGGTCACCTCCCTGTAGAGATCGAGCCGCCGCGCAGGCGCGCCGGTGTCGGGATCGCGGACGTGACAGTGGACGACCGCGGCACCCGCCTTGGCGGCCTCGATCGCCGATTCAGCGATCTGTTTCGGCGTGACCGGAACGTGGCTGGATTTCGAGACGGTGTCTCCGGCGCCGGTGACGGCGCATGTGATGAACACCTCGCGGTTCATGCTGAGCGGCATTGATGTCCTCCCTTTCGTTGCCCGTATTACGGGCCAGAAAATGCCGCGTTGCTTTGCATTAAGAGAAGCATCCTATACATTATCGGAATTCTCTGGAGGAAGTTTTGTCGTGGACAGCAGCATCGCGCAGGCGCAGCATATCGACCTTCTGGTCTTGCCGGAGACCAATCTCATCCTTGTCGCATCGGTTGTCGAACCGTTGCGCGCCGCCAATCGTATCGCCGGGCGCACGCTTTACAGCTGGAGCCTGTTCAGTCCGGACGGGAGGGCGATCGAGACGAAGAGCGGCATTCCCGTCCCGGTGGCCGGCGCCTTCCGCCCGCAGCGCGAGACGGCGCCGCTCTTCGTGCTTTCCAGCTACCACTGGCAGCGCAGCGCCACCTCGCAGCTCAAGATGCTCCTGTCGCAGACGGCGCGGCACCGGGAGATGATGGCCGGAATCGAATCCGGCTCCTGGCTGCTGGCGGAGACGAGCCTCCTCGACAATTTCTCGGCCACCACCCATTGGGAGGATTTCGAGGATTTCGCCGCCGCCTATCCGCAGGTGACGATGGTGCGCGAGCGTTTCGTCATCGACCGAAAACGCATCACCACCGGCGGCTCGCTGCCGACGCTGGACCTGATGCTGGAACTGATCCGCCGCGCGCACGGCTATTCGCTGGCGCTCGAAGTGTCGCGCCTCTTCATCTACGAGCAGGAACGCACCCGCGGCGACCTCCTGCAGGTACCCGCGATCGGCAACATGCGCATTCTCGAGACTCGCGTCGGCGCCGCGGTCAAGCTGATGGAAGAAACGGTCGAGGCTCCGCTGACGCTCGCGCGGCTGGCGCGCCGCGTGGGGGTCAGCGCCCGGCACCTTCAGGATCTCTTCAAGGAGACCATGGGCGTCGCGCCGCACGAACACTATCTGGCGCTGCGGCTGAACGCAGCGCGGCGCAAGGTGATCGAAACGCGGATGGAGTTCGCCGACATCGCGGCGATTTCCGGCTTCAACTCGTCGTCTTCATTTTCGCGCAGCTATCGCGCGCATTATCGCGAAAGCCCCAGCGAGACGCGCCGGCGGCTCAAGCTGAAGAACTGATTCAAGGGCTTCAGGCGGAAGTTGAGCGAAGGTGAGTTTTACGAGTCGAATCAGAGGTCTGCGGCCAATCCATCGAGAGATGATTCAGCGATCAGACCACCGTCTCGCCCCCGTCCACCACGAGGATCTGTCCGGTCATGTAGGAGGAACGGTCGGAAACAAGGAAGAGGATCGACTCGGCGATCTCGTCGACGCTCGCCCAGCGGCCGAGCGGAACCCTCTCGCGGATATAGGCTTCGATGGCCTCGCGCCCGCCCATCTGGTCGATGAAGGGTTCGTTGAAGGGCGTGTCGACCCAGCCGGGGCAGAGAGCGTTCACCCTGACACCGTATTTCGCATAGTCGCCCGCCATCTGCCGCGTCATGGCGATGACCGCGTGTTTCGTCGTCGTATAGGCGATCATCTCACGATCGTAGAGGACGCCGGATGAGGACGACGTGTTGACGATCACGCCGCGACCGGCCGCCTTCATCGAGGGCATGACGAGGCGGGCGGCCATGAAATGGGCGCGGACGTTGAGGTTCCAGGACCGGTCGAAACCCGCCACCTCGACCTTTTCCAGGTCGCCGGCGACCTGCGCGCCGGCGTGATTGTGCAGTATGTCGATCCGCCCGTGCCGATAGAGGACATCGGCGATGCCGTCCGCAAGCGCTTCGTCGTCGGTGACGTCGACCGCGAGCGCTTCAGCGCTGCCGCCCCTGGTGGCGATCGCCGCCACGGTTTCGCCCGCGGCTTCCACGCTGCGGTCGACGACGACCACATGGGCGCCTTCGCGGGCCATGATGGCGGCGCCCGCCCGGCCGATTCCGGAGCCCGCTCCGGTCACGATCGCGATCCGGTCATTCAGGATCATGGTTTCACTCCCCGGATTTGCTTTTCTTTTCGCGCATGAGCACGCGGGCGGTCAGGATAAGGAACAGCGAGGCGACCAGGACCAGGGTCGCGATCGCGTTGATTTCCGGCGTCACCCCGCGGCGGATCGAGGCGAAGACATAGATCGGCAGGGTCGTCTTCGAGCCGGCGACGAAGAAGGCGATGATGAAGTCGTCGAAGGAGAAGGTGAAGGCGAGGAGAAAGCCCGCGAGGATCGACGGCAGGATCTGCGGCAGCACGATCAGCCGGAAAGTGGTGAGCGGCGTCGCATAGAGGTCGCCCGACGCCTCGACGATGTCGCGGCCGAGGCTCGCGATGCGCGCCTTGACGATCATGGTGACGAGCGCCATCGAGAAGAGCCCGTGGGCGGCGATGATGGAGCCGTAACCGAGTCCCAGTTGCGGCGGCTGATCGCCCGGCCAGAGGGCTGCGATCGTCGGGTTGACGAAGGAGAAGACAGCGACGAGTGCGACCAGCGTCGCGATGCCGATGACGACGCCCGGGACGACGATCGCCGCGGCGAAGAGAGCATCGAAGAGCGCGCGCATGCGGGAGCCAAGCCGTTCCATGCCGAGCGCTGCCATGGTGCCGAAGACGGCGGCAAGCGTGGCGCTGGTGAAGGCGATGATCAGGCTGTTCTGCAGCGCCGAGACGAGAAACGTGTTGCCGAGCGCCTTGCCGTACCAGGCGAGCGAAAAGCCCGTGAACTCGCTCGCATTGCGGCCGGCATTGAACGAGAAGAGCACGACCAGGGCGATCGGCGCATAAAGGAAGAGATAGACGGAGGAGATGAAGGCGCGCATCAGACGAGATCCACCTGTCTTGTTCCTGCGACCTTCCAGGCGATTCGCATCGCCACCATGAGCACGACGACGACGACGGCGACGAGTGTCACGGCGATCGCCGATCCGAAGGGCCAGTTCCGAGACTGCAGGAAGAGATCGACCAGCGCATTGCCGATGAAGAAGACCTTGCCGCCGCCGAGCAGCTGCGGGATCAGATACTCGCCGAGAAGCAGGATGGTGACGAGCGCGACGCCCGTCATGACCCCCGGCAGCGACAACGGCAGAGTGACGCCCAGAAAGGTGGAGACGGGCTTGCCGCCGAGATCGGCGGAAGCCTCCAGCAGGCGGCGGTCGAGCTTTTCCAGGCTCACATAGATCGGCATGATCATCAGCGGCAGATAGCCGTAGACGATGCCGAGCAGCACGGCGCCGGGCGTATTCAGCATGCGGACGTCCTCGATGCCGATCATCGACAGGAGATTGGGAATGCCGCGCGAGCCGAGGATGTACATCCAGGCATAGGTACGCACGAGCAGGCTTGTCCAGAAAGGAACGACGACGAGCGAGACGAGTATGAGGCGGTAGCGCGGATTTGCCTTGACGGCGAGATAATAGGCGACCGGATAGGCGACGATGAGGCAGAGCAGGGCGCCGGCCGGGGCGAGCATCAGCGTATTCCAGAAGGCGGCCGCGCGAGTCGGCAGATTGGCGAACTGCGCAAAGGTGAAGGCCGGCTGGTATCCGCCTTCAGGCGCCCGCTCGCCAAAGGCGAAGACGAGCATGGCGATGAATGGGAGAACCAGGAAGACGGTGAGCCACGCGGCCGCCGGCGCAATCAGCGCCGCCGTAACCAGTTTCCTCTTCGTGTTCGTTGCTGCCTGCATGGTTTGTCCGTGAACTGGAATGAAACTGCCCCTCACCCTAACCCTCTCCCCGCAGGCGGCGAGAGGGGACTGGGGCGTCGCGGCTTGTGTCCTTCTCCCCGTTAAACGGGGAGAAGGTCGCGGCAGCGGGATGAGGGGCGATCTTGCCCGTATGTTCAAGCCGATTTGAAGCGCGCCATCAGCTCGGCGCGGCCGGGATCCGTCAGCGTCACGGCAGCGCCGAATTCGAGCGGGGTGAGGGCCGCTTCGTCCGGATAGACGATCTTGTTCGAGGTGACATCGGCCGGGAGCAGCTTCATGACGCGGCTGTCGGTCGTCGGCGCGCCGTTGGCGATGTGTTCTTTAACGGCATTTTCCGGGGTCATCAGGAAATCGAGCAACGCGTAGCCCGCGGGCTTGTTCGCTGCACTCTTCGGGATCGCATAGAAGTCCGACCAGATCTCGCCGCCGTCCTTGCCGAGCACGAACTTGATCTCCGGCATGTCGCGGTTGAGTTGGGCCCCGTCATTGGTCCAGCACATGGTCATCCACGCATCGGTCGCGCGCATCGAGGGCTGATAGTCGCTGTTGATGGCATAGAGATGCGGCTTGACCTTGATCAGCAACTCTTCGGCCTTGGCGAGCTCTTCGGGCTTGACCGAATTGAAGGAAAAGCCGAGCGAGACCAGCGCGTTGCCGATGGTGGTCAGCTGATAGTCGTGCACCATGGCGCGGCCGTCGGCTTCCGTCATCGCGACCTCGAAGAAGTCCTTCCAGCTCGCAACCGGCGCCTTGATCTTGTCGGAATTCACCGCGATCCCAGTGGTTCCCCAGTTCTTCGGTACGGCATAGGTCTTTCCGTCGACGATGCCTTCATTGGTGAAGCGCCCATTTTCCGTCGAGGCGTCGTAGTTGGGCAGCTTGGAGAGATCGAGCTCGTCGATCAGGCCGAGCTTCACATAGGTCGAGATCGTGTAGTTCGTGGGCACGAAGAGGTCCCAGCCGGTGCCGCCCGCCTGCAGCTTCGCCAGCATTTCCTCGTTGGAACCGAAGACGTTGACTTCGACCGCAACGCCGGTCGCGGCGGTAAAGGCTTCGAAGGTGGCGGGATCGTGATAGTTCGGCCAGGTGGCGATCGACATCTGCGTGCCGAGGTCGCCGGCGGCGTAAGCGGCGGAGTTGAAGAGGCCGGGCTGGCGCGCCAATACGGCCGTCGCGAGGCCGAGGCCGGTGACGCCGAGAAAGTGACGACGCGAAACGGAGCCGCGCTTCAGGCGCATCAGTTCGTCGGCAAGCTTGTCCGCGGTGATCGGGGCATTCTCTCTGTACCACTTGGTCATGATGCTGTTCCCTTATCGTTGACGTCAATTGATTGCGGCAGATCGGGCCCTTCAGGCCGGAAAGACATGCATTGCATTCGGGTCGAAGCTTAGCCCGATCCTTTCGCCCGGCTCGGCGAGATCGCTGTCGTTCAGGCTGCGGCGGTCTGCGGTAACGAGAAAATCTCCGAGGCCCTCGACCTCGACCGAATATTCGACGGACGAGCCCAGGAAGATACGGTGGGTCACCGTGCCGCGCAGCGCAGCGCTGCCGTCACGCACCAGGCTTATCGCCTCCGGGCGCAGCGCAACCATGACCGGGCCCGCCGTGCCGTTGGCTCGGGCGGGCTTGGCAAGTCCGACGCCATTGGCGAGGAGGACCGCGCCGGCGCCGGGTTCGATCGACCCGGCGATGCGGTTGGCCTTGCCGACGAAGTCGGCGACGAAGAGACTTGCCGGGCGGTCGTAGATCTCCTGCGGCGGTCCGATCTGCACGATGCGGCCGGTGCTCATGACGCAGACGAAGTCGCTCATCGAGAGCGCCTCTTCCTGATCGTGCGTGACGAGCACGAAGGTGATGCCGAGCTCGCGCTGCAGGCTCTGCAGTTCGATCTGCATGGCGGTGCGCAGCTTCTTATCGAGCGCTGCGAGCGGCTCGTCGAGGAGCAGCACCTTCGGCTTGTTGACGATGGCGCGGGCGAGCGCCACGCGCTGCTGCTGTCCGCCGGACATTTCGTGGATCCGGCGCTTGCCGAAGCCGCCGAGGCGGACCATCTCCAGCGCCTCCTGAGCACGCCGGGTGATCTCGGCGGCCGGGATGCGGGGACGCATTTGCCTCAAGCCATAGGCGACGTTCTGCTCGACATCGAGATGCGGGAAAAGCGCATATTGCTGGAACACCATGTTGACCGGCCGGCGATAGGCAGGCACGCCGTTCATCGGCTGGCCGCCGATATAGACCATGCCTTCGCTCGGCTGCTCGAAGCCGCCGATCATGCGCAGGCATGTGGTCTTGCCGCAGCCGGATGGGCCGAGCAGCGCAACGAAGGCGCCCTTCGGCACCGTCAGGTTGATGTCCGATACGGCCGTTACGCTGCCATAGCGTTTGGCGACCGAACGGAATTCGATGTCGTTCGTCGAAGCGGATGTCACGTCTGTTCCCTGCGGTCGTTCTTGGAATTGCTCGCGGTTCATGCACCGCCGCTTCCACCGTCATTATCGGATAGCCTAGTCAAAATCGCCCGGGCCGGTATATACCCCAAGAGAGGTATTTCAACCCAGAATGCCCTGTGGGAGGAGTATACCCCAGAGCGGCGGAGCGACCCGGGAGAACCGTTTGGGCATCGACCTCGACAGACTTTTTCAGGCGATGGCGCCGCTGGTGAACGGCGCCCCGATGGATGACGAGGCTGTCGGCTGCACATTCCGGGGACTGATGTCCACCCTGATGACATTCGATTACGTCGTCGTCTTCGCCTATCGCGGAAAAGAACGGCCGCTCGACCTTTACAGTACGTTCGACGCCGAGGATCACGTGCTCTTCGTGAGCCTCTATCAGGCCGGACCTTATCTGCTCGATCCGTTCTATCACGCCGCTCGTGCCCCCAAGCCCGGCGTGTGGCGCATGCGCGAACTGGCGCCCGACCGCTTTTTCTCGAGCGAATACTACCGGACCTACTACGTCCAGACGGGGCTTGCCGAGGAGGTCGGCTTCTTCGTGCCGGTCAGCGAACAGGTCACCGTCGTCCTCTCCTTGATGCGGCGGGAGGCGACGGGGGTCTTCAGCGCGACGGAATTCGCTTTGCTGAAGAAGGCGGAGCTGCTGGTGGCGGCCCTCGTGCGCCATCATTGGGCGGAACTCGACCGTCGCTTCGATATGGCGCTCGCGAAAAAGGGCCGGGGCCGCCGGAAGGCGGCACATCCTCCGGCAGACGGGGTCTGGCGGCACCTCAATCTTACCGAGCGGGAAGCGGCGATCATCGAACTCGTGCTCCAGGGCCATTCTTCCGAATCGATCGGATTGAAGCTCGGCATTTCGACGGGCACGGTCAAAGTCCACCGCCGCAACGTCTATCGGAAGCTCGGCATTTCCTCGCAAACCCAGCTCCTGTCTCTCTACATCAAGAATCTCGGCCATTAGAGAGGCGGGCTTCCGCGTCTGCCGATCACCTGACGCCATTGGCTTTTCGAAAACTCCGCGGGACGCATCGCCGATGTGCCCGCGTTTTTTCGGCATGCGACCAACTGAGACTTGACAATTTTTTCAACCCGTGAAAATTATTTCATATTGAGATAAAAATATCATGCGCTGCAAAATTTATCATGCAGCGCAGCATCGGGTGGGAGGATATGGCGAGCATCGGTGGAATGGCTGTCCGCGAGGACGAGGCGAGCATGGCAACCCGCGCCGCCTGGCTGCATTACGCCGGCGGGCTGACCCAGGCCGAGGTCGCCAAGCGCCTGGGGCTCACGTCGCTCAAAGCACACCGGCTGATCATGAAGGCCAACCAGGAAGGGTTGGTGAAAGTCTATATCGACGGGGACGTCTCCGAATGCGTCGAGCTGGAGCAGAAGCTTTCCAGCCGTTACGGCCTGGACTATTGCGAGGTGGTCCCGGACTTCGACAGCGACGACCTGCCGTTGAAGGCGCTCGGCATCTCCGGGGCGCAGTTTCTCAGACGCGAGATAGAGCGCGGAGAGACGGCGTTGATCGGCGTCGGCCACGGACGCACGCTCGCAGCCAGCATCGAGTACATGCCGCGCACGGCGAGCAACAACACGCGCTTCGTTTCTCTGCTCGGCGGGCTCACGCGAAAATTCTCCGCCAATCCGCATGACGTTATCCACCGCCTGGCAGAGCGCACGGGCGCGGAAGCCTATGTGATGCCGGTGCCGTTCTTCGCGAATACGGTCGAGGACCGCGATGTCCTTTTCAGCCAGCGCGGCGTGCGGGAGGTCTTCGATCTCGCGAAGTCGGCCGACCTTCTGATGGTCGGGATCGGTACGGCCGAGCGCGAGGCATCGCTTGTGGCGACCGGGATGATCGAGATGCGCGAAATAGCGGAGATCCAGAAAGCGGGCGGCGTGGGCGAACTGCTCGGCCACTTCTTCGACGAGAAGGGCAGGCCGATAGAGACCGCGCTTTCGAACCGCACCTTCACGCTTGGCCGGCAGGACCTGCAGAACCGCCGCACCGTGGCGATTGCCGGGGGCAGGGTCAAGGCGCGCCCGATTCGCGCGGTCCTGGAGAGCGGGTTCCTGAGCGGACTCATCACCGACGAGCGCACTGCGCAGACGCTCGCCGCTTGAGAAAACACGGGACCGAGGAGCGACGAAAATCGGCGCTGCGGTCCAGGGAGGCAATACCGGTTGGGTAGCCGGCAGCTCAGTCGAGCAGTTTTACCCGTAGTGGAGGAGAAAACAGATGTACGACAAGGAGAAAGACCTCATTGGCGCATTCCTGCGCGGAGAGGTGGACCGTCGCGGCCTGTTGAAGGGCCTTGGCGCGGCAGGCCTGACGGCGGGCACCGCCGGCACCCTGTTCAACATGATGTCGACCCAGGCGCTTGCCGCCGACTTCGACTGGAAGGCACATTCCGGCAAGTCGCTGAAGCTGCTCCTGAACAAGCACCCTTATGCGGATGCGATGATCGCCAATCTTCAGGCGTTCAAGGACCTGACCGGCATCGAAGTCACCTATGACGTCTTCCCGGAGGACGTCTATTTCGACAAGGTGACGGCGGCGCTCTCTTCCGGCTCGTCGGAATACGACGCCTTCATGACCGGCGCCTACATGACCTGGACCTACGGTCCGGCCGGCTGGATCACGGACCTCAACGAGTGGATCAAGGATCCGGCGAAGACAAATCCGCAATATGGCTGGGACGACTTCCTGCCGGGCGTCAAGGCTTCCTGCGCATGGAACGGACAGCCGGGCGGTGCGCTCGGTTCGGAAGATGCCAAGCAATGGTGCATTCCGTGGGGCTACGAGCAGAACAACCTCTCCTATAATCAGGAGATGTTCGAAAAGGTCGGCGCAAGCGTTCCGAAGAACCTCGATGAACTCGTCGCTACCGCGGCAAAGCTCAACAAGGACGTGGGCGGCGGCGTCTACGGCATCGGCGTGCGCGGGTCGCGTTCCTGGGCGACCATCCATCCGGGCTTCCTTTCCGGCTACGCGAATTTCGGCCAGAAGGATCTGAACGTCTCGGAGGACGGCAAGCTTTCGGCCGCGATGAATACGCCTGAATCCAAGGCCTTCCACGCGAAATGGGTGCAGATGATCCAGGAGAGCGGCCCGAAGGACTGGTCGACCTACACCTGGTACCAGGTCGGCACGGACCTCGGCGCCGGCGCCTCCGCCATGATCTACGACGCCGACATTCTCGGCTACTTCATGAATGGCGGCGATAACAAGATGGCCGGCAAGCTCGCCTACGCGCCGTTTGCCGCCAACCCGGAAGCAAAGGCTCCGACGCCGAACATCTGGATCTGGTCGCTGGCCATGTCCAACTTCGCGAAGGACAAGGATGCGACCTGGTACTTCCTGCAATGGGCATCGGGTCTCGAGCACGCGATCTTCGGCGCGACCAAGATGGACTTCGTCAACCCGGTCCGGGCATCGGTCTGGAAAGACGAGATCTTCCGCGAGCGGTTGAACAAGAGCTATCCCGGTTATGTGGAGATGCACGACGTTTCGGCGCCGGGCGCGAAGATCCACTTCACCCCCCAGCCGCTTTTCTTCGACCTCACCACCGAATGGGCGGCGACGCTGCAGAAGATGGTGGCGAAGGAGGTGCCGGTCGACGAGGGTCTCGACAGGCTTGTCGAGAGCATCGACCGGCAGCTCGCGGAAGCCGGGCTCGGCTGATCGCACCTCAGGCTTGGAGCGGATGCGGGCGGACATCATCGAAGGTTCGCATCCATCCCGCTCCAGGCCAGCCCGCCGCCGGCGGGCCGCCGTTCCGGCACGAAAAGCAAATGGAAGAGGGGGTCTGGCTGCGCCGGCCGCGGCCGACCCCTTATGTCATAGACACAGGCATTTAGACGGAGCTGGCCATGGCTTCAGTAACGCACTCCAGCCCAAGGGGCAGCAGGTTCGGGATCAGCAAGAGGGCCTTGCCCTATGTGCTCTCCCTGCCGGCGCTTCTCGTGTGCATCGGTATCCTGATCCCGTTCTTCACGGCGGTGATCTATTCCTTCCAGCGCTACCGGCTTAGCCAGCCCTGGGCACGCCAGTTCAACTGGGGTGAGAACTATCTGAACTTCTTCACCGATCCGGGTTTCTGGAACACGCTGAAGATCTCGCTGCTCTATGCCGGCGTCACCGTGACCCTGGAGCTGCTGCTCGGTCTCGGCATCGCGCTGCTCTTGCAGCGCCGCTCCACGGTCAACAACTTCATCTCGATCATGCTGCTCCTGCCGCTGATGACGGCCCCGGCGCTCGCCGCGCTGATGTGGAAGCTGATGACCAATCCCGGCTTCGGAATCCTGAGCTATCTCGCAAGCCTCGTAGGCCTTGAGAATTTCCGCTGGGCCTCGTCGCCGGACACGGCGCTGCTGACCGTCGTGCTGGTCGACATCTGGGTCTATACGCCCTTCATCATGATCCTGCTGCTCGCGGGCCTCCGCTCGCTGCCGACGCAGCCTTTCGAAGCGGCGGCGCTCGACGGCGTGCCGCGCAGTTTCGTCTTCTTCCGCATCACCTTGCCGATGCTGACGCCCTATATTCTGACGGCGACGCTCTTCCGGCTGCTCGATTCGATCCAGCAGTTCGACATCATCTACGCGATGACGCAGGGCGGACCCGGGGACACGCTGACGGTCTTCCAGGTCGAGGCTTACCTCAACTTCTTCCAGTCGACCAATGTGGGGCGTTCCGCGGCGCTGCTGATCATCCTGTGGGCTATCACCTACGCCCTGTCGAACATCTTCATCAAGAACTGGCTCCGGCTGCGCGAACGCGCCCGCGGCGAAGCGTAAGGAGGCCGAAAATGGAAACCACCTCTCCGGTCGAACGGCTCCTGCGCGGCGTCGCGCTCACCCTGGTCGTCGTCTTCTTCATGTTTCCGATCATCTGGATCTTCCTCATGTCGTTCCAGACGAACGAGACGATCCTCAGAATACCCCCATCGGTGGTCTTCACGCCGACGCTCGAGAATTATGCGGCGCTGATCACCGGCAAACTCCAGACGGCTTCCGGCACGCTCGATATCGCCTTCATGCGCAATCTCGGCAATTCGGTTCTGCTGTCGGTCGCTTCCGTAGCTCTGGCGCTGGTCCTCGGCGTGCCGGCGGCCTATGCCTTCGCGCGGCACAAGTTCAGGGGGTCGGAGGACATCGCCTTCACGCTGCTCTCCTTCCGCTTTGCGCCGCCGTTGCTCGTGCTGCTGCCCCTGACGCAGTATTTTCAGTGGCTCGGCCTCTCGAACACCTATTTCGGTCTCATCTGGATCTACCAGCTGATCTGCCTGCCGCTCATCCTCTGGATCGTGCGCGGCTACTTCGAGGACATCTCGGCCGATGTCGAATATGCCTATCGCATCGCCGGCCACTCCTGGTTTTCGACGTTCCGCAAGATCGCCCTGCCGCTGGCAGGTCCCGGGATCGCAGCGGCCGGTCTGCTCGCCTTCATCTTCGCGTGGAACAATTTCGTGTTCGCCCTGGTGCTGGCGTCCGCGGACAAGCAGCCGGTGACAGTCGGCGCGCTGGCTTTCGTCACGGCCTCGGGCATCCAGTACGGCCAGATCGCCGCCGCGATCGTGCTCTCGATCACGCCGACGCTCGCACTCGCACTCTACGCCCAGCGCTACCTCGTCGAAGGCCTGTCGCTCGGTGCGGTGAAGGGATAATCGAATGACAACACTGCAACTGAAAAACATCGTCAAGCGCTACAAGAGCCAGGCGGTTCTGGACGATCTCTCGCTCGACGTGGCCAATGGCGAGCGACTGGTGCTCTTCGGCCCGTCCGGTTCCGGCAAGACCGTTCTGCTCCGGCTGATCGCCGGCGTCATCGAACCGGATGGTGGCCGGGTCCTGATCGGCGGCGAAGACATGACCGACGTGGACGCGGAGCATCGCGGGCTCGGCATGGCGTTCCAGAACTTTGCACTGTTCCCGCATATGAGCGCCTTCGACAACATCGCCAGCGCGCTGACCTCGCGGAAATCGTCCCGGGACACGATCGCCGCCGGCGTGCACAAGGTCGCAAAGCTCCTGAAGATCGATCATGTGCTGAGCCATCATCCGAAGGCGCTCTCCAACGGCCAGAAGCAGCGCACGGCACTTGCCCGCGCCCTCGTGGGCTCGCCGCCGCTGCTACTTCTCGACGATCCGCTTCGCAACGTCGACGCGAAGCTGCGCTTCGAGATGAGGCTGGAACTGCCGCGCCTGCTCGCCGCTCAAGGGGCAACCGTCATCTACGTCACGCAGGACTACAAGGAGGCAATGGCGCTCGGCGACCGCATCGCGGTCATGGCGCATGGGCGTATCCGCCAGATCGGCACGCCGGCGGAAATCTACAACGCGCCCGCCGATATAGAGATCGCCCGGCTCTTCGGCGATCCGACCATCAACCTGCTCGATGTCGTGCCGCAGCGCGGACCGGACGGCGCGTTCGTCGAACTCTCCGACATGCGGCTGCGCCTACCGGGCTTCGGCGCGCAAATTGTCGAAAAGCAATGCGTTCTCGGCCTGCGCCCGGAGACGATCGCTTTTACCGAAGCCGCCGCGCAGGGCGCGATCCCCGTGACGGTCGAGGCGGAAACGCCGCTCAACGAGAAGACCGTGACGCTGGCGCTGACCGCCCGCGGCCGCGAGATCTTGGTGTCCCGTCCTGCCGGTACCCCCGGCCCGGTCGCCGGACCGGCGCATATCGCAGTCGACGGTCGGGCGGCCTTTCTGTTCGACAAGGCGACGGGCCAGCGCATCCTTCCGTCCGAACTGGCATCCAAGCGCGATGGAGAAGCGGCATGAACGCTACCGCTCTTTTGATCGACAACGTCGACAAGTTCTATGGCCCGGTCGACTACGGCGTTCACGCCGTGAAGCAGCTGAACATGGAGGTGAAGAAGGGTGAGATCATCGCGCTTCTGGGCTCCTCCGGCTGCGGCAAGACCTCTACCCTTCGCATGATCGCCGGCTTCGAACCGGTATCGCGCGGCACGATTTCGGTCGCCGGCCGGCAGGTGCATATGCTTGCGCCGGTCCGCCGCAACGTCGCCATGGCCTTCGAAGGCTATTCGCTCTATCCGCCGCTGACGGTACGCGAAAACATAGCTTTTGCGCTCAAGGCGTCGAAGCTCTCTCAAAGCGTCGTCGAAGAGAAGGTAGCGAGCATCGCCAAGCTGCTCGAGATCGAGGATATTCTCGGCCGTTATCCGAGTTCGATTTCCGGCGGTCAGCAGCAGAGGGCGTCCCTCGGACGCGCGCTTATCCGCGACGCCGACCTGCATCTCCTCGACGAACCGATGGGCCAGCTCGAGCCGCAATTGCGCGCCGTGCTGCGCGGCCGTATCAAGCACTACATCAAGGAACGCGGGCTCACCGCCATTCTCGTCACCCACGATCAGACCGAAGCGAACGCGCTCGCCGATCGGATCGCCGTCATGGAAGGCGGCGTGCTGCAGCAGTTCGATACGCCGCAGAAGATCAAGGAGCGGCCGGCGAATCTCTTCACCGGAACCTTCGTCGGCGAGCCGCCGATGAACGTCTTCGAGGCAAGCGTCAGCGGCACGGACGCCCGCGTGACCTTCGGCCTCAAGGACGGGGTCCGGCTCGAATACCAGGCCGCCGATTTCTCCCATGCCGTTCGCAATGCGCTGATGAAGCGCCAGAATGTGGTTCTCGGCATCCGGCCCTATTCCGTCCGGCGCAGTGCAGACGGGGTGACGGGGCGTGTTGCCGTCAATCAATGGCTCGGCGACCAGACCCATATCGCGGCCGATTTCGCCGGCGGCACCATGGTGCTCGTCGAACACGACCGTACCAGCCTGGAGATCGGTCAGCCGATCGGCATCCGGCTCGACCCTGCAAGCCTGCACGTCTTCGACAGCGAGAGCGGTATCGCCATTTCGCACGGCGAGGAGCTCGCCTGATGCGCGACATCCTCATCGGCATCGATGCCGGGACGTCGGTCATCAAGTCGGTCGCCTTCGATCTCGGCGGCCGGCAGTTGGCGATGACGGCAGTTCCGAACAGCTATGAGGCGGTGGGCCGCACCGGCAGCGTTCAGGAGTTGCGGCGTACCTGGACGGACACGGTCAAAACCCTGGTCGAGCTCTCGGCCAGGATCGAGAACCTCCCTGGCCGTGTTGCCGCCATCGCGGTGACCGGTCAGGGGGACGGCACCTGGATGATCGACAGAGAGGGCGAGCCGGTGGGCAAGGGCTGGCTCTGGCTCGATGCGCGCGCCAGCGCAATCGTCGAACGCCTGCGGGCCGAAAGCGGCGATGCGGAGCGTTTCTCGCGCACCGGCTCCGGTCTTGCCGCCTGCCAGCAGGGCCCGCAGTTGCGCTGGATGAAGGATCATGCACCGGAAATGCTGCAAGGTGCTGCGACCGCTTTCCATTGCAAGGACTGGCTCTATTTCAATCTCACGGACAGGCGCGCGACCGATCCCTCGGAAGCGAATTTCACCTTCGGCGATTTCCGCAAGCGCCAGTATTCCGACGACGTGATCGACTTTCTCGGTCTCAACGAACTCAAACACCTGCTGCCGGAAATCGTCGACGGGGCGAGCACGCATCACCCTCTCTCGGCTGCCGCCGCGGCCGCCACGGGCCTGCCGGCGGGGACGCCGGTGGTGCTCGGCTATGTCGACGTCGTCTGCACCGCGCTCGGCGCTGGCCTCTACGATCCCGGAACCGACACGGGCTGCTCGATCATAGGCTCGACAGGCATGCACATGCGTCTGGCCGCCGGCGCCGACGATGTTCGGCTCAACCAGGATCACACCGGCTACACCATGTGCATGCCGATTCCGGGCACCTATGCGCAGATGCAGTCGAATATGGCTGCGACGCTCAATATCGACTGGATCCTGCAGTTTGCGGGAGGTCTCCTCAAGGGCATGGGGATCGAGAAATCGAAGAACGATCTGCTCGCCCATGTGGATGGCTGGCTTTCCGAGGCGAACGAGACTCCGCTTCTCTTCCAGCCCTACATTTCGGAGGCCGGTGAGCGCGGCCCCTTTGTCGATGCTTCGGCCCGCGCCTCCTTCGTCGGGCTTTCGATCAATCACGGCTTCGGCGACATGGTACGCGCGGTCTTCGACGGTCTCGCCTTTGCCTCGCGGGATTGTTACGCCGCGATGGGGCCGCTGCCGGCCTGCGTTCGGCTGTCGGGCGGCGCTGCGCGCAGCGCCTCGCTGCGCCGCATTCTCGGCGGGGCTCTCGGCGCCAGCATCCAGACGAGCGAACGCGAGGAGGCGGGTGCCGCCGGTGCGGCGATGATCGCCGCCGTCTCTCTCGGCATTTATCCCTCGATGGCCGACTGCGTCCGCGAATGGGTGCGGCCCCACCATCGGCCGGCAGAACCCGCGGATGAAGAGCTTGCGCGCCGCTATGACGCGCTTTTCCCCGCCTACAAGCAGTCGCGCCTAGCGCTTCAACCCGTCTGGCATGCGCTCTCCCACGCAGCCGGAACGGGAAACCAACAGGAAAGACCGCAATGAAGAAGATAGCCATTATCGGCGACCGGTTCATGCTGCCGGATGTTTTTCGCGACAAGATCGTCGAGGCATGCGGCGACGGGCATGAGATCAGCATGCTCGAACTGCCCTGGCCGGACGTGCCGATGGAGCACGGCTATGCCGTGGAGGGCATGGACGGCCTCAAGGAATATCTCGGCAAGCCCGGCGAAATCGTCGACTTCGTCGGCGATGCCGAGATCCTCGTGACGCAGCTTGCACCGCTGTCGCGAACGATGCTGGCTGACCTGCCGGGATTGAAGCTCGTCGCCGTGTCGCGCGGCGGTCCGGTCAATATCGACATGAAAGCCGCTCGCGAAGCGGGCGTCCTCGTCGTCAACACGCCCGGCCGCAATGCGAGTGCCGTCGCCGAATTCACGATCGGCGCCATCCTCGCGGAGACGCGCCTTATCCGCGTGGGGCACGAAGCGCTGAGGCGGAGCGAATGGCGGGGCGATCTCTACCGTGCCGACCGCACCGGCCGCGAGCTTTCCGAAATGACGGTCGGCGTCATCGGCTACGGCAATATCGGCACCAAGGTGGTCCGCTTGCTTCGTGCTTTCGGCACCAAGGTGCTCGTCCACGATCCCTATGTTCAGCTCAGCGCCGAAGACAGAAATGCCGGCGTCGAGCACGTCTCGCTCGACGAACTGCTTGCCCGCGCCGACCTGGTGACGCTGCATCCGCGCGTCAGCGAAGAGACGAAGAACATGATGAATGCGGAAACCTTCGCGAAGATGAAACCGGGGGCGATCTTCGTGAACACGGCCCGCGGACCGCTCTGCGACTATGACGCGCTTTACGAGAGTCTCGTCAGCGGCCATCTCGCAAGCGCGATGCTGGAGACCTTTGCCGTCGAGCCCGTGCCGGAAGGCTGGCCGCTGTTGAAACTTCCCAATGTGACGCTGACGCCGCATATCGCGGGCGCGTCGGTACGCACCGTGACCTATGCGGCCGAAATGGCCGCAGAGGAAGTGCGCCGCTACATCGCCGGCCTGCCGCCGGTCAATCCGTGCTGAGGTGGGACGATGAACGAACTTCAACTGCGCCAGTCGATCATCGACCATTGCCGCCACATGAATGCGATCGGCCTCAACCAGGGCACTTCGGGCAATATCAGCCTGCGCCATGGCGGCACGATGCTGATCACCCCGTCTGCGATCCCCTATGCCGAGATGACGCCTGAGATGATCGTCGCCATGCCGATCGACGGCGAGTATGGCGCCTGGGCAGGCCCCAAGAGGCCGTCGGTCGAATGGCCCTTCCACCTCGACATTCTGCGGGCGCGGCCGGATGTCGGCGCCGTCGTTCACACCCACGCGACCTTCTCGACAATCCTCGCGATCGCGCGCAAGCCGATTCCCGCCTGCCACTACATGATCGCCGCCTTCGGCGGTACCGACGTGCGCGTCGCCGATTACGCCCGCTACGGCACGAAGGCGCTGTCGGAGAACGTGCTGAAGGCGATGGAGGGGCGTTCCGCCTGCCTCATGGCCAATCACGGCATGATCGCGACCGGTTCGAGCCTGGAAAAGGCGATGTGGGCGGCGGTCGAGCTCGAGACGATCGCCAAGCAATATTACCACGCGCTCCTGATCGGCGGCCCGGTGGTCCTGCCGCAGGAGGAAATCGCCGGCGTCATCGAGGGATTTGCCACTTACGGCCATCAGGACAAACCCAACGGCGAGGCCGCCTGACCGCATGACGACGACAGGAGACAAGCACGTGAGTTCCGAACCCGGCACATACGACCTTTTCGTCATCGGCGGCGGCATAAACGGTGCGGGCATTGCCCGCGACGCGGCAGGGCGGGGGCTCTCCGTCCTGCTCTGCGAGAAGGACGATCTGGCGCAGGGCACGAGTTCCCGCTCCGGCAAGCTCGTTCATGGCGGCTTACGCTACCTCGAATATTACGAGTTCCGCCTGGTGCGCGAAGCCCTGATAGAGCGCGAGGTTCTGCTGGAATCCGCACCTCACATCATCTGGCCGATGCGTTTCGTGCTGCCGCACAATCCGGCCGACAGGCCGGCCTGGCTCGTACGGCTCGGCCTCTTCCTCTACGATCACCTGGGCGGCCGCAAGCGCCTCCCCGGCACGCGGGTGCTCAACCTGCGCACGGCCCCGGAAGGCGCTGCGATCAAGCCGGCCTATCGCAAGGCCTTCGAATATTCCGACTGTTGGGTGGACGACGCCCGCCTCGTCGTGCTCAACGCGCTCGACGCGAAAAAGAAAGGCGCCCGGATACTGACCCGCACCGCCTGCACCGGTATTCGCCGGCGAGGCGACCTCTGGCATGTCGAGATGACCGATGCCGCGACCGGAGCGAAGACGGAGGCCAAGGCGCGCTGCGTGGTCAACACCGCCGGGCCCTGGGTCAACGACGTGATCGGCCGCGTTGCGGGACTGAATTCGAGCCGCAGCGTGCGCCTCGTCAAGGGCAGCCACATCGTCGTGCCGAAGTTCTGGGAGGGGCGGCAGGCCTATCTCGTCCAGAACCCCGACAAGCGCGTGATCTTCATCAATCCCTATCAGAACGATCTGGCGCTGATCGGCACCACGGATATTCCCTATGACGGGCGGCCGGAGGACGTCACGGCGGACGAAAACGAGGTCGCCTATCTCCTGAAATCCGTCAACCGCTATTTCAAGCAGCAACTGGCGCCGGGCGACATCCTTCACAGCTTCTCGGGTGTGCGTCCGCTTTACGACGACAATGCCGAAAATCCGTCGGCGGTGACGCGCGACTATATTTTCGAGCTCGACGCCGCCGGGAAGGACGCGCCGCTGCTCTCGGTGTTCGGCGGCAAGATCACGACCTTCCGCAAGCTCTCCGAGCACGCGCTCGAGCGGTTGAAGCCTTTCTTTCCGAAGATGGGCCCGGCCTGGACGGCGCGTGCGCATCTGCCGGGCGGCGACATGGCGGATGCGGATTTCGAGCAGTTCCTCGGCGACCTGCGCGCGCGCTACCGATGGCTGCCGTCGGACCTCGCCAAGCACTACGCCCGGCTTTACGGCACGCGGGCGCATGATCTGATCGGCAGCGCCAGCTGTCTCGACGAGCTCGGGACGGCGTTCACGCCGCTCTTCCGGGAGCGGGAAGCCCGCTTCCTCATAGAGAATGAATGGGCGCGAACGGCGGAAGACCTGATGGAACGGCGCACGAAACACGGCCTGCATATGAGCGACGCCGAGAAGCGGGCATTCAGCGGCTGGTTCGAGGGCCAGCAGGCTGCGGCGTGAGAAGGATGAATTGATGTTGCGAAGCTCCGAATTCGAAGCGCTTCTCGATCTGTCGGCCCGTGTCGGCGCCGATCCGGATCTCGTTCAGGGCGCGGGCGGCAATACCTCGATCAAGGAGGGCGGAACCCTCTGGATCAAGGCTTCCGGCCTGTGGCTTGCCCATGCCCGTCGGCGCGACGTGATGGTCGCGGTCGCGCTCGACCCGTTGCTCGACGCATTAGAGCGGGACGACCCGGCGACGGAGAAGGCGCAGGATTTCGTCGTCGAGGATCTGAACCCCTCGGGCCTCAGGCCATCGATCGAAACCACGGTCCACGCGCTGATGCCGCAGAAGGTGGTTGTTCATGTCCATTGCGTCGAGACGATCGCGACCGCCGTTCACGCCGACGCGGCCGCGATTGCCGAAGAGAAGCTTCAGGGCATTCCCTACGCCTTCGTTCCCTATGCCAGGCCGGGGCTGCCGCTCGCCAAGGCAATTGCCGAGCGGATTCGGGATGATACCTCGGTCCTGGTACTCGGAAATCACGGGCTCGCCGTCGCCGCCGAGACGGTCGCGGACGCCGCGCGTCTTCTCGCAGAGGTATCCCAGCGCTTCGCCGTGCCCGTGCGGCGGGCGCCTTCCGCCGACCTTGAGGCGCTGTCGCGCCTTGCGGTCAACAGCGCCTATCGGCTGCCCGACGACGGGCGGATCCACGATGCCGCGACCGATCTGGAAAGCTGCAGAATTGCCGCGGGAGGCAGCCTCTATCCGGACCACGTGATCTTTCTCGGCAAGGGGTCGGTTGTCGCCGCTCCGGGAGAGAACGCGCTCTCTCTCGAAGAGGGCTTCCGTCGCGCGGGAGAGAGCCTGCCGCCGGTCCTTCTCTTTCCCGGCAAGGGCGCCTTGGTGCTCAAGGATATCTCTGCCGGCGCGCTCGCCATGGCGCGCTGCCTTTCGGACGTGACGGCGCGAATCCCGGAGGGTGCAAGGCTGCGCTATCTCACCGATGCGGAAAACGCGGAACTTCTCGGCTGGGACGCGGAAAAATACCGCCAGCAGCTGAACCGTGCAGGGCAGGTGCTGCAATGAGCGGCCGGGGCAAGCTCGTTCTCGGCATCGACCTTGGCACGTCCGGTGCACGTGCCGTGGCGATGACCGCTGCGGGCGAGATCGTCGCGTCGGGCGCAGCCAGGCTTGCCGCCTTTTCCGACGACCATCGCGATCCGCTTGGCTGGTGGGAGGCGGTTCAGGCCGCGCTTGCGCAGGCACTCGAAGCCATCGACGGCTCGCATATATGTGCGGTCGGCATCGACGGCACGTCGGGCACCATGCTCCCGGTCGCTGCCGACGGAGCGCCGCTTGCGACGCCGCTCATGTATAACGACCCGGTCGGCGATCCCGCCATTCTGGAGCGCATCGCCGTCCATGCACCCAAGGAGAGTGCGGCACATGGCGCGACATCGGGCCTGGCCAAGCTGCTGACCGTCCAGTCGCTGCCGGAGGTCTTCCGTGTCATTCACCAGGCCGACTGGATTGCCGGCCATTTCACCGGGCTTTATGACGTCAGCGACGAAAACAACGCGCTGAAGACCGGCTACGATCCCGTTGCCCGCAACTGGCCGGAATGGCTTGCGCGGACCGGCGCGCGTATCGATCTTCTGCCCGACGTTCTGCCGGCGGGGGCGCCGGTCGCGACGATCTCGCCGGCCGCGGCGAAAGCCTTCGGATTGCCGAGCGAAGCCGTTATCGTTGCGGGTACGACGGATGGCTGCGCCTCCTTCCTTGCGACCGGCGCTGACCGGCCGGGTGACGCCGTCAGTGCGCTGGGCACGACGTTGACAGTGAAGATGCTCTCCGACAAGCCGCTCTTTGCCCCGGAATTCGGGCTCTACAGCCATCGGATCGGCGATATGTGGCTTGCCGGCGGCGCCTCCAATACCGGTGGCGCGGTTCTCGCCGCGCATTTCAGCAACGATCGGATCGCCGAGCTTTCGGAGCAAATCGACCCGGCGAGCGATACGGGCCTCGACTTCTATCCGCTGCTGAAACCCGGCGAGCGGTTCCCGGTGGCCGATCCCGCCTTCATGCCGCGCATGGAACCGCGCCCGACGGAGGACGCCGAATTCCTGAAGGCGATCTTCGAGGGCATCGCGGGGGTCGAGCGTCTTGCTTATGAGCGGCTCGTATCCCTCGGCAGCCCGGCCCTGGGCTCGATCCGCACCGTCGGCGGCGGCGCGAA
Source organism: Sinorhizobium meliloti 4H41 (assembly GCF_000375585.1). Taxonomy (GTDB): domain Bacteria; phylum Pseudomonadota; class Alphaproteobacteria; order Rhizobiales; family Rhizobiaceae; genus Sinorhizobium; species Sinorhizobium meliloti_A. Next base: position 666,225 of record NZ_AQWP01000002.1, on the reverse strand, counting down.
GAACCGGGTGTGGACCGAAATCCGAAAACGGAGGCTCGTCGTTCCCTTCCTGCCGGTGCTATCGGAAGAGGCTGCTGCCGGCGCCGCTCGCCTGGCGCTGTCGGGAGCGAAAGAGGCGGGCGTGCTATGAGCGTCGTCCGGGAAATTCCAGCCCTCTCTGCGATATCGGACGCATATGATGCCTTTCTCGTGGATCAATACGGAGTGCTGAGAGACGGGCGCGGTCCCTATCCGGGTGCGGCGGAAACGCTTGTCCGACTTAAGCAGGCAGGAAAGCGGGTCCTCATCCTCTCCAATTCCGGCAAGCGCTCGGCCGAGAACGATCGGCGGCTGGAGGCACTCGGTTTCCAGGGCGGAAGCTGGGACTGGTTCCTGACCTCGGGAGAGGTTGCCTGGCAGCTCTTGAAACGGGAGGCCGAAGGCGAGGGTGGCGCAGCGCGCAAGTGCCTTCTGATCAGCCGCGACGGCGATCAGTCGCCGCTCAAGGGGCTGAATCTCGTGCGCACCGAGAGCGGTGAAGACGCCGACATCGTTCTGCTGGCGGGGAGCGAGGGCGATATCCATCCGCTTGCCTATTACGAAGATCTGCTGGGACCGGCTGCCCGGCGGGGCATCCCGTGCCTCTGTACCAACCCGGACAAGGTGATGCTGACGAGGAGCGGCCCGGCCTTCGGCGCCGGTCGCATCGCCGAGCTTTACGAAGAGCTGGGCGGTCCTGTGCGCTGGATCGGCAAGCCGTTTGCCGACATCTACGACTTCGCGCTCGATTTTCTCGGGCGGCCGGAGCCGCGGCGCGTCTGTGCCATAGGCGACAGCGTCGAGCATGACATTGCCGGGGCTGCGGCGGCCGGGCTCGGCTCGGTGCTCGTCGCCACCGGAATTCTCGAGCAGCGGTCGGACGAGGAGCGCCGGCAACTCTTCCGGGAGCACGGTGCGAGCCCCGATTTCATCCTCCCGAAATTCCTCTGGTAGCAAGGAGCCGGCAATGGCCTTCACGCTGTCGCTCAACACCAATCCTCTGGTCAACCGCTTTGCCGAGGCGGACGACCTGATCGACACCATCGCCGAGAAGATCCGCATCGGTTACGTCCAACTCACCCATGAATTCGTCAATCCAGGCTGGCCGGCGGCGACGATCAACAAGACGCTGCGGCAGTTTCGAACGGCGCTCGGCCGAACCGGCGTGAAAGTCACCTCCGGCATGACGGGCCCCTATGGCCGTCTCAATCATTTCGGACATCCCGACCCGGACGTCCGGCGCTATTATGTCGACTGGTTCAAGACTTTCGCCGATATCTCCGCCGAGCTCGGCGCTTCCGGCATGGGCACGCAGTTCGCGATCTTCACGCTCAGGGATTATCACGACCCGGCGCGTCGCGAGGAGCTGATGGCAATCGCCATCGAATGCTGGCGCGAGGTGGCAGAGCACGCCAAGGCCGCGGGCCTTTCCTATGTCTTCTGGGAGCCGATGTCGGTCGGCCGGGAGTTCGGCCACACGATCGAGGCGTGCAGGGCGCTCGACCGGCGTCTGGCGGCAGCCGACCTGCCGATCCCGATGAGGATGATGGTCGACATCGATCATGGCGACGTCACATCGCCGAACGCCGCCGACGTCGATCCCTATGCCTGGGCGGAGGCCTTTCCGCGGCAGTCGCCGATCATTCACGTCAAGCAGTCCTCGATGAACAAGGGCGGACACTGGCCCTTCACGGCCGCCCACAACAAGGACGGAAGGATCACGCCCGAACGACTGCTCGAGGCCGTCAGGAGGGGAGGCGGGACGGACAACGAAATCTGCCTGGAGCTTTCCTTCCGGGAGCGCGAACCGACCGACCGCAACGTGGTGGAAATGATCCGGGAGTCGGTTGAATTCTGGGAGCCCTTTATCGAAACGGGATTCAATGCTTCGAAATTATCACAATGAAATGTAACAAAATCCCATATGTGAGTTGAAAAATCACATAAGAGTGTTACCTTTCCCTTGGCGCGGCGGTTAGCTGCACCTGACGGGACGATGCGATGAAACCGGAAGACAGACGCCAGGCGATCATGGATGTCCTGATGGAGGCGGGAACAGCCTCCGTCGAGGAACTCGCCCTTCGCTTCGGCGTCAGCAAGATGACGGTTCATCGCGACCTTGACGATCTCGAACAGGCGGGGCTCCTGCGAAAGGTCCATGGCGGCGCTTCCATCCAGTCGAGCCCGCAATTCGAAAGCGATTTCCGCTACCGTGAAAAGATCGCGACGGGCGAGAAGCGCCGCCTTGCGGAACATGCCGCGACGCTGATCGAGCCCGGCCAGAGCGTCATCATCGACGACAGCTCGACGGCCGGAGCGATCTCCGGGTTTCTAAGGGATATTCGCCCGCTCACCGTCATCACCAACAATCTCGGCGTCATCGCCGATCTTTCGGGAGCCCCGGGCATCAACCTGATCGCGCTCGGCGGGCATTACAGCAAGAAATTCAACGGCTTTTTCGGTGTCGTCACCGAGGAGGCGCTGCGTTCGCTGCGCGCCGACGTGGCCTTCCTGTCGAGTTCGGCCGTCGAGGGCGCGTCAGCGTTCCACCAGGATCAGGAGGTCGTGCAGATCAAGCGCCAGATGGTGAAATCCGCCAGCCGCAAATATCTCCTGGTGGACCACGGCAAGTTCGGCCGGTCGGCCCTGCATTTCCTGACGGGGCTGGAGGCCTTCGATGCGGTGCTGACCGGAAGCGAAGTGTCCGAGGGGAATACGGCGGCGCTCGGCGACGCCGGCGTCAAGCTCGTCAGGATCGACAATCGGAAAATATTGGAGAACGCATGAGCAAGTCTGGTCTCTGGGTCGGCACGAGCTGGAAGATGAACAAGACGCTGGCCGAGACAATGGTCTTCGCCGACGGTCTTGCGGCCGCCGAGGATGGGCGCGATCAGCGGATACAGCGCTTCGTCATTCCTCCGTTCACCGCCGTGCGGCAGGTGAAGGAAAGGCTTAAGGCGACGAGCGTCAAGGTCGGTGCGCAGAACATGCACTGGGACGATGCGGGCGCCTGGACCGGCGAAATTTCTCCGGTCATGCTCAGGGATTGCGATCTCGACATCGTCGAGCTCGGCCACAGCGAGCGGCGGGAGCATTTCGGCGAGACCGACCGCACCGTGGGCCTGAAGACGGCAGCCGCCGTCAAGCATGGGCTCGTGCCGTTGATCTGCATCGGCGAGACTTTCGCCGAACGCGAGGCGGGCGAGGCGGATACGGTCCTGAAGCGCCAGGTGGAAGGCGCCTTTGCCTTTCTCGAAGGCGCGGCGCGGACGGCGCCCGTTCTCCTGGCCTATGAGCCGGTCTGGGCGATCGGCGTCAACGGCATACCGGCCACCGCCGACTATGCGGATGCCCGCCACCGCCGCATTGGCGAAGTCGCCGAGCGTGCACTCGGCGTGAAGGTTCCGGTACTCTATGGCGGCAGCGTCAATCCGCAGAACTGCGAGGAATTGATCCTCCAGCGCCATATCGACGGGCTCTTCATCGGCCGCTCCGCCTGGGACGTGGGCGGCTATCTCGACATTCTGCAACGCGTAGCCCGGGCGATCTGAGCATCGCCGGGTCAGGCAACAACACCTTACGGAAAGGAAACGACATGAAAATCGCGATTGGAGCCGACAGTGCCGGCAAGCCCCTGCTCGACGTCATCGCCGCGCATCTCGCCAAGAGAAGCGATCTCGAAGTCAAGGACCTGAGTCAGACCGGCTACTATGCCGATCTCTCCCGCGATCTGGCGCAGACGATCACGGCCGGCGAAAACGAGCGCGGCATTCTGATCTGCGGCACCGGCATCGGCGTGTGCATCTCGGCCAATAAGGTGCCGGGCATCCGCGCCGCGCTGACCCACGATACCTATTCCGCCGAGCGGGCGGCCAAATCCAACAACGCCCAGATCATCACCATGGGCGCGCGCGTCATCGGCCCGGAACTGGCGAAATCGATCGTCGATACGTGGCTGGCCTCCGAGTTCGACCCCAACGGTCCGTCGGCGGCAAATGTCGAAGCGATCGACCGCCTGGATCAGGCGAAGTAACGGTCGCGAATTCTGCGGCGCGTGCCGATCCTCCCTCATGCGCACGCAGCGAGACGCCCGGCAGCAATGCCGGGTGTTTTCGTTGAAGGGGCGGTGGATGAGTTCCCCCACATCCGGCTCTGCCTATGAGGGGAAGTACCACCCGTCACCACTTCTTGCTGAGCTTCAGCGTGAAAGTCCGGCTTTCGCCGTAGCCGCAGGTCAGGAGACCCTGGCAGCCCGCGACATAGTCCTTGTCGAACAGGTTGGCGACGTTGAGCGACGCCGTCCAGTCGTTCTTCTCATAGCGGATGGCGGCATCTACGAGCGTCGCCGCCGGGACCTTCTTCGTATTCGCGGCGTCGGCCCAGGACTCGCCCTGGCGGCGCACGCCCGCACCGAGGCTCATGCCTTCGAACGCGCCGCCGGTCACGGTGTAGTCGAGCCACAGAGCGGCCTGAGTCTCGGGTATGAGATAGGGCGACTTGCCGAGCAGCGACGGGTTGGTGTCTTCCGTGATCTCCAGATCGGTATAGCTGAACGCCGAGACGACCTTCCAGTTTTCGTCGATATTCACCTTGCCTTCGAGCTCGAAACCGCGGGAGCGCACCTCGCCGAGCTGTGTCGAAACACCGAGTGTGTCGGTCACCTGGACGTTCTGCTTGGTTATCTGGAAGACCGAGGCGGTGAACAAACCATCGATAAACGACGGCTCGTATTTGATCCCCGCTTCGTATTGGTAGCCTTCTTCGGGCTTCAGGGGCACCAGCGTCGTGACCGCGGGATCCGGGTTCGAGTCGCGCGAGCCCACGAGCGGATTGAAGAACGTCGCTACGCTCAAATAGGGCGTAACGCCGCTTTCGAACTCGTAGGCAAGGCCGGCCCGGCCGCTGAGCGCTCCGTCGTCATATCCGAAGTTCGAAGGTGCGGCCCAGGCCGTGGCGCCGTTCCTGAGGTCGGTGTCCACATAGTCGTATCGCCCATTGAGCGTGGCCAGCCAACCGTCGCCGAAGCGCACTTGATCCTGAGCATAGATGCCGATCTGCTGCTGCGTGAAAACCTGGTTGATGTACACGGATTTCGGGCCCTGCGGCACACCGTAAACCGGATCGGTCGGGCTGATCGGCGTAGCGTCTCCCGAGGCGCCAATGTGGTCCAGTCGATAATATTTGTAATCCAGGCCGGCAAGGAAGGTGTGGCTCGTGGCGCCGAGGTCGAATTCCGTCTCGGCGCGGTTGTCGATCGCAAAGCTGTCGACTTTCGAGGTGGCCTCGAAACCGATGCGGTTCAGAAGGTATTCGGGAGCGATCGGATCGACATTGCCGAAGCCGTAGGGATACGGATAGTTCTCGTGTTTGTGGAGATGGGCATAGCGGGCGTTTTGCGTAAATTTCCAGCCGTTGTCGAAGTCGTGCGTGAACTCATAGCCGGCCATCTGCTGGGCGTAGGTTCCTTCGTCCATGTCCGGCTCGCCGAAATAGGCGTCGCGGTCGATCTTGCCGAAGGGAGCATCGACCACGGTTCCGACATAGGGCAGGAAGCCGTTGCCCACATGAACCTGGTCCAGACCCTGGAACAGGCCGAAGACGGTCAGGCTGGTCGCATCGTCGGGCGCATAGGTCACCTGAGGAAGGATGAAACCGCGCAAGTCCTCGGAATAGTCCGAATAGTTGTCGCCGCCGGCGACCTTTCCGGTCAGGCGGTAGCGAACCGTTCCGTCATCGTTCAGCTTGTCGCTGATGTCGAAGCCGGTGAAGGCGTTGCCGTCGCTGTTGATGCCGACTTCGGTGTAATAGAGCGGCTCATCGAGCGGACGCTTGCTGATCAGATTGATGATGCCGCCCGGATTGGACCCGCCATAGAGCACGGAGGCCGGGCCCTTCAGCACCTCGATCCGCTCCAGCATGAAAGGGTCGATCTGGAAATTGCCGAAACCGAAGCTAAAGAGCGGCAGGCCGTCGAGGAAGAGGCCGGTCTGGGCCGCATCGAAGCCGCGGATGTAGAACCAGTCCGTGTCGGGATCGGTGCCGAAAGGTGCCGACAGGACGCCGGGTGTATAGCGCAAGGCCTCGTCGACCTTGTTGACCACGGCGCGATCGTCCAGTTCCTCGCGGCCAACGACGGAGACCGACTGGGGGATTTCGTTGAGCGGCGTGGCGGTTTTCGACCCGGTTGCAGTCGCCTTTGCGACGTAGCCGTCCACCGGTCCGCTCGCGCTGGCGCCCGTCGCAATGCCGCCCTCGACGACGATCCGCTCGAGCTGCGTGGCGTTTCCCTCCTGCGCCAGCGCCATTCCGCTCATCATCAGCGGCGCGAGCGCTGCTCCCCTCGCCAGAAGAGTCTTCAGATGCGCCCCGCGAATCCTGAACTTCATCTCAATCATGCCTCGAAAAATCGGCCGGCCCCGCGTTGCCCCGCGTGACCGGCACTGTCGACGATAAGATGAGTGTCTAGATCAACTATTTTGGCGGCGCTTGTCCCGATATCGGGAAATTGAACGATTTTGGGCAAAACTGCGCGCTGCCGGCGGACTGGTCAGGCGGTGTGACTTTTCTTCCAGAAGGCCGGAGTCGTGCCGACTGCCTTGCGAAACACACGGGTGAAGTGCGCCTGATCGGCAAAGCCCGTCTCGGCGGCAACCGAGGTCAGCGGGGCGTCGCTCCTGAGCAGCATCTGCTTTGCCCGTTCGACCCGCGCATTGATGTGCCACTGGTGAGGCGCGACACCCGTCGAAGCCTTGAAGGCGTGACTGAAATGCGATTGGGAAAGCCCCGTGAGGTCGGCGAGTTCCTCGAGCCGGACATTACGGGCGAAATTCTCCTCGATGAAATCGACGGCCCGCCGCAATTGCCACGCCGCAAGCTGGCTGCGCTTGCGGCCGCTTCGCTTGCCGATCTTCATGAGATCGATGAAAAGCGCCACCGTGAGGCCGTCGCCGTAAAGATCGTGGAGGGGCTGGGGATTGAGGCACTCGGCTGCGATCAGGCCGGCGATCGCGAGGAAGCGTTGGTCCTGGAACATCAGCCGGGGCGTCTCGATTGCCGCGGCGTCGAGGTCTTCCTTCAGGCGTCTGCCGAGTGCATCGATGTCGAAGTGAAGATCGAGATGCCGGATGTAATGGATGTCGACGACATCGGTCCAGAGCTCCATTCCGGCCGGGATATAGGAGAGGGCCTGCCGATGGTAGTTCTGGACGGCACCCTTGCCGTTTGCGGCGAGCTTCACCCTGCAATTGCCGCCGCCCTTGGCGTCGAGCACGATGAACATGCGGGGGTCCTCGGCGATATAATAGCCGCCCGCATGCGGAACGCATTCCACATCCCAGACATCCGCGACCACACCATTCCACTCTCTGCGGTTGAGGCCGCCGATGATCGAAAACCCGCTGATCCTGTTCTGCATGCGCGGCTGAAATGTCATCGTCGCTTTCTCCGGTCCTGCCGGCTTGCCAAGCCCGACCGCAGTAATCCTTCAAGTGTTATTCAAGTTTGTTATCGCGGATCGCGTGGGGTTTCAATCGCTTCAATGTGAAGGCGCGGCCGATGCCGACCGCGCCCCTTTTCTGAATGGAATTGGTACATCTGCGCCTCTCGGGTTTAGCCCGGGGAGAGGGGCAGCACCGTTTCAGGCGTCGACCAGCGCGAGCTTCGCACGCGCATCGAGAATCTGCGCGCAGGCATTCGCGGCTTCCTCGCCCTTGACGACGAAATGGTCGCGGAAGAAGGCGATCAGAGGCTCGCTTTCCTGGAAGTTGTGGGGTGTCAGGACCGCGGAGAGCACCGGCACGTCGGTATCGAGCTGGACGCGCATCATGCCGTCGAGCACCGTCCCGGCGACGAAGTCGTGGCGATAGATGCCGCCATTGACGACGAAGGCGGTGCCGAGGATCGCCGCGTAGCGGCCGGTCCTGGCGAGCGCCTGCGCATGCAGCGGGATTTCGAGCGCTCCCGGCACGTCGAAGATCTCGACATCGGCGGCGCTGCCGCCGAGTTTCGTCCATTGCGCAATGAAGGCGTCAACGCAACGATCGACGATATCGGCGTGCCAGCGGGCGCGGACGATGGCGATCTTGGCGGAGGGATGGGAAAGTATGGTCATGGTCTCAAGCCTTTCAGGGTTGGCATTTTCCAATGATCCCGTCGGGCGAACATGCATGTGCGAAGACCCCGGGGAGGGGCGACGCCTCTGCTTGCTCTCTTCCATCCGGACTATAACCGTCGGCTCCGGAATTCGACCGGATCTGCTGACCTTCGCACGAAAATGCGAAGCGCTCGCGGGCTTCGACCACCGACCATTCCCGATCCTGTGTTCGCTACCGCCGGTGGGGAATTTCACCCCGCCCTGAGAACGCTTGCGACTATAGCGGCTGTTTCGCCGCCGTCAAATCTGTGCTGCGACGTGAAAGCGAAAAATCACGACAGAATTTTCCAAGGATTTCGCACCTCTGAACAATTCATTCCGCGGTCTATTCGCGGATGACGAGCAGGTCCTTTGCCGCGAAGCGCAGCGTGACGCTCTCGCCGGCGACCGGCGGGGTCATGCCCGGATCGTTGAACATATCGAAGGAGATGATGTCTTCGCCGACCCGCAGCTTGGTGCGGATGACGGAGCCGAGAAAACTCCTCGATACGACTTGGCCCGGAAGTGCGGTATCGCCCCTGGCGCCCTCGGCGATTGAGCCTGCTTCCGGCCTGAGTGCCAGCGAAATGCTGTCGCCGCCCTTTGCCCCGGCTATCGGCTCTTTCAGCGAAATCCGCTGCCCGCCTATGGTGACCGCGCCGCTTGCGGGATCGGCCACCTTGCCCTCGATGATGTTGAGCGTGCCGACGAAGGAGGCGACGAATCGTGTGGCCGGGGTGTTGTAGATCTCGAAAGGGGTGCCGATCTGATCGGCGCGGCCGGCATTCATGACGACGATCCGGTCGGAGATCGACAGTGCCTCTTCCTGGTCGTGCGTCACGAATACCGTGGTGATGCCGAGCTGCTGCTGGATCTGCCGGATCTCCTCCCGCAGCGAGATGCGGATTTTTGCATCGAGCGCGGAGAGCGGCTCGTCGAGGAGCAGCACCTGCGGCTTGACGGCGAGGGCGCGGGCAAGCGCCACGCGCTGCTGCTGTCCGCCGGACAATTGATAGGGGAAACGGTCCGCCAGATGCTCGAGCTTGATCAGTCCGAGCATCTGCTTCACCCGAGCCTCGATCTCCGTTTTGGAGGCGCCGGCGACCTTGAGGCCGAAGGCGACATTGTCGTGAACATTCATGTTGGGAAAGAGTGCGTAGGACTGGAACACCATGCCGATATTGCGCTGGTTGGGCTTCAGCGTGCCCTGGTCCTTGCCGTCGATGAAGATCGAGCCGCCGGACGGCGTTTCGAAGCCGGCGATCATGCGCAGTATGGTCGTCTTGCCGCAGCCGGAGGGGCCGAGGAAGGAGACGAACTCGCCCTTGTCGATCCCCATGTCGAAATTATGCACGACCTGAACCGGGCCGAAGGATTTCTGGATGTTGGTCAGTTGCAGGAATGCCATGTGATCAAGCCTTGGCCGGAGCGGATTTCTGGAAGCGCGATACGAGCTGGATCAATCCCATGCTGAGCCAGGTGATCGCGAATGCGATGACGGCGAGCGCCGAAGGCTCGTAGGCCTTGTTGGCGCCGACAAGCTGCAGATAGGGGCCGAAGGCCGGGCGGTTGAGGAGCGCCGCCATGGTGAATTCGCCCATGACGATCGCGAAGGTGATGAAGGCACCGGAAAGCACGCCGCTCATCACATTCGGGAAAATGCAGCGGAAGAGGATGGTCGGCCATTTGGCGCCGAGGCTTTCCGCGGCCTCGGTCAGCGTTCTGACATCGATGGCCCGCATCGCCGTGTCGACGGCGCGGTACATATAGGGAAGCGACAGCGTCATGTAGGAGAACATCAGGAGCGCATTGGTCCCGGAAGTGGAGCCGGTCAGCGGCAGGAACGATGAGGAATTATAGAGTCTGAGATAGCCGAAGACGATGACGATCGCCGGAATGACGAGCGGCAGCAGCGTGATGAACTCGATGACGGGGCGGACCTGGGGCAGGCGCAGCCGCACCCAGTAGGCGGTCGGCACCACCAGCAGCATGCCGAAGATGATCGTGAAAAACGCCATCAGCATCGAATAGCCGAAGGTCTCGCGAAACTGGAAGTCGGAGAAGACCGACCGGTAAGCGTCGAAGGAATAGGCATCGCGGCGCATGCGCAGCGAGAATTCCAGCGTGCCGAGCAGCGGGACGATGAAATAGCTCGCTCCGATGGCGATGGCGATCCAGGCACCGAGACGTCTTGCTTTCATTTCTGCCACCGTTCGGCGCGCATCCGCAGCCAGATGTAGAGAATATTGGAGATGCCGGTGATGACGATCATGCCGAGCGCCAGCGCATAGCCGAGATTCGGATTATGGAGCACGTCGCCGCGGATCTGCGCATAGAGCAGGATCGGCACGATATTGAGCGAACTGCCGGTCAGCGCGTAGGCGGTGGCGATCGCGCCGAAGGCGTTGGCGAAGAGCAGGAGCGTCGTGCCGAGCAGGCTCGGCCAGAGGATCGGCAGCGCCACCATGCGCCAGTATTGCCAGGTGGAGGCGCCGAGAATTTCGGAAGCTTCGCGCCATTCCTTCTTCATGCCGTCGAGCGCCGGCGTAAGAATCAGCACCATCAGCGGGATCTGGAAATACATGTAGGTGATGGTGAGGCCGAGGAAGCTCAGGAGATTGAACCCCGTCGAATAGAGATTGAAGCCGAACCAGTCGCGCAGAAACACGGTGACAAGACCGGTGCGGCCGAGGGTGGCGAGAAAGGCGAAGGCGAGCGGAACGCCCGCGAAGTTGGAGGCGACGCCGGAAAAGGTGAGGAGCCCGGAGCGAATCCAGCCCGGCAGCCCGCCAAGCACGATCGCCCACGCAAGGAAAAAGCCGATGAGCGCGCCGCCGAGCGAGGAGGCGACCGATACGCGGATCGAAATCCAGTAGGCGGAGAGGATCGAGGGCGTGAAGAGATCGCCGATATTCTTGAAGGTGAACTCGCCTGCAGGCGTGAGGAAGGCGCCGGTGACGAGATAGAGCGTCGGAACGACCAGGAACATCAGCGCGAAAATCATGAAGGGCGCGATGCCCAGCCAGTCGATGATCGCTCGTTTGCTGATCAGGGGTGCTGCTGCTGTTGTCGTGGTCATAAAGCTTTCGGCTGTCCCGGCGTCGGAGGAAAATGACCTCCCCGCCACGTACGAGGCGGGGAGGTACGCAATGGCGGTTACTGCACGCTCGCGCCGACGACGCTGTCCCATTTGGTGGTGATCGCTTCCTTGCCCTTGGCCTGCTCGTCGAGTGTCGGGAACACGGCCTTTTCGTAGGATGCGGCCGGCGGCAGCTTGTCGAGCATTTCCTGCGGAACCTTGCCGTTCTTGACGAGGTCGTTGAAGCGGATCGGGTGGCAGTAGCCCTTCAGCCAGCCGAGCTGACCTTCGTCCGAATAAAGATATTCCATCCAGAGCTTGGCGGCGTTCGGATGCGGAGCGAAGGCAGAGATCGCCTGCACGTAGACGCCGGCGACGACGCCGGAGGCCGGGACGACGACTTCGACCGGCGGGTTGCCGTTCAGGCTGTCGCGCCAGGAGAGGCCGTTATAGTCCCAGGCGATGATGATCGGCGTCGAGCCTTGCGCAAGCGAGGCGGACTTGCCGATGACCGGGACGAAGTTGCCGGCCTTGTTGACCTCGGCGAAGAAGGCCAGGCCCGCTTCCCCGGCCTTTGCCGCATCGGTTTCGCCGGCCGCGAGGCCGGCGGCATAGACCGCCTGCACCGCCTGGTTGGATGCGCGCGGATCGCCGGCGAGGGCGACCGAGTTCGCATAGTCGGACTTCTTGAGGTCCGCCCAGTCCTTCGGCACGTCCTTGACGATATCGGTGTTCACCACGAAGGAGAGAACGCCGTAATAGTCGCCGTACCAATAGCCTTCCGGATCCTTGGCCGTGTCCGGAATCGTGTCCCAGGTAGAGACCTTGTAGGGCTGAATCAGGCCTTCGGCCTTGGCCGAGGGACCGAACGAGAGGCCGACGTCGATGACGTCGGGTGCCTGCGGGCCGGTGTTGCCCTTGTTGGCCTTGATCGCCTCGATCTCGTCTCCGGAGCCCGCATCCGGGTTCAGTTCGTTGACTTCGATGCCGTATTTGGCCTTGAAGCCGGCGATCACGTCGCCGTACCCGCACCAATTGTGCGGGAGCGCGATTGTCGTCAGCGTGCCTTCCTTCTTGGCGGCTGCGATGAGCTCTTCGCTCGGCTCGGCAACGGCTACTGCCGTCGTTGCGAGCAGCATGGCGGTCGAAAGCGAGAGCAGGCGTTGAGTCCTTGAAATCACTGGGGTTCTCCTTATTGGGTTTTCAGTCAATTTCGCCGATGCAGTTAAAGATATGCGATGAAGCTTATGTGACAGGCTTTGTCCCGCCTGCGGCAGATATGTCGGCTTCGGAGCAATCCGCCCCGGTTGCATTCGAATGTCGCCTGAATGCTCTTCCATCAGAGAATTCAAGCCGCCGGAGCCCTCCTAGACCGGCTTGCGGAAAATGCGGGTGGAATCGAACAGGCCCTCCAGCGTCTTCATCCGGTCCCGGGTTTGGTCCCAGTTCGAGCTCTGTACCGCCTCGATCAGCGCCTCCACGAGGAAGAGCAGCATGACGGAACTGTCCCATGCGGAGGGAACCTCGATCCGGGCGCGGAAAACCTTCGATGAAGACTTGGCGACCGGAGAGCCCCACTGGTCCGTGAAGAGGATGATCTCGACGCCGCGGTCTCGGGCGGAGCGGGCGAGCGTTTCCATTTCCTGCTCGTAACGGCGGATGTCAAACAGGATGAGGACGTCTCCCGGGCGCATGTCCAGCACGTAATGCGGCCACGAACTCGGGTTCGCGGCGATCTGCGTCACGCCGGTTCGGATGACCTGAAGATGAGTGAAGAGGTAATCCGCGAGAGAGCGGGTGATGCGCCCGCCGACGAGATAGACCCTGCGCTTCAAATCGGCAACGAGTGCGGCGGCCGTGTCGAACTCCGCGGGCTCGATCTGCGACAGCGTCTGGCGCATGTTTCCCATGACCGCGTCGGCGAAGCGGTTGAGCGTATGGGTTCCCGGCGCGCTGGCCGCCCAGCGGTCGTGCTTCGCGATCGGATTGGAAATCGTCGCCTCGAGCTCCTGATGAAGCCGTGCCTGAAAGTCCGGGAAGCCGCGAAAACCGAGCTTCTGAACCATGCGGGCGACCGTCGGCGTCGAAACGCCGGCGTTCTCTGCAACGGTGGTGATCGAGCCGAGACCGGAGACCGGGTAATTATCGAGAAGTGTCTCCGCCAACTGCCTTTCGGCGCGCGTCAGCGCGGCGAAATGTGCGCTGATCACATCCGACACCGTCATGGAAGCCGTGTTGCCGTTCAATGTCGTCCCCTTGGCCGGTCTTTGCCAGCTTGCCGGAAATTAAACATCGCTGTCACAATCGGAGTCAATCGCAATTTTGAAAAGATCGTTTCAGTTTTCCATTGACAGCAGCCCATTCGTGAAGAATTCTCTTCATAATCATCGTCTGCCAAGGCATTGGGGAGCCGGTTTTGACGAGACTTTTGACTGAGGCAGAGGGCGACCCGGTCGCGATCGAGAACGCTGAAGCAGCGGGAGATTTTCTCTTCGTCTGCGAGCATGCCTCGAACCGTATGCCCGAACGCCTGGGAACGCTCGGTCTCTCCGGAGAAGCGCTCGAAAGCCATATCGCCTGGGATCCCGGCGCGTTGGCTGTCTCCCGGCTGCTCTCCAAAGAGCTGGATGGCACCTTGATTCATCAGCGTTTTTCGCGGCTTGCCTATGACTGCAACAGACCGCCGGAAGCGGCTGCGGCGATGCCTTCCGTCAGCGAGACCTATGAGGTGCCCGGCAACGTCGCCCTGTCGGCCGCGGAGCGGCAGGCGCGGATCCAGGAGATTTACCTGCCGTTTCACGCGGCGGTCACGCGCGCGGTGGCAGACCGCAAGGCCGCGCGCAGAGGGCCGGTTCTCGTGACCATACACAGTTTCACGCCGATCTATTTCGGCAAGCCGCGGACCGTCGAGCTCGGCATTCTGCACGATGCGGACAGCCGGCTCGCGGAGCGCATGCTTGCCGCCGCGGCGACCGCGGAGGCGGGATACGACGTCCGCCGCAACGAACCTTACGGACCGGCCGACGGCGTGACGCACAGTCTGATCGAATACGGTATCCGCCTTGGCGTGCCCAACGTCATGATCGAGATCCGCAACGATCTCATCCGCGATAAAGTCGGCCAAAGGGTCATGGCCGATTATCTGGCGGGGCTGCTCGCAACGAGCGCGGTTGCCCTTCCGGCACAATAATAGACCCGGGGAGCGGCGAAGCCGCGGTGATGACGGTGAACAGGAGAGATGCAGCCCATGATCGGATCGGCAGCTATGGGAGGGGAGCTTCCTCGTCCTGACGGCGCGCGCGGGGCAGGGCGCCGCGATGCCTGAATATTTGAAAACCTATGTGCGGACGGTCGACGGCTTCAATCGCCGCGTCGGCCGGACGACCATGTATCTGATCTTCGCGATGATGGGCATTCTGCTCTATTCGTCCGTATCGAAGGCCTGGCTGCTGCCGTCGCTCTGGACGCTCGAAATGGCACAATTCGTCATGGCGGCATACTACCTGCTGGGTGGGGCCTATTCGCTCCAGCTCGACAGCCACGTGCGTATGGACCTGGTCTATGGCCGCTGGACTGCGCGCACGCGCGCTGCGGTCGATGCGATCACCATCCTCATGCTCTTCGTCTATCTGGGCTTCCTGCTTTATGGGGGCGTTTCCAGCACTGCTTACGCGTTGAAATACGGTGAGACCAGCTATTCGAGCTGGGCACCCTACATGGCGCCGATCAAGATCGTCATGACGATAGGCATCGCACTCACTCTCCTGCAGGCAACGTCCATCTTCATCAAGGACCTTGCCCGGGCGATGGGGAGGCCGATCGCATGAGCTACGAGATGATCGCCTTCATGATGTTCTCGTCCATGATGATGACGATGCTGACCGGGCAAAGGGTCTTCGCGGCCATCGGTGTCGTCGGCGCGGTTTCGGCTGCCTTCCTCTGGGGCAATGGCGGCTTCGAGATGGCCTTCGCCGCTTCGATGAAGCTGATGAAATGGTATCCGCTGCTCACTTTGCCGCTCTTCATCTTCATGGGCTACATGCTGTCGGAGTCCGGGATCGCCGAGGATCTCTACAAGATGTTCCACGTGTGGATGGGCGGCCTGCGCGGCGGGCTTGCGCTCGGCACCATCGGGCTGATGGTCATCATTTCCGCGATGAACGGACTCAGCGTTGCGGGAATGGCGATCGGCGCGACCATTGCGCTGCCCGAGCTCCTGCGCCGCGGCTACGACAAGACGATGGTGACCGGAGTCATTCAGGCGGGCAGTTCACTCGGCATTCTGGTTCCGCCGAGCGTCGTGCTGGTGCTCTACGGCATGATCGCGCGTCAGCCGGTGGGGCAGCTCTGGCTTGCAGGCGTGTTTCCGGGGTTGCTTCTGGCACTGCTGTTTTCGATCTATGTGGTCTTTCGCTGCAAGATACAGCCGCATCTTGGGCCCGCGCTTCCCAAGGAGGAGCGGAACGTCCCGCTTGCCGAAAAGCTCAAGCTGTTACGCGCCGGCATCCTCCCCTTCATGATCTTCTTTCTGATGATGGGCCTCTTCGTGATGGGCGTCACAAGCCTTGTCGAGAGCTCCGCCGTGGGGGCGCTTTCTGCCCTCGTAGCGGCCTGGTGGAAGGGGCGTCTGACATGGACCGTTTTCGACAAGACGATCGAGCAGACACTCGGCATCTCCTGCATGTTCATGTGGATCATCCTGGCAGCGCTCTGCTTCGGTGCGGTCTTCGACGGTCTGGGAGCGGTCAAGGCGATCGAGTTCCTGTTCCTGGAGAAATGGGGGCTGGGCCCGTGGGAAGTGCTGATCCTGATGCAGCTTTCCTATCTGGTCATGGGCACGTTCCTCGACGACACAGCCATGCTGGTGATCGTCGCCCCGCTCTACATACCTCTCGTCGGCAGCCTCGGCTTCGATCTGATCTGGTACGGCGTGCTCTACACGATAACCTGCCAGATCGCCTACATGACTCCGCCCTTCGGCTACAACCTGTTCCTGATGCGTGCGATGGCTCCTCCCGAGATATCGCTGATGGACATCTACAGATCGGTGCTCCCCTTCGTCCTGGTGATGCTCGTGGGACTGGCAATCGTGACGGCGTTTCCGGAGATCGCACTGTGGCTGCCGCACCATGTCTATGTGAAGGGCTGACGGGGAGCCGGCGCCTTGCGCCGCAAGAGGTGAGACCTTCCGATGGGGGGCTCCGAAAAAGAAGTGAACGTTGAACGAAAACAGAGGGAAACGGACATGACCAACAGACGCGATTTTCTGAAGAAGGCCGGGCTTGCAGCCGCGGCCGGAACGACGGCGCTTGCTGCCCCGGCAGTGCGTGCGCAATCCGGAAAGATCACCTGGCGCCTGCAGACCTATGCCGGCCCGGCGCTCGCCGAACATGTCATCAAGCCGGCGATCGATGCCTTCAACAAGGCCGCCAATGGCGAGATGCAGATCGACCTTTACACCGCCGATCAGCTCGTGCCGACCGGCGAATTGTTCCGCGCCATGCAGGCCGGTACGATCGATGCGGTTCAGAGCGACGACGACTCGATGGCTTCACCGGTCGACATCAAGGTATTCGGCGGCTATTTCCCATTCGCTTCGCGCTACAGCCTGGACGTGCCGACGCTCTTTCATCAGTACGGCCTCAACGAGATCTGGGCCGAAGCCTACGGAGAAGTCGAAGGGGTCACCTGGCTTTCGGCCGGATCCTGGGATCCCTGCAACTTTGCAACGGTGAAGCCGATCAAGACGCTTGCGGACCTCAAGGGCCTGCGCATCTTCACCTTCCCGACCGCGGGCAAGTTTCTGACGCGTTTCGGCGTCGTTCCCGTCACTCTGCCCTGGGAGGACGTGCAGGTCGCCATGCAGACGGGCGAACTCGACGGGCTCGCCTGGTCGGGGATTACCGAGGACTACACGGTGGGCTGGGCGGACGTCACCAAGTACTTCCTGACGAACAATATCTCCGGCGCCTGGTGCGGATCGTTTTTTGCGAACTCCGCACGGTGGAAGGAGGTGCCGGAGCATCTGCAGACGCTGTTCCGCCTCTGCATCGACTCCTCGCATTACTATCGCCAGCACTGGTACTGGGGCGGCGAGGCGAAGTTGCGCGCCGAAGGCACCAAGCTGGAACTGACGACCATTCCGGACGAGGAATGGAAAACGGTTGAAGCGGAGGCCCTGAAATTCTGGGACGAGATTGCTGCCACCAGCCCGCGCGCGGCCAAGGTCGTAGAGATATTGAAGAAGTACCGCGAGACAATGGAAAAGGCCGGGCCGCCCTATCGCTATACCTGATCGGGGCCCAGCAACTGACACCCGGGGCTGCGATGCGGCCCCGGAGATGGACGGAACAATTCTACCGGTAGCAGACCGGAACCAGGACCTTCCCATGAGCGCGAACTATACATTCGATGATTTGAAGAGAGACGTGGCCGAGGGCCGCATCGACACGGTGCTGGCTTGCCAGGTCGACATGCAGGGCCGGCTGATGGGCAAGCGGTTTCATGCGGAATATTTCGTGGAAAGCGCATGGAAGGAGACGCATAGCTGCAACTACCTGCTTGCGACGGATATGGAGATGGAGACCGTTCCCGGCTACAAGGCGACGAGCTGGGAGAAAGGGTACGGCGACTACACGATGAAGCCGGACCTCTCGACCCTCCGGCGCATTCCGTGGCTCGAAGGCACCGCGCTGGTCCTCTGCGACATGCTGGACCATGACACGCATGCGGAAGTGCCGCACTCGCCGCGCGCCATTTTGAAGAAGCAGGTGGCGCGCCTCGAAGCCATGGGCTTCAAGGCCTATATGGCGAGCGAACTCGAATTCTTCCTCTTCGATCAGTCCTATGACGATGCGAGGCTCTCGGGATATCGCGACCTGCAGCTCGCCAGCGGCTACAACGAGGATTACCACATCTTCCAGACGACCAAGGAAGAGGATGTGATGCGGGCGATCCGCAACGGTCTTCAGGGTGCCGGGATCCCGGTCGAGAACTCCAAGGGCGAGGCGTCCGCCGGCCAGGAGGAGATCAACGTCCGTTACGCCGAGGCCGTGACGATGGCCGACCGGCATGCGATCATCAAGAACGGCTGCAAGGAAATCGCCTGGCAGCGCGGCAAGGCGATCACCTTCCTTGCCAAGTGGAACTACTCGGCCGCCGGCTCCTCGTCGCACATTCACCAGTCGCTCTGGAGCAAGGACGGAGAAACGCCGCTGTTCTTCGACAAGAACGGGCAGTATGGCATGTCTGAGCTCATGCGCCATTATGTGGCCGGTCAGCTCGCCCATGCGAGCGAGGTAACCTATTTCCTGGCGCCCTATATCAACTCCTACAAGCGCTTCATGGCCGGCACCTTCGCTCCGACCAAGGCGATCTGGAGCAAGGACAACCGCACGGCCGGCTATCGCCTCTGCGGTGAGGGCAGCAAGGCAATCCGTATCGAGTGCCGCGTCGGCGGCTCCGATCTCAATCCGTACCTTGCCTTTGCCGCCCTGATCGCGGCCGGCATTTCCGGCATCGAGAACAAGATGGAACTGGAGGCGCCCTTCGTGGGCGACGCCTATCAGGGCAAGGAGGTGCGCGAGATCCCGCATACGCTGAGAGAGGCGAGCGAGGCGCTTTCCGGTTCGAAGATGCTGCGTGCCGCTTTCGGCGAAGAGGTTGTCGATCATTATGTGCACGCCGCAGAATGGGAGCAGCAGGAATATGACCGGCGGGTGACGGACTGGGAGGTCGCGCGCGGGTTCGAAAGGGCGTAACAACGCCCTCCCCAATCCCTCCCCACGAGGGGGAGGGGCTACGTTGCGGCACCCTCCTATCGAAAGCCGATGCCTCCACAAGGAGCATGGCCGAATTACCGTGGGGAGCGGTGCCGCAAGCTAAGCCCCTCCCTCTCGTGCGGAGGGTTGGGGAGGGGAATTCATTGTGAAATGAGAACAGGAAGACGATCATGACGATGATCCGATGTGTTTCGCCGGTCGACGGCGAGGTTTATGCCGAGCGCCCGGCAATGCCGCTGGAGATGGCGAGGCAGGCCGTGGCACATGCGCGCCTCGCGCAGAAGGCCTGGGCCAGGCGCCCGCTCGATGAACGTGTGAAGCTGGTGCTTGCCGGCGTGGCACGCCTCAACGAGATGGTCGACGAGGTGGTGCCGGAACTCGCCTGGCAGATGGGCCGGCCGGTGCGCTATGGCGGCGAATTCAAGGGATTCAACGAGCGCTCCAATTACGTCGCTTCGATCGCGGCCGATGCGCTGAAGCCGCTCGTCGTGGAGGAGAGCGACCGCTTCGAGCGGCGCATCGCGCGCGAGCCGCATGGCGTCGTCTTCGTCATCGCTCCGTGGAACTATCCCTATATGACCGCGATCAACACGGTCGCGCCGGCGCTGATGGCCGGCAATACCGTGATCCTCAAGCACGCCAGCCAAACGATCCTCGTCGGCGAGCGCATGGTGCGCGCCTTCATCGAGGCGGGCGTTCCGGCGGACGTTTTCCAGAACCTGTTCCTGGATCACGACACGACGGCGGCGCTGATTGCCGCCAAGAGCTTCGACTTCATCAACTTCACCGGATCGGTCGAAGGCGGCCGGTCGATCGAGCGGGCGGCGGCCGGCACCTTTACCGGCCTCGGCCTCGAACTCGGCGGCAAGGATCCTGGCTATGTGATGGAGGATGCCGACCTCGACGCGGCCGTCGACACGCTGATGGACGGCGCGACCTACAATTCCGGCCAATGCTGCTGCGGCATCGAGCGTATCTATGTGCATGAGTCGCTCTACGACGCCTTTGTCGAGAAATCGGTCGCCTGGGCGTCCAATTACAAGCTCGGCAATCCGCTCGATCCGGAGACGACGCTCGGTCCGATGGCACACAAGCGCTTTGCGGCAACCGTGCGCAATCAGATCGCCGATGCGATCTCCAGGGGTGCCAAGGCGCTGATCGACCCGAAGCTCTTCCCGCAGGACGATGGCGGTGCCTATCTGGCGCCGCAAGTCCTTGTCGACGTCGATCACTCCATGGAGTTCATGCGCGAGGAAACCTTCGGGCCGGCCGTGGGCATCATGAAGGTGAAGAGCGACGCCGAGGCGATCGAATTGATGAACGACAGCCGGTACGGTCTCACCGCGTCGCTCTGGACGAAGGATGCGGAGCGCGCGGCGCGGATCGGCAGTGAGCTCGAAACCGGCACGGTTTTCATGAATCGCGCCGACTATCTCGATCCGGCGCTGTGCTGGACCGGCGTCAAGGAGACCGGCCGGGGCGGCTCGCTCTCGGTGCTCGGCTTCCACAACCTCACCCGCCCGAAATCCTATCACCTCAAGAAAGTGACCGCATGACCATCACCGCCAACTGGAGCTATCCGACCGCCGTCAAATTCGGCGCCGGCCGGATCAAGGAGCTTGCCGACCACTGCAAGGCGCTCGGCATCAAGAAGCCGCTGCTCATAACGGATCGCGGACTTGCCCCGATGGCGATCACGCAGCAGGCGCTCGATATTCTGGAAGCGGGTGGCCTCGGACGCGCGATCTTCGCGGACGTCGATCCGAACCCCAACGACAGGAACCTCGAAGCCGGCGTGAAAGCGTTCCGTGACGGCGGCCATGACGGCGTCGTCGCCTTCGGCGGCGGCTCGGGCCTGGACCTCGGCAAGTGCGTCGCATTCATGGCCGGCCAGACGCGGCCGGTCTGGGACTTCGAGGATATCGGCGACTGGTGGACCCGCGCGAGCGTCGAAGGTATCGCGCCGATCGTCGCCGTTCCGACGACCGCCGGTACCGGGTCAGAAGTCGGGCGCGCCAGCGTCATCACCAATTCGGCAAGTCATGTGAAGAAGGTGATCTTCCATCCGAAGTTCCTTCCTGGCGTCACGATCTGCGATCCGGAACTGACGGTCGGCATGCCCAAGGTGATCACCGCCGGCACGGGCATGGACGCCTTTGCCCATTGCCTCGAAGCCTATTCGTCTCCCTTCTATCACCCCATGTCGGCAGGTATCGCCCTCGAGGGCATGCGGCTCGTCAAGGAATATCTGCCGCGCGCCTACAAGGACGGCACGGATCTCGAAGCCCGTGCCAACATGATGAGCGCGGCGGCCATGGGGGCGGTCGCATTCCAGAAGGGGCTCGGCGCGATCCACTCGCTGTCGCATCCCGTCGGCGCGATCTACAACACCCATCACGGCATGACCAACGCCGTGGTGATGCCCCCGGTCCTGCGGTTCAACCGCTCCGCGATCGAGGAGAAGATCGGTCGCGCCGCCGCCTATCTCGGCATTGCGGGCGGTTTCGACGGTTTCTATGACTATGTGCTGCAGCTCCGGGAGGAACTCGGCGTTCCCGACAAGCTGTCGGCGCTTGGTGTCGGCACGGACCGTATCGACGAGATGGCCGAGATGGCGATCGTCGATCCGACGGCCGGCGGCAATCCCGTCGAACTGACGCTCGATGCCGCCAAAAAGCTGTTCGCCGAATGCATTTGACGGGAGCCGTCGTTAATTTTTTCAAGCCCGGAAAACCCATGTTTTCCGGGCTTTTTCGTTGCTCTTCAACGGGAAATGCGCCCCACGGTTAACTTTTGGGGGCCAAAAGTTTCCATTTCGTTAACCATGTTCTGCAAGGTTCTATTAAGGAAACCGCGCGCCGTGCATCGCTCGGCGGACCGGAAACGAGCAAGGACGAGGTGAGAGAAATGGCGGTCATCACATTCGCCAATGCAAAGGGCGGTGCGGGAAAGACGACCGCGGCGCTGATCCTGTCGACGGAACTGGCGAGGCAGGGAAACCGCGTCGTGGTACTGGACGCCGATCCGCAGCGCTGGATCACGAGCTGGTCCGAAGTGTCCGGCCGTGTCGCCAATCTCGAGGTGATTTCGCACGTCACTCCGGCTTCGCTTCCCTGTCATATCCGCGAACTCAAGGGTGAGGCCGATTTCATCGTCATCGACCTCGCCGGAGCCAAGGACGCGATCGTCGCGTTGGCGCTGGGTCTGTCCGATCACGTGCTGATACCGGTTCAGGGCTGTGCCATGGATGCGCGGGGGGCCGTACAGATTCTTGAACTTATCCGCCATATCGGAGAGAAGGCGAGGGTACGCATCAACCACTCGGTCGTGTTGACGCGCGTCAATTCGCTGGTGACGACGCGAGCGCTGCAGACGATCAAGGCGCTGCTCGCCTCCCGCGGCGTTTCGGTCCTCGATACGCCGATCGTCGAGCGTGTTGCCTATCGCGAAATCTTCGAGTGCGGCGGCACCCTGCAGATGATGGACCCGAACAGGGTCAGCAATCTCGACAAGGCGCGCGAAAACGCATACGCGCTTGCCGCCGAGGTGCAGAACCTGCTCCCCGTGACCGCACGCCGCGCCCTGATGTCCCGCCTGCGCTCGGCTTTGCCGCGGGCGGCGTAGCGATCGATCCCGAAGGGCGTTGCCGTTCAGAACCTTTTATCGATGAAATGCTTGGCCTGGGCGCCGGCGTGGTAGAAGACGGATTTCAGAGTCCGCCACGGATCCGGCGTGACCGGCGTCTCGGCAAGCGGGATCGCGGACGTGTCGCCGGTGACGTGACGGGCAAGCGCGCGGCCGAAGACGGTACCTGGGGCTATGCCGCGGCCGTTATATCCGCTGATCGATACGACATTCGGGGCGAGCACATGCATGGCCGGCAGATTGTTCGTGGTCATGCCGATGCGGCCGTCCCACCAATATTCGAAGCGGAAATCCCCGATAAAGGGGAAGAGCTTGCGCACGGACCGGGCGGCGAAGGCCCGGTGTGTGCCCGCGGCGATCGCATCGAGCCTGCCGATCGATCCGAAAATCAGCCGGTTCTGCTTGTCCATGCGGAAGGAGGTCATCACCAGCCCCGTGTCCCAGGCCCCCTGGCGTTCGGGCAATATGCGCTCGGCCACGTGGTCGGGCAGCGGATTGGTCGCGAACTGGAAATAGGGAAGGATCGTCAGTTCCTGCCGGAACTCCTTCCATGGGGTATCGGTGACAAGGCTTCCATAGGCGTTGGTCGCGAGAATGACGTGACGGGCCGTGACCGTCCCACGCCCGGTCTTCAATTTCCAGAGATCGCCTTGCCGGCTGGCTGCAAGGAGGGGGGTATCGGTGAAGATTTCGGCGCCGGCGGCAAGCGCCGCACGCGCCAAGCCCCGCGCATAGGCGAGCGGCTGTATCGTTCCGGCTCGACGGTCGAGCAGTGCGCCTGTGAAGCACTCGGCCCCTGAAAGCGCGTGCGCCTTTTCTGCCGAAAGCACCTCAACCGGAGCACCGCGTTTTTTCCATTGCGCCTCGCGCTCCCGGATTTCCTTGAGCCCTTCCGCACCGACCGACATATGCAGCGTGCCGTTGCGAACGGCTTCGCATTCGATTCCATGTTTCGCAACGAGATCATAGACCAATGACGGGCCGTCGCCGAGTTCGTCGAGAAGGCGGTTGCCCGCGGCTGCTCCCAGCGTTGCAATCAGGTCGTCCGGCTGCACCCACATGCCGGCATTGACCAGGCCGACATTGCGGCCCGAACCCCCGAAGCCGATCATCCGCGATTCGATCACCGCCGTCCTGACGCCTGTCTCGGCCAGATGAAGCGCGGCCGAAAGGCCAGTGAAACCACCTCCGACGATCGCCACCTCGACCGCCAGGTCGCCTGCTAGCGGAGCGGTGCGCGGAGCGGCCGGTGCCGTCGCATGCCAGAGATTGGGGAGAGCACGCTCCGTTGCCATCGCGGACAGTTCCTTAGAGTCAGGGGTGTTTCGCCTGTGATAAAGGCAATGCGGCGGAGTTTTTCATGACAATGTTTCATGATGTCATGAGGCTGCTGCGGCCGGCAGGGCTGTATGGCATTCGAGGCAGCTCGAGCGTGTCGCGATCATGCGCATTCACGCGGCACGCTTGGCTGATTGTCGTGCGTCAGTCGACGAATTCGACCGTGACGCCAGTGCTCACCATCTTGCCGAGTTCGGTCGCATCCCAGTTGGTAAGGCGGACGCAGCCATGGCTCTGGGTCTTGCCGATCTTCGACGGCTCCGGTGTCCCGTGAATGCCGTAGGTCGGCTTCGACAGTGCGATCCAGACGGTGCCCACCGGGCCGTTCGGACCCGGCTGCAGTTGCAGGATCCTGTCGTTAGCGCCCTGCTGGAAGTTGATCTTCGGGTTATAGGTATAACCTGGATCGAAGGCGATACGCTCGACATGCACCGTCCCGGAAGGCGACGGCGTGTCGGAAGAGCCGATGGTGGCCGGATAGGCGGCGATCAGTTTCCCCGCCTCGTCGTAGGCGAGCACCTGCTTGCGGGCCTTGTCCGCGACGATGCGCGCCACCTTGCCCTTCTTGTTCGGGCCGGGATTGACGACCTTGATCGTCGTGCCGGGGATCGAAAAATCGGCACCGGGATTGAGCTCGCGCAGATAGGCCTCGTCCATGTGGAACTTTTCGCCGAGCATCTCCGTCACGGACGTGAACGACAAATGCGGCAACTGCGCCTTGTGGGCGTAGTCTTCCGGAATGGAGGCGACAAAGGGGCCGGCCGCATCCGCCGCGGTGATCGTGTAGGTCGTAATCGGCAAGCCGCCGTTGAAGCGCAGCCGCTCGAGAATGTCTTCGGTATTGTTCGGATCGAGCGTTTCACCCGTTGCCTGCTGCCAGGCTTCAATGGCCTTGGTGACGTTCGAGCCCATCTTGCCGTCGATCACGCCGGGAGAAAAGCCTTCGCGGTCGAGGAAGACCTGCAGGGCAGCGATCTCGGCGCGCGACTTTCCTCTCACCGTCATGGCCGGCGGCATCGGCTGTGCCAGCGGGTCATTGTATTGCGGATCGTAGGCGGCCTCCTCACGATCGGAGAGCGAGGGAAGGCTGTTGGGCAGATCCTCGCGCTCGACCGGAGCGGGCGCAATATCGCGATATTCGGGAATGGCGCCGGTAAACTCGCCGGGCTCGGAATAGCCGTAACCGCGATCGCGGGGATCGGGATAGCCATCGCGCCCGTATTGGCGGCGCCGCTGTCCGCGACCATAGCCGTCATTCGGCACGACGGTGGCGACGATATTGCCCCACGGATCCACGAGCACCGTGCGTCCGCGCCGGTCGCGCATGGCGTGAACCTCGGCCTCTCCGGGGATATAGTCGAGAATGTCGCCTTCGGGGGTGACGAGCATCACCTCGCCGCCGCCCCAATAGCCACCATAGGCATCCTGTGCGTTGGCGGGCGCAAGCTCCACGGCGATGAGGGCGAGTGCTGCGAAGAGCGAAAGGCCGGTGCGGGTCGCGGGCGTCACTAGGGAACCTGTCTTCATGGCGGTTGCTTTGCGGCGGTACATACCGATTTGGACGTTAATGTGAAAAAAGTGAATTCATCATGAACAGCCGGTTAAATTAGTTAGGCCAACATCCTGCCCATTGCAACGCTCGCCGAAATGGCCCGGTTCCGAGGCTTCGACTATCATGGATTCTCTGCCTGATTCCGGGCTCCTTGCGAGGAGGTGAAATGCGGACGACCTTGAACGCGGCCGATGGCGCCGCGATCCACCTCCTGTTCGACCCGTCCTCGGCACTCGATGTCGCGGCCTTCGTCGTGGCCGGCGTCGACCTGTCGCCCGGCGCGGCGATCCCCTCGGACGGCGATCCGCGGATCGACCGCGCGCTTGCGGGTTTCCTGTTCACCTGCGGTCCCGACCACATTCGTCATCCCGAGGCTCTGGAAGGCGGCGCCGGCGCCTATTATCCCCTGCACGGTTCGCTCGCCGGAACGCCTGTCAGCCGGACCGATATGTGCGGGGCAGGCGATCGCCGTACTGCGGTGACCGAAGTCGATCTCGCCTGCGGCGGCCGAGCGGCCATAGAGCGGCTCTGGCAAGTCGATGCGGCCGCGCACGCCGTGACGCTTGCCGACCGCGTCGTCAACATCGGTTCGTCGGCCTTTGCGCCGATGATGATGTATCACATGAACATCGCGGGGCGGCTGCTCGGCGAGAAAACGCGGATCGAAAGCCCGTCGGTCGAGGGCGGGTCGCTTCCCTGGCGCTTCGGCGAGGGGGACAGCGCGCACTTCTGCCGGCCGGCCGTTGCCTGTGACGGATGGTCGGAGGTGGCGCTGAGCGCAATGCCGGGTCTTCAGGGGCGTACACTCCGTGTGCGGTTCCGGACCGAGACGCTGCCGTTCCTGCAGATGTGGCGCTGTCAGCGCGGCGGCGCCAACGTCGTCAGCATCGAACCGGCCTCGCATCGCCTGGCGAAGCGGCCCGAACTTGCCGCAAACGGGGAGCTTGGCCTTCTTCAGCCCGGTCAATCGCGTGAATATCGCCTGGCTTTCGCCGTCTCCCGATGACGCCTTCTCGATTGACGCCGCCCGGCGCCGGGCCTAAATCAGGGCAACGCTTTTCTTGAGGGACGCCACATGGACATTCGCCAGATCAACGATGAGTACTCGGTTTCGGGCCAGATCACCGTCGACGACCTCGACGAGATCAAGGCGCTCGGCTTCAAGTCCATCGTCTGTCATCGCCCGGATTTCGAGGCCCCCGATCAGCCGAC
The DNA here is from genome assembly GCF_000375585.1 of Sinorhizobium meliloti 4H41. Taxonomy (GTDB): domain Bacteria; phylum Pseudomonadota; class Alphaproteobacteria; order Rhizobiales; family Rhizobiaceae; genus Sinorhizobium; species Sinorhizobium meliloti_A. Next base: position 639,469 of record NZ_AQWP01000002.1, on the reverse strand, counting down.
CTTCGACGCCATCGCGGCGCGTGCCCAGGAACTCGGGCTGGAGATCACCCATATCCCGGTCGGCCCGATGGGCGTGACCGCGGACGCGGTCAAGAGCATGGTCGACGCATTGGACGAATTCCAGCGACCGATGCTCGGCTATTGCCGCTCCGGCGCCCGCTCCACCGCAGTCTATCAGCAGACGCTGCATATTCGGGGCTGAGGCGGGCCCGGCGCAGCCGGGCCACCAAAAGCACTCACCCGTTGCGGATTTCGCTCAGCGTCCGCGTCGGCGTGATCGCTTCCGGGTCGAGCTTGATCTCGATGATGGCCGGCTTGCCGCTCTCACGCGCCCGCAGGAAGGCGCCTGCAAATTCTTCCGTCCTCGCCACCGTTTCGCCGTGGCCGCCATAGGCGCGGGCGAGCGCTGCGAAATCCGGGTTCGTCAGATCCGTCGCGCTGACGCGGCCTGGATAATCGCGCTCCTGATGCATGCGGATGGTACCGTAGATACCGTTGTTGACGACGAGCACGATGATGGGGAGTTCGTAGCGGACGGCGGTCGCGAACTCCTGGCCGTGCATGAGGAAACAGCCGTCCCCGGCAAAGCAGACCACCTCGCGGTCGGGATGCAGATGCTGGGCCGCGACTGCGGCCGGCAGGCCGTAACCCATCGAACCGGAAGCGGGAGCAGCCTGCGTCCCGTAACGCCTGAAACGGTGGAAGCGATGGAGCCAGGTGGCGTAGTTGCCTGCACCGTTGGTGAAGATCGTCTCCGGCCCCGTATTCGCCTCCAGCCAGTTCACGATCGGGCCCATCTGCACGTCGCCCGGTCCCTTCTCCGGCGGCGTCGACCATTTGAGGTAGGCCGCATGCATTTCCCCGGTGCGGGCGGACCAATGGGGCTCGGCCGCAGGCGTCAGGCTAGAGAGCGCCGCGACGAAGTCGCGCGGGCTCGCGGCAATTGCGAGGTCCGGACGGTAGACCCGGCCGAGTTCGCCCGGATCCGGATGGACATGCACCAGGGTCTGCCTCGGGTAGGGGACGTCGATCAGCGTGTAGCCGGAGGAAGGCATCTCCGAGAACCGCCCGCCGACGAGGAGGACGAGGTCGGCATCCCGGATTTCGCCTGCCAGCGACGGGTTGATGCCGATGCCGACATCGCCCGCATAGTTTGGATGCAGGTGGTCGAAAAGCATCTGGCGGCGGAAGGAGCAGCCGACAGGCAGCTGCCAACGCTCGGCGAAGCTCTGGAATCCGGCTACGGCCTCGGCGGACCAGCGAGTACCGCCGAGAATGGCGATCGGCCTTTTCGCGGTGGAGAGAAGCTCTGCAAGCTGAGAGATCTGGCCTGGGCCGGGGTGGCTTTCCACCGGCCGGTAAGCGCGTGCGGCCGGTGCTTCGGCGCTCTGTGTCAGCATGTCTTCCGGCAAGGTCAGGACCACGGGGCCGGGACGGCCGGACGTCGCGACGGCGAAGGCACGCGTCACGAATTCCGGGATGCGCGCCGGATCGTCGATTTCGCCGACCCATTTTGCGACTTCGGTAAAGGCCCGGCGATACTCGATTTCCTGAAAAGCCTCCCGCTCGCGGGCGTCGCGCTGTACCTGGCCGATGAAGAGGATCATCGGAACCGAGTCCTGCCGGGCCACGTGGAGTCCGGCGGAGGCATTGGTCGCGCCGGGGCCGCGGGTGACCATGCAGATGCCGGGCTCGCCCGTCAGCCGGCCCCAGGCATCCGCCATCATTGCGGCCCCGCCCTCCTGCCGGCAAACGACGACCTCGATGTCGGCGTCATAAAGCGCATCGAGCACCGCCAGATAGCTTTCTCCCGGTACGCAAGAGATGCGCTTCACCCCGTTTGCGGCAAGCGCCTCCACCACCAGTTGTCCGCCCGTTTCCATGTGCACCTCCCAAATGCTGTCCTGTTTCGCCGCTGTCAGATCGCCGGCGACACCGGCGCGATACCCGCCGTCTTCTGCACCTGTCGCTCGCGCCAGATGATATAAAGTCCTGAGCCGATGATGATCGCGATCCCCAGCCATTTCAGCGCGTCCGGCAGATCGCCGAAGACGAGCCAGCCGAAAATCGTCGCCGAGACGATCTCGAGATATTGCAGCGGCGCGAGCACCGAGGCCGGCGCCGCCCGATAGGCATAGACGCCGAGCACGCCGGAGATCGTCGCGGTGACGCCGACTCCCAACAGAAAGTACCAGGCGCGCCCGTCCGGCCAGACCGGATCGAAGACGCTCGATCCGCTGCCCTCGCCGAACCAGAGCAGCGCGAGACAGAAGAGGCCTCCCCAGATGCCGGCATGGAACTGCATCGACCAGGGATCCTCGTTCTGCGCGACCATGCGCGTCACGAGCAGGAAAACGGCGAGACCGAAGGCGGCGACGATCGGCAGAAGCGCGACCCAACCAACTTCCTGCATGCTCGGCTGGATGACGAGCAGCGAACCGAGGAAGCCGACAGCGCAGGCGGTGTAACGGCGCCAGCCGATCGTCTCCTTGAGGAAAATGCTGCCGAGAATGGTGAGGATGATCGGTTCCACGAAGAAGATGGCGATGGCATCGGCCACCTCCATGACCTTCAGCGTGGTGATGAAGGAAAGCATGGTCACCACCAAAAGGCCGCCGCGCAGCGCATGCAGCGCACTCTTGCGCCAGGTGAGATCAAACAGCGTGCCGCGCAGAAGGACGATCGGCAGGATGAAGACGATCTGCAGCAGGAAGCGGGCCGCCGTGATCTCGGCCGAGGGAACCGTCGCTATGGCGAGCTTCGAGAAGATGTCGATCAGCGGCGACAGCAACACCGAAAGGACCATCAGCGTCAGGCCGTAGGAGATCCGGTTGTGGTCGATTGCCGCCTTGGAAAGGGAGAGCTCGCTCATGGACGGTGCCGCTTTCCCCCGACTGCCTTCAGGCACCAGGCGGCGAACTCCGTCATCGCTTTTTCCCGTCCAATCTCGTTCAGCGTTTCGTGGCGCATGCCCTCGTGAATTACGATCGTGACATCCGTCATGCCCCGCGCTTTCATGCGGTTGCCCAGCCAGCGAACGGCCTCTCCGTTGAGGGTGGAAGGATCGGCGCTGCCGCCGGCGAGGTGAACCGGCAGGCTGGAGGGCAGCCGCGACAGCCGGTCGGAGCGGGCGCCGGCAAAGGCGAAGGCGAATACGTCGAGCCACAGCGATACGGTCGGGTCGAAACCACAGAGCGGATCTTCGAGATATTTGGCAACCTCGCTCTTATCGCGCGAGAGCCAATCGAAATCGGTCTGCCGGTCGGCGATGCTGGTGCTCCAGGCACCGAAGGTGAGTTTCGTCACGAGCGGACTTGGCACGTCCGAACCCTTCAGCATCTTCTCGATCGCCAGCAGCAACTGGCCGCCGCGCCCGGCAAGGCCGGGCCGGAAATTGGAGTTCCACACAGCAAGCGCGTCGTAGAGTTCCGGATCGGTTTCGGCGGCGTTAAGCGCGATCAGGCCGCCCATCGAATGGCCGAACAGCACGACCGGCAGGCCGGGATGGCTGGCCGCCGCCATATCGCGGAGCGCGCGGAGATCCGCGACGACCTTGGCCGCGCCGTCCCGCTGCGCGAACATGGCGGGAGATGCATCGGGGGCACAGCTCGTGCCGTGGCCGCGGTGGTCATGGGCGTAGACGTGGAAACCTTGGCCGGCCATGGCTTCGGCAAAGCGGGCATAACGGCCGGAATGCTCGGCAAGGCCGTGGCTGATGACGAGAATGCCTTGCGGTTCGCCCGCGGCGCCGAAATGGCGCCAGCCGAGCGTCGCGCCGGTCGGGCTTCGATGCGTCCTCACCTGCCCGAACATGCCATGCGCTCTCCCCCACTTGCGGATGCCGTGCGGATATCAAATCGATTTGGGTGGGAAAGGCAACCGCAGCTTGTTGCTCGTTGCGCATGAGATCACAACGAATCCGCAGATGCGATTCAGGGTTGCAATTTTCCCGTATATGGAGTTATTTGTTCCTGTTTTGTTTCCTTTAGAGGGTTTGGGGCAATGAAGACAAGGGCGATGATGCATCTGATCAGGTTGGCGGCGCTGGCGCTGGGTTTGGCGAATGCGCCCCTCGCTGCGGCTCAGGAGAGTGAGGCGAGCGAGGGCGAAACCGGCGCGGGAAGGACGGAATATGTCCTCGCCGTGAGTTGGCAGCCGGGATTCTGCGAGACCCGGCCCGATCGCAAGGAATGCGTCGATCAGACCGCGGAGCGCTTCGACGCCACGAATTTCTCGCTTCATGGACTATGGCCGCTCAAGAAGAGCTATTGCGGCGTGGAGGCGGATCTGAAAGCGCGCGACCGCAAGGGCGATTGGCTGGAACTGCCGGAAGTCGCCATGGGGGATGAGACGGCCAAGCGCCTGCTCGTCGCCATGCCAGGCGTCAAGTCCGGTCTGGACCGGCACCAATGGCTGCGCAACGGTACCTGCCAGACGGCAAACGCCGAGGACTACTTCGCGCTGCAGCTTCGGCTTCTGGACGAGCTCAACCGGTCGGCGGTGCGTGCGCTCTTCGCCGGCGGGATCGGCAGGGAACTCGACGAAAAACAGATCAAGCAGGCCTTCGACCAGGCTTTCGGGGCGGGGGCCGGAGACCGGGTGCGCATGCGTTGCCAGTCGGTGAACGGCCGCGACGTGATTACCGGGCTGACGATCGGGCTCTCGGGCGACCTCTCGGGCAAAGCCGAGCTGGCGGATTTGATCCAGGCGGCGGGGCCGACGGAATTCAAATGCGCGAAGGGGGTCGCAGACGCTGCCGGGCGGGGCTGATCCGGACCGCAATTCGCATTGAGGAGGCGGCGGGGGAGCGTGGGGGCAAGGGCCTTTGGCGTTGCCCCGCCACCATAATTCGCCTACATAGCGGGCAAAATTCCCTTCCGATGCGGAGCATTTCCTTTATGGCACGTCAATTCATCTATCACATGGCCGGGCTGAACAAGGCCTACGGTAACAAGAAGGTCCTCGAGAACATCCATCTCTCCTTCTATCCGGAGGCGAAGATCGGCATTCTCGGCCCGAACGGGGCCGGTAAGTCGACCGTGCTCCGGATCATGGCCGGCCTTGATACCGAATATACCGGTGAGGCCTGGGTCGCCGAAGGTGCGAAGGTCGGCTATCTCGCACAGGAGCCGCAACTCGATCCTCAGAAGAACGTGCTCGATAACGTGATGGAAGGGGTGGCTGCCAAGAAGGCGATCCTCGACCGCTACAACGAGCTGATGATGAACTATTCCGACGAAACCGCGGAAGAGGGCGCCAAGCTCCAGGACGTCATCGACAGCCAGAACCTCTGGGACCTCGACAGTCAGGTGGAAATGGCGATGGAAGCGTTGCGTTGCCCTCCGGGCGATGCGGAGGTCACCAATCTCTCCGGCGGTGAGAAGCGCCGCGTGGCGCTTTGCAAGCTTCTGCTGTCGCAGCCCGAACTGCTTCTGCTCGACGAACCGACCAACCACCTCGACGCGGAAACGATCGCCTGGCTCGAAAAACACCTGCGCGAATATCCGGGCGCCGTGCTGATGGTCACGCACGATCGCTACTTCCTCGACAACGTCACAGGCTGGATTCTCGAACTCGACCGCGGACGGGGCATTCCCTATGAGGGCAACTACTCCGCCTATCTGCAGGCGAAGGCCAAGCGCATGGCGCAGGAAGGACGCGAAGAGGCTGCCCGCCAGAAGGCCATCAGCCGCGAGCAGGAGTGGATCTCTTCAAGCCCCAAGGCCCGCCAGGCGAAGTCCAAGGCTCGTATTCGCGCCTATGACGAGCTGGTCGAGGCGGCTGCGGACCGGCGTCCGGGCGATGCGCAGATCGTCATTCCCGTGGGCGAACGGCTGGGACAGGTGGTCATCGAGGCGGAGAATATTTCCAAGGGTTATGGCGACCAGCTGCTGATCGAAGGCCTGAGCTTCAAGCTGCCGCCGGGCGGCATCGTCGGCGTCATCGGCCCGAACGGCGCCGGCAAGACGACGCTCTTCCGCATGATCACCGGCCAGGAGCAGCCCGACGACGGTTCCATCCGGATCGGGGACAGCGTGCAGCTCGCCTATGTCGACCAGAGCCGCGATGCGCTCGACGCCAACAAGACGGTCTGGGAAGAAATCTCGGGCGGCAGCGACATCATCAAGCTCGGCAAGCACGAGGTCAATTCGCGGGCCTATTGCTCGACCTTCAACTTCAAGGGCGGCGATCAGCAACAGAAGGTCGGCACGCTTTCGGGCGGCCAGCGCAACCGCGTTCACCTTGCCAAGATGCTGAAGTCCGGCGGCAACGTCGTCCTGCTCGACGAACCGACCAACGACCTCGACACCGAGACCCTGGCCGCACTGGAAGATGCGCTCGAAAACTTCGCGGGTTGCGCCGTTATCATCAGCCACGACCGCATGTTCCTCGACCGCCTTGCCACCCATATCCTCGCCTTCGAGGGCGACAGCCACGTCGAGTGGTTCGAAGGCAATTTCGAGGATTATGAAAAGGACAAGATCCGCCGCCTCGGCCCGGACTCGGTCAATCCGAAGCGCGTAACCTACAAGCGCCTGACGCGTTGACCGTCATAGGTTTGCGGCGGCGCATCGCTGACCGCGTTCTTTGAGCCTGCACATCCAGCGAAGGCGGCTTCTCCGGGTCGCCATCGCCGGGCTTCGCCGCGCATCCTCGGGGCTTGACCCGAGGATCCGTTCACAAGCGACCGATACTCAAACAGGCGGCGTTACGCGCAGTCCGTTGCATGCACCGCGTCATCCACGGAGTTCGGCTGCTATGCCCGGCGTGTGGGTCCTCCGGTCCAGAGGTCGACGGGCAGAGCCTGCTCCCGAAGCGTTCTGAAATCTCCACAGATCGTAGCGCGCCATTTGTCGGCCGGGCGACCGCAAGGGCCGGCCGTTCTATCCTCCAGGCGCCATTCCATTGCCTCTATGCGCAAATCTCTTGCGCGGCCGCCACAAATCACATAAACATATCTTTATGTGTTGATGGGGAAGGCTATGGCTGATCGGGAAACGCTTGGTTTGGATGCGCTGGTCGACGTGCTGAAGGCGGCGGGCGAGCCGACGCGCCTGCGCCTGCTGGCCCTTCTCTCGGCCGGCGACCTGACGGTCACCGATCTTACCGAAATTCTCGGGCAGTCGCAGCCGCGCATTTCGCGTCATCTGAAATTGCTGGCCGAGGTCGCGCTCATCGATCGCTATCAGGAAGGCGCCTGGGCCTATTTCCGCCTGCGGCAGGAGGGCCGTCGCGTCGCGCTGATCCGCGAGCTTCTCGCATCGGCTGCAGCCGACGATGCAATTCTGGCCAGGGATGCAATCCGCCTTGCCACGTTGAAGAGAACCCGCGCGGAGAAGGCGCAGGCCTATTTCAGCCGCAACGCCGCCGAATGGGACAAGCTCAGACGTCTGCACATCGCCGAAGGCGACGTCGAGGCGGCGCTCAAGGCGATGGTCGGCGACGAGCCGGTCGACAGCCTGCTCGACCTCGGCACAGGAACCGGACGTATCCTGCAGCTCTTCGAGGGCATTTACCGTCGCGGCATCGGCGTCGACGCCAGCCGCGACATGCTGGCGGTCGCCCGGTCCAACCTGGACAGGGCCGGCATCACCAAGGCGTCGATCCGCCACGGCGACATCTTCAACCTGCCGCTTGATGGTCAATCCTTCGATCTCGTCACGATCCATCAGGTGCTGCATTATCTCGAGGAGCCCGAGGCGGCGATTGCCGAGGCCGCGCGCATGCTCGTCCCGGGCGGCCGGCTCGTGATCATCGATTTCGCGCCGCATGGGCTTGAACATTTGCGTGACGACCATGCCCATGCGCGCCTGGGCTTCTCGCACCAGACAATGAGCGAATGGCTGCAGAAGGCGGATCTTTCGCTCGAGAAGACGACCGATCTTGCGCCGGAAGGCGGGCAGGAGGGGAAGCTGACTGTCACCATCTGGCTGGCGCGCGATCAGCGCGCGGTCGAAACCGTTGCCGACTTGCCGCGCCAGCGTCTTCATGCAGGGGGAGTTTGAGAATGAACGGACGGACGCCTTATCCCGTGGACTGCGACGGTCTTAGATTTTCCTTCGAGTACTTCCCTCCGAAGAACGACGAGATGGAGGCGCAACTCTTTCAGACCGTCACGGCTCTCTCCGTCTTCGCGCCCGCCTTCGTCACCGTGACCTACGGTGCCGGCGGGTCGACCAAGGCGCGCTCCCTGACGACGGTCAAGCGGATGATCGGGGAGATGGAGATCGGGAATACGGCCGCGCATCTCACTTGCGTCGGCGCGCCGAAGGCGGAGGTGGACGCGGTCATCGACGAGTTCGTCGCCTGCGGCGTGCGCCATTTCGTCGCGTTGAGGGGTGATCCGCAAGGCGGTATCGGCAGCGTCTACGAGCCTTTTCCGGGCGGCTACGAAAATGCCGCCGCCCTCGTCGAGGCCCTGCGGGCGCGCGGCGATTTCGAGATCTCCGTCTCCGCCTATCCGGAAAAGCATCCGGAGAGCCCCGACGTCGCTGCCGACATAGACATGCTGAAGCGCAAGGTCGACAATGGCGCAACGCGCGCGCTTACGCAGTTCTTCTTCGACAATGACGACTTCGAGCGCTATCTGGAACGCGTAAGGAGCGCGGGCATCGCGATCCCGATCGTACCCGGGATACTGCCGATCAATAATCTCATCCAGGTGCAGAAATTTGCCGGTCTTTGCGGCGCCAGAGTTCCGGAGTCGATCGTTTCGCGGCTGGGTCCTCTTGACGATCAGCCGGAAGGGCGTTTCCGGGAGGCGGCCCATATCGCGGCCGAACAGATCACCGATCTCGTCCGGCGCGGCGTCAGCGATTTCCACCTCTACACGATGAACCGCCCGCAGCTCATCACTGCCGTTTGCGAACTGATGGGCTATGATCCGGAACTCGCGCCGGCTCAGCCGGCAGACACGGAACGCCCGGTCCGGGCCGTCGCGAGGGCATGACGGCCGACCTCGGATAAACAGCACCATAGCGAAAGCCCATGAATGCCGCAGCATTCATGGGCTTTCTGATTGTTGCAGCCTGTCGAACTATTGCGCCTGAGCGGCGGTGAGACCTTGCTGCAAAATGGATTTTCCGGAAATTAAAGTCCCCGTTTCGGCTGGACTGTCAGTGGCCCTGAATCACACGAAAAGCATTACGGCCACGAATGCGAACGCTGCACTGATCATAAGGACGTTCAACGAGTGTGTAAGTCCCATAAGCTGATCCTCCCTGCGTTGACGGGTAAAACATAGGGCGAAAAAACGGCATGTGAAAGCGAAACTTGTGCTGCACTGCGAAATTCCCTATCTCCGATTTTTTCATGAATGCATGTAATATGTTGAAAACAATCAACTATTTAGAATGCCACATTTTATTCACAATTCCTGCCAGGAGGTTAATGTAAACATCTGTAACGCTGCGTGAGTGTGTGAAAAAGTCGGTGAATCAGTCTACCGGCGCCCGCCGGGCGGATCGTGGCGCGCGGAACGGTCACCGTCCGACGGAATATCCGAGCTTCAGGACGCGCCCATCCAGGATCGCCAGGCCGACGGCGATGAGCAGCATGCCCCCGATATCCGTCGCCTGCAGTATTTCTCCCAGGAAGAGATAGCCAAGCAGGATGGCGCTTGGCGGGACGAGCAGCGTTACCAGCGAGGTGTTGGTGGCGCCCGCTTCGGCCATGATGCGGAAGAACAGGATATAGGCATAGGCGGTCGAGACGAGCGCCAGTCCGAGGATCGCGAGCACGGTCGTGAGCGGCGGCATGGGCAGGGTCCATGGCATGTCGACGAGGACCGCGACCGGCAGCATGATGAGCGTCGATGCCGTCAATTGCCCGGCGGCCGTCACCGGCGCGGCCAGATTGCGGAAGCGTTTGCCGTAAGAAGCGGAAAAGCCGTAGCTGACTGCCGCCAGGACCGGCAGGACCAGCGCCCAGAGCGGCACGTCGCCGGCAGCGCCGAAGAGGCCGGCAAGCGCACTCGGCCCTATGAGCACGACGGTACCGGCAAGCCCAAGCAGGCAACCGCTGAACTTCGCGGTGCTCAGCTTTTCATCCTCGGTCGCGACATTCGCTATGAGCACCGTCCAGACCGGCGTCGTGGCGTTGAGGATTGCAGCGAGACCGGCGCCGATATGCGTCTGGCCGAGAAAGATGAACGCATGCGGAATGGCGTTGTTGATGAGCCCCATGAGCAAGAACTCGCGCCAGCGCCCGGCGAGCGCCGGATATATGCCGTGTCGGCCGCGAAGATAGAGATGCAGGGCGAGGGCAGCGAGGCCGAGACGCAAAAGCACGAGCGTGAAAGGCGGCACATGGGCAACGGCCACCCGGGCGAAGAAGAAGGAACCGCCCCAGATGAGACCGAGCAGCCCGAGCAGTGCCCAGAGGCGCATGGTCATGTGGGTGCTGATGGAATTTGCGGGTGAAGCCATATCTTGCCTGCGCAGCAGCTGCCGCATCGGCCCGAAATCGGACGATTTCGGAAAGCACGATGCGTCGACCGAATAAGTTGGAGCGCACTTCGTGCGCCCATCCGGAACGACCGCGCTCTAAGCCGGAATAGGAGCCCGACAATTCAGAATTGTGCAAGCAGTATTGCGGCGAAGCGGGTGTCGCCACCCGCTTCTTGCGTCCTGCCAAAGGTTAAAGCGCCTCCAGCAGGCCCGGTGTTGCCCAGCCGTCGGCGGGAAGGCCGAGCTTCAACTGCTCCTTCTGCAGTGCGGCCCGCGTGCCCGAGCCGAGAATGCCGTCGATCTTGCCGACGTCATGACCAAGCGCCTGCAATCTGGTCTGCAGGGCTTTCATCTCGGCGTCGCCGAGCCCCGGTTCCGGATTGCCCTGCTGATAGGGAGGCGCACCGGCAAGCCGGGTCGCGAAATAGGCGGCGGAGGTCGTGTAGATGAAGGACTGATTCCACTCGAGATAGATCTTGAAGTTCGGGTAGGTCAGGAAAGCGGCGCCTTTGCGGCCCTGAGGGAGAACCAGCGAGGCTTCAAGCCCGCTGTTGGAGGTGTTGCCGTCACGCGGCGTGACACCGAGTGCGAACCAATCGCCGGCGGTCATGCCGGACTGCAGGCCCGTCTTCTCCCAAGGCAGTTGCTCCGGGACGCGGACCTCCTGAATCCACGGCTCCCCAGGCTTGAAGCCCAGGCTCTGGATGAATTTCGCCGCCGTCAGAATGGCATCCGGAGAACTCTTCTTGAGATTGACATGGCCGTCGCCGTCGCCGTCGACGCCATAGGCGATGATGTCCTCAGGCAGCATCTGTACCTGGCCGATCTCGCCCGCCCATGCGCCGGTTGTCGTCGCGGGATCGAGATCGCCGTGCTGTACCATCTCGATTGCGGCGAGAAGCTGCGGCCGGAACATTTCCGGCCGGCGGCAGTCATGCGCCAGCGTCACCAGCGCGTTGCGCGTATTGAAATCGCCCTGCACGGCGCCGAAGTCGGTTTCCATCGCCCAGAACGCGGTGATCACGGGCGCCGGTATGCCGAATTCCTGCTCGGCCCGGTCAAAGACGTCGGCATATTCCCGCATTTTCTGCGCACCGATGTCGAGGCGCGACTTGCTGACGGTTCGCTTCGAAAATTCGGTGAAGGTCCGCTTGAACACGCCCTGGGTGCGGTCGCGGCTGAGCACCTTCTGGTCGATCGCGGCGCCTGCGAGCGCCCGATCGGCGACGTCTGCGGGAATGCCCTTGGCGACCGCTTCTGCCTTGACGCCCTCCAGAAAGGAGCCGAGGTCGCCGCCGCACGCGGCGGCTGGGTTTCCCGACTGAGCCGGAGCTTGCGCCAGGGCCGGCGTGCCGGCGATGGCAAGAAATCCGAGGGAGAGAAGGGCTTTGCGCGCTGTGCCTGTCATTACAATTCCTTTCCGTGGCCGGCCGCACGGAATGCCGCCGGGCCCGAAGTCTGTCGAGAATGAAATCTATCGATGCTCTCTCAGAGCATTATGACCGAATGAAGAAAAATGCGGACCATGCCGCCCCGTCCTCTGGTCTATCTTGCCTGCGAGACGGTCGCGACCCACTTCTGCCAGTTCCTGGCGGAACCGGCGAAGGCGTTGATGTCCGTGCTGCCCTGAATGCCGGGGATCACGCCGGTGCTGGTATATTGCCAAAAGGCCCAGCGGCGTTCGACGTAGATGTCCTTAGGGTGCTTGGCTACCGAGCGCACCCAGAAATGATAGTCGTTGAAGGCGCCGACCAGATTGTCGCGGTGAAAATCGACGGACGTGTAGATGATCGGCCGTTTGCCGTAATGGGCCTCGAGCCGGTCCATGAACCGCTTCATTTCGGACCGCACGGTGTCCGGCGCCGGCCGGTAGCGGCAGGTCTTCGATTCGCCGTTCCATTCGACATCCAGGACGGGCGGCAGGTGGACGGCGCTCTTCGGCACGTTGGCAATGAACCAGTCGGCCTGGGCGTCGGCGGTGGAGCAGAAATAATAGAAATGATAGGGCGCGTAGGCGAGGCCGACGGCGCGCGCCTGCTGCCAATATTCGTGGAAGCGCGAGTCCAGCCGGTCCTTGCCTTCGGTTGCCTTGATGAACGCGAAGGACACGCCGGAATTCTTGACCTTTCGCCAATCGATGTCGCCGTTCCACTTGGAGACGTCGATTCCGTGAACGCTGTGATGGTGCGGCGTGCTGCCGCCGAAATCCTGCGGATCGGTATCGTGGAAGCGCGGCTGAATGGAGGCCGTCTTGACGAGGTCGTAATCTGTGGAGGTACAGGAAGAGAGAATGGAGGCGATGGGCAGCAATGCCAGGAGAAGCCGGCGCATGGGGGTTCCGTTTCGAGACGAACGACGATCCTGCCTCACGCGATGGTTTCCATGATTGGTGATGTCCCCCAGGGAGGCGTGACCTCCTTTTCACCATATCATCGTAAAAATTGCGTTAGCTCAAGTGTGAATTGCAGCCGAATGCTTTCCGCCATCGTCCGCTACGGTGCCGCGCGACGATAGACGGCGAGCCAGGCATAGCCTCGTCCGAGCGATCTGACCTCGAGCGCCGCTCCGTTTCTCTCGGCCCTTGTGCGCATCGCGTCGAAAAGCAATTCGCGCGGCGTGACGTGGAAACGTCCGAGCCAGGCCTGGAGGAGGCGGCGGAAGCCGGCCGGCCAACCCTCCTGCTGGCCGAAATCGACGATATGCAGCGAACCGCCCGGCTTGAGCGCGGCAATCGCGGCATCGACCGCCTTTTCCCATTCGGGAACCATGGAAAGCGCGTAGGAGATGACGATCCGGTCGAAGCCTTCCTGATCGAAGGAGGCGGCAGTGAAGTTCGTCGCGTCGGCGACCCGCAACACTGCGTCCGGCCGATTTTTGCGCCGGAGCTTGGCTTTGGCGGTCGCCAGCATCTCGGCCGAGATATCGAGGCCGAAGAGGCGCGCACCGGGGTAGAGTTCCCCGAGCACGGCGAGATTGCGGCCCGTGCCGCAACCGACTTCCAGCACGGATGCACCCGGCGGCGGGTTCAATTCACGGATCAGCGTGTCCCGGCCGAAGAGATAGTATTTGCGAGTGAAATCATAGATGTACCGCTGATAGCGATACATGCGGTCCATGAGGTGAGCCTGGCCTTCATTCGCAGTCTGCACGGCGCTCATGCTTTCTTCCGATAGATGTGGAAGCCGCCATAGATCGCGGACCGATCCTGGGCGCCGAGCCTCATCGAGGTCTCGGCATCGTAGTGCCACTGATCGAGGAGCGTGGTGGAGAGGCGCCCCGGCAGGATGCTCGCTTCCGCCGCCGTGCGGAAGATCACCGCCGCGCCGGCGTCGGCGGTGCGGGTGATCTCCGTCCAGAGGTCGTTCAGCTGCTGGTCGGTCATCCAGTCCTGTGCGTCGAGGAGCACGTAGCGGTCAACGGAGGCGGCGGGCTTGCCGGCGAGAAGCTCGGTGAAGCTCGCATGGTGGATCTCGACGCGCTCCGCATTGTTGCGAATCGCTTCGTATCGCGATGCCTGAAGATAAGGCGGCAACTCGCCCTCGTCCGGCCGCGGGTAGCGCCGCGCAAAGGCCTGCCAGGCGAAGTAGTTATCGCGCAAGGGGAAATGACAGGTCAGCTTTTCCAGGCGATTGCGCAGCACCGCGGCGACGGATTTCTCCCTGCTCAGGCTCGCGAGTTCGTCGAACTGCTGCGGCGGGATGCCGAGGCCGAAAAGGGAGCTCTTGCGGCTGGTGATCCACCGGATGACCGGACGCTCGAAGAGCGGAGCGAGCTTGTCTTCGAAGAACTGCCGCTGCTCGCGCATGGAGCGCGCCTTCGCGAAATCTTCAGGATTGACGCCATGCAGCCGTGCGAGAACATGGCTCGCGGCAATGAAGCGGCCGAGCAGGCCGGTACGGTAGATGTTGCGCCGGAAGACGCCGATGCGCCGGCGGCCGGTGAGATCCCGGCCGTTCCAATAGGCGCGGGTTGCCGGATCGAGCTTGGGAGCGAGGAACACGTCGTAAGCCTGGCCATTCGTGCGCGTACCCTCGACGGCGAGGAACCGCACCACGTCCTTGTGGCTCGGCAGGTGGCGAAAGGCCGAAAGCTTCAGCCGGTTGAGCGCGATGTGATGGGGATTGAGATCGACCACGTCTATTCGGGCAGGCGCGGCCGAGAGGTAGGTCAGCATGTTGCAGCCGCCGGAACCGATCGTCACGATCCGATGTCCGGGGCGGATCTGCATCGCTTCCATGTCGACAATCGGGTCCTCCCAGATCTGCGGATAGACGAGTCCGGAAAAGAGCAGACCGAACAGGCGTTCGGAGAGACCGGCGGGGGAGAGAGCTTTATGCTGCAGGAGTGCGCTTTTCAGTTTCGGATTCTTCTTGCCGAAGCCGGCATCCGGGGCGAAGTCGGTCATCTTGCCTATCGTCCAGTTGAAACTGAGCTGCTTCTAAGGTGACTCGGCTACACTTTGATGACGAGGTTTCGCACAGGGGCTCGCAGGGATTCGGGTATTGCCCCTCATCCGCGTGCCGACAGCATTTCCCCGCAAGCGGGGCGAAGGAGGCTCGCTGCGCCTCTGCTGACGGATACAAGACGCAATGGTCATGTACACTGGTCAGGCGGGCGAAAGCGCAGTAGCACTTATGCGAAGAGCGGGAGGGCGAGAATGAAGGGTCTTTTGAAGACGCTTGGAGGACTGGTGGCGGCCGCGCTCGCGGGCCTCGTCGGTTGGCTGGCGCTGTTTCCGCCTGAACTCCTCAAGGTGGGGGATGGCTATGCCGCCAAGATCGTCTGCTCCAACGTGTTCCTCGCGGGGCGCGATCCGCAGGAAGTGCTGGCGCAGGACGTGCAGGCGCCTGGCCACCCGCTGCTGAAGCTCGTGCGCGTTTCGGTCGATCAGGAAGAGCAGAGCGTGACGGCGCGTATCCTGGGCTTTGCCGCACCAGGCCGCGCCGTCTACCGTCCGGGCCACGGTTGCGCCAATGTGAGCGGAGGCAGCGCCGAGGCCATTGCAGGGATGCGCGCGACCGAGTCGGCAACGACGCCTCTCGCCCACGATCCCGGCGCCGACTGGCCGGACGGGGACAAGCCGGACATCGACACGGCCATTCAAATGCTCGTCGAAGATCCGGCACTGGCAGGCCCGGGCATGCGCGCAATCGTGGTCGTCAGGGATGGCAGGCTGGTCGCGGAAACCTATGCGGCAGGCTTCGACCGGAACACGCCCCTGCTCGGCTGGTCTATGACGAAGTCCGTGACCGCGGCGATCATCGGCCGGCGCATTGCCGAAGGGCGGATGGATCTGACCCAGACCAATCTGGTGACCGAATGGAACGGCGACGAGCGGGCTCGCATCAAGCTGACCGATCTTCTCGCGATGCAGAGCGGGCTCGATTTCAACGAGGATTACGGCGACGTCACGGACGTGACGCGCATGCTCTATCTGGAAAGCGACATGGCCGGCTTCGTCGCCTCGAAGCCTCTGGAGGCCCCTCCGGGCACGAAATTCGCCTATTCGAGCGGCACGAGCAATCTTCTGTCCCGACTCTGGATGGAGACATTCGACGACCCGGCTGAAGCGCTTTCCTATCCGCGCGAGGCGCTCTTCGCTCCTCTCGGGATGACGAGCGCTGTGATGGAGACGGATGCAAGCGGAACCTTCGTCGGCTCTTCCTACATGTATGCGTCGGCGCCGGACTGGGCGCGCTTCGCCGAGTTTCTGCTTCAGGACGGAAGCTGGAAGGGGAGGCGGCTCCTGCCGGAAGGTTACGTATCCTTCATGCGCACGCCGACTGCGGCTTCCGGCGGCGATTACGGGGCCGGCCAGGTCTGGCTCCAGGAAAACGGTATCCGCGCCGGAACGGCGAATTTCCCGCCCGATACGTTCTGGATGCTTGGACATGACGGGCAGGCGATCATGATCGTCCCCTCGCTTCGCCTCGCGGTCGTCCGCCTGGGGCTGACACCGTCGCGCCTCGGCTACGACGTGCAGAAGCTGAATGCGAGGATAATCGACGCGCTCGATTGAGCGATGTCCGGCAGACAGGCCAGCCGCTCGTCGCGGCTTACCTCATATTCAGCTCGTCGAGCATGCCCTTGCGCTTGGCATGGTAATAATAGCCGCTGGCATAGAGCCTTACCGCGCCGTCGTGCTGGTTGTCGGCAACCATCCACGCTCCGCGCAGATACTTGGTCGCGTATTTGAGGTTGGTTTCCGCGTCGAAGAGCCCTTCGGCCGGGCCCTCATAGCCGAGACCCTTGGCCGTGTTATAGCGGATCTGCATCAACCCGAAATTGCCTTTGCTGTAGGCGCGGGGGTTGTAGTTGCTCTCGCGCCTGACCACCCGGTGCACCAGCTCGAGCGGCAGACCGTTCAGTTCGGCATAATATTTGATCAGCCTGTCAAGCTCCGGCCGCGAGCTGGTCGGTGCTTTTCCGGACTTCAGCGAATCGGGGATGACGCTTGCGACCGCGCCGATTGCGGTGTCGAACACGCCCGTCTTCGGGCGCTCCGTCGGAACGATCATGCGCTTGGCGACAAGCGTTTCCAGACCGACCGGCTCGCCGGTGTCGAAATCCGATTCCCACGAGGCGGCAACTCCGATAAGCGGGGCGGACTGATGTCCGGCGCCTTTCTCGGGGACCGGCGGCGCGGCTGCCGGGGAGGTGCCTGCCGAGGCGGGTGTCGCCATCGCTACTTCAAAGGGCTGCGCGGGTTTGGCCGCCGGCACGGCAACCGACTGGGGAGCCGCGAAAGCGAGAGTCGTGTCTGTCGCGGGCCCCGTCTTCGTTTCGCCAGCGAAATCAGTTCCTGTGCTGCTTGCCGGCACCGCCGACGAGGTTTGTGCGGTCAATGCGGCCGAGGTGCTCGCCGTTGCGCCGATCGGCGCAGGCAGTGCGTAAGCCGTCGTCTCCGTTCCCGGCTTCGGCAGTGGCGTGACCGTCTGCACGGCCGTTAACTCCGCAAGCGACGTATGCTCGACCGTGGAACACCCGGAAGCAACAGCGACGGAAACAAGGGACACGGCGGCAAGTGCCCGCTTCGAAAGGGGAATACGGAATTTCGCCATGCTGTCACTTTCGTGCTTCTGGGCCCCGTAGCCCCTGCAAATCAGCGGTTGCCACCCCGCCGCGCTTGAATCTCCATTAACCTATGCCGCCGGTTGCGGCAAGCGCGTGAGAGCATTTCAGAGACTGCTCATGTCAGGTCGTGGCGCGCTTCAGGCCCGCCGTCAGCAGGCCGGCGCCGATGAGCAGCGAACCACCGAGGCGATTGACGATGCGCCGGACATTCGGCTTGCGGATGGTGCTTCCGGCCGCGGCAGCAAGCCAGGCATAAAGCGCCGCGTTGATCGTGGCGAGTATCAGGAATGTCGTCTCGAAGATCGCCATCTGCGCGAAAAGCGGCCGCGACAGATCGAGGAACTGGGGCAGGAAGGCGACGAAGAAGAGAATGCTCTTCGGGTTGAGTGCGGTCACCGCATAGGTGTGAACGAAGATCCGCAGCGGCCTTTCTGCAGGACTCGTTTCAAGGGTGCTCCCGCTGTCGTTGCCGACCGGCGCCTTCCAGAGCTTGATGCCGAGCCAGACGAGATAGGCGGCGCCGACCCACTTCAGCACGGTGAAAATCGCCGCCGAGGTTGCAAGCAGAGCGCCGAGGCCGAGCATCGACGCCGTCATTGCGGTGAAATCGCCAAGAGCCACACCAGCCACGGTCGCCCCCGCGATCTTGCGGCCGTGGCCGAGCGCATAGGATATGACGAGAAGGATCGTGGGGCCGGGAATCGCAAGCAGCACCGCAGATGCGGCGGCGAAGGCGAACCAGTGTTCGAAGGACATGAGGGGGCTCCGCGGTTGAATGGCTGCTGAAGAGGAGGGAGCCATGCCGGCGCGCAGCCGTCAACTCCTCTCGAGCCGAAAGCCTCCGGTGAGAAGCGGCTCGCCGTTTCAGAAAACAGCGAACCGCTCCTCGTCCTTCATCAGTCGGCCACCTGCCATTTCTGACCGACGACATCCATGACCTCGCCGAACCATTTCGCGGACGTGTCGAAATGCTTTCCGCCCTTGATGCGCGGGAACTCGATCGTGCGCAGCCGCCCGCCCTGGTCCTCGTCGTGACCCGTCACGCCGGAGACCTTGTTGAGCGCGCTCTCGACCGCCAGATCGACCATGCTCTGGATGAGGCGCAGATCGTCGACATTGGCGGGGGCGGAGCGGGCATAGTAGCCGGACTTCTGCACCATGGACCGCTCGGCGCCGAGGAGCGCCGCAAACTGCTTGGAGAACCAGTTGCCGACGTTGATCGTATCGATCTTCACGTGGCCGAACGCGTCGCGCTTGACCGTCTCGCCGGCGGCCTCCCGCTCGGCGACGATGGCGTCGAGGCAGGCGCCTTCGCTCACGAACAGCGTGACGAACCCGGCGCGATCCATGACTTCGCGCAGGCGCTCGGCTTCCGCTTCCAGATCGAACGCCATCTCGGGAAGGTAGAGGCCGTCGATGTTCTTCAGCTGTGCGTTCATCATGAAGCCGTCGACATATTCCTTGTTGCCGGCCAGCTGGATATAGGCGCGCGCGGTTGCCGCGGTCAGCCAGCCGCAGTGGCGGCCCATGACTTCATGGACGACGAGGGTGCGCGGCGCAGCGCTCTGTTCGTTGCTGACATGGTCGAAGAAGCGTGCGCCGTATTCGGCCGCCGTCCAGGCGCCGAGTGTCTGGCGGATGGGCACCACGTCGTTGTCGACCGTCTTCGGCAGCCCCACGACCGTCAGATCGTAGCCGTTGGCTCCGAGATAGGCTGCGAGATCGGCCGCGGTGGTGTTGGTATCGTCGCCGCCGATCGTGTGCAGGATGCTGATGCCGTCGGAGGCGAGCCTCTCGGCCGCGACGCGCAGCGGATTCTCCCCTTCCTTGACGAGACCGCGCTTCACGCAGTCGGCGGTGTTGGTGAGCTTTACGCGGCTGTTGCCGATCGGCGATCCGCCGTGGCGGTGGAGCACATGCGCCTTCTCGCGCATGGCCGGGGTGATTTCGATCCGGTCGGCGAGAAGCAGGCCCTGATAGCCGGAACGGTAGGCCACGAGCTCATAGTCCGGCGCGATGTCCGTGTAGCGTTCGATCAGGCCGCCGACAGCGGATGAGAGGCAGGGCGCGAGCCCGCCTGCCGTCAACATTGCGACTTTCTTCTTGGCCATGGGGTCCTCCTGGGGATTTCGGCATCAAGCGATCGCTCGTGAGATCAACCGCATTCTAAATCCTTGCCTTAGATCAAAGATAGCGGTGGTCTAACCCAAATCCGATGGAAATTAAATGACAGGGTTGTGGATCACGAGAACCGGGAACCGGCCGCGCGGTTGCAGCGTTGCGCCTGAAGGTCGCACGGCACCGTCCAGGAATTCGATTGAGATTTGTGACGATATGAATTATTGAGGGGCCATCACAAATTCGTCATCCATGATGGTTGACGCGGCTCTGCCGCTTGCAAATCGCCACCGCATCAGATCATGCTCGCGCGGTGGACAGGGAACAATCGCACTCATGTCATTTTGGGACAGCCTCCTCAAAATCGTCACGACCACTGGTAACGCCCTTACGGGAGTGGTCGAGGCGGTCCGGACGCTCTTCGAAGGAGATCCGGAAACCCGGCGAAAGGTCGCCTTTTCGGTCGCCATGATCGCCCTTTCGGCGAAAATGGCGAAGGCCGACGGCATCGTGAACGAGGCCGAGGTGAGCGCCTTTCGCGACATCTTCAAGTTTCCCGCGGACCAGGCGAGGAACGTCGCCAGGCTTTACAATCTCGCCCGCCAGGACGTTGCCGGCTACGAGGCCTATGCGGAGAAAATGGCTTCGCTCTGCTCCTCTTGCGAGAGGAATTGCCCGATTCTCGAAGACATCGTCGACGGCCTGTTCCATATCGCCAAATCCGACGGGGCGGTGCACGAGAAGGAGCTTACGTTCCTGAGGCGTGTGGCTGAGATATTCAGGATGGACGACGAGCATTTCGGGCGCATCATGGCGCGCCACGTTCATGGCGACGACCGCGATCCCTATCAGGTTCTCGGCGTTTCGCCGAAGGATGACTTTTCCGCGATTCGCAAGCGCTATCGCGTTCTCGTTTCCGAGAACCACCCGGACATGCTCGTGGCGCGCGGCGTGCCGGAAGAGTTCCACGCGATCGCCAACGATCGCATGGCCGTGCTCAACGCGGCCTACGAGGCGATCGAACGAGAGCGCCGCGCCGCATGACATCCGAGACCTGCGACTTCCCCGGCGCTCACCTCGTGCCCTCGCCCAATCATGGCGAGCGCGCCGGCGGGCGCAGGCCGGATATGATCATCCTTCACTACACCGGCATGGAGACGGCGGCGTCCGCGCTCGACTGGCTCTGTCGCGAGGAAAGCCAGGTTTCCTGTCACTATTTCATAGACGAGGAGGGGCAAATCGCCCAGCTGGTGCCGGAAGAACGCAGGGCCTGGCACGCGGGCAAGGGCGTCTGGAAGGGCGAAACGGATATCAATTCGTGCTCCATCGGGATCGAGATTGCCAATGCCGGTCACCCGGGCGGCCTCCCGGATTTCCCTGAAGCGCAGATCGAGGCGGTCGCCGAATTGTGTCTGGACTGTGGCGAACGCTGGCAAATCACCCCGGAGAGGGTGCTCGCGCATAGCGATATCGCGCCGATTCGCAAGGTAGATCCTGGAGAAAATTTTCCTTGGGATGTGCTGTTTCGTCGCGGGGTCGGACACTGGGTTGAACCGGCCTCCGTGAGGGGCGGTCGCTTCTTCCAGCGCGGCGACCGGGGCCAGCCCGTGGAAGCACTCCAGTCCATGCTTTGGCTTTATGGTTACGGAATTGAAATCACAGGGGATTTCTGCGCGAAGACCGAAGGGGTGGTCGCTGCGTTCCAGCGCCATTTCCGACAATCTCGAGTGGACGGCATCGCCGACGTTTCCACCATCGATACGCTGCATCGTCTGCTTTCGACATTGCCGATTCCGGCCGCCTGAAAAGCGATTTTTGTCCGCCCTAAATTAGCGTCTGATTGATTTTTGCGCACGATTTTCTCGTGCTGCCACATGTTTACCATGATGCGCCGGTCATTTCCGTTGCATCAACTGCAGGGGATGTGGCGCCGGGCGCGGCACTCTTGTCAATGAAAACGATCGGGAAATTCGATCGTCGCGGTGGGGTGCGCCGCGCGATCGGTTCCCCAGACCGGAGACTTCAAACTAAATGAGAATAGCGTCTGTTGCTGCGGTGGCGGCATGCCTTGGCATGTTCTTCGCCGGGATTGGTACGTCGTATGCAGGGGGCATCGACAAGACCGTCAAGACTTCTGCAATTCCGTCGGTAAGCAGAACGACGGGTTATCCGAAACCCGACCTGACTTTGCCGCGCGGATCCCAATACACGATCCTCATCCAGTCCTATGCTAAGCAATACGGCATTCCCGCCGACCTCGCTCACGCGATCGTCGAGGTCGAGAGCAACTTCAATGCCAAGGCTCGCGGAAGCGCCGGCGAAGTCGGCCTGATGCAAATCAAGCCGGCCACGGCCCGGATGATGGGCTATACCGGTTCGATCAAAGACCTCTACGAGCCTGAGACCAATATCAAATTCGGGATGAAGTACCTGGCGAAGGCGCAGGAGCTTTCGGACGGGACGACCTGCGGCACCATCCTCAAATACAATGCCGGCCATGGCGCTAAGCGAATGAACCCCGTTTCGAAGCGCTACTGCGGTAAAGTCAAGAACATCCTGGATTGGTTGTGATCTACCGCATGTGACGCTGTAAGACATACGCCGGATGGGTATTGCGTTCCGGCATATTGTTGATTGTCCGAAGGAATTCGGTGCGGAAGACTGAACGGCGTGCTATCTCGGTCGCGAAGCGAACATCGGGGAAGGGCATGTCGGAGAGCGTTGATTTCGTTATCATTGGCAAGGGGATGATGGGCGCCGCAGCGGCGCGTCACCTTGCGAGGGCGGGCGCCGGTGTCGCGCTTATCGGCCCCGATGAGCCGGAGGACTGGGCGAGCCACGGCGGCGTTTTCGCCAGTCACTACGACAATGCCCGCATCACCCGTACGATCGACGACGACCCGGTCTGGGCGCGTCTGGCCCGGCGCTCGATCGATCGGTATCCGGAAATCGCACAGGAAAGCGGCGTCGACTTCTATTTTCCCGTCGGCTGTCTGATCGCGGCTCCAGCTCCCGGCGGCGCGTTCGACTATCTCGAGAATGTCGAGCGTGCCCGCGACAGGCTGGGCGTCGAGGCACCGCTGATCCTTGGCGACGACCTTGCCAGGCGGTTTCCCTGGTTCCGCTTCCCGCAAGGCTATGCCGGCGTTCATGAGGCAAACGGTGCAGGCTACATAAATCCTCGTTCGCTCGTCCGTGCGCAAACGATCGCGGCCGAAAAATCGGGTGCACGGGTGATCCGCTCGGAGGTGATCTCGGTCGAAGACGGTCCGGATCACGTGGTGGTCGGCACGATCGACGGCCACCTGGTACGGGCCGGCCGCGTCCTGGTCGCCGCGGGCGGCTTCTCGCTTTCGCAGGCGCTTCTTCCGCGGCCGCTCGACCTTGCGGTAAAGGCGCGCACCGTGCTTTTTGCGGAGGTGGGCGCGGATGATCTTTCCTTCTATGAAGGCATGCCGTCGCTGATCGGAGTCGCGCCGGAGCAGGAGAGAAGCTATTACCTGTTGCCGCCGGTTGCCTATGCCGATGGCAAACACTACGTAAAGATCGGCGGCGATCCGACCGATCGGATCCTTGCGAGCGAGCCGGCGATCAGGGACTGGTTCCGAAGCGGTGCAAACGCGGATGCGGCCGAACACATGCGCGGACTGCTCGCCGAGACGATCCCCGGCTTGAGACCCGCTTCGACGCATTATTCGCCCTGCGTCACGGCGTTCACGCGACACGGCTATCCTTATATCGGTTTCGTGAGCGACCGCATTGCCGTGCTCACAGGCGGCAACGGCCAGGCTGCCAAGAGCTCCGACGAGATCGGCAGGCTTGGCGCGGTGCTGGTGGCGGACGGCCGGCTCGAGGCGGACGGGTACGAAACGGACTTCGCGGTCGCGTATCGCTAAGTAACCGCCGGACCGCGCGGCCGTGCCGATTTCTCTGGCGCTTGCCGTCCCGGTCGTTTAATGAGCCTCTGCCAGTTGGCCGGGCAGCCGCGCCTCGCAAGTGCCGAAAGGCCGCGGGGCGAGGAAAGTCCGGGCTCCACGGAAACACGGTGCCGGATAACGTCCGGCGGGGGCGACCCCAGGGAAAGTGCCACAGAAAGCAGACCGCTCCGCTTGCGGAGTAAGGGTGAAAGGGTGGGGTAAGAGCCCACCGCGGACATGGCGACATGGACGGCACGGCAAACCCCACCGGGAGCAAGACCGAATAGGGACGACACGGGCGCGCAAGCGCCCAGCCGGTTTCCAGGCGCGTCGTCCGGGTGGGTTGCACGAGGCTGCGCGCAAGCGCAGCCCCAGATGAATGGCTGCCACGTTTCGTCTCTCCGGAGGCGGAGCCATACAGAACCCGGCTTACAGGCCAACTGGCTTTTTTCTTTGCAGCTTTCGCCACTGCGGCAAAGCACGTCTCCTCAATTCCCTGACTCAGCGAATCACGCCTGCGAGGCTCGCCGCACCTCACGGACGCGGCTCGCTTTTGCGCGCGATTCCAAGGCATTAGGGTTTTGATCGTAACCCTTTGTTAAACTTAACAACCTATCAATATTTGATCATCCGCAAGGCTGGTTACGAGCTTCTCCCATTGACGCCCATATGGTCCCATGTTATCCCATAATGGTACTGCGCAAGGGCCGTGCAATGGCCCTCCATCGCGAAATTCGAGGCTTCCGTCGATGGGAAGATCAGGCGGGCACGCACGTGCCCGGCGGGGGATCCATGCGCGGTGGTGCGAGTGTATGTGCGGGCCGATGATCGTGGCCCGTCAATCGGAGGCGGCCGTTTCGCGTCATGAACCGCTTCTTGTCACATGTTACGAACCGGATCGATGCCAAAGGGCGGGTCTCCGTCCCTTCGGCCTTTCGCGCCGTGCTTTTGGAGGCAGGCGTGCGGGAGTTATACTGTTTTCAGGACTTCGTCTTTCCGGCGATCAGCGTCGGCGGGCCGGAGCTTCTGGACCGGTTCGAGAAGCAGATGGCCGCCGAGGATCCGTTTTCGGATGCGGCCAACGAGATGTCGCTCCTTGTTCATGGGGGCGGGGTCTATGTGAAGCTCGACCCGGAGGGCCGGCTGATGGTGACGGATTTCATCCGCGACTTCACCGGCATCTCGAACGACGTGACCTTCGTCGGGCGGGGCGATCATTTTCAGCTCTGGGATCCGCAGGCGTTTGCGAGGGCGCAGGCGGAGGCCAGAGAAGGGCGCAAGCAACGGGGGCTGCGTTCACAATAGAATGGAGAGGCGGGATGGTGACGGATCAAGGCGGCGGAACTTCTGATGCCGACGGCGGACCGGTTCGTCACATTCCCGTCCTCCTGAAGGAAGTTCTCGCGGCTCTGGATCCCGCTCCCGGCAAGATCGTTCTCGACGGCACTTTCGGCGCCGGCGGCTACGCATCCGCCATTCTCGATGCCGGTGCCGACGTCATCGCGCTCGACCGCGATCCGACGGCGATCGCCGCGGGGCAGGCCATGATGCACGCGAGTGGCGGGCGGCTGAAGCTCGTTCATTCCCGTTTTTCCGATCTGGCCGAGCATGCGCCGGCACAAGGGCTCGACGGCGTCGTGCTCGATATCGGCGTCTCTTCCATGCAGATCGACGAGGCGGAGCGTGGCTTCTCCTTTCAGAAGAAGGGGCCGCTCGACATGCGCATGTCGGCCGCCGGCGTCTCCGCCGCCGATGTCGTCAATCGAGCGAAGGTGTCGGACCTCATCCGCATCTTCGGCTTCCTCGGAGAGGAAAAGCAGGCGGGGCGGATTGCGCGCGCCATCGAAAAGCGCCGCGCCGAGACGCCGTTCGAGACCACCCGCGATCTCGCAAATCTCATCGAGACGGTTACGCCGCGCAAGGCCAAGGACAAGATTCACCCCGCAACGCGTGTCTTCCAGGCGTTGCGCATCTTCGTCAATGACGAGCTGGGCGAGCTCGCCCATGCCCTGTTTGCGGCCGAACGGGCTCTGAAACCTGGCGGCCGGCTCGTCGTCGTTACCTTTCATTCGCTCGAGGATCGAATCGTAAAGACGTTCTTCCAGGATCGGTCCGGCAAGGCGGGCGGCTCCCGCCATCTGCCGCTGGTGACGGCGCGCGCCGCAACCTTCACGCCAGTCGGCAAGCCTATGGTCGCGGCAAGCGAGGAGGAGGCGTCCCGCAATCCTCGTGCCCGGTCCGCGAAGCTGAGAGCGGGTGTCCGCACCGAGGCTCCGTCGCCGGGCGCCGATCTTTCGATTTTCAATCTGCCGGAACTGGCGAGCCTTGCAAGGCTGGGGGGCTAGAAGACGATGCTCAGAACGCTCGATATTGTCCTGATCGTCATCATGACGGCGGCCGCGACGGTCACCTACACGATCAAGCATAAGGCCGAGAACAAGCTCGAAGAGGTGCGCAGGCTCGACGCAGCGATAAAGCTCGAAGAGGACACGATCGATCTGCTCAAGGCCGACTGGGCGCTTCTGACCCAGCCGAACCGGCTGGAGAGACTGGTGACCGTCTTTGCAGCCGATCTGCAACTCGCGCCGACCCCCTCGACGCAGCTGGCGCGGCCGGAGGAGCTGCCGATGCTGAGGGCTGATCTGCCTCCATCCGAAGAGGATAAGAAGGCCACGGAGCAGGCGGCCGACAATATCGCCGCCGTCATCGAGGCCGACAATATCGCAACAGGTTCGGTGGCGCGCTGATGTCGTTTCTCTCTCGTATCATGGTGCTGAAGAGCAAGGCGCATTTTTCGGCGGGCGGCAATAACCGCCCCGCCGACAGCGGGCTCAACGTCACTTTCGAAGGAACGCGCAAGAAGAGCGCAAGCCGGGCGAAAAGCCGGGTCGCGATCATCATCGCCAGTTTCGGCCTCGTCTACGCGGCGATCGGAGGACGCCTCGTCCAATATGGTCTCGCGCAGCCGGAAACGGTCTCCTCGATCGGCCGCGCCGATAGTCTCATGGCCTCGCGGCCGGATATTCTCGACCGCAACGGCGAGGTTCTCGCAACCGATATCCGTACCGTCTCGCTCTATGCGGAGCCGCACAAGATCGTCGATGCCGACGAGGCGGTGGAGCGATTGGCGACGGTGCTTCCTGATCTCAACGCGCGCGAAATCTACAACAAGCTCAAGTCGAATTCGCGCTTTCAATGGCTGCGCCGGCAACTGACGCCGAAGCAGCAGAGCGAAATCCTCGCGCTCGGCATTCCCGGCATCGGCTTCCGCCCGGAGAAACGGCGCTTCTATCCGGGAGGGCCGACTGCCGCCCACATCCTCGGTCACGTCAACATCGACAACCGCGGCGTCGCCGGTATGGAGCGTTACATAGACGAGCAGGGTCTCGCCGATCTTGCGGCGATCGGAATGACCAGCGATGCCAAGCTCGAACCGGTCAGGCTTTCGATCGACGTGCGCGTGCAGAATATCGTGCGCGACGTCATCGACGCAGGCATGAAGAACTACCAGGCGATTGCCGCCGGTGCCGTCGTCCTCGACGTCCATACCGGCGAAGTGCTGGCCATGGCCTCCGTGCCGGATTACGACCCGAACAGGCCCGCGGAAGGCGCCGAAGAGGGCTGGATGAACCGCATGTCGAACGGCACGTTCGAGATGGGCTCCA
The DNA here is from genome assembly GCF_000375585.1 of Sinorhizobium meliloti 4H41. Lineage (GTDB taxonomy): Bacteria > Pseudomonadota > Alphaproteobacteria > Rhizobiales > Rhizobiaceae > Sinorhizobium > Sinorhizobium meliloti_A. The sequence goes on along the minus strand of NZ_AQWP01000002.1, from coordinate 612,247 downwards.
CCTTCAAGACCTTCACCATCGCCATGGGTCTCGATTCCGGCAAGGTGACGCTCAACGACAGTTTCGATGCGACCGCACCGATCCGCATCGGCGGATTCACGATCAAGGACTTCCACGGCAAGCGCCGCGTACTGACGGTGCCGGAAATCTTCCAGTATTCCTCGAATATCGGTACCGCCAAGATCGCCGACCTGATCGGCATTCCGGGCCACAAGGAGTTCCTCACGCGGATAGGCCTGCTGACGAGGCTTCCGACCGAACTGCCGGAAGTGAAGGCGCCAAGCCAGCCGCGCGAGTGGAAGAAGATCAACTCGATCACGATCTCCTTCGGCCACGGCGTTTCGACGACGCCGCTGCAGACGGCGGTCGCAGGTGCCGCGCTGGTCAATGGCGGCAAACTCATCCCGCCGACCTTCCTGCCGCGCAGCGAGGAAAAAGCGAGCGAACTCGCGAGCGCAGTGGTCAAGAAGAGTACCAGTGAAGACATGCGCTATCTGCTTCGCTGGAACGGCATCGCGGGTTCGGGCAAGCGGGCGCTCGTTCCGGGTTTCAATGTCGGCGGCAAGACCGGCACGGCCGACAAGGTCGTCAACGGCCGCTATGCCAGCGACCTGAACTTCAATGCCTTCCTTGCGGCGTTTCCGATCGACGATCCCAAATACATGGTGCTGACCTTCATCGACGCGCCCAAGACCGGCGAAGGCGGGGGACGCACGGCCGGTTCGAATGCCGCCCCGATGGTGCGCGACATCATCAGCCGCTCCGCTCCGCTGCTCGGCGTGGAGCCGAAGTTCGGACAAGACGGTTCTGCCTTGCTTGTGTCTTATTGACCGTGAAATGAAAGGCGGAGGATTCGCGATTCCGCTGCATGGCTCCGTGAACCGGAGTCGATTCAAGGACCATACCATGCTGCATTCAAAATGTTACGGCGACCTTTGCGCGTCTGAGAAGACGCACGGCGCTGTTGGATCATATCGATGTGAGACGTGCAGTTCATGAAGATCACGGACCTGGCGGGATCGAATTTCCCGGAACTTTCGGCGCAGCTGAAGGGCGACGCCGCGACCATCGAGATCGGCGGCATCACGGCCGATAGCCGGCAGGTCAGGCCCGGCGACCTCTTCGTCGCCGTTGCCGGATCGAAGGCGGACGGGGCCGCTTACATAGCGGATGCGCTGTCTCGCGGAGCCTCGGCGGTCGTCGCCGGAAAAGGTGCCCAGGCGGAAGCGGGTGCGCCCGTCTTTGCGATCTCCGAACCGCGCAGGTTCCTGGCAAAGGCGGCATCCAGCTTCTACGAGCGCCAGCCGGAGACGATGGTGGCGGTCACGGGCACGGCGGGAAAGACGTCCGTTGCTTCCTTCACCCGGCAGATCTGGGCGCATAGCGGCTTCTCGGCGGCGATGATCGGCACCACGGGAGTGGTGGCGCCCGGCCGCACCGAATACGGCTCGCTGACGACCCCCGACCCGGTATCCCTGCACAAGCTGCTTGCGGAACTTGCCGATGAGGGCGTGACCCATGCGGCAATGGAGGCTTCGAGCCACGGTCTGGACCAGTGCCGGCTGGACGGGGTCAACCTCGCAGCCGCCGCCTTTACCAATCTCGGTCGCGATCACATGGATTACCATCCGACGGTCGAACACTACATGGCCTCCAAGATGCGCCTCTTCGGGGCGCTCCTGCCGAAAGGTTCGCCGGCGGTGATCTTCGCGGACGACCAATGGTCCGCCGAGGCGATCGCTGCCGCTCGCAAGGCCGGCCACGATGTGCGCACCGTCGGGCGCAACGGCGATTTCATTGCGCTGAAGCGCGTCGAGCATTTCCGCCACAAGCAGTCGGCGGAGGTGCATGTCGGTGACGACATCTACGAAATTCACGTGCCGCTCGCCGGTGATTTCCAGATCGCCAACGCGCTCGTCGCCGCGGGGCTCGCAATGTCCACCGGGATCACCGCAAAGGCGGCATTCTCGGCGCTGGAGAGGCTGCAGGGCGCTTCGGGGCGGCTGGAGCTCGTCGGACAGACGAAGGACGGCGCACTCGCCTATGTGGACTACGCCCACAAGCCGGACGCACTCGCAAACGTGCTGGAGTCCGTGCGTCCCTTTACCACCGGCCGGGTCGTGGTGGTTTTCGGATGCGGCGGCGACCGGGACAAGGGCAAGCGCCCGATCATGGGAGAGATTGCCAGCCGCCTCGCCGATGTCGTGATCGTCACCGACGACAATCCGCGCTCGGAAGTACCGGAAGTGATCCGTGCCGAGATCATGGCTGCGGCCAAGGGGGCTACGGAAATCGGCGATCGCGCCGAGGCGATCCGTGCGGCCGTCGGCATGCTGAAGACCGGCGATACGCTGATCGTTGCCGGAAAGGGGCATGAAGAGGGGCAGACGATCGGTTCGGTGACGCTGCCTTTTTCCGACCACGCGGAGGTCCGCAAGGCACTGGGAGGTCTTTGATTTGAACTGGCTCTGGACAAGCAGCGATCTTCTGGCCGCCATGAACGGCCGCCCGGTCGGGAACCTGCCCGAAGGGATCACCGGCATTTCGATCGACAGCCGCACGATCGGCGATGGCGAGGCCTTTTTCGCGATCAGAGGCGATCGCGTCGACGGCCACGACTATGCCGGGATCGCGCTTGCAAACGGAGCCGCGCTCCTGGTCGTCAGCGAAGCGAAACTCCCGGCGCTGGGGCGCCTGACCGCCCCGATGATCGTCGTCGACGACGTGCTGGAGGCGATGATCCGGCTCGGTTGCGCCGCCCGCGACCGCAGCGCGGCGAAAATCATCGCCGTCACGGGATCGGTGGGCAAGACCACCACGAAGGAGATGCTGAGGCACGTGCTGTCGCCCCTCGGCCGGGTGCACGCCTCCGTGGCGTCCTTCAACAATCACTGGGGCGTGCCGCTGACGCTTGCGCGCATGCCGGAGACGACCGATTTCGGGGTCTTCGAGATCGGAATGAACCATGCGGGCGAAATTCTGCCGCTGACACGGATGGTCCGCCCGCATGTCGCGGTGGTGACCAGCATTGCCGCCGCCCATCTGGGCAATTTCACGAGCCTGGACGAGATTGCGGCCGCCAAGGCCGAGATCTTCGAAGGCGTGGTCAACGGCGGCCATGCGGTCATCAATCGGGACAGCGCGCAATACGAGTTCCTCGAAAGGGCGGCTGCGGCGGCGGGGGTCAGCCATGTCCATTCCTTCGGCGCAAATCCGAGATCGGAGTTCCGTCTGGCCGAGTTTGCCGGAGGAGCGGAAAGCTCGGTGCTCTGGGCCGCCGTGGGAGGCAGAACGCTTGAGATAGCGATCGGGGCACCCGGGCGCCATATTGCCGAGAACGCCTTGGCGGCGATCGCCGCGGCGACGCTGGCAGGCGCGGATACCGATCGCGTCGTCGCGTCGTTTGCGACGATGCAGCCGGAAAAGGGCCGGGGGCTGCGGCATCACCTGAGGATCGGCGCCGGGCACCTCACCGTGATCGACGAAAGCTACAACGCCAATCCCGCCTCGATGCGGGCGGCGATCTCGCTTCTGCGCGATGCAGAGCCGTCAGCCGGCGGGCGACGCATTGCCGTTCTCGGCGACATGCTGGAAATGGGCGAGCATTCGGCGGTGGTTCATGCGGCGCTTGCGAGACCCATTATCGAGGCGGGTATTGCCGATGTCTGGCTGGCCGGGCCCGAGATGGCCCATCTGCGCGACGCCCTGCCGCCGGAGGTATCCGTCGTCCATCGGGACCGGGTGGATGATCTCACGGGCTACGCGCTCGGAGCTGTCGCGGCCGGCGACGTCGTGATGGTCAAGTCTTCGAAGGGCACCGGTTGCGCAAAGATCGTCCAGGCGCTTCTCGATGCCTATCCGCAGGAGACGGCCGGAGCAGGGGAAGTATAGGGACGTTGCCATCGCTGCATGTTTCCTCGAACCGGAACCGGTCTGCGGAAGAACATGCGGCTACTGAAAGCGCTGCGGCGGCTCTTGTGCACCCGAAAGGGTGCGCGGCGCCGCAGTGCTGGTGGATACGGCCTTCGGCCAGGGGAAATGGCCTAACATAGTCGAACGCAAGCGGGTATCTTCTGGCAGATGATTCTGTTGGACGATGTCCAATTATAAACTTCCGGGGGAAAGGTCCCTTATGCTGATCTGGCTTGTGGAACTGGCGGACCACTTTCAATTCTTCAATCTCTTTCGCTACATCACCTTCCGTACGGGGGCGGCTCTCTTCACCTCTGCCTTGATCGTGTTCCTGTTCGGCCCCGCCATGATCGCATCGTTGCGCATCCGCCAGGGCAAGGGCCAGCCGATCCGTGCGGACGGCCCCCAGACGCACTTCAAGAAGGCAGGGACCCCGACCATGGGCGGGTTGATGATCCTGACCGGCATCGTGGTGTCGTCGCTGCTCTGGGCCGATCTATCCAGCATCTATGTCGTATCGACGCTTCTGGTGACGCTCGGGTTCGGCGCTATAGGCTTCTACGACGACTATCTGAAGGTGACGAAGCAGTCGGAAAAGGGCTTCTCCGGCAAGGCACGGCTCGGCATCGAGTTCGTGATCGCCGCCGTTGCCGTCTTCTTCATGATGCAGGCGGCGCTTTCCGCGGGGGCGGCGGGTTCCACCTTCGGCTCGTCGGTGACCTTTCCCTTCTTCAAGGACCTGATGCTCAATCTCGGATATTTCTTCGTGCTGTTCGGCGGGTTCGTCATCGTCGGCGCGGGAAATTCCGTAAACCTGACCGACGGTCTCGACGGGCTCGCGATCGTTCCCGTCATGATCGCGTCGGCCGCATTTGGGCTGATCGCCTATCTTGCCGGTAACGCCGTCTTCGCCAATTACCTGCAGATCCATTTCGTGCCCGGCACCGGCGAACTCGCGGTGATCCTCGGTGCCGTGATCGGCGCGGGCCTCGGCTTCCTGTGGTTCAACGCACCGCCTGCTGCGATTTTCATGGGCGATACGGGTTCGCTTGCGCTCGGCGGCCTGATCGGCACCGTGGCCGTCGCGACCAAGCACGAGATCGTCATGGTCATCATCGGCGGGCTCTTCGTCATCGAGACGCTGTCGGTCATCATTCAGGTCTTCTGGTTCAAGCGCACCGGGCATCGCGTCTTCCTGATGGCGCCGATCCACCATCACTTCGAGAAGAAAGGCTGGACGGAAAGCCAGGTGGTGATCCGTTTCTGGATCATCGCAGTAATCCTCGCAATGGTCGGCCTCTCGACGCTGAAGCTGCGGTGAGCCGCGATGATCCCGGTCACCACATTCAAGGGCAGGAAGATCGCACTCTTCGGGCTTGGCGGCTCGGGGCTCGCGACGGCTCAGGCACTCGTTTCGGGCGGTGCCGATGTCGTGGCGTGGGACGACAATCCTGACAGCGTCGCCAAGGCTGCGGCGGCCGGGATAACCACGGCTGACTTGCGCGGCGTCGACTGGCATGACTTTGCCGCCCTGGTGCTTTCGCCCGGCGTGCCGCTGACGCATCCGAAGCCGCACTGGAGCGTCGATCTCGCGCATCAGGCCGGCGTCGAGATCATCGGCGACGTGGAGCTCTTCGTGCGTGAGCGACGCAAACACGCGCCCGATTGCCCCTTCATCGCCATCACCGGCACCAACGGCAAATCCACGACGACGGCGCTGATCGCCCATATCCTCAGGACGAGCGGGCGGGACACGCAGCTCGGCGGCAATATCGGCACCGCAGTGCTCACGCTGGATCCGCCGAAAGCAGGGCGCTTCTATGTCGTCGAATGCTCATCCTACCAGATCGACCTTGCGCCCACGCTCGACCCGACCGCCGGGATACTGCTCAACCTGACGCCGGATCATCTGGATCGCCACGGCACGATGCAGCACTATGCGGAGATCAAGGAGCGTCTGGTGGCGGGGAGCGGAACGGCGGTCGTCGGCGTCGACGACAGCCTCTCGAGCCTGATCGCGGATCGGGTGGAGCGGGCAGGAACAAAGGTGGTGCGTATCTCGCGCCGCCATCCGCTTGCCGAGGGCGTTTATGCCGAAGGCTCGGCGCTGATGCGGGCGCAGGACGGGGCATCGTCGCTCTTTACCGATCTTGCCGGCATCCAGACGCTACGCGGAGGGCACAATGCCCAGAATGCCGCGGCTGCGATCGCCGCCTGCCTGGCGGTCGGCATCTCCGGGAAGGAAATCGTGAACGGCCTCAGGAGCTTTCCGGGCCTCAAGCACCGGATGCAGCCGGTTGCGAAAAAGGGCGAGATCGTCTTCGTCAACGACAGCAAGGCGACCAATGCAGAGGCTGCAGCCCCGGCGCTTTCAAGTTACGACCGAATCTACTGGATCGCCGGCGGTCTGCCGAAGGAGGGCGGCATCACGTCACTGGCGCCATTCTTCCCGAAGATCGTAAAAGCCTATCTGATCGGAGAAGCGGCACCCTCCTTCGCGGCGACACTCGGCGAAGCAGTGCCCTACGAAATCTCGGGGACGTTGGAAAAGGCGGTTGCGCACGCGGCAGCGGATGCGGCGCGGGACACGCAAGGCCCTGCGGCCGTGATGCTTTCCCCGGCTTGCGCAAGCTTCGACCAGTACAAGAATTTCGAGGTGCGCGGAGATGCCTTCGTCGGCCATGTGGCGGCGCTCGAGGGCGTGAGCATGCTGATTTGACGGCTTCGGCCGGTAGTGGATGTTGGCGCGGTACGCGCCCGGAAAGGGGACAGACTGATGGTAAGCCGAGCCGAACGTGGCCCCGTGGCCGACTGGTTCTGGACGATCGACAGATTTTTTCTCGCCGCCTTCATCCTGCTGATGGGCGTGGGCTTCATGCTCTCCTTCGCCGCAAGCCCCCCGGTCGCCGAACGGCTCGGCCTCGACAGCTTCCACTTCGTCAAGCGCCATGCGCTCTTCCTCCTGCCGTCGCTGGTGGTGATGGTCGGCATCTCCTTTCTCTCGCCCCGACAGGTTCGGCGCACGGCGATCATCCTGCTCGTGATTTCCACGGCGATGATGGTGCTGGCTCTGTTCTTCGGCCAGGAGGTCAAGGGCTCCCGGCGGTGGCTGTCGCTCGCCGGCATTTCGATACAGCCCTCGGAATTCATGAAGCCCGCCTTTGTCGTGGTCTGCGCCTGGCTTTTCGCCGAACATGCACGGCAGCCGGAAATTCCCGGCAATCTGCTTTCGATCCTCCTCTTCGGTATCGTCGGGGCGCTCCTCGTTGCCCAGCCCGACCTCGGCCAGACCATCCTCACTGCGGCGGTCTGGGGCGGCATGTTCTTCATGGCCGGCATGCCATGGCTCTGGATCATCGTGCTCGCGTCGGTGGCGATAGGCGGATTTTTCGCCGCCTATTCCATCCTGCCCCACGTCGCCGGCCGCATCGACCGGTTCCTGACCGGCGAAGGCGATACGTTCCAGGTGGATACGGCCCGCGAGGCGATCATTCGCGGCGACTGGTTCGGCCGCGGCCCCGGTGAGGGCGTGGTGAAGCGCATCATTCCGGACAGCCATACGGACTTCATCTTTTCCGTCGCTGCGGAGGAGTTCGGCATCGTCTTCTGCATGGTCATCGTCATGATCTTCGCCTTCGTGGTCATGCGCGGTCTCAATCATGCCTTCCGCGAGCGCAACGACTTCAATCGGTTCGCGGTTGCTGGGCTGGTTCTGCAAATCGGCATCCAGTCGATGATCAATATCGGCGTGAATCTCGAGCTGCTTCCGGCCAAGGGCATGACGCTCCCGCTGATTTCCTATGGCGGGTCGTCGATGGTGGCGATCTGCGTGACGGCGGGGTTCATTCTGGCACTGACGCGTCATCGGCCGGAGAAACGCGCCGTCGAGCGCAGCCTCTTTCGATCGGGCGTCGGAGTGCCGGCGGAGTGAGACATGGATAAAGGCATCATTCTTCTTGCCGCCGGCGGGACCGGCGGGCACCTCTTTCCAGCCGAGGCGCTGGCGCATGAGCTGAAAGCGACAGGCTATTCCGTGCATCTGGTGACGGACAGCCGTGCCGAACGCTTCACGGGGAAGTTCCCGGCCGACGAGATTCATGTCGTGCCGTCGGCGACGATCGGTTCGAAGAACCCGATGAAACTCGCCCGGTCGGTGTGGAAGCTCTGGACGGGCCTGAGGGCGGCACGGCGACTGATTGCCAGGCTTAGGCCCAGGGCCGTCGTCGGCTTCGGCGGCTACCCGACGGTGCCGCCGCTGCTTGCGGCCACGGGCATGGGCATTCCGTCGATCATCCACGAACAGAACGCGGTGATGGGCCGCGCCAACAAAATGCTCGCATCACGGGTCAAGGCCGTCGCCGGCGGCTTTCTCCCGGAAGGCGCCGGAGCCTTCGCGGCGAAGACCGTGGCGACCGGAAACCCTGTGCGTCCGGCGGTGCTGAAGGCTGCCGGGCTTCCTTATGCGCCGGCTGCCGGCGATGCGCCCTTTCATCTCGTGGTCTTCGGCGGCAGCCAGGGCGCGCAATTCTTCTCGAAAACGGTGCCGCAGGCGGTCTGCCGGCTCGACGACGCGCTGCGCCAACGGCTGAAGGTGACGCAGCAGGCCCGGCCCGAGGACCGCGAAGGCGTCATCGCGGTCTACGAGAAGCTCGGCGTTCCCGCTGAGGTATCTCCCTTCTTCACCGACATGGCCGGTCGGATCGCTTCGGCGCAGCTCGTTATCTGCCGCTCGGGCGCGTCCACCGTTTCGGAAATCTCGGTCATCGGACGCCCGGCGATCCTGGTGCCGTATCCCTACGCTCTCGACCACGACCAGGCAGCCAATGCCGCGGCACTCGCCGCGAAAGGGGGGGCGCGCGTGATCGCGCAGGTGGAGCTCAGCGCCGAGCGGCTCGCCGGCATCCTTACGGATGCGATGAGCAACCCGGATGCGCTGGCGCAGATGGCGGCCGGCGCCCGCCAGACCGGCAAGCCGGATGCCGCGCGCTTGCTTGCCTTGCTGGTAGAGGCTATTGCCAGCGGCTCGACAGTCGCGAAGTTCAAGGAAACACGCTCATGAAGATGCCGAAGACGATCGGGCTCGTACATTTCATTGGTATCGGCGGCATCGGCATGAGCGGTATTGCCGAGGTCCTGCACAATCTCGGCCATCGCGTCCAGGGTTCCGACCAAGCCGACAGCGCCAATGTGCAGCGTCTGCGGGAAAAGGGCATCAGCGTCTCCATCGGGCACAAAGCGGAAAATCTCGGCGATGCCGAGGTGGTCGTCGTCTCGACGGCGATCAAGAAGGACAACCCCGAGCTCATCGCTGCCCGCGAGAAATTCCTGCCGGTCGTGCGGCGTGCCGAGATGCTTGCCGAGCTGATGCGCTTCCGCAATGCAATTGCGATCGGCGGGACCCATGGAAAGACGACGACGACCTCGATGGTCGCCGCCCTGCTCGATGCGGGCGGCCTCGATCCGACCGTGATCAACGGCGGCATCATCAACGCCTACGGCACCAATGCGCGCATGGGCGCCGGCGAATGGATGGTGGTCGAAGCAGACGAATCCGACGGCACGTTCCTGAAGCTGCCGGCCGACATCGCGGTCGTCACCAATATCGATCCCGAACATCTCGACCACTACGGCAATTTCGACGCCGTCCGTGCGGCCTTCCGGCAGTTCGTCGAGAACGTGCCCTTTTACGGTTTTGGCGTGCTGTGTCTCGACCACCCGGAGGTCCAGTCCATGGTCGGCAAGATCGAGGACCGGAAGGTCGTCACCTACGGCGAGAACCCCCAGGCCGACGTGCGCTTCCACAATATCCGCATGGACGGTGCGACCTCCATCTTCGATATCGAGATCCGCCGCCGCCGCACGGGCCAGGTGATCGCGATCAAGGACCTCAGGCTGCCGATGCCCGGACGCCATAATGTCTCCAACGCCACGGCTGCCGTGGCGGTCGCACAGCGGCTCGGCATCAAGCCCGAGGACATTGCGAGAGGTCTTGCCACCTTCGGCGGCGTGAAACGCCGCTTTACTCTGACGGGAGAGTGGAACGGCGCGCGCATCTTCGACGATTACGGCCACCATCCGGTCGAGATCAGGGCGGTCCTGAGGGCGGCGCGCGAGGCGTGCCAGGGGCGCATCGTCGCGGTCCACCAGCCGCATCGCTACTCGCGCCTGTCGAGCCTCTTCGAAGACTTCACATCCTGCTTCAACGACGCCGATACGATCCTGCTCGCTCCGGTCTATGCGGCCGGCGAGGAAGCCATAGAGGGCGTCAGCTCGGAAGCGCTCGTCGACCGCATCAAGGCTGCCGGCCATCGCGATGCCCGCCACATCCCCGGACAGGAGGCATTGGCGCCCGTTATCGCGAAGATTGCACAGCCGGGCGATTTTGTGGTTCTCTTGGGAGCTGGCAGCATTACCTATTGGGCCGCGGCCTTGCCCAAGCAGCTCGCGGAAATTTCAGGAAATCGAGCATGAAACAGGTCAACGGTCAGAAACTTCTCGATTCGCTCGGAAACGGCGTCGCTGCAATCCGCGGACGTCTCACGCCCGATGCCCCGATGGACCGCGTTACCTGGTTTCGTGCGGGCGGTCTCGCCGAGCTCATGTTCCAGCCGCACGACACCGACGACCTCGTCGCCTTCCTGAAGCTGGTGCCCGAAGAGGTGCCGGTGATGGTCGTCGGCGTGGGCTCCAACCTGCTCGTGCGCGACGGCGGTATTCCGGGTGTCGTCATCCGGCTTTCGGCGAAGGGCTTCGGCGATCTCGAACTCGCCGGTGAAAACCGCATCAAGGCGGGCGCGATCTGCCCGGACAAGAACATCGCCGCCATGGCACTCGACCATGGTATCGGCGGCTTCTACTTCTATTACGGCATTCCCGGTTCGATCGGCGGGGCACTCCGCATGAACGCCGGCGCCAATAGCGGCGAAACCAGCGAACGCGTCGTCGAGGTCCATGCCGTCGACCGCAAGGGCAACAGGCATGTCCTGAGCAAAGCCGAGATGGGCTACGGCTACCGCCATTCCGGCGCGGCCAAGGAGCTGATCTTCACGCATGCGATCTTCGAGGGCTATGCGGAAGACAAGACCAAGATCCGCACCGACATGGACGCCGTGCGCCAGCATCGCGAAACGGTGCAGCCGATCCGCGAGAAGACCGGCGGATCCACGTTCAAGAACCCGGACGGCCATTCGGCCTGGAAGCTGATCGACGAGGCCGGCTGCCGCGGGATGATGATCGGCAATGCCCAGATGTCGCCGCTTCACTGCAATTTCATGATCAATACCGGACAGGCGACCGGCTACGAGCTCGAATATCTCGGCGAGACCGTGCGCCAGCGGGTGATGGAGCATTCCGGCGTCAAGCTGGAATGGGAAATCAAGCGGGTCGGCAATTTCATGCCGGGCTATGAAATCAGGGAATTCCTCGGCCGCGCCACGGCCTGATCCGAAATCGGGACCAAGAAAAAGGCCGCGGCGGATATCCGACGCGGCCCTTTTTCAGGATTATTCCATCTCTCAGCCCGAGACCTCTTCCTCGTTCGAAAGAAGCAGGCAGACGAGCGTGATCGATGCCGCCGCCAGCAGATAGTAGCCGACATGGCCGAGGCTGTAATTGGTCGCGAGCCAGGTGGCGATATAGGGCGCCAGCGACGCGCCGAAGATGCCGGCGAGGTTGAAGGTCATCGAGGCGCCGGTATAGCGCACCGCCGTCGGGAAGGGAGCCGCCAGCGCCGCGCCGATCGGCCCGTAGGTGAGGCCCATCAGGCCGAGGCCGACGATCGAGAATACGAAGGCCCCGCCGAGACCGGATGACAGAAGCGGCGCCATGAAGAGGCCGAAAACGCCGATGCCGATCGTCGTCAGCACCAGCACGAGGCGCCGGCCGAAGCGGTCCGAAAGTATGCCGGAGACCGGGATCATCAGGCCGAAGAAGACGACGCCCGTCATCTGTACGAGCAGGAACTGTTCGCGCGAATAGCCGAGCTTGGTCGTGCCCCAGGAGAGCGAGAAGACGGTCATCAGATAGAACAGGACGAAGGTCGCGAGCGCCACGAAAGTGCCGAGTACGAGGCTTCGCTTGTGCGAGCGGAAGATCGCCGCGACCGGCACCTCGACACGCTCGTGCTTGTCGATCGCCTTCTGGAATTCCGGCGTTTCGGTGATCTTCAGGCGGACATAGAGGCCGACGATCACGAGCAGCACGCTGGCGATGAAGGGAACGCGCCAGCCCCAGGCGAAAAAGGCCTCTTCGCTCATGACTTCGCCGAGGATGAGGAAGGTTCCTGCCGACAGGATGAAGCCGATCGGCGCGCCCAGCTGCGGGAACATGGCGTACCAGCTCCGCTTGCCTTCGGGCGCATTCTCGGTGGCGAGCAACACCGCGCCGCCCCATTCGCCGCCGAGGCCGAGGCTCTGACCGAAACGGCAAAGGGCAAGCAGCAGCGGTGCCACGACGCCGATCGTCGCATAGGTGGGCAACAGGCCGATGATGACCGTGGAAATGCCCATGGTCATCAGCGCGGCGACGAGCGTCGCCTTCCGGCCGATCCTGTCGCCGAAGTGACCGAAGATCACGGCGCCGAGCGGGCGGGCGAAGAAGGCGATCGAAAAGGTGGCGAGGGACTGCAGCATTGCCGAGGTCGGATCGGCTGCAGGGAAGAAAAGGTGCGGGAAGATGATTACCGCTGCGGTCGCATAGACATAGAAGTCGAAGAATTCGATCGTGGTGCCGACCAGGCTGGCGAACAGCACCCGGGCAGGGGAGTTCACGGCCTGCCGATGCAACGCACCATCCTGCGGCGACAGCGAGGTTGTCGCGTCTGTCATTGGTTCGTTCCTGTGGCAATTCGCGGGAAAGCGAGTAACTCTCTCCCGCCGGAATTGCGTAGTTTCAGAGGGTTAGATCAGTTCGCTGTCCCATGGACGCAAAAAAATGATCTGGCGGTTATGCCGTCTTGGGAGGCGGGCGGCCGGTTCTTAGCGCAAGTTTTCACATCGAGAAAGTCCGATTTCGTAAGAAATGCGAACTAAATGCGCTTGCCGGCGCAGCAATATTCCACCGGCGCATCGCCCCGCCTTGCCCGAGCAGTCGACATGCCCACCTACATGAATTCATGGGCTTCCCGTAATGCGGGCATTGACAGAAAATACATCTTCCGCTTGACGAGAATCGAATACTGGAGAACTCTCGTCGGCGAAGCGTTTTGCTTCGATTTGGGGGAATATTCATGTTCAGAAAGCTCTCTGCGGAATTTCTCGGTACTTTCTGGCTCGTTCTCGGCGGGTGCGGCAGCGCCGTACTTGCCGCTGCCTTCCCGGAGGTCGGCATCGGCCTGCTCGGCGTCTCCTTTGCCTTCGGCCTTACGGTGCTGACCATGGCCTATGCGGTCGGCGGAATTTCCGGCGGCCATTTCAATCCGGCGGTATCGGTCGGACTTGCCGTTGCCGGCAGAATGCCGCCGGCGAGCCTCGTCGGTTACATCATCGCGCAGGTCGCCGGCGCGATCGCCGCGGCTGCCGTGCTCTACGTGATCGCCAGCGGCAAGGCCGATTTTCAGCTTGGCGGTTTTGCCGCCAATGGTTACGGCGAACATTCTCCGGGGGGCTACTCGTTGACGGCGGCTCTCGTCACCGAGGTCGTCATGACCGCCTTTTTCCTGCTCATCATTCTTGGCTCGACGCATGGCCGCGTGCCTGTGGGCTTCGCGCCCATCGCCATCGGCCTTGGGCTGACCTTGATTCACCTCGTCTCGATCCCGGTCACCAACACCTCCGTAAATCCGGCCCGATCGACCGGACAGGCGCTGTTCGTCGGCGACTGGGCCATTTCCCAGCTCTGGCTCTTCTGGGTCGCGCCGCTGATCGGTGCAGCCATTGCCGGGATCGTATGGAAAATCGTCGGCGACGATAGCTAGATCGGGAAAGATAGCGCCACGTAAGACCATGTAGAGCCCGCCTGCACACGCAGGCGGGCTCTGCCTTTCCTAAGATTATTTCCCTTGCAAGCCACAGAAAGCTCTGATTCAGCTAGGAAATCTTGTCTCTGATTGATTCTGGGCGGGTTGCGCCGAAGCGCGTTTCGCGGCGAGAGTTAACCAAAGTAAACACTTCATTAACCATAATGTCGTTGTAGTGGTTTCACGCGACGGTCACGCGAATCGAGGCTTCGAAATCAGCCAGGTGCAAGCAAGCTTCGCGATAGTGGCGTATTGTTTGGGGGTTTGAATGAGCAGCAAGCATGTTGCTGTCCTGTTGGGCGGATTTTCCTCGGAGAGGCCGGTGAGCCTGTCTTCGGGGACGGCTTGCGCGGATGCCCTGGAGGCGGAAGGCTATCGCGTCACGCGCGTCGATGTCGGTCGCGACGTCGCAGCGGTTCTTCAGGAATTGCGCCCGGATGTCGTCTTCAATGCGCTTCATGGGCCGTTCGGCGAAGACGGGACGATCCAGGGCATTCTCGAATATCTCGAGATCCCCTATACCCATTCGGGCGTCCTGGCTTCTGCACTGGCCATGGATAAAGACCAGGCAAAGCATGTCGCCAAGGCTGCCGGCATCCCGGTTGCCGAGGCGCTGGTCATGGACCGGCGCAGCTTCGGCAATCAGCATCCGATGAAACCGCCCTATGTGGTGAAGCCGGTCCGCGAGGGGTCGAGCTTCGGGGTGGTGATCGTCAAGGAGGATCAGTCGCATCCGCCTCAGTTGATCACCTCAAGCGAGTGGCGGTACGGCGACCGCGTCATGGTCGAGCGCTATATTGCCGGACGCGAATTCACCTGCGGTGTCATGGGCGATGTCGCCCTCGGCGTCACTGAAATCATCCCGCAGGGGCACGCCTTCTACGATTACGACTCGAAATACGTAAAAGGTGGTTCAAAGCACGTCATACCTGCACAGATTTCACCAAATATTTACCAAAAAATACAAACACTGGCGTTGAAGGCGCATGAGGCGATCGGTTGCCGCGGCGTCAGCCGGTCCGACTTTCGTTTCGACGATCGTGGGGATGGTGAGGGCGAGTTGATCTGGCTCGAGATCAATACCCAACCCGGCATGACCCCAACGTCCCTGGTGCCCGAAATGGCGCAGCATGCGGGCCTTCAATTCGGTGAATTTCTCAGGTGGATGGTGGAGGACGCGTCGTGCTTGCGCTGAGGGGCAGAAGGGGCAAGAGGGTTCGTTACCCGGCCGGCGCTGTCGCCGAGGCGGATGAAGCGTTCGTCCTGCCGCGGCCGCTGCGCAAGGGCGTGCGCTTTCTGATCAGCCTTGGCGCCGGTCGAATCCGCTTCCCGAATCATACTGGAACAGTTTCCGCCGCAGCTTTCATGGTGGCCACGGGCCTTTACGGCATGTCGCTCGGCGGCCACACGCAGAGTTTCGCGCAGGTCTCGACGACTGCCGCCGGCTTCGCGATCGAGGACGTCCGCGTTTCCGGCAACGCGCAGACCTCCGAGATCGACATTCTCCAGCAGCTCGGCCTGGACGGCACGACGTCACTGGTGGCGCTCGACATCGAGGAGGCGCGTCGGCTTATCGGCGAACTGCCCTGGGTGGAGACCGTCACGGTGCGCAAGATCTATCCGGGTACGATCGAGGTCGTTCTCAAGGAGCGCGAAGCCTTCGGTATCTGGCAGCACGGATCGGATCTCTCCCTGATAGAGCGTAGCGGCAGCGTCATCGCGCCGCTCAGGGACAACAAGTTCGCCAGCCTGCCGCTTTTCGTCGGCCGCGACGCGGAGACGGCGGCGGCCGCGTTCTACGATGAATTTTCCCGCTGGCCGGAGTTCCGCTCCCGCGTCAAAGCCTTCGTGCGCGTGGCCGGGCGTCGCTGGGATCTGCGGCTCAACAACGGCGTCGTCGTGAAGCTTCCGGAAAAGGATGTTGCCCGCGCGATGAGCGTGCTCGCCGGTATGCAAGACACGCATCAGTTGCTGGAGCGCGATATCGCCGCCGTCGATCTCAGGCTCGAAGACCGCACGACCGTACAGTTGACGCCGGAAGCCGTGAAGCGCCGGGAAGTCGCACTCAAGGCGAGGGAGAAAATGCTGAAAGCCCAGGAGAAGCGGATATGAGTTTGTTCGGATCCGCCAATTTCGGCCTTCCGCGTCTGAAACCCTTGCCCTCGAAGCGGTCGCATGTCGTGTCGGTGCTCGATATCGGCTCGACCAAGGTGGTATGCATGATCGGCCGCCTGACGCCGCGTGCCGAGAGCCAGATCCTGCCCGGGCGCACGCACAGCATCGAGGTCATCGGCATCGGGCACCAGAAGTCGCGGGGCGTCAAGAATGGCGTCATCGCCGATCTCGACGCGGTCGAAAGTGTCGTCCGGCTTGCGGTCGATGCAGCCGAGCGCATGGCGGGACTAACCATCGACAGCCTCATCGTGAATGTTTCCGCCGGCCGCCTGCAGAGCGACGTCTATACCGCGACGATCGATCTCGGCGGGCAGGAGGTCGAGGCGAACGATCTGAAGAAGGTACTCGCTGCCGCGGGTCACCAGTCGCTGCGCACCGATCGTGCCATCCTGCACTCTCTGCCGACCGGCTTCTCGCTCGACGGCGAGCGCGGCATCCGCGACCCGCTGGCGATGTTCGGTGACGTTCTCGGCGTCGACATGCATGTGCTGACGGCGGAGCGGCCCGCACTGAAGAACCTCGAACTCTGCGTCAATCGCGCTCACCTCTCGGTCGAGGGCATGGTAGCGACGCCCTATGCCAGCGGCCTTGCGGCACTCGTGGATGACGAGGTCGAGCTCGGATGTGCGGCCATCGACATGGGCGGCGGTACGACGACGATCTCGGTTTTCGCCGAAGGCAAGCTCGTCCATGCGGATGCCGTCGGGCTTGGCGGCCACCACGTCACGACCGATCTTGCGCGCGGCCTGTCCACCCGCATCGAGGATGCCGAGCGCCTGAAGGTCGTGCACGGTTCGGCGCTTCCGAACAGCGTGGACGAGCGCGATATCATTTCGGTTCCGCCGATCGGCGAAGACGACCGCGATCAGCCGACGCACGTGCCGCGCGCTCTGGTTTCGCGCATCGTTCGCGCTCGCATCGAAGAGACGCTGGAACTCATACGCGACCGCATCCAGCGGTCCGGTTTCAGCCCGATCGTCGGCAAGCGGATCGTATTGACGGGGGGAGCCAGCCAGTTGACCGGCCTGCCGGAAGCGGCGCGGCGCATTCTCGCACGCAATGTCCGCATCGGCCGCCCGCTCGGCGTATCCGGACTGCCGGCCGCTGCCAAGGGCCCGGCCTTCTCCACGGCCGTCGGGCTGATGATCTACCCGCAGGTCGCCGACCTCGAGACGCATGCCGCCGGCAGCGGCATGTTCTCCACCCTCGGTGGCAACAGCCGTTTCGCCCGGATGGGGCAATGGCTGAAAGAAAGTTTCTAGACCGCTCGGCATATCGCCGAACGGGACAGGTGTTCGAGTTTGAAGGAATTGGCCGGCTCGGCAAGGCGGCCAGGGAAAGAGAAGGAACAGGACTATGGCCATCAACTTGCAGAAGCCGGACATTACCGAGCTGAAGCCGCGTATCACGGTCTTCGGCGTCGGCGGCGGCGGCGGCAACGCCGTCAACAACATGATCACCGCCGGGCTCCAGGGCGTCGATTTCGTCGTCGCCAACACGGATGCCCAGGCACTCACCATGACCAAGGCCGAGCGGATCATCCAGATGGGTGTCGCCGTCACCGAAGGTCTTGGTGCCGGCTCGCAGCCGGAAGTCGGCCGTGCGGCCGCTGAAGAATGCATCGACGAGATCATCGATCACCTGCAGGGCACGCATATGTGCTTCGTCACCGCCGGCATGGGCGGCGGCACCGGCACGGGCGCTGCTCCGATCGTCGCCCAGGCTGCCCGCAACAAGGGTATCCTCACCGTCGGCGTCGTCACCAAGCCGTTCCATTTCGAAGGCGGACGCCGCATGCGGATCGCCGACCAGGGTATTTCCGATCTTCAGAAGTCGGTCGACACCCTGATCGTCATCCCGAACCAGAACCTCTTCCGCATCGCCAATGACAAGACGACCTTCGCGGACGCCTTCGCCATGGCCGATCAGGTTCTTTATTCCGGCGTCGCCTGCATCACCGACCTCATGGTCAAGGAAGGCCTCATCAATCTCGACTTCGCCGACGTCCGTTCGGTGATGCGCGAAATGGGCCGCGCCATGATGGGCACGGGCGAAGCCTCCGGCGAAGGCCGCGCAATGGCCGCTGCGGAAGCTGCGATCGCCAACCCGCTGCTCGACGAAACCTCGATGAAGGGCGCTCAAGGCCTGCTCATCTCCATCACCGGTGGCCGCGACCTCACGCTCTTCGAGGTGGACGAGGCTGCGACGCGTATCCGCGAGGAGGTCGATCCGGACGCCAACATCATTCTCGGTGCGACCTTCGACGAGGAGCTCGAAGGCCTCATTCGGGTTTCGGTCGTCGCGACCGGCATCGACCGCACGGCCGCGGAGGTGGCCGGCCGCTCCGCCGACTTTCGTCCGGTAGCGCCGAAGCCGATCGTCCGCCCGTCCGCCGCCGTTCCGGCCCAGCCGCAGCCGACTGTTTCGCTGCAGCCCGCGCCGCAGCCGCAGCCGGTGCAGCAGCCGCTCCAGCAGCAGCAGAATGTCGACCACATCGCGCTCGCCATTCGCGAAGCCGAAATGGAGCGCGAACTCGACATCGCTGCGCGCACCCAGGTCGCCGCACCGCAGACGCAGCCGCAGCCGCAGCCGCAACTGCAGGAAGAGACCTTCCGTCCGCAGAGCAAGCTTTTCGCAGGCGTTGCTCCGGCGGAGGCCGCACCGGTCATGCGGCCGGCGCAGCCGGCACCGCGCCCGGTCGAGATGCAGGCGCCCGTTCAGCCGCAGATGCAGGCACAGCCGGTCCGGCAGGAGCCCACCCCGGTCGTGCGGCAGCAGGCCGAGCCGGTACGCATGCCGAAGGTCGAGGACTTTCCGCCGGTCGTGAAGGCGGAAATGGATCACCGGACGCAGCCGGCGCCTGTGCATCAGGAGGAACGCGGACCGATGGGACTCCTGAACCGGATCACGAGCTCGCTCGGGCTGCGTGAACGGGAAGCGACGAATGTCTCGTCCGACATGACCGCCGCCGCACCAAGCGCCGCCTCGCAACAGCGCCGGCCGCTTTCGCCGGAAGCCAGCCTCTATGCGCCGCGTCGCGGCCAGCTCGACGATCACGGTCGCGCTGCGCCTCAGATGCGGTCGCATGAAGACGATCAGCTCGAAATTCCGGCGTTCCTGCGCCGCCAGTCGAGCTGATACCTACGGCGCCGTGCGTCCGATCGGACGCGCAACGTCGCCGTGGTACTTTCAGTCGCCGCAGTTTTTCCTGAGCCGACTCCGGTTCAGGGAAACATGCGGAGACTGTTCCTTCACCTTGCCGATGCCCGGGCGCCAGCCCGGGCATTTTTCGATTTCCCTCGCGAAATCAGACACTTGTCATTTGCATTGCGCGCATATGAATTGCGTAACAAACCGAAACGAACAGTGATTTGGAATGGTGTCTCCAAACTCTTATTTTCATCATCGGAATTGGGGACGCATACGATTCGATCGGGCGCTGTTAGTTCGAAGACGAGATTTCCGCCGACTGGCGCGGGATCCCGGTACTTCGTCTTGTGTCTTGAGCAACGTGGCACCCTCTAGGATTTTGGCCGAAGGCCGCCTTGATTGAAAGTGACGAGAATGGGAATCGAACTGCTCGGGTTTCAGACGACGATTGCAAACCCGATAACCCTCAAGGGAATTGGCGTTCACTCCGGTGCGGAAGTCGAGATCACCTTCCAGCCGGCCGATGCCGACGCCGGGATCGTGTTCCAGCGTGTGCTTGCCGGCGGCCGGGTGAGCGAATTCCGGGCCGTCTCGTCGCAGGTCGGCAACACCGATCTCTGCACCGTCCTTGGCCTCTCGCCGGCGACCTCGATCGCCACGATCGAGCATGTCATGGCGGCGGTCTATGCGCTCGGCCTCGACAACCTGTCGATCGAGGTGCATGGCGCCGAAATGCCGATCATGGATGGCAGCTCCGCTCCCTTTATCGAGGCGATCGAGCAGGCAGGTATTCAATCGCTTGCCGAGAAGCGCCGCTATATCCGCATCCTAAAGCCGGTGCGCATCGAATCGGGCGCTTCCTGGTCGGAATTCACGCCCTATGACGGCATGCGCTTCGAAGTCGAGATCGATTTCGATTGCCCGCTGATCGGCCGTCAGGCATGGAAGGGCGACATGACGCCTTCCGTTTTCAAGCGGGAGCTGTCGCGGGCGCGTACTTTCGGCTTCATGCGCGATGTGGAGCGCCTTTGGGCAGGCGGTTTCGCGCTCGGCTCGTCACTCGAAAACTCCGTGGTAATCTCGGACGACAACGCGGTCATCAATGTGGAGGGACTGCGGTATACGGACGAGTTCGTCCGCCACAAGACCCTCGACGCCGTGGGCGATCTTTCGCTGGCGGGCGCTCCCTTCCTCGGCTGCTACCGCTCCTATCGCGGCGGGCACCGGATGAATGCCAATGCCCTCAAGGCATTGCTCAGCGATCCGACCGCCTATGAGGTGGTGGAAACGGCAACGCCGCGCCAGCGCACCCGTTCGCGGGACATGGTGGCGGTTGCCGCACCGGGCTTCGCGCCCTGGTCCGCCTGAGGGCACAGGACATTCATCTCCAGTCGCCGGCCGAAAGGCCGGCATTTTTATGATGATTCGATAGTTTCCCCGAGTAACGCGTGTTCTTCGGCACCGATTTTCACGGTGCCAGAGGCGCTTTACACATCTGAAAAGGGGTGCAGCGTTGCAGGGCGCCACAAATTTGCATGAATTGCCGATCATGACGTTGCGGTCTTGAGGTAACTTGCTCTAAAACGCGCAAGTCTGGCGCGATGCTAGGCGCTGAGTGAAACGGGAATATCCGATGGTTCTTGCAGTTTCTGTCGACATAAGAAGATCAGCGCGCGTCGCCGCGGTCGTTCTTGCGGCTATCGCCGGCTCCAGTCTGATCACGGCCTGCCAGAACGATCCGGACATCGACATCACCAAACTCACGGCCGAGACCGATCCGCCGGACGTGCTCTATAACCAGGGCCTTGCAAACCTGAACGCCGGCAAGACGACGGAGGCGGCGCGGAAGTTCGAGGCGATCGACAAGCAGCATCCGTTCTCCGAATATGCCCGCAAAGCGCTGGTCATGAATGCATTCGTTTCCTATCGCAACGGCCAGTATCAGGACGCGATCAACTCGACCAACCGTTATCTGAACCTTTATCCGCAGTCGGAAGACGCGGCCTACGCGCAATATATACAGGGCCTTGCCTATACGAAGCAGATTCCGTCGGTGACGCAGGATCAAAGACCTGCGGCGAAGGCGATCGAGGCGATGCAGGTCGTCGTCGACAAGTATCCGGACTCCGAATATGTCGACGATGCGCAGGCAAAGATCCGCTTTGCACGCGACCAGCTCGCCGGCAAGGAGATGCAGGTCGGCCGCTATTATCTCGAGCGCAAGGAATACCTTGCGGCGATTTCACGCTTCCGCACCGTCGTCGAGCGATATCCGACCACCAATCAGGTCGAGGAAGCGCTCGCCCGTCTCGTCGAAGCCTATTATGCGATGGGCGTGACTGGGGAAGCCCAGACGGCGGCAGCGGTTCTCGGGCATAACTACCCCGACAGCCAATGGTATGCCGACTCCTACAAGCTGCTGCAATCCGGCGGGCTTGAGCCGCGCGAAACCGGCACGTCCTGGATCGCGCGCGCGGGAAAGAACCTCATCGGCGCGTGATTTTCCCGGCGCCCGACAACGAAGATATGAAACCGGATGCTCGCCCAGCTCGCGATCCGCGATATCGTCCTGATCGAACGGCTTGACCTCAGCTTCGATGCCGGGCTTTCGGTGCTGACCGGCGAAACCGGCGCGGGCAAATCCATCCTTCTCGACAGTCTGTCGCTCGCGCTGGGCGGCCGCGGCGACGGTTCGCTCGTGCGTCACGGCGAGGACAGGGGCCAGGTTACCGCTGTCTTCGACGTTCCCGCCGGCCATGCGGCGCGGCTCTTCCTGCGCGAGAACGGCATCGACGACGACGGCGATCTGATCTTCCGCCGTGTGCAATCGGCCGACGGCCGCACCAAGGCGTTCATCAACGACCAGCCGGTGAGCGTCCAGCTGATGCGGCAGGTCGGCCAGACGCTCGTTGAAATTCACGGCCAGCACGACGATCGGGCGCTTGTCGACACCGACGCGCACCGCACGCTGCTCGACGCTTTCGGCGGCACGACCGAAGCTGCGGAAGACGTCGCGACCTTCTATCGCGGCTGGAAGGATGCCGAGCGCTGTCTGAAGAAACACCGCGAGAAGGTGGAGGCAGCAGCCCGCGAGGCGGACTATCTGCGTTCCTCCGTCGAGGAACTCGAGACGCTTTCGCCACGCGACGGCGAAGAGGAGGAACTCGCCGAGAGCCGAGCCCGCATGATGAAGGTCGAGCGCATTGCCGGGGACATCAGCGAGGCATCCGAGTTTCTGAACGGCAACGCCTCGCCGGTACCGCTCATCGCGTCGCTCGTCCGGCGGCTCGAACGCAAGAGCCATGAGGCACCAGGCCTGCTCGAAGAGACGGTCGAGCTTCTGGACGGGGCGCTGAACCAGCTTGCGGATGCCCAGATGGCGGTCGAGCGCGCGCTCCGCAACACGGAATTCGATCCGAAGGAACTCGAGCGCGTCGAGGAGCGGCTTTTTGCTCTGCGGGCCGCGAGCCGCAAATATTCGGTTCCCGTCACCGAACTGCCGGCACTTGCCGCGCGGATGATCGCAGATCTTGCCGATCTCGACGCCGGCGAGGAGAAGCTGAAGCAGCTGGAAATACAGGTCGACGAAGCCAGGGCGGCCTTCGACGTTGCGGCCCGCTCGCTTTCCGAGAAGCGCCACAATACGGCTGCTGCGCTTTCGGCCGCCGTCATGGAAGAATTGCCTGCGCTGAAGCTCGAACGCGCCCGCTTCATGGTGGAGGTGACGAGCGATCCGGGATCGCCGACGGCCGACGGGATCGATGCGGTCGAATTCCACGTCCAGACCAATCCCGGCACCAGGCCGGGGCCGATCATGAAGGTCGCTTCGGGTGGCGAGCTCTCGCGCTTCCTGCTCGCGCTGAAAGTGGCGCTCGCCGACCGCGGTTCCGCGCCGACGCTCGTCTTCGACGAGATCGATACCGGCGTCGGCGGCGCCGTGGCGGACGCGATCGGCCAGCGCCTGAAGCGACTTTCGAAAACCGTGCAGGTGCTTTCCGTCACCCATGCGCCGCAGGTTGCCGCGCGTGCGGCGACGCATCTCCTGATTTCGAAGGGGCCTTCCGCGGAAAAGACCGAGATGATCGCCACCCGAGTCGCCCGCATGGACGAAGCGGCACGCACGGAAGAGATCGCCCGCATGCTCGCCGGCGCCTCGATTACCGAGGAGGCGAGGGCCGCGGCTGCGCGATTGCTCGCCGGCAACGGTTGAATAGCCCCCACTTATCTTCGTATCGATTACCCTCAAATCGATTCCGATTTTAAGAATCATGCAGTAAAAGCGACTCCAAAGTTCTGGAGCCGCATCCATGCTGAATCAAAGAAAACCCGTCGAACAATTGAACGAAGCGGAAGCTGCCGAGGAACTCGCCTTCCTGGCGGCGGAGCTTGCCCGCCACGACGTACTCTATCACGGCAAGGATGCTCCGGAGATTTCGGATGCGGACTACGATGGGCTGAAGCGGCGGAACGATCTCATCGAAGAGCGCTTTCCGGCACTTGTCCGCGAGGACAGCCCCTCGCGGAAGGTCGGTGCCGCGCCCTCGCTCACCTTCGCGCCCGTCGCCCATGCGCGGCCGATGCTGTCGCTCGACAATACCTTCTCGGACGAGGACGCCCGCGCATTCGTCGCCGGCGTCTACCGCTTCCTCGGCCAGCTCCCGGACGGCTCGATCGCCTTCACGGCCGAGCCGAAGATCGACGGGCTATCCATGTCGCTGCGCTACGAAAACCGGCGGCTCGTCACGGCTGCGACCCGCGGCGACGGCACGACCGGAGAAAACGTCACGGCCAATGTTCGTACCATCGGCATGATCCCGCAGACGCTTCCCGCGGACGCGCCTGACGTCGTCGAGATCCGCGGCGAGATCTACATGGCGAAATCGGACTTCGCCGCGCTCAATGCCGAGATGGCGGCGCAGGGCAGGCCGCTCTACGTCAACCCGCGCAATACGGCGTCGGGTTCGCTCCGTCAGCTGGACGCGAAGGTGACGGCGAACCGCAAGCTGCGCTTCTTCGCCTATGCCTGGGGCGAGATGTCGGCGATGCCTGCGGATACGCAGCTCGGCATGGTGGAGACCTTCAAGACCTGGGGATTCCCGGTCAATCCGCTGATGCAGCGCTTCTTCTCCGCCGACGTGCTCCTGGAGCACTATCACCATATCGAGCGGGAGCGTCCGGACCTCGACTACGACATCGACGGCGTCGTCTACAAGGTCGACCGGCTCGATCTGCAGGCCAGGCTCGGCTTCCGCTCGCGCAGTCCGCGCTGGGCAACCGCGCACAAGTTTCCGGCCGAACAGGCTTTCACGCGTCTGAAGGGCATCGACATTCAGGTCGGCCGTACCGGCGCCCTGACGCCCGTCGCGCGGCTGGAGCCGATCACGGTCGGGGGCGTCGTCGTCACTAACGCGACGCTGCACAACGAGGATTATATCCGGGGCGTCGGCAACACCGGCGAGCCGATCCGCGATGGGCGCGACGTTCGTATCGGCGACATGGTGATCGTCCAGCGGGCAGGGGACGTGATCCCTCAGATCGTCGACGTGGTGATGGACGAGCGGCCGGAAGGCGCCGAGCCCTACAGGTTTCCGACGACGTGCCCCATCTGCGGCAGCCATGCGGTGCGCGACATCAACGAAAAGACCGGCAAGGTGGATGCCGTGCGCCGCTGCACGGGCGGCTTCGTCTGCCGTGCGCAGGCGGTCGAGCATCTGAAGCATTTCGTCTCGCGCAATGCCTTCGACATCGAAGGCCTCGGCTCCAAGCAGATCGAGTTCTTCTTCGAAAGCGAGGACGAGAATCTGAGGATCCGCACCGCCCCCGAGATCTTCACGCTCGAACGCCGCCAGGAGCAATCGCTCAACAAGCTCGAGAACATCGATGGATTCGGCAAGGTAAGCGTCCGCAAGCTGTACGAGGCGATCAATGCCCGCCGCTCGATAGCGCTTCATCGCCTGATCTATGCGCTTGGCATCCGCCATGTGGGCGAGACCACCGCCAAGCTGCTTGCGCGCTCCTATGGCAGCTACGAGCATTTCGGGGCGGCCATGACCGAGGCGGCAGGCTTTTCGGGAGATGCCTGGAACGAGCTGAACAGCATTGACGGCATTGGCGAGGTGGTCGCTCGCGCCATTGTCGAGTTCTACAAGGAGCCGCGCAACCTGAAGGTCGTTTCCGAGCTGCTGCGCGAAGTTACGCCCGAAAACGCGGCATTGCCCGTGGCGACCGACAGCCCCGTCGCCGGCAAGACGGTCGTCTTCACGGGATCGCTGGAGAAGATGACGCGCGAGGAGGCGAAGGCAAAGGCGGAGAGTCTCGGCGCCAAGGTGGCGGGATCGGTATCGAAGAAGACCGACATCGTCGTCGCCGGCCCGGGCGCCGGCTCGAAGCTCGACAAGGCCCGCGAACTCGGCGTCCAGACGATGGACGAGGACGAGTGGCTGGCGCTGATCGGCGGGTAGCGTGTTTTGTTTCTCCCGCAAGCGGGGCGAAGGGGGGCGCGGCGCCGCTTCTTGTCCCTTCTCCCCATTGACGTGGGGAGAAGGTGCCGGCAGGCGGATGAGAGCGATGCCGCGCGACCCGTTGGTTTAGATCGTCACGCCTGCTGCTCAGCCGACATGTCCATCCACATGAACTCCCAGACGTGGCCGTCCAGGTCCTGGAAGCTGATGCCGTACATGAAGCCGTAGTCGATCGCCGGCTTCCATGGCTTGCCTCCCGCGGCAATAGCCTTGTCGAACATGTCGTCGCATTCGGCACGGCTTCCGGCGGAGAGCGCGGTGATAACCTCGGTGCCCTTCGCCGTGTCGCTGATCTCGCCGACGATGAAGCTACGGAACTTCGGCTCGGTCAGAAGCATGGCGAAGATATTGTCGTCGATGACCATGCAGGCGGCGGTCTCGTCGGAAAACTGCTCGTTGAATGTAAAGCCCAAAGCGGAGAAGAAGGACCGCGAGGCTTTCAGATCCTTGACCGGCAGGTTGACGAAAATCATGCGCATGGGGTGCTCCTTGTTGAAGATGGTTTCGCTTCGATGAGCCAAGGACGAAGACATGTGCCGCGTGCCGACAGGGCTCGTTGAATTTTTCGACCCCCTCGTAGTCGACCACGGTCTGAGACGCCGATCAGGTGCGGCGCTTCGAATTTGAGCCCATTTCCGTTTGTGTTTTTGCGCTGCACAAGATAGATCTTGCAGCCAAAATTTGTGCAATTGCCTTTTCGCGGGGCTGGCGCCCGCAGCCGCGCGTCTTATCGGACGCGCAACTGTCGCTGTAGCATTTTGACGATGCAGGAGCCATATCGGCGAAGCGGGGCGTATCTAACGTCCCGGCGGATTGGAGGGTCCGAAATGAGAACCATCAGCACCATCGCCGAACTGCGAGAGGCCCTTGCCGAGCATCGGCGCGCGGGCAGGTCCATCGGACTGGTCCCCACCATGGGCTATCTCCATGTCGGCCATATGGAACTCGTGCGCCGCGCCCGCGTCGAGAACCACGTGGTCGTTGCCAGCATATTCGTCAATCCGCTGCAGTTCGGCGCGAACGAGGATCTTGGCAAATACCCGCGCGACCTCGCCCGTGATCAGGCGCTGCTGACCGATGGCGGCGTCGATTTCCTTTTTGCCCCCGGCGTTTCCGACATGTATCCGCGGCCGATGGAAACGGTGGTCGACGTGCCGAAGCTCGGCTCCGAGCTCGAAGGCGCGGTGAGGCCCGGCCATTTCGCAGGCGTTGCGACCGTCGTCACCAAGCTCTTCAACATCGTCCAGCCGGACCGCGCCTATTTCGGCGAAAAGGATTTCCAGCAGCTCCAGATCATCCGGCGCATGGTCGAGGATCTGGCGCAGCCGGTTACGGTCATCGGCGTACCGACGGTGCGCGAGGAGGACGGGCTCGCCTGTTCGTCGCGCAACGTCTATCTGACGACACAAGAGCGGCGTGCAGCCGCGATCGTGCCGAAGGCGCTGGACGAGGCCGAGCGGCTGATCGCAAGCGGCGTCACCGAACCGGCCGAAATCGAGAAGGGTGTCTTGGAGTTTCTCGCCGGCGAACCCCTGGCGCGGCCCGAAGTGGTGGCGCTGCGCGACCCGGAAACGCTTGAGCCTGTCGGCGAGATCGGAGAAAAGCCGGTCCTGCTCCTGCTCTTCGTCCGCTTCGGCACCACGAAGCTGCTCGACAACCGCGTCATAGCCCCGAAATCCGCCCGTTTTGCAAAGGTAGCCTGAGAATGAGCGTCCAGACCACGAAACGGCGGCTCAGCCCCGCCAGCATCGAAGCCCTGAAGGGTGAGCGCCCGATCGTCAGCCTGACGGCCTATACGACGCCGATCGCACGGCTTCTCGATCCTCATGTGGATTTCCTCCTGGTCGGCGATTCGCTCGGCATGGTTCTCTACGGCCTCGATACGACCGTCGGCGTCACGCTCGACATGATGATTGCGCATGGCCAGGCGGTCATGCGCGGTTCAGAGCGCTGTTGTGTCGTCGTCGACCTGCCTTTCGGCGCCTATCAGGAATCCAAGGAACAGGCCTTCCGCAGCGCCGCGCGCATCCTGAAGGAAACGGGCTGCAGCGCAGTGAAGCTCGAGGGCGGGGCCGAGATGGCCGAGACTGTCGAATTCCTTGTCAGCCGTGGCATTCCGGTGCTCGGCCATGTGGGCTTGATGCCGCAGCTCGTCAACACGACGGGCGGCTACCGCTCGGTCGGGCGCAACGAGAAGGAAGTGGCCAAGATCCGCCGCGACGCCAAGGCGATCGACGATGCCGGCGCTTTCGCCATCGTGGTCGAGGGAACGGTCGAGCCAGTCGCCCGCGAGATCACCGCCACGCTGCGCGCGCCGACCATCGGCATCGGCGCTTCGCCGGCCTGCGACGGCCAGATACTGGTATCGGATGACATGCTGGGTCTTTTCAACGATTTCAAGCCGCGCTTCGTCAAGCACTTCGCCGAACTGGCACCGACGATCTCAAAGGCGGCGGAGGCCTATGCCAACGAGGTGAAGGCGCGCACTTTTCCAGGCATAGAGCACACGTTTCAGGTAAAGCGCTGACGTGTCGGGGCGGGCGCGTTCCTTGCGTCCGCCTTCTTATGGTTGGCCGGCCGAGCACCTGGTCTTGCGTGCGCTTGGAATGACGCGCGTCCAACCATCAGAAAATTCAATCGCCGCATCAGAGTAATTGAATTGTCGCGATGTGCGGCAGCGCCTATCTGTCCGGCAGGCAATCTGCCGGCATGCTCGTTACGAGCGGCCCCCGCGGGAGAATTTCATGAGCAGAGGCGATTTCCGGGAAGGGCTTCGCGGCGGCTTTCCGATCATGCTGGCGGCATCGCCCTTCGGCGCGCTTTTCGGCGCGCTTGCGGTGGATAACGGTTTTTCGATTGCCGATGCGGTATTCATGAGCGCCACCGTCTATGCGGGTGCAAGCCAGATGGTCGGCATCGAACTCTTCGGAAGCAACGTTCAGCCCTGGCTCGTGGTGCTCTCGGTTTTTGCGGTCAACTTCCGCCACGTGCTCTATTCCGCTTCTCTCGCCAAGCACATCCGCCATTTCAGCTTCGCTCAAAAGCTGATCGCCTTCTTTCTGCTCGTGGATCCGCAATATGCAGAGACCGAGCAGCGCGGCGAGCGCGGATTGCCGGTCACCTTCGCCTGGTATGCGGGCTTCGGCGTCGTGATCTATGTTCCGTGGATCATCAATACGCTGATCGGTGCGATTTTCGGGCAGTTGATCGGCGATCCCAAAGCGATCGGTCTCGACGTGCTCCTCCCGATCTA
This sequence comes from Sinorhizobium meliloti 4H41, assembly GCF_000375585.1. Classification (GTDB taxonomy): domain Bacteria; phylum Pseudomonadota; class Alphaproteobacteria; order Rhizobiales; family Rhizobiaceae; genus Sinorhizobium; species Sinorhizobium meliloti_A. The sequence goes on along the minus strand of NZ_AQWP01000002.1, from coordinate 583,281 downwards.
CTTTCTGGGGCTGGTGATGAGCTTCCGCACACGCGACCGTTTTCTGCCGATCGTGGCCGTGAGCGCCGTCGCCTCGGTGGCGGCGATGCATTTCGTCGGCTCCCCCTGGCATGTCAGCATCGGCGCGCTTGCCGGCATCGTGCTCGCGGCCTGCATGCCGCCGAAGCGACCGGCGATCGAAGCCCACGCCGTGGAAAAGGAGGCCTGATCCTTGGACGCGCAACACCTCGATCTGCTCTATCTCATCGTTGCGGCCGCAGTCGCCACTTATGTCACGCGCTTCGGTGGCTACGTGCTCATCACTCAGCTGAAGTACATTCCCCCGCGGATCGAATCTGCGCTGAACGCAGTCCCCGCGGCTGTATTGACGACGCTGGTGGCGCCCGCCTTCGTCTATGGTGGCATGGACGTCGCCGCAGCGATGCTCGTCGCCTTCGTCATCGGGCTGCGCTTATCGACGCTTCGGATGCTGCTCGTCGGCTGGATCGCGGTCATAGCGATCCGGCACCTGATCATGTAGGTTCCCGCCCGCCTGAGCACGGGTCCGGCCGCTCGGATTGGCGCCAGACCGGTTCTGGACTATCATCCTCTCGTTGCCGGGGAGGCAGCCGCCCCCCGGCCCACGGAGGAGCGACCATGATTACCAGAATTTCCGTTGCGCTGTTTCTCGCGCTTGCGCCTGTCCCCGCTTTTGCGAATCAGTGCCCCGCCATGATGCAGGCCATCGATGCGGCCATGCCCAACGCATCGTTGTCCGAGGCCGACATGGCCAAGGTGAAACAGTTGCGCCAGCAGGGCGAAGACTTGCACAAGGCCGGCGACCATGCGGGTTCGGAAGCAGCGCTCGGCCAAGCCAAGACTATGCTCGGTATCTGACTGGGAACGCGCCGTGATTTGGCATTCAGACGATTGTCGGATGAACGCCTGTTGAGATTCGGGCTACCTGCCGCGGCTTTTTTGATCTCGTCATCCCCTGTGCTCGTCGCGCCGCAGGCGCGGCGCGGCCTTCATTTCTGTGACAAGCACATGTGAGGGAGGAGGAGAGATTGCAGTCCTCCGAAAAGTTTCCTGCAGCGACCTTTGCGCGTCTTATGAGACGCTCTAAGGCTGCGATCCAGTAAAATTCGCGGGTTACGCGAAAGCGTCGCCGCAAATATAACCATGCTGTTGGTTGAGAAATCGACCCTCCCAACGGAGGCCCGGCGGTACCCCAGCCCCAGCCCACACCGCCGGGCCGCCCGGTTCCGAGCTACCGCGCGATTGCTTCCGTAGCATTGGCCAGCCAGTCTCTCGTCTCCGCGTCCGACAGCAGCGGCATCAGCTTTTCCCGCGTTTCCGCGTGGTAGGCATTCAGCCAGTCGAGCTCGTCGTCGGTCAGCAGGGCGGGAAGGACGAGCCGGCGATCGATCGGGCAGAAGGTCAGCGTGTCGAAGCCGAGCATCGGCTGGTCGCCGCCATCGATCTCCTCCGGCTGGCGGACGACGACGAGATTCTCGATGCGGATGCCGAAGGCACCGGGGCGATAGTAACCGGGTTCGTTGGACAGGATCATGCCCGGCAGCAATTCCTGCGTGGCAAGCCGGGCAATGCGCTGCGGTCCTTCGTGGACCGAGAGATAGGAGCCGACACCGTGGCCGGTCCCATGCGCATAATCGGCGCCCGCCTTCCACAGTGCGATCCGGGCGAGCGGATCGAGATCGACGCCGCGTGACCCCTTCGGGAAGCGCGCCGTGCTGATTGCGATCATGCCCTTGAGCACGAGCGTGAAGAATCGCTTCTGTTCTTCCGGCACCGCGCCGATCGCGACCGTGCGGGTGATGTCGGTCGTGCCGTTGATGTATTGCGCGCCGGAGTCGATCAGGAAGATGGTACCCGCCTCGATCCGCCGGTCGGTTTCGTTCGTGACCCGGTAATGCATGATTGCGGCATGCGAACCGGCGCCGGCGATCGTGTCGAAAGAAACGTCCTTCAGCGGGTTCTGCATGCGCTCGCCGACGGCCGCGCGCATTGCCTCCAATTGCCTGGTTGCGCCGATTTCGGTGACGCTGCCGGGCTCCCTCGCGTCCAGCCAGGCGAGGAACTCGACCATCGCCGCACCATCCTGCAGGTGCGCCCGGGTCGATCCGGCGATCTCGGCTGCATTCTTGCAGGCGCGTGGCAGGCGGGCGGGATCGACCGCCTCGACCACCGAACCTTCCTTCCTGCGAATCAGCTCGCCGATCGCAAAGGGGGCGAGATCCGGATCGATCATGATGGCTGCGCCGGTCGAGGCGAGGGCGGCGAGCCGATCGTCGAAGGTAGCAGGCGCCATTATATCGGCGAGCTGCGTCAGGTAGGCCTCCTGCTCGATGCCGGTCTTGCGTTTGTCGAGGAAAAGCTCGGCGCTGCCGTCCGCATGGACGATGGCGCGTGCCAGCGGGTGCGGCGTGTGCGGCACGTCGCTGCCACGGATGTTGAAGGTCCAGGCGACGGAGGAGGGATCGGTAAGTATGACGGCCGCGGCCTTCGCCTTTGACACGCCCGCCGCGATCTCCGCTATCTTGTCTCTTGCCAATTGTCCCGCATGCTCGACCGGCTGGATCGTCACAGGGCCGAGCGGCGCTGCGGGACGGTCGGTCCAGAGCCGGTCGAGCGGATTGTGGTCGAGGAGGACGACACTGCCGCCGACCGCCGTCAGCGCCTTTTCGAGCCGGCGAACTTCCGCCGCGGTGTGCAGCCAAGGATCGATGCCGAGGCGGAAGTCCTTGGGTCCATGGCGCTCCAGCCAGACATGCGGCGGTTCGCCGATGAGATCGCCGCCGGTGAAGACGCTGCCGTCCACCTGCTCCTTGAGCTGGGTTACATAACGGCCGTCGACGAAGACGATCGCCTCGCGCTGCGTCACGAGCGCTACACCGGCCGAACCGGTAAAGCCCGTCAGCCACGACAGCCGCTCGGAACTGCGGGGCACATACTCCCCTTGAAATTCGTCGGCACGCGGCACGAGGAAGCCATCGACGCCCAGGGTTGCGAGGGCGGCACGCAGGGCGGTGGTTCTCTCCTTGCCGAACTGGGGCGTGGAGGTGACTTCGAAGGATTGGAACATGGACTTTCCCGGTAAGCTTGGCGGAGAACCGCAGGTGAGACGAGCATGTTAATGCATCTCTTCCAAAAGTGTGCAGCGGTTTTGGGGTAACGACCCCCATAAAATAACAACTTAAGATCCGCTCCCGCACGGGGAGGCGAAATTCACGTGAACGTCCCCGCACCTCGGGCAGCGCGGGCGGCATTGCTCATTTGTAATACATATGCACGCGGCGCATGGCACCCATGCCCGAATGTGGCTTTCTCTATCGGAATTATAGGTTATAAGCCGCCTCAACGAACACGGACGAACGTCCGCCGGTTCAAAAGACTGCAGTTCCGAGAATAGTTGGTCATCTGTTCTCCTCCTCCCTCAGGGTGGCCAGCTTCGGAACGGTAGAGCCCGCTTGAGCGCTCCTCCTCCTCAAGCTCGCGGGTATGGTCGGCCAAAAGCCGGTCAGCAGGCGATGCTTCGGCATCGCCTTTGTTTCGAGAAGGCCGCCCGTCATGATGGACTGGGCGGCCTTTTCGTTTTCTCGGCTCCCGTTTCGGTCGGTACGGAGGTTCCTGTGGAAAGAGGCGGTGTCCACGGGAAAACAAATGAAGAACGGTTTGCTTCGTGATATGCCCGCTTACGGTCGACTTGCGAGGATATCTCTCAAACGGAGCATGCAGAGGTAGAGCAGCGATGCTGAAAACCGATACCCGTCAAGCCAATTGGCGCCGTGCCAATCCGGGAAAATATGATGCTCACCTCGCTGTGCAGCGAGCCGTGAAGGCAGGCGAGCTGGAAAAGCAGACGTGCGAGGTTTGCGGGATCGAAGCGGTCGATGCCCATCACGATCAATACGACGAGCCTTTGAAGGTGCGGTGGTTATGCCGCCGACATCACACGAGGCTTCATCATTACGGCGAAGACATGTTCCCGATCAGGGATGCGCTTTAGGGCATTCCAACGTTTCATAGAAACACTGAAGGGGACGCCGCGACCGGACGCGTCTGCGACAAGCGTGGCTTACCTGGTCAGATGAATGGTTACCCAGCCATTGCGCCAGATGGTGCACGCATGTCTGAGGTTCTGGCCGTTATAGGCTGCGAGCACCTTCCAGCGCTGTTCGGCGAGAATGCCGGAGAGGATGACCGAACCGCCCGGAGCGAGGTTGGCCACAAGTTGCGGCGCCATCTTCATCAGCGGGCGCGCCAGAATGTTGGCGATGATGAGATCGAAGGGGCCGTTGGCGCTGAAGGTGGTCGAGTGAAAGCCGGGCGCCGTGGCGAATGTCAAGCCGTTGACGACGCCGTTGCGACGGGCATTGTCGGCGGCGACGCGGGTTGCGATCGGATCGATATCGGTTGCGAGCACCGGAACATGCAGGAGCTTCCAGGCGGCGATCGCCAGCACGCCGCTTCCCGTTCCGAGGTCGAGCGCGTTGCGGAGAGGCCGGGAACGGGCGACGGAGGCAAGCATTTCGAGGCAGCCGGCGGTCGTGCCGTGATGGCCGGTACCGAAGGCCTGACCGGCATCGATCTCGATGGCAATCTCGCCCGGCTTCACCTTGTCGCGATCATGCGAGCCGTGGATGACGAAGCGGCCCGCGCGCACGGGGGCGAGGCCCTCCAGCGACTTGGCGATCCAGTCGACATCCGGCAGCACTTCGCGCTCGATCGGAAGATGCGAAAATTCGGCTTCGAGTGCCTGAGCGAGGCGTGATCTCACGCTCTCTTCTTCATCCGTCATCATGTAGACGGAGGCCTCCCAGACATCCCGCTTCTCGTCGATCTCCATGGTCGCGATCGCGTAATCGTCTTCTTCGAAGATTGCGCTCATGACGTCGAGGACGGCGGCCGCCTGCTTCTCGGTAGTGGTAACGAAAAGGCGTATCTCGCTCACGGTGCTTTCCTTCGGCATGCAGCCATTCAAAAGGGCCACAGTGGCTTCGGCGCGTCCGAACGGATGCGCGCGCTGTGGGCGGTTCGCCGCTATCATGAATGAGGTACAAAGGCAAAGCGCCGGGATTGCCGGCGCCCGCAGGATAGACGGGCAAGCCTTGTTAGCCGCGCGTGAGGTTTTCCAGCTTCTTGACGGCCGTTTCGGGATTTTCGCCATAGGCGATCGTTCCGCTGAACTGGCCGTTGGCGTCGAGCAGGAAGACCGAGGCTGTATGATCCATTGTGTAGTCGCCGTCCGGCTTTGCCTCGTCGGTGGGGACTTTCTTGTAATAGACGCGGTAACCCTTGACCATATCCAGCACCTTTTCGGGCGGACCGGAGATACCGGTGATGCGCTTGGACACGTTTGAAACATACTGGCCGAGCACCTCGGGGGTATCGCGCTCCGGATCGACGGTGATGAAGTAGGCCTGCAGCTTGTTGCCCTCGGGGTCGACCTTGTCGAGCCAGCCGTTCAGTTCGAACAGCGTGGTGGGGCAAACTTCCGGGCAATGGGTGAAGCCGAAGAAGAGCGCCGTCGGCTTGCCGGTGAACGCTTTCTCGGTGATGGGCTCGCCATTCTGGGCGACGAGGGTAAAGGGTACGCCGAAGGGGCTGGATGCGGCCTGCTGCTTCGACTGCGTCATGTCGAAGGTCAGCCAGCCGAGGACGGCCACCATGACGAGAATGGCTACCCAGAGAACGATGCGTATGGATTTCATTATTGCCACCAGTCTGTTGCTGCCCCGACGCATCTGAAACGGACGCACGGCGCCGTCGGGCCGTCAGGAATGTAGCGTTGATACCGCTTCGGACACACGGGTGCAAAGGGGACAATTGCCGCAGGTGTGCTCGAGGCGATGCGTCTCAAATGCACCAGGCGAGGCCGGCTTGCGCCAGCGACAGGAAAATGTCGGCGCCATTCGCGATCCAGCCTCTGAAGGCGAGCAGGAAGACGAGCGCGAGCACGCCGGTGGCGAGGGCGAGGATCAGGGGAGAGAGCGACTTTTTGGTGTCCGTGCGCATGAGGCGATCATAACACCATGAGACGGAAGGAAAAGGGCGGCAGCGGTCGAAACGCGCGAACTTCCGCAAAGTCGCGGCCCGTGTTTTAGCGATTGTTTAAGGTCTGTTTGCCACTGTCCACAGACGCGGAGAAGTGAACCACTTCGATATGACATGAGGTCATCCGGTTTGATCGAGCCCGGTTTTCCGCATCGATCGCAACGGAGGACCCCGCCTGCCGCGGCGGGTCCAGCTATGGACTGCCATATCGATGAACACCCTTGCATCCGCCAGGAGAACGCTCTCCGTCAGCCAACGCCTTGCGACGCTTGCGGGGGCAGCTTTTCTCGGTTTCGGTTCCGTTCTCGCCGTCGGCCTCTATGAGCAAGGCAGCTCGCAAGAGGCGCTCGACAAGGCGGTTATCGCTCAGCGCGACATGGGAACGATAGAGGAAATGCGCCTTGCCCGCCTGAAGCTCGTGCTTGCGGCAATGGACACCATCGTCGACCGCGGCGAACGCCGGATACAGCCGGAGCGTGCGGCCCAGATCAAATCCTCGCTAGAGGTCATCGAGGGCAGGCAAGCCGATCTCGAGGCGCTCGCGCGTCTTGTCGGCAAGCCGGAAGTTCTTGCCGGGTTCGAAGCGGATATCGCCCAACTGCGCAAGGCCGTCGAGCAGGACCTGAAAGCGCTCGTGGAGGCCGGAGCGCCAGGCGATGAATTCGCCCGCATCGACGATGTCATCGACGCCGCAGGCGAGCGCGTGGGCGCATCGCTTGCGCAACTGGCCGATGCCGCAGCCGGCCTGGCCGCGGCGCGCATCGCAGATGTCCGCACCAGTGGTGAGCATGCGCTCATGCTCCAGGCAGCCGCCTGTTTGCTGGCAATGGCGACCCTGATCGGCCTTATCTGGTTCCATGGGAACGTCTTGCGCCGAGGCGTCCTCGGTCTGCGCGACGGCATGCGGCGGATACATTCGGGCGAGCTCACGACTGAAGTGGCGGGGCTCGACCGCGGCGACGAAATCGGCGAGATGGCACGTTCGGTGGAGCTTTTCCGGGTCTCGGCAATCGAGAAACGCGCGCTCGAGGAAGGGGCGAGGGCGAGTCGGCAGGAAATCGAGGCGGAACGCGAGCGGCACGAGACGGAGCGCGAGCAGGTTATCGGACGGATCAAGACCGCAGTCGAAGCCCTCGGCGGAGCGCTCAATCAGCTTGCAGACGGCAATCTGGCGGTTGCGATCCGCGAGCCTTTCGATAGCGGACTCGATGCGTTGCGCCGCGACTTCAACGACACGGTGGAACGGCTGAGCCATGTCCTTTCGAGTGTCACGGAGAATACCGCCTCGATCGAATCGAATGGGCGGCAGATGCGCAGCGCGGCCGACGATCTGGCTCGGCGAACGGAAAAACAGGCCGCATCGCTGGAGCAGACCTCGGCCGCGCTCGAGGAAATCACCGTCACCGTGAAGACAGCGACCGAGCGCGCCGAAGAGGCAAGCCATATGGTCGACGAGGCGCGCATCAATGCCGAGGAGTCCGGGCGCATCGTCGGCGAGGCGATCGCCGCCATGGCCCGCATCGAGGGCGCTTCCAGCGAGATAGGCAAGATCATCGACGTGATCGACGAGATCGCGTTCCAGACCAATCTGCTGGCGCTCAATGCCGGGGTCGAGGCCGCGCGGGCTGGGGAGGCCGGCAAGGGCTTTGCCGTCGTTGCCCAGGAGGTGAGGGAGCTCGCCCAACGCGCTGCCGGTGCCGCGAAGGATATCAAGGCTCTGGTGAGCCGCTCGGGCAACGAGGTCAAGACCGGCGTCAGGCTGGTTCAGGAGACCGGCGACGCGCTTGGCCGCATCGGTGCCAAAGTGGCCTGCATCAACGAACATATGAGCTCCATCGTCATGGCGGCGCGCGAGCAATCGACGGGCCTCCGCGAAATCAATACCGCCGTCGCTCAACTCGATCAGATGACGCAGCAGAATGCCGCCATGGTCGAGCAGACCAATGCGGCGAGCCATACGCTTGCGCAGGATGCCGAGAAGCTCAGCGAGATCGTCGGGCAATTCCGCCACGGGCAGGCGCGCGAGACGGCGATCCGCACGGCGGCGATCCGGCCGCCGGGCAGGGCAGGCCCGGCGAGGGCAGGCGCTCCGGGGGGGACGGCAACAGCGACTGCTGCCGCGCCCGTGTCACTTCGCAAGCCCGCGGCCGCGCAATCATCCACGCGTCCAGCTCCATCTCCAGCAAAGGCGCTGATGGGAAAACTGGCTGGCGCATTCGGCAACATGCCGGGATCAACGCCGTCGACAACGGCGTCCGGTGAAAATTGGGAAGAGTTTTGATCATGAGCAACGCAATCAAGCAGTCAGGCGCCTATCTCGAAATCGTCTCCTTTCACCTGGGTGAACAGGAATTCTGCATCGACATCATGGCAATCCGGGAAATCCGCGGTTGGGCACCGGTGACGCCGATGCCGCACACGCCGCCGTACGTTCTCGGCCTCATCAACCTGCGGGGTGCAGTGATCCCGGTCATCGACATGGCCTGCCGCCTCGGCATGAAGATGACCGAGCCGTCGGAGCGCTCCGCCATCATCGTCACCGACATCAATGGCAAGCTCGTCGGACTGCTGGTCGAGCAGGTCTCCGATATGATGACGATCCGCAGCGAAGACCTGCAGCCCGCGCCGGAGATCATCCCGGAAGCCCAGCGCGCCTTCTGCCGCGGCATCGTCGCGCTTGAAAAATCCATGGTCTGCTTCCTCAATCTCGACACCGTCATCGCCGAGGAACTGGCACAGGCAGCCTAGTCACGATTTTTCAGGTCGGCTCGGCCCTGAAAGCATGACTGCCGGACCGCCAGGGACGGTTTCCGAAAAGGCCCGCGAAAGCGGGCCTTTTCGCAGGAGCCGGCGGACGCCCGGCGGCTGTTGCATGGCGATCGGCATCACGGCGGAGCGAGCAAATGTGAAAACGTGGCGGTCGCACGCAAGGAACCCCTGCACGCCAAACGAGTTATGCACAGGCAGCATTTGGCGAGAAGCCGTCTGCTGGTGATTACAGCCTCCGCGTTTGGAAGCTGATGTGGAAACAGACAGGAGCAACGCCATGAAAGTTTCTTTCAGAACATCGCTCGCTGCATTTGCCCTCTCATCGGCGCTTGCCGGCGTCGCCGTGCCGGCCTTTGCAGACAGTTACTATCAGGGCATCGACCCGCATAATCCTCCGGGCACTCAGAACAGAGGCGCGGTAATGGTGCCGGCCCGTCCGTATTACGTCGATCCTGCCCCGACCGGCAGCGTCTATGTCGATCCCGCACCGACGGGCAGCGTCTATGTCGATCCGGCGCCGACCGGCAGCATCTACATGGAACCGGCGCCGGGCAGCCGGGCGAGCAACGCTCCCGGCCGGGTACGTGAGCACTATACGAACGAGTACCAGGGCCCCGGTGACGGCGACTATTATCAAGGCATCTCGCCTCCGGCTCCCCGTCCCTAAACATTCCTGATGCCTTTGAGCGCATTGCGCTTTCGCGGACCACCGCCTCTAGAGGCGATGGTCCGCCGCTGCATGCTCTTCAGTCTGAGGACGCGCCCGCAATGCCACCTTCGCGGTGGAGGGGGCGGTCAAGTTACAGTTACGTAATGAGCATCACTCTTGGATGAGCAAAAGTGACAAATCGTCAAACGCTTTCGACCGGTGCCCGGTGTTATCTTTGTAACCGCAGCATCCGTAGGAGGCTCGTATGCTGAACAGTAGCATCCATTGGGAGGTGGGATGCCTAACGGACATAGGAGTTAATGTCATGAGACTTTCTCTGAAAAAATCATTTGCTGCATTTGTCCTGTCATCCGCCTTGGTGGGCGCCGCGGCGCCAGCCTTTGCGGATAGCTACTATCAGGGCCTCGACCCGAACCACCCTCCGGGGACGCAGAATCAGGTGCGCATGCCGACCTCGCGTAATCTGCCTCCGTCTTCGGTCGACCCGACTGCGACAGGGAGTATCGACGGAGGTCGTATGATGTCTCCGAACGGTACCTACCAGGAGAGATACGACCCGGGTGAGGGCGACTACTATCGGGGTATTGTGCCGCCTAAACCGTAAGGCGCGAAATCAGCTACTGCATGTTTCATCGAGGCGCACCAGCTCAAGAAATTATGTATGCGGCGTAAAATGCGGCAGACCTTAGTCTCGCAGAAGCGCGCGCTGTAGCTCGGAAGGGGAGTGTGGAAACCCGTACTCCCCTTCCGGCCGTTTGATCTGCTGCGTCTGCCGGATCGCTTATTCCGGCCGCCCATTCTCCCAGGTGACCGGCTGGCCATAGAGCGGGACCGTGGTGATCGACATCTTGGCCGAACCGTCGGTCAACTGCCTCGAATGCGCCAGATAGATCAGCGTGTCGTTGGCCTTGTCGTAGATACGGGTCACCAGCAGGTTCTTCCATATGAGGGACAGTCCGGAACGGAAGACTTCCTCCCCCTCCTTCGACAGGTCGATATCGCCGATGGCGATGGGGCCGGTCTGGCGGCAGGCGATGGAGTTGTTCGACGGATCCTCGAACCAGTTGCCGTTCTTCAGGCGGTCGATGACGCTGCGATCGAAATAGGTGACGTGGCAGGTAACCCCGGTCACCTTCGGGTCGCTCACGGCATCGATCTTGATATCGTTGCCGAGCCAGTCGACCCCGACCTGGCCGACGGTTTCGGCGTGGACGGGCGCAACCGCCGCGGCCGAGACGGTGAGGCCGGCGACAAGCAAGGCACGGATGCGGCGCAACATGAGTATCCTCCAATGAACTGCACCGTTCAGATAGGCAGTGGATGCTGCAATGCAAGCACCGGCCGCCACGCCCGTCGACATGCAGGATCCATCGTGCGAGAAGTCACGCGGAGTGGCGCAGTTCCGACCGGGCGGCACGCGCTTCGCGCAATTGCGCGGCGGCTGCCGCAAGGGCGCGGGCGCTGGCGTCAATGCGGCGATCCCTTGCCACCGAGCAACGGTCGCGTCCATCGGCCTTTGAGTCGTAGAGAGCAAGATCGGCGCGTATCATCACGTCGGCAATCGTTTCGCCCGCAATGGCGGCGGCGATCCCGATGCTCACGGTCAAACGGATGCGCTGATGCGAGCGGCCGGCAGGCGTCTCGCGCACCACGCGGCAGATGTCCTCCGCCAGCGCCTTTGCCTGCTCTTCCGTGTGGTCCGGCAGGACGATACCGAATTCCTCGCCACCGATCCGTCCGAGGACGCCCCGTCCGGCGAGGAAAGCCGAGACGGTTTCGGCAAAATGCGCGAGCGCCATGTCGCCGCAGGCGTGCCCGTACTGATCGTTGATCTGTTTGAAGAAATCGAGGTCGAGCAGCAGGAAGGCAGCCGGCTCCTGGCGTGCCAGGCACTCGGCGAAGATCCGCTCGCCCTCTTCCATGAGCGTCCCGCGCGACAGCGCACCGGTCAAGCCGTCGCGTGCGATCATAGCCCTCAACCCGGCGATGATGCGGGCCTGCATCGTAAGGATCACGGCCAGGAAGACGAGGGGAAGGCACAGCACCCGCATGGTGACGAGCAGGAAATCAAACAGCATCGAAGCGGGCGGCCCCGGGGGCCCCGGCACGACGTGCGACGATGGGCCGAGAACATGAGCAAGGGCGGTGAAAACCACGGCGGCGGAGCCGACGACTACGATCCCGATCGCCGGCTTTTCGCTCGGCCAGCGGTCGGCTGCGGCCAGACCAAGGACGAAAAGTGGAGCCGCGACAACGCCCGCAACGACAATCAGGGCCGCGGCCGGACTGTCATGGCCGCCGAGCGCGATGATGAAGCCGAGCACGCCGCTCGTGAATGCGAGCACCAGACAAAGCGATGCCGGCATCGACGATGCGAGGAACCAGCGGAGGCCCTGTAGGACGAAGAAGAGGGAAACGGCAAGACCCGCATAGCCGAACATTGCAGCGATCGGCGCCTGCAACGCCGCCGCGACCGTCAAAGCGCCTGCCGAAGCTGCCGAGAGCGCGCAACCGGCGGAGAACTCCCGAACAGCGGCGACCGGCCGCAGAGAAAGGAGAACGGGTAGCATGGCAAGAAGGGCGATGACCGGTATGGCGGAGAGAAAGCTCATTTCGAAACGGCCTGTCGTGCTAAAATAAAGTGCGGCTTGCGTTTCAGCCATTATGCAAGGCCATTGGTAACGATGGCGCATTAACGAAAGCTGGCGAAATTCGCTGCAATTTGAGCGATCACTCTCTCCATAGTTGTGGCAATCGGTCGCGGCGCTTTTCAGGGAGCGATGTCATGGCCCAGGAAGGCATATCCTTTGCAGACATACCCTTTGCAGACAGGGCCGATGCGGGTCGAAGGCTTGCTCGCGCCATCGAAGCGCATCTCACCGAGAAAGCGGACTTCGCCGACCCGCTGGTGATGGCGTTGCCGCGCGGCGGCGTACCGGTGGCCTTCGAGGTGGCAAGAACCCTCGCCGCCTCCCTCGAACTCCTCATCGTTCGCAAGATCGGCGCACCCGGTCATCCCGAATTCGGTCTCGGAGCGCTGGTCGACAGCGACGAGCCGCAGGTCGTCCTCAATGCCGAGGCAATGCGTATCGTCAGTCCTTCCGAGAAGTACGTCCAGGCGGAGACAGAGCGGCAAAGGCTCGAACTCGCGCGCCGCCGTGTCCTCTATCTGGGCGATCAGACGCGAATTTCTCCAAGCGGGCGCAATGTCATCATTGTCGATGACGGCATTGCCACGGGGGGAACGGCCAAAGCTGCGGCGAAAGCCCTGCGGCAGGCAGGCGCCGCGGCGCTGATGCTCGCCGTTCCGGTCTCGCCGAAGAGCGCGATCGTCGCCCTGCGGGACGAGGTGGACCGGCTCGTCTGTCTCGCCACCCCCACCCCTTTCCATGCGGTCAGCGTCTATTACGACGATTTCGAGCAGACCACGGATGCCGAGGTGATCGCGCTGTTGAGACAGGCGAGGGGCGGATAAACGGGGTCTTGCGCTGGGGCGTGACACAGTCTTCCGGCAAAGATAGTTGTAGTGCGCCTGAATTTGCGAACGGGGATTGAGAATGTCCGACTATCTTGCCATACGCCCGGTAACGCGCCTCGACTATGAGCAGTGGCTGCCGCTTTGGAACGGCTACAACGCCTTTTACGGCCGAGCCGGTGAAACGGCGCTCCCTCCCGACATCACCCAGATGACCTGGTCGCGCTTCTTCGATGCCTATGAGCCGATGCATGCGCTGGTCGCCGAAAGCGAAGGACGGCTCATCGGATTGACGCACTATATTTTCCACCGCAGCACGACGTCGATCCAGCCGAATTGCTATCTGCAGGACCTTTTCACCGATGAGGCCGGCCGCGGCAAGGGAGTCGGCCGGGCGCTTATCAACGGCGTCTACGAAGCGGCGAAACGCGCGGGGTCGCCGCGCGTCTATTGGCTGACCCACGAGACCAACCACACGGCGATGCAGCTCTACGACAAGGTGGCCGAGAAGTCGGGCTTCGTCATGTATCGAAAGATGTTTTGAGGCCTGCGGTCGGGTAGAACGGAAAAGCGCTGCACACCTTTTCCCTGAAGTGCTTACACCGGCTCTACGAACCCATCCAGCACACGCTTCTGCCCGGCGCGGTCGAAATCGATCGTCAGCTTGTTGCCCTCGATCGCCGCGATGTTGCCGTTGCCGAACTTGATGTGGAAGACCCGGTCGCCGACATTGAAACGGGAGGGCTCGGCGCTCGTCGACTTGGCGACGAGCTCGCCTTCGATGGTGCGCGTGCGGGGCCCCGATTCGCCGTAACCGATTCGTTCGATGGCGTGGCCGGAGCGGGTGCCCCAGTTGTCGCGGGTGGCGTCCGACCGGTGCTGCTGGGCGCGCTTCCAGCCGGGCGTCTGATAATTGTTCTCGAAGGGATCGGCCTTGTCGAAGCGCGACTGGCCGTAACCGCCGCGACCGTAACCGCCATAAGAGACCTCCTGTTCGGCGACTTCCACATGGGCGAGCGGCAACTCGTCGAGGAAGCGTGAGGGAAGCGTCGATTGCCAGAGGCCGTGGATGCGGCGGTTCGAAACGAACCAGATATGACAGCGGCGCTTGGCGCGAGTGATTCCGACATAGGCGAGGCGGCGTTCCTCCTCCAGACCTGCGCGGCCGCCCTCGTCCAGGGCGCGCTGATGCGGGAACAGCCCTTCCTCCCATCCCGGCAGGAAGACGGTGTCGAATTCCAGCCCTTTGGCCGAATGCAGCGTCATGATGGAGACGGCGTCCATATTCTCGTTCTGCTCGGCGTCCATCACGAGGGCGACGTGCTCGAGAAAGCCGCGCATGGACTCGAAGGCTTCCATCGAACGGATGAGTTCCTTCAGGTTTTCCAGGCGCCCGGGCGCTTCGGCCGATTTGTCGGCCTGCCACATGGCGGTATAGCCGCTCTCGTCGAGGATCTGCTCTGCAAGTTCGGTGTGCGGCGTCGATTCGAGCAAACCCTGCCAGCGGCGGAAATCGGCGACGACGTCGAAGAGGCCCTTGCGCGCCTTCGGCTTCAATTCGTCCGTCTCGACGATCTCGCTCGCCGCGGCCAGCATCGGGATGTCGCGGGCCCGGGCATAGTCGTGCAGGGTACGGACGGTCGTCTCGCCGAGGCCACGCTTCGGCGTGTTGACGATCCGCTCGAAGGCGAGATCGTCGGCGGGCTGACAGACGAGGCGGAAATAGGCCATGGCATCGCGAATTTCGAGCCGCTCATAGAAGCGAGGGCCGCCGATGACGCGATAGTTGAGGCCGAGCGTGACGAAGCGGTCTTCGAACTCGCGCATCTGGAAAGAGGCGCGCACGAGGATCGATATGTCGTTAAGGTTGTGCTTCTTGCGCTGGAGCTGCTCGATCTCTTCGCCGATCGCGCGAGCCTCCTCCTCGGAATCCCAGGCGGCATGAACATGCACTTTCTCGTCGTCGGGATTGGTGCGTTCGGTAAAGAGCGTCTTGCCGAGCCGGCCCTCGTTATGGGCAATCAGATGCGCCGCCGCGCCGAGGATATGCTCGGTCGAGCGGTAGTTGCGCTCCAGCTTGATGACCTTGGCGCCGGGGAAATCCTTCTCGAAGCGGAGAATGTTGTCCACCTCGGCGCCGCGCCAGCCATAGATCGACTGGTCGTCGTCGCCGACGCAGCAAATGTTGACGGTGGGCTTTCTCTCTTCGGCGCCAGGGGAATGCCCCTCCCCAACCGCTCCCCACGAGGGGGAGGGGCTAGACTGCGGCGCCGCAGGGCTTGGGGAGGGGTTGTTCCTCCCGGAACCCTGCGTCCGCTGGGCCAGCAGCCTCAGCCACATATATTGCGCCGTGTTGGTATCTTGGTACTCGTCGACGAGGATGTAGCGGAACTTGCCGTGATACTCCTTCAGCACGTCCGGATTGGCACGGAACATGCGGATCGGATGCAGCAGCAGATCGCCGAAATCGCAGGCATTCAAGGTCAGCAGCCGGTTCTGGTAGGCGGCATAGAGCTCGCGGCCCTTGCCGTTGGCAAAGGCGCGGGCATCGCCTTCCGGGATTTGCGACGGGTCCAGGCCCTTGTTCTTCCAGGTGTCGATCATGCCGGCGAACTGCTTGGCCGGCCAGCGCTTGTCGTCGAGACCCTCCGCCTGGATGAGCTGCTTGATAAGTCGAACGACATCGTCGGTGTCGAGGATGGTGAAGTCGGACCGCAAACCCACCAGTTCGGCATGGCGGCGGAGGAGCTTGACCCCGATCGAGTGGAAGGTACCGAGCCAGGGCATGCCCTCGACGGCGTGGCCGACGAGCACGCCGATGCGCTCCTTCATTTCCCGCGCCGCCTTGTTGGTGAAGGTGACGGCGAGGATCTGCGAGGGATAGGCGCGGCCGGTCGAAAGGATATGGGCGATCCGCGTCGTCAGCACGCGCGTCTTGCCGGTGCCGGCGCCGGCGAGCACGAGCACCGGACCTTCCAGCGCCTCGACTGCCTCCCGTTGCTCCGGGTTGAGCCCGGAGACATAGTCCGGTCGCTGGGTCTTGTCGCGGGCGGCCATGGCGCGCGCCGCGATGCCGCCGCCGGCGGCCGCGGGTTTCCGCGGCGCGGGTTCCTCGTCGAAAAAGGGAATATCGTCAAAACCTTTGGTCATGCGGCCCAATGTAGTGATTCGGGACCGAAAGGCCAGAAAGGATGTTCTTCTTTTATTCCGGAACCTTCGCCCGCTCGCGCATGCCTGTGGAAAGACTGATGTTTTCAGGTCGGCATGCCGCCGTCTATGTTTTGCCGGACGCGTCGAACACCGGATCGACCGGGACCTGCAGGGCCGTCGCCAGCTGGTTGGTCTTGGCGGCGAGCGAAATGACGCGCAGGAGATCCGCGTGCTCGGCGTCCGTCATTCCCTTGGTCCTTGCGGCGGCGGTGTGGGAGTGAATGCAGTAGCCGCAGCCATTGCTCACGGAAACCGCGATATACAGCATTTCCTTCACCAGCGGGTCGAGCGCCGAAGGCGTCGCCATTACCGCCTTGACCTCCGCCCAGGTCCGCTCCAGCAGTTCGGGGTCGAAGGCGAGCCAGAGCCACATATTGTTGATGAAGTCCGATTTCCGAGTCGCCCGGATGTCGTCGAAGACGGCCTTGACGCGTGGGTCGGATTCGGGACCGGATGGCGGCGCCACAGTGCTCATGCTTACTCCATGCGTTTCAAACGAGGGCGAAGACGCGGGCCGGGCCGCCGGTGCCGCCACGGTGCTTTGGTGCGCCGAGGACCAGCGTCGCGCCCTTGGCCGGCACCTTGTCGAGATTGGCGGCCGCCTCGAGGCCCCAGCGGCCTTCCGGCAGCCAGGCGTAATGGGTGGCGAAATCGGGCGAAATGCCGTGATCGAGCGAGAGGGTATCGACGGCCATGCCGGCTGCCTTCGTGTCCTCGATCAGGAACTTGGCTGCTTCCACGTGAAAGCCGGGGAAATGCATCTTACCGGCCGTGTCTGCATTGCGGAACTTGTCGGTACCGAGATGATCCGACCAGCCCGACAGCATGGCGACGCAGGCATTTTCGGGAATGTCTCCATTGGCCGCAATCCACGCCTTGATGTCGTCCGGCGTCAGCTGCGCATCCGGATCGGCGGCCGCCTTCTCGCGGATGTCGACGACGCAGAGCGGCACGAGCAGCTTGTCGAGGGGCAACTCGGCGACTGAAAGGCCGTCGGCGGAGAAGTGCAGCGGCGCGTCGACATGAGTGCCGGTGTGCTCGTTCACCCGAAGTTCGAACAGGTTGAACTTGTGTTCGGCATATTTGAACTTCTGCTCCCGGAAGAATTGCTGCTGACCGAAGAAAGTCGGAAACTCCTCATGAAGTTCATGGGTGAGATCGGTGACGCTGCCGTGGCCGGCGGCAAGCGCCGGAGGTGCGATCCCCATGCCGGCGGCGGCAATGCCTGCCGTACCGACCGCGGCCGCACGGAGCAAACTCCGCCGCGACATCATCCGCTGCTTGACCGATTCGATGACGCATGCATCGCACATTGCCGTCTCCCTTCGTGTCGAGAGCCGGCCCGAAACAGCCGCCGGCGACGAACAGAATAGCCGAGCCACGCAAGCTGTAAACATGCCGCCGACCCGCCGCCAGCGTGTGCGGTTCAGGACGGGCGCAGGGGCCATCATGCCGCCACCAAAATCGCTTTTGTTACAATTGCGTAATGATGCCATTCCGAGATTGCCCGGACGTCTGCAAACAACGATAATCAGCGCAAATCGGAACGTTCCATCGGGTGCGCGCCTCGTTGGAGCGCCCTTTTCTTTTGGAGGGCTTTTTCTTTTGGAGAGCTTTTCTTTTGGAGACATGAATGCGCTTTTGGAATCAGCTCGCGATCAGCGTCGTCGTCCTCGCCATCGGGGGCGCCGCGTGGGTGCGCTTTGCGCCCGGCGCGGGTGAGACCTTGGCGGCGATCGGGGTTTCGCAACCGTTGATCGATGCGTTGTCGGGACCAAAGGACGGCGAAGGGGCAAGGGGCGGTTCGGGCAATGGCGAGCGCGGGCAGGGTCGACGCAGCGGCTTCGCGGAAGCCCCCCTGGTCGTCGTTAAGCCTGCCGAGCGCGCCGTCGTCAACGACAGGCTGAACGCGATCGGCAACGGCGAAGCGATCCGCTCGGTTACGGTGACGCCGACCGCAACGGGAAATCTCACGGAAATACTGGTGAAGTCGGGCGACAGGATCACGGAAGGCCAGGTTATCGCGCGCCTCGACAGCGACGACCAGATGATCGCTGCCGAGCAGGCGCGGCTGACCCGCGACAGTGCCCGGGAGAAGGTCGAGCGCTACCGCAATCTCAGCACCGCGCGCGCAGTGACGGCCGTCGAGGTGCGTGACTCCGAGATCGCGCTGCAGGCAGCCGAACTGGCACTGAAAACCGCCGAGCTCGACCTGAAGCGTCGCGACATCGTGGCGCCCTCCAAGGGGGTGGTCGGGATCATCACCGTCAATATAGGAGATTACGTCACGACCTCGACGCCGATCGCCGTCGTGGACGACCGGTCGCAGATCCTCGTCGACTTCTGGGTGCCCGAGCGCTTCGCAGGCAAGATCTCTGTCGATCAGCCGGTGACCGCGAGCGCGATCGCGCAGCCAGGGCGTGCACTCCAGGGCGTCGTTCACGCGATAGACAACCGCCTCGACCCGGAGAGCCGGACGCTCCGGGTCCGGGCGCGACTCGAGAATCCGGATGACATGCTGCGCGCCGGCATGTCCTTTTCGGTCACCGTGGCATTCGACGGCGACCGATATCCCACCGTCGACCCGCTGGCGATCCAGTGGAGTTCCGAAGGCTCCTTTATCTGGCGGGTCAAAGGCGACAAAAGCGAGCG
The DNA here is from genome assembly GCF_000375585.1 of Sinorhizobium meliloti 4H41. Lineage (GTDB taxonomy): Bacteria > Pseudomonadota > Alphaproteobacteria > Rhizobiales > Rhizobiaceae > Sinorhizobium > Sinorhizobium meliloti_A. The sequence continues at coordinate 564,448 of NZ_AQWP01000002.1, read as the reverse complement.
CGTGCCGATCAAGATCATCCAGCGCAATCCCGACAGGGTGCTTGTCGATGCGGACCTCGCCGAGGGCGACCGCGTCGTGACCGAGGGCGTGCAGCGGCTTCGCGACGGCGGCGTGGTGCGGATCGCCGGCGAGCCTGCGGCCGAGGCCGAGCAGAAGGTCGCGGGAGACGCGAAATGAATATCGGCATGGGAGGCCATCAACCAGGCGGAGGGCAGGGCGGAAGGACGGGTTTCACCGCGCTTTTCATCCGCCGGCCGATCTTCGCCCTGGTCGTCAACACGCTGATCGTCGTGGCCGGTCTTGCCGCCTGGAACGGTGTCGAGATCCGCGAACTGCCGCAGGTCGACCAGCCGGTGGTCTCTGTCACGACCGAGTTCGACGGCGCCTCGCCGGAAACGATCGACCGTGAAGTGACCTCGGCCATCGAAGGCGCCGTCTCGCGGGTGCAGGGCATCAAGGGCATTTCGTCTTCCTCGTCATTCGGGCGCAGCCGGGTGACGCTCGAATTCTCCGACACGACCGATATCGGCCAGGCGGCCAACGACGTTCGCGATGCGCTCGGCCGGATCACCGGCCAATTGCCTGATGATGCCGACGAGCCGCGCATCGTGAAGGCGGATTCCGACAGCCAGCCGATCATGCGCCTTGCATTGACCTCCGACACGATGAGCATGGACGACATGACGCTGCTCGTCGAGAACGAGATCAGCGACCGGCTGGCCGCGGTCGAAGGCGTTGCCGACGTCACAGTCTACGGCGACCAGGAGAAGATTTTCCGTATCGACCTGAATCAGGCGAAGCTCGCCGGACGCGGAGTCACCGTGGCCAATCTTCGCGAGGCGCTTTCCGACGCCTCCTACGATGTGCCGGCGGGCTCGTTGACGAGCGCAAGTCAGGACATTTCCGTTCGGGCGACGGCCGACCTCCAGACGCCCGAGCAGTTCGAAAACCTGATGCTCGGCAACAATGTCCGGCTTCGCGACGTCGCGACCGTGACCCTCGGCCCGGATACGGGCACTTCGGCGCTGCGCTCCAACGGCCGCGAGGGTATCGGCCTCGGCATCATCCGCCAGGCCCAGTCGAACACGGTCGATATTTCCGAGGGCGTGCGCAGCGTCGTGGACGCAATCTCCTCGGATATCCTGCCGCCCGGAACCGGGCTCAAGATCACCAGCGACGACGCGGTGTTCATCAACGGCGCCATCCATGAGGTGGAGATCGCACTCTTCGTCGCCGTTTTCATCGTCACCCTCGTCATCTACCTGTTCCTGCTCGACTGGCGCGCGACGCTCATCCCGACCATAACCATGCCGATCGCGCTGATCGGAACGGTGGCCGCGATCTATCTTGCGGGCTTTTCGATCAACATCCTGACGCTTCTGGCGATCGTGCTTGCGACCGGGCTCGTCGTCGATGATGCGATCGTGGTGCTCGAAAATATCGTGCGGCGCCGGGCCGAGGGCCTCGGTCCGCGCGCCGCCGCCGTCCACGGTACGCTCGAGGTCTTCTTCGCCGTGCTCGCAACCACGGCTACGCTGGCGGCCGTGTTCGTTCCGCTCTCCTTCCTGCCGGGGCAGACGGGCGGGCTCTTCCGTGAATTCGGCTTCGTGCTCGCCTTTGCGATCCTTCTGTCGTCCTTCGTCTCGCTGACGCTCTGTCCGATGCTCGCCTCGCGCATGCTGACGAAAGAGCCGCATGAGCATGAGGGGGTGATGCAGCGCTTCGGCCGGCGCGCTTCCGCCTTCTACCGCGTGACGCTTCGCGCCTGCCTCAACGCGCCGCTCATCGTCTTCGCGGTAGCCGCCTTCTTTACCGCCGCCGGCGCTTTGGGCTTTCTGACGCTCAAGTCGGAGCTGACGCCGAACGAGGACCGTTCGCAGGTCATGCTGCGGATCAACGCGCCGCAGGGCGTCTCGCTGGAATACACGCAGGCACAGCTGCGCCGCATCGAAGAGGGCCTGCAGCCGCTGCTCAAATCCGGCGAGATCAGCAATGTGTTCTCTATTTCCGGTCAGGGCGGCTCGGCCAATAGCGGCTTCATGGTCCTGACGCTTGCCCCGTGGGAAGCGCGCGAGCGTACGCAGGGCCAGATCGTCGCCGACATCAACAGGGCGACCTCGAAGATCCCGTCGGTTCGCGCCTTCACCATCCAGGCGAACAGCCTCGGTATCCGCGGTGCCGGCAGCGGCCTGCAGGTCGCGCTTGTCGGCAACGATTACACGAAGCTGGGCGACGCGGCGGCGAAGCTCGTCAGGGCAATGGAGGATACCGGCCGCTTCGAGAATGTGAGGCTCAACTACGAGGCCAACCAGGCGCAATTGTCGGTGACGATCGACCGGGAGCGCGCCTCCGACCTCGGCGTGGACATAGGTGGCCTCTCCTGGGCGCTGCAGGCGATGCTCGACGGCAGCAGCGTCGTCGATATCTTCGTGGAAGGAGAGTCCTATCCGGTCAAACTGCTCTCTTCCACCGAGCCGCTCAACGACCCGACGGATCTGCAGAACATCTTCGTCAAGGCCGGCGACGGCCGCATCGTGCCGATGTCGTCCATCGCCACGGTCGAGGAGAAGGCAGTGGCGCCGCAGCTTTCCCGCGAATCGCAACTGCGCGCCGTTTCGCTGTCGGCCGGCCTGAAGTCCGATCTCGCACTCGGCGAGGCGCTGTCGATGGTCGAGGAGGTGGCCGAACCCCTTCTGCCGCCCGGATCGCGGATCATGCCGCTTGCCGAGGCCGCGACGCTGGACGAGAACGCCAACGGCCTGTTCGTTACCTTCGGCTTCGCGCTCGTCATCATCTTTCTGGTGCTTGCGGCGCAATTCGAAAGCTTCGTGAGCGGCCTCATCATCATGTCGACCGTGCCGCTCGGTCTCGCCTGCGCCGTCTTCGCAATGATCGTGACCGGCAACACGCTCAACATCTACAGTCAGATCGGGCTCGTCATGCTGGTCGGCATCATGGCCAAGAACGGCATCCTGATCGTCGAGTTCGCCAACCAGCTCCGCGACCGTGGGCAGGACGTCCGCAGCGCCATCGAGAATGCCGCCAATATCCGTCTTAGGCCGGTGATGATGACAATGATCGCGACCGTCGTGGGCGCGGTACCGCTGGTTCTGGCAAGCGGTGCCGGCGCCGAAGCGCGCATCGCCCTTGGCTGGGTGCTCGTGGGTGGGTTGGGCCTGGCGGTGGTCGTGACGCTCTATCTGACGCCCGTCGCCTATCTGGTCATTGCCCGCTTTACCAAGCCGCATGCCGACGAGGAGCGGAAGCTGCTGGAGGAGATGAAGGCGGCCGAGGTGCTCAAGATCTGACATGGTCGAAATCTGAGGCAGCGGCAGGTGGCGCGGCGCAATTGCCGCGGATCGTCAGAAGCCGCCTGCTGCGGCAGCGAGATAGATGAGGGTAGCGAGCGCACCGAGGGCGCTGCGGCCGGCATGGAGCCTGCCCCAGCGCTCGATCAGTTCACGGGTTTCCGCATTCGCCTGATCCGGACGGGTCGTCTTCAGGCGCTGGTTGACGGGCATGATGACGAAAAGCGTATAGGGCCAGTTGAGTATGATGACGGCCGCTCCCAAGCCCCAGAGCGCATCGCCTGACTGCCACCATGCCACAGCGCCGAGGAGGCAGGAAACGATCGCGAGAGGAGCCTGCATCTCGAAGCCGCGCCGATAGGCGGGTACCCATTCCCGCAACGCTGCACTTCCGTCCAGCGCCAGTCTGGCAGGCTGTTCAGCCACATTGATGTAAATGGCGGCGCCGAAGAAAATCGACGCGGTGATCAAAGCAAGCAGCCCGAACATGCGAACGTTCTCCCTTTCCGGACATAATATCCTATAGGCCTGATATCCTATAGGCCTGCAAACAAAAGACGCATTCGCTGCGGTGCCCTGCAGTCGGCCGGACTTGTGACAAGCCGGTATCACCGGCGGTAATTTTTTGACGCGATGCCGCTCCAAACGGGTGAACTTCTGGACAAAGTGATTCCGATTTGCACAGTAGCCCATTGAAATGTAAGCGCTTCCGGTCGGCCGGGTGGCTGGGGCGCGTGCGGACAAGGACGGTGTCGATCTTCGAAGCCGTCCAAAGCGCCCGCGACGGATTTGCGAGAGTGGAGACGGGAGAGTGAGCCCTCGCGTATTTTCCTTGTCGCGCCGGACCGGGTGCCCTTAATTCGAGTGCGAATTGGGGATAGATTGTGCGGGCGCTCAAGACGAAAGAGCGCTCTTCCGGGGCTGCGAAGGCGCAACGGGAGATGAGAAGGAGAATTTTCGTGGCGGTGAACGCAATCCGGGCAGGGGCGAGAAACGAGAACGGTATCGCTGCGGCCAAAACACACCTCGCCACACGCTTCGGAGATCGATTCCAGACCGGTGAAGCGATCCGGGCCCAGCACGCCCACACGACGACCTACATTCCCGCGCAGATGCCCGATGCCGTGGTTTTCCCCGAAAGTGCAGCCGAGGTGCGCGAGGTCGTGGAGATCGCGTGTGAATACCGCGTGCCGCTCATTCCCTTCGGAACGGGCTCCTCGCTCGAAGGTCACGTCAACGCGCCCCATGGCGGCATCTCGGTCGACATGATGCGGATGAACCGGGTGCTTGCGGTTAATGCCGACGACCTGGACTGCACAGTGGAGCCGGGCGTGACGCGGGAGGAACTCAACAGCTACCTGCGCGATACCGGTCTCTTCTTCCCGATCGATCCGGGCGCAAACGCCTCGATCGGCGGCATGGCGTCGACGCGTGCATCGGGCACCAATGCGGTGCGCTACGGTACCATGAAGGAAAACGTGCTCGCCGTCACGGCCGTCGTCGCCGGCGGGCGCGAAATCACGACGGCGCATCGGGCGCGCAAGTCGTCGACCGGCTATGACCTGACGCGCCTCTTCGTCGGCGCGGAAGGCACCCTCGGCATCCTCACCTCGATCACGCTTCGCCTGCAGGGCATACCGGAGGTGATTTCCGGCGGCGTCTGCCCTTTTCCGACGATTGCCGACGCCTGCAATGCCGTGATCCTGACGATCCAGTCCGGCATCCCGGTGGCGCGCATAGAACTCCTGGACGCGTTGCAGATGAGGGCGTGCAATGCCTATTCGGGCCTGACCTACCAGGAAACGCCCACCCTTTTCGTCGAATTCCACGGCAACGGGGAGAGCGTCGAGCTGCAGTCCCGTCAATTCGCCGAAATAGCGTCGGAATTCGGTTCTACGGGTTTCATCTGGACGACCAATCCGGAAGAGCGGGCACGGCTCTGGAAGGCACGGCACAACGCCTACTGGGCGCAGAAGAGCCTCATGCCCGGGCGCGCCATTCTCTCCACCGATGTCTGCGTGCCGATCTCGCGTCTTGCCGACTGCGTCGCGGCGACGCATGAAGACATTGCTGCGCATGGTTTGGTCGCGCCGATCGTCGGGCACGCCGGCGATGGAAATTTTCATGTGGGGCTGCTCTTCGACGACACGGATGCGGCTGACGTGGCGCAGGCGGAGGCTTTCGTCGAGCGGCTGAATGGGCGGGCGCTCTCCATGGACGGCACCTGTACGGGCGAACATGGGATCGGGCAGGGCAAGATGCCGTTTCTTGCGGCCGAACTCGGCGATGCGTTGGATCTGATGCGGCAGATCAAACGCTCTCTCGATCCCGACAACATCTTCAATCCGGGCAAGATCTTTGCCTGAGACTTGCAAAACCGGTTCAAAGCCGCAATGCAAGGGACGGACGAACTGACGGGAATGTGACACGGTGCTGGCGCGAATTCTGGTTACCCTCGGAGGACTGTTGGTCGTCGCGCTCTTTGCCGCGCTGATCGCACCCCTGTTTATCGACTGGACCAGCTTCCGTGCCGATTTCGAGCGGGAGGCAAGCCGCATCATGGGCAAGCCCGTGGTGGTCCATGGCAGCGTCGATGCGCGTCTCATTCCCTTTCCTACGGTCACGCTCAACGACGTGCGCGTCGGAGCGAGCGACGGCGGCGCACCGCTGATTCAGGTCGCGCAGTTTTCGATGAGCGCGGAGCTTGCGCCCTTCCTGAGCGGCGAGGCGCTGATTTTCGACATGCGGCTCGACCGGCCGAAGGCGCGGCTCCGGCTCCAGCCCGATGGCACGCTGGATTGGGCACGCGGGTCGCGCGCCGCGATTCCCGCCAATACGGTCATCCTGGAGAGGGTGGAGATCGCCGACGGCGAGATCGAGTTCGTGGATGAGCAGACGGGGCGCACGCGCCGGGTCAGTGAGCTCTCCGCCGACCTCTCGGCCCGCGCGCTCGCCGGGCCCTGGAGGGTCGAGGGCCGTGCGACGCTCGACGGTGAGGCGGGAAGCTTCTCATTGACGAGCAACACCGTCGACGAAACGGGCGCCTTGAGCCTGCGGGCGCGGCTGGTGCCGGACGAACGGCCCTTCGGCGTGGAGCTCGACGGCGATCTGAAGATCGTCGATTTCAGACCGGTTTATGCCGGGCGCTTCACGCTCACGGAGAACCGGCCCGCCAGCGAGGTCAAGGCGGACGGCGCCCTTCGTATCAACGGCGAGTTCCAGCTTACCAATGAAAGCATCCGCGTACCGGAATACCATTTCGAAATAGGGCCGCCCGACGATCCCTATATCGTCACCGGCGAGGCGACGCTCGACACCGGCAAGGACCAGCGGTTCCTGCTGATCGCCGACGGCCAGCAGATCGATGTCAGCCGCATCGGCAATTCCGGCAGCAGCGGCAAGACGGGGCGCGATCCGGCCGTCTCGCTACGCCAGCGGATCGACGCAATGCTGGCGATCGCCGCCGATATCCCGATCCCGCAGGTGCCGGGACGCGCCAGTCTGAAACTTCCGGCGATCGTGATCGGCGACACGACGGTGCGCGACGTTCGCCTTGACGTCCGGCCCGACGGCGCCGGCTGGATCGTCGACAATGCGGTCGCACTCCTGCCCGGCCGCACGCAACTGGAAGCCAAGGGCCGGCTGAGCCTCAAGGAACAGCGCTCCTTTCGCGGGGACCTCGTCATCGCTTCGAACCAGCCGTCGGGATTCGCGAACTGGCTGGCGGGATCGGTCGATCCGGCGATACGCACGCTGAAAACGGCCGGGTTTTCGGCGGCGGTCAATCTGACGGACACTCTGCAGCAGTTTGAAAACCTTGAAGTGGCGGCAGGTCCGGCCACGTTGCGCGGCAGGATCGAGCGCCAGTCCTTCGCCGAGCAGCCGCCCGCGCTGTCGCTGCAGTTGAAAGGCAACCGCATAGATATGGAGGCGCTTCAGGCCCTCGCCGGTCTTGTCGCGGGCGACGCCTCCACCGGGACCTTGCTGCAGCACGCCATCGCCGCCGATCTTTCCGCCGAGACATTCTCCGCCTTCGGTGAGGAAGCGCAGGACGTACAGGCGGTACTCACCTTCAAGAACGGCCAGCTGCAGGCGGAGCGCGTGGCGATCGGCGCTCTTTCCGGCGCACAGCTTGCGTTTTCCGGCCGCATCAGCGGCGGGCTCGAAAAACCGGTCGTGTCGGCGAAGATGAAACTCGCCGCGGAGGAGCTTACGCCCTTCCTCGAAATGATCGGACGGCATAGCGCGGCCCATCCGGCGCTGGCACGGCTGATCAAGGCCGGACCCTATTACTCGGACGCTGCTTTCGACGTAACGCTGACGGCCGGCAACAAGGAGGGGAACGCACCCTTCACCTTCGGCGTGATCGGGACCGCCAACGGAGGCAAGATAGCCGCCAGCTATCAGGCGCCCGATGTCGCCCAGGCGCTCGCCGGCCAGGGCATGCTGCTGGAGGCGACGCTCGAGAATCCGCAGACATCCGTTCTCCTGGGGCAGGCCGGATTGGACCCGCTGCCCTTCGAAGCGGACGCAAACGGCATTCTTGCCATAAAGCTGCAGAGCACGGAGGGCTCGAAGGCAAATGGTTCGCTGACCTTCACCACGGAGCGGACGTCGCTTGCGGCGAACGGTGTCTTCGATCTTGCGCGCGCGCACTACCTCGAAGGGCAGGGGAAGCTCACCCTGAAATCCGAGGACCTGGAGCCCTATCTGCTGTTGCAGGGCATCGGGCTGCCGCAGATGGGCAGCGGTTTGCCGGTAACGGTCTCGGCCGAGTTTGCGACCGATGCCGAAAAAATCGCAGTGACCGCAATCGAGGGCAAAGCCGACCAGAACGGCTTTGCCGGCGCGCTTTCGATCGACCGCAAGGTTCTCGGCAAGGCGCAAGGGGAGCTTTCGGTCGATGCCCTCGATCTCGCCTGGCTCGGCGAAGGAATTCTGGGGCAGGTTCACGACGCAAGCACCGGGGGACTGGCGCTGGCACCGGTCGTAAAACCGGCATGGACCGGGCTCGATGTGGCGCTCAACGTAAGTGCGAAGCGCTTCTGGCCAGGCGTCTACGGTCCGGTGACCGGCTTTGCCGGGCAGCTGCAATGGAAGGGCGATGAACTCGCACTCAGCGATGCGACGGGAGACTGGCTGGGGGGCAAGCTCGCGGGGCGGCTGCAAATCGGCAATGCCAACGGCTCCGGCTACCTGCGCTCGAAGTTCGATCTCACAGGTGCCGACATTGCCGAAACGGGTTGGGTGCGGCCGACGGGCCCGGTGGCGACCGGCCGCTTCGATCTTGCCGTGGCGATGGAGGCTGCCGGCGCAACGCCGCAGGCAATGGTGCAATCGCTCAGCGGATCCGGAACGGCGACCTTGAACGGGCTTACTCTCAACGGCATCAATACGGCGGCGCTGCCGCAACTGATGGCGGCGGCGGACGCAATGAAGACCGATATCTCGCCCGATGCGATCCGCAAGGCTGCAGAGAACCTGCTCTTTACCGGCCAGTCGGTCGTCGGCGCTGTGAAGGTGCCCTTCGGCATTGCAGGCGGAACCGTCAGGGCGCAGAACGTCACCGCCGGTGATGGCAACGCCGCTTTCAGCGGGGAGGCCGCTTTCGACTTGCCTGCAGGGCGAATGAGCGGGGCGATCGATCTGACCTTCCGTCCCGGCGAGGAGGCGCTTGCGGGAGCCGAGCCTCGCGTCCGGTTCTCCTATGCCGGGCTGCTTGCATCGCCCGGCGTGACGGTCGATGTCACTGAGCTGTCGAACTTCCTGTCGCTCAGAGCCTTCGAGCGCGAGCGCAGGCGTGTCGAGACACTACAGGCGAATGTGCTCGAAAAGCAACGCTTGCGCCGCGAGGTCGCGCTTTACCGGGCGCGCGCGGCGGAGCGTGAGCAGCAGCGCTTGCGGACGATCGCCGAGGAGCGCCGCCGTCAGGCAGCGGCGGCGGAAGCGGCGCGGATGCGGGCGGAGGCGGAAGCACGGGCGGCCGCTGAACGCCGTGCGGAGGATGAGGAGCGGCTGAGAATGCGGCAACTGCCGCCGCGCAGCATCGGTCGCCAGCAGACGCCTGTCGCTCCGTCGCAGGATGCCCGGCGCGGCGGCCAGTTGCCATCGCCTTCCGGTAACCCGGGCGGGCAAAATGCCGGACCACCGGCTGGTCAGGGCCTGAATTTCGATTTGCTTCCCGACATTACCGTGCAGTAGCAGGCGACCGGCCAGCAACGGCATCGTTCCCGGAGGTGGCTCTATGCCTCGCGCACCGTCCCTTCGCGTGCCTTGACCCAGGCGAGCACAAAGACCCGTAAGGCCGACGACAGATTTCCATCCTGGCCACGGCCGTCGTCGATCTCGGCGATGAGCCGCGCGAGCGGCATGTCGCGGTCCTTGGCGATGGATTTCAATTCCAGCCAAAAGGGTTCTTCGAGAGTGAAGCTGGTGCGGTGGCCGTGCAAGGTGGCCGAATGCTTGACGACCTTCCCCATGCTCATAAACGGATTCAAGCGGCTGCCGATTCGATTCGGAAAGCTGCCGCAAGTCCTTGAGTGGCAATCGCTTTTGCGGCTGCGGTCGTCACGGCTTCTTCCGGTCGAGTGAAGCCTCGCCGCCCGCTTGCTCGAGCCTGCCGTGATCAAGCGTCTTTGCGGCCTTTTCGTTCAAGGCCTTGGTCAGGGCCTTCTCGGTCTTGCTGCGGCCGAAGGTAAGGCGATTTTGCTCGGCCTGCTTTTCCTTTTCAGTCCGAGCCTGGCGTTTGCGGAACTGACGCAGATTGATCACGTCGCCGGCCATGGTCCGCGCCTCCTCGCGTCGTCAGTTTTTCTTGCGGAAGGAATCGAGCGAGACGACGGAAGCGCCACCGCCCTTCGGGCCGTCGGGCTTTTCCGTGCTTTCGTCAGTTGCGGCCTCGGCAGCTTCGTCGAGCGGATAAGCGGTTATTTCCGCCGAATCGGCTTCTTCTTCCTCGCCGGCCGCCACATCGAACTCCAGTTCGAAGTTGACCGAGGGATCGTAGAAGCCGCGAATTGCATTGTACGGGATCACAAGCTTTTCCGGTGTGTCCGAGAACGAAAGGCCGATTTCGAAGCCGGTCTCGGTAACCTTCAGATCCCAGAACTGGTGCTGGACGACGATCGTCATCTGTTCCGGATATTTGGCCTTGAGATGTTGCGAGATCCGGACACCGGGCGCACCGGTCAGGAACGTAATGAAGAAGTGGTGATCGCCGGGCAGGTGGCCCGTAGCGGAAACTTCGGCCAACACCTTGCGAATGACGCCGCGAAGCGCGTCCTGCGCCAGAATGTCGTAGCGAATATGGTCCTGGCCCATTTGGTCCCCGTTCTCTTCAAGTCACTTGATGCATGATTCCTGCAACCGGAACTCCATTCAGGAAATCATGCAGCGATTCAAGGTGCTACAGCCAAACCTGCGCCTTGACTATGTCGGCGCCGTGGCCTGCTCCTTCATTGCCCGTCTGTTTATGACGAGTCAATTATTGAGGCATCTATAGACCATTTCACGACAGGGGAGAAGGTGAAGGCTTCTGTTGCCAGGTGCCTTCGGACCCCGCCTTACGGTGCTACCCGGAAGGACTTGATTTGAAGTGTCGCACCGCCGTTAGGCAGCGAGACGTGCTTCAGCATAGTTGTCGTTTGCAACTATAAGTTTAGCCCGATAACGGTGGTACAATGCCGAGCAAAAAGTCGATCTTTACGCCCTTGTCGATCCTATTTCGCCCCCATCAAAAGCCGGTCTGCACGAGGCCGGTTTTTGGTGGAGGCGCCGGGTACCGCCCCCGGGTCCAATGGGTTTATTGCATCGCCCGTTTATTGCCATAGCCGCCCGAAGACAGCACTCGTCATATAGGTCTTTCCGCGTCCCAAGAAAAGGGCTTCTCGAGGGAAATGACGGATTTATGTCGGTCTCGCCAACCCCGCACGAAATGCTTGACTTACACGAGCGGCGTGAAAAACTCCGGCTGCTGCACGCGGTTCGCGAGAAGGGCGGCAGCTTTTGAGAGCAAGTGCAAAGTGGAGGCTTCATGACTGATTATCTTGCAGACGTGCAGAAGTATGACAGCAGCGCCGACGAAGCAGTTGTCAACAAGATCGTGCGCCATCTCGGTATCGCCCTTCGCAACAAGGATTCCGCCCTCGTTTCGGCCTCGGATCCAAAGGAACTGGAACGCGTCAAGGAAAAATGGTGCGAGAAGAAACTCGGCGTCGGCGGGTCAGATGCAGATGCCGCTATTGCCTCGGCGGCCAAAGCGATGGCGGATGATCGCAGCAAGTCGCGTGTGACCTTCTACTATCTGGTCGCCAAGAATCTGGGCAAGCTCCAGACGCTCTGATCCAGGCTGGCCGGCAAAGCACTTTCCGGTCGGCGACGAGCCGGCCGGGCGCCAGAGCTGCCCCGGCGGCGCCGTAACCCGGCGCCGATCTCTTTTATTCGCCCCCGTTTGCGCTATTCGCGGGCGCCGACGCTGTCGGGCCATAGCGACTGGATTTCTTTGGGCAAGGCGTCGCGTACCTTTGCAGTCTGGCCAAGGTCGACATGCCGTGCCAGGACCCGAAATACGCTACGCGCCGCGTCGGCCGGATCGACCGGCCGCGTATCCTTCATACCCTGCGCGATCCGGGCGAGAAATTCGTCGAGCGAACGAGTGCCCTTGTCCGGCGGGTGGTTCGGCCGGTATTGATCGTAGTAGGCGCCTCGTACGATCAGCGGAAGTTCCGCGCCGAGATGGGCCGCGATTTCCGGAGGAAGCCGGTCCCGCAGGACCCGCAGCACAACTGACAGGATGTGCCAGGCGACTTTCCGGTCCGGACCGTGTTGTTCCATGATCTCGCCGAGCCAGATATGGGTCGTTTGCAGTGTCTTCTCGAAGACGTCGAGACCTGTGGCGCTCATCGTCACCTCCCTTGCTTGATGGGTGAAGCGCAACTGCACGGCTCTTTGGTGGGACCGGTTCAGGCGGTCAGAGCCCGTTCAGGCGTGAACATGCAGAATTTCGCGTCCCGCGAGGAACGCGGCGCTGTAGATTGGCCTAACAGCCATCCGCGGCGATTGTTTCGCCGCTGCCGATAAATACTGCTCCGCCTCGTGCTGCCGAAGGGGGCCGCGATTGCGGAACATTCACGGTTCAGTGCGGTTAAACGAGGAAGTGAACCAGGGGCGCCCCGGAACAAGTCGCAGAGCAGGAGGAAGGCCGATGACATCGTCCAAACATCCGAAGACACGCCGCCCGAGCGACAAGGACCTGAAGCAGGATCCCGGGATCGGACGCACGAAGGGCATTGGTGGTCCGTCGGACTACGAAGCCCTGAAACGCGGCAACACTATCGAAGGAGATGTCGCGAACGACACGACCGCGCAAGGCGGCGCAAACCCGGACCAGCGCGGTCGCAGCAACAAATAGGAGCAAGGCAATGGTCGGCAGAAAGACGCAAGAGCAGCAGAAGCGCGTGCTGCAGGGCCGCGAGAACACCTCCAACGCAGACAAGGACTTCAATGCCGAAGCGGATCTGCAACGTTCCGACGCTTTGAGAAAGGCGCAACGCAAGGGACAGGATTTGAGCACCGAGCATGGCGATGCCCGCGAGGCGGACGATCGCAGCATTCTGCGTGGGAAAAATCAGGAGAGCAGGCATCACAAGGGCGCCGGCGACTGATGGAACTGGCCGGCATTTCCGAGAATAGCTGAAAGGAGACTGCGATGGCTCACGCCAGCAAGAAGAACATGGGAAAGCCCGACAAGGGCAAGGGCGACGGTAGCGGTGCGAAAACCGAACTGAAGGAAGGCATCCTCGGCGAAAACGACGTCCTGTCGAACAGGGACAAGGCCCAGCATTCCGACTCGCGGGGCCTCGACGAGAGGGCGGTAAGGAACGAGCAGTATCAGGACCACGCCGCAAACCGACGCCCGTCGAAATGAACCGCCGGGCGCGTATGCCGGAGGTCTTGGGGCTGGTTGGCCCGACCGACGGATGGTCGTGCATGGCGACGCGAAGTGCGGGAAAACACCTTTCCACCATTGGTTCGCGCGGCGGTTCGTTCTATTTTCGACGCTACGAACGAATCGTCGGCGGAAAAGCATGCGACAATATCTCGATCTCCTCGAACATGTGATCACAACGGGAACCGACCGGGGCGACCGTACGGGTACGGGCACGCGCTCCGTTTTCGGCTATCAGATGCGCTTCGACCTGTCGCAGGGTTTTCCGGTGCTGACCACCAAGAAGCTGCATCTACGCTCGATCATTCACGAGCTTCTCTGGTTCCTCAGGGGCGACACGAACGTCGCCTATCTCAAGGAAAACGGGGTGAGCATCTGGGACGAATGGGCGGACGAAAACGGCGAGCTCGGACCGGTCTACGGCTATCAATGGCGCTCCTGGCCGACGCCCGGCGGCGGACATATCGATCAGATCGCGGCGCTCGTCGAAGGCCTGAAGACCAATCCTAATTCCCGCCGCCACATCGTTTCGGCCTGGAATCCGGCACTTGTGGACGAAATGGCGCTCCCGCCATGCCACTGCCTGTTCCAGTTCTACGTGGCGGACGGGAAGCTCTCCTGTCAGCTCTACCAGCGCTCGGGCGATATCTTTCTCGGCGTACCCTTCAATATCGCTTCCTACGCTCTGCTGACGATGATGGTGGCGCAGGTGACAGGGCTCGAAGCCGGCGATTTCGTTCATACGCTTGGTGACGCACATATCTACCGCAACCACTTCGAACAGGCGCAGCTGCAACTGACGAGAACGCCGAAGGCGCTGCCGAAAATGGAAATAAATCCGGCGGTGAAGGATATATTTTCGTTTAGATTCGAAGACTTTGAGCTCGTCGGCTACGAAGCCGATTCACATATCAAGGCGCCGGTCGCGGTCTAGCTAAGCACTCCGGGCAAAGCCGGTTCCCGCGTCTCCCGGTGGTGCCCCAATGGGAGGTTTCCATGCTGACGCTGATCCACGCGCCTTTGTCGCGCTCATCGCGCATCATCTGGCTGCTCGAAGAACTTGGTGCCGACTACGACATCCGTTATGTCGATATTCGCCGTTGGGACGGATCCGGCGGCCCGGATGAGAACAATCCGCATCCGCACAAGCAGGTGCCGGCACTCCTTCACGACGGGACATTGATCTGGGAGTCGGTCGCGGTCGTGCAATATCTGACGGATCTCTATCCCGATTGCAGCCTGAGCCGGCCGCCGGGACATCGTGAGCGCGGCGCCTATCTGTCGTGGCTCGCCTACTATGCCGGCGTCATCGAGCCGACCGCTCTCGCTCATATATCCGGAGTGACGGTGAATAATCCGGGGCTTGCGAGGCTTTACACCGAAATGTGTGCGCATGTGATCGACGCGCTTACGCGGCACACCTATCTCCTTGGTGAATCGATGAGCGCGGCCGATCTGTTGCTCGCAAGCGCATTGCAGTGGATGCGCAAGATCCTGCCGGAAAGCGACGTGATAGATCGCTATATTCGCGTCGTCACGGACCGGGCGGCACTGGTTCGCGCGCGTGAAATCGACAGCAAGCCGAGTGGTTTTCATGACTGAGGCGGAGCAGAAGATGGCTACCCGACCGAAGATCGTTTTCGTCGTCGCTGTCGCGGCGAATGGGGTCATAGGCCGCGAGGGCGATCTGCCCTGGCGGCTCTCGACCGATCTCAAGCGCTTCAAGGCGCTGACGATCGGCAAGCCGGTCGTCATGGGACGCAAGACCTGGGCCTCGCTCGGGCGACCCTTGCCCGGCAGGCCGAACATCGTCATCAGCCGCAACCCCGATTTCGAAGCTCCCGGCGCGGAGGTGGCGCCGTCGCTGGAAGTGGCGCTCACGATCGCTGGGGAGCGGGCGGCCGCGGTCGGGGCCGACGAGATCTGCATCATTGGCGGCGGCGAGATCTATCGTCAGTCGATCGGCATGGCCGATGTGCTGCACGTGACCGAAGTGCAAGCGGAGGTGGATGGCGATACACGCTTTCCTTCTATCGACCCGGCGGTTTTCGAAAAGGTGCTGGAGGAAGACCTTCCGCGCGGCGCGAAAGACAGCCATGCGATGCACTTCGTGACCTGGCGCCGCCGCACGTCGCCGCCAGAAGGTGCCGGAGCCTGACCGGTCTCGGCGCTTATCCACGCACTTGCCTATCGCTGCGGCGGGAGCGGTGAACAATTTTAACGCATTTACGGTGAACTCGGCCGTATCGCGTTGAAAGCAATGCACATGATACCTATAACGGGTTCACATCGTGACCGGCCGCAATGCCTGCGGGGCGTTCAGCGACAGAGTTTCTTGGAAGTGAGGATTTAATGCCCTGGAGCAATCAGAATGGCGGCGGCGGCGGCCCGTGGGGCGGCGGCGGCGGCAATCAGGGGCCATGGGGCCAGGGGCCCAACCGGCCACGCGGCGGAAAAGGTGGTCCGCCGGATCTGGAAGAGATCATCCGGCGTGGCCAGGATCAGTTGAAAAACGTGGTTCCGGGAGGCTTCAACGGCGGGATCTTCGTCATCGTGGGCCTGTTGGTCCTCGGCTTCGTTCTGCTGAATTCCATCTATACCGTTCAGCCGGATGAACGCGGCGTCGAGATGCGCTTCGGCAAGCCGAAGGAAGAAATCTCCATGCCGGGCCTGCACTATCACTTCTGGCCGCTCGAAACCGTCGAGATCGTCAAAGTGACGGAGCAGCAGCAGAATATCGGCGGCCGCACGGGCCAGTCAAATGCCGGCCTGATGCTCAGCGGCGATCAGAACATCGTCAACGTGCAGTTCTCGGTGCTGTTCTCGGTTACCGACCCGAAGGCCTATCTCTTCAATGTCGAGAACCCGGCCGACACGCTGCAGCAGGTGGCCGAAAGCGCAATGCGCGAGGTCGTCGGCCGCCGTCCGGCCCAGGATATCTTCCGCGACAACCGCCAGGCGATCGCCGCGGACGTGAAAAACACGATCCAGGCGACGATGGATACTTACGGCGCCGGCATATCGGTGAATACCGTTGCGATCGAGGACGCCGCACCGCCGCGTGAAGTGGCCGATGCCTTCGACGAAGTGCAGCGCGCCGAACAGGACGAGGACCGCTTCGTGGAAGAGGCGAACCAGTACGCCAACCAGGTGCTCGGCAGGGCTCGCGGCCAGGGCGCCCAGATCCGCGAAGAGGCGGCCGCCTACAAGGACCGCGTCGTCAAGGAAGCTCAGGGTGAGGCTCAGCGCTTCATCTCGGTCTACGACGAATATTCCAAGGCTCCCGAGGTCACGCGCAAGCGGCTTTACATCGAAACGCTGCAAGGCGTTCTCGGCAAGTCCAGGAAGGTCATTCTGGACGAGAAGAACGGCCAGGGCGTGCTGCCCTACCTGCCGCTCAACGAAATCGGCAGGCCCGTTCAGTCGGGAGGAAACCAATGATCAACAATCGCAGCTCAATAATCCTGATCGTCCTCGCCGCCGTCCTGTTCGTCGTCTATTCCTCGGTCTTCGTCGTGAACGAGCGCCAGCAGGCGATCGTCGTTCGCTTCGGTCAGATCCGGGAGGTGAAGAGCGAACCGGGTCTTTATTTCAAGCTTCCATTCGGCTTCATGGACGCCGATCGCGTCCAGTATGTCGAAGACCAGGCACTCCGTTTCGACCTCGACAATATCCGCGTGCAGGTCTCCGGCGGCAAATTCTACGAGGTGGATGCATTCGTCGTCTACAAGATCGCCGATCCCCGCCGCTTCCGGCAGACGGTTTCCGGAGACCGGGAATCTGCGGAGTCCCGGCTTAGGACGCGCCTCGATGCGTCGCTGCGCCGGGTTTACGGTCTGAGGGGATTCGAGGCGGCGCTTTCCGACGAACGCGCATCGATGATGCGTGAGGTCCGTACGGACCTCAGCGCGGATGCCGAGTCGCTTGGTCTCAACATCGAGGACGTGCGCATCCGCCGTACGGACCTGACCCAGGAAGTCTCGCAGCAGACCTACGAACGGATGAAGGCGGAACGTCTGGCCGAAGCCGAACTGATCCGTGCCCGGGGCAACGAGGAAGGCCAGCGACGCCGCGCGATCGCGGATCGTCAAGTGGTCGAGATCGTTGCCGAAGCGCAGCGTGATTCGGAAATCCTGCGCGGTGAGGGCGAAGCGGAGCGGACGCAGATATTTGCCGACGCATTCCAGCGCGATCCGGGCTTCTTCGAGTTCTACCGGTCGATGGCTGCCTATGCGCAGTCGATCGGCAGCCCGGAAACAACCATCGTGCTGTCGCCGCATTCGGAATTCTTCCGTTATTTCAACAGCGCGGACGGTGCGGACCAACCGCTACCGGGCCCGGGCCTGGCGGCGCCGACCACCGCAGATTGAGCGGACGATGTCCGACTTTCTGACCGGTCTGGCTTTTTTCCTGATCATCGAGGGGCTGGTGTACGCACTGGCCCCTTTGGTTTTGGTGGAACTGGCGAGGCGATTGCCGTATGTCCCTGAACATCAGCTCCGATTGGCCGGATTGACTTCGGTGGCCGTCGGCGTCGGGCTCGTATGGTTGCTTCGAGGATAATGCGAATGCCACATAAATTGCTCATCCGGCTGGTCGATGCCGAATATGCCATTACCCGTTTGAATGTCGGATCCGCGATTCCGGAGTGGCTGCCGGGCCCGGGATTCTGGACGGTTTCCAGTTCCCGCGAGGAAATGACGCTTGTCTGTCGTGCCGCCCGTGTCCCATCGAGCGTGCAGAGTTCGCTCGGCTGGCGCTGCTTCCGCATCGAGCAGCATTTCAGTTTCGACGTGCCCGGCGTTCTGTCGTCGGTGCTGCGACCGCTTTCGGAGGCAGGTGTCGGCGTCTTCGCCAATTCGACCTTCAGCACCGATTACGTCTTCGTCGCGGGGTCCAATCTCGAGCAGGCCGTGGAGGCTCTGAAAGAGCACGGGCACGAAATAACCATCTGAGGCGCCGCCTGTTCGCTGCCCGGATCAGGAAATCGTGTTTGGACGCTTCGGAATTCCGCCGTATCTTCAAGAGAAGGTTCGCGTGATGCGCGTCTCGATCGGGTCGCGCTGCGCTGTAGTTCGTTGCAGCCGAACGATGTTCATGCATCATCCTTGCCGGACGACCGGGGGCCGGCGTTATGTAAGGGAAATGATAGGAGCCTAGCGACTTGTCGAAACGACCCGAATTCTTCCGCGGCCTGGTGCTGGCGGCCGCGACGGCACTCATATTCACCAATGCGACGCTGGCCCAGACGGCCACGTCCCGACCTCCGGCCGGCCCGCCGTCCGTTGCCGATCTCGCCGAGGGACTGCTCGACGCCGTCGTCAACATCTCGATTTCGCAGAACGTCAAGAGCGACGACAATGCGCCGATGCCGCAGGTGCCGGAAGGGTCGCCGCATCAGGAGTTCTTCGACGAGTTTTTCAGAGGACAAGGCGGCGAGGGCGGTCGGCCGCGCACGGTCAACTCGCTCGGTTCGGGATTCATCATCGATCCGGCTGGCTACATAGTCACCAACAACCACGTCATCCAGGATGCCGACGATATCGAGATCAATTTCTCCGATGGATCGAAGCTGAAGGCGAAGCTTGTCGGCATGGATACGAAAACCGACCTCGCCCTCCTGAAGGTCGAACCGAAGAAGCCGCTCAAGGCCGTCTCCTTCGGCGACTCGCGAAAGATCAGGATCGGCGATTGGGTGATGGTCGTCGGCAATCCGTTCGGCCTGGGCGTATCCGTATCCGTGGGTGTCGTCTCCGCACGCGGCCGCAATATCAATGCCGGCCCTTACGACAGTTTCATCCAGACCGATGCGGCGATCAACCGCGGCAATTCGGGCGGTCCGCTTTTCAACATGCAGGGTGAGGTCGTCGGCATCAATACGGCGATCCTTTCGCAGACCGGCATGTCGGTCGGTATCGGCTTTGCCGTGCCGGCGGAGCTTGCGGTGAACGTCGTCAATCAGCTCAGGGAATTCGGCGAGACGCGCCGTGGCTGGCTCGGTGTACGGATCCAGCCCGTCACGGACGATATCGCCGAGAGCCTGAAGATGGAGCTCCCACGCGGCGCGCTCGTTTCGGGCATCATCGAGGGCGGTCCGATCACCAAGGGCGAGATCAAGCCGGGCGACATCATCATCCGCTTCGACGGAACGGATATCGCGGAAATTCGCGATCTCATGCGCACGGTCGGCGAGAGCCCGGTCGGCAAGGCGGTCGATGTGGTCATTATCCGCGACGGCAAGGAGCAGACCGCTCGCGTGACGCTCGGCCGGCTGGAGGATGGCGAGCAGCTCGCCAATGCGAAACCGGGAGAAGTGCTGCCGAACGGCGGTGAGGCGAAGCCCGGCGAGCCGCCGGCCGCGCAACTGCCTGCAAGCGACACCGTGCTCGGAATGAAGCTTGCCGAGCTCGACGCCGACCGCCGCCAGAGTTTCGGCATCGTCGAAAGCGTCAAAGGCGTCGTGATCACCGAGGTGCAACCCAATTCGCCAGCGGCCGAGCGCCGGGTGGAGCCGGGCGAGGTGATCGTCGAACTCGGTCAGGAAGCCATGGAAACGCCGGAGGATGTTACCTCACGCGTCACCGAACTGAAGGCCGACGGACGCCGCAACGCCTTGCTGATGATCGCGAACAAGACCGGCGAACTGCGTTTCGTGACGGTGCGGATGGAATAGAGCACGCGCTCTCGGCCGTGGCGACGGGGTGTTACCGCATCGCGGCAAGACCATCCCGCCGCCATTCTTCCGCGGTTATTGCGTAAAGCACGTGGCGTTTGAGATGCGGATGCGTGTCCGGGACGCCGGAATGATCGAAGTCGCGCATGGAATCGGGGCGCATGCCGATCCGCTTCATGACGGCGGTGGAGCGCGTGTTGGCCGGAACGGCGATGGCAACGATCTCCCCAAGCTTCCTCTCGCCGAATCCGTAATCGAGAAGCGCCCGCGCTGCGTCCGTTACGTAGCCCTTTCCCCAATGGCGGAGAGCCAGGCGCCAACCGATCTCGACGGTGCCGTCGGGCAGGTGCGGTTCGAGATCGGTGCGTGCAAGTCCGCAGAAGCCGACCGGCGCGTCGTTCTCACGGAGCGCGAGCGCGAAGAAGCCGAAGCCGGTTTCGAAGATGTTGCGGTTGTTGCGGTCGAAAAGCGCGTCGGCCTCCGCGCGTGTTCGGCGGAACGGGAAGAACTCCATGACCGTGGGATCGTTGTTGATCTCGGCAAAGAGTTCGCGGTCGGTCTCGGCCCAGGCACGGAGCCTGAGCCGCTCGGTCTCTAGAATGATCACGTCACGAAATCCGTCTTGCGGTATCCCTGGAGGTAGAGCAGGGCGGTGAGGTCGCCATGGTCGATGCGGATCTTCGCCTGCTCGGCAACGACGGGCTTGGCGTGGAGCGCCACTCCAGTGCCGGCAAGCTGCAGCATTCCGAGATCGTTGGCACCGTCGCCGACGGCGATGACGTCCGCCGGCGTGATCCCGAGCCGTTCCGAAATGTCGATGAGCGCGTCGACCTTGGCCTGCTTGCCGAGGATCGGCCGGGCAACGTCGCCGGTCAGCTTGCCGTTTTCTTCAAGGAGAATGTTGGCACGGTTTTCGTCGAATCCAAGCTTCTCTGCGATAGGGCCGGTAAATACGGTGAAGCCGCCGGAGACGAGGGCGCTGTAATGTCCCTTCGCCTTCATGGTGGCAATCAGTTCGCGGCCACCCGGCGTCAATGTGATGCGCGTGGCGATGACCTCATCGACGACGGTAACGGGCAGGCCCTGGAGAAGCGCCACTCTTTCGACGAGTGCCGGCTCGAAAGCGATCTCGCCGTTCATGGCACGCGCG
Organism: Sinorhizobium meliloti 4H41; assembly: GCF_000375585.1. Taxonomy (GTDB): domain Bacteria; phylum Pseudomonadota; class Alphaproteobacteria; order Rhizobiales; family Rhizobiaceae; genus Sinorhizobium; species Sinorhizobium meliloti_A. The sequence goes on along the minus strand of NZ_AQWP01000002.1, from coordinate 543,370 downwards.
GTGATTGCCGCGACCTTTTCCTTCAAGCCGACTTCCGCGGCCAGCTCGTCGATGCATTCCTGCCCGATCATGGTGGAGTCCATGTCGGCGATCAGAAATCGCTTGCGGCGGCTTTCGGCATCTTGCACGGCGACGTCGATCGCGGCGCCGGCGACCGACTGGCGCAGCCGAGCTTCCGCTTCGCCGGCCTCGGCGCCATCCCTCAACACGATGTCGCAGGCAATACCGTCCGCGAGCCAATAAAGCCCGGACGCGTCGAGGCTTTCCGCTGCCGCTTCCGCGCGTGCTGGCGACAGAACGGGATTTGACGGATTGGCGATAAGCGTGGCAACGAGAGCCATGATGCAAAACCTTGCGAAAGACATCGACGCGATCCTGATAACCGGGCCGACCGCCAGCGGCAAGTCCGCGCTCGCGGTGAAGCTCGCGCAAAGACACGGCGGCGTCGTGATCAATGCTGATAGCATGCAGGTTTACGGGACGCTGAAAGTCCTGACCGCGCGGCCGGATGAAAGCGAGATGGGGGGCGTCGAGCATTTCCTCTACGGTCACGTCCCCCCGGGCCGGGCCTATTCCACCGGCGTGTGGCTCCGCGAAGCGGAAGCGCTCGTGGCGCGGCTAAGGAAGGAAGGGCGGCTGCCGGTCTTCGTCGGCGGCACGGGCCTCTATTTCAAAGCGCTGATCGGAGGGCTATCGGATATGCCCGAGATTCCGCCCGCGATCCGCCAGCGCCTGCGCGCGCGCCTGACGGAGGAAGGCGCCGAGGCGCTGCACCGGGAACTTTCCGGGCGCGATCCGGAGACGGCGGCGCGCGTGCAACCCGGCGATGGGCAGCGTATCGTGCGTGCGCTGGAGGTAATCGAGGCCACGGGAAGGCCGATAGGATCTTACCAGCAGAGCCGTGGGCCGGTGAACATCGACCCGGCGCGCGCGCAGAAGATCGTCGTATTGCCGGAGCGGCAGCTTCTTCATGGCCGTATCGATCGGCGCTTCGAGACGATGCTTGCGAGAGGCGCCGTCGAGGAGGTGCGCGCGCTTCTCGCGCTTCGCCTTCCTCCGGAGATGCCGGTGATGAAGGCGATCGGCGTCCCACAGATCGCTGCGATGCTGAAAGGCGAGATGAGCGAGGCGCAGGTGATCGAGGCCGGCGCGGCGGCAACGCGCCAATATGCCAAGCGTCAGATGACCTGGTTTCGCAATCAGCTTGACGAGACCTGGCAGCGTATCGAGGGTCCGGATGCCTTGGGCTGAACAACAAGCACAGGGCTGAGGCTCCTTGGAGCATTATGCTGCGGTCTGAAGCGGCATCAGAAGCGTCAGTCGATGCCGTGCTCCTTCAATACCGCCTCCTCGTCGCCGCTGATCCAGCCGAAAATCTTCGGCTCGCCGCCACTCAGCTGAACGAGGTAATGAACCTCGAAATCGATGGTGACATTCGGCTGTTCCTCGGCGTCGAAGACGGAGCGCCAATCGACTCTTACGAGAAAATGCAGCGCATCGATCGGCGTTACCGTGGTTTTGCGGATCTTCAATTCCCTGGTGCCGATAGCACGATAGCGGGCATAACCCTTTTCCATCGAAGCCGTCAGGGTTTCGTCGTTTTTTCCCGTCATGACTCCGGCCGGCGAGGCGGCGATAAAGTCCGAGGCGAAGGCGGAGGTCGTACTTCCGACCGGAAGCGCCCCCGCAAGGACCTGATTGGCCATGCTCTCGTAGCGCTCGAAGAAGCGCGTCAAAATCTCTTCCATGATTTCCATCCCAATTTGCGCCGCGCAACGGAGGCGGAGGCTTGCGGGCCGTCAATCAACCGGCGTGTGCTGGTGTTGAATAAGCTTCCAGTCTGCTCCAACGCCGTGATAGGTCGAGGTACAACAGGCCGCATAAGGCTCACCTTCCGCGCGTCTCGCCTCCGCAAGATAGCCGAGCACGATAAAGTTCTCGCCGATCCGGCTCATGACTTTCTCGCTGATCGTGAGATGCTCCCACCGCGGAACTCCCTGGAGACTTCGGATTATGACCGATCGTCCGCGCAGCAGACCGACCGGCGCGGGGAATGCCATGATGCAGTCTTCGTCCAGCAATTCGCGATAGGGATCGGAGCCCTCGAGCCAGAGCCGCCGCTCGTTTCTCCATGCGTCATTGTCGTCCATGATCGTCTCCTCGCCTTGACGTCACCTCAACGCTTGAGAGGAGCCCCCGGATCCAAAATTGCAATCAGGGCAGGTTGAGCGGCCAGGACGCACCGTGCCCTCCGCTTCTGCTCTATTTGCGGATGAGGCTGCCGAGTGGTCGCCTGAGCAGGCTTTCGCGAAGCGACCCCTCGTGACGCGGTGCCGGCGTGGCGAAGCCTGCATCCGATCGGCCGGGCGCCTCGGCGGGCCGGCCCGATATCCTTTCCGCCTCGCCGGACAGGATCTGGTCGCGAATCCGGCTGAAGCGTTCGAACTCCTGGTTTCCCGGCTCGGACGGGCGGGGAAGCATGTCGGGGCTATAGGGCTCGAATGCGGGGTATCGGCGCGAATGGGAGTCCGCGATCTCGGTCCCGGTGCCTCTGCCGCTCCGGTTATTATCCTCGAGCGCCGGCGCCTGCTTGGTCTGTGACGCCAGATAGCTCTGTTGGAAACTCGATATGTCGGGACCGTTGACGGCACGCATTCGGCTGATGATCGAACGGAGGTCGGCGAGGGGCTGCGCGTCGTCGTCAACCTTGTCGGTGATGCCGTGGGCGCGGGGCAACCGCGCATCGTCGACGCGGGCAAAGCGCATGCGCATCGGTACTGCGACCGCCTCGCCGAATGCGATTGCCTCGCCGTTGCCGATCGAGGAAATGAAGCTGGTGGTGGAGATCGACGAATTGGCGATCGCCGAACGGATGATTTCCTGGTCGCGATCGTTGGCGAGCCGCATGGCGAAGACCGTCGAGCATTGCGACAGGATCGTCGGATCGAGCTCGCCCGGCCGCTGGGTGATGATGCCGAGCGAGACTCCGTATTTGCGACCCTCCTTGGCGATCCGTGAAATAGCCTGGCGTGTCGGCACAAAGCCGAGCGACGGATCGGCCGGCACATAGCGGTGCGCCTCTTCGCAAACGACCAGCATATGGATGGCGCCATTGCCCCAGAGGCCTATCTCGAAGGCCATGCGGCAGAGCACGGAGGCGAGGGAGTTGACGACTTCCGACGGGATCCCGGCAAGCTCGAAGGTGGCGATCGGCTTGCCGTCGCCCGGAATGCGGAAGATCTTTGCAATCGTGTCCTCGATCGTGTCCGTGATCGTGTTCTGCGAGAACATGAAATGGTAGCGCGGATCGTTGACTGCGGAGACGATCCTGACCTTGAGGGAGCGCAGGTACGGCTTGTCGTTGCGTCCCTCGAGCCGCCCAATGCGCTCATCGATCAGCGCCAGAAGATCGGCAATACGGTATGGGACGGGGGTATCCGCGGTGATCGAGCTCTTTTCCGTCTGCCGCCGCATCAGGGCGGATTCTCCGCCCTTGAATGCCTTTTTCGCGTCCGCGATGACGTCCCGCAGGATATCGAGTTCGTCCGGCACCGGCGGGCGTCCACGAAAGATGACCTCGGCCAACTCCTCGAGCCGGAAGAACCAGAACGGGAGGTCGAGCGTATCCGTGTCGATGACCACCGCCTGGTCGGGAAAGGCGGCGGCGAACTCGTTGTGCGGATCGAGGATCAGCACACGCAGCTTCGGGTCGGCGGCGATCGCCTTGTTCAGGAGCAGTGTCACGGCGGTCGACTTGCCGACGCCGGTGGTGCCGACGATCGCAAAGTGCTTGGCAAGCATGGAAGGCACATGGATGGTGGCGTCGAGACTTTCATCCTGCGTCAGCTTGCCGATGACGCAACTGTCCGATTGACCGGAGTCGTAGATGCGGGCGAGATCGCTCACGCGGATGCGGTGGGCAATCGCTCCGAGATAGGGATAGCGGCTGATGCCGGCGGAAAACTCTTCCCGCCCATCCGGACCGACATGAACCTCGCCCATCAATTCCACTTCGATGCGGAAAGTATTGTTGACCTCTTCGCCCCAGCCCTCGGAAACGGTCTGCATCGAATAGACGAGGGCGACGACACGGTTGGTGCCGACGGAAATCGAAACCAGCTTGCCGACCGACCAGAGCTCGGTGAGCGAAGTCTCGCCATTTTCTGCGACCGCCGCGATCGTGGCGCGCGAGCCGTTGCAGGCGACGACCCGCCCGAGAAATCGATTGCCGGGCTTGAACGTATCGCGGCGATCCGTCTCGGCGGCGCGAGGCGCCGATTGATTTCCACTTTCGAGCAACGCAGCACCTCGGGCGAAAACGCCAATCAGCAGCAGGATGCGCGCCGAATCCGGCGCCTTTTCCTTGCTGCGTCCCAGGATAGCGGCTGCGGTTTAATAACTGGTTGCTCGCAGGCCGTGCCGATCGGGACACGCCAAAGCCGTTGACGGATGGGGAATTTCCGTTTAACAAATCGCCCCATGAAAAATTTCGCGGTTATTCTTGTGGTGGGACGGCGCATGGGCAGGATGGTGTAACCATCCGGCGGTAGCCACCCATGCGCTGAACGAGGCTCCTGACGGGGCCTTTTTTTATGCCTTCAAACACGTTATTCACCCAAACCTGAACGAGGGACGGAAGCAGGCCAATGAGCGGAACTGAGAACCAGATGACGGGCGCGGAGATCGTTCTCCAGGCTTTGAAAGACAATGGCGTCGAACACATCTTCGGCTATCCCGGCGGTGCCGTGCTCCCGATCTACGACGAGATTTTCCAGCAGGAGGATATCCAGCACATTCTCGTCCGCCACGAGCAGGGCGCCGGCCATATGGCCGAAGGATATGCCCGCTCCACCGGCAAGGTCGGCGTCATGCTGGTGACTTCGGGCCCGGGAGCAACCAATGCGGTCACGCCGCTGCAGGACGCGCTGATGGACTCGATCCCGCTCGTCTGCATTTCGGGGCAGGTACCGACGTCGCTGATCGGCTCGGACGCCTTCCAGGAATGCGACACGATCGGCATCACCCGGCCCTGCACCAAGCACAACTGGCTGGTCAGGGACGTCAACGAGCTCGCCCGCGTCATCCATGAGGCTTTCCGCGTTGCTCAGTCGGGCCGTCCGGGTCCGGTCGTCGTCGACATTCCGAAGGACGTCCAGTTCGCAACCGGTACCTATACGCCGCCTTCGGCCGTTCCGACACAGAAGAGCTACCAGCCGAAGACCCAAGGGGACCTGAAGAGGATCGAGGAGGCGGTCGCGCTCATGAAAACGGCGCGCCAGCCGGTCATCTATTCGGGCGGCGGCGTCATCAATTCCGGGCCGCAGGCCGCACATTTCCTGCGCGAACTGGTCGAGCTCACCGGCTTCCCGATCACGTCGACGCTGATGGGCCTCGGCGCCTATCCGGCCTCCGGCAAGAACTGGCTCGGCATGCTCGGCATGCATGGGACCTACGAAGCCAACCTGGCGATGCATGATTGCGACCTCATGATCTGCATCGGCGCGCGCTTCGACGACCGGATCACCGGCCGGCTCAATGCCTTCTCGCCCAACTCGAAGAAGATCCACATCGATATCGACCCGTCCTCCATCAACAAGAACGTCCGCGTCGACGTTCCGATCATCGGCGACGTCGCCGCTGTGCTCGAGGACATGATCCGCCTGTGGCGTGCTGCGGCCAAGACGGTCGACCAGGCGCGGCTTGGCGACTGGTGGAAAGAGATCTCCAGGTGGCGGGCGCGCAACTCGCTGGCCTATACGCCGAGTGCCGACGTCATCATGCCGCAATATGCGATCCAGCGGCTGTACGAGCTCACCAAGGACCGCGACACCTACATCACCACCGAAGTCGGCCAGCACCAGATGTGGGCCGCGCAGTTCTTCGGCTTCGAAGAGCCGAACCGCTGGATGACCTCGGGCGGCCTCGGCACCATGGGCTACGGATTCCCGGCCGCGGTCGGCGTCCAGGTCGCGCATCCGGAGAGCCTCGTCATCGACATCGCCGGCGACGCCTCGATCCAGATGTGCATCCAGGAGATGTCGTGCGCGGTCCAGTACGGCCTGCCGGTCAAGATCTTCATCCTGAACAATCAATATATGGGCATGGTCCGGCAGTGGCAGCAGCTCCTGCACGGCAACCGGCTGTCGCATTCCTACACCGAGGCGATGCCGGACTTCGTCAAGCTCGCCGAGGCCTATGGCGGCGTCGGCATCCGTTGCGAAAAGCCGGGAGAGCTCGACGATGCGATCCGGCAGATGATCGACACACCGGCCCCGGTCATTTTCGACTGCCGCGTCGCCAATCTTGCAAACTGCTTCCCGATGATCCCTTCGGGCAAGGCGCACAACGAGATGCTGCTCCCCGACGAGGCAACGGACGAGGTGGTCGCCAACGCCATCGATGCCAAGGGCCGTCAGCTCGTTTGAGGACAAGGTAGGAACAGGAAAATGAATGCACATCTTCAGGCGACGGGCTCCGCCTACTTCATCGCCAAGGAAACGGAGCTTGCGGAAACGCACACACTTTCCGTTCTGGTCGACAACGAGCCGGGCGTGCTCGCCCGCGTCATCGGCCTTTTCTCCGGCCGCGGCTACAATATCGAGAGCCTGACGGTCTCCGAGACGGAGCACGAGGCTCATCTCTCGCGCATCACCATCGTGACCCGCGGCACGCCGCACGTGCTCGAGCAGATCAAGAACCAGCTCGAACGTCTGGTGCCGGTGCACCGCGTCGTAGACCTCACGGTCCGCGCCGCCGGTCTGGGCCATGAGCGGCCGATCGAGCGTGAACTGGCGCTCGTCAAGGTACACGGCTCGGGCGAACATCGGGTGGAGGCGCTCAGGCTCGCCGATGCCTTCCGTGCCTCGGTCATCGACGCCAACATCGATCACTTCGTCTTCGAGATCACCGGCAAGCCTTCCAAGATCGAGCAGTTCATCGCCATCATGAAGCCGCTCGGGCTGATCGAAGTCTGCCGCACCGGCATCGCCGCGATGAACCGCGGGCCCCAGGGAATGTAAAGAAGCGAGGAAGATTGCGCGCCTTCGGCGCGCGCCCCTACCAACCCCTCCCCAGAGGTGGGAGGGGTTGTACCTGCAGCACCCTTACAAGCCCACTTCGCCCGTCTGGGTACCCTATGGCATCAAATCACCTCCAGCCGCGTCTTCCTTCGCGGCGGCGGGAAGTGGCGGTCGAGTTCGTCGAGATTTTCCGTCGTAAGGCGGATATCCATCGCGTCGCGGTTTTCGCGGGCGCGTTCGGGGGAACCGGTCTTCGGGATCGAAATCACCCCGGAACGCGTCTTCAAAAAGGCGAGTGCCACCTGGGCGGGCGTCGCCTGATGCGCCTTGGCGATGTGAATCAGATCGGCGTCATGCAGAAGGCGGCCTTCGTCGAGCGGTGAGTAGGCCATGACCGCCACGCCCCGATCGCGGCACCGGGGCAGCAGGTCGAATTCGATGCCGCGGCGGGCGAGATTGTAGAGCACCTGATTGGCCGCGACGTTGCCGCCGTCAGGAACGGCCGCCAGCTCCTCCATGTCGTCGACGTCGAAATTGGATACGCCCCAGGCGCGGATCTTGCCGGCCTTCTTCAGCTCTTCGAAGGCGGCGACAGTTTCGGCGAGCGGATAGCCCCCGCGCCAATGCAGAAGGTAAAGATCGACGCAGTCGATGCCGAGATTGCGCAGGCTGCGTTCGCAGGCGGCAACCGTACCCGCGCGGCTGGCGTTGGAGGGCAGCACCTTGCTGACGACGAATGCCTCGTCGCGCCGACCCCGGATCGCTTCTCCCACGATACGTTCGGCAGCGCCGTCGCCGTACATCTCTGCAGTGTCGATCAGCGTCATGCCGAGATCGAGCCCGGTCTGCAGGCTGCGGATCTCGTCGGCGGACTTCGCGCGGTTTTCGCCCATGCGCCATGTCCCCTGGCCGAGCGCGGGAACCTTGCGGCCGTCCGGAAAAACGATGGTCGGGATCGGATCGTGCATAGGGATTGTCCTGAGAGTTGCTCCAGTTCCGAGATTTAAGGCCGCGTGGGGGAAAGTCCACAAGCAAGTCGCAGCATTGCGGCCGTGACACGCCGCCGCGTGCGGTCGCGCCGATAGTCTTCTCTCGAAAGAAAATAAAATTGTGCCTTGTAAGAAACACAATGATGACCTACATAGCTCGGTATCGATATTGATCGACGATATTTGTTTCTGCGCCAAGGCGCATCGTCACGAAAATCCTGACAACATCGGTTTTGATACACCGTTTTTATGCGGTGGCGGTTTTCCATGGCTATTGAAAGGACATCGACGTGGCTTCTGGAACGGTAAAGTGGTTCAACAGCACCAAGGGCTTCGGTTTCATCCAGCCAGATGACGGCGCCGCTGACGTGTTCGTCCATATTTCGGCGGTTGAACGCGCCGGCCTGTCCACGCTGAAAGACGGGCAGAAGGTAAGCTTCGAGCTGACGCAGGATCGGCGCTCGGGCAAGACCTCGGCGGACAACCTTCGCGCTCTCTGAACGGATCGCGCGTTTGTGCCCTAACACGGCACTTCATGACATTATTATCTCCCCGCCCGTGACCACGGATGTACTGGCGCGGCGGGTTGAGATGATGAGGAAGGTCGGGCCTGTCCCGGCCTTTTTTATTGGCTGAAATTTGATGGAGGATCTCGCATGAAGGACGTCGGCAATCGTATTTTCAAGGCCGAGAAGAAGAACCCTGCGGATCGCGCGGATCAGGCCACAATTGCATCACGCGCCATTATCGAGCAGGAAGCTGCGGCGCGTGTGAAGAAGACCGCCCGGCTCAAACAGATGCGGCTGGAGAAAGAGGCCGAGGAGGCGGCAAATCCAGTTGCCGCCCCCGCAAAGAAGGGCAAGGCGCAGAAGCGAAAGTAGCCGGACTTTACGGCATATTTCCTGAATTCGGCGCTTGCCCTCCAACAGGGCGGCGGCAAGGGATGGCAAACGCTACTCGCGCATCCCGCGCGGCCGAGACTCCTACCTTTGTGCGGCAACGAGCATCATCATCGGCCGGTCGACCTCTTCCGCGAGGTCCGGATTGCGGGCGATCTCATCGGCGGTCGGGCTCCACTCCTGAACGCGGCGGATCGAAAAACCGGCTGAAATCAGAGTGTTCAATGTGGTGCCGAGCGTGCGGTGATACTTGACGACGCCTTTTGCAAGCCAGTCGGTGACACGCTTTCCTTCGGCCGAGTAGCGATCGAGCGGCCAGATGCGGCGGCCCTCGGCGTCCGTGGACCAGCCAGGGTTCGTCGGAGCCATGTAGACCGGATGTTCGATGGTGAAGACGAAATGCGATCCGGGCAGGAGACTGCTATGGATCGTTCGCACCAGCCGGTCGAAGTCTTCGATATAATGGAAGGCGAGCGAGCTATAGGCGAAGTCGAAGCTCGCCTCGGGCAAAACCAGATGCTCGAGGTCGGCGATTTTATACTCGACCGCAGGATCCTCCGTCTCTTGCCGCGCTCGTGCGATCATTTGTTCGGAGAGGTCGAGGCCAAGGACATGGGCCGCGCCGTTCTCCCGCGCCCAGCGGGCGAACCAGCCGAAGCCGCAACCGAGATCCACGACGCGCAAGTCCCTGAGGTCGGGCAGCATTGCGCGGATTGCCGGCCATTCGGCAGCGCCGGCGAGTCCATGCAGGGATCGCCCGAGTTGGCTGTAGCCGGTGAAGAATTCGGGTTTGTCGTAAACGTTCTGTGCCATTTTCCATCTCCATGATGACGATGGACGGGCGCCTGAATTAGAAGAAAGCCCCGTCCGCTTTGAGCGAGGCTGAGGGGTTGCGCGTGCCTGCGCGTATAATAGACGCGCGGCGCTGTTGTCAGCGTGTGCGAAGCCCCTGCATCCCGCCTGTTGGGATGCCGGCGAACCGGGCGACAATGTGGGTGTCATGTTCACACATAGCGTGGCTATCCCATGGAAAAGGTTAGGGGTCAAGGCGGTGCAGCATCCCCGGCTTTCGGTTTGTCACCGTGACAAGATTTGGGTGGCGGTTGCATTTGGGTCAGCTAGCTTGACCCACCAGGGTCGCCGCCCGCGGGATTACGCGACGCGAATCCCAGGTTTGTAGCGGCGTTCTCGGCAGACCCGCGGCTTTGGAGGAACTCATGCAACTGGATACGCTTCTGGCGCTGTTCCTGTTTGCCTTAACGACATCGATCACGCCCGGACCGAACAACATGATGCTGTTCGCCTCGGGCGTGAACTTCGGTTTCGTGCGCACGATTCCGCATATGCTGGGGATCGGCATCGGCTTCTTCGTTCTTCTCATTGCCGTGGGGCTCGGTCTCGGCGCGCTGCTTCATTCCGTGCCGCTCCTCTATACGGCCCTGAAGTTCGCCGGAGGCGCCTATCTCGTCTGGATCGCCTGGAAGATCGGCACGTCTCGCTCGCTCGGCGAAGGAAAGGCGAATGCAGTGCCGATGACCTTCCTGCAGGCGGCTGCTTTCCAATGGGTCAATCCGAAGGCCTGGGTAATGGCGGTTTCGGCCATGGCCACCTATACGAGCAGCGACAGCTATCTCATGAGCGTGCTCGTCGTCGGCGTCGTCTTCGCACTCGTCAATGTGCCGAGCGTTTCGACCTGGGCGGGTTTCGGCTCGGCCCTCAGGCAATGGCTCTCGGAACCTGCGCGGCTCAAATGGTTCAACATCACCATGGCCGTCTTGCTCGTCGTCAGTCTTTGGCCGATGCTCAGATAGTCCGCCGACACGCGACGTTTTTAGGGTCACGCATTTAGATCAGTAGCCTTCGGTAGAGGAGCCAGGAATGTCCGAGCACCATCATGGGCATGGCGACGATCACGGCCATCACCACGACAACCATCTGACCGACATGGAAGCCCGGGTTAAGGCACTGGAGACGGTGCTGACGGAAAAGGGTTTGATCGATCCTGCGGCGATCGACGCGATCGTCGAGGCGTACGAGACGAAGGTGGGACCGCGAAACGGCGCGCGCGTCGTCGCCAAGGCCTGGAGCGACGTCGATTTTGCCGATTGGCTGAAACGCGACGCGACCGCGGCGATCGCCAGCCTCGGTTTCACCGGGCGCCAGGGCGAGCACATGCGTGCGGTGTTCAACACGCCCGAAACGCACAACCTCATCGTCTGTACGCTGTGCTCCTGCTATCCCTGGGCAGTGCTGGGGCTGCCGCCGGTGTGGTACAAGGCGCCGCCCTATCGTTCGCGCGCCGTTATCGATCCTCGCGGCGTGCTTGCCGAATTCGGGCTCGAGCTGTCGGCTGAAAAGAAGGTTCGCGTCTGGGATTCGACGGCCGAACTGCGCTACCTCGTCGTGCCGGAGCGGCCGGAAGGTACCGATGGCTTCGGTGAGGACGCCCTGGCAGAGCTCGTGACGCGCGATTCCATGATCGGCACCGGGCTAGCCCTATCGCCGGAGGTGGTACGATGAACGGCCCGCACGATCTCGGAGGTCAGCATGGCATGGGCCCGATCGCTCCGGAACGCAACGAGCCCACATTCCATGCAGAGTGGGAAAAGCGGGCGCTCGGCATCACGCTTTCCTGTGGCGCTTTCGGTGCCTGGACGCTGGACGAAAGCCGGCACGCGCGCGAAAGCCTGCCCCCGGCGACCTATCTTTCCGCGAGCTATTATGAAATCTGGACGCGGGCGCTGGAAACGCTTCTGAAGCGCCACGGCTTCGTGACGGAAGCCGAGCTCGACGCCGGCCATATGCTCGACAAGGGGCGGGAGCCGAAGCGGGTGCTCACAGCGGATATGGTGGCAGGCGTGCTCGCCAAGGGCGGGCCATGCGACCGGCCGGTCGAAATGCCGCCGCGTTTTGCCGCCGGCGAGAGAGTGCGTACGAAGAACTTCAATCCGGAGAGCCACACGCGCCTGCCGCGCTACGCCCGCGCCAGGACAGGCATGGTGGAGGCCGTGCAGGGCGGCTTCGTCTTCCCGGACGACAACGCCCACGGCAGGGGCGAGAACCCGCAATGGCTCTACACGGTGGTCTTCGACGCAGGCGAGATCTGGGGTGAGGGCGCGGACCCCACGCTTACCGTCTCTATCGATGCCTGGGAGAGCTATCTTGAACCCGCATAGATCGACGCCTGCTCCTGCCCGTTCCCCGCTTCTGGCTTCGGCGGAACTGCCAAAATCGCGCGAGGGCGATCCCGTCTTTGCCGAACCCTGGCAGGCGGTCGCCTTCGCCATGACCGTGCGGCTTCACGAGCAGGGTGTATTTTCGTGGAGCGAATGGGCCGAAGCGCTTTCGGCCGAGCTCTACAAGCCCGGCCGCAGGGCGGACGGCAGCGACTACTACGATTGCTGGGTTGCGGCGCTGAGCCGTCTGGTAACGGAACTCTCCCTCGCTTCCGGCCCCGAACTGGAGGCGCTGGTCGGCAGTTGGCAGCGCGCAGCGGAAGCGACGCCGCACGGAACGCCGATCGCGCTCGCGAATGATCCTCTGCGTTGAGGGATTGTCCGACGGCCGTTCAGGAGCTCTCCGAAGCCTCGAACTGGCGATAACATTCGTCGGCAACCTTCTGCAGCAAAGCGCGCGGCACCTCGCCCGTCACGGCGTAGCCGATTTCGCCGTCTATCCAGTAGAAGGTCTCGACATTCCCCTGGCTGGATATGCGGAAACTCGTTTCGCGGTTTTCCCGGTTGCGGCCGAGAAGGACCGTTAGCCGTTCCCCCGTCACGTCTTCATACATCAGCATTGCGCCTGCCGTATCGTTGACCGGCACGAGGCGCCCGCCGACGAGCGAGAATCCAAGCGAGGACAGATCGGGAATTTTCAGCCCATAATCGAGGCGTTTGCCGAGCCATGTGGCGAGATGCTCCCGCTCGCTGGCGCCGACCTCCACCGGGTGGCGGACTTCGCTGGCATAGATCAGAAATGCCGATTGTGCCTGCCGAGGGAGCGCCTCGGAGGCATCGGCGGACTCGGGCGGCGGAGCCACGAGGTCGGGCCCATAGGCTCCGGCGAGCGCGCCGGCGGCAAAAATCAGAAGCCCGGCGGCGAGACGTCGCAGCGTCGGCACCGCCGATGCCCATCCGGTACTCCGTGATTTTCGGCGGGCCGATATAAGCGAGCGATCTTCCTCGCCGCTGCGGGCATAAGAGGCGAAATGCTGCTTCAGCGCCGTCGCCTGCGCCTGCCATTGACGGACCTCTTCGGCCTTTGCCGGCTGCTTTTCCAGCCAGGCTTCGATGCGCTCGCGCTCCGGTTGCGCCAAGTGGCCATCCACATAGGCGTGAAGATCGTCATCGGAGACGGTTTCGAAGTCGGCGCTCATTTGGGTCTCCGCAGGGCGATCACGTTATCGTCCTTCATCGCTTCGGCGAGCTGGCGGCGGGCTCGCGAAAGGCGGGACATCACGGTCCCGACCGGAATTTCCATCATGTCTGCCACATCCTGGTAGCGGTATCCCTCGATGACGACGAGCATCAGAACGGCGCGATTGTCCGCGGAGAGCCGCTCGAGTGCGCGCAGCAGACGCTGCCGCTCCAGAGGATCCGCATTGTTTTCCTCCGCGCGAAGGCCGAGCGTCTCGTCAAGCTCCACTTCCGGGTGCTGAGCGCGGCGGCGTCGGCCGTTGCGATAAAGATTGGTCATGATCGTGAAGACCCAGGCGCGAAGGTTCACGCCTCGCCATTGCGCGCGTCTCGTAAGCACTTTTTCGACGCAGTCCTGCAGCAGATCTTCGCCATCCGTATCGGAACGCGCGAGGCTGCGCGAGTAACGCCTGAGCGCCGGAATCAGCGCCAGGACGTCCTCCTCGAACGGGTCGGCGGAGGAGATTTCCTCCCCCGCGCGTTTATTCAAGCCATCACGGCCGTGCGGCATCCCATACGCCCTTCACGCCGTCGCCGGTGACGTCACCCATTTTCTTGTCCTTCACCCAGAAATAAAGGGGCATGCCGTCCTTCGCCCATTGTTTGCTGCCGTCCTTTCGCTCCACGACCGAAAAGGCACCCTCGGCCGTTGCGTCGCCTTCCACCATGAAGGGCGGCCAATTCGTAGCGCAGGCATCATAGCAGGCAGAGACGCCCTTCTTGTCGTTTTTGAAAGTGTAGAGCGTCATGCCGTTTTCGGCGGCGAGCACCGGCCCTTTCTCCGACTCGACCGTTTTCACGGGCGGAGCGGCAAAGGCGGCGGCGGCCGTGCCAAGTGAGATGGCGATGGTCAACGCAAGCGTTCTCATGGGCGTTCCTTCCTTAGATGTCTTCGACGAGAACCGCGCTCGGGCGGGTTCGAGGATAAGACACGGAACGCTACGGATTTATTCCCTGCGCAAGTAACGATTGCGGCGCTGGTTTTATGCGCGGTCGGCGACGAAGCGGGCGAGGGCGGGGCCGATCATCGTGATGATGAGCAGACGGGCCGTCTGCAAGGCCATGACGAATGGCAGGTCGACGTCACTCGAGGCAGCGATGACGGCGATCGAATCGAGCCCGCCGGGACTGGTCGCGAGATAGGCGGTCAGCGGATCGGTGCCGGCGACCTTGACGAGCAACAGAGCGAGAAAGCCGGAAAAGGCAATCAGCACCAGGATGGAGACGATCGTCGGCATCAGAGCGCGCCGCGCATGCGCCAGAATTGCCCGCGTGAAGCCGAGGCCGATATTCCATCCGAGCATCGCGAAAGAGAGCGCCAGCAGCCATTGCGGCAGTTCGATCGTAAGCGTTCCGGTAATGTTGAGGGCCGAACCGATTGCAAAGGGCACGAGGAAGGCGCCGGCCGGCACACGCAGTATCTTGCCAAGGAAGCCGCCCGCGATTCCGACGGCGAGCGTCATGATGAAAGGCAGACCGGCAATCGGGGCAAACCAGTGAGGTGCCGTTTCGGCTTCGACGCCGCTCACCCAGAGATGGGACACGATGGTCGCCGTGCTGGCAACGAAGACGACGCGCAGATATTGCATGAAGGCGACGAGCCGGGCGTCCGCGCCATAGGCATCGGCCATCAGCAGCATGGTCGAGGCAGCGCCCGCCGACGAGCCCCAGATCGCGGTCGTGCCCGGCAGGATGCCCATCCGGGTGATCGTCCAGCCGCAGAGCGTGCTGACGCCGATCACCGAAAGAATGATGGCGAGAAAGAGGAGCCAATTGCCGGAAAAGGTCACGAGAAGATCGGGACTCATCGAAGCGGCGATCATCATCGCCAGCACGACCTGAACGCAAAAGAAGAGCTGTCGCGGCAGCCGGATCGTTCCGCCATTCATGCCGACGAGCGCACCGG
This sequence comes from Sinorhizobium meliloti 4H41, assembly GCF_000375585.1. GTDB lineage: Bacteria > Pseudomonadota > Alphaproteobacteria > Rhizobiales > Rhizobiaceae > Sinorhizobium > Sinorhizobium meliloti_A. The sequence continues at coordinate 528,142 of NZ_AQWP01000002.1, read as the reverse complement.
CGATCATCGGCCCCATCAGCAGCCCCGCAGGAATTCCGATCATTTCGAGGAGGCCGGCGAAGACGGCGGAGAGCAGGGCCAGCAGGCACCACTGCCAAACGGCGGACAGACGTCCCAGTCCGCCGTTCCTGGGCAGCGTCGGGGTTGAGGGCTGTTCCGGCTTCAAGGTCATTCTCCGGCGGGCGGCGCGGCTTGCTGCACACTGTATGCAGCGCACCGTTGGTAGCAGGATCGGCCGCCCCAGTTCAAGGTGCAGTGCAAAAAACTGTGCCACAGCCGTTTTGCCGGAAGTCGGCCACAAAGTCGTGGATTGCTGACGTGATGGCCTCGCGCAGCAGCACCGCACGAGCTTCGTCGGCTGGCCGGCCAAATCCGCACTTGCGCCGGGCGGCCGAATCCTGACACTCAAGGTCATGCAGTTCGCTCCGCAACAGGATGAGGCCCTGAAGGCCGTTTCGCAATGGTTGAAGGGAGGCCGATCTCAGCTCTTCCGGCTGTTCGGCTATGCCGGCACCGGCAAGACGACGCTCGCCCGCCATTTTGCAGAAAATGTCGATGGCGAGGTGGTGTTCGCCGCCTTCACCGGCAAGGCTGCGCAGGTGCTGCGCTCCAAGGGGGCCACGAACGCCAAGACGATCCACTCGCTGATCTACCGACCGCGCGGCGAGGAGGAAGTGGAGGACGAGGAGACCGGCAAGACCTCGATTGCGCCGATGTTCGCGATCAACCGCCAGAGCCCGGTCGCGAAAGCGGCGCTGATCATCGTCGACGAATGCTCGATGGTAGACGAGGCGCTCGGCAAGGATCTGATGAGTTTCGGCACGCCGATCCTCGTTCTCGGCGATCCCGGACAATTGCCGCCGGTTTCCGGCGGCGGCTACTTCACCAATCACGAACCGGATTTTCTCCTGACGGATATCCATCGCCAGGCTAGGGACAACCCTATCATCCAGCTCGCCATGCAGGTGCGCGAGGGCAAGGAGATCATGCACGGCGACTACGGCACCGCCCAGGTCATCTCCAAGGGGCAGGTGACACAGCCCATGGTGCTGGAAGCCGATCAGGTATTGGTCGGGACCAACAGGACACGGCGGCGCTACAACCAGCGGCTTCGCGAACTGAAGGGCTTTACCAGCGAATATCCGCAGTCCGGCGACAAGCTCGTGTGCCTTCGCAACGATCCGGCCAAGGGGCTGCTCAACGGTTCGCTCTGGCAGGTGATGAGCTCGTCAAAGGAGACGGTCAAGCCGGGGATCAACCTGATGATCCGCCCGGAAGACGACGACATGGATCGCGGCGCTGCCAAGATCAAGCTCCTGAAGGCGGCTTTCGAGGACGTCGAGGGCGAAATCCCCTGGTCCACGCGCAAGCGTTACGACGAGTTCGATTACGGCTACGCGCTGACGGTGCACAAGGCCCAGGGCTCGCAATGGAACAACGTCGTGCTTTTCGACGAGAGCTGGGCTTTCCGCGATACGCGCGAACGCTGGCTTTACACGGCGATCACACGCGCCGCCGAGCGGTTGACGATAGTGCGGTAGGACTCTGGCCCATCAACCCTTCTGAATCGCGAGATGGGCTCCCAGTCCGATAAGGGTTGCGCCGCCGATGCGTTGAAAAAGGTGTTGCGCTCGGCCCGAACGCTTCAATCTCGATACGACGGCGCTTGCAAGTACGACGCAGAGGACGTCCGCTGACGAGAATACCAGGTTTACGACCGTTCCGAGGATGAGGAACTGAGCCCATACCGGAAGCGCGGCGGAGGCATCTACGAACTGCGGCAGAAACGCAATGAAAAATAATGCGGTCTTTGGGTTCAGAACTTCCACGACGACGCTCTCGGCAAATGCGCGACGGCCCGATTTCGGATCCGCCTCAGGTAGAGGAGCATGTTCCTGAGCTTTCCGGCAGAAGAGAGAAATGCCGAGCCAAATCAGATAGGCGGCGCCGGTCAATTTGACCGCCAGATAAAGTGTAGGCACGGCATGGAAAAGAATAGACAGCCCGCCGGCGGCGGCAGCGACGTGCACATAGCCGCCGATGTGAATGCCGAGGGTGGCCATCAGCCCGGACCATCGACCGCGCGCCATGGTCTGGGCCGCGGCATAGAGCATAGCCGGCCCCGGAATAAAAGCGAACAAAGCGGTGGTGATGAAGAAGGTAATTAGCGATCCCGCCGATGGCATGTTTGTTCCTCTTGCGGCTGCCGACAGTCCGACTACTATAGCGAAAGTGAATCCGCGTCTACAATGAAGAGCTGCAGGGAGGGGTTGCTGGCGTTGACCGCTCGTGCCAGCTAGTAAGTCGGTGCGATCTGCAATTGTGGCAGCGGCCTCGGGGCGGTCTTCGTCAAGTCAGGCCCTTCATCGCTCCATTTCTGTCCCTCGTTGATAAGCTCCTGAAGAAGCTGCGCCGCCAATTCACGCTCCGCCTTGCTTCCAAACCGATAGGAGGGTGGCGTCGACGCGGGATCGCGAGCGAATGCATAGGCGGTTTCGTAATCCGGAATCCTCGGTTGATAGGCGTCGCTCGCGGCAATATCGATCGTGTAGCGCTGGAGTGCCGAGGCGAGATTGCGCCAGCGGATCCAGTAATGGTTCTCGAAGGAGAACCGGGCGAATGCCTCGCCGGCGGCCGTGCCTTTTTTCGAGACGGTCGCGAGGACCTCTTTCGACATGGCGAGGTTCAGGCCACCTTCCTGTGGGCTCAACGAGACATGGACGATGCGTTCGCGATGCCCGGGCGCGCGCGACTGGAGGAGGTCGCGCCAGTTCTGCATGGTCGCGACGATCGCGAAGACGAAGGCGCAGAGTTCGTGGACTGCCGACTTGCGTGCAATCGGCTGATAGTGCCGCTGCCACCCTTGCCGGTTGTTCTCCGGCAGAAAGACCTCCGGCCGCGAGCCGGTATCGGAGGTTCCCGGATAAACGAGATTGATGGCGAAGGTGGGCCATCGGGGCAGCGCCCGGTCGAAGAGGTGAATCGGGAAGTTGCTGCTGATGCCGCCGTCCGAGAACCAGCAGATCCGGAACGCGGCGGGCCTGGCCCTGCGCTTCTTGCCGCCGGTGGTCAGCGCTTCCGTGCTGTCCAATACGGTCTTCTGTTCGTCCTCGTCCGAAGTCGTATCTTCAGCTTCGTTTTCTCCGTCCGACGGGCTTTCGCGGCGGGCCGGCTCATGCAGCGGCACGGCGCTGATCAGGAGGGGGAAGCTGAGGCTCATGCGCGTTGCGACGAGCACCGGCATGTCGGCGCCATGCGGTAGCAGATAGTAATCCTCACCCGCCACGGTGACCGGCTCCCCAGCCTTCTCTACCATCCAGTCGACGACGACCTTGGGAAAAAGCGCATCGAACTCCGTGCGCCGGAACCAGAAAAGCGCGCTTTCGAACGGCAGGCTGCGCGGTTCCTGGTGCGATATGCCGGTCGTGATCATCTTCAGGGTGACGGCCCGGTCGGAGCCCGGTTCGCCGGGGTAGCGCTCCGCCGTCCAAAGATCGCCGAAGGTGAGGGGCTGGTCCGAAGCCTTGCCGGACAGTGCCTGCAGGGTTTCGTGGAGCCAATCGGTCAAGACCATCTTTCCTGGGCGGGCGGGCTGATCCGGTGCCGTGCCGGTACAGAGGCCCATCAGATTGCGGCGCAGGACACGAGCGATGCGCAATACCGAGAACACCGCCCCTCCCAGATAGGCGCAGACCGCAGCCGGTAGAGCCGCCGCCATCATGCCGGTTTGCCCCCCGACAGCATAGGCAAGACCCGTGAGGGCCGCGAGCAGAAGCAGCGTTTCGACGGGTGCGATGAGCACGGCGCTTCCAAGAAGCGCAAGGCCTTTGCGAAGAACGCCGGCGTTGCCGGCGAGTATGACGAGCAAACGGAATGCCTGACCTGCGCCGGCCGCAGGCTGGAGGAGGCCGTTGATGAAGCCGGGAGAGGCGAGGTTCGACGATGCCTTCGCAAGGCCTTCGAAACCGACGTGCTCCTCTGGTTGAGCGATCGCCGCCTTCATCTGCTTCCGCCGATCTCCGACCGCGGCCGCCGCACAAGCCGCAGCTGCGATCGCCCCGGCCGACGTGCCGCCGATATTCTTGAACCGGTAGTCCCGCGCAAGCGCCAGAGCGGCATTCGGGTAGACGATACCGCTGGTGATGCCGCCCTTCATGACGAGATCGCAGTATTTCGCGGGAGTGCGTGCCATCGATCGTCTCCTGATGCAGATCTGACGAAAAATCATCCTCCAGGCGCCGGGTGCCTGCGCCGCCTTTCTTTCAAGGTTGCGCTCAAACCGTGCGGCAATCCAGTAGCGCCTGCGGTTACGGCGTGGGTTGCAGCACAAGAAGGCGCGTCTTAACGCTCATCGAAGGGGAAAGGTTGCCCGGCTGCACGTTTTGCAACTGCCCGCCGATTGACATTGCCCCAACGGGCAATCAGCCTTCCCCGAGTCGGTCCCGACACCGCGTGCAGTCAGGGGTGATATTTTCCGCACTCAGGTCGGGATCACGTCGGAAAAATGCGAGACAGACAGGTCGCCCTCAGGCAGCGCCGCGTATCTGAGCGGACCTGGCAGGCGAATGCGGGAGTGGTGCATGCTGCGCGAGAGCCGGACCAACACACCACGAGGAGCAGCCGAGCGTGGGAAGCGCCCGGGCGGCTCTTCCGTGCGTGGCGGCGAGCGGCGTATCGTCACGGCGCTTTGCTATGATCTGGTCGGGTCGACCGATCTGATGCACGTGATGGATATCGAGGACTATCAGGAACTGATGTCCGCCTTTCAGCTTGCTTCCAAACAAGCGATCGCATCGCATTCCGGCGTGATGCAGCACGAGGCCGGCGACGGCGGTGTTGCGCTCTTCCCGATCGAACTCGAGGCGAAGGACGCCGCCTCGCTCGCAATCCGCGCTGGGCTCGGGATCGTAGAGGCCTGCAAGCGCGTCGGCCGCGAGGCGGGGCAGGACGATCTGCAGGTCCGCGTGGGCATCGCCACGTCGGTAGCCCTCGTTCGCGAAGGATCCCGCGAAGGCTGGACTCGGGAACCGGTCACAGGCGCGGCGCTTGCCATGGCTGCCCGGCTGCAGGCCATCACGGCCCCGAACAGCGTTCTGGTCTGCGAGGAGACACGTCACCTTGCCGGCAGATCCCATGCCTTCGTGTTTCAGGGCAGCAAGGAGCTCAAGGGCTTTGCGGCGCCTGAGAAGGTGTGGCGCGCGCTCGGTCATAAATTGGGAGTGGACCGCTTCTATGCTTTCGGACGGATGGGCGGGCCGCTTATCAACCGTGAGAACGAACTGCATACTATCGGGCAACTTTGGGATGGCGTTCTTGCGGGACAAGGCTCCGTGGTCCTGATCCAAGGGGACGCCGGCATCGGCAAATCGCGTCTTCTCAGGGAAATTCGCAGGCGGACGCGCGCCAAGCGTTCCAAGCTTCTCTTCTTCCAGTGCCTGCCCGGCGGTTTCCGCTCGACACTTCATCCCCTCTTGAACAATCTCCCCGAGGCGGCGTCGGGGAGTGGAGGGCAGATGGGTCCGACGACCGCCGCGGTGGCGGCGCTGTTCGAACGCAACGGTATCAGGGACGCGGAGGTCGTCGATGTCTTCTCCTACCTGCTCGGGGCGCAGGGCAGCCGTCTGCAGTCGAACGAAGATCCGAAGGCGATCCGCGAGAAGGCTCATCGCGCCATGCTCCGTGCATTGGAAGCCGTGTGCCGACGCGGGCCGGTGGTGGTGGCTGTCGAGGACGTCCACTGGATCGATCCGACATCGCGTGACCTGCTTGGCGAAGCTGCGAGGATCATTGCAAAATTCCCCGTCTTGCTCGTTACGACGTCGCGTCCTTCCTATGCTTCGGAATGGCTCGACGCCGCCAACCCGACGCGGCTTGCGTTGCGGCCACTCGATTCGGATGAAACCAGGCTGGCGATAAAGGCAAAATGGCCGGAGCACCGCCTGGCGCTGCTTCCCGATCTCTTCGACGCGACCGAACGGATATCCGGTGGCGTTCCGCTCTTCATCGAGGAGATCTGTCAATGGGTGTCCCAAAATGTCGAGCCCGACACGATGCGCCTGTCGGAGAGCGCCAACCCGTCGCATGTGTCGGCGTTCGAGTCGATATTGGAATCCCGCCTGCAGCAGCTCGGCACGGCCAGGGAGGTCGCGCGCGCGGCGGCAGTCGCCGGCACGCAGGTGACGTTGCCGCTGCTTCGGGCTCTGTTACCCGATTTCGGCAAGAGCGCGCTTGCGAACGCAGCCGATACTCTCTGCGAGACGGGATTCCTGACGCGGATAAGGGTGCCGGGGCGCACCGCCTACGGCTTCCGGCATACGCTGATCCAGGAGACGATCTACAATGCCGTGCTGCGCAAGCAGCGGCAGGTGCTGCATCGGCGGCTCTTCACAGCGGTCAACCAAAATCGTGGCATGGCGGCCTGGATCGATACCGGCGCGCTTGCCGAGCATGCGGAAAGGGCGGGGCTTGTCGAAGAGGCCGTCCCCTTGTTTATCGCCGCGGGGAAGGAGAGTTCGAGCCGGTCCGCAATGATAGAGGCGAGGCAATTTCTGGAACATGCCCTGGCTCTTTGCGGCCAATTGAGCGAGAGCGACACAGCCGAACCTCTGAAGCTTTCGGCGTTTACTGCCCTCGGCCCGGTCGTGGCCGGTCTAGTGGGACTTAACTCGCCGCCGGCACGGCGGTTATACGAGGAGGGCGTGGAAATTGCCCGCCGTCGCCCCTTGTCGGAACAGTCGAAGTGGTTTCCGATCTATTGGGGGTGGTGGTTCACCGGATCCGATTTTCGGGTGATGCACGACCGAGCCCTGGAGGTGCGGTCGATGCTGTCAAAGGCCAACGAACCGGAAATCCAGCTCCAGGTCAACCACTGCATTTGGGCGATCGATTTCAATCTCGGCCGGCATCGGGAAACGCAGGAGGCGATCAAGGCCGGCCTGGCGCTCTATGACGAGAAGCGCGCCAAAGAGAGCCGAACGGAATTCGGCGGGCATGATGCGAAGGTTTGTGGCCTCGGCCAACTCGCGCTCTCCCTATGGCTCACGGGGCGCACGAAAGCCTCGGACGCGGCGCTATCGAGAATGATCGCTTTCACGGACCGGATAGCGCATGCGCACAGCAAGGCACACTCCCTGGATACCGAAGCGGTGTCTGCTTTTTACCGGGACGATTTCGAAAGGCTCGTCGAGGTTTCGGCACGAATGGCGGATTTCGCAAAGCGGCACAAAATGCAGTCCCTGTCCGGCCTGTCGATTCTCTTCAGCGGGTGGGCCGAGGCGCACCGCACGAGCCTTGCGAGTGGCCATGCCACCTTTCAAAATGGCCTGGCGCTTCTGCGCGAACTTGGGACGGTGGCGGATCTGCCAATCTATCTCTGCATGCACGCTACCTTGCTGGGTCTCGCCGGCAAGATCGAGCCGGCGATCGACGTCGTTAACGAAGCGATCGGCAGGGGGGAGGAAACCGGCCATGCCTATTGGCTGGCGGAGTTGCACCGATGCCGCGCCATTCTCCGGGCGCGGGCAGGCGAGCGTAAGGATGCCGTCGCCACAGACCTGCGGTGCGCCGTTGAAATCGCGGAAAGCCAAGGGGCGACGGCGCTCATCAGGCGAGCGAGGCATTCGATGCGGGAGCTCGGCATTGCCATTGGGCGCTGAACGAAATGGTGCGAAGTCGAACGAGGGCGCACGCGGCCCCCTCGCTGATCTCTATGCCTCGTTCGTGTCCGCGCGGAAGGCGCCCTTTTCGGATGATCTGGTCGAGGGGAGCCTGGAGCGCTGTCTCGCTGCCCTGCCGCCACTCTGCCGCCGCGCGCGCATCACCCGCCTCGGCGATCTGACGGGGCTCGACCGCATCGGCCTGCCGGTGATGCAGGCTGTCCGCCCCGCCGCGCTTTCAGAGGTCACGTCCCTCGGGCGGGGCCTGTCGAGGGCGGAGGCGGCAGTCGGCGCGCTGATGGAATCGCTCGAGCGTTATTTCGCCGAGACCATTCCGGCGGAACGGACCTTTCTGGCGACGGCCGACCAACTCGACGTTGCCGACGACCTTTTTGACAACCTCGTGGTTCCGCGGTGGCGCGGGAAATGGCGGCAAAGGACAATTGCCTGGATCGACGGTATCGATGTCGTCGGCGGCTCTGCGCACCCGGTGCCGCTGGAACTTGTGCATACGTGCTACAGCGAACCGCAGCCGGCCCATGACGGCGTCTTTCTGCGGACGACCACAGGGCTTGCCTGCCATACGAGCCCCCATGGCGCTTTCCTGCACGGATTATGGGAATGCCTTGAACGGGACGCCATCGCACGCGCATTCGCAACGCACGGCTTCTTCGACCGGTGGCGCATTGCGCCCCACGGACTCGGTGACGGGGTGGATCATATCCGATCGCTCGCGGGCGCTCGCGGGATATCGTTTGCACTGTGGCTCGCTCCGTCGCCGGCGGCTGTTGCCGTCGTCTGGTGTCAGGCGGTCGAGGCCGGGCTCGGGGAACCCATCCTTGCGTTGCCGACGGAAGGCTACGCCGCCGGGCCCAGCATCGAAATGGCGGCGGCCCGCGCAATGCTGGAGGCGCTCTCGGCAAGGGCAGGGGCGATCTCCGGCGCCCGTGACGACCAGACGAGGGAACATTACCGCAGGAGCACCGATGGCGCGGTGGCGAAGGCCCGCGAGCTCGTCCTCGCCGATTTGGCGGCCAAGCCGGCAGAGCCGACGCCCGCGGCGACTCCGGATCCCGGTACATTGATAGACCGGGTGGTCGAAGCCGGTCTTGGACCTGTGCTGGCCATTCCCGTGGGTGCCGACGAGCAGGCGGGCGTTCATTGCGTGCGAACGGTTCTTCCCGGCGCCTCTCCCTTTTTCGTCCTGCGATGAGTGTGCGATGGCTGGCCGAGGCGACAATCCGATCCTGGTGTTTCTCGGTCCGACGCTGCGTCTTGCCGAGGCGGAAAAAATCCTCGACGCGATTTATCTGCAGCCGGCCGCCCAGGGGGATGTCCTGCTTGCGGCACATGCCTTTCGACCGCGGGCCATGATTCTGATCGACGGGCAGTTCGAAGACAGACCGGCTGTCCGGCACAAGGAAATTCTCTGGGCGATGGCGCAAGGGATCGTCGTTATCGGCGCCGCCAGCATGGGCGCGCTCAGAGCCGCGGAGCTTGACGCTTTCGGCATGATCGGGGTCGGTCTCGTCTACAGGTGGTATCGACGCTTCGGACTTGGTCCACTTTCCAACCCTGCGCCCGACGATGCGGTCGCGGTACATTCGGGCCCGCGGGAACTCGGCTTTCCGCCTTTGACGGATGCACTTGTCGACCTGCAGCGAACCTTCTCCGCGTGGTGGCGCCTGGGTGTCGTCAGCCGTTCGGAACGCGACCGCCTTACAACGTTTGCGCGAAACTTGAACTTCCGGGAGCGCTCGCTTTCCGCGGTCTTGCAGGCCGCGGGCTGTGCTCAGGAGAGAAGCAAGGAACTGCGGGAGCAGATGATCGGACAGAAGAGGCACGACGCGATCCTTGCACTACAGCAAGCACCAAGCCTTCTGGAGCAGCATCGCGGCCCGCAGCAAGATGGCGAATGGATCGCGACGAACACCTTCCTCCGCGACCTGGAAGCAGGCGGCATTGACTCGAATTTGGTGAACACCTATAAATTGAAACCATAATTTAGGCATTTTCATCCGGGGGGCAGTGTGCGATGCGTCTGCTTCGAGACGAAGCCCTCGAGTCCGGCGATTCCCGTCTGGGCACGCGGTTCTGGATTTTCCCTCAGCCACCCTTCATTCCGGGCTATGAAAAACCGGACCGCGTCTGGCTGCCCATACCGAGGGATGAGATCGCCGAAGGGCCGAGCGACGCGACGATGTATGTCGTCGATCCGCTCGACGACAAGGAACCCTACGGCTTCGACCGGCTGCCGCCGTTTCACGGCGCCGCTCGCGCGCCGGTGGGACCGGGTCCGGATCGCCATTTCGACAACCTGTCTCCCGACTCCCGGGCGTTCCTGCCTGTGCATGCCTATGCCTGTGTGCACTTCGTTCTCAACATCTGGCAGAGCTATCTGGGCAGACCGGTCCGCTGGTTCTTCGATCAGACCTTTCCGCGGCTGGAGATCGTTGCCTTCGTGAATTGGGACAATGCCCAGGCAGGCTACGGCTTCCTGGAGCTTGGCTGTTCCGACATCGACGGAATAAGGCGGCCCTATGCGCTCAATTTCGACACCATCGCTCACGAGACCGGACATCTCATCCTCCTTTCGGAAACCGGCATACCGACGGCTATGTCGCGCGGAGACGACTTCTTCTCCTTTTCCGAGGCCTTTTCAGACCTTGTGTCGCTGATCTCGTTCCTGCACTTCGATTCCGCGATCGACAGGCTGCTCAGGCGGACGAAAGGGAACCTCCTGCTCTATAACGAGCTCAACCGCTTCGCCGAGACGAGTCCGGAAACCCAGATCCGTCTCGCCACGAATTTTCGCCGCATGTCAGAGGTCACGCGCGAGGTGCATGACCGCGCACTGCCTTTCGTGGGCGCAATTTTCGACTCGATCGTCGAGCTCTATCATCGCGAGCTTGTGGCACGCGACTGTGCCGACATACGGCTGCTCGATATCGACCTCCGGCATCTGGAGCAGGATGATTTCGACCGGTTCCGTCAGGCAACGGCAGAGGCTTTCCGGATCAAGCCGATGATCTTCGGACTTGCGCTGCGCTCGGCCCGCGACGCGGTTGGACAGGCGCTTGCAGCCTCGCTGCGGTCGGTCAATCCGGACACCTTGCGGCTGGATCAGGCCGCGGCCGCTGTCGTCGCGGCTGCCGATGGAACGGCCGCCGGAGTTCTGGAGGCGAATTTTGCATGGCGTGAAATCATCAGCTCGAGATAGGGGACAGAAAAGGAGAGGAAGATGAGCAATTGCAGCAGCCATCCCGGGGTGGGCAAAGAGCCGGACGGCCTGTCCAAACCAATCTACGATACCTACAATCCGAGCGAAGTACGCCTCTACGGGCGACCGGCAACGCGAGAAGAAATATTCAAGATCACGGACGAGCAGATCCGCCAAAGAATCAAGTCGTCGCTACGCGAAACGTCGCTTCGGGACGAAGACCTGAATACGCTGGTGAGAATAGTAAAGGAGGCGGCGATCGGAACGGTCGACAACGACGTTCTCGCCGGTATCTTAAAGCAGCAGATCGTCCTGGCCATTTTCGATGATGAGCTGAAGTTCAGTCAGCTTCCGGTCAGCGTCAACATACCGGCGAAGAATTTCGAAAAGGGCGGCGAACGATACATCAAGAGCATCGGCGTGATATACGGCTATGCCTATGAGGGGCATTGCTACAAGTTGCCGAAGCCGCAGATCATGTATCTGCCGGAAGAGCCGCGGGAGATCCTCGGCGGGGATTGCGGATGCGACTGCGGATATGTTCCCGAACTCGGCTACGCCGTATGGCAGATCGACAAGCTCGAGCGCGTCATTGCGCTGGACGTTCGCTCCGACGACGTGAAAACCCTGGTGCTCGACGAGAACATGCCCGGCAGCCGGTCGCCCATGGCCTATGCGCAGACGATGGCGCTGGCTCCGCAACGGCATCGCGACTGAGCATCCTTGGCCGAGCGGCGGCGCTGCCTATTGGAGGCTGCCGTCGCCGCTTCTGTCGGCTGATTTGAAGTCGGCCATGACCCTGTTGAGGAACTCGGTTCGGCTGAGCTTCCCGTCGCGATTGGCGTCGGTCGCGGCAAATTGCTGCGCGTTCAGAACCTGCGCCACTTCTTCCGAGCGCAGGCTTCCATCCTTGTTCCTGTCCAGGTTCGCGAAGGCCGAGGTCATGAAGGCCTGGTATTCCGGCCGGTCGACGGCGCCGTTCCCGTCACGGTCGAGACGATTCATCTGACCCTGGTTCATGGCCACCGGCTGATCCTGCGCCGCTGCTGCAATCACCTGGCAAAGCGCGAACGCCGCCACGAGGACTGGTCTCTTCATCACCCCGTTCCTTTGGGTCAGGTGCAGGTCAGGGCGCTGCCCGCCGCGCTGCCGAGTACGGCACCGCCGCCCACGGCCCAGAGTTGTCCGGTTCCCGATCCGATGGTCGCGCCGGCCAGACCACCGACGACCGCGCCACCGACGGTGCCTGCGATGCAGCCGAACTCACCGGTCCGCCCCCCGGTCATCGAGGCGGTTTGGCAGCCGGACAAGGCGAAGCAGGCTGCGAGAGCGAGAGCGATCGTGCAGTTCTTCATTTCTTCCTCCAAGCATTTCGCCCGTATCAAGTACAGATCGTAGGAGGCGCCATCGAGTGGCGTCGAATGGAAAAGGGCTTCCGAATAGCTGCCTTTCGGCAGAACACGCGGTCCATCCAGAAAGACGTGCGGACTAACGGCAAATACTACCGCTGCCTATGCGTGAAAACAACTCTCGGGCCAGTTGACCACCGATCACCAATGGCAACACATGATGTCGGCCGTGATTATGAGCTGGTCATATTCCGCTCAGGGGCGCCCCACCGGATGACGAACGATCTCTGAAGAGTTCAGTGACCGTTGATCTTGTGCGGACTGCTGACCGAGAGGATGAAGAAGGGCTCATCGCCCTTGAGCGGCTTTAGTTTCTGCTGACAGTTCCACGCCTCCTGAAAGCTTTCGCGCGTCAGCAGCTTGCGGTACTGCGCGGTCGCCGACATGCATCGCATCAGCGTGCTTTGCAGGCCTTCCAGTGCGGCATGGGCATAGATTTCGCCGTCCAGGGCAAAAAGCTGTGCCGCAAGCGAGGTGCTTTCGTAGAGAATGTCGGCCTCGCTATCGAGCCGGTCCGCGGTAATAAAGTCCTGGCGCAGGGGGATGCCTTCGCCGTCGTGGGAAAGCGTGACCCGGATGCCGGCCGCAGGCGCATCGTACCAGGTGAGCGCGATGGAGAATGCAAGCGCCTGATTGCCCGAAACCGACGCGCCGCCTCCGTCGGACGCGGTTGCCTGCCCAAGCGTTCCGTGACGAAGCGCTGCCTCGCGCAACTGCGCGGCAAACCGTCCGGTGCTCTTGTGCTGCGGGCCGGTCACGCTGATGCTGACAGAGGGAAGGCCCCTGACGGCGGCCATAGGACCATTGACGAGCTTGGCCTCGGCATCGATCTCGAGCGACATTTCCGACGCCGGCAGCGGAACGAAAAGGAGAAGCGGCAGCACCGTGAGCACGGCCCAGGGAGAGGAGAAAGGGGCGGGCTGCCAGGGCGGCCTGCGCCCGGGCTGCCGGCTGCGGGCGCCCGCGGTATCGTGACCTGAAGACACAGGGACACTGGACGACCGCCGGCGATACTCCGGCACATAGGTCCCCTTGGGCATGGCGATCTGCCATTCTTCGTCTGCGCCGTCCGTTTCGTAAAAGGCCTTGAGCAGCTTCCGTAACTTGCCGGCATGGACGCGTACAAGCGGATCGCTGTCCGCATCGAACGTCTGGCTGCGTCCGAAAACATCGATGGCAATCGAATAGCCCTTCAACTGGGCGCCTTCACCGAGGATCTCCTTTTCCACTACATAGGCGAGAAACGCGCGCAGCCGCTCGGAGCGTTGAAAGCCCTTGCTGTCGAGAATCCGCGCGAGCGCTCGCCGGATCGTCTCATTGCATGGCCTTTCGGCTGGCGTCATCGATGGCTCCAAGAAAAGATGCGGCTCAATGCCGGAAAATTGTTTTAGAACATAAGCAACCTTAGCCTGATTCGAAACTTAGGCCCAAAGATGGTGGTTGTCAGGCCGCGCGTCAAAAAGTCCGCGTTCGGGCTCCGCAGCAGAAATGCGTGGATTGGCGGGCGCGCAAGGCCGTCGCCTGCACGGGTCCTCTATGGACGGGCAGGCGACGGCCCCTAAAACGGCGCGATCACTCGCCGCTGCTATATTCGAGTTTCGGGTACCAGTCGGCACCTCGTCCCTCTGGCGTGGTGTCGAGCAGGGTCCATAACGGGTCGGGATCGGGTGCGCCGCGCGGATCCTGACCCGGATCGGCCATCTCGCCGCTGATCTCCGCACTCCAGAAGTGCCGGATCTTTCCGTCTCTCCGCGTGAAGACGGTATAGCCCGGAACGTCCTCATCCTCGGCACTGACATAGTCTCGGGTGAAGACGCCGTCGCTATCGGAGTAAACCTTCAATTGCGTCCAGCCGCGGGCCTTCTTTGCGGCGAGCAGTCTCTCCACGGGCGAACGGGCGACCATGGCGAGTGCCACGCGCTGCTCGATATCGGGCACCTTGCCCTCCCAGCCGGCCATCAGGGAGGTGCACATAGGGCAGGGCCTTTCGCGCTGCGGCCCGAACATATAGCTGTAGATGATGAGGGTATCCTTGTCGCCGAAGACACCCGCTCGATGTGGCGCCTCAATTCGATCTCCTCGGCGAGAAGCGCGTTACGCGCCCGGCGGTAGTCGGGACTTTCGTTGGGAAAGCGGGCGCGGTTGCGCGCTGCGAGTTCCGTAGCGGTGGTCTGCATCGTCATGATCACTCTCCTCCGGTTACTGCGGCATCTATCAATCATCGGCGGTAACGTTGATATCAACCTATCTGATCGCTGTCAAAGAGGCGTCCTGTGATGGGGCGGGCAAAGAGCGATTTCGGTTTCCTGAAAACTGCGGTAGAACAGCAGCGTAGCCATCATTCGGCCCCTCGTTCAATTGGGGCGTTTCGTCTGAAAGTTCCGATATGCCTGCAAAGCTCTCCGTAAATCTCAACGCCATTGCCATGCTGCGCAACCGGCGCGATCTCCCCTGGCCGTCTGTGACCGGCCTCGGCCGCACCGCCTTGCAGGCGGGAGCGAGCGGACTGACCGTCCACCCGCGCCCGGACCAGCGGCATATCCGCTTTTCCGATCTCCAGCCGATCCGCGACCTGATCGACGACGAGTTTCCGGCTGCGGAATTCAACATGGAGGGCTTTCCGAACGAGGCTTTCCTCGAACTGGTCGAGCGGCACGAACCCGAGCAGGTGACATTGGTGCCGGACGATCCGGCACAGGCAACCTCTGATCATGGCTGGGATTTTCGCAAGAGCCATAACCTGCTCGGCAACGTCGTCGGGCGGCTGAAGAAGAGAGGTTTCCGCGTCTCGCTGTTTGCCGACGGCGTTCCCGACCCGGAGGCGCTGAAGCTTGCCAAGGAGACCGGGGCCGACCGTATAGAGCTCTATACCGGACCCTATGGCGGCTGTTACGACGATCCGGAAAAGGCGGAGCGGATCGCGATCGAGTTGGGCCGCACCGCGGAGATCGCGATCGGCCTTGGTCTGGCCGTCAATGCCGGCCACGACCTGACCGTCGCCAACCTGCCGTTGCTCGTCAAACACATTCCCGAACTCGCCGAGGTTTCGATCGGACATGGGCTGACGGCCGATGCGCTCGAATACGGAATGGCCGAGACCGTACGACGCTTCCGCCGCGCCTGTGGCGAGACGGCTTAGGGCGACGGATTAGTAGCTCGGCGCGCCTCTTGTTGCGTGTCGCTTTGACGAGGGATTTTCGCGCTTACCTCTTTTGATGTGAAGCTGCGCGCGCCGACTGCGGGCAGCTGAGGCAAAAAAAAGCGGCGGATCAACGCAATTGAGTTCAGTTCGGGCTTCACTTGTATTATAGAGGTCACACTACAGCGTTATCGATCAAGTTATTTCGAATAAATTTATTGCAGGTGCTCGAGGATTGCTCAGATGGAGTACCGAAAGGATATTGACGGGCTGCGAGCGATCGCGGTCCTGCCGGTAGTTTTGTATCATGCCGGCATTCCGGGTTTTTCCGGCGGGTTCGTGGGCGTCGATATCTTTTTCGTGATATCGGGGTTTCTGATCACGGGAATACTCCATAAGGATCTTGCCGAAGGTCGCTTTTCGCTTGCTACGTTTTACGAGCGGCGTGCCCGCCGAATATTGCCGGCGCTTTTCGTCGTCGTGGCGACGTGCCTTGCTGCCGGTGTGCTTCTCCTTCTGCCGGACATGCTGGTCGGCCTTGCGCGTTCGGCACTGGCGACGATGATGTTCGCCTCGAACGTCTGGTTCTGGTTCTCCACTTCCGACTACTTCGCTCCGAGTGCGGATCTGGAACCCCTGCTTCATACCTGGTCGCTGGCCGTCGAAGAGCAGTTCTACATCGTCCTGCCGCTGCTCCTCTGGTGGCTCTACGGGAGGCCGCGCAGGGCCGTTCTCGGTGCGCTTGTCGGTCTCTGTATCTTCTCCTTCCTGCTTTCCGTCTGGGCGACGGGTCCCTATCCGCAGGAGAGTTTCTATTTTGCTCCGACACGGGCCTGGGAACTTGGGCTCGGTGTGCTGCTGGCGCTCGGCGTGTTTCCGGCCTGCCGGAACGCGTATCTGGTCGAGGCGATCGCGCTGTCGGGGATCGCGGCAATCTTCATCGCCGTCGCGCTCTATAGCGCCGCGACGCCATTTCCAGGCATTGCCGCCGCGCTGCCATGCTTCGGAGCCCTGGCGTTGCTCTGGTCGGGCGAGCAACGGCAGACGGCCGTAGCGCGCATTCTGTCCAGTCCGGTGCCGGTGGCGATCGGCCTCGTCTCCTATTCGCTCTACCTTTGGCACTGGCCGATCATCGTTTATTTTCGTTTGACCCTCGGTACGCTGGACCTTCCTTACGCGCAGGCTTCGCTTGCGATAGGCCTTTCCTTCGCCTGTGCCTTCGCGAGCTGGCGTCTGGTCGAAAGGCCCTTCCGTCGTCGGCCGCCGATTGGAATTTCGCGGCAACGCATTTTCGCCTCCGCGCTCGCCGGCGCTGCCGTCCTCTCGGTCGTTTCAGCAGTCGTAGACCTGCGGGAGGGTTTTCCGGAACGCCTTCCGCAGGATGTCCGACTTGCCTATGCTGGCAGTCGCGATATCGACGCGCGCCGCGGGCGGTGTGACGGCAAGCTGCCTAAGGACGGACTGTGCCGCATCGAAGGCGAAGCAAGTTCGCCCTCGGATCGGAGGAACGACGTGCTCCTATGGGGTGACTCCCATGCAGGGGCACTTCTGTCGGGCCTCGATTTCCTGATGGACGGCCGGAAACGAGGCGGCGCGGTCGCCTTCAAGGGCGCATGCCCGCCGATCCTCGGCGTGCAGCGGGTGGATCAGAAACACAGCGGGGATTGCGTCGCCTTCAACGCGGCCATCATGGCGATGCTGGAACAAAGCGATGATTTTCCGATCGTCGTCCTCAGCGCACGTTGGCCGCTCGCAGCGAACGGTAAACGATATCCCGGCGAGACGGGACGCCCCGCAATCCTCGACCGTCTGGATTTCGAGGAGGCGAGCCACGGCACCGCCGGAAACTACGCGATTTTCAAGAGCGAGTTTTTGAGGACGGTTCGGGAGATCCGCGACACCGGGCGGCGCGTCGTCATCGTGGATGGGATACCGGAGATCGGCTGGTCCGTTCCGCACGCGTTGGGGCTGCACCGCCTCATCGACGCCCACCTGCCGCCTCCGCCAACGCGGCAGGCGGTAGATGCACGCAGTGCGAAGGCCAATTCGGTCCTGGCCATTGCCGACGAGGACCCGGGCGTACAGCGCGTCAGTGCAGTGCCGCTCCTCTGTAATCCGGTCTGCGCTGTCGAGAAGAACGGCATTCCCCTGTATTCCGACGACGACCACCTTAGCGTTTACGGTGCGATGACCATCGTGCCGAGGATGTTCAAGGATCTGATGCCGAGCGACACCAATCGCCGGCTCAGGCCCGGCTAGTCGTATCGCCGGAAAGCCGCGCGCTCCAGCTCTCTCTACCAGGACGATCTTGCGCGCCAAACTCCGTCCATGCAATATCCATACATTGTAAGACTCGAAAGGCTACGATGGACGTGGATCGCGTGGAGGTTTCCTGGATGCCGGCGCTCGGCCAAGCGCGAGGACCGCTGTATCTCGCAATTGCCGACGAGATCGCCGCGGACATCGCGGCGGGTCGACTGAAGGGGGGAGTGCGCCTGCCACCGCAGCGCGCGCTGGCGGCCGCGCTCGGCATCGACTTCACAACCGTCAGCCGGGCCTACAACGAAGCGCGCCGGCGCGGTTTGGTCGAGGGTCGGGTGGGGCAGGGTACCTACGTCACGGCTCGGCGCCGGAGCGCCGCACGTCCCTCATCGGGCGGCCTGGCGGGCGGCCTGCTGGGCGGTCTCGTCGACATGAGCATGAACCTGCCGCCGCTCTTCGACGACCCAGCCCTGTCGGAGAGAATGTGGATGGATGTTGCGCCTCTCGACCAACGTGATCCCGAACTGCTGATGCGCTACCAGCCCGTCGGCGGCACGGAGCGGGACAGGGCTGCCGGTGCAGCCTGGCTCAAGCCGCGGCTCGGCGACCTTCGAGCCGATCGCTTGGTCGTCTGTACAGGAGCGCAAGGGGCTCTGCTTGCGAGCGTCGGGGTGCTGGCGACGAAGGGCGACAGGATCTGCGCCGAGGCGCTCACCTATCCGGGCCTCCGCTCACTGGCGGCGCATATGGGTATCGAGCTCGTGAGCGTCCGGATCGACCGAAACGGGATATTGCCCGACGCGTTCGAGGAGGCGTGCGCCCGGCACAAGCCGAAGGCGCTTTACTGCAATCCGACCCTTCACAATCCCACGACCGCGACGCTTCCGCTCGAGCGCCGCGAGGCGATCGTCGCGATTGCACGCCGTCACGGCGTGGCCGTGATCGAGGACGACGCCTATGGCGCATTGCCCGCGAACCCCGTTCCGCAACTGGCCGCGCTCGCGCCGGACCTCGTCTTTCATATAGCAGGGCTTGCCAAGTGCCTCTCGCCGGCGCTCCGCATCGCCTATCTCGTCGCGCCCGATCGATCGGCGGCCGTCCGCCTCGAAGGGGCGATCCGAGCGACAGTCGGCATGACGTCTCCGCTTTCGGCGGCCATCGCCACGCGCTGGCTGGAGGAAGGAACGGCGCAAGCGGTTCTGGGAGCGATCCGGACGGAAGCCGGCGCGCGCCAGCAGATCGCGATCAAGAGCCTCGAGGACGCCGATCTTCTCGCCGATCGCGAGGGATTTCATCTCTGGCTGAAGCTGCCCTCCCGCTGGAACCGCGGCGAGTTCACGGCGCAGCTGCGAACGGCCGGGATCGGCGTCGTCGCCAGCGATGCCTTCGCGATCTCCGACCCACCGGAAGCCGTCCGGCTCGGTCTGGGGTCTGCGCGGACACGCGATGAACTGCGGCACAGCCTGGAGGTCATCGCCGGTCTCCTCGCTCAGTCGCCGGCGGCCCGAAACCTCATCGTTTAAGGGTGATACTCCCGCGCGAAGGTGCTGCGTGGAATTGCCGCGCCCCGGTATGCATACAATTTATTGTTCTTGTATGCTTTGTATGTCATCTTTTGGGGAGCCGACGAAGCGGCTAGTGCCTGGTCGGCGGGAACGTCTCCCAAGCTTGCGGGTTTGCGGGGGCATGCAGAAGACTGAAAGGAAGAACGATGTCGGATCATGAGTGGCCGCCTCTGTCGCCGCTGCATACGGGATTACGAGGTCGCTGCCCCCGTTGCGGCCAGGGGCATTTGTTCGACGGCTTCCTGAAGCTCAGGCAAGGATGCGAAGTCTGCGGCCTGGACTATTCCTTCGCCGATCCCGCGGACGGTCCTGCTTTCTTCGTGATCTGCTTTGCCTGCGTGCCGAGCGTGTTTCTCGGCGTGTGGCTGGAGGTACAATACAGCGCACCCCTTTGGGTCCATCTCCTGGTCACCGGGCCGTTCATGTTCCTGACCTGTATTCCGCCGTTGAGGCCGTTAAAGGGCTGGTTGGTGGCGAGCCAATATTTCTACAAGGCCGAGGAGGGCAGGGTAGCTCGCCGGGCCGCAGCGTCCGCGCCGCAGAGTTCGAGCGAGACCGCCTTGCGCTGAACACCGACCTCCACCCTCGAATTGGACCGGAATTCCGAAGGGAAAGCTGCGCATTCTTCTGCTCCCGCTTTTAAAAAGGCCCGGTCGTTTGCCGGGCCTGCCGCTTCCTCATGATCAGTGGACGAGTGCCGACTTATTCGCCTCCAGAAAGGAGGCGAGGTCGATGGGGGGCCTTCCGGTAAGCCCGGCGGTGTCGTCGGTCACGATGTCGAAATGTCCTTTGCGGGTATTGGCGTCGAAGGAGACGAGGATCGGGACGAAGAAGTCCGGGAGACCCGCATTCTTGAGACCGCCCGACAATGCCTCGTCAGAGACGTGGACGACCTCGAGCGTCTTGCCGGTGGCCTTGGCAACAAGGGCGGCGATCTCGCCGGTTGTAAGGGCTTGCGGTCCGGTCAGGGTGTAAGTGCGGCTTTCCGTAGAGCTTGACTGTAGAGCGGAAGCGGCGGCCGCGGCAAGGTCACGGCGGCCGATGTGGGAAATGCGGCCATCGCCGGCGGAGGAGAACCATTGTCCTGCCGCGAGTGCGTGCGGGAGCGACAGGAGGAGGTTTTCCATGTACCAGGCGTTACGCAGGATCGTGTAGGGAATTCCCGTCGCCTTGATGGCTTCTTCGGTGCCGAGATGATCGGACGCGAAAGGGATCACCGAGGTTTCCGGCTGCGGCATCGACGTATAGAGGATGTGCTTCACCGCCGCCTTCCTGGCCGCTTCGACGGCGGCAAGGTGCTGCTTCAGACGCTTGCCCGGTTCGTTGAGAACATCCGTCGAAATGATGAGTATGCGGTCGGCGCCGGCGAAGGCCCGCTCGAGCGAGGCCGGATCGTCGAAGTCGGCGGCACGGGTCTCGACGCCCTTCGCTGCGTAGTCCGCCAGTTTGGCGATGTCCCGGCTGGTGGCGGTAATATCGGCCGGCTTCGTCTTGCCGGAGGCCAGGAGCGCATCGAGCACGAGTTTGCCGAACTGTCCGGCGGCGCCGGTTACGAGCAGTCTTCCAGACATGATTTTCCTTTCGTTTCCACTCCAGCGCGTCGTTCAGCATGTCCTGTCCACATGATCTCATCCCGAAAGCTGGTCTCTTTTTGAGAGTTGCTCTTATCCCTTGATCTGCTAAGAGCTGTAAAGGAGGCAGTTTTTTCTGCCGTGGTTACGGAAAGGGTACCGCCATGACCAAGGCATCGGGCACGTTGAAGGGCAAGCGGGTGGCAGTCGTCTGCGGCATGCCTATGGACATCGACAATTGTCCGGTGCGGGACGTGATGGACAATATCGGCGGTAAGTGGAACTCGCTGATGATTCTGTCGCTCGCCGACGGTCCTTTGCGCTTCTCGCAGCTCAGGCGGCTCATCCCGGACATTTCACAGCGGATGCTGACCCAGACGCTACGGGATCTGCAGCGTGATGGTTATCTGCGCCGTACCGTTTACCCGACGCAGCCCCCGAGCGTGGAATACAGCCTTACGGATCTCGGGCGCTCGTTTCTTGTCGTGCTAAGGGTCTTCGTCGACTGGTCGCTGGAGAACCACCAGGCTATCCGGCAGGCGCGGGCAGAGTACGACGACACGCCATAGGCGGATTGTCGCCACAGGCCTATGGCAACGCCACGCTCATAGCGATCGGTATCGCTCTCGGTGCTGCGGCGGGCCTGCTAAATCAGCGCCTTTAGGCAGAGCAGCTTACTGCCGGTCGCCAAGCGAGAATTCGACCGCCGCCTCCGCATGGATGGCAGTGGAATCGAAGCCTGGGAGCGGCAATTCGGCCGGATCGAGAAGCAGGCAGATTTCGGTGCAGCCGAGAATGACGGCGTCCGCACCCTCCGCCTTTGCTTTCTCGACGAGCCCGATCACTGCCGAGCGCGAAACGTTCAGCACCTGGCCTGCGCAGAGCTCGTCGAAGATCACGTTGTGGGTGAGTGTCCGGCCATCGGCATCGGGTACCATCAGGTCGATATCATGTGTCTTCATGCGCTCCGCATAGAAGCCGTGTTCCATCGTGTAGCGTGTGGCGAGCAACAGGGGCTTGCGGCTGCCGGCGGCCTTCAGGCGCAGTGCCGTTTCGTCGATGATGTTGATCAAGGGGACATCGACCGAGGCACGCACCGCGTCGGCAATGATGTGCATGGTATTGCTGCAGATCAGGATGCAGTCCGCGCCGCCGGCGACGAGCCCGCGGGCGACACCGGAGAGAAGCAGGGCGGCGTCGTCCCAATGGCCGGCTCTCTGCAGGTCCACGATCTGCTGGAAGTCGACGGAATGCAGAAGCACTTCCGCCGAATGTAATTTGCCACGTCGTTTGCGTACGGCCTCGTTGACCAAGCGGTAATAGACTGCCGAGCTTTCGAAGCTCATGCCGCCGATGAGGCCGATTTTCCGCATTTCCATCGTCGTTCCTGCTGCTGCCCTTTGGCCGTCGGGAACGCTTCGCCACGTTCCCCGTTCCATTGCTAGATTATCGTGCGGGCCCGGTTGCATGTGTTTGCTTTGATCGGCGCTTGGCCAGATTTTAGCAAGCCGTTTGCGCCCGAATCCGAATGCCGCGAAAAATTTCGGCGCACTCTATGGCAAGAGCAAGGAGTCGGAGCGTGCTTGACGAGAGAGACCGGAAGCTGCTCATGCTTCTGCAGCAGGATGCGAGCGTCGCCATGGGCGACCTTGCCGAGAGGGTGAGTCTTTCGCTTTCCGCCTGCTCGCGGCGCATTCAGCGGCTGGAGGAGGCCGGCTATGTCACCCGGCGCATCGTCGTCCTCGACCGGGAAAGGATGGGCGTGCCGACCACGGTTTTTGCGCTGATCAAGACGGCGCATCATTCCGACGACTGGATCGAAAAGTTCCGCAGGGCGATCAGCGACATTCCGGAGATCGTCGAGGCGCACCGGCTGACCGGCAATTACGATTACATCGTCAAGGTGGTTCTGCCGCGGGTCGAACATTACGACGTCGTCTACAAGCAGATCGTGCGGAAGGTGGAGCTTTTCGACGTTTCCGCATCGATTTCGATGGAAGTCCTGAAAAGTGGTACCGCAGTGCCCGTCGGCTATGCGGAGTAGGCCGGCGAAACGTCCGCGAAGACCATTCGCGGATGCAATGCAGCCATGCCGGGCGACGGCTTGCGCTCCCGCGTGTGGAGTTCAACAGTGTTGCCAGCTCGATGTGAGCGGATGAGGAACAGGACGGAAGACCATGCAGGAAAGACATCATGTCGTCGTGGTCGGCGGAGGTTTCGGCGGGCTGCAACTCGTCAACGACCTCAAGGGTGCGCCGGTCAGGGTCACGCTGATCGACCGGCGCAATCATCACCTTTTCCAGCCGCTGCTTTACCAGGTGGCGACCACGGTGCTCGCAACCTCGGAGATCGCATGGCCGATCCGCCGGCTCTACCGCGACCGACAGGAGGTGACGACGCTGCTCGGCGAGGTAGCGGGCGTCGATACGACTGCGAAGGAAGTGACGCTCGTGCATGGGCAATCGATCCCCTACGACACGTTGGTGTTGGCGACCGGCGCAACGCACGCCTATTTCGGCCATGACGAATGGGCGGCGGTCGCGCCTGGGCTCAAGACCCTGGAGGATGCGACGACCATTCGCCGCCGCGTGCTCATCGCCTTCGAGCAGGCGGAGGTGGAGGAGGACCCCGCCAGGCGCGATGCACTGCTGACCTTCACGATCATCGGCGCAGGACCGACCGGGGTCGAGCTTGCGGGCATCATTGCCGAAATGGCCCATAGAACACTGCCCGGCGAGTTCCGCCGGATCGATACGCGTCTGGCGCGCGTGGTGCTCGTCGAAGCCGGCCCGCGCATTCTTCCCGCCTTCAGCGAAGAGCTTTCCGCCTATGCTTCCCGCGAACTGGAGAAGCTTGGCGTCGAGGTGCTGACGGGCACGCCGGTGACCGACTGCACCGAGGAGGGGGTCACGATAGGCGAGAGCTTCGTCGCGAGCCGGACGCTCGTCTGGGCGGCGGGGGTCCAGGCCTCGCCCGCCGCCAAATGGATCGGCGCCGACGCGGACCGCGCCGGCCGCGTTAAGGTCGGGCCCGATCTGACCGCGCCGGGCCATCCGGACATCTTCGTCATCGGCGATACGGCATCCGTCATCCAGGAAGACGGCAAGCCGGTGCCCGGCATCGCGCCCGCGGCCAAGCAGCAGGGGGCCTACGTCGCCCAGGTGATCCGTGGCCGCTTCACGGGCTCTCCGGCGCCGGGGTCGTTCCGCTACCGGCACCAGGGAAGCCTGGCCACCATCGGCAGGCGCGCGGCGATCATCGATTTCGGCCGGATCAAGCTCAAGGGGTCGCTTGCCTGGTGGATCTGGGGCATTGCCCACATCTATTTCCTGATCGGTACCCGCAGCCGCTTTGCCGTGGCCTGGAGCTGGCTATGGACATATCTGAGCGGTCAGCACAGCGCCCGCCTGATAACGCAGAAGGATACGCTTCGGGAGGAGAGGTGACCGCGGGGCGGATCTTCCACCTATTGCCAAGGCCGGACGAAAATCGGACAGTCCCGTGAAACGACAGTTTCATGGGAGTGCCAATGGCCGCCAAAGAACGTTCCTTCCTCGCTCGCGTCCGCGAAATTCTACCCGAGTTGCACCCGGCCGAGCGGCGGCTTGGCGATTTCCTCTGTGATTTTCCGGGGGAGATAGCGAGCTATTCCGCGCAGGAGCTGGCGGCTTTGGCCCATGTATCGAAAGCGACCGTGTCGCGCTTCGTTCAGCGCCTCGGCTACGAAAACTACGAGGAAGCGCGGCGGCACGCGCGCGCGGACAAGCAGACCGGGTCGCGCCTTTTCCTGGCGACCGCCACCGATGCCGACGGCCGGCAATCGGTCGCAGCGCATGTCGCCCAGGGCGTCGCCAATCTGGAGGCCACCTTCCTTGCGATCGGCGAGGCTGAGATCGATGCGGCTGCCACAGCCATCCTGGAGGCCCGCAAGGTGTGGGTCATCGGCTTTCGCGCCAGCCATTCCTTTGCGACCTATCTGCAATGGCAGCTCACCCAGGTGATCGAAAACATCGCTGCCATTCCCGGAGGCGGGCAGACGCTCGGCGAGCATCTGGTCAGCATCGCGCCCGACGACGTCGTCGTTCTCTTCGGTCTGCGGCGCCGCGTCGCTCTGATGGAGCAACTCATGGCGCAGGTGGAAAGAACCAAGGCGAAGTTGCTCTACATCACCGATGAAGGCGTGCCTCTCCTGAGCGGTGCGGCTTGGCACTTCCGTTGCCAGACCCTGGCGCCGGGGCCGCTTTTCAACCATGTGTCGGTGATGGCGCTCTGCCATCTCCTGACCACACGCTGCATCGAGACCGCAGGCGTTGCCGGCCGGAACCGGCTGCGCGGTATCGAGGCACTGAACGACACGCTGGAAGAGCTGTGAGCCCGCGCAGTACGGATCGCAACGGCTTGGCGCACGAAGCTCGCCATCGATAGGCCCCGGCCGGAACGCCATGTTCGTGGAGGCCAAGCCTGCCGGAAGGGCAGGAATTCCTCTCCGTCGCCCCCTGTGGATTCGGGCTATGAAACTGCAGTTTCGTGGTGTATGATCGAGAAACTAAGTTTTCACGCTCGTTCAACCACAAGGGGAACAACAATGGCAGCGGAAAATATGGTGCCGACCGGCGGGAGTTCGCCGGTCATTCGACAACTGGAATCGGCTTTCACCAAAATCGGCGTTACCGGCGCGCACAAGCAGATTCTCGCCCTCGTCCTGATCGGTTGCCTGTTCGACAGCTTCGAACAGAACACGATCGGCGTCGCCGGTCCCATTCTCAAGGAGCACTGGGGCCTTACCGGCACGGACATCGGGTTTCTCAACACGATCACCTTCGGCAGCGCCGCGGTCGGGCGACTGCTGTCGGGCATTCTCGGCGACCGCTACGGCCGGCGGGTGATGCTGACCGTCAATCTCCTGCTCTTCACCATCGGCTCGGCGGCCTGCGCGATGGCGCCGAACTTCACCATGCTTTGTTTTGCCCGCGCGATCGTCGGCTTCGGCGTCGGCGGCGAAATCTCGACGGCGGTGACGATGCTCTCGGAATTCTGCTCGCCGAAGTTTCGCGGCACGGCGGCGGGTCTCGTGAATGTCGGCGCCGGCGGGTTCGGCAACTTCCTGGCGCCGGCATTCGGCCTGCTGATATTTACGCTTTTCCCGGGAGAGAACAGCTGGCGCTGGCTATTTGCGTCACTGGCGCTGCCGGCGCTTCTGGTCGTCTTCTATCGCCGCTTTGTACCGGAGACGCCGCGGTTCCTTGCCTCGAAGAACAGGATCGGCGAGGCGAACAAGGTACTGTCCATCCTGGCCTCAGGCTCGTTGAAACCGCGCAATCTCGTGGTGCAGGAATACCTGACGACAGATCATATGACGGACGAGGCCACCGAGAAGAGCGACTGGCGGGAACTCTTCCGAGCACCCTTCATCGGGCGGACCATACCGGTAGCGATCGCCATTCTCATGAGCTATGGCGCGCAATTGTCGGTCTTGACGCTGATGCCCGTCATCTTCGTGTCGATGGGCTATACGCTCTCCGGCAGCCTGCTCTACAGCATGATCATCCAGAGCGGCAGCGTCCTCGGTGCGATCGCCGCTTCGATGTTCGGCTACTATCTGCCGCGCAAGAAGGTGCTGACCGTGGGTGCGGCGCTCGCCTGCCTTGCGGCGGTGTCGATCGTCGCTCTCGGCACCAATATCTATCTCGTTCTCCTGTTCGGAGCCATCTTCCAGTTCTTCGTCCTGCTGCTCAACACGTCGATCTGGATCTATGCGCCGGAACTGTTCCCGACGAGAATTCGCGCCTTCGGGGTGGCCCTCATTCTGGCAACGGGATCGGCGGCCGGCTCGTTCGTGCCGACGATTTCCGGCATGCTGTTCGACAGCTACGGAATGATCGGCGTCTTCGGGCTTGCTGCGGGAATGTATGCGGTCTTCGCATTCTGCATCCAGCTTGGCCCGGAAACCTACGGCCGATCGATGGAGGATCTCTCGCTGCCGGCGGAGGCCGATCAGCCGAAGGCGGCGCAGCAGGGGCCAGTCGTCGCGGAGCTCAGAACGTGAACTTCCATCTTCTGCTGATCAACCCGAACAGCTCGCAGGCGACGAGCGAGATGATGGCCTCCATCGCGCACAAGGCTGCGAATGGACGCCTGGCCGTGGCAAGCGCCACGGCCAGGCGCAGTCCCCGGATGATCCTGAAGCCGGACGAACTGGCAGCCGCCGCCGACGAGGTGGTGGAAATCGGCACCAGACACGAGCCGGGCTGCCTCGGGATCATCGTCAGCGCCTTTGGCGATCCCGGCCTTGCCCTGCTCCGGGAGCGTGTCGGCATTCCCGTCGTGGGCATCTGCGAAGCTTCGATGCTGGAGGCTTCGCAGGATGGACGACGGTTCGGCGTTGCAACCACGACGCCCGACCTCGCGGATGCGATCGCAGAGCGGGCACGGCATCTGGGGCTTTCCCATCTCTACTCCGGCATCCGCTGCACGCCAGGCGATCCGCTCGCCGTATCCAGAGACGAGGAGCGCCTGCGGACCTCGCTCTGGCACGCAGTTCGCGCCTCCGTCGACCTTGATGGGGCGGAGGCAGTCATCATCGGCGGCGGCCCGCTCGGACAGGCGGCGGAGCAGCTGCAGCCGCTATTCGATGTGCCCGTCATCGGTCCTATCCCGTCCGCCGTAACGCGGGTTCTCGGGCTGTTGCAGGTCGATGCCTGAGGGCAAGTTCCGGGCGGAACTTGGAAACCGTCACGTTTCATGATCTTAATTCGGTCCAGCCGGATCGTTCCACCGTCTCATTGAGCCATCGAAGCGATCCTGCTCCTCCCGGCAGTCTACCAATCACCGTGATCAGGGAAGCGGACATTCGATGTCTTCCGCCGAAACGCCCGAAATCAGTACAGCTCTCGTCGAACAGTTGATTTCCGAGCAGTTTCCGCAATGGGCGGACCTGCCGATAAGACCGGTCAAGTTCGGTGGGTGGGACAACAGGACCTTCCACCTGGGCGACGTTATGAACGTGCGGTTGCCGAGCGCCGCCCATTACGCGCTTCAAGTGGAAAAGGAGCAACATTGGCTGCCTCGTCTTGCGCCGTACCTGCCGTTGCGTATTCCTGCGCCTTTGGCCATCGGGCGGCCGGGCAGGGGCTATCCGTGGCATTGGTCCGTCTATCGATGGCTACCGGGCGAGACCGCGACCCATGCGCCCATCACCGACCTCGGCAGTTTTGCGACGACCCTCGGTGAATTCCTGGCTGCGCTGCAACGGATCGACGCGCGGAGCGGTCCGCCGCCCGGGCAACACAATTTCTTCCGAGGCGGTCCTTTGGCCGTCTACGACCACGAAACGCGCCGGGCACTCGAAGCGCTCGAGGGCAGGATCGACGTTGCCACCGCACGTGTGGTGTGGGAGGTGGCGCTTGGCTCCGCGTGGAACAATGCTCCCGTCTGGTTCCATGGCGATGTCGCCTCCGGCAACCTCCTGGTCGAAAACGGCCAGTTGAGCGCCGTGATCGATTTCGGCACGTCAGGCGTCGGCGATCCGGCGTGCGACCTGTCGATCTCCTGGACGATGTTCGATGAAACAAGCCGCGCCGCATTCCGGGACGCCCTTCCGCTCGACGAAGAGACCTGGGCGCGTGGCCGTGGATGGACCTTGTGGAAGGCGCTGATCGTTGCCGTCGAGATGCCGGGCACCGATCGACGGGAAATCGAAAAATCGCGGCGGGTCATCGATGCGGTTCTGTCAGATCACCGCCGCTATGGGTAGCGAACTTCATTCCCGTGTCCTGTGGCCGCCACGGTTCAACCGGAAACGCGCGCGGTGGACTGGCCGCACCACGACTGTGGGTGCCCGGTTCGCTTTCTGGCGAGCCCTTCCGATATGAGGATGTCTCCGAGGGATCTGCCGTTCCTGACGACGAGCCGCCGCTTGCCGGGCTCGTCGCCCGGGGTGGCTTCGGATGCAACGAGGGCGAAGTTTCCGGAATTCAACAACTCTCGCAATCGTGCCTTGGCATAAGAGCCGCGCGACCGTTCCTCGTCGCATTTCGCGAGCTTCGTTTCCGGCGCATCTATGTCGGCGATGAGAATTCTCTGGCCCTGGTACAGGAAGGTATCGCCGTCGAGAACGCAGTTATCATGGCGGATGCCGCAGAAATAGAAGGTGCCGCTCTCGGCCGGGCGCAGGTTAGCCTGTTCGAGAGACTGCCTAACCGGTAGTTCCACGGGTGCAGGCGGGATCAATGCGGTCTTCGGCGCTATCGACCCGGTCTGATCCTTCGGACGGAAAGGGATCGGAATGGTCGCCAGTTCCACCTTTTTTGGCGGTTTCTTCTCGGCCGGCATCTTCGCCTGCGCTTTTTTCTCGGACGGTTTCTCGGCGTGCGAAAGCAGCGCGGTCAGCTTCGATGCCCCGGGGAGATGTCCTAATTCCCCCCGGTGCTCGTAGGCCACAATCCCGCCGACGATGACTGCTGCCGCCAGATACCAGCGGCCCATACCGCTCCGGCTGCTCTTGCGGGCCGTGCTGCGCTTTCGTCTTTTGGAATTTGCCTTGGTCATGGGATTCGGTCCTCGATTGCGGCGGCATTATCGGGACCAGGGGTTAGTGAAAGGTTGTCGTCGCTGCACGGGCCAAATCATTTCAGTTTTACACACTCTTCCTGATCCCGCTCTGACGACACCGCTGCCAAAGGGAAGGGCGGCACCTGCGGGAGCCGCCCTTCAAGGGTTACCGTCGACGTTGCTGGACAAGCGCCCCGGCTTGTCACTTTCCCAGTCCGGCCGTAAGCCGTCGACGGTCGCGATCGCTGTTCTCGCTGATGCCAGGGACTTCCGTCACCGCGGCCATGGCCGCGGCTGCTTACTTATCGCCCTTGGCTTTCCCGCCTTTGTCCTTTCCGCCCTTGTCCTTCCCGCCTTTGCCTTGGCCGTCCTGATCGCCCTTATTGTTGTCCTGGTTACCCTTGCCGCCGTCCTGGTTACCCTTGCCGCCGTCCTGGTTACCCTTGTCGTTGTCCTGGTGGCCCTTGCCGCCGTCCTGGTTGCCCTTGTCGTTGTCCTGGTGGCCCTTGCCGCCGTCCTGGTTACCCTTGCCGTTGTCCTGATGGCCCTTGCCGCCGTCCTGGCCGCCCTTCCCGTTGTCCTGGCCGCCCTTACCGCCGTCCTGATCACCTTTGCCATTGTCCTGGTCACCCTTGCCGGGATCCTGACCACCACCACCGCCGTTGTCGCCGCCACCGCCACCGCCACCGCCGCCGCCGCCGCCGCCGCCGCCACCGCCGCCGCCACCGCCGCCGCCGCCACCAGCGCCGCCGCCCTTGTTGCCACCGCTCTTGCCGCCGCCTCTCGTCGGACCGCTTGCAGTGGAGTCACTGCGATCGTGGCGTCCGGTGCCCGCACCAATGGTCGCCGTCGTCAGGGGCGGACACATCTTAATCTGCGCGGGGGTGAGAATCTTCGACCGGTTTATTGCAACGCAACATGCCGCGAAGTTGTCTTCCGAAAGCGGACTGCACTGACGCGCAGTCATGCGCTGGCGCTGTACTGCATCCGCATCCGTCGTAACGATTACGGCTCCTATCGTGGCCGTGGATAGTATGAAAAATGTCCGAAATATCGATCTATTAATTCTTTTCATTTCTATACTCCTAATAACATTAACTTTAAAAATACTTTTTAGAATTGAATTAAAATTACCTGTGGTCAACTTACGAATTGTTAGTAGATGGCCATATCACTGCCTCATTTCGGGTTATCAACCATGGCTTAATCTATCTTAGCTAGTCTCTACGGCGGACCGGGAGACTTATGTCCGTCGTTGGAGAACGCCTCGTGAAACGCTTCATTGCGCAGACAGTCTTTTTGTTGCTGATCGCGGCCCCTGGGGCTGCCGATGCCGGTACAACCATGAGGACCGCCGGCAAGGCCTTCGCGCCGCCGGCCTTCGCATCCTTCTGCGCCCGCGAGCCGCGGCTCTGCAACACTGGCGGCGGCAAGAAGGCCGTCGTTCTCGCGCCGGAAAAGATCAGCGAGCTCAAACAGATCAACAGCACCGTCAATGCAAGCATCCGCGAACGCAGCGACCGCGCAAATGTCGGCAAGGACGACGATTGGCGTGTGCCGACCGCCTACGGAGACTGCGAGGACTTCGCAATTCTGAAGAAGCGGGAGCTTCTGAAGCGGGGTTGGCCGGCCTCGGCTCTGCTACTCACGGTTGCGCGTTATCGCGGAGAGGGCCACACGGTTCTCACCGTCCGCACGAGCGAAGGTGACCTTGTGCTCGACAACAGGACCAACTCGGTCAGAGATTGGTCACGCACTCCTTATAATTACTTCGCCCGACAATCCCAGTCGAACGGCAAGCGCTGGGAATTGATCGCAGGCGCCCAAAATATCTGATTTCGACTGAATGGGCGCTTTTCCAGGGCGGGAAAACCGCTACTGCGTGGAATTGATCTAATCCGCGCCGAGGGCCACCGCCGGCTGGAGGCGCGATGCATTTCTCGCCGGCAGATAGCCGAAGAGCAGGCCGGTGAGAAACGCACAGGCGAAGGCAAGCGCGACGGGGCCGGGCGTGAAGCTGACGGGCATGCCGAAGGCTTTAGCGGCGTAACCGGTCGATAGACCGGCCACGACGCCGATCGCACCGCCGATCGCGGAAACGACCAGTGCCTCGACGATGAACTGCACGAGTATGTCCCGCTCGCGCGCTCCGGTCGCCATTCTCACGCCGATCTCGCGTGTGCGTTCGCTGACGCTGACGAGCATGATGTTCATCACGCCGATGCCGCCGACGAGCAGCGAAATCGCTGCGACCGATCCCAGGAAGAACTTCATGGTGTTCGAAGTCTCGGTGAATGCCTCGCGCACGGAAGACATGTTGGTGATCTGAGTATCGTCCTTCCTGTGGCGCTCGTTGAGCAGTGCCTGAATTCTCTCCTGGGTCAGGTCTATTGCCGCGGCATCCTGCACCTTGACGGTGATCGTGCGGATGTTGCGCTGACCGAAGAGGCGCATGCTGCCGGTCGTGAGCGGCACGAGGACCACGTCGTCCTGATCGTTGCCGCCGGCGCTGGCGCCCATCCCGCTCATCACCCCGATCACCTGGAAGGGGATCTTGTTCACGAGCACGTATTGACCGATCGGGTCGGAGCCCTCCGGGAAGAGCGTCTTGACGACGGTCTCGCCGAGCACCGCGACCGGTGCGTATGTCTCCATGTCGTTCCGGTTGATGAATTCGCCGCGGCCGATCTTCCAGGACTTCGCTTCCGTAAACTGCGGCACCGTTCCGTTTGCGGTCGTCTGATAGTCGATGTTGCCGCGCCGAAGCGTCACGGTGCTCGTCATTTCGGGGACGGCGAATGCGACATTCGCAAGCTCCGTGATCGCGTCCGCATCTGCCGGCACGAGGGTAACATTCGTCCCGCCGGCGCTGCCGCGGAAATTCGCCATGCTGGGGCGGACGACGAGAAGATCCGACCCCATCGACGAGATCCGGTCGAGTACCGAATTCTGCGCGCCGGTGCCGATGGCGAGCATGGCGACAACCGAACCGACGCCGATGACGATGCCGAGCAGCGTCAGGATCGTACGAAAGAGGTTTGCCCGCAGCGCCCGCAGTGCCATCTTCACCGCTTCCGACACGTCCGCGATCGCCGCGAAGCCCTCACGCGTGCTTTGGGCGAGACCGACGGCTGCATCGGGATTGCTGCGTCCCTTCTTGGAGCGGTCGGCAACGATCCGCCCATCGCTGATCTCGATCAGCCGGTCGGCCTGTGCGGCGACCTCGCGCGAATGGGTGATGACGATGACGGTGTGGCCGTTTTCGTTCATATCGCGAAGGAGGCGCATCACCTCTTCGCCGCTCTGGCTGTCGAGCGCGCCGGTCGGCTCGTCGGCAAGGATGACGCGGCCTCTATTCATCAGGGCGCGGGCGATCGAGACGCGCTGCTGCTGGCCACCGGAAAGCTGGTTCGGACGATGATCGAGCCGTTCGCCGAGCTTGAGCGACTGCAGGAGCGCCTCGGCACGATCGTGCCGGTCGCGGGCGGAAACGCCGGCATAGACGGCGGGTACCTCGACATTCTCCCGGGCGCTTGCGGTCGGGATCAGATTGTAGGACTGGAAGATAAAGCCGAAGGTGCGGCGGCGCAGCGCCGCGAGCGCGTCGCCGTCGAAGCCGGAGACGCTATCGCCTTCGATGAAGTAGTCGCCCGAGGTCGGCTGGTCGAGGCAGCCGAGAATGTTCATCAGCGTCGACTTGCCGGAACCGGACTGGCCGATGATCGCGACGAACTCGCCGGCCTCGATATCGAGGGATATATGGTGCAAGACCTCGACGGCGATGTCGCCGTTGAAATAGGTCTTGCTGACATCCCGGAGTGAAATGAGCGGGGCCATCGGCGTGCTCAGAACATCGGCGGCATGCGCATGCCGCGCCGGCTGGTATTGGGACCGCGGCTGCCGTTCGTGGCGGAGGCAGCGTCGACGACCACTTTCTCACCTTCCTCCAGCCCGCGGACGATTTCGGCGCTCACCCGGTTGCGGACACCGACCTCGACGGTGCGCGTCTGGCTCGCACCGGACGGCGCAACGACGGTCACTTCCGCTCTTGCGGGCCCGTCGGAGGCCGCCGCCTCCATGGTGCGGAGTGCCGTGCTCGGGACAACCAGCACATTCTTTGCCGCCGCCTGGACGAAGAAGACCTGCGCGCTCATCGACATCATCAACTCGCCCGTGGGATTGGGGACATCGAAGAGGGCATAGTAGAGGACGACGTTGTTCTCGGTATCGGGCATCGGCTCGATCTGACGCAACTTGCCGGTGAAGCGCTTTCCGGGCTGTCCGAGAAGGGTGAAATACGCATCCATGCCGAGCTTCAGCTTGCCGACATCGGCTTCGGAGACCTGCGCCTTGACCGTCATCGTGGAAAGATCGGCGATCGTGACGATCGTCGGCGTCGTCTGGTTGGCGTTGAGGGTCTGTCCCTCCTTGGCGGGGTCGTCGACGATGGTGCCGGCCATCGGAGCATAGATCTTGGTATAGCCGAGATCGACCCGGTCCCCGGCAAGAGTGGCCTTCTGCTTGCGGATCTGCGCCTCGACCGCCTGCACATCGGCGCCAGCGGCCGCATGATCGGCGACAGCCTGGTCGAGCGTCGACTGCGAAACGCTTTTCGTGGCGACGAGATTGCGTTGACGCTCGATGTTGGCCTGCTTCAATACGAGCTGGGCCTTCTTCGAGACGAGCTGCGCTTCAAGATTGGCCAGTTCCGCCTCGTCGATCTCGATCCTGTTCTCGATCGAGGCGGGGTCGATCTCGGCGATGAGCTGGTTCTGTTCGACCTTGTCGCCGATCGCGACATGCAGCGACTTCAACTGGCCGGAGACCTGTGCGCCGGCATCGACCGATTTGACCGCCTCCAGCGTGCCGACGGCAGTCACGCTCTCTTCGATGTCGCCGCGCGTGACCGCCTGAGTGATCATGGTGGTGGCCGGCTGCGCGCCCTGGCGGCTCCAGGCATAGTAGCCCGTGCCGACGATAGCGAGCACCAGGAGCGCAAAGATCCAGCGGCGGCGCGAACGGCGCTTTATGCGTGGCGGCATCACCGGAGCCGGGATGACGGTGACGTTCGACGGTGTCGAACGCGACGCTTCGTCCGTCGTCTCGGCTGTCTTGCTCATTGTTTTTCTCTATCCCAGGCATCTTCATTCAACATAAAGATCAACCCGATCAGCGAAAAGCTTTGAGATCATTATATTTTCGTAATGTAGGGAGGCGCGCACCGGTAAAGCGGGCGCGGGGGCGACGCAGGCACGGAAATCGGAGTCCCGCCAGTGGGTTGCTCCCATTTTTGTCCGGGGCTGCCTTGAAACGAACCGGATATCCAAAACCGCTTGACGTCCCCGGATCGGGCAATTAGAAACCTCACGAACCGTACCGTACGGTACTGATAGGGCGAAGCGAGTGCAAAGCGTCGGAGCGATAAGAGAGGCAGGTGCCGCAAACGGCCTGACCGAGCGCCAGGGAGCGGTGCTCGAACAGGCTTTGCGCCTGCTTGTCGACGGGGGCGAAAAGGCGCTGACGACGGCGGGAGTGGCGCGCGCGGCGAACTGCTCCAAGGAGAGCCTCTACAAGTGGTTCGGCGATCGTGAAGGGCTCCTTTCGGCCATGATCGCCTTTCAGGCGAGCAAGGTTCGCACGCTCGACGTCTCCGCCGCAAAGCTGGACGGGGGCAGCTTGAGGGTGCATCTCGTCGCTTTCGCCAAGGACCTTCTCGACGTGCTGGCAGGCGACGTGTCGCTGGCGCTCAACCGGCTTGCGATCGGACAGGCGAGCCGGGAAGGCTCGAAGCTCGGCCACATGCTGCAGGAACGCGGCCGCCGGCAGATCGGACGCAGGGCGGGAGCGCTGCTCGAAGCGGGCCGCAAGGCCGGTCTCCTGGCTTTCGACAACGCTGACGAAGCCTATGGCGCTCTTTACGGCCTGGTCGTCTCCGACTGGCATTTGCGCATGCTTCTCGGCGAGGAGCCGGGTAGCCTGAAGAAGGATTTCAGCCGCAGGGCGGAGCGGGCGGTCGACGCCTTTCTCACGCTCTACGGCGCGAAAAGGTAGGGCGGCCGTATCTGCGGCTGCCAAAGCGAAACGGACAAGCAAAGGGAAGGAAAAATCGATGCGCGTCTATTACGATCGTGATGCCGATCTCAACCTCATCAAGTCGAAGAAGGTCGCCATCATCGGCTACGGCAGCCAGGGCCGCGCCCATGCGCTGAACCTCAAGGATTCCGGCGCGCAGAACGTCGCCATTGCGCTTAAGTCGGGTTCGGCCACGGCAAAGAAGGCCGAAGCGGACGGCTTCAAGGTCATGACCGTTGCCGAAGCTGCCGCCTGGGCCGACCTGATGATGATGGCGACGCCGGACGAGCTGCAGGCCGACATCTACAAGGCCGAGATCGCCGGAAACATCCGCGACGGCGCGGCAATCGCCTTTGCGCACGGCCTGAACGTCCACTTCGGCCTCATCGAGCCGAAGGCCTCGGTCGACGTCGTAATGATCGCGCCGAAGGGCCCGGGTCATACGGTCCGCGGCGAATACCAGAAGGGCGGCGGCGTCCCCTGCCTGGTCGCCGTTCATCAGGACGCTTCCGGTAATGCCCTCGATCTCGCTCTCTCCTACGCCTGCGGCGTCGGCGGCGGCCGCTCGGGCATCATCGAGACCAACTTCAAGGAAGAGTGCGAAACCGATCTCTTCGGCGAACAGGTCGTTCTCTGCGGCGGCCTGGTCGAACTCATCCGCGCCGGTTTCGAGACGCTGGTCGAGGCCGGTTATGCGCCGGAGATGGCCTATTTCGAGTGCCTGCACGAAGTGAAGCTGATCGTCGACCTGATCTATGAAGGCGGCATCGCCAACATGAACTACTCGATCTCGAACACGGCCGAGTGGGGCGAATACGTCACCGGACCGCGCATCATCACCGAAGAGACCAAGGCCGAGATGAAGCGGGTCCTCAAGGACATCCAGACCGGTAAATTCACCTCGGAATGGATGCAGGAATACCGCTCCGGTGCCGCCCGCTTCAAGGGCATCCGTCGCGTCAACGACTCTCACCAGATCGAGGAAGTCGGCGCGAAGCTGCGCGCGATGATGCCTTGGATCGGCAAGAACAAGCTGGTCGACAAGGCGAAAAACTAAGATCCGCCTGCAATGAACAAAAGGGAAGCCGGAGCCCAAGCTCCGGCTTCTTCATATGCAGCGTCTTACATCGGATCCTTACCCTTCATGGCATTCGCCATATGGGACTTGCACTTTTCCTGATCGTTCGCCGCCAGTGCCTCCTTGGCCATGGCGAGTTCCTTCTGCGCCATCTCCTTCCGACCCGTGTCGGTGATCTGGCCCACGTCAGTCTCGAGCTTGGTCATGCCTGCCTGGTCGCAAACCATATCGGCCTGGGCAAAGGCTGGGGACACGCAAGCGGCGGATATCGCGGCTGCAACCAACATTTTTCTCAACATCTGTAACCTCCAGTTTCGTCGCTTCATGCGATACACGGCTCCAAACCGCCGAGGGACCGATCAGTTCCTTGCAGCAAGCTAAGGTGCTCCCCGTACGCAAAGCCGTTACACACTTTCCTGGAGTGCTCTAAGCCCGCAGTGACGCGCGGCAGATGCGTCCGGCATTGAGAATCGCGACGGCGTCGCTATCCTGCGAGGCGCGGGCCTTCGGCCAGCCTCCGAGCGAGGGCGAAATCCGATGTCATCAACACGCCGTAAGCTGACCACCATTTTCTGCGCCGACGTGCAGGATTATTCGCGCCTGATGGGGAAAGACGAGGAGGGAACGCTTGCGGCCCTCAAGCGCAGCCGGGATGCCATGGCGCGCCTGATCGAGGCGCATGAAGGACGGGTGGTCAATACGTGGGGCGACGGGGTGATCGCGGAGTTTCCGAGCGTGGTGGAGGCGGTGAGAGCGGCGATAGACGTTCAGAACGAGTTGGCCGGACTGAATGCCGAGCGGCAAGGCGAGGCGCGGATGGATTATCGCATCGGCCTCAATCTCGGCGATGTGATCGCTGACGGCGACGACCTTTACGGCGACGGCGTCAATATCGCGGCCCGCCTGCAAGCCTCGGCGCCGGCCGGCGGCATCGTGATTTCGAGCACCGTCTATGATCAGGTTCGCAACAAGCTGGCCGTCGGCTTCGAATTCCTTGGCGCGCTGACGGTCAAGAACATCGACGGGGGCGTTCCGAGTTATGTGGTCCAGATCGGAACGGCCGAGGGCGCGGTGTCGCAAAAAGGGGGCCGCGACTGGGGGAGGCCGGGTGCACTTCCGGACCGCGAGACCCCGGCCGCCGAGACCGGGGTAGGGCGAGCGACGATCGTAAGACGCGCAGCGCCCGGCCGTCGCCTTTTCGGCGTTCTCGCCGTAGCCGCATCGGCGGTCGTTGCCATAAATCTGTTGTCGTGGGAGGGAACGTTCTGGGCCAGATGGCCCCTGTTTGCGCTGGCCTTGATCGCGATGCTCGATTGCCTGTGGACGTCCACGCGGCTCGACCGCGGACTGGCCCTGCTCGGGGCAGCCGGATTTGCGGTCCTTGCGGTCAATCTCCTTTCCTGGGAGGGGAGATTCTGGGCGGTATGGCCTCTGCTTGGAATTGCGGTGGCGGCGGGACTTCGGTGGGTCACGCGCCGTCCCGGGCGGTGAGCACCGGCTCGCATAGGTTAAGCGGCGGAATGCAGGCGGTGTAACCGGAAGTTGACGGGACTCGGCAAGCCGTGCATTGTGCCCGCAAAGGAAGATAAAGCTCAGCAGGCATTCGCATCGGAACGACGTTCAGATAGATCTTTTCGGGGGGGCACTGTGAGGAGAGGCCGGGAGTTCCTTTGCGCGGCGGCGCTGGCGTTGGTCGTGGCTGCGCCGGCAGCGGCGGCGGATCTGGTGATCGCGATGCCGCCCTGGCCATCCGGACAGGCAGCCGCGAACATTCTCAAGCTCGGCATCGCCAAGAAGTTCAGCCTCGAGGCGGAGGTGCGCGAACTCGGGACGCTGACCGCCTTCATCGGCCTCGAAAAGGGCGAGGTCGATATCCAGCCGGAGGTTTGGCGGCCGAATTTCGACGAACTCGTCCGCAAATTCGTGACCGAAAAAGGCGTCGTGATGCTCAGCGAGCGTGCGGTGCCGGCATGGCAGGGGCTTTGCGCCACGCCGGAAGCGGCTGCGACGATCAAGTCGGTCGCGGATCTCGGCGATCCGGCCAAGACCAAGATACTGGATACCGACGGCGACGGGCGCGGCGAAATGTGGATCGGCGCCGCCGAATGGCTTTCGACGGGCATCGAACGGGCGCGGGCGGCGGGCTACGGCTATGCGGCGAACCTGACGCTCGTCGAGGCCAAGGAGGAAGTGGCGATGGCGGCGGTCGACGCGGCGATCGCGACCGCGCGCCCCATGGTCTTCTACTGCTATGCTCCGCACCATGTTTTCAAGCTGCACCAGATCTCCCGGCTCGAGGAGCCGCCTCACGACCCGGCGAAATGGAAGATCGCGCCGCCGAACGACCCGCTATGGGTCAGCAAATCGAGCGCCGCCACGGCGTGGGACGCCGGACAATTTCAGATCGGCTATGCGACGGCCTTCGCAAAGAAGCATCCGGAAGTCGCGCAGTTCCTTCAGAAGGTAGACTTCTCGCCGGATGAAGTGACGGCGATGAGCTATGCGCTCGAAGTCGAGCGGCAGGCGCCTGCGGACTACGCCAGGAAATGGGTTGAAAGCCACGCGGAACGGATCGACGGATGGGCGAAATGACGATGATCCAGACGCTTTCGAAAAGACAGGCAGGTCGGCGCAAATTGGGCAAGGCGCTGCTTCTCCTCGGTCTTTGCCTCGTTCCGCTTGCAGCGCTTGCCCAAACGCAGATCTACGATTCCAAGACGAAGAAATGGGTGAACTACGACAAGAGGAAAGCCCGACAGTACTTTGCGCGAAACAATCAGGTTCCCGAGGCCTTTCGCCGGCAGATGGTGCCGTTCCGCACGGCAGAAGTTCCGGGCACGATCATCATCGATGGCAACCAGCATTTCCTCTATCTCGTGCAGCCCGGCGGTCAGGCGATCCGCTACGGCATCGGTGTAGGCCGCGAAGGTTTCGGCTGGGCGGGCATCGTTCGGGTAGGGCGCACGGCCGAATGGCCGACCTGGACGCCGCCGGCCGAGATGGTCGTGCGCGATCCGAACGCGGCAAAATGGGCAGGCGGCATGCCGGGCGGGCCCGACAATCCGCTAGGCGCTCGCGCGCTCTACCTTTACGAAGGTGATAACGATACGATCTACCGCATCCATGGTACGGTGGAGCCCTGGACGATCGGGCTGGACGTTTCCTCCGGGTGCATAAGAATGAACAATGAAGACATTATCGACCTGCATTCGCGCGTCAGCGTGGGCGCGAAGGTCATCGTGCTGATGCAGGGGGCTGCTCTCTATAAGGGCGTGTAACCGGCCGAAACGCGGCCGCATGGGCGAGAGCGCGAAGATACGGGCTATATGCCAAGACCGGAGGATGTGGATTTGTCGACGAGTAAATTGGGAAGCCGTCCAATTCAAGCGTCCGTGATGGCTGCGGTCTTTCTTCTTGCCGCATGCCAATCGACCCCGGAACCTCAGGAAATGGCCCGCACGAGCCTTCAGACAGCCCCCGCCGACCTGCAGCTTTTGTGCGCCAATGCCGTGGTCGCCCAGGCCGGCGGCGCCAAGGTCCTGCCGATGAGTTCTCGACAACTCGATGCGACGAGCTACAGCGTCGACCTCGATGCCGCCGGTCGCAAGTTTACCTGCATCGTGGACAGCAGCGGCAGCGTGAGGTCGGTCCAGCCGGCATAGGTATTCAAGAGGGCGGATTCAAACAAACGCCTCTTCCGGTTCGCTTTTGCGGCGCAGTATAAATGTTGCGCCGCATAAAAATTAAAGAATAGAGTTCTCCTTCGGAAGTCATCCGGAGAATTTTCTTCCAAAAATTCAGAAATTGTGTTCTGATACCCTTGTGGGTAGGAGGAGCACTATGTCCACGATCATACAGCACTTCGCTCTTTTCGATTTGTTTATCTTGGCTGGGATCTCTTTTCTTCTGATCTGCAGCTATTTCGACGAGGGTGAGGCCTGAGTATCAGGAGGCGTTCGCCGCCTCCTGCCGACCGGACTTATCCGGTCCGACCCTTGGCGTCTCGAGCCGAAGCGGCTAGCCGATCGTTGCCTGACGGTGTCGACGGCCACGGCGTCACGATCCCGTATGCTCGATCCCGTATGCCGCCCTTTCCAACGCCTCCCATTTCCAACGAGCGTATCGGAATGTCTGTAACTGCACGATTGCCGTAACGGCGCAGGCGACAGCTGAGGCAAAATAGGTCAGGAATATTGACTTAAA
This sequence comes from Sinorhizobium meliloti 4H41, assembly GCF_000375585.1. Lineage (GTDB taxonomy): Bacteria > Pseudomonadota > Alphaproteobacteria > Rhizobiales > Rhizobiaceae > Sinorhizobium > Sinorhizobium meliloti_A. Next base: position 487,418 of record NZ_AQWP01000002.1, on the reverse strand, counting down.
TATTGGGCTGTGTTCATGTCCCTCGGGTGCAACCGGGAGGACCTCCATGCTGGATTGGGAAAGCACTTTCGCCACGCGCTCGAGCCGGATGAAGGCTTCGGAAATCCGCGAATTGCTGAAGCTCCTTGATCGTCCCGACATCATTTCGTTTGCGGGCGGAATTCCCGATCCTGAGCTTTTCCCGAATGATGCGTTCAGGGAGGCTTACGCCGAGATTTTCGATGGGCCGTCGGTCGGTGCCGCGCTGCAATATTCGGTGAGCGAGGGCTATCGGCCGCTTCGCGAGTGGCTCGCCGGGCAGATGGCGGCACTTGGCATTCCGGCGAGCGTCGACAACATCTTCATCACCTCCGGGTCGCAGCAGGGGCTCGACTATCTCGGCAAGCTGTTTCTGTCGCCGAAAGACACGGCGCTCGTCACCTGGCCGACCTATCTTGGTGCGCTGCAGGCCTTCAACGCCTATGAACCCAATTACGATCAGCTGAACCCCACCGGCAACCGGACGCCGGCAGCCTATGCCCAGGCTGCAGCGGAAGCGGGCGGGCGCGTCAAGTTCGCCTATCTCTCGGCCGACTTCGCCAACCCCACCGGCGAGACGGTGGGCCGCGCCGGGCGCGAGCGCGTCCTTGCACTTGCCGAGGAGCTCGACATCGCCATCATCGAGGATGCGGCCTACCAGTCGCTGCGTTATGACGGCGAGGCGGTCCCGCCGATCCTTGCGCTCGAGATCGCCCGCAAAAGCGACATAAACAGCACCCGCACGATCTATTGCGGCAGCTTCTCGAAGACGCTGGCGCCTGGCCTTCGCGTCGGCTGGATCTGCGCCGCCGAACCGGTGATCCGCAAGCTGGTGCTGATGAAGCAGGCAGCCGACCTTCACTCCTCCACCATCAACCAGATGGCGATCGCGACCGTCGCCGGGCGGGGCTTCGAGGCGCAGGTGGCGAAAATCCACAAGGCCTACAGGCAGCGGCGTGACGCGATGCTGTCGGCGCTCGAAAAATACATGCCCGCCGGCGTCACCTGGACGAAGCCCGAAGGCGGCATGTTCATCTGGGTAACGCTGCCGAAGGGGAGCGACGGCGCTGAGCTGCTGGCCAAGTCGATCCAGACGGCCAAGGTGGCGTTCGTCCCCGGGCGCGCCTTTTTCGCCGACGGGTCCGGCGAAAACACCCTGCGGCTCAGCTTCTCCTGCGCCAACGACAGGATGATCGACGAGGGCATCCGCCGGCTGGCCGATCTCATTCGCGGCGAGGTCGCGCAGGCGGCCTGAGTGGAAGTCGCGGCAGGCTGACGATTTTCGCTCATCCGCCTGCCGGCACCTTCTCCCCGCAAATCGGGGAGAAGGGACAAGCGGCATGCACTCAGTTCAAATGAACGGTTGCGGAGAGATATCGAGCGGCTACCGCGAGTCTCCTTCGCCCCGCTAGCGGGGAGAAGGTGCCGGAAGGCGGATGAGGGGCGGCCGCGGGTGCATAAAGAGCTGTCGTCGCTCAAATATGCGGCCCGAGCAGCGACAGATCGGCTTTGCCGAGGCGGTCCTTGGCGGTCCAGAGCTGATGCCAATAGGGATAGATGACCGGCGGCAGGCTGACCGCGTCGAGGAGTTCGCGCTCCTCGTCGGTGAGCTTCAGGCCGGCGGCGGCGAGATTGTCGCGGAACTGCTCCTCGGTGCGCCCGCCGATGATCACCGAGGTGACGGCATCTCGGCCGATAAGCCAGGCGAGCGCCACCTGCGCCGGGGACACGTTGCGCTCGGCGGCGATCGCCACCAGCATGTCGACGATCTTCCACAGCCGTTCCTCGTCGCGGATCGGCGGCTCGTTCCAGCCGGCGAGCTGGCGGGTGCCTTCCGGCGACTGTCCGCGCCTGTGCTTGCCTGACAGAAGGCCGCCTGCCAGCGGGCTCCAGACGAGGATGCCGAGACCCTGATCGATGGAGATCGGGACCAGTTCGTACTCGGCCTCGCGTGCTTCGAGCGTGTAATGAATCTGTTGGCTGACGAAGCGCTGGCGGTGTTCGAGCGCACTGATGCCGAGTGCCTTCATGATGTGCCAGCCGGAATAGTTGGAGCAGCCGATATAGCGCACCTTGCCCTGGCGCACGAGCGTATCGAGCGCTTCCATGGTTTCCTCGAGTGGCGTCTGACCGTCCCATTCATGAACCTGGTAAAGGTCGATCACGTCGGTCTTCAGACGCTTCAGGCTCGCCTCGCAGGCGTGGACCAGGTGATGGCGCGACAGGCCTCCGTCATTGGGACCGGGGCCCATCGAGAAGCGCGCCTTGGTGGCGATGAGCACGCCGTCCTTGCGCTTTCCGCCGAGAACTTCGCCGATGATCTCCTCGCAGGCGCCGGTCGAATAGATGTCCGCCGTATCGATCAGATTGACGCCCGCATCCAGGCAGAGGTCGACATAGCGGCGGGCATCCGCGACACCGACATCGCCGACCTGGGCGAACTTTCCACCGCCGCCGATCGTCATCGTACCCATGGTGATGGTCGAGATCTTGAGCCCGGAGCGGCCGAGCCGACGATATTCCATTGTCTCGCTCCTTGTGTTGTTGGTCGCCTATAGGATGTTAGAGGAATCTTGCGGGTATCGCGTCCTTATAGGGAAACAGCGGGAAGTAAGGCCGCGCCTCGGCCAAGGTGCGCTGGAAGGAGGGGCGCTCCAGCAGGCGCTCGAAATAGGCGCCGAGGTTCGGGTGCGTGCCGTCGAACGGGGCCACGATCCCGGCGTAGAAGAGGGCGGGCGCGGCGGCGCAATCGGCGATCGAGAAGCTTTCCCCGACCGCAAAGCGCCGGTCCCCGAAGTGGCGTTCGGCAAGGTCATACGCGTTCGCCAGCGCCGCTTGCGCATCGGCGACGCCGCGCCGATCGTTCTCGCCGGAGGCGCGCAGCGTATCGGTCACGATCTTCTGCATCGGGACCTGGACGTAGAGGTCGAAGAAGCGGTCCCAGAGCCGCGCCTCGAGCGCCAGGGCGTCGTCGTGCGGTATCAGCGGCTGCTCACCGGGGTAATGCTGGTCGAGATATTCGATGATCACTGAGGTTTCCGGCACCGTCCTGTCGCGTGCAGCGTCGTGCAGCACGGGGATCTTGCCGACGGGCCAGACCTCCAGATAGCGAGCATGCTCCGCCGGGTCTCCGAGATCCACGACCTGCGGCGTGAACGGCGTGCCGGCTTCGTAAAGCGCGATCAGCACCTTGTGACAGAAGGAAGCAAGCGGATGAAGGTAGAGGGTGAGCGTCATGCGACATGTCCTTGGGCCGGCCCCAGTGACTATAGCGCGGATTCGGGAGGGGAAAAGCAGGCTTCTCTGCGGCGCTCGTTATAGTGGAAATTACTCACAACTCTAACCTGAGATTGCCATGAAAATGCCGGGATGCCCTGATGGTCTGCACCCGGCACGCTGCCGCCCAGGATCCCGCTCGATGTTCATTGCCCATCTTCCCGCCGGTTACATTCTCACCCATTGCATCGCTCGAAAGAATGAAACCATCCGATCCCGCGCACTCGCGGTAGGGCTGATCTTCTCCGTGCTTCCGGATTTGGATCTGCTTTATTTTTACCTCGTAGACGGCCGGCGTACGCCACATCACGACTACTGGACCCATTTGCCGATTTTCTGGCTGGGGGTTGCGGCGCTCACGGCCGCGGCGCTGATCCTTGCCGGGAAGCGGCACTCTATGTTTCTCGTTTGGGTCGCGCTCGCCAACGTGATGACGCACCTTCTTCTCGATTCGATCGCCGCCGACATACGCTGGCTCCATCCCCTTTCGGGGACCCGCTTCAACCTCGTCGAGGTGCCGGCGCGCTTTGAGCCCTGGTACCTCAATTTCATACTGCACTGGACGTTTGCGGCGGAAATTGCGATCTGCGCGGCCGCGTTGTGGGTCTGGCGGATGCAAAGGCGCAGGAACCGTGATCGCAGGGTCGAAGGAAACGCGGAGGGGACCGAGCGAATTCACGCATGAAAACGACGCGCAAGGGCGCGTCGCAAAGTGGTACCAGCCTACAGCGCCGCGCGCTCATCAGACGTGCGAGGATCGCCGTAGCTGCTGTGCAGCCGGAGGGCGCGCCTCAGCGCGCGCGGGCTACTTTCTTCGGCGACGGCAGCAGGCCTTCGCGCTGAAGCTTCTTGCGCGCCAGCTTGCGGGTGCGGCGGACAGCTTCTGCTTTTTCGCGGACGCGCTTTTCGGACGGTTTTTCGTAGGCGCTGCGCATCTTCATTTCGCGGAAGACGCCTTCACGCTGCATCTTCTTCTTGAGAACGCGAAGAGCCTGGTCGATGTTATTGTCCCTGACGAGTACCTGCAAAGTATATCCTTTCCGTTTTTATAGGATTGCTGATTGGGTTCTTTATTTCGGCGTCCTGATGTTCAAGGGTTTGAACCAGGGCTTGCCTTCGACCGATGCCGTCTGGCCGTGTTCCTGGAGCGGGGAAGCCGTTTCCGAAGGATCGATGTCGTGTTCGAAGATACGCCGTTCGAAGTTCTCCGTTCCGAACCGCACCCGATATTGCGCTTCCCCGTGTTCGGCCGCGGGCAGGATGGACACGATGCGGCAGGTCCGGTCCGCAGCGGCCGTGCGCGTGAGATCGGCTCTCAGGACGACACTGTCGCCAACGCTGTAGGTGTTCCGGCCCATGGCCATCTCCTTCGTCCGTGCCACCCGGGGGCGGCACAAGCAAAAAAGGCCGGGCGTTACCCCGACCTCCTCTTGAGCGCCGCGCGTCTTTACCAGACGCGCTGGGGCGCCCCGTCATTCAAACGCTCCCTGCCAGTACATCCGTGGTCAGCGGAGGCGAATGACGAATTTATGCGGCCCGCAGATTGTCTGCAGAGCTCTTGCCGGACTTGTTGTCGCGGACGATGTCGTAGGTAACCTTCTGGCCTTCTACGAGCGAACGCATTCCAGCGCGTTCAACGGCGGAGGCGTGCACGAATACGTCCGTGGCGCCATCGTCGGGCTGGATGAAGCCGAAGCCCTTGGTGCTGTTGAACCACTTTACGGTGCCTGAGTTCATAACGATTTCCTTTCAATCGCTAGAGTTCCCGGACGAATATCAGTCCGGTTTGATCGATATTGAGAGGAAATCTGACGAAGCGCTTCGGCGCGTAGACAAAGGTCACAAGCAAGTTTCGATGAGCTATATATAAACGCTGCTTCGAGATATGCAATGGATGAACCGAATTTAATTGTGCGAGGGACTCAGCCCGTCCCGAAAATACGATCAAGCCGCTGATTTGAATCGCCAATAATATTTTAGAGAGATCGTCCGAGAACATTCGTGGAACTCTCCGGCCGGCCGACGAGCTGAGGTTTTTCCGGCTTTTCGCTGTCACATCCCTGTAAAACACCCGCTCTATCCCTCGGCGCGATCTTTCTCCGACCGAGGGCAAATTCATGAAAACGCTTCTCCCTGCCGTCGCCGCAGCGCTCGTCGCCGGCCTCCTGTCCACTGCCGCTTTCGCGGAAAGCCTCGTGCTTTACACCAGCCAGCCGAACGAGGACGCGCAGGCGACGGTGGACGCGTTTCAGGCCGCGAACCCGGGTGTCGAGGTCGCGTGGGTGCGGGACGGGACGACGAAGATAATGGCCAAGCTGATGGCGGAGATCGAAGCGGGCAACCCGGTGGCGGACGTGCTTCTGATCGCCGACACGGTGACGATGCAGCGGCTGAAGGAAACGGGATACCTGGTGCCCTACAAATCTCCGGAAGCGGCGGCTTATGACGCTTCGCTCTTCGATGCCGAGGGCGCCTATTATTCGACGAAGATGATCACGACCGGCATCGTCTACAACGCTTCCGCTTCGATGAAGCCGGCCGGCTGGCAGGATCTTGCGAAACCCGAGGCCAAGGGTCTGGTCACTATGCCGAGCCCGCTCACCTCGGGTGCGGCGCTGATCCATGCGCAGACGCTTGCCGACATCGACGGGCTCGGCTGGGACTATTACAAGGCGCTCGCCGAAAACGGAGCGACGGCCGCCGGCGGCAATGGCGGCGTATTGAAGGCGGTCGCGACCGGCGAGAAGGCGTATGGCATGGTCGTCGATTTCATGGCCATCCGCGAGAAGGCCAAGGGTGCGCCGGTGGAATTCGTCTTCCCGGCCGAGGGCGTTTCCGCCGTCACGGAGCCGGTCGCCATCCTGAAGACCGCAAGAAACCCGGAGACAGCAAAGAAATTCGTTGATTTCCTGCTCTCCGAGGAGGGCCAGCAAGTGGCGGTGAAAATGGGCTATCTCCCGGCGCGCGACGGCATGGCCTTGCCGGAGGGCTTCCCGGCGCGCGAGACGATCAAGGTGCTGCCGGTCGATGCTGCCGAAGCCGTGAAGAACTCCGAGGCGGACCTGAAGACCTTCTCCGGCATTTTCGGTACCAACTGACCTCTCGATGCCGGACACTGACGAGATCGCCCGCAGCGGGCGCCGGATATCTTGCGCGCCGGCTGCCGACCCGAGTGCCGAGGGTGGTTCCGACTTGAAAAAGCTGGAGCGCCCGCTGAGCGTTCTGTCGAAGGCGCGGTCCTGGCTGTGGCTTTGGTTCGCATTCGGCGGCGCGATGGACGAGGCGGCAGACCGGAGCAGGGAACCGAGCCGGGCTCCGCTACCGAAACCGCTGACGAGGACGCTGCGCGGCTTCGAGGTGCCGCCGTCGCCTTACGTGACGGAGGGTCGATCGCCTACGGCGAACTCCTCGAAGGCCGGGACGGGGTGGCGAGCGGCATATTTCCGGCTCCGTGGCCCGCGCATGTCTGCGGGTGGGGAGCCCGCATGGCTGCTGGCATTGGTGTTCGGCGCAGTATTTCTGCTTTCGGCGCTGCCGCTGATCCGACTCGGATGGGCAGGTATCAAGGGCCTCGAAGGAGGCGAGGCGGTGGGGGTGCTCTTCGAGGCGGCGACCTTCGCGGCGCTCCGCAATACGCTGATCACGGCGGCCGGCGGCACGGCGATCTCGCTCTTCGTGGGGGCACTCTTCGCCTTTGTCGTGGCGCTTACGGACATCCGTGGCAAGCTTGCCTTGAGCTTCGCCTTCATGCTGCCGATGATGATCCCCCCGCAGGTGACGGCGCTCGCCTGGGTGGAGATGTCGGGTCCATCGAGCCCCCTTCTCAAGACGCTGGGGCTTGCACCGCCGCTCGGCAGCCCTCAGCCACTCTATTCGCTTGCGGGGATCGCCTTGCTTCTCGGCGTACAGCATGCGCCGCTCGTCTTCCTGGCGATCAGGGCCGGACTTGCAGCGGCGCCCCGTGACGGGGTCGAGGCGGCGCGGCTTTGCGGCGCCTCGCCCTGGCGCGTCCTTCGCGACATCGTTCTGCCGCTTTCCTCTCCGGGGCTCATCGCCGGGGCGGCGATCGCCTTCGTATCCGGTATCGGCAACTTCGGTATCCCGGCGATACTCGGCATTCCCGCCTCGATCGAGACGCTGCCGACCTTGATCTTCAGCCGGTTTGCGAGTTTCGGTTCGTCCACCTTCGGCGAAATCGCGGTGCTTTCGACGCTGATCGCCCTGATTTCCGCCGCAGGGCTGCTTCTGCAGCAGCGAGCGCTCAAGCGCAGAGACTATCGTCTGATCGGCCTTGCCGGCGCGAGGGCCGCCTTCACGCTCGGGCGCATGCGGTTCGCCGCGGAGGCGCTGCTTTGGACAATCCTGGCGCTGCTGCTGATCGCACCGCTCCTGGCGCTCGTCGCAAGTTCCCTCGTGCCGGCCTACGGCGTGCCGCTCAGTTTCGACACCATGACCTTGAACGCCTATGGGGAAATACTCCTCCGCCAGTCGATGACGTTGACGGCGCTCAAGAATTCCCTTTTCCTCGCCTCCGCCGCTGCAGTCGGCCTGCTTGCGGTCACCGTACCGGCCGGTTACCTGCTCGTGACGCGGCGCGGGCGGCTTGCCAGTCTTATGGCGATCCTGATCGAGATCCCCTATGCGCTGCCCGGCATCGTGCTCGCCGTCGCCTTCATCCTTGCCTTCGCGGCACCGCTGCCGCTGATCGGCGTTTCGATCTACGGTACGATCTGGATCATTCTTGCCGCCTATTTCTCCTCCTTCCTCGCCGTTAGCCTCAAGCCGGTGATGAGCGCCTTCCTGCAGATAGATCCCTCGCTCGAGGAGGCGGCGCGGCTTGCGGGCGCGGGGTTCCTGCGCCGCATGCGCGATGTGCTGCTGCCGCTTCTGGCGCCGGCCGCCGGCGCTTCGGTCATCCTCGTCTTCCTGATCGCGGCGAACGAATTGACCGTCTCGGCACTCCTCTGGTCCGCCGGCACGCAGACGCTCGGCGTCGCAATCTTCAATCTCGACGACAGCGGCTCTTCCGATCTCGCCTCGGCGCTCTCGGTGCTCGTCGTCGTCATGGTCATCGGGCTGATGGCAGCGTTGGAATTCCTCGCAAAATATTTGCCGGAGGGCGTGCTGCCATGGCGCAACTGATCCTCAACCACCTGACCAAAGACTTCGGTGTCAAAGGTGCAGAGCAGGTGAGGCCGGCAGTTTCGGACGTGTCGCTGGCGCTGCGCAAGCAGGGGTTTCTCGCGCTGCTCGGGCCTTCCGGCTGTGGCAAGACGACGGTGCTCCGGATGATCGCCGGCTTCGAGCAGCCGACGGACGGCTCGATCGAGTTCGGCGAGCGCCGGCTTTCGGATGCAGCCCGTGTGCTGCCGCCGGAGAAGCGCAACATGGCGATGGTATTCCAATCCTATGCGCTCTGGCCGCATATGACGGTGGCGGAGAATGTCGGCTACCCCTTGAAGGTCCGCGGCTTTTCCGGCGAGGCCTGGCGCAAGCGGGTAGGCGACGCGCTTTCGCTGGTGAAGCTTGCCGATTTCGCCGATCGGCGGCCGGCTGTACTTTCCGGCGGCCAGCGGCAGCGTGTGGCGCTGGCGCGCTGCCTGGTCACGGAACCGGACGTGGTGCTGCTCGATGAGCCGCTCGCCAATCTCGATCAGCATTTGAGGAAGTCGATGGAGGAGACCTTCCGCGCCTTTCACGAGCGCTCCGGCGCGACGATGATCTATGTGACTCACGACCAGGCCGAGGCGATGGCGCTTGCGACCGACGTCGCGGTGATGTCGGAAGGCAAGCTTATTCAGGTGGCGCCGCCGGCGGAAATCTATGCGCAGCCTGAGGGTCGGGTGGTCGGGGGTCTGATCGGTCGCGGCGCGATCGTGCGGTTGAATTTGCCGGAGGGAGCGGGGCGTGCGCTCGACTGGCCGCTCCTCCGCGCTGCGCTTGCCGACAGGCGCGGCGGCAAAGGGCATGCAGGCGAAGCGCATGCAGGCGAGGGGCCGCTTTGCGACGTGCTCATTCGTCCGGAGCAGGTTCATCGGGATGGCGAAGGCATCCCGATGCGGGTTCTCTCCTCGGTCTTCGAGGGCGAACGCTCCGCACTCACACTCGCGCTGCCCGACGGGCAAAGCCTCAAAGCCTATAGCAGCGTGCCGCTCTGCGACGGTGCTCGCGTTCCTTTCGTCGTGAGTGGAGGCTGGCGGCTTTAGACGAAGCTTGCGGCGACAGGCGGCCTTGCGGGCCGGAACCAGCCTTGGCCTTGCACGTTCCACCGTGCAGCACGACAATAGTGGCGGCTAAAGATCGAGCGGATCCGGCGGCCGGTAACAGAAGGAGGCGGCACGCAGATGTATGTCATGGCTCTTGCGACGGATTACGACGGTACACTGGCCGATTACGGTGCCGTCCGTCCGGAAACTCTGGAGACCTTAAAGAGGCTGAAGGAGAGCGGGCGCAAGCTCCTGCTCGTGACCGGGCGCGAACTGCCGGACCTCAAGAGCGTGTTTCCCGAAATCGATGTGTTCGACAAGGTCGTCGTCGAGAACGGTGCGCTGCTCTATACGCCGGAAACCGGCGAGGAGCGGCTGCTTGCACCCTCGCCGCCGGAGGCCTTCATCGAGCGCCTCAAGGAGAAGGGCGTCGACAGGATGTCGGTCGGCCGTTCCATCGTCGCCACCTGGGAGCCGTTCCAGACAGCCGCGCTCGAAGCGATCAACGAGCTCGGCCTCGAACTCGAGATCATCTTCAACAAGGGCGCCGTCATGGTGCTCCCGACGGGTGTGAACAAGGCCACGGGGCTGAAGGCGGCCCTGAAGGAGATGGGGCTTTCCTTTCTCAACGTGGTGGGGGTCGGCGATGCCGAGAACGATCATGCGCTTTTGAGGATGTGCGGCTGCGGAGCCGCCGTGGCCAACGCCTTGCCGGCGCTCAAGGAGACGGCCGACGTGATCCTCGAGGGTGTGCGCGGGGCCGGCGTCGAGCAACTGATGAACCGGATCATGGAGTCCGATTATGCGTTGTGCTCGAGTGCCCGCCACCAGGTGCCGATCGGTGAGGATGACGAAGGGCCGGTGGAGATCGGACCGCAGGACGTGCTGCTGATAGCCGGGAGTTCCGGCATCGGCAAGTCGAGACTGGCGACCGCCCTTGCGGAGCGATTACGGGAACGGCGCTTCCAGCTCTGCATATTCGATCCGGAGGGCGACTATGAGGGGCTTGAAGGCGCGGTGACCGTGGGGAACGGGTCTGTCGCGCCTACGGGCAGGGAGGTGCTGGAGCTCCTGGCCAATCCTGACGATAACGTCGTCGTCAGCGCAACAGGCGTCGAGCCCAACGACCGGCCCGAGTTCTTCGCCGGCCTGATGCCCGACTTGTCGGCGCTGCGTGCCAAGACCGGCAGGCCGCATTGGCTGATTATCGACGAGGCCCATCACCTCATGCCGGCAGCGCGCGACAGTGCCTCGCTCGCGCTTTCCGACGACCGCTCCGGCATGATCATGATCACGGTCCACCCGGACTCGGTCTCGCCCGATGCTCTCAAGGAGATCACTGCGGTCGCAGCGCTCGGTCCCAAGGCGCGCGATGTAATCGCGACGGTTTGCTCCGTCTTGGGTGAGGCGCTGCCGGACGGGCTGGATGCTTCTTTCGGGGAAGACGAGGTTCTTTTCTGGCGGCGCACGCCGCCCGCGCCGGTTCGGCGGATCAAGAGCGAGCAACCCCGGGAAGCCCGCAAGCGGCATACGCGCAAATATGCGGAGGGCCGGTTGGGCGAGGAGGCAAGCTTCTATTTCCGCGGTCCGAAGAACGAGATGAATTTGCGCGCCCACAATCTGACGATGTTTCTGCAGATCGCCGAAGGCATAGACGACGCGACCTGGGAGCACCATCTGCGCCACGGCGATTACTCGAAGTGGTTCGAGGAACACATCGGCGACGAGGAGTTGGCGGAGGAGGCTGCGGGCATAGAAGAGGATCGTTCGCTCTCGCCTGCCGAAAGCCGGCAGAGGCTGGCCGAGGCGGTGCGCCGGCGCTACACCGCGCCCGCATCCGAAGCGGGTTGAGCCGGCGCCCGCGGCGGGCGTTGAAGAGACGTCTCTTTACTTTTTCGGCTTCTGCTTCGAGGCGGCGCTGCGGCCGTCGGAGCTTTTCGAACGTTCGTCGAACCGATCGGCGCCTTTTCTAAGGTCCGATCCCTTTTGTGCTTCGGTCTTTTTCTCTTCCTTGGCGGCGCTTTTGTGCAGGCCGGTGCTGGATTGCTTGCCCTTCGCCGTCGGGGCTTGTTCGGTACCCATGGCAGCCATTCCTCCTTGCGCGAAACCCAGATTGAACGTGCCCGGATATTTCTTTGTTCCCCTGCCGACGAAGGTAGTTGTGGACTGCCATGATTTTGTCGCTCTTGCCTTCTCTGTGGCTTTTTTGAATTCCTAGAATGAAGGCGCCTGATTCGCGCCGCACCGCATTCGCTCTCCGTGTTCCGAGTTTTCGGGCGGCCGGGGAACTGCCCAAGGAGAAGAACCATGACGGAATACAAGAAGCCGATCATTACCGAGATGCGCCCGAAGATCACGGTCATCGGCGTCGGCGGCGGCGGCGGCAACGCGATCAACAACATGATCGCCGAAAACCTGCAGGGCGTCGATTTTATCGCCGCGAACACGGACGCGCAGGCGCTGGCGACGTCGAAGGCGGAGCGGCGAATCCAGCTGGGCGCTGCCATCACCGAGGGTCTCGGCGCCGGTTCGGTACCCGACATCGGCAATGCGGCCGCCCAGGAATCGATCGACGAGATCATGGACCACCTCGGCGGCACGCATATGTGCTTCGTCACGGCAGGCATGGGCGGCGGTACCGGTACGGGAGCGGCGCCGGTGATCGCGGAAGCGGCGCGGCGGGCCGGGATCCTGACGGTTGCGGTCGTCACCAAGCCCTTCAGCTTCGAGGGACAGCGGCGCATGCAGACGGCGGAGCTCGGCGTCGAGCGGCTGCGGGAGAGTGCAGACACGGTCATCGTCATCCCCAACCAGAACCTCTTTCGCATCGCCGATGCCAAGACGACCTTCGCCGACGCATTCATGATTGCCGACCGGGTCCTCTATTCGGGCGTCAGCTGCATCACCGACCTGATCGTCAAGGAGGGGCTGATGAATCTCGACTTCGCCGACGTCAAGACGGTGATGAAGGGCATGGGCCGGGCGATGATGGGCACGGGCGAAGCGACCGGCGAGAACCGCGCGATGCTGGCGGCGGAAGCGGCGATCGCCAACCCGCTGCTCGACGAAGTCTCCATGCGCGGTGCCAAAGGCGTGCTCGTGTCGATCTCCGGCGGAATGGACATGACGCTTTTCGAGGTGGACGAGGCGGCGACCCGCATCCGCGAGGAAGTTTACGACGAAGCCGACATCGTCGTCGGTGCGATCTTCGACCGGAGCCTGGACGGCACTTTCCGCGTGTCCGTCGTCGCGACCGGCCTCGACAGCAACCGCGGAACTCAGGCGACGGCGCCGGAGGCCATGAACGGCCAGGCGGCCGCCGCTCCTTCGCGCACGCTGCAATAGGATAGGGCGACCCGGCGGATACCCCCGTACGTCAGAAAGTGACAAGCGGGGGCGAGGGGGAACACGACCCTACTAAATTGCCCCTCACCCTAGCCCTCTCCCCGCAAGCGGGGAGAGGGGACGTGCACCACGTGGGCGATTTTATTTGCGGTTACGCTGTGGTGGACAGGCGCCGCCGCTTGTCCCTTCGGGCGGGCCATTCGGCAGCAGCTGGATATCAGTCAGGCAGGCCGGCGCGGCACAGATCGCTGACGAAACGGGTGATGAAATCTTCCGGCATGACCGGCACGCTGCCGAAGTAGAATTCGGCGCGGGCCGTTTTCACGGTCATGTCCGGGCGCCGGCGAAGAAGGTTTGCCACGGCCGAACTGCGTTCGTCGGTCCGGTCGATGGCACCGAGCGAGGCCGCCAGGACCATTGCCGGCCAGAATGTGGCGTTCTCCTGGCGCAGGGAGGCACGGGCCGCTTCGGCGGCTTGCGCGAAGCGACCCGACTGATAGTGGGCGATAGCCACCATATTGTAAAAGGTCCACAGATGCGGATCGCGAGGGCTCAACCGGAAGGCTTCGTTGATCGCGGCAATGCCTTCCTCCGGGCGGCCGACATAGCAAAGCGCTTGCCCGAGGGCGAAGTGGCCCTGGGCGAAGCTTGCATCGAGCCTCAGCGCATTCCGCAGATGCTCTATGCCACGCTGCGGCAGGCCGCCGAGTGCCCGTGCCCGGCCGAGCGCAAGATGGGCGGCCGGCTCACGGTCGTCGAGCGCGATTGCGCGTTCCGCGAGCGCCGTCGCGTCGGCGATCCGCTCGGCCCGCTCTTCCAGGGGGCCGTACCAGCCGAGCTGTATATGGACATAGGCAAGCCGCGCATGGGCCTGGGCAAAGGCGGGCTCTAGATCGACCGCCCGCTCGAAGAGCGTCTTGGATATCCTCAGATTTTCCAGATCGAACTTGTAAAGATGCCATAGCGCCTTCAGGTAAATGTTCCACGCATCCATGTCCGTCGCGGTGTGGCCGCGCAACGCAGCGAATTCGATGAAGCCGAGTTCCGGCTCCACGGTGCCGGTGATCTGCCCCGCGATTTCGTCCTGGAGCACGAAAACATCGTCCAGCATGCGGTCGTAGCGTTCTGCCCAGAGCAGCATGCCGGTTTCGCCGCTCAGCAATTGCGCCGTGATGCGGATGCGGTTGGCCGCGCGACGTATGCTGCCCTCGATCACATATTTGACACCCAGGTCTTCCGCCACTCTCCTCGCGTCGACCGCCTTCCCCTTGAAGGTGAAGGAGGAGTTGCGAGCGACGACGCGCAGCCACCGGCACCGGGCGAGCGTGGTGATCAACTCCTCGGTAAAGCCGTCGGAGAAATGTTCCTGTTCGTCGGCGCTCGAAAGATTCACGAAGGGCAGGACTGCGATCGATGGGCGCTTCTTACCGGGCAGGGGGTCGGTTTGTGCCGGCGCCGGCGGCACTTCCCCTGCCGCGCCGCCCGGCTGCCAGCGCCAGGCGCGCAGCGGACCGGGAAGATCGGCGAATGTCCTGCAGCCGATTTCGGTCAAGGGGAAATCCACCTTCAAGCCGATCTGGTCATAGACCTGCTGCGACACGCACACGCCGCCGGGCGGCGCCATTTCCTGCAGGTGCTCGGCAACGGCAATGCCTTCGCCATGGATGTCGCCATCGTCAGCGACGATATCGCCGAGATGGACGCCGATGCGCAACTCCAGACGCTCCGCTTCGGCGCCTCCGGCGTGATCATGCATCGTTCGCTGGATCGCGACCGCGCAGGCGACCGCGTCGAGGACGCTTGGGAATTCCGCGAGCGTCCCGTCTCCCGCCTGCTTGACGATCCTTCCGCCATGGACCGCGACCAAAGGGAGAATAAAGGAATCACGGCACTGCTTGACCGCCCGGTACGTGCCCGCTTCATCCAGTCCCATCAGCCGGCTATAGCCGACGATGTCCGCGTCCATGATCGCTGCCAGCCGCCTCATGCCGTCCGTCTCCCGGCGATGTCGTGAGCGAAATACCGATCGGTTGAACATGTGTGAGCGGTAATTCGTGCGTACTTTCCGGTCCGCTCAAAGAGCCGCGGACATCATGAAAAATCGCGTTGCGATCGCCTCGAGTGGGAGAGTAGCAATGGGGAAGCGGCAAGTCTATCGGAGCGAAGACCGCTATCTACGGCTGACGCGCCAGATGCCATTGCCGACATCGTCGGCGACGAGCAGGGCGCCCTGCCTGTCGATCGCAACGCCGACCGGCCGGCCCATCGCCTTCCCGCTCCGGCTGACGAACCCGGCGAGGACGTCTCTCGGTCGTCCGTTCGGCTTGCCCTTGGCAAAGGGAACGAAGATCACCTTGTACCCGCTGTGCACGCTGCGGTTCCAAGAGCCGTGCTGGCCTACGAAGGCACCGTTGGCATAGGCGCGCCCGAGCGATGCGCCTTTGGAGAATGTCAGCCCCAGCGAAGCGGTGTGCGAGCCAAGAGCGTAGTCGGGTTTTACCGCTTTCGCCACGAGATCCGGGCGCGGCGGCTTGACGCGCGCATCGACGTTCTGACCGAAGTAGCTGTAGGGCCAGCCATAGAAGGCGCCGTCCCGGACGGAGGTCATGTAGTCGGGAACGAGATCGTCGCCGAGTTCGTCACGCTCGTTGACGGCGACCCAGAGCTCGCCGCTTTCCGGGTTCCAGGACAGGCCGTTGGGATTGCGCAGGCCCGAAGCGAAGACCCGGGTGCGGCGGCTTGCCTTGTCCACCTCCAGAACGGCCGCGCGATACTTTTCCGCAGCCATGCCGTTTTCCCCGACATTGCTGTTGGAGCCGACGGTGACATAGAGCTTTCGTCCATCCGGGCTCGCGATCACGTCTTTCGTCCAATGATGATTGAGATTTCCCGACGGCAGGTCGATGATCTTTTCCGGCGTGCCCAGGCGAGTCTGACCGCGGGAATAGGGGAATGCGACGAGCGCGTCGGTATTGGCGACATAGAGCTTGCCCTTAGAAAGCGTCATGCCGAAGGGAGAATTGAGGCCTTCCGCGAAGGTTCTGCGAAGGTCGGCGATGCCGTCGCCGTCGGTATCGCGCAGAAGCGTGATCCGGTTGGCGCTTGGCGCTGCGGCACCCGCTCGTTTCATCGCCAGCTTCATGAATGCCTTTTTGAGGCTGAAGCCTTCGTCGTGCTTGGCCGGCGCATTGGTTTCGGCCACCAGCACGTCGCCGTTCGGCAGTACATGCAGCCAGCGCGGGTGATCGAGGCCCGCAGCGAAGGCGTTCACCTTCAGCCCTTTTGCCGGTGTCGGCGTGGCGCCTTCCTGCCAGCCTTTTGCGTCGGCGATGTTGACGGTCGGGATCACCGTGGGGTTCGGTTTCGGCAAAGTCGGATTCGGGCCGTAGCCGACCAGGCCCGTCGTGCGAGCCGCATTTCGGGCCGAAACGCCGGCGCAGCCGGCCATAAGCGCACCGGCCATGGTGATGACGATCAGGTGTCGCGGAACGGTAGTCATGCCATGCCCTCCCGAAGAGATCGGCCGCTCTCGCAGTGAGACGGAACGCTGTGCCATACTATTCCCTTCCGCATCCGACCGGCAGCGTTCTCCGCTCGTTCCCTGCAATCTTTGCGAGGGGCGCATTCGGGAGTATTCTCTCCTGCAGCAAGAAAAAAATCGGGGCGCAGCGCGTCTCCAGACGATGCTTGTGCCTCTTCAGCGATTGTGAATGCCCGCGAAAAAATCCGCTCCCAAAAAGGGGAGGGAGTTCGCGCGCAGCCTTGGGAGGAAAACATGAAACACAGAGCCGAAAGCGGGGGGACATCGCGCCGCAAATTTCTCCGCGGCGCCGCAGCGGCCGGGGCGGCCATGGCTGCAGCGCCGAGCATCGTGAGGGCACAAGGGCCGGTCAGCATGCGCTGGCAAAGCACGTGGCCGTCCAAGGACATCTTTCACGAGTTCGCGCTCGACTTCGCAAAGAAGGTCAACGACATGACTGGTGGCGACCTCAAGATAGAGGTGCTTCCGGCCGGTGCCGTCGTGCCGGCATTCGGACTGCTCGACGCGGTTTCCGAAGGAACGCTCGATGGGGGCCACGGCGTGATGGTCTATCACTACGGCAAGCAGACTGCGCTGGCGCTGTGGGGATCGGGGCCCGGCTTCGCCATGGACGCCAACATGATGCTGGCCTGGCACAAATATGGCGGCGGCAGGGACCTGCTCGCCAAGCTTTACGAGTCGATCGGTGCCAATGTCGTGTCGTTTCCCTACGGGCCCATGCCGACACAGCCGCTGGGCTGGTTCAAGAAGCCGGTCGCCAAGGCCGAGGACCTGCAGGGATTGAAGTTCCGCACCGTCGGTATCTCGATCGATGTGTTCACAGGGCTCGGCGCAGCGGTCAACGCCTTGCCCGGAGGCGAGATCGTCGCCGCGCTCGACCGCGGCCTGCTCGACGCCGCGGAATTCAACAATGCCTCATCCGATCGCCTGCTCGGCTTTCCCGACGTCTCCAAGGTCTGCATGCTGCAGGGCTATCATCAGAATGCCGAGACATTCGAGATCCTGTTCAACAAAGGAAAGTTCGACGGCCTGCCGGATCAGATGAAGGCAATCATAACCAATGCGGTGGACGCGGCGTCGGCAGACATGGCCTGGAAAGCGATCGACCGCTACTCCACGGATTATCGCGAGATGCAGACGGCCGATCAGGTCAAGTTCTACAAGACGCCCGAAGCGATCCTCAAGCGGCAACTCGAAGTCTATGACGAGGTGGTGAAGAAGAAATCGGCGGAAAATCCGGTGTTCAAGGAGGTACTGCAGTCCCAGATCGCCTTTGCCGAACGCGCGACACGCTGGGAGCAGGATACCGTCGTCAACCGGCGGATGGCCTTCGACCACTATTTCGGGCGAGACGGGGTCGCCAAGTCGCTCTGACTTCATCCCGATCCAGTACATTACCGGCGCGGGGCCGGTGATGTACGGTCAGGACCTGGCCTCCCGGGGGTGCGCGTGAACGTTCAGCATCTGCTCATGAGGATCGACGCCATCAGCGTCTGGACCGGCAAGGCGGCGGCGTGGCTGATCATCGGTCTGATGATGCTGGTCTGCGGTGAAGTCTTCAAACGCTATATCCTGAACATGCCGACCGCATGGATCTTCGATGCCAGCAACATGCTCTACGGCAGCCTCTTCATGCTGGCGGGCGCCTATGCCCTGGCGCAGAACGCGCATGTGCGCGGTGATTTCATCTACAGTTCGTTGAAGCCGCGCACGCAGGCGGCGTTGGACCTCATCCTTTACATCTTCTTCTTCCTGCCCGGAATCGCCGCCCTCATCTATGCAGGCTACGACTATGCCGCATTGTCATGGCGGATCGGCGAGCACTCGACGGTGACCGCCGAAGGGCCGCCGATCTATTACTTCAAGACGGTCATTCCGATCGCAGGCGCGCTCGTCATCCTTCAGGGACTGGCGGAGATCCTGCGCTGCATCGTCTGTCTCAGAACCGGGGTGTGGCCGGCGCGGCTGAAGGACGTCGAAGAGATCGACGTCGTCGCCGAGCAGCTTGCCCATAGCGAGCATGTGGACGAGGAAACGCGTGAAGCTGCCATCGAACGCGCGCAGGATATCGACAGGGCGGCCCGGCAGCGCGGCCTCGGAGGGGGAGAGCGGTGAGTGAACCTTTTCTTGGCTTGACGATGCTGGGCCTCATCGTGGTCGTGATCATGATGGGATTTCCGACGGCCTTCACCCTCATGGGTCTCGGAATGCTGTTCGGCTTCTACGCCTTCTACAATCCGGTGGAACCCTGGATCGACAATCGCGTCTTCGATCTCATGGTCCAGCGCACCTACGGCGCAATGACCAATGACGTGCTGATCTCCATCCCGCTTTTCGTGCTGATGGGCTACGTGATGGAGCGCGGCGCGCTGGTCGACAAGATGTTCTACAGCATCCAGCTGTCATTCCGGCGCGTTCCGGCATCGCTCGCGGTGACAACGCTCATCGTCTGCACCTTCTGGGGCATCGCCAGCGGCCTCGTCGGCGCCGTGGTCGTGCTGATGGGGGTGATCGCCATGAACCCGATGCTGCGGGCCGGTTACGATGTGAAGCTTGCCTCGGGCGTCATCACCGCGGGAGGCACTCTGGGCATCCTGATCCCTCCTTCGGTGATGATCATCGTCTATGCGGCCGTAGCCGGCCAGTCGGTGGTCAAGCTTTATGCGGCGACGATGTTTCCCGGCTTCTTTCTGGCGCTCCTCTATCTCGCCTATGTCCTCGGCTGGGCGATGCTCAATCCGAAGATCGCTCCGAGCCTGCCCGAGGAACAGACGCGCGTCCCGGTGCCGCCATGGATGAAGCATTTCGCAGAGGTCTATTCACCCAACATGCTCGCCGGTCTTCTCGCAGCGCTCGTCTCGCCATCACGCGCGCTCGGGATCAAGGCGGGGGAGGGACGGCTCACCTATTGGAAACTCGTCAAGAACCTTGCTGCGGCGCTCTTTCCGCTTCTGCTGACGGCGTCCACGCTCTGGCTTCTCTGGTGGTATGTCGTCATTCATCAACAGGTGGCCGCGACCGAAGCACCGGAGGGGCTGGAAGAGCTCGGCGCGCCGGTCGCGGATGCCGGGCCTGCAGCGGCTGGCGGCCCCGCGACGAGCTTCTACGTCTGGTTCGGCCTCGCCGCCGCAGTCGCCGTCTTCGCGCTGCTGCGCTACTATCGCAACATGACGGCGGAACGGCTGCAGGTGGTGAAGCTCCTCGTTTCCTCCGTCATGCCGCTCGCAATCCTCACGGTGGCGGTGCTCGGGGTGATCCTGTTCGGCATCACCACAGCGACGGAATCCGCCGCCGTCGGCGCGGCCGGTGCCTTCCTGCTGGCGCTCCAGGCGCGGACTCTCGACTGGCAGCGCACCAAGGAGGCGGTGTTCCTGACCGCAAAGACGACCGCCATGGTCTGCTGGCTCTTCGTCGGCTCGGCGCTTTTCTCCGCCGTTTTCGCGATCCTCGGCGGACAGGCGCTGGTGGAGCAATGGGTTCTCGCGCTGGATCTCACGCCGGTGCAGTTCATGATCCTGTCTCAGGCGATCATCTTCATTCTCGGCTGGCCGCTCGAGTGGACCGAGATCATCATCATCTTCGTGCCGATCTTTCTGCCGATGCTCCACCATTTCGACATCGACCCGATCCTCTGGGGCGTGCTCGTCTTCGTCAATTTGCAGGCTGCGTTCCTGTCCCCGCCGGTTGCGATGTCGGCCTACTATCTCAAGGGCGTGTCGCCGCCGCAGGTTACCCTCAACCAGATATTCGCGGGCATGATGCCCTACATGCTCATCGTCATTCTCTGCATGATCATGATGTATATCTGGCCGGGCATGACGCTCTGGCTGCCCGAATATCTCTATGGCTGACGCGCTTGCTGCAGCGTTGAGCGGCGCCGCGGAAATGACCCGGCGCCAGGAGCGCCCATACAAAACCAGGGCCCGCCGTCAGCGAGCGGGTCCTGGTAAATTGCGGCGAAAATTTCAATCTCTCTATTTTCCCGGCGGCAATATCACACCCGGCTGCCAGACGCCCCGGGCATATCCATCACTCTCCGCCCGGGGGCTGCCGCGAGCTCGACCGGGTAAATCCTCGCAATCGGCGTTCACCCCGAAGGGAGCTCCGATCTAAATTGCTACTGAAATCATTTCCCTGATTGCACCGCTATTTTTGACGAGATCGGTGGCCTTGGTCCAGTAACTTTTCAGGGCGATTTGTTACGAACTACGACCGATTCTTGCGCAGGAGGCGGCTTGTCGCGAGGAAGTCGAGGACTCCCGCCCTTCTTGTAAAGATTTCATAAAAGCCGAACGTGTTTGGTAACGATCTTAAAATTAGTTAATGCTTATGTGTTGCGGTGGGGCTGCTGAGAGGGAAGGCTATGAGGGCCGCGACGTTCCGCCTGCATCTGAGAAGATTGGTGCGCGACAGGAGCGGCAACTTCGCCGTTCTGGGCGCGATCGCTTTCGTTCCGATTATCGGCGCGGCTGCGCTGGCGATCGACTTCGCCGGGGCTTACCTGGAGGCGGAGAAAATCCAGAGCGCTCTCGATGCGGCCGCGCTCGGCTCGGTCCGCGCCTATGGCGAGGGCGCCACCGAGGACGACGCCTACGCCGCGGCGCAAAAGTTCTTCTGGAGCAATTATGCGCTGCCGCAGGAGAGCGTCGTCGACGCGCTGGCCGTCGCCACCGAGCCGTCGACGCAGGCGCTGTCCGTAAAGTTCACGCGCAATGTGAATGAAGATACCGCTACCGCCGAATTCGTGCTGGACCACAAGCCGCTCTTCCTCGAGCGCCTGCCGCTGCAGATCCGGCGCCTGGCGATTGCCGCGCGCGCCTCCGGGGCGGAGGCCTGCATTCTTGCGCTTCATCGCACGGCAGACCGGGCATTCGAGGTCAGCGGCAGCGCAATTGCCGATCTGACGGGATGCGCGGTCCTTTCGAACTCCGACGACGATCAGTCGGTCTATATCGGCGGCTCAGGCAAGCTCAAAGCCGAGTGTCTTTACGCAGCGGGCCGTATCTACAGCTCGCCGCAGGCGGTACAGCTCGCCTGCGAGGCCGCCGTGGAAGGATCGCCGCGCATACCCGACCCATTTGCGAGCAAGGGGCTCCCCAAGCCTTCGGGCTGGACGAATCTTTCCGGCTGCGGTCAGGGCTACGTCGCCGGAGGCGGCGGCAACGGCGATTGCAATGGCACTGGAAAGACACCGAAAAATGCCGACGGCCATGTGGTGACGTTGAAACCCGGTACCTACGGCGGCCTGGATCTGAAAGGAGCCGTCACGCTCCAGGCGGGCAATTACATCATCGACGGCGGCCGGCTCGAACTCGGCAGCCAAACGGTCGTCAGCGGTCAGGGCGTGACCTTCTTCCTGATCAACGATGCGGAACTCAGGATCAATGGAGGCGCCACCTTCAATATCTCGCCTTCCCTCGAGGGCAGTTGGGCCGGCTTCTCGATCGTTGCAGAGCACGGCAACACCGCATCAGCCGTCATCAACGGCAACAGCAAATCCTCGTTGACGGGGATCCTCTATTTCCCCGACGCCCGCGAACTCCAATATGCCGGCAACGGCACGACCAGCGGTGAGTGCATCAGATTGATCGCACAGGAGATCACGCTGATCGGCAACAGTACTTTCAAGATGGATTGCAGCAAGGAGCTTGCCAATACCCATTTCAATTATCCGGGCGCCATTCGTCTGGTGCGCTGATCCTGAAAGCAGCGCCGCCAGGCCGCCATGCTGGCCGCCGGGGCAGACAAGGGTCAATAGCCGCCGACCGATAGGCAAAAACGCGCCAGTTTCGGGCCACAGTAGCGAATCGGCGAAGAAATCGACGCCAATTGCGCAAAACAAGCGGTCTTTGCCACAATTTCGCTTCACCTAGCCGGCAAGTTTTCGACTGCTGACCACCGGCTGGCAGGGGAATTTCAAACTCTCGCAAAGCGAACGCCATCAGGTTGGGGGCACGGCCATTGCAATTCGCGGGCCGGCTGCAATACCGCGCTGAAAATCCATATTCGATTTTCGGAAACGGTCATGTGCAGCCTCAAAGCGCTAGAGAGTCCTTTGTGCTTTGTGCCGAAGGCGTAGTGCAGCCTTGACGGCTGCCGACACGGTACCGCTCACGGGCGGACCGTGCAGCAATCCAGGCATGCCGCCTTGGCGCCTTTGACGGGCGCTGGGCGCGGCCGTTGCTGTACGCCTCGGTGGAGGACGCTCTAGCCCTTTGATTCCGGAGCCATCTTCATCTGCGATCGGGACGCATTCCCGAACGCGGAGCGGCTCGGCGCGTGCATATGCGCGTCTGCGGAAGGGGCGAACTTCTTGCGATGGACGGAGACGAAGAGGCAGGCGAAGGCCGGCATGACGCCGTCCGCGCCGGCTGCATCTTTTGGATCGAAGTCAATCCGGAAGATGCGGCAAAACCAGGTGCTACGGCGACTTTGCGTCTGATTGGACGCGCAGCGCCGTGAGGGAGACCAACTCATGAAGGTTGTCGCGCTTCTGACTGCAGCATTTCTTGCGCTTACGTCACCCGACACCGCATCAGCGGGAATGCTCACCCAGGCCCAGCAATATGCCGGGCTGCACGAGGTGAAAAACAACAGGCGCCTGCGCGCCGCTCTCGGCATCAATCCGGCCCGTACGCCCTGGTGCGGCCATTTCATGGGGATGGTTGCCAGGAAATCCGGCCGGCAGCCACCGAAGAGCTATGGCATCGCCCGCTCGTGGCTGAGGTTCGGTGCGCCCGTCAAGCTGTCCTACGCACGGCCGGGCGACGTCGTCGTCGTCAGAGCCGGACGGAGCTATCACGTCGGCGTCCTGTCGCAGATGTCCAAATCGACCGCACGTCTTATCGGCGGCAACCAGTCGGGTCGCGTGCAGTTGTCCTATTTCAGCCGAGCCCAGGTGGTGGCGGTAAGACGATAGCAGCCAGGGCCGCGCACGGGCTCATGGCAAGTTTCCTCTCAGGCGGACGGCAACGCCGCGGAGGGCTCGCGCGCGGCACAATCTGCAGCTTTACACTCTTGCTCGTCCCGCTCTAATCTCCGCGGCAATTCAATGTGGAATTGCCCCTGATGTCGCTTCGCCTTGCCACCTTCAATATCGAAAACCTCATGAGCCGCTTCGATTTTTCCGGCTTTCGCAACCAGCTCAAGCAGGATCGGGTGTTGCGGCTCTTCGACGTTCGCAGCGAGGCGGAATACCAGCGTCTGGAAGAGGCACGCACGATCGCGCATACGGACGACACCCGGCAGATGTCGGCGCTGGCGATTGCCGATTGCGACGCCGATATTCTCTGCCTGCAGGAGGCCGACAACATGGCGGCGCTGCAGGCCTTCGAATATGGCTATCTGTTTCGCATGGCCGGCAACGGTTATCGCCAGAAATATCTGATCGAAGGCAACGACTCCCGCGGCATAGATGTCGCCGTGCTGATGCGGGAGGAGACCCGCGACGGCCAGAAGATCGAGTGCCTGGAGGTAAAGAGCCACGCTGCGCTCACCTATGAGGATCTCGACCTCTTCAACGACGAACTGGCACTTACGAACCGGCCCCGCGACCGCATCTTCAAACGCGATTGCCTCGAATTGGATGTGAGAATCGGCGGGAGGCCGCTGACCCTCTATGTGGTGCATCTCAAGTCCATGGGGCCGGCGCGCGAAGGTCTCGACGGCCGGCAGGCGACGATGGCCGTGCGTGTCGCGGAGGTGAAGGCCGTGCGCCATCTCATCGAACGCCGCTTCGGCCGCGGACATACGGCCGACAAAGTCTTCGCCATCTGTGGCGACATGAACGACTATCAGGAGAAGGTGAAGGTGCTGGGCGACCGGCGCAACGGCTATGAATTCGTGCCGCATGAGGAAACGACGAGCGCGCTCGACATCCTGAGCCACGACGGTTTTGTCGAAAATCCCAATCTGCGCCGGCCGGTCCTCGACCGCTGGACGCTCTTTCATAGCCGGGGGCCGGATGATCGGCATCTCTGCCAGCTCGACTATATCTGGCTGTCGCCGGAGCTGGCGCGCCGCAACGCGGCCCGGCTGCCTGAAATCATCCGTTCCGGGCAGCCCTATCGCACGATCTTTCCCGCGGGGCAGGAGGTCGAGCGTTATCCGCGCACCGGCTGGGACCGTCCGAAAGCCTCCGACCATTGCCCTGTCGTAATGACCTTGGATATTTGAAGATGACCTTACTGGAAACCAGCCAGGGGCAATGGCCTCTCGACGGGACGATCTTCCCGGTCTCGGAAATCGATATAGAGGTCTCGCCCGAGCCCCATCCGTTCCATCTGGCAGAGGCGGATCGGGCGCGCGAAAGCTGGCAGCGGGAAATCGCCGCGAACCCACACCTTTTCGACGGCCGGATGGTACTGCAGAGGTCGGTCCGGATCACGGACGGGCGCATCAGCGCGCGGGCCCATATCGTTCCCTATTCGACCTTTCTCTGGTGGCGGAAAACGAGAGCGGCGGGCGCGAGCCATATCTTTGGCATGCCGATGCTCGTCTCTTCGGACGGCGCTTTGATCGCCATCCGCATGGGTGCGCACACGGCCAATCCGGGCCGGGTCTATAGCCCCGGCGGTTCGCTGGAGCCGGAGGACATCATCGACGGGCGCTGCGACGTCGGGCGCAACATCGCGCGCGAGGTCATGGAGGAAACCGGCATCTCGCTTTCCGAAGCGGTCGCAGAACCGGGCTGGCACGCCATCCGCATGGATGGCACCCTTACCGTTTTCCGCGTTTTCCGATTGGCGGCCACGGCGGAGGAAATCCTTGCGCGGGTGGCGGCGCATGTTGCTGCCGATCCCCATCCCGAGATCGACGAGGCGGTGGCGATCCGAGGGCCAGAGCCGACCGCACATAATTATCCGCCGTTCATTCCACCCATACTTGAATGGCTTTTTGCGCGTAGCCGCGTGCAGCAGATGGCGTGAAGGAACGTCGCCGCGGGCATTTTGCCTTGCCGCCGGGCCGCTGGCGTTGCAAGGTCGCGAGCGGTGCGGACAGCAGAGTTTTGACCCGACGTCGCGGCGTCGGCAGACGGGATCTTCGTAATACCGCGCTACCCGGACCTAATCCACAACGACCCGGACCAATAAGGGGACATGTATGGCACGGCGTTACGCGATCTACGATGTCTTCACCGAGAAACGGCTGGCGGGCAACCCTCTGGCAGTGGTGTTCGAGGCCGAGGGGCTTGCCGAGGAAGCCATGCAGGCGATCGCCCAGGAGTTCAACCTTTCCGAAACGGTTTTCATCCTGCGGCCCGGCAACGCCGCCCATTCCGCCCGGCTTCGGATATTCACGCCGGCACACGAACTGCCCTTCGCCGGACACCCGACAGTCGGAGCGGCCGTAGCAATTGCGGAAGCGGCCTACGGGGAGGCCAACAGTGCGCTCGAACTGATGCAGGTACTGGAAGAAAGCGTGGGGCCGGTCCGCGCTGCCGTCAGGCTGAAGCCGGGAGCGGCGACCTTCGCCGAATTCGACCTGCCGCGCAAACCGATCCGGCTCCACGCGCAGTTGGACCGGCAGGAGATCGCCGACGCCCTTGCGCTCAAGACCACGCAGGTCGGCTTTGAAAATCATGTGCCGTCGTTCTGGAGCGCCGGCGTTCCCTTCGTCATGGTGCCCCTTCATGACGTCGGCGCGGCGGCTTCGGTGGAATTCGATCCGCAGCGCTGGGAGCACCTGGCACCGCTTGCCGAGGGCCGGCTCGCTGCAGCCTATCTCTACTGTCGCGGCGGCATCAATCATACAGCCCGCTTTCATGCCCGGATGTTCGCCCCCGGCATGGGCCTCGTCGAAGACCCGGCAACCGGCTCGGCCGCGGCCGCTCTTTCAGGCGCCATCAACTTCTTCGACGGCCTGGTCGATGGCCACCACCCCATGCTGATCGAGCAGGGGGTCGAAATGGGCCGCCCTTCCTTCATTCATCTGCATCTGGACATAGCGGAGGGCAAGATCGCGAGCGCGCGGATAGGCGGCCATGCCATAAAAGTTGCCGAAGGGGAGCTGACGGTCTGAAGTGGCGGCGCAGGACGCACGAATGCACCGCGCTGAAATTTTTGCAGAAAACTTGCAAAGGGCGCTGGACAAGCCCGTCGAACGCCATTATACGCCCCACCAGACCGCAGCGAAGCGGTTCCGGTCGGGTGATTAGCTCAGTTGGTAGAGCAGCTGACTCTTAATCAGCGGGTCCACGGTTCGAGCCCGTGATCACCCACCAAAAACCTCAAATTCTCTGGGAATGCAGCAATGGTTCGGCCTACGCCCTGATGGCTCGGGCTCAGCTGACGAGCGGACTTCGCATAGTCGCCACAGCCTCTTGCCTATGACCGGCGGGAGCACATTCCGGGAAAGATCAAGAACTTCGTCAAGCTTGGCAGCCGGACCCTGCGACCGCGGCACCCGTTTGCATTCTAGGCCGACGGTTGTGCCCTCGACCGGCGCAAGCTTCGCGGTTGCGGCGGAGTTGAATTCGCGCACCGATGCCGATAAACGCTTCCTCTCGCAGCGGTCGATCGGGAGCAGACCTTGAAAGAACTTCACTATCCTTTTCGCCGAGCTGAGAGCGAGCGGGTTCGCAGAGGGATATTCGATCGCGTTCTTACCCGTTACGAAACCTACAAGCTGACGGCGCGGGTCCGCAAGCGGAAGCGGACGATCGAGATGTCGTGCCTGACGCCGGGCGGGCAGCGGGCGCTCGGCAAAGACGACATCCCGCTCGTGTTCAATACGCATAACGACCGGAAGCTGCTGCCTTCGTTTCTCGCGCACTACCGAAGGCTCGGCGTTACCCGCTTCATCTGCGTCGATGACGTATCGTCGGACGGGACGCGGGACTACCTGCTTGCGCAGGCGGATGTGGACCTTTGGAGCTCGCCGGTGCGGTATCGCGATGCCCGCAGGGGGCGTGAATGGCGAGAGGCTCTGTTCGAGCGCTATGGCTGGAACCGGTGGTATCTGAATGTCGATTCCGACGAGTTCCTGATCTACGAGGATTGCGAGAACCGGCCGCTCGAAGCTCTTCTGCGGGCGCTGGAGAGCAAAGGGGAAAAGCGCCTCGCAGCCCCGATGCTCGACATGTATCCGATCGGACCGCTCGGGGCTGCCACGCTCGACAGCGATGATGGCCGCATGCCGTGGGAAATCGCCGATCATTTCGACGGCTCCGGATACGAGATCAGCTATACGAAGCGGGCGATCAGCATCACGGGCGGCCCGCGGAAGCGCAAATTCGCCCATCTGCTCGAACTCATCAAATATCCTGTCATCTTCTGGGACAGGGAATGCAGCCTCGGCGTCAGCATTCATCAGCCGTTGCCCTGCGAAAGGAATTTCACCGCCGTCGCCGGTGTGCTGCTGCACTTCAAGTTCTTCTCCGACTACAAGGAAAAGATCGAACAGGCAGTCGCCGACGGGCAGTATTTCGATGCTGCGGCCGTCTACCGCAAGATGTTTGAAGATCTTCAGGAGGCCGGTGAGTTCGACTTTTCCGATGCGTGCTCGACGCGGTTCTCGAGTTCCAGGCAGTTGCTCGAACTCGGCTTTATCGGACCCGTGCGCTAGCCGTAGCCGCGTCCGAGGCATCGGGAGGAACGGCGCCAAACGCCTCAATCGGTGGACAGTTTACCGTTAGCTCACACCGAATACGAGGAAAGACGGGGCAGCACTCTTAAATTCCTGCGCCTCTGGCTCTATATGACCTCTTATTGACCGATTGCGGTCGAGAGACAGGGAAGGGTGGAAATGCAGCGTTTCGGACGTGTTCTGGCCATTGCGGCAATCGGTGTTGCGGCGATGATGACGGTGGTCGACGTCGCTGAAGCGAGGCGGGCAGGCGGTGGCTTCGGCTCGCGCGGCAGCCGGACCTTTTCCGCCCCGCCGGTCACTCGGACGGCACCGGCACCGGCCGCGCCGATCGACAGAACCATGACACCGCGGCAGAGCACCCAGCCTTCGACCGCGACCAATCCGGCCAGCCAGAACCGGACCAATGCCCGGCCGGGCTTTTTCAATGGTTTCGGCGGATCCATGCTCGGCGGTCTCATGATGGGCGGTCTGATCGGCATGCTGCTCGGCCATGGCATCGGCGGCGGCATCGGCTTCCTCGGCCTGCTGCTGCAGGTCGGCCTCGTCGTTCTGTTGATCTCCCTGGCAATGCGCTTCTTCGGCCGCAACCAGCGTCCGGCCTATTCGGCGCCCGCTGCCTCGGCCCGCTCTTCGGCGGCAGCCGGCGCAGCGCCGTCCTTCCGAATTCCGCGGATAGGTGAAGCCATGGGTGGTGCTGCCACAGGGGCGTCCGCCGCCGCACCGGTACCGGTGCAGACAGATGAAATCAGCGTGGGCCAGGACGATCTCGATCGCTTCGAGGCGATGCTGAAGGATGTGCAGGCTGCCTACGGAGCGGAGGATTATGCGGCGCTGCGTCAGCTGACCACACCCGAAGCCATGTCCTACCTCGCGGAAGAGCTAAGCGACAACGCAACAAAGGGTCTCAAGAACGAAGTCCGCGACGTTCACCTCGTTCAGGGCGACCTCGCGGAGGCATGGAGAGAGAACGGTACCGAATATGCGACGGTGGCCATGCGCTACGAGAGCATCGACGTGATGCGTGACAGGGCCACCGGCAGGGTCGTGAGCGGCAATGCCAATGAGGCGACAGACGCCGTCGAGATATGGACGTTCGCGCGAAAGCCCGGCGCCGACTGGCAGGTATCTGCCATCCAGGGCGTCGAGGCCTGAACGCCCGCCAGCCTGACCGCCGGGCGGCAAGCCTGCCACCGGCATCACGATCCGATCAGAAGAAGGCGAAGATCGGCTATTGACGGCGCCGCTCTTTGCCGCTCTTTTCTGACGGGCGGATTCGCCTTAACATCTTGAATTCCGGTTGAGTTCTGCGCGGTGGTTCGTTCAGTCCGGCACGTGTCGGCCTGCTGATCTTTCGCCCGCAGCCGATCGAGGAGCGGCGATATGACGAAGCTTGGCAAGACGGGTGGCAGCGCGCGTACAACGTTCTGCGCTGCGGCGATCACGGTGTGGGCCCTTGCCGCCGGCGTCGCCGCAGCGGCGGATTGCAAGAGCGCTGCGGGACCGGGCACGGACTGGCAGGACTGCAACAAAAAGCAGATCATGCTGGGTGGTAGCGAACTCCCGGGAAGCAATTTGTTCAACACCGATTTTACGATGACCGACCTGCGCGGGGCCAATCTCACGTCCGCTAATCTGGAGAAGGCGACGCTCGTTCGTGCTTCGCTCGCCAGGGCGAAAGCGGACAAGGCGAATTTCAGCAGGGTGGAGGCCTATCGCGGCAACTTTTCAGCTATCTCTGCGGAGAATGCATCCTTCGCGAGTGCCGAGCTGCAGCGCACCGACTTCAGCGGAGCACGGCTGGCAGGCGCCGACTTCGAGAAAGCGGAACTCGGGCGCGCCAATTTCGACAAGGCCGTACTAACGGGCACGCGCTTCGCGATGGCCAATCTTTCGCGCGCCAAGCTGAGCGGTGCGGTTCTCGAAGGACCGATCGATCTGGATCGCGCCTTTCTTTTCCTGACGAGGATAGAGGGCGTCGACCTTTCCAGAGCGTCCGGGCTCACACAGGAACAGGTCGATCTCACCTGCGGTGACGGCGCGACCAAGTTGCCGTCGGGACTGGCCGCGCCCGCTAAATGGCCGTGCCCTCCCGACGACGATTGAAGCGTAAAGGCGGGCGCCTCAACGATCATCGTTCGGTGCCGCAAGCTCGGCGGATACAAGCCTGAGACCGGTCGTGCCTGCGGCGACTCCGCGCCGACTCTCCGTTGCGGCCGATCGTCCTGCGCCGCCGCTTCAGCCAGATCGTAGCCGAGAGCGAAGGCGATTTTCTTCAGCATTTCGCGAGCGCGAAACTCGTGACGGGCGATGGCCTGGCTTTCGGTGACGAAGTAGGCGGCACTGACAGCCTCGATGAGATTGAGGGCAGCGAGATTGATGACGGCGTATGTCTCGGCGCGGATCACAGGGCGCCTCCGAATTGCTGCCGGGGATTGTGCGTACCGAGCTGCCGCTGGACCTGGCTCGCATCCGCGCCGCTGCCGAACTCACGCTCGCGATTGAGTGCGAAGAAGGCGTCGTCGACGAGATCCGTCGCGGGCCGGGCTTCACGCTGGAAGACATGCCCATCTGCACCAAGATGCCAGGCGAGCGAAGCCAGACTGGAATAGGCGGAGGAGAGAAAGCACTTGAGCGCCATCTGGTTCTGCGCGTCGGTCGAACGGAGAAAGTCGGCGGCGAAGAGTTCGTCGACCTGGCCATGAAGATCGGATCTGATTCGGGGGAGGGACATGTGGCGCTTATTCTCCTCGTATCGCTGCCGGCGTTCGTCCGCCGTGCAATTCTGCCCTGTGTTCACCCAACATTGCATCCGACACGATACATGTCAACACGAATCGTGTTGAATTAGCCGACATGGGGGATGTCGTTGGGGTGCGACAAAGGAATAAGCTCGCTGGTCGACTCCCGCCTGGGGTCTTTGCGTTCTCAGGCGTTGCCGGCGAGCGCGATATAATGGACGGAGTGAACGGTACAGGCTTCGAAGCGCAGTTCCTTATGGGGGTTGAACTGCTCGAGAACCAGTTCGGAGCTGTTGTGGCGCACGAACTTCTTGACGTAGGCCAGCAGGGCCCCGCCTTCTTCCAGCCGAATCTGAGCGATCACGTAGTCGCCTTTCCGGACGCGGCGGCTGGGATCAACGAAGCAGACCTCGCCGTCTTCGTAACGCGGGTACATCGAATCGCCTGAAACCGAGACCGCATAGGCGCCCGAGATGTCCGAGAGTATCGGCGGCGCCATGACTTCGTACAGCACGTTGCCGTTCATTATGAATTCACCATCAACCCCGCCGACTGCCTGACCGAAGACCGGGATCTTTTCCCCCTGGCCGATTACCTTGGCGCCGATCCGGGCGTTCGGCGCGTCGACTTCGACCATTGTCGAGCCGGTCGCGGAGCCCGTGGAGCTTCGGCGGTTGGTGCCGGTCAGCAGCCAAAGCGGATCGACATTGAACTTGCGGCCGTAGATCTCGGCTTCGCTGAGTTCGAACTCATTCTGCCCATTCTCGTGGGCGCGATAGGTCGAGGCCACGATGCCCAAGGCATTCGCTGCGTCGGAGGCGAACCGGTACCCCGCTTTGACGCGCGCCTCGCGCAATCTTTCAGCTCTTTCGCTCATGATACGGGACTTAGCAATGTTGATAACATAAATCATGTTGACACCACGACATTATAGATGTCATTGGTAAAGTCAAGTCGCGGCTGCGGAGGCACCGCGACTGCTGGGAGCACGGGAAAGGGAGTTCAAGAACAGTGGCGGAGAATTCGGAACTGGCAAGGCAGACTCGACACTATCGCGGCGTACGGGAGCGGCTGGCCCGCCCGAGCGAAGCGATGGGCAGATCTGCGCGCATCAAAGAACTCGAAGGACAATTGGTCGACCTTGCTTCCGACAACGAAGCGAAAGGACGGCGGATTGCGAGACTGGAAGCCGATCTCGCCGATGCGGAAGCGCGGCTGCTCGCGCAGGCCCGAATTCTGCTTGGCAGCCGAGATACCGGTGCGTCGAATGTGGGCGGCCGCGACAGAGCGCCGATCGAGGAAATCGTTGCCGCCGTGCTCGAGGATTTTCCCGGTGTGAGCTGGGACGACATCATCAGTGTGCGCCGGGAGCGCCGGCTGGTGAAGCCGAGGCATGCCTGCATGCGCGCGATCTATGAGCGCCGCCGGGATCTCTCGCTGGCGGGGATCGGCCGCATCTTCCATCGAGACCACACGACCGTGCTTGCGGTCGTGAATGATGGCGGCGCCGGAAGCCGGACAGCTTCCAGAGATGACACCTTCGGCTGAGCCCTGCGGCGGCTCGCATTCCATACCCACCCTCAGTTCACCCTGAATACCGTCACGTCCCGCCGCTTCACGGCAGGTCGCCCGCAACGGATGTCTCAATCACCACGCTCGAAAGGATTCCCATGTTGACCAAGGCTCAGAAATTGCGTGCAAAGCGCAAGGCACAACTCGGACGGCCGCGGAAGGCCAATGCCGAGCGCTTTGCATGCGGCAAGATAAAGCCGGAGTGGTCCAAACAGGAAAGCGAAAAGGAGGCCATGGCTGTGGCGCTTGCAGCGCGCAAGCGCATGCATGGCCTAGAGACCAGAGGCGCGCTTGCCGGCTACACGCTCGGCCGGCTGTTTCTAGACGGGCGGATTACCGAGCAGCAGCGGGAGGCGGGCGACGACTACGCGGCGACGATGGTGCGCTATTATCATTTGACGGGCATTCCGTTTCCAAGCATCAGGGCCCAGCAAATCGGCCACGTAAGAGGACATGCAAGCGAGCCGAGCGAGGCCCGCGCCGTGAAGGCGAAGAACGCGGCGGAGAGAATGATGAGGCTTGAAGGCCTGTTGCTCGGATGCGAGGAGGGGCGGCAGGTGAAAGCCACCGTCTTCAACGTCTGCGTGATGGATTACGAAGGGTTGAGAATGATGCCGGAAGCCCAATTGGATTGGCTGAAGCGGGGCCTGAATGCCCTCCTCTTCGAAAAGGGCTTGCGCGAATATGGGAAGAAGGATATTTCGCTTACTCCATAATAGGAATAATATCCTATAGCTCGATCCGGCCTAAGCCGGTTCAGACCGTGCCACAAGAATGCCGGGCAAGCCGTAGTCCCAAAAACCGCTGCACTTTTGGGCGAATAGAGATTAAATGCTTTCAATGCGAAGGTGCCTCGAACCAGCATGTCGAGGCGCATCGACCGTTTCCCCGGAGCAGAAAGAAGGTGAGTCCGTGAAAGCTTCAGCAATGCTCGCCTTTGCGGTGATTGCCGTAGCGACAGGTATGCTACCGGCGCAAGCCCAGACGTGCAGCACGGGAATTTGCGCCGGTCGTCCCGCGGGCAGCAGCAACCACGATCTCTTTATCGAGAGGGAATACCGCGACTTCCTGCAACAGCGATATCCGAACTACGGCTCCCGCTATCGCGGCAGGGCTCCCGACATTGGCATAGGCCCCGGTGCGACGGTGGGAGGCCCTTCGCCCCGGGCGGTGGACAGATCGCGCCTGCGCCAACGGCAAAGGGGGCAGTTCGACGCCAATGCGCATCTTCGCTGGTGCCAGGAGCGGTACGCCTCGTATCGCGCTGCGGACGACACGTTTCAGCCCTTCGACGGCGGGCGCCGCCGGTGTAACTCGCCTTACAATTAGAGGGAGTAACCCCTCAGCGCGTTTTGCGCAGGAGCTTCATTGCGACGTAAGCCGCGGACTGCGCCTGAAGCTGAGTGGCGAACTGACCCTGGGCCGGATAGGTGACGCCGCGATAGCTGAGGACGAAGGCCCAGCGCCCGTTCGTTCGCTTTTCGACCCTGATTTCGGCATCTGGCTTGTTATCTGGACTCACC
This sequence comes from Sinorhizobium meliloti 4H41, assembly GCF_000375585.1. GTDB lineage: Bacteria > Pseudomonadota > Alphaproteobacteria > Rhizobiales > Rhizobiaceae > Sinorhizobium > Sinorhizobium meliloti_A. The sequence continues at coordinate 453,610 of NZ_AQWP01000002.1, read as the reverse complement.
GCAGTTTTCCTCGTTCGCCATTCAGCGCCGGCATGACCCCGGCGCGAGTAACTTGCGCATCCGGCGGCGGAAAGCAAGAGTTCGCGGCGGTGCCCGGCATGCCTGAAGCGCTGCCTGCCGCACCTGTAAATGGTCCAGTGCAGGTTTGAACGTCGTGCCCGGTTACTCGACGGATTTAACCGGGCCGAAACGCTCCATGACGAACGAAGTCTGGACGCCACCCTGCAGGCGGTCGGTCTTTTCAAGTTTTACGCTGGCGAACTGACCGGATTCGGCGAGGGGCGTGCGGTGCCAGGCCGTGGTGACGAACAAGCCGGCACCGACGATGAAACCGACGGCGACATAGATCCAAGGATTGCGCATGGACGAAGCTCCTTCTCTCGGGAAGGCAAATGCATTGCGGGCTGTCGTGGTTCCCCGACGATCGGGATACTGGCCTAAATTTCAGTCTCTATAGTAATGTTCAAAGCAATGTGTTTTGCCTCGGCACGAAACGTCGTCCGACATCGAGCAACGATAGCGAACCGATCGCTGCCGTTCATCCGAGACATCATTATCGAAATATATACCCAAGCCCTCAAGCATCAGCCTTTCAGGATTGAAGCAGAGGCCAATGTCTTATGCAAGGAAATTATAATATACATCTGTACAACAAAATTTGAGCGGCCTCTTCATCAAGCAGGCATCCGAGCAGCGGGTTCATAGCGGCCTGCGCGTTGGCAGCAGCAGGCGAACTTACCTCCTGCGGTCCGCCGTGAGACATCGGAGAGATTTCCCGTGGGCAAATCGAAAAACAAGCGCTCTTGGCGTGACGAAGGCTTGCGCACCGAGAGGCATTTGCGGTATTCCATAAATCAAGGATAGGAATTTTATCCTCTCAGGGCTTCAGCATTGTGATACCCGCCGCGGCTTGTTTGATCTCATCGTCCCTGTGCTCGTCACAGGGTCCAGTGAAACCAAGCCTTGGCCGAAAGAACGCTTCCCGCGCCGCAGACGCGGCGCTGCTGGATTTCTGTGACAAGCACAGAGAGATGAGAGTGGAGCAGGAATTGCAATCCTGCTCCGATCCTGCGGAGGCGACCTCGAAAACGTCCGGCGCTCCTCTCGGCGCGGCGTGCTCCTCACTTCCAATTCATGGTTCACGGCGATGCCGCGCGTTCCAAGACGCCGCGGCGCCGTGTGCGGCCGGCGATGCGCTTCCGCGTCACCCGAATCCGCGAGGCGGATTCTGCGTGAAGACGCGTTGACCCCAATATCTCGCATGATCCAGGCGCCAGCGGCGCCGGGCGAGTGGGCGGCATCGCCGGCCGCAAATGAATTTGATCCACCGCAATACCCGCGAAACGCAAATGTTCATGAGGAGAAGTCCATGAGTGAAAGGAAGGGCCAGCCCCTCCTGGGCCAACGATGACACTTAAACAGGCGTTATCGAGATGGCGGGAACAGGCGGCATCCAACATGCTTTCCCAACGGATCCGCTTCAGAGATCTGGCTTCGGCGATCGGAGGCGGTTAGCCTAAGTACTCGACTGCTATGACGAGGTTGCCGAAGAGTATCTGCCCCGGGTCGCCTGATGCTCTCGGGGTGTAGTAAAGAGGAACGACGCGGGGACGTCCGCTCCAAAGGCGCAACGTAGGAAAACCAGTGTGGCTCACGCAGCAGGCATCCTGCTGCGAGGGGTCGTTCCAAAAGCTGAACGTGTAAGATGAGGCCGACATATCCCGCAACTGGATCACGTGCTCACCGATCGGCACGAAACAATCATCTTCTCCATCGCACCAGCCGCTCGTGTGCTCGAAACTTCTGTCAGGCATTTGAAGCCAGGCCTTCACGAAGTATTGCGGTTCGCCCCGTTCCCCCGCAGAGGCGGAGATCGTCGATGCGGCAATGAGAAAGGCGGTGGCGAGGCTTCGGCGCATATTCCCTCCTGGCGTGGCGGTTTTCTCTTCGATAAACGAGGCGGCACAGTCCTGTTGCGCCAATCTGATCCGGGATTCTGGCGCAATTATGGATTGCATATGGCGGAAAGATTGTTCCAGAAATTGTGGTCATTAGCTGCCGGCCCGAGAAGGACGAGGAGCGGAGAAATTCATGATGAAAGATCAGAGCGCCATGCCGGAGGCGGAAGCGCCGGACGCGGCGGGCATGCCGGCTGCGAGAGGTGAGGGCAGCCCGCTGGGGAGCAGCTTTCTCGGTGCCGTGCGCACGGATTTCGCCCAGCATGGCAGCGAGGTCATCGCTCGCATTCGCGACGAGAAGCCGGAAGCCTATCTGAAGCTCGTCGCCTCGGTTCTGCCGAAGGACCTGAGTGCCGCAACCGGCGGGGTTGACGATTTGTCGGACGAACAGATCATCGACCGGATCCGCGCGCTGGACGCTGCGATCCGGCCACTGCTTCCAGCCAGGAAGAGGGCAGGCGGCCTGCGAAAGCGCGTGCCGCCTGCGAAAGTGCAGCTTTAATGCGTCGGCGCCACTCTTGCCGAGACAGACGCTTCGCTGCTCGAGAAGATGATGACGGCAAAGAGCAGAACGCCGGCGAAGGCGATGAGCGACGAAACGGCGACGATCGGCTCCACGGCCGTGTTTCCGGAAAGCATCAGGTAGAGCGACGGGATCAGGACGGCCACCCCGAAGGTGTAGACTGCGTACTGAATCACCGCCAGCCGCCTTGCCGCCTTTTGAGGATTAAGCGCGTGGTAGCCGCCGAAAATCGCCATGGTTACCCAGCCGAGCAGATTGGCGTGGGCATGGGCGCCCGTTGCGGCATGGTTGCCTGTGATCGACATATGCAGGCCGATCGAAATGCCCAGGATCAAAAAAACAATCGCCGTTCTGAAATAAAGATTTGCAATACGTGGCATCGGTTTCCCCTCCGAGAAAAAAAGAAAATTAGCATGTTCTCATGCGTATGAGAACATGCAGATAAAAGGCCCTTTCACGCCGCCTCGCTGTTCCAGATGTGACAAATCGGAAAACGAGGACCAGGCTCCCAAGGAAACTGCCCGTTCTGATTGAGTGTTGCCCGCATATGGGTCGCGTGGGGCGTGGAACATATTCTGACTTCTCGCATTCGTAGGATGAACGATGTTCTTTGTAGCGCACCCACATCTTCGGAGGCGCGCAAAAGTCGCTGCAGAAACTCGATTTGGCGCGTGATTTCGTTCGCAGAAATTTCGATCGTGCAAGGGAGAACCGCAATATGCTTGGCACCGTCCTCCTCATTATTCTGATCCTGCTTTTGATCGGCGCCATTCCGGCCTGGCCCTACTCGTCCGGCTGGGGATACGGCCCTTCGGGAATTCTCGGCGTTCTGGTCGTGGTCCTGTTGATCTTGCTCTTGATGGGCAGAATCTGAAGGCCCGAGGCACAGAGAGCCGATTTCACCAACTCGCGCCGTCGATAAGGCGGTGCGGGATGTCTTCCCAGACCGAACGATCGAAGACGCGCATGTTGACCCCCATGCGCGGTGAGCTGCGGCCGGCCGGCGACCAGTGGGTTATGCAGCCGCAAACGCCGCAGTGATGCATGGTCAAGGTCCTGTCGCCTTGGACATATCCGACGAGCTTTCTTTCAGGATCGGTGATGCTGACCTCGCTGGAAGGGTAATAGCCCCAAAGCGTGCCGAGCCTGCTGCAAAGCGAGCAGTTGCAATCGCCGAGCGTCTCCGGGCGGACGGGGACCGCGACGCGGACCGCCCTGCAATGGCAATGGCCTTCGATCATGATTTTCTCCCATCGGCGCTTCGTATGTCAGCACGGCATTGGGGACATTATTGATCTTATTCCGGCGCAGTCCAGCAAAGACGAAGCGATGCTTACGCCGGCTACGACCGCAATTCGCAAAAATATAGAGGCGTGATCACGGATGAGCGTATCCAACCCATCCGAGGGGACAATTGCGTCCGGCCTTTCCGCGATGCTCAGGGAACAGATGCTGCTGATGGCGGAGCTCCACAGGCGGCAACGAACGAATACCGCCCGGACGACGCTCGGAGTGGCAATCGGAGCGGACGTGCAGGCCTACGACGCGGGCTTACAGTCGATCTCCGGGCTGACGACCGCCGCAGACAGGACGATCTACACGACCGCATCGGATGTCTATGCGACCACGGCGCTGACGCCATTTGCGCGAACGATCCTCGACGACACCAGCGCCGCTGCCGTGAAGACCACGCTCGGCCTTGCGGCAGTGGCGTCGTCCGGATCGGCCTCGGATCTCAGCTCGGGAACGATTTCCGACGCACGGCTTCCGGGCTCGATGGCGGGCAAGAATTTCTCGTCCGGCGTAAGCTTCGCCAATGCGGTTGCTGCCGGGAACACCGATCTTTCGAAGCATATCCAGCTCTACAGCGGTTACGGATTCACGATCACGGGTTCGACCCTGAACTATACGGTCCCGGCCAACTCCTCTCATGTGTGGAACGTCAACGGAACGGAAGTCGGCCGCCTCAATTCCTCGGGCCTGACGCTGGCAACACCGCTTGCGCTCGCCGAAGGAGGTACGGGCTCGACGGACGCCGCGACGGCGAGGTCCAATCTCGGTGCGAACAGCGCTTCCAATCTCACGACCGGAACCATTCCGAACGCCAGAATTGCCGGAGCCTATGACGGCATCACGACGCTCGGCCAGACCGGCACCCATACGATCACCACCCCCGGCGAGGCGATACGTATCGTTGGCCCCGCCTCCACCGACGATCCGTATGTGAGCTTCTATAAAGGGGCCACTCGCCAAGCTTATATCCAGCACACCGACGGCACGGGGGTGAATCAAGGGTTTCGCATTTATAACGATACGGCGACCGGCGGCGACACGGCCCTCACACTGAAGAATTCCGGCGGCGCCGACAGCCTGGAATTCCAGGTCAACGGCGCCGAGCACGTCGTCTATCACTCCGGAAATCTATCCTCGGCCGACCTCAACTCGATCTATGGCTACACGCCGGCGAATTCTGCAAAACAGATCATCGCCGGCAACGGCCTGACCGGCGGCGGCACGCTTGCCGCAGATCGCACCCTGACGCTCGGCACGCCTGGCGACATTACCAACTCGACGACAAACTCCGTCACGTCTACCAGCCACACCCATGCCCTCGGGTTTACTGCGGCGGAGGTCTATGTTGGAACTGGTGCCAACGACACGAGCTTTCCGCTCGGCCATATTGTGGCACTGGGTAACGACGCCAACATTGCACGCAATGCCTCCGGCACCCCCACCCTCCACAATTCGATCAACAGGTACTACGTCCCATCGACCCACCCGAGCGCCGGAGCAGCATTGGCGGGGACCTGGCGCTCACGCGGAGTAGTCAATGGCAACGGCGAGTACAACATCATGCAAAGGGTCGCTTAAATGGAAAAGTCGATTTTCGAGGTGGTCACCGTCCACAAGGTCACGGATACGCCGACCCCTGGCATCTACGACCTTGATCTCACGTTGAGGATCAACGGCGTGGAGGAACGTTTCGAACACTACGTTTCCACACCTGACGACTCGATCGGTGCGAACCCAGCAATCCGTACCTGGATGAAGCAGCATCCGGACTTTCCGGTTCAAAGCTATGTACCGCCGACGACGGAGCAAGTCCGTGCATCGCTTCCGCTACTGACCACCCGTCGGTTTCGTCTAGGCCTCGTCAAGAACGGGTTTACTCCGGCTCAGGTCGCGGCCGCTATTGAGACAGTGCAGGAAGGTCCTGAGAAGGAGGTTGCGAAAATTGAGTGGGAATACGCCACCACATTCAACCGCGCGCATCCGCTCATAGACCTCATTGGCACCGCCCTCGGCCTCTCGGACGAGCAGATTGACGCAATGTGGTCCACATCTGCCGACCTCTAGCCTGTCCTGTCACGGATCGACATACAAAGCTGCGCTGTGGCAACGAAACAATTGCCATCAAATGACATTAGAAAATCCAAAAAATCTTATACCGAGTCTTTCGTCGCGCGTCGTTCCAACACATCCGAAAGAATTTCATCCGGGTCGACCAGCTGACATCTGGAAGCTTTTTTACCAGATTGTAGCAGCCTTTAGTATATTTCAGTCTCTGAGTTAGGCGATCTCGAAAACTTTTGGCCCCATAACGCGCCTCAGAGCCAGATCCCTCTGTGAAGTCGAATGTTGGTCCGTCGACGTACACTACGAGGTCGCGGACGACAAGTTCTGAAACGACGTATGATGCGAAACACCAAGGATTTCCAAGTTCGAACCAGCGTTCCATGAGCATTTCTTTTGCGCTGGCTCTGTACAGACCGTAGATCCACTCAGCCGGGAACGTTAGATTTCTTGGAACCTTGCCTGATGCGTATTTACTTGTGAATTCGAAGACAGAGTCGTCCGGGGCTTTGATTCTGGACCCGCTTCGCCCTACCAGCTTCGTCGAGCATGCGGCAAGAAGCTTTCCGGGATTTTCGTCAAGTGCTTCAACCAAGCGCGCGAGAAAATCCGGCGACGAATGGTCATCGCATGCACGCAGGCAAAAATATTCGCCACGTTCGGCGCCGAGCCGGACTGCTCTCGCGAAGTTATCGATCGCGCTTACATGTTCTGCGCATTTGACGACGGAGAAGCGTTCATCCGACCGGCAAAATTGCTCGGCTATGTCGACCGTCTTATCCGTCGATTTATTGTCGAGAATGATTGCTTCGAAGCCATCGAACGTCTGTTCGGCAATGCACCGTAGACTGCTGGTGAGTGTCTTTTCGCCATTGTAGACGGGGAAAACGACGACAACCTTCGGCTTGGGCACTGATTTTATCTCTACCGTTCAATCAGTCTTGCACATATCCAATGGCGCAACGATCCGCAACGGGCGTCCATGGCGAGAGCGCCAGGCGCTTCTTCGGCGGCAGCAAGCTCGCAACGGACGAAGGCCTGTTGAGGAGATCGAGCAAGCCGCTGCGGGTATCCCGAATCTCAACAGGCCTTAGTCCGCCTTTTTTCGCCGACGAACTGCAATTTCAGCAGAAAGGAACCCCATGACCCAAACCGTGCCTCCGGGCGCGGCGATGCTGCTCGACTTTATCCGGGAGGCGGAAGTCGGCAGCAAAGGCCGCGCGTCTTACGACGTGATCTACGGACATAACCAGGGAAAGCTCACAAAGCCGCTTACGCACATGGCGATCGCCGAGGTGATCCGTGCGCAGAAGGGGTGGGCGAGGGCGCATGGATCGAGTGCGGCGGGGGGCTATCAGTTCATGCGGGCCACGCTTTCCGGGCTTTTGAAGGAAGTACCGGGATTGGGCGGAGATCAGCGCTTCGATCCTGCGCTTCAGGACCGGCTCGCCCTTCACCTTCTGAACCGCCGCGGTTTCGCCGGCTTTATCTCCGGCAAGATCGGCCCCGTTGAATTCGCGAGGCGCCTGGCGATGGAATGGGCGTCTCTGCCGGTTCTCGCCGATAGCCAGGGTGACCGGCAGCGGATAAGGCGCGGGCAGTCCTATTATGCCGGCGACGGGCTCAACCGAGCGCTGGTGCGGCCGGAAAAGCTGGAAGCCGTGCTTCGCGCAGTGCTGGCAGCCGGTCCACGAGAGGTCGAGGCGGACCGCGCGGGCGAGGCGGCGGCGCTTGTGGTTCCGGCACGCCCGGGCAAGCCGGTTTCCCGGTCCGGCCGCTTCTGGACCTGGTTGCTGACGGCCGGCGGCACGATCGTCACGGCGCTGAAGGAGCTGAACCTCGTCGCGCTGGATTGGCGGGTGCAGCTTGCGATCCTCGTCATAATCGTCAGCTTTGCCGTTTACGCGATCTGGTCGATGCCGGCGGTCCGCGACGCTTTGAGGCTCACACGATGACGTTTCCGTGGAGCAACCTGGTCGTCGCTGCCTTGATCCTGGCCGGAATTTCCTGGGCCATACTCGAAATCCGTTCGAATGCCGCGCAGGCGGTCCGCAATTCAATCGAAAGGCAGAACAATGAAGCAGCAAAGAGCGCTGACGCGAAGCGCTTTGACTATGACGTCTGTTCTTCTTCTGGCGGGCTGTGGAACTTCGGGACCGGTCGATGTGAGCGGCCTTCGCAGCATCGTGGGAACTGAACTTGCCGGCGCCCGCGGCGCGACGCAGATCGACCAGCGCAAGATCGACCGCACGGTGGTCGGCCTCTGCGCGGCGTCCGTCTGGACCAGGGCGGAGTGTGCGAGACACGGGGAGGGCGGAGATGATTGAGGCCGGCGTTCACCAGCAGCTCGGCACCTTGGTCGCCGAGGTGAAGAACCTGCGGGAGGACCTGCGCCGATCGGAGGACAGGTCGGATGCCGGCCGCGTATCCATGACGCGCCGGATGGACGAGTTGGTCGAGCGCATGTGGACCCTCGAGGGCTCGATGATGCTCGTCAAGGACGATATTGCCGCAATGAAACCGGTGACCGAGGACGTGCGCAAATGGAAGCTGATGGGGATGGGCGCTCTCGGCGTTATCGGGATCGGCGGGGCGGCGCTCGGCGTGACCTTTTCCGATGTGGCAAAACGCGTGCTGTTGCTCACGAAGGCAGGGTAGAGAAATTTTCGCAGTAATTACGTTGCAGCGGCGCTGAAGGCGCCGATGCAATAGGTTCCTTTTTTACCGCAATCCGTTGGCCCGACCGGCGTCACTTCCCTGGAAGATGCTCCAGGGTGCTCCGGCGCAGGAACGTAGCCCAATTCAGTCGTCGTCGAAGAGTGGAAGGTCGCGATAGCGGCGGCTTACCAACCGCAACGATCGGTCCGGCTCTATGACATAGCTTTCGTAGACCCGGCGGCCGAATCGATCGATGAACTGATGCGGCACAATGCTGCCGACCGGTGCCTTGGTAAGCCTGGTGCGCGGCTGGCCACCATAGGTGATGCTGCCGGGAATCGGCTCCAAATAGGGCGAATAGCCCATCGAGGTCGCCTCGCAGCCGGTCAGAAGTGTGAGCATGCACAGGATAGGAAGAACATATTTCATGACGATCCTCGCCACTTGCATGATTCTCGCCGGCATTCAGTCGCTGAAGATGTCGTAATCTATGCGGCGGCTGGTCAGTCGCAACGAGCGGTCCGGATTAATGACATAGGTCTCGTAGACCCGGTGACCATAGGTGTCGAAGAACTGGTGCGGCACCATGCTGCCGATCGGCGCCTTCGTCAGCTTCGTTCGCGGTTGACCGCCATAGGTAATGCTGCCGGGAATGGGTTCCAGTCTGGGGCCGGAGCCAACCGTTTGCGTCGATGTACAGGCGCTGAGCGCGACGGCGGCGCAGAGGGTGAAGAGAGCTGTGCTCAGGGCACCGCGCCTCCGAATGGACGTGTGGGGATGTCCTGCAGCGGCTTGCATTGTCGCGCGGTTCTCCGGCTTCGTTTCGGATTCAGGGAAGATGCGGTAGGCTGCGGCGGATTGCATCGCGTGACGGTTCATGTACATGCTTCGCCTCACATGAGTTGCACCACCTTATTCCTTATTCGACAACGTGCAAAGAAAGCAGGAAGTTCGGCGTGTCGCGGCAACCACCCGCGTTTCGTGGGGATTTCGCGATATTTCGATTGCATAGGCAGAAATCTTTGAACGATGTAATGGCCGAAGCCCGCCGATGCTCGCGCAATGCCGCCCGAACCTTCGGGTGGTATCGCGCGTTTGATCCGGTGTCGGTAAATGGGCTTGCAAACAGAACCCCGGTTCCCGACGATTCGCTGCTCAGGTACTGCCCATGACCGCCGAACAGACCCTTTCGTTTCTCGTGCTCGGCGCCATGATGATCTTCTTCATTTGGGGTCGCTTTCGCTACGACATCATCGCCTGCTCGGCGTTGATGCTTTCGGTAGCCGTCGGCATCGTTCCTTTCGATAACGCTTTTGACGGCTTCAGCGACGACATCGTCATCATCGTCGGCAGCGCATTGATCGTCAGCGCGGGCGTGGCGCGTTCGGGTGTGGTCGATGCCGCCATCCAGCGATTTCTTCCGGACCTGCAATCGGTAAGGGCACAGCTCGCTCTTCTCGTCGTCACGGTCACGGTCCTTTCCGCCTTCATCAAGAACATCGGCGCGCTTGCGATCATGATTCCGGTAGCGTTCCAGTTCGCGCGTCGCTCGAACGTGCAACCGTCCGTCTTCCTGATGCCCATGGCTTTCGGCTCGCTGATCGGTGGTCTGATGACGCAGGTCGGCACCTCGCCCAACGTCGTCGTGTCCCGGGTGCGTGCGGATCTGACGGGCGAGAGTTTCACCATGTTCGACTTCACGCCTGTCGGCGCTTCGCTGGCACTGGTCGGCGCGGTGTTCCTGCTGTTCGGCTATCGCCTGGTGCCGGAGCGGAAAAGTCAGCAGGTCGGCATGCATCAGGCGATCGAGATCACCGACTACACGTCCGAGGCGATGGTCCCGGCCGGATCGCCTGTGATCGGCAAGCCACTCAGTAATCTTGTCAAGATCGGCGATGGCGGAGCCGTGGTGATCGCCGTCTTCCGTCGCGGCACGCATCTGGCGCCGCTGCCCGATGTCGTCGTCGAACTGGACGATATCCTTCTGCTCGAAGGCGGTCCCGCTGCGCTCGACCGCATCGTCTCCCAGGCAAAGCTCAAGATCTCCGGCGATCGTGCGCCGATGCCGAACGACAAGGAGAAAGCCGAGACCGAAGCCATCGAGGCGGTGATCGCCACCGGCTCACCGCTCATCGGCATGTCGGCTCAGCGCCTGGCGCTCTTCAACAATCACAACATCAACCTGCTGGCCGTCAGCCGCCAAGGCGAACGACTGAAACAGAGGCTTGGCAGCATCAGGCTGCGGGCCGGCGACATCGTCGTGCTGCAGGGTACCCGCAGGGACTTGCCGTCTTTCCTGCAGGACTTCGGCTGCCTGCCGCTCGCACAACGGGAAATCCTGCTCGGCACCATTCGGCGTGCCACTGTCCCGTTGCTTGTTCTGGCGACCGCGATGGGGGCGACCGCGGTTGGGGTCGTGCCTGTGCAAATCGCCTTTTTTGCCGCGGCTCTTGCCATGGTGGTGTTTCGCGTCATCCCTCTGCGTGACGTTTACCGCGCCGTGGACGGACCGATTCTGGTCATGCTTGCCGCGCTGATTCCCGTCAGCGACACTTTACGCACGACGGGCGGCTCGGACCTGATCGCGGGCTGGCTGAGCGGGATGGCGGTGAATCTACCGCCTGCGGGGGCGCTTGCCATCATGGTCGTTGCGGCCATGGCGGTGACACCCTTCCTGAACAATGCCGCCACGGTCCTCGTCATGGCGCCGATTGCCGCCAGTTTTGCAACGGCCCTCGAATACAGGCCAGACGCGTTCCTGATGGCGGTAGCGATCGGTGCCGGCTCTGACTTCCTCACGCCGATCGGCCACCAATGCAACACGCTGGTAATGGGACCCGGCGGTTACCGGTTCAGCGACTACCCACGACTGGGGCTGCCGCTTTCCATCGTCATCGTCATCGTCGCGGTGCCGATGCTGATGTGGATCTGGCCGCTGCGTTAGAATGCCGGGGACAAATGAAACCGCGCGAATACGGATCGCCTTCTAAATCGCAGGCATTCGGTGGAAACGGCCTGATCGCCGCCTATCTTGCGGCGGAAGCGCATCTTTTGTGGAATTGCTCTGGCAGCAGGGAGGCATGTGAGCGTCATGACTGGCGATATCGAGATCTGCACGCCGGAAGAGGTGCTGAAATTCTGGTTCACGGAACTTTCCTATGACCACTGGTTCACGCCGGATCCCGGACTCGATGAGCAGTGCGCGCGGCGATTTCAGGCGTCGCACCTAGCCCTGTCCAGAAACCTCGACAATGTCTGGCGCGAGACCCCGCAGAACTGGCTGGCGGCGGTCATTCTTTTCGATCAGATGCCGCGCAACATGTATCGCGGGTCGCCCTTGGCCTTTGCCACCGATTGTCTGGCATTGCGCGAGGCGAAGCTTGCCATCGGGGCGAGCGCCGACATGGCAGTGCCGACGGAATGGCGCGCGTTTTTCTATATGCCCTTCGAACACTCCGAAAACCTGACCGACCAGACCATGTCGGTCAAGCTGTTCACGGAACTCGGAGACGCCGGCTACCTCGACTATGCGATCCGGCATCGGGACGTGATCGAGCGGTTCGGCCGCTTCCCGCATCGCAATGCCATTTTGGCCCGCACTTCGTCACCGGCCGAGGAAGAGTACCTCGCGCAGCCCGGCGCCGGGTTCTAGGCATGAACCATGGCGAAAAACGCTGAGATCAGGAGGAAACCATGAGTGCCGGAGAACTGCCCTGGCAAGGGGGATGCCGTTGCGGAGAGGTCCGCATCAAGGTGAGCGGGCAACCGCTTCTCACGATGGCATGCCATTGTACCGGCTGCCAGCGAATGACCGGGAGCGCGTTCTCGCTGAGCGTCGCCATTCCGAGCGAAGGCTTCGAGGTCACACGCGGCGAGCCTGTCATCGGCGGCCTTCATGGCGCAACGCGCCACTATTTCTGTCCTCATTGCATGAGCTGGATGTTCACGCGCCCGGAAGGCATGGACTGGTTCGTCAATCTCCGCGCGACCATGCTCGACGATCCCAGCTGGTGCAGGCCTTTCATCGAAACCTGGACCAGTGAAAAGCTGCCGTGGGTGAGCACATCCGCCGTTCATAGCTATGCGGCGTTGCCACCGCTGGAGGATTACGAACAGTTGCTGGCGGACTACGCCGGGCATTCCGAAGGGGATTGAACCGCGAGACTGTTCGGATCGGCCTAGATCTCAAGGGGTTTGCATCTTTTCGCCGTTATGCATGTGCAGACCGGTCTTGGCGAAGCCTGGAGCGGTTCTGCGCGGCGCAGGGATTATCGAAGGGTAGAATGTTGCATCTCCTGGATAAACTAAGGGCGCTTTCGATTGCCCTGTCTTTCGGTGCGCTGACACTGGCTGCCGGCGGATTCGCAGTTGCGCAGGAGCCCGCGCCGAGCGTTGAGCAAACCGGGCCGGCCGCACCGGCCGCACCGGTCGCACCCGCCCAGCCTGCCCAATCCGGCCAGCCTGCGCCGCAGGCCGAACCGGCACAGCGGGCGGAGCAAACGGGGGCCGGTCAGGCGCCGGATGCCGCATCGCCGGTACTGCAGCAGGCGGAGGATCAGCTTACCCAGGCCGACCGGGAGCTGAAGCGTCTCATCGAGCGTACCAATGCCGTCGAGGACGACGACGCCATGCTCGCCGAACTCAGGGTGCAGGTCGACGAGCTTTCAAAGCAGATCATCGCGGCCTCCGTCCCCACTCGTCCGAGGCTCGACGAAATCAAGGCGAGGCTCACGGAACTCGGCGATCCTCCCGGTGAGGGACAGCCGCCCGAAGACGCGGTCATCACCGATGAGCGAAAACGGCTCCTGGCGGAGCGCGGGGCGGTCAATGCTCTGACGGGCAAGGCGGAGAACCTATCGATCGAGGCGAGGAAACTTGCCAACCGGATCACCGCGACGCGCCGGGCGATCTTCTCCAACACTCTGCTGAGACATACGGATGTCTCGGCGGCGATGCTGAGCGAGGCAATCACGGCAACGATGCACGAAGCGATGGCACTGTCGCGCAGCATCGGCGGTTGGCTGACATTCGCCTGGAACTACAAGCGCGTGCCGCTGCTGAGCGCCATCTTCCTTTCGCTCTGCGCCGCGCTGCTCTTCCTGGTCGGCGGTTACAGGCTTTTTTCGCCGGTCCTCATGCGCGACGAGGCAGACGACGAGCCCACCTATTTCCGGCAGCTTTCGCTTGCGTTCTGGTCGACGCTCATCCCCACTCTGGCGCTCGCAGCCTTCGCTATGTCGAGCTACTTCTTCCTCAGTAGCTTCAACGTCTTGCGGACGGATATCGCTCCCATCGTTGCGATCACGCTCGCCATGGGCGTCGTGCTGTTCTTCATAGCCAGGCTGGCAGGCGCGGTGCTATCGCCGCGCCGGTCGAGCTGGCGGCTCGTGCGTGTTTCGGATCGCGGTGCCAAAATGCTGATGGTGCCGATCTTCGCGATGGCGCTCGTCAACGGGCTCGACTATCTGCTCGGCAGCATCAGCGAGTCGCTCGGTTCCCCGGTGGTGTTGACGATTGCCAAAAGCTTCGTGGCATCGATCATCATCGGTCTCATTCTGATGTCGATGGCGTGGATCCGGCCTGTGCTGAGGGCCGATGAGCCTTACGATGCACCGGGACATGCCTGGCCGCGGGTGATCTCGCTCTCCTTCCTCCTGCTGGGGGCGGCGCTTATCGCGACTGCATTGTCGGGCTATGTCGGCCTGGCGCGTTTCATCGCCACCCAGATCACGGTGACGAGCGCGATCCTGGTGACGGTCTATATCGGCCTCCTTACGGGGAAGTCTGTCTCCAAGCAGGGCGCCTTTGCCGAAACGGTAGCCGGGCGCTATCTGGAGCGCCGATTCCATCTGGAGCCGGTTGCGCTCGACCAATTCGGCCTTTTTGCCGGTCTCGGCATCTATGTGCTCGTTCTCTCCTTTTTCATCCCGCTGATATTGATGCAGTGGGGCTTCAAGACTGCGGATATCGAGTCCTGGGCCTATCAGGTGCTGACCGAAATCAGGATCGGTACGATCACGATTTCGCTGGTGGGCATTCTCGCGGGAGTACTGCTCTTTGCCCTCGGCTATCTCGTCACGCGTTGGGTGCAGCGCTGGATCGACGGCAACGTCATGGCGCGCAGTCGTGTCGACGCCGGCGTGCGCAACTCCATACGAACCGGCATCGGCTATACGGGCGTGGGCATTGCCGGCCTTATCGGCTTGTCTGCCGCCGGCATCGATCTTTCGAGCCTCGCCCTCGTTGCCGGCGCTCTCTCCCTCGGCGTCGGTTTCGGCCTGCAGAACATCGTCTCCAACTTCGTTTCGGGGCTGATCCTGCTGGTGGAGCGTCCCTTCAAGGTGGGCGACTGGATCGTCAGCGGTACGACCGAAGGCTTTGTGCGGCGCATCTCCGTCCGCGCGACCGAGATCGAGACCTTCCAGCATCAGTCGATCATGATGCCGAATTCCCTGCTCATCAACGCGTCGGTCGGAAACTGGACGCACCGCAACAAGCTCGGCCGGTCGGAAATCGCCGTGACGGTGACCTATGCCAGCGATCCGCGCCGGGTTATCGAACTGCTCTACGAAATCGCCGCAGCCCATCCGATGATCCTCAAGAATCCGGCTCCCAATGTCGGCTTCACGGCCTTCCAAGACGAGCGAATGACGTTTGAATTGCGGATCTATGTCGCTGACGTGCTGACGGCCGGCGGCGTTCGCAACGACCTTCGCGTCTCGATCTACGAGCGCTTTCGTGACGAGGGAATCGGCGCGCCGTTCCCGATGAAGGTCGAAGATGTAACGCCTGAGAAAGAAGCCGGAAGCGCCGGCGCCGAACCGTCTGTTATCGAAAAAGAGAAGGCCTAAGCTGGCTGAAAACAACGCCTGACGCGCCGGTGCTGTTGGCGAAGGCCGGAAAAGCGAAGAAGGAGCGGAAATGCCGCTCCTTCTTCTCTATCGGCCGGACCCCGGCCGCAGGTTGAAATTACGCACTTCCGCACGGAAAAACGTTACGCGCTAAAGCCCAGCCAGCGCCTGCGCCACCGGCACAACGTGTGGCCACACCTCCATTGTGCCGCGATAGATCATGTCGAGTGCGACGTAGAAGATGATCGCCAGGCCGATGTAAGCGATCCAGTGATAGCGGCTGAGCAGGCGGGCAATAAAGCTGGCGGCGATGCCCATCATCGCGATCGAGAGCGCCAGACCGAAGACGAGCACGGTCGGATGCTCTCGGGCGGCGCCGGCGACGGCGAGGACGTTGTCGAGCGACATGGACACGTCCGCTATCACGATCTGTGTTGCCGCTTGTTTGAAAGTCTTCTTTGGGGCCGAGGCGTCCGCATTTTCGAGCCCGTCAACGCCTTCGTGGCCGCCAGTGCGAATCTCGCGCCACATCTTCCAGCAGACCCAGAGCAACAGAAGCCCGCCGGCGAGCAGGAGGCCGATGATCGCAAGCAGTTGCACCGTGAAGATGGCGAGCACGATGCGAAGCACGGTGGCGGCGAGAATGCCGACGAGGATAGCCTTCTTGCGCTGCTCCAGCGGCAAGCCGGCTGCTGCAAGGCCGATAACGACAGCGTTGTCGCCGGCAAGCACCAGGTCGATCACAATGACCTGCAGCAGTGCCGTCAGGCCGGCGGAAGTGAAAATCTCCATGTGTGGTAACCCTTCTTGTCCCCGAAACGCCTGCGGCGTCGCAAACGCATAGACCGCCAACAATCGACGGATCAAGTGGGCCGGCTAAACTAATCGGTACTTTCGAAAGACATACGATCGCCGGGCAGCTTTCGGTGCCTCCGGCGCGGCTCGAGCCGCCGCATCGTTTTTCCTGCACGCCGTACGCTTCGAGAAATTCTGCGCTGCCGCGCCGCGCTTCTTATCAGACGCGCAAAGGCCTGCAGCACTTCGATCTGCTGCATGTTTTTGACCTTTGATCGGTTACGATCAAGCAAATATGCGGTAGGCTGGCCGCGGCTAGAGGGGTGGCCTGCGTCTTCTTCTCGCGACGGGAAGGCGGCCGGCCGAAACGGGGGCGGCGCTCGTGCGCCGAATGTGATGAAGACGTATGCTGTTATTCTGGTGCCTGCAATGCTGTGGGCTGGCGTGGCCTATGCCGCAAGTGTTACAAACACGGACGGCGAGGCCGCTGTTCTGGTGATCGTCGAAGGGGAGAGCCGGATCGAAGTGGCAATCGATGCAGGTGCGACCGAAGTGATCTGCCCCGGCGGCTGCTTCGTCACTGCGCCGAACGGCGACCGCGTGGGACTCCAGGGCGACGAGACGATCGAAATCGTCAACGGCTCCGTCGTTGTGAAGTGACGCCCCTCGGGGCGCAGGAGGAGTCTTTTCACGACAATTGCGGGGCCGTAGCCCCGCATCAGTGACGAGCGACGGCACTATACACAGGCAGAAGATCAGCTCAGCTTTCTTCGCCGCTCCAGCTCCGCTTCGGTCGGCTGTTCGAACTCGAACGAACCTGGCACGACAGGACCGCTGCGGACGTATTGGTTGACGGTGACGCCTGTCCCCGAGACTTTTGAACCGACGAGTTTTAACGCCATCGGCATGGCGCCGTGACCGAAAAGCCGCTTGCCCTTTCGGAGCACGACCGGAAAGTACGAGATGTACATCTCGTCTATCAAATCATTGCTGAACAGGGTCTGCAGGAAGTCGGTCGAACCCTGGGTCAACAGATCGGGGCCTTCCTCGCTCTTGAGTTTCTTGAGCGTTGCTACCGGGTCGGAGCCGAGAGTACGGCTATTTTGCCAGTCGAGCCTCAGATCGGGGTTGCGCGTAGCGACATATTTGGTGATCCGGTCAAAGAGCGGACCGATCGGATCGTCAGGGCCGGCATAGGGCCAGTGTGCGGCGAAGATGTCATAGGTCTTCCGACCGAGCAGAAGATCGAACGGCCTGGAAAACATCTCGTCCACCGCTTGTCCCATGGTTTCGTCGAAATAGGGAGCGGCCCAGCCGCCATGGTCGAAGCCGCCGACCGGGTCTTCGTGTGGTCCGCCCGGCGCCTGCATGATTCCGTCAAGGCTTACGAATGCGCCAACGATGATCTTTCTCATTTCTGCTCTCCTCGTTCGTGGTGTTACCGAAGCAAGGACGCTGGACGAAGGCCGATGCCGACAGAAACGCCACAAGCTGCAAGAATTTCTTTGAGAACTTTGGCGTATGAGCGGCTCACGTGATCGCGAAAATGCTGATCTCGTTGGCGATCCCCCTTAGCGCCACGTTGTGCGCCACCGGGCTTAAGCCCCGATCAGAGAGCACGCTGGATGCTCGAGGATCCTCGAGGACGGAGCCGGTCGCGAAGATCTCACGCGAGGTGGCGAGATGCTGGACGCGCGAGGCGATGTTGACGGTCTGGCCGAAATAGTCCTGCCGGTCGTTGAGATTGACCGCGATGCATGGCCCCTCATGGATGCCGATCTTGAGGAGCAGGTCCTCGCTGCCACGCTCTTCGTTGAGTTTGCGCATTGCCTCGCGCATCCGCATTGCCGCGGTGATGGCCCGGTCGGGCGCTGGAAAAGTTGCCATAACCGCATCACCGATCGTCTTGACGACGGCGCCGGTCTCGGCCGCGACGATTTCGTTCAAGACGTTGAAATGCGTTTTCACCAGGTCGAAGGCCGCGAGGTCGCCAACGCGCTCGTAGAGTTCCGTCGAGCCGCGCAGGTCGGTGAAGAGGAAAGTAAGGCTGGTGATTTTCAGCCGTTGGTCCACATCGAGCGTGTCGGTGCGGTAGATGTCGCGGAATGTCTGGTTGGAGAGCAGCCGCTTGGCGGTGAGAAACGGCCGACGGCGGCCGAGCAGGGCATGCAGCGCTTCGCCTGCCACGCAGATCGAGGGCAGGGTACGAACTTCGGCGTGGTTCTCCACCGAAACGCGCAAGGGGCCGGGCGGCAAGCTCAGCGTCTCGTGATGGCGGTGCGAGCGATCGAAGACGAGCCCGAGATTCCTCCTTTCCCTTGTCGGTTCGCCGCTCACATCCAGGAATTGCGCAGCATGCGTCACCGGCTCGAAGACGATGACGAACTCCGCGGGAAGCTGCAGCGAGATCACGGCTTTCTCGCCAGGCGGCAGTTCCAGCGCCTCCAGCAGGAATTCATCGACCTTTGCTTCGTAATCCTCTTCCGGCAGGTCGATGCCGGAACCCCAGTAGATCTGGCGGAAATATTCGGCCGGCGGCAATTCATGCGGCGTATGTGCCCCTATGTGGCGCACGCGCGGACTGATCGTGAAGGTGACTTCGACCATCTCGTCCAGCGTCGGTTCGTAACCGGCGGCACACAGCGCGCAGGTATATTCCGTACTCTGCACCGTCTTCAGGGACGTGTTGGCATCGAGTACACCGCCGCAACCGGGACAGAGCACGTTCCAGGAAAGCTCGAAAATTCCCAGGCGCGAGGCATGCAGGAAGCCTGCGATCGTCTCTTCCTCGTCAAGTCCCTCGCGCGCGGCGAATGCGAGGGCATTGACGCGGCAAAGCTTGTGATCGGGCGCATCCAGAACGAGCCGCTCGAATGCATCGGCGACCTCCGTCCTTGCCGAATGGCGCAGCACATCGAAAAGGGTTTGGGCCTCGCTCATGAACACATCTTATACGGAAATCGGCGGGCGGTCAGGCTGCATTTCGGTTTGGGTACAAAGTAATTATATATTTGAAGTAATGTAATCTATATTTACAGATTGAAAAATATTTGCGGCCACGTCTCGATTTATACTTTGAAATTTAATATTAGTGGCATGCTTCGCAATTCATGGGGGAAGAGCGACATGACCACAGTCGTGGGGACGGCCCGAGACGATACGCTATCTGGAACCGGGGAGAAGGATCGCATCTGGGGTCTAGCCGGCGCCGATGAGATCGAAGCTGGCGGCGGCGATGACCTCGTCGACGGCGGGGCGGGAAACGACCGTCTGACAAGCAGGAGCGGCTATGACCGACTCGACGGCGGCGAGGGAGATGATCTCATCAGCCTGATCGGGACCGGCGGCGCGGTTACAGGCGGTGCCGGCGTCGATACGTTGGTGGTCGACCTGTCGAGCGTCAGCTCGGACGTCCGGTTCAGCGGCGAGCACGGGCACGGCATCATCGGCTACAACACGGCGAATTGGGAACACATCTTCTTCAATCGCATCGAGCGGCTGGTGCTGACGACCGGCAGCGGCAACGACCGGATCTTCGGCGCCGCCACCGACGACATCATTTCGACCGGCGCCGGGAACGACGTCGTGGGCCCATATGGCGTCGACGGCGACGACGGCACCAGCATGCTCGGCGACGACACGATCGACACAGGCGGCGGCGGCGACATCATCAACGACACTGTTGGCGCGAACCGGATCTTTGCCGGCGACCACAACGACATCATCATCACCACGCTTTCCTCCGCGGTGATCGACGGCGGGAGCGGCTGGGATAAACTATCTATCTTCGATGAAGGGCGAACCGACGACGTCACCGTCGATTTCGGACAGGGGTTTGCCTCGACGGGCACGCGGATCGGCGGGATCGAGGTTGCCAGCGTGGATCTCGGCGGCGGCAGTGATACGCTGATTGCCGGAAATCTGTCTTCGCTCAGCGCCCATATGGGCGAGGGCGACAATTATGTCGCCGGCAGCAGCGGCAGGGACTATGTCGCCTCCGGAAGCGGCGACGATGCCCTTTATGGGGGCGCTGGCGACGACATCCTGATCAGTGCCGGCGGAAACGACGTGCTCGTCGGCGGCGATGGGAACGATGACATCTACGACGGCGGAACGAGTTTCGGCGACGGAGAGACATATATCGACGGCGGCGCCGGCGACGACCTTATCCAGGTGGTTGCGCCATCAGGCTTTATCGATGGCGGGACCGGCAGCGATACGTTGCGCGTCGTCGATCCCC
Source organism: Sinorhizobium meliloti 4H41 (assembly GCF_000375585.1). Classification (GTDB taxonomy): domain Bacteria; phylum Pseudomonadota; class Alphaproteobacteria; order Rhizobiales; family Rhizobiaceae; genus Sinorhizobium; species Sinorhizobium meliloti_A. Next base: position 433,231 of record NZ_AQWP01000002.1, on the reverse strand, counting down.
TGCCGGGCACGAATTTCGACGCTTCGACCGGCATGCTGGGTACGTCGCTGATCTTCACCGGTATCGAGAGGTTCGAGCTCTCCGGCGGCTCGGGGAACGATACTATCCGCACGCTTGGAGGCAACGATCAGCTCGCCGGCAACGCCGGCAGCGACCGTCTGGACGGCGGCGCCGGAAGCGACGTGCTTTGGGGGGGCGCGGGTGACGATGTCATGACCGGCGGAGCAGGCGCAGATACCTTCCTTTGGTCGTCCGATACGTTTTCGTTCTCAGGTGTGGATCGTATCACGGATTTCGATGCGGACGGAGGCGACCTGCTGCGCTTTACCGAATATGCACCCGACACGACGGGCATCGACAGCTTCGCAGACCTGATTGCCGCCGCGACCGAGACCGAAGACGGGCTCTACATCGCCTTCAACGGGTCCGATACATTCGGTCTGTTGCTGGACAAGGTCGCACTTGCCGACCTTTCAGCGGATGATGTCGTCTTCGTTTGAGGGATGCCTTCGCCGACATTCGGATGAGTGCGCCCATTAACACCGGATAAAGCGTTTTGCTCCTAGGGTGCCTTCCGGGGACACTCTTTTTCATAGGCGATCAATGTCATTCTTCGGCATTTCCGGAATGTACTTTTCCGGCGAATCCCTCGGCGAACACCGTATCGTGCTTGCCGAGGACTCCAACCTCTTTGCCTCGATGGTCTCGAAGCGGCTGAAGGAGCTTTTCGATATCGACGTGATCGTCTGTCGCGACTACGAGGACTTGCAGTTCGCGGTCGAAAACGCTTCCTTCGCGCCATCTCTGGCAATTTCCAATATCAACCTTCCAGGCGCCGAGAACGGCGAAGCGCTCACCTACCTGATCGAGATGAGCGTACCGACGATCGTCTTCACCGGCTCGTTTCAGGAGAGCACGCGCGAGGCGATCCTCGCCAAGGACATTGTCGATTATGTCATCAAGGACAGCGTCTTTGCTGTCGATATGCTGGCAGAATCCGTCTGCCGTTTCCTGACGAACCAGCAGCATCACGTGTTGATCGTCGACGATAGTGCGACGGCCCGGGCCGTGTTGACGACGCAGTTGAAGCGCTACAATTTCAGAACGAGCTCGGCGGAAAGCGGCTCCGCGGCGCTGGAAATCCTGAAGAGCAATCCGGACATCGCCCTCGTCATAACCGACTACAATATGCCCGATATCGACGGTTTCGAACTTACGCGGCGAATCCGCGCCGCCCACGGCCCGCATCAGCTAAGGATCATCGGTGTGTCGTCGTCGACGGACCGGCTGCTTTCCGCCCGTTTCCTCAAAGCCGGCGGCAACGATTTTATCGTCCGTCCCTTCGTCAACGAGGAGTTCTACTGCCGCGTCAATCAGAACCTCGATACCCTCACCAAGGTGAGAACGTTGAACGCGAGGACCAAGATTCCGGCCTGAACGACGATCGCCATTCGGCGACCGGCGCCGATTGAGGTCGGAATTTGCCGTGCTGGACTGGCTTACAACAGAAAATCTCCCGTCGCGAGGCTCTTCAACCCGGAAAGCTCGATCTGAAAATCAGCGCGGCCGTCGCCGTTGACATCACCATAGATGATCGTCTTGTCGTCGAGGGTGCCCGCCGGATTGAACGTCTTGTAGATGAGCTCGCCCGCGTGACGGGAGAATTCGCCGGTGCCTCGCCACGTGAAGGCCTGGTTGCCGGCCGCACCGGTGTTCGCATCGATGGCCGATAGATCGAGCCGATCGAAGCCGTTCGCGAAATCTGTCACGGTGTCGCGATGTCCGGCACCAGAGGCCGGCCCATATGCAACATTGTTCACATAGCCGGAGAAACCGGGCGCCGAGTCGTTGGTAGATTTGAAAACGAAGATATCGTTCCCCGCTCCTCCCGTCAGCAGATCGGCTCCTGCGCCGCCAATGATCGTATCGTTGCCGGCTGCGCCATTGATGACATCGTTCCCCGCTCCACCGTCAAAGGTCTCGTTCGCGGCGGTGCCGGTGAGGCGGTCGGAGCCGGCCGAACCGATATACCGCTCAATGGCGTCGGTGACGGACACCCTGACCGTCTTGGTTGCTTCTAGTCCTGTTCCGACAGACGGGTCGTCAAGCCCGATGGTCACGTCGAGGTATGGGTTTGTCTCGAAATCGAGCCGTGCACCTGCCTTCAACCAGAGGACGTTGCCGCGGATTTCGAACAGCGCCGCATCCGCGCCGCTCAAAGACAGCAGATTGGTCCCCTGAGCGTCGTCGGCGATCACAAGAGTAGCAACCTTCTGGGCCGTTCCCGTCGAGGCATCTTCGGTAATGCGGGTGAGGTGCTGCGTGAGCGTAAGGCTAGGAGCGTCGTTGACGGGGTTGACGGTGAAATTGAATGTCGCAGGGGTCGGCGCGGAGTTGTCCTCGTTGCCGTCTTCGACGACGACCCGGAAGGAGGCGGCGGTGGTCTCCGAGCCATTGTGGCGGAAGGAGACGAGGCCGGCTGCGAGTTGCGCCGCCGTAAAGCCGGCGGCCACCGACCCGTTGACGAGGACAGAGCCATTGACGGCGTTCGAGACGTTGAAGCTAACACCCGCCGCGGTGTCGTCCGGATCGGAATAGCCGAGATCGGTCGTCGTGAGCTTATAGGTTCCGCCCTCTGCGACCGCCGCTCTCAGATCGCCGGTGCGTATGGGAGCGTCGTTGACGGGGTTGACGGTGAAATTGAATGTCGCAGGGGTTGGCGCGGAGTTGTCCTCGTTGCCATCTTCTACGACGACCCGGAAGGAGGCGGCGGTGGTCTCCGAGCCATTGTGGCGGAAGGAGACGAGGCCGGCTGCGAGTTGCGCCGCCGTAAAGCTGGCGGCCACTGACCCGTTGACGAGGACAGAGCCATTGATGGCGTTCGAGACGTTGAAGCTAACACCCGCCGCGGTGTCGTCCGGATCGGAATAGCCGAGATCGGCCGTCGTGAGCTTATAGGTTCCGCCCTCTGCGACCGCCGCTCTCAGATCGCCGGTGCGTATGGGAGCGTCGTTGACGGGGTTGACGGTGAAATTGAATGTCGCAGGGGTTGGCGCGGAGTTGTCCTCATTGCCGTCTTCTACGACGACCCGGAAGGAGGCGGCAGTGGTCTCCGAGCCATTGTGGCGGAAGGAAACGAGGCCGGCTGCGAGTTGCGCCGCCGTAAAGCTGGCGGCCACTGACCCGTTGACGAGGACAGAGCCATTGACGGCGTTCGAGACGTTGAAGCTAACACCCGCCGCGGTGTCGTCCGGATCGGAATAGCCGAGATCGGCCGTCGTGAGCTTATAGGTTCCGCCCTCTGCGACCGTCGCTCTCAGATCGCCGGTGAGCGCGGGAGCGTCATTGACGATGCCGTCGACGAGGATGGAACTGGTCGGCGCTATATTGTTCAAGGTAAGCAGAGCGCTGTTGCCGGCGCTGTCGCTTATAGTCGCCCCATTGAGCGTGAGGGGGCCGAGCGTGATGCCGGTCCAATCTGCCTGGTTATCGGTAACCGTCAGTCGGAATGCCAGAGCGGTGCTGCCGCTTCCTGCAATATATTCGGCATAGGCTGTCCCGCCCATATCGAGCATAACCGCAAGTCGCGGAACGCCGTTGGTGGTGTCCACGGTCACCGCCTCATGGAAGTTGATCGCGAAGTCCAGACTGTCGCCGAATTTGTAAGTGCCGGCTGCAGGCACTCCTACGCTGGTGACCGTCGGCCCAACGCCGTCCACGACGATGTTGTTCTGCGCGGCGATCGAGTTGGCGCCGCCCGGCGTCGGCAGTGTCAGATCGGCGCCGACATTGGTGGCGCTTCTGATCGCTCCGCCGTTCGCCGCTAGCGCGGAGATGCCCGCATAATCCAGATCCGGAGCCAGATCGCCCGCCTGAACCGTGTAGCTGAAGGACAGCGTATTCGATCCGGAACCCGAGACATACGCGGCAAGCCGATCGGTGGCGCCGGTTTCCAACAGCAATGTCGGCGTTCCGCCGGTGGTGTCGACGTTGACCACCCCGTCGAAGGTTACGGTCAGTGTGATCGTATCTCCTGCCTTGTAGACTCCGTCCGGTGCGGCAGCGTCGACGCTTAAGACCTTCGGAGCCGGCGACACGACGGCGATGGTGATCGTATCGCTATCGCTTTGCGCACCGCCCGAACCGGAATGCCCCTGATCATTGGTTGTGATCTTTAGTGAGGCGTCGCCCGAATAGCCGGGGCTAGGAGAGAAAACCAGCCCGTTCAGTGCGACGTTGATGTCGCTCAGGGAACCCGCAAAGGTCATGCCCGAATCGGACGTGCCGGTGCCGGCAATAAAGGTCAGACCCGCAGTGCCGCCCAGCGTAAGCTGACCGTGTTCGGCGGTAAGCGTCACCACGACCATACCGCTGCCGGCATCGACGTCGGCAATCGAAATTAGATTTCCATTTGCAATGCTGAAGACGAGGGCGCCGTCGGCTAGGACCGATTGCCCGACCGGAACGTCGTTTACGGGTGCATCGTTCACGGCAGTCAGTACGAGCGTCGTGGTGGAAGCATCGCTTTTCGCGCCGCCGGACCCCGCGTTGCCGAGGTCGTTGATCTCCGTCGTCAGAACGACGTTGCTGGTCGAGTTGGACACGGGCGTAAATGTGACATTCGAACCCGCGATGAAGGCATTGATGTCGGCCAAGGAGCCAGACATTTCCAGCGATGTGCCCGTGCCGGAAACGGTAACGCCGCCCGCTGATTGCGCCGAGAGCGATCCCGAGGCGACGCTGAAAGTAACTGTAACGGTGCCGGACCCTGCATCCGCATCAGCGAAGGAGATGCCCGTAATTGCCGTCGCGGTGTCCTCAGAAATACTGACCACAGCGGGAGCCGAAACCGTCGGGGCGTCGTTGACCGCCGTTATTTGCAGCGCCGTCGTTTCCGCCGCGGTCTGCGCGCCGCCGCTGCCTGTGTTTCCGCCATCGGTGATGCTCGTCGTGAGGATCACGTTGCCGGTCGCATTCGCGGCCGGCGTGAAAGTCACGTTGGCGGCTGCAATGAACGCGTTGATATCGGCCTCCGTGCCGGTGAGCGTGAGGCCAGTCCCCGTTCCGCCTGCGGTTACGCCGCTGCCGCTGACGGCCGAGAGCGATCCCGATGGCACGGAGAAGGTAACGGTCACGGAACTGCCGCCAGCGTCGGCGTCGGAGAAGGAAATGCCCGTGATAGCGGCCGCGGTGTCCTCCGTGAAAGCGATTGCGCCGGGCGCGGAAATTTGCGGCGCATCGTTGACGGAGCCGACGTCGATGGTCTTCGTGGCGGGAGCGCTGTCGCTCGTGCCGTCATTGGTGCTGAAGCTGATCGTACGGGCCGCAGCCGTGGGTGCCTCGGAGGTGTTCAAATAGGTGACGGTCCGTAACGCCGCCTGCCACTGCGCGACGGTTGCCGTTCCGCCCGGCGACGTAAGGGTCAAAACGCCTGTGAGGGAGCTGTAGGTGGCATCGATGTTCCCGAACGCGGCCGAACTGGTATTCGCGAAGGCCAGAACGTCCTGACCGGAATGAAAATTTCCGGTGATCTGGACGGTCGCCGAGGCGAGCGTACCGTTGTCGAGGTCGGACACGGTTAGTCCGGTGTCGATCGCCACCGGTGCATCTCCCTCAGTAAAGGATCCGGTACCACCGGACGTCGTCGTCACCGGAGCGTCATTGGCTGCGACGAGATTCACCGTCGTCGATGTCGTTGTCGAATTGCCGCCTTCGGCGTCGCGGACCGTGACAGAGACGGTCCTTGTGCCGGTGGGCGAGGCGCCCATGTTGGCGTAGGTCAGATTGTGAATAATGGCTTCCACTGCGGCGCCCGAAGCGTTGCCGTTCAAAGCGACTTGCAGGAAGCTGGACCCCGCGCCGCCTCCGCTCATTGTTCCGATAGCGGTGCCACCAAAGGTAACGATCGTACCTGAAATTCCGATTTGCCCGGCACCGGTTCCCTGGTTTTGCAGACCTAGGGCATCTTCGCCTGCAACCACTCCGGAAAGCGTGAAGCGTATCTGTCCACCGCTCCAGCCGGTATTGTCAGCATCGGTGACGGCAGCCAGACTTGTGGTATCCACAAGTATCGCAGCTTGACTGCCGCTGACATAGTCCTTTGCGTCAGAGGCATCGAAATTGGTAACAACCGGCCGGTGGTTCGCGTCGATGGTTATATTATCGAGCCAAAAGCTCATCGTGCCGGTGGTCGTCGTCTCCGGAATGATGAGATCTTGCAGGCTGAGCGATGTTCCTCTGCTCATAGCGGGAACATTGCCGGCAAAGATCGCCCGATAATAATAGGGCCCGACGCCATCGCCGTGAATATTGTCGTCGTACCAGGTGGTTCCGTCCAGACCGAGTCCCGGCGACCAACCATTCACGATCAAAGGATCGGCGTTCACGCTTATCTGGTAGTCGTAGAAGTCGATCAAAGCTCCGGTTGCGCTGGTGATGGCGATCGAAAATTGTTCGCCGCCATAGGCCGGGTCCTCGGCGAAGTTGAAACGACCGTTGTCGAAATTGGCACTCCAATTTCCTTGCGCGGATATCGTGAAAACGAGCCCGCCGGCGCTAAGGACATTATCGGCCCCGCCGGCCGTTCCGTCGGTGATCTGCCCGGCGGAAAAGTCGATTAATGTTTGCGCCATTGTCTGCACTCCTGCAATATCTGCCGCGATCGCCTGGAGGGACGGCACTGACTCCAAGCCACGGGCGTGTCCGCCCTGTCTTTGTCTACGACGCCGTTTGTGTCACAAGCGTCTTAAGAAAGCTCGTAATACATTGATTAAAAAGGTTTTTGTGTTCGCTTACGAAGCGGCCGCCTTGTGTCTTTGCCCCTACCACTCGGCGTCCCGCAAGGTCACATTCGCCAACGGATTCCGACCCGCACCACATCGAAATCGAGATCGTTTTCGTAGCGCGGGAACGCGCCGACCGGTTCGATCGCTGCGCCCGAGGCGGTCACCTTGCCGAAATCGTAATGAAGATATTCGAGCGTTGCCGACCAGTTCTCCGCAAAGCGCCACTCAGCCCCAGCACCTGCCACCCAACCGCTCTTTGTTCCTCCGCCGGAAACGTTCATCTGACCGATCGTCGGCCAGTCGCTAAGGTCGTAGGCGCGCACGCCGATATCGGCCACGGCGACACCGCCGGTCACATAAAAGAGCAGGTCGTCGGCGGCAAGTCCGGCACGAAGACGTGCGGTGCCGACCCAGTCGGTGTCGAAGCTTGCATGTGTGTCGTTGACGATTGCGGACGTGCCGGTGCCGGCAAGATTCATAAGGCTGAAATCGACTGCGCCACCGATTACGAGTGTCAGCCCTTCGACATCGAGTTGCCGGTCGCAACCGGCTTCGATCCCGCCGACTACTCCGTGATCATCGCTCTTGATCACCTCGTAGGGCGGACCGACGCTGTTCCAGGAGGTTCCGTCCGTCGCGAATGGCCCCTGGGTGAACGGCTTATCGGTTGCTTCGGCATCGGCGCGGCCATAGCCCGCATTTGCTCCCAGATAACAGCCCGACCAGTTTCGGGAGGAAGTCAGTTCGTCGGCGAAGGTCGCGTGAGCGCTTGTTACCGTCAGCGCGATGGCGAAGGCCACGGGCGAGGCGAGACCGGACATATTATCTCTCTTGATATATGATAAACAACTTATAGATGATTATGCTGATGGAATTCTCGTTATGCGACCATAAGTAAGACGGCGGCCCAAAGAAAGTGGGCGCTTTGCACAATCATTAATTTTTTGTGAGAGGGGGCCGTTTATCCGGAGAAAATGGTGCTCCGGCCCAATTGAAAGCGGCGAAAAGCGAAATCCTTCACTGCTGCGCGGCGGCGCGGCCGGAGAGCGAAGCCCGCCGTTTCCCTGTTTCAATGAAACAGGGAAACGTTCTAACAGTTTGGAATCACACACTTCCACGCGGAAGAGCGTTACACCCTTTCCGGAAGTGCTCTAAACCAATCGGTCCGTACGAGCGAATCAGGGTTTCGACCAACCCTGCAAGGTCCCAGAGGATCGAATAGACGCGATCTACCGTGCCATCTGCAGCGTCAGCTTGCGCTCGGCGCGTTCCTGCTGCGGCGAGCGGTTGTAAAGCTCGCGGTAACACTTCGAGAAATGCGAAGCGGAAACGAAGCCGCAGGCGACGGCGACTTCCACAACCGGCATGGACGACTGAATAAGCAGGTGCCGGGCGCGGTCGAGGCGGATTTCCAGATAATAGCGGGCAGGCGACCTGCCCATTTCCTGGCGGAAAAGCCGCTCTATCTGACGGCGAGACAGGTCCGCGCTTTCTGCGATCTCCAGTAGCGACAGCGGCTCGGAGAGGTTGCTCTCCATCAGTTCGATGATTGACAGGACTTTTGCGTTCTGGACGCCGAGACGCGCTCTCAGCGGCAGCCGCTGGCGGTCGTGCGGCCCGCGCACCCGATCCGTCAGCGCCTGTTCGCATACGCGGTTGACGAGGTTCTCGCCGAAATCCTGATCGATCAGGTTCAGCATCATGTCGAGCGAGGCGGTGCCGCCGGCGCACGTATAGATGTTGCCGTCGATCTCGTAGAGGTCCGCATATACATCGGCCTGGGGGAAGCTCTCGGAGAAGCCCGGCAGGTTTTCCCAATGGATCGCGCAGCGCTTGCCCGTGAGCAGGCCCGCCGAGGCGAGCACATGGGCGCCGGTACAGAGACTGCCGACGGCGATGCCGCGATTATAGGTTTCGCGCAGCCATGCGTTCACCGACTTGTTCTGGAAGTCCTCGACATAGACGCCCGAACAGACCAGCACCATCGATGGGCGGCTTTCTCCGCCGAGATACTTGCGTTCGTCGGCCAGCGAAGTGTTGACTTCGAGCGCAATGCCGGCCGACGAATAGACCTTTTGCCCGTCGGTCGAGGCGAGACGCCACGTATAGGCTTCATAACCGAGCATCCGGTTCGCGATGCGAAGCGTCTCGATCGCCGCCGAAAAGGGCAGCATCGAAAAGTTTGGCACCAGAAAGAAGACGAGCGAGCGCTTCTTCGTCAGCGGTTTGTGCATAGAACCTCCCAGGCTAAAGCACGTTGCAGAGATAGAATTCATGCGACGCACTTCAGGTCGTCGCTTCCGTGCATGTCGTCAGCCCCAAACCGCTGCGCACTTCTGGGCGACATGCATTAAGGCTCGTATATTCGTCGCTTGGAATATGCGCTTCAGCTTGCCGGATTGCGACATTGGCATGGAAAGCCGCGACTGGGAAGAAATTTCGCATTGCGACATCCTTCGGCCCGGGCCTCTTGCGGGCCGGATCGACGAGTGTATGGAATGCGACAAGATCACGGACCGCGATGACGTAATCGAGCAAAAATAAGGCAAATTGAGCGAAAGCTGCGCAAGAGCGCCTAAGTTGCGACTTTGCCGCCAGCGACTTTTCACCTTCGCGGAGTCGGGATGTCGGTATCTGACAAGACGCAATGGAGCGCGCGCAGCTTCGTGGCTTGGCGTCAATGCAACACAGCGACGGCGCGGCTTGCATGGGCGTCGGAAATAGGGTACCCCCCTATGCTATGTCCCATACGATCAGAGATCAGGAAAAGTTGCTCGCCCGTGTCCGCCGTCTAAAGGGGCAGATGGAAGCGGTCGAGCGTGCGCTCGAAGCTCGCCAGGCCTGCGGCGATATTCTCAACCTCGTCGCCTCCGTGCGCGGTGCAGTCAACGGGCTGACCATCGAACTGATCGAAGATCATATTCGCGGCCACGTCGCCGGCCACGAATCTCAAGGAGAGCGCGAAGAGGGCGCTGCCGAACTGATCGAAATCGTCAGGAGATACCTGAAATGAGCGAAACCCATTCACCGGCGCCCACAGGTCATGATCATGTATTCCTCGGCGACAATCACCAGCGCAACGAAAGGCGCACCTGGTTCGTCATTGCGCTGACTGCGGGAATGATGGTCGCGGAGATCGCCGCGGGTACCTTCTACGGCTCCATGGCATTGGTCGCCGACGGCTGGCACATGTCGACACACGCCGCGGCCCTGCTCATCGCGGCGCTCGCCTATCTCTATGCCCGCCGGAACGCGCGCAACCCACGCTTTACCTTCGGTACGGGCAAGCTTGGCGATCTCGCCGGTTTCTCAAGCGCGATCGTACTTGCCTTGATCGCCCTGCTGATCGGCTGGGAAAGCCTCCTGCGGCTTGCCAATCCGGTGGCAATCAGTTTTCCGCAGGCCATTTCGGTGGCCGTGCTCGGACTTGCGGTCAATCTCGCCTGTGCCTGGCTGCTTCGTGAGGATCATTCACATCATCACCACCACCACGGCCATCATCACCATCACGAGCACCACCATAGCGTCTCGGCGCACGGGCGGGACAACAATCTGCGTGCCGCCTACCTGCATGTGCTGGCGGACGCGCTCACCTCGGTCCTTGCGATCGTCGCTCTTGCGGCCGGCAGCGTCTTTGGCTGGATATGGCTCGATCCGATGATGGGCATTGTCGGCGCGCTGGTGATTGCCCGCTGGTCATGGGGCCTGATCCGAGACAGCGGCAGCGTGTTGCTCGATTACATTCCGCCGGGCGAGGACCTGCCCGACGAAATACGCGCGGCAATCGAGCGGGACGGGGATCGGATCACCGATCTGCACGTGTGGCAGCTTGGGCCCGGCCACCACGGTGCCATCGTTTCGCTGGTGACGAAGAATCCCCAAAGTCCGTCGAGCTACCGCCGCAAGCTCGAGCATATCCACGAGCTTTCGCACGTGACGGTCGAGGTCGAACCGCTGGCGGCCTGAGAGGCAGATCGATCTATCGCGCCTTGCGTCGTGGGTGAGGCGTCTCGCCGCGGGCCAGCATGCCGACATATTTTTCGATGCGCGCAGCCCGCGTCTCGGTCTTTTTCGCATCGTGAATGCGGAATAGGATTGCGTAGCGATTCCGGCTGTCGAGTTCGTCGAACAGCATCTTAGCCGCTGCGTTCTGCGCAAGCGCATCGTGAAGATCGTCGGGCACGGTCGCCTTGCTCGGCGGTGGCGCGGCGGCATCCCACCGGCCGTCGTTCTTGGCGCGTTCAACTTCGGCAAGGCCGCGCGGTGTCATGCGCCCCTCGGCGATCAATTCGGTCGCCCGAGCGCAATTTACCTGCGACCATCGGCTGCGCGCACGGCGCGGCGTGTATTTGTTCAGGTAAAAGTCGCTGTCGGATCCAATACGCTGACCGTCGATCCAGCCGTAACAGAGCGCCACATCGAGCGCCTCCCTCGGCGTGATGGTCGCTATCCCGGACGCCTTCTTGGCGAATTTCACCCAAAGCCCCTTGCAATCAGGTCCTTGCTCCGCGATCCACGTTTCGAAGGTCTTTGCGTCCGCAAAATGGATCACCGGCAATTGGGCTTCACTCTCACTCATCAGGATTACCGATCTACTGGGGAACTCTCGACACGGACCGCTTTTACAAAAGCAAAAACATGCCGCTGATGCCAGCCGCAAATATTACCGGGAGGCGAGGGGGTCGTCCGGGCAAAGGCAGTCACAGGTTGCGCAGCGCTGCAAAAATTGTGTTGCTCATGTCGGGGAGCGGGAGCCTCGCTCGTCTTATCATCGAAACCGGCACAGGCCGGTCCCAAACCGAGGAGAAGAACGATGTTCCGCACCGCCCTGATTACCGCGACGCTGCTCGTTGCGGGCGCCACGCTTGCCCGATCCGAACCGGCGGGCGATCGGGTCAAGGTCAACGGCATGGAAATGTATTACGAAGTCTCGGGCGAGGGCGACCCGCTCATCGTGCTGCATGGCGCCTACATGAACATCCCTTCGATGGGTGCCATTATCCCGAAGCTCGCAGAGACCCACAAGGTCTATGCGATCGAGTTTCAGGGCCACGGCCGCACCACGGATATCGACCGGCCGATCACCTATCCCAATCTTGCCGATGACGTCGCAGCCTTCATGGATGCCGTGAAGATCGAAAAGGCCGATGTCTTCGGCTACTCGATGGGTGCGGCTGCCGGTCTGCAGCTTGCCATTCGCCATCCGGAAAAAGTCAACAAGCTCGCCGCCGCCTCCGTGGCCTATGATGCCGAGGGCTGGCAGCCGGCGTTCAAGGCCTTCATTCCCCAGATGTCGGTCGAGATGTTCGTCAACATGCCGTTTGCCGAGGATTATCGCAAGCTCGCAGCCAATCCCGACGGTTTCCCCGAGCTCGTCAGGAAACTGATCGCGCTGGAGAAGGAGCCGATGGCATGGGAAGCGGACGTCAGGGCATTGAAAACCCCGGTTTTGATCATCACCGGCGATGCGGACGTGGCGACGCTCGAACATTCGGTCGCTCTGTTCCGGCTGCTCGGTGGGGGCGTCATGGGCGACATGGGCAAACCGCTGCCCGCCTCTCGCCTTGCCGTCCTCCCGGCGACGTCGCACACCGCCGTCATCAGCCAGCCCGAGCTGCTTCATGCGTTCGTCGAGCCTTTTCTGAAGGGCAAGACGCCGAAGGGATTCTTCGAGTAGGGAGCACTTGCTGGCGCCAAGTGCTTGGCGCTTTTCGAAACAAAAAGGGCATTCCGTTGCGGGAATGCCCTTATAGTCTGGTCTTGCGGTCAATGCCGGGAGGATGGCATCTGCAGTCTTTCTTCATTGGTCCGTCTTATGCACTGCATCATCGACGGAGGGGAAGCCGATATCCTTCAACGTGTCGTAGGAGAGGTTCTCCAGGACACGTTCGTTGCGGTGTCGCTTCCATGCGGCCCAGGCACGGGCCCGCAGGTTGAAGAGTCCGGGCAGGGCTGCGAGACCCGGGCTCGACGCGGACGAAAAATGCTCGTTCATAGACATTGCTGGTTCCTTCTGAGTTCCTCAAAAGGTCGCGACCATGGACGTTATGGTGCAACGCGATTGATCATTCAAACGAATATGTTTGATGTAATTCATCAAACCCCGTGATTGATTTCGCTCGCTATAGCCGTTCTATCGGATGCTCTGATCGGTTGCTGTTCCGCGGGTAACAGGTCGTTTCGGACCCTTGCCGGCAGTCTCGCCAGTTGGCGGCGTGTTTCCACCCGATTCCTGACTAGATTGCCGGCACGGCGCCGTTCGGCAATCCGTTCGATAAGAGATCGGGCATGCCACAGCATCGCCAGCACGATGTCCCCGTCATCGATGGTTCGAGCCTGCCTGGGCGCCCGGCCGGTGGGCGCGGCACTCGGGCCCGGTCTTTCGTGAGGGGCGCCATTATCGATCGCCAACATCAGAGCGGACATAGCCTTCTCCTTCTGGTTCAGGGCGTTTCCGTCCCTTGGAGGCTTGACTATCGCGCATGCGTGATGTTCAATCAAACGAAATGAAGTTAAGTTATCTTTCAGTTTTTCTGATCTAGGGTGCCGCCATGAACATGATGATGCGCCACGCGCTTCCGCTGCTCGAAATGGACGTGCTCAAGACTTTCGTCGCCATTGCCGAGACCGGAAACTTCACCACCGCCGCGGAGACGGTCTACCGCACGCCTTCAGCCGTTTCGATGCAGATCAAGAAGCTCGAGGAAATGCTCGGCTGCACGTTGTTTTTGCGCGACGCCCGCTCGGTGTCGCTGACGCCCAAGGGCGAACTCCTGCTCGGCTATGCCCGGCGGCTTCTATCGCTCAACAACGAGACGGTGTCCCGCTTCCTGTTGCCAGACATGAACGGTGTGGTGCGGGTCGGTGCGCCGGAGGACGTCGGCGAGCGAATTCTGCCTGATGTATTGAAGCGCTTTGCCGAGACGTATCCGAACGTCACCATCGACGTTTCGATCGGCATGAGCAACGCGATGCGCAAGCGGGTCGACGAGCATCGGCTGGACATCGCCGTGTTCAACAGCCTTTCCGAGGACTCTGCCAAAGGCGCAGAAATCCTGATGCAGGAGAAACTGGTCTGGGCAGGTGCGAAATGCGGGAACGCGCATCTGCGCGATCCTCTGCCGGTTTCCATGTGGGAGGACGGCTGCGTCTGGCGTGCCGATGCGGTCGAGAAGCTGTCGCGTGCGGGCCGCAAGTTCCGCGTGGCCTTTTTGAGCGCCTATACGACCGGACAGCGTGCGGCTGTTCTCGCCGGGCTCGCGATCGCGCCGCTGCCGCGGTATCTCGTCCAAGGCGAGATGGTCCAGCTCGGCGAGCGTGACGGCCTGCCGGATCTAGGTCACTACAACATCGGCCTCAAGGTCATCGAAGATGCGCCGGCGCCGGTTTTGGCGGTCGCGGAGCATGTTCGCGCTGCCTTCGCCGAGTTGCAGATGCAGGCGGCATAATTCCGCAGGAGGCGTCCCGGGACCGCCAAACGACTCGGGAAGCAAACGTCGCGCGATACCGGGGTGGACGATCATAAGTTTTGGCTTATAATAAGCTATGACTTATGATCAGGATAAAGCCTTTGCTGCGCTCGCCGATCCAACGCGCCGTGCCATCTTCGAGAAGGTGGCTGAGCGGCGGCAGTCGGTCGCCGAGATCGCCCGGGCCATGCCGGTTTCACAGCCGGCGATCTCACAGCATTTGAAGATACTGAAGGCGGCACATCTCGTGCGCGACGTGCCGTCGGGTGCGCGGCGAATCTATTCGATCGATCCCAACGGGCTGGGGCCGCTCAGGAAATGGCTCGACCGATTCTGGGATGATCAACTCGCCGCATTCAAGCAGGCGGTCGAGGCGGCCGAGTGGTCTGAAGAAGCCGAAGAGTAACTCTGTCGCGATCTCACGGGAGGAGACCTCATGAACATGATCGAGCCGGCACCGGTCCGGAAGTCGGTTACGGTGCGTACATCGCCGCAGCAGGCGTTCGACATTTTCGTCAGCGGAATGGGGACGTGGTGGATCAAGGGCCACAGCCTCACGCAGTCCGGTCAAAAGACGGTTGTGGTAGAGGCGGTCGCGGGTGGCCGCTGGTACGAGATCGGCAACGCGGGCGAAGAATGCGAGTGGGGGCGTGTCGTTGCGTGCGACAGACCGAACCGAATTCTATTCGACTGGCAGCTCAACGCCGATTTCGACTTCGATCCCGGCCTGCATACCGAAGTGGAGGTCCTGTTCGAGGCAAATGGGGAAGGTGGCACAACCGTCATTCTCGAGCACCGCCATCTTGAAAATTACGGCGTGAAGGCCGAGGAAATGCGCGGTATTTTCGATTCGGAAAATGGCTGGGGCGGTCTGTTGGCGTCCTATGTGGAGATGGCAGCAGCTTGAGTTCACGCCGTTGCCGGTCATCATGCGCCATTAGAACCTATGGCTGGCTCTGCCGACCGATCGGCCCATAAAGCGTATATGGGGACTGCAATCGGCGCGGGAAGCGTTCTTCCTGCCCAAGGACTTCGTCGGCTGGATCCTTGTGACAAGCACATTGAAATGAAACAAGCCGCCGCGGATATCCGCAATCTCAACAGGCCTTAATCCGGCTGCGAAATGCTGGCCATTCTGGCCAGCCGTTGGAATGCCGTCGGAGCCATGGGCTCTGCTTCGAGCCGTTTGCGGATGAGCGCGGCGCATTCGTCAGGCGTCATCATGGACGTGTCGACTGCGAGATCGTAGATGCCGGGGCGATGCACCTCTCGCTGCCAGGCGAGCACCTGGCGCGGAACAGGCTCCGCCTCGCTGCCGGTGAGGTAACCGCCTTCGCGACCGAGCTGGCCGCGATTGCGCCGCTCCATTATCGTCTCGACTGGACACCGCACCCCGACGAAGAGGACGGGAAGGCCGAGAAGCCGCCGGGCACAGTCGGGAAGGATATGGCGTGGTTCACCATAGGCCTCGTGATGCCCGACATCGGCGACAACGTTCAGACCCAGCCGGCTATGCGCGGCAACGGACTCGTAGAGGGCAGCATAGAAGAGGGGTACGAGCGCTTCGATTTCAGGCAATTCACCGCCGGGCCGCAACCCGATCCCCGGCAGGTAGCGGCGAGGCATTACTCGCTCCATGTAGGTGTCGACGCCAAGGTTCATCCACGGCCCGTCGAATGTCTCCTGGATCACCGCGGCTATGCTCGATTTGCCGGATCGCGGCGCCCCGTTGAGGATGACGATCCGTCCAGGATTGCAGCCGCTTTTCATCGGATCTCCTCGGCCGTCGACACATGGTCCGGCTATTCGAAGCGGTGAGACGAGGCTGGGACTACTCCCTATTGCGTCGCCGTCTGCGGCCGCCTCCTTCGCCGCCGTCGTCGATCAGTGCCTTGCGCGCCGGCAGGGTAACCACTTCGGCGAGTTTCGGGAAGGCATCCACCTTGTTCGGCATCGCCATGGCGTTGACGAAATGCTCCTGAAACTTCGATTCAAGCGCCGTCTCTATCTTCTCGATTTTCCTCACTGTTTGCTCGATCTCGCGGCGGTGACCGCGATTGAGGAGCGCCATCAGCGCGCCTGTGCCGGCGGCATTGCCGACCGCCTTCACTTCGGTGAGGTCGCAATCGGGGATCAGTCCGAGCACCATGGCATATTTCGGATCGATGAAGGAGCCGAAGGCACCGGCAAACCGGATCGTGTCGACGTGATCGACACCTTGTTTCTCCATGAGCAGCTTGATGCCGGCATAGAGCGCGGACTTGGCGAGCTGGATCGCTCTGATATCGTTCTGCGTCACGGTGATGCGCTGTTCGCCTTCGTGGAGCAGATAGGAGAAGGTGCGGCCGTTCGGGATGATGCGCGGGCTCTTCGCGACCATTGCGCCGTCGACGACGCCGTCCTGCGAAATGATGCCGGTGAGGTACATCTCCGCGACGACTTCGATGATCGCCGAGCCACAGATGCCTGTGACACCGACTGCCGCAGCGGCCTCGGCGAAACCTTCTTCATTCGACCATTTGTCGACGCCGATCACCCGGAACCGCGGCTCCAGCGTCTCGGGATCGATGCGAAC
The DNA here is from genome assembly GCF_000375585.1 of Sinorhizobium meliloti 4H41. Taxonomy (GTDB): domain Bacteria; phylum Pseudomonadota; class Alphaproteobacteria; order Rhizobiales; family Rhizobiaceae; genus Sinorhizobium; species Sinorhizobium meliloti_A. Next base: position 416,402 of record NZ_AQWP01000002.1, on the reverse strand, counting down.
GCGCTCGATCGCTCCGGGTGCGGCTCGTTGGCCGGAGGAGATCTCGGCCCCCTCGAAAGCAGGTCCGGTCGGCGATGAGGCGGCCACGACGCGCTCCCTGTTGCCGAGCACGATCTCGGCATTGGTGCCGACATCGACGAGCAGCATCATCTTGTCCTGACGATGCGGCCCTTCGGAAAGCGTCGCACCCGCGGCGTCCGCTCCGACATGGCCGGCGATGCACGGGAGCATATAGAGGCGCGCGCCGCGATTGACCTCTATGTCGATTTCGTGCGCCCAATATTGCAGGGCGCCGGAGACGGCCAGTGCGAAGGGCGCCTGGCCGAGTTCCGTCGGGTCGATCCCGAGGAACAGGTGATGCATGATCGGATTGGCGACGACGACCATGTCGAGAATGTCGCGGCGGTCGACCTCGCCTTCGGCGCAGACCTTGCCGATCAGGCCGTTCAACGCTTCGCGTACCGCCTTGGTCATCGCCTCGCGGCCATCCGGATTCATCATCACATAGGAGACGCGGCTCATCAGATCCTCACCGAAGCGGATCTGCGGATTCGATGTGCCGGAGGAGGCCACGATGCGTCCGGAGAGCAGCGATACGAGATGCATCGCAATCGTCGTCGAGCCAATGTCGCAGGCGACGCCATAAGCCTCGTTCTTCAGTCCAGGCCAGAGAGCGACAATGAAGGGACGCGAGGAGTCCATGTCGCGATGGATCGCCGCAGTCACTGCCCAATTGCCCTTGCGCAATATGCCTTGTACCTGGGGGATCAGGTGGGGGGCGATCAGAAGGTCCTTCCAACCCCAGTCTTTTTCCAGGACGACCTTCAACCGATCGAGATCGCCGAGCGGCTTATGCATGTCCGGTTCGTCGATCTCGACATAGCACAGTTGCACCGCCGCATTGCGCTCGATCACGCGGTCGGTTGCGGCCTTGCGCACCACCTGTGCGTTGATGACGGTGTCCTGCGGCACGTCGATGACGAGATCGCCGAGAATCTGCGCCGAACAGGACAGCCGCCGCCCGTCAGGCAATTCGCGCACGCTCGCGTAACGCTGCTCCTTGGGACCAATCGGCGAGATATGGTCGTTGGACGAAACGATCTTGTGCTTGGCGAAATTGCCTTCCTGAACGGAAACCTGGCAACGCCCGCAGGTGGCGCGGCCGCCACAGACGCTTTCGACATAAACTCCAAGCGAACGTGCGGCATCGAGGATCGGCGTCCCGACGGGGAAACGGCCGCGTTTGCCGGAGGGCATGAAGAGCACCAGCGGATCGTTCTTTTCGTCCTTCGAGGGCACGTTCAACATTTTCTGTCTCGCCAGCAGTTTATTTCGCGAGCCGGCGGGCGTTTGCCCGCACGCGCTTGGCATAGGGCCGAACTGCGGCCGCCGCTATCCGGTTGTGCGCGGCGGCAGAGCCCGGCTTTCCGGCGGCAAGCGCCGCGGCCGCACCCATTCCTTCCTTCACCAGGGCGACATTGGCGGCGACGACGCTTTCGGCGACTGCCGCCATCTTTTCGGTCACCATCCGGCTTGCCTCGACATAGTCGGTTGCCGAGCCGGTGATAGCGGCTACGGCCATCGCCTGCGTACGCGCGGCTATGACCATGGGGGCCTGAAACCAGAGTGCCGCCAGGTCGCTTGCGAAGGAGTGGTGCCTGGCCATTTTTACTCCGCCCGTGCGACGCCGGCACGCGCCGCGCGTCCGCCGCGCCGCCCGCCGGCACCCGCCGGTGCGGCCGCAGCGACGGCCTGGCCGCCTTCGGCCGGCTTGTGGTCGCGATAGGTCATGATCCAGTTTGTGCAGTTCGGATCGGTGCCGTTAAGCACGTTCGCGGCTCGAACCGCCTCCATTTCCTGCGGACGGCAGGGGTTCATGATGGCCGAGGTCATGCCGGCGCCGATCACCATGGGGATGAAGCCGGCGTTGATGCCGTGGCGATGCGGCAGGCCGAAGGAAATGTTGGAGAGGCCGCAGGTGGTGTTGACCTTGAGCTCTTCGCGAAGGCGGCGAAGCAGCGCGAAAACCTGCTGGCCCGCAGATCCCAGTGCGCCGATCGGCATGACCAGCGGATCGACGACGATATCGTGCGGCTTGATGCCGTAATCGGCGGCGCGCTCGACGATCTTCTTGGCGACCGCGAAGCGGACGTCCGGGTCCATCGAAATGCCGGTCTCGTCATTGGAGATCGCCACCACCGGAACGTCGTATTTCTTGCAGAGCGGCAGGATCGCTTCGAGCTTCTCTTCCTCGCCGGTCACCGAGTTGACGAGCGGGCGGCCCTTTGCGACGCGCAGGCCGGCTTCGATGGCGGCAGTAACCGAACTGTCGATCGACAGCGGCACGTCGACGAGGCCCTGAACGATCTCCAGAGTCTTGACGAGGAGCGGCGGCTCGGTCTCGTTCGGGTCGACGGCCGTCACGCCTGCATTGACGTCGAGCATCGTCGCGCCGGCGGCAACCTGCTCCAGCGCATCCTTAATCACGGTGTCGAAGTTGCCCTCGATCATCTCGGCCGCGAGCTTCTTACGGCCGGTCGGATTGATGCGTTCGCCGATGACGCAGAAGGGCTGGTCGAAGCCGATGATGATCTCGCGGGTGGCGGAGGCGACGATGGTGCGGGTCATATGAGATCCTCTGAACCTTGAGCGTTGGCCTATGTAATAGGGCCGTTCTGTGTTTGTAAGGCGCTGGACGAGCAGGAGCGCCGGTTATCCTCTGCTAAAGCCGCCGACTCACGGCTTTGTCTCAATGCGGGTGGTGCGCAGCGGCCTCGGCCATCTGCTGCTGATTTTCTTCTTTGCCTTCGCGGATATGCTCCAGCCGCTCCGCAACCAGCGCATCGGTCGGCGCGGCTTCGCGAGTCCAGGGTTTGCGGCCCCTCAGGACACCCGATTCATGGACGATTTCGGCAACATACTCTTCCTGGCGGTAGGCCATGACGTGGACGCCGGAAACGCCCTCGATCTCCTTCACCTCGTTCATGATGTCGATACAGAGCTGCTTGCCTTCCTTTTTCTGGTCTTGGGCGCCCTCGAGCCGCTTGATGATGCTGTCCGGAATGTGGATGCCCGGAACATTGGAGCGGATCCAGCGGGCAGTCTTGGCGGATGCCATCGGCCCGACGCCCACCAGGATGTAGCACTTCTCGTGAAGACCGAGATCGCGCACCTTCTTCATGTATTCGCGAAACATCGGAACGTCGAAGCAATACTGGCTCTGCACGAACTGTGCGCCGGCCTCGATCTTCTTGGCGAGGCGATAGGGGCGGAAATCATAGGGCGGAGCGAAGGGGTTGATCGCCGCTCCGAGGAATACCTGAGGCGGCGTCGTCAGCTTGCGGCCCGAAAGAAACTTGGAATTGTCGCGCATGATGCGCACCGTCTCGAGCAGGGACATGCAGTCGAGATCGAAAACCGGCTTGGCCCCGGGCTGGTCGCCCGCCTGCACGCCGTCGCCGGTGAGGCACATGATGTTCTGGACACCCATGGCCGAGGCGCCGAGCACGTCGCCCTGAATCGCGATACGGTTCTTGTCGCGGCAGGCGATCTGCATGATCGGCGCATAGCCCATGCGCGTCAGGAGCGCGCAGATGCCGACGGATGACATGTGGCAGTTGGCGCCTGAAGCGTCGACCGCATTGATGCCGTCCACCCATCCGTCGAAGACTGCCGCTCGCTCGTAGACGTCCTGGGGATCGGCGCTGTCCGGCGGATTGAGTTCGGCGGTCACTGCGAACTCGCCGCGGCGCAGCACGCGCTCCAACCGCCCGCGCGAGGAATGGCCGGGCAGGGGATCGAGCGGTGCGCCGGGATCGTGGGGATTGATGTCCGGACTCATTGCTGCGGACCTTCCTTGTTCGCCGCTTCGCGGGCGGCCGCGGCCTCGGCCGTTACCCGCAACCAGGACGAGGTTTCGCGCAGCGACTGGTTGACCGGCTTCTGCACGTTCATGATTGCATCACCCTTCACCATGTTCTGCGAGCCCTTCCACGCCTGCACCCAGACGCAGGGCATATCCGGTTCGACTTCGCAATTGCCGTTTGCGCGTACGCCGCCGCAGGGGCCGTTCCTCAGCTGTTTCGGACAGTTCATAGGGCACGACATACCGGTTGAGGACAACGCGCACTGGCCGCACATGCGACAGTCGAAGAGGAAGCCCTTGACGTGACGCTCGACGAAGGTGACAGGCCTTTCAACCCGGTTGTAGCCAATTGCGTTCCAAAGCGGATGGAGAAGCAGGAACATGTCGGCGAAACGGTTGTAGAACCACTCGAGGAAACGCGAATTGCGCACGGCCCAGAGACGTACCGTGTATTTGTGGCGCGAGCGGCGGCTGGGCGACACACCCTGGGGCGTATAGGCTCCCGTCGCCGCCTTTCTGGCCGGCTGGGCGTTGCCGGTGACGACCTTCGGGTCAGGCATTGTCCCGGCCTCCGGCCTTGACGAGTGCGACGAGGCGCTCCCGGTCATAGGCGGCTTCCAACTCCGCGGCCGCCCTGTCGGCTTCCGCCTCGAGGTCGTCGGAGACCGGAACGGGATCGGCCTTGCGCCATTCGGCAAGGTAGTCGTCGGTCTCGGCGGCTCCGGTGCGCATGGCGCACATGTCGATCGCCTCGGTGAAACGCAGAGAGAGCTCGCGTTTGGCGGTCTTGCGGCCCTGCTTGATGATGACTTGCGCGGGGATATCGCGCCAGTAGACGATAATGCGGTCTGCCATCGGATTCCTGTTCTCCTATAGGGGCGACAATGCGCATGTCCACGCGCCGTGGCTCACCTTGCCACGACGTCCGATATGTCCAAAAACGACGCTGCACGATCGCGCATCCGAACCTTGCGTTCGCGGAGCGCACCGCTTGTGCCGGCACGGCGAAATGCCTGCCTTATCGGCGGCGACAAAGGACCGGGAATAGGCGTGCACCGGCCTTCGGATGGTCCTTAAGAATATCATGAATCTTGCATTCACTGCGTGTTCACCTGGCCGGCGGCAAAAGCTCTGACCTATTCGAACAGATAGGTGTGGAGATGAAGAAGATTGGGATACTGTTCCTCGCGGCTGTGACGGCTTTCACCGCCTATGCGCCTGCGCAAGCTATGCCCTTCCCGACCGTTCCGGTGTCGCAGGCGAGCGACGTGCAGACGGTCGGCCACCGCGGCTGGCACGGTCACCGACATCGCCCGCGGCACGGCTGGCGCCGGCACGGCCATCGTCACGGCTGGTATAACGGGCATCGCGGCTACAGCTATCGCCGCCACGGCTACCGCCGCCACAGCGACGGCTGGTGGTATCCTCTGGGAGCCTTCGGTGCCGGCATGATCATCGGCGGCGCCATCGCCCAGCCGCGTTACGCAGAGCCACGCTATGCGGCGCCGGGACTGCCTTCCAGCCACGTCAACTGGTGCTATGACCGCTACCGCTCGTACCGCGCTGCGGACAATTCCTATCAGCCCTATGGTGGCCCAAGACAGCAGTGCTATTCGCCGTATTACTGATGTGTCGCGAGGCCGTCCGTCGGTAACGGGCGGCCTTAAAAGCGCGTCGCGCCGAAGTGTGGCTCAGTAACCCGAACTGCCGCCTCCCGAACTGCCCATGCTGCTGCCGCCGGAGTTGGTGGAACTGCTTCCGGCAGGGTTCATCGTGTTTCGGCTGGATTGATTTGTCATGCACCCGGCGAGTGTCAAAAGGGCAATCGCGGCTGCGAGTATCGTCGATCTGCGGGCCATTGTCTCTCTCCCATCGTGAATTGGATAGGACATGTGACGGCGCCCAACTATTCCCTCGGGCGGCACAAACGCCGGCTCAGAGGGATCAAATCTCGATCAGCGATGTCGTGAGATCGCCATAGCCGGTATAGCGGTACTCATATTCGAGCCCGAGAATATCGGCGGCGCGACGCGCCTTTTCCTGCAACACCGCGTCCTCCTGCTGGGAGAGATAGACGAGCTTGCGGTAGTGGCCGAAATACATGTCGCGCAGTTCCGGGTGCCGGTCGAGGCCGAGCGGCTCGATGACGAAGGCTTCGAACTGCCGGGCAAGGAAATCCGTCAGGAAGAAGGCTGTGATGTCATCGTCCCAGCGGGCTGCGAAATCCGTGTTTCCGGCAAAGAACGAGTAGCAATGCGGCCCCGGGATGCGCGTCACCCGTTCCTCTTCGCAGAGGCGGTCGATAAGCCCGCCGGTGCCGCAATCGGCATAGGCGATGAAGATGCGCTCGAAACCGTCGGCGCGCGCCCGGGTGATAGCCTCACGCAGGCCCGGAGTGATCTTTTCCGGCGTGTTGTGCCAGATGGCCGGCAGACAGTTGAGCTCGATGTGGTCGAGCCCGTTGGCCGCGCAGACGGCAAGAATTTCGCGCGCGATCGCGCCGCAACCAATGACATGAACTTTCTTCGGTTGTGCACGTTCTCTTGCCGACGTTGCGTTTTCCATCTTTATTCCGCCTTGCATCAACAAAGGAATCACGGTCATGACGACAAAATCCATCGCGACCATCGGAGCCGTTTTGATAGCGCTGGCAACCCTGAGTTCCTGCGCAAACACGATCCGCGGCGTAGGACAGGATACTGCAAACGCAGTAAACGCGACACAGGGAGCCGGCCATCGGGTCGCCAGGGCCGCCAACTGACGGCCTGAGCGCAAGATCGACGCTTTCTCCGAAAAAAAAGCCGGCTGCTCGTTCACACGGGCAGCCGGCTTTTTCATTTCGGATCGTCTCAGCCGGCTGCGAGCTGATTGTGCTTGCGCTTCATGTAGTCCTTGGCCGTCTCGACGGCGACGGCGGCATCGCGGCAATAGGCATCGGCCCCGACGGCCTTGCCGAATTCCTCGTTGAGCGGTGCACCGCCGACGAGGACGATGTATTCGTCGCGCAATCCCTTTTCTTTCATAGTGTCGATGACGACCTTCATATAGGGCATGGTCGTCGTGAGCAGGGCAGACATGCCGAGGATGTCCGGCTTCTCACGCTCGAGCGCTTCGAGGTAGTTCTCGACCGGATTGTTGATGCCGAGGTCGACGACGTCGAAGCCGGCGCCTTCCATCATCATGCCGACGAGGTTCTTGCCGATGTCGTGGATGTCGCCCTTGACCGTGCCGATCACCATCTTGCCGAGCTTCGGGGCACCGGTTTCAACAAGCAACGGGCGCAGGATGAACATGCCGGCCTTCATGGCATTGGCCGAAAGGAGCACTTCCGGGACGAAGAGAATGCCGTCGCGGAAATCGATGCCGACGATGCGCATGCCTTCGACCAGAGCCTGGGTCAAGACGTCGTAAGGCGTCCAGCCACGCTTGAGGAGGATGCGCGTCCCTTCCTCGATTTCCTCCTTGAGACCGTCATAGAGGTCGTCATGCATCTGCTGCACGAGTTCCTCGTCGGAAAGGTCCTCGAGAATGATTTCATCGTCTGCCATAGTTGGGTTCCTCGGTTCCTGGCACAGTCATTTCGCACGGGTGGCACGAGAGAGGGCGCAATCCGGACGCGTCGCCCAATCCTTAGCGGGCTATACCTAAAAATCTCTTGTTGAAAGCGACGTCGCATGTGATGAAAAACGACGGCGCCCGGCGTAAATGCTCCCACGCGACGGCGGCGGCATTATTCCGCGGTTCGGAATCTGCCGCCTGCAAAATTATACAGCACTTCAAGGCGTTAGAGTGGCGCTTGCGCGGTGCCGATCTGAAGCAGCCGAAAGACGACTGCAATGGCAGCGACCGCAGACCGAGTGTCTAAGATGCGCCAGCCGTTGGCGCATTAAGACCCGTACCGGTCCGGCGCCTTGGTAGCATTAGGTCAAATCGACTACCGGATGCATATGCCCGCCGCTGGATCAGCCTCGCGAAAGGGGTATGCACCCACCCATCAAAGTGTTGCGGCGTTCATCGCGTATGATGCGCGGGGCACCGCGGGAAGAGGAATGAGCGAATGAGCGACGTTACAGAACAAGGTGCGGCCGAAGGCGGCGGACGCCGCGCGCGTGGCGAGGGGCGGGGAGCGGCAGCGCGTCGCGCTTCCCGCACCGGCGGTGGCCCGGGACCGTCTCTGCCCTATATCCAGCGCAGGATTCGCGAATACGAAGTTCTTGACGAGGAAGGGCTGCAGCTCATCGAACGCAACGCCGAGGTCGTTCTCGAAGAGATCGGCATCGAGTTTCGCGACGATGCCGAAGCGCTCGATCTGTGGAAGGCCGCTGGTGCCGACGTGCGCGGTCAACGCGTGCATTTCCCCAAGGGACTTTGCCGCGAGCTCTTGAAGACGGCGCCGAAGGATTTTACCTGGCACGCGCGCAACCCGGAGCGCAGCGCTCAGATCGGCGGCAAGGCGACCGTCTTCGCGCCGGTTTACGGCCCGCCCTTCGTGCGCGATCTCGACGGCAACCGCCGCTATGCGACGATCGAGGATTTCCGCAACTTCGTGAAGCTCGCCTATATGGCGCCGTCGATGCACTCTTCGGGCGGCACGGTATGCGAACCGGTCGATATCGCCGTGAACAAGCGCCACCTCGATATGGTCTATAGCCATATCCGCTATTCCGACAAACCCTTCATGGGATCGGTCACCGCGCCCGAGCGCGCCGAAGACACGGTCGCAATGGCGAAGATCCTTTTCGGCGACGATTTCGTCGAGAACAATGCGGTGACGTTGAACCTCATCAACGCGAACTCGCCGATGGTCTTCGACGAGACGATGCTCGGTGCCGCGAAGGTCTATGCCCGCCATAACCAGGCTTGCGTCGTTTCGCCCTTCATCCTGTCGGGCGCGATGAGCCCGGTCACGGTCGCCGGCACACTGACGCAGATCCTCGCCGAAGTGCTCGCAGGTGCGGCCTTCACCCAGCTCATCCGCAAGGGCGCACCGGTGCTGTTCGGCACCTTCGCCGCATCGATTTCGATGCAGTCGGGCGCGCCGACCTTCGGCACGCCGGAGCCGTCGCTCGTCTCCTACGGCGCTGCTCAGCTGGCTCGCCGCCTCGGCCTGCCGTTCCGTACCGGCGGTTCGCTCTGCGGCTCGAAGGTTCCGGATGCGCAGGCCGCACATGAATCGGCAAATACGCTGAACATGACGCTGCTTGCCGGCACCAACTTCGTGCTGCATGCAGCCGGCTGGCTCGAGGGCGGTCTCGTCTCGTCCTACGAGAAGTTCATGATCGACCAGGATCAGCTCGGCATGATGCAGAAGATGGCCGAGGGCGTGGACCTTTCCGAAGACGCGCAGGCGCTCGACGCCATCCGCGAAGTCGGCCCCGGCAGCCACTATCTCGGCTGTGCACATACGCAGGCGAACTTCCAGAGCGCCTTCTATCGCTCGCCGCTCGCCGATAACAACTCCTTCGAGCAGTGGGAGATCGAGGGCGAGAAGCGGATCGAACAGCGCGCCAACGCGCTCGCCCGCTCGTGGCTCGAAAACTATGAGGCGCCCTATCTCGACCCGGCAATCGACGAGGCGCTGAAGGAATTCATCGCCAAGCGGAAGGACTCGATGCCCGACGCCTTCACCTGAAAGGCTCCCGAGCGAGCCAGGGAGCAAGGCGGCGCGGCGCAGGTGGCCGATATGATACAGAAAGAGGTCTGGCGCCCGCATTACGAAACTCAAGGGCCGAAACCGAAATGACGGCTCCTTACGCATCGGAAAGCGATGTGCTTGAAACCATCCGTGCGGCGCTTGCGCCGCACGGTCTTTTTTTGCGCGGAACCGTGAACTTCGCACCGGGCGAGGGGGCGCCGACGCTCGAAGGAGGCAAGTCCGCGGCGAGCGTCGTGCTGATCGGCAATGTCGGCGGCTCGGTCTGGGAGTCCTTCAGCCGGTGGCGCGAAGGCGAACCGGACGGCGGCGGTGCGGAGCCGCTCGACAAGTGGTCGAAGCAGGTCATCCGCCCGGCGGCTGCGGCAGCAGGCGCCTCGGCGTATTTTCCATCCGATCCCCCTTGGCAGCCCTTCCAGCAATGGGCAATGCGTGCCGAGGGGCTGAAGCCGTCGCCGCTCGGCATCCTCATTCATCCGCGCTACGGCCTATGGCACGGCTATCGCGGCGCGCTGGGCTTCGATCGAGCCATGCCGGTGACGGGCGAGCCGGCGGGTGGCCACCCCTGCGAACGCTGTATTGGACGGCCCTGCCTTTCTGGCTGCCCGGCGGACGCCTTGGCAGGCGCTACGTTCGATATGGGGCGCTGTCGCGCGCATCTGAGAACCGGAGAAGGGGTGACCGGCTGCCTTGCTCACGGCTGTCTGTCCCGCGATGCCTGCCCGGTGGGGTGCGACTATCGCTATCCGGCGGGGCAATTGCGTTTCCATATGGCGGCGATCGAGCTTTAATCAGCGCGCGCCCGCATAAATCCGCTGCAATCCATGCGATGCTACGTCGTATGATTCCCTCCGGGTCTGTTCGATGCCGCTGTTTACAAGAGCCTTCATCGCCGGCGCCGCCCTTCTATGCGCCGGTCTCGCTGCACCCGCATTCGGTGCCTGTCGCGATGTTCTCCATCTCGGCGAAACCTACCTCGCCTGCAGCTTCGACCCGTCGACGAGCGACATAAGGCTCTACAACAAGGATCAGACGGGCATGCCGTTCAGGTCTTTCAGGGCGCTGTCGCTCGAACTTCGTCGTCGCGAACAGTATCTCGTCTTCGCGATGAACGGCGGCATGTACCACGAGGACCTCGCTCCGGTCGGGCTGCATGTGGAGGAGGGTGCGGAGCTGGCGCCGCTCAATAGAAATCCGGGTTGAGGCAACTTTCACATGCTGCCGAACGGCGTCTTTTATGTCGGCGATGGCATGGCCGGGGTCATGGCGGCGGAAGCCTATCGCCTTGCCGGCATCGAGCCGCGTTTCGCGACGCAATCCGGTCCGATGCTCGTCATCAATGGTGCGCTGCATCCCCGTTTCCTGCCGGATAGTGACAGCCTCAAGACCCGCAATGGCGTCGGGGTGACGAACAGCGGGAAGGTGGTCTTCGCCGTGTCGAAACGGCCGGTGCGCTTTCACGATTTCGCGACCTTGTTTCGCGACGCGCTCGATTGCCCCAATGCGCTCTTTCTCGACGGAACGATCTCGAGCCTTTATGCGCCGGAGATCAATCGGCACGACCGGCTGTTTCCGCTCGGCCCCATCATCGCTGTCGTCGCGGCGTTTCCGCGCTGACTTCTCGATCCGTCGATCCGCGATTATGAATAAAAAGTACAATCTTGACAAAACGTATAAATCGTTTCAGATGCACGCATGAATATAGAACCGGGCATTCCCACCTGTCTTGCTGTGCACGCGCCCTCGGCCGCGGCGATAAGCGCGTTGCTTTACCCGCATGCGGAGGTCGTTCTGCACGATCTGTCCACCGGCAAGATTGCGGCTCTCTGGAACGCCTTTTCCGGTCGCACCGCGGCGACCGACTCCCTCATCGAGGATGGCCTCGACGGCATGGCTGAGGGCGCCTGCGTGCTCGGCCCTTATGAGAAGACGGGCGCGGACGGACGGCGGCTGAAATCGGTCTCGGCGGTGCTTCGCAACAATGAGGGACATGCCGTCGGGCTGCTCTGCATCAATCTCGATGTCTCACGAATCGACGACGCCGTGAGGCTGCTCGCGGCCTTTGCCGGCACGCCGGAACCACGGCCGCCGGCATTGTTTTCGCGCGATTGGCGCGAGGAGATCAATGCAGCGCTGCACGCTTGGCTAAAGGTGAGAGGCCTTGCGCTTTCCGCCTTGAAGCGCCCGGATCGCGTGGCACTGGTTGCGGCACTCGAAGAGCAGGGGCTCTTCAAGACCCGCAATGCGGTCGACCATCTGGCGAGCCTGATCGGCACCTCGCGCGCATCCATCTACAACTACCTTTCGGCCGCGCGCGAAGGCGCCGCCTGAATCTCGCGTTCAAAGGAAAGAACGACCATGACGACTTTGCCGGCCTTTCGCCTCGAGACGCATTTCTCGCGCTGGGAGTTCACGGCGCGCCACCACATGACCGCGAGCGACAGCGAAACCATGTCGATGGCGGAGTTGCTTTCCTGCGCCGACGACGCCGATCGCGACGCGTGGGAGCGGCTGACGCTCGGCTATACCGAGACCCATGGCGCTCCGGCGCTCCGCAAGGCGATCGCCGCGACCTATGAGGGGCTTGAGCCGGAAGATATCCTCTGCTTCGCCGGTGCCGAGGAAGGGCTCTACTGTGCCATGCTGGCTGCGCTCGGTCCCGAGGACCATGCCATCGTCACCGTGCCCAATTACCAGTCGATGGAAACGCTTCCGGTCACGCTCGCCGCGTCGGTGAGCGGCGTTGCACTCCCTCCCGAGAACAAGTGGCAGATCGATATCGCCGATGTCCGGGCGGCGCTGCAGCCGAACACGAAGCTGATCGCGGTCAATTTCCCCAATAACCCGACGGGTGCTGTCGCCGAGCCGTCGATCTTTCGCGCGCTCGCGGCGCTCTGCGCCGAGCGCGGCATTCATCTTTTCAGCGATGAGGTCTATCGAGGACTGGAGCGCGATGAGGAGAAGCGCCTGCCGCAGGCGGCCGAACTCTTCGATCGCGGTATCTCGCTCAACGTCATGTCCAAGGCCTATGGCCTTCCAGGTGTTCGGATCGGCTGGATCGCCTGCCGCGATCGCGCGCTTCTCCAGCGCATGGAAGGCATGAAGCACTACCTCTCCATCTGCAACTCCCGGCCATCGGAGGTACTGGCGACAATCGCGCTCAAATCGCGCCATCGGATACTTGAACGCAATCGCGCGCTCTGCACGCGAAATCTCGAGAAACTCGGAGCCTTCTTCGCCGAGTTCGCAGATCTCTACGAGTGGCAGGCGCCGGATGGCGGCTGCGTCGGCTTCGCCCGCTATCGCGGGGCAGACGGCGTGGAGGAACATTGCCGGCGGCTTGTCGAGGAATCAGGCGTGCTGTTGCTTCCGTCGAGCCTTTTCGTCTCCGATCTACTGCCGGTCCCGCAGGATCGCTTCCGCGTCGGATTCGGCCGCAGGAACATCGAAGAGGGGCTCGAAGCCTGGCGCCATCACCTGCTGCGGGCGCGCGTGAGGTGATCGGCGGTGGGGACCGTAGCTCCGGCTTTGCCGCCGGAGCTCCGGCATGACCTTAGGCGCGCCGACGGCGCTCTCGGGCCGGGGCGGCGGGACCTTCATTTGCCGATTTGTTCCGCAACGGACCGATTTTCTCGACGATCGTATCGAGCGTGGGGCGTTCACCCCTGGTGTGATTGTCGATCGCGAGCCGCATCGCGGCCAGATGGTTGCAGGAGGTGCCGCAACAGCCGCCGATGATCCTGGCGCCGGCGTCGACGGCCAACCGGGCATATTCGGCCATCAGCGGCGGAGTGCCGGAATAGTGGATCTCCGAGCCGCGGAATTCGGGAATGCCGCAATTGCCCTTGACGACGATTGTCGCCTCCGGGCTGGCAGCCGTCATATCGAGCAGCGAGGAAAGAATGTCGGACGCCCCGACGCCGCAATTCGCGCCGACGGCAACCGGACCGTCGCCGATATCGGCGGCGACGCCGTGAATGTCTTTCGGGTGCAGGCCCATCATCGTCTTGCCGGCGGTGTCGAAGGAACCGGTGTAGACATAGGGAAGGCCGACCTTCGCCGCGGCTTCGGCGGCCGCACGAATTTCGTCCGGAGAGGACATGGTCTCGATCCAGGCGACCTCCGCGCCGCCGGCTTTCAGGCCCTCGATCTGTTCGACAAAGGCCGCGACCGCGTCTTCATAGGAGAGGGTGCCGAGCGGTATCAGCAGCTCGCCCGTTGGGCCTACGGATCCGGCCGTGATGACCTTTCGCGGCGCCTGGTCGGCGACGGCGCGCGCGATTTCTGCGGCCCGCTTGTTGAGCTGGTGGACCCGGTCTTCGGCCTGATGAAGCTTCAGTCGGTGGCGTGTGCCGCCAAAGGAATTGGTGAGAATGATGTCGGCGCCGGCATCCACGAAGTCCTGATGCAGCTTGGTGACGTTGTCCGGTTTCGTCTCGTTCCACATCTCCGGTGCTTCGCCCGCTTCGAGCCCCATGGCGAAGAGCGACGTGCCTGTGGCGCCATCGGCAAGCAGAACGCCCTTCTGGGCGAGGAGATCGGAAAGAGCATGGGCTGCAACGGACATCGGATTTTCCCGGCTGAATGGAACTGCAATAAGATATAAAGATATCTTTATGTGTTGGCAACAGAATTGCGCCGATCAACGCGGCAATTCGTTCGCAAGCAGCGCAGCCAGATCGGTTGCGGGCTTCTCTGCCCGGGCGTGCAGACGCAGGCTGAATTCGGCCGGGGGCAGGGATGGCAAGCCGAGATGGACAGGAGCGCGCTCGATGCCGGTGCCGAGGAATCTTTCCGTCCGGGTCGTAACGGCGATGCCGCTCAAAACGGCGGCGCGCAGGCCCGACAGGCTGGGGCTCGTTGCCGCGATCCGAAAGCGGCGGCCGGTTCTCTCGAGGGCCGATATGGCGGCGGCGCGGAAGCCGCAAGGTGGGTCGAGTACGGCGAGGGGCAGTTCCTCTTCTTCCGCTGCCAAGCCCCTGTCGGAGCAGAGCCAAAGCATCTGTTCGCGCAGCACGAGCAATTCGTCATCTGCAGCCGCCTGTCGCATGGCCAGCAAAATGTCGATCTGGTTCTGATCGAAGGCGGCCGTCAATTCTTTCGACCGCCCGATCCTCAAATCCAGGCGAATGCGTGGATGGGAACGCGCGAAGCGGCGCAGCAGTCCGGGCAGCATCGTATCGGCAAAGTCCTGAGTGCTGCCGAGGGAGATCCGTCCGTCGGCGCGCGCGCCCCTCAGGCTGAGCCAGGCGTCGCGATGCGCATCCAAAATACGCCGGGCATGGGCGGCGAGCTCCTCTCCCACGGGCGTGAGCACGCGTCCGCGTCCGGCGGGCGCAAGAAGGCGCTCGCCGACCAGCGCTTCCAGCCGCTGCATTTGCGCCGTCACGGCGGAGGGCGAACGGTTGACGGCGGTTGCCGCTCTTGCAAGCGAACCGCCCTCGGCGAAGGCGAGAAAAGTGCGCAGCAGCTCGGGATCGATCGGATTCATACTTCAATTTTACAGAAGTGTATCTGCAAAACAATTCGATTTTGTTGATGTGGCGACGATGGCAAATTGACGAGGTGTTTCGAAGAAAGGAACTGTGATGCCCATCATCAACATCAGCGTTACCGGACAGCCGGAGCCGGAGCTTTCGGCGAAAATAGCAACAAAGGTGAGCGACCTCACGCAGTCGCATCTTCGCAAGGACCCCTCGGTGACGGCGGTCGTCGTTAGCTACGTCGATCCGCGGCATTGGTTCGCGGGCGGAAAGTCGCTTGCATCGCAGCAGACCAGCAGTTTCTGGCTCGACATCAAGGTTGTCGACGGCACCAATACGAAGCAGGAACTTGGTGCCTATGTCGAAGCGATCTTTGCGGCGTTCGAGGATATTCTCGGGATGGTCCATCCCGAAAGCTACGTGCTCGTGCATGAGGTACCGGCGGCAGCCTATGGCTATGGCGGCAAGACGCAGGAGTTCCGGTACATCAGCGGAAGGCTGGGGGTCACTTGACTATCTGCTGTTGAGGGCGCCCATGGGCGCCCTCAAAGCCATCAAGCCGCCTGCCGGTCGGTATGCTGCACGGGCGTCACCATGGCGGAGATGATCATCTGCAGGTCGATCGCACCGATCGGGCGACCGTTGCCGTCGACGACATGCGCGTTGCTTATTTGCGCGCCGGTCATGGTGCGGGCAGCCGCTTCGAGCACGGTGCCTACGGCGAGCGGCAGGCCTTCCGGGTTTCCGGAGAGCGGCCGCATGATCGTCTCCACGTTGACCACCCGCCCGCGGTTCACTTCCTTCACAAAGGCCGTGATGTAGTCGTCGGCTGGCGAGAGCACGATTTCCTGGCCGGTTCCCTGCTGCACGACGCGGCCGTCGCGCAGGATGGCGATCTTGTCGCCGAGCCTCAGGGCCTCGTCGAGATCATGGGTGATGAAGACCACCGTCTTCTTCAACTCCTTCTGCAGTTCGAGCAGGACCGACTGCATGTCGACGCGTATCAGCGGATCGAGTGCCGAATAGGCCTCGTCCATCAGCAGGATGTCGGCGTCGTTCGTAAGCGCGCGGGCAAGGCCGACGCGCTGCTGCATGCCGCCGGAAAGCTGGTTCGGATAGTGCTGCTCGAAGCCTTGAAGGCCGACGCGCTCGATCCAGCCAAGCGCACGCTTTTCGCTCTCGCGCCGATCGACACCCTGTATCTCAAGACCGTAGATGGTGTTTTCGAGAACCGTGCGATGCGGCAGCAGTGCGAACTTCTGGAAGACCATCGCCGTCTTGTGGCGGCGGAATGCGCGAAGGTCGTTCTCGTTCATCTTGCAGACGTCGACGCCGTCGTAGAGGACTTCGCCCGAGGTCGGATCGATCAGCCGGTTGATGTGCCGGATCAGCGTCGATTTGCCGGACCCCGAGAGCCCCATCACGACCGTTATGCAGCCGCCCGGCATGGAAATGTTGATGTCCTGCAGTCCGAGCACGTGGCCGTGCTTTTCGTTGAGTTCGGCCTTACCCATCCCGTTCTCGACGAGTTTGACGTAATCCTCTCCGCGCGGGCCGAAAATCTTGTAGAGGTTCTTCACCTCGATTGCGTGACTAGCCATGGACAACCTTTCCCCTTCTCTTGGCTTGGAGCTTTTACGCCGACTGCGTTTTCGTGGCGCTTCCCGCTCCTTGCATCAGAACTGTGACAGCGGAACACGCCGACCGCTTTACTGTTTGCGACGCAGGCGCGGCTCGTGCGTCGCGCATCAGGCAGCCGCATCCTCGAATGGGCGCTGGAATCCATCACCTTCACGATTTCGCGCCGATCCGACCGAAGATCACAGTGATCTAGAGCGCGGCCTTCACCTTTTCGGCGACCTCCGGGCCTACCCACTGCGTCCATATCTCCTGGAAGTTTTCGAGGAAGTAGCGGGCGGCGCTTTCGTTCGTCCCCCGGTTCTGATCCATCCAAGCCAGAACTTTGTTTACCGTCGCGTTTTCCCATTGCCGCGCCTGGACGTAGTCCATGGCGCTGCCTGCTCGATCGGCAAAGGACTTGGTCACCACGGTATAGACGTCCGAGACCGGATAGGAGTTTACCTTTGGGGTCGGGCAATTCGGGGCGGCAGTGCAGGAGTCCCATTCCGCCTTGTCGTGATCCACGCCGAAAGACAGCAAGGTCATCTCGTACTTGCCGAGCAAGGCGGTCGGAGCCCAATAATAGCCGAGCCAGCCGGTCTTCTTCTCGAATGCATCGGCGATCGACGCGTCAAGCCCGGCAGCGGAACCGGGATCGATCAGCTGGAAGCCGGCCTTGTCCGCTTCGAGAGCCTTGTAGAGGTTGGCGGTGGAGAACCGGCAATTCCATGTTGAAGGACAATTGTGGACCGCTCCCTTTGCGGGGTTCTCATGAGAAGGGAAGAGTTCCGGGCGCTTCAACGCGTCCTGCACCGTTCGAATGTCCGGGTGCGCGTCGGCGATGAACTTCGGAATCCACCAGCCCTCTACCCCACCTTCGCTCAAGATTCTGGCGCCTTCGACGAGGCGGCCTTCCTTGATTGCGGCATCGAAAGGCGTGCGTACGGAGTTGATCCACAGTTCCGGCACCAGGTCGGGCTCCGCCTTCTCGTTCATCGAGGTAAAGGTCAGCATCGTGTCGCCAGCGACGAGCTTCACGCTGCATCCATAGCCGGTTTCCAGAATGAACTTGTCCACGTGAGCCGCGACGCCCGCCGATGCCCAGTCCATCTCGGCGATGCTGACGCCGCCACATTCGGCAGCACCGGAAGGGCCCGCCAGAGACCATATGCCCGCCGTGAGGATGAGGGTAGCAAGGAGTTTTTTCATGTCCGTCGACACCTTCACGTCACTGCGGCCACACATGGTGGATGGAGCGCCGCCCAATCGCTCCCGCGCGCTGAAGCTGCCAGCCCACTTCGTTGTCATTGCGGCAAGCCTAAGTGTTCGCGTCGAGAAATCAACCTTTTCGATCCGGCGCCGGTCGCCGGCGGCATATTGCGCCGCGAGGAGCTCGCGGTACCGAGGACGCGAACGGCGAAATCGCCGAAATTCACCTTTGGTTAAGGCCTCAATAACGATCCGGTAAGGTTGTGGGGATAATTGTCTGCCTGCGGCGGGCGACTGCCGCAGGTCCGGATCAGGTAGTGCGTACCGGACCCGATATTCAGCGGAACGATCTGATCGCCGCACCCTTCCATTCCAACGGTTGGGTGCGGCTTTTGCATTTCAGGGCGGGAATCGTGAAGCAGCCGCCCCGAAAAGGGGGCGGCTTCGAACGCGACGTGGCGCTTTATCCGACGTTGGACGTGCGGATGAGGCCGAGTGGGCCGACCGGCGCTTCCGCGACTACATTACGGACGCGGGACTGGCCGTTCGGCGCCTTGGAGTTCCAGGCGATCTGAACGAAGTTGGGTTTGCCGAAAACGAACAGCATGACTTTCTACCTTGGGAGACCGGGCAATTTTCCGGCGGGGTTTCGATGGCGCGGATATAGGCTCTTGCCGCGACGGCTTGAATGCCAGGCTCGGCACCGCATGTCGCAATTGAGCTAGCTCGCGAGAATTTTCAGATCCTGAAAAATAAACCGCACACAGGTTTCATCCTCCCGCCCCAGAACGCTTGAAGAAGGCCGGAAACGCACCGCGACCGCCGGTGACGCAATCACGGCGGAATCGCGTCGGGACGGAGCTTTGCGGCAGGCGCTTTCGATGCTACGGGAAAGGCATGACACGCAAGATCATGCTGCAGGGAACCGGCTCGGATGTCGGAAAATCGGTACTGGTGGCGGGCCTCTGCCGGCTCGCATCCAATCATGGCCTCAGCGTAAAACCGTTCAAGCCCCAGAACATGTCGAACAATGCCGCCGTTGCTGACGACGGCGGCGAGATCGGCCGTGCGCAATGGCTCCAGGCGCTTGCCGCACGCGTGCCGTCCTCCGTGCATATGAACCCGGTGCTCCTGAAGCCGCAATCGGACGTGGGCAGCCAGATCGTCGTCCAGGGCAAGGTGGCCGGCCAGGCCAAGGGGAGGGACTACCAGGCTCTCAAGCCAAGGCTCCTCGGCTCTGTCATGGAGAGTTTCGAGCAGGTGTCAGCCGGCGCCGATCTCGTGATCGTCGAAGGCGCCGGTTCGCCGGCCGAGATCAACCTGCGCGCCGGCGACATCGCCAATATGGGCTTTGCCACCCGCGCTGACGTACCCGTCGTTCTCGTCGGCGATATCGACCGCGGTGGTGTTATCGCGTCCCTGGTCGGCACGCATGCGATCCTGCCGGAGAACGACCGGCGCATGGTCACCGGCTACCTCATCAACAAATTCCGCGGCGATGTTACGCTCTTCGACGACGGCATCGCATCGGTCCGCCAGTTTACCGGCTGGCCTTGCTTCGGCGTCGTGCCCTGGCTGAAAAGTGCCGGGCGGCTGCCTGCCGAAGACTCCGTCGTTCTCGAGAGGCTGACGCGGGGCGGCGGCAAGGCGCTGAAGGTCGCGGTCCCCGTCCTGTCGCGGATCGCCAATTTCGACGATCTCGATCCCCTGGCCGCGGAGCCGGACGTGGACATCGTCTTCGTTCGGCCGGGGGCGCCGCTTCCAGACGATGCGGGCCTCATCGTCATACCCGGCTCGAAGTCCACCATTGCCGATCTCGAGGATTTCCGCAGGCAGGGCTGGGACCGGGACCTCGACCGGCATATGCGCCGCGGTGGGCGGGTCGTCGGTATCTGCGGCGGCTATCAGATGCTCGGAAGCCGGGTTACCGATCCGCTAGGTATCGAGGGCGGCAAGCGCGCGATTGAGGGGCTGGGGCTGCTTTCCGTCGAGACGGAGATGGCTCCGGAAAAGACGGTTCGCAACAGCCGCGCCTGGTCGCGAGAATACGACGTCGCGCTCGAAGGCTACGAAATCCATCTCGGCAAGACGACCGGCGCCGATTGCAGCCGCGCGCCGGTCGAGATCGACGGCCGCCCGGATGGAGCGATGTCGGCGGACGGCCGCGTGATGGGCACCTATCTGCACGGTCTTTTCGCAAGCGACGCCTACCGTTCCGCGTTGCTCAGGAGCTTCGGTATCGAAGGCGGGGGAGGCAATTACCGCCAGTCGGTGGATGCGGCTCTCGACGAGATTGCCGGGGAACTCGAAGCGGTACTCGATCGGGCATGGCTCGGCACGCTTTTGGGGTAGGGCCGGCCGGACGAGGCGTGCCTTTTTGGCATTTCTCGCCCGGACCGTATCGTGTCGGAAGCGCAGAAAACGGCTCGTTGAAAGGATCGAAATGCAGCAATACGACGACGATCTTCGGCAGTTCGAAGCCCAGGGCGCACCGGCTCTGCCTCCGGCCGCGGAGCAGGGCTATGTGGAGCGCGATGGCGCCCGGATATGGTATTCGACATATGGCGCGGGAGCACCGGTGGTCCTGTTGCACGGCGGCCTCGGCCACAGCGGCAATTGGGGCTATCAGCTTGCGCCGCTTCTTGAGGCCGGCCGTCGCGTCGTGCTCATCGACAGCCGCGGACATGGGCGCAGCACGCGCGATGAGCGGCCCTACAGCTACGAAGTGATGGCGTCCGACGTCCTTGCCGTCACCGACATGCTGAAGCTTCAGAAATTCGCCGTGGTGGGCTGGAGCGACGGGGCGTGCATCGGCCTCGTGCTTGCGAGCGCGGCTCCAACGCGCGTTGCCGGCGTCTTCTTCTTCGGCTGCAACATGGACCCGAGCGGCGCGACAGAATTCGAGGCCACTCCGGTTATCGACCGTTGCTTCGCCCGGCACCGGAAGGACTATGCCGAATTGTCGGCGACGCCTGATGAGTTCGATGACTTCGTCTCGGCCGTCAGCGAGATGATGAGTACGCAACCCAATTATTCGGCGGGCGACCTCGCCGGCATCCGAGTGCCGGTCGCGATCGTGCAGGCCGAGAACGACGAGTTCATAAAGAGAGAGCACGCCCAATATCTCGCGCGGAGCATTCCCGCAGCCGAATTGATCACGCTTGAACACGTCAGCCACTTTGCGCCGCTGCAGAGGCCCGACGTGTTCAACGGCGCCATGCTTGCATTTCTCGACAAGGTGCTTCCAACCAGGACCTGAGGCTTTACACCCGTCGTCACGTTCTCCGTTGCATACGCCTTGCGAAAAATGCAGCATGGTTTTCGGGTAGGACGACCTCTTCGCCGCTGTGCATGGCGACGGCGTCCGGGCGAAGGGCGCTGCCATGGCACGCACGCAGCTAATAGGGGTCATTATCGGCCTGGTGATCGTCGCGGCGCTCACCGTGCTGCGTGCAAGCGATCCGCCGCTTTTGCGTCTCGCCCGAGATCTCACTTTCGACGAGTATCAGCGCCTGGCGCCGCGCAGCTTCGAGGACGTTCCGGTTCGCGTCGTCGACATCGACGAGGCGTCGCTGAAAGAGTTCGGCCAGTGGCCGTGGCCGCGCGACCGCGTTGCCGCACTGGTCGACCGGCTCTCGGAAATGGGGGCGGCGGTGATAGCCTTCGACATCCTGTTCTCCGAACCCGACCGTCTTTCGCCGCGCAGCGTCATGCGCGATGTCGCCGGGGTCGATCCGGCGCTCCTTGAGCGGCTGCCGGACAATGACGAGATACTCTCCCGATCGATCGCCGACCGGCCGGTCGTGCTCGGTTTCGGCCTTTCCAACGCAGGCAACTACCGGCCGCCGGTGAAAGCGGGTTTCGCCTTCACCGGCGAAAGTCCGCTCGATGCGCCGCCGCGGCTTACGGCTGCGACTCCTTTGAGGCCACAACTCGAAGCCAGTGCCGTGGGCCTGGGCCATATCAGCCTCAATCCCGGCAGGCCGTCGGCCGTTGTGCGCGCCGTCCCGCTGCTGTTGAGCGATGGCGAGCAACTCTATCCGAACCTGGCCCTCGAAGCGCTGCGTGTGGCTCAGGGCGCTTCCACCTACATCGTAGCGGGTGCTCCGGATGCGCCTGATACCATCACGCTGATCAAGGTCGGCGAATTCGTGGTGCCGGTGACCGCGGCGGGCGAACTCTGGCTCTATGTCAGTCCCGATCGCGGTGAAAGATATGTCTCTGCCGGCCGGGTGCTGGCGCCCGGCGGAGTTTCCGCAGAGACGAGGGCAGCGATCCAAGGCAGTATCGTATTCGTGGGCACGTCGGCAGCAGGCCTGCAGGACATCCGCACCACGGCTCTTGGACACAACGTGCCCGGCGTGTCGCTGCACGCGCAGACTGTCGAGCAGGTTCTCTCGGGCCGCTTCCTCTCCCGTCCGGATTGGGCGGACGGACTGGAAATCCTTGCGATCGCGGCTGCAGGGAGCCTGCTCGTCCTGCTGACCACCTTCGTCAGCCCGGCCGTCGCGCTTGCCTGCGGCCTTCTGATAACCGCGCTGGCCCTCGCGGCCTCCTGGTCAGCCTTCCTCTATGCAGGCCTGCTGTTCGACCCTCTGGCTCCGATCCTTGCCGGATCGATCACCCATTTTGCGGCAACCGCCTATCGTTTCCTGGTCATAGACCGGGAGCGGCGCGTGGTTCGGCGCGCCTTTGGCCAGTACCTGTCGCCCTCGCTCCTCTATCGCATCGAGCATACGCATGACGCCCTGCGTCTCGGCGGCGACGACCGTGAGTTGACGATCATGTTCGTCGACGTGCGCAACTTCACGGAGATCAGCGAGCGCCTGACGCCGGGAGAGGTGGTCCGGTTTCTCAACACGCTGCTCGACGCGCTGAGCCGCCATGTCATCGCCAATGAAGGCACGCTCGACAAGTTCATCGGCGATTCGATCATGGCGTTCTGGAATGCGCCCGTCGACGTCGCCGATCACCCCGGCAAGGCCATCCGCGCCGCCTTGGCCATGCGCGAGACGCTCGCCCGCCTCAACGAGAGCGACGCCTTCGGCTTCGGGAGCGACCAAAAGGTGGCGATCGGTGTGGGGATCCATACCGGGCTTGCCTGCGTCGGCAATATGGGAGCGGAGATGCACTTCAACTATTCGGCCGTCGGCGACGCGGTCAACGTCGCCGCCCGGATCGAGGCTGCCTGCAAGGACGTCGGCTTCGATATTCTGATATCCGAGACGACGGCGGATCTGGGCGAACGGTGCGCCGTGCTGGAGGCGGGGGCGCTGGCGCTGAAGGGCAAGAGCACGCGAACGCGGGTATTCGCCGTGGTCGGTGACGAGCATATGGCCGCTTCGGCCGAGTTTTCCGAGCTGCAGCGCATTCATGAACAGTTGATCGGGGCGATGCGTTTAAGGTCACGGCCCCGCAGAGAGCTTGTCAATGCCGCAAAGCTCAAGGCTCCGGCTCTTTGCGGGGGATTATCGGATTTTTATCGCCGCATCGGGCGCCGGACAGACCACTTTGCCGGTGATCCTTTGCCGTTCGCAGACGAAGTCAGATCCGCCGAATAGAGAGACCATTTGATCCAACGCACTTCCGGACGGAAAACCGTTACACACTTTTCCTGGAAGTGCTCTAACCGCGGCCGTTCTTTGTGCCTGTGTCCACTTGCCCGTTCTTGCCGCTATCCTGGCCCTTCTTGCCGGTGTCCTGCCCCTTCTTGCCGGTGTCCTGGCCCTTCTTGCCCGTGTCCTGCCCCTTCTTCCCCTTGTCGAGGCCACGCTTGCCCGGCTCGTTGCTGGGCGTCTTGCCCGGGCGGGGCGCCTTTTGCGGGCTTGCTTTTTCGGGCGGCCGCGCCCGTTCCGGCGTGGTCGGCTTGATCTCGATAGCGGCCGAAATACCGCAACTGCCGCTCATGCCGCCGAAGGAGGCAGAAAGTCTTTGGTCGCCCGAAAGAAAGGGCAGGGCCTTCCGGTTTCCGAGTGTCGCCAGTGTGCGGCGACCGGCCTTGTGCGTGTCCGTCATGGTGCCGTCGCGCTTTGCGATCACGCAATCGCAGCGTCGGGTGAGCTGCTGGCATCCCGCCGGGCCGCAGAACCGGGCCGCGCCCTCCAGGAGAACGATCGCCGTCGTTCCGTCGTTGCCGATGTAAAAGTCGAACACGGTTCCGCGTACGCCGATCGTTCCGGCAGGCGTCAAGATCTGATAGGCCGAGTGCTTCGAATTTCCGCTGATCCAACGGAACGTGCCTTTGGCGGCGGCGACGGTGAGTTGCTGCACCGATTTCGAATCGTTGAAGACGAACTTGTCGATGACGACGGAAGAGCCTGCCCCCACCGCCAATTTACTGCCGTCGCGGAACACGAACTGGCCGAGCCCAGATCTGGACGTGCTTATTCGCTCGTCCCGGTGAACAGCGTCCCGCTCCACGAGCGGCCCGCCGCTGCCGGTGACGACCGTCCTGATCCGGACCGCTTCTCCAACCGGTTCGGCGGCAATCGTCGGCATGGAACCGTAAAACGCTGCGGCCAAAGCAGCGATTGCGGCACGACGCAAGTGAAACATCGCACCCTCCACGATGATCTCCTGCGGCCGACGTGGTCCGGGGATCATGAGCGTGAATGATAACCGGATCGACACAATGTCGCCGGACCCCAAGCATTCATTCTTATCATGGCCGGGCCGGAAGTGTCTGCCTACCCGTTCGGGGTAGCCGGCGCGAAAGCGCATTTCTGCCGTAATCGGCGGTCCCAGTGTCGCAGGCCGTCGATTGACTTTGCCGCTGCCGCTTCATAATTAACGCAGTATGGATGGTTCCCTCGTGCCGAGGTGGGGCGAGGGAGTAAATGGGAATGCGACGGGGCGGACCCACGCCGGGCGCCCTTATCGCAGCCGACCCCGCGACTGTAGAACGGTCAGGGTTCGCCATCGGGCATTTCGCCGGATTTCAACGCGCTGCATGGGGCAGTCTCGTGAAGTTTGGCGGCATGTCGGAAAAGCCACTGGCGTGGCATTGCGATGAGCCAGGCAGGACGCCTCTTCTTCTACGAATCGTCCGCCTTTCGCGATGCCGCAAACGCCGGGAAGGCGAGGCGAGCCCGTTCGGTCTTTTGCCGCATCGTTTTTCGGGCCGAGCCGGTTCGTCGAACGTGCGGCCATGAGGATCGTGACGCCCTGAGCCAGGAGACCTGCCATTCGTCAGGGCATTCCGCCCGAGGGGAGATGCTCCCCGATGCCAGCACGGAGGTTGTCGTGGCTCACAGGTCTTCGATCGAACGCGTTCTCGGCGCGCGCCGTTGCCGCTATAGCCTTCTCTAGGGCAGGCGGTATGGACATTTCCAATCTCGGCCCGATCCTCGTGCTTGGCGGCGCGCGTTCGGGAAAATCCACCTTCGCGGAAAAACTCGTCGAGGCCACCGGGTCTCCGATGCACTATCTTGCGACCGGCCGGGCCTTCGACGAGGAGATGCGGGAACGCATCGCCCTTCACCAGGCTACTCGGCAGGGGAAGGGTTGGACCACCCACGAGGAACCGCTCGATCTCGTGGGGCTGCTTCGCCGCATCGATGAGCCCAGCCGGGCTGTCCTCATAGACTGCCTGACCCTGTGGGTGACCAATCTGATGATGGAGGAGCGCGACATGGCCGCCGAATTCGCCGCGCTCGCCGCCTTTCTGCCCGCGGCGCGCTCGCGACTCGTTTTCGTCTCTAACGAGGTCGGTCTCGGGATCGTCCCGGAAAACCGGATGGCGCGCGACTTTCGCGATCACGCCGGCCGGCTCCACCAGATCGTGGCGGAGAAATCCGCAGAAGTTTACTTTGTCGCGGCCGGACTGCCGCTGAAAATGAAGGGTTGATCCATGACACTCGCAAGGGCGCCGCAGGGCAAAATACCGGCTACCGTCATCACCGGCTTTCTCGGTGCCGGCAAGACGACGATGATCCGCAACCTGCTGCAGAATGCCGACGGCAAGCGCATCGCGCTGATCATCAACGAATTCGGTGATCTCGGTGTCGACGGCGATGTGCTGAAGGGCTGCGGAGCGGAAGCCTGTTCGGAAGAGGACATCATCGAACTGACCAATGGCTGCATCTGCTGCACCGTAGCCGACGACTTCATCCCGACCATGACGAAGCTGCTCGAGAGGGAGAACCGGCCGGATCATATCGTCATCGAAACCTCCGGCCTGGCGCTGCCGCAGCCGCTCGTCGCCGCATTCAACTGGCCGGACATCCGCAGCGAGGTAACGGTCGACGGCGTCGTTACCGTCGTCGATAGTGCGGCGGTCGCCGCGGGCCGCTTTGCCGATGATCACGACAAGGTAGACGCGCTGCGTGTCGGCGACGATAATCTCGACCACGAGAGCCCGCTCGAAGAACTTTTCGAGGATCAGCTCACCGCCGCGGACCTCATCGTTCTCAACAAGACGGACCTTATCGACGCCGCGGGGCTGCAGTCCGTGCGCGAAGAGGTGGCCTCCCGCATCAGCCGCAAGCCGACGATGATCGAGGCGAGGAACGGCGAGGTAGCCGCCGCCATCCTGCTCGGGCTCGGAGTGGGTACGGAGGGCGATATCGTCAACCGCAAGTCTCACCACGAGATGGAGCATGAGGCAGGCGAGGAGCATGATCATGACGAGTTCGACAGCTTCGTCGTAGAGCTTGGCGCCATAGCCGACCCTGCCGCTTTCATTGAAAAGCTCAAGGGCGTCATCTCAAAGCACGACGTGCTGCGCCTCAAGGGCTTCGTCGACGTTCCGGGCAAGCCGATGCGCCTCTTGGTCCAGGCGGTCGGCAGCCGCATCGACCAGTATTTCGACCGCGCATGGGCTTCCGGCGAAACACGCGGCACGCGTCTCGTCGTCATCGGGCTGCATGACATGGACGAGCCCGCCGTGCGCGCAGCGATTTCGGCGCTCGCGTGAAATGGCTTCGAATTTGAACGAGGAGTCCAGGGAGCATCCATGCATCTCCTCCTAGCTCAGAAAGGAACGATCGCCGACGGTAATGAGGCGATCGACCTGGGACAGAGCCCGGGCGACATATTGTTCCTGTCGGCGGCCGATACGGAGCTTGCCTCGATCGCGGCTGCCCATCGTCAGCGCGCGGGCGCAAGAAGCCTGCGGATCGCCAGCCTGATGAATCTCATGCACCCCATGTCGGTCGACACTTACGTCGAACGCACGGCGAGGCATGCGAAACTGATCGTCGTACGGCCGCTCGGTGGTGCGAGCTACTTCCGTTACGTCCTCGAGGCGCTCTACGCCGCGGCGGTTGCGAATAAGTTCCAGATCGCCGTGTTGCCGGGCGACGACAAGCCGGACCCGGGCCTCGACCCGTTTTCCACCGTATCGGTGGAAGATCGGCAGCGCCTTTGGGCGTATTGCACCGAAGGCGGCGCGGAGAATGCCGGCCTGTTCCTCGATTACGCGCAGGTATTGATCGATGGCGGCGACAAGCCGCAGCCGGCGCGGCCGTTGCTCAAGGCGGGGATATGGTGGCCTGGCAGGGGCGTGATCGGCGTCGAGGAATGGGTGCGCCTGTCCGAAGCGCGTCCGGCTGTAACCCCCGGTCAGGTGGACAGAGCGGAACACGAACCCACCGTCGCCATCTGCTTCTACCGCGCGCTCGTCCAGAGCGGAGAGACGAAGCCGGTGGAGGCGCTGATCGAGGCTCTGGCGGCCGAGGCTGTGCGGGCGCTCCCCGTTTTCGTCTCCAGCCTCAAGGATCCGGTCTCGATCGGCACGGTCGAAGCGATCTTCGCCGAAGCAGTGCCGGATGTCGTGATGAACGCCACGGGCTTTGCCGTTTCCGCACCCGGCGCGGACCGCCAGCCGACCGTGCTCGAATCAGGCGGCGCGCCGGTGCTGCAGGTCATCTTTTCCGGCTCGTCGCGGGAGGCCTGGGAAGCTTCGGCTCAAGGGCTGATGGCCCGCGATCTCGGCATGAATGTCGCGTTGCCGGAGGTGGACGGGAGGGTTCTCTCCCGTGCCGTTTCCTTCAAGGCTGCCTCGGTTTACGACCCGCTGGTGGAGGCCAATATCGTCGGACACGAGCCGCTTGCGGATCGTGCACGTTTCGCGGCGCGCCTTGCCGCCAATTGGACGAAGCTGCGCCGGACCCCGCCCGGTGGCCGCCGGGTTGCCATCGTCATGGCCAACTATCCGAACCGCGACGGACGCCTCGGAAACGGCGTGGGTCTCGATACGCCTGCCGGCACGATCGAAGTGCTGAAAGCGATGACCGCGGAAGGCTATGCTGTCGGCAATGTTCCTGATGACGGCGACGCGCTGATCCGCTTTCTGATGGCCGGGCCGACCAATGCGGCGAGCGGCGACCGTGAAATCCGCGAAACGATTTCCTTGAATCGCTACAAGGGTTTCTTCGAAGCGCTTCCGAAAAAGATTCAGCAGGAAGTGACCGCGCGCTGGGGCGCGCCGCAGGCCGACCCCTTCTACATCGACGGGGTATTCGCCCTGCCGCTCGCGCGCTTCGGCGATGTGCTCGTGGGCATCCAGCCGGCGCGCGGCTACAATATCGATGCGAAGGAAACCTATCACGATCCGGACCTCGTGCCGCCGCACGGCTATCTCGCTTTCTATGCCTATTTGCGCGAGGTATTCGGCGCCCATGCGATCGTCCATATGGGCAAGCACGGCAACCTCGAATGGCTCCCCGGAAAGGCGCTGGCGCTTTCCGAAGAGTGCTACCCCGAGGCGATATTCGGCCCGATGCCGCATCTTTATCCCTTCATCGTCAACGATCCCGGCGAGGGCACGCAGGCCAAGCGGCGAACCAGCGCCGTCATCATCGACCATCTGACGCCACCTTTGACGCGGGCGGAGTCCTACGGACCGCTGAAGGACCTGGAGGCGCTGGTCGACGAGTACTACGAGGCTGCGGGCGGCGATCCCCGGCGGCTCAGGCTGCTCAGCCGGCAGATCCTCGATCTCGTCCGCGACATCGGCCTCGACCACGACGCCGGCATCGAGAAGGGCGACAGCGAGAACCAGGCGCTCGAAAAACTCGATGCCTATCTCTGTGACCTGAAGGAAATGCAGATCCGCGACGGGTTGCATATCTTCGGCCTGGCGCCGAAGGGAAGGCTTTTGACCGATCTTACGGTCGCGCTCGCCCGTGTGCCGCGGGGTCTGGGTGAGGGCGGAGATCAGAGCCTGCAGCGGGCAATTGCGGCGGACTTGAGATTGCACGTGGCTTTGCCGCAACCCTTCGACCCGCTCGATTGCGTCATGTCCGATCCTTGGGCCGGCCCGAAGCCCGATCTTCTCGCCGCCCTCTCGGATGCGCCATGGCGCACCGCCGGCGACACCGTCGAGCGCATCGAACTGCTTGCAGCGAAGCTCGTTTCAGGCGAAATCGTCTGCCCGGTGGGATGGACCAACAGCCGCGCCGTACTTGACGTGGTCGAGACGCGGCTGAAGCCTTCGATCCAGAGCTCCGGCGAGGCGGAAATCAAGGGTCTGCTGACCGGCCTCGACGGCCGGTTTGTCGCCCCCGGTCCCTCGGGTGCGCCGACGCGCGGCCGTCCGGACGTGCTGCCGACGGGGCGCAACTTCTATTCGGTGGACAGCCGCTCCGTGCCGACTCCGGCGGCCTATGAGCTCGGCAGGAAATCGGCGGAGCTGCTTATCCGCCGCTACCTGCAGGACCACGGCGAATGGCCGTCCTCTTTCGGATTGACGGCCTGGGGCACCTCCAACATGCGTACCGGCGGCGACGACATCGCCCAGGCTTTGGCACTGATCGGCGCAAAGCCCGTCTGGGACATGGCCTCGCGCCGCGTGACCGGCTACGAAATCGTTCCGCTTGCCGTTCTCGGCCGTCCCCGTGTCGACGTCACCCTGCGTATATCCGGCTTCTTCCGCGACGCCTTTCCCGAGCAGATAGCACTCTTCGACAAGGCGGTCCGCGCGGTCGGCGCGCTCGACGAGGACGATGCCGACAATATGATCGCCGCCCGCATGCGTGCCGAAACGCGGCGGTGGGAAGAGCGGGGCGCCGACGTGAAGGAGGCTCAACGCCGTGCCTCCTATCGCGTCTTCGGTTCGAAACCCGGCGCTTACGGAGCGGGCCTGCAGGCGCTTGTCGATGAGAAGAACTGGGAAACGCGCGGCGATCTTGCCGAGGCTTACCTCATCTGGGGCGGTTACGCTTACGGTGCCGGCGAGGATGGAAAGGCGGAGCGGGGCCTTTTCGAGGAGCGCCTGCGCTCGATCGAAGCCGTGGTCCAGAACCAGGACAACCGCGAGCATGATCTGCTCGACAGCGACGACTACTACCAGTTCGAGGGCGGCATGAGCGCTGCGGCTGAGCATCTCGGCGGTCAGCGTCCGGCCATCTACCACAACGACCATTCGCGCCCCGAAAAGCCGGTCATCCGCTCGCTCGAGGAGGAGATCGGCCGCGTGGTGCGTGCCCGCGTCGTCAATCCGAAGTGGATCGACGGCGTGATGCGCCACGGCTACAAGGGAGCCTTCGAAATCGCCGCGACGATCGATTACATGTTCGCCTTCGCTGCGACCACCGGGGCGGTGCGCGATCATCATTTCGAGGCAGCCTATCAGGCCTATATTGCCGACGAAAAAGTCCTCCGGTTCCTGCGCGAAAAGAACCCGGCCGCGCTTTCGGAAATATCGGAGAGGCTGCTGGAGGCGATCGACCGCGGCCTATGGAACCCGCGCTCCAACTCGGCGCGATTCGAACTGAACAGCCTTTCCGGCCGCGCGGCTACCGATCGCCTGATGGCCGGAAACCAATAGGGAGGACATCATGAACGACGAGACCGCGAATACCGGCGAACCGATCGCCGAGAAGGACGAAGCGCGCCACGCCATGAAGATGGCGAAGAAGAAGACCGCCCGCGACAAGATCATGGCCACCAAAACGGACGAAAAAGGCTTGATCATCGTCCACACCGGCAAGGGCAAGGGCAAATCGACGGCCGGCTTCGGTATGATCTTTCGCCACATCGCCCACGGAATGCCCTGCGCCGTCGTTCAGTTCATCAAGGGCGCCATGCACACGGGCGAGCGTGATCTGATCGAGAAACATTTCGGCGATATCTGCCAGTTCTACACGCTCGGCGAAGGCTTCACCTGGGAGACGCAGGATCGCGCGCGCGACGTCGCAATGGCGGCAAAGGCGTGGGAGAAGGCAAAGGAGCTCATCCGCGACGAACGCAACTCCATGGTGCTCCTCGACGAGATCAACATCGCGCTGCGCTACGACTACATCGAGGTCGCCGAGGTCGTGCGCTTTCTCAAGGAGGAGAAGCCGCACATGACGCATGTGGTCCTGACCGGCCGCAACGCCAAGGAAGACCTGATCGAGATCGCCGATCTGGTAACGGAGATGGAACTGGTGAAACACCCCTTCCGCTCGGGCATCAAGGGTCAGAAGGGCGTGGAATTCTGATGACGCAGGCCTGGCAGTTCTGGGCGCTGCTCTCCGCGGTCTTCGCAGCGCTAACTGCCATTTTCGCCAAGATCGGCGTCGCAGACATCACCTCCGACTTCGCGACGCTGATCCGAACAGCCATCATTCTTGTCGTTGTCGTGAGCATCGTTGCAGTGACCGGACAATGGCAGCGCCCAACGGAGATCTCCGGCCGAACCTGGCTCTTCCTCGGCCTGTCCGGTCTTGCGACAGGGGCGTCGTGGCTCGCCTATTTCCGCGCGCTCAAGCTGGGCGATGCCGCTCGCGTGGCACCGGTCGACAAGCTGTCGATCATATTCGTCGCGCTGTTCGGCGTGCTTTTTCTCGGCGAGAAGCTCAATCTGATCAACTGGCTCGGCGTCGGTCTGATTGCGGCCGGTGCGCTTCTGCTGGCGGTATTCTAGCGGGCACGGCAAGATCCGGACAGGAAATCGTCGCCGCCATGTCCTTTCGTATTGACAAGTCGTATCCTAACGTTAGGCTTGGCTGAAATTATCTGTCGGCATCTGGGCCTCGAAGGGAAACTTTGTTTCTCTGCGGGGCCTTTTTGCATTTGAGGGGCGAATGACAGGCAACGTTACCTACCCGGTAGGAGTATTGTTCTCTCGGAGCGGGAGCTACGCGCAGCCGGCGGGCCAAGGCTTTGGCGGCGCAATGGCAGCGATCGAGCATGTCAATGCGTCCGGGCGTTTTCCGTTCAGGCTCGAGGCCCATCATCTCGATCCGGCAGGCGAGGCGGATCGCTATGCACCGCTTTGCAGGCAACTGATCCGCGAGCACGGTGTCCGCCATGTGGTGGGCTGCACCACCTCCTGGAGCCGCAAGGAAGTGATTCCCGTGGTCGAGAAGCTCGACGCGCTGCTCTGGTATCCTTGCGTCTATGAAGGTTTCGAGGTTTCCGAAAACCTTATCTACGTTGCCGCCTGTGCCAACCAGCACCTGGTGCCGCTTCTCGACTATATCGCGCCGCGGTTCGGCAGCAGAGCGATGCTTGTCGGCTCCAACTATATCTGGGGCTGGGAGACCAACCGAATCGCACGCGACATTCTCCATCGCTCGGGCGGCGAGGTCCTGGGCGAGCGTTTCGTGTCGATGGGCGACACGGATATCGTCCACCTGATCGACGAGGTGCGCGAGAAGAAACCGGATTTCATCCTGAACAACCTGATCGGCCCGTCATCATACGCTTTCCTGCGCGCGCTTCACGCTCTCGCTGAAGCGGATGAGCGCTTCCATCCGGATAAATGCCCGGTCATCAGCTGCAACCTCTACGAGGGCGAGATCGCCGGGCTCGGACACGCCGCGGCGGGGCATTTCACGGTCAGCTGCTATTTCCGCACGATCCAGTCGCTGGAAAACGACGCCTTCCTGAAGACACTTGCGGCGCTGGATCCGGGCGCCGTAGTCGATGCCTTCTATGTGCAGGCATTCAGTGCCGTGGTGATGATCGCCGAGGCGATCGCGCGCAGCGGCAGCGACGATGCGGATGTTGTACGCGCCGCCCTGTGCGGGCAGGCGGTCGACACACCGCTCGGGGCCATCAGCGTCGATCGATGGACGAACCATGTGGAATTGCCGGCCCATATCGGCCGCGCGGGCGCAGATGGCAGTTTCGAGATCGTCAAGCGCTCGTATGAAGCCATCACGCCGGATCCGTTCCTGACATCCACGCCGCTTGTCCGCGCGATGGGAGGGAACGAGGCCCGGCCTGAGCTGAAGGTGGTGAAATGAGATCTGTTCATAACACCCCGAATTTCGATGGCTGGCAGGCGCTCATCCTGCACCGGCCGCATCAGAACGTCGACGCTCTCTTTGCCCAATGCGCCCGCATAGGCATTGCGGCGGAACAGGCCTGGCCGGATTTTCCCGGTGACCGATCTGCAGAGGAGTTCAACGTCCTCCTTATCGACGCAGATATGGGCCACGACGAGCAATTTCCCTGGCGTCAGGGGGAAGCACCCATGCCGATGATCGCACTGATCGGCTCCGAGGCACCCGGCCGCATCGCCTGGACTATCGCGCAAGGGGCCGACGCGCAGCTTCTGAAGCCCATCGGCAGCGCCGGGCTGTACAGTGCTCTGATGGTCGCAAGCCACAGTTTTGTCCGCCGCCATGCGCTCGATCGTGACGTCGCCGCATTGAAGCATCGCCTCACGCGACGCCAGGAACTTGCGGAGGCAACGGCGCTGCTGATGCTCCGGAAGAACTGCGGGGCCAGCGAAGCCTACCAGCACCTGCGCCTGACCGCGATGTCGCGCAGCTGCAGCATCGAGGACGTTGCCGCGGCGATCGTCCAGGAATTCGAGAACCACGGATTGAAGAATGCCGACCATGGCCGCTGAAACGGCGCGCAGCAAAGAGAATAGGACACCGGGCGTGTGGACGCGCCTCCTTCGCAGGCCGCTTGCGCTCATCGGTCTTGCGGTCATCATCGTGGTGGTTGGCGCAGCAGCGCTTGCGCCTTGGATCGTGCCCTATGACCCGCACGAGCAGTTCTTCGAGGGTCTGACCATCGAAGGCGCGCCGCTGCCGCCCAACAGTCAATTCTGGCTCGGTACCGACCTTGTCGGACGCGACCTCCTGAGCCGGCTGATCTATGGCGCGCGCACCTCGCTCGTCATCGGCGTGGTCGCCAATGGCATTGCCGTCGTCATCGGCTCGCTCGTCGGCATTGCAGCCGGCTATTTCCGCGGCTGGGTGGACACCGTGCTGATGCGCTTCACCGACCTGATGATGGCCTTTCCGGCGCTCCTCCTTGCCATCGTTCTGGCCGCGATCTTCACACCCAGCCTCTGGATCGTGGCGATGGTCATCGCGATGGTGAATTGGGTGCAGATCGCCCGCGTCGTCTATACCGAAACCCGCTCGATAGCCGAGCGCGATTTCGTGACTGCCGAGCGGGCCATGGGGGCCGGCGCCGGCCGCATTCTCTTCCGTCACATTCTTCCGCATCTCCTGTCCACGATCATCGTCTGGGCGACGCTCGGGATTGCGACGACGGTGCTTCTGGAGGCGACGCTTTCATTCCTCGGTATCGGCGTGCAGCCGCCCATCCCCTCCTGGGGCAATATCATCTTCGAAAACCAGACCTATTTCACTTCGGCACCGTGGCTGGTGTTCATACCGGGTGCGGCGATCCTGGCGCTCGCGCTCGCCTTCAACCTGGTCGGCGATGCGCTGCGGGATGTTCTCGATCCGACGCAGCAGGGGAGGCATTGATGGCAGCCTATATCGCGCGGCGACTGCTTCAGACGGTCGTCATCCTGCTTGGTATCAGCTTCGTCACCTTCGTTCTCCTCTATCTGATACCGGCCGATCCGGCCAGACAGATCGCCGGCCGCAGCGCAACGGCTCAGACCGTGGAGAACATCCGCGAACAGCTCGGGCTCAACCTGCCTTTCTACGAGCAGTATCTGCGCTATGTTTCCGGCCTGGTGCAGGGCGACTTCGGCCGCTCCTACCTGCAGAAGACCGAAGTCGCGACGCTGATCGCGTCGCGGCTTCCCGCAAGTCTCGTGCTGATGGCCGGAGCCATCACTTGTGAACTGATCTTCGGGCTCACCATGGGGATCGTCGCGGCGCTTCGGCGCGGCTCACGCACCGACGACACGCTGATGATCGCGTCTTTCGTCGGGGTGTCGGCGCCGCAATTCGTGATCGGCATCCTGCTGCTTTATGTCTTCGCCGTGAAGCTCGGCTGGTTCCCGATTGGCGGCTATGGCACTTTCGCCCATCTGGTCCTGCCCTCCGTTACGCTCGGCTTCCTGGGCGCCGGCTGGTATTCGCGCATGATGCGTTCCTCGCTGATCGAAGTGATGCGCCAGGATTTCATCCGCACGGCGCGCGCAACCGGTGCGGGCCGCGCCAAGGTCCTGTTCCGGCACGCAATGCCCAACGCGATACTGCCCGTTATCGCGATGATCGGCATCGACATCGGTCTGTTCATGTCCGGAATAGTCGTGGTGGAAAGCGTCTTTGGCTGGCCCGGCATCGGCCAGCTTGCCTGGCAGGCGATCCAGCGGGTGGACATCCCGATCATCATGGGCGTCACGCTCGTCTCTGCGTTTGCCATCGTGCTCGGCAACCTGCTCGCCGATCTCATCACACCGCTTATCGACCCGCGCATCAAGCTGCGTTGACGCGGGAAGAACCAACAGCAGCACGAAGAAAGGAACTTCAGATGAGGAACTTGCTACTGGCCGGCGTCTGCGCCGCTGCCCTCTTGGGAACTCCTGCGCTTGCCGACGACATCAAGCAGGGTGGCGAAATGACCGTCACCTACAAGGACGATGTTTCGACACTCGATCCGGCGATCGGCTACGACTGGCAGAATTGGTCGATGATCAAGTCGCTGTTCGATGGCCTGATGGATTATGTCCCGGGCACGACCGAGCTGCGTCCCGACCTTGCCGAATCCTACGAAATCTCTGAAGACGGCAAAGTCTTCACGTTCAAGCTGCGCCAGGGCGTCAAGTTTCACAATAGCCGCGAGCTGACGGCCGAAGACGTGAAATATTCGATCGAGCGCGTGGTGAACCCGACGACCCAGAGCCCGGGTGCCGGATTCTTTTCGACGATCAAAGGCTTTGAAGATGCCTCTGCCGGCAAGGCGGAGGGGCTGTCCGGCATCACGGTGCAGGATCCGCACACGATCAGGTTCGAACTGACCCGGCCAGACGCCACATTCCTCCATGTCATGGCCCTCAACTTTGCCCATGTCGTGCCGAAGGAAGAGGTCGAGAAACACGGCTTCGACTTCGGGAAGAATCCCGTCGGCTCCGGCGCGTTCAAGCTTGCCGAGTGGACGCTTGGGCAGCGCCTCGTTTTCGAGCGCTTCGCCGACTACTGGAACGAAGGGCTTCCGAAGCTGGACCGCATCACCTTCGAGGTTGGCCAGGAGCCGGTCGTCGCGCTGCTTCGGCTGCAGAATGGGGAAATCGACGTACCCGGGGACGGCATTCCGCCGGCGAAGTTCGTCGAAGTGACGAATGATCCGAACTTCAAGGACCTGATCATCCAGGGTGGCCAGCTGCACACCGGCTATGTGACGATGAACGTCAAGATGGCTCCCTTCGACAAGGTCGAGGTGCGCAAGGCTGTGAACATGGCCATTAACAAGGATCGTATCCTGCGTATCATCAACGGTCGCGCGGTTGCCGCCAACCAGCCGCTGCCGCCCTCGATGCCCGGCTATGCAAAGGACTATGCAGGTTATGCCTACGACCCCGACGGTGCCAAGAAGCTGCTCGAGCAAGCTGGCCTCGCGGACGGGTTCTCGACCGAACTCTATGTCATGAATACCGACCCGCAGCCGCGCATCGCCCAGGCGATTCAGCAGGACCTGAAGGCGATCGGCATCACGGCATCCATCAAGTCGCTCGCGCAGGCCAATGTCATTGCGGCCGGCGGCGAGGAAAACCAGGCGCCGATGATCTGGTCGGGCGGCATGGCGTGGATTGCCGATTTCCCCGATCCCTCGAACTTCTACGGTCCTATTCTGGGTTGCGGCGGTGCCGTGCCGGGAGGCTGGAACTGGTCGTGGTACTGCAATGAAGAGCTCGACAAGAAGGCGGCCGAAGCCGACGCCATCGTCGACCCGGCAAAGGCCGCGGAACGCGAGGCCCTGTGGCGCGACATCTATCTGAAGATCATGGAGGACGCGCCCTGGGCGCCGATCTTCAACGAGGAGCGCTTCACCATCCGCTCCGAGCGTATCGGCGGCGACGACAAGCTGTTCGTCGATCCGGTCCACATCCCCGTCCATTACGATCAGGTATATGCAAAAGATGTGCAGTAACTGCGACTACACCATCCACGGACGCCATCACCATTACGGCTGGGATCATTCGATCCCGCCGGCGGAAACCGTGGCGCCCGGATCGCGGCTCGAGTTCAATTGCCTGGACTCCGGCTCCGGTCATTTCACCGCCGACAGCACGGTTGCCGATGTCTCGACGGTCGATTTTACGAAGGTCAATCCGGTCACCGGTCCCATCTATGTCGATGGGGCCAGGCCGGGGGACGCCCTGAAGGTGACCATCGAGCACTTCAAGCCGAGCGGCTTTGGCTGGACGGCCAATATCCCGGGCTTCGGGCTCCTCGCCGATCAGTTCGCCGAGCCGGCGCTGACACTCTGGAAATATGATCCGGCTACGCTCGCTCCCGCAGCCTTCGGCGAGCTCGGCCGGGTTCCCCTGAAGCCCTTCGCCGGCACGATCGGGCTCGCGCCGGCAGAGCCGGGGCTGCATTCCGTAGTTCCGCCGCGGCGGGTAGGAGGCAATCTCGACATTCGCGATCTGGCGGCGGGAACGACCCTTTACCTGCCCGTCGAGGTGGAGGGCGCCTTGTTCTCCATCGGCGACACGCATGCGGCGCAGGGGGATGGCGAAGTCTGCGGCACGGCCATCGAAAGCGCGATGGATGTGGTCGTGAAGCTGGAGCTGGTGAAGGACGCCAATCTCAAGATGCCGCGCTTTA
Source organism: Sinorhizobium meliloti 4H41 (assembly GCF_000375585.1). GTDB lineage: Bacteria > Pseudomonadota > Alphaproteobacteria > Rhizobiales > Rhizobiaceae > Sinorhizobium > Sinorhizobium meliloti_A. Next base: position 378,650 of record NZ_AQWP01000002.1, on the reverse strand, counting down.
CCACGCCGGGCCCCGTCACACGGCATCTCGACGCCGAGGGTTATGAGGTCACGACCGGCATTGGAAGCGATCTGATGGAAGGTGCGCGTGCGGCCGTGTCCGGCATGATCGACCTTCTCTGTGCGACGCGCGGCATGAAGCCGGAAGACGCCTACATGCTGTGCTCGGTCTGCGGCGACCTTCGCATCAGCGAAATCGTCGACCAGCCGAACTGGGTCGTGTCCTTCTATTTCCCGCGCATCGTCTTTGCGTGACGAACGGCCCTGTTCCGCCTCGGCGGGGCAGGGCGTCCTTCTGATGACATTGCCGAGGCCTCTGCCCGATGACTTCCTCTCTGCTTTCCGTGAAGGAACTGACCGTCCAGGTGGCCACGCCGACCGGGCCGAAGGTCGTGGTGGAGCGTCTGTCCTTCGATCTTCTTCCCGGCAGGACGCTTTGTCTTGCAGGCGAGAGCGGATCGGGAAAGTCGATGACCGCGCTTTCGCTGATGCAGCTGCTGCCGAAGCCGATGGCACGTATTGCGGGCGGCTCGGCCACTCTCGATGGCGAGGACATATTGGCGCTTCCCGAAGCGCGCATGCGGCAGATTCGCGGGCGCAAGATCGGGATGATCTTCCAGGAGCCGATGACCTCGCTCAACCCGGTGATGACGGTCGGCAATCAGCTGATCGGTGCGATCACCGCGCATGGAAACGCCAGTGGGCGGCGCGCCGCGCGGGTGCGGGCCGTAGAACTCCTGGACCAGGTTCAGATCCCGGAGCCGGAGCGGCGGCTCGGCCAATATCCGCACGAGCTTTCCGGCGGCTTGCGTCAGCGCATCGTCATCGCGATGGCGCTCGCGCAGAACCCGCGAATCCTGATCGCCGACGAGCCCACGACGGCGCTCGACGTAACGGTTCAGGCGCAGATACTGGCCCTTATTCGCAAGCTGCAGGCCGATCATGGGATTTCGGTGATCATGATCACCCATGACATGGGCGTGGTCGCGGAGATGGCCGACGAGGTGCTGGTGATGAAGCATGGCCGCACCGTCGAGCACGCAACCAGCAGGGATCTTTTCGCGCATCCGCAGGATGCGTACACGAAGGAACTCCTTTCCGCTGTGCCGCGCCTCGGCGAAATGGCGGGGACGGAGGCACCGAAACGCGCAGCGGCGAAATCGGTCGCGGCAGGATCTCAGCCAGGCGACGAACAGCCGATGCTCGACGTCGAAAACCTCACGGTGCGTTTCGACATCAAGGGCGGCTTCCTTCAGCGCCCGGTCAGGCGACTTCACGCGGTGGAGGGCATTTCTTTCTCCGTGCGTAGGGGTGAGACGCTGTCTCTCGTCGGAGAATCCGGTTGCGGCAAGTCGACGACCGGCAAGGCGCTCTTGAACCTTGTCCCGTGGACGGGAGACATCCGCGTCGACGGACGCTCCACGCATGGCTTGCGGGGGAGCTCCATGCGACCCATCCTGCGCGACGTCCAGATGATCTTCCAGGACCCATACGCATCGCTGGATCCGCGAATGCGCGTCTGCGATCTGGTGGCCGAGCCACTGGTGATCCACGGCCTTGCAAGCGGAAGCGAGCTGCGTGACCGGGTGGAGTATCTTTTCAAGCGGGTCGGATTGTCGCCCGAGCAGATGAAGCGCTACCCGCATGAGTTTTCGGGCGGTCAGCGGCAGCGCATCTGCATAGCGCGCGCCCTGTCTCTCTCACCGAAGCTCATCGTCGCAGATGAGTCCGTCGCGGCACTCGATGTATCAATCCAGGCTCAGGTGCTCGATCTCCTGCAGGACATCCAGGACGAGACCGGCGTCTCCTACCTGTTTATTTCTCACGACATGGCAGTCGTCGAGCAAATCAGCCATCGGGTAGCGGTCATGTATATGGGCCGTTTCGTCGAAACGGGCACGCGGCGGCAGATCTTCGAGAATCCGCAGCATCCCTATACGAAGAAACTGATGGCTGCCGTTCCCGTGGCAGATCCGGGTCGAGCACGCCGGGATTTCGTGCCTAAAGCGGAAGACCTGCCCAGTCCCGTGCGCGCCCTGGACTATGTGCCGTCCTTCCCGCCGCCATCGGATCTGGGCGGCGGACATCTCGTCTGGAGCGGCTGAACGCTCGTCGGTTTTCGACTGGCCTACAGCCCCAGCCAGATACGCAGCGGATATCCCGGATCGGCGAGCAGCCGGATGGCGAGCGCGATCGAAACGACGACCAGCAAAGGCTTGATGATCTTCGCGCCCTTTGCCATCGCATAGCGCGAGCCGACCTGCGCGCCGAGGAACTGGCCGACGCCCATCGTCAGGCCGATCTTCCACAGCACGACGCCGCTGAGCAGGAAGACGAAAAATGCGCCGATATTGGAGCCGAAGTTCAGGAATTTCGTGTGCGCCGTCGCCTTGAGGATGCCGTAGCCTGCGAGGGAGACGAAACCGAGCATGAAGAAGGAACCTGTGCCCGGACCGAAAACGCCGTCATAGAGGCCGATCAGGGGCACGAAGGTGATGGTGAACAGGAAAACCGACAGCCGCCGATGCTTGTCGATGTCGCCGATATTCGGCTTGAAGCCGAAGTAGAGGGCGATGCCGATCAACAGGAACGGCAGCACGGCCTCCAGGACGTCCGCGGGAACGACCGTCGCCAGCAAGGCGCCCAAAACTGCGCCCGCCGCCGACATCAGGGCCATCGGGAGCTGCTCCCTGAGGTTCACGTGACCGTGCCGGGCATAGGCGATGCTCGCCGACCCCGAGCCGAAAAGGGACTGCAGCTTGTTGGTGCCCAGCGTCTCGAGCGGTGGAATCCCCGCAATCAGCATGGCCGGGATGGTGATCATCCCGCCGCCGCCGGCGATCGAATCGATGAACCCTGCAAGGAATGCGGCCGCGAAAAGAAAGAGCAGTATGTGGAGGGCTAGGTCGTGCACTGGAGTCTCGAGCAAATAGGGCGGCGGAACTGCTTCAGCCGCCTTGTGTCAGAGCTGACGCCGAAATGCAAAGAATTGTCTTGAGGGCGTTCCGTGACCGCACGGTTTGCGACACGTGGATGGCGCAATCCGGTTTGACCGACCTGAAACGCTCCGATAAAAATGACGATCATGCGACGGCGTCCGTTCAGGCGGACTGAAAGAGCGTCCGGTGCGGCCGACCCATGCAGGGGGCTTGATCCGGTGCTGTCCGGACCGGTACGTGGCATTTGCCAGGCCGGCGCTTCGTATGGAACGCCGACGCCGCATGGGAGCCGCACCGCATATGCCTTCCGCCGAAGGACACATCACCGCCGAACTCGTGCTCGGCCTTGGCTGCGAGCGCAACACAGCGCCCGAAGAGGTGATCGCGCTTGCCGAACAGGCGCTTGCGGATGCCGGCGCTTCCGGCAGGGATGTCGCACTCGTCGCCTCTCTGGATGCGCGAACCGATGAGCCCGCGATCCATGCGGTGGCGCGGCACTTTTCGGTGCCCACGCATTTCTTCGACGCTGCCACGCTGGAGGCGCAATCGTCGCGTCTAAAAAATCCATCGAAGGTCGTCTTTGCCCATACGGGTTGCCACGGCGTCGCTGAAGGCGCGGCTCTGGCGGCCGCCGGGTGCGACGCGGTGTTGCTTGTACCTAAGATCCGATCGGTGCGGGCGACGGCGGCAATCGCCGGGCCGGCTGATTATGCAAAGGGAGCCGTGTGATGGCCTCGGCCGAATTTTGCAGTTTCTTTGATGAGCGGATTCAATTATCTGCCATTGTTTCCTGCATAACGACTTCAAGTTTTTCCTTCGTCGGATCGGATGGAATGCCTTGCTTTGCCCGGAGTATCGACCGATGACCGACATGTTTGCCGGCCTGCCTGATCTCGAGCCGGGTTCGGTCTGGCTCGTCGGCGCGGGCCCGGGCGATCCCGGCCTTCTGACCCTGCACGCAGCCAACGCGCTTCGCCAGGCGGATGTGATCGTTCACGATGCGCTGGTCAACGGTGATTGCCTCAAGCTCGCCAAAGCGAGTGCAGCACTCGAATTTGCGGGCAAGCGCGGCGGCAAGCCTTCGCCGAAACAGCGCGATATCTCGCTGCGGCTGGTCGAACTGGCACGTGAAGGGAAGAGGGTGCTGCGCCTCAAGGGTGGCGATCCCTTTGTCTTCGGCCGAGGCGGAGAGGAGGCGCTGACCCTGGTCGAGCACCGCATCCCGTTCCGCATCGTTCCCGGGATCACCGCGGGCATAGGCGGGCTTGCCTATGCCGGTATTCCGGTCACGCATCGGGAGGTGAACCACGCGGTGACTTTCCTCACCGGCCATGATTCTTCCGGCGTCGTGCCGGACAGGATCAATTGGGAAGGCATTGCCAAGGGCTCTCCGGTGATCGTCATGTACATGGCGATGAAGCATATCGGCCAGATCTCGGCCAACCTGATCGCCGCCGGCCGCTCGCCAGACGAGCCTGTGGCTTTCGTCTGCAATGCCGCGACACCGGAGCAGGTGGTGCTGGAAACCACGCTTTCGTCCGCCGAAGCCGATGTAACCGCTTCGGGGCTCGAGCCGCCGGCAATCGTCGTCGTCGGCGAGGTCGTCCGGCTGCGCGCCTCGCTCGACTGGCTTGGCGCTCTCGATGGCCGGGCGCTCGCTCCCGATCCGTTTTCGAGCCGCATTCTCCGGAATCCGGCATGAATGGAGTGATGATTGCAGCCCCGAGCTCCGGCTCGGGCAAGACCACGGTCACGCTCGGCCTGATGCGGGCATTGAAACGTCGCGGGCTCTCGATCGCGCCTGGCAAGGCGGGGCCGGACTATATCGACCCGGCCTTCCACGCGGCTGCCAGCGGCAAACCCTGCTTCAATTATGACCCGTGGGCAATGCGCCCCGAACTGCTCCTTGCCAATGCGGCGGCTGCGACGGAAGACGGCTCGGTGCTGATCATGGAGGCGATGATGGGCCTCTTTGACGGCGCGGCGGATGGCACGGGCGCGCCGGCGGACCTCGCCGCAGCACTCGGACTTGCAGTGATCCTGGTCGTCGATTGCGCGCGCCTCTCCCATTCCGTGGCCGCCCTGGTTGGCGGCTATGCCCGTCACCGCGACGATGTCCGTGTCGCGGGCGTCATTCTGAACAAGGTCGGCAGCGACCGGCATGAGGGAATGCTGCGCGATGCGCTTGCCGGTATTGCGATGCCGGTCTTCGGCGTGCTGCGGCAGGACGCAGCATTGAAGCTGCCCGAACGTCACCTGGGCCTCGTACAGGCAGGCGAGCATGGATCGCTGGAAGCCTTCATCGATCACGCGGCAATGCGGGTCGCATCGGGTTGCGATCTCGAGGCGGTGCTTGCTGCGGCGACGCCGCTGACGGTGGGAGAGACGGCCGGGACGCTAAAGCCGCTCGGCCAGCGGACAGCCGTCGCACGCGACTTGGCCTTCGCCTTCTGCTACGAGCATCTTCTTTCCGGCTGGCGCGGGCAGGGGACCGAAATCACGTTCTTCTCGCCTCTTGCGGACGAGGGGCCCGATCCGCTTGCCGATGCGGTCTATCTCCCCGGCGGTTATCCCGAGCTTCATGCGGAACAGCTCTCCAATGCTTCGAATTTCCGCGCTGCCATGCACAAGGCCGCTGGAGACGGGGCGCGCATCTTCGGGGAGTGCGGCGGCTACATGGTGCTGGGCGACGGGCTTGTCGCGGCGGATGGCGGGCGTTACGAGATGCTCGGGCTTTTGCCGCTCGTCACGAGCTTTGCCGAACGCAAGCGGCATCTCGGCTACCGGCGCGTGACACCGGTCGACGACGTGTTTTTCCGCGGACCGATGACCGCGCACGAATTTCACTATGCCACGATCGTTTCGGAGGGAGCGGCTGAGCCGCTCTTCACGGCACGGGACGCGGCAGGGCTCGATCTCGGCCGCGCCGGCCTCCGTCGCCGGAATGTTGCCGGCTCCTTCATGCATCTCATCGATTTCTCGGAATGATCATGGCCGCTCCCATCATACATGGCGGCGCGATCACGGAAGCCGCAGCGCGCTTCGGCGGCACGCCCGACGACTGGCTCGATCTCTCGACGGGTATCAACCCGTGTCCCGTCCCCCTGCCGGAAATCGACGCGCGCGTCTGGCACCGATTGCCGGATCAGCATGTGGAAGAGGCGGCCCGTGCGGCGGCCAGGGGCTACTACCGGACGGGCGAACTCATGCCATTGCCGGTGCCCGGAACACAAGCCGTCATTCAATTGCTCCCGCGGATCGCGGTCCAGGGAAAGCGCGCCGCCGTATTTGCGCCGACCTATGGCGAATATGCGCGCGTACTGAAAGGCGCCGGCCTTGCCGTCGACACCGTCACATGCGCCGGTGATCTCCGGACGGCGCACGGCCTGGCCGTCGTCGTCAATCCGAACAATCCGACCGGACGGCTCTTTCCGCCGGAGGAAATCCTTGCAATGGCGGAGGCGATGCGGGTGCATGACGGCCTGCTCGTGGTGGACGAGGCCTTCGGCGATCTTGAGCCGGACGCAAGCGTCGCCGGACACGTTGCGGCCAATGACAACCTCGTCGTTTTCCGTTCTTTCGGGAAATTCTTCGGTCTTGCGGGCCTTCGGCTCGGCTTTGTGGTCGCGCACCGGTCGATCGAGCAGTCGTTTCGTGACTGGCTCGGCCCCTGGTCGGTCTCGGGTCCGGCACTTGCCATTTCGGCGAAACTGATGGAAGGCGACACGCCGGGGATCAAGGCCGGCATCGCGGAACGCAAGGCCGCGCTCGACGCGGTGCTTCTCGGTGCGGGGCTCGAGGTGGTCGGCGGCACCGGCCTCTTCACGCTCGTAGAACACGAACGGGCTTACGATCTTCACGCGGCGCTCTGCGAGGCGCATATCCTGACGCGAAAGTTCGACTACGATCCGCGCTGGCTGCGTATCGGATTGTCGCCGAACGCGCAGGGCGACCGTCGTCTCGCCGAGGCTTTGAACCGGATGGGTGCGTAGTGTCGGCTGAAATACTTCTGATCCTCGTGATGGCGCTGCTGCTGGACCGCATCCTCGGCGATCCGGACTGGCTCTGGTCGCGTCTGACCCATCCGGTGGTGTTCTTCGGCAAGGCGGTCGAATTCGTGGACGAGGCGCTTAACCGCGGCGAATTCACCAAGGCCTGGCTGAAATTCCGCGGTGTCGTCGGCATTCTGGTACTGCTCGCCGGAGCCACGGCTTTGGGTGTCGTGCTCGCTCGGCTTTTCGATGTGCTTGGCGCCCTCGGCTCTTTGCTCGAGGTTGTCACGGTGGCCGTCTTCCTCGCCCAAAAGAGCCTTGCCGATCACGTTTCCCGGGTTGCCGCCGGCCTGCGACGCGATGGACTTGCGGGTGGCCGCAAGGCGGTATCGATGATCGTTGGGCGCGATCCGAACACACTCGACGAGCCGGCCGTCTGCCGGGCGGCGATCGAAAGCCTTGCGGAAAACTTTTCAGACGGCGTCGTCGCTCCCGCTTTCTGGTATGCGGTTGCCGGACTTCCCGGCCTTCTTGCCTACAAGATGCTGAACACGGCCGACTCGATGATCGGCCACAAGAGCCCGAAATATCTTCATTTCGGCTTGGCTTCGGCGCGGCTCGACGACCTGGCGAACCTGCCCGCGGCCCGGCTCTCGGCCCTCCTGATTGCGGCCGGCGCCTATTTCCGGCGCGGTGCGGAAGCGGCGAAAACCGCGATCGAGGTGGCGCGGCGCGATCACGGACTTCACCGCTCGCCCAATTCCGGCTGGCCCGAGGCTGCGATGGCAGGTGCCGTCGGCATTCAGCTTGCCGGCCCGAGAATCTATGGTGGCGTGAAGGTCGACGAGCCCATGATGAACGATGCCGGCCGTGCGGTTGCAGCCATCGAGGATATCGAGGCTGCGGTCACCGTCTTCTATGCGGCCTGCTCCGTGATGGCGCTCGCTTTCGCGATCGTCGCCTTGCCGCTTCTGGTTTTCTTCTAGGTAAACGGCCCTCTCCTGGCGGTTTAGCAACATCTGTTTCAAATCGCGGTGGCAAAAGCCTGTGGGGCATTGGCTTTTCCGGTGCATTTTTCTATAGGGTTCGCCAAGACTCGAATTTTAAGAGGTATGCGCGTGACAGCTACATTCGACAAGGTTGCCGATATTATCGCGGAAACGAGCGAGATCGATCGCGAGACGATCAAGCCGGAAAGCCACACGATCGATGATCTCGGCATCGACAGCCTCGACTTTCTCGACATCGTTTTTGCGATCGACAAGGAATTCGGTATCAAGATCCCGCTGGAGCAGTGGACTCAGGAAGTCAACGAAGGCAAGGTCTCGACCGAGGAATACTTCGTGCTGAAGAACCTCTGTGCCAAGATCGACGAGCTGCGGGCCGCCAAAGCGGGTTGAGGACGCCTCAAGCGGCTTTCCGCGTGGATTACGCTTTCATCTGCGATCGGAGTTTTAGCGATCATCGCTGACACGGATCGGCCCCTTTCCCGATGCCGCCTGTCGCGCCCCGCGCTTGACAGGCGGCATCGGCATTTTTACTTGAGCGCGAAACGAATGGGATGAGCCTGAATGCTCCTTGAATATTTCCAGATGATCGACCGGGTCGAAACCGTCGATCTGTCGGCAGGCCGTCTCGTGGCGCGCTCGGTCGTGCCGGAGAAGAGCCCGGTATTCGAGGGGCATTTCCCCGGCTATCCGCTGGTCCCGGGCGTGCTGCTTATCGAAACCATGGCGCAGGCTTCCGGTTTTCTCGTGCTGGCCGCCACGAAATTCGCCGCAATGCCGTTCCTGATGACGGTCGATGGTGCCAAGATGCGCAGCTTCGTCGAACCGAATGCCGAGCTTGAGATAGAGGCGCTGCTCGAGCACGAGGGATCCGGCTTTGCCGTGACGAAGGCCAGGATTGCGTCTGGCGGCAAGAAGATATGCGATGCCCAGCTGAAGCTGAGGACGATCCCGTTCGACCAGGTGCCGCTGGGCGACATTGTGCGCAAGCGTGCGGAAGAACTGGGGCTCATGGCCGCGATGGCCGGTTCGGAGAAGTGAAGATGAGGAAATCCGCGAACGATGTGGTGATCACCGGGGTAGGCATCGTGACGAGCCAGGGCGTCGGCGCCGAGCCTCACGTGGCGCTGCTCGGCGCGGCCGAGCCGCCTGAGGCTCGCATAGAGACGGAACGCTTCGCACCCTATCCGATCCATCCGTTGCCGGAAATCGACTGGTCGCAGCAGATTCCGAAGCGTGGCGATCAGCGGCAGATGGAGAACTGGCAGCGCCTCGGCGTTTTCGCTGCCGGCCTGGCGCTCGACGACGCTGGTCTCAAGGACAACCTCGAAGCCTGCGGCAGCATGGACATGATCGTCGCGGCCGGCGGCGGCGAGCGCGACATCAATGTCGACTCGCTCATCGTCGACGAGGCGCTGAAGCGCAACGACCGCGAACGGCTCTTGAACGAGAAGCTGACGACGGAACTGCGCCCGACGCTGTTTCTGGCGCAGCTTTCCAACCTTCTCGCCGGCAACATCTCCATCGTGCACAAGGTTACGGGTTCGTCGCGCACTTTCATGGGCGAAGAGGCGGCCGGCATTTCCGCGATCGAGACGGCCTTTGCCCGCATCAAGGCCGGTCAGTCGAGCCACACGCTCGTCGGGGGTGCATTTTCGGCCGAGCGTCTCGACATCGTCCTGATGATCGAGGCGATCCAGGGCCATGCGCTCGGCGAATGGCATCCGATCTGGTCACGCAGGCCCGAGGACGGGGGCGGTATGATCCTCGGCTCCGTTGGCGCCTTCCTTGTTCTGGAGTCGCGCGAATATGCCGAGTCGCGCGGCGCCCGCATCTATGCGACGATCGATGCGATCGGCGGCGACCGCGGCAGCCGCGAGGACGGGCGGCTCGAAGCGCGCCTCAGATATTTGTCGAAACCGGCCCTGGAGCTCGATCCGCAGTCGACCGTCGTCTTTTCCGGCACTTCGGGCTTCCATGACCTTGCCGGACGGGAGAAGGCGTTTCTCGAAACCGAACTCGCCGGCCGGCCTGTGCGTGCCTATGGCGGGCTCGTCGGTCACGGCATCGAGGCGCAGTTTCCGGTCGGCATGGTCCTGGCCGCGCTCTCGCTCGGACACGCAGCCAAGGTTCCGCCTTTCGACCCCGCCGCCGAAGCCCCGATGCTGGCGCCGGCCAGGGCGGCGGTCGTTACCACCATCGGCCACTCCCGTGGCGAAGGCGTCGCCGTGCTTGCCGCGGAATAAGGAGCTCGAACTATGAGCAAGGCTTATAAGGACCACCTCGGCCGTCCGATCGTTGCTGTCACCGGCATGGGCGTCATCACCTCGCTCGGGCAGGGGCTCGACGATAATTGGGCGGCGCTCACCGGGGGCGTATCGGGCATCCACAGGATCACCCGGTTCCCGACCGATGCTCTTTCGACCCGCATCAGCGGCACGGTCGACTTCATCGAGATCCCTGCGGAGAATGCCGTCGAGCGTTCCTATGCGATGGCGCGCGAAACGACGCTGGAGGCCCTGGCGCAGGCCGGCCTTTCCGGCGAATTCAACGGTCCGCTCTTCCTGGCGGCCCCGCCGATCGAGCCTGAGTGGAATGCCCGTTTCGAGCTTGCCGACCGCTCGCCGCCGTCGAGCCAGCCGGGCGACGCTTATAACCGCTTTCTCGCGGCAATGCGGCAGAAGGCCGATCCGGCCTTCCACGAGGCCGTGCTTTTCGGCTCGATCTCGGAGCGTCTTGCCGATCGATTCGGAACGCGTGGCCTTCCGGTGACGCTTTCGACGGCCTGCGCATCCGGGGCGACCGCCATACAGCTCGGCGTCGAAGCCATCCGCCAGGGCAGGACCGACAGGGCGCTCACGGTTGCGACCGACGGCTCGGTCAGTGCCGAGGCTCTCATCCGCTTCTCGCTGCTCTCGGCGCTCTCCACACAGAACGAGCCGCCGGAAAAGGCTTCGAAGCCCTTCACCAAGGATCGCGACGGTTTCGTGATTGCGGAAGGCGCCGCGACGCTCGTGCTCGAATCGCTGGAAGCGGCGGTCGCTCGCGGCGCCCGCATCTACGGTATTCTCAAGGGCTGCGGCGAAAAGGCCGACCTCTTCCACCGCACGCGTTCCTCCCCAGATGGCGGACCGGCGATCGCGACGATCCGCGCAGCACTTGCGGATGCGGGCATCGACGAAGCCGGGATCGGCTACATCAATGCCCACGGCACCTCCACGCCCGAAAACGACAAGATGGAGTATTTGTCGATGTCCGCGGTCTTCGGCGAGCGGTTGCCGTCGATCCCGGTCTCATCCAACAAGTCGATGATCGGCCACACGCTGACGGCAGCCGGTGCGGTCGAAGCAGTCTTCTCGCTCCAGACGATGCTCAGCGGCACGCTGCCGCCGACGATCAACTACCAGAACCCCGACCCCGCGATCGTTCTCGACGTCGTGCCGAACGTAAAGCGCAGCCAGCAGGTGACTGCAGTGCTGTCGAACTCCTTCGGCTTCGGCGGCCAGAACGCCAGCCTCGTCATGACCGCCGAGCCGGCTTGAGCCGCTCGAGGACCGAATACCTGCCTGCCGCAAAGGAAAAACCATGCGCGCCCTGCAATTGCTCGATGACCGCAAGCTTGAAATCACCGATCTGCCGGAGCCGGAGGCGCCCGGTCCTGGCGAGGTGACGCTGCGGGTCAAGGCGGTCGCGCTCAATCATATCGACGTCTGGGGCTGGCGCGGCATGGCTTTCGCCAAGCGCAAGATGCCGCTCGTCATCGGCGCGGAAGCCTCCGGCGTCGTGGAGAGCATCGGTCCGGGCGTCGCCAATGTGCTCCCCGGCCAGCTCGTCTCGATCTACGGTGCGCGTACCTGCGGCCTCTGCCGCCCGTGCCGCGAGGGGCGCGACAATCTCTGCGAACATGTCGGAGGCGTCCATGGCTTCCATCTGGACGGCTTCGCGCAGGAGAAGGTCAACCTTCCGGCGCGCCTGTTGGTGCCTGCACCCCCGGGTGTCGATGAAATCGGCGCGGCGCTGGCGCCGGTCACCTTCGGTACCGTCGAGCACATGCTGTTCGACAACGCCAGGCTCGAACCCGGCGAGACGATCCTCGTCCATGCGGGCGGATCCGGTATCGGCACGGCCGCGATCCAGCTCGCCAAGAAGATCGGCTGCACGGTCATCACCACGGTCGGATCGGACGACAAGATCGACAGGGCGAAGGCTCTCGGTGCCGACCACGTCATCAATTACCGGACCGATCGTTTCGAAGGCGTCGTGCGGAAGCTGACGAAGAAGAAGGGCGTCGATGTCGTCTTCGAACATGTCGGCAAGGATACCTGGGCGGGCTCCATGCTGTCGATGAAGCGGGGCGGACGCCTCGTCACCTGCGGCTCGACTTCCGGCGTCTCGACCGACATGAACCTGATGATGCTGTTTCAGCAGCAGCTGAAACTGCTCGGCTCCTTCGGCTGCCGCATGGAGAACATGGCGAACGCCATGCAGAAGATGGGGCGCGGGCTCGTTCACCCGGTGATCGATACCGAGGTGGGGCTCAACGATATCGACCGTGCGCTGGAGCGTATGGAGTCGCGCCAGATCTTCGGCAAGATCGTGTTGCGGATGGATTGATCTTCGTGCGGATGCTGATCACACGGCTGGTGCTTGCTGCGAATCGATTCCGTCAATGGTCGATCGCGCAGCTCGTCCTGCTGCTTCTCACGATACTCAAGCTTTTCCCCGCGGACATGGCGATCAACTTCACGGATCGCATTGCCCGCTGGATCGGGCCGAAGACCGGTCGTCACAAGCTGACGCTGATCAATCTGCGCAATGCCTTTCCCGAGAAGAGCGATGCCGAGATCGCGGCGATCGCGCTCGAAAGCTGGGGCAATATGGGGCGGCTCGCCGCCGAATACGTGTTCCTCGATCAGCTCTTCGACTTCGATCCGGCGCGCGCGGAGCCGGGCAGGGTGGAGGTTTCGGGCATCCCTCTCTTCCTGGAGCTGCGAGACAATCCGCGGCCGTTCATCGTCTTCACGGCCCATAGCGGCAATTTCGAAATGCTGCCGGTTGCCGGCTCGGCTTTCGGCCTCGACGTGACGGTGCTCTTCCGGCCGCCGAACAATCCCTATCTCGCCGACCGGGTATTCGAGTTCCGCAAGGAGCGCATGGGCAACCTCGTGCCGTCGCATGCCGGCTCCTCCTTCGCCCTTGCCAGGCAGCTCGAACGCGGCGGCGGAGTCGGCGTGCTCGTCGACCAGAAGTTCCGCAAGGGCCTGAAGACGAAGTTCTTCGGGCAGCCCGTGCAGACGAATCCGCTGCTTGCCAAGCTCGTCCGCCAGTTCAATTGCGAGGTCTATCCGGCCCGTTGCATTCGCCTGCCCGGCAACCGCTTCCGGCTGGAGCTCGAGGCGGCGGTCGAAATCCCCCGCAGGGCCGACGGCAGCGTCGATGTCACGGCAACGGCGCAGATGTTGAACGACAAGGTCGAGAGCTGGGTTCGCGAATATCCGGGCCAGTGGCTCTGGTATCATGACCGCTGGCACATCAAGCGGACGCTTTGAGCCGGTCTCCTGACGGACATCTTTCCCCTCGGAAGCTGCCGCCTCCTTAAATCGGTGCCGATTTAGGGATTGTCTGGAGTGCGCCGGGCATGCGCGACGAGAACCGTGACGGCGTCCGCCGAAGGAGGAAACGAGATGGCACAGGAATGGCCGATGTTCATCCTGCAGTGCATCGTCGTCTTCGGGCTCGTCGGCGCGCTGTTCATCCGCTTCGGCGAATGAACAGGCTTACGGCTACTGCGCGGACCACACCGCCAGCTCATAGCCATCGGGGTCGGCAAAATGGAACCGCCGGCCGCCCGGGAAGGTGAAGATAGGCTTCAGGATCTTGCCGCCTGCGGCTTCGACCTGTCGCTGAGCGTCCTCGATCTGGTCGGCATAGATGATGACGAGCGGACCGCCGCTGCGAACCGGACCAAGTGTGGTGAAACCGCCCGTCAACCGCCCGTCGGCGAACTCGCAATATTCCGGGCCGTAATCCGTGAAGGTCCAGCCGAAGGCGCTGCCGTAGAAGGTCTTGCTCGCGGCGATATCCGTCACATTGAACTCGACATAGTCGATGCGTTTGTCGTTACCTTTGCTGGCCATTGGCTTTGTCGCCTTCCTGCTTGTGATTACCGGTTTCCAGGATGGATTTGAGCGCGGCAAGATCCTTTTCGACCCAGGCCGCGTCATCGGCGAATTGCGCATCGGTCATGCCGGGCTGCCTGAGCAGGGTGAACATGACTTCCGCGCCGTCGCCGTTCGGCACGACGCGAAGCGCATTGTGGACGCGCGCGCCGTTATCGAGTGTCACGAGGTGGTCGACCACACCGAATTCGTTGTCGGCGACGAAGCGGACGCGGGCATTGCCGAGAGGCCCGGGTGCGATCCACTCGTCGCCGTCGCGCGTGAGCCCGGAGGAGAGACCGGTCGCCCAGAGCGGCATCTTCTCGTGGTCTGCCATGAAGGCATAGACCTCGCGCCAGTCGCGCTCGATCGAGGTGTGGATAATCCGGGCCGTCATCGTCGCCATGCGTTCCTCCGTCCTGGGATTTATAGCATTGCTCCGGGCAACGGTCTTGAACGAAACGGCCAACCTTGGCGCCGGCGGGCCCACGCACGTAATAGTCTCTTGAATCAGTCTGTTATGTGGGAATTCTCAACCCGGCCAAGGCCGAAGCGCGCGGCCAACTGCCGCTGGATTTCGCGCGGCGTGAAGGATGTGAGCCCTCTTGCCTCCCGGGCAAGATGGGCCTGATCGGCATAGCCGGCATCGACAGCAATGTTTGCCAGCGTGTCCCCGGGCCGCGACCGGCAGGCGGCCAGGAAGCGCTGCAGGCGCAGAATGCGGTCGAGGGTCTTTGCGCCGTAGCCGAGATGCTCGTGGCACAGACGGCGAAATGTCCGCTCGCTGGTACCGATCTCTCGGACAAGGGACCGGACGGGATCGTCTAAGGTCAGCCGGTCGACCTGAAGGTGTGCGACGCAAGCCGCAATGTCCGGCGGCGGCGGCTCGGCGGCGGCGGATAGGCGTCCAAGCAGGGCCGCGGCAAGAACACCGAGCCGCTCCGGCGTGCTCGCCGCTTCGCGCATCCGCGCCTCGATTTCGTTCGCAGCCGGACCCCAGACGAGATGGAGCGGCACCGTTTGGCCGGTGATTTCGCGGAGCGGCGTGCGCAACCACGGCGCCGCCGCGCCGATCCGGAACCGAGCGCCGATGATGGTTTCGCCGGCAGGAAGCTTCGGAAAGGCGGCGACCCTGTCGGGACCGACGATGGCCAGTCCCTTCGACGACCAGATGATGTCGCTGCAACCGTCGGGGACGACGGCGATGGTCGAGGGGGCGCCGTCGGGCATGCGGTGCAGCCAGAGGCATTTGAAGTAGGAGGCGAGCGCCGCCGGGGGCGACTGCTCGCGGTAGATTCCGCTCGTCTGGGCGAGCGCGGGAGGGCAGAGCCTCGGCCTATCGACGCCTGAACAGCCGGCCGCAACCTCCTGCCGGAGCCGGTCGGCGGCGCCAGCGTCTTCGTCGTATGCGGGGCAGGACGTTCCCATTGCCCTTTTTTGCGCCGGCGAACCCGCGCGGTCAATGCCTCTCACCGAGACAAGGAATGCCTCGGCGGTCCCGCCCTGTCGCTAATCGCGCGACCAGATCTCGCCGTCGATCTTTCCCTGCAGCTCCGGATAATCGGCCGCGTGGAAAACCGGGACGGCGCCTGCCTTACGCTGTTCAAAATAGTCTTTCGTCAGCTTTGCGATGGTCCCCGAAAGGAGCAGGATCGCGACGAGATTGATCGTCGCCATCAGTCCCATGGAGGCGTCGGCCGCGTCGAAAACGGTGGTGATGCTTTCGTAGGCTCCCCAGACGACCATCGCCAGCGTGGCGCAACGCATGATCATAAGCCCGAGTCGGTTGCCCCCGCCGAGATAGGTCAGCGCGTTTTCGGCGTAGGAATAGTTGCCGATGATCGAGGTGAAAGCGAAGAAGAAGATCGCGATGGCGATGAAATAGGTCCCGGCCGAGCCGATATGCGTGCTCATCGCCGCCTGTGTGAGCTGTGTCCCGGTGACGCCGGAGCCGGGTTCCAGCGTGCCCGAAAGCAGGATCATCACCGATGTCGCGGTGCAGATCAGTATCGTGTCGATGAAAACGCCCAGGGATTGCACGAAGCCCTGCGACGAGGGATGGTGCGGTACAGGGGTCGCCACGGCTGCGATATTCGGAGCCGAACCCATGCCCGCCTCGTTCGAGAAGAGGCCGCGTTTGACGCCGTTGAGCATCGCCGCAGCAATCCCGCCGGTGATGCCGCCGGCCGCTTCCTGAAAGCCGAAGGCGCTCGAGATGATCGTCCAGAGTACGCCCGGCACCGCCGAGGCATTTGCGATCAGCACGTAGACGGCCGTGAGCAGATAGGCCGCGGCCATGAAGGGGACGACAATCTCGGCGACGCGGGCAATCTGGCGGATGCCGCCGAAGATCACCACGCCGGAGAGTAGCGCAACGGCCACGCCCACTGCGAGTTTGGGCACACCGAAGGCACCCTCGACCGCATCGGCGATCGAGTTTGCCTGAACGGCGTTGAACACGAGACCGAAGGAGAGGATGAGGCAGGCCGAGAAGATCGTGGCCGCACAGGGCGCATTGAGGCCGCGAGCGATATAGAAAGCCGGCCCGCCGCGGTATTGCCCGTCCTCGTTGCGAATCTTGTACAGCTGAGCCAGCGCGCTCTCGGCATAGGCGGTCGCCATGCCGACGAACGCCACGATCCACATCCAGAAGGTCGCGCCGGGTCCGCCGAGATAGAGAGCGACCGCAACGCCTGCGAGGTTACCGGTTCCGACACGTGAGGCGAGGCTGACCATAAGCGCCTGGAAGGGGCTGATTCCGGCCGCATCCTTGCTGCCGCCGCGGCTTAAGACCCGGAACATTTCGGCGAAATGAACGATTTGGGGAAAACCGAGCCGGACCGTGAAATAGAGGCCGACCGCAAGTAGACCATAGATGAGCACATAGCCCCAGAAGATCGTGTTCAGAAAGCCGATGATCGTTTCCATACGGTCCTCGCTCCTATTGCATTGGAGGTTGCGCCGGCCCCTCGTTCTAGTCGCGCGGGGGACTCGGACGTGTTCTGCGGCATTACGGTGCAAACTCGACTCAGATCAAGGCTCTACGGGGCTGGAACGGGCAGAACACAGGGCGGGAGGCGATATATTCCGTGGATTCGCTTCGGACGCATTCAGAAAGAGGATGTAGAGGGTGCCTTCCGGCGCGTGTTCAAGGCGTCGAACAGGGGCCGGAAAAGGTTTGAATTTGTCAGGAACGGCTTGTCGTAAATCGATTTGAATGCCAAAACAGCCTCCGCCGCCGCGTGCCGTCCGGTCCCTGATTTTCTGGGGGGTGACAGACACGCGCAGATCAATTCGAAGGGCCGGCACGCGCGCGATTGCGCGCCGTGGCCGGCTCTCCTGTCCAATGGAGGCAATCACGTGTCACAGGCGGAAATCGGCCTAATCGGTCTCGGAGTCATGGGCTCGAACCTGGCGCTCAACATCGCTGAAAAAGGCAACAGGATCGCCGTTTTCAACCGCACGGTCGACGCGACGCGCAAATTCTACGCTGAGGCCGGCGCGCTGAAGGACCAGATCGTTCCCTGCGAAACGATCGAAGAATTCGTCGCCGCCATCCGCCCGCCGCGTCCGATCATCATCATGATCAAGGCCGGCGATCCGGTCGACCAGCAGATGGAGGCCCTGAAACCCCATCTCGCCAAGGGCGACATCATGATCGATGCGGGCAACGCCAATTTCCGCGACACGATGCGCCGTTTCGAGGGTCTGAAGGATTCGGGCCTCACCTTCATCGGCATGGGTGTCTCCGGTGGCGAGGAAGGCGCCCGCCATGGGCCCTCGATCATGGTCGGCGGCACGGAAGAATCCTATCATCGCGTCGAGAAGGTTCTGACCTCGATCGCTGCGAAATACGATAGCGACCCCTGCGTCGCCTGGCTCGGCGAGAACGGGGCGGGGCACTTCGTCAAGACGATCCACAACGGCATCGAATATGCCGATATGCAGATGATCGCCGAGATTTACGGCATCCTGCGTGACGGATTGAAGATGACGGCACAGGAGATCGGCGAGGTCTTCGGTGCCTGGAACAAGGGCCGGCTCAACTCCTACCTGATCGAAATCACCGAGAAGGTCCTTAAGGCCGCCGATCCGCTGACCGGCAATCCCATCGTCGATATGATCCTCGACAAGGCCGGTCAGAAGGGCACCGGCAAATGGTCGGTGATCGAGGCGCAGAACATGGGCGTGCCGGCGACCGCGATCGAAGCGGCGGTCGCAGCCCGCAGCATCTCCTCGGCGAAGGAAGAGCGGGAAGCCGCCGAGAAGGTTCTCGGTCTGCCTCCGGTCGGCGAAGTCAAGGTGGCCGACAGGGACGCTTTCATCAAGGACCTCGAAAACGCGCTGCTCGCCGCCAAGATCGGCGCCTATGCGCAAGGCTTCGCAGTGATGGCGGCGGCTTCGAAGGAGTTCGGCTGGAACCTGCCGATGCCCACGATCGCAAAGATCTGGCGCGCCGGCTGCATCATCCGCTCGCAGTTCCTCGACGAGATCACCACCGCCTTCACCAAGGCACCGGATGCGGCGAACCTGATCGTCACCCCGGCTTTCGCTGCCATGGTCAAGGAGAGCGATGGTGCGTTGCGACGGGTGGTTTCGACGGCCGTCCTCGGCGGTCTTCCGGTGCCTGCGCTGGCCTCGGCGCTCGGCTATTTCGACAGCTACCGCCGCGGCCGCGGCACGGCCAATGTCATCCAGGCGCAGCGCGACTTCTTCGGCGCCCACGGTTTCGACCGTATCGATGGTGCAGACAGCCATCACGGACCGTGGGGCAGCGGTCTGAACGCTTGAATTCGCATGAGTTTAGAGGGGCGGCTGGCCGCCCCTCTAAAGCGGGGCGAGGAAAAGAGTGTGCGGCTTTCCGCCTGCATCCCGCGTCTCAAACTATTATGAATCGATCGCGGCCGTGATTGGGTCGCCCGGACCTGAAATCATCGTGATCTGGCGACAAGTCCAGGCAAGCCCCGGCGTCTAAGATCTCAATAAGGGAGCCATTCGAGAAGGCAGGCATGAAATTCACAGTGATCGAAGGGGGCAAGGCGGCGGAGGTCACGGCCGCCGGATCGATGACCATCCGCGACGAGGCGGAGAGACGCATAAAGGCGGCCGGTTATGAGCAATGGCGGGTGCGGAGCCTGGCAACCGGCGCGCCTATCCCGGGGCCAATCCGGTACCTGAAGATGCAGATCGATTTCGTCGCCGGAAAGCTCGAACAGCTCAATCCCATCCCAAGCGATTTTACCGACGACAAGTACTGGCCGGCCGCGAGGATCTGAGCCCTGCTGCGTCGGCGCGGAAGCGTTCTCCTGGAGCGAGGTTTTCGGCGGGTCGGCTCCCTGTGGCAGGCCCAGGAATCAGGATCGCCTGCAACAGGCACGGCAGATCTATGATGCCGCCGACCTCGCCATCGGCGGCTGGAATTCCGGCTGGCTGAGGCTCTGAAGCGTCTCTGGGGGGTGGCCTTCGATATGGCCGATCACAGCCTTTGCGAGCTCGCGCCCGGCAATGCGGATGTCCTCATACATCGTCATGACTTCCGGGCGCAGCCAGCGCAGGAAGTCGCTCGGCACTTTCGACACCATTTCCGCGTCCTCCCCGACCTTCTTGCCTGCCGCTTCGATCCCGGCGATCAACGCGATCGCGCCCGAACCGCTGCCGGACACCACGCCGTCTGGGGCGTCGGGGGAACGCATCAGCTTCTCGAACGCATCACGGATGGCAACCAGGCTGTGGTCGATGTTGACCTGGTGAAAGCTTACCGCTTCCGCGCCGAAGTCTTTCAGGCCCCGCTCGAAGCCGGTGCGCATGTGCGAATGGAAGGTCAGATTCGGCGGCGGTTCGAGGAGCACGAGCCGCCGCCTGCCGCGGTCGACGAGCTTGCGGACCGCCTCGTAGGCGAAGCGTTCATTGTCGAAGTCGTGATAGGGATGGATCAGCCCCATTTCGGTTCGCCCATGGGTGGCGAAGGGCAGGTGGCGCTCGGTTAGAAGCGTTACCCGCTGATCGTTGGGCTCGGTACGCGAAATGATCACCCCGTCCGCCGCGCCGGTATCGAGAATGTAGCGGATCGGGCCGAGCGGATCCTTGGCCGAACTGTAAGGCGTCACGACCAGGTGGTATTGCGTGCCGGCGAGAATTTCGGTGATGCCGATGACCATGGGGCTGGTAATGCCCATGATCTCTTCCTCCAGCGTCAGCACGAGGCTGATGACATTCGTCTTGCCCGTCCTGAGGCGGACGCCCGCCCGGTTGGGCTGATAACCGATCTGTTTTGCTACCAGGCGGACACGCTCCTTGGTTTCCGCACCGATGTCTGGAGCGTCCTTCAGGGCACGCGAGACGGTGGTAACACCGAGCCCGGTCATGAAGGCGATCGTCTTAAGGGTCGGTCTGCCGCCTTCGACCGGCGGCGCCGTCGTCGCTCTGTTCTTCGTCTTGCCATCCATGCCCGTCACGCCAATCCGCTCTCCTGAACCGCGGCCCTCGTCGCTACCCTTCAACCGGAGGCCGTGTCGCCCCGCCTTATATACGAACCACGGCTGCTGGCCACATCCGTCTACGCCTGAGTTCAAATCAAAATCTGTAACGATACAGTAGCGATGTCGAGCATTTTCGTTGCTGCAATGCGAAGGGCGTAACCCTCAGGTTGAGTTGCGCTCGGGAGAGCGTCGATGTGGCGTATGGGAAGCCATGAAAGGTTTCGCCGGGATGAGAGATGTGCGAAAATCCCAGAAATAAAGGAAATTATCGCGCATTTGCCGTCGAATTTCTTGCCTCTCCACAGGCGTTCCGACTTGGGCATTCGCCACTCACGATTGTATTTGTGGATTTATCGTGAATTGCCCGTTGTAGGTGTTGCGCAGGGAAATTCTTTGATCTAAGTTTTTCCGGCAACGTTACAGTGAGGGAGGACACTCATGAAATTGCGTTTTCTAGCTGCCGCTTTGGGCGCAGCCACTGCCTTGCCATTCGGCGCTGCCAACGCGACCGATCTCGAGGTCACGCATTGGTGGACTTCGGGTGGTGAAGCCGCGGCGGTTGCCGAGCTGGCGAAAGCTTTCGATGCGACCGGCAACAAGTGGGTCGACGGTGCGATCGCCGGCTCCGGGGGTACCGCACGCCCGATCATGATCAGCCGCATAACCGGCGGTGACCCAATGGCCGCCACCCAGTTCAACCACGGCCGTCAGGCGGAAGAGCTGGTGCAGGCGGGCCTGATGCGCGATCTCACCGACATCGCTACCAAGGAGAATTGGAAGGAAGTCGTGAAGCCCTCGAGCCTGCTCGACTCCTGCACGATCGAGGGCAAGATCTATTGCGCGCCGGTCAACATCCATTCCTGGCAGTGGCTGTGGCTTTCGAATGCAGCCTTCAAGCAGGCGGGCGTCGAAGTTCCGAAGAATTGGGACGAGTTCGTCGCTGCGGCCCCGGCGCTCGAGAAGGCCGGAATCGTTCCGCTCGCCGTCGGCGGCCAGCCGTGGCAGGCGGCGGGCGCCTTCGACGTGCTGATGGTTGCGATCGCCGGCAAGGAGAACTTCGAGAAAGTCTTCGCCCAGAAAGACGAGGAAGTGGCCGCCGGGCCTGAAATCGCCAAAGTCTTCAAGGCTGCCGACGATGCCCGCCGCATGTCGAAGGGCACCAACGTCCAGGATTGGAACCAGGCGACCAACATGGTCATCACCGGCAAGGCTGGCGGGCAGATCATGGGGGACTGGGCCCAGGGCGAGTTCCAGCTTGCGGGTCAGAAAGCCGGCGTGGACTACACCTGCCTTCCGGGTCTCGGCGTCAACGAGGTGATCTCGACCGGCGGCGACGCGTTCTACTTCCCGCTTCTGGAGGACGAGGAGAAGTCGAAGGCGCAGGAAGTGCTGGCGTCGACCTTGCTCAAACCGGAAACGCAGGTGGCCTTCAATCTGAAGAAGGGCTCTCTGCCGGTACGCGGGGACGTCGATCTTGCGGCCGCGAACGACTGCATGAAGAAGGGGCTCGATATCCTCGCAAAGGGCAATGTGATCCAGGGCACGGACCAGCTTCTGTCGGCCGACAGCCAGAAGCAGAAGGAGGACCTTTTCTCCGAGTTCTTCGCGAACCACTCCATGACGCCCGAAGATGCGCAGAAGCGTTTTGCCGACATCATCGCGGCTGCGGATTGAGAGCGGCGCTCCAGGCCCCGCACTTTGACGGGGCTGATCTTCCCTCGCCGGGAGCACGGTGAAAACACGCCGCCTGCGCTGATTTTGTCGGCGCAGGCGTGGGCGAGGGAGGCAAACGGGCCTCAGCCGCCGGCGCATTGCCGCAGGTGCCCGATTACATGAAAACCTTTTGCAGTTCGGAGGAGGAAACATGACAGGTCTAACACGTGGTTCGGCGCGGCCGAACCAGTGGCTGCGAAACCTGAATGCGAAGATCGCCTCTATCCCGATGATCCTCACGGCCATGGTCATCTTCGTGGGCGGCACGGCCTGGACGGTCGTCTACTCCTTTACCAATTCCAAGCTCCTGCCGCGGCTCGCCTTTGTCGGCTTCGACCAGTACGAGCGGCTGTGGGCCGCGCCCCGCTGGCTGGTCTCGATTCAGAACCTGGCGGTCTTCGGTTGCCTCTCGCTGATTTTCAGCCTGGTGATCGGCTTCGTTCTGGCCGCCCTGATGGATCAGAAGATCCGTTTCGAGAACACGTTCCGGACGATCATGCTCTATCCGTTCGCCCTGTCGTTCATCGTCACCGGCCTCGTCTGGCAATGGCTGCTCAATCCGCAATACGGGATCCAGTCGATCGTCAGGTCGCTTGGATGGACGAGCTTCTCCTTCGACCCGCTCTACAACTCGAACATCGTCATATACGGCATTCTCATCGCCGCGCTGTGGCAGGGAACAGGCCTCGTCATGTGCCTGATGCTCGCCGGGCTGCGAGGGATCGACGAGGACATCTGGAAAGCGGCGAGGGTCGACGGCATCCCGATGTGGAAAACGTATGTGCTGATCATCATCCCGATGATGCGCGGCGTCTTCATCACCACTCTGGTGATCATCGCGAGCGGCATCGTCAAGGTCTACGACCTCGTCGTGGCGCAGACGAGCGGCGGCCCGGGGATCGCCTCCGAAGTGCCGGCCAAATACGTCTACGACTACATGTTCCAGGCGCAGAACCTGGGCCAGGGCTTTGCCGCCTCCACCATGATGCTCGTGACTGTCGCGATCATCATCGTGCCGTGGGCATATCTGGAGTTCGGAGGAGGCCGCAAGCGTGGATAACATCGCAAATAACAGCATGGCCGCGGCTTACGAGACTGCTCCCGGACTCGTGGCCGGCCCTCGCGGCAGAAAGCCGCGCAGGACACTCTCGCGCCGCAATGTCATCGTCTACGGCACTTTGATCGTCGTGGCGCTCTATTATCTTCTGCCGCTCTACGTGATGATCGTGACCTCGCTCAAGGGCATGCCCGAGATCCGCGTCGGCAACATCTTCGCTCCGCCGCTCGAGATCACTTTCGAGCCCTGGGTGAAGGCCTGGGCGGAGGCCTGCACCGGACTGAATTGCGACGGGCTTTCCCGCGGCTTCTGGAATTCGGTGCGCATCACCGTGCCGTCCGTGATCATCTCGATCGCAATCGCCTCCGTGAACGGCTACGCGCTCGCCAACTGGCGGTTCAAGGGCGCCGATCTGTTCTTCACCATCCTTATCGTCGGCGCCTTCATCCCTTACCAGGTGATGATCTATCCGATCGTGATCGTGCTCAGAGAAATGGGCGTCTACGGGACGCTGACCGGCCTGATCATCGTGCACACGATTTTCGGCATGCCGATCCTGACCCTGCTTTTCCGCAACTATTTCGCCGGGCTGCCGGAGGAGCTCTTCAAGGCCGCACGCGTCGACGGCGCCGGGTTCTGGACGATCTATTTCAAGATCATGCTGCCGATGTCACTGCCGATCTTCGTGGTTGCGATGATCCTCCAGGTGACCGGGATCTGGAACGACTTCCTTTTCGGCGTGGTCTTCACCCGGCCGGAATACTACCCGATGACGGTCCAGCTCAACAACATCGTCAATTCGGTTCAGGGCGTGAAGGAATACAACGTCAACATGGCGGCCACGATCCTGACCGGCCTCGTGCCGTTGACGGTCTATTTCGTCTCCGGCCGCCTGTTCGTCCGCGGCATCGCAGCCGGCGCAGTGAAAGGATAAGCAAGCATGACAAGCGTATCTGTCAGGGATCTGTCGTTGAATTTCGGCGCCGTCACCGTGCTCGACAGGCTCAATCTCGACATCGATCACGGGGAGTTTCTCGTCCTGCTCGGCTCATCCGGGTGCGGCAAGTCCACGCTGCTCAATTGCATTGCCGGGCTGCTCGACGTCTCCGACGGGCAGATCTTCATCAAGGACCGCAACGTCACCTGGGAGGAGCCGAAGGACCGCGGCATCGGCATGGTGTTCCAGTCCTATGCGCTCTATCCGCAAATGACCGTCGAGAAGAATCTCTCCTTCGGCCTGAAGGTCGCCAAGATCCCGCCGGCCGAAATCGACAAGCGCGTGACGCGTGCCGCGGAGATCCTGCAGATCCAGCCGCTGCTCAAGCGCAAACCCTCGGAGCTCTCCGGCGGCCAGCGGCAGCGTGTGGCGATCGGCCGGGCGCTGGTGCGCGATGTCGACGTCTTCCTGTTCGACGAGCCACTGTCGAACCTCGACGCCAAGCTGCGCTCCGAACTGCGCGTGGAGATCAAGCGCCTGCATCAGTCGCTGAAGAACACGATGATCTATGTCACCCATGACCAGATCGAAGCGCTGACGCTGGCCGACCGGATCGCCGTCATGAAAAGCGGCGTGATCCAGCAACTCGCCGATCCGATGACGATCTATAACGCCCCGGAAAACCTCTTCGTCGCCGGCTTCATCGGTTCGCCCTCGATGAATTTCTTCCGCGGCGAGGTGGAGGCAAAGGACGGACGCAGCTTCGTTCGGGTCGGAGGCATCGCTTTCGACGTGACCGACTATCCGGCGCACACCAGGCTGCAGCCCGGACGGAAGGTCGTTCTCGGCCTGCGGCCGGAGCACGTGAAGGTCGATGAGGCGAGGGACGGCGAGCCGGCGCACCAGGCGGTCGTCGACATCGAGGAACCGATGGGGGCTGACAACCTCCTATGGCTGACATTTGCCGGCCAATCCATGTCGGTGCGGATTGCCGGCCAGAGGCGCTACCCGCCGGGCAGCACCGTGCGCCTTACCTTCGACATGGGCGTCGCGTCGATCTTCGACGCCGAGAGTGAAAATCGCCTCTGACGAGCCGAGAAGGGGACCGGGATACCAGACTCGGTCCGTATCGATGAAACGGCGCCGGTGCAGGCCGCCCGGTGAACGAATGGATCCTGGAAATGCCTTCCGAAACCCCGAACCGCGATTCCATCCGTATCGACCTTTCCGGCGATTGGCTGCTTGCCGCCGCCGACAACAGCCACGCCCTGACGATCGCGCTGCCGGGCGACGTGCATAGTGCGTTGCAGCGAGCCGGCATCATCGCCGATCCCTATCGCGGCCGAAACGAGGCCGATATCCAGTGGGTCGCCCGGAAAGACTGGGTGCTCGAGCGCACCGTCGTCATCGATGCCGATGATCTGAACGGGGGATGGTATCTCGACTTCGAAAGCATCGACACGGTCGCCTCGGTCTACGTCAACGATGAGCTCGTATTGCAGTCCGAGAATTGCTTCCGCCGTTATCGGCCCGACGTGTCGGACGCGATCGTCGCCGGCGAGAACCGCATCCGCATCGTGCTCCATTCGGCAATTGCCGAGGGCGCGCGGCGGCAGGCGGCGCAACCCTTCTACGTGCCCTACCATGACGGCAATTCGCCGATCGCCAACGGCAACATGCTGCGCAAGCCGCAATGCCATTTCGGCTGGGACTGGAATATCGCCATCGCGCCGCTCGGGATCTACGGCTCGTTGGCGCTCCGCCGGCTGGAAACGGCTCGCATCGAACATGTCACCACGCGCCAGATGTGGCTTGATGACGGCAGCGTCGATCTGCAGGTGACGGTCCAGCTTTTCGCCCGCGATCCCGGTATCGTGCCGGTTCATTTCATGCTCGACGGCGTGCGCGAACGACTGGATTGTGCGGTCGGCGCCGGGGAAACGCGCCTTACCCATGTCTTCACGGTGCAGGAGCCCAGGCGCTGGTGGCCGGCCGGCAGCGGCGACCAGGCGTTCTCGACGCTCAAGGTGGAGGTGCCCGGCGAAGCCGTCACGCGGCAGATCGGCTTCCGCACGATCGAGCTCGTCACCGATAAGGACGAGGCGGGGAGCCGCTTCGCCCTCCGGGTAAACGGCCGGGAGATCTTCTGCCGCGGGGCCAACTGGATACCGGCGGATGCGCTGATGTCGCGCGTCACGCCCGAAAGTGTCGAGGACCTTCTCCGCTCGGCGGTGGACGCGAACATGAACATGATCCGCGTCTGGGGCGGCGGCTTCTATGAGCCCGACTGGTTCTACGATCTTTGCGACCGGCTCGGTCTACTCGTCTGGCAGGATTTCATGTTCGCCTGCAATCTCTACCCGTCGACGCCGGATTTTCTGGAGAACGTTGCGGCCGAAGTGGACTATCAGGTCAGGCGGCTTTCGACCCATCCGTCCCTCGCGCTCTGGTGCGGCGACAACGAGCTTGTCGGCGCGCTTACCTGGTTCGAGGAGAGCCGCAGGGATCGCGACCGCTATCTGGTCTCCTACGACCGCCTGAACCGGACGGTCGAGGCGTCGATGAAGCAGGCCTGCCCGGAAGCGATCTGGTGGCCGTCCAGCCCCTCCGTCGGATACCTCGATTTCGGCGACGCCTGGCACGCCGACGGGGCCGGCGACATGCACTACTGGTCCGTCTGGCACGAGAACAAGTCCTTCGACAATTACCGCACGGTGCGGCCGCGCTTCTGCTCGGAATTCGGATTCCAGTCCTACACCTCGATGCCAGTCATCCGGCAGTTCGCCGAAGCGCGCGACCTCAACATCGCCTCGCCGGTGATGGAGACGCATCAGAAGAATGCCGGCGGCAACGAACGCATCGCCGGCACCATGTTCCGCTACTTCCGGTTCCCCAAGGATTTTCCGAGCTTCGTCTATCTGAGCCAGATCCAGCAGGGCCTGGCGATCCGGACGGCCGTCGACTATTGGCGGTCGCTGAAGCCCCATTGCATGGGCACGCTCTACTGGCAGCTCAACGACACTTGGCCGGTCGCGTCCTGGTCGAGCCTCGACTATGGCGGACATTGGAAGGCGATGCACTACATGGCGCGCCGCTTCTTCCAGCCGGTTGCCGTTGCCGCAATTCCCTCCACGGATGGGCGGGAAATCGCCTTCTCGATGGTGAACGACACGGCCGAGCCGGTGACGGTCGAGTTGCAGGCGTTCCTGGTTTCGCTCGACGGCACTCGGCAGCCGCTGCTCGCCGCCGCGGGGACGTGCCCGGCCGATCGCGCGTCGACGCTCGTTGCCATCGCCGCGAAGGACATTCCACCCGACACGCTGCTCTTCTGGTCTTTCGAGGCTTCGAACGGGGCAACGGGCGAAGGACACTATGTCCACGGTACCTATAAAGCACTCGATCTCGTGCCTTCCGGCCTGACCATCGAGACGGCGCCTCGGCCGGACGGTTCCTTCGATGTCGCCGTAACGGCCACCGGGCTGGCGCTGCACGTCATGATCGAAGCCGATGTCGAGGGACGCTATTCCGACAATGCCTTCGATCTGACCGCCGGCGAGACGAAATCGATCCGCTTCACGCCAAGGCTGCCGGTCGACGCGGGCGTGAGCCCACGCTTCAGCGCCTACGATCTCGAATCCTGCCAGGGAAAAGGGTGAGTCCCATTTTACGCGCACTCCCAGGCAACCGTTCCACGAACCACCAGGAGATTTCCATGAAAGACGTCAGCTTCCAACTCTACAGCGCCCGCAATTTCCCGCCTTTTGCCGAAGTCCTCGCTGCTATCGGCTCCGCGGGCTACACACAGGTGGAAGGCTACGGAGCCCTTTACGCTGCCCTCTCGGATGCGGAGATCGCCGATTTCAAGGCCGGGCTCGATCGCAACGGCCTCTCCATGCCGACCGCGCATTTCGGCCTGGATATGCTGGAAAGCGACGCGCCGCGCGTGCTTGAGATCGCCGAGGCGCTCGGCATTCGCGCCATCTATTGTCCTTACCTGATGCCGGACCAGCGCCCGATGGATGCGGGCGGATGGCGAGCCTTCGGGGCACGACTGCAGGCGGCCGGTAAGCCGTTCCGCGACGCCGGGCTCGACTTCGGCTGGCACAATCACGACTTCGAGTTCCACGCACTCGCCGACGGCTCGGTGCCGCTCGACCAGATTTTTGCCGGCGGCCCGGACCTTTCCTGGGAGGCGGATATCGCCTGGATCGTGCGCGGCGGGGGAGACTCCTTCGCCTGGATCTCGAAATATCCGACCCGCATCACGGCGGTCCATGTCAAGGACATCGCGCCCAAGGGCGAGAATGCGGACGAGGACGGTTGGGCCGACGTCGGGGAGGGAACGCTCGACTGGAAGGCACTGATCCAGGCGCTTTCCAGAACCTCGGCCAAGTATTTTGTCGCCGAACACGACAATCCCAGCGACTTCAGACGTTTCGCCAAGCGCTCGCTGGCTTCGATTCAATCCTACTGATCGACGGAAAACCCCCATGACAAGAGAACTTGGTGTCGGCATCATCGGATGCGGCAATATCTCCACGACCTATTTCAAGCTTGCTCCGCTGTTCAAGGGCATTCGGATCGCCGCCTGTGCCGACATCAATCCGGCGGCGGCGGAAGCACGCGGCGCCGAATTCGACGTGACTGCGCAGAGCATCGATGCGCTGCTCGCCAATCCGGAAGTTGACATCGTCGTCAATCTGACGATCCCGGAGGCGCATTTTCCGGTCTCGAAGGCCATTCTGGAAGCCGGCAAGCATGTCTATTCCGAAAAGCCGCTCGTGCTCTCGCTGGAGCAGGGAGAGGAGCTAAGGAGAATTGCCACCGGAAAGGGGCTGACGGTCGGTTGCGCACCGGACACTTTCCTGGGTGGGGCGCACCAGCTTGCCCGCGCCTATATCGACGCCGGCAAGATCGGGCAGGTCACCTCCGGTACATGTCATGTCATGAGCCCGGGCATGGAGATGTGGCATCCGAATCCGGACTTCTTCTTCCTGCCCGGCGGCGGGCCGATTCTCGATCTCGGACCCTACTACATCGCAAACCTGATCAACCTGATCGGACCGGTGAAACGGGTCGGCGCACTCTCCTCCATGGCGAGCACGACGCGGACCATCACCAGCGAACCCAGAAACGGCGAGGTTATCCCGGTCAAGACGCCCACCAACATTCACGCCCTGCTCGAGTTCCAGAACGGCGCAACCATCACGCTTTCGGCAAGCTGGGATGTCTGGTCGCATCGTCATGCGAATATGGAGCTTTATGGCACCGAAGGGTCGCTCTTCGTTCCGGATCCGAATTTCTTCGGCGGCACGGTCGAGGCGAGCGGGCGGAATAAGGACATCCGGCCGCTCGAAATGTGGGAGCATCCCTTCGCCGTCAACAATTGGGACCATCCGCTCGGCCCGATCGCCAATTATCGGACGGCGGGGCTCGCGGATATGGCGGACGCAATCCTCAAGGGGCGCGATGCCCGCTGCTCGCTGGAACGCACGCTGCACGGTGTCGACGTGATGGTGTCGATCCTCAAATCCGGCGAGGAGGGAAACTTCGTCACGCTGTCGACAACCTGCACCCAGCCGGCGGCGCTCGGCATTGAAGAGGCGCAGGCATTGCTGCGCTGAGCCGGGTGCCATCCGCCTGCCGCCACCTTCTCCCATTTTGATGGCGAGAAGGGGCCGGCAGGCGGATCAAGGGGCCCTTCATCGAGCTGCTGCCCCTTGAGGACCTTTGTGGGGAGGGGTATTCAACGCCACCGAAGCGAACGAGGAACACGAGTCATGGCCTGGCAACCGGCGGAAAACAGATACGAGAAGATGAAGTACAATCGCTGCGGCCGGAGCGGCTTGAAGCTCCCGGCGATTTCGCTCGGCCTATGGCACAATTTCGGTGGCGACACGCCGCACGACCGCAAGGTGGACATGTGCCGCACGGCCTTCGACCTCGGCATCACCCATTTCGATCTGGCGAATAATTACGGTCCGCCGCCCGGCTCTGCCGAAATCGCCTTCGGCGAGATCATGCGCACAGATTTCGCCGGCCTCCGCGACGAACTCATCATCTCGTCCAAGGCGGGTTATGATATGTGGCCCGGCCCCTATGGGGAGTGGGGCAGCCGGAAATATCTTGTCGCCTCTTGCGACCAGAGCCTCAAACGCATGGGGCTCGATTATGTCGACATCTTCTATTCCCATCGCTTCGATCCGGATACGCCCCTCGAAGAGACTTGCGGTGCGCTCGATCACATCGTCCGTTCGGGGCGTGCGCTCTATGTCGGCATTTCCTCCTACAACTCGCAGCGTACCCGCGAGGCGGCGGCGATCCTGAAGGAGATGGGCACGCCCTGTCTCATCCACCAGCCGAGCTATTCGATGCTTAACCGTTGGGTCGAGGATGACGGCCTCGTCGACACGCTGGAGGAGCTCGGCATCGGCTCGATCGTCTTTTCGCCGCTCGCGCAGGGCATGCTGACGACGAAGTACCTGAGCGGCATTCCCGAGGACAGCCGCGCCGCGCAGAACCACTTCCTCAAGAAGGATTTCATCCGTCCGGGGATCATCGACAATATCCGCAAGCTGAACGCGATCGCCGAACGGCGCGGCCAGACGCTCGCTCAGATGGCACTCGCCTGGGTGCTGCGCGGCGGCCGCATCACCTCGGCGCTGATCGGCGCCAGCCGTTCCGCACAGATCGTCGATTGCGTCAAGGCGCTGGAAAACGACGCTTTCACATCAGAGGAACTGAGCGAAATCGACCTTTACGCACGCGAGGCCGACGTCAATCTCTGGGCCAGATCCGCCGAGCTCTGAATCGGTTCGAATGCATTGATTTGCCTCGATTTTGGGCAATTTCCAACCGCTTGCGACGTCTTATACAAAAGTCGAAGAAGACGCCGCAACACGGTCGCTGGACATGCATTATCGATTATGTATGGTGCACGTGTGCCGCGGTGCGCAAAGCCTTCGCGGGCTTCGGCGTTGTCGGCACTAACGAGGAGGAAAGAGACCTTGCGACGTCCCGGATGGGCGGACGGGGGCTCGATGGGCAGTGACGCGGCCGATCCGTGTCGCACTGCTCATGGCGGGAACAGGGAGGAACCATGGATCGCCGTTCATTCATCAAACATGCGAGCATCGGCGGCCTTGGTGCGGCTGCTGCATCGACGCTGGCTGCGCCGGCCGTTGCGCAGACCAATCCGAAGGTCACCTGGCGCTTGACGTCGTCCTTCCCGAAATCGCTGGATACGATCTATGGCGGCGCGGAAGTGCTGTCGAAATACGTGTCCGAAGCTACCGACGGAAATTTTCAGATCCAGGTCTTCGCCGCCGGCGAAATCGTCCCGGGCCTGCAGGCAGCGGATGCGGCGGCTGCCGGGACCGTCGAAGCGTGCCATACGGTAGCCTATTATTACTGGGGTAAGGATCCGACCTGGGCGCTGGGCGCAGCCGTGCCTTTCGCACTCAATGCCCGCGGCATGAACGCCTGGCACTATCATGGCGGCGGCATCGACCTCTTCAACGAGTTTCTGGGAACCCAGGGCCTCGTCGGCTTCCCGGGCGGCAATACCGGCGTTCAGATGGGCGGCTGGTTCCGCAAGGAAATCAAGACCGTGGCCGACATGAAGGGCCTGAAGATGCGCGTCGGAGGGTTCGCCGGCAAGGTCATGGAACGCCTCGGAGTCGTTCCGCAGCAGCTCGCCGGCGGCGACATCTATCCGGCGCTCGAAAAAGGCACGATCGACGCGGCCGAATGGGTCGGTCCCTATGACGACGAGAAGCTCGGTTTCTACAAGGTCGCGCCCTATTACTACTATCCCGGCTGGTGGGAAGGCGGTCCGACCGTGCATGCCATGTTCAACAAGGCAGCCTTCGACGGCCTGCCGAAGGCTTATCAGTCGCTCCTGCGGACGGCCTGCCAGGCGGCCGACGCGAACATGCTGCAGAAGTACGACTATCTCAACCCGTCCGCGATCAAGCGCCTCGTCGCGGCGGGGGCGAAGCTGAGCCCGTTCAGCCCGGAAATCCTGTCGGCCTGCTTCGACGAGTCCAACAAGGTTTACGCGGAAATGGAAGCGTCGAACGCGCCATTCAAGAAGATCTGGGAATCGATCAAAGCCTTCCGCGCGGAGTATTTCCTCAACGCACAGATTGCGGAATACAACTACGACACCTTCATGATGATCCAGCAGCGGAACGGCAAGATCTGACGCTGCGCTGAGGGGCACTTTTTCGAAATTGCCCCTCATCCCGCTGCCGCGACCTTCTCCCCGTTTGACGGGGAGAAGGGACTAGCTGCAGGTGAGTTGCTTCCCATCAAGCCATTTGAGGACCGGAACATTGCCGCGGGTCCCCTTCGGCGCGCTTGCGTGCAGGCTTTGCGTCGTGGCCTTTTATGAAAGTGCGCCGATCCAGCTCATGCGACCTGCCGCTTCCTTCGAACGAAGTGAGCCAAGGCTGCAATCAGGACGGTGCCTACGATGAACAGGAATGCGGCGGCAGCAATGGCGGGGCTGATGTTCTCGCGGATCGTGGAGAACATTTGCCGTGCAACGGTTCTCTGGTTGGGACCCGCGACGAACAGCGTCAGCACCACCTCATCCAGCGAGGTCGCAAACGCGAAGACTGCTCCTGAAATGATTCCGGGCATGGCCAAAGGCAGTGTAACCGTCTTGAGAACGACCGCCGGCGATGCCCCGAGGCTGGCCGCAGCGTTTTCAAGCCGACGGTCTATGCCCTGTAGCGCGGCCGTGACGTTCACCACCACGAACGGGATGGCGATCACCGTATGAGCTATGATCACTCCCAGATAGGTATTCGCGAGCCCATACTGGGCGAACATCAACTGCATACCGACGCCCAGCACCACCGCTGGAACCACCATCGGAAGCAGGAACACCGTGCGGAAAAAACCGAACAGGAGCGATACGGATTTTCCGCGAAGCCCAAGCGAGGCGACCGTACCCAGCACGGTGGCAAGCACCGTCGTTCCTGCTCCGATGATCAGGCTGTTGATAATCGAGCGCCGCCAGGCGTCGGCAGTGAACAATTCATCGAACCACCTCAACGAAAAATCAGGGATCGGATAGTTGAGGAATACGCTGTCGGTGAAGGCCAGCGGCAGGATCGCAAATAGCGGGGCCATGAGAAAGATGACGACGGCCGAGCCGAATATCGCCCTGGACAGGGAAAGCGTCCTCATGCCCTGGCCTCCTCGGATGAGAGCCGCAGGTAGACGACGTAAAGGATGATCGTTGCGGTCAGGAGAACGATCCCGAGCGCGCCTGCCATGCCCCAGTTGGCCGCGCCCGTTGCATAGTAGGCGATCACGGCGCTGATCATCTGATCCTTTGCGCCGCCAATCAGTGCAGGTGTGATGTAGTACCCAAGGGCGCTCATGAACACGAGCAACGATCCGGACACGACGCCTCGCATGCTGAGTGGCAGAAGCACCGAAAGGAATGATCGGAAAGGTGACGCGCCAAGTGAGGCCGCGGCTGGCATCAGGTTCTTGGGAATGCCGATCAAAACACTGAAGATCGGCAATACCATGAAGGGAAGCAGGACATGGGTCATGGCGATGACGACGCCTAACCGATTGAATATCAAAGGCAATGGCCCGTCCGTCAGGCCGATTGCCTGGAGCGTCATATTGATCAGACCATTGTCTTGCAGAATGATGTACCAGGCGGCCGTTCTGACGAGGAGCGATGTCCAAAGCGGGAGCAGAACCGCTCCAAGCAGGAGTTGACGCCTCCAGCCAGTGGTCGAGGCGGCCACCATCGCGAAGGGCAAGCCGATCAAAACGGTGCAGACGGTCACCATGCCCGCCATGACGATGGTGCGAAGCAGCGTTTCGCGGTTTGCCGAAGTCCCGGCCGGCGCGTCGACCACGTTGCCATTCTTGTCACGCGTCAGGTCGACAGCCGCAAGAAGATTTCGGTCGGTGACAGGCGAGCTTGCGGCGTCCTGCACTGCAATCCAGAATGCCGGGTCGTTCCATCGCCGATCGACGGAGGTGAGGTCACCGAGGCTAGGGTCATCGGCAACGGCCGTCCTGGTCTTGCTCATCAATGTTCGAAAACCCGACTTCGCGCTGTTCAGCCGGCGAACGAGGTCACCAAACAATTCGTCGTCCTGTATTCCGTGAATGTCTACGACCAGCGCTCTCTGCGCCTCCACCGGCGGAGCGCTCGAGCGGTCCCATCCGTCGAGGGCAGCAGCTACGGTAGGTAGCGCGCGAGACGCGACGGGATCGGAAACGGCAGTCTTCATCATGGTTCCCAAAGGGACGACGAAAAAGAACAGAAGGAATAGCGCCAAGGGCGCAATCAGGACGAACGATTTGGCATGCTGCAGGAACCGGGAGCGTTGCTTCATGCGACGATCCAGCATTGTTCGGGTGAGAACGAGGCGACCGCCTCATCACCGATCCGAGGCGTGGTTGCTTTCCTTGTAGACTTGATGACGAGAGACCCGTTTGCCGCCTCGACGACGACCTGCAGGTGGTCACCGCGATAGACCACGTCAGACACCCTGACCTTCAATTCATTCCTCGACCCGTCGGAAGAACCGAGTTCGATGCGCTCGGGCCGGACCGAGACTTTCACGTGCTTGCCCGGTTCGTGCTTTGCGGCTGACGCGACCTGGAGTTGCTGGCCGCCATCGACCGCAATACCCAGCAAACCGTTTTCGGACGTCGTCACTTTGCCGCTGAGCAAGTTGGTTTCGCCAATGAATTCGGCGACGAATTGCGTCGTCGGACGGTCATAAATTTCGGAAGGCGTGCCGATCTGCTCGATCTTTCCGTGATTGAAAATGGCGATTCTGTCCGACATCGTCAGCGCTTCGGCCTGATCATGTGTCACGAAAACAATGGTCAGACCCAATCGATGATGGATATCGCGAATGTCCATCTGCATCTGCTCGCGAAGCTTTTTGTCCAGCGCCCCGAGCGGTTCGTCCATGAGGACCACTTCAGGTTCGAAGACGAGCGCTCGCGCCAGCGCTACACGCTGCTGCTGACCGCCCGACAGCTGGATCGGCCGCCTGTCGTGGAAC
The DNA here is from genome assembly GCF_000375585.1 of Sinorhizobium meliloti 4H41. Classification (GTDB taxonomy): domain Bacteria; phylum Pseudomonadota; class Alphaproteobacteria; order Rhizobiales; family Rhizobiaceae; genus Sinorhizobium; species Sinorhizobium meliloti_A. The sequence continues at coordinate 343,312 of NZ_AQWP01000002.1, read as the reverse complement.
GCCCCGAGTTGGACCATATCGAGAGCCTTGCCGACGCGATCGGCGATTTCACCGCGGGATACCCGACGCATCTTGAGCGGAAACGCTACATTCTCCGCAACTGTCACAGGGGGGAACAGAGCGTAATTCTGGAAAACCACGCCCATGTTCCGTCTATGGGGCGGCAGTGCATCGACCCGCTTACCCCTGACGGAAATTGACCCGCTGGTGGGGGCCTCGAAGCCTGCCAACATCATCAGAAGTGTAGTCTTGCCTGAACCGGATGGCCCGAGCATGCTGACAAACTCGCCCTTCTCGATAGCCAGGTCCAGTTTATCGACGACGGTCATGGCGCCGAACGCTTTGCTGACTTTGTCAAAGTGAATGAATGCGTTGCCCATCGTCACCTACGCAAAATGGAGGAGGGCCACCCCCCAAACGATCAAAGGGTTATGTTGCCCCATGGATCGGGGCAACAGAGCGGCGGTAAATTAACTGCGACGATCGCCTATTGAGCCAGCCAGGCGTTGAAGCGCTGGGTGAGCTCTTCCGAGTTGTCTGTCCAGAAGTCTACGTCGAGAGCGACGGCACCATTCAGGTTCTCTTCCGTCGTCGGCAGCTCTTTCTGGAACTGTTCCGGGACGAGCTTGGTCGCACCAAGATTCGGAAGCCCGTATGCGATATACTCCGGAAGCTTCGCCTGATTTTCAGCCTTGCTCGCGTAGGCGATGAAGTCCATGCCGGCGTCCTTGTTCGGGCTATCCTTCAGGATTACCCAGCTGTCGATTGCATAGACGCTGCCGGGGAAAACGAAACCGAACTTCTTGCCCTCGCTACGATTGATCCCGCTGATGCGGCCGTTATATGCGGACGTCATAACGACCTGGCCGGAAGATAGCAGCTGGAGTGGTTGTGCCCCAGCGTCCCACCAGATGATATCCGCCTTCAGTTCGTCTAGTTTCTTGAATGCGCGATCAACGCCGCCTTCGCCGCTCAGAACGTCGTAAACCTGGTCCGCGGGGACGCCATCTGCCATCAAGGCGAACTCAAGCGCATATTTGGGTCCCTTGCGCAGGCCGCGTTTACCCGGGAATTTCTTCGTGTCCCAGAAATCGGCCCAGGTCTTCGGACCTTCCGCCAGCTTGTCACCATCGTAGGACAGGCCGGTCGACCAGACGATATTGCCGACACCGCAGTCGCTGACGGCCGCCGGGAGATACGCCTCCTTCCCGCCCATCTTCTGCCAGTCGATCTTTTCGTAGATGCCGTCGGCGCAACCAAGAGCCAACTCTTCGGCTTCGACTTCGACGACATCCCAGTTCGGCACGCCGGCCTTCACCTTGGCCTGCAACACGCCGTATCCGCCCTCCCAGCTTTCATCGAGAACGGGCTTTCCAGTTTCCTTCCCGAATGTCTCGAAGAAGATTTTTCTTTGCGCGTCCTGGAAATTCCCACCCCAGGATACGACCGTCAGGTCGCGTGATTGCGCACCGACGACGCTCGTCATCAGGACGCTAGAGGCAATGACAGCAGCTTTAAGGATTTTCATCGAGCCCTCCCCATTAGTGTTTTCGACTGCACGATACAAAGCAGTTTTCAGGGGTTTGGGAAGGGCACTAACCGCTCTGGTCACTATTCTCACCACTCGGATCGAGTGACGCCTGCGTCAATAGGTCGGCGGCGTGATCGCGCTCACTATTTCGCTCGGGCCATCGTGGACGTTGCGGAATCGATGCGGAAGCCGACTATCGAAATAGTAGCCGTCACCCGCGCCCAAGATACGCTTCTGATTGCCCACCGTCACCTCGACGGCTCCGGACAGAACCATGCCGGCCTCCTGTGCCGCATGGGTGAATTCCTCTCCGGTATCTGCGCCGGGCGCGTAACGCTCATGGAGCATAAGCATCTGCCTGTTCGGATGGTCCAGACCAATGACGCGATAGGAAATTGTGTCAGCCTTTCCAATCTCGATGAGGTCGGCCGAGGAATAGAACGGCGTATATGGAAGACTCGATTGCAGGTCGGAAAAGAAACCGGGCAACGTCGTGCCCAGGGCGTCGAGGACCGCGCCGAGAGTGTCGATCGACGGGCTCATTCGGTCTCGCTCGATCAATGAGATCGTAGAATGTGAAATGCCCGACCGCGCAGCCAGTTCTCTGACACCCAAGTCTCGCCTCCGGCGCAGTTCACGAAGTTTGCTTCCGATTTTCGGCATTCGTCGATTCCTTGATCTGATCGGTTCGCCCCAGCATGACACCCCCGGCGCGCGCTTCCTACGTCCTGAGATCGCTGGGCGCGCAAAGTGGTGAGAATACTGAACGGGTGGTTTGCGGGCAATTGCCCGTCTGCCGCGGTTCCACGATGCTGAGACACCACCGCACACAGGAGATTTTAATGACATCGCGTCTCGCCGCATTGAATGACAGGTTCATCCAGATCAAGAAGCCCACCCGTGACGCAGTCTCCGACACGGCTCCGGTCGAGAAGACGGTCAAGGATATCATCGCAAATGTGCGTGAGCGTGGTGACGCCGCTGTTCGCGAATACTCCGCAGCCTTCGATAAAGTGGAGCTTGAAAAATTCGAAGTAAGCGAAGAAGAGAGGCTGAAGGCCGTAGCGGAACTCGATCCGCAGACCCGCGAAGACACCGAATTCGCCATCGCGAACGTCCGCGCCTTTGCCGAAGCTCAGCTCAAGACCATCCTCCCGCTTGAAATCGAGACACTGCCGGGACTGCACCTCGGCCACCGCGTCATCCCGATCGAAGTCGTGGGGTGCTACGTGCCTGGCGGTCGGTATCCTCTCCTGTCGGCGCCGGTCATGACCATCGTACCGGCTAAGGTCGCCGGCTGCGACCAGGTAATCGCCTGCCTCCCGCCAAACGCACACCCCGCCATGATCGCGGGCTGCCATCTGTCAGGTGCCGATCGCATCTTCCGTGTAGGCGGAGCCCAGGCAATCGCGGCAATGGCATCAGGCACCGAGTCAATCCCGGCGGTCGACAAAATCGTTGGCCCCGGCAACGCATTCGTCAACGAAGCCAAGCGCCAGGTGTTTGGTCAAGTCGGCATCGACCAGCTTGCCGGCCCGAGCGAAATCTTCATCGTCGCCGACGAAACCGGCAATGCTGCTATGATCGCCACCGACCTCCTTGCGCAGGCAGAACACGATGTTCGCACCCGCGTCGGTCTGATCACGACCGACCGCAAGCTCGCGGAAGCTACCCTGGTCGAAGTCGAAAGGCAGTTGCAGGACCTCTCGACTGCCGATGTCGCGTCGGTAGCCTGGAAGGATTATGGGGAGATCACCGTCTGCGAAGACGAAGCAGCGATGATCGCCTATTCAGACTACATCGCAGCCGAGCATCTTCAGGTTCACACCCGGGATCCGCAGGCCACCGCCAAGAAGCTCCGCAACTACGGTTCACTCTTCATCGGCGAACTGGCCAGCGTGGTTTACTCCGACAAATGCTGCGGCACCAATCACACCCTTCCGACCATGGCCGCTGGCCGGTATACGGGTGGGCTCTGGGTCGGCTCCTACGTCAAAATCTGCACGCATCAATGGTTGGATGAACGCGGCGTTGCCGCGGTCGCTCCTGCCGCTGTACGGCAGAGCGCTACAGAACGGCTCGAAGGCCATCGCCGCGCAGCCGCTCTGAGGCTCAGCCCGCGGCAATTCGCTGCCGATTGATCCGTCCTTCCAAATGGGATGATGCAAGAAGCCACCCGGCCGCTGTCGGGTGGCTTCTTGCATCGGCCGACGGTAAGCCGTCGGCCTGCTTGTGGAGCGCACTTCAGTTGAACGACGGCGGTGCGCTGAGATCGGGGGCCGGGTTGTTCTGCTGAGGCGCCGTATTCGGTTGGGCCGGCTGCTGGCCAGCCCCGTCAAGCGGGCTGCCGCTTGGCAGCTGCAAGCCGCCGGGAAGACCGAGGCCGCCGCCGTTGTCGGGCAAGGTCAGGCCGCCTCCGCCGTTGCCGAAGCCCGGAACTTCGATCTTTATCGTCGACGGATCGACGCCGGTGCCGCTGCCTTTGTAATGCAGCACCATCTGCGGGAACATGAGTGTGAGCGCAATCATGATGATCTGTATGCCGACGAAAGGCACTGCGCCCCAATAGATCTGCCCCGTCGTCACCGGCTCCATCTTCTTGCCGGTCACCTTGTCGAGATAGGGCACCCGGGCTGCGACGGAGCGCAGGTAGAAGAGTGCGAAACCGAAGGGCGGATGCATGAAGCTCGTCTGCATGTTGATGCCGAGCAGCACGCCGAACCAGATCAGATCGATGCCCAGCTTGTCGGCCGCCGGTGCGAGCAGCGGCACGATGATGAAAGCGAGCTCGAAGAAATCGAGGAAGAACGCCAGAAAGAAGACGAGCACGTTGACGGCGATCAGGAAACCGATCTCGCCGCCCGGGAGCGCGGTCAGCAGATGTTCCACCCAGAGGTGTCCGTTGACGCCGTAGAAGGTGAGCGAAAAGACCCGGGCGCCGATCAGGATGAACAGCACGAAGGCGGAGAGCCGTGTCGTGGAGGCGAGCGCGGCGCGGACGACCTCCATGTTCAGCCGGCCCTTGGCCGCAGCCATGACAAGGGCGCCGACGGCTCCCATGGCTCCGCCTTCGGTCGGGGTGGCGATGCCGAGGAATATGGTGCCGAGAACCAGGAAGATCAGGGCCAGCGGCGGGATCAGCACGATGATCACCTGCTGGGCCAGACGCGAAAGCGCGTTGATCTTGAGCGCTCTGTCGGCGATGGCGGCCACATATATGACGATGATGCCGACCGTCGCGCCGAGGATGTCAGCGTTTTCCCCTTGTGTCGGCGAAAGGTACAAATGGGCCGCATAGGCTATGGCTGCGGCGACCACCAATGCGACCGCGAGCGAGGTGACGCCGGATCCGAGGGTGCGCGCTTCCAAAGGCAATGCCGGCATGGAGTCCCGCTTCACGAAGGTCATGAGCACGATGTAGCCCATGTACAGGCTGGTCAGGACGAGGCCGGGGATGAGAGCGCCCGCATACATGTCGCCGACCGAGCGGCCGAGCTGGTCCGCGAGAACGATCAGCACCAGCGACGGCGGGATGATCTGCGCGAGCGTGCCCGACGCCGCAATGACGCCGGTGGCGATGCGGCGGTCATAGCCGTAGCGCAGCATGATCGGCAGCGAGATCAGGCCCATGGCGATCACCGAAGCCGCAACGACGCCGGTGGTGGCCGCAAGAAGCGCGCCCACGAAGATGACAGCATAGGCGAGCCCCCCGCGTACGGGACCGAAGAGCTGGCCGATCGTGTCGAGAAGATCCTCGGCCATGCCCGATCGTTCGAGCACTATGCCCATGAAGGTGAAGAAGGGAATGGCGAGGAGCGTGTCGTTCGACATGACCCCCCAGAACCGTTCCGGCAATGCGTTGAGCAGGGGCCAGGAAAGATTGATGGAATCCGACAAGGGCGCGAGTTCGACGCCGATGATGAAGAAGAGGAGACCGTTGGCGGCAAGCGAGAAGGCGACCGGATATCCGAGCAGCAGGAACACGATCAGCGACACGAACATGATCGGCGCCAGGTTTTCAGCGACGAACTCGATCATGAGCGGGCCTCCGGCGATACCGTGTCATCGAGCGGTGCATGAGCCGGAACGTAAGGCGTCGGATCGTCCATGTTTCCGGTCATGATCGCGATCTTCTTGATGATTTCGGATACGCCCTGCAGGGCGAGAAGAACGAAGCCGATCAGCAGGATCGCTTTCGCCGGCCATAGGATGAGCCCGCCGGCGCTCGAGGAAAGTTCGCCCGAGACATAGGACATCCGTACGTAGGGCACGAGGTAATAGAGCATGAGAAGCACGAAGGGCATCAGGAAGAAGACGTGTCCGAAGAGGTCGATCCAGTGCTGTACACGGCGCGAGAACATTCCGTAGACGACGTCGATGCGGATGTGCTCGTTCTGGCTCAGCGTGTAGGCGGCGGCGAACATGAAGGCCGCGCCGAAGAGATACCACTGCGCCTCCAACCATGCATTGGACGACATGTTGAACACTTTTCGGATGACGGCGTTGCCGGCGCTCACGAGCACGGCCACCAGAATAAGCCAAGAGACCGCCTTGCCGACCTTTTCGGTAATGGCGTCGATCAATCGGCTGAAGCCGAGTAACGGTTTCATCGAGTTCCTCCCCGCAATGGTTTTTGTTTTTTTGCCAAGCACAGGCAGAGTGCCCATTTCAAGCCTGCTTTCAAGTGCGATGGCCGATTTTCCGGGATAGGGGCGGGGTCTCAGACGAAAGTCGAATACGGTCCACCGGCGAATGATCAAAACTTAGGCACGCAGGCGCGCTTGCAGCCGATGTTCCGCCGCAGCTTTCGTGGAAAATGAAGCCCGCGCAGGGGATTTCAGGCGATTCGACAGGTGGCAATCTGCCGGATGCCGGTGTCGGAACGCTGCGCGAAAGGTCTTGAAAAGACGGTGAGCTTGGGGCTGGATGCGGCACCGCGAAGAGGGAGATGCAAGAGATGAACGCGACGATCCGGAACCCGATCCTGCCCGGTTTCAATCCGGACCCGTCCATCTGTCGGGTCGGCGAAGACTATTACATCGCGACCTCGACATTCGAATGGTACCCCGGCGTGCAGATTCACCATTCGCGCGATCTCGTGAACTGGCGACTCGTGCGCCGTCCGCTCGAACGCGCAAGTCAGCTCGACATGCGCGGCAATCCCGACAGTTGCGGCGTATGGGCTCCGTGCCTGTCCTATTGCGACGGGCTGTTCTGGCTCGTCTATACCGACGTCAAACGCCTGGACGGCAACTTCAAGGATGCCCACAACTACATCGTGACTGCGGAAGCGGTCGAGGCCACCTGGTCCGATCCGGTCTATGTCAATTCGTCGGGATTCGATCCGTCGCTCTTCCATGACGACGATGGCCGCAAATGGTTTCTCAACATGAAGTGGAACCACCGCTCCGAAAGCTTCGGCGGCTCGCCCAAAAGCCCCGCTTTCGACGGTATCCTCCTGCAGGAATGGGACGAGCGGACCCGCAAGCTCGTAGGCCCGGCGAAGAACATCTTCGCCGGCAGTCCGCTCGGCCTCGTCGAAGGGCCGCATCTCTTCAGACGCGACGGTTGGTATTACCTGACGGTCGCCGAGGGAGGAACAGGTTACGACCACGCCGTGGGCATGGCGCGGTCCCGCACGATCGACGGACCTTACGAGATGCACCCGAATGTTCATCTCATCACATCCAAGGATCACCCGGAGGCGGCTCTCCAACGCGCGGGGCACGGGCAATATGTCGAGACGCCGGACGGCCAAGCCTATCATACGCATCTTTGCGGCCGGCCGCTGCCGCCGCAGCGACGCTGCACGCTCGGCCGCGAGACTGCGCTGCAGAAATGCGTCTGGCGGGAGGACGGATGGCTTTATCTCGAAAATGGCGGCCCGGTTCCCGAGGTGACCGTGCCCGCGCCGGGAGCTGCAGGAACCGTCGCTGAGCGTGTCCTTTTTGAAACGGACTTCGACGAGCAGGTGCTTCCGCCGGAGTTCCAGTGGCTGCGCACCCCGATCCCGGAGCGGATATTCTCGTTAACCGCCCGGACCGGGCATCTCCGGCTCTTCGGCCGCGAGAGCATCGGCAGTTGGTTCGAGCAGGCGCTGGTGGCGCGGCGGCAGGAACATCATTCCTTCCGCGCGGAAGCCGTCGTCGATTTCGCTCCTGACACCTATCAGCAGGTCGCGGGTCTCACGCATTATTATAACCGGCACAAGTTCCATGCCCTTGGCGTCACACGGCACGAAATCCTCGGACGTACCCTCACCGTACTCTCCTGTCCGGGCGATTTTCCGAACGGGCGGTTGACTTATCCGGTCGGCAGCGGCATCGCCGTACCCGACGGTCCAATTCAACTCGCCATGGAGGTGAGAGACAACGATCTCCAGTTCTTTTGGCGGAGGGCGGACCAGGCACAATGGCTGACCATCGGGCCGGTGCTCGACGCCGGCGTGATTTCGGACGAAGGTGGGCGCGGCGAGCACGGTTCCTTCACGGGGGCGTTCGCCGGCATCTTCGCTTTCGACATCTCGGGTTGCGCGATGCCTGCCGATTTCGACCGTTTCCGCTACCAGGCGCTTAGCGTTTGAAATGCGGGAAGTTTATGAGAGAACTCTTATAAGCATCGGTAATCATTACTTATTTGTAATGTCAGGCTTCATATTCGGTTCAGGAAGGGAGGCTTAGTTTCGGGGGGTAATAACGAAAGGAAAACCTCATGAAACGCCTTCTGATCGCGCTCGTCGCCAGCTCGTTCCTCGCCACTCCGATGGCGCTTGCTCAGCCGGCCGGCTCCTTCGAGCTTGCGCAGGCGCATGATCGTAATCGCCACAGGCACGTCGATCGTCATGTCGAGAAACGCGTCGACCGACACGTCGAGAAGCATGTCGAAAAGCGCGTGATCGTCAAAAAGCACCGCTGGGCGCGCGGCCACAGGCTGAGCCCGTCCGAGCGGCGCCACATGGCCTATGTCCGCGACTACCGCCGCTACAAGTTGCGGCCGCCGCCGCGGGGCCAGCAATGGGTGCGCGTCGACAATGACTTTCTGCTGATCAGCCTCGCAACGGGCGTGATCGCAGGCCTCGCATCGGCCTATTGACCTTGCGTGTTCCTTTTTAAGGAACCCGATTTTTCCCTCATCCCTGTGACGAGGACAGGGATGAGGCGATCAAACAAGCGGCGGCGGTGGCCCGAATCTCAACAGGCCTTAGCTCGCCGAAGAAAGGCATTCCTTCAGCGAGACGCCGATGTTTTCCATCATCTGGAAGTAAAGATCCGGTCCGGCGTCGAGGGTGCCGGCTTCCGGATCGAGCGTTCCGGATTTCGCCGGCGTGCCTTCGATGACGACACTGACGAGCTTCGGCTCGAACTGCGGCTCGGCGAAGACGCAAGTCGCGCCCAATTCCTTGATCTTCGCGCGGATCTCGGAGAGCCGTTCCGCGCCGGGCAGCACTTCCGGGCTGACGGTGATCGAACCGGCGACGCGCACCTTATAGCGGTTCTCGAAATACTGATAGGCATCGTGGAAGACGACGAAAGGCTTGTCCTTGATTGCGGCCACCGTCTCGGCGAGACCCTTGTCGAGAGAGTCGATCCGCTCGTTGAACCTCTCCAGATTGGCCTTGTAGGTGGCGGCGTTGGACGGATCGGCCGCGGCCAAAGTCTTCTCGATCTCAGTCGCCATGGCCTTGGCGTTCATCGGATCGAGCCACATATGCATGTCGAATTCGCCTTCGGCGTGATCGTGACCGTCATGCTTGTCGGCATGCTCGCCACCGTCCGCTTCGCCGGCATGGGCATGGCCGTGTTCTTCGTGGCCGGCTTCGCCGCCGTGCCCCTCTTCACCGTGATCATGCCCCTCGAAGGCGCCGCCCTCGCGGAACTTCAGCTTCTCCAGCCCGGGAGCCTCGCCGAGTTCGACCACCTGGGCTCCTGTGCCGAGCGTATCAAGCGGCTTGTCGAGGAAAGCCTCAAGGCCCGGTCCGACCCAGAACACGACCTTTGCCGCCTGCAGTGCCGCGGCGTTCGACGGCTTCATGGTGTAGGTATGAGGGGAGGCACCGCCCTCGACGATGAGCGAGGGTTCGCCGACGCCCTGCATGATCGAGGCGACCAGCGAATGGACCGGCTTGATCGAGACGACCACATTGGGCGCCTCCGCAAATGCGGGGGAGGCAAGGAGAAGCGTTGAGGCGAACAGGAGGGCAGTCGTCGAATTCATCGGTTTCTCCGAATTGTCCGGTTGCTGCAGCCGGCGTTTATGGCCGGGCGTTGCTTGAAACGGCATGGTTATGTTATTACATCAATTGCGTTATGCTATAACGTGTGCGATAGCCAGTGGCAACCACCAGCCGGAACTTTTTGATGCTGAACTTCCGATCACCAGAAACGACGCCTTTGGTCAGCCTCGCCAATGCCGGAGTGCGGCGAAACGGCAGATGGCTGGTGCGCGGCGTCGATTTTTCGATCAGCCGCGGCGAGATCGTCACCCTCATAGGGCCGAACGGGTCTGGAAAATCGACGACGGCGAAGACGGCGATCGGGGTTCTCAAACCGGATGAGGGACACGTCGACCGGCTCGCAGGGCTGAAGGTCGGCTATGTGCCGCAGAAGCTTGCCGTCGACTGGACGCTGCCGCTGACGGTGGAGCGGCTGATGACGCTGACGGGCCCGCTCAAGGGGCGAGAGATCGAGGAGTCGCTCGCAGCGACGGGCATGCTGCACATGGCGAAGGCCGAGGTGCAGCACCTTTCGGGTGGCGAGTTCCAGCGGGCGCTGCTTGCCCGCGCGATCGCCCGCAAACCCGACCTGCTGGTCCTGGACGAGCCGGTGCAGGGAGTCGATTTTTCCGGGGAGATAGCCCTCTACGAATTGATCAAGCAGATCCGCAACCGCACCGGCTGCGGTATCCTGCTCATTTCCCACGATCTCCATATCGTCATGGCGGAAACCGATACGGTCGTCTGCCTCAACGGCCATGTCTGCTGTCGCGGAACGCCGCAGGTGGTGAGCCAGAGTCCGGAATATCTCAAACTCTTCGGCCGCCGGGCCGCCGGCGCGCTTGCGGTTTACAGTCATCACCACGACCATACGCACCTCCCGGACGGGCGGGTGCTGCATGCCGACGGCAGCATCACCGAAAGCTGCTTCCCGGACGACGGCCATCATCATGACGAAGAGGCCGACAACATTCATGATCACGATCCGGACTGCGGCTGCGGCCATCACGCGCGGCTCCAGGGTTACGGGACGGAGAAGCGCGATGCTTGACGATTTCTTCATTCGCGCGCTCGTCGCCGGAATTGGCATCGCCATGGTCGCCGGGCCGCTCGGTTGCTTCGTCATCTGGCGGCGCATGGCCTATTTCGGCGATACGATGGCACATTCGGCGCTGTTGGGGGTGGCGCTCTCGCTGCTCATGGACCTCAACCTCATGGTAAGCGTGTTTATCGTCGCTTCCGCCGTCTCGGTGCTGCTTCTCTTCCTGCAGAAGCGCGGCGCGCTTTCGACCGATGCGCTGCTCGGCATTCTCTCGCACTCGGCGCTGTCGATCGGCCTCGTCATCGTCGCCTTCATGACCTGGGTCCGGATCGACCTCGTCGGCTTCCTCTTCGGCGACATCCTCGCGGTGTCCCGCGCCGATATCGACATCGTGTGGGGCGGTGGCATTCTGGTGATCTTCGCGCTGGTCTATCTCTGGCGGCCGTTGCTCGCATCGACCGTCAATCCGGAACTGGCCGAAGCGGAAGGCCTCGAGCCCGAGAGGGCGCGGTTCTTCTTCATGCTGCTGATGGCTCTGGTGATTGCGATCGCCATGAAGATCGTCGGTATCCTGCTGATCACCTCGCTGCTGATCATACCGGCGGCAACCGCCCGTCGCTTCGCCTCGTCTCCGGAAGTCATGGCTGTCTACGCCTCGCTGATCGGCGCGGTCGCCGTCGCCGGCGGGCTTTTCGGCTCGCTTCACTGGGATACGCCGTCGGGACCGTCTATCGTGGTTGCCGCGCTGGTCCTTTTCGTGCTGAGTCTGCTGCCGGTCGGCCGCCGGATCGCGAGCGCCCCGCATACTTCGGATGGAGGACATCACTGATGGTTACGCCCCAATTGACCAAGAACCAGTCGCTGGTGATGGGGGCGCTTGCCCATTCGGACGGTCCGATGAGCGCTTACACCATTCTCGACAAGCTGCGCGACAATGGCTTTCGCGCGCCGCTGCAGGTCTATCGCGCGCTCGACAAGCTGCTCGAATACGGGCTGGTTCATCGGCTGGAGAGCCTCAACGCTTTCGTGGCCTGCAGCTGCCCGCATGAACACGAGCACGACCACGGCGTCACAGCCTTCACCATCTGCGAAGGCTGCGGCCAGGTGACCGAGTTTCATGACGAGGTGATCGAGGATCGGCTTTCCACGCTCGTGCGCGCGCAGGAGTTCAAGACCGAGAAGACGACGATCGAGATCCGCGGACACTGCAAGAGCTGCGCGTGAGGCCGCGTATCAATCCAGCAGCGTAAGCTGGGCGGCGTAACGCTGCCAATTCTTCACATAATGTTCGGCCGAACGCCTCAATCCCTCGACGGCGGCGTCATCGAGGGTCCGCACCACCTTGGCCGGGGCGCCGACAATGAGAGAATTGTCGGGGAATTCCTTCCCCTCGGTGACCAGCGCGTTGGCGCCGACGAGGCAATTGCGGCCGATCTTCGCACCATTCAATATCGTCGCTCCCATGCCGATCAGCGAATTGTCGCCGATGGTGCAGCCGTGAACGATCGCCCGGTGACCGATGGTGCAGCCTTCGCCTATGGAAACCGGGTGACCGGGATCGACATGGATGATGACGGCCTCCTGGATGTTCGTGCGCGCGCCGATGCGGATCGGCTCGTTGTCGCCGCGCAGCGTCGCGCCGAACCAGATGCCGACGTCCTCGCCGAGCTCAACCTGCCCGATGATGGTTGCGTCCGGCGCCACCCAGTAGCTGCCTTCGGTCGGCGTCTGCGGTCTGAGGGGTCCTAGAGCGTAAAGCGGCATGGCGGCTGCGTCCTTTGATCGAAGGCGGTGATCTTCGCCCTTCCGTTTATCAAACGATGTTGACGGAGATCGCGCCGATCCCGTCGATGCCGCAGGCTACGACATCGCCTTGCATGACGGCACCCACACCTGACGGCGTTCCGGTCATGATGATGTCGCCCGGTGCGAGAGTGAAGAGGCGGGAAAGCTCGGCGATGATCTCGGGCACCTTCCAGATCATCTGGTCGAGGTCGCCCTGTTGGCGCAGTTCGCCATTGACTTTGAGCCATATATTGCCGCTTGCGGGATGACCGATCGCGGTGACGGGGACGATCGCGGAAACCGGCGCGGAATGCTCGAACGCCTTGGCGGCCGTCCACGGCTTGCCGGCCTTCTTGGCTTCCGCCTGCAGATCCCGGCGGGTGAAGTCGATGCCGACGGCATAACCGAAGATGTGATCGGCGGCCTGCTCGACGGGAATGTCCGCGCCCCCGGTGCGCATGGCGACGACCAGCTCAACCTCGTGATGAACGTCGGAAGAGCGCGTCGGATAGGGAAAATCCTCGCCCGGCGGCAGAAGATTGTCGGCGTTTTTCTGAAAGAAGAAGGGCGCCTCACGGTCCGGGTCGTGACCCATCTCGCGGGCGTGGGCCGCATAGTTGCGGCCGACACAATAGACCCGGCGCACCGGAAACCCGACGGAGCTGCCGGAGATCGGCAGCAGGACGAGGGGCGGGGGTGTCAGGGCTGTCTGCATGATCGTCCGGCTCCATCATTCGGTCTCGGTCTGGCCCGAGCGGTTCGTTCGCAGAAATCGACGCACCAGCACCGCCCCCTAGGTCAGGGCGACGCCGAAGCGAATCTGGAGAGAAGGACGTTAGCAGCCGGACGGGCTGCTGCAATAGGCAGGGCGTGAGAATGATGCCTGAGCCGTGCTCTCGGGGTCAGGCGCAGCGCGCATAGGCCTCTAGTTGGTCACGCGTGAGGAAGCGGCCGTCGGACCGCGAGTTGAGTTCCGGATGACTGTATTCGAGGCTTGGTACCTGGGGAAGCTCAAGGGCCTGGCGCACGGTCATGATGCCGATTTCCTTCCGGCCGCTTTCGCGCTTCATGCTGACTTCGACGATACGATAGAGATTACGCTCTCTCATCATAGCTCTCCCGTATTATTTCTTATGTCCCTCTTTTGATGGGACCTTAAACATTCGATATTGGTTTTTGTAAGACGGAATAGAATATAACGCCGCCAGATGAAGCCTTCACGACAGAAATCGGGCGAATTCGCGAAGATTTCACACTCATTTCGAGGCTGGACCGCGCGATTGCAAAGATCGCATTCTCATATTCGCGGATTAACACACGGGAACGGTTATATTAGAGGTTTCTTTGTTTTTCAAGCCGGCCGGCCGGGTGTGCCCGAATATTGCGCTGCACAAGAATTGTATTACCAATACACTGGGTCCGACTGGAGGCGCCCAGCATCGATCCACCCAGGCGGCGGAAAACCGCAAGCGCAAAGGATCGTTCAGTGTTGCGGTCGCTTGCCCGCATATCGTGAGCTAGGGCCTGTTGAGATTCGGGCCGCCCGCCGCCGCCTGTTTGATTTCCTCATTCCTGTGCTCGTCACAGGAATCCAGCCAGACCAAGTCCTTGGGCTGAAAGAACCCTTCGCGCGCCGCAGACGCGGCGCTGCTCTCATCCCTGTGACGAGCAAGGGATGAGGACGGAGGAAAGATGCAGTCCTCTGAACAGTTTCCTACAGCGCCGCGCGTCTTATGAGACGCGCAAAGGTCGCTGGAGCACTTTGAACTGCGTCGCCATGCGTGCCGACAAAATCGATCAGAGCTTCAACGCCATTATCGATCTCGCAGCAGCCGTCATTAATTCAAAATGAATCTCAACAGGCCCTAATGCGCTTTGAGACGCGCCTCCTCAGCGGCGGAAAGAAAGAGTCTGCGTGCTTCCTCGCAGGTACGACGCCCGTCGATCGCGGCGCGGCACGCGCTGCGCGCGGCGACATAGTAGGGGCCGCGATACGGCCAATGGTCCGCGAGGCATCGGAGCGCGTCGGACGGTCCCTTGACCATGCGCACGTCACCCCCGTTCATTCCAAGCTCGATGGGATTGCTCCACAAGACCTGCATGCTTCTCCTCCTGGATCGCAGCGACGCGACAATCGGGCCGCGTCTGGGTATGTTCGGTTCCAATCGGGCGACAAAGCGACGGACACCGGCTTCGACTGCCGCTTTCCCGCTCCCGGGATCATGTACAAGAACGCTGTCGGGCCTGCCGGGTTCCCTCCCGAGAAGCCCGGAGACCGGGCCGAGCGCTTCAATGTAGCTCAGGGAATCCCGTTTGTCCGCAATTTTGCTGAAACACGGTTTCCCTCCTGTCCGCCGCCGCTGCCGATCAGATATTTTCGCAACAGGGACGCTTTGCTCATCGTCGAAGGAGCCCTTATCTGGAGTTGTCCTTTCCCTCGCCACCCGTATTGCGCTGCATCCCCTTAAAAGGCGGGGTTTCAAGCACTTGGCCCACATTCTATACCTTTTCTGCTGTTGGAGGGCTGGAATGGTGACGGTTGCAGAGATCCGTTTGACTTGGTTGCCACTGCAGAATGGGACTTTCTGCGCGATGCTTGGCAGACATGAAGTCGCCTTTGTCATGAAACGTCAGGCCATGAGCGATTGGGCCTGGCGCATCTCCCATTGCAACGGTACCGGTGAAACGGGCTTCCGCTACGAGCCGACGCTCGAGGGCGCCAAGGCGGAGGTTCTTGCCGGCATTCAGGAGTGGTTCCGCCAGGCGGGATTTCAATGAGCTTCGACCGCCTCTGATTGCGGCAGTAGAGCGGGATGAGGAGAAAAGTGTGCCGTTCCGCCCGCATCCCGCTCCAACTTCGTAGAGTCGATCACGTTCATGATGCTAGGTCGACCCGACCTGAATCATCGTGATCCAACGACTATTGGTACCGTGTCAGTCGCTCGACGTGGAAGCGGGAGTTTCGCCGCCGCCGGAGCCGCTATCCTGGCCACCGCCTGAGCCGCTATCCTGTCCGCCGCCGGAGCCGCTATCCTGTCCGCCGCCGGAGCCGTTGTCCTGGCCGCCACCGGAGCCTTCGCCGCCACCGGAGCCGCTGTCCTGACCGCCGCCTGAGCCGCTGTCCTGACCGCCGCCGGAACCGCTATCCTGTCCGCCGCCGGAACCGCTATCCTGTCCACCGCCGGAACCGCTGTCCTGGCCGCCGCCGGAGCCGCTGTCCTGTCCGCCGCCGGAACCGCTGTCCTGTCCGCCGCCGGAACCGCTGTCCTGACCGCCGCCGGAACCGCTGTCCTGGCCGCCGCCGGAGCCGCTGTCCTGACCGCCGCCGGAACCGCTGTCCTGACCGCCGCCGGAGCCGGTATCCTGACCGCCGCCGGAACCGGTATCCTGACCGCCACCGGAGCCCGTCTCCTGACCTCCGGCTGGCGCGCTCCCGGCGTCGGCAACGACAAGGACGTCACCATGAGGACCGGCAAGCGCTGTACTCTGACGCAGGCCGTCATCGAACGACGCGAGTGAGGCAAATGGCGTGGCAACGACATAGGCGAGACCAAGCAATGAGCCGATGATAGTTTTTCCTGTTCTACGCATTGTCCTGCTTCCTTCCCTAAAGTTTAGGACATGTTTCGAACCTCAGCCTCCAGCGCGGCGCAGGATGGCACAGAAAGTGCTGCCTTACGCAAGAATATTATAACTGTCTGATCTTCAACAGAATATCCAGATAGAGGCCTCGGTAGGTGCCCGAATTTTGCCACAAGATACAATCGACAGTATTAGGTAAGAAGAAACAATACATCCGAACATCTGATTCGGCTCTGTTTCTTCTGTCGGTTATATTAACATTCCCTCTTTCACTCGGCGATTGTGCACGTGATTTGCTACAAGCCTCGGACCGCTGCCGTATGTAGAAATGGGCTGACGAGACAGGATGGAATCGGTGCCACAGACGGGAAGACGGGAAGTCGGTATTTCAAGGCACCCGTCTTTGCGGTGGCGCCGTCGCATGGAGGCCTATCCGGCAGGAAGATACGGCCGCTTCGATTCCCCCGCGAATATCCTCGGTTCTCGCCGAGTCCTCACGGGAGAACGCGGATGACTGTCTTTCCGGCGCGTCGCTCCGTAGAATTGAAGGTGGCGATCGCATCGTCCAGACTTGAAATCTTGCCGATGTTCGTCCGCAGTCTTCCGTCCCGGACGCGCTGAACGATCTCCGAGAGCTGGCCACGATCAGCCTCTACGACAAAGTCAACCACCAGGCCATCCACAGGTCGGACATCCGTCGGTCCGACGGCTGTCACAAGCGTTCCTCCGGCCCGGATCAGCGGTACGGACCGCCTCTGAACATCGCCGCCGATAACGTCGAATACCAGATCGACGCCGCCGACGTCTTCCAGGGTGTCGTTTCCAAGATCGACGAATTCATTTGCACCGAAGTCCAGAGCTCTCTGGCGGTCAGCGGCGCGTCCGGTGCCGATGACATAGGCGCCGGCTTCCCGCGCAAGCTGGGTCACGATCGAGCCGACAGCGCCAGCTGCGCCATGGGCGAGGACGCTCTGCCCCGCCTGAAGGCGGCCATGCTGAAACAGTCCCTGCCATGCGGTCAGGCCAGATATTGGCAGGCTTGCGCCCACCGTGAAGTCGACGTTGCCGGGCAATGGCGCGAGGTTGCGGGCCTCCATGGCGACGTACTCAGCGAGTGTGCCGTCGCGATACCAGTCCGACAGGCCGAACACCCGCTGGCCGATCGACAGCCCCGTGGTGCCATAGCCCAGCTCGGTGATCACACCGGCCAGCTCATGGCCGAGAACCGATGGCGTCCGGTCACGAAAGGCCCGATCCGTCCAGGTTGAAGGCCAATCCAGTTCGGTGTTGACGAACCCCGCCGCATGGACCTCAACGACGACGTCGTTTATGGCGGCCTGAGGCTCGGGTCGCTCCACCAGCTTCATTCCGGCTGTTCCCGCAGCCTGGTCGGTCACTACGATCGCTTTCATGGGAATTGTCTCCTCAGATATTTGTTGGCTTGGAAAAATTCAGGCGTGGAAGATGTTTTCGATCTCCCGCGCAACCCGTTACCGGCTTGACGCCTTTTCGAAGACCTTGCTGTCGAAATTGCTGTGTGATGTCGCGCGGCGAGCCCGGCTTATTTCGGGTTCAACCGCGCGGAGATTGCGACAGGACCGGGCTTAGACAGAGCCGGCCGGGGCAACGGCGGGAAAGTCCCGCTCGGGGTCGAACACGTTGTTGAAGAAGTTCGTCAGGGAGTACATGGCGACCAGCGCAACGATCTCGATGATGTTCGCATCGGTGTAGCCGACATCGCGGACGGCTTTCAGATCGGCCTCACCAACGTGTCCTCGGGCCTCGATGACTTTGCGCGCGAACTGGACTGCGGCGTCTCGTTTCGCGTCGCTTGCATGACCCTTCCGGGCGAGAATGATGTCATCCGCCGATAACTTTGCCATATGTTCCGCGGTGTAGCTGTGAACCGTCAGGCAATAATTGCAGCCATTCACCTCCGAGACGGCAAGGCCGATACTATCGCGCGTCCTCACATCGAGCGCCTTGCTGAGGGAGCCAAGCAGCGTGGCCCATGCGTTGAACGCGATCGGGCTCTGCGCGAAGGACGCCATCATATTTGGGGTGAATCCGATGCTCTTCGTGAATGCATCGAGAGTTGGTTTCGATTCTGCCGGTACATTTTCGGGTTCCAGGGCAATAGTTCTAGACATCATACTCTCCATAAGTGACTGTTGGGACTGAGAATTATGCAAAGGACAGGACGTCGGCCACCGGCAGGCGCGGCTTCTGCGGCCAGTTGCCGGTCCGCTCCGGCCCGACGGTCAGAAGCATGACCGGCACTTCGTCCTCGGTCAGGCCGAACTCGCGGTGCACGGCTTCCGCGTCGAACCCGATCATCGGCGTCGAACCCAGGCCGAGGGAGCGAGCTGCATAGATGATGGCCGCGGTGCCGAAGGTAGCGGAACGTACCGCCTCGTCGCGCTGCCGTTGGGGTTGACCGTCATACAGACCGCGAGCGGGGATTTCCCATTCCGGCACCAGGTGCGCTGGCATGATGCCGGCTTCCACTACCGGCACCAGGCGCTCCGGGACGGTGCGGGCATCGGCCAACCTGCCGACGATGATGAAGGTAACGGCGGCGTCGGTGATTGCGGGCTGGTTCCAGGCGATCGGACGTAGCCGTGCCTTGGCGTCAGGCGTACGGACTGCGATAAACCGCCAGTTCTGCAGGTGGAACGATGTCGGCGCGGAGGTGCCGATCCGCACCAGGTCGCGGATCTCACCATCGCTGAGGGTGGCGGCTGGGTCGTAGTACTTGGCAGCACTACGGCTCAGAATGGTTTCGATGACGGCATTCGTCGGCGTTGGCTGTGTGTGCGAATGGGACGGTTGGGGCGCGAGAGCGATTCCGGGGCTCTCGGTCCGTGCGTGGATTTCGGCGCCTGTGCCGGTTGCGGTTTCGGCGGTGATGCTGATGCAGTTCATTGGATGGCTCCTTCATCAAGTGATGACGGAACCTAATTTACGAATGATGGTGCAAACATCGAGACTGGATTGGCTCAATATAATGCGCGAAAGGATCAATCTGGCGCATTTGAGCTAAGATCGTCCTGGGGCCTACGGGCCATTGTGCGCCAGTCGGCGCCATTCCCCCGGCGTCATCCCCATCCTTTCCGCAAACACCCGTCGAAATGCGGAAACGGATTGATATCCCACCGTCTCGGCCACAGCTTCAGTGCTTATTGCCGGCTTCTTGAGTTCGTTGGCGGCCAAACTCATGCGGAGATCGGTCAACAAATCGAGCGCGGAGCAACCTAGCCTGTCTTGAAAGTGCCGCATGAACGTGGCGCGTGACATGCCGCACAAATCCGCCAGATCAGGCAGTTTCCATGGATGGGCCGGATCGCCAAGCATGGCCGCAATGGCTGGAGCAAGTCGCGGATGGCCGGCCAGGGCCAACAAGCCTTCGGGGGCTTTCTCGGATTCGCTCGCCGCTCGCAGTACCAGTGTGAACAGGGCCGAAGAAAGGGCGTTGAGAACGGCGCGTCCTCCCGCTCGGTCGCCGGCGGACTCCATACGCATCAGCCTCACCAGACTGGCCAGTTGGTTGGAAGCGGAACTGATACCATCTTCTCCACGGCTGTCCGTGGCCCGCGCCACGAGATTTGTGGGCAGGTAGTTACGGATCAGTCGATCATGAGGCGGCGCGATGAAAAATCGACCACACAACAGATCGAGTTGCTCGCCCTGGCTATCGTTCTCGCTCAGCATCCATCCGGCAGACCTCCGGTGTTGCCGGGTATGGATAGGAGTTTGCCCGCTACCGTCGTGCAGTACATGCGCCGCTCCATGAGGTAGCAGCACGATATCTCCGCTCACCAACTCCCTCGTCGTTTTCGTCTCCGGATCCTCGAAAATGGCCCGACCCTGGACGATGGCGTGGTAGGGGATTTCGTTCGCCGCAGCCCGGCTCCAGGCCACGCGCCATGGCGCACCGTAGGTACAGCGGACCTCGAGCTGACCGGTTACGGTGACGATTTGCAGGAGATGGCTCAACCAATCGACTTCAGACATTGGACCTCGAGACTTTCAGGAAATCGTCATGTGATTGAAATAGTCGCGGCAGACATCCTCGACCGGGATGATCGCCTTTCTGCCCATTCCGGCGCTTTCGCTAGACGATGGTGCCCATGTTTTTGCTATAAGCCTCCAGCCATTTGCTACATTGTAGCAATAGCACAGCAGGAACGGGCTAAAAACGCGTCAAACGAGAGCCAACAGGATATGAAAGAAACAGCGCAAACCGCTGGTAAGCAAGATAAAAACAGGTACTTCAAGGCACCCGTCTTTGCCGTTGCGCCGATGATAGATTGGACCGATCGTCATTATCGGTTTTTCGCGCGCCTGCTCTCGAGGCATGCTTTGCTCTATACGGAAATGATCGTCGCGGATGCGATTCTGCGCGGCGACCGGGAAAAGCTGCTCGGCCACGATGCCTCTGAACATCCGGTCGCCCTGCAGCTCGGCGGCAGCGATCCGACGAAGATGGCGGAGGCGGCGCGCATCGCCGAAGGCTTCGGCTACGACGAGATCAACATGAATGTCGGCTGCCCGTCAGACCGGGTGCAATCCGGCACCTTCGGGGCTTGTCTGATGCAGGAGCCGGCGTTGGTCGCCGACTGCATCGCGGCGATGAAGGCGGCGGTCAAGATTCCGGTCACGGTCAAATGTCGTATCGGCGTCGACGATCAGGATCCGGAAGTCGCGCTTCGCGACCTCGTCGGGCGCGTCAAGGATGCCGGAACGGATGCCGTGTGGGTGCATGCGCGAAAGGCATGGCTCAAAGGGCTGAGCCCGAAAGAGAACCGCGAGGTTCCGCCGCTCGACTATGGCCTCGTACACCGCCTCAAGGCGGAAAATACGAATCTTTTCATTGGTCTCAATGGGGGTCTTCAAAAGCTGGATCAGGCGCTATCCCACCTCGATCCGCGGTCGCTACCGACGGGAGGAGCCACCGGGACTGCGGCAGAGGCCGCATGCGGCGCTCCTCTCGACGGTGTGATGCTGGGCCGCGCGGCCTATCACGACAGCGGCCTGCTGACGGCCGCCGACGGCTATTTCGTCCACCCGCTGACGGGGGCCGCGCCCATGCCGATCGACCCCGACGGCTTTTCCGATCGTAACCATAATCTGTCGCTGGAATTCTGGTCCGGTATCCGCGATGCCATGGTGAACCATGCCGCTGCGCATATCGAGAATGGCGGCCGGCTGATCCACGTTACGCGGCACATGGTCGGGCTCTTCCAAGGCTGGCCCGGCGCGCGGCGCTATCGTCAGATACTCTCCGCCGACGCCACCCGCAAGGATGCCGTTCCGCAAGTGATCCACACTGCTTTCGACGCGGTGTTCGAGGCGGTAACGGCAAGGCAGGCGGCAGAGTAACGCGACTGCGCCGCAGTCTCCTTCGCCGGCGAGGGGAAGGCGGGCGGCAGGTGGGATGGGGTGCTCTCCAACGAAAAGCGGCGCCTCTTGCGAAGCGCCGCTCTTCACGCTTTGTCGAACGCCAGGCTTAGAGAGCCTGGAGGTTGACGGCCTTCGGGCCCTTGCCCATGCGATCCGGCTCCGTGTCGAAGCTGACCTCCTGGCCATCGTTCAATGTCGTGAGGCCTGCGGCCTGGACAGCGGTGATGTGGACGAAAACGTCCTTCGAACCGCCTTCCGGCGTGATGAAACCAAAACCCTTGTCCTGGTTGAAAAATTTGACGATGCCTTTAGTGGCCATGGAAGAAGTCCTTTTCCTTCAGTCTGTCTTTGCCGCAACCCTGCGCTTCAATATCACGCATCGGTTGCTTTAGGTAGTGTGTCCGCGCCCCCGGAAGGAAGCGAACGTGTCGTCTTCAGCGAAATGCGCTGAAAGGCGTCGAGTGGTCACGATATCGGGGAAAAGACGTCTACGATGCCGCTTGCGGCTGTCCCGGCGTCAAGCCAGGCTCAAAGCGAAAGTCCAGTCTCCGGGATTGAAAACGCCCGAACGGCAATAGAATTGGCAGTATTCCGCGAAAAAGGCAAGGGGAGTTCTTGCGGTCCCGCACCTGCGGACAATGCCTTATGCCGAAGCGCCCGCGTGACCTCACGGTGCCGTGTGCCGCGGGGCAAATGTCGTGGATTGCCTCGTTTCGACCACATTTTCGTCGCGGCACTAGGTTGAGCCTGCACTCTCCCCGTGAGCCTCGCGGGCTTGCTGCTGCGGCGGCGAACCGGTAGGTCTGTACCGGAAACCAATATGCGAGTTGACGATGAGCAGGTGGCCGGCGTGATCGATCCCTATGCCCTCCTTGGAATTGAGCGCGACGCCGACGAACGGGCGGTCCGGACGGCCTATCGCCGGGCGGTAAAGACCGCGCATCCCGACCGCGGCGGTGATGCCGAGCAGTTCGGCAAGCTGCAGGCGGCCTACGATCTCCTGAAGGATCCGGTGCGCCGCAAAGTCTACGATGACACCGGTTACGATCCCCAGCTCGCCGACCCGAAAGACCTCAAGGGCCTTATGATGCTGGAGACCCTCGTCAACGACTTCATACTCGATGAACGCGAGCCCGGCAGTTTCGATCCGGTGGCGGCGATGCGACGCAAGCTTTCCGACGACATCGTCAAAAACCGCTTCCACATTCTGGAACTGGAACGCCACCGCTCCCGCGTGCGCAAGCATCTCGACCGCATCGGCAGGCGGCCCGAGACAGACGTGCTCGGCTCCATGCTGCGCGCCCGCAGCCAGTCGATCGCCGAGGCGATCAGGAATGCAGAAGCCCAGATCGAGGCGATCGAGCAGGCCTACTCCATGCTGGAGGGGTATTCCTACGAGTTGGAAGCGGTGGAGGCGAAGGCGCGCGCGGCGGAGTAGAGCAGGTGCGGCCGTCGGTCCATGGCAGGGTGACCGCTCGTTGGAGCTGTGAAACGCGAAGCGCATAGCCTCAACAAGCCAGACGTTCTCCGCGACGCGCCGGGAGCGGGACTGGCCGTGCCGGCTATGAGAGCCGGCCACGGCGCTCTCGTCATTTGCCATCGGCGCTGTCGAGCGCTCCTGCGGCCGATCCTTCAGGCGCCCGACCCGCCGTCATCGCGGTTATCGTCGTCCTGGTTAGTCCTGGTTACCTTTAAGGCCGCGATCTTGGCTGCCTTTGCCGCTGTCCTGGTTGCCGTTGTCCTGGTTGCCCTTGCCGTGATCCTGGTTGCCCTTGCCGTGATCCTGGTTACCCTTGCCGTGGTCCTGGTTGCCCTTGCCATGGTCCTGGTTACCCTTGCCGGTGTCTTGGCCACCGCCACCGCCGGGATCGCCGCCACCGCCGGGATCGCCACCACCGCCACCACCGCCGCCGCCACCGCCGCCGCCGCCGCCACCGCCGCCGCCACCGCCGCCGCCGCCGCCACCGCCGCCGCCGCCACCGCCGCCGCCACCGCCGCCGCCACCACCGCCGCTGCCACCGTCATCGCCATTCAGGTTGCGAGGACCGCTGTCGGTGGAGGTCGTGGAAAATGAATTACCGATAGCCGCCGTGGAGAGGGGCGGGCATTGCTCTATTTGCCCGGCCGTGAGGATTTCCGCTCTGTTCTGAGCCATGCAGCAAGCTTCGTAATTGGCGTCCGTCAGAGGGCTGCACTGCTCGGCCATGAGCACGGGGCCCGTAAGGTTCTGGGCGTGCGCGGGAATCGTTGCCGAAGTTGAAAAACCGACTGACATAAGAGCCAGACCGGTGCTCGTAAGAAATACATCCAGGGTTTTCATATTTTCCTCCCTAAATTAGTGACAACTTAAATTCGTGTCGGGAAGGAAATGTTCCGTAAAAATTTAAGGGTTCCGCGGCTATGTCGGGCTAATCATTTCGGGCTACCCATAAAAAATTGGGGGTAGTGGCGGCGTCGTTGCACTCGTTCTGAAGTCGCTCTCGCAGCGACCGCTTTGGTCCATTCGATGTCTGGAAAGGCCTGGCAACGGCCCAGTGTCCGGCCCTTGGATCCTGATAGGACTGGCTCAGCGTCCCGGACGCCCCGTCTTGCCCTTCGTCCGGCTCTTGCGCCGCTTTTCCTCCGCCGGCTCCTCGTAGGATCCTACGCCCGGCTTGGCGCGGGTGAGGGTCGGCTTTTCCGGTGCCGGTCCCGGTACCGGCTTCTCCGTGCGGCCGACGGTCATTTCGTCAAGGGTGTTTTTTCTGAAAAGCGACTGCCCCCCATCTGCCTTTCGGGCACCTTCTCCTCGGCCGCGGGAAGAGGGGATCGCCACGTCGCGGCCCATTTCATCGAGTTCGGGTTTACGGAAGAGGGGACGTTCGGTGTCGGTCCCCGGGCCCATATTGTCGAGCGAGGGCTTCTGGAAGTAGGATTCTGTCTTTCCCTCCCCCTTGTGGGAAGGGTGGCCCGAAGGTCCGGGAGGGGTGTCGCCTTGCCCCTCCGCAGCCCTCCCCACAAGGGGGAGGGTGTCCGTTGTGCCGGGCACGCCCTTGCTGGCCCGCTTGCTGCTCTCCTGCGATTTCGCTTCCTCTCGCGCCATCGGGTCGTCCAGCACGGCCAGTTCGGCCGCCTTGAGGCGCTTGATCTCGTCGCGCAGGCGTGCGGCCTTTTCGAAGTCAAGATCCGCGGCGGCGTCGCGCATCTGTTTTTCCAGTGCGTTGAGGTGCGCCTGCAGATTGTTGCCGACGAGGTGGCCGCCATCGGCAAAGCCCTTGCCGGCGACGCCGGAAATATCGGCGCGGACATGGTCGCGTTCGTAGACCGAATCGAGGATGTCGGAGATCTTCGCCTTGACCGATTCGGGCGTGATGCCGTGCTCGGCATTGTAGGCCATCTGTTTCTCGCGGCGGCGGCTGGTCTCCTCCATCGCCCGCTGCATCGAGCCGGTGATCGTGTCGGCATAGAGGATGACCTTGCCGTCGACGTTACGGGCGGCGCGGCCGATCGTCTGGATGAGCGACGTTTCCGAGCGCAGGAAGCCTTCCTTGTCGGCGTCGAGAATGGCGACGAAGCCGCATTCGGGAATATCGAGACCCTCGCGCAGGAGGTTGATGCCGACCAGCACGTCGAAGGCGCCGAGGCGCAGATCGCGGATGATCTCGATGCGCTCGAGCGTGTCGATGTCCGAATGCATGTAGCGCACCCGCACGCCCTGTTCGTGCAGATACTCGGTCAGGTCTTCGGCCATGCGCTTGGTGAGCACGGTGACGAGGGTGCGGTAGCCCGCGGCGGCGGTCTCGCGGATCTCGCCCAGCACGTCGTCCACCTGCGTTTTGGCGGAGCGCACCTCCACCGGCGGATCGATGAGGCCGGTCGGACGGATCACCTGTTCGGCGAAGACGCCGCCGGCCTGCTCCATCTCCCAGGCGCCGGGCGTTGCCGACACGGCGATGGTGTCGGGGCGCATTGCGTCCCATTCCTCGAAGCGCAGTGGCCGGTTGTCCATGCAGGAGGGCAGGCGGAACCCGTACTCGGCGAGCGTCGCCTTGCGGCGGAAGTCGCCGCGATACATGCCGCCGATCTGCGGAATGGTGACGTGACTCTCGTCGATGAAGATCAGCGCATCGTCCGGAATATATTCGAACAGCGTCGGCGGCGGCTCGCCCGGCCTGCGGCCGGTGAGGTAGCGCGAATAGTTCTCGATGCCCTGGCAGGAGCCGGTGGCCTCGAGCATCTCGATGTCGTAACGGGTGCGCTGCTCCAGCCGCTGCGCTTCCAGAAGGCGCCCGGCGCGTTCCAGTTCGGCGAGCCGCTGGCTCATTTCCTCCTTGATCGCCTTGATCGCGGCGTTCAGCGTCGGCCGCGGCGTCACATAGTGCGAATTGGCGTAGATCTTCACCGACTTGAGGTCACCGGTCTTCTGGCCGGTGAGCGGATCGAACTCGGTGATCGAGTCGATCTCGTCTCCGAACATCGAGATGCGCCAGGCGGCATCCTCCAGGTGGGCGGGAAAGATTTCAATCGTGTCGCCGCGCACGCGGAAGGAGCCCCGCTGAAAGTCCATGTCGCGGCGCTTGTATTGCTGCGCGACCAGGTCGGCCAGCAACTGGCGCTGGTCGAGCCGGTCGCCGACGCTCATCTGGAAGGTCATTGCCGTATAGGTCTCGACCGAGCCGATACCGTAAATGCAGGAGACCGAGGCGACGATGATGACGTCGTCGCGTTCGAGCAGCGAACGCGTCGCCGAGTGGCGCATGCGGTCGATCTGCTCGTTGATCGACGATTCCTTCTCGATGTAGGTGTCCGAGCGCGGCACGTAGGCTTCCGGCTGGTAGTAGTCGTAATAGGAGACGAAATATTCGACCGCATTGTCCGGGAAGAAGTTCTTGAACTCGGAATAGAGCTGCGCGGCGAGCGTCTTGTTCGGAGCCAGAATGACGGCCGGGCGCTGCGTCGCCTCGATCACCTTGGCCATGGTGAAGGTTTTTCCTGACCCCGTGACGCCGAGCAGCACCTGGTTGCGCTCGCCCGAGGTGAGCCCGTCGACCAGGTCCGCGATCGCCGTCGGCTGGTCTCCGGCCGGCTCGTAATCCGATTGCATGCGGATCGGGATGCCGCCTTCGGACTTTTCAGGCCGGGCCGGGCGGTGCGGCGTCCAGAGCTTGCCGTCCTTGAACAGCGGATTGCCGCTCTCGATGAGCTTGGCAAGCGCCTCGACGGTGGCGGTGACGCCGGAACCGGAGGTGAGCTTGTCGGCATCCTCCAAGGCGACATCGAGGCCGGCCACGGGATTCAGCCCCGCGGCCGCACGCGTCTTCGGATCGGTCGTTCCGCCCATCGATGTGCCGCGGGCCGATTTCGACGCGGAGATCTCCACCTTCTTGCGATGCCTGCCGGCCTTGGACGCAACTTCGCGCCGGCTCTCGAAGGTGCTCGCTTCCGCTTCCGATTCGAGCTGCTTCACCCAGTCGGAGACATTGCCGGAAAGGGGCGTACCGGAAAGCGGCGCCTGCGGGGCTTCTTCGAACCCGCCGGGTGCCGACGATTTCTTCGGGGAATTCTTCGGTGATCTGGCCATGCCGGGAATATGGACAGAGTCAGGTCGAAAGTGAAGGGGGAACGAGTACAAAAGGGAAACGGAAAACCGCGATCCTCCACTCGTTTCCCGGACCTCCGAGGCGACGGCTTAAACTGACGGTCGCATCGTTGCACCGGGAGCCGAAGGCACTTGCAACGCCGGCACTCGGCGGAGCATTCTCGGCCTGCGATTCGCGCTCTTCCCGAGGTTTCCATGCCATTTGCCATCAATCCTGCCTATGTCTGGCCGGTCATCCTGCTGCTCCTCTCCAACGTGTTCATGACCTTCGCCTGGTACGGCCACCTGAAGTTCACTTCGTCGCCGCTCTACATCGTCATCGTCGCAAGCTGGGGGATCGCCTTTTTCGAATATTGGCTGGCCGTGCCGGCGAACCGCATCGGACACTCTGTCTATTCGGCGGCGCAACTGAAGACGATGCAGGAGGTGATCACGCTCACCATTTTCGTCCTCTTCTCGATTTTCTGGCTGAAGGAACCGATCGGCTGGCATCAGTTCATCGGCTTCGCGCTGATCGCGCTCGGGGCGTCGTTCATCTTCAAGGGGTGAGACATCGCCACGAGCGGCATCTGCCCCCGTCAATCGAGAAGGTCGAAGGCGCGATACATCCATGTGAGCTGGTAAAGAACCGCGCCGACCAGAAAAGACGCATGGAAGCGCCGGTCAGGCGTGACCGCCGCGATGATGCAGAGCGCGATATAGGCCGCGTTGCGAAGCGGATATTCGATCCCGAAGGACTGGAAATAGGCCTTGCCCTTCAAGGCTGTGTCGATGAGGTCGACTGCGAATGCGATGGCGAGGAAGCCGAAGAACCAGGCGCGCCTGGACATGAAATAATGTTCGTAGCCGCTGTACTCGTCGAGAGTCGTCGGAAAGAGGAAGACGCAGAGGAGGAAGAAGACGCAGCTATAGAGGATGACGAACAGGTAGACGCTGACGTCGATCACCGCCAGCGAGTGCAGATGATACTCCCACCACCAGAAATGGACGAGGAAGAAGAACATGAACAGCACCCAGCCGAGGTGTATCCAATAGACCTTCGTCTTGCCCGGGTGCTGCACGAAAAGCGCAACGCCGCTGAGGAGCCGCGCAAGCGAGAGGCTGATCACCATGCCCATGACGACGCGTATGTGCGAAAAGATCGCCGGATCGGGCTGCACCTGCTCCATGAACCAGGCCCTTATTGCTCGGCCGGAACGGGCGTCGGCTTGCCGGTCGAGTCGAGCGCGACCATCACGAAGATGGCGTCGGTGACCTTTTCCATGACATGTGAGAGGTAACGCTGTGCCCATGCCTCGACCTTGAGCGTCATCGACGTCCGCCCGACCTTTACGATGTCGGTATAGATGCAGAGTGTGTCGCCGATCTTCACCGGCATGGCGAAGGCCATTTCCTTTACCGCCGCAGTCACGACGCGGCCCCTGGCGCGCTCGGCGGCCCGGATGCCGCAGGAAAGGTCCATCTGCGCCATGACCCAGCCGCCGAAGATGTCGCCGGCGGCATTGGCGTCGCCGGGCATTGCGAGGGTGCGCAAGGTCAGTTCGCCATTCGGCTTGCTTGCTGCGTTCATGCGGCCTGTCTCCCTGTTGACGAACAAGGTTTAACGCACTGCCGTCAGGCGAGCAAAGAGGCGCCGGAACAATTCCACGCTGAAGAAGCAAAAGGCGGCACACGTGACGGTGTTATCGTTAATTTGATCACCCTCAAATCTAGTGAGCGTTTGTTAGGAGCTTTGCAAATAGCCGCTCATATTCTGCATGCCTCGAAATGGAGGCAGGGGATGAGAAGAATTCGAATTTCGGCGCGTCTTTACGCGCTGGTCGCGTTTGCGCTTTTGACGATGGCGGCGGCGCTGACCTTTGGACTGATCCAGGCGCAGGACAAGCTGGTTGCCGAGCGCAAGGCCATGCTCGCGGCGATGAATGAGAACGCGATCAAGGTTTTCGACGCCTATCACGGCCAGGAAAAGGCCGGCACGCTGACGCGCGAGGAGGCGCAGGGCCGCGCACTGGAGGCGATCCGGGCGATGCGCTATCAGGACAGCGGCTATTTCTGGGTGAACGATATGCATCCGAAGATGGTGATGCATCCGATCAAGCCCGAACTCGACGGCGCCGACCTGACGCAGAACAAGGATCCCAACGGCAAGTTCCTGTTCGTGGAATTCGTCAAGACGGTTCAGGCGCACGGCAAGGGCTTCGTCGATTACTACTGGCCGAAGCCCGGCGCCGACCAGCCCGTGCTGAAATATTCGCACGTGGCCGGTTTCGAGCCCTGGGGATGGGTGGTCGGTACCGGTGTTTATGCCGACGACCTGGCCGCCATGTTCCGCGAGCGCGCCTGGCAGATGGCCGGCATTCTGGTCGCGGCAGCGCTCGCGATCCTCATGGCGGCACTGGCGATCGTGCGCAGCGTCGTTCGGCCCATCGAAAAGCTGAAGGTCTCGATGCGGGCGATCGCAGACGAGGACCTTTCCTCGGATGTTCCGGAAACCGATCGCGGCGACGAGATCGGGCAGATGGCACAGGTGCTCGTCGTCCTGCGCGACTCCGTCAAGGAGCGCCTCGAACTGCGATCGCGCGAGGCGGAGCAGCAGGACCGCCTGGACGCAGAACGGCGTGGCAACGAGGAGCGCCAGCGTACGACTGCCGCAACCCAGGCCGAGGCGATGGAGACGCTCGGCGGCGCGCTCGAGCGGCTGGCAAACGGCGACCTGACCGCCGCGGTGGCCCGGATCGCGCCGGAATACGCCAAGCTCAAGGACGACTTCAACACGGCGGTCGCCGCGCTTCGCGACGTCATCGGCGCCATTTCCCAATCCACCGAAATCGTCCATGGCAGTGCCGCCGACATTTCAGAGGCCGCCAACAATCTTTCGCGTCGGACCGAACAGCAGGCGGCGGCACTTGAAGAGACGGCCGCAGCTCTTGACGAGATCACCTCCACCGTACGCCAGGCATCGGATCGTGCCCTGGAAGCGCGCGACATGGTCGACGAGACGAAGGCGAGCGCGGCGAAATCCGGTGGTATCGTGCGTAATGCGATCGATGCAATGGGGCGCATCGAAGCCTCGTCCAGCCGGATAAGCCAGATCATCGGCGTGATCGATGAGATCGCCTTCCAGACGAACCTGCTGGCGCTGAATGCAGGCGTCGAGGCGGCGCGGGCAGGGGAGGCCGGCCGCGGCTTCGCCGTGGTTGCCCAGGAGGTCCGCGAACTTGCGCAACGCTCGGCCGGCGCAGCAAAGGAGATCAAGGAGCTGATAGGCACCTCGGTGAAGGAGGTTGGCGCCGGCGTCGAACTCGTCCGCTCGACGGGCGATGCGCTGATGGAGATCGAGGCCCTGGTCAACCGTGTCAACGAGCAGGTGGCCGCAATTGCGACCGCTGCTCGGGAACAGGCGACCGGACTGCAGGAGGTCAACACGGCCGTCAACAGCATGGACCAGATGACGCAGCAGAACGCCGCAATGGTCGAGGAGACGACCGCGGCAAGCCAGACGCTGGCGCAGGAAAGTCGCGAGCTGAAGGCGCTGCTCGAACAGTTCAGGCTCGGGGAACGGGGCGCACAGCCGGCCTTTGGCAGGGCAGCCTGAGGCCATCGTAGCCGATCAATGGTCAAAACATGCGGCACCACAGCGCCGCGCGTCTAATAAGATGCGCGGCGCTGTGGGAAACTTTTCGGAGGACTGCAATCTCTGTGCTCGTCACAGGGATCCAGCAGCGCCGCGTCTGCGGCGCGGGAAGCGTTTTTTCAGCCCAAGGACTTGGGCTGACTGGATTCCTGTGACAAGCACAGGAATGAGGAAATCAAACAAGCGGCCGCGGGCCTCTTCGTTCAACCGACGTCCTTCGGGCGGGTGAGCCTGCTCCTGTCGGTGGTGCGTGGACGGCGCATCTCGCGGGAGTTGACGCCTGGCCGCAAGACAGGCGAGATGGTGCGACGGGAGGACGGTCGCTATCGCGCGCCGATCCGGCCGCATCCGAGATGCCAGCCAAGGGGGAGACCTGTGTTGCCTTTCAAGCGTTTCATCATGAAGTCTGCCGCCATTTTCCTGGCCGCCGCCGGCTTTCTTTCTGCCTGTACCGTGGTCGTCGACGAGCCACGCCCCGGTCCGGGACCGATCCGCCCGCCGGGCCCGCAAATGTGCACGATGGAATTCGCGCCCGTCTGCGGCGAACGCGGCAATCGCATTCGGACCTTCCCCAATGCCTGCCAGGCACGCGCCGACGGCTTCCGTGTCGTTCATCGCGGCGAATGCCGTCCGGCATCCCGTCCGCCGGAAGAGCAGGTCTGCACGCGCGAGTTTTCGCCGGTTTGCGGCCAGCGCGGCCCGCGAAGGCAGACCTTCCCAAATTCGTGCATGGCGCGCGCCGAAGGCTTCCGCGTCGTCGCACCCGGAGAATGCCGCCGTGAGGATGATCGTCCGCAGCAGCCGCAATTCTGCACGCGCGAATTCGCGCCGGTCTGCGGCGAGCGCAATGGACGATCAAGAACGTTCCCGAATGCCTGCGAGGCACGAGCGGACGGGTTCCGCGTCGCCCATCCGGGGGAATGCCGTTAGTCGGACGAAAACCCACAAAGAAAAGGCCCGCACCCGTAAGGATGCGGGCCTTTTCTTTTGTCCCCGCTCGCCCGATTTGGCGTGCGGCCGGCAAGGCTTCGTTTACCACGTTTGCTTAAATTGCTTTGCAAAGCCGACTTTCTCGACCGAGCGCCCGTTTGGCGACATTCCGCAGGTTCATTCTCGGCTGTGGGCAGGCGGCGCACGGACAAGGCCGAAGCTTTGTCATGGATGAAGGCGGCAATCAGTATGGCGTATGTTTCTCTTCTTCATCGTCCATTGGCGGCGCTGCTGTTGTCCATTCCGCTCGTTGCCTGCACGACGGACGTGCTTGCGCCACCGGCCCGAATCGACGGGAGCTCCCGTGTCGGCGCGATCAGGCCGGCGCCTGCAGCCATGCCGGAGCAGGAAGTCGCTGCCTATCCGTCGTCAGAGCCGGTCGCCATGGCCAGCCGGACCTCCGTTGCCCCGGCTTCCAGTAATGCGGCTCTTGCGCCCCAGGGCCAGGTCGCCGGGGCCGGATCGATGACGGTTCCGCCCGAGGGGGTGAACATGGACGCCATGCTCGGCGTCGAACCGGTGGTCGGCCTGGCGCAGGAGCAGGCCGGCGAGATCGCCGAGGGGAATACGACGCAGCCGGTCGTGGCCGGTATCGGCGAAAGCGATGTGCGACAGCTTGCCGGAGCGCCGCAGCCGATGCCGATGCCTGAGGCGAATCCCGGCTATGATCCCGACCTGCCGCCCCTTGCTCCCGCGCAGAGCGCGGCCGAGGAAGTGAATAGAACGCGTGTTCTCGAGCCCCAGCGGGCGACGCGCACTGAGCAGCCGCAGCAGGTCGCTTTCATACCGCGCGCCCGCAGCCCCCTGTCCACGCCGGAATACACCGGCGAAATGCCGGGCTCGGAGGTCGCGTGCCGGCAGCGGTTGAAGAAGCTCGGCGTCGTCTTCCGCGACGTTCCGCGCGTCCGTAACGGACCGTCCTGTGGCATCGACTACCCGATCGAGCTCAGCGGCCTGTCCGGCGACATCGCCGTCAAACCTGCGGTGAAGCTGAATTGCCAGGTAACGGAAGCCTTCGCCAGGTGGGTGAAATACGAGCTGGCGCCGTCGTCGCGCTACCGTTACTGGTCGGGCGTCAAGACGATCAAGCCCCTCGGCGGCTACTCCTGCCGGACGATGAACTCCCGCCGCGGCAATCCCATGTCGGAACATGCGCGCGGCAACGCGATAGACGTCGGCAAGTTCGTGCTGAAAAACGGCAAGGAAATCGATGTGCGCAAGAAGGGCTTCTTTGCTTTCCGTGAGCGGGGGCTCCTGAAAGCGGTGCGCACGGACAGCTGCAAGTATTTCCACACGGTGCTCGGACCAGGCAGCGATCCTTTCCACAAGGACCATTTCCACTTCGATCTGCGCACGCGTAAGTCCGGTTACCGGCACTGCGATTAGCACGCTGCACAAGCGGACCATCGGTCGGACGACCCGGCTGACGTCGCGATGGCCTCGTCTCGGGAGAGGAGTCGAGGATGACGGGGCAGGCGTCCAGGGGTATCCGGCGTCTCCCGGTCGGAAAACACCCGCAAGCGAACGCGGCGGACGGCGCCGAACGCGCGGCCGTTCCATTTTATCGCTGCAAATAACGGCTGCACGCAATTGTTGACATAAAAAATCAAGTTATCTAACACCGGTTTTGTACCGACGTGCTCGGCTCGTTGCAAAGCGAGTCGGCCGTCTCGGTCGATGTTCTTAGAGGGGTATCTATGGAACTGCGTGTTGGACTGCTGGCTGTCCTGCTGGCAACGGTGAGCCGTGCCGCTTTGGCACAAGATGCGACGGTGCTGGATCGCATCGAGGTGAGGGGCGCCGCGACTGCGACGATAGGCACGGAACCGGAAGACTACGCCGGGGGGCAGGTAGCGCGCGGTGGTCGCGTCGGCTTGCTCGGCAACCGCGACTTCATGGACACGCCGTTCAACATAACCAGCTATACCGCGGCGACGATCGAGAATCAGAATGCGAAGACTGTAGCCGACGTTCTGGCCAACGATCCGTCGGTCAGGAGCACTCACGCCTCCGGCGGAATGCTGGATTCCTTCTACATCAGGGGGTTTCCGCTCAACGAGGGGAATTTTGGCGAAGTCTCCTTCGACGGGGTCTTCGGCGTCGCTCCCACCTTTCGTCTGTTCACCGACTATGCCGAACGTGTGGAGGTTATCAAGGGACCGACGGCACTCCTTTACGGCATCTCTCCGAACAGCAGCGTCGGCGGCAGTATCAATATCGTGCCGAAACGCGCGCCCGAGATTGATCTGACTCGCGTGACGACCGACTATGCCTCCGATCTTTACGGCGGCGGACATCTGGATGTCAGTCGCCGCTTCGGCGACCAGCGCCAGTTCGGCGTCCGCTTCAATGGCAGTTATCGCGGCGGCGACACCGCCATCGACAACCAGTCACTCGACGTCGGTGTCGGCGCAATCGCGCTCGACTACGAGGGCGAAGGCATCCGGGCGACCCTGGACGTCATCGGGCAACGGCAGGACGTCGACGCCCCGCTGCGCCCATTC
Organism: Sinorhizobium meliloti 4H41; assembly: GCF_000375585.1. Classification (GTDB taxonomy): domain Bacteria; phylum Pseudomonadota; class Alphaproteobacteria; order Rhizobiales; family Rhizobiaceae; genus Sinorhizobium; species Sinorhizobium meliloti_A. Next base: position 309,051 of record NZ_AQWP01000002.1, on the reverse strand, counting down.
TTCCCGTTTGGGAATTTCGAAATTCCCGAGGCGCCGGGTGGCCGATCCAATATCCAGGAACCCTGGGAATGGGCGACGACCGAGGACCTGTCCTGGTTGGGGCGGGTTGAATATGACCTGAGTGACGCGGTCACCGTCTTCGCGGCCGTCGGTGGCGGGAATTCGCGGGTCGAGCGCCTCTTTGGCACTCCGCTGCTTCTTAACTCTGCCGGCGACGCCAGTGTCACCCCGCAGAATTTCGTCTTCGATGTCGACCGTCTGACGGCGGAGGCGGGCGTTCGCGCCGAGTTCGAGACGGCGGCCATCGATCACTCGGTCACATTCCAGGTCAGCGGGCTTCAGCAACGTCTCGCGCGCGGCTCTAACTCTGGAATCGCGCAGCCAACCAATATCTTCGATCCGCTTCCTCGTCCCGAGCAGGAGGTGCCGCAGCCGACCCATGTGCCAAGAGCTTCGGAGAATATCTTCCATGGTTTCGCGCTTTCCGACACCATGTCGATGTTCGATGAGCGCGTGCAACTGACCTTGGGTGGGCGCTGGCAGCATATCGATACCGAAAACTACAGCCCTGCCACGGGCGCCATCACCGCATCTTCCGACGAGAGCGCTCTGACGCCGCTCGCTGGCATCGTATTCAAGCCGTGGGAAAACGTCGCGCTTTATGCCAATTACGTTGAGGGCCTCAGCGTCGGCGACACGGCCCCGGCGACGGCCGTCAATTCGGGCGAGACGCTTGCGCCCTACCGATCAAGGCAATACGAGATCGGCACCAAAGTCGATCTCGGACGCGTGGCGGTGACCGCCAGCGTGTTTCAGATCGAAAAGCCGTTCGGCGTGCTGGAGACGCAGGGCGGCGGCCTGGTCTTCGCGGAAGGCGGCGAACAGCGCAACCGCGGCGTCGAGTTGAACGTCTTCGGCGAGGTGACACCCGAAATCCGGGTTCTCGGTGGTGTCGCCTTCATCCACGGCGAAATCACGAAAACGAGCGATGACGCGGCGCGTGGCAATACCCCGATCGGGGTGCCCTCTCTGCAGGTCAATCTGGGGGCGGAGTGGGATACGCCCTTCTTGCCTGGTCTGACGCTCACCGGCAATGTCATCCACACGGACGAGCAGTTTGTGAATACGGCAAACACCCAGGAAATTCCCTCCTGGACCCGGCTTGATCTCGGCGCCCGCTACTTGACCGCGATCAACGAGAGGCCGGTCACGTTCCGCGCCAATGTCGAGAATGTCTTCGACCTTGACTACTGGTCCGGCGTTGCAAGTTACGGCACCCTGTCGCAGGGTGCGCCGCTGACGGTGAAGGTCTCCATGACAACCGACTTCTGATTCCACCGAGTATGCCCATGGAGGCGCCGTCGGGCGCCTCCGGCCGTCGAGCGTGCGGTCGAACCGGATCAGCAACCCGCGGATGCAGGCGTGACCGCGTACCTCACGAACGTAGAAAAGCGAAGGCGAGACACTCCGTGGAGAGCCTCACGCGCTTGAATCACCAGGCTGGGCCGATCAGTCAGTGCTGTCGACGAGGCTGACGGCATAGCCGGGACGATAGGGGATGGGCAGAAAACGCCGGTGATACTCGGCAAATGTCGCGTCCGGATCGAGGCTGGCAAAGAGTTCCGGGTGGAGCCATTTCGCCAGTTGCTGGACGGCGAAGAACTCATAGGGGCTGTTGTAGAACTGGTGCCAGATGCCGTGGAAGGTCCGGGTCTTCTGGGCTGCGATGTCGGTGTAGGCGCTGCGGCTGGTGAACCATTCGAGCTTCTGCCGGCTCACCGTCTCATCCGCGCCGGGTCCCAGGGGGATCCAGTGCCCGCCCGGCACGTAGGCTTCCCAGTCGGCGCTGGTAACGACGACATGTTCGGGATTGGCGGCGATCACCTGCTCCGGATTGAGCTGTCCGAACGTGGAAGGAAGAATGTCGCTGCCGATATTGAGGCCGCCGGCGAGTTCGACATACTTGCCGAAGTTTTCGGCCCCGAAGGTAAGGCAGCAATCGTCGGCATAGCCGCCGATCCTCTCGATGAACACCCTCGGGCGCTCGGGCTTGGACGTGCCGATGACGTCGGTCACTCGTGCCATCGCTTCACGGCGGAATGCGATGATCTCTTCCGCGCGCTCCTCGCGCTCCATGATCTTCCCGAGCAGACGGATGGTAGGCTCGGTGTTCTTCAGCGGATGATGGCGGAAATCGATATAGAGGACCGGGATCTGGAGCTCCGCGAGCTTCTCGATATATTTGGCATCTTCGTTCGCACGCATGGCCTCGAGATTGAGCAGGACCACGTCGGGTTTCAGGACGATTGTCGATTCTATGTCGATCAGACCGTTTTCCTTTCCAGGAAATGCCGGAAGCTCCGCCAATCTGGGAAAGGCTTCGAGGTACTGCCTGTATGTCGCCGGATCGGCCTCGATCAGATCGTCGCGCCATGCGACGACGCGAGCCAAGGGATCTTCCGGCTCGAGCGACGCAACAAGGTAGAGTTGCCGCCCCTCACCAAGCAGTACGCGCCTGACCGGCGTATTTACCGTCACCTCGCGGCCGGCGATATCGGTGACCGTGATCGGTGCAGGCTTCTCCGCCTCTGTCCGCTCCCCGGTGAACGCAACGGCCGGAACCATCAGGACCAGAAAGGCGATTGCGGCGCAAAGCACCGAAAGTTTTCTCCTCACGACAATTCTCCTCCCTCGAATGATTGACGCGGCCTGTCCCGCAGACAGAGCGCCGACCCGTTCGGTCTATCTCGTGGCCGAAATCGATCGCGCCGGCGAGAGAGACCATTGTTCGGGCGGCGGGCCCTCATGCACGCTTTTGCATCGCATACATATCTTGATGACAGCAATCAAGATTAGGCAGCGCTCGAGATTGTTCGGCATCGTTACGACGCGGCGCGACGCGAGAAAGATTTCTATCGGCTCGCCGAGGAAAGGCGGCACGGCTGGTGTCCGCACTCCAAGAGATTCTACTGGCGCACGGGCAGCAGTCGCTAAGCGGAGCGGCGCCCTTGACGGAGCGTCAACGTAAATTTGGCTTGGACGGGCTGCAAATCCATGTGAATCGGCCCATATAGAGCAGCACCCTGCCGTCTTTGCACCTCTTCCCGGATATGTTCCATGGCGCCAATCGTTTCCATCTCCAATCTGTCGAAGACCTATGCCTCGGGGTTTCAGGCCTTGAAGGACGTCAGCCTCGATATCGAAGAGGGCGAAATTCTTGCCCTCCTCGGTCCGAACGGCGCCGGCAAGACGACGCTCATCTCGATCGTCTGCGGTATTGTCAATGCGACGGGCGGCCAGGTTACCGTCGGCGGCAACGACGTCGTGCGCGACTTCCGCCAGACACGGGCGATGATAGGCCTTGTGCCGCAGGAACTGACGACCGACGCTTTCGAGACGGTGTGGAACACCGTTTCCTTCTCGCGCGGGCTTCACGGCAGGAAGCCGGATCCGGCGCATATCGAAAAGGTACTGAAAGACCTCTCGCTCTGGAACAAGAAGGACAGCACCCTGCGCGAGCTTTCCGGGGGCATGAAGCGGCGCGTTCTGATCGCCAAGGCGCTCTCGCACGAGCCGCGCGTTCTTTTCCTCGACGAGCCGACGGCCGGTGTCGACGTCAGCCTGCGAAAGAGCATGTGGGAGGTCGTCCAGCGGCTGCGCGCTTCGGGCGTGACGATCATCCTCACGACCCACTACATCGAGGAAGCGGAGGAGATCGCCGACCGGATCGCGGTGATCAACAGCGGCGAGATACTGCTCGTCGAAGACAAGAATGCGTTGATGACGAAACTCGGACGCAAGCAGCTGCGCGTCGATCTGGCCCAACCTCTGGAGCGGGTTCCCGATTCTCTTGCCTCCTACAATTTGTTGCTGGAGGGCGACGGCGAACGCCTGATCTATGAATACGACACGAGCGCTGATCGGACGGGCATCACGTCGCTGCTCGCGGCGCTGGCCGAGGCGGGCATCAGGCTCCGGGACATTTCCACCAGGCAGAGTTCGCTCGAGGATATTTTCGTTGAGATCGTGGAGGCGGGGCGATGAACATAGAAGCAGTCAAATCCATCTATTTCTTCGAAATGGCACGCACACGCCGCACGCTTCTGCAAAGCGTCGTGTCGCCCGTCATCTCCACTTCGCTCTATTTTATCGTTTTCGGAGCCGCCATCGGTGGACGCATCCAGGAAATCGACGGGATTTCCTACGGTGCCTTCATCACGCCCGGGTTGATGATGCTGACGCTTCTGACGCAGTGCATCGGCAACGGCTCATTCGGGATCTATTTTCCGAAATTCACCGGCACGATCTATGAGGTGCTGTCGTCACCGATATCCATGCTGGAGATTGTGCTCGGTTATGTGGGAGCAGCGGCGACAAAGGGGATGATGATCGGCACGATCATCCTCGTCACGGCCTCGCTGTTCGTCGATCTCAGCATCGCCCATCCCTTCGTGATGCTTTTCTTTTTCGTTCTGACGGCGGTGACCTTCAGCCTGTTCGGTTTCCTGATCGGCATCTGGGCGAAGGATTTCGAGCAGCTCAACCTCATTCCGATGCTGGTGGTCCCGCCGCTCGTCTTCCTCGGCGGCAGCTTCTATTCGATCGACATGCTGCCGCCATTCTGGCGGGCAGTAAGCCACTTCAACCCGGTCCTTTATCTGATCAGCGGCTTCCGCTGGAGCTTCTTCGAGATATCGGACGTAAATCCGCTCGCCAGCGCGGCAATCATTCTCGTCTTTCTCGCCCTCTGCATGTCCGCACTGACATGGATATTCCGGACCGGGTACAAGCTGCGCAACTGAGGCTGGAGCGGCGGGGGCTCAGTCCCTGAGCCGGAGCTCGTCGCTGCGCATCTGCAGGAAGTCGAGGGTCGAGAGGAAGCTCATTCCGAGCAGGCTGCTGTCCAGCCGCCCCTCGGCCGCGACCATGGCGCGGATATTCGTCCGCCGGATCGGTCCGATCGCGATCTCCGGCAGGATGACAGGTGCCGCAAGCGCCGGTCCGTTGGCGGTCATGACAGTGATGGTGTAGCCGAGATCGGCGACGTCGAGACCGACCCTCGCCGCGTCCTCATGGGTGAGCACGATACTGCTCGCGCCGGTGTCCACAAGCATGCTGACCTCACGCCCGTTGACGGTCGCATCGGCGGCAAAGTGGCCGTCGATCCGCTTGTGAAGCACCACCTCCTGCTGACCCTCGCTGTCGGTGATGACCATGGCCCTGCCGGGCATAAGTCCTGCCAGCACCCGGTCGCCGACGGACTGAAGGTCGAAGCGGTAGACATAGAGCGCAACGAGGACGAACGCGATCAGCAGCCAGATCGCGATCTGTGTCAGGCCTTCGCCCAGCGTTCGGCGGCTTCTGACGATACCGGCGGCGAAAAGCGTCGCCAGCGCGCCGAGGGCTACGAGCTGTCCGAAATCGTCGTTGTTCATGCCGAACGTTCGGCCGGAATCGTGATTGATGATCAGCAGCACGAGGCCGATGCCGAGTATTGCGAGGAGGACGATCAGTCTGCTCATGAGCCGTTTTGTTCTCGCGCCATGCGCGACCGGCGCGTCTCCCGCCGCGGTTTGCGCTCGACCGTTTCCAGTCGCGCCGGCAAGGCCTGCATGATCGTGTGCCGTTCGGTATCGGTGTAGAGCGTCCAGGCGCCGATCTCCTGACGTGTGCGCCCGCAGCCGAAACAGTAACCGGTCCTATCGTCGATCGTGCAGACGAGAATGCAGGGAGATTCCATGATCGGGACGATGCTCTGCTGTTTCGTTCGAAAATATATCGGCTTTTCAGATGGCCAGTGCAAGAGCGCCCAGAACGGCGATCTCCGTCAGTTGCTGGGTGGCGCCGATGGTGTCGCCGGTATGGCCGCCGACCTTGCGTAAGGCGATCCGGGTGAAGCCTGGCACCGCAAGCCCGAAGGCAGCGAGCGAAAGCAGGACGGCGACGGTCGGGACGTCGGCCAGGAAAAACAGCACAAGCGCGAGGAGCACGCCCGAACCGAGCGCAACCGATGTCGCCTGCGGCTCGGGTAAACCGGCCGAGGCGGCGACCCCGCCGCGGCGGGCAGGCGGGAGGCGGGACCAGTGCCAGACCATCGCGGCGCGGCTCAGCGCGGCGGTCGCAAGCAGCGCAATTCCGCCGCCTATCGGCGTCAGCAGCGGCAGGAAGGCGGCCAGGGCCGAGACGCGAAGGCCGAAGGAAAGAATGAGGGCAACCGCGCCATAGGTACCGATCCGACTGTCCTTCATGATCTCCAGGGCGTTTTCCCGATCGCGCCCGCCGCCGAAACCATCGGCCGTATCCCCAAGGCCGTCCTCATGCAGGGCGCCGGTGACCATCGCCTGCACCGCGACGACGAGGGAGGCGTTGAAGAGCGAGCTCGCGTGTAGCGCGCCCAGAAGGACCGCTATCACGGCGGCAGGAAGGGCGATCAGGATACCCGCAAGAGGGAAGGCGCGCACGGCGCGGCCGAGCCCGCCGTCATAGCCGCGGAAATATCGATCCGGCACGGGAATGCGGCTCAAAAAGGCAACCGACCGTGCGACGTCGTCCCAGAGCTCGCGAATATCTGCCATCTCGTCTCCCGCATCCCGAATCGCCCGGCGTCCCGCGGGATCATGCGAGACGACGGCAAATGGCGCAAATGCCGTTGCCGCGGGCGGCATCACGCTCTATGACGAGCCCCGAACGAGTTTCACGTTGCAAGGATGATCCATGAGCGCCAGCGGCCTGCCGTTTGATGATTTCCGCGAACTACTGCGCAACCTGCCGGGGCCGGATACGGCGGCACTCGTTGCGGCGCGCGAGCGGGACGGGCAATTGACGAAGCCCCCCGGCGCTCTCGGGCGCCTCGAGGAAATCGCCTTCTGGCTTGCCGCCTGGACGGGACGTCCGCCGGCGGTCAACCGGCCGCTCGTCGCGATCTTCGCCGGCAATCACGGCGTGACCCGGCAGGGGGTGACGCCCTTTCCCGCTTCGGTGACGGCGCAGATGGTCGAGAACTTCGCCGCCGGCGGTGCTGCCATCAACCAGATCTGCGTAGCGCACGATCTCGGCCTCAAAGTCTTCGATCTGGCGCTCGACTATCCGACCGGAGATATCACCGAGGAACCGGCTCTCTCCGAGCGCGACTGCGCCGCCACCATGGCTTTCGGCATGGAAGCGATTGCCGGAGGCACGGATCTGCTGTGCATCGGCGAAATGGGCATCGGCAACACGACGATCGCGGCCGCCATCAATCTCGGCCTCTATGGCGGCACGGCAGAGGAATGGGTCGGTCCCGGCACCGGTTCGGAAGGCGAGGTGCTCGCGCGCAAGATCGCTGCCGTCGAAAAGGCCGTTGCGCTGCACCGCGATCACTTGTCCGATCCGCTCGAAGTCATGCGGCGGCTCGGCGGCCGCGAGATCGCGGCGATGGCGGGTGCAATTCTCGCGGCGCGGATGCAGAAGGTGCCCGTCATCATCGACGGCTACGTCGCGACCGCGGCCGCGGCGATCCTCAAGGCCGCCAACCCGGCGGCGCTCGACCATTGCCTGATCGGCCATGTATCAAGCGAGCCCGGTCACATGCGGGCGATCGAGAAACTCGGCAAGACACCGCTCCTGGCTCTCGGCATGCGGCTTGGCGAAGGCACGGGTGCGGCTCTTGCAGCAGGCATCGTCAAGGCGGCGGCTGCCTGCCACAGCGGCATGGCGACCTTCGCGCAGGCTGGCGTAAGCAACAAGGAGTAGGGCAGGCCAGCCCACGCGCTTCAGCACGCCTTGGTGCTTGCTGTCGATCGGCCGTCATGCGTGCTATGCTCGTGCCGTGCAGCTATTGATGCGGGGCGGCTTCTCGCATATCGGGGATAAACCGGGTCATTCGGTTCGGGTGGCCTCAATGCGGCATTGCCGCCGCCTTTGATTCGCCTCAATAGGAACGTCGAAGCTGTGCCCCCTCCCAACCTGCGAGACGAAATGGACGTCAAGAACACTACCTCCCGCAACGGCGCCACCGCGCCCGTTCAGAAGCATCGTGGTTTCCGGCATCTTTTCGCGGCGGCCAGCTATTCCTTCGGCGGTGCGAAGCGCCTGATCGGCGAGGCGGCCTTTCGGCACGAACTCATCGCCTTCGCCGTCGCGATGGTCGCGTTCGCGATCGTCGGCGCGAACCTGTTCCAGTATGTCGCGATGGCAATCCTGTTTCTGCTGATGATGGCCTTCGAGGCGATCAACACCGCGATCGAGGAAATCGTCGACCGCGTCTCGCCGGAGATCTCGGAGATGGGCAGGAACGCAAAGGATCTCGGCTCGTTCGCGTGCCTTTGCCTCATTCTCGCCAATGCGGCCTATGCGCTGTACGTGATATTCCTCGCTCGCTTCCTGGGCTGATCCGCGACGCCGGCACCACCCTCATTTCCGTGACAGGCACAGGAATGCGGAAGTGGAGGACGCCCGGCAAGCGTTTACGCGAAGCTCCTTCTCCGGCGGGTGAGGGACGGGACGTCCTCGACCGGGGGCAAGCTCTGCAGAACGCGACGCGGCGGCAGGATAGCGATCGCCTCGGTACCTTCCCGGAGTTTCGAGCGCAGGATGAACTGACCGCCATGCTTGGCGAGGATCGCCTGGACGATCGGCAGACCGAGGCCGGTGCCCTGTTCGGCGCTCTTGATGGCGATCGAACCCTGGCCGAAGGCGGATAGGACGATCGGGATCTCCTCTTCCGGAATGCCGGGGCCGTTGTCTCTGATCGAAAGATATTGCCCGCCGCCGGCGGTCCAGCCGACCTTTACGCTGACCTCACCGCCCGACGGGGTGAACTTGACGGCATTCGAAAGGAGGTTGAGGGTCACCTGGCGCATGGCTTTTTCGTCCGCCCAGACGGACGGCATCGCCTGTTCGAACTGATGGGCCATGGTTATGTTCTTGCCGCGCGCACGGAGCTGAACCATGCCGATGCAATCCTCGACGATCTCCGCCAGGTTTACCGCATCCTCGCTGAGCTCGTACTTGCCGGCTTCGATACGCGAAAGATCGAGAATTTCGTTGATGAGATTCAAGAGGTGCTCGCCGGAGCGATGGATGTCCAGCGTGTATTCCTTGTAGGTCGGGTTGGCGAGGGGTCCGAGCACCTCTGTCGACATGACCTCCGAGAAGCCGAGGATGGCATTGAGCGGCGTGCGCAGCTCGTGCGACATCGAGGCCAGGAAACGGGATTTTGCGAGATTCGCCTCTTCGGCGCGGCGGCGAGCCTCGTCCGACATGGACTTCGCCACCTCGAGTTCGGCGATGAGATCGTCCTTCTCGGACTGTACCGAAAGGATATGTACGTTGGCGCGGTTCATCCTGTCGGTCATGAACGCCAGGAAGACAAGCGAGAGCGCCAGGATGCCCGTGAGGCCGATATCGACCGCGTCGCCGGTCGTGAGTGAGGAGAAGCCGAGCGCGGCCAGGACAGGCAGAAACGTGTAATAGAGGGCGTTCCGCAGCAGAAAAGTGCCCATGGCGGTGACCGCAAGGGCAATGAAGAGCACCGTTCCCTCGAACAGACTGGAAGCGATCTCGCCGCAGGACGCACAATCCGAAAGCGTGAAGATCGCCCAGCACAGGCCGGTCAGCATCTGGCCGGCGAGGAAGCGGCGGCGCCAGACGGACACTTTTTCGGCGACCACATCCTCGCGTTTGGCCTTCCGCGCGAGAAAGATGGTGACCGCATGCGCGGAAAGCGCCAACAAGGCCCAGGCGAGAAAATGCGGGTCGCCCGAGAGGTAGATGCCGCTGGCGGCGATCAGGATTACGAGGAGGGGCAGGGCCATCGCGCCGTGGAGCACGGACTCGATGTGTAGCAGGAGCATTTCCCGTTCGAAGCCGGACGGTGCCGAGGAACCGGTCTGCAGCCGCTGACGCGTCGCGCGAACGGTCTTCGAAACAGCCTTGTTTCGATGGCTCCGCGACTTGTCCACGATGATCTTGTCGGTCGATGTGCTGGCGGCGATGCTCATGCTTCTGGTCAGGATTGGGTTCAGCTTGCACTCTAGGATGCAATCCTTAAGAAGTTGCTGCCCCCATGAAGGATTCGGCAACCATTGTGGCGCGATTGCGGTTTTCGAGGCCGGGATGGGCAGGAAGAACAACACGAGGAGGCGCGGGGCGTGAAGTCGCAAGACCGCAGATTCCGGATCGTCGGCGGCAGCGGCGCCAGCCCGGGCTCTTCCGGAAGGCGCTTTGGATTTGGTCGCTCCGGGTTTCCCGAGCGGCGAAAGAGGCCGTCCGGCAGCGGCGGCATGGCCGGCGGTTGGATTTTCCTGATCCTTCTCGGTATCGGCGCCTACATAGCCGCGCAGCTGCCGCCCTCGGAACGGCCCGTGACCGGCGAGTTGCGCGGCTCGGCGTCGGCGAGCGATGGCGATAGTCTGCGGCTCGACGGACGCCGCATACGCATCGAAGGCATCGATGCCCCGGAGATCGGCCAGATGTGTCGACGCGGGGAAACCGCGTGGGACTGCGGCGCCCAGGCGCGGCAACGGTTGATTGCTCTCATCGCGGGAACAACGACCGTCTGCCGGCTCCATGGCCACGATCGCTATGGTCGGGAACTCGGTGTCTGCGCGGCTGGCGGGACCGACCTCGGAAGAGAAATGGTCCTCTCCGGTCATGCGGTCAGCTATGGACTCTACCGTGAGGAAGAGAAAGCGGCGCGAACAGGCCGGCGAGGGCTCTGGGGCGGCGATTTCGTCAGGCCGCAGGAATGGCGGCGTTCGAACGGCGGTGCAGAGGAGACCCCGCACCGGGCGGGTGACTGGCTGGAGGCCATTATTCAATGGCTTCAGGAGTATTCGAGCGCGATCATGGCGAGGATCGGCGGTGACTGAGGAGCGGCTGCAGGCGTTGAGGGCGGCGATCTCGATCTGTCGCCGGTGCCGTGACGAGCCGGCGCGCGGCGAAGACCACCGGCTGCCGCACGAGCCGAGGCCGGTGGCGGTGCTTTCCGCGTCGGCGCGGATTCTGATCGCCGGGCAGGCACCCGGATTGCGGGTCCATGAAAGCGGCCTTCCCTTCAACGATGCCTCTGGCGATCGGCTGCGGCAATGGCTGTCGGTGGACCGGGCGGCATTCTACGATCCGCAAAATTTCGCCATCGTGCCGATGGGTTTCTGTTTCCCGGGCTACGACAGCCACGGCAGCGACCTGCCGCCGAGAAGCGAATGCGCGCCGCTGTGGCGGCAGAAGGCGATGGACGCGATGCCGCAGATCGAGCTGGTGCTTGCGGTCGGTCATTATGCGCAGCGCTGGCATCTCGGAAGGGACTGTCCCAAATCCATGACGGAGACCGTGCGCAACTGGCAACGCTACGCGAGACGCAATTCCGGCGTCTCCGTATTGCCGCTGCCGCATCCGAGCTGGCGCAATACCGGCTGGCTCCGGCGTCATCCCTGGTTTGAGGCCGAGTTGCTGCCCTTCCTGCGTGAACGGGTGAGGGCGCTGACGACGTGAAACAATTTTCTTTATTTTCACGATTACCGCGCTATAGAGGGAAAAATATTCGAGAGGATTTTCCATGGATCGCCTAGACCGCAAGATCCTGCGGCTTTTGCAGGAAGACTCGACCTTGGCTGTAGCCGACCTCGCCAAGAAGGTCGGGCTTTCCACCACGCCGTGCTGGCGGCGCATCCAGAAGATGGAAGAGGAAGGCGTGATCCGCCGCCGTGTCGCGCTTCTCGATCCGGTGAAAGTCAACACCAAGGTCACCGTATTCGTTTCCGTGCGCACCAATTCGCATTCGATGGAGTGGCTGCGGCGGTTCTCCGAAGTCGTGGCGGATTTTCCGGAAGTGGTGGAATTCTATCGCATGAGCGGCGACGTGGATTATCTCCTGCGCGTGGTCGTGCCGGATATCGCCGCCTATGATGCCTTCTACAAGCGTCTGATCGCCAAGATCGAGATCCGCGACGTTTCCTCGGCCTTCGCAATGGAGCAGATCAAGTATACGACGCAGCTGCCGCTCGATTACATGGTCATCGACCAGGCGAAGTCGAGCGAGGACTAGAAGACCGGGTCGTTATCCTCGCTCAAGCCGGGTATGACGCGGAGGGATGCTGCGATAGGTCCTCAAGACATGCGGCTGCCCAGCCGCGTGCAATGCCGATCTCGATGGTTCGGTACGGCTCCCGCTACCCTTTCTCCGGCGCGAACCTCTCCACCCGCCATCCACGGGCAGGTTTGACGACTGCGTGCCGCCATAGAGGCCATTCAACCGGTGATGACGATTAGTAGCGGCCGGGATTTCGACCCTTTCCGTTGAAACATCGGGTCGGAAATGCTATCTAGATTGCAAATCTAGATAGGTGGTTGCCATGGCCTTGAGCATCAAGACAGAGGAAGCCGACCGGCTGGCGCGGGAGTTGTCTCGCCTGACCGGCGAAACCATGACCGACGCCATCACGCAGGCCATGCGCGAGCGGCTGGAACGGCTGCGTGCCGAGCGGGAGGCGCAGGCCGACTATGTTGCGCGCATGAAGGCCTTCGTCCGCGAGCGCGCCGGCCGCTACGATCGCCGTCCGGTCACGAAGCAGGAATGGGATGAAGCGGTTGGCGATACGGCTGAAGAACTCGGTGTTCACCGTTGATGGTCGTGGACGCGTCCGCCATCATCGCGATCATGTTCGAGGAGGCGGAAGCGCCTGACTGCATGGCCGCTCTTCAGACAGAGGCCCTGCGCCTCATATCGGCTGTGAACTATGTCGAAGCCGGTACTGTCATGGCCGGCAGGATCAAGGATGGAGACCGGCATGAGGCGATTGCCGATCTCGACGCGTTTCTGTCCGACTTCGGCATAGCGGTTGCGCCCATAGACGATAACCTTGCTCGTGCCGCCATGAGGGCGCGTCTGGATTACGGCAAGGGATTCGGCACGCGCGGCGGCCTGAACTTCGGCGATTGCTTCGCCTATGCCCTGGCCAAACGGCATTCCGCTCCTCTTCTCTACGTTGGCGACGATTTCGCGCTGACCGACGTTCAATCTGGACTGGCGCGCTAGACGCAGAGAGTCCGGGTGGAGATGAAGAATGGCGAGGCCTCGAAGAACGAGGTTTGTCAGGCTCGGTTAAAACTCGGGCTTGACTTGAGAAACCATTCGCGAGCCGCTGGAAAGCCGCTGGCGGACCCTGCTGTTCGTCAGTTCGCGCAACGCGTCCTTGCCCGTCCATCGTGCCGTACGGTCCGTGCTCGCCGCGAGCTTTTGCGCGAGCGCCAGGGCCGGTCCGTGGCAGGCGGGGCTGCGCTTGCCGATCTGCCTGAGTGCCCAATTCACCGACTTCTTCACGAAGTTGCGCTCGTCGGCGGCGTGAGTCTCGATCAGCGGCAGCCAGGCAAGCAGCGTCGAATCAGGCTCCTTCTTGAGATGCACGGCGGCTGTTGCGATCATCGCGAAGGCCAGGCGGCGGACGAATTCCCGCTCATCGGCGGCGAATTCAGGAATGAGCACTTGCTCGAGGCGCGCTCCGACGAAGAGGTCGGCAACGGCATCGACCACTTCCCAGGAGTCGCAGGCATTCGCCCATTGCCGCGCTTCAGCGAGCGTCAGCGCCTTCGGGTCCGCGGTGAACGCTGCCAGCAGGCGTGCTTCGCGGATGCCGGAGGTCCAGAGGTCGAGCGCACGGGCATGGTCGGTCTTTACCGTGCGCGCGACGCGACGAAGCTCAACGTTCGAAACGCCCAGGGCGGTTTCGGTCGCAATGCCGAAGCGCGCCATGCCGGCGATGTTTTCGTCCGAGCCGAGGGCGCGGAGATATTCGATGATCTCTTCCGCCGTCGACGCCGGGGCCGGCGTCATTTTTCGAGCCGGGCGAGCAGGGAAGACGTATCCCAGCGATTGCCGCCGACCGCCTGGATGTCGCCGTAGAACTGGTCGACGAGGGCGGTCACCGGGAGCTTGGCGCCGTTGCGCCTGGCCTCGGCAAGGACGATGTCCAGATCCTTGCGCATCCAGTCGACCGCGAAGCCGAAGTCATATTTGCCTTCGTTCATGGTCTTGTGGCGATTTTCCATCTGCCAGGAACCGGCCGCTCCCTTGGAGATGACCTCGATCACCTTCTCGATGTCGAGCCCTGCTTTCTTGCCGAAGTGGATTCCCTCTGCGAGCCCCTGGACGAGGCCAGCGATACAGATCTGATTGATCATTTTGGTCAGCTGGCCGGCGCCGGCGGGGCCCATCAAGCCGACCATCCGGGCATAGGCGTCGATGACGGGCCTGGCCTTGTCGAAAGCCCCCGCATCGCCCCCGCACATGACGGTGAGCACGCCGTTTTCCGCTCCGGCCTGACCGCCGGAGACGGGCGCGTCGATGAAATGCGCACCCTTCGCCGCCGCCGCCGCGTAGAGCTCGCGGGCAACCGCGGCCGATGCCGTGGTGTTGTCGATGAAGATCGACCCGGCTGCCATCGTTTCGAAGGCGCCGTTCTCTCCCGTCGTGACGGAGCGGAGGTCGTCGTCATTGCCGACGCAGGCGAAGACGAAATCCTGGCCCTTGGCCGCTTCGGCCGGCGTTGCGGCGGTCCGGCCGCCGAATGCCGCTGCCCATTGCTCCGCCTTGGCTGCAGTCCGGTTATAGACCGTGACATCGTGCCCGCCGCGGGCCTTGAGATGACCGGCCATCGGATACCCCATGACGCCGAGACCGATGAATGCGACTTTGGCCATTTCCTTGAGACTCCCTTATCGATGGCGTGTTTGCGGCCGACGATAGCCGCGGCCGCAGCAGCCTGCAATCAGGGTTTGAAGCGGGCGGTCACCAATTGGCCGGCAATCGGCTCGCCTTCCTCCATGCGCACCGTGATGTCGGTGATGTCGACGATCTCGAACCCGGTCGCCGCCAGGCGCTCGCGCAGGTAGGTTTCCGAGTGGGCGAAGCGCTGGTGCGGTCCGACGGCGAAGCCTTGTCCCGCCGGGGTCCCGCCCGGCAGGCTCTCGCTCGAGAAAATCAGGAGCCCGCCCGGCACCAGATTGTCGACTGCGCCGAAGAACAGCGGCTCCAAGGCGCCGATATAGGGCAGGACGTCGGTTGCGGCGATCAGGTCGAAGGGTTCGTCGTCATTGTCGTCGAGGAAATCGACCGCCTCTGCGACATAGAGCGTCTCGTAGAGATCCTTCTCATGGGCGATCTCAACCATGTTTTCCGAAAGGTCTACGCCGGTTATGTCTTCCGCCATGTCGCGAAGCGCGCCTCCGGTCAGCCCGGTGCCGCAGCCGAGATCGAGGATCCGCTTGAACGGTCCGAGCCCGAGCGCCTGAAGCCGCTGGCGCACGAGCAGTGGCACGCAATAGTGGAGCTGGTCGACGAGAACATTGTCGAAGACGTCGGCGTGCTGATCGAAGAGTGTTGCCACATAGGCGTCCGAAGCCTTGAGCGGCGTCTCGCCGCGCCCCATCGATGCAAGCCGAACGGCGGCGCCGCCGTGGTCCTCCGGGTCGATTTCCAGGACTTCCCGATAGGCGGCGGCCGCCGCGTCGAAATGCCCGGACTTCTCCAAGGCAAGCGCTCGGTTATAGGCCTCTGCGAGGGCCTCCTCGTCGATCTTCTTGATTTTCTGCGTCATGGGCGCTTCATACGACCCCCGGCGGCCTTTGACAATCGCCGGTCGCGGCCGTCCCTGTCACTGGCCGGTTCAGCTCGATAATAACCTGTTCTTTGGCGGAACGGCGACGGTTTCCGTCGACGCGGGATTATACCACCTCACGGCCCGAGGAGAGGTTCCGCCGAGGCGGCGACGGGAACATTCGCCTGCGGTAAAGATTTTGAGCAGGTCGGGGACGCGCGCCATTTAACCTTGATCGAAAAGGAGTCATCATTCCTAAAAGAATGAAAAATCGGGAGGAATGCCGATGTCTGCCGAATTGAGCCCGTTGACATTGGAAACGGAGATGCCGGAGCGGCAAACGCCGCCTCTGCCGCAGACACCGCAGGAGACGATCAACGCGATCATCCACTATTATCGCGGCGAAATCGGGCGGATGGCCGGTTGGCGGGACCGCATAGACCGAACATCGAACTGGGCGATCACCGTGGTCGCGGCGATGCTTTCGGTCTCGCTCTCGACGCCGTCGTCCCATCACGGTGTTCTTCTCTTTGCCATGCTGCTCATCAGCCTGTTGCTGCTGATCGAAGCGCGGCGTTACCGTTTCTTCGACGTCTATCGCGCCCGCGTGCGCCAGATGGAACGCGGCTACTTCGCGCAAATCTTGTGCCCTGAAGGCACGCCGAGCTTCAAATGGTCGGTGTCGATCGCCAAGAGCCTGCGCCAGCCGGCTTTCCTGATGGGCTACAGGGAGGCCCTCTGCCGGCGGTTACAGCGCAATTATTGCTGGATGTACCTGATCCTGCTCCTGGCATGGGCGCTGAAGATTTCCTCGCCGAAGATTTCGAGCACGGGAGAGCCTTTCGGCCATGTCCGTTCCTGGGCCGATGTTGCCGAGAACGCCGCTCTTGGTCCCGTGCCTGGCCTTGCCGTGGCGATCGGCGTCGCGCTCTTCTATGCGGTCGTGCTCTACGGTTCGCTCCACAGGGCGACAGGCGCCGGCGAATTGGCGCATGGCGAGGTCCATGTCTGAGACCTGCGTGCACCGCTGCGCCGCATTGCTGATCCCGCCTTCAGAAATTCTCAGTTGATGCGGGCGCGCAGGCCTGCTTCAACTGCGCTTCTCTCGGTCATGCCAAAAGGAGCACAAGATGAGCGAACAGAAGGTGGCGATCGTCACGGCCGGCGGTTCCGGCATGGGGGCCGAGGCGGCAAGGAGGATGGCGGCAGAGGGTTACAGGGTTGCCGTCCTGTCTTCGTCCGGCAAGGGCGAGGCGCTCGCCAAGGAACTCGGCGGAATCGGCGTTACCGGATCGAACCAGTCGAACGACGATCTGAAGCGGCTCGTCGACGCAGCCTATGATGCCTGGGGGCGCGTGGACGCGCTGATCAATTCGGCCGGGCATGGCCCGCGGGCTCCGGTGCTCGAACTCACCGACGAGGAATGGCACCGGGGTATGGATGTCTATTTTCTCAACGTCGTGCGGCCAACCCGGCTGGTGACGCCGATCATGGTGGAGCAGAAATCCGGCAGCATCGTCAATATTTCCACCTACGCCGCCTTCGAACCCGACCCCTTGTTTCCGACGTCGGGGGTCTTCCGTTCCGGGCTTGCGGCTTTCACCAAGCTCTTCGCCGATCGGTATGCCGCCGACAATGTCCGCATGAACAATGTTCTGCCCGGCTTTATCGACAGTCTGCCCGAAACGGAGGAACGGCGTCAGCGGATTCCGATGGGACGTTACGGCGCATCGGAGGAGGTGGCCGAGTTGATCGCGCTGCTCGCAAGCGATCGCGGAGGCTATATCACCGGCCAGAACATCCGGATCGACGGCGGCATCACCCGATCCGTCTGACACATCCGACAACGACGTGCGCCGGAGCCTAATGGACGATAAACTCTCCCTGGAGAGCCCGCCATTCGGAGGCCGAAATCAGCTTTCGGTGCACATAGCGTACCGAATGCAGCGGCCCGTCCAGCTTCTCCTGCCAGAATTTGAGGAAGCTATGCATTTCCGGAAAGTCCGGCGCGATGTCGTAGTGTTGCCAGATGTATGTCTGCAGGAAAGCCGGGTGGTCGGGCATCCGATAAAGTATTTGAGCCGTCGTCAGCCCGTAACCCTTGAGCTGCAGTTCCATGTCGTTCGTCATGCGGACCTCACTTTTCACAAAGGTTGGTCTCTATGATGGAGCGCTTAATTGCTTAATCAAGCCTTAATGTAGGTGAGTAAAGCGAGAAAGCACCTACAAAAACAATCGGTTGGCAGCAAATGGCGGCGAGTGCTGCCAAGCTGGCCACCGGAGTCCGGCCTGCGGCCCGAGGCGCGTTCAGCGCTTTAGATGGCGGGTCAGGCGGGCTTCCAGCCAGCCCCAGATGTTGCGCAGCAATTCCACCATCAGCAGATAGAGGATCGCGGCCCAGATATACATTTGGTAGTCGAAGGTCCGGGAAAAGGCGCGACGAGTCTCACCCATGAGGTCGAAGACCGTGACGATCGCCACGATTGCCGAGCCCTTGATCATCAGGATGATTTCGTTGCCGTAGGGGCGCAGCGCAACGATCATCGCCTGAGGCAGAATGACCTTGAAGAAGGCTACGCGCTCGGGCAGGCCGAGCGCGGCCGCCCCCTCGCGCTGGCCGCGCGGCACGCTTTCGATGGCGCCGCGCAGGATTTCCGCCTGATAGGCGGCGGTGTTCAGCGTGAAGGTGAACAGCGCACAGTTCCAGGCATCGCGGAAGAACCACCACAGTCCCGCGGATTCGAGCTGCGGACGGAAGCTGCCGAGCCCGTAATAGATGAGGAAGAGCTGGGTGATGAGCGGCGTCCCGCGGAAGAAGTAGACATAGGCGTAGGCAAGCCAGCCCCATAATCTGTTCTTCGACATGCGCCCGAGCGCCACGGGCAGCGAAACGACAGCGCCCATGAGGATGGAGGAGGTGACGAGTGTCAGTGTCACCCCAAGACCGGAAAGGAAGCTCGGCCCATAGCGAGAGAATTTCTCGGGGTCCCAGCCGTTGACGACCGTCAGGAAAATTCCGACACCGAGCGCCAGCCAGATGCCGAGCGCCACGCTGCCGAAAAAGCGCGAGAAAGTGTAGGGCTTCGGCGGCGCCGGCGGGGGCGCCTGCGGCGGGATCATGGTTTCGGCAATGCTCATCGGCGTGCCTCCGCGCGCTTGGTGGAGCGCTCGAGCGCCGAGAATACGACCGAGGAGATCATTGCCAGGACGAGGAACAGAACGCAGGCGATGCCGAAGAATTCGAAAGCGTGCTTGGTCACCCGGGCCGCAACGCCGGTCTGGCGCAGGATATCCGGCAGCCCGATGACCGAGACGAGGGCGGTGTCCTTGAGCAGCGCCATCCAGAGATTGCCGAGCCCGGGCAGCGCGATGCGGATGAGCTGAGGCAGAATGATGAGGCGCATCGTCTTGCCCCGGTGCAGGCCGAGCGCGTCACCGGCCTCGTACTGCCCGTGGGGAATCGCCTTGAAGGCAGAAAGCAGCACTTCGGAACAATAGGCCGAAAAGACCACGCCCAGAGCGATCATCCCCGCAACGAAGGCGCTGATCTCGACGGCGCCCGTATAACCGATCGTCGCCAGGAACTGCTGGGCGAGGATCTGCAGGCCGTAATATACGATGAAGAGCGTAAGGAGCTCCGGCAGGCCTCGGAAAATCGTCGTATAGATGTTGCCGGCCAGCCGCAGGGATTTTTCCTCGGATTGCTTGGCGAGCGCAACGAAGAAGCCGATGATCAATCCCACTGGAAGGGTCGCGATCGCCAGGCTGGCGGTGACGAGGAATCCATAGGCGATTTCATCGCCCCAGCCTGCGTCGCCGCACGCGAGAAGGGTATCCGATCCGAACCACCGAAATACCCCGAGAGGACCGCATAGCGGATCGATGATCGCGCCGATCCAGGAGAGACCGGAGGAAAGGGCGGCAAACAGTCCGCTCATGCCAATAGTTCCCGTTGCGTATTCTGGCGTCTACCGCGTTTTTGTTCTTCAGCCGCGCCGCGCGCTAGACGCTTATTTTCGTGATTCCTTGTCAAACAAAAACGGCGGAAGGGCAAGCCCGTCCGCCGTTGCATTTTCTTCATCAACCGAGATTATCCCGGCATAAAGCCTCAAGATGTGCAGGATTCGCCGAGATTAGCTGCCGTAGACGTCGAAGGGGAAGTACTTCTCGTTGATTTCCTTGTACTTGCCGTTCGCGCGGATGGCGTCGATCGCCTTGTTGAACTTCTCCCGCAGAGCGTTGTCGCCCTTGCGGAGCGCGATACCTGCGCCTTCGCCATTGATGACCGGATCGATCGGCAGGGTACCAAGCAGCTTGCAGCAGGCGCCATCGTCCGTCTTGAGCCATTCCGAAAGCACCACGACGTCGTCGATGGCCGCGTCGATGCGGCCGTTGGCGAGGTCGAGCTTGTATTCATCCGCGGTCGGGTAAAGCTTCAGTTCCGAATCTTTCATATGCGCTTCCGCATAGTTGGAGTGCGTGGTCGAACTCTGTGCGCCCAGCATTTTGCCGGAGAGGGCTGCTGCCGTCGCCTCGGTGATCGGCGAATCTTTCGGCACCGCGATGGCCGGAGGCGTGTTGTAGTACTTGTTGGTGAAGTCGACCTTTTCCTTGCGTTCCTCGGTGATCGACATGGACGCGATGAACGCGTCGAATTTCTTGGCGATCAGCGCCGGAATGGCGCCGTCCCATTCCTGGGTCACGAAGGTGCAATCGGCCTTCATCTCTTCGCAAAGCGCCTTGGCGATATCGATGTCGAAGCCGGTCAGCGTGCCGTCGGACTCGAGATTGTTGAAGGGCGGGTAGGCGCCTTCGGTACCGATCACGATCTTCTCGCCCTCCGCCATGGCAGCGCCGGCCATAAGCACGAAAACGGCAGCCGATACGGTGGCTGCCAGACGTCTGGAAATACGCATGATGTCCTCTCTGTTGGCTCGGCATCCGGTTCTTCTTGTTTCGCGGATGCCAATTGGCGCCGGAGCTTCAAGCCGCCGGTTGCGGCGATATTCGTACGGATTTCCTGCAAAAATCAACTGGAAAGCTTTGCTTCCCACTGTTCGACGCGAATCATGTCCTTCGATTGCCGCAGAAGTTGCGCGAGAAGATGAACGGGCCGTTCAGGAGCGGTTAATGTCGCCTTCGATAGGCCTTGCAGCGGAACCGATCCGCAGTTGCGGCGTTGCGGCTACGGCATTTCGGCCGAGGCAAAAATGGCCGGGACCGCGGATCATGGCCCTGTGACGAGGGCGCCATGGTGGGCGAGGCGATTGGAGTCGCGTTTGCACACCAGCGTCAGGACCTCCGAACAAGAGGAAGAAAAAAATGTCGATACGATCCAGACTTTTCGCAACAGTGGCCTTGCCCGTTCTTTCGGCGTCCCTGATGATCCAGCCGGCCTTCGCTGACAGCCTGACTGCTCCGTTCGAAGTCGCTCAGGAAGGAGAGGGCCAACAGTCGCCCGAGGATCTGCTGTTGCTGAAGCGCAAGCAGCGTCAGGCCGAGGAGGAATCGCAGGGGCAGGCGGAGGAGCAGCCGCAGGCCGAGGAGCAGCAGAAACCGCGCAGGAAGCGCCAGCAGCAGGCCGAAGAACAGCCGGCAGCCGAAGAGAGCGCTCCGCAGCAGGCCGAAGAAGAGGCTCCCCGCCGCAAGAAGCGCCAGCAGCAGGCGGAAGAGCAGCCCGCAGCCGAAGAGAGCGCTCCGCAGCAGGCCGAAGAAGAGGCTCCCCGGCGCAAGAAACGCCAGCAGCAGGCGGAAGAGCAGCCCGCAGCCGAAGAGAGCGCTCCGCAGCAGGCCGAAGAAGAGGCTCCCCGGCGCAAGAAGCGCCAGCAGCAGGCGGAAGAACAGCCTGCAGCCGAAGAGAGCGCTCCGCAGCAGGCCGAAGAAGAGGCCCCCAAGCGCAAGAAGCGCCAGCAGCAGGCCGAAGAGCAGAAGCCTGCGGCCGAGGAGGGTGCCCCCCAGCAGGCCGAAGAAGAGGCCCCTGCGGGCGAGAAGCGCCAGCAGCAGGCGGAAGAGCAGCAGCCCGCAGCCGAGGAGGGCGCGCCGCAGCAGGCCGAGGAACAGGAGCCTACGCGTAAGAGACGCCAGCAACAGGCCGAGGAGCAGCGGCAGACGGAAGAACAGAAGGCCGCCGAGCAGCCGACCGCCGAACCTGAGAGCGGCACCACCGCCGAACAGCCCGCGACGGAGGCGCCGGCCGAGCAGACTGGCGAGAGCGAGCAGCAGTCGATTCCCGGCGCCGAACAACCCGCAACCGCTGAACAGCAGGGTGAGCAGCCCGCCGGCCAGCCGGCTCCCGAAGTCGTCGATGAGCGCTCGACGGAAGAAAAGCAGAAAATCGCGGAGGACCCCGCAGCCTCCGACGAGACCGTCGTCCTGCCTGTCGAGAAAGGCGCGGCTGTCCTCGACAGCGACAAGGATGCCGACATTTCCGGCGGCAACCAGGCGCGAGAAACCCGGCGGAAGCAGCGCGAGGAATTGCGTGCGACTCAAGAGAGCGTAGAACCGCCGGCCGACGATGCAGCGGCCCAGGCTGCGATCCCGGCCGAAGCCAGGGAAGAAATTCCTCAAAAGATCGAGGCTGCGCTCAGCGAAGAGGGCGAGCGGGTTGAGGAGGCGCCGACCTTTGCGGTGCCGCAGACGACCAACATCATCAACAGCACGGTCATAAACAACACAACGGTCAACAACACGACCGTCAACAACACCACCGAGAACAACGTCACGGAGGTGAGGGTCGTCGAAGAAAACGAGGACCGTGTCATCCTCGGGGTCGGCGATCGCATCTTCGTGCGCGGCGACGACCGGCCGCGCCTGCGCAGGAATTCGGAAGAGAGCTATTATGAAAATCTCTCGCGAGGTCGCGTCCGTGAAACGATCGTCCGCCCGGGCGGCTATCGGATCGTCACCATCTACAACGAGTACGGAGACATCCTGACGCGCACGCGCGTCGATCGTGACGGCGAGGAATACGTCATGATGTACGCGCCGGAATACGAAGAAGACCGACCCGCCATCATAGACGTGGGTTATGACCTGCCACCGATGCGTCTGACGATACCGGTGGACGAATATATCGTCGATGTCGCCGAGGATCCGGACCGGGATTACTACGAGTTCCTGTCCGAACCCCCGGTCGAGTCGGTCGAACGCGTCTACACCATCGATGAGGTGCGTCACTCCGCACGCCTGCGCGACAAGGTTCGCCGAATCGATCTCGACACCATCACCTTCGCGACGGGAAGCGCCGAGGTATCGATGTCGCAGGCGAAAACCATGCGCAATGTCGCGGAGGCAATGAACAAGATCCTGGAGAAGGATCCGGGTGAAACCTTCTTCATCGAGGGTCACACGGATGCCGTTGGCGCCGACCAGTCCAACCTCGTACTTTCCGACGAGCGTGCCGAGTCCGTCGCAGTGCTCCTGACCGAGGTCTACGGCATCCCGGCCGAAAACCTCGTCACCCAGGGCTATGGCGAGCGGTTCCTCAAAATCCGCACGAACGGGCCGGAGCAGGAGAACCGCCGCGTCACCATTCGCCGCGTGACGCCGCTGGTGCGTCCTGTAGCGCAGCGGTAGGTCAACGAGGCGTGCGAACTGACATCGGTCGGGGCCGGGAAACCGGCCCCGATTATTTGTGGGTTCTGCAAGCCGCCTGTGCGCTTGGATTGATGCCGTCCGCTCGACCTCAGTCACGCAGTCCGATGACCTTCTCGACGAAATCTGCGATCGCCTGCGTGTCGTCCAGGTCGAATACGGGGAGGCCGGCGTCCGCGACCGGATGATCGGCAGCGATGGCCATGATATGCGGATCGTTGGGTGCGAGCGGTTCGCGATTGGCCGATTCCTGGCGGCGCGCCTCGATTTTCGGGACAGGCTCGCGCTTGTACCCTTCGATCAGTACCAGGTCGCAAGGGGCAAGCCGGGACAAGATCTCTTCGAATGTGGGCTCCGGCGCCCCACGCAATTCATGCATGATCGCGAAGCGCGTCGACGAAACGATAGTTACCTCGTGCGCGCCGGCCTCGCGATGGCGGTAGCTGTCCGCGCCGACTTTGTCGATGTCGAAGTCGTGATGCGCGTGCTTGATCGTGGAGACCATGTAGCCGCGGCGGGTCATTTCACTGACAAGGCGGACCATCAGGCCGGTCTTCCCGGAATTCTTCCAGCCGGCGATGCCGAAAATCTTCGGTGGGCGCAAGGGGTCGTTCATGGTTCGTGATCCTCGATATAGGGCAACCAGGCCTCAGCCCGCTGAAGCTCTTCGGGCGTGTTGATGTTGACTGCCGGAGGGAAGGTGGCATGGGAGGGGCCGCCTGGCATCGAGAACGTCCTCGGCTATTCAAGGGGGCCGCCGAGTGCGCGCTGCGCGACCGCCCGCCGGCCGCGCTTGCTCTCGCGGTAGAACGTATAAAGGCCGGAACCGATGATGATGGCGACGCCCGCCAGCATCCAGCGGTCCGGCGTCTCTGCGAAGAAGACGACTCCGAGGGTGATCGACCAGAGAAGACTCATATAGCGAAATGGCGCAATCACGGAGATCTCGCCTTCGCGCATCGCGAGTACGATCGTCTGGTAACCGAGCATCAGAAGCACACTGGCGCCGGCGATATGGCTGAGCGACGTCGTAGACATCGGTTGCCAGCCGCCGAGCGGGACGATGAGGGCCGCACCGACCAGCGTCGTCACGAGTGAGGTCGTCACCGTGATGTACAGCGACGGCACGTCGGTGCCGATGCGGCGGGTGCAGAGGTCTCGTGTCGCAGTGAAAAAGACGCAGGCGACGACGGTGAGGGCCGCCGCGGTGAAGCCCTCGGGACCGGGGCGCAACACGATGAGGACGCCGGCGAAGCCGACGACGATCGCCGCCCACCGCCGCCAGCCGACGGGCTCGCCGAGGAACAGCGCGGCGCCGAGCGTGACCGCCAGCGGAAGTGCCTGCATGATCGCCGAAGCGTTGGCGAGCGGGATCTGGCCAAGCGCGGAGATATAGGTCACCGATGCAAGCGCCTCCATGGCGATGCGCAGCAGGATGGCCGGCCTGAAGATCGTCCGAACCGGCCGGAAGGCGCCGAACCGGTATGCGACTACGACCACCATCAGCGTCGTCAGCAACCCGCGGATGAACATGATCTGGCCGGTATTCATGGCGCCGGTGACCGATTTTACCAGCGCATCGTTGCAGGCGAACCCGATCATCGCGAGGCACATGAAGACGATGCCGCGGAAATTGGCTGACGAGCGCATTCTCATTCCTGATAGCTGTGGCCGAACGGCGCGAGCCTCCCCGGCGTGGCGAATCCCTACTGCATGTTCCCTTAAATCCTATCCGATTAAAGGACAAAAACATCCGGAAGATCAAAGATCTGAGCGCTTCAAAACCGATGAGGTATGAGATGTCGCGCATCGCCCGCGGCGCTCGTGCCGAGCAAGGCATTGCCGCTTGTCCCTTCGCCCCGCTTGCGGGGAGAAGGTGCCGGCAGGCGGATGAGGGGCAAAACTGTTATCCCCCGGTGACGCTCATGTGCCGGGCGACGGCGGGGCGGTTCTGTTCGCGGTCGATGATGAAGTCGTGGCCCTTCGGCTTGCGGCCGATCGCCTCGTCGATGACCTGCCCGAGATAGGCGTCGTCGTCGGTGGCGCGCAGTGCGGCGCGCAGATCGGCAGCGTCGTTCTGGCCGAGGCACATATAGAGCGTGCCGGTGCAGGTCAGCCGGACGCGATTGCAGCTTTCGCAAAAATTGTGCGTGAGCGGCGTAATCAGGCCGAGACGCCCGCCGGTCTCCGCGACCTCGACATAGCGGGCCGGGCCGCCGGTGCGGTAGGGAATGTCATGGAGCGTGAAGTCGGCCTCGAGCCGCCTGCGCATCTCCGAGAGCGGCAGGTAATGGTCGGTCCTGTCCTCGTCCACTTCGCCCATCGGCATGGTCTCGATCAGCGTCAGATCCATGCCGCGGCCATGCGCCCAGCGCATCAGGTCCGGTATCTCGGCATCGTTGAAGTCCTTGAGGGCAACCGCGTTGATCTTCACCTTCAATCCGGCTGCCAACGCCGCGTCGATGCCTTCGTGCACCCTTGCCAATTCGCCCCAGCGGGTGATCTGGCGGAACTTGTCGGGATCGAGCGTGTCGAGCGAGACATTGATCCTCCGCACGCCGCAATCGACGAGTTCGGCGGCGAATTTCGAAAGCTGCGAGCCGTTGGTGGTGAGTGTCAGTTCGTCCAGCCGTCCCGCTTCGATCTCTTTGCCGAGTTCGCGAATGAGGAACATGATGTTCTTGCGCACCAGCGGCTCCCCGCCGGTGAGCCTCAGCTTGCGTACGCCCTTGGCAATGAAGGCGGAACAGAGCCGCTGGAGTTCTTCCAGCGTCAACAGGTCCTTCTTCGGCAGGAACGTCATGTGCTCCGCCATGCAATAGGTGCAGCGGAAGTCGCAGCGATCGGTGACAGAGACGCGGAGATAGGTGACCGCGCGGCCAAATGGATCGACCATCGGGGCAGTCGTGGTGTCGAGCGGTCTGGCGTCGGTCTGGTCTATAGCGGC
Organism: Sinorhizobium meliloti 4H41; assembly: GCF_000375585.1. Taxonomy (GTDB): domain Bacteria; phylum Pseudomonadota; class Alphaproteobacteria; order Rhizobiales; family Rhizobiaceae; genus Sinorhizobium; species Sinorhizobium meliloti_A. Next base: position 282,939 of record NZ_AQWP01000002.1, on the reverse strand, counting down.
CGTGTTCAAGTCTTTTCTCCCTGCGCTTTCAATGTCGGGGTCAAAAAGGGTCGCGTCAAGGCGCATCCTGTCGCAAACTGTTTCAAATATCTGGAAAGCCTTCTGCGGGCGATTTCCGGCCGTTCAATTCTGCTTTACTTGAACGGGGACGAACACGGAGCAATGACGATGAGCGAATTCTGGCCGACCGAACTGCGGATATCCAGGGACCGCCACCGCCTGTCCGTCACCTTCGACGACGGCGTGGCCTTCGACCTATCCGCGGAACTCCTGCGGGTCCTCTCGCCCTCGGCAGAGGTGCAAGGGCACGGGCCGAGCCAGCGGGTGACGGTTCCGGGCAAGCGCAACGTCCAGATCATCACGGTCCAGCCGACGGGAAATTACGCGGTGCGAATCGGTTTCGACGATTCGCATGACACCGGCATCTATACCTGGACCTATCTGCGGGAGCTCGGCGAGAAAGGCGAAGAGCTGTTCAAGGCCTATGAGCAGGAGCTCGCCGACAAGGGTATGTCGCGCGACAAGGCCGAAAAGCCGCGCTGACGTCTCGCAGCCTTGGGGACCGCCGACCCGGGAAGCCTCGGTCAGCCTCCCGCCGCCAATTCATCTTCCCTGAGCAGGGTGGCGATGATCCGCTCCATCGACTCGGCGACCTTGACGCAGTCCTCGATCGGCTCCCCGCCGTGCGAACTCTCGATGAGCGCCGTCTGAATTTCCATTGCTTCCTCGGTCAAGGTCCTTCCGGCTGAGGTCAGCGACAGACGCAATACGCGTTTGTCTCTTGCGTCGCCTCGCCTTTCGATGAGGCCGCGCTTTTCGAGCTGCGGCAGCAGCATGCTCATGTTCGAGCGGCCGACGAGCAGCTTGCGTGCAAGCTCCTGCTGGGTGATGCCGTCGAAGCGGTAGAGATTGACCAGGATGTCCAGGTGCGGCGGCTTCACATCCAGATGGCTCAGCCGCCGCGTCAATGTCTGCTGCATCAGCTGACAGGCGCGGGCAACGGCGATCCAACTTCGAAAACGAGGATGATCCCAGGGAAAGTGGTGGCTTTCGATCTGTGCTTGCTTTTTGTTCATCGTTGTACAATTATGTTCATGGTTGAACATTAGAAAGCTCCACTATGCCATCCTTTGCGATCAAGGTCATCCGTCTATCGCTGAAGGCCGTTTCGGCGTTTTCGGACGACAAGGCAGGCAAGTCCGCATTCTGGATCTTCTGCCGCACTCCGAGCCGGAAGCCAAAAAGCGGCAAGGAGGCGGCGCTGCTCAAAGCGGCAGTGCCGATCATGCAACGGTCGCGGAAGGTCACGTTGTCCTTTGCGGGCGGCTGGGCTGCCGCTCGCCATTTCGAATGCCGCAACGGTGGTCGTGGGCCGCGGGTACTGGTCGCGCACGGCTGGGGATCTCGCAGCGACTATCTGGCAACGCTGATCGACGGCCTGCTCTCCTCGGGCGCGGAGGTGGTGGCGCTCGACTTGCCGGGTCACGGAGCGTCGCCCGGGCGGACACTGACCATGCCGCAAGCGGTGAGGGCGATCGATGCGGCGTGGCGCCATTTCGACGGATTCGATGTCGGTATAGGCCATTCCTTCGGCGGCGCGAGCCTCGCCTGCGCGGCCGGGGCAGTGCTCTGCGACGTACCGGCGCGCGTTCCGGGGAAACTGGTCCTGATCGGTGCGCCAAGCGAAATGACATGGCTCTTCAGGGGCTTCGGCCGGATGTTGGGGCTCGCGCCGAAAGCGCAGGCAGCTTTCGAGGGCATGGTGGAGCGGCTCTCCGGCCGTCGCATCGAGGGTTTCGATGCTACCCGCATCCTGGCGGCACTCCGCAGGCCGGTTCTGGTCATCCATGCCGAGGACGACAAGGAGGTCCCCGCCGATCACGCGCGCCGCTACGGCGCGGTCGGGCCAAATGTGGAATTGCACTGGGCGAACGGTCTCGGGCATCGCCGCATCGTTTCCGCCGCTCCGGTCATCGAGAAGATCAACGAATTTCTCTGGGAGCGCAGGAAAGAGGCTCCCATGTCAAAAATCGCCTGATGGCGTCATCAGGTCGTCATGCTATTCCTCGAAACGAGCGCGCAGAGTTCGCGATTTCGGCGTGCCATAGCACCGTTGCAGGAGGGGTGAGATGACGATTATCGGAACGGTCGAGGAGTTGCAGGCGCTCTATGGCGGAGCGAGCGAGGCATCGATCGTCAAAGTAACGGCAGCGCTGACGGCCGAGTACCGGGAAATGATCGAAGCGTCGCCCTTCGCAGCGCTCGCCACCGTCGGTCCTGAGGGACTCGACTGTTCGCCGCGGGGCGACGATCGAAGCGTCGTCCGCGTCGCGGACGACAAGACCGTGCTGATGCCCGACTGGCGGGGTAACAACCGGGTGGACTCGCTTGCCAATATCGTGCGCGATCCGAGAGTGGCGCTGCTCTTCCTCGTGCCCGGATCGAACACGACCATCCGCATCAACGGCACCGCCGTCGTCAGCGTCGACCCGGCTTTGACCGGTTCCTTCGAGATCGATGGGAAGCACCCGCGCAGCGTCGTCGTGGTAACGATCGGCGAGGTCTATTTCCAATGCGCCCGGGCTCTGATCCGTTCACAGCTCTGGAATGCGGAGCGCTTCGCCGATGCGGCCTCGCTACCGACGCCGGGCGCGCTGCTGAAGGCTGCCAAGGCCGATTTCGACAAGGAAAGCTATGACCGGGAGTGGCCCGGCCGCGCCGCGAAGACCATGTGGTAGGCGGCCGCGGCGGCAACATGTCGAGCCGCGGCCGCATGAAGTGCGATCAGGCCGGACCGATCATGGTCTCGGGGCGGACGACGGCGTCGAACTCCTCGTCCGTGACGTAGCCGCCGCCTACGGCCTCTTCGCGAAGCGTGGTGCCGTTCTTGTGTGCGGTCTTGGCGATCTTGGCCGCGTTGTCGTAGCCGATCTTCGGCGCAAGCGCAGTCACCAACATCAGCGAACGGTCGAGCGCCGCCTTGATGTTGTCCTCCCGCGCCTCGATCCCGACGACGCAATTATCGGTGAAGGAGATAGCCGCATCGGCGAGCAGCTGCACCGACTGCAGGAAGTTGTAGGCCATCAGCGGATTGTAGACGTTGAGCTCGAAATGGCCCTGGCTGCCGGCAAAGGTCAGCGCCGCATGATTGCCGAAGACCTGGACGCAGACCTGGGTAAGCGCCTCGCACTGAGTCGGATTGACCTTGCCCGGCATGATGGACGAGCCCGGCTCGTTTTCCGGCAGCGAAAGCTCGCCGAGGCCGGAGCGGGGGCCGGAGCCGAGGAAGCGGATGTCGTTGGCGATCTTGAAAAGCGCGGCGGCGGTGGCGTTGATCGCGCCGTGGCTGAAGACCATCGAGTCGTGTGCGGCCAGTGCTTCGAACTTGTTCGGCGCGGAAGTGAAGCCGATGCCGGTGATGCCGGCGATTTCCTCGGCGACCTTCTCGGCAAACCCGACGGGCGCGTTGAGCCCGGTGCCGACGGCGGTCCCGCCCTGGGCGAGCTCGCAAAGGCCGGGGAGCGTCATCTCGATCCGTTTGATCGAGGAGGCGACCTGCGCAGAATAGCCGGAAAACTCCTGTCCCAGAGTCAGGGGCGTTGCGTCCTGCGTGTGGGTGCGTCCGATCTTGATGATGTGATCGAAAGCCTTCACCTTCTCTTCGAGCGCCTTGTGCAAGTGCTTGAGCGCCGGCAGCAGATCGTGGATCACGCGCTCCGCGCAGGCGATGTGCATGGCGGTGGGATAGGTGTCGTTCGACGACTGGCTCATATTGACGTGATCGTTCGGGTGAACCGGCTCCTTCGAGCCCATGACGCCGCCGAGCAGCTCGATCGCACGGTTGGAAACGACCTCGTTCGCATTCATGTTCGACTGGGTTCCGGAGCCCGTCTGCCACACGACGAGAGGGAAGTGCTCGTCAAGCTTGCCGTCGATCACCTCCTGCGCGGCCCTGACGATCGCGTCGCCGATCGTTGGGTCGAGGCGGCCGAGCGCTATGTTGGCGCGGGCAGCCGCCTGCTTGACGATGCCGAGTGCACGCACGATTGCCAGAGGCTGTTTTTCCCAGCCGATTTTGAAATTGCCCAGCGATCGCTGGGCCTGTGCGCCCCAATAGCGGTCGCTCGCCACTTCGATGGGGCCGAACGTATCTGTTTCCGTGCGGGTCGATGTCATCGCGATACCTGCTTTCGTCATGCGGTTCATGAAGCCGAGGCGGGGAACCGGGTCCAAAGCCGATCTTCCTCCCCGCTGCCGGGCATTTCTCTGCCTCGGCCATGACGCCTTGTAAAGGGGCCGCGGGAGCATGGAACCCCTACAATCGTTTGAATTGCCGCCGAGCGGCAAGCCACGATCAGGCTTTGCTCACAAGGGTTTCCGGGCGGCACGATGTGTCCTTTCCGTCACATCCGCAATCTTCCGTTGCGCATCTTGCCTGTGTCGCAGGGAACATCGGCATGGCGCTCCGGCGTTCAAAGTGGATGCAAATCAGATTTTTAGGCGAAGGGTCATGGCTGAAAACGGGACGCGGCGATACGCGGGGAGCGGATTCGGGAGGCTTCGTTTCCTTTTCATTCACCATCCTTTTCTATAACTCTCGGAGCACGAGGGCGTGGCGAGAATCTGGCGGCGACTGCATTCGGCGGCGACGCAATACGGGGACGTTTGTATCTATGAGAACTATCAAGTCGGCAGCGATTGTCGCGCTCATGAGCGGCTGTGCGGTTGCAACCATGGATGTGCAGCCGGCGTCTGCAATCACCTTCATGGACTTCATCCGCGGAGGCAAGAAGCGCGATGCGCAGGAGCAGGTGCAGCCTCGCCAGCAGGTTCCGGGCGTGGACATGTTCGCGCCGCAGCGGCTTGATCAGAAGGCGGCGAAGCCTCCGCGCATCACCGGCCCGCGCTATTATACCTATAAGGCGGACCCGCTACGCCGGATCGCGACGGATCGTATGGTCGATCCTGTCGTTACCGGTTCGGTGCTGAACGGAGCCCTGCCGCCGATGCTGCGCTCGCCGCTATCCGATGCGCGCCAGTTTCTTCCGGAAATCGATGTGCGCGCGCCTGGCGAGGTGGCAAAAGCTGTCGAGAATTTCTACGGCACGAGGACGGAATTCCTGTGGATCGAGGGGACGGGCGTCAACGGCCGTGCCAAGGCGGCGCTGGCCGTCCTGTCCGACGCTGCGAAGGTCGGTCTCGACCCGCTCGACTACGCCGTCGTCATTCCTCCGGAAGATTTCGACCGCGGCGACATGATCGCCCGCGAGAAGGATTTGGTGCGCTTCGAAATCGCGATGTCCGCGGCCGTGCTCACCTATGTTCAGGACACCGTGCGCGGCCGTATCGATCCGAACAGGATTTCCGGCTATCACGACTTCAAGCGGAAAAACGTCGATCTTCTTGGCTTTCTGGAGAAGGTCGAGACAAGCAGTGATGTCGCGGCGCTTGTCGAAAGTCAAAATCCGAAAAGCGCACAGTTTGCGGCCTTGAGGCAGGAACTCGAGCGGCTTCGGACGCAGGTCGCAGCTGTGCCCCGGGTGGAGATCGCACCGGGGACGTTGCTGAAGCCCGGCGAAAGCAATCCGGAACTCGCGAATGTCATCGCCGGAATCAAGTTGAAAGCCTCGGAAGCGTTGAAGACGGAGCATGCGGTCGTGCTCGCGGCCTATGACGGGACGCCGGACTACACGCCCGAGCTGGTGCCGGTCGTCGAGGCCTTCCAGAAGGAACACGGTCTGAAGGCGGATGGCATTGTCGGGCAGGCGTCGATACGCGCGCTCACCGGCGGCGATACGACCGAAGGGAAGATAGACAAGGTCGAAATCGCGATGGAGCAGGCGCGCTGGTTGCCGGATGGGCTTGGCGACCGCTATGTCTTCATCAACCAGCCGGCCTTCACCGCGTCCTACACGGAACAGGGCACCGAGCAGTTCTCCATGCGCGTTGTCGTCGGTTCCAAGGCCAACCAGACATATTTCTTCCAGGACGAAATCCAGACGGTCGAAGTAAATCCCTATTGGGGCGTGCCGCAGTCGATCATCGTGAATGAGATGCTGCCGAAGCTTAGAAACGATCCGGGCTATCTGGATCGGATGGGTTATCAGGTGGAAGTCGGCGGCCGCGTTGTTCCTTCCACCGCGGTGAACTGGTACGGTTCGACGAACTCGGTCGCCGTGCGTCAGCCGCCGAGCAGCGACAATGCGCTTGGCGAACTGAAGATCCTCTTCCCCAATGCGCATGCGATCTACATGCACGACACGCCGTCGAAGAGCTTCTTCAAGCGTGATCAGCGGGCGCTCAGCCATGGCTGCGTGCGTCTCGCCGATCCCCGGCGCATGGCGGCGGCGGTTCTGGGCGTGAGTGTCGAAGAGGTCGGCAAGGAAATATCAGGCGGCCGCAACAAGGCGCTGCCGGTCTCCGCCAAAGTCCCGGTCTATGTTTCCTATTTTACCGCCTGGCCGAACAAGGACGGAACCGTCGAGTATTTCCACGACGTCTACGATCGCGACATGTATATGAATCGCGCATTCGAGGCGACGCGCAAGGCGCGGAGTTTGGAAGGATGAGGAGAGTGGGCCGCGTTAGACGAGCGGCCCCTTTCACTTCGGCTTGCGGGAGAGCACGGTCTCGACCAGATTCGGTGTCAATTCGTCGAAGTGGCCGATGATCTGATCGGGCAGCAGGCTTTCTATCGGCACGTCTGAATAGCCGAAGGGCACGACGATCGACGGAACGGAGGCATTTCGGGCGACGAGAACGTCGTTGAGACTGTCGCCGACCATGACCGCCCGTTCGGCCACCCCACCGGCATTCGAGACCGTCGACAGCAGGTGGTCGGCATGCGGTTTGCGCACGGTGAAGGTATCGCCGCCGGATATCGCCGCAAAGCGGCCAAGTAGCCCCAACCCCTCCAAAAGACGCTTTGCCAGCATTTCCGGCTTGTTGGTGCAGACGGCGAGTTTCAGCCCCGCATCCTGCAGGCGGTCGAGCGCTTCGACCAGCCCCGGATAGGGCAGGGATTCACCCGGCATTGATCCGTGATAAAAATCGACGAACTCTTTCATCTGCCAGGACAGTTCTTCTTCGGCAATCGTTCTGCCGCGAAGCGCGAAAGTCCGCTCGATCATGGCCCGTGCGCCGTGGCCGACCAGATGCGTGAGGTCCGCATAGGTCACCGGCTCGATACCGGCTTGCGTCACCGCATGGTTCAAGCTGGCGACGAGATCGGGCGCTGTGTCGACGAGCGTACCGTCGAGATCGAAGACGACTAGGGGCAGGGACACCGGCAACCTCGTTCTGCAAAACCTTGTCCGACCGGGTAGGCGAAGTCGGCGTGGAATGCAATGGCGACCTAGGTCGTAGCGCTGCCGGAATCCGGTTCAGGCCGTGCATTTTGACTTTTGTTTGCCGCGGCGGGCGTGTAAGTGTCTCAGCGGAATTGGACGGTGGCGGCCGAGGGCGACGCCCCCGCCTGACGTGGATCGAGAGGGAGCGAGTGGCGCATGGACGCCCGCCAAATGAAGATCAAGGCCGCCGAAGCGGCGCTTGAACATGTCGAAAACGGCATGCGGCTTGGAATAGGCACAGGCTCGACGGCTGAAGAATTCGTCCGATTGCTGGCCGAGAAAGTGGCATCCGGCTTTCAGATCTCCGGCGTCCCGACGTCCGAGCGGACGGCGCGCCTCTGCCTCGAGCTCGGTGTGCCTCTGAAGTCGCTCGACGAACTGCCGGAACTGGACCTGACGATCGACGGGGCCGACGAGGTCGACGGAAAGCTACGCCTCATCAAGGGCGGCGGTGGCGCGTTGCTGCGCGAGAAGATCGTCGCGAGCGCCTCGGCGCGGATGATCGTCATCGCCGACGAATCGAAGGTCGTGGACGTGCTCGGCGCTTTCAAACTGCCGATCGAGATCAATTCTTTCGGCCAGGTCGCCACGAGGCTCGCGATCGAAAAGACCGCTTCGCGTCTGGGTCTTGCAGGAGATATCGTCGTGCGATCCTCCGGCGACGGAGCCTTCACGACCGATGGCGGACACCTCATTCTCGATGCATCTTTTGGCCGTATTCCTGATGCAGATGCGCTCGCGGTGGAGCTGAACGCCATCCCGGGCGTCGTCGAGCACGGGCTTTTCATAGAAATGGCGTCGATGGCGATCATTGCCGGTCCTGAGGGAGCGCGCACGCTTACGGCCTCTTGAACGGCTCCGGCCGAGCGGCGCGGGGCGTATCGAGAGACAGACTTTTGCACAGGTCAGCCAGGCGGCGGCTATCGGCCGGGCGGCACGTGCCAACACAGGAGCATGGAAAAATATGAACAAATTCGCAGGTCTTGCCCGCACTTTCGCTACTGCTGCGATCCTCGTTTCGGTTGCGGTTCCGGCGGTACGGGCGCAGGACGTGACGGAAGATCAGATCAAGGCTGCGCGTGCGACGATCGCCGCGCTCGGCGTGACCAACAGCTTCGACAACATTCTGCCGAACCTCGCCGAACGCCTGAAGAACACGCTCATTCAGGCATCGCCGAACCATCAGGAACTGATCACCGCGACCGTGGACGAGAAGGCGCTCAGCCTCGCCGGGCGGCGTTCGGATCTGGAGCGCGAAGCTGCGACCATCTACGCGAAGACCTTCACCGTCGAAGAGCTGAACGCCATCGCCGACTTCTACAACTCGACCGCGGGCAAGAAGCTTCTGAATGACGGCCCGATCGCCTCGCGTGAGATGCTGAAGGCTGCCGACATCTGGGCTGCCGGCGTTTCGCGCGACCTGACCAGCGAAGCGACGAAGTCGCTCGACGAGAAGATCGGCAATGCGCCGGCAGCAAATGCCGGCGCCACGGCGCCTGCGCAATAACGACCGGTCGAACCGGCGGTCTGGCCGCCACCAGACGGCACGAGTTTAACCGCAAGACAGGAGCCCGGAGCGATCCGGGCTTTTCTTTTTTTGCGCCGCAATACTATATCAGGGGCGAAAGGCGACTCCGTGTGCGCTTTCCAGCCCGACGTCTCCCGGCCGACGGCCTATTCGACATTTCACTTCCTGCAGGAGTTCCCATGAGCGCTTTCGACTATGACCTCTTCGTGATCGGGGGCGGTTCGGGCGGAGTGAGAAGCGGGCGGCTGGCTGCGGCGCTCGGCAAGAAGGTGGCGATCGCCGAGGAGTTCCGTTACGGCGGGACGTGCGTCATCCGCGGCTGTGTACCGAAGAAGCTCTATGTCTATGCCTCGCAGTTTGCGGAACATTTCGAAGATGCCGCGGGCTTCGGCTGGGTCGTCGGCGAGAGCCGTTTCGATTGGGCCAAGCTCGTTGCCGCGAAGGAACAGGAGATCGCCCGGCTGGAGGGTCTTTACCGTAAGGGCCTGGCAAATGCCGGGGCCGAGATCCTGGATACGCGCGCCGAGCTCGCCGGTCCGAACACGGTGAAGCTGCTTGCTAGCGGCAAGACCGTCACGGCGGAGCGCATCGTTATCGCGGTCGGGGGGCATCCGAGTCCGCATGACGCGCTGCCGGGCCATGAACTGTGCATCACCTCCAACGAAGCCTTCGATCTTCCGGCGCTGCCGGAATCGATCCTCATTGCCGGCGGCGGCTACATCGCCGTGGAATTCGCCAATATCTTCCACGGGCTGGGCGTGAAAACGACGCTGATCTACCGCGGGAAGGAAATTCTGTCCCGCTTCGATCAGGACATGCGGCGTGGTCTGCACGCAGCCATGGAGGAGAAGGGAATCCGCATCCTTTGCGAGGACATCATCCAGTCGGTGTCGGCGGATGCGGACGGACGGCGTGTGGCAACGACGATGAAACATGGTGAGATCGTCGCCGACCAGGTGATGCTGGCGCTCGGTCGTGTGCCGAACACGAAGGGTCTCGGGCTTGAGGCGGCCGGCGTCAGGACCAACGAGCTCGGTGCAATCATCGTCGACGCCTTTTCGCGCACGAGCACGCCGGGGATCTACGCACTCGGCGATGTGACCGATCGCGTGCAGCTGACCCCGGTGGCGATCCACGAGGCCATGTGCTTCATCGAGACGGAATACAAGAACAATCCGACCTCGCCGGACCACGACCTGATCGCGACCGCCGTCTTCTCGCAACCCGAGATCGGCACGGTAGGGATCACGGAAGAGGAAGCGGCCCGGAAATTCCAAGAGATCGAGGTCTATCGCGCCGAGTTCCGGCCGATGAAAGCGACGCTCTCCGGCCGTAAGGAGAAGACGATCATGAAGCTCGTCGTCAATGCCTCTGACCGCAAGGTCGTCGGGGCGCATATTCTCGGCCATGATGCCGGCGAGATGGCGCAGTTGTTGGGAATTTCGCTGAAGGCCGGCTGCACGAAGGACGATTTCGACCGGACGATGGCGGTTCACCCGACGGCGGCGGAAGAGCTCGTCACGATGTATCAGCCGAGCTATCGCGTGAGGAACGGGGAGAGGGTCGGCTGAGCCTCGCCCGCCGTCATCGTGACAGTCCACGTTTTCTGGTAGGATGGCTTTCCAAGCCCCCTGTTAACGTTTATAAGCCCGCATCCGCGAAAGTAGTCCGCCCGGGCGTTGTGGCAGATCGCAGGTATCGGCGGGGCTGCCGACGCGGACGCATGCAAATCCGGATGCCGGGCGGCGTGACGGCCGCAGGGCGCGACGCGGGCCGATCCGCGTCAGACAACAGGTGATGGAAATGGCACAGACTTGGACTCCGAACAGCTGGCGGCAAAAACCCATTCAGCAGGTGCCGGACTATCCGGACCTCGCAGCGCTCGATAGCGTGGAGGCGCGTCTTGCCAAGTATCCGCCGCTTGTCTTCGCGGGAGAGGCGCGCCGTCTCAAGAGCGCGCTTGCCAATGTTGCCGAGGGCCGCGGCTTCCTGTTGCAAGGGGGCGACTGCGCCGAGAGCTTCGCCGAGCATGGCGCCGATACGATCCGCGATTTCTTCCGCGCCTTCCTGCAGATGGCCGTCGTCCTGACCTTCGGTGCGCAGCAGCCGGTCGTCAAGGTGGGCCGCATTGCCGGCCAGTTCGCCAAGCCGCGCTCGTCGGGCATCGAGAAACAGGGTGATGTGACGCTGCCGAGCTACCGCGGCGACATCATCAACGGCATAGAGTTCACGGAGGAGGCACGCGTGCCCAATCCGGAGCGGCAGGTCATGGCCTATCGCCAGTCCGCGGCCACGCTGAACCTGCTGCGCGCCTTCGCCATGGGCGGTTACGCCAATCTCGAGAACGTCCATCAGTGGATGCTCGGTTTCGTCAAGGACAGCCCTCAGGCAGAGCGTTACCGCAAGCTCGCCGACCGGATATCCGAGACGATGGATTTCATGAAGGCGATCGGTATCACCGCTGAAAACCATCCGAGCCTGCGTGAAACGGATTTCTTCACCAGCCACGAAGCTCTGCTGCTCGGTTACGAGCAGGCGCTCACGCGCGTCGATTCGACCTCGGGCGACTGGTACGCGACGTCCGGCCACATGATCTGGATCGGCGATCGTACGCGCCAGCCCGATCACGCGCATATCGAATATTGCCGCGGCATCAAGAATCCGCTTGGCCTGAAGTGCGGCCCGTCGCTGACGGCGGACGGCCTTCTCGAATTGATCGACGTCCTCAATCCCGCCAACGAGGCGGGACGTCTCACGCTGATCTGCCGCTTCGGCCACGACAAGGTCGCCGAGCATCTGCCGCGCCTCATCCGAGCCGTCGAGCGGGAGGGCAAGAAGGTGGTGTGGTCCTGCGATCCGATGCATGGCAACACGATCACGCTCAACAATTACAAGACCCGGCCGTTCGAGCGGATTCTGTCCGAAGTCGAGAGCTTCTTCCAGATTCACCGCGCCGAAGGCTCGCATCCGGGCGGCATCCATATCGAGATGACCGGCAACGACGTCACGGAGTGCACCGGCGGCGCACGCGCGCTTTCCGGCGACGACCTTGCCGACCGCTACCACACCCATTGCGATCCGCGCCTCAATGCCGATCAGGCACTTGAGCTGGCCTTCCTGCTCGCCGAGCGGATGAAGGGCGGCCGCGACGAGAAGAAGATGGTCGTCAACGGCTGATCCGATAAAGCCATCGGTTCAATATTTCTGAACCTGTGGCGCATTCTCTGAATTTGACTTTGGCCGGGCCAGCTTGAAAGCTTGCCCGGCTTTTATGTGTTGAAGTGCACAGGTTCGAAGGGGGCAGACGATGGAAATAAACGAGGGCGGTTGCCTTTGCGGCGCTGTGCGTTTCAAGACGCGCGGAAAGCTTCGCGAACTGATCTTCTGCCATTGCTCTCAATGCCGAAAGCAAACCGGGCTCTACTATGCGGCCACAAATGTGCTCGACAGTGAAATGGAAGTGGAAGGCGTCGAGAACGTGACCTGGTACCGTTCCAGCGATGAGGCGCGACGCGGTTTCTGCCGGCATTGCGGATCGGCCCTGTTCTGGAAGGCGGATGGATTGGACTACACGTCCATTCTCGCCGGAACGTTCGAGGGTGCGGTGGCGCTCGAGCCCGGCTATCACATCTTTTGCGCGGACAAGGGGAGCTATTACGATATCAGCGACGACCTGCCGCGCTTTCCAGAATCGCGGCCGTAGCGGCATAAGGCGTGCAGCGAATGCTGGGCAGTCAAGCAGCCCAATCGGAGGCTTGATCATAGGCGCTGGCCAAAGCCTCGATCTTTACCGCCTGCCAGGAGACATATTCCTCGATCAGCCGTGCGCTCAGCCAGAACCGTCCGCGTCGTCCATCCTCGGATTTTCCAAGGAACCCGGCTGCGTCGGCCCTGGCGAATATCCGGCGGACATGGGTATTCGATATCAGGTAGTGCTCGGCAAGTTTCGCCAGGCTGACATCGACCCATACCTTGCCGTCCATCGGCGCGAATTCGGAGACGCGCGTCATGAGATCGTCGAGGATCACGCCGCCCGATTCGGACCAGACAAAGATGGCGACACCCTTCGGCGGCGTCGTCCATCTGTTGTCGGAGAGGAGGCGCCGTGCCGCCAGCGGCTGGGCGCGTTCGAAAATCGATTTGTCCGCTTCGACGCGTGAGACTCTGGTTCCGCCGTCGAGGAGATCGATCGTGCTCATCTGACTCTTGAACCAGAGTCGCATCGCGGTCTCGCTGACCTCGGTCGGCTCGAGAGGGCGCGCTCTCTTGGTACGTCCGCCCGATGCCGGCTGAAGCAGCTTGTAAGCGACCAGTTCCGCCAGGAATGCGGCGGCCGTATTGCGGCTGGCGCCCCCGGTATCCCGCATGAATTTGAGCAACCGCGCGGCAGTGATGCCTGATTCCGGGTTGTTGGCATCCCGTTCCAGGTGCAGGGAATAGGCCGCTTGGGTCAGCATCCACTTCTGGTGTGACGCCACCAGACGCGCAACGCGCGGGAAGAGGTCGTTGACGGCGATCAGCGTTCGCGCGCCTGCCTGCAATATTTGCGGGAAATTTGGATTTTGCACCAGGTCGCTAACCGTCAAGCCGGTTGGTACCTGCTGCTCAGAGCTGCCCTTCTCCGCGACCCGCTGCATCTGCTGCGCGCGCCCCCCACTCCTGCGCTGGGGGCACTCAATGGTCCCTTCGCCCCACATTTACCATTCACGCGTAATGATCAATGCGCAAGGCCTGCGTTTTGTTTCACACGAAATTGAAATCTGCACGTGTGCGAGCGCTTTACTGAACAAGAACGGGCCGTTGGCATGTAACGCCGGTGACGCGCACGTCGGCCTCGCCGACGCGCACGCCGACCAGGAGCAGTAGATTGTAGAGCAATTGATCGACGGGTGCGGTCACGGCGCCGAGTGTTTGCGCCAGGGCCTGCTGCAATAAAGTCGGACTTCCGATCGAGAGGAGACCGCCCACATTGATCTGGGCGTCGAGATTGCCGAGCAGGGTCTTGGTCGTCGAAGAGAGGATATCCCTGGTCGAGACGCTCTTGATCGTCCGCGAGGCAACCTCGGTGGGGCTGAATGTCAGGCGAGAGGGTTGCAGGTTCTTGGACTCGACATGGGCGATGCCGTCGATCTTGATCAGACCGTCGAGGAGCCGCGCCCGGGTCACCCGGGCATCGGACGAAAAGCTCGACAGGACGGTGGGATCGACATCGCCGAGGGCGATCTCCGCCACGCCGGGAACCGCATCTATGATCACCGCCGCATTCTCCGGCCTTCCGCCGTAGCAACGGATATCCGCGAGCTTTGCTTCCGCATGGGCGAGTTCGACATAGATCGGCAGCCGAATGCGGGTTCCGGCGAGAGCCGCGAGACCGTCGATGACGACTTCGACAGCGAGGCGCGTCTGTGCCGTTCTTACTGCCGCGCCTGGTGAACCCAGGCGATGGCTCGGCGTTTCCACCGGCGGTTCGCCGATCGCGAGCCTGACCTTTACCGAGGCAATACCTGGCAGACCCGCAACGGCGTCGAGAGCGATCTGATGTTCGCCGTTGGCAATCACCGCAGCGGCAGAGACGACTTGCAACGCACTGACTTTCATCGCCCAGTCCGAGCCCGCATCTATGCCGAGGCTCTTTTTCGGGTCGATGTTGAGGATCTGCGCCAAAGTGAATGTCTGCCTGTTCCCGGCTGTTGCGAGTTCGACGGACTTGAGCGCCGAAGTCACCGTTCCGGAGAGCCCCTGCACGAGCCGCAGCGATCCGAGCAGTTGCGGCATCGTCAGCTCCGTCGTCAGCACGTCTTCATAGGAAGCGGCCGTGAGACTGAGGCGGGTGGCGATGATCTTGAGGAATGGCTGGATATCGATGTCGGCGTCGATCAATGCCTCGTAATCCATGACCTTCAGCGCCACGTTGGTGCCGAGCATCTGGCCGAGGATCGCGTTCAAGAGGCCCCCATTGAGGCTGGCAAGGCGGGAGCCGACGGAGAAGGCAGCGATTTTCGAACTCGCCGCGGTGCCGATCACGCTCAAATCTGGCGACTCGCTGAACAGCGCCGCGAGATAGATGTCGCCCTTCTTCTCAAGCGTAACCTGGACGGCGTCGGCGGGCAGGGCCCCCCTGATGAACCGTTGGCCGGCATCGATCGTCGGGTCGGGGACATAGCGCCCGCGCACGACCGTAGCCACCCCCTTTGCGGCGGTTTCGACGTCGTTCGGCAGGAGTTTGCCGTCCACAGTCATCAGCCCCGAGGGAGTCGAGACGGCGAAGCCGAGACCGTTGCTCCGGAAGTGGGCGAGCACGGCCTCTTCCGCTGAACTTACATTGGCCGCGGCCGCGATCGAGGCGAGGTCCGCGACAGACTGCAGCTCGCGCCGCTGAAGGGTGAGATAGCCGTAATCGATGCCGAGCCCCATCGACGCGACCACCAGCGGCATGACGAGGGCCGCCGAGACGCCAATATTGCCGGTGCGGGACTTCAGGTATCGCCGAACGGCGGATGTCGCTCCATGCATCTCAGATGCCTCCCACACGTATCGTCGCGTAACGCTCGATCTGCTCACCCGGCAGGGCAAAGGTGAAGAGCTTCCAGATGGGGAGGTCGCTTGCGTCATAGGAGATGGTGACGGTGAACTGGTTGGTATTGTTGGCGTCATCGCGGACGGTGACGTTCATGCGGGAGGAGTCGATGAAGGTCTGGCTCATCGTCGTGCGCCGGATGTAATCGGTCGCAAGGCGCTCCCGCTCTTCTTCGGAAAGGCCCGCAATCGCCGTCCGTGCCGCATCCGCGGCTATCTGCTGGATGGAATGTGCGGCGCTCAGATAGATCCCGTAGGCTATCAGCGTCAGCACGCACATGAAGAAAAGCGGCGCAATGACTGCGAATTCAATGGCGGCAGCACCCTTCCGACTGGCGAGCAGGCGGTTGAAAACGGACATGCGGCATCTCCAAAGTATTATGAGTATTTGTTTCCCATTGTCTCTGCAGCTTCAGGCTGCGCCACAATCGTTAATTATTCTATACGTCTACAAGTATTTGTTTTTGCTTGTGGAAAACTGCAATTTAGGAAATATTTATTCGCGTTTTAATTGAAATCGGTGGAGTCTGCCACATTTCCCTGAGGGGACGCGGTTCGCCCGGAATCAAGAAGCGTTTCACTGCTTGTCGAAAGCAGTGAAACGCTTGTTGATTCCGGGAGGGGATTGGCCGTCCGGGCCGGGTCCGTTCACATACCAGCGCTATAAAGCTCGGCGTGAGACTTGAAGAAGCGCTCGGTGCTGTAGCGCTTGCCGAACATCATGTCGTGCTGCAGGAAGCGGTAGTCACGCAGCGATGCGGGCACCTTCGGCTGGCGCAGCCAGTCGGCGACGTCCTTGCCGTTCTTGCGGATCAGCATGTAACGGTCGAGGACACGGTAGTGGTCGTAGACCTTGCCGAGGAACCCCGTGTAGTAGGGATGCTCGTAGCCCGCCTGTTTCAGGATCTGGTAGGAAAGGAAGGCCGGGCTGATCGTGCCGATGTTCTTCTTCGGCCCCGTCTTGTTCGACCAGACGACGAGCGGCGTCTCATGCTCGGCCTTCATCTGATCCTTCGGTCCCTTGCGCTCGGCCGTGATGCCCTTCATGTAACCGGTGCTGGAATAGACGGTGTTCAGCGGCGGAAGGTGGTCGCCGAAGAGAACGATGATCGTCTCCCGGTCGCGCTCTTTCGCCCAGTCCATCAGCATCTTGAGGCTGTCGTCGGCTTCCTTGACGCCTTGCGCATAGGTGGCGAGCACCTGGCGGTCGGCTTCGGGAAGATCGCCCTCGACCTTGATCGTGTTCTTCGCATAGCGGTTGGCCTCATATGGACCATGGCCCTGCAGGGTCACCGCGAAAAAGAAGAAAGGGTCCTCCACCTCGTCCGCCTGGCGGATGATTTCCTTCGTCAAAGACTCGTCCGACGCAAAGATGCCGCGCTTCTGCATGGCCGGCATGTTCTCTTCCGACCGGAACATGTCGAAACCGAAGGCCTTGTAGACGGCTGTGCGGTTCCAGAACCATCCCTGGAAAGGGTGAATGGCGCGCGAAACATAGCCTTCGCCGCGGAAGAAGGTGGCGAGTGAGGGAATCGGATTGCGGATATATTGCTGGTAGGGGATGCTGCCATAGGGCAGGAACGCGTTGGAAAAACCGGTCAGCGCTTCGAATTCGACATTGGCGGTCATGCCGCCGAACTCCGGAGAAAAGACGTTGCCGCCCTGCAGTTCACGGATCGTCGGCATGGGATCGGGCGTGAGCTTCACCTTGGGCAGGCGCGTAGGATCCCAAAAGGACTCGCTCATCAGCACGATCACATCCGGTTTGCCGCGATGGGTCGTGCCGGCGGGAAGCGACTTTACCGGAATCCGGTCGATCGCGTCCGCCATATAGCCGGCCGGCGCGCTTACGTTGGCCATCGGGAGGTTGATGGCAAAGGCAAGCGCGAAGCCGTTGTGGCGGTAGTTCTCGGTCTGGTCCCACATGATGGGGATGACACGAAGCCGGTCACGGATCCACGAGAACTGGTTGTAGTCCATGATGTTCCAGAATGCGACCAGCAGCGGCAGGGCGAATGCGATCCGCATCAGCCGCTCCCGACGTGTCAGCTTGGGAAAGTTCCGCCAGGCGTACCGCAGCAGGAGCGTGCCAACGACGATGGCCGCGATCAAGCCGGCGACGACGCCGACTGCTGTCCACGGCCTGTCCTTCACGAGTACCGGCATCAGCTCCATGATCTGCCGGCCGAAAAGGAAATCGGTCGGATAGAGCGGATCGGACAGGAAGACCTGCTTCTGCTGACTGATGAATGCCGGCACAACGGCGAGCGGCGCGACGAGCAGCGCCGCCTTGTGTTCGCGGCCGAACAGGGCATCGACGCCGAGCATGGCGAGGAAGAACACGGCGACCGTGGTCCAGGCCGGGCGCATGGGATCGGTGAAATAGGCGACGGTGTCGGGCAAGGACCAGCGCACGATCAATTCGACGGTGAAGACGAGCGCCGTCGCAATGAGAAGCGTGAAGAGCGCACTGCGGGCGCCCGACAGGGTTCTCGTATATCTTGCGGAAGAGCCTTGCCCGTCGGCGTAGACTTGAGAGCTGCTCACGGCGGAATCGATACGGGCCAACGGGCGTCTCCAATTTCACAAATATTTCACTCTACCGTCATACGACTGTCATCTTGAACAGGGGATGAATGGCGGAAACGGCGCCGCCGCCGCCAGGTTCCTGTGGCGGCTAAAGAATTTCTGCGCTGCGCTTAACGGTCCGAAAACACGAAGCTTTTTGGATTTTTTCCGCCGGATCTCGATTGAGTGCGGGTTTTTTTCCCCCGGATGCGGTAAGAACAACGCGAACGAAGCATGTATTCGCTGACGAGAGACGACGGGCCCGCTCATGAATGCACAGAAAGCCGCTCCCTCAACGCTACGGATCGCCGTGGCACAGCTCAACCCAACGGTCGGAGACATTGCCGGCAACGTCGCAAAAGCACGCGAGGCGCGGACGGCGGCGGCGCGCGAAGGCGCCGATCTCCTGCTTCTGACCGAGCTCTTCATCTCCGGCTATCCGCCGGAAGACCTCGTCTTGAAGCCCGCTTTCCTGAAGGCCTGCGAGCAGGCGGTGGAGAAGCTTGCGGCGGAGACGGCAGATGGCGGGCCGGGCGTCGTCATCGGCTTTCCACGGCAGGCCTCCGGCCTCCGGCACAATTCGGTTGCAGTTCTCGACGCTGGCAAGATCATCGCTATCCGCGACAAGGTCGACTTGCCGAACTACGGCGAATTTGACGAAAAGCGCGTCTTCGACGCGGGTGAGATGCCGGGCCCGGTGAACTTTCGCGGCGTGCGGATCGGCATACCGGTGTGCGAGGACATATGGGGCGATCTCGGCGTCTGCGAGACTCTCGCGGAGAGTGGCGCCGAAATCCTCCTGTCGCCGAACGGTTCGCCCTACTACCGCGGAAAGGTCGACGTGCGCCATCAGGTGGTGCTGCGGCAGGTGATCGAGACCGGTCTCCCGATGATCTATGCCAACCAGCTCGGCGGCCAGGACGAGCTGGTTTTCGACGGCGCGAGTTTCGCCTTCAACGCGGACAAGTCGCTGGCATTCCAGATGAGCCAATTCGAAGAGGCGGTGGCCGTCTCAGAATGGAAAAGGGGCGCGGACGGCTGGACCTCGGCCAACGGGCTCAAGTCGCGCATACCGGAAGGCGAAGAGGCCGATTACCGCGCTTGCATGCTGGGCTTTCGCGATTACGTCAACAAGAACGGTTTCAGGAACGTTGTCCTGGGCCTGTCCGGCGGCATCGATTCGGCGATCTGCACGGCGCTTGCGGTGGATGCGTTGGGCGAGGAGCGGGTTCGCACGGTCATGCTGCCCTACCGCTACACCTCGCGCGAGTCGTTGCAGGATGCCGAGGCATGCGCCAAGGCGCTCGGCTGCCGCTACGACATCGTTGCGATCGAAGAGCCGGTCGAGGGCTTCCTCAGCGCGCTCTCCGATACGTTCGAGGGAACTGAGGCGGGCATCACCGAGGAAAACCTTCAGAGTCGTACGCGCGGGACGATCCTGATGGCGATCTCCAACAAATTCGGCTCCATGGTGGTGACGACGGGCAACAAATCCGAAATGTCGGTCGGTTACGCCACGCTTTACGGCGACATGAACGGCGGCTTCAATCCGATCAAGGATCTCTACAAGATGCAGGTTTACGCGCTGGCACGCTGGCGAAACGGCACGGTTCCGCCGGGAGCGCTGGGCCCGTCTGGCGAAGTCATTCCGCAGAACATCATCGACAAGGCGCCGTCGGCCGAACTCCGCCCCGACCAGACGGACCAGGATTCGCTGCCGCCTTATCCGGTGCTCGACGACATTCTCGAATGCCTGGTCGAGAAGGAAATGAGCACGGAGGAGATCGTCGCGCGCGGGCATGAAGAGGCAACCGTTCACCGGATCGAGCACCTGCTCTACATCGCCGAATACAAGCGCCGCCAGTCGGCGCCGGGCGTGAAGATCACCAGGAAGAATTTCGGCCGCGACCGGCGTTATCCGATCACCAACCGCTTCCGCGACAGGGGGTAGCATGCGCAGTTCGGTGGAGATCTTCGACATCGCGACCGGCGAGACGCGCGTCGTCTGGCAGACGGAGCGGCTGGTCGAGGCACCGAACTGGTCACCCGACGGAAAATTCCTCATCATCAACGGCGACGGCAGGCTTTATCGGCTTGGCTTCGACGGTTCCGAGCCCACGGAGATCGATACCGGCTTTGCCCGGCGCTGCAACAACGATCACGGGATTTCGCCCGACGGCAGCACGCTCGTGATCAGCGACAAGACGGAATTCGGCAGTTCGGCAATCTATCTCCTGCCGGCAGAAGGCGGCACGCCGCGGCTCGTCACACGCAACCTACCGTCCTACTGGCACGGTTGGTCGCCCGACGGGCGCATGCTGGCCTATTGCGGAATCCGCGATCAGGTCTTCGACATCTACACGATTCCGGTCGAAGGCGGGGAGGAACGCCGCCTGACGCAGGGGCAGGGCCGCAATGACGGGCCGGACTGGTCTGCGGACGGGGAGTGGATCTATTTCAATTCGAGCCGTACCGGCCGCATGCAGATCTGGCGGGTGAGGCCGGACGGCGAGGATCTACAGCGTATCACCGACAGCCCTTACGGCGACTGGTTTCCGCATCCGTCGCCGGACGGCAGGCACCTGCTCGTGCTCTCCTATGACGGCGATGTCTTCGATCACCCGCGCGATCTCGACGTGCGTCTCCGCCTGATGGATGCGGACGGCGGCAATGCGCGCGTACTGTTCGAACTCTTCGGCGGGCAGGGGACGGTGAACGTCCCGAACTGGTCGCCCTCGGGCACCGCCTTTGCCTTCGTACGCTATCAGCCGGAGGAATAGCCTGCGGGGTCAGACACGCGGCAGGTTGTAAGGGGTGATTACTTCGACGGCGGAAAGATGCCGCTTTTCGGAGGCGCGGAGCGCGCCCCGGCGCTCCATGACCGCGTGGAAAGCCATGCGGACGTCCGTTTTCAGGTCGTGGTGAAGAACGAACTGGACAAGGCCCTGACGCAGGAGCTCCAGATTGTCCTCGTCGAGGTCGTGAGCGACGAAAAGAAGGCAGTCGCGCTGCAACTGTCTGAAGGCGTCGAGCACGGCGCGATTGCCTCCGCCGATCGAATAAGCAGCATTGATCTCCGGATGGCTGCCGATTGCCTTGAGGGCAAGTGCGCCTGTCTCCTCGTTCCTGCCGTGGCCCTCACTGATCTCGATCACGCCGATATGCGGATATTTTTCCCGCAGCACGCGGCGAAAGCCGATCTCGCGTTCCTCTTCGCCGCGAAAGCGGCTGCTCGATATGGTGACCAGCACCGTCGCAGGACGGTCCGCGAAGCGCTCGCCGACCAGGTAGGCCGCGGTTTCCCCGGCAGCGCGGTTGTCAGCCCCGGCATAGGCCGTCCGCGATGAATGCGGCAGATCGGTAACGAGCGTGACGACCGCAACTCCCGCGTTTTCGAGCCGCGCTACGGCTCCGGCAATCTCCGGCACGTCGGGCGCCTTGAGGACTACTCCGTCGGTTCCGCGAAGCCGAATACGGTCGAGCAACTGGCTGATGTCCTGCGGCCGCATGGTCTCGGCGAAATGGAAGCGGGACCGGAAAACGGTAGGCATGAAGGTCGCGGCTTCGCTTTCGAATGCCTTGCGCACCGCTTCGGTGAAGCGTTCCGGTGCCTCCATCACCACGTCGACGGCAAATTTGCGTCCCTGTACTTCAAGGCCGGCCTGCTGCCTCTCGAGTTCACGAATGGCTGCATTGACGCGCATTACCGTTTGCTGGCGCACGCCCCTTCGGCCGTTGAGGACGCGATCGACGGTCGCCGTACTGAGTCCCGCCTGGAAGGCGATGTCCTTGACGAGAAACGGATGTGCCACCTATCCCTCCTGATGGCTTTTTGATGGATTCCTGCTCTATATCAGAAGCGGGCAAGCCGTATAGTCGGATCATCGTCGTCCTTGAGGAGGAGAACTGATGAAGACGGACAATCCCGCGAGAGCGCGTCTGGAACGCGTCTGGCTCAGTGAGGCGGCCTGCGATATCGAGGAATTTCGCGCCGCGGTCGAGCACCGTGTCGGCCTGGCGGACTATCCGCACGCGGCAGACTGCCAGAAGAACGTCCTGATCTATGACAGCGCCCGTCTTATCGGTGATTGCGGCACGCAGGACGGCAGGCGGTCGGTGCTTGCGGAGATCTGCGAGGTGCTTGCGACGGGGCCGGGCGTCGCGGTCTTCAAGCGTGCCTTCACCGATACGCATGTGGTCGACGAAGCGAGCCGCATCTTCGATGAGATCATCGAGGAGCAGCACCGCACCAACAGCGGCGGCGGCGATCACTTCGCCAAGCCCGGCGCCAACGACCGGATCTGGAATTCTCTGGAAAAGCACTGCCTGAAGAACCCTGAGAATTTCGCCGCCTACTACGCCAACGCCATCATCGCGCTCGTCAGTGAGGCATGGCTTGGTCCGAACTACCAGATGACGGCGCAGGTCAATCGCGTCAATCCGGGCGGCGCGTCTCAATCGCCGCATCGCGACTACCATCTGGGCTTCCAGACCTCGGCCGTCATAGAGCAGTATCCGGCGCATGTGCACAGGCTCTCGCCGGTCCTGACGCTCCAGGGCGCGGTCGCTCATTGCGACATGCCGGTCGAAAGCGGGCCAACCCTGTTCCTGCCCTATAGCCAGACGTATCTGCCCGGATATCTCGCTTTGAGACGGCCGGAGTTCCGCGCCTATTTCGAAGAGAACCATGTGCAATTGCCGCTGGAGAAGGGCGATATCGTATTCTTCAACCCGGCACTTTTCCACGCCGCGGGCAGCAACCGGTCTGCGGGAATCAAGCGTGTGGCCAATCTTCTGCAGGTATCCTCCGCCTTCGGCAGGGCGATGGAAACGGTGGATCGCGAACACATGTGCGCCGTGCTCTTTCCGGCTCTGAAAGTCCTTGCGGCCGGCGGCAAGCTCACGCAGGACGAAATTGCCCATGCGGTTGCCGCGTGCGCCGAAGGTTATTCATTCCCGACCAATCTCGATCGTGATCCGCCGGTTGGCGGTCTGGCGCCCAGGACGCAGGCGCAGCTGATGCACCAAGCGCTTGCCGGCGAATGGAGTGCCGAAGCGTTTGCCGAGGCGCTGGCCGATCAGGCGGCGAGAAAGCTAAGCTAAACCACCTGGCTCAATGCACGGTCACGAAGCCATATTCACCAACATATCAAAGGGAGGAACAGGATGAGCACGGACCACGCACGACTGGACGGGAAGATCGCCATCGTGACCGGTGGCACGCAGGGGCTCGGTGCCGCGATTGCCGCACTCTTTGCCGAACGTGGCGCCGCCGGCATCGTGATTTGCGGGCGCAACGCGGCGAAGGGCGAGGCGAAAGCTGCCGAGATCGCCGCGGCGACCGGTTCGAAGGTCGTCTACGTGCCGGCGGATCTTGAGCGGGTGGAGGACGCCCGAACGGTCGTCGCGGCCTGCGACCGCACTTTCGGCCGGGTCGATGCGCTCGTCAACGCCGCAGCGATTACCGACCGGGGCACGATCCTCGACACCAGCCCGGAACTCTTCGACCGGATGTTCGCGGTCAATGTGCGCGCGCCATTCTTCCTGATGCAGGAGGTGATAAAGGTGATGCGGCGCGAGAAGACGGAGGGCACGATCGTCAATATCGGCTCCATGTCGGCGAAGGCGGGCCAGCCCTTCATCACAGCCTATTGTGCGTCGAAGGGGGCGCTGGAGACGCTGACCAGGAACACCGCCTATGCCGTCCTGCGCAACCGGATACGGGTCAACGGCCTCAACATCGGCTGGATGGCCTCGGAAGGCGAAGACCGGATCCAGCGCGAATATCACGATGCGCCGGCGAACTGGCTGGAAAAGGCGGCGGCGAGCCAGCCCTTCGGCAGGCTCGTAGATCCGGCCGAGGTCGCGCGTGCCTGCGCCTATCTCTCATCGGCAGAATCCGGCCTCATGACGGGTTCCGTCATCTGCTTCGATCAGTCGATCTGGGGTGCCTATGACGCCTCGCCTCATCCGGAGGCACCGCTCTGAAGCTCCCATCTTGCTCGCCTTGCGTTTCGAGGGGAGCTATGGCCATATGCCGCCGTCAGGTGCCCGCGAAGGCGGGAGAATCGGGAAGCCGGTGCAGTTCCGGCACGTGCCCAGCGCTGTGACGGGGACGTTCGCGCCAAGTCGGTCTGAATCTTTTCAGACCTTTGCCACTGAATCTTCACGTGATTCGGGAAGGCGGCGCGAACGGATGATCCGAAGTCAGAAGACCGGCCTGGCGAGATAGACCGGCCCCGCGCGGACGGCGGGAGGTTTCCGCATTGTTGGGGATCGAACGATGCTGCCTGACCAGAACGGCTGCCTTGCGGCGGCCGGAGCTTTTTCGCCGGACGAGCGCGCCGCCGTCTATCGTGCCATAGAGACGCGCCGCGACGTGCGCGACGAATTCCTGCCCGAACCACTGCCTGAGGATCTGGTCGCGCGACTGCTCGCTGCGGCGCACCAGGCGCCGTCCGTCGGCTTCATGCAACCCTGGAACTTCGTGCTCGTGCGACAGGACGAGACGCGGGAGAAAGTCTGGCAGGCATTCCAGCGCGCCAATGACGAGGCCGCAGAGATGTTTTCCGGCGAAAGGCAGGCGAAGTATCGCTCGCTGAAGCTCGAAGGCATTCGCAAGGCGCCGCTCAGCATTTGCGTGACCTGCGACCGGACGCGCGGCGGAGCGGTCGTCCTGGGCCGCACCCATAATCCGCAGATGGATCTGTACTCGACCGTTTGCGCCGTCCAGAACCTCTGGCTTGCCGCGCGCGCCGAAGGGGTGGGCGTCGGCTGGGTCAGCATTTTCCATGAGAGGGAAATCAAGGCGATTCTCGGGATTCCGGAGCATATCGAAATCGTTGCCTGGCTTTGCCTGGGTTTCGTCGACAAGCTGTACCAGGAGCCGGAACTCGCCGCGAAGGGCTGGCGGCAGCGCTTGCCGCTCGAAGATCTCGTTTTCGAGGAAGGCTGGGGTGTCCGTTAGATCACGATGTTAGGGTCGATCTAAGGCCGACGCGGTTTGTTCGATACCCTCATTCCTGTGCTTGTCACAGGAATCCAGCCAGACCAAGTCCTTGGGCTGAAAGAACTCTCCCGCGCCGCAGACGCGGCGCTGCTGGATCCCTGTGACGAGCACAGGGATGAGGGTAGAGAGGGTGCGGTCCCTCGGCGCGTTTCATAAACCGTGAAGATAGCGAGGCGACACGACAGGTCCCGGGTCACGCCCGTATACAGCGTCCCGTTTCGCTTCGATGTAGTGGCCGCACATCCCCGGTCCCTCATTCCTGTGCTTGTCACAGGAATCCAGCCAGACCAAGTCCTTGGGCTGAAAAGAACTCTCCCGCGCCGCAGACGCGGCGCTGCTCTCATCCCTGTGACGAGCACAGGAGAGATTGCAGTCCTCCGAAAAGTTTCCCACAGCGCCGCGCGTCTTATCAGTCGCGCAAAGGTCGCTCTCTAACGGGCTCTGGATCAAGAACATGCGTGATTCTCGCAGAATGCTCGCAACGGCGCCTGTCAATTGTCCTGCAGCGGCTGGTATCGCGGCCCAAGCGGATGCTTGAGGTCGATCGCGCTCTCTTCCTGCGGAAGGAAAGTCGGACCGACGATGCGGACCTTGTTTTTGGTCGGGTCGTAGGGTCGCTCTTCTACCGGCTTGGGCGGCGCCTTTCTCTCGCTGCCGATGGTAATGACCGATGGGCTGACGGCGGTGAGCTTTCCGGCAGAGCCTGTCTTTTGCCTGTTGGCATCCGTTGCGGAATCCGGGATTCCGCAGCCACAGATGCCCGGTGAGCCGACACCGCGCGCCCGGTAGGCAAAGGCCGTTGGGAGGTCGGTGTAGGGCCGGCCGGTCGTTGCCGAAACCATCCGGTCCGCTTCTTCCGTTGCGAGCACATGGTAATAGAGCTCCGTCTCCGCACCCGGGCAGCGCGCGCGGCAGAGATCGGCGTCGCGACCGAAGTCCGCCGGCGTGGCATGCGAGGAGATGGGAAAGAAGGCGCCATCGCATGTTCGTACGCACATGGTTCTGAGGCTGCCGACGAAATCGGGCTCCATGAGCGGAAGCTCTGCCCCGGGGGCGTCGAGCAGAAGCGGATAGGCATCGCTGTCCGGCGGCAGGTCCCTCAGGATGTTCCGGTGAACCTCCGTTTCCCGGGCGGCGGCGCTCGCAAACTCGCCTTCGGCGCTTCCGGTATCCCAGGCCTCGCGCACCCCCGAGCAGCCGTTGAGTTCCATTGCGGCGAGGATACGCCGCCGAACGTCGTCGTCTCCACCGCCGATCAGATGCCTGCGCTGCGCCTTGAGTTGCCGCAGATTCTCCTCCATCCGCGCGATCGTGCCGTCGAGTTCGGCGCAAGCCGCCTCGTCATCGCCGCCGATAATGACGACGCTGTCGCTGCTGCATTCCATTCGGCGGCGATCGTTCTTTGCGCGTCGCAGCTCGATGTTCTGGCGGGAGACCGCACCTGTAAAATCGCGCAGGCTGGCATTCGTCGTGAAACCTGTGGGAAGGCCGGCGAGGCGGGCGCTCAGCCGTTCGCAAACGCCGGATGCCGCAGCCGGGCCGGTTGTCGCCAACGCGAGCGGTACGAGAACCGCCGCGATGCGCCGGATCTTGGATGCCACCTTCGGGGACGCGGACACGTGCTTCTTCCTGCCTTGCAGCGGACCGTTGCCGATGTGTCCGCCTTACCGCCTCATCATAGGACCTTGTCGAGATGGTGCAACGGGAAGAGGGCATCTGCGTTAATTTGCGATGCCCTTGAATGGAAAGCTGTGGGCCGTGCGCCTGCACGGCCCGGAATATCGGGTCAGGCGGCGCGTGCCGTTTCGAGCGACATCGGGCGATCGAGGACGGTACCTTCGATGGAGGCCACCGCCTTCATCGTTTCGAGCAGGTTCCTGCTCACCTCCCAGGCAATGGCGACCGCATGGACGGAGCCGATCCTGTGCGGGTCGGCTATGCGCTCCCCCGGGCAACCCATGCGGCGGAACATTCGCTCCAGGAAAACGTCGGTGACCGTGACGATATGGCTGATGCCCGAGGCAAGGCTCATTTCGCCCACACCGCACATCAGTTCGGCCGCGGCGATGGTGACCTGGTTCGATGCGCGATCCTGGGAAATTTCGGGATCGATGCAGAAGCGGCTCGATTCCCACACCGACGCACTGCGGATTTCCGGATTGTCCCCGAGCAGGATCGGGAACGTATCGTCCAGCATGTTCGGACCGAGCGTCGGAAGGAGCCTGAGAGAGCCACGAATCTTGCCAGTGTCCGGCGAGTACGACATGACATAGAGCGGATTGGCCTTGTCGTAGTGGTCGATTTCCCAGTCCCCTTCGGTCTTGACGTCCCACTTCAAGAAGTCGTGGAATACGCGCTTACGCAGCCGGAACATCTCGTCGATGGCCTGGGGATGCTGGCTGCGACCGTTTCCGTTCACTATCCTGATCATTTTTCGCTCCATGCGTGATTACGCGATGTAGCGATGCTGTCAGGCTCGGATGACATATGTAACTGTCTATAGTGACAGTTTATTTTCTTGTTTTTTCCCAATAGATTTGTGGGGGAAACTGCGAGTGGCCGGTCCTGTCCCGGGCCGGCAACCCGTCAGATGGTGGGGATCAGAGCATGTCGAACAGCGTGCGCTACGGCTTGCGTGTTGGACACTACATTGAGTTTGCGGCGGGCATTGGTCATGAAGAAACGAACGGTTCGCTCGGATATCCCGAGAATGGTTGCAATCTCCCAGTAGCTCTTGCCGGCCGCCGACCAGGTGAGCACTTCGGTTTCCCGCCCGGTCAGGCGGAGATCGCGCTCGTCGAGCGCCCCGGCCATGGCCGAATGTTCGAGCATGGAGGCGTGGAACAGGTTGGCAGCCAGCTGGAAATCGCGCAGATGGCAACGGCGATAGGCGGACCACTCGACCGGCGACATATTGGCACCGATTGCGAGGAGCGCCATGCGGCCTGCAGGCGAGGGAAGCGGCAAGGCCACGCCTTCGGTGGAAAGCCCGATCTCCTCGGCCGCCTCGAAGAGGGGCTCGCATTCCGGAAAGCGGCGCCGCGCTGTCGCCCATTCCACAGGCCTGACACCGCCTAGCGCAAGCTTGAGGATCGGGTCGATCCTGTAAAGCTCCCTGGCGGCGTAGATTTCAGCGGCGTAGGCGCCGAAAGTGTGATGCAGGCGGCAGATTCTCAGACCATCCGGAAGAGACTCCGCCTCCAGATACAGGAGATGCGAGATGTTGAAGGTTCGACGCATCAGGGCGAAGAAGCGCTCGGGGTCGGCGCAACCTCCATATTCCACGATATCCAGCAAATTGAGGACAGCTTGTTGATTAGTCATGCCGTAACACCGAAACTTGCCCCTATAATAAACATGGTTTACGGCGGCCGGTTTTGTCTAGTGCAATATTTCATAAACGGTGCAGTAATCCGGTCTATACAACCTCAGGTTGAGTTTTGAGCCTGATATCGCCAGCGCGGCCGCGTCGTTTCGCTGGAAACAGCGCTTTTCGGCCCTCCATCGCCAATGAGGAGGCGCGCCATCCCTCAGACGGGATGGCTCGATTCGACGACGGCCAGCGCTGCCATGTTGACGACGCCGCGCGAGGTGACGGACGGCGACAGGATATGCGCCGGCAGCGCCGAGCCCAGAAGGATCGGGCCGACATGCAGGCTGTCCGTCATGGTTTTGACCACGCCGAGCGTGATATTGGCGGCGTCGAGATTGGGGAAGACGAGCAGATTCGCTTCGCCGTTCAGCGTGCTGTCCGGCATCACGCGTTGGCGCAGGACCTCGGAGATGGCGGAATCGCCATGCATTTCTCCGTCCACCTCCAGATCGGGGGCTAGCTCGCGCACGAGCTGCAGTGCGGTGCGCATCTTGAAAGCGCTCTCGGAATCGCGCGAGCCGAAGTTCGAATGGGAGACGAGGGCGGCACGCGGCGTGATGCCGAAGCGGCGGATTTCGTTTGCAGCCATCACCGTCGTCTGAGCGATCTCCTCCGCGCTCGGGCTGAAGCTCACATAGGTATCGGTAAAGAAGGTCGCTCCGCGTTGTGAGATCAGGAGGCTGAGCGCCGAGAAGTCGAGTACGCCCGACCGCTTGCCGATGATCTGCGATACATCACGCAAATGCTTGCTGTAGCGTCCCTCGACCCCGCAGATCAGCGCGTCCGCCTCGCCGCGCTTGACGGCGAGCGCGCCGATGACCGTCGTATTCGTGCGCACGATCGTGCGGGCCGCCTCGGGAATGACGCCGAGCCGCCCGACGAGGGCGAAATAATCATCGACATAGTCGCGGTAGCGCGGGTCGCCTTCGGGATTGACGACCTCGAAATCGACGTCGGGGCGGATTCTGAGGCCGTAGCGCCGCAGTCGGGTCTCGATGATTTGCGGGCGGCCGATCAGGATCGGCTTGGCTGTGCCTTCCTCCAGCAGAACCTGGGCGGCGCGCAGCACCCGCTCATCTTCGCCCTCGGCGAAGATGACGCGGTTCTTCGTCGCATTCTTCGCTGCAGCAAAGACCGGTTTCATGATGAAGCCGGAGCGGAAGACGAAACGGTTGAGCTTGTCGAGATAGGCGTCGAAGTCCTGGATCGGACGCGTAGCGACGCCGCTTTCGGCCGCAGCCTTTGCAACGGCCGGTGCAATCCGCAGGATCAGCCGCTGATCGAAAGGCGAAGGGATCAGGTAATCGGGGCCGAAGACGGGCGTTTCGCCGGAATAGGCGCGCGCGGCGACATCCGACGGCTCCTCGCGGGCAAGGCCTGCTATCGCGCGCACGGCCGCCATCTTCATCTCTTCGTTGATGGTGCGTGCGCCGCAATCGAGCGCGCCACGGAAAATATGCGGGAAACAGAGGACATTGTTGACCTGGTTCGGAAAATCCGAGCGTCCGGTGCAGATCATGGCATCGGGGCGCGCGGCGCGGGCCACTTCGGGCATGATCTCCGGCGTAGGATTGGCCAGCGCCATGATCAGTGGCTTTTCGGCCATCCGGGCCAACAGTTCAGGCTTGAGAACGCCGGCGGCCGAGAGCCCCAGAAACACGTCGGCTCCGCCGATGCTGTCGGCGAGCACACGATTGTCGCTCTCCTGCGCGTAGACGGCTTTCCACTCGTCCATCAGGGCCTCGCGCCCCTTGTAGACGAGACCTTCGATGTCGTGGACCCAGATGTTTTCGCGCTTGGCGCCCAGCGTGACGAGGAGGTTGAGGCAGGCAAGCGCCGCCGCTCCGGCACCGGAGGCCACGATCTTGGCCTCGGCAATGTCCTTGCCGGCAAGTTCCAGGCCGTTCAGGACGGCGGCAGCGACGATGATCGCGGTCCCGTGCTGGTCGTCGTGGAAGACCGGTATTTCCATTTTCTCGCGCAGACGCCGCTCCACCTCGAAACATTCGGGAGCTTTGATGTCCTCGAGATTGATGCCGCCGAAGGTCGGCTCCAGCGCCGAGATGACGTCGACCATCCGATCGACCGTCGGTGCGTCGATCTCGATGTCGAAGACGTCGATCCCCGCGAATTTCTTGAAGAGAACGGCCTTCCCCTCCATCACGGGTTTGGAGGCGAGGGGACCGATATTGCCAAGACCGAGAACGGCTGTGCCGTTGGATACCACGGCGACGAGATTGGCGCGGGCGGTGAAATCGGCGGCGGTCTCGGGATTGTCCTTGATGGCGAGGCAAGGTGCGGCGACCCCCGGCGAATAGGCGAGCGCCAGGTCGCGCTGATTCCCGAGTGGCTTGGTCGGCTGAATCTCGAGCTTGCCGGGGCGAGGATAGCGATGGAAGAAGAGTGCCTGCTGATCGATGTCTCCGCTGGCGGGAACGGCCTGGGATTTCGCTTTATCGCCCGTGTTCATGCCTTTGCATTCCTTGAATTCTTGCGTGGGACCCGAGAGCGCGGTTCAGGAAATCGCGTTCACGTCCGGTGCTGATCGATGTCGTGCCTTTTGGCATGAATCGCCCGGCAGGTACAGTTTCGACGCGGTTCTTTCCAGCCATGGCTACGCGGCGCTTGCTGCCTGCTCCGTGTCCCATGTCATCTTCCTGAAACACGAGTCTGATTTTGACGGTCGTGAAACGGCTAAACTAGGATGAGGCTGGCATGGCGGCGGCATCGGCATACCAACAGAATTCCGTTCTGAAACTGCGGACGCTTTTCATTTCCGATGTTCATCTGGGCTCGAAAGCGGCCAAGACGGACTTTCTTCTGGATTTCCTGCGGCACCACGAGGCGGAGACGATCATTCTGGTCGGGGATATCGTGGACGGCTGGCGTCTCAAACGCAGCTGGTACTGGCCGCAATCGTGCAACGACGTGGTCCAGAAGCTTCTGCGCAAGGCACGAAAAGGCACGCGCATCATCTACATCCCCGGTAATCACGACGAATTCCTCCGGGAGTTTCCGGGCGTTCATTTCGGCGGTATCGAAGTGGCGCAACGCTATCTCCACAAGGGCGCGGACGGGCGGACCTATCTCGTGCTGCACGGGGACGAGTTCGACGTGGTCGTGCGCAACGCACGCGTTCTCGCCTATCTCGGCGACTGGGCCTACGACATGGCAATCGCCATCAATATTGGCCTTGCGGCAATACGTCGTCGTCTCGACATGCCTTACTGGTCGTTTTCCTCCTGGGCCAAGCTGCAGGTCAAACATGCGGTGAACTTCATCGGCGAGTTCCAGAAAGTCGTGACCGAGGAAGCCCGTCGTCACGACGCGCAAGGGGTGATCTGCGGCCACATCCATCATGCGGTCATCGAAGACATCGACGGCATCAGGTACATCAACACGGGCGACTGGGTGGAGAGCTGCACGGCGATCGCCGAGCATCACGACGGCACGATGGAGCTCATCACCTGGCACCAGATGCGCGGCGACAGCGCCGCTGGACAGCGAGCCGGCGAGGCCGAGGCGATGCCCGTCAGGCGGCTCGCACCGCAGGCCGCCTGAGCGATCTGCGGGGCGCGGGAAAGTCGCGGAAGGGTCTGACTATCGTTCCGGTGGACAAGCGTCCGCGGTGACGACGAGCCGATGGCAAACACGCGCGCGGTTGTGTTACTGGTGGCCCACAGCCATCAGGTCCCTCCATGATTCCGTCATCTGCTCCCGCATTCGTCGCGGGGCCCCCGCCGCGCCATTTCGCACTCCGCATCGCGCTTCTCTTCTCAGCGCCGCTGATCGTCAACGGTTTCGCGATGCCGTACTTTCCGGTCTGGCTGAGCAGCCTGTCGCTCAGCGACTTCGAAATCGGCATAGTGCTTGCAGTTCCGATGTTCGTCCGGGTCATCACCGCACCACTGGCGGGCGTTCTCGCAGACCGCATCGGCGAGCGGGCGATCGTCCTGATCTGGTCGGGCATCCTGTCCTTCGCCGGGGCAATCGTTCTTTTCTACGCGCAGAGCTTCTGGCCGGTGCTCGTCATCTACACGCTGCAATCGGCGGTTTATTCGCCCTATGTGCCGATCGTTGAGGCGATCGCGCTTTCGGGCGTGCGGCGCTGGGGCTTCGACTATGCGCAGATGCGTGTCTGGGGATCGGTCGCCTTTATCGGGGCGACGATGCTGGGTGGCTGGCTGATCGGAGTCGTCGGCGGGCAGATGGTCCTGCCCGCAATGGCGGCAGGCTTCGCGCTCACCATACTGTTGGCGGTGGCCGCGCCGCGTGTCGGCCGTCCGCGCAGGCCATCACCGATTACCGCAATCACCGAGCCGCCGCCGCAATCGCTCCGCCAGGCGGACCTTCAACTGCTTTTGGTCGGCGTGACGCTGGTCAACAGCAGCCATGCGATGCTCTTCGCCTTCTCTGCCATCTACTGGCAGCATATCGGCTACAGCGGCACGCAGATCGGCATTCTCTGGAGTGCCGGCGTCGCAGCGGAAGTGCTGATGTTCTTCCTTGCCAGGGCGATCGT
The DNA here is from genome assembly GCF_000375585.1 of Sinorhizobium meliloti 4H41. Classification (GTDB taxonomy): domain Bacteria; phylum Pseudomonadota; class Alphaproteobacteria; order Rhizobiales; family Rhizobiaceae; genus Sinorhizobium; species Sinorhizobium meliloti_A. The sequence continues at coordinate 250,014 of NZ_AQWP01000002.1, read as the reverse complement.
CCGCCGGTTCAGCGTCTGGACGATGATCTTCTCCGGCTGCGTGCTCGCGGTCGTGCGCTGGCTGATTTTCCCGATGGATCTCGGCTTCTCGGGCTATTTCGTTCTGCAGTGCTTCCACGCCTTCACCTATGCCATCATGCATACGGGCATGCAGCACAAGCTGGTCGAGCGTGTCGCGGAGGAGCAGGAGGCGTCGGCGCAGGGGCTTTACTTTTTCTACACCGGCATCTTCACGGCGATCTTCACCTTTCTGTCGGGCTATTTCTACGCCTGGTTCGGCGTCGACGGCTTCTACTCCATGTCGGTGGTCGCGCTTTCCGGCTGCCTTTTCACTTTCCTCGGCTGGTATCTTCAGCCCCAGAGGCTGGCTTCCGGCGGAAAGACGAGCGAGGCCTCGTAGCGAAGGCCCGGCGTGCGGTCTTTCGAAAGCAGCAGCGGTCCGTCGAGATCCACGAAATCCGCGCCCTGCGCGACAAGCACCGCCGGCGCCATGGCGAGCGAACTGCCGACCATGCAGCCGACCATGATCTTCAGACCGAAGGCTTCGGCTGCAGCGCGCATGCGCAGGGCCTCGGTCAGCCCTCCGGTCTTGTCGAGCTTGATGTTGACCGCATCGTAGCGGCCGACGAGCCTTTCGAGGTCCTCCGTGGCATGCACGCTTTCGTCGGCGCAGACGGGTACGGGGCGGGGCAGGGAGGCGAGTATCTCGTCGCGGCCGGCCGGCAGCGGCTGTTCGATGAGGCTGATGCCGTTCTCGGCGCAGGCGGTGAAATGGGCGGTAAGGTTGGCTGCCGTCCATCCCTCATTGGCGTCGAGAATGATGCGGCTCGCCGGCGCGCCGCTCCTGACGGCGCGAATGCGCGCCGTGTCGTCTGCCGTTCCGACTTTCACCTTGAGAAGCGCGCGATGGGCGTGTTTCGCGGCCTGGGCCCTCATCTCATCCGGTTCGCCGAGCGACAAGGTGTAGGCGGTGGTCAAAGGCGTCGGCCCGGCTATTCCGGCGAGCGCGGCAGCGGAGCTTCCACTGCGCTTTGCCTCGAGATCCCACAGGGCGCAGTCGACCGCGTTTCGAGCGGCGCCGGCCTTCATCGCCTTCTGCAGGTCGGTGCGTGTCATACCCTCTTCGATGAGCGGTCGTACGGTCTCGATGGCGCTCAGCACCGACTCGACCGATTCGCCGTAGCGGGCATAGGGAACGCACTCGCCCCAACCCGATAGCTCGCCGTCGGTAACGCGGCAGGTGACGACGCTTGCCGTGGTTTTCGAGCCGCGCGAAATGGTGAAAGCCCCGGCGATCGGGAAATGTTCGACGGTGGCTGTAAGAGAAATCGGCATAGAAACCCCTTGACTTCATCCGCTCCGGACCGCGGGCGGCGGACTTTCGCGAAGCTTCCGGCCCATTGTGTCATTTCTGTCGCACCAAGGGCACTGTACGACTTTGAATTCCCGCATGATTTTGTCATCAATTCGATTCTGGTTTAAGAGACTATGCGGAGAACGAACTGAAAGACCGATATCACGTGACGCGTGCCCAAACAGAGACCGCTGCCGACGTCGTCGTCGATGAGGGCGCCGCCGGAAACGGTCGGCGCTATGTGTTCAGCGGCGACTGGCGGCACGAGACCGCGGAGGAGATGGCCGCCAAGCTGAAGCGGCTTGAAAAGCCCTCCGATGGGCAGAGCGAGTTTGACTTCTCCGGCATCACCGCGATGGACACGGCCGGTGCGTGGATCATTCGCCGCTTCATGCACGGGGCAGCCGACGACGTCCGGTTCACGGGCGGCGAGCGTTATGCCGAACTGGTCCGCGCACTGCCGAAGCAACTGCGCAGCCCGGAAGAGAGTGGTACCAGAATGCCGCTTTTTCAGCGGCTGTTTACGCCCGTGGGTGAGCTGACGGTCTCCATCTGGACCGACACGGTAGCGGCCATGTACATCCTGGGGTCTGCGGTACGCGGCGCGCAGATGAAGCTCGGGCGTCACGCGGGCGTTTCGCCTGCTGCGATCGTCCATCAGATCGACCGCATGGGCGTCATGGCGACGCCCATTATCACCCTGATGTCTTTCCTGATCGGCGCCATCATCGCGCAACAGGGAGCGTTCCAGCTCCGTTCTTTCGGAGCGGAAATTTTCGTCGTCGATCTCGTCGGCATCCTGCAATTGCGCGAGATCGGCGTGTTGCTGACCGCGATCATGATCGCCGGTCGGTCGGGCAGCGCGATTACCGCCGAGATCGGCTCCATGAAGATGCGCGAAGAGGTCGACGCGCTCAAGGTCATGGGCTTGAGTCCCGTCGGCGTTCTCGTCTTTCCACGTCTCGTGGCGCTGACGATTGTCTTGCCGCTCCTGACGATCATTGCGAACTTCGCCGCCCTTGCCGGCGCCGCCATGGTGGCATGGGCCTATTCCGACATCACGATCCCGACCTTTTTGGCGCGGCTGCAGGAAGCTGTCGATTTCTCCTCGGTCGCGGCCGGTATGATCAAGGCCCCCTTCATGGCCCTGATCATCGGCGTCGTTGCCGCGGTCGAGGGACTGAAGGTCGGCGGCAGCGCCGAGTCGCTCGGGCGGCGTGTGACCTCCTCCGTCGTCAAATCCATATTCGTCGTGATTCTGATCGACGGATTGTTCGCCATGTTCTACGCGGCAATCGATTTCTGAGGTAGGCGAACATGGTTCAAGCGGTCATCGAAAAGCAAGCGGATGCGAGGGACAAGCGAGAGGCGGTTCTCTCCGTGCGCGATCTGACCGTCGGCTTCGGGGACCATGTGGTTCTCGACAATCTCAATCTCGAAGTGCTGCGTGGTGAAATCCTCGGCTTCGTCGGCGCCTCTGGTACCGGGAAGTCCGTACTGATGCGCACGGTCCTTCGGCTTCTGCCCAAGCGTTCCGGCACGATCGAAATTCTAGGCGCCGACTACGACAAAATGGGCGAGGCCGAGCGCATCGCACTCGACATGCGCCTCGGCGTGCTGTTCCAGCACGGCGCGCTTTTCTCGGCTCTGACGGTGCGTGAGAACATCCAGGTGCCGATGCGCGAATATCTGGATCTGCCGCAGGACCTGATGGACGAACTCGCCCGCCTGAAAATCGAACTGGTCGGCCTCGCACCGGAGGCCGCGGAAAAATACCCCTCGGAGCTTTCCGGCGGCATGATCAAGCGCGCGGCGCTTGCGCGCGCGCTTGCGCTCGATCCCGATCTCGTCTTTCTCGATGAGCCGACATCCGGACTCGATCCGATCGGTGCCGCGGAGTTCGACGAGTTGATCGCCAAGCTGCGGGACACGCTTGGATTGACCGTGTATATGGTGACGCACGATCTGGACAGCCTGTTTTCGGTCTGTGACCGGATCGCGGTGCTCGGCAACAAGCGCGTTCTCGTCGAAGGCACCATCGAGGATATGCTCGCCTGTGACGAGCCCTGGGTGAAGTCGTATTTCCGGGGCAAGCGCGCAAGGGCGATCGTGCGCGAGCAGGATTGAGACGAGAATGCGGGAGGCGGGGGAGCTACGGCGAGCCTGCTCGCAGAATGACATGAACAGGCGGCAAGGACCGCAAAGGTAGGTAATGCCGATGGAAACTAAAGCGAATTATGCCATTGTCGGCTTCTTCACCGTCCTGGTCATCGCCGCGGCCTTCGGCTTCGTCTATTGGATGTCGCAATATGGGCGAACCGGCCAGATGGTCGAACTCGTCGTCAACATTCCCGGGTCGGCCAATGGTCTGTCGGTGGGCTCACCGGTGCGCTTCAACGGCATCAACGTCGGCAGCGTGCGCAATCTTGCGATCGATGCCAATGATCCTCGCTATTCGATTGCGATCACCGAAGTCTCGGCCGATGCGCCGGTCATGAAATCCACAACGGCGACGCTCGAGGTGCAGGGGCTGACGGGAGCGGCCTATATCGAGCTCAGCGGCGGTCGCAAGGGGGACGAGAATATCCTCAAGACCGCGCTGGAAAACGGCACTCAGGCGCATATCCTTGCCGATCAGTCGAGCGTCACCAGCCTGTTGGCGACCGCGGACCAGATCCTCGACCGCGCGAATTCGGCGATCACGGATATCCAGAGCTTCGTCACCGACGTGCGTGGCCCGCTGACGGCCACCATCGGCAACGCGGAGCGCTTTTCCAAGGCGCTGGCGGACAATTCCGGTGCGATCGACCAGTTCCTGAAAAGCGTCGAACAACTGTCCGGCTCCGTCAATGCAGCATCGAAGAAGCTCGATGATACGCTTGCGAGCGCCGACAGGCTGATCAAGTCGGTCGACCCGAAGAAGATAGACAACATCGTCAGCAATGCCGAGCAGGTGAGCAACAATCTGAAGGATGCTTCAGGCGGGGTATCGGAAGCGATCGCCGGATTCCGGCGCACGGTGGAAACCTACGATCAGTTCGGCAAGAGTGCGCAACAGACGTTGAAGCGGGTCGATACACTGGTGGCCGCCGTCGACGCGCAGAAGGTCGGGCTGGTCGTCAACGATATCACGGCCGCGAGTGCGGACGCCCGCAAGATCGCCGCGCAGGTTTCGGCCTTTGCCGAGAAGATTTCCGCCCGTCAGGGGGACATCGATCAGACGATCACCGATTTCACGCAAATGTCCAACAAGCTGAATGCGGCATCGAACCGGGTCGACAGCATCCTGGTGAAGATCGACGGCTTCCTCGGCGACGCGGACGCTCCGTCGCTTTCTGCGCAGGCACGCGAAACGCTCGAGTCCTTCCGGCGGGTGGCGGAGAACCTGAATGCGCAACTGGGCCCGATAGCCGAAAATCTCAAGCGTTTCTCCAATTCGGGACTGCGGGACGTCGAGGCGCTCGTCGGCGACACGCGTCGCACGGTTCAAAGCCTGCAGAATACGATTTCCGAGTTCGATAAAAATCCGCAGCGGCTTCTGTTCGGCGGCGAAACGGTTAAGCAATATGATGGCCGCACGCGTCGGTGATTCGTTTATCGAGGGTCGCGGGCAGGTTGCGTTGAGGGCGGGAAGCTGAACGGCGCCGCGTTGCTAGGGGATATTTGGCGTATGGGTTTTCCGGGTCTGGTAGGTTTTCGTGGCGCGAGAGCGGCCCGGTCTGCGGTGGTTCTTGCATTGGCGGCGACGCTGGCGGGGTGCGGCTCGCGCCAGGCGGCCAACGACACGTTCAGTCTGGCGTCCGTTCCTGCGGTGGAGCGTCCGGGAGCCACGAACCGCCAGCTTCTCGTGCCTGAACCGACGGCGCTGAAGACCCTGGGCAGCGACCAGATCGTCGTTCGTCTTTCGAGGTCGGAACTGCAATACCTCGCCAGGGCCCAATGGGGAGACAATCTGCCGCGCATGGTGCAGGACAGGCTCGTCCAGACCTTCGATAACACCGGCAGGATTCGCGTCGGTAAACCCGGCCAAGGGCTGGCCATCGATTATCAATTGATAACCGAGCTCAGAGCCTTCGAAATATCCACCGATGGTCCGGCAACGGCGGTCGTCGAGATATTCGCCAAGCTACTGGACGACCGGAACGGCACCGTCCGCAAACAGCAGGCCTTCCGCGCCGTCGTGCCCGTGCGTGGCGCCGGCAATCCCGCCTTCGTCACCGCACTCGACGCCGCTTTCGCCAGGGTCGCGGCCGACATCGTCGGCTGGACGCTCAGCTCCATCTGAGGGAAGCCGTCTCTCTGATGATTATTTCTGATCTGAGATCAGCCGCATTGGGTAGCTGAGGGGCCGCTCACCCGCGCCCCGCCTTCGCGAGTTCGATGCGATTGACCACCTCGGCGACCCCTTCGACCGATAGGGCCGCCTCCTGGGCGCGGGCGATCTCCTCTTCGGTCGCCACCGTACCGGCGAGCAGGATCGTACTGCCCGAGCCCGTCACCGTGACCTCTATGGCGTCGAGGCCCGGCGCGACCGCAAGACAATGAGCGACCCGACGCTCGAGTTCGGCCGGATCTTCGGCAGGCAGCCTCTCGGGGTCATCGCCGAAGAATGTCCGTTTCTTGAAGACCATGCGTGGCTCCTTCTCTCCTGGAGAGGGAAACGCCGACGCGGCGCATTTGTTCGCCGCTTCAACGATGGTCGAATAAGCTGCGATTCACGGCCAGCGTACGAGTGGGGGCAGGGAGGAGAGGATCGACTCCACGTTGCCACCCGTCCTGAGACCGAAGATCGTGCCGCGGTCGTAAAGCAGGTTGAACTCGACGTACCGGCCGCGGCGCACGAGCTGTTCGTTTCGATCCTGTTCGGTCCAGGGCTTGTGGAAATTCGTCCGGACGATTCGCGGATAGACGAGTGCGAAGGCTTTGCCGACATCGCGCGTGAAGGCGAAATCCGCGTCCCAACCGCCGAGCTCCTCCGCAGAGCGAAGCCAATCGTAGAAGATCCCGCCGGTGCCGCGCGGTTCGTTCCGGTGCTTCAGGTAGAAATACTCGTCGCACCACTGCTTGAATTTTGCATGATCGGCGACGGGGTGCCGATTGCAGGCGATCTCCATGGCACGATGAAAAAGGACGGTATCCGGATCGGTCATGATGCGCCGGCGGTCCAGGACCGGCGTGAGGTCCGCGCCGCCGCCGAACCAATTGCTGGTGGTCACGACCATGCGCGTGTTCATGTGCACGGCAGGGACATTGGGGTTGACCGGGTGGGCGATCAGCGAAATGCCGGATGCCCAGAAGCGCGGATCTTCGCTCGCGCCGGGAATCTGGTCGCGGAACTCCGGCGAGAACTCGCCGAAGACGGTGGAGGTGTGAACCCCCACTTTCTCGAAGACGCGCCCTTCCATCATGGACATGCGACCGCCGCCGCCGGCACCTTCCTCGCGCAGCCAGTCCTTGGCGACGAAACGGCCTGCCGGACGATCCGACAGCGGACCTGTCAAATCGTCCTCGATCGCCTCGAAGGCGGCGCAGATCGTGTCGCGGAGGCTTTCGAACCAAGCCTTCGCCGCTGCCTTCTTGTCTTCGATGTCGGCCGGCAGGCCCTGTGGCAGTTGCGGTCTTTCCATGGGGATGCACTTCCGTTCGCGGATTTCCCTGCTGAAAACCGCCGATTCGATGTCGCCGCCACAGTCCATATTTTCAGCGGCTTGGCAACGGTGCCACGGCGACAGCGACAGTCTACCGCAATCAGGGCCTCAGCGGAGGATCGGGACAAATGACTGGCAATAATGCGGCGCTCATCCTATCTTTTCGCCAGAGGTATGGCCCATGGCGAAGATACCCCCAGGACCGCCGCTGGACGGCTTGCGGCGCCAGATCGCCCGGCATCGCCGGGAGCATCCCACACGAAGAGACGGGCTTTTCGTGCGCGAGACGTTTCGGCTCGAGCGCGACGCCGCGCGGGCCAAGGCGCGGGAGTGGTTCGATACCTGGCCAAAGGCTGCCTATTGGACCGAAGTCGAGAGCTGGCGCCAGCTCGAAGGCGGCGAGATCGAGTTCACGATGCGCCGTCTCCCGAGCGCAGACTGATCGCCCCCCGATCCCGCCGCTGATACGACAGGCAAGAAAATCTTTGGCCATCGATAATAGCGTGGCCAAGGTCATGGCGGCGCGATAAATCATTTTGTGTCTCCCTCTCGCTATTGCGCGTATTCCCGAACCTGCCCCGATGCCCGTTCTCCGTTCCATCATCGTGCTCTCCATCACCCAGATCATCGCCTGGGGAGCGATGTTCATGTTCGTCTCTGTGACGGCGGTCGGAATGGCGAACGATCTTCTCCTGAGGCCTTCGGCCATCTATCTCGGCCCGACCGTCATGCTGGTCGCGATGGCCTTCTGCTCACCGCTGCTTGCGCCGATCTACGCGCGCCACGGGGCGCGGCTCGTGCTCGCTTTCGGTTCGGCGGCCGCGGCTCCGGGGCTGTGGCTGCTGGCCGGCGCCGGAGGTCCGGTTTCCTATTTTGCGGCCTGGGGCATTCTTGGTCTGGCCGGGGCGGCAGCTCTCACGACGTCGGCTCAGGTGTTCCTGACAGAGATCGCGGGCGAGGGCGCGCGTCGTGCCATCGGGGCGCAGATGCTCGCCATGGCGCTCGCACCCACGATCGCCTGGCCGGTCACGACTTTCTGCGAGGCGGCTCTCGGTTGGCGCGGCACATTCGTCCTTTATGGCGCGGTGATGCTCCTCGCCTGCGCGCCCTTGCATTTTTTCGCCTTGCCCAGAGGCGAGCCGCCAAAATGCGATCCCCGGATCGCCCAATCGAATCGATCCGCGTCGCCGGCTGTTCGTCGCCAGTGGCGCGTCGTTGCCCTGATCACGGCGGCGGTCGCGCTCAACGGCTTTGTTACCTGGGGTTTTCAGCTTGTGGTGATCGATCTTTTCCGCAGCTTTGCCGTGCCCGGCTATCTGGCGGTCGGCTTCGGATCGGCCATCGGTTTCATCCAGCTCTCGGCGCGGCTTTTCGATTTCCTCGGCGGCAATCGCTGGGACGGCTTGACGACGGGCTTGGTTGCCGCGGCGATCATGCCGCCGGCACTGCTGGCGCTCGCGCTTGGGCAAGGGGCGGAATGGTCGATCGTTCTCTTCCTCGTGCTCTATGGCCTTTCAAGCGGCGCCATGTCCGTCAGCCGGGCGACGATGCCGCTCGTCTTCTTTTCCTCTACGGAATATGGGGCGGTGGTGGCGCGCCTCGGCCTGCCGCTCAACCTGGCTTTCGCCGCCGCCCCGCCGTTCTTTTCGTTCCTGCTTGGCGAGGCGGGCAACAGGTGGACGCTGGCATTTGCGCTTCTCTGCTCCCTCGGTGCATTGGCCAGCATGGCTCTGCTCTCCCGTATGAGGCCTGCGCAGTCGGGTCAGCCGGCTAACTCGCGTCATGCTCCGGCCCATCGGCGGGATCGATGAGGCGCGGCCCCGTTCCTTCGGAGGCAAGGACGTCCCATGGATTGCGCAAGGGACAGTCGCGCATCGACAGGCAACCGCAGCCAATGCAGCCTGTGAGCTGATCGCGCAGCGCCGTCAGCTTGGCGATCCGCTCGTCGAGCTGCTGCCGCCAGGTCTTCGAGAGCCGTCCCCAGTCGTCGACCGTCAGCGGCCGGTCGTCGGGGAGCACCGACAGGGCCGACTGGATCTCGGCAAGCGGGATACCCGTACGCTGGGCAACCTTGATCACGGCCACCCGCCTCAGGACGGAACGCGGGTAGCGCCGCTGATTGCCCCGGCTGCGATTGCTGCGGATGAGGCCCTTGGTCTCGTAGAAATGAAGCGTCGACACCGCGAGGCCGCTGCGTTCGGCCACTTCGCCGACCGTCAGCTCGCGCTTGATATCATTGGGTCTGTCTTTTTTCACGGCTGCTATTGACCTCAACTATAGTTGAGGTTCTATAGCATGAGCTCCCTGCAACCGACAACATGGAGCCGACATAGCATGACTGAAAAGATGACCCTTGCCCTGATCTACGGCAGCGCACGGCAGGGCCGTTTCTGCGACACGGTCGCGAGCTGGCTCATTCGTGAGCTCGAGACGTCCGACGTGTTCAGCCTGACGATCATCGATCCCGTCAGAATGAAAAGCGCTCGCGGTGACAAATCCGCCGGTCCAGCCGAGTGGATGGAGCGGAAGGTCGCCGAAGCGGACGCATTCATCGTCATCACTCCGGAGTACAACCACGGCTACCCGGCGGCGTTGAAGGAGATGATCGATGCGGTCTATGAGCCCTGGCACGCAAAGCCGGTAGCCTTCGTTTCCTATGGCGGCGCATCGGGCGGCATACGGGCCGTCGAACAATTGCGGCAGGTCTTCGGCGAATTGCACGCCGTCACCCTTCGCGACGGCATCTCCTTCGCCAAGGCCTGGTCGAAGTTCGATGCGGCGGGCAATCTCTACAAACCGGAAGAGATGCGTGCGCCACTATTCCTGATGATCGACCGGCTGACCTGGTGGGCGCGCACCCTGAAATACGCACGCAAGGCAACGCCCTACAACGAGATCGCCGCATGACCGCCGTCAGGACGCCGGATCCGGGTACAGTTGACGGCCGCCGCTCGTTTCGGCTCAGAAGGCGCCGGTCTGCCGCAGCGCTTCTCCGGCGATCATGGCGGTTGCCATGGCGATGTTGAGCGAACGCTGGCCGGGCGCCATCGGTATGAGGATGCGCGCGTCGGCCCGTTCGTGGACGTGATCGGGAACCCCGGCGCTTTCCCTGCCGAAGAGAAGGACGTCGTCCGGCCGGAAGCTGAAGCGCGTATAGGGGGCGGCCGCCTTGGTGGAGGCGAGCACCAGGCGTCTGCCGGTGCTCGACCGCCATGTTTCGAAACGCTCCCAGCTGACGTGCCGAGTCATGGTCACCGCCGCGATATAGTCCATTCCCGCACGCTTGAGATTGCGGTCCGAAAGATCGAAACCGGCAGGCTCGATGATGTCGACCGAAAGACCGAGGCAGGCGGCGAGCCGCAGGATCGTTCCGGTATTCCCTGGAATGTCAGGCTGGTAAAGGGCGATGCGGAGGTCGTTCATGCGGCTGTCGATAGAATAGATTGGAGCGTGGGAGTGATCGATGTCGGTTCCTATGCCACCGATCGGCCTCGCGATCCATGGTCGGGTGTACTCCGAAACGATTCATTCGGGGCCGCTTCTTTTGCCGCCGCTAATTTGTGCCGTATTGGCAACAGACCAACGGCCGGCGAAAAAATGGTCAAGAAAATGCCTGCGACAATCTGGCATGGCAGCACGAATAAGGTTAAAGCTCTGTCCTCTTCAACGCGAACCGAAGGAGGCATGCATGACTGTTCTGATGTTGACGCGCCTCCCACGAGTAACACGGCCTTTCCTGGCCTGACCGGTTCCGCGCCTCTGCTTTTTTCGATCGAGCGATGCGCGCTCCGGTTCATCCGGGGTCATGCTCCGCTCGCGGGCGTCGTTTCCGGGTTGTATTTTTCAAGATAAAGAATGCGGGGCGACCCGCTTTCCTTCAAGCTATCTGAAGGGGCTAGACAATGTTCGGCTGGTTTGAATCCCGCCTCGATCCTTATCCGACGGAGGAGCCGAAGCTCCCGCCAAAAGGTCTCTTTGCCTTTTGCTGGCACTATACCAGGCCCGCGGCTCCGTGGCTCTTGATCATGTCGATCTGCACCATGCTGATCGCGATCGGCGAAGTGGCCTTGTTCCAGTTCCTGGGCAATGTGGTCGATTGGCTGTCCACCGCTGACCGCGAAACCTTTCTTGCGACCGAAGGCGGCAGGCTCGCCTGGATGGCAGCCCTCATTCTTATCGGTCTGCCGGGGCTGGTCGCCCTCGACTCCTTCGTGATGCATCAGGTGTTGCTCGGCAATTATCCGATGATCGCGCGGTGGCAGATGCATCGCTATCTGCTCAGGCAGAGCATGACGTTCTTCGCCAACGAGTTTGCCGGGCGCGTGGCCACGAAGGTCATGCAGACGTCGCTTGCGGTCCGTGAAACGGTGATGAAGATCCTCGACGTCTTCGTCTATGTGGTGAGTTATTTCGCGACGATGCTGATCGTCGTGGCGGCCGCGGATTGGCGCCTCGTGATGCCGCTCGGGCTGTGGCTCGTCATCTATATCGTGATCGTCACCTATTTCGTTCCGCGGCTGCAGAACATCTCCAAGGAACAGGCCGACGCGCGCTCGATGATGACCGGACGCATCGTCGACAGCTACACCAATATCGGGACCGTCAAGCTTTTCTCCCATGCAGGGCGGGAGGAGACATACGCCCGCGCGGGCATGGACGAATTCCTGAGCACCGTGTACCGGCAGATGCGGAAGGTCACGCTCTTCCACATATTCGTCTACGCAAACAACTGTATCGCCCTTTTTTCCGTCGGCGCTCTCGGAATCTATCTGTGGCTGACGAGCGGAATCTCGATCGGCGCGATCGCCGTCGCGATCGGTCTTGCCATGCGCGTCAACGGCATGTCGCAATGGATCATGTGGGAAGTTTCGGCGCTGTTCGAGAATATCGGCACTGTCTATGACGGCATGGGCATGATGACCAAGTCGCACGACATCGTCGACAAGCCGGCTGCCGTGACGCTCAAGGCCGACCAGGGTGCGATCAGCTTCGAAGACATCCGCTTCCATTATGGCAAGGCCAAGGGCGTCATAGACCGGCTATCACTCGATATCCGGCCCGGCGAGAAGATCGGGCTGGTCGGCCGCTCCGGCGCCGGCAAGACGACCTTGATGAACCTGCTTCTGCGCTTCTACGATCTGGAATCCGGCGCGATCCGGATCGACGGCGTGGACATCTCGACCGTCACCCAGGACAGCCTGCGTTCGCAGATCGGCGTCGTGACGCAGGACACGTCGCTCCTGCATCGCTCCATTCGCGACAACATCGCCTATGGGCATCCGCAGGCAAGCGACGACGACATCATCGCCGCCGCGAAGAAAGCGAATGCATGGGATTTCATCCAGACGCTCGAAGACAATCTGGGCAGGCGAGGGCTCGACGCTCAGGTCGGCGAACGCGGGGTCAAGCTTTCGGGCGGCCAGCGGCAAAGGATTGCGATCGCCCGCGTTTTCCTGAAGGACGCACCGATCCTCATCCTCGACGAAGCGACGTCTGCGCTCGACTCGGAGGTGGAGGCGGCTATTCAGGAAAATCTCTTCGCACTGATGTCCGGCAAGACGGTGATCGCCATCGCGCATCGCCTGTCCACGCTGACGGAGATGGATCGCCTGGTCATCCTCGAAGCCGGCCGGATCGTCGAGACCGGTTCTCACAACGAGCTCGTCGCCAGGCGCGGCATTTATGCCGATCTCTGGTCGCGCCAGTCCGGCGGCTTCATCGCCGACGAGGTCGAAAAGGAGGAGGCGGCGGAGTAATCCGCCGCCTCCCGCTCCACCGCCGGCTCCGCGTTCAGCGGGCCGGAGTTACGCAATCGTAATGGGTGCGGAAGCGAAAACGGATTGCCCGGATTTCAGAACCGCCTATATCGGAACGATGCTGCGCGCCATCGTCAAGATTTTCGAAAACTGGATCGACCCCTTTGCGCCGCGCGAGCGGCTGCAGCCGCCGCGGTCGCTCTTGGGTTTTGCCTGGTTTTACGCCAGCCAGGCGAAAGGTCCGTTCCTCGCCATGGCCGTGCTCGGCGGTCTGGTGGCGATGCTGGAAGCCGGCCTGTTCTATTTCGTCGGTCGGCTTGTCGATGTGCTCGACACGATCCGACCGGAGGACGGCTGGCACGGGTTGATCTCGACCAACGGACCGGAACTGCTCTTCATGCTGCTGACGGTCCTGGTGTTCCGCTTCCTTGCGGTGACGCTTGCCGCGCTGGTGGAGGAGCAGTCGATCATCACCGGTTTCCTGAACCTGGTGCGCTGGCAATCCTATGTCCATGTCGCGCGCCAGTCGCTCTCCTTCTTTCAGAACGACTTTTCCGGGCGTATCGTGACCAAGGTCTGGAGCGGCGCACAGGCGACGAGCGACCTGATCGTTTCGCTTTTGCAGGTGGTCTGGTTCATCGTCATCTACACGGCCTCGACCATGGCGCTGATCGCCCAGTTGGACTGGCGGTTGGCGGCGATGGTCGCCTTCTGGATCGTGATCTTCCTGGTGCTCGCGCGCTATTTCGTCCCGCGTGTGCGCAAGCATGCCCGCGACACGGCGGAGATGGCGTCGATGCTGAACGGCCGCATGGTCGATGCCTATGCGAACATCCAGACGCTGAAGCTGTTCGGCAGTGACGAGGAGAACGACCGTTATATTCGGGGTGGGTTCCACCGCTTCCAGGGAGCAGTCATCCCTTTCACGCGCCTGCTGACGGGGGTGAGGGCATCGCTCGCGCTTTTGTCCGGCATGATGATCGCGGCGATCGCGGTCTACGCGGTTCACTTGTGGTTGGCGGGCGCGGTCAGTTCCGGCGCCGTCGCGTTCACCCTGGCGCTGGTGCTGCGCCTCAACATGCTGCTCGGGCGGATGATGTCGCAATTCAATGCGATCATGCGCAATATCGGCACGATCCAGAATTCGGCGGAGCTGGTATCGCAGCCGATCGGGCTGACCGACCGGCCGGGCGCACCGGAACTGCGGGTCAGCCGGCCGGAAATCCGCTTCGAACATGTGACGTTTCACTACGGCAGGGGCGGCGGGGTCATCGACGACTTTTCGCTCACCATCCGTCCGGGCGAGAAAGTCGGCATCGTCGGCCGTTCGGGTGCCGGCAAGTCGACCCTCGTCAATCTGCTGTTGCGATTCTACGATCTCGAAGGAGGGCGGATCCTCATCGACGGACAGGACGTCGCTGCCGTCCGGCAGGAATCGCTGCGCAGCCAGATCGGTATGGTCAGCCAGGACACGTCGCTTTTGCACCGGTCGATCCGCGACAATATCCTCTTCGGGCGACCAGGGGCGGGCGAGGAGCAATTGATCGAGGCGGCGCGCAGGGCGGAAGCCCATGACTTTATCGTCGGTCTGCAGGATCAGCGCGGCCGCAGAGGGTTCGATGCACATGTGGGCGAGCGCGGCGTCAAGCTTTCCGGCGGCCAGCGCCAACGTATCGCTATCGCCCGGGTGATGCTCAAGGATGCGCCGATTCTCGTGCTGGACGAGGCGACCTCGGCGCTCGATTCGGAAGTCGAAGCGGCGATTCAGTCCAATCTGGAACGGCTGATGCAGGGCAAGACGGTGCTGGCCATCGCGCATCGGCTATCGACGATCGCCGCGCTCGACCGGCTCGTCGTCATGGACAGAGGCCGTATCGTCGAGGACGGCACCCATGCCGAACTCATCGCCAATGGCGGTCTCTACGCCGATCTCTGGTCGCGCCAGTCGGGCGGTTTCATCGCGCGCGAAGAGGCCGCGGAATAGGGCGTTCCGCGGCGCGGCTATAACGCGTCAAGTCCTTGTGCCAATTGGTCGCGCCTTTCCCCGCGACAATCTGCCCGCGGCCCCTTGTCAAGGCTGGACATAATCTGCGATCAGGCATAGAACGCGCCGGATTGATGGGGAATCTGCGTGCAGAATTTTTCCCGGATTCTGACATCCGATCCGTGGCTTGCCTCAAGGGGCCGGATGGGGTGCCAGCGTTTGACGGGGCGTGGTTCCAGGCTCGGGACGGGGCAGGAAGCGCGCCGGGGGCGGATGCGGTTTCCGCAACATTTGCGTGAGAGGATGTTTTAGCCGTGAGCGAACACGAGACTTCAAGCGAGACCATGGGCGAGCCCACTCGCCGCGATTTCCTATACCTGGCTACCGGTATGGCCGGCGTTGTCGGGGCCGGTGCGGCGGCATGGCCGTTCATCGACCAAATGCGTCCGGACGCATCCACGCTGGCGCTTGCTTCGATCGAAGTCGACGTTTCGAGCTTGCAGCCGGGCATGTCGCTGACGGCGAAGTGGCGCGGCAGGCCGGTCTTCATCCGCAACCGCACCGATAAGGAAGTGGAAGAGGCCAAGGCCGTAGCACTCGAAGAATTGAAGGATCCGGTGGCGCGCAACGCCAACCTCCCGTCCGATGCCCCGGCAAACGATCTCGATCGTTCCGCCGGCGAAGGCAAGGAAAACTGGATCATCATGGTGGGTGTCTGCACCCATCTCGGTTGCGTTCCGCTCGGTCAGGCGGGCGATTTCGGCGGCTGGTTCTGTCCCTGCCACGGCTCGCACTACGACACGGCCGGCCGAATCCGCAAAGGCCCGGCACCGGAAAACCTCGCCGTGCCGACCTTCTCGTTCGTTTCCGACACAGTCATCAAGATCGGTTGAGGGGACTACTGATAATGAGTGCTGATCATTCAACCTACACGCCAACGACGGGCATCGAGAAGTGGGTTGACTCCCGTCTTCCGCTGCCGCGGCTCGTTCACGACTCGTTCGTCTCCTATCCGGTTCCGCGCAACCTGAACTATGCTTACACCTTTGGTGCTATGCTTTCGGTGATGCTGATCGTGCAGATCCTCACCGGCATCGTCCTGGCCATGCACTATGCCGCAGAAACGAGCGTCGCCTTCAATTCGGTCGAGAAGATCATGCGCGACGTCAATCACGGCTGGCTGCTGCGTTACCTGCACGCCAACGGCGCGTCGTTCTTCTTCATCGCGGTCTACCTGCATATCGCCCGCGGCCTCTATTACGGCTCCTACAAGGCGCCGCGAGAGATCCTCTGGATCCTCGGCGTGGTCATCTATCTCCTGATGATGGCGACCGGCTTCATGGGCTACGTGCTGCCCTGGGGGCAGATGTCCTTCTGGGGGGCAACCGTCATCACCGGCTTCTTCTCGGCCTTCCCGCTGGTGGGCGAGTGGATCCAGCAGTTCCTGCTCGGCGGCTTTGCCGTCGACCAGCCGACGCTCAACCGCTTTTTCTCGCTGCATTACCTTCTGCCCTTCATGATCGCCGGCGTCGTCGTCCTGCACATCTGGGCGCTGCATGTCACCGGCCAGACCAACCCGACCGGGGTGGAGGTCAAGTCCAAGTCCGACACCGTGCCCTTCACGCCCTATGCGACGCTGAAGGATGCGCTCGGCGTATCGGTTTTCCTGATCGTCTATGCCTGGTTCGTCTTCTACATGCCGAACTTCCTCGGACACCCGGACAACTATATTCCGGCGGACGCGCTGAAGACTCCTGCTCATATCGTTCCGGAATGGTACTACCTGCCGTTCTACGCGATGCTGCGGGCAATCACCTTCAACGTCGGCCCGATCGACTCCAAGCTTGGCGGCGTTCTGGTGATGTTCGGCTCGATCCTCATCCTGTTCTTCCTGCCCTGGCTCGACACGTCGAAGGTCCGGTCGGCCGTCTACCGTCCCTGGTACAAGCTGTGCTTCTGGATCTTCGTTGCTGACTGCATCCTGCTCGGCTGGCTGGGTTCGCGTCCGGCGGAAGGCATCTATGTCGTGATGTCGCAGCTCGGCACGTTGTATTACTTCGCCTTCTTCCTCGTCATCATGCCGATCCTCGGTCTGATCGAGACGCCGAAGCGCATTCCGAACTCCATCACCGAAGCGGTGCTGGAAAAACAGAATGCCAAGGCGCAGTTGAAGCCCGCACGCGCCTGACCGGAACAGCGATCGATAAGGAATCCACAACAATGAAAAAGCTTGTTACAGGCATTCTGTCACTTGCTGTCGTCGCCGGTCTCGGGTTTGGAGCGGCTGTCGCGCAGGACGAAGCAGGCGGCGAGGAGCACGCCGGGGGCACGCCCCACTACCCGATCCACAAGCCGGAACAGCAGGACTGGACTTTTGCCGGGCTGTTCGGCCACTACGACAAGGGGCAGCTGCAGCGTGGCCTGAAGGTCTACACCGAGGTCTGTTCGGCCTGCCACTCGATGGAGCTCGTCTCCTTCCGCAAGCTCGAGGACCTCGGTTACTCCGAAGCGCAGGTGAAGGCCTTCGCTGCGAATTACGAAGTCGAGGACGGTCCGAACGCGGATGGCGAGATGTTCACGCGCAAGGCCGTTCCGTCCGATCACTTCCCGTCACCCTTCCCGAACAAGGAAGCAGCGGCTGCTTCGAACAATGGCGCGGCACCGCCGGACTTTTCGCTGATCGCGAAGGCACGCGGCATCGAACGCGGTTTCCCGCAATTCGTCTTCGACATGTTCTGGCCCTACCAGGAAGGCGGTCCGGACTACATCCATGCGCTTCTGACCGGCTATCAGGATCCGCCGGCGGGCGTGGAAGTGGCCGAAGGCACGCATTACAACCCGTATTTCGCCAGCGCCGCGGCACTGGCGATGGCACCGCCGATCTCCGACGACCAGGTCACCTATGACGACGGCGCCCCCCAGACCGTCGACCAATATAGCAAGGACGTCTCGGCGTTCCTGATGTGGGCCGCCGAGCCGCATCTGGAAGATCGCAAGCGCACCGGCTTCATGGTCATGGTGTTCCTGCTCATCTTCACGGGCCTCATCTACCTGACGAAGAAGTCGGTCTACGCGAACAAGGAACATTGATCCGGTTTGCTTGCTGGCCAGCAGGCCTGATCGACAGGAAGCCTCGGTATTTTTTGCCGGGGCTTTTTTTGTGGCATGCGGGCACAACGCAGAATTCGAAGCGAGGGCCCGCCGCAGGTATTCTCCCCCCTTGTGGGGGAGACGACACGCGGCTTGACCTTCACCTGTCCCAAACAATGCCGTCGGCAGACCGCGTCGCTTGAAGCGAGTGCCGGTTTCTGTCCGTGGCAACGGCTTCCCCCGGAGGAGCAGATGTGTATGTGCCCTAAAGTGTGCCGAGATTGGAGCCGCCGGCGCCGCTTGTTTGCTTTCCTCATTCCTGTGCTTGTCACAGGAATCCAGCCAGACCAAGTCCTTGGGCTGAAAGAACGCTTCCCGCGCCGCAGACGCGGCGCTGCTGGATCCCTGTGACAAGCACAGGGATGAGGGTCGAGAGGGTGTGGTCCCTCGGCGTGTTTCATGAACCGTGAAGATAGCGAGGCGGCGCGGAAGGTCCGCCCGTATACAGCGTCCCGCTTCGCTTCGATGCAGTAGCCGCACATTCCGGTCCCTCATTCCTGTGCTTGTCGCAGGAATCCAGCCAGGCCAAGTCCTTGGGCTGGAAGTCTTCCGCGCCGCAGACGCGGCGCTGCCCTCATCTCTGTGACAACCACAGAGTTGAGGAAGAGGAGAGATGAATAGAAACGGCCCCGTCTTGCGACGAGGCCGTTCCCGAGAGACCGATTGCTGTCCGTGTCAGCTGAAGCGCCCTGCCGCGTGGGCAAGCATCGTGTAGACCTTGCCCGTATCGGACGTCAGGTAGGTCTGTGTGATGCGCTTGTCGGGATCGTTGCGCGCGACATCGGCGAGCAGCTTCTCGAAGTCGGCGATATAGCGGTCGACGGCGGTGCGGAACTCCGGTTCGCGATCATATTTGCGCTTGATTTCGTCGAAGGTCTGCTGCCCCTTCAGCGTGTAGAGGCGGCGGGTGAAGACGTCCCGTTCGCCGCGCTGATAGCGACGCCAAAGCTCGACGGAGGCGTCGTGGTCGATCGCACGCGCGATGTCCACCGAGAGCGAATTCAGCGACTCGACCACATGGCGAGGGTTGCGGCTGTCGCCGGCTTTTGCCACCGGTTGGCTTTCCGCCGAGCGCGGCCGCGCCGCTGCAGGCTCTTCCTCGCGGGAAGCCGCGCGCAGGAGATCGCGCATCCAGCCGCCGCCCTCTTCGGCGCGTTCCTCCGTTGCCGGCGGCCGGGCAGGCTGCAGCGGGCGGGTGGCCTGCTCTATGCCCAGGCTTCCGCGCAGAGCGGCATTCGGAGCCGGCTGCGGTGCGGCAGGTTGCGGCACGGCGGCTTGCGGCAGCGATGACTGCGGTGCGACGGCTTGTGGCGCGACGACGCGGGCTGCCGGGGCAGCGGGGGCTTCCTGCTGGCGAACCGGCTGGGCGACTTCGAGCTGCGAGGAAGACTTGCCGATGATCTCGGACAGTTCCTGCAGCGCCTTGATCTGTTCGCCGACGGCGCGCCGCATCAGCGCGGCATTTTCCTTGGCCTCTTCCGGAAGGTCGAAAGCGCCGCGCTTCAATTCTTCGCGCGTCATGTCGAGTTCCTTGCGGATTTCGCCGGCGGAACGACGGATGTCGTCGGTTGCGCCGTTGAAACGGCCGATCGCATCCTCGATCGCCTGGCGGACGGCTTCGCGCAACTGTGCTGCGACGCCATCGGACTTCTTGCCGCTCTCGGCCAGCATACGCTCGACGTCGGAGACCGACGCACCGATACTGCCGCGCAGCCGCGAGGCCGCGTCCTTGGCACGCTCTTCCACGGTGGCGAACGCGCCTTCGAGCGCCTGGCCGGCTTCCTCGCCGGTCTTTGCCACGACTTGCCGCAGGGCCTCGGAGGCGCTGAGTGCACGTCCTTCGACCTGCGAAAGCGTCTTGTTTGCGTCGGCGAAGGACGTCTCGACGCCGGAGCGCAGTCTGTCGGCGATCTGGCGTGAGCGTTCCTCGGCCTGCGAGAAGACCCCTTCGACCGAAGCGGCGGCTTCATCGCTCGCCTTCACAAGCGTATCGCGCAGGGCCTCTGCCGCCTCGGTTGCCCGCTGTTCGGTGTTCGACAGCAGTCGGCCCACATCGGCGAAGGAGGTTTGGATCCCGCTGCGCAGGTTGCCGGCAACCTGACCGGAGCGTTCCTCGGCGCGCTGGAAGGCGCCGTCGACGAAGCCCTCGAGCGCACGCATGGTCCGCTCGATCTCCTCCGAACGCTGGACGAGGCCGACCGAGAGTGTCCGAAGCGCGTCCTGGCGCTCTTCGAGCGTGCTCACAAGGTTCGACTGGGCGGCCGCCAGGAGGTCGGAAGCCCGTCCGAGAACCTTCGAATGGTCTTCGAAGCGGCCGACGATGCCGCCGATCTGCGACAATGTCGAGGAGGAAATGTCCGACAGCTTGTCGACTTTGCCTTCGATCAGGCGGGTCGAGGTGGAGAGCATGTCGGAGGCCTGCCGCGCCGTTTCCGAGACCTTTGCGGCGGTCGCCTCGAGCCGCTGGTCCATATCTCCGAGATTGCCGCTCGCCTGGTCGATGACCGTGGCGATCGCCGAATTGCTCGACGCAAGCTGGTCGATCAGGCCCATGGCCGTCGACTGCAGCCGGTTCTCGACCATTTTCATCGCCTTGGCGGTCTCTTCCGCACGCAACGAGATGGCGTCGAGCGTCTCGCCGGTCCGTTCGGTGATGGCGTTGATGAGCGCGGCGTTTTCGGCACGCAGGCGGTCGGCGCTTTCCTGGGTGAGGGAAGCGATGCGTTCGGCGGCCTCCTTGCCGGTGGCGGCGTATTGTTCGATGACAGGGCGAGCCTGCTCGTCGAGAAGACGCGACAGTTCCATCGAGCGCCCGGCAAGCATCGAGTTGAGTTCGCGGGTGCTTTCGTCGAGCGTGCTGCGGATGGACTGGCCGCGCGCATCGAGCGCTTTCTCCGCCTCTGTCAGGCTCTGCTGAATGCTCTTGGCATGGGTCGCGATCTGGCTGTTGGTCGAGGCCAATCGGGCGGTCGCCGTGTCCGCGGCTTCCGCGACCGAGCGGGCGAGATCGGCGTGGCGTGCTGCCGTGGCCGATGCGGTTTGCTCGATCGACGATGCAAATTCGGCATTGCTCGCGGCGAGCGCACCCGCGAAGTCGGCGCCGGCCTTGGACAGGAGCCCGGCCGACCGGGCGGCTTCCGCGTCGATCTCCTGGGTGGCGTCGCTGACGGCACCACGAAGGCTGGTTACGAGCGCCGCAGCTTTCCCCTCGATCGTGCGGTTTACGTTGTCGAGTCCGATATTGAGGGCCCGATCCATCGTGCCGAGCCGCTCCTCGATCCGGCCCGTGCCGGCTTCGATGGCAGTCGATATGCGCGTTGCCGCAGCCTCGCTGATCCGGTCGATTTCGCCTGCGCGCTCACCCAGGCTGTCGGCGATCCGCTGGCCGGCATTGTCGACGATCGCATTGACGCTGCCGACGCTGTCGCGGATGCGCTCCTCGAGGGAGCCGAGGCTCGTTTCGATGCGCGCGCCGGTATCACCGAGAATGGCGTCGACATCGCCCACGCTGCCGCGGATGCGCTCTTCGAGGGAGCCGAGGCTCGTTTCGATGCGTGCGCCGGTTTCGCCGAGAATGGCGTCGACGTCGCCGACGCTGCCGCGGATGCGTTCTTCGAGCGAACCGAGGCTTGTCTCGATGCGCGCGCCGGTTTCGTCGAGGCGGCTATTGACGCCGCTGATCGAAATGTCGACGCGATTGGTGAGCGTGTCGGCCGCCAGACTGATCTGATCGGCTGTTTCGGCCAGACGTTCCGCAATCTCGCCCGTCGTCGAGCGCATGCGGGAGTCGAGCGCCTCGGCGCTGCGATCGATCGCTCCGGCGATCGAGGCCTGGCGCTCTTCCAGCGACATCTCGAGCATGCTGGCGCTGGTCGCCAGTGTGGTGGCCATCGCCATCGACTGGTCGGACAGCAACTCTTCGAGACGCTCGCGTCCCTGGCCAACCGAGAGGTTGATGGTGTTGATCCGATCGTCGAGGGTCGTGCGCAATTGCTCATGGGTGGTGGCCAGCGTGTCGCGCAGTTGCGCAGCCTTGCCGGAGAGCGTCCGATCGATCTCGGTGGCCTTGTCGGCAAGCGATGCGGTTGCTTCCGACGTGCGGGCGGCGAGCGCCTCGGTGCTGCGCTCGATCGCACCGGCTATCGATGCCTGGCGCTCTTCCAGCGACATTTCGAGCATGCTGGCGCTGGTCGCCAGGGTCGTTGCCATCGCCATGGACTGATCCGAGAGCAGTTCTTCCAGCTGCTCGCGGCCTTGGCCGACGGCAAGGTTGATCGCCGTGATCCGGTCGTCGAGCGTCGAACGGATCTCGTCGTGCGTCGTCGTCAGCGTATCGCGAAGGTGCGAGGCCCTGCCGGTGAGCGTCTGTTCGATCTCGGCCGCTTTTCCTGCAAGCGAAGCCGTTGCTTCCGACGTGCGGGCGGTAAGCGCTTCCGCAATTTCGGCGCTGGTACCGGCCAGCGTCTCGGAAATCTTTCCGACTCGGCTGCTCAGGTCCTCGGCAATGCGGGCGCTGGTATCGGTGAGCGTATCGGCGATCAGGCTGACGCGGCCGCCCAGGTTTTCGGCGACTTCGGAGACGCTCTGCGAAAGCTTGTTTTCGATCTCGCCGACGCGGTCGGTCATGGTCTCGGCGACCGCCATGGCGCGGAAAGTAAGGCTGTCGGCGACGTCCTCGGCATGACGGCTTAGCGAGTCAGCCATTTCGCTGGCGCGGGCCGACATGGTGGAATTGATTTGCGTCGCGCGCTCGGCGAGCACGCCGTCGAGCGCCGCTGTCTGGTTGGACAGTGCGTCGGTGATCGACTGCCCACGCTCGGAAAGGACACGCTCAAGCCGTTCTGCTGTGCCGCCGACGGCGCTTTCGATGACGCTTGTTCCTGAGGCGAGGGCGGTCGACAGCGCGGCGGTCCGTTCCGAAAGCGTGTTGTCGAGCCGATGCTGGCTTGCGGCGATCGCGCTCGTGATCTCGTCGGTGGAGCCGGTAAGAGTCTGCTCGATGCGGGCATGAGCAGACTGCAAGCCCTCGATGAAGGCCGATGTACGGGAGTCTAGTCCGTCCGTCAGGCTTCGCTCGCTCGCCGTCAGCGCGTTGGCAAGCGCATCGGCACGCTGGCCGAAGCCGTTTTCGATGCGCTCCTGCGCTTCGGTCAGCGCGCCCATCAGCGAGCCGGTCTTGTCCGAAAGCACGCTCTCGATGCGGTTGTGCGCGTTGCCGATCAGGCTGCTGAGCTCGGAGGTGCGGCTGCCGATCGTCTCCTCGATGAAGTCCTGCGTCGCGCCGAGCGCCGTTGCCAGGGTGAGCGACTGGTCGGACAGCGCCGAATTGATCTTGTCCACGCTGCTGTCAAGGGCGCCGCCGATCGCCTCCGAGCCGCCGGAAACGGTCTCGTTGATCCGGTGGAGGCTTTCCATGAGCTTGGTGTCGAGCTGGCTGGCCCGCTTGTCGAAGGCGCTTGCAAATTCGTGGAAGCGTTCGTCGAAGGCGCTTGCAAGCTGGCCGACCGTCGTCTGCAGCTTTTCCTCGAAAAAGCCGCCGCGCAGATCGAGATCCATGATGGCGTCGTCGGCGCTCGACTTGAGGCTCTGGCGGAAGCTCGCTCCCTTTTCGTCAAGGGCCGAGTTGAGCGAGGAAAGTACGTCGTCGAGGCCGCCGGAAATCGCCTGCTGGCCTATCCTGAGGCTCTCATTGAGGTCACGCGTCCGGGCGATCAGCGTCTCGTTGAGCTGACGGGCGCGTTCGTTCAGGGCGGCGTTGAGCTTCTCGGTATTGGCGTCGAGCGTCGAGGCACGGGTTTCGAATTGGCTGAGCAACTGCTCGCCACGCTGCGTCAGGTTATCGCTGAGCGCATCGAGACGCGCGTCGAACTCGTTGCTGAGCGCCACTCCGGCGGTCGTAAGGCCGGAAAGCAATGCGTCGGTCCGGGTGGTCAGCATGGTGCTCAGATTTTCGAGCGCATGGTCCGATTTGTCGGTAAGTGCCGCGGCCCGGGTATCGATGAGCGAAGCGAAGGCCTCCCCGGAAACGGCTATTCGCGAAGCAATGTCCTCGCTTGCAGTTTCGAGATCGTCCTTCAGCTTGGTATGCGCGCCAGCGATAGCCGTGCGGATCCGATCCGAATGGCCGATGATCGCTTCGCGTTCGAGACCGAGCTCCTGGACGAGCGTGCGGACACGCAGTTCGTTTTCGCTGTAGCTGCGCTCGAGCGCGCTGACTTCCGAATGCACGAGCGCTTCGAGCTCGGTTGCCCGGGCGATGGTGCGCTCGATGCCCTCGTTCATCGCCGAGACTTCGCGGCGCACGGCCTGACCGACCGTCATGACGCGGTCGGCGGCATTGGTTTCCGGCTCGGCGAGGCGCATCGCGACCTCGGCCATCGAACGCGCGGCGCTGCGCAGTTCCTGAGCACGCGCGATCATGATCGCGAAGGAGAAGAAGAGCATGACGGGCAGGGCGATGCCGAGCAGGATGCCGATCGCTCCAGGCATTGCCGCGAGATCGCCGAGAGAGCGGATCTGCCAGATCCCGGGCGCATAAAGAAGGTGGGCGACGCCGAGTCCGGCCACTGTCCAGACCAGCGAGACGATCGCAGCGACCCGGATTGCCGCGCGGCTCGAGCGGACCTCCAGCGAGCGCAGCATGGCGGCTGGGGATTTGCGCGTGTCATCGTTGGCCGGCGCCAGGGGGGGCTGCTTCGGAGCCATTTCGCTCGCAAAACTGCGCGGTGCTTCGGCGCCGCGCGCGGGCTTCGCAGCTTCCTGTTGCGTTCGTGCGGCGCGGGCCTCACCGGAACCGGCGGCCTGGCGGGCACTCTCGGACACATTTTCCGGCACCGGCTCGTCCAGGGAAGTCTCGTCGTTCAAGGCCGACTTCAGGTCGTCAAAGTCGATCTTCAGGGCAGCTTCCAGCGCCTGGAACGCCTTTTCGTCGATCGACTCGTTGGTCTTCTTCGTCGCCATACGGATACGCCTCACTACTATTGCCCGATGATGGCCGTCTTCCTGTGCCGCCAGGTGCCCAGCGGAACATCCGAACCAGGGCGGTGACCGCAAGGTCCAGGCTTCGCAACGAAGCCACAGATTTACTGATCACCCATTACATCGCCTCGATGGATAGCCGCAGCCTATGCCCTGCGACACCTTGGGACGCAGCTTATCCACCGGAACAGTTGCCATTTTCATATACGGACCCGTTCCTAATCGTATCGTAGTGACACATTAGCCGGGCTCTTACAATTATGAGCGTTCCCCATTCATTAAAATCCTAATGATTTCTTAACGGAAGCGAGCGCTCGGGACCCGAAAAGCCAAGGGAATCAGCCGGTTTAATGGTCGTTAACCATTTCCTCAATTTTTCTGCCTCCATTGCGCCGCGTTTTAGGTCAATGGCAGTGCCGCGCACCGATAATCCTGTTTGAAAACGGTGCGATTGTTTACGCGAAATCGATTGTAGGAAGCGAGCCCATGGCGGCACTCAAAATAG
Source organism: Sinorhizobium meliloti 4H41 (assembly GCF_000375585.1). Lineage (GTDB taxonomy): Bacteria > Pseudomonadota > Alphaproteobacteria > Rhizobiales > Rhizobiaceae > Sinorhizobium > Sinorhizobium meliloti_A. The sequence goes on along the minus strand of NZ_AQWP01000002.1, from coordinate 224,639 downwards.
CCTTCGAGGCACCGGACATCCCCGCAAGTTCCACTCCCTCCAGCAGGAATCCCATCGACCTTGCGCATCTCTACAGACAGACGATGGGGGACACGGCGCTCGAGATCGAGGTTCTGAAGCTCTTTGCGCGTCAGGCACGCCAGGCGATGGCCGAGATGGCGGAACGTGACGCAGAGGCCTGCAGCCAGGAGGCCCACCGTCTGAAGGGGGCGGCTCTCGCGGTCGGTGCGGTCGCGGTCGCCGAGGCTGCAGCCGCCATCGAGACATGTCCCGCCGATGCTGCTCTGCGGAGCGCTCTCGGCGCTGCCGTTCTCGAGGCTGAGCTCTTCGTTTTGAAACTCTGCCGTTGACCTGAAGCGGCGCACTTATCGGGCGTAAGAGCGGGGTGAGGAAAGCGGGCGCGGTTTTCCGCTCGTATCCCGCTCTAACTTTTTGGGGCCGGTCACGCTCATGTAGGTCGACCCCGACCTAAAAACATGAACGTGATCTGGCTGCAGCTTGTCGTTATTGTGCATGTCGTTGTCCCAAAACCGCTGCGCACTTTTGGGCGGGATGGCTTAAAACCTATCATCAAACGCGATCTGCCCGACCGCCGCGGCAATTTGAGGCTGTGCGGACCGGCCGCATCGTGTTGACTGGCCGGTTGATTTGTTGGAAGAACGTGCCCTGAATTCAAAGCCGGGGCACCGCCTAGTCCTGACAAGCCCTGTGCCAGCCGGCCGGCCCCTCAATTCGTTCCGGAAAGAAAAATGGCAAAACTTACGATCGTAGCCTTTGACGGCGCGCGCCACGAACTCGATGTCGAGAACGGCTCCACGGTCATGGAGAATGCGGTTCGCAATTCGGTCCCCGGGATCGAGGCGGAGTGCGGCGGGGCCTGTGCCTGCGCCACCTGTCATGTCTATGTCGACGAGGCCTGGGCGGCGCAGGTCGGCACGCCGGAAGCGATGGAAGAGGATATGCTGGACTTCGCCTACGACGTGCGTCCGACCTCGCGTCTCTCCTGTCAGATCAAGATGAGCGAAGCTCTGGACGGGCTTGTCGTTCATGTCCCCGAGCGCCAGGCCTGATCGGCTCGAAGGGCCGTCGTTGCAAAAAAAAGCCTCGCCGGTCAATCGACAAGCGAGGCTAGGAGGGCGCATCGCATGCAGATGAGGGAGGGAACATCTGCCGCACCAGGACACGCCAGGAGAACCTGTGCTGCCTCATCGTCCGGACAATGCTGCAATAGCCGAAGACGACGAAGCCAAACTCACGCCGGTTGCCACTAAAACGCGAGATCTCGGTATTGATCCGCAATCCAATGTCAACTTCATCGAGCGGTTGAACTTCGGTTCCTCCGCTCGTTGCATGATTCTAATATAGCTGAGTCGGCTGCGCCCCGCTATCGCTAGATTCCGCCAGTAAAATACTGTGGGTTCCCGGCGTTTTCTTCTGGAGCGGAAACTATATCCCACCGTTTCTTTGGGGTATTCCGATCGAAAGCGCAGACACGGTCCCGCGTTTCGCGCGGCGGCGATGCACGGCCTGCCTCGCGCCATCAGCGGGCCTTGGCGTTCTTCTTCAGGCTTTCGACGCGGTATTGCAGCAACCGGATCATCCGCCGGTCGAAATTCGCCGCCTCGGTGCGGTCGAAGCGCGCCTGGTCCTTGTCGTGCCGCTCGACTTCTTCGGCGCTCACTTCCGCTACCCGGGCCTGCATGCGCTCGCAACTGTCCTCGGCTTTCAGTGAAAGCAGTGCCTTTTCCATCTGGCGCGCGTGAATGCGCGCGATCTCCGCATGGCGTTCCTCGTGGCGCTTGATGTCGCTCGCCAGGGTGTCCCAGACCAGGGCGAGATCTCGGCCCGCCTGTCGACGATACTTCCAGCGTGGCAGAATGATGCGCGTGTTGAGCGTGACTTTGGCCGAGCCCACCGCGCAGCGGTCGTCACGACTAACATAGGTGACCGTGCCGCCGAACTTGATCCGGGTGGCGCCCGGATGCCGCGTCCCGGTGCTCTTCATCATAGGGCCGGACGCCGAAAGCGCCTTGTCGAGTTCTGCGGCGGTGCGCCCGCCGATCGAGAAGTAGGAGATTCTCTTGCTGATCAGTGTCTCGCCCGAGGCATTGCCGAACGGGACTCCGACGAGCAATGCGACCAGGGCTGCACGCAGCGGGATATGGAGTCGGGGCATGGAAGGGTGTTCTCGCCGGTTGAACTTCATTGAAGCTTGGGGCATAGCCAAAGCCAGCGCAACACAAATCGGCCCCAACCGACGTCGACAAGCTTGCAAGGTGTGTGAGGAAGGCGTCATAACATGTTGCTTTCGAAGATATATTTGCACCATGACGGGCGGTGAATTCAAACCGTTCAGCTGCGGACCGGAACAATGACATACGATCCATTTCAGCCCTGTCGCTGGCAATTGGCGCATGGACGCGATCTCGAACTGGGCCCGCGTGGCGTTTTGATGGCGATCATCAATGTTACACCGGATTCATTTTCCGACGGCGGGCGCTTCGCTGATCCCGACGCTGCTGTCAGAGCTGCGCTGCGCGCATTGGAGGCGGGTGCGGAAATCCTGGATATCGGCGGCGAATCCACGCGACCCGACGCCAAACCGGTCAGTGCCGACGAGGAGCAGGCCCGCGTTCTGCCCGTTATCGCCGCGATCGCGCGGCAGTCCCGGGCCGTCATTTCGGTCGATACCTACCGCGCGGAAACCGCGCGTTTGGCGGTTCACGCCGGCGCCCACATCGTCAACGACGTGCACGGGTTGCAACGCGAGCCGGCGATCGCGGCCGTGGCGGCCGAGACGGGGGCCGGGCTCTGCATCATGCATACCGGACGCGATCGGGAGAAACTGAGCGATGTGATCGAGGATCAGTTCCATTTCCTGGAACGGTCTCTGCAGATCGCCGCCGACGCCGGCGTGGCGCGGGAACGGGTCGTGCTCGATCCGGGCTTTGGATTCGCGAAGGACACGAACGAGAACCTCGAACTGATGGCGCGCTTCAGGGCGTTGCATGGGTTTCGACGGCCGCTTCTCGTCGGAACTTCGCGCAAGCGCTTCGTCGGCGCGGTGACGGGCCGAGAGGCGGAAGGCCGCGACGTCGGTACCGCCGCGACGACGGCGCTCCTCAGAACTGCCGGCGCTGCGATTTTTCGGGTACACGATGTCGCAATCAACAGGGATGCGTTAGCGGTGGCCGATGCTATGCTGGCCGCAAAGATCAGCTGACGGGACATGAAGCCATGACTGCGACCTACACGATCACACTGAAGAACTGCGCGTTCTTTGCCCGCCATGGCGTGCTCGACGAAGAGGAGTTTCTCGGGCAGCGTTTCTTCGTCGATGCGGAACTGGTCGTCGACCAGGGGACTGCGCTTGCCGAGGACTGCATCGACGACACCGTGCATTACGGCATCGCCTTCGCCGAGATCGAGAGGATCGTCACTGGACGCCGGCGTTACCTCATCGAAGCGCTGGCGCTTGAGGTCGCCAAGACGCTTTGCGCCCGTTTTCGCCAGATTCGCCGGGCGAAGGTCTCCATCCGCAAGCCGAACGCGCCGGTTCCGGGCATCCTGGACTACGTGGAAGTCACGGTCGAGCATGTCGCCGAATAGGAGCTGGCGGCACGCGATCCTCGGTCTCGGCGGCAATCTCGGCGATCCGCGCCGGTCGATGGCGGAAGCCCTGCGGGCGCTCGACGCGCGGTCGGATTGCCGGATCGTCGCGGTTTCGCGGCTCTACCGCACGCCGCCATGGGGCAAGACGGATCAGGATTGGTTCTTCAACGCCTGTGCGGAAGTCGAAACGACGCTGGGTCCAGAGGCATTGCTTGCGGCCTGTCTCGAGATCGAACGGACCATGAAGCGCGTGAGAATGGAGCGCTGGGGTCCCCGCACCATCGACATCGATCTCCTGACCTTCGGTGACCTCAACAGGGCGAGCGCGACGCTCACGCTGCCTCATCCGCGCATGACCGAACGCGGCTTCGTGCTGAAGCCGCTCGCCGACTTTGCCGCAGACCTTGCCGTCGAAGGACGGACAGTCAGAGAATGGCTGGGCCGGGCGGATGTGAAGGGCATCGAAGTGGCCGACGAAAACGTCGAATGGTGGCGCGCGGAGCAATAAGCGCAGAAGCCGTGCTCGTACAGGTCTGTCGGGGTTACTCGATCGAACCGACGGCGATATCGTCCATTTGCCGGTTGAGGCTCACACCGATGACCGGAACCATGGTGTCCTCGACCTTCACCGAGATCGTGATGTTCATTGTTTCTTCGCCGTGCAGGCGCGCGATCATCGCGCCATTGAGCTTTTTGCGGTTGATCCCGACGACCACCTTGTCCTTGGCAACGCTGCCGGACACGACGTCGAGACCCTTGCCCTCGGCACCGTCCAGGAACTTTCCGGTGTAGCTGTTGCCCTTCCGGACGATCGTCGCCGACATCGGCTGCTTGAATACCCCGACGCGGCAGAAACCGTCCAGTTTCAGGCCGGCTTCGTTGCCGGGTGCCGCTTCACCGGTAAGATCGCAGGTAAACTTCGTGCCCTTGTACTTGCCGGCAACGATTTCGCCCGGGCCTTTCCATTGCCCGGCAATCCTGTCGAAGAACGCCTTGTCGCGGGCGCCGGAGAACGCGGGTGTCGCAAGGCCCGCGGCGGCGACAAGCGCGATAACGGCAATGCCGCGAACAATCGGAGAAGGGCGCGAGAGCATGAGCAGTCCTTGATGGATCAAGCTGGAAACTGACGTCTACATTGCCGTGAAAATGGTTAACGGATGGTTTCAGCCTGGCTTCTGGACCGCCTTATCTTGCGTAGAGGGCAGGGGGCGCCGGCGATGGATCGACGATCAGCCGGCTGCGTCCTCGGACCGTGCGGCGCCGGGCGCCAGGTCGCCCAGAAAGTCGCCGATGCTGGGGCGCTTGAGCGCGCGAAACGGCATCGGCCTGCAGAGATCCATCGCCGCGATCCCGATGCGCGCCGTCATCAGCCCGTTGATCACGCCCTCGCCGAGGCGGGCGGACAGCTTGGATGCCAGGCCGTGGCCGAGGATCTGCTGGATGAGGCTGTCGCCGACGGCGATCGAGCCGGTGACGGCGAGATGCGCGATGACGTCGCGCATCAGGCGCAGCAGGCCGAGCGTGCCCGGGCGGCTGCCGTAGAGTTCGGCCATGGCACGGATCAACCGCGCGGATTCGTAGATCACGTAGCCGAGGTCCACGAGCGCGCGCGGACTGACGGCAGTCACGATCGACACCCGCTTCGCGGCGCCAAGAATGATCCGCCGCGCCTCGCGGTCTAGCGGCGCCAGCAATTCACGCTCCGTCAGTTCGATGAGATGGGGTGCATCGATGATATCGCCCTCGGTCTCCGTCAGGCGGGCACGGCCCTTGGCCGTCCGGGGATTGCCGGCGAGCAGGTGAACGAGCCTCGCGGTCGCAGCACGTGCGGCTTGCGTCTTTCCGGCTGCGGCGGCCGCGGCCAGATCGGCTTTCAGCGTCTGGACAGCGGTCAGTTGCATCATGCCGAAGACTTCGCGCGCGACCACGATCAGGAAAGCGACGACGCCGATCGCCACGACTGCGACGGCCCCGTAGCCAAGCCAGTCGGCGCGCGAAAAGAGGTCGCGCACGAGCCGGTCGATCCAAAGCCCGACCGCGAGCGATATGAGGATGCCGAAAGCCGCCCCGGCGATCTTGCCGAAGGAGAGCCGGCGCCGCTGCGGCTTTGCTTCCGGCAGGTTGAGCGATTCGATCGCCGCGGTGGTCCCGATGAACGGGTCCTCGGCATCGGGGGTCATGACGATCTTTTCGCTGAAACTCCCCGGTGAGCGCCGCGGCGTCTGTTCCATCTGGCGTTTGGTGGCCTCCTCGGCCTCGACGGAAAAGGCGGCCGGCCTGCGTCGACGGTCGTTGAAGTCATCACTCATGCGAGGCGATCTCCGAGTAGGAACTGCATGGCCCTGTCGAGCCGGATATGCGGCACGGAGAGTTTCAGGCCGCCGCGCGTCTCCTCGAGATGCGGCGGCCGGAAGCGGACGAAATTCAGTTCCGGCATCGCCTGCTCCGGGGCGGAGGCGGATAGGGCCGATGCCGAGACGCGGTCGACGGCTTCAAAAAGAAGTTCAGGATCTTCCGGCAAGTCTCCAGGAAATATCGCTGTTTTCTTCTCGCCGTCGAATATCTCGCCATTGATCTTCTCACCGGCGATCGGCGTTCCGACGATCACGGGCAAACGATGGCCATCGTGGTCTACGGTGGCCTCCCGCGTTGCTCTGACAGATGCGAGCGCCATGACCTCAAGGCCCGCCCCGCTCATTCCTATCCGCTCGGTCGCCCGGCTGACGAGGCGAGCCGTGATGCGCTCGAGCCGGTCGTGACTTTCATGGTGCAGGTGATCGGCCTTGGTGGCGGCGATCAGTACGCGGTCGATCTTGCGCGTGACGAACGAAGTCAGCCAGGAGTTGACGCCGGGCCGGAAGCAGGCAAGCACGTCTGCCAGAGCCTGTTCCAGATCCTTCAGCGCCTCCGTGCCGCGGTTGACCGCCTGGAGCGCGTCGACAAGCACGATCTGGCGGTCGAGGCGGGCAAAATGTTCGCGGAAGAACGGTTTTACCACATGCGTCTTGTAGGCTTCGTAGCGTCGCTCCATCATCGCCCAGAGCGAACCCTTTGGGGCGCGGCTCGCAGGCAGGTCGGGGAGCGGCGAGAAGGTAAGCGCCGGCGACCCTTCGAGGTCGCCCGGCATCAGGAAGCGGCCAGGCGGCAGGGTGGAGAGGGACCGGTCGTCGTCCTTGCAGGCCTTGAGATAGGCGGTGAAACTCTCGGCAAGCCGGCGGGCGCTGCCTTCGTCGGCCGGCGCCGAGGCTCCGAGCGCGACGGCAAGTCCCAACCATTCGCTCGCCAGTTCGGCGCGCATGCCGGTGCGTGCGCGTTGAACCGTTGCGTCGCTGAACTGCCGGAAGTCCTGGCCGAGCAGCGGCAGATCGAGCAGCCATTCGCCGGGATAATCGACGATGTCGATCGAGAGCCGCCCGGGAGAGAACAGACGGTTCCAGCCGCTGGCGCTTTCGTAATCGAGGGTGATCCGCAGCTGCGATATGGCCCTGGTCGAATCCGGCCAGGACCGATCCCGGACCAGGGCCGCAATGTGATCCTCATATTGAAAGCGCGGCACCGCGTCGTCGGGCTGCGGTTCGAGCCTGATTTTGGACACACGGCCCGACCGGACCGGTTCGAAAACCGGCAGCCTCCCTCCGTTCAGCAGGTTGTGGACGAGCGAAGAGATGAAAACGGTCTTGCCGGCCCGCGAAAGGCCGGTGACGCCGAGTCTGACGGACGGGGTGACGAGACCAGCGGCACGGTCGGCGAGATTGTCCAGGGCGATCAGCGCGTCGTCTTTGAAACTGGTGAGAATGGGCGCCAAATTGTTTCGTCCCTTCGGGAATGATGAGCGGTACGTTTGATTTGCCGATATCCCAACCGGGTCGCGGGCATCCGCGTAGCGTCTGGAGCGATATAGGAAATGTTTCCGTCAGCGCAACAAGGCGAAGCGAATTCCCCGTTTCCGCGGGCGGAAGCGGCGGGTAGGGGCTCATCCTTTCTCGGCTTCTTCAAGGGCGGGAACGAGGAACTTCGAAAGTGTCGCTGTCCATGCCTTTCCGGCTATCGGCCGCGCCGCAAAATCGATCACCGCCATTCCGGCCGGCGGATATCCGTCAGCGAGTGCTGCAGCCGCCCGGTCTTCGCCCAGAATTCGTCGAAAGAGCTCCTCTATCATCGGATTGTGCCCGATAATCATCAGCGAGGGTCGGCTCGCATGCGCCTCGACAAGGTCGGCATAGACGGTCGTGGGACCGGTATAGAGTGGGTCGAGGTACCGAATGTCGATATCTTCGCCAAATGCGCGGTATAGCGGTTCGGCCGTCTGCCGGCAGCGGACAGCCGTCGAACAAAGAATCAGGTCCGGCCTGATGCGATGGTCGGCTGCGGATTGTGCCGTGAGTTCGGCCTCCGCGAAGCCGACATCGTCGAGTGCGCGATCGAAGTCGCTCTGGCCGGGCAGAGCCCAGCCCGATCGGGCGTGGCGAAGAAGCAGAAGCTGGAAGGCCGGGACGACGCTGTCTTGCATGTATTCACCCGGTGTTGGAAATCCCCAGGATGGAGGCGCCCGTGGTGCCGACGGCTGGAAACGCCTTGCGGATGCTCCGTTGTCCCGCCGGTCGGCGTAAAGATCAAGCCGCGTTTCGCGGTTTTTTGATCCGGTGCGCCCATTGAACCGATGCGGGTCGCGCACCAAATGTCGCAATCCGAAATGCCGCCGTGCTCGCTCGTGGAACGTCAAGCGGCCGATGCCGTCGGCGGTGAGCGGTATTTCGGCGTTCAAGACTTTGCGTGTAATTGTGATGAAATATTAGCCGGTTAGCCTGCGATGCGGGCAGTGTTAAAATGCAGTTAAGCACTGATTACAAGGCTTGAATCAGAGCTTCCATAGGTCTATACACCGCCGCAATGAGATGTTCTTCAGGAGAATCGCGTTGAGTGAGAAGATCGATCTTAGTACCTATGTCCTGTCGGAGGACGAGGATTTTATGAATGCGAACCACCGGGCATACTTTCGTGCGAAGCTGAATGCCTGGAGAAACGACATCCTTCGCGAGGCCCGCGAGACACTGGATCACCTGGCGGAGGAGAGCGCCAATCATCCTGATCTTGCGGACCGCGCCTCGTCCGAAACGGACCGGGCGATCGAGTTGCGCGCTCGGGACCGTCAGCGGAAGTTGATTGCCAAGATCGATGCCGCGCTGCAGCGGCTCGATGAAGGCACCTACGGCTACTGCGAGGAAACCGGGGAGCCGATCGGACTGAAGCGCCTGGACGCCCGGCCGATCGCAACTCTCTCGATCGAGGCGCAGGAACGCCACGAGCGTCGCGAGAAGGTCTACCGGGACGAATAAGTCCCGGGACACCGTTGGGACTATCGAAAACGGCGCGGTTCGACCGCGCCGTTTTCATTCGCGCACCGATGCGTTGTTCCGCGACGTACGACTTACAATTTGCGGCTCACGGAGATATCGGCGAGCATCCGTTCCATTTCTTCTTCGATCGTCGGCTCCTTGCGGGTCTCCTGCGAAGGCGATCCGAGTACCGGTTCCTGGCGACCGGCGGGCCTGATCTCCGGACGCGGCGGCCCTGAAGGTGAGAAGCGCTGGAGATCGCCGCTGATTTCCGCATCGAGCATGCGCTCGAATTCCGCGGCCGCTTCCGGCGCTGCGGGCCGAGGCGGGAGAGATTGGCCCGGCATGCCCTTTACCGGCTCGAGCGCCGTAAGCGGGACGGGGCGCTCTTCGCGTGCAGCGGGCTCCACCGGAAGCGAGCGGTCACGCACCGCGCTGAAATCGGTGTGCGACGGCTCGATGGCTGACACCGGCGGAATGTGAGGCGCAGGTAAAGGCCTGGAGACCTGCTGCGGCTGCGGTGAGCCGAGTGCGGGGCCTTGCTGATCCGGGACCACGCGCACCGGAGGCTCCGGGCGCGCGGCGACCCGCGGCGGCTCGCTCGGGCGCGCCGGTTGCCGAACGGGGTCGGCGGCAGCTTCCGTCGGGAGAGGGCGTTCGGGCGGGACAGGGGAAGGAACCGGCTGAGGCCGGGTTTCCGCAATCGGGGCGCGGGTCGTCTTTTCTTCCGGCTGCGCCTGAAGTGCGGCCGGAACCGGATCTTCTCCCTCGGGCGCGATGCGGCTTTCGATCACGATGTCCGTCGGGCCGCCAATCATGATCAGGTGCTCGACGTCGTCGCGGCGGACGAGCACCAGGCGCCGACGCGTGTCGACAGCGGCGGCATCGAGCACCGCAAGCCGCGGCTGCCTGTTCTTGCCGCCGCGGACGAAGGGAGAGGAGGGCTTGTTGCGCATGAGCCGAAGCACGGCGACGAGGCACAAGAGACCGATGGCGACCGCTCCGGCGGCGATCATGAACCGGCTGGCGTTGTCCCCGAGGATTGTTTCCAACATAGGCTGAACTCCTTACTGCCGCTTCGCATGTCAATATTTGACGGCTTTTTTCGGGCTTGGACAAGCTTCGGCCCGACATTCCCTGTGAATTGACCGCAGCGCTTCCGCAGAGACGCTTTTTGCTGTTATCTCTGATTGTTAAAGATGATTCCAGGTCGATGCGCGAAAGCGCGGAGGGCGGCCATCGATTCGCGACGATGCCTTCGGACCCGGCCACCGCATGATTCCTCAAGCCGGAAACGGATTGGGGATAAGTCATGCGGCAATTCAAAGTATTGCAGCGGCCCTTGTGCATCCACGGGGATGTACGGCACTGCAAGCGCTCGGATCGCGTTCGATGCGACCCGGCAGCAGGTGAGGACCCGATGACGAAATTGCGGCAGGCAGGTGACTACCAGATGCCGGTCGTTGACCGGGGCGTTCGTCCGGGAACCATCCTCAGGATCATCCTGCTTGCGATCGTCCTCACCGCGTCGGCTGCCGCTTTCGTCGTCTTCAAGGACCAGCTCGAAAACGAGATCGTGCTCGGCATTCTCGGCGTGCTGGCCATGGTGGGCATATTCTTCCTCGTTTCTTCCGTCATCGGCTTTATCGAAGTGATGCCGCAATCGCGGCCGGACGAACTGGCGCGCGCCTTCCTCGACGCGCATGAGGACGGGACGATCGTGACCGACCGCAAGGGCCGCATCATCTATGCCAACGCGGCCTATGGTGCCCTGACGGGCACCAAGAGTGCGGCAGGCATCCAGTCGCTCGAAACGATCCTGTCGCGCAACCGCGAGGCCACCGAAGCGATCTATCGCCTGACCAACGGTCTGCATGAGGGCAAGCAGGGACACGAGGAGTTCCGGCTTCTGAAGCCTCTGGCAAACGGCAAGGTGGCCGGTTCCGGCGCCCATTGGTATCGGCTGAAGGCGCGGGTATTGCCGCTCGAGGATGCCGACAGCAATCCGCTCTACTTGTGGCAGATCGCGGATATTACCGCGGAGCGCGACGAGCAGGAGCGCTTCTTCAAGGAACTGCAGAACGCGATCGACTATCTCGACCACGCACCCGCGGGCTTCTTCTCCGCCGGGCGCAAGGGCGAGATCTTCTATATCAACGCGACGCTCGCCGATTGGCTCGGAATAGACCTGACCAAGTTCCAGCCCGGCTCCGTCAGCATTGCCGATCTCGTCGCGGGCGAGGGGCTGGCACTGGTACAATCGGTACAGGCGGAGCCCGGTCTCAAGAAAACCAAGATCCTGGACCTCGATCTCAGAAAGACCAACGGCCAGAGCCTGCCGGTACGCCTGATTCATCGCGTTTCCTCGGCACGGGACGGTGCGCCCGGCGAAAGCCGGACGATCGTGATGTCCCGGGAAGGCGACGACGGCGATCAGTCGGCGTCGAATGCCGCGATGCGGTTCACCCGCTTCTTCAACAACACGCCCATGGCGATCGCCTCGGTGGATGGAGACGGCCGCATTCTCCGAACCAACGCTCCGTTCATGAAGCTCTTCGCCGGGCTCGTTTCGCAGGACGAGGTCGAGCGCGGGGCCCTGATCGACGCTGTGGTGCACCAATCCGAGAGAGGCCGTCTGCAGGAGTCGCTGGCTGCCGCGAAGGATCGCCAGAGCGATATTGCCCCGATCGACGCGCTTCATCCCAAGGATGAGGGGCGTCACTTCCGCTTCTATGTCAATGCCGTCATCGACCAGAGCGATCAGGCGCCCGAGGAGGCTGCGATCATCTATGCCTTGGAGATCACCGAGCAGAAGGCGCTCGAAAACCAGATGGCGCAGACGCAGAAGATGAATGCCGTGGGAACGCTCGCCGGCGGCATCGCCCATGACTTCAACAACGTCCTGACGGCCATCCTGCTTTCCGCCGACCATCTGCTGCTATCGGCGCGGCCGGCGGATGCGACCTTCGCGGACCTGATGGAGATCAAGCGTAACGCCAACCGGGCAGCCGTGCTTGTGCGGCAGCTGCTCGCCTTCTCGCGCAAGCAGACGATGCGTCCGACGGTGCTCAATCTCACCGACGTCATCGGCGATCTCAGGATGCTCGTCGACCGCATGACCGGCACCAACGTCAAGGTGGAGGTCGACTACGGCCGCGATCTCTGGCCGGTGAAGACCGACCTCGGCCAGTTCGAACAGGTGCTCCTGAACCTCGCCGTCAATGCCCGCGACGCCATGCCTGCCGGCGGGATCATCACGCTCAGGACGCGCAATCTCCCGGCGAGCGAAGTGTCGGCGCTTGGACGGCGCGAACTGCCCGAGGAAGACTTCGTCATGGTCGAGGTGTCCGACCAGGGCACCGGCATTCCGCCGGAAATCATGGACAAGATCTTCGAGCCCTTCTTCACCACGAAGGATGTCGGCAAGGGCACCGGGCTCGGACTGTCGATGGTTTACGGCATCGTGAAGCAGTCCGGCGGCTATATCTATCCCGAGTCGGAGATCGGCAGCGGTACGACCTTCCGCATCCTGCTGCCGCGGCATGTCGACGTGCCCGAAATCCAGGATGAGGACGCGTCCGCAGCGCATTCCGCGGCGCCGGCGAGGAGCGAACCGGTTGCGGTGCCGATGCCTCGGGCCGAGCCTGCCGACCTGACCGGGGATTCGGCGGTCGTGCTGCTCGTCGAGGACGAGGAAGCGGTCCGGCGCGGCGGCAAGCGCATGCTGGAGACGCGCGGCTATACGGTTCACGAAGCGGGATCGGGTATCGAAGCGCTGGAGATCATGGACGAACTCGAAGGCGCCGTCGATATCGTCGTCTCCGACGTCGTGATGCCGGAGATGGACGGGCCGACGCTGCTGCGCGAGCTGCGCAAGACGTATCCGGACCTGAAGTTCATCTTCGTATCCGGCTATGCCGAAGATGCTTTTGCGCGAAATCTGCCGGCCGACGCGAAGTTCGGCTTCCTGCCGAAGCCCTTCTCTCTGAAGCAACTCGCGGTCGCCGTGCGCGAGATGCTCGACAGCTGACGAGGTTTCTCCTCCGAACCTGTGCTCTTCGCCGTTTGCCGGCATCTTCCGCATTTCGAGGGAGAAGGGCAAACGGCGGCGCGCCAGATCCCCTTCGCCTTTTTATTCCGTTTCTGCGGTTACTTCGCAGCGAGTGCGACAGCGATCCCGGCGGCAAGGCGCGCATTGTTCTCGACCAGCGCGATATTGGTTTCCAGGCTGCGCCCGTCCGTGAAACGGAAGAGGTTGTCGAGCAGATACGGTGTGACCGCCTTGCCGGAAATGCCTTCGCTCGCCGCATTGTCGAGTGCGCGGGTGATATAGATCTCCATCTCCTCGCGCGGGATTTCGCTTTGTTCCGGCACCGGATTGGCGACAAGCATTCCGCCGTCGATCCCGAGCAACTCGCGCGTCCGCTGGAAACCGGCGATTGCCGCCGGACTGTTCAGCATCAGCGGGCTCTTGAGGCCGGATTCACGCGACCAGAAGGCCGGGAAGTTCTCGCTGTCATAGGTCACGACAGGGACACCGCGGGTTTCGAGCACTTCGAGCGTCTTGGGAATGTCCAGAATGGCCTTGGCGCCGGCACAGACGACAATGACGCCGGTACGTGCGAGTTCGTCCAGGTCCGCCGATATGTCGAAGCTCTGCTCCGCTCCGCGGTGAACACCGCCGATACCGCCGGTCGCAAAAACCCGGATGCCCGCACGGGCAGCGGCGATCATCGTTGCGGCAACGGTCGTGGCGCCGGTGCGGCGTTCGGCGATCGCAAAGGCGAGGTCGGCGCGCGAAAGTTTCATCGCGCCCTGCGTCTTCGACAGCGCCTCCAGTTTGGCATCGTCCAGACCGATATGGAGGACCCCGTGGATTACGGCGATGGTCGCGGGCACGGCACCCTGTTCGCGGATGATCGTCTCGACGCTGCGGGCCATGTCGAGGTTGCCGGGATAGGGCATGCCATGCGTGATGATCGTGGATTCCAGCGCGACGATCGGCGCACCTCGTTGCTTGGCGGCCGCGACTTCATCTGAATATTCCATCGGCAGGGACGGGGAGGAGGGTTTGGTCATGATCGTTTCCTTGATTGATGACATCCGACGGCAAATTGCATCGGGGGTACCTGATCGATTCCGGTGCCTGGAGCAGAGGGTGCGGAAGAACCGCCCGCATTCCGCGCTACCCGGCTCCCATTCAGCTGCCAATTCTCATGCCAGCATTTCCGCTTCCGGCACAAGGCGCAGCACTTGCTCCAGCTTGTCAGGCAGCATCTCTTCGGAGGCAGCGTAGGGCGAATGCAGCGTTATGACGGCGGCCGCCATGCCCCAGCGCAGGCAGTCGGCAAGATCCGCACCGGCAAGCCGGGCGGAGAGAAAGCCCGAGGCGAGCGCATCGCCGGCGCCGGTGACGTCGGCGAGTGCCGAAAGAGCCGGCGGCGTAGCGAGGCAGGCACCCTTGCGGTCGAAGGCGACCGCGGCCCGGCCTCCGCGCGTCACGACACCGCCGGAAAGACCGGCGGAGCGCAGCAGCAACGGCCATTCCGCGGCGGTTGCGGCCTCGGTGCCGGTCAGTGCGCGCGCCTCCGCCTCGTTCATGAACAGGAAATGGAGCCCGTCGAGGCACGCGCGGTAGCGGACCACCTTTGCCGGAGAAACGGCGATGCCGGCACGGAGAGGGCTGAACTTCGCGGCGGTGCCGGCAAGCGCCGTCAACGTCTCCTCCGGCAGATTGGCGTCCATCAGCACGAGTTCGCTCGCCGCTAAAATCTCGCGCGTGGTCCGCTGCTGCAGCCGGCGCGGCGTAAACAAAGCATAGAGGTCCATGTCCGCGAGCGCGATGACGAGGTTGCCGTCGTTTTCCAGGATTGCCGTATAGCTCGGCGTCTTGCGATCGAGAAAGGTGAAAGGGCGATCGATCACACCGGCAGCTTCCGCAGCGGCCGCCACCGTGTCGCCGGCGGGATCGCCGCCCCGCGGGCTGATCATGGTTACGCGATGGCCGAGGCGCGCGAGATTTCTCGCTGCATTGAAGCCGCCGCCCCCGGCTTCCTCGAACCAGGTGCCCGGATTGCTCGCGCCCGGTGTCGTCGCGCCGTTGATCCGGCCGCGCCGGTCGATATGAGCGCCGCCAAAAACGGCTATGTTCTGCGACTTCACCTGTGCTTGCATCTGGTCCTCGATGAAGGGCGGAGAAAAGGTGGCGAAGTCTCTCTTCCGCCGGCATTCCGATCTATCGTTTCGGACTACCTTTTAGGGCTTTGTCCGGCTTTGATCCATCGTGAATCACGAAGCGAATCGGGGCGGCGCGTGAAAGCCGGCATGCGTTGACGCGCAACTTGTGGATACTGTCGACGAAAGGCGTGAACAAGAATCGAACGTAGTGAAGTATTCCTAGCATTTTCAACTACTTGACGTGCCATTGCCAAGTTGGAACAAAACATGTACAAAAAGACTTGCGGCGGCTTCATTGCCTCGATAGCTCCAATAACCTAAAGGTGGACCAATGGCACAAAATTCTTTGCGGCTCGTAGAGGACAAATCGGTGGACAAAAGCAAGGCACTTGAAGCGGCTCTTTCCCAGATCGAACGTTCGTTCGGTAAGGGATCGATCATGAAGCTCGGAGCGAAGGACAGCGTAGTTGAGATCGAAACCGTCTCCACCGGTTCGCTCGGCCTCGACATCGCGCTCGGCATCGGCGGCCTGCCGAAGGGCCGCATCATCGAGATCTATGGTCCGGAAAGCTCGGGCAAGACCACGCTGGCGCTGCAGACCATTGCCGAGGCACAGAAGAAGGGCGGCATCTGCGGCTTCGTCGATGCCGAACACGCACTCGATCCGGTCTATGCGCGAAAGCTCGGGGTCGATCTCGAAAATCTCCTGATTTCGCAGCCTGATACGGGCGAGCAGGCGCTGGAAATCACCGATACGCTGGTCCGTTCGGGTGCGATCGACATTCTCGTCATCGATTCGGTGGCCGCACTCGTGCCGCGCGCCGAAATCGAGGGCGAGATGGGCGACAGTCTGCCGGGCATGCAGGCGCGCCTCATGAGCCAGGCGCTGCGCAAGCTTACGGCATCGATCTCCAAGTCAAACTGCATGGTGATCTTCATCAACCAGATCCGCATGAAGATCGGCGTGATGTTCGGCTCGCCGGAAACGACGACGGGCGGCAATGCGCTCAAGTTCTACGCCTCGGTGCGCCTCGACATTCGCCGTATCGGCTCGGTCAAGGAGCGCGAGGAAGTCGTCGGCAACCAGACCCGCGTCAAGGTCGTCAAGAACAAGATGGCACCGCCCTTCAAGCAGGTCGAGTTCGACATCATGTATGGCGAAGGCGTTTCGAAGACGGGCGAATTGATCGATCTCGGCGTCAAGGCGGGCATCGTCGAGAAATCGGGCGCCTGGTTCTCCTATAACAGCCAGCGGCTCGGCCAGGGACGGGAAAACGCCAAGCTCTTCCTGCGGGAGAATCCCGAACTGTTGCGCGAAATCGAGACGGCTCTGCGGCAGAATGCCGGTCTCATCGCCGACCGGTTCCTGGAGAATGGCGGGCCGGAAAGCGACGGCGACGAAGCCGCCGATATGTAATCGGCAGCAACCGTCTGGTTGAAGCATGCGAAGCCGGCCGTCGTCACCTGCGGCCGGTTTTTTGCTGCCCGCTGGACAGCATGAAATGCGGACGATAAAAGCCTGTGGTTCCGACGGCTCGGCCGGCGGGAGGCGTGACGTGATTGAATGCGACGCGCCCAAGCGCGGGGTTGAAAAGTGCGGCTTGCAGCCTGGAGAGATCGGGCTGCCGCCGGAGTGTACACAGATAGGACGCAAGATGAGCGGCGTGAATGAAATCCGGTCGATGTTCCTCGACTATTTCCGCAAGAACGGTCACGAGGTCGTGCCGTCCAGCCCACTCGTGCCGCGCAACGACCCGACATTGATGTTCACCAATGCGGGCATGGTGCAGTTCAAGAATGTGTTCACCGGCCTCGAGCAGCGACCCTATTCGACCGCGGCGACGGCGCAGAAATGCGTGCGCGCCGGCGGCAAGCATAACGACCTCGACAATGTCGGCTACACCGCCCGGCACCACACCTTTTTCGAGATGCTCGGCAATTTCTCCTTCGGCGACTATTTCAAGGAGCGCGCGATCGAGCTTGCCTGGAACCTGATCACCAAGGAATACGGGCTCGATGCCAAGCGTCTCCTCGTCACGGTGTATCATACCGACGACGAGGCCTTCGGCCTTTGGAAGAAGATCGCCGGCCTGAGCGACGATCGCATCATCCGCATCGCGACGAGCGACAACTTCTGGGCCATGGGAGATACCGGTCCATGCGGCCCGTGCTCGGAAATATTCTACGATCACGGCGATCATATCTGGGGCGGCCCTCCCGGCTCAGCTGAGGAAGACGGCGATCGCTTCATCGAGATCTGGAACCTCGTCTTCATGCAGTACGAGCAGATCACCAAGGAAGAGCGCGTCGACCTGCCGCGGCCCTCGATCGACACGGGCATGGGGCTTGAGCGCGTGGCCGCCGTGCTCCAGGGCCAGCACGACAATTATGACATCGACCTTTTCCGCGCGCTGATCGCGGCCTCCGAAGAGGCGACCGGCGTGAAGGCCGAAGGGGACCGGCGCGCGAGCCATCGCGTCATCGCCGATCATCTGCGTTCCTCGGCGTTCCTGATCGCCGATGGGGTTCTGCCGTCGAACGAGGGCCGCGGTTACGTTCTGCGCAGAATCATGCGCCGCGCCATGCGCCACGCGCAGTTGCTCGGCGCGCGGGATCCGCTGATGTGGAAGCTCCTGCCGGCGCTCGTGGGCCAGATGGGCCGCGCTTATCCGGAACTCGTCCGCGCCGAAGCGCTGATCTCGGAAACGCTGAAGCTGGAGGAAACCCGCTTCCGCAAGACCCTGGAGCGCGGCCTCAACCTTTTGGCGGAGGCTTCGGCCGATCTTTCCGAAGGCGACCAGTTCAACGGCGAGACGGCGTTCAAGCTCTACGACACCTACGGTTTTCCGCTCGACCTCACCCAGGACGCGCTGCGCGCCAAGGGCATCGGCGTCGATACGGACGCATTTACGGCCGCCATGCAACGGCAGAAGGCCGAGGCCCGCGCCAACTGGGCCGGCTCCGGCGAAGCCGCGACCGAGACCATCTGGTTCGAGCTCAGGGATAAGCACGGCGCGACCGACTTCCTAGGCTACGACACCGAGTCGGCCGAAGGGGTCATTCAGGCGATCGTCAGGGACGGTGCCGTCGTCGAGGCGGCCACCAAGGGCGAGAACGTACAGCTGGTTCTGAACCAGACGCCTTTCTACGGCGAATCCGGCGGCCAGGTGGGCGACACCGGCGTCATCACTACCGAGACCGGCAAGCTTGCTGTGACCGACACGCAGAAACGGGGCGAAGGGCTCTTCGTCCACTATTGCACCGTGGAGGAAGGCAGCGTGAAGACCGGCGAAGCGGCTGCCCTGACGGTCGACCATGCGCGCCGTGCGCGGCTGCGCGCCAACCATTCCGCGACGCATCTGCTGCACGAGGCGCTGCGCGAGGTCCTCGGTACCCATGTTGCCCAGAAGGGCTCGCTCGTCGCGCCTGAGCGCTTGCGCTTCGACGTCTCGCATCCGAAGCCGATGACGGCGGAGGAGCTGAAGATCGTCGAGGAGATGGCGAACGAGATCATCGTCCAGAACACGCCGGTCGTCACACGGCTGATGAGCGTCGACGATGCGATCGCCGAGGGCGCCATGGCGCTCTTCGGCGAGAAATACGGCGACGAGGTGCGGGTCGTGTCCATGGGGCAGGGCCTTCGCGGCGCCAAAGCCGGCAGGCCTTACTCGGTCGAGCTCTGTGGCGGCACGCATGTGTCCGCCACGGGCGATATCGGCCTCGTTCGCGTCGTCTCGGAAAGCGCTGTCGGCGCCGGCGTGCGCCGGGTGGAGGCGCTGACCGGTGAGGCCGCGCGAGCCTATCTCAACGAACAGGATGAGCGGGTCAAGACGTTGGCATCTGCCCTGAAGGTCCAGCCCTCGGATGTCCTCGGGCGCGTCGAGGCGCTGCTCGACGAGCGCCGCAAGCTGGAACGGGAACTTACCGAGGCGAAGAAAAAGCTCGCCCTTGCGGGCGACGGCCACAACGGTTCCGGGGATGCCGCCCGCGAGATCGGCGGCGTCCGGTTCCTCGGCAGGGTGGTATCCGGCGTCGAGCCGAAGGACCTGAAGAGTCTTGCGGACGACGGCAAGAAGACGCTCGGTTCGGGCGTGGTCGCCTTCGTGGGCGTCAGCGGCGACGGCAAGGCGAGCGCCGTGGTGGCGGTCACCGACGACCTCACTTCGAAAGTCAGCGCCGTGGATCTGGTGCGCGTCGCTTCGGCTGCGCTCGGCGGCAAGGGCGGCGGCGGGCGGCCCGACATGGCCCAGGCCGGCGGTCCGGACGGCGGACGTGCAGCGGAGGCGATCGAGGCCGTTGCCGGCGCGCTCGCCGGCTGAGCCCCAGGCGTGCTGACTTCTGAAGGGCGCTGCGGCGCCCTTTTTCATGGCAGCTGTTCGGTCCGGGTGGTTTCGAGGGCTGCCTCGGCCGAGGCGCGCATCAGTACGCGCGGCGGCCGAGTCGGCATAGGCGGGCTTTCCGGATACCGCCACCTGGCGGCGTCGGAACGTAACGGGCGCTCTCAGCCGATCTGAGCCGCAGTTTCCCACAAGTGGATGGAACGGGGCCGGCTCCCACGACAAAAAGAAACCCGGCGCGGGGCCGGGTTCCGAATTCTGGCGATAGAACAGGCTGATTACGCCGCCATTGCCTTCCTGAGGTTCTCGTCGATCTTGTCAAGGAAGCCGGTGGTCGACAGCCAGGGCTGATCGGGGCCGATGAGGAGCGCCAAGTCCTTGGTCATGAAGCCCGATTCGACCGTATCGACGCAGACGCGCTCCAGCGTTTCGGAAAACTTCGCGAGTTCGGCGTTGCCGTCGAGCTTGGCGCGGTGGGCGAGGCCGCGGGTCCAGGCGAAGATCGAGGCGATCGAGTTGGTCGAGGTTTCTTCGCCTTTCTGGTGCTGGCGGTAGTGTCGCGTCACCGTGCCGTGGGCGGCTTCCGCTTCGACCGTCTTTCCGTCGGGCGTCATCAGTACCGAGGTCATCAGGCCGAGCGAGCCGAAGCCCTGCGCGACGATGTCGGACTGCACGTCGCCGTCATAGTTCTTGCAGGCCCAGACATAGCCGCCGGACCACTTCAGCGCCGAGGCGACCATGTCGTCGATCAGGCGGTGTTCGTACCAGAGCTTCTCGGCCTTGAACTGGGCGGCGAATTCCTCGTCGAACACCTTCTGGAAGATATCCTTGAAGCGGCCGTCATAGGCCTTCAGGATCGTGTTCTTGGTCGAAAGGTAGACCGGAACCTTGCGCTGCAGGCCGTAGTTGAACGAGGCGCGCGCGAATTCGGTGATCGATTCGTCCAGGTTGTACATGGCGAGTGCCACGCCGGCGCCCGGCGCGTCGTAAACGTCATGCTCGATCGTCTGGCCGTCTTCGCCGACGAACTTGATCGAGAGCTTGCCCTTGCCCGGGAATTTGAAATCGGTTGCGCGGTACTGATCGCCGAAGGCGTGGCGGCCGACGATGATCGGCTTGGTCCAGCCGGGAACGAGGCGCGGCACGTTCTTGCAGATGATCGGCTCGCGGAAGATGACGCCGCCGAGGATGTTGCGGATCGTGCCGTTCGGCGACTTCCACATCTTCTTCAGTTTGAACTCCTCGACGCGGCCTTCGTCCGGCGTGATCGTGGCGCATTTGACCCCGACGCCGTGTTTCTTGATGGCGTTTGCGGCGTCGATCGTCACCTGGTCGTCAGTTGCATCACGGTTTTCGACGCCGAGGTCGTAATATTCGAGATCGAGGTCGAGATAAGGATGGATCAGCTTGTCCTTGATGAACTGCCAGATGATGCGGGTCATCTCGTCGCCGTCGAGTTCGACGACCGGATTGGCGACCTTGATCTTTGCCATTGATATGCCTCGTAGCTTGCGGAGCACCGCGTGCGGCATTCCGACGGTGGGAGAAATCCAGAGCCCTATAGCACTGTGAGCCAGCAAGGCAAAGCATGCTTGGCCGAAACTTTGGACCAAGGCGGCGAGCCCGGAATCGGCCGGTCGCGCCCGGTCTTCAGACCGGGGGGCCGGTCATCTCACCGCTTTGAAAAGACCGCGCGAAAGGCTATTTCAGAAATCGAGCGGCGGCGTGCTTCAACTGTTTTTTGCGTGTCGCCATCCCAGAAACGCTGCACGCTGCGGGCGTGCGGACAGGCAGAGGCGCCATGACGTTCAGGCTTCGCTTGCGGGACTGGCTGCTGGCCAATGATCCGGCCTTTTCCCGGCTGCGGCAGGCGTCCCGGATAACGGCGACGGTGGTGATCTCGGTCGCTCTGCTGATCGCCTTCCATTTCATCGCCACACCGCTGCCGCCGGCCGCCTATGGGCTTGCGATAACGCTTTCGATCGAAGGCGGCCTGGCGGTTCGCGACCGGACGGCCTCGGAACAACTGGTCACGCGTATTCTGGCGGTCGTCACGGGCGTTGCGATGGTCACGCTCGCCTCTACGCTGGAGCGCTACCGGCACGTTTCCGATCTCGTTTTTCTCGTGGTGATCTTCGTAGCCGTCTATGGCCGCGCCTTCGGTCAGCGGTGGTTCGCCGTCGGCATGTTCGCCTTCATGTCCTATTTCACCGGAGCCTATCTGCGCCCGTCGCTGGATCAGTTGCCGGCGCTCGTTCTCGGTGCCGGAATCTCGGCGGCGACCGCGCATCTTGTGCGAACCGTCCTTCTTCCGGACGACCGCTACCGTGATCTTCTGAGGGCGATCGCGAGCGTCCAGCAGAGGGTGGATGAAATCCTTCATGAGATCGCAGCGGCTGCGCGCAGGCCCATTCTCAAGGCTGCCGATCGCCGCAGGCTGCACGCGCTGGAGGAGAGGTTGAAGGAAGCCGTGTTGATGGCGGAGAGCTTCATTGCGACGGACAACCGCCGCCCGGCGCCGGAACCCGGCGTCGTCTCTGCGGACCTCGCCATCGGGCTCTTCGACATTCACCTTGCGGCCGAGAGCGTGATCGTGCTCAGCCTTCAGGCAATGCCGCCTGCGATAGTTGTCGACGCAGCCCTGGCGAAAAATTCGGGCGAGATAGAACGGGGAATGCAGTCGCTGGGCGAGGCGAATGTCAGGCAGCTCGAGGCGGCCAGGGCTCTGCTTTGGCTTCATACGGTTCGAGATCGCCTCGATCGCAGTCTGGGCGCCCTCAAGGAGGCGGACCTCGACGAACCGCATCCGGTTCCATCTCCTGAGCCCTCGGCGGCAACGGCTCGCTTTTCCATGGCCGACCCGGCTTTACGGAGCGCGATCCAGATTACCCTCGCCTCGGGCATCGCAATGGTGTTCGGCTTGATGCTTTCGCGCGAGCGCTGGTTCTGGGCGGTTCTCGCCGCGTTCCTCGTCTTCACCAATACGCGCTCCCGCGGTGATACCGCAGTGAAGGCCTTGCAGCGGTCGGCCGGCACATTGGCGGGCATCGTCGTCGGACTCGCGGCGGCAAGCGCGATCGGCGGGACTGTCTATATAGTCCTGCCCCTCGGTGCGGCCTGCATCTTTCTGGCCTTCTATTTCCTCCCGGTCTCCTACGCGAGCATGACTTTCTTCGTCTCGGTCGTCCTCTCTCTCGCCTACAGCCTGCTCGGCGTTTTGACGCCGCAGCTTCTGGAGCTGCGTCTCGAGGAGACCCTTGTCGGCTCGGTCGCCGGCGCGGCGGTGGCTTTCGTCGTGTTTCCGACGAAGACCCGCACGACGCTCGATGGGGCGATCAGAAATTGGTGCGACAAGCTCGCCGAATTGCTGGAGGAGGCAAGGAGGGGAACGTCCGGCCTTGATCTCGTCACCCGGTCGCAGGCGCTCGACCGCGCCTACAGGGACCTGGCCGCTGCTGCCAAACCCCTCGGCGTCTCCTGGCAGCTCGTCACCCGCCCGGGGCATGTGCGCCAGACCCTGGCGGTGTTCATGGGCTGCACCTATTGGGCGCGCATATTCGCGCGAAAGATGTCGCAGGCCGCGGAAAGCCCGGATGACTTCGCGGCGCAGATCGCGGAAAATCTGAAGCTCGCAAGCAAGGTGCGCGAAACCGGAGCGGACTATTTCTACCGGTCCCGGAGCGTCGCTGCGCCGGTCGAGCGTCATCTGCCGGTATCGCGCGACGACGCAGGCCTTGGACTGGAGATGGTTGCCGTTTCGCTCGAGCGTCTTCATTCGCCGCGCGTGCGGCCCGCTGGGCAGGAGCGCGGGCTTTAAATCCGCGTCCATATATGCGAGGGAAGCGCCGAACAGAAGGCACACAGGCGATGGCAGGCACAAACAGCGAACGCGAACTTTTGACGGAAGGTCCGGCGATCATTCTCGCCTTTCCCCAGCTCGGCGAGAATATCGGCATGGTGGCGCGCGCCATGGCGAATTTCGGCCTGTCCGAACTGCGCCTCGTCAGCCCGCGCGATGGCTGGCCGAGTGAAAAGGCACGCTCCGCCGCCAGCCGCGCCGATCACGTGATCGACGGCGCCAAGCTCTACGAAACGCTCGAAGAGGCGCTCGCCGACCTCAATTTCGTCTACGCGACCACCGCGCGCGACCGCGACGGCTTCAAACCCGTGCGCTCGCCGATCGTCGCCGCCCGGGAACTCCGTCACCGGTTCAAGGAGGGCGAGAAGGTCGGCATCATTTTCGGCCGCGAGCGCACCGGACTGACCAATGCCGAGGTCGCGCTTGCCGACGAGATCGTGACCTTTCCGGTCAATCCCGCCTTCGCTTCGCTGAACCTCGCCCAGGCAGTGCTGCTCATGTCCTATGAGTGGCTGAAGACCGGCATGACCTCCGAGGACGAGACATCTTTCCAGGCGAGCCAGCAGCGCCCGGCGACGAAGGAGCAGTTGCATGGGCTCTGCGAGCACCTGGAAGAGGCGCTCGACGCGCGCAACTATTTCCGTTCCGCCGACAAAAAGCCGAAATTGGTCGAGAATCTGCGCGCGGTTCTGACCAGACCATCCTTTACCGAATCGGAAATCCAGGTGCTGCGCGGCGTCATTTCTTCGCTCGACCGTTTCACGCGCGAAAATCCGCGTGGCTCCGCAGCTCCGCCCGGGCATAGCAGGAAAGAACAGAGCGGCGGTGACAAAGACTGAGCTGAAGCCCATTCTCGTCTTCGACAGCGGGATCGGTGGCCTGACGGTGCTGCGCGAGGCGCGCGTGCTGATGCCGGAGCGGCATTTCATCTACGTCGCCGACGATGCCGGTTTTCCCTATGGCGGCTGGGAGGAGGGCGCTCTGAAGGAGCGGGTGATCGCTCTATTCGGTGGGCTGCTTGCCGAGCATGATCCGGAAATCTGCATCATCGCCTGCAATACGGCATTCACGCTCGTCGGCGCGGATCTGCGCGCCGCCTATCCGCAGATGACCTTCGTCGGCACCGTTCCGGCCATCAAGCCTGCGGCCGAGCGCACCCGTTCGGGCCTCGTTTCGGTGCTTGCGACTCCGGGCACCGTGAAGCGCGCCTACACCCGCGATCTCATTCAGTCCTTCGCCTCGCAATGTCACGTCAGACTGGTCGGCTCGGAGAACCTCGCGCGCATGGCGGAAGCCTATATTCGCGGCGACGCATTGGGTGATGAGGCGGTTTTCGCCGAGATCGCGCCCTGCTTCGTGGAGGCGGAGGGAAAGAGAACCGATATCGTCGTGCTGGCCTGCACCCACTATCCTTTCATGGCCAATGTTTTCCGCCGGCTGGCGCCCTGGCCGGTAGACTGGCTGGATCCGGCCGAAGCGATCGCGAGGCGGGCGCGTTCGCTGGTGCCGCTGCCGAACGGGTTCGAGCCATTGAACGGCGAGGACCCGGCGATCTTCACATCGGGCAACCCCGATTTCGCGACACGCCGTCTGATGCAAGGCTTCGGCTTGAGAGTTGTTGCGGCTGCCGCAACTGCGGACAGGCGCGAAGCGGTCACCTGAATCGGCGCACGACATTGCTGCGCATGTCCGAGAGCGGCATTCGAGCGCCAACTATTCCCTGTGGGTTTCCATAATCGGCGGCACGTTCGAGCGCGATCCATGCTAGGTGTTGCCCGTTTTGGCGACCCGTCCGCGGCCGCGAATCAACCCGTCAAGAAGAGGTAAGGATGAAAGTCGGCATCGACATGGGAACGACGTCCGAAGGGACCTCGGCCTCGCTCGATATCGAAGAGCTTCTGGCGACGCGTCTTCTCGTGCAGGGCAATTCCGGCTCCGGCAAGTCGCATCTGCTCCGCCGTCTGCTGGAACAATCCGTGCCCTGGGTGCAGCAGTGCATCATCGATCCGGAAGGCGATTTCGTCACGCTTGCCGACAAGTTCGGCCATGTGGTGATCGAGGGGGAGCGTACCGATGCGGAGCTCATCGGCATCGCCACCCGCATCCGCCAATACCGCGTTTCCTGCGTGCTTTCGCTCGAAGGGCTGGATGTCGAGCAGCAGATGCGCAGCGCCGGCGTGTTTCTGAATGCCATGTTCGATGCGGACCGGGAATATTGGTATCCCGTTCTGGTGGTCGTCGACGAGGCGCAGATGTTCGCACCGTCCGTCGGCGGCGACGTTTCGGAGGAAATACGCAAGGTTTCGCTCGGCGCGATGACCAATCTCATGTGCCGCGGCCGCAAGCGCGGGCTTGCCGGCGTCATCGCCACGCAGCGCCTCGCCAAGCTCGCCAAGAACGTGGCGGCAGAGGCCTCGAACTTCCTGATGGGACGCACCTTCCTCGACATCGACATGCTGCGCGCCGCCGATCTGCTCGGCATGGACCGGCGCACCGCCGAGATGTTTCGCGACCTGAAGCGGGGCTCCTTCGTGGCGCTCGGTCCCGCGCTTTCCCGCCGGCCGTTGAGGGTAACGATCGGTTCGGTCGAGACCTCGGCACGGTCGATGAGCCCGAAGCTGATGCCGCTGCCCGAAGCGCCGCAGGACGTGGCGGACCTGATCTTCACGCCCGACCCGGAGGAATTCACCCGCCCGGTCGTCCGCCGCACAGCGCCGCAGCCGCGCCCCGCGAGCGATATTCTCGCGGAGCTGTCGCGGCCAAGGCCCGAGCCCGCAGCGCCCGTGGAGGCCAAGCCGGTGCAACCGGAAATCTCGGCGGAGGAGCGGGATGCGCTGATCGGCAGCCTCTTTGCCGAAATCGTTGCAAATCCGGAAGCCGCGTTCAGGCCCGATGCGGAGCTCTACCAGGACTTTCTCGTGCGCTGCCGCATTCGCCGCGTCCCCGGACCCGCGCTCTCCTTGAGCGCATTCCGCCGCAAGATGGCCGTTGCCCGATCGGGCATCGATGCCGAGACGGCGGAAAGCGAGGATTGGGCCTCGGCGATTGGGCTGGCCGACCGGGTGACGGAAGACCTGCAGGCGGTTTTCCTGATGTTGGCACAGGCGGCCCTGCGCGGGCTGCCTTGTCCGTCGGACGCTATGATCGCCCGTGCCTACGGAACGCATTCGGCCCGTCGCGCACGGCGATTGCTCGGTTATTTCGAAGAGCAGGGGCTCGTCGTGGTGCATGCGGATTTCTCCGGCAAGCGCATCGTCGCTTTCCCCGACCTCGGCAAGGAAACGGCTCCGGGCGACGCCAATGCCCCGGACACGGGCGATTCAACGCGCGCGGCCGCCGAGTGAAATTGCATTCGGAAGTGCGGCTGAATTTGCCATTGTTCCTGTCATATTCCGTTGACAATTCGCCGCCCAGTGCTTAAAGACCCGCTCAACGCCGGGCAGTGATGCCCGGTGTTTCATTTGACATGTCCCGTGGTTTCTCCGGCAGCGTGATCGTGAGAAGCCTGTCAGAGCCCCAAAAATGGGTTCAGAGGAGGGCGTGTTTCCTTGATCCGGTTTGGCAGCAAACCGGTGTAACACTTTGAAAGGAAATGCGATGAGCAAGCGCGAGTCGTCCAAGTACAAAATTGACCGCCGTATGGGCGAAAATATCTGGGGCCGTCCGAAGTCCCCGGTGAACCGTCGCGAATATGGCCCGGGCCAGCACGGCCAGCGCCGCAAGTCCAAGCTTTCCGACTTCGGCGTGCAGCTGCGCGCCAAGCAGAAGCTGAAGGGCTACTACGGCGATATCCGTGAAAAGCAGTTCCGTGCGATCTTCGCCGAAGCATCGCGCCGCAAGGGCGACACCCCGGAGAACCTGGTCGGCCTGCTCGAATCGCGCCTCGACGCGATCGTTTACCGCGCCAAGTTCGTTCCGACCGTTTTCGCCGCGCGCCAGTTCGTCAACCATGGCCACGTCAAGGTCAACGGCGTTCGCGTCAACATCGGTTCCTACCGCTGCAAGCCGGGCGACGTCATCGAAGTCAAAGAAAAATCCAAGCAGCTCGTTACGGTGCTCGAAGCCGTACAGCTCGCCGAGCGTGACGTTCCTGATTACATCGAAGCCGATCACAACAAGATGGTCGCGACCTTCGTTCGCGTTCCCGCGCTCTCGGACGTGCCGTACCCGGTCGTCATGGAGCCGCACCTGGTCGTCGAATTTTATTCGCGTTAATCAGGCCCGCCTGAACGAATTGGAAAGCCGCCCGGAGACGGGCGGTTTTTTTTGTACGAAGTTGCCGGACGAATCCCATAGACTGGAGGCGGGCGCAGGACGGAGTGTCCTGAACGAGACCGCTTCCGAAGTGAGAAGTGCCGTATGCGTGAGCCGAAACCGCAAGAAGACCTCCAGGCGATCATCGACGACATCTTTCTGGAACTGACGCCGCGCCTCGGCGAAGGGAAGGTTGCGGATTATATTCCGCAGCTAGCACGCGTCGATGCCCGCCACTTCGGCATGGCGATCGTCACAACGGGCGGCAAGGTCTATCGCGCCGGCGATGCGGAGATGCCGTTCTCCATTCAGAGCATCTCCAAGGTGTTCACGCTCACGCTGGCGCTGGGCAAACACGGCGAAAACATCTGGAACCGGGTTGGGCGCGAGCCTTCGGGCTCGGCCTTCAATTCGATCGTGCAGCTCGAGCATGAGGGCGGCAAGCCGCGCAACCCCTTCATCAATGCCGGCGCGATCAGGATAAGCGATCTCATTCTCGCCGGCCACACGCCGAAGGAGCTGATCGGGGAGATCGTTCGCTTCGTTCGTTATCTCGCGGATGACGAGGACATCGTGATCGATCATGAAGTCGCACGCTCGGAGACCGCGACCGGTTACCGCAACATCGCGCTTGCGAATTTCATGCGCTCCTTCGGCCGGCTCGATCATCCGGTCGAGCACGTGCTCGGCGTCTATTTCCATCATTGCGCGCTCGCGATGACCTGTAGCCAGCTCGCCAAAGCCGGTCTGTTTCTGGCCGCCGGCGGCACCAACCCGCTGACCGGGCATTCGGTCGTGTCGCGCCAGCGCGCGCGGCGCATCAATGCGCTTATGCTCACCTGCGGCCATTATGACGGCTCCGGGGATTTTGCCTACCGGGTCGGTCTGCCGGGGAAGAGCGGCGTCGGCGGCGGCATCATGGCGGTGGCGCCGGGCAAGGCGTCTATTGCCGTCTGGTCGCCGGGGCTCAACGAATACGGCAATTCGCTGCTGGGGTCGCTGGCGCTCGAAATGCTGGCTGCGCGTACGGGTTGGTCGGTGTTCGGGCCGTAAGCGCGCGGAAAGCCGCCGCCCCTGTACCCTTCACAGGACGCCGGGGGCCCACACGCCCGTTTTTTCTTGATCTTCCCGGCCGGACGGGGCAAGTGCTGCTTCAGAAAACAGAGCGCAACCTGCGCTCTGCACAATCCGAGATTGCCGCCATGGAAGTCGCACAATCCTCCCCCGACGAGACAGGCAGCGTCATTGCCGATGACGCCGCATTCGAAGGTGCGGCCCATCCGCTTTTTTCGCGCATGCCGTCCTCCGTCTCCTTCAACAAGCTGCGCAAGCGCCTGCTCAGGCAGGTGCGCCAGGCGCTCGACGATTTCGGCATGCTCAAGGGCTCCAGACGCTGGCTTGTCGGCGTGTCGGGTGGAAAGGACAGCTACAGCCTGCTGGCGCTGCTGATGGACCTGCAGTGGCGGGGTCTGCTTCCCGTCGAAATCGTCGCCTGCAATCTGGATCAGGGGCAGCCGAATTTTCCGAAGCATGTCCTGCCCGACTATCTCCGGTCCATCGGCGTCGAGCACCGCATCGAATACCGCGACACCTATTCGATAGTGAAAGAGAAGGTGCCGGCGGGCGCGACCTATTGTTCGCTCTGTTCACGGCTTCGGCGCGGCAATCTTTATCGCATCGCCCGGGAGGAGGGCTGCGACGCATTGGTGCTTGGCCATCATCGGGAAGACATCCTCGAGACCTTCTTCATGAACTTTTTCCATGGCGGGCGCCTGGCGTCGATGCCGGCAAAGCTTCTCAACGACGAGGGCGATCTGATGGTCCTGCGGCCGCTTGCCTATGCGGCGGAGGACGATCTGGCGAAGTTCGCCGCGGCCATGGAGTTCCCGATCATCCCCTGCGACCTCTGTGGTTCGCAGGATGGGCTCGAGCGCAACACAATGAAGGCGATGCTTGCGGATATCGAGCGGCGCATGCCGGGCCGCAAGGACACGATGCTGCGCGCGCTCGGACACGTGAACGCCTCGCATCTGCTCGATCCCAAGCTTTTCGACTTCCAATCCCTCTCTCCGGAGCCCAAAGAATGAGCCATTCCGTCGACATCGCCGCACTTGCCAACCTGCTGCAGGAAGCGGCGGTAAAGGAAATCCTCCCGCGCTTTCGCAATCTTGGCTCCGGCGATGTGCGGATGAAATCGGAAGCGATCGACCTGGTGACGGAAGGCGACGAGGCCGCCGAGAGGCTGATCAAGGCGAATATCGACGCGATTGCGCCGGGGGCCGTGTTCATCGGCGAGGAATCCGTCGCCGCCGATCCGGCGCTCCTCGACAAGCTCGCCGGTGCCGATCTCGCGATCGTCGTCGATCCGATCGACGGCACCTTCAATTTCGCGGCCGGCCTGCCGCTCTTCGGCGTGATGGCGAGCGTCGTCGCCGGTGGAGAGACCGTCGCAGGGATCATCTACGATCCGCTCGGCAACGACTGGGTCATCGCCGAGCGAGGCTCCGGCGCGTGGATGTGCCGGCCCGACGGGACGCAGGAGAGACTGTCGGTCACAGCCGGGGTCACCGTCGACAACATGGTGGGCGTCGCATCGGCCGGGTTTTACGCGCAGGCCGAGCGCCGCATTGTCATGGGCAATATGGCGAAGGTCCGGATGGCCACGAGCTATCGCTGCGCGGCGCATGAATACCGAATCTTTGCCGGCGGTCATCTGCACTTCCTGATGTATCAGAAGCTTATGCCCTGGGACCACCTTGCCGGCACCCTGATCGCCGAAGAGGCCGGCGCCTATGCGGCCCGTTTCGACGGTTCGCGTTATCTGCCCGCGCACACGAACGGCGGGCTGCTTCTGGCGACCGACAAGGAGAGCTGGGAGGAGTTGCGGCGCGAGGTCTTCACCGTCTGATCTGAAAAGCCCTTTCGAATGACAGAGGCCGCCCGGTTTTCCGGGCGGCCTCTGTCGTTAGACCCGATGCACGGAAAACCGCTACACGGTATTCGACACCGTGTACAAGCTCTGGCGGATCACCCTGAACAGGAAGGTTGGATACGTCGAAAGGCGCGGAAGAATGCTAGAAGCTCTGCCAGCGAATTTTGAGACTCAATTTGATCAAAGCCGAACGCATGGCCTTGATTGGCGTATCAATGATATCAGAAGCCGATAAGTGATCGTCTTCGGACGAGGTCTTTGGCGCCGGAGTAAACATTGTCTGAGAATGATTATGATGCGTTTGCAGCGGCCTATGACGCTGACAACGAGAACAATGCCTGGAATGCCTATTACGAGCGGCCAGCCATTCTTTCGATGGTTGGAGATGTCACCGGGCTTCGGGTGCTTGACGCAGGGTGCGGCGGCGGAGCCCATGCTGCGGCGCTCCTCGACCGAGGGGCAATCCTAACCGGTATCGACTCAAGTGCCGGACTGCTCGAGATCGCACAACGCCGCCTTGACGGCCGGGCGCGATTGTTGGTGGCGGATCTGAACGAACCGCTGCCCTTCGACGATGGTTGCTTCGATTTGATCCTTGCCTCCCTTGTCATGCACTATCTGCCAGACTGGGCACATCCCCTTTCGGAATTCGCCCGTCTGCTGCCCCAAGGCGGCCGCCTGGTTTTCTCCACGCACCACCCTTTTATGGATCACGAGTTGGCGGGTCGCGAGAACTATTTCGAGACCTATAGCTTCAGCGAAACGTGGCAGCGTGGCGGGAAGGCCATCACAATGCGCTTCTGGCATCGTCCACTTCACGCCATGGTTGATGCATTGAGGGCAGCGGGGTTCCAACTCGAGTCGCTGAACGAACCTCAGCCCGATCCTGGTGCCCACTCACGCTTCCCAGAGGCATATCAGACCCTGGCGACCAAGCCGCGATTTCTCTTCTTTTCGGCGGTGAAAGCGTGAGGGCCACTCTTGTGGGGCAAAGCCAATGTCAATCGCTCGCGAAGCAGACAACAAAAGCAGTGCCCTCCTGGGTGGGCACTGCTTGCCATCAATCGGGGGCTCTAAAGGTGTCCGCCGCCGCCGTGTTCGTGCGTCCCATCGCTGTCGCCCGGATGGGTGAACAGCTTTCCATTTTCCGCCCAGAGCGTTGCGAGGATGGTCAGCACGCCGAACAGGGCGTAACCGCCGAACAGCGGCTGTAGCGTCCCGTTGAAGAGCTGGCCGACGGCACCGCCGATCAGCGCACCGCCGGTGGTGGAGACGAAACCGGTGACGGCGGTTGCCGTGCCCGCCAGATGTCCCATTGGCTCGAGGCTGATGGCGGTGAAGTTGGTGGCGATGACGGCGAAGAACATCAGCAATAACGAAAACAGGAGATAGCTGATGGCGAAGGCCGGAGTGCCCGCGAGCGACAGGACGTAACCGGTCGCAGCAAAGAGGGTGAAGAGGATCATAGCGGCATGCGAGATGCGGCGCATGCCGAAACTGCGCACGAAATACCCGTTGGCGAAGTTCGCGACCGCTATCCCGCCCGCGGTGCCCGCAAAGGCGATAGGCATCCAGTCACTGAGGTTGTAGACCTCGCCGAAGACCTGCTGAACGCTGACGACATAGGCGCAAATGACGGCGGTAAACAGGGTCATTCCGATCATGTAGCCGCAGGTGATGCGGTTCGTGAGCACCGTGCGGAAGCCGGAAAGGACCGCTCCCACCGAAAGCGGCAGACGTTCCTCCTTCGGCAGAGACTCCTTCATCCGGGTCAACGCCCAGACGAACAGGGCGGTGCCGACGACGCCGATCAGGATGAAGATCCAGTGCCAGTCGGCATAGGCGATCACCACTTGGCCAAGTGTCGGAGCGACGATCGGGACGATCATGAAGACGATCATGACATAGGACATGACGCGCGCCATGTCGCGGCCGCCGAAACAGTCGCGGACGATCGCCATGGTCGTGATGCGGACGGCGGCACCGCCGATCCCCTGGATGAAGCGGAGAAGGAGCAGCGTCTCTATGCTTTCGACCCAGGAGGCGGCGAACATCGACAGGCTGAAGAGCGCAAGGCCGCAAAGGAGAACTGACCGGCGCCCGAAGGCATCCGAGAGGCTCCCGAAGAATATCTGGGAGAGGCCGAAGCCGAGGAAGAAGACGCCGATCACGAGTTGCGTATCGTTGGCGTTGGCAACGTTGAGCGTCTGGCCGATGCTTGGCAGAGCCGGCAGCATGCTGTCGATCGCGAGCGCAATGCTCGCGGTCATGACCGCAATGGTGACGATGAATTCGACAAGGCCCATTCCGAGGCGCGCGGCGCCCGAAGCCTGATCGGCATGGCCCGATGATTGTTCACCAAGCGAAGATTGTTGGGAAACCGAAGTCATGTTCAAAACATCCAAAATGGATTGGGAGGAAAAATCGGTATACTGGAGCCGATCCGGCTAGCCTGCCGGATTGTGCGGTTTGAAGAGCTTGCCGCCCTCTGCGATCAGCACGCAGACAAGCGCGACGAGTGCGACCGTGAAGAAGCCGACCGCAAGGGGCGTGACGCTGTTATCGAATGCCTGGCCGATGAACGCGCCGATGATTCCGCCGCCGATCGTCTGCGTGAAGCCGAGAACGGATGAGGCGGTGCCGGCCACGTGGCCGAGCGGCTCCATCGCCATGGCGTTGAAGTTGGCGGCGATCAGCCCGAACTGGAACATGGTGGCTGCATGAAGGAGCATGAAGACCGGCAAAGGCAGCGGCCCGATCAATGAAGCCGACATCCAGATGAAACTTGCCAGAGTGAAGCCGAGAAGCGCGGCATGCGACAATGCCCGCATGCCGAACGTCCGGACAAGTCGCGAATTGGTAAAGGAGGCGACCGCCATCATGCCGGCGAAAGCGGCGAATACTGCCGGAAACCAGACGCCCAGGCCATAGACGCCGACGAGAATCTGTTGCGCCGAGTTGATGAAACCGAAGAGACCGCCGAGAAGGGCCGACGTCGCGAGCGTATAGAACAGCGCCAGCCGGTTCGTCAGCACGATGCGGAAGCCCGCAAGTATGGACGAGGCCGTGAAGGGGCGCCGGTTGGTGGGGGCCAAAGTCTCACGAAGGCGCAAGGCGACCGGAAGCGCTACGGCAACCGCGAACATTGCGATCACGACGAAGATCATGTGCCATTCGGAAAAGAGCATGATCAATTGTCCGATGCTCGGTGCGATGACCGGGACGATCATGAACACCATCATTACCAGCGACATGATCTCGGCCATCTGCCGCCCGCCATAGACGTCGCGCACGATGGAAACGGTGATGACGCGGGTTGCCGCCGCGCCTATGCCCTGGACGAGCCGAAGGAACAGGAGTGTCGTGAAGGTCGGTACGAACACGATCGCGAGGGCGCTGACGCCGTAAAGGGCCAGCCCGCCCAACAAGGGTGCCTTTCGCCCGAAGCGGTCGGACAGGGGGCCGAAGAACAGTTGCGCGAACCCCATGCCGAGCAGGTAGGCGGTTATGACGTATTGCCGATGGTTCTCATCTGCCACGCCGAGGCTCGCGCCGATTTCCTGCAGCCCGGGCAACATGATGTCGATCGAGATCGCATTGATGGACATCAGCATGGCCATCAATGCAATGAACTGGACTTTCGTCAGCCCGGAGAGGGTGGCGGCTTGGTCTATGGGCCTTGTCATTTCATACATCCTGCCGGCTGCCGCTTTCCCGCAGCCGGTTCTTTGCCACGCCGAGCCAGTGCGTGGCATGTTTCGCAATGATTAGGATCTGCTGAATAAATTCAGTCTTTTGTTGTGTCGGATCGAAAAGGACGCAGTACTCGCCGGCGCAAATCGAAGGAGGCCGCACCCCTGGGCAGGGCTGCATACGAGACCGCGCGCCCGGTCGTCCATGACGCCCATGATCGGCGTGAATTTCGCCGCCCGCTCATGAAGCGTATCGAACATTAGGCGCGCGGCATATTGCTTCGGAATCAAAAAAGGCGGTTACCCGCCTTTTCCGATCATCGCAAAGATGCGGTTCAGAGGGTGTCAGGCGGCGCCCTTGACGGAAATACCCTGTCCCTGAAGAAGCGTCTGCAACTCGCCCGCCTGGAACATCTCCCGCACGATGTCGCAACCGCCGACGAACTCGCCCTTTACGTAAAGCTGCGGAATGGTCGGCCAATTGGAATAATCCTTGATGCCCTGACGCAGATCGGCATCGGCGAGCACGTTGATGCCCTTATAGTCGACGCCGACGTAATCCAGGATCTGCACCACCTGGCCGGAGAAACCGCACTGCGGAAACTGCGGCGTTCCCTTCATGAAAAGAACGACGTCGTTGCTCTTGACCTCGTTATCGATGAAATCGTTGATTCCGCTCATCTTGTCTTCCTTCCTGCGCCGGTTTCAAGGACCGGATGTCGATTGGGGTCTAGATAGCACGCATGGACGTGGTTTTCACCACCCAATCGCAAAATTATTGATGGTCCCTCAAAGTTCGGCTTCCGCACCACTATCAGCGGGGGAACGAGGGCTAGGCCATCGGGATCTAGGCCGAGCGGCGGCGCAGTTTGCTCCGGGAAGCCGCGGTCCGGCGACAGCTCACCTGCTTTTTTGCCGGTTTACGCAAGGCCGCCTCGACGATGTCAGCCAGTATGCCGCCAGACTTGGCTTTCCTGCTTCGCCGTTTCGCCCGCTTGGCCGCGGTTCCGGCCGCTCTGGTTTTCTTGAGGATCTCTTTCAACGCGCTGTCAACGACCCCGCTTACGAGCTCCTTGATCAGGTCGGCCATTTCCGTCTTACTCCGGCGCGCTGGTTTGAAGGGCGAGCGCATGCAGAATGCCGCCCATGTTGCCCTTCAAGGCGTTGTAGACCATCTGGTGCTGCTGCACGCGCGTCTTGCCACGAAACGCTTCGGCCACGACTTCGGCGGCATAGTGGTCGCCGTCACCGGCCAGATCACGAATCGTGACCTTTGCGCCGGGAATCCCGGCCTTGATCATGTCTTCGATATCGCCTGGTGCCATGGGCATGATACGCCAACTCCCTTGTAATTTTGCGACGCGGCCGCATTGCCGCCGCCCGCTATGAACTAAAGGGAACACGATTCAGGGGCCGAAGGCAAATGCTGTTTCGGCCGTCTGCCGGCCGGCGGGTCAATTGTCCGGTGCGAGATCGCCACCCATGTAATTGGGGAACCACGCCTCATGTGCGGAACGCAATTCATCGACGGATACGGGCCTGGCGTTTCCGAGCTGCACCGCATTTCCGCCTGTCCTGCCGATCACCGGCAGCGCAACGCCGGCGGCTTTTGCACGCGCGGCCACCGTCTCGGCCGAACTCTCCGCGACGGTTACGACATATCGGCCCTGGTCTTCGCCGTAGAAGACCGGGATCGGGTCGTGTTCCGCAGGTGCATCGATCGTCGCGCCGATGCCGGAAGCGATGGCCATCTCGGCCACGGCGAGCGCAAGTCCGCCCGAGGAGCAGTCGTGCACGGCCGTGACCAGGCCGTCCTCGATCAACCCGCGAACGAAATCGCCGACCTTGCGTTCATGGCCGAGGTCGACATGCGGCGCCGGACCGTCGGTGCGGCCATGAATGTCGCGCATGTAGACCGACTGGCCGATGTGCGTTCCCCAGCTCTGCGGAGCACCGGCGAGGAGGATGGTCTCGTTCGCCGCAGCAAAGCGAATCCGCGCCATCTTCGACCAGTCGCGGACGAGGCCGACGCCTCCGATGGTAGGGGTCGGCAGGATCGCCTGGCCGTTTGTCTCGTTGTAGAGAGAGACGTTGCCGGAGACGATCGGGAAGTCGAGTGCCTGGCAGGCCTCGCCGATGCCTTTGATCGCATGGACGAGCTGGCTCATGATCTCCGGCCGTTCGGGATTGCCGAAGTTCAAATTATCTGTGGCGGCGAGCGGCAGCGCGCCGGTCGCAGTCAGGTTGCGCCAGCACTCGGCAACCGCCTGCTTGCCGCCCTCGAACGGATCGGCTTCGACATAGCGCGGCGTAACGTCCGAAGAAAAGGCAAGTGCCTTGGTCTCATGGCCCTCGACGCGGATTACGCCGGCGTCGCCGCCCGGAAGCTGCAGCGAATTACCCTGGATCAGCGTGTCATACTGCTCATAGACCCAGCGGCGCGAGGAATTGTTGGCGGAACCGACAAGCTTCAGAAGCGCATCGGACACATCAGCCTGCGGAATGTCGTTGGTGGCGAGCGGCGAGGGTGTCCTTGCCGGCGTCCAGGGGCGGTCGTATTCCGGCGCCTCGTCTCCGAGTTCCTTGATCGGCAGGTTCGCGACTTCTTCGCCCTGGTGCAGAATACGGAAGCGCAGGTCGTCGGTGGTCTTGCCGACGATAGCGAAATCGAGGCCCCATTTGACGAAGATGGCCTTGGCTTCCTCTTCTTTTTCCGGGCGCAGCACCATAAGCATGCGCTCCTGACTTTCCGAAAGCATCATCTCATAGGCCGTCATGCGCTCTTCGCGCACCGGCACCTTGTCGAGATCGAGTTCGATGCCGAGATCGCCCTTGGCGCCCATTTCGACGGCCGAGCAGGTGAGGCCGGCAGCGCCCATGTCCTGGATCGCAATGACCGCACCGGTCTGCATCAGCTCCAGGCAGGCTTCGAGCAGGCACTTCTCGGTGAAGGGATCGCCAACCTGAACGGTCGGGCGCTTCTCCTCGATCGACTCGTCGAACTCGGCCGATGCCATCGTCGCGCCCCCGACACCGTCGCGTCCGGTCTTGGCGCCGAGATAGACGACCGGGAGGCCGACGCCTTCCGCCTTCGAGTAGAAGATCGCGTCGGTCTTGGCGAGCCCCGCAGCGAAGGCATTGACGAGAATGTTGCCATTGTAGCGCGCATCGAACTCGACTTCGCCGCCGACCGTCGGCACGCCGAAGGAATTGCCGTAGCCGCCGACGCCTGCGACGACGCCCGAGACGAGGTGGCGGGTCTTCGGGTGATCCGGTGAACCGAAGCGCAGCGCGTTCATCGCCGCTACTGGACGCGCACCCATCGTGAAGACATCACGCAGGATGCCGCCGACGCCCGTTGCCGCTCCCTGGTAGGGCTCGATGTAGGAGGGGTGGTTGTGGCTCTCCATCTTGAAGACGACGCAGTCACCGTCGTCGATGTCGACCACGCCGGCGTTCTCGCCCGGGCCCTGGATGACGCGAGGCCCCTTGGTCGGGAGCGTGCGCAGCCATTTCTTCGAGGATTTGTATGAGCAATGCTCGTTCCACATGGCCGAGAAGATGCCAAGCTCCGTAAAGGTCGGCTCGCGCCCGATCAGGTTCAGGATGCGTTCGTATTCGTCGGGCTTGAGCCCGTGCGAGGCGATCAGGTCCGGGGTGATGGGGCGGGTGTTGGAAATCGTCATCGTCGACCGTCAAATCCTTCGGGCGGCGCGCAACCCTCGCTTCGAAGGGAAGGCGCGTGCGTACCGCAACGTAACAGGGGCGCTTTGCGGCTTCTTTAGCCTATGCTGCGGCGCGGCGCGACAGAAAAATACGGTCGATCAACAGGGCGGCAGCCCGGATTTCAGTCCGTCGGACCGGGACTCTAGAACTGATAGCCGAGCATCAGCCCCGCGCGCGTGAGCCCGTCGTTCGGGCCGTCGCAGAGGTTGGCATTGGACGCATGCTCGACCGTGGCCGAGAGATTCCAGTGATCGTCGAAACGGTAGCCCACGGCTGCATATTCGCGAAACAGCAGCCTGCAGCCGAGTTTCGGTCCGTCCGATCCATCGTCATTGAGATCGCCGTCATGCACCGTGCCGCCGGCGCCGAGCTCGATGAAAAAGCGCTCGGTGATGTCGGCATTCCAACTCAAGCCGGCGTAGATTTCGTTTACGCCGCTGGACGAGGTCGCGACGGACGCGCCGGCATGGATCCGCGGCCGCAGGATTTTCTCGACAAGGCCGCTTGCGCTGCCGGCGCCGAGCGGATCGAAGAACAATGTAGCGGAGGGGAAGACCCCGTCTTCCTGATTTGAGCCATTGCCGATCGAGGTCGTAGCGCCGAACCGCAATTCATCGAAGACACCTTCTGCTGCACCGGCCTGAGAACCGATGAGTGCGCTCGAAAGCGTCAGGGCTGCTGCAACGAATGTAAACGGTCCCCGACCTGCAAACGAGCGGAAATCCTTCATGCCCAAACCTTCCAGTGCGAATCAATTCTGCGGGATAAAAAGCAAGAATAGATTGCCGAGGCTTGTGCGAAAGTCACCTCTAAAAAGTAATCAATCGAAACTGTCGTATCCGGCGCGCCCGCTATCGAGGAGACGGCGCAGTATTTCGAAGCCTCTTCGTACCTCGGATCGTTCGATTGGCGAGGAGAAACCGACGCGGATACGGTGAAAAACCCGGTCGGAGCGTCCGGCCTTGAATTCATCCTCGTCGTCGATGAGCACGCCCTCCTGCAGGGCGGCCTGCTTGAAGGTTCCGGAAAGCCAGGGCTCGGGCAGCTTCAGCCAGAAAAACGGAATCTTCGGATGCGAGTTGAAATCGAAGCCTGTGAAGATCTCGCGCGCCAGAGCTTCGCGTGCGCCTATTTCCTCGACGCCGCGATTGCGCAATACCGACGCCGATCCGGAGAGGACCAGACGGGCGCAAAGCTCCGCGAGAATGAAAGGCAGGCCGCCGCTCACCATCTTGTGGGCTACGCGGATGCGCTGGCTGAAATGCGGCGGGCAGGCGACCCAGCCGCCGCGCACGCCGGCAGCAACGGACTTCGAAAGACCGCCGACGAGGAAGGTTCGCTCGGGCGCAAGCTCCATCAGCAATGGCAGCGGGTCGCCGGTCATGGAACCGTAGAGATTGTCCTCGACCAGCCAGACGCCGTATTTGCGCGCGATGTCGGCGATTGCCTGGCGCCGGTCGAGCGGCATGACCGCCACCGTAGGGTTCTGCGCGCCGGGCATCAGAAAGGCGAGTTTCGGGTGCTGCTGGGCACAGACACGCTCGAAATCTTCCGGCCGCATTCCGAATTCGTCGCTTTCCACCAGCGCGATCCGCCGGCCGATGAGGCCCGCGCTGCGGCTGATCTGGGAATAGGTCAGCGTCTCGAAGGCGATGCGGTCGCCCGGGGAGGTGACGGCCGAGATCACCGCGACGACTGCGGCATGAGCCCCAAGCGTCGGGACGACCGTTTCCGGCCCAGGCCGGAAATTGCCGCGTGCCAGCCATTGAGATCCAGCCTCGAACCAATGATCCGGAAAGTTGCGGGCATAGCTCGCAATGTCCCCGTGATGCTCGCGGCTGATGTCTCCGAGCAATTGCGCCAGGATGTCGCCCTGTCCGATATCAGGAGCGGCGGTGCTGTCGAAGCGGAGCTTGCCGGCTGGAGCTATGAGCGGGCGCGTCCCTGAAAGCGACGTCGTCAGCGGATCCGACTGCTCCGGCGGCCGGCTTTCCGGATGATCGAGAACGTAGGTGCCGCGGCCGACCTCGCCGCTGACCAGGCCACGCTCGCGGACAATGCCGTAGGCGCGCCCGATCGTGCCGATCGTGACCCCTACATCGAAAGCGAGATTGCGCTGGGGCGGCAGCTTCGTACCCGCGGGCAGGGTGCCGTTGCCGATCGCCTCTTCGATCTGGTCGGCAATACGCGCGTAAAGCGGCCCGTGACCTTGTTCAATGTCGGGAAGCCAAGTTGTCATAGTGACAATTCTCTATATTGCGCGACATATCATGTCAATTATCTCTATGGGAACAGATTCAATGTGAGCAATGGTGGTGACAATGGGTGCAATTGATGCAATTCAGCCCCGGGAGTGCAATGCGCGGCCACCGGCCCGCTTCGGCATTGATTCACGAAGTGGCGCGGGAAACCTGTTGTCGCGGCTTTGGCAACTTTATTGCAAACTGGCGTCCAAGAGGCGCAGCCGTCTGGCGCTCGACGAACTGAGCACGCATCTGCTCGACGATATCGGTGTGAGTGAAAAAGAGGCGCGGCGTGAGTCGGCCGTCCCTTTCTGGCAGTAGGTGTCCGGCGATTGCTTCCTCCCTGTCCCGTCACACGAGATGAGAGCGGCGCCGCGTCTGCGGCGCGGAAGAGTCTTTCCAGTCCAATGACTTGGCCTGGCCGGACTCCTCCGTGAGAGCATCGCCCCCGCGGAAGGGCGCGTTGCCGAAGATGGTCGGATCAGCTGCAGCCTTTGCCGCCGGCGGCCCAACGGCGCACGTCCGCGGCGATGCGCGTCCCTACGGGCTCGCTCATCAGCGGGCCGAACGCCTGCAGGCGGGCTGGTTGACCCTCGGCCTCGACCACGGCAAGCGGGCGCGATTCCGGTGATTTGCGCGGGACAATCAGGATGCGCGGGCGTCCGGAGAAGGAGTTGAGTTCGGGGGCGAGGCGATAGGCTTTGAACGCCGCATCGCCAGACTTGAACCAACAGCCATTCGCGCCGAGAGCGATGCGTTCCATGGTCGGCAGCGCGGCGGAACTCGCGGCCGGTGCGGCAGGGCGCCCCGACTGGCAACCGGCGACAAGCGTCAGGCTGGCGGCAACGCAGGCGAGCGCAAGGGAACGTCCGTTAACAATGGATGACATAGGAGGTCTCACGGGAACTGGTGGCGAATGCCGCCTTCCAGCGGCGACCGGAGCAATTTCATAAGTACGAAGCGATTTTCCGCCCGTAGTGCTACATGACAAAACTTAAGCAGCAATTACGTCCAGCGCCGAGGCGAAGAGTCCTCGGCCGTCCGCGCCGCCATGGGCGGACTCGATCAGATTTTCCGGATGCGGCATCATGCCGAGCACATTGCCCTTCGCGTTCAGGACGCCGGCGATGTCGTTGACGGAGCCGTTCGGATTGGTGCCTTCGGCATAGCGGAACACGACCTGGCCGCTGCCTTCGATTGCCTTCAACGTTTCCGCATCGGCGAAATAGTTGCCGTCATGGTGGGCGACAGGGCTGCGGATTACCTGACCCTTGGCGTAGGCGCGGGTGAAAGCGGTGTCGGCGTTGACGACTTCCAGCTTCACCTCGCGGCAGACGAACTTCAGCGAGGCGTTGCGCATCAGCGCGCCGGGCAGGAGGCCCGCTTCGACGAGGATCTGGAAACCGTTGCAGACGCCGAGGACGCGCACGCCTTGCTCCGCCTTGGCCTTGATCGCCTGCATCACCGGCATGCGTGCAGCGATCGCGCCGCAGCGCAGATAGTCCCCATAGGAAAAGCCGCCGGGAATGACGATCAGATCCACATCCGGGATTTCGGTCTCGGTCTGCCAGACGGTGACAGGCGCCTTGCCGGAAATCTTCGTCAGCGCCGCGATCATGTCGCGGTCGCGATTGAGACCAGGAAGCTGAACGACGGCGGACTTCATGACGTACCTATCTTGCCTTTGCACCCGGCATATAAGGATTTCCGGGGCTGTTTCAACGCAGTGCAATGGCCGCCCCCGCCGTCAGGCGAGGGAGATGCTGTAGTTTTCGATAACGGTGTTGGCGAGCAGCTTTTCGCACATGGCCTTGAGGTCGGCTTCAGCCTTGGCCTTGTCGGCGGTTTCGAGCTGCAGATCGAAGACCTTGCCCTGTCGCACCTGGCCGATGCCGTCAAAGCCGAGAGCGCCGAGAGCGCCTTCGATAGCCTTGCCCTGCGGGTCGAGAACACCGTTCTTCAGCGTCACGGTTACGCGTGCCTTGATCACTTTTGCTTATCCCCGAGATTACTTGACCAGCACCGGACCCGAACCGCGCGGCGGCTCGTTTTCATTGATGATGCCGAGGCGGCGGGCCACTTCCTGATAGGCTTCGACAAGTCCGCCCATATCGCGGCGGAACCGGTCCTTGTCCATCTTTTCCTTCGTCTCTATGTCCCAGAGACGGCAGCTGTCGGGGGAAATCTCGTCGGCCAGGACGATGCGCATCATGTCGCCCTCATAGAGGCGGCCGCATTCGACCTTGAAGTCGACCAGCTGGATGCCGACGCCGAGGAAGAGGCCGGAAAGGAAATCGTTGATGCGGATGGCGAGCGCCATGATGTCGTCGAGTTCCTGCGGGCTCGCCCAGCCGAAAGCCGTGATGTGCTCCTCGGAGACCATCGGGTCGTCGAGGGCGTCGGCCTTGTAATAGAATTCGATGATCGAGCGCGGCAGGACGGTGCCTTCCTCGATACCGAGGCGCTTGGCAAGAGAGCCGGCGGCAACATTGCGCACCACGATCTCCAGCGGGATGATCTCCACTTCCTTGATCAACTGCTCGCGCATGTTGAGGCGGCGGATGAAATGGGTCGGGATGCCGATCTTGTTCAGATGCGTGAAGATGTACTCGGAAATGCGGTTGTTGAGTACGCCCTTGCCGTCGATGACGTCATGTTTCTTCTTGTTGAAGGCGGTGGCGTCGTCCTTGAAGAACTGGATCAGCGTGCCCGGTTCCGGACCCTCGTAAAGGATCTTGGCCTTGCCCTCGTAGATACGGCGGCGACGATTCATGGATCTGTCTCTGTGGTTGTTGGCGCTCTTGGGAGGCGCATTGGGAATTTTCTCAGCGGGTCCATATCCGAAAAGAAGACAATTAACAATCGGCGTGTCTTTCCATCCCCGGATTAGATTAGGCTATCATGAAAGTCGCCGAAGGCGAAAAGGCGCATTGCACTTTCGAGAGCCTTTTGGTTTATGGCGATAGTGCTTCGGGCAGCATATTTTTCAGGGAGATCGATTGATGACGACGATGCAGGACCGCGAGAAGGCTTTCGAGGCGAAGTTCGCGTTGGACGAGGAATTGAGGTTCAAGGCCACCGCCCGCCGCAACAAACTGCTTGGCCTTTGGGCCGCCGGTCTTCTCGCCAAGTCCGACCCGGAAGCCTATGCGAGCGAGATCGTTGCCGCGGATTTCGAAGAGGCCGGGCACGAGGACGTCGTGCGCAAGATCAAGGCCGATTTCGACGCGGCTGGCGTTGCAATATCCGAGGACGACATTCGCGTCCGCATGATTGAATTGCTCTCGGAAGCGGTTGCACAGCTACAGAAAAACTAAACGACACCTGCATGCCGCCGCCCGGCAGAGACCGGGCGGTGTTTCTTTGAGCGGCGCCCCCGCTGTCATGCGAAGACGCGACCATCGAAGAGTTTTCGCGCGGTTCGTAGAAACGAGCATTCCTCCACGCTGCCGGCGTTGTCGAGCCGAAGCAGGATTTCCATGCGGCCCGTCGGGTGCTCGACGGCCAGGGTTTTTTCCTCGCCCTCCGGCAAGGTGGCGAGGGACGCTGCGGGACTGTTTGGCAGCAGGCACGCCGTGGCCACGCTGAGCGCGCCAAAGACGCCGATCGAAGCATGCACGCGGTGGGGAATGAGGCTGCGGGTCATGATGGCGCCGCCATTCACCGGAAGGGCGACCAAGGTCATCTTGGGGACCGACTTTTTCGTGACGTCGCCCAAATTCATCAGCGGTCCTGCGGCGAGGCGGATGCGCTCGATACGCGCCTTGACAGCCTCGTTCGCCTCGAGCTCTTCGCGGCTCTCATATCCCGTCAGGCCGAAATCCGCCGCCCGCATGACCACGACCGGCATTCCGTTGTCGATCAGCGTGCAGGCAACACCCTCGATCTCGTTTACGGCCGAGCCGGTCGGCAGCAATGCGCCGCAGCTTGATCCGGCGGCGTCCGTGAAGGTCAGATAGACGGGGGCGGCGGGAGTCGGCACCCCGTCGATCGACGCGTCGCCCGTATAGACGGGTCGGCCTTTCGCGGTGCGGATGCGCGCGACAGCAGACTGGGACGTGTTCTCCATGTAGATGCGGATGGCGGTTTCGCCTTCCGCGGCTTCGACCAGCCCGCGCTCGACGGCAAAAGCGCCGACACCGGCAAGGATATTGCCGCAATTCTGGCTGTCGCTTACCAGTGCCTGATCGACGAAGACCTGGAGAAAGAGAAAATCTACGTCGAAACCGGGCCGAGCCGAGGCGCGGACGACGGCTACTTTGCTTGTC
This sequence comes from Sinorhizobium meliloti 4H41, assembly GCF_000375585.1. Lineage (GTDB taxonomy): Bacteria > Pseudomonadota > Alphaproteobacteria > Rhizobiales > Rhizobiaceae > Sinorhizobium > Sinorhizobium meliloti_A. The sequence goes on along the minus strand of NZ_AQWP01000002.1, from coordinate 180,203 downwards.
AGCGGATCGGCCCCTCCTATGCCGTCGATCTGGCGCGGGTCGGGCGACCCCATGATGCGCAGCAGGAGCCGGTTGCGCTCTCCAGCGTCGGTCGGAAGATCGTCGGCGAGAAAATAGGCGCCTTTCGACGTGCCGCCTCTCATCATCATGCACGCGATACCGTCTGGCGTCATGTGTTCACTCCTGTCAGGCCGTTTCAAGGAAGAGGAAGCGCGAGCAGCTTGCCGAATACCAGATAGGCGATCGCCCAGAAGCCGGCCCCGGTTGCTGCGGCTCGGACGAGCGGCTTCTCGCCCGGAAAGAGCAGCGTCGCCACGCCCGCGCCGATTCCGAGGCAAAGAGCCAGCCCCATCCAGTTCGCGCCGAGACACACGGCGACGAAGAGGGCCATCAAGCCGCTGACGCGCGCAATGTCGAGCCTGCCGTGCGTTCCGCCGAGATCGACGCCCCTCAGGACCTGAACGAGATAGACGGCCGACACCGCCGTACCGAAGACAGCAACCTGAATGGGCAGCGAACCCGGCCCGACATCGCCTCGTGAATGTCCAGCCGGCAGACCGAGGCTCAACAGCAGGAAGCCCGCGTTCCAGCCGATGCACACAAGAGCCGCGACGAGGTTTTGCCAATAGTGCCCGTGCGGTGCCTCCCCGCCGTGCCCGGCGGAGAGGTCATGTTCCGGAGCACCCGATGCGTGACCGCTCATTCGACGTATCCGTTGGCCTTGAGGAATTCGACCTGGTTGGCGAGATCGCTCTGCGCCCGTTTGGTGAAATCCTCTTCCTTCCAGTCGGGGCTATCCTGGAACTGCTCGGTCTGGAACTTCTTCCAGTCCTCGGATGCAGTCACTTTGTCCACTGCAGCCTGGATGGCGCCGACGGTGTCGTCGGGTGTTCCCGCCTTTACCGCGATACCGCGCCAGACCGCCCCCTCGATGTCGTAGCCCTGCTCTTTAAACGTCGGTACGTGGGGCAGGAATGCGCTACGCTTGTCGGTCGAAACGCCAAGCAGCTTGATTTCGCCGCCTTTGACCTGCGCAAGGCCGGTCGATGGCGTCATCATGGCAGCATCGAGGTGCTTGCCGAGAAGGCCGAGCGTCACCTTGCCCGACGCGTCATGCGGGATCCAGCCGCTTTCGAAGCCGCCCTTCGTCATGAGCTGGTACAGCATGTACTGATGAAAGCCTCCGGGCGCATGGCCGCCGACTTTCAGGCCGTTCGGATTGTCCTTCATGTATCCGATGAAATCGTCGACGGTCTTGAATTGGCTGTCGGAAAGCACCGCAAGCGAAGACGGCTCCGATTGCATGGCCCGAAGCAGGCGGAAATCCTCGAGTTCGAAGGGAATGAGGCCTTGGGCGATGCCGAAGGTCAGTGTCCCGGTGAGGACGAGGATGTTGTAGCCGTCGGCCGGCTGCGTCATGATCTGCGAGACGCCGACGGCGCCGCTGCCGCCCGGCCTGTTGTCCACTTTCACCGTCCACCCTGCCTCCTTTTCCAGGAGTTCGGCGAGCTTGCGGCCGTAAGTGTCGAGCGCTCCCCCGGCACCCGCCCAAACCACCAGCGTCACCGGCTTTTCCGGAAATTCCGCGGCGAGGGAGTTCGCCGGTGCTGCAAATCCCGACAGGACGACGGCCAGCCCCACAGCCGCGCCTGCCATGCGCGCGCCGAACGTTCTTCTTGTAATACTCATGTCTTCTCCTCCAGTTGGATGCTTTCAACGGACAGTGCAGTCCGCGTTTCTTCGGTCCGCGCACTGGCGCGGCGCGCCTGGATCCGTCGCCAAAGCGGCGTCAGCAGGCTGACGAGGCTCAGGATGAGGAAGATCAGGCTGATCGGATCGGTGACGAAGATCGTGTAGTCGCCTTGCGAGGACACGAGCGCGGTACGATAGTTCGACTCCACCAGATAGCCGAGTACCATAGCCAGAATGACGGGGGCGACCGGGAAGCGGAGCTTCTTCATGAGATAGCCGACGACTCCGAAGCCGAGCATCAGGTAGACGTCGAACATCAGGTTGCGGATGGCGAAGGCGCCGAGAACGGCAAAGGCCATGATGCCGACGGCGATCACCGCGTCGGGCAGCCGCATCACCCGGGCCATGAGCGGCAGGAAAAGAGAGCCCGCGGCATATTGCACCAGCGACGCGATGATCGTTCCGAAAAGGATCGCATAGACCAGTGACGGCGCCTCGTTGAAGAGCTGCGGACCGGGATGCAGACCGTGCATGATGAGTGCGCCGACCATGATCGCGGTCGTCGGGGAACCGGGAACACCGAGCGCAAGGAGGGGTACGAGTGCGCCGCCGACTGTGGCGTTGTTGGCGGCTTCAGGTGCCGCGATGCCGTTTGCGGAGCCATTGCCGAACTCTTCGGGATGACGGTCCCGGGCGCGGGCATAATCGCGGGCGACCCAGCACGCGATGTTGCCGCCGACACCGGGAAGAATTCCGAGCACGGTGCCTATGGCCGAACCGGAGAGCATGGAGCGCCAGGTTTCCTTCCACAGCGCCGCTGACATGAAGACGTGGCCGACCTTGTCCTTGATGGACGGCGCCGACACCACGCGGCTCTCGACCATCGCGAGCGCTTCCGACACGGCGAAGAGGCCGATGAGTGCCGCCAGAAACGGTACGCCCTCATAGAGCTGGAAAAGTCCGAAGGTGAAGCGCGGCGTGCCGGCGATCGGATCTATGCCCACCGTCGCCAGCGCAAGACCGAAGGCGGCACAGGCAAGACCCTTGACCAGCGAACCACCGGACAGTGCCGCGACCGAGCTCAGGCCGAACACGCCGACGGCGAAGTACCCGGCCGGTCCGAATTTCAACGCCAGCGAGGCGAGCGGCATGGCCAGCAGCAGCAGCGCAAGCCCGCCGAGAACCCCGCCGACGGTGGAGGCAGTCAGCGAAATCGCGATCGCCTCGTTCGCCTTGCCCTGTCGAGCCATGGAATAGCCGTCGATCGCGGTCGCCGCAGCGGCGGCCGTGCCCGGGGTCGACAGGAGGATAGCGCTGATAGAGCCGCCATATTCGGCTGAGGTATAGAGCGAGATCATCAGCAGCATGCTGAGCTCGGGGCCGAGATTGTAGGTGAACGGGATGAGCAGGCTCAATCCGATCGACGGGCCAAGTCCGGGCAGGGCGCCGATGACGATCCCGAGCAGGGCCCCGGTGACGAGTACGGCAACGCCGGAAAGGCTGAAGATGACGCCGAGCGACTGTAAGATACCGTCCATCTCAACTGTCCTTCGCCAGGCGGCGTGCGAGCACCGGTACGAAACCGCGATAGCCGTCATTTACGGAGAGCCCCTGATCCTTCATCGCCGCATGAGCGGCAGCGATCGTCTCGCAGGCAGCCCGCGACATGGGGGCGCTCAGTCCGAGCGATTCGATCGTCTCGGCTGCTTCGGTCATCTCTGTCACGCGACGGGCGCCGTGCTCGAAGGTCCGGGACAGGTAATAGTCGGCCACATTACGCCAATCGAGGCCGGGAAAGGTCTCCTGGACCGAATCAAGAATGCGCTCGGTAACGCCGGCCCGCTCCGCCGAGGACAGAGCTTCGATCAGCAGGGCCTCGACACCTTTGATCATCACCGAACGGATCATCTTCAGCGACGAAGCCTGGCCAGGGGTATCGCCGACCGCTTCGAGGTTCATGCCGAGCGCGTTCAGGCGCCCCGCCACCTCGACGGCACGCTTGCCCGCAACGAGGATCGGAACCTTCTCGGCATAGGGTGGCACGCGCGCCATGACGGCGCCTTCCACGAAGCTGCCCTTCCCGGTAGCGATCGCGCCGGCTGCGAGGGCCTTGGTGTCCGGCCCGACGGAGTTGAGGTCGATGAAGACCGCCTCGCCGGAAAGATGCGGCGCCGCCGAGGCGGCGACGGCCTTCGTCGCGGCACCGACGACGAGCGACAGCACGACATCCGCGGAAGCAATGCCGGCCACGTCGTCGAGCGGTTCGACACCGAGTTCCGCCGCTCTTGCCCGCAGGGCGTCGGAAGCAGCCGGGTCGTTGAAGCGCAAATCGTAAGCGGCGAGCCGCGCGGCGTTCCGGCCGCCAAGCCCGCCGGCGATGGACTGCGCTGCCTCGCCGAAGCCGATGAATGCAATCGTGGTCATTCGTCCTCCCTGCGGAAGTGGCTCCTGCGCCATCTCCCGCTTCAATCGATGTATTTCAGTCCTTTGGCTGCGAGTGCGCCGCGCATGTCGTAGATGTCCAGTCCCAGTTCGCCGGCGGCCAGCCGCTCACGCGTCTTGCGCTCCTTCTCAAGCCTCGCGCGCGAGGCCGCGACCGCTTGTTCTGCCTGCGCTTTCGGTACGACCATGACCCCGTCGTCGTCGGCGATGACGACATCGCCGGGTGCCACGGCGGCGCCTGCACAGACGATCGGCACGTTGACCGAACCAAGCGTCGCCTTCACCGTTCCCTGTGCCGAGACGAACCGTGACCAGACGGGAAAGCCGATTTCCTCCAATTCACTGACATCCCGTACCCCGGCCTCGATGATCAGACCGCGCACGCCACGCACCATAAGTGAGGTTGCAAGCAATTCGCCGAAATAGCCGGCGTCGCACAGCGAGGTCGGTGCGACCACGAGAATGTCGCCTTCGCGGCACTGCTCGACCGCCACATGGATCATCCAGTTGTCGGCAGGCGGTATCGAGACCGTCACCGCCGTACCCGCCACGCGCGCCCCGCGCCAGATGGGGCGCATATAGGACTGCATCAGGCCGGTGCGGCCCATCGCCTCGTGGACCGTCGCAACGCCGCACTCCGCCAGGGCGTCGACAAGGCTCTGACCGGTCCGCTCGATATTCCGGTGAACGACGCTCATCCCAGCGCTCCATGTCCGAGTGTACCGGTGACATGCGGAAACACGGCCTCGTAGGCCTCTCCATAGGTGATCTTGTAGTCGGAATTGCGCGAGGCCTGGACGCCTCGCTGGAGGGCGACACGGGTATAATATTCCCAGAGATGCTCTTGTCCCTCCATGCACTTGATCGCCGCCAGTTTCTTCTCCCAGACATCGGTGATGTCGAGCAGGAAGTTCGGCTTCCAATTGCATTGTTCCGGCTGGTGCGGCTCGAAGAGATAGACAGGCGGGGCGCCGAGTACGGGCGTGCCGGGCTTGTGCCCATGCGCCTGGGCTATGACACGCGCATGCTGCGCGAACTCGGTCGCCATCGGGTGATCGAAGTTATAAGGGTCCTGCCGCGAGTGCGTCAGCATGAACTCCGGGCGTATTTCGCGGTAGAGGTCCACCAGCCGATCGAAGGCTTCCGGCGTCACCTGCATGGGGTAGTCGCCGAGATCGTAGAACAGGATATCGCGAACGCCGAGCGCCTTCGCGGCGTTTTCCGCCTCGCGCCGACGGTCCGCCTTCACGGCCTCGAGAGTCATTCCCGACTTTTTCCAGAGCTTCGCCGACTCGCCGCGCTCGCCGAAGGACAGGCAAACGACTGTGACTGCATAACCCTGTCTTGCGTGGGCCGCGATCGCGCCGCCAGCCCTCCAGACGAAGTCGGCCGAATGCGCGCTGACGACGAGTCCGGTCTTTTGATGCATATCCATGCTCCTTCATTCTTCGGAGTGGACACTGGCATCCGACAGGGCCCCGGTGCTAATACGAAAGCCGAGCCGAGCTATAGTTTTTTTCGAATCTGCCTCTGGAGCACAGTTGATCGCAATGGATATCAACATCCGGCATCTGCGGGTCTTCATGCAGGTCTGCGAGACGGGCAGCCTCAACCGGGCGGCCGCCGAGCTGCACATTTCACAACCCGCCGTCTCGGTGGCGCTCGCGGGGATCGAGCGCCGCTTCGACGCGAAACTCCTGTCGCGCTATGCTGCCGGCAGTCAGCCGACGGCGGCCGGCGAGGTTCTCTTGACGCGGATACGCCGCATGGAGAACCAGATCGCATTGGCGCTGGCCGAGCTCTTCGGCTTGAGTTCGCAGCGCGATCCGACGCTGGTCGCCAAATGTATCGCGCGAATAACCTTTCGGCAGATAGAGGCGCTGATCGCCCTTGCCGGCAACGGTTCCATCACCGAGGCGGCGCGCGGCGGCGGCGGCTCGCCGGCGGCGCTGCACCGGGCATTGCATGACCTGCAGACCAATATCGGCAGGGCCATCCTCATGCGCAGCCCGGCCGGCGTGGCGCCGAATACACTAGGCCGCCGCCTCGCGATGCGCTGGCAGGTGGCCCTCACCGAACTGGAGCAGGCGCTGGATGAAATCCGCGAAATCGAAGGGCGCATGGAAGGGCGGATCAAGATTGCAAGTCTTCCGCTTGCGCGCACCCTGTTGATTGCGCGCGCCGTCAACCCCCTTATGGCGGAGCACCCGAATGCCCGGGTGGAAGTCGTGGATGGCTCCTACGAGGCTCTGTCGCAGCAGTTGCGCACCGGCGCGAGCGACATTCTGATCGGAGCGCTGCGTTCGGGCAGCGACCTCGAGGGGCTGCGGGCGGAGCCCCTTTTCGAGGACCCCTACGCGGTGGTCGGACGATCCGGGCACCCGCTTCTCAACAGCAGCGGAAAGGGTGCATCACTTGACCAGCTCGCCGCCCAGCAATGGGTCGCCCAGCGTCCCGGCACGCCTATCCGGGCCGCATTCGATGCGCTTTTTGCTGGTTGCGGGGACGCGCCAAGGGCGAGTATCGAGACGAGCTCGCTCGTTCTCACGCGTGCCATCATTCTGGAAAGCGACCGGCTGTCGATGCTCTCTCGCCGCCAGATCGCCATCGAGGAAAGAGAAAATCTCCTTGGTTGCATTCCGGTCGCCGATGAGGTGCGCAGCCGGCTCCGGACGCGGACGATCGGTGTCACCGTTCGGGAGAACTGGCTGCCGAGCAGGCTTCAGAAAACTTTTCTCGAATACCTGCGGGTGGCGGCAGCGGGTCTCGGCCAGGCGTGAGTTGCGATGTCGAACGATAACGTGTCCTACGCCCGCAGGCGGCTCATGAACTGGGCGAAGACCATCGAACCTTCCGGCCAGGGGCCGTGGCCGGATTCCGTATTGATGTGGCCGGCGTCGCCGGCATCGACGAGCAGCGATCCCCAGGCGTTTGCGATATCGCCGGCGTGCTCGTAGGAGCCGAAGGAATCGTTGCGGCTGGCCACCATGATCGACGGGAAGGGCAGGCGATCGCGCGGATAGGGGCCGAAGGTCATCAGGTGCTTCGGCCGGATATTCGGGTTGGCGACGTCCGGCGGGGCAACCAGGAATGCGCCGGCAATCTGCCGCGTGCAATGAGGCAGTGCGTGGATCGCCGTGGCAACGCCGAGCGAATGCGCGACAATGACGACCGGCTTCTCTGCGGCATTGACCTCCTCGATCATGCGCGCCACCCAATCCTCCCGCACCGGCTTCGACCATTCTGCCTGCTCGACGCGGCGCGCGGTCGACAGTTTACGCTCCCATCGGGTCTGCCAATGGTTCGGGCCCGAGTTGGTGTAGCCGGGAACGATGAGGATATGTGTTTCGGAAACCTTCATGATCGTCGCGATTTGAAGTCGAAAAAGGCCGAAGTCAAGGCGGAGGCGACAGAGGCGGCATTTTCTGTATAATCACACTCACAGTCGCGGTTCGACAGCGGCCCATCTTTTAACACCACTGTCGCGGGTCCGTGGCTGCTCTGGTTCGTTGAGGAGTGTGAGCCATGACAACCTTCCATGTTCTGTCGGGGGCAGATCCGACCGTCGCGCATCCCGGCATACGAAAGATTGGCATTGCGGATGTGTTCGACGCGTTGCGTCTCGGGCTGGATGACTTCCGGGAAAAGCCGTCGCATTATGTTTTTCTGTGCCTCATATATCCAATCGCCGGCGTCGTGCTGATGACGTGGAGTGCGGGAGCGAACATGTTGCCGCTGCTCTATCCGCTCGCTTCCGGCTTTGCCCTCATCGGGCCTGTTGCTGCCATCGCCCTCTATGAGGTCAGCAGGCGTCGCGAACTCGGCATGGACGCGCGGTGGCCGCACGCAATGCGGCTGCATCGCCATCCGGCAATCCCGTCGATCCTCGCGGTTGCCGCTGTCCTCTTCGTCATCTTCGTCGTCTGGCTGCTGGTCGCCCAGGGTCTTTATCTAACCATCTTCGGTTCGACGCCTCCGGCTTCGATCTCGGAGTTCTGGACCAGTGTGACCACCACCGAGCAGGGGTGGAATCTGATCCTGGTCGGCAATCTTGTCGGCTTCGTCTTTGCCGTCGTCGTGCTGTCGATAAGCGTCGTCACCTTCCCGCTGCTCCTCGATCGCGACGTCGGTGCGCTGACGGCGATGGAAACATCGGTCAGAGCGACGCTCGCCAATCCGGTGCCGGTGGCCCTGTGGGGCTTGATCATCGCAGCCGGACTGGTGATCGGCTCCATCCCGGTCTTCGTCGGTCTTGCCGTCATCATGCCGATCTTCGGCCACGCGACGTGGCATCTCTACCGCAAGCTGGTGGAACAACCGGCCGGTCCGGCGCGATAGGTCTCCCGCTCGAGCGGGGAGTTGGGAGCGACCGCCTCAACATCCCGCTCGGATCGCCACTGATCAGCGAAAGAACTTGTAATAGGATGAGATCTGGGCTGCCGTGTTCGAGGACAGGTTCAGCTTGATGCCGATCCTGTCGCCGCGGACCCAGCGCACCATGCCGGAGAGAAAGCCGAGCTCCTCGCTCCTGATCGTCACTTCCTGACCGGTCCGCGCGCCGATATCGAAGAGCAGCCTGAAGCAGATGCCTTCGTCGGAAAGATCGACCACAATCCCGTTGGTCGAACCCGTCTTGCAGGTGACGGTCCCGGTTATCTTCGTCTTTTCGCGCGAAGAGGCGCGCTGAAGGCTGTCCTTGTAAACCATGGTTTTCTCGAAACCTGATTGCGACAGCTGTAAGCTTCACATGGAGCACCTAAAGGACCGCTAAAGACTTCGCCCGCATTTGAACGAAGGACGTCAAATGCGGGCATGGAAAAACGTGCGCCATTCCGGGATCAGCGGTTTCCGTCCCACCTAGACGGAACCGAAAACCCGCCGGAAGATCGTGTCGACGTGCTTGGTATGATAGCCGAGGTCGAATTTCTCCCGGATGTCCTCTTCGGAAAGAGCTGCACGGACTTCCGTGTCGGCGAGCAGTTCTTCGAGGAAGTCCTTGCCCTGTTCCCAGACCTTCATGGCATTGCGCTGTACGAGCCGGTAGGCATCCTCGCGCGAAACACCGGCCTGGGTGAGGGCGAGAAGAACACGCTGGGAGTGAACAAGTCCGCGGAACTTGTTCATATTCTTCAACATATTGTCCGGGTAGACGAGAAGCTTGTCGATGACGCCGGTCAGCCGGGCCAGCGCGAAATCGAGCGTGACCGTCGCATCCGGACCGATCATGCGCTCGACCGACGAATGCGAGATATCGCGTTCGTGCCACAGGGCGACGTTTTCCATGGCCGGAACGACGAAGGCGCGGACCATGCGGGAGAGTCCCGTCAGGTTCTCCGTCAGCACCGGATTGCGCTTGTGAGGCATGGCGGAAGAGCCCTTCTGGCCCGGCGAGAAATATTCCTCCGCCTCCAGGACCTCGGTGCGCTGCAAATGCCGGATCTCGGTTGCGAGACGCTCGATGGAGGAGGCGACGACGCCGAGCGTTGCGAAATACATCGCGTGGCGATCGCGCGGGATCACCTGAGTCGAAACGGGTTCAGCCTTGAGGCCGAGTGCTTCTGCCACATGTTCCTCGACGCGGGGATCGATATTGGCGAAGGTGCCGACCGCTCCGGAAATGGCGCAGGTCGCGATCTCCTCGCGTGCAGCGAGAAGGCGCTGTTTGCAGCGGTCGAACTCCGCATAGGCAAGCGCGAGCTTGACGCCGAAGGTCGTCGGCTCGGCGTGAATGCCGTGCGAACGGCCGATGGTCACCGTGTCCTTGTGCTCGAAGGCACGCCGTTTCAGCGCCTCGAGCAGCTTGTCGAGATCGGCGAGCAGGAGATCGGTCGCGCGGACGAGCTGAACGTTGAAGCAGGTGTCCAGCACGTCGGAAGAGGTCATGCCCTGATGGATGAAGCGGCTGTCGGGGCCGACGAATTCCGCAAGATGGGTGAGGAAGGCAATGACATCGTGCTTGGTGACGGCTTCGATCTCATCGATGCGGGCGACGTCGAAGGTTGCCGCGCCGCCCTTTTCCCATATGGTCTTTGCAGCTTCCTTGGGGATCACGCCGATTTCGGCCAAGGCGTCGCAGGCATGCGCCTCGATCTCGAACCAGATGCGGAACTTGGTTTCCGGCGACCAGATGGCCACCATTTCCGGCCGGGAGTAACGGGAGATCATGGGCTTCAAGCTTTCGTCGAGAGTGGAGGATGGCTGTGCCTCTATCAAAGATGGCGGTGAAGCTCAACGCCGTTGCCGCGCGTCCGATCGCGCGAGCAGCAGACTCGTTGCCACGAGCGCGACGGCACCGAGCGGCAGATAAAGGCGAACGCCGAGGACCAGAAACTGGTAGAAGGCGGCCAGCGACGTGAACGCGAACTGGAACATCCAGGTGCGAGTCCCGGTCGTCGCATGCCACTGCGCATAGAAAGCGCGGTAGTCGAGGGCGAACAGGAATGCCGTCGTTCCGATCGTGCCGGCGGTGAGACACAGGAAAAAAGCTGAAAAGCGTGTCTCGACCGGTCGGTTCTGCGACAGGCAACGGGCGGCAAATAGCGAGAGCGGCCATGCGATGAGACCGCCCCACGCGTAAAGCGCGAGGATGCTTTTCAGGTGGAAGGTGGCGTCATTTTCCCGCCACCAAAGTGCAAGCCACGCCGAGAGCGCCATCGCGAAGCCCCAGCAGAGCGCGCCCAGGATCGCTTCCCGCAGGCTCGGAACCGAATGGGAGAGACGGAAGCGCTTGGGCCGGTCCGGGGCTGCGACGAGCACCTTTGCCCGGACCGCGGCCTTCCCCTCCATCAACCGGGAATCCGCACCGGTACCGCGATCCAGCGGCCGTCGGTGGTGCCTTCGAAGCCGAGCGACTCGACCAGGATCATCACTGCATGGACCTCGGAGCCATCGGTCTTGACATGGGTCACGACGCCGCCGATGCGGTAGCCCGTCGGGCAACGTCGGCTCAGTGGGATCCGCTGATCGTCTTCGAGTATTTCCGCTGCGGGTTTTCCGGCCTTCTCGGTCATCGTCAGACGGAAGCCCTTTACCTCTTTCAGAAAGCCCTCGCAAATCCCTTCCGGCTCGAAGACCTTCTCTTCGAGCTTCAGCGTATAAACCTTGCGGAAGGGTGCATCGGCGGGAAATGAGGAATAGGTCAGCGTGCGCGGCTCTGCATCGAGCTCGGTCACAGGATTATAGGCGGCGATCACTCCCGGCGTGTGGTGGAGACGATAGGCATCGATGAGCGGCGCAGAGCGCCTGTGGGCTTCACCGCGCGCCGTGTGCAGATCGGCTCCGTCCTCTTCCGCAACGGCGCGCACGGGCGCGCCTGGCAGGAAGGCGTCGGTATTGGTGTCGAGAACGTAAATCGTAGAATAGGGAAAGCCGGAGCCGTCCTGGATACCGTATTCCTCGAAGGCGAAGACATCGCCATCCGATGAAAAGCCGATCGGTTGAAAGGCGGCATAGTCGCCGACCGCGGCACCCGATGCGGCAAGCATCGCCACCATGATGCCGGCAGTGGCTGCGCGCGCCTTCATCCGCGTGCCTTTTCCGCCTGTGTGCGGAGCACTTCGATGGCGCTTCGATACGCATCGACGGAATCGCCCTTGAAGATGGCGGAGCCGGCGACCAGCACATTGGCGCCCGCTTTCGCTGCGACGCCGGCCGTATCCGGCGCGATACCGCCATCCACCTCGATCTCGATCGGGCGACTGCCGATCATTGACTTGATCCGCCGGATCTTCTCCTCCGTCGCGCCGATGAACTTCTGGCCGCCGAAGCCAGGATTGACCGTCATCACAAGAACGAGATCGACGGTGTCGAGGACATATTCGATGGCGCTTTCCGGCGTCGCCGGATTGATGGAGACGCCGGCTTTCTTTCCGAGCGACCTCACAGTCTGCAGCGAGCGGTGCAAATGCGGGCCTGCTTCGGCATGGACTGTTATGATGTCGCAACCGGCCTTCGCGAAGGCTTCGAGGAAGGGATCGGCCGGCGCGATCATCAGGTGGCAGTCGAAGGTTGCCCGGGTGTGCGGGCGCAGCGACTTGATGACGTCGGGCCCGAAGGTGATGTTCGGCACGAAATGTCCATCCATGACATCGAGATGGATCCAGTCTGCGCCGGCCTCGGCGACGTCGCGAACCTCCTGGCCGAGTTTGGAGAAGTCGGCCGCCAGGATCGACGGGGCAATGCGAATTGGGTGGGTCATCATCGGGCTCCGGCTCTTTCCCGCGCCATAGCATTCTCGGGCCTCCCGAACAACCGGCGCGAAGATCAGGAGCGTGAGGACCAGGCAGGTATCAGATCGTCTCCGGCATCTCGTGCATCATGGACGCCGCGCGCGATCGCACGGGCCATCGTGGCGGCTGCCGCGGCGCTGAGATCGATGAAATCCTGAAGCAGCGGCGTCTTTCCGCTCGTGCCCGTCGAAAGCGCGAAGACCAGATCGCCGTCAAGGGGCGTATGAGACGGCCATAGGGCACGCGAAAAGCCGTCATGGGCCGCGATCGCCAGACGCTTGGCTTCCGCCTTGGTGAGCAGCGCATCGGTGGCTATGACTGCGATGGTCGTGTTCGTCCCCGACGCTTGCCGCTCCCGAAATTTGAAGCGCGGGGTAGCGGCGTCCTGCGGCCAGGGCGTGGGCTGGCCCAGCCCGCCGAACTCGTCGTCCATCTCGAAGGGTGCAGCCCAGAAATGAGGTGTGTCGCCGACGGTCGCGGAGCCGACGGCATTCACGGCCACGAGGGCGCCGACAGTGATCCCATTGGCCAGCACCGTCGACGCGGAGCCGATACCGCCCTTGAAGGTCGCGGTAAGCGCGCCCGTGCCTGCGCCGGTGCTGCCGGTGCCGAAGTCCGCCGATACCGCATGCGCCGCTTCGTAGCCGAGATCGCGATACGGAGCGTAGCGTCCCCAATCCTTGTCGCCGCCATTTGCCAGATCGAAGAGGATCGCCGCGGGCACGATCGGCACACGATGCGGGCCGACGGCGAAACCGCGCCCCATCTCGCGCAGCGCCGCCTGAACGCCCGAGGCGGCATCGAGGCCGAAGGCCGAGCCACCGGAGAGCACGATCGCGTCGACCACCTGGACCGTATTGTGGGGCGCAAGCAGCTCGGTCTCGCGCGTACCGGGAGCGCCACCGAGAACCTGAACGGCGGCCGTCGCCGGCGGATCGCAAAGCACGGCCGTAACCCCGGATTTCAGCCTGACATCCTCGGCATTGCCGACCAGCAATCCGGGCACGTCCGTGATGAGATTTCTGGCCCCTTTCCGCATCATTCCTTATTGTCCGTAGCGGTTGCATCGACGAAACGCCCGTCCTGCCATCGCATCAGCCTGTAAGGGGTTTCGGCAAGCTCGTGCGCATTGTTGAACCCGATCGGCCCGAGCACCGTCGGATAGGGTCCTTTCGTCAGGGCATCGGCAAGCGAGCTGCCGTCTTTTGCCGCCTGGTCCTTTGCCTGCTCGAGGAGCGACACTGCGGCAAAGGCGGGCAGAACATATCCCTCGGGCTCGATCTTGGCGGCGCGCATGGCCTTTGCCACCGCCGCAGCCTCCGACGATCGTGCGGGGTCGGGTATCGTCATGGCAAGGACGCCGTTCTCGAGCGGCACGTCGAGATCGGCAGCGTTCAGCGTGTCGCCGCCAAAAAGGGTTATCGGGACGTTTTCCGCTTTCGCGTCACGCGCAATCACCGCCGTATCGTTGCGATCGCCTCCGGTGAAGACATGCGTTGCACCGCTCTTCGCCAGTCGCCGAACGAGGCTCACCTGCTGCTCCTGCGAGGGGCGGTAGGTGTCGGTGAAAACGGGCGTTATGCCGATCTCGGCCAACCCGTTGCGCACGCTCTCGACAAGCTCGCGGCTGTGGATCGTCCCGTCGTCGATCAGAGCGAGCGGCCTGCTTTTCCAGTTCGCGACGATGGCATCGGTGATCGCCGCCGCTTCCGCCTTGCCGCCCGGCGCCAGGCGATAGAACGGCCACTCCTTCTTGAGTGCGTCCTCCATGAGGATGTCGGAACGGACGCTGACGGTGATCGCCGGAATGCCGGCTTCGGCCAGGGCCGGCAGCGCGGCCTCAAGGCTCTCGGTGCACAGAAAGCCGATCGCCGCTTCGGCGCCGCTCGCAAGCAGGGCCTTCGTCAGCGCCTCGCCGCCGGCAGGATCGCAGGTTTCGCTGATCGGGATCACCTGGCTTCCGCGGTCGCCGGCCTGGAATACTGCCCCGGCAGAAATCTGCCTGCCGAGGGAGGCGAAGGGCCCTTCCTCGGGAGCCACGACCGCGACCTTTACGCCGGCAGCGAAAGCAGGACCGGTCAGGGCAAGTGCAGCGACAAAGAGGCTCGTGGCGATTGATCTAGGCATGTCATTTCCCGCTATCGACCGCCATGTTTTAAGGATGTGGGCGCGCCGGTCAAAGGAAAAGATCGAGGCATAACGAGGCTTTGTCGCCGCATCGATTGCAAGCGCCGCTGATCCGCAAGATTCTCGCATCGCCGGGTTTCATATTTTCCGCGAGAGTCTATGTATGTGCGAGATATCGTTCCGGAGCGAGATGTGTTGGAGAAGACCCGGCTGGACCCGATAACCTACCGTGATGCGATGAGCCGCATGTCGTCGCATGTGCAGCTGATCACGGCGGCCGATGGCAAGGAGCGGCGTGGCGTCACGATCACCGCGTCCTGCTCGGTATCGGACGATCCGCCGACAGTGCTCGCTTGCCTCAACGCAGCCAACCGGCGCAACGACATCTTTTCGCGTGGCGGCAGTTTCGCGCTGAACCTGCTCGGCTCCCAGCATCACGCCCTGGCTCACGCCTTTTCTGGCCGCGACCAGCTCGACATGGAACGACGTTTTGCCCTCGGCCGGTGGACGCAGCGCACGACCGGTGCACCCATCCTCGTCGAGGCGATCGCTGCCTTCGACTGCCGCCTGATCGAAGTCAAGGAAGTGGCCACGCATCTCATCCTTATCGGCGAGGTCGTGGATGTGCAGCTTGGCCCGAAGCAGCCACCGCTCATTTATGTAGACCGCGGATATCACACGCTATAGGTTTTCGTCCACGCGGGAGGAAGCATGGCGAGACAGGTGACAGGAAAGCTGCCTCAGTCCATCGACGAGACGAGGGCGATGCTGGAGGCGCAGGATTATCTCGCCGGAACCGCGCTGGCGACCGTTCTCTTCCTGGCCCTCAGGATGAAGCGCCCGCTATTCCTCGAAGGCGAGGCCGGCGTCGGCAAGACCGAGATCGCCAAGGTGCTGGCGCGCGCCCTCGACCGGCCCCTTATCCGGCTTCAGTGCTACGAGGGACTTGACGTCGCCTCGGCCGTCTACGAGTGGAACTATCCCGCCCAAATGCTGGAAATCCGCCTGTCGGAAGCGGCGGGCACCGTCGACCGCCAGAGAGTGGAAAGCGACATCTTTTCCGAGCGGTTCCTCATAAGACGGCCGGTGCTGCAGGCGATATCAACGACGGCCGGGCGGGCGCCGGTGTTCCTGATCGACGAGCTCGACCGCACCGACGAAGCTTTCGAGGCCTTTCTCCTGGAGGTGCTTTCCGATTTCCAGGTCACAATCCCCGAGCTCGGGACGATCAGGGCCGACGAGCCGCCGATCGTCATCATCACCACCAACCGGACGCGCGAAATCCACGACGCCTTGAAGAGGCGCTGTCTCTATCACTGGGTCGACTACCCCGGGGCGGCGCAGGAACTGGAGATCATCCGCCGCAAGGTCCCGGGCTGCAACGCGGCGCTTTCGCGCGAGATCGTTGCCTATGTTCAGAGGTTGAGGGCGCTCGACCTTTTCAAGAACCCCGGCGTCGCGGAAACGATCGACTGGGCCACGGCACTCACGGAGCTCGACGCGCTGGCGCTCGATCCCGAGACGGTAGCCGATACGCTGGGGACGCTTCTTAAATATCAGGACGACATCGCCCGGATCGAAGGTGCCGAAGGCCGCCGCCTGCTTGCCGAGGTGAAGGCCGAATTGCTGGCGCAGGGCTGAGCAGGATGACCGCGGGAGCCCATGCGAATGATGGAAGGCTCGCCGATAATATCGTCTTCTTCGCCCGTGCCCTCAGGCGGGCGGGACTGCGGATCGGTCCGGCCGCCATCGCCGATGCGATCGGTGCCGTGAAGCTGATCGGCATCGGCTCCCGCGGCGAGTTCTATGCAGCGCTCCAATGCACCTTCGTCAAGCGGCATGAAGACCAGGCCGTATTCGACGAGGCTTTCCGGCTGTTCTGGCGCTCGCCGGATCTGGTGAACAAGATGATCGCGCTCATGTCGCCCATTGCCATGCCCCGCTCCGGGGAGGATCGGCGTCGGCGCGCCGGCGAAGAACGCGTCCGTGATGCGCTTCTTGCCGGCCGGGACGGCGCGCAGCAGCCAAGCGAAGCGCCGGAGGTGGAGGTCGACGCACGCTACACGGTCTCGGGCCGCGAACTCTTCCGCAAGGCGGATTTCGGCCAGATGACGGCCGCGGAGATCGCGGAGGCAAGAAAGGCATTGTCCGCAGTCCTGCTGCCGCTCGACCGGGTACGCACGCGCCGCTATCGACGGTCCCACCGCCCGGTGCGGATCGATCCGCGCTCCACCATGCGAGATGCCATGCGGTTCGGCGGGGACTTCATCCTGCCGCGCTTTCGCGAGCCGCGGCTCGTCCATCCGCCATTGGTCGTGCTTGCGGACATTTCCGGATCGATGAGCAAGTATACCCGGATATTCCTGCACTTTCTGCACGCCCTCACCGAACAGCGCCATCGTGTCCGTACTTTCCTTTTCGGGACGCGGTTGACGAATGTCACGAGGCAGATGCGCAACCGCGACCCCGACGAGGCGCTGGACGACTGCATCGCGGCAGTCAAGGACTGGTCGGGCGGCACGCGTATCGGAGAGACGCTTCACGAGTTCAACCGCCGTTGGTCGCGCCGGGTGCTCGGGCAGGGGGCCGTTGTCCTCTTGATGACCGACGGGCTCGAGCGCGACGATACGGCCGAACTGGAGATCGAGATCGATCGACTGCACCGTTCCTGCCGCCGTCTCGTCTGGCTCAATCCGTTGCTGCGTTTCGACGGTTTCGAGGCGCGCGCCCGAGGTGTCAGGGCCATGCTTCCGCATGTCGACGAGTTCCGCCCGATCCACAACCTCGAATCCGTCGCCGATCTGGTGAAATCGCTGTCCGGGCGCGGAGCGCGCGACGCCGATCCGCGGCGCTTCCTGAACCATGGACGGCCGGCCGTTGACCGCGCGCCGGCGAATGCGTCACAGTGATGTGACTTGATCCGATGCAGGATCATCGCCTGAGTGCAATTTTCGGAGTTGCAGCATGCAGAACGAGCCGAACATCCTCGATCCTCTGGAGGTGGCCGAGACCTGGCACGGTCAAGGTCGCTCCGTGGCTCTCGCGACCGTGATCGAAACCTGGGGTTCCGCGCCCCGTCCCGTCGGCAGCCATCTGGTGATCGACGGCGAAGGCAATTTTCAGGGTTCCGTTTCCGGCGGCTGCGTCGAGGGCGCGGTTATTGCGGAGGCTGCCGAGGTGATTGCGTCCGGTACGCCGCGGGTTCTCGAATTCGGAGTGGCCGATGAGACGGCTTGGCGCGTCGGCCTTTCCTGCGGTGGCCGGATCCGCGTCTATGTCGAACGAATTGACGGCTGAACGATGGAACTGAGCACACTGCAGACACTCAATCTCGCCCGTGCGTCGCGGCGCGCCGCCGTCGTCGTCGGGGATCTTTCGGACGGCAGCAGTCAGGCTTTTGTCGAAGGCGATCGCATTCCCCCCGAATGGGCCGCGCCCGTCTCCGAAGCGCTGCACTCGGGCCGGCCCCGTCTTCTGAAGGTCGAGGAAAGGGCGTTTTTCATCAACGTTCATCTGCCGCCCCCACGTATCGTCGCGATCGGCGCGGTTCACATTTCGCAGGCATTGGCGCATCTGGCGCCGGTCGCAGGTTTCGACATGGCGGTCATCGATCCGCGTACCGCCTTTGCAACGGCCGAGCGTTTCCATGGCGTCGAGCTTCTTGCAGACTGGCCCGAAGACGTTCTGCCCGCTCGACCGCTCGACCGCTATACGGCAGTCGCCGCTCTCACGCATGATCCGAAGATCGATGACTATCCGATCAGGGCGGCGCTGGAAGCGGGATGCTTCTATGTCGGCGCGCTTGGCAGCCGCAAAACCCATGCGGCTCGGACCGAACGCCTGCAGGCGCAAGGGGTGCAGGGGGAGGCGATCGCACGTATAAAGGCCCCGATCGGCCTCGATATAGGTGCCGCGAGCCCGGCCGAGATTGCGGTTGCCGTGCTGGCGGAAATCATCGGGGCGCTGCGGCGTCGCGACGTGAACCTGCCGGTGGAGGGGGCGAAGTGAGGTTCGGACCCGTGCGGCTTGCCGATGCCGAAGGCGCTCTCCTGGGCCATTCGGTAAAGATCGGTACAATGAAACTGGCGAAGGGGCATCGCCTGAGCGCCGACGATGTCGCGGCACTTGCCGAAGCGGATCTTACGGAGGTCATTGTCGCGAGGCTCGAGCCGGACGATCTGGCGGAGGACGAAGCCGCGGCGCGCATAGCTGCGGCGATCGCCCCGGATCATCTGCGATTCTCGCGGGCTGCCACGGGCCGGGTCAACGTCTATGCTACCGTTGCCGGTCTTTTCGTTGCCAATCGCGCCGTCGTCGATCAGCTGAACCGTATAGATCCGGCGATCACGCTCGCCTGTCTTGCCGATCATGTTGCCGTCGACGCAGGCGACATGGTGGCTACGATCAAGATCATCCCGCTGGCCGTCCAGCAAGCGCTCGTGGAGCGAGCGCAGGCGCTGCTTCGGGCGGATCTGGCCTTCGAAGTCAAGCCGTTCACGCCCCGGCGCGCGGCCCTGGTGGCGACCGAGCTGCCTTCGTTGAAGGGCCAGGTGATGGACAAGACGCGCGCCGTTCTCACCGCAAGGCTCCTGCAATCGGGCAGCCGCCTCGATAGCGAGCAACGCGTGGCTCATACCACCGAAGCGGTCGCCGCCGCGATCTCGGACGCTGCCGTTTCGCATGACATGATCATCGTCTTCGGCGCTTCGGCCGTGGCTGATCCGGACGATGTGATCCCTGCCGCCATCCGGCGCGCGGGCGGAGTCGTAGAACACGTCGGGATGCCGGTCGATCCGGGCAATCTGCTCGTGCTCGGGCGGCTAGGGGATATTCCGGTCCTGGGTGCTCCCGGATGTGCACGAAGCCCGCGAGAAAACGGCTTCGACTGGATTCTCGACCGGTTGATCGCGGGCGAGTGGCCGAGCAATGCCGATATTACCGGGCTCGGCGTCGGCGGGTTGCTCAAGGAAATCCCGACGCGTCCGCAGCCCCGGGAAGGCACCGGCGGCAAGCGGCCCGGTCCCGTCGGGATCGTGGTGCTCGCAGCCGGCCAGGCAAGCCGGATGGGGCCGGACGGCCGCCACAAACTGCTTGCGGAGTTCGAAGGCATCCCGCTCGTGCGCCGGTCGGTGGAAACCGCCATCGCCGCGGTTCCGGGCAGAGTGATCGTGGTAACAGGGCATCGGGAGGCGGAGATCCGGGCGGCACTCGCGGGGCTGCAGCCCACATTCGTCTCGAACCCCGATTACCGGAGCGGGATGGCCGCTTCGCTGATTGCCGGTCTCTCCGCCCTCGACGCCGACTCCGGCGGGATGCTCGTCATGCTTGCCGACATGCCGGGCATCACTTCGGCACACCTGGCGAAGTTGATCGCTGCCTTTGAAGCCGAATCCGGCCGTGCCGTGGTGCGTGCCGTCGCCGACGGGCAGCGCGGCAACCCGGTCATTCTGCCGAAGGAGACCTTCCATGCCGTCCGGCAGCTCGTCGGCGACGTCGGGGCGAGGCACATCGTCGAGCGATGCGGCTTGCCGGTGATCGACGTCGAACTCGGTGCTGCGGCGCGTCTTGATCTCGACACGCCGGAGGCGATAGTGGCTGCCGGCGGGCTATTGAGGGATTGAGCGATGGACAATGCGGCAATCGAGGAGATTTTCGAAACACTCGGCCCGGTCAAGATTCGCCGCATGTTCGGCGGCAAGGGCATCTATTTCGACGGCATCATTCTTGCTTTGGAAGTGAACGGCGAAATTCTTTTGAAGGGCGATGCCGAATCGGCGCCGGCGCTCGAGGAAGCAGGCGCGCGGCAGTGGGCCTATGAAGGCAAGGGCAAGCCGGTGAAAATGCCCTATTGGAGCATCCCCGAGCCGGCTTGGGACGACCCGGATGAAATGGCGCGCTGGGTTGGACTTGCCTATGCGGCCGCGCTCAGGGCGAAAAAGTAGGGTGAGTGGCGGGGTTCAGGCGAGCGCCCGCACCGCATCAGCCGCAAAGCGGGATAGAGGCTGGGGCAGGGCGCTCAGGTCGAACCAGCGGATGTCGGAGAGTTTGTCCGGCTCGGTGAGACGCGGCTCGCCGGAGAAATTTTCCGTCACATAGATCAGCGAGATCCAATGTTGCCGATCGGCTTCGATCATCTGTTCGCTGATGCATAGAAAGCGGGTCGAATGGATGGAAAGGCCACTTTCCTCCTCCGCCTCGCGTCGGGCCGCATCCTGCGCGAGCTCCATATGATCGACTTTACCGCCGACGATGCTCCAGTGACCGGCCTCCGGCGCCTTCAGGCGTCGGCAAAGGAGGATCTTTCCATCCCGCAGGATTGCCAGACCGCAGCCGAGACCGGGGAAATCGATGCCGGGCAGTGCCATCAGCGGAGAATCAGGCCTTGCCCATGATCAGCATGAAGGCCGGAATGTCGTCACCGAAACCGACCGGCGTCGGACCGTCGTCATGATCCCGGCGGTTGCGCTGGCGACGGTCGCGATTGTCGTCATTGGCTGCATTCTGCGCGCGGCCGGGACGGTCGCTACGGCCGTTATGACGATCCTTGCTGTCGGCATTGCGTTCGATCTTCACCGCGTCGACCCTTTCCGGGACTGTTTCGAGTTCTTCTGTAATATTGCCTGAAGCCGTGACAGGCTTGCGATCGGCGTGAGCCTTGCCGGGACGCTCCCTCTTCCGATCCTTGCGCCCGTCGCTGCTGCGGTCGCGACGGCTGTCGTGGCTCTCCATCGGCTCGGGCAATTCCGAAAGGTCGCCGTTGTACCATTCGACCTTCTGGCCGATCAGTTTCTCGATGGCATCGGAAAACTTCGTCTCGCGCTTCGTGATGATCGTGAAAGCGGCGCCGGAGCGGCCAGCACGGCCCGTTCGGCCGATGCGGTGGACATAGTCTTCAGCGTGGATCGGCACGTCGAAATTGAAGACATGGCTGACGTCGGGAATGTCGAGCCCTCGCGCCGCGACGTCGGAGGCGACCAGCAGCTTGATGTTGCCGTCCTTGAAATTGGCGAGCATGGCCATGCGTGAACGCTGATCCATGTCGCCGTGCAGCGCGCCGACCGAAAAGCCATGGCGATCGAGCGAGCGGAAGAGTTCGGCGACATCCTTCTTGCGATTGCAGAAGATGATCGCGTTCTTCAGGTCCTCCTGGGACCGAATGAGTTCACGAAGCACCGCGCGCTTCTCGTAATCCTTGCCGTTTGCGGCTACGAAACGCTGCGTAACGGTTATGGCCGTCGAGGACCGGCGCGCCACCTCGAGCCGCTCCGGATTCTGCAGGAAGCGATCCGCAAGCTTCTGGATTTCGGGCGGCATGGTCGCGGAGAAGAACAAGGTCTGGCGCGTGAAGGGAATGAGCTTCGCGATTCGCTCGATGTCGGGAATGAAGCCCATGTCGAGCATGCGGTCGGCTTCGTCGATGACGAGGATTTCGACTCCGGTCATCAGGAGCTTGCCGCGCTCGCAATGGTCGAGCAGGCGGCCGGGCGTGCAGATCAGCACATCGGCGCCACGCTCGAGCTTGCGGTCCTGCTCGTCGAAGGAAACTCCACCGATCAGAAGCGCGATGTTGAGCTTGTGATTCTTGCCGTATTTGTCGAAGTTCTCTGCAACCTGCGCAGCGAGTTCGCGCGTCGGCTCGAGGATCAGCGTACGCGGCATGCGTGCGCGTGCGCGTCCCTTTTCCAGAAGGGTCAGCATCGGCAGCACGAAGGATGCGGTCTTGCCGGTTCCGGTCTGGGCTATGCCGAGAATGTCGCGGCGCTGAAGCGCCGGCGGGATGGCACCAACCTGAATCGGTGTCGGTATCGTGTAGCCCGCATCGGTAACTGCGGAGAGAACTTTCTGGCTCAGGCCAAGGTCAGCGAAATTGGTCAAAGGGGAAACTGTTTCCGTTCCGGTTCTGATGAACTCTGATCGATCGTTGGAAAATGCAACAGCATGTGGCGGCGCTCATACGACCAAAGGCGCCGAAAGTCAAGAAATCCAGCACCTTGAAACACTGGAAGTTGAATCCGCCCGATTCTCATGCTTTTCGCGTCAGGCGCGGGAGAGGTAGCGGCCCGCACGCCCGTTGTCAATCGAGATAGCCGGCGAGCTCCGTTCCGGCCCTCAGGAAGCGCGCCGGATCGACGGCGTGCCCGTTCAGGCGAACCTCGTAGTGAAGATGCGGTCCCGTCGACCGTCCGGTACTTCCCGACTTGGCAATGACCGCGTCTGCCTTCACCACATCGCCGGCATCGACCAGGATGGCCGACAGATGTGCATAGCGGGTCGAGACGCCGTTGCCGTGATCGATTTCGATCATGTTTCCATAGCCGCCCGCAGACCCTGCGGCCGTTACGGTGCCATCGGCGGTCGCGCGGACTCGCGTGCCGGTCGGTGCGCGAAAGTCCGTCCCCGCGTGCAGCGCCGGGCGGCCGAGAAATGGATCCAGCCGATTTCCGAAGCCGCTGGAGACATCGGCTGCAGGCGCCGGGCTGGCGAGAGGAAGTCTTTTTGCTGCCTCACGGGTCTGCTCGAGCTCCAGGAGAGCAGTGTCGAGACCGACCAGGGACCGATCGAATACGTCTCCGTTCTGCGGTTCGACGAAGGGACCGCCGACACCGGCTTCCGCGGCCGTATCCGTGGCGAGCGCTTCGTCGGCTGCGGGAAGCGTGAAACCGGTATCCTCCACGATCGCCCTGATCGTCGCGGACGTCCTTAGTGCGCTGTCCGTCATCTGCCGGAGATGCGCCATCTGTTCGCGCTCCACACCCTTAAGCGAAAGCGTAACATTGGAAAACACCCTGTCGGCCCGGTCGGAAGCGCTTTCGCCATCCACATTCGCGGAAGAGACGGGTGCATAGCCGAGGACGGCGGAGCGGGGAGGCCGATCATCATCCTTGCCGGCAATACCCATGATCGTCTCGATGGCCTTGACGCCGCTCCGAGCTTCTGCGCGCCCGTCATAGGCCAGCGGTTCCGTCGCCGGCAGAGTGTTTTGCTGTCCGGCATGATTAAGGGCCGTACCGTTTTCCGGGAGTGCGCCGAACTGGCCGCTTCTCGAGGTCAGTGCCAGCTGCCGCTGCAGAAGCTTCTCTACCTTCTGCTCGACAACCTGCTGATCCAGCAATTGCCGGCTCGTGACACGGTCAACCTGCGCTCGCAGTGCAGCGATCCGGTCCTCGTATTCATGCTGCATGCGCGCCTGCCGTGCGATCGTTCCGCCGATCAGGTCGTCGCGAAGCACCAGATATGTGGTTGCGGCAAGATATCCTGTGCCGAACATTCCCAGGAAACAGATGGCCAGGGTCGCCATCCATGGGCGGACAGTCATGTGCCGGACCCGGTCGCCGCTCGCCAGGATCAGGACGTGACTTTGCCTGCGTTTCCCGAAGGCGTTTACCGAACCAACAGACACCACATCACCCCCGCCGATGCGCCCCGGTTGCGCGTCAGTAGACGCGCTGCGCCGTAGTTCGCGTTGCTCGACGGCAATTACACTTTGTTAGGGTTAATAAAGCGTGTGTGCGAGGCGCTATCTCAGATGTTGGTGGAGGCGGTCATCGATCGGTAGAAGGAGGGGGTCAATCCCGCTTCCGCCCGGGCAATGTCGTTGAACGGGGGTTTGAGCGGTCCGCGGAAATTCGCCCGCACCAGCGTTTGAAAGGTTGCGGCGGGGTCCTTCTTCTGCCGTGCGCAGAGAAAGCGGAACCATTTCGCTCCGACCGCGACGTGGCCCTTCTCGTCTTCGTAGATGACGTCGAGGACGGCAGCGCTCTCATCGTCGCCGGTCTCCCGCATCTTCGCACGCAGTGCCGGGGTCACATCAAGGCCACGGGCTTCGAGAATCAGCGGAACGACGGCCAGGCGGGCGGTCAGGTCGTTGCGCGTGTCGTGCGCCGCCTGCCAGAGGCCGTCATGGGCGGGAAGGTCGCCATAATCTGCGCCGAGGTCGTTCAGCCGTTGCCGTACCATTCGAAAATGCTTGGCCTCTTCGAAGGCAACCTGCATCCACCCGTCAAAGAAGGAATTCGGCACCGGCTCGGATGCAAAGCGTGCGATGATGTCGAGGGCCAGATCGACCGCGTTCAGTTCGATGTGGGCGATAGCGTGAAGCAGAGCGATGCGCCCTTTCAGCGAGCCGAGCGAGCGCCGCTTGACCTGGGTCGGTGGCGTCAGAACGGGTCTTTCCGGGCGGCCGGGCCGTTCGGGCACGGCGCGGTCCAAGGGCGAGCGCAGGGACAGCGTTCGCGCCTGCCAGCGCCGCGCCGCCTCCTGCGCAAGCTCGGTCTTGACGGCAAGATCGGCGGCGCGGATCGCTTCGACGGCGGCGCCGCGCAGGCTGTGGAATTGCGGAAGTCGCGTCATGGTCTTGCCGTATCCGCTCAAAGCGCCTTTGCGGCGGCCAGAACCTCGTCGGCGTGGCCGGGGACTTTGACCTTTTCCCAGACGCGGCTGATCACGCCCTGCCGATCGATAAGGAAGGTGGTCCGCTCGACGCCCATGTATTTGCGGCCGTACATGCTCTTCTCGACCCAGACGCCGTAGGCGTTTGCCACAGCCTTGTCCTCGTCGGCGCCAAGGGCGACCGTGAGGTCGTGTTTTTTTGTGAAACGATCGTGGCTCTTGGCCGAATCTGGCGATATGCCGACGAGCGCAATCCCCGCTTCCTGGAATTCCTCCTGCAGAGCAGAGAAGGCGATAGCCTCCTCCGTGCAGGCTTTGGTATCGTCCTTCGGATAGAAGAACAGAACGATCGGCTTTCCGCGCAGCGCAGCGAGCGCGATCGAACCGCCGCCATCACGAGGAAGTTCGAACTCCGGGGCGATATCGCCTTGTCCCAATCCTGCCATGATCAAACCTTTCTTACGTCACGTTTTGTGGGCATTCCGCGGTTAATGCATGTCCCAAAATCGTGCAGCGTCTTCGGGATCGAATGCAGCGCGCTTGAGGCATATCGGAGATCGCCGAAGTCCGTCCAGAAGAGTTGTGATAGATTTGACAGGTGCCGGACGGCTTCGTAGCTACTGTATGATCCTTTAACTCGGATTCGAGTGGAGGTGAAATCGTGCTGGCTCAATGCCATAAGCGATCTTGCGCGAAAGGGGAAATGGCTAGTCTTCTCGCTCCCGCGAGAGACGAAGCATGGTGATTTGGTTGGACGAGTATCGATCTAAATGGGGCGAATGAAAGACCCGGCCATCGCTCACGTGGCAGCGGCCCGATGGGAAACACGCAATGGGGCGATCAGGTCGGACGCTCGGGCCGATGACTGAAATCCGCGGCGAAAAAGTCGACTTTCGCAGAGAGGACATCGTCGCGCTGCACGCGTTGCCCTCGGCCCAGGCGCACGACCCGGTCATCGTGCACACGCCGCGCCCGGGCGGGGCGTGGCGCTTCTGCGCACGGCTTTTCCTGTGCTGCTCCCTCCTTGTCTTCATCGCCGTTGCTTCGCTCGTCGCCATCATAGAAAGCGGGGTCGTCGACGGACCGTTGAATGCCCGGGCACGTAATGCGCTCAACGCCGCGCTCGGCCAGGGTTACCGCGCCGATGTCGAAAGCACGGTCATCCGCTTGACGGGCGGCGGCGCAATTGCGCTCAAGGCGCGCGGCGTGACCCTGAAGGAGAGCGGTTCGGGCCGGCACCTCGCCAAGCTCGGTGCGATCTCGATCGCCCTCGATCCCTTCGCGCTGGCGACCGGCCGCATCGACGTCTCGAGGCTCGAAGCGGAGGGAGGCGAACTCGACACCGGCCTCTTGCCGCGCGGCGAGCCGATCGATCTCACCGCCATCCGCATCGCCGATGTGGGTAACGCGCTTGAGGAGCTGTTCGCGCAGGGCGACCGGATGTCACGGTTGACCGCGGGGCGGGCGACGCAGACCGTCGTGCTCTCGGATTTCAGCCTGAAAGTCAGCGGCGCCCGGGGGCGCGTTGTTCCCGTCGATATCAGGACGCTGGAATTCAGAAACGATCCGGACAGCTCGATGCGCGTTGACGGTACGATCGCGGTCGACGGGACAGAGTCGGTGCTGACGGCAAAGGCTCTCGGCAAAAATGGGCGCATTGCTGCCTTCGAGGCCCGCCTCGACGCGCTCTCGCTTTCGCCGTTCCTCTATCACGGAAAATCGGCCAGGGAGGAGGCCTTCGGCATCGAGACCACCGCCGATGTGATGCTCAACGCGTCTCGCGCGACGGACGGCAGGAAGCCTGCACTTACGGCAACGGTCAAGACTTCCAAGGGCTCCTTCCACGCCGGCGGTCTCGTCTCGACTCTCAATTCCTCTGACCTGAACCTCTCCTACGATTTCGAGCGGGCCTCCGTCGAAATTCTGTCGTCGATGATCAGGATCGGCCGTTCGAGCTTCCCTTTTACCGGCGCCCTGATCGATCTCGACAAGATCGCCGGCGCCGATCGCAAGGGCTTTGCGGTCGATCTTCTGCTCAAGAACGCCAGTTCCGATCCCGAAGACATTCAGGAGCGGCCGCTTGCATTTGACGCCAAGGCGAGCGGCCGATTCGAGTCCGACGCGCACCGGCTGATCTTCGATCAGCTGGCAATATCGAGCCCGCTCGGTTCGATGGCGGGCTCGCTCTCGGTCGCCTTCGGCAAGACGTCGCCAAGGATCAGTTTCGCCGCACTCAGCGACAGGCTGCATGCCCGGGCGGTGAAGCAGCTATGGCCATGGTGGCTCGCGAAGGGGGCTCGCCGCTGGGCGATCGGCAATCTCTTCGGCGGGACGGTGAGCGA
The DNA here is from genome assembly GCF_000375585.1 of Sinorhizobium meliloti 4H41. Classification (GTDB taxonomy): domain Bacteria; phylum Pseudomonadota; class Alphaproteobacteria; order Rhizobiales; family Rhizobiaceae; genus Sinorhizobium; species Sinorhizobium meliloti_A. Next base: position 152,983 of record NZ_AQWP01000002.1, on the reverse strand, counting down.
TGCACGCATCGAGGTCTCGATACCAGAGGGGCGCATCGCCAGCAGCGGCGGTGAGTTGAGGCTCGACGAAAAGGAGCTCAACATCAACTTCGCCATCGACGAGACGCGCATCAACATCGCCGGCGAGATCCCGCCGCTGCGCGACACGGCCGGGCACTTCAGCCTGAGCGGCGAGCGCATGTCCGTTGCGGTCCGGAAGGGCGCCGCCTTTTTCCCGTCCGGGCGGTCCGTCGCCTTGAACGGGGGGGATTTCGTTATCGCCGACGTCTATGAGAAGCCGCTGATGGCGGAAATGAAGATCGAGGTCGCCGGACAGGCGGACGCCATAGCGGAGCTCGTTCGCTACAAGCCCATCCAGGCCCTTCAGAAGACGCCCTTCGCGCCGGAGGATTTCGCCGGGCCGATGACGGCACTGGTGGGCGCACGGTTTGGCCTCATATCCGACCAGATGCCGCCGCCGCCGCTGTGGCAGGTGGAGATGCAGCTTGAGGACGTCACGATAAAGCGGCCCATAGCGGGACGATCGATCGCCAATCTCGACGGTAAGATGCGGATCGACAACGAGCGTGCGGTGCTTCAGGCGAATGCCCTCATCGACGGTGCGAAGATGCGTGTCGCGCTCACCGAACCGGTGGACGGCTCGGCCGGTGTGACGAGAACGCGAGAAATCTCGGGGACGCTCGACGATGCGGCGCGGGCGAAAATCGCCCCCGCGCTGTCCGGCATCGTCAAGGGGCCCGTCGGCATCGACGTGTCGCTTGCGGAAGACGGCAGTCAGGCGGTGAAGGCCGACCTCGGCAAGGCCGTCCTGTCGCTTCCCTGGATCGGCTGGAGCAAGGGGGCGGGCATCGCCGCACAGGCGGCGTTCACAATCCGGCCCGTCGGCAGCACCACGGAAATAAACGACCTCCGGCTCACCGGTGAGGGTTTTGGCGGCACCGGCGAATTGCGCGTCGACGAATCGGGTCTTGCAGCGGCGCGGCTGCGCGGCGTGCGCCTCGCAAGCGGAGACGATTTCGCCGTCACGGTCGGGCGCAGCAATGGAGGCTACTCGGTGGACCTGACCGGCACTGCGGCTGACATCCGGCCGGCGCTCGCCCGCGTGAAGAGCGGATCGGGCTCGAAAGGCTCGGGCAATGTGAAGATCAATGCGCGGCTCGATCGGGTTACCGGCTTTAACGGCGAAGTGCTCTCGAATGTAAACCTGGCCTATTCGAGCCGCGGTCAGCAGATCGACGATGTCGATCTTTCTGCGTTGACTGCAAGCGGTCAGGCCGTCGTCGCCAGACTGGTGAAGGCCGGGGCGGACAACACACTGGAACTGACGACAAGCGATGCCGGGGCTTTCGCGCGCTTCATCGATATCTATCGCAATATGCGCGGCGGCCTCCTCAATCTGCGACTGCGTGATCGCGGCGCCAATTCCTGGCGTGGGACCGTGGATATCCGCAAGTTCTCGCTCGTCGGGGAGCAGAGGCTGCAATCGATGGTCTCGACGCCGGCGGGGCAGGACGGGCGCAGCCTCAATGAGGCGGTCAGGCGCGATATCGATGTGAGTACGGCTCAGTTCGAGCGCGGTTACGCGCAACTCCTGCTGGATCAGGGCGCGATCCGCGTCGGCAGCGGGGTCGTCCGCGGCGTCGACGTCGGCGCGACGTTCCAGGGTACCGTCCGCGACTCCAACGGCCGCATGGACATGACGGGAACCTTCATGCCGGCCTATGGATTGAACCGGCTCTTCGGCGAGCTGCCGCTGATCGGTGTCCTCCTCGGAAATGGCCGTGACCGCGGTCTGCTCGGCATCACGTTCAAACTCACCGGTCCGTTCAGTCAGCCGAATCTGACGATCAACCCGCTGTCGATCATAGCGCCGGGCGTCTTCCGCAACATTTTCGAGTTTCAATAAAAAGGCCGGCGCTGCGGCCGGCCAGGTTCCCATTGCCTTGTCACCCGCTCACACGGGCCGAACGAGCAGGTGCTTCTTCTTGCCGAGCGAGAGCTTGATGACGCCGTCGCCGGTCACGTCGCCGCTTCCGATGATGCGGCGTTCGTCGCTGACCTGATCGTCATTGATCCGGACGGCGCCGCCCTGAACATGGCGGCGCGCCTCGCCGTTCGAAGCGGCCAGACCGGCGCGGACCAGAAGCGTCAGCAGGCCAAGCCCCGATTCGAGTTCGGGAGCCGGGACCTCGACCGAGGGCAGGTTCTCGGCAAGCGCACCTTCCTCGAAGGTCTTGCGCGCCGTCTCGGCGGCCTGCTCCGCCGCCGCCCGCCCGTGCAGCATGGCGGTGACCTCGGTTGCCAGAACCTTTTTGACCTCGTTGATCTCGGAACCGCCGAGCTTCGACAGCCGGTCGATTTCGGCCATCGGCAGCGTCGTGTAGAGCTTGAGGAAACGGGCGACGTCGGCGTCCTCGGTGTTTCGCCAGTACTGCCAGAACTCGTAGGGTCCGAGCATATCCGGATTGAGCCAGACGGCACCGCTCAAGGACTTGCCCATTTTCGCGCCGGAGGCAGTGGTCAGCAGCGGCGAGGTGAGGGCGTAGAGCTGCGGCGTTCCCATCCGGTGGCCGAGATCGATGCCATTGACGATGTTGCCCCACTGATCCGAACCGCCCATCTGGAGCCGGCATCCGGTGCGCTCGTAAAGCTCGACGAAGTCGTAGGCCTGCAGGATCATGTAGTTGAATTCAAGGAAGGACAGCGACTGCTCGCGCTCGAGCCGCATCTTGACGCTGTCGAAAGACAGCATGCGGTTCACCGAGAAATGCCGGCCGACGTCGCGCAGAAATTCGAGGTAGTTGATGCCGAGCAGCCAGTCGGCATTGTTGATCATCAGCGCGTCCTTGGGGCCGTCGCCGTATCTCAGGTAGTTCGAAAAGACCGTTTTGATGCTCGCTATGTTGGCGGCGATCGTTTCGGGCGTCATCAATTGCCGCGCCTCGTCCTTGAAGGACGGGTCGCCGACCATGCCCGTGCCGCCGCCCATCAGCGAAATAGGACGGTGTCCGGTCGCCTGCAGCCAGTGCAGCATCATGATCTGGATGAGCCCGCCGGCGTGCAGGCTCGCGGCCGTGGGGTCGAAGCCGATATAGGCGGTCACGGTTTCCGTCCGGAACAGCTGGTCGAGGCCGGCATCATCCGATGTCTGATGGATGAAACCGCGTTCGCTGAGAGTATGAAGGAAATCGGACTTGAACTCGGACATAACCTGTCTCTTTCGGCTGGGTAGAACGTGTGCGCCGGGCCTTTATCACTGTTTCTTCGAAAGTGCACGTTTTTGCTTGGCGGGTGTTTTGCTATGAACGCAGACGCGGGTAGGAAGCGGCGCGCGTTCGGCGGAGGATAATGCATGGGCAAGGTATTGGCGGCGATCGGCCTGATGAGCGGCACGAGCATGGACGGCATAGATATCGCAGTCGTGCGAACGGACGGTGACACCATCGTCGATCGCGGCCCGTCCGCCGGATATGCCTATGATCCGCAGTTCCGGGAGCGCCTGAAACAGGGCCTCGAAGATGCCCGGTCGATTGTCAAACGAGAAGAGCGGCCGGGTACTCTCGCAGACCTTGAGCGCGACCTGACGTTGCGGCACGCAGTGGCCGTCCGGATGTTTCTTCAGGAAAACAATATTTTACCCGATAATGTTGATGTAATAGGTTTTCACGGTCAAACCGTCCTGCATCGCCCTGACCAAGCGTTGACGGTACAGCTTGGCGATGGCGATCTGCTGGCGCGGGAGACCGGGCTCGACGTGGTCTATGACATGCGGGCCAATGACATGGCCCATGGAGGCCAGGGCGCGCCACTCATTCCCGCCTATCACGCCGCCCTGGCGCGCGGTCTCTCCGAGATCGGGGAGTTCGCCACTCCCGTCGTCTTCGTCAATATCGGCGGCATTTCCAATCTCACCTACATAGGCGCAGGCGAAGAAATCGTCGCTTATGACAGCGGACCCGGCAATACGCTGATCGATCAGTGGGTAGAGGCTCACGCCGGCATTCCCTACGATCAGGGCGGCATGATCGCGAGCGAGGGCGGCGTCCTGCCGGAACTCGCCGACCGTTATCTTTCTCACCCGTTCTTCAGTGCTGAGAAACGCCGCTCGCTCGACCGTAACGACTTCGCGCCTCCGGCGGCAAGCGATGCCAGCCTTGAGGATGGCGCGCGTACCCTCGCTCATGTGACGGCTGCCGGCATCGTCCGGTCCGCACGCCATCTTCCGGCAAGTCCGGCAACCTACATTGTCTGCGGCGGCGGCCGCCTGAATTCCGTAATCATGAGCGACCTTCGCGCGCTTGCGGAAGCGGAGGGCGCGCGCGTGCTTGCCGCGGAAGCGGCGGGTCTCAACGGGGATTCGATGGAAGCGGAGGCCTGGGCCTACCTCGCCGTGAGATCGCGGTACGGATTGCCTTTGACCTATCCGGGGACGACCGGCGTCAGCCGCCCGGTAAGCGGAGGTCGGCAGGCCGCAAAACCCGCACAAGCCGAGTCGGCTTAATGATTTCTTCGCGCGCCTTCGCTAACCTACGCCACGACAGCGGAGAGCCGTGGGCTCGTTGACCGCGGAAGGACTTTCGGAACTTCGATGGGTGGTGCACTTTCACTTCTGGCGGTGAATTTCGTCATTGCCCAGATATTCGCGGCGGCTTTTCTCGTCATCGCCGCGAAACGCCGTCCGGGGCGGCCGGCAGCCTGGTGCGCCGCTGGATTTGCCATAGCTTCTCTGGCTGCGATTTGTGAAGCCGTTGTGCCGTTTACGCCTGTACCCAAGCTGTTCGCCGTCGGGGCTTTCGCAAGTGTCCTTGCCGGCTTTTGTCTCCTGCGTTTCGGCCTCGGGCTCTTTTATGGCGTACCGTCAAAGCCGCGGGCCCTTGCGGCTTTCTTCGCCGCTTCGGTAATCCTCGATCTGTTTATCTACGATCTTCCGCGCGGAACGTTGCGGCACGCCTTCTTCTACCAGGCACCGTTCTTCCTCATCCAGGCCTGGACCGCAGCCGCGGTTATCCGTTCCCGGCGCCGCTCCTACGCGGACTGGATCCTAATTGGCTTCCTCGCGATGAATGCGCTCCATTTCCTCGTCAAGATCTATGCGGCCGTCGCCGCGGGGGCGGGCGCCACGGCTTCGGACTATCTTCAGAGCCCCTTCGCCTTGATTTCGCAGGCGTTCGGCGCCGCGCTGATCGTCGGGACCGGCGTCGCGATGTTGGGCGTCATGGTCAAGGACATCGTCGACAAGGCACGCGCCAGCTCCGAGACCGACGCCCTTTCGGGTCTCCTGAACCGGCGCGGCTTCATCGAGCGCGTCGCCCCTTTGCTGCCGACCCGCAACGCCGAGGGTCCGGGCGCGCTGATCCTTACGGATCTCGACCGGTTCAAGGGCGTCAACGACACCTACGGCCACCACACGGGCGACGAGGTAATCCGCCAGTTCGCGCGTGTGCTTCTCGAACTCATGCCCAGCCGTGCTGCGGCGGCACGCCTCGGCGGCGAGGAGTTTGCGGTGTTTCTTCCCGGCGTGGGCCTGAGCGATGCGCGTGTCGTTGCTCAGGGAATGCGTGCCGCCACCGCCTCAACGCCTATCCCCGGGCTCCCGGAGACGGCGACGATCACCGCAAGCTTCGGTGTGGCGGCGATCGAACCGGGAGAGCCGCTGGAAACGGCGCTACAGAGGGCGGATAAGGCGCTGTACGCTGCCAAAGCCGCGGGGCGCAATCGTGTCGAATCCGCAGAGCCGTCCGCGCGTGTCGTGGCCCCCGCTGTTTCCCAGTGGATCAGGCATTAGATCGCCACTGCTTACGACGAAGCTTCGCCTAGGGGATAACGAAAGACTAAGGCCTGTAGAGATTCGGGCCACCGCCGCCGCTTGTTTGATTTCCTCATTCCTGTGCTTGTCACAGGAATCCAGCCAGCCCAAGTCCTTGGGCTGAAAGAACGCCTCCCGCGCCGCATACGCGGCGCTGCTGGATCCCTGTGACGAGCACGGGATGAGGCAAAAGGAGAGATTGCAGTCCTCCGATACGCCTCCTACAGCGCCGCGCGTCTTATGAGAAGCGCACGCTCGGTACTCAAGGAATTCAAGCGCATTGCCATGCGTGCCGACAAAACCGACCAGAGCTTCGACGCCATTATCCATCTCGCACCGTCATAAACTCAAAATGAATCTCAACAGGCACTAGACGCACGGCAAGCGACAGCCCGGGAAACGTGCGGGATTCCCGGGCTGCCTCATGGAATGGTGCGGTTCAGCGGATGCGCTTTGCCGCGGGCTCGGGTACCAGTTCGCCGTTGAGCCGGCGGTCGAGATAGTCTTCGCATTCGGCCATGAGGGTCTCGACCTGGCCGTTGAAGAAGTGGTTGGCGCCCGGTACCGTCTTATGCGTGATCAGGATGCCCTTCTGCGTCTTGAGCTTCTCGACGAGCCCATTGACGTCCTTTTCCGGCGCGACCTTGTCGGAATCGCCGTTGATGATCAGACCGGAAGAGGGGCAGGGCGCCAAGAAGGAGAAATCGTAGATGTTCGGCTGCGGTGCCACCGCCATGAAGCCCTCGATTTCCGGACGCCGCATCAGCAGCTGCATGCCGATCCAGGCGCCGAACGAGTAGCCGGCGACCCAGCAGCTCTTGGAATCGGGGTGCAGGCTCTGTACCCAGTCGAGCGCGGACGCGGCATCGGAAAGCTCACCGGCACCATGGTCGAATTCGCCCTGGCTGCGGCCGATGCCCCGAAAATTGAAGCGCAAGGTGGTGAAGCCGCGCTTCTGGAACATGTAGAAGAGCTGGTACACGATCTGATTGTTCATCGTGCCGCCGAACTGCGGGTGCGGATGCAGGATGATCGCAATCGGTGCGCTCTTCTGCTTCGAAGGCTGATAGCGGCCTTCAAGGCGACCGGCCGGTCCGTTGAAAATGATTTCGGGCATTGGCTCTCCGGGAGTGCTTTGGTTCAATTCCGTCGTTCTTGGTGCCGATCTGTCTTGACTAAACCAGTCAGCTTTTCTAGAACCTACTTTAGAACCGTTCAAAACTTGGGTGCGGACCTCCGCATAAGCTTCGTCTCTTAAGGCAAGCGGCGCGGAAAATTCAAGGAAAATGCAACGGGCCGTTCGAAGCGGTCGCAGCAGCCTAGCGAAGGAATCGATGTCGGGATCGCGCATCTACATGGACTGGAACGCCACGGCGCCGCTTCTGCCGGAAGCGCGCGAGGCGCTCCTGTACGCGCTCGATCAGCTCGGCAATCCCTCTTCGGTCCACGGCGAAGGGCGTGCGGTGCGCGCCCTTGTCGAGAGCGCCAGACGCGATGTTGCCACTCTGTGCGGCGCGCAACCCGCAGCGGTCGTCTTTACCAGCGGCGCGACGGAAGCGGCGAACATGGTGCTGACGCCGCAGTTGCGCATGGGGCGCACGCCGCTCAAGGCAGGCAAGCTCTATGTTTCGGCGATCGAGCATCCGGCCGTGCGCGAGGGCGGGCGTTTCGCGCGCGAGGATGTTTGCGAGATACCGGTGACAAATGCCGGGATCGTCGACTGCGCAGCGCTCGACGATCTGCTTCAGGCCCATGACCGTGAGACCGGTCTGCCGATGGTGGCCGTGATGCTTGCCAATAACGAAACCGGCATCATCCAGCCGGTCGCCGAGGTTGCGGCGATCGTGCGCGCACATGGCGGTATCCTGGTCGTCGATGCGGTCCAGGCGGCCGGCCGTCTGCCGCTTTCGATTTCATCGCTCGGTGCTGACTTTCTGATCCTGTCGTCGCACAAGATCGGCGGCCCCAAGGGAGCGGGCGCACTCGTCGTCCGCGGCGAGATCATGATGCCTTCTCCACTGATTCGCGGCGGCGGACAGGAGAGGGGCCACCGTTCGGGGACCGAGAATGCAGCCGCGCTTGCGGGCTTTGCGGCTGCAGCACGCGCCGCGGCTGGGAATATCGACGGGCGCATGGCCGCCATAGCCGCGCTGCGCGACGGCCTCGAGGCGGAAATGCAGTCCTGCGCCCCCGATGTGGTGATCCACGGGCGCGACGAGCCCCGCCTGGCAAATACCTGCTTCTTCACGCTTCCGGGGCTGAAAGCCGAGACCGGGCAAATCGCTTTCGATCTCGAGGGCGTCGCCTTGTCGGCGGGCTCGGCCTGCTCGTCCGGAAAGGTCGGGCAAAGTCACGTCCTGACCGCCATGGGCTACGATCCCCGCCAGGGTGCGCTCAGGATTTCGATCGGCGAGGCGACGACGCAAGCGGAAATCGAGCGCTGCGCGGCAGCATTCGCGAAAGTGGCGGCGCGGCGCCGCTCGGCCGGACAGGCGGCGTGAAGCGGAGAGCATTGAATGAAATTGCGGAAAAGCAATTTTCCGCTTGGCAAATGGGGTGAAAAGCGCCTTTTAGCCATTACATAAGCGGTGCGCGAATACTTGCATCGTATTGACAAGCTGCCGGACCTTGGATCCGGCGAGATTGGAGAACGACATGCCTGCCGTGCAGGAAACCATTGATCAGGTCCGCCAGATCGACGTGGACCAGTATAAATACGGCTTCGAGACGACGATCGAGATGGACCTTGCTCCGAAGGGGCTGTCCGAGGATATCATCCGCCTGATCTCGTCCAAGAAGAACGAACCGGAATGGATGCTCGAATGGCGCCTCGAGGCTTATCGCCGCTGGCAGACCATGGAGGAGCCGACCTGGGCGCGCGTCCGCTACCCGAAGATCGACTTCAACGACATCCATTATTACGCGGCGCCGAAGGGCACGACCGGGCCGAAGTCGCTCGACGAGGTCGACCCGGAACTCCTCAAGGTTTACGAGAAGCTCGGCATTCCGCTGAAGGAACAGGAGATTCTCGCCGGCGTCGAGAAGTCGAAGATCGCCGTCGATGCGGTGTTCGATTCGGTCTCCGTCGTCACCACCTTCAAGGAAGAGCTGAAGAAGGCCGGCGTCATCTTCATGTCGATCTCCGAGGCGATGCGGGAGCATCCGGACCTCGTGCGGAAGTATCTCGGTACGGTCGTGCCGCAGTCGGATAACTTCTATGCGACGCTGAACTCCGCGGTCTTCACCGACGGCTCCTTCGTCTATGTGCCGAAGGGCGTGCGGTGCCCGATGGAGCTTTCGACCTATTTCCGCATCAACGAGAAGAACACGGGCCAGTTCGAGCGTACGCTCATCATCGCCGACGAAGGCGCCTATGTCTCCTATCTCGAAGGCTGCACGGCGCCGCAACGCGACGAGAACCAGCTTCATGCGGCAGTGGTCGAACTGATTGCGCTCGACGATGCCGAAATCAAATATTCGACGGTGCAGAACTGGTATCCGGGCGACAAGCAGGGCAAGGGCGGCATCTATAATTTCGTGACCAAGCGTGGCGATTGCCGCGGCAAGAACTCGAAGATCTCCTGGACCCAGGTCGAGACCGGGTCGGCGATCACCTGGAAATATCCGTCCTGCATCCTGCGCGGCGACGGTTCGCGTGGCGAGTTCTACTCGATCGCGGTTTCCAATGGTCACCAGCAGATCGACTCGGGGACGAAGATGATCCACCTCGGCAAGAACACGTCGAGCCGCATCATCTCCAAGGGCATTGCAGCCGGCGTTTCGGAAAACACCTATCGCGGTCAGGTCTCGGCGCACCGCAAGGCCGAGAACGCCCGCAACTTCACCCAGTGCGATTCGCTTCTGATCGGCGATCGGTGCGGTGCGCACACGGTGCCCTATATCGAGGCGAAGAATTCGACTGCGCAGTTCGAGCACGAGGCGACGACGTCCAAGATTTCCGAGGACCAGCTTTTCTACTGCCTGCAGCGCGGCATTCCGGAAGAGGCGGCGATCGCTCTGATCGTCAACGGCTTCGTCAAGGAAGTTATCCAGGAATTGCCGATGGAATTCGCCGTCGAGGCACAGAAGCTGATCGGCATCTCGCTCGAAGGCTCCGTGGGCTAAGGCCCGTCCGAATACCGAACCGGCGCACGGAATTTGTGCGCGATAGAAGATTTCGTTTCCCAAGAGGACGAACACACATGCTTGAAATCAAGAACCTGCACGCACGCATCGCCGAGGACGGCACAGAGATCATCCGCGGCCTGAACCTGACCGTGAAGGCCGGCGAAGTCGCGGCCATTATGGGGCCGAACGGTTCCGGCAAGTCGACGCTCTCCTACATCCTGTCGGGGCGCGAAGATTATGAAGTGACCGAAGGCGACATTCTTTATAACGGCGAAAGCATCCTGGAGCTCGACGCTTCGGAGCGAGCCGCGAAGGGTATCTTCCTCGCCTTCCAGTATCCGGTCGAGATCCCGGGTGTCGCCACCATGCAGTTCCTGAAGGTGGCGATGAACGAACAGCGCAAATACCGCGGCGAAGAGGAACTGACGACGCCGGAATTCATGCGCCGCGTCAAGGAAGCTGCCGCCGAGCTGAAGATCGCGCCCGAAATGCTGCGCCGTCCGCTCAATGTCGGCTTCTCGGGCGGCGAGAAGAAGCGCGCGGAAATCCTGCAGATGGCTCTGCTCGAGCCGAAGCTCTGCGTTCTCGACGAGACCGACTCCGGCCTCGACATCGATGCGCTGAAGATCGTTGCCGATGGCGTCAACGCACTGCGCTCGCCTGATCGCGCTGTCGTCGTCATTACGCACTACCAGCGCCTGCTCAACTACATCGTTCCGGACACCGTCCACGTGCTCTACAAGGGCCAGGTCATCAAGTCCGGCGACAAGACGCTGGCGCACGAACTCGAGGCCAACGGCTACGCGGATATCATCGAGGCGGCAGCCTGACGCCTGTCGAAGGAGTGTTCGAATGAATATGCAACAGGCCATCAAGATGACGGCGGCCGAAACGGCGCTCGTCGATGCCTATACGGCGCAGATCGGTGATCTGCCGGGCGACGGCTCCGTGCTGTCGCTTCGCGACACGCTGGTCCACGAGTTGAAGACGGCAGGTCTGCCGACGCGCCGCGTCGAAGCCTGGCACTATACCGACCTGCGTACGCTGCTGCGGGCGGTGCCGGCGGCCGATCCGACCGCGTTTGCCGAACGCGTCGAGCCGGTCGTCCCGGGTTCGTCCGTTCTGTCCGTGCGCAACGGCCAGGCGGATATCAAGAGCGTTCCCGAAGAGCTGACGGCGCGCTCCTATACCGAGAGCCTGCTCGATGGCTCGGCGGTAGCCGGGCTCTCAGTGCTCGGCTCGGATGATGCGATCGGCCGAATCAATGGCGGCCTCGTGCGCGGCGGACTGGAAATCACCGTCGCCGCCGGCGCGCAGATCGAAGCTCCGATCGAAATCCAGGTGGTTCAGAGTCATGGTCAGGCGCATACGCGCTTTCCGGTCTCCTTCGGCGCCGGCGCGAAAGCGACCGTAATCGAACGTCATCTTTCGACGAATGCGGAGCCGAGCTTCGTTTCCTCGGTAAGCGACGTGACGCTCGCAGACGGCGCCGACGTGATCTGGATCATCCTGCAGCAGCAGGGTCCGGCGGACACGCATCTCGGCCAGATCCGCTTCGATCTCGGCAAGGACGCGAAGCTGCACCTCTTCGTCATCAACGCCGGCGGCAAGCTGGTCCGTCAGGAACTGCATGGCCGTGCGAGCGGCGAGGGCTCCGACCTGACGCTGCGCGGCATCAACCTGCTCGGCGGGGACAGCCACACGGATCTGACGTTCACGCTGAGCCACAACGTGCCGCACACGACGTCGAGCGAGATCATCCGCAACGTCGTCTTCGATCGGGCGAAGGGCGTGTTTCAAGGCAAGATCCTGGTCGCCCAGGACGCGCAGAAGACCGACGCCAAAATGTCGTGCAACACGCTGCTCTTGTCCGACGACGCCGATTTCTCTGCGAAGCCGGAACTCGAAATCTTTGCAGATGACGTGCAGTGCGGCCACGGTGCAACGGTCATCGATATCGATCACACGCAGCTCTTTTACCTTCTCGCTCGCGGCATTCCGGAAAACAAGGCGCGCGCCATGCTCGTCAATGCTTTCGTCGCCGAGATCGTCGAGGAACTGGAAGACGACGAGGCACTGGTCGAGGCGCTGGAAGGCATAGTCGCGGCCTGGCTCGAAAAGCACGCCTGATTGGATAGAGACATGGAACATCCTGCGCCGCCGGTAGCGGCATACGACGTCGAAGCGGTCAGGAAGGATTTCCCGATCCTGTCACGGACGGTCTATGGCAAGCCGCTCGTCTATCTGGACAACGGCGCGTCGGCGCAGAAGCCGCAGCTCGTCATCGACGCCGTTGCGCATGCCTATTCCAACGAATACGCCAACGTCCATCGCGGCCTGCATTTCCTGTCGAATGCCGCGACGGAAGCCTATGAACAGGCGCGCGAAAAGGTTCGCCGTTTCCTGAATGCGCCGTCGGTCGACAACATCATCTTCACCAAGTCCTCGACGGAGGCGATCAACACGGTCGCCTACGGCTATGGAATGCCGCAGCTCGGCGAGGGGGATGAGATCGTCGTCTCGATCATGGAGCATCACTCCAATATCGTTCCCTGGCACTTTATTCGCGAGCGGCAGGGCGCGAAGCTCGTCTGGGCGCCGATCGACGACGACGGCGCGTTCCACATCGAGGACTTCGTCAAATGCCTGACGGAGCGGACGAAGCTCATCGCCATCACGCACATGTCGAACGCGCTGGGCACCGTGGTCCCGGTCAAGGAGATCTGCCGCATTGCCCGCGAGCGCGGCATTCCGGTGCTTGTCGACGGCAGCCAGGGTGCGGTGCATATGCCCGTCGACGTCCAGGACATCGATTGCGACTGGTATGTGATGACCGGTCACAAGCTCTACGGTCCTTCCGGCATCGGCGTGCTCTATGGCAAGACCGAACGGTTGAAGGAAATGCGCCCCTTCATGGGTGGCGGCGAGATGATCGAGGAAGTGACGGAGGACGGCGTCACCTACAACGATCCGCCGCATCGCTTCGAGGCCGGTACGCCGCCGATCGTCCAGGCGATCGGGCTCGGCTATGCGCTCGATTACATGGAGAAGGTCGGCCGCGAGGCGATCAGGGCTCATGAGGCGAGCCTGACGGCCTATGCCCGCGAGCGCCTGTCCTCGATCAATTCGCTGAGGGTTTTCGGCGACGCACCCGGCAAGGGGAGTATCTTTTCCTTCGAGATCGCCGGCATCCATGCCCATGACGTGTCGATGGTCATCGACCGTGCCGGCATTGCCGTGCGGGCCGGAACGCATTGTGCGCAGCCGCTCTTGAAACGGTTCGGCGTCACCTCCACATGCCGGGCGTCCTTCGGTCTCTACAACACCACGGCCGAAGTCGATGCGCTGGCGGACGCGCTGGAACACGCACGCAAGTTTTTCGCTTAGGGAGACGGACATGGGTCTCGAGCAAACACAAGAAAAAGTCGACGTCCGCGAAGGCATCGTTCATTCGGCCATTCCGCCGGAGGAACTGGCGCGCCTCAGCGACGACATCATCGCGGCACTCAAAACCGTCTATGACCCGGAAATACCCGCGGACATCTTCGAACTCGGTCTCATCTACAAGATCGACATCGAAGACGACCGTATGGTGAAGATCGACATGACGCTGACCGCGCCGGGCTGCCCCGTTGCCGGTGAGATGCCGGGCTGGGTCGAAAATGCCGTAGGCGCCGTCGAGGGCGTTTCGGGCGTCGAAGTGTCGATGACCTTCGATCCGCCGTGGACGCCTGACCGCATGTCGGAAGAGGCGCAGGTTGCGCTCGGCTGGTATTGAGCACCTGCCGATATTGATCCGTCGGCACGCGGGCATTACATTCAGTCTGGAAGCGCCGGGCCTTTAACCCGGCGATACGAAGGAGATGGAGCCTATGGGCTTTGCCGTTATGAGCCTGACCGATGCCGCCGCCAGCCGGGTCCGGTCGATCGTGGAAAATGCCGGAGGCGAGGCCAAAGGCATCCGCGTCAGCATCAAGAAGGGCGGTTGCGCCGGCATGGAATATGCCGTCGATCTCGTGAGCGAACCCAATTCGAAGGACGACCTGGTCGAGCACCAGGGGGCGAAGGTCTGGGTGGCCCCAGAGGCCGTGCTTTACCTTCTGGGCACGCAGATGGATTTCGAGACCACCACGCTGCGCTCGGGCTTCACCTTCAACAACCCTAATCAAACTTCTGCCTGCGGCTGCGGCGAGTCGGTGGAACTGAAGCCGGCCGATCTCGCGGCACTTGCCGAGCGCGGCGACGCGGTGGTCCGCGCCAGCTGATTCCGTACCCTATCAGCCCCTCATCCAGCCTGCCGGCCGCCTTCTCCCCGTTTTGACGGGAAGAAGGGACTTAGTCCCGCCGTCACTCCGTCTTGATCTCTCCCATGCGGTTCCATGCGTCGAGGCCGGCGATCTTGTAGGCTTCGGCCAGGGTAGGGTAGTTGAAGGTATTCTCGACGAAATATTCGACGGTGCCCTTCAGGTTGAGGACGGCTTGGCCGATATGGACGAGTTCGGTCGCACCTTCGCCGATGATGTGGACGCCGAGCAGCCGCCTCGTCCTGAGCGAGAAGATCATCTTCAAGAGTCCCGAATCCAGGCCCATGATGTGCCCGCGCGAAGTCTCACGGAACCGGGCGATGCCGCATTCGTAGGGAATTCCGCGCTCTTTGACCTCTTCCTCGGATAGGCCGCAGGTGGATATTTCCGGCACGGCATAGATGCCGTAGGGGAAATATTTCTGCGGCTCCTTGGCGATTGCGCCGACCGCAACACGGGCCGCGATGCGGCCCTGTTCCATCGAGGTCGAAGCGAGGCTCGGAAAGCCGACGACATCGCCGGCGGCGTAGATATTCGGAACGGTCGTCTGGAACGTTTCCGGATTGACCTTCAGCCGACCGCGGGCGTCGGCCTCGAGACCTGCCGCAGGAAGGTTGAGCGCATCCGTCGCGCCCATCCGGCCGGCCGCGAAAAGCACCATGTCCGTCGTGATCTTGCGGCCGTTGTCGAGGCTAAGCAGCACCTTGCCGTTGTCGAGCCGCTCCACTTTCTCCGCCTTCTGGCCCAAGTTCAGTTTCATCGCGCGGTCGCGCAACTGATAGGTGAAGTCCTCGACGATCTCCCGGTCGATGAAATCGAGCATGGTGGCCTTCGGGTCGATGACCGTTACCTGGATGTCGAGGGCGCTGAAGATGGTGGCGTATTCGATGCCGATGACGCCGGCGCCGATCACCACAAGCGAGCGGGGCAGTTCACGGATGTCAAGCAGTTCGTCACTGTCTACGACTGTCCTGCCGTCGAAAGGCATGTAGTCAGGCCGAAAGGGCTTCGTTCCCACGGCAAGCAGGATACTGGTGCCGGAAACGAGCATGCTCTCGTCGTCATCTTTGGAGATCTCGAGCGTCGTCGGCCCGACGAAGCTCGCCCTGCCACGGATGTGCTGTACGCGGTTTCGCGCGAACTGGTGTTCGAGCACCTCCACCTCGTGGTTGAGCGTTATGATCAGACGACGGCGCAGATCTTCGGCGCTGATCTCCTGCTTGACCCGATAGGAGCGGCCGTAGAAGCCGCGCTCGCGCCAGCCGGTCAGGTTGAGCGCCGTTTCACGCAGCGTTTTCGACGGAATGGTACCGGTGTGGACGGAAACGCCGCCGACCCGTTTTCCCTGTTCGATGACGAGCACCTTCTTGCCAAGCTTCGCGGCCTGGATGGCGCCCCTGCGCCCGGCCGGACCACTGCCGACAACGATGAGATCGTACTGGTTCATGAACGCTTCCCCTGCTCGCGTGAGAATCGTTGTGCGATGCGGTATCTTTCGCGCAGGCACAGCTATATCGTCAATCGCACCGTTTGATGACGTGCAATGCCGCAGCGCCCTGTTCTGGATGCGTCTGCTGCATATTTTCCATCAGAACAATCGAAGCCCTTTGAGGCTGACGTGGCCGTCTTTGCCGATGATGACGTGATCGTGAAGCGCGATGCCGAGCGGCTTGGCGGCTTCGGCGATGAGCTTGGTCATGTCGATGTCGGCGCGTGACGGCGTCGGGTCGCCGGAGGGATGGTTGTGCACCAAAATCAAGGCGGTAGCGGAAAGTTCTAAAGCGCGCCTGACCACCTCGCGGGGATATACGGGCGTGTGGTCGATCGTTCCTTGCTGCTGAACCTCGTCGGCGATCAGCGTGTTGCGCTTGTCGAGGAAAAGGATGCGGAACTGCTCCTTCGTCTCATGCGCCATCGCCGCGTGGCAATAGTCGATCACGGCGCTCCAGGAGGACAGAACCTGTTTGTTGCGCAATTCGCTCCTGAGCATGCGGTGGCTGGCGGTCGCGACGAGCTTGAGATCGAGCGCGACGGACTCTCCGACGCCTTTGACTTCCTGAAGGAGGTGCAAGGGAGCGCCGAAGACGGCCGCCAGCGTGCCGAAGCGGTCGAGCAGCGCCTTGGCGATCGGCTTGGTATCGCGGCGGGGTATGAGGCGGAAGAGGATGAGCTCGAGGAGTTCGTAATCCGCCAGCGCCGCATCACCGTGTTCGCGGTAGCGGGCTCTCAGGCGGTCCCGATGGCCGTGGTAGTGCGTATCGGTTGCCGGCGCCGGCGCGGTTGCGTGGCTCTCGTGGGTCGGCTTCTGCGGGAAAAACCGGCGTTCGTCCGCGGCGTCGAAAAGGTCGTCGGGTTCGGCGGGCGGGGTCTTCGTCACGCGTCGCCCGCGACGTGAATGCCGGGCTTGAAGAGACCGGCCGGTGAGAGCGTGAATATCTCGCAGCCGTCCGCCGTCACGCCCACCGTGTGTTCGTATTGGGCCGACAGGGACCGATCGCGCGTAACCGCCGTCCATCCGTCCGAGAGGACCTTCACATGCGGGCGGCCAAGATTGATCATCGGTTCGATCGTGAAGATCATGCCTTCCTTGAGCTCCGGCCCGTCATTGGCGCTGCCATAGTGAAGGATATTGGGCGCGTCGTGAAAGAGCCGGCCGACGCCGTGACCGCAGAAGTCGCGAACCACCGAACAACGCTCGGCTTCCGCATAGGCTTGGATCGCCTCGCCGATTGCTCCCGTGCGCGCGCCCGGGCGGACCGCCGCTATTCCGCGCATCAGGCATTCATGCGTTACGTCCAGCAGGCGCTCGGCGGCACGCTTTATCTCGCCGACGGGATACATCCGGCTTGAATCGCCGTGCCACCCATCGACCACATAGGTCACGTCGATGTTGACGATGTCCCCTTCGCGCAGCGGCTTGTCGTTGGGGATGCCGTGACAGACCACGTGATTGATCGAGGTGCAGGAGGATTTGGTGTAGCCGCGATAATTGAGGGTTGCGGGGAGTGCGCCGTGGTCCATGCCGAACTCGAAGACGAAGCGGTCGATCTCGTCCGTGGTCACGCCCGGACTCACGCGCGCGACGAGCTCGTCCAGGCAGCGTGCGGTCACCTGACAGGCCTTGCGCATGCCTTCAAACCCCTCCGGCCCGTAAAGTCGAATGACACCGGTGTTCTTGTAGGGAGCCGCGTCGGCCTCGATGTAAGTTACCATTCCAGATTTCCGTTGTTTCAGGCGATTTTCATAAAACAGCAGGGACCGGTTCGTCCACTACGATCGGTCCTGCCGCCAGGATTTGCGCCGGCGATACCGCGCATTTGACCGCATAGGCCTCGACGCCGCGTGCGCTCGCCCTTTCGAAAGCACGAGCATAGACCGGGTCGAGCTCACGGCATATGCGGAAGCGACTGCAATCGCCTCTCTGGATAAGATAGAGCATGATCGCGCGGTGTCCCGCCTCGACCATATCGCCCAGTTCCTCGAGATGTTTCGCACCGCGTTGGGTCGGGCTGTCCGGGAATTCGGCGAGACCGCGGACGCGGCTGAAATGGACGTTCTTCACCTCGACATAGGCGAGGCCCTTTTCCGCATCACTGAGCAGAATATCTATCCTGGAGTTGCGGCCGTATCTCTGCTCGCGCCGGAGCGTGCCGTAGGTGTGAAGATCGCCCACCTGTCCGGCCATGATCGCCTCTTCGGCGATCCGGTTCGGCAATCCGGTGTTGATGCCGACCAGCGTGCCGTCCGCCTCGACGATCTCCAGCATGTGGCGATACTTGCGTGTCGGACTGTCGTGTTCCGAGAGCCAGACCGGCGAGCCCGGTGTGGTCAGGCCACGCATCGAGCCGGTATTCGGGCATGAACCCGTGATTGCCGTTCCATCGGCCAGAATAGCGTCGAACAGGAAGCGTTTGTAACGCTGCACAAGCGTCGCAGGGACGAGCGGGCGAGGGAAATTCAAGGGGATTGCACTCTCTGCGGTCAGGCGCGCACGCGCACGTAGGAGCCGGGCGCTTCTTCGATGGAATTGAGCGGACCTCCGGCCTTGCGCGCCGGGATCCTGCGTTTGTCGAGCCGTTCGACCCAGCCCTGCCAATGCGGCCACCACGACCCGGCCGTTTCCTTCGCCTTACCCATCCAGGTCTCGAAGTCGCCCTTCGGCGCGCCTCCCGTCCAGTATTGATACTTGCTTCGGGCAGGAGGGTTGACGACACCGGCGATGTGCCCGGAGCCGGAGAGCACGAAGGTCACCTTGCCGCCGAAGCTGCTGCTGCCGAGGAAAACCGACTTTGCCGGCGCGATGTGGTCCTCTTTCGTCGCGAGATTGTAGATCGGAATCTTTACGTCGCCGAGGGAGACGCGGCGGCCGGCAAGCACCATCTCGCCCTTGGAGAGCCTGTTCTCGAGATAGCAGTTGCGCAGATAGAAAGAGTGGTTGGCCGCGGGCATTCGCGTTGAATCGGAGTTCCAGTAAAGCAGGTCGAAGGGCAGGGGATCCTGGCCCTTGAGGTAATTGTTGACGAAATAGGGCCAGATCAGTTCCGAAGCCCGGAGCATGTTGAAGGCAGACGCCATCTTCGAGCCTTCGAGGTAGCCGGTGGCGCTCATATTGGCTTCGAGGTGGCGGATCTGGTCGTCGTCCACGAAGACCTTGAGATCGCCGGCGTGGGTGAAATCCACCTGCGTGGTGAAGAGCGTCGCGGAGCGAATGCGGTCGTCGCCTTCCGCGGCATGGAGCGCCAGGGTGGCGGCGAGCAGCGTCCCGCCGACGCAATAGCCGATGGAATTGACTTCGCGTTCGCCGGTTGCCTGTTCGATAATATCAAGCGCGAAGCCTATGCCTTCGCGTGCATAGGCTTCCCAATCCTTGGAGGCATGGCGTTCGTCCGGGTTTACCCAGGAGATGACGAAGACCGTGTGGCCCTGGTCGACCGCCCATTTGATGAAGGACTTCTCCGGGTTGAGGTCCAGCACGTAGAATTTGTTGATCCAGGGCGGGCAAATGAGCAACGGCCGCTTCAGCACGGTCTCGGTGCTCGCCTCGTATTGCAGCACCTGGCAGACATCGTTCTGCGCGATCACCTTGCCCGGAGTGATCGCGATGTTCTCTCCGATGGCGAACTTGCTGGTGTCCGTCTGGCGGAGCCGAAGCTCGCCGCGCCCGGCGGCTATGTCTTCCGCCAACATCTGCATGCCTTTCACGAGATTGGCGCCGCTCGAAGCCACCGTTTCGCGATAGAGCTGCGGATTGGTCGTGATGAAGTTGGTCGGGGAAAGCGCGCTGGCAATCTGGCGAACGTAGAAGGCCGCCTTGTGGCGGGTATGATCGTCAAGGCCCTCGGCGTCCTTGACCATGCGCTCCGCCCAGTCTGAGGTGACGAAATAGGCCTGGCGGATGAAGTCGAAAAACGGATTCTTCACCCAGTCTTCGTCGGCGAAGCGCTTGTCGTTGCGCTGAAGGTTGGCCGGCTCCTCCACGGCCTCGCCGGCCATGCGGTGGAGCGTCCGCGACCACATATCGAAGAAGCTGCCGAGAAGATGAGTCTGGGCTTCGAGTGTTCGCCGAGGGTCGGAGAGCCAGTATTCCGAGACCTTGGAAAGCGTCTTGACCATATCGGAGACGGGCTCGGCGAAACTATCCGTCTTCTCGCCCGCTTCGCGCGGGGCGAGCCATGCAGAAGCGGCTTTTCCGAGCTGCTCTGCCGCACGAGCCATGTTGATGGCCAGGCTTTCGGGATCCTTGACGATGTAGGGCTCGACAGATTTCGGGTCGAAGCCGGCAAAGCCCGTAGCGCCCTCAGCCTTCTCTGCTGTCACCCGGCGTCCTCCACAGCATCTTGTTTGTTTTGTATTTTTACATTCTGCCCGAAAATGATTACAAGGGCTACTGCATGTTCCCGTGATCGTAGCCGGTCGAAGGACAAAAACATGCAGCAGATCAAAGTGCTACAGCGACCTTTGTGCGTCCCGGGAGACGCGCGGCGCTGTAGCGCATCGTTGCGCCGCAGAAACAGAGGTCATCGCCAGCATGCTTGCCGTCGGAAAACAGCGTTCGCTTTCTTGGATGTCCGCACTGATTCTCGCAGGCGTGCTCGCGGGCTGCAATTCGACGGCGGACCTTGCCACCTATCCTTCCGTTTACGGTCAAAAGCCCGCCGCCATGCAGCAGATGACCAATGAGGAGGCGCTGAACATGCAGGGGCAGTTGACCGCACTTGCCGGGCAGCGCCGGTCCGGCGCGATCTCCGAAGCCGAGTACCGGCGTCGCCTGAAGGAATTGCAGCTTCTGGCCGAGCAGCACGGTGCCGACACGCTGAAACAGATCGAGAATTAGCGCTTGCCTTTCTCGTGTTTTGGCCGCAAAGCGTTGAATGGCCGCGATGGCGGCCGTTCACCCCGCGCATGTCGAGCGAAGAGCCCAAGGGCTGCAAAGACGCGCGCCAAATGAGGTCTGGAGATGGAAGAGTTTCATAAAGTCCGGCGTTTGCCGCCCTACGTTTTCGAACAGGTCAACCGTTTGAAAGCGAGCGCGCGAGCGGCCGGTGCTGACATCATCGACCTCGGCATGGGCAATCCGGATCTTCCGACCCCGCAGTCAATCGTGGACAAGCTGTGCGAAGTCGTCCAGGACCCGCGGACGCATCGTTATTCGTCATCGAAGGGCATTCCCGGGCTGCGCCGTGCGCAGGCCGCCTATTATGCACGCCGCTTCGGCGTCAAGCTCAATCCCGAGACGCAGGTCGTCGCGACCCTCGGCTCCAAGGAAGGCTTCGCCAACATGGCGCAGGCCATTACCGCACCCGGCGACGTCGTCCTCTGCCCGAATCCGACCTATCCGATCCACGCCTTCGGATTCCTGATGGCAGGCGGCGTCATCCGCTCGATTTCGGTCGAGCCGGACGAGAGCTTCTTTCCGCCGCTCGAGCGTGCGGTCCGGCACTCGATCCCGAAGCCACTGGCGCTGATCCTCAACTACCCGTCCAATCCGACGGCGCAGGTCGCAACGCTCGATTTCTACAAGGATGTCATCGCCTTTGCGAAGAAGCACGACATCATCGTGCTGTCGGATCTCGCCTATTCGGAAATCTACTTCGACGACGCACCGCCGCCTTCGGTTCTGGAAGTGCCGGGTGCAACCGATGTGACCGTCGAATTCACGTCGATGTCGAAGACCTTCTCCATGCCCGGCTGGCGCATGGGCTTCGCCGTCGGCAACGAGCGACTGATCGCGGCGCTGACGCGCGTGAAGTCCTATCTGGACTATGGCGCATTCACCCCGATTCAGGTAGCTGCAACGCAGGCACTGAATGGTGACGGCAGCGATATCGCCGAGGTGCGCGCCATC
The DNA here is from genome assembly GCF_000375585.1 of Sinorhizobium meliloti 4H41. GTDB lineage: Bacteria > Pseudomonadota > Alphaproteobacteria > Rhizobiales > Rhizobiaceae > Sinorhizobium > Sinorhizobium meliloti_A. Next base: position 131,400 of record NZ_AQWP01000002.1, on the reverse strand, counting down.
TACAAGCGGCGCCGCGACGTCATGGTGGAAAGCTTCGGCAAGGCCGGTTTCGAGGTTCCGCCGCCGCCGGCGACGATGTTCGCCTGGGCGAAGATTCCCGAGAAGTTCCGCCATCTCGGCTCGCTCGAGTTCTCCAAGCTTCTCGTCGAGAAAGCGGATGTCGCCGTTGCTCCGGGCATCGGCTTCGGCGAGCAGGGGGACGACTATGTTCGTCTCGCTCTGGTGGAGAACGAACACCGGATCCGCCAGGCCGCGCGCAATATCAAGCGCTTCCTTTCTTCGGCGGACGAGACGATGCACAACGTCATCTCGCTCAACGCACATCGGTAAGGAGCCGGGCTGTGCCCGTTTCCGCACCCAAATTGCCCCGCCTGGTCTGGCGGGGCGCCTCTACGTGTTAGGAACTTGCTATGGCAGATGCCCTCAAAATCGGCATTGCGGGCTTGGGGACCGTCGGTGCCTCGCTCGTGCGGATTCTCCAGGATCGTCATGAGACGATGGCGACCACATGCGGCAGGGCGATCGAGATTACGGCCGTAGCGGCAAGAGACCGGGCGAAGGATCGGGGCGTGAAGCTCTCGGGCATCGCCTGGTTCGACGACGCAGTTTCCCTGGCGTCGGAAGCAGACATCGATGTCTTTGTCGAACTGATGGGCGGCGCCGGAGACCCGGCCTATTCTTGCGTGAAGGCGGCGCTCACCCGCGGCGTCCATGTAGTGACCGCCAATAAGGCGCTTCTTGCAGCACATGGTGTCGAACTGGCGGAAATTGCCGAGAAGCATGGCGCGCTTCTGAATTACGAAGCTGCGGTCGCCGGCGGCATTCCCGTCATCAAGGCGCTTCGCGAGTCGATGACCGGCAACACGATCTCGCGCGTCTACGGCATCATGAACGGCACATGCAATTACATCCTGACGAAGATGGAGAGGGAGGGTCTCTCCTTCGAGGAATGCCTCAAGGAGGCTCAGCGGCTCGGCTATGCCGAGGCCGATCCGGCCTTCGACATCGAGGGCAACGACACCGCGCACAAACTCTCGATCCTGACGAGCCTTGCCTTCGGCACCGCGATTGCTGCCGACGACATCTATCTCGAGGGCATCACCAACATCTCGATCGAAGATATCCAGGCGGCTTCCGACCTCGGTTACCGCATCAAGCTTCTCGGAGTCGCCCAGCGGACCGATAGCGGCATAGAGCAGCGCGTCCATCCGACCATGGTACCTCACGACACCGTCATCGCGCAGGTCGACGGGGTGACCAATGCGGTTGCGATCGAATCCGACATTCTTGGAGAGCTTCTGATGGTCGGCCCGGGTGCGGGCGGGGACGCGACCGCCTCGGCCGTGCTCGGCGATATCGCCGACATCGCCAAGAGCCGACCCGGCGCGCAGCACGTGCCGGCATTCGGCCGTCCGGCGAAGGCGCTGTTGCCCTATAAGCGCGCCCGGATGCAGAGCCATGAGGGCGGCTACTTCATCCGGTTGAAAGTGGTCGACCGCACGGGCGTCTTCGCCAATGTGGCGAAGCACATGGCGGAGAACGACATCTCGCTGGAATCGATCATGCAGCATTCCAAGCACTATGCCGACCCGGCCGAGCCGAAGACGATCATCCTCGTCACGCATGCGACATCAGAGGCTTCCGTGCGCAAGGCGATCGTCTCGATCAAGAGCGAGGGCTATCTCGTCGGCGAGCCGCAGGTTATCAGGATCGAGCGTCCGAAGGCCTGGTGACCGCGCATCCTCATCAAATCTGTTGAGAAGCCGCTGCGACCGGCGACTTGCGGGCCGAACTGCACCCCCGCCGGTTTTTCAGTGCCGAAATCTTCGCTAAGAACGGAGGGACTTCGGACGGGTAGACAGATGGACGTTTTGGCGGATCCGATCCAGCGGGCATTTCTCGGCGTTGAACGCTCGGTCAGCGGTCAGCGCTGGGTATCGCGCCTCGATCAGGCGGGCCAGAACCGTGCCCTGGCCATCAGTCAGATCCACGGCTATTCCGAACTCATCGCGCGCGTGCTTGCCGGGCGCGGCGTCGGACTGGACGACGCGTCGGCCTTCCTCGAGCCCACGTTGCGCGCACTGATGCCTGACCCCGACACCCTGACCGACGGCCGCAAGGCGGCCGAGCGGCTCGCGGATGCCATTCGTCGCCGCGAGAAGGTGGTGATCTTCGGGGATTACGATGTCGATGGTGCGGCCTCGTCCGCGCTCATGGCGCGTTTCCTGCGGCATTTCGATATCACCGCCGAGATCTATATTCCCGACCGCATTTTCGAGGGCTACGGTCCGAACCCGCAGGCGATCGATCAATTGATCGATCGGGGCGCCGAACTGATCGTCACGGTCGACTGCGGCTCGACGAGCCATGAAGCCCTGGCGGTGGCGGCAGAGCGCAGGACCGATGTCGTGGTCATCGACCACCATCAGGTCGGCTCGGTGCTGCCGCCGTGTCACGCCCTGGTGAATCCCAACCGGGAGGACGACCTGTCGGGGCAGGGCCATCTCTGCGCGGCGGGCGTCGTCTATCTTGTACTGGTCAATACATTGCGCGTGCTCCGCCTCAGGGGCGACCCGCGCGCGGCATCCTTCGACCTCCTGTCGCTGCTCGACCTGGTGGCGCTTGCGACCGTCTGCGACGTGGTGCCGCTCAAAGGCCTCAACCGGGCCTATGTCGTCAAGGGCCTGCTTGCTGCGCGGCACATGGGCAATGCGGGTCTCGCCGCACTCTTGCGCAAGGCGGCGATCGGCGGACCCGTGACGCCCTATCATCTCGGCTTCCTGCTTGGCCCGCGGATCAATGCCGGCGGGCGAATCGGCGACGCCGCGCTCGGCAGTCGTCTGCTGACCCTCGACGATGCCGCGGCGGCGGAAATCATCGCCACCCAGCTCGATGAACTCAATCGCGATCGCCAGGCGATGGAGGCGGCGATGCTTGCGGAGGCAGAAGCCGAGGTACTGGCGGAATACGGAACGGGCGAGGGCGCGTCGGTGATCGTCACTGCCCGACAGAACTGGCACCCTGGGATCGTCGGCCTCATCGCGGCACGCATCAAGGAGAAATTCCGCCGGCCGGCTTTTGCGATTGCGTTCGATCCGAACGGCCGCGGAACCGGATCCGGCCGTTCGATCAACGGTTTCGACATGGGGCGGCTCGTCCGTGCGGCCGTCGACAATGGCCTGCTGGTCAAAGGCGGGGGACATGCAATGGCCGCCGGGCTGACGGTCGAGCGCGGTAAGCTCGGCCAGCTTCGGCAATTCTTCGAAGAGCGCGCCGAAGCTGCCGTTCGCGATCTCGTCGCGGTCCAAACGCTCAAGGTCGATGGTGCACTGGCAGCGGCCGGGGCGACCCTCGACCTCGTCGATCTTCTCGACCAGGCGGGACCTTATGGCTCCGGCCATCCGCAGCCGCTCTTTGCCTTCCCGCAACATCGACTGCGCGATAGCCGCCAGGTCGGGGCCAACCACGTGAAGGTGACGCTCGAGGGGCAGGACGGCAGCCGCATGGAAGGCATTGCCTTTCGCGCGACGGAGACGCCGCTCGGCGATTTCCTGCTCGGCAACCGCGGCGCCACCGTTCATGTCGCGGGTTCCGTGTCAGCGGATCTGTGGCAGGGGACACGCAAGGTTCAACTGCGCGTGACGGACGCGGCGAAAGCGAATTAAACGCCGAGGCGGCGCCAACGGGTGTAGCCGAATCAGAGACTTACGGACTTTTCTTAAAGACTTTGAAAAGGAATGGCACGCCCAACGGGAATCGAACCCGTGTTTCCGCCGTGAAAGGGCGGCGTCCTAGACCGCTAGACGATGGGCGCCTGCTGCAGCGATTTTGTGCGTCTGAAAGGCGCACGCGCTGTAAGACAAGGCGGCTTATAGAGAGCGCTTCGGATTCTCGCAAGAGACCGCGGGCGGTAATTTCGATTTTTCCTGGGAAAAGATCGGGTGCAGACGCAAGCGCTGTTCGGAAGCGAAATGATGCGCGCGCAGGGTGAGGAAATGGTACGCCCAACGGGACTCGAACCCGTGTTACCGCCGTGAGAGGGCGGCGTCCTGACCGCTAGACGATGGGCGCCTGCTGGTGACGATCAGCACCATACTATGAAAAAGATGAAATAGAAAAGAGGTGGAATGGCACGCCCAACGGGAATCGAACCCGTGTTTCCGCCGTGAAAGGGCGGCGTCCTAGACCGCTAGACGATGGGCGCCTGCTGCAGCAAGCCTGGTGCCTCTGAAAAGACGCAAGCCGCTGTAAGACAAGGCGGCTTATAGAGAGGGCATCGGATTCATGCAAGTGATCAGAGGCGATTATTTTGCTTTTTCGGCAAGAGATCCGCGCAGGTCAACTCGATCCTATGGTGACGCAAAGCAAAGACGTCCCATCCACATACAAGGCGAAGTATCCACAAGTATAAGAGGAGAAAATGGCACGCCCAACGGGAATCGAACCCGTGTTTCCGCCGTGAAAGGGCGGCGTCCTAGACCGCTAGACGATGGGCGCCTGCTGCAGCAACCTTTGTGCCTCTGAAAAGACGCAAGTCGCTGTAAGACGAGGCGGCTTATAGAGAGGGCTTCGGATTCCCGCAAGTGGCAGTTTTCATTTTTTCCGGGAAAAATCACTGCTGATCACGATGGGCCTTGTTAACAGGGAGCGATCGCCGATCAGCCTTTGCGACGGCGACAGCGCCAGTTCCAGTCGCGCTGGGGACCGATGTCGATATGGACGGAGTTGGTATGGCAGTAGGTGCCGACGCCGCCCCGGCCGGGAACGTTGCGCAGGAAATTCGCGAGCTCCCACTTGCTGACGCCCGCCACCTGGATGTCCGCCGCCTCGCAGCGCGTATGAAGGGACTGGCGCTTGCGGTTGACCTTGATGGCGCGCAGGCCCGATGTGACCATGACTTTGCGGCCGTAATGACCTTCGACCGTCTTCAGGATGTCGAGAAGCTGCGGTTTGAAACAGCCCGTTTCCACCTTCTCCGTTTGCAGGATGAGGCCGCTCGGCGTGAGTCGGGCAAGGCCCGAGAGGTTCGCCACTTCCACGGGCGCGTCGTCCTCGTCAGCCTCGTGCGCTTCGTGTTCCATGCTGAAAAGCGGGTTCATGTTGACGCCGGGCAGTGACGTATAGGCGAGGGAAGCGACCCGCGGCTGTCCTGCATTGCTTGCGGTAATCGTTTTCTTCTCGCCTGCCGGCACAGCGCGTGTCGATTCGGCCCGCGGCTTTTCCCTGCGTTTCGGCGCAAACAGGCTTGCGAGGGTCCAGGTCTTCTTCGTCTCTTGAGTCTCTTTCTCACCGTGGTCGGAGCCCGCCGGCTGGGTGGCATCCGCCGGCGTCCGCGAGGCGACTTCGACCGGCTGCAGGGCCGCTGCCGTCGCACCTGATAATGCGGCCTGCGCGCTCAAAGGCAACGGAACGGCCGCGGGCGTATCGCTTTCGCCGGTGGCTGCCGGAGTTGCAGCAGCAATCGCTTCGTTTGTCGCGGGAGCTTCGCCTGCCGCGCCCTGTTGCGGTTGAATCACCGGTTGAGCCTCGGACTGTCCGTTGCTGAAGAGACTGTTGGCCTTGGCATTCATCGTCGGCGATGCGACGGCCGACGGTGCTGCCGTCGGCTGGCTGCTTGGGTCCGGCCGCGCCTCGGCGGACGGTCCTGCCGGCGATTGCCCGTAGATGCTCGATGTTGTCGCGCGCAGCGCAGTGCCCTGCATGGCCAGACCGGGCTGCATGGCGGCGCTGTTGTGGCCCGCTTCACCGTCGGGCACCTGCGCCGTCGCGCCGGCACCAGCTACTTGCTCATCCTGCATCGTCCCCTCGGATGCGCCCGGCGCTGCTTCCGCCACCTGTCGGGAATTGAGCGGGCTGATCGTCTCATTGTCGGCGACTGCCGACACACAGCCAGCCAGTGCCAGAAGCGATACGGAAAATGCTGCGGCGCGTCCGATCGTCAGGAGACTGTATCCTGGTTCCAGATGTTGCAACGCCTTTTCCCCGCTCTCCGTGCATGCGGGTTGCTTTGCACCGCGCACACAACACGTTCCGATTCCGGATACGCTCCGGAACGGCACAACAATTTCACGCGGAGGGCGCTAGGCTCCCCACGGGAAAGGTCAGGCAAGTATAGGGCTATCCCCGCAAGTGACGACGAAGCAGAGCCCCGTTTCAACGTCTGCGCGGCAAGGTAATGAACGCCGCGTGTTTTGTAAACCTGCACCAACCTATTTCAGCTTCGCAAAATATAAGCGAAAGCCCGGCAGTAGCCGGGCCTGAAGATCATCCGCTGTTCTATTGATCCTCTTGCGCCGACCGGTGCCGCGCCGCTCGGCAGGGCCGGCGACGGCTGACGATTAGCCGGTGGCAATTGTGCGAGGCTTACCAGACACCCGTATTGGCCATCGAAGCCCAGGGTTCCTGAGCCGGCAGGTGTTCGCCTTTCTGGAGGATTTCGATCGAGATGCCGTCCGGCGACCGGACGAAGGCCATGTGGCCGTCGCGCGGCGGTCGATTGATCGTAACGCCGTTGTCCATCAGATCCCTGCAGAACGCGTAGATGTCGTCGACCTCATAGGCGAGGTGGCCAAAATTCCGCCCGCCGGCATATTCCTCGGAATCCCAATTATAGGTGAGTTCCAGGCAGGGCGCGGCTTCCCCCTTGGCGCGGTCGAGATCGCCAGGCGCCGCGAGAAAAACGAGCGTGAAGCGGCCTTTCTCGTTGTCGTATCGGCGGATCTCCTGGAGCCCGAAAAGCTTGCAATAGAAATGAAGAGCCTGGTCGAGGTCTTTGACGCGAACCATCGTATGCAGATACCGCATTGGAGAATATCCCTGTTTGGTGGAAGATGGCGTATAGTGGGGCGACGGCAAGCCAGACGCAAGGCTGCATGCCTATAAACGTCTCAGGTCAAAATATGTCGAGGGGCTTGCACACGCGCAGCGGGACGATGTTATTCTGGCCCATAAGAATCAGTTAACCGTATCGAAGTGTTGCGCGTAACGAGGGGCTGCGAGAATGGCTGACAGGACATCTTCGAAAGACGTCATCCATAATGGCGAATTCGGTAACGACGCCCTTGATCTCATCGAAATTACCGGGGTCATAAAGTGGTTCGACGTTGCCAAGGGATTCGGCTTCATCGTTCCGGACAACGGCATGCAGGACGTTTTGCTGCATGTGACCTGCCTCAGACGCGACGGATATCAGACCGTTCTGGAGGGTGCCCGGGTCGTCGCTCTCATTCAGAAGCGGGATCGTGGCTACCAGGCCTTCCGCATCCTCTCGATGGACCAATCGACGGCCGTTCACCCCTCCCAGCTGCCACCGGTCAGAACGCATGTTCAAGTCACACCGACGAGCGGCCTCGAACGTGTGCTCGTGAAGTGGTTCAACCGAACCAAGGGATTCGGCTTCCTGACGCGCGGGGAGGGCACCGAAGACATTTTCGTGCATATGGAAACGCTGCGCCGCTTTGGCCTGACGGAGCTGAGGCCCGGCCAAGTGGTGCTCTGCCGCTTCGGGGACGGAGAAAAGGGCCTGATGGCTGCGGAAATCCATCCCGACGGGCCGACGCCGACCACGCGGTCGCACTGATGCCCGGAGTCGTCGGCATAGCTGCAAGAAGCGCCCTGACGGCGCTTTTTTTGTTGTCGCTGCTCGTCGCCTCGGCCATGGCCGAGGTTTCCTTTGCCAAGGAGCGGGTGCGGCTGATAACGGCGAGCGGACGCACGCATGACCTTACTGTCGAGCTCGCGACCCAACCGGATCAGCGGGAGCAGGGGCTGATGTATCGCCGGCAGATGGCGCCGGATCACGGCATGCTGTTCGATTTCGGCGAGACGCGGCCGGTGATGATGTGGATGAAGAACACCTATCTGCCGCTCGACATGCTCTTCATCGCGCGTGACGGCGTCATCCGTACCATTCACGAGAACGCGGTTCCGCATTCCGAAGCCATTATCGATTCCAGGGAACCGGTGGCCTACGTGCTCGAGCTTAACGCCGGAACCGTGAAGCGACTCGGCATCAGCCCCGGGGACAGGCTCGAAGGTGCGGGACTTCCGGCCGCGGAGCGGGCGAACTGAAGCATCCGCCGGCTCCGCGCCAGCCTCGAAATTTGCTGTTGCAGCCGCAGGGCGAAGCGTGTATCTCCGCCTTCGTGGTGCGGAGTGTAGCGCAGTCTGGTAGCGCATCTGGTTTGGGACCAGAGGGTCGGGAGTTCGAATCTCTCCACTCCGACCATCCAATCACGTGAAAACATTGATCTCTTGGTCAACGGGAGCTGTTAAGAACAATGTCCGCGAAGATCTATCGCCCCGCAAAGACAGCAATGCAGTCCGGCAAGGCCAAGACGCATCTGTGGGTGCTGGAGTTCGATCAGGAAAGACCGCGCACGATCGACCCGATCATGGGCTACACGAGTTCCGCCGACACCCGGCAGCAGGTTCGCCTGACCTTCGAAAGTGCTGAGCAGGCGATCGCCTATGCCGAGCGCAACGGCATCGAGTATCGCGTGATCGCGCCCAAGGATGCGGCTCGCAAGAATGTTTCCTATTCGGACAATTTCCGTTTCAACCGGATGCAGCCCTGGACCCATTGAGGCTCACGTGCTGAGACGGCCCCTTAGCTCAGCTGGATAGAGCACCTGCCTTCTAAGCAGGTTGTCGCAGGTTCGAGTCCTGCAGGGGTCGCCAAACCACCCTCTAAGTCATTGATTCTAGTTCAGGTGCGACCGGTCAGGGTCATAGGTGTGACCTGCATTCTGTTCGCAAGGCGTTCCGAGGCTGCCTTGGCGCTTTTTTTCCGCTTCTTTCGTGTAGATCTCGGCCATTGCGAGCCGAGCCCAGCCATACATCGCCATCAACTCATGAGCCGTCGCGCTCTCGTCGGCGGCTATAGGACACTGTCCCCAAATCAGGACTGGCCATATCAACCAAGTGGTCTAGTCCATCCGCCCGAATGGTCTCTTTCGGTTTGAGGCCTTAGAAGCTTGGCAGGTAGCGCTATGCTTACTCACGTCGTGAGAGCGCTCTGCCGTAGCCCACCCGAAGGAGATGAAATGCTTTTACGCGGAACAAGCTTGGCCGACATCATCCGGGGTCTTTTTGGCAACAACGAGATTTGGGGTTATGCAGGCGACGATCATCTCTACGGCGGGCAGGGCGATGATAAGCTCTACGGTGGCGATGGCCACGATAATGTCGAGGGCGGCGCCGGCAACGACTATCTCTACGGCGGTCTCGGCGACGATAAACTCTACGGTGGCGATGGGAACGACTATATCGAGGGCGGCGCTGGGAATGACTATGCCGAAGGCGGCGATGGCGACGATCGATTCAAAGGTGGGGCTGGGAACGACACGTTCTTTGGCGGACGAGGAAACGACATTGCCGATGGTGGAGATGGCAACGACACGTTGCATGGCGGTGAAGGCCATGACCACTTTTTGGGTGGCCGTGGTAACGATGTAATCTACGGTGGCAATGGCGAAGAGTATATCGATGCTGGTGATGGTGACGACATCATCTTCGCTGGCGCGGGAAATGACGGCTTCAATAACCGCGTGAACCCCGCAACTGGGAAATTGACGCAGCAGGCGGTCAGCGGCGGCGCAGGCAATGACATAATCTATGGCGAAAGCGGCGATGACGCTCTTAAGGGCCAGTCGGGGAACGACCGTATGTATGGCGGGAGCGGAAACGACTTCGTCGATGGCGGTAACGGTGACAATTACCTGGATGGCGGCGACGGCGATGATGTGTTGGATTCGGAAGGGGGAACCGATGAGGCATATGGCGGTAGAGGCAATGACAGAATTTCCGTGGGGGCGGGCAACGATCGGGCGTTCGGGGATGACGGAGATGACATTCTGACAGGCGGCGCCGGCGACGATGATCTGCGTGGCGGCAACGATCATGATCGCCTGGTCGGCGGGGCGGGAAATGACACCCTCTATGGAGACGCTGGCGAAGACACAATCTCTGGCGACGGAGGAAGGGACGTACTCTGGGGCGGAGCCGACGCCGACCGCTTTGTCTTTCGAGGGCCGACGGTATTGACTGATCGGGATTCGGTGATGGACTTTCAGGATGGTCTCGACATGTTTGTCATCGAGAAGCTTGGGGTTAAATTGTATTCCAATACTGGGGCGGCAGGTACGATCTACGCGTACGATACCGCTGGCGGTGACGTGCTGGTGAAGGGCTTTGATTCCGGTGGACGCGAGTTTTCAATTCTCGTTGACGATCAGAACGGCGTTATCACCGCTACCAGTTTCTCGAGGGCAGACTTCATCTTCGCATAAGCACTCAAAAGGGGTGCCGCCAAAGCGGCCCTCTTTCGATCCCGTCTGTGACGCATCCTGGATTTCTCCAGCATTGACAGGGTCCCCGCCGAAGTTCGTTTACGGCAACGAGAATGGCTGGATAGCTGGGCTCTCTAACAATCCGTCCGATTGCAAGGGCGCGTGACCTGTCACGCACTACGTTCGGCCCGGATCATGAGCAGGAATGCGGCCAGATCGCGCCATCTGATGAAACGAGGTGCGAGCTCGCATGCCTCAGCCGTCGGCTGCGGCTCGCGGACTTCGACGATACGAAATCCGGCATCAGCGACGCCGTTGAGATATTCGCCGATAGTGCGGGGAAAGCGTGGCACCTCAAACGGCACGACGTCATCGTCGCTCGGACGGTCGCCAAAGCGCCATTTTTCGACGAAATCGGTTCGGTCGAAATAGCGCGACACCACCAGCCCCGTCGCCCTCCCGTCGCCCTCCTTCTGCCATCGCAAGCCGGGAGTAATGAAACAGGGGTGCAGGATGCTGAAGGCGACAAACCCTCCGGGGCGCAGCAACCTGAATGCCTCCCGCATGGCGGCTGGGAAGTCCGGCCCATCCATCAATGCCATGGTTGAGACGACGGCATCGAAGGAGGCATCCTCGAAACCGGTGTTCTGGCTATAAGATTTAATCGCGTAGTGGATGCCGAGCGGCTGCTGCTCTTCAATAGCGCGAGCATGGCGGATCATCTGCTCCGAAAGATCGATGCCGGTCATGCGAGCGCCCATTGCGGCGAACCGTCTCGTATTGGAAGCTTCGCCGCAGCCGAAGTCGATCACGTCCAAGCCGCTGATTGAGGGAAGGAAGTCCAGGAATGCCGGGAGCGTGAATAGGTCTCGATAGGTATCGTAACCCTGTCGAACATCATGTGCCCATTGATCGGCATTGTCGTTCCATCGGGCCGCAACGTCCGCCTCCGATAACTGGGTCACGCTGTGCTCCTTTTTGGGGATACGATTTGTCCATGTTTGTTTCGAGCGAGCCGGCAACAGTATGATACTACGTCCACCGCTGAGAAGAGGACCAAATGAGCGACGACAAGATCATCAAATTTGAGCGCCGGAAATCGAAGCCGCAGCCGAGAGCGGTCGCTCCAGTGCGGCGAAAGGCGCTTACCTGGCTTGCCGTTATAGCCGGGCTGGTCCTGGTGTGGGCGTACTACCAATTCATCGCGCCGCCGAGCATGCCATAAGTGGCTCTTCGTTGGGGCAGGCTTCGACCTCATCCGGTCACAAAGGAAGCCGACGGCCCGGCGACCCTGCTTCGAAATCAGCCCAATCATCGCTACCCGAATGGGTGGGTTAACACCCCGGCAATCGGAGCGTATTCTTTGTAAGACGGCATCTACATTCCATGCCGCCATCCTTTTGGGAGGATGCCATGGCTAGACTTCTGACTGCCATGTTCGTCGCGTTGGGCATTTGCCTCTTTTCGCTCGCCTCTGCCAAGGCCGACCCCGGCGACGACGTAAAGGCCGCCTACTCGGCGTGGGACGCAGCATTCAACAATGCGGACGCAAAAGCCATCGCGGCGTTCTACACGGACGACGCTATTTTCTTGCCTGCCACCCATGACGTGATCAAGGGGCCTGCCGGCGTCGAGAAATTCTTTGGCGGAATCTTCGGCATGGGCGTGACGGGTCACAAGCTTGAATTGATCGAGGCGCAAGGCGAGGGCAACCTGCTGATCGGCACAGCGAAATGGTCGGCCAAGGGCAAAGACGCCAAAGGTGCCGATCAGCCATGGGCTGGGGTGGCAACCCATGTCTTTGAGAAACAGGCAGACGGCAGCCTGAAACTCAGAGTGCACACCTTCAACTGACAGATCCACGTCTCCCGGGAAGCCAAGAGGGATCGTGAACTATCCTGCAAATGGCCTTCGGCTTCTTTGGGGCCGCCGGCAGCCACGACGGGTTCCGACCGCCGGGGCGATGATCGACCCGGTAGGCGGCGCCTCCGGGTCCCGCTCGACGGCAAGTATGCTCATCACGATAGAGATGAGCACGAGTATGAGCACCAGAAAGGCGAGTCCCGCTTTATCCATCCCCCATCATGGCAAGCTGAATGCGAGCAAACCGGGGCAAACATCGACGAAGAAGGTCACCGATGCCTGTCACGGTTAATTTTATTTGAATCAGGCCTGTTCCCGCGCAACCGGGCATCTCGACACCGGACGGTACACAGTTTTCCCGCGAATGCTCCGGACGGCTGCGTTCCGTCCGGCCGATCGTGCCACCCGCGGCATTCGGGAATGCAGCGTCAGTTTTCAGTATCTCCGCCTTGTCGCCGCAGCTGGGTACCTGACGCTCTTCCAGCAGTTGCGCGAAAAGCACGGCCGAGCAAATCTCTCCTGGCAGGGCCCTGGCCTTAGGCTGCCGCGCTCCGCGCCTCGTGCAATGCCGCCCGAACATGAACGTGGTGGCGCAAAATGAGCGCATAGATCGCCGCGTAAATGCCGATCACGATCACGCCCACCCATTCGATCCTGAACGGCGTGAACTGGTAGGCCATTACCAGGCCAAGCTGAAGAAGGAAGTGCAGCGGATAGTATGCTCTCGCGCCGAGCCGCGACTTCGTCCAGCCGAGGTTGAGGCCGTAGAGACGGATCAGGGAGTCGAGCGAATTCACGACGAAGATGATGCCGACCGTGACCATGAACCAGTTCAACCAGGTCGGAATGACGATCTGCTGCTGGAAATAGATGTAAAGCACCGCGAACCACACTGCCAAGGGGATCGAAGGCAGGAGGACCATTGCAACCGCCAGCCGCCATGTCCTCAGCCCTCCGACGAACATGGAAACGAACTGGCCGATCATGATGCTCCAGGAGAACCACCAGAAGAGGTAGAACTCGTGATATTCTGTGATCGGACTGACGAAGCGGTTCAAGTTGGCAAAATAGTCCGACAGCAGGCCCACATTCGATACGAGCCCGCTGAGGCCTGTATTGCTGTAGAAAAAGGCGGCTGCCAAAAGGGCCGCGAGAGCCAGGGTCACGAACATCCATGTCGAGGTGACCGCCAGCCACTTCATGAAATTGACGTTGCTGCTGGAATAGACGGACGCCGCGATGACGGCGACGACGATAGCCCAGCGCGCCGGCATCGAGATCCCCTCGATATAGCTCGGCAAGGCCGTGAGGAAGAGATAGCAGGTGAACGCGCATGTCGCGATGACCGTGAGATTGTAGACCCATTTGACGGCCGCGATCTCGAAGATCTTGAGTCGCGGTTCGAGCACCACGAAATAGAAGGCCGAGAGGAAGTACATCATCCAGACCAATGGTCCCCACATGCCGAACTCGATGGCGAGCGGATTGGTGAAGCCATAGGCGCTATCGGCCGCATAGGCGGGAAACTCGGTCAGGGGGAGCATGACCAGGCCCATATCGAGACCAGCCGTGAACAGCAGCGCCACGAAGGTGTATATGCCGACGGGAGTTTGCCCGCGGCAGTAGACATTGCCCCAGCGGACGATCACGAAGACGGCGCTGAGAAGGACCGCCGCATAGGCGGTGCTGATGATGTAGCTCACGGCAGATCTCCCCCTCTTGTCGTCCCGCCGCATCCGATCGGCGGGAGCGGCATGAGGCCACAAGCATGGCGGTTTCAAATGTCCACGAACGACGCGGCGCTAATCGTGAACGACGCGCACCGTGGCCGTTTCGAGCCGCAAGCGATCAAAAATGGCCCTGAAAGTCCGCAATTCGAGAGGCTCACCGGAGACGTGTCAAATCCACAGGACGGTTGTTGATGATCGCTTCCATCGAAAAAAAGCCCGTCACCGTGGCGAGGTCGAAATTTGTGATGAGCTTCTGATAAAAGGCGTCATAGCCGGACATGCCTCTGGTGACGACTTTGATCAGGTAGTCCCATTCTCCGCCGATGCGGTAAAAGTCGATCACTTCGGGAAGTCTCTCGACATGTGCCCTGAAGCCGTCGCTCCACTCCTTGGAGTGATGTCGGGTGCGAATCATCACGAACACGATGAGATCGAGGCCCAACGCGCCGATATCTATATCGCTATGGGACCCGCGGATCATTCCGATCGAGTGAAGCCGCTGAAGACGGCGCCAACAGGCATTTTGCGACAGCCCTACCTTCTCCGCCAGCTCGCGCTGCGAGAGGTTCGAATCCTTTTGCAGAGCCGCGAGGATCTTCAGATCGAATCCATCGACTTTGGCTTGAGACTCGATCATGTGACACAAAATCCGGGAGGAACTGCAGAAAATAGGTGAACATTTCGACGGTGCGGCAGAATACAATCGATGTCAACATTCAAGCCTCGGGAGGTGATCGTGCAAGCTGTCCGCCATGAGCCGAAAGATAACGTCACGCCTCTCGAGCGGTTTCGCCGAGGGCTGGACCGCGGCGATCTTATAAACTTCCTGCGGGATGATCTGGTCGGGGCCACGTCGCGGATCGAAGGCCCCTACGGCATCAGGAACCTGATCTATGCCGACTATGTTGCATCCGGACGGGCGCTTGGAACGGTTGAACGCTTCATCCTCGAGGAAGTCCTGCCATTTTACGCCAATAGCCATACCGAGGCTTCCTACTGCGGCGGGTTCATGACCCGCATGCGAAGGGAGGCGCGGGCGTTGATCGCCGAGTGCTGCGGAGCGGACGAGAGGCATGCGGTCATCTTTACCGGATCCGGCGCGACTTCGGGGCTGAACCGCCTCGTCAAACTGTTCGGCGTCACCGAAGCGATCGCGGCAGGGAAGACCGTGCGGGTCATCATCGGTCCGTATGAGCACCACTCCAACATACTTCCCTGGCGCGAAAGCGGTGCGGAAATCGTCGAGCTGACCGAATCGCCCGAGGGCGGCCCGGACCTTTTCCTTCTGGATCAGGCTCTGCGAAGCGGATCTTGCGACCTGACCATCTGTACATTGTCCGCGGCCTCGAACATCACGGGAATCACCAGCGACGTCGCCGCGATTACCGACTTGGTGAAATCGGCCGGGGCCAAGATGATCTGGGACTATGCAGGTGCCGGACCCTATGTACCGATTTCGGTGTCGCCGAGCGGTTCTGCGGAGATCGACGCCATCGTTCTCTCGCCGCACAAGTTCATCGGCGGCCCGGGCGCTTCCGGCATTTTGATCGTTCGGCGCGACGGTCTGGCCACGAGCAAACCCTCCTGGCCGGGCGGCGGAACGGTGAAATTCGTCTCGCCGGAGACGCACGACTACAGCGACAGCCTCGAAGCGCGCGAAGAGGCGGGGACACCGAACGTCGTCGGCGACATCCGGGCGGCCCTCGCCTTTGTCGTCAAGCACGCCATCGGATTGGAGGAAATGGCGCGGCGCAATCGCCAGCTTACGGTTCGTGCCTTTTCCGCATGGAAGGATGTCCCGCAATTGGAGATACTTGGTCTTCCGGCGCTGGACCGGCTACCGATTTTTTCCTTCCGTATCCGCGACGGCAAAGGGGGGTATATGCACCAGCAACTCGTTACTCGCATGCTGAGCGACCGGTTCGGCATTCAGGCCCGTGGCGGTTGCGCCTGCGCCGGGCCCTATGTTCACAGGCTGCTGTCGATCGATGCGCAGCAGTCAGAGCAGATGCGCCAAGCCATTCTCGCCGGCGACGAAATAAAGAAGCCCGGCTTCACGCGGCTGAATTTCAGCGTTCTGCTCTCGGACGAAAAGGTGAAATTCATCCTCGATTCCGTCGCGAAACTGGCTGCCGACGCTCCTGCGTTCGAACGGGATTACGACTTCGATCCGGCACGTGCGATATTCTTCCCTCGTGTAGCGGCCGAGAAGGGAAGGGCACATGCACAGGCCTGATGTAGCCGCCTTTTACGACGCGGCCACGTGCAGCATTCAGTATGTCGTGGCCGACCCCGAAACGGGAAAATGCGCGATCATCGATCCGGTGCTCGACTTCGATCAGAAATCGGGTTCCACCGCGACGACGAACGCCGACGCCATTCTCGATCATGTGGCCAAGCAGGGTTTGAGTGTCGAATGGATACTGGACACCCATCCGCATGCGGATCATTTCTCGGCGGCACGCTACCTCAAGGATCGAACGGGGGCGCCCACTGCCATCGGCGAGCACGTGAAAAGCGTGCAGCAGATCTGGAAACAGATCTACAATTGGCCGGATTTCGTTTGTGACGGTTCGCAATGGGATCGGCTGTTTCGCGACGGCGATATGTTCGAACTCGGGAATCTCGAAGCCCGCGTACTGCACTCGCCTGGGCATACGCTGGCGTCGATCAGCTATATCATCGGCGATGCGGCCTTCATTCACGACACGTTGTTCATGCCTGACAGCGGGTCCGCCCGCGCGGATTTTCCCGGCGGCAGCGCCGAGAGCCTGTGGAACTCGATCGAGGCCATTCTTGCCCTTCCGGGCGAGACCCGCCTCTTCACCGGACATGACTATCGGCCAGGCGGCCGTGAAGCTCTGTGGGAAAGTACGGTGGCGGAACAGAAAGCCAATAATACGCATGTCGCCGGAAAAACACGGGCGGATTTCGTCAATCTGCGGGAGGCGCGCGACAGGACCTTACCGATGCCCAAGCTGATTCTGCATGCCCTGCAGGTCAATATTCGCGGCGGAGAACTGCCGGTCGCAGAGGATAATGGCCGCCGCTACCTCAAGATACCGCTGAACGCCTTTCCCGGTGCCGTCTGGGAATGACGAGGACAGGGACGGCCTTCGTCCGCCGCAAACCGGGCGAAGGGGACCCGCGGCAGGGCTCCACACGCGGGTGCTCGATCCGTGCAAATGCGGTGGCGAGGCGATTCGCACCAGGCGACCACGGGGCTTACGCTTGTTCCGCGACGGCACGATGAGGTTCACATTATGGACCTCGCTGCACGAGGAATATATCTCATATTCAACGGTTTAGTTCAGCGTGTTGCTTGATGGTTTCCTTTCACCTACAAAATGGACCTGATCGAACGTTTGCTTTGGAGGGCGACGGACGATCTGGAATGTCGATCCGATGCATCCATTTTCTTCGGACGACACCTCCGGGAGGAGCTTTGACGTCGTTCATCCCGCCGCGATTCGCGCGGCTGGCGCGCAAGGCGATCGAACGGTTCGTAAGGGAGGAAGCCGATGACCACCACGACGGAGGGCGTGTCCGAATTCGCCGTGCTCGCCGAGACGATGGAGGCCCGGCCGGGTTCGCGGCTGATGCGCCCCGTCGAAGCGCTATCCGCCGCTCTGCTTGTGGCGATCATCGCCATGCTGCTCTCCGGCGTAGCCTTTCGCTACGGCCTGTCGAGACCGATCGTCTGGATCGATGAAGCCGCATCCATCGCCTTCCTGTGGCTGGCCATGCTCGGTTCGGCGATTGCGATCGACCGTTGCGAGCATCTGCGGCTGACCATTCTTCTCAATGCCCTCGGCGAAAGGGCCCGGCAGTTCACCGAAACGCTCGGCATGGTCGCTATCATGGCGTTCCTTCTCGTCCTGCTGCCGGCAGCTTACACCTATGCCGCTGGCGAAATGGACATCACTTCGTCGGCCTTGAACATCCCGGCGGGCTATCGTGCCGCGGCCATTGCAGTCGGCATGGTCCTGATGGTGCTGCTGGCCGTCGCTCAACTGATCAGAACCGCCAAGCCGTTCGACGTGGTGCTGGCCGTGGCAGTCGTGCTCGCGGTCGCTTTGGTGCTCTGGTTGCTGACGCCTGCGCTCAGCTCGTTCGGCAACGGCAACATTCTGATCTTTCTCGTCGGCGGTGCTGCCATCTGCCTCGCGATGGGCGTTCCGATCGCCTTCTGCTTCGGCATCGCGACGCTTCTGTTTCTCGCCTTCACGACGTCGATGCCTCTGGTCGTCATGATCGGCCGCATGGACGAGGGGATGTCCAGCCTCATTCTGCTGTCGGTCCCGGTCTTCGTGCTTCTCGGCTGCATTCTGGACGCGACCGGAATGGGCAAGGCGATCGTAGATTTCCTCGCCTCCATGCTCGGCCACGTCAAGGCCGGCATGTCCTACGTTCTGTTGGGCTCGCTCTTTCTCGTGTCCGGCATTTCCGGGTCGAAAGTCTCGGACATGGCGACGGTTGCCCCGGCGCTGTTTCCGGAGATGAAGCGCCGGGGCCACAAGCCGAAGGAGATGATAGCGCTGCTCGCGACCGGGGCCGCCATGGCCGACACCGTACCGCCGAGCATCGTGCTGATCGTTCTCGGCTCGGTGGCCGGCGTTTCGATCGCCGCTCTGTTTACCAGCGGTTTTGCCATCGCTCTCGTGTTGCTGGTCGCGCTTGCCGCGCTTGCACGCATCAAGGCCGCCCGAGAAAATGTCGACGGCGTCGTGCGCCCGTCGCTGAAACACATCGGCGGCACGGCGTTGATCGCGGCGCCGGCCCTGGTACTGCCGTTCATCATCCGCAGCGCGGTCGCGAGCGGCGCGGCGACCGCGACTGAGGTCTCCACCATCGCGGTCGTCTACGCCTTCATCATCGGCACTGTCCTTTATGGCGGCATCGGCATGCGCCGGACCTACAGGATGCTGGTCGAGACCGCCGCGATGAGCGGTGCGATCCTTCTGATCCTCGGTACCGCCGCGGCGATGGCCTGGGCGCTCACCCAGACCGGGTTCGCCTTCGAGCTCACCGATATGATGAGCGGCCTGCCGGGTGGATGGTTCACCTTCATGCTGGTCTCGATCGCCCTGTTCATGCTGCTCGGCTGCGTGCTCGAAGGCCTCCCTGCGATCGTGCTCCTGGCGCCGATCATGTTTCCGATCGCGCGTGCGATGGGGATCCATGACGTCCACTATTCCATGGTCATCGTCACCGCGATGAACGTCGGACTGATGGCACCGCCGATCGGCATCGGCTTCTACATCGCCTGCAAGATCGGCAACGTTTCGCCCGACGAAGCCATGGGAGCGATCTGGCCCTATATCGGCGCGATGGTGCTTGGCCTCTTGTTGATCGCCGCCGTGCCCTGGTTCTCGCTCGCATTGCTGTGAGCCTGCCATCCCATATTCATCATCGACGATCAGGAGGAGAACAGAGCGATGAAAATAACCCGTAGAACGATGCTGCTCGGCACTGGAGCAGTTGCGCTTGGGGCTTCGATCCGCACCAAGGCCCATGCCGCGGACTTCACCTATAAGCTGGCAAACAACCTGCCGGTCACCCATCCGCTCAACATTCGCCTGAAGGAAGCCGCCGACAAGATCCTGGAGGAGACGGGCGGCCGCCTGAAAATCAACATCTTCCCGAGCAGTCAGCTCGGCAACGACACCGAAACGCTTTCGCAGCTTCGCAACGGCGCAACCGAGTTCTTCTCGCTCTCGCCGCTGATTCTCTCGACCCTGGTGCCCAACGCCGCCATCAGCGGCATCGGCTTCGCCTTCCCCGACTACGACACGGTCTGGAAGGCGATGGACGGAGAGCTGGGCGCCTATGCGCGCGGCGAAATCGAGAAGAAGGGCCTCGTGCCCATGGAGAAGATCTGGGACAACGGCTTTCGCCAGATCACCAGTTCGACCAAGCCGATCAACACCCCGGAGGACCTCAAGGGGTTCAAGATCCGCGTTCCGCCGAGCCCGCTCTGGCAATCCATGTTCACCGCCTTCGGGGCTGCACCGACCACGATCAATTTCGCGGAAGTCTACACGGCGCTCAGCACCGGCACCGTCGACGGCCAGGAAAACCCACTGGCAATCGCCTCGACCGCCAAGCTCTACGAGGTGCAGAAACATTGCGCCATGACCAACCATATGTGGGACGGTTTCTGGATGCTGGCGAACAAGCAGGCCTGGGAAACACTGCCGGAAGACATAAGGGAGATTGCGGCCAAACATCTCAACGAGTCGGCCATCGCACAGCGCACCGATACCGCCAAGGTGAACGACACGGTACGCGAGCAGCTCACCCAGAGTGGCATGACATTCACCGACCCGGACAAGGCAGCTTTCCGGGAGACGCTGAGATCGGCGGGTTTCTACGCCGAATGGAAGGGAAAATTCGGCGACGAGGCCTGGGCCATTCTCGAAAAGGCCGTAGGCACCAGCCTCGGCTGACCACCTGAGCACGACGAGGCGGGCGGCCGTTCACCCGGCCGTTCGCCGACCGATGCAGCGACGCGGCGCGTTCTTCCACGAGCGCATGGCGCCTTCCGAGGTTTCGAATTGGCAGACCGTCTCAAGGGAAAATCGGCAATCGTCTTCGGTGCGGGTTCCTCCGGCCCCGGCTGGGGTAATGGCAAGGCTGCCGCCGTGCTTTATGCGCGTGAGGGCGCCAAGGTCGTCTGTGTCGACGTCGACAGGGAGGCAGCCGAGGAAACGGCGGCAATCATCGCGGCGGAAGGCGGCCAGGCCCTAGCCGTCGCCGCAGACGTCACCGCTCTCGCATCTGTCGAAGCGGCGGTGGCGGCCGCACGGCAGGCATTCGGTACCATTTCCATTCTGCACAACAATGTCGGCGTCACGCATATGGGTGGACCGGTCGAGTTGTCGGAAGCACAGTTCCAGCAATCCGTGGATCTCAATCTCGGCTCGGTGTTCCGCACCGCCAAGGCTGTCATCCCGCACATGATCGAAGCCGGCGGTGGCGCCGTCGTCAACATCTCGTCGCTCGCCGGCATCCGGTGGACCGGCTATCCCTATTTCGCCTATTACGCGACGAAGGCGGCGGTCAACCAGGCGACGGTCGCGATCGCGGCTCAATATGCGCAGCACGGAATCCGCGCGAACTGTGTCGTCCCCGGCTTGATCGACACGCCTCTGATCTACAAGCAGATCTCCTCGCAATACGCCTCCGCCGAGGAAATGGTGGCAGCCCGCAACGCGGCGCTTCCGGGCGGGCGCATGGGCGATGCCTGGGATGTCGCCAATGCAGCGCTTTTCCTTGCCTCCGACGAAGCGAAATTCATTACTGGCGTTTGTCTGCCGGTCGATGGCGGCCAGAGCTGCACGATCATGGGGGTCCACTGAAACATGGGCGATGCGGCCGACAGGGACATGACCGGTTCGCAAAGTGTCGATCGTGCGGCCAAGCTCCTGTCGCTGGTCGGCCGCCAGATGGACGGCATGTCGCTAAGCGCCGTCGTGGAGCAGAGCGGCCTCAACAAACCAACGGTTCGCCGCCTCCTGCTTGCCCTGATCAGGGCCGGCCTCCTGGAGCAGGACGACCGCGATCGGCGCTACTATGTCGGTGAAGAAGCGTATGTGCTCGGCACCCTCGCATCGAGCCGGCACGGGCTCCTGCGCCTGTCGACGGAAAGCCTGCATCGCCTGGCGCAGAAGACCAGCGACTCCTGCTTTCTCTCCGTACGCCGCGGAGCGTCGTCGGTCTGTCTCCACCGGGAGGAGGGGAGCTTTCCGATCCGCACCCACGCACTCCAGGCGGGCTTCGTGCACCCGCTGGGCGTCGGCGCCGGCTCTCTGGCCATGCTTGCGGCTCTTCCCGACGAGGAGGTTTCGTCCGTTCTGGACCAGAATGCCGCCGTGCTCGAGGAGCAGTTTCCGATGCTCGGGCCGGACGAACTGCGCCGCCGCGTCGAGCTTGCCCGCGCTCAGGGCTATGCGGTCAATCCCGGCCTTATCCTCACCAACTCCTGGGGTGTGGGCGTCGCAATCCGCTATCCCGGCGGCGGCGTCGCCGGGGCCATCAGCATTGCCGCCATCGACAGCCGCATGCAGGAGCCGCGGCAGAGCGAATTGGCAGCTCTTCTCAGGCAGGAAGCTTCACGCATCGAGAGCAAGCTCGCCGAGCAGTTCCGTGACCGCGGGACGCGACACATAGCCTCCATTGCAAGACCTCTCAAAAGGAGATTGTCCAGATGACCAAGGCGCAGATCGTAGGCTGGGCCCACTCCCAGTTCGGCAAGACCGACTACGCGGACACAGAGGCGCTGATGGCCGCGGTCGCGGCGCCGGCACTTGCCCATGCCGGTCTTGCCGCCTCGGATGTCGACGGCATCTTTGTCGGAGTCATGAATGGCGGCTTCTCCAAGCAGGAGTTTCAGGCCGCACTTGTCGGCATGACCGACGAGGCGCTTGCTCACGTCCCGTCCGTGCGGCTTGAAAATGCGTGCGCGACAGGCTCGGCGGCGATCTATACGGCGATGGACTTCATCGAGGCCGGCCGCGGCCGCATCGCGCTCGTCATCGGTGCCGAGAAGATGACCGCCGTTCCGACGGCAGCAGTTGGCGATATCCTTCTGGGCGGCAGCTACCGGAAAGAGGAAGGCGACGTGGAAGGGGGCTTTGCCGGCGTCTTCGGCCGCATAGCACAGCATTACTTCCAGCGTTACGGCGACCGTTCCGAGGAACTTGCGATGATCGCGGCCAAGAACCACGAAAACGGCGTAGCCAACCCTTACGCGCATATGCGAAGGGATTTCGGTTTTGCGTTCTGCAACACCGTTTCGGAAAAGAATCCGATCGTCGCGGCCCCCTTGCGCCGCACCGACTGCTCGCTCGTCTCGGACGGGGCGGCCGCCCTCGTGCTCGCCGACGCGGACACGGCTGCGACGCTGCAGCGGGCAATCGCCTTCCGGGCCCGCAGCCACGTCAACGACGTGTTTGCGCTCAGCCGCCGGGACATGCTGGAATTCGACGGGCCACGGCGGGCCTGGAAAGCGGCACTTTCCGTGGCCGGCGCCACGCTGGACGATCTCTCCTTCGTCGAGACGCATGACTGCTTCACCATAGCCGAGATGATCGAATACGAGGCGATGGGACTGACCGCACCCGGCGAAGGCTACCGTGCGATCCGCGACGGAACCACCACCAGGAGCGGAAGCCTGCCGGTCAACCCCTCCGGCGGCTTAAAATCCAAGGGTCATCCGATCGGCGCGACGGGGGTCTCGATGCATGTCATTTCCGCCATGCAGCTTATGGAGGAGGCGGGTGAAATGCAGATCCCCGGCGCCGTTCTCGCCGGCATCTTCAACATGGGCGGCGCTGCCGTCGCAAACTATGTCTCCATCCTGGAACGGGCGAAATGACGAGCAACGAACCGCAGGGCGGCGTCACCCCCGTTTCGACGCGAGTCATGAACCTCGGCAATTTCCTTTCGCAGGCAGCGAGACGCAATCCGGACGAGATCGCCCTCGTTCACGGCGATCACCGGTGGCGCTGGAACGAGCTGGAGGCGCGGGTCGACGCCATGGCATATGCGCTCGTCCATGAGTTCGGCGTGCGCAAAGGAGACCGGATTCTCGTCCACTCCGCCAACTGCAACCAGATGTTCGAGTCCATGTTTGCGGCGTTCAGAGCAGGTGCGGTCTGGGTTCCCACGAATTTCCGCCAACTGCCGGAGGAGGTCGCCTATCTGGCTCAATCGAGCGGTGCCAGGCTGGTGATATTCCAGGCCGCCTTCGAGGCCCATGCCGAAGCATGTCGAGCTGCGGGCGAGCAGATCGGATCATGCATCCCGATCGGCGCGTCACGGGTCGGCGAAGACTATGACGCGATCGTTGCGCGCAATCTTGGAAAGTCGATTTCGCCCGTTGCCGTCGATCGCGATGATCCATGCTGGTATTTCTATACGTCCGGCACCACCGGCCGCCCCAAGGCTGCCGTGCTGACGCACGGGCAAATGGCCTTCGTCATCAATAATCATATCGCCGATCTCTTTCCGGCTACGACCCATCGCGACCGGTCGATCGTCGTTGCGCCGCTGTCGCACGGCGCCGGGATCCATCAGCTGTGCCAGGTCGCACGGCGCGCAACCACGATCCTCTTGCCGTCCGAGAAGCTCGACATACCGCAGTTCTGGGCCCTCGTCGAAAAATGGAGGGTCAACAACCTCTTCGCCGTACCGACTATCGTAAAGCTGCTCATCGAGGATCCGTCCGTCGACCGGTACGACCACTCGTCGCTGCGCTATGTCATCTATGCCGGTGCGCCGATGTACCGTGCCGATCAGAAAAAGGCGCTGGAAAAGCTCGGCGCCGTCCTGGTGCAGTATTTCGGGCTCGGCGAAGTGACGGGAGCGATCACCGTCCTGCCTCCCGCCTTCCACAGCGCGGAGGACGGCCCGGATGCGCGTATCGGCACCTGCGGTTTCGAGCGGACGGGCATGCAGCTGCAGATCCAGGACGACGACGGCAACGAAGTCCCGGCGGGCGCGACCGGCGAGATCTGCGTGATCGGCCCGGCGGTTTTTGCCGGCTATTATCGGAACCCCGAGGCCAACGCCAAAGCGTTTCGCAACGGCTGGTTTCGTACCGGCGACCTTGGCCATGTCGATGCGCAAGGCTTCCTTTACATCACCGGCCGCGCCTCCGACATGTTCATTTCGGGCGGGTCCAACGTCTATCCGCGCGAGATCGAGGAAAAGCTCCTGATGCATCCGGATATCAGCGAGGCGGCGATCGTCGGCGTTCCCGATCCGGTCTGGGGAGAGGTCGGCATCGCGGTTTGCGTCGCACGTGACGGTGCCTCGGTCGACGCGGCGGCTCTGAGGGAATGGCTGGACGGGAAGATTGCCCGCTACAAGCTTCCGAAGAAGATCGTGTTCTGGTCCGAAATGCCAAAATCGGCCTATGGCAAGATCACCAAGAAGCTGATCCGCGAGGAACTCGAACGGCGCGGCGAACTGGACATCGGTTCCGTTGGCATCGGGGAGCGCAGGAGTGCTGCCCCATGAGCGATGGAATGAAATCCGTACTCGTCACGGGAGGAGCATCCGGTATCGGCCTCGAAATAGCGAGGCTTCTCAACGATCGCGGCTGGAGGGTCTATCTGGTGGATCGCAATGCCGATGCGCTGGCGGACGCATGTCGCGCGATCCCGATCGATCCCGCGCAGGCAATCGCCTGCAGCGTCACGGATGAAAAGGAGGTCGCATCGGCCATCGAGACCGCGGCGGCGAGGGCACCGCTGCGGGCGGTCATCAATTCGGCGGGCATCGCGATCGACAGGCCTGCCGTCGAGACGAGCGTCGACGATTTCCGCCGCATTCTGGACGTCAATCTGACCGGCACGTTCATCGTCTGCCGTGAGGCGGCGCGTCATTGGCTGACGACGGCCACGCCCGGTGCAATCGTCAACATCTCCTCCGTATCGGGTCTTGTCGGCAACAAGGGACGCGCCGCCTACGGCGCCTCCAAAGGCGCGGTCAATCTGCTCACTTACATTCTCGCGACCGAGCTCGGACAGGATGGAATTCGCGTCAATGCCATCGCTCCCGGTGCCATCGACACGCCTTTGTCGCGTGCCGTCCATACGGATGACGTGCGTGCGCAATGG
Organism: Sinorhizobium meliloti 4H41; assembly: GCF_000375585.1. GTDB lineage: Bacteria > Pseudomonadota > Alphaproteobacteria > Rhizobiales > Rhizobiaceae > Sinorhizobium > Sinorhizobium meliloti_A. Next base: position 105,891 of record NZ_AQWP01000002.1, on the reverse strand, counting down.
CACGAGCGCATCCCCCAGCGCCGCTACGGTTCTTCGGGCGAAATCGCGGCCAGCGCGGCGTTCCTGATCTCGGAGGAGGCGAGCTATATCAACGGCCAGGTGCTGGCGGTCGATGGAGGATTCGTCAACGCCGGTCTGGCTTTGAAAGGACGATGATGCGGAGCCTCCGCCAACCCGGCGTGCCGTTCACGCCGAGGGTGATCTCTCTCGGGTGCCACGCCGAGAAGACGCGATTGACCTTCAAACCGGGCCGGAGCGTGCTCGAAGCCGTCCACGAGGCGCTCGCTGAAAAAGGCTGCGACAGCGCGATCGTAGAGGTCAGGGGCGGTGCGTTTGCGCCGCTTGCCTATGTCGCACCGACTCTCTCGCATGACGGTCTTCATGCCGCCTGGTACAGCGACATACATGCGCCTAATGGCCGCGCGCCCATCGAAGATCTGGTCATGACATTCGGCCGGCGCGACGGGGAGCCGTTCCTGCACGGCCATGGTGTCTGGCGGCACGAGGACGGTTTCCGCGCGGCCGGGCACGTGATGCCGAAGGATTCGCAATTCGCCGAACCGGTGGAGGCGGAAGCCTGGATACTGTCGGGCGCCATCATGGATCAGCTGGAGGACAGCGAGACCCGATTCCGTCTGTTCACGCCTGTGCCTCATGCCGCCGCACCGGCCATCACTCCGCGGCGCGCCGTTCTCTGCCGGTTGAAGCCGAACGAACCGATCCATTCGGCGATCGAGCGCACGGCAGCCGAGCACGGAATCGAACGGGCGACGTTGCACGGCATCGGCAGCCTCGTCGGCTGCACGTTCGCCGACGGCCAGGTCATGGAATCGGCCGCTTCGGAATTGCTCATTCGCAAGGGGACGCTTTCACCCGAGCGGAGCGGACAGGCCAAAGCGAAGCTCGACATCGCGATCGTCGATACGGAATGCACCATTTTCGAGGGTGAGATAGCCTACGGCGTTGACGCCGTTTGCATAACGTTCGAGGTGCTGATCGTCGAAGAGTGACGGTCGAGGGCGAGCCTCACTCCTTCTTCGCTGTGTTTCGCCGCTCGAGCAATTGCTGGAAAATATCGGCCTGCCGGTCTGCCGCCGAGCGTATGGCGGCAAGGTGGTCGAGCATCGCGCCGAAGGCGACGAGGAGGAGGCCGCCGGCAATCGCCGGAAAGGCCCAGGGGAGGACGGCGACGAGGGTCCTCACGTCGGGAGAGGGAACCAGTGTCATCGCCAGCAAAACCAGCGTTCCGATGACGATCGCACCGCCCAAGAACTCCAGAAATCTTCCCATCCTTCCTCCCCGTATGTTTCGGCGTGCGCGGTTACATCCCGTCCCGGTTCCGCAACCCCGTCTCCTGATGCCTGCTGCGTCCTCATGGCGGAGCCGATATGCCTCCAGAAAAAACCCGGCGATTGCCGGGTCATTGATCGAAACTCCTGCGGCGATCAGAATTTCACGCCGACGCCGACGGTAAACTGGTGTTGGTCGAGGTCGACATCGACGCCGCCCACATCCTTGTCTCCGAAATCGTTGTAACGATATTCCGCGCGTCCGAAGACGCTGTCGGTGAAGCCGTAGTCGACGCCTGCGCCGATGGTCCAGCCGTTGAAGGTTTCCTTTTCCTTGGACGCGCCGGCGACATCGACGAAGCCGCGCGTTACAGCCCAACCGCCTGTGCCGTAAATCAGCGTCCGGTCGTTTACGGTGTAGCCGAGGCGGGCGCGCACGGATCCGGAAACATCCGTCCCGGTTTCGGTGTTGGACCCGAAGACGGTGACGGTCTCATCGTTCCAGTTATAGCTGACATCGCCCTCGACGCCGACGACCCAGTCGCCATGCTGATAGTTGTAGCCGGCGAAGGCGCCGAAGAGGCCGCCGCTGAATTTTTCGGAGGCGCTGCCGCCCGGGACGCTGAGGTCGCTGTTCAACCAGCCACCCCCGCCCTGCAGGCCGAGATAACCGCCCGTCCATACGAAGCTGGATACCGCCTCGACCGTCGGCGCCGGCTCCGGTGCCTGTGCCAAATCGGCTGCATGGGCCGCTCCCCCGAGCAGCGAAGCCCCGAAGACTGCAACAAGCACATTTCTGATCATCACAGATGCCTCCTGTTGTTGCGGCAGAGATTAGCAACATATCGGGAGCGAGTCTGCGAAAAACAACGCCCTCGAACCGCCCGTTCCAGGGGAAAGAAAGAGGGCCGGCGGTTCGTCCGGCCGGCCCTTCCGAAAGTAGCGGAAAAAGGGGAACATCATCTCCGAGCGGGCCTGCAAATGCCCGCGAAGAGATCGATTGCCGGTCGATAATGCCCGAACGCCCGTTTGCCATTTGACATACTGCGCATAAAATTTGACGTTATGCGCATGATTGCGAACCGTTCTGCACAATCGCCGATTGAAGTCGTGGTGGTCGTCCTGCCCGAATCGTCGATCATGTCCTTTGCCTCGGTCCTCGATCCGATGCGCGCGGCAAATCGAGTGGCGGGGCACGAGGTCTTCCGCTGGCGGCTTCTGTCCGCCGACGGCCAGGCGGTGATGCTGACCTGCGGCGTGCCGATTGCCGTGGACGGAAGTTTCACCTTGCCCGTCGTGGGAGATCTTCTTCTCATCATCGGCGGGTTCAATCTTCACAGGCACGCCGGCAAGCGCTTTCTCGCGACCCTGCAGGAATGTGCGCGACATTTCGACATCGTCGCAGGCGTCGAATCCGGGTGCTGGCTGCTCGGCCGTTCCGGGCTCATCAATGGCCGCAAGGCTACGGCCCATTGGGAGGAGCTCGAAGATTTCAGCCAGGCTTTTCCGGAATTGGAGGTGATCGGCGACCGTTTCGTGATCGACGGAAAATACTGGACCTCAGGCGGCGCGTCGCCGACCTTCGACATGATGCTGCATCTCGTCTCGGAGAGGCTCGGGCCTGCACTGGCGCTCGATGTTGCGAGCATTTTTGTCTACGACCAGATGCACGGCCCGACGGATGTCCAGCCTTTCGTCTCGCTCGGCCGCATAGAGGCACGCGACCCGGAGCTTGCCGCGGCCATCAGGCTCATGGAGCGCACGCTCGAGCGTCCGATGACCGTCGCGGCGCTGGCGCGCCGGCTTTCCGTCTCGCAGCGCAAGCTCGAAACGCTCTTCGCCAAAGGCCTCTCGACGAGCCCCGGCGCCTATTACCTGCGCCTCAGGCTGCAGGTCGCCCACCGGCTTGTACGTGATACCGGAATTCCGATGCGTGACATCGCCCTGCGTTGCGGATTCGACAGTCTCTCCGCCTTTTCGCGCGCCTATCGCCGCGAATACCGGACGAGCGCATTGAAAATGCGCAGTGCACGTGGCGCAGGCGTTACACCGGACGCATCAGGCTGAGGTCTGTTGAAATTCGGATAGCCCCCGCGGCTTGTTTTCCTCATTCCTGTGCTTGTCACAGGAATCCAGCCAGACCAAGTCCTTGGGCTGAAAGAACCCTTCCCGCGCCGCAGACGCGGCGCTGCTCTCATCCCTGTACAGCGCCGCGCGTCTTACGAGACGCGCAACGGCCGCTGTAGTGATCGAGAGGGGCAATCGACTTGCGCCAAAACGGTCACCTTCGTGCGTGTCCGGTCGACCCGGCAAGTGAGCAGGCCTCTTCGAATTCCTTGACCGTCTCCGGTTCGTTGTCCTCCGGCAGCACGGCATCAGCCATGTCGGCGCGGTCAGCCGAAGCGGCTGCATCGCCTTCGTAGACATAGGACTGGATGTAATAGGCCAGTTCACCCTTCCATACGTTCCTGCCGTCTATCTGCCGGCAAGCCACGGCAGTTTCGAAGTCGGACTGGAGATCATCGACCGTCGCGGTGGCCGAGACGAGACTCGAAGGCGCCGCGAGTGAGGCAATCAACAAAGCGGTAAACATGGTGGCAGCCCTCCGGAAGCGAACCTATGGGGAAACGGCGGGATGATTCCTTGGTTCCCCTCGATAGAGGGCGATTCCGATTCGGAAGGAAGCAGCAATTTTACACGAATCAGTTTTTGCTGAAAAGCGATGTGTATGTGCCACACCATCTCGAAATGCGCGGAAACGAGTGCGTGAGCATTTCCGCGCACCGAAGAAGCGCGGAAATGCTCTGGACCACGATGATTACAGGCCGTGTCGACCAGGATCATGAACATGATCTATAAGTGTGAGCGGGATGCGGTTGAAAAGCGCATAGACTTTCCTCATCCCGCTCCAATGCCTCTTACTGAACGACCTGGACGACCGTGTAGGTTCTTGGGTCGACGATCACGCGTTGGTTGTTGACCACGGCGAACGCGTAGGAGGGGTTCTCTGGAACGGGCGTCAGCGCCACGGTCCGCGGTAGCGGACGACCGACGGCGATCCGCTCCTGCAGCACAACGGTATCGGCGGGAACCGGCTGCTGTCGCACATAGGTTACGACCTGCTGCGGCGGAGGAGCGATAACCGCGCCGGCGACGAGGCCGACCGCGCCACCGATGGCAGCGCCGACGGGACCGCCAACAATAGCGCCGGTAACGGCTCCGCCAGCGGCACCCGTCACCGCACCTTGGTTGGTGTCGTTTGCAATAGCGGGCGCGGCAAAGATGCCCGTTGCGATCGCGGTAACAATAAAGATCTTGGCGTTCATCTATCGTACTCCCTTGATATACGATGATAGAACGACGAATCGTCCAATTTGTTCCTGATCTTACTGAAGATTGAGCATCGATATATAGTACCGATACGTTACCTTGGTGAAATATACCGTGACGGCGGGCGAGTTGCAGCCACGACCCGGCGCCTGGGGAAAGCCCCAGAGCGACGCTGCCCGAAGGGACTACTGGGACGCCGCTCTGGGGCCACTCGCGGGGTCCGCCGTCCAGCGGCGGCTGGCTTTGGACCTCCCGATCTCTCTGCAACAATCGCGGATGGATTTGTTGCAGCCTTCCATGCGAACAATATCGCAACCGGCAGCCCAGCGTATCGGACCTTTGGCCGGCCAAGAGCCTTATGACCCAGGGACCAAAGTCCGGCAGATCAGTGATTTGTCTGCGTCTACGGCCGCATCCGCCGCAACCGCGCACGCATCGAAGCCGCGGCGGGACGTGGAGTTACGGCGATAAAAAAGCCCCGCTCGATGGCGGGGCAGGCACGCATCCGCTTGGCAAACGAAATGCGGGGAAAGATGTAGCTCCAATGCAGCTACGACGCGGACGCTATCTCTGAGCCGAACGGGTGGGAAGGTCTGAATCTCGGTTTCCGGTACGCCGCTGCGAATAAATCCGCGGGAATCCCTGGTGAAGCTGCGAAAAGCCGGGATCGGCTGGCCGCGCCATGGAACGATCTTCTCAGTTCAGCTCAAGCCGAAGAACGACAAGATCGCTATCACGATCACAACGAGGCCGACGAGGTAGATAATCTGATTCATCGATCAACTCCTTTCTTCACGAGTGAACGGCCACGCCGCGGGTAAGTTCCAGGCCGGCGATAAACGCGGGGCCGGCCTGGGGCCTTAAACCGAGCCTGCGAGGGCCGCTCTCACCGCCGTCAGGTCAGTTGATGACCTGAACGACCGTGCGCGATTTCGGCTCTACGATGACACGCTGCTCATTGACCACCGCATATGCATAGGTCGGATTCTGCGGGACCGGCGTCAGCATAACCGTTTCGGGAACAGGCTTGCCGACCGCGATCGGCTGCTGAACGACGACCGATGGCGGTGCCGGCTGCTGCTGAACATAAGTGACCACTTCGGGGGGAGGCGGCGTAAGTGCGCCGCCGAGCGTGGCGCCAACCACCGCGCCGACCCCGGCCCCGATCGGGCCGCCGAGAATGGCGCCGGTGGCGGCACCGCCGACCATGCCGGTTGCCGCGTTGGTACCCTCGGCTTGCTGCGCGACAGCACCGCTGGCGATGAGCGCGACAGTCGCAGTAATAAATACGAGCTTCTTCATAGCATTTCCTCTCGTTGAACTCGTCACTCAACGGGGAAATAAGCAAGCGGTTCCACTCCTTGGACTTTAGTCCGACTCAATGTCGGACGATTTCCCGATTAATCGTGCGGACTTCGGGGATATATTTCCTTGATAGTGAATTTTCTTGAGTAAGGCTCGTTCATCAGCGGTTCAGGCATGATGGCCCAAGCTCATAGGCAGCGAGAAGGAGTCGATGATGAAAAAGCTCTTATCCGCCCTCACAGCCTTAGTCCTGACTGCGCCTTTTTCCCTTCCGGCAAGCGCCGCACCGATATTCGTGCCTGCGCCGGAGCAGGTGAAGACCGACGCTGTCGAGCAGGTCAATCACCGCCGCCATCGCCATTGGCGCACGCAGCGCCACTGGAACAGACGCTACGCTTCGCGTTCCTGCCGCTACTACGGCAGGTGCTATCCCCGCCATTACAGGCACTATAGCTATCGAGACTATCACCGCTACCATCGGCGGCCGGGCGTGACGATCTATTTCAATTTCTAGAGACGGTTCACACGGATGCTAGTCCTTCCTCGAAGCGCATTCGGGGAGGGATTTCTTTTGCGGCGGATGGATGTCATCGGTGCCAACGCGCACCACGAGCATTCCTGCGAAACTTTGCAAGCGATCGTCTGAGTTTCGTCATGTTCTGAGCGACTTGCTCGATCGTGAGCAAGTGCTTTTCATTCTCCAACACGATGGCAGTCCCACATCTCCTGCAAGGGAGTTCGTCGTTCGCTTTCACCCAAGCGACGGGCTTACTGGTCTCATGGCCGCATTCGGGGCAGGGGATACCGATCTCTTCATTATCGAACATAGCAGCACTCCGGTTGAGTGCGAATCACAGCACAACCTATTTCGAGGCGCAATGCTTACTCTCTGACTAAAAAGGGCTAGAAACGGTGGTCGCGACCGCATCCTTATGGGGCATGAGGGAGAGCCAACAGTGCGGTGTGCGGGTGCGTCAATCGGCTGCCCGCGCAGTACCAATGGCCACGAAAAAGCCCCGCACGATGGCGGGGCAAGCCCTCATCCAGTTGCCTTCATTGGACTCGGGGACGCAGCCGGAATGCAGCTGCGCAGAGACGCTATCTGCGGTTTCATCAGCGAGAAAGGTCTGATTCCGCGATTCCGGTACGCCTCTTCAAAATACATGGGCAGGTAAAGCGCTTTTGCACATTTACATCAAGCGCGATTTTCCGCCTACTGATCACATCAGCGGCATCGGCCCGATACCAATCAGAATATCCACGCGCGCGGAACGCAGTGTCAATGAACGGTGCGGATCGACTGATCGAGAAAGCTGCGTATTCCGTCGCGATGGACGGTCGCCAGAAATTCCTGGAAAGCATCGCGGTCGGTAGCGAACAGATCATCCCAGACGGTCGAATATCCCTCTTGATCGACGACCTCGAGCGTCCAGTCCGCGTTGGTGCCGGCCGGGCGATATATGCCGATGGTGACCATGATGTCGTCGTCGACAAATTCGCCGGAGAACTCGGAAAACTCGTACTGCTGTTCGTTTTCGGTCATCGATCTCTTATAGCATGTGGGAGTGCCGAGGGGCAGCCTTCATGACGTCACCCCCGTATGGATGCAGGTATATCTGTTCGGGTCCCAGGTGCCGTCCTGACAGGGGACATCGGCAATGCCGGATACGAGCAGGAACAGCAGCAGCACTGCGATCAGAGTGGCCGCCAGGGCGAGTAGTCTCATGGCGCGCACGTTACGCTTCAATATTGCTTACTCCAGACCACGCCATGCTGATCTTTTCAGCGTTCAACTGAAGACAAATAGCAGCCAAACGAGCACAAAGGCGGAGATGATGATCACTGCCACCGCAATCAGTTCAACTCTTCGTCCCATCTTCTACGGCCATTCGGAAAATCATGTTGCTAACTTGGGGCAAACAGCAGAACCACAGCGATAACGGTCAACAACGGCCCCATCCAGCGAAAATGCCTTGTGAGTTGAACGAGCCACGGCGCTTGAGTATTCGTCTGGACGAAGCCAAAACCTGCCGCTGTCATCCAGAGACCGGCGCCAAACATGATTATCTGATCGATATTGGCCATTGTCACAGGTTCGAACGTGTTACTTGGTCGGCTTCACAAGCGAGATGACCCGCGGCTTAGACGGCGCGTCCAGCCATTCGATCCACGTGTCACGTTCCTCGATCGTGTCGAAAAACCGCCAGAGCTTATACTCTTCTTCGGTGGTGTCCAGCATCTCGCCAACGGTCACGAGTTCCAGGGGCAATGTCACCTCGTTGCCGTCGAACCGAACGAAATAGAGCCCCTCTGCAGCGAGTCGGATCACTTGACCGGTGGAGTAACTCCCATCGGCGGCGTCGACCGTAAAGTACATGCCGGTCAAGGTTTCGAAAATTTTGCTGCTCATCGGTTTCACATGCCAGTTCAGGAAATGGGAATCAGAGGTTCGCCCAGGCCGCCGGCAAACGCAAGAGATCACCACGATAGACTCGGCGCCGCGTCGACAGATCAAAGCGACGACCACGGAGGCAGCGATGGACGCGCGCGCTGGAAGGTACTTCAGGTGGCTTCTGTGGAACATCTGCATCGCCGCGTTGACGGCGGCACGAGCCATTGGTCAAACCTCGCCATGGCAGGCAAGCGCTTCAACAACAGCCGCCGCGAGCGCGACTGGCTGAGTTACGCGTCCTGGCGACGCAAAGCGTTTTAGGACCAATCAGAGCTACAGTTTCCAATGGCAGCGCGGTCACCATCTGCGCCCGCACCAGGAGCGCCGGCCGGTAATCTACCGCCAGTAACTCCGCCCGTTGTCGATTGACGATCGGCCCATAACGTAGCCGATTGCGAAGGCGAGGGCGCCGACTGTGAGCGCCAGGCCGGTTGCTGTGTATGGGTGATCTGCGGCGCCGGCCACCACAGCGTTAGCCTCGCGGCTCACTGCGTCGGTGGCTGTCTTCGCTACCTTTCGGACACCAGTGGGCGGTTCGGTCGGTGTCCCGGTGAAGCCGGCGCTCAGTTCGTCTTTGGCCATGTTGTTTCTCCTGCTGGGGAAGGAGGAACCGACGACCGGCGGGGAGGTTCCGGATATCAGTGAACCGACCGGATCTGCGCATTGCGTAGATTCGATTTAGCAGGACACCATCAACGCACCCATTCATCAGCAGTTCAGCCTCCACGGTGCAATCTCATCCGCACCGAGGAGGATCCCTTCATGAGAAAGTTTTTGTCGGCCCTCACAGCCGCAGTTTTGGCTGCGTCCTTCGCCTTGCCTGCGAGAGCCGCGCCGAGCTTCGTGCCTAGGCCAGAGCAGGTGAAGACGGGCGCGGTTGAGCAGGTCGACCACCGACGCAACTGGCGAGACAGCCATTGGAACAGGCGGCACGCTTGGCGTTCATGCCGCTACTACGGCAGGTGCTTCCCACGCTATGACTACACCCAGAGCTACGGCTACCGCGACGATTACCGCTACAACCGTCGACCGAGCGTCAATATTTACTTGAATTTCTAGCGGCTCGCCGACGCGGGCTTAATGCAAGGCTGTGATTCTGGTGCCGACGCCAAGTTGGCCGGGTGGCGGAAGGCGGGGGTAAAGCTAGAAAGATCATGCAAAGCGTTGTTTAATTGTCTTTTTATGGTGAGCGCGCAGGGATTCGAACCCTGGACCTACTGATTAAAAGTCAGTTGCTCTACCGGCTGAGCTACGCGCTCCCATGCCGGGCTTGCAGGCCCGGCGGAGTGGCCGGACATATGCACGCAGGCTTTGCGCCGGTCAACCCAAAAATTGCACTAAACCGTCATTATGGGTTCGAAGCGAGCGGCCCTGTGCGCGGCCGTCCCCGTCGGTGCGGCCATGGCTCGGTGCGTCAAAATGATCGCCAAAAGGTGATTGGTTTCGCTCCATACATGCGGGTAAGAAGGCGGCAAGTCGAGTGCCGGAGTTCTGATACCTTGTCGATTGCAGATATTTCCATCTGGACCGCCGTTCTGGCAGGTGCTCTGTCCTTTCTCTCGCCCTGCGTCCTGCCCCTGGTGCCGCCTTACCTGTGCTATATGGCAGGCGTTTCCGTCGACCAGTTCCGGGACGGAAATGCCGTGGCAACCGCAAGCACGCGCAGGGCCGTCCTGCCGGCGGCGCTGTTCTTCACGCTCGGCTTTGCGACGGTCTTCGTGGCGCTCGGGGCGGGCGCCTCTTCGATCGGTCTTTTGCTCAGGCAGCATCTCGATCTTCTTTCGCGCATAGGCGGGATCATCATCATCGTCATGGGATTGCATTTCCTCGGGGTCTTCCGGATCGGCCTGCTTGCCCGCGAGGCACGTTTCCAGGGTGGCAAGCCGGCGACCCTGTCTGGTGCCTATGTCATGGGTCTTGCCTTCGCCTTCGGCTGGACACCGTGTATCGGCCCGGTGCTGGGCACCATCCTGGGTGTTGCCGCCGCGCGCGATACGGTCGCCGACGGCGCTGCTCTGCTGGCGATCTATTCGCTCGGGCTCGCAGTACCGTTCTGGATCGCGGCGGGGTTTTCCAGTGCCTTCATGCGTTTCCTTTCGCGTTTTCGCCGCCATCTGGGGCTCATCGAAAAGCTGATGGGCGCTCTGCTCGTCGCCGCCGGCCTTGCTTTCCTCTTCGGCTTCGTCAGTTCCGTCGCGATCTGGTTCCAGCAGACCTTCCCAATTCTCTCCCAAATCGGCTAAGCACGCCCAGCTACAGCTTCCGGACGGAAAACGTCACCCACTTTTCCCGGAAGCGCTGAGTCTTAGAACAACGCACTTCCGGACGGAAAACCGCTAGGCACTTTTCCTGGAAGCGCTGAGTCTTTAAACAACGCACTTCCGGACGGAAAACCGCTACACACTTTTCCTGGAAGCGCTCCAGCAGCGGCGAGGGAGATCATGGCGGAAATCACGGGTCTGGTGCTGCCGTTCTTCGGCCTCATCTTTCTCGGCTACCTGACGGCGCGCCTCGTCGACCATCCGGGCGAGGCGATGGGCTGGCTGAACACGTTCATCGTCTACCTGGCGCTGCCGGCGCTCTTCTTCAAGCTGGTATCGCGCACGCCGGTGGAGGAGCTTACCCGTGCCGATTTCATCCTGACCAGCGTAGGCACGACCTATGTCGTCTTTGCGCTGATCTTCGCCATAGGGCTGTTCCTTCGCCGCAATACGGTTGCCGAGGCGACGATGCAGGGCTTCGCCGGTGCTTATGGCAATATCGGCTACATGGGGCCCGGCCTGGCGCTGCTGGCTCTCGGGGAGACGGCGGCCGTTCCGGTGGCGCTGATTTTCTGCTTCGAGAATGCAGCGCATTTCACCGTCGCTCCGGCGCTGATGGCGGCTGCGGGTGGCAGCAAGCAGAAGCCTGCAGTCCTCGCGCTGGGCATTGCGCGCCGGATAGCCTTTCATCCATTCATCCTGTCGACCTTTGCCGGCGTCGCCGCGGCTTTTCTCTCTTTCGAGGCCCCGCTGCCGCTGCAGCGGCTGATCGACTACCTGGCGCAAGCGGCGGCGCCTTGCGCTCTGTTTGCGATGGGGGTCACGCTTGCGCTGCGCCCGCTTAAGCGTATTCCCGCGGAGATCGGTTACATCGTTCCGGCGAAGCTCGTGCTTCATCCGGTGCTCATGTATCTGGCGCTCAGCCTTGGCGGTGCCTACGACCGCATCTGGGTACAGACGGCAGTGCTGCTGGCTTCGCTGCCGACCGCAACAAATGTGTTCGTGATCGGCCAACAATACGGCGTCTGGCAGGAGCGGGCATCGGCGACGATCCTCATCACGACGCTGCTCTCCGTCGCGACGGTCACCGGGCTGTTATACCTCATACGCTCAGGCGCTCTTCCGGCGGATCTGTTCCCGTAAGCCCTCCTTGAACGCCTGCAGCGCGCTGCCGGGATGAATTCCCTCGCGCATCAAAAGTCCGCGCAACGGGCCCGCAGAGGAGAGGAGATGCAGGCCGGCCGCACGCAAGGCCTGCACAGGCAGGAAATTCGAGAGCAGCGAACGGTTGAGCAGGTCGACGCTCGCCGTACGGCTGAGAATATCGGCGCGCCGCCGTCCATCGAAGCGGTCGCCTGTGTCTACCGGCAGGCGGCTGCCGGTTGGCCGGCCGACGAGATCGACAAGGGTCATGATGTCGCGAAGACTGAGGTTCAGCCCTTGGGCCCCGATCGGCGGAAAGGCATGGGCGGCTTCGCCGACGAGCAGGACGCGGCCCTTGCCGAAACGACGGGCAGAAAGGCCGGAAAGCGGAAATGATTGCGGCATTCCCTCTGTCGTGACTTTGCCGAGAATCGACTGCATCCGATCCTCGATCGTGCGCGAGAGGACATCCGGTGCAAGCGTCAGCATCTCCTCGGCATCGCGAGGCTTCCGCACCCAGACGAGGCTCGAGCGATTGCCGGGAAGCGGCACCTGCGTGAACGGACCGCTTTCCGTATGGAACTCGGTCGAAACGTCCTGATGCGGCAGTTCATGGCTGAAATTCAGGACGATAGCGGCCTGCGGATAGGACCAGGTGCGAACGCCGATCCCGGCCGCCTCCCGCACGGCCGAGCGTCGCCCGTCGGCGCCGACCACCAGATCGGCAGTGATCGAGCGGCCATCGCCAAGGCCGATCCGAATCTCTGCGCCGTCGATGTCTATTCTCGTTGCAGCGGCGGTCGCACGCTCGAGCGTCGGCAGTTCCGCTTCGTGCCTTTCCAGAATCTCGAGGAAGGGGGCGTTCGGAATGTTGTAGCCGAAAGCCTCGAGGCCTACTTCGGAGGCGCGGAAATTGACCGGGGGCGCCCGAAAAAGCCGCCTGGTCCCGTCGAGGATGTGGATGGCGACGAGCGGTGCCGTCAGCGGCTCGACCTCATCCCAAAGATCGAGCTTCCTCAAATATTCGATCGACTGGTCCATGAGCGCGGTAGTGCGGCCGTCGGCGATGGCAGGCCGCGGGCCGACGAGCGCAACGCGGTGACCTTCGCGTGCAAGAGCGATGGCCGCCAGAGAGCCGGCAAGCCCCGCGCCGATTATTGCGATGTCATAGTGATCCATGGCCGACAGGACCTCCCGTGCGGTTGCCCGCTTTCGTCTCAATATTGCAGCCTGAAGTGCCCGCGTTCATCCGAAGTCCTTCAGCGTGCTGGTTCATGCCCGCAGCTTCGGGCGACATGCATTAGTTCTAGCCGCTTACCCCATTGAAATAAATGGGCAGAATCACCGCAGGGGCATGCGCCGCATGTCCACAGGACAATACCGCCTCAAAGCGGCGAACGGTTGGAATTTGCTGGCGATGCTCGGCAAAGGGTGCATATTACGGCCAAAGTGGTGCCGGTGCTGAAAGAGCGGCTGACTGGCGGCGCAGAGGGACCGGGACAAGGGACAGGGCGGCTTCGCACATGAAGTTCTTCAATTACAGACGCGTTCCTTACGCGGAAATCCGCGCCTTTTCCGTGCATATCCTTACAGCGTCCGGATCGTTCCTGGCCTTTCTCGGCGTCGTCGCTGCGGCAGAGCGCCGCTTCGTCGACATGTTCTGGTGGCTCGGTCTGGCCTTGCTCGTCGACGGCATCGACGGGCCGATCGCCCGCAAGGTCCAGGTGAAGGAGGTGCTGCCCAACTGGTCGGGCGATACGCTCGACAACGTCATCGATTACGTGACCTATGTGCTGCTGCCGGCCTTCGCGCTCTACCAGAGCGGCATGATCGGAGAACCCTGGTCGTTCGTGGCCGCCGGAGCGATCGTGGTTTCGAGCGCGATCTACTATGCGGATATGGGGATGAAGACGGACGAGTATTTCTTCTCCGGATTTCCGGTCGTCTGGAACATGGTCGTCTTCACCCTTTTTGTGATCCAGGCGAGCGAAGTCACTGCATCGATTGTGGTCTTCCTCTCCGTGATTTTGACGTTCCTGCCCATCAACTTCCTGCATCCGGTGCGTGTGAAGAGGCTGAGACCGCTCAATCTCGGCGTCTTTCTAGTCTGGTCGGTGCTCGGCATGTATGCGTTGCTCCTGCATTTCGAGACCCCGCCCTGGGTTGTGGTGGGCGTCGTGGCAACCGGGCTTTACCTCTACGTCATCGGTTTCATACTGCAGATATTCCCGAAACTCGGGCGTGCCTGAGCGCGATCGGTTAGGCTCGGCCCGAAATCATCGCAATCGATTAGGAGTTGGACATGGCACAGGCGATCGTCGTTCGCAAACTTGGCGGACCGGAAGTTCTGAAGATGGAGGGCGTGACGCTTGCGGCGCCCGGACCCGGCGAAGTGCAGATCCGGCAGGTGGCGATCGGCCTCAACTTCATCGACGTCTATTTTCGCACCGGCCTCTACAAGTCGGCGACCGGACTTCCCTTCGTTCCGGGCAAGGAAGGCGCCGGGGTAGTGACTGCGGTGGGCGATGGGGTCAGCATGTTTTCGGTCGGCGACCGCGTCGCCTATGCATCCTCTGACGGCGCCTATGCCAGCGAGCGCAACGTAGACGCCTCGCAACTCTTGAAGGTGCCGGACGGAATCAGCCTGGAGACGGCGGCTGCGATGATGCTCAAGGGCATGACCGCGCAATACCTTCTCAACCAGACCTTCAAGGTAGGCTCGGAGACGACCTTGCTCTTTCACGCCGCCGCGGGCGGCGTCGGGCTCATTGCGGGGCAGTGGGCCAAGGCACTTGGTGCGACGGTGATCGGAACAGCCGGATCGCAGGAGAAGATCGATCTGGCTCTTGCCCATGGCTACGACCACGTCATCAACTACCGCACGGACAATTTCGTGGAGCGCGTCAAGGACTTGACCGGAGGGCGCGGCGTCGATGTCGTCTATGATTCCGTTGGGCGCGACACCTATCCGGCCTCGCTCGACTGCCTGAAGCCGCGCGGCCTCTGGGCCAGCTTCGGCAATTCCTCCGGGCCGGTGGATGCTTTCAACATCGGTATCCTGGCGCAGAAGGGCGCGCTCTATGCGACGCGCCCGACGCTCTTCACTTATGTCGCGACCCGGCCGGCCCTGGAGGCATGTGCAAATTCCCTGTTTGATGTTGTGCAAAGCAACAAAGTGCGTATCAATATCAATCAGACCTATCCGCTCGCCGAAGCAGGTCGGGCGCATACGGATCTCGAAACAAGAAAAACAAGTGGAACGACATTGCTGATTCCCTGACCGAAGCCTTACGGCGCCGGCGTCTTATCGGACGCGAAGGTCGCCGTAGTCTTCACGTGGCTGCAGGTTCTTGTCGATTGATCGGGTACGATCAAAGGAACGTGCAGTAAGGCGAGCGGGGATCGAAGAGGGGAAGAGGGCAGCGTGCCTGAAAAGGGACAAACCGCGAGCGGCCCGCTGCTGGCCGTTCGCAACCTTACGAAATTGTTCGGCTCGTTCGCGGCCTGCAATGCAATCGATCTGCAGATAGAACCCGGAGAAATCCACGCGCTGCTCGGCGAGAACGGCGCGGGAAAGTCGACGCTGGTGAAGATGCTGTTCGGCGTGCTCGCGCCGAGCGCCGGCGAGATCATGTGGCAGGGGTCGAATGTTCGCATCGGCAGCCCGAGCGACGCCCGCCGGCTCGGCATAGGCATGGTCTTTCAGCATTTCTCTCTGTTCGAGGCACTGACGGTCGCCGAGAATATCGCCCTTTCGATGGACAGGTCGGTTTCGCTTGCCCGGGTTGCCGAGGAAGCGTCACGGCTGTCGCGCATCTATGGCCTGCCGCTCGATCCGAAGGCGCATGTCGCCGATCTCTCGGTCGGCGAAAGGCAGCGGATCGAAATCGTCCGGGCTCTCCTGCAGAACCCGCAGCTCATCATTCTCGACGAACCGACTTCGGTGCTGACGCCCCAGGAAGCCGACCGCCTTTTCGAGACGCTGCAGAAATTGCGATCGGAGGGGCGTTCCGTCCTTTATATCAGCCATCGTCTCGAGGAAGTGCAGCGCATCTGCGACCGCGCGACGGTGCTGAGACACGGCAAGGTAACCGGCGCCTGCGATCCGCGCGCGGAAACGCCCGCCTCTCTTGCACGCATGATGGTAGGCAGCGACGTTGCCGTCGTGACGCCGGAGGGAACGAGCACCAGAGGCGACGTGCAGTTGGAGGCGCGGCATCTTTCCGTCGCGGCGCGCACGCCCTTTGCAGTCTCCTTGAAGAACATCTGTCTCAAGGTCAGGGCAGGCGAGGTGCTCGCGATCGCCGGTGTGGCCGGCAACGGGCAGAGCGAGCTCTTCGATGCGCTTTCGGGCGAATATCCGGTCGCCGACGACAATGCCATCCAGATCCGCCAGCGGCCGGTGGGGACGAGGAACATCAATGCCCGCCGTCTGATGGGCGCCGGTTTCGTGCCGGAGGAGCGCCATGGGCACGCCGCGGTCTCGGCGCTGTCGCTCTCCGACAATCTCGTGCTCGCGCGCAGCCAATCGGATCGCCGGGCTTTTCTCGGCGGCGGCGCACTGAAGATCATCCGCCACGGCGCCGTCCAGGCGGCGACGAAGCGGATTGCCGAGGCGATGGACGTGCGCAAGAGCGGCGAGGATCCGCCGGCCGGATCACTCTCCGGCGGCAATCTGCAGAAGTTTATCGTCGGACGGGAACTCGACCGTCAGCCGGCCGTGCTCGTCGTCAACCAGCCCACTTGGGGCGTCGACGCCGGAGCGGCGAGCCGTATCCGTCAGGCCCTGGTCGATCTCGCAAAAGCGGGATCCGCTGTCCTTGTCATCAGTCAGGACCTCGATGAAATATTCGAAGTGGCGACCGAGATTGCCGTCATAAGCGACGGGCGTCTCTCCGACCCCTATCCGGCCCGTGAACTTTCGCGCGAAAAGATCGGCCTGTTGATGGGTGGCATGTATGGCCGATCGGAAGGCGGGGCGGAAGGTACGGGAGCAGCGCATGCGGATTGAACTCGAAAAGCGCGCGAAGGCCTCGACGCTGTTTTCCATCCTCTCGCCGTTCATCGCTTTTGCGCTGACCATCATCTTCGGCGGCGTGATGTTCGCATTGCTCGGCAAGAATCCGGCGACGGCGCTCTACAGCTTCTTCGTGGAGCCGCTGAGCGAGGTCTGGTCGCTGCACGAACTCGCGATCAAGGCGGCGCCACTGATCCTGATCGGCGTCGGGCTCTCCGTCTGCTTCCGCTCCAACAACTGGAACATCGGCGCAGAAGGGCAGTTCATCATGGGCGCAATCGCCGGCTCGGCCCTCCCGGTACTCTTCTACGATTGGCAGTCGCCGTTGATACTGCCGCTGATGATGCTTCTCGGCATGCTCGGTGGAGCGCTCTTCGCCGCGATACCGGCCTTCCTGAAAGCGCATATGAATACGAACGAGATCTTGACGAGTCTGATGCTGGTCTATGTGGCCCAGCTCTTTCTCGACTGGCTCGTGCGTGGCCCTTGGCGCAACCCTCAAGGTATGAACTTCCCGGAAACGCGAACGTTCGGCGCGGACGCTATCCTTCCCGAAATGCTCGCCTCGGGGCGTACGCATTGGGGTTTTGCCTTCGCGATCATCGCGGCGGTGCTGGTGTGGTTCATGATGCGCTATACGTTGAAGGGATTCGAAATCACCGTTCTCGGCCAATCAGAGCGGGCAGGGCGCTTTGCCGGCTTTTCCTCGCGCAGGATGATCTGGTTCTCGATGCTGTTTTCCGGCGCGCTGGCGGGGCTCGCCGGCATTTCGGAAGTGAGCGGAGCCATGCAGCAGCTGCGTCCTGTGATCTCGCCCGGTTACGGCTTCACCGCCATCATCGTCGCGTTCCTCGGCCGGCTCAATCCGCTCGGAATCGTGGCCGCCGGTCTCGTCCTGGCGTTGACTTATCTCGGCGGCGAGGCCGCGCAGCTTTCGATCGGCGTATCCGACAAGGTGACGCGCGTCTTCCAGGGGCTGCTGCTGTTCTTCGTGCTGTCGTGCGACGCGCTCATTCACTATCGCATCAGGCTGGTGTGGGATCGCTTCGCAGCGGTCAAGACGGAAGAGGCGCACTGATGGGCATAGTCGAAGCAATCCTCTTAAGCGTCATCACGGCTGCGACGCCGCTGGTCCTCGCCGCCCTCGGCGAGCTCGTCGCCGAACGGTCCGGCGTGCTCAACCTCGGCGTCGAAGGCATGCTGATCATGGGAGCTGTCTGCGCCTTCGCGGCGACGCAGCTCAGCGGCTCGCCCTATGTTGGAATTCTTGCCGGCATCGCTGCCGGCGCCGTGTTTTCGCTGCTGTTCGGCTTCCTGACGCTGACGCTCGTTGCCAACCAGGTAGCGACCGGCCTGGCGCTGACGCTCCTCGGGCTCGGCGTTTCCGGAATGGTCGGAGAAAGTTTTCTCGGGATGCAGGGTATCAAGCTGCAGCCGATCGCAATTCCGCTCCTGTCGAAGATACCGGTCGTCGGACCGCTTTTGTTTCGGCAGGACGCCATATTCTATGCGTCGGTCGCGATCGTGGTGGGCGTCCATCTGTTTCTGTTCCGGAGCCGTGCGGGTTTGAAGTTGCGGGCGGTGGGCGACAGTCACGCCTCGGCCCACGCCCTCGGCGTGAACGTCATTCGCACACGCTACCTGGCCGTTCTGTTCGGCGGCGCCTGCGCCGGACTTGCCGGCGCGCAATTGTCGCTCGTCTACACGCCTCAATGGGTGGAGAACATGTCGGCCGGCCGCGGCTGGATCGCGCTGGCACTGGTGGTTTTCGCCTCCTGGCGGCCCTGGCGCGTCGTCGCCGGAGGATATCTCTTCGGAGCCGTCTCGATAAGCCAGCTTCATGCGCAGGCTTTCGGCATCGGCATTCCGTCGCAGTTCCTGACTGCGCTTCCCTATCTCGCAACGATTGTCGTACTCATTCTCATATCGCATAACCGGCGTATGACCCTGATCAATACGCCGGCATCGCTCGGCAAGCCGTTTGTGCCGGACCGGTGAAGAACAACAGCCAGACGGACATTTCTCAAACCGACAGAGGTCAAAAATGAAAAAACTACTCGTCGCCCTCGCAACCACCGTCGCCGTGCTCGGTATCGCGCCGGCTGCAAGCGCTCAGGAGAAGGCAAAGATCTGCTTCATCTATGTCGGCTCGAAGACAGACGGCGGCTGGACCCAGGCCCACGACATCGGCCGCCAGGAGCTCGAAAAGGAGCTCGGCGACAAGATCGAAACGCAGTTCCTGGAAAACGTGCCGGAAGGTCCGGACGCCGAACGCGCGATCGAGCGCCTGGCGCGTTCCGGCTGTGGTCTGATTTTCACCACGTCCTTCGGGTTCATGGATGCTACGATCAAGATCGCCGGCAAATTCCCGGATGTGAAGTTCGAGCACGCGACCGGCTACAAGACCGCGCCGAACGTGGCCACCTATAACAGCCGTTTCTACGAAGGCCGCTACATCCAAGGCCAGATCGCCGCGAAAATGTCGGAAAAGGGCGTTGCCGGCTACATCGCCTCGTTCCCGATTCCCGAGGTGGTGATGGGCATCAACGCCTTCGTCATCGGTGCCCGGGCGGTCAATCCGGACTTCAAGATCAAGGTCGTATGGGCGAACACCTGGTTCGATCCGGGCAAGGAAGCGGACGCCGCCAAGGCGCTCATCGACCAGGGCGTCGATATCATCACTCAGCATACCGACACGACCGCGCCGATGCAGGTCGCAGCCGAGCGCGGTATCAAGGCTTTCGGTCAGGCATCCGACATGATTGCCGCCGGCCCGCAGACGCAATTGACTGCGATCGTCGATACCTGGGGCGCCTACTATGTGAAGCGCACCAAGGCCTTCCTCGATGGAACATGGTCGACGACTTCGAGCTGGGACGGCCTGAAGGACGGCATCCTGACCATGGCGCCCTACACCAACATGCCCGATGACGTGAAGGCGATGGCGGAAGCGACGGAGGCGAAAATCAAGTCCGGCGAACTGAAGCCGTTTACCGGTCCGCTCAACAAGCAGGATGGCAGCCCGTGGCTGAAAGAGGGCGAGACCGCCGACGACGCGACGCTGCTCGGCATGAACTTCTATGTCGAAGGCGTAGACGACAAGCTGCCGCAATAATCGAACGCCCGAACACGGCAATTGCAACCCCGCGCCTCGTGCGCGGGGTTTTCTATAGTCCGACGGCCTGCCTGCAACTCTCCGCAGGCCTTTCAGGAATCGTCTATTCGATCTAGTGTTGATCGTCGCCGGCAAGAATCACGCTGACGATGAGGAGTTTCCCTGGGGAGGAGTGGTTGAAGAGCGTGCTTGAGACCGTGATATCCGGCACGCCGAAGCGGACGAGCCATGCACAGGTCGTGGATCAGCTCGGCAAGGCGATCGTTTCGGGCGAGTTCCCGGTCGGCAGCATTCTCCCCGGAGATCCTGAACTGGCGCTCCGTTTCCGCGTCTCGCGGACGGTACTGCGCGAAGCGATGAAGACACTTGCCGCCAAGGGCATGATCGTTCCGCGCGCTCGGATCGGCACGCGCGTCACGCCCCGAAAGGAATGGAATCTCTTCGACAGCGACATTCTCACCTGGCATTTCGCCTGCGGCGTCGATGAGGACTTTCTCTACCATCTGAGCGAGGTACGGCTTGCCTTCGAGACCCATGCTGCGGCACTGGCGGCAAGAAACGCGTCGGATGCGGAAATCGCGGGGATGATGCGGCTCGCCGTCGCCATGGGCGAGGCGAATCACACCCCCGAGAGTCTCGCCGTGGCGGACCTCAAGTTCCATCTCTCGGTCATCGAAGCATCCGGCAATCCCTTTCTGCGTACCGTCGGGGGCTTGATCGAGGCAGCCCTTGTCGGCGTGTTCAAGCTCAGTTCGCCGACAGCCGAGAAGGGCGGCATCGACGAAGTTGCGCGCAACCATATCCGCATCGTCGAGGCGATCGGCAAACGCGACGAGGCGGCTGCACGCCTTGCGATGGAGCATGTGATCAAGGTAGGGCGTGCGCGCATCCGTCAGGCGCTAAGCGGCGGCGGTGCAGAAGCCTGACCGAAGGCCGTCAAACACATTGACAAGACAGCGGCATTCTAGGGCCTGTTGAGATTCGGGCCACCGCCGCCGCGTGTTTGACTTCCTCATTCCTGTGCTTGTCACAGGAATCCAGCCAGACCAAGTCCTTGGGCTGAAGAAGGCTTCCCGCGCCGCAGACGCGGCGCTGCTGGATCCCTGTGACGAGCACATGAGGAGAGGTTGCAGTCCTCCGAAAAATTCCTGCAGCGCCGCGCGTCTTATGAGACGCTTCCCGCTCTAACTTACGTTCATGCTTTTAGGTCGAGCCGACCTCAGAACATCGTGATCCAGGCTCCGGCGCCCGGCCGTGAATTCCTGCTGGTGGCCTTGCCCGACCATGCGGCTTAGCCTATCTGGGAAGCGGGCAGTCGCGCGGCCGCCTGTTCTTCAACGGTGAACCGGAGACTATGTTCGAGCTTCTTGTCATTTTCATTCTGCTCTTGATCAACGCTTTCTTCGCGTTGTCGGAAATGGCAATCGTCTCGGCAAGCAAGCCGCTGCTTCGTCAGATGGTGAAGCAGGGTAACCGGCGCGCGGAGGCCGCGCTGACGCTGGCCGAGGATCCGGGCAAATTCCTGTCGACGGTGCAGGTCGGCATCACCCTTGTCGGCATCCTCGCGGGCGCCTATGGCGGCGCGACGATCGCGGCAAAGATTGCGCCGTTCCTGAACGACATCGGCTGGATCAGCCCTTACGGCGACACCGTCGCGGTCGCGCTCGTCGTCACGCTGATTACGTTTCTGTCGGTGGTCATCGGCGAGCTCATCCCCAAGCAGTTGGCGCTTCGAAATCCCGAAGGGCTGGCCATGTTCGTCGCCGGTCCGATGGCGCTGCTTTCCCGTATCGTAGCGCCGGTCGTCTTTATTTTCGAAACGGCGGCCTCTATTGCGATGCGGCTCATGGGCATGAGGCCGGAGGATGCCGATCGCGTCACCGAAGAGGAAGTGCAGGCGATCATGGCGGAAGGCGTCGAAAGCGGCGCCATCGAGAAGAGCGAGCACGAGATGCTGCGGCGAATCATCCGCCTCGGCGATCGCAACGTCAAATCGATCATGACCCACCGCACAGAGGTCGGTTTCATCGACGTTCACGACAGCCTGGAGACGATCGGGCAGAAGATCCGGCAATTCGGCCACTCGCGCTACCCGGTGATCGACGGCCCATCGGGTGATGTCATCGGCGCGGTCCTTACCAAGGAGATATTGAATGTTGCGCCGGCCGCGCCCTTCAACATCCGCGATTATGTCCGCGAAATTCTTACGCTGCCGGAGACGGCCTCCTGTCTGAAAGCTCTCGAAGCCTTCAAGTCGTCCAGCATCAATATGGCGATGATCGTCGACGAATACGGGAGCACGGAGGGGATCATCACCACCGCCGACATCCTGGAGGCAATCGTCGGCGTCATCCCGTCGAATTATGATAATTCCGAACACGCCCTCATTCGCCAGCGCGACGACGGCAGCTATATCGTAGACGGACGGACGCCGATCGATGAAATTCACCTCCAGATCGGCATCGATGGAATCGAAGTGGACGGCGATTTCGAAACCATCGCCGGCTTCCTGGTGCAGCAGTTGCGCAAGACTCCGGAGGAGGGCGACACTGCCGAGGCCCACGGCTATCGCTTCGAGGTGATCGACATGGACGGCCGACGCATCGACAAGATCCTCGTCAGCCGGGCCGGTGAAACACTTTCATGACGCGGTTTTCCGCGACATCCCGCGTCTCAACTCATCAGAATCGATCACATTCATGATTTCAGGTCGATTCGACCTAAAATCACCGCGATCCGCCTGGAAGTAGTCGAGGTGAATGCGCGCGGGCGATGCAGATGGCGGCGAAGGCGGAAAATCGTAACGGACGCGGGAGGCTCTGGAGGAGAGTCGCGTGGGGCGCGGCCGCAGCGCTTATGCTGCTGCCCTTGCTCGCGATGCAAGTCACGGAGGAAGTGGTTTGGGATGTCGCCGATTTCGCTGTCTTCGGAGCCATGCTGATCGCCGCAGGCGGCGTCTACGAGGCGTCGGCAAGGTTCGCTGCCGGCAACGCATACCGCGCAGCCGTCGGCCTTGCGCTGGCGACAGCATTCCTCCTGGTGTGGGTGAATCTCGCCGTCGGCATCATCGGGACCGAGGATGACCCCGCTAACCTCCTCTATGGCGGGGTGCTGGCGTTTGGCATCCTCGGCGCCTTCATCGCGCGCTTTCAGCCGGCCGGAATGGCCCGCGCTTTCTTCGCAACGGCGCTCGCGCAGGCGCTGGTCGCCGCGGTGGCGGTGGCCGCAGGGATGGGTTACCCGGCAAGTCCGCCGCTGGAAATCCTTGGCGTCAATGCCTTGTTCGCAATGCTCTGGCTCGCATCGGCCTTGTTGTTTCGGAAAGCGGCGCGGGAAAAACCTCCCGCGGGCAGGGCACCGTAGCTCAGCACTCCAGCCTTCCTCGGCGATCTCTAGAGCATTTCAATTTGGTCCAACGCAAGTCAGGCGGAATCTCTTAGCCTGAAAACCCTGCATGGCTCTCCGCTCGCAGCTTCGGGAGCACCCGGTCGCCGCACGATCAACCCGTCGGACTGCGCGAAAACGCTGACCATGGACGAATCCTGCCGCGGGAACGGATGCGCCACGAGCGAACCGTCCGCCTCGAGCGTGAGGCGGGCACGTATATAATCCTGGCGCCGGTCATTGGCCGGCAGCGCTGCGGCAAGCCGTGCATCGACCAGTCTCGAACGGGGCGGCAGATGCGAAAGCTTGCGCGTCAAAGGCTCGAGGAAGAGGAGGGCGCAGACGAGGCTCGAAACGGGGTTTCCGGGAAGGCCGAGCACCGTGATGCCGTCGAGATCGCCGACCATCAGCGGTTTTCCCGGCCGCATGGCGATGCGCCAAAAGTCCAGCGTCATGCCGCAGTCGAGAAGCGTCGACTGGACGAGATCGTGATCGCCGACCGAGGCTCCTCCGAGTGTTACCAGCACGTCCACCTGGGCTGCCTGTGCCTTGGCGACGGCGCTGGCGATCGCCGTCCGATCGTCGCCGACAATGCCGAGATCAAGAACTTCGGCCCCATTGTCGCGGGCAACCGCAGCGATCCCGAAACTGTTGGAAGCGATGATCTGGTCGGGGCCGAGGGAACTTCCCGGCGGCAACAACTCGTCGCCCGTGGCGATGATTGCAACCTTGGTTCGCGCGAAAACCGGCAGGTCCTGATGATTCATGGCGGCCGCGAGCGTCAGGCGCCCGGCGTCGATCGCGCTGCCGGCGGAAAGCGCGACGTCACCTGCCAGGAAATCCTGGCCCGCCAAACGGATGTGGCGGCCCTTTGCCGGCGCAAACAGGGTGCGGATGCGGCCGTCCGGCAGTTTTTCCGTGTCTTCCTGAATGATGACGGTATCAGCGCCTGCAGGTACCGGCGCGCCGGTAAAGATGCGTACGGCCTCCCCGCCTTTCACTTCGCCGCGAAAACGGTGTCCTGCGGCCGACTGGCCGATAACGGAGAGCTCCGCTCCGACTTCGGCGATATCCTCGTGGCGGACGGCATAACCATCCATCGCGGAATTGTCGAAAGGGGGGTGGGTCAGCTTGGCCGCCACGTTCTCGGCGAGCACCCTTCCGAGGCATTCATGCAGCGAAACGCGCTCCGTCCGTTGCAGCGGATTGGCCCTGGCCAAAATCCTCTGAAGTGCTTCCTCGACCGAAAGAAGCGACATCAGCGCATCTCTCCCCCGCCGTGATAATCGCCGGAACGCCCGCCCGACTTGCTGACCAGCCGCACGCCGGAGATTTCCATTTCCCGGTCAGCGGCCTTGGCCATGTCGTATATCGTCAGGCAGGCTACGCTGACGGCGGTCAACGCCTCCATTTCGACACCCGTCCGTCCGGTCAGCTTCGCCATCGCTTCGACCCGCAATCCGGGAAGGGCGTCATCCGGCGTAATATCGACGGACACTTTCGTCAGCATCAAGGGATGGCAGAGCGGAATGAGGCTGGATGTCTGCTTGGCGGCCATGATGCCCGCCAGCCGGGCGGTCGCGATCACGTCGCCCTTCTTGGCATTTCCTTCGCGAATGAGTGTCAGCGTCTCCGGCTTCATCCTGACGAAGCCCTCCGCGACAGCGATACGGACCGTCTCGGCCTTGTCGCCGACATCGACCATGCGGGCTTCGCCGGCGCTGTCTATATGGGTGAGGGTCGGCCCGCTCATCACTCTGCCGCCAGGATATTTGCCGAGCCGGTCAGCAGCGCGCGCGTCGCCGCCTCCACGTCGTCCTTCCTCATCAGGCTTTCACCGACCAGGAAGGTCGTAATCCCGCTCTTCTCGAGGCGCCGGCAGTCTTCGTGGGTGAAAACGCCGCTTTCGCCGACCAGGAGACGGTCTGAGGAAACCATTGCCGCGAGCCGTTCGGAGACGGCGAGGTCGACCTCGAACGTCCTGAGATTACGGTTGTTGATCCCGACGAGCGGCGATGACAGGCGAAGTGCTCGCTCCATCTCCTCCGCGTCGTGTACTTCGACGAGGACATCCATGCCGAGTGCAAACGCGGCTTCTTCCAGCCGGCGCGCATCATCGTCGCCAAGCGAAGCCATGATCAGCAGTATGCAATCGGCGCCCCAGGCGCGCGCTTCGAAAACCTGATAGGTGTCGAACATGAAGTCCTTGCGCAGAGCCGGGAGCGGGCAGGCCTCGCGTGCCTTCGTCAGGAACTCCGGCGCACCCTGGAAGCTCGGCGCGTCGGTCAGGACGGAGAGGCAGGCAGCGCCGCCCGCGGCATAGGCCTTCGCCAGTTCCGGAGGGTCGAAATCGGGCCGGATCAAACCCTTCGAGGGGCTCGCCTTCTTGATTTCGGCGATCAGCCCGAACTGGCCTTTTTCCCGCCGGGCCAAAAGCGCGGCGTGGAAACCGCGCGGCGCCGACTGATCGGCGGCCCGCGCCTTCAACTCTTCGAGCGGAACGCGCGCTTTCGCAGCGGCGATCTCCTCTCGCTTATAGGCTTCGATGCGGCGCAGGATGTCCGTCATGTCTTCTCCTCAAGCCGCGTTCGAGACGGTGATCAACCGCTGCAAGGCGACCTTGGCACCGCCGCTCGAAAGCGATTGCCGGGCCAGCGCCATGCCTTCGGACAGGTCCCTGGCGCGCCCTGCTATCATCAACGACGCGGCGGCATTCGCAAGGGAAATGTCCCGGTAGGCATTTTCCGCGCCGTCGAGAACGGCCTGCAACGCAGCGGCATTGTGGGCTCCGTCTCCGCCCTTCAAGGCATCGAGCGACACGCGTTCGAGGCCGAAATCGGCCGGCGTCAGCTCGAAGTTGGTGATCGTGCCGTCCTTGAGCGCCGCCACTTTGGTCACGCCGGTGGTCGTGATCTCGTCGAGCCCTTCGCCATGCACGACCCAGACGCTTTGCGAACCGAGATCGCGGAGCACTTCCGCGAGCGGGTCGACCCATTGCGGCGCATAGACGCCGACGAGCTGCTGCCTGACGCCGGCGGGGTTGGCGAGGGGGCCGAGCAGATTGAAAATGGTTCTCGTTCCAAGTTCCACCCGCGTCGGGCCGACGTGGCGCATTGCCGAATGGTGCTGCTGGGCGAACATGAAGCCGAGACCGGCTTCGGCAATACAGCGCGAGATTGTCGCGGGTCCGATATCGAGATTGACCCCGAGGCAGGAGAGCGCATCGGCCGTTCCGGACTTCGAGCTGAGCGCGCGGTTGCCATGCTTGGCGACCGGTACACCGGCACCCGCGACGATCAGCGCGGCGAGTGTGGAAATGTTGTAGGTACCGGCACCGTCGCCGCCCGTGCCGACGATGTCGATCGCACCGTCAGGCGCTTCCACGGGCAACATGCGTGCGCGCATGGCGCCGACCGCGCCCACGATCTCGTCGACCGTTTCGCCACGCACCCGGAGCGCCATCAGAAAACCGCCGATCTGCGATGGCGTGGCGGCTCCGGACATGATGATCTCGAAGGCCGCGCGCGCATCCTCGCGACTCAGTGCCTCGCGCGCTGCGACTTTCGCGACGAACGGTTTCAAATCACTCATGGGTTTGCTTCTCCGTCGTCACCGTTGCGCCAGGGCCGTTTCGGCAAGCGACTGGTTGATCGAAACGCCGTAGGCGGTTTGCAAGGTGGAGACCATCTGATCCAGGATGTCGTCACCGCTCGCGCGCGCAATCGCTTCGATCTGGCTGCTGTCGTTGTCGAGGGCGTCGGCAGGCGCTTTCTCTTCGACCGATGTAACCTGCATGAGCACCTGGCCATCGCCGCCGATCCCCGGGGCATTGGCGACATGGCCGTTCGGGCCGCCGAAGGCCGCGATCACCGCGGCAGGACTCAGACTCGCATCGTTGGTCCCGCGGGTCAGCCCGGTCTTGGTCTCGACGACAAGGCCGAGTTCGCTTGCGATATCGGCGAGCTTGGCGCCCTTCTCGATACGTTCCTTGAGTTCCTTCGCCTTGGCGGCCAGTGCCGCGCGCTGCTGCTCCGCAGTCCAGTCGGCGGCCACTTCGTCGCGCACTTCGTCAAGCGTCCGGTCCCGGGCCGGAATGATTTCCTCGACATCGAACCATGCGGAGCCGTCGCGCCCGATATTGACGGCAAGGGTATCCGTTCCGACATCAGCCTTGAAGACTTCCTGGAGAAGGGCGCGCGGTTCCGGAAGGTCCTTAACTTCGTCGCCGTTTTGATCCTTGCCGGAAGCGTCGACCGCGTCGACCGTGACGAGCTTGAGCTTCAGCTGTTCGGCGATCTCCTTGACGGTCACGCCGCCGGCGCGTTCATCTTCGATCTTGTCATGAAGACCGACGAGCTGCTCGCGGGCGGCGTCGAGGGCGATTTCGTTGCGCAGTTCTTCCTTGACTTCGTCAAAGCTGCGAACCGCATCGGGCCGGATGTTGGTTACGCGCAGGATGACCGGGCCGAATGCACCTTCGACGACGGGCGTGGTGCCGCCATCCTGGGCAACGGCAAAGGCTGCATCGGCAATCTTTGCGTCCGGCATGCGCTCCTTGGTGAAGTCGCCGAGGAGTACATCTGCCGACGTCTTGCCCTCGGCCTTGACCAGATCGTCGAAGGACGTGCCGGCCGCAAGCTTGGCGGCCGCGGCGTCGGCGGCCTCGCGCGACGGGAAGGTGAGCTGCTCGACCGTCCTCGTTGCCGGCGTGCGGTAGCTCTCCTTGCGCTTCTCATAATCGGCGCGAAGCTCTTCCTCCGTCACGGCGTCGGGTGCGGCCAGGTCCTCGGGCTCCAGCTTGATGTAGCTGATCTTGCGGTATTCCGGAGCGCGATAGTTCGCCTTGCGGCTTTCGAACCAGGGCGCGAGCACCTCGTCGCCCGGCGTTTTGACCGCATCGATATTTGCGTTGGAAAGCAGCAGATAGTCGATCGTGCGCGTCTCGTGACGGTAATTGCCAATGGCGTCGACGAGTATCTTGGGCGCCGTGTAACCATCCGTGAGCGCATCGACGATCTGAGATCGAACCGCGACCTGGCTGCGGTTGTTGATGTAATCCTGCTCGGTCAGCCCGGCATTGCGCAGCACGCTCGAAAATGTCAGCCGGTCGAACTGCCCGTTGACGCCATGGAAGGCCGGGTCTTCGCCGATCAGCCGCGCAAGCCTGTCTTCCGAAAGACCGAGATTCATGTCGGTAGCGAGCTGGTCGAGGGCGGCACCGGCGACGAGCTGGGCGTAGACCTGGTTCTCGACGCCAAAGGCTTGTGCCTGCTGGCGCGACAAAGGCGTACCGAGCTGGCGCGAGAGCAGGGCGATCTGCCGTTCGTAAGCCAGGCGAAAGTCGCTCGCCGATACCTTGATGTCGCCGACGGTAACGACCGCATTGGGAGTGCTTGGCACCATCAACGTCTGACCACCCCACACCATGAATGAGAGGATGAGAAGGGCCAGCAGGCCTTTGACGACCCGGGTCTGGGCAGCGTTTCTCAGGGAGTCGAGCATGGGGGCAGAAAACCTCGTTGGGATGCGTCGGCATTACGCCGAATGAATTCGTTCCTTAGAACAAACCAGAGAGGAATTGAAGGCCGGTTCGTCGCAAATTGCCGCCGGCGGAGTTGAACTTGCCACCCCATCGCCATGACAGCGCGCATCAGGGCTGCCGGGGCATTCAAGAGCAAAGGCTGCAAAAGGCGCTAACGACGAAGGCAATGTCGGAATTTGTTAGCCGGCAACTTAAAGTGAGCTGCAAATTAGGCGTTGGAAGCGCGCCCCGGTGTGGCAAACTGATGGGAATCGTTTTTTGATACTCCACCGAGATTTTCGATCCGCCGGCCATTACGGGAAATCACCTCCATGCAGTCCACGATCGTGATGGTCAATCTCTTTGGTGCAGTTGCGCTGCTGCTCTTCGGCCTGTCGCTGGTCAAGGACGGGGTGACACGTGCCTTCGGGGCGCGCCTGCGCGCAGGCCTTGCGCGCGGAACGAACGGTCCCTTCCGGGCTTTTGCGACGGGGCTCGTCGCAACGCTCGGGCTGCAGAGCTCGACGGCCACGGCACTGATGACGGCCTCGTTCGTCGAGAAGGGGCTCATCCGTTCGCAGATGGCGCAGATCGTGCTGCTGGGCGCCAATGTCGGCACGGCGATGACGGCCTGGATCGTCGCACTCGGCATCGGATGGCTTTCGCCGCTGCTCATCCTCGCAGGCGTGGCCACACACCGCCTGAGCCGGTCGAGCGCGCGCCAGGGCGCCGGCTACGCGCTCGTGGGCATCGGTCTGATGCTTCTGTCGCTCGAACTGCTCGGCACGGCGACCGAGCCGATGCGCCAATCCCAGGCTCTGGGAGCGTTTCTCGGCATGCTCGACAACGCCTTGCCCGTGGCGATGATCATTGCGGCCGGTCTTGCCTTCGCGTCGTCGTCCAGCCTCGCCGTCGTCATGCTGGTGCTGTCGCTTTCATCCGCCGGCGTGCTTTCTCCCGTATTGACGGTCGCTCTGGTGCTCGGTGCCAATCTCGGTGGCGCGATCCCGCCGGTCATCACCACGCTCGGCTCCCCGCCGGCGGCCCGCCGGGTCACGCTGGGCAATCTCGTGGTGCGCGGCATCGGCTGTCTCATCGCCCTTCCGGCGGTTGGCGCCAGCGCCGACTTCCTGCAGAGCCTGCCGTTGCCGCGGCAGAACCTGCCCGTCGACGTTCACCTGCTGTTCAATCTGGTGCTGGCGATGATTGCCTGGCCCTTTGCGGGGTTGCTCGCCCGCACCATGAATCGGTTCTTCCCCGATGACGAAGCGGCCGAAACCGGGCCGCGCTACCTCGATGAGGCGGCGCTCGATACGCCGGTGATGGCTCTTTCCGGCGCCACGCGAGAGGTCCTGAGGGTGGGCGACCTGATCGAGGTCATGCTGTTGCGGACCTCCGAGGCGTTCAGCAAGAATGATGTCAACGAATTGGGCGATATCGAGAATATCGAGCGGCAGGTCGACCTCCTGCAGCAGGAAGTGAAGATCTTTCTGTCCCGGCTTGGCCGCGATGGCTTGAACGAGGAGGACGGGCGCCGTTCGATCGTGATCATCGACTATGCCATCAATCTCGAGCACATGGGCGACATCATCGAAAAGGGTCTCTGTGAACAGATCGCCAAGAAGGTGAGGGGCGGCTTGCGGTTCTCGGAGGATGGCTATCAGGAGCTGAAGGGCCTTTTCAACCTCACCATCGACAATCTGCGCATCGCGCAGACCATCTTCGTCACCCGCAATGCCGACCTGGCGCGTCATCTCATCGAGGTCAAGGTCGACGTGCGGCATATGGAGAAACGCTCCGCAGAGCGCCACCTGGAGCGGTTGCGTGACGGCCTTCTGGAAAGCCTGCAAACCAGTTCGCTGCACCTCGACATGCTGCGGGACCTGAAGCGCATCAACGCGCACATCGCCTCCGTCGCCTATCCCATTCTGGAGGAGAGCGGCCTGCTCACCGAAAGCCGTCTGCGGCCGCCGGGCTGATATCATACGGTTTGAACCGGATTAACGCGACGTGATTGTGCGAATTATGGTTCTCGCAATATGTTGCTGATAGGAACGCGCAAAAAGCGCGCGGGCAGGCGCGAGACGCCGCGTCGGAAAAATGTCCCGAGAGGGTATCAAGGAGATCAGAGTATGGAACGGACTTGCCTGGCGATCATCCTGGCGGCTGGCGAGAGCACGCGGATGAAATCGGCCATGTCGAAGGTGCTGCATCCGGTTGCCGGGCGACCGATGATCGCCCACGTCGTCGACGCCCTGGCGAGTGCATCGATCTCCGATGTGGCGCTGGTCGTCGGGCGCGATGCGGATGCCGTATCTGCAGCGGCGGCTACCGGCGAAGTGGCCGTCACGTCCTTTCTT
Source organism: Sinorhizobium meliloti 4H41 (assembly GCF_000375585.1). Lineage (GTDB taxonomy): Bacteria > Pseudomonadota > Alphaproteobacteria > Rhizobiales > Rhizobiaceae > Sinorhizobium > Sinorhizobium meliloti_A. The sequence goes on along the minus strand of NZ_AQWP01000002.1, from coordinate 74,714 downwards.
CAGAAAGAGCGACTTGGGACCGCCCACGCCGTGCTTGCTGCCCGAGATGCGATCGCTAGAGGCTATGACGACGTTCTCGTTGTTTTCGGAGACACGCCGCTTATCACCGCCGCACCCTTGAAGGCTGCCCGCGACGGGCTTGCGGCCGGAGATGACGTCGTGGTGATTGGCTTCCAGGCGGCGGACCCGACCGGATACGGGCGTCTCATCGTGAAGGATGGAGCGCTGGTCGCCATCCGAGAACACCGGGACGCCTCCGACGAGGAGCGCCGCATCACCTATTGCAATGGCGGGCTGATGGCGATCGACGGCCGCAAGGCCCTCGATCTCCTGGACCGGATCGGCAACGCCAATGCGAAAGGCGAATACTACCTGACCGATCTCGTCGAGATCGTGCGGTCCCTCGGTGGCCGTGCAATCGCTGTCGAAGCGCCCGAAGAAGAACTCACCGGCTGCAACACCCGCGCCGAGCTTGCCTATATCGAGCGCCTCTGGCAGCAGCGCCGTCGTCACGAACTGATGCTGGCGGGCGTGTCGATGATCGCACCCGAGACCGTCTTCCTCTCATGGGACACCACACTTGCCCAGGACGTTCTCCTCGAGCCGAACGTCGTCTTCGGGCCCGGCGTGCGCGTGGAAAGCGGTGCGGTCATCCACGCCTTCTCCCATCTGGAAGGCGCTCACGTCCGTGCCGGCGCTACGGTCGGACCTTTCGCGCGCCTGCGCCCGGGCGCCGACCTCGGAGCGAAGTCGAAGGTCGGCAATTTCTGCGAGGTGAAGAACGCGGAGATCGGTGCCGGAGCCAAGGTCAATCACCTCACCTATATCGGCGACGCCTTCGTCGGCGCCGGATCCAATATCGGCGCCGGTACCATTACCTGCAACTACGATGGCGTGAACAAGCATGTCACCCGCATCGGCGCGAACGCCTTCATAGGCTCCAATTCGTCGCTCGTCGCTCCGGTTTCGATCGGCGACGGGGCGCTCGTGGCGTCCGGAAGCGTCATCACGGAAGACGTGCCGGAGGATGCGGTCGCTTTCGGCCGTGCGCGCCAGGACATCAAGCCCGGCAGGGCGCCCGTATTGCGCGAGCGCTACGAGGCGGAAAAGGCAGCCAGGAAGCGGGCAAAGGCCGCGGAGTAGACGCATTAAATATTGAAACTGAAAGTGAAATCAAAACGGATTGCGTCGCGACGCAATTTCGCTACCAAGGCTTTCAACGGGCACCTGCGGCGCCGCGCGTTTGTCAGACGCGCAATGATCGCTGCGGCATTTTAGGGTTGCTGCATATTCCTGTCCTTGAGCCGGTACGACTCGAGGAAACATGCAGTGGTCGTTACTTTTGAGCTGATACGCCGCAGGGCGTGAAGAGACGCGGAGAGGGATATGTGCGGGATTGTTGGCATCGTCGGGAATCAGCCGGTATCGGAGCGGCTGGTCGAAGCATTGAAGCGCCTGGAGTATCGCGGCTATGATTCGGCCGGCGTCGCGACGATCGACGGGGGAAAGCTGCAGCGCCGGCGCGCCGAGGGCAAGCTGGTCAACCTCGAGAGCAGGTTGAGAGAGGAGCCTCTGGCGGGCACCATCGGCATCGCCCACACGCGCTGGGCAACCCATGGAGCACCCACGGAACGCAACGCCCACCCGCATTTCACCGAAGGCGTCGCCGTGGTTCACAACGGCATCATCGAGAATTTCGCCGAGCTCAAGGACGAGCTTGCAGCAGCAGGCGCCGAATTCCAGACGGAGACGGACACCGAGGTCGTCGCGCACCTTCTGGCAAAGTTTCGCCGGGACGGCCTTGGGCGGCGCGAGGCGATGCATGCCATGCTGAAGTGCGTCAAGGGCGCCTACGCACTGGCCGTCCTTTTCGAAGACGATCGGTCGACCATCATGGCGGCGCGCAACGGACCGCCGCTGGCGATCGGCCACGGCAACGGCGAGATGTTCCTGGGTTCGGACGCGATCGCGCTTGCGCCCTTCACCAATGAAATCACCTACCTCATCGATGGTGACTGGGCCGTCATCGGCAAGACCGGCGTCCATATCTTCGATTTCGACGGCAATGTCGTCGAGCGTCCGCGCCAGATTTCGACGGCTGCTGCCTTTCTGGTGGACAAGGGCAACCATCGCCATTTCATGGAGAAGGAGATCTATGAGCAGCCGGAGGTCATCGCCCATGCTCTCGGGCACTATGTCAATTTCATAGAGAATCGTGTCGTTCCGATTTCCGACGCCATCGATTTCGGCAAGATCCCGAGCCTGGCGATCTCTGCCTGCGGCACCGCTTATCTCGCCGGCCTGATCGGCAAATACTGGTTCGAGCGCTATGCCCGCCTGCCAGTCGAAATCGACGTCGCATCCGAATTCCGCTACCGCGAGATACCGCTGTCGCCGCAGTCGGCGGCTCTTTTCATCTCGCAGTCGGGCGAGACCGCCGACACTCTGGCGTCCCTGAGATATTGCAAGGAGCACGGCCTCAAGATCGGCGCGGTCGTCAACGCCCGCGAATCGAGCATCGCGCGGGAATCCGACGCGGTCTTTCCAATCCTTGCGGGCCCCGAGATCGGCGTCGCCTCGACCAAGGCCTTCACCTGCCAGCTTGCGGTTCTGGCCGCACTCGCCGTCGGCGCGGGCAAGGCCCGCGGGACGATCAGCGACGAAGAGGAGCAGGCGCTCGTAAAGAGCCTTGCCGAAATGCCGCGCATCATGGGGCAGGTGCTGAACAGCATCCAGCCGAAGATCGAGAGTCTGTCGCGCGAACTGTCCAAATGCCACGACGTGCTCTATCTCGGCCGCGGCACCAGCTTCCCGCTGGCAATGGAAGGGGCGCTGAAGCTCAAGGAGATTTCGTATATCCACGCCGAAGGTTACGCCGCGGGCGAGCTGAAGCACGGACCGATCGCCTTGATCGACGAAAACATGCCCGTCATCGTCATCGCGCCGCATGACCGCTTCTACGACAAGACGGTATCGAACATGCAGGAGGTGGCCGCGCGCGGCGGCCGCATCATCCTGATAACCGATGAGAAAGGTGCGGCCGCGTCGAAGCTCGATACGATGCACACGATCGTGCTGCCGGAAGTCGACGAGATCATCGCGCCGATGATCTTCTCATTGCCGGTCCAGCTACTCGCCTACCATACGGCCGTCTTCATGGGGACCGACGTGGACCAGCCGCGCAACCTCGCCAAATCGGTGACGGTCGAATGATCATCCGACCGGAAACCGCGGGCGATGCCGAGACGATCCGGCAGATTACCGAGGCGGCTTTCGCCGGGCAGCCCTATAGCGACCAGACGGAGGCCCGGATCATCGACCGACTGCGCTCCGAGGACGCGATGACGCTTTCCCTCGTTGCCGAGGAAGAGGGCGAGGTGATCGGTCACATCGCATTTTCGCCTGTCACGATCACCCCGTTCGCGGTCGGCTGGTACGGGCTCGGCCCCGTGTCGGTGCGGCCGGATCGGCAAGGACGCGGCACGGGGAGCGCACTTGTGCGGCGCGGGCTCGACATGCTGCGCAAAGCCGGGGCTTCAGGCTGCGTCCTCGCGGGCAATCCGGCCTTCTATGATAGATTCGGGTTCCGCAACGAGCCTGCTCTTGTTTTTCCGGGTTGTGCGCCGCAATATTTCATGGCTTTACCCTTGTCGGGAGGGCTGGTTTCCGGCACCGTCACTTATCATCCAGCCTTCGGAGCGGACTGACGGATCGATGGCAACGGCATGACGGAAAGTTCCAAAAGCGGCATCATCGCGGCCCGGCTGCGCAACTACTTTCTCACCGGGCTTATCATCTGCGCGCCGCTGGCGATCACGGTGTGGCTGGTCCGCTCCTTTATCGAGTGGGCCGACGGTTGGGTGAAACCGTATCTGCCGAGTTTCTATAACCCCGATAATTATCTGCCGATCGCGATCCCGGGGTTCGGGCTGCTCGTCGCCGTGGTGGCCATCACCCTGGTCGGTTTCCTGACCGCGAATCTCGTCGGACGTTCGATCATCAACTTCGGTGAGTCGCTCCTCAACCGGACGCCGCTCGTCCGCTCCATCTACAAGTCGCTGAAGCAGATCTTCCAGACCGTGCTGCAGGACCAGTCGTCCTCGTTCAAGAGGGCGGGGCTGATCGAATATCCAAGCCCCGGGCTGTGGTCGCTGGTCTTTATCGCCACCGATGTGAAGGGCGAGATCGCCGCCAGGTTCGACGAGCGCGGCATGGACATGGTGACGGTCTTCCTGCCTCCGACGCCGATCCCCACCGCCGGCTTCCTGCTCTTCGTGCCGCGCGACAAGATCATTCCTCTGCAGATGAGCGCCGAGGATGCTGCGAAGCTGCTGATCTCCGGAGGCCTCGTTGCGCCGGATTACAACCCGCTGGCCAATGCGCCCCCGCGTGCGATCAAACAGCAGGAGAGCGTATGAGGTTCCGGGAGTTGACGATCAGCCGGCCCGCAGGAACCGGATCGCCTCGTCGCGCCGGAAGAGATAGAGCAGCGTCCTGAGCGCCTGACCGCGTTCCGACGTCAGTTCCGGATCCCTGTCTATGACATAGGCGGCATCCTTGCGCGCCATCTCCAGGAGGTCGGCATGCGACTCGAGGCTTGCGATGAGGAAACCCGGCGTGCCGGACTGCCGCGTGCCGAGAAGCTCGCCTTCGCCGCGCAGCTTCAGGTCCTCCTCGGCGATCAGGAAGCCGTCTTCGCTTTCACGCAGGACCGAAAGACGCGCGCGCCCCGCTTCGCTGAGCGGGCTCTTGTACAAAAGGATGCAGGTCGAGGCTTCGTCGCCGCGCCCTACGCGGCCGCGTAACTGGTGCAGTTGCGCAAGGCCGAAGCGTTCGGCGTGCTCGATGACCATGATAGTTGCATCCGGCACGTCCACGCCCACCTCGACGACCGTCGTGGCCACGAGCAAACGGATTTCACCGTTCTTGAAGGCGAGCATGACGGCGTCCTTGTCGGGCCCTGCCATGCGCCCATGCACCAGGCCGACATCCTTGCCGAACCGTCGAGCAAGGCTCTGGTAGCGCTCATCGGCGGACATGGCGTCGGTCTCCTCGGACTCCTCGACGAGCGGGCAGATCCAATAGGCCTTCTTGCCCTGCCGGAGCGCTGCGTCGAGCCTTTCCACGATCTCCTCCGTACGTTCGTTCGGTATCGTGACGGTCTGGATCGGCTTGCGCCCTGCCGGCTTCTCGGTGAGCTTCGATACATCCATGTCGCCGAAGGCGGCGAGCACGAGTGTTCTCGGAATTGGCGTCGCGGTCATGACGAGCATGTGCGGAGAGATACCCTTGGCCGTCAGCCGCAGCCTCTGATGCACGCCGAAACGATGCTGCTCGTCGACCACGGCGAGGACGAGCTGGCGATAGATCACGGCGTCCTGGAAGAGTGCGTGCGTGCCGATGACCATCTGCGTCTCGCCGGAGGCAATGCGTTCCAGTATCGCGTCCCGTTCCTTGCCCTTCGTCCTGCCGGTGAGGATATCGATCGTGATGCCCGCCGGCGCGGCCATTCGCGAAAGCGTGGCGTGGTGCTGCCGCGCGAGAATTTCCGTCGGCGCCATCAGCACGGCCTGGCCGCCGGATTCCACCGCCGCCAGCATCGCCATCAAGGCCACGGCCGTCTTGCCGGAGCCGACGTCCCCCTGCAGCAGCCGCAGCATGCGGTCGGCTCCGGACATGTCGGCAAGGATCTCGTCGACGGCCGCCGACTGGCTTTTCGTCAAGGAGAAGGGCAAGGCGGCGATTACCGGACCGCTCAACCGGCCGGTCGGATGAATCGGTGTACCGGCGACTTTGCGCAATCGCTGGCGAACCAGCGAGAGCGAAAGCTGCCCCGCCAGGAACTCGTCATAGGCGATCCGGCGGCGCGCGGGCGCCTGTGCGTCGACATCGGTTTCGTCCCGCGGTTCGTGCAGGCGCTGGAAGCTTTCTTTGGCGCTCTTGAAGCCCTGTTGGCGCAGAAGTGCCTCATCCAGCCATTCCGGCAGGTCCGGGACGCGTGCCACTGCCGCCTCGATCGACTTGCGAAGGGGCCTCGAGGTCAGACCCGCCGTCAACCCGTAGACAGCCTCGACGAGCGGCATGTTCTCCGATTCGGCCGCGCGGACCATGTAGTCCGGGTGGACCATGGAAGCGCGCCCGTTGAACCAGTCCACCTTGCCGCTGACGATCACCGTCTCATCGATGGGCAGGGCCTTCTCGAGCCAGTTGCCCCTGACGCGAAAGAAGGTGAGCGCCAGTTCGCCGGTCTCGTCGTGGAGAAAGACGCGATAGGGCGCGTTCGATCTGCCGCCGGGAGCCGGTTGGTGCCGGTCGACACGTCCGGTGATGGTGACGATCGACCCATCAGGAGCATAGGCGATTCCGGGTTGGCGGCGACGATCGATCAGCGAATGAGGGATATGGAACACAAGATCGACCACGCGGCAGTCTTCGACCGTCTCGCGCCCGAGCAGGCGCGCGTAAAGTTCGCCGGTCTTCGGGCCGATGCCGGGCAAGGTGTCGAGTGGCGAAAACAGCGGATCGAGCAGGGCAGGGCGCATAGCAATGAAATTGCGACGATAATTCCGCCTTTGGCAAGGCTGACAACCCGCTTTCCAGCGTTTATAGAGCCCATGATCTCGATCCGCCGGAGCGGCGGAGGCAGGAAGGACATCCCATGACCGGCATTTCGCGCACGAGCGCCGATCTCGACCCGCGTCGGCGCAGGATTCTTTTCCGTGCGTGGCACCGCGGCATTCGCGAGATGGACCTGATCCTCGGCCAGTTCGCCGAGGCGGAGCTCGCCACCTTGTCCGAGGCGGAGCTCGACGAACTCGAAGCGATCATGGGGGAGGAGGACAACGACCTCGTCCGCTGGATCACCGGAGAAAAACCGCTGCCCGAGCGTTATGCGACGGAACTCTTCTTCCGGATCGCTGCCTATCGCCCGGATTTCGACCCGGTTCGCCACGAAACGAAGTAGACATGACGATGATACCTGGCCTCGACCCTAGGAAGATACTTGCGGCGACGCGGGAAATTACCATCGGCCCGGTTCCCACAGGCGCCGAGGCGCTCGTTCTTGCCGAGCTTGCCCGGGCCGGGGCACCCGTCGCCTATATCCTCTCCGATGGCCAGAAGGTCGCCGACCTGGAACAGGTGCTCGGTTTCGTTGCTCCAGACATACCGGTCCTGACGCTGCCCGGTTGGGACTGTCTGCCTTACGACCGCGTCTCGCCGAGCGCCGACACCTCGGCGCGCCGGCTCGCCGCGCTGAGCGCGTTGATCGCCCACCGCAGGAAACCGCATCCGGCGATCGTGCTCGTCACCATCAATGCAGCGCTGCAGAGGATCTCACCGCAGGATGTGATCGAAAGTCTCGCCTTCACGGCACGGCCCGGCAACCAGATCCGCATGGACGACCTTGCCGCCCGGCTCGAGCGAAACGGCTTCGAGCGGGTCCCGACCGTGCGCGAGATGGGCGAATTCGCCGTACGGGGAGGCATCCTGGATGTCTATGTACCCGGCAGCGGCGAGCCTTTGCGCCTCGACTTCTTCGGCGACACGCTCGAGGCGATCCGGTCCTTCGACCCCGCAAGCCAGCGCACGATCGGGCAGGTCCGGTCCCTCGACCTCAATCCGATGAGCGAGGTATCCCTGACGCCCGAGACGATCAGCCACTTCCGAAAGCAGTATCTTTCTCTCTTCGGGGCGGCGACGCGCGACGACGCGCTTTATCAGGCCGTGTCGGAGGGACGACGCTATGCCGGCATGGAACATTGGCTGCCGCTTTTCTACGATCGGCTCGAAACGGTCTTCGACTATCTCGACGGCTTTCGCATCGTCACCGACCACCTGGCGCGCGAGGCCGCGGCAGAGCGCTCGAAGCTCGTTCTCGACTATTACGACGCCCGCCTCGCTTCGGCTTCGCCGGGCAAGTCTCAGGTCACCCAGAGCACGCCCTACAAGCCCGTGCCGCCGGACATGCTCTATCTCACTGCGAAAGGCTTCGGCGAAGCCCTGAATGATCGCAATGCGATCCGCCTTTCGCCCTTTACCGAACACGAGGGCGAAGCGCGCCAGGTCGTGAACATCGAAGCGCGTCAGGGCCTGCGTTGGGCCAAGCCGGCGGGCGAGGCCGATACCGATGGCACCCGCACCAACGTTTTCGATCAGGCCGTGAAGCATATCGCCGAGAAGCGGGCAAAAGGCGCCAAGGTCATCGTGTCCGGCTGGACCGAAGGCTCGCTCGACCGGCTGCTTCAGGTTCTGGCCGAGCATGGTCTCGCCAATATCCGTCCGGTCAAGGCGCTCGCGGATATCGGTTCGCTGAAGCCGGGCGAGGCCGCATCCGCGGTTCTAAGCCTCGAAGCGGGATTTGAGACGGGTGATCTCGTCGTCATCGGCGAGCAGGACATTCTCGGCGACCGTCTGGTTCGCCGCTCCAAGCGCCGCAAGCGAGGCGCGGATTTCATCGCGGAAGTGACCGGTCTCGACGAGGGGAGTTATGTCGTGCACGCCGAGCACGGCATCGGGCGCTTCGTCGGCCTCAGGACGATCGAGGCCGCCGGCGCGCCGCATGACTGCCTCGAGCTCGTTTATGCGGACGATGCCAAGCTTTTCCTCCCGGTGGAAAACATCGAGCTCCTGTCGCGCTATGGCTCGGAAGGAACCGATGCGGTCCTCGACAAGCTCGGCGGTGTCGCCTGGCAGGCGCGCAAGGCCAAGCTCAAAAAGCGGCTGCTCGATATGGCCGGCGGCCTCATCCGCATTGCTGCCGAAAGACATACGCGCCATGCGCCGGTCCTTGCGGCACAGGACGGTGTCTACGACGAATTCGCCGCCCGCTTCCCCTATGACGAGACCGAGGACCAATTGAACTCGATCGATGCCGTCCGCGACGATCTCGGCCGCGGCCGGCCCATGGACCGTCTCGTGTGCGGCGATGTCGGCTTCGGCAAGACGGAGGTGGCGCTGCGGGCCGCTTTCATCGCGGCGATGAACGGCGTGCAGGTCGCCGTGGTCGTGCCGACGACACTGCTTGCGCGGCAGCACTACAAGACCTTCTCCGATCGTTTCCGCGGCTTGCCGATCCGAATTCAGCAGGCCTCGCGGCTGGTCAGCGCGAAGGATCTGGCGCTCACGAAGAAAGAGGTCGCCGATGGCAAGACGGACATCGTGGTCGGCACGCACGCGCTGCTCGGCTCGTCGATCAAATTCGCCAATCTCGGCCTGCTCATCATCGATGAGGAGCAGCATTTCGGTGTCAAGCACAAGGAACGCCTGAAAGAGCTGAAGAGCGACGTGCACGTTCTCACGCTCTCGGCGACGCCCATTCCGCGGACGCTGCAGCTTGCCCTCACCGGAGTGCGCGAACTGTCGCTGATCACGACGCCGCCGGTCGACCGCATGGCGGTGCGCACCTTCATTTCGCCCTTCGATGCTTTGGTGATCCGTGAAACTTTGATGCGCGAGCACTACCGCGGCGGCCAGAGCTTCTATGTCTGTCCGCGGGTGAGCGATCTTCCGGAAATCCATGATTTCCTGAAATCCGACGTGCCGGAACTGAAAGTTGCCGTGGCACACGGGCAAATGCCGGCGACCGAGCTCGAAGACATCATGAACGCCTTCTACGAAGGGCGCTACGATGTGCTCCTCTCGACGACGATCGTTGAGTCTGGTCTTGACGTGCCGACCGCCAACACCCTGATCGTGCATCGTGCCGATATGTTCGGCCTTGCCCAGCTCTATCAGCTGCGCGGTCGAGTAGGGCGCTCCAAGGTCCGCGCCTTCGCGCTCTTCACGCTTCCCGTCAACAAGACGTTGACCGGGCCGGCGGAACGACGCCTGAAGGTCCTTCAATCGCTTGACACGCTCGGAGCCGGGTTCCAGCTCGCCAGCCACGACCTCGACATCCGCGGAGCGGGCAACCTGCTCGGCGAGGAACAGTCGGGTCACATCAAGGAGGTCGGCTTCGAGCTCTACCAGCAGATGCTCGAGGAGGCGGTTGCCGAACTCAAGGGCGAGGAGGAGATCCACGATACCGGCTGGTCGCCGCAGATATCGGTCGGAACCCCGGTGATGATCCCGGAGGAGTATGTGCCGGACCTCAATCTGCGGCTCGGCCTTTATCGGCGCCTGGGCGAGCTGACCGACCTCAAGGAGATCGACGGCTTCGGTGCGGAGCTGATCGACCGTTTCGGGCCGCTGCCGACGGAGGTACAGCACCTCCTGAAGATCGTCTACGTCAAGTCGCTCTGCCGCACGGCGAATGTCGAAAAGCTCGATGCCGGACCGAAGGGCGTCGTGGTCCAGTTCCGCAACAAGGAATTTCCAAATCCCGCGGCACTCGTGGGCTACATCGCGAAACAGGGAACAATCGCCAAGATCCGCCCGGACCAAAGCATCTTCTTTCAGCGCGACCTCGCAACACCGGAGAAACGGCTTTCCGGCGCAGCGATGGTGATGACGCAGCTTGCAGCGCTCGCTAGAGCCGGATGAGGAAAGGTGTACGCGGTTGATCGCGACCACCAATTTCGTAAACCCGTTCCGGACGGCGACACCGTGCTGCGATCAATCGTCCGCGGCGGGCCAATTGTTGGACGGTTCTTCGATGACCTGTTCGCTGACGGAGTCGGCGGGATCGGGGTCTCGCTCGTAGGCGAGCCGAAGCTGTCCGATCTCGTCAAGAATGGCGGCGTAGACATCCTGTTGGCGCGCGCCGACAACGACGGCGGCGTCGACCAGTTTTTCCAGTTCGAGGCGCAGCTCGGCACGCCAATCTTTCATCGTCATCGACCTTCCTCCTCAGCTCCATCTGAAAGTTCGATCCAGGCCGGCGCGTGATCGCTTGTGTGCTCCCATCCCCGGACATGCTTGTCGACCCCCGCAGCCGAAAGCCTTTTGGCGACATCCGGGCTGAGCAGGAAGTGGTCGATGCGAAGGTCGGCATCCCTCACGAAGGCATTTCGGAAGTAGTCCCAAAAGGTGTAGACGCGCTCGCCGGGATGAAGCTGCCGGAGGGCATCCGTCCAGCCCTGTCCAAGCAGGCGATGATAAGCGTCTCTGACCTCGACGCGGAACAGCGCGTCGTTCACCCAACGCTCCGGTTTGTAGACATCGAGTTCCGTCGGCATGACGTTGTAGTCGCCAGCGAGGATCACCGGCACGTCGAGTTCCAGCAGTTCTGCCGCGTAGGCCGTCAGCCTGTGGAACCATGCCAGCTTGTATTCGAACTTCGGTCCCGGATAGGGATTTCCGTTGGGCAGATAAAGGCAGCCGATCACGATGCCATCGATGGCTGCCTCGATATAACGGCTGTGCGTATCGTCCGGATCACCAGGCAGGCCCTTGCGCGTCGGCATTGGCTCCCTGTCTCTGGCGAGGATCGCCACGCCGTTCCAACTCTTCTGGCCGTGCCAGATCGCCCCGTATCCGGCAGCCTCGATGGCCTTGACGGGGAACTTCGGGTCTGGTGCCTTCAGTTCCTGAAGGCAGACGACGTCGGGGGACGCCTCCTCCAGCCACCGAAGCAGGACTTCCAGACGGCCATTCACCCCGTTGACGTTATAGGTGGCGATCTTCACGGAGCTAGTTCTTGCGATCGCCCTTGTCGCCCTGGCCGGGCTTGGCATCGTGTTTCGCCTTCTGTTTCCTGTCCGACGACAGGGAACGGCCGACATCCACCGATTGTTTGAACTTCCCGCTTTCGTCGCGCCGCACGTAGCGCTTGTCGGTCCCGGTATCGATGAGTTCGCGCTTCGACATCACTGCCTCCGTTCCTCAGCTTGCCCGACAGAACGCACGGAAAGCCGAAAAGTTACAAACCACTGGCCGCCGCGACATAAGCTTTCCTGTGATCCGGCTTGTCTGCCGTGGACCACATGGGGTTGCAGTATGTGGATCCCGCTTGGCGCTCCCCAGCACGCAATGTCGGCCGTGTTTCATCTCACGCCGGCGAATGAGTCGACGTGATGAACGTAATTCCGCCGCGTGTTCTGATCGACGAGGGCAGCGGGAGCGGCAACGACCAGTCCTGCGGCCGTTCCGACGGAATGGGCGGCCCCGGCGGTCGCCGCGACGATATGGTCCCCGAGCCCCAGGCGACTGTCGGTCAAGGTCTGGCCGCTGGACAGGCGGCTACCGATCAGTCGTACGATTTCGGGGGACTCCGCGAACTTGGTATGGTGCAGATTGTCGCCTGCCTTGATTTTAGTGAGGTCGACGACGGTGATCCCATTCGCCGCCAGCTCCTCCTTGTAGGGCGACTGCTCCGGATCGATTGCTCCCAGCCGGGAGACATTTCCCCATACGCGACGCGAAACGGCGAGCGCACGGTCGTCACGCGAGACGAAGAGGGTGAAGCGCGGCCGTTGCTTGCCCATGTCGGCGATCTGCGAACCGAAGACGTCGACATCGACGTCCGGCGCCGCCAGCATGACATTCCTGAACTTTGCCGGCAGCCCGTCGTTGCGGATGGCCATCTGGCGCAAGGACTCCAGCGCCAGCCAATTTCCCATCGAATGGGCCAGGATCGAGACTTCCTTGACCTGGGGATCACGCGCCAGATACTGGAATAACCGTTCTACTGCGTTGCGAGTATAGTTGGTGCTTTCGCGATCATAGCCATAGGCCAGCAGACTCCCGCGTGACGGCCATGTCGCGAGCACCGGGACACTGCGCGCGCCCGAGTCATGGACGATCTGCGCGAAACGGAAAACCGCATCCTCGAAATGGTTGTTGAACCCGTGGATAAAGACAAGGACACTGCCGTCCGGGCTCTTGCGCACCTGGCTGTTCAACCATTTTTCGGCCGCACCGCGGTCGATTTCCTCAGCCTTCAGTGTTGCGAAATCCGTCTCGGGATTCGGTGGAAGCTTGCGCGGCCAGGCGACTTCGCCGGCCTTGCGGACCGTGTCGGACGGAATAGACACGGTGATGTCTGCGAATGTCGGGCTAAGCGCGCGCTCGCCGCTGAACATCTCGCCCGGTTTTTCCGCCCTGCCTCGGGTGGTGGTGACCAGCATCTCGACTTGAGCGGCCGACGGATTGGCCGCTACCGGCTCGAGCACCCCTGTCGGGCGGCCCGCACATGCGGAGAGCAGCATCAGGCACAAGACGCACGGCAAAGACGGCCATGATGGTACGCCGCCCCTGGCGTTCCGGTTAAGGTGCCGCGCCAAATCGATTACTCCTGTAAAATACCGTATCCACGCCGGCAGGAAGAGGAGCGGCGATCGAACAATTCGCCGCTCCCAGGTTCTCAAGCGCCCAATACAGACATCAACTCACCTTCTTCACGGGCGGTATCGTCCAGGAACCGTCGATAATGGAGGGATTGCCCTCGTCAGGCCAATACAGGCGCATCATGAGGATAAATTTTCCCTTGGGGGCCGGCAGCCAGTTTGATTCCATGTCCGGTCCCGGGGATTCATGCTGAATCAGCAGGTCGATCGAGCCATCCGGATTGGCCTTGAGCGGTTGCCGAGCGCTGATCGAATAGCGATCGAGCGGATTGTCGACGAAGAAGTACTCCGCATCATACATGGTCAAGGACCAGAAACCCGAAACCGGCGGCGTAAGCCCCTTCTTGAAAGTCAGGACGTATTTCTCGGATCCATCGTATGCCCGCTTGATCACGCCGCTGTCGGACTTCAGCGAGGTGGGGTAGATCGCATCCTGTGGCCGGTTTGCCCCAAGCCCGATCGCGGTGATCAAGGCACGCTGGAGATAATTTGTGCCGTAGATGCCTGTTTTCGTGGTGAAGCCCCAGCCGTCGATGTCCTGAACGTCGCCATCGCTGAATTTGAAGTGCATCATGATGCGCGCAAAACCGACCTCGGGGACGCGCTTTGCGAAGGCTGGATCGAACTTGGTCTTGTCGAAATCCCGGCCGGGAACAATGCCCAGTTCAGCAAGCTTGGCCACCATGGGCGCATCTGCGTCGGTGGGCGGATTCCGTTTCAAGAGTTCAGCGAACAGCGTGAAGTATTCGACGGCGTCCATATTGTTGACCTGCTCGCGAACGGCGGTCTTCATGTCGATCGCCGGATCGACCTTGCCTGGGGGCGCTTTCCAGTCCTTTCCCCAGGCGCTCAAGGGGTAGAGCTTCACTTCATCCTGCAGCTTGTGGACTTCGGCGTAGTCTTCTGGGGTTCCGGTGCAGTAGATGCGCCCGAGCAACCAGACGATACTCGTCGGAGACTTGTATTGCTTGACCCCTTCCGGGAGCGCGCCTTCCCATCCGGGACCGGTAACCACGAAGGTCTGTGCGCCCGTGCCCGTGGTCCGCTTTCCGGGAACGTCGAACACGGTCGTCCAGCCATCCAGCATCGGAAACAGGGCATAGCGATCGTTCAGGTCGGGCAGGCTGACCACCCACGGTTCATCACCGACGTCGAAGAATGCGGTCGTATAGAGCGTATCGGCGTTGGGCGCCGTCACGTCACGGAACTTGGCGTCCGGATATCGGCGCAGCTTGATGATATGCCCCATCGGGCCCCGGGTTCCTTCGGTCTCGGCGACGTTGGTGATCACACGCCTGGTGATCTCCATGGTCACAAGAGGATAGGCATAGATGTAAGCCTCCACGGCCGATGCGAACTCGTCGAGACCCTCCGGCAAATTCGCGACCAGCCCATCGCGGGCGGTCGCCGGCGAACCTATGGAGCCCGCCGCCATCAGGCCGAGACCGGCCACCGTCAATTCACGGCGCGTAATATTCATTGTACCCTCCGATAATATCGATTTGTGACGAAATGCTTCAAGTTCGGTCGATGCAGATCACGGCGTAACGGCCGCCATAAGGTAATAGACCCCGCCAAAACGCCGGAGAAATCTTGCTACGACAACTTAATCGCGAAAGATTTCCAACGAAGTTGCATACTGCTATAGTGCGTGTATTTCGTCTTGCCTTTTCATGCCAAGTTTGGTCCCCGAATGTTGAATCCTGCACCCTCGATCAGGATCAGGGCTTTCCTGCCAATTGCGCCCTATCTGGCCCAACGCGGTGTCTCGGCGATCGAATTCTGCGATCGCCTCGGCATCTCGCCGAACGTGTTCCAGAACGCAGACGGCTGGCTTCCCCGCGCCCAGTGCTTTCACATGGCCAACGAGCTGGCGAAGGTTGCGGCGGATCCGTTCGCGGGCGCGCATGTCGGCTTCATGACTGAACTCCGCGATCTCGGCGTGTGGGGACAATCGGTTCTCGCGGCAAGAGACGTGGCCGCCGCATGCGCGCTCGCGACCGTCAACGTGCCTACCATCCACCGCGGATCGGAGGTACGCTTCATGACGGAAGGCAAAACCGCTCGAATTGTCTTCCGCTTCGCGGACCGTTACGAGTTCGATCCCCGGCAGTTCATCTTCGGCAGCCTGGCGGTACTTCGCAAAGTGCCGCTTATGGCCGGCGAACCCTCCGCGATAAGGGTTCGGCTGACAGCTTCGAGAATGCTCGGAAACGCGGCGCTGGAGGAGTGCTTGGGGTCCAACATCGAAACGGGATGCGACCACGACATGATCGAGTTCGATCGGGAGTTGCTCGACCTACCTCTCAAAACCGCCGGAACTCGGCCTTCGAAGGCGACAGAGGCCCTAGCTTCCGCGGTAGAGGCGGCGAAGATGCTCAGCGAAAGGCTGTCCGATGGTCATGCGCTTGGACTGGAGACCGTCGCGAGAACCCTTGGCATGTCGGCTCGGTCCCTGCAGCGGCGCCTCAAGTTTTGCGGCGTCGATTTCGAGGAGTTGCTTGATGACACGCGCCGCAGTGAGGCAATCCGGTTGATCTGCGAAGGTGTTCATAGCATGACCGACATCGCCTTAAGGGTAGGCTACAGTGATTCCGCGCATTTCACCCGCGCGTTCAAACGCTGGACGGGAGTAGCGCCATCCCGCTTCCGGACCGATCGGAAATGACCGGTTGTGGCTAACCGCGCGGAAAAGAAGGTTCTCCCGATACGGTGAAACGCCGCCGTTCCACGCGGAATTTGCTCTCTACGCAAGCTCAGTGAGCCGGATGCTCGGCTTTCATCTGCGCGATCTCGCGCAAAGCGCTGGTCAGCACCTCGACCGACTGCGCCCCCATGACCGCATATTGCTGCTCGATGATGAAGCAGGGAACGCCGGTCACGCCGATTTCCCGGGCCATGCCGATTTCCTGCCTTACGGCGTCCTTATCGGCGTCTGAAGCGAGGAGGGCCGCGATAACCGGCCTTTCGAGGCCCGCCTGTTCGGCGATGTGGAGGAGGACGGCATGGTCGCCGAGGTTGCGACCCTCTTCGAAATTCGCCTTGAACAGCAGGCTCACCACCTGGTCCTGCGCCGCTTCGCCGCCGGTCGCGGCCCAGCGGATCAGCCGGTGCGCATCGAGCGTGTTCGGGCTGACCTTGACGGCATCGAAATCGAAGGCGATGCCGTCTTCCACACCGAGGCCTTCGAGCATCCGGTGCGCCTCGTCGACCGCGGCCTGACCGCCGAGCTTGGCCGCCAGGTGCTCTTTATGGTCGACGCCTTGCGGCGGCAGATCGGGATTGAGCTGGTAGGGACGCCACTGGATAGCGACGTTGATCTCGCCGGCGACATTGGCGATCGCCTGGTCGAGGCGATTCTTGCCGAGATAGCACCAGGGGCATACGACGTCCGAGACGATATCGATATTGACGGTTTCCATGGTGCCGGCCTTTCGCTTTACCAAAACTGCGACATAGGCCGGCCGGAAACATCTTTCAATGCATCAGCGAACGGGTGCCGGCCTACTGAACACGCTCGTCCCACCAACTCGGCAACTGATAACCGTAAAGCGGTACCGTCGTCGGCCGGCCGATATGCTTCCACCGGGCAATCCATTGCGCATCGAGATGGTAAAGCGGAACAAGATAGGAATTGTTGACGAGGAGCCGGTCGTGCGCACGAACGGCGGCGGTGAAGTCCTCGGGGTTGCGCGCCTGCAGGATGTTGTTGATCAGTTTATCGACGTCCTTGTCGGCGACGCCGGCGAAGTTGTCGCTGCCTTGCCGGTCCCGAGTCTGCGAACTCCAGCGATTGATCTGTTCGAGACCGGGGGAGAGCGACGAGGGGAAGGATTTGATGATGACGTCGAAATCGAAGGATTGGCTGCGCAACTGATATTGTGAATCGTCGACGGTGCGAACCCTCGCTGCGATGCCGAGCGGCGCGAGAAATCGCTGATAGGCAAGCGCAACCTTCTCCTGGCCGGCATTCTGGCTCATGATCTCGAAAGCGAGCGGCGTACCCTTGGCGTCGACCATCTTGCCGTCCTTGATGGAGTAGCCCGCTTCGCGAAGAAGCGTCACCGCTTCCCGGAGCACGTTGCGATCGCGACCCGAGCCGTCCGTCACGGGGAGCCGGTAGGTGCCGTCGAGGATCGCCGGATTGATGCGCTCCCTCACGTCCCCCATGAGGTCCAGTTCACGATTGTCAGCCGCCACCCCGAGGAAGGAAAGTGTCGAATTCTGCCAATAACTCTGCGTACGCGTATAGGCGCCGTCGAAGAGATTCTTGTTGACCCATTCGAAGTCGAAAACGAGAGCGAGCCCCTGCCTGAGCTTGATGTTGTCGAACATCGGCCTGCGCGTATTGAAGACGAAGCCGAGCATGCCGGACGGTGTCTTCGGCTTGAACGTTTCCTTGATCACGTCGCCGCTGCGAACGGCGGGAAAATCGTAGGCGCGGGCCCATTTCGTTGCGCTGCCCTCGGCGTAGATGTCCACCACACCCTTCTTGAAGGCCTCAAACAGGGTGTTCTCCTGCAGGAAATATTCGACGGAGATCTCATCGTAATTGTCGAGGCCCACCTTCGAGGGCAGATCCTTGGCCCAATAGTCGGGGTTGCGGCGATAGACGATCCGTTCGCCAGGCCTGACTTCCGCGACCCGGTAGGGACCGGAGCCGAGCGGTGGCTCCAGGCTCGTCCGATCGAACGTCTCGACGTCGATCGCATGCTTCGGCAGCACGGGCGAAAGTCCCAGCAACAGCGGAATCTCGCGATCGGCCTCCTCGGTGAAGGTGAAGCGCACGCCACGTTCCCCGACCTTCTCCATCTTCGCAACCTTGGAGAGGCGGTTGCTGAAGGGTGCGCGCCCTTTGTCGCGCAACAATTCGAAGGTGAAGATCACGTCTTCGGCGCTCACCGGCCGGCCGTCGGCCCAGCGCGCCTTGGGATTGAGGTTGAACTGGATGAAGGTGCGGTCATCGTCCCATTCGACGGTTTCGGCGAGCAGGCCGTACATCGTGAATGGCTCGTCCTGCGAGCGCTGCATGAGGGATTCGTAGACCAGGTTGCCAAAGCCCGGGTCCCACATGCCGCGCGCGGTCGTGCGCATGCTCTTCAAAATGAAGGGATTGAGGCTGTCGAACGTGCCGACGACCCCGTAGGCGACCTTCCCGCCCTTCTTTACCTGCGGGTTGACATAAGGGAAGTGCTTGAAATCGGCAGGCAAGGCGGGTTCGCCATGCATGGCGATCGCATGCACAGGCGCGGCCAGAGCGCCATTGGCAAACATGCTGGCTGCCAGGAGCATCACCAGGCCGGAAACAACTGCGCGCAACTTCACCTCCCGTGGGGATTCAACAGGCCGATTCCGCGCAAGGTATCAATGCGGGAGCGCATTTCCAACCGGCGCCGGGTCGGGAAAAGAACAAAGCAGGCTCCTGCCACATCCCTCGCCGGTTCGAAAGGGCCGCTCAAAGCAAATGATTGCACAAAATCGCAACAAACACTGGATAAACCGCACGAGCCAATGTAACAGGTGTTTCCGGAATCGGGGCCATTCAAATGCCTCATTTGGCCAACAGGACAACGGCGGCTGACGATACTCACTCTGCGGAACTCTGTTCCGTGACCGGATTTCAGGAGACGGAATCACAATGATCTTCAAGTCGAACTTCACCACACGCGCGGAATTGGCAGCGCTGGCGCTTTCTTTCGCAGCAGCCGGTGCGCCGAACGTCGCATCCGCGCAGCAGGCGGGAGGCAAGCCGCCGCAGGGTTGGTTCAAGGTCTGCACCAAGCAGGAAGACAACGATGTCTGCATCGTCCAGAACCTGCTCACCGCCAATAACGGCCAGCTGGTGACGGCCGTCGGCCTCATTACCGTCTCCGGCAAGGTCAATCGCAAGGTCATGCAGGTTTCCGTACCGTCCGCGCGCATGATCCCGCCCGGCGTTCAGATGCAGATCGACGGTGGCAAGGGCGTCAAGCTCGACTACGCGATCTGCATGCCCGACAAGTGCGTTGCCGAAGCGCCGCTCTCCGACGCGCTTATCGCGCAGCTGAAGAAGGGCAACGAGGTCGTCTTCACCTCCGTCAACTTCCAGCGCGCTCCGAACCCCATCAAGATGACGCTCGAAGGCTTCACCGGCGTTTTCGACGGCGAACCGATCGAGCAGTCCCAGCTTGAAGAGCGTCAGCGCCTGCTGCAGGAAGAGATGCAGAAGAAGGCAGAAGACGCCCGCAAGAAGCTGGAAGAGGCGCAGAAGGCTGCCAAACAGCAGTAATCGTCAGCTTCTCTGAACAGGTAAAACGCCCGGCTCGGTTCACACCGAGCCGGGCGTCTTCGTACCTGCTTCCGCCGGCGAAGTTGCGGCCACTCTGCGCATTTTCAGCCCGGCGCCGAGCGGATGCGGTAGCTACCCGCACGCACCTTTTGCTCATTCCGCTCTAATGCTGATAGGTGGCCTTCGGCTTGTAGTGTCCGGCGTCGGCCTTTTCGAACAGAGCGTCCACCTGGGGGTGCCGGATCGGCCTGTCGCTGTCATCGGAAACGAGGTTCTGTTCCGAAACATAGGCGACGTATTCGCTTTCATCGTTCTCAGCAAACAGGTGATAGAAGGGCTGGTCCTTTTCGGGCCGGATCTCCTGCGGAATCGCATTCCACCATTCTTCGGTGTTCGCATATTCCGGGTCGACGTCGAAGACGACGCCGCGGAACGGGAACATCCGATGGCGAACCACCTGTCCGATCTCAAACTTGGCGTTTCTTTGTTTCATGACGCAACACATCCTTTCAGACAGTTATCTGGGTTGTCGCATATGGAACATCAAGAGGTCCGGTCCTCCGGTAGCGAGGCTTCCATCGGCGTCGAACTGAAAAGGCGGGCTTCGGATGAAACCCGCCTTCCTCGTTTCATCTTGCATGGACAGAACCTGTGAGGGCCGTCCGCTCCGCCATCAGACGGAATAGTACATGTCGTACTCGACCGGGTGCGGCGTCATTTCGAAGCGCATGACTTCCTGCATCTTCAGTTCGATGAAGGAGTCGATCTGGTCATCGTCGAAAACGCCGCCGGCGGTCAGGAACTTGCGGTCCTTGTCGAGGCTTTCGAGCGCTTCGCGCAAGCTGCCGCAGACGGTCGGGATCTTCTTCAGTTCCTTCGGCGGCAGGTCGTAGAGGTCCTTGTCCATGGCCTTGCCGGGGTGAAGCTTGTTCTTGATGCCGTCGAGACCGGCCATCAGCATGGCGGCAAAGGCGAGGTAGGGGTTCGCCGTCGGATCGGGGAAGCGGACTTCGACGCGCTTCGCCTTCGGGTTGGTGCCGAAGGGGATGCGGCAGGAGGCCGAGCGGTTGCGGGCCGAATAGGCAAGCAGAACCGGTGCTTCATAACCCGGGACGAGGCGCTTGTAGGAGTTCGTCGACGGGTTGGTGAAGGCGTTCAGGGCCTTGGCATGCTTGATGATGCCACCGATGAAATAGAGGCAGGATTCGGAAAGCCCGGCATATTCGTCGCCGGCAAAGGTAGGCTTGCCGTCCTTCCAGATCGAGAGATGCACGTGCATGCCCGAGCCGTTGTCGCCGAAGATCGGCTTCGGCATGAAGGTCGCGGTCTTGCCATAGGCATTGGCGACCTGGTGCACGACATATTTGTAGATCTGCATCTTGTCGGCGTTGCGCACGAGGGCATCGAACTTGACGCCGAGCTCGTGCTGCGCCGCTGCCACTTCGTGGTGATGCTTTTCCACCGTCACGCCCATTTCGGACAGCACGGTCAGCATTTCGGAGCGCATGTCCTGGCTGCTGTCGACCGGCGGAACCGGGAAATAGCCGCCCTTGACGCGGGGGCGGTGACCGAGGTTCCCCGTCTCGTAGTCCGTGTCGTCGTTGGAGGGAAGTTCGGAGCTGTCGAGCTTGAACCCGGTGTTGTACGGATCGGCCTTGTACTTGACGTCGTCGAAGACGAAGAATTCCGCTTCCGGACCTACGAAGATGGTGTCGCCGATGCCGGACGCCTTGAGGTAGGCTTCTGCCTTCTTGGCCGTGCCGCGCGGATCGCGGTTATAGGCTTCGCCCGAAACCGGATCGAGAATGTCGCAGAAGATGACCATGGTAGACTGGGCGAAGAACGGGTCCATATGCGCCGTTTCCGGATCGGGCATGAGCACCATGTCGGATTCGTTGATAGCTTTCCAGCCGCCGATCGAGGAACCGTCGAACATGACGCCGTCGGCGAACATGTCTTCGTCGACGCAGACGACATCCATCGTCACGTGCTGCAGCTTGCCTTTGGGGTCGGTAAAGCGCAGGTCTACGAATTTGACGTCGTTTTCCTTGATCTGCTTCAGAACTTCATTCGCAGTCGTCATTTGTTGCAATTCCCTGTGTGATGACGAGGATTGGAAAAACGGGGCCGGACGGCCCCCGGATCGGTGAGATCGCCGGACGCGATCAGATGGCGTCGAGACCGGTTTCGCCGGTGCGGATGCGGATCACTTCTTCCACATTGGATACGAAAATCTTGCCGTCGCCGATGCGGCCGGTTTGCGCGGCATTGCGAATGGCTTCGATCACGGCCTCCGCATTTTCATCCGCCAGCACCACTTCGACCTTCACCTTCGGCAGGAAGTCGACGACGTATTCTGCGCCGCGGTAGAGCTCCGTGTGTCCCTTCTGCCGCCCGAAGCCTTTGGCTTCCGTGACGGTGATCCCCTGCAGGCCGACCTCCTGAAGGGCTTCCTTCACTTCGTCGAGCTTGAAAGGCTTAATGATCGCTTCGATCTTTTTCATGAGAAAATGTCTCTCCGCTTCTCCCTTTAAAGCAGGTTCTGCCCGCTTGGCCTCACACTATGCACGTAGCGTGCCACTTTTGTAGCGGAATGACGCGCAGATTGCGAAATTTCCAGTGGTAACGCGATAGGTGCCGATGGGGCAGTGGCTTCTGCAGCGGCATTCTGCCTATTTTTTATGAGGTTTTGCGTGTTCGACCCCGTTGTGCGACGAAGGACCGCTGCGTTTCGTGGTCGAAGCATGTTATTTGAGCACTTATAGTGTGCAATTGCATATTTTTTAGTCACGTCACTTTCCGTCAACGCTGCTCTTGTCTTGCGCTTTCGGTCGGGCTTAGATCGTTTCCATGCTTCACGCGCTTTCGAATATCCTCGTGACCCCGGCGGAAATGACAGAGGTCGACAAGGATGCCGCGCGCTCGGGGATCGACAGCTTCTCGCTCATGCGTTCGGCGGGGACGGCCGTATCGGCCGCCGCCTTGCGGCTTTACCCGGAAGCATTGCGCTTTGTCGTGCTTTGCGGCCCCGGCAATAACGGCGGCGATGGCTATGTCGCCGCGGCGGCGCTCGCCGAAACCGGCGCAAACGTCGCCGTCTTCGCGCTCGGGGACGCGGCGATTCTGAAGGGCGACGCCGCGCGGGCGCGCGATGCCTGTGCGCTGGTGGCCGGACCCCTCGACGCCTACGCACCGCAATCGGGCGACGTCGTCATCGACGCACTTTTCGGGGCGGGGCTTGCGCGCGACGTGCCGGAGGAGGCGAGAACGATCATCGAGCAAGTGAATGCGAGCGGAGTACCGGTCCTCGCCGTGGACCTGCCATCCGGCATCGACGGGCGTACGGGCGAAATCCGGGGCTTGAGCTTCGTTGCGGCTCACACGGTGACGTTCATGGCGGCCAAGCCCGGCCATCTGCTGATGCCGGGCCGCGCCCGCTGCGGCACGCTTGAAATCTTCGATATCGGCATTCCTGCAAGGCTCGTTGCGGACAGAGCCGGCGATCTCACCGTCAACACGCCCGCGCTATGGGAGCGACACCTCGGCGCGCTGGATCCCGCGACCCACAAATACAAGCGCGGCCATCTCGCCGTGCTTTGCGGCGGACCGGTTTCGACCGGGGCCGCGCGGCTATCGGCCGCCGCGGGCCTGCGCGCCGGTTCGGGGCTGGTGACGCTTGCTTCTCCCACGGAAGCGCTTGCCGTCAACGCGTCGCACCTCACCGCCATCATGCTCAAGGAAATCAGCAACACTGCCGGCCTTGCCGCCTGGCTCAAGGACAGACGCCTGAATGCCTTCGTTCTCGGACCCGGCTTCGGGATCGGTAAAAAGGCGCGGGATTTCGTGCTCATGCTCTGCGGTCGCGCGCTGGTGCTCGATGCCGACGGGATAAGTTCGTTTCGAGAGGGCAGGGAGCAGCTTTTCGACAGGATCGCGGCAGAGGGTGGCGAGGTGGTGATGACGCCGCACGAAGGGGAGTTCGCCCGGCTCTTCCCGGATATCGCCGAGGATGCGGCGCTGTCCAAGATCGAGAAGGCGCAGGCCGCAGCAAGGCTCAGCCATGCCGTGATCGTCTATAAGGGTGCGGATACGGTCGTTGCCGCGCCATCGGGCCGGGCCGCTGTCAATGTCAACGCGCCGCCCTGGCTCGCGACGGCAGGTTCGGGCGACGTGCTTGCGGGGATCATCGGCGCTCATCTGGCACAGGGAATGCCTGCCTTCGAGGCGGCAGCGGCCGCAGTCTGGCGCCATGGCGAGGCGGGCGTCGGGGCCGGCCGCGCGGCAACGGCCGAAAGCCTTGTCGAGTGCATAGCGCCGCTTGGAGAGAATGCTTAGAACGCCGAGCGTTGTGCCAGGAGAACACTTCCAGGAAAAGCGTGTAACGTTCCGTCCCGAAGTGCGCACTTTAAAGCGCTAAGGTGTTTTATTACGCCGATGAACAGTGAAACGATCTGCGCTAGCCGCGCGTGCCCTTGGCGATCGGTTCCTGGTAGGTGAAACCGAGGTCCCAGGGGAAGTAGATCCAGGTATCCTGGCTGACCTCGGTCACGAAAGTATCGACGAGGGGGCGACCTTTCGGCTTTGCGTAGACCGCGGCGAAATGCGCCTTCGGCAGCATCGCACGAACCTCGGCGGCAGTCTTGCCGGTATCGGTCAGATCGTCGACGATGAGAACGCCTTCGCCCCCATCCTTCGCGATCTCAGGTGAGATGCTCTTGAGCACCTTCATCTGACCCTGCGTGTCGTAGTCGTGATAGGAGGCGATACAGACCGTTTCGATCATCCGGATGTTGAGTTCCCGGCTGACGATAGCCGCCGGAACAAGGCCGCCGCGCGTGATGCAGACCATCGCGCGCCATTCCTGTCCGTTGTCGGCCAACCGCCAGGCCAGGGCGCGGGCGTCACGGTGAAACTGATCCCAGGATACAGGAAAGGCTTTCTCGGGAAGAGACATGGCGGACTCCGGCTCTCTTGCGCTCTCGGCGATAGGCGTTGCTGCAGTTCGACGGCCACGCCGCCGACACTTGTTCATGCCTGATGCAATAGCGGCAATGAAGCCGAAAGTGCAAGAGCCAGTGCGGCCGCGAGCACCGCGATCTGCAATGATTTCGCGGCCGCGGAGTTCAGGGCTGGTTTTTCTCGCGCGAGCTGCCGATCGCCTCGATCATCGCGATCACCCCGGCTTCGGCGGCGCCAAGGACCGCGGCATCGCGAGCCCGGATCACGATATCCGTCGAGAAGCTCTTGCCGTCGAATTTCGGATAGGAGCCGATGCTCGTTTCGGGATGGTTCTTCTGCACCTCGGTCAGCGGCGCTCCGATGTCGCCCTCGCCATAGGGGGAGCGAACCGTACGGGATAGGACGGGCGTGCCGGCCTCGAGACTCGGCAACAGCGCGTCGAGCATCGCCTGGAACACCTGGGGCACGCCGGCCATGACATAGACGTTCTCGATGGCGAAGCCGGGCGCGGTCGATACCGGATTGGGAATGTGGGTCGCGCCATCAGGCATGCGGGCCATCCGCTTGCGCGCTTCGGTGAACTCCATGCCGCGGCGCTCGTACATCGCGCCAAGCAGCTCCATTGCCTTCGGCTCGTGAATGCACTCGACCCCGAAGGCCTTCGAAATCGCATCGGCAGTGATGTCGTCATGGGTCGGACCGATGCCGCCGGACGTAAACACGTGGCGGTAGCGGCTGCGCAACGCATTGACCGCCTCCACAATCGCGTCCTGATCGTCGGCGACGATGCGCACCTCGCGCAGATCGATTCCGACCATCGTCAGCATATCGGCAAGGTGGCCGATGTTCTTGTCCTTGGTCCGGCCGGAGAGAAGCTCGTCGCCAATGGCGAGCATGGCGGCGGTGACGATCGTGGGGCTGGTCATTGGCGCTCCGGGCGTATTCGGATCGCGAACGCGATCTCGTCGGTGTTGAAAAAAGCTGAACAGTCTGTCGACCATCCCTGCACTGGCAGTGGTATGTGTTTTGATAAATCCTGCCGGCCGCGGCGATCAAGCGGAATTGCCGGACAACAAGGAGTATCGTTTTGGCTAGAGTACTGGTTCTTTACTATTCGGCCTATGGGCATATCGAGACGATGGCCTATGCGGTCGCGGAAGGTGCAAGATCGGCCGGCGCCGAAGTGGTCGTCAAGCGCGTTCCGGAACTCGTGCCGGAGGACGTGGCGAAGGCTTCGCATTTCAAGCTCGACCAGCCGGCACCGGTCGCGAGGGTCGAGGAACTGGCGGATTACGATGCGATCATCTTCGGCGCGGGCACCCGCTACGGGACTGTCGCTTCGCAATTGCGCAACTTTATCGACCAGACCGGCGGCCTCTGGGCAAAAGGCAAGCTCGTCGGGAAGGTGGGCTCCGCGTTCACCTCGTCGGCGACCCAGCACGGCGGCCAGGAATCGACGATTCTTGGCCTCATTCCCACGATGATGCATCACGGCATGGTGGTCGTCGGACTTCCCTATGCCTTCCAGGGTCAGATGGGCATTGAGGAAGTCAAGGGCGGCTCGCCCTATGGCGCCTCGACCATTACCGGCGGCGACGGTTCGCGGCAGCCGTCCGCGGTCGAACTCGAAGCGGCTCGCTTTCAGGGTGCGCATGTCGCGCGGATTGCAGCGAAGCTTGCAGACTGACGATCTTCAACGTTCGTGCGCGGCTCCCGATCGAGCCGCGCGCTTTTTTAGCGGGCGATTCGCATCACAACTCGCCCATCGGCGGGGTCGCCGAACATCGACCGAGAAGCATTCGCAAATGTGGCCCAATGGGGCAATTTTGTGTTAACATCGCAGCATTCGGCATCAGAAATGCCCGACGGCGACGTGCGCTTTTTAGGTAGCCACGGTCGCTACAGCACTTGAATGGCTGCGGCGCTTCTCAAACCGGCTCCGATTCAGGGAAGCATGCGGCAATAAGGAGGAGCATAAGGGGCCCGCGCGGCGCGGCCCGTCGAGGGCAGGGACTGTCCTTGAACATCCATGGGAGTGAAGGATGGTGCAGATCACTTATTTCATCGTTCCACACGATGGAGGCTGGGCCTACAAGGCAGCCGATGCATATTCAGAGCCCTTTCCCAGTCGCGAGATGGCGCTAGCGGCCGCCAAAGCTGCAGCAGCCGAGCAGCAGGTCGGTGGCGACGACGAGGAGATCAGCTTCCAGGATGAGAAGGGAAACTGGCATTTCGAGCATGCCGACGGCGGCGATCGACCGGAAGCGACCGTAGAGGATGGCTGACGATGCTGCGTTGGCGGCAAGTGACGCGGGGCAGTTGTCCTTGGCTATGACCGGCACAGCCGGCGACTGAATGGAGAATTCCATGCATTACAATGTTCAGATCTTTACCTGGACTGCACGCCTGGGCGTTCACCAGGTCGGATCGGTCATCGAAATAGACGCGCCGAACCCCAAGGCGGCGGCGATTTCGCTGTTGGGATTGCGGCTCGAGGAGACTGGCGAGTCGTCAAAGCTGGCGGTCAGGGTGTGGAAGGGAGAGGACGCCACGAGAGCCGACTGCGACTGTTTCTACTATCATTGAGCCGGTCATTGACCGGCTCCTCGCCGCACGGCCGGGATTTCTGTTCAGGCCAATCTCTTTTGTGCGATGGCCTGGCTGACGAAGGCTTGCCCGGCTCGCAGAAGAAGTCCCTCATCTGTCGTGCCAGCCTGATATTCCCGGATCAGCATCCTCCCGAACCGTCGAGCCTGCGCGCTCTCGCGGGGCCATCGATGTTCGCGACACAGCATGTCGAACACACGCTGCAGCGTGTCCAGGTCTTCAGGAAGCAAGGCGATGCCGCCGAACGCTTGCAGTGAACGCACGCCCCACCCTCCTAGTCATCATCAGGGATGCCATTGAGCCCTGCATCATCTTGCCATTGACATGCCGCGATTGAACCCCTGGCGAATCAGGGGTTGCGAAATTTCTTGGGCAGACGCCATCCCCCATCCTTCAACGGACCGGCCAGGCCATGAGGAACCTTCAGAAATGTCCGGGGTTGATCTGGCAAGACCGAAAGGAGCGAGCCCATGAGCGATCCCAAACATGACGATCTGACCGACCAGCCGATGCCGTCTCCCACATGGAAACCGGAACCGAAAGAAATGGACATGGAGCAACAGCCCCTCCCGGACCAGGGCGCAGAGTCCGGCACCGAGGAGGCAGACAAGCCGCCGGCCAGAAGTGGCCAGACCACAAAGAAAGAGAAACCGACCGAAGGCGCAGGATCGGACAATCCGATCCATCACACCGGCCGTGTTCCTCCAAAGGTGACCAAAGGCGAGCTTTGAGCACGTCGAGCGGCTGACGCAGCTGGACTTGCCCGCGCGCTTCGGAAACGATCTAATCGCCTCGATTCACGAGGGCATTTCATCGGGGTCGCTTCGCATCCCGCGTGACTGCAACGGCGTGCATGTCGTTGTGCCTGCCTGGGCGGCGTATGGGGAGATTGTAGAGGGATCCATGTTCTACGCGATATTGGCCTATCACGAGGAAGAAGTGGTCGAATCCTGGACCGGGGAGGCAGATGCCAAGCTGATGGACGATCTGCTGCAGGTCAATGATCGCCTCGTCCGGGAGAAGCGATTGGGGCCGGCCGCACGGCTTGGCTCGACCAGGGACGCCGTGACGCTGCGGGGCGAGGGTGCCGGCATGATCATCGACGGTCCCTTTGCCGAAACCAAGGAGCAGTTGCTCGGCCTCTACGTCGTCGACTGCCCGAACCTCGAAGCCGCCGTCGAGACGGCGCGCGAATTGCGCCGCGTCAATCCGACCGCCGTCTACGAGATCCGGCCGATTTCGCTCTATCTGCCCGGTGCCGCGCTCTCGGCCTCCGACGAGAGCCCGACCTGATTTTCGCGCGGCATGGTCGGTAATCGTAGGGAGCGGTTTTCGTCGACCTTCTGCTCACGCTGCGTGCCTCGACCGAAACGGCAAGCTACGCGACGCGCCTCCTGGGGCGTGCCGGTGCGGCGTATATGCGTTCGAAAGCAGGAACTCAGGATTGAGCCAGGTCCCCAACCGCTCTCTTTGGTTCTATATCATACCCCATATGTTCAACGCCGGGCTGCGATGGCAATCTCTACGGGTGTAATGGATGCAACCCGAAGGAGAGGCGTTCATGCCCGAAGTACCACACGAACCACTATCAACGAGCGATGAAGACCGGCGAGAGTTTCTGAAAAATTGCGGTCGTTTCGCCGTTGTGACACCTCCTGCAGTGACAATGTTGCTTTCCACCAGCCTGACGTCAAACGCAATCGCCAAGTCCGGCGGCGGCGGTGGCGGGAAGGTTAAAGGCAACAACGGCTGGGGTAACGGCGCAGATCCAAGGAACCCCGGCAGCTCCCATGGCAAGGGCGTAGCTCGCGGCGGCCGCGGCGCTGGACAATCACAAGAAAGCTCGAAGACCGGCCGAGGTCGGTAAGCCAGTCCATTTACGCTTCGCGATGAAATTGGTGTCGCTTCTTGCGCCGTGCGTCATTTCAGACGCACGGCGCTTTCGCATGATGTGAAATTCTGGCGTTGCTCAGCGATCTCGCTGGGATTGTCCGGAAAACGCCGTTCGCAAAACATTGCCTTGACTGAATCGACTAAGTATTTGATTTAGGCTGCGGGCGGACGTGGCGAAACTGGTAGACGCAAGGGACTTAAAATCCCTCGGGAAACCGTACGGGTTCGATTCCCGTCGTCCGCACCACGTTGATTTTGTTGGGAAAATCGAAAATATCACTGCACGCGTCGCTAAATACAAAAACGCGTTTGGCCCTACATTTGGTCCTTTCATTGCCGTATTGGCCCGCGCGGTTTGTCCCGCGGGAACATAATACGATAGTTACGGAGGCGAAACGATCATCTGCTCGGCCGTTGTCGCAAGCCGCCACCGGACATAGACTCCGCTTTGGGGGACTGCGGAGGTTTGACGCCACGTGCTAGATGGCTAGTTTGCGCCAAAAGCGGTCATCTCGAACATGGTTGGCGATGACCAAAATGGGGCCGGAAGCAGACTGTCGACTTTCGGCAGCACTGGCGTAGAAGCGGACGAGCAAACCGCTTTTGCAACCTCCGCTTCTGCCCGCCAGGGCCGGCCTCTCTAATAGCTCCATGCCAATGCCAAGTGATCAACGACGTTTCTTACCTTCTTCAGCAGAGACGAGAAGCTTCGATGTTATCTACCCGCTTCCCATGGGGCGCCGAGCAAAAGCTTGCTGAAGTCCCGCCGCTTGAAGGTTACGTCCTTATACGCCATGACATCCGCAAGGCCCGTACCTTGTGTCGTCTCCGGACGATGTTGCAACCCGCGGTACAACGCATCCATGAATCTCTCGGCGAAGTCGCTTGGATGAGGATATGCCGCTTCGATGGCGTCTCGCTCGCGCCCGCTGAAGGACTCCTGACCAAATGCCACGAGATTCATGCTGGCGCCTTGGCGAGCAGTGCTGCGATCGGAGAGAGGTGTTCGGATATTCCGTTCGTCGTGTGGAGCGCCACAGCAAGCCAGACCCTTTCGGAGGCCGCGTCGGCAACCCCGTGCCTTCTCAGGAAGTCGCGCGCGGCGTTTGCCCCGTCCACTTCAAAACGTGAATGACTCTCGCGATAGGCCGACGTAAGACCGAAGTCATGGAAGATCGACGCCACATAAAGGAGTTCCGGGTGGTACTGGACGCCCTTATGCCTTCCGGCGAGCGCGGCCCAAAGAAAAACACGTGTCGAATGCTCGAACAGCAACTCCCCTTCGGCCTCCCCAACGAGTTGAGCGGCATCCCGAGCGAGCCTTGTTCGGGAATGGCGACGCCTTCGATGGCCGCGGCCGCCAGTTGCGGGTTTGCGCCGCTTGCTGGCACGGACGATTGCGCGGGTGCGGCAGGGGTTGTGACAGCCGTCGCTGCGAGCAGCCAGGCAACGGCTACGGCTACGGCGTAAGTAGCAAGAGATTTCATGGTCTGTCTTCCTTTCCAGTACTCGATGGCCGGTGTGTTTGGTTTCTTTCGGCTGGCTGCGCGCTCTTGGCTGGCTCAAAGCCGCCACGGCGCCAGTCTCCGTCAAGTAAACCTGAAGCCTTCGCAGCCGGGTCATTCAGCTACTTCGGCCATGCAGAGCCAAGGATGATCGAGCAGAAATTCCCTCTCTTGAAGCTCGGGTCCTTCAGAGCAAGCACGTCTGCTTTGACATTGCCGAAGGTGATTTGCGGCTTCTTCCTGATGCCTTCCGCAAAATGGTCGATGATGTTTTCCTTGAAGCTCTCTTCGCGCGGATGGCAGGAGCAGACCTCATGGCGGTGCTCGTGCGAGAAGTTGTGGTAGTTGATGCCCAGGACGTCCATCTCCACGCCTGCGGTGACAAGGGCGATCGTGGAGCGCATATGCTCCGGTATACCAGGCGTGGTGTGCAGCGCGATGGCGGTCCACGCGGCCTCGATGTCGTGTTCAGCTAGTCCGTAGCTCCTCATGAAGTCGCGCGCGGCATTCGCTCCGTCGACTTCAAAACGCAGATCGGCACTCGAGTATCTCTCCGTCAGCCCCGTGTCGTGAAACATGGCTCCGAGATAGAGAAGCTCGGGGTCGTACTTCAACCGCTTGCACTCGCCGGTCAGCGCGCCCCAGAAGAACACCCGACGGCTGTGGTTGTAGAGAAGATCGTCCTCGGTATCGCGGACAAGTTCGGTTGCGGCACGCGCTATTGCGCTGTCGGGCACGGATATTCCAGCTATGACCTCGGTCATCGTCATGCTCCTTTCAGTCATGGCTCCGCCGTGGCGCGAAACTGGCGCACATGGGAGGTTTCGTTGCAATTGGTGGAAGCGGGCCGTATCGTCCTTGCGGCTTCGGAATCTTCCAGCTCTCTTCTACCGCTTTCCCAGGACGGAGCGCAAAGACCAGCAGTCGCCAGATCAGGACAAGCTCACCCCCTTTCTTGCCAGGCACCGTCAATTGGCCATTTAGAAAGTCGGTATCGTTGCAGATGAAGGCGTGCAGGCTCTGGACGTGGCCGGCCCCGTCGATGCATTCGCCGAAACGAACATCTACGTGCAGCCGGAAGACCATTACGAGATCATTCTCGTGGGGCCGCATTGTCAGCCAATACGTGCTTCGAATAATATGCGGATGATTGCAGGCGTCGCTTTCCTGACGTCGATGAAGCCTTCGATATCCTGCTGGTTGCAGGTAGCCCTGACCTACCCAATCGAACTCCTGATCCGAAATTGGCGGACTGGCTTTCCGTCGCATCTCAGCAAGCCGCGACCTTCGGCTCTATCTGCACAGGGGCGTTCACGCTCGGGCACGCCGGGCTGCTGGACGGCCGCCGGGTAACGACGCACTGGCAGAACGCTGGTTCTCTGGCGACCATGTTTCCGGCTGCACAGGTTGAGCCCGACGCCATCTACGTACGTGACGGCCGCCTTGTGACCTCGGCTGGCGTGGCGGGTATAGATCCGGCGCTGGCACTGGTCAGGGAGGCACATGGCAGCGACGTGGCGGTCGCGAAGCGGCTGGTTGTCGTTGCGCAGCGGCAAGATGGTCAGTCTCAGTTCAGCCCGTTCCTTGTGGCCCCCCGCTGATCCGACGTCGCCAGTCACCAAGATCCAGCAGCATGTGATGGCACACCTGCGTGAACGGCACACCCTGGAATCTCTCGCGAACCTGGCTGGCATGAGCACACGCAGGCTTGCCAGGCACTTCGTGCAGGCGATGGGCTGCACCCCACACGAGTTCGTGGAGCGGGCCAGAATCGACGCCGCGAGGAATTTACTGGAGGGTAGCGATCTTCAGCTGAAGACAATCGCCTACGACTGCGGCTTCGGCACCGCTGACAGGATGCGAGCCGTTTTCGCACAGCGTCTCGCGGTCACGCCGGCTCAGTATCGCGGCAGCTTCCGGAGGTCAGAGTGAAGCACCGACAGCAAGCAGAAGCCGACTAGGCCCCCGTGCGTTCAGCAAGCTCCAGAAGCCGACGACAAGCTTCGGCAAGATTTTTTTGAGGCGCTGTCGCCACCCCGAGCAGAAGGCCTGACTGAGCGTGTTCTGGCGATGCGAACCAAGGAGAAAGAGGGGCTGGGAAGAGACCGAATGTCAAAGCTTCACTCACCACCGCGACGTCGGAGACATTGTTCCGCAGTTTGAGCATGACCGCGAGACCGGGCGTGGTGACTTCGACGACGCAGTCCGAATTTGGCAGTGAAGCAAGTACCGCCTGCCGTCGCGAGACGTAGAGCCGCTTCATGCGGCGGATGTGTCTCAGATAGTGGCCCTCCCTGATGAACTCCGCGACCGCCATCTGCACTGCAGGACCTGGCGCTGGCGCCAAGCAGGCCGCCGTCTCCGCGAACAGCGGCACAAGCGCCGGAGGCGCAATGACGAAGCCGAGTCGGAGCGTCGGGCTTATAGTCTTGCTGAAGGACCCGATGTGGATGACGCGTCCGGCTCGGTCGAGTGAGGCGAGCGCCGGAGCAGCTCTACCGGTTAGTTGCAGTTCACTCAAGTAATCGTCTTCCACGACCCATGCATCATGTGCTGCTGCCCAATCGAGCAGAAGCAGACGCCGGTCGAGCGACAATGTATGGCCGAAGGGTGCCTGCTGTCCCGGTGTGACAATCGCGAGCCTGGCGCTGGGGCACGAGCGCATAGCGTACTCCACGTCGATTCCCTGCGCATCGACCGGGATTGGCGCAATGGATAGACCTACTAGTTCCACGCCTCTTCTCGACCACGGAAAACTAGGCTCCTCCAACCAAGCGGCATGTCCGGCCAGCTTCAGGGCGCCGAGTGCAAGCCCAAGCCCTGCGGCATAGCCGTTTGTGACTATCACTTGGTCGGGTGAGCAGTTCATGCCGCGGGCTAGGGCCAGAAAGGAAGCGATCTCCCGTCTTAGCTCGAGTTCCCCGCGCGGATCTGGATACAATAGTGGCGCACTCGCTCCGGTACGCGCGGCTTGGCCATGCAGACGAGCGAACAGTGTTGCCGGGAAGACATCTGTCGCAGGCACGCCCATTTGAAACAACGCCGGTCCCTGCGTCATCTCCAGATACGTGTTCATGAATGGACCGCCATCCACCTGCCGCCGGCCATCTGCAACCACGCTGGGCCGCTGCGCCACGCGTGTGCCGCCCGACCTTGAAGCCTCGATTAACTGGGCTGCAGCTAGCTTGTCGTAGGCGGCTCGGATGGTTCCGCGCGCGACTCCGAGCTCAGCTGCAAGGTCCTGCCAGGATGGCAGACGCACTCCCTGCTCCAGAACGCCGGTCTCGATCGCCTTCTTGATCCCAGCGTGGATCTGTTCTGACAGCGAGGCTTGCCCTGAGCGGTCGACGGAAAGGTGAAGTCTGGTTTTCATGGTTCATAGTACAATGTTTCTACAGGTTCTTGGTTCTTTTTTTTGTGCCACGGCAGCGCATCTTCAGGCCGTCGAAAGGAGCAAGTCCATGAATATGAACAACCTGTTGCCCGCCTTCGCGGCACTGTCCTGCATCATGGCGTCGCATGCATTGGCGCAAGATCCGCGGTCCGAAACGGTCACTCCCAAATTCCGGGAGGCTATCGCGAACGTACCGGGCAGGTCGCTTGTCGCCGTCGAAGTTGACTACGAGCCTGGTGCCGCTTCCCAGCCGCATAGCCATGCCAAGTCAGCCTTCATCTATGCCTACGTCCTTTCTGGCGAGGTGGTGTCGAAGGTCAACGACGGCCCGGCTCGCATCTACAAGGCCGGAGAAGGCTGGTCGGAGCCACCGGGCGCCGTCCACTCCATCAGCCGCAACGCGAGCTCGACGGAGCCAGCCAGGCTGCTTGCTATCTTCGTCACCGATACCTCCGAAACGAAACTCACTTTCCCCGTAAAGCAGAACTAAGGAGAACCGACATGACACAGAGGCTTGATTACAACCAGATCGCACCAACTGGAGCGAAGGCACTAGGCGCGGTGTATGGCTACGTCACCCAAAGCGGCCTGCCGGGAGAACTCGTCGACCTCGTCTATCTGCGCGTATCGCAGATCAACAACTGCGCCTACTGCCTCGACATGCACACCCGCGAGCTTATCAAGCGGGGCGTCAACACAGAGAAGTTGGCCCTCTTGCAGGCCTGGGAAGAGGGCGGCAACCTATTCTCCGAGACGGAGCGTGCGGCTCTCGCATGGGCGGAGAGCGTTACCCTCGTCGCGCAGACCGGCGTGCCTGACAGCGCCTACCAGGCGGCGCGGAAGGTCTTCGACGAGAAGCAGCTTGTCGACCTCACCATCGCGATCAGCCTGATGAACAGCTATAATCGCATGGCAATCAGCTTCCGCAACACGCCACAGGCAGTGCGGTAAGTCGGCCGAAGGCCGGTCCCAACCAACCCATGAATGGAGGGTGCCATGATCCCGCTGGAGATAGCCGACATACGCATTCCTGACAGCAAGCTCGTGGGGGATGTGACTCAGCTTATACGCGACACGGAGAGCAAGCTGCTCTTTCACCACTCGTGTCGCGTCTACTTCTGGGGGGCGATGAGCGGGAAGCGTAAGGGGCTGATCTACGATCCTGAACTGCTCTACGTCGCCTCTATGTTCCATGATCTTGGTCTGACGGATCAGTTTGCTGATAGCCACCTACGCTTCGAGGTGGATGGGGCAAATGCCGCGCGTGACTTTCTGCGCGCGCGCGGCATCTCCGAGGGCGACATCGAAACGGTGTGGAACGCGGTTGCCTTGCACACGACACCTGGCATTCCGGAATTCATGCGGCCGGAAATCGCCCTGCTACAGGCCGGAGCCGGAATGGACGTCGCCGGAAGTGGATTCGAACATTACACAGAAGGGCAGCGTAATGCGGTCGTAGCGGTGTTTCCTCGCGAAGCCGACTTCAAGGACGAGATCATCAACGCGTTCTACCACGGCATGAAGCACAGGACTGAAACCACGTTCGGAACCTTCAACGACGATTTCCTGGCGGCGAAGGACCCGCAGTTCAAGCGGGTGAACATGTGCTCGGTAATCTGTAACTCGCATTGGGAACACTGAACGTCCATAGATCGTGAGGCAGTCGTATCGTGGCGCGCGCTGCCTTGTGCCGTGCCTGCAACCCCGACCCATTTATGCCTGCAGGTAAAGCCGCCCGGCCGAATGTCTTCCCCCTCCGAGCCGGCGCGCCGAGAGCAGGAACGCGCAACAGCTTTCTTCAAGTCTCCGGATAAATTCATTGCAGCGCTCGTAGAACGGGCGCACTGATGAGGCGCGCCCTGCGAGCGCTTGAACTCGTCCGGGTTGTATATCGTGCATGCATCTTGTCGACGCGGCGTGCGTGGCGCTGGATCCATCCGTGGGTTCCAGCTACGATCAACTTCTAACGTTTCGCGCTGTGAGGCCGGACAGCGCGACCTCGAACGACTGCCTCGCATGGCAGAAGCCGGCCGTCCTCACCGAGTTCCTTCGCGTGATGAACTCCCCAATCGATTAGGGCCGTGAGGATCGGTCGGAGGCTTTCGCCCAGAGTCGTGAGTACGTACTCCACGCCCTGCCGGCCGTCTGCGCTCGGGCGCCTGCTCACCATTCCATGTTCTTCGAGCGCCCGCAGCTGCTCGAGCAGCACCTTTTGAGCGATGCCGACAATGCGGTTCTCGAGCTCGCAGGTGCGGTGCGGGCCGTCGAGAAGCGCGTAGAGAATGACAGCCTTCCAGCGCCCGGAGAGAACCTTCAAGGCGCGCTCGACCGGCAAGCCGGGGAGTCGATTGATAATCTTCATTTCAGGACCACTGACCAAACGGTGTGTAGATGGTGACGACGCGTCAGAAGTAAACCTTCCATCCAAAGCAGATGGAAGGAAGAGCTCATGGTAGATCTGTTTGATCCCCACTCGCTTGGCAGCGCGGTTTTGCTGAGGAACCGCATCGTCATGGCGCCGATGACCCGAACACGCACCTCCGACGGCGATGTTCCCAACGATCTGATGGCAACCTACTACAGCCAGAGGGCGAGCGCCGGCCTGCTCGTGACTGAGGCGGTCGACGTCGCACCCTCGAGCAAGGGCTATGCAATGACTCCCGGACTCTACACGGATGCCCAGCTCCATGGCTGGCGGCGGGTGACCGATGAGGTGCACCGTAAACAGGGCAAGATCTTCGCCCAGATCTGGCATGTCGGTAGAATGTCGCATTCATCACTGATGCCAAACGGCGAGGCTCCATGGGGCGTCACCGAAGAACCGGCCGCGCATTCGGATGTGTTTGCCCACGGGCCGGATGGCAAGCTGGGCTACATCCGCGCGGGTACCCCGAGGCGTCTTGAGACGGAGGAAATCTCCGCCTTGGTCGCAACATTCGCGCAGGCGTTCGTCAACGCCGACAAGGCCGGTTTCGACGGCGTCGAGCTCCATGCCGCCAATGGCTATCTTTTCGAGCAGTTCATGAACTCCGTCCTCAATTCGCGCGACGACCGGTACGGCGGCGGCCGAGTGGAAGACCGCACACGGTTCCTGCTGGAAGCCGTCGACGAGGCAGTACGGGCATTGGGGCCGGGACGCGTGGGCGTTCGGCTGGCACCCTACGGCACGTTCAACTCGATGCCGGTTGACCCGCGCACAGAAGAGACATTGTTGTATGTTGCCGAGGAGCTGGGGCGCCGAGGCGTCGCCTATATGCATCTGGTCTACGAGCTTATGCCCTCCGGCAACATGGAGAGCGCCGAGTTCAAGAAGCACTACATAGATCATGACGTGCTTGCCAGGGTACGAGCCGCCTTTCCTGGGTCGATCATCTGGTGCGGCGGCTTTACCAGTCGGCAAGATGCGCAGTCGGCGCTCGCCACCGGCTTAGTTGACCTCATCGCCTTTGGTCGACCCTATATCGCAAACCCGGATCTAGCCGAGCGCCTGAAGCACAACTGGCCCTTGGCCGAAGCCGACAGATCGACCTATTACACGCGGCGTGGCGAAATTGGCTACACGGACTTCGCCACTTATCCCGGTGCCGAGGCCAGGAAGACCGGCGCCGCGTAGGATCCGGGAGGTAAGCAACCACCTTTCGAGGCACTATCATCCGATCCGGAGCAAACAGCCCCATCTAAGCGCCGCTGGGCTCCCAATAAGGCGGGTCGCCGAATGCCTTCTTCAGGTGTTCGGCGATCGCACGAAGCTTAGCCGATGGATTGCGCCCCTCTGCGTGCGCCATGTAGATAAACTCTTCCTGCGGCCTGTATCCCACGTCGACTTCGGCGAGTTGCCCCGCGGTGATTGCAGGTCCTGCAATGAACGCTGGAAGGAGCGCTATGCCGAGGCCGGCGATCGCGGCGTCGCGGATCATGTCGCCATTGTTTATCCCAAGTGCGGCTGTTGCTCTCACCAGACTCGCACCGTCCTCCGTCTCGAAGCGCCAGTCGGCAACGCCACGATTGGTGTAGAATATTCCGCGATGGCGTTCGAGGTCGGTCAAGCTTGCGGGCGTCCCATGCCGCGCGAGGTATTCGGGCGAGGCCGTTAAAAGACGACGGCTGCGCGCCAGCTTCCACACAACGAGCCGGGAGTCGGCGATCGCGCCATGCCGAATGACAGCATCGTAGCCGCCGGACGAGACATCGACGCGCCTGTCGTCGATCTCCAGCGTCAGCACGATCTTCGGGTGCTTCGCGAGAAACGGGAAGAGCGCAGGCCCCAGATGCATTCGCCCGAACGTCACTGGAGCAGCAATCCTCAGAGGCCCCGCAAGTGTCCCGCGCCGCTCGGCCATGGCAGCGCTCGCATCATCAAGCTCGCCCATTACTCGCCGTGCTCGATCGAGAAAATCGATGCCGTCTTCGGTGAGAGTCAGTTTGCGCGTCGTACGTCGAAGTAACGGCCCACCTAGCGATTTCTCCAGATCCGCCAATCGGTCGCTGACGACCGATTTGGACAGGCGAAGGCGCCGCGCAGCCTCGCTGATAGAGCCGCCTTCAACCACGGCAATAAAAGCAGCAATCGCCTCGATCCTGACCATTGTTCGATGAATCCGTAATCCAGTTCCTGAATCGGCACACTAATCCGGACAATCGGAAAGCGCCATCTCCAGTGAGTAGAAGGCGCGGCAGAGGCCGCCGCTATGCAAGCGGAGAAGAAGAATGGACCGATTAGCTGGCAAGGTCGCCATCATTACAGGGGCAAGTTCCGGAATCGGGCGGGCCACAGCGCAGCTCTTTGCAGCCGAAGGCGCCAAAGTAGTCGTTGGCGCGCGCCGCCAGGCTGAGCTCGATCATCTGGTGGAGGGCATCAGGGTAGCAGGCGGCGAGGCCGTCGCTGTCGCCGGCGATGTCCGCGAAGAAGCCACGCATATGGCTCTGCTCGAAGCCGCAGTTACGAACTTCGGCCGCCTCGATATCGCGTTCAACAACGCCGGCATTATCGGCGAAGCCGGCCCGAGCACTTCAATTTCAGAAGCGGGGTTTAGTGAGACCGTCGGGATCAACCTCGTTGCGTCCTTTCTCGGGGCCAAACATCAGATTGGCCAGATGCTGAAAAACGGCGGCGGCTCGGTGATCTTCACCTCCACCTTTATCGGATATAGTTGCGCGTTTCCCGGAGTGGCCGCCTATGCCGCGAGCAAATCCGGCTTGATCGGTCTGACGCAGGCGCTCGCGGCCGAGTTCGGACCGCACGGCGTCCGTGTGAACGCCATCTTGCCGGGCGCAGTCGACACCGACATGTACCGGGAAATGAACGATACACCTGAGAAGCAGGCGTTCATCACGAACCTGCACGCTCTCAAGCGGGTGGCTACGCCAGAAGAACTCGCTCGCTCGGTGCTGTACCTTGCCTCTGACGAAGCGAGCTTTGTGACGGGCACCGCATCGCTGATGGATGGTGGGGCTTCAATCACCCGCACATGACACCATAACCTCCCGGCTGTCCCGTCGGCATTGACCCTGCGAGTCAGCCTCGTTCCCCCCATCCGCGCATTGAGCAAACATGGGCGCCTGACTACTTGACATTATGGAGCAAATGCTCCACTTTCGCCAAAGAATATGGAGCACATGCTCCATATCGCACGTATTTTCTGGATGGGCTGATGGCAAGACCACGCGAATTCGACGAGGAGGCGGTCCTCAATGCGGCGAGCGACATTTTCTGGACCAGGGGTTACAAGGCGACGTCGACCAGGGAACTGACCGCCCGGACAGGTCTGACGCCTTCCAGCATGTACGCCGCCTTCGGCGACAAACGCGGACTCTTCCGGCGCGCTCTCGACCATTATCTCAACCGGCTGCGCGAGAAGATGGCGCATCTCGAAGCGACAGCCTCGCCAGGACAAGCGATCACCGGGTTCTTCGAGGACACGATCGAGCGATCCTTGGGGGACGCCCTGCAGCGAGGCTGCATGCTGGTGAACTCCGCTCTGGAGGCCTCGTCAGAGGACGCTGAATTCCGCAGCAGCATAGCGCGTGAGTTGAATCTGATCGAAGAATTCTTCCGCAGCCGCGTCACAGCTGGGCAGGAATGCGGAGACATTTCCCGTGCCCACTCGGCCAAGGATGCCGCGCGTCAACTGCTGGCGGTGCTCTCGGGCGTGCGGGTTCTCGCGCGGGTCCGCCCGGAAAGGCCGCTGCTAACGGGCGCGGTCGGACAGACGCTCGCACTGCTAGGCCTACCGCCGCTCGCAGCGCCTGCCGCCGCGTCGATAAGAGAATCTAAGCACCGCGCTTCCTAGTCGACGCCGCTTTTTACCATCAAACTGCTCAGGAAATTACTATGACCGAACGGACATTTCTCATTACTGGCGCAAGCAAGGGCATCGGCCGTGCGCTCTCGAACCGGCTCGCTGCCGCTGGCCACCATGTCGTCGGCATCGCTCGCGGTCAGGATCCCGACTTCCCCGGCACGCTTGTCTCGATCGACCTCGATGACAGCAAGGCGTCGGGTCAGGCCTTCGCTGATCTCGCGCAGCGCTATTCCTTCGACGGCGTCGTCAACAATGTCGGGTTGGCCCGGCTGCACCCGGTCGGCGAAATCGACCTCGCTGATGTGGAGGAGATGCTGCGCGTCAATATTCATCCGACAATCCAGACGGCGCAGGCAATTCTCCCCGCAATGCGGGCGAAAGGTTGGGGCAGGATCGTCAACATCACCAGCCTGGTGACTACCGGGACCCCGCTGCGCAGCGGCTATGCGGCCGCAAAGG
Organism: Sinorhizobium meliloti 4H41; assembly: GCF_000375585.1. GTDB lineage: Bacteria > Pseudomonadota > Alphaproteobacteria > Rhizobiales > Rhizobiaceae > Sinorhizobium > Sinorhizobium meliloti_A. The sequence continues at coordinate 34,101 of NZ_AQWP01000002.1, read as the reverse complement.
CGGCGGTCAACAGCCTTACGCGCACCTGGGCGGTGGAACTGGCAGAGACCGGCATTACGGTCAATGCGGTGGCGCCGGGCCCGGTGGAAACGGAGATGTTCCGGCGCAACACGCCGGCCGGAAGCGAGGCCGAGGGGCGGTTCCTGTCGATGATCCCGATGCGGCGCCTCGGTAAGCCGGAGGAGATCGCCGCGGCCATCGCCTTCCTGCTCTCGGACGACGCGGGCTTCATCACCGGGCAAACCCTGTTCGTGGACGGCGGTGGATCGGTCGGGAGGAGCGCGGCCTAAAGTATCCGATCATCATAGCTAAAAAGGAAAATCAGGCTCCACGTGGTGGCACTGGCCTAGGGAGGGAGTCATTGAGACGCGGTCATCTGACTTTTGCCGTGCGATAACAAGTCCAAGAACAAGAAGCGGACCGGCTGCTTGCAGGCGCCTGACCGAGTTGATCGAATGGCTGAATGGCGGGCGCAAACCTGCTGTGTCCGCGCAACGAATTGGCACTCCGCTTCGGGCCGACTGCCGCCATGTCGCTGAGGCGCCGTAGTAAGCCACCACTGGACAACGCCCAATACGCTTAAATAATGGTAGTTTATGGAAGACGATATCGCCCTAGCGCACAAGCATAGTGCTAACCATCGAGCGGAAATCGAAACGAGTTCACTCTGTGGCTGCTTCTACTGCTGCTCAACCTTCCCACCTAACGAGATTGATGATTGGGTGGACGATGACCGCACCGCTCTTTGCCCACGCTGCGGCATTGATTCCGTCATCGGTGACGCCTCCGACTTCCCCGTGACGACGGTCAATTTCCTGACACGGATGAAACAATATTGGTTCTAGACGTCCGCTTAGGGCCGAGTTGCGCCATGGCGCGAGCAGGTTCGGATGGCTGCAATGGGGTGGAAACGGGTGTTTCGACTCCGGCTCCGGAATGGTGGGCGGTCGCGCCGAGATCAGCGGCGGCCGGTTAGACGGGGTTAAAACCGGGCTATTGCCCACCAACTCGAAAACTACGCGCGACTCACCCGCGCGGGCCCCGGCAGTCCGTCCCGTCGTCCGCAACAGAACCGCCAGATTCTCCCACCAGCCAAGTGCTCCGCCCTCCGATTCCGGCGTGCTACTGGCTGAGACCGGCAACTCTCAAGAGCCGGAGATCTCGAACGGCTGATCGACGCTTGCGCTTCTGCCGCTGTTGGTGTCGTTGAAGCGGTAGCGCAGCACATAGTTCCCGGATGGCGCCCCGGCGACGTCGATCCTCAGCGTCGCATAGATTTCCTGGTTGCGCTGATAGCCCTTGAAGGTGAAGTCGCCGAACGCCTTCTGGCTGGCGAGCACCTCTCCCTTCGGGTTCAGGATGTCGAAGTCGACCGTGAAGCGTGTCTCGAGCTTGCCCTCGTCGCTTGCTTCCTTCCAGGTAAGTCCCACGGGCTCGACATAGGATATGAGCGTTTCGCCGGCTTCGAATACGGGGTCGGGCCGCGGCTCGTACATTGCAAAGCCCGCCGGTGCTTCTGTGACGAAAACCGCCTTGCCGATGGAGAAGGGAAGGGTCTGCGAAAAGTCGCTCACGGCCTTGCGCAAGGTTTCCTGCGCGCCGGCGGCATCGCCGGAGCTCGCCTGCTGTTCGGCCTTCGCCGCGGCGTCGGCAAGCGGACCCGCCTCTGCCTGCGTGTCGGCAAGCATGACGGTGGCGTTCGTGAGGGCCGCCAGCAGGAGCAGGTATTTCGGCATCGCGCTTTTCCAGAATGCCCGATCGCTCTGAGCTTTCGGTATTTGGCACCCCAAGTCAAGGCAAGGCTGAAGCCGGGCGGCGGCTGTTACTGCTTCCAGAAGATCGGAGTGAGCACGACGAGGACGGTCAGGACCTCCAGACGCCCGAGCAGCATCATCAGCGACAGCAGATAGAGCTCGGGATCCTGGAGTGTCGAGAAATTGCCCGCAGGGCCGATAAGGCTGCCGAGGCCGGGGCCGACATTGGAGAGGCACGTGATGACGGCCGACACGGCCGTGACGAGATCATAGCCAAGGGCGCCCATGACCAGACTGCCGAAGACCCAGAGCAGGATATAGGTGATGAAGAACAGCAGGATGGCGCGCTGCACGTCCGCGTCGACCGTATTCTTCCCGTACCGGACCGCATAAATCGCATTCGGGTAGACGAGCTTGTTCAGGGCAGACCGAATGGCGTTGAAGAGAACGACGAACCTGTAGGCCTTCATGCCGCCCGCCGTCGAGCCGGAACAACCGCCGATGAAGGTGCATATGAACGCGACCATGACCACGAATGGTCCCCAAAGATTGTAGTCTTCGCTCGCATAGCCCGTGGTCGACAGTATCGACGTGATATTGAAGAAGGCATAGGTAAGCGCCAGGTGGAACTCGACGCCGTTCGCGAGCCGGTGATAGGCGGCAACCGCGACCGAGAATGCCGTGAGATAGCCCAGAAATACGATGATCTGAGGATCGCGAAGCGCGTCCAGCCGTCCGCGCACGACGAGCACGATCAGGATGGAGAAGGGCAGGCTGCAGAGCGTCATGAAGAACGTGCTGACCCAGAGCAGGGGAATGCTGGAAAAGTAGCCGAATGATGCATCGTGAGTCGAAAAGCCGCCCGTGGCGACGGTCGTCATCGCGTGGTTGATCGCGTCGAACCTGTTCATCCCGAGCATGGCGTAGCAGATCGCGCACAGCAGAGTTATCGATACGTACACGACGAGGAAGGCGCGGCCGAAGCTTGCGAGCCGGGCAAAGGGTTTGTCGCTGGTGTCGGAGGATTCCATCTTGAAGAAGGACATGCCGCCGACACGCAGATAGGGAATGATAAACAGGCCGAGAACGACGATGCCTATGCCGCCGAACCAGCTCAGGAGCGACCGCCAGAGCAGGAGGCCGGGCGGCGCATCATCGAGCCCGACGATTACGGTCGAGCCGGTCGTCGTTACCGCCGACACGGACTCGAACAGGGCCTGGGCGAAATCCAGATTCACCGAGGAAAGCCAGAGTGGAATGGCGCCGACGATCGAAAACACGATCCACAGGACGTTCACCACCAGGAAGCCGAATTTCTTCGAGAAGGGCGGAGGACCTGCGCGTGTCGCCATGAACGTCGTCGACGAGATTGCGCCCGTCATGAAGGCCGTCACGGCAAAGACCTGCCAGTCCGCATGGCCGTAATAGAGATCGACCAGAGCCGGAATCAGCATCGCGCCGGAGAGATAGAGCCCCAGGATCGCCGCGAGATGGACAGCATGCCGGATCAGATTCGCGTTCAAGCTCTTGATTTCCTGCAAGCGGTTTGTCGGTGGGCCGGCGATCGCCCGAAGCGGGCGCGATAGTGCCGTGCGTGACCGATTCGTGTCAAATCGATGGTCTCCGGCGCGGCAATGTGCAATAGCGACTGCAATCGGCAAACTCAACGGGTGAAGTCACGTGATGAAGCAGGATGTTGAAAAAGCGGCAGCGGCAATGCGCGAAATCTTTCCGCCGACGCCGCTTCAGCTCAACGAGCACCTGAGCGCGCGCTATGGGGCGACCGTCTTCCTGAAGCGCGAGGACCTTTCGCCGGTGCGCTCCTACAAGATCCGCGGCGCCTTCAATTTCTTCCGCAAGTCGCTCGGCTCCGGAGCGGCCGGGAAGACCTTCGTTTGCGCGTCCGCAGGCAATCACGCTCAGGGCTTTGCCTTCGTCTGCCGTCACTTCGGCGTTCCCGGCGTCGTCTTCATGCCGGTGACGACGCCCCAGCAGAAGATCGACAAGACGCGCATGTTCGGGGCCGAATTCATCACGATCCGCCTCGTCGGCGATATATTCGATCAATGCTACAAGGCGGCGCGCGAGCATGTGGAAGCGATCGGCGGCGTCATGGTCCCGCCCTTCGACCATGAGGATATCATCGAAGGCCAGGCCACGGTTGCAGCGGAGATAGCCGACCAATTGCCCGCCGGCCTCGTCGCCGATCTCGTCGTCCTGCCCGTCGGCGGGGGCGGCCTGGCCGCGGGCGTGACCGGCTATTTGGGCGACAGCCTCTCGGCCGATCGCTTTCTGTTCTGTGAACCGGAGGGGGCGCCGAGCTTCAGGCGCAGCCTGGAACTCGGCAGCGTCGTTACGCTCGACCAGGTGGACAATTTCGTCGATGGCGCGGCGGTTGCACGGATCGGCGACCTGAACTTTGCTGCGCTCCGGAGATTTTCGCCGGAGCAGGTGTTGCTGCTGCCGGAGAATGCGATCTGCCTGACGATCACCGAAATGCTCAATGTCGAGGGCGTTGTTCTCGAACCGGCCGGCGCGCTTGCAGTCACCGCACTGGAAGCGCTTGGCCGCGACAGTCTCGAAGGCAAGATCGTCGTAGCGGTCGTTTCCGGTGGCAATTTCGACTTCGAGCGCCTGCCGGACGTGAAGGAGCGGGCCATGCGCCATGCCGGGCTCAAGAAATACTTCATCCTGCGGATGGCGCAGCGCCCGGGCGCGCTTCGCGATTTCCTCGGTCTCCTGGGAGAGGAGGACGACATCGCCCGGTTCGAATATCTGAAAAAATCGGCCCGAAACTTCGGCTCGGTGCTTATCGGTATCGAGACGAAGCACGCCGAGAATTTTCCCGTCCTCAAACAGCGTTTCGATGCAGCGGGGCTGCGCTACCAGGATATCACCGAGAACGAGATGCTGGCCAACTTCGTCATTTGACAAGGCGGCAAGTGGCCGGCGCCGGGTTCACCAATTTTCGCTTTGACAGGGCCGGCGAGCACAGCTAACTGTGAGACATGGCATCGTTTTTCTCGAAATTATTCGGTCGCTCCGGCGGCTCTGAAACGCAGGCGCAGCCTGCGGCAGGCAAGTCCGAGAACTATGCGGATTGCGTAATCCGCGCGACGCCTCAGCGCGAGGGGTCGCAGTACCGGCTTGCGGGCAGCATCGAAAAATCGATGCCGGACGGTGCAACGAAAGTCCGCAGCTTCATCCGGGCAGATCTCTTCACCTCCGAGCAGGACGCCATCGACTCGGCGCTGCGCAAGGGACGGCAGATCATCGACGAGCAGCGCGCGGCCCTTTTTTCCGACGACGCTCAGTCCCGGCCAGTCTGACGTCCGGTACCTGTGACGAGCACAGGGATCACGCAATCAAACAAGCCGAGCCGGATGAGGAAAAGCATGTTCTGCTTTCCGCCCGCATCGCGAGTCAAAGCTTGATCCTGAACCGGGCGAAACCGTCGCTGCCGTCGCCTGCATCCTCGATCTTCACCGCCTTGACCTCTGCCAGGAATCGACGCGCGTTCGGACCGCTATCGAACAGCACGCTCGTGTCCTTCTGCGGCGCAAATGTCCAGTTCGCGTCCGCAGAGGGGTTGATCGTTCCCTGTTCGACGATGTAGCGCACGATGACGTCACGGTTGGTGTCGGGCGCGACGAAGACGACCTTGTCGCCGGTGATGCCCGGAAAATTGCCGCCGCCGCCGGCACGGTAGTTGTTGGTCGCTACGACAAATCTCTGCTTGGGATCTATCGGCTTGCCATCGAACTTCAGGTCGCGGATTCGGCTGGCCGCCGGGTTCGCCACGTTGCCGTCCTTGTCGTATTTCGCGGGCTGCGACAGGTCGATCTGGTAGGTGACCCCGTCGATCACGTCGAAATTATAGGAAGGGAAGTCGCCATTGATCAGGCTTGCATCGGCTGATCCCGGGGCAATCCGGTTGAAGATGCCGGCGGACATTTCGAGCCAGTTGCGCACCTCGTCGCCGGTGATGACGACCGCCTGCACCGTATTCGGATAGAGGTAGAGGTCGGCAACGTTCTTGATGGCGATGTCGCCTGCTGGAACATCCGTATAGTACTCGGCGCCGCCGCGCCCGCCGGCCTTGAACGGCGCCGCGGCGGAGAGGACCGGCAGGTCGCGGTGCTCGGTGTCCTTGAGCATGTCGCGGATATACCAGGTCTGGGCCTGGCTCACGATCTGCACCGACGGATCGTCCGCGACGAGCGCGAAATAGGAGTAGAGCGGGGCCGAGGTTTTGCCGACGGGGGTGCGGACATAGGCGAGCGTCGCTTCGTGGTCCTTCTGCGCGGCTGCCAGCACTTCCGGCTTGTCACCGACCTCGGCGATCACCTTCTTTTCTTCCCGGCGAAAGATGGGCCTCGCCTCGCTTGTCGAACCGATCACACGCCACTCACCCCCGTCGCGTTCGAGCAGGAGATCGATGAGGCCGAGATGCGATCCCCAGAAGCCGCCCATGACGCCGGGCTTTCCGGAAATCAACCCTTTGGCATTGTCGACGCCCGGAGTTCCGTCGAACTTGGGTCCCGGAAAATCGAGGTGGCTGTGGCCGGTGACGATGGCGTCGATACCTTCGATTGCCGCCAGCGGTACGGACGCGTTTTCGAGATTTTCGGCATAGGCCTGCTGCCCTATGCCGGAATGGGACAGAGCGACGACGATGTCGGCACCTTCCTCACGCATCTGCGGCACCCAGGCTTGCGCGGCCTTGACGATATCGCGCGCATTCGCCTTGCCTTCCAGGTTCTTGGCGTCCCAGGTCATGATCTGCGGCGGCACGAACCCGATGAGGCCGATGCGGATCGGATGTTCCTGACCGGCCCCGTCCTTAACTTTCCGATCGAGGATCACATAGGGCTTGAGAAAGAGCTTGTCCTGGCGCGGGGCGGCGGCCATGGCGCCATTGGTCAGATTGGCGCAGACGGTCGGAAAGTTTGCGCCGTTGATCACATTGAACATGAAGTCCAGGCCGTAATTGAACTCGTGATTGCCCAGCGTGCCGCAGTCGTAGCCGAGTACGTTCATCGCGGCGATGACCGGATGCATGTCGCCTTCCTTCATGCCGCGCTTGTAGGCGATGTAATCGCCCATCGGATTTCCCTGAAGAAAATCGCCATTGTCGACGAGGATCGCGTTCGTCGCCTCGGCGCGGATGGCGTCGACGATCGAAGCGGTGCGCGCCAGGCCGAGCGTATCGTTCGGCTTGTCGGCATAGTAATCGTAGGGAAAGACATGGACGTGCAGGTCCGTGGTTTCCATGATCCTGAGATGCGCCTGGTTTGCAGCGGCGCGGGTCGCGAAGGGATGCAGCACGACACATGCCGACGTGGCGGCAAGACCGCCGAGCAGGGTCCGGCGCGAAATGGGATGCAAAACGGTCATCGGTGATCTCCCCTCGAAAGCGCGTTCAGATAAGCGTAACTATGGCGGAATGGCCGGGCTACGCAAAGCGGCTGATTTTTGCAGACAGGGTTGCCGCCGCGTCTCGGCGGATCACGGTCTCAGATGCCGACATTGGGGCGGTCGATGACCTCGCGCAGCGAAAAACTCGAATTGATCTTTACCACATGCGGCAGCGCCGAAAGCCAGTCGCGATGGATGCGTTCATAGTCCTCCAGATCCTTCGCTGCCACGCGCAGGATATAGTCGTATTCCCCGGACATCAGGTAGCAAACGAGCACATTGGGGCAGAGCTTCACCGCGGCTTCGAACTCCGCAAGCGTCTTGGCGAACTGCCCGGAGAGCGAAATATGCACGATGACCATGATCTTGTAGTCGAGCGCCTTGTGGGCGATGCGCGCATGGTAACCGGCGATCGTCCCGGACTTTTCGAGAATATCGACCCGCCGCGAACAGGCGGACGGCGAGAGGCCGACCCTTCCTGCGAGGTCGGCGTTCGAGATTCGGCCATCCTGCTGCAGAATGCGCAGAATCGAACGATCGATAGCATCCAAGCCAGCCATTCGCACCTTCTTTCGAATAGTCGCTGTTTTGCGCAATAACTCCCGAAAGCAATGCATGGATGAGCACGTCTTTGCAAGGACATTCGGAATGCCATCTGCTTTGCTGGACCCCTCATCAGCGCGGCAAAAGCCCACAGATAGGAGAGGAACGCAAACATGCGTGTCGGTTGCCCGAAGGAAATCAAAAACCATGAATACCGTGTCGGCCTTACGCCCGGATCAGTACGGGAATATGCAGCCCACGGCCACGAGGTCATCGTGGAAACAAAGGCCGGGGCAGGGATCGGGGCGGATGACGACTCCTATCGCGCAGCCGGTGCGAGGATCGTACCGACAGCCAGGGAAGTCTTCGAAAAGGCGGATATGATCGTCAAGGTCAAGGAGCCGCAGCCCTCCGAATGGGCGCAACTGCGCGAAGGCCAGATTCTCTATACCTATCTTCATCTCGCACCGGACCCGGAACAGACCCAGGGACTTCTCAAGTCCGGCGTCACGGCGGTCGCCTACGAGACCGTGACGGATGAGCGCGGCGGGTTGCCGCTGCTTGCGCCGATGTCCGAGGTCGCGGGACGGCTGGCGATCCAGGCGGGCGCGACCTCGCTCCAGAAGGCAAATGGTGGCCGCGGAATCCTGCTCGGCGGCGTACCGGGCGTTCTTCCGGCCAAGGTCGCGATCATCGGCGGCGGCGTCGTCGGCCTGCATGCGGCCAAGATGGCTGCGGGTCTCGGGGCCGACGTTTCGATCCTGGACCGGTCCCTGCCGCGTCTGCGCCAACTCGACGATATCTTCAACGGCCGTGTCCATACGCGCTACTCGACGATCGATGCCTTGGAAGAGGAAGTCTTCTCCGCCGACATGGTCATCGGAGCCGTGCTCATTCCCGGCGCTGCTGCGCCGAAGCTCGTCACGCGCGAAATGCTGTCCGCCATGAAAAAAGGCGCTGTCATTGTCGATGTCGCGATCGACCAGGGCGGCTGCTTCGAGACGTCGCATGCGACGACGCACTCCGAACCAACCTATGAGGTCGACGGCATCGTGCACTACTGCGTCGCGAACATGCCGGGGGCCGTGCCGATCACGTCGGCGCACGCCCTCAACAATGCGACGCTCCAATACGGACTTCAGCTCGCCGACCGCGGCCTCAAGGCGATCGCCGAGGACCGGCATCTGCGCGCCGGCCTCAATGTCCACCGAGGCCGCGTAACCAACGCGGCCGTGGCCGAAGCGCTCGGCTACGACGCCCACGCTCCCGAGGCCGTCCTTCACGTCGCCTGACACGCTGAACCGCCCGGCGCCGTCAAGCGCCGGGCTCCCACTCAGGCCGCTTCGATGCGGCACTGGTAGCAGTTGTATTTTCCCGAGCGAACATGCACGAAGGCGACGTCCGGCCGTGCCAGCAATTCCTCGGCCCGCTGCTCGAGGTACTCGGCATCGACGGCCCCGCCGGTACCGTAGACGATGCGCTCATCACTCCCGTAGCCACGCAGAAGATAGCTCTTGCTGGACGCGAGAATCGGCGGCACGGAGGCTCCGTCGTGAACCGCGCAATTTTCGGCATGCATGAAGATCGGTCCCGTTTCGGCATAGGCCTGGACCGACGAAAACGGCCGGTAGGCCAGAACGAGATAAGGCTGGCCTTCATCGACATTACGAAGACAGTGCCGGCACGGCACGCCGTCGCCGTCCGAAATGCGCCGCTCGGGCCGGTGGCCATAGGCATCCCGCCCGCCTTGTCTTAGCCGCTCCGCTTCCTCGACGGGCATTGCAACGTAATTGAGTTTCATGGCGCTTCTCCCGATTGGCTGAATTCAGGAGAAAGATGCGCACTGGCGTCAGGGAACGACACCCGATACTTGCCGAACTTAGATCTAAGATTCCGAAGCCGTTCAGAGCTTCTTCGCGAAGGTGAGAAGTTCCTCGTCGCTCAGCGGCTCGACCACCGTCTCCCGCGTCGCGACCGGAGAAAAGCCGAACTGCTGGTAAAGCTGCAGCGCCCGGGGATGATCGAGATTGTTCGTCGTGACCGTGACCTTGCGCGGGTTCATGGCCCAGGCCGCAAACAATGTCTGCAGCAAGAACCACTTACCGAGTCCCAGGCCGAGCGCGTGCTCCATGAGCCCGAAATGGGTGAGGTCGATGACGTCATCGTCGAGTTGCCGGAATTCGAAGAAACCGGCCGGCGCACCGTCCACATAGAGGACCATGACCGTCGTTCGCTTGTCGTGGAGGATAGCCGCCAGATCGTCGTCGCTCATGCGCAGGCGCTCCGCCCAGTGCCAGCGCTTTCCGACACGCAGATAGAGAAAGCGGTAATAGGCGAGGGGAATATCCGAAACGCGCAGGATCGCCGTATGGATGTTGATCGGCATCGGCAGACTTTGCTTCGGCGGCGACGTCATTTCGAGTTCGGTCACGTGCGCCGTGATCGCGGCAGGCTTTGACCTTGGCATGGCTCTCACTCTTTACCGATTGCAACCGGAGTATCCGGCCGGCTACCCCATTCCGACCAGGAGCCATCATAAAGCGTATTGTCCTCATGTCCCAAGGATTGAAGCGCAAGCGTGATGATGGCGGCGGTAATGCCGGAGCCGCAGCTCGTGACGACCGGCTTCGTCAGATCGATGCCGGCATCCGCGAAAGTCCGGCGCAGCGCATCGAGATCCTTGAACCTGCCCTTTTCGGAGAATACGCCCGAAGGCAGGCTCCTTGCGCCCGGCATATGGCCCGACCGCATGCCTGCCCGCGGTTCCGGTTCCTCTCCGGCAAAGCGCCCGGCGCTGCGCGCATCGGCAATCTGCGAGAGCCGGTGCTCGACCACATCTCTCATGCGCTCGAACGAGGTGACCGCGTTCGGGTTGAAGACTGCGTTGAAAACCTGCGGGCTGAATTTCGGGACCTCAGTCGTCGTCGGCCGGCCGTCCGCTTTCCAGCCGTCCATTCCGCCATCGAGAACGAAGACGTTTTTGGCGCCCATGATTCGGAACATCCACCAGACTCTCGGAGCGGTGAAAATCCCCGGGCCGTCGTAGACGACGATCGTGTCGTTCTCGCTGATTCCCATTGCGCCCACGGCGTCGGCGAATGCCACGGGAGAGGGCAAGGTGTGCGGCAGCGCGCTCGACCGATCGGCGATCGCGTCCTGATCGAAGAAGACCGCACCGGGAATGTGCGCGGCGGCGTATTCGGCTTGCCCGTCGCGGTTCTGCGCCGGCAGATACCAGGAGGCATCGATTATCTTGACCGACGGATCATCGAGGCGCTGTTCAAGCCAATCCGCAGAAACGACAAAGCGGCTCTTGTTTTCGTTATCACCATTCATCGTCGTCACTCCACTGGCTTTCTCATGTGAAAGAACAATTTCCCTGCCCGCACTAAACTGCAACCCCATCTTCGGGCGTCGCGAAGCGTATACGGAAACGCCTGTTTTCCTTGCCCTTCTTCTCGATCTTGGCGATGTGGATCGCGCCCACTTCCTGCGTCTCGGAAACATGCGTTCCGCCGCAGGGCTGGCTGTCGATCGATGAATTCTCGCCGATGCAGACGAGACTGACCCGGCCAAGCCCCATCGGCGGGCGGACGTTCTTCGACTTGACAATGCCCGGATTGGCGGCCAGCTCCTCGTCGGTGATCCACTGCACGTAGACCGGATGGTTCTCTTCGACGAGTTTCATCAGCGCTGCCGTGACCTCGTCCTTGTCGATCGTTTCGCTCATATCGAAGTCCACACGGCTTTCCTCCTCGCCGACGGCTGCGCCGGTGATCGGGAAGGGGCAGACGACCGACAGCAGGTGGCAGGCCGTGTGCATGCGCATCAGCCGGTAGCGGCGCGGCCAGTCGATGTGCAGCACGAGCTTCTCGCCGACCGCCGGCGTGGGCGCGCCGCCGACAGGCATGTGAGCGATGACGTCCTTGGTCGCGCCATGCCGGGTTTCGACGATGTCGATGCGGCTGCCGTCTTCGCGCTCGAGGAAACCCGTGTCTCCCGGTTGCCCGCCGGATGTCGCATAAAAGCAGGTCTGATCCAGCTGGATGCCGCCGCCTTCCAGGATTGCCGTCACACGTGCTTCGCAGGTCGAGAGGTAAAAATCGTCTCGGAAGAGGGCGGTGACGGTTCCGGTCATGGCAATCCTATCCAGCGGGTTCGTATGGCACTGCTATGTTCGAGGTCGTCTTCAGCCAGTCCGGAACCGGCAAACCCTTGGAGGTCAGGAAGTCCGGATTGAAGAGCTTCGACTGATAGCGGTTACCATAGTCGCAAAGGATCGTCACGACCGTGTGTCCCGGCCCCAGGTCACGGGCAAGCCGCACGGCTCCGGCGATGTTGATGCCGGTCGAGCCGCCGACGCAGATACCTTCCTGTTCGATGAGATCGAACACGTAGGGTACCGCTTCAGCATCGGGAATCTGGTAGGCGAAGTCCGGCGTGAAGCCTTCGAGGTTGGCGGTGATTCGACCCTGACCGATGCCTTCGGTGATCGAGCTGCCGCTCGACTTGAGCTCGCCATGGGCATAAAAATTGTAGAGTGCCGCCCCTTCCGGGTCGGCGATGCCGATCTTGATCGCCGCATTGCGGGCGCGCAAACCTTCCGCCACACCGGCAAGCGTGCCGCCGGAGCCGACGGCGCAGATGAAGCCGTCGACCTTGCCGTCGGTGTCCCGCCAGATTTCAGGCGCCGTCGTGTCGACATGCGCTTGCCGGTTGGCGACATTGTCGAACTGGTTTGCCCAGATGGCGCCGTTGGGCTCTGTTTCGGCGAGTTGGGCCGCCAACCGGCCGGAGATCTTCACGTAGTTGTTGGGATTCTTGTAAGGCACAGCCGGAACTTCGACCAGTTCGGCCCCAAGCAGGCGCAGCGCGTCCTTCTTTTCCTGGCTCTGGGTTTCGGGGATGACGATGACGGTGCGGTATCCGAGTGCGCTACCCACAACGGCAAGGCCGATCCCCGTATTGCCGGCCGTACCTTCGACAATCACGCCGCCCGGTCGCAACTGCCCGGCCTTCTCGGCCTGGCGGATGATCCAGAGCGCCGCCCGGTCCTTCACGGACTGCCCGGGATTGAGGAACTCCGCTTTGCCGAGAATGTTGCAGCCGGTCGCTTCGGAAACGGCCTTTAGCCGGATCAGCGGCGTGTTGCCGATTGCTTCGAGCACGGACGGAAGAACAGGCATTTTGAAAACCTCGCGCTAGACGGAACGGGTGCCGGCATTAGCCAAGCACTAACCTCGGTCGACGGCAAGCCGATAAACATTTGGTTTCATGGGTAGGATTGCCGAAATATTGGCGTGTTTTCGGCTCACTCTGTCTTACAGGCAAGGAATAGCGTTTCGCAGCTTTCCTGTCCCGGGCAAAAAACGTCTCTGCCGTCAATCGACGGGCGGGAAGCGGAGATTGCGGGGCAGGCGCTTGCCGTCCGGAGAGGTATGGGACCGGCCGCCTATGCGGCGCCCCGGTGAGAACCCCCGTCGACGAGCGAGGAAAAGATGACAGCCGTATTCGCCGCCCGCCCCGAACATGGATTGGCATGGGTCACCGGCGCGAGTTCCGGAATCGGTCGAGCCGTGGCGCTTCGATTGGCCGAGGAAGGCTATTCGGTGGTGGTCACGGCGCGAAGTCACGAGAAGCTGGTAGATCTTCAGCACGAGGCAGCCGGAGCAGGGCGGATGATCGTTCTCGATGGAGACGTCACCGATCCGAAGGACATGGAGCGGCTCTTGGCAAAAATCGAATACGAGCACGGGCAGGTGGCACTCGCCGTGCTCAACGCCGGCGTCGTCCTGCCGGTCCGTGGCGACGACCTGCACCGAGACGCCTTCGACAGAAGCTTCGCGGTCAATCTCAACGGGGTCGTCAACTGCCTCGTTCCGCTTGTCGAACATATGAAGGCCAAGGGACATGGACAAATCGCGATCATGTCGTCGGTGGCCGGCTATGGCGGCCTGCCGATGGGCGCCGCCTATGGTGCGAGCAAGGCGGCACTCATCAACATGGCGGAGAGCCTGAAATTCGATCTCGACCGCATCGGCATCCGCCTGCAGGTCATCTGTCCCGGCTTCGTGGATACGAAGGCCGTGCCGAAAGGCGGATTCCCGAGACCCGCGCTGGTGAGCACGGAGGAGGCGGCGGAGCGGATATGCGCGGGGCTGAAGTCTTCGCGTTTCGAGATCACCTTCCCGAAACGATTTACGTACTTGGTCAAATTGCTGCGGATCCTGCCCTATGGGCTTTATTTCGCGCTTCTCGATCGCCTGGTACCGGGGAGGGCAGCCGTCGCCGCGCCTCCGAAGAACAAGCGCTCAGGATCCGACGGACAGCCGTCAGGCGGTGTCAAGCATCAGCACCGCCCTCGACCCCTGCAATCTTGACCCGACATCCCATGCCCGGCCAAGGTCCGCGCCGTGAGATCGTGGTTGATCGAGCGGATGCCGGTTATCTGGCGCTTGCCACCTACCGGACGACGAAGGGGGACTTCTCCGATGCGCTGATCGCCCACGGCGGGCGCTTGGCAGGCTGCGCCGAAACGCTGACCTTCGACAAGCCGGCAGCCGATCATGCCGGAATGCGCCTCGTAAACCGATGATTAGCTGCTGGTGCCGGCAGGCAGCCCGTCGCTTCGCCCCTGAGGAAGAAGCGCTCAGGCTCAGAACAGCCGCGTCAGGCGGTGTGAAGCACCAGCACCGCGCCGAAAATCAGTGACAGTCCAAGCCAGCCGATCGGTTTCAGCCTCTGGCCGAAGAAAAGGCGGCCGCAGATGGCCGTACCGAAGATTCCGGTTGCACCGAGAATGGCATAGGCGATCGCCAGGTCCATATCCTTGATCGCTTCCGCCAAAAGCGCGAAGGCCGCAAGCACCAGGAGGATCGAAAGGGCACCCCAGCCGCGGCGGGCAAAGCCGTTCGATTTCGTCGAGGCGAGGTTCGCTGCCACATCGAGCACACCGGCGGCGACCGCGAATGCGAAGGAGAGACCCGACGCGCTCATGCGGCGGTTTCCGCCGCATCGCTCCTGCCGGCATTGAGGAGAAGTATCCCAGCTACGGCCATCGCAAGGCCCAGCATTTCGCGACCGGAGAGCGCATGGCCGAAAACGAAAACAGAGACGAGCGTGATCACGGCAACGCCCGATCCTTCCCAGACGGCATAGGCGACGCCGACCGGAATGGTCTTCACCGCTCGCGCCAGGAAGACGTAGGAGAGCGCGATCGAGGCATACATGACGATATGCCCCCAATAGGTGCCGGAGCCGGATGCCGCCTTCATCACGGTCAGGCCGACGACCTCGGTCGCGATCGCAAGGACCAGGAAAAGCCATGCGATACGCATGAGGAAACCTACGAGAAAAATCAGCCCGAAAAAATGAAAGCTGGCTCGCCGGGCAGGATGAAACCGCGAATTACGAATTCTCGATTCCACTAGCCGTGTCAACGCCAAAGACGCCCGAAACCAGCACTCAGAGAGCGAGCTGTCGCTTTGGCGCGAGAACGAGGCATCGTTCGAACGCGAGATCTCACCGCCGTCGGCGTTCCTCGCTGCTATCCAAGCACGATGTGCCAGGAATGCTTGCTCGTGAAAGTCTGCTATGGCCTCTATCGCTCGACTGAACTCGAAGCGGCCGTATGCGATCTCGGCAGCGACCGTTGGGCCGGGAGGCGAATAGCGGACATTTGGCATCGCCGATGCAGCCTCATTTGTTTGTCACCTCTGGATAATTGCCGAGACCACCCTCTTCGGTGTCGGAACCGAAGCAGGTCATGCGTCCTTTGGACGTCAATCAAGGAGACATTCCATGAAAGCACTCAACGACAAGTCTTCCTCGGCCATTGTCGCGGTGAGCGACATCGATCGGGCGAGGCGTTTCTACAGTGATATACTGGGGCTTGAGCTCAACGACGAAGGCATGGAAGGCGTGCTGGTCTACAAGACGGGTGCGACGTATCTGGTCGTCTACAGTTCGGAATTTGCCGGCACCAACAAGGCCAATGCCGTGGTGTGGGACTGCGGACCAGACATCGACGCCATCGTTGCCGACTTGGGTTCCAAAGGTGTGACGTTCGAGCGCTATGAGATGGAGGGTGTGTCATACAAGGACGGGCTCCACGATGCGAACGGGTTCAAAATGGTCTGGTTCAAGGATCCCTACGGCAACATCCTCCATCTGAACAGCGCATGAGCTGCTTCACGACTTAAGGAAGGGACGATGAAGTAGCGCACTTTGCTGCGCCATCCGGAGATTGGAACCGAGATGCAGGGCAATTCGGTCGCGGCCTGGATACGCCGGCTGACTTCATACTGAACCGTGAGATACAGAGATGGACAATTCGCGAGAGATGACATGACGCGCAAAGATTTCGACGTCAGTTCGGTCAGGCCAAGCGGAAGCGCGCCTGCTCAGGCAACGCTTTTTGATCCGGGTGCTGAAGGTCCCTGGCGCGGCTCTTTGCCGGGCGACGCACTCGGAGCACCGGTGACCGTGCTCGCCTACGGCACCAACCGCACTGGCGAAGGCCCACGCCTTCACGTGCATCCCTATGACGAGGTGTTTGTCGTGATCGAGGGTCGGGCCCGTTTTTTCGTTGGAGACACTGTTCTCGACGCGACTGCCGGTCAGGCTGTGTTTGGCCCGGCGGGCATCCCACACCGGTTCGAAAATCTCGGACCAGGGCGCTTACAGACCATAGACGTCCACCATTCGCCGCATTGGATCCAGACCGACCTCGACTAGACGGCCCCGCACTACCACCTAGCGCCTAGGCGTTATAGGCGACATCATGGCCGCATGGTGGGACGCTCAGATGGTTACGACCCGCCCTCAGGAGGGGTGACTCTTCCAATGCCTCGATCATGTATTCAATGAAGGCTCGAACCCGATGCGGCAGTGGTCCACCGCCAACGTAAATGGCGTGGATCAGTTCGAGATCACCTGGATTGCAGTCCTCGAGCAGAGGCACGAGCCTTCCGGCGGCGATGTCGGCGGCGACGTGAAACAGCCCGAGCCGTGCAACGCCGGCTCCGGCCAGCACCACCTGCTTCATCGTCTCACCGTTATTGACGACCAGGCTTCCGGTGACCGCCTGGGCGATCTCCCGGCCGTCCCACCGGAAGGGCCATGAGGGCCGCTCGCGGCGAAAGTTGAAGGTCAGGCAGTCATGACGCTCAAGGTCGGCGGGCGTCTGGGGTTTTCCTTTGCGTTCCAGGTACGAAGGCGCGGCGCACACCACTCGTCTGCTCTGACCGAGCTTTCGCGCGATCAGGCCGCTGTCCGGCAGGTTGCCCATGCGAATGGCGACGTCGGTCTTTTCCGCGACGAGATCGACGATACCGTCTGCGAAGCTGAGATCAACGATCAAATCGGGGTTCCGCGCGATGAAGGCGGGCATCGCCGGCGCCACGAACATGGTGCCGAACGGAATGGTGGCGTTCACCCGAAGCCGGCCACGAACGGCGCCGCCCGACGCTTCCTGATCAGCATCGTTCAGAGCCTGCAAGATCTTGAGCGCGGCGTGATGATAAGCCTCGCCTTCTTCGGTCAGCGTTAGCGCGCGGGTCGTGCGCATCAGAAGGCGCGTGCCAAGTCTTGCCTCCAGACGCGCGATCAGCTTGCTGACTGCCGATGGCGTGATGTCGAGGCTGCGCGCGGCTGCCGAGAAGCCGCCCTCCTGCACCACCCGCGTAAACACCTCCATCTCGCCAGAGCGTTCCATCAAAATGCGCGGCACTGATGATCTCCATTCACAGGTGCATGTCCAGCGGCGGCAATAGTTCCTCGGGCTCTCAGATCATAGATTGCATTCGGACACAATCAGGAGCCACGTCATGGATTTGCAACTGACCGATAAAACCGCGCTCGTTACCGGCGCCACCGCTGGTATCGGGCTCGAAATCGCCCGCGCGCTCGCCCGCGAAGGCGCGAATGTGATCATCACCGGTCGCGACCGGCCGAAGCTCGACAAAGCCATCACCGACATCAAGACGTCGGGCGGGGAATCCGTTGCCGGCGTTCTCGCAGACGCTGCCACCACTGATGGCACAGCGACCATCGCCAAGGCCGCCCCGTCGGTCGACATCCTGGTCAATAATCTTGGCATTTACGAAAGCAAGGACTTCGGCGCCATCACCGATGCTGACTGGAGCCATCTCTTCGAGGTTAACGTGATGAGCGGCGTACGCCTGTCGCGCGCTTACCTGCCTGGCATGCTGGAGCAGAACTGGGGTCGGATCATCTTCATCTCAAGCGAGTCCGGCCTCGCCATCCCGCCCGACATGATTCATTACGCGACCACCAAGACCGCGCAACTCTCCGTCTCGCGCGGCTTGGCGCAATTGACGCGCGGCACCAACGTCACGGTGAACGCGGTGCTGCCGGGGCCGACCCGTTCGGAAGGCATCGAGACCTTCCTGCGCAGCCAGGCCACCGATCCTTCCGCTCCGATCAAAGAGATCGAGGCAGAATTCTTCGCCACTGCGCGCTCCGCTTCGATACTGCAGCGGATGGTGGAGGCAGAAGAAGTGGCAAACCTCGTCACCTATCTCGCCAGCCCGCGTTCGTCGGCCACCAACGGCGCAGCACTGCGCGCCGAGGGTGGCCTCGTCAATACGATTGCCTGAGAGAGCGTGTCCGATGTCGAATTCTCCGCTCACCGTCATTGCCATGACTACCGCCAAAGCCGGCAAGGAGGCGGCCCTTGGGGCTGCCCAGGAAAAGCTCGTCGCCGAGACTCTCATGGAGGACGGCTGCCTGCGCTACGAACTGCACCAGTCCCTCGATGACGGCCGCATTCGCATCTTCGTCGAAAGCTGGGAGAGCGAAGCACAATGGCGTGCCCACATGGAAGGCGCTGCCATGCAGCGGTTTCTGGCCAGCGGCGTCGGCGACTATTTCGCCGATTTCTCGCTGCATCGGCTGGCGAAGATCGCCGGCTGACACAGCCGCAGCACACTCCTGACAACGCAATTTTCAAGCATCCGGAGACAGACGATGAAATACCTGCGTCGCCTCGCCATCACCCTTGCCCTCGGTTTCAGCGCCGCCAGCGCCCATGCAGCAAACGTGCTGGTCGTTCTTTCCGATTCAGACCATCTCGACCTGAAGGACGGCAAGGTCTTCCAGACCGGCTTTTACCTCAACGAACTGATGCAGCCGGTCGAGGCGCTGCTCGATGCCGGTCACGAGATCACCTTCGCCACCCCCAAGGGCACGGCGCCGTCCATCGACAAAACCTCTATCGACAAGATGTATTTCGGCGGAGACGAAGCTGCGATGAAGGCGAGCGAAGCGCAGCTTGAGGAAATCGGCTTGCTGTCTGACACTGCCTCGCCCGTAATCAGTCTCGCGCGGGTCGAGCAGATCGGCTACGACCATTTCGACGCGGTCTATGTCCCTGGCGGCCATGCCCCGATGCAGGATCTTCTTGTCAGCCCTGAGCTCGGCAAGTTGCTGACGCATTTCCATGAACAGGGCAAGACGACCGCGCTCGCCTGCCATGGGCCCATCGCGCTCATCTCGACCCTGCGGGACCCGAAGGCTTTCACCACACAGCTCGAAACCGAAGGCGCAGCGAAAGCAGACCGTGAATGGATCTATGCCGGCTACAACCTGACTGTGATCAGCAATGAGGAAGAGGAACTGGCAAAGGGATTGCTCGGCGGCGGCGCGATGAAGTTCTATCCGCAGGATGCTCTCACGCAAGCAGGTGCTCGCTATAGTCAGTCCGATGCGCCCTTCAGCGCGCATGTCGTCACCGATCGGGAACTGATCACGGGCCAAAATCCGGCCTCGGCCCCCGCCGTGGCGCAGGAACTCCTCGAGCGCTTGAAGTAAGAGGCGACATGTCCGGCCAGCACGAGGCCAGCCGGCGAGACCGCGCTCAGTTGCGGTGTTGATGCGGGGCTCATCGAATGCAAAAGCCCGGCGCAGCAGGAATGCCGCGCCGGACCTCGAGTTGAATTGAGCAAAGAGGACATCTGAAGCTGAGAACATCGAGGCACTGATTGAGCCGTGGACGTCCCTGATACGGATAGTGAAATGCTACCGGTCGACGGCGCGCCCCGGACAACGACATCACCCAGAGACGCGTCATAAGCCCGCCCTTGCCGAAGCGTGATCCGCTCCTATTCTTCATCTAAGTACATGGAGAAATAGAGTGGCAGATAATGACAAGGAGCCGGATCGTGACCGCGATGTCGTTTCCACTGAGGGGCATGGGGTCGCAAGTGATGAGAAAAGTGCGGCCTATAGGAGAAGGATGGTGCAGGAGGCCCTCCGTGAAGGAAACCCTGCCGGGGTGAAAGCGAAGGACTATCTCAGCAATAGATGGTTGTCCGGCGGCTCGTGGTAGACCGTCGATGAGAGGAAAGCATGGCAGATAATCCGAAGAAGAAAGGCCGCGACGGCGAGCTCGTTTCCGAGCAGGAGCACGAGGTGGCCTACCTCATGAGAACGGCGAAGGTGACGCGGCAGAAGGCGTTGACGGCGATCCGTGAAGCTGGGCCGAACCGCGAAAAAGTGATGGAATATCTCGGCAAGAAATAACGCTCAAAAGAGCGTCGCCTGCTGGACCTCCTTTGTCTTCGGCTCAAAGGGAGGTCGCGTTCCGCCTTTCGTGGCGTTCGTCTCCTGATCCGCGCCTTCTCCCATGCCGCGTGATAGTTCGTGTGCAGCTCGGCACGCGGCGATAATAGCGATAGATGCCGCTTGCGGCGTTTCTCATTGCGTAACGCGGAATATCTTCGGACCCTATGAATTCCCCGTTTGCCGGCCTGTGTGGTCCGCAAAGCAGCCAAAATGTAACCAAAAAGCAAGCCAGCACCGAACCTTTTAGAGGCTTGGTGCATTTACATGATCGGTTAAGCACTTGAAAATACTCAAAGAAAAAGCCCCGCACCGTGAGATGCAGGGCTTTGGAAACTGGCTCCCCGGGCCGGATTCGAACCGGCGACCTATCGATTAACAGTCGAGTGCTCTACCGCTGAGCTACCAGGGATCATCTGCGCCGCAGAAGTGAGGCTGCTAATACAAATGCTTTTCCGATTTGCCAAGCGGTTTTTCAAAAAAAATGTCGGTAGGCGGTTGCCGCCCTGTGGAGAAGGCACCAACTGTGGGGTCATTGGTACGGAAGAAGAGTGATGGCGAAGAAGCATTTTGGCATCGATCCCAGGACGCGTGAGATCGTGCTCGGCAAATGGCGGATGAGCCTGCCCAACTCGCCGGCATTGCGCGTGCTCATCGGCGTTCTGCTCGTCTTCGGCGGTCTGCTCGGTTTTCTGCCCATCCTGGGCTTCTGGATGGTTCCTCTGGGCCTGCTCGTGCTTTCGCACGATATTCCCTCGATGCGCCGACGGCGGCGCAAGCTGGCCGTATGGTGGGCCCGATGGCGCAGCAAGCCGAACTCGTCCGGCAGATCCTGAGAGGTGGGCCTCGCGAAGAGTTCCGCCAGCATCCGGATGCAGCGCATTTCAGTCGGCGGAATTGCGCGGCTTTCGACGTCGTTTGGGCAGGAGGGCGACAATGACGCAGGCGAGGACCAAAGCGACCGGCCAGAAATCGGTGGCCTGGTCCCAACTCCACCTCCACATTTCATAGCCCTCCAGGTGAGGCGGCGGCAGCTTTGCGCTGATCTCGAAATCACGTTTCTCGCGGCCGTGGAAGTGTCCGATGGCGAAGGCGAGGCCGATGATCAGCGCCAGCCTTCTCGGCGCAATCGCCATGAACAGGAGGGCGACGACTGCTGCAATACAGAAGCCCTCGACCACATGCCCGAGCCAGTCGAAGTGGCGCTGAATGTAGCCCCAAGGAATATCCATCACGTCGCGCTTCGAGTGCCGCCTCCCGATGAGGCCGGCCGAGGGACCGCTATATCACAACCGCCGATCACGAGACCACACGATCCTCGAGGTTTCGCCCTTCGCGGACGTCTTCGGGAGCGTGGGCGAGCTCGTCCTTCTTCCAGTATCCGGGCGCTGAGTGTGGTCGCAAAGTACAACTTGTAGTTAATCCAAAGTGGTCAATAGACAGGAACATCACGTTCGGCAACATTGGAGCGCTTTCAGGAAAAGGGTGTAACGGTCTTCCGTAGGAAGTCCGTATTTTCATAGCGTTAGCTCGTCACTCCGACGGGGCCCGACGAAGTCGGCGCCGCGAAGGCCGTCCGGGTTTCCCAAGACGAGCATCGCTTACTGTACAGCACTGTGGAGAGAAAAATGGCGCATCTGATCGGTGGCATCGCCCCTTGGCTCGGGCTGGACAACCACATCTTCGGAACGAACGATCCGGACATTATCTTCGGAGACCCGTTCACGACCGGCAATAGCCTGGGAGTCTCCGAAATCGGCGGCTTCCTGTCTTCGGGGCAGGGTGGCCGCGACAGCCTTGACGGCCTTGGGGGCAACGACACGCTCTTCGGCGACGCTTGGACGATCTCCAATCAGGGGCGTGGTGGCGACGACCAGCTCGACGGCGGCGCCGGCGACGACACGCTGTACGGCGATGCCTTCCAGATCGATGCGATTGATTCCGCTATCGTCGCCGGAGGGAATGATCGTCTCTCGGGCGGCAAAGGCAACGATACACTCTATGGCGATGGCTACAATTGCCTCAGAGGACGTGGTGGAGACGACTGGCTCGACGGCGGCGCCGGAGACGATACTCTCTCGGGCGACGCTTTCTCCCTGGGCGATTTTTTCGTTGGCGGGAACGATCGACTCCAGGGCGGAGAGGGCCATGACAAGCTCTACGGCGATGGCCTCGACCAGGGCGTCGTGGAATCCGGGATTGGCGGGAACGACCACCTCTATGGTGATTCGGGCAATGACTTTCTCGTTGGAGACATTCTTTTCTCACGTGGCGGCAGTGGCGGCGACGACCTGCTCGACGGAGGCAAAGGCAATGACGTCCTGTATGGCGATGCAGAGGTCGGCGTGGACACCGCGGGTGGGAACGACCTCTTGATCGGCGGCACCGGTAACGATCAGCTCTGGGGCGATGGTCGACTGACCGCAGCCTTCGCGGTCGAGACCGGTGCCGATCAGTTCCTGTTTTCACGAAACAGTGGTCGGGATGAGATCTTCGACTTTGAATTGGACAAGGACGTCATCCAAATCGCTGGCTATGGCTACGACGACTTCGCTGATTTTTTGCCCAACATCGGCAACGATGCTGACGGGAACGCTGTCCTGCAGTTGAATGGTACCGTCGATCAGGTCACTCTGATCGGCATCCACGCCGCCGACCTCAGCGCTGCCAACTTCGTCTTTGCGGGCGCGGATTTCGCCTTCGTCTGACGGAGGTAAGATTTGTCGGCAACAAAGCTGAATAGCGGTGGATTTTTTGGAGGCCTCGCCCGGAATTGAACCGGGGTACAAGGATTTGCAGTCCTCTGCGTCACCACTCCGCCACGAGGCCTCTACGATTTGCGATTTTTCAAATCGTGGCGCGGATTTAGAATGATTGCCCGCAATCCGCAAGAGGGTACATTTGGAATAGGGTCTTTTTTATTCTGTATAAATAGGGCTTCGGTTCTGTGGAGGCGTGGCCATAGCGCCCCAAGGCGCAATGGCCCCACTTCTAACGCTTTGAAATTGCGTACTTCCGTGGGAAACGCCTGCACACCTGGTCGGGAGGCTAGTGGTACCGCCGGATGAGGCCGACAAGCCTGCCTTGGATCTTGACCCGATCCGGACCGAATATCCGCGTCTCGTAAGCCGGATTGGCGGCTTCGAGCGCAATTGAGGCGCCCTTGCGACGGAAACGCTTCAGAGTTGCTTCCTCGTCGTCGATCAGGGCGACGACGATATCCCCGGGGGTGGCAGTGCTTCCGTTCCGGATGATCACCGTATCGCCATCGAGGATGCCGGCCTCGATCATCGAATCACCCTTGATCTCGAGAGCGTAGTGCTCGCCGCTGCCGATCATTTCGACCGGTACGGAAATATCGTGCATGTTGTTCTGGATTGCGGAAATCGGCACGCCGGCGGCAATGCGGCCCATGACCGGAACAGCGACCGACGCGATCTCGGCCGGGGGCGCCGGTTTCGGTGCGGGGGGCGGGGCCGCAGGCTTGCCCAGACTGCCTTCGATCACGCTCGGCGAAAAGCCGCGGCGGACCTGCGAAACACCGGCATAGGCCTCCGGCAGCTTGATGACTTCGAGGGCTCGAGCGCGATTCGGTAGCCGGCGAATGAACCCGCGCTCTTCGAGTGCGGTGATCAGACGATGGATGCCCGATTTGGAGGCAAGGTCGAGGGCATCTTTCATCTCGTCGAAGGACGGCGGAACCCCGGATTCCTTCATTCGTTCATGAATGAACAGAAGCAATTCCTGTTGCTTGCGGGTCAGCATGGCGTCACTCCAGAATCGCGAAACAAATCAAGAACAGAACCTATCTGTTCCATATGTGTTCCGCAAGTGCCTAAAATTCCGTGAATACCGCTTGCTGCTGAATGCCTGCCCGCTTCCGATCCGGCGTGTCGTTGGCGATCGCTCGGAATGTCGGGGCAGGGGGCGATACGCTCTCGCATGTTTGGCTTACAGCGGCCGCCCCAGTCGCTCGCCTATGCCATGCTAATAGGCAAGCCGCAGTCCGCCCGGCGTAAGAACGTCGAATTCAGGCTCGGGATAGGGCCCGTACCACTGGGTATAGGTCGTGTTGGTCGAGCCTGTGCTGGCGCACCCCGAAAGGGCGAAGAGGGAAAAAATTACGGCTGCCACCAAAGATTTAACAGGCATGTTTTTCTCCACTCGCGGGAGTTGCCCAGACCTCGAACGGGTCAGACTAAAACTTTCTCTCAAATCAGCTTTTTTGGCAAGCGCGCCGAGCCGCGGCATCGCCCGGGCTCTGGCAACCTGACGTCCGGCATCGGTGGAAGTTACCTCAGGTAAGACCTGTCACCTAGGTGTCCGGGTTGGACAAGAGGGGAATGGTGGAGTCGAAGGGAGTCGAACCCTCGACCTCCGCAGTGCGATTGCGGCGCTCTCCCAACTGAGCTACGACCCCACTGGTCACTCGTTGTATAAGATTTTTCGGCCCCGCGCGCCAGTGCATTCCGTCTTCCGGCTTCACCCTTGCTGCCCGGTAGGGCACGCTGCAATTCATCCACCCGAATATCGCCCCTTCGCGATGGAGTCCCAAAGCAGCTTCTTCCGCTCCGGCAGGTGACGCAAAGCGTCGGAAGGGCAGGGCAGCCACGAGCCTTGCGGGTGGGGAAGACGGCCATCAGTGACGAGAAGCTGGGAATTCCGGCGTGCCCGGATCAATTCTGAAATGGCGGAAGAGGTGGGATTCGAACCCACGGTGCGCTTTCACGCACGCCGGTTTTCAAGACCGGTGCCTTAAACCGCTCGGCCACTCTTCCGGGTGATTGCGGAGCTTCGTGAAATTCGTTTCCGAGTTCTCGATTGACCGGCGATCGCTACCGGGTTTGCTGCCCATTCACCAACGGCTGGCTTTTTAGCAGCTTTGATCACAGCGTCAACTTGCTCTGGAGCATTTGCTTGCATTCGAGGCGTGCCGCGCCGCATACGCCCGTGGCACGGTTGTGGGCTATCGTCACGGGCGGAGTCCGCTGTCCGGCGCCGCAGGCGGACTTTCGTCGCCTGCCCGGGCGACGTAGGCCGCGACGTCCCGGCTTCTGCCGTCCAGGAGCGCCGCTCCGGCAAGCAGATAAACGGCAATCGCCAACATCGACAGGAGCATTATGCCTAAGGGCAGGCCGGTTGCCGCCCGTCGCTCCGGCGGCCCATAATCGTATCTGTCGTCCATTGCGATATCCTCTCGGACGTTGGGCCGGAGCACGGGGCAGCACGCCAACCGGGGACGGAGCCTCAGAGTTGCACCGACGGGAAGCTTCGGCCAGCTCTGAGGCCGCCGCACCCCGCGGCCGACGAGCCGCGTGGGTGCTTATTGCGATATGTGTCGGCAGGGGAACCCGGCAACGGGTTTCGGACCTTTGGCGCGCTCTATCGGACTATGGTCCAGCGGCTCATTTACGTTCCGTAAACCATAGCGAGCGTTTTTTAGCGTCCGTTCGTCCTCCGGTTCGCAATTTCGCCTTGTTGTTGTCATGATTGTTCGGCTGTTCCGTTTCGGGACGGCGAAGTTCTCGCGGGGGAACTACTGCACGATTGCGACGATCGTTGCGCGTTCGGTCGGATGCGTGAGCGCTGCAGGAGCGGATTTCGGGTGCGGCTTTGCGAATGATCTTGTGGGACAGATGACATCCAATAACGGTGCGGCATATCTTGTGAGGGGGCTCCGTCTCGCAGCGGTTCCGTTGCTTTGCGCGGTGCTTGCGGCCTGCGGATCGACGACGTCGAGCGTCAAGAAGACCAAGTCGCGGAGCAAGGAATACTTCGCCGAGTCCGTCTATGGCGTCAAAGCCAGCCCCAGAGTCGCTACCGGAAACAACATTCCCAAGGGCGGTGGCCGCTACCAGGTAGGCAAACCCTATCAGGTCAAAGGCAAGTGGTATCAGCCGAAGGAGGATTTCGGCTACAACAAGAGCGGGATGGCCTCCTGGTACGGGTCTGCCTTCCATGGCCGGCTGACGGCCAATGGCGAGGTCTATGACAAGCATCACCTTTCGGCCGCTCACCCGACGTTTCCGCTGCCGAGCTATGCGCGCGTGACCAACCTGGAGAACGGCACGTCCGTCATCGTGCGTGTCAATGATCGCGGCCCCTATGAATACGGCCGGATCATCGACGTCTCTTCGAAAACCGCCGACCTGCTGGACATCAAGCGCAAGGGAAGCGCCAATGTTCGCGTTCAATATGTCGGTCGTGCGCCGCTCGAAGGCAATGACATGCCCTACCTCATGGCTTCGTACGTCAGGAAGGGCGACCGTGGCCCGAGCGTTATGCCGGAAGGGCAGATCGCCTCAGGCGTTATGGTGGCTTCCAACGAGCCGCTGCGCGACATGGTTCCGAATCTCCGCGCCGTTCCGGTTCCGAACAGATCGACGCTCGATGCCGGCGTGCCGGTGAACGCGCTCGCAAAGCCGGCGCAGGCCTCGGCGGCACCAAGCGCCTTCGACGAATTCGTCGTTCTGCCGCAGATCGGCCCCATGCCGACGTCGCGCCCGCAATTGATCCCGCTGCCGGATGGCAGCATGGCCTATGCTGCGGCCTATGTCGAAGTTCGCGTCAGCGACAAGCCGTCGCCCTTCGAGGCGATCATGGTCGATCGCAACCCGCTGACCCCCGATTCCATTCTCGCCTATGCGAAGCGCCAGTACCGAAACGCCGACTCGCGCTGACGCCGGTTGAAGAGGGCTTTCCGCGCTGATATGCCCATGCAGAACCGGAGTTTCTCATGCGCATGAAGTGGCTTGCGGTCGTAGGTTTCCTCGCGGCCATCGTTTCGGGGCAAGCGGTCGCGCAGACGCCCGCCTTCGACACCAAAGCGAAGCAGATCTATCTCGTCGATGCCGAGACAGGCACAGTGCTCTTTTCACGCGACGAGGATGCACCCGTCCCGCCTGCCTCGCTCGCCAAACTCATGGCGATGGAGGTGGTTTTCGAAGCCTTGGATAAGGGCGACCTGACGTCCGAGACGAGTTTCGAGGTTTCTGAACATGCGTGGCGTACAGGCGGGGCCCCCTCCGGCACTGCAACGATGTTCGCCGCGATCAAATCCAGGATTCGCGTTGCCGATCTCATCCAGGGCGCAACGGTGCAACTCGCCAACGATGCGTGCATTGTCCTGGCTGAGGGAATGGCTGGCAGCGAGGCTGCTTTTGCCGAACTGATGACCAAGCGGGCCCGCGAGCTGGGGCTGCCGGTCGCCACATTCAGGAATGCCACGGGGCTGCCGCATCCGGAAAACAAGATCACGATGCGCGAACTCGTCGCCCTTACGCGGCACCTGTACGAGGCGCACCCGAATTACTATCGGCTCTATTCGCAGCCGGAATTCGAGTGGAACAAGATCCTTCAGCGCAACAAGAACCCTCTGATCGCCGCGAATGTCGGCGTCGATGGATTGGCGACCGGCTTTGCGGAGGGTTTCGGCTTCTCGCTCGCCGTCTCGATGCAACGGGGCGACCGCCGGGTCTTTCTCGCGATGGGGGGCCTCGAGAGCGAAAAGGAGAGAATCGACGAGAGCCGCAGGGTCCTGGATTGGGCGATGACCGCTTTCGAGAAACGGCGCATTTTCGCAGATGGTGAAACCATCGGAGAGGCGAGCGTCTACGGCGGTGCGGATTCCCGGGTGGCGCTCGTGGCGGGCGGCCCGGTCGACGTTCTGCTGCCGGTAAAAAATCCCGAACGGCTGACGGCACGCATCGTCTACAAATGGCCGCTCAACGCACCCGTCGCTGCCGGTCAGCAGGTCGGCGTCGTCAAGCTCTGGAACGGGGACAAGCTGCTGCGGGAAGTTCCCGTGAAGACGGCGAGGGCGGTCGAGTCCGGAACGCTCACGAGCCGGGCGCTCGACGCGCTGCAGGAACTGCTGTTCTTCTGGCTGTGACAAATGCGCTTTGCGACGGTTCCTTCCGCGGGACCGATCGGCTAAACAGAGACGATAATGCACGCCGATCCGGGAATTGAAGTGTCGCTGACCAAGGGTTTGTTCATAACATTCGAGGGGGGAGAGGGGGCCGGCAAGTCGACCCAGATGCGCCTTCTTGCGCAAGCGCTGAGCTCGCGCGGCTACCGCGTGCTCACCACGCGCGAGCCGGGAGGCTCCGCGGGTGCCGAAGCCGTTCGCCACGTCCTTCTTTCGGGCGCGGCGGAGTCCTTCGGAGTCCGGATGGAGGCGATCCTCTTTGCGGCCGCCCGCAGCGACCACGTCGAGGAGGTGATCCGGCCGGCGCTCCAGCAAGGAACGATAGTCCTTTGCGATCGGTTCATGGATTCCTCGCGCGTCTATCAGGGCGTGACCGGCAATCTGGAACCGGCCTTCGTCGAGACCATGGAACGCGTTGCGGTGAACGGTGTCATTCCCGACTGCACCATCATTTTCGATCTTCCCGCCTCGGTCGGGTTGGAGCGCGCCCGCCGCCGCGCCGCAAACGACAGTCCCGACCGATTTGAAAAGGAACAGTTGGCGACGCATGAAAAGCGGCGCGAAGCCTTTCTCGATATTGCCGCGGCCGATCCGGAGCGATGCCGCGTCGTCGATGCCAACCGTCCGCCGACCGCGATCGCTGCCGAAGTATTGAGTCTGGTCGAGGCGCTATTGCCGCTTGAGGGCAAACCGCAACCCTCGAATGCGGAAGCGACGTCATGACCCCGGAACAGCCAGGTGTGCTGGAGGGCGCGCTTGCTCCCGTGATGAACAGCAAGCTCTTCGGTCATCGGGAGGCGGAAGCCTTTCTCGCGCAGAGCTACCGGTCCGGAAAGGGTCATCACGCGATCCTGATCGAAGGGCCGGAGGGGATAGGCAAGGCCACACTCGCCTTCCGCTTCGCCAATCATGTCCTGAGCCATCCGGATCCGGCAGACGCCCCCGAAAGGCTTGCCGACCCTGATCCCGCCTCTATCGTCACGAGACAGCTCGGTTCGGGCGCATCGCACAATCTCCTGCATCTCGCGCGCCCAGTGGACGAAAAGACGGGCAGGACGAAGGGCGCGATCACGGTCGACGAGGTTCGCCGCGCCGGCAAGTTCTTCGGCCAGACGTCGGGCACCGGAAACTGGCGCATCGTCATCATCGATCCGGCCGACGATCTCAACCGCAACGCCGCCAATGCCATTTTGAAGATGTTGGAGGAGCCGCCGCGCCGTTCGCTTTTTCTGGTGCTCACCCATGCGCCGGGAAAACTCCTGCCGACCATCCGCTCGCGTTGCCTGCCTTTGCGGCTGAAGCCTCTGGACACGGAAGCCCTGCGCCAGGCGCTTGCGCATCTCGGGCTCGATCTCGCGGGCCTGAATGCAGAGCGCGTTCTCGCCGCCGCTAACGGCAGCGTTTCTGAGGCGCTGAAGCTCGTCAACTATGGCGGGCTGGATATAGCCGAGGCTTTCGAAGACATTCTGGCGGGGCAGGGCCCGGCTGTCCGCAAGAACATGCACAAGCTGGCCGACGTGCTTTCGGGCAAGGACAGCGAAACGATCTTCGATTTCTTTTCGTCGCTGCTGTCGGGGCGCATCATGCGGATGGCACGCGAGGCGGCGATCGCCGGCGACGTCGGCGCGGCCGAACGGTTCGCCAGGCTGTCCAGCACTGTCGGCGAACGCCTGACGCTGAGCGCGGCCTATAACCTCGACCGCAAGCAGACGGTTCTTTCCCTCCTCGATGATCTCAAGGAAGCTCTATAGGTCGGGAGCGAACTTCCATTTTCGCTCGATTGCCGCAGCCAGGTCTATATCGTTGTGGTGGGCGAAGAGCAGAACGTGGCCGAGGAGATCGGCCGTTTCGTCGGCGATCGACTGGCGCAGCGTCTCCGGGGAGACCTGCCGGTCGCGCCCCCGTCCTGTGGCGTTGTTCCAGGCCTGCGTCAGCTCCCCCATTTCCTCCTGCAGTTTCAATATAAACCAATCCGGATCACGGCTGATCGAATGCATCGCCGCATAGCCCGCCGGCGCTTTCTCGAATTTTCGTCTGAGTTCGTTGAGCACACACGACTCCCCCGTTTGTTTTTGTTTTGTTCCAGACGATCTTTCGTGTCAATCCCGTCTGATATCGCTGGGAAGCCCCGCGGCTGGAGAGAAACTCTCTCTTGCGCTCCAGGTGGAGAAGGCCGTGCGAGGTTTCCGCGGAGCCCGAAATTTCCCCTCGAAGACGGTTCACGGCCACAGTCAGGTCGTTCCGGCCTAAATTCAACGTGATCTACCGGTTTCCTACCCGAAGGCGATGCGGTAATAGCACCCCATAGTTTCTGTCCCGAGGATATCGAAGCCCGCTATGAGAGATACGTCCCCGTTCTACATCACCACCGCGATTTCCTATCCGAACGGCAAGCCGCATATCGGTCATGCCTATGAACTGATCGCGACGGATGCCATGGCACGCTTTCAGCGGCTTGACGGGCGTGAGGTCTTCTTCCTGACTGGGACGGACGAGCATGGACAGAAAATGCAGCAGACGGCGAAGAGGGAAGGGATTTCTCCGCAGGAGCTTGCCGCCCGCAATTCGGCCGAGTTCCAGAATATGGCGCGGCTGCTCAACGCCTCCAACGACGATTTCATCCGCACGACCGAACAGCGCCACCACGAGGCCTCGCAGGCGATCTGGATCCGCATGGGCGAGGCGGGCGACCTTTACAAGGATTCCTATGCCGGGTGGTATTCCGTTCGAGACGAGGCCTATTACCAGGAAAACGAAACGGAACTGCGCGGCGACGGCGTACGATACGGACCGCAGGGAACGCCTGTGGAATGGGTGGAGGAAGAGAGCTATTTCTTCCGGCTGTCCGCCTACCAGGACAAGCTCCTCAAACATTACGAGGAAAATCCCGACTTCATCGGTCCGGCGGAACGGCGCAACGAGGTGATTTCCTTCGTCAAGTCGGGCCTGAAGGACCTCTCCGTCTCGCGCACCACGTTCGACTGGGGAATCAAAGTTCCGAACGATCCCGCTCATGTCATGTATGTGTGGGTCGACGCGCTGACCAACTACGTCACCGCCACCGGCTATCTGACCGACCCGACGGGTCCGCGCGCGAAGTTCTGGCCCGCAAACATCCACGTCATCGGCAAGGACATCATCCGTTTCCACGCCGTCTATTGGCCGGCATTCCTGATGTCGGCCGGTCTTCCGCTTCCCAAGCGCGTCTTCGCTCACGGATTCCTGCTCAACAAGGGCGAGAAGATGTCGAAGTCGCTCGGCAATGTGGTCGATCCGTTCAATCTGGTCGAGCATTTCGGCCTCGATCAGATCCGCTATTTCTTCCTCCGCGAAGTCTCGTTTGGCCAGGACGGCAGCTACAGCGAGGAGGGGATCGCGACCCGCATCAATTCCGACCTCGCCAACGGTATCGGCAATCTCGCCAGCCGTTCCCTGTCGATGATCGTCAAGAATTGTGACGGCCAGATTCCGCTCTGTGGGCCGCTGACCGACGAAGACAAGGCGATGCTCGCCGCCGCCGACTCGCTGATCGACACCGCACGCGAGGAAATGGGCAAGCAGCTCATTCATCGCGCACTTGCGGCGATCATCGCCGTCGTTTCCGAGACCGACCGCTACTTCGCAGGCCAGGAGCCCTGGGCGCTGAAAAAGACCGATCCGAGCCGCATGGCAACCGTGCTTTACGTCACGGCGGAGGTCGTTCGCCAGGTCGCGATCCTTCTGCAGCCATTCATGCCGGAATCGGCGGGAAAACTCCTGGATCTCGTCGCCCTACCGGCCGACCGTCGCGATTTCGCCCATCTCGGCGAAGCCGGGCGCCTCGTGTCCGGAACGCCGCTCGAAGCACCCAAGCCGGTCTTCCCGCGCTACGTCGCGCCGGAAGCCTGAACGAGACGAAAGCATGCTGATCGACACCCATTGCCACCTCGATTTTCCAGATTTTGAGGCCGAACGCGACGCAATCATCGAGCGCGCGCGGGAGGCCGGCGTGGCGCAGATGGTGACGATTTCGACCCGGGTGAAACGGTTCGACACGATCCTCGCGATCGCCGAGAAATATCCGAACGTCTTCTGTTCCGTCGGCACGCATCCGCATAATGCCGATGAGGAACTGGACGTGACGGCCGACGATCTCGTTCGGCTCTCCGCCCATCCCAAGGTCGTCGCGATCGGCGAAGCGGGGCTGGATTATTTTTACGACAACGCGCCGCGCGACGCGCAGGCGGAGGGATTGAGGCGGCATATCGCGGCAGCGCGAACGACCGGACTGCCGCTCGTCATCCATAGCAGGTCGGCCGACGACGATATGGCTGCCATTCTAACCGAGGAATCGGGGAAGGGCGCCTTCCCCTTCCTTCTCCATTGCTTCTCGTCCGGCCCGGACCTCGCCCGGATCGGCGTCGAGCTCGGCGGCTATGTGTCCTTTTCGGGGATCCTGACATTCCCGAAATCCGAGGAACTGAGGGACATCGCCAGGACAGTCCCGCGCGATCGGATGATCGTCGAGACGGACGCGCCCTATTTGGCACCGAAGCCGTTCCGCGGCAAGCGCAACGAACCGGCCTACGTGGCGCACACGGCCGAGGTGCTGGCGCAAGCCA
Organism: Sinorhizobium meliloti 4H41; assembly: GCF_000375585.1. Classification (GTDB taxonomy): domain Bacteria; phylum Pseudomonadota; class Alphaproteobacteria; order Rhizobiales; family Rhizobiaceae; genus Sinorhizobium; species Sinorhizobium meliloti_A. The sequence continues at coordinate 1,273 of NZ_AQWP01000002.1, read as the reverse complement.
TCGGCGTCTCCAGTGAGGAGATTGCCGAAATCACCACCGAAAACGCCTTCAGGATCTTCTCGAAGATGCCGAGGCTTTGAAATGGCGTTTCGGCGGGTCTTCACCATTCTGGGCTGCGGCTCGTCGCCGGGCGTGCCGCGCATCACCGGTGATTGGGGCGCCTGCGATCCGTCGAACCTCCGCAACCGTCGCATGCGAGCGGCCTTGCTCGTAGAACAGTTTGCGCCGGACGGCGGCAAGACGACCGTCGTGATCGACACCGGCCCGGATTTCCGCGCCCAGATGATCGCGGCGAATGTACGCCACATCGATGCCGTGCTCTACACCCATGCCCATGCGGACCATCTGCACGGGATCGACGATCTGCGCGGTTTCGTCATCGAGAATCGCAGGCGCGTGCCGATCTGGGCCGATGCGTTCACGATGGCCCGTATTCGCGACGGCTTCCGCTACTGTCTGGAGTCGCCGCCGGGCAGCGGCTATCCGCCGATCGTCGAGCCGTACGTTATTCCCGACGACCTGCCGCCGTTGACCATCCATGGCGCCGGCGGGCCGATCTTGTTCGAGCCGCTGATGCAGTTTCACGGCAACGTCCATTCGCTCGGCTTCCGCATCGGCGGTTTTGCCTATTGCAGCGACGTCAGCGACTTTCCGGTGGAAACGATCGGGAAGCTCGGCGGGCTCGATCTGCTCGTCATCGACACGCTGCAGTACAAATTTCACCCGAGTCACTTGTCCCTGGTGCAGTCGCTCGTGTGGATCAACCGGCTGCGGCCGAAACGCGCCGTGCTCACGCATATGCATGTGCCGATGGATTACGAGACCGTGTGCGCCGAGACGCCGGATCACGTCGAGCCGGCTTACGACATGATGCGCATGGAGTTCGATATCGACCAGCCGTCGGCGGAAGACGCATAAAGTCCCATATCAGAGATTTTATCTAACTCACTGATCTGAAGCGACTTACGCCTTTGTTAGATCACGGCGTCTTGTTCCATAATCTATCTTATGCGACGTATGCATGTAGCGGCCGTTTAGAGATGCGACATATGAGCCAGTTAGAGATGCGACAGTCGTCGCCGCTTGGGATGCTGGTCAAACGTCAACGTTTGGAAGGAAGACTGGCGACGTGAAGCGTGGCTGAGACCATGAGCGTTCGGAGTCGTCATGTCTTGTTTGATCACCATGTCGCAGAAGGAATTGCATCGTCTTGAACTGATCCAGCGGATTCGCGGCCGCAGCCTGAGCGTCGTCCAGGCGGCCGAACTGCTCG
>NZ_AQWP01000001.1 GCF_000375585.1 Sinorhizobium meliloti 4H41 | reverse complement strand
TCAAGCGCGGCCAGAGCCGAACCCTTGATGATCGGAATGTCGTCGCCCGGGAATTCGTAGGACGACAGCAGTTCGCGCACTTCCAGCTCGACCAGCTCGAGCAGTTCNGCGTCGTCGACCTGGTCGACCTTGTTCAGGAACACCACGATNGCCGGAACGCCGACCTGGCGGGCGAGCAGGATGTGCTCGCGCGTCTGCGGCATCGGGCCGTCAGCGGCCGAAACAACCAGGATCGCGCCGTCCATCTGCGCCGCACCGGTGATCATGTTCTTGACGTAGTCGGCGTGGCCGGGGCAGTCGACGTGCGCATAGTGACGGTTCGGCGTCTCGTATTCGACGTGCGCCGTCGAAATGGTGATGCCGCGCGCCTTTTCTTCCGGCGCAGCGTCGATCTGGTCATACGCCTTGAACTCGCCGAAATACTTCGTGATCGCTGCCGTCAGCGACGTCTTGCCATGGTCAACGTGGCCAATCGTGCCAATGTTGACGTGCGGCTTATTGCGCTCAAATTTGCTCTTTGCCATGGGTACGCTTCCTGTGGTCAAATCGGATGGATCAGCCGGCGGGGCCGGTTTGTCGAGCCGTTTAAGGGTTTCGTCGCATTTGCGCAAGACTTAATTGCGTGCGCCGGAACGGCAAGGTCTCGCCTCTTCAGAAAGGCAGCGGCAAGCGGCGGCAGAAGTACCCAAAGCGCTACGCCTCAGGCTGGAAAATAGAACGTAAACAAGCGCGTGCGGCACAAACCTGAAGTGCAGCGGATTTTTTGGTGCTTTGAAAAAGAAGCTGGAGCGGGTAGCGGGAATCGAACCCGCGTATTCAGCTTGGAAGGCTGCTGCTCTACCATTGAGCTATACCCGCGGGCCTTCGATCCTGAAGCAGAATGGTGGAGGGAGTTGGATTTGAACCAACGTAGGCTGAGCCAACGGATTTACAGTCCGTCCCCTTTAACCACTCGGGCATCCCTCCATTTTTCTGTCGGGATCAATCGACCAAGCATTTGAGATCGCGTAAGAACCGGCGTCGTTTGTCGCCGCCCCGCGATCTGCGCCGGGTATATGACCGCCTGCATTCGTCCTGTCAACACGGCGAAATGCAAATTCTCAGAATTTCTCCACTGCCGACCACAGCGGCGATTTCCGAAATCAGTTTCAACCGGAGGCGAAGCTCACTATAAGACCGGCATGAGCAAGGACAAGACCGGCGACAAGAGCGCCAAAGACACCCACTATGCAAATCTGCGCCGTGCGCATCGGGACGCCCGGCGCGAACGCGGGGAGATTCCGACTCCACGCCAGGACAAGCGCGGAAAGCTGCCCGCCGACTGGAAGCCGCCGGCACTCGCCCCGGACCAGGTGCTTCTCTACGGCCTGCACACGGTCCGCGCCGCCCTCGACAATCCGGAACGCCGCATCATCCGCCTCTCGGTAACGCAGAACGCCGCCGCGCGCCTGGAGCTCGGCGATCTTTCGGCGCTCCCCTTCCCGGCCGAGACTGTAACACCGCAGGAGCTCGACCGCATGCTCGGGCCCGATGCCATTCACCAGGGCGTGATGCTGGAGACGCAGCCTCTGCCGCACCGCAAGCTCGAGGCTCTTCGCGACTGCCCCTTGATTCTCGTTCTCGATCAGGTGACCGATCCCCACAATGTCGGAGCGATCATGCGCTCGGCGGTCGCCTTCGACGCAGGCGCGCTCATTACGACGATGCGCCACAGTCCAACCGAATCAGGTGTGCTGGCGAAATCGGCCTCGGGTGCGCTGGAACTCATTCCTTATATCCAGATCACCAATCTCGCCGACACCCTCGAAGAGCTCCACGCACTCGGCTTCATGACGATAGGCCTCGATTCCGAGGGGCCGCAGCCGCTCGAAGGCACATTCGCCGGCGACAAAATCGCGCTGGTGCTCGGTTCGGAGGGTAAGGGCCTGCGCCAGAAGACCCGGCAGACGGTCAAGGCGCTCGCACGGCTCGATATGCCCGGCGCGATCAAGTCGCTGAACGTGTCGAATGCCGCCGCCATCGCGATGTACGCGGCAAGACATCATCTTAGGGGGTAGGAGCCGGCGGGACGATCGTCACGGCGAGCCCCGCCGTCGGGCAGCCGTCCTGCAATCTCTTCCAGGTCGTGACGTTGAGGTTCATTTCGCAGCGCGCGAGATAGGAGACGTCGCCGATGCGGATGCACGCAGTCTGGCCGAGTTCGTATTTGCCCCCATCGCGGTGACGGCAGGTGCACCGCCCGCCCGGCGCAGACGCGGAAACACTTCCGGCCACCAGGGCGACGGCCGCGAGCGACAACGCCAGAAACCGCAAGGCGCGCACGCATTTCATGCCCGACAGAATAGCGCAGTTTCGACCCGATCAGAAACGGAGAATGCCGGCTGATTGCTCGGCCGGCATCCTCCGCAACGAACCGGCGCCACGGCGCCGGCCGAATGATTAGCTTGCGAGCTTCAGAACGTTGCCCTGAGCAATCGTCTTTTCGGCTTCGGCTATGGCGAACTGCTTCTGGTCGGGGCCGAGATTCAGGCCCTCAGCGCGGATAAACTCGATGTCCGTTATGCCGAAGAAACCGAAGACCGACCGCAGATAGGTTTCCTGGTGGTCCATGGCGGAAGCCGGGGCGACCGAATAATGACCGCCACGGGTGGAGGCGACGATCACCTTCTTGCCCTTGGCGAGGCCTTCCGGTCCTGCTTCGGTATAGCGGAAGGTTTTGCCGGCAACGGCCAGACGGTCGATCCACGCCTTGAGCTGGCTCGGGATCGAGAAGTTATACATCGGCGCACCGACGACGACCGTGTCGGCAGCCAGGAATTCCTCGAGCATCTGGCGGCCGATGCGCACATCGGCGGCCAGAGCGGCATCGACACCATCGAGGTCTGCAGGCGCCATGATCTGTGCGCCGGTCAGGTGCGGAACGCGTTCGGATGCGAGATCCCGATAGGTGATCTCCGCATCGGGCTGGTCGGCCTTGAGCTGCGACACGATTGCCGATGTCAGGCGGCGGGAGACGGAGTGTTCGCCGAGAATGCCGGAGTCGATATGAAGGATTTTCATGGGAAGCACCTTTGCTTACGTTGCGGTGCATCACATATGATCTGCAAACAATCATTCGATAAGTCAGCGAATATTTGACATTCCGTTTCCCCAGGGAAACAATTCGGCATATATCGCGGCAGATGGCCCCCTGAGCTCCAATCGTCACCCTCCAATCGACGGGGAGCCGCACCGAACGTCGATACCGCCTTTGATGGGAGGCACTCATGCAGGATCTCAACGATATCGCGCTCTTTGCCGCAGTCGTCAAACACAATGGCTTCAGCGCCGCCGCGCGCGACCTGAACGTGCCGAAATCCAAGCTCAGCAAACATGTCGCACGCCTGGAGGAGCAATTGGGCGTGCGTCTGCTCGAGCGCTCGACGCGCAAGCTTCGAATGACCGAAATCGGCCGTGTCTTTTACGAGCACGCCCAGGGGCTGCTCGACGGCGTGGCCGCCGCCGAAGCCGAGATCGCCGCAGTGCGCGCCGAGCCGACGGGCGTCGTCCGGCTCGCCTGTCCCATCGGCTTCACACCGATGCTCGCCGACATCCTGCCCGCCTTTCACCGCCGATATCCGGGTGTCCGCCTGTTGATCACCGCCTCCAACCGGCGGATCGATCTCATCGAGGAACGGATCGACGTGGCCTTGCGCGCACGCGACCAGCTCGACACCGACAGCCAGCTGATCGTCCGCAAATTCGGCGAAGTGCGCCAACGCCTCGCCGCCAGTCCGACGCTTCTCGCGCGCCTCGGTGAGATCACGACCGACAATCTTTCGCAAATGCCGACGCTGTCGATGAACGAGCAGCACCCCAATGATGTCTGGCGGCTCGTACACGCAACCGGGGGAGCGATCGAGATCGCTCACCGGCCCGTCGTCGGCTGCAGCGATTTTCTCATCCTCGAACGCGCGGCCATCGAAGGCATGGGCATAGCGCTTCTGCCCGACCACATTTGCGAGCGCGCCTTCCGAACCGGCGCCCTCGTTCCGGTCCTGCCGGAGTGGACCTCCGGCAACGTCATGGTTCACCTCGTCTTCCCCTCGCGCCACGGCCTGCTGCCCGCGACCCGCGCCCTCATCGACTTTCTGGCGGAAAATCTGATCAAGGCGCTGGAGCGCTGCCGCGAGGTCGACCCGAGGCCGGCCGCGTCGTTCGAGATTTGATGCGACGGTTGGATGGCTGCGCCACTTCGATGCCGATGAAACCTTGCCGGAGCGAAGGGGGCAACCGGAAGGAAGCGTGGGCGACGCATTGTTTTCAGGGTTTTCTGGTGCCCCCAGAGAGACTCGAACTCCCGACCTACTGATTACAAATCAGCCGCTCTACCAACTGAGCTATAAGGGCACGTTAGGGCTGGGAGTTACCATATTCTCTCCCGGTGTAAAGCAAAAATGCGGCTTCTCGCAATTTTTCGGATGCGTTCGTGCCGAGGCCGTGCCAGAAAAAGCGACCGTGGCGTCTATAGCGCCGCCCGCCTAAATTGACGCGAAAACAAGCGGAAGCGCCCCTGCCCCCGCAATGACAGACGGACTGAGTTCATGGCCCGCAAGTTCAACTCCCTCGCCTTCATCGCATCGCCGGCAGAGGAAGCGCAGAAGGCGGCCGAGGATCTCCGGGCCCTCTATGGAGATCATGATGCGGACAAGGCCGAAGTGATCGTCGCGCTCGGCGGCGACGGCTTCATGCTGCATACGCTCCACAGGACGATGAATACCGGCAAGCTCGTCTACGGGATGAACCGCGGCTCGGTCGGGTTCCTGATGAACCGCTACAGCACCGAGAACCTGCATCAGCGCATCGCCAATGCGGACGAAAATGCATTTCATCCGCTCGAGATGCGCACCACGGACGTCAACGGCGACAAGTTCACCGCGCTTGCCATCAACGAGGTCTACCTTTTCCGCCAGTCCTACCAGGCCGCAAAGTTGAAGGTCATCGTAGACGGAAAGACGCGGCTCGACGAACTGACCTGCGACGGGCTGCTTCTGGCGACACCTGCGGGCTCCACCGCCTATAATCTTTCTGCGCACGGGCCGATCCTGCCGTTGGAAGCGCCGCTTCTGGCGTTGACGCCCGTCAGCCCATTCCGGCCGCGGCGCTGGCGCGGGGCGCTGTTGCCGAATCACGTGACGGTGGACATCGAAATTCTCGAGGCCGACAAGCGCCCGGTCAACGCCGTGGCAGACCACCAGGAAGTCAAGTCCGTCGTGCATGTCCGCATCGCCGAATCGGAAAAACTCACGGCGCGGATCCTTTCGGATCCGGACCATTCCTGGTCCGATCGCATTCTCGCCGAGCAGTTTTCCAATTGAAATCACACGTTGCAAGGCCGATATGGTATGATCACGGGCGGTAGCGTGCCTCGCAGTCCCGGCATTCGGTTGCGAAGGATATCCACAATGCACAAGGCCCTGCTGATAGCGCTCTGCCTGACCCTGCCCTCAGGCGCGCTTTTCGCCCAGGACAATGGCCTCCTGCCCTCGAACGTCATCTTCGTGACGAGCACGGGCTTTTGGGAGGAGAGCGGCGGCGCGCCGCAGCCGGACGAAAGCAGGGATGGCGAAAAGGGTGCGAAGACTGCGGCGCCCGGTGGGCGGCGCGGCTATTATAAACTGATTGCCGTTCGACAGGAGGACGGCACCGCGCAGGTCCATCTGCAGCAGATCGCCTCCACTCCGACCGGTCCCGAGGTGGTTTCCTCCGCGGAACTGGAGGAATTCACGGCGCTGAAACCCTATGTCACCGATATTCGCCCCGAAACCTCGACAGGGATCACGCCGCAGCCGGGAATGTTCGCGACGGTTTATCTGAAGACCGAAGCGGGCGCGACCGAGCCCGAGACCTGGACGGTCCTCATCGACGAGCTCGGCGACATCAAGATCGAGCGCGCGACGAATTGAGGGGCACCGAACTTCGCCCCCTCATCCGCCTGCCAGCACCTTTATAACTTGTCATTAACCGAATCCGCCATGCTTGTGGATGCGGTGGCGAAGGGGACTGGGGCCTGCCGCGAGTCCCCTTCGCCCCGCTTGCGGGGAGAAGGTGGCCGGCAGGCCGGATGAGGGGCGGCTTTCAGCGCAGACCGCATGCCGCGCATGCCGAAAGGAATTTCCCCTCGCCCCCTCAACACCGGGGCAACGGCAATCAGCTCAGGTCGTCGACGGCCGCATCCGCGCCACCGCTGACGCGATGCGCAAGGGCTGCCTCCATGAACTCGTTCAGTTCACCGTCGAGCACGTCGCCCGGGCTGGTGCTTTCGACGCCCGTCCTCAAATCCTTCACCAACTGATAGGGCTGAAGGACGTAGGAGCGGATCTGGTGACCCCAGCCTATATCGGTCTTCGACGCCGCCTCGACGTTGGCGGCCTCCTCGCGCTTCTTCAGTTCAGCCTCGTAGAGCCGCGCGCGAAGCATGTCCCATGCCTTGGCGCGGTTCTTGTGCTGCGAGCGTTCCTGCTGGCACTGCACCACGATGCCGCTCGGCATATGGGTGATGCGCACGGCCGAATCGGTCGTATTGACGTGCTGACCGCCGGCGCCCGAGGAGCGGTAGGTATCGATCCGGCAATCGCTTTCGTTGATGTCGATCTGGATCGATTCGTCCACGACGGGATAGACCCAGATGGACGAAAAGGACGTATGGCGGCGAGCGTTGCTGTCATAGGGAGAAATGCGGACGAGGCGATGCACGCCCGATTCCGTCTTCAGCCAGCCATAGGCATTGTGCCCCTTGACGAGAAGCGTAGCGGATTTGATGCCTGCTTCTTCCCCGTCCTGGATTTCCATGAGCTCGACCTTGTAGCCCTGGCGTTCGGCCCATCGCGTATACATGCGAAGCAGCATGTTCGCCCAGTCCTGGCTTTCCGTGCCGCCGGCGCCCGAATGGACTTCGAGATAAGTGTCGTTCTGGTCGGCCTCGCCCGAAAGCATGGCCTCGACCTGCTTCTTCGCCGCCTCGCCGCGCAATTGGCGAAGCGCTTCCTCGGCCTCGGATACGATCGCCGAATCGCCCTCCTCTTCACCGAGTTCGATGAGCTCGATGTTGTCGTTGAGCTGCTGCTCGAAGCGGCGCAGGCCATTGATGCCATCGTCGAGCTGCTGGCGCTCGCGCATCAGTTTCTGCGCCTCGGCCGCATCGTTCCAGAGCGACGGATCTTCCGCCTTGTTGTTCAACCAGTCCAGTCGTCTTACCGCCTGATCCCAGTCAAAGATGCCTCCTCAGCAGGCTTATGGCCTGCTTGATTTCGTCGACGATGTTCTCGATTTCGCTGCGCATGATCCTGCTTCTTCAGGTGACTTTTCCAACGTGACGGTCAAATAGCGGTGCCCGCCGCCGATGTAAAGGCGACGGGCACCGCGTGCAATGGAAAGGGTCAGAACAGTCCGTTGGAGCCGGAGGTTACCGCCTGGTTGGCCTGCGGAGAGGTTCTCAATATTTCTTCCGGCGGCGCATATTCGTCGAGGTCGCCGATGACCGAGAAGGTGTCCGCAGGGCCGGTGCCCGGCTTGAAGGCTTCGATGATCGTGTCCGGCTCGCCCTCGACGGCCGCCATGCCGGTTTTGCGGTTGACGGGAATAAGGCTCATGCCTTCCGGCACCACGAACTTGCCGGGACGGGTACCCTCCACCGCCTTCTGCATGAAGGCGTTGAAAGTCGGCGCCGACAAGCCGCCGCCGGTCGACCCGCGCCCGAGCGGTGCCGGGTCGTCGAAGCCGAGATAGAGCCCCGCGACGAGGTCGGGAGTGTAACCCACGAACCAGGCGTCCTTCTCGTCATTGGTCGTGCCGGTCTTGCCTGCGACAGGGCGATCGAGTTTGATCTTGCCTGCCGCGGTTCCCCGCGCGACGACGCCTTCCATCATGGAGGTGATCTGATAGGAGGTCATCGGATCGAGGACCTGCTCGCGATTGTCGATCAGCACCGGCTCTTCCTGAGCTTCCCAATGATCGGCATTGCAATTCTCGCAGGCCCGGTCCTCATGGCGGAAGATGGTCTTGCCGTAACGGTCCTGAATCCGGTCGATCAGCGACGGCTTGATCTGCTTGCCGCCATTGGCGATGACGGCATAGGCGGACACGAGACGCAGCACAGTCGTTTCGCCGGAACCGAGCGACATCGCAAGAAGCGGCGCCATCTTGTCGTAGATCCCGAAACGCTCGGCATATTCGGCGACGATGTTCATGCCCAGGTCGTTGGCAAGCCGGACCGTCATCAGGTTGCGCGATTTTTCGATGCCGAGGCGGAGCGTCGACGGTCCGGCAGAGCCGCCGCCGTAGTTTTCGGGCCGCCAGACCTGACCGCCCGCGACGATCTCGATAGGCGCATCCAGAATGACCGATGCCGGCGTATAGCCGTTGTCGAGGGCGGCCGCGTAGACGAAGGGCTTGAAGGCGGAACCGGGCTGGCGCATCGCCTGAGTCGCGCGGTTGAACTCGGACTGTCCGTAGGAAAACCCGCCGACCATCGCCAGCACGCGGCCGGTATGCGGGTCCATCGCGACCAATCCGCCCTGAACCTTCGGCGGCTGGCGCAGCCGATATTCGCCGGCCTCTTGCAACGGCTCGACATAGACGACGTCGCCCGGCCCGAGGACCCCCTCCGGCGACTTGGCGTTCTTGCGCTTTCCGCCCGCGGAGCGATAGGCCCACTGCATGTTCTTGGCGGCAATCCGCCCGGTCACCCGTTCAGGCACGATCTTGCCCGAGACTTCCTTTTCCGGCTGGACGCCGATTTCGGCGCCTTCGCTATCTACCGAGAGCACGACTGCCAGTTTCCATTCCGGCACGTCGCTGAGCGTGGGGATCTTGCTCAGCGGCTCGCCCCAGTCGCCGCCGATCTCGATTGTTTTCACCGGACCGTGAAAGCCCCGCCGCTCGTCGTAGTTCAAAAGCCCGTCCTGAAGCGCCTTGCGCGCCGCAATCTGCAGCCGCGGATCCAGCGACGTACGTACGGAAAGCCCGCCCTCGTAAAGCGCCTTGTCACCGTATTTCTGGATGATCTGACGACGCACTTCTTCGGCGAAGAAATCGGAGGCGAAGAGGTGCGCGCCGCCCCGCCGCGGCTTGACGCCGAGCGGTTGTTGCTTTGCCTCCTCACCGTCAGCCTTGGTGACGTAACCATTCTCGACCATCCGATCGATCACCCAGTTGCGGCGCTCGATCGCAGCCTCGACCTGGCGGAACGGGTGGTAATTGGCCGGCCCCTTGGGCAGGGCCGCAAGATAGGCGGTCTCGGCAATTGTCAGTTCCGTCACCGACTTGTCGAAATAGGTCAGCGCCGCGCCGGCGATGCCGTAGGAATTCAGCCCGAAGAAAATCTCGTTGAGATAGAGCTCGAGAATGCGGTCCTTGCTGTAGGCCTGTTCGATGCGGAAGGAGAGGATCGCTTCCTTGATCTTGCGATCGAGCGTCTGGTCGGAGCTCAAAAGGAAATTCTTGGCGACCTGCTGGGTGATCGTCGACGCGCCGACCGGGCGCCGGCCGGAGCCGAAATTCTGCACATTGACCACGATGGCGCGCGCAAGGCCCGTCACGTCGACACCCGGATGCCGGTAGAAATTCTTGTCTTCCGCCGAGATGAATGCGGCCTTGACGCGATCGGGTATCGCCTGAATGGGCAGATACAGCCGGCGCTCGCGCGCATATTCGGCCATCAGCGCGCCGTTACCCGCATGGAAGCGGGTCGTCACCGGCGGCGCATAATTGGCCAGCACCTCATAGTCGGGCAGGTCCTTGGTGATGCCGCCGAGATAGATCGCGACGGCCGCGGCTGTGCCAAGCAGCAGAAACGCACCAATGCCAAAAAAATATCCAATCAGTCTGATCATCAGTCAGGTACCGGTATCTAATTATCGTCCTATTGCGAGGTCGCCGAGTGCCCGAACGCTCGTTTTCCGCGAAAGGAGGCCGACGTCGCCAAACTCTTCCAAAGAAAACGTCCGGCATTTTCAGTTACACGCGTTTGGGCTCCCTCATATGGCCAGGAACCTGAAGCATCAACACCGTTTCCCACAAATCGGGACGCCCTCCCCCTAAGGGGCCTGGATTGTGAGTAAAATAGGGCTGTTACCGGATTATACAGTGCGCATCCGCTGAAAAGCATATCGCTGTTACCGGCTCGACACAAATCACATCCCCATTCCGTGGCACCGGGCTGGGACGAGATCAGCGATCCCGGAATGCCCTGCACATTCAACCGCCGTTTGCAACCGCGGTGTTCCGGTAGCGCTGAACGGCGTCGGCAAGCAGCGCGGATACCTTCTTCCTCCATTCCGCATCGAGCAGTTGCTTCTCATCTTCCTTGTTCGACAGGAAGCCGAGCTCGAGCAGCACCGAGGGCACGTCCGGCGCCTGCAGGACCCGGAACCCCGCATGGCGGTGCGGATTGTTGATCAGCTTGATCTGCCCTTCGAACGAGGAAATGACGCTTCGGGCGAGGTTGACCGAGAAAGCCTGAGTTTCGCGGCGGGTGAGATCGATGAGAATATCCGCGACTTCGGCCGGCTCGCTTTCGAGCGGAATCCCGGCAATCTCGTCGGAGAGATTCTCGCGTGCGGCAAGATCGGCCGCGAGGTGGTCGGACGCCTTGTCGGAGATCGTGTAGACCGTAGCGCCCCGAATATCCTTCTGCCGTAATGTGTCGGCGTGAACCGAAATGAACAGGTTGGAGCCTCGCTGGCGTGCAATCTGCACGCGTTGAGGAAGGGAGAGAAATTCGTCGCGTTCCCGCGTCAGAAACGCCTCGATGCCGGGTTCGTGATTGAGCCGTTCCACCAGCTCCTTCGCGAAGGCCAGGGTCACGTGTTTCTCTTCGGTTTTCGTGACGCCGCCGATTGCACCGGTATCGATTCCCCCATGGCCGGCATCTATCGCAACCACGAAGGCCCCGGCCTTCGGGGGCGGCGCGGCGGCCGGCCGGTCGGTCTTGGCGGAGGGCACCGTGCCGGTCCACTGCTGCTCGGCCAGGAGCGTGTCGAAGCGGTCCTGGCCGATCCTCTCCGCATCGAGCACGAGGCGAAAGCCCTTCCCGTCCTCCACCGGCTTCACTTCCGCGTGGGTCACCTCCGTCGGCCCCTTGGCGGAGAGCACAAGCCGCGAGGCCCCTGCCCCCATTCCGCCATAACGGATGGCGTCGAACAAGCCGCGAGGCTCCAGGCTCTCCGGTTTCAGCCCGAACGAGGTTTCCGGCAGATCGACGATGACGCGAACGGGATTGGCGACGTAGTGGATGGAGAAGGCCGGCTCGCGATCGAACTCGATGACCAGGCGCGTGCGGGCATCGTCGCCGGCAATCCGCGCGGCATAGGCGAGGAGAGGCACCGGCTCGCCGGCGCGCAGGCCCGCCACGGGCGACAGGAGAAGCAAAACGGCACCAAAGGCAGCGACGAGCGCGCGCATACCGCGACGACGCCCGATCGCCTCCATGGAACACAGCCTAGTCGCCGAACGCTTCACCTGAAACCCCGCATCCATCCAATAAATGTGCCGGCGAAGGTCTCCCCGCCACCCCCTTATCCGCCCCTCAACCAATGAACCCTCAGGGTTAACCAAAGCTTGACGCGGAGGCCGTCGCACCGCCCGTCAGCCGGCGCTGTCTTCTCCTGAAGGTCCGGTTACACCCGCGCAAGCGAATCGATCAATATTGTGGCGGCAAAGGCTTTTCCCTTGCCAATGTGACATGGAAAACATAAAAGCGTCACAAGGAGAAAGTGTTGACGGGATAGAATCGTCGGCCGGGCAGCCGGAGCTTTTAGACGAGCTTGGCGCCAGGGAGTGATCGAGCCGGAACAACCGGTTGCAACCGTATCAAGCTTCCGCGGCCGCAGGAATTCATCCGCCGTCGCCGCATTTCCTCCTCCGTATACTGGTTCGCAAATTTCCGGCGGTGGCCGGAGTTCTTGATGGTGAATTTCACCGGATGCCCGCAAGCGGGCGCATTCATCGGGCCTCTTCCAGAGGTCCAGGACATTGGCATTCTTGTTTGGTCTTTGATGTGACTCAGCAGTATCGGTCAGAAGTAGAGCGGCCCCGGGACCCCAGCGTTCCGGCTGCCGTCTGGCTGCTGCACCATCGCTTGCGCCAAACAGGACCTTTCATATCCGGCGCAGCCTCCGACGTCTTGGACAGCCTTCTTGAAAAAGGCACTCTGTCTGTCGTCCCGCCGCGCCGAGGAGCACAGCTTAGATGGCAGAGAAAATGCTTATCGATGCGTCTCACTCAGAGGAGACGCGCGTCGTTGTCGTACGCGGGAACCGCATAGAAGAATTCGATTTCGAATCGGAACATAAGAAGCAGATCCGCGGCAATATCTACCTGGCGAAGGTAACCAGAGTGGAGCCGTCGCTCCAGGCGGCCTTCGTCGATTACGGCGGCAATCGCCACGGGTTTCTGGCCTTCGCCGAAATCCATCCCGACTACTACCAGATCCCCCTCGCCGATCGTCAGGCCCTGTTGAAGGCGGAAGCCGAAGAGGCCCGCCGCGACGATGACGAGCCGAACGACACCGTGGCGGAACAGAAGTCCGCGCCGGCCGGCGATACGGTTGCCGAAGTCGTGGCACAGGCCGAAGCCGCCGAGGCAGCCGGAGAAGCCGCCGAGGCCGCCGAGGCCGCTGCGGAGAAGCCCAAGGCCAAGGCCAAGCCGAAGCGTACCCGCCGCGCAAAGCCGAAGGCCGGCGAAGAGCCCGTAGCGCCTGAGGGCGGCCCGTCGGAAGACGGAGAAGGCGACAAGAACGAAATGGCCGCGGTGGTCGATACCGATTCGATCTCCGAGGATATCGACGCGCGTCGTCAGCGTGACGACGACGATGACGACGACAATCACGACGGCGAAAAGGAAATCATCGAATCCGTCGGCGCCGAAGATGCCATGGAAGAGGTGGCGGATCGTCATATCCGCAAGCCGCGCAAGCAATACCGCATTCAGGAAGTGATCAAGCGCCGGCAGATCCTGCTGGTTCAGGTCGCAAAGGAAGAGCGCGGCAACAAGGGTGCGGCACTCACGACCTATCTTTCGCTCGCAGGCCGCTACTCCGTTCTCATGCCGAACACGGCGCGCGGCGGCGGTATTTCGCGCAAGATCACCAACCTGCAGGACCGCAAGCGTCTGAAGGAAATCGCCCGCGGTCTCGACGTGCCGCAGGGAATGGGTGTGATCCTGCGCACCGCCGGAGCCAATCGCACGAAAGTCGAGATCAAGCGCGACTTCGAATACCTCATGCGGCTGTGGGAGAACGTCCGCACGCTGACGCTGAACTCGACTGCCCCCTGCCTCGTCTACGAAGAGGGCAGCCTTATCAAGCGATCGATCCGCGATCTCTACAACAAGGACATCAGCGAGATCGTCGTTTCGGGCGAGGAAGGCTACAAGGAAGCCAAGGGCTTCATGAAGATGCTGATGCCGAGCCACGCAAAGGTCGTGCAGCCCTATCGCGACGTGCATCCGATCTTCTCTCGCTCCGGCATCGAAGCGCAGCTCGATCGCATGCTGCAGCCGCAGGTGACGCTGAAGTCTGGCGGCTACATCATCATCAACCAGACCGAAGCTCTGGTTTCCATCGATGTGAACTCCGGTCGTTCGACGCGCGAACACTCGATCGAGGATACGGCTCTCCAGACGAATCTCGAGGCAGCCGAGGAAGTAGCGCGGCAATTGCGCCTTCGCGACCTTGCCGGCCTGATCGTGATCGACTTCATCGACATGGAAGAGAAGCGGAACAACCGCTCCGTCGAGAAGAAGCTCAAGGATTGCCTGAAGAACGATCGGGCCCGTATCCAGGTCGGCCGCATCTCGCATTTCGGCCTGCTCGAAATGTCTCGCCAGCGCATCCGCGCCTCGGTGCTGGAAAGCACGATGCAGACCTGCCCGCACTGTAACGGTACGGGCCATATCCGTTCGCAATCCTCCGTTGCCCTGCATGTCCTGCGCGGCATCGAGGAACATCTGCTCAAGAACACCACGCACGACATCAGCGTGCGCACGACACCCGATATCGCGCTCTATCTGCTCAATCAGAAGCGCAGTTCGATCACGGACTACGAACAGCGCTTCGGTGTTTCCATCTTCATCGAAGCGGACGCCCAGGTCGGTGCGCAGCACTTCGCGATCGATCGCGGTGAACCGGTCGAAAATCCGGTGAGGATCGACCAGATCCTGCAGTTCGAGCCGGAGCCGGAAGACGAAGAAGAGGTCCTCATCGAGGAGGAGTCCGACGAAGAGGAAGCGGAAGAGATTGCTGCCGACCGTCAGGACCAGAAAAAGGCGCAGACCGACGAACAAGGCGGCCGCAAGCGCAAGCGTCGTCGCCGCCGGCGCGGCAAGGGTGCGGGTCAGGGAGCGGACGAAGCCTTCGCTGAGGCAGCCGACGCGGCTGAGGACGAGACCGGCGATGAAGGCGCAGTGGACGATGCCGAGGATGAAGGCGACGCCACGGATGCCCTGAATGGCGATAGCGAGCAGAAGCGCAAGCGTCGCCGCCGGGGCAAGCGTGGCGGCCGCCGCAGTCGTCAGGATGAACTGGCTGAAGCCGAGGGCGAGGCCGGCGTGGCTGCAGAAGCCGGCGAAGCGGCCGTTGACGCCTCAGAGGCGGAAGTCCCCCCAGCCGCGGCAGCCGAGGAGACGTCGCCGGATATCGCGGCAGCCGCTGCCGTCGAGGCAGCAGCGCAGGAGCCGAAACCGGCAAAACCCCGGCGCAGCCGCAAGAAAGCAGTCAAGGCCGAGGAGCCGGCCGAGAGTGTCGATGAAGGAGCCGAGAAGGCCGTCGAGTCCCAACCCGAAGCTCCCGAAGCCGCCCCTGAGGCGGTGGAGGAAGCTGTTGCCGATCTGGAAGGCGCAAAGCCCGCGCGCGCAAACCGGGATCTGTCGGCGATCGCTACCGAGCCGGTCGTGACGTCCAGCAAAAGCGAGGGCGAAGAGGAGCCGGCAAAACCTAAAAAGGGCGGCTGGTGGCAGCGCCGCGGTTTCTTCTAAGAAGCAAAGAAATAGCCCGGAGCGATCCGGGCTTTTTCATGGCTGGGATGGGTGGCGGCTCAGGTGTGAGCTTCCCCTTTGAAAAACTCCGCCCTTTCCGGACGGAAAGCCGCACATAGTTTTCCTTATCCCGCTCTATACTTTCCAGAGGGAGGACGAGGCCATGCACAAGTTCACAGTCATCGTTACGGAAGAGTTCGAAGCCGACACTGCCGAGGAGGCTGCCTTGCTCATGTATCAGCAACTGACCAACGGGCCGGCCCCTTTGCATTATTCGGTCACGGATGAAACGAAGATCGCAACCAACCTGACACTGGACCGGAAAGAGGCAGATGAGTTTGCCAGTGTCGATCACACCGCAGACCCCGGCAACTGGTAAAACCCGGCGCGGGCGGCCCGAATCTCAACAGGCCTTAGGCCAACCAGCGCGCGATGCGGTTCATCGCCTCCTCCATCTCGGTAGCCGCGCCCGCATAGGAAAAGCGCATGGTGCGATGCCCTTCGACGGGATCGAAGTCGAAGCCGGGCGTTGCCGCGACGTCGATCTCGGCCAGCATCCGACGGGCGAAGGCCATGCTGTCATTGGTGAAGCGGCTGACATCCGCATAGGCGTAAAATGCGCCGTCCATCGGCGAGGCGATCGAAAAGCCGATCTGCGGCAGCCGTTCGAGCAGCAGTGCCCGGTTCGCGGCATAGGCACGCTTGTAGCCGTCGAGCTCCTCATGCGCGCCGAGAGCCGCCTCCGCGGCAATCTGTGACAGCTCCGGCGGCGAAATATAGAGGCTCTGCGCGATGCGCTCGAAGGCACGCACCCGCGCCTCGGGCAGAACCATCCAGCCGATGCGCCAACCGGTCATACAGTAGTATTTGGAGAAGGAGTTGATCACGACGGCGTCGTCGGCGACTTCAAGCGCCGTCGTCTCCTCACCGGCGAAAGTAAGGCCGTGATAGATCTCATCGGAGATGAAGGCGATCGAGTGGTCCCGGCAATAGTCGGCGAGCGCCTTCAGCTGCGCCTTTCCGGTCACCGTTCCCGTCGGGTTCGCCGGACTTGCGAGAAGCACGCCCTTCAACGGTTTTCCGCCACGTGCCGCGGCGCGCTCGAGGCTGTCCGGGGTCAAAGTGAAGCCGGCATCGGCATTGGCTTCGATCTCGACCACTTCGAGCCCGAGCGCGGCCATGATGTTGCGATAGGCGGGATAGCCCGGGCGGGCGATGGCCACGCGATCGCCCGGATCGAACAGGGCGAGAAAGGCGAGATTGAACCCGGCCGACGATCCGGTCGTCACCGCAATCCGCTGCGGATCGAGCGTGATGCCGTGTCGGTTGTGATAGTGAGCGGCAATCGCCCTCTTCAGGGAGAGTGTGCCAAGAGCGTCCGTATAGCCGAGCCGACCGTGATCGAGCGCACGCCTTGCTGCATCGAGTGCCGCTTTCGGCGCCGGATGCGCGGGCTGACCGACCGCCATGGATATGACCGGGTGACCGGAATCGCGCCGCCGCGTGGCCTCGGCCAGCACATCCATGGCGTGGAACGGCTCGACTGCGCTGCGTTTCGACATCTGTGCCAAAAGTACGGTCCTCGCAAGTTTCTCAATGCCCTTTGCCCCATCGCTCGCGGCTTCACAAGTCCGCGAACGCCGCAATTCGGCCGATTTTGCCGTTTCGTTTCCCCCCGCCACGCCCTATGCTTCAACCAGTCGGCGCAAGCCGGGACTTGCCGTCGTCTTCAAACTGGCGCATTGACGCAAGCGTGCGGAGCCTACGACCGACATAGAACAGCAGACCACGAGGAAAGAATGACGCTCAAGATGAAGATGATTGCCGCAGCATCCCTGATCGCGCTTGCTGCCGGCGTCGCCCTGCCCGGTCCCGCGGCTGCGCTCGATGCCAAGCAGAAGGAGGAATTCGGCGCCTTCATCAAGGAGTACCTGCTCGCCAATCCGGAGATCATGCTGGAAGTGCAGGAAGCCCTCACCTCCAAGCAGCGGGCCAAGCAGCAGGAAACCGCCCAGGCGGCAATCGCCGACAACAAGAAGGCGATCTTCAACTCTGCCTACGACATTGCCCTCGGCAATCCGGAAGGCGATGTGACGATCGTCGAGTTCTTCGATTACAACTGCGGCTATTGCAAACGGGCTCTGTCCGACATGGACGACATCCTCGCCAAGGACAAGAATGTCCGCTTCGTTCTCAAGGAGCTCCCAATTCTCGGACCGGACTCGCTCGCGGCCCACAAGGTCAGCGCCGCCTTCCGCGTGGTCGCACCAGAGAAATACGGCGATTTCCATCGCGCCCTGCTCGGGGGAGAGGAGCGCGCGACGGAGGAAACCGCGATCGCCGTTGCGGCCAAGCTCGGCGTGACGGAAGCGCAGTTGCGCGAAAAGATGGATGACGGGCCGTATGATGCCTCGATGCGCGAAGCCTATACGCTCGCCAACGAGCTCGGCATCACGGGAACGCCATCCTACGTCGTCGGCAACGAGGCGGTCTTCGGCGCTGTCGGGGCGCCAGAGATCGAACAGAAAGTCGCCAACATGCGTGCGTGCGGCAAGACCGTCTGCTGACGGCCGGCCGGCCACCGCCCCTATAGGAACAGCACGACTTGTGGACAAAGCCCGCTGGTACCCAGGGGGCTTTTCCTCGGGGAACCATCAGTCTATAGGTAACCCTCCATCACCGGACCGGATTCCCTTATGCCTTCGACTATCTTTGTGCTGAACGGCCCAAACCTGAACGCGCTCGGCAAACGCGAACCGGGTATCTATGGCGGCAAGACGCTTGCCGACATCGAAGCGATGTGCAAGGAGGAGGCCAGACACCTCGGCTTCGACGTCGACTTCCGGCAGTCGAACCATGAAGGCACGTTGGTCGACTGGTTACACGAGGCTGGCGAAAAGGCAGTCGGCATCGCCATCAATCCCGCCGCCTACGGACACACCTCCATCGCCATGCACGATGCCATTCGGGCGATCACCGTCCCCGTGGTGGAGCTGCATCTTTCCAATATTCATGCGCGCGAAGAATTCCGGCACAAGTCGATGATCGCGCCAGCCGTCAAAGGCGTTATCTGCGGTTTCGGCGCACAGAGTTACATTCTGGCGCTGCATGCGCTAAAGAACCTGACGGAAAAATCCAAATAAGAAGAACACGAGGCTCATATCCCATGGCTGAAAAGAAACCGGGTATCGATCAGGCGCTGATCCGTGATCTCGCCAATATCCTTAACGATACCGACCTCACCGAGATCGAAGTGGAGCAGGACGATCTGCGCATCCGCGTTTCGCGGAACGGCACGCCTGTTGCCATGTCCATGCCGGCGATGCCCGCCTACCAGGTGCCGCCCGCCATCGCCGCTGGTCAGCCGGCTGGTGCGCCCCAGGGTGCCGCCGAAGGCGGTCACAATGCCAAGAACGCAGTGACGGCCCCCATGGTCGGCACCGCCTATCTCGCCCCGGCTCCGGGCTCCCGCCCCTTCATCGAAGTCGGTGCGGTGGTGAAGGAAGGTCAGACCATCCTGATCATCGAGGCAATGAAGACGATGAACCAGATTCCGGCCCCCCGCTCCGGCAAGGTGACGGAAATTCTCGTGCAGGACGCCGCCCCGGTCGAATATGGCGAACCCCTGATCGTGATCGAATAGGGCACGGTGGCGATGATCTCGAAAATCCTCATTGCCAATCGCGGCGAAATTGCTCTGCGCGTCCTGCGTGCCTGCAAGGAGCTCGGCATCGCGACCGTGGCCGTGCACTCGACGGCGGACAGCGACGCCATGCATGTCCGGCTCGCTGACGAGAGCGTCTGCATCGGCCCGCCGCCTTCGCGCGAGAGCTATCTGAACATCCATCAGATCGTTGCCGCCTGTGAGATCACCGGTGCGGATGCGGTGCATCCGGGTTACGGCTTCCTCTCGGAGAACGCCAAGTTCGCCGATATCCTCGATGCGCACGGCATCACATTCATCGGACCGACTGCCGAGCACATCCGCCTCATGGGCGACAAGATCACCGCCAAGAAGACGGCGGAAGAACTCGGCATTCCGGTGGTTCCGGGCTCCGATGGCGAAGTGAAGCCGGAGAACGCACTGGAGATCGCCCGCCAGATCGGATTCCCCGTGCTGATCAAGGCGACGGCGGGTGGCGGTGGCCGCGGCATGAAGGTCGCCCGCACCGAGGAGGAACTCGAAAACGCGGTTGCGACGGCACGTTCCGAAGCGGCGGCCGCATTCGGCAACGACGCGGTCTACATGGAGAAGTTTCTCGGCAAGCCGCGCCATATCGAAATCCAGGTCGTCGGGGATGGCGAAGGCAATGCGATCCATCTCGGCGAACGCGACTGCTCGCTGCAGCGCCGCCATCAGAAGGTCTGGGAAGAAGCCAACTCCCCGGCCCTGAACGTCGAACAGCGCATGAAGATCGGTCAAATCTGCGCCGACGCGATGAAGAAGTTGAAATATCGCGGCGCCGGCACGATCGAGTTCCTCTACGAGAACGGCGAGTTCTACTTCATCGAGATGAACACGCGCCTGCAGGTCGAACACCCGATTACCGAAGCGATCACCGGGATCGACCTCGTGCACGAGCAGATTCGCGTGGCGTCCGGAGCCGGCCTCTCTGCCAAGCAGGAAGATATCGTCTTCTCCGGTCACGCCATCGAATGCCGCATCAATGCCGAAGATCCGCGCACCTTCGTCCCTTCTCCGGGCACGATCACGCATTTCCACGCCCCGGGTGGCCTCGGTGTGCGCGTCGACAGCGGCGCCTATCAGGGTTACCGCATCCCCCCCTACTATGACAGCCTGATCGGTAAGCTGATCGTCCACGGCCGGACGCGCGTCGAATGCATGATGCGGCTGCGCCGCGTACTCGACGAATTTGTCATCGACGGCATCAAGACGACTCTTCCCCTTTTTCAGGACCTGATCAACAATCAGGATATCGCAAACGGCGATTATGATATCCATTGGCTGGAGCACCATCTGGCCACAACATCCGCATAGGATACGACATTGAAGGAGACGCGCAGCAAACAACCGGATATCACGCCGGACATGTTGTTGCGCGCCTACTCG
Organism: Sinorhizobium meliloti 4H41; assembly: GCF_000375585.1. GTDB lineage: Bacteria > Pseudomonadota > Alphaproteobacteria > Rhizobiales > Rhizobiaceae > Sinorhizobium > Sinorhizobium meliloti_A. The sequence goes on along the minus strand of NZ_AQWP01000001.1, from coordinate 1,281,545 downwards.
ATCGGCCTCTTCCCCATGGCCGACTCGGCCGACGATCCTGAACTTTTCTGGGTCGAGCCCGAGATCCGCGGCATCATCCCGCTGGACCGGTTTCACGTCTCGCGCAGCCTCGCCAAGGCGATCCGCAGACGTCCCTTCGACATTCGCTTCGATACGGCCTTCGCTGAAGTCATGGAGGGGTGCGCTCAGCCCGCACGGGACAGGCCGACGACCTGGATCAACGACACGATCCGCTCCCTCTATGCGGCCCTGCACCAAATGGGCCATGCGCACAGCGTCGAGGCATGGGAGGGAGACGTACTCGTCGGCGGGCTCTACGGCGTTTCACTCGGCGCAGCCTTTTTCGGCGAGAGCATGTTCTCGCGGCGCACCGACGCATCGAAGATCTGCCTCGTCCATCTGGTCGAGCGATTGAGGTCCAAGGGATTTCGGCTCCTCGACACGCAATTCACGACCGAACACCTGAAGTCCTTCGGCGCAGTCGACGTGCCCAAGGCTCAGTACGAAGTTCTGCTCGCGAAAGCCATAGCTTCGCCAAATCTCGAATTCTGAGGATCATGCCTTCTCAAGGAAAGGCTTACGCTTTGCGTCGCTCCGGTGAGTGGCAGGCAAAGAGAGAAGGATCGCAGGAGGCGCCTTGCCAAGTGCTCTATTGCTTTGCCGCCGTGTCCGGCGGGGGGACGTCCGACGAGGTCTTGCAGGACTGCAGCCAAACGTCATAGACGGGGTGCTCGACCGCATTGAGCCCCGGGCTGTCGGCAAACATCCAGCCGGTGAAGATGCGGCGGATCTTCCGGTCGAGCGTGATTTCGTCCACCTCCACAAAAGTGGTCGTCTTCGGCGCTTCCGTTTCGTCGCGGCTGTGGCAAACGCGCGGCGTTACCTGCAGCGCACCGAATTGCACCGTTTCGCCGATATAGACGTCAAAACTGGTGATGCGGCCGGTAATCTTGTCGATGCCGGAGAAGACCGCGACGGCGTTGGAAAGGCGCGCCGCCTGCGCGGTTTCGACGGCAGACGTCACCGGAGCGGCAAGGAGAAGGGCAATGGCAGCAAACCGCCCTCCCCGGCCAATCAAATCCCGCAGACAGAAACCCGCCATTACCGCCAATCCCCCGCACATTGCTGTTAGTCCCGGATGGACTTCAGGCGCTAAACCCGAAATGTGGCTGCGCCGTGATCGTCCCGCATGTCGCGGGATGATACCCGAAGAGCCCAGGCTCAGGAGCGCGGCGTCCAGGCGTCGTAGTCGCCGGTCACACGCGGGCGCTTGCCGGCGCCGGCAATCGACCCCTTCGGCCGGTAGGCACCGGGCGTGCCGGTCGGGTTGGCGCGGTGGGGCTTCTGCCACTCGCGGACGACATATTTCTCGTCGGCGGGGGAGACGTCGGTGCGGTGATGCATCCAACCATGCCAGCCCGGCGGGATCGCAGACGCCTCGGCAGGGCCGTTGTAGATCACCCAACGCCGCGTCCGGCCCTCGGAGTCCGTGCCGCCCTGATAGTAGACGTTGCCGAACTCGTCTTCCCCGACGCGCTGGCCATGGCGCCAGGTGTGAAACCGGGTACCGATCGTCTGTCCGTTCCACCAGGTGAAAATCTGCAGCAGGAGCTTCATAGGCATCGTCCTTTACCGGCCGATGGGAGCCAGCCGGATGTCAAAATCTCGCCCCCGCTTATGCCGCGCCGCTTCCGGCTTGTCCAGTGATTCCGCTCTTGGCTGCGGGGCAATTCACCTGCATCTCGAGGCCGAGGCGGCTGTGTCGCATCGATGCGAGCGGCGTCAAAGGTCAGGATAGACGCTTTTCGAGGATGAGCGCCGGTATGCCGGACTGCTCGTCGCCGCAACTGGATGTTTTTGCGACTTCCACAAATCCATGCGCGCGATAAAAGGCGAGCGCGTGCAGGTTCTGCGGCTCCACCTCCACCCGCATGCGTTCCGCATCCGGGAAGCAGGTCTCGAGCTCCGCGAACATGTCGCGACCGACGCCATGGCGTTGATACTTCGGCAGCACATAGAGCTGGTGCAACACGGCTGTCTTTTCCAGCGACTCGGACATGGCGGCATAGCCCATCCCGGCAAGCTCGCTGCCGTTGTCGGCGACGACAAACTCGGAGTGCTTGCGCTGCAACCGCGCGCGAAGGGCCTCGACGGAATGCCACCTCGCCGTCAGTTCATTGACCTTTTCGACACCGTAGAACGTATCGTAGGTCGCGTGCCACGTCTCGGCAAGCAGAGCGCGAACCTTTTCGAGGTCGCGCTCGCTCGCGGTACGGACGAAGAACATCGTCACTCCTCGATGCCGAGCTTGGATTTTACGAGGGCCTGCACCGCCTGCGGATTGGCCTTGCCGCCGGTCGCCTTCATCACCTGCCCGACGAACCAGCCGGCCAGCGACGGCTTCGCCTTGGCTTTTTCAACCTGGTCGGGATTGGCGGCGATGATCTCGTCGACCGCCTTCTCGATCGCACCGGTGTCGGTTACCTGCTTCATACCGCGGCTCTCGACGATCTCGGCCGGATCGCCTCCCTCGCTCCAGAGGATTTCGAAGAGATCCTTTGCGAGCTTGCCGGAAATGGTGCCGTCCTTGATGAGATCGATGATACCGCCGAGCTGCGCCGGCGAGACCGGCGTTTCCTCGATGGTCTTTCCGGCCTTGTTCAGCGCGCCGAGAAGATCGTTGATCACCCAGTTCGCCGCCGCCTTGCCGTCACGGCCTTCGGCCACGGCTTCGAAGTAATCGGCAATCGCCTTTTCCGAGACGAGAACGGACGCATCGTAAACGGACAGACCGAGATCGCGAACGAAGCGTTCCTTCTTGTCGTCCGGCAATTCGGGAAGATCGGCCTTGAGCGCTTCCACGAAGGCATCGTCGAACTCGAGCGGCAGGAGATCCGGATCGGGGAAGTAGCGGTAGTCGTGCGCCTCTTCTTTCGAACGCATCGAGCGGGTCTCGCCCTTGTTGGCATCGAAGAGACGGGTCTCCTGGTCGATCGCGCCGCCGTCCTCGAGGATGGCGATCTGGCGACGGGCCTCGTATTCGATCGACTGGCCGACGAAGCGGATCGAGTTGACGTTCTTGATTTCGCAGCGCGTGCCGAAAGCTTCGCCCGGGCGGCGAACCGAGACGTTGACGTCCGCGCGCATCGAGCCCTCGTCCATATTGCCGTCGCACGTGCCGAGATAACGCAGGATCGAGCGGAGCTTGGTGAGATAGGCTTTCGCCTCGTCCGACGAACGCAGGTCCGGCTTCGAGACGATCTCCATCAGCGCGACGCCCGACCGGTTGAGGTCGACATAGGACATGGCGGGATGCTGGTCGTGCATCGACTTGCCGGCATCCTGCTCCAGATGCAGGCGCTCGATGCCGATCTCGACGTCTTCGAACTGCCCCTGGCGATCCGGACCGACGGAAATGATGATTTTGCCCTCGCCGACGATCGGATCCTTGTATTGCGAGATCTGATAGCCCTGCGGCAGGTCCGGATAGAAATAGTTCTTCCGGTCGAAGATCGAGCGATTGTTGATCTTTGCCTTCAAGCCGAGGCCGGTGCGCACGGCCTGCTTGACGCATTCCTCGTTGATGACCGGAAGCATGCCGGGCATTGCGGCATCGACCAGCGACACATTGGCGTTCGGCTCCGACCCGAACTCGGTCGACGCACTGGAGAACAGCTTCGAATTGCTCAGCACCTGCGCATGGACTTCCATGCCGATGATGACCTCCCAGTCGCCGGTGGCGCCTGGAATGAAGCGTTTCGGATCAGGAGTGCGGACGTCGACGATGCTCATGTCATGCTCTTCTTTGAAGCCTGAATTCGTGGTTTCTCGGTAGAGCAATTGATCCCACGGTGCAAGCTTGTAAGGCGCGGCCGCACATGGGGCACTGGACAATGCCCGCTCTCGCAGCCGGTCATTGCAACCTTGACGATTGCGCGGCGATCTCCTAGAAAGCGCGATATCCGACAGGAGTCTTTATGTTCCATCAGTCTGAGTCCCCTAAGGGCCCTGCCCGCTTCCACTGAAAAGCGCGCATGGGCCGGAAACGTAAACCCCGCTCTTCTCACGAAGAACGGAACGTTTTCCTGCGTTCTGACGAACGCCATTCCGGAACACTCCAACGATGGACATTTCACGCGCCGAACAGCGCATTCTTCACCATTTGGCCCAGGGCGGCCGCATTGAAATCACCCGCGAAGGCAAGGCGATCGCAGACGTTCGCTGCTTTACGAGAGACGGCTGGGTCTATCCCGGTGTCGATCTCGAGCTTTTCCGTAAGCTGAAACGAAAGAGAGCGATCAAGTCGTCGGCCGGTAAGCCCTATCGCATCACCGAACGCGGACTGCATCTGGTCAGATCGGAGCTCAACAACCGTTGAGCGCCGGCGATCCGAATTGCACCGGATGCCGGAGATATCGTCTCCGGCATCCGGTGCGGTCGGTGTTGCCGCGATTTCGACGGATTACGCCTCTTTACGCCGTCACCACCACTTGGACGGCGTGAAGCGGCCGGCGGCCTGTTCGATGACGTGGGCCGTCTTGAACAGCGTTTCTTCTTCGAAGGGCTTGCCGATGAGCTGCAGACCGAGCGGCAGCCCCTTGCGGTCGAGCCCGCCCGGCACCGCAATGCCCGGAAGGCCGGCCATGTTCACCGTCACGGTGAAGATGTCGTTCAGGTACATCTTCACCGGATCGGCTGCGAGGTCCTCGTCGGCAATGCCGAAGGCGGAGGACGGCGTGGCCGGCGTCAGGATCGCATCGGCCCCCGCCTGGAAGGCGAGCTCGAAGTCGCGCTTGATCAAAGTCCGGACCTTCTGCGCGCGCAGGTAATAGGCATCATAATAGCCGGCGGAAAGCACATAGGTACCGATCATGATACGGCGCTTCACCTCCTGGCCGAAGCCGGCGGCGCGCGTCTTTTCATACATGTCGATGATGTCCTTGCCGTCGACGCGCAGGCCGTAGCGAACGCCGTCGTAACGCGCGAGGTTGGACGACGCTTCGGCCGGAGCGACGATGTAGTAAGCGGGCAGCGCGTATTTCGTATGCGGCAGCGAGATATCGACGATTTCGGCGCCGGCGTCCCTGAGCCAGGCGATGCCCTGCTGCCAGAGCGCCTCGATATCCTCCGGCATGCCGTCGACGCGGTATTCCTTCGGAATGCCGATCCGCATGCCCTTGATCGACTGGCCGATCGAGGCCTCGTAGTCCGGCACCGGCAGATCGACGGAGGTCGTGTCCCTCGGATCGATGCTCGCCATCGACTTCAACAGGATCGCCGCATCGCGCACGTCGCGGGCGATCGGGCCCGCCTGGTCGAGCGACGAGGCGAAGGCGACGACGCCCCAGCGCGAGCAGCGGCCATAGGTCGGCTTGATGCCGACGGTGCCGGTGAACGCCGCCGGCTGGCGAATCGAGCCGCCGGTATCGGTCGCGGTGGCGCCGGCGCAAAGACGCGCCGCGACTGCGGCCGCAGACCCGCCGGAAGAGCCGCCCGGAACCAGGTCCAGATTCGAGCCTTTAGCGCGCCACGGGTTCTTGACCGGTCCGTAATAGGAGGTCTCGTTAGACGAGCCCATGGCGAACTCGTCCATGTTAAGCTTGCCGAGCATGACGGCGCCGTCGTTCCAGAGGTTCTGGGTCACGGTCGACTCGTAGCGCGGCTCGAAGCCGTCGAGTATGTGGCTGCATGCCTGCGTGTGGATGCCCTCCGTGCCGAAGAGATCCTTGATACCAAGCGGGATGCCCTCGAGCGCGCCGGCCTTACCGGCCGCGATGCGGGCGTCCGATGCCTTCGCCATCTCGCGCGCCTTTTCCGGCGTGACGGCGACATAGGCGTTGATCGTCTGGTTGGCTGCCTCGATCGCGGCAAGATAGGCGTCGGTCAACTCGACCGCGGTGATCTCCTTGGCGGAAAGCTTCGCGCGGGCTTCGGCGATCGTGAGGCTCGTAAGGTCGGTCATGGTGCAATCGGACTTTCGCATTCAAAACGGCGGGGCGGACGGCGAGTGGTTATTCGACCACCTTCGGAACGAGGAAGAAGTTGCGATCCGAGTTCGGCGCGTTGGCGACAATGTCGTCCGCCTTGTCACCATCCGCGACGATGTCGTCGCGCTTTTTCATCTTCATCGGCATCACCGACGTCATCGGCTCGACTCCGTCGACATCCACTTCGGAGAGCTGCTCGACGAAGCCCAGGATACCGTTGAGTTCGCCGGTCATCCGCTCGGCTTCCTCATCGCTGACGGCGATGCGGGCAAGGCGCGCGACGCGCTTCACGGTGGCAAGGTCTACGGACATGATCGTCTCCGGTATCGCAAAGTTTCCCCCGCTATAAAGGCGAGTTGCACAACGTGCAACTCGCGAATAGCGCCGACCGGTTTCCGGCTGGGCTGCGCTCCTCTTCAGAGGGTTACTGCGCCACCGACCTCGGGGATGGCGACCAATGTCGAGGCACCGTCCATGCCCGCAACGAAGGTCTCCGGCGTCTGGTCGATGATCGGGAAGGAGCCATAGTGGCAAGGGATCGCCGTGTTGAACTTGAAGTAACGCTGGCATGCGAGCGCGGCCACGGCACCGCCCATGGTGAAACGGTCGCCGATCGGCACGATGCCGATTTCCGGCTCGTGCAGTTCCTGCACGAGCGCCATGTCGGAGAAGATGTCCGTGTCGCCCATGTGATAGAGCGTCGGCTCGTCGTCGAAATGGAGAACAAGGCCATTGGCGTTGCCGAGCGAATGCGAAACGCCGTCGTCGGTGATCTGCGCCGACGAGTGCAGCGCGTTGACGAATGTGGCGGTGAAGCTCCCGAGCTGAATGGTTCCGCCCGTATTGCCCGGCTCCAGCTTCGAAATGCCTTGCCGGCCGAGCCACATGCAGAGGTCGAAATTGGCAAGGACCGTCGCGCCCGTTTCCTTGGCTATGGCAACGGTGTCGCCGACGTGGTCGCCGTGGCCGTGGGTGAGCAGAATGTGGGTCAGCCCCGCCGTTGCGGCCTTGCGCTCCTCGTCCCGAAAGGCGGGATTGCCGGTGAAAAACGGATCTATCAGGATTTTGGCTTTCGCCGTTTCGATGTGGAAGGCGGAATGTCCCAGCCATTTGATGTTCATGATGTTCTCCTCAGATCGCGCGCGGCACCCCGGACGAGTCGGGCGATAAAATCGTTCGATTTATGTCTAGGACAAGCATATGGATCAGACCAGCGCACTGGAAAGATCGAATCGGTAAATCCCATGGCAATTCTCACGATGGAGGAACTCGCGGAGCGGCTGCCGCCCTATCGGTCGGTGGCCGGCCTGGATCTCGGGACGAAAACGATCGGCCTTTCGGTTTCCGATCTGGGGCGGCGCTTTGCGACGCCGCGCGATGTGATCCGCCGCGTCAAGTTCGGCGCCGACGCGCAGGCGCTCCTGGCCTTTGCGGAGAAGGAAGGGATCGCGGCCTTCATCATCGGCTTGCCGGTGAACATGGACGGATCCGAGGGGCCGCGCTGCCAGGCGACGCGGGCCTTCGTGCGCAATATGGGGGAAAAGACGGATATCCCCTTCGTCCTATGGGACGAACGCCTGTCGACGGTGGCAGCCGAGCGGGTACTGATCGAAATGGACGTATCGCGTAAAAAGCGGGCCGAACGTATCGACTCGGCAGCCGCTTCCTTCATTCTTCAGGGAGCGCTGGATAGATTGGCATCGCTGGCGAGAGGCGCTTCCGGCGATCGTGACGCACCGTAACGGCGCCGATACCAGGCCGCGATCTGCCGCCGCTTCCTGAGCGCGACAAGGCCGAACACGATCAGGCTGTCGACGATCATGGCCCGGGCGACGAGCGGCGGAATGGTTTCCGGCGGCATTCCCAGGATATTCCCGTAAACCCGGAAGACGAGCTCATGCGCCTCCCGCGTCAGCATGAAGACGCCGAAGCTCATGTCGTAGTAGGAGAGCCCGTACCAGCCCGTAAGCAGCATCACGGGACCGCCCCAGAAGATCAGCAACCACTTCATGAGGCGCCCCTCTCCGGCTGATGGCCGCGCAGAAGCGAGCTGATCGCACGATCAAGCAGGACGAATGTGGTCAGGACGGCCGCGAGGCTCGCTATATCGAGCGCCAGGCCGGCAAAAAACATCACCATGATGATCAGCAAGGCAGCTCTCACCGGCCGCTCCGTTCCATCCTTGAAAAAATCGCACCGTCAGTATCTCCGCCTCTGAGGCAGAAGTGCAACGTAAACCATTTGTTAAGGTTAATATTCACGGTAAACGCCGGCTTGCGGCCGGCGGTCCAGCGGCCTACAGCGAGTTCTGCGCACCTCATAAGAACGCGCGGCGCTACGTGCTTGAACCTGCCTGGAGCCCTGATGACCATCGTCTTCGAAAGCACTCTGCCCGTCTTCCTGCTCGTGCTCCTTGGTGTCGCGCTCCGGCGCTCTACGCTTGTCGACCAGGGGCTATGGATCGGGCTCGAGCAGTTCGGCTATTATTTTCTCTTTCCCGCGCTGCTCTTCTCGACGCTGGCGAAGGCGGACTTGGCCGGACTCGAGGCCGATGCGACGGCCGTCGCTACGGTCGGCAGCGTGACATTGATGTCGGCCGCCCTCCTCTCGGCCTGGCCTCTGCTGCGTCGAAGCGGCATTTCGGGCCCCACCTTCACGTCGGTCTTCCAGACGGCCACGCGATGGAATGCCTTCATTGCACTGGCGGTCGCTGAAAAACTCTTCGGCGCGGTTGGACTCAGCCTGACGGCCCTCGTCATGGCACTGCTCATCATCCCGATCAATTTCTACAATATCGCCGTTCTGACCTGGTTCGGCGGCGGCAGCCGTGGCATCGGCTTTTTCTTTTTGAAGATCATCACCAATCCCCTGATCATCTCGTCGGCGCTCGGGATATTGTTCAACTTGACGGGCATCGAACTCTATGAGCCGGTGATGACGGCGGTCGACATGCTGGCGAGCGCTTCGCTCGGGCTTGGCCTGATCCTGGTCGGGGCCGGCCTCAAGGTCGCCGACGCCCTGAGCCCGAGCATCCCAGCCCTGTTCGCGGTCGTGCTCAAGCTGATCGTCATGCCGGTGTTCATGGTGGGCGGCAGCGCGCTTCTCGGCATCCGGGGGGATGCCCTGCTCGTCATCGCCGTGGGTGCGGCCGTCCCCACCGCCATGAACGGCTATCTTCTGGCCAAACAGATGGGGGGTGACGCGGAGCTTTACGCCTCCGTCGCCACGATCCAGACGGCGGCCTCCTTCCTGACGATACCGCTCGTGCTCTTCGTTACGGGCTATGTCGCCGCCGGATAGAGCAGGTCCAGGACATAGGCCGAATCGAAGCGCGAATCGAGCATGCCGTAAGTCGAGCGCCAGCCGGCGGCCAGGCGCGATTCCAGGAACGCATCGGCGATGCGCCCGGCCCCGAGCCTGTAGAGTTCGGCAGCCGCCGCCGCCAGCGCCAGTTGCTCGACCAGCATGCGTGCCGCGCCCTCGTCGCGCTCGCAGAGCGACATGGCGGCACGCAGAACCTCGATCGTCTTGCGCCCGGCGGGACCCAGATCGCGGCCGATCGTTGCGAAGAGCTGCTCGAACAGTTCCTTGCGGCGCCCGAGCACCCGCAGGACGTCGAGCGCCATAACGTTGCCGGAGCCTTCCCAGATCGCATTGACCGGCGCTTCGCGGTAGTGACGCGCAAGCGCCCTCTCCTCGACATAGCCGTTGCCGCCCATGCACTCCATGGCCTCGTAGATCAGCGCGGGGGCGATCTTGCAGCACCAGTATTTCGCGACCGGCGTCATGATGCGGGCGTAAGCGGCATCCTCGGCGCTGCCATGGGCATTATCGAAGGCTTCCGCCAGGCGGAACGACAGCGCGCTTGCGGCCGCGACATCCAGGGCCATGTCGGCGAGCACTCTGGTCATCATCGGCTGGCTGACAAGCGCTTTGCCGAAAACCTTGCGGCCGCGGGTATGATGGACGGCTTCGGCGAGCGATGCGCGCATCATGCCGGCCGAGGCCAGCGCGCAGTCGAGCCGGGTCAGCGTCACCATGTCCAGAATCGTACGGATACCGGCATCCGGCGTACCGAGCAGGAAACCGAAAGTGTCGGAAAACTCGACCTCGGAGGACGCATTGGAACGGTTGCCCAGCTTGTCCTTCAGGCGCTGGAAACGCAGGCCGTTGGCCCCACCGTCCTCCAGCAGCCGTGGGACCAGGAAGCAGCCGAGCCCCTCCCGGGTCTGTGCCAGCATCACGAAAGCGTCGCTCATCGGCGCGGACATGAACCATTTGTGTCCGGTGAGGCGATAAATGCCCTCCCCCACCCGTTCGGCCGTGGAGGTATTGGCGCGCACGTCCGTGCCGCCCTGCTTCTCGGTCATGCCCATGCCGATCGTGACCGCGGATTTCTGCATCCACGGCCGATTGGACGAATCATATTTGCGCGAGAGTATCTTCGGCGCCCATTCCTTCTGAACGGCGGGGGAAGCGGTAATCGCCGCGACCGAGGCACTCGTCATCGTCAGCGGGCAGAGATGGCCGCATTCGAGCTGCGCGGTCAGATAGAAGCGGATCGCCCTTACCTTGTGCGAGCGGCCACGCTCATCGGGCAGGTTCTCCCAGGCGGAAGAATGCAGGCCGGTCGTCATGGATCGGCGCATCAGCGCATGCCAGGCGGGATGGAACTCGACGACGTCGAGGCGCTCGCCGCGCGGCCCGTGCGTCTTCAGCTTCGGCACGCCTTCATTGGCCATCCGGGCCAGTTCCTGCGCCTCGGGCGAAGTCACATAGCGCCCAAGCCCATCGAACTCGTCGCGCAGCGTCTTCGGCATGCTGGACGTGATGTCGACCACCAGCGGGTCGGAGCGAAAGGCGTTGACACCGGACCAGGGCTTTGGCTGGTTCAGTTCTGCAAGTTTCTGTTCTGTCCGGTTCATCTGATTCATGGGCCGGTTTTAGAGCCTTTCCTGTCTAAATGGAAACAATTCTGTCGGCCCAAGTTTTCTTCGGAACGGGCGGCGCGCCGCTTGCCGCGCCGGGGTCCACGTTCTATAGAGCGACCGAATTCCAGAAATGCAAGGGCGGCCCATGATCACCTTCCCGCATCGCCACCTGCTCGGCATCAAGGGGCTGACGGAACAGGATATCACGCTCCTGCTCGATCGCGCCGACGAGGCCGTCAAGATCTCTCGACAGAGGGAGAAAAAGACCTCCTCGCTGCGCGGGCTCACGCAGATCAATCTGTTCTTCGAAGCCTCGACCCGGACCCAGTCTTCATTCGAGCTCGCCGGAAAGCGGCTCGGCGCCGACGTCATGAACATGTCCGTCGGCAATTCCTCGGTGAAGAAAGGCGAGACGCTGATCGATACGGCGATGACGCTGAACGCCATGCACCCGGACGTGCTGGTCGTTCGCCACTCGTCGGCCGGGGCTGCCTCGCTGCTTGCCCAGAAGGTCTCCTGCTCGGTCGTCAACGCCGGCGACGGCCAGCACGAACACCCGACTCAGGCGCTGCTCGACGCGCTGACGATCCGGCGCGCCAAAGGCAAGCTCTCGCGGATCATCGTGGCGATCTGCGGCGACGTTCTCCACTCGCGCGTCGCCCGCTCCAACATCCTGCTTTTGAACCAGATGGGCGCCCGCGTGCGGGTCGTCGCGCCGGCGACGCTGCTTCCCGCCGGCATCGCCGAGATGGGCGCCGAGGTCTACCACTCCATGGCCGAGGGCCTCAAGGATGCGGACGTGGTGATGATGCTGAGGCTCCAGCGCGAGCGCATGGCCGGCTCATTCGTGCCTTCGGTGCGCGAATACTTTCATTACTACGGGCTGGACGCCGAGAAGCTCAAGGTCGCGAAGGACGACGCGCTCGTCATGCACCCGGGGCCGATGAACCGCGGCGTCGAGATCGCCTCGGAGATCGCAGACGGGCCGCAAAGCGTGATCGAACAGCAGGTCGAGATGGGCGTCGCCGTGCGCATGGCCGTGATGGAAACATTGCTTCTCTCCCAGAACCAGGGGCCGCGCCTATGACCAGACCACTCGTTCTGCAGAACCTCCGCATCGTCGATCCTTCGCGGAACCTCGACGAAACCGGCACCGTCATCGTCGGGGACGACGGACGTATCCTCGCGGCGGGGAAGGATGCGCAGAACCAGGGCATACCTGCGGACGCCTTCGTCAAGGACTGCGCCGGTCTCACCGCCGTTCCGGGCCTGGTCGATGCGCGCGTCTTCGTCGGCGAACCGGGCAGCGAACATCGCGAGACGATCGAGTCGGCCTCGCGTGCCGCCGCGACCGGCGGCGTCACTTCTTTCATCGTCATGCCGGACACCGATCCGGTGATCGACGATATGGCGCTGGTCGAATTCGTGCAGAAGACCGCGCGCGACAAGGCGCTCGTCAACGTCCATCCGGCGGCGGCCCTGACCAAGGGACTGCTCGGCCAGGAGATGACCGAGATCGGGCTGCTTCGCGATGCGGGCGCCGTCTGCTTCACCAATGGGCGACAGCCGGTGCACGATACGCTCGTGCTTCGCCGCGCGATGACCTACGCGCGCGAGTTCGGTGCCGTCGTCGCGCTCGAGACCCGAGATAAGTATCTCGGCGCCAACGGCGTCATGAATGAAGGGCTGCTGGCGAGTTGGCTCGGCCTTCCCGGCGTGCCGCGCGAAGCCGAGATCATTCCGCTCGAACGCGACCTGCGCATCGCCGGCCTGACGCGTGCGGCCTATCACGCAGCCGAAATCTCCGTTCCCGAATCGGCGAAGACCATTCGCATCGCCCGCGAGAACGGCACCAACGTCACCTGTGGGATCTCGATCAACCACCTAACCCTGAACGAGAACGACATCGGCGAGTACAGGACTTTCTTCAAGCTCTCGCCGCCTTTGCGCACCGAGGACGATCGCGTCGCAATGGTCGAGGCGCTGGCCGACGGAACGATCGATATCATCGTCTCGTCCCATGATCCCCAGGATGTCGACACCAAGCGCCTGCCCTTCGCGGATGCCGCGGACGGGGCGATCGGTCTCGAAACACTGGCGGCAGCGGCTCTGCGGCTCTACCACAGCGGCGAAGTGCCGCTGATGCGGCTGATCGATGCTCTGTCCACCCGCCCGGCCGTGATCTTCGGCCTGGATGCCGGCACGCTGAAGCCCGGCGCCCGGGCCGACATCGCCGTCATCGACCTTGACGAGCCTTGGGTTCTCCACAAGGAGACACTCGTCTCACGCTCCAAGAACACGCCTTTCGAAAATGCACGCTTTACCGGACGGGTCGTCCAAACCTATGTTGCGGGCGAACTCGTGCATTCGGCATAACCGGCGCGGGTCAGCGGAAGGGGGGACCGGTGGACATGTTTTCCTGGCAGTTGGGGCTGCCTTCGACGCTCACATGCCTTGTTTTCGGTTATCTGCTGGGCTCGATCCCGTTCGGCCTCATCCTGACGCGGATGGCCGGCCTCGGTGACGTACGCAAGATCGGCTCCGGCAATATCGGCGCGACGAACGTGCTCAGAACCGGCAACAAGAAGCTTGCCGCCACGACGCTGCTGCTGGATGCCCTGAAGGGCACGGCTGCCGCGGCGGTCGCATCCTACTGGGGTGTCGAAGCGGGCATCGCCGCCGGTTTTGCCGCCTTTATCGGGCACTTGTTTCCGGTCTGGCTTTCGTTCCGGGGCGGCAAGGGCGTTGCCACCTATATCGGCGTGCTGCTCGGCCTCGTGCCGGTGATGGTGCTCCTCTTCGCCGTCATCTGGCTGGCAATGGCAAAGATCACGCGCTACTCATCCCTGTCGGCGCTCGTCGCTACCGCTGTCGTCCCCATCGCGCTCTATGCAGCCGGCCACGGCAAGGTGGCCGTGCTCTTCGCGGTCATGACGGCCATCGCCTGGATCAAGCACCGCGCCAACATCCAGCGCCTTCTGAGCGGCACCGAAAGCCGGATCGGAGAAAAGGGCTGATGCCGCCGGGCGCTCGACGTGCCGGGATGGCGCTGAGCGAACGGCAGAAAATCGCATGGTTGCGGCTGATCCGAAGCGACAATGTCGGCCCCGCAACCTTCCGCGATCTGATCAGCCATTTCGGCACTGCAGAGGCGGCGCTCGAGGCGCTGCCGGAACTTTCGCGTCGTGGCGGGGTGGACCGGTCCTTCCGCGTCGCCACGGTGGACGAAGCCGAGCGAGAACTCGAGGCCGCACACCGGTTCGGCGCCGTGTTCGTGGGCATTGGCGAGCCCGATTACCCGGATGCGCTCAGACAGATCGACGGCGCCCCGCCGCTTCTCGCGACGAAGGGCAATTTGAAGGCGGCGGCCCGCCCCTCGCTTGGGATCGTCGGTTCACGCAATGCCTCGGTCAGCGGCGCGAAGTTCGCGGCGATGATCGCCCGCGACGCCGGAGCTGCCGGCTATGTCATTACATCAGGGCTCGCCCGCGGCATCGACACCGCCGCCCACCGCGCCAGTCTGCGGACAGGCACGATCGCCGTGCTCGCGGGTGGCCTCGACCGCCCCTACCCGCCGGAGAATCTCGGCCTGCTGCAGGAAATCGTCTCCGGCGAGGGGCTGGCGGTCAGCGAGATGCCCTTCGGCTGGGAACCGCGCGCCCGGGACTTCCCGAGGCGGAACCGGCTCGTCGCGGGCATCAGCCTCGGTGTTGCGATCGTCGAAGCCGCGAGCCGCTCAGGGTCACTGATCACTGCGCGTTACGCGGCCGATTTCGGCCGGCTGGTCTTTGCCGTGCCCGGGTCGCCTCTCGATCCGCGCTGTCACGGCACGAACGATCTCTTGAAACAGGGCGCGACCATCACGACCTCTTCGGCGGACGTGATCGAGGCACTGGCGCCTCTCAGCCGCGACGATCTTTTCTCGCGGCTGGACCTGAAGGAACCGAGTATCGAGGAACCGCGATCGACGCCGCCGGCCCCGGACGACACCGATCGCGCGCGCGTCGTCCAGGCTCTCGGGCCGACCCCAGTCGAGATCGACGATCTCATTCGATATACGGGGCTTGCCGCACCGCAGATCCATATGGTGCTCGTCGAACTGGATCTTGCCGGTCAGCTCTGCCGGCACGGAGGCAATCTCGTATCGCTTGCGACCGCCGAATGACGGCCAGGATCCGCCGCTCCGCCGCGCCAAAGACAACGGCAAGAAAGACGACCACCGGTTGAGCCGAATCGAATGTTGCCGCTTGGTTGCGGTCGAGCGCGATATAGCTATTTTCGATCAAACCCCTTGACCGCGCCCGAATCCCTGTCCATGTCGTGGCGTCGGTATTGGCGCGCAGGGTCGCCAAACAAGTTGTCTCAGAGAATGTCGATGAATGTTGTAGTGGTGGAATCGCCTTCCAAGGCCAAGACGATCAACAAGTACCTGGGCCCAGGCTACAAGGTGCTTGCCTCGTTCGGCCATGTGCGTGACCTGCCTGCCAAGGACGGATCGGTTCGCCCCGACGAAGACTTCGAGATGTCCTGGGAGGTCGACGGCGCCTCCGCCAAGCGGATGAAGGACATCGCCGATGCGGTGAAATCGTCCGACGGTCTCATTCTCGCAACCGACCCCGACCGCGAGGGCGAGGCGATCTCCTGGCATGTGCTCGACCTTCTCAGGAAGAAGAAGGTCATCGGCGACAAACCGGTCAAGCGCGTCGTCTTCAATGCGATCACCAAGAAGGCCGTGCTCGATGCGATGGCCGAACCCCGCGACATCGATGCCTCGCTGGTCGACGCATATCTCGCACGCCGCGCTCTCGACTACCTCGTCGGCTTCAATCTTTCCCCCGTGCTCTGGCGCAAGCTGCCGGGCGCACGCTCCGCGGGCCGCGTGCAATCGGTGGCGCTGCGCCTCGTCTGTGACCGCGAGGCGGAAATCGAGCGCTTCGTCACCGAAGAATACTGGAACATCTCGGCGCTTCTGAAGACGCCGCGCGGCGACGAATTCGAAGCGCGCCTCGTTTCGGCCGACGGCAAGCGGCTGCCGCCGAAGGCGATCGGCAATGGCGAGGAAGCCAACCGGTTGAAGTCCCTGCTCGACGGCGCGAGCTACGTCGTGGAGAGCGTCGAGGCAAAGCCGGTCAAGCGCAACCCCTCCCCGCCCTTCACCACTTCGACGCTGCAGCAGGCCGCCTCCTCGAAACTCGGCTTCTCGGCATCGCGCACCATGCAGGTTGCGCAGAAGCTCTATGAAGGCGTCGATATCGGCGGAGAAACCGTAGGTCTCATCACCTATATGCGTACGGACGGCGTGCAGATGGCGCCGGAAGCGATCGCCGCCGCGCGCCAGGCGATCGGCAGCCAGTTCGGAGAGCGCTATCTTCCGGAAAAGCCGCGCTTCTATTCCACCAAGGCAAAGAACGCCCAGGAAGCGCACGAGGCCATTCGCCCGACGGATTTCGACCGCACGCCGGACCAGGTTCGGCGCTTCCTCGACGGCGACATGCTCAGACTCTACGATCTCGTCTGGAAGCGCGGCATCGCGAGCCAGATGGCATCTGCGGAGATCGAGCGCACCACCGCCGAGATCGTTGCCGACAATGCCGGCAAGAAGGCGGGCCTCAGGGCAACCGGTTCGGTCATCCGCTTCGACGGCTTCATCGCAGCCTATACCGACATGAAGGAAGACGGCGAGCAGTCGGATGACGGCGACGAGGGCGGCCGCCTTCCGGAAATCAACGCGCGCGAAAATCTTGCCAAGCAGAAGATCAACGCCAGCCAGCACTTCACCGAGCCGCCGCCGCGCTATTCGGAAGCGACGCTCATCAAGAAGATGGAAGAGCTCGGCATCGGCCGTCCGTCCACCTATGCGGCGACCGTCACGACCCTCATCGACCGCGACTATGTGGAAATCGACAAGCGCAAGCTGGTGCCGCAGGCGAAGGGCCGTCTGGTCACGGCGTTCCTCGAAAGCTTCTTCACCCGCTATGTCGAATATGACTTCACCGCATCGCTCGAGGAGAAACTGGACCAGATTTCGGCGGGCGAGCTCAACTGGAAGGACGTGCTGCGCGACTTCTGGAAGGACTTCTTCTCCCAGATCGAGGACACCAAGGAACTGCGCGTCACCAACGTGCTCGATGCGCTCAACGAGGAACTGGCACCGCTCGTGTTCCCGAAGCGGGAAGATGGCGGCGACCCGCGCCTTTGTCAGGTCTGCGGCACCGGCAAACTGTCCCTGAAACTCGGAAAGTACGGCGCTTTCGTCGGATGCTCCAACTACCCGGAATGCAACTACACGCGGCAACTCTCCTCCGACAGCAGCGGTGACGCCGAAGCAGCCGCAGCGAACGAGCCGCAAAGCCTCGGCAAGGATCCGCATACCGGCGAGGAGATCACGCTGCGCAACGGCCGCTTCGGCCCCTATGTCCAGCGCGGCGACGGCAAGGAGGCGAAGCGTGCCAGCCTGCCGAAGGGCTGGACGCCTGCAACGATCGATCATGAGAAGGCCCTGGCTCTTCTCTCCTTGCCGCGCGACATCGGGCCGCATCCGGAAAGTGGAAAGATGATCTCCACCGGCATCGGCCGTTATGGCCCCTTCGTGCTTCACAACGGTACCTATGCCAATCTGGAGTCGGTCGAAGACGTCTTCTCGATCGGTCTGAACCGCGCGATTTCCGTCCTCGCCGACAAGCAGTCCAAGGGCGCCGGCGGCGGTCGCACTGCCGCGGCGGCCCTCAAGGAGCTTGGGGAACATCCGGACGGCGGCGCGATTACTGTTCGCGACGGACGCTTCGGACCCTATGTCAACTGGGGCAAGGTGAATGCCACGCTGCCGAGGGGCAAGGACCCGCAATCGGTGACGGTCGAGGAAGCGCTTGCGCTCATCGCCGAACGCGAAGCGAAGGGCGGCGTGACCAAGGGCAAGGCGGCAAAGGGAAAATCGGCCGCAGGAAAATCGGCAGGAGCGAAGTCTGCCAAGGCTGCATCGGCCGGAACCGCGAAAGCGGAGAAGCCGAAATCAGCAACGAAGACGAAAACGAAAGCGGCCGCGAAGGCCAAGAAGGACTGACTTTGACCAGGATTCCGCGCGACCCGACCGAAACGCCCGCAAAGGGCGCAGGCAAGAAGTCCGGCCGCGCGGCCAGGACGGCACCGGCCGGAGAAAAGGAGACGATCGTTCACGGCGTCGTTCCTTCCCGCGAGGTGCTGATGCGCTTCATCGCCGAGAACCCGCAACACGCCTCGAAGCGCGATATCGCCAAGGCGTTTGGCCTGAAGGGCGAAGCACGGGTAGAACTCAAGGGATTGCTGCGCTCGCTCGAGGAGGACGGACTCCTCGAGAAGAAGCGCAAGTCGCTCGTTCGCCCCGGCGGGCTCCCGCCCGTCACCGTTCTTGACATTACCATTCGCGATGTCGATGGCGACCTGATCGGCCGCCCGGCCGAGTGGCTCGACGACGACGGCGTCGCGCCCGCAGTCCTGATCAAGCAATCAAGCGTCGCCAGGGCCAAGGGCAAGACGCCGGTAGGCGGTCTCGGCGACCGGGTGCTCGCAAAGATTTTCCCGGCCAAGGAACGCGGCGGCCCCGCCTATACTGCGCGTATCATCAAGGTGCTCGACAAGCGCAAGGACGCGGTGCTCGGCGTCTTCCGCGCCACGCCGGGCGGTGGCGGCCGACTGATGCCGATCGACAAGCGGGGCGAGGAACTCCTCATCGATCCGGACTTCACCGGCGACGCCAAGGAAGGCGATCTCGTCGAAGCGCATCTCTCGCGGATCGGCCGCTACGGTCTGCCGCGCGCGCAGGTGCAGAACGTCATCGGCTCGGTCGCATCCGAAAAGGCGATCTCGATGATCGCCATCCATGCGCATGGTATCCCGCACGTCTTTCCGGAGAAGGTGTTGCAGGAGGCGGAAGCCGCGCGTCCCGCAACAATGGCCCATCGCGAGGATTGGCGCACCCTGCCGCTCATCACCATAGACCCGGCAGACGCCAAGGATCACGACGACGCGGTCTACGCGGAGCCGGATCCGTCGCCGGACAATCCCGGCGGCGTCATCGTCACCGTCGCGATCGCCGACGTCTCCTGGTACGTCCGGGCACGCTCGGCACTCGATCTCGAGGCGTTGAAACGCGGCAACTCGGTCTATTTTCCGGACCGGGTCGTACCGATGCTGCCCGAGCGCATATCCAACGACCTCTGCTCGCTGAAGGAAGGCGTCGACCGCCCGGCGCTTGCGGTCCGGATGCGCTTTTCCAAGGAAGGCCGCAAGGCCGGCCATACGTTCCACCGCATCATGATGCGAAGCGCGGCCAAGCTCTCGTACCAACAGGCGCAGACAGCGATCGACGGTGCTCCCGACGACAAGACCGGCCCCATACTGGATACGATCCTCAAACCGCTCTGGGACGCCTATCGTATCCTCACACGCGGAAGGGAGCGCCGTCAGCCGCTCGAACTCGACGTGCCGGAGCGCAAGATCATCCTGAAACCGGACGGAACGGTCGATCGGGTGTTCGTGCCGGAACGCCTCGATGCGCACAAGCTCATCGAAGAGATGATGATACAGGCGAATGTCGCCGCCGCCGAGACGCTGGAACAGAAACGTCAGGTTCTGATCTATCGTGTCCACGACCAACCCTCGCTCGCCAAGCAGGAGAGCCTTCGCGAATTCCTGGCGACACTCGAGATCGCGCTCGCCAAAGGTGGCAACATGCGGGCGAACCATTTCAACGGGATTCTCGCCAAGGCCGACGGAAAACCTTACGAGACGATCGTGAACCAGATGGTGCTGCGCTCGCAAAGCCAGGCGATCTACAGCCCGGAAAATATCGGTCATTTCGGCCTGAACCTGTTGCGCTACGCCCACTTCACCTCGCCGATCCGGCGCTACGCGGATCTGATCGTACACCGCGCGCTCGTTTCCGCGCTCGGGCTCGGCGAAGGCGGCATCATGCCCGAGGAAGAAGCGACGCTCGACGATATCGCCGCCGAAATCTCGACCTTCGAGCGGCGTGCCATGGCGGCTGAACGCGATACCGTCGATCGCCTGATCGCCCATCATCTGAACGGCCGCGTGGGCGAGGAGTTCGACGGACGGGTTTCCGGCGTCACCAAGGCGGGACTATTTGTCACTCTCCCCGCCTATGGCGCCGACGGATTCATCCCTATATCTACGCTCGGGCGCGACTATTTCATCTATGATGAAGCGCATCAGGCCCTTTCCGGCGAGAAGTCCGGGCTGGGCTACCGTCTCGGAGACCCGGTGCAGGTCAAGCTTGTAGAAGCGGTGCCGTTGGCCGGTGCACTCCGTTTCGAAATGCTGAGCGAGGGACGAAAGATGCCGACGGCAATGCGCTCCTTCCACAAGGCCGGCCGCCGCGACCGGACGGGCGCGCGCAAACGGCCGGGGACGCGGCCGCCCCGCGGCAGGCACTGACAGCCGGACGCGCGACGTCCGGCACGAGGATTGGACATGAAGGCAACGGCGACAGACATGCTTCAGCTCGGCGGAGCGGAGGGCGACAAAAGGCCTGTCGGCCGCTCGATCAAGCGTGGCCTTTTCGGATCCTGTCCGGCCTGCGGCCGCGGCCGGCTGTTCCGCGCCTTCCTTAAATCGGTGGACGCCTGCGACGCTTGCGGCGAACGCATGGATCACCACCGCGCCGACGATTTCCCGCCCTATATCGTCGTCACGATCGTCGGCCATGCCGTGCTCGGCGGTTATATGATGACCGATCTCGTGCTGCCGCTTACGACATGGCAGCATCTCGCGATATGGGCGCCGGTTACGCTTGCCAGTTCGCTCGCCCTGATGCAGCCGGTCAAGGGCGCGGTCATCGGCCTGCAGTGGGCTTTGAGAATGCACGGTTTCGGCGGTCACGACGATCTGCCTGAAGACGTGCTTCCGCCGCGAGATCCTTCGGCATGACCCCGGAGCGGCTTGGCGGCCGCGCTTTCGCACTCGACGCCGAAGCGGAGAGTTGTCCGACGGTCAGGACGCGCGATGCGGCCTCCATCATGCTTCTCGACAGATCGGGCAAGGGCATTCGCGTGTTGATGGGCAAACGCCACAGCGCCCACGTCTTCATGCCGGACCTTTACGTCTTCCCGGGTGGACGCCGCGATCCCGGCGACCACCGCCTGAGATTTGACGGCGATCTTCATCCGGCGGTTCTGCGATCCCTCAGGGCAGGCGAAGGGCGGGCGATCACGGTGGCTCGCGCACGCGCGCTAGCACTTGCGGCCGCGAGGGAACTCTACGAAGAAGCCGGAATAAGCCTCGGCCGGACGCAAGAGCGCCAAGGCTCGGCGCTTCCGTTTCTTCCCGATCTTTCGAATTTGCGCTATATGGCGCGGGCCATTACTCCTCCGGGACTGCCGAGGCGATTTGACACGCGGTTCTTTGCCGTTTTCGCGGACGAGGCCGAGATCGATCCCTCACTGGTGGCGGAAAGCCGGGAGCTTCAGGATTTGCAATGGATCGATGTCAACGACTTTTCCGCGCTTCGCGTGCCGGAGATCACCGCGATCATCCTCTCGGATCTGAGAAACGGTCTCGAATCGGATCCTTCGCTCCCGCCTGAAAGAACCGTTCCATTTTATTTTACGCGCCATGGGCGCTTTCACCGTACGCTTCTCTGAGGGCCCTGTCGCATGTCGAAGCCGCCGCCCGGTACGTCAGGACCGGTTGACGAAATCCACTGGCCTTCATTGATCGCCGCGCTCGCGTCGATCACTGCCGTCGGCATCGCGATCGGCCTGGGGCTCCCGCTGCTCAGCGTCATCATGGAAAAGCGGGGCATAGCGCCCACGCTGAACGGGCTGAATGCGGCAATGGCCGGCCTCGCATCGATGGCCGCCGCGCCGTTCACCATGAAATTCGCCCATCGTCACGGCGTCGCTCCGACCATGCTGCTGGCAATAGTGTTTGCGGCGGCGAGCTCGCTCGGTTTCTACTACCTCACGAATTTCTGGCTCTGGTTTCCCCTGCGCATCGTCTTTCACGGCGCGATCACTGTCCTCTTCATCCTTTCGGAGTTCTGGATCAACGCCACCGCGCCCCCCAACAGGCGCGGCTTCGTGCTCGGGATCTACGGCACGGTACTCTCGCTCGGTTTCGCGAGCGGTCCCCTGCTCTTCTCGATCCTGGGCAGCGAAGGCTTCCTGCCCTTCGCGGTCGGCGCGGGCGTCATCCTGCTTTCCGCGATTCCGATCTTTCTCGCGCGCAATGAAAGTCCGGTGCTGAACGAAAAGCCGAAACGCCATTTCATGCGTTATGTCTTGCTGGTGCCGACCGCGACGGCCGCCGTCTTTATCTTCGGTGCAGTGGAATATGGCGGCCTTTCCCTGTTTCCAATCTTCGGGACACGCGCGGGCTTCAGCGAATCGCAGGCAGCGCTGCTGCTGACGGTCATGGGCGTCGGCAATTTCATCTTCCAAATCCCCCTCGGCATGCTTTCCGACCGCGTGAAGGACCGCCGTACGATCCTGTCGGCGCTGACCCTGATCGGGTTCGTGGGCGCCCTGTTCCTGCCTATGCTGGTCGAAAACTGGTTCCTGATGGCGCTTGTTCTTCTGTTCTGGGGCGGATGCGTCTCCGGTCTCTATACGGTCGGCCTCAGCCACCTCGGCTCCCGTCTCCAGGGAGCGGATCTTGCGGCCGCCAATGCCGCCTTCGTGTTTTCCTACGCCGTCGGTACGGTAGCGGGTCCGCAGGTGATCGGGGCGGCCATGGATGTGACGGGCAATGACGGATTTGCCTGGGCAATCGCCGGCTTCTTCGGGCTTTATGTCGTACTTTCCCTGGTCCGCATCGTTTTGAAACCAAAACGGCCTTGACTTTTCGATCGTGATTTGTAGTTTCGCGGCAACTTGACCGTGGCCCGCAACAGGTTGTCCACGGCTTTCAATTTTTGATAAAGGCAGGACGACCATGGCGAAAGCTACCACCATCAAGATCAAGCTGCTGTCGACGGCCGACACCGGTTACTTCTACGTCACCACCAAGAACAGCCGCACGATGACCGACAAGATGACGAAGACGAAATACGATCCGGTCGCGAAGAAGCACGTCGAATTCAAGGAAGCCAAGATCAAGTAAGGTCGCCGCTTTCTTCGATCCAGAAGCGCCGCCCGCAGGGCCGGCGCTTTTTCTTTGCCCTTCTCCGGAGGGGACGGATAAAGCAAAAACGCCGCCTCTTTCGGAGCGGCGTTTTCGAATGGGGGTCGACTGGTCCGGTTGCAGCACGAGGAATCCGCAAATCCGAGGCCAGCCGACCGACCCCACGACCCAGGAGATGCGGCGGACCTGAGCATCATGGGGTAACCGAATTCTGTGGAAGTTTCCTTCCTCGCTTATCAGCATTGCCTGAAACTAAAAAAAAATCAACGCATTCTTAATCGCGGAGCGGGGGTTGCTCGGCGTTTGGTTAATTCTGTTCCAAAATCGGACAGTGTCGCCTGCGGATGTGCTTACTCCGGCACGGCCGCGCAACCTGGAAGAGCCGGCGCGCGAGGCCCTGAATAGCACAGCATGTGCGGCGGATCAGGCTGCGGCAGCGACAACCCGGTTCCGTCCGCCGTTCTTCGCCTGATAGAGCGCCATGTCGGCGCGCTTCAGCAAAGCCTCGGCCGTATCGCCATCCGGCCTCAGGGTTGCAATGCCGAGCGACGCCGTCACGTTCAGGACCGTCGCGGCCTGCGGAATGTCGAAGCCACGGCTCTCGACCGCCAGTCGGAGTCTCTCCGCAACGATCGCCGCCATTTCGGGCGTCGTATCCGGCATGACGACCACGAACTCCTCCCCGCCGAAACGGCAGGCGAGATCCGCGCCGCGCACGGTGGCGCGAACGCGGTTGGCAAATTCGCGCAGTACATCGTCACCGGCGTCATGACCGTAGGTATCGTTCACACGCTTGAAGCGATCGATATCCGTGATGCAGATCGACAGGGGACGCCCCCTTGTGGTCGCGCGATCGATCAGCAGCTTCAGGTGGCTTTCCAGATAGCGCCTGTTGTGGAGCCCGGTGAGATCATCGGTCACGGCCAATTCGATCGTCTGTTGTACACTGGCGCGCAGGCGATCGTTGCAATGCTTGCGCCGGATCTGCGTTAGGGAACGGGCGACAAGTTCGTTCGGATCGACCGGACGCATGATGTAGTCCGTCACGCCCAGTTCGAGTGCGCGGACGATTCTCTCATCGTTTCCCTGCTCGGTTACCAGCAGGATCGGAATGAAGCGGGTCCGCTCGAGCGACCGCAATTGCGAACACAGACGCAAGGGGTCGTAATCGTCGAAATTCGCGTTGACGATGATCAGGTCGAAACTGCTTTCGGCAGCCTCGAACAGGGCGGCCTGCGGGTCCGATATGACGGCGACATCGGCGATCGGCTTCAGGGCACGCGTCAGCCGCTCCTGTGAGGAAGCACGGCCATCGACGAGCAGAACGCTGCCGGGCTCGTCCGGCCGATCGACGCGGCCCGTCTCCTGCAGCGCGATCGTTTGTGCCGTCTGGGCTCTGAGACGCAGCTCGTCGCTGACGTTCTTCAGGCGTACGAGACTTTTCACGCGCGACATGAGCTGCAGATCGTTCACGGGCTTGGTCAGGAAGTCGTCCGCGCCGGCCTTCAGCCCGCGCACGCGATCGGACGGCTGGTCGAGCGCCGTTATCATCACCACCGGAATATGCGCGGTCCGGCTGTTCGCCTTCAATCTTTCACAGACCTCGAAACCGTCCATCCCCGGCATCATGACATCTAGCAGGACCAGATCCACCGGCGTCTTTTCGCATGTCGCCAAGGCGGCATTCCCGTCCGGTGCCGTCAGCACGTCGAAATATTCGGCCACCAGCCGCGCTTCCAGGAGCTTCACATTGGCTGGTACGTCATCAACGACGAGGATGCGCGCAGTCATATCGATCTTTCCGGCAGTCAGGCATCGCCCAGATATGTTTTGATGGTCTCAATGAATTTTGGTACGGAAATCGGCTTGGAGACATAGGCCTCGCATCCCCCTTGGCGGATGCGCTCCTCGTCGCCCTTCATGGCAAAAGCGGTTACGGCGATGACCGGAATCACGTGAAGCTCATCGTCTTCCTTGAGCCATTTCGTGACCTCGAGGCCGGAAACCTCCGGCAGCTGGATGTCCATCAGAATCAGGTCGGGACGGTGCTTGCGCGCGAGTTCGAGAGCTTCCATGCCGTTGCGCGTCTGGATCGTCGCGTAGCCCGAAGCCTCAATCAGGTCGCGGAAGAGCTTCATATTCAGCTCGTTATCCTCAACAATCATCA
The DNA here is from genome assembly GCF_000375585.1 of Sinorhizobium meliloti 4H41. GTDB lineage: Bacteria > Pseudomonadota > Alphaproteobacteria > Rhizobiales > Rhizobiaceae > Sinorhizobium > Sinorhizobium meliloti_A. Next base: position 1,256,343 of record NZ_AQWP01000001.1, on the reverse strand, counting down.
CCTGTTTGGGCATGTCGATCCCTTGCTGTCTGCCGCCGCCTTGCAAGTCTCCGGGAGAGATTTAAGTTGCAACAACGGCGACTCGACCCTTTTCGTCGATCGCCAGGCTAGCGCGATTTGGTTGAAAAATAGGTAATTGCGGCCGGCAAACGAGAAGAGAGCGGATATCATGAAGAACGCTGAGGATACGGCGATCGCCATCCTGACCTGGCTCGCGAACGAGCCTGAGCTGATGTCGCGCTTTCTGGCGCTCACCGGCACCGACCCTGCCTCCCTGCGCGGCGCCGTCGGCGAGCCGGGCTTCATGGGGGGCATCGTTGCGTTCCTGATGGAGCACGAGCCGACGCTGATGGCCTTCTGCAACGAAACGCAAACCTCGCCGGACGAGGTCGTCCGGGCGCACCATGCCCTCTCCGGCCCGCGCGATTTCGAGGAAGGCTGAATGCTGCCGGCACGCGGCGTGCGCAGCGCGGTGCACCGCCCGGTGCCGAGTGCACCGTGCCGACTAAAGGGCATCCCGAAGTCCGGCCGGCGATCGGCCGGCACCGTCTCAAATTTAACTGCGATATCCAAAACAGCCTCCAGCCGCCGCCTTGAGACTCAGCAGCGTAGAGCGTAAAGTCGCCGCGTTCAACATTTGTTCCGGATATGATCGACAGCGCCGCCCCACCCTCCGGCTTCTGCCGTGATTGCCTCAAGGAGCAAGCCGCCCAGGCACCGCGGTGCCTCGCCTGCGGCAGTCCGCGGCTCCTCCGGCACCCCGAACTCTACCGGCTGACCCTGGCGCACATCGACTGCGATGCCTTCTATGCCTCGGTCGAGAAGCGCGACAATCCGGAGCTCGCCGACAAGCCCGTGATCATCGGCGGCGGTAAGCGTGGCGTCGTCTCCACGGCCTGCTACATTGCCCGCATCAACGGCGTGCGCTCCGCCATGCCTATGTTCAAGGCCCTCGAAGCCTGTCCGCAGGCCGTGGTGATCAGGCCCGACATGGAGAAATATGTGCGCGTCGGGCGGGAGGTCAGAGCGATGATGCAGGAGCTGACGCCTCTCGTGCAGCCGCTGTCGATAGATGAGGCCTTTCTCGATCTGAGCGGCACCGAGCGGCTTCATCACGATCCGCCCGCCCGAACGCTTGCCCGCTTCGCCAGGCGTGTGGAGCAGGAAATCGGCATCACCGTCTCCGTCGGGCTCTCCTACTGCAAATTCCTGGCCAAGGTCGCCTCGGACCTTCAGAAGCCGCGCGGCTTTTCGGTCATCGGCCAGGCCGAAGCCATCGACTTCCTGAAGGCCAAACCCGTTACTCTCATCTGGGGCGTCGGCAAGGCCTTCGCCGCCACGCTCGAAAGAGACGGAATCCGCGCGATCGGGCAGCTCCAGACGATGGAAGAGGCGGACCTCATGCGCCGCTACGGCACGATGGGCCGGCGGCTCTACAGGCTCTCGCGCGGCCTGGACGAAAGATCCGTGGAGATCGAAGGCGAAGCGAAGAGCGTCTCCTCCGAGACAACCTTCAACGACGACCTGGCACGCCAGGAAGACCTCGTAACGCATCTGAGGGGCCTCAGCGAACAAGTGGCATTCCGCTTGCGAAAATCCGACCTCGCCGGACAGACGGTGGTGCTGAAGCTCAAGACCGCGGACTTCAAGACCCGCACGCGCAACCGCAGGCTGGAAAGCCCCACCCGCCTTGCCGACCGCATCTTCCGCACCGGCCTGCAGCTGCTCGAGAAGGAGGTCGACGGCACGAAATACCGGCTGATCGGGATCGGCGTCAGCGATCTGGTCGATCCCGACCTCGCCGATCCGCCGGATCTTGTCGATCCGCAGGCATCCCGGCGTGCCGCCGCCGAGGACGCGATCAACAAGCTGCGCGACAAGTTCGGCAGGACGAGCGTCGAGACCGGCTATACGTTCGGCAAGGGGCGGCGCCGGCAATAGCCGTCACGGTTGCCCGACCGGACGGCTGACGCATCGTATGGGGCAATTCCTTAAATATTGAACGCTAGCCTGCTTCCACGGCTCCGTCGTCCGTTTGCGGTGCCGCCACTGTCTGAATGAGGGTAGGTGTTGCGTTTCGCTCTCCGGATGGGATTCGCGGTTTTCGTCATGGCGTCGCCGTCCGCGCTTGCGGCCGGCGCCAAGGCGCCGTTGCAGATCGTCGTATCGAGGGAGCAGCAGTCCCTCGTCGTCTATGACGGCGACACGGTGGTCGCCACGTCGAAAGTGTCAACCGGCAAGGCCGGGCACGCGACGCCGACGGGCATTTTCTCGATCCTGGAGAAGCGCCGACGTCACGAGTCGAACATCTATTCGAATGCGCCGATGCCGTTCATGCAGCGGCTTACCTGGTCCGGCATTGCCCTGCATGGCTCAAACCATGTACCGGATTATCCGGCTTCGCACGGTTGCGTGCGGCTGCCGAGCAAATTCGCGGCGAGCCTGTTCAAGATGACGGGCTACGGCATGCATGTGGTCATATCGGATCGGCAGATCGCCCCGGTCGAGATCGCGCACGAAATGCTTTTCCAGCCGAGCCAGTCGCGGCCGCAGGGACCTGCCCTGTCGGACGTCCCCCTGCGGCCGGCGATCGGGGAGTTCAACCGGAGCGCAGTTGAAGTCGCCATGACCGACAAACGCCCCTCGCCCGTCGCATCCGACGAGGCGAAGGCCCCGATACGTATTCTGATTACCCGGCGCGGTACGCAAGAGAGCGTGCGCGACCTCCAGACGCTCCTCAATACGCTCGGCTACGATGCAGGTCTGCCGGATGGCTTCAGCGGTCCGGCAACGGCCGCCGCGATCGAAGCGTTCCAAAGGGCCGAAGCTCTGCCCGTCGATGGCAAGATAACGCCGGAGCTGATCGAAGCCGTCTTTCGCAAGGCGGGCCGCAGTACACCGTTGAATGGCGTGTTGCGCGTGCGCCGGCAATTCCAGCCGCTTTTCGAAGCCGAGATTGCCATCGCAGAGCCGGAAATGGCGCTCGGGACACATCTGCTGCAGTTCCAGGATCTCGATACGAAAACCGGACAGGGCAAATGGTTCGGCATGTCGCTCGAGAACAAGCTGCCGAAAACGACCAAGAAGCGACTTGGCATCACAGAGGAAGGCGAGCCCGACACGCTGGAGAGGACGCTGAGCCGCATCACGGTGCCCGAAGACGTTCGCGAACGCCTCGCCGGCCTCCTTGCAAACGGCTCGTCACTCTCGATCACCGATACCGAATCGGGACTGGAGACGGGCAAGGGAACGGATTTCATCACCGTGACGAGGGAGCGGCGCGGGTGAAAGGCATGGGGTGATTTCCGCACCCTGGTTTGCCCCTTGTCGCCCTGCCTTCTCCCGGCAAGCGGGGCGAAGAGAAAAGCGGCAAAGGCCCGCTCTTCGAGGGGGTGATATGGTAGCCTGTCAATGGACAAGACATAGAGCAGCTCAAAGTGCTGCAGCGACCTTTGCGTGTCTGATAGACGCGGCGGCGCTGTAGGAAACTTTTCGGAGAGCTGCGCTCTCTCATCCTCATCTCTTTCTGTGCTTGTCAAAGAGATCCAGCAGCGCCGCATACGCGGCGCGGGAAAAGTTCTTTCAGACCAAGTCCTTGGGCTGGAAAGGGTCTTCCGCGCCGCAGACGCGGCGCTGCTCTCATCCCTGTGACGAGCACAGAGATGAGGATGAGGAGAGATGCAGCCCTCCGAAAAGTTCCCTACAGCGGCCGCGCGTCTTACGAGACGCGAAATGAATCTCGACGGGCCCTAAACCAGCTCGACGTCCACCACCCCGGGAGCGGAGCGAAGGGCGGCGGCGATCTCGGGTGAGATCCGGTATTTCTCGTTGAGCTCGACTTCGATCTCCCGCTGCCCGTTGTCCTTGATGACGATGAAGGAAACCAGGCCGTCCCCCTTGGCGTTCAGATGCGAGGCGATGGAGCGCAGCGGTCCGCAGTCGCGGACATAGACGCGCAAGGCCTTCTGCATCTGCAGCGATTCTTCCTCGAGCGAACGCAGGGTTCGGATGCGAAGGCCGATCCCTTCCGGCCGCTCTTCGGCGTCGACCGTCATCACCAGCGATTTGCCGGGCTCCAGAAGGTCGCGATACTGGTTCAGCATTTCGGAGAAGAGTACGGCCTCGAATTGGCCCGAAGCGTCCGAGAAGGCGACGATCCCCATCTTGTTGCCGGTGCGCGTCTTGCGTTCCTGCTTCGACGTCACCGTCCCGGCGAGGCGGCCCGCCGCCGCTCCCTGTTTTACGGCTGCCGAGAAATCCGCAAATGTCTGCACGCGCATCTTGGCGAGCAGATTGTTGTAGGTGTCGAGTGGATGGGCGGAGAGATAGAAGCCCAGAACCTGGAACTCGCGATGCAGCTTCTCCGAGGCGAGCCACGGCGTATAGGGCGGGAGGGCGATCTTCTCGGGCCCGGTTGCGGCGCCCGCGCCGAACATGTCGCTCTGGCCGCTCACCTTGTTTTCCTGGGCGCGCTGGGCGAAACCGAGGATACGATCGAGGCCGCCGACGAGCTCCGCCCGGTCGTAGCCGAAGCAGTCGAAAGCACCGGCGGCGATCAGGCTTTCGAAAACACGCCGGTTCAAGAGCTTGGGATCGATCCTCAGGCAGAAATCTTCGAGACTTGCGAAAGGCCGATCGCCGCGTACGGCGACGATGTGGTCGACGGCAGACTCGCCGACGCCTTTGAGGGCGGCGAGCGAATAATAGATGCGGTTGTCGCCGGTTTCGAAGTGGCGGTGGGAGGTCTGCACGGACGGCGCGACCACCTGGATGCCGAGGCGCATCGCGTCCTGGCGGAAATCGTTGATCTTGTCGGTGTTCGACATGTCGAGCGTCATCGACGCTGCGAGGAACTCGACCGGATAATGCGCCTTCATGTAGGCGGTCTGGTAGGAGACGATGGCGTAGGCGGCTGCGTGCGACTTGTTGAAGCCGTAATTGGCGAACTTGGCGAGAAGGTCGAAGATCAGGTCGGCCTGCGGCTTCGAGACGCCATTCTTGACGGCACCGTCAACGAAGCGGGCGCGTTGCTTGTCCATCTCCGCCTTGATCTTCTTGCCCATGGCGCGGCGCAAAAGGTCGGCCTCGCCGAGCGAATAGCCCGAGAGCACCTGGGCGATCTGCATCACCTGCTCCTGGTAGACAATGACGCCCTGCGTCTCCTTGAGCAGGTAATCGATCTTCGGATGGATCGATTCGATCTCTTCCTCGCCGTGCTTGCGGGCGTTGTAGACCGGGATGTTCTCCATCGGTCCCGGGCGATAGAGCGCCACAAGCGCGATGATGTCCTCGATGCAGTCCGGGCGCATGCCGATCAGCGCCTTTCGCATGCCGGCGCTTTCCACCTGGAACACGCCGACCGTCTCGCCGCGCGAAAGGGTCTCGTAGGTCTTCAGATCGTCGAGCGGAATGCTTGCCAGGTCGATGTGGATGCCGCGCTTGCCGACGAAGTCGACGGCCGTCTTCAAAACCGTCAGCGTCTTCAGGCCAAGGAAGTCGAACTTTACGAGACCCGCCTGCTCGACCCATTTCATGTTGAACTGGGTGACCGGCATGTCGGAGCGCGGATCACGGTACATCGGCACGAGCTGCGAGAGCGGCCTGTCGCCGATGACGATGCCGGCTGCGTGCGTCGAGGCATGGCGGTAAAGCCCCTCGATCTTCTGCGCAATGTCGAGGAGGCGGGCAACGACCGGCTCCTTCTCCGCCTCCTCCTGCAGGCGCGGTTCCTCCTCGATCGCCTTGGAAAGCGGCGTCGGGTTGGCGGGATTGTTCGGCACCAGCTTGCAGATCTTGTCGACCTGGCCGTAGGGCATTTCCAGCACGCGGCCGACGTCGCGCAGTGCTGCGCGCGCCTGCAGCGAACCGAAGGTAATGATCTGCGCCACCTGCTCGCGGCCGTATTTCTGCTGCACGTAGCGGATGACCTCCTCGCGCCGGTCCTGGCAGAAATCGATGTCGAAATCGGGCATCGACACGCGTTCGGGATTGAGGAAGCGCTCGAAAAGCAGAGAGAAGCGCATCGGGTCGACGTCGGTGATCGTCAGGGCATAGGCGACCAGCGAGCCGGCACCCGAGCCGCGGCCCGGCCCGACCGGAATGTCATGCTGCTTGGCCCATTTGATGAAGTCCGCAACGATGAGGAAGTAGCCCGGAAACTTCATCCGCTCGATGACGCCGAGTTCGAAGGCCAGCCGTTCCCGATAGTCCTCTTCCTTGTAGCCGGGCGCCATGCCGAGTTTGGCGAGGCGGCCCTCCAGCCCCTCCTCCGCCTGCCGGCGCAGCTCCGCCACCTCCGCGCGTTCGGCCTCCTCCGGATCATCCGAAGCCCCGGTAAAGCGCGGCAGGATCGGTCCGCGGGTCTTCAACATGAAGGAGCAGCGCCGCGCGACCTCGATCGTATTCTCCAATGCCTCGGGCAGATCCGCGAAGAGCGCCGCCATCTCCTTGCGGCCCTTCAGATAATGATCCGGAGTCAGACGGAACCGGCTATCGTCGGACACCATCGCATTGTGAGCGACGGCCATCAGCGCATCGTGGGCGTCATAGTCGGACGGCGACGGGAAAAACGCCTCGTTGGTGGCGACGAGCGGAACGTCGAACCGGTAGGCGAGATCGATCATGCGGTTCTCGTGACGCCGGTCGTAATTCCCGTGCCGCTGCAGTTCGACATAGAGGCGATCGCCGAAAAGCTCGATCAAGACTTTCAGGCGTGCCTCGGCCAGTGCCGGCGAACCCGACTTCAGCGCCATGTCGACCGGGCCGGCTCCCGCCCCGGTGAGCGCGATCAGCCCGGACGTACCGCCTGCGGCGAGCCAGGAGCGGCTTATTCGCGCCTGCTGGTGTCCCTCGCCTTCGAGATAGGCGCGGCTGACGAGCTCTACCAGGCGAGCGTAACCGTCATCGGTCGCCGCGATCAGCACGATCGCGGGAAGTTTGACGAACTGATGGGCGTTCCCACGCCGCTCGCCCTCCGCTTCGTCCTCCATATCGATGGAGAGTTGGCAGCCGATGATCGGTTGCAATCCGTCGTCCGCGGCCTTCTGCGAGAATTCGAGCGCAGCGAACAGATTATTGGTGTCGGCGATGCCGATCGCCGGCTGATCGTCGGCGACCGCCTTGCCGATGATCTTCTTCAAAGGCAGGGCGCCTTCCAGCAACGAATAGGCGGAATGCACCCGCAGGTGAACGAACTGCGGATCCGCCGCAGCCCCTGTGCCGTGCCCGATACTCTGCCCGATACTCTGGTTGCCTGTCATCGCCGCACTCCGATTCTTGTCCGGCGTCGAGGATATCCTGTTTCCCGTCCCAACTGTCCAGTCTCAAGGACGGGCCGCCGGGGTTTTTGCCCGGCGTGCGGTGTTTAGTGCGCGCTCGACAGGAACGCGGAGCACGCTCGATAAATCCCGGTCACAAGCCGAGAGCGATTACCGAGATGCTCACGATGAAAAGGCTCATCGAGGCGAAGGCAGCAAGATCACGTACGAAATCAGCCATAACTTGTCTCCTTTCCGCTACTGTTCCCTTTTTGTTCTAATTTTGTTCGATAGTCAAGGAAGTCTGCATAGAAGACCCGCTATTCAGTGGCTATGGTTAACGTGCACCGGCGGCCCGCATTCGTGCATGCCCTTCCGAGGGGCGACACGCCTCGAATGGAACATGCAAGGAGCGCAGCCCGAGGCGGGTGACCGCGGCCTCGAGCGAGGTCGGAGCCAAGTAGGCGCAGCCGCGGCCGAACTATTTCAGTTCGACGACCTTGCCGTCCTCGATGGTCACGCGGCGATCCATGAGCGAAGCGAGTTCGTGATTGTGGGTGGCGATCAGCGCCGCGAGCCCGGACTGGCGAGCGAGGGCTTCCAGCGCCTCGAACACATAGCCGGCCGTCTCGGGGTCGAGGTTGCCGGTCGGCTCGTCCGCCAGAAGGATGAGCGGCGCATTGGCGACCGCCCTGGCGATGGCGACGCGCTGCTGCTCGCCGCCGGAAAGCTCGGTCGGGCGGTGGCTGCCGCGATGGCCGATGCGCATATAGTCCAGGAGGGCCGATGCCCGCTCCGCCGCCTCGGCCTTGGGCAATCCGGCGATCAGTTGCGGCATCATGATGTTCTCCAGCGCCGAGAATTCCGGCAGGAGATGATGGAACTGGTAGACGAAGCCGATCTCGTTGCGGCGGATGGCGGTTCGCCGGTCGTCGCTGAGCCCGTTGCATGAGGTGCCGTTCACGAGCACCTCGCCCTCGTCCGGGTGTTCGAGCAGCCCTGCGATATGAAGCAATGTCGACTTTCCGGTACCGGATGGGGCCACGAGGGCGACCGTCTCGCCGCTTCGCAACGTCAGGTCGGCTCCCTTGAGGATCGGCAGAAACGTGTCGCCCTCGCCATAGTGCCGCTCGATGCCGGAGAGCTGCAGTGCCACGCGCGCATTCATTTGAGCTGTTGTCCTTGTTATTCGTACCGCAGGGCCTGCACCGGATCGAGGCGCGAGGCGCGCCAGGCCGGGAAGATCGTGGCAAGGAAGGAAAGCGCAAGCGCCATGACGACGACGGTGACGGTCTCATCGGCGTTCATATCGGCCGGAAGCTGGCTGAGGAAATAGAGCTCCGGATCGAAGAGCGTGGCGCCGGACACCCAGGAGAAGAACTGGCGGATCGACTCGATGTTGAGGCAGACGACGACCCCGAGGACGACGCCCGCGATGGTTCCCGTGACCCCGATTGCGGCGCCCGTCATGAAGAAGATGCGCATCACCGAGCCGGAGGTCGCGCCCATCGTCCTGAGGATCGCGATATCGCTGCCCTTGTCCTTTACCAGCATGATCAGGCCGGAGATGATGTTCAGCGCCGCGACCAGCACGATCAGCGTCAGGATCATGAACATCACGTTCCGTTCCACCTCGAGCGCGGAAAAGAATGTTCTGTTGCGTTCGCGCCAGTCCGTAATGAATATCTGCCGGCCGGCGGCATCCTCCACCGGCTTGCGAAGCTCGTCGACCGCGTCCGGATGCTCGGCGAATATCTCGATCGACTGGACGAGGCCTTCGGCATTGAAGTAGAGCTGCGCTTCCTCGAGCGGCATGAAGATGATGGTCGCGTCGTATTCCGACATGCCCATCTCGAAGATGGCCGAGACGGTATAGGCCTTGACCCTCGGATTCATGCCCATCGGCGTGACGTCGCCGTTGGGTGAGGTGAGCGTGATCGTCCCACCCACCCGGATGCCCAGCTGCTCGGCCATGCGCGAGCCGATGGCGACGCCGCTGCCCGAGGCGAAGCCGACGAGGTCGCCGGACTGAATATTTCCCGAGATCGACTTCAGCTTGGTGAGGTCGTCGGCGCGTATCCCGCGAACGAGCGCACCCGTCGACGCATCGCCCAGGCCTTGCGCGAGAACCTGGCCCTCGACGATCGGAATGGCCATGGTCACGCCCGGAACGGCGGAGAAATTGGTGGCCAGATCGGCATAATTGGTGAGCGGGCCGTCCAGAGGCTGGACGATCATGTGGCCGTTCATGCCGAGAATGCGCGAAATGAGCTCGGTTCGGAAGCCGTTCATCACCGCCATGACGATGATCAGCGTTCCCACCCCAAGCATGATCCCTATGAAGGAAAAGCCGGCAATGACCGAGATGAACGCTTCCTTGCGCCGCGAACGCAGGTAGCGCCAGGCGACCATACGCTCGAAGGCGGAGAAGGGACGGCTGGAAGATTTGCTGGATGGAGCGGCAGCCTGCACTTGCTCATCCGTCGCCGCGGTCATCATCGATCCCTTCGTCTGTTATCTCGCCGCGACCAGTTTGTTGATCGCCGCTTCGACGGTCATCGTCTCCCGCGCGCCGGTCCTGCGGTCCTTCACTTCGACTTCGCCGTTCGCGATCGAACGCGGTCCGACGATCACCTGCACCGGCACGCCGATAAGGTCGGCGGTCGCGAACTTCCCGCCGGCGCGCTCGTCGGTGTCGTCAAGAAGAACGTCGAATCCAGCCTTGCCGAGATCAGAGTAGACCCTGCCGCAAGCCGCATCGCAAGCGTCATCGCCCGTTTTCATGTTGATGACGACGACGTCGAACGGAGCGATCGCTTTCGGCCAGATGATACCGTTGTCGTCATGCGAAGCTTCGATGATCGCCGGCACCAGGCGAGTCGGACCGATACCATAGGAGCCCATGTGCACCGTGTGTTCCTTGCCGTCCGGCCCGAGCACTTTCGCACCCATCGCCTCGGAATATTTGGTGCCGAAATAGAAGATGTGACCCACCTCGATGCCGCGCGCGGACAGGCGCTCGCCTTCGGGGATGGCGCCGAAGGCGGCCTCGTCATGCATTTCCGAGGTCGCCGCATAGCGCGACGTCCACTTGTCGAAGATCGTCCTCAGGCCCGCGACGTCGTCGAAATTCGTATCCTCGCCCGGAATGTCGAAGCCGAGGAAGTCCTTGTGGCAGAACACCTCGGACTCGCCCGTGTCGGCAAGGATGATGAACTCATGGCTGAGATTCCCGCCGATCGGGCCCGTGTCGGCACGCATCGGTATGGCGCGCAGGCCCATCCGGTCGAAGGTGCGGAGATAGGCGGCAAACATCTTGTTATAGGCGTGCTCCGCCCCTGCCCGGTCGAGATCGAAGGAATAGGCGTCCTTCATCAGAAACTCGCGCGAACGCATGGTGCCGAAGCGCGGACGGATCTCGTCACGGAACTTCAGCTGGATATGGTAGAGGTTCAGCGGCAGATGGCGGTAGGACTTGACGTAGGAGCGGAAGATGTCGGTGATCATCTCCTCGTTCGTCGGTCCGTAGAGCATCGGCCGGTCCTGCCGGTCTTTGATGCGCAGCATCTCCTTGCCGTAGGCGTCATAGCGCCCGCTCTCCTGCCAGAGCTCCGCCGACTGCAGCGTCGGCATCAGCAGTTCGATGGCGCCGGAACGGTTCTGCTCTTCGCGAATGATCGCATTCACCTTGTCCAGCACGCGCTTGCCGAGCGGCAGCCATGTATAGATGCCCGCGGACTGCTGGCGGACCATGCCTGTCCTCAGCATCAGTCGATGGGAAACGATTTCCGCTTCCTTCGGATTTTCCTTTAAGATGGGCATGAAAAAGCGGGACAGGCGCATGACGGGTTCCAGAACTGGTGAATTCGCACTATCGACGGATTCAGGCAAAATGACGTTGTGCTTCGGCCGCTCCTTCGCCTGAGATCAGGGTAGGCAGCTGTTGCCATTCTAACAGGGCTCTTGATTTTCCCGGCGACGCATCGACGGGAACCTTTCGAGTTCAGCGTTCATAGCCGCTTCGCGCGCGGAAGGGAACCCTGCCTTAGGGCCGGCTATCGCTGCGTCGACGCATAACCCGGATGAGAAAACCGGTCCCGCCCCTGCGGCAAAAGAGCACGCTAGTAACAGGACGAAGACAGTTGGTGTCAACGGAAAAATTTTACCCGACTGTAGCAAAAATGCAAAAAAAGCAGATGACAGCGCCCAAGGTTTGAGCTAATTTCGGCTCACAAAACAGGCAGGAAGACCAAATTCTTGCCGAAATTCGCGGTCAAGTCTTGGGAGGATAAGATCTTAGGCGCGCTCGTTCGCTGCCGCCGGAAACGGATTAGAGATCACGCGACACTTAGAAAACAAGGCTTTGGCCTTGTTTTTTTTTGGTTTTTCATCACCCCCTCCTGGCGAAGCAGGCGCGAGAAAACGTCAATAATCTGTCTGTCAAGTGCGCCAACGCGCCGGCCGGCCTGCATGGCTTCCCGCCCCCGGTTCTGCTCCTTCATAATTTAGGGGTGAAAGAGAGTTGAAGGCGGTCCCGTTGGTCCTGCGAGAGACCGCCCTCGTTTCATATCCTACGGAATTGCGTCAGCCGTCCTGCGGCAATGGCTTTGCTTCCCCTTCGGTGGCCGGAGCCGCTTCGTCGCCGTGCAGCGGATGATGATGAGCCATCTGCTTCATCATCCCCGCGCATGCCTCCATCATCGGCCCCATGGCGCGCATCATGTCCATCATGCCCTTCATTCCGGACATGTCGCCACCCATCATATCCATGCCGCCTTTAACCGCCTCGTCCTTCGCGACGGGGGACGCGCTATCGTTCGCATAGGCGGCGGTCGCAATGAGCAGTGCTGCCGAAAGCGTTAGCTTCGTAATGGTATTCATCCTGGTCTCTCCTTTTTCTGGTTACTTGGTTCGTTCATCGGTGCCCGGTGCATCGGCCGGCTTCTTGCTTCGGCACATGACGCAATATCCGGTGGCACACATCACCGCGCAGGGCGCGAGGCTCAAGAGAATGGGGGCCACACCCGCCGCTGCGAGCCAGTCCCAATTTGCGGCCAGGCCGGTTCCGGCAACGCCCAGTCCGACAAGGATCCAGCCGCGGCGGCCGAACGGCATCCGCAGGCCAGCTACTTGCCTTGTGCTGGCGGTTTTTACGATTTCACTCATTTTCGAGTCTCCCGTTGTTCTCATGGCTCTGCCCGTCGCCCGCGGTGATCCGGGTCTGTATTTTGCGCTGGCGCTCCGGCCACCTGCTCTTGATGAACCCCAGAACCGCAGTGATCTCGGCATCGGTCAGCAGCCCCCCAAAAGCGGGCATATCGCTTTCATAGTCCGGTAGAACCGCGCCGAGACCCAATTTGGTGAAGGTGAACAGCTCCTGATCCGAATGATGCCAGGTATGTCCGGTTGCATCATGCGGCGGCGCGGGCATGCGGCCGCTCGCTTTTCTCCGTCGCCAGTCAGGCTCTCCTTCCAGCCGCACCCCGTGGCAAGAGGCGCAATGGTCCTGGTAGATCGCCCGTCCAAGGTCGATCTGTTCGGACGTGACGGCCTCCCCTAGAAAGGTCACGCCGTTGGCCACCGGCCGCTGCGCAGCGGCGGCAAACCAGCCCGCAGCGCCGATGCCCGCCGCGACAAAGGCCGTCATGAGTTTGCGCACACGCATCGGCCCCGCCTCCGCTGCTCACTCATCGGAATAGACCGCCGGGCCGTCGGGACCGAAAGAAAAGATGCGCAACGACCCCGTCTTTTTGGAAGCCATACCCGGCGCATTCGCCGGCATGCCCGGCAGCGTGATACCCGTGACGGCGGGGCGTTCATGGAGCAAACGCCGGATGATATCGGCCGGTATCAGGCCGCTCAGGGTATAGCCGTCGATTTCCGCCAGGTGGCAACCCATGCCACGCTCCGGCACCCCCGCCGCCACCGAACGGTTGACGAAGTCCCGGTCATCGATCACGTGAACCTCGAAGTTCTCGGAGCGCAGGTAATCGACGTAGGCGTCGCAGCAGCCGCAATCCGGATCGCGCCAGACCGTCATCGGTTTTTCGGCAAGGGCCGGGGTCGCCAAGGCGAGAAAAACGGCCAGGGAAAGTTTATTTCGCAAGAGAGTTCTCCTTCAGAGCTTCGTCCAGTTTGTGCCGCCATCGCGGCTGACTACGACCGCATCTTTCGTGACGGCGGCAAGCTGTTCGGGGTTTTGTGGATGCGATGCCAGGGCGAGCGCATTCAGCTCCGAGCTGCGGGACCAGTTCACGCCCGCATCTGCGGAAGTCCAAAGACCGGAAGGCATCGCGGCGAACAGCCTCTCGGATTCCGCGAGGCAGGAGACGAGCGCGCGGACCGCCTCCCCCTTGGGCAAGGGTGCTTCCGGTTTTTGCGGGCCGCCGGCAACCAAAGCGTCCATCGCGTCGCCCGCTACGATCGCCTGCCAGCGGCAGAAGCAGTCGGGCACCCGGATCAAGCCGGCCTCGGTTGCGGCATAGATCCAGATGCCCCCCATGCCCGAGGCGGTGTTCACCGAGGCGAGCCCGACGATCTCGCGTTCCCCGTCCCCGATCCAGGGCCGGTCCATTGCGAGGCTCCAGACCGCCCCTTTGTCTGTGCTGTGCCAGAGACCGTCACCTGCAACGGCGGCGTAGAGCGTGTCGGGCACTGCGGCGGATGCGGCCAATGCGGTTACGGGCGCCCCCGGCAGTCCCTTTCCCGGGAATTGCCAGCTGCTGCCGCCATCCGAAGAACGTGCGATGCCGCCCCCCGCCAGACCGGCGACGATCTCGCCCGGCCGCGCGGGGAGGCTGGCGAGCGCCGTCACGAAACCGGGTGACTTCAGGACCTGCCAGCCGATAACGGGAGCGAACCGTCGGATCTCTCCTTCGATCGCAGTTACGAGCGCATCGCCATCGAAAGCGATCGCGCGCGGGACAGAGGTCGCTGCCCCGATCCTGTATGGCAACAGGACGAAGCCGGCGCCGGTGGCAAGCAAGCCGACAACACTTCGCCGGGATAGGCCGGCGCATGCGGCCGTGGAAAAGATCATTATCTTCCTCATAAACGATTTCGATTGCAGCTATCGTCCTGCCTGAAGGCCGGCATCGGAACGACGTGGCTGAGATGGCGCATGTCTGGCCTGGCCGCGTGCCCGGGCCGCCAGCGCCTATCAAAGCGACGGGGGACGGCTGAAACCTTGCTTCGGCGACGGTCGCCGTGGCACGGAAACTGACCGTTCCACGCGCCTCTCAGGCATTGCGCGTCAGATCAGGCGAAATGTTTTGGGGGAAGAGGGTCCGGCGGTCCGATACGGCCAGGCCGATCTTCAGCCGCAGCGGGGCCGAAGTCTTTCGACGGGACGATCGGTCGGTATCCGGGATAATCGACGGGCAGGCCCGACCCGAGGGAGGTGCAGTCGACGTTGCAGGCAAAGCCGTCAGCGTCGGCAGGCTCATCATCGCAATCCGGGCAGCCTGCCATCTGCGAGCCGGCCTCGGCTGCCATGGCGATCATCATCGCCGTGCTACCTGCCGCCTGCGCAACGGTACTCGCGGCAAAGGCGGCGAGCCAAAGGCACAGGAGGAGGCGGGCAAAATACAGCATGCCCTTTATTAGCCGGCGGGCGAGTGGCTGTCGATTCACGAAACCGTGTCGCTGCGTTCCCGGCGCGCCGGCTTGATTCATCGGCGCCGGGAACGTTGCGAAACGGCGTCAGTAGAATTCCGGCGCGAAGCGTGGGATTGCATCGATGTCGTAGCCGAGCTTCACCGAAACAATGTACCAGCCGAGATGGATGACGGCGGCAATGACCGTCGTCAGCAGTACGACCCTGAGGGCGCGGAAACGGGCTGGAGCACTCTCGACGGAGCCGGGGACGACGTCATTCTCTTCGGCTTGCGTACGCACACCGAGCGGCAGCACGACGAAAAGCGTGATCCACCAGATGATGAAGTAGATTGCAAAGGTAGAGAAGAGAGGCATCAAAAATCTCTGCGGTGGAGCGTTCGGCCGCGTTATAACCCTGCACGGCTCAACCGGCAAACCCCTTCCCCGCGCCCGACTGTCACACCTCTTCGAGCTCGATCAAGGTGCCCTGAAAGTCCTTGGGGTGAAGAAACAGGACCGGCTTGCCGTGCGCGCCGATTTTCGGGTTGCCGTCGCCGAGGACACGCGCTCCCGCCTGCCTCAGCCGGTCGCGCGCGGCGATGATGTCTTCCACCTCATAGCAGATATGGTGCATGCCGCCGGCCGGGTTTTTCTCGAGGAAGGCGGAGATCGGCGATGTGTCGCCGAGCGGCTCGAGCAATTCGACCTTGGTATTGGGCAGCGTCACGAAGACGACGGTCACGCCGTGTTCAGGCAGAGCCTGCGGCTCGGAGACCGGCGCCCCGAGCGTGGCGCGATAGCTTTCGATGGCGACTGCAAGGTCGGGCACGGCGATCGCCACGTGATTCACTTTTCCCAGCATCCGATGCTTCTCTCCCTGCCCCGTAGTTCACGATTTCGGAGGGTGCCGCCGGATCAGACCTTGGTGATGAACACCGTGACGACCGGCTTCTTGCCCCAGACCTGGTTCGTAGTGCTGCGCACGGCGCGGCGAACGGCTTCCTGCAGCATCGCGAGGTCCTTCCGCTTTGCCCGCGGAATGCTCTCTACGGCGCCGAGCACCGCATCATAGAGCGTGTCCTCCATCGCCTCGCCTTCGTCGTCGTATTCCGGAAGGCCGATCGGCACGACGTCCGGGTCGCCCAGAAAGTCGTAACGGCTGTCGAGGACGACACTGACGGAGACGTGGCCGGCGAAGGAAAGCTTGCGGCGTTCGCCGATCCCCATCTCCTCGAAATCGCCGATGAGGGTGCCGTCCTTGTAGATGCGGCCGTGCGGCGCCTCGTCAATGACTTCCGCGGGTCCGGGCGCAAGCCGCAGCATTTCGCCATTGCGCAGCCGCGGCACGCTCGGGATACCCGATTGCAGTCCAAGCTCCGCATGCGCCGTCAGATGCGCCGCCTCGCCATGCACCGGCACGAGGATCTGCGGCTTCACCCACTGGTACATCTGCTGGAGCTCGGTGCGCCGCGGGTGGCCGGAAACATGCACCAGCGCCTCGCTGTCCGTGACGATGTGGATGCCTTGCTCGATAAGCCCGTTCTTGATGTCGTTGATCGCCTTTTCGTTGCCGGGGATGGTACGCGACGAAAAGACGATCGTGTCGCCGGCCGAAAAAGCCACGTTGCGCATCTCGTCGCGAGCGATCTTGGCAAGGGCGGCGCGCGGCTCGCCCTGGCTGCCCGTCAAGATGACCACGACCTTGTCGCGCGGGACATAGCCGAACTCGTCTTCTGCCAGGAACGGCTTCACGCCTTCCATGAGCCCGACATCGCGCGCAACGTCGACGACGCGCTTCATCGAACTGCCGAGTAGAAGCACCTCCCGCCCGGCAGCCTCCGCCGCTTCGGCAACAGAGCGGATGCGCCCGACATTGGAGGAGAAGGTGGTGATCCCGACCCGGCCCTCGGCATCGGCAATGATCTTGGCGAGACTCTCGGAGACTTGCTGTTCGGACGGCGACACCCCTTCGCGCAGGGCATTGGTCGAATCGCAGACGAGAGCGAGGACGCCTTCCTCACCGATCTGGCGAAACCGGGACTCGTCGGTCAGCGGCCCGAGCGAAGGCTCGAGGTCGATCTTCCAGTCGCCCGTGTGCACGACCGTGCCGAGTTGCGTGCGAATGACGAGCGCCATCGGCTCGGGGATCGAATGATTGACCCCCACGGCTTCGACGCTGAAAGGTCCGACATTGATGCGGTCGCCCTGCTTGAAGGTCGTGATCGGGATCTCGCTGCGGGACTTTTCGAATGCGCGCTTGGCCTCCAGCATGCCCGCGGTGAAAGGCGAGGCGTAGACGGGAACGTTCAGGCCGGGCCACAGATCGTTCAGGGCCCCGTAATGGTCCTCATGGGCATGCGTGATGATGATCGCCTTCAGGTTGCGGCGCTGTTCGGCCAGAAAGGCGATATCGGGCAGAACCAGATCAACGCCGGGCAATTCCGGGCCGGGGAAGGTCACTCCGCAATCGACCATGATCCATTGGCGGTGACCTGGCCTTCCATAGCCATAAAGGCCGAGATTCATGCCTATTTCGCCGACGCCGCCGAGCGGCAAGAACACCAATTCTTCATCATGCGCCATGTCGTGATGCGCCTTTGCTTTTTTCAATCATCCAAAAAATACGTCGCCCGCTGCAATGGTTTGCGGCGGGCCGGAACCCGTGTCGAGTAGAAGTCGGCCGTCCCGATCGATACCTGCAAAGCGGCCGGAAAGCGAGCGGTCCGGCAGGTTGACCGTGATCGCCTCGCCGATGCCCTTGGCCGCGGCGCGCCACTGATCGATGATTGCGGCGACGCCCGCGCCACGGTCCCATACGGCGAGCGTTTCGGCCATGGTTACGAAAAGATGCGCGAACAGCTCCTCGGGAGAGGTTGTCGCGCCCTCCCGCCGAAGCGATGTGACGGGGTAAAGTGCGTCTTCGGGCATGACGGCGACGTTGATGCCGCAGCCAATCACCAGGGCCCGCCGTCCGTCGGCCAGAACCTCGCCTTCGAGAAGAATGCCGCAGGTCTTCCGCCCGTCGATAAGAATGTCGTTCGGCCACTTGATCGCGGCCTCGGCTCCGCCCGGTGGCATCACCCGGCGGATGGCCCGATGGACCGCGACCGCTGCGGCGAGCGGCATCGCATGCAGCCTGTCCACCGGCGCCGGATCGATGAGCAGCAGGGATGCGTAGAGGTTCCCCGGCTCCGAGAACCAGGCGCGGCCACGCCTGCCCCTGCCTCCGGTCTGGCGCACCGCGGTAATCCAGAGATTGCCGGGATCACCCTCGCGCGCCCGCAGAAGGCACTCGTTGTTGGTCGAGACCGTTTCGGCGAGCGCGACGTGCCGGAAATCTTCAGGCGAACTCCGGCCGCCGCTTCGTCCGCCGGTCAAAAGAATGTCCGCGCCGCGGCTTCGGCAGCGGTTCCGAGCGGACCGCCGATGAGCACGTAGCCGAGCACGAAGAGGCCGGACAGACCGAACACCAGCCTAAGCTCGCCCGCCGTTCGGGCAAACTCGCCTCTCGGCTCCTCGAACCACATCACCTTGATGACCCGCAGATAGTAGTAGGCGCCGACGACGGAAGCGAGCACGCCGATGATTGCCAGGCCATAGAGCTGCGCCTCGATCGCCGCAACGAAGACGAAGTACTTGGCGAAGAAACCTGCCAGCGGAGGGATGCCGGCGAGCGAGAACATGAGGATCGTCAGCACCGTCGCCATGAACGGGTTGGTCTGCGAAAGGCCGGCAAGATCGTCGATACCTTCGACATGCTCGCCTTCCCGCCGGCGCATGGCAAGGATGCAGGCGAAAGTGCCCAGCGTCATGACCATGTAGATCAGCATGTAGAGGATCACGCCGCGTACGCCGGCCATCGAGCCGGCCGCCAGACCGACGAGCGCATAGCCCATGTGGCCGATCGAGGAATAGGCCATCAGCCGCTTGATGTTGCGCTGGCCGATCGCGGCGAAGGAGCCGAGCAGCATCGATGCGATCGAGATGAAGACGACGATCTGCTGCCAATCGGCGACCACCGGCTCGAAGGCGTTGATGACGATGCGCACGAGGATCGATATGGCCGCGACCTTCGGTCCTGCGGCGAAGAATGCCGTCACCGGCGTCGGGGCGCCTTCGTAGACGTCCGGCGTCCACATATGGAAGGGGACGGCGGAGATCTTGAAGGCGAGGCCTGCAAGAATGAACACCAGCCCGAAGACGAGGCCCAGCGACCGGCCCTCGGCCGTGAGCGCCGCCGCGATCTCGTCGAAGCCGGTATGTCCGGTGAAGCCGTAGACGAGCGACATGCCGTAAAGCATCATGCCCGAAGACAGCGCGCCGAGAACGAAATACTTCAGGCCCGCCTCCGTCGACCGGACGCTGTCGCGGTTGATTGCCGCCACGACGTAAAGGGCGAGTGACTGCAGCTCCAACGACAGATAGAGCGAGATGAGATCGTTGGCCGATATCATCAGCAGCATGCCGAGGGTGGCCAGAACCAGAAGCACGGGGAACTCGAACCGGTCGATCTGAGCCGAACGCGCGTGGCCGACGGTCATCACCATCACGGTGATCGAGCCGATCAGGGCGAGCACCTTCATGAATTTGGCGAAGGGATCCGACAGGAAGGCGCCGCCATAGGCCTCCCCCTCGCCCGTCTTCAGGACGAGCCACAGCCCGGCGATGATGAGCACAGCGACCGCAAGCCCGGTCACGGTCGGTGTGGCTCTTTCGCCCGAAAAGACGCCGATCATCAGGAGAGCCATCGCGCCGACCGCAAGGATCAGCTCGGGCATCGAAAGTTGCAGGCTGGCGATAAGGGTTTCAGCAGTCATGTCACATCACGTCCCTTGATCATTGCACCGAAAGCGCAACGTCTTGCGCTGCCTGCAGGGCGGCGGCGTAGTTGTTGACGAGCAAGTCCACGGAGGCCGCGGTCGCGTCGAAGACCGGTGCCGGATAGACACCGAAGAAGATGGTCAGGATCACCAGCGGATAAAGAATGAGTTTCTCGCGCCCCGACAGATCGAGCAGCGCCTTCAAGCTTTCCTTTTCCAGCGCACCGAAAATCACCCGGCGGTAGAGCCAGAGCGCGTAAGCCGCCGACAGAATGACGCCGGTCGTCGCGAACAGGGCGACCCAGGTGTTGGCGCGGAAGGCGCCCACCAGCGTCAGCACTTCGCCGACGAAGCCCGACGTTCCCGGAAGGCCCACATTGGCCATGGTGAAGACCATGAAGGCGACGGCATATTTCGGCATGTTGTTGACGAGGCCGCCATAGGCCGCGATCTCGCGCGTATGCAGCCGGTCATAGACGACGCCGACGCAGAGGAAGAGCGCGCCCGAGACGATGCCGTGCGACAGCATCTGGAAAATCGCACCCTGGACACCCTGAACATTCGCCGCGAAGGTTCCCATCGTCACGTAGCCCATATGCGCCACCGATGAATAGGCGATGAGCTTCTTGATGTCGGTCTGCATCATCGCGACCAGCGAGGTGTAGATGATCGCAATGATCGACAGGGTGAAGACGAACGGCGCGAAGAAGTCGGACGCCAGCGGGAACATCGGCAGGGAGAAGCGCAGGAAGCCGTAGCCGCCGAGCTTCAGGAGGATGCCGGCCAGGATGACCGAGCCTGCCGTCGGCGCCTGCACGTGCGCATCGGGAAGCCAGGTGTGCACCGGCCACATGGGCATCTTCACCGCGAAGGAAGCGAAGAAGGCAAGCCAGAGCCAGGTCTGCATTTCGCGCGGGAACTGATAGGCGAGCAACTGCGTGATGTCGGTGGTGCCCGCCTGCCAATACATCGCCATCATGGCAAGCAGCATCAGAACGGAACCGAGCAGCGTATAGAGGAAGAACTTGTAGCTTGCGTAGACGCGCTCCTTGCCGCCCCACACGCCGATGATGATGAACATCGGGATGAGGCCCGCCTCGAAGAAGACGTAGAAAAGGATGATGTCGAGCGACACGAAGACGCCAAGCATCAGCGTTTCCAGGATCAGAAACGCGATCATGTATTCCTTCAGGCGCTTCTCGATCGTCACCCAGCTTGCCAGCACGCAGAACGGCATCAGGAACGCCGTCAGCGGGACGAAGAGTATGGAAATGCCGTCGACGCCCAGATGATAGGAAATGCCGGTGCCGAGCCACTCCCGCTTCTCGACCATCTGGAAGCCCGGGTTCGACGGGTCGAACTGGTACCAGATGTAGAGCGACACGAGGAAGGTGAAGACCGTCGTCAGCAGCGAGACGTTCAGGATGTTGCGGCGGCCGTAGGCGCTGTCTTCCCTTGTGAGCAGGAGAAGCAGAACGCCGACGAGCGGCATGAAGGTGACCGCGGAAAGTACGGGCCAATCGGTCATCAGAAGGAACTCCCGAGCATCATCCATGTAACGAGCGCTGCAATACCGATCAGCATGGCGAACGCGTAGTGGTAGAGGTATCCGGTCTGCAGGCGGACCACCCGGTCGGTCACGTCGAGAACGCGCGCAGCGATCCCGTTCGGGCCGTACCCGTCGATCACCCGTCCGTCACCCTCCTTCCAGAGGAGGGTACCCAGGCGCTTGGCGCTGCGGACGAACAGGAAATCGTAGAGTTCGTCGAAATACCACTTGTTGAGCAGGAACTGGTAAAGCCCGCGATGCTGCTCGGCGAGATATTTCGGCGTCTCCGGCGAACGGATGTACATGTACCAGGCCGTGAAGAGACCGAGCGCCATGGCCGCGAACGGGCTCCATTTCACCCATAGAGGAACGTGGTGATACTCCTCGAGAAGCTCGTTTTCGGCGGACGTGAACAGAGCGCCCTGCCAGAACTCGGCGTAGTGGTGACCGAAGAAATAATCGTGGAACAGGAAGCCCGCGACGAGGGCGCCGGCGGCCAGGATGTAGAGGGGCACCAGCATGACCTGCGGCGACTCGTGGACGTGATGCATGACGTCGGAGGAAGCGCGTGGCTTGCCGTGGAACGTCATGAAGGTCAGGCGCCAGGAATAGAAGCTGGTGAAGAGCGCCGCGATGACCAGCAGCGCGAAGGCCAGACCGGAAACGACGCTATGCGACGCGAAGGTGGATTCGATGATCGCGTCCTTCGAGAAGAAGCCCGCCGTGCCGATGACCGTACCGGGAATGCCGACGCCGGTGAGCGCGATCGTACCGATGAACATCATCCAGTAGGTGACCGGAATATGCGTACGCAGTCCGCCCATGTAACGCATGTCCTGCTCGCCGTCGACGGCGTGGATGACCGAGCCCGCGCCCAGGAACAGGAGCGCCTTGAAGAAGGCGTGCGTGAAGAGGTGGAAGATCGCCGCGCCATAGGCACCGACGCCGAGCGCGACGAACATGTAGCCGAGCTGAGAGCAGGTCGAATAGGCGATGACGCGCTTGATGTCGTTCTGGACGAGACCGACGGTCGCCGCAAAGAATGCGGTGATCGCGCCGATCAGGGTGACGACCGTCAGGGCGTCCGGCGAAAGCTCGAAGAGCGGCGACATGCGGGCGACGAGGAAGACGCCCGCGGTCACCATGGTTGCGGCATGGATAAGGGCCGAAACCGGGGTCGGGCCTTCCATGGCGTCCGGCAGCCAGGTGTGCAGCAGGAACTGCGCCGACTTGCCCATCGCGCCCATGAAGAGCAGCAGGCAGGTGGCCGTCAGGGCATGCCCCTTGTCGAGCTGCATTCCGAAGAGATTGATGACCGCGTCCCCTGCCGCAGCTCCCTCGGCCGGCAAGTAGTTCTGCGCGGCGGCGAAGATGGTCTCGAAATTGATCGAGCCGAAGAGGACGAAGACGCAGAAGATGCCGAGCGAGAAGCCGAAGTCGCCGACGCGGTTGACGATGAAGGCCTTCATCGCCGCCGCATTGGCGGACGGCTTCTTGTACCAGAAGCCGATCAGCAGGTATGACGCGAGACCCACGCCTTCCCAGCCGAAGAACATCTGCAGCAGATTGTCCGACGTGATGAGCATCAGCATCGCGAAGGTGAAGAGCGACAGATAGGCGAAGAAACGCGGCCGGTTCGGATCGTGGTGCATGTATCCGATCGAATAGATGTGCACCAGGGTCGAGACGGTGTTGACGACGACGAACATGACGGCCGTCAGCGTGTCGACGCGGAAAGCCCATTCGACATCGAAGCTTCCGGACTGGATCCAGCGCAGCACCGAGACCTTGATCATCTCCTCTTCGCCGAGGGCGACGTGGAAGAAGACGAACCAGGAGAGCGCTGCGGTGACGATCATCAGGCCGCTGGTCACATATTCGGATGCTTTGGCGCCGATCTGCGTGCCGAGAAGGCCGGCGATCAGGAAGCCGATCAGAGGCAGGAAGACGATAGCCTTGACGATGGTATCCATAGCCCTGTCAGCCCTTCATCATGTTGACGTCTTCGACGGCGATCGAGCCGCGGTTGCGGTAGAAGACGACAAGAATTGCAAGTCCGATGGCGGCTTCGGCCGCCGCAACGGTCAGGATGAACAGCGCGAACACCTGGCCGGTGATGTCGTTCAGGAAGGCCGAGAACGCCACCATGTTGATGTTGACGGCCAGCAGGATGAGCTCCACCGACATGAGGATGATGATGACGTTCTTCCTGTTGAGGAAGATGCCGAAGACGCCGAGCGTGAACAGAATGGCGCTGACGGTCAGATAGTGGGAAATTCCGATTTCCATAAGTGTAGTCCCTCGACCTCGCGTCCGATTAGATGCCCTGCCCCGGCTTGACCGTAACCACCTCGACGGCGGTTTCGGGGGTGCGGGCAACCTGCTGCGGAATGCTCTGACGCTTGATGTTCTGACGGTGACGCAGGGTCAGCACGATGGCGCCGATCATGGCGACGAGCAGCACGAGCCCCGCGATCTGGAAGAAGTAGACGTAATGGGTATAGAGGACATCGCCGAGCGCGGCGGTGTTGGTGCGGTCGCTCGGCGCCGGTATCGGCATTGAGATGCCCTTGGCGATTTCAGGCGAGAAAGCCGAGCCGCCGACAACGACGATCAGTTCGGCGGCAAGGATCAGCCCGATCAGCGCGCCGATCGGCGCGTATTCGAGCACGCCGGCGCGAAGCTCGGCAAAGTCGATGTCGAGCATCATGACCACGAAGAGGAAGAGAACCGCGACGGCCCCGACATAGACCACCAGCAGGATCATCGCCAGGAACTCGGCACCGGTCAGCAGGAAGAGCCCGGCCGCATTGAAGAAGGTCAGGATCAGGAACAGAACCGAATAGACCGGATTCCTGGCCGCGATGACCATGAATGCCGACGCCACGGCGATGAAGGCAAAAAGATAGAAAAAAAGAGCCTGCAGACCCATGATCGGTGCCTTTTTCGTCTTGCTGGCGTGAAGGCACTCAGGCCCACACTCCATGAGGCAAAGCCGGACCACCTGTCCGGCCGATGCCCAAACCCGTTTTGCATGCACCGTCTTCGATCAAGCGGCGCGATGCTGCGTTGCGCGAATGGCCTCAGCGGTAGGGCGAGTCCATCGCAATGTTGCGCGCGATTTCCCGCTCCCACCGGTCGCCGTTGGCGAGCAGCTTCTCCTTGTCGTAGTAGAGCTCTTCGCGCGTCTCGGTGGAGAACTCGAAGTTCGGCCCCTCCACGATCGCATCGACCGGGCAGGCTTCCTGGCAGAAGCCGCAATAGATGCACTTCACCATGTCGATGTCGTAACGCACCGTGCGGCGCGTGCCGTCGTTGCGGCGCGGCCCGGCCTCGATGGTGATGGCCTGCGCAGGACAGATCGCCTCGCACAGCTTGCAGGCGATGCACCGCTCTTCGCCGTTGGGATAACGGCGCAGCGCGTGCTCGCCGCGGAAGCGCGGGCTGACGGGCCCCTTCTCGAAGGGATAGTTCAAGGTCGCCTTCGGACGGAAGAAATAGCGCATCGACAGAAGGAATGCGCCGACGAATTCCTTGAGGAACAGCGAGCTGACGGCGTTCGAAAGACCTGCCATCATTAACCTCCAAACTTGCCGGTCGCGGAGAGACCGGCGGTATGCAGCGAAGCTCGAGCGGCCATCATGCCCAGCCCGTCAGCTTCAGAACGAATGCGACGATGACGACCATCGCCAGCGAAAGCGGCAGGAAGACCTTCCAGCCGAGGCGCATCAGCTGGTCGTAGCGATAGCGCGGGACGAAGGCTTTCACCATGGCGAACATGAAGAACACCAGCGACGCCTTCAGCACGAACCAGATGATGCCCGGGACCCAGTTCAGGAGCCAGATGTCGACCGGAGGCAGCCAGCCGCCGAGGAACAGAATCGTCGTCAGCGCGCACATCAGGCAGATCGCCGCGTATTCGCCGAGCATGAACATCATGTACGGGGTCGAGCCGTATTCGACCATGAAGCCGGCGACGAGTTCCGATTCGGCTTCCGGAAGGTCGAAGGGCGGACGGTTCGTCTCGGCGAGCGCCGAGATGAAGAAGATGATGAACATCGGGAAGAGCGACAGCCAGTGCCAGTCGAGGAACGAGGCAGGCAGGCCGAGCATGGTGCCGACGCCGTCATTCTGCGCGTTTACGATGTCCGTCAGATTGAGCGAGCCGACGCAGAGCAGCACGGTGACGATGACGAAGCCGATCGAGACCTCGTAGGACACCATCTGCGCCGCGGAGCGCAATGCGCCGAGGAAGGGATATTTCGAGTTCGACGCCCAACCGCCCATGATGATGCCATAAACCTCGAGAGAAGATATGGCGAAGACGAAGAGGATGCCGACATTGATGTTCGCGATCACCCAGTTCGCATTGAGCGGAATGACCGCCCAGGCGGCGAGCGCCAGCGTCACGGAAACGAGCGGGGCGAGCAGAAAGATCGTCTTGTTGGCGCCGGCCGGAATGACCGGCTCCTTGAAGACGAATTTCAAAAGGTCGGCGAAGGACTGGAACAGCCCCCAGGGGCCGACGACGTTAGGTCCGCGGCGAAGCTGCACGGCCGCCCAGATCTTGCGGTCGGCGAGCAGGATATAGGCGATGAAAAGCAGCAGCGCGACCAGAAGCAGGAGCGACTGGCCGATCATGATGGCCGTGGGCCAGACATAGGTCGAAAAGAAAGCGTCCATGATGCTCTATTCCCTCGCGCTCATTCCGCGGCAGCTTTGAAATTGTTGCGCGCCAGGGCCGAGCATTCGGCCATGACGGCGGATGCGCGCGCTATCGGGTTCGTCAAATAGAAGTCTTTGACCGGAGACGCAAACACGGATTTCGCCATCGCACCGGCTTTTTGTGCAAGTGCGGCAATTTCGTCGCTGCGGCCTGCGGCGATCTCGTCGACTGCGGCGAAATGCGGATGGGCCGCATAGAGCTTCGCGCGCAATTCGCCGAGCGAGTCGAAAGGCAGCTTCCTGCCGAGCACGTCGGAAAGCGCGCGGATGATCGCCCAGTCCTCGCGGGCTTCACCCGGCGCGAAAGCGGCGCGGTTGCCCATCTGGACGCGCCCTTCGGTATTGACCCAGGTGCCGGACTTTTCCGTGTAGGTCGCGCCGGGAAGAATGACATCCGCCGCATGCGCGCCGTTGTCGCCGTGCGAGCCGATGTAAACGGTGAAGCCGGCCTTCTTGGCCGAGAGATCGATTTCGTCGGCACCCAGCAGGAAAAGGACATCCATGGCGTCGACCATTTCGCCTGCCGACTTGCCGCCCTGACCGGGCACGAAGCCGAGATCGAGACCGCCGACGCGGGCGGCCGCGCTGTGAAGCACGGCAAAACCGTTCCACTCGGCGTTCACCGCACCAACGGCAACGGCGAGCTTCGCCGCATTGGCGAGCACGGCCGCACCGCCCTCCCCTGCCAAGGCGCCCTGGCCGACGATGATCAGCGGACGCGCGGCCTTTTCCAGCGTTGCGAAGAACGTCCCCTTGCCGGAAACGAGTTCGGCGAGCGTGTCGGTACCCGCACCCAGATATTCGTATTCGTAACGCAGCTCACCAGCCTCGCCGATCACACCGATCGGGAAGTTGGCCATGCGGTAGCGCTTGCGGATGCGGGCATTGAGGACCGACGCCTCGAAGCGCGGATTCGAGCCGATGATGAGCAGTGCATCGGCGCTTTCGATGCCCTGGATCGTCGGGTTGAAGATGTAGCTCGAACGGCCGAACGACGGATCGAGCGCTGCGCCGTCCTGTCGGCAGTCGAGGTTCGCCGAGCCGAGCGAGGAGACGAGCTCCTTCAGCGCGTACATTTCCTCGACCGAAGCGAGATCGCCGGCGATCGCGCCGATCCTGTCGCCCGACGTGCCGGCAACGGCGGTCTTGATCGCCTGGAAGGCTTCGCCCCAGCTTGCCGGCTGCAGGCGTCCATCCTTCTTGACATAGGGGCGATCCAGGCGCTGCGTCTTCAGCCCGTCCCAGATGAAGCGCGTCTTGTCGGAGATCCACTCTTCGTTGATCTCCTCGTTGACGCGCGGCATGATCCGCATGACTTCGCGGCCGCGCGTATCGACGCGGATGGCAGAGCCGACCGCGTCCATGACATCGATCGATTCGGTCTTGCCGAGCTCCCACGGGCGCGCGGTGAAGGAGAAGGGCTTGGAGGTCAGCGCGCCGACCGGGCACAGGTCGACGACGTTGCCCTGCAGTTCCGAGGTCATCGCCTGTTCGAGATAAGTGGTGATCTCGGCATCCTCGCCGCGGCCGATCAGGCCGAGTTCGGCGATGCCGGCGACTTCCGTCGTGAACCTGACGCAGCGCGTGCAGTGAATGCAGCGGTTCATCACCGTCTTGACGAGCGGACCGATATACTTGTCCTCGACCGCGCGCTTGTTTTCCTGATAGCGCGAGCTGTCGATGCCGAAGGCCATCGCCTGGTCCTGCAGGTCGCACTCGCCGCCTTGGTCGCAGATCGGGCAGTCGAGCGGGTGATTGATGAGCAGGAACTCCATGACGCCTTCGCGCGCCTTCTTGACCATCGGCGTGGTCGTGAAGACTTCCGGCACCTCGCCGTTCGGACCGGGACGAAGGTCGCGCACGCCCATGGCGCAGGAGGCCGCCGGCTTGGGGGGGCCGCCCTTGACCTCGATCAGACACATGCGGCAGTTGCCGGCAACCGAAAGCCGCTCATGGAAACAGAAGCGCGGAACCTCGGCGCCGGCCTCCTCGCATGCCTGAAGCAGCGTGAAATGATCCGGGACCTCGATCTCTTTTCCGTCGACTTTCAGCTTTGCCATCTTCGTACTCAATCCTGTCTTCAGTCCGTCTGCTCTTCTACAGCGCCGCGCGTCTTGATCTGGCGCGCAAGGGCCGCTGCAGCACTTTGGTTTGCTGCGCGTTTCCTTTAATCGGCTACGATTAAAGGAAACATGCAGTAGGCAACGGACAATTCCTTCACGGTCTCGCCGCTTGCCGTGACCACCGCACGGTCGTCACGTTATTTCTCTCGCGCTCCCGTGAGCGCCTTTGCCTGCCCGATCCAATCGTCGCGGACGCCGCGGCCGGCAAGGCCGAGTTCGCTATCCAGTCGCTCGATGTCGGCCTTGCTCAGGGCGGCGATGTCGGCGAAGCGGAATATGCCCCTGCCGTTCAGCACCTGCTCGAGCTTGGGGCCGATGCCGGAGATACGCTTCAGGTCGTCGTTTGCGAGGCCTGCCGCCGGTGCCGCAGCCCGCTTGACGGATCCGCGCGGTTTGAGCGTCTCGCCCGCGGAGACCGGAGCTTTCCGAAACGCTGCCTTTTGCGGCCTTGCGACCGGAGCAGGCTTGGAGATCTCCGCCTGATCGGGCGCGGAGACGCTCTTCTTAAGCGTGCTGGCCGCCCCCTGCATCGCGCCGAACATCATGCCGGCGATGTGACTGGACAGACCGAAGCCAAGAGCCGTCGCTGCCGCGACGGCCGCCGCCGGATGCGCCATCAACGGATGCAATCCGACGCTCGGCAAGCCGGCGTTCGACAGGTTCTTCATCCATTCGCCCATGCCGAACGGATCGGCCGGGTCGGCGCCCTGAGGCCATGCGAATGAACCGGCCGCGCTCGCGGCTGTCCTCTCCTGTCCGTCCTTGCGCGCCCCAGCCATGGTTTCTTACTCCGCCGCCTCCAACACGGCGCCATGCGAGGTCGCATTGCGCGTGTATTCGTCGATCCGCTTCTCCATTTCCGGACGGAAATGCTTGATAAGGCCCTGGATCGGCCATGCCGCCGCATCGCCGAGCGCGCAGATCGTGTGGCCCTCGACCTGCTTCGTCACGTCGAAGAGCATGTCGATCTCGCGCTTCTGGGCGCGGCCCTGCACCATGCGCTCCATGACGCGCATCATCCAGCCCGTGCCTTCGCGGCAGGGCGTGCACTGGCCGCAGCTCTCGTGCTTGTAGAAGGCCGACAGCCGCCAGATCGCCTTGATGATGTCGGTCGACTTGTCCATGACGATGACGGCAGCCGTGCCCAGGCCCGAGCCGAGCTCGCGCAGGCCGTCATAATCCATGATCGCGTCCTTCATCTGCGCGCCGGGCACGCAGGGAACCGACGAGCCGCCGGGGATGACCGCCAGCAGGTTGTCCCAGCCGCCGCGAATGCCGCCGCAGTGCTTCTCGATCAGCTCGTGGAACGGGATCGACATCGCGTCCTCGACCGTGCACGGGCGATTGACGTGGCCGGAAACCGAATAGAGCTTGGTGCCGTGGTTGTTGGGGCGGCCGAAGCTCGTATACCAGCCGGCGCCGCGGCGCAGGATGGTCGGCGTCACCGCGATCGACTCGACATTGTTGACCGTCGTCGGGCAGCCATAAAGGCCCATATTCGCCGGGAAAGGCGGCTTCAGGCGCGGCTGGCCCTTCTTGCCTTCGAGGCTTTCGAGCAGCGCCGTCTCTTCGCCGCAGATATAGGCGCCGGCACCGTGATGCACGTAAATGTCGATGTCGTAGCCGAGCTTGTTGTTCCGGCCGAGCAGGCCGTATTCGTAGCATTCGTCGATCGCTGCCTGCAGCGCTTCGCGCTCGCGGATGAACTCCCCGCGCACGTAGATATAGGCGGCATGCGCACCCATGGCGAAGCTCGCAATCACGCAGCCTTCGATCAGCGTGTGCGGATCGTGGCGCATGATGTCGCGGTCCTTGCAGGTGCCGGGCTCGGACTCATCGGCATTGACGACGAGGTAATGCGGGCGCCCGTCGCTTTCCTTCGGCATGAAGGACCATTTGAGACCGGTCGGGAAGCCGGCGCCGCCGCGGCCGCGCAGGCCGGAGGCCTTCACCTCGTTGATGATCCAGTCGCGGCCCTTTTCGAGGAACTGCTTCGTGCCGTCCCAATGGCCGCGCGCCATCGCGCCCCTCAGCGACTTGTCCTTGAGGCCGTAGATGTTGGTAAAGATGCGATCTTCATCTCTAAGCATGGGGTATCACCTCTTCACCGCGGCTTCTTCGCGGGCTTCGACTTATCGACCGTTTCGCCCTCGACCTTAACGTTCTTCGCCGCCGCCTTCCTGGCGGTGGCCGGCGTCTTCAAGGTCGGATTGGTAACGTCCGTCGCGGTCGAAGGCTTTGCCGCATTCGACGGAGGCACGCTCACCGCCTGTTCGTCCTTCGACTTGCGGACCGATTTCTTCTTCTCTTCGACCGGCGCCTGCAGCGTCGTCAGGCCGCCGATCGGCGCGGAATAGATGCGGTCGATCTGCGGACCCGGCACGACTTCCGCTCCCTTGCCTGCCTCGAAGCTGTCGATGATCTCCTCGAGCCGCTCCGGCGTCAGATCCTCGAACGTGTCCTTGAAGATCATGACCATCGGCGCGTTGACGCAGGCGCCCTGACATTCGACCTCTTCCCAGGAAAGCGTGCCGCCCTCGTTGAGGGTGAACGGTTCGCTGGCGATCTTCTTCTTGCAGACCCTGATCAGGTCTTCGGCGCCGCGCAGCATGCAGGGCGTGGTGCCGCAGACCTGGACATGGGCACGCGTTCCGACCGGCTGCAGCTGGAATTGCGTATAGAAGGTGGCGACTTCGAGAACACGGATATAGGCCATGCCGAGCATGTCGGCGACCGACTCGATCGCCGCCCTCGTCACCCAGCCATCCTGCTCCTGAGCACGCATCAGCAGGGGGATGACCGCCGACTGCTCGCGGCCCTCGGGATATTTCTTGATCGTTGCCTCGGCCCAGGCAGCGTTTTCCTTGCTGAACGCGAAGGCCGCTGGCTGGACTGTGTCTTCGGCTAGTCGACGAACGGACATTCTAGTGGACACCTTATCAGTTAATCGAACCGCACCGCGATTTCGTCAGCGAGACAAATTCGCAGGCATAGGCTGACTGGTCTTTCTGCAAAAACACGATGTAGCGCGCGCCGTTGTTGACGGCTGCCTTGATCTCGTAACCCCTCGACAGGAGCGCCGGCATGGTGCCGCCCCTGAGCGCTGCGGATGACTCGCTGCCGACGTCCTCCTGGGCCGAGGCCCCGGAGGCGAGCGCAAGAAGTCCGACGGCGACGAGCGGCACCAGACGCATCAGCGATCCACCTCGCCGAAAACGATATCGAGGGAGCCCAGCACGGCCGAAACGTCGGCAAGCTGGTGTCCGCGACAGAGGAAGTCCATCGCCTGAAGATGCGCATAACCCGGAGCGCGGATCTTGCAGCGATACGGCTTGTTGGTGCCGTCGGAGACCAGATAGACGCCGAACTCGCCCTTGGGCGCCTCGACCGCGGCGTAGACCTCCCCGGCCGGCACGTGATAGCCCTCGGTATAGAGCTTGAAGTGATGGATCAGCGCCTCCATCGACCGCTTCATCTCGCCGCGCTTCGGAGGCACGATCTTGCCGTCGAGCGAGGAGACCGGACCGATTTTGGCATCGCCGAGCAGACGGTCGACGCACTGGCGCATGATACGCGCCGACTGGCGCATCTCGATCATGCGGATCAGATAGCGGTCGAAGCAGTCGCCGTTCTTGCCGATCGGAATGTCGAACTCCAGGTCGGAATAGCATTCATAGGGCTGCGAACGGCGCAGATCCCAGGCCGCCCCCGAGCCGCGCACCATCACGCCCGAGAAACCCCAGGCCCAGGCGTCCTCGAGGCTGACGACGCCGATATCGACGTTGCGCTGCTTGAAAATGCGGTTGCCGGTCAGAAGCTCGTCGATATCGTCGACGGTCTTGAGGAACGGGTCGATCCAGTTGCCGATATCTTCGACCAGCTGGTGCGGCAGGTCCTGATGCACGCCGCCCGGACGGAAATAGGCCGCGTGCATGCGCGCGCCGCAGGCCCGCTCGTAAAAGACCATCAGCTTCTCGCGCTCCTCGAAGCCCCAGAGCGGCGGCGTGAGCGCGCCGACATCCATGGCTTGAGTCGTCACGTTGAGGAGATGCGACAGGATCCGGCCGATCTCGGAATAGAGAACGCGGATCAGCTGGCCGCGGACCGGCACCTGCGTGCCGGTCAATCTTTCGACCGCAAGCGCGAAGGCGTGCTCCTGGTTCATCGGCGCGACATAGTCGAGCCGGTCGAAATAGGGTATCGCCTGCAGATAGGTCTTGGCCTCGATCAGCTTTTCGGTGCCGCGATGCAGGAGGCCGATATGCGGATCGACGCGCTCGACGATCTCGCCGTCAAGCTCCAGCACCAGACGCAGAACGCCGTGCGCCGCCGGATGCTGCGGGCCGAAGTTGATGTTGAAGTTGCGGACGTTATGTTCGGTCATACCGATTGCTCCAGGCCGGATGGCGTCCTTCGCGGATCGCCGCGGGCCGACTTAATTCAGCGTGGTCTCGCCTTTTCGTCGCCGGGCAGCACGTATTCCGTGCCTTCCCAGGGCGAAAGAAAGTCGAAATTGCGGAATTCCTGCTTCAGCTCGACGGGTTCGTAGACGACGCGCTTGGCCTCGTTGTCGTAACGCACCTCGACGAAACCGGTCAGCGGGAAGTCCTTGCGCAGCGGATAGCCTTCGAAGCCGTAGTCCGTCAGAATGCGCCTCAGATCCGGGTGACCGGTGAAGAGGATGCCGTACATGTCGTAGGCTTCGCGCTCGAACCAATCGGCGCCGGGATAGACCGACGTCGCCGAGGGGACAGGCTCGTTCTCGCCGGTCGCAACCTTCACGCGGACGCGCTGGTTCTGGCGCGGCGAGAGAAGATGATAAACGACATCGAAGCGGTCCGGGCGCTGCGGATAATCGACCCCGCAGACATCGATGAAGCTGACGAAACCACACTGGACGTCGTCGCGCAGGAAAGTCAGGAGCGCGACGAGGTTCTCGGCTTTCGCCGTCAGCGTCAGTTCGCCGTATTTGACCTCCGCATCGGCGATCAGCGCGCCACGCGCCTCGCGAAGATAGGAGGCAAGCTCGTTCAGGGCTTCACTCATCTTAAGTTCCCCTGCCCTTAGCGCTCGATCGTGCCGGTCCGGCGGATCTTCTTCTGCAGCAGAAGCACGCCGTAAAGCAGCGCTTCTGCCGTGGGAGGACAGCCTGGCACATAGATGTCGACGGGCACGACGCGGTCGCAGCCGCGCACAACCGAATAGGAATAGTGATAGTAGCCGCCGCCATTGGCGCAGGATCCCATCGAGATCACGTAACGCGGCTCGGGCATCTGGTCATAGACCTTGCGCAAGGCCGGCGCCATCTTGTTGGTCAGCGTGCCGGCGACGATCATGACGTCGGACTGACGCGGCGAGGCACGGGGCGCAAAACCGAAGCGTTCGGCATCGTAACGCGGCATCGACATCTGCATCATTTCGACCGCGCAGCAGGCGAGACCGAAAGTCATCCACATCAGCGAACCGGTGCGGGCCCAGTTGATCAGCTCGTCGGTCGAGGTGACGAGAAAGCCCTTGTCGGCGAGCTCGTTGTTGATCTCGCCGAAGAACGCGTCATTGCTGCCGATCGGCTTGCCGGTCGCGGGATCGAGGATACCCTTGGGCTGCGGCGCAACGAGCGTGGTGCCGGATGCTAATTCCATTCCAGCGCTCCCTTCTTCCATTCATAGATAAAGCCGACCGTCAGGACCAGAAGGAAGACCATCATCGACCAGAAGCCGAACCAGCCCAACTCCTTGAACGAAACCGCCCAGGGGAAGAGGAAGGCGACCTCGAGATCGAAGATGATGAAAAGGATCGACACGAGATAGAAGCGGACGTCGAACTTCATGCGGGCATCGTCGAACGCATTGAAGCCGCACTCGTAAGCCGACAGTTTTTCCGAATCAGGCGCCTTGAAGGCGACGGCGAAAGGAGCGACCAGAAGTGCGAGGCCGATCACCAGCGCGATCCCAATGAAAATCGCGATCGGTACGTAGGAACCGAGAAGTTCTGTCATTTTATCCGTCCCTGCCTGCGGAGGGCGCCATGAAAGCGCTTCAACGAAGAATGCCGCAGGCCGAAAAGCATGTTGCAACGCCAGAGTGGTTAGCGCAGGCGGCGCCCGGGCGCAAGCCTCGAAGGGGCATTTAAACCGGTTCGCAGCGCATAGCGGGGATGCGCCCACCGCAGGATGCGCGGCAAGGCGCGCAATCGCGGGAAGCCGGGCCTCCCGGCGCCGGGAATTCCGCGGCGAGACACTTTGCCGCAATGCAAAAAAGGAAGCACAATTAGGGGGAGACGGCCACTTGAGAAGAGAATGGCGCGAGTGACGGGGCTCGAACCCGCGACCTCCGGCGTGACAGGCCGGCACTCTAACCGACTGAGCTACACCCGCGCATTATGGCCATCGCTGGCCATTATCTCATCATCGGCACTTTTTGAGAATGCCGCATTCTTTCAAGAGTGGCGCGAGTGACGGGGCTCGAACCCGCGACCTCCGGCGTGACAGGCCGGCACTCTAACCGACTGAGCTACACCCGCATCTCTTGACCTTCCAGACGCGCTCGCGCGCCCCTGCCCGAAGCGGCCTTGCCGTTCGATGAGCGGCTAACTAAGCGGTTCGCTTTGGGGTGTCAAGCGCGATTGAAAACAAATCCGTGACGGAACGTTTTTTGGTCCACAGCATGGCTTCAGGCAAGGATTTTGCCGCCTGTGAAAGCCGCGCACCAAAGGTGAGCACCCCCTCACCCCATCGGGGGCTCGCCCTTCCTTTATATGCGGGCGCAGCGGAGCGACCAACAATGCGCCGCCTGCCTCGCCAGCCGCCTCCCTTCGCCCCCCAATTGTCCACAGACTTCCTGACGGGTGCCCCGGTCCGCGATAAAAAATTCGAAAAAATCGCTCGAACGCTCTTGCGGTTTTCGCCGGTTACGCATAGATCACGCCCACCGACGCGGCGGACACTCGTCCGGCAACGCGATAGGGCGATTAGCTCAGTTGGTAGAGCGCCTCGTTTACACCGAGGATGTCGGGAGTTCGAGTCTCTCATCGCCCACCATTTCTTCCCTATGACAGGCAGTGTTTTGCGCAGGTTTCTCTTGCGAGCCGCCTCACCGCTTTGTTGAGCCACAGCGATGCCAGACGCCGCGCTGCCTGCCTAGCGCACGCCCTTCGACCGTCATTTCTGCACCAGCAACTAGAATCCAGCCAGGCCAGTCCTGGGCTGAAAAACTCTACCGCGCCGAGGGCGCGGCGCTTCCGGATTGCTGTAACGAGCACAGGCATGAGGAGACGACGGCGCCGTCAGTCATCAATGCAGCACTGAACGCTCCAGTCATTCGGAGCCGCGCAAGCTTACCCGCCCCGATACTGCTCCTCCGTCACATGCTCGAGCCAGTCCACCGCCTTGCCGTCGAGCGCCTCCTGAATTGCGATATGCGTCATTCCCGTTTCCGGCGCGGCGCCATGCCAGTGCTTTTCTCCCGGCGGGAACCAGACGACGTCGCCGGCGCGGATCTCGCGCGGCTCCCCGCCCCAGCTCTGCGCGAGGCCGCGGCCTGCGGTGACGATCAGGGTCTGGCCGAGCGGGTGCGTGTGCCAGGCGGTGCGCGCGCCGGGCTCGAAAGTCACGGTCGCGCCGCGTACCCGTGCGGGTGACGGCGCCTCGAAGGCCGGGTCCACGCGAACGGAGCCGGTGAAATACTCGGCCGGGCCATGCACCGAGGGTCTCGATCCGCATTCGAAGATATCCATTGGAGCCTCCTTTGAGGGACTTCGCCGGGCCAGCCGACGGGTGATGCAGGGGCAAGGCGCATGCAGCTTACCTCTTTCCGGCAAGCGGCTACAACCGGTGGATCGTCACGCCCGGGCAGGCGCTCCGCGCAATGTCGCAAAGGTGCTCGTGGTGGGTCAGATAGATCACCTGTCCGACATCGGCCATTTCCGCCATCAGCTCGAAGGCGCGGCCGGCGCGGCCGTCGTCGAAGGTCTCCATGATATCGTCGGCGATGAAGGGCAGCGTTTCCCGCGTCGCCGCGACCTCGTGGTAGCCGGCGATCCTGAGCGCGAGATAGAGCTGGAAGCGCGTGCCCTTGGAAAGATCGCGGGCGAGCTTCGATCCGCCGGCGGCGGTATTTGCTATGAGGAATTCCTGGCCCTTGTCGGCTTGCGTCGAGAGACCGGAATATTCGCCGCCGCTGATATGCATGAAGGTTCGCGAGGCGCGTTGCATCATGGCGCTGCGGTGGCGCTCGCGAAACAGCCTGAGCGCCTGTTCGGCGGCGATCACGCCCGCGCGCAGCCGGAGATAGCCGATCGCCTTGTTCTCGATGTCGAGAAGCAGCGTGCGGCGCCGCTGTTCGAGCTCCGCCACCCGGTCGCCGCCCTCGACGGCGGCAAGCGCCCTCTCCCGGGTCCTGACATCGGCGTGCAGCTCGCTGACATCCCGGTCGGCCGCCTCGATCGCCTCCTCCAGCCGCGCCAGTTCCAGCCCGAGTTCCCGGTCGTCGAGCTCGGCGAGCAGCGCTTCGGCCTCGGCGGCGCTCGCGACGCCGAGCCGCGCGGCCAGATCGCTTTCCATTTCCGAGCATCGCTGTCGCAGCCGCTGCGCTTCGCGGGTGGCTTCCAGGCAGGCGGCCGCTTCGTCGAGAGTCCCGCAGCCGAAGAAGTCGAGGACCCTCTGCCTGTTGGCGCCGTGAAGTCGCTCCTCGGCGCGCAGCGAGTCGAGGCTCTCCTCCATGCGCTCGATATTGCCTTGAAGCGCCAGACGGCGCTCCTCCTTCTGAAGTGCGGCGGCAACGCGGTCGCGCACCGCGGAAAAGAGCGTGAGGACATCGCCGGCCCGTTCTTCGCCCAGTGCGGCGGCCACGCCGACGACGTTTTCCGTGAAGGCCGCCTGATCCCTGCGCATCCCCGCCACGCGATGATCGAGCTCCGCTTTCTTCTGCATCAGCTTGTCGAGGTTCTGAAGCACGGCGAGCACGGGACCGATTTCCTGCGGCAGCGGGCGCTCCACCTGCCGGGAAAGCCACGTGCCGGCGAGCGCCTCGTCCCATTCCCCGCACCAGGATGCCATCGCAGCCTCCGCGGCCGCAAAAGCAGCCCGTCGCTTTTCGAGCGCCTCCGAGGCGCGTTGGAGCTGCGCCACGGCATTCCGGAAAGCAGTGGATGCGGCCTCCGCTCGGGAGGAGACAAGTTCCGCTACCGCGAGCAAGGCGTCGAGGCGCTCCGGCAGCGCATCGGTCATCCCGAGCCGCGCCAGCTCCGCCCGAAGACTGCAGACCGCCGCCTTCTCTTCGGCGACCGCCCGGTCGCGCTCCTTCAGCGCAGTGCGAAGTTCCATGCGCAATTCGAGCGCGGATGCGCGGGCGGCAAGCCACGCCTCCAACTGGGGCAGCCCCGTTATGCAAGGCAAGCCACAGGCGCGTGCGGCGGCGCCGATCTCGGCGTTCAGCCTCTGCCGCCGCTCCTCCGCGGCTTTCCTTTGCATGTCCAGCGACTGCAGGCGGGCGCGCCGCTCGGTCACGGCCAGCGTCAGGTTGCGTATCTCGGCCACGCGCTCCGCCTGGGCAAGCCGAAGCGCCGTGGTTGCATCATGCTCGTGCAGTGCCGTCTCGAATGCGATCGCCGTCTGCTCGTCCAGACCGGCACGATGCCGCTGCCAGGCAGTATTGCGGCGGCGCCTCAGTTCGCAAACGGTCGCGTCGTCCACGACGCCGCCATTGGCCGCAATGGCGGCAAGGCGCGCCTCGTCTCCGGCCTGGCGTTCGCTTTCGTCGGCGATCCTGTCGCCGAGGCGCAAGCGCCGCTCCGCCTCGGCGTGGTCCTCGGCCCGCCACGCTTCCACGACGGGCGGTGCCGGAGCGGGAAGCGCGGCCAGATCGTCGATCGTGCCGGCGAAAGGCCGCAATTCATCCAGCCGGTCGCATATGGCGGCATCGATCCGGTCGATCTCCCTTGCCGATGACTGCTGGCGCAAAAGGCAGTCGCTCTGCCGGAGGAGATGCACGCGTTCGGCGAGGAACGCCGGGTCGGCCGTCCCCTCCTTCAGCCGGGCAACTTCGCGCTCGGCGTCGCCGTGGTTCCCTTCCGCGGTTTCCATCTCCTCTCGCGCCGCTGCCAGCCTTTCCGAAAGGCTTGCGTGCCGGCGCACCAGATCCTGCAGTCGGACGGCGCGCGCCGCCGGCAGCAGGAGCGAGGCCAGGTCGGGATTGCCCGCCTCGCCGAGGCGGATCAGACAGGCATCGATCTCGGCGGCCGTCTTCGCCAGTTCCTCCAGACGAGCCGGCATGTCGCGGTCCGCCGTGAGATAGCGGGCTTCGAGTGCGCTTTCGCGCAGAGCCCCGAACCGTTCCGCGATCGCCAGCGCCTGCTCGTCGCGAGGCAGCCCGGCAAGCTCTTCGCGCCGCCGGGTGAGTTCCTCGTGCAATTGCCGGAGCCGCGCCGCGATTTCCGCATCGCTGCGGCGAAGAACCGGCAATTCCTCCTGCCACTCGGCCGGCGGCACCGGCAACGGGTCCCGCCCGGCAAGCTCCTGCCGAACGCCGCGAAGCCGCGCGAGAAGCGGCAGGGCGTCGCGCTGAGCCCGCATCCGGTCCCGGTCGGCACGCAACTCGTTGCGCTGTCTCGCCGCTGCCTCGTGGCGTGCGCGCATGCTCGCCAGGGCCTTGCGGAGTGCTGCATATTCGCGTGCATTCACGTCGACCGCGTTCCGCTCCGCCTTCAGCGCGTCGAGCTCCGCCTTCAGTTCGGCGAGCTGGTGCTTGCGCGCCTGCGGGCGGAAGAAAGAATCCGCTTCGGCTCGAAGCCCGGCAAGCACGGCGGCGCTGTCCGGCAAACCGGAACTCGCGGAAAACAGGAGAGACCCCAGCTCGCCCTCGCTCTTCAGTATGGCTTCCCCGCCCTCTTCGATGCTGTCGTCGTCGAGCGAGAACATCGTGCTGTAGGTTGCCCGGTCGATCGAGCCGAGGGCTGTGGAAAACAGGCCATCGGGCAGCGGCTGCTCGTCGGGGCCGATCAGGCTGTTGGCGTTGCGCTTGATGCGGTAGGCGTGATGCAGGCGGTTACCGGCCGCGACGATGCCGCCGATCCGCATCGTCTGATAGGGATGCAGGAAGCCGTAGGGGCTCGAACGTTCGATGCCGAACACGAGATCGAGGAAGCCGGAAAAGAGGGTCGACTTGCCGGCTTCGTTCGGGCCGTAGATGAGGTGAAAATCCGGCTCGCCCAGTCTCGCCTCGCCGAAATCGAGATGCCGCTCCGTGAATTTTCCGTAGCGGACGAGCTCCAGTCGCTGAAGCCGCATCAGTCGATGCCTCCGGCGCCGGCACGGCCGTGAAGATGCGCCAGCACATCCGCACTCCCCGCAAGTGCTGCCTCCAGCGCCAGCCGCTCCAGCGCCTCCTCGTCGCTCGCCAGCACATGCCTGAGTTCAGGCGGCAATTGCTGCAGGAGCTCCTTGGCAACTGCGCTCAGCTCGCCGCGAAAGCCGAAGGAGGGCAGAACGTCGTTTTCGACGAGTGCCGCCAGTTCGCCGACCGGGTCGGCCGCACTTTGCTCCGCATTGCCGATTGCCTGGCAGCTCAGTTCCGTCTTCTCGATCCAGCATCCGCCGATCCCGGCCGCGATGTTGACGATCTCCGCTTCCAGGAGATCCGCGTCGCGCCTGAGGCGCCAGGCAAGCGGCGTCGCGCCGTTCAGCGTCAAGCGCAGGATCAGATTGTCCGCCGCCATGTTCTTTCGAAGGTGGATCAATTCACGGCCCACCGCATCCAGCATGTCGCGCCAGTCCGCAATCCCGCTCACGTCGATCTCATGTCGCTCGAACGCGGCGGTGCCGGTCGGCCGGTCATCCAGCGCAACCAGCCCCTCATCGTCGATCGTCACGATCGTGACGCCCTTCGTCCCCGCTTCGTTGATGTCTCGGCCCTGCGGCATGCCGGGCATGACGATTGAGGGCTTTTCGCAGTGCACCTGCCGCTGATGGACATGACCGAGCGCCCAATAATCGAAACCGTGCCGCTGAAGCTCGGCGACGCTGCAGGGCGCGTAAGGGTCGTGGGCCGCGGATCCGGAGAGGCTGGTATGCAGCATGCCGATATTGATGCCGCCGGCGACCGGCGGATGGAACTGGGGCAGCAGGCTTTCCGGCGCGTGCGGATCGGCAAAGCTCACGCCGTGGATGTGCACCGTGCGGCCGTTCGCAAGCGTCTTGACATGAACCGCCCTGCTCCGGCCGGCAAATACATGCACCGAAGACGGCAGGGTGAGTTCGCGCGTCACCTGCGACTGGGAATCGTGATTGCCGCGAATGATGAACGTCCGGATGCCGGCCTCGTCGAGCCGCCGAAGCTCGGCCGCCAGGAAGAGCGCCGTGTTCATCGAGGTCTGGCTGCCGTCATAGAGATCGCCCGCGATCAAAAGCGCATCGACGCTTTCGGCAATGCAGAGGTCGACGATGCGGACGAGCGCATCGCGCGTCGCGCTTCGAACGAGGCCGGCAAGCTCCGCATTCCGGAGTGCCAGGCTGCGCAAGGGCGAATCGAGATGGAGGTCTGCGGTGTGAACAAATCTGAAGGGCATGGCCGGGCGGACCATGACCCGGCGCCGCCGCTTTCGTCAATGGCAGCAGGACCGGGTATCCACGGAATGCTTGAACGCGGGCAGCGTTACGACGCGCCGGCGACAACTCTTCGCTTCGCAAACAACGGCATCGCGACGAGGGAGCGTTTCTTGTCGCCGCCGGTCATTCCCAAGTTTTAGGTGGTTTTGGTCGACAAATGCGGCAATTGTGACTATCAATAATGTCACTGCCATTTCACATGGCCCCTCATAATAACTCATAAGGTCATGAAGAAGACATTCGAGGTTTCCGATAAGCTGTTCGAGCTCTACCATCGCGTTCATCGTCTGGTGAACGAGTCCATGACGGAGGAAGGCGTATCGCTTGCCAGGAGCAAGTTCCTGTTCTTCCTGAGCAAGCTCGGACCCTGTCGGTCTACCGACATAGCCTGTGCGCTGAATTTCGCTCCGCGAACAGTGACCGAGGCGATCGACGGACTGGAACGCGACCGTCTGGTCATGAGAAAACCCGACCCCGAGGATCGCCGCGCAAAGATCGTCTCCATAACAGAGACCGGCCGGGCCGTTCTTCAGGCTGCAGAACATCCGCGCAAGCAGCTCATCGAAGAGATCTTTTCGGCGCTCGATGACGAGCAACTGGACCAGTTGTACGATATCGTCAGCAAACTCGTCGAGAAAACCGACGATATCCGCAAGCGCAAGGAAGAAGCGGAAGCGACTGAGATTGCCGTCGCGCGCTGAACGCCGTTCAGGAATCAGGAGGCCGGGACATCATGTCCCGGCCTCCTTCGTTTTCTCCGTATCGTACGCTTACATGGCGTCCATCGCGCCTATGGAGAAGAACAGCGTTTCGCCGGAGGAGTCGTCGACGCCGTCATTGTCGGTGACGACATAGCCGTTGCCGGCCGCGTCGATTGCAAAGCCTTCGACCTTGTCGACGACATAGCCGTTCAGCGACTGCAGGTCCGGAATGAGGTCGCGCACCTCTTCCTTGTTCACGACAGGCAGTGCCCCGCCGAGTGCCGCGGGTTTCAGGTCCGCAAGCGCGACGCGGTAGAGCTTCTTGAGCTTGGCGGCTTCGCCGACCAGATTGTCACGCTCGACGATATAGGCGTAGGCTCCATGAACGGAAATTTCCGACAGGCCGACCCAGCCTTCCTCCGCCTTTTCAAGCGGATAGCGCACGGCGCCCCATTCCTTGCTCGACGGCTTGTAGGAGACGAGCTTGACGAAGCCCTTCTCGTCATCCTTCCATTCGCGCTGCACAGCCATCCAGAGAACCTGATCGTCCCCTTCGCCCACGACCGCTATGCCTTCGAAGCCGTAGCGGATCTCGCTGGCGCGCAACTCCTCCGGTAGTGCGATCTCCTGCTTGATCTCGCCCTTCTTGTTCACATGCAGCAGCGCATGGCTGTAGAGCTTGTCGGAGTTGCCTTCCGAAGCGAGCCAGAAGCCGCCTTCGCCGTCATTGGCGATGCCTTCGACGTCGAGCTTCTGGGCGGGAGCGCCGTCACGGGTGACCGGCAGGGCTTCCGTGATCAAAGCGGGCTTCTGCGTAGCGTCGATCGTGAAGATGGTCGGCTGCGACGAGTAGACTGAATCATTGACCGCATGCAGGAAGCCGGGCTTGTCGGCAGCGGCAAGGCCGGAAAGCGCCCCGAAGCCGATGGGCAGCCCGTCCTTCTCCACGGAACGGATCTGCGGATAGGCAGCCTCCCCTTCCCCGCGCTCGTAGATCATGACATGCGCCCGCGCCCCGCCGTCTTCGACGAGATCGACCTCGTTGGCGGTCGCAAACAGGTTGCGCCCGGGAATGGCGACAGCGCCCTCGGGGGAAACGCCGGAGGGCAGAAGCTGCACGAGCTCCGGTTCGCCGCCCGTATCCTTGTAGACGCCGACGATCGAGGCGCGTTCCGAAAGAACGAAGAAAAGCTTGTCCTCGCCGAATTGCGCCATTTCAAGCCCTTCCGGTTCGACGCCCTTCGCCGAAGAACGCTTTTCCGGATAGTGGCCGATCGACGCGATAGGGTGTTCGAAGGCTGCTCCCGACTCGTAGAGGACCTTCCCGGTCGTGTCGAAGATCGTGAAGCCGCGGCTCCCGCCCTCATAATCGCCCTCATTGGCGACGACCAGGCGATCGTCGTCGAGCCACTTGATCGCATCGGGCTCGCGCTTGCGGCCCGCCTGCTCGCCGGTAAAGGCGATGGAGCCGTCGCGCTTTGTGTCGATACCTTGGAGATCGACCGTGCCCGCAGGGAAATGCGTCTTCACGGTTGCGGACTTACCGTCGATGATGACGATGTGGTTGTTCTCCTGGAGGGTGAGCGCAATCTCGTCCCGGCCGTTGAAGGCTACGAATTCCGGCTCGGGATCGTCGCCGGCGACCTCGGCGAGACCGGTCAGCGTCACATGCTTGATGGTCGCGCAATCGGCCGCCCCGTCCTTCAGCGACAGGATCACGAGATCGCCTGCAGGCATCTGAGGGATCTGCCCGTCATTGACGTCCTCGTCGCGCTCGTTCTCGATCGCGATTGCGGCAAGCGTCCGATCCTTGTTCACGGCCACCGAGTCCGGCTGGCCACCGAGATCGCAGGTGGCATCCACCTCCCTGCCGGCAATGTCGACCACGGCGAGCACGCCGGACGGCTTGGTAAAGCTTTCGCTCGTGTTGACGGCAACGAGCGCTTTGGCACCGGCTACCGCCACCGAAGTCGGCTCCCCGTCGAACGAGACGATACCGCCTGCCTCAGGCGCCCTGGCGTCGGTGATGTCGATGAAACCGATGCGTTTGCCGGGACTGTCGGAATAGATCAGCGTATTGCCGTCTTCGCTTGCGGTGATGATTTCGGCCGATGTCGGGGCGTTCCGCTCGGCTCCCTCGGGCAAATTCGTGGCCACCGCAAAGGATGCGATGCGATTGAATACCTGTTCGGCCTGAACGACCGACGCCGTCGATGCGGCAAGTGCCGCGGCCAATGCCGTGGTGATGGAAATCGCTTTCATCTGTCCCTCCTTGTCGCGGCACGCCGTTGCGCTACCGCGTGCGTCCGAAAACGTCGGACGGGAGGCTTTTGCAACTGTCCTGTAACAGCCGGATGACAGGGAAAGCCGGAATGAAAAGAGGCCCGGATGACCCGGGCCCCAATCAACCTGCCGAATGCCGCCTGGGCGGTATCGCGACAGATGGAACATGAACCAGTAGCGGACGGAGGCACCCGCCGCTCCATCGGTAAATTAGTTGACGGCGTCCTTGAGGCCCTTGCCGGCCGTGAACTTCGGCACGTTGCGTGCCGGGATGTCAACTTCCGCACCCGTCGACGGGTTGCGGCCCTTGCTGGCTTCGCGGCGCGATACGGAGAAATTGCCGAATCCGACGAGGCGGATGTCGCCGCCGTTCTTCAGTTCGCCCTGAATGGTCTCAAAAACTGCATCAACGGCAGAAGACGCATCTGCCTTCGAGAGTCCGGCCTTGTCGGCTACGGCAGCCACGAGCTCATTTTTGTTCATGTTTCCACCCCTTTCATGCTGGTTCGAAACGACTGTCTTCTTAAGGCGGGGCTGCGAAAGCAATGCCCACGTCTTGCCATTCCCAATTGCGCCTAATCCCTTGGAATGCAAGGGTTGCAGCGTGCTTTTACAACAAAAAAGACCGGCAGAACGCCGGTCTTCCTTGTTTTTCTGGCCGAAGGGCGCAAGCGGGACACACTTGTCACCCTATCTGCACTGCCTCAGTGGGCAATCGAAGTGCCCGCTTCGTCCTGCGAATCAACGGACGGCAGGGCGGCCGGCTGGCTTGCCGGGTCCCATTCGATGGGCTCCGGAAGCCGCAGCAACGCGTGCTCGATCACCTCGCCCATCCGCGAAACGGGGATGATTTCGAGGCTGTTCTTGACGTTGTCAGGGATGTCGGCGAGGTCCTTGGCGTTCTCCTCGGGGATCAGCACCTTCTTGATGCCGCCGCGCAGAGCTGCCAGCAACTTCTCCTTCAAACCGCCGATCGGCAGCACGCGTCCACGCAGGGTGATTTCACCGGTCATCGCCACGTCCTTGGAGATGGGGATACCGGTCATCACCGACACGATCGCCGTCGCCATGGCGACACCGGCGGACGGGCCGTCCTTCGGGGTCGCGCCCTCCGGCAC
The DNA here is from genome assembly GCF_000375585.1 of Sinorhizobium meliloti 4H41. Classification (GTDB taxonomy): domain Bacteria; phylum Pseudomonadota; class Alphaproteobacteria; order Rhizobiales; family Rhizobiaceae; genus Sinorhizobium; species Sinorhizobium meliloti_A. The sequence goes on along the minus strand of NZ_AQWP01000001.1, from coordinate 1,211,571 downwards.
GTGGACGTGAATGTCGCGCTTGTCGAACAGCGGGGGCTCGATGCCGAAATCGATCGCGCGCGAGCGGACATAGGATGCCGCCGCCGAAATGGATTCCTTCATCACGTCACGCAGGTTACCGGTAACCGTCATGCGGCCCTTGCCGGGCATCATCACGCCCTCGATCGTCAGCAATTCGCCGCCGACCTCAGTCCAGGCAAGACCGGTGACCACCCCGACCTGATCGTCACGCTCGGCTTCGCCGTGGCGGAAGCGCGGCACACCGAGATAGTCGTGGATGTTCTCGGCCGTCACTTCGACCTTCTTGGTCTTGCCCTTGAGGATCTCCGTCACCGCCTTGCGCGCCAGCTTCATCAGCTCGCGCTCGAAGTTGCGGACGCCCGCTTCTCGCGTGTAGTTCTGGATGACCGCCATAAGAGCGCCATCCGTGACGGAGAACTCGTTCGTCTGGAGCGCATGGTCGCGGATCGCCTTCGGCAGCAGGTGCCGCTTGGCAATCTCCCGCTTTTCGTCTTCGGTATAGCCGGCAATGCGGATGACTTCCATGCGGTCCATCAGCGGCGGCGGAATGTTGAGCGTGTTCGCCGTGGTGATGAACATCACGTTGGAGAGGTCGTATTCCACCTCCAGGTAGTGATCCATGAACGTCGAATTCTGTTCCGGATCGAGCACCTCCAGAAGCGCCGAAGACGGATCGCCACGGAAGTCCTGGCCCATCTTGTCGATCTCGTCGAGCAGGAAGAGCGGGTTGGACTTCTTCGCCTTCTTCATCGACTGGACGACCTTACCCGGCATGGAGCCGATATAGGTCCGGCGATGGCCGCGAATTTCGGCCTCGTCCCGAACGCCGCCCAGCGCCATGCGGATATATTCGCGGCCAGTCGCCTTTGCGATCGACTTGGCGAGCGACGTCTTGCCGACGCCGGGAGGGCCGACGAGGCACAGGATCGGCCCCTTGATCTTGGACGAACGGGCCTGCACCGCCAGGTATTCGACGATACGTTCCTTTACCTTGTCCAGACCGAAGTGATCGGTATCCAGCACCTTTTCGGCATGGTTCAGATCGGTCTTGATCTTCGACTTCTTGCCCCAGGGCAGGCCCAGCAGCCAGTCGAGATAGTTGCGCACGACCGTCGCTTCCGCCGACATCGGGCTCATCTGGCGCAGCTTCTTCAGCTCCGCATCGGCCTTTTCACGGGCTTCCTTGGAGAGCTTGGTCTTGGAGATGCGCTCTTCGAGTTCGGCCATCTCGTCACGGCCGTCCTCGCTGTCGCCGAGCTCCTTCTGAATCGCCTTCATCTGCTCATTCAGGTAGTACTCGCGCTGCGTCTTCTCCATCTGGCGCTTGACGCGCGAACGGATGCGCTTTTCGACCTGAAGAACCGAGATCTCGCCTTCCATGAAGCCGAGCGCCTTTTCGAGGCGCATCTTCACGCTCGTCGTCTCCAGCATTTCCTGCTTTTCGACGATCTTGATCGACAGATGCGATGCGACGGTGTCGGCGAGCTTCGAGTAGTCTTCGATCTGGCTCGCGACGCCGACGACTTCCGGCGAAATCTTCTTGTTGAGCTTCACATAGCTTTCGAATTCGGAAACGACCGAACGGCTCAGCGCCTCGATCTCGACCGGATCCTCGTCCGGTTCGGGCAGCGCATGGGCGACGGCCTCGTAGAAATCGTCACGCGGCGTATAGCGCTCGATCTCGGCACGCGACCGCCCTTCGACCAGCACCTTCACGGTTCCGTCGGGGAGCTTCAGAAGCTGCAGCACGTTCGCAATCGTGCCGACCTTGTAAATGGCGGCGGGTTCCGGATCGTCATCCGTAGCGTTGATCTGGGTCACGAGCATGATCTGCTTGTCGGTACCCATGACCTCTTCGAGTGCACGGATCGACTTCTCCCGGCCGACGAAGAGCGGCACGATCATGTGGGGGAAGACCACGATGTCACGCAGCGGCAGAACCGGATAGGTCGCGCTTTCAGTCGCCGGAGACGTTTTGTTCGTCATATCATTTCCTTTCCGTCCCGAAGTTCGGGCCCGTTTCCGGGAGCCTCTGCGGCACTCCCGGCTGTCACATTTCGTACATGAAAGTGGAGTGCAAGAGAGGCCTTTTCAAGGTACGGCGCAATCCCCGCCTTCATGGATAATCCCCGACCTTTAAGCTCGGATGCTGTTGCAGACCTTGCGACCTGCCCGGATATCGCGGCCTGCAAATACGCATCCATTGAATCTGCGCATCATCGCGTTGTTGCGGCACTTTAGCAACAATCGATTGGTGCGATCACCATGATTTTGAACTGAAACATTCGAGGGAACGGGCCCGAACGGCGGCTGCAGAGCCGTCCTCGAAAATGCCGGTTCCGGACCGCTTCGCCGGCACGATCGCAACGGCGTCACATGAAAAAGCCCCCACGCGGGGGGCTCTTCAAACAATCGTGAGCGGCGAGCGCGCCCGATAAGACGCGCTGCGCTTGAGGCTCAAGCCGAAACGTTGGTCTTCTCCTCGGAACGCTCCGAGTAGATATAGAGCGGCCGCGCCGTTCCCTTGACGACCTCGTCCGAAATGACGACTTCGCGAACGCCTTCCAGCGTCGGCAGTTCGAACATGGTGTCGAGCAGGATCTTCTCCATGATCGAACGCAGGCCGCGTGCGCCGGTCTTGCGGACGATGGCACGGCGGGCGATCTCACGCAGCGCGTCCTCGTGGAAGTTCAGTTCGACGTCTTCCATTTCGAAAAGCCGCTGATACTGCTTCACCAGAGCGTTCTTCGGCTCCGACAGGATCTGGATCAGCGCATCCTCGTCGAGATCCTCGAGCGTCGCCAGAACCGGCAAGCGCCCGATGAATTCCGGGATCAGGCCGAACTTCACCAGATCTTCCGGTTCGAGCTCGCGCAGCACCTCGCCGACGCGCCGGTCTTCCGGAGCGCGCACCGTCGCGCCGAAGCCGATCGACGTCTTCTCGCCGCGGGCGGAGATGATCTTGTCGAGGCCCGCAAAAGCGCCGCCGCAGATGAAGAGGATATTCGTCGTGTCCACCTGCAGGAACTCCTGCTGCGGATGCTTGCGGCCGCCCTGGGGCGGGACCGATGCGACGGTACCTTCCATGATCTTCAGAAGCGCCTGCTGCACGCCCTCGCCCGAAACGTCGCGCGTGATCGACGGGTTGTCGGACTTACGGGAAATCTTGTCGACCTCATCGATGTAGACGATGCCGCGCTGGGCGCGCTCGACGTTGTAATCGGCCGCCTGCAGGAGCTTGAGGATGATGTTCTCGACGTCCTCACCGACATAGCCGGCCTCGGTCAGCGTCGTCGCGTCCGCCATCGTGAAGGGAACGTCGATGATGCGAGCGAGCGTCTGCGCCAGATAGGTCTTGCCGCAGCCGGTCGGCCCGACCAGCATGATGTTCGACTTCGCAAGCTCCACGTCGCTGCTCTTTGCCGCATGGGCTAGGCGCTTGTAGTGGTTATGCACGGCGACCGACAGGATACGCTTGGCCTGTTGCTGGCCGATGACGTATTCGTCGAGGACCTTGATGATCTCCTGCGGCGTCGGAACGCCGTCGCGGGACTTGACCATCGAGGTCTTGTTCTCTTCGCGGATGATGTCCATGCAGAGTTCGACGCATTCATCGCAGATGAACACGGTCGGTCCGGCAATCAGCTTGCGGACTTCATGCTGGCTCTTGCCGCAAAACGAACAATAGAGAGTATTCTTCGAGTCACCGCCGTTGCTACCGCTGACCTTGCTCATTTCCACTTCCTTCCAGCACGCCGGACACCTTCGGAAAGATATCACGGACACTCAGTTCGCCTTGCACGTCGGCTCCAGGCGCCGCCCAAGGCTCTTGGGAGTACTCACCGTCCCGGGCGGAGGCCCGATCACCGGTTGCAACGACTCTCCCCATCAAATCCGAATGCTATGCTCCTTGTTCCAACATAGCATTAAGGATTCATATTAACGGCTTTGCCCCTTGGATAAAGCCCCTTCGCCATTACAAATGTGTCACAATTACATCTGTGGCGACACAAAAGCCCGTGTTCGAACCTATTCCATGCCCTCGACCGCATCGCGCGACGTGATCACCTTGTCGATCAAACCCCAGTCGAGCGCCTCGTCCGCACTCATGAAATGATCGCGGTCGAGCGTCTGCTCGACTTCTTCGTAGGTGCGGCCGCAATGCTTGACGTAAACCTCGTTCAACCGGCGCTTCATCTTGAGAATGTCGCGTGCATGCCGTTCGATGTCGGACGCCTGACCCTGGAACCCGCCGGAGGGCTGGTGGACCATTATCCGCGAATTGGGCGTTGCGAAGCGCATGTCCTTGTGACCGGCGGCAAGCAGCAGCGAGCCCATCGACGCCGCCTGACCGATGCAGAGCGTCGAGACCGCCGGCTTGATGAACTGCATGGTGTCGTAGATCGCCATGCCCGCTGTCACGACACCGCCCGGAGAGTTGATGTAGAGAGCGACTTCCTTCTTCGGGTTTTCCGCCTCGAGGAACAGCAACTGTGCGCAGACCAGCGTCGCCATGTGGTCTTCGACAGGCCCCGTCAGGAAGATGATGCGCTCCTTGAGCAGTCGCGAATAGATATCGTAGGATCGCTCGCCGCGATTGGTCTGCTCAACAACCATCGGCACCAGCGCCATGGCCGTATCAACTGGATTTCTCATATCGAACCTTCATCAATCGGGACCGCATCCCTTCGCGGACCGGAATCATCGGATAAGCCTCAGACCTTACATAGAGTGTCAATGCCCTTCACTTCAAGACGCGAACATTCGATAAACTGAATAGTCGCAGGCCCGGGGTCCAGACCTTTTTATCGGCGTGGCGGATTGGCGGTAGAACAATTTTCCAATTCTTGATGCCGTCGCGCATGCCCCCGGGCGCCTTCCTCACAGGCATTCGCAGGAGCGCGGTAAACGACTGGTAAATTCCGACGCGTTTCAAAGCTGGGACTCCAACGGCAGAAAGCGGATCACGCCGGCGATAAGCCGGCGGAGGATGCTTGCGTCCGGCTCGCGCCGCAGCAGCCGCAGGGAGCCGTTCGTCCGGTCCCGCCACGCGGGCCGGCCGTCCTTAAGCATAAGGCGATAGCTTCGCTCCGGCGCCGTTTCCTCGTCGAAGATCGACTGAAGCTCGGCGGCGAGCGCCTCGTCGGAGAAGACGATGCCCATCTCGGTGTTGAGCGACGCGGAACGCGGATCGAAATTCATGGAGCCAACATAGCCGCACAGGCCGTCGACGACGAAGGCCTTGGTGTGGAGGCTCGCGTTTCGCGCTCCGAACAGCGACATACGGTGACGATCGAAGAAATCGCCGCGCTCCTTGAGCTCGTAAAGCTCGACACCGCCGTCAAGCAGGCCTTTGCGATACTTCACGTAGCCGCCATGCACCGCCGCGACGTCGGTTGCGGCAAGCGAATTCGTCAGCACCGCCACCCTAGCGCCCTTTCCCGCGAGCAGCGCCAGCACGCGCGTCCCCGCTGCGCCGGGGACGAAGTAAGGCGAGATGATCCGCAGATCACGCCTGGCGCCCTTGATCAGCGGGAACAGTTCGCGCAACAGCCAGTTCTGCCGCTTCTGCATCAGCGCCTTTTCCGGCGGGTCGAACGCCATGCGCATATCCGCGCTGCGATGGAGGGTCCGGCTCCCCCAATAGGGGCCGGGACCCGCGTCTGCGACCCTTTCGAGGTAGAAGCGCGCGGCCGCCGTGCACGCCAGCGCGTCCAGCGCCTCTCTCAGCGCCGGAAGGTACTGCTTGCGCGGCGTCCTGAGCGCGGCGATCGGCAGCACCGACGTGCTGTTCCAGTAGAGATCGAACATGGCCGTCGCCTGGTCGACGACCGGCCCCGCCATCCAGACGTCGAGGTCACGGAAGTTCGACAGTTCGGCCGCGTCGAAATAGGCATCGCCGATATTGCGCCCACCGGATATCGCCAGCCGGCCATCGGCGACCCACAGCTTGTTGTGCATCCGGCGCGTCGCACTGAAGGCCCGTATCGCCATTTCGAACCCGCGGCGGAAGCGGTCCGTTCGTGCCCGGCTTGGATTGAAGAGCCGTACGTCGACATTCGGATGTGCGTCGAGCGAAATGCAGAGACGGTCATGGATGCCCGCATTGATATCATCGAGCAGCAGGCGGACGCGAACGCCGCGGTCGGCCGCCCGGATGATCTCGCGCGTCAGCAGAAACCCCGTCAGGTCGTCCTTCCAGTAGTAGTATTGCAGGTCCAGGCTGCGCCCCGCCCGGCGGGCCGAAAGCGCCCGCGCAACGAAGGCTTCGATGTTATCGGAAATGAGCGCGACCACGCTCTCGCCGGGTTGGGCGGCACCCAGCAGCGGGCCGAGATGCAGATCGATGCGCGTCTCGTCTCCGCCGATGGGGAGCGCGAATGATGGTTCGATCCGCGGCCTGCGACCAAACCAGCCGTAAACGTAGAGGACCGCGACCAGGAAGAGCCCGCAGAGCGCTACGAGAAAAAGTGCAATCCACGACAACATCAGACGCTGCCCTGCCGCAAGTTTCACCGGAGCCGATCAAGGATGAAACATGCGGAAACCAAAGTACGACGGCGACCACTGCGCCCTCCATGGCGCGTGCGACACCGCTATCCCTGCCCCGCATCGGCCAATCGGGCTTCCTCACCTTCGGGGCCGTCCTTCTGGACGACCTTGAGATCGATCGAGGCCTTGACGGGCAGATGGTCCGAAGCCACTCGCGCCAGGGGCGTGTCGTGCACGGCCACCGAGGTTACGAGATGATGCGGATTGCCGAGCACCCGGTCGAGCGGCAGCAGCGGAAAACGCGAGGGGAAGCTGGCAACGGCTGAATGCGACGGGTCGAATATAGGACTGAGGAAGCTGAGCGAGGAGCGTTTGCCCATGCGCCATTCGTTGAGGTCGCCGATCAGCAGCGTCGGACGGCCGGCGCCGTCCGCCGTCGCCTTCAAAAGCGATTCCGCCTGGCGCGCCCGGGAATGACGCAGCAGGCCAAGGTGGGCGGCGATCACCCGCAAGGGACCCGCCTTCAGGTCGAGATCGACGACGAGGGCGCCGCGCGGCTCGACGCCCGGCAATTTCAGCTGCCGCACGTCGGAAACCGCGCCCTCACGGATAAGCAGGACGTTGCCATGCCATCCGTGGCCCTTCTCGCTGAAAGGCGAGATCGGAACGGAGACAAGATGCGCCTCACGGCGCAGGTGCTCGAGATCGAGGAGCCCCGCGCGCTCGCCGAATCTCTGGTCGGCCTCCTGAAGCGCGACGATATCCGCACCGATCTCGGCGATGACCTGCGCAATTCGCGGCGGGTCGAAGCGCCCGTCGGTGCCCACGCATTTGTGGATATTATAGGAAGCGATCACGATGTCGCCGCGGTTCACGGCGGCATCACGGTTGACGACCGTCGGCCGCCGCTTTCGTATCGCTGCCATGATGCCCGCGGATAGATTGCCTTGCGTCTTTGCCATGCCGCTCCCTGCTTGCTGCCGCATCATGCTCAAATAGGTCGGGCGGTGCTACCGGAAAAGTAGCTAGCGGCGATGTTGTTCCTTCCGGTGCCGAAGGCACTTGCAGTCAGCCCTCATGGCGCAATAGAGATGCGGATCGCCATCCGATCGCAGCATTCGAAGAGTCGATATCATGTCCATCGCCCCCGGTATCACCATCGACGGCCCCGCCCGGCGCGTCTCCCTGGACGTCCGCAACCCCCGCTTCTTCCGCAATCCGCTGCCGGCCTACGCGGCGCTTCATGCGCAATGTCCGGCCTTTTTCTGGGAGGAGCCGCAGCAGTGGTTCTTTGCGGGCTACGAGCAGGTGAACAGTCTATTGCGCGACCGGCGCTTCGGCCGGCAGATCCTGCATGTCGCCACCCGGGAAGAACTCGGCATGCCGGAACCGAAACCGCATCTGAAGGCTTTCGATGCGCTGGAGGAACACTCGCTGCTCGAACTGGAGCCGCCGGCCCATACGCGGCTGCGCACGCTCGTCAATCGCGCCTTCGTCTCCCGTCAGATCGAACAGCTCAGGCCGGAAATCGAGGCGCTCTCGCATGCGGTGATCGACGGCTTCGAGAAGGATGGCCAGACCGAGCTGTTGAAGACCTATGCCGAGACGATCCCGGTCACCATCATCGCGCGGATGCTCGGCATCCCGGTCGAAGCGGCGCCGCGTCTGCTCGACTGGTCGCACCGCATGGTGAAGATGTACGTGTTCAATCCCAGCCTGGAAACGGAGTTCGACGCCAACCAAGCATCGGCGGAGTTCGCCGACTACCTGAAGGGAATCATAGCGGAGAAGCGGGCAAACCCCGCCGACGACCTGCTCACGCATATGATCACCTCGGAGAAAGACGGCGAGCGCCTGTCGGATGCGGAGCTGATTTCGACCACGGTCCTCCTTCTGAATGCGGGCCACGAGGCGACGGTTCATCAGATCGGCAATGCCGTGCACACGATCCTGCAGTCCGGCCTCTCCCCCACCGAGCTTTTTTCGGACGAGAAGACGACGGAGCGCACCGTGGAAGAGTGTCTGCGCTTCGCCGCGCCCTTGCATATCTTTCAGCGCTACGCGCTCATGGATATCGAGCTGGAGGACGGCATCGCCCTCAGGAAGGGGGACAAGATCGGCCTGATGCTGGGGGCGGCGAACGTCGATCCGCGCAAATTCTCCTCTCCCGATACGTTCAGGCCGGATCGCAACGAAGGCGCCAACGTCTCGTTCGGCGCCGGCCTGCATTTCTGCATCGGCGCACCGCTGGCACGGCTGGAGCTGCAGATTTCCCTGCCGATCCTGTTCCGGCGGCTTCCCGGAATGCGGCTCAGGAACGAGCCGCCGGTCAAGGACGCGTTCCACTTTCATGGTCTGGAGCGGCTCGATCTGGTCTGGTGAGCGGCGTCAGACGCGGATCACGTAGTCCTTGCGAGTCGTTTCAACGACTTCCCAGGTTCCCTTGAAGCCGGGTCTCAACACCAGGCTGTCGCCGGCTTCGAGATGAAGGGGCTCCCCGCCCTCTTCGGTCACGATGGAATGACCGGAAAGGATGTGGAAATATTCCCACTCGTCATAGACGATCCGCCACTTGCCGGGCGTGGCTTCCCATATGCCCGCATAGAGCCCGCCGGCCTCCTCGATATTCCAGGTGCGAAATTCCGGATTTCCAGAAATCAGCCTGTCGGGCGCCGGCGCCCCGATCTCAGCCTCGACGCAAGACGGATCGAATTTCAGCATATGGCCCATAAGAAGCCTCCACGTCCTGCCGTGCCTCTCAGGCCTTCCCCAGCGCCTGTTCCAGATCGGCAATGATGTCGGCCACGTCCTCGATGCCGACCGACAACCGGATGACGTCGGGTCCGGCGCCTGCGGCGACCTGCTGCTCCGGCGTGAGCTGCCGGTGCGTGGTCGAGGCGGGGTGGATCACGAGCGAACGCGTGTCGCCGATATTGGCAAGATGGGAGAACATTTCCAGTGCCTCGACAAAGCGCTTTCCCGCCTCGTATCCGCCCGCGAGCCCGAAAGTGAATACGGCTCCCGCCCCCTTCGGCGAGTAGCGCTGCTGCAGCGCGTGGTTCGGATCGCCTTCGAGCCCGGAATAGCGGACCCAGGACACCTTCTCATGCCCCTTCAGCCATTTGGCGACCTCCAGCGCGTTGTCGCAATGGCGCTGCATCCTCAGCGGCAGCGTCTCGACGCCGGTCTGGATAAGGAAGGCGTTGAAGGGCGAAATCGCCGGACCGAAATCCCTCAGACCCAGTACCCGTGCGGCGATGGCGAAGGCGAAGTTGCCGAAGACCTGGTGCAGGACGATGCCGCCATATTCCGGCCTGGGCTCCGACAGCAGCGGATACTTGCCGGATTTCGACCAGTCGAACGTACCGCCGTCGACGATGATCCCGCCCATCGAATTGCCATGACCGCCGATGAACTTGGTGAGCGAATGGACGACGATATCGGCGCCGTGTTCGAGCGGCCGCATCAGATAGGGCGTCGCCATCGTATTGTCGACGATAAGCGGCAGTCCATGCCGCCGCGCGACGTCTGCGATCGCGGCTATATCGACGAAGGTGCCGCCCGGATTGGCGAGGCTTTCGATGAAGATCGCCTTGGTGCGTTCGTCGATCTGCGCATCGAAGCTTTCGGGCTCGGCCGCATCGGCCCAACGGACCTGCCAGTCGAAGGCCTTGAAGGCATGGCCGAACTGATTTGCCGACCCGCCGTAAAGCTGTCTGGCGGAAACGAAATTGTCACCCGGCCTCATGATCGTATGGAAAACCAGCAGCTGGGCCGCATGCCCCGAGGAAACGGCCAGGCCGGCGGTCCCGCCTTCGAGCGCCGCGATCCGCTCCTCCAGTACCGCCTGGGTCGGGTTCATGATGCGGGTATAGATATTGCCGAATTGCTGAAGGCCGAAAAGTGCCGCCGCATGATCCGTATCGTTGAAGACGAAGCTGGTCGTCTGGTAGATCGGCGTCGCCCGCGCGCCGGTCGTCGGGTCCGGCTGGGCCCCGGCGTGGATTGCAAGCGTGCTGAACCCGGGTCCGGATTTCATCGTCGTTCCTCCCTCATTTATTAACGATCAACCGATCAGTCGCGGATATTCGATTGCCGGGCAGCGGTCCATGACGATCTTGATGCCTGCGGCCTCGGCCTTGGCCGCAGCCGCATCGTCGCGGACGGACAGTTGTCCCCAGATAACCTTGGGCAGGGCCGGCAGCGACAGGATCTCGTCGACGAGCGCGGGCAAGGCCGAAGCCGCACGGAAGACGTCGACCATGTCGATTGCCTCCCCTATATCCGCGAGGCGCGCTACAACCGGCTGGTCGAGAATCGCACCGCCCGCATGGCCGGGATTGACCGGAATGACGCGGTATCCCTTGCGCAGAAGAAAGGCCATGACGCGATAGCTCGGCCGCTCCGGCTTCGGCGAAGCGCCGACGAGCGCGATGGTCTTCGTCTCGCGCAGGATGTCGGCAAGATAATAATCCGGGTAGGCATCGTGGTGCATGCTTGTTGTCCGCGCATGTTTATCATGCGGAGCGATAGTTGGCGTGGAGCGGCCGCGAGTCAACCAAGGCACCTTCCCCGGCCATGCATTTGCACCGTTTCGTTGCGATCGATCTGTAATTCCGGTTGCATTTCGGCAAATGCGAGCCCACAACCGGCTTTCCCGCCCAATCACCCCGCCGAGGTTCATCTTGCCGCCGGACGTCATTGCGCTCGTACTTCTCGGAGCGCTGCTGCACGCGACCTGGAACGCGCTCGTCAAGGCCGGCACGGAAAAATCGCTCGACGCCGCCATGGTGTCGCTTGGCGGCGCGGTCGTGGCGCTCCCCTTCCTGCCCTTCCTCCCGATGCCCGGTTCCGAGGCCGTGCCCTACATTCTGGTTTCGGCACTTTTCCAGTTCGCCTATTTCCAGCTGGTCGCAGCCGCTTACCGCGCAGGCGACATCGGGCTGGTCTATCCCTTGATGCGCGGCGTCGCTCCTCTTCTCGTCGCGGCGACGAGCAGCCTCGTCATCGGCGAGAAACTGAGCGGCGGCGCGATGGCCGGCATCATGACGATCTCCGCGGGCGTGCTCACGCTCGCCTTCGAATCCCGCAAGGGCGGCAGGCACGCCATCGTTCTGGCACTGCTCAATGCCTGCGTGATCGCGAGCTATACCTATGTCGACGGGATAGGCGCCCGCATTTCCGGCAATGCCATATCCTACACGCTCTGGATGGCATTGCTGCCGCCGGTCCTGCTCTTCGGCTGGGCCTTCGCGCGGCGCGGCGTCAAGCCGGTCGCGCGGCATGTGAGCCGTCACTGGTGGCGCGGGCTTGTCGGCGGCGCCGGATCGATCGGCTCCTATGGCCTTGCGCTCTGGGCGATGACGAAAGCCCCGGTCGCCACCGTCGCGGCCCTCCGCGAAACGGCGATCCTGTTCGCCGTCGTCATCTCCGTCGTGTTCCTCGGAGAGCGCGTCAGCGCCTGGCGCATCATCGCCGCCTGCATCATTGCGCTCGGTGCCTTGCTCCTCAGGCTCGCCTGAGGCCCAGGACCTAAAGCGCGTCGCGCTCGTTACCATGCATGTCGTTATCCCAAAACCGCTGCACACTTTTGGGCGACATGCACTATTCCTCTTTCCATTCCGGCATGCGCTTGCCGAGAAAGGCACCGATACCTTCCTCGGCATCGCGGGCGAGCATGTTCTCGACCATCACGCCGACAGCGAAGTCGTAGGCGTCGGCAAGCGGCATTTCTGTCTGACGGTAGAAAGCCTCCTTGCCGATCTTCAGCGCCTGCGGCGACTTCGAGGCAATGATCGACGCATATTTGTCGATGACCTGGCGCAGATATTGCCGTGGGACGATGCGGTTGACGAGACCGAACTCCTTCGCTGTCCCGGCATCGATCGTCTCACCGGTCAAAAGCATCTCCATCGCCTGTTTGCGATGGGCGGCGCGCGTCAGGGCGACCATCGGCGTAGAACAGAAAAGGCCGATATTCACGCCGGGGGTGCAGAAGGTCGACGTGTCGGTGCAGATCGCCAGGTCGCAACTGGCGACCAGCTGGCAACCGGCGGCGGTCGCGAGGCCGTCGATTTCGGCGATGACCGCCTGCGGCAGCCTGGTGATCGCCAGCATGACTTCGGCTGCGAGGCGAATCGTTCGCTCGAAGAACGCCCGGCCGCCGTCGGCGTCGGCCCTGTGGGCGGTCATTTCCTTGAGATCGTGGCCGGCGGAGAAGAGCTTCCCGGTCGCCGCGATGACGACGACCTTGATCTCCTTCGAGACGGCCGCTTCTTCGAGTGCCGCCAGCAGTGCTTCCATCAGGGCGATCGAAAGCACATTTGCCGGGGGATTGTTGAGGGTAAGCCGCAGGACCGGGCCATCGAACTCGCGCAGCAAGGGTCCGTTCGACTCTTCTTTCCTGAATGAAACGACGTCCGCCATGGCTCTCTCCCATATCGAAGTTCGTGTCGTGGTACGCCGCCGTCGCCGCTCTTTCAACCCCGCGCTCCCGACTGACCTATGACTGCCTACGACCAATTTCCCGCTTGCACGGCGCGCTCCAGGACGTTTTGTAACGGGTGCAACCGAGGCAAGTAACACGGGAGAGAACGCGATGACCCTGCAGCCGGTCATGACCGTCGAGGAGCTCAACCGCTTTCTCGACACCGATTTTCCGCAGGTCCACACCGACGGAAAGGTCTTCGCGGTGACCGAGACCGGACCGGGCTTCGCCACGATGCGGCTCGACCCGAACGAGCGCCACATCCGTCCGGGCGGTACGGTCTCGGGCCCGACGCTCTTCGCGCTGGCGGACGTGTCGGCCTATATCGCGCTTATCGCGCATATCGGTCCGGTCGCGCTTGCCGTCACCACCAGCCTCAACATCAACTTCCTGCGCAAGCCGGAACCGGAACCACTGGAATGCACCTGCCGGATTCTCAAACTCGGCAAACGGCTGGCCGTTCTCGACGCCTCGATAAAGACGGTAGCAAGTCCCGATTTGATCGCGCATGCGACGGCGACCTATTCGATTCCGCCCCGTTGAAGTGTGGTATAATTATACCACACTGGTAACTATCTGAATTTGCTTCATCTTCTTTCACGGCGCACGGAAAGACGGCCTTGACCTTGATGGCGAGCTTCCTTATAAGCTGCCCCAGATCGCGGTCCGACTGGGCCGCCTTCTTTTTTGCCCTCATCGAGGTCAAAGCAAGCAACAAGAAACGCCCGGCTTCGTTCCGGGTCCAAACGAAAGAGTTTAGATATGGCAACCTTCGTTCAGAAGCCTGCAGAGGTGGAGAAGAAGTGGATCATCATCGACGCCGAAGGCCTCGTTGTCGGTCGCCTCGCTTCCCTTATCGCAAACCGCCTGCGCGGCAAGCATAAAGCCACCTACACGCCGCATGTCGACGACGGCGACAACGTCATCGTCATCAATGCAGAGAAGGCCGTCCTCACCGGCAAGAAGTACACCGACAAGAAGTACTACTGGCACACCGGTTACCCCGGCGGCATCAAGGAGCGCACCGCGCGCCAGATCATCGAAGGTCGCTTCCCGGAGCGCGTCATCGAGAAGGCCGTCGAGCGCATGGTTCCGCGCGGCCCGCTCGGCCGTCGCCAGATGAAGAACCTGCGTGTCTACGCCGGCTCGAACCACCCGCATGAAGCACAGCAGCCGGCCGTCCTCGACGTCGCCAAGCTGAACAGCAAGAACACAAGGAGCGCCTGATAATGGCTGACCTTTCCGCTCTCAAGGAAATCGCCACGACCGCGGAACCGGCTGCTCCGGTTCACGTCAAGAAAGTCGACGCCCAGGGCCGCTCCTATGCGACCGGCAAGCGCAAGGACGCCGTCGCCCGCGTTTGGATCAAGGCCGGTTCCGGCAAGATCACCATCAACGGCAAGCCTTTCTCGGACTACTTCGCCCGTCCGGTTCTGCAGATGATCCTGCAGCAGCCGGTCGTCGCGGCAGCCCGTGACGGCCAGTTCGACATCGACGCGACCGTCGCCGGCGGCGGCCTTTCCGGCCAGGCCGGTGCCGTTCGTCACGGCATTTCCAAGGCCCTCACCTACTTCGAACCGGGCCTGCGCCCCGTTCTGAAGCGCGGCGGCTTCCTCACCCGCGACAGCCGCGTGGTCGAGCGCAAGAAGTACGGTCGTGCCAAGGCACGTCGTTCGTTCCAGTTCTCCAAGCGCTAATCGCTTGCAGACTGCACTTTCGAAGGCCGGGCTCGTCCCGGCCTTTTTTCATGTGCATCCATAGCGTCCCCGTGCACATGATTTTGACGCCGGGCTCTTGCCTTGCCCCGATCGATTGGCCAACGTCCCGCACATCTGTCGGGAGAACAGCATGGCCAACAAGTCGATCGACCACGCGATCACTGCAAAATCACTGACGGCGGCGGCCTCCGATCCGACGCATGCCGGCATCCTTTCCTTCATGCGGCGGAAATACACCAAAGAGCTCAAGGGTGTGGAGGCGGTCGTCTGGGGAATCCCGTTCGATGCGGCCACGTCGAACCGCCCCGGCGCGCGCTTCGGGCCACAGGCGATCCGACGCGCATCGGCGATCTTCGACAACGATCCGCAATATCCGTTCCAGCGCGACCTGTTTGCCGACATGGCGACGATCGATTACGGCGATTGCCTGCTCGACTACGGCAACCATTCGAAGACTCCCCAGACGATCGAGCGCGAGGCGTCGAAAATCCTGAAGTCCGGCGCCTACCTGCTGACGCTCGGCGGCGACCACTTCGTCACCTATCCCATCCTCAGGGCCCATGCAGCCCTGCACGGGCCCCTCGCCCTCGTCCAGTTCGACGCCCATCAGGACACCTGGCCGGACGAGAAAGGCCGCATCGATCATGGCTCCTTCGTCGGCCGCGCGGCACGCGAGGGACTGATCGACGTGGACCGCTCGATCCAGATCGGCATCCGGACGCATGCTCCGGAGGATTGCGGCCTTCGGATCGTCTACGGCTACGAGCTCGAGGAGATGCGCGCCGAGGAGATCGCCGATACCATCATCCGCCATGTCGACAGCCGCCCCGCCTATCTGACCTTCGACATCGATTGCCTTGACCCGGCCTTTGCGCCCGGCACCGGCACGCCCGTGGCCGGCGGCCCGTCAAGCGCAAAGATGCTGTCGGTCCTGCGCAAACTCGGCGCGCTTCATATCGCCGGGAGCGACGTGGTCGAGGTGGCGCCTGCCTACGACCACGCGGACCTTACCGCCATTGCTGGCTCGACCATCGCCATGTATATGCTGGGCCTGCGTGCCGAGTGGCTGGCGGAGAGGCGCGGCTGATCGAAGCGGCGGCGCGCCCAAGAAATTGATTCAATTCTATGCCAGACTGATTCCGGAAACGCCGCTAACGGACTGCAGGAGCAGGAAAATCATGAAACCGAAGATCTTTATCGATGGCGAACACGGCACGACGGGCCTGCAGATCCGTGTGCGCATGGCCGGCCGTACGGATCTCGAACTCCTGTCCATTCCGGAAGCGGAGCGACGCAATGCAGCGATGCGCGAGGATCTTCTGAACAGCGCCGATATCGCCATCCTATGCCTGCCGGACGACGCCTCGCGGGAGGCCGTTGCCATGGTTGCCGGAAACAATCGCGTGCGCATCATTGATACGTCGACCGCGCATCGCGTCGCGCCCGACTGGGCCTATGGCTTTGCCGAAATGGACAAGGCGCAGCCCCAGCGGATCCGCGACGCACGCCATGTCGCCAATCCCGGCTGCTACCCGACCGGAGCGATCGCCCTGATTCGCCCTCTGCGTCAGGCGGGTATCCTGCCGGACGGCTATCCCGTCACCGTCAATGCGGTTTCCGGCTATACCGGCGGCGGCAAGCAGATGATCGCGCAGATGGAGGACGACAGGAATCCGGACCACATCGACGCGCCGCATTTCCTCTACGGGCTTACACTGAAGCACAAGCATGTGCCGGAAATGAAGATGCACGGGCTTCTGGAGCGCGCGCCGGTCTTCAGCCCTTCCGTCGGCAAGTTCGCGCAGGGGATGATCGTGCAGGTGCCGCTCTATCTCGAGGACCTGGCGGCCGGTGCAACGCTGGAAACGATCCATCGGGCCCTCGTCGACCATTATGCGGGACAGTCGATCGTCGAAGTCGTGCCGCTTGAAGAGAGCGCCAAGCACGCCCGGATCGACGCGACGGAGCTCGCCGGCAGCGACGCCATGAAGCTTTTCGTCTTCGGCACCCAGGGTGGAGCGCATGTCAATCTGGTCGCGCTGCTCGACAATCTCGGCAAGGGCGCCTCGGGCGCCGCCGTCCAGAACATGGACCTGATGCTGTCCGCCTGACACGGCCAGTCAAGACGAAAACCCCGGCAGCGTTCCTGCCGGGGTTTTGGTTCGTTCGATCGCAGGCAAATCAGTCGCGCATTTCTATCGCCGTGTCTGTCGGATAGGTGCCGACGAAACCGCGCCAATGGGCGATCGCGAAGCCGAGCACGGCGAGGGCGCCGCCCTGATGCAATACGCCCCAGCCGATCGGTACCTGCAGTAGCAACGTCGTGATGCCGATTGCCGCCTGCACCGTCACCAGCGCGAACAGGAGCACCGAGCGGCGGGCATGTGTCGTCTCCGGCGCGGCGCGGAGGGACGCGATCATGTGCCAAAGCGCCAATGCGAACAGCAGATAGGCGCCGAGACGGTGGACGAACTGCACCGTCTTCGGATTTTCGAAGAGATTGATCCAGGCGGGCTGCTGCACGAACAGACCGCCCGGCACGATCGCCCCGTCCATCAGCGGCCAGGTGTTGTAGCTCAGACCCGCATCGAGACCCGCGACGATCGCGCCCAGATAGATCTGGAAGAGGCTCATGATCGCGATGACCGCCGCCATGCCTTGCGACCTTTTCGTCGGATGCGCGTCGTCGGAATGCGGACACAGCCCCCGGTAAATCCACATGCAGGCGGCAAAGATCAGGCAGGCGATGGTCAGATGCGTGGCAAGCCGGTACTGGCTGACTGCAGTCCGTTCCGCCAGACCGGAGGATACCATCCACCAGCCGATGAATCCCTGAAAACCGCCGAGCGCCAGGATTCCGAGAAGCGGCAGCCGCAGACGCCGCTCGATCCGCCCCGTGATCCAGAAGAAGAAGAACGGCAAAGCGAAGATCACCCCGATGCCGCGCGCGAGCAGCCGGTGCGCCCATTCCCACCAGAAGATGGTCTTGAACTCGTCCACCGTCATGCCTTTGTTGATCTGCTCATATTGCGGAATGCGCTGGTAGAGGCGGAATTCCTCCTCCCATTCCTCCGCGGAGAGCGGCGGTATGACGCCGTGGACGGGTTTCCACTCGGTGATCGACAAGCCGGATTCGGTCAGTCGCGTAGCCCCTCCGACGAGCACCAGCGCAAACAGAGCGAAGAGAACGGCGGCAAGCCAGCCGCGGATCTGCCGGCGGTTGCGCTCGGTTCTGCCGATCTCTTTGAGCAGCATCTGTTCTGTTGCCAATTCGGCGTGGGCCATGGCACTTCCTCATCTGTCGCGGAAACGGTACCGCTATGCCGGCATTGCCGGTCAGGACGGTCTCAAAGCCGTTGATTTGCACCAGAGTGCCGTGCAAAACAAGGCCGAACCCTTTGCGGCATGCCGTCGCGGGCCGCCCGAGTGCCAACGCTGCCGCCACCGAAAGATCGAAAAATGCCCGTACGCCTCCGAAAACTGATCGGTACCGTCCTGCTCATCATCCTCGTCGTCGTCTACGCACTTGCGGCCGTTACCTTCGCTTCCCTGCTGCTCGGCGCGTCTCCGTGGTGGGTGCATCTGCTTTATTTCTTCTTCACCGGCCTGCTGTGGGTCCTTCCCGCCATGCTGATCATCAAATGGATGGAAAAACCCGCCGCCGATCACTGAGGTTTCCGGGCATGAGAATCGCGGTGATTTCCGATGTTCACGGCAACGATCTCGCGCTCGAGGCCGTGCTTGCCGACATCGATGCACAGGGCATCGACGAGATCGTCAATCTTGGCGATCATCTGAGCGGCCCGCTGAATGCCGCGCGGACAGCGGAGATCCTGATCCGCCGCCGTACCGCTGCGATACGCGGCAATCACGACCGCTATCTTCTCACGCTCGACCCTGCCCGCATGGGATTGTCCGACCGCTCCGCCCATGAAGAGCTCGATGAGCGCCACCTCGACTGGCTGGCCGCTCTGCCGGCGACCCTTGTCTACCGGGACGCTCTCTTTCTCTGCCATGGCACGCCGGCTAGCGACGAGGCCTACTGGATGGAAGCGCTGACGGGCGATGGCATCGTTCACATGGCGCGGCGCGCGGAGATCGAGCGCTTTGCCGACGACATCGAGCACCCCGTAATCCTCTGCGGCCACACGCATGTTCAACGTGCCCTGCGGCTTTCGGGCGGGCGGCTCCTGGTCAATCCGGGCAGTGTCGGATGCCCGGCCTATGGCGACGACCGGCCAGTCGCGCACAAGGTCGAAACGGGTTCGCCGGATGCCCGCTACGCCATCGTCGAGATGGCATCCGGCGACTGGAACGTCACCTTCCGCTGTGTCGGCTACGATCACATGGCGGCGTCGCTCCTCGCGGCCGAACGCGGCCGCGAGGAATGGGCAACGGCGCTCGCGACCGGATTCCTCGACTGAATTCTACCGGCCGCCTCGCCGGCATTTCCAGCGGCCGCCTGTTCCGGCTTCATATTCCCCTAACCCTGTTGTCTGCCGGGCAGGCGCGTGCCTGCCGGATTAATCAGATCTATCAGAATTCCCGCTTCAATGGCTGCATCACGCATGCGGATCGACAATGATGGCAAGTTCCGATTTCACCCTTTCGCCGGAAGCCAGCGCCGGGCGGTATCTTTCGGCCGGGAGCGTCGCCCGTGGAGGCAGCGCTGCCGGCCGGATCACCATCTCCGTCCACGCGGACATGGACGAGATCGAAGCGGAATGGCGCGCGCTCGACGGAAGCAGCGGCAATTCGCTGCACCAGAGCTTCGACTGGTGTGCGGCCTGGACAAAGACCCATGGCAGCGAACTGCTGATCGTCCGTGGCGCGGCTGGCAGGGAGCCGCTTTTTCTCCTCCCGTTCGAGATCGAACGCGGCCGGCTTTTCCGCGCGGCGCGCCTGATCGGCTCGGAGCACAGCAATCTCAACACCGGCCTGTTCGGCCCCGGCATCGACAATGCGCCCGCTGCGGAGCTCACGGCAGCGCTCACCGGCGGCATCGGTCGCCAGCTCCGCCGTTTCGCGGACGTGATCGTATTCGACCGGACGCCGCAGATCTGGCGCGGCGCGCCGCACCCCCTCGCCGCTCTGGCCGGCATCGAGAACCCGAACGCATCGTTCCAGTTGCCGCTTCTCGGCACCATCGAGCACACACTCGCCCAGATCAATGCCAAGCGGCGGCGCAAGAAGATGCGCATATCCGAAAGGCGCCTCGCCGAGATCGGCGGCTATGATTATGTGATCGCTCGCGAAACGCAGGAGGCCCACGCCCTGCTCGAGACCTTCTTCCGCCAGAAAGCCGCCCGCTTCGAGACACTCGGCCTGCCGGATGCCTTTCGTGATGCCGAGACGCGCGCCTTTTTCCATGCGCTGATCGATGCCCGGGCGCCCGAGCCCCTCCTCGAACTCAATGCGATAAGACTGAGGGGCGAATATGCCGGCCGAATTCTCGCGGTCGCCGGTCTCTCACGCAAGGGCGACCACGTCATCTGCCAGTTCGGTTCGATCGACGAGGAAATCGCCGCGGACGCCAGCCCGGGCGAGTTGCTGTTCTACAGAATGATCGAGCGCCTTTGCGCGGAAGGCGTCGCCGTCTTCGACTTCGGCATCGGCGACCAGCCTTACAAGCGGTCGTGGTGCACGGTGGAAACCCCGTTGCGCGACATCGTTCTGCCCCTCACGTTCCGCGGTCGGCTGGCCGCCGGCGGTTTCCGGGCGATCGCCGGGGCGAAACGGTTGGTCAAGGCCAACGAAACGCTTTATGCCTTCATTCAACGGCAGCGGCAGCGACGGCAGACATCGGCTTCAAGCGCGGATGAACCGTGACGTTATGCAGCGCGGCGGTCGGGAAAATCGGGGCCGTCCTGCCCCTTCCCGGTCATCAGCACGACGTCGCGATATCCGGCTTCCCCGAAACTCAACAGCATCTCGACGATCTGGTCGTCGCTGATCGACGGTGCCGACAGAATGATCTCGGTGCCCTCGTGCCGTGCCACCTTGGCGACGGCCTCCGCATCGGCCGACCCGCATTCGATCAGGACGAGATCGTAGGCGTTGGCGAGCGCGTCGATGATGATCTGCAGCCGGTCGATGCCGCGCATCGCCGCATGAGGATCGGCGTCGCCATGGGGTACGATATGTGCTTGGGACAACCTGTCCGAATGAATCGACTCGGAGAAGGCGACTTCGCCCATGAGCAGATTCGTAACCCCGGCAAGGTCCTGCGATTGTGCCATGAGCCGCGTCGGACAGGCCGAACCGGAAAGGTCGATCAGCACGACTTTCTGCTCGTCCTCGGCCAGAACGCGCGCCAGCATCACTGTGGCCGTCGATCCCTCGTCGCCGCCCGGCGATACCGAGACCGCAATCCGCACGCCATTGGCACGAAGATGTTCGGCCACCGACTCGATCGAAAAGTCGTGCTTCGATGCCGCATTTCCATCGCCGCCGTTCTCCTCAGGCGCAGGTTCCGCCGCGACGAGGACAGGTGCGGGAATTTCTTCGATCACGCCAGCGACTGAAGGCATTTCTGCGGGCTGACCCGCGGCCGGTGCTTCGGGGAGCGAGACCGGCCTTAGCGCCCGGCCGCTGAAAAGTTCGCCAAGCATGACGACGACGCAACTGACCAGGAGGCTGGCAAAGGCAGCGACGATCGTGATCGGCAGCACCTTCGGAAAGCTCTGGGCGGTCGGGACCACGGCGCGCGAAATCACGCGTGCATCGGCCGGAGTTGCGTTCGCAACGGTACGCGACGTCGCCTCGCGGTATCGGGCGAGATAGGTTTCGAGCAGTTGGCGCTGCGCCGTCGCCTCGCGCTCGAGCGCGCGGAGCCCGACTTCCTCCTCGCCCGCCTGCGCCGATTGCGCCTTGAGCGTGTTCATTTGCTGAACGAGCTGCTGCTCGCGCAGTTGGCCGACCTTCGCCTCATTTTCGAGGCTCGCAAGAATCTTCCGCGTCTCCGACCGGATCTGCCCCTCGATCCCTTCGAGCTGGGATTTGAGCCCCTTCAACCGCGGATGGCCGTCGAGCAGTGCCGTCGACAGATCGGCGATCTGCGCCTGGACGTTGGCGCGGTTCTCCTTGAGACGCTGGATCATCGGCGAGCCGACGATGTCGGCAAGCGTGTCCGCCGGACGGCCGTCGGCGAGCGCCGTCCGCATACCCTCGGCGCGCGCAGCCGTGTTCGCCCGCTCCGACCGCACCCGTGCAAGCTCCGTCGAAATGTCGGTAAGCTGGCGCGTGGCAAAATTCTGCGTCTCGCCGGTCGGAAGCAGGCCCGACTCGGCGCGGTAACCTGCGACCTTCGCCTCCGCCTCGCGCACCTTCTCGCGCAGGTTGGCGATCTCCGGCTCAAGCCAGCGGCTCGCCTCGGAGTTCGAGTCGAGCTTGGCTCCGCTCTGCAACGAAAGATAGACATTGGCCATTTCGTTCGGAATGGCGGCTGCGAGCTTCGGGTCCTTCGAGGTGAAGGCGATGGCGATCACACGCGATTTTTCGACCTGATAGACCTGCAGCTTCTCTTCGAACTCCTTCAGCACCCGTTCTTCCGGCGGCAAATCGAGAGGATTCTTCTTCAGACCCAGCATCACCAGGAGATCGGACGCGGCAGAAGGCCGTGCCGAGGGATCGAACTCGTCGAGTTCGTGAAGCTTCATGTTGCGCGCGACCTGTTTGATAAGGTCCGCCGAGCGCAGGACCTGCACCTGGCTGAGGATGCCCGACTCGTCGAACATCCGGTCGGAGCCATTCTGCGAAACTTGATTGGTGCCGCTGAACTCGGGTTCACGCGACTCTATCAGAACGCGCGTTTCGCCCTCGTAATCGGGATCGACCATCTTGGCAGCCGCGAAGGCGACGGCAGCGACCCCGACCGTGGCGAGCAGCACCCGCACGCGGCGTTGCCAGATGGCGCGAAAAAGCCCGCCGAGATCGATATCCACATCCTGCTGTCCGCCGATGCCCGACATGCCTGCACTCCAATGCTTTCTCGTTTCGCGGGAAGGTAAACGAACATGGTAACCCAAGGGTTAATTTCCGCTGCAACCAGAGAGTGGCATGCTCCATGAACGGGAAGGGCATTCGATGCCGAAATTCTCGTGACGGATTTACCGGCCATTAACCCTAACGGATCGATAACATCGGCCAACGGTGATCGTTTCCGGAGCCCCTGACCGCATGTCGACCGCAGCCAACAAGAGAACAAGCGTCTTCGCCGTGGCGATCCTGTCGGCGCTCGTCGGCGGTTGCACGAACTACCAGCCCGCCCCCAAAGGCTTCAGCCAGGCCACGGTGCAGCCCTATCGGCTGGACAGCGGCGATCGCTTGCGCATCAACGTCTTCGAACAGGCAAGCCTCAGCGGCAGCTATACGGTCGATCAGGCCGGCTATGTCGCCTTCCCGCTGATCGGGGCCGTTCCGTCGCGCGGGCATACGCTTCCGGAACTGGAGGGGATGATCGCGGCGAAGCTGCGCCAGGGCTTCCTCAAGGATCCGGACGTCACGATCGAGGTCGACCGCTACCGCTCCGTGTTCATCATGGGCGAAGTGGGACAAGCCGGCCAATACGCCTACGTTCCGGGGATGACAGTACAGAATGCGATCGCCGTCGCAGGCGGCTTCACGCCACGCGCCAACCAGGCGACCGCCGACATCACCCGCAAGATCAACGGCCGCATCATCACCGGACGCGTTCCGGTGACCGACCCGGTTCTCGCCGGCGACACCGTCTATATACGCGAACGTCTGTTCTGATCGCCATGAGCGAACGCCCCCTGCGCATTCTTCATTGCTTCAGATCCCCGGTCGGCGGCATATTCCGGCACGTGCGCGACCTTGCCGAAGCGCATGCGGATGCCGGACATCAGGTCGGAATCCTTTGCGACAGCACCACCGGCGGGGCCCACGAGGACGCGCTCTTCGAAGAGGTTCGCCCGCATCTGGCGCTCGGCATCATCCGTGTTCCAATCCATCGTTCGATCGGGACATCGGACGCCGCGGCGCTTTGGCGCGGCTACAAGGAAATCAGAAGTTTGCAACCGGATGTATTGCACGGCCACGGCGCCAAGGGCGGCGTGCTGGCGCGCATCGTCGGTTCAGCCCTGCGGGTCAACAAGTATCGCGTAGCCCGCCTCTATTCGCCCCATGGGGGCAGCCTTCACTTCGAGCGCCGGTCCCTGGCTGGTTCGCTCATTCTGCGCGTCGAGCGCCTGCAGGAACGCCTGACCGACGCCCTCGTCTTCGTCTGTGAATACGAACGCCGCACCTACGGCGCCAGGGTCGGCCCTCCACTGGCGCGCAACGAGCTGATCTATAACGGCATCGACGATGCGGAATTCGAACCGGTCGAGACGGGCCCGGGCGCTGTCGATTTCCTCTATATCGGCATGATGCGGGACCTGAAGGGTCCCGATCTTTTTATCGAAGGATTTGCCGCAGCCGAAGAGATCGCCGGCCGCAGGCTTTCCGCCTTGATGGTCGGAGATGGCCCGCAGCAGCGGCAATACGAAGAAATGACCCTGCGCATGGGTCTCGCCGATCGCGTCCGGCTGCTGCCGGCAATGAGGGCGCGCGAGGCTTTCGCTCTGGCCCGCACGGTCGTCATTCCCTCCCGCGCGGAATCCATGCCGTATATCCTGCTGGAAGCGCTCGCCGCCGGAAAGCCCGTAATCGCCACCCGCGTCGGCGGCATCCCGGAGGTTCTCGGGACCGATAGCGAGGCGCTCGTCCAACCCGGCGATGCGGGGGCGCTTGCCCGTCTCATGGCAGACGCCATCCTGGACGCCGGCTGGGCTGCCCGGACGATGCCCGACGCGGACCAGTTCAAATCCCGCTTCGCCGCATCGGTGATGACCAGACACGTGATGCAGCTTTATCGAGACCTCACCGAGGAATCGCTTGTGCCGCAGGGGCGGCTGCGTACAACGTAAGCGTTTCTTAGTGGCTTTCTGCTATCCGGGCGGAGGACTTCAGCGCCGGAAAGCGACCATGAACCAGTTTGACAGGCCAGAGACCTTCGACCCCGAAGCGCTTCGCAAGAAGGTCGCCGAGATCCGCAAGACCACCACCGAACAAAAAAACGGGACAGGGGGAAATGCGGGGCTCAACCCGCTGGCGAAGCAGATCGCCCTTCAGTTCCGTGCAGACACCTACACACCGGCGATGATCACCGGACTTATCCGGCTTCTCGACTTCTGCGCACTTTTTGCCATCGGCTACGGCATCAATGCACAATATGTCGCGCCGACGCTGGATCAACTGCCGGTCTATCTCCTTATCCTCGCCGGGGGGCCGGCGCTCGCCGTTGCCGCCATGCAGGTCGCCGACGCCTACCAGGTGCCGGCACTGCGCGCCTGGCTGAGGATGACGCCGCGCGTCCTCGGTGCCTGGACGGCTGCGTTCGGCGTGATTGCGCTTGGCCTCTTCTTTCTGAAATCGGGCCACCTCTATTCTCGGTTCTGGATCGGCGCATGGTTCCTCGCCGGCGGGTTTTTCCTCGTCGCGGAGCGCGCATTCATCGCCTATTCGATCCGTCACTGGTCGAGAAACGGCACCATGGAACGGCGAGCCGTCATCGTCGGTGGCGGGCAGCCCGCGAAGGACCTGATCCGGCAGATCGAGCATCAGCCGGACAACGACATCCGCATCTGCGGGATCTTCGACGATCGAGACGAGCGCCGGTCCCCGAATGTGATTGCCGGCTATCCGAAACTCGGGACGGTGGACGAACTGGTCGAATTCGCCCGTCTCGCCCGCATCGACATGCTGATCATCTCGCTGCCGCTGACTGCGGAAAAGCGCATCCTCGCACTCCTCAGAAAGCTGTGGGTGCTTCCGGTCGACATTCGGCTCGCGGCGCACGCCAACAATCTCCGTTTCCGCCCACGCAGCTATTCGCATGTCGGGCAGGTCCCGATGCTCGACATCTTCGACAAGCCGATCGCAGACTGGGATTCCGTCGCCAAGCGCTGCTTCGATATCTTTTTCAGTCTCGTGGCGCTCGCTTTGCTCTGGCCCGTCATGCTCGCTGCCGCCGTCGCGGTGAAGGTCACCTCGCCCGGTCCGATCATCTTCAAGCAACACCGCCACGGCTTCAACAACGAGACCATAGAGGTCTACAAGTTCCGCTCGATGTACACGCATATGAGCGACCCGACCGCGCGCAACGCCGTAACCAAGAACGACCCTCGCGTAACCCCCGTCGGACGCTTCCTGCGCAAGTCTTCGATCGACGAGTTGCCTCAGTTCTTCAATGTCCTGAAAGGCGAGCTCTCGCTCGTCGGGCCGCGTCCCCACGCCGTGCTCGCGCAGACGAAGGACCGCACCTATTCCGATGTCGTCGAAGGCTATTTTGCCCGCCACCGCGTCAAGCCGGGAGTGACCGGCTGGGCTCAGATCAACGGCTGGCGCGGTGAGATCGACAACGACGAAAAGATCCGGTTCCGAACGGCATTCGACCTCTACTATATCGAGAACTGGTCGCTGCTGCTCGACCTGAAGATTCTCATCCTCACGCCGTTTCGGCTGCTGAACACGGAAAACGCCTATTGACCGCCGTCACCGCATCGCGGCCGGCTATCCTTCGCCCGCAGCTTGCCGCGATTTCGCTCGTCGGCTCCTGCCTGGTGACGATCGGCGTCTTCCTGTCCGGGTTCGTCATCGCCGAGCCCGCGCCCTACGAGATCTTCATGGCGGGGCTCATCGGCCTCTGGGCGCTTTTCGGCCTCAGGATCTCCCGTGCCACGGCTCCGCTCACGGTCCTTCTCGCCCTGTTCATGATCGGCGGCATCCTGTCGCTGACGGTGATGGCCGACCTTGGGACCGGTCCGATGTATATGGCCGTTACCGGCTTCCTCTGCCTCACGGCGGTGTTTTTTGCGGCCATCATCGAAGAGAGCTACCGGCGCCTGCCGCTCATCCTCAACGCCTGGGTGGCAGCCGCAGTCATCACCGCCCTCCTCGGCATCCTCGGCTATTTCGGCGCGATACCGGGCGCGGCGAACTTCACGCTGTATGATCGGGCAAAGGGAGCGTTTCAGGACCCGAATGTCTTCGGACCGTTTCTCGTAGCCCCCACCCTCTACCTCCTTCACGGCCTGCTGACGCAGCCGATCAGCCGGGCGCCCCTGAAAGTCGCCGGGCTGCTGGTGCTCACGCTCGGCGTGTTCCTCTCCTTCTCGCGGGCGGCCTGGGCTCTCGACCTCTTCTGCGTCGTCGCTCTCGTCTTCGTCATGCTGCTCAAGCAGCGCAGCGGTCTCTTCCGCCTCCGGATTCTCGTGCTGACCCTCTCCGGCGCCCTGTTCGTGGTGGCAGCACTCGTGGTCGCCCTGCAGTCGGACCAGGTTGCCTCTCTCTTCTCGAGCCGCACGCAGCTCGTTCAGGATTATGACGGCGGACATCTCGGGCGTTTCGACCGGCACCGGATCGGCTTTCTGATGGCCATGGAAAAGCCGCTCGGCATCGGCCCCATGGTGTTCAGCACCATGTTTCCTGAAGACGAGCACAACGTGCTTCTGAAGAGCCTGACATCCTATGGATGGCTCGGCTTCGTCGCCTATGTCACGCTCATCCTCTGGACGCTGTCGCTCGGCTTTCGGTTTCTGCTGCTCCAGAGGCCGTGGCAACCATATATGATGATCGCCTGGATCACGCTTATCGGCCATGTCGGTATCGGCAACGTGATCGACACCGACCACTGGCGCCATTTCTATCTGCTTCTCGGCATCCTCTGGGGGTGCGCCGCGCTCGAATATCGCCATAAAAGGCAGATCCGTTCCGGAACGACCGCATGACCACGGGTAGCAAGCCGCTCGACGCCCCTCTGCGCCTGCTCGAGGTACTGGAACCCAGCGGCGGCGGGTCCGGACGCCACTTTCTCGATCTCTGCCGCGGCATGCATGCGCGCGGTCATCATGTCGAAGCGATCTATTCTCCTGTTCGGGCCGAAGACGGTTTCGTGCGCGAACTCCAGGCACTCGGCCTTCCCGCCATTCACGCCGTCGGCATGTGCCGGGCGCCCGCCCCCTCCGACTGGTCCTGCTTTCGCGCCATAAATCGCATCATCCGCACTGCCGGGCCGTTCGACGTCGTTCACGGGCACAGTTCCAAGGCCGGAGCCCTGACGCGCCTGCGCCTGCCGGGAAGGCACGTGCCGCGCGTCTACACGCCGCATGCCTTCAGGACGATGGATCCGACGCTCGGCCGCAGCGGCCGGGTGATATACGGGGCCATCGAGGCGCTTCTCGCCCGTTTCTTCACCGATCATCTCGTCACCGTCTCCGGTGACGAACTCGCCCATGCGCTGTCGATCGGCATTTCGAAACAGGGCATGTCCGTCATCGTCAACGGCGTCGAGACCCCCTCGACCGGCATGGCGCAGACGGTGCGCGCCAGCTTCGGCATTCCACCTGACGCCTTCGTTTTCGGCTTCATCGGCCGGCTCTCTGCGCAGAAGGCCCCCGAGCGTCTCATCAATGCCTTCGGCAAGGCCGCGTCGGCGATCAGGAACAGTCACCTTGTGATGGTCGGATCGGGAGAATTGGAGGAAGAGGTCCGCGCCGCGATCGCCGCAAGCGGTTTGCAGAACCGCATCCATCTGACCTCGGCCTTTACGGGCCCTCAGGCGGTGCCCGCATTCGATCTCCTCGTCATGCCGAGCCGCTACGAGGCAATGTCCTATGTGATGCTCGAAGCCGCCGCCGCCGGCCGGCCGATCATCATTTCCGACGTCGGCGGAGCCAGAACGGCCGTCGATCACGGAGAGAACGGCTACGTCGTTCCGAACAGCGAGGACGCCTCACCGCTTGCAAAAGCGATGATAGCGGCGGCCGACCCGGATATGTTTCGGCGCCTTGCCAGCGCGGCTTCGGCACGCCGGGACCGTTTTACACTGAAACGCATGCTCGACGAGACGGAAGAGGTTTACCGGCGAATGGCAGCGCAGCGGCGCCGACAGCAGCCATAGGATCGAACCAGCCCAGATTTAGCCACAGACGTTCCGTACATTCCATTGCACTTTATTAGGCATTTATAATTCTATTTGTATTGGATGGGGGCAATCATGGGACCGGTAACACTGGTACTAACGGTGTGCCTTATTTCGGCGCCCGAAAAATGCCGTGAGGAGCGCCTGCACCTGGAGATCCAGGAAACGTTGATGCAGTGCACGTTCCGCTCCGCAATGTATGTCAGCAACTGGTCGGGACAGCACCCAGCTCTCAGCGTCAAAAAATGGCGATGCGAGCTTTCAGTGGCGAACAGGAGCATCTAGGCGTCCTACGACGCACCGGAGGACCTGCGGTGCATGCTCGACAACGGAAATTGGATCGGGGCCAGATGAGCCGTTGCCGACGCGGGAGCAGATTTCGATGAATTCTCAAACGCGGCGAGCCTATATCAATCGCTATATCGCAATACATTTGAGATGTCTTTAAAATAGCCCTCGCCAACGGGAGGGCACAGAGATGGAGAAACCTCGGGCCGAACTGCCTCAGAGCGACGAAGACAGACGCGAGTTTCTAAAAGCTTGCGGCCGATTCGCGGCAGTCACGCCACCTGCTGTGACGATGCTTCTTTCTGCCAGCCTCACCTCGGATGCAATCGCTGCATCCGGCAGCGGCAGCTCGAACCTGGGAAAGGGCGACGGAGGCGGGAATACTGCAAAGGGCGGCAAGGGCGCCAATGGCATAAAGGGCGGCAAGGGCGGAAACAACGCAAAAGGGAAAGCCAAACCCGGCAAATAATGTGCAGCCTCCAGCATTCAAGGATGAACGCTCAGGCGGGTCTCGTCACCTGCTACAGCCTTCGAAGGCCCCAGATTTGCCTGGGTCATCCGATCGCCGAGACCAGCCACGGAAGCGGCATCACGGAGCACCAGCCGCTGCAACGGCTGTTGATGCAGCGCCACGATCAGCAGGCGAAGGACGCAATCGGTGACGATCGGCAGGGTTGGTGGCCGGACGATGATCGAGGCGACGGCGGCAGCCCGCTCCTCCAAACCGAAAAATGGCCCGACACAAATAGAGCTGCAGCGGGGGACTTGCTGCAGCTCCGGTCGCGACGTGTCATCTTCTAGCTGGGGCGCATTTGCCCTGTTCCATTCAAGGGAACCGCTTCGAACGTCGCTTAGGCATATTGTACTCTCAGCAGAACAGGAATCAAGGGAAAGCGCCTGTTTTGCCAGGGCCGGGGCTCACACTTTTTAAGGCCGGGAATGGCACTCGCCCCATGGCCCGAGGGCGATGTTCCGATAGCCGTGCCAGCGCTTCCCGCCGACGGCATATCGGACCTTGGTCGGGTTTATCGATGGCAAAGGTCTTAGCCACGCCGCCGAGCGAAACCTTTCAGACCGAATTGGAGTTGTCACCGTCGAGCGGCCCCCAGCCGCTTGGGTGAGTGATGACCTCAGAGCTGTAAAGATTGTCCCTTCTCCGCAGCTCTGAGGCTCCCGCTCCCTACAGCGCATTAGGAATCGATTGATGCAAGACAAAGACGACTACGCGTTGCCGGAGCAAAGTGTCTCACGCGACGAGAACAAGGATTCTGACACTCCAAAGAAAACGATGGCACAGCGGCGGAAGTCAGTGGGAGTGAACCGCGGAGCCGATCAGAGTCGCTTGAAGGCCTTGGAGTATCTCGGCAGAAGGTGGTTGTCACATCGATGACGGAGTGAGAGCAAGCGGGCTTACTCTCCCCGAAGCAAAAACACAAAGCGCCAGTCGGAACCATCTGTGCGGCCGACCGTTAAAGCCCGTCTCCGGACGGAGCGGCAGCGTCCTCATCTCCTCCCTCGCCCCGAGGATGCTGCCACTTCCGGGCAACTTTGAGCAAACGCTGGCGCAGCTCGATCAACGCCGCAACCGAGCGCCGTCTCGAAGGAGATGGGGAGGAAGAAGGGCGACCGGTATCCGATCACCTATAGCGGGCTCAAGATGCAGCGGAAGCGAATCAGGGCGAAAGCCAAGGTCCGGGATTCCGCGAGGGCGCCTATCATATCGCGTTGAAACCAAAACGGAAAATGGTCGGAGCGGCGGGATTCGAACCCACGACCCCTTGACCCCCAGGAGAGAGGGCTAGTTTGCCGGAAAGCCTGATATACAAGGCTTTGCGGCATGTCCAGAAGGTCAGTTCGGGAATTATTTCGGGATTCGCTGACGCAAATTTGCATTTGCCGTGATTGGTCTAGGTCAGTTTGAAAAATGCCGCGTCATCCTCTCGCGGCTTGATTCACGCTTGCGGATGTTTGGTGATGCATAGAAAGTAGAGCCCGCTCCTGAGCGGGCTCTCTTCTAAAATAATGTTTTAATGAACGACTTTAATATAATACCCGTAAAAATGTACTGGTAATTCACCGAGGTCACTTAGTCCAATCACGTTAAATATCGCGACGGTCAGACATGGACTCTGTTCCTTGGAATGCATGGCCCTGCGATCGCTCGGGGCACTATGAAAATTGTAGCTCGCTTGGAAGGCCTTGGATTGCATACCGCCCCAGCGACGACCCGGGAGGCCGTCTGTACCTGCCAGCCTTGCCCAACTGACACTCGAGCTTCGCCGCCAGGTCCGGTCGGGAGTGCTCGCCCGCCAGGAACAACTTAGTTACGAGCAATTCGGCCGTTTCAAAAGATTGAGGATCATCAACGAGGAGTTCGGCGTTGTAGCCGGCTTCGCCCAATACTGACCGGATAAATTCCTTGTCCGTAGGTGAAATGGGATATAGGTGGGAAGACACGGCACCCGCCTTCAAATGGGGGCCAAGGCTTTTAGCCCTTAAGCAGTAGCGCCCGTGACAATTCTACTGAAGGTTGGACCTTGCGCCTTCGGCTTTCGTTTGGCAACGCCGTCCAGGTTGTCACCAGTTCTAGCCCATCTCGAAAACAGTGGGGCGATCCTCTCGCGGCCTTATCCCCTTGAACGACGCATGCCGCAGCTTGCCGTCATCCGTCCAGGCGCGATACTCGACGTCGGCGACCAGCACCGGCTCGACGAAGACGGCGGCTTTCCTCCTAAGGGCCACGGCCGGGGATTTCGTCACCATTCCTTCGAGCAGCTTGCGGAGCTCCCGCGAAAGCTCGTTCGACCAGCCGGTACCGCAGCCGCCGACGTAGACCAGCTGTCCGTCCCTCCACGCCGCCAGCAGCAGCCGGCCGAGATGAGCAGGCACGGTCGACGGCTCAAAGCCAACGACTACGAAGCTGTCTCGACGCTTGCAGGTGATTTTCTGCCACCATTCTCCGCGGCCCGAGCGATAGGGCTTCTCCACGTGCTTGGCGATGATGCCTTCGAGCCCGTGCGCGCATGCGACGCGGAAAAACTCGTCGCCATCCGCTTGCACCTCTTCGGAAAGGCGAATGGCCCCTTCCCGGCCGGCGACGAGCGGCTCAAGTAATCGCCGACGCTCTCCCAGCGGCAGTCGGCGCAGATCGCGGCCGTCGAGATAAAGGAGATCGAAGGCATAGAAGACAATGGCGCCGGCTTCGACCGCAGACGGCAGGCGGCCGAGCGCCCGCTGCAGCATCCCGAAATCTGACCGGCCCCGGTCGTCGAGCACAACCGCCTCGCCGTCGAGGATCGCCGTCTTCACGGCGAGCCGCCTGGCGTCGTCAACGATCGAAGGAAACCTGTCGGTCCAGTCATAGCCGCCGCGCGTGAGCACCCTCACCCGGCCGGGCTCGATGTGCACGGCGATCCGATATCCGTCCCACTTCACCTCATAGGCCCAGTCCGGCCCCTTCGGCGGCTTGTCGACGAGCGTCGCCAAGCAGGGATCGACGCGCGCCGGCATAGGATCGGTCGGGAGGAGATCGCGCGGCTTCTTTGAGGATGCTTTTACCATGAGCAGACTAAACGCAGAGATGGGCGAAACGCCGCATCGCTAGCAAACTGACCCTTCCGACCGGCGTCGCTTCTTGCTGGCCTTCATCATCTTGCGAGTGTTTCGCTTCGCCTCCGCGCGGGTGCCTGGTTTCGGGTTCTTCTTCTTTTTCTTTGCGCATCTCGCCGCTCTGCGCTCTTCTCTCGACGTTTGCCCGAAGGCATCCGACAGGACAGCAGAGCCGATCAATCCGGCGAGCAAGCCGACAAACTCTCGTCTACGCATGAGGCGGCTCTTTCGAACACATGTCGCGCAGCAATGGTAGGCGAGCGTGCGATTTAGCAATAGCTGTCAAAATGGGTTAGGCAGCTGAATTGACTCTTCCGGCTGAGAGAACATATTAGGAACATGCTCGATGGCGGTTCGGGCTCTCCCATGACGTGAGGCACAGTTGCAACCTCAAGCGAGGAGGATCAGCCATGTCCGATCTCCCCAAACCGAAATACAAATGGCGGCAGACCTGGCCGGACCACCGGAAACATTTTACCGGCTTCGATGGCGAGCGGAAATTCGCACACATCCACTGGTACCATATGGGGTGGTGGAACTGGTTCATGTGCTGGAACTGGGCAAAGAACGCGAGCAGATGGAAACGCCCGAACGGTCAGGCCGACTCCGCCAGGGCCGCAGCTCTTGAGGTCGAGGCCTGCTACGAAGCTGTCCTGAGGTGCGAATGGACTGGCATGGTGCCGGAGGACCTGCAATGCATGCTCGACAACGAGGAATGGATGCGTACCAGATCGTAAACCCTTGGGAACAAAGGCGGGCACCGAGGAATTATCATGATGCCGAGCAATTCGGCATTCAGGTCCCCCACCTGTTAGGAAGTGCCCGCGACCGAACCTGGCGCGGGCACTCTTTTAGTCGCCGAAACAGAGGCACATCATGGCCGACGCGCTGAAAATGAAACAGCTGATTTGGGATTGCCAGAAGGACGTCGCCGAGTACCTGCCCGACGAAAGCGGCACTTCGGAGCACGAACTGGTGCAGACGCTCATCGCCCGTCTCGACGGCAGCCAGGCACGGGAAGCGCTCGGAGACGATTGGCAAGGCTGGTGGCCGGATGACGACGATGGCGATGGAGACGACAGTCCCCTTCCCCAGCAGCCGCTACCGGAGCCGGCATGAAACGATTGTTCCGGAACATTCCCGCCAACAAGGCGTTGGAGAGGCGTTCCCACTTCAGAAGGTTTTTCTCCCTCTGAGTTTCGACCCGCGAACAATCGCGTATGTCGGACAACTGCAGCGCTCCGTACCGCATCTGCCGGGGCGCTGCCCCTTTTCTAAGCAACACGACCGCACCTGAGCGTCGCGTCATTCCCGCGCGCCCCTCAAGATCACGAAATGGCCTGACGCAAATAGAGCTGCAGTTAGGATTGGCCAGGGTCCGCTGCAGCTCCGATCGCGACGCTGTCATCATCTAGCTGGGGCCTATTCGCCCTGTTCCATCCAAGGGAACCGCTTCGAACGTCGCTTGCACATATTCTACTCCCAGCAGGGGCAGAATCAAGGAAAAGCGCCGGATTGGTGGGCGCTGACGCTCAACGTCTCTTCTGACCAGGGAATGGCTCTCGGCCCACGGCCTTGGCGATTTCCCGATAGTCGCGACCACCCATTCCGGGTATCCGCAGCATCTCGACTGCGGACAGGTGCTGCATATCTTCGACGACCTCATATCCGCACTGGTTAAGCTCGGCGAGG
The DNA here is from genome assembly GCF_000375585.1 of Sinorhizobium meliloti 4H41. Classification (GTDB taxonomy): domain Bacteria; phylum Pseudomonadota; class Alphaproteobacteria; order Rhizobiales; family Rhizobiaceae; genus Sinorhizobium; species Sinorhizobium meliloti_A. The sequence goes on along the minus strand of NZ_AQWP01000001.1, from coordinate 1,177,280 downwards.
AGGTATGGCTTAAGCTTCAAGTCTTCGAGTTTCGTGCTCATGCCGAAGATCAAATCAGGTCAACGCGCACCGCGCAATTGCATGATTATGCAAATCAGCGCCGCAGTTGCGCTCCGTCGCGCCGGCCGGTCAACCGCCCCACCCGAATGGGCTATGTGACAACAAAGTCCCCGTCTGATATTTATGGCAACCTATAATTGCCCATAAACGCATCTATTTTTTATTCATTCTAATATTCATTTTGACCGGAAACTCCCGGCCTCGGAGGAGAGCATGGCTACGATTACGTATCATTTTCCAGCAGGACTCTATCCTAATCAGTACAACCCACCCCTCACCGGTATCAGCGTCAACCCCTCTTTCGCTGAACTCGTGGACATGAGCACGGCAAGCCGCTCCACGACCACCAGCACGGACGTGCTCTATCGCCTGGACAACGGCCTCAGATTGAAACTGGTAGGCACTGGGTTCAGTTTCGACGCGAACGGAGACGCCGTAGGCGGAACCGTGACATCGATCGAGGTCCTTCTGAACAACGGAACGACCTTGGTGCAGACCATCAGCGGCCTAGACCTGTCACTTGAACTCTTCCAAGACGCTGCCGATGGGTTCGACAAGTCTCAACTTGAAAGCTGGCTCCTGAGCGGCGATGACACAATCAACGGGTCTGCCGGCGACGATGAAATTCTAGGTCACCTTGGAAACGATGTTCTGAATGCCAATGCCGGCAACGATCTTGTCACCGGCGGCGGGGGCGATGACACCTACGACGGTGGAGCCGGAGTCGATGTACTGAACTTTCAGGACGCTTATGGAAACCCAACTGCGATTAGGGGCATCGATCTCAACGCTACGGCTGGCACCGTAATTGATCAGTTCGGTTTCTCAGAGACATTCCAAAATTTCGAGGAATTCAGAGGCACCCAATTTTCAGATACGATGATCGGTTCCTCCGTCGCTGAGACCTTTATGGGTTTGGGCGGGCGCGACACGATTGATGGTGGCGCAGGTATAGACACCGTTCGCTACGACAGGGATTTTCAACGAGGCGCAACTAAAGGCGTGAGCATCGACCTGAGCACCGGAGTTGCTACAGACAGCTTTGGATCCAAGGATACTCTCTCCAACATCGAGAATGTCCGAGCCACTGATTTTAAAGACACAATCGTCGGGAACGCGGCTTCCAACTTCATTCGTGCGTTTGCCGGGAATGACATCATTGATGGCGGTAGCGGCGCCGACAATATGCGTGGCGGCAAAGGAAACGACACCTACGTCGTCAGCAGCAACAGCGACATCGTCGATGAACTCGGGGATAGCGGTTCCGGCATTGATACAGTGCAGTCGGTTAATTCCTTCAGCCTTGCGAACACTGCCGTTGTGAAAGGGAGCGTCGAAAATTTGACGCTGCTCGGAGCGGCAACACACGCGACAGGCAATGCACTGGCCAACGTCCTGGTTGGGAATGCCAGCAACAACACTCTGAATGGTGCGGCCGGTAACGATACGATGACGGGCGGCGCTGGAAACGATAGTTTCTTCTTCAATTCGGCGCTCAGCGCAGTCACGAACGTCGACACCATCACGGACTACGATGCTCCGACGGACACGATCCGGCTTGAGAATAGCGTCTTCACTGCCATTGTGGGTACTGGGAGTTTGAGCGGTTGGCAATTCGCCAAGAACACGACCGGCCAGGCGGCCGATGCGACCGACCGCATCATTTACGAGACCGACACCGGCAACCTCTACTATGACAGCAATGGTAATGCCGCCGGCGGCTCTGTCCACTTCGCGACCGTCGGCACCAACCTCGCGATCACCGCAGGCGATTTCTTTGTCGTTTGACCCTTTCGGGTTGGCACCAAAAGAGTGTCCCCGAATTCTTCACGGGGGCGCTCCTTCTGGCATTTGGGGCCCGCACTAGGCCCCGCCAGAGATCAACGGCGCAGTTGCGCACCGTCCCGCTGACTGGCTTCGATCCTCTGAAGTATCTCGCGCATCACGCGTGTGTCGATGGAAAGGCTGTTGAGCGTGTTCTCGACCGCCTTCATCGAGGTCGCCGCTTCCGCCGCTTGCTTCTCCACCGCCGAGATCCGGAGCTCGTGATTGTCGATCTGCCGGAGGGAGACTTCGGCGGCCGTTAGGCGCTTGTCGAGGCGATCAATGGAATTAGCCTGCGAATCCTGATTGGCGTTCACCCTCTCCCAGGTCGCGCCCCACGCTACGAGGCCGCCGGCAAAGCCGAACAGGATCACCAGGGTGTTGAGGTTGTATTCGAACCTCCATTTCGGAGTTGCGACCATCTTTTCGGTTTCCTGTGTTTCAGCCAATGCCCTGCCCCTCGTATGCAATGCGATGTCGGATGGTTATTTTCTGCAGCCGAGAGAACTCAGCAGGCGGTTATGGGCCGCCACGTCATTGGCGAACGGCCGGTCGCTCTGAAGAATGTAGACGGTCGTCTCGAGCTTCGGCCGCAGCGGCTTGAAGCCGTCGCACACACTCGCGCTCTTCGTCGACTGGCAGGCCGTAAGAGCCGCACAAATCGGCAGCATCAGCAGAAGAGACTTGCGCATCGATCTCGCCTTTCTCGCGGAGGATCTTCACGGAGGATTCCAGCGCCTCGACGGCCATAGCCTGGCGCTGGTGTGCTTTGCCTTGGAAATACGCGACCGGTCCGGCCACGCTGATCCCGACCGCCAGCGCGGCCAAGAGCTTCGGCATGTCGACGAGGGTGAACATCACGCCATCCCCTCGACCTGTTTTGCCACGGCCTTCCGATCGGCGTTCTTGCGCCAGTAGAGAAAGCCGGCAATGCCGCCGAACGCGACAAGGATCAGGAGGAGGTTCTGCCACGGTATGCCGCCAATCGCGGTGAGCAGAGAAGCGCCCCCGCCGATGACAGATGGGGTGATAACCTCTTTCGATTTCCACCACGGCGCATCGAGGCTGGGAGGCGTGACCGGTATCGGTACCGGCTTCTCCTCGGTCACCGGCGCGGCTTTGACCTCCGGCCGTGCCGCTTCGCCCGGGGTAAGCGCTACAAGCGCCGTGTGCATCGCAGCGCGCGTTTTCGGCCCGACGTCGCCGTCCACCTGCAGGCGCTGGTCAGCCTGGAACTGAAGGACGTTGTCGGCGCGATAGCCGAGCAGGACGAGCGAGATCCTGGCAAGCCGGTCAAACCGGTCGGCCAAGCCGTTCTTGCCGCCATTGATCTTCTTCGTGATGGTCTCGGCGTCGCCCTCGTCGGCCCAGCGGTTAAGGTCGCGCGTGTCCCAGTAGAAGAGAGGCACCAGGCCTTCCCAAGGATCGGTGTTGACCGCGTCCGGATCCTTGACGAAGTCCGGGCAGTCGAGACCAGCGGCGCGGCACCAGTCGTGGAACTGGCGGTAGTTGTGTTTGCCGGTGAGCTGCATGCCGGTTCGGCCGCGGTAAAGGTACCCGTCGCCATCCTTCTCCGGAGTGTTGCCGAGATCGGTACGAGTATCATAGCGCTGCTGCGCCGGCGTCGGGCCCCAGATCTCGCGATCATACCGGAAGTCGCCGCTTTCATGCATGAGCTGGGCGAAATACTGCGCGAGGCGGTGCGGTCGGTCCATGCCGAAGCGCTCGCCGTACTTCTCCAGCGCCACAAGCACGGACGCGAGGTTGCTCTCGTTCACTTTGCCCTGTGCGGCAGCGCGAACGTGCTGAGCGGTTATAGCGCTCATTCGTTTCTCCTGACCGTATTGTTTGAGAGTTTGCTTCGCCCGAATGGGCGAATAGCGTTGGCGCATGCATTGTGGTAACGCCGCGCAGCCGTCCTGCCGTCTCGCAGCGACGGGGCGGTTAGAGGCCTGGCGCCTGCCTCCCGCGACCGGGCCTCGCCCGGAGTTCGTCTGACACAGGCAAACGAATAGCCGCCCTCACCCGAACATGAGTTCGAGGGCGACGGGAAGGGTTTCCCGAGCCATATGTCACCTCACTGTTTGGGAGGAAGTGTCTGCCCTATAGGCAATAAAAAACCCCGCCGAAGCGGGGTTTATAGTGACGCTCAGCCCGTCGGGTCAGAGAATGAAATAGTCCTTCGTCAGGTTAACAGCGTCGTCTAGATGGATCGCGAGATCCGCTTTCTTGTCGCCGTTCACGTCGGCATAGATGTACGTGTCCGACGCTTCTTTCACATATCGAAACTCTCCAGCCCTGCCCTTGAAGGCCGAGGTACCGATGAAGGTGAAGCCCTGATTGCCGGAAGTGTTCACACTTGCGTCAATGGCCGATACGTCGATCCGGTCACCGCTGCTCGGGACGAAATCGAAGATGGTATCAACTAACGTGCCGCTTGATTCTGCGGCTGACTTGAAAAGGAAGCGGTCCGCGCCACCCTGACCCCAGAGACGATCTGCACCAGCCCCGCCATATATGGCGTCGTTCCCATCCCCAGCAGCAACGGAATCATTGCCGTTGCCGCCAGTCAAGCCATTGCCGGCGCTGTTCCCGTAGAGTTGGTCGCCATAGTTCGTACCAATCAGGTTTTCTATCGAATAATAGTTGTCGCCAGCCGCATCATTGGTGTTCCTCGACACGTCCGCGAGATGGGCAATAACGCCCCTTTGAGACGTCACATACGAGGCAGTGTCGCTCCCGTTCCCACCGTCCATGAGATCACCGCCAGCTCCACCGATAATCCAATCCTTGCCGTCATTGCCGGAAAGATTGTCGCTTCCGCCGTTGCCATTCAGGGTGTCGTTGCCGCCGAAGCCCATCAAAACATCGGACAAGCCGCCGCCTGTCAGCGTATCGTTACCACTCAGGGCATTAATGATGACCTCGACGTCATCAGACGTGCTCCACGTGTTCGCGGCATTGACGATATCCGTAACGGCGACGCTTGCGCCCTCTACAATGAACAGACGCTGCCCATCGTAAAAACCTGAGTAAGTGTTGACTGTGCCAGCGTAAGGTTCGCCATACACGTCGTATTTGAATCCAGAACCGCGGAATTCCTCGGTCGTGCCATCATCATAATTGACCCGAAACACTGTCGATGTCCGAGTGTATGACTCCCCATAGTAGAGATTGCTGAAATCGAACTCTCTTTGATCGAAGCTAAAATTCGATGCCACCGTAAGCTTTGCCATTTGCCTGCCCCCTAGCCCAACTTTCGCAGGCATAGAACAGTTTTAGGTTGCAGGCAATCGTCTCCTCGCCGCGTTATTTTACCTTTGGACATGGATGCGGGATCGAGTACGTTCCGCACAAAAAAATCGGAGCACAAAAATATGAAACTGAACCCGCCGCTATCTGCCGCAGATGATCCAGAAAACGAAACCTTAATCATTCAAGGCATCGACAATGAGGGTCAATCGGCAACCGTCGAGATACCTTATGGAGACAGTCGACAGTTCATTTCCTGGCTGCTGTCCGTTTTCCAAGAGCAATCCCGCTCAACGGGGATCGAAAGCGCCATACTGATCGACAAGTTTAATGTCAGCATGCACAAGCTGGATGAGCAGGGCAACGAGGCTATTTCGTTCAACTTCGTCTCAGATCAACTGAATCTGACTTTTGTCACGCCGATACCGACGAGGTCGCCAGCTCGAATTGCCGCCATCCAGGGCCACCTTCAACAGCTGTTCGCCGAAATGACGGCCGAGGACGACGTAAAGACGCAGTAGCCTTACGAGGCTACCGCCAAGAGCTCCTCGCTCGCAACATCATCAACGACCGCAAAATGCCGATCGGCCTTGCGGTCAAATTCAAGTTTCTCCAACGGGAAAAACTTCTGTCTCGCGGCGCGGTAAGCCTGACGCTGTATATCGTGCTGCAAGCCGGCATACAGCTGACGGGTTGACCACCCGAGTGCTGTGTATGTTTCGCCGCCCAGGATCTCCTGAATATTCCACATCGCGGTCGAGTAGTAGCCAACCGCGTAGCGCGGTGACTCCTCGAGGAGGAAGAAGGCTTCTGCCGGTACCGAAGTGTCACGATGAACGACAAGGTCACCGTCAACGCGCTCTCTGATAAAGTCCGCAAGGCGCGCGGGAGATTTCGGGTGCGGGATGAACATGACGCGGTCGCAAACCTTTGAAAGGCGGCGGCAAGTCTCGGCGTACATTTCTATCTCATCCCTGAAATAGAACCCCTTGCAGAAGTCGGAGAAATTTTGTCCGAGTACGATTGCCTGCGGGCGCCAGTCGCCCTGCAGATATCCGGCACGCTTCTTCCAATGATCGATGAACGCAGCATGCATCTTTGCGCGGCGCTCGTCGTTCAGACCGATGTAGCATTTCTCTGCGGCCTTCATCTCGACGAGCTCTCGCTGGTCTAAATCGAACCGGACGTAGCGTTTTCTCAGGTGCGACCGAGGCGCTCCGGCTTCTGTGAGGGGCAGGTTCGCCATCCTGACGCGCTTCAGATGAGCCAGAACATCGCCCTTGTGGGCGTAATTGTGGAAGAGCTTGGCGCATGCCTTGATCGGCATCTCCAAGTAGCTCGCAAGTCCATCTTCAAGCATGTACACCGGGGCTGCCGGAAAGGCATCCAGATGAAGTTTGACAAAACGCTGCGAAAGCAGGGCGCAGAAGATGCCAGCAATCCGTTTCGGGTGCCTTCTTCGAATATCGGCAATGACGCGTTCGATCCCGACCGTTTTCGAAAAATCGCCCTTATAAATGCTGTCGCCTCGATCATAATGGACGATGGAGGCCTCCCGGAAGCCATGTTCATCCAGAGCTGATCGTAAGTGCCCGGCTGCGGCGGCGTTATTGCCAAGCGTGTCGACTACAACGACGATAAGGTCTCGACCGGCGTGCCCCAGCTGGATTGAGCCCTTACCCACGGAGAACATTTCTGCCATGCATGCAATTTGAACGATCTGCGATGCCTTGTCGCAGAGAGCGAGATACTTCTGCCTTCCGAACATTACCGCTTCTCCGAGATGTTGTTGGCCGAGGACGCACTGAAGTGCCCATAATCGATGTACATGTGCGGTCGCAAGGCTGGATACTTGTCACAAGCAGTCATGTTAGACTCGATCCGCCACTCTGTTAGGGCGCCGAACAGGTCGTTCACCTCATCTACGCGCCGGGATTTGGCCTCAAGCGGTCTTGTCGAGTCCGGCATCTGCAGCAGCTGCAGCCGGATATCCAAATATGGGTCGACCGGAAGCTTCTTGTTTTGGTCGAATGCTCTTGCACGGTACCAGTCTTTTTTGGCGACGAAATTGATGAGGTTAATCTGCTCCAGATGGTAGAGCGATATGCTGTCGCTAAGGCTCAAGAACCTCCTCGTGTAGGTGAAGGGCGCAACGTTGACGTGCGCATACTGCCACTCAGGGAACTGTGAGAAGCCGTCGTCGGCGAAGCCTACATCCTTGAATTTCTTGAGCCCGCGTGAAGGCAGAAGGCCAACGATCCGATCTTCTGAGTAGTAAGCTCCCATGTCGGCGGTCAGGTTCAGCCACGGAAGTGCTAGAATATCTCCGGGGCTCATCGCGGCCATAGTCGACCTTAGGACGCCCGGCGTGATTTCATCTGACAGCACCTCATCCGCATCGACCTGAATGAAGTGCGTTCCACCCAGTTCGCGACCGCGATCGACAAGGATTTGGTGGATAAGGGACTCATTGAACAACCACGCATCGGCCCGGATCAAGTCGATGGGGAGCCCGTCGGATCTGCACTCCTCGATCCGAGCCACCGTATCGTCGTTGGAGTGATCGTCGAACACCACCACCTGGTCGACATGCGAAGCGATAGCCTCGATTGCGAACTTGATCGTCGCCGCCTCGTTCCGGACGCGCATCATGGCTACAATTACCGGATTTGCGCGAGCTCCTGGATCGATTTCGTTCTTGAAGCAATCCCTGAAGACCACCGAGCCCTCGCTGACATCCAGCAGCACAGTGTCCTGCAATCCTCCAACTTCTCCAGCGGTTGCGCCGTCGCTAATAAGGTGCGCGGCAATGTTCGCGTTCAGAGATGCGTGAACATAGAGGTCAGGATTACCAAGGCCCCGCGGCATGGCTCTGCCTGCACCACTGCAGAGGACATTTAGAACGAAGCCAAACTCCGGCCATGCTTTCGCCTCGCCTAAAACTTTGAGGAGCAGGAGAAGCAATTCCTGATCCTGGACCTCTCCTAGTTGGACAGACTTGAAGCGCCCCTTGGCCTTGGTAAACTCGTATGCAGCTTGGTTGCCGCCGATCGCGTCTATTAAGTAGAGCGCTCTTTTGAAGGCCGCGATGTTATCGTCCTGGTAAATGCGGGAAACAATCGCTTCGAAGTCGGCGTAGTTCCATTTCAAGCCAAAGGCGTAAGGAACATAGTTGACTTCTTTGACGTAGAGCTTCTCGCACTCTTTCGGATCATTCAAAGGCCGAACCGAGTTTATGTTGAACGGGTTTTCGAGGCTATGCATCGTATGTCCTGTGGAAACGCCTTGGGAGGGCAATTGCGGCGCAAACTACTAATCTACTTTCGGTTGTCAATCGAATCTGATTGCAGTCCGTGCAGCAATACTCCGACAGGAATGTGACAACCGATCAATTTTCGGCCATATTCGCCTTTCCTAAACAAGCAAGGAAACACTGCGCCATGACTCTTTCTTCCGTCTTTCTTCTGGCAATCGGCGTCGCGATCGGCCTGCTCATCGGAATGATCCGGAACAAGCCTGCCCACGACGCCGCGACTGCCGAGGAGATCGAATTACTGAAGGAACGAGTAAGCACCTTGGAGGACGAGCTTCAGCCCAGGCGCGCGGCGCTAGACTTCTGACGAGCTTTAGGCCGCGATGTTCTGAATGCTGCCCGACACCCACGGCACAGACATACCGACCTGACGGGTAGTTCCGGCAATGTAGACCTTCGACAAGCTGGTGCTCGTCCCACCCACAATCGATGTTTTGGCACTAGTTGGCGTTAGTTTCTGGCGGAACCGGCAGTTGTCCAGCGTCAGAGCAAAATCCTCGATAACCTGGCTTCCGTCGCCCGGCTGTGAAAGAACGATCGCGACGGTCTGGGTCTGGTAGGCCGTATCAATGAAGTGGACATCGTTGAGCGACACGTCGACGACACCGCCGCCGGTGATGACCATTCCGTACGATTTCGTCGGTCCGATTATTCCGCCATTGAGGCTGACTCCAATAATTCCCCCGTCTGCGCCCTGCTCAGGCCGCATCCAGATTGAAGTCGTCGGCGTGCGGATCGTCGTTCCGTTGTTGAACCCGCCGAAATTAAAGTTGTTGATCTTGCTGTATTCTGAGCCGCCCCACAGGTCGAGTTGGAACGCCGAGACCGGATGAATATGGCTCTGGATGTTCTGGACTAGGGAGCGTTTCAGAACGCCTTCGAAGAGCATCCCGCCCGTGTCACCCTGAATGTCAGAGATCAGAATGTCTGCAATTTGCTTCCGGAACGCACCCGTGTTCTTAACGAGGCCCTTGCAGCCGTGCTGGCGGATTTGCGTGAAAGTGTACCCGCGCTGCGCGGTCCCGTTTTGGTCGTTCGACTGACCGTTGGAAACCCACGATGGATTCCATTCTAGCTCGAAAGCCATGTCAGACGTGCCGACTACTTCGCAATCGTTTACCTGCATCCCGCGCCCGTAGGTCCGCAGCACGCTAAGCCCGTATTCGAACACGCAGCGCTTGATGCTGGCGTCTACATCGTTAACGTTCGTCGGCCGCGAGAAATTGAAATGCCGGGTCGTAGTATTAGTGGAAAGGCAGTTGATGCGGATACCGTCGAAACGCGCGTTATAGGTCCGAACGTCGAACAGCACCGGAAGTGCATTATCCTCGACACGAATATTCCCGGCCCTTCGCACATCGCCCGAGCCATTGCGCTGATGAGTTATACTGCTCATCAGCATACTTTCCTGCTTTGTGATTACAATCGTGTCTTCGATTTCAAGCTTCTGACCGCCGATGTCGACGGCGTATTCGGAATTCAACCCGGCTTGCAGAGCGTTGAAATCGACCGTGTGGTTGCCTGTGCTGCACCGCGATAGAGAACTGTTGAAATACTCGATGCTCTTTGGACCCGGCTGGGCTCCGATGTTGATGCGTCCGAAGCCGATATCGGCAACGCGATACCATGTCCGACCATCTGCGGAAACGAACGTGTCAGGGCTGCCGTTGTTTGTGTCTCGGAAAGGGCCGCCTTCACCGTCTCCTTCGGACAGATCACCGTGCAAAGTTATCATGTGGATGGAAGCGGCGATGTTTGCAGCCGCTGCGGCTGCTCGCGTCGGGAAGGCGAGATTGTTGTTTGCCGCCGCCTGCGCGATCAGCGCCCAGGATTCGACCTGGGCGACAATGGCCGCGCTCGCCTGATCGCTGACCAGCCGGAACGTCGTGCCACTGATGCGCCCAAGCAGGACGCCAGACAGACCACCGGCAACTGGGTCATTATTCGCATTCGTCTTGATCGTCAGCGCCGCGCCGCCATTGAAGGAGATCGTCACCGGCGAGCCGTCGTTTGCCTCGAACAGATCAACCCAGATCAGCGCCGACTCCGATACCGGAATGGACGTCGTTGCCTGAATGGCGTTAGGCGCTCCAGCACCCACATCAGACGCCGGTATGAAGGGATAGGGTAGATCGGCGACACGTACCCACGATCCGGAGCCAGATGCCCCGATCTTCATGTAGACACCGTTGTTCGCAACGACAGGATCGCCCACAACCCAAGCCATGCTGTTGGCAGAATGAGCCAGGTCGGCATCCATCGCCGCCTTGCTGGAGTAGATCAGGCCGCCGTTTGAGGTGAAGGCCGTAATGATCCCTTCGACCCACGTTCCCCACTCCCGAATTTGAGCCTTGTCCGGCTCGTACGGATCAGAGGAAGGACCGTCAGCCCAGATATTTGCGGCGAGTTCGACCATGATTTTTCCCATGTGAAAGCGCCCCCGGCGCGGCGCCAGGGCGAAGAAGATGAAGATTTTGAGGTGCGTCAGGAGACGATGAAGGAACCTGTAGCTACCGGCGAACCCTCGATGCCGGAGCGGTTGATAGAGACGATCCAGCCGTAATAGGTGCCTGCGGCGAACGAGCGGACAGTCGAGTCTGAGCTGCTGGGAGCGCCGTATTCGGGAGGGCCGAAATAACTTGCCGTGCCGAAGTCATCGACTGAGTTCCAATAGACCTTGGCGCCGGCGTAATTGCTGCTGTTCGGTGCGGTCCAGCTGTAGTTTGCCTGGCCAAGGCCGCCTGTTGCACTTGGCGAAGTGACCGCGCCGGGAGGCGTCGGATCGGCTGTCGAGGTGACAGTCTCAGTGACTGACCAGTTGGAATACCGACGGTTTGACGCGATGAAGGCCACTTGAATATCAAGAACCTTGTCTGCCGGGACGTTCCCGGTGGAAAGGTCAATGTACCCGCCGGAAGGCTCGGCGCTTGGGTTCTGTTGCTCCACCCAGGCGCCCGGTGTCCCGAGACCGTCCGCATCGGCCACCCTGTAGCGGACGACCGGCGTGAAGCTGCCGTCCTCGGGGTCGATGATGACGACGCGGATATAAACACTCCCGCCGTTCGCCTTCGCCTGGATGAGGTTGATGACTGGCGTTGGGATGTTGGAAGCGTTCGCCGCGGGCGGTACCGGCGGCTGCTGCCCCTCCTCCGTCGCCGGGTTCCAATCGTCGATCCCCTCGGGATGCTCGATGAAGTCCATCGTGAAGCCGCCCTTTGTGAGGGCGACGATGGAGCGGCGGTTTTCGATCAGTTTCCCGTCCAGCTTCGGCAGCCGCTTGGGCGTCTCCAGCCTGATCCACCGCGCGTAGACGGCATTGATGCCGGAGAGCCGGACGTCGAGGCTGCCCTTGACCTCCTGGCGCTGGCGCAGCCAATCGCGCTTGCCGAGACGCCGGGCTTGCCGCCACTGGTGGCACCACTCGTAGCTTCCCTCCATGGTCAGGACACGCCCGGCGGCGATCTGAGCGTCAGTATCCTCGAAGAAATCGGTATCGCAGCTCGTGTAGTTGGTCGCCGGATAGGTAAACTTCGGGACCAGGCGGTTGCACTCGTCCTCGAAGAGAACACCGTACTGGACGTTGTGGCCGACAATGTCGGCGTCGGTGAGCGTGGCCGTCCTGCTTTCGCGGAATTTGCCAACGGTCAAGATGCGGGCGCCGTCGCCGCGCGCGACGAGGTGACCGTCGCACGTGGCAAGGATCGCGTTCAGTCCGGACTTGGGGCCGTTCTCGGTCGTGTCCCAGCCATTGCACTGATACCGCTTCTCGGTTCCGCCGCCGGCGAGAGGGACATCCTCGTCGCAGATGTCCGCTTCCTCTTTCCAGAGGTCGATGACGGGCAGCAGCGCCTTGCGGTAATCGAGGCCGAACCCGAACTCATTGAAGCAGAGATGCCAAGCCAAGATGACGGCCGAGTTGCGCGTCCACGTCCAAGTGCTCGAGTCGGTCGGGTCCTGCGCCGGATCGCGGAAGTCCCAGCAGTAGGCGCCATCGATCTCTACCGATGGCGACGGAGCCCCGTAAGGAAACGCCGTCTGCTGATCCTGCGCGTCTGCATTGTGCGCCCGCATGGCGAGCGACGCCTGCCCGTCTCCGCGGTGATCATTGGTCCAGATGCCGTCCGCGCCCAGTGCGGAGACGAGCTCGGCATAGGGCGTTTCCGGGTTCGCGCCGAGGCGGGTGTACAGCCTGACGTTCGCGGAGCCGGCGCCGTACCTGCCGCCCGTCGTCAGCGGCGTCACGACGTTGTCGACCACCGTCACCTCGTCATCGTTCAGGTAGAAGCGGTTGAACGACTTGATCCGGTGGCCTGCGATAGCCTGCACCGAATAGAGGTTCGAGCCCTTCGCCTCCCACATCATCCGCGCGCCGGCGACGCGAGTGCGGCCCACGGCATAGATGCGGAACGGTATCGCCTGGTTGAGCGGCGCCCTGCCATCTTCCGGTTTCGGTGGCTTCGGTGCTTGCGCGAGGAGCGCCTGCAGACCGATAGAGATGGCGGTGGTCGCAATCGCGGAAGCGATCGACGCGTAAGTGATCGTAGTGGCGCCGATGGCGAAACCGCCGGAACCAAGGACGGCAGTGAAGATCGGCGTGAAGATCGGATCAAACAGAACTTCGCTGTAAAGCGACGTCGTGCAGCCGAGCCCGTAGCGCTGCAGCATCATGCGATGATGGAAACTCATACGTTCAGATCTCCATCCGGCGCGCGCCAGGCTGCAACGTGATCAAGTTTCTTGGCGATGACGCCGGACGGTGCCAGCAAGGCCCAGAGCGGACCGAAGCGGACGGCGCATACTTCCTTGACGCCGGCCATGCCAGCAGGCGCGAGCACAACGCCGACGTCACCGTCGCTCGGCTCGTCGGTACGTACAAAGCCCATCGGCTCCAGTGCGGCCGCAGCGAAGGCGACCAGGCCGCCGGCCCTCGCCAAAATGTCGTGAGCACCTTCGGCCGTGCTGTATGTGCCGCGGTACGCTTCCGCAGGATCAACGCCGACGCTCTCGCGCAGCCAGGTCCCGCAGAAGGTCGTGCAGTCATCGCCAGAAACCCCGCCCCACCTGAATTGGTGTGGCAGGGCAAGAAATTCCTGCAAGGTCATGGCAGTCCTTAGAAATTCGGCCAGACTGGCTGAACGCCCCTGGCAAGCCGGCTGACGCCGTCACAGAACTTGTCGGTCGGCGAGATCGCCTTCTGATGCGGAGAAGACCAGACCGAGCGGGCGCCGCGCGACCGGGTCGCCTCGCCCGTCACGACCGCAAGCGAAAGCGTGATGCTCGGGCTATCGCCCTCCTCAACTGGCGGGCTCACCTCTCCGGTATGTGACGCGGTCCCGGTCCAGATCGGGATGATGCTGCTCATCGGCTGGAAATACCGATCGAGCGTCGTCAGGCCCATCTGGACTGCCGCGCCGCGCACTGGCGGCAAGCTGTCGAGCATCTTCGCCGACGTCGCCGGGTCAAGACCCGAGAGCGTGAACTCGACGCTGTCCGCCGTGCCATTTACCAGCACCTCGAGCGTGGGCACGCCGATAAGACGGCCGCCGCCGAGATAGACGGTCCCAGTCGGGTCGATGCTGTCGAAATTGGCCGGGATGTCGTTGATACCGAACCAGAGGTGCAAAGCAGGATCGGTATCGACCCGGAGGAAGATGCCGAGCTGATGGCTGCCCCGCATCTCCTCGATGATGTGTGCGGGGACGAACTCCATCAGAACGCCTCCGTGAACCGAAGGGTCGGCCGGGACTCGTAAAAGCCAGAGTAGTCCCAGGGCAACGTGAAGCCGCGCGGGAATTTCATGCAACACATCGGGCGCGCGAGCTCGACGCGGGTGCCGGCCGTTACCGCCTCGCGCAGAGGAGGAGCGACGGCCAGCGTGTATACCGGGTTCGCCTCGTTGGTCTTGGAGATCACCTCCCAATACCGGTAAGCGCGCCAGCCCTTTGTCGGGTGATAGATCGAGAACCAATCCGACCAGCGGAGCGGCCGCGCTGCGCCGTAGACACGCATTTTCAGGATGCCGGCTCCAAGGCTCGCCGCCTCGGTGATTTCGCCGTAGACGGTCGCCTGGCTGTAGCCCGACCCGTCGGAGAAGAACGACCCGTCGGAATGGGGAATGCCCTTGAGGATAGATCGGCGCTTACCATCAATGATGGGAAACGGGCCGATGCCGTCGTTGATGATCGGGACGTTGAAGAACCGATAACCACCGTTCCCGCGAGCACCGAGCCAGTTGATGACCTCGTGCCGCTCGGTGTCGTCTCCCAGCAAGACGCATTCCTCATAAGTCGCAGTTACGATGCCGCCGCCGCTGGTCTCGATGCTGATGGATTCGCCGACGCCGTTGACGCCACCATCGAGCGCCGACCCGGGATTGTCGAAACTCGCCCGGGTCGGCCGTAGGTACATGATCGGGACGGTTGGCTGACCGGTGTAGATTGCCATCGATCAACCTTTCTGCGCGACATATCGCTTCTGCGTTTCCCCGAATCCAACGCGGCGCTGCTGCTCGTTGTATTGCGCGAAGTTGTTGGCGCTGACCTGCGAGGCAGCGCCGCGCGCGATGCTTTCAACCTTGGCCTGCCAATTCCCGTCCTGGTCGACATAGACGCGGACGCCGGCGATACCGCCGCTGCCCTGCCCGCCTCCGTTCCGATTGGAGTTGGCGGCTTTTAGCTGATGGTTAGGGATGACCTTTTCGCCACCGCGGAACCGGACGATCTCCGGCCCCTCTTCGCCAACTATCGCCATGCCCGCGCGCGCGGATGCCGTGCCATCGGCATAGAGACCAATTCCGCCCGCTTTCGCTCTTGCGAGCTGCCCACCGCCGAAGATCCCGCCGAGGATGCTACCCAGCAGCCCACCGCCGCCGTTTGCCGGC
This sequence comes from Sinorhizobium meliloti 4H41, assembly GCF_000375585.1. Lineage (GTDB taxonomy): Bacteria > Pseudomonadota > Alphaproteobacteria > Rhizobiales > Rhizobiaceae > Sinorhizobium > Sinorhizobium meliloti_A. The sequence continues at coordinate 1,161,951 of NZ_AQWP01000001.1, read as the reverse complement.
GCGAACAGACTGTTGAGGGCCTGGTCGAGCAGCTTGTCCGCGATCTTGTCGAGGGCGTTCACGGCAGCATTGGCAAACGACTTCCACAAGCCCTCGCCGTTCTTCAAGCCCGATTTGACATCGGAGATAAAGCCCTTGGTGATGTCCTTGGCGAACCCCATGGCCTCTTCGGCCTGCTTCATGGCTTCTTTGGCGGTGTCGAATCCTTTGGCGGTGTCCTCTCCCGCCTTCTTGCCGGAGCCCCCAGCCTTCCCCGCTGCAGCCTCGACGTTGGTTAGTCCAGCAGCAACCTCCTTCAACTTCGCCGCTGCAGTGGATGCGCCCTGAGAGATCGCAGTGCCGATGTCGCCGAGGTAGTCTCGGCTGAGCGCTGCCCCGACCGCCGTGTTTCGCGCGTCCACAGCGCCTGAAAGGTCACTCGCGAAGCTGTTTTCTATCATGCCGACGGACATGTCGCCGATATTCGGGATCGATGCGCCCTCGCCCATCCCGAAAGGCAGAGAACCGAGCATCCCGTTGATCTCTGCGATGAACCCGTTCAGCAACGCCGTCGCTTTTGCAATCATCGCGTTCATGCCGCTGATGACTGCGTTTGCCGCTCCGACGATGGCCGCACCCATGATATTGGGAAGCTGCGCCCAAACGAACTTGATGTCCTCGAAGGCGGCAACAAACGAGCCGATGATCAGGTTCACGCCGCTTTTGGCGGTCTCGACGATATCGACGCCAAATATCTGGGCCAACTCCTCCCGGAAGATGTTGGCGGCGACCACGGCGGCAGTAATGCCGGCCACAAAGGCGACAGCCGGGTTTGCCGCGGCAAAGGAGGCCGCGAGGCTGAGCGCGGCGACGGAAAGACGCCCGAGCAGAGCGATGAGGTTGATAACCCCGCCAATCACCGCCGGAGCGTAGATCAGCGCAAGCCCAGCGGCAGCCATAGCGGCATAGGGAGCGATCGTCTGAAGGACCGACGCAAGACCGTTCAATGCCGAAGCCGCCAAAGCCGGCCAATCCACCATCTGCAGGCCAGCCGCCGATAGACCCACAATGGCAATCGTGGCAAGGCTGACGGGAGACAGGACCGAGAGGAAGGCTTGCCCGAGTGCCTGGACTGCGCCTGCGGCCCCCATTGGCCCCAGAACCGCGCTGATCTGCGTACCCTGCTGAAGGGCGATCTGCAGCGGGCTCATCGCCATCGCCGAAGTCACGGCGATATCTTGGAACTGGGCCGCGAGGTTCCCGACGTTCATTGATGCGGCCGTCATGCCTCGCACGTTCTGGTTTGCCGCTGCGGCGTGCATCCGCAAGGCTCCGGCCGCTTTGGTCGCCGCGACGCTCTCCCGGTTCAGCGCAGCAGCGGCATTGTTTGCTCCGGTCGAAACAGCGGACGCCGCGGCGCCAGCGTTCTTGGTCGCACCGGAGACGCCGGCAGCGGCAGCTTCTGCACGCTTGGCCGCATTCGTGAGCTGGTCAAGGGACTTTGCCCCTTTTTCAACGCCAGAGCTGTCTACGGCAATGCCAAGGGTCGCTACGTCGGCCATAGCATCCTCCGTTACTTGTCGGCTTCCGCCCGCTTGCGCTGTTCTTCGTGCTCATCGGCGACGGCATTGAGAAACGCCGTGTCCATCTGCATCAGGATCAACACCTCTTCGCGCAGCAGGATCGTCCCGGTCATTCGCGACCAGGTTTCGACGTCCTGATAGGTGAGAGGCTGGGGGCCGTTCATGCCCTGGTGGCGATGTCCCGACAGGTGCCAGAACCATTCCCACAGGTGTTCGCCGTCTTCCGGCGGCTCGATATCAGGGTTGAGATGCCCTTGACCGAACCGATCGTTCATTTCGCGGCGGGATAGCGTTTCCTTTATCCCGCCCATGCCCCGGAGTTCATATCCCGGGGTGTCGTACTTGACGATGAGGGCGACGGTCGCCGCCAGTTCATCGCCTAACTGCCGAAAAAAGCCGCTTCGTCTCCGAGGGCGTTGTCGATCTGCTTGGCGATGGCGGGCACAGAGAGCAGTTTGCGCTTGTTCGCATCGTTGCAGGCCGGCTTCTTGTCGTCGCCGAGCATGGCATCACCGGAGAACGTCCAAGACACGATTGCGGCCGACAAAAGAGCGATCGTGTTGTCTTCGATCTTCTCCGCCGTGACAGTGTTCCGGCCGCCGCGAAGCGCCTTGTTCTTCAGCGCCCGCTCCACGGCCTTTACCGCATCGCTTTCGAGGCTCTGGAGCTCGACCGACACGCCGAGGGGAGCGCCGGTCGCTGGATGCTTCAGGTCAATGGTGATCGTGTTTGGGTTGAGGGAAAGCAGGTCCATTGATCACCTTACGGGGTTTCGACAGGGGCGACGAAGATCGGGCGCTGATCGGTGAAGGCGACCGTGTACGACTCCCTGATGAAATCGTCAGTGCCGCCGCCGAGAAGCTGGGGACCGGAAACCGGGCCGGCGGCGTACATGATCGTGTTCGACCAGGACGGGGTCGGAGCGTCGGCGTATTCGACCTTGATCGCGTAGTTGAACTTGGTTGCCGCAGCAGCGCGGATTGCGATCTGGCCGGGATCGTCAAAGATGCGGGCAACTTCGATCGCCAATTCTCCGGCATCCTCGACGCCCTTGGCCTTTGACATGACCTCAGTATCGAGCGTGTTGTAATTGATGATATTCGGGGCGGCACCATAGTCGCCAAGATTGCCGACGCTCGTGATCTCCGTGAAGGTAAGAGCGCCGAATCCGGCTGCGTCGAGTGGCAGCGTAACGGCCGCCGTGCTGATGTAGACTTTCGCCCCCGCAAGGGTCGTCTTCAAGCCTGCCATTGTTCGGATCCTTTCCTAGGCAAAACAGTAGTATGGGATGGTGACCGGGATCTGGACCCGGTTTCCTTCCTGGATCGGGCCTGACGCCCAGGGTTCGCTGCTGATCGTCACCTTCACGCCAGAAGCAAACAGCGATCGGTTTTTGAATAGCGAGATGATCGTCTCGACTGTCTCGAGTGCACCAATGATCCCCACGCCGACGGCGAACACGACCGACACCTGATAGAGACCCCGTTTCTGCTGCGGGTCGTCTCCCAAGGTGATCTCCCGCGTCTGGTTGGGCAGGAACGATACAGACAGGTACTTCGAGGGCATGGGTTGCCCTGCCGCCGGGAACACCACGTTAGGCGCAGCGATGGGGAGCGCCGGCGTCATCGTCAGCAGATGATCCGTCAACGCCTTGAAGATGATTGCGTCGATACCGACCGCCATGTATCAATTCCTCATGTCCGAAAAGCTGACCGACAACCAGGCGCATGACCTGCTGACCAACGCGAGGATGACTCTCGCGCAGGCGACTGGTGACACGGTTCGCGCTGAGACGGCCCTACGCGCCGCCGAGAAGTCGTTGATGCTGCTGTCCCTTGGGCTGCTCATGGCCGCCGAGGAAGGCAGCGACGGCAACCGGGCAATCAAGGACCAAACGCAGCCTTGACCGTCTTCGCGGTGCGGTCGACCGTCATTCCCCAATTCTGGACAGCAAGACGAACGAACGCATCGGGCGGCTGCCCATTGGCGCCGTATTCGCGGTGGCCCGCGTACGCCGCTGTGTAGCCGAAATACAGCGTGTCACCGACTGCAGCCCCGGCGATGACCGCCTCGATTTGCCCATCGTTATAGGTGTAGGCCCCGCCCTCGACCGGCTGGGCAGCGGGGTTGATTGATGGCATGGCGGCGGTGGATGCCATGAGCGAAGCCCGGAGGAACCCGGTATCAACGCGCATCCGTCCGCCGGCTCCGCGCGGCGTCTGCATCTCGCGCACGATTTCCTTCGTGCTCTCCTTGAATATCGCCTCGACAGCCTCCGGAACCTTTTCAGCCCATGCCGCGATTTGAGCGCTGAACTTGAGGTTCGCCATCAGGCCGCCCTCGCCCGGTACCGCCGCAGCCCTGCGGAGATGTAGTCGACGTCATACTCGCACCAGCAGCGGCAGCCCGATATTTCGCTGATCGGCGCGCGCGGGTCGCCCGGGTAGCGCAGCGTGGCGCCGCTCGGGCTCTGGAATACCTCGTCGATACCGACGGCCTGACCGTTCAGAACCCGGTGCGTATGCCTCACCCGGTTGTCTCCGGCCGAATGCCAGCGCTTCTTGACGTCCTGGGCCTGCACCTTCCCGGCCTCGATCTGCTGCCGCATCGCTTCATCCCGCGCGGAGCCCAGAGCCATCATGGTTTCGGTGCGGGCCAGCATTTCCCCGCGGAGAAGCAGGTTCTTATCGCGAAGCCTGCCGATGATCCGCGTCAGGGTTTCTCCGGTGACCGGCTTTCCAGCGCGTATCGCAGCCATGACGGTCCGGTCAAAACGCTTGTCGCGCGTCGTGAGCTCGAAATACTTCTTCATCAGCTCGGGGTCGCCCGAAGCCAGGTGAACTCGAGCGCGCTCGATGAACTCGATCTGGTACCGCGTGAGCCCAATCAATCCGCCCTCTCGGCGGCCGGTGACGCGGCTCTGACGGCCGACGACGTCGAGGGCCGTCGATCTCGGGTTGGCGCCGCGCGCAAGCCCCTGCTCGAGCGCCTGGCGGATGCCCTGCCGCTGGTCATCGGTGATGTGCGTGACCATCGTCGAGGACAGATCGCGCAGGATCGCCTCGGCAACGGGGTTGCGAACGCCGAACCGCCAGATAACGCGCGCTCCATCCGGCTCGGCCAGGTTCGGAAGCTCTCCGACCGCATTGATGCCGCCGGCATTGAAGGCCTCTGTCAGGGCTATTTCAAGCGCCGAGAATGCCTCCGGCTCCAGGTGCATTGCCTCAATAGCGCCGTTGATGTCGCCACGCTCCAAACGCTCTACCACGACGCGGAGGACGATGCCCGACTTGATCTCATCGATAGCCTGCCTGAATGCCGCGGCGAGCGCTGGCTCATATTTGGCGAGGAGTTCGTCAAAGGTCATGCTACATCATCCCCTGCAGGAGGTGGGCTTTGGAACTGTATGTCACTGGACCGAAAACATACGAGGAGATGATAGAAATCGAACGCAAACTTGAAGAGCTTGGCGTAAACGGGGCGATAGTGATTGCTCAACCTCCTCCACTTGGCTGCTCGCGGTTCGATCGGTTGCCTCTTGAGATCCGGTTTGTTGACGAGCGCGATCTCCACTTGGTTTGGCTTGTAACGTAATCCACGTTTTCTGGCCGACCTCAGCTAAGCCGCAATCCTTCCCTGCACGATGAACACGACCGGCGTAACGCCGTCATATTTGTTCGGGTCGCCGGCAACGATGGCGTAATCTTTGCCATTGGCGGTGACGACGTCGCCGACGGTCGGCTCGATCGGGAGGCCGACCGCGGAGATGTAAATCTGCATATCCCCGCTGAGAATGACCGTTCCGTCGACGTAGCGGGCCTCGTAGGCCATCGCCACCAGCGTGGCCGGGTACGATGTGAGGACCGGCTCTCCCCCATAGACAGGATCCGGAGGCTCAAGGCGTGTGACGGTACCGGCCTGGCCGTATTTGGCGATGAGGCGCTGGGCGGTCGCCTGCAGGCGTGCATAGATCGGGTTCGCCATCAGACCACCAGAGCACCAGGGAAACACGGGACGAGGAACGGCCAGAGAAGCCCCTCGATCGTGGTAACGACAGGCGTCGCGAGCGCGACCAGATCGTCGATGTCCGTTGAAGAGGAAGTTGAATACTCGACCTCAAGCTGTCCGATCTTCTCGCGCTTCACCGTTTGCGATCCGGTCACGACTGGCGAAAGGCTGCCGGGGTTCGTCAACTCAAGGAATGCCGCCTCATACGAGGCGTTGACGATGGCGACCGGCGTTTCGGTCGAAGGTATCGCCTCCCCGTAATAGGTCGTGGCGCCGGTGCGCGGCCATGCGCGCTCCTGAGAGTATCCGCCTGTCCGCCGGCCGCTAAACTTCGGCTCATACCGATCGATCACCAGAGAACCGCGCTGACGTGCGGCGGTCTTCTGGGCATCGGTCGTGCCATCGGGAAAGACATAGCCGGCCGCCTCAGCGTAAGACGTGAAGCCTGCATTATCGCCGTATCCAGCCATGTCGATCTCCGATGCAAGAGTAGGCCCGGCAGGTTACCGCCGGGCTGATTGTCAGGGCTGCGTTGCCATCTCTTCGAGAGCAGCGACGATCTCGTCCTTGGTGGACGGAGTCTTTTCGCCAAGCAGCTTCTTGGCAGCCGACTTGAAGGACATGAACTGCACGTTCTGGTCCTTCGCCATTTCGAGCACCTCAAGTGCCGTCTTCGGACCGTCGCCGTCCTGGTTGCTTGCAGCCTTGGAGACGCCCTCGATCTTGAGGAAGCGAAGGCGCTTGGCCTTTTCGAAATCGACCCCTTCAAGGTCGACGTCGCGGGTCTCACCCGGTGGGATGTAGACCGCCCGCCCTTTCGAGCGGACGCCCTGCAACGCCTTGCTGTTGTTGGTGACCTTCATGACTGATCCTCCGATTACGGTGCGGTGATTTCGTCGCCGTAGGCGGCAGCACCGGGCAGGCGCCATTCGGTACCGCCGGTACGGGCGATGATGCCGGTCTCGAAGCCCATGATGGACTTCTGGCGCGGCTGGAGGACACGGCGCGGCATCGGCAGGTGGAAGCGGAGAACTTCCGAATCCCGGCGATACACGACCATGCGGCCGCCGCCGTCCTGGGACGCCGTGGCGAGCTCGCGCAGCGGCTGGATGTCGAGCGGCTGCCCCGTTTCCGCCGTGTAGACGTTGTTGCGGCGGATGTATTCCAGGAGGGTCAGAAGGCCGTCGCCTTCGCCGAGGCGGCGGGTGGCGATGAGGCGGAACGCTTCCGGCGGCAGCCGCAGCGTGTCGACCCATTCCACTTCCGACGTGTTCTCCCGAACGCTGGAAATCAGGTCGTTGATGTCCCGAAGGATCTGATCGTTGGACTTCGCCGACCAGAAGGTCGAAGAGCCCGTGCCATCCGCGGCAACGTCGACACGCGAGACCTGCGGGTCGTTGACGAAGCCGGTCCAGTTCTTCTCGGTCGTGCCAACCATCGCAACCGAGTTGAGCAGGCGCTCGACCTTGTCCGAAGCCGACATGGCCTTGGTGCCGTTCAGGTCGATGCCGTAGAGGGCAGCCTGGTTGACCTCCTCGAGGTTCCACTCCCAGCCGGAGCCGATCATCGCGAAGTCATGGCTGGCCATGTCCTTCGTGGCCTGGTTGAAGGGCATGTCGGTACCTGCGCCGGAGAGGAATTTCGCCTCGCCTGCGGTATCGACCGTGAAGAACGTCGTCCCGATCGCCCAGGCGTTGCCTTCCGTCACCACGGGCACGTGAGCGCCGTAGTTGAAGGTCGGGTACCGCCGCTGGTAGATGCGGGTTTCGATGTTGCGCCCCTGCGCGATGACGAAGGGGAACGCGGCCTGCGCATCAGCGAAGGCCTGACGGATGATCTGGTTCATGGTTCAGGTCCTTTCCCTGATCAGGCTGCCGGGGCCGAAGCGCGCAGACGAAGCGCGATCTCGACGATTGCGCCATTCGCGCCGGACGTGTCGAAAACTGCATCGGGGATGGGGCCGACGATGTTGGCGCCGGCGGCGTTGACGTAGCGATGGGTCAGCGTGTTGTAGAAAACAGCATCACCCTGCCCGACGGCAGCGCCGGCCGTGACGTACATGGTGCCCATCGTCATGAATGCGCCGGTGAAGTACCGGGGATAAGAGTCGGGCACGAGCACATCTGCCGGAACGGCCGGGTTCAGCACGGCGATGCCGATGAATTCGCCGCCGGCCGCAAATGGCACAACACCGTGGTCTGTGGCGCCGCGCTGAACCGGCTGACCGAAGCGCACGCCGCCCAGGTTCTCGACCGTGCGGCTGATCTTGTTGCACTTCTCCTCGGAAGCGATCTGGCCGTGCAGGCCCTTCGGAGGAGCATTCGTGTAGGTGGTCTGGTAGGTAGCCATTGAAGCGCCTCCTTAGTTGGCCGCCGCGGAGGTCTTGCCGGCCTTCATGTCGGCGACCATCTGCGAATAGGCGTCGGTTACGACCTTGTCGGCGTCGCTGACCTGCGAAAGGCCCTGCTGCACGACGGTGCGGAAGGGATCGGCGCCGTTCTTGCTGGCATCCTCGACGAGCATGTCGAAGCGGGCGTCGATGTAGGCTTCCGACTTGTCGGCAACCGCCGCATCGCCGAGTTTGGCCACGACGACAGCCTTGCGGATGGCCGAATCCGAAAGGCCTTCGGTCTTCACGTCCTTGGCGATCGCATGCGCCTTGGTGATGAGATCGGCACGCGCCTGGACGCGCTTGTCGAGATCAGCGTCGGAAAGGATTTTGCCTTTCAGAGCATCGATCTCGGCATCCTTCTTCGCGAGTTCGGCATCCTTGGCGGCCATAGCCGTCTGATGTGCCTTCTCGGCGTCGGCGAACTTGGTGTTGGCGTCGGCAAGGCGCTGCTGGAGCGTGCCGATCACCGTGGCACCCTGGTCGGTTACTTCAACCGGGATGCCATCGACGGTAACCGTCTTCAGGGTCATGATCTTGTCCTCTTTCGGTTTCTGATCACTGGTGAACGGGGCAGCGCCCCACGACCTCACACCGTCACCGATGCGAGCTTCTGATCCGGCACGGCCGCGCTGCACGATGGCAACGTGGTTGATCCGGATATCTCTTTGAATGGCGTCGTATTTCTCGCCTTCGGGCGTTGTGCCCGGTTCCCATGCGAGATCGCAGGTGTAACCCGCGGAGAGCTCGCGCTTGCCGCCCTCGATCTCGCTGATGGTGGCACCGTCCATGACGACGAGAGGGACGCGGACGAATTCACCATCGCGCGCCACCTCATCGCCGATCTGGCCGACTGAAAGCGCCTTCCAATTATCGGCGGTCACCGCCTCGTCGGGGTGATCGTTCGTCACTGGCTTATGCGCGTAGCTGCCGAGGCTGGCCTTATCGAAGACCTGATCCTCCGGCCGGTAGACCTTCACGACCTGCATCTCCGGCTTTCCGACCTCATGTCCGGCATAGAGCTGGATGCCCGTGCGCGCGGTGCGCACGTCAGCAACAAGGTAGCCGTCGGCGGTCCGTCGCGTTCGCGCGATCGGTGCATTATCCGTGAATTTCATAACGGTCCTCGTGGGGAGGTTGTAAATGCGCCTCGTATGTGGTTAAGGCGTTCTCGGGTGAGGGACGGAAATGAGCTTCAATAAACCAGCGCTTGAGCACGTGGACGCGATTGCAAAAATTGGACCGACTGTCGAAGACGCCCGGGCCACGCTTTTGAAGGAAATGAAAAGGACTAAGGGCGCGCGCTTCAATGCATCGAAGCGGTTGGAAGATCGCGCCGCCAAGCGAACAGCAAACACGGCCTATGCGTCGGCCGCGGTGGTCGTCCTCACCTTGCTCCCTGTATTCTTTCCTGTACCGTCTGTTGTTGCGAGTGCAATCAATCTCACAACGATCGCGTTCTCAATTTTCATTCTCGCATCATCGCTTCTTCAATCGGCCCACGCTGACCCCGTCAAAGCCGATCAATTCCAAAGGTGTGCGCTTGAGATCAACTCTTTGCGACGCGATTTTCGTTCACTAGAGAATGTCGACGTCAATGTCCTGCGAGATTATTCGTCCCGGTTCGATGACATTCTGCGCCGCTACAACATCAACCACGACGAGGTTGATTACGAGAAGTACAGGCTGCAGCACCCGGACGAATTCCCCCAAATGGCCCCTGAGGACACGGCGGAAGCACGCCAAGACGTTCAGCAAACAAACCTTTTCTTCGAACGCCTGCCGGTATTGATTGTCGCACTTACGGCGATCCTGTCGGCCTTGGCAACCTCCGGCCCCGTCATCGAATCAATCGTTTTATTGATCAGACGATTGAAGGACATCTACGGTGCTGTACCCGGAGCGATTTCCGGCTGACTAGTCGCTGCGGCCTCCAACTCCACGTCGTCAGGCTCCTGATCGCTGAGCTTGCCGTATTCCTCGATCGCAGCATCGAGACCAGGCAGAGAGCCATCCTCAATGAAGGTATTGACCAGCGAATCCGACAGAGCTTCGATCGGCAGCAGCGGAGGCGAGGTATTCGTGCCGGCGAGCGCGCGGGCGGCATCCGACTTCATCTTGAAGACTTCGGCCTTTTCTTTCTCCGACATGCCCCAGAGCGGCGCCCACTCGTAGTAAATATCCGGGTCGCGCGCGCCGAGAGCGCTGCGGATCAGGCACTCGTCGAGGCGCGCCATCGCCGGCGTCATCTCGACGGTCTGCATCGCCTGCAGGCGGTCGTAATAGTTGCGCAGGTCGCTTTCGCCGGTGGCATTCATGCCGGCCGGCGACTGTCCGAGCAAACGCGTCGCCGGGATGTCGGCCGCGCCTGACACGATCTGCAGGAACGACATCAGCACTTCGGGCAGCGTGGCGAAGCTCGCCGTCTTCTGCTCGTATTCCTCTTCCTTGTCGAGGAGGAGATCGCCGTTGATGCCCTTGGCTGTGGCCGCAAGTGTGTAGCGCTCGAGGATCTTCGCCCGGTACCGCTCATCGCCGAGGTTCTGCATGAAATCCGGGATGCGGATCACGTTCACCTTGGCCTCGAATACGAGGCTGGCAATGTTCGCTGCGGTACCGTCGGCCTGCTTGATCGCATCGACGACCGACAACAGCACGCTATCGCCCCAACCGGAATAGGTGGTCGTTACGATGTCCTCGTCCGGCTGCTGGCTGCCGTTGAAAATGACCAGGCGCGACGGATGGATTTCGACCTGGGCGCCGTCGGCGGAGTTCAATTGGTAGACCTTGGGCTTGCCATACCATTCCGACGCCGGATCGCGATCGATTTCGCCGGCCGTGAGATGGCGCCGCGTCATGACCGTGAGGTATTTCAGACCGCCCTTCCCGATGCGCTCGACGTCAAGCGGCTGTGTCAGGTCCTGGTCGCCGGTACCGATGACCATCGCAGCGCCGCCCCAGAGGCGCGCTTTGATGCGGGTCTCAAGCAGCTTGCCCATGACATTGAGGCGCTTCTCTTCGGCTTCGATCGCCTCGATCTGCGGCTTCTTCGCCTGCCAGTCCCGCCAGGCACGAATGCTGTCGAAGGCGGGAATGTCGACGATCTTCTTCGGCAGCCATGCACCACGGTAGGCGTTGAGCAACTCCTCGTCGGTGAGCATCGGCATCGAATAGACGTTGGCTGATGCCTTGTCCCGGCTGGTGCCCAGGCTCGCGACCATGTTTGTCAGACTGTCGCGGACGAGCGCGATGATGTTGGCCATGTCCGCTCCTAAACGTTCGCCAGCGTGTACGACGAACCACCCAGCATCAATTCCGTGAGAGCCCAGACAAGGGCGTCGGCTCGGTCAGGCGACCCGTCGCCCAGGTACCCAGACGGCGTGAAATTGCACATCTGATCCTCGAGGTCGGGGAAGTCCCCGACGTGATGCACCTTGCCCTGCTCATACAGCGCGCTGATAGGCTCAGCTCGCACCGCTTTGCCTCGGCTGGCGACAACTTCCTTGAAGGGCGCGGTCTTATCAGCTGTCGAAACGGTGAAGCGCACCATGTCGCCGCCGAAGTTCCGTTCCCCAATGATCCGGTGTGCCTGGTGACGATGGTAGAGGTCGACCGCTCGCCTGCCCCACCCTTCTGGTGACAACTGGCAAGTGCCGTCCTCAAGGATGTAGCCATGCCCATCGATGCCGAGGCCGGCGACGACGATACCGATATCGTCACCCCCGCCATCGCCTCTCGTACCGGAGGGGTCGACGGAAACGACGATGCGCCGCATTTCAGGAGCGCTGGCGACACGCAGGCTGTCGATGCCCGGCATCAGCTTGCCGTCGGGCGCCTTGCGATCCTCAAGAGCCCATAGAGCGCCGCTGACTTCGCTCGCCCATTCTCCGGCCTCAAACCGCAACCTTTTCGCTGCGGACATCGAGGCCAGAACCTCGAAATACTCAGGCGGCAGGTTCTCCGAGTTGTCCGCAGGATTCACCTGCATCTCGGCATAGTCTTCCGGCTTGGCCAGCTTTTCCTTCGTGCCCGGCTTCATCTTCGCCCGGAACATCTGGAAGCTCCAATGGAGCTTAGACGGCGGGTTGCAGTCGAAGTAGGCCTTGAGGGCTAGGTACCTTCTGCCTGTCGCGGCGGCGATCGCTGGGGCCAACTCGCACTTCTGAGCCAAGCGCGACATTGCCGTCTCGACCGATGCCCAGGGTATCTGGCTGCTCTCGTTGAAATAGAGAGTGGCGTATTCCTGCCCCAGGATCTTCTCGACGCGCTCTTTATCGTCGAGGCCGGCTATCCAGATCTGCGATCCGTTCGGCAGCTCGACATAGAAGTCGGTCTTGTCAAACCTCACCCGAACCGACGGGAAGCAGAGAGCCAGAACCTTTGGCAGGGTATCGGACCAAACCGACGTCTTCGCGTGGTTGAACCGAAACCTGAATATGACGTGCCGCGACCCCGGAGCGTTTATCGCTCGCTGTATCAGCGCCCGACAAAGAACGAACGTCTTTCCGGAACGAGACCCGCCGCGGAGCATGATGTTGCGCGCCGGGCCGGCAAGAAGGCGATTAGCCTCTCGCTGTTTCTCCGTTAATCGAGCTACCTGCATGGGTCACAGTTCGGCGTCCTCTGGCAAGACATTGAGGTTCATGCTCCCAGAGTGCTCGACACGCTCGATGAACATACCGAGGTGCTTGGCGAGCTTCTCCAAGGCGCTGTTCTTGTCCCAAACCTTAATCTTGTGGACGTGCTCGACCTCACCGTCGCCAATGTTGCGGGTCACCACTTCGACCGATGCGACTGCGGCGGCTGTGTCGTCGTCCCACTCTTCAGGTCGAAGCAGCCTGCCGTTCGAATCGAACACACGTCGAAGGTCGGAGAAGCCGATACGGGAAAGCTCTTTCAGCACGCGCTCCACGGTGGCCTCTGCCTTCAGGGCGCCCTTCCCTTGGATTTCAGCCACGCGCGCTTGAATGCTTTCATTTGCATTCAAACGTGCTGCATTTCCTCTGTTGGCTTTGAAGCCGGCGGCGACATACGCCTCGTCGACTGTATTGCCTTTCGCTCGGGCTTGGGCGAACTTCTCGTGCCGTGCGTTCTTTAGGACGGGCATGGGAAACCTTGGGAGGGATCATGATTGGTGAGAGGGAGTTTTTCCGTCAACGATTGCCGCACGGCAACGCATTTTGGTACACGATTTACCTCGACCCAACGGATGGAGTTCTAAGCGTTAGGCGCTATTGGAGCTCTCAGAAGGGAACTGAAGTGGAAATCGAGCAGCAACCTCTTGCTGCTTATCTTGCGGACGGGAAGCGCACCAAAGCAAAACGCGCTGTCGGGGTTTACTTGGCGCGACTTGCCTCAGCAATGAACCAGTTGTGACGTCATCGACGTCAACGATGGCGGTTGCGGCCTCACAGACCGATATCCCCGCGCTGAAAGACCAGCACCCACCGGTACGTTGTTTTGTGGACGGCCTGGAATAGCTCGTAGCCCTTGGCGCGCCACTCGTTGGCGACACGATCGAGGTCATCCTCTTCGCCTTCCACTTCGATAAAGCGGTAGTGCATGGGGGTCTCCTCAAAGCGAAAGCCCCGCTACCTGTTACGGCGGCGGGGCTGGAATTGCGGGAGGGGCGTCAGCCGGTGACGCGCCCTCATCAAGCCACGTATGTCTGGCCCGATCTCGGTGAGGCATTGCCTCGAAACTGGTTGTGCCGATCCGCGGTCGGCGCCTCCCCTTTACGCCCGGGGAGCTTACAGCGGGCTTGGTTGGTCCTTGGTGCCTCGGTCTGCAGTCGGCCTATCCTGCATCCCTTCCTTCCGGCTTCGTGGCTTCACCGGTGAGCGGCTTCTGAGGGTGCGGGGGCCTAGACCTATTTCGCCGTTACCACGACAGCGACCGGGCTCTATCCGGCGTGTCCTACGGCCCCCTCTGGGAATTCTGATCGGAATGAAAGGCGACCACCCTACCGCATAGACGGCGGTCATCAGGTGGTCGCGCTTGCCCAGTCGGGGTCTATCTGCATTTTCCAGCAGCACTACCGGGCAATTCGAAATTCAGGATTTTGGGCGCATTTCTTCTATGCGCCGAATGTGATGGTTCGGCAGCGGTCCGGCGAGTATTCCCTCTGTGAGGTCCGCAACTGTGACAACCGCAAATCACTGCAGAAAATCTATACAGCTTTGCGGAGATTTTCAACATCTACATCGCTAGTGAGACCGTTCAATTCACTGATAATTTTTTGCACGCGCTCTTTGATCTGAGGACTCAGTGAATCTATAGCCATCTCGGCTTGATCGACCATCGAGACACGCGCCTTCCGACCCTTCGGGAGGATCTTGCGGAGCTGGCCGCGCAGGTGGTGGACGCGCTCTTGCCGCCAGTTCTCCTTCCGGCAGTGCTGCTCGTAGAGGAAGGCCTGCCGGCGTTCATGCTCGGCGAAGTACAGGGCCTCGATGGTCCCGTCGGGGAACTCGAGCGGTCCATAGTTGGCACCGCGGAGGAAGCACACGACGCCGTCGACGCGGCGGAGCTCCTCGAAATTCAGTCTTGGCAGGTTCACGAAGGCATAGCCCACCAAGAACGGAAACCGCTTCTGGAGGATCTGTTTCGTTCGGTGATGCCTCAACTCGGTGTAGAACGACGGCATGAAGATGTCGAAGCCGTCCTTGCGGCAGTTCCGCTCGATGATGGACTCCATGCGCCGGCTTTCTGGCAGGCGCTCGTCGGCGGCAGCCATGCGCTGATAGCCGGGCGCGGTTCGAATCGCATACCAACGTGACCTGATCATTTCTGCACCTCATTTGCGCGCTTCATCAAACGGCGTTCTTTGAGGAGCGCGTTGCGACGTGCGTTCGCCTCCCTGTAGCCTTCGACCGTGTGATTTCTGATGGTTGTCGCGGACACGCCGTATTTTTCGGCAAGCTCACGTGCGGTGGCGCCGTTCTCGGTACGCCGCTTAATCTCCTCGATCTGCTTCGGCGAGAGACCTTTGACCTTCTTCGTGCGGTGCCCATGCTTCATCAGGGCGTGTAGGACGGTGGTGTGGTCGCGGCCGCCGAAGAAACGGCCGATCTCCAGCGTCGACCGATCGAAGCGCTTGTGTACCTCGAACATGATCAACTGGCGGGCATTGGAGACAGAGCGCAGGCGCGAGCGTCCCGTTATCTCCTCGACGGTGAAGCCGAGTTCTTCCGAACGGTTGCGAATGTATTCCGTCGGGCTGTTCTGCTTGAACAGGTGGCGACGATAGGCCGATACGTGATGATCGAAACGGATGTCGCGTTGCTGCCATTCCGGCTTGAGGGACGTTGGCCGCGCGGATATGACGACGAGCGCCTGGGCTTTCGGTTCCTCGCCGGGCTCTGCCTTGCGTGCCGGCGCTCCCATAAGCCGCGCTCGAATGGCGGCGTAGTGCGCATACTGTCGGCTGAGTTCGGATTGTACGGCAGTCATGCCACAAGGCTCCTTTTGGGTTCTGCTTTGAGTTCCTGCCAGCCGCGGCCGTCGTCGGGCAGCAGCAGATGTGTCGGGACAAGGCACCCGGCCTCCCCTGGCGCCGGGCCCCACTCGTCATGGCTCCAGCCTGAACGCTTTCTCGCGAAACGGAGGCGGCGCGCCCAATCGTCGTCGCTCTGGCCGATCTTGGGCGGCGGTGACAGCGCGCGGCCAGCGGCAACGCGACGCTCGTAAGCCTCGCGAATAGCAGGGATGAAGTAGGCCCATGAGCCGGCCGGTCGCGCCATCTTCGCTGCTCTGGACCGGATCACCGGAAGGATATCGATTTCGAGATCGACGCCGGCGGCAGTGAGTTCGACAATCGGCCCGACCACCAGCGCGGCATGAGGCTGAATCTTGCCCTCAGCAGCATCGACGAGCTTGCTTTGGAGAGCATCAAAATCGCTTTGAAGTGGCGCGCTATATACGCTGCTAAGCGTATTATCTGTATCTGGTTCTGTATGGTCGAACGGTGGAGATTGTAACTCTCTGTTTTTATTAGGTCTCGATCGGTTTTCGCTCTGTTTTTCTGAGAGTTTTCTCAGAGTTTCGAGCTCCGAAATCGCGCGTTCATTCGTCAGAAACTCGCCCGAGACCTTGATTTTCCCGCACGCGACCAGGTCTTTGCGAAGGGATTTCCACTTGCGAATGGTGCAGCCGAGGAGGCCTGAAATGTACCTCTCATCATCCGGAAGATTACCGCCCTGCATGTAGATCAAATCAAGGATCAGTCGATAGGCCGCCTTGAGTTCGAATGGCATGCCGATCGTGCCTTCGATGAAGTCGCGCGGGTATGCTTTGTAGTAAGGGAGGCCGTTCATTGGCGCGCTCCATTCCTTACTGCTGAGTAGGCCATGTCAGCGAAGAGATGCACGGTGCCGAGAGGCCCGTTACGCTGCTTGGCGATGATGAACTCGAGACTGTTCCGGCATTGATCCAGGCGGTCCTCACGGACCATCTGTTCCTCCTGAGCCCCGCCGGTCGCGCGCTCCAGGTAGTAGGACTCGCGGAACAGGAAGGCGATCATGTCGGCGTCCTGCTCGATCGCACCGGAGTCGCGGAGATCCGAAAGCATCGGACGCTTCTCTTCCCGGCTCTCTAGCGCGCGGTTCAACTGCGAGAGGAGCACAACGGCGATATCGAGCTCTCTGGCGAGCGACTTAAGCCCGGACGTGACTTCGGCTATCTCGTTCACGCGGTTGCCGCTGTAGCGCGAGGATGGCCGGATAAGGCCAAGGTGGTCGATAAACAGGACGGACATCGGATTGCCGTCCGTTCGGCTATCCTCAAGCATGCGTTCGGCGCGGGTGCGTATGTCGGTTACCGTCTGCCCCGATTGGTCATCGATGATGATCGGCAGTCGGTTGAATTTCTCCTGGGCGCTGACGATGAGGTCGAGTTGCTCATCGGTGACGTCGCCGCGGATGATGTCGCCGTAGGGGATTGCCCCTCGCCAGTCGTAAAGCACATTGGAGATGGCGCGTGCAGCCAGCTTCTCGGCGTCCATTTCCAGGGAGACGATGCCGCAGCAAACGCCGGCCTTCGCCGCGTCGATGGCGACAGAGAGCGCGACCGTCGTCTTTCCCATAGACGGGCGCGCGCCGATCAGAGTGAGGTCCCGGCGTTGGATGCCGCCTGTCATGCGATTGAGGTCGGCAAGGCCCCAGGTGATGCCGGTGAGACCGGAACCGCTCTGTTTCGCTTCGGCTGCCGACGTGACGGCCTGCATCGCTGCGCTGGCGATCGATACGCGCGATTTGCGCTTACCACCCGACCGGACTTCCGCCATGACATCATCAATCGTCTTGGCAGCGTCGTGAGCTATTATTCGGACATCAGCCATCGGATCATTGGCTGCGGCATAGATCCGTCCAGCCTCGTTAGCGAGGGCGAGCCGAGCCCATTGCTCGATGATCTTCCTCGCGTTCTCTACCGAACCGGCGGCGCCGACAGTTGCCGACGACATCAGGTGGGCGAGGTATTCTGGCAGCTTGCGGCCGATCACCTTCTCAAAATCCGCTGCCTGATCTTCCGGGATCAGTTTCTTGACGAGGATCGGATTGCAGAGATTGTAGCGGTCGCGCGCCGCTCGGATCGCCCGGTAGATGACCTGATGGTACTTCTGAACGAAATGATGCTCATGCAGGATCGCGAGCGTTTCCGCGCTGTCACCACCGAACATAAGAGACCCGAGCACGTTCTGCTCGATCTCGGCGACGTAGGCGTTTGCATCGAACATGGGGGCGTTCATGCAGATGCCCTCTTGCCGCCGATGAAGGCTTTCTGTTCTTCGTTCATGAAGAGAGCCAACCAGCGGCGCCACGCGCGGCCGGCGGCGATGCCGTCTTCAAGTTTGCCGGTCGTTGCGGCAAGCTGCTGGGCGGCGGTGTATGCCTCCCAGGCCTTCGCGACGTGGTCGTTCAGCACAATGACGTTGGTCATGCCACTGCCTTCTCTTCGCATTCCTGGATGATGACGACGCACTCGGCCGGAAGGTCGCTGTCCCAGCACATGGATAAGCGTTCGCACAGATTGTCGTTCTTGATGACGCCGTAGTGCTGCAGGCAATCGAGGATTGCCTTTGAGCGATTGTCGATGTCCTGCCGCATGTTCTGGCGGCGCAACGCGACGTGAAGCGCGAACGGCTTGTCGATCGTGGTCTTGGGCGCCTTGATGAAAAATCCGGCGTCATTCCGCCACTTCTTGTAGACGGACGACAGGCGCCTGGTCTGGCCCCAGCCTTGGTATAGGTCCCACCCTGACGGCGGGTATGGGAGGTGGAGCTTGATCATGCCGCGCCAACCATGGAAAAGAGGCTATCGGTTGCCGCGCGATCGAGGTCGGCGATGTTCTTGACGGCTTGGCGGAAATAAGAGGGCTTGAGCTCGAACCCGATGCCCTTCCGGCCGAGTTTGACGGCGCTGTAGACCTCGCTGCCAATGCCGAGGAAAGGCGTGAGGACGGTTTCGCCAGGAGCCGACCACAGATCAAGGCAACGCTCGATCACGTCGAGCTGGAGCGGGGAAATGTGCTGCTCGTCCTTCTCGTCGCGGCCGGCGCGATACTGCAGGGTGTTCGTCTGATTGATGTCCATCCAGACTGGAGAGGCATAGCGCTGCCATACGAGGATCGACCGCCACTGTTCGAACGGCCAAGCCTTTCGGCCTTCGGCTTCCGTCTGCCGGCGATGGCGCTCGTAGGCTTCGCGGCTGATGTCGAGGGTCTCATCGCCAGACCAGCGCTCGAACATGCCCGCGACCGGGTCAGCGTTTTCGCCGGGCTTGCGGAAACTGACGATGTAATCGGCCAGCCCCATACCGCTGATGGTGCTGTCCTTGGTGATCTGCTTATGCAGAAGCCGAATCGATTTCGTGCGCTGCTGCGCGATGACCGGGTCTTTCCAGATGCAAACCTCGGAGTGGAAGATCCAGCCGGCATCCTCGTACGCGCGGACGATTTCTCCGCGGAAGTCGCGCATGCCGATGAAACCGTGCCGCGTCTTGCTCGTCGGCAGCTGCATGCAATGAACTGAATGGATGCGGCCAGGTCGAGTAACACGGTATAGCTCGGAAATCAGGAACGCGTAGTGCTCCCAGAATGCCGGCCCGTCGTTGTTGCTGATGTCGCGGTCATAATTCGAGAACTTGTAGAGCCCCTCAAACGGCGGGGAATGAATACCGAAGTGGACGCTCTCGCCAGGGATCGCGCGAATGAGCTCGCATGCGTCGCCCTGGTAGATGGCATAACGATCGGTCACGACTTGATCGACGGCGTTGACGCTCATGCGGCGCACTCCCCTACCCATGCTGGAATTGTCATTGGAACTTGCGGATTGTAGTCGGGACGATCGCGCACCGCGCCGCGGACCGCTTCACTCGACAGGTCGGCCATGTGAAGAACCATCGCAGCGGCCATGCGCTCTGCGTCGGCCTCCTTGCGCTTGATGTTGGCGACAGTGGCGCCCTCCATCTCGGAAGCGATGAAATGGACGTTGACCGGCTTTGTCTGCCCGAAGCGCCAGAACCGGCGAACTGCCTGGTAGACCTGCTCGAAGCTGTCATTCAGACCGACGAACCCGGTATCGGCGCAATGCTGCCAGTTCATGCCAAAGCCGGCGATCGATGGCTTGGTGATCAGGACTCGCGTGCGGCCTTGCGAGAAATCGACCAGCTTGCGGCGCTTGTCGTCGTCCTTGTCGGAGCCGGAGAGGTTGACCGCGCCCGGGAGCGCCTTCGCGAGCGCGTCGGCCTCGGAGTTGAGATTGCACCACCAGACGAACGGCCGATCGGCCGGAGTCATCTGAGCTGCGAGTGCCACGCGCTCGTCAACGCTATCTCGGCGCGCGGCGATGCGCTCTTGGAGTGTCCGGGCCTCCATCGGGAAAAGCAGGCCGGTTTCGAGGCTTGGAGCATACTCCACGCCGACGATGTGCTGGTGATAGTGGAGCGGCGGCAGATCGTAGCCGGCGTTATCGTAGCCGAGATCGGAAGGCTTGCGCAGCATCACGGCCCATGAGGCCATCCACTTCCAGAACCCGGTTTCAGCATGGCCTTTCAGGCGCCATTTCTGAGTGTCTCCGCCGTCGTGCGTGAAGAAGGTGGCGAGCATATCGGTGTACGACATGACGCCGAGGAACTCCGCGTGATTGCCAAGCTCCATGAAGTCGTTCGGCGCGGGCGTCGCCGTCGCTGCGAGGCGGAACGGGACTTGAGCGCATTCCTGGATCAGCCGCGTGCGGTATTTGCCGTCTGTGCTTTTGAGGATGGAGCTCTCATCGAGAACGATACCGCCGAAAGCCGACAGATCGAAGTGATCCATCTTCTGATAATTCGAGACGTTGACGCCAAAGCCTTCGTCCGGATGGAATGAGACGAGGTTGGCAGACAGGCCGAACTTCTCAGCCTCGGCAATGTGCTGCTCAGCAACGGCCAGAGGCGCGAAGATGAGAACGGGCTTGCTGGTGAAGGTCGATACCTGATCCGACCAGGTAAGCTCCATCAGCGTCTTGCCCAGGCCAGTGCCGGCGAAGATCGCAGCGCGACCGCGGCGGAGCGCCCAACGGACGATGTCCCGCTGGTGGGGCTTCATGATGCCATGCAAAGACGGTTCGGAGGTTATGCCGGTTTCCGGGTCTACCATCCGCTTGCGGAGAAGAAATTCCGCGTATGCTTCATTCCCTTGGTCGCTTCCGGCGAACCCAGCGAATTTGGCGGCGGCCGTTATGGTCGTGCCGCCGCCGATCACTTCACTCGTCCTTTCTTCGTCGTCGCTTCTTCCTTGCCAGCCACAAGAGCAGCCAGGCGAAGAATGTTCGGATCAACCGCAATCTTCCGCTCCTTCTCATACGCATCGTCCATCTTCTCGCATGCTTTGCTGTAAGCATTCGCAAGAGCAAAGAAGTTCGACATCAGCATATCTTTAACTTCGCGGTGGCGAAGTCGCATGAGGATAGACGATGGAACCTTCAATTTGCGCTGCAAACGCGCGGCAGCAGCTTCGATCGTATCGCCAGGCCCGCGGTGCTCCTGGGCAAGCAGGAACTGCGCCATGCCCTTCGCTGAACTGATGTATGCGGTACTCATCGTCTTGCTTTCCTTGTCAGAAATTTTGTCACGCATGACGGTTTCCTTGTGCGAATTCTGGTCCCGTTGAAGGAGACGCGTGATGCGCACAGGCATTACTTCCGATGGAGAGGACGGCGCCGCGCCAACGGCTGCCGGTCCCTCCCAAGTCTTTCCGTTTCGCAGGACCACCGCCGCAACGTCCGGTCCTGCCGCCGGTGACGCGCCCTCGTCGTCACCGGCAATTTCATTGGGAGACGCTGTTCAAGCCGTGGTCATGAGACTGGCGAACAAGCGGATCCGATTGAGAGTTGCTGGTCCCGGCCGGGAGGAGGATGACCGGGACCAGCGTTGAGCGCCTCGGGAGGAGGTGAAAGCGCTCAATCCTTTGCGCGGTAGCCGTTCCTCCGGAACTCACGCGCAACAAAGCCGGGAACGATCAATGTCAGAGCTGCCATCCAGAGAACGGCGCCAGCGGATGCAATGAGGATGGACCAGGTCATGCAGCCCTCTTCTGATCTGAATTTGGATTGGACGGAGCGGCGCGGCTCACCTGGGCGCGATGGAAATCCACCCTGCCCTCAATGGTTCTTTGAGCTGCCGCGTCTTCTGATTTGGATGGCCGGAGGTATTCGCTCATGCGACTTCCTCCGCTTGCTCGCGCTCCTGCATCGCCGCCTTACAACGTGCGCAGTGCTCTTCCGTGTAGGAACCGCAGCCAGCCCGATCGAGGCAGTGGGGGCGACGAGTAGATGGCGGCTTGGCCGCGAAAAGAGGCGCCCGTTTTTCGTCCGGGCCAGACGCGCTTGCGACGGCGTTTATGTTGGCGCGCTCCGCGCTGCGGTCTACATCTTCGCCTCC
This sequence comes from Sinorhizobium meliloti 4H41, assembly GCF_000375585.1. Lineage (GTDB taxonomy): Bacteria > Pseudomonadota > Alphaproteobacteria > Rhizobiales > Rhizobiaceae > Sinorhizobium > Sinorhizobium meliloti_A. Next base: position 1,140,076 of record NZ_AQWP01000001.1, on the reverse strand, counting down.
TGCGTTGGCGCCGGCGAGAGTGTCCGCCGCCTCGCGGTCGGTCTCGCGCACGTCGCTGGGGATCTCGGAATTGGTGGGGAGGCCGACCGAAGCCGCCTCCCCTTCGCGGCGGCCCTCACGATCCGCAAGCGTCCCGGCTCCAGTCCCGGCAGGAGAGGCTTCGGCTTGCGGACCTGCCTCTGGGGATGCCTCATCGTTGGTCGAGGGCCTCTCTTGGGTTTCTTCCGCCTCTTCACGCTCGATCATGGTGTCGACGGCGGCGATCAGAGCCGCGCGGCCGACTTCCGTCTGCACGCCGGCAGCAATCGTCTCGACGAGCTTGGCGCTGGCATCCGCCTCGATGATCTCGCCCGTGGTCGGGTCAAATTGTTCAATGTTTTCTCGTACGCGGGCGGGCGCAGGCGCATGAGGGGATTTGCCCTCGTAGGCGCACAGGTACAAATCGAAGATGGCGCCCTGCTCCGCGACGGTGTCATGGCCCTTCTTCGCGACCTTGCGCAGATGAGCGACGACGTTGCCCATGGCGGTCTTGTCGAAGCCCATCGATTTTGCTTCCGCGTAGATGTCGCGGATATCCTCGCCGATCGTGTCCTGCTCTTCTTTCAGACGAAGGATGCGGTCGATAAAAGCTCGTATTTGGACGTCGGAGGTCATACTGATGCCCTCTCCTTCCCCGCCCTCTGCGAGGCCAACCATTTGAACGTCACGCCTTTGATCTTCCGCCTCTGGCTCGCGGCAACGACACTCTCCCAATGCTTTGGGTTGATGCTTTCACGCAGGCGCATCTGACGTGCCGCCTCGTATCCGCAGCCGACCTCATCGGCGAAATCACCTATGGTCGGCCACCTGTTGATCAGGTCAGAAATGGAAGTGGGTGCGTTGCTCATGCCACCAACGTACAAAACGTACGACGGTAACGCAAGCCCAAATCGTACACATTGCACGAAAGAAAACAGCCATAATGTACGAATGGGAAGTCCGAAAGACAGATTGAAGCAAGCAAGACAGGCCGCCGGCTATGCGACCCCGACCGAGGCTGCGCGCGCGCATCCGCGTGAAATCAACGTCAACACCCTCATCAGCAACGAAAACGGGAACCGCGACATCTCGCGCAAGGCAGCGGAGAAGTATGCTAAACTTTTTGGGGTAGAGGCAGGCTGGATACTCTATGGCGAAGGCGGCGTGGATGCCGCCGCGCCGAAGCAGCCGCATGAACCGGCTAATGCGATAGTAACCGGCGAGATGGTACAGAAAGGCCCGAAGATACCCCTGTATGGCGCTGCGGTCGGCGGCGATTATGGAGAATTCGAACTGAACGGTAATCGCCTCGACGACATTTTCGCGCCGCCAAGCCTTAGCGGCATACCTGAAGCCTACGGTGTCCAGGTAGTCGGAGAGAGCATGTGGCCGCGCTACGAGGACGGCGAGACCGTTTACGTGAACCCACGCCGCCGGCCGGTGAAGGGCGATTATGTCGTCGCGCAGATCCATCGCGAAGAGCACGGCCCTAGGCTGGCCTTCATCAAGAAGCTCGTCCGCCATACCCAGAACGAGCTGATTCTTGAGCAATTCAACCCGGCAAAACAGATTCGTTTTGATGGCAACGAAGTTGATACGGTGCACTACGTCTTGAAGAGCGGCGAATGATGTCCGAGCAGACCATCATGATGCTCGCTTTATCCCTATAAAATAGCCGGAGCTCGGATGAGGATTCGCCACATCGTCGAAGCGAAGAAAACCATCTCCACCGACACGAATTGGAAGGATGGGGAGCTACCTTCAAAGCATTCGGCTGTCTACCCACGAACAATGCCAATCCGACCTGGCTGGAAATGGCGAAGCGCTCTAGCGTCGGACGGCGAACAGGAATATATTCTCCTATGCCAGGTGAACGAAGGTAAAGACAACTGGCTTGCATGGCTTATCCGCAAGACTGACCAAGGCGGTTCTTTGGTCAGCCGTTATGAGTTTCACGGTAACCACCCAGGACTACACGTTCACGCCGACTGCACCCGTGGAGGCATCGAGTTCGGCCCCCCAAGCATTAAGGTAGCGTTACGGATTCCGCGGGTATATTACCGGTCTACTCGTCCGGCACCAGCGCGACCGGACCTATTTTGGAAGAACGCCTGCGCCCACTTTAGATTGGATTATGCGAAAGGAGAGTTGCTGTGACTGACCCGCACGTCGTCCTAGACGCCCTCCACCGCTCTTTTTCAGATGCAATCTCCGTGCGTCCGGTACCATCTGGACTGGCGATAAACTCGCCGTTCTACGACAGCTCTGGAGACCATCTAGCATTCTACGCCCGCCAAACGGATGAGGGATTGATACTCGAAGACGATGGTTCCTTTCTCCCCCACCTCATGGCGTCTGGGATCGATATCCAAACCGGCCAGCGCCGCCAGATCCTAGACACCATGCTTAGCGATGCGGGTGCATATTGGGATCCGGATACCTTTGAAATTAAGACCCAGGGACTTTCCGAAGCAGATATCGGGCTCGCGTCCGTTCGCTTTCTGTCTGGGCTGCTTCGTATTCGCGCACTTGAGCTGGTGACCAGGGAAACGGTGCGGTCCACGTTCAAAGACGACGCGGTCGCAGCAATCCAAGAACACCTGTCCAAGCATTTTTCGATTTCGGAGAGATCGAGCTTGGCCCCCGATTTAAGCGACTACCCTGCGGACGTGGTATTGATCCCGCGCGATAACGCCAATCTGAGGCGCCTCGGAGTGTTCCTTGTGAACAGTTCGACACAGTTCCTTGAAGCCGAATTGCTTCACACCGAAATCGAGCGCGTGCAGATGCAAGACACGTTGTCCGCTGTGGCATTGATCGAGGATGCCAAGAAAATCAGCGTGATTGGCGACAAGCGATATCAGCGAGCCGTTAACCGTGGACTTTCTACACGTTTCTTTCGCGGAGATGAAAGACAAGCCGTGCAGAGTTTCCAAAAGCTTGCGGCCTGATCTCCCGCCGCTGGAGACATCCCTCCACGACCAGCCCCGCCCCTGAGCGGGGCTTTTTGTTGCGCTTGATTCTCCCATAGGCAGTTTATCGTACAAAATGTACATTTGCCTCTTGCGCACTTATCGTACATATTGTACGTTCATTTTCATCAACACACGGCCATGCCGGGAGATGAACGATGGGCACGATGGTTACCCGATACAGGATTGAGGACGAGATAGGCCGCGTCCTGACGGTCGAAGGCTTCTTCTCCTACGAAGTCGACGACGCGCTGCAGTTCCGGTCGGAAGACGAAGCCTACGAGGAAGCAGCCGCCTTCCCCGGCACGACCGTCGAGCGCTTCGAACGCTATTCGACCTTCCCGGATTTCTTCCTCTCCGAGACCGTCTCGATCGAGAGGAGCGCGGCATGATCACGGCAACGCAACTCCGCGACTTCGCTTACTTCCTCTCGAACACCAGCAGGTGGGAACTTGAGAAGGCCGGCATCATTGCTCCCGGCCCGAGCGGCGACACGGCCTGGAAGCGCTTCAACAACGACTTCGACGTGTTCGCGATCAAGCTCCCCGGCGAAAAGCTTACCGCCTTGACGGACATGATCAACGGCTACCTGCAGGTGAGCGAATACTCACGCGAGCAGGCGGCAGCGGCTGCACGGAACGTCGCGTGAGCCGCCCCGTCTCCTTCGCCTGCGATCCCGAGCAGAGGTACTGCGAATGCGGCCACTGCGACCTTCCGCCGGCACGAAACATCGATCTGGACGCGGTCGCGAACCTGAACCGCGCCACTACCGCAACCGCGACCTTCCTCATTCTCCTTGCTGCCGTGCTCGCCGTCTTCGCCGCCGGCTTCTGGAACACGGAGCAGGTCCACCGCCAAATCGTCAAAGCCAGGAACGTCTGACATGACCGCACCAGCAATCGAACACACCATCCGCCGACAGACCGAAGCCGCAAAAGCTCTCCTCGTCGATCTTCGCAACCAGGGCGCCGACGACGACACCGAACTGGTCGCCGACACCATCGAGGGCGAAACCAACCTCATGGAGGCCATCGAGGAGGCAATCGCGGAACTCGACGAGTGCGATGTTCTCGTGACGGGGCTCAAAGCAAAGGAAACCGAGTTCGAGGCGCGCCGCAAGGCTGTCGAGAAGCGCGCCGAGCGCATCCGCGCCCTGATCGAACAGGCGATGCTCGCCACCGATCAGCTTTCGATGAAGCTGCCGACGGCAACGCTGTCGCTCACGAAACGCGCGGCCGCCCTGATCGTCACCGACGAGGCCGACATTCCGGCGAAATACTGGGTTGAGCAGCCCCGCCCCGCCCCGAAGCTCGACAAGAAAGCCCTCACCGCCGAGCTGCGCGAAGGCGGCGCCGCCATTCCTGGCGCCACGCTCGACAACGGCAGTTTCTCCCTCACCGTCAGAAGGAAATGACCATGAACGCGATCACTCGCTATGACATGACGCCTAAGCAGATTGCGCTCGTGAAGGCCACGGTAGCAAAGGACTGCAACGACGAAGAGTTCAACCTCTTCTGCGAAGTCGCTCGTGCAAAAGGCCTTGACCCGTTCCTCGGGCAGATCATTCCCATGGTCTTCTCTAAGGGCGATGCTGAAAAGCGGAAGATGACGATCATCATCACCCGCGACGGCCAGCGCGTCATTGCGCAGCGCTGCGGCGACTACCGGCCGGCGAGCAAGCCGACACAGTTCGAAACCGACAAGGCCCTGGTATCGCCGACCAACCCGCTCGGCATCGTGTCCGCTACCGTCTATCTGTGGAAACGAGATCCGCAGTCCGGCGATTGGTTCGAAGTCGTGGGGCAGGCCTATTGGTCCGAGTTCGCGCCGATCAAGCGCAAAGCGTCCGGCGGATACAAGTGGGAGGACACCGGCGAGGTCTGGCCGGACAGCGGCAAGCCGAAGAAAAAGAAAGTTCCCGTCGGCGAAGAAACCGAAGTGCTTGACGACTCGGGCAACTGGTGCCGGATGCCGCGCCTCATGATCGAGAAGTGCGCGCAGATGCAGGCGCTTCGCGCAGGGTGGCCGGAACAGTATTCCGGCACTTATGACGAAGCCGAAATTGACCGCGCTAAGGTCCTCGACCTGACCGCCTCCGAAGTCGTCGAGAAGGAACGCGAGGATCACCGCATGCGAGTGATCGGCGCCGACAACTCCATCACGGTCACCTGGGGCGACAACTGGGCGCTCGAGAATGTACCGGTCGGGAAGTTCGCCGACGAGGTGATGCGGTTCATCAACGAATCCACGCCGGAGACCGTCGCGAAGTGGCGGGACGCGAACCGTGAGCCGCTGAAACGCTTCTGGGCTCTGCAGCCGGGCGACGCGCTTGCGCTCAAGAAGGAGATAGAGGCGGCAATCGCTCGCAAGCCGAGCCGTCCGGCGATGGGCCCTTCCGACGCCGAACTCCGCAATCATCCGATGATGGCGGGCTGACATGAGCGGCCCGGTCCTCTTGCAGTGGAACGGCGAGGCCTTCCAGCCGGCAAACCGGCACTGGGCCCGCGAATGCGACAAGCGTTACGTGGTCGGCGAGTTCTATACGCTCGCCGAGCACAACGACCGGAGCATGAATTCTCACCGGCACTTTTTCGCCGCCGTGAACGATGCCTGGCGCAATCTGCCGGAACAGTATTCCGGCCTGCCTTTCGCCGAGTCCGCTGAGCACCTGCGGGCCTATGCCCTGATCAAGAAGGGCTATTGCGACACGCATACCATCGTCTGCTCTAGCAAAGCGGAGGCAAAGAAGCTCGCAGCCTTCATCCGCCCGATTGACGCTTTCTCCGTCGTCGACGTGAAGGAGGCGACCGTCACCCGCTACGTGGCGAAGAGCCAGTCCATGAAGGCGATGGGCAAGCAGGAATTTCAGGAAAGCAAAACGGCCGTCCTCGACTTCCTCGACGATCTGATCGGAGTTGAGCGCGGCACCACACAACGAAACGCGGGAGCCGCAGCATGAAGAATATTCCCGTCATTCACGAAGACGAGCACCCCATCAAATCCATCTGGTACCCCGGCGAAGACGGCGGGGGCTACTCGATCGACCCGCGATTTGACGGCTCCACCAGCAAGATCGTCGCATACGGCGAAAATGGTCAGTGCGCACCGGTTCCCTTCTATGCCGTCTACGATCTCTCCGGCCAGATCAAAGCTCGCGTACCGGCTCAGATGGTCACCGTAGTCTATGTCGAGTCCGCAAAGGGCGATGCAGCATGACCAACAACGTCAAAGACACGATTCGCGCGCTCGCCGCTGCCAAGGCCATCATCGATGGCCGTAACCCGTTCACCGAATATTCCTCTGTTTTGGTCACGGCAGAGCACGCCTTCGCTGTTGTTCTTCTCGCCTGTATGGGCGGGGATTCCCGCAAGGCGGCAGCTATGCTCAACGAGGGGCTTGTTCAGGGGATCGAGGAGCGTCTTGCGCTGTATGCGTCGAAAGGCGGTGCAGCATGATCGACTGGCAGAAGACCGCCGCCCACGTCATTGGCGAGGTTCATCGCAACCTGCCGGCCGATGCCGACCTATCCGCGCGCAAGAAGGCGCTGCGCGCCGCTCGTCCATGGGAATTCGCCTCGACGAGCTGGGGCAAGAAGGTCTGGGCGAAGCACTCGCGCGTCTATCTCGAAAAGTTCGGCCTGCCGCCGCTGAAGGCGAAGGCCGTCGAAGATCACCTCTCACCGCTTGAGCGCATGATCGCCAAGGCAAAGGCAGGTGCGTCATGAGCATCGACGACTTCCACTCTGGCCGGACCATCAAGGCCACGCGCAAGCCGCACGAATGCGAGCAGTGCGGACGGCAGATTGAGGTCGGCTCACCCGCGCACTACGCAGCCGGCAGGTTCGACGGCTATTTCTACACCCAGCACGTTCACGTCGAATGCCAGGCCGCCGCGACCGCATACGCGGACCTCAACGGCTCATGGGGAGAAGACTTCCCATGGTTTCAACACATGGACCGCGACATCGATTGGACCGGCTGGCTTCTCGAACATCACCCGATCGTTGCAGAGCGCCTGAACATTGAGCGCGAGGAAGACGAGGTGGAAGCATGACCGGCGCCGTTCGCTACTTCCACGGCGGATTCGGCGGCCTGACCGTCGGCCAGTTCGTCCTGCCGCCGGCGACAACGAAAGCACCGTCGACGGCCCGCTTCGGCGCGGCCGGCGTCTGCAACACCAACAAGGTCTATGTCTGCACCGATCAGCACGGCGCTCTTCTCTACGCCTGCATGCACTGGTCCGGTTGCGGCAAAGTCTATGAGGTCGAGCCGATTGGCGAGTTGACACCGGATCCTGACGCCGCTCGGGCGGGCTTCTCCTTCGAGTGCGACAAAGCGCGCGTGCTGCGAGTGATCCGAGTGCGCGGAAAGCTCATCAAGCAGGTTCAGCGAGACATGCTCCGGGAGGCGGTATGAGCGACGTCACCGGCCCGATTTCAACACTTCCCGGCACCTCTCACGACGTCCCGGACGGGATGATGTGCGACGACCATCCGGACCGTCCGGCCGTAGCGCGCATCCAAGGCGAGACGGATTCCTTCGGATGCGAGATGGAAGACCTTTGCCAGCAGTGCATTGACGAGCGCCGCGCGTACCGGTGCTCCGAGGCTGGGCAGGCAGAAGAGCTCGAATGGCGCACCGGATCATGCGAGTGGTGCAAGAACCACGTCACAGATCTACGAGACGCCCGCGACTACGAAGAGGGTATGTCTGGCCGCGTCTATCGTGTCTGTGGCGCATGCATCAAGCGCGTCAACGACGAGGCCCAGGCAGAACTCGATGCCTACGACTTCGGCTATGACGACGACGTCTACGAAGACGAATGCTTCAACTGCGGCGGCGAAGGCTACGTGTCCGACTGCTTCGACGGCTGCTGCGAAGACGCGGACTCCGGTTGCGACCTCTGCACCAGGCGCTGCGATGTCTGCAACCCGGTCAAGAAGGGGGCCCAGCCATGAGCGCCTCTTTCGACAAAGCCTCGATCATGTCGACGATAACCGACGGCATGAAGATGAAGGCCCAGATGATCAAGAAGGGCCTCAGTGCCGCCCGCGTCCGCTGCCCACAGTGCGACGGTTTCCTTCATGCTCGACTGGCCGGCCGCAAGAACCACCTTCGCTTCTGGTGCGACGGCCCCTGCAAGCGTCAGATGATGGAGTAGACCATGGCGCACATCCACTTCATCCCAGAATACCGCGGCGGAGATCCCGCTCCCACCGGCTATCTCGAATGGCACGAATGGGCGCGCGTCCAGCTTCGTGCCGGGCTTCGCCAGCAGCGTTGCGGCAGATGCAATCTCTATAAGTTCCCGCAAGAGCTTAGCGGAGAGCACGAGCGCGGAAAGCTGATCTGCAACGAGTGCTTCATGAACGGAGGTGCAGATGCGGACCGTTGAAGAGTGGATCGGCAAGAACGATGACGCCGCAATACCTCCGCGCGTCCGCCTTCGCATTTTCGAGAAATACGGCGGCGTCTGCCAACTCTCCGGCCGGAAGATCATGGCCGGTGACGCTTGGGACCTCGATCACATCAAGGCCCTCTGGCGCGGCGGCGAGCACCGGGAATGCAACCTGCATCCCGTCCTGAAACAGCCGCACCGCGAGAAATCCGCGGAAGAGCAATCCGAGCAGGCCAAATGTGACCGGGTCCGCAAGAAACATTTGGGGCTCTGGCCTCAGTCCAAAGCCAAGATCAAGAGCCGCGGCTTCGCAAAGACGAGGGAAGCATGACCAAATCCCCATCAATCACTGTTCGCCGGCATCGCGACGGCAGCATCACCTTAACCGCGAAGAGCCGAAAGGCCGGCATTGACCTGCGCAATTTCGTCTATGCCCTCGCCGGTGAGCAGCCGCCAAGCGACGACGAAACCAACGAAACGCTCGCCGACTCCGGCGCGCTCCGGTCGAGGGACGAGGTATGAGCACCGACACGTTCGACATGTTCGCAACCGAGACCAAGTCCTCGGCCGTCATTTCCGAATGCGGAGCCTACCGTTACCGCCTCGATCGGCAATGGGACGGCGAGAAGGCCAAGGTTGCCTTTCTCATGCTGAACCCGTCCACGGCTGACGCCAACCAAGATGATCCGACAATTCGCCGGTGCATCGGCTTTGCGAAGGCCTGGGGCTTCGGCGGATTGATCGTTGGCAACCTGTTTGCCCTTCGCTCCACGAACCCGAAGGCCCTTTACGACCATCCGGATCCGATCGGGCCCGACAACGATCAGCACATCCTTGCGATCGCCAAGAGCGCCCGTAAGATCGTTTGCGCGTGGGGGACACACGGAGCTCTTCATGACCGCGGTCGCCAGGTCGCCGAACGGCTCGAATTCTTCGACCTCGTCGCGCTGAAAGTCACAGCAGACGGCCAGCCAGGTCATCCGCTGTACCTCGCTGCCGATATCCAACCTAAATCGTATTTTGCGCCATGACAGTTATACCAGACCTGACCAACGCCACCCCCGCCACGCGCGAATGGTACGCCCTCTCTGAGGACATCCGCATGGCAGCGGAGGTTATCGCCGGCCCGCCGCGGCCGATGAGCCATATAGAAATCTTGCTTGCGATCGGGAGGGCGATTGCCGAGGAACGAGAAAGACGAGGTGCAGAATGAGCGAGATGGTTGAACGGGTGGCGAGGGCGATCTTCGAGGCCGAATACACCGGAGGCGAAGGGGACGAGTATCGGTGGGAACGGAGTCAGGATGTTTATCGTGTTCAGGCCCGCGCTGCCATCCAGGCCATGCGCGAGCCGACCGACGCGATGCGCGACGCAATGCGCCTAGCGAACATGAATATCGCTGGCGGATATGGCGGCACAGGCGGTTGGGAGGCAGCTATCGACGCCGCTCTTGCCGACCGGGAAGCCGCAAAGAGAGGTGAAGGATGATGGAAAGCCATGTCCTCCTGTCGTGCGAGCAGACGGCGGAAATGCTCAACATCTCCACTAAGACCTTGCGCGAGTTCGTTAAGGCTGGCGATATTGCCTATATCCCGCTTGGGAAGGGGCAGACAAAACCCCGCCTCGGCTTCCACATCGACGACATCAACGACTTCATAAAAAGCCGGAGAACCCGCGCGTGTCCGTCTACAAGCCAAAGAACAGCCCGTATTACCACTTCGACTTCCAAGTCGCCGGTGTACGATATCATGGCTCTACGGAGACAGCGAACCGCCGAGAAGCAGAAGCCCGGGAAAAGATAGAGCGCGACAAGGCCAAGGCTGCGGCCAAGGCCTCGAAGAATGCCTCAGGCGGACCGCTCACGATTGCCGTGGCAACCGGCCGCTACTGGTCCGAGGTCGGCGAGCGGCACGCCAACAGCGAAACGACCTGGACTGATATCAACCGCCTCGTCGACTACTTCGGTCCGTCCAAGCTGCTTTCCGACATTTCGGACGATGATGTTGCCAAGCTCGTCCAGTGGCGACGGTCTCAGAATGCGTGGGGTCGAGAGAAGACGAAGGACGATCAGCCGATGCGGCTTGTGTCGGCCGCGACGGTCAACCGCTCCACCACTCTCGTCTTGAAGAAGATTTTCACCCGCGCGAAGCGCACCTGGAAGTACGAATTCCCGAGGGAGCCGAACTGGCGCGACCATTGGCTTCAGGAGCCGAAAGAGCGTGTCCGCGAGTTGAAGGCCACCGAGGGCGCCGCGATCGAGCTGGCGACCCGGTCCGACTATCAGCCGATCTTCGATTTCGTCCGCGCGACAGGCCTTCGTCTAGAGGAATGCATTCTGCGCTGGTCGGAGGTCGACTGGCAGACGGGCTGGATCACCAAGACCGGCAAAGGCGGCCGGCTGGTCAAGACAGCCATCACGAGCACCGTGCGCGATATCCTCCTGCCGCTTCGTGGTCACCACCCGGAATTCGTCTTCACGTACCAGGCGGCACGCACCCGAACGGGGAAAGCGTCGTACAAGGGAGACGGGGAAGGAAGGAAGAAGGGCGATCGGTACCCGATCACCTATAGCGGCCTCAAAACGCAGTGGAAAAGAATCAGGGCGAAGGCCAAGGTCGAGGATTTCCGCTTTCACGATTTCCGGCATGATCTCGCGACCAAACTCCTGCGCAAGACTGGAAACCTGAAAACGGTCCAGAAGGCACTTAGCCATTCCGATATCAAGACGACGACGCGCTATGCGCACGTTCTCGATGAGGAGGTGGCGGAAGCGCTCGAATCGCTCTCCCGCTCGAAACGGGCACAAAGGAAGAACAAATGACGGGGATCGTTCGGGACTTTTTCGGGACTATTCGCTCCCGAACAGGGATTCTGAGCGCGTTTCGTTCCCATTTATCCGATAGGGCTAACGAAAGCACCTCTCGTATCGCATTGAAACCAAAGCGGAAAATGGTCGGAGCGGCGGGATTCGAACCCACGACCCCTTGACCCCCAGTCAAGTGCGCTACCGGGCTGCGCTACGCTCCGACCCGCTTGGTTACAAGCCCGCTCTCATTAGTCGGAACACACGCCCGGCGCAAGGGGGAAAATGGAGCTCGCCCATCACAGGCGGCCGCCGATTGTATCGGAAGCGGCAAGACAACAGTTTTGTGATTTGGATCGATGTCCCGTGCTGGATAAACTGCGCCTGCAAACCACAGGAGAAGCCCGATGAAGAGCATCCTCGTACTTGCAGCCGCCTTCGCTTTATCGGCGACGGCAGCGTCAGCCGATTGCCTGGGCCATTCCAATACCACGGCATCGATCGACAAAGTCGACAAGGAGATCACGACCGCGAGCGTGGCAAAGGCCGAGCAGTCGACCTCTGACGATCTCCTCCTGAAACAGAAGCATGCACAGCAGTCGACGGAAGAAGCGGCCGAATAAGTCGATAACGACCGAGTTGGGCCTCGGCACTGCTTTCGAGGCCCCCTTCCCGTCCCTTCCCTGCTACCGAACCTGATCGAGCAGACGCTTGCATTCGAGGAGGTCGTAGAGCGCTTCCTGCAGCAGCGCCCTGTCTTCCTTGCCGACCGACGTCTTGCCGACGGTTATCTCGGCATCGTCGCCTCCGGTGCCGAAAGTGAAGAAACGCCGGCTCGCCGGTGCCTTCGGACGGCCGACGATCTGGTCCTCCTCCGCCACGCCCGCCTTGGGCGGCGCCGGCTCTTCGTTGCTGGAAGCGGCAAGCGCCTCGACGGTCGCAAGATCCCCGCTCGCGATGGCGGCGACGAATTTGTTGCCGTTGGCTTTCAAAAGCTTCTGCACACCCTTGATCGTATAGCCGTGATCGTAGAGGAGGTGGCGGATGCCCTTGAGCAGGTCGACATCCTCGGGGCGATAATAGCGGCGCCCGCCACCGCGCTTCATCGGCTTGATCTGCTGGAACCGGGTTTCCCAGAAACGAAGCACGTGTTGGGGGAGATCGAGTTCGTCCGCAACCTCGCTGATGGTGCGGAAAGCATCCGGGCTTTTCTCCATGTGGTCCCCATCTCCATAAGGCGCGTCGGGATCTGAACCGATTCCTGCGACGTGTTTTACGTCCTCTGTCTGCGTATCCGCCATCAAACCGCTGCGCGGACCGGAGCTTTCAGCGTTTCATGGAAAGACTGAAACCTTCTAAGTCCTTGAAGCTCCGCACTTCCGCACGGAAAACCGCTAAGCACTTTTCCGGGCAATGCTTCGGGCGGCACTTGCTCGCCGCGCAAGATCGGCTACGCGACGCACGGATCGTCAGGCGATGATTACACGAATCATGCCTATTTCAATGGCTTATGGATGGGTTTTCAACCACATTTGTGGTGGTCGACGGCGCTTCAGCCGGCCGGATTGGACGGCTTCAACTTGGACTTGCGGCTCAGATGCGCCTTCAGGACCCGCTGCTTCAGGACATTCGAAGCCTTGAAGGTCATCACCCGGCGCGGAGAAATCGGCACTTCCTCGCCGGTTTTCGGGTTCCGACCGATGCGCTCGTTCTTGTCGCGCACCTGGAACGTTGCGAAGGAAGACAGCTTCACGCTCTCGCCACGCACGATTGCGTTGCATATCTCGTCGATGACAGTTTCTACGAGTTCGGCGGACTCCGTGCGAGACAGACCCACCTTGCGAAAAACCGATTCAGCCAAGTCTGCCCGCGTTACTGTTTTTCCGCTCATCTTCCCCCACCGATGTCTGGCATGCCGATCAGCGATTGAAGACTATTGCCCTTGTCTTTTCCGGTCAAGCGCCTGCCGTAATTCATTATTTTCTTACCAGCGAAGAAGAACGGAGCCCCAGGTGAAGCCCCCGCCCATCGCTTCGAGCATTACGAGATCACCCTTCTTGATCCGGCCGTCGGAGGCGGCGGCATCAAGGGCAAGCGGAATCGACGCCGCGGAGGTGTTGCCATGCAGGTCGACGGTAACCACAACCTTTTCGAGAGGGATGCCGAGCTTCTTGGCCGAGCCGTCAATAATGCGGCGGTTGGCCTGGTGCGGAACCAGCCAATCGATGTCGTCGGCGGTCGTCCCGGTTGCCTCGAAAGCCGCCTCGATCACGTCGGTGATCATGCCCACCGCATGCTTGAAGACCTCGCGCCCTTCCATCCGGAGATGGCCGACAGTGCCCGTCGTGGACGGCCCGCCGTCGACATAGAGCTTGTCGCGGTGGGCGCCGTCAGAGCGCAATTGCGCCGTCAGAACGCCTCGATCAGCCTTCGTGCCGGTTCCCTCCTGCGCCTCCAGGACGATCGCACCGGCGCCGTCGCCGAAGAGCACACAGGTCGTCCGGTCGGTCCAGTCCAGAAGTCGCGAGAAGGTCTCAGCGCCAATGACCAGCGCGCGTTTGGAGAGACCGCCGCGAATATAGGCGTCAGCCGTCGCGACCGCGTAGACGAAGCCGGAACAGACCGCCTGCATATCGAACGCCGCACCGTGCCGCATGCCGAGACGGTTCTGGATGTTCACCGCGGTTGCAGGAAAGGTGTTGTCCGGAGTGGAGGTCGCGACGATGATCAGATCGATGTCGTCCGGCGTCAGCTCGGCTCTCGCGAGCGCCGCACGCGCCGCCGCCTCGCCGAGAGAGGCGCTCGTCTCCTCCTCGCCTGCGATATAGCGCTGGCGGATGCCGGTCCGCTGCACGATCCATTCGTCGGACGTGTCGACCCTGGATTCGAGTTCCTTGTTGGTCATCACTCGCTTCGGCAGTGCTGCCCCGAAGCCGCGCACGACAGAACGGATCATCTACTCAAACCTCATCATTCATGCCCGCGGAAGGGCTTCGGACGGCTGGGCGCCATGATACCGTGCCAGATCGGCCTCGATCTTCGCCTTCAGGCCGTTCTTCACCATATCGTATCCGACGTCGATGGCCGCGGCGAAGCCCTCGGCATCCGCGCCACCATGGCTCTTGATAACGATGCCGTTGAGACCGAGGAAAACCCCGCCATTGACTTTTCGCGGATCCATCTTCTCGCGGAGCCGGTCGAAGGCTCCCTTGGCGAAGACATAGCCGACCCTTGCAAGAAGCGTGCGCGACATCGCGGCGCGCAGATATTCGGCGATCTGACGCGCCGTCCCCTCTGCTGCCTTCAGCGCGATATTACCGGAAAAGCCCTCGGTGACTACGACATCGACGGTGCCGCGGCCGATATCGTCGCCTTCGACGAAGCCGTAATATTCGATCCCCTCGACGTCGGCCTCACGGATCAGGCGCCCGGCCTCCTTTACCTCTTCCTGGCCCTTGATCTCCTCCACCCCGACATTTAGAAGGCCGACGGAAGGACGCTCTACTTCGAAGAGCGCCCGGGCCATTGCGCCGCCCATCAGGGCGAAATCCATGAGTTGCTGCGCGTCCGCGCCGATCGTAGCGCCGACGTCGAGAACGATGCTTTCGCCCTTCAGCGTCGGCCAGATGGCGGCGATCGCCGGCCGCTGAATGCCCTGCATCGTCCTCAGACAGAAAACCGACATCGCCATCAGGGCGCCGGTGTTTCCGGCCGAGACGACCACATCCGCTTCGTCGGCGTTGATCGCGTCGATCGCCTTCCACATGCTCGATTTGCCGCGTCCGCGCCGAAGCGCCTGGCTCGGCTTTTCGTCCATGCCGACGGCAATCTCGCAATCATGGAACGTGCTGCTCGCCTTGAGCTTCGGGTGCTTGGCGAGCAGTTCCACGCACCGCGCTTCCTGGCCAAAAAGAACGAACTTTATGTCCGGGTGACGTTCGAGCGCTCTCGCTGCGCCCGGGATGACGACTTCAGGACCATAGTCGCCTCCCATCACGTCAAGTGAAATTCTGACCACGCGTGTCTTATCCTTTTTTCCCGCCACGCAACATGTTTCGCCCCTCAAGCATCAAGCGGCGGCGATCCATGTTCCTTCTGATAGTGGGGCCGGCATGCAATGTCTCGGCGTAGCGGCCCCCTTGGCTGGAGTCGGGCCAAAATACTGCTTTTCGTCGGCGTGACAACCGAATTGTAAGCCGGGGCTCAGCCGTTTCAATCCTTTTTCCAGTCCTTCAGCACCGCGAACGGGTTCGGCCGTTCGTCGTCCGCTGCGGAGCTTTCGATGCGTTCGCCGAAAGCGGCGCCCGGCTTGCGCGGATAGGGATCGATGGCGAGCGCGACGTGCTCGCTGACGACCACGCCGGCATCGATCGTATCGCCTGTGAAGGTATCGGGCAGGTCGGGTCCGTCCGGATCGACGATCATCTCGCCGCCGTCGGCGTCGGCCTGCCGCGCGAGACGTGATCCCTCGGGTACGAGGATCGCCTCCACCGGTTCGCGGATATCAGATTCGACCGGCTCGAGCGTCACGACGCACGACTGGACGATATGCGCGCGAACCTCGCCCTTGATCTTCACACCGTCCTTTTTCCAGCGCGCAATCTGCAGGTCGGCGGCAAGGGAAGAGACGCCTTCCACGCGCCAAAGCTCGGCAAGAGCCCGCAGTTCGCCATCGTTCGCCGACATATGCACGGTCACAGGATTTGCCGAAATATGCCCCACCTTCACCGGGTAGGAGAATGCCGGTTTGCTCTCTTGCTTCATGTTCAGACCCTTCCTCGCGCCGGCACCGCTGCAGGGCGGCGGTCGGCACGCTGCCATTTGATCGACGAACGATCGCGGCGCTTTTACGTTCCGGCCGGGGGGATGCGCAACTGACCCGTCTCGACGGCCTCTTCCGTGGTATCCGAGAGTACGGACTCGACCGCAAGGAGGTAGGAGGCGAGGCCCCGCATCGACGGCGCGTCCTCTACGTCGGCGTGAAAATTGCGCCGCAATGCGGCCGCCAGTGCGCCGGCGTCGCGTCCTTCAAGGGCCGCCGCGTAGGATTCGAGGCGGCCGTAGAACATGCCGGCAAGTTTCTTCATCTTCTTCGGCACGCTCATGTCGCCGACGCCGAGCTCGCGGATGGAATGGTCGACATCCTCGAAGAAGGCGTCGACAATCTCCTGCGCGATCTCCTGGCCGGCTCGCGCCGAGCTGCGCGTGCGGCGGAAATAAAGGATCAGAATCGCCGACAACATCTCGAAGCGCCCCATGACCGTGTCGGGCACATCGAGGTCGGTATAGAGAAACGGTTGGCGCGCCGCCGCGGTCAGTGCCGCATATTGGCGCTTCACAATCGCAATATTGCCGCTTTTTTTCTTGAACAGTCCAAAAATCATCACAGAGGCCGGCTGGCTTTCTCGAAATCAGGGGCAAGCGCCCATGATCATGTTGCATGATAGCCGAAGCTGGTTTACCGAAGCGGGCACGAATTGCAATGGCCGATCTGCCAATCGTTACTCCAGGGGAGCAGTCCTTGACGAAGCGGTATTTGACGACAAACCTCAAAGTCCTGGGCCGTGCCGTGCTCGTGGCTTCCCTGTGTACTACCGCCCTTTCCGCCTGCATGTCCGCGAATGTGGGTGAAGTCCTGCATCAGGGCTATGTCGTCGACCAGGAGACGCTGGCACTCGTGCCGGTCGGATCGAGCCGCGAGCAGGTGCTGCTTTCGCTCGGCACGCCTTCGACCACCGCGACATTCGACAATGAGGTGTTCTACTACATCTCCCAGACCCGCAAGCGGCCGGTCGCCTTCATGAAGCCGAAGATCATCGATCAGTCGATCCTCGCCGTCTATTTCGACAAGGAAGGCACCGTCAGCCAGCTCGCGCACTACACGTTGAAGGACGGGAAGGTCTTCGACATGCTGTCGCGAACGACGCCGACCGGCGGCAAGGAATCGAGCTTCCTCGGCCAGCTCCTGAGCGGCCCCGGCGCCGGACAGGCCGCGGCGCGCAACCTGTTCAAGGACTTCGGCAAGTAACCGAGCCGCAACGGATCGAAAAAGGCCCGCGGGACCATGTCCCGCGGGCCTTCTGTTTTTCAAGACGCCTGCGTCAGGCCAGGACGGCGAGCAGGAGAAGGGCCACGATATTGGTGATCTTGATCGCGGGGTTGACCGCCGGACCGGCGGTATCCTTGTAGGGATCGCCGACGGTGTCACCCGTCACCGAGGCCTTGTGCGCTTCGGATCCCTTCATGTGGCGCGTGCCGTTGCGGTCGACGAAGCCGTCTTCGAAGCTCTTCTTGGCATTGTCCCAGGCACCGCCGCCGGACGTCATCGAGATGGCCACGAAAAGGCCGTTGACGATCACGCCGAGGAGCGAGGCACCGAGCGCCGCGAAGGCGGACGCCTTCGAGCCGGAGATCAGCAGCACGCCGAAATAAACGACGATCGGCGCCAGCACCGGCAGCAGCGACGGGATGATCATTTCGCGGATCGCCGCCTTCGTCAGCATGTCGACGGCCCGGCCATAGTCCGGCCGATCCTTGCCTTCCATGATGCCGGGCTTTTCCTTGAACTGACGACGAACCTCCTCGACGACGGCGCTCCCGGCACGGCCGACGGCGGTCATTGCGATGCCGCCGAAGAGATACGGGATGAGACCGCCGAAGATCAGCCCGGCGACGACGTAAGGATTGGACAGATCGAAGGAGATCGTCCCCACGTCGGCGAAATAGGGATGCTTGTCGCCATTGGCGGCGAAATAGGCAAGATCGTTGGAATAGGCCGCGAAGAGTACCAGGGCACCAAGGCCCGCCGAACCGATCGCATAACCCTTGGTCACGGCCTTGGTGGTGTTGCCGACGGCGTCCAACGCGTCGGTCGACTTGCGCACCTCGGGCGGCAGATGCGACATCTCGGCAATCCCGCCGGCATTGTCGGTCACGGGACCGAAGGCGTCGAGCGCTACGATCATGCCGGCAAGACCGAGCATGGCGGTCACGGCGATGGCCGTCCCGAAGAGGCCGGCGAACTGGTAGGTCGCGATGATGCCGCCGACGATGACGATTGCCGGCAAGGCCGTCGATTCGAGGGACACGGCGAGACCCTGGATCACGTTGGTGCCGTGGCCGGTGACCGAGGCCTGCGCGATCGAGTTCACAGGCCGCTTGTTCGTCCCCGTATAATATTCGGTGATCACGACGATCAGCGCGGTGACGATAAGGCCGATGATGCCGCAGAGAAACAGATTCCAGCCGGTGATGTCCATGCCCGCGACCGTTCCGATCGAACCCCATCCGATCGTCAGCGATGTCGCCGCGCCAAGGCCGAGGATCGACAGAGCGCCCGTAACGATCAGCCCGCGATAAAGCGCGCCCATGATCGAGGCGTTGGCGCCGAGCTTGACGAAGAAGGTGCCGATGATCGAGGTGATGATGCAGGCCGCGCAGATCGCCAGAGGATAAGTCATGACGGTTGCGAGCATCGGGGTCCCTGCGAAGAAGATCGATGCAAGCACCATCGTCGCAACGACGGAAACCGCATAGGTCTCGAACAGGTCGGCGGCCATGCCGGCGCAATCGCCGACATTGTCGCCGACGTTGTCGGCGATCGTCGCCGGGTTGCGCGGATCGTCCTCGGGGATACCCGCTTCCACCTTGCCGACGAGGTCGCCGCCGACATCGGCGCCTTTCGTGAAGATGCCGCCGCCGAGACGGGCAAAGATCGAAATCAGCGACGCCCCGAAGCCGAGCGCGACAAGCGCATCGATGACCTCGCGCGCGGCCGGCTCATGCCCCAGGCCTGCGGTGAGTATGAGATAGTAGACCGAGACGCCCAGGAGGGCGAGGCCGGCCACCAGCATGCCGGTGATTGCACCGGATTTAAACGCGATGTCGAGACCGGAGGCGAGGCTGACCGAGGCGGCCTGGGCCGTACGGACGTTGGCCCTGACCGAAACATGCATGCCGATGAAGCCCGCGGCCCCCGAGAGCACCGCACCGATAAGGAAGCCGATGGCGGCTGCACCCGACAACAGGACCCATGCGGCGATGAAAACGACGACGCCGACGATGGCGATGGTTGTGTACTGACGCGTGAGGTAGGCCTGCGCCCCCTCTCTGATAAAACCTGCGATTTCTTGCATGCGGGCATTCCCCTGGTCGGCGGCAAGCACCGACCTTGTCGCCCAGATGGCATAGACCACCGAAAGCAACCCGCATGCGATAACGCCCAACAATATGGTCATTTCGCACTTTCCTCCGTTACAACCTGCGGGCTCATCCCTGCCGCAGGCCCCTCTCCGCGAATCACACGCCGCCTCCTCAAGCGACGCGTTTTCGCGGCGCGGCCAGAGTGCTGTTGCCGATGTGGATCGTCAAGCCCCTGAAATTGCCCGCATGCCGGCCTTTTCAGGGTCCGGGAGGCATTCGGATAAAACCGGCTTTCAGGCGGTGGCTTGCTTGCCCGCGCGCATGAGCGGGAGAAGGAGAAGAAGGCAAAAACCGGCCACTGGCCAGACAACCGCGCTCAGCATGTCCCAACCATAGGCGGAAAGCACCTTGCCGGACGCGAAGGAAGAACAAGCGACGGCTGAGAAGAGAACGATGTCGTGAAAGCCCTGGACCTTGTCTGCCTCATGCGGCCGGTAACTCTGCGCGACGATCGCCGTGGAGCCGATGAAACCGAAATTCCAGCCGAGGCCGAGCAGCGACAACGCCCCCCAGAAATTCCAGAGTGCGACACCGAGGTGAGCCACGGCAGCGCAGGCCATCAGCAGGAGGAGACCGCATGCGACGATGCGTTCGGCGCCGAAGCGGCTGATCAGCCAACCCGTCACGAAACTCGGAGCGAACATCGCAAGTACGTGCCATTGGATTCCGAGCGTCGCGAGATCGCTCGAAAAGCCGCAGCCGACAACCATGGCGACGGGCGCGCCCGTCATCATGAAGGTCATCAGGACATAGCTGGAAATCCCGCAGATCATTCCCGTCATGAAACGCTGGCTGCCCGCAATCTCGCGCAGCGGACGCGCGGGAGGCTGCTCATGATGGGCCGATGCCGATGTGTGGTCCGGCAGCCGCAGCGGCACGAAGAAGAAGAGTGCGACGATGCAGACCGGTACGAGAGCGACGAAGGCGCCCGCGAACCACACGGGCGCAAAGTAATCGCCCGCGAAGATGACGATCTGCGGTCCGAGGATCGCCGAGACGATGCCGCCTCCCAGGATCCAGGAAATCGCCTTGGCCTTGTAGAAGGAGGGCGAGGCGTCGGCTGCGGCAAAGCGGAGCTTCTGCGTAAAGCCGTTGGAAGCGCCGAGCACGGCGAGGCCGCAGGCGAAGAACCAGAAACTCTCCCGGAACAGTGCAGCCATGGCGAGCACGCCGCCGAGCGCAGCGATCGACGCACCGGCGATGAAGGCGAGGCGCCGGCCAACGAGTCGCGACAACACCGCAACGAGCACGACGCCGAGCGCCATGCCGAGATTGTAGGCGGTGAGCGGTGCCGTCGCGAGCGATTTGTCTTCGCCGAGCAACTGGTGGCCGGCAACCCCACCGACGGCAAAACTGATCGGCCCGACAACGCCGAGCAGTGCCTGGGCCACGGTAAGCAACTGCACGTTGCGACGCGCCTCGCGGAGGACCGTTCCGATTTCTGCCGGCTCGGTGGCCATCCGCTTACTTTCTCTGGTCGCCGCGAACTTGTTTGGCGATCCGGTCGAGGACGGCGTTGACGAGCTTCGGCTCTTCGTCCTGGAAGAAGGCCTTGGCGATCTCGACATATTCGGTCACGATCACCGGAACCGGCACGTCCTTTCGCTCCAGTATCTCGAAGGTGCCGGCGCGCAGGATTGCACGAACGGTGGAATCGAGCCGGGAAAGCGCCCAATCGTCCTGTAGCGCCGAGCCGATCAACGGATCGAGCTTGCGCTGGTCGCGCACGACGCCCGCAACGATCGAGCGAAACCAGGACGCGTCTGCCCTGAGATAGGTGTCACCGTCCAGTTCCTTGCCGAGGCGATGTTCCTCGTATTCGGCGACGATCTCCAGGACGCCGGTCCCGCCGACATCCATCTGATAAAGCGCCTGAACGGCTGCAAGGCGCGCGGCGCCCCGCTGGTTGACCTGTTTCAGCGGCTGATCCGAAGGGGTGTTCGTCACTTCTCTGCGCCCAATCTTTGCTTCAGTTCAATCATGGTCAGGGCGGCGCGCGCGGCGAATCCGCCCTTGTCGCCTTCCGTACGACGGGCCCGTGCCCAGGCCTGATCGTCGTTTTCGACCGTCAGAATGCCGTTGCCGAGTGCCAGGCTCTCGCTGACGGCGAGATCCATCAGCGCGCGCGCGGACTCGTTGGCGACGATGTCGAAATGGTAGGTCTCGCCGCGGATCACCATGCCGAGCGCAACGAAGCCGTCATATTCCGCCCCGCCTTCGTCGGCGCCGTCGAGCGCCATGGCGATCGCCGCGGGAATTTCCAGTGCCCCCGGAACCGTCACAATATCATAAGTGGCGCCGGCCGCATCCAGCGCATGTTTCGCTCCATCGAGGAGCGCGTCGGCCATATCGTCATAGAAACGCGCTTCCACAATCAGGATGTGGACGGGCTTGATCTTCGCCATGGATCACCTGTCTTGAAAAATTCGGACCGGACTTGGCCGGTGCAGGCGGCGGTCAAACCATGCCCGGCACGGAATGGCAAGTAAATTCCGTTAACCGAAGGGCATTTGCCCTACCGCAATCTTCGATATTGGTGGAGCCGAACAGCAAACCCGCTTGTAACGGCGCCAACTGTCTCTAATCCTTAACCGCGCCCAGCCCGATTCCGCGAGGTCGAGCCGGGCATGCGAAGCGACCAGGAGGACGACTGCGATGACGGACGCGCAAAGGCCCATCGTCAATCCGAAGAACCTGAAGCTCGACCACTGGCGCCGTGGTTCGTTCTTCGAATCCAGCGACGTCTCTTTCGGGTCGCTTCTCGGCCTCAAGGATATCGGCATAGGCTACGGCGAGGTTCCGCCCGGCAAATCCGGGTGTCCGTTCCATAATCACCATGTCGAAGAAGAGCTGTTCATCATCCTCGAGGGGCAAGGTACCTACCGTTTCGGCAGCGAACGCCATGCGGTCGGGCCAGGCGACGTACTCGGAGCCCCCGCTGGCGGCCAGGAGACCGCGCATCACCTCATCAATACCGGCACCGTGCCGCTCAAATACCTGTCCATTTCCACCATCGCAGCGACCGAAATCTGCGAATATCCGGACTCCGGCAAGTTCCTTGCCCGGACCCGGCGTCCCGGTGAAAGCCAGGCGTCGTTCGACTTCATCGGCCGCGCGCCCTCGGCGGCCGACTATTGGGACGGTGAACCGGGCATCTGAGAACTCTACTCCTTCCCCTGTCAGAACAAGCGGAGCGACAATGCACAGCGTCCCCACGATCGAGACCGAGCGGCTATTCCTGCGCCCCTACCGGCGCGACGACTTTCCTTCCTATTGCGCACTCTTCGGCGACGAGGAAGTGACCCGCTATACCGGCGGCGTGCCGTACACCCGCGAACAGTCCTGGACGCGATTCCTGCGCCAGGTCGGCATGTGGCACTACTTCGGCTTCGGCTTCTTCGCGATCCAGGACAAGCAAAGCGGCGCCTTTATCGGAGAGGCCGGCTTCCACGAAGCGCATCGCCAGATCACCCCCTCGCTGGAGGGAACGATGGAGACGGGCTGGGCGATTTCACCGAAAAACCACGGCCGCGGACTGGCGACGGAAGCGGTGACCGCCGCCCTCGCCTGGGCCGACCGTCAGTTTCCCGTGCTGAGGAAGACCTGCATCATCGAACCGGGCAACCAGGCTTCGATCAATGTCGCCCTCAAACACGGTTTCAAGGAATTCTGGCGCACGACCTATAACGGCCGGCCGATGGTCATGTTCGAAAGGCGGCCGAGGGGATCGGAGGCTTAGACCGGGAAAAAGTGTGCGGGGTTTTCCGCCCGCTGAAGGAAGCTTTTCGGAGGACTGCAACCTCTCCTCTTCCTCATCCTGTGCTCGTCACAGGGATGAGAGCAGCGCCGCGTCCGCGGCGCGGGAAGAGTTCTTTCAGCCCGGGGACTTGGTCTGGCTGGATTCCTGTGACAAGCACAGGAATGAGGTAATCAAACAAGCGGCGGCGGGTGGACGGAATCTCAACTGGCGTTAAAGCACTTGCAGGAAAAGCTTCCTGCCACGCGGATGGCCAAACGGAAAGATGAACAATTCTTAATTATTTTCAGCCGTTTACGCCACCGAAACGGCCACATTCCGGTCCACTTTCATGACCGTTGGCACGGCGCGAGATCCCAGTCGGACGCAACAAGGCGCAGTACCAACCAGTCGAAACGGTCCAGCTTCTTCGCTGCGGGTGACATCACCCGTAAACGACCCGTGCTGGCCTGCAGGCTGCGCCTCAGAGAAGCAAAAGGCCGTGGCAGATCTACGGATCGATCGTCACCGGGGCCAGCCGCAAAACCAAAGGAGCATGACAATGAACAGCATTGCGAAAATCTCCGTCATCGCCACCCTCTCCGCCCTTACCTTCGCCGGTATCTCCCAGGCGGCGAGCGTCGAAATGAACTGGCCGGACCGGATCGACCAGACCGTGCGCACCTTCAAGGGCGACAATTTCCGCGTCGTCGATGTCGACACGTTGAGCCGTCTGAATCAGACCCGTATGCGGGTCGACGAGGCGACACCGGGGCAGCGGGCCGCATTGCGAGCCGCCGTCGAAGCCAACAGACCGCTGCTCGCTTCGCTCAGGGCACGCAATGTCGAAATCGACAACGTCGCCGCGGCGACGCAGGCGGCCGATGGCGGACTGACGATCTATCTGCGCTGACGTTTTCGGCCGGCTGCCGACAATCTCGTCCGCCCCCATTTTCGGGGGCGGGCTCTTTTGACGGGCGATTTCTTTCGGCCGGACGTTATTCCTCCTTGGGAGCCGGGAATTCCGCCAATCGCGCCGCGTAGCGCGCCATCGTGTCCACCTCGAAATTGACGAGATCGCCGGACTTGCGTTCGCCCCAGGTCGTCACTTCGAGCGAATGACGGATCAGCAATACGTCGAACTCGACGCCATCCACCTTGTTCACGGTGAGCGACGTTCCGTCGAGCGCCACCGAGCCCTTGGGCGCGACGAATTTCGCGAGATGTTCGGGTGCCCTGAGGCGGAAGCGCACGGCTTCCCCCTCCGCTTCGACTGCGAGGATCTCCGCTTTGCCGTCGACATGGCCGGACACGATGTGGCCGCCCAGTTCGTCGCCGATCTTCAGCGAGCGCTCGAGATTGATGCGCGTCCCCTCCCGCCAGTCGGCGATCGTCGTCAGCCTCAGCGCTTCCTCCCATGCCTCGACCTCGAACCAGCGCTCGTTGCTGCCCGCTTCCGGCAGTGACGTGACGGTCAGGCAGATCCCGGCATGGGCGATGGAGGCGCCCAGATCGATGGTCTGAGGGTCGTAATTGGTGGCGACACGAAGCTTGATGCCTTCCTTTAGGGGTGAAGCTTTCTCGACCGTGCCGATATCGGTGATGATGCCTGTGAACATTCAGCTTTCTCTCTCATAGTCCTCGAACAGATCGTCGCCGTAGCGCGCCGTGCGGCGAAGCGAGAAACCCCCCGGCACCGACGTCCTCTGAAATGGGGATGGAATGCCGCCTGCGCCAATCGCCGGCGGGCAGGTGAAGAGCAGGATTCGGTCCACCAGATCCGCATCGAGAAACGAACGCGCCGCCCGGGCCCCACCCTCCACGAGCAGGGAGGAAATGCCCCGGGACGCAAGTGCGGCCAGGAGGTCGGGGATGGTATCGGCGTTCAGCAGCTCGGCTCCTGCCGCTTCGAGGCCAGCTCGCCTGGCGTCGTAATCGACCTCTCTCTCCGCGAGCGCAGAGAGAGGCATCTGCGCGCCGCCTGGCTGCCCCTCATCCGCCCTTCGGGTACCTTCTCCCCATATGCGGGGAGAAGGGAATCCTGCATCACCCGCAACCACAATCAGCGGAACGTCGCGCGCCGTGCGGACCAATTTCGACTCAAGCGGCAGATCGAGACGGCGGTCGAGCACGATCCGGATCGGAGAGCGCTCCTCCAGTCCCGGGAGCCGCACCGTGAGTTGCGGATCGTCGGCAACGGCCGTACCGATACCCACAAGAATCGCGTCCGTCTCGGCTCGCAATATCTGCACCTGCGCGCGAGCGACGGCACCGGAAATCCTCACCTGCCCCTCGCCTCTCCGGCCGATCATGCCATCGGCGGAAACCGCAAGTTTCAGAGTCACATGCGGACGTTTCTTCCGCTGACGCATAAGGTAGGCCTCGAGCACGCGCCCGCCCTCTTCATGGAGCGTGCCGATGTCGACGGCGATCCCCGCATCGCGAAGCATCACCACCCCGCGGCCGGCAACGCGTTCGTCGGGATCGAGGATGGAAACGACGACACGGGCGATCCCCGAAGCGATCAGCGCATCCGCGCAGGGCGGGGTCTTGCCATGATGCGAACAGGGTTCGAGGGTGACATAGGCGGTGGCTCCCCTCGCCTGTTCGCCGGCCTCCGCAAGCGCCTGTGTTTCCGCATGCGGACGCCCGCCCGGGGCGGTCACGGCGCGGCCGACGATCGTCCCTTCGTTGACAATGATGCAGCCGACCGAGGGATTGGTGGAAGTCAGGCCGAGATTGCGCCTTGCAAGCCGCAGCGCCGCCGCCATGAAACGTTCGTCTTCACGTGTCGGCTCGCCCATACCCCGTGGTCTCCGGCCTATTCGCCCGGGTCGCGGGCAATCTTGGCGCTTATCTCGGCAATCACCTTTTCGAAATCTTCCGCATGGGAGAAATCGCGATAGACAGACGCGTAGCGCACGAAGGCAACGTCGTCGAGGCTCTTCAACGCCTCGAGCACCTGAAGGCCGATTTCCTCCGAGGGAATTTCGGTTTCGCCCGAGCTTTCGAGCCGGCGGACGATGCCCGACACCGCCCGTTCGATCCGGTCGCGATCCACCGGGCGCTTGCGAAGCGCGATCTCGAAGGAGCGCAGCAGCTTATCCCGATCGAAAGGAACCTTCCGACCGGTCTTCTTGATGATCATCAGCTCACGCAGCTGCACCCGCTCGAAGGTCGTGAAGCGGCCGCCGCAATCCGGGCAGATGCGGCGGCGGCGAATGGCGTTCCCGTCCTCTGCCGGACGGGAATCCTTCACCTGACTGTCTTCGGAACCGCAATAGGGGCAGCGCATGCAGCCGTCCGATCACATATAGCCGTACATCGGGAAGCGGTCGGTGAGCTTGATCACCTTCTCGCGCACGCCAGCCTCGACTGCGGCATTGCCCTCGTCGGAATTGGCGACCTTGAGACCGTCGAGCACCTCGACGATCAGTTCGCCGATCTCCTTGAACTCCGCCTCCTTGAAGCCGCGCGTCGTACCGGCCGGTGCACCGAGGCGCACGCCGGAGGTGACGAAGGGCTTTTCGGGGTCGAAGGGAATGCCGTTCTTGTTGCAGGTGACGTAGGCACGGCCGAGAGCAGCTTCGGCACGCTTGCCGGTCGCGTTCTTCTTGCGCAGGTCGACCAGCATCAGGTGGTTGTCGGTACCGCCCGAGACGATGTCGAGTCCGTTGGCCTTCAAGGTTTCGGCAAGGGTGCGGGCGTTCTTGACGACCTGGGCCGCATAATCCTTGAAGGAGGGCTGCAGCGCCTCGCCAAGCGCGACTGCCTTGGCGGCAATCACGTGCATCAGCGGACCACCCTGGAGGCCGGGGAAGACCGCGGAATTGATCTTCTTGGCGATTTCCTCGTCATTGGTAAGGATCATGCCGCCGCGGGGCCCGCGCAGGGACTTGTGCGTGGTGGTCGTCGCAACGTGGCAATGCGGGAACGGCGACGGATGCTGGCCACCGGCCACGAGACCGGCAATGTGCGCCATGTCGACCATCAGCCACGCGCCCACCTCGTCGGCGATCTCCCGGAAGCGCTTCCAGTCCCAGATGCGGGAATAGGCCGTTCCGCCGGCGATGATCAGCTTCGGCTTTTGCTCGCGCGCCTTCTTGGCGACCTCGTCCATGTCGAGAAGGTGATCGTCTTGACGCACGCCGTAGGAAACGACGTTGAACCATTTGCCCGACATGTTCACCGGGGACCCATGCGTCAGGTGGCCGCCGGAATTGAGGTCGAGGCCCATGAAGGTGTCGCCCGGCTGCAGCAGCGCCAGGAAGACCGCCTGGTTCATCTGCGAGCCCGAATTCGGCTGAACGTTGGCGAAGTTGACGCCGAAGAGCTTCTTGGCGCGCTCGATCGCGAGTTCCTCGGCGATATCGACATACTGGCAGCCGCCGTAATAGCGCTTGCCCGGGTAACCCTCGGCGTATTTGTTGGTCATGATCGAGCCCTGCGCCTCGAGCACGGCCCGTGAAACGATGTTCTCGGAGGCGATCAGCTCGATCTCATGGCGCTGGCGACCCAGCTCCTTCTCGATCGCACCGAAGATCTCCGGATCGCTGTCGGCGAGAGAGCGGGTGAAGAAAGCGTCGTTGGTCTGTGAAAGCATCGGCTCGAGGCTCCTCTGAAGGGTGGCTGTTCTTTAGCTTCCTCGCACGCGGAGAGCAATATCCGCTATGCGGATTGCGTCATTTCCGCCATCCGCCGCGCCGGGTTCGCACAGCCGTCTCCAATTGAAAAAGCCGCGCGTTCGTGGAACGCGCGGCTTGTGATGAGGAATGCGGCTTCTCTGCTTATTGCGGCAGGGCGTCTGCGTCGATGGGACCGGCAGATTGCTCGATCCCCGTCGTCGTTTGCAGCGCGAGTTCGGCCGCACCGTCACGCTGGTAGATATCGTCGCGGAACTGGACGACACGGTCTTTTGCCGACCAGGCGGTTATATAGGTGAAGTAGACCGGGACCTCTTCGGCAAGCTTGATCGGCGTGTTGACGCCGGACTTGATCGTCGCCTCGATCTGCTGACGCGCCCAGCCGGGCGTTTCCTTGAGCAGCCAGGTGGAGAGGTCGCGCACGTTCTGGACGCGCACGCAGCCGGACGATTCGAAGCGCATCAGCTTGTTGAACAGGCCCTGCTGCGGCGTGTCGTGCATGTAGACGGCGTGCTCGTTGTGGAAGTTGATCTTCGTCGAGGACATAGCGTTGATCTTGCCGGGGTCCTGGCGGAACATCAGATTCGGCGCCTTCTCGGCCTGCCAGTCGATGGTTTCCGGCGACACTTCGTTGCCGTTGCCGTCGAGAAGGCGGATCGCGTTGCGCTCGAGATAGGTCGGATCCTTGCGCATCAGCGGCATGATGTCCTTCTGGATGATCGAGCGCGGCGCCGTCCAGTAGGGGTTGAGGATGACCTCGTAGATCTTTGAATTGAGGATCGGCGACTGGCGGTCGATCTTGCCGACGATGGCCGTATGGCGCAATGCGACGCGGCCGTTCTCCACTGCTTCGATATAGGCCGCAGGGATGTTGACCATGACGTAACGCCGTCCGAGGTCGCCGGACATCGACTGGAGCCGTACGAGGTTTGTTTCGAGCTGGGCGAGCCGGGTCGAGGCGTCGACGTTCATGGCCTTCAGGGAATATTCGCCGATCACGCCGTCGGCTGGAAGGCCGTGGCGCGCCTGGAAGCGCTTGACCGCGCCGTCGACGTAGGAGTCGAAGGAAGAGGAAATGCCGGCAGACTGCGGCAGATCGCCGGAGATCATCAGGCGCTGACGCAACTGCCGGACGGAAGGATCGGTAACGCCGATTTCGAGCCTTTGGGTGCTCGCAGGCGTGACCATCGGCCAGCCTCCGGCGGATGCGATCTGCTGATAATCGAAGATCGCCTGCTGCAAATGTGCGATCGTTTCAGGGCCGAAAACCGGCGTGTTGGAGAGGACCGCAGTAGCCGTTCGCGACGCCTTCGCATCGAACTGGTCGTCCCAGGAGCCGCGGCGCGGCGAATTGATGATTTCGTTCAGCGCATCCTGGGCGCCGGCGGCGCCTGCCCATGCGGCGGCACCGAAGGTTGCGGCCGAGCGCAGAAATGCGCGGCGCGAGAAAGCATCAATTCCGTTCTTTTTCGACATAGTCCCACCGTCTCAATGCGCCAGAAGCGCGCTGCCCGAGCCCTAAAGCGCATTACGCGATGCGCTTTACGTCTTTGCATTCATGCAAGTCGCGTCGCAAAACCGATGTGCGCTTCTGGGCGACATGCATTAGCACGGCTATGGTTAACAAAGGTAAACCCGCGTGCCACCCGGCCCTCAAATCGCTTCACGTTCCCGCGAACAAGAGCCGCCCCGGCAGGCGAGCCGCGCAACCGACTTCCGTCATATGGACGCATTTGCGCACCTGCCGCATCCAAGCGTCGCTGTCACAGCAATATGGCCAATTCGTGTCTCCGCGCCGTCGGCGGGGCGTAGCGCTGCAACTTCATGGCGTGAAATGCAGCAAAGGTCGGACACGCAGGGATTGCGCCCGACCCTTGAGACTGGAGGGGGTACGCCCGATTAAAGGCGATAGAGGATTTGATCGTTCCAGAAGCGGTCGAGACGCTGCAGGAGCTTATTCATCTGGGTGAACTCGTCGCTGCCGATCCCGCCGACCTTCTGGATCGAACCGATGTGGCGCTCATAAAGCTTGGCGACGGTTTCGGCGATCTCCTGCCCGTCTTCCGTGAGGCTGATGCGAACCGAACGGCGGTCGACACGCGAGCGTTGGTGGTTGATCAGACCGAGATCGACGAGTTTCTTGACGTTGTAGGAAACGTTCGAGCCCAGATAGTAACCGCGGGAGCGAAGTTCGCCGGCGGTCAGTTCGGAGTTGCCGATGTTGAACAGCAGCAGAGCCTGGACGGCATTGACGTCGCTGCGGCCCTGCCGGTCGAACTCGTCCTTGATGACGTCGAGCAGGCGGCGATGCAGGCGCTCGACGAGGTGGAGGGATTCCATGTAGAGACCACGGATGGTTTCTTCCTGCGGGTCTCTGGGCGCAACAACCTGCGGCTTCATCTTGGTGTTCATTTTCGTGCCTCACTGTTTCGTTTGGCGGTGTCTCTTTGTCTTCCCGCCTTGAGTGAGACCCTATCGAATACGTATAAAATTCTACTTAAACCGCAGCCTTAACATGAACTTACCGCCGACCGAGCCTGTCTCAGGGTGAATCAACCCTTACCTTCCGCACCTGGCGCAGCCGCTGATAGAGCAGTGCCGCGCGGAAGAGCACGAAGGTGACGGCGACCGATCCGTGGAGCACGATCAGCAACGGACGGTGGCCGAGGATGCCGGGATAGAACTTGTCCATGGCGATCTCCGTCGCGGCGGCAACCACCCAGACGACCGGCCCCCAGGAGACCAGAAGCCAGAGCCCGATGGCGGCGACCGGGTAGACGACTGCAAGGGCCGTGGCGGCCGCGCGCCACTCCGGCGACAGAAGATCGAAACGGCCCGCGCCGCTATGGGAAAAGCCGATCAGCATGGCCCAATAGCTCAATGCGAACCAGAAGCAGGACGCGCCGACCAGGCGCAGGAACCAGGCGAAGAGCACCTCGGTGAGCGACGGTTTGGGCACGTGAACAGAATCATGAAGCATGCCCGGCAAGATAGGCCGGGCGCCTGCGAACCACCAGCGCGAAGGACGGGAATGCGCCGCGATGTACTCGACGGGCGGAAGAAATGCCGCAGGCCAATGGCGGGCGATGCGGGTTTTCAACCCCTGAAGGCGCGTGATAAACCGCCTTCACGCACGATCAGGAAAGAGGGACGCGGCGCGATGAACGACAGGACAAATCTTGTGGACAGGATCACCGGACACCGCCGCATGCGCCGCAACCGCAAGGCGGATTGGACACGCCGGCTGGTCCGGGAGAGCAGCCTGACGGTGGACGACCTGATCTGGCCGATCTTCGTCGTGCCCGGCAGCGGCATCGCCGAGCCGATCGCGGCGATGCCGGGCGTCAACCGCATGAGCGTCGACAAGGCGGTCGAAGCGGCCAAGGAGGCGGCCGGCCTCGGCATCCCGGCTATCGCCACCTTCCCCAATATCGACATGGCGCTTCGCGACGAGACCGGTTCCGACAGCCTCAATGCCGACAATCTGATCAATCAGGCGACGCGGGCGATCAAAAAGGCCGTACCCGACATCGGGATCATCACCGATGTCGCGCTCGATCCGTTCACCAGCCACGGGCACGACGGCATCCTGCGGGGCGGCGAGATCGTCAACGACGAGACGGTGGAGGCGATCGCCAGGGCGGCGGTCATTCAGGCCGACGCCGGCTCCGACATCATCGCGCCCTCGGACATGATGGACGGGCGGATCGGCGCGATCCGCGAGGCGCTCGACGCCGCCGGCCACCAGAATGTCGGGATCATGTCCTATGCGACGAAATTCGCCTCCGCCTTCTATGGCCCTTATCGAGAGGCGATCGGCACGGGCGGTCTGCTCAAGGGCGACAAGAAGACCTATTACATCGATCCGTCGAACGGCACGGAGGCGATCCGCGATGCGGCACTCGATGTGGAGGAAGGCGCGGACATGCTGATGGTGAAGCCCGGTCTGCCCTATCTCGATATCTGTTGGCGGATGAAGGAAGCCTTCGGCCTGCCCGTCTTCGCCTATCAGGTTTCCGGCGAATACGCGCAGATCAAGGCAGCCGCCGCCAATGGCTGGATCGACGGGGAGCGGGTGATGCTTGAGACGCTGCTCGCCTTCAAGCGAGCCGGTTGCGACGGTATCCTCAGCTACTTTGCCGTCGACGTGGCTCGCATCCTTGCGAAACGCTGACGCCGGCAGCAGACCGGCCAGTGCATTGTTTTACCGCATTCGCTCCCCATATCTTGGGTGGATAGCAATTTTGGGGCACGCGCATGAGCATGCATAATGAAGAACTGAGGCTTCCGAGCGAGGACTGGCGCGCCTACCAGGGCGTATTGTCACGCAGGATATTCGCTTTCATCATCGATTACCTGATCGTCGCGCTGCTGTGGATACCGGCGGCCGTCGTGGTCTTTTTCCTCGGCATACTGACGCTCGGCCTCGGCTTTCTCCTCTACCCGGTCCTCTTCGCTTTGGTGGCGATGCTCTATTTCGGACTGACCGTCGGCGGCCGCGAGCAGGCATCACCCGGTATGAGGATCATGGGCGTGGCGATCGCCCGGACGGACGGTCGGCCAATGGATTTCCTGACGGCAATCGTCCATCTGGCGATATTCTGGATCGCCAATGCGCTGCTGACGCCGCTCATCCTGCTGATCGGCCTCTTCACCGACCGTGGCCGGCTGTTGCACGACCTGCTGATCGGCACCGTGGCCGTTCGGCGCGACATGTACTGACGGGACCGTTACGCCGAACGAGTGTGTTGACGTTTTCCATTCTTCGGCCATGCTATTACGATGAGCAACCGCACGAAGAGTGATCCGCCCGCTCGATGAACACGCAGACCGCACCGTCTCCTCAATTCTACCTGACCGCACCGGCAGCCTGTCCCTATCTGCCGAACCAGATGGAACGGAAGGTATTCACGCATATGGTGGGAGAGCGGGCGCCGGAGCTCAACGACCTGCTGACGCAGGGCGGCTTCCGCCGCTCGCAGAACATCGCCTACCGCCCCGCCTGCGAGACCTGCCGGGCGTGCATTTCCGTGCGCATACTCGCCAACGAATTCGCGCCGACGCGATCCATGCGGCGCGTGCTTGCGACCAATGGCGACATCGTATCCGCGGAATATCCGGCCGAGCCATCGAGCGAGCAGTACAATCTCTTCCGGCGCTATCTCGACTGTCGCCATCAGAAAGGCGGCATGTCCGACATGTCGGTGCTCGACTATGCGATGATGGTGGAGGATACCCATGTGCACACGAAGATCATCGAGTATCGGTTGCGGGTCGAAGGCGACGGCATCAACGACAAGGCGCGAGGCCCCCTGGTCGCCACGGCGCTCACAGACCGGATGAGCGACGGTCTCTCCATGGTCTATTCCTTCTTCGATCCGGCTCTCTCCGAGCGCTCCCTCGGCACCTACATGATTCTGGATCATATCCGCCGGGCGAAGGAACGCGGTCTGCCGCATGTCTATCTCGGCTACTGGGTCAAGGGATCGCGCAAAATGGGGTATAAGACAAAGTTTTTGCCGCAAGAGCACCTTATGGCCCGCGGCTGGGAGCGCTATTCTGGCGAGCACGATTCCACGAAACCCGCCACGGATTGAAAATTGACCCCATCCACTGACGCCGCCCGGCACCGGCGCGGCCTTGCCATCACCGGCCTCGGCGGCCTTGCGCTCTCCTTCGACATTCCGCTGATCCGGTCGGCAGATGGCGAGGTCTGGTCGATCCTTGCCGTGCGCAGCCTCTCGACCTTCCTCGCCGCGCTCGCCACATGGGTGGTGATCAACCGCCTGCTCGGCCGCCGTGTCGCCCTGATCCCGGGAAAGGCCGGCCTGATCGCCGGTCTCTTCTACGGCATCAACTCCTTCACTTTCCTGCTCGCCGTATTCAATACGTCGACCGCGAACGTCGTTTTCATCCTGGCGTTCACTTCAATGTTCGCGGCGATCCTCTCCTGGATATTCCTTGGGGAGCGCCCCTCCAACGCCACCTTCCTGACGATGGCGGTCATGCTCGTCGGCGTCGGTGTAATCGTCAGCGACGGACTCGAAAGCGGGCATCTCTTCGGCGACGCGATGGCGGCATCCTCGGCCTTCCTGCTCGCAAGCGCGATCACCATCAGCCGCGCCAGCGGCCGCGACATGTCGCTCGTGCCGCTGACGACGGCGATCTTCCCGGCGATCGCCGGCTTCATGCTTTTGCCGTCCGGCGGCCTCACGATCGCCGAACCCGCCTACATCCTCTTCAACGGACTGGTGATGATCCCGCTTGCCTTCTTCTGTCTGGCGACGGGGCCGCGCTACCTTTCCGCGCCGGAAGTCGGCATGTTCTACCTGCTGGAGACCATTCTGGCGCCGATCTGGGTATGGATCGTCTTTGCCGAGACGCCGACGAACCGAACGCTCCTCGGCGGCACGATCCTCATTCTCGCTTTGCTCGGCCATTCGTTTTGGCAGATGCGGATCAAGGCGGCCAGGGCGCGCATCGCCTGCGTGGAAATTGCGGGATAGGATAGCGCCTCATCCGCCTGCCGGAGGAGAGGCGCTTTGCACCGAGGATGCGAAGCGACGACTTTACGTCGCTGTCCGGGCTCCTATCGCTGTTCGGGCGACCCTTCATCTCTGGAGGATTCCTGCATCTGCGACTGCATCGCCCAGAGCTCGCGATTGGTGTCGATCCACTCCGCGGCAATCTCGAGCGGCGCAGGATCGGCCTTGACGAATTCTTTCCCGCCCTTCCACCGCCGGGCAACCAACCCGGCTGTCTCCAGAACGGCCAGATGCCCCGAAAGGACGTCCTGCCCGATGCCGATGGCCGCAGCGATACTCGCCGCAGGCGTCTCGCCGGCAAACAGGACTTCGAATATGCGGCGGCGCATCGGATCGGCCAGCGCCAGCAATGTATCGTCAAGAGCCGAGGTCATCGCGTTCATCTCGCCGCCGCATGGTTGCTCGAATCGGAGTCGATCTAAGGGACATGCAGGAGATCAAGGAATTACAGCGACATTCGGGATAGCGAGGACACCGGCCCGCGCTATCCACCAACATTGATCCACGAACGCTCCGCCCTTGCAAGCCCGGTGTTACCGATCTAGCCGCTGAACTTGCCGCTCCGTGGGAAGCCCTTCGGGACGACCCTGCCGGCGCCGGCGCGATCACCCATCCATTCGATCAATTCGTCCCTGGTCTTGGTGAAGACACGGCCGGCGCTGTCTTCCCAGCTAAGCCCTTCGGCGATTGCGAAAGAACGGATATCGGAAACACCGCCATCCTTGTAGCGCTGGAGACGCACGCCCTTGCCGCGCGCCATTTCGGGAACCTGGACCAGCGGGAAGACGAGCATCTTGCGGTTCTCGCCGACGACGGCGAGATGATCGCCCTTGACCGGAACGACGAGCTTGGCCTCGTCGGGCATGGTGACGTTCATCACCTGCTTGCCCTTGCGCGTATTGGCCACGATATCGCTCTCGGTAACGACGAAGCCATTGCCGGCCGTGGAAGAGACGATGAGCTTGCGTGCCGGATCGTGCACGAAGGCCGTCAGCACGTCCTGGTCGTTCTCCATATCGACCATGATGCGCAAGGGTTCTCCGTGGCCCCGCCCGCCGGGCAGCTTGTCGCCGCCAAGCGTATAGGCCTTCCCGCCCGTCGTGAAGATGAGGATCTTGTCCGTCGTCTGCGCGGGAAACGAAACCTTCAGGCCATCGCCATCCTTGAACTGGAGCGAAGACGTATCGGCGATGTGCCCCTTCAAGGCCCGGATCCAGCCTTTCTCCGAGATGACGACGGTGATCGGCTCCTTTTCGATCATCGCCTGCTGAATGGCTTCGACATCCGCGTCGGGCGCGTCGGCGAAGGTGCTGCGGCGCTTGCCGAGTTCGGTCGCCTTGGCGAATTTCTTCTTGACCTCGCCGATCTCCCAGGCGACCGCCTGCCACTGCTTGTCACCAGAGGCGAGCAACGCCTCGATTTCCGCCTTCTCTTTCGACAGCGCGTCGAATTCGGTGCGGATCTCGAATTCTTCGAGCTTGCGCAACGATCGCAGCCGCATGTTGAGGATCGCTTCGGCCTGGACATCGGTGAGCCCGAAGCGCTCGATCATCACGGCCTTCGGCTCATCCTCCTCGCGGATGATGCGGATGACCTCGTCGATGTTGAGATAAGCGATGAGATAGCCGCCGAGAATCTCGAGCCGCCGATCGATTGCGGCGAGCCGGTGGCGCGAGCGCCGCTGCAGGACCTCCCGGCGGTGCCCCAGCCATTCGCTGAGCACCTCGTTGAGCGCCATGACGCGCGGTACGCGGCCCATCGACAGCACATTCATGTTCAGCGGAATGCGGCTCTCGAGTTCGGTAAGCTTGAAGAGCGATTCCATCAGGATATTGGCATCGACCGAGCGGCTCTTCGGCACCAGCACGACGCGGACGTCCTCGGCCGATTCGTCCCGGATGTCCTCGAGAAGCGGCAGTTTGCGCGCTATGAGCAGTTCGGCGATCTTTTCGATCAGGCGGGACTTCTGGACCTGATAGGGAATTTCGGTGACGACGATCTGGAAGCCACCGCGCCCAAGATCCTCTACCGCCCAGCGTGCCCGGACCCGAAAACCGCCGCGGCCGGTCCGGTAGGACTCGGCCATGCTGGCGCGGCTCTCGACGATCACGCCCCCGGTCGGGAAATCCGGCCCTTCGATGCCGCCGCGCTGCGGATTGGCCGGATCGAACAGCAGATCCTCCACCGTCGCATCCGGATGCTTGATGAGATGGAGCGCCGCGTCGCAGAGTTCATGCGCATTGTGCGGCGGGATGGAGGTCGCCATGCCGACGGCGATACCGGACGCGCCGTTGGCGAGCAGATTCGGGAAGGCACCGGGAAGCACGGTCGGCTCCTGGTCCTCCTCGTTGTAGGTCGGGCGGAAATCGACCGCGTCCTGGTCGATCCCCTCCAGGAGGAGGGCTGCGACCTCGGTCATTTTCGCTTCGGTGTAACGGTAGGCGGCAGCGTTATCGCCGTCGATATTGCCGAAGTTGCCCTGGCCGTCGACGACCGGATAGCGCTGGGAGAAGTCCTGCGCGAGGCGCACCAGC
This sequence comes from Sinorhizobium meliloti 4H41, assembly GCF_000375585.1. Taxonomy (GTDB): domain Bacteria; phylum Pseudomonadota; class Alphaproteobacteria; order Rhizobiales; family Rhizobiaceae; genus Sinorhizobium; species Sinorhizobium meliloti_A. The sequence goes on along the minus strand of NZ_AQWP01000001.1, from coordinate 1,103,226 downwards.
GCATCATAGACCGACTGGTCGCCATGCGGGTGGAACTTACCGATGACGTCGCCGACGATACGGGCGCATTTCTTGAACGAGGAATTGGGCCGCAGGCCCATCTCGCTCATGGCATGAATGATCCGGCGATGGACCGGCTTCAGGCCGTCGCGAACGTCCGGCAGCGCGCGGTGCATGATGGTCGACAGCGCATAGGCGAGATAACGCTCTTCCAGCGCCGCCTTCAGGTCAACCGGCTGAATGTTGTCGTCCCCGCCAGACGGCGGCAAAAGGCTTTGTCCCATATGTCCTTGCTACCTCAACAGGCGCGGGACGGCAAGAATTCCGGGCTATGCCACTGTGGAGAACGTCACCGGCGGGTGATCCCTGCCCCGCCCCCGCACGAGTTTGCACTTGGCGGCAGAACGGCGCTTGCGTATCGTCCCGGCATGATCGACGCAATCAGAACAATCTCACAAGGAACTCCGATGATGCATACGCGCAAAGTCCGCCTGATGCTGGCCAGCGCCGCCCTCCTTACCCTCGCCGGACCGGCCATGGCCCTGGACGGCGCGGACATGATGCAAAAGCTCAATGCGGCGACGTCGCCCAACGGCACTTCGGTGACCTACGACAAGGCGGAGGCCGACGGCGACGTGGTGACGGTCACCGGCATGAAGCTGCAGGTGGTGGCAAAGCCCGGCACGTCCATCGACATAGGCGAAGTGACGTTCGAAGGCGTCGAGGAAAAGGACGGCGGCTACTATGCCGAAACCGTCTCCTTCCCGGATATCGCTGTCAGTGACAAGGATTCAAGCTTCTCGGTCAAGGACATCTCTATCGGCGGCCTGTCCATTCCGGGCAACGCGGCCGGTACCACGATCGATGACATCCTGCTTTACGAAACAGCCGGCACCGGCCCTATGACCGTAAACGTCAAAGGCAAGAACGTCTTCACCGCCGAAAGCACGGAAACCAATCTGACGCGGCAGGAAAACGACGCGGGCTTCGACTTCGACGCGACGCTTGCCGGAATCAAGGCGGATCTGTCGCAAATCGAGGATGCCAAGACCAAGGAGGCGGTCGAGAAGCTTGGGCTGACGACGCTCGATGGCGGAGTCACGATGAAGGGCAGTTGGGAATTGGAAACCGGCAACCTTGCCCTCGACGAATACGCGCTGGACTTCAAGAATGTCGGCCGGCTGAATATCGCCATGGACTTGTCCGGCTATACGCTGCAATTCATGAAGTCGTTGCAGGAGGCAGCCCAAGCGGCTGAGGCCAACCCGAACAAGAAGGAAGCCGATCAGGCGATGGCACTGGCGATGCTCGGCCTGATGCAGCAGCTTACCTTCAATAGCGCCTCGATCCGCTTCGACGATGCATCGATCACGAAAAAGGCGCTCGACTACGCCGGCAGCCAGCAGGGCGTCACCGGCGAACAGTTGGCGCAATCGCTGAAGGGGCTCGTGCCGATCATGATGGCGCAGCTCAATATCCCGGAGCTGCAGAACCAGGTCTCCAGCGCCGTCAGCGCCTTTCTCGACAATCCGAAGAGCCTGACGATCAGCGCTGAGCCGGAAAAGCCCGTGCCGTTCCCGATGATCATGGGTGCTGCAATGGGGGCTCCAAACACCGTCCCGTCCGTGCTCGGGGTCAAGGTGACGGCGAACGACTGATCGCGCTTATGGCGCGGCCACATGCTGACCCCGGCGGCCTTGTCGCCGGGGTTTTTTTCATCCGCCCGATCGATGATATGATGCATGCTTGATGCTCGCACGCGATCGCCTATCTATTTTTTGCGTGCCGACAGTTTGCGCATTCCCGACCGACCAAGCGGAAGGAGGACGCCATGGGACTGAAGCATTCGGATATCACCGCCATCCTCGGCCCTGTCGACGAAACGCTGATGGCTGAACTTCTCGCGACGGGCGCGACCGCGAGTGAACTTGCCGAAGCAATAGCATGGGTCAACAACGACGAGGCGCTGATCGGCGAAGGCCGCCACCTTCCGGCCGGCCGCGTTGCGGCGCTGATCGATATCCTGATGCCCGCCGACGACGAGGAGTGAATGCAATCGGCGGGGAGCACGGCATGCCCTGCTCCCCGCCGACACGCGGCGCTCCAGGAGGAGCGTGCCGGCGGAACGCGAAAGAGGCACGAAGACATTCGGGAATTCGGTGTGGAGGGAGGCATAAATGGCTGCCAAGGAAGTCAAATTCACCAGCGATGCCCGCGATCGGATGCTGCGCGGGGTCGACATCATGGCCAACGCGGTGCGCGTGACTCTGGGACCGAAGGGACGGAACGTCGTCATCGACAGGTCCTTCGGCGCACCGCGGATCACCAAGGACGGGGTTTCGGTCGCCAAGGAAATCGAGCTTGAGGACAAGTTCGAGAACATGGGCGCGCAGATGCTGCGCGAAGTGGCGTCGCGCACCAGCGACATCGCCGGTGACGGCACCACCACGGCCACCGTACTCGCGCAGGCTATCGTCAGGGAGGGCGCCAAGGCCGTCGCATCGGGAATGAACCCGATGGATCTGAAGCGCGGCATCGATCTTGCCGTCGAGGCTATCGTCAAGGAACTCAGGAACAATGCCCGCAAGGTCTCCAAAAATGCCGAAATCGCCCAGGTGGCGACGATTTCGGCCAATGGCGATGCCGAGATCGGCCGTTACCTGGCCGAAGCAATGGAAAAGGTCGGCAATGAGGGCGTGATCACCGTCGAGGAGGCCAAGACCGCCGAGATCGAACTCGAAGTCGTCGAGGGAATGGAATTCGATCGGGGATATCTGTCCCCCTATTTCATCACCAATCAGGAAAAGATGAGGGTGGAGCTGGAAGACGCCTATATCCTGCTTCACGAGAAGAAGCTCTCCAACCTTCAGGCGATGATCCCGATTCTCGAATCCGTCGTCCAATCCGGCAAGCCGCTCCTGATCATTGCCGAAGATGTCGAGGGAGAGGCGCTCGCCACCCTGGTCGTCAACAAGCTTCGCGGCGGACTGAAGATCGCTGCGGTCAAGGCCCCGGGCTTCGGCGACCGTCGCAAGTCCATGCTGGAAGATATCGCGATCCTGACCGGCGGCACCGTGATTTCCGAGGAGCTCGGGATCAAGCTCGAAAACGCCACGATGGACACCCTCGGCCGTGCGAAACGCATCATGGTGGAAAAGGAGACGACGACAATCGTCGACGGCGCCGGATCGAAGGAGGACATCGGCGGCCGCGTCGCCCAGATCAAGGCGCAGATCGAGGACACGACCTCGGACTATGATCGGGAGAAGCTGCAGGAGCGGCTTGCCAAGCTCGCGGGCGGCGTCGCCGTCATCCGCGTCGGCGGCTCGACCGAAGTCGAGGTCAAGGAGAAGAAGGACCGGGTCGACGATGCGCTGCATGCAACGCGCGCGGCGGTCGAGGAAGGCATTCTGCCCGGCGGCGGAGTAGCGCTGCTGCGGGTCGTGAGTGCGCTCAACGGTCTTGCGACCGCCAATGACGACCAGCGCGTGGGCATCGAGATCGTCCGGCGCGCGATCGAGGCACCCGCGCGTCAGATCGCCGAAAACGCCGGCGCCGAGGGATCGATCATCGTCGGGAAGCTCCGCGAGAAACAGGATTTCGCCTTTGGCTGGAACGCACAGACCGGGGAATTCGGCGATCTCTTCCAAATGGGCGTGATCGATCCCGCGAAGGTCGTGCGCGCCGCGCTTCAGGACGCTGCCTCCATCGCCGGTCTCCTCGTGACGACGGAAGCGATGATCGCCGAGAAACCGCAGAAGGACGCGCAGCCGCAGATGCCGCCTGGCGGCGGAATGGACTTCTGAGAAGCGTCCACGGCGACGCAGGCGGCGAGCGCCAGCAACGGATGCCGAAGGCGGAGCGCCCCGCGAGGCGCCTTCGCCTACTTGCGAGGCCTACGAGGGGCGAAGTTCGGCTCGATGTGCGCGCTCACGCCGGTTCTGTATCGATGCCCGCCTCGGCCAGATCCTTGAAGCCGCCGATGTTGTAGACGTCCGAATATCCCATGTCCTGCAGGGTCTTGCCCGCAAGAGCGGAACGGCCGCCGGAGGCACAATGCAGAAGGATGGTCTTGTCCTTCTGAAAGACCGGATTGTGGTACTGGCTTTCCGGGTCTGCCCGAAACTCCAGCATGCCCCGCGAGACGTTTACCGCCCCCTTGATCCTGCCGGTTTGCTGGACTTCTGTCGGATCACGGACGTCCACGATCAACACATCACCGGCGCGCATCTTCTCGGCCGCCTCGGCGGGAGACAATTTCGGGACTGCACCGTTTGCTTCCGCGAGCAGATCCTTGACGGTCTTGATCATTGTTCCCCTCCAACCGATGGTTTGCACGGAAAGGAAACGCCTCGAAACATCCGCTGTCAAGGCGAGCGTCACGGGTCGCGTTCGGGGACACTCTCCTCCCGCGCTTCGAAACAAGGAACCGGACCAAAGAAAAACCCGGCGAGATCATCGCCGGGTCGTTCGGTCTCGAAGAAGATCAATCCTTCTTCTGAGGGATCGGTCGGATCGAGAGTTCCCTGAGTTGTGCAGGCGTCGCCTGAGAAGGCGCGCCCATCAGCAGATCCTGGGCCTGCTGGTTCATGGGGAACAGCGAAATCTCGCGCAGGTTCTTGGCGCCGACGAGCAGCATGACGATGCGGTCGATGCCGAAGGCCATGCCGCCATGCGGCGGGGCACCGTACTGGAACGCACGGTAGAGACCGCCGAACCGCTCTTCGACGTCGGCCTGGCTCAGGCCCACATTCTCGAAAGCCTTGACCATCAGTTCCGGCGACTGGTTACGGATCGAGCCCGAGGCGATCTCGAAGCCGTTGCAGACCATGTCGTACTGGAACGCCTTGATCGACAGGAGATCGTCGCTCGAAAGCGCGGTCAGACCGCCCTGCGGCATCGAGAAGGGGTTGTGGGCGAAGTCGACACGCTTTTCCTCCTCGTTCCATTCATAGAACGGGAAGTCCACGATCCAGCACAGCTCGTAGCGATCTCGGTCGACGAGGTTCAGTTCCTCGCCGGCCCTGGTGCGAGCCTCGCCGGCGAATTTGTAGAACTTCGCGGGCTCGCCGGCCACGAAGAAGCAGGCGTCGCCATCTTCGAGGCCGAGCTGCGTGCGGATCGCGTCGGTTCGTTCCTCGCCGATATTCTTGGCCAGCGGACCGGCGCCTTCGAGCTTCTCGCCCTCCTTGCGCCAGAAGATGTAGCCGAGACCCGGCTGACCCTGGCTCTGGGCCCAGGCGTTCATACGATCGCAGAATGCGCGGGAGCCGCCGGTCTTGGCGGGAATGGCCCAGATCTCCACCTTCGGATTGGAGGCGATCATGTTGGCGAAGACCTTGAAGCCGGATCCGGCGAAATGCTGCGTGACTTCCTGCATCTCGATGGGGTTGCGCAGATCCGGCTTGTCGGAACCGTATTTGCGGATCGCCGTGTCGTAGGGAATGCGCGGGAACTTGTCGGTCACCGGCTTGCCGCCGGCGAAGTCCGAGAAGATCGCCCGGATCATCGGCTCCATGGCGTCCCAGACGTCTTCCTGCTCGACGAAGCTCATTTCGAGGTCGAGCTGGTAGAACTCGCCGGGCAGCCGGTCGGCGCGCGGATCCTCGTCGCGGAAACAGGGCGCGATCTGAAAGTAACGGTCGAAGCCGGCGACCATCAGAAGCTGCTTGTACTGCTGCGGCGCCTGCGGCAGCGCATAGAAGTTGCCCGGGTGGATGCGGCTCGGCACCAGGAAGTCACGCGCACCTTCCGGCGAAGAGGCCGTCAGGATCGGCGTCGTATATTCGGTGAAGCCGATGTCGCCCATCCGCCGGCGCATGGCGGCGATGATCTCGGTGCGCCTGACGATGTTCTTGTGCAGCGTCTCGCGGCGGAGATCCAGGAAACGGTATTTCAGGCGCACGTCTTCCGGATAGTCCGGCTCGCCGAAAACCGGCAGCGGCAGTTCCTTGGCGGCCGAGAGAACCTCGATCTCGCGGGCATAGAGTTCGACCTCGCCGGTGGGCATGTTCTTGTTGACCGTATCGTCGGTGCGCGCCTTGACGGCACCGTCGACGCGAATGACCCATTCGCCGCGCACGGTCTCGGCGGTCTTGAAGGCCGGCGAATCCGGATCGGCGACGACCTGGGTCATGCCATAATGGTCGCGCAGGTCGATGAAGAGCACACCGCCGTGATCGCGGACGCGGTGAACCCAGCCGGAAAGGCGAACGGTGGAGCCGACATCCGACTTGCGGAGGGCGGCACAGGTGTGGCTGCGGTAACGGTGCATCGTATAGTCCCGGAATTGCTTAAAGGCCGCGCAGCTCGCAGAACGGCGCAGGGCGGCAGGTCAAAGTCGGGCGGAAAAGCGCATGATGCGCCGGTTTTGTCAAGGCCGCGGCGCGCCGGCGGCAGGAGCGCCGGCCCGGCCTTGCAAGTTGCCCGCGTCGACCACGGCCGCGAGGGGTACCGCGCAAATTTGGACACGAGTGGTCACAAATTGCTACTGTTCCCGCGCGTCAGCCACGGTTAAACAGGGGCAAGGGTCGCGTATCGCGCGAGTCGCGGCCGCAATCGGATGCCTTCTGTTCCATGTCCCAGATTCGCCCGCTCATCCCGCTGCTCGTCACCGCAGGCATTCTGATCGGCGGCAACGGGTTGCAGGGCACGTTCATTTCCTTGAGAGCGCTCGAAGAAGGCTTCTCGACCTCGCTGATCGGTGTGATCGGCGCCGGCTACAATGTCGGCTTTGCAATCGGCTGCGTCTACGTCACCCGCATTCTGAGGTCGATCGGCCATATCCGCACCTTTTCGGCGATGGCGGCCATCGCTTCCGCCGCTGCGATCGCCATGGTGCTGGTCATCGATCCGTGGTTCTGGTTCCTGATGCGGCTCGTCGCCGGCATCTGCTTCGCGAGCCTCTTCGCTACGGTCGAGAGCTGGTTGAATGCCAGCGTCACCAACGGCAACCGCGCGCGCACCCTTTCGATCTATCGCCTCGTCGATCTCGGCTCGGTGACGGCTGCACAATATGCAATTCCCGGCATCGGAATCGGCGGCTTCGAGCTTTTCGCCATCATCTCGATGGCGCTGACGCTTTCGCTCGTGCCGATCTCCTTTGCCGACCGGTCGAGCCCGGTTGCACCGGAAGCGATACGCTTCGACGTGAAGGCGCTCTGGAACATCTCGCCGCTGGCCACTATCGGCTGCATCGTCGTCGGCCTCACCAATGCCGCGTTCCGCTCGCTCGGCCCTATCTATGCGCAGGAGATCGGCCTTTCGGTGACGGCGATCGCGACCTTCATGAGCGCCGGCATCATCGGCGGCGTCGTGCTTCAATATCCGCTGGGGTATTACTCCGACCGGATCGACCGCAGGCTGATCATCCTGATCGCCACCTTCGGCTCCCTTCTCGCGGGGCTCTTCCTCGCCTTCATCGCCGGGAACGACGAGTGGTTGAACTTCGCCGGCATCTTCGCCTTCGGCGCATTCGCGATGCCGCTCTTCTCGCTCTGCTCCGCGCATGCCAACGACCATGCGGCCGAAGGCCAGCATGCGCTGGTTTCCGCCGGGATGCTCTTCTTCTGGTCGCTCGGAGCCATCATCGGGCCGCTCCTCGCATCCTTCCTGCTCGAGATCTTCGAACCGCCGGTGCTCTTCATGTATACGGCAGCAATCCTGGCGCTCTTCATGGCCTATACGATCCGGCGCATGACTGCGCGCAAACCCGTTCCAACCGAGGAAAGGTCGATGCGGTTTCGCAGCCTTCTGCGCACATCGTCCTTCTTCAACAAGCTTGCGGGCGGCCAGACGCGGAAAGAGCCTTGACCCAACAGGGCCGCAACGAGGCGCGGGCTGCCGAATTGCTGAAACTGAAAATCAGGTTTAATAACGGGCCGGATCATTTTTCGGGGGCCGATCGGCTTTGCCCCTTCTTCCGGAACAGACAAGCAAGATACAGATGCTCGATCGCCGAATGTTTCTCCAGGGTTCAGCCGCACTTGGCGGCGCCTTCGCGCTCGGCGCCGGTCTTGCCGCGCGAGCGGGCGCAGCGCCCGATCCGCAGATCCTGACGGCGCGTTTCACCGAGGCACAGATAGCGGCCGGCGGCATCACCCCCCGGGTCATGACCTATGATCCCCGGGTCACGGCGCATGATATCGCGCATGATCCCCGGGTCATCCTGCATGATCCCGGCAACCCGGCAACCGCCGCCATGCCGCCCGTCTTGAGGATGCGCAAGGGCGAACCCTTCGCAGCGAGACTGGTCAACCGTCTCGACGAACCGACGACCGTTCATTGGCATGGTCTGAGGATCGCCAATGCGATGGACGGAGTGCCGGAAATGACGCAGCCCTATGTCTATCCCGGCGACGGGTTCGACTATCTCTTCACACCGCCGGACGCCGGCACCTTCTGGTACCACCCGCACTGCAACACGCTGATGCAGATGGGGAGCGGCCTGACCGGCGTGATCGTCGTCGAGAACCCGGAGGACCCGACCTTCGATTCCGAGATCGTTCTCAACCTCAGGGATTGGCGGCTCGGCGCCGGCGGCGCGTTCATCGCCCCTTTCAAACCGCGGGATGCGGCGCGCGGCGGGACCTATGGAACGGTGAGAACCGCAAACTGGCAGCGCGAGCCGGTCTACGACGCTCCCGCCGGCGGGCTCGTCCGCGTGAGGATCGCCGCAACTGACGTCACGCGCATCTACACGATCGGGCTCGAAGGCGCAGAGGCCAGGGTGATCGCCCTGGACGGCAACCCGGTCGAAATCCCCTTCGCGCTCGACCGGCTCGACCTCGGCCCCGGCCAGCGCGCCGACCTTGCGCTTCGCATGCCGCAAAGCGAGGGCCAACGGGCAAGGCTTGGCAATTTTCGCGGCTCCAACCCCTGGACGATCGCAGCCTTCCGGGCAGTCGGCACTTCGCTGAAGCGGGACCTCCGGGATGTCGCACCCCTGCCCGCAAACCCCATTGCCGAAGCCGACATTTCCACGGCCAGGCGCATCCCGATCGAACTGACTGCAACGGCCGAGCACGAGCCGGCCGCCTCGATCTGCGGCTCGCTCGGTTATACTTTCTGGGCGATCAACAAGGTACCTTGGCCCGGTGACACGCCCGATCCGGTCGCCCCGATCGATGAACTCAAATTCGGGAAAAGCTATGTGCTGGAGATCGCCAACCGCACGCCGCATGCCCATCCGATCCATCTGCATGGGCTGAGCTTCCGCGTTCTCGCCTCGAACAAGCGGAGCCTGTTGCCGCCGCCGACCGACACGATCCTGCTCTTGCCGGACGAGCAGGCGCAGCTCGCACTGGTCGCGGACAATCCCGGCGACTGGGTGTTCCATTGCCATATCATCGAACATCAAAAGACCGGGATGTCGGCTTATTTCCGGGTCGCCTGACAATTTCCATTGTGACAGGTGCCGTGAAACGGTACACGGGGAAACTCAAAGCCGCATTTTTGCCACAGTGATTAAAGCCCGATGATTCAAACGACAGCAGATCTTGAGGCCGCCTGCCAAGAGCTGGCCCGTTCAAGCTATATTACGATCGATACGGAGTTCCTGCGCGAAACCACGTTCTGGCCGGTGCTGTGCCTCATCCAGATGGCAAGCCCGGATATGGCAGTGATCGTCGATCCGATGGCACCCGGCATCGACCTCGCCCCGTTCTTCGCGCTCATGAGCAACCCGGATGTCGTGAAGGTGTTCCACGCCGCCAGGCAGGACATCGAGATCATCCATCATCTCGGAAACCTCATTCCTCATCCGATCTTCGATACGCAGGTGGCCGCGATGGTTTGCGGCTTCGGTGACAGCGTTTCCTATGATCAACTCGTCAACCGCATCAAGAACGAGCAGATCGACAAGTCGTCTCGCTTCACCGATTGGAGCCGCAGACCGCTCACCGACAAGCAGCTCGACTATGCGCTGGCGGACGTGACGCATCTGAGGGATATCTACCAGTACCTCACCAAGGAACTGGATCGCGAGGGACGCTCCTCCTGGCTTGCGGAGGAAATGGCGATCCTCGAAAGCCGGGAAACCTACGACCTCCACCCGGACAATGCCTGGCAGCGGCTGAAGATGCGGGTGAAGAAGCCCATCGAGCTCGCCGTCCTGCAGAAGGTGGCGGCGTGGCGCGAACGCGAGGCGCGGGCCCGCAACGTGCCGCGCGGGCGGATTATCAAGGATGATGCGATTTATGAAATCGCGCAGCAGCAGCCGAAGGATGCCGAGGCGCTCGGACGCCTCAGGACCATTCCCAAGGGCTGGGAACGCTCGAGCGCGGGGACGGCCCTCATCGAGGCCGTCGGCGAAGCCTTGGCGATCCCGAGGGGCGAGCTGCCGCGCCTGCCGCGCCAGAACCATGCACCCGAGGGCGCTGCGGCAGCGAGCGAGCTGCTCAAGGTGCTGCTGAAACTCATCTCCGAAAAGGAGGGAGTCGCGGCCAAGATCATCGCCAACAGCGACGATCTCGACCGGATCGCGGCAGAGGGCGAAGGCGCCGACGTCGCCGCCCTAAAAGGCTGGCGGCGTGAGCTCTTCGGCATGACGGCGCTGAAACTCATCAATGGCGAGGTGGCATTGCGCTTTGTCGACAAAAAGGTCGAGGCCATGGAAATCGGCGGTTGAAAACCGCCGCTCGACGACAATTTTGCGCCCGAATCTGAGCTTAGCCGAGACGTTGCGACGGCTGATCGCGGCAAAACGCGCCGATCAGCCGTTTCTACATGCCGAGCGGGACCGCCCGGCCCCGCATGCTTCAACTGCATGTGTCCTTTGAGGACAAAACATGTAGCAATTCCACTTGCTCCAGCGACCTTTGCGTGCCTGATAACACGTGCGGCGCTGTCTATTCTCGTTTTCGAGGCTGTCACATGCGCTGGAGATTTTCCACGCTCGAGATCATCCTGTTGCTGCTCGTCGTCGCCGGCAGCGGCATGGCCTATGCGTGGGTCGTCTACGGCGGCGGCGGTCTGATCGGCGCAACCTATGCGCTCTTCATGTGCATGCCGATTCTCGCCTTTGAACGGCACATCATCTTCCGGCGCCTTTACCGGAGGATCCACGGATCGCCGACGCCGGCGTTTCTTCTCTCGTCCCTCGCCGTCTACTTCATATTCGTCAACGTCGGATATGCAGCCGCCGGGCTGCTTTTGCACGTCGCCGGCGTCATGCGTGAAAGCAGGACGGACGCGATGCTGCCATCGCTCAATGTGCTGGTGTACGCACTCGCGACCTCCGGTCCGATCATCTTCGTGCTCAGGGTACGCGAATTGCTCGGCCGCGATATTTTCCTGAGCCTCCTGACTGGACGATACCGCAAGCCGGTGCAGGAGGAACGCGTGTTCCTTTTCATCGATCTCGCCGGATCGACATCGCTTGCCGAGCGCTTCGGTGACCTGCGCATGCAGGAATATTTGGGAAAGCTGTTTGCAGCCATGGCTGATCCCGTGCTGCGCTATGGCGGATCCATCGACGACTATGTCGGCGACGCTGCCGTGATCACCTGGCCTTACGATCGCGCCGTCGCGGATGCAGCCTGCATCCGCTGCGTGTTCGACATTCTGGAACAGATCGAAGCGGACGCCCGTCGCTGGCGAAAAGACTACGGCGAGGTGCCGCGCCTGCGTGCCGCTCTGCATGGCGGCACGATCGTTGCCGCGGAGATCGGCGTCGACAAACACAAGATCACCTATTTTGGCGACACCGTGAACACGACGGCACGCCTGGAGGGCCTGTGCCGAACGCTCGACCGTCAGGTCTTGATCTCAGCCGATCTGCTGCGGCGCTTGCGCCCGCCGGTCTTCGTGCGCGCCGAGGATCTCGGCGAGCATGAGGTCAAAGGTCGGGGCCAGAAGCTCGCGGTTCTGTCGCTCACGGCCGGTTCGCTCAGCGGCGAGGGCGCCATGGACCCAGACGGGAAGCCCGTTAGCAGTCCGGCCGCCGGGGCATTCACCTCGCTGTAAGACAAACTTCAAACAGCTGTCATCGAAGCCGCCTATCGGGTTCACCTGCACTCCAACCCGAGGTGAACTTATGACGAAACCCATCCTTGCCGCCATGGCGTTAACCCTTCTGGCGTCGAGCGCCGCGCTTGCCGAGGAAAAGGCCTTTCCCGCAACGCTCGAGGCGCATGCGATCCTTCCCGCAAACACCATTATCGCCGCGCCGGCGGATGCCGCGGAGTACCTCAAGACCTCGGGCAAGTTCTCGACCGCCGACCGCAAGCGCGCCGCCGAACTCGGCAGCGTCGCGGGCAAGGATGGCGTTCGCTCGACCGGTCTGTCGCTTCCCTTCAACGGCCAGCCGATGCAGGGCTTCTCCGGCATCAAGGCGATGGAGGACGGCACTTTCTGGAGCCTTTCGGACAACGGCTTCGGCAACAAGCTCAACTCGACCGACGCAATGCTGATGCTCCACCACCTCAGGATCGACTGGGACGCCGGCAAGGTCGAGGCGTTGAAGACCCTGTTCCTGTCCGACCCAGAGCGCAAGGCACCCTTCCCCATCGTCATGGAAGGCTCGGCCACCCGCTATCTCACGGGCGGCGATTTCGACGTCGAATCGATCCAGCCGGTGGCCGACGGCTTCTGGGTCGGTGAGGAATTCGGACCCTACATCCTGAAGTTCGACCTTGACGGCAAGCTCACCGATGTCATTGCGACCGTCGTCGACGGCAAGCCCGTACTCTCGCCGGACAACCCGGCACTGACGCTGCAGGGAGACCCCTCCAAGAAGGCACCGGACTTCAACCTGAAGCGCTCCGGCGGTTACGAGGGGCTGGCACTTTCGAAGGACGGCGCGAAGCTCTACGGACTGCTCGAAGGCCCGCTCTGGGCGGACAGCGAATCGGTGGAAGAGGCGGAAGGCCGGCCGGCGCTGCGGATCGTCGAGCTTGACGCCGGCAGCAAGGCCTGGACCGGGCGAAGCTGGCTGTATCCACTCGCCGAAGGCGGCGAAGCGATCGGCGATTTCAACATGCTCGACGAGAAGACCGCGCTGGTGATCGAGCGCGACAACGGCGCCGGCACCGTAGACAAGGCCTGCGCGGATCCCAAGAACCCGCAGCCGGATTGCTTCGCCGTCGGATCGAAGCTGAAGCGTGTCTACAAGATCGCCATGAGCGACGAAAACGTCGGCAAGGCCGTGCGCAAGATCGGCTATGTCGACCTGCTGAAAATCGCCGATCCGGACAACCGCAAGCGCCAGGGCGGCGGCGAGGGCTATTACGACATGCCCTTCGTCACCATCGAGAATGTCGATCGCGTGGACGAAACGCATATCATCGTCGGCAACGACAACAACCTGCCATTCTCCGCCGGGCGTTCGCTCGACAGGGCGGACGACAATGAATTCGTGCTGCTCGAAGTCGGCGAATTCCTGGAGGCCGAATAAGTGGCGCAGGGCCGCGCATCGTCAGATGCGCGGCACCCTGCTGTGGCAGGAACGAGCCGGAAAGGGTTCAGCGCTCGAAGGAGAAGACGAGCTTCTTGCCGGTAAGCTTGCCGAGTTGCTGGAGCCGGCCGTCGAGGCGTTCGCCCTCGAAGTCGGCATAGGCTGCCGGGACGACGAATTCGAGATCGATGTCGGGCTTCGAAGATCGCCGGAGCGTGAGGTGGCGCGCCACACCCGGCATGGAGGCCGAAAAGAGATAGGCGACGCGCAACAATCCGCCCAGGAGCTTCGCCAGCTCGAGCAGGCGCGGCGTCGTGATGCCTGCGAGCGGGCTCGTGGCGCCGTCGTCGTTAAGCCCCTCGAAGCGGTAGTAATTCGCGAGCGCGATATAGGCCCGTCCCGCATGCGTGATGCCGGTGAACGCCGAGTGCGCAATGATGTTCAGCGCCTGCAGACCGCGATAGTCCGGATGCGCCCGCCAGCTGATGTCCGCCAGCAGACAGGCGGCCTGACGGTAGCGCCTCTCCTCTTCCGTTTCTTCGATGCCGAAGAACGGCACGAGGCGGCCGGTCCATTCGGCGAGCTCTCGCGCATGCTCGGGCGAACGGGCCCGAAGGATGGCGAGTTCGTTGGCAGCCGTCAGCAGCGGGTCCTGCTGGCGTTCCTCACTGGAAAGCAGCGAAAAGAGATACCCTTCGCGCACGCCGAGCGCGGAAAACGAGATGCGCTCGGGCTTCATGATGGAGATTGCCTCTTGCATCGTCACCGCACCGAAGGGCAACAGGCTCCGGCGGCTCTTGGAAATCGTCGCATAGGCGGAGGGCTTGATATTCTTCGGCTCCATCACTTCGGCAAGGATCGCCAGCGCCTCGTCATAGGAGATCTCGTAACCCTGCATCATGTGCAGCGGGTAATTGTGCATCTCCATGTGCAGTTTGGCGATGGCTCGCCAGGTTCCGCCCACGGCGTAGAACGTGCGTCCGGTCCCCTTCTTCAGAACCTCGGCGTCTTTCATGACTTTGCGCACCCAGGTCCGCGCCTTGCTGAGCGAGCCGCTCGAATGCTCGAAGAGGCGGATGCCGCCCAGAGGCAGCGTTATGCCCTTGCCGATCCGCTTGCCGTCTACATCAACAAGCTCAAGCGAGCCGCCGCCGAGATCGCCGACGACGCCATCCGGCTCATAGTAGCTGCTGACGATGCCCATCGCCGAGTAATGGGCCTCCTCCTCCCCGCTCAGGATCTTCACCCTTTGCCCGAGGATGGCTTCCGCCCTTTCGATGAAGGCCGCTCCGTTGGTGGCCTCCCGCGCCGCAGCGGTCGCGATCACATACATCTCGGTCGCGCGCGCCTGGTCGGAGAGCGCACGAAAGCGGTGCAGCGCCCTCAGCGCCCTGGCCACGCTTTCCTCCTCCATGCGGCCGGTGGCATCGATGCCCTTGCCGAGGCCGCACATCACCTTCTCGTTGAAAAGCATTGCCGGCGAACGGCTCAGCCCTTCATAGACGACGAGACGAATGGAGTTGGAGCCGATATCCACAACGGAGACCGGGCGGATACCGGGCAGACGTCCCTGCGCTTCAGATTCGACCATGCAATTCCAGTTTACTTGTGCCAGCCGCTCTTCCAGCCGGCGATCAGCTTCGGTGCACTGGATTTCAGAGCCTCACCCCGGCCCGAAAGGCTCGGATTGGTCATGAAATAATGCTGAGCGTTGAACGGCTCGGCGTCCTTGCCGACTTCCATGCGGCGCGAGGTGCCGTCCGGAAGAATCTCGTAGCTCTGCTGGTTGTCGATGAGATTGCCCAGCATGATCTGCGAAAGAACCTGTTCGTGCACAGTGCGGTTGATGAGAGGAACGAGCGTCTCCACCCGCCTATCCAGATTGCGCGGCATCATATCCGCCGAGCCGATATAGACAAGCGCATTCTCCGATGGAAGTCCATGTCCGTTGCCGAAGCAGAAAATTCTTGAATGCTCCAGGAAGCGACCGACGATGGACTTGACGCGGATATTGTCGGAGAGCCCGGGCACCTGCGGCCGCAGACAGCAGATGCCGCGCACGACGAGATCGATCTCGACGCCTGCGCAGCTTGCCTTGTAGAGCGCATCGATGATTTCCGGGTCCACCAGGGAGTTCATCTTCATCCAGATCGACGCCGGCCGCCCGGCTTGCGCGTGGACGATCTCCTCCTCGATGTGCTTGAGGATGCGCGGACGCAGCGTATGCGGTGACACTGCGAGTTTCATGCCCCCTTCCGGCTCGCCGTAGCCGGTGATGAAGTTGAAGATGTTCGCCATGTCGTGGGCGATCACCGGGTTGCAGGTGAAAAACGACAGGTCGGTGTAGATTTTCGCCGTGACCGGGTGGTAGTTTCCGGTGCCGAGATGGCAATAGGTCCTGAGCTTGCCCTCCTCACGGCGCACGACCATCGACATCTTGGCGTGGGTCTTCAACTCGATGAAGCCGAAAACCACCTGGACGCCGGCGCGCTCGAGGTCGCGCGCCCAGCGGATATTCGCCTCCTCGTCGAACCGCGCCTTGAGCTCGACAAGCGCCGTCACCGACTTGCCGGCCTCGGCGGCATCGATCAGCGCGCGCACGATCGGGCTGTCGTTCGAGGTTCGGTAAAGCGTCTGCTTGATCGCGAGCACGTCCGGATCGCGCGCAGCCTGCAGCAGGAACTGCACGACGACATCGAAGGATTCGTAGGGGTGGTGGACCACCATGTCCTTTTCACGGATGGCGGCAAGACAGTCGCCCGCATGTTCGCGCACACGCTCCGGGAAGCGCGGATTGTAGGGCTCGAAGCGCAGATCCTCGCGCGGCGCCTTGGTGATCTCCGAAAGCGTGTTCAGCGCCAACAGGCCCGGCAGGACCGCGACGCGATTTTCCGGGACACCGAGCTCCTGCACGACGAACTGGCGCAGCGAAGCCGGCATCTCCGAATCGGTCTCGATCCGGATCACCGATCCGCGACGGCGGCGCTTGAGGGCCGTCTCGAAAAGACGCACGAGGTCTTCGGCTTCCTCCTCGACTTCGATATCGCTGTCTCGAATGATGCGGAACGTGCCCGACCCCTTCACCTCGTAGCCCGGGAAAAGCCGGTCGATGAACTGGCTGACGACATCTTCGAGGGTGATGTAGCGGATGACGTTCTTGACATCCGGCAGGCGAATGAAGCGATCGAGCGCCACCGGCAGGCGCAGCAGTGCCGTCATCGGATCGCGCCCGGTCTTGCTGACGAGCTGCAGACCGATGGAGAAGCCGAGATTCGGAATGAACGGGAACGGGTGCGCCGGATCGATCGAGAGCGGCGTCAACACGGGGAAGATCGCCTGGTCGAATTCGTTCGCGAGCCAGCTGCGATCCTGCGCGGAAAGCGAAGCCGGACGGACGATGAGGATATCTTCCTTGGCGAGATATTGCTGCAGGACGGCAAGCGATGCCTGCTGCTCCATCTGCAGATTGTCGACTTCCGTCAGAATGCTCTCGAGCGTTTCCGCCGGCGTCAGGCCGTCCGGGCTACGCAGCGAAAGCCCGGAACGGACCTGGCCCTCCAGACCCGCGACGCGAACCATGAAGAATTCATCGAGATTGGCGGCGGAGATCGACAGAAAACGGACGCGCTCCAGAAGGGGGTGCGCCGTGTTCAGCGTCTCCTCGAGGACCCGGCGGTTGAACTGAAGCCAGGAGAACTCGCGGTTGACGAAGCGCTCGGGGCTCTTGAGAAGGTCCAGCGCTTCGGCCGGCGCCTCACGCTTCTGCTCAGCAGATGCCTCGTGTTCCGTGATTGCAGACGTTGCGCTGTCCATGCCTGTAAAGCCCCATTACTCCGAACGACGAGCTACCCCAGTTTGACGACGGAACTGTGACAGTCAATCGGAGAGGCTTGTATTTGCAAGCTCTTCCAGAACTTCCGCGGCGAGCGCACGGGTCGGCCGCGTTCCACGCGCAAGCGCCAGATGGTCTATCCGCTCGACGATGGTCTGCGCCGCCTCCAGCGAGCGTTCCATGCGCGCGACGACGTAGCCGACCAGGCGCTCGTCCACGAGGAGCTGGCGGTCGGCAAAAAGCTTGGTGAGCACCTGCGCGAGCAATTCGTCGTCGGGCTCCCCGATTTCGACCACGGTGGCAGCCTTGAGGCGCGACTTGAGGTCAGGAAGCCGCACCGGCCATGACATCGGCCATAGCCGAGACGTCATCAAAAGCGCCGTACCGTTCTGTCGCACGCTGTTGATGACATGGAAGAGAGCCGTATCGTCGAAGCCCTGGCGGTCGGCATCCTCGAACAGGACCGGCTTTTCCGCGGCGATATCGGCGGCGTTCGAGCCGGCAAAGGGATGTATCGGCTCCGCCCTCGCCTTTTCGCGCCAGATGCCCGCAAGATGCGATTTGCCGGAACCGACCGGCCCGCAAATGATGACCACCGGCGAAGGCCAGACGGGCCAGTGATCGACGATGGAAATGGCCGCGCTCAACCGGTCCGAGACGAGCAGGTCGTCGCGACCGGTTGCGGGCGCATGGCCGAAGACCAAAGGCAATTGTTCGGACAGATGTCTCTTCATGCATTACCCGTGAGCATTCACCTTTTGCAGCTACGCACGTCCGCACGGAAAACCGCTATGCACTGGAAGTGCTCTAGCCGTTGCTCTCCGGCTCCTTGTGAACGGCTGTTCTATGCCCGTGATAGAGATCGCTATCAAGGTACCGCTGGATGCCGAAGCGGACAAGCACACCGATCGCGGCCGCCGCGGGCACCGCCACGAGCAGGCCGACGAAGCCGAAGAGCGCGCCGAACGCAAGCAGGGCGAACATCAGCCAGACCGGGTGCAGCCCGACGCTTTTGCCGACCAGTTTCGGCTGCAGAATATTGCCTTCGAGAAACTGGCCGCTGAAGAAAACGGCGAGAACCACAAGGATCCAGACATAGTCCGGCCAGAACTGAACGAGCGCGACGCCGAGCGCAAGCACGAGACCGACCAGCGATCCCACATAGGGGATGAAACTGATCATGCCGGCGAAGAGGCCGATCAGGAGGCCGAAATTTAGCCCGACCATGCTCAGCCCGATCCCGTAGTAGAGACCGAGGATCACGCAGAGAGAGCCCTGGCCGCGTACGAACCCGGCAATGGTCGTATTCATGTCGCGAGCGATCTGCCGCACGACCTCGACGTAATCGCGCGGTATCCAGCTGTCGACTCTGTCGACCATACGGTCCCAGTCGAGCAGCAGATAGAAGGCGACGACAGGGGTGATGACGAATAGGGACAGAATATTGAGAAGTGCCAGGCCGGAGTTCCAGATCTGCTGGAACAGCGTGCCGAGGAAGCTTGCGCCTTGCTCCAAGAGCTTGGCCGAGTTCTGCTTGATGGTCGTCATCTGGCCGGCGAGCCAGTCCGGCAACAGTGTCGACTGGCTGTCGGTCAGGAACTCCTGAAGCCTGGTGATGTAACCCGGCATTTTCTGAATGAATTCGGCAGCCTGCGTGACGACCAGCGGAACGATGATCATCAGCGACAGCGCCAGCACGACGACGAAGGCGACCAGGATGGCGATCGTCGCCATCAGCCGGCTCAGACCGAGCCGCTCCAGGCGATCGGCTACAGGATCGAGAAAATAGGCGAGCGCCATGCCGGCGAGAAAGGGCAGAAGGATGGAGCTGAACACCAGCAGGAAGGCGATGAAGCCGACAAGCACCAGCAGCCAGAAAAAGATCTGGCGCTGAAGTCCCATACTGCTGACCCGATCGCCCATGACGGCCCCCGTTGCGCGCGGCACACCGCACCTTCCGCGTCGTTCGTTCGCACGAGATAGGGCTTGGGGCGCGCCAAGGTCAAGTCCGGCGGCGCTCACGGGACAAACGGCCTGTGACCGGCAGAAGGCGCTGACCACAGGCAGATTCACGAAAAAAGCAGGATCGGGCGCGCCTCTGCGCTTGCACTCCTCGCTTCTCCGTGCCAATCGCATCCGCAATCAGCGACGAGCCTTGGAGAGCGAGCATGAGCCAGTCGGGAAAGAACGGCCTCACCTACAGCGACGCAGGTGTCGATATCGATGCCGGCAACCTGCTGGTCGAGAAGATCAAGCCGCATGTCCGCTCGACCCGGCGCCCCGGCGCCGATGGCGAGATCGGCGGGTTCGGCGGCCTTTTCGACCTGAAGGCCGCCGGTTTCAGCGATCCGGTCCTCGTCGCCGCCAATGACGGCGTCGGCACGAAGCTCAAGATCGCGATCGACGCCGACAAGCACGACACGGTCGGCATCGACCTCGTCGCCATGTGCGTGAACGATCTCGTGGTGCAGGGCGCCGAACCGCTGTTCTTCCTCGACTACTTCGCGACCGGCAAGCTCGATCCCGACCAGGGCGCCGCGATTGTCGCGGGAATTGCCGCCGGCTGCCGCGAGGCCGGCTGCGCGTTGATCGGCGGCGAGACGGCCGAGATGCCGGGCATGTATTCCGGCGGCGACTACGATCTTGCCGGCTTTGCCGTCGGCGCAGCCGAGCGCGGGCAGCTTCTGCCTGCCGGCGACATCGCCGAAGGCGACGTCATCCTCGGGCTTGCCTCCTCGGGCGTGCACTCGAACGGCTATTCGCTGGTGCGCAAGATCGTTTCGCTCTCGGGCCTTGCCTGGGATGCTCCGGCACCTTTCGGCGAAGGCACCCTCGCCGACCTCCTGATGACTCCGACGCGCATCTATGTGAAACCGCTCTTGAAGGCGATCCGCGGGACGGGTGCGATCAAGGCGCTGGCCCACATCACCGGCGGCGGCTTCCCCGAGAATATTCCGCGGGTGCTGCCGAAACACCTTGCCGCCGAGATCGACCTCGGCGCCATCAAGCCGCCGGCTGTCTTCTCGTGGCTCGCAAAGACCGGCGGCGTTGCCGCCAACGAGATGCTGCGCACCTTCAATTGCGGCGTCGGCATGATCGCCGTGGTTCCGGCGAGCGAAGCGGAAAAAGTTGCGGCCGTGCTTGCCGGCGAAGGCGAAACGGTCTTCACGCTCGGCCGCATGGTCGCACGCGCCGAGGGCACACCCGGCACGATCTACAAGGGCAATCTCGCCATATGAGCTTGATGACCGGCAAGAAGAAGGTCGTCGTGTTCATTTCCGGCGGCGGCTCCAACATGATCGCGCTGGCGAAGGCTGCCGCCGCGCCGGATTTTCCGGCCGAGATCATTGCGGTGATCGCCGACAAGGCGGATGCAGGTGGCCTCGACAAGGCGGCCGGGCTCGGCATTCCGACCTTCGCCTTCGTTCGCAAGGATTTTGCCAGCAAAGAAGCGCACGAGGGAGCAATCCTGGCCGAGCTCGACCGCCTCCAGCCGGACGTGATCTGTCTCGCGGGCTATATGCGCCTTCTTTCTGCGGCCTTCATCCAGCGCTACGAGGGCCGGATCCTCAACATCCACCCGTCACTGCTGCCGCTCTTCCCAGGACTTCACACGCACCGCAGGGCGATCGACGCCGGGATGAGGATCGCGGGCTGCACCGTGCACTTCGTGACGGAGGGTATGGACGACGGGCCGATCGTCGCCCAGGCGGCCGTACCGGTCGTTTCCGGCGACACGGCGGATACGCTCGCCGCCCGCGTTCTTACCGTCGAGCACAAGATCTATCCGATGGCGCTTCGGCTCGTGGCTGAAGGCAAGGTGCGGATGGAAGCCGGCCGGGTGGTAAGCCATGCCGTCGACGAGGCAACGGGTACGCTCATTTCCCCCGTCATCTGACGCAAGCGGGTCATCTTCCCATCGCCAGCCGCCGGTCGAGCGCATCAAGCACGCGTCGTGTCAAAGCGGCATAATCGCCGTCGAAATGATGGCCTCCCTCGATGGGAACCACCTCGATACCGGAGGATTTCAGATCCGGGCAAGCGTCGTCCTCCTCGTCGGTGCCGTAGATGCACTGAACGAGTGGCGGCTCGATCGCCTTGATGTCGTCGACCGGGTCGCCGGCATTCCCCTCCCCGTCGGCGCCGAGCCAGCCGAGGACGGAGATCTTGTAGTCGGCGCGATGCGACAGTGCCATGAGCGTGACCTGCCGTATGCGTGCGCGGGTCGCGGGCGCAAGCAGGTTGTATGTGCGCGGCAGGATGTCGGCGCCGAAGGAATAGCCGATCAGCACTACGTTGCGGACGTTCCACCGCTTGCCGTAATAGGTGATGACACGGGCGAGATCGTCCGCCGTCGCCTGCGGCTGTCGCTCCGACCAGAAATAGCGCAGCGAATCCACCCCGACGACGGGCACGCCCTGCTGCTGCAGGGCATTGCCGACCTCCTTGTCGATGTCGCGCCAGCCACCATCGCCGGAATAGATCACCGCCATGGTATCGCGCGTTGGCTTCGCATCGAGAACGGTCAGGGGGAGCCCGAACGGGTTGTTCCCGTCGTCCTCCTGCTGGATGTACCCGGCGAGCGTGCCGGAGAGTGCGGCATAGACGTCTTCGTCGCTCGCCTGGACTTCGACGTCCGGATGCTTGGCTGCGAGAGCGGCAACGTGCTCGCGCCCGGCGGGCGACGCGGACGGCGAAAAGATTACGGTTACCGGGTCGGGTAAGGCGCCATCGGTCAGGCCGTAGACCATGCGGTCGCCTTTTCGAATTTTTTCGGCCGGAGTGCAGAGCTGCTTCGTCAGGGCGATACCCTCTTCGGGATCGACCGCGAGCGTCCGGCCGATGGTCGCTGCGGGCGACTGTGCGGCGATTGCCAGCGCCATGGCGCCGCCGGCGCCGACGCCGGCGACGATCGGCGGCCGATAGGCGCCGCTGCCGGCCGCGCGCTGCACCTGCTGACTCAAGGATTCGATGTCCGAAACGGTGTAGACGCAGTCCCCGTCATCCCTTGCAAGGGCTGCCAGATAGGCCTTGAGGTCGATGCCGATGACGAGCGCTTTCTCGCTCGAAAGCTTTCGGGCCACGGCATCCTCCCTCTCAGTCCAGCCGCCGGCGTCCGAAAGCAGCACCACGGCGCCGGAAGGCGCCTCTTTCGGGAACAGGATGTGCGGTGCGGGGATCATGCCGGTGTCGAACTTTGCCGAGTCTTCGGCAAAGGACGGAAGGGATGCAGTGCCGGCAATCAGGACCGCCAGGGCTGCACGTTTCAATATCCTTTTAATGGGGGTCATTTCCCGATCACTCCCTTCAGACCGCCGCCGATCAGGAATGTCGCATCCATCAGCGCCAGGATCGGGTTGAAGCCGCCGCTCGCCACTAGGTAGCGCGGTTGCCACTGCGGGTGAAACTTGGACTTGAAGGCACGCAGTCCCTTGAAGTTGTAGAAGCGCTCGCCGTGCTCGTAAAATGCCCGGCCGGCGCGGTCCCATACGGGCGCCAGCCGCCGCTCCGACATTCCCGACAGCGGCGCCATTCCGAGATTGAAACGCCGATAGCCTTCGTTCTTCAGATATTCCATCAGTTGCGCGAACAGGAAATCCATCGCCCCTTTCGGCGCCTCGGGCGAGAAACGCATGAGGTCGACCGAGCCCTCCTCCTTCGTGCCGGTGATCAGAATATTGGAGAAGGCCACGATGCGACCCTGCCATTTGAGGATCGCAACAGGCTGCGCCGTCAGATATCGCGGATCGAAGGCGCCGAGGGAAAAGCCCTTTTCCCGCGCATTGTGGTGGGCGAGCCAAGCATCGGAAACCGCCTCGAGCTCCGGAAGGATCGCCGATACCTCCGCAGGCGCGACGACCGAGAACTCCAGCCCGTCGCGAAGGCCACGGCTCACCTGCTGACGCAGGTTTGCCCATTTGCCGCCCTTCATCTCGAAGCGCGTGAGATCGACCTCGGCAAGTTCGCCGAGGCGGAAGGCTCTCAAGCCCGCATCCGCGTAATAGGCAAGCCCGCGGGCCGAGACCTGGTAGAAGACGGCCCGGCAACCATTGGAGCGCGCCGCCTCGATGAACTGCCAGATCAGGTCCGGCCAGGCATCCACGGGCCCGACCGGATCGAACAACGCAATCCAGGAACGCGCCCAGCGGCCATACATGATGAAGGCCCGGCCGTCGGCGGAGAACATGATGCTCTTGTCGCCCATGCGCACGAGGTTGGCATCGGACATGTCCTGCGCGTCGACGATGGCGATCGCCCGTTCCACCTCCTGCCTGCAGGCGGGGGCAACCGCCGCAGCGGCCGGGCGCATCAGGCTCCAGGTCGCTACAGCACTTGCGCCGATCGTCACTCCCAGAAGGGCGCGGAGCCCGCGCGGCGCCTCGGCGGAGAATTCGAACTGCCACCAGAGCTCATGGCTATATGCGACGTCGCGATAGACGAAGAGCAGGACGACGAATGCGCCGAAACAGATCACGCCGAGCGCGGTAAGCCACGGCAGCGTCAGCGCCTGTCCGAAAAGCGAGGCGGGACGGTTGAAGAGCCGCCGACTCGCGAGCAGCCCGACAAGGAGGAAGGCGAGCATGCCGGCTTCCCCGAGCGCCACCGCCTTCACCAGGGAAAGCAGGATTGCGGCCAGCGCGATCGCGATCGATGCCCACCAGGCGCCGTCGAGACGCAGCGCCAGCCCCCGCGCGACGATGAACAGCGCCAGCCCCAACAGGCTCGCCAGGAAATGCGCCCCTTCAATGATCGGAAGGGGCACGTAATTCGCAAGAAAGTCCAAATTCTCGTCCGGCGTCGGCGTCACGCCCGAGAGCACCAGCATCAGGGCGAGGACGAGCGCCAGCGTGGCAAGCAGAAGCGGCGTCATCCGGCCGCCGGCGCGGCGAAGGCTGGAGGCCGCAGGATGGCCCGCCAACTGGCGGAGTTCGATGCCTATCATCACGACGATGGCGATGAGCAAGGGCAATAGGTGGTAGATGACGCGGTAGAGGACGAGTGCACCGAGCACCGCGTCGACGCCGGCTGCGCGGCCCAGGCTCGCAACGATCACCGCTTCAAAAACACCGAGCCCCGCCGGCACGTGGCTGAGCACGCCGAGGCCGACCGCCACGGCGTAGATCGCCAGGAAGGCGGGCCAGCCCACCGTTCCGGCGGGCAAAAGGACATAGAGGACGCTCGCCGACGCAGCGAGATCGAGTGCCGTCACGAGGAACTGGCGCGAAGATGTCCGTGAGTCCGGCAGACGCAGGACGAGGCGGCCGATGCGGACCTCGCGACCGCTGCGGGCGGCGACCAGCACCGCCAGCAAGCCGGCAAGGACGAAGGCGGCGATTGCCCGCAGCCATGCCGCATCGATCCCGGTCAACGGCGCCACGTATTCGCCAACGGCAAGCAGGCTCAGGCATGTGACTGCCGCGAGCCCCAATCCGAAGGCGAGCGTGACGAAGGCGATGATACGGGCGATCTCCTCCGGTTCCAGTCCAAGGCGCGAATAGGACCGATAGCGGATTGCGCCGCCGCTCAGCGGACCGAAGCCCGCCGTGTTGCCGACCGCATAGGCGCAGGCGGCGGTGAGCGCGACGGCGGGATAAGGGAGCTTGCGTTCGATGTAGTCGAGCGCGCTGACGTCATAGAAGGTGAGTGCGAGGAAGCTCAGGCCCGTGAACAGGATCGCCGTTGCCACCGATCGCCGGCTCGTATCCGACAGCGCCGACACGACATCGTCATATTGCACCTCGGCCGTCAGGTGAAAGATCGCCGCCCCGAAGAACGCGATCACGAGGAGTGTGCCTAGCGCGGAGAGATAGCGCTGGTTGCGCTTCAGAAAGAGCATCCATGCGCCCCGCGGCCGCTGGTCTTTCTCTTCAAACTCTTCAGAGGAGGACGCCATTGGATCGCCCGTGTCGTTGAAGGAGACGACAAGGACTTACCGCAGCGCAGCGCGATCAAACAGTGAAATATCGGTAATGTAGAATATTGCAGAGTATCAGGCGATTACTTGGCCAGAGAGGCACGGTTGAGCATAGCCCACTGCAGAAGCATGATGGTTTTCGCGTCGCAGATCTCGCCGGTGCCGATCCCCGCGACGGCTTCGTCGAAGGAAATTTCCAACACCTCGATGTCCTCGCCTTCATGCGCAAGCCCGCCGCCCGCCGCCACCTTCTTCGATATATCGATGAGACCGAGGAAGAAGCTCGTGCGCTCCGTAATGGAGCCGGGGCTCATATAGGCATCGAAGAGATGCATAGCCGTCTCGATGCGGTAGCCGGTTTCCTCCATCGCCTCGCGGCAAATGGCGACCTCCGGCGCTTCGCCGTCGAGGAGGCCCGCCGGCGCTTCGAGGAGATATCCCTTTTCCCCCTGCAGGAAAACCGGCAGGCGCAGCTGGCGGACGAGAACCACCACCTGCCGCTCCGGGTCGAAGAGGAGGATCGTTGCGGCGCGACCGTGGTCGTGGACTTCACGCACGAGGCGCGCGGTGCTGCCGTCGGACATTTCCTGCTCGATCGTGATTTGCTCGAGATTGATGAAGCCATCCCAGACCGTCTTGCGATCGATGATCCGGAAGCGCGGGTCTGCGTTTTTGATCATAAGAAATCCTTGTTCGATCGCCCTGTGCTCGTCACAGGGATCCAGCCGGACCAAGTCCTTGGGCTGAATTAACTCTGCCCGCCCCGCAGACGAGGGGGCATAAAGTCATCGTGATCTGGAGAGCGGCGGTCAGGTCCGCCGCATCCAGACCCGGTTGTCGTGGAATGCAGCGCCGCCATAGGGTGCCACGGCATCGGCACCGGTCAAGACGTTGATCCCCTCCCCGTCCAGGTGGGCGCCATTGGGCCAAAGCCCTTCGGCGATGACGACGCCGCGACGGGCACCCCCTCCGATCTTCGCGTGCAGGCGAATTTCACCACGCCCGTTGCCAAGCCTCACGACGTCGCCCTCGGCGATACCGAGTTCGGCCGCATCCTCCGCATGGATCATGACTTCCGGCCGGCCTTCCTTCTGGATCGAGGACGGGGTTTCGGCAAAGGTGGAATTGAGGAAGGACCGCGCCGGCGACGTCGCCAGCCGGAACGGATGCCGCTCGTCGGCTACCTCGATGAGGTCGACATGATCTGGGAACTCGGGAAGTTCACCGTGCGGCCCCTGAACCCCCATCGCCTTCGGTGGCCGGTTCGGCGCGGGCGTACCGGTCCAATCCGACTTGAAGCGGAACCTGCCGTCCGGATGCGCGAAACCGTTGAGGAAATGCGCCTCCTCGAATGCCGGCTGGCAATCGAGCCATTTCCGCTCCTTCATCTCGTCGTAGCCGATGCCGTAATTGGCGAGCAATCGATCGATATGCTGGCGTTCCGTCATCCCGAAGCCGGGACAGTCTGCGACGCCGAGACGCTTTGCCAGCTCTTCGATGACGAAAAGATTGGTGCGCACGGTCGGCGGCGGCTCGACGACTTTCGGCCCGAGCAGAACATGCTGGTGTCCGCCACCGCGATAAAGGTCGTCGTGCTCGAGGAACATGGTGGCCGGCAGGACGATGTCCGCGAGTTGCGCGGTGTCCGTCATGAATTGCTCGTGCACGGCGACGAAGACGTCGTCGCGCAGAAAGCCGCGCTTCACCAGCCGCTGCTCCGGCGCGACATTGACCGGATTGGTGTTCTGGATGAGCAATGCCGTCACGGGACCGCGATGGCGAAGCGCCTCGGCGTCTCCGGTCAGCACGCGGCCGATCTGCGACTGGTCGAGCATGCGCACATCCGGATCGTGAAGGGTGCTGCCGACGAGCTCGCGCTTGTCCAGCCGGAAAATGTCGTTGTTCGAATGGAAGGCACCGCCGCCCTCGTGCTTCCAGGAGCCGAGCACCGTGGCAACGGAGGCTGCGGCATGGATCGCGACGGAACCGTTGCGCTGGCGGGTGAAGCCGTAGCCGAGACGGAAATAGGTCCGCGGCGTCGTCCCGACGAGTCTCGCGAAAGCTTCGATCTCCTCCACCGAAAGCCCGGTGATCGCGGAAGCCCATTCCGGTCCGCGCGTCTTCAGATGCGCTTCGAGCCCCGCGGGATCGTCGGCGAATTCAGCCATATAGGCGCGGTCCGCATGACCGTCGCGGAAGGCGACGTGCATGACGGCGCAGGCGAGCGCCGCGTCGGTGCCCGGCTTCAGGACCAGCCCCATATCGGCCTGCTTGATCGTCGGGTTGTCGTAGACGTCGATGACGACGATCTTGGCGCCGCGCTCCTTTCGCGCCTTGACCGCGTGGGTCATCACGTTGACCTGCGTCGCAACCGCATTGGTGCCCCAGATCACGACGCAATCGGACTTGGCCATCTCTCTTGGGTCCGGCCCGCGCAGGGTACCGGTCGCCATGGTGTAGCCGGTCCAGGCCATGTTGGTGCAGATGGACCCGAAGAAGCCGGAATAGCGCTTGGCGTGGCGCAGCCGCTCGATGGAGTCGCGTTGCACCTGCCCCATCGTGCCGGCATAGAAATAGGGCCAAACCGCCTCCGAGCCGTGTCTCTGCTCGGCTTTGACGAACTGGTTGGCAATCTCGTCCAGGGCCGTCTCCCAGGAAATCTCCTGCCAACGCCCGTCGCCCTTCGCACCGACCCGGCGTTGCGGCACCATCAGCCGGCCGGGATGATAGATGCGCTCTGCATAGCGGGCGACCTTGGCGCAGATCACCCCCGCCGTATAGGTGTTTTCCGCCGCTCCGCGTACGCGGCCGATCCGGCCGTCGGCGGTGAGGTCGACCTCCAGAGCGCAAGCCGAGGGACAGTCGTGCGGACAGACCGAATGGCCGATGGTTTTTTCTTGTCTGATAGGGGTCGCAACGTTCATGGCTTTTCTATATGGCATGGCCAGGGACGCTCAAAGCCCCATTCGCCATTCATCGAAACAATTGATCGCGGCCATCGGCAACGCTTATGAACTACCGGCACATCTACCACGCGGGCAACTTCGCCGATGTCCTGAAGCACGCGGTGCTGGCACGGCTCGTCACCTATCTGAAGCAGAAGGACAAGGCCTTCCGCGTGCTGGACACCCATGCGGGGATCGGCGTTTACGACCTTTCGAGCGAGGAAGCGCAGAAGACCGGCGAATGGCGCGAGGGCATCGGAAGGCTGATCGAGGCAGAGCTTCCCGCCCCGGTCGCCGCCATTCTCGAACCGTATCTTTCCGCCGTTCGCGACCTTAACCCCGGGGGCGGCCTCATGCATTATCCGGGGTCGCCGAAGCTCGCTCGCATGTTGTTTCGCCCGCAGGACCGGCTGTCGGCCATGGAACTTCATCCGGAGGATCACGAGGCGCTGCACCGGCTCTTCGAAGGTGATTTCCAGAGCCGCATCACCCGGCTCGACGGCTGGCTGGCGCTGGGCGCACATCTGCCGCCGAAGGAAAAGCGCGGCCTCGTTCTCGTCGATCCTCCCTTCGAAGCCGAAGGCGAGTATGAGCGGCTGGTGGACGGGCTGGCCAAGGCATACCGCCGCTTCACCGGCGGCATCTACTGTCTCTGGTATCCGCTGAAGAAGGGCGCGCCGATCAGGGATTTTCACGAGTCGCTCAAGGCTTTGGAAATCCCGAAAATGCTTTGCGCCGAACTGTCGGTGCGCAGCGATCGCGTTACCACGGGACTCGCGGGATCCGGCCTCATCATCGTCAACCCGCCCTTCACGTTGAAAGGCGAACTCGACATTCTCCTACCCTATCTGAAGACACAACTCGCCCAGGATCGTTTCGCTTCGGGGCGTTGCTTCTGGCTGCGCGGCGAGGCGCCGCTCGATCGAGGGCCTTGACGGATAAGGTTCTGTGGCTTCAATCTCTTACGACGACTCAGGGAGGTAGCCATGACTTGCAAGCTTGCCGCAATGCTTCTCACCTCGCTTTCCCTCGTTGCCGGCGTGACCAGCAGCGCGGCCGCCGCAGACTTTGCGGAAGTTCCCGTTGCCCGGCATACCTACGACGTCGGCGTTTGCGGCAACCCCTCCGTCCTGGGTTTCATTACCCGGCGCTTCGACTACAAGGCGGCGAACTATCTGCGCGCCAACATCGCCATCGCCGAGATTCGCGAAATGGGTCAGAGCCGCTTCGAACCGCGCGATTACACCCATCTGGTGGAACGCGAATATTGCTACGCGACCGCGGTGACGACGGACGGCGTTCGGCGCCCGATGTGGTATCTGATCGAACGGCCATGGGGCTTTGCCGGCGTCGGGTCCAATATCGAGTTCTGCGTCGGGGGTCTCGACCCATGGTATGTCTACGGCGCCAACTGCGCTTCGCTTCGGTGATCGCAGCACCTAACGCATGTCGCCCAAAAGTGCGCAGCGGTTTTGGGACAACGACATGCATCGGTACGAAAAGCTGAAGCGCATCTCACGAACTCGATCGAATGCGACGCCTTTCAGCCTGCTGCCGGCAATCGTCGTCCTTGGCACGCTTCTCGGCTGTAGCGGTGAAGAAGGCAGCCAGACTGCCCCGAACGCCTCGAATGATTTGGCGAGACGTGCGTCAATGGCGCCTGTGCCCGTCGGCACTGGGTTCGACTTCTATGTGCTTTCCCTCTCCTGGTCGCCGACCTGGTGCGACGCCAACGATCCGAAAGGCAAGTCCGACCAGTGCGAAACCGGCCGCGGACATGGCCTGATCGTACACGGACTCTGGCCGCAGAACGAAGGCAGCTATCCGGAATATTGCCGGACGCGGCACTCGGATCGCGTGCCCGAATCGCTCGGACGGCAATATTTCGACCTCATCCCCTCGATGGGCCTTATCGGCCACCAGTGGCGCAAGCACGGCACCTGTTCCGGCCTCAGCCAGAGGGATTATTTCGCGGTCACGCGGGCCGCGCATGAGAGGCTCGCCATTCCTTCGGAATTAACGGCTGTGGACGGCGCCGAGAACCTCTCCGTCCAGGCGATCGAAGCGGCCTTCAAGAAGAAGAATTCCGGGATGACGAGCGAGTCGATCGCTGTTACCTGCGAAGGAAGGTTACTCGAAGAAATCAGGATCTGCTTCGACAAGGAACTGAAATTCAGGGCTTGCCCTCAAGTCGACCGACAGGCCTGCAGACGAGACACCGTCTCGTTGCCTCCAGCACCATGATGGAAAGACATCGCATGAAGATACTCTACTCGCCCGCCTCCCCCTATTCGAACAAGGTCCGCATGGCGGCTCATCATGCCGGAATCGCGGCGGAAAGCGTTCTCACGGAAACCAATGCCAATCCGCCGCAGCTGATCGACAACAATCCGCTCGGAAAGATTCCGACGCTGATCACCGACGACGGCCAGGCAATCTACGACAGCCGCGCGATCATGCATTTCATCGATCGCGAAACCGGGGGCAAGCTCTATCCGAAGAATCACGAGAAGCGTACGAGGATCGAGATCTTCGAGGCACTTTGCGACGGCATATGCGACAGCCTGCTCGCGATCGTCTACGAGAAACGCTTCCATCCGCCTGAAAAGGTGCACCAGCCCTGGATCGACCGGCAGTGGGAAAAGGTGGAACGGGGCCTCGACTACCTCGAAGCAAATCTGCCCAAGACCGGAGGGAAGCTCAATGCCGGTCATTTCGCACTCGCCGCCACGCTGCGCTACATCGAACTGCGCTTCGCCGGCGAATGGCAGAAGGGCCGGCCCAAGCTCAAGAACTGGCCTGCCAAATTCGAGAAGCACTTCCCGGATTATTCGAAGTTCAAGGCTTGAGCATCGCGAAGCTTGCTCTTGCTTGCGTCGCCCCTCATCCGGCCTGCCGGCCACCTTCTCCCCGCAAGCGGGTCGAAGGTGACTCGTGGCGCGCGCCGCAGGATGCGGCTCAAAACAAAAAAGGCCGGGGTTAGCCCGGCCTTTTTCGATCGCGTTGGACGGATCAGAACTTGACGCCCATACCGAGTTTGACGCTGTGCTCGTCGTAGCCGGACGAGATCGTCGAACCGCCGGCGCGGAAGTCCTTGGAGCCGTAATCCGTGTAGCGGTATTCGGCACGCGCGGTGATGTTGTCGGTGACGAAGGTTTCGGCGCCGACGCCTGCGGTCCAGCCGACAAGAGTCTTGTCGTCGGAGCCTGCCGGAGTCGAAAGCTTGGCATTGCCGAGTGCGACACCGGCCGTGCCGTATACGAGAACCGGGTTCAGGTCGACACCGACGCGACCGCGGACCGAGCCGTTGACACCCTGCTTGACGCGGCGGCCGCTGGAGCGGGCGTCGTTGCCGGTGTAGTTTACGTCGGCTTCACCGCCATAAACCATCTGACCGTCCTGAACGTTGTAGCCGCCATAGAGACCGCCGCCGAAACCGACCGACTTATTGTTGCCGGTTGCATCGGCCTCGCCATGGTGCCAGTCGATGGTGCCGCCGACATAGGCGCCGGACCAGTTGCGCACCGCCGGTTCGGTATATTCGGCAGCCGGAGCAGCCGGAACTTCGTCGACCACGTCAGCGGCGTGGGCGGCCTGGAAAGCAACGAGGGCCATGGCCGAGGCCATGAGGGTGGTGGTGAGCGTACGCATACTATTCTCCTTTCGAACCGGCGTTCCGTTTTAGGTGTTTCCCGGCGGAACACCGGACATCTGCAATTAACCCGCCCGGTTGACCCGAAATTGATCAGGAAATGAGGAATCTCAAGAGCCAAAATGTGAAATTTTAGTGGCGGCAACGCGACCGAAAAGCGATGTTGCAGCGCAGACACAGGAGTTTTATTAACCATGATTCAAGATTAACGAAAGATATACTACAGCAATACAAACTAATGCAAATTACGGCTTCCACGTTAATTTTTCAGAAATGAATCCTCCGGCGAGAGTTTCGGCGAGCGTTTCCAGTCTATATCTTCTGCCACTCGGCATCAGGATTCGAAG
This sequence comes from Sinorhizobium meliloti 4H41, assembly GCF_000375585.1. Classification (GTDB taxonomy): domain Bacteria; phylum Pseudomonadota; class Alphaproteobacteria; order Rhizobiales; family Rhizobiaceae; genus Sinorhizobium; species Sinorhizobium meliloti_A. Next base: position 1,071,142 of record NZ_AQWP01000001.1, on the reverse strand, counting down.
AACGGGACGAAACGTTGAAAAGGACACTCAAGGCGGCGCTCGTTACCGGCGGCGCCCGACGCATCGGCAGGGCAATAGTCGAGGATCTGGCGGCGCACGGTTTCGCGCTCGCCATTCACGCGAACGGATCGTTCGCAGAAGCGGAGGCGCTCGCCGGGAAGCTGGGACAAACCGGCGCGAGGGCGGTCGCACTCAGAGCCGATCTTACCGAAGCCGGCGCCGCCTCCGGGCTCATCGCCGAGGCAACGGCCCTGCTCGGTCCGCTGGATCTCCTCGTCAACAACGCCTCGGTGTTCAACAAGGACAGCCTCGCCGAGTTCGACGAAGCGGTATGGGAGCGGCACTTCGCGCTGCATGTCAAAGCCCCCTCCCTGCTCGCCCGCGATTTTGCCCTGCAGCGGCCGGCCGACGTCTCCGGTCTCATCGTCAATGTGATCGATCAGCGCGTCTGGTCTCCAAATCCGCGCTTTTATTCCTATATGTTGTCGAAGTCGGCGCTGTGGACGGCAACTCAGACGATGGCCCAGGCGCTCGCCCCCGACATTCGCGTCAACGGCATCGGACCCGGGCCGACGCTGCCGAACGAGCGACAGGATCCGCGTGATTTCGAGGCGCAGGTCGAGGCGCTGATTCTCAGGCGCGGTCCGGCGCTCGATGAATTCGGACGTGCGATCCGCTTCCTTTTCGACACGCCGTCGGTTACCGGACAGATGATTGCACTCGACGGCGGCCAGCACCTTGCCTGGGAGACGCCGGATATTCGGGAGATAGTGGAATGAACGGGCAGACGCCCACCGATGGCGGCATCCTTTACGACGCCACGGAGACGGACGACGAAGACGATCTGGTCGAAGTGACCGAGCCCGAACGGCTGGCGCCGGCAATAGGATGGGCGGAGAGCCTGCCGGAAGCGGCAGGCCTCAAGGGAGCCGAACTCATCCAGGCCTTCGTCAAGCGCCTGCCGAACGGGCCCGGCGTCTACCGGATGCTCAACGAGGCCGGCGACGTGCTCTATGTCGGCAAGGCCCGCAGCCTGAAGAAGCGGGTGAGCAACTATGCGCAGGGGCGCGGCCACTCCAACCGCATCGCGCGCATGGTTCGCGAGACCGCACATATGGAATTCGTGACGACGCGGACGGAGATCGAGGCGCTGCTGCTCGAAGCGAACCTCATCAAGCGCCTGCGCCCGCGCTTCAACGTGCTTCTGCGCGACGACAAGTCCTTCCCCTATATCGTCGTCACCGGCGATACGCGTGCGCCGGCGCTCTACAAGCATCGCGGCGCGCGCAGCCGCAAAGGCGACTATTTCGGCCCCTTCGCCTCGGCCGGAGCAGTCGGACGCACGATCAATTCGCTGCAACGCGCCTTTCTTCTCAGAACCTGCACGGACAGTGTCTTCGAAACACGCACGCGCCCCTGTCTGCTTTACCAGATCAAGCGTTGTTCCGCGCCGTGCACGAACGAGATCAGCGATGCGGACTACGCGGAACTGGTCAGCGAAGCCAAGGACTTTCTCTCCGGCAAGAGCCAGGCGGTGAAGGCGACCATTGCCTCCGCCATGGCCGAGGCTTCGGAAAACCTGGATTTCGAACGTGCCGCGCTTTACCGCGACCGGCTGGCCGCGCTGAGCCACGTCCAGAGCCACCAGGGCATCAATCCGGCCGGCGTCGAGGAAGCGGACGTCTTCGCCATTCATCACGAAGGCGGCATCTCCTGCATCCAGGTGTTCTTCTTCCGGACGGGGCAGAACTGGGGCAATCGCGCCTATTTTCCGAAAGCCGACCCTTCGATTCCCCCCGCCGAGGTGCTCAGCGCGTTTCTTGCACAGTTCTATGACGACAAGCCCTGTCCGCGGCAGGTCCTGCTCTGCGCCCCCGTGGAGGAACAGGAACTGCTTGCACAGGCGCTCAGCGAGAAATCCGGCTACAAGGTCTCGATCCTCGTGCCGCAGCGCGGAGAGAAGAAGGATCTCGTCGAGCATGCGCTCGCAAACGCCCGCGAGGCGCATGGCCGCAAGCTCGCCGAAACCGCTTCGCAGGGGCGCCTGCTCGAAGGTTTTGCCGCAACCTTCCAACTCCCTTACGTGCCGCGCCGCATCGAGATCTACGACAACTCGCATATCATGGGCACCAATGCGGTGGGCGGCATGGTGGTCGCCGGCCCGGAGGGCTTCGTCAAAGGCCAGTACCGAAAGTTCAACATCAAATCGACCGACATCACGCCGGGCGACGATTTCGGCATGATGCGCGAGGTCATGACGCGGCGCTTCTCCCGACTCCTGAAAGAGGAGGGCAAGCCGGATCGGTCCGCAGAGCCGGGTGAGGATGCCGGTTTCCCCGCGTGGCCCGACGTCATCCTGATCGATGGCGGCCAAGGGCAGATGACGGCGGTTCGTGCGATTCTCAAGGAACTCGGCATAGAGGATAGCGTGACGGCGATCGGCGTGGCCAAGGGCGTCGACCGCGACGCCGGCCGCGAACGTTTCTTCGCCGAAGGCCGGGAAAGCTTTACTCTGCCGCCGCGCGACCCGGTCCTCTATTTCATCCAGCGCCTGCGCGACGAAGCGCACCGCTTCGCGATCGGCTCGCATCGGGCTCGCCGGAAAAAGGAAATGGTCAAGAATCCGCTCGACGAGATCGCCGGAATCGGCCCGACACGCAAACGCGCGCTCCTCACCCATTTCGGAACCGCCAAGGCAGTCTCCCGCGCCGGCATCAACGACCTGATGTCGGTAAACGGCATTTCCGAAACGGTCGCCCGTATCGTCTACGAGCATTTCCACGAAGACGCCGCCAAATGACGGCGCGGCGCGGTTCAGCCTGCATTCAGGCGAAATCCGCCAATTATGACAGGCGTCACGCAATGATCTGTTGACCTTATGGTCGCAAAGTCATTCTGTACAGCTGAACCCGGAGGGGATGAGGAAAGGCATTCGGCGTTTCCGCCCGCATCCCGCTTCGACCACTAGAATCGATCGCGCCGAGACCCCAGATGGCGGGAAATGAGGACTGTCGTGTCCAGAGAAACCGAATCCATGCCAACGCCCATAGCCTATAGCATCCCGAATCTGCTGACCTATTTCCGCATCCTGATCGTGCCGCTGATCGTCTTCTGCTTCTTCATCGAGGGCCGGCTTCACAGCTCGGACTTCGCGCGCTGGACCGCGCTTATTCTCTTTGTCGCGGCTTCGATCACCGACTTTTTCGACGGCTATCTCGCCCGCATATGGAAGCAGACCTCCAATATCGGCCGCATGCTCGACCCGATCGCGGACAAGCTGCTGGTCGCCTCGATCCTGCTGCTCGTGGCCGCCGACGGGACGATCGCCGGCTGGTCGATCTGGGCTGCCATCATCATCCTCTGCCGCGAGATACTGGTTTCCGGTCTGCGCGAATATCTTGCAGCTCTCAAGGTCAGCGTTCCGGTGACGCGGGTTGCCAAATGGAAGACGACGATCCAGATGGTGGCGATCGCGTTCCTGCTCGCCGGTCCGGCCGGCGACAAGATCGTGCCCTATGTGACGGAAGCCGGTATCCTGCTTCTGTGGATCGCCGCGGCCATCACACTCTATACCGGCTACGACTATTTCCGCGCCGGCCTGAAACATGTTGTCAACGAATGAGCACGGTAAACCTCGTCTATTTCTCCTGGGTTCGCGAACGCATCGGCAGGCCTGAAGAAACACTGGACCTGCCGGAGGATGTCGTCACGATCGCCGATCTGCTTGGCCATCTGAGGACCCGCGGCGAGGAGTATGCCGCGGTGTTCGAGCACGCGAACGTCATCCGCGCGGCGATCAACCAGGAACATGTGGAGCACGGCGAGCCGATCGCCGGCGCCCGCGAGATCGCCCTCTTCCCACCGATGACGGGCGGCTGAGATCATGGCTGCCCCGGTCACCGTGCGCGTCCAGCGCGACGACTTCGACATCGCCGCCGAAGTCTCGGCGCTTTGCCGTGGGCGGACTGACATCGGTGCGGTGGTCACGTTTTCGGGGCTGTGCCGGGACGAGGCCGGAGCCCTCGGCGCCCTCGAGCTCGAGCACTATCCCGGCATGGCGGAGGCGGAGATCGAACGGATATGCCAGGAAGCGGTCGAGCGCTTCGGCCTGCAGGCCGCAACCGCCATCCATCGCTTCGGCCGCATGGAGCCGGGAGCGAACATCGTCCTGGTGGTAACCGCCTCGCCGCACCGGCAGGCGGCATTCGATGGCGCGAATTTCATCATGGATTTCCTGAAGACCTCGGCCCCCTTCTGGAAGAAGGAACATCGCACCGACGGCAGCGCAGGCGATTGGGTCAGCGCGAAGGATGCGGACGACGCGGCGCGCGATCGCTGGACGCGTCGCTGATCTCACACCGCCTGCGGTTCATGGAATGATCTTTTCCCGGCGCGTGATCACGAGCACGATCACCAGAAAGCCGAATATGGCGAAGTCCCGCCAGAGGATGGGTCCATAGGCGCTCCACAAGGTCTCCATGAGGCCGATGCCGGCTGCGCCCAGTGCCGCGAATAGCGGCGAAGCCTGCCCGCCGATGGCCGCGATGAACAGGACCTTGACCCCGAAGGTCAGGCCGGTGCCGAAATCCATGTTGCCGTAATAGGAAGCAGCGAGAATCCCGCAGAACGCAGCGATCAGCGACGCCACGCCGTAGGCGGCGACATAGACCACGCCGGGATCGATACCGCAAAGCGCGGCGGCCTTGCGATCCTCGGAAACGGCACGCCAGTAGCGGCCGGCGTAGGAACGGGTCAACAGCCAATGGCCGCCGCCGACAAGGGCCACCATGAGCGCGGTATTGACGAGTTGTACGACCGTCAGCGCGACCGGAAAGGCGGGATTGGGCCAGAACACCACCACGTCGTTCAGGAAGGGCGGCAGCCAGAGGCTTCTGGTGTCGGAGGCGAGCCGGGCTGTTTCCATCAACACCAGCAGGCTTCCGAGCGAGGCGACGACCACCGCGTTGGCGGAGGAAAAAGCCAGGGGCCTCATGACGTAGCGGCCGGCAACAAGGCCGGCGCCGAGCCCGAATGCGAGCGCCGCTGCCGCCCCCAGCGCGAGCGCCGCCGGCAGTACCAGCCACAGCCGGCTCCAGCCGACATCGGCGAAGAGCACGAAGATTTGCCCTGCAAAGGCGAAGAGTGCGCCATAGGTCAGATCCGCCCGGCGTGTGACGGCAAAGGCGATGGCGTATCCGAAGGCGAGCGCCGCATAAAGCGCGGCCACGGGCACGGCATTGGCGATCTGCTGCAGGAAATAGGCCATGGCACATCCGCGTGATGACAAGCGTACTATAACTGGTAAAATAGCTTTTACCAGTTAGGACTTTTCGCATGAGCTTCACCTGGACCGCACATCGATTCTCCGGCGGCGCGCTCGCACTGGACGTCGCCAATTCCGTGGTCCTGCGCTTCGACGCGGAGCGCCGGATCGATCGCTTCGACGATCCGGCGGCGATCGACAGCTTCGCCGAGGCCGCAAATCTCTACGGCGCCGAACGGAGCCGTTTCGGCACGCTCGTCCCGGCAAAATCAGTGCGCCGAAACGCATTCATTGGACTGCGCGAGGCGACCGACCGCCATTTCCGCGCGCTGGTGCGGACTGAGGATCGGCCGGACCTCCTGGCCGATCTGCTCGAGGCGATCGCCACCGTCCTGCGTCAACCCGCGGACACGGGCAAAGGCACGCCGCTCGATGTGGCCACGGCGCATTCGGCACTTGGTCTCATTGCCGGACCGGAGAGGGAACGCCTCAAAATCTGCCCCAACTGCGCGTGGCTGTTTCTCGACCGCAGCCGCAACCGAAGCCGGACGTGGTGCGACATGGCGGTTTGCGGCAACCGCACGAAGGCCAGGCGTCATTATCGCCGCAGCAGGGAGGAACCGAAGCCATGAAGAGAGCCATGATATCCGCTCTGCTCGCCGCAGCGGTCGCTGCCGGCTGTCAACGCGAAAGCGGCAGGGATCCGCTCGAACTGACCGGCAAGATGTTCGTGTTCAACTATCGGCTGGCCTATGCGACCTATATGGTCACCCTCAACAAGACGGAGCCGGTTCCGGATGGGAGCACTGTCGTCGCAACCTTCGAAAACCCTGCCGGCGGCAATCCGCTGACCCTTGAACGGCGGCTTTTCCCGAAGCTGAACAAGGTGGTGCTGGAAAGTCCGGACATCACCTGCGTGAAGAAGCAGAGACCCTATGCCGTGACCATCGAGGTCAAAGGGCCGGACGGGACATCGCTTCAGAGATTGGAGACGACTGTCATTTCGGACATCGATCAGGACGTGATGCCGGCGAAACCCCTTGTCGAAGGTCCGGCCTACGACAAGAACCCGGAGGTCTTCAAGGACGGCAAGGCGCCGGCGCGCTTCGAGACCGCCAGTTGCCCGACGTAAAAAGCCGGAGCGTCGCCGCCCCGGCTCGAAAATCACGTCTCTGCTTTATCGCTCAGCCGACGATCTCGGTGCCGGAGAACCAGTAGGCGATTTCCTCGGCAGCCGTCTCCGGGGCATCGGAACCGTGAACCGAGTTTTCGCCGATCGAAAGAGCGTGGACCTTGCGGATCGTGCCCTCGGCGGCGTTAGCCGGGTTGGTAGCGCCCATGACTTCACGGTTCTTGGCAATGGCGTTCTCGCCTTCGAGAACCTGGACCACGGTCGGGCCGGAGGACATGAATTCGACGAGCTCGCCGAAGAACGGGCGCTCCTTGTGGACGGCATAGAAGCCTTCGGCTTCGCGGCGGCTCATCCAGACGCGCTTCGAGGCGACGACGCGAAGGCCGGCATCCTCCAGCATCTTGGTGATGGCGCCGGTCAGGTTGCGCTTCGTCGCATCCGGCTTGATCATCGAAAAGGTACGTTCAATCGCCATTGGCTCAATTTCCCTTGCTCTTGAGAAGTGGCGGTTCATTAGCCGCCAATTCCGCGCAAAACAAGGGGGCGCGGCGATGATTCGCCCCCTCGCGCTGTAGTTTCACGCCGCTGTCACGCTGCGGCCCAAGCCGTCGTGAAGGTCGAGGCAGCGCTCGAACCAGTCGGTGACGACGTCGCCTGCGGCAAGCAGGCGGCGTGGCGAAGCGATACGCGCCCATTGCAGCGCGCCAAAGACGATATAATCGGCAAATAGCGGCCCGTCGCCGCCGAGGAACGGCTGAAACTTCAGCATGTGGCGGAGCGGTTCGAGCTTCGCCGAGAAGCTTTCGAGGTCTCCACGCCCGGCCTCGGCAACCGCCTCCAGCGGCCTTCCGAAGCGCTCCTCGCGGCTCGCCCGGAAATAAGCCCGGTTGATCGGGTCGAGGCTGTCATGAATGTCCATGATCGCGATACGTCCGATCGCGGGATGCAAAACCGTTTGCGACCAGCCCTCGACGAAGCGAGCCATGGCCTTTCCGCCTTCGCCGGAAAACAGCGGGGGACGATCGGGATAGGCCTCTTCGAGATAGAGAGCGATATCGAAGCTGTCGCTGACGAGTTTCTCCCCGTCGCGCAGCAGGGGAACGATCTTCGTCGCCCCCTGCTCCAGCCTCGGAATCTCGGTGAAGCCGACGGGCGCGATGTCGAAGGCTAGGCCCTTGTGCGCGAGCGATAGCTTCGTCTTCCACACATGCGGCGAAAAGGGGCGGCTCCTGTCGGTTCCGGAGAGTGCATAGAGTTTGCGTGTCATTCAGGCTCCTGTATTTCGCTACTGAGGCACATAAGGGGAGCACCGCTTGCGGATCAAATCACTTAATTTCATCAGTAGCATTCGACACCCTGATACGGATTCGCGATAGGTTGCCGACCACACGAGGAGCCGACCACACGAGGAGATTGCCGATGCTCGACCACTACCGGATGTTTGCCGACTACAATCGCTGGGCGAACCGGCGTGTCTACGCTGCCGTCTCGGAACTATCGGATTCGGAATACCGGGAGGACAAGGGAGCCTTCTTCGGCTCGCTGCACGGGACGCTGAACCATATCCTCGCGGCGGACCGGATCTGGATGAAGCGGTTTACGAAAGAGGGCGAGGCGCCGTCGCAACTCGACGCCATTCTACACGAAGATTTCACCGGACTGGCGGCGGCGCGGGCGGCCGAGGACGACCGCATCATTGCCTGGGTCGACAGCCTCGACGAGGCGCGCCTTGCCGGGCACTTCACCTACTCTCCGCTCACCAATCCGGTCGAGGTCACGGAACGGCTCGCACGGACGCTCGCTCACTTCTTCAACCATCAGACCCATCATCGCGGCCAGGCGCATGCGACCTTGACCGCGCTTAGGCAGCCCTCACTGACGCTGGACCTGGTTTTCTTCCTGCGGACCGAGGGCAAGAAGTGGGCCGATTGAAGCGAGGCCGGAGCCGCCCTCCGTTGCAAGCGAGATGCGCCTGTCTCGGGCACCGGCGAGCCACGCGATAAGTCGACCCTGCCCCAGCCAGGCGGCAATGCCGAGCGCGATGCCCCCCAGGATTGAGCAGAAGGCAAACGCCAGCGGCGACAGCAACGGCCGGATCGGCAGCAACAGCAACTCCGGCACGAAGCGGTGCAGGATGTAGATATGAAAGCCCGCTGCGGAAAGCGGCAGGATCAGCCGCGTACCCCATTGCGGCATGCGAATGCGCGGCAGGAAGAGCAGCGCCGCCAGGACGGCGATCTGCAGCAGATATTTGACTTTCGTCCCGATCCAGACGCCCTCATAAAGTCCGAGGAACAGGAAAACGCCTGTTCCTGCCAGCATTACCATCGAGCGTTCTTTCCACGTTTCGGCAACTGCCGCACACCAGCCGAGCACCGCCATGTAGAAGATCCATGGAAGGGTGAATATCTGGCGGTTGCCGATATCGACGAGAAGCGGAAACGCCATCCGCGCAGCGAAGGCCGCGGCAAACAACGCCATGCCCACGGCAAGAGGTCTTCTGGCCGCGGCGCGCCGGACGACCGGAACGGCAAACAGAGCGCCAAACACCAGCAGCATCTGACAATAGGCTTCGATGAACCAGTAGAGATAGGGCACCATGCCGTGGCGCCCGGGGTCGGCAAAGCCGAAATTCCCGACGAGAAAGACCGACGCCCAGGGTATCTGGCCCCAGGCGAGCGTGTAGCCCGCCACGATCAGATAATAGGGGACGAGAATCTGGACGAGCGGCCGCAGCAGCTTGTCTATCGCGCCGGAGAGCAGTGCGCCGCTCTGGAAGCGCGCTAGACCGAAGCCGGCGAGAATGACCATGGCAGCCGATCCTCCCGGAATCGGCCAAAGCGTCTCGTGGTGGACCACGACCAGCAGGATCGCCAGCGCCCGGATCAGGAGATCCGCGCCGATCCGGCGGCTCTTTCGCTCGCGGCTGCCGAGGGCGGCGAGTTCGCCGATCGAGAGCTTTTCCCAGGCCTCCGGCAGTTCTCCGAGCCTCCTCTCGAGGCCGATCGAAAGCTGGACGAAACGGAGCGAATCGCCACCGAGCGACAGAAAGCTGTCCTCCCGTCGAACCTTCTTCGGATAGAAGAGCTGGGCAAAAAGCGCCTCGACGTCCCCCTCTTCCGAACTGCCGCACGTTGCCGCGGCCGGCCGCTTGCGAAGGGCCGGGTAATCGATCTTGCCGGATGTCAATCTCGGCAACTTGTCGAGGCGGGAAGCCCCTACATGCATCAAGGTCAAGCCGCTCGCCTCGACGAGCAGGCGGCGAACTTCATCCGGATCGCGGTTTCCCACATAATAGGCATGGATTTCGGTGTCGCTGCCGACCACGGCCGCGGCGACTCCGTGCCGCTCCAGGGCCGCCTCCAGACCGTCGTGACCTATTCGGAGGCCGGCAATCTTCGATATCCGCTTTGTTCGTCCGACGATCCGGAAGAGCCCGTCCGCATCTCTTACGGCCAGATCGCCGGTCCGCAATTCCGACAACTCGGCCCCTCGCGCGAGATCGGCGCGTGACGAAGCGTAGCCCATCATCACATTCGGCCCGCGATAGACAAGCTCGCCGGGCTGATCGGCGCTGGAGATTATCCTTCCACCGTCGTCCTCTAGCGTCAGGCTGCCGCCCGGGATGGCGATGCCGATCCGGTCTTCCCTGCCCCGGAGACGGTCCGGCGGCATATAGGCCATGCGAGCGGTTGCCTCTGTCTGGCCGTACATCACGAAAAGGCACGCGTTGCGCGCGGAGAGATGCTCATTGTAGCGGCGAACGAGTTCCGGCGCCAAACGTCCGCCGGCCACAGTCATGAAGCGCAGCGCCGGAAAGTCCCGCTCCCGGAATCCCGCCATTTCCAGGAGGTCGTAGGAATAGGGGACTCCGGCAAAATTGGAGCTGCCGCTCTGCGCAAGTTCATCGAGGAAGCCCTCGTCGAGGATGGAACAGCCCGGCATGTAGACGCTCGCGCCCACGGCGAGGTGGGCGTTAAGGACGGAAAGCCCGTAGGAATAGTGAAGCGGCAGGATGAGGCAGCCTCGGTCCGCTGCCGTCAAACCGAGATATTCCGCGATTGACCGCGCATTGGACTGGATATTCATGTGCGACAGCCGCACCCATTTTCCTTGCCCGGTGCTGCCGGACGTCGAGAGCAGGACGGCAAGTTCGGGATGCGGTGTGATCGCATCTCCCGCCAGCCGCTCCATGCGCCAGCGACCGCCGAAGCGGCGGTAGCAATATTCCGGCTTGAAGACGTCGCGATCCTCGGCCATGGAAGCGGTGCCGCACAGGGCGACCGCGTGGCCCGCCTCGAGTGCTGCGAGATAAGCGACGATAGCGTGTTCGGAAAGATCGGCCTCGATTATGACCAGGCCGCGATCGCCGCGCCACCGAGAAGCGAGCCGGTCGATGCGCTCGGCAAGTTCGCTGTAACTCACGATCCGCCCGCCGCGCAAAAGCAGCGCCGGCCGGTCGCCCCGCGCAGCAAGACTTGCAACACCGAACGGGGACACCGAAACTTCGCCTGAGCCGCCCAAAACCACCTCCATTTTAGCACGGCGGCATATTATTGCTGACTCCCATCGTCAAGTATAAAGGGCGAAGCGGAGAGAGGACGTTGTGCGAAACGGTTTTGCGCGCGGAGTGCGCCGTTTGAAAAGGCCACCCCGGAGCACGAAAGACCCGGTTCGGGGGAACCGGGCCTTTCGTTCGGGCGGAGCCAGAGGCGCGTGGGAGGCCGCGCCCGCTCCATGACTCGTCGGCTGTGGCCTTAGCGGCTGAGGCCCTGGTAATATTCGCCTTCACCGCCGGAAACGACCTTCGGCTGCGGAGCATAGCCGACCGAACCGGTGGACGTACGGTCGAGGGAGCCGTCGGCACGGCGAACGGCCGTCTGGTCACCGGCTCGCGCTGCGCGTTCGGTGTAGAGCGGCTTGTCGCTGACACCCTGATAATAGCTGCCGCCGGCAAAGGCTGCGGATGCACCGCCGAGAACGGCTGTGGCAACGAGGGTGGCGGCGAGAGCAGTATGGATTGCGTTCCTCATGATCATCACTCCTGATCGGTCGTTCGCTTGAACGAAGGTTTCGTCGCGACCGCCTTGATCGGCACCATTCCGGACGCGGTGGCCTCGCCGATGGCGCCCGGTCCGATCAAAGGGTCAGAAGAGCATTCTCGTGCTCTCCGTCCGAAGATGTGGGGCCTCATGATGAGGATGGGAAGTATTGATTATCGGAACACGTTGTCCATGAATCCATAACAATCCTTACTTGAAAATGCCTTCGGCATCCTTATTCGAGCGATCGCGAGAGCAGTGGCGCGAGCCTCTTGCCTTCCCGAAAAAGTCCGGGCAAAAGGCCCGGATGATCCAGATATCCGGCCTCTCCGCCCGCATTGCGGGCCGTCTGCTTATCGACAACGCTTCCGTGACGCTCCCGGCGGGCACGAAGGCCGGGCTCGTCGGGCGCAACGGCGCCGGCAAGTCCACACTGTTTCGGGTCATCACCGGCGAGCTTGCGGCGGAAGCCGGCGGTGTTTTCTTGCCGAAGAACGCGCGGATCGGGCAGGTCGCACAGGAAGCGCCGGGGACGGAAGAGCCTCTGATCGAAATCGTGCTCAACGCCGACAGGGAACGCACCGCGCTCATCGCGGAGTCGGAGACGGCGATCGACCCGCACAGGATCGCCGAGATCCAGACGCGGCTCGCCGACATCGGCGCCCATTCGGCGGAAGCGCGCGCGGCAAGCATTCTCGCCGGTCTCGGCTTCGACCACGAGGCGCAGAAACGCCCCGCCTCCTCCTTTTCCGGTGGCTGGCGCATGCGCGTGGCGCTTGCCGCGGTCCTTTTTTCGGAGCCCGATCTGCTGCTCCTCGACGAGCCGACCAACTATCTCGACCTCGAAGGAACGCTGTGGCTCGAGGACTATATTCGCCGTTATCCGCACACGGTGATCATCATCAGCCACGATCGCGACCTCCTGAACACCGCGGTGAACGCGATCGTTCACCTCGATCAGAAGAAGCTCACCTTCTACCGCGGCTCCTACGATCAGTTCGAGCGGCAGAAGGCGGAAGCGGACGAACTGCAGATGAAGGCGAAAGCCAAGAACGAGGCGGCCCGCAAGCATCTGCAGAGCTTCATCGATCGCTTCAAGGCCAAGGCTTCCAAGGCCCGTCAGGCCCAGAGCCGCATCAAGGCATTGGAGCGGATGGGCACCGTTGCAGCCGTGATCGAAGACCATGTCCAGGGCTTCACCTTTCCGGACCCGGAGAAGCAGGTGGCCTCGCCCATCGTCGCCATCCAGGGCGGCGCGGTCGGCTACGAACCGGGCAAGCCTATCCTGAAGAGGCTCAATCTGCGCATCGATGCGGACGACCGGATCGCGCTTCTCGGGTCCAACGGCAACGGCAAGTCCACTTTTGCGAAGTTCATCGCCGGGCGCCTCCCGGCGCAAAGCGGCGAGGTGCGGATCGCCCCGGGGCTGAAGGTGGGCTTCTTCGCCCAGCACCAGCTCGACGACCTCGTGCCGACGCAGAGTGCCGTGGAGCACGTCCGCCGCCGCATGCCGGAAGCGCCGGAAGCGAAGGTGCGCTCCCGCGTGGCGCAGATGGGACTTGCAACCGAGAAGATGGACACCGCGGCCAAGGATCTCTCCGGTGGCGAAAAGGCGCGGCTTCTTATGGGCCTTGCCGCCTTCGAGGCGCCAAGTCTGCTTATCCTTGACGAGCCCACCAACCATCTCGACATCGACAGCCGCAATGCACTGATCGCCGCCCTCAACGACTTCTCCGGCGCGGTCATCCTCATTTCGCATGATCGTCACCTGATCGAAGCGACGGCCGACCGGCTGTGGCTGGTGCGCGAAGGAACCGTCACGAACTACGACGGCGACCTCGAGGACTATCGCGGGCTGATCGTCGGCGGGCCGAAGCCCAGGGACGACAAGCCCAGGGTGAACGGATCGGATGAGGCGCTCTCCAAGGCAGACCAGCGAAAGGCCAATGCGGACAGGCGAGCCTCACTGGCACCGCTCAGGAAAAAGATCAATGAGATCGAGTCCTTGACGGCCAAACTGGAGAAAGTGATTCAGGCCCTTGATACGGAGCTTGCAGATCCCGCGCTTTACGAGAAGGCCCCGGCAAAAGCGGCTCAGCGCGCCAAGGAGCGCGCCGATGCCGTCGAGAAACTTGCTGCTGCGGAAGAGCAATGGCTGGAGCTGTCGGCGGAATACGAGGAAGCGATGGCGGGATAATCAGCCCGGCTGCTCTCGATCACGATGTTTTTAGGTCGGGTCGACCTAAAGATATCGGCGGAAATGGCACAGTTTTCCTCATCCCGCTCTAACCGAGCTCGAAGGTCGTGATCCCGTAAATCCGTGCAAGCGGCAGATCCGGTGCCGGTCCGCGATACATGCGGGCGGTCTCGAAAACCGGCTTCATGTTGTAGCGCGTGCAAAGTGCTCGGGCGGACGCATTCGGCTCGGGAACGTCCAAATAGATCCGTTCCCCGCCGGTGCCGGTTGCGAGCTTGCGAAACAGGAGATCCGCACCGGTCTCGCTGTCGGCGAGCAGCGGACCGATCTTGTAGCCTTCGCGGCACTTGCGGATCGTTCCGTACCCGGTGATTGCGCCGTCTCGCAGCAGGACCACGCTTCTGCGCGTCTGCAACTGCTTGGTCCATTCGCGCAGAAACGCCTCGCGCCGCGTTGGATTGAACCTCATGTCATAATCGATCAGCGTCGCCGAATGCACCGGCGCCACGTCGACAAGCTCGGTGCCGGGCGGCTCGGTCACGTTCACCACGCCGCCGTAGCGTATGTTCGCGTGCGCCCAGCCGAAACCCGATTTCCGATAGTTTCCCTGCTGGCCCACGACCCCGTCGAGGCCGATGGTCCGCCCCTCGGCCCTTGCAATCGCCCACTTCCAGAGATCGAGGCCGATGCCCCTGCCCCGATACGCCTCGTCGGCGATGAAAAAGCCGAGAAACGCGTAACCGCTGCCATAGCGCACGAGCGAAATGGCAGCGGCAAGCCGCTCTTCCTCGACCGCGACCCAGTAGCCTTCTGGATCGGCGGCCCAGAAAGCATTGCCGTCGTCAGTACCGGGATTCCATCCCTCCCTGGCGGCCCAGTCGATGATCGTGTCGAGCTCGGCCCGTGTCGCAAGACGAATATGTGGCATCTGAAATCCTGACTTCGGAGACCCCCTCGAGAGGCAAGAAGACGGACAAGATAGATTTGGGTTCCATCTTGTCCACCCAAGCGGCTAGGCTAATTTTTGCAACTGGATGCCGGCTTGTCGGCATTTCCCAATCTGCTAAAAGGGTGCGGAATAAATCATACTAATCAGGGCGGAAAACACCATGTCCCCAATCAACATTGCCATCGTTGGCGTCGGCAAGATCGTGCGCGATCAACATCTGCCGGCGCTTGCGAAGAACGCGGACTACCGCCTGATCGCAGCCGCGAGCCGCCATGGAACGGTGGACGGCATCGACAATTTCAAGTCGATCGAGGCCATGCTCGAGGCCGTGCCGGGGGTCGAGGCGGTTTCGCTTTGCATGCCGCCGCAATACCGCTACGAGGCGGCGCGTACCGCACTTGCCGCCGGCAAGCATGTCTTCCTCGAAAAGCCGCCGGGCGCGACTTTGAGCGAGGTCGCGGACCTGGAGGCGCTGGCGGACGAGAAAGGCGTTTCGCTTTTCGCGAGCTGGCACTCGCGCTATGCGCCGGCGGTGGAGGCGGCAAAGACGTTTCTGGCGTCGACCGCGATCCGCAACGTCCGGATCATCTGGAAGGAAGATGTTCGCCACTGGCATCCGAATCAGGAGTGGATCTGGGCAGCCGGCGGTCTGGGCGTCTTCGACCCCGGCATCAATGCGCTCTCGATCATGACCCACATCCTGCCCCGGCCGGTCTTCATCACCTCCGCGACGCTCGAATTTCCCGAAAACCGCGACGCGCCGATCGCCGCCACGATCGCCTTCAGCGATGCCGAAAAGCTCGATGTCGCTGCCGAGTTCGATTGGCGCCAGACAGGCAAGCAGAGCTGGGACATCGTCGCTGAATCCGATGCGGGCGAAATGGTCCTCTCCGAGGGCGGCGCCAAACTCGCGATCGACGGCAAGATCGTCCACGAGGAGCCCGAGCAGGAGTACCCCATGCTCTATCGGCGTTTCGCCGAGATCATCAAAGCCGGCAGATCGGATGTCGACCTGGCGCCGCTCCGGCACGTGGCCGACGCCTTCATGCTCGGCCGCCGCAAATTCGTCGAGGCATTCCACGACTAAGTGTGGCGTGTGCGGACATGCTGCTGTCGCCGCCGCTGATGCCCCTCTCCCCGGTTAAACCCGAGGGGACGAGTACGACGCTGCCGCGAGTCTCTTTCGCACCGCCTGCGGGGAGAAGGTGGAAGGCAGGCCGGATGCGGGGCAACCGGTTCCGGCCTGATTCGCGTCGATCACGCCTTCTTTTCCCATCTTCCGTCACGGTTCTGCTGCCAGTAGGTGAGATTGTGCCCCTCGCCCTTTAGCCGCTTCCACTGATCGCGCGCCGCCTCGAGCTGCTGCTGGTCGTAGCCGTCGAACATGAAAACAACCCGCTCATATTCCGAAACCGGCGGCGGCTCGGCGCCGTCGACGACAAAGCGCACAGTCGCGGCATTCCGGTTGCCTTCATCGGCGACGACGAGAATCGGTTGCTCCGCCGCGAAATCGCCGGCGTCCGTCCCGTGCGGCAGGAAGCTGTCGTCCCGATAGACCCATAGATGCGTATCCAGCGCATCACGCCTTTCGGCGCCGATCGTCTGCACGACCACCCGCCAGCCGCGCTCGATGCTCTTGTCGAGCAGCGGAGGCAGGGCGTCTTCGAGCTTCGATTCCGTCAGGTGGTAAAAAAGGATCTCGGTCATTCCGATCTCGGGCCAACGGTCACGATTCGTAGTTCGCGCGCACCAACTGGTCGAGGAGACGAACGCCGAAGCCCGAGCCCCATGACTGATTGATCTCGTCGGTCGGCGAGCCCATGGCGGTGCCGGCGATGTCGAGATGCGCCCAGGGGGTGTCCTTGACGAAGCGTTTCAGGAACTGCGCCGCGGTGACAGAGCCGCCGTGCCGGCCGCCGGTGTTCTTCATATCGGCGAACTTGCTGTCGATCATCTTGTCGTATTCCTTGCCGAGCGGCATCCGCCACAGTCGTTCCTGCGTCGCCAAACCGGCGGCGAGCAACTGCTCTGCCAGCCGGTCGTCGTTCGAAAACAGCCCCGCGTAATGATTGCTGAGCGCTACCATGATCGCGCCGGTCAGCGTTGCCAGATCGATCATCAGCTGCGGCTTGAAGCGATCATTGCAGTACCAGAGGGCATCGCCGAGGACGAGCCTGCCTTCGGCGTCGGTGTTGATCACCTCGATCGTCTGCCCGGACATGGACGTCACGATGTCGCCCGGCCGCTGGGCACTTCCGTCCGGCATGTTCTCCACGAGCCCGATGATACCTATGGCATTGACGGCTGCCTTGCGCGCGGCAAGGACATGCATGAGGCCGGTCACTGCCGCCGCTCCGCCCATATCGCCCTTCATTTCCTCCATGCCGGAAGCGGGCTTGATCGAAATGCCGCCGGTGTCGAAGACGACCCCCTTGCCGATGAAGGCGACCGGCCTTTCCTTGGCCTTTCCGCCCTTCCACTGCATGACCACCAGCCGCGGCGGACGGGACGAGCCTTGCGCCACGCCGAGGAGTGCGCCCATGCCGAGCTTCTTCATCTCCCGCTCGGTCAGGATCTCGACATCCACGCCGAGTTTTTCCAGTTCCTTCGCGCGCGCCGCGAACTCGACGGGGCCCAGCACGTTGGCGGGCTCGTTGACGAGATCGCGCGCCAGAAACACGCCTTCACCGACCGCCTGCGCCGTCATAAAGGCCTTTTTCGCTGCGATCACCGTGCCGGTGACGATGGTGACCTTGACCGGTTTCTGCGCCGCCTTCGGCTCGTCATCCGATTTCCGGGTCTTGTAGCTCTCGAAGCCGTAGGCATTCATTTCCATGCCAAGGGCGAAATCCGCAGCTGCCTTGCCGGTGACTTCGAGCCCCGGCGCATCGAGGAAAACCGTGATCTTTTCGGCAGACCGCGATTTCGCAGCCGCGGCGCCACCGGCCTTCAGCCAGTCGTGATCGCCGACGCCGCCCGCGTCCCCGAGGCCGAGCAGGACAATCCGATCGGCCGGCGAGCCGTGCGGCGCAATGACGTCGAGAGTCGAGAGCGCCTTGCCCGTGAACTTCCCGATCTTCGCCGCCTTCGGCAGGACGCCCTCCGGATCGACGACAGCCGCCCCGGCCGCTTCCTTGGCTCCCGCAACCTGCAGGAGTATCGCGACGCCGCCGGCCGGGCGGTGGGATTTGCTGAAAGAAAACTCGAATTTCATCGGCATGCAGGACTCCAGGCACTTTCTGACGGTGGCGCCCGGCCTGTTACCGGACGGCTACAGTGACCGACATTCGCGACGTCGGCGGTGATCGAAGCTGTGGGCCGCACCCTTCTCGCTTTTCAGGCGCTTGGCAAGATGCTCGCACATGTTTACATGCGGTTAACCGAAATTCTTCGGCTTATATTTTCCCTGTTGTCGCATATTCCGATTCGCGGCACGGGGACGAAGACGGCCACCTCGGCCGGCAAGAAATTGCGCGCTCGTCCGCAACCGAACGGCATACGAAATTGAGCAGGACCTTGGACCGGATACGGCTATGAAGCTCATCGAACGCTACATATTCCGGCGCGCCACGATCATGTTCCTGGCGACGCTCCTGCCGTTGATGGGCATCGTGTGGACCACGCAGGCGCTCACCAATGTCAACCTCGTTACCGACAGCGGTCAGTCGATCATCGCTTTCCTGAAGCTCGCGACGCTGATTCTGCCGTCGGTCGTGCCGATCATCCTGCCCTTTGCCTTGGTGATCGGCGTGACGCAGACGCTGAGCGCGATGAACACCGATTCAGAGCTTACGGTGCTCAGTGCCGCCGGCAGTTCGCGCATGTCCATCATCCGGCCGGTGATGTTTCTCGCGGCAGGACTGAGCGTCCTCTCCTTCGCCATCGACAATTTCGTCGAGCCTTATTCGCGCGTTGCGGTACGCAAGATGATCGCGACGGCCCATGCGGATCTGCTTGCCTCCGTCGTCCAGGAGAACGCATTCCGCAAGATTGCCGACGGGCTTTACGTTCAGGTCGGCGCCCGCCGCAGCGGCGGCGTGCTGCAGGGCATCTTCGTCGCCGATGCGCGCGATCCGAATTTCGAACTCGTCTACTATGCGCGCGAAGGAGCCGTCGACGAGGAACGCTCCGCGCTGGTGATGAAGGACGGAGAGGTCCACCGCAAACTGCCGGACGGCGACGTTTCCATCATCAAGTTCGACTCCTACGCCTTCGATCTGACCGACCTGACCAGGATGGCGGGAGAGGCCAATATCCGCGCCAAGGACCGCGATCTCTTCTATCTGCTTGACCCCGATCCCGACGACGAAGCCTACAAGAGAGCTCCGCGCGCCTTTGCGGCGGAGCTGCACCGGCGCTTCACCGAATGGACCTTTCCGCTGCTCTTCGGCCTCATTGCACTGGTCGTCAGCAGCGATGCCCGGTCGCATCGCGAAGCACGCGTGCACCCGATGGTCAGCGCCCTTGGAGCGGCTCTGGTCATCCGGTGGATGACGTTCTACGCGGCCAACAGCGCCGAAGATTCGGTATGGTTCGTGCCGCTCATGTATCTGATCCCGCTGGTGACGGGAGCGCTTGCCATACAGCAGCTTGCCAGCAACCGGCGCCTCGACATCCCCATGACCTGGCAGGAAAAGCTCACGGACCTCATGGTCAGGCTACGGCTCGTGCGGCCGGCGGGCGCCGACGGGGAGCAGCCCTCATGATTTTCAACACGCTCGGACGCTATTTCTTCAAACGTTATGCACGCACCACGTTTTGGTTCCTCGTCGGCATTTTCGCGCTGATCTTCATCATCGACTTCAGCGAACTGACCAGCCGCATGTCGAACCTGCCACATTACACGGTATCGGGCGCGCTGCTGATGACTGCGTTCCGCATTCCGACGATTCTGCAGCAAACGGTGCCCTTCGTCGCGCTTTTCGCGGCGATGGCTGCGTTGATCTCCCTTAACCGGCGCTATGAACTCGTCGTAACCCGGGCGGCGGGCATTTCGGTCTGGCAATTCCTGCGTCCGTTCGTCGTCGGCGCCCTGCTCTTCGGCGTGCTTGCAGTGGTCGTGATCAACCCGCTTGCCGCCTGGGGAACCAAGAAGGCGGAAGCGCTGGAGGCGGAGTGGGGCTCCACCCGTTCGGCCGCCGCGAACTCGATTCCCTGGCTCCGGCAGATCTACGACGGCACCGACACGATCATCGGCGCACGCTCCGTCCAGAACGGCGGCACCGAGCTGATCAACGTGACCGTTATCCACTTCGATCCACAGGGCGCAATCACGCTCCGGCAGGATGCGAAGTCGGCGAAACTCGAAGATGGTTACTGGCTTCTTAACGGCGTCGTCGAGACGGAGGTCGGGCGCCTGCCGCGTCGTATGGAAACGGCACAGCTCCGCACCAATCTGAAGCCGGATTTCGTCCAGGAACGTCTGGCGAAGGCTGATTCCATTCAGTTTTTTGACCTTCCGCGGAAAATCGAAGTGGCGCGGTCCTTCGGCTTTTCCACCAACGGCCTGGAAACGCAATTTCACTCTCTCATGTCGCTGCCGCTGCTGCTCGTCGCCATGACGCTGATCGCCGCCTGCGTCTCGTTAAAATTTAGCCGGTTCAACCAATCTCGATCGGTGATTCTCGGTGGAATCCTGTCGGGCTTCGTGCTTTATGTCGTCACCGTGCTTGTCAAAGCATTCGGGAGCAGCGGCATTGTGCCTCCGTTCGTTGCAGCCTGGCTGCCGGTTGTTGTAGCAATGGCGCTGGGCTCGACGATTCTACTGCATCAGGAGGATGGCTAGTGGCGGCAGGCAACCGCAAACGCATGAAGCTTACCAACGCTGCCCTGCTTGCAGGCGTGGCGCTGCATATGCTTGCCATCGGAATGAATGCGCCAGCCAAGGCGCAGGACGCAGGGACGCGAATCGACGAACTGCAGCCGAATATTCCTGCCGACGCCAAGCTGCTGCTGACCGCCAATGAGCTCGTCTACAATCGCGACACGGAAAAGGTGACCGTACGCGGCAATGTGCAGATCGAATACGGCGGCTACAAGATGGTGGCCCGGCAGGTCGATTACGACCAGAAATCCGGCCGCATCCTCGCGACCGGCGACATCCAGCTCATCGAGCCGGGCGGCAACATCGTTTATGCCGACAGAATGGACGTCACCGACGACTTCGGCAACGGCTTCGTCCAGGCCCTCAGGATCGAAACGACGGATCTGACGCGCCTGGCGGCGGAAACCGGCGAGAGACGCAATGGCGAGGAATTCATCCTCAACAAGGCTGTCTACACCGCATGCACGCCGTGCAACACCAAGCCGGAACATCGCTCTCTGTGGCACATCAAGGCCCAGCGAATCATTCAGAACGGACGCACCCGTACCATTCGGCTCGAGCACGCCTATTTCGAGCTCTTCGGCAAGCCGATCGCCTACATTCCGGTGATGGAAATCCCGGACCATACGGTCAAGCGCAAGAGTGGCTTCCTGTTCCCGCAGTTCCGCTACACGCAAAAGCTCGGCGCCGGCGTAGGAGTGCCCTACTACTGGGCGATCTCGCCCTACATGGACGCGACGATCACCGGCACCGGGCTGACCCGCCAGGGTTTTCTCCTTGAAGGTGAGTTCCGGCAGCAGTTCCACAACGGCCTGCATACGCTGAACGTCGCCGGCATCAGCCAGCTGGACAGGGAGCAATTCACACCGGGAACCGTGGACGCGCTGGAAACCAATCGCGGCATGATCGCTTCGCGGGGCAAGTTCGAGATCAATCCGCGCTGGAGCTTCGGCTGGAACGTCCTCGTCCAGTCGGACAACAACTTCGCCAAGACCTACGATCTGTCGACCTTCGACGGCACGACCTATGTGAACCAGGCCTATCTCACGGGCCTTGGAAAACGCAATTATTTCGACCTGCGGGCCTTCTATTTCGACATCCAGGATGCCGACCCAAACAGCCTCGACGAAAACAAGCAGCCTATCGCGCAGGTCCTCGACTATTCCTACACTGCACCGGAGCCGATCCTGGGCGGCGAACTCAACGCCGATTTCAACCTTACCAACATCAAGCGCAACCGGCTCGACAGGATAAACGTGTTGGGGGTCGAGCGCTTCCGCGGCCTCGAGGGTACCTCGCACAGGCTCACCGGCGAACTCGAATGGAAGCGGACCTTCATTGCGCCCGGCGGACTTGTGCTGACACCGCTGCTCGCGGCACGCGGCGATGCCCTCGGCATGAATGTGGATGACCCGGTCGGTTATACCGGCAACTTCAGCAGCAGCGATGCCGAGACCCGTAGAATGTTGACCGCCGGTCTCGAGGCGCGCTATCCGATCCTCTTCGCTGGAGAGACGAGCACCCACGTTCTCGAGCCGATCGGGCAGCTATATGCGCGTCCGGACGAGCAATATGCGGGCGGACTGCCGAACGAAGACGCGCAGAGTTTCGTCTTCGATGCGACCAACCTCTTCGATCGCGACAAATTCTCCGGTTACGATCGCATCGAGGGCGGCACGCGCGCGAATATCGGTCTGCGCTATACTGGAAGCTTCGACAGCGGCTTCGGCCTGCGCGCCATAGCCGGCCAGTCGTTTCACCTTGGTGGCCTGAATTCCTTCGCGACGGACGATCTCGTCAAAGCCGGGGCGGATTCGGGCCTGGAAACCGACAGTTCCGACTATGTCGCCATGTTGGGTATCGATGCCCCGTCGGGTCTGATGGCGAGCCTCTCCGGACGGCTGGACGAAAGCGACTTCTCGCTGCGCCGGGCCGATGCAACGGTCGGCTATCTCGGGCTGAACTGGCAGGCCGCTCTCACCTATACGCGGATCGAAGCGCAGCCGACCTATGGCTCACCGTTCGATCAGGACGAAATCCAGACCGCTGCCGCCTACCGGTTCCACGAATATTGGTCCGTTTTCGGCGCGGTGACCTACGATATCGACGCGGGCGTCGTCTCCCGCAACGGCCTCGGCATCACCTATGACGACCAGGACACGCTGTTCTCGATCGTCTACAAGCAGGAGCGGGACACCGACAGTTCGCTTGCGAACGATTGGTCGATCGGCGCCCGCATCAGCTTCCGCACGCTCGGTGACGTCTATGTCGGCGACACCAAGTTCGACGAGCTGGACTACTTCTAGAGCGTTTGAAACGGCGCACTTCCGGATGGAAACCGTTCCACGTTTTTCCTGGAAGTGCTCTGAAGTGGCCATGTTCCGCCCTTGCCGCATCGGCCCGATCGGAATCGACTTTCGCAAAGGACGATGCGTCGGTTCCATAAGTTGAAGCGTCCTTCCGGCGTCCGCTCGGACGCACGGCGCTCCGGCGTGAATCGATCATGCGGTCTTGTCATTGTTTGGCCGCATGTATTATGCATTTCCCTCGCATTGACACCTATGACGCCCCGCGACTTGCGGAGCGCGCAGAGCTCGCCGTAGCAAGGTCGGCAGTGTGGCAACTGAAGCCGCCGGCAACGGGAGGCAGAACGAACAGGGGAATGATGATGGGCGGGAAAAACGCGATCGTGAGGTTGCTTTCGGCGGTTGCACTGGCGGGTGCGCTGAGTGTCGCAGCGGGTACGGCTACCACGGTAATGGCGGCGAGTACCGTCGAGGTGGTCGTCAACGGCACCGTGATCACCTCAGGCGACGTAGCCAAGCGGGTCGCTTTCCTTCGGCTTCAGCGGCAAAGCGGCGGCGCGGCCGAAGCCAAGCAGCAGCTCGTCGACGAGGTACTGAAGCGCGCCGAGATCGCGCGCGTTCAGCAGTCCGTCAGCACGGAGGAGGTCGATGCCGCCTTCGCGCGTTTCGCCGCCGGGAACAAGCTTTCGCCGGAGCAGCTCGGCAAGATCCTTGACCAGGCCGGCGTCGGCATCGACCATTTCAAGCAGTATATCGCAGTCCAGATGAGCTGGCCGCGTGTCGTCAACTTCCGCTACGGCAGTGCCAGCCGCCTTTCCGGCGGCGACCTCGTCAAGCGCATGATGCAGGGCGGCGGCAACAAGCCGGTCACGACGGAATATTTCCTGCAGCAGGTCATCTTCGTCATTCCCGAATCGAAGCGCGGCGCCATTACGGCGAAGCGGCAGGCTGAAGCCAATGCCTCGCGCTCGCAGTTTCCAGGTTGCGACACCTCAAAGGCCTTCGCGGCGAACTATCGCGACGTTTCGATCCGCAGCCTCGGCCGGATTCTGGCACAGCAGCTGCCCGAAGATTGGAAGCCGCTCGTCGAAAAGGCCGGCGACGGCATGACGACGGGTACGCGCGTTACCGAAAAAGGCGTCGAATATCTGGCAATCTGCAAGAAGCGTCAGGTCAACGACGACGCCGCCGCCGAGATCGTCTTCCGCGCCGAGGATCTCGGTAAGAAGAGGGCCGAGGGGGAAGACCCGAACAGCGCCAAATATCTTGAAGAACTGCGCTCGAAGGCGCAGATCGCCAACAAGTAACGAGCCGGTATGAGCGAGACGAGCATCGGGCCGGTCGCCCTGACCATGGGCGATCCGGCCGGGATCGGCCCGGACATCAGCCTCTCCGTATGGGCGAAGCGGGCCGATCGGGCGACACCGCCGTTTCTTTATGTGGGCGATCCGGCGGTACTCGCCGCCCGTGCCAAGCTCCTGGGTCTGACCGTGCCGATATGCGAGACCGATTGTCACGGGGCCGTCGCCGCTTTCCGGCAGGCGCTCCCCGTTTGGCCGGTCCGCTCCCCTGCCCCCGTCGTTCCCGGTAATCCCGATGCGGCGAATGCTTCCGCCGTAACCGATGCGATCGACACCGCCGTCCGGCTCGTGCTGGCGGGAGAGGCGTCCGCCATCGCCACCAATCCGATTGCCAAGGCAGTGCTCTACGAGGCGGGGTTCCGCTTCCCGGGCCACACCGAATATCTCGCGGATCTCGCCGCGCGTGCAACGGGCGTTGCCGCCCTGCCGGTGATGATGCTCGCCGGGCCAAAGCTGCGCGCGGTCCCGGTCACGATCCATATTCCGCTCAAGGACGTTCCAGCCGCGCTGACGCCGGACTTGATTTACGAGACCTGCACGATCACCGCGGCCGACCTCAGGAGCCGTTTCGGTCTGCCGGCGCCGCGCCTGGCGATTGCCGGTCTCAATCCGCATGCGGGCGAAGGCGGCGCGCTCGGCCGCGAGGACGATGCCGTCATCCGCCCCGTCATCGATCGGCTGCGCGCCGAGGGGCTGGACGTCGTCGGCCCCCTGCCGGCAGACACCATGTTTCACGATCGCGCGAGAGAAAGCTACGACGTCGCCATCTGCATGTATCACGATCAGGCATTGATCCCGGCCAAGGCGCTCGGTTTCGACGACAGCGTCAATGTCACGCTGGGCCTGCCCTTCATCAGAACCTCTCCGGATCACGGAACCGCCTTCAGTCTCGCGGGGAAAGGGATCGCGCGCGAGGAAAGCCTTCTTGCGGCACTGCGGCTTGCAGAAGAACTTGCCCGCAACGCCGGCAGGACGAAGCGCTGATGGCGGCTCTCGACGGTCTGCCGCCGCTACGCGACGTCATCCAGCGCCACGGTCTCGACGCGAAGAAGGCGCTCGGTCAGAATTTCCTCCTCGATCTCAACCTTACCCAGAAGATCGCGCGCACCGCCGGTCCGCTTGAGGACGCGACGGTGATCGAAGTCGGTCCGGGTCCCGGCGGCCTTACACGGGCGATCCTCGCTCTGGGGGCCAAGAAGGTCGTTGCGATCGAGCGCGATTCGCGCTGCCTGCCGGCACTCGCCGAGATCGGCGCCCATTATCCGGGGCGGCTCGACATCATCGAGGGCGACGCATTGAAGGTGGACTTCGAATCGCTTGCCGACGGCCCGGTGCGCATCATCGCCAATCTACCCTACAACGTCGGCACACAGCTTCTCGTCAATTGGCTGCTGCCAGGGCACTGGCCGCCCTTCTGGCAATCCCTGACACTGATGTTCCAGCGCGAGGTCGGCCTGAGGATCGTCGCCGGCGCCGATGACGATCACTACGGCAGGCTCGGCGTCCTCTGCGGCTGGCGCACAAAGGCGCGTCTGGCATTCGACGTGCCGCCGCAGGCCTTCACACCGCCGCCCAAAGTGACGTCGACGGTCGTCCATCTCGAGCCTGTCGAAGCTCCGATCCCCTGCTCGCCCGCGGTCCTGGAGAAGGTCACCCAGGCAGCCTTCGGCCAACGGCGCAAGATGCTCCGCCAGAGCCTGAAACCCCTCGGTGGCGAGGCGCTGCTTGCAAAGGCGGGCATCGATCCGCAACGTCGCGCGGAAACCCTGACTGTGGAAGAATTTTGCCGACTGGCCAATTGTCTGTAGAGTCGGGCGCTTGCGACAGCGCAGGAACGAGCCCGCAGCCGCCGGTTGTCTTCCCCCTCATACGCCTGCCGGCCCCCTCTTCCCGCGAGGCGGGCGAAGGGACAAGCGGCGCGCTCAGAGTGGATTTTCCGTCAGCAGTCCGTTGACGAATTCGAAGAGGCCGGGGCGCCGGTCGCGGCGAAGGCGCTCGGCTTCGACGATCGCCCTGACGGCGGAGAAGGCCCGGTCGAGATCGTCGTTGACCACGATGTAGTCGTATTCGCGCCAGTGCTCGATTTCGGCGCGCGAATTGGCCAGCCGCGTCGCGATGACCTCTTCACTATCCTCGGCGCGCCGATGGAGCCGCGACTGCAGCTCCGCCATGGACGGCGGCAGGATGAAGATCGATACCACGTCGCCCGCCATTTTTTCCTGCAGCTGCTGGGCGCCCTGCCAGTCGATGTCGAAGAGCATGTCTCGCCCTTCGCCCATCGCCTTCTCGACGGCGTCACGCGGCGTGCCGTAGTAGTTGCCGTGCACTTCGGCCCATTCGAGCAGCGAGTCCGTTGCCCTCAGTGCCTCGAACTCTCGGATCGACTTGAAAAAATAGTGCCGCCCCTCGATCTCGCTCGGCCGCCGCGAACGCGTCGTCACGCTAACTGAAATGCTCAAGTCCGGATCGGCTTCGAGCAGATTGCGCGCGATCGTAGACTTCCCCGCACCTGAGGGCGATGAAATCACGAGCATCAGCCCGCGGCGAGCGATCTTGATGGGCGAAACGGTCGCCGGTTTCATATCCTACTCCAGATTCTGAACCTGTTCGCGGAACTGGTCGATCACGACCTTCAATTCGATACCGGCGGCAGACACGGCAGCGGCATTCGATTTCGAACAGATGGTATTCGATTCTCGGTTAAATTCCTGTGCAAGGAAATCGAGCTTGCGTCCGACCGGCCCGCCCTTTGTCAGGAGGTCGCGGGCAGCGCCGATATGGGAACTCAGCCGATCGAGTTCCTCCCGAAGATCGGCCTTCGTCGCAAGCAGCGCGACCTCCGCATGCAGCCTTTCGCGGTCGATGCCGGACGCGTTGGCCATGATCACCGAAACCTGCTGCGCCAGCCTGTCGGCGATCGCCTGCAGGCTGCGGGACGGATCGTTTTCGACTACCGCGGTCAGCTTCTCGATGCGCTCCACCTGGGCGAGCAGCACCTGCCCGAGCGCCTTGCCCTCGTCTTCCCGCATCGTCCGCAGATCGGCGAGCGCGCCTTCCAGGCCGGCGAGTATCTCCGCGTCGCGTTCCGCGCGCTCGTTCTCGCTCTCCTCCGGCTCGCGGAAGTCGACGATGCCGCGAATGGAAAGCAGCGTATCGAGTTTGAGCGGCGCCGGATCGACGACATCGCCCAATCGTTCGCGAAGCTTCAGGACAGCGGCGAGCGCTTCCTCGTTGAGAACTGCCTCCGCCGAAACTTCAGTACCGCTCAGCGAAAGGCCGACCTGCAGGTTCCCTCGCGAGAAATATTGCGAGGCGAGACGTCGGCAGTCGGGTTCGATACGTTCCAGTCCCGGCGGCAGGCGAAGCCGCATGTCGACGAGACCTTTGCCGTTGACCGAACGGAGTTCCCAGGCCCAGCGATACCGTCCGGTGCTCCCTTCTCTCCTGGCAAAGCCGGTCATCGATTGGAGCGGCATCGTTTCCTCCGTTGGCAGTGATTCGTTAGTGACAACGATTTCTGTACCTCCGAGGGAGGCACGACATTGTCGTTGAGGGAAGCACTATGGCGACAGCGCCGAACTCCGCAAGAAATATCCGCGCGGCGGCGAGCCCGTCCACATGAGGCTGAGGCGCGCCGCATTTATTTCATGCGGCGCGCCTCAGGTTTTGCTTTCGTGCATGTCGTTATCCCAAACCGCTGCGCGGCTTTGGCGACGTGTATTATTGCTGGGTCCCGGTCTGCGTGACGGCATCCTGTGCCGCCTCGGTGGCCTTCGCCGCCTCCGCTGCCCTCTCCGCCTCGATCTTGCGCCAGCGCCGCACATTGGCATTGTGCTCGTCGAGCGTCTCCGCAAAGACGTGTCCACCGGTGCCGTCGGCGACGAAGTAGAGTTCGGGCGTGCGCGACGGATTGGCGACGGCTTCGAGCGCCGCCCGGCCCGGATTTGCGATCGGCGTCGGCGGCAGACCTTTGATGAGATAGGTGTTGTACGGCGTCTGCTTGTCGAGGTCGGACCTCAGGATCGCCCGGTCGGCGGGTTTGCCTTCGCCCCCGAAGATGCCGTAGATGATCGTCGGATCCGACTGCAGCCTCATGCCCTTTTCCAGGCGATTGATGAACACGGAAGCGACCCGCGGTCGCTCGTCCGCGCGGCCGGTCTCCTTCTCCACGATCGACGCAAGAGTTACGAATTCCTCTATGGTCGACACGGGAAGATCCGGATCCCGCTTCTCCCAGATCTGCTGCACCAGCGCCTTCTGGGCAGCGGTCATCTGCTTGATGATCTCGTTACGGTCGGTTCCGCGGGTGAACTTGTAGGTGTCCGGCTTCAGGGAGCCTTCAGGCGGCAGCTCCGCCGGCAGATCGCCGACAAGAACCGGATCGTCGGCAAGCCTGTGGAACATCTGCTTCACGGTCAAACCCTCGGGCAGCGAGACGGAGTAGAGGATCGACTTGCCGGATTTCAGAAGCTCCATGATCTCCTGCATCGATGCATGCGCCTTGATTTCATACTCGCCGGCCTTGAGCGTGTCATTGCTCAGATAGGCTTCCGAAACGAACCGGAATACGCGGCTGTCGGTAATGATCTCGTTGCGCTCCAGGTTGCTGGCAATCTCGCTGATGCCCGCGCCGCTGCGAACGATGAAGTTCTTGTTCGCCTCCAAGGGACCCGGCTTCTCATATTCGTGCATGGCATAATAGACGGCCCCGGCGGCCGCGAGTGCCACGAAGACGACCACGGTCATGACGAAGTTGAGAAAGATGACGACTTGGCTGCGCGCCTTGCGTGAACGCTTCGGCGGGTGGGGAACTCTTTCGGGACGCAGCGCTTCGTTGGCCGACTTCGGAATGATCGGCCCGTTGCTCCCGGTTTCATTGCGGCCGAATTGCACCGCGCTGTTATCGTTTGAGTCGCTCACGATTGTCCCGATTCCGAAATTCGCAACCTTTTCAAACCGCCGCCGGTGCGAATTTCGGATTAGACCGGCGACCAGTGAATGTTACGGCGGCCTCTGCGGCTCTGGTGAAAGAGCGGCCTGCCCTGCGATGAATATCCTACAATTACCAGATGTGGCTTGCGCGAACATAGCCCTTGGCGGCGGCCCCGAGTCGTCGCCACTCCAGCGACAGCTTGTAGCGAGCATTGCGGCAAAAAGCGGGATCGCGGGTCGATGCAGATCGGAAGATCTGCCCGAATTCCGCTTACCCTGGCAACCCGTTTCGCAACACGCCCGCTCGAGGGATCAATGGCCGGTGTAACGGCGCAGAATCAGCGACGCGTTGGTGCCGCCGAAACCGAACGAGTTCGACAGGGCCACATTGATCTCGCGCTTGCGCGCGACATGCGGCACCAGATCGATCTTCGTCTCGACGGAAGGATTGTCGAGGTTGAGCGTCGGCGGGGCGACATTGTCGCGAATTGCGAGCGCCGAGAAGATGGCCTCGACCGCGCCGGCCGCTCCGAGCAGATGCCCGATGGCCGATTTCGTCGAGGACATGGAGATCCTCGAAGCACTGTCTCCGACCAGCCGTTCGACCGCGCCGAGCTCGATCGTGTCGGCCATCGTCGATGTTCCGTGGGCGTTGATATAGTCGATGTCCGCAGCCGTGACGCCCGCGCGCTTCAACGCCATCTGCATGCAGCGGTAAGCGCCTTCGCCGTCTTCGGACGGAGCGGTGATGTGGAAGGCGTCGCCGGACAGGCCGTATCCGATCACTTCGGCGTAGATCTTGGCACCGCGCGCCTTTGCGTGCTCCAGTTCTTCCAGAACGACGACGCCCGCACCCTCGCCCATGACGAAGCCGTCACGATCGGCGTCATAGGGCCGCGAGGCCTTCTCAGGATTGTCGTTGTGCTGGGTCGAAAGCGCCTTGCAGGCGGCGAAGCCTGCGAGCGATATCCGACAGATCGGAGATTCCGTACCACCGGCAACCATCACGTCCGCATCCCCGAGCGCGATCAGCCGGCTGGCGTCGCCGATCGCATGCGCGCCGGTCGAGCAGGCCGTCACGACGGAATGGTTGGGACCGCGCAGCTTGTGGCGGATGGAAACCTGACCGGCTGCGAGATTGATCAGCCGGCCGGGAATGAAGAACGGGGAAATACGCCGCGGACCCTTGTCGCGCAGGGTGTAACCCGCATCGACGATACCTTCCAGTCCGCCGATGCCGGAGCCGATCAGGACGCCGGTCGAAATCTGGTCTTCGTCGCTTTCGGGTTTCCAGCCGGCATCCGCCAGCGCCATATCGGCAGCGGCCATCGCATAGACGATGAAGGGATCGACCTTGCGCTGTTCCTTGGGCTCCATCCAGTCGTCGGCATTGAACGTGCCGTTGCTGCCATCGCCGAAGGGAATGCGGCAGGCAATCTTGGCGGGAAGGTCCTCGACCTCGAACTCGGTGACCTTGCGGGCTGCGTTGTCGCCGGCCAGAAGACGCGCCCAGCTGACTTCGGTTCCGCAACCCAGAGGAGATACCATGCCGGTACCGGTGATAACGACACGTCTCATACCCGTGACCCACCCTGACTGTTCAATTCAACCGCCGGACCGGACCACGCGACGATCGCGACCCGCGCATGCATTGCAAATCTCGTTACAGCGTCGTGAAGACGCGCAAAGGTCGCTGTGACCTTATGGTTCCTTGCATGTTCTTGTCCCTGGACGGACTCCAATCAGGAGACATGCAGTAGTGACGACCAGAGGGAAAGGCGGGACGCTTTACCGATCGCAACCCGCAGTGAATGCAGGCCAGCCCACTGCCCCAGGGCTGAACGGGCCGCGAGTGCGGCCCGCCAATGACTCAAGCCAGAAGGTCAGGCCTGGGCCTTCTCGATGAACTTGACGGCGTCGCCGACGGTGAGGATCGAATCTGCAGCGTCGTCCGGGATTTCGACACCGAATTCTTCTTCGAATGCCATGACCAGTTCGACGGTGTCGAGCGAGTCCGCGCCGAGGTCATCGATAAAGCTTGCGCCTTCGCTGACCTTTTCGGCGTCGACGCCAAGATGATCAATAACAATTTTCTTCACGCGTTCTGCGATATCGCTCATGTCGGAGTTCCTCGACCTTATGTTTCTCTACGGCGCTGTTACCGGCACCGGCACTCTATCACGCCTGATAGACCAAGTTGGTCCAACGGGCAATCCATCCAACCGAAACCGCGGAAACCTAGGGCAACAAGAGCTGCCGGACACCTGGCCGGAACGGTCGACTGCGCGCAGTCATGGCCCGATTAACACGGTTTATGCCTGCCGCAAAGTGCGAAAATGCCCGATATTCCCTTGGTCAACATTGATTTTCAGGCATTTGGCACAAACAAACGAAGAGGCAGATCGGAGCTCGCGGCACAGGCCGAAGACCAAGGTACCGCACACTCCATCGCCTCGTCAGATCATCGCCATGCCGCCGTTGACGTGGATCGTCTGACCGGTGACGTATCCCGCTTCGTTCGAAGCGAGATAGGCGACGGCGGAGGCGACCTCGGCTCCGCTTCCCATCCGCCGCATCGGGATCGCAGACATGATCCCTTCCTTTTGCTTGTCGTTCAGCTTGCCGGTCATCGCGCTTTCGATGAAGCCCGGCGCGACGCAGTTGACCGTGACGTTGCGGGTGGCGATTTCCTGTGCAAGCGACTTGGAGAAGCCGATCATGCCGGCCTTCGAGGCACAGTAATTCGCCTGCCCCGGATTGCCGGTGACGCCGACCACCGAGGTTATGTTCACGATGCGGCCGAAGCGACGGCGCATCATCGGATGCGTGAGCTCGCGCGTCAGCCGGAAGACGGCCGTGAGATTGACTTCGATGACGTTGTCCCAGTCTTCGTCGCTCATGCGGACGAAGAGCCCGTCCTTGGTAATGCCGGCATTGTTGACGAGGATGTCGACGCCGCCGAGATCGGCTTCCGCCTTTTCACCGAGCGCCTTGACTTCCGCCCGGTCGGAGAGATTTGCCGGGAATATCTGAACCCGTTCGCCGAGGGTGTTGGCAAGAGCTTCGAGCTTCTCGACGCGGGTACCATGCAGTCCGACGACGGCGCCCTGAGCATGCAGCATGCGGGCGATTTCCTCGCCGATACCACCGGAAGCGCCGGTAACGAGAGCCTTGCGGCCTGAAAGATCGAACATGGATTTCTCCTTATAGTAGGGCGCTCAGGCCAAGAGGACGGCAAGCGCCGCATCGATATCGGCGGGCGAATTGACGGCGATGCCGGTGACGGTCTTGTCGATCCTCCGGGCAAGTCCCGTCAGGACCTTGCCCGAGCCGATCTCGTAAAGCGTCGTTACGTCATGGGACGCAAACCACTCGACCGTCTCGCGCCAGCGCACCTGCCCGGTCACCTGCTCTACAAGCAGGCGTGCGATGTCGCCCGCATCGCTTACCGGCGTGGCAAGCACGTTCGCGACGACCGGGACCACGGGATCGCGCTTCTCGACCGTTGCGAGCGCCTGGCGCATGGCTTCTGCCGCCGGTGTCATCAACGCGGAATGGAAGGGGGCGGACACGGGCAGCATCAGCGCGCGTTTGGCACCCTTCTGCGATGCAAGAGCCGCGGCCTTCTCCACAGCCGGCTTCTCGCCCGAGATCACCAGCTGGCCGCCGCCGTTGTCGTTGGCGATCTGGCACGAGCCGAGCGATGCGGCGTCGCGGCAGATCGCTTCGACATCGTCATGCTCCAGACCGATGATCGCCGCCATCGCGCCCTTGCCGACGGGCACGGCCGCCTGCATGGCATCGCCGCGAATGCGCAGAAGACGCGCCGTGTCGGCGAGCGAGAAGGTACCGGCCGCACAGAGCGCCGAATACTCCCCGAGCGAGTGGCCCGCAACGAAGGAAACCTTGCCCTTTAGATCGACGCCCTTGGCCTCGAGCACGCGGATGACCGCCATGGACACCGCCATCAGCGCCGGTTGCGCATTCGCCGTCAGCGTCAGCGTGTCCTCAGGGCCGTTCCACATGATGTCGGAAAGCTTTTCGCCGAGCGCCTCGTCGACTTCGGCGAAGACGGCGGCAGCCTCCGGAAAGGCCTCGGCCAGATCCTTGCCCATGCCGACGGCCTGGCTGCCCTGACCGGGGAACGTGAATGCGGTGCTCATCAAGAGTGCCCCTTTCATGGGTCGCGGCTGATTCGGAGCAAGCCAATAACCGTGACCGTTTCAGTTGCGCGGGCGGGTGCAGATGAACCGCCCGGACCGTTGGCGCCGCCCCGCATTTTCCTCTCCATTCACATTCCTGAACCGCAAGTCAAGCGCGGAAGCCGCGCTTCGCCGGTTGGTTACGGTCTTTTGCCCTTGATCTTCGCCAATCAAGGCTTAAGTTTGCCCCGCTTTGCCGCCGCGCCGTTCCGGAACTTCCCGGGCTGCGGCCAACCGTCATTTCCAAGGCGGAGCGCCTTCCTCCCTGGGCGCGAACCCGCCCCACAAGGAACGTCATGCGCTACAACAAACTCGGCCGCACCGGCATCAAGGTTTCGTCCATCTGTCTCGGAACGATGACGTGGGGCTCGCAGAACACGCCGGCCGAGGCCCATGAACAGCTCGACTATGCCTTCGATCATGGCGTCAACTTCATCGATACGGCCGAACTCTATCCGACCACGCCGCTTTCAGCCGAGACCTACGGCAACACCGAGCGCATCATCGGCGATTGGCTGGCCGCGCGCGGCCGCCGTGACGACGTGGTGGTTGCAACCAAGGTCGCCGGCTCCGGCCGTGCCTACATCCGCAATGGCGGCCCGGTCACCCCGCAAGGGATCGGCGAGGCGGTCGATGCGAGCCTCGCGCGGCTCAGAACCGACTATATCGACCTTTATCAGTTGCACTGGCCCAACCGCGGCCATTACCACTTCCGAAACGCCTGGTCCTATGATCCTTCCCACCAGAACAGGGAGGAGGTTGCGGCTGATCTCAAGGCCATTCTGGACAAGCTCGGCGAACTCGTCAAAGCGGGCAAGATCCGCGCGGTCGGTCTTTCGAACGATACGGCCTGGGGCGCGATGAAGATGATCGACCTCGCCAACCGATACGGCTTCCCGCGCGTCGCAACGATCCAGAACGAATACAGTCTGCTCTACCGCAGCTACGATCTCGACCTGGCGGAAGTGTCGCACCACGAAGATATCGGCCTGGTCGCCTATTCGCCGCTGGCGGCCGGGCTGTTGAGCGGAAAATATCTGGACGGGGCCAGGCCGGCCGGGTCGCGCCTGTCGATCAACGGCGACCTCGGCGGCCGCTACACGCCGCATCAGGAGCCCGCCGTCGCCGCCTATGCCGCACTCGCCCGCGAACACGGTCTTGACCCCGCTCAAATGGCGATCGCGTTCTGTCTCACGCGCCCCTTCATGGCCTCGGCCATCATCGGCGCCACGTCCATGGAGCAACTGAAGAATGACCTCGGCGCCGCCGACGTCACTCTCTCCCAGGACGTGATGAACGGCATCCGGCGGCTGCACCGGCTCTATCCGGCGCCGATCTGAAACACTCTCCCGCCGGAGCGGCGGCTTCATGCCGCCATCTGGCGGCAGCTCTCGGCACAGCGCCTGCAGGCGTCGACGCAATCGCCCATGTCGCCGATGCGCTCGCAGTCGTCCGCGCACTCCGCGCAGATCTCGGCACATTCGCCGCACAGGTGCTTGTGGTGCGGCGTACCCAGCAGCATGAAATGCGCCGCGTCCCTGCAAATTTCCGCGCAGGCCATCATCAGCCGGAAGTGCGGCGGCTTGGTATGCTCGCCGCCGGTCTCGAGGCAATGCGTCATCGCCGTAGAAAGGCAGACGCGATAGCAGGCAAGACAATTCTCGATGCATTCCTGCATCTTCGGATCGAAGGGGGCCATTTTCTTCTCCCGGATGGGGTGGAAGCCCACTCAACAGCGCAAGGGCGCTTTTGTTCCGGATGAGCGCAGCCGGGAGGCCAATCCGACGAGAGCGCTTGCATTTCGGGTGAAAACCCGTATAAGCGCGCTGTTCGAAACGCCCGGTCTTCTGGCTGGTGGCTGAACGGAGGGCCGGTTTCCATTCGGAAACCGCGAGGAATGTAAGGCATTCCGGCCTCCCGTGTCTCCGCTCTCGACCGTCTCGATACAACACTTTCTTGCCGGCTCTCATAGCCTTTAAGAACAGTCGTTGAGGCTTAGCCGCCGAGGTCCGGGCTGATTAACGCAAGAAAGGCAAGCCACAATGGCTCTTTATGAACACGTATTCCTCGCTCGGCAGGACATCACGCCGCAGCAGGTCGACGCTCTGGTCGAGCAGTACAAGGGTGTCATCGAATCGAACGGCGGCAAGGTCGGTCGGGTCGAGAACTGGGGCCTGAAGTCCCTCACCTACCGCATCAAGAAGAACCGCAAGGCTCACTACGTCCTCATGGACATCGATGCCCCGGCACCGGCCGTGCACGAAGTCGAGCGTCAGATGCGCATCAACGAAGACATCCTGCGCTACATGACGATCGCCGTCAGCAAGCACGAGGAAGGCCCGTCCGCGATGATGCAGAAGCGCGACCGCGACGATCGCCCGCGCCGCGACGGCGACCGCCCGGACCGTGGCGGGTTTGGCGACCGTGGTCCGCGTCCGGACCGTGGCGACCGCGATGACCGTCCGCGCCGCCCGCGCGAAGACCGCGCTTAACAAGAAGCTTTAGGAGATAAAGACAATGGCTGAAGTTTCTTCCGCTCCGGTACGCCGTCCGTTCCACCGTCGCCGCAAGACCTGCCCCTTCTCGGGCGCAAACGCTCCTCGGATCGACTACAAGGACGTCCGTCTCCTGCAGCGCTACATTTCCGAGCGCGGCAAGATCGTGCCGTCGCGCATCACGGCCGTTTCCCAGAAGAAGCAGCGTGAACTCGCCCAGGCGATCAAGCGCGCCCGCTTCCTCGGCCTGCTGCCCTACATCGTATCGTAAGGCGGCCGGCGCTCCGTTGATCGGTTGACTCAACGGAAACCAGTTCCGATCGAGGCGCGCTCTCAAGTGTGCCTCGATCCCTCCCTTCCGCGGTGGGCGCGGATCGGAAACGCGCCGGAACGGCGCGCAAATCCCATGTTGGGGCAATGGCCGGATGGCCGCCCCTAACTGCCTCTCAAGCAGGACAGCGAACGTGAAGAACTGGAACAGGACATCGCTGCTGACCGGCGTTCTCGCCGGCATTACCGCCGCCCTCTTGTCGATGGGCGCGAATACGCAGTCGTCTCTTGCGATCGTTCTCTACGCCGCCTCCGCGCTGCCGATCCTGATTGCGGGTCTCGGTTGGGGAAACGCCGCCGCCATCGCTGCCATCGTGGTCGCGGGCGGGGCAGCAGTGGCACTCGTGTCACCCTATTTCGCACTGCTGATCGTCGTCGTGACGCTCGTCCCGGCCGGCTGGCTCAGCCACCTCTCCAATCTTGCGCGCCCGGCTTCCGAACTCGGCGGTCCCGAGGGTTCACTCGCCTGGTATCCGCTCTCCGACATCCTCGTGCATCTTGCCGGACTGGTGACGGTCGGCATGATCATCGTCGGCTATATCGTCGGATACGACTCGAGCGTCTCCGACATCATGGTCGACATGGTGGTCGAGGCGGTAAAGGCGCAGGAACCGCTCTACAATCCGGATGCCGCGGCGATCGCTCAGCTCAAGTCGATATTCACGCTGGCGCTGCCGCTGGTGCAGGGTGCCATCTGGGTATTGATGCTGTTCGCCGCCTACTATCTCGCGACCCGCATCGTACAGCTGTCCGGAAAGGCGCTTCGGCCGCGGGAGGACGTTCCCTCGTCGCTCAGGATGCACCGCAACGCCATCTTCGTTTTTCTCGGCGGCCTGGCCCTCACCTTCTTCGGCGGGGCGCCGGCTGTGATCGGTGCGCTCGTCTGCGGTACCTTCGGCGCCGGCTTCCTGCTGTCGGGCTTCGCCTCTTTTCATTTTCGCACGCGCGGCAAGTCCTGGCGGCTTCCCGTGCTGTGGATCGCATACCTGTCGGTGTTCGTCTTTACGATTCCGGCTTTCTTCTTCCTCCTGTCCGGCTTGATCGATACGCGCCGCGCCATCGCACTCACGCCCACGGGAAAAAACTGACCAACGAAACGAACAAAACTGAAAGGAAATCAAAATGGAAGTCATTCTCCTCGAACGCATCGCCAAGCTCGGCCAGATGGGCGAAACCGTGAAGGTTCGCGACGGCTTCGCGCGCAACTACCTGCTGCCGCTCGGCAAGGCGCTCCGCGCCAATGCCGCCAACAAGGCCCGTTTCGAATCCGAGCGCTCGACGCTCGAAGCCCGTAACCTCGAGCGTAAGTCGGAAGCCCAGAAGGTTGCCGATTCGCTTGACGGCAAGTCCTTCATCATCGTCCGTTCCGCTGGCGAGACCGGGCAGCTTTACGGCTCGGTTGCCGCCCGCGACATCGTCGAGACACTGGCTGCCGAAGGCTTCAACATCAACCGGAACCAGGTCGACCTCAACCAGCCGATCAAGGCTATCGGCCTGCACAAGGTCACGCTGCACCTGCACGGGGAAGTCGACGTGGCGATCGAAATCAACGTCGCCCGTTCGGCCGAAGAAGCCGAGCGCCAGGCCAAGGGCGAAAGCCTGACCTCGGCCGATGCCATCTACGGCGTGGACGAAGACGCCCTGAAGCCGGAAGACTTCTTCAACCCGGAAGCCGAGATCGAGTCCGAAGAGGAATAAGTCCCGAGCGGACCTCAAGGAAAAAAGCCCGGATCTGATCGGATCCGGGCTTTTTGTTTGCGGGCGATTCCTCGCGGAACCTGGAATTGCCCTACCCGGCGGACGCGATCGCCGCCTGAGGTTCGGCCGCCTTGTCGACCCTCACCACCACCGAAAGCCCGGGAGCAAGGCGGTCGGCCATTGGCTGTTCGGGATCGACGGCGATGCGCACGCCGAGACGTTGCGCCACCTTGGTAAAATTGCCGGTGGCGTTATCGGGCCGTATGATGCTGAATTCCGATCCGGCAGCGGGAGAGAAGCGCTCGATGTGGCCTCTCAGCACCTGCCGGTTCAGGGCGTCTACCGAAATGGTGACGGGCTGACCAACCCGCATTCCGTCAAGCTGCGTCTCCTTGAAGTTGGCGACGATCCAGACGTCGTGCGGCACCACCGAGAGCAGCTGTGTGCCGGCGGTGACATATTGCCCGACACGGGCACCGATCTCGCCCAGCCTGCCGGCACGCGGCGCAACAATCCTGGTGTTGTCGAGGTCGATCTCGGCGAGTTCCACGGCCGCCTCGGCGCCGGCTACCGCACCCTCGAGGCCGGCGCGGGCGCCGAGCGTCGTCGCAAGCGACTGGCGCGAAACCTCGAGATTTGCGATCGCCTGTTTGACGCCCGCGTCCGCCTGCTCGAACGCAGCCCGGGCCTGGTCGGCGTCGCTCCGCGTCGCGACACCTTTGTCGGCGAGCGGGCGAATGCGGTCCCAGGTTGCTCTCGCCGTTGCCAGAGCCGCTTTGGCCCCGTCGAGCTGGGCCTTGCTCGCGGCGATTCCGGCCTTTGCCGATAGCTCCTGTTCGAACGAGTTGGCCAGTGCCGACCGTTGTGTCGCAAGCGTCGCTTTTGCCTGCGCAAGCTTCTGGACGTAAATCCGGTCATCGATCCTGACGAGGAGCTGACCAGCCTTCACCTCCTCGTAGTCGCGCACCGGCACCTCCGCGACGTAGCCGGAAAGTTGCGGGCTGATGGTCGTGACATAGCCGCGGACATAGGCGTTCTCCGTGGTTTCGACGGAGCTCGCGAAGGGCGGCAAACGCCAGGCGTAGAGGACGAGTGAAAGACCGGCGAGGCCGGCAAGAAGCACGATGAGCGTGGTAGGAGAGCGGAAGTTTTTCAGCATGATAACGACTTCATTGTTCAAGATATGGCCGCCTGCATGGTGTCGGGATCGCGCCCGGCAAGCCGTTTGACAGCAATTTGGATGAGCAGCACCGCGAGCGCGAAAAGCGCTATGATCGCCGCCAGCAGGAAGGCATCGTTGTAGGCGAGGATGTTGGCCTCGCGGGTGATCGTCTGTCCGAGCAGGGCAACGCCCTCCCCGTTCAGCAACGCCCTGTCGCCGATTGCCTTGGCGTAGGCGCCCGACAACTGCCCGATGCGCTGCGCGACCAGAGGATTGGTCAGAACGATCTGCTCGGCCAGAATGTTGGCGTGGAACTTCTCCCGCAGTGTCACGAAGGTTCCGAAGGCGGCAGAGCCCATCAGGCCGCCGATGCTCTGCGTGAACAGAAAGACGACGATGAAGCTCAGGATGTAGCTCGGGCCTTTCGCGAGTGCCGCCGTGAAACCGCGGGCCATGGCCGGCGGCAGAAAAAGGGCCGTGCCGGCGGCGACCAGCGCCTGGCTCACATACATTTGTTCCGGACGCGTGAGGCTCGTCGCATGGCTGTCCATAAAGGCGCCGCCAGCGAGCATGCCGAGGGCGAACACGTGGATGACGTCCGCGTGCCCCGGCTTCATCAGCGCCGCACAGAGCAGACCGCCCCCGAGCGATGCGGCCAGAATGATCCAGTAAAGTGTCGCGAGCTGGTCATACTGCAGGCCGAGCAATTGGTAGAAGTTGGTGGCGATCGCCGACTGCTCCGAGGCGACGAGGCGGAAGATCAACAGTACGGCAGCAAAATGCACGATCTCGCGCGAGGCCAACCAGCGTATGTCGATCAAGGGCTGCTCGCGATTGAGCTCGATCAGTACGACGGCCGTGAGGGTAACGACCGCCAAGGCGAGCAGCATGCCGAGCCAGGGTGCCTCGAACCACCAATAGAGCCTCCCCATTACGAGGACGACGGCAACGCAGCCGAAGCCGACGGCGAGCAGCAGGTAGCTGAGGATGTCGGTACGCTGGATGACTTTGGCATGAGGCACCGGCGTCAGCGGCAGCAGATAGATGATCGGCAGCGCGATCAGCGCGAGCGCCATCTCGAGCGTGTACAGCCCGTGCCATTGTCCGATCTCGATGAGCCGCG
This sequence comes from Sinorhizobium meliloti 4H41, assembly GCF_000375585.1. Classification (GTDB taxonomy): domain Bacteria; phylum Pseudomonadota; class Alphaproteobacteria; order Rhizobiales; family Rhizobiaceae; genus Sinorhizobium; species Sinorhizobium meliloti_A. The sequence goes on along the minus strand of NZ_AQWP01000001.1, from coordinate 1,031,126 downwards.
GCGAAATCAGCCGCGTGATCGGAGCGGCCAAGGTCGTGCATGTCAGTGCGAGTGCGAGGCCCACCGTCAGCTTGCGCGCCGGTGGAAAGGCTTCCAGCATATAGAGAAAGCCGAGGCTCGACATCGGCGCGGCCGCAATGCCGCTGATGAAGCGGACGACGACCGCCGAATGAAGGTCCGAGACGAAGACGTTCATCAGTGAAGCGATGACGAAGCCGACTATGCCGATCTCAGCGAAGCGGCGAAGACCGTATTGGGCGCGGATCTTCACGAGAGCGGCCGAAAGGCTGACATTGGGCGCCATGTAGGCAGCGGCAAGCCAGGCAGCCTCCACCGACGTGGCCGAAAGCGACCCCTGGACCTGCGCAAGATTGGCCGAGGCGAGATTCATGCCGAGGCCCTGCGTCAGAAAGAGGAGAGCGGAGCCGGCGATATAGAGAGCCGATCTACCGATGCGCATCGAGTCGGGAGCGGCAACGGCATTCATCGGTCGCCACTCCGCCCGATCGACTGGATGTTCGTCGCGATCTTGCAGACGACCTTCAGCGCCACGGCGATTTCCTGTGGCTGCAGCCCGCCCAGGACCTCCTCGCGGATGTCGCTCGCGAGCTTCTGAATCTCATCCGCCACGGAGCGGCCAATGTCCGTCATATGGATCTGCTTCGCACGACGATCGGAAATCTCGACCCGGCGCTCGATGAACCCCTGCTTTTCCATGCCGTCGAGAAGGCGAACGATCGTCGGCGTCTCGATATCGAGCTCTTCGGCCAACTCGCGCTGGTTCAGACCTTCTTTCCTGGCGAGCGCGAACAGCATCCGCGCACGCGGCAGCGTCAGGCCGCGCTCCTTCACCCGCGCGTCGAACACCGACCGCAGTTTGCGATTGACGGTCGCAAGTGCGTCGAACAGTTCACGATTGTCGCTTGGATTCGGCATTTAGTGTCTTTTCCATATTACTAGCATGCTAACTATCTGACACTATTTAATCCGGCCATGGGCATTTTTCAAGATGCCCATCGAGGACGCGGGGACGCGAATCAGGTAGTTTTTACCCATGGCCGCTGCGTCAACCAGCATCGCGTGAGAATGTATTTTTTTACAACTTCTCCCTTGCCTCCCTGTGGATCAGTCGAACAACGGGCAAAGGCGACAGGCGGGGTTGTATGGCACGCCACTGTTGCGTGCCTGCACTAGACGCGGCGGGCAACAGTCAGCAAACCGGGTGCCTCACGGGATCATAAGCGGAAACGGAAAACGATGAACGACGCAGCGCGAAAGCTCGCCCCTTTGGCCAAGGATCAGGCGGAACAGCATTATCGCGAGGCGCCGAACAATCTGGAAGCGGAACAGGCCCTGCTCGGCGCCATTCTCGTCAATAACGACGCCTTCTACCGGGTGTCGGACTTCCTCAAACCCGTACACCTGTATGAGCCGTTGCATCGCAGGATCTTCGAGATCGCCGGCGAAATCATCCGCATGGGCAAGACTGCCAACCCGGTGACGGTCAAGACCTTTCTCAAGGCCGACGAGAAGGTCGGCGACCTGACCGTTGCGCAATATCTCGCGCGCCTCGCCGCCGAAGCCGTGTCCATCATCAATGCGGAGGACTACGGCCGCGCGATCTACGACCTGGCGCTCCGCCGGTCGCTGATCACCATCGGTGAAGACATGGTGAACATCGCCTATGACGCACCGCTCGACATGCCGCCGCAGAGCCAGATCGAGGATGCCGAACGGCGCCTGTTCGAACTCGCCGAGACTGGGCGCTACGATGGCGGCTTCCAATCGTTCAACGACGCGGTCGCGCTCGCGATCGACATGGCCGGACAGGCGTTCGAGCGGGACGGTCACCTCTCCGGCATTTCCACCGGCATCCATTCCCTCGACGGGAAGATGGGCGGACTGCAGCGTTCGGACCTGATCATCCTCGCCGGCCGTCCGGGCATGGGCAAGACCTCCCTCGCGACGAACATCGCATACAACATCGCCGCCGCCTACGAGCCGGAAGTACAGCCCGACGGCTCCTTCAAGGCCAAGAACGGCGGCGTGGTCGGCTTCTATTCGCTCGAAATGTCGTCCGAACAGCTCGCTACCCGTATCATCTCCGAGCAGACCGAAGTCTCCTCCTCGAAGATCCGCCGCGGTGACATTTCGGAAGCGGATTTCGAGAAGCTCGTCGCCTGCTCGCAGATGATGCAGAAAGTGCCGCTTTATATCGACCAGACCGGCGGTATCTCGATCGCCCAGCTTGCCGCACGCGCGCGCCGGTTGAAGCGGCAGCGCGGCCTGGACGTGCTCGTGGTCGACTACATCCAGCTCATGACCGGTTCGAAGAAGTCGGGCGAAAATCGCGTACAGGAAATCACCGAGATCACCACCGGCCTCAAGGCGCTCGGCAAGGAACTCAACGTGCCGATCATCGCGCTGTCGCAGCTTTCGCGCGCGGTGGAAAGCCGCGAGGACAAGCGGCCGCAGCTCTCCGACCTGCGTGAATCGGGCTCGATCGAACAGGACGCCGACGTGGTTCTCTTCGTGTTCCGCGAGGAATATTACGTGAAGAACATGGAACCGCGCGACGAGTTCGATCCGAAATACGAAGAGTGGAAGATGCAGATGGAGAAAGTGAAGGGCACGGCCGACGTGATCATCGCCAAGCAGCGCCACGGACCGACCGGTACCGTGAAGCTCGCCTTCCAGTCGGAATTCACGCGCTTCTCGGATCTCGCCGATCCGTCGTTTACGCAGTACGAGCACTGAGGGGCGCACTCTACCCCACGAACACCCTCGCAACCGCCACGACGATCACGCCGGCCGCCACGGCGGCCAGCAGCGGAAGCCTCGTGGCGACAAGCGCTGTCGCGAGGGTTGCGAGCGTTTCGGCCGGCCCGGTGACCAGCGCCGTCGGCGCGATGACGGCCATCAATACCGCCGGCGGAATCGCCTCCAGCGCCCGCTTCTGCTTAGGACCTATCGTTACGAAACGGATGAGGACGAGACCGCCGATCCGGGTCAGCACCGTCGCAACGGCCATCGCGAGGATCGCAAGAAGCGTGTGCGGATCGAGCGTCATGCGCGGGCCTCCTGACGTTCCCCGGTAAAGAGCGCCGCAATGACGCCCGCCCCCGCGCCGGCTGCGATGTACCAGACTCCGGGGAGGAGTTGGTGCGCGAGGACCGCGGCCGCAGCGCTCGCAGCGAGAACCGCGCCGGTCTCTCGTCCCTTCCAGAAACCCATGACCAGGACGATGAAGACCGCGGGAAACGCAAAATCGAGACCGAGCGCTTTCGGGTCTCCGAGGAACGCGCCGGCGAGCGAGCCGGCAAGGCCGGCAAGCACCCAGACCAAATAGAACGGCACCGCGAGGCCCGCATACCAGGCAGGCATGAGCCGCGACTCACCGGCCCGGACCTCGGCCATGGCCCATATCTCGTCGGCAAGGAGAAGCATCGCGGCATATCTCGCCGGCCCCGAGAAGGCCGGCATCTTCGTGCCGATCGACGCGCTCATCAGAAGATGGCGGATATTGACGAGCAGAGCCGAAAATCCGAGGACCGCCCAGGAGGCCGGATGAGTCCAGATGTCGAGCGCGACGAATTGCGAACCGCCGGCGAAGACCAGAGCGCTCATCATCACGACTTCGAGGGTCGACAGGCCCTTGGTTGCGGCGACGGCCCCGAAGACGAGCCCGATCGGCATCACCGCCACGATAAGCGGTGCCATCGCCCTGAAACCGCCCCAGAATTCCTCGACTGCCCGCACCTTTTTCACGCCAGGGGTCTCCCGTACCTGCAACACCAATCTTCTGAAATTGCGCACTTCCGGGACGGAAAAACCGTTACGCGCTTTTCCTGGAAGTGCGCCAGCAGGTAGCCCGGCAGAGGACGGCCGTCTTGAACGAAAGTGATCAGCCTGAGCGATAGGTGCCCGGCGTCACGCCGGTCCGAGCCTTGAAATGGCGGCTGAAATGCGCCTGATCGGCAAAACCGCAGTGATAGGCGGTGTCCGCCGCAGACCAGCCCTTGCGCAGAAGGGCCTTGGCTTCCCGCACCCGCTTGTCGGTGAGAAAAGCATGCGGGGTGATGTGAAATTCCTTTCGGAAGGCGCGGATCAGATGGGCGCGGCTGAGCCCCGCCAGCTTCGCAAGTTCCTCCAGCCCGATATCGTGCGTGTAGTTTTCAACAAGATAGTCGCGTGCCCGGTGCACGGCTGAACTCTCGCGCGTCTGCAGAGGGACGATGATAGCGTTGCCGTGGCGCTCGAAGAGCCTGGCCAGGAACCCGAACATGCTTTCGTCCGCTTCGAGCGTACCGACCTTGCCTTCCAATGCGCGGTGCGCACGATGAAAGCCGATCGCAAGCTCTCTATCGGTGAGAAGCAGCCGCGAGAAGGACGGCGTTCCCTTGAAGGAGCGGCCGGTCACATCCTCGAGAATCTCCACCAGCAGGTCCGTGGATGGATAGATCATCCGGTAGCGGTAGCCTTCATGACCCGGATGCCCGTCGTGGATTTCATCCGGGTTGATGAGATAGAGATCTCCCGGGCCCGTCTGCGATCGTTCCCCCTTGATCGTGCTGATCTGGGAACCCGCTTCGATCGCACCTATGCTGAAGGTGTCGTGCGCGTGGGGGGCGAGTTCGTGTGTGATGAAGGTCGCGCTGAGGCACTCCATGCCCTTGAAGCGGGGGTCGCGCCAGAAACGAGTCCGCTCGGCTCCCTCGAGCGGCATGGCCTCGATGGCCTTTTCCTGTGAGATCGTTTCCATCGGCCGATCTTATCGGGCGAGGAAAGGCTCGTCTTGCATAAAAGTGCTTTCGGCCGGAGCATTGCGTCGGCGGTTTGCGGCACGGAGCACTTGGATGTATTGCTGCGGGTATCACCCACGCAGAGTTCCAGTATGCAAAGCCCCGAGTTTCTTTCCGCCTCCAGCAGGCTCACCGTCGACCTCACCGCGCTTGCCGACAATTGGCGGGCGATGAACGAGCGGTCCGGAAACGCCCGCACCGCCGCCGTTCTGAAGGCCGATGCCTACGGCCTGGGCGTCGTGCATGCCGCACCGGCTCTCTATGCCGCCGGCGCGCGAGATTTCTTCGTGGCCAGTGTCGAAGAAGGGGCCGAGCTTCGCCCGCTTGTTCCGGATGGACGAATCTACATTCTCGCGGGAATGTGGCCCGGCAACGAGGAACTGTTCTTCGAGAACGATCTCGTGCCGATCATCAACTCGGAGGAGCAGCTGGCGGTCTTCATGGCAGCGCTTTCCGAACGGGGCGACCACCCCTGCGTTCTCCACGTCGACACGGGCATGAACCGGCTCGGCCTGTCGCCTGAGGAGGCCGTTGCCCTCGCCCACGACCCTGCGCGGCCTGCGAGTTTCTCGCCGGTCCTCGTCATGAGCCATCTGGCCTGCGCCGACGATCCTGGACACCCGATGAACCGCTATCAGCTTCAGCGTTTCCGCGAGGTTACGGCCGCCTTCGAGGGCGTGCCGGCAAGCCTCGCAAATTCCGGCGGCGTGTTCCTCGGCGCGGACTACCACTTCGATCTCACCCGGCCCGGTATCGCGGTCTATGGCGGCGAAGCGGTAGATGGCGCCGTCAATCCGATGAAAGCGGTCGTCACCGCCGAAGCGCGCATCGTGCAGGTCAGGACGGTTCCCTCCGGCGAAACCGCAAGCTACGGCGCCTCGGTCCGCTTCGGCCGCGACAGCCGCATTGCGACGGTCGCGATCGGTTATGCCGACGGCTACCACCGTTCGGTTTCGGGCGGCGGCGTCACCCTCAGACAGGCGATGCCCTCGGGCGCCTTCGGTTTCCTGCATGGTATGAAGGTGCCGCATGTCGGGCGGGTGACTATGGATCTGAGCCTGTTCGACGTCACGGACCTGCCGGAAACGGCCGTGCGTGCCGGCGATTACATCGAGGTCTTCGGACGCAATGTCGCCATCGACGACGTCGCGCGCGCCGGCGGCACCATCGGCTACGAGCTGCTGACGAGTCTCGGCCGCCGGTATCATCGGACCTATGTCGGAGGCGCTTGAACAAGGCGCAAAGGAATATCGTCCTTTCAATCGGGAATTCGCGGCATTATGTGACCGCCAAGAGTGATTCTCGGGCGGCGGCAATTCCGCCATCTGCCCGCAAACATCCGAAAGCCGACATCCATGGCGAAAGCCCGCACCCAGTTCGTCTGCCAGAATTGCGGCACTGTCCATTCCCGCTGGGTGGGCAAGTGCGACGGTTGCGGCGAGTGGAACACGATCATCGAGGATGACCCGACGGGAGGGATCGGCGGCGGTCCCATGCGCACGCCGAAGAAGGGGCGTCCCGTCGCACTTACCACGCTGTCCGGAGAGATCGAAGACGCGCCGCGCATCCACACCGGCATTTCGGAACTCGATCGCGTGACCGGCGGCGGCTTCGTTCGCGGATCCGCACTGCTCGTCGGCGGAGATCCCGGCATCGGCAAGTCGACCGTACTGATGCAGGCGGCCGCGGCACTTGCCCGCCGGAAGCATCGGGTAATCTATGTCTCGGGCGAAGAAGCGATCGCCCAGGTCCGCCTGCGTGCTCAGCGGCTTGGCGCCGCCGACAGCGACGTGCTTCTTGCGGCCGAGACGAATGTCGAAGATATCCTCGCGACGCTTTCCGAGGGCAAGCGCCCGGACCTCGTCATCATCGATTCGATCCAGACGCTTTGGAGCGACATCGTCGACTCCGCACCGGGCACGGTGACGCAGGTCCGCACCGGCGTGCAGGCGATGATCCGCTTCGCCAAGCAGACGGGCACGGCGGTCGTGCTGGTCGGCCACGTGACGAAGGAGGGCCAGATCGCCGGCCCGCGCGTCGTCGAGCACATGGTCGATGCCGTCCTTTATTTCGAGGGCGACCGCGGCCATCATTACCGCATCCTCAGGACGGTGAAGAACCGCTTCGGACCGACCGACGAGATCGGCGTTTTCGAAATGTCGGACAAGGGCCTGCGCGAGGTCGCCAACCCGTCGGAGCTGTTTCTCGGCGAACGCAACGCGAAATCCCCGGGTGCCGCGGTCTTCGCCGGCATGGAGGGCACGCGGCCCGTGCTTGTCGAGGTACAGGCGCTGGTCGCGCCGACATCGCTCGGAACGCCCCGCCGCGCGGTGGTCGGCTGGGATTCGGCCCGCCTTTCGATGATCCTCGCCGTGCTGGAAGCCCATTGCGGCATTCGCCTCGGTCAGCACGACGTCTATCTCAATGTCGCGGGTGGCTATCGCATTTCCGAACCGGCGGCCGATCTCGCTGTGGCTTCCGCACTGGTTTCGTCGCTTGCCGGGCTTGCCCTGCCGGCCGATTGCGTCTATTTCGGCGAAGTCAGCTTGTCGGGTGCAGTCCGGCCGGTTGCGCATACCGCCCAACGTCTCAAGGAAGCCGAGAAGCTCGGTTTCTCCCAGGCCGTCCTGCCATCTGCATCGACCGAGCTGCCGAAGAACGGCAACGGCCGCTGGAGCGAGATGGAAAGCCTGCCGGATCTGGTGGCGCGTATCGCGGGATCGCGGCGTGCCCTGCAGCAGACGAATGACGAGGACTGACGGAATAGCCGCGCCCTGGAGCATCAACAGGATGTGCCGCCTGGCGATTGGCGGTGAAGTCGGAGTAAGGACAACATGCCCATCACAATTCTCGACGGTATCGTTCTCGGCGTCGCGCTGTTTTCGGCCATCCTCGCGATGGTTCGCGGCTTCTCGCGCGAGGTTCTGTCGGTGGCGAGCTGGGTCGGCGCAGCCGCCGCGGCCTATTTCCTCTATCCGCATCTTCTGCCCTACGCCAGCCAGTACACGACCAGCGGAACGGTCGCGATGATCGGCTCGGCGGCCGTGATCTTCCTGATCGCACTGATCATCATCTCCTTCATCACGATGCGGGTGGCCGACTTCATCATCGACAGCCGCATCGGCGCGCTCGACCGCACGCTCGGCTTCCTGTTCGGAGCCGCTCGCGGCATTCTGCTCGTCGTCGTCGCCATGCTGTTCTTCAACTGGCTGGTGGCGCCGCAGCAGCAGCCCGTCTGGGTGACCCACGCGAAGTCGAAGCCGCTGCTCGACAATCTCGGCAATCAGTTGGTGGCGCTGCTGCCGGAAGAGGCCGACGCCACCATTCTCGACCGCTTGCGCGGAAAGGATACGACCGGCGAAGGCGAAGGCGAGACGCCGCCGGCTCAGACGGAACAGGCGCCCGGCGAGGAAGCACCGGCGACGAACGGCTGAGATCGACAGGAAAGTTTGCGACAAAGCCCGCTGTGCGGGCTTTATCCATTTGGAATGACGCTTGTCAGTGTTTTCGGGTAAGATCGCTTGAAGACTGGCGGCCCGATCACGATATGCGCACCGGCACGTAGCAAAGGCGAATTGCGATGACCGATCTCAGATCCAGCGAAATTCATGACGAACTCGACGGCGACACCCTCCATGAGGAGTGCGGCGTTTTCGGCATTCTCGGGCATCCGGACGCCGCCGCGCTGACGGCGCTCGGCCTGCATGCTCTCCAGCATCGAGGGCAGGAAGCCGCCGGCATCGTCACCTTCGACGGGCGGCAGTTCTATTCGGAGCGCCGGATGGGTCTCGTCGGCGACCACTATACCGATCCGACGACGCTCGCGAAGCTGCCCGGTTCGATGTCGATCGGCCATGTACGCTACTCCACCACCGGTGAGACGGTCCTGCGCAACGTCCAGCCGCTGTTTGCCGAGCTGCAGGAAGGCGGAATCGCAATTGCGCACAACGGCAACTTTACGAACGGGCTGACGCTCCGGCGCCAGATCATTGCAGACGGTGCCATCTGTCAGTCGACATCCGACACCGAAGTGGTGCTGCACCTGATCGCGCGGTCGAAACACGTCTCCTCCAGCGACCGCTTCGCCGACGCGATCGCCCAGGTCGAAGGCGGCTATTCGATGCTGGCTCTGACGCGCACCAAGCTCATCGCCGCCCGCGACCCGAACGGCATTCGCCCGCTCGTCATGGGCGAACTCGACGGCAAGCCGATCTTCTGCTCGGAGACCTGCGCGCTGGATATCATCGGCGCCAAGTTCGTTCGCGATATCGAGAACGGCGAAATCGTCATCTGCGAGATTCAGGCGGACGGGTCGATCACCATCGATGCCCGCAAGCCGCAGAATCCGCTGCCGGAACGCCTTTGCCTTTTCGAATACGTCTATTTCGCCCGGCCGGATTCCGTCGTCGGCGGCCGTAACGTCTATGTCGCCCGCAAGAACATGGGCAAGAACCTCGCCATCGAAGCCCCCGTCGAGGCGGATGTCGTGGTGCCCGTTCCGGATGGCGGTACTCCGGCTGCAATCGGCTACGCGCAGGAAAGCGGTATCCCCTTCGAACTCGGGATCATCCGCAATCACTATGTCGGGCGGACCTTCATCGAGCCGACGCAGCAGATCCGCGCCTTCGGCGTCAAGCTCAAGCATTCTGCGAACCGGGCGATGATCGCCGGCAAGCGCGTCGTGCTCGTCGACGATTCCATCGTCCGTGGCACCACTTCGGTCAAGATCGTCCAGATGATGCGTGACGCAGGCGCGCGCGAGGTGCATGTGCGCGTCGCAAGCCCGATGATCTTCCACCCGGATTTCTACGGCATCGATACGCCGGACCGTGACAAGCTGCTCGCCAACCAGCATGCCGACCTCGCCTCCATGTGTCGCTTCATCGGCGCCGATTCGCTCGAATTCCTCTCCATCGACGGGCTTTATCGTGCCGTCGGCGGCGAGACGCGCAACCCCCAGGCGCCGCAGTTCACCGATCACTATTTCACCGGAGACTACCCGACCCGCCTTCTCGACCAGGGGGCAGCGAGCAACGTTCGCAAACTCTCGGTTCTCGCAAGCAACGGATAACGAACAACAACATGACGCCCAATCTGAAAGACCGGATCGCCGTCGTCACCGGCGCATCGCGCGGGATCGGCTATTTCACTGCTCTTGAACTCGCCAAGGCCGGCGCCCACGTCGTCGCCTGCGCCCGCACCCTCGGCGGCCTCGAAGAACTGGACGACGCGATCAAGGCTTTCGGCGGGTCGGCAACGCTCGTCCCCTTCGATCTGTCGGACATGGCCGCCATCGACAAGCTCGGCGGTGCCATAAACGAGCGCTGGGGCAAGCTCGACATCATGGTCGCCAATGCGGGCGTCCTCGGCACGATCTCGCCGATCGGGCATGTGGAAGCCAAGGTCTTCGAAAAGGTGATGGCGATCAATGTCACCGCGACCTGGCGCCTGATCCGCTCGCTCGAACCGTTGCTCGTCCGTTCGGATGCCGGCCGCGCCCTCATCCTCTCCTCGAGCGCGGCGCACAAGTGCAAGCCCTTCTGGGGGCCCTACTCCGCCTCCAAGGCTGCGGTCGAGGCGCTGGCACGCACCTGGGCCTACGAGACGCAGCGCCTGCCGCTGCGCATCCTCAGCGTCGATCCGGGCGCCACGCGCACCGCCATGCGGGCGCAGGCCGTGCCCGGCGAAGATCCCGAGACCCTTCCGCATCCCTCCGAGGTGGCTCAGGCGCTGTTGCCGCTGCTCGGCCCCGAGCAGACCGAGACGGGAAAGCTCTTCATCGTTCGGGAAAAGAAGATCGTCGACTACCGCATGCCGGAATAGGCCGGCGGCGCTTCCCCGCATCCGGCCTGCCGGCCACCTTCTCCCCGCAAGCGGGGCGAAGGTGATTGGCGACTGGTGCTCCGCCCCCGGCGGGCATCCGCTCGCGGTAACCTTTCAGCTATTCGCTATCCCCCGGCAAACCGTCGTTCCCGTGGCCGCCCGGCCAGTCGCCGTATTTGCGCTGCCAGGATCGGGCACCGAAGGGCAGGCTCACCAGATAGGCCACCGCAGTCACCACCATCGTCTCCCAGGTATAGGTCATCAGCGTCGCCACGTAGAAGACGACGACCAGAATGACGGGAAGGACCAGATCCCGGCGGACGCGGTTCTCCGACTTGCCGGACCAGACAGGAAGACGGCTGACCATAAGGAAGGCGATCAGGACGGTATAGAGCGACGCGATCAGCGCAAACGTCCTTTCCGGCGCAAGGCCGAGCAGGCCAAGATAGACGGGCAGCAAAACCAGCATCGCACCGGCCGGCGCGGGAACGCCGACGAAATATTCCGACTGCCAGGACGCCTTGACCTGGCGCTCCGCCATCACGTTGAAGCGCGCCAGCCTCAGACCGACGGCAATGGCGTAGATCAGGGCCGCAATCCAGCCGAGGGAACGCGCCTGATCGAGCAGAAAGACGTAGAGGACGAGGGCGGGCGCGACCCCGAAATTGATGATGTCGGCAAGCGAGTCCATCTGGACCCCGAAACTCGAGGTCGCCTTTAGAAGACGCGCGATGCGCCCGTCGATGCCGTCGAGGAAAGCGGCAAGGAGAACCATCGCAACCGCGAGCTCGAACCGATTCTCGAATGCCAGCCGGACGCCCGAGAGGCCGGCGCAGATCGCCAGGACCGTGATCATGTTCGGGACCATCAGCCGTAGCGGAATCTCCCGCAACCGGGGCCCGCGGGCCTTGTCGTGGGTGCCGGTGGCGTCCACGTGCTCAGCGGCGGGCTGTTCCGGGCTTCCTGCGGATTGTTCGTGGCGGGGTTCTTCCATGACCTGTCCTCACGCGCGCCGGCTGATGACCGGGCCCTTCGCCGATCCGAATTCGGCGAGCACCGTCTCGCCGCCGGTGGCCGTCTGACCGACCGTTACGCGCGGTTCCGCACCGGCAGGCAGGAACACGTCGAGGCGCGAGCCGAAGCGGATGAGGCCGAAACGCTCGCCCGCCTCGAGCGACGCGCTCTCCCGCGTCCAGCAGAGGATGCGGCGGGCCACGAGACCGGCAATCTGGACCACGCCGATCTGGCCGTGTTTCGTTTCGATGACGAGGCCGTTGCGCTCGTTTTCCTGACTTGCCTTGTCCAGCTCGGCGTTCACGAACTTCCCGGCACGGTAGGCGATCCGGCGTACCGTGCCGCTCATCGGCGCACGGTTCACGTGGCAGTTGAAGACGTTCATGAAGACCGAAATGCGCAGCATCGGCTCCGATCCGAGGCCCAGTTCCTCAGGCGGCGTCACGGTGGCGACCGACGATACGGTGCCGTCCGCCGGGCTGATGACGAGATCGTCGTCGATCGGCGTCATGCGCTCCGGATCGCGGAAGAAATAGGCGCACCAGGCGGTCAGAACGAAGCCGATCCACATCAGCGGCTCCCAGAGGAAGCCGAGCGCCAGCGAAACGACAAAGAAAATCGCAATGAAGCGGTAGCCTTCCCTGTGGACCGGTACGAGCGTGTTGCGCACTGTGTCGATCAAACTCATGAACTCTACTCTCCATATTTGCTTTGCGACGTGAACTAGCGCGAATCAGACAGCCCGGCAATGTCGAGGCCGAGAGATAGAGGACTCGCGGTAACCTCAGTGCGGTCAGAGCGCCGGCATTCCCCGGTCGACGATGCCGAGATCGTCGCTCTCACGCACGCGTTTCAATTGTTCTTCGGCCTGCGTTGCCTCGCGCTGGCGGCTCCACATGGAAGCATAAAGACCGCCGCGGTCGATCAGTTCGCCATGGGTGCCGCGTTCGGCAATCACGCCGTCCTTGAGGACGATGATCTCGTCGGCGTTGATGACCGTGGATAGGCGATGGGCGATGACGAGCGTGGTGCGATTGCGCGACACGATATCGAGCGCAGCCTGGATTTCCTGTTCCGTCTTCGTGTCCAGAGCCGAAGTCGCCTCGTCGAGGATCAGAATCGGCGGCGCCTTCAGGATGGTTCGCGCGATCGCGACGCGCTGCTTTTCGCCGCCCGAAAGTTTCAGGCCGCGCTCGCCCACCATGGCGCGGAAGCCTTCCGGCAGGTCACGGATGAAATCGGCGATCTGCGCCGCCTCGGCGGCTGCCTCGACCTCCGTATCGCTCGCCGTCACCCGGCCGTAACGGATATTGTAGGCGATCGTATCGTTGAAAAGCACAGTGTCCTGCGGCACCATGCCGATCACGGAGCGCAGGCTCTTCTGGGTGACGTCACGCACGTCCTGACCGTCGATGGTGATCGAGCCTTCCTGGACATCGTAAAAGCGGTAGAGCAGCCGCGACAATGTCGACTTGCCGGCTCCTGAGGGGCCGACGACTGCGACCGTCTTTCCGGCGGGCACATCGAAGCTGATCCCTTTCAGGATCGGCCGTGCCGGATCATAGGCGAATTGGACGTTCCTGAAGGAAATTGCGCCTTTTTCGATCTCGAGCTCCTTCGCGTTCGGCCGGTCCACGACCTCCGCCCGAACGTCGAGCAGATCGAACATGTGCTCGATATCGGTCAGGCCCTGGCGGATTTCGCGATAGACGAAACCGATGAAATTCAGCGGGATCGCGAGCTGAATCAGCATCGCGTTGATGAAGACGAAGTCGCCGATGGTCTGTTCGCCGCGCTGCACGGCGAGCGCCGATATCGTCATCATCACCGCCGTGCCGGCACCGAAAATCAGCGCCTGGCCGAAGTTCAGCCAGCCGAGCGACGTCCAGACCTGCGTGGCGGCCCGCTCGTAACGCTCCATAGACTTGTCGAAGCGCTTCGCCTCCATCTCCTCGTTGCCGAAATATTTCACGGTCTCGAAATTCAGGAGCGAATCGATCGCCTTGGTGTTCGCATCGGTGTCGCTGTCGTTCATCGAGCGTCGAATGGCGATGCGCCAGTCGCTCGCACGCACCGTAAACCAGATGTAGAGCCATACCGTGACAGCGGTCACCAGGAGATAGGTGAAGCCGTAGCCCCACCAGAAGATCACCGCCGTCAGCAGAAACTCTATGAGTGTCGGCACGCTGTTGAGGATCGTGAAGCGGACGATCGTCTCGATGCCCTTGGTGCCGCGCTCGATGATGCGCGAAAGCCCGCCCGTGCGCCGCTCGAGATGGAAGCGCAGCGAGAGCTGGTGCATGTGAACGAAGGTCTTGTAGGCAAGCTGCCTGACGGCATGCTGGCCGACACTGGCGAAAAGCGCGTCGCGCAGCTGGTTCAGGCCCGCCTGCAGCAAACGCGCGAGATTATAGGCGAGTACCAGCATGACGGCGCCGGTCAGGAACTGCGGCAGGAAACCGAGCGCGTCGGGCTTGTTGTTGAGCGCATCTGTCGCCCATTTGAAGAAATAGGGGACAAGGATGAGCACCATCTTGGCGATCACCAGGATCACCGTCGCCCAGACGACCCTCAGCTTCAGATCGATCCGGTCCGCCGGCCACATGTATGGCCACAGATTCGCTATGGTTTCGATGGGATTGGCGCTGTCGGCGGAAACCGTCTTCTTCTGGGGCACGTCTCAGTCCGCTTCATGATTTGATTGACGAAGACATGCGGGCGAACCGCTACGTCGCGCGCCTTCATCCCGCACCAGCTTCAATGAAAAGCGGCGCCTTTTTGGAGGACGCCGCTTTTCCTGACAGATAGGTCCACCTCCCCGCCAACGCAATGGAAGTGCCGGCAAAAGACAAACTTAGAGCGGGATGAGGAAAACTATGTGCGGTTTTCCGCCCGCATCCCGCTCTTGGGAACGATCACGTCAATGCTTTGAGGTCGAACCGACCTCAAAAGCATCGTGATCTAGTGTCGCATATGCTTGCGGTGGATTTCCCGCGATTCTTCCTCCGACAGCATCTCGTCCGGAACCCCGAAAACCTGGCCCGGTCGGATCAGATCCGGATTTTCGATCTGTTCGCGGTTGGCGAGATAGATGGTGGTGTAGCGCAGACCGGCACCGTAGACGCGGCGCGAGATCTGCCACAGCGTATCGCCGCGGCGGATGATCACCGACGTCTTGCTTTCCTTGAGAGGTGCCTGCTCGATGGTGGCCGGCTGTTCTTTCGCCGCATCCGAAGCCGGCGCCGCCGCCTGTTCGGCCACGGTTGCATTTGTCTCGCCCGCTGCCGAAGGCTCCGGCTGCTTCGAGGCATCGCTCGCCTGCACCGCCAAGGGTTCGGCGGATGCCACCGAGGTGCCGACATTCTGGCGCGTCAATGCGTTCCCAAGAGCGCCATCGACCTTCTCCACCGCCGCTGCGACGCTTGACGGGTCCTGCGGCGCAGCCTTGAGCGCGTCCAGCGCCGTTGTCGCCGCCTTGGACGCTTCAGCGGCGGCTGCCGCCAAATCGGCATCGGAGCCGTCGGCCGGCTTGAATTCGGCCAGCGACTGGAGGGCGAATTCGGTTGCCGAGCGGGCCGCGGCGAGCTGCTCCACGGAGGGCTGCTTCCCGTCGGCAAAAAGCGCTTTCAAGAGGGTAAGCGCCTTGCCCGCTTCCGCCTTCAAACGGTCGAGACCCGTCGTGGGTGCCGCAAGCGTCGAACCGGCGATGGCGGCAACCTGAGCGCCCGCCGGCCTGTCGAAGGGAACGGAGGCGCGCATCGCCACCTTGCTTGCATCTTCGTTCATCATGTCGGCGCGGATGATATGGCTGCCGACCGAGAGCTCGATCGAACCGTCGACGACGAAATGTCCCTTGTCATCGGCTTTCACCTCACCCAGCAGCTCGTCGTCCGCGTAAATGCGGACAAGGGCACCGGGCTTGGCGTTGCCTGCGACATACATCATGCCGCCTTCGATCTCGACCGCAGTTACCTGCAGCCCGGGAATGGTTGCCGGTGCGGCGGGAGAAGCGGAAGCGCCGCCGGGCTCGCCGGCCGGTACCGTGCCCGGATCGGCGGCTGCCTGCATCGGCTTCGGCTCGGCTTCCGGCGTCGTGATCAGCCGGCTCGCCTTGCCCGCCTTGGATACCATCGCCAGCAGCTGCCCACTCGAATCCTTCGGTACCGAAACAGTTGCAACCTCCTCCGACGTCTTGCTGTGTCCGCCTGAGCCGACGCTTCTGAGCGTCAGCTGGTGGTCGCCTGCCGAGAGCGGCTTGTCGAAGACGGCGGCAAAATCGCCGCCCGCGCCGACATTGGCGGTACCGACGACCGTGTCGCCGCTCAGGATCTCGAGCTTCGTGCCGGGCTGGGCTCTGCCCGCGACGACCGTCGAGCCGTCCGGTTCGACGCGCAGGACGTCAAATCCCGGAACCGTCCAGTTCGCCACCGGGTCGGATGCGGCCGCATTGCTGCCGGAGGCCGCTGTCGCTTGTTGTGCTGCGTTGCCTTGCGGGGCGGACGGATCGGTCTTCGTCGCCGCCGCCGTTTGGCCGGGCTGCTCGCCTGCGCCCGATTGGGCCACCGCCCCCTTGTCGCTGTCACGCAGATTCGGCTGAACCACAAAGATCATCAATGCGGTCGCGATTGCCAGGACGCCAAGCGCCACCCAGCTGGCCTTATTCTTAATCATGCCACTCTCCACAGGGCGGAGCGCCTTGATGCTCCCCGCATGCCCCATCGGCCGGCGCTGCGACGCCCGGTGCATTATAGCGCAACCGCAGCACACTGTCCGAATTCTTCAATGTATTACTGAAATTGCTAACGTTTCTTATAGTTCTATACAAGCGCTCACTATGATTCCGGCGCTCGACAGCCGGAGATTTTTCGTCCATTTTCCTCGACCCGTGCTGCACTGCAATTTCTGGTGGGACCATGAACGAGGAAACCACGCCGATTCTATCCGTTTGCGTTTATTGCGGTTCTCAGCCCGGGCGTGACGAAGCCCACATGCAGGCCGGCCGCACCCTCGGCAGATCGATCGCCGATCATGGCCTGCGCCTCGTCTATGGCGGCGGCACGCGCGGGATCATGGGCGCCGTGGCGAGCGGCGTGCTCTCATCCGGCGGACACGTGACCGGCATCATTCCCGAATTCCTGATGGACAAGGAAGCGACGCGTCACTCGCTAGGCCAGCTGAACGAATTGATCGTTACCGCCGACATGCATGAGCGCAAGCACAAGATGTTCGAGCGCGCCGACGCCTTCGTCGCCCTTCCGGGCGGGATCGGCACGCTCGAGGAGATCGTCGAAATCATGACCTGGGCGCAGCTCGGCCGCCACAGGAAGCCGATGGTCTTCGGCAATGTCAATGGCTTCTGGGATCCGATGCTGCAGCTGATCGACCACATGCGCGGCCAGGGATTCGTTCACACCGCGCATCTCGTGCAGCCGCTGGTGATCGACCGTGCGGAAGACATCATCCCCGGCATCCTTGCCTCGGTCCGCGCCAACGGGCGCGAAGGCGAAGCCGAGATCATCGCCAGGCTCTGATCCAGAGCGGGACGAGGAGAAGTGTGTGCGGTTTTCCGCCCGCATCCCCGCTCTAACTTCTTAGAATCGATCACGTTCATGGCTTCAGGTGGATCCGACCTGAAGTCATCGTGATCTGACTCTGCCGATTATTCGGCCGGCGTCGGTTGAGCCGCCCGCCGCGCCCTGCTCTCCGCAAGCATCGCTCCCGAATAGATGAAGAGCGCGGCCCAGATCAGGGCGAAGGCGACGAGCTTTGCCGTTCCAAAGGGTTCGTGGAAAACGAAGACCGCGATCAGGAAGATCATCGTCGGAGCGATGTATTGCATGATCCCAATCGTCGAAAGCCGGAGCAGCTTCGCGCCATTGGCATAGATCATCAGCGGCACGGCGGTGACGATCCCGCAGGCGAGGAGCAGCAGGACATCCGTCATGTTGGCGTCGCCGAGGAAGTGGCCCTGCCCCGTCGCCTCGAGCCAGATGACGTAGCCTGCGGCCGGGATGCTGAGCAGCAAGACTTCGAGGAAGAAGCCCTGGTTCGGCCCGACCGGCAGCGTCTTCCGGAAGAACGCATAGAAACCCCAGGAAAAGCACAGCCCGATCGAAACCCAGGGAAGACCGCCCGCGTCGAAGGCAAGCACGCCCACGGCGAGCGCGGCGAGGCCGATCGCCACCATCTGCGCCGGATTCGGCCTCTCCTTCAGCAGCAGCGCACCGAGGAAGATGGAGAACAGAGGGTTGATATAGTAGCCGAGCGCCGTCTCGATGGCCCGCCCCACCCCGATCGCCCAGACATAGATGCCCCAGTTGACCGTGATGAGAGCCGCCGTGATCGTGGCCATCATCAGCACGCGTGGAGAGCGCAGCGCTACCTTCACGTCCTGCGTGCGGCCGAGCCAGACGAGCACGAGGCCTGCGAGCGGTACCGACCAGACGATACGATGCGCCACCACTTCCGCCGCAGGGATATGCGACACCGCCTTCATGAAGAAAGGCAGGAAACCCCACAACAGGTAGGCTGCCAGCGCGAAGGCGAAACCTTTCGGGGAATCGACATTCTCTGCGGGCAAATTCGCGTTCGGCTCGGCCATGATTTTGATCCTGAAATTCCACCGGAGCCGAGCGGGAAGCGCTCCGGTCGCAATCGACGGCCAACCCTCTCGGGAGCAATTGCCGTCAGTCCTCCTGCGTCCTACTCCAACCGACGGTGATGCACCAATTCATTTCCGTGAACCGATGGATGAACGGCGTTGATACGACGGAAGCGGATATCCCGCGCAAGCCGAAATCATCGTGATCCAACTACTCGGCCGCGATCGATCCGACCTGATCGCGGTTTTTGAGCAGCTTGTAGACGATACTGTCCATCAATGCCTGAAATGAGGCGTCGATGATGTTGTCGGACACGCCGACCGTCCACCAGCGCGCCCCTGAGCGATCCGTCGATTCGATCAGAACGCGGGTGACGGCCTCGGTGCCGCCGTTGAGGATGCGCACCTTGTAATCGGCAAGTTCCAGATCGGCGATCTCGGACTGATACTTGCCGAGATCCTTGCGAAGCGCGAGGTCGAGCGCGTTGACCGGGCCATGCCCCTCGGCGACCGACATCATCGTTTCGCCGTCGACGATCACCCTGACCACGGCCTCCGATACCGTCTTCAGCTTGCCGTTCGCGTCGAAGCGGCGCTCGACCATGACGCGGAAGCTCTCCACCCGGAAGAAGTCGGGCACGGTGCCGAGAATACGGCTCGCGAGCAGCGTGAAGCTCGCATCCGCACCTTCATAGGCATAGCCCGTCGCCTCGCGTTCCTTGACGATCGAGATCAGCTTGTCGAGCCGCGGATCGTCCTTGGAGACCGTGATGCCGCGCCGCTTGAGGGCATTGATGAAATTGGCCTTGCCTCCCTGATCGGAGACCATGACCTTGCGCAGGTTGCCGACGCTTTCCGGTGCGACATGCTCGTAGGTCCTCGGGTCCTTGAGCAAGGCGGAGGCGTGAATGCCGGCCTTGGTGGCAAAAGCCGAAGCGCCGACATAGGGGGCCTGGGGATCGGGAGAGCGGTTGAGCAACTCGTCGAAGGCATGGGCGAGCTTGGTCAGCTCCTGGAGCCTCTCGGCATCGATTCCCGTCTCGAAGCGGTTCGAATAGGTTTCCTTCAGGGCAAGCGTCGCAATCAGCGTCACGAGATTGGCGTTGCCGCAGCGTTCCCCGATGCCGTTGAGCGTGCCCTGGATCTGACGAACGCCGGCTTCGACCGCAGCCAGCGAGTTGGCCACCGCCTGCCCCGTATCGTTATGCGCATGGATGCCGAGATTTGCACCGGGCACTCCCGCCGCAATCACGGCCGAGACGATCTCGCGGATCTCGCCCGGCTGCGTGCCGCCATTGGTGTCGCAAAGCACGACCCAGCGCGCGCCCGCCTCGAAAGCCGTTTTCGTGCAGGCGAGCGCATAGGCGGGATTCGCTTTGTAGCCGTCGAAGAAATGCTCGCAATCGACCATCGCCCCGCGCCCGGACTCGACGACCGCCTTCACGGATGCGCGGATATTGTCGAGATTTTCCTCGTTCGTGCAGCCGAGCGCCACCTCGACATGATAATCCCAGCTCTTGGCGACAAGACAGATCGCATCGCTCTTGGCGCTCAGCAGCGCGCTCAGTCCCGGGTCGTTGGACGCGGAGACGCCGGCGCGCTTGGTCATGCCGAAGGCGACGAAGGAGGCCTTGTCGGTACGCCGGCACTTGAAGAACTCCGTGTCCGTGGGGTTGGCGCCGGGATATCCGCCCTCGACATAGTCCATGCCGAATTGATCGAGCAGCGCCGCAATCGCGATCTTATCCTCGACGGAAAAGTCGATGCCCGGCGTCTGCTGCCCGTCCCGAAGCGTCGTGTCGAAGAGATAGATGCGTTCCCTGGTCATGTCTCGATTCCAACGTACAAATCACTGATCGATTGCGGGTTCTTCGCACCCGCTCTATTCGGTCTTGCCGGCAAATTTATCGGTCGCCCGGATGAGCCGGTCGAGAATGCCCGGCTCCGAATAGGCATGTCCCGCCCCCTCGATGAGGTGGAATTCGGCTTGCGGCCAGGCCTTGTGCAGCTGCCAGGCATATTTTGCCGGGCAAGGCATGTCGTAGCGGCCATGCACGATCACGCCCGGAATTCCGTGGAGCTTATAGGCATCGCGCAGCAATTGCCCGTCTTCCAGCCAGCCGGCATTGACGAAGAAATGGTTTTCGATGCGGGCGAACGCATGAGCGTATTCGTCCTCCTCGAAGAGCGTGCTGGTGTCCGGCTCCGGCAGAAGCGTAATGGTCTCCCCCTCCCAGATGCTCCAGGCCTTGGCCGCGGCAAGCCGCGTCGCGCGGTCCTCGCTTGTCAGGCGGCGGTGATAGGCCCGCATCATCTCGTGGCGTTCTTCCGGCGGGATCGGCGCGATGAAGCGTTCCCACTTGTCGGGGAACATTTCCGAGACGCCGAACTGATAGTACCAGTCGAGCTCGGCCTTGGTCAGGGTGTAAATGCCCCTGACGACGAGCTCGCTTACCCGCTCAGGATAGGTCTCGGCATAGGCCAAGGCCAGCGTCGAGCCCCAGGAGCCGCCAAAGACGAGCCACTTGCCAACCCCGCAAAATTCCCGCAGCCGTTCGATATCGGCCACGAGGTGCCAGGTCGTGTTGGCCTCGATCTCTGCATGCGGCGTCGACCTGCCGCAGCCGCGCTGGTCGAACAGCATCACATCGTAGAGCGACGGGTCGAAGAGCCGGCGGTGGTTCGGCGAAATCGTACCGCCCGGGCCGCCGTGTAGGAAGACCGCCGGCTTGGCGCCGGGCGTGCCCGCCCGTTCCCAATAGATCGAATGGCGGTCGCCCACATCGAGGTGCCCGGATGCATAGGGTTCGATTTCGGGATAGAGGGTACGCAATGGAGAACTCACGATAGATCTTCCTCGGGCGGCCAGTGCACCGTGTCGTAATCGGGGTGCTGGCGGTTGGATTCCAGGACTATGAGATGGCGCTCGGCGGCCGCTTCGCTGCCGTCGTCGGTCTCTGTTTCGGGAAGCTGCGGCAGATGCGAAAACCAGAACATCCGCGACTCGACGCCGGACTGGTAGACCGGCTGGACGTCATCCGGATCGTCGAGCGAACCAAGCGCGATGTTCAGAAAGCTCGCATGCGGCATGTCATAGAAGAGCGGCGTCCCGCAATCGCGGCAAAAGCCGCGGCGCACGAGATCGGACGAACGATACCAGGCGGGCTGGCCGCGCACGATGCGGAAATCTTCGCGCGCGATATTGGCGAGCGGCAGAAAGTAGTTGCCCGCCGCCTTCTGGCACATGCGGCAATGACAGATATGCGGATCGTCCAGCGTGCCCTCGGCGCGGTAGCGCACCGCGCCGCACTGGCAGCCGCCGGTGAAGATGCGTCGGATCATCGTGCCCAGACTCCGCCGGGAGGCCACTGCTCCGTCTCATGGTCCGGATGCTGAAACGAGATGATCTGCTCCTGCCGCCCATAATAATCGGCATCGTCGTGAACCGGCTGCTCGAAGATCGATTCGACCCAGGGAAGCCGGGACTGGTAATTGACCTGAATTTTCGGCGCGAGATCGGAGCGGTCGTCGAATGCGCCTATGGCGATTTCGAGGCCGCCGGGATGCCGATAGGTCATCGGCGTACCGCATTTCGGGCAGAAGCCGCGATCGATATTGACCGATGACTGGAAGTAGCTCGGCTCGTCACGGATCCACTCGACCCCGTCCTTCGGCGCGGTCACCAAGGCGGAGAAGAACGAGCCGAACTGTTTCTGGCACATGCGGCAATGGCAGATCGAGGGGCGCCCGAGCTCTCCGTGGATGCGGAAGCGAACGGCCCCGCACTGGCAGCCTCCAGTCCTGACGGTATTGCTCATCCTTTTTCCTCCGGTGGCCAGGTTTCGGTGTCGTGGTCGGGGTGCTGATAAGAAACGAGATCGGCAAGAAAGGCGACAGCCTCGGCGTCGGCCATGGTCTCTTCGCCGGGCAGCTCGGATACATGATCGACATAGGGCAGTTTTCCTTCGACGCCCCATTGGATGGTCGGCACGATGCCTTCCGGTCTGTCGAATGCAGCGATCGCGAGCGCCATGCCGTCCGGCGCCTCGTAGGTCAGCGGTGTTCCGCAGTCGCCGCAGAAGCCGCGCCAAACCACATTCGAAGACCGGAAGCGCTTGCGCTCGCCGCGGGTCCATACGAGCTTCGCGCCGCGTACGGAAACGAGCGGGAGGTAGAAATTGCCGCTCGCCTTCTGGCACATGCGGCAATGGCAGACGGAAGCATCGCCGAGTTTTCCCTCGACGCGGAAGCGGACCGCGCCACACTGGCATCCGCCCATATGGATCTCGTCAGCCATCTCGCCCTCCTCTTTCCTCCGGCGTGCCGGCAGCGCCAACATCCTGAAACTAGACCTGAGACCGCTTCACCTCCCAGGTGGTCACTCTTTCGCCGGTCTCGGGATCCTTGCCGTCCTTGAGCTGGATGCCTCTCGCCAGGAGATCGGCGCGGATGCCGTCGGCCTGCGCGTAGTTCTTGGCCTTCAGAAGCTCCAGACGCTCACGTACACGGCCATCGATCTCGTGAACGACCGCCTCGTCGAGTTCGACCTCCTTCGGCACCACCCCGAGAAGCGCCGCGCTCGCGGCGAAGGCCCCGAGATGGCGCGTATCGGCGGAAGCCTTTTGCGCCAATGCATGCAGCGCCTGAATGGCCGCCACGGTGTTGAGGTCGTCGGCCAGGGCGGTGACGACGGCCGGGTCCGCCTCGCCTGCAGCGTCGCCGTAGACCGGCCATTTCGACAGCAGATGCTCGGCCTCCTCCAGCCGCTTGATCGAGAAGTCGATCGGTTCGCGGTAATGGGTCATCAGCATTGCCAGCCGAAGTACCTCGCCTGGCCATTTGCGGCCGCCGAATTTTTCCGTGTGAAGAAGCTCGTAGATAGTGATGAAATTGCCCTCGGACTTCGACATCTTGCGGCCTTCGACCTGCAGGAAGCCGTTGTGCATCCAGACATTCGCCATCATCTCGGTGCCGTGGGCACAACGCGACTGGGCGAGCTCGTTTTCGTGATGCGGGAAGATCAGGTCGATGCCGCCGCCGTGGATGTCGAACACGTCGCCGAGATAGCGCCCGCTCATCGCCGAGCATTCGATGTGCCAGCCCGGCCGCCCGCGGCCCCAGGGGCTGTCCCAGCCCGGCTCGTGCTCGGCGGAAAGCTTCCAGAGCACGAAATCGCCCGGGTTTTTCTTGTGCGCCTCGACGGCGACACGGGCACCGGCCTGCTGCTCGTCGAGATTGCGCTTGGAAAGCTGGCCGTAATCGTCCATCGACCGTGTATCGAAGAGCACCTCTCCCTCGGCCTCGTAGGCATGGCCCTTGGCGATCAGCTTTTCGATGATTTCGATCATCCCGGCGATGTTTTCGGTAGCGCGCGGTTGCACGGTGGGCTCGAGGCAGCCGAGCACCGCCGCATCTTCGAGGAACTGCGTCTCGGTCTTCTCGGTCACATGCCGGATCGCCTCGTTCAGCGGCAGCCCGGGATAGTCGCGCAATGCCCGCGCGTTGATCTTGTCGTCCACATCGGTGATGTTGCGAGCATAAATGACGTGATCCGCGCCATAGACGTGACGAAGCAGCCGGAACAGGACGTCGAATACGATGATCGGCCGTGCATTGCCGATATGGGCATAGTCGTAGACCGTCGGGCCGCAGACATACATGCGGACGTTCTGAGGATCGATCGGCCGGAATTCGGCTTTTTCCCGCGTCAGCGTGTTGTACAGTTTCAAAATCGGCATTCCGCCCATCCCAGATCTCCAAGTCTGCATGCAGCCGTCGCAATATAATCGCCGGGTGGCCCCGCGCGTTTGTCATCTTGGATTTCTGGAGACGAAAACGGCCAGGCCAGCGGTTCGCTAGCGAATAATCTTCCGGCAAATAATGCAGATAACCGTTTTCATGGCGACCCTTATCGCGCGTCACCCGGCGCCGGTCAAGAGGCGAGCCACGTGCAAGCGAAAGTCGTCATTCCGCAAATGACAGCCATGGATTCGTTACGATTTGGCTTATCTGGAAATCGTCAGAGGGGGAGGAGATTCGCCAATGCGGCCCGGCACTGCTTCAGGTCCTGTTTCCCGAGGAACAACAGGGACATGGTTTTCGTTGAAAATTCACGAGGGCTAATGCTCCCGATAGGGAAAACACCAAGGAAGACATGCAATGAAGGCCGCCAAAATTGCCGAACGCAACCCGCCGCCATCCGATCTGCTGACGAAATACCGCCCACTTGGCCTGAGGGCCGTCCTCGCAGCCGCGCTGCAAGTCAGGGCTAAACCGGCTGACAAGAAGATCGCGAAGCGTTCGGCTTAGTTCCGATCTGGGAGCAGCGCCGCGCGTCCCCTTCGCCCCGCTTGCCGGGGAGAAGGTGGCCGGCAGGCCGGATGAGGGGCGGTCCTTGGCTCAAAACAGCGACATCTGCCCGCCATCATCCCGATCGTCAGAGCGCCCCCTCTTCGGGATCGGCGCTATGGGCGTGACCTCGTCCTGAAGCTCAGGGCCGGTGTTGGCGACCTTGTTGACCTTGTCCGACACGGGAATTGCTTCGAAATAATCCTCCGCCGCCGGCACCATGAGGTCGGCCACCTCGCGAGGTTCCTGGCTCTTGCAATCGAGCCAACGGGAAAAGTCTTCGGGCTGGATCACGACCGGCATGCGGTCATGGATGTGACTGACGGCGCCGTTCGCATCGGTGGTGAGGATCGCCGCGGTGTCGACCTCCGAACCGTCGGCGGAAGACCAGGTCTCCATGAGCCCGGCAAAGGCCACGATACCGCCCTTTTTCGGCCGGACCCAAAAGGCTTGCGACGCCTCCCGGCTGCCCTTGACGGGGCGGCGCCATTCGTAGAAACCGGACGCCGGCACCAGCACGCGGCGATGGCGCATTGCGGCGCGGAAGGCGGCCTTGCCGATCGCGGTTTCGGCCCGAGCGTTGATGAGCAGCGGAAACTTGCGCGGGTCCTTTACCCAGCCTGGCGTGAAACCCCAACGGACGAGGACAGCCTTGCGTTCCGGCAGGTTGCTGCCCGGTTCCGGCCGATCGGAGGCCACGATAACGACTATCGGCTGCGTCGGCGCGATGTTGAAGCGCGCAGGAAAGCCCTCCGCTTCAAGCAGGCCAAACAGTTCCAGCAATTCCTCCGGCGTGGCCGTAAGCGCAAAACGTCCGCACATGACATCGATGTGGCACTTCACGTAGTATGGGTCAACGACCAAGGTGATTTTCGATTCCATGATAACGAAGCAACCCGAGCGCGCCTCCTCCGCCATTCTCGAACGGAACGGCCGCTATCTTCTTGTCCGGCGGGCCAATCCGCCGTCAGCCGACATGTACGCGTTTCCCGGCGGCAGGGCGGAGCCCGGGGAGACGCCTGCGCAGACGGCATTGCGCGAACTCGCCGAGGAAACGGGCATCAGCGCCCGCGATCCCGTGCTCTTCGAAATCTATGACCTGCCCGGTATAGGCCCGCAGGAGCGTCACTTCCTGCTTTCGGTCTTCACCGTCCAAGCCGATCCTGATTTGGTCGCGATCGCCTGCGATGATGCCGCCGGCGTTGGCTGGTTCACACCGGAGGAGATTTTCACCTTGCCCATTCCGGAAAGCGTGCGCGACTGCGTGGAAAAGCTGGCTGCCGGCGGGCCAAGGCGTATTCCTGAGGCGACGACCGGCGTCAGTTCGGATTTGAGGGGCGCATGACCGATAAACGGCTCCCGTTCAGACTGTTGCTGCTGACAGGCATTCTCCTTGCGACCGCCGCGGGCGTGGCGGCTCAGGAAAAGCAGCCTGCCCAGCAGACGGCCGCTCCTTCCCCGGCGCAGGAGGAAAAGCCGACCCCCTACGACCGGCGGTTGATCCGCCTCGCCGAAATTCTCGGCTCGGTGCATTATCTGCGCAATCTCTGTCTCGACCAATCCGAGGACGGCTGGCGCCGCTCCACCCAGGAACTGATCGACAAGGAGGCGGCCGGAGAGCCGAAACGGCGCGAGCGCATAACCGCCGCTTTCAACCGGGGCTATCGGACCTTCGCCTCGGTCTATACCAGGTGTACGGAGCCCGCGACGCTCGCGGAAGAACGCTACCGTGCCGAAGGTGCAACACTCGTTTCGGAAATCGTCGCCCGCTTTGGAAATTAGGAAGATATTAACCTCTTTTTCCCTGACCCCGTGTCGTTTCGGGAAAAGGCTGCTAAGTTTGTTAAGAGAGTGATAAGAAGTAGCCGGCCTGTCTGCCCGTTCAGTTGCGGTTCAGCGGATAGGCGTTAGGTTAGCCAGTGCACGTAATGGAAGCCGCATGGAACGAATGATGGAACCAAGCCTGACAGACATCGACGACATGATCGTCCACGAGAAGATGCAGGCGGCGCTCGAGCACCAGAACGAGGCTTGGGCGGATGGCATGGCCGACGGCATCGAGCCCGAAATCATCGCCGATGCGGCGATTGCGCTGGCCATGCGCGAAACCGTCCGGCTTCATGGCGAAGAAGGTGCCGAGGCAATGCTTAATTCGCTTCGCGAGCGCATGCTCGCCGGAGAATTCTCGCCAGAGCGGACGATTCAGTAACATCAGGACTGCCCGATGAACCGGAACCCTGCAAACCGGGCCCTCCCGGTTGGTCTTGTCGTGTTGCTGCTGGCGAGCGCGACCATGCCCCCTGCGCCCGCGTTCGCGCTCAGTGAGTTTCAGGGCGCCCCTGCCCCTGCCGGCGAACAGAACGCAGCCCCAGGCGACGAGGCCGAAGAGTCCACGCCGGAAGAACGGGCCCCCCTCGAAATTCCGATGCCAGACCCTCTCGTCGACAGGACGGCCGTCGAGTCGAAGGACGATGAGATCGCCGCGCCTGACGTTGTGGAGCCTGTCGAGGTGCTGACGGATGTTTCGAAGATCCCGGTGCCGGTCGCACGCATGCGCGAACTGATCGTCGAGGCCGCGGCTTCGGGTGACATCGAGCGGTTGCGCCCGCTGCTCGGCAAGGGCCCCACCCAGACCCAGGTTACCGCCACCGCCGGGGAAGACGACCCGATTGCCGCACTCAAAAGTCTTTCCGGCGACCAGGACGGCATCGAAATTCTGGCCATCCTCCTCGACGTCATGTCGACGGGCTTCGTGCTTGCGGACAAGGGTACTCCCGAGGAGGCCTATGTCTGGCCCTATTTCGCCGAGAAGCCGCTCTCGTCGCTGACCGCCCCGGAAAAGGTCGACCTCTTCCGACTGGTGACCGCCGGCGATTTCGCCGGGATGGAAGAGTTCGGCACCTACAATTTCTACCGCGTCGGCATCACGCCGGATGGAAAGTGGAAGTTCTTCGTCGCGGGCGATTGAGCGCGTCTCGTGCCGGAGAGACGGAAATGCTGGCGGTTCCCGCTCGGCATGCTTGCCCTTCCCCGGCAGACATCCTACCTCTTCGGAATAGAGAATAGGACTCGACATATGCCAATGGTTTGCCTCGACGGCCGCGCAATCATTCGTGTCTCCGGAAAGGACGCGGAGACCCTTCTTCAGACGCTTATCACAACGGATATCGCCTCATTGACCCCGGACGAGGTCAGGCCCGGCGCGCTGCTGACGCCGCAGGGCAAGATCCTTTTCGATTTCCTGATCTCCCGCGACGGCGAAGCGTTGCGTCTGGAGACGACGGAGGATCAAGCCGAAGCGCTCGTCAAGCGCCTGACGATGTACAAGTTGCGATCGGCAGTGGAGCTGTCGCTCAATTCGCCGGCGCCGGTGACGGTCGTGTTCGGAGAAGATGCGCCTGCCGAGAGCTATCGCGATCATCGGTTCGAGAAGGCGGGCATGTCCGCTTTCCGCCTCTATCGCGACATGCCTGCAGCGGAAGCGGGCGTCGCCGATCTGGACCGGCTCAGAATCGCGGCGGGCATCGCCGTTGCCGGGCGCGATTACGACCTGCAAGATGCCTTTCCGCATGACGTGCTCATGGACATGAACGGCGGCCTTTCCTTCCGCAAGGGCTGCTATGTCGGGCAGGAAGTCGTTTCGCGCATGCAGCACCGCGGCACTGCGCGACGCCGCCTTGTCATCGTCGCCGGCGAGGCGACGCTGCCGCCGAGCGGGACCAACATTTCCGTCAACGGACGGCCGATCGGTTCTCTCGGCACCGTACTGGATCGGGACGGCCTGGCTATCGTCAGGATCGACAAGGCAGGCGAAGCGATCGCCAAGGGTGAGGCCATTCTTGCAGGCGACGTGCGCCTTACCCTCACGCTGCCCGCCTGGACGGGACTCGTCTTTCCGAACGAGACAGGCGAGGCGAGCGCATGATGAGTGCGCGTGCGTGGCAGCGTATGCTTTCCGGGCGGCGGCTCGATCTTCTCGACCCCTCACCGCTCGACGTCGAGCTTTCCGACATCGCCCACGGACTTGCCCGCGTAGCGCGTTGGAACGGGCAGACTTCCGGCGACCACGCCTTCTCCGTTGCCCAGCACAGCCTCGTTGTCGAGGAGATTTTCCGCCGCACCAATCGCTGCGATGCCCAGGATTGCCTGATGGCCCTGCTTCACGACGCGCCGGAATACGTCATCGGCGACATGATCTCGCCGTTCAAGGCCGTCGTCGGCGGCGGTTACAAGACCGTGGAGAAGCGCCTGGAGAATGCGGTCCACCTGCGCTTCGGGCTTCCGGCACATACGCCCAGGGAGCTCAAGGAGCGGATCAAGAAGGCCGACCGTATCGCGGCCTATTTCGAAGCGACGGAACTTGCCGGCTTTTCCGCAGAGGAGGCCCGAAAGTTCTTCGGTCAGCCGCGCGGCATCACCCGCGAGGCGTTGCTGATCGACCCTCTGCCCGCGGTCGAGGCGCAGCGGCTCTTCGCCACGCGCTTCAATGCGCTGGAGTCCGAACGCGCCAGGGCGAGACAGGAGGCGTGACCATGACGGCAATCGTCGTCTCGCCGCTTCAGCGTATCGCGGAAATGGCCGTCCGGCACGGCTGCCGCGAAATGCTGAGCCTGCTTGCGAAGGATCAGAACTTTCATCGCCCAGCCGTCATCGATCATGCGAAGCATCTGACGATCGGCGTCAACGACATCAGCTTCGCCGGAACGGGCGACCTGATTGCGCCCCAGGAAGAACACGTTCAGCGAATCATCGATTTCGCCCGCCAATGGGACCGGACGCGGCCGATGCTCATACATTGCTGGATGGGCGTCTCCCGCTCGCCTGCGGCCGCGCTGATCGCCGCACTCGCCGTCGAACCGGACCAGGACGACCACGCGCTCGCGAAGCGCCTCCGGCTTGCCTCGCCCTATGCGACGCCGAATGCGCGGCTCGTGGAAATCGGCGACCGGGCGTTGTCCCGCAAGGGTGCGCTCGTCGCCGCAGTGCGAGCCATCGGCCGCGGCGCGGATGCCGACGGCAATGCTCCGTTCATCCTGCCCCTGCAAGACGTGCAGCATGCCGGGTGAAGCGCAGCCGGTCACGGTCGAGATCGGGCTCAATGCCGTGATCGTCGCGGTCGTCAGTCGCAGCCCGCGCATCCTCGCGGTCAGCGAGGCGGACGGGGACGCTCGCGACAGCCTGCCCTTCGGCCCCTTCGATCCGGCCCGCCACCGCACTTTCGAGGCCAGCCTGCGGGCCCGCGTCGAAAAGCGTACGGCGCTCAAGCTCGGCTATATCGAGCAGCTCTACACCTTCGGCGACCGCGGGCGCCAGCGTCTGCCCGGCGAGGAAGGCAAGCACATGGTGTCCGTCGGCTACCTGGCGCTGACGCGCACTGACGCCGAGAACAACGAGAGGCTGGCCGAGGCGGGCGCCCATTGGCGCGACTGGTACGGCTATCTGCCCTGGGAAGACTGGCGTCTCGGACGTCCCGCGATACTCGACCAGACCATCCTGCCGGCGCTTGTTCGCTGGGAGTCCGGCGACGAAAAGCCGGCCTCGGCGCAGCGTCGTTCACGAGTACGCCTCGCCTTCGGCCTTGACGATTTTCCCTGGGACGAAGAGCGCGTGCTGGAGCGCTACGAATTGCTCTATGAGGCGGGTTTGGTGCGCGAGGCCGTGATCGACGGCCATTGCCGCGATCCGGAAAATCCCGCGGCAGGACTGGCGATGCGCCACGACCATCGCCGGATCGTCGCGACCGCTGTCGCGAGACTGCGCGGCAAGCTCAAATACCGGCCGGTGGTCTTCGAGCTGATGCCGCCGGCATTCACCCTTACCGATCTGCAGGCCACCGTCGAGGCGATTTCAGGCCGCCATCTCCACAAGCAGAACTTCCGCCGGCTGGTCGAAGGAGCGGAGCTCGTCGAGCCGACGGGAGAGACCCTGGCATCCACCGGTGGCCGTCCGGCCGCACTCTTCCGCTTCCGCCGCCAAATCCTGGACGAGCGGCCAGCGCCCGGCCTCAAGGTCGGCGGCCGCTGAACCTTAAAGCGCGCCGCGTTTTGCCAAAACCGCTGCGCACCGGGCGAGATGCACTATTTCACCACCGCGCAGGCCAGCCGGTCGCCGGCATCGCCGGAGGGCTGGCTGCGGTTGTCGTCCGAATGCATATGGATCACCAGGGCCCGGCCGCGAAGGGCGGTGGCCTTGTCGTCGAGAGACACGAAGCTGTTGAAGACCTGGGCGCGCAGGATGCCATCGGCGCCGACATACTGGTTGGGCATGTCGCCGGCATGCGGGCCATTGGAAGCGAGGAAGCCGTGCTCGGAATTTTCATCCTCGCCGGCAAAATGCTTTCCCGCCGACTCGAACCCGTCCTTGGGATCGCAGCGCCCCATTTCGTGAGCATGAAAAGCGACCCAGGTATCCTTCGGCAGGCCGCTTATCTCCATCTCGATCAGCACGCCCTTGCCACCTGCCGTCAAAGTGGCCCGCCCGATGTCGGTACCGTCCTTGCCCACGAACTCGGCCGTTGCCGTTTGCGAGGATTGTTGTGCCGAAGCGGCACCCGCCAAGCCTGCCGCACAGGCGATCGCGATCATCGTTCTCATCATCGGAGTTCTCCCTCTCACTCGCGGGTCGATAGAAGACAACGCGCGGCTGCCGAGGTCGTTCCGCAAAAACGCGGCTGAGTTGCAGTCATCCGGCGAATTGAGCTAAATCGACACGTCCAGACCGATGTCGAGCGTCGGTGCGGCCATCGTGATCTTCGAAGTCGAGATGTAGTCGACGCCCGTTTCGGCGATTGCCCGAATGGTTTCGATCTTAACGTTTCCCGACGCCTCCAGCCTGGTGCGGCGCAGGTCACCGGGATAGGAAGCGGCGGACAGTCCCCAATGTGCCGCGTTGATTGCGACGGCCTCGCGCAGCAGTTCCGGCCCCATATTGTCGAGCAGGACCACGTCCGGCGAGGCGGTCAGTGCCTCGCGCAACTGGGCGAGGCCGTCGACTTCGACCTCGACCTTGACAAGATGGCCGCAATAGGCCCGCGCGGCGCGGACGGCGCCGGCAACACCGCCGGAAACGGCGATGTGGTTATCCTTGATCAGCACCGCGTCGTCGAGGCCGTAACGATGATTGGAGCCGCCGCCGAGGCGAACGGCGTATTTTTCGAGAGCGCGAAGGCCGGGGATCGTCTTGCGCGTGCAGCAGACCTTGGCGCCCGTATGGGCGATCTCGTCGGCGAACGTCGCCGTGTAGGTCGCGACCCCCGAGAGATGCATGAGAAAGTTGAGCGCCACCCGCTCGGCCGAAAGGAGTCCTCGGGCACGGCCGGAAATTCGCGCAATCGTCGTACCTGGCGCCACCCGGTCGCCGTCCGCAGCGAGCGCCTCGAAGCGGATCGACGGGTCGATCAGGCGGAAGGCGGTTCGCGCCAGTTCCAGCCCCGCAATCACGCCCGCTTCGCGCACGCTCATATTCGCGGCGGCTGTCCGCTCCGGCCCGATCGTCGAAAGGGTGGTGATGTCACCGGCCCGGCCGAGATCTTCCAAAAGGGCCGCTTTCACCTGCTCCTCGACCATGAGAGCGGGCAGTTCCGGGCGAAGGGCGATCATTATGTCGTTCCTGCGATTGGAGTAGCTTCTAATTTCGCGTTTGCCGCCGTCATGCCGGCTCGCTCTCGGCCACGTCCGCGGCCAGACGCTCCGCCTGGGCAAGCGTCAGATAGGTCCGGCGCCGCCATTCCGGTCGCTCGTCCGGGCAATCGGCCCGAAAATGACCGCCGCGGCTTTCCGTCCGCTGCAGGGCGGCGATCGCGATGAGCTTGGCCGTGGTAACGATATTGGCGAAGCGCAGGCGCTTGTTCGTCCTCTCGAGTTCCGCAATCCCCCGGATCGCCCGGGTCAGGCTTTCGCGCGTACGCACGACCCCGACGCAATCGCTCATCAATTGCCGCAGCACCTTGAAAGGCGGGCTGTCCTCGACCGTCACCGGATCGTCGTTCTCGCCGGCATTGTCGCCCCAGGCAGTCAGCTTCGGGGCCGGCAGGCTGCCCTTGATATTCTCCGCGATCCGCGCCGCGAAGACGACCGCCTCCAGCAGCGAATTCGAGGCAAGACGGTTCGCGCCGTGAACGCCGGTCGATGTCACTTCGCCCGCCGCCCAGAGGCCGTCGATGGAGGTACGCCCCTCCCCGTCCGTCAGCACGCCGCCCATGTGGTAGTGCACGGCAGGCGTGACGGGGATCGGTTGCCTGACCGGATCGATGCCCGCTGCCATGCATGAGGCGTAGACGGTCGGGAACATCTCAGGAAAATGCCTGCCGACGGCCTTTGTGCAATCGAGGAAGGCGCCGCGTCCGGCCTGGACTTCCGCAAAGACCCCACGCGAGACGATATCGCGCGGCGCGAGCTCTCCATCGGGATGGATGTCGAGCATGAAACGGCGGCCTTGCGAGTTCACCAGGGTGGCGCCATCTCCGCGCAACGCCTCGGTGGCAAGCGGCGCCGGGTCCTTGCCGATGTCTATCGCGGTCGGATGAAACTGGACGAACTCGGGATCGGCAATGATGGCGCCCGCCCGCGCCGCCATGCCGACGCCCTGGCCGCATGCTTCCCATGGATTGGTGGTGACCGCATAGAGATGGCCGACACCGCCCGAGCAAAGAACGACGGCGCGCGCCGGGAAGGAAACGCGGCTCTTCGACTGGCCGGCATCCGGCCGCGCGATCACGCCGGAGATGAACCGGCCCTCGCGCACCAGTTCCTCGACCACGTAGCCCTCGATCACCCGGATCGACGGGGTATTGCGCACCGCGGCAATGAGCGCCTCCATGATCGACTTGCCGGCCATGTCGCCCTTGACGCGGACGATGCGCCGCTCGGAATGCGCGGCTTCCCGCGAAAGCAGGAGCTTTCCCTCCAGGTCGCGGTCGAAGGGCACCCCGAATTCGAGCAGATCGTGGATGCGGGCCGGGCCCTCTGCGACCATCATGCGCGTCATCTTCTCGTCGACGATACCGGCACCGGCCGCAACCGTGTCGGCGACATGCTTCTCGAATGTATCGCCCCTGCTCATCGCGGCGGCTATGCCGCCTTGCGCCCAGGCCGAGGAAGCGCCGTAGCCGATCGGTGCGGCGGCAAGGATCGTAACGGGACGCGGCGCCAGTTTCAGCGCGCAGAAAAGCCCGGCAAGGCCGCCGCCGACGATGACGATGTCATCGATCCCGTTGAAGGACTGCGGGCGGAAATGGTCGGTCAGCATGGCTCGATAACTCCTCCACGGGCCTGCGCCGGGTTTGCCCCGGCATTGATCACTGCTTGAGGTTCACCATGCGCTCGACCGCCAGCCGCGCGCGGTCGGCGATCGCCGGATCGACCAGAACCTCTTCCGTCATGTCGAGCAGGCTGTCGAGGATCTTCGGCAGCGTGATGCGCTTCATGTGCGGACACAGGTTGCACGGCTTGACGAAATCGACGCCCTTGACTTCCGACTGGATATTCGAGGCCATCGAGCATTCCGTCACCAGCAGCACCCGTTGCGGCCGCTTGTCCTTGACGTAATTGATCATGCCCGATGTGGAACCGGAGAAATCGCAGACGGCGATGACATCGGGGTGGCATTCCGGATGGCCGACGATCTCGATGCCGGGATTGGCTTCCTTGTAAGCCAGGAGTTCGGCTGCCGTGAAGCGCTCGTGCACCTCGCAATGACCTTTCCAGGTCAGGATCTTCTTATTCGTCTGGCGCGCCACGTTCATCGCCAGATACTCGTCCGGGATGCAGAGCACGGTGTCGGACTCCAGGCTTTCGACTACTGCCAGCACGTTGGAGGAGGTGCAGCAGATGTCGGTCTCCGCCTTCACGTCGGCCGAGGTGTTGACATAGGTGACGACCGGCACGCCCGGATAGCGTTCCCTGAGGAGCCGCACATCCGCTCCGGTGATCGAGTCCGAAAGCGAGCAACCTGCTCTCGCATCGGGAATGAGCACCGTTTTTTCCGGATTGAGCAGCTTCGACGTCTCGGCCATGAAGTGCACGCCGCACTGGATGATGATCTCCGCGTCGACCTTGGTAGCGTCGCGCGCAAGCTGGAGCGAATCGCCGACGATGTCCGCCACGCAGTGAAAAATGTCCGGCGTCTGGTAATTGTGGGCCAGGATGACCGCGTTGCGTTCCTTCTTCAACCGGTTGATCGCATGAACGTAAGGCGCATATGCCGCCCACTCGAACGCAGGAATGAAGTCCTTGACCTTTTCGTAAAGGTGCTCGGTCTCGCGCGCGACAGCCGGGGTGAAGGCGAGATCCGGCTTTTCGATGACACCGAAGCGTGCCGCAGCGCTTGCAAAGGCCGGAGCGGGCGCCGCTTCCTTGCGAAGGTCAAGAGTGGTCATCGGGCTCTCCTCTCTCGCCGTTTCCGGCAATTTCTAATTATGCTCAAAATGAGCATAATTAGATCAAAACAAAAGCGGCTGAGCCGCCGGAACTGATTTAGAAAGTTTTGTGACAGATTTCAAGCGCGCAGGGTGGAAACGACACGCCCGCATATCGCACGGGCGCATCGCGACATTTTGGTGATCAGGCCATTGCCGGGCGGGCGACGGCACGCTCCTCGATCGGCCAGTGCACGATGGCCGCGAACACTCCGAGCGCGACGCCCACCCACCAGACCGGATCGTAGGATCCGAATTGGTCGTAGAGATAGCCGCCCATCCATACGCCGAGAAATGAACCGATCTGGTGCGACAGGAACACGATGCCGCCGAGCAGGCCGAGATGCCGCGTGCCGAACATGATCGCCACCAGCCCGTTGGTCGGCGGCACCGTCGAGAGCCACAGGAGGCCCATGGCGACCGCGAAGACGATGACCGATGTCGGCGTTTGCGGCAGCAACAGGAAGGCCGAGACGACGACTGAACGGGCCAGATAGATCAGCGCCAGGAAATAGGGCTTCGAATAACGCTGGCCGATGATGCCCGCCGAGAAAGAGCCGATGATGTTGAAGAAGCCGATCAACGCCAGCGCGATTACCGCATAGCGGGCGTCGATTCCGATATCGCCGATATAGGCCGGAAAATGCGCGGTGATGAAAGCGACCTGATAGCCGCAGACGAAGAAACCCGAGACGAGCAGAAGATAGCTCTTGTGCCCGAGCGCTTCCTTGAGCGCTTCCCCGACTGTCTGCTTGAACAATGCCTCGGACTGGCGCCCGGAAGAGGCATTGCCGCGCAGCGGAACCGCAAAGAGCGGAACGAGCAGCATCATGAGGCCGAGATAGACGAGGCTGTCGGACCAGCCATAGGCGGAGATGAGGCCTTGGCTCAGCGGCGCGAAGAGGAACATGCCGGCCGAGCCGGCGGCGGTGCCTATGCCGAAGGCGAGCGAGCGCTGCTCGGGCGCGACGTTGCGGGCAAAGGCGGAAAGCACGATGCCGAAGGAACCCGACGCAACGCCCAGCCCGACCAGTACGCCGCCGCCGATATGCAGCCAGATCGGCGCATCCGCGAAGGCCATCAGGATCAGTCCCGCGGCATAGACGAGGCCGGAGAGGGCGAGCACGCGCCAGGTGCCGAACTTGTCGGCGATCGCGCCGAAGAACGGTTGGCCAAGACCCCAACAGAGATTTTGAAACGCCATTGCCAGGCCGAAGGTCGTCCGGTCCCAACCCTTCTCGGCAAGCATCGGCAGCTGGAAGAACCCCATGGCGGAGCGCGGACCGAAGGTCAGCATCGCGATGATGGAGCCGGCGAAGATGATGAGCCAGGGCAGACCGCTGCGGTCCGCCGGACGGGTGACTGCGGGAGAAATGGCAGACATGGGCAAGCTCCTGATGATGAGGGGCCATTCTATGGTGGCGGCGAGCCCGGGGGAAACCAATAATATTGAGCGTGGCATCACAGGAATTGATGCGCCGGCCGCTCGCACCTTTTCGCACGGCCGCGTTTTAAGCCGCCTCAGCGCACCTTCATCGGCCAGCGCTCCTCGCGACGGCGGAGGACCTCGACCGCGTCGCCGAGCCTGACAATGCCCTCCCCCCGCGGCACGGCGTTCCAGCCGAAGAGCACGCCGGGCACGCGCCGGTCCGCAGACATGCGCTTTACCGAAAGACCCTGGATCGGGTTACCGCCGACGCGTTCGCCGGTCGTCTGATCCTGCGTCGTCATGATGCACCGGGCGCAGGGCTTTACGAGATCGAAGGTAATCCCGGCAATCTCCAGGCTCTCCCAGAAGTCCTCGGCCCAGGCCTCGTCGCAATCGATGACGATATTGGTGCGGAAGCGCTCCATGCCGACCGGCTCCTGCCCCTTTTCCATCAGGGTGCGGTTGAGGTCGGCGAGCGAGCCCGTTGTCGTAACCAGAACCGGGAAGCCGTCGGCGAATGCGACGGGCGCCGCCGCTCCCGCCCATTCGGCGCCGACGAAGCGCTCGGCCTCATCGTCCATGCGGACGAGCTTGACGGGGCGGCCGAACCAGCCGGACAGCGTGTCGTTTGCAGCACCCCCGGCGACCGCCGCATTGACGTCGCTCGACCAGACCCGGACATCGAGGCGGTCATTCGGGTCGAAGCGAACGGAAAGCTCCTTGCCGTTCATCCGCAGACGCACACCGCCGGCGACATGCTCCGCCTCCACCTGCGCAAGCGCCTGCAGCTCGCGCTGCGTGATGAAATGTCCGTCGGGCGCGACCAGCATGAAGCGCCGGTCGCCGGCGAGCCCATCGAGATTGACGGTGACGGCCGTTTGCGGCACCGCGCGGCCGCTCTTCAGGGGATGGATGTTCAGGCCGGTCACTTGCATGTCAATTTTCCGAATTCAGAAATCGAGTCAGGCCGTTGCCAATCTGATTCACTGGGACGTGCCAACCCATTGAAGCTTTTAGATTTCATCCAGCATCATGGCAAGCACGCCGCGAAGCCGCTCCTGCCGCTCGACAGCCAGCCGCCGCCCCGCCGCGGTCTGGAAATCCTTCGCCAGGCGGAAGAGCTTCGCCTCGAAATGGTCGATCGCGAAAGCCTTGTCGTCGAGCGGGCGGGCTTCGGCCAGGGGATCGAGGGGATCATAAAGCGCGCTGTTCATGCGCCCGGCGATGTAAAAGCAGCGGGCAGCGCCGACCATGCCGATGGCATCGAGCCGATCGGCATCCTGCAGAATCTGCGCCTCCAGCGTTTCCGGCGGCAGATTGGCCGAAAAGCTGTGTGTCAGAACGGCGTGGGCGACGGATGTGATATCGGCCGCACTCCAGCCGAGCCTCTCGAGGATTTCGGACGCCTTTTCGGCCGCCAGCCGAGAAGCCGCTGCACGCTGTGGGGAATTTTTCTCGACCGACACGCAGTCGTGCAGCAGCACGGCGGCGGCCAGCAGGCGGGTGTTGCCACCCTCCTCCGACTGGATGCGGAGAGCGTTTTTCCAGACTCGGATGAGATGCGAGGCGTCATGGGAACCATCGTCCGCGGCGAAGGCATGCGGGAGGAGTTCGCCGGCGAGCCGGTCATGGGGTGCGAAGGCGGCCGCGAGTGCAGGAAGTCGGCTCATGCGCGGTGAGCCCCGTTGCCAGCGCTGCCCGACAATATCTTCTGGTAGAAGAGCCCGATACCGATCAGTACCGCCCCCAGGCCGATGAAGGACAGCGCCCGCAGAAAGCCTTCGAGATTGGACATGTCGACCAGGAATACCTTGAGCACGGCGATGAAGACCAGCACCGCCGAGGCGATACGGATGCTCTTGGCATTCATGCGCGAGCCGACCACGAGAAGCAGCACGCCGAGAACCAGCCAGACCACCGAATAGGTGTAGGTCTCACCCTGCAGGAAGCCCTTCCAATCGGCGACGTTCTGCCCTTGCCAGAAACGGCGCACGCTGAGGCTCGCCCAGGCGAAGGCGAGAACGGCGCCACTGACGGCGAGCGCCGCCACATAGGGCAGCGGGCGACGGCCCCGCGCATACCGGGCAAGCCCCGCATAGCCGATGGCGGGGAGCAGATACCCGATGAGGAGCAGGTCGAAGAAGGGAACCCTTCCGAGCAGTTCGCCGCTGAAATACGGGTTCAAACCGACGAGGTGGGCGGCAAGCACGGAAAGCATCGACAGGACCCCGAGCGCCATGCCGCCATACCGGAACACCGGACTCGGCGACCTCCCGTCTAGTGTCATGAATATCCCGGAGGCGCCGATCGCGAGAAGCGTGTAGATCGCCTGCTCACCGAGTGTCGGGACGGAACTGTCGAGCACGCCGCGGTTCATCGCGTGGCGAACGAGGATCGCGACCGTCAGAAGCACGAAAAGGCTCGCCAGCGCCTGCAGCAGGTTGCGCACCCGCACATCCGGCAAGGTCCTCAGGAAATAGGCGGAGGCGACGAGCAACAACGCCGGGATGCCGTAGCCCGGGAGCAGCGCATTGAAGACCGGCACCGTTCCGAGGCTGCCCGGCCCGACGATCGTCGGCTCCCAGGCAATCCGCGCGAGAACGACGACCGCGCCGGCGACCGTCACCCAGGGAAGAACCGGCCAGGAGCGAAGACGCGTCGCGAAGCTGTATGCGGCCCCGAGGAAAGCGATCGCCAGTGTCGTCACCAGGCCGTCGGTCCAGGCGTGAAGCCCGATGACGAGAAGACCGAAGGAGCCGAGCGCCAGCAGACCGCCGGGAACGTCGACTTCCCCCGCCTCTGTGCCCCGGCGATAGAGCCATTCGACTAGCCCGAGAAGGAACAGCCCGCCGGCCAAGGCGACGAGGCCATGCGGCAGGTCGAAGGTGAAATTGCCCGTCATCAGGAACGACATGGCCAGAAGCGCATTTGGCACTGCGGCGGCGAGACCTGCCCAAAGAACGACGAATGGCCGATTCCCCGCCGGGCGCCGGGCAAGCACGAGGGCGCCGAAGAGGACGAAGAGCGCCGAAAGTATCATGGCGCTCAGCATGGCCGTGCGGCCAGGGACGACGATCTCGGGCGGCAAATCGGCCAAAGACGGATCGAGATAGGACAGAACACCACTGAGCGCAGTCAAGCTCCAGGTACCTGCGATGGCACCGAAGGCGGCGAGCAGTGCCCCATAGACCGCATTTGGACGCAAGGAGCCTGCAGCGGCAAGCGCCGCGACGACGACCACGAATTCGGTCACCGGGAAACGCTGGGCGTCGACGGTCGGGCTGATGAACAGCAGCGCGAGAACGGCTGCGACGATCGCCGCCGAGATGGAGATGGCAAGTCGGGGCGGCTTGAAGAGCCGCTCCCAGGCGCCCGCCGCCGGCGCTCCGCTCGGCTCCGCGTCCCGCTCGCCGAGGCCCGGCCAGATCAGTGCGACACCGGCGATCATCACCAGGAGCGCGAAGGTCACCGGAGGCGCCTCGAAAGGCGTCGCGAGCGCTACATAGGCAAGGCCCCAGAGCCCGAGGCCGGCATTGGCAAGCGTCGGAACGACCGACCAGCGGCGCAGACGCGACGCGGCAAGCGTGGCGAGCCATGCGGCCGCAAGGAAGCCGAACAACACCCAGGGGCGCGGCTCTCCGCTGGAGACGAACAGGGGCGTCAGAAGCGATGCGAGAAGACCGAGGCCGGCAAACGCCTGACCGTGCAGCAGTGACAGCCCCACCGTCGCAAGCGAAATCACCGCCAGCAGAATGAAAGCGGCTGCAGTGCCGATGAAGCCGTAGATGCCATAGGCGGCATAGACGACGCCAAACAGGGTGACGGCACCGGCAGCGGTCAGAACGCCCGGTATCATCGCGTTGCGGAAGCGGTCCGCGACAGCAGGCACGGCGCGCCGGCGGATCACCTCGCCGGCTGCTCCGAGCGCGAGCCCGAAGAGGGCGGCGAGGGTCAAGCGGACCGGGGGGCTCAGCAAGCCGGCATCGATCGAATACTGCACGAGGAAATAGCCGCCGAGCGCCAAGGCGAGCCCCCCGACCCAGACCGGCCACCTCCCGCCGATCCGGCTCTCCAGGCTCTCGGTCCGCGCTGCCGCAGCCGAGGGTATCGCCGGTGGCGCGGCCTCCTCGTCGAGGCTTTCGGCAGCACCCCTGGTTTCGTCAGCAACGGCGTGAGCGTCCTGCCGCGCCCGCGCCCATGGACCGTCGGCCATCGCCTCGGGCTCGGCAGCCTTCGCAACGTCAGCCTCCGTCCTCGCAGCTTCGATATCCGGGGAGCGCTGTTCCGTCGACTCTCTCCCGAGCCGCGCGATCTCCGCCTTCAGGCTCTCGATTTCACGGTCGAGGCGCTCGGCCGTCCTCCGGCCGCCGAGGAAAGCAACGAGCGCCATCACGAAGGCTAGAAGAGCTATGGCCTCGAGCATCAGTTCCCCCGGCATCACCACGATCAGGATCGATTCGGACAACGTTAGCGCGAAACGGGCGCCGAAAATATCCTGCGGCAGATATCCGCGGATTTGTGGAGCCGTGAGGAGCATCGCGGCATCGCGACCCTCTGCAGTAATCTCTTCATCCAATTGTCGCAGGACTGTCATGAACTCACTGGTAAAGCGAGACCGGGACGCCCGGGAGATCGGGCGCGTCTACCGTCTCAATGGGGAGAATTGCCATGGACAAGTATCTCGGCCTTACCGAAGAAACCGAATTCAAGACGCTGACGGAGCGCAGGGAAGAACTGGAAGACGTCGGCCATAACTGTTCCACCAACCCGACCATGGGCGACATCATCAATCGCCGCTTCTCGCGCCGGTCGTTCATCGGCGGTTCTCTGGCCGTGGCTGCCATATCCACGACGGTCAGCCCCCTCGCCCTGCTGACGGCTGACGAAGCACGGGCAAACGGCGAAGCGTCGCGATTCGCCTTCAAGGAGATCGAAGCCGGTGTCGACGAGACCCATCATGTAGCCGAGGGTTACGACGCCGACATCCTGCTGCGCTGGGGCGACAAGGTCTTTGCCGATAGCCCGGAATTCGACCCGCTGAACCAGACAGCCGAGGCCCAGAGCCGGCAGTTCGGCTACAACAACGACTATGTCGGCTTCATTCCGCTCGAAGGCAATCCGGACCACGGCCTGCTGGTCGTCAACCACGAATACACTAATGCGGAGATCATGTTCCCGAACTTCGCCCGCGTCGAAAAGGTGACGGAGGACGGCAAGGAGGAGGACAAGGTCGTGCTCGGCGAGTACACCAAGGACCTCGTCGATATCGAAATGGCCGCCCATGGCGGCACCGTCATCGAAATCCGCAAGATCGACGGGAAATGGCAGCCGGTCCTCGACGGCAAGTACAACCGCCGCATCACGGCCACGACCGAGATGCAGCTTTCCGGCCCTGTTGCCGGCCACGAGCGGGTCAAGACCCCGTCGGATCCGACCGGCAGGAAGGTCTTCGGTACCCTCAACAATTGTGCCGGCGGCGTCACCGCCTGGGGCACCTACATGATGGCCGAAGAAAACTTCAACGGCTATTTCGGCGGCGAACTCGCCGAGGATCATCCGGAATTCAAGCAGATGAAGCGTGTCGGCGCGCCGGGCGGGCAGTATGAATGGTCGAAATTCTACGACCGCTTCGACGTATCCAAGGAGCCGAACGAAGCCAACCGCTTCGGCTGGGTGGTCGAGGTCGACCCGCTGGACCCCACCTCCGTCCCGAAGAAGCGCACCGCGATCGGACGCTTCAAGCACGAGGGCTGCGAGTCGATCGTCAACAGGGATGGCCGCGTCGTCCTCTATAGCGGCGACGACGAACGCTACGATTATGTCTACAAGTTCGTGACGAAAGGCACTTACAACCCGGACGACCGGGCGGCGAATATGGATCTCTTCGACGAAGGCACGCTCTACGTGGCGAAGTTCGACGAGGACGGCACGGTCACCTGGATGCCTCTCGTCCACGGCGAAGGGCCGCTGACGGCCGAGAACGGCTTCGCCTCCCAGGCCGACGTGCTGATCGACACCCGTTTTGCCGCCGATGCGCTCGGCGCGACCAAGATGGACCGGCCGGAAGACGTTCAGCCCAATCCGAAGACCGGCAAGGTCTATGTGATGCTGACCAACAACACGAAGCGCAAGGAGGACGAGATCGACGCCGCCAATCCGCGCGCCAAGAATGCCTTCGGCCACATCGTCGAAATTTCGGAAACCGACGGCGATTTCGCCTCGACGAAATCCCGCTGGGACGTCCTCCTGAAGTGCGGCGATCCGAGCGTCGCCGAGGTCGGTGCCTCCTTCTCCACCGCGACGACCAGGAACGGCTGGTTCGGCATGCCGGACAATTGCGCCATCGACGCCGATGGCCGTCTTTGGGTGTCGACCGATGGCAACAACGAAAAGGACACGGGGCGCACGGACGGTGTCTGGGCCGTGGAGACGGAAGGCGAAGGCCGCGGCACCTCGAAGCTGTTCTTCCGGGTGCCGGTCGGTGCCGAAATGTGCGGGCCGAGCTTCAACCCGACGAGCGACACCTTCTTCCTCGCGGTTCAGCACCCGGGCGATGCCGGTCTCGCAACCTACGAGAAGC
The DNA here is from genome assembly GCF_000375585.1 of Sinorhizobium meliloti 4H41. Taxonomy (GTDB): domain Bacteria; phylum Pseudomonadota; class Alphaproteobacteria; order Rhizobiales; family Rhizobiaceae; genus Sinorhizobium; species Sinorhizobium meliloti_A. The sequence continues at coordinate 988,115 of NZ_AQWP01000001.1, read as the reverse complement.
CGGCGACGCGCTGGCCGGATTTCCGCGACGACATGCCGGTGCGCCCGGCCGTCGTCGCCGTCACCAAGCAGGGTGGCGGCAAGATCGGCTGAAGCGTTTCGGAGCGCCACACCCTCTGCGACCTCCCATCCCTGTGTCCGTCACAGGGGTGGGAGAAAAGCCATCCGCCACCCGTCGCCACCGCGGTCGCCTTCTCAGAAACGCTTAAGCCTCCGACGATGCGGCCTTCAGCGCCTTCAGCGTCGCATGGACGAACCCGTCCCGCGCCGACGCGGCGTCGACGCCCCGCGGCTCGTAAACATGGCGGTTGAGGAAATAGGCGGTAAGGCGGAAGGCGGCGGCAAGGCTTTCGTGATCGGCAGCTCTGGTTCCTCCCGATAGGAAGTCCGGGAGGGCGAGCATGCGATCGGCGTAAGGGGCACCCGCTTCGCGGCAGATCGCGCGGCCCGATTTCGGCGATACGAAGACAAGGTCGCTGCGCGCACCCGTCGCACCACATCGGGAAAGATCCAGACCGAAGCCGAGATCGTTCAGCACCGCGAGTTCGAAGCGCACGAACAATTCGCCGGCGTCTGCCGGGTCCTGGAGGTGATCGACTATGACGGCGAGCGCCTCGTAGAGATGGGGATGCGGGTCGCGCTCCGGCAGGAGCCGCAAGAGTGCGCCGATCGCCTGAATTCCGTAGACGGAAGTCGCCGTCTCGATCAGCCTCGCGGCGCGCAATTGCAGCGGCTCGACGCGGAATTCGCCGAGATGCTCGTCCAGCCTCGCCCGCCAGTTCACCTCCACGGAATTGCCCGGCTGCAGCACCGGCTGCATCGCACGCGAGCGGCCCGAGCGCACGAGCCCGAGATGCCGCCCGTGCCCGGGCGTCATCACCTCCGCGATGACAGAGCTCTCGCCATGCCGCCGGATGCCGAGAATTATGGCTTCATCGCTCCATTGCATGAAAAAGGCATACACCCGCCGCCGAAACCGGAGCAAGCGAAGAAACGCGCCCGGTTTCGAGCCTTGTCCGGTGCGGCGGAAACAAACTGTAGCCTTTCCGCTACACTTGCCGTGCGCCGCAAATCTATTGTCGTTTTTGCCGCATTGCGACGCCTTTCAATGCGGGTTGCGAGGCCTTAGACGTGCCTCCTCAAGAATGACAGTCAGCAGGAACAATTCGACTATGTGTGTGTCCGGGAATCGCGCCAGCCGTCTGATGCAGCTTTGCGCCGCTTTGGCCCTCTCCGCCGCGCTGGCGGGTTGCGTGAGCAGCAACCAGCCGGTCCGGCCGAAGGGGCCGGATCCCTATTTCGTAGCAATGTATGGGGCGAAGCCGGATGAGAAGTTTCCGCTTCCGGCCACCGACATCAGCAAGGTCGAACCGCGTTTTCTGCGGCAACAGGTGCCTTACGTCACGCATGAGCCGCCGGGTACTGTCGTGATCGACACGGAAAACCGCTTTCTCTATCTCGTGCAGGGCGGAGGCATGGCGCTTCGTTACGGCATCGGCGTCGGCAAGGCCGGGCTGGAATTCGAGGGCGAGGCGCGCGTCGGCCGCAAGGCGGAATGGCCGCGCTGGACGCCGACATCCGACATGGTCGCGCGCGAACCCGAGCGCTACGGACCGCTCGCGGGAGGCATGGACCCCGGCCTGCGCAATCCCCTCGGACCGCGCGCGCTCTATCTCTACCAGGGAAACCGCGACACGCTGTTCCGCATCCACGGCACCACGGAGGCCTGGTCGATCGGCAAGGCGGTCTCGAGCGGCTGCATCCGCCTGTTCAACCCGGATATCATCGACCTTTACAGCCGCGTGCCGGAAGGCTCGCGCGTTGTCGTGCTCCAGGCGGAACCGCCGATGAGCCAGCCGATGGATGCACCGATGTCGACCGCCGCCGATGGCAGCGGAACGCTTTCGTTCTAGAGTACATCCAGGGAAAGTGTGTAAACGGTTTTCCGCCCGGAATTGCGTTGGATTAAATGGTTAGAGCATTTCAGTGTTTCTATGAAACCTTGAAATGCTCTCGCTCCCTTACCAGGCATCCGGCTCGCGCACGAGGTGCACGATATTGGCGGGGTTCATGATCCATCCGCCGCGGAAGCCCTCGCCCAGTTTCTCGATCTGATCGCAGCGCACGACCTGGTGCGCTGCGAGACGATCGAGGGCTGCCTCGTGATCTTCGGTAAAGAGTTCCAGCCATATTTCCGCCTGGCTGTAATGCGGCGCTTCGTCTATCCACAAACGATTGGGGCCGAGAATGAAGCCTTTCGCCGGTGCCTTTTCGTCGAAAGGCGCGAGACCGACGACGTCGCGGTAGAAGGCGATCACCGCTTCGTATTGATGGCTCGGAACTTTCATGGCGATGTTGATACCGCCCTTGATTTCGGTGGACATCGCCCCCTCCTACAGTTGCGGTTCGAGCGCCGGCTTGCCGGAGAGTTCGCTCACATAATAGCCCTCCCGCAAATTGATGCCGTATTCGACCCAGGCCTTCATGCAGGCGAGCATCTGCGACCAGCCCTCGCAATTGAGATAGGAGCTCTTCTGCCCCTGTTCGTTTTCCCGCCAGCCGCTCTCGGCGATCGTCACCATGGTGGCGCCGTCGTCGAGCGACTGAAAGCGCATCTCAACCCGCGTCTGGTAGGGGGACTCGCCCTCACCGGTCATGGCATCCCAGCAAAAGACGATCCGCTCGTTGGGCTCCACGGCCTCGACCTTGATGGGAACTTCGCCCCACCACGTCACGGTGGTGCCGGCAACCAGCGGTCCGCTGATGCCGCCGAGCGTTACGAAATAGCGGCTGAGCTGATCCGGGTTTACCACCGCGTCGAAGACCTGCTCGACGGGACGGGCAATACGTCCATTCACACGAAATTCGAATGCCATGACGTCCTCCTCACGATTGTATCGGTGGATAATATGTTATAAAAACATAACATGTCAAACGATTCGAAAGACGATGCGGTTTTCAAAGCGCTGGCGAACGGCCTGCGGCGACGGATGCTCGACGCGCTGAAGGAGAAACCGCAAACGACGGGCATGCTCTGCGAGCTCTTCCCGAACCTGGATCGCTGCACGGTGATGCAGCACCTGAAGGTTCTTGAGGAGGCCGATCTCGTTCTCGCCAGGCGCGAGGGCCGGGAGCGGTGGAACCACCTGAACGCCTTGCCCATCCGTGCCATCCACGATCGTTGGATCAGTCAGTATGCCGGCCACGCAATGTCCGTTCTGACAGCCCTCCAACGTGAGCTCGACGAGCCCCGCGAGTGACGGAATTGACTTTTCATCGGCCGCCTTTCTGCGTATGAACTGTGGAGTGGGGCAAACTGGGGGAAATCGTCATGCGTTACCTCATCACCGGCACTGCAGGGTTCATCGGTTTTCATGTTGCAAAACGACTGATCGACGAGGGGCATTTCGTCGTCGGATTCGACGGCATGACGCCCTATTACGACGTGACGCTGAAAGAGCGCCGACACGCGATCCTTCAGCGCTCCAACGGCTTCAAGGCGGTGACGGCCATGCTCGAGGACAAGGCCGCGCTGGACCGGGCGGCGGAGCTTGCCGAGCCGGAAGTCATTATCCACCTCGCCGCCCAGGCAGGCGTCCGCTACAGCCTCGAAAACCCGAAAGCCTATGTGGACGCAAATCTCGTCGGGTCGTGGAACATGCTCGAGCTCGCCAAGGCGATCGCACCGAAGCACCTGATGCTCGCCTCCACCTCCTCGATCTACGGCGCCAACGAGAAGATCCCGTTCGCCGAAGCGGACCGGGCCGACGAACCCATGACGCTCTATGCCGCGACGAAGAAGTCGATGGAGTTGATGGCGCACAGCTATGCGCATCTCTACAAGGTGCCGACCACCGCCTTCCGCTTCTTCACCGTTTACGGCCCCTGGGGGCGGCCGGACATGGCGCTCTTCAAATTCGTCGACGCCATAGACAACGGCCGCCCGATCGACATTTATGGCGAGGGCCGGATGAGCCGGGACTTCACCTATATCGACGATCTCGTCGAAAGCATCGTGCGGCTGTCGCATATTGCGCCCTCCGAGGAGAACCGGGTGGCACCGGAAAAGGCCACGGATACGCTTTCGCGCCATGCGCCGTTCCGCGTCGTCAATACCGGCGGTGGCCAGCCGGTAGAATTGATGACCTTCGTCGAAACGGTCGAGAAGGCGATGGGGCGTCCGGCGATCCGCAACATGCTGCCGATGCAGCAGGGCGACGTACCGCGCACCTTCGCTTCGCCGGACCTGCTCGAAGCCCTGACCGGATTCAAGCCGTCCGTTTCGGTCGAGGAAGGCGTTGCGCGCTTCGTCGAGTGGTATGAACAGAATTATCGCCGTGCACCCACGACCGTCTGATGGTAAAACAAGCGATATTTGTGCGAAGCGCGTGCTTCCGCACGCAGTTGCAATTTGGTTTTTCTTTACTTTTTTATCGATGACATCCTTTTATTAGATAAAACTTAATTGATCAGCGTTCTCAAGAACAATCAAAGGAAAAGCGGATGAAAATCACGATGATCGGTGCCGGCTATGTTGGCCTTGTTTCGGGTGTTTGCTTTGCGGATTTCGGCCATGACGTCGTCTGCGTCGACAAGGACGAAGGCAAGATCTCGGCGCTGAAGAAGGGGCAGATTCCCATCTTCGAACCCGGGCTGGACCATCTCGTCGCCAGCAACGTCGCGTCCGGGCGCCTGAATTTCACCGATGATCTCAAGACCGCCGTGGCCGCCAGCGACGTCGTTTTCATTGCCGTCGGAACGCCGTCGCGGCGCGGTGACGGACATGCGGATCTTTCCTATGTTTACGCAGCTGCACGCGAAATCGCTGCCAACCTTCAGGGCTTTACCGTCGTGGTGACCAAGTCCACGGTTCCGGTCGGCACCGGAGACGAGGTCGAGCGCATCATCCGCGAAACCAACCCTGCGGCTGACGTCACCGTCGTCTCCAACCCGGAATTCCTGCGGGAAGGCGCCGCGATCGAGGATTTCAAACGGCCCGACAGGATCGTCATCGGGGTCGACGGCAGTGACGGTCGCGCGCGAGAGGTGATGACGGAGGTCTATCGGCCGCTCTATCTCAACCAGTCGCCGCTGGTATTCACGACACGCCGCACGTCGGAACTGATCAAATATGCCGGCAACGCCTTCCTGGCGATGAAGATTACCTTCATCAACGAGATTGCCGATCTCTGCGAGAAAGTCGGTGCCAATGTGCAGGACGTCGCCCGCGGCATCGGGCTGGACGGCCGCATCGGGTCGAAGTTCCTGCATGCCGGGCCGGGATATGGCGGCTCCTGCTTCCCCAAGGACACATTGGCGCTGGTTAAAACCGCCCAGGACCACGACACCCCCGTGCGGCTCGTCGAAACCACGGTCGCCGTCAACGACAACCGCAAGCGGGCAATGGGACGCAAGGTGATTGCGGCGGCCGGCGGCGATATCCGCGGCTCCAAGATCGCAGTCCTCGGCCTGACCTTCAAGCCGAACACCGACGACATGCGCGACAGCCCTGCAATCGCGGTGGTTCAGGCGTTGCAGGACGCAGGCGCCCGCGTTACCGGTTACGACCCCGAAGGAATGGAAAACGCGCGCAAGCTGATAGAGGGCCTGGACTGCGCGAGCGACCCCTATGAAGCGGCGGCCGAGGCGGATGCTCTGGTGATCATAACGGAATGGAACGAATTCCGGGCGCTGGATTTCGACCGTTTGAAATCCGCCATGAAGACGCCCCTGCTCGTCGACTTGCGCAACATCTATCGCAAGGACGAGGTCGCAAGGCACGGCTTCCGCTATGCGAGCATCGGCAGGCCGGACTGACCGGCAACGCACCGTCGCATTCAATGGTAAGCGGAGGGAAGCTGCACGGGCTTCCCTCTGCGCGCCTCGCGCAGAAGGGCTGAAGGTCAGGCCCTCGGGCCGACCTGGATGACCTGTTCCCAGCTTTTTCCGGCAAGGAAGACGCAGCTTCGGCCGGAAACATCGGTTACGATCAAAGTCCAACTGCCGCCGTCGGCCGCATAGAGTTCCATGACCGCTTGCGGATTGATCTGCCCGAACGCGGCCTGCTTTTCTTGATATTGTCGAGCAAGCAGCTCGACAACCTGCGAACGCTCGGCGCAATTCACAACGGCCTGTGAATCTGCCGAATTGGGGTAGGCCGTCACTGCGGCCGTCAGAAGGACGGCAAGAGAGAAGCCGCGGACCACATTGCGTACCATGACGCACCTCCTTTAGCCGGGAAGTCCCGGCGGAAGAGGATTTCCGCTGACCTGTTCCGCCGTATACCGGCATTCGATGGTCGACACATTCACGAGACGGAGCGATGTCGCCATCCGAAAAGTGTGACTGAGGCGGGTTACATCTCAGTTGGCTGAATTATAGAGCGCAACCTGAGCCATCACACGAGCATCGATGCCCGGGTAACGATCCTTCCATGCGTGCCGTTCCATCAAACGCTCTCATTTTTTCTTCATCGCCGCCATCAGCGCCGCGCCGAACGCGCCCTGCGCCGGCTCCTGCGGTGTTTGCGACCGAGCCGACCCGCCCCGGTTCGCGCCCTTCGGTGTCGCCCCCCTCGACTCACGGGGCGTGTCGGCGCTACCTTCCTTGCGCATGGAGAGCCCGATGCGCTTGCGGGCGACGTCGACCTCCGTGACGCGGACCTGCACGACGTCACCCGCCTTGACGACCTCATGCGGATCCTTGACGAAGCGGTCGGCCAATTGCGACACGTGGACGAGGCCATCCTGGTGCACGCCGATATCGACGAAGGCGCCGAACGCTGCGACATTGGTCACTGTGCCCTCGAGCCGCATCCCGACTTTCAGATCCTTGATGTCGTCCACGCCTTCCGCGAAGGTGGCCGTCTTGAAGCTCGGGCGCGGATCGCGACCCGGTTTCTCGAGTTCGGCCAGGATGTCCTTGACCGTCGGCAGGCCGAAGCGCTCGTCGACGAAAATGCGCGGATCGAGTTTTTTCAGCTCGGCGCTGTCTGCCATCAGCGAGCGCACGTCCCGCCCGCAGGCTGCAACGATCTTCTTGGCAACGCCATAGGCCTCCGGATGCACCGCAGACGCGTCGAGCGGCTCGGAACCGTTCGGTATCCGCAGAAAGCCGGCGCACTGCTCGAAGGTGCGGGCGCCGAGACGCGGCACTTTCAAAAGCTCCTGGCGGCTGGCGAAGGCCCCCATCGCATCGCGGTGCGCGACGATTGCCTCGGCCGAGGACTTGCCCAGTCCGGAGACACGCGCCAGGAGCGGCGCCGAGGCGGTGTTGAGATCGACCCCGACGGCGTTTACCGCATCCTCGACGACGGCGTCGAGCGAGCGGCTCAGCTTCGACTGATCGACGTCGTGCTGGTACTGGCCGACGCCGATCGATTTCGGTTCGATCTTGACGAGCTCGGCCAGCGGATCCTGCAGCCTGCGGGCGATCGAGACGGCGCCCCGCAGGGAAACGTCGAGGCCCGGAAACTCGGCAGCCGCCGTCTCCGAAGCGGAATAGACCGATGCACCCGCTTCGGACACGATCACCTTGGTAGGCTTCGGCGCCGGCGTGGCAGCGAGCATGTCTGCGACGAGTTTCTCCGTTTCACGGCTACCGGTGCCGTTGCCGATCGCAATCAGTTCCACCTTATGCTTGCGCACGAGCGCCGCAAGCTCTGCCTGGGCGCCGCGAATGTCGTTCTTCGGCGGAAAGGGATAGACCGTGGCGGTGTCGAGCAGCTTGCCTGTGCCGTCGACCACCGCGACCTTGACGCCGGTGCGGATCCCGGGATCGAGGCCCATGGTCGCGCGCGAGCCCGCGGGTGCCGCGAGCAGCAGGTCCTTGAGATTGCGTGCGAAGACGCGGATTGCCTCTTCTTCGGCCCGCTCGCGCAGCTCGCGCATCAGGTCCAGCGACAGCGAAAGCGAAAGCTTGACGCGCCATGTCCAGCCGATGACCTCCAGCAGCCATCTGTCGCCGGGCAACCGATCGCCGACACCGTAGGCCGCCGCGATCATCCGCTCGGTCGGCCTGTGCGAAGGCGCGGCCTCCTGATCGACCACGATATCGACCGAGAGAACCTCTTCGTTCCAGCCGCGCAACATCGCCAATGCGCGGTGCCCGGCCACCGTCGCCCAGCGCTCGGAGTGGTCGAAATAGTCCGAGAATTTGGCGCCGGACTCCTGCTTGCCGTCCACGACCCGAGCGCGCAGGAAGGCTGCCTCCCGCATATAGTTCCGCAACCGCCCGAGAAGGTCGGCGTTCTCGGTCATGGCCTCGGCGATGATATCGCGGGCGCCGTCGAGTGCGGTCTTGACGTCCGGCACATCGGCGGTGAGGAAGGCGGCCGCGCGTTCGGCCGGCGCGATCGAGCGGTCGGAAAGAATTGCTTCGGCCAGTGCGCCCAGCCCACGTTCGCGCGCGATTTCCGCCTTGGTGCGGCGCTTCGGCTTATAGGGCAGGTAAATGTCTTCGAGTTCCGCCTTGGTAACCGCGCCGGCGATTTTGCCTTCGAGCTCGTCGGTCATCTTGCCCTGGCCGCGGATCGAATCGACAATCGACGCCCGCCGCGCTTCAAGCTCGCGCAGATAGGTAAGCCGCTCCGACAGGACGCGCAGTTGCGTGTCGTCGAGACCGCCGGTGACCTCCTTGCGATAGCGGGCGATGAAAGGCACCGTCGCTCCGCCGTCCAGCAATTCGACTGCCGCTGTGACCTGGGCGGCGGTCGCCTTGATTTCGCTGGCGATGATGGCGGCGATGGGCTTTGCGGTCGTGACCATTCTCTCGTTCCGTTTCCTGTTTCGGCCGGACCATACCGGCGCAGACCATCAAGGCCAAGTGAAGGCCGATGGCCGCCCGGGCGAACTCCACAGAAGATCAGGAGACGGTGCCGTCGCGTGGGCGGATGAGGGGGCATTCGCCCGCCCCCTCAGACCGCGACGAGTTCCAGCCGTTCGCGGGTCTTCTCGAATTCCAGCAATTCGCGCTCCTTGATGGCGATGTAGTCGCGCGACACCGGCACCGTCGCGAGTGACGGCGAGAGCTGGAGCTGGAAGACGAAATGCTTGTCGTAGAGGAAGGCCGTTTCCGAGGCGGCGAGATAGAACTCCCACATCCGGAAAAAGCGCTCGTCATAGAGCCTGACCGCCTCCTCCCGCTGCGCCAGGAAACGCTCGCGCCAGGCCCTGAGCGTCCAGGCGTAATGCAGCGGCAGAATCTCGATGTCTTTGACGAGCAGGCGGTTGCTTTCGACCCGTGGCAATACCTCCGACAGGGCGGGAATGTAGCCGCCGGGGAAGATATACTTCTCGATCCACGGGTTGGTCGCCCAGGGTTTGTAGATCTGACCGATCGAATGCAGCAGCATCACGCCGTCCGGCTTCAGCAGTTCTTTCATCTTGCGGAAGAAATTGCCGTAATTTCCGATGCCCACATGTTCGAACATGCCGACGGAGACGATGCGGTCGAATTGCCTTCCCTGCATGGTGCGATAGTCCTGCAGTTCGAAGCGCACCCGGTCCGAAAGCCCGCGCCTTGCGGCGCGCTCGCGCGAGACCTTCAACTGCTCTTCGCTGAGCGTGATGCCCGTGACTTCGACCCCCGACGACTCGGCGAGGTACATCGCCATGCCGCCCCAGCCGGAACCCACTTCCAGTACCTTCTGGCCAGGCTCTAGCAGCAGCTTTGCCGCTATGTGCCGCTTCTTGGCGCGTTGCGCCTCGTCGAGCGAGATGCCCGGCGGATGGAAATAGGCACAGGAATATTGCCAGTCCTCGTCGAGGAAGAGGTTGAAGAGCTTGCCGTCCAGATCGTAATGGTGGGCGACGTTGTAGCGGTTGCGGTTTACCGGCAGCCGGCTCTTCATCTGCTGGCGAAAGATGTGTCCCAGCGCGACGATCGAATTGGTGAAGGTTGCCGCCTTGTCGAGATCATTGCTCTTGACGATGGCCAGCACGTCGAAAATATCGCCCTCCTCCACGAGAACGCGACCGTCCATGTACATTTCGCCGAATTTCAGCCCTGGATCGTGAAGAACGGCTTTTTCCGCTCCGGCATCAGCGAAACGGATGGCCGCCGGCTTGCCCGTACCATCGCCCAGAACCACCTTTTCACCCGACGAGAAAACGACCGTCAGCTTGCCTTTCTCGACAAGCCGGCGAAGTAGATTCAACAATCCCGCATTCATATCCTACCTCAGCTCAGACCTAAACGGACCATCGGTTCCTTCACAGGGGGAGCGGGTGAGCGGCTGGTCGGCTTCAGGGCAGACATGCGGCAGCTTGGAAGCGGGCGGCCACATCCGGAAGCGGCGAGAAACCGGCTCGAGCGCGACCTCACGGTTTCCGGCGAGTCCTCGCGAAGCAAGGCAAGGACCAGCTGCGGGAATTCGTCAGGCCAGCCCATCGGGCTCCTATCCATCAGAACTTCCATTAACTTAGCTGTGTTCGGCGGTTATTCAATGGGGCTTTTTTGTGGCCCCTCAAAGATTTGTTTGCTTAGCAAATTCGAAAGCACTGGAAACGGGCTCTCCTCGGATGTTGCGGGGCCGCGTCCGAGCGCCTACCTGCGCTTAGTGGTGGCCGACCCGTCATGGACCCGGTAACAGAGTGGTGCCGGTCCTTGTAACACGCGTATACCAACCGGTAACATCGTCACGCCACATTGTCGCGGCAAGCCCGTCGCGAGAGGAGGATACACGATGAAGAAGATCGCCGCGGTTGCGCTCGTCGTCGTCGCCATCGTCTGGCTTCTCAACACGTCGCTTCTGGCGCCGCCCCCCTCCGGCAATGCAAAGATCCTCGCTCATCGCGGCATCCACCAGGTTTTTTCCTCGGAAGGTCTCGACAACGACACCTGCACCGCCGAGCGCATCGAAACGCCGCGCCACAGCTATCTCGAAAACACGATTGCCTCGATGCGCGCGGCGATGGAGAGCGGCGCCGACGTCGTCGAACTCGACGTCCACCTGACACCGGATCGCCAGTTTGCCGTGTTTCACGACTGGACGCTCGATTGTCGGACGGATGGGAGCGGCGTCACCCAGGACACTCCGATGTCCGAGCTGAAGACACTGGACATCGGCTACGGCTATACGGCCGACGGCGGCAAGTCCTTCCCCTTCCGCGGCCAGGGGGCCGGCCAGATGCCGACGCTGACGGAAGTTTTCAAGGCCCTGCCCGAGGGCCGCTTCCTTATCAATTTCAAGAGCGAGCGGCGGGAGGAAGGAGCGACCCTCGCGGTCCTCCTCCGGTTCCACCCGGAGTGGCGCAAACAGGTGTTCGGCGTCTATGGCGGCACCGCTCCGACGCAGGAAACGCTCCGGCTGGTTCCGGGGCTCAGAGGCTATGATCGACAATCCACGATCGCCTGCCTTGGCCGCTATGCCGCCTATGGCTGGACCGGCATCGTACCGGATGCCTGTCGCGATACGCTGATCATCGTGCCGAGTAATTATGCACCTTTTTTGTGGGGCTGGCCCCACCGGTTCGCGGCCCGCATGCAGGCCGCCGGCAGCGAAATCATCCTGCTTGGCCCTTACAGCGGAGGAGATTTCACCTCCGGCATCGACAGCACCGATGATCTCGCTTTCGTTCCCGAGCGCTTCTCCGGCTACGTCTGGACCAACAGGGCGGAAACGATCGCTCCCCTTCTCGGAAAGCGCCCCGGCGCAGCGACCGACCAGGCCAATCGACAGTAGCCGAACCGCGCAACCTTCCTCGTGCAAAGGGTCAAACTATGTCGACATATGGATTCTCGCGGCCGCCGCCTTTGCTGCTCTCGCTACATTCGCGGCGCATGATCACGGTTCCGCGTCAGTCATCCGTCGCCAAGGCGTTCCAGGAAGGCTGGTGAACCGGCTGCGGAGCTCGAACGCCGCATGAGGTTGAAGAGCGTCTGACGGTCCTTCCCGCTATTTCGGAAAGTCGAGCCCCATTTCGCGGAAGCGTTCCGGATCGTCGCCCCAGTTCTCGCGCACCTTGACGAACAGGAAGAGGTGCACCGGCTGCTCGAGAATTTCGGAGATTTCCTTGCGTGCGGCGGTCGAGATCGCTTTGATCGCCTCGCCGCCCTTGCCGAGGGCGATCTTCTTCTGGCTGTCCCGCTCCACGTAGATCACCTGTTCGATGCGCACGGAACCGTCCTTGCGCTCCTCCCATTTCTCCGTTTCCACGTGAGATGCATAGGGAAGCTCCTGATGCAGACGAAGGAAGAGCTTCTCGCGGGTGATCTCGGCGGCCAGCTGGCGCATCGGCAGATCGGAGATCTGATCCTCGGGATAGTACCACGGACCTTCCGGCAGCGTCTCGGCGAGATAATCCATCACGTCTTCGCAGCCGGAACCCGTCAGCGCGGAGATCATGAAGGTGCGCTCGAATGCGACCACTTCGTTCGCAGCGGCCGCAAGCTTCAGCAAATCCTCGCGGCGAACCTGATCGACCTTGTTGAGGACGAGGACCTTCGGCTGATGTACCTCCTTCAGGCCCTCGAGGATCGCCTCCGCGTCACCCTTGATCCCGCGCTCGCTGTCGATCAGCAGCATGATCAGATCGGCGTCCTTGGCTCCGCCCCAGGCCGTGGTCACCATGGCGCGGTCGAGCCGACGCCGCGGCTTGAAGATGCCGGGCGTGTCCATGAAGACGATCTGCGCGCTGCCGTGGATCGCAATGCCGCGGATGATGGCCCGCGTCGTCTGCACCTTGTGGCTGACGATCGACACTTTCGCGCCGACCAGGCGATTGACCAATGTCGACTTGCCGGCATTCGTCGCCCCGATCAGCGCCACGAAGCCCGAGCGCGTCGGCACTGCGCCGGCGGCCGTATCCTTTTGAGTATCCGTCATGATATCCGTCAATTTCCGGCAGAGCGCTTCTGCCACACACCTTCGCGTTCCAGCAATTTCATCGCGGCGACCTGCTCGGCCCCGCGCTTGGAACGATCGACCCCCGTCTCCGGCGCGATCCCGTCGACCTCCACCGTCACGGTAAAGCGCGGATCGTGATCAGGCCCGGAACGGTCATCCGTCCTGTATTTCGGCGCGACACCGAATCTGGCATGCGCCCATTCCTGCAGTTCCGTCTTGGCGTCCCGCCTGGCGCCGTCTGCGCTTGCGGCCCTATGCGTCCAATGCTCGAGCACGAAACGTCGCGCCGCGTCGAGGCCGCCATCGAGATAAATCGCGGCGATCAGCGACTCTACCACATCGGCGCGCACATTCATCATGTGCTTGCCCGTGATTTTCTTCACATCCGAGCCGGTCCGGATGAATTCGTGCAGCGAGAGCTCATCCGCCACCTTCGCGCAGCTCTCCGCGCTGACGAGCTGGTTCAGACGCACCGAGAGCTCGCCTTCGTTGGCATCGGTGAAGGTCTGGAACAGGAGTTCCGCGACGCAGAGCCCAAGCACCCGGTCACCCAGGAATTCGAGCCGCTGATAGTTGATCGCGCGGCCGCTGCGAGCGCTCGAATGCGTCAGCGCCCGGTCGAGACGTTCCTTCTCGGCGAACCGGTAACCGATCGCGGCCTCGAGCCGCGCCCGGTCCTCCCCGTTCAACGAGCGGCCCTTCATCAGTGGACGACCTTGAATAAACGATCGTAACGCAGGTTCGCCGGCCATTTCCAGATCTGCCGGAACGAGGTGTCGTTGCCGAGCGAGAAGAAGATCAGGCTGGCCCGGCCGACAAGGTTTTCGGCCGGCACGAAGCCGACGTCGAAACGGCTGTCGGCGGAGTTATCCCGGTTGTCGCCCATCATGAAATAATGACCTGCCGGGACGATGAATTCACGGGTGTTGTCGCCGCGCGAATCGGGGAACTGGTCGAGCGTGTCGTAGGTCATGCCGTTGTCCATCGTCTCGCGATAGACAGGAACATCGCCGCCCGTGTCGTACTGATCGTCAGCGCGGAACGTGCCGTCCGGCACCCTTTCGACCGGCTTGTCGTTGACGTAGAGAATGCTGTTCCTGACTTGGATGCGGTCGCCCGGCAGGCCGACGAGGCGCTTGATATAGTCGATGTCGGGATTGGGCGGGAACCGGAAGACCACGATGTCGCCCCGGTTCGGTTCGCTCGCAAAGATCCTGCCGCTGAACAGATCCGGCGAAAAGGGCAGCGAGTATTTCGAATAGCCGTAGGCGAACTTGTTGACGAAGATATAGTCGCCGACAAGGAGCGTCGGCATCATCGAGCCGGAAGGGATCGTAAAGGGCTGAAAGAAGACGGTGCGGATGACCACGGCGAGGAGCAGCGCCTGGATGATGACCTTGACGTTCTCCCAGAGACCGCTCTGCTTCGCTTCTGTCTTTTCTGCCACGCTCAGTCTTCCTTGTCATCCTGCCCGGGGCACCGGGCCTAACGCTTCAACGTTCGTCTGCGCCCGAACTCAAGCGCACGCCGCCCCGCAACTCGATGCTATATGTCGCGGGAATGCCGTGCTTCAAGCGACCGCGGGCCGGTCTTCGGCAAGTGCTCTAAACCGTTCCCTCGGCGGGGGCAACCGGGAGCGCTTCGATAATCACGAAAGCTTGAGCAAGCGGGAAGTCGTCGGTGATGGTCAGATGGATTGCGGCGCGGTGGCCGACCGGCAGCAATTCCTGAAGGCGCGCGGCCGCGCCGCCGGTCAGCTGCATCGTCGGCTTCCCGCCGGGCAGGTTCACGACGCCCATATCTTTCCAGAACACGCCTTGAGCCAGGCCGGTGCCCAGTGCCTTGGAACAGGCCTCCTTTGCGGCGAATCGCTTGGCATAGGAGGCCGCACGGTTTTTGCGGCCTTCGGATTTGGCGATCTCGATATCGGTGAAGCACCGGTTGACGAAACGCTCGCCGAAGCGTTGGAGCGAGTTTTCGATGCGCCTGATATCGATGAGATCGCTGCCGATGCCGATGATCATGTCGGATGTCCGAATTTGTGCGCGCGGGCCTGCCGGCGCCGCTTCTGAAAGAGGCGGGCCGTCTGAAAGGCAAACGGGTAGAATATCAAGGCGCCCGCCGCTGAAAGAGGGAGCGAGCCAATGAGCATCGGCTTGAAGACCGGGCCCCACAGGCTTGCAAAATCGAGATGTTCGATCATCCGCATGATCTCTTGGCCGCCGATCACCTGAGCGGCTTGCGGCTGCGTGAGCATCGTGCCGACCTCGTAGGAAGCCGTCAGGATGACGGGTATCGTGATGGGATTGGCGAGCAGCGTCGTGATCGCGGCCGCGATGAGATTTCCGGAAAACGCCGACGCCAGAAGGACGGCGAGAACGATATGCAGGCCGAAGAACGGCGTCAAGGACGACGCGACACCCACCGCCACCCCGACGGCGATCGAGTGCGGAGACGAGTTAAGCCGGAGAATTCGAAGGGCAATGTAGCGCGGAGCGCGCGTCAGCCCCTTGCGCGGCCAGAAGAAAGCGCGAAGCCTCTCGGATAGTGTGACCGGTTTTCTGCGCCTGAATAACATTATGCCGTCATGATCGCATTCGAAACCGCCGCCGGCGCAAGACGGACCGCCCGCCTTACGATGGGCGCAAGATAGGCGCCGCACACGCCATGTGCAAGCTGCTGCCTGTTTCCTTCAATCCTTGAAGACCGAGGCGTGCGGCAGATCAAAGCGTTACAGCCGCAGGACACGCAGCGTCGTAAGGCGTCAGACTGACAGATAAGGCAAGAGAGCCATTCGTAAAACGCATAGCTCAGGCTACCGCCGGGCGCAGCAGCCGTGGCGCGCCTTTCGGGCGCGCCGCATTCGCGATCAGAAGCCCTTCCGGAAAAGGCCGCGGTCGATCTGACGCTGACGGTATTCCAGGTCGATCCGGTCGACGGAGCCATTCAGATAGGCGGTCTCACGCTCTTCGATGCTCGGAATGTGCAGGGCACGGGTGATTTTCTTCAACTGCTTGAACATGGCAAACCCCTTTCGTTCACCTCCCGATGCGAAAGATAGTTCACCAGCCGAACCATCACCAGTCCCGCGAAGCGTCGGCAGCCATGCAATGAATGCATGGCGCGGCTCATCATTGTTACGAGATGCTTATTTCTGAGGCAGATTGCACGGAAACCGGCTACTCGAAGAGGCGCTTGACCATGGATATGCTCGGCAGCTCCTTGAGCTGCGCCATCAGATGGTTGAGCTGACGCAAATCCCAGACCTCGAGATCGAACTGCAATTCGCTGAAGTCCGCGGCGACGCGCCCCATGGAAAGCGAACGGATATTGACGTCGGTGGTCGCGATGGCCTGTGCGACCTCTGCCAGCGTGCCGGGCTCGTTCAGGGCGCTGACCGCGATCCTCGCCATGAAACGGCTGTTGTTCGCCTCGTCGAGATCCCAACGAACGTCGATCCAGCGCTCGGGCTCTTCATCGAACTTCTGCAGGATCGGCGACTGGATCGGATAGATGGTGATGCCTTTGTCCTTGTCCATGATGCCGACGATGCGATCGCCGGGAACGGCGCCGGCAGGACTGAAATGGACCTCGGCATTGCCGGAGAGGCCACGGATCGGCAGGGCTTCCGGCCCCTCCGCCTGCTCGGCGGCGGCCATTTCCTTCGACCGCTCCGGCAGCTTGAAGATCATGCCCGCGGCGCTGCGCATGTTGAACCAGCCGTCGTCGGCGCTGGGCTTCACGGTCACGCGCTCGTCCTGATGATCGGGAAACACCGCGCGCAGCACGTCGAGCGAGGAGAGTTCGCCGCGCCCGACCGCTGCGATGGCGTCCTCGACGTCCTTCTGCCCGAGCCGATGCAGCACCGGCTTCAAAGCCTCGCGCGAGAAGGTCTTGCCCGCCCGTTCGAAGGTGCGCTCGAGGATGCGATAACCGAGGCCGGCATATTGCTTGCGGATGGCGGCGCGGGTCGCGCGGCGGATGGCGGCCCGCGCCTTGCCCGTGACGACGATCTCTTCCCAGGCCGGCGGCGGCACCTGAATACCCGAGCGGATGATCTCCACCTCGTCACCGTTGTTGAGCCGCGTCACCAGCGGCATGATGCGACCGTTGATCTTGGCCCCGACGCAGGTGTCGCCGATATTCGTATGCACGGCATAGGCAAAGTCGATCGGGGTAGCGCCGCGCGGCAGCGCTATCAATTGCCCCTTCGGTGTGAAGCAGAAGACCTGATCCTGGAAGAGTTCGAGCTTGGTGTGCTCGAGAAACTCCTCCGGATTGTCGCCCTCGGCGAGCGATTCGATCGTGCGGCGCAGCCAGGAATAGGCATTCGATGTCGGAGTGCGCGTCAGGTCGCCGGAAACGGTGTCGCGATCCTTGTAGAGTGCGTGGGCCGCGATACCGTATTCGGCAATCTCATGCATGCGCTTCGTGCGGATCTGCAGTTCGATGCGCTGGCGCGACGGGCCGATGATCGTCGTGTGAATCGATTGATAGTCGTTCTGTTTCGGGGTCGAGATGTAGTCCTTGAAGCGTCCCGGCACGACACGCCAGCGGGTGTGCACGATACCGAGCGCGCGATAGCAGGACGGAATGTCGTTGACGATGATGCGGAAGCCCCAGACATCCGAGAGCTGCTCGAAGGAAAGCGATTTCGACTGCATCTTGCGGAAAACCGAATAGGGCTTCTTCTGGCGTCCCCTGACCTGTGATTCCGTAAGCCCCTCGGCCTGAAGGAGCTCGCTCAGTTCCTCCTCGATCTTCTTGATCAGCCCCTCATTGCGCTCGGAGAGCTCCTGGAGGCGCCTGGTAACGGTCTCGTAAGCCTCCGGATTGATGTGGCGGAAGGACAGGTTCTCGAGCTCCTCGCGCATGTCCTGCATGCCCATGCGCCCTGCCAGGGGCGCATAGATGTCCATCGTCTCCTCGGAGATGCGCGCGCGCTTTTCGGCCGACATGTGGTCGAGGGTGCGCATATTGTGGAGGCGATCGGCAAGCTTGACCAGGAGCACGCGAACGTCGTCCGAAATGGCGAGCAGCAGCTTCCGAAGATTTTCCGCCTGCTTGGCCTTCTTGGTCACGAGGTCGAGCTTCTTGATCTTGGTGAGGCCTTCGACCAAGGCGCCGATATCCTCGCCGAAGAGATCGTCGATCTCCTGCCGCGTCGCGGTCGTATCCTCGATCGTGTCGTGCAGCAGCGCGACGGCGATCGTGGATTCGTCCAGATGCATCTCGGTCAGGATCGCCGCCACTTCCAGGGGATGGGAGATGTAAGGATCGCCGCTTGCCCGCTTCTGCTGCCCGTGCTTCTGCATGGCGTAGACATAGGCCTTGTTCAGCAGCGCCTCGTTGACGTCGGGCTTGTATTTTTGCACGCGCTCAACGAGCTCGTATTGGCGCATCATCCGCTAGCGGCTCCGTGAAATCAGGCAAATAAAAAAGTGCGCCAATCATATGAGTGGCGCACTGCTTCGATAACACGTCGGAACGTTGTTCCGGAACGAATCTCAGTAGTCGTCGCTCTTTTCCGGAGGAACGAGGCCTTCGATGCCGGCCAGCAGTTCCTCTTCGGACATGCGGTCGAAGGTCAGCGCTTCCGGCTGGTCTTCCTCTTCGGCTGCCTCAGCGAAGGCAGGCGCTGCTTCCGTCTGGGCGAGCGATGCCGGATCGGGTTCCGGCTCGTCCACTTCCACATGCTTCTGCAGCGAGTGGATCAAGTCCTCCTTCAGGTCGCCGGGCGACAGGGTTTCATCGGCGATCTCGCGCAGTGCAACGACCGGATTCTTGTCGTTGTCGCGGTCGACCGTAATCGGAGCACCCTGGGAAACCAGGCGTGCGCGGTGGCTGGCAAGAAGGACGAGTTCGAAACGGTTTTCGACCTTGTCGATGCAGTCTTCGACGGTGACGCGGGCCATAGCCTGTCCTTTACGACTCAAGAGATGCGGCGGCATTGCCGCGGCAGGTTTAACGACGCGAAACCGGAACGTCCGCTGACATGCGGCTCCATCAGCTCCGATTTCTGGAATTAGGCGTCCGATACAATCAAAACGGCATAAGTTCAAGTTTTTCCTGCATCCGGCTCACGTCATGGCCCGGAGCATGATAAAATGCCGCGTCTGCGGAACGCTCCAGAGGGTCACAGACATTGCCTGTATTTCGTGATAATTTCGAGTACGTATCCAGCAACAATTATAGATTGAAAATGTGGACGAACTGCAGCAACTGCTAAAACTAGCTATAGGCGCCGCGCCCTAGTTGGAATAATGCGTTGGCATGACCACATTATTTGCAGATAAGTGAGCTTTAATTTAATCCGCCAATTGTAAGCGTGACGCTCCGCGGGGTTGGTCCGGTCACTGTGCAGGGTACGGAAAAAGGAAGTAACGATGTTCGATCCTCGCGAGAAAATCGCTCTTTTCATCGATGGCGCCAACCTCTACGCCGCGTCGAAGAGCCTCGGCTTCGACATCGATTACCGCAAGCTGCTCAAGGCCTTCCAGAAGCGCGGCTACCTGCTCAGGGCCTACTACTACACCGCACTCATCGAGGACCAGGAATATTCGTCGATCCGTCCGCTGATCGATTGGCTGGACTATAACGGCTATAAGGTCGTGACGAAGCCCGCCAAAGAATTCACCGATTCCCTTGGACGCCGCAAGATCAAAGGGAATATGGACATCGAGCTGGCGATAGACGCCATGGAGCAGTCCGAATCGGTCGACCACCTGGTGATCTTCTCCGGAGACGGTGATTTCACGACCCTGGTCGAAGCGTTACAGCGCAAGGGCCGAAAGGTTTCCGTGGTTTCGACCATGTCGACGCAGCCGCCGATGATTGCCGACGACCTGCGCCGTCAGGCCGACCACTTCATCGATCTCGCGACGCTCAGAGGAGAGATCGGCCGCGAACCGTCCGAACGCGTTCAGCGCCCTGTCGAGCCGGTCGCCGACGACGTCGAGCTTTAAAGCCTGTCGGGATTTTTCCTCGTCCCTGTGCTTGTCACAGGGACGGAGGCCAGACCAAGCCTTGGCTGAAAATGGCTTTTCCGCGCCGCAGACGCGGTTTCCGCCCGCATCCCGCTCCAACGCATTGGAATCGATCGCCTTCGTGGTTCAGGTCGACCCGACCTGAGATCATTGTGATCTCGTCTGCCGATGAAAAACAATACCCCAGAGATCGACGGGACTCAGCCCCGCTCCTTGAGGAGCCTGTTCTTCTGCCGGTTCCAGTCGCGTTCCTTGGAGGTCTCTCGCTTGTCGTGCAGCTTCTTGCCCTTGCCGAGCGCCAGTTCCAGCTTCGCCCTGCCTCGCTCATTGAAGTATATTCGGAGCGGTATCAGCGACATCCCCTCGCGGTTGACCGCACCCTGCAGACGGTTCACTTCCCTCTTCGACAGGAGCAATTTGCGGCGGCGGCGCGTCTCGTGATTGAAGCGGTTGGCCTGCAGATATTCGGGCAGGTAGGAGTTGATGAGCCAGATCTCGCCGCCTTCGTCGGTCGCGTATGATTCCGCGATATTGGCCTTTCCCTCGCGCAACGACTTGACCTCCGTGCCGGTCAGAACCAGACCGGCCTCGTAGGTGTCGACGATCTCGTAGTTGAAGCGGGCCTTGCGATTTTCCGCGACAACCTTCTTGACCGTGCGTTCGCTGCCTTTCGGTGCCATCAGTTCATCAGCCCTGCATGCCTGAGCGCCGCGTCGATGGCCGACGCCGTGGCCGGCTCAAGCGCCGACAGCAGCGGCGAGCGGACAGTAAAGCTCATCCGCCCGAGACGGTTCAACGCGTATTTGGCGCCGCAGACGCCCGGCTCAAGGAAGATGGCCTTGTGCAGCGGCATCAATTTGTCTTGAAGTTCCAAGGCCTTGGCATAGTTGCCGGCAAGGGTTGCCTCCTGGAATTCGGCGCACAGGCGCGGAGCGACATTGGCGGTGACGGAGATGCAGCCGACGCCGCCATGCGCATTGAAGCCGAGGGCGGTCGCATCCTCTCCCGAAAGCTGCACGAAAGCCTTGCCGCAGCCTATGCGCTGCTCGGAAACCCTCTCGATCTTTCCAGTCGCATCCTTCACGCCGATGATCGTGGGATGGGCCTTCGCCAGCGCCGCCATGGTCTCGACGCTCATGTCCACGACGGAACGGCCGGGAATGTTATAAATCACGATCGGCAGCTTCACGCTTTCGGCGATCGCCGCGTAGTGGGCGAAAAGGCCCTTCTGCGTCGGCTTGTTGTAATAGGGCGTGACAACGAGGATCGCGTCCGCGCCGGCCTTTTCCGCATGCTGCGCAAGCTCGATCGCTTCGATCGTGTTGTTGGACCCAGCACCGGCGATGACCGGTACGCGCCGCGCCGACGCCTCTACGCACAGTTCCACGACCTTCTTATGCTCGTCGTGGGAAAGCGTCGGAGATTCACCCGTGGTGCCCACCGGCACGAGGCCGTGGCTGCCCTCTTTTATCTGCCACTCCACATGCGCGACGAAACTATCCGCATCAACCGAGCCGGCGGCGGTGAACGGCGTTACGAGTGCGGGAATGGAACCCTTGAACATGCACAACTCCTGACGACCGAGGGCGCAGAATACGCTCACGCTTTGGCCGCAATCGACGGTTAAAAAACTGCCGCACCATAATCATGTGACGTGTCTGCGGCAAGCGCTGAGAGGATGCATTTCGCTTTCGTTTCCGCGCAAACGCCGCCCGTAGGCGGGACCGCAATGGGGCGCCGGGTTTCGGGGAACACGCATGCGCCGGCCGGTCAGCAGTCCGACAGATGTGGCTGGGTTTTCGCCGACCGATCGGCTGTAATGGAGCGGCAATGAAGTCGAGGGATGGGGGACCACGGGGCTCGTGATGCGGCGAACAATTTTTCTGCCGGCCGCCGCCATGATCGGTGCGGGGATGCTGGCTTTTTCGGCCGAGGCAGCCGAGGGCCGGATCCCGGTACCGACGAGCAAGCCGGATGCTGCCGGCAAGATCGGCAGCCGCGCAACCGGCGAACTCTCGACTATCCTCGGCGCCAATCTGAAAAGCGGTCTCGATGCCCTCTCCGATCGGCAGCCGGAAAAGGCGATCGCCGTTCGCGACCGCATGCCGGCAGGAACGCTCGACCGCCATATCCTGGCCTGGGCGATCGCGGTGTCCGGACAGAGGGGCATTCCCTCCTATGACATTGCCGAGGCGCAGCGGGAACTCCAGGGCTGGCCGGGCCTGAAGTCGCTGCGCTCGCATTCGGAACGGGCGCTTTACCGCGAGAACGCTCCCGCCGCCGATGTGGTCGCCGCCTTCGGCACCACCCGGCCCGAGACCGCTGAAGGGGCGATCATCCTTGCACGCGCACTTGCAGCGCAAGGGCAGAGCTCGGCGGCCGCCACGCACCTGCGCGCATTCTGGCTGAGCGAAGCCCTGGACAAGGACACTGAAACGAAGATCCTTTCCGAGTTTTCCGGTCTGTTGACGACGGAAGACCACAGGCAGCGGATGGAAATGCTTCTCTACCGCGCCCGCATAGACCAGGCCGAGCGGTTCAGCGATCTCGGCAAGGCGCAATCGCTGTTCCGCGCCTGGGCCGCAGTGACCCGCGGCGGCAGCAACGCTGCCTCGCTCATCGAAGCGGTGGACGCTTCCTGGCGCAGCAGGCCTTCCTACCTCTTCATCCGCATCGAGCATTTACGCAAGCAGCAGAAATACGCCGAGGCGGCCCGGCTTCTCGACCAGATGCCGAAGGACGACGGCGCCCTCGTCAATCCCGGAGAATGGTGGGTCGAGCAACGTATCGTCAGCCGCGGCTTGCTCGACGCCGGCGACTTCCGCGGCGCCTATCGCATCGCCGCCAACCATGCGGCAAGGCGCGCCACGGACCGCGTCGACGCGGAATTCCATGCGGGCTGGTATGCGCTTCGCGGCCTCGAGGAACCCGAGACGGCGGCGCGTCACTTTCGCAGGATCCTCGAGGCATCGAGCCGGCCGATCTCCGCCTCGCGCGCCTGGTATTGGCTGGGCCGCGCCGCCGAAGCGGGCGCCCCCGGCGACGCGCGCGCGTATTTCACCAATGCCGCGCGCTACCCGGCCACCTTCTACGGGCAACTCGCCGCCGCACGCCTCGGCCAGGCGAAACTCGATATGAGCTATCCCTCGCCGACGGAGCAAGACCGCATCCGGCTGGAGGGGCGCGAAGCCGTTACGGCGATCGGCCGGCTCGAAGCAGCCGGCCACGGCTGGCGCGCCGACAGTCTTTATCGGGCGCTTGCCGAGGAACTGACCAGCCCCGGCGAACTTGCGATCCTGGCGGAGCGGGCCGAGAAGTCGGGCAATCACCAACTCTCGTTACAGATCGGCAAAATCGCCTTCGGCCGCGGCATCGAGGTGGCTGCCCTTGCCTTTCCTATCGGAGTCATTCCGCCGAGCGCCGATATCGACGGGGCCGGCAAGGCGCTCGCCTATGCCATCGCCCGGCAGGAAAGCGCTTTCAACCCGGCCGCTGTTTCTGTGGCGAATGCCCGGGGGCTCCTGCAACTCCTTCCCGGCACGGCCAAGGCAGTCGCCAGCCGCTATGGCCTCGCCTATTCGAAGGACCGCCTGACGAGCGACGCCGGCTATAATGCGACGCTTGGGGCCCATTACCTCGGCGAACAGATCGACAGCTTCGGCGGTTCCTACATCCTCACCTTCATCGCCTATAATGCCGGCCCGCGTCGTGTTCCTGAGTGGCTCGCCCGCTATGGCGATCCACGCGGAAAGCCCATCGACGAGGTCGTGGACTGGATCGAGCGCATCCCCTTCGAGGAGACGCGCAACTATGTCCAGCGGGTGATGGAGAACTACCAGGTTTATAAGTCGCGGCTGGGACAGGATACGGACATCGTTGCGGATTTGAGGTTGGGACGCCGTTTGCCTTGAGCCGGAGCTGCGGGGGCGAACCGGACGGTCGCGCCCGACTGCAACGGTCCCGCGGCAGCTCTGCCGAGAGAGGATCACATCATCGTGATCCTTTGGCGGCGTCCGGCACAAAATACGATTTCGGCCATTTTCCCTTTGAAGGGATTACTTTCTCCTGAGAGGAAATGGTGAGGCCAATGAAGACCTTAGCAATTGTTGCCCTGTCGCTGGCCACGGCCATCAGCAGCGTTCCGCCCGCAGAGGCATTTCCGATCGTTCCGGCACCGAAGCCGCAGGCTGCCGACGTGCAGTTGGCGCAGTTTCCGTACGAGCGCGGGGAAGCGCGCAAGGGCCGCTGCCGCGACCGGGACTGCCGGCGGATGGGCAACTGGCGCGGTTATCGCGGAAACCGCCATTACAGCAACCGCTACCATCATCGCCGCTACTACCGCGACGACGATGATGATCTCGGAGCTTTCTTTGGCGGCCTGGCCGCCGGCGCGATCGTCGGTGGCGTGTTGAGCCAGCCGAGATATGCGGCTCCGAGGTATTACGGCGGCGGCAATGCACATGTGGAATGGTGCTACTCGCGCTATCGCTCGTATAGAGCCTGGGATAATACATTCCAGCCCTATAACGGTCCGCGGCGCCAGTGCTATTCACCCTATAGGTGACGTCACTGCGCGGACAAATTAAGGCCTGTTGTGATTCGGGCCGCTCGCTGCGGCTTGTTTGATCGCCTCATTCCTGTGCTCGTCACAGGGATGAAGGTAGAGAGGGTGTGACGCCCCGGCGCGTTTGATAAACCGTGAAGCGAGGCGGAAGGTCGCGGTTCACGCCCGTATACAGCATCCCGCTTCGCTTCGACGCGAGAATGTAGGCGTAACCTTTCATCTCGGTCCCTCATTCCTGTGCTTGTCACAGGAATACAGCCAGACCAAGTCCTTGGGCTGGAAGGCTCTTCCGCGCCGCAGACGCGGCGCTGCTCTCATCCCTGTAATGAGCACAGGGCGAAATCTCAACAGGCCCGAAAGCGCGTGGCATGAAGTTCTATTTGAACGCGACGCGCCTCCCCTCACCTTCTCCCTATTTGAGGGAAGGCAGTGCTGGCGCTTCCCTCCTACTCGTCAGCGCCGCGGTCTAGCCCATGCGCCCTGGCGACCGCTCCCACGCGTTCGAAACGATCTTCGGCGGCCTGTACGAAGCCTCGCCGACCGCCCAGCGATAGGATTTCTTTCCCACGACTGACTGGAGGTCAGAAATGAACATCAAGAGCCTTCTTCTCGGCTCCGCTGCTGCTCTCGCAGCAGTCTCCGGCGCCCAGGCTGCCGACGCGATCGTCGCTGCCGAGCCGGAGCCCATGGAATACGTTCGCGTCTGCGACGCTTTCGGCACCGGCTACTTCTACATTCCCGGCACGGAAACCTGCCTCAAGATCGGCGGCTTCATCCGCGTTCAGGGTGAATTCGGCCGTGACGAAGCCAACGACCGCTGGAAGAACCCGAAACAGTCCACGTCGGATTGGGACATGTTCTCCCGCGCCTACATCTCCTTTGACGCAAAGAGCGACACGGAATACGGCACGCTCACCGGCTTCTTCGCCGCTGAATTCAACGCCGACAACGACTCCGACGACGGCGACAGCCTGATCGACGTCGATGAAGCCTACATCCAGCTCGGCGGCTTGAAGGCCGGCTTCTTCTACAGCTGGTGGGATAAGGGCCTGAACGGCGAAACCGACTCGATCGGCGAGAACACGGAATTCAACTCGCTCGCCTACATGTATGACGGCGGCACCTTCCAGGCTGGCATTGCAGTCGATGAACTCGAGGCAACGACCACCAAGGCCAACGGCATCGGTGTTGAAGGTATCGTTTCGGCTTCGCTCGGCGGCGTAAGCTTCGATCTGCTCGGCGGCTTCGACACCGAGGCTGAAGAGGGCGCGGTTCGCGCATTGCTGTCCGCAGATGCTGGTCCGGGCACCTTCCAGCTCGCGGGCGTATGGGCATCCGACCCGAATGCCTATTGGAAAGCTTCCGAGTGGACCGTTGCTGCGTCGTACCGCTTCAACGCTTCCGAAAAGCTCGCAATCACCCCCGGCGCGCAATATTGGGACGCTCTGAACAACGGTGCCGGTGGCTTCGACTCGAGCGAAGAACAGTGGCGCGTCGGTGTCACTGCCGACTATCAGATCACCGATGGTCTCGCCTCGCGCTTTGCCATCAACTACACGGATGCAAGCAACAAGCCCGACGCTGTCAGCGGCTTCCTCCGCCTGCAGCGGGACTTCTAATCTGACCTAGTCAGGTTCAAAAAAGCCCGCAACCCAACATTGAGTTGCGGGCTGTTGCTGTTCTGCAACGAATGTGCGCCGCCAAGGCGTTGAGATTGTTTGACTATAAGCACTGACTTGATGGTCAGTGGTTTCTTGGCTCGTTCACGGAGAATGGGGAGGAAACGGCAAACGTGACGTCGGACGCTGAAAAACGAGCGAGTGACCTCGGATTCCCTGGAATGGGGTCCGGATACGAGGTCAATTATAGCTTCGGCCGGCAAGGTCCCATGGGAGTGGTGAAGGAAGCCACGCTCGCCGAATTGCTTCAGCGCTATGCCGACATCCTGTGGGACGAAGGCAAGCACAAATACAATGTGAAGGCTTTCGTCGGAGAGCTGGACGAGATTCTGCTCGGCAAGCGTTTCTCCGTCTTCTCGCAGGAGATGCTCGACGGCCTCATCGGTGCGCTGCGCAAGCGCGGCAACAGCAACGCGACCATCAACCGGAAGATGGCGGCGCTGCGAAAGCTGCTGCGGAAAGCGTACAAGATGGGGGATGTACACAATCTACCGGAGTTCAAGCGCCAGAAGGAGAAGGCGGGGCGCCTACGCTTTCTGGAAGCCGACGAGGAGGAACTGCTCTTCCGGGAGATTGCGAGCCGGTCTGAACTGTACCTTTATCTCTCGATATTCCTGGTGGATACGGGTGCGCGCCTGGGCGAGGCCATTGCTCTCAAATGGAACGACATCCACGAGGGCCGGGCGACATTCTGGGTCACCAAATCGGGCCGCAGCCGCACGGTCCCGCTCACCTTGAGGGCAAAGGACGCCCTGAAGAAATGCGCCGACAGGGCTCCGGGGCCCTTTTCGAGAATTGATCAGCAAAAGTATCGCGCCGTCTGGAACGCTGCAAAGGTGGATGCGCGCCTCGGCGACGAAGAAGACGTCGTTCCGCACATCCTGCGGCATACCTGCGCCTCACGCTTGGTCAGAGGCGGGATCGACCTTAGACGGGTTCAGATGTGGCTTGGCCACCAGACGCTCGAGATGACGATGCGCTACGCCCATCTCGCCTCCCACGACCTCGATATGTGCGTGCCCGTCCTGGAACGGCACCTCAAGTAAATCGCGGGACGCGCCGCAGTAGCGCGGCACTCACAATACTATTCCTTAAAAGAGAAAGCCCGGCTTTGAGCCGGGCTTTCCTTCCACTGACCGAGGTCAGGTCAGATTAGAAGTCACGCTGCAGGCGGAGGAAGCCGCTGACGTAGTCCTCGTCGTTGTCCGCATCGGTGTAGTTGATCGTGAAGCGGGTAGCGAGACCTTCCGTGATGTCGTAGTCGGTCGTGATACCAACGCGCCACTGATCGTCGTTGCCGAAGCTGGTGTTCGAGTCTTGCAGGCTACCCCAGTACTGAGCAGCCGGGGTGATCGCGAACTTGTCGGTAGCGTTGAAGCGGTAAGACGCAGCAACGGTCCACTCGGAGTCTTCCCAGTAAGCGTTCGGGTTGGACGCCCAGATGCCGGCGATCTGGAAAGTGCCCGGACCGAGGTCTGCCGAGAGCAAGCCGCGGACAGCGCCTTCTTCCCATTCGGTGTCGTAGCTGCCGAGCAAGTCGAAAGCAACGCCGCCGAGCGTAGCGGAGACGATACCGGTGATACCAACGCCGTTCGGCTTGGTGCTCGCGCCTTCGAGTTCGTCGACCGAGATACCGGCCTGGAAGGTGCCGCCGTCATAGATGTAGGCGAGCGAGTTGAACTCGGTGAAGTTGCCGAGCGAGTCGGTTTCGCCGTTCAGACCCTTATCCCACCAGCTGTAGAAGAAGCCGGCCTTGAAGCCGCCGAGCTGGATGTAGGCTTCGTCGACGTCGATCAGGCTGTCGCCGTCGTCGGTGTCGTTGTCGGCGTTGAATTCAGCGGCGAAGAAGCCGGTGAGCGTGCCGTATTCGGTGTCGCTCTTCGCGTCGAACGCGATGTAAGCGCGGGAGAACATATCCCAGTCCGACGTACCTGCATCGCCCCAACCCTGACGATCGTTGACTTCGTCACGACCGAATTCGCCCTGAACGCGGATGAAGCCGCTGATCTTGAGGCAGGTTTCCGTGCCGGGGATGTAGAAGTAGCCGGTGCCGAAAGCGTCGCAGACGCGAACGTATTCCATGGGCTCCGGCTCGGCAGCGACGATCGCGTCGGCAGCCTGGGCGCCGGAGACTGCTGCGAGAGCAGCAGCGGAGCCGAGAAGAAGGCTCTTGATGTTCATTTCTGACCTCCAGTCAAAAGTTTAAAACGGGTCTGGGTTTTTTGCTGAAGGACAGCGTTCCCTGCCCCATCCCCAATGTTCAAGAAGTCGGACGATCAACCGCCCTTGCTTCCGGAGTTGAAAATACAAAACCGGGTGGGGCGCGCAACGACCAACTTACCAGATCGACTCCTTTGCCCTGCCCTTCCCTGATCCCTGTTGCTGAAACGACACAAAATCGCCCCAGACGGCCCGAGGAAATTAACAGAGCGTTAAGAAAATCCTTTAGCGACGAGGGGTTAGCGCAGGATGTCGGACTGTGATCTGTGTCGGAAAGGGGCAAAAAATAGCCGGAAAGGGGGTCGAAACCGGGCAAACGCCCTGCCCAAGTCCTATCCTTTCCGGAGCCATTGACGCGTCGATCCCGGTCCCGCGCATCGAAATCGGGTCGCCTCCCGGCCGATTCACGGAAGAATCAGCGCACGGGGATTCGCGAATCGAGAAGCACTCACGAGCGCAGTCGGAATGGCTGCGCCGGCTCCACTCTTTACCCGGTGTTTAAAAATGAGCTGATTGGCCATGACGGTGAGTGCCCGCCGAGCGCTGCATGTCGCATCCCCGACGCCGGGGCGCAGAGAGAGTATGGTTTTGACAGATTAGGTCATATGTCCTAGTGATTTCCCAATACTAGGACAAATGACCAAACATGCCGGTATCATCCACTCGTGAACTGATTGTCGAAAAGGCTGATATCCTCTTTTACGAAGGGGGATATGAGGCCACGTCCTTTGCCGAGATCGCGGCGGCCGTCGGCATCTCGCGCGGCAATTTCTACCACCACTTCAAAACCAAGGATGACATTCTGGATGCCGTGATCGCGCGCCGCATGGAACGGACCAGCGCGATGCTCGACGGCTGGCAGGCGGAAGGCGACGGCCCGCGCGAGCGCATCCTGTCCTTCATTCAAATGCTGATTGGCAACCAGGCGAAGATCATGGCCTTCGGCTGCCCGGTCGGCACGCTTTGTTCCGAACTCGCCAAGCTCGATCATGTCGCCCAAGGCCGTGCGGCCGAAATCTTAGGGCTGTTCCGCGATTGGCTCGCCGGGCAGTTCCGGGAGCTTGGCGCAGGCGACCGCGATGAGCCGCTGGCGCTGCATCTCCTGTCATGGTCGCAAGGGGTGGCGGTGATGGCGACGGCGTTCCGCGACGAAACGTTCATCCGCAGCGAGGTTGCCAGCATCGAACACTGGCTGGCGACATTGCCGGACATATCCCGAGCCAATTGACCAAGGAGCACCGATGTTTATCACCTTCCTCAAGTTTGCTGAGAACCGCGCCGCCGCGCCCACCTTCATGGTAGCGCATAACGAATGGATCGCGCAGGGTTTTGCCGATGGCGCGTTCCTCTGCGTCGGCTCGATCCGGCCCGCCGCCGGGGGCGCGATCCTCGCCAATGGGGAAAGCCGGGCCGATCACGATGCGCGTATTGCCGCTGACCCCTTCGTCATTGAGGGGATCGTGACTGCTGAAACCTACGAGATCGACCCGAAGCGCACTGTCTCCGCGCTGGATTTCCTGAAGATACCGGCATGAGCGGGAACGTTCCCGGTCCCGATGCTTGCACAAGTTCCGAGCCGATTGCTGCGACCGGCAGACGGAAGCTGTCGTCACGGCTTCAAAGTATATCGAGTTGTAGCGTAGAAGCGGCGGTCTTGCGTGCCAATTGGCGGGTGTGTGGTGATCGGCGGCAATGTCGCGCTATAGCGGGCAATCGGCGGTGTATGGCGGAGAAGAAGGGATTCGAACCCTCGATACCGTTTCCGGTATACTCCCTTAGCAGGGGAGCGCCTTCGACCACTCGGCCACCTCTCCGTTAGCGCCTGACTAGTGTCACCGCGTTTCCAATGCAAGATTTTTTTGTCGAATTTCGGGAAATCATCCCATTTTCATCCGCTTCGGCGCGGTTACACCCGATCGGAATATAGTGAAATCGTGTTGCCTGGGACTAAGCGTTGGGAGAAGCCCCTTCGCGGCGGCTGTTCTTCTGCCGATTCTTCATCGCATCGATTCCGCTTCGCCTTCTTATGCGATAAGTTCCGCCGGCATTTCCGAACGGAGTACGTTTTACCAACATGTCCGCATTCTCACGCTTCACGCCACTCGTCCAATCCCTGCCGGCTACCGTCCCCTTCGTTGGCCCTGAGGCGCTCGAGCGTCAGCACGGCCGCGAGGTCGCGGCGCGCATCGGCGCCAATGAGAGCGGGTTCGGCCCGGCACCATCCGTGTTGCTGGCCATTCGTCAGGCGGCCGATGAGACCTGGAAATATTCCGATCCCGAGAATCACGATCTGAAGCAGGCGCTCGCCGGCCATCTTCGTGTCCCGGCCGCCAATATCGCGATCGGAGAGGGAGTCGACGGCCTGCTCGGGCAGATCGTGCGCCTCGTCGTGGAACCGGGCATGCCGGTCGTGACCTCACTCGGAGGCTATCCAACCTTCAACTATCATGTCGCAGGACATGGCGGACGGCTGGTCACGGTCCCCTATGCCGGCGATCGGGAAGATATCGATGGATTGCTCGCCGCCGCGAAGCGCGAGAATGCGGCGCTCGTCTATCTCGCCAATCCCGATAATCCGATGGGCAGCTGGTGGCCCGCCGAACGCGTGATCGCCTTTGCGGACGCTCTGCCGGAAACGACACTCCTCGTGCTGGACGAAGCCTATTGTGAAACGGCGCCGCGGGAGGCAATTCCTTCGATCGAGAGCCTGATCGACAGGCCTAACGTCATACGCACGCGAACCTTTTCGAAGGCCTACGGACTGGCCGGGGCCCGCGTCGGTTACGCGCTGTCGACGCCCGGGACGGCTCAGGCCTTCGACAAGATCCGCAATCATTTCGGAATGAGCCGAATCAGCGTGTCGGCAGCAATTGCCGCACTGGCCGACAAGGAATACTTGAAGGAAGTCACGCGCAAGATCGCGAAGTCACGGGAGAGGATCGGCCGGATCGCTACCGACAATGGCCTCGTCCCTCTTCCCTCAGCCACGAATTTCGTGGCTGTCGACTGTGGAAAGGATGCGGCCTATGCGCGGGCGATCGTCGATCGGCTGATGAGCAATCATGGCATTTTCATCCGCATGCCCGGGGTCGCGCCACTCAACCGCTGCATCCGCATCAGCACTGCGCCCGAAACCGAACTCGATCTCCTTGCGGCCGCGCTTCCGGAGGTGATCAGGAGTTTGGCTGCCACCTGAACCGGCGGCAACCGCCACGCATCAGTGCATCGTCATCCATTCGCGTGCTGCGCGCAGCGCAGCGGCGAGATCCGCCTTGCTCATCGTCGCCGCGAGGTCGGCTCGCAGGTCGGCCGCACGGTCCGAGCCCCTGATCGCGGCGATGTTCAGCCACTTGTGCGCGGCTACCAGATCCACGGGCCTGCCGCGGCCCGTCGCATAGGCGAGGCCCATCTCGCACAGAACGTCGGGGCGGTTGCCGCCGCCGATGGCGTCATCCGAAACGATCTCAATGTTAAAGAGTGCCATTTTTCTTGTCCCTGTCTTTTCTTCGTTTGAGCGAAGCGGCCCGCCCGTAGGGGCGAGCCCGGCTTCAGCTGGTATTCCTGGTCCCTGTTTCATCGAGCCTCTTGGCGGGCTTTCCGGGAAATCGCGCCGTCTTCTGCAGCGTCGCTTTCCGGTTGGTCGGCGGCTTGTTTCGCCGCTCGTCTTATGGATGTGAATATGCCCGACGGCCTTCAATGGCCGCTTAAAATCCATGCTTAATTTGACGCAAACAAAGTCCAAATGCTTGGTAAACTTGGGTTTTCGTTAAGCATCGCAGGCCCTGCAAAGGCACGCATTCGCCTCGAATTTTACGAAAATTTCACGTTCGGATTTCAACTGAACGCTAACCATGAGAACAACTGCTCTTTCAAGGACGGGGGGCGCCGCGCGCAGCATGCCCCCTGCAAGGCACGCAGCATGCCCCTGAAAGGCAACGCCCGAATATTTACCTTTACGTACGCGTAATATACTGTCTGTGCCGGAGTGATCTTCATCCGCCTGACCCGTCCGTCGCAGCAGGCGATCGCGCTCCACAGGGAACAAGCACGCGGCAGGACCGAAGAGCCTGCCGACTTCGGAGGAAATTGCATGATTCGCACATTGCTCGTCGCAGCAGCGCTTGGCTTTGCCGCAGCCGCCCCGGTCCACGCTGCCGAACCGATCCTCGGCAAGTGGAAGACGGCGAGCGGCTCCACCGCGGAAATCGCCGCTTGCGGCACAGCTTTCTGCGTCACGCTGAAGACGGGCAAGCACGCGGGCAAGCGTGTCGGTTCGCTGTCCGGAACCGGCGGCAGCTATAGCGGCGTGGTCACCGATCCCGAAAGCGACAAAACCTATAGCGGAACGGGGTCGGTGGACGGCAATCTGCTGAAGATGCGGGGCTGCGTGCTGAAGGTGCTTTGCAAGTCGCAAACCTGGACGCGTCTTTAAGCCTCCGCAGCAAGAACACGGGCGGCGCTGCACCAGATACGCCTATGGAGGGGCATTGTTCGCCCCTCCCCCGCCCCGTCTTAGCGGGCGCGTTGGCCGAACAGAACCTTCTGCGCCTCTTCGTCCTCGGCGAGGCTTTTCTGGCGAGCCCGCTCTTCCTTGCCCACTTCGATGGCCTTCTTCACCGCCGGGCGCGCAAGCACGGCGTCGAACCAGCGCTTCAGGTTAGGGAATTCGTTGAGGTCCTGGCCCTGGTTCTCGTGCGGAATCACCCAGCCGATCGCGGCCATGTCTGCGATCGAGTAGTCGCCGGCGAGGAACGGCCGGTCGGCGAGCCTCTTGTTCATCACGCCGTAGAGGCGGTTCACTTCATTGGTATAGCGGTCGATGCCGTAGGCGATTCTTTCCGGGGCATATTGGCGGAAATGATGTGCCTGCCCCGCCATCGGGCCGAGGCCGCCCACCTGCCAGAAAAGCCACTCCTCTACCTCGACGCGGGCGCGCTCGTCGGACGGATAGAACTTGCCGTATTTGCGGCCGAGATACTGCAGGATCGCTCCTGATTCGAATACGGAGATGGGCTCGCCGCCCGGACCGTCCGGATCGACGATCGCCGGCATCCGGTTGTTCGGCGAGATCTTCAGGAAGTCCGGCTGGAACTGATCGCCCCGGCCGATATTTATATACTTGACGACGTAGGGAACGCCGAGCTCCTCCAGCATTATGGTGATCTTCCAGCCGTTTGGCGTGGGCCAATAATAAAGCTCGATCGGAGCGGTCATCGCGTCTCTCCTGATTTGTCGGAAGGACAGACTTAGGAACACGACGGCTCAACGGCAAGGCCGCAGTCCGGCGCGCATTTGTTTAAGTGCATGATCGTTCTCCCTAAACCGCTGCACATCTTCGGCGCTGCTTAGATGAACGCCAGATGAACGGACGTCTCAGCCAGAGTTCAGTTTGGTTGTGCGAAAAGACGATCAATCGATTTGAACGTGTCTCGCTTCAACGGACGGAACCATGGACATTCTCGCTCGCCGCCTCACCATTATCAGCCTGCTCATGGTCGTCTTCGCGATGACGCTTGCCGCCGCAGTCGGCGCCGACACGGAACGCCGCCGCCAGAACACCTATATCGGTTCGCTCACGGATTGCACCGCTCACACGGCGCAATACTGCCAAGCCAAACTCTGAAGGAAACTGTGGAATGGCCGCGCTCGTCTCCTCTGCCATTCTCTCGCTCAGGCTCCTGATACTCGCGGGCCTGCTGATCGCTCCCATCGGAGCGGTCGCTTACAGCAAAGCCGCCGGCTACGGCATCGGCAAGAACGGTGCCGGCTTCGTTCTTTTCGTCACCCTCCAGCGCCAGGCAATGAGCTGATTTCGAGACGCCGCCTTCGGTCCTTGCATATCGGTTGAAAGTGCGCTCCTCTCCTGATCGGGAGGACCTGCAAACCATGCCCGCATACGCTATCTATTTTGCTGCAGCTCTTGCCGAAATCGCCGGATGCTTTGCCTTCTGGTCCTGGCTGAGACTTGGCAAATCCACCCTGTGGCTCATTCCCGGCATGGCTTCGCTTGCGCTTTTCGCCTGGCTGCTGACGATGGTGGACGCGGCAGCGGCGGGCCGTACCTATGCCGCCTATGGCGGCGTCTACATCGTCGCGTCGCTCTCTTGGCTCTGGCTTGCCGAAGGCGTCCGGCCGGATCACTGGGACATGACGGGCGCCGCCGTGGCGCTCGCCGGCAGCGCGATCATTCTCGCGGGGCCTCGCTGAAGTACAAAGTGCGGCGCTGTAGAACAAAAAACAGCACTCTTGTCGTTTGCTTGTCGGAAGGTGCTGCATATAATGCGACATGAACAAGCGAATCTCTTCACACTCCGTCCTCTCCGTCGCCACCCCTGAACCCTTCGAGCCGCAGCTCTTCGACGATGCGACCGAGGCCGTCGATTGTCTGGAAGCGCTCTACGAACGCAACACCCGCTTCCTCTGCGAAGCCTTCGAAGGTCTCGGGAAAAGCGGCAGGCCCCTCACTCGTTTCCGCGCCTGCTATCCGCAGGTCAGCATCGAGACGAGCAGCTTCGGACATGTCGATTCGAGGCTTTCCTTCGGCTATGTCAGCGCGCCCGGCGTCTACACGACGACCATCACCCGGCCCAAACTGTTCCGGCACTATTTGAAAGAACAGCTCGGCCATCTCATGCGCAACCACGGCGTCGGCGTCACGGTGTCGGAATCCTCGACACCGATCCCCCTCCATTTCGCCTTTGGCGAAGGGGCGCATGTCGAAGCGTCTGCGGCCGACAGCATCGACATTCCGCTGCGCGACCTTTTCGACGCGCCGGATCTTACGACCACCGACGACGAGATCGCCAACGGCTCCTACGAGCCAGGTCCGGGAGAGCCGTCGCCGCTCGCGCCCTTCACGGCGCAGCGCATCGACTATTCGCTCGCGCGCCTCAGCCACTATACCGCGACCAGCGCCAGGCACTTCCAGAACTTCGTGCTTTTCACGAACTATCAGTTCTATGTCGACGAGTTCTGCGCCTGGGCGCGCCAGCAGATGGCGGAGGGCGGCAACGGTTACACCGCCTTCATCGAACCCGGCAACATCACCACCCCCGCGGGTGCCGACCGGCCGGATGCCGATTATTCGCTCGCCCGCCTGCCGCAGATGCCCGCCTATCATCTGAAGAAGAAGGGGCACGGCGGCATCACTCTCGTCAATATCGGGGTCGGCCCATCCAATGCCAAGACGATCACCGACCATATCGCCGTGTTGAGGCCGCATGTCTGGCTGATGCTCGGCCATTGCGCGGGCCTGCGCAACAGCCAGCGGCTCGGCGATTACGTGCTGGCGCATGCCTATATGCGCGAGGATCACGTGCTCGATGACGATCTGCCGGTCTGGATTCCCTTACCCGCACTGGCCGAGGTGCAGGTTGCCCTGCAGGACGCCGTCGCCGAAGTGACGGGCTACAAGGGCTACGACCTCAAACAGATCATGCGCACGGGTACGGTCGCGACGATCGACAACCGCAACTGGGAACTGCGCGACCAGCGCGGGCCGGTCAAACGACTCTCGCAGGCCCGAGCCATCGCGCTCGACATGGAATCGGCTACCATCGCCGCCAACGGGTTCCGCTTCCGCGTTCCCTACGGGACGTTGCTCTGCGTGTCCGACAAGCCGTTGCACGGCGAACTGAAGCTGCCCGGCATGGCGAGCGCCTTTTACCGAACCCAGGTGAGCCAGCACCTGAAAATCGGTATTCTGGCCCTGCAGAAGCTGGCGGCGATGCCTTCCGAGAAGCTCCATTCACGCAAGCTCAGAAGCTTCTACGAGACCTCGTTCCAGTAGAGCCCGCATCCTGTCGCTCAGAAGCGTTTCACGCTTTCGGCCGCAGGAGGAGCGACAGCAGCGTGCCGACCACCGCCGACACGATGACCATGAGGTGGGCATTGACACTGGCGCGGCCGAGCGTCTCGAGCGTCGCCTGATCCGCCGGCGCTCCGAAGGAAACCGCACCGGCGACGATCGCCGCTGCGTAGGTTCCCACACCCGCCGGCGCGTGCACCGGCAGGACGGAAGACAGTTCGCCACCGAGCGCCCCGCCGAAGGAGGCGGCGAGCGGAGCGACCCCCATGATCGCGAGCACCCAGGCGAGAACGACGACTTTTACCGCCCAGTTCAGCATCGTCATCGCCCAGGCCCGCAGGAAAGCGGGAATGCCGATCGGCAGGCCCGCCTCCATCTCGTCCAGATGCGGACCGACCTTCGCCGGCGCGAAACGGCGCACCGTGGTGAGAGCTCTCTCCTTCATGAGAAAGAAGGCGAGAGGCGACAGAAAAGCGATAAGCCAGAGAACCCAGCCGATCGCCCCTGGGCCCCGCCCCACCACCAGACCCACCGCAGCGACGGTCAGCAGGGCGTGCAGGTCCAGAAGCCGCATGACGAAGAGCGCCGCGGTACCACGCACCAGCGGCACACCGAATTCGCTGCGCATGAGCAAGGGAAAGCTCGTTTCGCCGGCTCTGAACGGCAGCATGATGTTGAGCAGATTGTGAACCTGGGTCACCCGGAAGAGAGACAGAAACCGGCCCCTGGTTTCGCCCGGGAAGTAGTCGTGGATCCGATAGCAACGGATGAAATAGGTGGCGACGAGAAGCGCTAGCGCCGAGAGCACCGGCACGACGCCGATTTCGGCCCATTGCCGCAGCAATACCGGCCAGCCCCAGACCCACTCCACGAAGACGGCATAAGCCGCGATTGCCGCAGCGGAAATCAGTGCCAGACGGTTGCGCGCGAGCCACGACTGCCGGCTGCGCTCCCAGTTCGTATTCATCGAGACCGTTTTCCTGTATCAGCAATGCGATTCGACATTGGTTATAACCTCAGAAGTATGCAAGAAAACCTGCCAGCCCACCGGAGACTGCCCTCTTGAATCGCATCGAAGAACCCGTGAAGCCGATGACCGAAGTCCTGGAGGGTGTCGAGCTCTCCATAGTCGTGCCGGTGTTCAACGAGGAGGAGAGCGTCGGACCGCTCGTCACGCGCATCCGGGCGGCAATGGCCGGGTTCCTGAAGTCATGGGAGCTCATCCTCGTCGATGACGGCAGCACGGACCGAACCCTGCCGAACGCGCGCAAGGAGCTTTCACACCCCGACCTGCAGCTGAAGATCATCGAGCTCCAGAAGAATTTCGGCCAGACGGCCGCAATGCAGGCGGGGATCGACGCGGCCTCCGGCCGGCTGATCGCGACGCTCGACGGCGACCTTCAGAACGATCCGGCGGACATTCCCAACATGGTCGCGGCGATAGAAGAGCGCGGGCTCGATCTCCTTGTCGGCTGGCGGCAAAACCGACGCGATGCACTGATTCTGAGGAAGATTCCTTCCTGGTGCGCCAACGTTCTGATCGGCAAGATCACGGGCGTGAGATTGCACGACTATGGCTGCAGCCTGAAGATCTACCGCGGTTCCATCATCAAGCAGGTGAAGCTGATGGGGGAAATGCACCGCTTCATTCCGGCCTGGGTGGCGGGTGTCGTGCCGAGCAGTCGGATCGGCGAGATGCCGGTGACCCATCACCCGCGGCATTACGGCAGCTCGAAATACGGGATCTCGCGCACGTTCCGGGTTATTCTCGATCTGCTCGCGGTCTTGTTCTTCATGCGCTACAAGGCGCGGCCGGGGCACTTTTTCGGCTCCATCGGCCTGGCCGCCGGCGGTCTCAGTGTGCTGATCCTTCTCTATCTTGCAATAGACAAGTTCATCTTCGGCAACGACATCGGCACCCGTCCGATGCTGATCGTCGGCGTCATGCTGTTCCTCTCTTCGGTCCAGCTGATCACCACCGGCATTCTCTCGGAGATGATGGCGCGCGCCTATTTCCGCGACGATGAAATGACGAGTTACATCGTGCGCCAGACTTTCGAGCGGGAGCAGCCGCATGCTTGAAGCGGTCAATCGACGGCCTGGAGCGGTCGTCCTGGCGGTTGCCGGCTATTTCCTGCTGTGCATCATCCTGCGGGTCTCCGTCTCGAGCTCACTGGAAATCGACGAGGCGGAACAGGCATTTCTGTCTCAGTTCCTCGCCCTCGGATACGGACCGCAGCCGCCCTTCTACAACTGGCTGCAATATGGACTGGCAGAGGTGATCGGGACCTCGCTGGCGACGATGACCATCCTCAAGAACGGGCTCCTATTTCTCTGCTGTCTGTTCTACGGCCTTGCGGCACGGCTGGTACTGGCCGACCGCCGTCTGCCCCCGATCGCAATGCTCGGCGTTCTTACGCTGCCCCCGATCTTTCTACTCGCACAGCGCGATCTTTCCCACACGGTCGCAGCCCTCTTCGCCGTCTCGCTGTTTCTCTACAGCTTCCTGAAGACGCTGAAGCGGCCCAGCCTTTTTTCCTATATTCTCACCGGCATTGCGGTGGGTATCGGCCTGATGTCGAAGTACAACTTCGTCCTCGTGCCGGTCGCGGCGATCGTCGCCGTTCTGCCGGAACGGGAGCTGCGCGCGCGGATACTCGACTGGCGCATTCTGCCGTCGATTGCGGTAGCAACGCTCATCGTTCTGCCCCACGCCTACTGGATGCTGCAGAATTTCGGTTTCGCCTCGGGTGGAACCTTGAACGAGATGCGGGAGCGCGAGGCGGAGGGATTTCTGCTTCAGGCCTTTTACGGTGTCTACTCGCTCGGCTCCGCCATCATCGGCGGCAGCCTGGTGCCGCTGCTCGTATTCGGCCTCGTCTTCCGCGGCAAGTTCCGCGCGATCTGGCAGGCGGAAAGCCAGTGGAGCAGGATCGTAGGGCGGATGCTCGCCCTTTGCCTGATCGCGGTCCTGCTGGTCGTACTCGGTGTGGCCGCCACGCATGTGCGCGAAAAATGGCTGGTCCTCTTCCTCGTTCTCATTCCGCTTTATCTCTGTCTGAAGATCGAGGCGGCGAATATCGACCTTACAGACAGCCTCAGGCGCTTCTTGCTGCTGGTCTTAGTCATCGCGCTGGGCGCACTCGTGCTCGTGTCGGCGCGAGCCGTCGTGCGGCCGTGGTTTGGTGACTATTCGAGGCTGAACATACCCTACGCCGCATTGGCCGAAGCGGTGGCACAGGCAGAAGGCCAGCCGGCGCTTATCCTGGCCAATGACAAGCAGATCGCGGGAAATCTCCGAATGCAGTTCAGCGGAGCACAGGTCACGATGCCGAGCCCCTCGAATGCGCTTCCGGTCGATATGTCGAAAAGGCCCCTTCTCGCGGTCTGGCATGACGACGCACAGCCGGAAGCACCCGTTCCCGACCTGTTGCGGAACGCTCTCTCCGTACTTGGCATTCCCGACGCGGCCGCGGCACCGCGCCACCTCGCGCTGCCCTATCTCTACGGGACCGGCGAGGACCGCTACAGCTTCAGCTATATCTGGGTCGCGGAATAGACGCGCGGAAAGCCGCTACACGGAGTTCCCGAAATTGCTCTCCTGCGAGCCGACCAGCAGCTTCAATTCACCGGGGTGAACG
The DNA here is from genome assembly GCF_000375585.1 of Sinorhizobium meliloti 4H41. Taxonomy (GTDB): domain Bacteria; phylum Pseudomonadota; class Alphaproteobacteria; order Rhizobiales; family Rhizobiaceae; genus Sinorhizobium; species Sinorhizobium meliloti_A. The sequence goes on along the minus strand of NZ_AQWP01000001.1, from coordinate 948,372 downwards.
CGCAAAGCGACCTTGCCGCTTCTGATCGGGATAAGCTCGCCGTCGATGACGCAGTTGATCTTCCGATCCACCTTCGGAAAGTGCAGGTCGACCGTCAGAGCGCTCATCTCGCTGATCAGCGTGCTGCTCCTGAACTTTCCGCGCAGGATATCGAAAGAGAGCTTCGCCACGCCCGCAGGGCTTAGCGGCGGCGCCGTGTAGAAGCCAAGGTGGCCGCTCGTCAGGTCTTCCGCATACATCAGCGTGTCGTGGCCGAAATGGTTGTTCGAAACGGAAATCGCCGAAACATGCCGGCGCTCGCGGTGCCCGTCCGCGTCGAATTCAATCTCGAAATCCGGCGGGTTGAAGATTACCCCGATGGCGGCACGTACGCTGGCGCTGATCTTCCCGAGTCGCGACGCGAACCGATAGGACTGACGGTAGCGCACCATGCGGGCGTGAAGCCCCATCGAGAACTGATGCACGAATGCGCGGCCGTCAGCGCTGCCTATGTCGGCATCGATGATTCGGCCATTGGCCAGCACCTCCGGGACCTTCCAGATATCGAGCGGCAGCTTCAGGGAGCGCGCGACGAGATTCATCGTCCCTGCGGGAACGATGCCCAGCGGCATGCCGGTTTTCCAGGCCACGCCTGCCGCCGCCGAAATCGTGCCGTCGCCGCCGCCGGCGACGATCGCGTCGAGATCGTCCCGTCCGCAAGCCGTCTCCAACGCGTCCCGCATCTCATCCGCTGCGACCACTGCGATCTCGATCTCGTGGCCGGCCGCCCGAAAGTCCTCCTCGACCTTCCTGCTGTAGGCATCCATGTCCGTCGTACGGAAAGTTCCCCCATCTCGATTGAAGATGGCTTTGACTTTCAAGGGCTGCTGCCTCCGTCATGCGAGTGCGTTCAGCTTCTCAGATAAGAGCGGCAGCGGGGGTTTCCAGAGCTGTGCGACGAAAAGTGCAGGCGGCCTTATCGCCGGCCGCTTCGGCGTACGGAAGTTTCAACGAAGCGATCAAGCGAGCGTGACTCGAACGGCTTCGTGGGCCGTCTGCAAGGCCCTCCCCACCCCCCCACAAGTGCCACAGTGGGAGGGGTTGGGGAGGGGAAGTTTTGGAGCTTCTATCCGTGAATGATTTCGCGGTGGCGCTGGAGCCGGCGCCCGTAAGCCTGGCTCACCCGGTCGAAAATGATCGCGATTCCGACGATGGCGAGGCCGTTGAAGATGCCGAGCGTGAAATACTGGTTGGCGATCGCCTTCAAGACCGGCTGACCCAGCCCCTGAACGCCGATCATCGAGGCGATGACGACCATGGCGAGCGCCATCATGATGGTCTGGTTGATCCCGGCCATGATCGTCGGCAGCGCGAGCGGCATCTGGACGTTCTTCAGCTTCTGCCAATTCGACGAGCCGAAGGCGTCCGCCGCCTCCAGCACATCCTTGTCGACCAGCCGAATTCCGAGATTGGTGAGGCGGATCATCGGCGGGATCGCATAGATGACGACGGCTATAAGCCCCGGAACCTTGCCGATGCCGAGAAGCATCACGACGGGAATGAGATAGACGAAGCTCGGCATCGTCTGCATCACGTCGAGCACCGGATTGACGATGTTCTGGAAACGATCGGAACGTGACATGATGATGCCCATCGGTATGCCGATCGCTATCGACAGGACCGTACAGACGAAGATCATCGAGATCGTCTTCATCGTGTCGTCCCACATGTCGAGATAGCCGATGAGGAGCAGGGTGCCGACGGCGCCGGCAACGATCTTCCAGTTGCGGCTGGCAAACCAGGCGATCACGGCAATCAGTATGAGAATGATCGGCCACGGCGTTCGTGTCATGAACCGTTCGGCGTGGATCAGGAAGAACTGGAGCGGGTCGAAGAACGATTCGATCGCGTCGCCATAGGCGCGTGTGAAGCTACGGAACCCTTCGTCGATTATCTTCTTCAACTGCCGAAGCCGATCGTCGTCCATGTGCGGAAATTTGGTCAGCCATTCCATGTGTCGATTCCCCTTCGCACTCTTTTGGGCGGCTTATGGTTGTTATTGCTTTGCCGCCTGCCTTTTAACGCTAACGCGCGGTGTAAACGATGAAGCCGCGCAATCTTATTCTCAAACCGACATGCGGTGAACGAAATCTTGCGCCTTCCTTCGAAAACTACGCAGCAGAAAACAAAAAACGGCGCGCTTTTACGCGCGCCGTTCATTCGAGGCGAGTCGATCAGAGGGCAGCCTTGATCTTCTCGGCGACTTCGGGCGAGACCCACTTGGTCCAGAGGTCCGGGTTTTCCTCGAGGAAGTGCTTCGCGCCTTCCTCGCCGCTCGCCTGATTGTCGGTCATCCAGGCCATGAGCTTGTTGACCGTGTCGTTCGTCCAGGCGCGGGTGTTGAGATACTCCATGGCCGGGCCGGCGCGGTCGGCGAATTCCTTGGTTACCAGTGTCTGGACCTTGTCCTTCGGCCAATCGTTCTTCTTCGGATCCGGGCAATCCGCAACCGTATTGCAGCGCTTCCATTCGGCCATGTCGTTGGGGACGCCATGCTCGAGCTTGACCATCTCGTACTTGCCGAGCAGCGCCGTCGGAGCCCAGTAGTAGCCGACCCAGCCCTGCTTGCGCTCATAGGCCTTGGCAATCGAGCCGTCGAGGCCGGCCGCCGAGCCGGTATCGACCAGCGTGAAGCCCGCCGCCTCGGCACCATAGGCCTTGTAAAGCTGCGTCGTCACGACCGTGCCGCCCCACCCTTGAGGACCGTTGAAAATCGCGCCCTTGCTCGGATCCTCCGGATCGGGGAAGAGTTCCTTATGCTTCAGGACGTCGTCGATCGTCTTGATGTCCGGGTTGGCATCGACGATGTATTTCGGAACCCACCAGCCCTGTACGGCGCCATCCGAAAGCGCGACTGCGGCGCCTACGAGCTTGCCTTCTTCGAGGCCGCGGTTCACCACGTCCGGCAGCAGGTCGACCCAGCCCTCCGGCGCGATGTCCGGCTCGCCCTTCTCGATCATCGACGTGATGGTCGGCACCGTGTCGCCGACGACGAGCTCCGCACTGCAGCCGTAGCCTTCGGTCAGAATGAACTTGTCCACACTCGCCAGGACTTCGGCGCTCTGCCAGTTCATGTTGGCAATCGTCACATCGCCGCATTCCGCCGCCGATGCCGCGCTGCCGAGTCCCAAAAGACCGGCGGCCAGGCATGTCGTTGCAAGAAGTTTTTTCATTTCGGCTCCCTCTGTTTTGGCGGTGTCTCTATGGCGGACTGCCAGCCTCACCGCAGCTGCTGACAGTGAACGGAACAAGCACTCGCCCCGATCCGATGCCGGGGCGCGACAACTCGCGGGTCAACCGATACCTGTTCGGACCGGTACCGCCCACATTGCTATCGTGTCTTTCCGGCGAACACTTTCCCATTTGCGTCAGCGGCTGACATTCCTGCCGTTTGTCAAACTACACAAATAATTGATGGGTTTAACCCCCTTTTTTAAATTCATTTGCCGGCGACCCCCATCATCCACGTCGGAAGCTGGACGACTTATAAGGACATGCGAAAAGGCCGGCGAACGCTCGCCGGCCTTTCGGGAAGTGCAATTGCGTNNTCNGANAGGGNGNGNNNGNCCNNCNTCTCCGAACATCACATGTTCGGATAGACCGGCCCTTCGCCCCCTTCTCCCCACGGGAGTCCGTGCGGGCCCGCCTTCTCCGAACATCACATGTTCGGATAGACCGGCCCTTCGCCCCCTTGTGGCGGCACCCAGTTGATGTTCTGGTTCGGGTCCTTGATATCGCAGGTCTTGCAGTGGACGCAGTTCTGGGCGTTGATGACGAAGGTGGGCTCGCCGTCCTTCTCCACCCATTCATAGACGCCGGCCGGACAGTAGCGCGAAGATGGGCCGGCATAGACCTCGTATTCCGAGCGTTTCTGCAGATCCCAATCCTTCACCTGAAGATGCACCGGCTGGTCCTCCTCGTGATTGGTGTTCGACAGGAACACCGAGGAGAGCCGGTCGAAGGTCAGCACGCCATCCGGCTTCGGATAGTCGATCTTCTCGTGCTTGGCGGCCGGCTCGAGCGATTGCGCATCGGTCTTGCCGTGCTTCAGCGTCCCGAAGAAGGAAAAGCCGAAGAGCTGGTTGGTCCACATGTCGAGACCGCCGAGCGCCACGCCGACAGCGGTGCCGAACTTCGACCACAGCGGCTTGACGTTGCGGACCCGTTTCAGGTCCTGGCCGATGGCGCTCTCGCGCCAGCCGCGCTCGATCTCGATCGGCTCGTCATTGGCGCGGCCGTGGGCGATCGCCTCGGCGAGTTTCTCCGCCGCGAGAATGCCCGACAGCACCGCATTGTGGCTGCCCTTGATGCGCGGCACGTTGACGAAACCGGCCGAGCAGCCGATCAGAGCCCCGCCGGGGAAGGAAAGCTTCGGCACCGACTGGTAGCCGCCCTCGGTAATGGCGCGCGCGCCATAGGAGAGCCGCTTGCCGCCCTCGAAGGTGCCGCGGATCGCCGGATGCGTCTTGAAGCGCTGGAACTCCTCGAACGGATAGAGATACGGGTTCTTGTAGTTGAGATGGACGACGAAACCGACGGCGACCAGATTGTCCTCGAGGTGATAGAGGAAGGATCCGCCGCCGGTCTTCATGCCGAGCGGCCAACCGAAGGAATGCTGCACGAGGCCGGGCCTGTGATTTTCCGGCTTCACCTCCCAGAGTTCCTTTAGGCCGATGCCGAATTTCGGCACGTCGCGCCCCTCGTCGAGCTTGTATCTGGCGATCAGCTGCTTGGCGAGCGAGCCGCGCACGCCCTCGCCGATGAGGGTGTACTTTCCGAGCAGCTCCATGCCGCGGGCGAAGTTCGGCCCCGGCTCGCCGTTGCGCTCGATGCCCATGTCGCCGGTGGCAACGCCGATCACCGCGCCCTCGTCATTGTAGAGGACCTCGGTCGCGGCAAAGCCCGGATAGATTTCGACGCCGAGCGCTTCCGCCTGGGTGGCGAGCCAGCGACAGACATTGCCGAGGGAGACGACGTAGTTGCCGTGATTGTTCATCAGCGGCGGCATCAGGAAATTGGGAAGGCGGACCGAGCCGGCGGGGCCGAGAAAGAGAAACTGGTCGTCGGTGACTTCCGTCTTGAACGGGTGGTCCGGTTCGTCGCGCCAGCCGGGCAAGAGCCGGTCGATGCCGATCGGGTCGACCACGGCGCCGGAGAGGATATGCGCGCCCACTTCGGCGCCCTTCTCCAGAACCACGACCGAGAGTTCCGGATTGACCTGCTTCAGCCGGATCGCCGCCGCAAGACCAGCCGGTCCCGCCCCGACGATCACGACGTCGAATTCCATGCTCTCGCGTTCGGGGAGTTCTTGTTGCTCGGTCATTACACTCTCCAGTTCTGCCGGTCTTCTGCCGGCTCCGTTCCCGGCCAAATCATCCCGTCATGACAAATGCCGTAAACCTTGTCGAGCCGGGATGCGACAGACTGTCTCTGCATTTGCGCATGAGTTCATGAGATTACTATGTTACTTGAACGTAAACGTAAATGCATTTGGGCGGATCTGGCCGATCGACAGCTTGCTTTTGCAGCGCTCGCATGCGAGGAGGCCCGCCCCACCCCGCAAGCCGCATCACCGACAAGACGGAGACGATCATGGCGTTCGCCCTAGGCCTCGACTTCGGCACGACCAATTCGGTACTGGCTCAGGCCGAAGGCGCCTCGACGCGCTCCATCGTCGTGGAAAGCCCGGTCGGGAGATCGGACACGACGCGCACGGCGCTCTCTTTCCTGAAGGATGCCGGTCCCTCGCCCCTGAAAGTCGAAGCAGGACAGGCGGCAATCCGCGAATTCATCGACAATCCGGGCGAATGCCGCTTCCTTCAGTCGATCAAAACCTTTGCCGCGAGCGCGCTCTTCCAGGGCACGCTGATCTTCGGGAAGCGCTACGAGTTCGAGGACCTGATGCAGCGTTTCCTGACGCGGCTCAGGGACTATGCCGGCAGTAACTGGGAACCCACCTTCAGGCGTGTCGTCATCGGCCGTCCCGTGCAGTTTGCGGGCGCCAATCCGAACGAGAAACTGGCCCTCGAACGCTACAATCGCGCGCTTACCCGCATGGGTTTTCCCGAAGTCCATTACGTGTACGAACCGGTCGCGGCCGCCTTCTATTTCGCGCGCAACCTCGATCGGGACGCGACGGTGCTCGTCGCCGACTTCGGCGGCGGCACTACCGACTACTCGATCATCCGGTTCGAGAGCCAGGCCGGTCGACTGACGGCAACGCCGATCGGACATTCCGGCGTCGGCATCGCGGGAGACCATTTCGACTTCCGGATTATCGACAACATCGTCTCGCCGCTCATCGGAAAGGGGAGTCTGTTCAAGAGCTTCGACAAGCTGCTTGAGGTGCCGTCGAGCTACTACGCGAATTTCGGCCGCTGGAACCAGCTTTCGATCTTCAAGACGTTGAGAGATTTCACCGAATTGAAAAAGCTGGTGCGCGCAAGCCTGGAGCCGGAGAAGCTGGAGTCCTTCGTGGAGCTCATCGAGCATGACCAAGGCTATCCACTCTATCAGGCGGTCTCGGCCACCAAGATGCGGCTCTCGCAGGCTGAGGAGACCGAATTCGCCTTTGCGCCGCTGGGCGAGCGCGCACGCCGTACCGTTCACCGGGACGAGTTCGAAGCCTGGATTGCGCCTGACCTTGCCCGCATCGAGGAGGCGCTTGACGTGGTCCTTTCAACGTCTGCGACAAAACCGGACGGGATCGACAAGGTGTTTCTCACCGGCGGGACGTCCTTCGTGCCGGCGGTTCGCCGTCTCTTCGAGAACCGCTTCGGCAAAGAGCGCATCGAGAGCGGCGGCGAGCTCCTGTCGATCGCCCATGGCCTGGCGCTCATCGGCGAGCGCGACGACATCGCGGCCTGGACAGCAGCGGCCTGAAGGCAGTCCCTGCCACCACAGATTTGAGGAACGTGCAGTGGACCACGCCCACCGATCTGTTACATTCGCCCCATGATCTCGGCCAACGACCTCTCCCGCTCCGAACTCGCTGCCCTTCTCGCCTTCCATGCGGAGGCGGGTGTCGAGTGGCTCCTCGAAGACGAACCGGTCGATCGGCTCGCTGAATTCGAGGCGATGAGAATCAGGCGCGCGCAAAGCCGCGCCGTGCCGCAAACCAGCGCGACCGCAGTCGAACCGCAGCAGCCTGCTCCCCTTGCCGCCCCCTCGCGCGAGCGTCGCCCCGCGCCTCCGGCATCCCCTCCGGCGGTTGCGATACCGGACGAGCAGGCCATCAAGGAGGCGCAGTTCGTCGCCGATGCCGCGCGATCGCTGGGAGAGCTGCGTACGGCCATGGAGGCCTTTGCCGGCTGCAACCTCAGGAACAGCGCACGCAACCTCGTCTTTGCCGAAGGCAGTGCTGCTTCGGGAGTCATGATCATCGGTCCGATGCCCTATGCGGATGACGACCGCGACGGCCGCCCCTTTGCGGGACGGCACGGCGAGATGCTCGAACGCATGCTGTCCGGCATCGGCCTTTCGCGCGAGGACGTACTTCTTGCCAATGCCGTGCCCTGGCGGCCACCGGGAAACCGCGTTCCGAGCGCTCGCGAGGCGGATATCTGCCGACCGTTCATCGAGCGTCAGATCGCGCTGGCCGAACCCAAGCAGTTGCTTCTGCTCGGCAACTTCACCGCCCGCTTCTTCTTCGGCGGCGAAACGATCCATCAACTGCGCGGCGAATGGCGAGAGCTCACCTTTGGCGGCACCCGCATTCCAACGCTCGCCACCTTGCATCCGCAGGACCTTGTCGCCGCTCCCGTCAACAAGCGCTTCGCCTGGCTGGACCTGCTGGCGTTCAAGTCGCGCCTCGGCTGATACAACTGCTCGATTTATGAACAAGGTGTGAAAAAAGCCATGCGATTTGCGCATGTCTGAGCGGCGTTTTAGCGCATTGCAAAACCAATGCTGCACCGCAATATAGCACGACGGGAGGAATGGATAAGGATTTGAACCATGACTGCCCGCTATCGCCCGATTCACAGCAGCTTCGAGACGCTCCGCTACGCCGGTGCCTCCTCGCGCGCGCCGTCCAACAGCTTCGGGTCGGCTGCCAACGAGCAGCTGACAGCAATCGGTCTCGCGCGGACGACCCGCCCGGCTCAGATCTTCGCCGAATTCATCCAGCGCTGAACGCTCTGTGCCGGAAAGACTGCAGGAGAGAACGATCATGTCCAAGCCGCTCGACAGCATTCGCGGTCTCGTCGACACGATCTCCGACATTCGCACCGCCGTCCGCGCATCTCGCGAGTACAGCCGCCTGAGCCTCGCCAGCGACGGACGGCGCGCCGATCACGGCGCGGCGAGCCAGTTGCTGCCGAGATAGGTCACGTTTGGGTCCGGACCGACCTGAAAACCAACGTGATCGCTTCCCATTGGTCGAACGCGGGATGCGGGCGGAAATCCGCACACACTTTCCTCATCACGCTCCTGCCTTTCCGGCTGCGCCATTTCGCCATTCCCTGTCGCAATCGACAGCGCCCCGGAACTTCGTTACAGCCACTCTCGATTCGTTTTGACGGAGTGACGAAGTTCATCGGCCGAGCCGAAACGAAGCCGCTCCTTAATCCCCTCTCCAGGAGCGCCGATGCTGGCGAACTTCGCTTCCGTTTTCAGCCTGATGCTCTCGACCTTCCTGATGATGGTCGCCTTCGGGCTGCAGAGCTATGTCATCCCTGTACGCTCCGTGGCGGAGAGCTGGTCGACCCTCACCATCTCGATATTCGCGACCGGCTACACGCTGGGGTTCACCCTTTCCTGCATCGTCACGCCTAAATTCGTCCTGCGCGTCGGCCATGTCCGCGTCTTCACCGCCCTGATAACGCTCCTTTCCATCGCGATCCTGATGTGCGGGCTCGTCGTCGATTGGCGCGCCTGGATCGGCTTCCGTGCCGTGTCGGGCTTTGCGATTGCCGGAAGCTATCTCGTCATCGAGAGTTGGCTGAACGAGCGGGTGACGAACGACAATCGCGGCCTGCTCTTCTCGCTCTATCTCATCACCAGCATGGTCGGCACGATCGGCGGACAGTACCTAGTGCCGCTCGGCGATCCGAGCAACACCTCCCTTTTCATCCTTTGCGGCGTGCTGTTCTCGCTCGCCCTGCTGCCGACCGCCCTTTCCTCCTCGCCGATGCCGGCCCCCCCGGCACGGGCAAATTTCGATATCCCCGCACTCTATCGCCGCTCGCCGGTCGCTGTCGTCGGCGGCTTTCTCGCCGGTGCGCTCTCGGGCGCGTGGCTCAATCTCGGCGGCGTCTTCACCCAGAAGATCGGCCTTTCGACCGGCGAGGGAGCGACGCTACTCGCGTCGCTTCTGGCCGGCAGCGCGATCTCTCAGGTCCCGATCGGCCGCGCCTCGGACCGGATGGACCGGCGCATCGTCATGGTTGCCTGCGGCATCGCCGGCGTCGTGTCGTGCCTTGCCATGTCCGTTTCGATTGCGAGCAGTCCCCCGGTTCTCTATGCGCTCGCCGCCTGCATCGGCACGGTCCTCTTCCCGATCTACGCGCTGAACGTCGCGCATGCCAACGACCTTGCCCGCCCCGACGAATATGTGGAGATTTCATCCGGGCTGATGATCACCTACGGCCTCGGCACGATCTCCGGTCCGCTGATGGTCGGTCCGGTCATGGACCGGTTTGGCCCCGTCGCACTGTTCATCGCGCTTGCCGTGTATTTTGCACTCTACAGCGGCTATGCCGCATGGCGCATCCTTCAGCGCGAGCAGCATGACGGCCTCGTCGCGAAGACCGATTTTCAGGCGACCACGGTGCTGCCGACCCCCGGTCCCGACGTCACCGGTCCGCTCGCACAGCAGGACGCAGGCGACCTCATCGAGGACGACACCGTTCCTGTCTGGGAGCAACGCGCCGAGTAGCCCATCCCTTTATCCCTGCGGCGTCACGTGCTTGCGCGCGCCCTTGCGTTCCAGTCCCAGCCGATGTTCCCGGTAGATGATGAAGATGCCCGCGCCGACGACGATTGCCGTCCCGGCAAGCATGGTCAAGGTCGGCACGTCGCCGAAGAGGAAGTAGCCGATGACTATGCCGAGCACGATCGACGTGTATTCGAAGGGAGCGATCGTCGACATATCGGCGTGGCGATAGCTCTCCGTCAGCAGGATCTGCCCGACGCCGCCGCAAAAGCCGGCGATCGTCAGGAGAACGAAGGCCTGCCAGGAAAGCTCGGACCAGCCGAAAGGCAGCGTCGCGAGCGAGAACACCGCGGCCGAAAGGGAGAAGTAGAGGACGATGGTGTGCGTGCGCTCCTTCTGCACGAGCTTGCGCACGAGCACCATCGCCGTTGCCCCGAGCGCTGCCGAAAGCAGTACGGCGACCGCACCCTTGGCCTCGGCCGACCCGAAGCCGCCTTCGTTGAACAGCGTAAGCCGCGGCCAGGAGATGATAAACACCCCGACGAGCCCGACAAACACCGCAGACCAGCGATAGAGCCGCACGATCTCGCCCAGAAAAATTGCCGCGAAAGCGACAGCGAGCAGCGGCATGGCATAGCCGATCGCAATCGCCTCCGGCAGCGGCAGATGGACGAGGCCGTAAAAGCCGCAACTCATGGCGAGAATGCCGACAAAGCCGCGCACTAGGTGTCCGGTGATATCAGTGGTCCTGAACGCGTCCCGCAATGCGCCACGGCATGCCAGAAATCCAAGGATCGGCACCATCGCAAAAGCCGAGCGATAGAAGGTGATCTGGCCGGTGGGGATATCGTCGCCCGCAGCCTTGATGCAGGTCGACATGCACACGAAGACGACGACGGAGAGCACCTTGAGCACAATCCCCTTCATCGGGCTCACATCGTCCGCATCCATGAAACGCAACTTTTCAAACTGACATCGGCGAACCGGTCGGAAGGCCAACAGAAACGGGAGGACGCGGCGGCAAGGCCGCGAAAGGACCACGCCACCTTAGCCGTGCTTGCGCAGCATGTTGGATCAAATTTCGTGATGGAGCTGGTTTTTTCGTGATGAATTCGCCCGCATATGCAAAGCTTGTTGCCAAGAAAGATGGGTCTGCAGGTTATTTAGCAAGCCCGAAAAAATCGTCACGGATTTAGTTCTTGTTAGTGCCGCTCCGATAAACCTTCGGTCAATAAGAGGCGGGAGTGGCCCTGCGTTTTTGCTGCCGAATGTACTGTCGCCGGCACCACATTCGTGCGTAAATCTCGGATCTTGGCTTTTCACCATCACGAGCGCCCTCTACAAATCAAAAGAGCAAGAAGGCGCAAGCAGGACTGACCATGCGGACAAACACTGGCCAGATCGTTCATCTGGAAAACTACCGGCCGACCGATTTCGTACTCGAGAGGGTGGACCTGACTTTCGAACTCGACCCGAGGGAAACGAAGGTCGAGGCGCGCATGATCTTCCATCGCCGCGAAGGCGTCAGCCCCTCTGCACCGCTCGTTCTCGACGGCGACGAGCTCACCATGACCGGCCTGCTGCTCGATCAGGAAGCGATTCCCGGCACGCTCTATGAAGCGACGGACGACACGCTTACCATTCGTGGCCTGCCGGAAGCGGCGCCCTTCGAGATCACCGTCACGACGGCTTTGTCGCCTGAGACGAACACCAAGCTGATGGGCCTCTACCGCACGAGCGACGTCTATTGCACCCAGTGCGAAGCCGAAGGCTTCCGCCGCATCACCTACTTCCCGGATCGCCCCGACGTGCTGGCGGTCTATACCGTCAACATCATCGCGGACAAGGCTTCCGCACCGCTCCTGCTTTCGAACGGCAACTATCTCGGCGGCGCCGACATGGGCGACGGCCGTCATTTTGCCTCCTGGTTCGATCCGCATCCGAAGCCGAGCTATCTGTTCGCGCTCGTCGCCGGCGATCTGGGCGTCGTCGAGGGCACCTTCACCACCGCTTCCGGCCGCGACGTCGCGCTCAAGATCTATGTCGAGCACGGCAAGGAGCCGCGTGCCGCCTACGCCATGGATGCGCTGAAGCGGTCGATGAAATGGGATGAGGAAGTCTTCGGCCGCGAATACGATCTCGACATCTTCATGATCGTTGCCGTTTCCGATTTCAACATGGGCGCCATGGAGAACAAGGGGCTCAACATCTTCAACGACAAATACGTGCTCGCCGATCCCGAGACGGCGACCGATGCGGACTATGCCAATATCGAGGCGATCATCGCCCACGAATATTTCCACAACTGGACCGGCAACCGCATCACCTGCCGCGACTGGTTTCAGCTCTGCCTGAAGGAAGGCCTGACCGTCTATCGCGACCACGAGTTTTCCGCCGACATGCGTTCGCGCGCCGTGAAGCGGATCGCCGAAGTGCGGCACTTGAAATCCGAGCAGTTCCCAGAGGATGCCGGCCCCCTCGCCCATCCGGTGCGCCCGACGCAATACCGCGAAATCAATAATTTCTACACGACGACGGTTTACGAGAAGGGATCCGAGGTCACGCGGATGATCGCGACGATCCTCGGCCGCGACCACTTCAAGAGGGGAATGGACCTCTACTTCGAGCGTCACGACGGCCAGGCGGTAACGATCGAGGATTTCGTCGCCTGCTTCGAGGCTGCGAGCGGCCGCGACCTCAAGCAGTTCTCGCTATGGTACCATCAGGCCGGAACGCCGCTCGTCACCGCTTCGGGCACCTATGACGCCTCCAGCCAGACATACACGCTATCGTTGGAGCAGACCGTTCCGCCGACGCCCGGGCAGAGCAGCAAGGCACCGATGCATATCCCGCTCCGCTTCGGATTGCTGCTTCCGGACGGAAGCGAGGCAAGGCCCTCGGCCGTCTCCGGCGCCGAGATCACCGACGACGTACTGCACCTGACCGAGCGCAAACAGACGATCACCTTTTCCGGCATCCCATCCGAGCCGGTCCCCTCCTTCAATCGCGGCTTCTCCGCGCCCGTCAATCTGCACCTGGCGCAAAGCGCCGAGCAGCGTGCGCTGATCGCACGCCACGAGACCGACCTCTTCGCACGCTGGCAGGCGCTGAACGCGATGGCCCTCGACAATCTCGTCAAGGCGGCAGCGGAAGCGCGTGCCGGCCAGCCGGTTGCCTGTGACGATGCGCTCGTCGACGCCCTGCTCGCAGCAGCCGGCGACGACCGACTGGAGCCGGCGTTCCGATCGCAAGTGCTGTCCCTGCCGAGCGAAACCGACATAGGCCGCGAAATCGGCGGCAATAACGACCCGGATGCCATTCACGCCGGCCGCCAGGCTATTCTGGGCGCCATCGCCACGGCCGGCAAAGACACCTTTGCGCGACTGGTGAACGAAATGTCTCTGTCCGGCCCGTTCCGTCCCGATGCCGAGAGCGCCGGGCGGCGGGCGCTGCGCAATTCCGGGCTCACCTATCTCGTCTATGCCGACGGAAGACCTGAGAAAGCCGCTGATGCGTTTCGATCCGCCAACAACATGACCGACCTCAGCCAGGCGCTGACGCTTCTTGCGCATCGGTTTCCGGGCGCCGAAGAGACGGCGGACGCCCTGGCCGCGTTCAAGAAGCGCTTTGCCGACAACGCACTGGTCATCGACAAGTGGTTCGCCATTCAGGCGACGATTCCCGGAGCATCGACGCTCGACCGCGTTCGGGCGCTGATGTCGGATCCGCTCTTCAATGCCAGCAATCCGAACCGCGTTCGCTCACTGGTCGGCACATTCGCCTTCGCGAATGCCACCGGCTTCAACCGCATCGACGGTGAAGGCTATCGTTTCCTTGCCCGGCAGATTCTGGACATCGATGCGCGCAACCCGCAACTTGCGGCGCGTATTCTGACGTCGATGCGCTCCTGGTGGTCGCTCGAAAAGATCCGGGCCGGCCACGCCCGCAGCGCGCTCGAGGATATCGCGCGTGCCTCCAATCTTTCCGCCGATGTCAGCGACATCGTCGACCGCATGCTCAAAGACAAGCACTGACCAGACCGCCGAACACGACGGTTTCAGTTCGGATCGACCTGAAACCGTCGTGGATCTGGCCTGAAATCGGCTCTGGCAGTCCGGCTATCATTTCCCAACGATGAAATATGGTTAACAAATCTTTACCGTTGCCTCTGGACAAGGCGAATCGCCCTGTGATTCATTGAGTCAGATTCGGGCGAGCGGCGCGCCGAATCACTGAAACGCCCGCTTCCGGGAAACCGATAAAGACGGGATCGACGTTTCGGACTGATAAGAATCAAGCGTTCCTTGCGGCATGGTCGCGGGCGGATCGCTTTTCGAGGACGACAAATTGGATAAGATGGCGGACGCGCGACGGGGAAGCGCAGCCGAAGGGCGGTTGCGACTCAAGTTTCCGGGCTTTTCGAGCCTCGAACGGGAGTTCATCGAGCAGGCAAAGATATTTGCCGAACCGGCCTCGCAGAAGCTCGCAATGGCCGAGCCGATGCTCAAGCGGTCCATCCCGGTCCTCATTATCGCTTTTCTTCTCATCGTGGCGATCTCACGGATGTCGGGCATCATGGACGAGCATGCCCGCATGGAAGCCTCTTCCCGCCGGACGGTCAGCCTCGCGGCCGCAGCGGCAGCCGGTGTTTTCCAGACCGGCGGATCGGAACTCTTCGCCGATGGCCGCCGCTGGGAGGTCGAACGGCGGCTCGCCGAACTTCTGCCTGCCGAAATCCTGGACGCCGGAATTTTCCTGCTGACGGTCCGCAGGGACGGACGCGTCTTTGCCGGGACGCAGGATGGCGTCCATCTCATCGGGCGCACGCTCTCCGCAATCGCTCCCGAGGTCGCGACGCTGCAATATTATGGCGAGGGTGCCGGTGTCGTAAGAGCGTCGATCGACGGCATCGAGCATTTCATCGCGCTCCGGCAATTGCCGGATTCCGGCGGCGCGGTTCTGGCGGCAACGTCGATCGCCAGATTCGAAGCGGCCTGGCGCGACGAAATTTCACTCAACGTCACGCTGTTTGCCGGCGTTTCGGCGATCCTGATGGTCGTCCTCTATGCCTATTACATCCAGGCAAAGCGCGCCCGAGATGCCGATGCGGTCTTTGCCGAATCGAACCTGCGCGTCGAAACGGCGCTCTCCCGCGGACGCTGCGGCCTCTGGGACTTCGATCTGGACAACCGGCGCCTCTTCTGGTCCCGCTCGATGTACGAGATGCTCGGAATGCCGGGCGACGCGAGCGTGCTGTCGTTCGGCGATGCCGCCCGTCTCATGCATGTCGAAGACCGGGGCATATACCGGGTCGCTCGGGCGATCGCGAAAGGCAACGAACGCCAGATCGATCAGGTGTTCCGGATGCGCCATGCGGATGGCCACTATGTATGGCTTCGAGCGCGTGCCCAGGTGATCCGCACCGTGTCGGGCCGGACGCATCTGATCGGCATTGCGATGGACGTGACCGAGCAACACAGGCTTGCGCAGCGTTACGCCGAGGCCGATCAGCGCCTGGCGGACGCGATCGAGTGCACCTCGGAGGCCTTCGTGCTCTGGGACAAGCACGATCGCCTGGTGATGTGCAACACCCATTACCAGCAAGCCTGGCAGTTGCCCGACCACGTGCTGGTGCCCGGCACCGAACGCACGATCGTCCATGCGGCGGCGGCAAGGCCCGTTGTCGAAAGGCGCGTCGCCGATCCGGACCGGAGCAATCACTCGCAGACGAGCGAGGTTCAGCTTGCCGACGAACGCTGGCTGCAGATCAATGAGCGGCGCACGCGCGACGGCGGGCTCGTCTCGGTGGGCACGGACATCACGCTCCTCAAGCGGCATCAAGTTCGCCTGCGCGAATCCGAGCGGCGGCTGATGGCAACCATCGGCGATCTCTCCGCCTCCCGCGTAACGCTCGAGCAGCAGAAGGCCGAACTTTCCGTCGCCAACGCGAACTATCAGGCGGAGAAAGAGCGCGCCGAGGCCGCGAACCGGGCAAAGTCCGAATTCCTCGCCAACATGTCGCACGAGCTGCGCACCCCGCTGAACGCCATTCTCGGCTTCTCGGAAATCCTGCAGGACCAGATGTTCGGCCCCCTCGGCTCGGAGAAATACCACGAGTATTCGCGCGACATATTCGAGAGCGGCAAGCATCTGCTCAACGTCATCAACGACATACTAGACATGTCGAAGATCGAGGCAGGCCATATGCGCATCACGCGCGAGCGGATCGATCTCGCGCCACTCATCGAGGAGACCCTTCGTTTCACGGCGATTCCGGCAGAGCGAAAGAACATCCGCGTGGTCCAGCAAATATCCTCCGGCCTGACGATGTTCGCCGACCGCCGGGCGATGAAGCAGGTCCTGCTCAATCTCCTCTCCAATGCGGTCAAGTTCACCAATGAAGGCGGCCGCATCTCCTTGCGGGCGCGCAAGGTGAGGGGCGCCGTCACGCTGACGATCGCCGATTCCGGCATCGGCATTCCCAAGGGCGCGTTGCAGAAGATCGGCCAGCCCTTCGAGCAGGTGCAGAGCCAATATGCCAAGAGCAAGGGCGGCTCCGGGCTCGGGCTCGCCATATCTCGTTCGCTGACGCGGCTTCACGGCGGGACGATGAAGATCCATTCGGCAGAGAATGTCGGCACCATCATATCGGTCAGGATTCCCGACCGCGGCTGACTACGCCCGCTTACGCTGCAGCGACGATCCCCTGGAAGATCCGGCGCACGGCCTTCGAGTAACGGCGAATGTCGGCTTCGAGATGCGTCAGATCCGGATAGTCTCCGGCACGGCAGACGAGATCCACGAGACCGGCCGGCGCTTCGTTCGGATCGAAGTCGCCATCGATGCAGAGGCGCACGAGCTGCGACAGCTCGCTGAAGAGTACGAGCGCTTCGGCGGCCGTATCGAGATCGTTCGCATTCATCATCCCGGTACCGAGCGCCTTCAGCGCCTCGAGCGTATGCGTGCCGGCAGGAGGGGACGTCACTCCCCTCGCCGGCGCGATCAGGGCGAGGTACTGGGCGATGAACTCGATGTCGACCAATCCGCCGGGAATGAGTTTGAAATCCCAGATGTCCTTCGGCGGCTTCTCCTTGTCGATCAGGCCGCGCATCTCCTCGACGTCCTTGCGGATCTTCGCGATGTCGCGCTTTTCAGTGAGTATCTCGGCAAAGATCGCCTCCGCTTCGCCGACGAGGCTCTCGTCGCCGCAGATGCAGCGCGCCCGCGTCAGCGCCAGATGCTCCCAGGTCCAGGCTTCCGTTCGCTGGTACTTGGCGAAGGCGGTTATGCGGGTGGCAACCGGCCCCTTGTTCCCGGAGGGTCGCAGCCTCATGTCCACGTCGTAGAGGATGCCCTCGGCGGTCGGGGCGGAAAGCGCGGCGATCAGCCGCTGCGTGACCCGCGTAAAATAACGCACCGGATCGAGCGGCTTGGCGCCGTCGGACTCGAGCACTTCGTCGTCGTAATCGTAGAGCAGGATGAGGTCGATATCGGAGCCGGCGGTCAATTCGTGACTGCCGAGCTTGCCCATTCCGACGATTGCGACCCGCCCGCCGGGGAAACGTCCATGCGCCGACCGGACCTCCTCCAGAACCGCATCGAGCGCGGCGGCAATGATCAGATCGGCAAGGTCGGTGAGAGCGCGCCCCGCCTGAAGGCCGGTGATCGCGCCTGTGAGCAGCCGGATACCGATCAGGAAGCGCTGCTCGGCGGCGATGATGCGCAGGCGGTCCAGCACCTCCTCATAGTGCCGGCCGGCGCCGACGAAGGTCGCGATGCGCGGCGCCAGATAATCCCTGGTGGGCAGTTCGGCAAGCAGCCCCGGCTCCAGCATGCCGTCGAAGACATGCGGTTTGGCGGCGATGATGTCCGCCAGGCGCGGTGCCGACGACATGATATTGACGATCAGCGACAGGAGGCCGGGATTGTTGCCGAGCAGCGAGAAGAGCTGGATCCCCGCGGGCAGACCGGAGAGGAAGTGGTCAAAACGCAGAAACGCTTCGTCGGCCCGCCTGCTTTCGCCGAAGACGCGCAGGAGCTCCGGCGTCAGTTCCGTCAGCCGCTCGCGCGCCTCGACCGATTGCGTTGCCCGATAGCGCCCGTAGTGCCAGGTGCGAATGATATTCGCTATGTCGGACGGCCGCTGGAAACCGATCTTCTTCAGCGTTTCGAGCGTATCCGGATCGTCCTGCTGACCGGTGAAGACCAGGTTTCCGGTTTCGGTGGATAGCTTCGCCTCCTGCTCGAAAAGCTGCGCATAGCGCCGCTCGACCGCGCGCAGCACGCGCGACAGCGCATCCGAAAAGGAAGCCGTATCCTCGAAGCCCAGCATATAGGCGATCCGCCTGAGCTCCGGCTCGGTTTCCGGAAGGAGGTGGGTTTGCTCGTCATGCACCATCTGGATGCGGTGCTCGACGTCGCGCAGGAACCAATAGGCATCGGTAAGCTCCTCGGCCGTCGCCGCGTCGATCCAGCCGCTCTCGGCGAGCATCCGCAGCATCGCTTCCGTTTCGCGCAGACGCAGCGCGGGCGTGCGGCCGCCGGCGATCAGCTGCTGGGTCTGAACGAAGAACTCGATCTCCCGGATGCCGCCGCGCCCAAGCTTGATGTTGTGTCCCTTCACGGCGATTTCTCCGTGCCCCTTATGGGCATGGATCTGCCGCTTGATCGAGTGAATGTCGGCAATTGCCGCATAGTCGAGGTACTTGCGGAAGACGAAGGGCGTCAGTTCCTTGAGGAAGCGTTCGCCCGCCTCCAGATCGCCCGCGATCGGCCGCGCCTTGATGAAGGCGGCGCGTTCCCAGTTCTGCCCCCTGCTCTCGTAATAGAGCATTGCCGCCTCGACCGGGATGGCAAGCGGCGTGGAGCCTGGGTCTGGCCTGAGCCGCAGATCCGTGCGGAAGACATAGCCGTCGCCAGTTCTCTCCTGCAGGATGCGAATCAGGCGCCGCAACAGCCGGGCGAAGGTTTCCGGAGCATCGTCGCGATTGGTGATGATGCCCGACTGCGGATCGTAGAAGACGACAAGATCGATATCGGAAGAATAGTTGAGCTCTCCGGAGCCGAGCTTACCCATTCCAAGCACGACGACGCCGGAAGCGGTGGACGGCGCGGAACTGTCCTTCAACACGAACTTGCCGCTTTCATGCGCACCGAGCAGCAGATGATCGATCGCCGCCGAAACGGCCGCCTCTGCAAAATCGCTGAGCCACCGTGTCGTCTCACGTCCACCGAAAAGCCGCGAAAGGTCCGCAAGCGCGACGGCGAAGGCGACCTCGCGCTTCGCCCGTCTCAATCGCGTCATGATCTCGGCATCCGGCAGCGCCGCCCCGGGCGCATCGCCCCGCCAGGACACCCTTGCGGCCTCGATCCTGCGCTTCAAAAACGCCGGCAGCGCCTCGGATAGCAATGCTTCGAGGATCGCCGGGTGGCTACGCGCCGTGTCCCGCAGGAATGGCGAAAGCGCGAAGGCGGCAACGAGAAAATCCTTGAGCGGCGCGTCCGAGGCAATGAGCTTGGCAATCTGCTCGCTGCCTTTCGCCGCATCCTTGAGTACGGAAAGGGCGGCTTTGGCGTCCGCCTGGCTCGCCGGGCGAATCGCCACCACATCGATATCGGACAAAGACCGCTCGATCGCTTCCGCCATGCACAATCCCCCTTCGGTTCCCGTCATGGGTTTATCAGGTCGCAACCGCCGGGAAAACCATGCGCACCGCCAGGCCCCGACCTTCCTCCTCCGTCGCCGACAGTTCCAGCGAGCCGCGGTGCATCTCCATGACGGCCTCGACGAGCGAGAGGCCGAGGCCTGTCCCCGGCTTCGACCGGCTTTCGTCCAGGCGAACGAAACGCTTGACGACCTCCCCGCGCATATTCTCCGGAACGCCGGGCCCGTGGTCGGCGACGGTCAACACGACGTGACGAGCGCTCCTCTTCAATTCAACCCGTATCAGCGGATTTTCGGCACCTTCCGCATATTTGATCGCATTGTCGATCAGGTTGCCCAGCGCCTGGCTGATCAGTTCGCGGTTGCCGGAGATCGCCGCCCCCGCCGCCGCCTCCGCTTCGATGCGCATTTCCTTGTCTTCCGCCAGCGGCTCGTAGAGTTCGACGCAATCCGCCACGATCTGCGCCAGGTCGACCTCGTTCATCTCGGCGACGGCGGAGCCGGCTTCGACGCGGGAAATCATCAGAAGCGCGTTGAAGGTACGAATCAGTTGATCGGACTCGGCGATGATCTGTTCGAGCGCACCGCTCTGGTTACCCCCTTCGGTATCGGCGAGCGCCGCCTCTGCCTTGTTGCGCAAGCGCGTCAGCGGTGTCTTGAGATCGTGCGCTATGTTGTCCGAGACCTGCTTCAGTCCTTCGTTCAGCTTTTCGATGCGCTCGAGCATCGCGTTCAGCGATTCCGAAAGACGGTCGAACTCGTCGCCGGAACCGCTCGTCGGCAAGCGTTGCGAGAGGTCACCGGCCATGATCTTGGTGCTCGCCTCCGACATGCGGTCGATCCGGCGCAGGGCATTGCGGCCGATGCCGAACCAGATCACCAGCGCACCGAGCCCCATGATGCCGAGCGCGACCATCAGCGCCTGACGGACGAGCGCACGGAATTTTTCGGGTTCCTGCAAGTCGCGGCCGACGAGGACTCTCAACCCGTTGTCGAGCATCAGGACCTGGGCAAGGGCGACATGCCTGTCGGCGCGGCTCTCGTCGGTGAAGCGCCGATAACGGAACGGCTCGGATTTCCATCCTTCGTCATCGAGCAGCCCCGGCTCCAGCGCGGCCACGTTTCCGGCGAGAATCTCTCCGTTCGGACCCGCAATGACGTAGAGATTGGCTCCGGGCTGACGTGCCCGGCGCTCGAGCGAGCGAAGCAGCCCGTTGATGCCGGCCCGGTCGTATACGCCGGCGATCTGCGCCACTTCGGCGGCGATCGCTTCCCGCGTCTGCTGCTGAAGGAGGCGCTCCGACATGCCGGTCACGTAGAAGACGAGGAAGGCCGCACACAGGGAGAAGAGGACCAGATAGAGCGCAGAAAGCCGGACTGCGGTCGTCCTGAACAGCACGCTTACCCTGCTCATGTGTCCGTGGTCCGGTCGTCCTTGATCATGTATCCGGCGCCCCGGATCGTCCGCAGCAGGGGAGGATCGAAATCCTTCTCGATCTTCGAGCGCAGGCGCGAGACGTGCACGTCGATCACATTGGTCTGGGGGTCGAAGTGGTAGTCCCACACGTTTTCGAGCAGCATGGTTCTCGTCACCACCTGCCCGGCATTTTTCATGAGGTATTCGAGCAGCCGGAATTCGCGCGGCTGCAAGGATATCTCCTTGCCCTGCCGCCGGACCGAATGGGACAGGCGGTCGAGTTCGAGATCGCCGACGCGATAGACCATGTCCTGCTCGGGTGCGCCCTTTCGGCGGCCGAGCACCTCGACACGCGCGAGGAGCTCGCTGAAGGCGTAGGGCTTCGGCAGGTAATCGTCGCCGCCGGCACGCAGACCGGTGACGCGGTCGTCCACCTGCCCAAGTGCGGAGAGAATGAGCACGGGCGTGTGGATGTCCTTGCGCCTCAGTTCGGTGATCAGCGAAAGACCGTCGCGGCGGGGGAGCATGCGGTCCACGACGAGAACGTCATAGGCATTCTCGCTCGCCATGAACAAACCGGCCTCGCCGTCGCTCGCGTGATCGCAGACGATGCCTGCCTCACGGAATGCCTTGGCCAGATAGGCGGCGGCCTCCAGATCGTCTTCAACAATCAGAATCTTCATACGGGTGACCATAGTCCCGGACCTCCGTTCGTCTCAACCGGTTTCAGCCCGCTGCGGCTGACGGGATTTGAAACACCAAGCGCCGCGACATGTTTTCGATGTCGCGGCGCCTTCCAAGTCGGAGCGGGGTTCGGAAAGTCCGCGCCCCTTCCTGCGGCGTCTCAGCCCTGAGCGATGGGGAGTGCGACGAAGCGGCTGCCTTCCTGAGCCTCGATCTGGAACAGAGCCTTGGTCCGCCCATCCTTCTTGGCGTTGTTGATGACCTTGAGAACGTCGTCCGCCGATTTCACGTCCTGATTGTTGACGGAGACGATCTTCTCGCCTTCCTTCAGGCCGCGATCGCTAGCGGCGGAGTCCGGATCGACGGACGTGATCGTGACGCCACTGTCGTCGTCCGACGGGGTTACCGTCAGGCCGAGGTCTGCCAGCGCCTCCTCGCCTGCCTGACCTTCATCGGGCTGCGCTTCGCTGGTCGCCGGCGTTTCCTTGGAATCGCTCGGCAGCGTGCCGATCTCGAGCTTGACCGTCTCCGACTTGCCGCTACGCCACAGCGTGACCTCGGCGGTGGAGCCGGGGCGCAATGCCGCAACCCGACGGGCAAGATCGCGCGGATCCTTGACCGGTTCGCCATTCAGGGCCGTCACGATGTCACCGTTCTTGATGCCCGCCTTTTCACCCGGCGAGCCTGCCTGAGGTTCGACGACGAGGGCGCCCTTCGCTTCGGACAGGCCGAGCGACTCGGCGATGTCCTTCGTCACCGGCTGTATCTGGACACCCAGCCAGCCGCGCGAAACCGTGCCGTCCTTCATCAAGGAGTCGACGACGTCTTTCGCGACCGTTGCGGGAATCGCGAAGGCGATGCCGACATTGCCGCCGGAGGGCGAGAAGATGGCCGTATTGATGCCGACCACTTCGCCTGCGAGGTTGAAGGTCGGGCCGCCGGAGTTGCCGCGGTTCACCGCTGCGTCGACCTGCAGATAGTCGTCATAGGGACCGGAACCGATATCGCGTCCCCGGGCGGAGATGATGCCCGCGGTCACCGTGCCGCCGAGGCCGAAGGGGTTGCCGACGGCGACCACCCAGTCGCCGACGCGGACCTTTTCGTCGTCGGCGAACTTGACATAGGTGAACTTGCGCTTGTCGTCGACCTTGAGCACGGCGAGATCGGTCCGGCTGTCCTTGCCGACGAGCTTGGCATCGAGCTCGGTACCGTCGTTCAATATGACGGTGAAGGCCGAGCCGTCGGAGACGACATGATTATTGGTGACGAGGTAACCGTCCTCGGTGATGAAGAAGCCGGAGCCTTGCGCCCGCGGACGGAGACGACCCTCGCCGCGGGGGCCGCGACGGTCGCGCCAGCGATCCGCGCGGTCGCCGTCACCGGGGCCGAATTCGCGGAAGAAGCGCCGCAGCGGATGGTCTTCGGGCAGATCCTCGAAGCCGCGGCCGCCGAAATCGAAGGTGAAGTTGCTGCCATCGTCGCTGACGCGCTCACGTGCCTGCACGCGGACGGAGACGACCGCCGGAGAAACGGCGTCGACGACGTTCGCGAAGCTTGGAACAGCCGGAGCGGGCACGCTGACGGCTTCGGCGAAGGACTTGGTGACTTCTGCCGGGAGGCCGGTGGTCAGCAGCACGGCCGCGACACCCGCAACCGTCGTTGTCTTCAGCACTGTCTTCAAGGAGGGCCGGGAAGTTTTGATCGTGGACATTCGCTTTGCCTTCTCTCTTTCAGGAAGCCCGCCTGCGGGGGCAGGCGGCTTCGAAACCTTTCTCCGGCCGGACCAAGGGCCTGACTGCCGGAGATCCGCTCGTCTGGCTGTCCCTTGGGGAAACAGCCTATGTCGAAAGATGTAACGGGTTGGACCTTACTGAGTTCTGTCCGGCAGATGAATTTTTGGTAATGTTCCGATCGGCCCGGCAAGCTGCCGGAGTCCCTGCGCCGGATCGTGCGCCGCAACGCCGGGGAATCCCGCTCGAGATCAGGGCCGCAGGAGCTTGTCCAGCGCTTCCTTTTCCTCGGCGGACAGGGGTGCGCCGGGAATCCGCGCGGCGCGGCGCCGCGCCGCCAGGACGAGGGTGACGATGCCGGCCACGAGAAGGATGGCGGGCATGCCCCACAGCACGAGCGTCTTGGCCTCGAAGCGGGGATTCAAAAGAACGAATTCGCCATAGCGCGAGACGACGTAGGAGATCACGGCTTCGTCGGAATCGCCGTTCTTCAGCCGCTCGCGCACGAGCAGCCGCAGGTCCTTGGCGAGTTCGGCATTGGAGTCGTCGATCGACTGGTTCTGGCAGACCATGCAGCGAAGCTGGGCGGAAATCGCACGGGCACGCGCCTCTAGCGCCGGATCTGCGAGCACCTCGTCAGGATTGACGGCAAGGCTCGGGACGACCGAGGCAAGGAGAAGGAAGAGCGCGAGCAGCAACCGCCTGATCATTCGGCAGCTCCCATCGCCAGCGCCTTTCTGGCACGCGCCGGAGCGCCCACGCGAAGGCGCCGATCGCTGAGCGAGACGATGCCGCCAGCCATCATCACGAGCGCGCCGCCCCAGATGCAGAGAATCAGCGGTTTCCACCAGATGCGGACAACGATGCCGCCGTCCGCCATGTCGTCGCCCAGCGAAACATAGAGCTGACTGAGCCCGAAGGTCCGGATTCCGGCTTCCGTCGTCGGCATGCGGCGCGCGGAATAGAGCCGTTTCGACGACCAGATATCGCTGACCGCGACGCCGCCCCGGCTGATCGTGAAATGGCCGGCATCCTCGGTATAGTTCGGCCCGCGCCCTTCACGCATGCCGTCGAAGCGCAGGCTGTAGCGTCCGACGTCGACCACCGCGCCGGGCTTCATCTCGACGACCGTTTCCGTTTCGAAAGCCGTGACCGTGACTATCCCGATCAGGGTGATACCGAGCCCGATATGGGCGAGCGCCGTGCCGAAAGCCGAACGCGGCAGTCCCGAAAGCCGTCTCCAGGCGACGCCCGCCGCCACTTTGCCGAGACCGGAGCGCAGAACCAGATCGGTAAGCGCTCCCAGAATCAGGTAGACGCCGAGGCCGAGGCCGAAGGGAGCCAGGACCGGGCCGCCGTGCAGCGCGTAATAGCAGATCGCAGCGGCGAGCAGGCCCAGGGCGGCAGCCGCAAACAGACGTTGCGCCGCACCGGCAAGGTCGCCGCGCTTCCAGGCAAGCAGCGGACCGAAGGGAACGACGGCGATGAGCGGCAGCATCAGCAGACCGAACGTCATGTTGAAGAACGGCGCGCCGACCGAAATCTTGTCGCCGGTCAGCGCTTCGAGTACCAGCGGATACAGCGTGCCGGTCAGCACCGTCGCCGTGGCCGTCGTCAGGATCAGGTTGTTCACGACGAGCGCACCCTCGCGCGAAACCGGCGCGAATATTCCCCCGGCCTTGAGATGGGAGGCACGGAAGGCAAAGAGCGAAAACGCACCGCCGATGAACACGACCAGAATGGCGAGAATGAAGACGCCGCGGGTCGGGTCGGTGGCGAAGGCATGGACGGATGTCAGCACGCCGGAGCGCACCAGGAACGTGCCGAGCAGCGACAGCGAAAAGGTCATGATCGCCAGCAGCACGGTCCAGATCTTCAACGCCTCTCGCTTCTCCATGACCAGGGCCGAGTGCAGAAGTGCCGTTCCGGCAAGCCAAGGCATGAAAGAGGCGTTTTCGACCGGGTCCCAGAACCACCAGCCGCCCCAGCCCAACTCGTAATAGGCCCAATAGGAGCCCATGGCGATGCCGGCGGTAAGAAAGGTCCAGGCGGCGAGTGTCCACGGCCGCACCCATCGCGCCCAGGCCGCGTCGATCCGCCCCTCTATGAGGGCGGCGACCGCGAAGGAGAAGCATACGGAAAAGCCGACATAGCCGAGATAAAGCAAGGGCGGGTGGATCGCGAGCCCGATATCCTGCAGCACGGGGTTGAGGTCCCTGCCCTCGCCCGGTGCCGGCACGAGCCGCGCGAAGGGATTGGAGGTCAGCAGGACGAAGAGCGTGAAGGCCGTCGCGATCCAGGCCTGCACCGCAAGCACGTTCGCCTTCAACGTCTCCGGCAGGTTGCGGCCGAAGAGCGCCACCATCGCGGAAAAGAAAACGAGAATCAGCAGCCAGAGAAGCATCGAGCCTTCATGGTTTCCCCAGACCCCGGTGATCTTGTAGATCAGCGGTTTGAGGGAATGCGAGTTCTCCCAGACGTTCTTGACCGAGAAATCCGAAGTCACATAGGCGAATGTCAGCACCGCGAAGGAGAATGCCACCAGCAAGAAGCAGACGAGCGCCGCGTTTGCTGCCAGGCCCATCAAGGAAGGGTCGCCGCGCCGCACTCCCAGGACCGGCAAGACGCCCTGGATGATCGCGGTCGCGAGCGCCAGGACCAGTGCATAGTGCCCGAGTTCGATGATCATCGGATGTTTTCCTCCCCGCCGAGCGTGACGCCCTGCGCTTTGAGGCGGTCGGCGACATCCTTCGGCATGTATGTCTCATCATGCTTTGCGAGGACGGTGTCGGCAACGAAAACCGGGCTGCCGCCGACGAAGGCTCCCTCGGCCACCACGCCCTGGCCCTCGCGGAAGAGGTCGGGCAGGATGCCCGTATAGGTCACCGGAACGGTCGCAAGCGTGTCCGTCACCGTGAATGTGATGGTCCTTCCCTCGCCGCGCTTTACGGAGCCCGCCTCGACAAGCCCGCCGAGGCGGATGCGCGTCCCCGGCGCGACGCCGGCCTTCTCAAGGTCGCCCGGAACGTAGAAATAGGCGACCGCCTGGCTGAAGGCGAACATGACGAGCAGCACCGCGGCCGTCAGAAATGCCACGCCGCCGCCGATTATCGCCAACCTTTTCTGCTTGCGTGTCATTCAGCCTCTCCGCCCGCGTCGATCCCCAGTTCCCGGGCCAAGGCCAGCAACTGCTTTCCCTGCTCGCCCGTTTCCGGGAAGGCTCTCAGCCCGTCATGCAACGCATCTTTCGCCCTGTCCCTTTGGTCGAGCACCACATAGGAACGGATCAGGCGCATCCACCCCTCCAGGTTGGCCGGATCCTCCTTCAGGCGGCTTGCCAGGCTGTCGACCATGCCGCGGATCATCGCCTGCCGGTCGCCGGCATTCATTTCCTCTGCGGCGGCAATATCGCCGGGAGCCGGATTTCCGGGCGCGGCAGGGCCTGGACCGGCCGGGGCGGCGGCGAGCTCCGCGATATGCTGGTTCACCAGAGACAGCCAGGGCGCATCGGCCGGTGAGCGCTCCCCGAGCTTGCGGAAGGCTGCGAGCGCATCGGTGTGCTTGCCCTCCTGCTTCAGGCCGAGTGCGAGGTAGAATGCGGAGCGCGGATCGTCGGGGTCGAGCGCCAGCGCCTTTTGCAGCGCGTTCTGCGCCTCGGATGTGACCAGGCCGCCGGCCTGCGCCACAAGAGCCTCGGCGTAGCCGCCCATTCTCGCCGGGGTTGGCCCGAGCAGGCGGATCGCGCGGTCGTAGGCGGCGACGGCGTCGTCCACGCGGCCATGGCGCATGTAGATCGGCGCCAGCAGATCCCAGCCGGCCCCGTCCTGCGGATTGAGGGCCAGGTGGTTTTCGGCCTTCGCGATCAGGATGTTGACGTCGTCGCCGGGGTCGGCAAGGCGAGCCGCGAGCGGCTGTGCCGGCACACCGGGGCTGCCGGTCGTCAAATAGAGACAAAGGCCGACGGCCGGAAGACAGAGGAAAATGAAAGCCTGCGCCAGGCGGTTGGATAGAAGCCGCTTCGGCGTGCGCTCCGCCACAGCCTGATCCGCGGCACTGGCGGCCAGCATGCGGCGGGCGATCTCGGCCCTGGCCAGCTCGGCCTCATCGCTTCCGATCAGACCGGCCTCCCGGTCCCGCGCCAACTCGCCGAGCTGATCGCGATAGACTTCGATGTCGTGACTATGGCGAGACGGCAGCGGTTCTACCGCCCGCATGAGCGGCAGAAGAAGCACGGCTGCGACAGCCGCCGTCAGAATGGCGACGAGGATCCAGAACAACATGCTTGGGGAATACTATGAGGGCCATGTCATTCCAACTCGAAAACCGGCAATGACGTATATTTGAGGCGTTTCGCCGCAAGAATGCGGCCGCGCAAGAAGAATCCGCTCGCCCAAAGCAGCCCCCGCGATTCAACACCTTCCACGGTTCGCGATATTCGAGGGCGGTGCCGCTCAGGTGAGCGGCGTCCAGCTTCCATCGCTGTTGCGACAGGCGGCGCCGCGTGCCGTGGTCTGTTGGCTCTTGATGGTCACCGTATGGCTGTACTGACGGCAATTCTGCGACCCGACCTGATAGGGTGCGGCAGCGACGACCGAGCCGCTGACACCCCGCCCTTGCCAGGCGACGGGCTGCCCGCCCGGCGCGGCTTCGAGGGCGCGATACTCGGCCTCGAGTGCCCGCTGCCGATCCGACGTGCCGAGCTCGACGCCGCCGAGACGCGAAACGACGCCACCCTGCAGGGCTTCGATATAGGTGGCGGACGATGCAACGCGGGTGGACGCTGCTCCGAGTCCGGCAACCGCCCCACCCTGACCGGACGAGGTCGTGCCACAGCCGGCGAGGGCTACACCCGAAGCCACCACCGCGATCCTACCGCGTGACGCGAAAGCTCGCGTCATTTCTGCGTAATTCCTCATGATACGCGCTACTCATTCCTCTTGTCGGTCGCCAGTCGCGCCTCGGGAATATCCATCGAAACGGCTGACTCCGGTCGGGTTCTTTTTGCACCACCTGCGGGTGGAGGCAACCGCCTGCCGTCAGCGCCGGCATTTTCAGGTCCGGGTGTGACCGCCGGATCACGATCGTCCCGCATCAGCCGTATCCGACCGGCGCTCAGACCGCGGCCGGCAGTACGAGGGTAGCCCGCAACCCTCCAACATCGCGACGGCTGAGCTCCACACTTCCCTGATATTCACCCACGATCTCGCTTACGATCGAAAGACCGAGCCCGGTTCCGGGCTTGCTCTCGTCGAGCCGCTTGCCGCGTTTCATCGCCACCGCGATCTGATCGGGGTCGAGCCCCGGTCCATCGTCGTCGATCTGGAGCACGATCCACTGGCGGCCCGGCTCCCTTTCGCGCGCATCTTCGGGAGCCGGCTCAACATTCAGCGAAATCCTATCCTGCGCGTAACGGGCGGCGTTTTCCAGCAAGTTGCCGACCGTTTCCTCGACGTCCTGCTGTTCCATCGCCAGCACCAGTCCGGGCGGGTTGATGGAGAGGCTGAATTGCTTGTCGGGGTTGAGCCGCCGCATCACCCGCATGATTCTTTCCAGTGCCGGCTGGGCTTCGGTCCGCGCCAGAACCGACCCGCGCTGGGCGGCAATCCTGGCGCGGCTGAGATAGGATTGCACCTGTGTCTGCATGGCGTCCGCCTGGGCCCTGACCAGCTCGCCGTGCGGCACCTCCAGCACTCTCGCCTCGTTGAGCAGCACGGCGATCGGCGTCTTGAGCGAGTGGGCCAGATTGCCGACCTGCATGCGCGCGCGTTCGACGATACGCCGATTGCTGTCGATCAGCGCATTCACCTCGTTGGCAAGGGGTTGGATCTCCCGCGGGAAGGCGCCATCCAGCCGTTCGCTTTCGCCCGTGCGGATCTTTTCGAGCGAGCGGCGTACCTGGTCGAGCGGCTTCAGGCCGAACAGGATCGTGAGCGCGTTAACGCCAAGGCCGCCAAGACCGAAAATGGACAGGGCGATCGTGAGGTTGCGCGTGAAGCGGTCTATGTCGGCCTCGAGGACATCGCGATTGCCCGCGACGCGGAAGCGGGCGGCGTGGCCCTGAATGTCGAGAACGACCTCGGTTTCGGCCACCTCCACCGCGTTTCCGAACGGATCCGTGGTGGTGTAGAACCGCTCGTAGCGGATATCGAAGGGGACCTCGTCGACGCTGACGATCGGCAGTTTCGCCGTGCCGAGCGAGGTCGATATCAGCGGCGGCGTGTCGAATTCGCCGATCGGCTCGACGATCCAATACCAGCCCGTCTGCGGCTGGGAAAAGCGCAGGTCGCCAAGCTGCGGGCTCCCGGAGAGCGCGGCCTTCTCGTCGACAGAGATGGAGTTGATGACGTTGTAGAGCTGCGCCCGCAGCAGGTCCTGAAAGCCGCGCTCGGAGCCCTGCCGATAAAGTGCGGAGATGACCACCCCGATCACCACGAGGGCAACGACGGCCCAGACGGTCGAAACCGCCAGAACGCGCGCCGTGAGCGATCTAATGGCCATTGCCGGGTGCTTGCATGCGATATCCGAGGCCGCGCACCGTTTCGATCAGATCATTGCCGATCTTCTTGCGGAGCCGGCCGATGAAAACCTCGATCGTGTTGGAATCGCGATCGAAGTCCTGATCATACATGTGTTCGACCAGCTCGGTGCGGGAAACCACCTGTCCCATATGGTGCATGAGGTAGGAAAGCAGACGGAACTCGTGCGATGTGAGCTTCAGCGCCACGCCTGCGACGGTCGCCTTGGAGCCCTTGGTGTCGAGACGGACGGGGCCGCAGACGATCTCGGAGCTTGCGTGCCCGGCGGCCCGCCGGATCAACGCACGGATGCGGGCCAGCACCTCCTCTACGTGGAAAGGCTTCGCCACATAATCGTCCGCGCCGGCATCGATGCCGGCGACCTTGTCGCTCCATCGATCGCGGGCGGTCAGGATCAGCACCGGCATGGTCTTGCCGTCTGCGCGCCACTTCTCGAGAACGGTAATGCCGTCCATCTCCGGAAGGCCTATATCGAGAATTACCGCATCATAGGGCTCCGCATCGCCCAAATAGTGGCCCTCTTCGCCGTCATAAGCCTGGTCGACGACATAACCGGCCTCCTTGAGAGCGTCGGCCAGCTGCCTGTTCAGATTGGTATCGTCCTCGACGATCAGAATGCGCATTCTCGTCCACTTCCCTTGCCTTCGGGTACCCCGAAAAAGCTTACATAGGCACTTTCACCGTGACTTTCTTGGGGCGCCCCCCGTTTCCCGGGATGAGCACCGTCACCACGCACTGCCCATCGCCGGTTGGCTGGGCAGAAAGCAGCTCGCCACCCGTCTGGGCAACCACCTGCGCGGCGGCCGCGCTGCAATCGCCAGCCACGCGGACGACAACCGCAGGCATGTTGACGGCAGGCGGAGAAAAGCCTGCGAGGCCTGCGGCGAGCGCGGCTATGGTCAATGCTGAAGACATGAACGCACTTTCGACTTGGGAAGCACTATGCCGGAATCATTAACCGATACAGGCTGAATGGCAAATGAATGTCGGCCTTGAGGATCCGCGGACCCGCGTCCGGCGGTTGTCTGACCTCTGTCACGGGGATCGACCACAGATTGCAGAGGTTGGCGAACAAATCTTTCGGATAGCTCGGCGCGGGTATCAATGAGACTGCTGCCACCTTTCTGTGGATCGGCTGAGAAATTAATCGATTTAAATTTTTTTCAATCGTTTAAATGCTTTAAACCGCTGATTTACAAAGTCTTTATCCTGTGGAATCGTCCGCCCAGTCCAACAGTCTCGCCCAAAGGAGGACCGGATGAAGACACTCGCGAACAAGCCGCCGGTATCACCGCAATCCAGAATCCCGCAGTCGCTGCTCGAGCGGTTCGAGAACGAGTGGCGCGAAATGCGCACGGTCGGCGAGGCTGCAGAGAAGACCGTTCCCCCTGCAGAGTGAATTGCCCCGGCGGCCCGGCGCCGCCGGTTTTTTGCCAATCGGCAATTCCGTGCTACTCTCCTTCCATGCTGTCCGAAGAAATCGAAAAGCTGGCCCTGAGCCTTCCGGGAACCCAGGAAAATGCCCATTTCGGTGCACGGGATTTCCGTGTGGGCAACCGGATTTTCATGACCCTGCCGGAAGCCGGTCGCGCCGTATTCAAGTTCACGCCGGACCAGCAGCGAATGCTTCTGGAAATGGAGCCCGGCGTCTGCGCCGCCGTTCCCGGCGGCTGGGGCGCACGCGGCTGGACATCATTCTATTTCGTCGGTGCCGACGACGAACTCGTTCGCCAGTCCATGGAAACCGCATGGCGCAACGTCGCGCCGAGAAGCCTCGTCAGCAAAAACGGCCGTCACTGACGGCGACAGTACGCATAGTCGCTGCAGCACTCTGAGGCGTGCCCTAATCGGCCGGCTCCCTGCCCACCTCCAGCGGCCAGGTCACGAGATAATCTTCATAATCTTCGATGTCGATGCCGTCCTCCGCGACGGTGCGTCCGCGCACGGATATGCCGGCCGCATGCACCGTCTCCGGATCGCCGGAGACGAGCGGGTGCCACCAGTAGAGATCTCTGCCTTCGGCGACCAGACGGTAGCCGCAGGTCGGCGGCAGCCAGCTGATTTCGCGCACCGCTTTCGGCGTCAACTGAATGCAGTCCGGGACGGTTGCCTGGCGATTGTCGTAGTCCTTGCAGCGACAGCTTTCGCCGTCCAGCAGGGTGCAGCGGATCGAAGTCCAGGCGATCTCGGAACTGTCCCAATCCTCGAGCTTGTTGAGACA
The DNA here is from genome assembly GCF_000375585.1 of Sinorhizobium meliloti 4H41. Lineage (GTDB taxonomy): Bacteria > Pseudomonadota > Alphaproteobacteria > Rhizobiales > Rhizobiaceae > Sinorhizobium > Sinorhizobium meliloti_A. The sequence continues at coordinate 916,207 of NZ_AQWP01000001.1, read as the reverse complement.
ACAGAGCCCGCAACCATCGCAGAGACTCTCCCACTCCGCGCCGGTCATCTCCTCGAGACCTTTCGTCTTCCAGAAAGGCATTTCGCCCATAAAGTCACACTTTCGTAAAATTCGAGCCAACATGGAAACTTCGCAGAAAATTGCCGGTTTTTTAAGGCGGGTTGCGCGATATGCAAGTAGATTGGATTGCCGCCCCGTGCAAATATCGTCATGAGGCAGAACCTTCGGGACATGAAAGCCGTGCAGGAACCGAGGAAAGAGGACAACCGGCCGAAAAGGCGACACATCTTTCTTCGGATCGATTCCTGGATCGATTCGACCGTATGGAGTGCAGGATTCCGGCTCGGCGAGTGGTGGGAGGACACCACCATCTTTTTCCGCCGTTTTCGCGTGCGCGGCTGGAAAAGAGCGTTCTTCGAAGTGCTCGGCGAGGGAATGACCCTCGGCGCGGCGGGCTCGGTGCTGATGCTGGCGCTCGCCCTTCCCGCTTTCGAGGAAACCAAGGGCAACTGGCGGGCGCAAAGCGATTTCGCGGTCACCTTTCTTGACCGCTACGGCAACGAGATCGGCCACCGGGGTATCATCCACGAGGATTCCGTCCCGATCGACGAACTGCCCGATCACCTCATAAAGGCGGTCCTCGCCACGGAAGACAGGCGCTTCTTCGACCATTGGGGCATAGATTTTCTCGGGCTCGCACGCGCCATGACCGAGAACGCTCGCGCCGGCGGGGTCGTTCAAGGCGGCTCGACACTGACGCAGCAACTGGCCAAGAACCTTTTCCTCTCGAACGAGAGGACGATCGAGCGCAAGATCAAGGAAGCCTTTCTTGCCGTCTGGCTCGAATCCAACCTGTCGAAAAAGGAAATCCTCCGCCTCTATCTCGACCGCGCCTATATGGGCGGCGGCACCTTCGGTGCGGCAGCGGCGGCGCAGTTCTATTTCGGCAAGGCGATTACCGACGTCAATCTTGCCGAGTCGGCGATGCTCGCCGGTCTCTTCAAGGCGCCGGCGCGCTATGCCCCCCATGTGAACCTGCCGGCGGCTCGTGCCCGCGCCAACGAGGTCCTGAGCAATCTCGTACAAGGCGGGCTGATGACGGAAGGCCAGGTGATCGCCGCCCGCCTGACCCCAGCCTCGGTGGTCGATCGTGCCCAGGTCAAGGCACCGGATTTCTTCCTCGACTGGGCCTTCGAAGAGGTCCAGCGCATTGCCGCTCCCTTCGCGCAGCATTCGCTGATCGTGCGCACGACGATCGACATGGGGCTGCAGCAAGCAGCCGAGGAAGCGGTCGAATCGGGCCTCAGGCAATATGGCGAGAGCTACAAGGTCAAGCAGGGCGCTCTCGTCATGGTCGAGCATGGCGGCGCGGTGCGGGCGATGGTGGGCGGCCGCGACTACGGCGAAAGCCAATTCAACCGCGCCACGCGCGCGCTGCGCCAGCCGGGGTCGTCCTTCAAGGTCTATACCTACGCTGCCGCGATGGAAAAGGGCATGACACCGGAAACCATCGTGGTGGACGCGCCAATCACCTGGCGCGGCTGGTCGCCGCAGAACTACGGCCGCAAATATGCCGGCCGGGTAACGATGATGAACGCGCTCGCGAGATCGATCAACACTATTCCGGTCCGCCTCGCCAAGGACAAGCTCGGTACCGAAATCATTGCCGAGACCGCCAAGAGAATGGGCGTCGAGACCCCGGTTCGCACCGACAAGACCATGCCGCTCGGCACCTCCGAAGTGACCGTGCTCGATCAGGCGACGGCCTATGCGGTCTTTCCGGCGGGCGGGTTCCAGTCGCAACGCCACGGCATCAGCCAGATTCTCAACTATGACGGCGACATTCTCTACGACTTCGGGCGCGACGCGCCGCCGCCGCGCAGGGTTCTGAGCGAACAGGCGGTCTCGTCGATGAACCGCATCCTGACGCAGATCCCGGTCATCGGCACGGCGCGGCGCGCAGCGCTCGACAACGGGATCGTCACCGGCGGCAAGACCGGAACGACACAGGCTTATCGCGACGCATGGTTCGTCGGCTTCACCGGCGACTACACCACGGCCGTCTGGTTCGGCAATGACGACTATACCTCCACCGATGAAATGACCGGCGGCTCTCTCCCGGCGATGACCTTCAAGCGGCTGATGGACTATGCCGAACAGGGGATCGAGCACCGCGCGATTCCGGGCATCGAAATCGCTCCCGCCAAACCGGCGAAGGAGCGGGTCGCCGAAACTGCGAAGCCGGACGAGAACGCCCTGCCGCCGCTCGTGCGGCCGCGGTCGCTATCCGCGGACGTAACCCGGCTCTTGAAAAAGATCGGCGACACATTCGAGAAAGCCCAACCGCTCAAGGCGCGCGAAAGGCCCGGCGGCAAGGTGGCCGTGCTCGAGCCGACGGATCGCGGCGTGAACATACGGACCATGCCCGGCACGACAAACAATTGACTTTGCAGTCAGAAATCCGTTCTCTGGCGAACAGGCCGAGCGGCGCCCCTACGAGCGCCGACAGGGTAAACGACGCAACATTCGATAGAGCCGCCACTTGTTTCGAGTTCCCCTCCTTGTCGCTCTTGCCCTCATCGTCGCGTTCGGCGGCGGAATCGGGACGGCCGTATGGGCGCTGAAGGCGACCGTCGGTTTCGGCTCGATCGCGATCGGTCCCTGGATCGCTTTTCCCGAAGCGCAGACCGTCTCCGCCGATCCCTATGCCAAGGCGCACCGCGCCCGGGCCGGCGAATTGCTCTATGGCGGCGCCGAGGGACTGGCCTTTACCGCGCTCACGGACGATACCGGCGCGCGCCTCTCAGCCGCCTGCTCCTATGACATCTCGGGTATGACGCCGCCGGCGCGGTTCTGGACCCTTTATGCGGCGGCGGCGGACGGGACCGCGCTACGGCCGGGACCGGAACTGCCCTCCGCAATCAATTCCTGGACCGTCCTGCGCGCCGAGGACAGCCGCTTCGTCATCCACGTTTCCCCGGTGGCCCAGCCCGACAACTGGCTGGCGATACCCCGGACGGGCAGCTTCGCGCTCGTGCTGACCCTCCTGGACACGCCGACGGCAGGCTCCTCCGGCTTGATCGACCTCGCAATGCCGAAGATCGTAAAAACCGGGTGCGGGCATGCGTAGCATCATCTTCGCCATTCTCGTCGGTCTCGTCGGAGCGGCGCTACTTCACATCGTGATCGTGCTCGCCCTACCCCAGTTCACCGGCCGCGATGCCTATACGCGCGTGCTCGGCCTGCTCGAAATGGACAGCTTCTTTCCGCTGACGGCCGAACCGGGGCCGACAGGCCTGAACAACGCCGACCCCTTCCTGCGTACGGCCGTCTGCAGCTTCTCGGTGGCGGATGCTCCGGCTCGCTTCGTCGGGCGCGGCGACGTGCCCTTCTGGTCGCTTGCGATCTTCGACAGCGGGTCGAACGAGGTCTTCAGCATGAACGACCAGACAGCCGTCCATGGCGATCTCGATCTCGTGGTCGCCACACCGATCCAGCTCGTCGAGCTGCGCAAGTCGCCGCCCGAAGCGCTGGCGCAATCGATCATGATCGAGATGAAGGACGAGGAAGGTTACGCAGTTCTTCGAGCCCTGGCACCTCTCGACAGCTTCGAGGACCTGGTCCGCACATTCCTGGCGGAGTCGAGGTGCGAGCCCTTCCAGCGGTAGTGGCGAAGGTAACGGCGATTTGGGGGAAACTGAAATCGAAGTGGTCGAAGTCGGGCGGCGAACGAGCGCACCGCCCGGGGGGGCGCTGCCGGCGCTTTGCCCGCGGGTTTACTGCTTCTTGGCCTGGCGGCCAGCCGGGGCAGTTGGCTGCGGTCCGCGGCCGTCCAGCCTTTCGTAACGGATCCCCGTGAAGAACAACACCTTGGCGCCGCCCTTCCCGACAGGACGCCGTCGAGGGCGTTTGACGATCCGGTCCTGCATTCTGATTACGTCTGCCATGCTCGTCTCCATAGTCTCACGAGACGGATGAACTACCGTACAGATTTCACCCTGCCCGTTTTCGGGCTGACGCATTTTCCGGTGCCCGGACAGACGCGCCCTTCTCAGTCACTCCTTCTTCCGGTCACCCGGATGTCGTCCGTTTCGGCATAAGAGGCGAGGCGATAATAGCCGCCTTGTGCCGATTGAGCCACAGCCTGGTTAACCGTTTGTTAATCCAGACCATGACGCGTTAACCTCGCGCAATCCTCGATCCTGGGGGATTTGCAAATCCGGCAATCCGTCCGTCAGCGCCTTGCGATTAAACCGAAAAGGAAAGCTACACCCGCGACCGTCAGCAATGTCGAAATCGGCTCTTCCCGAACGCGCTCCCGGACGCGCTGCGTCATCAGTTCCGCTTCCCCCTGCACGACCGCCTTGGCTCCGGTGCCGATGGCCGAAACGGTCTCCGTCAGCCGGGCGATCTCTGCCTTCAGTTCCTGGACCTGGGATTCCAATTCGGCCTGTGCGCCTGACGCCCGCGTTTGGGCACCCGTCTCTGCGCCGACTGCCGCCAGATTCTTCTCCGCCATCTCTCCGCTCCTTGCCATTCCGGTATCACCCTTTGCGCGATTTCAACGCGTCGAGGCCGGATTGGTTCCCATGGAGGACGACGCAAGAACCAGCGGCTGCCGGAAGGGCGGCGACGATCGCCGCCGACCCTGGAGTGAAGCGGCCGAATCGCCGCGCCTACGGTTCGCAGCGAAAATCCCCGCCGTCGCATTCCGCGATCGTCCTCTGCCCGTGGTAACGGCGCTCGCGGCGCGACTGTTCCCGTTCAGCGCCCTCGATCCCCCGCCGCCAGCGGTCATCGTTACGGCCGCGCTCCGATTCCCATTCGCGCCGCTCTCTTTCCCGGTCCCGCTCCCAGTCTCGGCGTTCCCGCACCTGGCGGCGATCCCATTCCCGCCGGTTGCGTTCACGCTCGCGATCCCAATCGCGGTCATGCCTCCAGCGGTCGCGATGGCGATAGAAATCCCGGCCGCGGTAGTTCCGATCCCAATAGCTATCGAACTGGAAGACGACCGTCGGAATGCCGAGCGGCCGATAGTATTCCGGCTCCACATAGACCCGGCGGCTGCGATAGGCGGCCTGCACGTATCGGCCCGCCACCCATCCCCGTCCGCCATAGAAGGAAACGTCGCACCAGGGGCTTTCCGACAGGCAGCCGTGAATTTCCACCGATTCGCCGACGGGAATGACCGTTACGGCCGGATAATATGTACTCGGTCCCGAGCGCATATTGACATTGGCAGTGGCAAAACCTTCGGCCGCCGATGCGGCCGCGGGCATGAGCAGCAGCGCAAAGGCAGCCGCTGCCCGCAAGAATATTTTCTTCACAGATCAACTCCCACATGAGAGGCCGCAGCCCGACTCGCTTCCGGCGTTTGCCGTCAAGTCGGATCAAATAGGGGCGCTTGTGGACTTTTTATGGCTGAGGAAACCGGCCTTCCGCTGCCGGGGCGGCTCGTCACCAGAATGACGCAAGCCTGAATAAAGCCCCAACGTCCATAGTTAATGCTGCGCTAACGATTTCGATCTAGTTTTAGACACGTGTGTCGTTCCGAGCCATCGGAATGCCGTCATGCTTTGCGTTTTAGGATATGTCGTGACAAACCGGTTTCGTGAGTTGGAACGGCCGCAGACGGGGCGGTTGAAGGACGTCGTGCTGATGGCGACCGTCACCGGCTTCGAGAGCCTTCGGATTCCAAGCAGGTCCGACATGAAGCAGTTTGCCGAGCTGTTCGAGCCGCTCTTCCTCGGTTCCAGCAACGAGGCCCGCCGACAGGCGGCGGCGGCACTATCCCAATGCCCCCACGTGCCTGAGCCGGTGGCTCTGCTGATCGGCAGCATGCCCATTTCGATCGCCGCCGCCTTCCTCGCCCGTGCGACAGCGATTTCCGACGGCGTGCTCATTTCCATCATTCGCCAGCAAGGGCCGGGCCATGCGAACGCCATTGCCCGTCGGGAGAACCTTTCGCCTTCGGTGATCGACGCGCTCGTCGAGCATCATCAGTCCGCTCCCCTCCCCGCACGCATTCACGACGGCGCCAGGCGCCCGGTGGGGAGCGATCCGCAGACGGCTGCCGCAGCCGCCGAACGCGAAGAAAAGCTGCGCGCGGAAATCAAGGCGCTGGCGCGCGCCGGATCACAGGAGAAGAACGCCACCCCGTCGATCCAACCCATCAGCGAGCTGCATTGCGCGCTGCTCGTCCGTTTTGCGCGCAATGGCGAAGCGACCCTCTTCTCCACGGCCCTGGCAGACGCGCTCGGAGCAAGCCGCGCACTCACCGACCGGATATTGCTCGATGTTTCCGGCCAGCAGCTCGCCGCGACGCTTGCAGCTCTCGCCTTTCCGGCGGACGAGGAAAGCCGCGTGCTCGAGGCGCTCTATCCCCATCTTTCCGAAAGAATCGGCGGCGGCAACCGCGCCGAAGCGCTGATCGGAAGTCTCGACCGGCAGGCGAGCGGCGAACGGGTGGCGTCCTGGCTTCGCGCCGACGCAAACGGGGCGAAGCCAGGACGGCATGAGACCCTGCTTGCGGATAATCGAGCCGCGGACCCGCGCCGGCACGACGCGCAACCGATTGCGCGTCAAAGCAAGGCCGTCCAACCAAAGCGAGGCTTCGGCCAGTTCTAGATCCGTTGATCGTAGCCGATCAAAGAACAACGACATGCAGCAGTTCAAATTGCTACGTGGCGCGGGAAGAGTTCTTTCAGCCCAACGACTTGGGCTAGCTGGATTCCTGTGACGAGCACAGGAATGAGGAGATCGAGCAAACCGCGGCGGGTATCCCGAATCTCGAAGGCCCTAAACCAGATCGAACAGATCGCTGCAGTCGTCGAGTTCCAACTCTACGATCCAGCAGTCCGGGTCGAAGCGGATTTCCGAGGAAAGCGCCCGTTCGACCGCGTCGGCCTCGGCGCCACGCAATCGCACCTCGAAGCGGCGCGACGTGTCTCCTTCCTCATCGAAGAAATTCTGCGGCGCCGGCGCATAAAGCGTCTCGTAGCCCGATCGTCCGCGCTGCCGGATGAAGATCGCGCCGGCATCCTCCGCTCCCTTGCGCAACACAGCCGCATACCCGCCGCGTCCAAAGGCGTTCCGCAGAAGCGAGGAGACGAAAATGTGGGACTTCAGGCGCATGCACAGCTGATACACGCGCCACCGGCGAGATGCAAACGGAGCGGTCGACCGGCAGTGGTGCGCAACTGCTCCTCTTGCTCTGGCCGTCAGAGCGCTCCGATTTCCTTAAGCTTCTTGAGAACCTTGGGGTTGGGCTCTCCGGTCTGAGGAAGACGATAGTGTTTTTCGAAATGGCGGATGGCGGCGCGCGTCTGATCGCCGGCAACGCCATCGACGACGACATCTGCATAGGCGAGATTGCTCAGCCCCTTCTGGATGTTCATCACCATTTCGCTCGATACGGGGACCTCCGTGCGCGGGCTGAGCGCGTTTTCCTTCTCGGCGCTGCGGATGGCAGCGGCAACCGGATCCGCCTCGGCCGGAACAGTCTTCGGGTCGGCATAGGGCCGGTTGGCGGGCGTCGCAACTGCCGGCGGGGAACCGCCGGCGTTGCGCAGTGCCCGAAGCAGATCGTCACTCGGCGCACCCGTCTCCATACGGCCGGCCTGCTTTTCGAAGCGGAGGATCGCCGCCGAGGTCTTCGGACCGCTTCGGCCGTCCGGCTCTCCTTCGTAGAAGCCGAGCCTTGCCAGTTCCTTCTGGATGTCCGCAACCAGCGTCGAGGCCGTGCTACCGGGCGCATCCGGTGAGTCCTGCGCCGGAAGCGACGCGTGCCGTTCGTTGGATCCGTCCGTTGCCGCATCGCCGGCTTCCGCGTTCCCCTCCCGCTCTATGACGAAGGTGGTAACATCGCGCTGCTCGACCGGCTCGCCTTTGGCAGCCGCAAGGCGCTCGGCCACTTCGGGACTGACGAGGGGCACGCGGGTACGCAGAAGCGGCGAGGGATGAGTACCGTTCTGGTACCACATGGCGTTTGCGGCGACGAAACTGAAGACGACGGCAAAGATCGCCGACCCGCCGGCGCTCACCGGATGGCGAGAGATCAGGCGACCGGTGAGCACCAGACCACGGCCGACGACAGCGAGTCCGCGCAAGGCCAGACCCGCTCCGCGCCGCGCCGCCCGCTTGCGCTCAGGCTGTTTTCGCTTGCGCGGCGCCATGTCCCCCTTCCCTGTCAATTTCTCCGGTGTGGAAAGCCTCGGAGAGCGCCGGCACTCCGGTTGCGCTCTTTCCGTCTGCGTGCTGCCTCAATCGCGGCGGAAACTCCACTGTGACGGGCGCATCCGCGCACTCCCTTTCTGCCGCGCCGGAGGCGTCGCTGGGAATGGTTACGACGATAACGGTACCCTCCCCTTCGGCGCTGCGGATCGCAAAATCGCCGCCATGCAGTTCAGCAAGTCCCTTGACCAGCGAGAGGCCGAGCCCGGTACCCTCGTAGCGGCGGGTATAATCATTCTGAATCTGGACGAAAGGTTGGCCGAGCATTTGCAGCTTGTCCGCTGCGATCCCGATCCCGGTGTCGCTGACCGTCAGCTTCAGCATGTTGCCTTCAAGCGCGGCATCCACCGTGACAAGCCCGCCGCGGTCGGTAAACTTGATGGCGTTGCCGATGAGATTGATGAGGATTTGCTGGAAGGCGCGCTGGTCTGCATTGATCTCGCCGACCGAACGGGTGACGCGGCTCGTCAGCCGCACGCCTTTTTCGCGCGCCTGGTGCGACAGCATGGCCTCGCAGGCGGCGATCGCCTCGGCGACACGGAACGGTTCGAGGAGAAGCTCGTAACGGCCCGCTTCGATCTTGCTGATATCGAGCATCGTGTTGACGACCGAGAGAAGATGCGTGCCGGATTGATGGATCAGCGACACGTATTCGCGCTGGCGATCGTTTTCGAGCTTGCCGAAATATTCGCCTGCAAGCACGTCCGAAAAGCCGAGGATGGCATTGAGCGGCGTGCGCAATTCATGGCTGACGGCGGCAAGGAACCGCGTTTTGGCATCGTTGGCCGACTCGGCATGTGCTGCCTTGGCGGCCGCCTCTGCCTGCAAACGGGCCTCTTCGGAAACATCGCGAGACTGGGCGACAATCGCAAGGAGATTTCCTTCAGCGTCTCGAATCGGCGTCATCTCGCAGTAGATATGTGCGAATTGAGCGCCATCCGCCGACGTCCGCTCGAGACGGATGTCCACGGCAGAGCGCTCGCTGTCCAGGCGCAGCGAGTCAATCGCTCTGAGGAAGGCGATGCGATCCGACACATGGATCTGCTCGATGAAGCCGCGCCCATGCGGATCGCGCATCAGTTTCAGATACTCACTCGCATCGCGGCCGTGGACGGACAGGACGTGGCCCCGGGTATCGTGGACGGTCACCAAACCCGCAAAGAGATTATATGCCGCATCGAGATCGGGCAGTTCCGGTGCAGGCGCGAGTTCCACCTCGCCCGCCGCCGGGAAATCGCGGCCGCTCGCAATGGCTGCAGCCGCGGCCAGCAGGGATGCCGAGGCCCAAAGCGCCGCTCCCGCCGGCAGGGCGGCGGATACGGGCAATGCCAGGGTCAGCGCGAGAGGCACGATCGGCAGCGCGGTCAGCGATACGGCAGCGACGGCACGCAAGCGTCTGAAGTCGTGACGCGCAATTGCTGGGCCCAGGCCGCCGCGCGGCAGCCAGGGTGCGGCCGCTTCATCCACAAAGGATGTCCATCTGCCAGCCATGTCACGCAATAAACTCACGCCTTGCCCTGCCGAATTTGTCGTTCTTGCGAGGCATTTCCGGACCGTTCCGCGTCGTCGCGGACGACCGCCTCGTGATGACCCGAATCTCGCACCCCTGACTTAATGAAAGAATAAACGGCCGCTCTCCGAGGGCGTCCGAGGCGGTCGAAAGTTCCCGATTTGAGGCAATCCGAGCGAGCATCGTCAGATGTGGTTAACGGTGCGTAAGCAGCGGATTTTCGTGGATTTTTCGGCTCGCGTTAACGATTTGGGCAGGCATCGCCACTATCCGATGCCGGGAACGCGAGGCTTGAGGCCGAGACCTCAGCCACGAGCGTTAACGACGACCGCTGAAATGCAGGAGAAAGCGTCTGCACGAATATGCTGATTCCTGAATTTCGATAAAATTTGAAGCAAATACCGTTGTTTCTGGAAAAGCGGCCTTGTGATTCCCGCGCTAGTTTCGAAGCGTAAACACCACGGCCGGAGCCGAAGGCAAAAGAGGATGGCGCAAGATGTGGTTTCTCGTAAAGGCGACGTTCTGGTTCTCGCTGGTGCTGGTGCTGCTGCCGTTTCTCGATCCGTCGAGCAGCGAGAAGCTCGAGCACGGTCCGAAAATGGAGATCGGCGGCACATTCTCTGCCGCGAACGAAGCCTTCCAATATATAAGCGCGATCTGCGTAGAGAAGCCGGACGTCTGCGAGAAGGGTGCGGAGACTTTCGTCGCCCTCGGACATCGCGCCCGCGAAGGCGCTCGCATCGCCTATGAGTTTCTCAACACCCAGTTCGCGGAAGGCGACGCCGCCGCTCCCGACGTCAAGGTCATGACCGGTACCGTCGCACCGGCAGAAAGGATCCCTTCCGCGGAAGCGACGGAGAAGGCCGAACAAGCCTTCAAGCGTATGCCGGTTCCGGAACACCGCCTCGATCCCGGTACGGCTTCCGGGAAGTAAGCCCTGCCGCGTAGAAGGCAAGTCCGATCGTTCGGGCCTGACAGGCGAGGAAACGCGATTGCCTGTTCTCTTTGCGGCCCGCCTCTCCTATATGAAGGTGAAACGATGCGCCCGAAATGCGGTTGAAGCAGTTTCACGCGGACTGCTGTACTGAGCGGGCGCCGAAAGCCGGACATAGCATGACTTCACTTGACCAGATCATCGACGACTTTGCATTTCTCGACGAATGGGAAGATCGCTACCGCTATGTGATCGAACTTGGCAAAAACCTGCCCGAGATGCCGGAGGCCTCGAGGACGAGCGAGAACAAGGTGCAGGGCTGTGCCAGCCAGGTCTGGCTCGTGACCCATGCGACCGGCGATGCTGAAGACCCGCTTCTCACCTTCGAGGGAGAATCGGATGCGCATATCGTGCGCGGCCTCGTGGCAATCGTCCTCGCCATCTTCTCCGGCAAGCGTGCATCGGAAATTACCAGAATTGACGCTCTCGACATCTTCGGCAAGATCGGCCTCATCGAACATCTTTCCTCGCAACGTGCGAACGGCCTGCGCTCGATGATCCGGCGTATCAAGAGCGAAGCCGAAGGACGCCTGCCTGCCTGAGCGGCGAAGCGTCAGAGCACTTCCAGGACAAGTGCGTAACGGTTTTTCGTCCGGAAGCGCGTAGCTTCAACGGGTGGCAGCGTGTCAGTGTTTCAATGAAATACTTAAACGTCCTGAAAAAGCCGGCCCGAATGAACCGGCCGGCCTTTATGACACAACTCAGGCGTCGCGCGTTCCCGTTGGCCCCTTGAGGCCGCCCGGATCACTTGCCGCGGCGCTTCCGACGCTGTCCGAGACCCATTTCCTTGGCGAGCCGCGAGCGTGCTTCCGCGTAGGCCGGCGCGACCATCGGATAATCCGCAGGCAAATCCCACTTGTCTCGGTAGTCTTCCGGCGAAAGGTTGTGGTGCGTCATCAGATGCCGCTTCAACGACTTGAAGGTGCCGCCGCATTCGAGACATGTGATCTGGTCGTCCTGCACCGACTTTCGGACCGAAACCGCGGGCTTCGGCTTTTCCACCGGGACGACCACCGGTGCAGGAGCCGTGGTGTTGTTGAGAGCCGAATGCACGTCGGCTATGAGCGTCGGCAGCTCGGCAACCGGAACCACGTGGTTGCTTACATAGGCGGCAACGATCTCCGCCGTAAGCTCAACCAGGAGTTCATTGCTCGCACCGAGCGAAGTCTCTGTCATTTCTTTCTCCTATCGGAATCCAGCGACGAAACCTGAAACAGAGTTCCAGGGGGAGGATGTACAAAATGCCGTCAATCAGCGCTTGCCGCCTCGGAACCGACCGCAATCTCGCAATGGAGACTGCGGTTCTGCCGCAACATCAAGGCTCGAATTGCGAGAGGGAAGAACCGTCACCAAGGCGCCAAAGCGGCCGACACCTCAAAGCAACGGAAAAGCATCACAACTCAGGCTGGAATTTCATCTCAAAGTATTTTCCACGACGACACTTTGCATTTACTGCATTAACACTGATCTGCCAAAAGTCCAAACATAAATTTATCGGCATGCAGCAACTTTATTCCGAGTTGCTAAAATTGTCACGCTCGGCAAAATTGTCCTCAAATACAGAGTCAGAAATGCTGCCCGTCAATGCCCGCGCGGCTCTTCCTTATGGGGAAGCTGATCTATCACCGATCGTTTTGTCATCCTGTAGCCCGCTTGATGCGCGGCTTTTGCCAATAGATGGGCCGAGATCGGTGCCGTCAGCACGAAGAAGCCAAATCCCGCCAGTGCGCGCGCGAAGACGGCGGCATCGAGCGAATGCAGCCCGGCCGCAAAGAGCAGCAGACCCGAACCGACGGTACCGGCTTTCGAGGCCGCATGCATGCGGGTGTAAAGGTCGGGGAAGCGGATGAGGCCAACCGCGGCAAGCAGCGAGAAGCAGGCGCCGACAACCATGATCAGTGCAACGAGGTAAGCGATGATTTGCAGAACCATCAACGCGCTCCCTTGCGTTTGCGGCGCCCAGCCTGTCCCGCGCGCGAGCGCGTCGACGACGGCTTTGCCTGGGGCAGGTCAGTTGCGCCCGGCGTCATGCGCTCCGGCGAGAGACCGCGCGCCAGGATGAAGCGGGCGAAAGCGACCGTCGCAAGAAAGCCGACGAGCCCGAGGGCGATCGCGATATCGATGTAGAGATAAAAGCCGGTTCTCACGGCGATCACCGCGATCAGCCCGATCGCAATCGCCACCAGCATATCGAGGCCCAGCACCCGGTCCGGAAGCGTCGGCCCGCGAATGATGCGCAGCACCGTCAACAGCAGCGCGAGAGAGAGAAGCACGAGCGCCACGCCGGAGGCCGCGCTCAGGACTGCAGCGGGCGTCATCGTTCGAAAGCCTCCCGTATTCGACGTTCGAAGCCGCCGGCGATGTCTCGCCGCAGAGCTCCCGGATCGGCGCAATCGAGCGCATGGACGTAGAGGGTCTTGCGATCTTCGGAGACATCCACCGACAGCGTACCCGGCGTCAGTGTGATCAGATTGGCGAGCAGCGTTATCTCGAAGTCAGTCCTGAGCGCGAGCGGATAGGCAAAAATGCCAGGCTTCAGCGCCATGTTCGAGCGGAGAACCAGAAGCGCGACCTTCGTTGCGGAAATCGCGAGCTCCTTGAAAAACAACAATGCGAGCAGCAGCAGCCGCAACGGTCTCACCGGGTAAGCCACCGGGCGCAGCTCACGCCGGATCAACCAGAGCGACAAGGCGCCGGCCGCGAAGCCCAGCAGGAGGTTAGCGGGCGTGAAGCTGGCGCTGATTGCCCCCCAGATAAGCGTAAAGACCAGGTTGGTCAGCAGGAATTTCATTGCGGACCTCCTGCGGGAAAGACTGAATTCAGGTAAGCGGACGGCTCTGCAAGCCCGGCTGCGGCGCTCTGGATCATCGCAAGCAGCGGTTCGGGATAGAGGCCGAGCGCAAGCGCCAGAAGCGTAAGTGCTGCAAGCGGACCCAGGGCCGTCGCGGACAGGGGGGCCGGGCCGGCGGCGGCCTCGGGTATTGCGCTGTCTCGCCAATAGGCCAGGAGGAAAAGGCGGCCGGTCGCAATCATGGTGAAGAAGCCGACGAGAAGGAGCGCGGCGGCAAGCCACCAGGCGCCGATATCGATGGCCGCCTTCACCAGCATAACCTTCGGCCAGAAGCCGGAAAAGGGCGGCAGCCCCGAAATGGCGAAGCACAGCATCAGGGTCAGCGCCGCAAACCCCGCATGCTTGCGGTAAAGGCCCGCAAGCGTTGCGATCGAGCTGTCTGCACCGAGGCGCATTGCGATCCCGGAGGCGAAATAAAGGCCCGTCATCACCAGCATCGAATGGAGCGCGTAGAAGATCGCGCCGCCAATGCCGCCCGGTCCACCGATGGCTATGCCTGCAAGCATCGAACCTATGCCCGAAACGACGAGGTAGCCGAGAAGGCGCCGGAAATCCGTTTGCGCGAGCGCGCCGAGAACGCCGACCATCATCGTCAGGGCACCGACGAGCGCCAGTACGAAGCTCAATTCCTCCCTTTCGATCGGGAAGAGCATGACCGTCACCCGGATCAACGCATAGATACCGACCTTGGTGAGCAGGCCGGCAAAGAGCGCCGACACGACGACGCGAGGGGTATGGTAGGAAGCAGGCAACCAGAAGTTCAAGGGAAACGCGGCCGCCTTCATGCCGAAGGCAAGAACATAGAGTCCGACCAAAGTCATCAACGGCGCATTGACGCGCAGTTCGTCGGCCTTGCGCGCGATGTCGGCCATGTTGAGCGTGCCGAACACGGCGTAGAGGAAGCCGGTAGCGACGAGGAACAGCGTCGTTGCGACCAGGTTCAGAAAGCCGTACTTCACCGTCCCGTCGATCTGCCCGCGCTCGGAGCCGAGGACCAGAAGCCCGAAGGAGGAAATCAGCAGGACCTCGAACCAGACATAGAGGTTGAAGATATCCCCTGTCAGGAAGGCTCCCGAAACGCCGGCCATCAGCAGCATCAGCAGCGGATAGAAACCATAGCGCCGGCCGCTGTCGTTGATATCGGCCAGCGAAAAGATGCCGGCCGCAAAAGCGACCAAGGCCGCCACCAGGGCAAAGAGCGCACCGGTCAGGTCGACCGTGAAGGCGATGCCGAACGGCGGCAGCCAGCGCCCCATCACCATGGTCGTCGGCCCGTTTCTTGCGACGTGATCGAGCAGCGCCACGTCGATCAAAACCAGAAGGGCCAGGCTCGCAAGCGCTATTGCGGGCTGGAGGCCGGCCCAGCGACGAAGCATCACGAGGAGCGCGCCGACGGCCAGACACCAGGCGACGGGCAGAACGACGAGCCATTCGACGGCCGACGCCGGGGTCAGCATCAGGGCCGCGGAAAGGTCGACGGGAGCGGGGGTGGAAACGGCCATGTGCGTCAGTATCCCAGTGGCGGCGCCGGCTCGTTCACCGGTTCCGCAACACGCATCTCGTCCGTGTTGTCTGTCGCGAGGTCTTCATAGGCGCGCCAGGCGAGAACGAGGAGAAAGGCGAAGAAGGAGAAGGAAATCACGATGGCGGTCAGGATCAGCGCCTGCGGCAAGGCATTGGCCGCCGGACCGGAAAGCACATCGGCACCCTCCGCTATGACCGGCGGTACGTCGCGCGTCAGGCGGCCGCCGGTGAAGATCAGGAGGTTCACCGAATTTCCCAGGATCGCCACGCCTAGGAGGACGCGGATGATGGATTTCGACAGAAGCAGGTAAATGGCGACGGTGAAGAAGAAAGTGACCAGCAGGGAAAACCAGGTCTCCATCAGGCGCCCCCTCTTTCTTCAAGTGACAGCGCGATCGAACTGATGGCACCGACGACGACCAGGTAGACCCCCGTATCGAACAGCATGACCGTGGAGAGCGGAACCTCGACGCCGAAAAAGGAGGGATAAATCCACAGCCCGGTCATGAACGGCACCCGCGCGAAAAGTGACGCCAGTCCGGCCAAGGTCGCGGCGAAAAGGCCGGCCCCCGCGATGGCCATCGGGTGGAAGAATATCGCCCGCCGCACCGTCTCCACGCCGTGGGCGATGCCGTAGATCGCCAGCGCCGAAACGGCGATCAACCCGCCTATGAAGCCGCCTCCGGGCTCGTTGTGGCCGCGCAGCAGCACAAAGATCGAAAAAAGCATCATCAATCCGGCGAGGAAGGGCGCGACGGTCCGAAAAATGATCGACTTCATACCGGCTCCTTCGTGTTCGCTTCAGCCGCCGCGATCTCGCGCGTTTCGCCGCGTCTCAACGATCCCGCCCGCAACCGCACGAGGGAAAGGATGGACAGGCCAGCAACCAGCACGACGGCAATTTCGCCGAGCGTATCCGTACCGCGGAAGTCGACAATGATGACGTTGACCACGTTCGCGCCGTGGGCGATCGATTTCGAATAGAGGTTGAAGAAGTCCGTCAGCGTCGAATCGAACGGCACGCCGGTAACCCGGAGGAGGAAAAGGCCGAATCCGATTCCGCAGGCGAGCGCGATCGTGAAGTCGGGAAGCTTCTGTCTGAGTGGTCGGTGATCCGAGGGAGACAGACGCAGCCGTGTCATCACCAGTGCCAAAACGACGACGGACAGCGTCTCTATCATGAACTGGGTGAAGGCGAGATCCGGAGCGCCGTAAAGCAGGAAGAGCATCGCAACGGCGAAGCCCTGAATTCCGAGCGACACGATCGCCGTCAGCCGGTCCGCGGCCAGCACCACGGCGAAGAGGCCAAGCACGGCGATCGCCATGATCGCGAATTCGTGCAGCGGCACGTCGCTCGGAAAGAAAGGTGCGCGCGGGAATTCGCCGTAGCGCAGCGGCAATGCGAGCATGACGGCGGCGACGAACAGGAAGGTCACGGTCATGTAGTTATCGAGACGGCCGCCCTGCAAGCGCCGGGTCGCGGCGACCGCAAACCGCACGAGGCCGCGTATGAACTGGTCGAAGCCTCGATCCGGTCCCCAGCCGATATCGGCAAGGATCACCGCCATGGCGGCGCGCAGCCGCGTCAGATTGAGGAAGAGAACGACGCCGACCGCCAGCGTCACCACGGAGAGCAACAGCGGCACGCCTATATGCGGTGCGAGCGAGATCGTCACGGTTCTCGGCTCGCCGGCAACGGCCGAGGCCATGGGCGAGGTCACGAACCGATGAACGAGGCCCGACATCAGCGCGATGGAAAGGCCCATCGCAGCCAGGATAGCCGGGCCGAGCCAGAGGAGCACCGGTGCCTCGTGGGCATGCTTCGGCGTATCGACCCTGGGGCCGAGAAACGGTTTTAGAGCGATCGCGAAGCCGACGGCGAACATCAGGCCGTTGCCGAGGATGGTCAAGGCCGCGAAGACCATGGACCGACGGTCGAAACCCGAGAGTGCGGCGTAGATTTCCTCTTTCGCAAGGAACCCGAAAAAGGGCGGCAGGCCGCCCATCGACAGGGCCGCCGCAAGAGCTATGGCGAAGGTCAGAGGCATGGCGCTGCGCAGGCCGCCGAGCTTCGTCAGGTGGCGCGTACCGGTTTCATGATCGATGATGCCGGCCACCATGAACAGCGCCCCCTTGAACAGGGCATGCGCCACCAGGTAAAGCACTGCGGCTTCGATGGCGTAGGGCAGGCCGATCCCGGTCAGCATGACCAGAAGACCGAGCGACGACATGGTCGTATAGGCCAGCATCATCTTCAGGTCCGTCTGGCGCACTGCCAGGGCGGCTCCGGCGACGAGCGTCGTCACGCCGAACAGCGGCAACAGGACCTGCCACTCCGTCGTGCCGCCGAGCACCGGGTTGAGCCGCATCAGAAGATAGACGCCCGCCTTCACCATCGTCGCCGAGTGCAGATAGGCCGAAACGGGCGTCGGCGCTTCCATGGCATTCGGCAGCCAGAAGTGAAACGGAAACTGTGCCGACTTGGTGAATGCGCCGCCGAGGACGAGGAGCAGCGCCGCGAGATAGAAGGGGCTCTGCTTCAGTTCGTCTCCGAAGGACAGGAGCAGCGAAAATTGCGTGACGCCGCTGACGTTCCACAGGATGAGGAGCCCGGCGAGCAAAGCAAGCCCGCCTCCCCCGGTCACGACCAGAGCCTGCAAAGCCGCGCGGCGCGCCGCCTCGCGGCCGTGATCGAAGCCGATCAGCAGGAACGAAGTGATCGACGTCAGCTCCCAGAAGACGAAAAGCATCAGGAAGCTGTCCGAGACGACGAGGCCCTGCATCGAGCCCATGAACATCAGAATGAACGAAAAGAAGCGGCCCTGGTCGGGATACCCCTTCAGATATCCGCCCGAATAGAGGACGATCAGTGTGCCGATGCCCGAAATCAGAAGTGCGAAGGTCAGTGACAAGCCGTCGATCAGCCAGGAGAAGCTGACGTTGAAGGAAGGTATCCAGATATAGCCGCCGGTGACGATCTCGCCGGCGGCGACTTCCGGAATGAAGCCTGCGAAATGCATGAAGACGGCGAGTGGCGCAAGCGCCAACAGCCAGGCGGCATTCCCGCCGAGAAGCCGGGTCAGGGCCGGCGCGACGACGGCCGCGGCAAAGGGAAGACCGAGGGCCAGGAATGTCAGGGCCGCGGCATCCATCGTATCGACACGCTCCTTCTCGTTGATCTTTCAGTCAAGCTTTAACCGGACATAGAAGATGGTCGGGCCTGCCTCAAGGGAAATCGGCCGGGGTGTGAGGTTATGCCACGTTTATACTGTGTAGAGGGCAGCGGCTTCGCCCCGACCTGATCAGTATCCTGTCCAAAACGCGGAGCTCCTGACATCGACCCCCATTTGTGCCCAAGCAGAACCCATCCTATATATTCGCTGCAATCGAAAGGAGCGCAGCCATGTCCGAAAACCGGATGCCGAAGATTACGAAGACGAACGAAGAGTGGCGGGCAGCCCTGACGCCCGAGCAGTACCGCGTCACACGCGAACATGGCACCGAACGTCCCTTCACCGGCCCCTTTCTCGACAACAAAAGGCATGGCACCTACAAGTGCGTCTGTTGCGGCCGCGCGCTGTTCCGCTCGGATACCAAGTTCGATTCCGGCTGCGGCTGGCCCAGCTATTTCGCCCCGGTCGATCCGGACGCGATCGCTGAATATGTGGACCGCTCGCACCACATGGTCAGAACGGAGATTCGCTGTGCCGATTGTGACGCCCATCTCGGCCATGTCTTCCCCGACGGGCCTCCTCCGACCGGCCTGCGCTATTGCCTGAACGGCACCGCGATGACATTCGAGGAGGATTGACCACGCGGGCCTGTTTCGGCGGCACTTTCCAGCATGCGTGTGGTCTATCGCATGCCCTTAAACCCGGAACGTTTTGAAGATAAGATGGTGCAGCAGTTCAAAGCCGTTGCGGCGGCCCTCGGCGTCCGGAACAAAACACGCGGCGCGGTGAGGAGAAGCGGCAGGTCGAACGAATCCTAGAGGACGCCCCGCATGCGCCGTGCCTGTATCGCATCTCTGCTCCTCGTGACGCTTGCCTCGCCCGCTGTCGCCGAGGACGACTGGCACCCTTACGCCAATCCCCGCTTCGGTTACACGGTCGAGATCCCGCCCGGATTCGAGATGGGCCTCGAGGCCGATAACAGCGACGGCGTCAGATTTCACGCCGATGACAATGGCGCGACGCTCATGGTGTTCGGCACCCATCCGCCGGATGGCGACTTCGAAACCGACGTCGCCGAAAGGATCGGCTACGAGAAGCAGGACGACTGGCGAATCATCTTCTCGCGCGTCACGTCCGCCTGGGCGAGCTTTTCCGGCGCGCGCGAGAACGACGTCTTCTATACGCGGGCGATTGCGCTCTGCGACGGCAGCGCCGCATATTTCAGGCTCCAGTATCGGAAGAGCAAACTGACCAGTTTCGATGGAGTCATCTCGCGCATGGCCTCGGCACTCAGGCCGTCGGAAGAATGTCTGCCTGCTGCAGACTGAAGCTGCAGCTTTGACTTCAAGCTTAAGATGCGGCGGCGCTGCTGATGCAGGTCAGGACTGCGGAATAGTGCACAGCAGCTCCCGTGACGACGAAGCCGTGCCAGATGGCGTTCTGGAAGCGCAGGCGCTCCCAGACATGGAAGATTACCCCGACCGAATAGATGACGCCACCGATGACGATCAGAGTGAGCGTCGTCGCGCTCAAGGCGGTAAAGAGGGATTTCGCGGCGAGCAAACCGCTCCAGCCCATTGCGAGATAAAGCAGGATCGCCAGCCGATCGAAGCGCCCGGGCAGGAGGCACTTCATGGCGATGCCGGCGGCTGCGATAAGCCAGATGGCGACCAGCATCGAGAAGAGGAACGGATCATCCCAGCCGCGCTGCAGAAACGGCGTGTAGGTTGCAGCGATCAGCACGAAGATTCCGGAGTGGTCCAGCCGACGCAGCAGCCACTTGGCCCGGCCCACCGGAAAGAGATTGTAGACGAATGAGATCGACAGGGCGGCGATGAGCCCGCCGCCATAGATCGAAGCTGCGGCCAATTGCCCGGACGTGCTCCAGACAGTGGCGTAAAAGATCAGGGCGGTAACACCGACGAGCGCCGCCGAAAGCCCGATCCCGTGGACGATTGCGTCGGCGATCATCTCCGATCGGTCGTAGTCCCATTTGACGCCGGCAACCTTCACGCGGCCCCTCCCGCTCCGCTTTCGATATCCGTGCAGCCTGCAGCGGCAACGAAATACCTCATGATCGATCACGGCGAATTCGAACGGTTCGAAACACCGCAAAAGATCACCTGTTTCGGTTCATCCTGCCACAGGCCGGCGGCACGGCAAAGCACCAGGATCGGGCGAAAGGATCAACTTTTGCAACGCATTACAACAAATACCGCACCCTTCGCCGGAGCGTGCGGCAAACGGCTTTCTCTGGAGCAGGTGGGAGCTTTGGGCGGTTATCTCCCGCCGGTCGCGATCTCGGCGGCGCAGGTCTGACAGAGTGGAGCATGCGGCACGGCGCGCAACCTTTCCGGGGATATGGGATCGCCGCAACGCACGCAAATGCCGAAGGTCCCCGCTTCGATGCGGTTGAGTGCAGCATCGATCGCGCGAATCTCGCCCTGGCCGGCCAGGCCGAGTCCTTCCAGGACCTCATCGCTCTCCCGTTCCGTTACGCGATCCGGCACATCGGCATTCATCGGCTGCTCGAGGTCTTCCTCTATCTGCACCAACCGGCCATGAAGTTCGCGTTTGCGGCGCAAAAGCTGTTCGCGAAAGTCGTCAAGCGCATACTTATCCATTGCGTGACTCCTTCGGATCGCGGCGCAGGGGGCCTGCACCGTGCCGTTTTATTCCCAGTGTTACCGGTCGACGAGAACCGCGCAGGGGCAATGGCTGACGACACGGCTGGCGGTAGACCCGATGAAATAATCGATCAGGCCCGGGCGGTGGGACGCGATGATCACCAGGTCCGCGTTCTCTTCCTCGGCCAGTGCATTGATACTGCCGGCAGCTCCGCCGGTGCGGATTTCGACGCGTCCATTGATGCCATGCTTGGTTTTCAACGCTTCCAGGGTCTTGACGGCGTGCTTGCGCGATTCCTCGATCATCTCCAGCGGAAAATCGACGATCATGTAGCCTTGTGCATAGGCGTTGAGATCCTCGACGACGTTGAGCAGAATGATCTCTCCCCCCTCGTCGATCAGTTTCTCGGCGATGCCTAGGACGGACTCGCCGTGCTCCAGTTGATCCATGGCGATCGGCACGATGATCTTCCTGTACATGCTGCTACGTCCTTTTCCTATGTTACCACGTCGCACGCCGAATGCGACGGCCGCTGGCTCCCGATAGAGACGGAAACCACATCACGTACGCCGTCCTGCGCCGGACCGACATCGGACGGTGACGGCTGTACGGGCCTTGACTTGGATCAAAGTGACCGCCCCTCTGCTCCCATCGCTCCCACCGTTAAAGGTAGCGCGGCCGCGACGACTGTCAACGTTTGTCGAACACAACATCAAGTAATATAAGAGCTTCCGCCTACCTGTTCACGTACTCATATTGGATTGAGGGCAGCAGATCACAGTCTCGGGCGTCGCCCTCCCGCTGTCCGAAAGGCGAATAGGATGAAGGACACCTCACAACCGAAGCCGCAGGCCAGCGTTCCCGCCGATCACGCGACCGCGATGCCCGCTTATGTCGACCGGTCGCATCTTGTCGTAAGCGACCTGGAGACGGTGTCGTCCTGGTACCAGCGGATACTCGGCCTGTCGCCGATCGAGGCTCACAAAAGCGGCGTGACGCTTGGCGTCGCCGGAAGACCGCTCCTGACATTGACGGGCGACGGCAATGCCGTAAGGGCTCCGCGAAGTGCACCCGGTCTCTTCCATCACGCATTCCTGGTTCCGGACCGCACCGAGCTCGGACGCTGGCTCGTGCACGCCGCCGAAAACGGGGTGCAGTTGCAGGGAGCCTCCGATCACCTCGTCAGCGAAGCGATCTATCTCGCTGATCCGGAGGGTAACGGAATCGAGATTTACCGCGATCGCCCGCGCGCCGAATGGAATTACGGAGCGGACGGCATGGTGGCAATGAACACGCTGCCGCTCGATCTGCAGGCACTCTACGACGAGGTGCCGAAGAACAGCTGGGACGGCTTGCCGGCCGGCACCACGATCGGCCACATCCACCTCCAGGTCTCGGATATCCCGCAGGCGGACGATTTTTTCCGCGATACCCTGGGACTCGACCTCATGGCCCGTTACCCTGGAGCCAGCTTTTTCGCGACCGGCAAGTACCATCACCACGTGGCGGCCAATATCTGGAATTCGCGCGGAGCGCCGAAACGCCAGGGCAACATGACCGGTCTCGCCGACTATACGATCCGCTTCCGGGACCCGGCGGCCCTCGACGCGGTGACCCAGAAGCTCGACGCGCTCGAAATAGCGAGGGACAGGCAGGGCGACACGCATTGCCTCACCGACCCGTGGGGCATCGGCCTCAAACTCGCCGCCTAGGCGTCTCGGCGGCCCTTTCCGCTTGATCGCCGCGCTGGTGCCCTCTATCTCATTGTCTCCCCATACGGCGCCGTACGTCTCGTCAGACGCGCAAAAGGTCGCTGTAGCGCTTTAATCTGCTGCGTGTTTTTCCCTCCGGAAGACATGCAGCAGGACCGATCCCGGAGACATGCCTTGTCCGTATTCAAGAACCTGCCCGCCGCACCCGTCGCCCCGAAAAAGCCGGCGACGGATACCCGCCACGGCATGACCCGCACCGACGATTACGCTTGGCTCAGGGCCGAAAACTGGCAGGCCATGTTCAAGGATCCGTCGATCCTGGATCCCGAAATCCGCCGCCATCTGGAGGCGGAGAATACCTATATGAACGCCGCGATGGCCGACACGAAGGACCTGCAGAAGACGCTGTTTGCCGAAATGCGCGGCCGGATCAAGGAAGACGATTCGTCGGTTCCGATGAAGGATGGCCCTTTTGCCTACGGGACTTCCTACGTCACCGGCGGCGAGCATCCGCGCTATTTCCGGATCCCGCGCGAGGGTGCAGCGGGCGACGAGACGATCCGCAAGGTGCTGCTCGACGGCGACAGGGAGGCTGAAGGTAAGGCCTATTTCCGTATCGCCGGGCTCGACCATTCGAGCGATCATTCCCGCGGAATCTGGGGGTACGACGACAAAGGGTCGGAATATTTTACTTTGAAGGTGCGCGACCTTTCGACCGGCGAGGACCTCGAGGACCTGCTCGAAAATACGGGCGGCGGCGGCGCCTGGGCGCCGGACGGCAAGAGCTTCTTCTATACCGTGCTCGACGAGAACCACCGGCCATCGAAGATCTTCCACCACGTCATAGGAACGCCGCAGTCGGAAGACCGGCTGGTTTATGAGGAGCCCGACGCCGGCTTCTTCATGTCTGTCGGCGGTTCGCTCCTCGACGATTTCATCTATATCGACATCCATGACCACGAGACGAGCGAGTATCGGCTCATCCCGACCAGCGACCTTGCCGCGGAGCCCAGGCTCGTGGCGGAGCGCGTAACCGGTCTGGAATATTCCATGACCGAGGGCGGCGACGTCTTCTACATTCTTACCAATGCCGACGGCGCCAAGGATTTCAAGATCATGGAAGCGCCGGTGGAAGCGCCGCAGAAGGAAAACTGGCGCGAGGTCGTGCCGCACAAGCCGGGAACGCTGATCCTCAGCCATATGGCGTATGCCCGGCATCTGGTCTGGCTGCAGCGCCGCAACGGGTTGCCGGAAATCGTCATCCGCGACCGCCGAACCGGCGAGGAACACGCCATCGCATTCGCCGAGGAGGCATATTCTCTGGGGCTTTCGGGTGCGGCCGAATACGACACCGACATCATCCGCTTCTCCTATTCGTCGATGACGACGCCTTCGCAGCTGTTCGACTACGACATGCAGACGCGCAAGCGCACGCTGCTCAAGACGCAGGAAGTCCCCTCCGGGCACGATCCGGACGCCTATGTGACCCGCCGGGTATTCGCCCCGGCGCATGATGGCGAGCAGGTGCCGGTCACCCTGCTCTATCGCAAGGACACACCGCTCGACGGATCCGCCCCTTGCCTGCTTTACGGCTACGGTGCCTACGGCATCACCATTCCCGCCAGCTTCAACACCAACTGCCTGTCGCTCGTCGACCGCGGCTTCGTCTATGCGATCGCCCATGTCCGCGGCGGCAAGGACAAGGGCTTCCACTGGTACGAAGACGGCAAGATGGCGAAGAAGACCAATACGTTCAAAGACTTCATCGCAGCCGCCGATTATTTGAATCAGGAAAAGTTCACCTCCTACGCGAACATCGTCGCCGAGGGCGGCTCGGCTGGGGGCATGCTGATGGGCGCCATTGCCAATATGGCGCCGGAGAAGTTCCGCGGCATCATCGCCGCGGTGCCCTTCGTCGACGTGCTCAGCACGATGCTGGACGACACGCTGCCGCTGACACCCCCGGAATGGCCCGAATGGGGCAACCCGATCGACAGCCCGGAGTTCTACGACATCATCGCGAGCTACTCGCCCTACGACAATGTCGGTGCCAGGCCGTATCCCGCCATTCTGGCGCTCGGAGGCCTGACCGACCCGCGCGTCACCTATTGGGAACCGGCAAAATGGGTGGCGAAACTGCGCGAGGAGACGACCGGCAGCGAACCCATCCTGCTCAAGACCAACATGGACGCCGGCCACGGCGGCGCTTCCGGTCGCTTTCAGCGGCTGGAGGAGATCGCCTTCGAATATGCCTTCGCCATCAAGGTCGCAGGCAAGGCGTAAGGGGAAGAGCCGTGCCGGTCTATGTAGCACTGCTCAGGGCCGTCAATGTGGGCGGCACCGGCAAGCTGACGATGGCGGACCTGAAGGCCGCCTGCGATGGGCTCGGCTTCGCGGGGGCCAAGACCTATATCCAGAGCGGCAACGTCGTTTTTCGCTCTGACCTGCCTGAGCCCGCAGTGCAGGCGAAACTCGAACAGGCGCTGGCGGCGAAAATGGGCAAGGCGCCGGGCGTCTTGCTGCGCAGCCGCCGCCAACTGGAGGACGTCGCCGCCAGGGCGGACCGGTTTGTCGATGCCAAGCCGAACCTGCTGCTGATTACCTTCCTGCCGGAGCCGCCTCCCCGCGACGCGCTCGACAAGCTGGTCGCACCTGATGGAGAAAAGGTGCGGATGGACGGGCGCGAAATCTATATCCACTATCCGAATGGATCCGGACGATCGAAGCTGAAGCTTCCGGCGCTCAGACCGGGCACGGCGCGCAATCTCAACACGATACGCAAGCTGGCGGAAATGGCAGCCGCGATGGAAGACGGTTCCTGACGTTACAGCGAGACGCCGACACCTGTGCATACTCTGCTGCGCCCCTGCCATAGTGGC
This sequence comes from Sinorhizobium meliloti 4H41, assembly GCF_000375585.1. Taxonomy (GTDB): domain Bacteria; phylum Pseudomonadota; class Alphaproteobacteria; order Rhizobiales; family Rhizobiaceae; genus Sinorhizobium; species Sinorhizobium meliloti_A. Next base: position 890,704 of record NZ_AQWP01000001.1, on the reverse strand, counting down.
AGGAGAACAAACGCAAGGAGGGATAAAGGTGGAGGACTTGGCCAGGTACAGACATGATCTCCCGCTTGTACGGGGCGGCATGTTCTTGAGCGACGGTGGCATGGAGACCGCGCTGATCTTCCAGGAGGGGATCGAACTCCCGCATTTCGCGTCCTTCGTCCTGCTCTCGACGGCGGAGGGCCGGCGGCGGCTTCTGCGCTACTACACGCGCTATCTCGAAATCGCCAGGCGCCACGGCACCGGCTTCGTGCTCGATACCGCCACATGGCGCGCCAATGCCGATTGGGGTGAAAAACTCGGCTACGATGCGGCGGCATTGAGAAAGGTCAACCTGGATGCCGTTGATCTCCTCACGGGGTTGCGCACCGAGTACGAGCGGCCGCAGGCTCCGGTCGTCCTCAATGGCGTGATCGGTCCGCGCGGCGATGGCTATCAGGCGGGCCGGATTACGGCCGACGAAGCGGAGGACTATCATTCCGCCCAGGTCGCCGCCTTTGCCGACAGCCAAGCAGACATGATCACGGCAGTCACGATGACGAATACCGAGGAGGCGATCGGGGTCGTCCGGGCCGCCAAGGGCCATGACATGCCCTGCGCCATCTCCTTCACGGTGGAGACCGACGGCCGCCTGGTTACCGGTCGCTCGCTGCAGCACGCGATCGAGACGGTGGACGCCGAGACCGGCGGTTATCCGCACTACTACATGATCAATTGCGCCCATCCGACCCATTTCGAGAATGTGCTGGAACGGCAGAGCGCCTGGGTCCGGCGGATCGGCGGCATTCGCGCCAATGCCTCGACGAAGAGCCATGCCGAACTCGACGAGAGCGAGACATTGGATGCGGGCGACGCGTGCGACCTTGCAGAGCGTTACCGTTCGCTCACCGGCCGCCTGCCGCATTTGCGGGTGCTCGGCGGCTGTTGCGGTACCGACCACCGGCACATGGCGGCGATCTGCGAGGCGTGCCTGCCACGAGCGGCGCTCAGTGCCTGATCGCGACGGCCCCTTCGCACGAAGGAGCGAGGGGGCCACATAGGTGTCCAGGCCGAAACCTCGCGAAAAGCGCGGGGCTCGTGTAGACTTGCTGCGAAAGGGCGGCCGACTTCCCGCGTGCCGCTGTATCGTGATGAGTTCCGTTCCAACGCAGCCAATTTCAAAGATGACCGCATTCCGCTTCGACAACAGCTACGCCCGGCTGCCGGCCAATTTCTACGCCCGTGTGGAGCCGACGCCGGTGGCGGAACCGTGGCTGATCAAGCTCAACCGTCCGCTGGCCGTCGAGCTTGGGCTCGACTCCGAAGCGCTCGAACGCAACGGCGCGGCGATCTTTTCGGGTAATCTCGTCCCCGAAGGTGCCGAACCGCTCGCCATGGCCTATGCGGGCCACCAGTTCGGCGCTCTCGTGCCGCAGCTCGGCGACGGACGTGCCATCCTGCTCGGAGAGGTGACCGACGCCGGCGGACGGCGACGCGATATCCAGCTCAAAGGAGCCGGCCAGACACCCTACTCCCGCCGCGGCGACGGACGGGCGGCGCTCGGGCCGGTCCTACGCGAATATATCGTCAGCGAGGCGATGCACGCGCTCGGCGTGCCGACGACCCGTGCGCTGGCTGCCACGGTTACGGGTCAGCCCGTCTACCGCGAACAGATCCTGCCGGGCGCCGTCTTCACCCGGGTCGCGGCAAGCCACATTCGTGTCGGCACGTTCCAGTTCTTCGCGGCACGCGGCGACATGGAGTCGATAAGGACGCTCGCGGATTATGTGATCGACCGTCATTATCCGGAGCTGAAGAAGGATGAGAAGCCCTATCTCGCGCTCTTCAAGGCGGTCGCGGCGCGTCAGGCTGCACTGATCGCGCGCTGGCTGCATGTCGGCTTCATCCATGGGGTGATGAATACCGACAATATGACGATTTCGGGCGAAACGATTGATTTCGGCCCCTGTGCCTTCATGGACGTTTACGATTCGAAAACGGTATTCAGTTCGATCGATCAGTTCGGCCGCTATGCCTATGCCAACCAGCCGGCGATCGGTCAGTGGAACCTCGCCCGCCTCGCCGAGACGCTGGTGACGCTGTTCGATCCCGTGGCGGACACGGCCGTGAACCTCGCCAACGACGCTCTTGGCGAATACGGGAGTATCTTCCAGAACCATTGGCTCGGCGGCATGCGGCGCAAGATCGGCCTGTTCACGGACGAAGACGAGGATCTCGACCTCGTTCAGTCGCTGCTGACGCTCATGCAGAACGGGAAAGCCGATTTCACTCTCAGCTTCCGCCGGCTGGCGGCATCCGCGGAAAACGCGGCCGCCGATACGGAGCTTGCAAGCCTCTTCGAAGAACCGCAGGCACTCTCACCCTGGCTCGGGGATTGGCGCCGAAGGCTCGAACGCGAACCGCAGCCGGCGAGCGAACGTGCTGCCGCGATGCGCGCCGTCAATCCCGCCTTCATTCCGCGCAACCACCGGGTAGAACAGGCGATCGTTGCGGCAACGCAAGACGCGGATTTCTCGCTCTTCGAAGCGCTCGTCGAGGTGACCTCCCGTCCCTATGAGGACCAGCCGGGCCGCGAAGCCTACGCCGCGCCACCCAAGCCGGGCGAGGAAGTGCTCCAAACCTTCTGCGGCACCTGACACTCCCTGTCGATCGTCATGCGACCATGCGCCGACAATCTCGGTCTCAGTCGGATTGTGGCCATTGAAAGGCACGCGTTTTGCGTTAACTTCGAAATAGCGCACCGACCGGGCTCCGCACGGAGCCGCGCCTTCGTCGTCGGCAATGCGCATTCTCCTCCAGGCCCGGCCGGGCCTGCCCGCGGAATCAGTCGTGCCCACGGCACGTCCTCAACTCGGGAGTTCTACTTGATGCTCATCGTCCTGACCGCCATCGTCTTTGCCGTGATCGGCCTCGCCCTCGGTGCGGGCGGAACGCGGCTCCTGCTGCTCGGCGGCAGCCCTTACTACCTCGTCGCTGGCCTGGGCTTCCTGCTCACCGCGTTTCTGCTCTTTCGCCGACGCGCCGCCGCGCTCTGGGTCTATGCGCTGGTCGTCCTGGGCTCGCTTGCCTGGGCGGTCTGGGAGGTGGGATTCGATTGGTGGCAGCTCGGGCCTCGCGGCGGCGTGATTATCCTGCTCGGGCTGTGGTTGCTCACACCCTGGATACGGCGCCCCCTCGGCTTCGTCAGCCCCACGGGCGAGCAATACGGCGCGCGCGCCTGGCCGCTCGCCGTGGCCAGCCTTCTATCGATCGGCGTTGCGCTGTTTTCGATGACACAGGACCCCCACGACATCAGGGGCGATCTGCCGGGCGAGGTCGTGGCAAACCCGAATCTCGGGGGCAACGTGCCGCCGGGCGAATGGCACCAATACGGGCGCACGCCCTTCGGCCAGCGTTATTCCCCGCTCGACCAGATCCGCCCGGAGAACGTCTCGAACCTCCAGGTGGCATGGCAATATCAGACCGGCGACGTGAAGCTGCCGGAGGACGTCAGCGAAACCACCTACCAGGTGACGCCGCTGAAGGTGAAGGACACGCTCTATGTCTGCACACCGCACAACTGGGCGATCGCGCTCGACGCCGCCACCGGCCAGGAGAAGTGGAAGTACGATTCGAATTCCGGCATGAACCCGGACCGTCAGCACCAGACCTGCCGCGGTGTCACCTATTGGGCCGATCCGGCCGCGGCGCCCGGCAGCCCCTGCGCCGAACGGGTGTATCTGCCGACGTCCGACGCCCGCCTGATCGCGCTCGACGCGACGAATGGAGAGGTGTGCACCAGCTTCGCCGCTAACGGGGTCCTGCATCTGGAGCAGGACATGAAGTACAACCCGGCCGGCTATTATTATTCGACGTCGCCGCCGGTCGCCGTCGGCGACAAGATCATCATCGGCGGTGCCGTCAACGACAACTATTCGACCATGGAGCAGTCGGGCGTGATCCGCGCCTTCAACATCAACACCGGCGCCCTCATCTGGAACTGGGACAGCGGAAATCCGGACGTGACGACGCCGCTGCCTCCGGGTGAAACCTACACCACCAATTCGCCAAACAGCTGGTCGGTCTTCAGCTATGACGAGGGGCTCGGCCTCGTCTACATTCCCATGGGCAACCAGGTACCCGACCAGCTCGGCATGGGACGCAGCGAGCATGTGGAGAAATATTCCTCCTCCATCGTCGCCCTCGACATCAACACGGGCGCGGTGCGCTGGGTACGGCAGACGGTGCATCACGACCTCTGGGACATGGACGTGCCCGCGCAACCCGCCCTGCTCGACATCACGAGAGAGGACGGGACCGTCGTGCCGGCACTCGTCGGACCGACCAAGCAGGGCGACATCTATGTGCTCGACCGGCGAAACGGGGAGCCGATTATCCCGATCGAGGAAGTACCGGCGCCCGGCGGCGCGATCCCAGAGGATTTTACTGCGCCTACCCAGCCCGTCTCGGGCCTCACCTTCATGCCCCCGCCGCTCATGGAGCGCGACATGTGGGGGATCAGCATGTTCGACCAGCTTGCGTGCCGTATCGAATTCAGATCGCTGAAATACGAGGGGCGCTACACGCCGCCTTCCCTCGAGGGGACGATCGTCTATCCCGGAAATTTCGGGACTTTCAACTGGGGCTCTGTCGCCGTGGACCCGGAACGCCAGGTGATGTTCGGGATGCCGACCTATCTCGCCTTCACCTCGCGGCTCGTTCCGCGCGACCAGATCGCCCCGAAGGGCGAGGGCGAAAAGGGTAGCGAACAGGGCCTCAACCGCAATGAAGGCGCACCTTACGGGGTCTTTATGGGTCCGTTCCTCGGCCCGCTCGGGATTCCCTGCCAGGCCCCGCCATGGGGCTATGTCGCAGGCGCCGATCTCAGAACCGGCAAGATCGCCTACAAGCACAAGAACGGCACGGTCTACGACATGACGCCGCTGCCGCTGCCCTTCAAGCTGGGCGTACCGGGCATCGGAGGACCCATGATAACCAAGGGCGGTCTCGCTTTCCTGGGTGCCGCGGTCGACAATTACTTCCGGGCTTACGACCTGACCACGGGTGAGCAGCTCTGGGAAGCACGGCTTCCTGCCGGCGGCCAGTCGACGCCGATGACCTATACGGTCGGCGACAAACAATATGTGCTCATCGTTGCGGGCGGACACGGTTCGGTCGGCACCAAGCCGGGCGACTATGTCATCGCCTATACGCTGCCCTGACGCACGAGCCGGAATGCGCGCGCCCGCATGGGCGTCCGGAGGACTGCAATCTCATCTCTGTGCTTGTCACAGAGATGAGGCGATCAAACAACGGGCGGCCGGAATCTCAACAGGCCTCAGGCCATGCCGGCGACGATACTGCCTATATCGGCGAAGACAGGGTTCAGGTCGTCGAGCGGCGCCTTGGCCTCGCCCATGTAGACGCAGATCAGGATCGGACCACGGCCCTGCGGCCAGGCGACGGCGATATCCGAAACGGCACCGGTCATACTCGTTCCCGTCTTGTCTCCGATCCGCCAGTCCTTGGGCAGGCCCGCCCGTAGCCGCGCATCGCCGGTCTTGTTCGCAACCAGCCAGTCGATGAGCTGCTGGCGCCCTTCTTGCGAGAGGACCGGACCCAGGACCAATTTCCCGAGTGTGTCGAGCATGGCGGCCGGTGTGGTGGTGTCGCGCGGATCGCCCTTCCTGGCCTCGTTCAGCTCGGGCTCCGTTCGGTCGAGCCGCGTGGTCTCGTCGCCGATCGAGCGCAGCCAGGACGTCAGGCCCTCGGGACCCCCAAAGCTTTCGAGCAGCAGGTTGCCGGCGGCATTGTCGCTGATGGTGATCGCCGCCTCGCAGAGTTCCGCGACCGTCATGCCGTTGCCACCCACATGCTTTTCCGTCACCGGCGAGTGAGGCAGCAGGACCTCCCTGCCGAAGGTGATCCGCCGGTCGAGCTTTTCCTCCCCGCGATCGACGCGTGCCAGCGCGCAAGCCGCCGCAAGCGCCTTGAAGGTCGAACACATGGCGAAACGCTCGGCCTCCCGGTGCCCGAACGAGATGTTGGTCTCGGTATCGAGCACGGCAACCCCGAGGCGTCCGCCGGTGCGCTCTTCAAGCCGGCGAAGCCGTTCCGTGACGTCATCCTCCGCCGCGCCGGCCGCAAGCGCGGGCGTTCCGAGCACGAATGCCGGATAGAGCATGGCCGACGCGGCCAGCATTGCTCGGCGGGTTATGTGCAAAGGCATGTCTTTCTCCGTCTGTGCGGCTCAAGCGCCGAGACATAGCTAAATTATTGATCTGGAATATTATTCCTGTCGCTTCCGATGATCGAATCGCTAAGGGGCGATTGCGGCGGGCTTGTGCCCGAAGCTGCGCTCTTCGACACGGAACGAGCCCCGGATGCCGCTTTCAAGGCTTGATCGACGGCAGGTCCCTGTCCATATAAAGCTCTAGAGACTAGAGGATAAGGAAGCGGTGTGACGGTTTCCGTCCGGAAACACGCAGTTTCAAAATGTTGGAGCACTGGGCCATCGCATGTACACGATCGGCGACCTTTCCCGTCGGACGGGCGTAAAAATCCCAACCATCCGCTATTACGAGCAGATGGGTCTGCTCGCGGCGCCGGAGCGCTCGGAGGGCAATCAGCGGCGCTATGAAAAGCACGAGCTCGAAAGGCTCGCCTTTATCCGCCACGCACGCGACCTCGGACTTTCGATTGAGGCGATCCGGGACCTTCTGGCATTGAGCGAACATCCGGAACGCCCCTGCGGCGAGGCGGACCGCATCGCGACCGAGCATCTTGCCTCCGTGCGGGAAAAAATCGCCCGGCTCAGAAGGCTGGAGCATGAGCTCGAGCGCATCGTCGCCTGCCATGGCGATCACACGATCGGCGATTGCCATGTGATCCGCGCGCTTGCCGACCACTCGCTGTGCGGAAAAGAGCATTGAAATTCCTCGTTGACAAATTCCGGGATTTGGACAATCTACGCGCATGATCAAGAACGCGCCCATTTCCAGCGTATATTTTTGGCTGTTCCGATAGGAGCGGCCTGCTGATCATATTCAACAAGGCCGCCATCAGGCGGCTTTTGTTTTTCACGGCACCTGATGGCGGAAGAGAACCATTAGGAGCCGAGAATGCTGCAGACCGTCACCCCTACCCTTCAGCCCGTTCCGTCGGCCCGTGCGCCGATGGTGACGATCCGTTGCGCCAAGCCACGCGATCTCGCCGAACTGCGCGAGATGGTCGCCGAGCTTGCCGCCCATCACGGCGATGCCGCAACGGTCACGCCCGAACAGCTCGAGCGGGATCTCTTCGGACGCACGCCCTGGATCACGGCGCTGGTCGCCGAAGCCGGCGGCGCGTTGATCGGCTATGCCATTCTCGTCCCGCAATACCGGGCGGCCGAAGGTGCCCGCGGCATGGAAATGCACCACCTCTTCGTACGCCCCGGTCACCGCGGCACCGGCATCGGGCGCCACCTCGTGGCCAAGGCTCGCGAGCAGGCGAAAATGGCGGGCTGCGATTACCTCTCGGTCAGTGCCGCCACCGGAAACTTCCAGGCCCACCGTTTCTACGAGTCCGAGCGTTTCGTACCGCGCCCGGTAACCGGCATGCGCTACCTGCAGAGACTCGGGTGACGGAGGCCGCGGGTCGCTCCGGTTTACAGCGCCGGCAGCGCCTTGAGGTAGGCCGCGATCGCATCGCGGTCGGAGGCCGGCAGCTCCGCCATGTTCTTCTGGACCTCGACCATCGAGCCGCCGACCGTGTCGAAATCCGGCGTGAAGCCGGTTTCGAGATAGGAGGCGATGTCGGATGCACTCCAGCCCCCGATGCTTTTCGAAGACGGCGTGATGTCGGGAATTCGGCCTTCGCCTTCGGGATTGGGTGCGCCGGTGAGCCACCGGCCCTCCTCGAAGCCGCCAAGCGCATCGCGCGGCGTGTGACATTCGCCGCAATGACCAGGGCCCTCCACGAGGTATTGCCCGCGGGCGAGCTTGGTGTCGGCGGTATTGACCTGAGTACGCGGCTCAGCGTTGAGATACAGCAGCTTCCATGCGCCGAGCGCCTGGCGGACATTGTAGGGGAATGCCAGGTCGTGCGGAGGCGTCGCATTGCCGCTCTTCGGCAGCGTCTGCATGAAGCCCCAAAGGTCGTTCACGTCCTTCGCGGTCATCCGGATATAGGAGCCGTAGGGGAAGGAGGGATAGAGATGCTCGCCGTCCTTTCCGACGCCGCGCGTCATGGCGTCGCCGAACTCTGCAAGCGTCCAGCTGCCGATGCCAACGGTTTCATCGGGGGAGATGTTGGGCGGATAAAAGGTGCCGAAAGGGCTCTTCAAACTGCGGCCGCCGGCAAGGACGAGCCTCTGGTCGTCCTTGGCGCCCGGAGCGGCGTGGCAGCTGACACAGCCGCCGGCCCAGAAGATCCGTTCGCCATTGGCAAGATCGGGCTCGCCGAGCCCCTCCCAATGAGCGGCGTCCCAACGATCGGGCTTGGTCAGCCACCAGGCGAGACTCCCTCCCGCCACCACCAGCAGGACCAGACCAGAAAGCAGATACCTCGCACGCCGGCCCATGGGCTCCTCTTGAGATCACGAATGCGGATGACAACGGCCGGAGGGCTTTTCGACCTGCTTGCGGAGAGCTCGCGCCGGCGAACCGGCGCGGTTCGAAACGGATTGGAAGGACCGTCTGATCGTCAATTCTTCTTCAGGCGGTAGGTCTCATGACAGCTGCTGCAGTCCTTTCCCAGAATGCCGAGCGCGGCGCCGACACCGGCCTGATCTGCGGGCAGTTGGGCAAGGATCTTTTCGGCGTCACCGCCGAGCTTGGCGGCCTTTTCCTTGAAGTCCTCCATGTTCTCCCAGATTTTCGGGCTCGCTTCGGTTTCCATTCCCGTCTCGGAGCCGGCCGGGAAGTGATCCGGGAAGACCTTCACCGTCTCGCTTATCGTCGCCAGAGATGCTTTGACGATCTCGGCGTCATAAGGTTTTTCACCCTTGGCGATGCCGCTGAGTTCGCCCGTGGCCTTTCCCACCTTTTTCATCAGCTGCTGACGCACCGCCTGCGGCTCGTCAGCCGCCGTCACGGCGGTCACGCCCAGGCCCGCCAGGGCTGCGGCAAGCATAAGAGCTCGTATCTTCATCATGTTCTCCGGTCTGACCCGCTTCCGCGGCGTGGTGTTCAAGCGCCGGCATGATGGCATTTTGGGTTTTCTACGGAAGTAACTTTTTATTGATGTGCTTGTCGATTCAGCACAATTCCCCACGCAATACCTGGCTGCGCGGCGACGCCTTCACATATTCAAATATGATAGCAGAACTCATCTTTATACTTGACGGAGTCTCAAACAGCCCCGCTCCAGCCGTGCCATACCGTGAAGATGGCGATGACGACGAGGAGGAGACCGGCGAGCCGGCCGATGGTCACCGTGGCACCGGGGCTGCCCACGAGGAAATCACGCCCGCGCCCGGCGGCAAGTGCAAGCCCGCCATAGACCGCAAGCTGCGTCAGCGCGATCATCACGGCCATGACGGCCGCCTGGGACCACACCGGGCCGAACTGCGGCTTGAGGAACTGCGGGTAGACCGCAAGCATGAAGAGATAGGCCTTGGGATTCATCAGGCTCGTCAGGGCGCCCTGCCGAAAACTCGCCCAACGCGACAGCCGTGCCCCTCCTTCGACGCCGCTGATGGTGATGGAACTGCGCAGGAGCGAAAAACCGATCCAGGCGATATAGGCCGCGCCGGCAGCGAGCAGCAGGTTGAAGAGCTGGGGCACCAGATGCAGGACGACGCTGACGCCAAGGGCTGCATAGAGCGTGTGCAGCACGCCGCCTGCCACGATTCCGGCCGTTGCGGAAAGCCCGGAAGCGCGCCCGCCGGTCATCGCATTGGCGAGGACGAAAACCATGTCCATGCCGGGAACGATGATGATGCCGAAGAGCAGGGTGAAAAGAGCCAGAGGTTTTCCGCATAGGTCATGTCAGTTGCTCGTCCGATTTCCGTGATATCCCAGGAGCGGATTGTTTAGTTTCAACCCGTTGGCGCGTGTTATATCTCTCTCCTACTGACAAGGTCGTGTCAGGAGTGAGCAGGTAGAGGCCGCTTCATGCGCAAGGCGTCGCGTCTTTTCGAAATCATCCAGATGCTGCGGCTCGCCCGTACACCGGTGACGGCGGCGCAAATCGCCGAGGCGCTGGAGGTGACGCCCCGCTCGATCTACAGGGATATTGCCGCCCTGCAGGCGATGCGCGTGCCGATCGAGGGCGAGCGTGGCATCGGCTATATCCTGAGGCCCGGCTTTGACCTGCCGCCGCTGATGTTCTCGATCGAGGAGACGGAGGCGATCGTGCTGGCGCTTGCGCTTCTGGCTCGCACGGGCGACGAGGAGCTGAAGACGGCGGCACGGCGCGTCAATCAGAAGATCACCGGCGCCGTGCCGGAACCGCTGCGCAAGGCCTTCCAGTCACAGGCGCTACACGCCTGGGGCACCATCGCCTCGCCGCCGCCGGCGGTCGACTTGGCCATGATCCGGCGGGCTATCCGTGACGAGCAGAAGCTGGTGCTGGACTATCGCGACGAGCTCGGGCGCGCGACCGAGCGCACAGTACTCCCGCTTGCGCTGATCTATTATTCCGAACACGCGATGATGGTCGCGTGGTGCGAATTGCGGCAGGATATCCGCAACTTCCGCGCCGACCGCGTTGAACACTGCGAACCCGCCGACGCCTATTTCCGCGGGGAAGGCAACGGGCTGAGGCAGGTGTGGATTGCGGGATGGCAGGCGAATGCGGTTCGGCCGCTCGAGGCGGCGGACGGGTAGAAAACCGTGGCGAGATGGCCGTTGAAAACGGCCCCTCATAACGAAAGGCCCGGCGCAAGCGCCCGGCCGATTTCCCGCTGGTAGAAAGCAGCGCTTACTTTGCAGCCGCTTCGTACAGCTCGAGGACGTAATCCCAGTTGATGAGATTGTCGACGAAGGCTTCCAGGTATTTCGGACGCGCGTTGCGATAGTCGATGTAATAGGAATGTTCCCACACATCGACGCCGAGGATCGGGGTTGCGCCGTGGACGAGCGGGTTTTCGCCGTTCGGGGTCTTGGAGATTTCCAGCTTGCCGTTCTTAACGGAAAGCCAGGCCCAGCCCGAGCCGAACTGACCTGCGCCGGCAGCAATGAAATCGGCGCGGAACTTGTCGTAGCCGCCAAGGTCCGATTTGACCGCCGCATCGAGCTTGCCGGGCAGGCTGGTGCCGCCGCCGCCCTTCTTCATCCACTTCCAGAAGTGAACGTGGTTGTAGTGCTGGCCGGCATTGTTGAACAACGGCTGGTTGGTGCCGTAGGATTTCTTGACGATATCTTCCAGCGAAAGATCGGAAAGACCGGCTTCCTCGGCGAGCTTGTTGCCGTTCGTCACGTAAGCGAGGTGGTGCTTGTCGTGATGGTATTCGAGCGTTTCGCGCGACATGTACGGCGCAAGCGCATCGTAGTCATAGGGAAGGTTCGGCAATTCGAAAGCCATTGTGGCATCTCCTCTTGGCATGGATTTCGTCGGGGAAATCTGTCAGCGGAACATAGGCACCGCCTTGCAGGGAGGCAACCGATGCAGCGCCAAATTTTCGCTAACCCACGCAAAATACTTTCATTGCTTTCGTGACTTCCGTCTTCGCGCGCAAGCGCCTCGACGCGCCGCCTTGCGGTCCTATCTTACGTTATCGAGGGCATGTGCCCGACCGTGCCACAGGAGAAGACGATGGAATTTCACCAGGGACGGCTCATCGACCATGTGCATCTTCGCGTCGGGGACCTCAAGGCGAGCAAGCGGTTCTATCAGGCGGTGCTCGGCGCGCTTGGCCACCAGCCGACCTACGAGACCGACGAGTTCTTTGCGTTCGACGAGTTCTTCGTCGACGCGGCGGAGGATTACCGCACCCGCGTCCACCTCGCATTCCAGGCCTCGGGCCCCGATGCGGTGCAGCGGTTCTACGATGCCGGACTGGCCAATGGCGGCACCGACAATGGACCGCCCGGAGAGCGAAGCTACCATCCGGGCTATTATGCCGCGTTTCTCCTCGACCCGGACGGCAACAATGTCGAAGCCGTCTATCACGGACCGAACACGCGCTCGTCCGCCGATGCGGTCGTCCGTCCGCTTGAACCGTGACCTTCGAAGAGCGACTGGCGATGCCTCGCGCGTTCAGGGCGGCGGAGAAATAACGGCCGGCTGAACTGAGAGGAGATCACTTCCCTCCGGTCGCGTGCGCCCAGTCCATGTAGAGATCGCGCGCCTTTGTCGCGACCGGACCGGCCTGCAATTCGCGCTGCTCGAGGCGGGTGACAGGCAGCACCTTGGAATAGTTGCCCGAGGTGAAGATTTCGTCGGCCCCTTCGAAATCGGCCATGGTCAAGCTGGTTTCGATCACTTCGAGGCCTGCCTCCCTGAGAAGGGCCATCACGCGCGAGCGGGTGATGCCGGCGAGGAAGGTCCTGTTGGCGGCCGGCGTGAAGACGACGCCGTCCTTCACCATGAAAATATTCGAGGAGCCGGTCTCCGCGATGTTGCCGAGCATGTCGCGCACCAGCGCATTGTCAAAGCCGCGCGAACGTGCCTCGTTGAGGATGCGGGCGTTGTTGGGATAGAGGCAACCGGCCTTGGCATCGGTCGGCATGCATTCGAGCGTCGGCCGGCGGAAGGGAGAGAGCGTCAGCGACGAGCCGGCACGGCCATTGCCCATCGGCGCCTCGAAAAGGCAAAGCGCGAAGCGTGTCGATTCAGGATCCACCGCAACGACGCTCCAGGACCCGTGCTCGCCCCAATACATGGGCTTCACATAGACCGCCGTCTTGCCGTCGAACTTCTTCGCGCCTTCCCAGGTCAGTCCCTCGATCTCCTCGGCCGACATCGTTGGCCTGAGACCCAGAGCCTCGGCGGAGCGGTTGACGCGCCGGCAATGGAGGTCGAGGTCCGGCGCGATGCCGTCGAACCAGCGGGCGCCGTCGAATACGGTCGAACCGAGCCACATCGCATGGGATGTCGGGCCGATCAGCGGCGGGTTGCCGGCAAGCCATTCGCCGTCGACAAAGGTCCAGGTGGTGGATCGTGGGGATGTATCGACGGCCATCGGTGCCTCCTTCTTTCTTCACGCACTTCCGCTCTAGCCGGAAAAAGCAGCATGAGGGTGAATGGGTACATCAAAAAATGTCATGGCGTCCATTCTGGAGCCCTCCCGGGCGACGTGTCAGAATGATGAAAACGCCCCAAGGGAGAGATCTCGATGAAAGCGATGTATTACGATGCCTTCGAGAAGATGCCGGAGATCCGGACGCTTCCCGATCCGGCGCCGACCGAGAACGGGGTCGTCATAAAGATCGAGGCGACCGGCCTTTGCCGCAGCGACTGGCACGGCTGGATGGGGCACGACCCGGACATTCGCCTTCCGCATGTGCCGGGCCACGAACTGGCAGGCACGATCGCGGCGACCGGGCGCGGGGTCCTCCGCTACAGGATCGGCGACCGGGTGACGGTACCCTTCGTTTCCGGTTGCGGCCGCTGCTTCGAATGCAGCTCCGGCAACAGCCAGGTCTGCGAAGCGCAGTTTCAACCGGGTTTCACCCACTGGGGCTCGTTTGCGGAATATGTGGCGATCGACTTTGCCGAGCAGAACCTCGTGCATCTGCCCGAGAACATGGATTTCGCAACGGCGGCGAGCCTCGGCTGCCGCTTCGCAACCTCTTTCCGTGCTGTCGTCGACCAGGCCCGCGTCAAGGGCGGCGAGTGGGTGGCTGTGCACGGCTGCGGCGGTGTCGGCCTCTCCGCAATCATGATCGCCGCGGCACTCGGCGCCAACCCCATCGCCATCGACATCTCGGAGGAGAAGCTCGCCTTCGCCCGGACGCTCGGGGCGGTCGCCACCATCGACGGCCGCGAGACGGAGGACGTCGCGGGAGCTGTCAGGGAACTCACCCGAGGTGGCGCCCACGTCTCGCTCGATGCGCTCGGCTCGCCCGTTACCTGCTTCAACTCGATCAAAAATCTGCGCCGCCGCGGCCGGCACGTCCAGGTCGGGCTTATGCTGGCGGAGCACGCGACGCCGCAGATTCCGATGGCGCAAGTGATCGGCCATGAACTCGAGATCTATGGAAGCCACGGAATGCAGGCCTGGCGTTACGACGCGATGCTGGCAATGATCACCGCCGGGAAACTGAACCCGAAGCAGTTGATCGGCCGTGAGATATCGCTCGAAGAGGCGGCGCCGGCGCTTGCTGCGATGGACCGGGCGACGGACCTCGGCATCAGTGTCATCACGCGGTTCTGACCGGATTTCGGTTGCGTGCCGGCGCTGCTATTCTGCCGGCAATCCGAGACGAATCAGGAGGCACGTCATGGCTCTTGCGGTTCAGGCTATCGAGAGCGCCTGTTATCGGCCCGTACTCGACGCGAATCCGGCGCATCCGAACGGCTGGCCGGTGCGCCTCATCGTGAGCTCGCAAACCGAGGCGCGGCACAATCGCGCGTTATGGGCGCCGACGCATCTCGTCTCCATCCGAGCGCCAGCGACGCGTCTGCTTTCGATGATCGACCTGCCGCCGGAGCGGCATCTGGAACTCCGCTTCGGCGACACCATCGACCCGGATGCGCCGGATGCCGCGCGTCCGGCGGCCATCGAGGCGACATTTGACTTCATCGACAGCCTGCCCGAAGAGGCGCACCTGCTGGTTCACTGCCTCAGAGGCATCGGACGTTCGACGGCGCTGACCCTCGGTGTTCTGGCGCGCTATCTGGGACCGGAGGAGGCTGCGGCAGCGCTTCACGCGCTGCGCCCGGAGGCGAAACCGAACCGGCACGTGCTCGGCCTTTGCGACGCGGCCCTCGGCCTCAAGGGCAAACTTGCGAAACAGGCGCTGCGTTTCCCGGCAAAGGTTTGGAAAGATTGAACGAAGGGGGGCGACGAAGACATTGTGCGGCGCACAAAGTTTTGACATGATGCGCCAAAAGAATGCTGTGGCACAGCGTCTCCGACGCAGTGCCGCAAGCCCCTGCCCGGCGGCTACTCGCGCAAAATGGTGAAAACCTCCGGCGCGCCGACCGGACGGTGGATAGACGGGAGAACTCGATGTCTTACGCGGCCTATGTCTTCGACGCCTATGGCACGCTTTTCGACGTGCATGCGGCCGTACGCCGGCATGCCGATGCGATCGGGCCGGACGGCCAGGCCTTTTCGGAACTCTGGCGCGCCAAGCAGCTCGAATATTCCTGGGTCCGCTCGCTCATGGGCGCCTATGTCGACTTCTGGGAATTGACCGAGCAGTCGCTCGACTACGCCTTTCAGCGCTTCCCCTCAGCCGATCCCGGGCTCAAAAAGCCGCTTCTCGATGCCTATTGGGCGCTCGACTGTTATCCGGAAGTTCCCGCGGTCCTCAAGGGATTGAAGGAACGTGGCGCCCGCATCGCCATTCTTTCCAACGGTTCGCCGGCCATGTTGGCCTCGGCCGTCAAGAATGCCGCACTCGATATCGTCATCGACGACGTTTTCTCGGTCGATGCCGTCAAGGCGTTCAAGACGGCACCGGCTGTCTACGACCTGGTGACGACGAGCTACCGGCTCTATCCGCAGGCGGTCTCGTTCCAGTCCTCGAACCGGTGGGATATCGCCGGCGCCACGAAATTCGGCTTTCGCACCGTCTGGATCAACCGGGCCGACGGGCCGGATGAATACAAGGACCATGGTCCTTCGCTGATCCTCCCCTCGCTCGAAAGCCTGCAATTCGGCGTATGAAGGAGCCCCGCCCATGGCCTGGTCTGCAGCGCAATATGCCAAGTTCGAGGACGAACGGACGCGTCCGGCGCGCGACCTGCTGGCGCAGGTACCCGATCTGCCCGCCGGTCCAGCCTTCGACCTCGGCTGCGGCCCGGGCAATTCGACCGAGTTGATCCTCCAACGATTTCCGGGCAGCCCGCTCACCGGCATCGACAGCGACGATGACATGCTTTCGGCCGCCCGCACCCGCCTGCCGGACCTTCGCTTCGAAAAAGGCGACCTCGCCGCCTGGGCGCCGCCGGCGGAAAGCGCGCTCTTCTTTGCCAATGCGGTCTTCCAGTGGCTGCCGGAGCACGTCACGCTTTTCGAGCGGCTCATACTGGCGCTTGCGCCCGGCGGAACGCTTGCCGTGCAGATGCCCGACAACCTCGATGAATCGTCGCATCTTCTGATGGAGGAAACGGCAGAGGAGGCCGCCTTCGCCCCGGCCTTCGCGGGCCGCACCATTCGGCGCAGGTCCCTCCCCTCACCAGCTACCTATGTCGAAAGGCTCACCTCGAAGGAGGTCCGCGTCGACGTCTGGCACACCGTCTACTATCACCAGCTCGCAAATGCGAACGCGATCGTCGAATGGGTGAAGGGCACGGGATTGCGCCCCTATCTGGACGCGCTGCCCACTACCCAGCGGGCGGGCTATCTCGCCGCCTATGCCGAAAAGATCAGGAAGGCCTATCCGGCGATGAAAAACGGGCGCGTGCTCCTGCGTTTCCCGCGGCTTTTCATCGTGGCGACAAAAAATCGCTAGAGCGGGAGTGCATGCGGGTTCTCGCCGGCTCCGGCAGGCGCGGCCCTGTCTTCCGGACAAGCTTGAAGGCGCGCCTTGCGCGGACAAATATAGGAGATCGCGCTTCGGCCCGCCGGGCGCTCGCAGTGAAGGAGCTCTCAATGCATGCAGTCAGTTCAAATGGCGCCAATATTCCCGCGCTCGGCTTCGGCACATTCCGTATGTCCGGAGCGGAGGTGCTTCGCATCCTGCCGCAGGCCCTGAAGCTCGGTTTCCGCCACGTGGACACCGCACAGATCTACGGCAACGAGGCGGAAGTCGGCGAGGCCATCCAGAAGTCCGGCATTGCACGGGCGGACATCTTCCTGACCACGAAGGTCTGGGTCGACAATTATCGCCACGACGCCTTCATCGCCTCGGTCGATGAGAGCCTGAGAAAGCTGAGAACCGACCATGTCGATCTGCTGCTTCTGCACTGGCCGGGGAGCGACGTGCCGATGGCCGAACGCATCGGCGCCCTGAACGAGGTGCGGAATGCCGGCAAAGTACGCCATATCGGCATCAGCAACTTCAACGCCGCGCAAATGGAAGAGGCGACGCGTCTCAGCGATGCGCCGATCGCCACGAACCAGGTCGAGTATCATCCTTATCTCGACCAGACGAAGGTCCTCCAGACGGCGCGGCGGCTCGGAATGTCGCTCACGGCTTACTATGCCATGGCCAACGGCAAAGTGCCTGCCGACCCGCTGCTCGCGGAGATCGGCAGCCGCCACGGCAAGACGGCGGCGCAAGTGGCGCTGCGCTGGCTCGTGCAACAGCAGGACGTGATCGTGCTTTCGAAGACGGCGACGGAGGCGCGGCTCAAGGAGAATTTCGCGATATTCGACTTCGCGCTGACGCGGGAGGAGATGGCGGCAGTCCGCGAGCTTGCCCGCCCGTCTGGGCGGATCGTCAATCCGCAGGGTCTTGCTCCCGAATGGGATGCGTGAGGTGAAGGCCTTTAGCGGCCCCCATGCCGCACCCCGGCCGTTACCTCCTCCGGCTGCCGGCCAGAGGGGGTAACGGCCTGCCTGCGCATCAGAGCAATCAGACGAACTGGCTGAGGCCCGGAACGGAGGCGACCACCTCGTCGACGACTTCCTCGCCCGCCTTCTCCTTGGCAAATGCGATCGTCTCTTTGGCGAGCGCCGTGATCTCTCCCATGCCAAGACCCTGGCTCATCAATTGCTGCCCCAGCGCCATGACGCCGCCGCCTCCGCCGATCGCCGACATCAGGCCGCCAAGAAGGCCGCCACCACCGCTGCCCTCGCCATTGTACTGGGCGACCAGTTCGGGCGCACCGGGGATCGCCTCGATCATCTGGGCGACCGGGCCTTCGGCTGCCTCGCGCTGCAGGAAGCCGAGGATCATCCCGACTGCCTTTTCTGCCGTTGCGGTCTCGATTCCGACATTTTCCGCCACGCGCGTGACCAGTTCACTCATGGAAATCTCCTCGATCGAATTTTGACGTTAACGTCAAGGTAAATGAAGGATGCCGGTATGACAAGTGCATCGAAACGGACGCCGATTACCATATTCCGCCACCTCGCAGCATCGTTTCACGGGGCTCGCCGGATGGCAATCCGGCCTTGTTCGCGCCCGCAATCATGTTGCCGGGAACAGACGCACCGCCTATAACAGATGCACGCTATGTTTCGAGGACCGACTTTGTGCGACATGCGGGAAATGCCCGCTTTCATTGATAAAATTGACAAGACGGAGATGAAGCCCCCATGCTGCAGGAAGGCAAGATCTATATCGGAACCAGCCGCAAGCCGGACGATTCGATCAACAAAGGCGAATATCTGGAGCTGAAGTTCGGCAACCGCCACGGGCTGATCACCGGCGCCACTGGGACCGGCAAGACCGTGACGCTGCAGATCCTGGCCGAGGGTTTCTCGAATGCGGGCGTTCCGGTCTTCTGCGCGGACGTGAAGGGCGACCTGTCCGGTATCGGCGCCATGGGCGAGCCCAAGGACTTCCTGCTGAAGCGCGCCGAGCAGATCGGCCTCGAGCCTTACGATTTCCAGGAATTCCCGGTGATCTTCTGGGATCTCTACGGCGAGAAGGGCCACAGGGTCCGCACCACCATTTCCGAAATGGGCCCACTTCTTCTGTCGCGGCTG
Organism: Sinorhizobium meliloti 4H41; assembly: GCF_000375585.1. Lineage (GTDB taxonomy): Bacteria > Pseudomonadota > Alphaproteobacteria > Rhizobiales > Rhizobiaceae > Sinorhizobium > Sinorhizobium meliloti_A. The sequence goes on along the minus strand of NZ_AQWP01000001.1, from coordinate 872,034 downwards.
ATGAATGCGACGGACGCGCAGGAAGGCGTGTTGAACATCGCCTTCAAGATCGCCGACGAGGGCGGCCTGCCGCTGCTCGACCTCAAGGACCTGCAGGCGCTCCTCAATTACATGGGCGAGAATGCGAGCGAGCTTTCCAATCGGTTCGGCTTCATCTCCAAGGCCTCCGTTGGCTCTATCCAGCGCGAACTCCTGATTCTGGAGCAGCAGGGTGCGGAGCATTTCTTCGGCGAGCCGGCGCTGAAGATCACCGACATCATGCGGACCACAAATGACGGGCGCGGCGCGATTTCGGTGCTTGCCGCCGACAAGCTGATGATGAACCCGCGTCTCTACGCGACCTTCCTGCTGTGGCTCTTGTCCGAGCTGTTCGAAGAACTGCCCGAAGTCGGCGATCCCGACAAGCCGAAGCTGGTGTTCTTCTTCGACGAGGCACATCTGCTCTTCAACGATGCGCCGAAGGTTCTCGTCGAGCGTGTCGAGCAGGTCGTCCGCCTGATCCGCTCTAAAGGCGTCGGCGTCTATTTCGTCACGCAGAACCCGCTGGACGTACCGGAGACGGTCCTCGCCCAGCTCGGCAACCGCGTCCAACACGCGTTGCGCGCCTATTCCCCGCGCGAACAAAAGGCCGTCAAGACGGCTGCCGACACATTCCGCCCGAACCCCGACTTCAATTGTGCCGACGTGATCACGAATCTTGGCACCGGCGAGGCTCTGGTCTCGACGCTCGAGGGCAAGGGATCGCCGTCGATCGTCGAGAGAACCCTGGTCCGGCCGCCTTCGTCGCGCCTTGGCCCGCTCACGGATGCGGAGCGGCGGAAGGTGGTGGACGTGAGCCCGGTGCGTGGTCTCTACGACGAGGACTTCGACCGCGACTCGGCTTATGAGATGCTTGCCAAACGTGCAGCCAAGGCAGCGGAACAGGCGGAGGCTGCCCGGCAGGCAGAAGAAAAACCCGCCGAGGAGACTTCCGGCGGCAGCCGCTGGACCCTGCCCGGCTTCGGCGACGATGCGGCCGAAGCGCCTTCCGGCAAGCAGGCCCGGCCGCGATCGTCCGGCTACAAGCGGGAAACCATCATGGAAGCTGCGATGAAGTCGGTCGCGCGAACGGTTGCGACCCAGGTGGGGCGAGCCCTTGTGCGCGGAATACTCGGCAGTCTGAAGCGCTAGACCACGATGATTTTAGGTCGGGTCGACCTGAAATCATGAACGTGATCGATTCCAATGGTTGAGACGCGGGATGCGGGCGGAAACTGCACACACTTTTCCAGCGCGTCTCATAAGACGCGCGGCGCTGTAGGAAACGTATCGGAGGACTGCAACGTCTCCTCGTTCCTCATCCCTTGTGCTCGTCACAGGGATCCAGCAGCGGCGCGGAAAGAGTTCGTTCAGCCCAAGGACTTGGTCTGGCTGGATTCCTGTGACAAGCACAGGAATGAGGAAATGAAACAAGCCGCGGCGGGTGGCCCGAATCTCAACAGGCCTTAGATCGATCCCCGACACTTGCTTGCGGCGGAACTGCCGGGGCAGGCCGAAGCCCGGGGTAACGGGCTTCGGCTATCTGCAACGGTCCTATCAGGCCACCGTCAGCTTAACGTCGACATTGCCCCTGGTCGCATGGCTGTAAGGGCAAACGATATGCGCCTTCTGGACGAGGTCTTCCAGAACCGCCTTTTCCACGCCGGGCGACGAGATTTCCAGCGCCGCGTCGATGAAGAAGCCTGTCCCGTCGTCGCGGGGTCCGATGCCGACCGTGCCCGTCACCATCGTGTCTTCCGCAAGCTTTACCTTCTCCTTGCCGGCGACGAATTTCAGCGCACCGAGGAAGCAGGCGGAATAGCCGGCGGCAAAGAGTTGCTCGGGATTGGTGCCGCGCGCGCCGTCGCCTCCGAGTTCCTTTGGAACGGTCAGCGTCACGTCGAGAACGCCGTCCTTGCTCTTGGCCTGGCCGGCGCGGCCGCCGGTCGCGGACGCGGTAGTGCGGTAGAGGATGGGCATGACAGTCTCCTTCCTTGTGGTTGCCGAATTTATATATCGTAAGATTAAATAGCGCGCAAATTAATTTTGCAAATTGCTTTGCCGGCGTGAATTTGCGACAATGACATCATGACGAGGAAAGCGGCAAAATTCGACGCAGAGTCCGATGAGGTGCTGGCGCTCGGCCGCCAGCTCTGTTTCGCCGTCTACTCGGCGGCGCATGCCTTCAATCGCGCCTACAAGCCGTTGCTCGACCGCTTCGGGCTGACCTATCCGCAATATCTCGTGCTGCTCACGCTCTGGCAGCAGGACCGCATGACGGTGAAACGAATCGGCGAAGAACTGGGCCTCGATTCAGGCACCCTTTCGCCTCTGCTCAAGCGGCTGGAAGCAGGCGGATATGTCCGCCGCGTACGCGATGCGGCGGACGAGCGGCAGGTGATCGTCAGCCTGACGGATGGCGGCCGGGAACTGAAGGCCGAAGCCTTCGGTATTCTGCGCGACATCGGCAGTGCATCAGGCTGCAGCCTGGAGGAGGTCGGCGAATTGCGCGACGCGCTGCACAGGCTGACGCAGCGGCTTGCCGGGAGTCGACACGAAAGCTGACAAGAGGACCTGCAGGAAAAGTGTGTACGGCTTTCCGTCCGGAAGTTCGCAGTTAACGCTTTCCCTGGTCATCAAAAGGCAGAACGAAGCGATTTTCGCTGCCGAGACGAACGGCTCCTTCGTTACGCCGCCGAACAGGCCGTCAGATGACGAGGATCGGCGCCTTGTTGCGCACGCGATCGTAAAGATCGATCACGTCCTGATTGACCATGCGGACGCAACCGGAAGAGACCGCCTTGCCGATCGATTGCCATTCGGGGGTCCCGTGGACGCGATAGAGCGTATCCTGGCCGTTCTGGAAGATGTAGAGCGCGCGCGAGCCGAGCGGATTGTCGAGTCCCGGCGGCATGCCGCCATTATCGGCGGAATATTTCGCCAGTACCGGCTGACGAGCGATCATTTCGTTCGGCGGCGTCCACTTCGGCCATTTCTGCTTCCACTGGATCAGACCGCGGCCCGACCAGGCGAAGCCTTCGCGGCCTAACCCGACGCCATAGCGCATCGCCCGCCCGCCCGGCTGGACGAGGTACAGATAGCGGTCGGCCGTATCGACGACGATCGTGCCGGGGGCCTCACCGAAGGGATCGCCGACCTCCTGGCGATAGAAGCGCGGATCGATCTGTCTGAAGGGCACCTCCGGGATGAGAAAGCCGCCATCCTCCCGCGCCGCATAGATCTCCGCGTAATAGGCATCCTGTGGCGGCAGGCCGATCGGCCCCTCGCCGACCGGTCCCTCGAAGATCCCGCCCGGCGGCCCGTTCCAGCGGCTTTCGAGCGCAGGATTGCGGTAGACCGGCATCGTTTGCTCGCGGAAGCGGTTCGTGTTCATCGAAGAGGTGCAGCCCGCAAGTCCGGCGGAGGCGATTGCCAAGCCGGATGTGCGGAGAAACTGACGTCGGGACAAAGCTGGCAGTGATGACATCTAACTCTAACGGGGTTGTGCTGCACGGAAAGAGTCCAGGTGCTCCATTCCGAGGGCCGGATCAAGGTGCTTCGAAAGTGAATCGTTGCGAAGCCGTCTCGAATGGTTATCGGCAAGTCGGAACGGGACGCAAGCGGAAACCGCTCCCTGTGGCACCAGATTGCATTTACGGACGCTCGCGAACATCACGGCCGCTGGGAGGAAAGCATCGCTTCGAAATCCTCGCCCGACAAGGGCTGGCTGAAGAAGTAGCCCTGGATCTCGTCGCAGCCGCTTTCTTTGAGAAACTCGACCTGGGCCTTTGTCTCGACACCCTCGGCAATGACGCGCAGGCCGAGGTTCTGGGCAAGCGAGATGATCGCGGACGTAATCGCCATGTCGTCGGCATCGTGCGGAATGTCCGTCACGAAGGACCGGTCGATCTTCAGCCGGCGCACCGGGAAGCGCTTGAGCGCACTGAGGCTCGAATAGCCTGTCCCGAAATCGTCGATCGCAAGGTGCACGCCGATCGCCTCCAGCGCATGCATCGTGGCGATCGCCCCCGGCACGTCCTGCATGATCAGACTTTCGGTGAGCTCGAGTTCGAGGTAACGGGCCTCGAGGCCGGTCTCCTCCAAAACCGCCGCCACACGCGCCGCCCAGTTGCGCTCGCGGAACTGCCGCGCGGAAACGTTGACGCTGACGATCAGCGGTGGCAGACCGGCCACCTGCCAGGCCTTCAACTGGCGGCAGGCGGCGCGCAGGACCCAGTCTCCAATCGGCACGATCAGACCGGTTTCCTCGGCGAGCGGAATGAATGCCGCAGGCGAGATGATGCCGCGCATCGGGTGCTGCCAGCGCAACAGCGCCTCCGCAGCGAAGATGCGGCCGGTCTCGAGGCTCATCTGCGGTTGGAAATGCAGCAGGAACTCCTCCCGCGCAAGCGCCTCGCGAAGCTCTTCTTGCGACTGGAGTTTTTCATGGGCTCTCGCGGCCATCGCCTCGGTGAAGACCTGGATGTTGTTGCGGCCGAGCTCCTTGGCGCGATACATGGCCATGTCGGCATTGGCGAGAAGTTCGCCCGCCGTCGTGCCCTGGTTGGGGAAGCAGGCCACGCCCATGCTGCAGTTCACCTGCAGGGAGCGGCCCTGCAACTGCACCGGCATGGCGATTGCAGCGCGGATATCCTCCAGCCGCGACAGCACGACGTCCCGTTCCTTCGGCAGGCCGTTCAGGAGGATGATGAACTCGTCGCCGCCGACACGCACGACGGAATCGGACCTGCGCACGGCACCCCGCATGCGCCCGGCTACGACCTTCAGGAGCTCATCACCTGTGGCGTGCCCAAGGCTGTCATTGATCAGTTTGAAATCGTCGAGGTCGAGAAAGGCGAGCACGGCCCATTGATCCCGCTCGCGGATCTCCTCGAGCATGCCGGCGACCTGCTCCTCGAAAAGCACGCGGTTCGGCAGCCCCGTCAAGGCGTCGTGATGAGCCATGAAACCGATGCGATCCTCCGCCCGCTTGCGCTCGATCGCTATTCCGGCGAGATGAGCGGCCATGGCAATCAGTTCCTGCTGCTGCTCGCTCGGCGTTCCGACCTCCTGCGCATAGAGCGCGAATGTTCCGAGCACATTGCGCTCGCGCGACAGGATGGGCGTGGACCAGCAGGAACGGAGGCCGGAGGGCCTCAGGAGAGGCGCGTATTCCTCCCAGAGCGGGTCTGCGAAGACGTCGGAAACGATCACCTGTTCGCCGCACCAGGCAGCCGTTCCGCAGGAGCCGGCCGCAGGGCCGATCTCGGCGCCATGGATGGCGGCGCAATAATCCGCGTCGAGGCTGGGGGCAGCGCCGTGCAGGAGATGCCCGCCATCCTCCGAAAGGAGCAGGATGGAGGCCTTGATGCCGGGCAGCAGCGCTTCGATCATCAGCACCAGCTCGTGGAAGAACTCACCAAGGGGCCTGCCCTTGGCGATCATTTCCAGCAGCCGGGCCTGACCCTCGAGCAGGCGCTCCGCGGCCTTGCGATCGCTGATATCGCGCGAGATGCCGACGATACCGATGATCCCGCCGCTCTTGCTGCGCAAGGGCACTTTCGAGGTCATCAGCCAGCGATCGCGGCCCTTGGTCACGATGGCGCGTTCCTCGATGCCGAAGATCGGCTCGCCGGTTTCCAACACGCGCCGCTCGGTATCGGCGACGGCCTGGGCGAATTCGTGCGGGTGCAGATCGAAATCGGTCTTGCCGACGAGGTCCCGCAGGCTTTCAAGGCCGTTGTCGGCGACCGTCGCCTCGTTGGCGATCAGGAAGCGCCCCGCCGTATCCTTCGCATAGATATAATCGGGAACGTGGTTGATCATCGCTTCGAGCCAGTAGTGGCGGTCGGCCATGTCGGGTTCGGGCGGAAAGAGACGCGCGACCTCGTCGGCAAGGCGGCTGCCGGCATCGATCAGCCGGCGCGTCTGCGCATTGTCGTCCGCGTTCAGGTCGGCATATCGGATGCTGCGGGACGTTTTTCTTGCCAAGCGAAACCTCCGAAGGAGCGGCGCTCGCGCAGATTTAGCGAAAAGAGGTTATGCTTCCCTAAACTCCACAGCGAAAAATCGTCTAAAGGTTGTGCAGAGCCACTTCGCATCAAAAGAATTCATGCGACCTATCATTGCCGACGGCTTCTGCCGAGGACGGCGATGGCCTACAGCATGACCATGCAGGAGTTACAGCGACCTTTGCGCGTCTGTCCGACGCGCGCGCTGCAAGGAGCTGAACGACAATCGGAGGACGGCGGGAAATGCTGACGATCTATGGAGTTTACCGTTCGCGCGCGTCGCGCAACTATTGGATGGCGGGGGAACTCGGCCTGCCCTTCCGATCGGTGCCGGTTGTCCAGGCGCGCCGGGTCGCCGATCCGCTGGCCGCGGATGCCCCCCTCAATACGAAGTCGCCGGGCTTCCTCGCCATAAACCCGATGGGCCTCATACCCGCGATCGAGGATGACGGGTTGGTGCTGACCGAGTCGCTCGCCAACAATCTTTATCTCGCCCGCAAACACGGCGGACCGCTGGCACCGGCCGATATCCGGGAGGAAGGGCAGATCGGCAACTGGACGATGTGGGCGGCGACCGAGGTCGAGCCGCATGCGGTGAAGATCGTTCTCGCCCATGACAAGGGGATCGAGGACACGCCGGAAGGGCGGACGGAGATCGCGGCCTGCGCCCGCTCCCTTGAAAAGGCCTTTTCCGTACTCGAAACGCACCTCGCCGATCGCGACTACGTGGTGGGTGACCGCTTTACCGTCGCGGACCTCAATCTCGCGGAGGTTTTCCGCTACACGATGAGCCAGACGGACCTTTTCGAAAGGCACCGCCAGGTCAAGGCCTGGCTGGCGCGCTGCCAATCCCGCCCCGCCTTCAAGGCGATGATGGAGGAACGGCTGAAGGAACCGGAATAAGGCACCTGGCTGGGTGAGCGAAGGGTCTTCTCATCCCGTCATCGCCGCGAGCTGCCGCATTCCGTCCTCGACTTCCTCGCGCACCCAGCGCTTGAAGGCGGCAGCGCCCTTGCTTTCGCGGCGTGAGACGGAGGTGACGAAGTAGTGCCCGAAGCCGGTCTTGGCGCGAATGCCGAACGGCGCCACGAGAGACCCCCTCAGCAGCGCGTATCCGGCAAGCGTCTGCCAGGCAAGCATCACCCCCTGCCCGGCAATCGCCGCATCGAGCGCCAGGGAAGCGTCGTTGAAGGTGTGGCGCACCGTCATGGTCGCACCGGTGAGGCCGGCGGTCTTGAGCCATAGTTCCCAGGAAAACATTGCGTGCGCATCGATCACCGCGGGCAGCTTCAGTATGTCCGCGGGCTCACGAAGTCCGGCGGCCAGTGCCGGCGAGCAGACCGGGAAGACCTCCTGCTCGAGCAGCAGTTCCGCTCGCACGCCGGGCCAGCGTCCAGCCCCGACGCGGATGCCGAGATCGACATCGGAGGTCTCCAGATTGGCGAGCGTCGTGGTCGCGTCGATCCTCAGCCGGATATCCGGATTACGCTCGGCGAAGCGGTCCAGCCGGTAGACGAGCCAGCGCGCCGCAAAGACCGGCGCGACCGACACCGTCAATACCGAATCGTCACGACGGCGTGCCTGGGCGACTGCCTCGGCGAGCTCCCTGAACGCGCTCGACAATCGCGTCAGCAGCGCGCGCCCGCTATCCGAAACCACAAGCCCCCGCGGCGAGCGCTCGAAAAGCGTACGACCGAGTTGCGCCTCGGTCTTGGCAATCTGCTGGCTGACGGCGCCGGCCGTGACGCCGAGCTCCTCCGCCGCAGCGGCGAGCGAGCCCAGGCGGCCGACCGCCTCGGCCGCGCGCAATCCGTTCAGGTGAACCTTATTCAGGTCTTTCATATAGTTTTTCTAAACCGCTGCCCTCGCAATCTCAATTGCAAACTTCGACAAAGAGGTGGATTCTCCTCCCACAGATTGAAGTGTTGAGCGGCCGGCGTGACCGGCTGCGCTACCCCAATCCGAGCTGAACGGTGACTGTATGCTGAAGTTTTTCTCAATACTGAAGCGCCCCGAGGCCTCGTCCGACAGTGTTCGAGGACTCGCCTCCGACTGGATGCGCGACCCTCTCCAGCATCCGGATCTCTTCCGTATGGGTGAACGCGAACTCGCGGATCTGCCGTTCCCCGGATGGCCTTGGCCTCGCACTGGGGCAGAGAACCTCTGCAACTGAGGACGACCAACGCCCGTTTTAACGCTTCGGCTCCGCCGATCCCGGCCGATTGCCGTTACGACTGCACTTCAGCCAGAACCTTGGCGACGGCCGGGCGCTCGGCCATCCGGTTGCGATGGTCGAGGATTCGCGGAAACCGGGCCGGATCGACACCGTCCGACTCGAGCCAGCCGGCGATGGTGAAGAGATAGGGATCGGCGACCGAATAGGCGTCGCCCCTGACAAAGGGGCCGACGAACATCGTGCGCTCGATGAGCGCGAAGCAGTCGGCCATGTTCTGCTGCACCTTGGCCTTCATCGCCTCCTGCGCCGCCGGGTCGTCTGCCCACCGCGCGGACCGGCGCGCATGGGCATGAGCGACGTGAACCGTCGAGCAGAGATAGCTCAGAAACGACTGCAGCCGCGCGAACTCGAAAGGATCGTCAAGCGGCGCAAGCCGCGCCTTCGGGAAGCTTTGGGCGATATAGGCGAGAATGGCCGGCGTCTCCGTCAGGATACCGCGGTCGGTCACGAGGGCGGGCACCCGCCCCTTTGGGTTGATGGTGAGGTAGTCCGGCTTGGTCTGCTCGGCTTTGGAAAAATCGACCCGATGCACTTCATAGTCGGCACCGGCTTCCTCCAGCGCGATGTGCGAGGCAAGCGAGCAGGTTCCCGGCGTATAAAACAGTTTCAGCATCGTTCTTCCTCCCAAATTGCGCGGCTGACGGCGGCGCCGAAGCACAGAAGATCGAATCGCCGCGATTGACAAGTCCTGAGCGAGATCGCGTCAGGCGGCAAAGGCTTCCGTCACCCGCACGTCGCCGACGTGCATTCCGTTCCAGTTGCGCATCGCGTGATTGGCCTGAGCCATCAACGCCTCATGGATTTCGTCATCGTCCGAAAAGAAGCGCGCAAGCGTCGCGGCGACCATCGCCTCGGCGGCCCGGGTCGTGCCATCCTCGCATTTCAGCGCGATGCCGATACCCTTTTCCGGTATCGCCGCACAGAATACGCCCTCGGCGCCGGTCTTCGCAAAAATGCGGCCGGGTGCCGTCTTCATCAGCCGCGTGCAAGCGCGCTTGGTGCCGGCGACGTAGAAGGGTTCGGCCATGCAGGCGTCGATCAGACGCTTCGAGGCCCGCGCCCGCTCCGTCCCGAGACCGACTCCGCTCGCCATCCTGGCAAAGCCGTGAGCAAGTCCTTTCATCGAGAGCGCGTAGGTGGGGATCGAGCAGCCGTCGACGCCGCAATTGTCGCGATCAAGAATCGCTCCGGTCAGCTCCGCCATGACCCCGCGGATTTCCTGCTGGATCGGGTGGTCATAGCCGATATAGCCTTTGACCTCGGTCCCGGAATGGCAGCAGGCGCAGACGAAGCCCGCATGCTTGCCCGAGCAGTTGTTGTGAAGCGCGCTCGGCGCTTCGAGTGAGCGGGCCTGCGCGATCAGCGTCTTCTGGTCGGAGGACCAATGGGCGCCGCACTCAAGCGCCTGGACGTCCCGCCCCGCAGCCGTCAGCATTTTGGCGGCGAGCGCCACATGTTCCGGCTCCCCCGAATGCGACGAGCAGGCCAGCGCCAACTCCCGATTGCCGAAATCGTAGGCGTCGGCGGCACCGCTTTCGATCAGCGGCAGGGCCTGCATTGCCTTGCAGGCGGAGCGCGGAAAGATATGAGCATCCGTTTGGCCAAGGGAGAACAGCGTCTTTCCGTCGCCATCGACGGCGACGATCATGCCTCGATGGCGACTTTCGACCAGATTTCCGCGCGTTACTTCGACCAGAACCGGATTCGACATCGGCTGCCCTCAATTTTCCAAGTTTCGGATATGCATCTATCAGGAATCCCACGGCAGAAAAGTCACCGTAGATGAAATTCCTCCGCAAGCTCTTTCTCGTTTTCGCTGTCGTCTACCTGCTTCCGGCGCTCGCCTCGGCGGGCCTGTGGTACTTCAAGGAGCGGCCACAGAGCTGGCACGATGCGGATTGGTCGTCGTCAGGTATTCTGGCGGATGCGGCTGCGAGCCCGCAGGCGGCGATATACGTCTTCTCGGCGACCACCGGAGGCATGAAGGGGGCGGTAGCAAGCCACGCCTGGATCGTCACCAAAGACGAAGGGGCGCCTACATACAACCGTTATGAGAAGGTCGGCTGGGGCAAGCCGATCCGCAAGAACGCCTATCCGGCCGACGGACGCTGGTATTCCAACGAGCCGCGCATCGTCGCGGTAGTCAGGGGCGAGGAAGCCAAGCGCCTGATCCCCAAGATCGAAACGGCGATCGAGGATTATCCCTATTCTTCGCCGGGCGGCTATCGAATCTGGCCCGGGCCCAACTCCAACACTTTCGTCGCCCATGTCTTGCGATCGGTGCCGGAACTCGACGTCGTGCTGCCGCCGGATGCGGTCGGGCGCGACTATCTGCCGGAGGGGAAACTGTTCCATGTCGATGCCGACGGTCGCGACCTGCATGCGACGCTTTACGGCCTCGCCGGCATCTCGGCCGGCTGGCGCAGCGGACTGGAACTGCACTTCATGGGACTGGTGGCGGGCTTCGACGTCGCGCGGCCCGGCATCAAGATTCCGGCACTCGGCCGCTTCGGAATCTGAGGGGATGGCACGCGGGCGGAAAACCGCACGCACTTTTCCCATCCCGTTCCATAGGAAAAGGGCCGCCCTGCGGCGGCCCTTCCATGAGCTTTGGCCTCACAATGGCCGGGTGCTGAGACCCCAAGGAAGGCGGCTATCAGGCCGAGGGCTGCCTCGACTCCTTCACCTCTCCCATGTCCATTACGAGGTCCGAAATCTCATTAGACATTGGATCACCTTCCTTTCTGTTCGTTGACGTTAATCCCAACGTAAGCGATCTTTGGGCCAATACAAGGGCGACCATCGTCTTATTGTCTTTTGCTACCCGATCCGCATCACGATCTTGCCGATATGATCGCCCTGCTCCATCAGCCGATGAGCGCCGGCAATCTCGGCGAAGGGCAGGATCGCCTGGATGACCGGCGCAACTTCGCCCCCTTCCAGCAGCGGCCAGACCTTTTCCGCCAGCCCGTCGCGGATTGCCTGCTTCTCGGCGGCGGTGCGCGGCCGGAGCAACGAACCCATTATCTGCAGGCGCTTCATGAGAATTGGCGCAATGTTGGCGTCCTCCACCCGGGCGCTGCCGAGGAAGGCGATGATCGACAGGCGGCCGTCCTTGGCCAGGCTGCCGATGTTGCGCTCGAAGTAGCGCCCGCCCACCATGTCGAGAATGACGTCGACTCCGCGACCGCCGGTTTCTTCCAGCACGACGGCCCTGAAATCCTCCTCGCGATAATTGATCGCACGTTTCGCCCCGAGTGCCTCGCAGGCCTCGCACTTCGCAAGGTTGCCGGCGGTCGCGAAGACCTCTGCACCGAATGCCTTGGCAAGCTGGATAGCGGTCGTGCCGATACCGCTGGATCCTCCATGGACAAGGAACGTTTCGCCGGCCTTCAGGCGGGCCATGTCGAAGACGTTGGCCCAGACCGTGAAGAAAGTCTCCGGCAAGGCTGCCGCCTTCGCGGCATCGTAGCCCTTGGGCCAGCGAAGGGCCTGCGTGGCGGGAACGGCGCAATATTCCGCGTAAGCGCCGCCATTGGCCAGAGCGCAGACCTTGTCGCCGGTCGAGAAGCCGGCCGCTCCCTCACCGAGAGCAACCACTTCGCCTGCAACTTCGAGCCCGAGGATGGGGCTCGCCCCAGCGGGCAGCGGGTAGTCTCCCTTGCGCTGCAGGACGTCCGGCCGATTGATGCCGAAGGCTTCGACGCGGATCAGAATGTCGCCGGGCCGGACCTCAGGCATCGCCCCCCGCGCCAGCACCATATTCTCCGGCCCTCCGGGCCCAGGCAGATCCACATAGGTCATTTCTGTCGGAAGGGTCATGACGGCATCCTCGCAAAACGGTTCCGCCTATACCTATAGCCCTCTTGCCGTTCGGGAAAGTTCGTCGTGCATCCGCTGCTCAGGTCCGGTCGAGGGGCTCCATGACGAGGCCTTCTTCGCTCGCCTTGGCGCGCGCCTTTATCTCCGCGATCCGCTTGCTCACGGTCTGTCCGTCCGAGAGGACAAGGCCTTCCGGAAGCAAAAGCACCGCGATCGAACAGCGCATCAGGGGGAAAGCCTTCGTGGTGCCGTCGCGGCCATATCCGCTGATCCGTCCCGCCGACAGATGCTCGGGCGAATAGAGCTGGCGGACGTCCGAGCGGAAGTCGTCGATCAGACGTGAAAGGACGCCCCGTATATCCTCCTCGGTGGAACCGTCGATGCCGACGAAGAAATCGTCGCCTCCGACGTGACCCAGGAACTTCCCTTCGCCTATGAAGTGGCGCCGCAGGAGCGCCGCAAAGAGCGTGATCGCGAGATCCCCCTTCTGGAAGCCGTAGGTATCGTTGAAGGGTTTGAAATCGTCGAAGTCGCAGTAGCAGAAGTAGCGGGCCTGGTCGCCATCGAGGATCGCGTGCTGGACATAATCGCGGATCGCGCGATTGCCGGGAAGGCCCGTCAGCGGATTCTGCTCCTGGGCCGTCTTCAACTGCTTCTCGTTGATGATCTTCAGGAGCGACGAAGCGGAGAGAATGCCGGCATAGCGCATGTTCTCCGTCAGGATGACGCAGTCGCTCCCGTTCATGCCGGCGAAGATCTTGAGCATCTCGTCGGCGGGCGTGTCGAGATCGGCGATCGGCGCCGGCGTGACGAAATGCGAGATGCGGCGCTGATAGAGGCGGTTCTTCAGGAGGTCGCGGCCGAAGGGATGATAGATCATCTCCTTGACGTGATACTCGTGCAGGATGCCGCGCGGTTCGCCATTGGCATTCAGGACCGGAAAGAAAGCCTGGCGTGGATTGAGCCGGAAAAGGTCGAACACGGAATCGAGGTCGTCGCTCTCCCTCGCTGCCGGAAGCTGCTCGATCTCCTTGCGGATCAGGATGCCGTCAAGGGTCGCAGACGGGCGCCGAGCGCCGGCCGCCGGTTCGAGATGAGCGTAGACGGCCTGCAGCTCCGTGACGTGCGTCGTCGGTCGGGCGATGAAGTAGCCCTGCATCAGATCGCAACCGAGATCACGGCAGACGAGAAACTCCGCCTCCGTCTCCACGCCCTCGGCGATGACCCGCGACCCGAGCACATGGGCCATGTTGACCGTATGCCGGACGAGGTGCCGCTTGCGGGAGTCCTTGTCTATATCGCAGATGAAGTGCCGGTCGATCTTCACATAGTCGACCGGCTGGTCGCAGAGCAGTTTCAGCCCGTTGAACCCCGCACCGAAATCGTCGATCGCGAGCTTGAATCCCGCAAGCCGCAGCTGCCGCACGAGCGCGGAAAAGTCAGGCATTTTGCTGCTGTCGAAACGTTCCGACAGTTCGAAGCAAAGGGAGGACGGCGCGATATTCGCACGCTTCAAGTGGTTGACCAGGCGATCGACGATGTCGCCCTCGGCACCGACGAGCCGCGCATCGAAATTGAGAAAGAGCGTGCGCACCGAAAAGTCCGGGAGCGTGGCAAACGCGGCGACGGCGCGGCTGTTGATCAGGTGCTCGAGCGCGAGCAACTGCCCCGCGCTCTCGGCCCTGTCGAGCAATTCGACCGGCGAGGCAAAACCCAGGCGCTCGAAACCGCGCATCAGGGATTCATAGCCGAACACCGCCCCGGTCGCTGCTTCCACGATCGGCTGGAGGGCATTTTCGATGACGAGTTTGGCAAGGGTCACGATCTGGTCGTCGCCGAAACGGCGAAGCGACAGGATTTCTGCGGGGGCGGCCGACATGCCGGGCTCCAGGGATAGGACACACAAACGCGCGCCAGCATCGGAGCCAGGCGTCAACGAAATCTTTCGCGAATGTGAAAGTTTGATGAAGCTTCGGAAAAGCCTGCTCAGCCCCTAGCGAGAACCCCGAAGGCGATCGAGGCCAGCCCCTGCATGACGAGATCGACCGCCAGGAAAAGACCCAGTATCCAGAGGCTGTCGACCGGCCAGCCGGCAGCGATGATGAGGCCGGCTAGCAGGGTCACGAGGCCGCCGATGACCATCCACCCCCAGCCTCCAAGAGGCCGAAGCCTGAACCCTACCCAGATGCGGGAGCAACCGGCGGCGATCAGCGCCACCGCCAGCAGGAACGTCAGCACGGAGGAGGCGAGGACAGGATTGATGAAAGCGAACAGGCCTGCCGCGGCATAAAAGGCACCGCTCAAAATCCAGTAAAGGACACTCCCCCAGTTTTTGACCTGAAACGCGTGGGCGAGGTTGAGCAGGCCGCCGATCAGCATGATGAGACCGACGTAATAGACGGAGGCGACTGTCGCCATCAGCAGGTTTCCGAAGGCGATGCCGCCGCACATGATCAGAAGCACGCCGAGTGCGACGAACCACCCCCATTTTCCGGCAAGGGCCTCTCTGCCGGCGGGATCGAACGCGTGAACCATTTCAACCTCCAGTCATGCCTATGCGCATGGACGCCTCCCGCTGATTTCCAAGCAAAAAGAAAGAGAAAAGCGCAGGATTTTTTTATTGATTGATGGATCAATCAAAAATAAGCTAGAGCCAGAGGAGTTCGAAGATGCCCAAGGTCGGAATGGAGCCGGTGCGCCGCAAGGCGCTGGTCGATGCGGCGCTGCGCGTGATCGGCGACCAAGGGACGCTCGCGGTCACCATGTCGGATATCGCGCGGACGGCCGGCGTTTCGCCCGCGCTCGCGCATCACTATTTCGGCAGCAAGGAACAGTTGCTGATCGCCACCATCCGCAGCCTTCTCGGCAAGCTGCGCGACGACGCCGTGTCTGCGATGAAGGCGGCCTCGACGCCGCGCGCAAAGGTGAGTGCTCTGATCAGCGTGAGTTTTCGCGCCGATCAGTTCGCGCCGGAGACGGTCGCAGCCTGGCTCGCCTTCTATTCGGAGGCGCAACGGTCGGAGGAAGTGCGGCGGCTGCTGGTGATCTATGCGCGGCGGCTGCGCTCAAACCTGCTCGCGGGTCTGAGAGCGCTCTGCCCGGCAGATGACGCGGAACGCATCGCCGAGGGCGCCGCTGCGATGATCGACGGGCTCTACATCCGGCAAAGTTTGAAATCGGCGCCGATCAGCATCGAAGCCTCGGTGGCGCTCACGGAAGATTACGTGAATGCGCATCTGAGGGCGAGCGACGGGAAAGGCTCCCCTCCCCGGGTTTGCTCCGAGGATTAGCCCCTCCCTCCCGGCGGGCAGAAGGTGGCGGCAGCCGCAGCTGACAATCGCCGACCGGCCAAGCAAGACGAAGCAAGAATTCGAACCACGAGGAAACGATCAAGTGACCACCGGGAAGCCGAATATTCTGATCATCATGGTGGACCAGCTGAACGGAAAGCTTTTTCCGGACGGGCCTGCAGACTTCCTGCACGCGCCCAACCTGAAGGCGCTGGCCAAGCGATCGGCCCGTTTCCGCAACAACTACACCTCGTCGCCACTATGTGCCCCAGCCCGAGCATCCTTCATGGCCGGGCAATTGCCGAGCCGCACGCGGGTTTATGACAATGCCGCCGAGTACCAGTCGTCGATCCCGACCTATGCACATCACCTGCGCCGGGCCGGCTATTACACCGCGCTTTCCGGCAAGATGCATTTCGTCGGACCGGACCAGCTGCACGGCTTCGAGGAGCGGCTGACGACCGACATCTATCCGGCCGATTTCGGCTGGACGCCGGATTACCGCAAGCCGGGCGAGCGCATCGACTGGTGGTATCACAATCTCGGCTCCGTCACCGGCGCCGGGGTCGCCGAGATCACCAACCAGATGGAATACGACGACGAGGTGGCATTCCTCGCCAACCAGAAACTCTACCAGCTTTCGCGGGAAAACGACGATGCGAGCCGGCGCCCCTGGTGCCTCACCGTCTCCTTTACCCATCCGCACGACCCCTATGTCGCGCGGCGCAAATTCTGGGACCTCTACGAAGATTGCGAGCACCTCACGCCCGAGGTCGACCCTATCCCCCTCGACGAGCAGGACCCGCATTCGCAGCGCATCATGCTGTCCTGCGATTACCGGAACTTCGAGCTGACGGAGGAGAATGTCCGCCGCTCTCGCCGCGCCTATTTCGCCAACATCTCCTATCTCGACGAGAAGGTCGGCGAACTGGTCGACACCCTCACGCGGACGCGGATGCTCGATGAGACGCTCATCCTTTTCTGTTCCGACCACGGCGACATGCTCGGCGAACGCGGCCTCTGGTTCAAGATGAACTTCTTCGAAGGCTCGGCGCGCGTGCCGCTGATGATTGCCGGCCCCGGTATCGCACCCGGCCTGCATCTGACGCCGACCTCCAATCTCGACGTGACGCCGACGCTTGCGGACCTCGCCGGCATTTCGCTCGAGGAAGTGAAGCCCTGGACCGATGGCGTCAGCCTCGTGCCGATGGTCAACGGCGTCGAGCGCACCGAACCGGTGCTGATGGAATATGCGGCCGAGGCCTCCTATGCGCCGTTGGTCGCCATTCGCGAGGGCAAGTGGAAATATATCCACTGCGCACTCGATCCGGACCAGCTCTTCGACCTCGAGACCGATCCGCTGGAACTCACGAACCTCGCAGCGAAGCCGCGCGGACCTGTCGACCAGGCAACGCTGACCGCATTCCAGGACATGCGCGCCGCCCATTGGGACATGCAGGCCTTCGATGCTGCCGTGCGCGAAAGCCAGGCCCGCCGCTGGGTCGTCTACGAGGCGCTGAGAAACGGCGCCTATTACCCCTGGGATCACCAGCCGCTGCAAAAGGCATCGGAGCGATACATGCGCAATCACATGAACCTCGACAATCTCGAGGAGTCCAAACGCTATCCGCGAGGAGAATGAGATGAGAGCCCAACCGAAAGCCTCGCACTTCATCGACGGCGAATATGTCGAGGACACCGGCGGCACGGTGATCGAGAGCATCTATCCGGCGACCGGCGAAGTCATCGCCCGCCTCCACGCGGCAACGCCTTCGATCGTCGAAAAGGCGATCGCAGCGGCGAAGCGCGCGCAGCCGGAATGGGCGGCGATGAGCCCGACCGCGCGCGGGCGTGTCCTGAAGCGGGCCGCCGAAATCATGCGGCAGCGCAACCGGGAACTCTCCGAACTCGAAACGCTCGACACCGGCAAGCCGATCCAGGAAACCATCGTTGCCGACCCGACGTCCGGTGCCGACAGTTTCGAATTTTTCGGCGGCGTCGCGCCCGCCGCACTCAACGGCGATTATATCCCGCTCGGTGGCGACTTTGCCTATACCAAGCGGGTGCCGCTCGGCGTCTGCGTCGGCATCGGCGCCTGGAACTACCCGCAGCAGATCGCCTGCTGGAAGGGTGCGCCTGCGCTCGTCGCCGGCAATGCGATGGTGTTCAAGCCTTCGGAAAACACCCCGCTCGGCGCACTTAAGATCGCCGAGATCCTCATCGAAGCGGGTCTGCCGAAGGGCCTCTTCAACGTCATTCAGGGCGACCGCGCGACGGGCCCGCTCCTCGTCAACCATCCGGACGTCGCAAAGGTGTCGCTCACAGGCTCCGTGCCGACCGGAAAGAAGGTGGCCGGCGCCGCCGCCGCCGAACTCAAGCACGTCACCATGGAGCTCGGCGGCAAGTCGCCTCTGATCGTGTTCGAGGATTCCGATCTCGAAAGCGCGATCGGCGGTGCCATGCTCGGCAATTTCTACTCGACCGGCCAGGTCTGCTCCAACGGTACCCGCGTCTTCGTGCAGAAGAAGATCAAGGAGCCCTTCCTCGCCCGTCTCAAGGAACGTACCGAAGCCATCGTCATCGGCGACCCCCTGGACGAGACGACGCAGCTTGGGCCGATGGTCTCGGCGGCGCAACGCGACAAGGTCTTCTCCTATATCGAGAAGGGCAGAGCGGAAGGGGCGCGCCTCGTCACCGGCGGCGGCATTCCCAACAATGTGAGCGGCGAAGGCACCTATATCCAGCCGACCGTCTTCGCCGACGTCACCGACGGTATGACGATCGCTCGGGAAGAAATCTTCGGACCGGTCATGTGCGTGCTCGACTTCGACGACGAGGCGGAAGTCATCGCACGCGCCAACGCCACGGAGTTCGGCCTATCGGCCGGTGTCTTCACCGCTGACCTCACCCGCGCCCACCGGGTCGCCGACCGGCTCGAGGCCGGCACGCTCTGGATCAACACCTATAATCTCTGCCCGGTAGAGATCCCCTTCGGCGGGTCCAAGCAGTCGGGCTTCGGACGCGAGAATTCGGTCGCGGCGCTGAACCACTATACCGAGCTCAAGACCGTCTATGTCGGCATGGGGCCGGTCGAGGCGCCGTACTGAGCTTTGCAGTTATGCCCTCTCCTCGGGTTTGACCCGAGGACTAACCCTCTCCCCGCGCGGGGAGAGGGGACCGGCGCGGCATATCCCTCTTTCCCTCGCGCGCGGGAGAAGGCGGCGGCAGCCGGATTGAGGGGCCATCCCAGAAGCAAGAAAGACCACGCTCATGCAGGCAGATTTCGTCATCATCGGTTCCGGCTCGGCGGGCTCGGCGCTCGCCTATCGCCTGTCGGAAGACGGCAGGAATTCGGTCATCGTGCTCGAGTTCGGCGGCTCCGATGTCGGCCCGTTCATCCAGATGCCGGCGGCGCTTGCCTGGCCGATGAACATGAACCGCTATAATTGGGGCTATCTCTCCGAACCCGAGCCGAACCTCAACAACCGGCGCATCACCGCGCCGCGCGGCAAGGTGATCGGCGGCTCCTCCTCGATCAACGGCATGGTCTATGTCCGGGGCCATTCGGAAGACTTCAACCGCTGGGAGGAACTCGGCGCCAAAGGCTGGGCCTATGCGGACGTGCTGCCCTATTACAAGCGGATGGAGCATTCGCATGGCGGCGAAGAGGGCTGGCGCGGCACCGACGGGCCGCTGCACGTCAAGCGCGGCCCGGTCAAGAATCCCCTTTTCCACGCCTTCATCGAAGCGGGAAAAGAGGCCGGCTTCGAAGTCACCGAGGACTATAACGGCTCGAAGCAGGAGGGCTTCGGGCTGATGGAGCAGACGACGTGGCAGGGCCGCCGCTGGTCGGCCGCTTCCGCCTATCTGAGGCCGGCCCTCAAACGTCCGAATGTCGAGCTCATCCGTTGCTTCGCCCGCAAGGTCGTGATCGAGAACGGCCGGGCGACGGGCGTGGAGATCGAGCGGGGCGGACGGATCGAGGTGGTGAAGGCCAATCGCGAAGTGATCGTCTCCGCCTCCTCGTTCAATTCGCCGAAGCTGCTGATGCTTTCCGGCATCGGACCGGCCGCGCACCTCAAGGAGATGGGAATTGACGTGAAGGTCGACCGACCCGGCGTCGGCCGGAACCTGCAGGACCACATGGAATTCTATTTCCAACAGGTGAGCACGAAGCCGGTGTCACTCTATTCCTGGCTGCCATGGTTCTGGCAGGGCGTCGCCGGTGCGCAATGGCTCTTCTTCAAGAGAGGCCTCGGAATTTCCAACCAGTTCGAGTCCTGCGCCTTCCTGCGCTCGGCACCCGGCGTGAAGCAGCCGGACATCCAATACCACTTCCTGCCGGTGGCGATCAGCTATGACGGCAAGGCGGCGGCGAAGTCGCACGGCTTCCAGGTGCATGTCGGCTATAATCTGTCCAAGTCGCGCGGTGACGTCACCCTTCGCTCGTCCGATCCCAAGGCCGACCCGGTGATCCGCTTCAACTATATGAGCCATCCGGAGGACTGGGAGAAGTTCCGCCATTGCGTTCGGCTGACGCGCGAGATCTTCGGCCAGAAGGCTTTCGACCTCTATCGCGGCCCCGAAATCCAGCCCGGCGAAAAGGTGCAGACGGACGAGGAGATCGATGGGTTCCTGCGCGAGCATCTCGAAAGCGCCTATCATCCCTGCGGCACCTGCAAGATGGGGGCGAAGGACGATCCGACGGCCGTGGTCGACCCCGAAGCCCGGGTTATCGGCGTCGACGGGCTTCGTGTCGCCGACTCCTCGATCTTCCCGCACATCACCTATGGCAACCTCAACGCCCCCTCGATCATGACCGGCGAAAAGGCCGCCGATCATATCCTCGGCAAGCAGCCGCTCGCCCGCTCGAACCAGGAGCCGTGGATCAATCCGCGCTGGGCGGTGAGCGACAGGTAACTTATTCCGAGAGGAAACCTATCCAGCGCCCGGCTAGAACCGCACCGGTCCAGATCGACATGGAAAGCAGCGCTGAAAGGCGGACCCTCGGAGAGAGCGGCCCGCCTTTGATTGCGTCGCGCCATTGCGGGGTCAAGTGCAATATGGCGGCGTTGAGTACGCCGAGCGCGAGCAGCGTCATCTTCGTCAGGAAGGCGGGGTTGCCGGCATACTCAACCGGGCGAACGCTGAAGAGACAGAAACCGGTGACGATGGCCAACGCGATGCCGATCGCAGCCGCGCGTGAAAGATAGGGGCCGACCACACCGATGGGCACGTCGCGGAAGAAGCCGAGCAGCCGCAGGTCGAGCGGCAGGATCGAACCGACGATTATCCCGATCGAGAGTATGTGGGCGGCGTTCACGAAGATGTAGAGCACCGCGGAGCGCCGTATCGCCAAAGCGAAGGGCAACGCCCCGATCCACGTCAGCGCCTCCTCCATCAATTCGTCCGTATGCGCTCCGGATAGATGTCGTAGACCTTGCCGGCGACGGTGATCCGCACGGCCTTCATCCTCTTCTCGTTCCGGTCGAGCGAGCGGTTGCCCAGCACCACGATCGGATCGCCGGCCTTGGCTACCCCCTCCACAAAGCCCGAACGCTGGGTGAGCCGCGGGTTGCCGAGTTCGACCCGCCAGGTGCCGTCATCCGTCGTCTCGACCTGAAGGGTCGGATGCGGCGGCGCCATGGAGATCTCGCGGATCGTCCCTGAAAGCTCGACCTGATCGGCCTCCGCCCAGGACCAGCCGTGATGCGCGTAGGCGCCCGTAACCAGAAGCAGGCTCAGCAAACCGGCCGCGGGGAGGCGTGACGACAAAGACGTAGCCATCGGCATTTCCTTCTCCTGCGTTGATGATGCCTGAACATGGAGCACGCATGGGGCAAGAACAGCGCGCTCACCGATTGTTGAACGGCAGGGTCTCGCGATCCTGCAGGGGCAGACTCCCGATTTGTGTTCGAAGGGCATACTCGCTAAGAGAACATGATGCCTTCGGCCTACACCAAATCGAAACTCCTCCGCCGGTCCAGAGTCCTTTGGGGATCCTACGGCGTCTGGCGGCCAAGACTGGTCTTCTGGGTCGGCGCAATTGCGATCGGCGTGATCAGCGTCGCCTTCGCCGAAGCCGCCGATTGGGCGCAACACGCCTTCCGCCGGCTGACGGATTCCGGGCGGTGGAGCTTTCTGCTTCCCCTGCTCCTGACACCTGCGGTTTTCGTCCTCTCTGCCTGGCTCGCCATCCGCTTCTTCCCCAATGCGCAAGGCAGCGGCATCCCGCAGGCTATCGCTGCAAGGCATCTGCATGGCGAGGAAGAGCGCTCGCGCCTGCTGTCGCTGCGGCTTGCCTTCGGGAAGATCCTGCTCACGGTCCTCGGGCTCTTCGGCGGGGCATCGATCGGTCGCGAAGGCCCTACCGTCCAGGTCGGCGCCTCTATCATGCTGCAGGCCGCCCGCTGGGGCGGAATGGCTCACGCGCGCGGGCTCATACTTGCCGGTTCCGCCGCGGGGATCGCGGCCGCATTCAACACACCGCTGGCGGGCATCGTATTCGCGATCGAGGAAATGAGCCGGACCTACGAGTCTCGCGCAAACGGACTCGTTCTGACCGCAGTCATATTGTCTGGCCTCGCGGCCCTGAGCCTCTCCGGCAACTACACCTATTTCGGCACCAGCTCGACGACGGCGAGCGGCGCCAAAGATTTCCTGCTCATTCTCGCCTGCGGAATAGGCGGCGGGCTTCTTGGCGCCGCCTTTAGCGCGGCCAGCCTTCGGCTGACGCGGCGTATTCGCCGCTGGGCGCAGCCGGCCCCCGTGAAGCGCATGCTCATGCTGGCTGGCGGATGCGGCGTCGCCACCGGCATCGTCGGGGTCCTGTCGGGTGGTGCCACCTTCGGAACGGGCTACGAACAGGCGCAAGCGGCCGTCGCAGGTGAGCCGCTTCCCTATTTCTTCTTCCTGGGCAAGCTGTTCGCGAGCTTCGCGGCGATGATCTCGGGTATCCCGGGCGGCATCTTCGCCCCCTCTCTTGCGATCGGCGCAGGACTCGGCAGCACGATGAGTTCACTTTTCGGAACCAGCATCGCCTTGGGAGCCGTGCTCGGCATGGCCGGTTACTTCGCCGGCATCGTCCAGGCGCCGATGACCGCCTTCGTCATCATCATGGAGATGACCGGCAACCATCAGGGCGTGATCGCGCTGATGGCCGCATCGATGCTTGGCTATGTCACCGCCCGGCTCGTTTCGCCCGAGCCGCTCTATCACGGTCTTTCCAGAACATTCATCGCCCAGAGCATTCTCCTGCGCAGGAGCAGCGCGAAAAGCGAAGCCGCACCTCAGTGACGCACCGGCCACGGGCGCCTTTTTCAAGGCCCCTGGGGATCAGAGAGATATTTGCTCCGTTCGCGCGGCATTAGAAACCGCTATTTCTGTCCATTGTCATGAACGGCTGCCATATTCCGTGCAAATTGCAACAGGATGCAGCCATGACGACGCAATCCCGCAAAGCAGAAGTGGCGGTCGACGCGGAAGAGTTTGCCCTCGAGGCAGAGGCCAAGGCCATCAACGACGAGCTCGAAGGGCTGGATCTTTCCGGCCGTCTGGCATTCATCGCCGGGCTGGAAGGCCGCGCGGTCTTTACCACTTCGCTCGGCATCGAGGACCAGGTCATTACCGCCGCGATCGGCAGCAACCATCTCGACATCGAAGTCGCGACGCTGAAGACCGGCCGTCTTTTCGACGAGACCGTGGCCCTGATCGACAAGACCGAGGAGACCTATGGCATCCTCATCAAGCGCTATTGTCCCGAGAAAGCCGATATCGAAGCCTATGTGGCGCAATACGGCATGAACGGGTTCTACGAAAGCGTCGAAGCCCGGCATGCCTGTTGTGGCGTGCGCAAGCTGAAGCCGCTTGCGCGCGCACTCGACGGGGCAAGCTACTGGATTACCGGCCTGCGGCGCGGGCAGTCGGGCAACCGTGCCACGACTCCTTTCGCTGAAGCCGACGTAGATCGCGGGCTCATCAAGATCAATCCGCTCGCCGACTGGGACATCGAGACGATCCAGGCCCACGTCGCGGCAGAGGCCATCCCCGTCAACCCGCTGCACAGCCGCGGCTATCCGTCGATCGGTTGCGAGCCCTGCACCCGGGCCATCAAGCCCGGTGAGCCGGAGCGCGCCGGGCGCTGGTGGTGGGAGAACGATGAGAAGCGCGAATGCGGCCTGCATGTGCCGGAAGCGGCTTCCTCGATCATCCCCAACGCCAGCAACGCGGCCTGAGCGCCACGCGCGCACCCGAAGACCACGATCTTCCCCCGGAGTTAGCAATGCCCCACACTCTTCCGGAAACGGAACTGCATAATCCGCAGAGCACGAAACCGCCGCTCGATCCGCATCTGAAGGCGCTGGAGAACGAAGCGATACATATCTTCCGCGAGGTCGCGGCCGAATTCGAGCGCCCCGTAATGCTTTACTCGATCGGCAAGGATTCGTCGGTCCTGCTGCATCTTGCGCGCAAGGCCTTCTATCCCGGCCGCATCCCCTTCCCGCTCCTGCACATCGATACGGGCTGGAAGTTCCGCGAGATGATCGCATTCCGCGACGAGATGGCCGCGAGATACGATCTCGACCTCGTCGCCCACACCAATCCGCGCGGCTCAGCCGAGAACGTCACGCCGTTCACGCACGGATCGGCGCTCTATACCGACATCATGAAGACCGAAGCGCTGCGCCAGGCGCTCGACGCGGGTCAGTACGACGCCGCATTCGGCGGCGCGCGCCGCGACGAGGAGGCAAGCCGTGCCAAGGAGCGCATCTACTCCTTCCGCACGCCCGATCATCGCTGGGATCCGCGCAATCAGCGCCCGGAACTCTGGAACGTCTATAACGGCATGATCCGCAAGGGCGAGAGCGTCCGTGCCTTCCCTCTGTCCAACTGGACCGAGGTCGACATCTGGCGCTACATCCAGGCGGAAGAGATCCCGATCGTTCCGCTCTATTTTGCCAAGAAGCGCCCCGTCGTAGAGCGCGACGGCATGCTGATCCTCGCCGAGGATCCTCGCCTCGAGCTGCTTCCCGGCGAGGTCAAGCGCGAGGAAGTCATCCGCTTCCGCACGCTCGGCTGCTTCCCGCTCACGGGCGCGATCCGCTCCGAAGCCGACACGCTCGACGACATCATTGCCGAACTTGAAACCGCGACCGTCTCCGAACGTCAGGGCCGCGCGATCGATCGCGATCAGGCCGGTTCGATGGAAAAGAAGAAACGCGAAGGATATTTCTGATGACCGCACCGGCAGCAGCGAACGCAGTCCTGGATCAAACCGTCGTATCCCTTCCGATGCAGGAGACTGCGCGGGTCGTGCGCGACACGCGCCCCCTTCGCCTCATCACCTGCGGCAGCGTCGACGACGGCAAATCGACGCTGATCGGCCGGCTGCTTTGGGACACCAAGGCGGTCAAGGAAGACCAGGCGGCAAGCCTTCAGCGCGATTCCGGCGGCAAGCAGAACGATCTCGGCCTTCCGGATTTCGCTCTCCTGCTCGACGGCCTTCAGGCCGAGCGTGAACAGGGCATCACCATCGACGTGGCCTATCGCTATTTCGCGACCGACAAGCGCTCCTTCATCGTCGCCGACACGCCCGGCCATGAGCAATATACCCGCAATATGGCGACCGGCGCTTCGACCGCCGACCTCGCCGTGCTGCTCGTGGACGCGCGCGTCGGCCTTTTGGAGCAGACCCGCCGCCACGCGACGATCGCGACGCTGATGGGCATCCGCCAGTTCGTGCTCGCCGTCAACAAGATCGACCTGACGAATTACGATCGCGCCCGCTTCGACCAGATCTCGCACGAGTTCCGGGAGCTGGCCCTTTCGCTCGGGGTGCGCCAGGTCACCGCAATCCCGGTCTCGGCGCTCAAGGGCGAGAACGTCGTCTATGACGGCCGCGCTTCCATGCCCTGGTATGACGGCCCGACGCTCATCGAAATTCTGGAGCTTGCCACGACCCGCTCCGCCCAGACCGTCGGCTTCCGCCTGCCGGTGCAGCGCGTATCGCGCCCGGGAGAGAGCTTCCGCGGCTATCAGGGAACGGTTGCCGGCGGCTCGGTGAAGCCGGGTGACTCGGTCGTCATCCTGCCGTCGGGCATGGTCGCCAATGTGAGCAAGATCGTCACCTTCGATCTCGTGCGCAATGCGGCGGTAGCGGGAGACGCGATCACGCTGGTGCTCGACCGCCAGGTGGACGTTTCCCGCGGCGACGTCATCGCCTCGATCGACAGCCAGCCGATGACCGGGCTCGCCTTCGATGCGCAACTCGTGGCGCTGCAGCCGGAAGGCATCCAGCCGGGCAAGCGCTACTGGCTGAAGTCCGGCAGCCGCCGCCAGCGCGTGCAGGTGCAGCCGGTCAGCCAGCTCGAACTCAAGAGCGGCAAGTGGAACCACGCAGACGAACTGCCGATGAACGCGATCGGCAAAGTGCACCTCGCCTTCGACGAACAGGCGATCTTCGACACCTATGAGCAGAACCGCACGACCGGCGCCTTCATCCTGATCGATCCCGACACCAACAACACGGTGGCGGGCGGCATGATCACTGCCAAGCGCGCCGCGCTCGGGGGCATCCATGCCGAGGAAAGCCGGGTGATCCTGTCGCTGCCGGCAGATCTTGCCGATCAGCTCATGGCAACGGAGCTCTTCGCCGCCCGCCGCGAAGACGTTGAGGTGCGTCGGATAACCGCCGCGAAGGCGGTGGGTATCATCGACTCGATCGACGGTTGACGCTCTCACCGTTTGCCTGTCAGTAAAGGGGCCGCATGGCCCCTTTTTGCTGCTCTGATCGGGAGACGGTCTGAGTGCAGGCACGCGCTTCTAAGGTGGAGGCCGCTTAATACGGTCAGGCCCGCCGCTCGACCGTTGCGAAGTCGATCGTCAGCGGCTGTGGATCGGCATGATTCCAAAGCTGATAGCCGACTACACTGCCCAGAATGGCGGCCCAGACGAGAATTTCGCGCAGAGTGAAGATAGGTTCCTTCGACATCGCTGCCTCACGGGTTTGCGTTTGAAGGATATTCGCTCCGATTGTTCACTCCGATAAGACGGATTTTCAGGAACAACCCGTTTCTCTATGAACAATAAAGGTGCGGCAAAGGCATCCGTGCCGGAATGTGTGAGGGCGACCCGGCAAACCGGCAGAAAGCCGGACAAACGATACGGTTGGGGGAGATTTACAGCTGGTCGGAGTGGAGTGATTCGAACACTCGACCCCCACGTCCCGAACGTGGTGCGCTACCAGACTGCGCTACACTCCGTGACCAGCGGCGCCTCTATAGAACAGCATTTTTGATTTCACAAGCGCCTATCGCAAAAAAGACCGCGCTGAAGGTGAAAATGTTCCGGCCGCGCGCACGCCCCGTCTCATACGCGATAGGGCGTTTCTGCAACGCTCTCCAATTTACTCTGCGGCAATGCTCCGAGCCGATTTTCTTTCACGGCTTTTAGCGCTAGAGCCTCGGCGGACTGCAAGGAAAACCGGGGATTCCGGCCCTTCCGCGCCGCAGGTTTCAGGACATATCTAAGGGACAGACACATGAATTTCCGCATGATGACGGCGGGCGCCCTCGGGCTGCTTCTTGCCGGCTGCACGACGACGACCGGGATCACGAGAAATGCGGTCGAGGCACGCTGGCTCGGCCAGCCGGCGGGGCCCTTCTTCGCTCAGTTCGGCCCACCCATTTCCGACGTCGAAGCGGGCGGCGATACCGTTTACAGCTGGAAGGGCGGTTACAAGACGCGCAGGATCCCGGCGGAATACGAAAAGACCGCCGATGGTAAACGCGGCAAGCGCATCTCTGCCGCGCGCACGGAATATCTGAGCTGCTCCGTTCAGCTGACCGTCTCCTCCGACTACGTCATCCGCGCGATCCGGATCGCCGGCGACCGCAAGCGTCCGAACGGGCCGAGCTGGTGCGAGGAGTTTTTGGGCGGCGCAAAGGCGGAGTAGTCAGCTCGAACGGTCTCGGCTACCCCCCGGGCCCGCTGCCGAAAGCCAGCGGGCCTGCTTCGTCATCCGGGACTGCCTTTCATACTCATTCGCTGGCGGCCTCGGCCGCACTCTTCCGACGTTTCGCGCGCGTTTGCCCCGGCCGAGACGCTGCGGCCGGCGCGGCTGTGCGGCCATCGAACAGCTCGCGGACCAGCCCCTCGATGCTGGCGAGATCGCGAAGATGGATGTCGCGCTGGCCGAAGGGCATTTCGATCTTTTCCTCGCGGAAGCGTTTGGCGATTTCGAAACGCATATCGCTCGCCGCGCCCGCATCGGCGTTGATGTTGCCGACGTGGCAGAACAAGGTGAACTGCAGGGCATCGGCTCCGAAATCGGTGAAGGAAACGAAAGGCTCCGGAATTTTCAAGACGCGCGGATTGTCCATGGCGATTTCCAGCAGAACCCGCCGCACCTGCTCCGGGTCCGATTCATAGGAGACACCCACGGGAATCTTCAGGCGCGCCGAGAAGTCGCCATGCATCCAGTTGACCACCTGGCCGCTGATCAGGTCGGCATTGGGTACGATCACGGTCACATTGTCGAAGGTCTGGATCTGGGTAGCCCTGACGCTGACGCGCTGGACGATCCCCGTATTCGGGCCGACCTCGATGCGGTCCCCGACCTTGAAGGGCCGTTCGGCAAGCAGGATGATCCCGCTGACGAAGTTGTTGACGATGGACTGCAGGCCGAAACCGATGCCGACGGACAGGGCGCTGGCGACGATTGCGACGTTCTGGAGGTTGAGACCCGCATAGGAAAAGGCCACGAGACCCGCGATCGCAGCGCCGACATAGCCCACCCCCGTATGGATCGACGTCCTGAGGCCGGTGTCGAGGCTGGTTTGCGGCAAAAGGCGACCGTCGAGCCACCTCTGGAAACCGCGCGTTGCGACGATCACGACGACGAAAACGACGATCGCGCCGAGAATCGCAGAAGGCGAGAACGAAAATCCGGCGATCTCGAATCCGAAGAAGGCGGAGGTGAAGGTGCCGACCACATCCTCCGACTGGATGCCCCAGGGCGCGAGAAGGGCCATCACGGCTACCATGATCACGATCAGGCGCGCGAACCCGGCAAGGATCACACCGATCTGGCTGATCGTGTTGGGCTTCAGGCCGATCGCCTGCCGCATGAAGCCGCCGATCCGCGTCTGCACCGAAAAGCCGTAGGAAATCGCCTCGTCCGCAAGGCGCAGCAACAGCACGAGGCTCATCAGCACCGCCGTCGTGAAGACGATCTGCAGCGCGGCGAAGCGTCCGAAGGCCACGAAGCCGGCGAGCGGCGCAATAACGGTGAGCGCGGCGACCGCCCAGGTAACCGGAATGAGCAGGCGCCAGGCCGAGCTCGTTCCCTGCGGGTTCTCGTCATCGTCTTCGCGCGCCACAAATCTGAGCGCGAACATGGCGAGAATGCCGAGCGCGATGGCACCGAGGCCTTGGGCCGCGACGGCAAAGGAGAGGGGCGCATGGGTCGCCTTCAGGAACGCGTCGAGGGCAAGGCCCCCGACATTCACCACAGCCATGGCCACTATTATCGGAATCAGCCGCTCGGCCGCCGTGTCCGTAACGTGGACGAGCCGCCAGCTGGGCCGTTCCGGTGCGAGAACGGCGATCGAGAGTCCGTAAAAGAAGGATGCGAAGGTCAGCCCGAAAAGGACCGGCCGCAGGACCGTCGCCAGATCCGCCGGAAGAACCTTCAGAATGGACATGGCTTGGTAGAGCACGAAAAAGGCGACAGCCGGGATCAGCAAGTTGGCAAGGGTGATGGCCGCCGCTGCGGTCGCCTTGGCGAGCCCCGACGGGTGGAGAACCGAAGGGTCGCGGCTCGTGCGCCGAGTAAGCCAGCGCCGGCCCGGCGACAGGAGAAAGGCGGCGAAGCCGATCACGACCACGAGAATGCCCGCGGCCGAACGGCCGGTGCGTTCGACCAGGGCGCCGAACCAGTGCCCGACGACGCGGGACTGGTCCGCCAGCGTCTCCGGTGTCGCGGCGGCCAGATCGAACCAGAAGGAAGGATCGGCAAGGCTCTGCGAGCGCTGCAGAATGGAGCTCGTAAAGAGGGCGCGCCGCCGCTCTCCGATCGTGTCTATATCCTGCTGGGCGCGAAGCGCGATGAGATCGGCCTGCTGGACGACGCCCTGCAGGCCGGCCGCCTCCGACTGTAGTTGCGCCTGTTCGGATTTGATCGCTTCGGTCTGATTGCGGGCGGCCTGCTCGTCGGCCGGCTTCAACTGCTCGATGCGCTGATTGACGAGCTGCAATCGCGGCTGCAGTGCTGCCTTGAGCCCGGCGGCCTGCATGGGAATCTTGGCGATCTGGCTGCGCAGCTGTGAAAGAGTGACGTCGTCTATGCGTTCGGCCTGGAGCGCGGCCTCCACACGCTCCAGCGTCGCTTGCCAGGCATCGATGCGTGCCTGCTCCTCCGGAAAGGCCTTTGGCGGCACCTCCGGTAAGGCACTACTCTGGCCCTGCACATCGGCTGCTGCGCCGGCTTCCGGCTGTCCGCCGCTGTCCTGGGCAGGGGCCGGCGGTGCAAATGTCAGCAGGAAAGCGACGAGAAGCAATCGAAGCAATGTGCTGACCGAACGGCCCTGATCCAAAGCTCTTTCGAAGGTTGGGCCCGTCGCGGATGTGCGACGAAGAAGGAACCGCGTGCTCGTCATTATCAGTCCTATTCCGGTGTTCTGCATCGTGCCTCTGCCGAGCGCGGTGAAGCCGAGCCCGGGGTTTGCAAAGGCGCACCATAAGGTTGCCGACCGGATTATCCAACCTCACCCCGCCGATTTGCGCCGGCTGCTCGGCCGGAAGCGCATCGCAGACGCCCGGCACGACGGCCGCATTCCGAACGGAGACACCGCTTGGATAATTCGACGCGTCGGCTTTCGCCGGCGGCCATTATCGGCATATGCAGGAGGTTGTTGCCCGCCTCGATCCGTCCGCGTCCGAGGCAGCCCTTACGAAATTTCCGCCGCGCAAATCTCGGCCGTCAGGAGGCGAGGCGTTGCGCCCTCACAGGGTGCTTGCGAGATTCTGTGTTTTCTCTGCGAGGCACTTGGCTCGGTTCTCGAAGTCGTATTCCAGGGCGATGAACGATACGTCCTCGCCGATGCCCTGGACTCTCAGCTTTATATATTTGATCCCGTCCTTGAGCCTCGAACCATGCGCGGCAGACCATTCGTATCGGTGCATCCGCTCGTTCTGCGTTATGGACATCACCCAGTCACGCTTTTCATGCCAGCGTGGATCTGCCCTCAAATGCTCGAAGCGTTTTCCCTTGCCGTAAATATCTTCGAGTTCCTGTACAATCTCGTCGAACTTCGATCGAACGTTTGTTCCGAACCGATCCTTCCTGAACATCATCGATCCGGCACTGACACGGCAAACACCAAATCTTTCGCTGATTTCTGCTGCGTATACTTCGAAATCGGGGTGACGCCGCGGGACGGACCGAAGATTATATATGCCGCCGTGTGGGGCTACTTTTCTTAGTTCAAGAGAATTTTTACTCTGTCCCTGCTCTATGCCGAATGGACCCGCCCATGCGTCACATACGATAATGAACCATGCAAGGCAGTACGCGACATTGACAAGAATAATAGCTTTCATATCGCTATTCCCCAACGCGACTAGACCTACAGAAAATAGGCGAATACGTTTGTTGTCAATCACAAATACTAAATTGCATTTTACGATATCGATGAGAAGGCCAAAAATACGCATTATTATATATAACTTATACAAAAATAAGATTACTGCGGAACCCGAAGTTTCTTTGGAAACTATTCCCCCTAGCGGCGCCAAATACGTCTGAATATCACTGCCGCAGAAAAACGGTGCTTTTCGGTTTCATGCCGGTAAACCGAATTACCGTCGGCAGGTCTGTCGTCGAGCGCATCGACCACGCCGTCATCTTCGGCAAGGTATAGGTTCGGTGGTGTGAAGTGGCTGGGGCGCCTGGATTCGAACCAGGGAATGGCGGTACCAAAAACCGCTGCCTTACCGCTTGGCTACGCCCCAACTAAACTGGCAGGTAATCTGCTCGCCAAATCGAGCGCCTGATTAGCAAAGCTCGTGCGCGCTCACAATGCTTAACTTCGTTTGGCGCGCAGATTTATCACTCGCGGTACGGCAGCAATCTTCAGGCCGAACCGATGTTTCCTCCGCCCGGCCTTTGGCCTATGGTCGCGCCGACCCCTAAAACTCCCGAGGGCCTTCGTGCAAGCGGGAGGCCGAGTGGATGACAGGCCAGGACATGCAAGCTCCGGAATTCGACCTCGATTTCAAGCCCGCCTATGGCGAACCGGTGCGCGTAGCCGAGAACGTACAGCGCATCACGGTCAACAATCCCAGTCCGTTTACCTTCCACGGCACGAACACCTATATCGTCGGCCGAAGTTCGGTCGCGATAATCGACCCCGGCCCCGAGGACGAGGCACATTTCCATGCGCTGATGGCCGCGCTCAGGGGGCGCGAAGTGACGCATGTCGCCGTCAGCCACACCCATCGCGACCACTCTCCGCTCGTCGGCAGGCTCGCCCGGGCAACCGGCGCGATGGTCGTAGGCGGAGGACCGCACCGGGCAGCCCGGCCGCTGCATGCCGGCGAGGTCAATCCCTTCGCCGAAAGTTCGGACATGGACTTCATGCCCGATGTCGCGCTTTGCGACGGGGCACGCGTCGAAGGCGACGGCTGGAGCCTGACGGCGGTAGCGACGCCCGGGCATACGGCCAACCACATGGCCTTTGCGCTCGATGGAACCGGAATCCTGTTTTCAGCCGATCATGTGATGGCCTGGGCGACGAGCATCGTTGCGCCGCCGGACGGAGCCATGGCCGATTACATGGCCTCGCTCGACAAGCTGCTCCAGCGCGACGATCGGATCTACCTGCCAGGCCATGGCGGTGCGGTCAACGAGCCTGCCTCCTTCGTGCGGGCGTTGAAGGCGCATCGCAGGATGCGCGAGCGCGCGGTGCTCGAACGCCTGCGTGCGGGGGACCGGCAGATCGCCGACATGGTCAAGGTGATCTATGCCTCGACCGACCCACGGCTGCATGGCGCTGCGGCACTCTCGCTGCTGGCGCATATCGAAGACCTCATCGAGCAGGGGCGCGTCGAAACAGAGGGGCCGCCGTCGCTCGCCAGCGCATACCGGCTGGCGTGACGCGTTGGATCGCTGAAAGGCGCAATCCGGGGCAGGAAACCGCGCGCACTTTCTAATCGCCCGCGATCCCCAGAAGCTCGGCGTCGAGGTCGCGCAGGAACTCCTCGGCGAACATGGCTCCCATGCCGAGGTCATGGCGGCCGTAGCGCGAAGCCACGCGCAGATCGACGAAGGTCGTTTCCGCCTCTTCGCGCAATCTGATCAGCACGTCGAATCGGAAACCGACGACAAGGCTCCGCCATTCGCCTTGCAGGACGACGTCGCTGGATCGCCGTCCCGGTATGCCGTCGTCGACGAGTTGCGTGGGTCGGGCGGTTGGAACGGGGATGACGTTCGGCCCGGCATTCGCATCCCCGCCTGCCTCGGGTCGTACGGCGAGGTCTTCGAGGTCCGCCCGCGCGTTGTCGGCGCCGAACTCAGCAGTGATGGTGATCCGCGTCTGCTCGACGACCTTGCGCACGCCCTGGAATACACGGTCCAGCGCCCCTTCGTAGCGCCGGCCCGTAAGCCCCGGATAGGCTTCAACCTGCGCCTCGCGGTCTTCCCGCGTCACCGCACGCTTGCGCCCGAGCCAGCTTTCCCCCGATGCAGGCGTCCTGATCCAGGGTGCGGGCGTCGAGGTATCGGTACTGACCTCGTAGAGCGCCGGTCGCGTCAGGTATTGCACGGCCCCATAACCGAGGAACCCGAGCGGAACGGCCGCGTAGAAGAGCGCCGAAACGGAAGCGGCCCCGCCGATCGCTGCCACCTGCCAAAGACGCGTGAGCCCGACCGTTGCCAGCACGACGCTAAGGAGAGCCAAGCCCCCGGCGATCAGCGCCAGCGCCAGAAAGTGCGGCGTCGTCAGAGGACCGAAACGATGCGACAGCAGCGACAGCAGAAAAACGATGAAGGCGATGCGGGCAATGCGGCGCGCCCAATGTGCCGCGTAGGAATAGGGACGCTCGTAGCGGACAATCATCTAACGGAATCAATCCCCGAGGCGGAAAAGGACCTCGCCTTTCTTAGACCATGGCTCGGGTAGTGCAAACCCGTATCTTTTCCCCATCGGCGATGGAGATCGCCCCATGGAGGCCAAAGAGAGAGTGCGGGCGAGCGAATATGGCGGCGCCACTCACATGGGTGCCGCAAATTTGCCATTCTCGTTAACCACCTATTCAGGTTTACTATTTGGCCGGACACACGGCGCTGCAGCATTTGGAGGCATCGGCCGTCGTCGCCGGCAAGAGGCGCGGCAAATCAACGGAGAGACATCATGGCCGCACAGCAGTCTACCATGGACATCGCCATCCCCGCCCCTCCGCCCCCGGTGGGCGAAGCTGCAATGCCCATGGCACTTCTCGAGTTGGAGCTTTCGCTCGACCGCTTTTCCGGCGACAAGGACGATTTCGTCGGCTTCACGCATAAGGTGGCTCACGACATCGGCGCCGAGCTGCTCTTCGTTCTGCCGGCTTCCGGTCTCGTCGACGATTGCGTGACGATCGCCGCGATACGCCACGGCCAGGCGGAGGACAAGACACCGATCATCCTGTTCATCTGTCTCGCTCAGGACGGCACCACCATCCGCGTCGAGCAGCCGAGCGAGCACACCGCCGGTCTAAAGAGCTTCGCCAACTCCTTCGTCGGCGTCCTCGAGCGGATCTGAACCGCACTCCGTGGGGCGATTGACCAGCGATGCGCAACGGGCGCATGATGTCGCCGAGTTGAATCGCGCCAACGGATTTCGTCTTATGCGTTGCATTATCATGCCTGTCGTCCAGCGGAATGCCATCGGACTCTGTCCCCGCGAATGGGTGCCGGTCAGGAGGCAAGGATGACGACGATGACAATGAGACTGCTTGGCCTTGCGGCCGTGGGGCTGGTGCTTGCCGCGTGCCAGTCGATGTCGCCGCAGGAACGTCGAGCGAGAGACGAAAATACATGCGCCTCCTACGGCTTCAGAAGGGGCACGGATGCGTTCGCGAACTGCCTGCAGCGCATAGATCTCGACCGTCGCGCGGAAGCGCGCGCTTTCCGGTACGACAACGACGTCTTCCTGCGCGGCCCCTATTACTGGCACTGACCGGCGAGAAATCCCGCAACTCCGGACGAAGATCGACGACCGTCAGCTCGCCGCCAGAGCTTGAACCTCGGCGACCTCGCGGCCGTTGATCGCCGCCTGTGCGGCCGCAAGTCTCGCGATCGGCACTCGGAACGGCGAGCAGGAAACGTAATCGAGACCCGCTTCCTCGCAAAAGCGAATCGAGACGGGATCGCCGCCATGCTCGCCGCAGATCCCGAGCTTCAAACCGTTCTTGGTCCGCCGGCCCCGCTCCGCCGCGATCTGGATCAGTTCGCCCACGCCGTCCAAATCGAGCGAGACGAAGGGATCCTGCTCGATGATCCCCTTCTGCTGATAGGTGGCCAGGAACAGGGCCGCGTCATCGCGCGAAATGCCGAAGGTGGTCTGCGTCAGGTCGTTGGTGCCGAAAGAGAAGAAATCCGCCGATTCGGCGATCGTGTCCGCCCTGAGGGCCGCCCGCGGCAACTCGATCATCGTGCCGATCAGATAATCGATGTTCACGCCAGCCTCGCCGACGACCTCCTTGGCGACCGCCTCGATCCGCGCCTTGACGTAATCGAGCTCGGCGCGCAGGCCGACGAGCGGCACCATGATCTCGGGAACGACGGCAGCGCCGGTATCGCGGGCAGCCTGGACCGCCGCCTCGAAAATCGCGCGCGCCTGCATCTCGGCGATCTCCGGATAGGAGATTGCCAGTCGGCAACCGCGATGGCCGAGCATCGGGTTGAACTCGTGAAGCGCATCGACCCGCTGGCGAAGTTCCGCGGGATCGATCGTCAGCACGCGCGCGACCTCTGCGATCTCCTCGTCGGTTTTCGGCAGGAACTCGTGCAGCGGCGGGTCGAGAAGACGGATCGTGACCGGCAGGCCGTGCATGATCGAAAAGAGCTCGACGAAGTCGGAGCGCTGCATGGGCAGAAGCTTTGAAAGTGCGGCCCGCCGCCCTGCTTCGTCTTCGGCCAGAATCATCTCGCGCATCACATTGATGCGGTCGTCCTCGAAGAACATGTGCTCCGTACGGCAGAGTCCAATGCCTTCGGCGCCGAAGGAGCGGGCGGCGCGCGCATCCGCCGGCGTCTCGGCATTGGTGCGCACGGTCATGCGGCGGCTTGCGTCGGCCCATTGCATGATCTTGCCGAAGTCACCCGAAAGTTCCGGCTGCAGCATGGGAATCTCGCCCTTCAGCACCTGGCCGGAGGAGCCGTCGATGGTGATCACGTCGCCCTTCCGGAGCGTGACGCTCGCGGCGATCAGGAGCTCGTTTCGCTGATCGACGCGGATGCTGCCGGCGCCCGACACGCAAGGCGTACCCATACCGCGGGCGACGACCGCCGCGTGGCTGGTCATGCCGCCGCGGGTCGTCAATATGCCCTCCGCCGCATGCATGCCGTGAATGTCTTCAGGACTCGTCTCGACGCGAACGAGAATGACCTTGCGGCCTTCCTTGACCGCCTGCACGGCCTCGTCGGAGCTGAAGACGATCTCGCCCGTGGCGGCACCCGGCGAGGCCGGCAGGCCGGAACCGATAATGTCGCGGCGGGCATGAGGGTCGATCGTCGGATGCAGAAGCTGGTCGAGCGAAGCCGGATCGATGCGCGCCACCGCCTCCTCCTTCGAGATCAGCCCTTCCTCGGCCATGTCGACGGCGATCTTCAGCGCCGACTTGGCCGTGCGCTTGCCGGAACGCGTCTGCAGCATCCAAAGCTTGCCGCGTTCGATCGTGAACTCGATGTCCTGCATGTCGCGGTAGTGGCGCTCGAGCGCGTTGCATATCTTCTCGAACTCGGCAAAAGCCTCCGGCATCAGCTTTTCCAGTGACGGCTTGTCCGAACCCGACGCGATGCGGGCCGCTTCGGTGATGTTCTGCGGCGTGCGGATGCCGGCGACCACGTCCTCGCCCTGAGCATTGACGAGAAACTCGCCATAGAGCTCTTTCTCGCCCGTCGACGGGTTGCGCGTGAAGGCGACGCCCGTCGCGGACGAATTGCCGAGATTGCCGAAGACCATGGCCTGGACGTTGACGGCCGTGCCCCAGCCGGCCGGTATGCCGTGAAGGTGCCGGTAGGTGATGGCCCGCGGGTTCATCCAGCTCGAAAAGACGGCTCCGATCGCGCCCCAGAGCTGAATTTCCGGGTCCTGCGGGAAAGGCACGCCGAGCATCTCCTCGATCGCCTCCTTGTAGCGTGAGATCACGTGCTGCCATTCGACGGCGGAAAGCTCCGTGTCCTGCTCGTGACCGAGGCGCGCCTTCTCGTCCTCCAGAACTTCCTCGAAAACCTCGTGGTCCACCCCCATCACCACATCGCCATACATCTGGATGAAGCGGCGGTAACTGTCCCAGGCAAAGCGCGCATCGCCGGCGTCGTGGCCGAGCGCATGCACGGATTGATCGTTGAGGCCGAGGTTCAGGACCGTGTCCATCATTCCCGGCATGGAGGCGCGCGCGCCGGAACGGACCGACAGAAGCAGCGGGCGGTTCGTATCGCCGAAGACGCGCCCGGTGATTTTCTCCATCCGCGCAATGCCCTCGCGGACCTGCTCGCGCAGACCCTCGGGCATGCAGCGGTCCTTCTCGAGATAGCTGTTGCAGGCAGCGGTGACGATTGTGAGCCCCGGCGGCACCGGCAGGCCGAGATTGCACATCTCCGCGAGGTTAGCCCCCTTGCCGCCCAGCCGGTCGCGATCTTCCGCGCCCCCTTCGGCCTCTCCCGCACCGAAGGTATATACCCATTTCGCCATGCCTGTTCTCCACCCGAAACAGCCGCCGACCTAAAATCATGAACGTGATCGAATCCAAGAAGTCAGAGCGGGATGCGGGCGGAAAAGCGCACGCACTTTTCCTCACCCCGCTCCAGACCATCTACAGTATATGGTCCGGGCTGAAAATGCACTCGGCGAAGATTTTGTTGCAGTGCACCAAATTGGAGGGTCGCCATCAGACGGCTTCGCGCAGCCGCTCTGCCGTCTGTAGGTCTACCGAGACGAGCTGCGAGACCCCCTGCTCCGCCATCGTGACCCCGAACAGGCGGTTCATCCGGGCCATGGTGATCGGATTGTGGGTGATGATGACGAAGCGGGTCTCGGTGGAGGCCGCCATTTCGTCCATCAGGTTGCAGTAGCGCTCGACATTGTGGTCGTCGAGCGGCGCATCCACCTCGTCGAGAACGCAGATCGGGGCCGGATTGGTGAGGAAGACGGCAAAGATCAGCGCCATGGCAGTCAGCGCCTGCTCGCCGCCGGAAAGCAGCGTCATCGTCTGCGGCTTCTTGCCGGGCGGCCGGGCAAGGATTTCGAGCCCCGCTTCCAGCGGGTCGTCGCTTTCGATGAGCTGCAGTTCCGCCGTGCCGCCCCCGAAGAGATGGGTGAAAAGCCGCTGGAACTGCACATTGACCACGTCGAACGCGGCAATCAGCCGCTCTCGGCCCTCGCGGTTGAGGTTCTGGATGGCACTCCTCAACCTGCGGATCGCCTCGATGACGTCGTCGCGTTCCTTGAGCAGCGCCGCGAGCCGTTCCGAAAGCTCCTTCTGCTCCTCGTCTGCGCGCAGGTTGACGGCGCCGAGCCTCTCCCGCTCGATCTTCAGCCGCTCGAGTTCCCGTTCCACGCTGCGCATATCCGGCAGTCCTTCGTCGGAGCCGAGGCCGGTAAGGCGCATCACTTCATGGGGGGCGCAGGACAGTGCTTCGAGGATGCGCGCCTCTATCTCGACACGCCGCTCCCGCGCAGAAACGAGCCGCTCTTCGGCGCGGCCGCGCTTTTCGCGTACCTCTGCCAGTTCCGAGAGCGCGGTGGCGGCCTGGCGATCCGCTTCGCGCTGGTGGTTTTCCGCCTCGGCGAGTCTGTCGGCCGCCTCTCGGCGCGACGCCTCCGCCTTTTGCAGCTCGTTCATCAGCGCGCGGCGCTTGTCGTCGAACTCGTCAGGCGCATCGAGCAGTTCCTCGACCTCCTCGCGCGCCTCCGCCTCGCGCTCGCGAAGCGTCGCAATGTGATCTTCGGCGCTCGCCGCCCTCGCTGCCCAGGTCTCTCGCTCCCCGGCGATGGCCGCAAGCCGCCTGAGGCGCCCGTCGTTTTCGCGTGCGAGACCGTCATGTGCGGCGCGAGCTTCGGCCGCCGCCGCACGGTCGGTCGCGACTTCGGCCGTCCGATTGCTCAGCCGCAGGTCGAGCTCTGCAAGATCCGGCTGACCGGCAGAGGCTTCCCTGGCCGCCTCGATCTCTTCGGCGATCTCCTCGGCCTGCCCCTCGATCTGGAGCTTCGTCTCGGCAAGCACCGCGCGGCGCCGGGCAAGATCGCCGGAAGCCCGCTCGGCGGCTGCCAAGGCATCGCGCGCCTCGGAGAGCTGCCGGGTAAGCATGCGTTGCGCCTCGCGCGAAAGCCTCAGCCGCTCATCCTCGGCGCGGATGTGCGCGCCGGCAGCGGCAAGATGCGCCTCCGCCTTCAGCAAAGCCTCGCTCGCCTCCTCGGCTGCACCTTCCAGTTCGGAAAGGCGGTTCTTCTGGGCGAGCCTCAGGGCTGCAGCACTCGGCGCTTCCGAGCCGGTAACGTGGCCGTCCCATCGCCAGACGGCGCCTTGCCTCGTCACCAGCCGCTGGCCGGTCCTGAGGAGCGGCAGCAGTCGCTCCGCCTCCTCGTCGCTCTCGATGATCCCGATCTGCCGGAGCGCTCGTCTCAGCGCCTCCGGTGCCTGGACGAAATCGATCAAAGGGAGGGCGCCAGCCGGCAATGCGGGATCGTTCGCATCGTCGCCGGGCATGCGCCAGTGCGCCGGCGCCGCCTGTTCCAGGGGCGAATCGAGGTCGTCGCCAAGAGCCGCGCCGAGCGCCGCCTCGAAGCCGCGCTCGACTTTCATCTCCTCGACGACGGCCGGATAAGTGCTTCCGCCGGCCGCCTCCAGCATGCGCCGGATCGTTCGCGCTTCCGTCTCGATGCCGTTCAGCCGCGCCCGGGCCTCGTCGACGGGCGGGCGCGCGGCGGCTTCGTCGGCGCGCGCCTCGGCGAGTCTCTCTTCGACGGCGGCGACGGCGGCCTCGGCCTCCTCCAGCGCCGCCTCCGCAAGCTCCACCTGCCCTCTCTTCTCGTCCGGATCGGGGAGGCGCGCCATCTGACCGTCAAGCTCGTCGACTTCGCGCCCCTGATCCGCGAGCTGGCGTGCAAGTCGCGCCTGCCGCTCGGAGAGATCGCGCAGCGCTCTCTCGATCTGGTTGCGCGCGGCTTGCGCCTCGGCGCGCTCGGCCGTAATGCGGGCGAGACCGGCTTCGCTCGCCGCCAGCTTTTCATTGGCCTCGTCGAGCCTTTCACGCGCCTGAGCGCCGCGATCATCCGCCTCGGCCAACGCGTCTCGCAGATCTTCCTCCTCCTGATCGAGGCGGGCGAGAATGCCGGCATTGTCGGCGACCAGCCGCTCTTCGCGGGCAATGTCCTCCGCAAGTTGCGCCAGTCGCCGCTGCAATTCCTCACGGCGGCGCAGGATCCGGCCGGCATCCTCCTCGAGCTGCGCGCGAGCGATCTGCAGGCGCTGCAGCCCGGCAGCGAACTTCGCCTCGTTTTCACGCAGTTCCGGCAGCTTGAGGCTCGCGATCGCCTGAGCCTTGGCGGCTTCCATCTGCGCCTGCGCCTTCTCGGCGACGAGGGCAGTGATCTGGTTCAGCTGGCTGGTCGCCTCGGCCTCCGCTTCCTTGGCCTGCACCCAGCGGGTATGGAACAGGATCGCCTCGTGCCGGCGGATTTCCGCCGACAGCATCTTGAACCGGTTGGCCTGGCGCGCCTGGCGCTTGAGGCTCTCGATCTGGCTTTCGAGCTGCGAGGTGACGTCGTCGAGGCGCTCGAGATTGGTTTCGGCCGCCTTCAGCCTGAGTTCCGCCTCATGCCGGCGCGAATGGAGACCGGAAATGCCGGCCGCCTCCTCGAGCAGCTGCCGGCGCGCCTGCGGCTTGGCGGCGATCAGCTCGCCGATGCGGCCCTGGCCCACCATCGAGGGCGAGCGCGCGCCGGTGGACGCATCGGCAAACAGCAACTGCACGTCCTTGGCGCGCGCCTCCTTGCCATTGATGCGGTAGACCGAGCCCTGCTCGCGCTCGATACGGCGCGTCACCTGTATCTCGTCGCTGTCGTTGAAGGCTGCGGGTGCGGTGCGGTCGCTATTGTCCAGGTAAAGGCCGACTTCGGCCGTGTTGCGCGCCGGGCGGTTGCCGGATCCGGAAAAGATCACGTCGTCCATGCCGGAGGCACGCATGTTCTTGTAGGAGTTCTCGCCCATCACCCAGCGGAGAGCCTCGACGAGGTTGGACTTGCCGCAGCCGTTCGGTCCGACGACCCCGGTCAGGCCGCGCTCGATGACGAATTCCGTCGGTTCGACAAAGGACTTGAAGCCGAGCAGGCGCAGCCGGGTGAATTTCATGACGGACACGCTGGGGTGGACGGCGGCGCATACCCCCCTCTGCCCTGCCGGTAACCGGCGATCGGAACTTGCCGGCGAAAACCAAGCCCCATCAGCCGATGCGCACGCAGTTCATTCCAGAGCTTGGTTTCCGCCTCCGTCATGGCATTGCGCATGCGGCGGGCGTTGCCGCGAACTTCCGGCGATACGTCAGCGTGAGGCATGGCGAAGCCCCACCGACCGGAGACAAAAAACGGGCGCACGGCTGCCGCCGTCGCCCGTCGGAATTGAAAGCGAAGGATCAGAGCTTGCTGTCGATGAGGGCCGACATAACGTCAACCGACATGTCCCCCGAATAGTGCTCACCGTTGACGAAGAAGGTCGGCGTCGACTTGACCCCGAATTCCTTGGCGCCCCTCTGCATGACTGCATTCACATCATCCAGAAGTTTCTGGTTCGTCAAGCAGGCCTCGAAGCTCTCCTGTGTAAAACCGGCGAGTTTCGACAATTGCAGGAGTGCATCGCGGCCGTTCTGCGCAGCCGCCCACTGCTCCTGCTGCTTGAACAGCATGGAAACCATCGGGAAATACTGCCCCTCCGGCGCACA
The DNA here is from genome assembly GCF_000375585.1 of Sinorhizobium meliloti 4H41. Classification (GTDB taxonomy): domain Bacteria; phylum Pseudomonadota; class Alphaproteobacteria; order Rhizobiales; family Rhizobiaceae; genus Sinorhizobium; species Sinorhizobium meliloti_A. Next base: position 830,457 of record NZ_AQWP01000001.1, on the reverse strand, counting down.
GCGCGCCAGCATGAAGGCGGCTGCCGCGCGCGGGTCGAAGGGGAATTCGCGAACGATGAAGCGTACCTTGCCGCTGTCGATATACTTCGTCTTGATCGCGTCGAATGTATCGTTGTGGAAATTGGCGCAATGCGGGCAGGTCATCGACATGTATTCGACGATGGTGACCGGCGCATTGGCTTCTCCGAGCGCCATTTCCGGCAGCGCTCCGGGCTCCAGGAGCTTCGCCATGTCGACGCTGCCCTCCGACTTCGGCAACTCGACCTTGGCGGCAGGGGTTGTGGCCTGCGCCACTTCGGTCGCCGGCTTCGCCTCGCTCGCGGCGGCAGGCGCCTGAGACGTCGAGGCGGTGGTCGTCGCATCGGTGCTCGCCGTGGTCTCGGCGGGCGTCGTTGAAGCCGCCTCCTTCTTTTCATCGCTGCAGGCTGCGAGCGCCAGAGCGAGCGCTGCAACGGCGACGCCGCTCAGCAGGCGTTTCGGAAGGCTTGTTTGGGAAGCGGACATGGACAGGACCCGTGTTCTACTCGAGGGAAATTGAAGCGTGATTTCGATAACTTGCCACGTGCGGGGCGACAAGAGGGGGTGTTTCGACAGCGTTCAAACAATCGTGACCGTCATCGCCGCGGCGTCGACAGAACGGCAGTGCCGAGCCGCTTCAGCGCCGCCTTCAACGCGTCGCTTTCGACGCCTTCCACCATGGTTTCGAGCCGCCGGGCAGCCTCGCCGACAAGGGGCAGCGGGCGGCTGTAGCGCTTGGGCGGCGGTGCGACCGGCTTCTGGACGATGCGCAACTGGCCGATTGCGTGGAAACCGAAGAAGCCGTTGATGCGCTGGATCAGCTCGCCCTGGGCATGGGTCAGGAAAAGCGCCCGGGCGCCTTCGCACGCGACCGTCAGCACACCCGGCTGGTATCCGCCTTCGCCGGCGATCTCGGAAGCGCGGCGCGGCCAGGCAATTCTTTCCGGCCGGGTGCAATCGGCGAACTCCGCGCCCGCGATTTCGTCCCACGACCCGAGCAGCATCGTGTTGATGCCGGCACGCTTCGCCAGCACCGGATCGATCAGGCCGTTGGCAACTTCGCTGATCTGAACGACGCCCTTGCGGGCCTTTCTCTCACTCACGGAACGACTTTCTGTTTGCAATTTCGATCGAACCTTGCGGCTCGAGCCGGCATCGGCCAAGTATAGGCCGCAAAAGGATCTCCCTGCAAATGATGCGCGATCTTCCACAGGCGGCGAGCGCCGCACTTCTTCTCGAATGGTACGATCGCCACCACCGCGACCTTCCATGGCGGGTCTCGCCGGCAGCGGCGCGGAAAGGTGCGGTTGCCGACCCCTATCGCGTCTGGCTGTCGGAGGTGATGCTTCAGCAGACGACGGTCCAGGCAGTCAAAGCCTATTTCGAGAAATTCCTCACCCTGTGGCCGACGGTCGGCGACCTTGCCGCTGCGGACACCGAGGATGTGATGAAGGCCTGGGCCGGCCTCGGCTACTACGCCCGCGCGCGAAACCTGAAGAAATGTGCCGAAGCGGTCGCCCGCGATCACGGCAGCCGTTTTCCCGATAGCGAAGAGGGGCTGAAAGCGCTGCCGGGCATCGGCGACTACACCGCCGCAGCCATCGCCGCGATCGCCTTCAACCGGGCAAGTGCCGTTCTCGACGGAAATGTGGAGCGCGTGACCTCGCGCCTCCATGCCGTCGAGACGCCGCTGCCCGCGGCCAAGCCCGAAATGCGGGCCCTCGTCCACGCGCTGACCCCGGCCGATCGGCCGGGCGATTTCGCGCAGGCGATGATGGATCTCGGCGCGACGATCTGCACGCCGAAACGGCCTGCCTGTGCCCTCTGTCCCTTTCGCGCGGATTGCCGGGCCCTGAAAACAGCCGACCCGGAGACATTTCCGCGCAAGGCAGCCAAGAAGGAGAAGCCGCTGCGCCGGGGTGCGGCCTTCGTCGCCGTCGACGGCTTCGAGGCGGTCTATCTTCGCAAGCGCCTCGAAACGGGCCTCCTCGGCGGCATGACAGAAGTGCCCGGCACGGACTGGACGGCGCGCCGCGACGGCGACACCTCGATTGACGCTCATCCCTTCCCGGCAGCGTGGGAGCCGTGCGGGACCGTCAACCACGTCTTCACGCATTTCGAGTTGCACCTTTCCGTCTTTCGGGCCAGGGTCTGGCGCGCCAATGTCGGAGAGGCGCGGACCGGCACGAGCGGATGGTGGGAGCCGCTCGCCTCGCTCAAGGCGCAGGCGCTTCCGACTGTCATGAAAAAGGCAATCGCCAAGGCTATACCGCATGCGTTCGAAGCGGGCTAAATGCAAGGCGAGCGCTTTGCGGCCGCTCCGGCCCAATTTCCGTCGCAAGCCAAGGATCGGCAGGAATACCAATGAGCAGCATCGACATCCGCCACATCGTTTTCGACATCGGCAAAGTGCTGATCCATTACGATCCGAACCTTCCCTATTCCCGCCTCATACCGGACGAGGCGGAACGCAACTGGTTTTTCGCCAATGTCTGCACGTCAGACTGGAACATAGAGCAGGATCGCGGCCGCTCCTGGGAAGAGGCGGAGGCACTCCTCATCCGCAATCATCCCGAACGGGAAGATCACATCCGCGCCTTTCGCCGGCACTGGCATGAAATGGTGCCGCACGCCTATGTGGGGACGGTCGCCATCATGGAAAGCCTGATCGCCGACGGCTGGGACGTCACGATGCTGACCAATTTCGCCTCCGACACCTTCCGGGAGGCGCAGAAGCTTTATCCCTTCCTGACCCTGCCGCGCGGGGTTACGGTCTCCGGCGACGTGCGGCTCATCAAGCCCGATCTCGCCATCTACCGGACCCACGCGAAGACCTTCGATCTCGATCCGGGCGCGACGCTCTTCATCGACGACAGCGCCGCCAATGTCGAAGGCGCGCAAGCGGCCGGCTGGCACGCGGTTCAGTTCACCGGCGCAGAAAGGCTGAAGGCCGATCTGGCGGCCTACGGTATCCAGCCTTCCGGGGCGGCACCCGCGCTGACAGCGGCCGCCGTGCCGTAATCGGCCGACGCCAGAATTGATACAAACGCCCGGAATCCTCTTCGGATTCCGGGCGTTTAAAGCGCTCATCCGGGACTGAAGGTACAAAAACCGGAGGGGGGCGCTTATCGAAGACCCAGGCGGAACTGGTTGATCAGTTCAGTTTTGCCAGGTCGTTTCGAATGACGGATCTGAGCGCGTCGATCGGTTTCAACACGCTTCCCTCCTCGAAGTGCCAGAAGGTCCAGCCGTTGCAGGCGTCGAGGCCCTGCACTTTCGCGCCGAGGCGATGAATGGATCCGGCCTCGCCGCCGGACGCAAGCGTGCCGTCGGCGCGAACGATCGCGCTGTAGCGGCGCTTCGCATCCGTCAGAACCGTGCCGGGCTTGATGAGCCCGCTTTCCACCAGAGTGTTGAAGGCGACGCGCGGCTCCGCCTTCTTGCCGGTCATGACCGAGAGCGTGGCCTTGCCGAGCGGCTCCACGGCCGCGATACGTTCGGCGGCGGCGTCGATATAGTCCTGCTCGCGCTCGATGCCGACGAAGTGCCGGCCGAGGCGCTTGGCGACCGCCCCGGTGGTGCCGGAGCCGAAGAACGGGTCGAGCACGACGTCGCCGGGCTTGGTCGAGGCCATCAGAATGCGGGCAAGCAGCGCTTCCGGCTTTTGTGTCGGGTGTACCTTCTTACCGTCGTCTCCCTTCAGCCGCTCGGAACCGGAGCAGATGGGGAACAGCCAGTCGGAGCGCATCTGAACGTCGTCGTTCGCCGCCTTCATCGCTTCGTAGTTGAAGGTATACCCCTTGGCTTTGGCGTTCGGCGTCGCCCAGATCAGCGTTTCATGCGCGTTCTGGAAGCGGCGGCCCTTGAAGTTCGGCATCGGATTGGTCTTGCGCCAGATGATATCGTTCAAGACCCAGAAGTGCAGGTCCTGAAGGATCGCGCCGACCCGGAAGATATTGTGGTAGGAGCCGATGACCCAGAGCGTGCCGGTGGGCTTCAGGACACGCCGGCAGGCAAGCAGCCAGGCGCGGGTGAAAGCGTCATAGGCTTCGAAGGAGGCAAACTGGTCCCAATCGTCGTCCACTGCATCGACCAGCGACTGGTCGGGCCGGTGCAACGTGCCGCCGAGCTGAAGATTATAGGGCGGGTCGGCGAAGACGACATCGACCGAATGATCGGGAAGCGCGTTCAGCGCGGCCACGCAATCTCCCTTGATGATGCTGTCCAGCCAGTTCAACGGACGGGCGGCACGGGAGATTTCGGCAAGCGAAACAACTGATGACATTGGCAACTCGCAAATACGCTTACTCGGACTGACGATAGGCTTATGGTTACCGAAGATGGTTACCAAAGCCTGAAGGCGCCGGAAAAATCTGCGTCGCTGCAGGGGCCGTCGTCCAGGCGGCGCCGTCCGGGACTTGCCGGCCCGCGATACTTCGACTACCATCGAAGTATGAAGGAAGGTCCGGACATAGCTCTTATTGGCTCGTTGATCGGCGATCCTGCACGCGCGAACATGCTGACCGCTCTGATGGGCGGCCAGGCGCTGACGCCGACGGAGCTCGCAGCCCAGGCCGGCATCACGCTGCAGACCGCCAGTTCGCACCTCGCCAAGCTGGAGGCGGGCGGCTTGCTGACACAGCGCAAGCAGGGCCGGCACCGCTATTACGCGCTGAGCGAGGACGAGGTCGGCCTCATGCTCGAAAGCCTCATGGGTTTTGCCGCCGGGCGCGGCCTGACGCGCTCGCGGCCCGGACCGAAGGACCCGGCACTGCGCAAGGCACGCGTCTGCTACAACCATCTTGCCGGCGATTACGGCGTGCGCATGCTGGACAGCCTGATCGCCGCCCGGCAGATCGAAATGACGGGCGACGACGATCTGGCCCTGACCGATGCCGGGCGTGTCCGCATCGAGTCGCTCGGGATCGACTACGCCGCGCTCAGGAAATCCCGGCGGCCGATCTGCCGCACCTGCCTCGACTGGAGCGAGCGGCGGTCGCATCTCGCCGGCTCGCTCGGGGAAGCGTTGCTGACGCTCTTCATCGACAAGGGCTGGGCGAAACGGGAGCAGAGCAGCCGTGCAGTTCGCTTTACGGCGCCAGGCGAGAAGTCCTTTCTGGAGCTCTTCCCGCGGTGATCACGACGTTTTGCACCGTCGGCTGCAGCGATTGTGAGTTGAATCGGCCACAATCGCCGGTTCTCCATCTCCTGCCCAGGTTGAGCTTTGATCCGCCATCGTATAAAGCTGCGAACACCGTTTCCCGCGCCGCTTTTCAGCTCCTCCCCTGCCGGCGGCGCCTTTCTCCCAAGGAACCGATTTATGACCGGTATCGACCTCATCATCTTCGACTGCGACGGCGTGCTCGTCGACTCGGAAATCATCGCTTCGGAAGTCGAGGCCGGACTGCTGACGGAAGCGGGCTATCCGATCAGCATCGAGGAAATGTCCGAACGCTTTTCCGGCATGACCTGGCGCGACACGCTGCTGGCGGTCGAGAAGGAAGCAAGCATTCCGCTCTCCGCCTCGCTGATCGACAAGGTCGATGCCATTCTCGACATGCGGCTTGCCCGCGACGTCAAGATCATCGAAGGCGTGCGGCCGGCACTCATGCAACTGACGCTTCCGCATTGCATCTGCTCCAACTCCACTTCCAAACGGCTTGCGATGATGCTCGGCAAAGTCGGAATCAAGGATCATTTCGGCAAGCACATCTATTCCGCGCGCGATCTCGGGCCGGATCGCGTCAAGCCGAAGCCGGACATCTTCCTGCATGGGGCCGCCCAGTTCGGCGTCGATCCGGCACGCGTTCATGTCATCGAAGACTCGGTTCACGGCATTCATGGCGCCCGCGCGGCGGGCATGCGCGTCGTCGGTTTTACCGGCGGTTCGCATACGTTCGCAGCCCATGCGGACAAGCTGACGGAAGCCGGTGCCGAAACGGTCATCTCGCGAATGGCGGCGCTTCCCGGAGTAATCGCCGCGCTCGCGGAATGGTCGGAGTCCATGACGGCTTAGGGGGGACTGCTTAGGGGGACGGCTTAGGGCGGGCGAAGACTCCATGCCGCATTGAAGCCGCATGGACTTCCTCCGAGAATCGGCCGATTTTCAGACTGCGCGCGGGCATATCAAGCAAACCCCCAGAAGGGGGAATTTTCCAAGGAGGAAACACAATGCGTCTTTCACGATTGACCGGAATGGCCCTGGCGGCCAGCGTCGCGTTTGCGCCGCTCGCCCATGCCGACATCACCATCGGAGTCATCACGCCGCTCACCGGTCCCGTTGCGGCCTTCGGCGAGCAGGTCAAGAACGGCGCCGAAGCGGCGGTCGAAGCGATCAACAGCGCCGGCGGCGTCAATGGCGAGAAACTTGTCGTCAAGATCGTCGACGACGCGGGCGAACCCAAGCAGGCCGTCTCGGTCGCCAACCAGCTGGCGGGCGAAGGCATAAAATACGTGGTCGGACCGGTGCTTTCCGGCACCTCGATGCCGGCATCCGACGTGCTGGCGGAAAACGGTATCCTGATGGTCACGCCGACGGCAACGACCCCGGACCTGACCACCCGCGGCCTGTGGAACGTTCTGCGCACCTGCGGACGCGACGATCAGCAGGCCGTCGTCGCCGCCGACTACGTCGTCAAGAACTTCAAGGACAAGCGCGTCGCGGTCCTTCACGACAAGGGAGCCTATGGCAAGGGTCTTGCCGACGGCTTCAAGGCTGCGATCAACGCAGGCGGCATCACCGAGGTGGTCTATGAGGGCCTGACGCCCGGCGAGAAGGACTTCGGGGCGATCGTCACCCGCCTCAAGTCCGAGAACGTCGACGTCGTCTATTTCGGCGGCTATCACGCGGAGGGCGGGCTGCTCGCTCGCCAGATGCATGACCAGGGCGTGAAGGCGCAGCTCCTCGGCGGCGACGGTCTTTCCAACACCGAGTTCTGGGCAATCGGCGGCGAAGCCGCATCGGGCACCGTCTACACCAATGCCAGCGACGCCACCCGCAACCCCGCCGCCGCCCCGGTGATCGAGGCCCTCAAGGCCAAGAACATCCCCGCGGAAGCCTTCACGCTCAACGCCTATGCCGCCGTGCAGGTTCTCAAGGCGGGCATCGAGAAGGCGGGCTCGCCCGACGACGCGACTGCCGTTGCCACCGCCATCAAATCCGGCGACGCGATCGACACGGTCATCGGCAAGCTGACCTACGGCGAAAGCGGCGATCTCACCTCGCCAAGCTTCTCGCTTTACAAGTGGGAAGGCGGCCAGAGCGTCGCGGTCGAGTAAGCGGCCGCTGAACGAGAAATACGAACGCCGGGTCACTGTGAACTGACCCGGCGTTTTTTTGAGGAATGGGCTGAGTTCTGCGGGATTTGCCCCTCATCCGGCCTGCCGGCCACCTTCTCCCCGCAAGCGGGGCGAAGGGAATGCGCGGCTGCCCTTGTTCTCGTCCCCTCGCCCCGCTTGCGGGGAGAGGGTTAGGGCGAGGGGCAAGCCTACCCTCGAACTGCCCCGTTACTTGGTCCTGTACGGCCCTTCGTCAAATCCTACGAAGACCTTCGCTTCGGCGCCGGCGCCGGCAGGAAGCGTCACATCGGCCTTGGTGAAAACGAACTGGGTGGTGGCGCTGCCCGCCGGCACTTCGACCGGATATTGAGTGAGCTCCGAATAAAGCGTCTTCTCGCCATCCGTGGCGGCGACGCGGATCGGCAGCGTCACCCTGCCCGGCCCGCCGGCGGGACCGGCGACCACGCGACCCTGCACCACGACCGTCATCGTCAGCTTGTCCGGGCTCTGCACGCATTGGCGCGTCGTATCGGCAAGCGAGGCCTGATAGACAATCTTGCTCGGATCGTCCTTGGCACCCTTTGCATAGGTGCGGTAGGAGGAGGTACCGTCGCGGAGGCTGATCGGCGGGCAGGCCGCCTGGATCACCGCAGGCGTCGGCGCCGTCGCGCTTCCGCCGGCGTCGATGGCGCCGCCCGATTGCGTCTTGTTACAGCCGGCAGCGGCCAAAAGAAGGGATACTGCGAGAACACGGCGAAATACTTTGCCAGACACGTTGCACAACCTCTACTGAACGGACGAACTCCCAAACCGCGATGATTTCGGCTTATAACAAAGCCAAACTCGCCGCGGCCGGCTTCAACGGGCGAGAGCTCGAGACCGCCTCGGGTCAACTCGAGCTCAGGGCCGAAAACGGCTGGAGGCCTTTCTTGACCTTCGGGCATCGTCTATATCAGCGGCGAAATCAAAAATCGACCGGTCCACGCTCCCCAACCGAAATTTCCGAAACCGACGTGAAATTGCCACGGTGACAAGAATGGCCGCGCGATTTGCCAGGGACTGACGCAAAAGCGCCTGCAGCGCCGCGCGTCTCATTCAGACGCGCAAACGACGAAGGAAGACGATGGTGAAGTATATTTCAACACGGGGAGAAGCGGCCTCTCTCGGTTTTTGCGATGCTCTTCTGGCGGGACTTGCCCGCGACGGCGGACTTTACCTGCCGAAGGAATGGCCGGCGCTCTCGAAAAAAGAGATCCGGGCGCTGCGCGGCAAATCCTATCAGGAGATCGCCTTCACCGTTCTCGAACCCTTCACCAATGGCGAAATCCCGGCGGCCAAGTTCCGCGAGATGATCGACGAGGCCTACGCCACTTTCCGTCATCCGGCCGTAGCACCCCTCGTCCAGACCGGACCGAACGCTTTCGTGATGGAGCTCTTTCACGGTTCGACGCTCGCCTTCAAGGACGTCGCCATGCAGTTGCTCGCCCGGCTGATGGACTATGTCCTTGCCGAACGGGGTGAGCGGGCGACGATCGTGGGAGCGACTTCCGGCGATACCGGCGGCGCCGCGATCGACGCCTTCGCCGGCCGCGATCGCACCGATATCTTCATCCTCTTTCCGCAGGGCAAAGTGTCGCCCGTGCAGCAAAGACAGATGACCACGTCCACGGCATCGAACGTGCACGCGGTCGCCGTGAAGGGCAATTTCGACGATTGCCAGAACCTGGTCAAAGCCATGTTCAACGACCAGGCCTTCCGCGACCGCGTGAAGCTTTCCGGCGTCAATTCGATCAACTGGGCGCGTATCATGGCTCAGATCGTCTACTACTTTACGACGGCGGTCGCTCTCGGCGCGCCCGACCGGAAGATCTCCTTCACCGTGCCGACCGGCAATTTCGGCGATATTTTCGCAGGCTACGTCGCCAAGCGCATGGGTCTGCCGATCGACAAGCTGATCATCGCCACCAACGAAAACGACATTCTGGCGCGCACCCTGAAGAACGGCCGCTACGAGATGCGCGACGTCAAGGCGACGACCTCGCCTTCGATGGACATCCAGATCTCGTCGAACTTCGAAAGGCTCATCTTCGAGGCGAACGAGCGCGATCCGGCGGAAGTCCGCGCAGCCATGGCGAGCCTCAGGCAATCCGGCTCGTTCACGCTCGGCGACGCAGCGCTGAAAAAAATCCGCAAGGAATTTCGCGCGGGCCGCGCCTCGGAGAAAGATGTGGCGAAGACGATCCGCAAGACCTTCGACGAAACCGGCTATCTCCTTGATCCGCATACGGCAATCGGCGTTTTCGTGGCAGCCAAGCACGAGAAGAACTCCGCCCCGATGGTCACCCTTGCGACTGCCCATCCGGCAAAATTCCCCGCCGCAGTAAAATCGGCAAGTGGTATTGACCCCGCGCTTCCGACGTGGCTTGCTGATCTCATGACTAGGGCGGAGCGTTTCGACATCCTGGATCCGGAGCTCAAGAGCGTCGAAACCTTCATCGGCGAGCGTACCCGCGTTCGGGAATAGAGCGAAAGATCACGGATGATGAAAGTTGAGTGCACCCGGCTCCCTTCCGGGCTGACGGTGGTTACCGAGCGAATGCCGCATCTGGAAAGCGTGGCGCTCGGAGTCTGGATCAAGTCCGGTTCGCGCAACGAAACCGTGAATGAACACGGAATTGCGCATCTCCTGGAGCACATGGCTTTCAAGGGCACGAGGCGGCGCAGCGCCCGCCAGATCGCCGAGGAAATCGAGAATGTGGGCGGCGAGGTCAACGCCGCAACTTCGACGGAAACGACTTCCTACTATGCCCGCGTGCTCAAGGACCATCTGCCGCTGGCGGTCGATATCCTCGCTGACATTCTGACGGAATCGACCTTCGAGGCGGACGAGCTCCGTCGCGAGAAGCAGGTCATCCTGCAGGAGATCGGCGCGGCGGACGACACGCCGGACGACGTCGTCTTCGATCGCTTTGCCGAGACCGCCTATCGCGGCCAGACGGTCGGCAGGCCGATTCTCGGCACGCCGGAAACGGTGATGTCCTTCAGCGCGGATCAGATCCGGCAGTATCTCGGCCGCAACTATACGACCGACCGCACCTTCATCGTTGCCGCCGGCGCCGTGGATCACGACACCATCGTGCGCCAGGTGGAGGAGCGTTTCGCCTCCCTGCCCGCCGAACCCGTTTGCGCTCCCGTCATCGAGACCGCGCGCTACACCGGCGGCGACAGCCGCGAGAGCCGCGACCTGATGGACGCGCAGGTTCTGCTCGGCTTCGAAGGCAAGGCCTATCACGCGCGTGATTTCTATTGTTCGCAGATCCTTGCCAACATCCTCGGCGGAGGCATGTCTTCCCGCCTGTTCCAGGAAGTGCGCGAACATAGAGGCCTCTGTTATTCGGTCTACGCCTTCCATTGGGGCTTTTCCGATACCGGCATCTTCGGCGTGCATGCGGCAACGGGCGGAGAAAACCTGCCGGAATTGATGCCGGTGATCGTCGATGAATTGCGCAAGTCGTCCTTGAGCATCGATCAGCAGGAGATCGAGCGTGCCCGCGCACAGATCCGGGCGCAATTGCTGATGGGCCAGGAAAGCCCGGCCGCGCGTGCGGGACAAATCGCACGGCAGATGATGCTGTACGGCCGGCCCATTCCTAATGAGGAACTGATGGAACGCCTGTCGGGCATCACCATCGAGCGCCTGACCGACCTGGCCGGCCGCCTGTTCTTCGACACGGTTCCGACGTTGTCGGCCATCGGGCCGCTCGGGCAGCTCGCTCCCCTGAACGACATATTGGCCTCGCTGACCGCTAAGGCGGACGCTATCCATGCTGCGGCGAGCTGACCGGTCGTTGCCGGTCGCATGCCTTCCTTCAACGTCCTCGTTTTCCTTGTACAATTCTTAAAATCGGATTCGATTTGGGCGTAAACTTGTGCAACGTTGCGCATTGAGACAGTGCCCTGAAGCGCGTCGCGTTCGATCGGACTCATCCGACGCGCATTAGGGCATTGTTCTCGTGCAGGTCGTCCCAACCGCCGCATATTGTCTGGGCGACATGCATTCGGTTCGACCGAACTGCGGCGGCGCCGACGCGGTATTGGCCTGGAGGCATAGATGACAAGATCGGTTTTTCGGTTCCTTTCGCGGCAGCCGGATACGGTCGAGATCGCCAGCCAGCATTACCTGCTCCGCCTCCCCCGCTACGCCGACTACCGGCAATGGTATCGGTTGCGCAGCGAAAGCCGCGCCTTCCTGGAGCCGTGGGAGCCTACCTGGCGCGCCGACGAAATGACCGAAGGCGCCTTTCGCAGCCGCGTCAATCGCAACGAGCAGGAATTCGCGTCCGGTCAGGCCGTACCGCTCTTCCTCTTCCACAGGCCGGACGAAACGCTGCTTGGCGGTCTCACCATCGGTCATATCCGCCGCGGTGCTGCGCAGAACTGCATGATCGGCTACTGGATGGGCCAGAAACATGCCGGACAGGGTCATATGTACGAGGCCTTGAAGCTGACGATCCCCTACATCTTCACGGGGCTCGAGTTGCACCGTATCGAAGCAGCCTGTATTCCAGAAAACGCACGGAGCATCCGGCTCCTTGAAAAGGCCGGCTTTGAGCGTGAAGGCTATTTGAGACAGTATTTGAAGATAAACGGGCAGTGGCGGGACCATTTGATGTTTTCGCTCCTCTCCGTCGATGCCGTACCCAACAGGAATTTGCCCCTTTGATGCCCCTGACCCGTAAGCCGCTCGCATGGCCAGCCGCAAGGCTGGCGGCGTTTCTGGTCGCATTCGTCGTTTTCGCCCTTGGTCTTGGCGGCGGCGTTGCGCATGCGCTCGAGCCGGTGAAGATCTCGCGCGAGGACACGGCGCTCGACCTTACCGCCACGACGGAGATCTACAGCGGCAGAGGCGATGCCTTTCAGGTTTCGACCGCCCCCGGCACGGACGGCATCGTCAGACGCATCGAAGTGCGTTCCAGCACGGAAAACCACCAGGGCGACTGGGCCGTATTCGCGCTCGCAAATGTTTCGGAAGAGCAGCTCGAACGCGTTATCGTCGCACCGCATTTCCGGCTCGTGAATTCGAAACTCTTCTGGCCCGACCTCGGCTCGCAGCGAATACTCTCGATCACGCCGAGCGAGGGTTTTGCGCTGGACCGGCAACCGAGCGAAGAAGCGGATGTCTTCCGGATCACGCTCAATCCGGGTGCGGTCATCACTTTCGTTGCCGAACTCACCACGCCGGAGCTACCACAGATCTATCTTTGGCAGCCGGACGCCTACAAGGATACCGTCAACGCCTTCACCCTTTACCGCGGTATCGTGCTCGGCATTGCCGGGCTGCTCGCGGTGTTCCTGACGATCCTTTTCGTCGTCAAGGGCACGTCGATGCTGCCGGCTACCGCCGCGCTCGCCTGGGCCGTGCTTGCCTATATCTGCGTCGATTTCGGCTTCCTTTCGAAGCTCATCGCCGTGACTGCCGACGACGAGCGCATATGGCGAGCGGGCACGGAGGTGTTCCTCGCAGCCGGTCTCGTGGTCTTCCTGTTCACCTATCTCAATCTCAATCGCTGGCATCAGCATCTCGGCTACGCGACGCTCGCATGGATTCTCGGCCTCGGGCTGCTCTTCGGCGTCGCCGTCTACGATCCGGCGATCGCCTCCGGCATCGCCCGCCTGTCCTTCGCGCTGACGGCAACCGTCGGCATCGTGCTGATCGCCTATCTGGGCTTCAACCGTTATGACCGCGCGATCCTTCTCGTTCCCGCCTGGCTGTTGATCCTTGTGTGGCTGTTCGGCGCCTGGCTCGCGGTGACCGGTCAACTCGCCAACGACATCGTGCAGCCGGCACTCGGCGGCGGCCTCGTGCTCATCGTGCTTCTGATCGGCTTCACCGTCATGCAGCACGCCTTTTCCGGCGGGGCCTATCAGCTCGGCCTGTTCTCCGATCTCGAGCGCCAGGCGCTGGCACTCACGGGATCAGGCGATACCGTCTGGGACTGGGACGTGGCGCGCGACCGGGTCGTTACCATTCCCGATATCTCGCACCAACTCGGGCTTTCGCTCGGAACGATGAACGGTCCGGTGCGCAATTGGGTGCCGCGGCTGCACCCCGACGACCGCGACCGTTTCCGCGCAACGCTCGACGTCCTGCTCGAGCATCGCCGCGGGCGGCTCAACCATGAATTCCGCGTGCGCGCCGAGGATGGCCACTATCATTGGCTCTCGATCCGGGCGCGCCCGGTGCTCGGCGCCAATGGCGAAATCATCCGATGCGTCGGAACCATCAACGACATCACCGAACAGCGCAATTCGGTCGAGCGGCTCCTGCACAACGCGCTTCTGGACAATCTGACCGGCCTGCCGAACAGACAGGTCTTTCTCGATCGCCTGCAGGCGATCCTCCTGATGGGCGACGGCAGCAACTCGATACGCCCGACCGTGCTTGCCATCGACATCGACCGCTACAAGCAGGTCAACGACATGCTCGGGATCGCCGCCGGCGACAACGTCCTCATCGCGCTGACGCGCCGCCTGCGCAGGCTTCTGCGCCCGCAGGACACGCTCGCGCGTCTCGGTGGCGACCAGTTCGGCTTGATCCTCATGTCCGAACGCGATCCGCCCAAGATCGCCGACTTCGCCGATGCGGTCAGCAAGGCGATCATGGTCCCGCTCAACTACGGAAATCGGGAGATCAACCTGACCGCTTCGATCGGCCTCGTCTCATGGCTCGATCAGGAGCAGAGCGCTGCTGGACTGCTCGACGATGCCGAGCTTGCGATGTTCCGCGCCAAGAAGGCGGGCGGCAACCGGGTCGAACCGTTCCGTCCGGCTTTCCGGACCTCCGGCTCGGACCGCCTACAGCTCGAAGCCGACCTGAAACGCGCCATGGAACGCAAGGAGGTTTCCCTCGTATACCAGCCCATCGTCCGCCTCAGCGATGCCGAAATCGCCGGCTTCGAAGCGCTCATGCGCTGGGACCATCCGAAGCGCGGAAATATCTCGCCGACTGAATTCATCCCCATCGCGGAGAATTCCGACCTGATAAACCAGCTGGGTCTGTTCGCCTTCGACAAGGCCACGAGCGATCTTGCCGAGTGGCAGGCGCAGACCGGCGACCTGCCGATCTTCATCTCGATCAACCTGTCGAGCGCGCAGCTTCTGAACAACGAACTCTATGACGACATGCGCGCGATTCTCAGCAAGAGCCGCTGCGATCCGGCGCAGATCAAAATGGAACTGACGGAATCGCTTGTCATGGAGAACCCCGAGCAGGCCAGGCTCGTGCTTGAAAAGCTCCGCGAAGCCGGGCTGCGGCTGGCGCTCGACGATTTCGGCACCGGCCACTCGTCGCTCTCCTATCTCACCCGCTTCCCTTTCGACACGATCAAGATCGACAAGGCGCTGGTCCGCGATCCAAGCGACAAGCGCGCGGTCATCCTGCGCTCGGTGATCACGATGGCGCGCGAGCTCGACATGCGGGTGGTCGCGGAGGGAATCGAATCCGAGGAGGATGCGATCCAGCTCGCGCAGATGGGCTGCGACTACGGTCAGAGCTTCCTGTTCGGTCCGCCGGTGGGATCGGAATCGATCCTGAGGCTCCTGAAGGAGCGATTTCCGCTGATGAAGCGGGCGTGAGGCATCTGCCCCCTGATGGCCCATTGGGCGAAGGGACAAGCGGCACGCTCCTCCTGCTGCTGGCTTGAGAGATGATCGAGCGACCGCCGCTTGCCGCTTCGCCCCGCCTGCGGGGAGAAGGTGACGGCAGGCGGCCGGGGGCAATCAAGCGTGGCCTGAGTCCGTCGAGAGCATCGCCGGGCTGACACCCATCAGGGCCAGCGCTCTGTCGTACTTCTCGTCGAGGTCCCGGCTGAAGATCAGCTCCTCCTGCGCAGGGCAGGTCAGCCAGCCGTTCTGGGTGATTTCGGCCTCCAGCTGGCCTGGGCCCCATCCCGCATAGCCGAGCAGCATGGTGGCCTTGAGAGGCCCCTCCCCGCGCGAGATCGCCCTGACGATGTCGAGCGTCGCCGTCAGGCAGATGTCGTCACTGACCGGAATGCTGGAGTCGCTCAGATAATCGTCCGAATGCAGCACGAAGCCGCGCCCGGTCTCGACGGGGCCTCCGGCCTGGATCTGGAACTCGCGCGTAGCCGACGGCAGGCGGATGGCCTCATCCGGGTCGAGAAGCTGCAGGTGCAGCAGAACATCCGGGAAGGTCAGGCGCTGCGGACGATTCAGGATGAAACCCATCGCCCCGTCTTCCGAATGGGCGCAGACGAAGATGACCGTCCGGGCGAAATTGGTGTCGAACATGCCGGGCATGGCGATCAGGAATTGACCGTCAAGGAAGCCACGTTCGCGTATCGTATTCAGCACGTTTTTCGCCATGATGATGATAGCCTATCAATTCGCGACGAAATGAAAAGCGCTTCTACGCGGCGTTCGCCGATATTTGCGCCCACGCAAGCGACACCCTGTCCATGCTCTCGTCTTGCCGATCAAGCAATTATGATCGCAGCGGCATATCGGGACCGCTGGAGACCAAGGGCGAAACGCGATACAGCTTGGCCATGACCCGACGCTCGACCCCAATGAAGATGGCCCAGCGCATCGCGACGGCAAGCCTTCTCCTCGCTTTTTTTCTGCCTGCCCAGTCCTATGGAGCCGCCAGCGAATGGGTGACCTCGCCCGGCGGCGCTTTCCGCATTGTCGCTTCGCACCCGAACCCGGATGGTATCATTCCCGCCATTCTCGAAGTTCGACTGAACCCCGGCTGGAAGACCTATTGGCGCGATCCCGGCGCCAGCGGCATACCACCACAACTGACCCTCGATCCCTCCGGCGGCGTCTTGCTGCGGTCGATCCGCTTTCCAGCGCCGAAGACGTTCGGCGAAGGACCCGGGCGCTACACCGGATATGACGCGCCGGTGGCTTTCCCGCTGATGCTCAGGAAAACCGGCAACGGCGGCGACGTCACCATCCGCGCCTCCGTCTTCCTCGGCATCTGCGAAGATATCTGCATTCCCGTGCAGGGCGATGTGACCCTTGCGCTCAAAAGCGGCGAGTTCGACAATCCGCTCGACGGTGCGCGCATCGAGAAGGCGCTCTCCGCCCTGCCGGAACAGCCATCCGAGAACTTCAGGGTGGTCACCTCGAAATTCGATGCGTCAGCCGGCAAGCTGCGGATTGAGTTCGTGTTGCCGCCGGATGCGGCTGCCGGGCCAGCCGATCTCTTTCTCGCCGGGCCGTCCGGCGTCTTTTTCGGCGCGCCGGTTTTTCACGATGCGCGGGGCGCCGAGCGCCGGGCCGACGTTCCGGTGAAGCTCTCCGGCAAGGACAAGAACGTCGCGGGAAAGCCGATCACGCTCACCCTGCGCGCGGGCAGCCGCAGCATGGAAACGACGCTTGCCTTTGATTGAGCCGATCCTATAGTCCTGCGAAACACCACTGCTGCATAGAAACGAGGAGATACCAGTGACCATTGCCGTCGGAGACAAGCTGCCCAACGCCACTTTCAAGGAGAAGACCGCAGACGGCCCGGTCGAGGTAACGACAGAGCAGCTCTTCAAGGGCAAACGCGTGGTCCTTTTCGCGGTGCCGGGTGCTTTTACCCCGACCTGCTCGCTCAACCACCTGCCCGGCTATCTGGAAAATCGCGACGCCATTCTTGCGCGCGGAGTCGACGATATCGCCGTGGTCGCGGTCAACGACCTGCATGTGATGGGCGCCTGGGCGACCCACTCCGGCGGCATGGGCAAGATCCATTTCCTCTCGGACTGGAATGCCGCCTTCACCAAGGCGATCGGGATGGAGATCGATCTTTCGGCCGGCACGCTCGGCATCCGCTCGAAACGCTATTCGATGCTGGTCGAAGACGGCGTCGTCAAGGCGCTGAACGTCGAGGAAAGCCCGGGACAGGCGACCGCTTCCGGTGCGGCCGCGATGCTTGAGCTGCTCTGATTCTGAAGGCGGACTGCAAGCATTTGCCCCTCATCCGGCCTGCCGGCCACCTTCTCCCCGCACGCGGGGCGAAGGGACAAGCGGCATGCCCCGAAGGTCCCGCTTCCCCGCCTGCGGGGAAGAGGGGCTGGACTGGTCCGGGTCGAACCCTAGGAAGAGGGGCAGCCGCAAGTGAAATCACAGCCTCCCATTATATCCCATCCGAATTCACTTCACCGCGTCGGCGCGACGCGCTCTCTTGAACGGTTCCATGCCCTTGCGGGCGAGTTCGTCGGCGCGTTCGTTCTCCGGGTGACCGGCGTGGCCCTTCACCCAGTGCCAAGTCACGTTGTGACGATTCCTCGCCTCATCGAGCGCCTGCCATAATTCGCCGTTCTTTACCGGCTTCCGGTCGCCGGTTTTCCAGCCGTTGCGTTTCCAGCCGTGTATCCATTTGGAGATCCCGTCCATGACATATTTGCTGTCGGTATGGAGATCGACCTCACAGGGCTGCCTGAGCGCGTTGAGGGCAGAGATCGCCGCAAGAAGCTCCATGCGGTTGTTCGTCGTCTCCGCCTCCCCGCCGGACAATTCCTTCTCCACGTCGCCGTAGCGCAGGACCGCGCCCCAACCGCCCGGTCCCGGATTTCCCGAGCACGCACCGTCGGTAAAGATGTCGACGTGCTTCATGCCGAGGCCTCTTCGCGTCTGAGGCCGTATTCGGCGCTCGAGACGATGGCGCGGTGGAATCGGATCTTCGTCAGATATTCGAGCGGATCTTTCTTGACCACAAGCGCGCCCGGCGGCGTCGTCAGCCAGTCATAGAGGCGCGTCAGGAAAAAGCGGAGTGCGGATCCGCGCGCAAGCAGCGGCAGCGCCTCTACTTCTTCCGCCGTCAATCTCCGCACGCTCTCATAGCCGGAAAGCAGCGCCATGCCCTTGGTGATGTTGTAGGAGCCATCCTTCTCGAAGCACCAGGAGTTCAGGCAGATGGCGACGTCGTAGGCGAGGAAGTCGTTGCAGGCGAAGTAGAAATCTATAAGGCCGGAAAGACGATCGCCGAGGAAAAACACGTTGTCCGGGAAGAGATCAGCGTGGATCACGCCTTCCGGCAGATCCTTCGGCCAATGCTCCTCGAGAAAGGCGAGCTCCGTCGCGATCTCGTCCTTGAGGCCGGCTTGAACCTCGTCGGCACGCGCTTCGGAGTTCCGCCATAGCGGTCGCCAGCCTTTGACGGAGAGCGCGTTGGGGCGCTGCAGGGCAAAGCCCTCGCCCGCCTGGTGCATCGATGCGAGCGCCCGGCCGACTTCGCGGCAGTGCTGCGCCTCGGGCTTCCTCAGCCACATGCCTTCCAGAAACGAGATCACGGCCGCAGGTCTTCCGGAGAGCGTTCCGAGAAGCTTGCCGTCGGCGCGTGGAAGGGGAAGCGGGCAGGAAAGCCCCCGCTGGGCGAGGTGATGCATGAGGCCCAGGAAAAACGGCAGATCGTCGGCGTTTACCCGCTTCTCGTAAAGCGTGAGGATATAGGCCCCCTCGGTCGTGTGGAGAAGGAAGTTCGAATTCTCCACGCCTTCGGCGATCCCCTTGTAGGAGGTCAGCGATCCAACCTCGTAGGCGGCGAGGAAACGGATCAGCTCGTCTTCCGTGATATCGGTATAAACTGCCAAGGCGCGTTACTTTCCAGAGATGCGAATTGCGAGATATTAAGCGGCTAGAGCACTTCCAGGGAAAGCGTGTAACGGTTTTCCGTCCGGAAGTGCGTTGGTTCAAATGGGGAGCATTTCAGTGTTTCCTTGAAACATCGACATGCTCTGGCCGAGCTACTCGCCGTTGACGAAGGCCATGTCGGCCCCCGTGAGTTCGACGTGCCGGAGCTCGCGGTTGACGAGAAAGTGCTCGTTTTCCTCCACCGTGTCGGCAAGCTCGACCGTGGCATCGTAGCGCTCGCGGAACGCTTCGATGATCTCGTTGACGATCACCTCCGGTGCGGAAGCACCCGCCGACAACCCGACCATCGAGATATCCCCCACCGTCGCCCAGTCGATTTCGGAGGCGCGCTGGACGAGAACGGCTTTCTTCGCCCCCGCCCTCAACGCAACTTCGACGAGGCGCTTCGAGTTCGATGAGTTGGGTGCGCCGACGACCAGGAAAAGGTCGCAGCCGGGCGCCGCCTGCTTCACCGCTTCCTGCCGGTTCGTGGTGGCATAGCAGATCGAATCGGCCGCAGGCGCCGTCAGGTTCGGAAAGCGCTCATGCAGCCGTCTGATGACGCCGGCGGTGTCGTCGACCGAGAGCGTCGTCTGCGTGACGAAGCCGAGATTGTCCGGGTCCGGCGGCATATAGACCTCGGCATCCTCGACGGTCTCGACGAGAGAGACCGCCCCCTCCGGCAATTGTCCCATGGTGCCGATAACCTCCGGGTGTCCGGCATGGCCGATCAGCACGACGTGGCGTCCCATGCGATGATGGCGCATCGCCTGCTTGTGCACCTTCGAGACGAGCGGACAGGTGGCGTCGAGATAGAAGAGATTGCGCGCGTCCGCATCGGCCGGAACGGATTTGGGCACTCCATGGGCGGAGAAGACCACGGGCTGCTCGCGGTGCTCGGGCGGGATCTCGTCGAGCTCCTCGACGAAAATCGCCCCCTTGGCTTCGAGCCCCTCCACGACGTAACGGTTATGCACGATCTCATGGCGGACATAGACCGGCGCGCCGAACTCCTTGAGCGCGAGCACCACGATCTGGATCGCCCGGTCGACGCCCGCGCAGAAGCCACGCGGCCCGCAGAGGCGGATGGTGATCGGGGTTTTTGCTGCTGCGGATGGGGCCATCATGAAAACGCCAGTGGAACGAACAAACCAGATGTCGGCATGCGCCATATATAGCGGCAACGACCGGGCACACAAGGAAGAACCGGCGCGTCCTACCGCCTGCGCCGATAGACGTAGATGCCGCTGACGGCGACGAGGGCGGCTGCAAGGCCGTACCAGGTCAGCGCATATTGCAGGTGATTGTTCGGCAGATCGAACTGGGTCACGCCGCCGATCGGAAGGCCGCCGGGATTTTCCGATGCATCGGCATCGATAAAGAAGGAAACGACGCGATCGGATGCGATGCCGGCAGAGTCCGCCATCGCATCGAGGTCCTTCCAGTAGAAGATGTTCTTGGCGGCATCGTTGTCCGGTACCAGCGACGACGGCTTTCCGGAAAGCTTCGGCCGCGCCAGGCCGTCGATCGCCACACTTCCGGCGATCTGCCCTTCGGCCCGCGTGGAGGCGTCCTTCTTTTCGAAGGGGACGAAGCCGCGGTTCACGAAAATCGCCCGGCCATCGGCCAGCATGAGAGGCGTGAAGACGTAGAAGCCGGTACGGCCTTCATGGGTGGCGAAGAAATGGCGCTCCTTGCCGTGGTCGTACACGCCGGACACATGCACCGTCCGGTAGTCGATGTCTTCGCCGGCCGCGGCCATGGCCTCGATCTTGTCGAGCGAGACGGCCGGCGCCGAACGCCGCTCGGCAATTGCACCGATCAGCGCCTCCTTCCAATGCAGCCGTTGCATCTGCCAGGTACCGAGCGACACGAGCACGGCGAAAGCGGCCAGCACCAGGACAATGCCCGCCCGACGGCCGGCGCGGCTGTGCGGGGCCGGCATGCGCTCGTCAACCACGGTCGATTTCACCCGGGCGTGCATTGTTTCGGTATTGCAGATTGATGAGCACGCCCTTCAGCAGGCGCGTCAGCGCCAGGCTCAAGATGGTTGCAAGCGGTATCCACAGGAGGAAATGCAGCCAGAGCGGCGGGTTGACGTTGATCTCCATCCAGAGCGCCGCGCCGACGACGACGAAACCGACGATCAGGATGACGAAGACGACCGGGCCATCGCCGGAGTCCGCGAACCCATAATCGAGCTCGCAACTGCTGCAAGCCGGCCGAACCTTCAGCAGGCCGTCGAAGAGCTTTCCCTGGCCGCAGCGGGGGCAAAGGCCCTTGATTCCCGTCATCACGGGGTCGACGGGCGGGTAGAGCGCATTGTCTTCGTTCATGGCTTGGTCACGATCGCGGTATTGTCGGGAACCATGTCCCGGATTTCGTCCATCTCGGCATTGGTAACGGCAATGCAGCCATTCGTCCAATCGAACATCTGCGTCAAAAACGCCGGCCGACCGAAATACCCTATGTTCAAACGAAACGGGGCGACCTCTCGGCCGCCCCGTCATCAACAAAGCTAAAACGGCATCAGCCGTGGGCGATCGGCGCGCCCCAGCCACCCCAGATGTAGATGGAGAAGAAGAGGAACAGCCAGACGACGTCGACGAAATGCCAGTACCAGGCCGCCGCTTCGAAGCCGAAGTGGTGCTTCGGCGTGAAGTCGCCCCGCAGGGCGCGCAGCAGGCAGACGAGCAGGAAGATCGTGCCGACCAGCACATGGAAACCGTGGAAGCCGGTCGCCATGAAGAAGGTCGCACCGTAGATCGAATCCTTGAATGCGAACGGCGCGTGCGCATATTCGTAGCCCTGCACGTAGGAAAAGAGAACGCCGAGCAGGACCGTGAGCGTCAGGCCGTAGACGAGGCCCTTGCGGTCGTTGTGCAGCAGCGCATGGTGCGCCCAGGTCGCCGTCGTGCCGGAGAGCAGCAGGATGATGGTGTTGTAGAGCGGCAGGTGCCAGGGATCGAGGACCTCGATGCCCTTGGGCGGCCAGACGCCGCCGGTGAACTCGGCGCGCGCGGCCTGGATCGCTTCACCGGGAAAGAGGCTGGCGTCGAAGAATGCCCAGAACCAGGCAGCGAAGAACATCACCTCGGAAGCGATGAACATGATCATGCCGTAGCGCAGGTGCAGCGACACGACGCGGGTATGGTGGCCCTCATGCGCTTCCTTGATGGTGTCCGACCACCAGCCGAACATGGTATAAAGGATCAGCGCCAGACCGATGAAGAAGACCCACGGGTTGGCGAACTCAAGCCCGAACAACTTGAACGAGCCGCCGGAGAGATAGCGCATGTAGCCGACGCCGCCGAAGGCCATGATGAAGGCTCCGATGGAGGCAAGCAGCGGCCACGGGCTCGGGTCGATGATGTGATAGTCGTGTTGCTTCTGATGCGCTCCGGCCATGTCGATAACCCCCGATAGTCCTCTCTTGTCGCCGCCCGGCATAGCCGAAACGGCGCGCATGTCAAAGTTGGTTTTCTGCCTTCGCCTTCACTTGCGCGACCGGCTTGGAGGGCTCGCGCGGATAGAAGGTGTAGGACAGCGTCAAAGTCTTGATGCCCTTCGTCTCGACCGGCTTGACGATCTCCGGATCGACGAAGAAGACGACCGGCATCTCCATTTCCTCGCCCGGTTCAAGCGTCGTCTCCGTGAAGCAGAAGCATTGCACCTTGTTGAAATAGGCACCGGCTGCCATCGGCGTCACGTTGAAGGTCGCCTGGCCCGTCGTCGGCGTGGAAGCCAAGTTCTTCGCACGGTACATGATCTGCACCGTCTCGCCGATCCTGATGTCGATATCCCGTTGAACCGGGACGAACTCCCAGGGCAGTCCGGCAGCGACATTGGCGTCGAACGTAACCTTGACCTTCTCGTCGAGGATGAGGTCGGATGCCTGCTCGACCCGCTGCGTCGTACCGTTGTAGCCCGTGACGCGGCAGAACATGTCGTAGAGCGGAACGGCGGCATAGGCCATGCCGATCATGCCGGCCACAAATGCAAGGCACGTGCCGACGATCACGCCGTTCGAGCGTTCCTTCCGATCTGCCTGTCCATTATCCGCCATGCGCAACGCCTTCAATTCACCATGCCGCCGCCGACCTTGACCAGCGTGACGACGTAGAAAATCGCGACCAGGGCCGCCAGCACGATACCGAGCGCGATGTTGCGGCCGCGGCGAGACTTCTTCTGAGCCTCGTTGAGTTCGACGGTTTCCATCAGACAATACCTCCAAGCCAGATCCGGGCGATCGCGTAATCGACCAGAAGCGCCGAGAATATCGCGAAAAGATAGGCGATCGAGAATGCGAAGAGCTTCTTCGCCGGTACCATGCGCTTGTCGCCTTCGGGCATGCGCAGCACACCGAGCGAATACCAGACGAAACCGAGCCCCATGGCCGTGGCAAAGGCTCCATAGCCCATGCTCGCGAAGCCGAGCAAGGTGGGACAGACGCCGCTAATCGCGGTGAGCACGGCATAGATGACGATCTGCCGCTTGGTCGTCGCCTCGCCGCAGACATTCGGCATCATCGGCACGCCGACCGCGCCGTAATCGCCCATCTTGAAGAGAGCCAGGGCCCAGAAATGCGCCGGCGTCCAGAGAAAGATGATGAGGAAGAGCACGATGCTCTCGACCGACACGCCGCCGGTCACGCAGGCCCAGCCTATCATCGGGGGGAAGGCCCCGGCGGCTCCACCGATGACGATGTTCTGCGGCGTCGAGCGCTTCAGCCACATCGTGTAGATGGCCACGTAGAAGAAGATCGTGAAGGCGAGCAACCCGGCTGCGAGCCAGTGAACGGCGAGCCCGAGGATGATCACCGAGAATGCCGACAGGGTCAGCCCGAAGGCAAGCGCCTCCTGGGGCAAAATCTTGCCGGCCGGAATCGGACGCTTGGCCGTGCGGCTCATCACCGCGTCGATATCCGCGTCGTACCACATGTTCAGCGCACCGGAAGCGCCGGCTCCGATGGCGATGCAGAGAATGGCGGTGAAGCCGATGAACGGATTGATATGACCGGGGGCAAGGACGAGCCCGGCGAATGCGGTGAAGACGACGAGAGACATGACGCGCGGCTTCAGGAGCTCGAAATAATCGCGCGCAGAGGCCTCGGAAAGTCGCGGTGCGCCTTCCATGCCAACTACCTCGTGATTGTCGATGACCGTCATGTCCATACCTTGAACTTGCTGCGGCAAAAACAGCCGCGTCACGCCGGTATCCCGGCGGGGAGAAGCCGCCGAAACCGGCGGCTTCTGTTCGTTACCCGTCACTTGATCCGCGGGAGCTGCTCCCACTGGTGGAACGGCGGCGGCGAAGACAGCTGCCATTCCAGGGTGTTGGCGCCTTCGCCCCAGGGGTTATCCCCCGCAACGCGCTTCTTGGCGAAAGCTTCGGCGACACAGAAGAGGAAGATCAGCACGCCGACCGCCGCGATGTAGGAGCCGTAGGACGAAACCATGTTCCAGCCGGCAAAGGCGTCCGGATAGTCGATGTAACGGCGCGGCATGCCTGCGAGCCCGAGGAAGTGCTGCGGGAAGAAGATCAGGTTCACGCCGACGAACATCACCCAGAAATGCAGCTTGCCCAGAAACTCCGAGTACATGTAGCCGGTCATCTTCGGGAACCAGTAGTACCAGGCCGCGAAGATGGCGAAGACGGCGCCGAGCGACAGCACGTAGTGGAAGTGCGCCACCACGTAATAGGTGTCGTGCAGCGCACGGTCGAGGCCGGCATTGGCGAGCTGAACGCCCGTCACGCCGCCGACGGTGAACAGGAAGATGAAGCCGATCGCCCAGACCATCGGTGTCGCGAAGCGGATCGAGCCACCCCACATCGTCGCGATCCAGGAGAAGATCTTCACACCCGTCGGCACAGCGATGACCATCGTCGCGAAGACGAAGTAGCGCTGCGTCTGGAGCGACATGCCGACCGTGTACATGTGGTGCGCCCACACGATGAAGCCGACGGCGCCGATCGCGACCATGGCGTAGGCCATGCCGAGATAACCGAAGATCGGCTTGCGCGAGAAGGTCGAGATGATGTGGCTGACGATGCCGAAGCCCGGCAGAATCAGAATGTACACTTCCGGATGACCGAAGAACCAGAACAGGTGCTGGAACAGGATCGGGTCACCGCCGCCTTCCGGCGCGAAGAAGGTCGTGCCGAAGTTGCGGTCCGTCAGCAGCATGGTGATCGCGCCTGCGAGAACCGGCAGCGAGAGAAGGAGCAGGAAGGCGGTGATCAGAACCGACCAGGCAAAGAGCGGCATCTTGTGCAGCGTCATGCCCGGAGCGCGCATGTTGAGGATGGTGGTGATGAAGTTGATCGCGCCGAGGATCGACGAGGCGCCGGCAATGTGCAGGCCGAGGATCGCGAGATCCATCGCGGGCCCGGGCATGCCGGATGTCGAGAATGGCGGATAGATCGTCCAGCCGCCGCCCGCGCCATAGGCGCCTGCAGGGCCTTCGACGAACATCGAAAGGAGCACCAGCAGGAAGGCCGGCACGATCAGCCAGAACGAAATGTTGTTCATGCGCGGGAACGCCATGTCCGGCGCACCGATCATGATCGGCACCATCCAGTTGGCGAAGCCGCCGATCAGCGCCGGCATGACCATGAAGAAGATCATGATCAGCGCGTGAGCGGTCGTGAAGACGTTGAACATGTGCTTGCCGCCGTCGATGGCAGCATCGCCCTCGAAGCCATAGACCATCTGGGCCAGACCGTGGAAGATCTGGATGCCCGGCTCCTGCAGTTCGGCGCGCATGAAGACCGACAGCGTACCGCCGATAATGCCGGCGATGATCGCGAAGATCAGGTAGAGCGTACCGATGTCCTTGTGGTTGGTCGACAGGAACCAGCGCTGAAAGAAGGTCAGCGGCTTGTGCGCGTGGTCCGCGTGGCCATGATCGGAATGATCATGGCGTTGATCGTGATGAACGGCTGTTCCAGCCATGGTCAAGCTCCACTTCCGATTACTGTGCGGCGTTGTCGGCGACGTCAACGGCCTTGGCCGCGCCGTCTACGGACGCCATGAGCGCCTTGTTCGCTTCGCCGACATTGGTTGCGGCGGCGGCGAGCCAGGCGTCGTATTTATCCTGCGCAACAACGCGGACGGCGATCGGCATATAGGCGTGATCCTTGCCGCAGAGCTCGGAACACTGGCCGTAATAGAGACCTTCGCGATCGGCCTTGAACCAGGTTTCATTGAGGCGGCCGGGAACCGCGTCGATCTTGACGCCGAAAGCCGGCATGGCGAAGGCATGAATCACGTCGGCAGCCGTGACGAGCAGGCGAACGGTCTTGCCGACCGGCACGACGACTTCGTTGTCGACGGCGAGAAGACGCGGATACTGCGCCTTATCCTCCTTGCCGAGGCCCGCACGATCCTCGTCCTTCAGGAGCAGGCTATCGAAGGAGAGCGGGTTTTCGCCGACTTCATATTCATAGGACCAGTACCACTGGTTGCCGGTCGCCTTGACCGTCAGGTCCGGATTTTCCGGAGGCGTGAGCTGCGCGGTCAAAAGCTGGAACGAGGGAATCGCGAGGAAAAGCAGCACGATAACCGGGCCGACCGTCCAGATGACTTCGATCAGCGTATTGTGGCTGGTCCTCGACGGAACAGGATTGGCACTCTCGCGGAATTTGACGACCACGATGACCAGCAGCAGGAGAACGAAAAGTGTGATCGGAATGATGAACCACAGGGTATAGTGTTCAAACCACGTGATTTCTTCCATGATGCCCGTAGCAGCCGCCTGAAAGTTCGTCTGCCAGTCGACAGGCTTGTCAGCAAAGGCGCTCGAAGCAAAAAGCAGACAGGCAAGCGCTGCCAGAACTGCATAGGCCTTGTTTTTCACAATTACGTCTCCCCAATGCGCTTGATCAGGATCAAACCCGGAACGCAGAATCCCTGCGATACTGAAGCGCTTCAAACCACAGTTTGACCAGCGCCGCAACATCTGTCCAAGCAACCTCGTGCGGCATTTTTGCACAAAGCGGAAGTTTTCGCACAGGAGACCTCGCAACCGGTCGAAAGCCCTCCCACGCACCGGCGCCCGCGCGCGGGCCGGTATTCGCCGCCCCTTTTGCGGACAGCCACGCTCATCGGCGGAGACAAGGCAGCCCTCGGCAGGTCTATTTCGTGCCGGGAGGGCCCAATTTCGGCCATATGACACTGGAATGTAACGACCAGGGCTTTTCATTTATCCTCGCGCGCTTCAAGAATAGCCCTAATGATTCGAGGTTTTTGAGGTTTACATGGGCCTGTCCCTCTTCTCCCGGCTGCCCGCCCTGGCCGCGCTCGCAATTGCCGCCTTCGCACTCCCCGCAGCAGGCTTGGCCCAGCAATCCAACGCAACGCCGGGCACGGTGAAGTCAAACCACGGCGCGTGGTCGATCGTCTGCGACCAGCCGGCGGGCGCCTCGGCCGAACAGTGCGCGCTGATGCAGAACGTCATCGCCGAAGACAGGCCGGAAGTCGGCCTATCGGTCGTCGTGCTCAAGACCGCCGACCGCAAGGCGAAGATCCTTCGGGTGCTTGCGCCGCTCGGCGTGCTCCTGCCGAACGGCCTCGGCCTCAATGTCGACGGCAAGGACATCGGCCGCGCCTATTTCGTGCGCTGCTTCTCCGACGGCTGCTACGCCGAGGTCGTGCTCGAAGACGAGCTCCTCAAGACCTTCCGCGCCGGCGCGACGGCAACCTTCATCGTTTTCCAGTCGCCCGAGGAAGGCATCGGCATCCCCGTCGACCTCAAGGGCTTCGACGAAGGCTACGACGCCCTGCCGTAACGGCAGCTTTCTTTAAAGGCGAGGGAGCCGCGTCCGGTGACGCGGCTTTTATTTCGGGCTCTTCCGGATTTTACAGAATCTCGGTCGCGGCGATCTTGATGCCGAATCCCTCCAGGCCGACGTAATGCCGCTCGCGCGACGAAAGAAGGCGAATGGAGGTGATGCCGAGGTCTTTCAGGATCTGCGCGCCGAGGCCAATCTCCAGCCACTCGCTTTCACGCTCCTGTGCCTCCGAGTGGGCTTCCCTCTCGTGCTTGCCCTTTCGCGCGGTCTGCGAAATTCCGACCCCCACCGAGCCCTCTCGCAGATAGACGATGACGCCCCTCCCCTCAGCGGCGATGCGCTTCATGATCTCGTCGATCTGGCGGCCGCGGCCGAAGACGTCGGCTCCGACGTTCTCGAGGTGGAGACGCACGGGAATGTCGACGCCGTCGCGAATGTCTCCGAAAACCACGGCCAGGTGCTGCATCGTATCCCAGGGCAGCGAATAGGTGTGGCCCTTGGCCTTGCCGTAGGGCGTGTCCATCTCGAAGGAATGGCCCTGCTCGATCAAGGTCTCCTTGCGCTGGCGATAGGCAATGAGATCGGCTACGGAGACCTGCTTCAGGCCATGCGTTTCGGCAAAGGCTTCGACCTGCGGTCCACGCGTGACCGTGCCGTCATCGTTGACGAGTTCGCAGATGACGCCGATCGGCGGCAGGCTCGCGAGCCTGCAGAGATCGACGGCGGCCTCGGTATGGCCGGAGCGCATCAACACGCCGCCTTCACGCGCCACCAGAGGGAATATGTGGCCGGGCCGGACGAAATCCGTCGGCCCGACATTCGGATTGGCGAGGTTCCTGACCGTCAGCGTACGGTCGTCGGCGGAAATGCCGGTCGTGGTCCCGTGCTTGAAATCGACCGACACCGTGAAGGCGGTGGTGTGGGCGGAGTCGTTCTCGGCAACCATCGCATTGAGGTTGAGGCGCTTTGCCTCCTCCCGAGGCATCGGCGCGCAGACGATGCCGGACGTATGGCGCACGATGAACGCCATCTTCTCAGGCGTGCAGTGCACCGCCGCGACGATCAGGTCGCCCTCATTCTCGCGGCCGCCGTCGTCGGTGACGACGACGATCTCGCCTGCTTCGAAGGCGCGAATGGCTTCGACGACGCGCTTCTGGTCGTAGGACATGTCTTGTCTCCGCGAATATCCTGTGTGGTGCATTCCCAGACGGAAAACCGCTGCGCACCTTTTCCTGCAGCGCCACGCGTCTTTCAGAAGCGCGAAGGCCGCTGCAGCAGTCGAGTTACTTCAGCCGGCCGGTCTGGCCACGGTCACGCAGATAGTGATCGGCGATGGCGCAGGCCAGCATGGCCTCTCCGATCGGCACCGCCCGAATGCCGACGCAGGGGTCGTGACGGCCCTTGGTGCGCACGTCGACCTCCTTGCCGTCGCTGTCGATCGAACGGCGCTCCGTGAGAATGGATGAGGTCGGCTTGATGGCGAAGCGCGCAACGACCGGCTGCCCGGTTGCGATCCCGCCCAGAATGCCGCCGGCATTGTTGGACAGGAAAACCGGTTCGCCCTGCGCTCCGATGCGCATCTCGTCGGCGTTCTCCTCGCCGCTGATCTCGGCTGCGGCGAAGCCGTTGCCGATCTCGACACCTTTGACCGCGTTGATGGACATAAGATTGGCGGCGATATCCTGATCGAGCTTCGCATAGATCGGCGCGCCGATGCCGGCCGGAACGCCTTCGGCAACCACCTCGACCACCGCGCCGATCGAGGATCCCGCTTTGCGGATGCCGTCGAGGTAGTCTTCCCAGACGGGCACAATCGCCGGGTCGGGTGCGAAGAACGGATTGTTGTTCACTTCCGCCCAGTCCCAATTGGAACGGTCGATCCGGTGCTTGCCGATCTGGACGAGTGCACCGCGGATCACCAGACCCGGCACGACCTTGCGGGCGATAGCGCCCGCCGCCACGCGCGCAGCGGTCTCGCGCGCCGAGGAGCGGCCGCCGCCGCGGTAGTCGCGGATGCCGTATTTCGCATCGTAGGTATAGTCGGCATGGCCGGGACGGTAGCGCTTGGCGATCTCGGAATAATCCTTGGAACGCTGGTCGGTATTCTCGATCATCATCGAGATCGGCGTGCCGGTCGAAATCATCGTCTCGCCGTCGTCATCGAGCATTACGCCGGAAAGGACCTTCACAAGGTCGTCCTCACGACGCTGGGTGACGAAGCGCGACTGGCCGGGCTTGCGCTTGTCGAGCCAGGCTTGGACTTCGGCGAGCGTAAAGCGAATTCCGGGCGGACACCCGTCGACGACACAGCCAAGTGCGGGACCGTGGCTTTCGCCCCAGGTCGTGACGCGGAAAAGATGACCGAATGTATTGTGCGACATGGCGGCTACCGAACTCCGGATCGCGAAGATGGCCGGTGAGCCGCCTCGCGTCTATTCCAATTACCCCGGAGCCGCAGCTGGCCCGCTCCGAGGGCCACGCGAGAGACGCGCGTGCCCTCTCTTAGTGGAAAGCGGGCACGCGGGAAAGTCCTTCTGCGGCGGCGGCTGGCACAGGTGCCATCTCCCGTGCCCCCCAGGCTCGGCGCCTCAAGAAAGGTGCCGCTAAATTCCCGTGGAAAACCGGGAGAGTTCGGCTGCCGCCGAGCCGCTCCGCCGCTTTCACGGAAACATCGGGTTGCAATTCGCCGAACCGGCCTTCACCCTCCCATGCGGCGGGCAACTGCATCGAAAAAGCAACGACATAGGGCTACTTTTGCCACAATCGGGGATCAAAGCGTGAGAACAACAAAATTCGCAAAATCATTGATGAGGGCAACAAGGATGCGATTTGTCATTGCCACGCTCATGGCCACCGCAAGCCTGCTTTCGCCGCTCTCCGCGCTTGCCGAGAGTGCCGATGTCGAAGCCGTGATCACCAGCGTCGATACCGACCGGCTGAGCCTCTCCCTCGATGACGGCAAGAGCTATCAGGCGCCCGAGGAGTTCAACTTCGAGGGGCTGGAGGCCGGCGTCAAGGTGCTTGTCTTCTATACCGAGGTCGACGGCAAGCGCGTCATCAACGACCTGGAGATCCTTCAGTAGGTTTGTGGCGTCAGAGCCAGCCTATCGAGCCATCCAGGATTTTCAGCAGGCGGTCCTGCGGGATCGCTGCAGCCGCCGCCTCATCGGCATCCATCTCCCCAAGCAGCTTGAACAATGCCCTGATAACGCCGCCATGGCTGACGCAGACGGTAGGCCGCGTCACGCTCCTGAGCCAGGCACCGACACGCCAGGACAGGATTTCGTAGCTTTCGGCGTCGGGACCGGGCGGGATGAAATCCCATTTCGCGACGCGCCTCTCTGCAATCCGCTCGGGCACGAGCCGCTTCAGTTCGGGAAGCGTGTAGCCCTCCCAGTCGCCGAAGGACACCTCCTTCAGACGCTCGTCGGTGCGGTAGGCCAAGGGATCGAGATCCATCGCCCGCCGAAGACGCTCCATGGTTTCGCGCGTACGGCCGAGCGGGCTGCTGACGAAATCGAAGTCGGCGGCGCCACTCCCGAGGAACCTCCTCAGCGCGACGCCGTTCCCGGTCGCCTGCTGCCGTCCGGTCTCGTTGAGGGGGATGTCCTTCTGACCCTGAAGGCGGCTCTCCGCATTCCAGTCCGTTTGTCCATGGCGAACCATGTAGATGAGCACAATGTCCACTCCGGGCGAGCCGCCGCGATCCCTGCCGCACATTCCGCAAACCGCAGCCGGTTTGAGGATAGAACATGCAGCAGTTCAAAGTGCGACAGCCGCCATGCGGCCGAAGGACGCATGGCGGCTGTCGAGCAAAGGCTGTCAATCCTTCACAACGCTGATGTCCGGCGCGTCAACGGCCTTCATGCCGACCGTGTGGTAGCCGGAATCAACATGATGGACTTCGCCGGTAACGCCGCTCGACAGGTCGGAAAGCAGGTAGAGGGCAGAATTGCCGACCTCCTCGATCGAGACCGTGCGCTTCAGCGGGGCGTTGTATTCGTTCCACTTCAGGATGTAGCGGAAATCACCGATGCCGGACGCAGCAAGCGTCTTGATGGGACCGGCGGAGATCGCGTTGACGCGAATGCCGCGGTTGCCGAGGTCGACCGCCAGGTAGCGAACGCTTGCCTCGAGGGCCGCCTTGGCGACACCCATGACGTTATAGTGCGGCATGACCTTCTCGGCGCCGTAATAGGTGAGCGTCAGTATCGAGCCGCCGTCGTTCATGACGCGATCCGCACGTGCGGCGACCGCCGTGAAGGAATAGACCGAAATGTCCATCGTACGCGCGAAGTTGTCGCGGCTCGTATCCAGGTAGCGCCCGGTCAATTCGTCCTTGTCGGAAAAGGCGATCGCGTGCACGACGAAATCGATCTTGCCCCACTTCTCTTCGAGGGCCGAGAATACGGCATCGATCGTGGTGAGGTCGGTCACATCGCAATGGCCGGCCATGAAGGCACCAAGCTCCTGCGCCAGCGGCTCGACGCGCTTCTTCAAAGCGTCGCCCTGCCATGTCAGCGCGATCTCGGCCCCCGCCTCGGCCAAGGCCTTCGCGATGCCCCATGCAATCGAGCGATTGTTTGCGACGCCCATGATGACGCCGCGCTTGCCATTCATCAGACCCGATGCCTGAGCCATGGAATGTCCCCAATACTGTCTGCCTCCACCAGCTGCTGCCGGTGGCAAAATTTCACGAATGCCAGGATGCCGCGCCTCCTGCAGCGGGTGCGGCAATTGTCGAGCATTGCCTATGGCATAGGCGCCACAGCGGTTCAAGCAGGAGGCAGATCAGGAACTGTTAGTCCCCGTAATATTGGTTCAGCTTGTCAGAAAAGCTTCATAGAAAGAGGCCGTCACGCTGGGATCGCATGAGGTCCGTCACCTTGTCGTCCGGTTTTTCGTGTAGCACCACCCGCAATTCGACGACCAGGTCGCCGCTGTTCCCGTCGGCCCCGCGCAAGCCTTTTCCGGCAATGCGGATCTCCTTGTCGGAGCCCGACCACGCCGGCACCGTCACCGTGAGCGGTCCGTTCGGCGCATCGATCGTCGTTTCGCAGCCGAGAACCGCGCTCTGAAGATCGATCGGCAATGTGGTGACGAGGTCGAGACCGCGGGTCCGGAACGGGCCGTCCTGGCGGAGGCGCAGGGTTGCCACCACATCGCCGCGCGCCATACCGGCAACGCGGTAGCCCTGCTCCTTCAGGCGGATCGCCTGGCCGTCCGTAGCGCCGGCCGGGATGGGGACCTTCAGCAGTTCTCCGTCCGGAAGCTCAACCGGCACCCGCGCGAGATTGATCACGTCCTCGACGCTGGCGTGAACGTCGACAGCAAGATCCGGCACCTTCTCGGCCGTCTTCGCGATGCGTCCGCGAATACGCTGGACGATCGCGGCGACCAGATCCGCCGCCGGCATGATCGAGCGACGGGCAAACGCGTCGGCTTTCGGCTGCTCTTGTTTTGCTTCGGCGGCGAGCTCGGTTTTGGCTTCCACCGGCGCACGTTCCCTTTCGGCGGGACGCGCGGAGGATTTCGGCCTGGCGGCAGCGGGCTGCGGCTCGACGCCGAATATGCGCGAAATCGCTTCCTCGGCCGTTTCGGTGCCGACAGGGTCCTCCGGCACCTCCGCGCCTCGCATCTTCTCCTTCATCGCCTCCATGCGACGAAGCTCCGCCTCGCGCCGCGCCCAGTCGTAACGGCTTCTGCGCACCGGATCGCGAAGCAGCTCATAGGCCCTGCCCGCTTCCGCGAAGCGTTCGTTGGCGGAAGGATCGTCCTGATTGTGATCGGGGTGGACCGCTCTGGCGACGGAGCGCCAGGCCGCCTTGATTTCCTCTTGCCCGGCGGTGCGACGCACACCAAGAATTGCATAGGGATCGCGCATGGCTGCTATCGTTTTCTCTACTCGGCGGTCCTTCCCCGGATGCCCGCCTGACACCTCACGACGAGCGAAGAGGGTCTGCGAGACCTTCTCCGTCACCGGGCGATGATCGGGCGAAGTTGCTAACTATCGGTTAGTCGGAAGCGGGGACGCGGTGCCGAAAACATCGTCCGGGACGCTTCGCGGCCGCTTTGCGGCAATATGGTTAACCTGCGATTTCAGCTCCGCGGGCCGAAGCTCGTCAGGTACCATTCCCCGTTGCCGAGCTGGCAGGTGTTGCCATCGAACTTGGCAATGCCCTCGAAGGAGTGCCGGGTCGTGGTGAAGCGGCGGCAACGCATGCCCGAGGCATGGTCTTCCTGGATGCTGCTGATGACGCCGGCGCTGCCGGAATTTGCATTTGCCCAGGGGATGGTTCTGTCCTGACTGATGTCGGCAGCGGTAACGAGGTCGCGCACGGCTATGGCATCGGAAAGGCCGTCGGATGTCTTCGCCACCGGCACGGTTCCGGTCGAGACCGAACGATCGACGCCCGATCCCCCGAAGACGTCGAGGCCCGCGCCCATGCACCCCGGCAGGGCGAGAATCGTCACGCAAATTGCCGCGCTGCGCAGCAATGCGAAGGAAAGACCCTTCTTGCCATCGTTCCGCTTTGCTATGTCTTGCACGGCATTCCTGTCAGACTCGCCAGAGCGCACCACGTCCCGAGGAAGTCCGCAGGCAGGCTCTGACATTATTACGATGCGGAAACGCCACTCGGCTCATCCCGAAGCGTTCCCGCGCCAGACACACGGCATTGGAAAACAATATGACCGCGAACGAGTTAACAACCGGTGACTTCACGGAAGCAAGCGAGCCCTTTTCCCTTTTTGGCACATGGCTGAAGGAAGCAGAAAAGAGCGAGGTGAACGATCCGAACGCCGTCGCCCTTGCGACCGTCGACCCGGATGGCATGCCCAATGTGCGCATGGTCCTGCTCAAGGGGTTCGACGAACGCGGCTTCGTCTTGTACACGAATTTCGAAAGTCAGAAAGGCCGGGAAATGCTCGCGACCCCAAAAGCGGCCCTGTGTTTCCACTGGAAATCGCTGCGCCGCCAGGTGCGTCTGCGCGGTCCGGTCGAAGTCGTCTCCGACCAGGAAGCCGACGAATATTTCATGAGCCGGCCCCGCGGCAGCCGCATCGGCGCCTGGGCATCGAAGCAGTCCAGGCCGCTCGAAAGCCGCTTTGCGTTGGAGAAGGCCGTCGCCGAATACACGGCGCGGCATGCGATCGGCGAGATTCCACGTCCGGACTACTGGTCCGGATTCCGCATCCGTCCACTGTCGATCGAATTCTGGCACGACCGTCCCTTCCGGCTGCACGACCGTGTCGAGTTCCGCCGCGAAACGCCGGATGGCGGTTGGACGAAAGTGCGGATGTATCCCTGACGGAAAGACGCTGCCACCGCGCCTCAAGCTGCCTGGCGGGCAAAGAGCCGGAACGGGATGCCGGAACCGAGCGCGGTCACATAGCGCGCGGCCTGGAAATGGCCGTTGAGCGAAATGCGCGGCAGCGCATGAGGATTGGCAGCCTTGGACAGCATGCCGGGCTGCGTTGTCACCGCCACGGCAAAACCGAGTTTAGCCGCCAGCCGATGATCGCGGGGCGAAACCGCGAGCCTGTCCCCATAGGGATAGGCGAAGCTCGTGGGCCGGCGACCGGTGATCGTCCCGACGCGTTCGGCGGAGGCTGAGATTTCGCGGCTGGCCTCGTCGTCGCCAAGCCGCGCAAGTGCGCGATGACTGATCGTGTGTCCGCCGAGGCTGGCAAGCGGGCTTCGGACCAGGTTTCGAAGTCCCACTTCATCCAGCGTCAAACGCTCGGTGATGGCCAGCGGATCGATGCCGTGCTCCTGCGCGGCCCTGTTTAGTGTCGCGAGCGCATGGGCCTCATCGCTGCCATGGACGTAAGCGGCGATCCGATCGAAGGCGGCCTGCTTCTGCGCAAGGTTTTCGCTCGCCACCGCTTCCTCGCCTGCGCCGAAATCGAAGCGAAACCTGCGGCAGACGGACAGGAGATCGGCGAGCGTTTCCCACCAGAGCGTATGGCTGCGGTCGATGTAACCGGCGGTGACGAAAACGGTGAAGGGCACGCCGTGGCGCTCGAAGACCGGCAGGGCGTGATCGAGATTGTTGCGGTAGCCGTCATCGAGAGTGAAGCAGGCGAAGGGGCGGGTATCGGCGGAAGCAAGGCAGGCGGGCAGGTCGTCCAGCGGGATGAAGCGATAGCCGTCCCGCTTCAAAGTCACGATCGCCTCTTCGAGGAATTCCGGTGAGATTTCCAGATGGGCGTTGGGATCGAAAGTCCGCGCAACCTTCGGGCGGACATGATGCAGGGTGAAGATCGCCCCGCGCCCGCGGGCCGCCCCCAACAGCCGTGCCCGCGCAAGCAGATGCGCAGCTTCGAGCCCGCCGGTGATAGCGGCGCGCTTGGCATGGTAGCGGACCAGACCCGCAAAGCCGTGTTTCATCTTCTTCCGTCTTCTCAAATCGTCCTGTCGAGCGTGGACGGGCGTTGCGGCCCGGACGGTAGCGTCTGCGGGGTTAAGCCTTGCTGAATCGGCCGGGCGGCGCGAAAGAGCGGGCCGCCTTTTGTGCGGCGAGGTTGCAACGACGCCTCGAGCCTGTCAAAACAGCGTACCGCGTCGATATCGGCCGCACATCTCTATGAGGGGGAGTTCGATGACGAGCTTTCGATTGGCTCTGGCGACGATCGCCGTGCTTTTCTTCGGTGCCGTTCAGGCAATGGCAGGCAACGCCTCTCTTGTCGTCGACGCTCGGACGGGCCGGGTTCTCTCTGCCGAAAACCCCGACACGCTCCACCATCCCGCGTCTCTCACCAAGATGATGACGCTCTACATGACCTTCGAAGCGCTTCACCGTGGCCAGATCGCCTGGAAAACGCCTGTGCCCATGTCCGTGACCGCTGCACGCAAGCCGCCGACGAAGCTCGGCGTCAAGGCCGGAGGAACGATCACCGTCGAAGAGGCTGTCTACGGCATGATCGTTCGTTCGGCCAACGACGCGGCGGCAGCGATGGCCGAACGGCTTGGCGGTTCCGAGGAAGGCTTTGCGAGAATGATGAACGCAAAAGCACGCCAACTCGGCATGAACCGCACATTCTTCGTCAACGCTTCGGGTCTGCCGGCAAGCGAACAGGTGACCACGGCTCGCGATATGGCGCGGCTCGCCGTTGCCCTCATGCGACACTATCCGCGCGAGTACCGCCTGTTCTCGGTCCAGAGTTTCGCCTTCCGCGGCCGTGTGATCCGAGGCCACAACAATCTGATGTATCGATACCAGGGGATGGACGGCATCAAGACCGGCTACACGAGGGCCTCCGGCTACAATCTCGTAAGCGCGGTGAGCGACGGCAACCGCCGCCTCATCGGCGTGGTGCTCGGCGGGCGAAGCGCGCGAAGCCGTGATGAGAAGATGGCGGCGCTCCT
Organism: Sinorhizobium meliloti 4H41; assembly: GCF_000375585.1. Taxonomy (GTDB): domain Bacteria; phylum Pseudomonadota; class Alphaproteobacteria; order Rhizobiales; family Rhizobiaceae; genus Sinorhizobium; species Sinorhizobium meliloti_A. Next base: position 793,355 of record NZ_AQWP01000001.1, on the reverse strand, counting down.
CGATCAGCACCTGGGCAGGGTCTCCTCGCCCGGCCGCCCGATGATCGCGGCGGCAAGCGCACCCCGCCTGGCCGACGTGGCGAGCTTACCTGGCGTTTCCTTGTCCTATGTGGGTACCCAGCCCCCGGTCGAAGCTGTCGCCGCATCGCCGACGGAAGCTATCGTCCCGGCGGACCGGCCAACCGCAGTGGCGGCCGCGGACACGAAACCACCGGCGAGCGGCTGGCGAATTCAGATTTCCTCCGCACCGACCGCGGAAGGCGCGCGCAAGATGCTCGTCGAGGCACAATCGGCTGGCGGCGCGGCCCTTCTCGGCGCCGCCCCCCACACCGAGGCCGCAGGCTCGGGCGGAGCCTATCGCGTAGGTTTCGTAGGCTTCGCCAGTCGCGAAGCGGCGACGACCGCCTGCAGCATTCTGAAAAAGAGGTCCTATGACTGCGTCTTGCTTCCCGATGGGGGGTGAGTCCGCAACAGCTGAAAGAACGCTTCCCTCGCCGCAAACGCAGCTGCCCTCATCTCCGTAGCAAGCATAGATGAGGGCCCGTTGTCAGGCCTGCGTGCCGCCGACGGTGATCTGATCCATGCGCAGATGTGGCTGGCCGACGCCGACCGGTACCCATTGGCCGGCCTTGCCGCAATTGCCGATGCCGGTGTCGAGCTTCGTATCGTTTCCGACCATCGTCACCCGCTTCATCGCATCCGGACCGTTGCCGATCAGCATCGCACCCTTGACGGGCGCTCCGACCTTGCCGTTCTCGATCAGATAGGCCTCGGTGCAGCCGAAGACGAATTTGCCTGAGGTAATATCGACCTGGCCGCCGCCGAAGGAGACGGCATAGATGCCCCTCTTCACAGACGAGATGATTTCATCGGGCGTGCGGTCCCCGGCAAGCATATAGGTGTTGGTCATGCGCGGCATGGGCACGTGGGCGTAGCCCTGGCGGCGGCCGTTTCCGGTCGGTTCCATGCCCATCAGCCGGGCGTTCTGCCGGTCCTGCATATAGCCGACGAGCTTGCCGTCCTCGATCAGGACATTGTAGCCGGACGGCGTTCCCTCGTCGTCGATCGAGATGGAGCCCCGCCGCGCTTCGATCGTGCCGTCGTCGACGACCGTCACGCCCTTCGCAGCGACCTGCTCGCCGAGCAGCCCGGCGAAAGCGGAGGTCTTCTTGCGGTTGAAGTCGCCCTCCAGGCCGTGGCCGACGGCTTCGTGCAGCATGACGCCCGGCCAGCCGGAGGCAAGCACGACATCCATGGTGCCGGCCGGCGCATCGATCGCCTCGAGGTTCACGAGCGCTTGCCGCAAAGCCTCGTCCGTCCCGCTTTTCCAGTTTTCCTCGGTTATGAAATCGCCGAAGCCGCGCCGTCCGCCGATACCGAAGGAGCCGCTTTCCTGGCGGTCGCCCTCGCCGACCACGACGGAGATGTTGATCCGCGTCATCGGCCGGACATCGTGGACGCGGTGCCCGTCGGCCCTCAGAATATCCACGACCTGCCAGCTCGCCGCGAGCGTCGCGGTCACCTGGCGGACCTTCGGCTCCTTGGCGCGCACATAGGCGTCGATCTCCTGAAGCAGCTTGACCTTCGTCTCGAAACTCGGCTCGCCGATCGGGTTCTCGTCGCCGTAGAGCTTTTTGTTGGTGCGCTGCGGGGCTGCCGCGTAGGAGCCGGAATAGCCTCGGGTCACCTGCTCCACGGCGTCCGCCGCCCTCTTCAGGGCCGCAAGCGACAGTTCGCCGGCATGGGCGTAGCCGACGGCTTCGCCGGCGACGGCCCGCAGGCCGAAGCCCTGGTCGGTGTTGAAGCTGCCGCCCTTCAGGCGGCCATTGTCGAAGGAAAGCACCTCCGCCTGCGCATGCTCAAGGAAGAGTTCGCCGTCATCGGCGCCGGCAAGCGTCTCGGAGAGAACCTTGCGGACCGTCGCCTCGTCCGCATCGAAGAGGCTCATCAGGTTGGTGTCCATGGTTCTGCTCCCTGCCGTGAAGGATTGGGTCGTGAAACTTACTGGCTCCATTTAGGGAGCGCCGGCCCGCAAGCCAAGAAAAAACAAAGCACGAAAAATCGGTCAGGAAAGGGCAGCGTTCCAGCCATCGAGCAATTTGACCTGCTCGACGCCGGCAAAGCGGGCGATGCGGTCGAGTTCGGCCATAAGCTTTTCCATCCGGCCCGAAGAGGGTTTGACGCCGCGCTCCAGCCAGAGGCGCCGAACGTCGAGGCTTCCGCGTTTGCGATCGGCTTTCATGTCGATGCGGCCGATCAGCCGGTCGCCTTCGAGCAGGGGGAAGACATAATAGCCATATTCCCGCTTCGGCTCCGGTACGAAAACCTCGATACGATAGAAGAAATCGAAAAGCCGTTCGGCCCGGCTCCGGTCGCGCAGCAGCGGGTCGAAGGGGCTCAGCACCCGGACGCGGGCGGGCGGGTCGGGAATGTCGCCGAGCCCGCCGGGAAAGCCGGCGAAGGCAAAGGACGGGCGCGGCTTGCCGCCATTGGCAGATTCGATGACGATCTCGCACAGTTCGTCGCGATGGGCAGCGACCCATTCCTTCGCCTCGTCCGGCGATACGAGATCCCAGAAGGCGGCGATCTCGCCGTGGGTGGCGAAGCCCAGGCGCTCGAGCGCGCTGCGGCAGGCCCAGTCGATGAACTCCTCATGCGCGACCTCGCCGTCGTAGTGGCGAGCCGGAATGACGCGTTCCGTCAAATCATAGACCTTCTGGAAATTTTCGCGCCGGGCGATCGCGAGCTTGCCCTGGCGCCAGAGCACCTCGAGAGCCGTTTTCGACGGGTGCCAGTTCCACCAGCCGCCGGATTCGTGGCCGTCCTCCTTAAGGTGGCGCGCCATGACGGCGCCATTGTTCGCTATCCTCGCATAGGTCTCCTCGCAGCCCGCGTCGAAGTCTTCTCCGCGCCATTTGCGCCAGCGCTCGCGGAGCGTTTCGCTCTCCCATTTGAAGCGATGCTTCCAGTAGACGAAGAAGGTGCTCGGTATGATCGATGCGTCGTGGGTCCAATGTTCGAAGAGCTCGCCGTCCTTTTCGAGAAGCTCGGCCAGATGCTCGCGGCGATAGGTCTGATTGCGGGAAAAGAGAATCTGATGATGGGCCCGCTCGACGGTCGCTATGCTGTCGACCTGCACGAAACCCATGTCGTGAATCAATTGCAGCAAGCCGTCCTTGCCGAGCGCGCGATGCGGCGCGGCCGAGAGCCCCTGCTTGGCGAGAAAGATGCGCCGGGCATCGCGATTGGAAAGGCGAATCGTCATGAGCAAAGAGTAGGCTTTTATTCCCAAGTTTCAAACGTGAGTCGGCAACAGATGTGTTGTCCACACTACATTGCCCTTTACGATCGACTTGTCCTATAGAGCGATCACGCAAAACATCGCGAGGACCGACGCTTGGAAATCCGCTTTACCGATTGCTCGGTCAGCTTCGGCGAACGGGTCGCGCTTCAACCTCTGAGCCTTGCCCTCGATGAGCGGCGGGTCGGCGTCATCGGTCTCAACGGCTCCGGAAAGACCACATTCGCACGGCTGATCAACGGGCTCGTCAAGCCGACGACCGGACGGGTCAAGGTCAACGGCCTCGACACGGTCGAGGACGACAAGGCAGTGCTCGCCGAAGCCGGCTTCATCTTTCAAAATCCGCAGCACCAGCTGATCATGCCGATCGTCACCGACGATATCGCCTTCGGGCTCAAGAACCGGGGGCTGCCTGCGCATGAGATCGCGTCGCGAACCGAGGCAGTCCTTGTACGCTTCGGCGTCAGCCACCTCGCACGGAGGCGGGTGCACGAGCTTTCCGGAGGCGAGACGCAACTCGTCGCCATGGCGAGCGTCATCGTCACCGGGCCGAAAATTCTGATCCTCGACGAGCCGACCAATCAGCTCGACCTCAGAAATCGCCGGATGGTCGCCGAGACGATCGACACGCTCGACGAAGACACGATCGTCATCACCCATGATCTGGCGCTGGCCGAGAGCGCCGAACGGGTCCTGCTCTTTCACGAGGGCCGCCTTGTTGCCGACGGTGGGCCGGCCGAAACCATCCGGCGCTATCATGAGGTCGCCGGATGCTGACGAGCCTCTATGTCGAGGGAGGTAGCTGGTTTCACCGCGTGCCGGTGCGCGCCAAGCTTGTCGCGCTCGCCGTCTTGAGTATCGCGCTCTTCGCGACGGACTCACCTTTCCTGCTGCTGCCTGCCTTTCTCCTCAGCGCTTGGCTTTACCTCTCGCTCGGGCTGAAACCGCGCGAAGCGCTGTCGCGCGTCGGTTTCGTTTTCTTCACCATTCTGATCCTTGCCGCGGTCAATCTGTTCCTCGTTCCCGTGCCGCAGGTCGCGGCGCTCGTCTTGCGGCTGATGGCGCTCGTCGTCTTTGCAGCCGCGGTCACGGCGACCACGACGATCGGTGCTTTCATGGACGAGGTAACGATCCTCCTGAAGCCGCTGGAGCGCCTCGGTCTCTTGAGGGCGGCAGATGTCGGTCTGGCGCTTGGCCTCGTGCTGCGGTTCGTGCCCGACATCTTCGCCCGGTATCAGGCACTCGCCGAAGCGCATCGGGCACGCGGACTGCCGGTCCGGCCGTTGACCATCATCGGCCCGCTGATCATCCTGACGCTGAAAGATGCGGACACGATCGCGGCCGCCATTGACGCGAGGGGATTTCGCCGTCAATAAATTCGCGTTTTCTAATAAAAGGTAGGGCTATATGAACACCAGAGACCTCGTCCTCGTTGCGCTTTTCACTGCCATCATCGTTGTGCTCGGCCTCGTACCGCCGATCACGCTCGGCTTCATTCCCGTTCCGATCACGGCGCAGTCGATGGGCGTGATGCTCGCCGGCTGCATCATCGGCGCGAAGCGCGGCGCCCTCGCCTTCCTCCTGCTCATCCTGCTCGTCACCATCGGACTGCCGGTACTTTCCGGCGGCCGCGGCGGACTCGCCGTCCTGGCCGGTCCCTCGGGCGGGTTCATCTTCGGCTGGGCAGTTGCCGCCTTCGTTACCGGCCTGATCGCCGAGCGCTTCGTCCAGTCCACGAATTCGGAAGCGCGCCAATTTGTCGGCTTCTTCCTCGCCTCGGTCCTCGGCGGCATCGTCGTGCTCTATGCGATCGGGGTTCCGTGGCTCTCTGCCGTCACCGGTACGCCTCTGATGGCAGCTGCAACCGGTTCGCTCGTCTTCGTTCCGGGCGACCTGTTGAAGGCCGCGATCGCGACGCTCGCCGCCCGGGCCGTCTACGCCGGCTATCCGCTGCTGCCGGCGCGCGTCTGACGCAGTGCCGCTCTCCGAGGCAGTCGCGATCCATGCGAGCGAACGCCCGTCTTCCCCGGCCTTCCGCATGGAAGGCCGGGTTTTCACCTTTGGCGACCTTGCCGCGGAGGCCGGACGCATCCTCTCGGCCATTCACCGCTCGGGTGCGCAGGCGACAGAAGAAAGCATACTCTCCGGGCGCGTGCGGCTGGTCGCGCTCGAAACGGGAAATCACCCGCTTTTTCCCGCCGCTTTCCTTGCCGCGACCGCGGCCGGCCATTGCGCCGCCCTGATCGACCCGCATCTGCCCGAGATCGCGCGCCAACGGATGAAAGAGCGCCTGCGGCCGGAGATCGTCATCCGCGCCGAACGCGATCTCTTGCGCATCGACGTGCCGTCGGCAGGACAAAGCCGTCTGCTGCAAGGCGCCTCCGATGCTCCGCCCGCAATCCCCGCCGGCTGCGGCGGTGATCCCTTTCTCGTGGTCTTCACGTCGGGTACGACAGGCGATCCGAAGGCGATCATCCGCGACCGCCGGTCCTGGCGGGTGAGCCTTGAGACCGGGCAGAGCTTTTTCGGGCTCGGGCCGGAGACGACGACTTACGCGCCGGGACCGTTGGCGCACGGCCTGACGCTTTACGCGCTCGCGGAGACCCTGACGGCCGGGGCCGAATTCGTGGGCGCTCGGCACTTCGAGGCGGATCAGGCTTTGGCCACGATCGCGGCCACCGGAGCGAAACGGCTGGTGCTGGTGCCGACGATGCTGCGGCGGCTCTGCGAGCGCGCGGCCGGTTCGCCGTTGACATCGGTCAGACGGATTACCGTCGCCGGAGCCAAGCTCACGCCGGCGGATCGGGAAGCGGCGACACGGGCTTTTCCGGAGGCTCAGGTCACGGAATATTACGGCGCCTCGGAACTCGGCTTCATCAGCGTTTCCCGGCCGACGGACAGGCACACGCCGACCGCGGTCGGAAAGGCCTTTCCCGGCGTTCGCCTGGAGATCCGGGACGAGAAAGGCGAGCGCCTTCCCGCAGGAGAAACGGGCACGATCTTCGTCGAAAGCGAGCTCATATCCGACGGTTACATCGCGGGCGGCGACGGAGCGGGATTCCGCCGGCAAGGAAAGCTCGCGACGGTCGGCGACCTCGGTTTCCTTGACGAGGGCGGCACCCTGCACCTCATCGGCCGGGCGGGCGGGATGGTGGTCTCGGGCGGGAACAACATCTATCCATCGGAGGTGGAGATCGTGATCCAGGGAGCCGGCGGCGTGAACGCGGCCCTTGTCTTCGGTCTCGATCATCCGGATCTCGGCAGCGAGCTTGCGGCGGTGATCGAGCCCGGCGCCGGATTCGATCATGCGGCACTCGAACGTCATCTTGCCGCCGCCCTGCCGCGCTACAAGCGCCCGCGCAGGATATGGCTCTGCCGGAAGATGCCGATGACCGCCTCCGGCAAGGTCGCGGCCGGAGAGCTTCGGCAATGGATCGCGGAGGAGAACAGTGCCCTTGAACGCCTCCTCTGACCCCGATCGCACCCCGGTCGTCATCGCCGCACTGCGAACGCCGGTCGGCCGCGTCAACGGCAGCCTTGCCGCGATCGAGCCTGCAAGCCTTGCCGCCTTGCTGATCGAAAGGATCATTGCGGATACCGGCATCGACCGGGCAGAGATCGACGACGTGATCGTCGGCAATGCCGCCAACAGTGCCGGCAATCTCGCACGTCTCGCCGCGCTGGAGGCAGGATTGCCCGTCGCAATTCCGGGCGTCACCGTCGACCGTCAATGCGGCTCCGGGTTGGAGGCGATCGTCCTTGCTGCTCGGCAGATCCAGGCCGGCGCGGGTCGTTTCTACCTTGCCGGAGGCACCGAGAGCGCCAGTCGCGCGCATATCCGCCTTCGGCCCCCGCTCACGCGCGGCGAAGAGCCCCAGCCGGTCCAGCGCGCGCGGATGGCGCCCGATTCGATCGGCGATCCGGATATGGGCGTTGCAGCGGAGAACGTCGCCACGGCCTGCGGCATCTCGCGTGAGCGACAGGACCGGTTTGCGCTCGAAAGCCACCGACGCGCCGTCGCGGCCGAAGCGGCAGGCCGGTTCTCGCGCGAGATCGTGCCCGTGCCGACATCGTCAGGGCCTGTCGCAAGGGATGAGTGCCCTCGCGCAAACGCATCTGCCGAGACGCTCTTGCGACTGAGGCCGGTTTTCGTTGCTGGCGGGACCGTCACCGCCGGAAATGCATGCCCGGTCAATGACGGCGCGGCGATGGTACTGATGACGAACCTCGCGGAGGCGCGCAGGCGCGGCGTCGCCTTCGGTCTCGTCTTCACCGATGCGGCGACGGCCGGCGTCGAACCGAAGCTGCTCGGCCTCGGCCCCGTCCCCGCCATGGCGAAGCTTCGCGCGCGCAATCCCGCGCTCGATGTGGCCCGCGTCGATTTCATCGAATTCAACGAGGCTTTTGCCTCGCAGGTTCTCGGGAGCCTCGACCAGCTCGATATCGCACCCGAACGCGTCAACAGCGACGGCGGCGCGATCGCGCTCGGCCACCCTTATGGCGCTTCCGGCGCCATTCTCGTCGTCCGGCTGTTCTCGCAGATGTTCGCGGCCTCCTCCCCGGCGGAAGGGCTGGCCATGATGGGCATCGGCGGCGGCATGGGGATCGCCGCCCACTTCAGCAGCTGCAGACCGGATCAGGCGGCATAGCCGGCGAGCCATTCCCGGGTTGGGGCCGGCAGCTGTACCGGTTGATGGCGGGCACGGTCGACGGCCACCCAGACAATCTCCACCTCGGCGGCAAGTTTGTCGCCGGTCTCGACGCGTACGGCAAAACCTATCGAGCTGCCGCCGATCTTCGCGACGGTCACCGTAAAGCGCGCGGGATCGTCGAAGCGCAGACCGCGATGGAAGATGCAGGCGGAGCGGCGGACGAGATAGGCCGGTTCTTCCGCAATTGCCGGCCGGTGACGCCAGAGATTGGCAAGCGCGGCCTCCGCATGCGCATAATAGGCCGCATTGTGCATATGGCCGTGCATGTCTATATCGCGGAACGGAATGCGGACTTCCGTGACATTTTCCCGCTCTGTGCCGTCCATGCGAGGCTCCCCGATGCGCTCCACACTCGTTAGACAGTTTGGCGACCCCGGACAAGTCATCGAGCTCGTGGACGCACCCCGCCCTGCCGCAGGCGCGGGCGAAGTCGAGGTCGAAATATCGCTCGCGGCAATCAATCCTTCGGACCTGATCCCCGTTACGGGCGCCTACAGCGCGCGCACCGTCCTGCCTTTTGTCCCCGGCTTCGAGGGCGTCGGCATCGTCAGGCTCGTCGGGCCGGACGTGCAAGGCATCAAGGCCGGAGATCGGGTCGTCCCGATCGGCGCGAGCGGGCTTTGGCAGCAATTCCTCCTCCGCCCCGCCGAATGGTGCTTTCGCGTGCCGGACGGGATCGAAGACGCGCAGGCGGCGATGAGCTATGTCAATCCGCTAACGGCGTTGAGGCTTGTCGAAGCGCTGCGGGAGCATTTCGGATCGCTCGAGGGCATGGATGTCGGCGTGACCGCTGCGGGCTCTGCCATCGGCGGCATGCTGATGAAGCTGCTTGCGCTCGAAGGCGCGGTGCCGACAGCCATGCTTCGCAGCGAGAGGAGACGCGGCCGTCTCGGCGAGGCACACCGGATCCTGGTGGCCGAGAGCGGCGATCTCCTCATGGACAGCCAATTCGATGCGGTGCTGGATGCCGTCGGCGGCGCGCTGGCGGGGGAACTGATCGGGCGGTCCATCCGCCCCGGCGGGACCTTCATCCAGTATGGAGCGCTCAGCGGCGCACCCGTGCCTCAGACGGCGATCAGCGGCCGGCCCGACATACGTTTCGCCTTTCTTTGGCTGAGAACCTGGGTGCATTCCGCCGGCCGGGAGGCACTCGAAGCCGCTTTCCTGCGCAGCTTCGCCGGGCTGCAGAGCGGCCTCTTTGCCAGCCCTGTTGCCGCCACCTACCCCTTGAGCAGGCTCGCCGATGCCCTTGCGCATCAGGCCGACCCGCGTCGCGACGGCAAGATCCTGCTCGATCCGCGCTGTTGAAAATCGGCAGTTTCGCGTCGCGCGCCATGGATTTTGACAGGCATGCGCACTAGGTTCGCGGGATGACCACGCATCTCTACGAAAATCCGGTCTTCCTGAAGCACGAGGTCCCGGAAGGGCACCCCGAACGGCCGGATCGGCTGAAGGCCTTGAATCTTGCGTTGGAGCATCCGAATTTCGCGGATCTGGAGCGGGTCGAGGCATCGAAGGGTGATGAAAATCTGGTGTTGCTCGCCCACACGGAAGAGCACCTGCTGCGAATCAAGCGGGACATTCCGGACGAGGACATCAACCAGCTCGAGGCCGATACCTATGCAGGCCCGCAAAGCCTCGAGGCCGCGTTGACCGGCATCGGCGGTGCTGTGGCGGCTGTCGACGCGGTTTTCGCGGGCGAAGCGGACAATGCCTTCGTCGCAGCACGCCCGCCCGGCCACCATGCCGAGAAGAACAGGGCCATGGGGTTCTGCTTTTTCAACAATGTAGCGATCGCCGCGCGCCACGCGCAGACGGCGCATGGTGCCGAACGCGTTGCCATCGTCGACTGGGACGTCCACCACGGCAACGGCACACAGGACATTTTCTGGGACGACCCGTCGGTGCTCTTCTGCTCCACGCATCAGATACCGCTCTATCCCGGTACCGGTGCCAAGGACGAGACGGGCGTCAGGAACAATGTCGTCAATGCGCCGATTTCGCCCAATAGCGGCAGCGAGCATTTCCGCGATGCCTTCCGTTCGCGCGTGCTGCCCGCGCTTGAAAATTTCCGGCCCGACTTTCTTCTGATTTCCGCCGGCTTCGACGCCCACCACCGCGATCCATTGGCCCAGATCAATCTGGTCGGCGAAGATTTCGACTGGGCGACGGGTCGTCTCATTGACGTTGCCGGCAGGAGCGCCGGCAACCGCATCGTCAGCCTGCTCGAAGGCGGCTATGACTTGCAAGGCCTGGCCGAGTCGGCCGGCCTGCATATTCTGAGATTGATGAGAGGGTAATTCATGAATAACAATGCGCAACCGGACGTTTCCGCCCTCTCCTTCGAGCAGGCCGTCGAGGAATTGGAACGTATCGTTTCGGCGCTTGAACGCGGCGACGTCGCACTCGACAAATCGATCGAGATCTACGAGCGGGGCGAGGCCCTGAAGAAGCACTGCGAGGCACTGTTGAAGGCGGCAGAGGACCGTATCGAAAAGATCCGCCTCGACCGCGCCGGCCGGCCGCAGGGAGTCGAGCCGCTCGACGCGGAGTAGTTTTCATTCCAGGCGAGATTCGCCCCTCATCCGGCCTGCCGGCACTCCCCGCAGGCGGGGCGAAGGGACAAGCGGCACGCATCGGTGCAAACCCGCCTGCGGGACTCCAAACAGAAACACTCCGTCTCCCGATTGCCGCTACCGAACCGGAAGCACTGACGGTAATCTTCAGTGAATGCCATCAACCGGAGCGCCTGCCATGTCCTTCTTTCCCGGTCCCGATCCGCTCGCCGGCGACAAGCCCGCCTGCGACGCAATCGAGCATCTGATCATCCCGCGTACCAGCGATATCGGCGGCCTGCAGGTCAGGCGGGCGCTGCCGACGGCAAAACGCCGGCTCGTCGGTCCTTTCATCTTCTTCGACCGGATGGGCCCGGCGCTGCTGCGTGCCGGCCAGGCGATCGACGTCCGCCCGCATCCGCATATCGGACTTTCGACCGTCACCTACCTGTTCGACGGCGAGATCAAGCACCGCGACAGCCTCGGCACCGAAATGGTCATTCGCCCGGGCGACGTGAACCTGATGACCGCCGGGCGCGGCATCGTGCATTCGGAGCGCTCGCCGGAAAACCAGCGCGGGCACGAACGCTCTCTTTCAGGACTGCAGACCTGGCTGGCGCTGCCCGACGCCATGGAGGAGATCGATCCGGTCTTCGCGCATACCGAGGAGCGTATGCTGCCGCATCTTGCCGATGGCGGGGTTCGCGCGCGCGTCGTCATCGGTCAGTTCGAAGGGGCGGCTTCGCCCGTCTCCACCTTTACCGATACGATCTATGTCGACCTCATGATCGAGCCCGGCAAGAGCGCGCCGTTCGCGGCCAACTGGGAAGAGCGCGCGCTCTACATCCTTGCCGGCGAAGCGATCATCGCCGGCGACCATTTCGACGACAATCAACTCCTCGTCTTTCGTCCCGGCGACGAAATCACCATCACCGCGGGGCCTGCAGGCTGTCACGTGATGCTCTTCGGCGGAGCAGCGCTCGGCTCGCCGCGCCATATCTGGTGGAACTTCGTTTCCTCCTCCAAGGAGCGGATCGACAAGGCAAAGGAAGAATGGCGCACGGGACACTTCGATATCGTGCCGGGAGACGAGGAAGAGTTCATACCCTTGCCCGCAAGCTGATCTCCGTTAAGCTCGTTTTCAGGCATTGGATCGCGATGCGGCGGAAAACCGCGCAGGTTTTCCTCATCCCGCTCTTGGTTGAAGCCGCAGGAAAGCCTAATTTTGCATTCAACGGCGATTACCTCTAAGAAAGAGCCGTTCCGACGACCCAACAACAATGCGCGCGCCTAGCTCCGGCGCGCATGAGGCATGCAGCGTGACACAACTGCCAACCAATCCGATGCCGGCAACTCCCCTGCTCGATAAGGTCGAATATCCCGACGATCTGAAGAAGATCGACGACAGGGACCTGCCGCAGCTGGCGGCCGAATTGCGTGCCGAGATGGTCGATGCCGTGTCGCGCACCGGGGGGCATCTGGGCGCGGGCCTCGGCGTCGTCGAACTGACGATCGCCATCCACAAGATCTTCGACACGCCGCATGACCGCTTGATCTTCGATGTCGGACACCAGTGCTATCCGCACAAGATCCTGACCGGCCGGCGCGATCGCATCCGCACCTTGCGCCAGGAAGACGGGCTCTCGGGCTTCACCCGGCGGGCGGAAAGCGAATACGACCCCTTCGGCGCAGCGCACTCCTCCACCTCGATCTCGGCCGGTCTCGGCATGGCTGTCGCCGCCGAACTCGACGGCAAGAGCCGCAATGTGATCGCGGTGATCGGCGACGGCGCCATGTCGGCCGGGATGGCCTTCGAAGCGCTCAACAATGCCGGCGCGCTCGATGCGCGCCTCATCGTCATTCTCAACGACAACGACATGTCGATCGCACCACCGACCGGCGCGATGAGCGCCTATCTGGCGCGGCTCGCCTCCGGGCGGACCTATATGGGCATTCGCGAGGTCGGCAAGAAACTCACCGCCTATCTCGGCAAGACCGTCGACCGGGCGATCACCCGTGCGGTGGAGCATGCCCGGGGCTACGTCACCGGCGGCACGCTCTTCGAGGAGATGGGTTTCTACCATATCGGTCCGATCGACGGACACTCCTTCGACCACCTGCTTCCGGTCCTGCGCAACGTTCGCGACAATGCGAAAGGCCCGGTCCTGATCCATGTCGTCACGCAGAAGGGCAAGGGCTATCCGCCAGCCGAAGCCGCGGCCGACAAGTATCACGGCGTCAACAAATTCGACGTGATTACCGGGGCTCAGGCGAAAGCGAAGCCCAACGCCCCCGCCTATACCTCCGTCTTCGCGGACGCGCTCACGCAGGAGGCGACCCTCGACGACAAGATCGTTGCGATCACGGCCGCCATGCCGTCCGGGACGGGCCTCGACAAGTTCGCCTCGGTGCATCCCTCACGCTGCTTCGATGTCGGCATAGCCGAGCAGCATGCGGTGACTTTCGCCGCCGGCCTTGCGGCGGAGGGATACAAACCCTTTGCGGCGCTTTATTCCACCTTCCTGCAACGCGCCTATGATCAGGTTGTCCACGACGTGGCCATCCAGGGTCTGCCGGTCCGCTTTCCGATCGACCGCGCCGGCTTCGTCGGCGCCGACGGGCCGACCCATGCCGGCTCCTTCGACACGACCTATCTGGCGACACTGCCGGGCTTCGTCGTCATGGCGGCGGCCGACGAGGCGGAGCTGAAGCATATGGTGCGCACCGCCGCGGCCTTCGACGAGGGTCCGATTTCGTTCCGCTATCCGCGCGGCGAAGGCGTCGGCGTCGAGTTGCCGGAGCGCGGCGAAATTCTTGCGATCGGCAAGGGCCGGATCGTCAAGCAGGGGAGCAAGGTGGCGCTGCTTTCCTTCGGCACACGGCTCGCCGATTGTCTGCTGGCGGCGGAAGACCTGGATGCAGCCGGCCTCTCGACGACCGTCGCCGACGCCCGCTTCGCCAAGCCGCTCGATCATGATCTGATCCGTCAGCTTGCCCGCCATCACGAGGTTCTGATCACCATCGAGGAAGGGGCGGTCGGCGGCTTCGCAAGCCACGTGCTGCAGTTCCTTGCGGAAGAGGGCCTCCTCGACGGCGGCCTCAAGGTGCGCCCCATGGTCATGCCCGACATTTGGATGGAGCAGGCAAAACCGGAAGCGATGTACGCCCGTGCCGGCCTCGACCGCGCCGGCATCGTATCCACCGTCTTCAAGGCGCTCGGCCAGAAGCACGGCGTCGGCCTCGGCGCCGCCGGCTGAGCCGTCCAAGAGTTCGCTTGCATTGCGCGGCGGGACGCGCGATGACGGCCCATGTCCCAAGATACACAGATGACGATCCGCCTCGATCAATTGCTCCTGAACAGGGGCTTGGTGGCCAGCCGCGCACGCGCACGCGACGCGATCCAGCGGGGAACCGTGAAGGTCGACGGCCGCACCGTGACCAAGCCGGCCTCGACCTTCGCGCAAAGCGTTACGCTCACCATTGACGATCCGGCGCAGGATTATGTTTCGCGTGCGGCACTGAAACTCGTCGCGGCGCTCGATCACTTCGGCCTCGATCCATCGGAGCAGACCTGTCTCGACGTCGGGGCCTCGACCGGCGGCTTTACCGAGGTGCTGCTGAAGCGCGGCGCCGCGCATGTGGTCGCCGTCGATGTCGGCCACGGTCAGATACATCCGCGCGTCGCCGAAGACCCGCGCGTGACGAACATCGAAGGCCTGAATGCGCGGTCCATGACCCGCGGCGACGTCGGTGAGCGCGCCATCACTTTCATCGTCTCGGATGTCTCCTTCATCTCGCTGAAGCTGGCGCTGCCGCCGGCCCTCGGCTTGGCGGAACCGGGCGCCTGCTGCATCCTGCTCGTCAAGCCGCAGTTCGAGGCCGGCCGCGATGCGATCAGCAAGGCCGGGCTGCTGAAGGATCCGGAGAGCGCTCCGGCGGTGGCAGCCGAACTCGAGCGGTGGCTTGTCGAAGACATGGGCTGGCGAAGCCTCGGCCTGATCCCCTCGCCCATTGCCGGCGGTGACGGCAACAGCGAATTTCTTCTGGCGGGGCGCAAGCCATGAGCACCGGGATCGTGACCATAGATCGTCTCGGCGCCCAAGGCGACGGCGTCGCTCGGACGGAAGCTGGCCCCGTCTTTGCACCGTTCACGCTCCCCGGCGAGACCGTCTCGCTCGCGGTCAACAAGGCGAGCGGCACGCTGATATCGCTGAAGGAGGCCTCCCCGGAGCGGGTCGAGCCGCCATGCCGGCATTTCGGGCCGGACGGTGTCAACGGGACGTGCGGCGGCTGCACGCTGCAGCACGCATCCGACGCGCTCTACCACGCCTTCAAGCGCAATCTCGTCATCGACGCCTTGAGGTCGAAGGGACTGACGCCGGAAGTCGCCCCGCTGATCATCGCGCGGCCCGGCGATCGCCGCCGTGCGGTTTTCACCGCCCGGCGGACGGAAAAGGAACTGCTGCTCGGCTATAACCAGATGCAGAGCCATCATATCGTTTCGATCGGCGAATGTCCGATCACCAGCCCGGGCATCGTCTCGCGGCTGGCGACCATCCGCAAAATTGCCACGGCCATGGCGTCGAGCGCCGAACCATTCCGTATCACCGTGCTCGAAACCGATACGGGCCTCGATCTCGCCTTCGAGGGGGTGAAACTCAGCGACCCGCAGCGGCGCTCGACCGTCGATGCCGTTCTTGGCGAGCGAGGCATCGCGCGCGTCAGCTTGAATGGCGAGATCGTCGTCGAGCCGATCAAGCCCGCGATCGATTTCGGCGGTGTGCCGGTTTTTCCGCCGCCCGGCGCCTTCACTCAGGCGACGCGGCCTGCCGAAGACGCGATGGCGAAGCTGGTGCTGGCTCACGTCGGCAAGGCGAAGCGCGTTGCCGATCTCTTCGCCGGCATCGGCACTTTTGCGCTGAGGATTGCACGAACGGCACGCGTTCACGCGGTCGAAGGCGACGACAGGGCCGTGAAGGCGCTGGATTTCGCCGCACGCAACACCCAGGGGCTGAAGCCGGTGACCGCCGAGAAGCGCGATCTTTTCCGCCGGCCGATGATGGCGCAGGAATTGAAAGCCTTCGACGCCGTGGTCTTCGACCCGCCCCGCGCCGGCGCCGAAACGCAATGTCACGAGCTTGCCCGATCCGGCGTGAAGAAGGTCGCCGCCGTCTCCTGTAATCCGGTGAGCCTGGCGAGGGACCTTTCGATACTGACCGCAGCCGGTTATCGCATTACGGGGGTGACGCCGATCGACCAGTTCCTCTGGTCGGCGCATGTGGAAACGGTAGCGACGCTCGAAAAATGAAAAAGGCCCGGCGACGAACCGGGCCTTGTTTGTTCAAAGCTATTCCAGACGGAAACCGCTGCACAGTCCCTGGGATTGCCGTCAGGCCGCGCGGCGGCTCGCGGCCTGGTAAGAGGCCGCTTGCGTCTCGCCCAGTATGAACTGGGAGAGCAGCGCGTTGAGCGCCGCTGCCTCGGATGCGAGACCGTGACTGGCGGCCGTCTGCTGCTCGACCATCGCGGCGTTCTGCTGCGTGCCCTGGTCCATCGTGTTGACGGCCGTGTTGATCTCCTGGAGACCGGTCGACTGCTCGCGCGTCGCGGTCACGATTGCGCTTACATGCTTGTTGATCTCCTGCACCTCGGCGACGATCGCCTGCAGCGCCCGTCCGGTATCGCCGACCAGCGTCACGCCGGAATGCACCTGCTCGCCGGAGGTCGTGATCAGCGCCTTGATTTCCTTGGCCGCATTGGCCGAGCGTTGAGCGAGCTCGCGCACCTCCTGGGCGACGACCGCGAAACCCTTGCCCGCCTCGCCGGCCCGTGCCGCTTCGACGCCGGCATTCAGCGCCAGGAGATTGGTCTGGAAAGCGATGTCGTCGATGACGCCGATAATGTTCGAGATTTCTCCTGATGATTTCTCGATGGCATGCATGGCCTCGACCGCATTCTGCACCACTTCCCCGGATTTTTCCGCACCGGCACGGGTACGGGCGACCAGCGCACCGACTTCCTCGGCCCGGTGGGCGGAATCGCGGACGGTCGTGGTGATCTCCTCGAGCGCAGCGGCCGTTTCTTCGACGGATGCCGCCTGCTGCTCGGTTCGGCGTGCGAGGTCGTCGGCCGCCGAACGGATTTCGCTCGCACCCGCGTCGATCGCGCGGGCATTCGCGCCGACTGCGCAAAGCGCGTCGTGCAGCTTGGCGACCGAGTTGTTGAAGTCTTCCCGGAGGCGATCCAGGCGATCGGCAAAGGGACTGCCGATCCGATAGGCGAGATCGCCGTCGGCCAGCCGTCCGAGACCCGTTGCCAGCGCATCGACCGCATGCTGAACCTCGGCTGCATCGCGGGTCTTCTGCGCCTCGCGCTCGAGGCGCTCGCGCTCCGAAAGCGACCGGTTGGATTCGGCCTCGTCTTCCAGGCGCTTCCGTTCGACCGCATTGGCGCGGAAAACGGCGACGGCCGCCGCCATCGACCCGATCTGGTCGCGCCGCTCCTCACCCGGAATCATAACGTCGAGACTGCCGGCTGCAAGCTTCTCCATGGCGCCGGTCATGTCGGTTACCGGACGGATGACGAGGCGGCTCAGAAGCGTCGCGAGGAAGGCGATCATGGCGCCGACCGCCAGGATCGTGGCGATCGTCGCGGCGACGCGGAACTGGCTGATCGCCGAATAGGCGACATCCGCATCGAGCGCGAAGCCGACATACCATTCGACCGACGGGAGCCCCTTCACCGGCACGAAGCTCACAAGCATCGGCTTGCCGTCGAGCTCGGTGTGCATGATCCCGGTGCCGATCGCCGGCGTATCCGCCGGGAAGGCGTCGGCGAGCGTCTTCGTCACGAGCTTGGCATTCGGATGAACCAGTATCTGGCCATCCTTGTTGGCAAGGAACGCAAAGCCTTCGCCGCCGACATCGATGCCGTTGACCATGGAAACGAGGGCCTTCAGCGAGAAATCGCTGCCGGTCACACCGTAAAGCTTGCCTTCGTGCTTCACCGGCACAGCGGCGCTGATGATCAGGTCGCCGCTCGACGCGTCGACATAGGGTTCGGTAAGGACGCGTGCATCGGCTTTCACCGCCTGCTGATACCAGGGGCGCTGGCGCGGATCGTAGCCGTCGGGCATTTTCGAGTCCGGCCAGATCATGAACCGGCCGCTCTCGTCGCCGACATAGGTGGAGATGAATTCGCCGGTCAGCACGTCGTTCTTCAGGACGCCCTGAATGGCCGCTTCGTCAGCCACCCGGCCGGCAGCGTCCGCCGCCATCGCGGTCAGCGTCACACGGCCGTTCAGCCAGTTGGCGACGCTCTGCGCCGCCTGATTTCCGGAGGAAGCGATATCCTCCTCCACTGCTTTCGTGGTCGTGGCGCGCTGGAGACTGTCGATATAGACGGAAAAGCCTGCAAAGGCGCCGACGACGACGCAGGACGCGGCAACGAGAATGCGCGTCATGAGATTCGATCGTTTGGACAAGGTGGGGGCTCCCTGAAAGAGGCGGCAACGCCGCCGGGATGAGCTCGCGATGATCTTCCCGGGCGCGACGGATCGGCCGCTGAGCGACTTGAAGGACGGCGGGAAAACGATGGGACATGCCGCAAAGGCGGAGCCGGCAATGCTTCATGCGGCCGGGGGTCTCGCGTGCCGCACAATTCCTGCGGCGCCGAGGGAGACCTACTGCGGCTGGACGCTAGCGGGAGCTATTTAAGAAGCGATTAAAATTGATCCATGCAAAGTCGCGATGGCCGGAAGCGACCTGGCGAATTGCCGCCTACCGGCGCATGAAGGCCTCGAACGCGGCGCGCGCCTCGGCGCTTTTCAATTGCGCGGCAAAATGCTTCGCCTCCTCCTCGATCCGGGCAAGCACATCGCTGCGATCGCCGCGAATGAGGTCGCGGGCGATGCGCAGCGCTTCCGGCGGTTTTTTCGCCAGGCGCGTCGCAGCTGAAAGCGTTTCCCCTTCGACGGCGGTCTCTTCCACGATTTTCCAGATCAGCCCGGCCTCGCGCGCACCGGCCGCGTCGAGCGGCTCGCCGGCTGCAAGCAGGGCAAAGGCGCGCTGATGGCCCATGATGCGCGGAGCGCTCAGGCTCGAGGCCGCTTCCGGAACGAGCGCCAGATCGACGAACGGGGTCTTGAACACCGAGCGGGCCGAGGCGACCGTCAGGTCGCAATGGAGGTGGATCGTCGTGCCGATGCCGATGGCCAGTCCGTCTACGCCGGAAACGATCGGTTTCGTCGCGCCGGCAAGCGCCCGCAGGAAATCCAAAACCTCGTCCCCCATGCTGCCCCCCATGGCGAAGGCGAGGAAGTCGGCCATGTCGTTGCCGGCCGAGAAGCACCCTTCCGTTCCGAGGAATGCCATCGCGCGTATGGCGGGATCCGTTCCGGCAGTGGTCAGCGCCTCCGTCATCCTGGCGTACATCTGGCGCGTGATGGCGTTCTTCTTCTCCGGCCGATTGAACCGGATAAGCTGAACGCCGGGATAGGCTTCCGGCCGTTCGACGAGCACGTGGTCGGTCATGGGTTTCCCTCAGTCGAGTATGGAACGGGCTGCGGCGAGACTTTCCGCCCCGTTGACGACACGGTCCTTGAGCGCGCTCGTCTCCGAGAGCAGGTTTTCCGCTGCGAAGCGGCAAAGCGCAACGCGCCGGTCCTGCCGCCCGTCACCGGCTTCGGCAAGGCCGCCTTTGGCGAGATAGACTCCGGTCAGCACGAGGCCGAACAGGCGCTGATAGGCGGTCGCGCCGGCGAGCGCCTCGGCAAGCTTTCCGTCGCGAAGCCTCGAAAGCAGCCAGTCGGTCGCCCCTTCGAGATCCGCAACCGCCGCATCGAGCCGTGCGGCTGTCTCGCCGAAACCTTCCCTGTTCGACGCGGCAGCGGCAGCGGCGACCTCTCGGAGTTCGGCGATGAAGCCGCGCACCTGTGCGCCATCGGAGAGCGTCAGCTTGCGGGTGACGAGGTCGATCGCCTGAATGCCGTTGGTGCCCTCGTAGATCGGCGCGATTCGGGCATCGCGGAGATAGCGCGCGGCCCCGGTCTCCTCGATGAAGCCCATGCCGCCATGGACCTGAATGCCCATCGAGGCGACGTCGACGCCGGCGTCGGTGGCGAAGGACTTGGCGATCGGCGTCAGCAGGCTCGAACGCTCCTGCCAGTGGCGGGCTCCCTCCCCTTGCGCGGCATGCGCCATGTCGACGGCGTGGGCGCAGGCATAGGCGATGGCGCGCGATCCCTGCGTCAGCGCTTTCATCGTCAGCAGCGTGCGGGCGATATCCGGATGCTCTATGATCGGACTCATGCCGTCGCCGCTCCACCCCGGCGCGCGGCCCTGCGTGCGCTCCTTGGCGTAGGCGATCGCCTTCTGGGTGGCGGCCTCCGCGATGGCGACGCCCTGCATCCCGACCGCGAGCCGCGCATTGTTCATCATCGTGAACATGCAGGCGAGACCGCGGTTTTCCTCACCGATCAGATAGCCGATCGCCCCCTTCTCGCCGCCGAATTTCCCGTCGCCGTAGATCATGGTGCAAGTCGGCGATCCGTGGATGCCGAGCTTGTGCTCCAGCGAGTGGCAGAAAACGTCGTTGCGCTCGCCAAGCGAACCGTCCTCGTTGACGAGGAACTTCGGCACGAGAAACAGCGAAATGCCCTTCGTCCCGGATGGCGCATCGGGCAGCCGCGCGAGTACCAGATGGACGATATTGTCGGTGAAATCGTGCTCGCCCCAGGTGATGAAGATCTTCTGCCCCAGGATGCGATAGGTGCCGTCGCCGCGGCGCTCGGCGCGGGTCTTCAGCACGCCGAGGTCCGAGCCGGCATGCGGCTCGGTCAGGTTCATGGTCCCCATCCATTCGCCCGAAACCATCTTCGGCAGGAAGGTCGCCTTCAGAGCGTCGGTGCCGTGCTTCTCGAGCGCTTCGATGGCGCCCATGGTAAGCGTCGGCGCAAGGGCGAAGGCCATCGAGCCGCTGTTCCACATTTCCATGGCGGCGACGTGCAACATGTGCGGCAGGTTCTGCCCGCCGAAAGCTTCCGGAGCCGTCAGGCCGTTCCAGCCGCCTGCGATCCAGTTGCGGTAGAGCTCCCGCCAACCCTCCGGCGTCTTGACGGCGCCATCGACGAGCCGCGATCCCTGCCGGTCGCCCGCCTCGCCGAGCGGCGCCACCTCTTCCGAGGCGAAGCGCCCGGCCTCGCCGAGGATCGCATCCACAAGGTCCTCGCCGAGTTCGCCGAACGTCCCGGCGTCGAGAACCTCGGACAGGCCGGCGACGTGTTTCAGGGTGAATGCGATCTCGTCGACCGGTGCCTTGTACATGGTGCTCCTCCCCTGCGTCCGCGGCCAATCCCCGCCGGCCCTCTTTCGATGCGCGGCAGACTAATGGATTTTACGTGGACGTCAACGTCAACCGACCGGAACCGGAGCGCAACTGCGCGCCCCTGATGAACGCGCAGCTATGCGAACGCTCAGCTATAGGGAGAATAGCACTGCCGGCGGGGGCCGTTATAGGGCTGATAGCTGTTGTCGTAAGCCCTGTAAGAGCGGTAGCGATCATAGCACCATTGGACATGCCGGCTGCCGTAGCGCACCGGCGGGCGAACGGCGGGACGGCGCTCGATCACGATGCCGGGTCGGAAGGCAGCCCCCGGGTACCACCAACCGCGGTAATAGCGATAGCCGGGCCGCTGATAGCGGTACCCACGATAGCCGTTATAGTAATAGAAGTCGCCATACCGATAATAACCGCGCCGCGGCGCGTACTGAACGTCCGTGACGGCGCTCTCGACGGCAACCCGCGGGGGCAGAGGCGTGAAAGCCTGAGACGGCACCGCCGATGCCGCCAGCGTCATCGCTGCAAGCGCGCCCGAAAGCCATTTCAGTGACATCATTTCCTCCTGCCTTCGATTTCATGTACAACCGGCCCTTGCAAGGGCGACATACCAAGACTAGGGCAGAAGTCGCAGGAAGCAACCGTCGCGCGCGGATGCAGCAAAGGAAAAATCCCTCCGTCGATACAATCCTGGGCGGAATCGGGCCGTCGACTTTGCCTCTTGGGGTCGGTGTACAGAAGCGTCCGCCTCGCGCAGATTGAGGCCGGGGCTGAGATTTACGACCTCTTAACTCTAAGTCGGCAATCTCAGAGAATGGAAAAGCGGGGAATCTCGATCATAGGGATGATCTTGCGCCTGGCGGTCCTGATGGGCCTGACCTTCGCGGCGGCGAACGCACGCGCGAGCGAAGTCGAGCCGTGGAAAGAGCGGCGGAACGCCCTCATCGTCGACGCTTACGAGCTGAACAGCATCGACTGGGAGGCCATGCTGAAGGACAAGCGGATAGCGGGCTTCATCGCGAAGGCTTCCGACGGCCTGCCGGAAAGCTACACCTGTACCGGTGACCACGGCGGCGATACGGTTGCGCACTGCAAGACGATGTGGCGCAAATATGCGGTCAGCCGGGAGCTCTATCAGACGCGCCGGATGATCGCGCGCTCGCATGGCCTGCTCTGGGGCGCCTATCATCTGGCAAGGCCCGGCAACCCCGTCGATCAGGCGAACCACTTCATCGATTATGCCGATCCGCGCGACGACGAGCTGATGGTGCTGGATATCGAAGGGATCGATCCGGAAAAATACATGTCGCTCGAAGACGCTGCAATCTTCGCCGGCCATGTGAAGGCCCGGACGGGGCGCTATCCCGTCCTCTATACCAACCACGCAACCGCGAAACACATTGCCGCCAACCGCTTCAAGCATCGGCTTCTAGCGCGTCTTCCGCTCTGGTATGCGCGCTATAAGCCCGATATCCGCAAAGTCTTTCCGATGGGAAACTGGGACCGCTACGCGCTCTGGCAATTCTCGTCGGCGCATAATTGCGGAAAGAAGCGTTGCCCCTATCGGGTGCCCGGCACCCTCGACGATATAGACGTGAATGTCGCAGCGATGAGTGCATCGGCACTGAAGAGAATCTGGCCCCACGGCGCGCTTCTTCCGGAGAAGCCGCCGGCGCTCACCGTTATCGCCTCGGCCACCGTCGGTACGATCCCGGCGTTGAATGCAAGTGCAACGGCCGCTCTTTCGCGGCCGCTCGTGATAAGCCGCGCCGAGGCGGAGAGCGGATCAGGGGCGGGCGCCGACGAGACTGTTACCGGCTCCATCGCCGTCAGGGCCGCCGAGGCACGCCTGCCCTACCAATCCGAGCGGCGGTAACTCAGGCCTCGATCTGGACGTCGCTTGTCGGCCGCGAACAGCAGGCGAGGATGTAGCCCTCCTCGATCTCATCGTCGAGAATGCCGCCATTGTGGTTCATCTCGACATCGCCGGCGATCTTCATCACCCGACATGTTCCGCAGATGCCGCCCTCGCAGGCGGCCCCGATCCTGACGCCGTTGGCCCGGGCCGTCTGCAGAATCGTCTGGCCGGGAACGGCGGTCGCCTCCTTGCCGCTCATGGTAAAGGTCACCCGCGCCGCACCGGCCCCGGCATCGGCCGCCGGCCCCGCCCGAATTGCAAGCTCCTCGGCCGCCGGCGCCGCGGCGGGCTGGAAGCTCTCCTGGTGATAGCCGGCCATGTCGAAGCCCGCCGATTCCAGCATTGCCCGAACATTGCCCATGAACGGCTCGGGCCCGCAGCAGAAAACGGTTCTTTCCATGAAATCCGGTGCGAGCATCGGCAGCTTCGCCGCGTCGATGCGCCCGCGCAGACCATGCCAGCCATGTCGCGCCTCATGCCCCTCCACGAGGAAGCCGAGATTGAGCCGCGGCATCTGACGCGCGAGAACTTCGAGCTCCGTTCTGAAGAGGAGATCGTCCGGGCGGCGGGCGCAGGAAATGAAGGTGACATCCGTTTCCGGTGCGCAGTCGGCCATCCAGCGCGTCATCGACATCATCGGCGTGACGCCCGACCCCGCTGAAATGAAGAGATACTTTTCACCGGGATGACGGACGAAGCTGAAATCGCCGAGCGGCCCGAACGCCTTGAGCATCATGCCCGGCTTCAGATTGTCGAACATCCAGCGGGTGCCGATGCTTCCCGGCTGCGCCTTGACCGTGACCGCGACCGAAAGCGGGCGCGAGGGCGAGGACGACAGCGTATAGGTGCGCATCACCGGCTCGGCCGAGACGGGCAGTTCGAGTGTCACGAACTGCCCGGGCAGGTAGCGGAACCAGGCCGGCTTGTCGGAGCGGAAGGTGAAAGTCATCACGTCGGCGGCTTCGGCTACGGCCGACGTGCACTCCAGCATGTGCTGACGGTCTCTCCAGGGATCGAGCTCGTCGAAATGGTGAAAGGAGCGAGGCATTTCCATGGTCATGCCACCCGCGAGAGCTGTGCGGCCCCGCCCTGAAGGCGGTCCAGCATGAAGTTCGAATACCACTCGACGAACTGCATGACGCCGCCCTCGTGTTCGGCCGAATATGGACCCGGCTCATAGGCCGGCGAGCGTATCCCGAACGCGTTTTCCTCGACGATCTGCCGGTCCTGATCGTTGGTCTCTGTCCAGACGTGCGTCAGCTCGTCTATCGTATAGTCGACGCCCTCCACCGCATCCTTGTTGACCAGCCATTTGGTCGTAACCTGCGTCAGTTCCGGCCCGAGCGGCAGAACGCGGAAGGTGATCGCATGATCGCCCAGAATGTGGTTCCACGTCGTCGGATAATGGAAGAGGAGCAGTGTACCGATGCCACCGGCGTCAAGCCCGGCGGAGAGCTGCCTGCGTACGGCCTTCTGTCCGGACATCGTATAGCTCTCGGCGCCGTTGATCAGCGGCATTCTCGTCATGCGGAACTGGCCGGTGGGCGCGATCCTGAAAGCGCTCGGAAGGCCCGCCGCCTCGCATTTCTGCCAATGGGCGCCGATTTCCGGGTCGTTCATCGCCCCCTGGACACCGGTTACGGTCGGCGCTTCGGGATAGGTACGGCAGAGTTCCGGGTGATTGGCGGCGCAGTGGTAGCACTCGCGATTGTTCTCCCAGACGAGCTTCCAATTGCCTTTCTCGACGATCGTGCTCTCGAAGGCGACCTTCGTTTCCCCGAGGCGGTGCGGCGCGAGATAGGCCGCGACCGTCTCGCGGAACGGCCGGAAGTCCATCGGTTGTTCGGCAAGGCTGATGAAGATGTAACCGCCGACGGTTTCGCAGTGGATCGGCTTAAGACTGTGTTCGGCCGGGTCGAAGCCCTCGGGCATCTGCCGCGCGAAGAGCAGGCGGCCGTCGAGCTCGTAGGTCCACTGGTGGTAGGGACAGACGAGTTTGGCGGATGAGCCTTTGTGCTGCGTGCAGACGCGCGAGCCGCGATGGCGGCACGAATTGTGCAGTGCCCGCACCGCGCCCTGTCTGTCTCGAACGATAACGACCGGGTAATCGCCGACCTGCACCGTGAAATAGTTCCCCGGCCGCGGGACTTCACAATCATGGCCGATGAACAGCCAATCCTTGTACCAGATCTGTTCCAGGTCCTGGCGATAATAACCAGGATCGACGTAGAAGGCGCGGTCGAGGCTGTAGCCTTCGCGACGGGTCTTCAGCTTGCGCAGCATTTCGGTCTGAATTTCCATGCCCTTATCCTCGTTTTCCGCCGTTTCGGAGAGGCAGGACTGGAACCCGCGCCGGCCGCATGGACCCGCAACGCAATTGGCTCCGATCCGGCTGCCCGCCGCAACCAGCTACGGTCTGTTTCTGCTTCAAGGCTGGTTTCCGGGCTCTGGAGCTGTCCGCAAGGGACCTGCCCGGCGCCTTCCCGGACGCTGTGTCCAGTGGCCTTCTGCCGTGGCTGTTCGCTCCACCACCGTTGCGGGGGCAGCGCCGGGATTTGACCGGCTTCCCAATTCTCCGCCTTCCCTTCGAGGCAGCACCTTGAGTGTCCTCATCTAAGCCTGCGGGCCGGTCCGGCAACTGCCAATAGACGACATCCGATTCCAGAAAGACGACAGCCATTCGCGGCGTAATCGGCACGATTGGCAGACGGATATTATCCATAACAAACAAGGAAGTAGGTGAATCTCCGCGCAGCCGGCGGATTTTTCGGCAGCGCCGTTCATAGCGCGAAGGCGACTGGCCATTTTACGACACGGCCCACCGACACAAGGTCTGATCGATGCCCGCACGGCCGCAAACGAACCAATTCGTTAACTGTGATGATTTACGTTCGCTACCATCAACCCGCTTGCGGACAGGACGGCGCGACGACGCCCATGGCAAAACTCCGATATTACGACGCTGCCGACAAGATGCCGGTCGCACCGGCGAAAGCCAAGGCTCACACCGAGTTCCTGCGGACCGGCCGGATCGATAGACGCCGGTGGATGGCGAACGAGCGGCAGTATCTGAGTTATGCCGAGGTTGCGCAGCAGACGGCGCGGAAGCTGACGACGGCGGGCGAGACGACCCACAGCCGAATCAACGGGTTTCATGCCTCGATGCAGTTCCCGAAGATGGTCTTCCATCGTACGCTCGCCAACAGTCCGCATCTCGGCTACTGCCACGTGACCGCCGCGAAAACCTGCCTCGCAAAGGGACATGAGATCACCTGGTCCTTTTATCTCGCGAACTTCTTCTGCGACCTTGGGAACGAGACCCATTTCTTCGACCGTATCCAGCCGGGCTATTCGCGCATGTATTTCGCCGTCGCGATCGAGCCCGATGCCGGCGAAGGACGGATCGTCGTCAACCGCAACGTGCGCGGCAACGGCCTGATTTTCCGGACGCAGGATCCGAAGGTGGCGCTGAAGAACGTGCTGATGCTCGGCGCACGCGACGAAGCCTTGCGGCGGATCATTCGCAGCCTTTGACCAAGAAAATCGTTCTGTTTTTGCAATCGCTCCGTTAAGGAAGCGACGGAAAGGATCAGAACGCCATGGCCGAAATCATCGACACGCGCATCGAACCGGAGCGGGCAATCGAGACGGCTTGTGCAGTTCTTTCGGACGGGGAACCCGTGGCGATCCCCACGGAGACCGTATACGGCCTTGCCGCCGATGCCACGACCCCCGATGCGATCAGCCGCATCTACGAGATGAAGGGGCGTCCGCGGTTCAATCCGCTGATCTGTCACGTCTCCGATCTGGGGATGGCGGAGGCGCATGTGACCTTCGATCCGGTTTCGAGACGTCTGGCCGAGGCTTTTTGGCCTGGCCCCCTCACGCTGATCCTGCCGCAGCGGCGGGAAAGCACCGTGCACACGCTCGCATCCGCCGGTCTCGATACGCTCGGAATTCGGATGCCCGACGGCTTCTCGCGTCGGGTGATCGCCCGATTCGGACGGCCTTTGGCGGCGCCGAGCGCCAACACCTCGGGCAAGATCAGTCCCACCAGTGCGGCCCATGTGCAGGCGGATCTCGGCTCCAGGCTGAAGCTCATCCTCGACGCAGGCCCGGCCGCGATCGGCCTTGAATCGACCATCGTCAAGGTCGAGAACGGAAAGCTGCGGCTGCTGAGGCCCGGGGGGCTCGACGCGGCAGAGATCGAAGCTTTGACAGGGCTCCCCATCGAGCGCCCTGAGACCGCCGGCGCCGTCATCGAGGCGCCCGGCATGCTCGCCTCGCATTACGCTCCCGGTGCCGCTGTGCGGCTCAATGCCGATGAGGTCCGGAAAGGAGAAGCCCTCATCCGCTTCGGCGGAAAGACACTTCCCGGTGAAGGCGATGCCGCGATCGTTTTGGATCTCAGTCCGGGCGGCAGCCTGCGGGAAGCCGCGGCCAATCTTTTCGATTATATGAAACAGGCGGATGCCAGCGGCGCCGCGACCATAGCTTTCGGCCCGATCCCGAGCGAGGGGCTCGGCGAAGCGATCATCGACCGGCTGCAGCGCGCGGCCGCGCCGCGGGGCTGATGGCCACCGGCACGCTTGAAGCAACCACGTGATCCGAGGCAGGGCCATGACCACCATACTTCCATCTCCCGAACTCATCGCCTCCTTCGTCGACATCGTCGGGCCCGGCAATGCCCTCACCGCACCCGCCGACACGGCCCCCTACCTGGTCGAGTCCCGCGGGCTCTATCACGGCACGACGCCGCTCGTGCTCAGGCCCGGCTCCGTCGAGGAAGTTTCGCTGGTCATGCGCCTTGCGAGCCAGACCCGAACGGCAGTCGTGCCGCAGGGCGGCAACACCGGACATGTGGCCGGCCAGATTCCGCGCGAGGGCAGAGCCGACGTGGTCCTTTCCCTCGAGCGGCTGAACCGCATCCGCGACATCGACCCGGTCGGCAACGTGATCGTGGCCGATGCCGGTTGTATTCTGGCGGATATCCAGAAGGCCGCCGATGACGTCGACCGGCTTTTTCCCCTGTCACTCGGCTCGGAAGGCTCCGCCCGGATCGGCGGCAATCTTTCGACCAATGCCGGCGGCACTGCCGTGCTTGTCTATGGCAATATGCGCCAGCTTTGCCTGGGGCTGGAGGTCGTGCTTCCGACCGGGGAGATCTGGAACGGGCTCAGACGCCTCAAGAAGGACAATACGGGCTACGATCTGCGCGATCTTTTCATCGGTGCCGAGGGAACGCTCGGCGTCATAACCGGCGCCGTTTTGAAGCTCTTCCCGAAACCGCGGGGCCACCAGGTGGCTTTTGCCGGCCTCAGAAGCGTCGAGGACGCACTGACGCTTTTCGATCGGGCATCGAGCCTCTGCGGGCCGGCCCTGACGGGCTTCGAACTGATGCCGCGGCTCGGCATCGAGTTCACCACCCGGCACATCGCCGGCGTTCGAGATCCGATGGAAACGACGCATCCGTGGTACGCGCTGATCGATATCTCCACCTCGGATACCGCCGAAAGCGCGGAGCGGATGGTGCAAGACCTTCTCGAAGCGGTCATCTCCGACGGTCTCGTCGAGAACGCCGTCATTGCCCAGAACGAAGCGCAGCGCAGAGCCCTCTGGCACATGCGCGAAAGCATGTCGCCGGCACAAAAGCCCGAAGGCGGCTCGATCAAGCATGACGTTTCGGTCCCGGTATCGAGCATTCCGGCCTTCATGACGGAAGCGGATGCGCTGGTCTCCAAGGCCATTCCCGGCGCACGCATCTGCGCCTTCGGCCATATGGGCGACGGCAATATCCACTACAACATCTCCCAGCCCGTCGGTGCGGACAAGCAGGGCTTTCTCGACCGGTGGCGCGAGATCAATGCGATCGTTCACGCCGTCGTGCTCAAACATGAGGGCTCGATATCTGCCGAGCATGGCATCGGCCAGTTGAAACGCGACGAACTCGCGGCGATCCGCTCGCCGATCGAGATCGAGCTTATGCGTCGGATCAAGCACGCCTTCGACCCGGCGGGGATCATGAACCCCGATAAGGTGCTGCGCGAGGATTGAGGCGAGTAACGACGGCATCCGGAAGCGCGTTCCGGTCCGGCCGGCGTTAAGCCCTACCCGCCCTTCCTGAGCTGCGACAGTTGGAAGAGCGTATCGGCGCTGATGCCGATATTGCTGCCGCTGCCCGAAAGCACCACCACGGCCGGATCGACTTCCATGTTGTTCTCCAGATCGTAGAGCACGGTGAAGCGCGCGAGGAGTTTCTTCAGTTCGGCCGGATCGCTCAGCTTCTCGAGCTCGAGGTTCTTCTCGACGATCTTGGCCTGCTGGTCGATGTCCATGGAACTGAATTCGTCGGGCAGGCTGAAGATCGTGCGGAACACTTCGGCGAGCGCATCATCGGCCAGGAGATCGTAAGCGTCGACGAGCGAGCCTGCCTGGCGCTCGAAATAGAGTGCCAGGCGGACACCTGCATTGTCCTCGCCGGCCTGTTCTTCCAGCGTCTGGTGCAGATACCGGTCGAGGGTCTCGTAAAGCCCCTGCCGCGTGATGATGACGCTCTTGTCCTCGCGCAGCACGTTGCCGCCGCGGTCGAAATTGAACGAGGTGACCAGGGCGATATAGGCCCCGGAGTTCTGCTGCTGATTGATGAAGCTCTTGGGATCGTCCAGATCGGAGGTGAAGATGTCGCGAAGGAAATCGACGGTGACATTCTCGGGATCGATGCCGTTTGCCGCCAGAGCGAAATCGACCAGGCGGGAATCGGCCAGAAATTCGTCGAGAGAGGAGAGTTTGGCGACCTCGGCCGTATAATATTCGGCATCCGCTTTGGCCTTGGTCTTGTCCTCCTCCGAGCCAAAACGGGACTTGTTGACGATGTAGGTCTTGGCGGTCTCCTGAATCAGCGTCTCCGACTGCGCCAATGCCGGAACGCCGATGTCGCCCGATGTCGTAAAGTTGAACAGCTGGGCGAGCTTCAGGTAACGCTCGTCCTTCAGCGTGTAGACGAAGCTTTCCGGATCGGTGAGATCGCTGGTCAGCACCCGCTTGATCGTCCGCGCGCTTTCGGCGTCCGGATCGAGACCGACGGCTTGCAGCGCGAAATCGTAGATCGAAGCCGTGTCGATGAAGTCGCCGACGGACGCCATCTTCTCGACGGCAAGCTTATAGGCGCCGATCGCCTTCGCGTCCGCTGCGTCGTCCTTGTCGTTGTAGCGCGTCATGTAACGGCTGGAGGTGAGTGTCGTCTGTTCCGTGGTCTGCGCCGCATCGCCCGCCGCGAGCGTGCCGTCCGCCTGGAAGTTGAAGGCCCTGGCGAGCGCCTTGTAGTTCTCGTTCCCCTTGCCGATCGTATTGATGTAGCTGTTCGGGTCGTCCGGATCGCTGGTCAGGATATTCTTGATCGTCGCCGGCACGATGGTGACCTCGTTGAGATCGAAGGCCGTGCGGATGTAGTTATAGAGGCGCGTATCGGCGACAAGCTCGCTGACGGTCGTGATGCTCGCGATCTTTTCCTCGAAATAGGCCTTGTTCAGGAGCGCTGCCTGGGGGGTGATCCGGGGATTGCTGGAGACGTAGAGTTCATTCATGGTCTTCTTGTGCGCGGCGGTCTGCGCCGATCCCGCGGCCACCGTGCCGTCGGCGTTGAACTGGAAAGCCGCCGCCATCGCCAGGTAATTGCTGACCGTGGAAATCGACTTGTTGTAGGTGGCTATCTTCGCCCGGAGTTCCAGCTTTTCCGCCTCCGTCGTGCCGCTCTGCTGGAGCTTCGCCTGAGCGTCGGCTCTGGCAGCCTCGAGCTCCGACAGTCTGGGTTCGAGCACGGTTTTCTCATAGCTGTCCGGATCGTCGGCATTGCTGGAGAGAACGTTGCGGAGCGTTTCACGGGAGTACGTGCTCTCGTCGATACCGAAGACGGTGAAGACATAGGTCCGCAGACGCTCATTGTTCAGAAGCTGATCGACGCTCGTTACCTTGTCGATCATGACGTTGTAATAGCGCGTCTCTTCCTTCTGGGTTTCCCCGATGCTGGCGATACTCGTATTGTAGAGCCCGATCATCTCGTCGAGCTGCGCTTCGGTCTGGGAAACCGCCGTTCCACCGCTGAAGCTGAACGCCATCGTGAATTCGCGGTATCGTTCGTCCGTCAACTTGTTGGCAAAGCTGTTATCGTCGGACAGGTCGCTTTCGAGCACCTTCCTCATGAAGGCGACCGACTCGATCATATCTGCCAGGCCATAGGCCTTCATCGCGTAGGAATAGAGGCGGTAGTCGGCGAGAAACTCGTCGACGGAGGCCACACTGCCGATGTTCTCCCTGTAATACTGCGTGTCGCGGGCGACGATCGTCTGCTCCGACACGCGTCTCAGGCTGAGCTTCATGTCCCGTGCGATCAGATTGTAGTCGAGATAAGTCGAAACCATGCGTCGCCCGCCAGCAAGGAACGGGGACCGCCGGCGCGCCGACATCCCCTGAAACCACTCCGATGATGGCGAAGATCGCGCAGCATGCTTGTGTGTGGCTTTCCCGCTGGAGCGGATGAGAAAAAACGGGTGCCCGTTTTCCGCCCGCATCCCGCCCCGGCAAAGCACATCGAAAATGCCCGCGGTTTCATTGACGAATGAGAAACCTTGCGGCCTCGGCTTTTGCTAACCATCGGAGACAGCAAAGTTTTTTTAACCGCGAATTTTAAGCCGCCCGGAACGGAGCCCGCCTATCCTCCGCCCCTAGAGGACGAAAAGTCCCGACAGGAAAGCCGGAAACGGCTCTCAAGGAAAAACAAGGGCGATATGAAATGCGCAATACACTCTCTCAGCCGGCTTGGGTCGGAAACACGCTCAGACTTGACCCGAAGCGCTTTCCGCAGCAAGCAAGCTACGTGCTGCGCGGGCACACGGGGAATGTCAGCATCAGCCTTGACGAGCGTGGCGCTGTTCTGCGCAAGGTGCTACCATTCAGCGGCCTGCCGCTTTCGATCGCTCTGCCGGCGCGAGCTTTCAAGGGTGTGGCGGCACGGGCAATCGACCATGGCGACGGGGAGGTTACAGTGACGCTCGAACTTCATCACGACGATCCGGATCTCTGTATCCCGCTGCTCGTGGCTCATGATCTTTCGGACATCGCAGCAGATTGGCGCGCCTGGGCCGAAGCCTATCGCATTCCGATGCTCATGGTGGAAGCCGACGGGGTCGCACGGCCGCTCGAGGAACATATCGGCGATGTTCGCGCCGCTCCCGCAAAGCCGCGCCGCCGCCATTCCTTTTTCGCCGAGCGCCGGCCGCGCTTTCTCGTGCGCCGCTCCACCGGCAGTCTCGGCATCCAGATGAAGATCGACGGCCGCGAAATCATCGCCCGGGCGTGACCGCAGCGTTCCAAGTCACAAGACAACGATCAGCAAGCCGGCCCTTCGACGCTCCGCGCCTTAGGGCCGGCTTCTGCGTTCAAATGAGCCGCACGAGAAGCGAGAGCACAAGTCCGGCAAAGATGATCAGGCCGACGACGCCGTTGAACTTGAACAGCGCGAGACATTGTAGCGGATCGTGAATGTTCAATACGAGAATCTGATAGGCGAGCATCACCGCGGCCACCAGAAGCCCGACATAGGCGAAAAATCCGGCGCCGGCGGACAGGAAGGCGAAAAGCATCAGGAAAACCGCAATCCCGTATAGCCCGATAAGCCAGGGCCGCGGGTTGTCGCCGAAGCGGCGGGCGGTCGAGCGAACGCCGATCAGCTCGTCGTCCTCCCTGTCCTGATAGGCATAGATGGTATCATAACCGATGGTCCAGGCGATGGCGGCAACGTAGAGGATGATCGCGGCCAGGGAGAGGCTGCCGAACTCAGCGGTCCAGCCCATGATCGCGCCCCAGGAGAAGGCGAGCCCCAGGAAAAACTGCGGCCAGTCCGTGAAGCGCTTGGCGAAAGGATAGATCGCGACCAGCGCCAGCGAAAGGAAGCCGAGAAAAATCGTGAAACCGTTGAACTGCAGCAGCACGACGAGGCCCACAAGGGCCTGCAACAGCATGAATGCCTTCGCCTGAAAACGGGTGACGCGGCCGGAAGGCAGCGGTCGGGAGCGCGTACGTGCCACTTCCATGTCGATGTCGTGATCGACGATGTCGTTGTAGGTACAGCCGGCACCGCGCATGGCAATCGCTCCGACAACGAACAGAAAGACATGGAAGAGAAATCGCCCAGCCGAAAAGCTGCCGAGCGATGCCGCCGTTCCGGACGCCATGGCCGCCGACCAAAGGCACGGCCACAAGAGCAATTGCCAGCCGATCGGCCGGTCCCAACGCGCGAGCTGCGCATAGGGCCACAGCGCTCGCGGCAGAACCCGATAGACCCAATTGTTGGACGGCGCGTCGTGCACGCGGCCGGAATCGATGGAAGAACTGTTCATGGCCTCTGTTTGGCCCCGCAAAACCCGCCGGTCAAGCGCTCCATTTCATCCCGCCCGCATCCAGGCCGACCCGTCAGGGGAGCGTGAAATCGAAGCGATAGGTCGCGGTCACCCCGACGAGGAACTGGTCGGGGCTGCCGCGCTCGCGTACGAGGCTTGAATCGGCGGCAGCGCCCATCAATCGCCGATATTCGGCATAGACACCCGTTTCGAGCTTCTCGGTCGCCATCCAGTTGATCTCCGCACCGAGCCCAGCGGAGTGAATACCGCCACCCGGATCATAGGTGCCGAGTCCCGAAGCAGCGGATTCCGCTGCGTTGACGCCATAATAGGCGTCGAAATAATCGCTCGATGCCGCCGTCAACCGCGGTCCGGCGGAAATGCGGACGGTTTCGCCGAGATCGGCGAAGGCATCCGCCGCGACATCGGCGACAACCCCGTGATGGCTGCGGATACCCTGACGTATCTCGGCGCGAAGGCGCATCCAGTCCGTGGGGTAGACTTCCGCGAAACCGCCGATTTCGCCGCCGAATTTCGGATGGTCGAGGCCTTTAAGATCGCTCGAGTCGTCCTCGTCACGCTCGAAAATCAATTTGCCGACGGCGCCAGCGCGAAAATGTCCCTGGTCGAGCAGGGCGTAGGACATGTTGTCGTTGCGCGACGAAAAGCGCACGGCGCTGCCAGCCTTGCCGAGCGAAACGAGCGGCGCCGCCTGAAGCATGCGCTTCGAACCGCCCTCATACTCCGGACCGAGAAAACCAGTGGTGCCTATCTTCAGATACCAGTCTCCAGACCAGGGGTACCGGCGTTCTTCGGCGGCAACGACTCCGGCTGCAAGAAGAAAAACCTGAGACGCAAGAAAAACAACACGAGTTCTCATCTATACTCCGAAGAATAGTTTATTGGGTTGGCAAACCCAGGACGTGCCTAAAGCACCTATAAGGGGTGGTTACCCATTCATACAACGCCTTCTTATCTTCGGCAAGTCCATGAGATTACGTTAATCCGATCTGTTCAGCTTCGGGATTCACACCGAACCGCGGCTACGTCGCAAATTGAACTAGGGCCTGTCGAGATTCAATTTGAGTTCATGACGGCTGCTGCGAGATGGATAATGGCGTTGAAGCTCTGGTCGGTTTTGTCGGCACGCATGGCGATGCCATTGAATTCCCCGAGTACCGACCGTGCGCCACTGCATGTTGATCGTAGCCGATCAATGGACAAAACATGCAGCAGTTCAAAGGGCTACAGCGACCTT
This sequence comes from Sinorhizobium meliloti 4H41, assembly GCF_000375585.1. Classification (GTDB taxonomy): domain Bacteria; phylum Pseudomonadota; class Alphaproteobacteria; order Rhizobiales; family Rhizobiaceae; genus Sinorhizobium; species Sinorhizobium meliloti_A. Next base: position 758,882 of record NZ_AQWP01000001.1, on the reverse strand, counting down.
TGCGCGTCTTATAAGACGCGCGGCGCTACAGGACTGCAATCTTTCCTCTCCTCATTTCTGTGCCTGTCACAGGGATCCAGCAGCGCCGCGTCCGCGGCGCGGAAGCGTTCTTTCAGCCCAAGGACTTGGTCTGGCTGGATTCCTGTGACAAGCACAGGAATGAGGACCGGGGATGTGCGGTTGCTACAACATTCGCTTGCGAGTGTGCGAGGGGATGGTCAACCTGTCACGCAATGAAAGGGTACGTCTTTTTTGAAGCGCGCCGAGGGACCGCACCCTCTCCGCCCTTATCCCTGTGCTTGTCACAGGGATCCAGCAGCGCCGCGTCTGCGGCGCGGGGAATGAGGAAATCAAACAGGCCGCCGCGGGTGGCGCGAATTTCAACAGGCCTTGGCGCAATTCTACGAAAGTACCGACGCCGTTCAGGTTCGCTGGTCACGCAGGTAGACGCTCGGCGGCGCACCCAGCATGCGGCGGAACATCGTCGTGAAAGCCGCGACGTTCTCGTAACCGGCGTCGAGCGCCACCGTGGTGATCGGCTCGCCGTCCGCAATGCGCGGCAGCGAGGCGAAGATGCAGGCATGCTGTCGCCACGTGACGAAGCTCACGCCCGTCTCCTGCCGGAAGAGCCGCGTGAAGGAACGCCGGCTGATGCCCATGCGCGCCGCCCACGCGTCGATATTCGCGGATGCCGACGGCGCTTCAAGAAATTGCCGGCAGAGGGCTGCAAGCTTGCGGTCGCGCGGGAAAGGCAGGCCTAAAGGTCGCTGGTTGAGCCGCGGTATTTCCGTGAGCAGCAATTCCATGATCAGGCTTTCGCGCCGTTCGGACGATGCTTCGTTCCCGGCGCCGACGAGTTCGTCGATGAGGCTGCCGACGAGCGCGCTCATCTCCAGGACGAGAGGCCGGCGCGCTTCGCTTGCCTCCGGCGGGATGTAGATGGAATGCATACGCACATCGCTGACCATCTCGGCCGAATGCTCGATTCCCGCTGGAACCAGCAAGGCGTGTCCCGGAGGAATCATCCAGCGTCCCTCCGACGTATAGACGAGCACCACCCCCGAACGCGCCCACCAGAGTTGAGTCCGGCTGTGGCTGTGGGAGGGCACGGTGAGCCCGCAGGCGTAGTCCCTCCCGATCGCGAGAACGGGCGCGTTCGCCTTCTCGATCCATTCCAGGCTTCTGAAATGATCCGCGTCCGGCAACTTTGGCAGGTGATGTCGGTCGGATTTCGCCATATGGCCCACTCTCGAAAGAACTCGACCAAATCACAAAAGCAGGCCAGCGACAACCCGTCTAGAGATGGCCGAAAAGGCTCCGTTGGCGAGCCGCCCCCTAAGGAAACATTCTCCATGGCAACGGTCACGTCGGCGGGCACCATCAGCCCGGAAAAGACAGCATTTTCGGTCATCCTGGCGGTCAGCTTCTGTCATATGCTGAACGACATCATGCAATCGCTGCTGACGGCGCTCTATCCTTTGCTCAAGGAAAACTACGCGCTCGATTTCGTCCAGATCGGCCTTCTGACGTTCACGTTTCAGGTGACGGCGTCGATGCTGCAGCCGGCCATCGGCATCGTGACGGATCGCTGGGCGCTACCCTATTCGCTGCCGTTCGCCATGCTCTCGACCTGCATGGGCCTCCTGCTTCTCGCCAATGCCGACCACTTCTGGATGCTTCTCCTGGCAGCGAGCCTGATCGGCATCGGGTCGGCGATCTTCCACCCCGAATCCTCCCGCGTGGCCCGGCTTGCGTCGGGCGGCCGCCACGGGCTGGCCCAGTCGCTGTTCCAGGTCGGCGGCAATGCCGGAAGCGCGCTTGGCCCGCTGCTGGCCGCATTCATCGTGCTCCCTTTCGGCCAGGGCAGCCTCGGCTGGTTCTCCATCGTCGCCATCACCGGTTTCTTCGTGCTTTCCTGGGTGAGCATGTGGTACGTCCGCCACCGCCGCGCGACCATGAGCCGTCCCGTCCCCAGCCGCGCGCTGCCCCTGCCGAAGGCGCGGGTCCTGTGGACGATCGCGATCCTCGTCCTGCTGACGGCTACGAAGAACGTCTATCTCACCAGCATCTCGAGCTATTTCACCTTCTTCGTCATTGAAAGGTTCGGCACCAGCGTACAGCAGGCGCAGCTGATGCTGTTCCTCTTCCTCGGTTCGGCGGCCGCAGGAACCTTCCTCGGCGGCCCGATCGGCGATCGATACGGCGCCCGCTTCGTCATCTGGTTCTCGATCCTCGGCGTCGTTCCGTTCACCCTTCTCTTGCCTTATGCGAACCTGTTCTGGACGGGCGTGCTGAGCGTCATCATCGGCCTCATCTTCTCGTCCGCTTTCTCGGCGATCGTCGTCTTCGCGCAGGAACTCGTTCCCGGCCGGGTGGGGCTCATCGCCGGCGTTTTCTTCGGTTTCGCCTTCGGCGCCGGCGGCATGGGCGCCGCGGTCCTCGGCGTCTTCGCCGATCGGCAGGGCATCGAGTTCGTCTATAAGATCTGCTCCTATCTGCCGCTCCTCGGGCTGCTCACCGTATTTCTGCCGAAGCTGCCGGCGCGATGAACAGGCGTGCGGGCGCCTCGCGCCCGCACGATCTTGCTCCGGACGTAAGCATTCCTCAATCATTGCCGGATAGCGTCCGGCGATGGGGGTGTGCAGGGGCAGAGAATGAACGCACGCAGAGCTATTTCCGTCTTTCTGGCGACACTGCTTTGCGCTTCCGCGAGCCGCGCCGAAACGCTCAACCTGCTTATCTGGGAAGACTATATCGCCGAGAGTCTCATCGACCGCTGGACCGAAAAGACGGGCGTTTCCATCCGCCAGATCAATTTCGACAGCGACGATGCCCGCGACGAGATTCTTGCTGATCCGGGCCGTAACATCGATCTGGTCATCGTCGATGAGAACGGCGCGACGCTTTTCGGACGGAAGGGCATCATCGAGCCGCTCTCCGAGACCAATCTGCCCGCGCTCGCGGACTATGCGCCGCAATGGCGCAAATCCTGCGCCGGTTACGGCCTTCCCTACTTCTGGGGCACGGTCGGCATCCTCTATCGCTCCGATGTGGTTACGCCGCCACCGACATCCTGGCGTGACATGATGCGTCCGGCACCGGCGCTGCAGAAGCACATCGCCATGTTCGCCGACCACAGCGAGATTTTCGTGCCACCGCTGATACTGCTCGGCGCCTCCGTCAATGCCGACGACACGGCAACGCTGAAGGCCGCATTCGCGCTCCTGAAGACGCAGGCCCCATCCGTGCTGACCTACGACTACGTCGTCACCTCGATCCAGGATCCGGCCTTGGCCGGAAATATTTATCTGGCGCTGGGTTATAGCGGCGATCAGCATGTGCTCAACAGTAAAGCCGGCAAGGCGGGGCTATGGCGCTACGCCGTCCCGAAAGAGGGCACGTTGTCGTGGGTCGACTGTTTTTCCGTCACGGCCGCATCCCCTCGCAAGCAAAGGGCTCTTGAATTCCTGAACTTCATCGGATCGCCGGAGGCCGCCGCTGCCAACGCGATCGCGCTCAACATGCCGACCGCAAGCAGCGCGGCGCTCAAGCTCCTTCCGGAGACCATGCGCTCCGATCCGGAAATCTACCCGCCGTCCGAAATCACGGCGAAAAACCAGCACCACCAGGAATTGTCCGTCAGGTCGATCGAAGCGCGCCGGCGAATCATCAACACGTTGGCGAACTTCCAGTGACCCTCGGCAAGCGTGCGCTCATCCTCATCTTTCCGGTCGTGCTGGCGGGTTATCTTCTCGCGGCTCTCTCCGTACACGTCGCCCAGAGCCGTTCCATCCGCGCACTCGAGCACGCCAAGCTTTCACAACGGCTCGAACATGCCGCCTCCGTCTTCCAGAACGAGGTTCGGCGCAGCCGCGGTGCCCTCAACGCGCTTTTGAGCGGCAACGCGCTGCGGCAATACGTGGCCGAAACCGACAAGAAATATCGCGCCAACGCGCTCGGTGTGCGGCTGCAGGAGAGCCTGACCTCGCTGTCCGACGATCCTGCGGGGTTTATCTCCCTGGCTGTTCTCAACAGCAAGCTGGAAGCGGAGTACTACTTCGAGAACAGTTGGGATCCCTTTGCGGAAATCGATCCGGCACAGCTCGATCTCGCGCGCCAGTTGCTCAACGGATCAAAACTCGGCGACTGGAGCTATGTCGACTCCGCCGGCGACCGGCCGCGGATCGTCTATTCGCTGTTCGTCGATCCGGTAACCTTTGGCCGGCCGGCTCCCAGCAACAGGGCAAATGCGCTGCTGATGCAGGTTGCGGTACAGCCCGACCGCTTTCTCAGGCTGCTGGCCCCGCTGAAAAGGGAATATGGCGCCGATATCGTCCTCCAGCCGTGGCCGCTTGCCGTGACCGACGATCTGTCGGCGAGCGTTCCTCTCGGGCCCGCCTTGCATGCGACGCTGACGGTTTCTGATGCGCATTTCGAAGCCCAGATGATGCGTCAGAAAGTGCTCCTCGCCCTCGGCGCTTTGGCCATGAGCCTCTTTTCGATCTGGCTGATTATCGTGCTCATCCGCCGCTTCATCACGGGCCCGATCGCAACCCTCGATACCAATGTCATGGCGGTGATGGCCGGCGCGCGCGCGGAAATCGCCGAGGTGGACGAGGCCGGCGAAATCGGCCGCCTGACCCGAAACATCCGGGAGATGCATCGACAATCCGTCCAGTCGCTCCAACTCGTGCAGCGGAGTTCCTGGACCGACACGTTGACGGGCATCAGCAACCGGGGACGCTTCAACATGCTTGCCGCGCAGGCCGTCCAGGAGGCTGTCGCATCCGGCGAGAAATGCAGCCTGCTTTTCATCGACATCGACAACTTCAAGTTCGTCAACGACAAGCACGGCCACGATGTCGGCGACGAGCTCTTGAAAACGCTCGCCGCCCGGATCGCACGCGATGTCGGAGCGATCACGCGCAGGCGCGGACAGGAGCCGGCCATCCTCGCGCGGCTCTCCGGCGACGAATTCGCGGTTCTGTTGCGTTCGCAGCTCGGCGACGGCGCGGTGCGGGAGGTTTGCGGCGCGATCCTCGCTCTGTTTTCAGACGGGTTCGAGCTTTCCGGCAAGCGTTATCCGGTCACGGCAAGCATCGGCGTTGCCGCATGTCCTGATGATGCGAACTCGGTCGCGGAGCTGATCTCGAATGCCGACGCTGCCATGTACCAGGCGAAGAGTGCCGGCAAGAACCGGTCCGCCCGCTTCTCCCGCGCGCTCAATGACAAGCGCACCCGTCAGCGGCAGATCCAGGATGAGCTGCGCTCGCTCGATCCCGACGAGCAGTTTCACCTGGTCTACATGCCGATCGTCGACGCCGGCGGAAAAGTCACCGGCTGCGAGGCTCTGTTGCGCTGGCACTCGCCTGTCCTGGGGCATGTGACGCCCGACGAATTCGTTCCGATAGCCGAGAGCTCCGGTCTGTTCACGAAAATCGACTGGTGGGTCATCGACAAGGCGATGTCGGATTGCCACCAGCTGAAGGCTCTGTTCGGCCCCGATACGGTTCTGGCGATCAACATCTCCTCGGCCGAACTGCACTCGAAGTCGATCAACGACCATTTTTCGGACTGCCTCACGCGCCACGGTCTGGAGGCGCGATCGATCGACATCGAGCTTACCGAAACGTTCGCCGTCCAGATCAGCGATCAATTGCGCCTGAACATGGAAGAACTCAGGAGCAAAGGCTTCCGGCTCTCGATAGACGACTTCGGCGCCGGCTACACATCGGTTCAGCAGATCATCGATTATGCCGCGGATACCATCAAGCTCGACCGGGCGCTCGTCTCCAACCTGGCCGCTTCGCGATCGCTGGCGGTACTCAAAGCGGTCGTCGCGCTCTGCCACGCGAAGGAGATGACCGTGGTCGGCGAAGGCGTCGATACGCCGGAAAAGCTCGCCATGCTGACGGCGGCGGGCTGCGACCGCTTTCAGGGCTATCTGATCAGCAAGCCGCTCCCGCTCACCGAGCTGGCGATCTGGGCGCTCTCCCGGGTCGCGCTCGCCGCAGACACGCCGGCTGACGACGACGGCTGGCCGGTGGCTGCAAGCCGGCGCTGACGTTACTCCCGACAGAAGCACGCTGGCTGGCACCAGGAAATTTGCAGCGCGGGCCGCTTTTTCCTTGACCTCGTCCCGCCTGCCGTCTTAACCGCAGCGCAACAATTCCTGACGGCGAGGATGGCGATGAAGGTTCTTCTGATCGGATCGGGCGGCCGCGAACATGCGCTTGCATGGAAGATCGCGCAGTCGCCGAGGCTGACCAAGCTTTATGCCGCCCCCGGTAATCCGGGCATCGCCGAGGAGGCCACGATCGCAGACCTCGACACGGAAGACCACCAGGCCGTCGTCGATTTCTGCAGGACCCATGCGATCGATTTCGTGGTCGTCGGTCCCGAAGCGCCCCTGGTCGCCGGTCTTGGCGACGTGCTTCGCGCGGCCGATATTCCCACCTTCGGCCCTTCGGCCGCAGCGGCCCAGCTTGAAGGCTCCAAGGGTTTCACCAAGGACCTCTGCGCGAGATACGGGATCCCGACCGGGGCCTATAGACGCTTTACCGATGCCGCGTCCGCCAAGGCCTATGTCCGCCAAGAGGGCGCACCGATTGTCATCAAGGCCGACGGGCTTGCCGCCGGCAAGGGCGTGACGGTGGCGATGAGCCTCGACGAGTCCCTTGCCGCAGTCGACGAATGCTTCGCGGGCGCCTTCGGCGCGGCCGGCGCCGAGGTGGTCGTCGAGGCCTATCTCGACGGCGAGGAAGCCAGCTTCTTCTGCCTTTGCGACGGCAAGAGCGTGCTGCCGCTCGCCTCCGCGCAGGATCACAAACGTGTCGGCGACGGCGACACCGGGCCGAACACCGGCGGCATGGGCGCCTATTCGCCCGCGCCGGTCATGACCGCCGAGATGGTGGAACGGACGATGAAAGAGATAATCGAACCGACCGTCCGCGGCATGGCCGAAAGCGGTCATCCCTTCGCCGGCGTGTTCTTTGCCGGCCTGATGATCACGGAAAAGGGCCCGGAACTCATCGAATACAATGTCCGCTTCGGCGATCCCGAATGCCAGGTGCTGATGATGCGGCTCGAGAGCGACCTCCTGCCGCTGCTCTACGCGGCGGCCACCGGAACGCTCGAGGGGACGAAAGCGGAGTGGCGCGACGACGTTGCTCTGACCGTGGTGATGGCCTCGCGCGGCTATCCGGGCGCCTACGAAAAAAATACACCGATCGAGGCCCTGCCCGACGCGTCCTCCGCGACCAAGGTATTTCATGCCGGAACCTCAATGAAGGAAGGCGGGCTGGTCGCAACCGGCGGCCGGGTGCTGAACGTCACCGCCACGGGAAAGACCGTCGGTGAGGCGAAGGACGCAGCCTATGCGGCGGTTCGCGGCGTTCGCTGGGAGAACGGCTTCTATCGCAGCGACATCGGCTGGCGGGCGGTCGCGCGCGAGACTGCCTGACGGCTTCAGCGAGCGGCGCTGCAGGAAAGGCCGTATCGTTCAAATTTTATGATTTCTCCTGACCGGAAGGTAAGGGGAGACCGCTATTCTCACCTTGACCAATCGAGGAGAGATCAATGCGTTCCCTGCTGATCACAGCCGCTCTCGTCTATACCGCCGGTCCTGCGGCAGCCTCTTCGATCGACAACATCACCTCCGGCGAGGCTGTCAATTCGAGCGTCGCGACGGTTTCCTGCGCGGCCTGCCCGCCCTTGCAGCCAAAGAGGAAGCCTTCCTACGTCGTCCCGGATCTTGCGCCGGGCACGGATCGCGTGGAGCTCAAGGAAATCCATGGAGAGGTGAAGTCGGTCCGCACGGAAGCGTGGCTGGGCGGCTCGCCGGTCATTTTCGTCAACGATGCATCGGATGTCGCGATCCGGGCCGCGGGAATGCAGACCGGCGAACCGGCAGTGGCCGACGTCTCGGCAAGCACCCACCGCGGCGAAATCGCGGAAATCTCCATCGACCATACCGCAAAAACCGCCGCGGTTGCTGCCTCCATGGCCAGCGGCGGTTCACGGAAAATTGATCCGGCTATTTTCGATCTTCGCCTAGATTGATACCATATTATTAACGTTCCCTGCCCCAGTCAGTCGACGTTCAAGGCTGACGGGCAAATTCGCTGCAAAAGCGAGAGGTTGCGCCCCTGAGAGAAGCAGGGGCGTAATCTTTAGAGCGATACCCCAACTTCGTTGCCGGCATCGCCGACCCTTGCGACCAAGGTCTCTATCTCACGATCGGAATAGATTTCGATGCCGTTGGCCCGCAGCAGCGCGGCCGTCACGCCCTCACCCGCAATACGCTCGCCGCTGAACCGGCCGTCATGGATGAAGCGGGAGCCGCAGGATGGACTGCCGTCGATCAGCAGGGCAAACCGGCAATTCGTCTCGCGTGCCAGCGCAAGCGCATTCTCCGCTGCGCGACGAAACTCCGACGTCACATCGCCGCCCGTCTTTTCGAGGACGCGCGTCCTGCCGGCGAGCACGTCGGCGCCCGTCCTGCCCCCTTCGATCTCGGCCGGCGGACGCGGCACCGGCATGCCGGCCGACATTTCCGGACAGATGGTGACGAGCCGCCCTTCCTTCCTCCAGCGATCGATCGCCGGGTGAATGAGCGGCTTCGATGCGCCGTCGTAACGAACGGCATGTCCCATGAGGCAGGCACTGACGAGAATCCTGGCGGTCATGGGCTTTCATATCGGCCGGTCGTCAACGCTTGAACCTGTGCGGTGCAGAGCGCTTCGAGTTACCCCGATATCTTCGAGAAGTCCGCCACCTCACCCGTCGCCGAGCGGATGAGGCCCAGGAGCGCGAGGCGGTTGGCACGGATCGCCTTATCCTCGTCATTGACGAGAACATCGTTGAAGAAATCGTCGACCGGCTCGCGCAGTTTCGAGAGCGCCTCCATGGCCGAGCGGAAATCCTCCTTGACGATCGCGTCGCGCGCATCGTCCGACGCGACCTTGATCGAAGCATGCAGCGTCCGCTCGGCATCGAGCCGGAACAATGCTTCGTCGACGCTCTCGGCGACTTCCGTACCCTTCTTCTCTTCGGCAGCGAGGATCTGCGTCGCACGTTTCGTGCCGGTGAGCAGGTTCCTGCCCTCCTCGGCCGTGATGAAGGCGGTCAGCGCCTCGACGCGGCGGGCTATCATCAACAGATCGTCCGCATCCGGCGCGAGCACCGCATCGATCAGATCGTATCGCGCGCCGAGATCGCGCAGGTAAACCTTCAGGCGATCATGGAAGAAGGCGAGCAGATCGGCGGAAATCTCGGCTGCGATATCCGGACGCTGCGCCTTCAGGGCGGCGAGCGCCACATCGAAACAAGGCAGAAGCGGCAGCCGCGCACTTCCCTCCAGAATGAGCCGGATCACGCCGAGTGCCGCACGGCGCAGCGCATAGGGGTCCTTGGAACCGGTCGGCTTTTCGTCGATTGCCCAGAAGCCGACGAGGGTATCGAGCTTGTCGGCAAGCGCCACCGTTACCGAGACGGGATCGGTCGGCACACGGTCGGATGGTCCCTGCGGCTTGTAGTGATCCTCGATCGCATTGGCGACGGCCGCGCTTTCACCCTGCAGAACGGCATATTTGTGGCCCATGATGCCCTGCAGCTCCGGGAATTCGCCGACTGCCTCGGTGCGAAGGTCCGCCTTGGCGAGCACGACCGCGCGATCGACGGAGGCGGGATCGGCACCGGTGAGCTTGACGAGCGCTGCGGCGAGCGAGCGGATTCGGACGACACGATCGCCCTGCGTGCCGAGCTTGGCATGGAAAGTCACGTTCAGGGCGTCGAGCTTCGCCATGCGCTGGTCGAGAGGCTTTTTCAGATCGAGGCCGAACTTCTCGGCAGACGCCGTCAGCGTTTCGAGATCCGGCAAATCGCCCTGGTCGCGCTTCCAGAAATGCGCCGCGTCGGAGAGCCGCGCACGCACGACCTTGCCGTTGCCGTGGGCGATCTCCCTGCCGCCGTCCTTCGCCTCGATGTTCGAAACGAGAATGAACCGGTTGGACAGCGTTTCGGCGCCGGGCTTGCGCGTGACGAAGCATTTCTGGTTGGTCTTGATCGTCAGTCGGATGATTTCGGACGGGATTTCGAGATAGCTTTCCTCGAAGCTGCCCATCAGCACCCTCGGCCATTCGACGAGACCGGCGACTTCCTCCAGGAGGCCCTCGTCTTCAACGAGCTCGAGGCCGTTGGCGAAAGCGATGTTGTGGGCGTCGGCCGAGATGATCTCCTTGCGGCGCTCCGCATCGATCACGACCTTCGCCTTTTCAAGCTTCTCGGCGTAGTCGGCGAAGCGGCGGACCGTGATCGCCTCCGGCGCGTGGAACCGGTGGCCGTAGGTGACGTTCGAGGCGACGATGCCGTCGATTTCGAAGGGGATCACCTTCGTCTCGTCGTGTTCCGCGCCGAACGTGCAGACGATCGACTGCAGCGGCCGGACCCAGCGAAGACTGCCAGGTTTGGCCGAAGCGGCACCGGAGCGCATGGATTTCGGCCAGGGAAAGTCGCGGATGATCGCCGGCATCACATCGGCGATGATCTCTTCCGCCTCCCGGCCGGGCTTTACGATGTGCGCCACATAGAAATCGCCCTTCTTCGGGTCGTTATGGACATGAGCCTCGCTGATGGAGGAGAGGCCCGCGGCGCGGAGAAAGCCTTCGATCGCCTTCTCGTTCGCGTCGATGCGCGGACCCTTGCGCTCCTCGCGCAGGTCGGCGGAGCGCGCGGTCAGTCCGCGGATGTCGAGCGCCAGCCGCCTCGGCGTCCAGTATTCGCGCGCGCCTTCATAGGTGAGCCCCGCCTCAACCAGAGCGTCCGTCACGAGCTTCTTCAGATCGCCGGCCGCCTTGCGCTGCATGCGGGCGGGGATTTCTTCGGATCGCAATTCAATAAGGAGATCGGGCATGGATTCGAGACTTCGTTCTGTTCCGGAAGGTTGCGGCGGACTTAGCAAGCTCTGGCGAAAATGTCATCACGGCCGGCGAGGAAATCCGCTGTCACCAGCCGCCACCGCCACCGCCGCCACCGCCACCGCCGGAAAATCCGCCGCCGGAAGAAAAGCCCGAGGACGAACTCTTCGCAGGTGGCGGCAAGGAAGACGTCATCGTATCCGCCATCGAACCGGCAAAACCGCCGATCGTGTCGGTGAAGGATCCGGGCCCGAAGCTGTCGCCGTGATACCAGCTCGGCTGATAGGCGGCTGCCGCCGCGCCCGCGGAAGCCGCAAGCAGCCAACGCTCGAAGGTCTCGCTCCAGGGCTTTTCCACACCGAGTGCGACGGCATAGGGGAGCAGGGTCTCGAAATGCCGCGGCGACATTTCCGGCGCGCCCTGCATGTTCAGACGGTCTTTCTCGGCGAGCGTAAGATATTGCCTGAGCCCGTCGATGCCATCCATCATGCGCGTGCCGAGCGGCGTCGGCGCGCCCATGAGGTAATAGAAAAGCCCGTTGACGAGGACGATGCCACCGATGGCGAAGAACAGCGGCAGGTCGCCCGGATCGCTGGCCGAAAAGACGAGCGCGGCGAGAATGCTCGAGAAAACCGTGAACAGCACGAAGCCGATGAAGGCAAGCACGACGATCGACAGAATGCGGCGTGCGAGGCTCGAGCCGCGCCGGAGCGATTTACCGACCGAAACGGCGAAGGCGGAAATGAAGACGGCGAGGAAGACCGGGACGATGACGAAAGGAACGCTGTCCTCGCTCAGGTCGCCGAAGACGAACAGCGCCGCGAGAGTGACGACCGAAAGCACGATGCCGCCAACCACGTATCCGGTATTGGCGCGGTAATACTTGCCGCGATGCTCGCGCTCCATCGCGCTGCGGAAGCCGGAGCCCGCCGCCTGGATCTTCTTGCCGTTCGCCCTGTCGATGGTGAGCTTGCCGCCGGCCGCGTCCACCGCTTTCATCAAGGCCGCTTCGCCGGTCGGCAGCTTCTCGCCGCTTTTGCCCGTGGCGGTGATGACGACCGCCTTCTTCAGGTCTTCGAGGATGACATGCCCCTTGACCGCAAGGTTGAGCGCCGCCGCGGAAAGCGCTGTCCATCCTTCGCCGGAAAAGCCCTTGTTATCGATATAGTTGACGAGCGCGGGCGAGACGCCGTGCGGAGGGTCCCAGCGCGGGACCATGACGCCGCGGGCTGGGTCGCGGCCGACACGCACCCAGGCGCGCCCGTAATAGAGCAGGACGAGGAGGAGGCCGGACCCGGCGATGACGAGGGTCATGTGATCGCGCAGCCACCAGATATTTTCCTGGGAGGCGGTTGGCCGTTCGATGCTGCCCTTGGGCAGCTTGATCGCGACGGTCAATCCCTCCTGCGGGCGCAGCCGGCGCGTGGTCGCGAAGAAGATCTCGTCGCCCTCCTCCACCGCGCGCGCATCCTTTTCGGTCGCGCCGTAGCCGCCGGTAAAGACGTCGAGCGCCTCCGCCTTCACGCCCTTCGGCAAGGTGACGGTGGCGGTCGCCTCCTCGATCGGGAATGCCCATTCGGTTCCGGTCACGTTCCAGTAGAGCTCGTCGTGGTCGTCGAAGAAGCGGATCTGCCGGCTCGTCTCGTAGGTGATCTGAAAGGTGTGTTCGCCATGCGGCAGGAGCACGTCGGCGCTTCCCGTATAGATGCGGATGCCGCCGCTGATCGACTCCGTGCGGTATTCCTCTTCGTCGCCGTCCCGCTCGACGGAGAGAAGGTTGAAGTCGACCTTGCTGCGGCCACCGCGCTCGTCGACGAAGGTCAGCGGAAAGTCGCGGTAGATGCCGCGCCGGATACGGTTGCCTTCGACATTCGCCGTGATCGTCTCGGTGACCGTGAGCGTGCCGTCTTTCGCGACCTCGATGACCGAATGGTAGGCGGAGATGAACTCTTCCGCCGCCGCGACGAGCGGCGCGGCAAGAACGAAGGTGACGAGCGCAAGCGCCGCGAAAAGCCGCCTCATCGGGATTCCCTTTTTCAGGCCCACCGGAGCACTTCCAGATAAGTATTTAACGGTTTTCCGTCCGGAAGTGCGCGGTTTCGAACCGATAGATCGTTTTATTGATTCAGTGAAATTGATCTAGAACTTGACCGACGGAACCGCGCGGTCCGCCTCGTTGGTGATCTCGAAATAACTGGCCTTGACGAAGCGAAAGGCGTTGGCGATCAGGTTCGACGGGAAGCTCTCGACCTTGACGTTGAGATCGCGCGCTGCGCCGTTGTAGTAGCGCCGGGACATTTGGATCTCGCCCTCGATCGTTTCCAACGAACGCTGGAGTTCTGCGAAATTCTCGTTGGCCTTCAGGTCCGGATAGGATTCGGCGAGCGCGAAGACGCGGCCAAGCGCCTGCGAAAGCGCGCCTTCGGCCGCAGCCCGCGCCGCGACATCGCCTTCCGGCACCGCCTGAGCCCGGTTGCGCAGCGTAACGACCTCCTCGAGCGTCGACTTCTCGTGAGCGGCGTAACCCTTCACCGTCTCGATCAGATTCGGGATGAGATCGGCGCGCCGCTTCAACTGCACGTCGATGCCGGACCAGGCCTCCTCGGCCATCTGCCGCGCCTTGACGAGACCGTTATAGACGAAGACGAGATAAAGAATAACGGCGACGCCAATTGCCAGCCCGATCATCAAACCCTCCTTTGGATCACGGCGATCCTACTGCATGTTTTCTTAAATTCTATTCGATTCAAGAACAAACCGGTCAGCAATTCAAAGTTCTACAGCGGCCGATCACAAGACCGACCCCAGCCCCTGCCGAACGGGTGGTGCCGACGCCTGCAGCCTCAGGCTGTTCCACCGGTAACGGCAACGCGTCGGCGGATGCTCGATAGTCTATCCATCGAACAACCACAACGCTTAGTGCCGCCATGAACACGCCCGTGAGCTTCATCAACGTGATCGCCTTTGCCGCCCTTTTCGCGACCCATGCAAGCGCGGGTCCCATCGAAAGGCCGAGCGGTGTGCGCCGCGCGCTGCAAATCTATGCCGGCGAGTTGTCGAGCGTCAGAGCGCCGGCGCCGAAGTGGCGGCTCGACGGGAGCGAGCACTTCTGCTCGCAGCAATCGGACCCGCTTGCCCCCCGATGCCGGAGGACCTCCGCGACCTCCTGATCAGGCCGCTTCCCTGTTCCAGTTGGCGCCGCCGGCCTCGGTCAGCAGGAAGGCTTCGCCGCAGGCTTTCGCGAGCGTACGCACGCGCAGGATGTAGCTCTGGCGCTCCGTCACCGAAATCACGCCCCGGGCATCCAGAAGGTTGAAGACGTGGCTCGCCTTGATGCACTGGTCATAGGCGGGGAAGACGCATTTGTGCAGGCGGTTGTTGCTGGAGTCATCAGGCGCACCGGCGGCCAGCAATGCCAGGCATTCCTTTTCCGCATCGATGAAATGCTGATGCAGCATCGCCGTGTTGGCGTATTCGAAGTTGTGCCGCGAATATTCCTGCTCCGCCTGCAGAAAGACATCGCCATAGCTGATCTTCTCGGCGCCCTCGCGGCCGTTGAAGTTGAGGTCGTAGACATTGTCGACGCCCTGGACATACATCGCCAGGCGCTCGAGGCCGTAGGTCAGTTCGCCGGAAACCGGAGAACATTCGATGCCGCAAACCTGCTGGAAATAGGTGAACTGCGACACTTCCATGCCATCGCACCAGCATTCCCAGCCGAGGCCCCAGGCGCCGAGCGTCGGGCTCTCCCAGTCATCCTCGACAAAACGGATATCGTGCAGCAGCGGATCGAGGCCGATGGCCTCGAGCGAGCCGAGATAAAGCTCCTGCAGATTGGAAGGGTTGGGCTTCAAGATCACCTGATACTGGTAATAGTGCTGCAGCCGGTTGGGATTTTCGCCGTAGCGACCGTCGGTCGGGCGCCTCGACGGCTGCACATAGGCGGCGCGCCATGGCTTCGGCCCGAGCGCCCTGAGGGTCGTCGCCGGATGGAACGTGCCTGCGCCGACCTCCATGTCGTAGGGCTGAAGCACGGCGCAACCCTTGTCGGCCCAATAGTTGTGCAGCGTCAGGATCAGAGCCTGAAAGGAGCGCTTCGGGTTCATGTGGTCCGGGAGGGGTGCAATCGTCATGGGATCCGGGTCCGAATTCGTCAAGATTTGCGGGGACAGGTGCCATGCCGCAGGGCGAGGGTCAAGCGCCTTCACCCGCCGGTATTCCGTCAGGCAGCCTCATTCGTCGTCGCGCTTCAGGCGGTACTCGCCGGTCTCGGCGTCCTTGACGAGCGTGCCGTTTGCGCCAGTCTCGCGCTGCCGGCGCAGGCGCTCACGCTGACGCGTCAGCTTCTCGGCGTCTGCGACGAACTTGCGATAGCCGATCCAGGCGATGACGGCGATAATCAGAAGCAGGATGATCTGCGGCATGGTTCCTCCTCTGCATATCCCTCCGATGGAACGATGGCGCGAGGGGATGCAGCAAATCGCAGTGTTAGCGCGCTCATGCGGTACTGGCCAGATGCTGCCGCGAGACCGTTCTTCAAAAACACACGCTCACGCAAGAAACGGGGCCGGTTCAAAGACCGAAACGCGCCCAAAGCGCCCGTTCCTCGACGGCGTCGACAAGACCTGCAGCCGCGGTTGCGACGAGCGGCCCCGCGATTGCTCCGGCTACGGCTGCTCCGGGCTGACGTCGCCCGAAGAGGCTTCGGGCCGGCTGGATCAGCTCGAGCCGCGCTTTTTCTCCATAGCGCTTCTTCACCTCGCCCCGCATGTCGCCGAGAGCGTCGACCAGGCCGAGTTTCTGGCCACGTTGCCCCGTCCAGAACAGCCCCGAGAAAAGATCGGGATGGTCGGCCAGGAGCGAACCGCGCCTGCTCTTGACCATCTGGATGAAGATGTCGTGGATCTCGAGCTGCAGGCCTTTGAGAAATTCGATGTCACGCTCCTTCTCCGGCTGGAAAGGATCGAGAACGACCTTGTTTTCGCCCGCCGTGTAGACCCGTCTCTCGACGCCGATCTTCTTCAGGAGATCAGGGAAGCCGAAGCCGCCCGAAACGACGCCGATCGAGCCGACGATCGAGGTCGGATCGGCGATGATCTCATCGCCGGCCAGTGCGATCATGTAACCACCGGACGCCGCCACGTCCTCGACGAAGATCAGCACGCGCTTCCTCTTCTCCTGCGCGAGATCGCGGATGCGCTGATAGATAAGACGGGACTGCACCGGCGAACCGCCCGGAGAGTTGATGGAGATGGCAACGGCGGGTGCCTCCTTGACGGAGAAGGCCTTTTCGAGCAGCGGCGCAACCGTCGCAAGATTGAGAGCCGGGCGGAGCGGGCTGCCGCCGGCCATGATTGCGCCATGCAGCCTGATCGCCGGAATCGTCACACCATCCCTGCGGAAGCGCTTCGGCATCAGCTTTCTGAAGAATCCGGCCATTTCAACTCCTGCCCGCTGCAATCTCTGCATATCCTCTTAAATCCTAGCCGATTTAAGAACAAAGACATGCAACAATCCAAATCGTCGTCGTGCATGTATGCATTGGCGTCGCAAACGCAATGCCCTGCTTACGGTTAATCATCGGCGATGATAGGCCGCGCGACCATTGTTGAGATCGTCGACTTCGGGCGAGAAGCGGTGTCCCTCCCCGTGCATCACGAGCGGCGCGCGCAGCGCCAGCCGCTTGCGGCTCTGCTTGATCGCGGATACGAGGATGCGCACGGCATTTTCGCCTGCCCGCGGCAGAAGCGGGGTGATCTCTATGCCGCCGAAGCGGCGGCCGCAGGCCTCGATGATCCCGGCGATCGATTCGGGCCGGGCGATCAGGGAAAGCTGCCCGCCCGGCTTCATGATTGCTCCGGCCGTTTTGATCCACGCTTCGAACACGTCGCCGCTCATCGCATGGGCCTCCGCCTTCAGCCGGTCGGGCGTCCTGCGATCCGCGGCGTCGTTGAAGGGTGGGTTCATGATCACGTGGTCGAATGTGTCGTCCGGAAGACCCGCGCCCGCGCGCGCCTTGCCGCTCAGCGCGACATCGGCCTCGAGCACCGAGACACGGCCGGCAAGGTGCGCGTTCTCAGGCAATGCGAGGCTGCGGCGCGCAAAATCCGCCATGACCGGCGAACGCTCGACCAGCAGCACTTCGGCCTCCTCGATCCGCGACGCGACGGCCATGCCGGCCGCACCGGCGCCGGCGCCGAGATCGGCGACGCGGCACGCCCTGCGGCAGGAAACGAGGGATGCGACCAGCATCGCATCCATTCCCGAACGGTGCCCCTGACCCAGAGGCTGGATCAGGTGGAACCTGCCGCGGTGGAAAGCATCCACCGTCTCCGGAATTCCCGTCATGCCGCTTTCCGCCTCGCGGAAGGGCCACAGCCGATCATTGCCGCAATTCCAATTCGAGGCCCGCATCGATCAGAATGCGCCGCGCCCGGTTGGCATCGTCCTCGGCGACCAGGAAGCGCCGCGGCAGTAGGCCGAGCGATCCTTCGAGTATGCTCATGTCCTGATCGGCGATGAAGCATCCGATCCCGGCATCCTTCATCAGGCTTTCCGCAAAGGAAAGAAGGACGGCATCATTGGTGCGGATCAGCTCTTTCATCCGGCTCTATTTTCCTGTCTTAAAGCTGCGGGCGGGACAATTCGCCTCTTGCCGCCCGAAGCCCCTCTTTCTATTGTCGAACCCGCAACGAAACAGGAGTCCGGGCGTTGGGCGTAGTGATACCGCTGGAAGACAATAAAAACAAACAGGCATCTGTGAAGCCGCTTGTCGACCTGACGCTGTCCGACATGGAGCGGGTCAACCAGCTCATTCTTTCCAAGGCGGGTTCCGACGTCCAGATGATCCCGGAAGTCGCCAACCACCTGATTTCCTCGGGCGGCAAACGGCTCCGGCCGATGCTGACGCTCGCAGCCGCTTCGATGTTCGGCTACGAGGGCGATGGTCACATCAAGCTCGCGACCAGCGTCGAGTTCATGCACACGGCGACCCTTTTGCACGACGACGTGGTCGACGAGAGCGATCTGAGGCGCGGCAAATCGACGGCGCGGACGATCTGGGGCAACCAGGCAAGCGTGCTCGTGGGCGATTTCCTGCTCGGGCAGGCTTTCCGGATGATGGTCGACGTCGGTTCGATCGATGCGCTCGACGTCCTTTCGACCGCCGCATCGGTAATCGCGGAGGGCGAGGTCCTGCAGCTTTCGGTCGCCAAGAACATGGAGACGACCGAGGACGACTATCTGCAGGTTATCCGCGCCAAGACCGCGGCCCTCTTCGCCGCCGCCTCCGAGGTCGGGCCGATCGTCGCAGGCGGAAGCAAAGCCGACCGCAACGCGCTGAAGTCCTACGGCACCAATCTCGGCCTCGCCTTCCAGCTGGTCGACGACGTTCTCGATTATGGCGGAACGTCGAGCGATCTCGGCAAGAATGTCGGAGACGATTTTCGCGAAGGCAAGATCACGCTGCCGGTCATTCTCTCCTATCGCCGCGGCACGCCGCAAGACCGGGCCTTCTGGCGCGAGGCGATCGAGGGCGGCGCAAGCGACGCGGCAAATCTCGAAAAGGCGCTGGGTCTCATCCGTCGCTACGGCGGCCTTACGGATACGATCGCCCGTGCCAAACACTACGGTACGATCGCCCGCGACGCGCTCGCGCCGCTACCGGCTTCCCCATGGAAATCGGCGCTCGTCGAGGTGATCGATTTCTGCATCGATCGGGTAAGCTGAGCCACTTCATGTTTCCTTGCATCGCGGCCGATCCAAGGGCAGAAACATGCAGCAATTCAAAGTGTTGCCGCGAGGCTTACGCTTCCGGCACGGGACCCGGCGCCGCAGCAGCGGCGGACGAAGACCTCTCCGGAGGATTTTCTTGCCGCGCTGCGCCAAAAAAGCCATTCTATTCTTGAAGACTTGCGCCCGATTTCCAATCGGCTCCGGGCCAACCAGCGGTGGCGTCTCGAATCGTACCACCGGCAATGAAAGGTTTGATATGCGGCAGAATACATTCCTTCGCCTTCTCAGCGGCGCGGCAATGCTGGTTCTTGCAACGGTGACCGGCAACCAGCAGGCCTTTGCCGAGGAGAAGGCGCCGGTCGAAGACGCCGAGCCTTTCGACATCAGGAGCGTCAACACCTTTGCCGGCGCATTCCTTGCGGCGCGCACGGCAGACGTCGATCGCGACTTTGCGGCGGCAACCGAACTCTATCGCACCGCACTCAGGTTCGAGCCCGGCAATAAGGATGTCAAGCAGCGGCTGATGATCACGCTGCTGATGAGCGGCAAGTTCGATGAAGGCGCCAAGATCGCCGAAGAGCTGAAATCGGATCCCGCCGTCGAAAGGATCACCACGGTGGTCCGCGCGATCGAAGCCATCCGCAAGCGAGAATACCGCAACGCGCAAAAGCTCTTGAACTACGACGGTCCGAACGATCTCGACCGGCTGATGAGCTCGCTGCTTTCCGCCTGGGCCAAGTTCGGCCAGGGGCGACCGAAGGAAGCGCTGGCGCAGATCAAGAATTTGGATGGCCCGGAATGGTTCCGGATCTTCAGGAACTATCATGCCGGGGCGATTGCGCTTGCGGCCGGCGACAAGACGACGGCGCGCGCCCGGCTCAACGACGCCATTCTTGACCGAGAAGGCGGCGGCGCTGCGCCGGACACTTTCATGCGGGCCGTCGAGGCGCTGGCGCGATTCGAAGCGCGCGAAGGCAACAAGCAGAAGGCGTTGGATACGATCGCCGTCGGCGAAAGCCTCGTCAACAACTACACTCCGCTCGAGGCGCTGAGGAAGAGTGTCGAGGAAGGGAAGCCGCAGGAGCAGCAGGTACGCAACGCCGTGCAGGGTGCGGCCGCCGTTCTCTTTTCGATCGGCGGCGCGCTCAACCGCGAGGGCGCGGAAGACATCGTTTCGCTCTACCTTCAGACGGCGCGTCGGCTCGACCCGGACAGCGCCGATATTCTCGTGATGCTCGGCGGGATCGCCGAAAACCTCAAAAAGCCGGAAGAGGCGATAGCGCTTTACAAGAGCGTGCCGGAGAGCTCGCCGATGCGCCGCCTCTCCGAACTTCAGCTTGGTCTCAGCCTCGCCGGCATCGGCAAGGTAGACGAGGCGAAAAAGCATCTCAAAGGGCTGATCGACGTCGATCCCAAGAACATCCGCAACTATCTCGCCTATGGCAGCGTGCTTTCCGACGCCAAGGACTACAAGGAGATGGGCGAGCTCTACGACCGTGCGGTCGCCGCGATCGGCCCCGTGCCGAAGCGGAGCGACTGGACCGTCTTCTTCCAGCGCGGCATTGCCTACGAACGCCAGAAGCTCTGGGAAAAGGCCGAGCCGAACTTTCGCAAGGCACTGGAGCTCAACCCGAATCAGCCGCAGGTTCTGAACTATCTCGGCTATTCCTGGGTCGACATGAACATCAACCTCGAGGACGGGCTTGAGATGATCCGCAAGGCGGTCGAGCTCAAGCCCGACGACGGCTATATCGTCGACTCGCTCGGCTGGGCCTATTTCCGCATGAACCGGTTCGACGAGGCGGTGACCGAGCTCGAGCGCGCTGCCGAACTGATGGCCGGCGACGCGACGATCAACGACCACCTCGGCGATGCCTACTGGCGCGTCGGCCGCAAGCTCGAAGCCGTGTTCCAGTGGAATCAGGCGCTGGAACTGAAGCCCGAGGAAGCGGAAATTCCGAAGATCAAGGCGAAGATCGAAAACGGTCTGCCGCCGCTTAAGGAACCGGTCCCGGCCGCGGCGGATGCCAAGGAAATACTGCCGAAAAAGACCGAGGCAGCGCCGGACAAGAAGTCCTGACCGTAACATGCAGGCAGACGGCATTCCGGGCTTCGCACTGACCTTTGCGGCGCCCGCCAAGATCAATCTCGCGCTGCACGTCGTCGGGCAGCGCGCCGACGGCCACCATCTGCTGGAAAGCCTCGTGACCTTCGCCGAATGTGGCGATCGGGTCGGGCTGACCGCGGCGGAAAGGGACCGTTTCACGGTGTCGGGCCGCTTCGCCACCGACCTCTCAGCCGAGGGCAATGGTGGTAATCTCGTGCTCCGCGCCCGGGACCTGTTGCGGCGCGAGCTTTCGGCGCAGGGTGGAATGGCCGGCCCGGTTCATCTGCATCTCGAGAAGAACCTGCCGATAGCATCGGGGATCGGCGGCGGCTCGGCCGATGCCGCCGCGACTCTGCGCGGGCTGCTGTCGCTCTGGGGCGCGACCGTCGAAGCGGCAAGGCTCGACAGCCTTGCGCTGCAGCTCGGCGCGGACGTTCCGATGTGTCTCGACCGAGGCCCCCTCGTCGCGAGAGGCATCGGCGAAGAGATCACGCCTTTTCCCGAGCTGCCGCCCTTCGACGTCGTCCTCGTCAACCCCCTCGTCGCGGTCTCCACGCCGGTTATCTTCCGATCGCTCGTCAGGAAGACCAATCCTGCGCTGGTCTTGCCTGAAGATGCCCCCTCGACTGCCGAATGGCTGACGGCCATGGCGGCCATGCGGAACGATCTGGAGCCGCCGGCACGTGCGCACGAGCCGATGATCGAAACCGTCTCGAAGGCACTGCACGATGCAGGCGCCGCGCTCGTGCGGATGTCCGGCTCAGGCGCCACCTGCTTCGGACTGTTCACGGGGACGAAAAGCGCCGAGCGTGCCGCTGAGACCATTTCCGCCGACCACCCGCGATGGTACGTTCAGGCGACGCGAACCGCGGGAAAATCAGGATAACGCCAGATGCCCGGCCTCGATGAAAGACGTCCCTTCATTCCCATCGGCATCGCCGTGCTCACGGTCTCGGACACGCGCACACGCGCGGACGACAAGTCCGGCGATGTGCTCGAAGCGAGAATACGGGAGGCCGGCCACCGGCTCGAGGCGCGGACAATCGTTCCCGACGAGCGCGAGAAGATCTACGGACAGGTAAAGGCCTGGACGCTCGATGCCGCGATCGACGTCGTCATCACCACCGGGGGCACCGGCTTCACGGGCCGCGACGTGACGCCGGAAGCGCTGGAGCCGCTCTTCGAGAAGCGCATGGATGGCTTTTCGGAGGTGTTCCACCGGATCTCCTACGAGAAGATCGGCACGTCGACGATCCAGTCGCGAGCCACGGGCGGGGTCGCCAACGCGACGTTCATCTTCGTCCTGCCCGGATCCCCCGGTGCCTGCAAGGATGCCTGGGACGAAATCCTGAAGCAGCAACTCGATTACCGGCACATGCCGTGCAATTTCGTCGAGATCATGCCGAGACTCGACGAGCACCTGAAGCGCGGCTGACGAAATTCATGTTCCGTTTGGAACAGCCCAGCGCCCAGAATCCCGTTAATTTGCCTCCGTCGGCTTGGCTCGGAGCGGGCAAGGCAAGCACCGTTTAATTGCTTCGAGCGAATGTCCGGCCTCTTTTCCGGGGCAATATCGGGAAAAGAGAGAATGCTACGACGTGCTGCCCGTTCGCAACGGTGGGCCTGCATGGCAAGACATTTTCACAGACGAATATTTGCATAAACAAGGTCATTTGAGAGCCACTTTGGGGGGTACCGCAAGGTACGCCCCATTCTTGCTTCGGAGAAGAGGCTCAGCTCGGGGCTACCACCGGCATATGATGGCTTCTCATCGCCGGAGAAAGCCCATTCCTGTTTACCGACTCGGAGCCCCTTTTCCCGGTTTTCATTAACGACGCAGGCGCGCCGCTCGAGGCTCCGCGCCGCGACCCCGCGAGGGTAAGGAGGAGGTCATGGGAACGGCAGAGCATACATATTCGAAAACGGATTGGCCTGCGGCCGAGATTCCGCTGGGGCTGCGGGCGCTCTACGAAAGTCGGCGCAAAGAAGAATGGCAGGCAACGGTGGACAAGCTGGACGCATTGCGCCAGTCCTTCGCGGAGCAGCGACGGCATATCATTGCACCTGAACTGCGCGACAGGATCAAGAATGTTGCAAGGTCGGGCTTGCGGGACGATCCGCGCGGCCCCGGTCTTCGATACAGGTCGTTCGTGGAGGCCAGGAATGCCGACCTTGATCTGAACGCGCTCAAACGGCTTCAGAAGCGCGCCTATGGCGAAGTCGGCGCGTTGGTGAAGAGCCCTGAAGCCTTCCACCGCCACGAAACGGTGGTCGGCAGCGTGACCGACATCTTCAAACAGCCACCGATCGTGTATGTCGCGCCCGACCCGGACAAGGAAAAGCTGTTTCTCCCGCCCTTTGGAGGCTGCTGGGACAGACTCGATCAGAATCAGGCAACCGGCGACGGGGCAATCGTGGAGAACAGTTCCTATCTGGACTGTGCCGGCCGGTTTGGATCGAAACTGATCGCCCGCAACAGCGATGCCTCCGACGTGGATCTTCTCTGTGCCTATCGGGAGAACGGCTATCTCGTGCCGTTCAAGACGCTTCGCACCGGGATACTGCAAGTCAAGGCCGACCTGTCGGCCCTCATCTGCCGCCATCACATCTCGACCTACGACGAGTTCGGGTGGTCCGACTTTCACGCGACGACGCGCGGCCGCCTCGTGTTGGCTGTGTTCTGGAACTGGGAGGATGTCGAACCGGCGAACGAGGTGAGCGACCAGTGGTTCGCCTCGGGCCTCGACTGCAGCGGCGATGGCGAGAGCTTCCCCGGCACCTCAATCCAGGCCGTTCCTGGGGAACGAAGAATCATCAACCTCTTCACCGAGATGGCCTTCCCCGCTGGCCGCGAGCTCTGGATCTATGTCGGCGTGGCCGATCGCATCTGGGCACTCCTCAATGACGTCAGCATCGACATTTCGATCGACTCGGCCTGGCAATTGAACTCGCTTGCAGTCCGCTCGCTCTGACAACAACGATGCCATTTGGGTCCCCCGACACCTCGGTCGGGCCCGAATGGACAACCTATCGCAAGCTCACATCTTGGAATCAGGCGTCCGATGCCGTTCACCGGTCGCCCGGTTCTCCATTGCGACCCAGGCTGGGACGAGCTCGGTCGCAAGTTTGCGGGCAGCTCGTCCGCTCGTAAGGCGGCTGAGCGGCATCTTGCCGCGCGCAGCCGCGACCGCATCACCCTTCGGCATCAGAAATCCGGACTCCAGCGGCGGCGACCTGTGCGCCAGGCGCTTGAGAAGCGGGCGCTTATGCATTCGCGAGGGAGAAAACTGCGCCGGGCTCCTGTTCAGAGAGACGTATTCGGCCAATTCATCCACCCAGCGACCGATGGGGCGGGCACCAGGCTCCAGCAGCATCAGCCACTCGCCGCGGGCCGAACGAAGGACATCGCCGAGATCCCAGTCGAGGCAGAAGCGGCAGCCAGCAGCATCCGCGATCCTGGGACAGCCGTCGGTCGATCCGTGGTCCAGGATTATGACATCGCTGACGAGCCCTTCCACCGCACCGGCAACGAGCGCCGAGAGCGTCTGCGCGAGCTCCGCTTCGTTGTCCTTCGTTTCCATGATGACCGTCAGCATAGGCGTTCCTACCGCATCGCAGCGCAGATTGCTACAAGCGCCGTTCCGCGCAGGGTGCGGGATGATCACGGAGCTTCCCCGGACCTGCGCTGAATATTTGTTCTTGCTTTGTTCCCTTTTCTGCGCTAGGAAAATAATCAGCACCAAGCGAACCGAGCATGGTTCCGGGAGATTTCGATGAGCGATCTGTCTCAACTCAAGCAGGGCGTCTATGCGCCCGGCAACAGCGCGGATGTGGCGGAGGCCCTCGTCGCCGGAACCGGCATTAGAATCGACGTCGATCGTCGGCGCGGCCGCGGTGCCGCCCTCAACATCTCCGGACGCTTCGAGCCGATGACGCGCGAAGTCTTCGATGACGGGTGGCAAACGCTCGAGGAGCTGCCGCCGTTCAAGACCGAGGTCCAGATAGAAAAGCCGAAGACCGCGATCACGCGCAACGATTCTCCCGATATATCTTTCGACCGATCGATCAACCCCTATCGTGGCTGCGAGCACGGCTGCATCTACTGCTTCGCGCGCCCTACGCACGCCTATATGGGGCTCTCGGCAGGGCTCGATTTCGAAGCCAAGCTCTTCGCCAAGCCGGACGCGCCACGTCTTCTCGAGCGCGAACTGGCGAAGCCGGACTATAAGCTCCGTCCGATCGCGATCGGCACAAATACCGATCCCTATCAGCCGATCGAAAAGGAATGGCGGATCATGCGCCAGATCCTGGAGGTGCTCAAGGACGCCAATCATCCGGTCATGATCGTTACCAAATCGGCCATGGTGACGCGCGACATCGACCTGCTGGCACCGATGGCGGAAAAGGGGCTTGCCCGGGTCGGGATTTCCGTGACCACGCTCGACCGGAAACTGGCGCGCAGCATGGAGCCGCGGGCGTCGACGCCCACCAAGCGGCTGGAGGCGCTACGCGCAATTTCCGAGGCCGGCATTCCCGCTGGCGTTCTGGTCGCGCCGATCATTCCGGCGCTGAACGACCACGAGATCGAGCGCGTGCTCGATTCGGCGAAGACGGCCGGCGCCTCGGATGCGAGCTACGTCCTCCTCCGGCTTCCGCTGGAGGTGAGCCCCCTGTTCCGTGATTGGCTTCTCAGAAACTATCCGGACCGCTACCGGCACGTCATGTCGCTCATCCGTTCCATGCGCGGCGGCAAGGATTACGATGCCGAGTTCGGTAAACGAATGAAGGGCAGTGGACCTTACGCCTGGCAGATCGGCCGTCGATTCGAGCTGGCGGCCAAGCGGCTCGGCCTCAATCTGACGCGCCGGCAATTGCGCAGCGATCTCTTCGTGCCGCCCCTCGGGATGGGGGTTCAACTGTCGCTGCTTTGATGCAGACCGTTTCGACAGGCTATCGCACCGGAGATTGAACAAACGTCGCGATCTCGACCGCCGATGTGCCTTAAAACTTCCAGTGTCCGCCCCTTGCCTCGGGGGCGGTGCTGGTCTTCCCCGGCAACCGCCGCAAACCGAGCCGGGGACTTGAAGGGAATCGGGCGAGTATGCCAATGTCGCCCGCATGACACGCAGCAAACAGCCCGATTCCCCTCTTTTCCCTCTTCCGCCGGCCGTTCCGGATTTCACGTTCGAACGCGCGGCGCAGCGCGACGGTCTCTGGCCGGTGGCGGGCGCCGACGAGGCCGGACGTGGCCCGCTCGCGGGCCCTGTCGTCGCTGCGGCTGTCATCCTCAATCCGGAGGCGATCCCGGCGGGCCTCAACGATAGCAAGCTCTTGAGCGCGGAGCAGCGCGAGGCATTGTTCGAGGAGATTCTGGCGACGGCGACGGTCTCGATCGCCTCGTCCTCGTCGGCCCGCATCGACACGACCGACATACTGAAAGCCAGCCTCGATGCGATGCGCCGCGCCGTTCATGGCCTGGAGCTGGCGGCCCGCATCGTTCTCGTCGACGGCCGCGACGTCCCTCCCGGGCTTACCTGTCACGCCAAGGCCATCGTCAAAGGCGACAGCCGCTCGGTGTCGATCGCCGCCGCATCGATCGTTGCCAAAGTCACCCGCGACCGGATGATGGCCCGGGCCGATGCAACCTTTCCCCTCTACGGCTTTGCCCATCACGCGGGCTATGCGACGGTGAAGCATCGCAGCGCGATCGAAAGCCACGGCCCCTGCTCCCTGCACCGCATGAGCTTCCGCCCGTTCCGACAACTGTAGTCGACCCCGGCCCTGGCTTTGATCGGGGGCGTAAACCGGAAGCTTTCTTCCGCGCCGCGCAAAGCGGCTCCGCGGCCTTCATCCAGGCTGTAGGCATGAGCGTCCGTCCCGGCAAGGGCTTGGTCGACACGATCAAAACCGCTGAAGCCGAAACCCGGGGACTGTCGGAGACAACCTCCCATGCGCCCAACGAAAAAACCCCGCCGAAGCGGGGCCTTGAATCTCGGTCGAACCGACTCTCAGTTCAGGCGTGACTTGACCTCGCCGAGCGCCTTCTTGAAGAGCGACTCCTGAGCGCCTGCGTCGGCCTTGCTCGCGATCACTTTCTCGGCTGCGCTGATTGCCAGGTCTACGGCAGCAGCACGAACCGCATTGATCGCATCGCTTTCGGCCTGCTTGATCTTCTGTTCGGAAAGTGCCGTGCGGCGCGCGACATATTCTTCGGTTTTCTGCCTTGCTTCCGCCGTCAGCATCTCTGCTTCGCGCTGGGCAGCGGCGACGATGCTCGCGGCTTCCGCCTCGGCATCCTTGCGCTTGCGCTGATATTCGGCAACGAGGCTCTGCGCTTCCTCGCGCAGACGCTTCGCTTCCGCCAGTTCGTTGCTGATCTTGTCGGCGCGGGCGTCGAGTGCCTTGCCGACCATGCCCGGAACCTTGAGATAGGCGATGAGGGCAAAGAAGAGAATAAGGCCTACGAGGGCATAGAAAGTCGCATCAAGAGCCATTGTTCTCTTATCCTCAGTTGCCGGCCGAAGCCTTGAACGCCGCAGCGATCTCGGACTTGGTGACGGTTCCGCCGATCAATTGCTTGACCACGGCCGTAGCAGTTTCCTCGGCGATGGCGCCGACATCGGCAAGCGCTTTTGACTTGATGTCGCCGATGCGCGCCTCTGCGGCGGCAATCTTCTTCGCGAGCTCGGCTTCGACACCGTCGCGATCGGCCTTGGCCTTCGTCTTGGCAGCTTCGCGTGCGGTGTCCGCAATCGAATGGCCTTTTGCCCTTGCGCCTGCCAGTTCCTGCTCGTAGGCGGCGATGGCCGCATCGGCCTCGCCCTTCAGACGAGATGCCTCGTCGAGGTCCTGAGCGATCCGGTCATGGCGCGTCTCGAGGATACCGCCAATGCGGGGGATGATGACTTTCGACATCAGGAGATAGAAAAGCCCGAACGTAATCGCAAGCCAAAGAAGCTGCGAAGCGAAATGGGTCGAATCGAAGGGCGGGAACACGCCGGAGCCATGCTCGCCTTCGTGGGCCACACCCGTTTCGGTGTGCACCTCACCGGCCGCAGCGGCATCGTGTGCTTCGGCGCCTTCGGTGGTGGATGACTGGGCGTATGCCGCGGTCACAAACATGCTCACCTCCAGGTGCACTCAAGAATATGCGCGGCCGCGGCCTTTCGGCCGCGGCCAAAACTTCTGCCGATATCAGACGGCGAAGAGGAGGAGGAGTGCAATGAGCAGCGAGAAGATGCCCAGAGCTTCCGTAACGGCGAAGCCGAAGACGAGGCGGCCGAACTGGCCGTCAGCTGCCGACGGATTGCGCAGAGCGCCGGACAGGTAGCTGCCGAAGATGTTGCCGAGGCCGAGAGCCGTGCCGGCCATACCAAGGCATGCAAGACCTGCACCGATGTACTTTGCTGCTTCCGCTTCCATGATTGACTCCTTCGAAATGGTGTTGCGGCTTAGGATTTGCGCTTCCGGCGGCAAGCCGACCGGAAACCAGCGACTGTTTATTCCTTAGTGGCCTCCGGGGTGGACCGCATCGTTGAGGTACATGCAGGTCAGCACCGCAAAGACATAGGCCTGGAGGAAGGCGACAAGGAATTCAAGACCGGTAAGGGCGACGGTCATGATGAGCGGCAGGATCGCGCCGCCGATGCCGAGCGCCCCAAAAGCGCTGAGCGATGCGACGAAGCCTGCGAAGACCTTCAGCGTGATGTGGCCCGCCAGCATGTTGGCGAAAAGACGGACCGAGAGGCTGATCGGACGGGAAAGGAACGAGATGATTTCGATCGAGACGACAAGCGGCAGAAGCGCGCCCGGCACGCCTTGCGGCACGAACAGCTTGAGGAAGCCGAAACCGTGCTTGTAGAAGCCGTAGAGAAGGACGGTGCCGATCACGAAGACCGCAAGCGCGAAGGTGACGATGATCTGGCTGGTGACGGTGAAGAAATAGGGGACCATGCCGAGCAGGTTCGCCGTCAGAATGAACATGAACAGCGAGAAGACCATCGGGAAGAACTTCATCCCGTGACTGCCGGCGCCCTCGCGAAGCATCGAGGCGATGAATTCGTAGGACATTTCCGAAACCGACTGCATGCGCGTCGGGATCAGCCCACGCTGCGACGTCGTCAGATAGAGGAAGCCCGCGGCCGCACCCACTGTCGCGACCATGAACAGCGACGCATTGGTGAAGGAAAAGTCAATTCCGCCAATCTCGATCGGGACAATCTTGTTGACCAGGAACTGGTGGGTCGGATCGTTTGACACCGCGCTTCTCTTTCGTTTTGCCCGCCCGCGAGCGGAAATCCTGTTCTTCCCGGCGACGTATCAGACGCCGCCGTCCTCTTTGTCCGTGCCCGGCTCACCCTTCCGCTCGTCGGGCTTCGCCACCACACCGGCGGAACGCAGCACGTTCAACACGCCGGCACAGAAGCCGAGTAGCAGGAGGACGATCATGCCCCACGGCCCTGTACCCGCAAAGTGGTCCAAAAGATAGCCCAGAAACGCCCCGACCAGGATGCCGGCGATGAATTCGCTCGAAAGCTTCATCGCCGCCGCGTACCCCTTGCGGCTTTCATCGGCGCGCCCATCCGCCCCTTCCGAGACATCCGCCCGCTTCTTGGACTTGATGTCGTCGCCGAGGCGCTTGAGCCGCGCTTCCAGACTTTCTTCCGGCTTCTCCGTCACATGGCTCCCCTTTGCACCCCCACGCGGTCGAACGCGATCTCGGTCATACAAACGGCCGCTGTTCAAGCCACGCTTCGGCCCCATTTGAAGTCGCGCGCAACATAGTTTTAGGCACCCGCATAGTCAAGGCATGCGGGCACCTTCGACGTGGACAATATTCTTATTTTAATTCAGAGGCTTAGCAATAAATCCGGCAAGCTGCGACAAAGGTGCAGAGGGAATCGCAGCCAGCGGCGGGGTCACACCCGCGGCTCCGGCGGCCGACAGGGACGCTGAGGCGGCTACGCCGTCAGCTCCAGCCGCCGCCATAGGTTCTGTAGAAGATGTGCAGCCCGATCTTGCCGACCCGCTTCATCGTCTTGGCCCAGGCGGGATTCACATAGGTGGCGTGATAATGGGTCGCCGAGCCGACTTCCGACAGCCATATCCTTCCGGAGGTGACCGCCAGCGCGACTTCCTTGGCCGTCTTCCAGTGCGATCGCGAATAGATAAGGTCGCGGATCATGTCGCAGGCGAAAGAGAACTGGCAGCGGTTGCGCCAGGCCTTGTTCTGGTAGACGACGCCGCAGATCGTCTTCGGGTAGGTCGGATTGCGGACGCGATTGAGAATGACCTGCGCCACCGCGGCCTGGCCCTTGACGGACTCGCTGCGTGCCTCGAAATAGATTCCCTCGGCCAGACAGGTCTGCTCTTCCTTGCTGAAGACGGTTGGCGGCAGCGGCGTTGCCGCCCAGGCATGATCGTCGGGCGCGATATCCGGAATGAAGCGCCCTGCATTTTCGTCGTTCCGCAGGATCGAATCGAAGGGTGATTCACGCGCATAGTCCGGCTCGGGCCGGATATAGGCAGTCGCAAGAATGTCGGGCTTGTCGTTGGTGACGAGCTTGGCCAGCATCGGCGAGAGGCCCGGTTCCGGCTTCGGCGGCGACTTGCGGTAAAAGACCGTGGCGATCTCTATTTCCTTGCCTTTGATCTTCGGCTTGGCAAAGACCATCTTTTCGGGGCCGTCGACGGCCGGACCGATAAGCGAGCTCGTGCGCTGAAGGATGGACCCGGCGCTGAAGTCCTTGGGCGGGGTCACCGGCGTTACCGCGACGATTCGCCCCTTCTTCAGCTTCCGCGTCACGCGATCCTCGTCCGGCGTCCCCTGGTGTTTGGATTCGGCGGTCAGCGCCACGCGGCCGCCTTCCGGCAGGGTCATGCCGGCGCCGCCATCGAGCGCACCGGTGGTGATCGGGTCCGTGAAGACCATCTCGACTTCGTGGAGAGAGCCGGCCGGCGACGGAGTGAGATAGGTGCGCCAACGCTCGCCGCCGCGGTTGATGCCGGACAGAAAAGTCGCAATGTCCGAATAGGCGACCGCCGAGGGGAAGCCGAGGAATACGGCAAGGCCTAGGATCGCCGGGGCCCGCCAGGCCGAGAACGAAAACCGAAACTTGTCACGCAACTTCCAACTCTTACGCACCGGTCGGCTCCAGGAACTCTTTCTCAAGCACGCGCTCTCGCAAGCCGGCGATGAGCCAGCGACAAGATTCCATGCAGGACGCTAGGGTTTGGAAGCGGCCGGCCGGCTCGCCGGGACCGCTTCGCGTGAGCCTTGAAAATGCGGCATTAACCTTGATGTTTGGTTAATGCGGACGCAGTGAAACGGATCAGATGATTACGTGAGAGCCGAGTTCGACCACCCGGTTCGTCGGCAGGCGGAAATAATCGGAGGGATCGATCGCAGCATTGGCGAGTGCGATGAACAGACGGTCCTGCCAATGCGGCATGCCGGACTGGGCGTCGGGCACGAGTTTGCGGCGGCCGAGATAGAAAGAGGTGGACATGATGTCGAATTTCAGGCCCGATTTTCTGAAGAGGCCCAGCGCCTGGGAGACATTCTGCGTCTCCATGAAGCCGAACTTCATTTCCAGCAGAGTGAAACGCTCCGACAACCGCCGCGCGCTGACCCGCTCTTCCCTCGGCACCTTCGGCGTGTTTGCCGTCCGGATCGTCAGAATGAAGTTCTGCTGATGCAGAACGTGGTTGTGTTTGATGTTGTGCAACAGGGCGGCAGGAGTCGATTCCGGATCGCTGGTCAGGAATATCGCCGTGCCGGTCACCGACACCGGCGCGTGCTCGCTCTGGCGCTCGACCGATTTGATGAAGCTTGCCAGCGGAATGTCGATATGGCGGGTCTTGGCGTGCAGGATTGCTGTGCCGCGCTTCCAGGTCCACATGATGACGATGAAGGTCGCCGCAATCAGGATCGGCACGTAGCCCCCGTCGTGGATCTTCAGCATGTTGGCGCCCAGGAAGACGAATTCCAGCGCGAACAACGGCAGCAGCGCACCCGCCGCCCACCAGCTCGGCCAGTTCCACCGCATACGCAGGAATTCGAAGGAAAGCACCGTGGTGACCACCATCGCACCGGTGACGGAGATGCCATAGGCGGTCGCGAGCGCCTCCGAGGAGCCGAAGAGGAAGACGAGCGCCATGACGCCGAACATCAAAAGCGTGTTGACGTTCGGCAGGTAAATCTGGCCCGTATGGGTCTCGGACGTATGGAAGATCGCCATGCGCGGCAGGAAACCAAGGTGGATGGCCTGGCGCGTCAGCGAAAAGGCGCCGGTTATGACCGCCTGACTGGCGATGATGGTGGCCGCGGTCGCAAGAATGACGGCGGGCAGCAGCGCCCATTTCGGAAACATCAGGAAGAACGGATCGGACATCGCCTCCGGGTTCTTCAGCACGAAGGCGCCCTGCCCCAGATAGTTCAGCGTGAGCGCCGGGAAGACCACGGTGAACCAGGCCCATTGGATCGGCCGCCTGCCGAAATGGCCGAGATCGGCGTAAAGCGCCTCGGCACCCGTGACCGTCAGGAAGACGGCGCCGAGTACGACGATACCGACATAGCCTTCGTTGAAAAGAAAGGTGACGGAATAATACGGGTTGAAGGCTCTGAAGATCGACAGGTCGTCGGAAATATGCACGAAGCCGATCGCGCCCATGACGACGAACCAGATGAGCGTTATCGGGCCGAAGAAATTGGAAACCGCGGCAGTACCTTTGGACTGAACGGCGAAGAGGAGCAGGAGGATGACCACGGCGATCGGAACGACGTAGTCCGAAAGGGCCGGGGTCACCAACTTCAAACCCTCGACGGCCGAGAGCACCGACAGTGCCGGTGTTATCATAGCGTCGCCGATGAAGAGTGCGGCGCCGGCAATGCCCATGAAGAACAGTATCGCCGTGTGACCATTGGCGGTCTTCATGAGCAGCGCAAGCAGGGAGAGCGTGCCGCCCTCGCCCTGGTTGTCCGCCCGCAGCAGGAAAAGCACGTATTTTATCGTGACAATGATCGTCAGCGCCCAGATCATCAGCGAGATCAGACCGATGATCTCGACGTCCGTCACACCGTCGTGCGCGACGGGGCGCAACGCCTCGCGGAAGGCATAGAGGGGGCTGGTGCCGATATCGCCATACACGACGCCCACGGAGCCAAGCGCCAGAACCAGCAGGCGACGGATATTCTCCACGCCGGGTGTCGCGGGAGCAGACAATTGAGACATGTTGCTCAACAGGCCC
The DNA here is from genome assembly GCF_000375585.1 of Sinorhizobium meliloti 4H41. GTDB lineage: Bacteria > Pseudomonadota > Alphaproteobacteria > Rhizobiales > Rhizobiaceae > Sinorhizobium > Sinorhizobium meliloti_A. The sequence continues at coordinate 725,876 of NZ_AQWP01000001.1, read as the reverse complement.
TTAGAGCCAGCCTTTCCAGCGGAAGAAGAAAAAGGGGATCACGGCCGAAAGTACCATGGCCGCAAGCGCCCACGGATAGCCGAACTGCCATTCAAGCTCAGGCATGATGCGAAAGTTCATGCCGTAGACAGAAGCGACCAGCGTCGGCGGCAACAGAACGACCGAAGCGATCGAGAAGATCTTGATGATCGCATTCTGCTCGACATTGATCAGGCCGAGCGAGGCATCGAGCAGGAAGGTGATATTTCCAGAGATGAAAGCCGTGTGTTCCGAGAGCGACTGGATGTCCCGCGATACCGTACGGCAAAGTTCCCGGCTTTCCTTGTCTGCTTGAACGTCGGGAACCGTATAGACGAAGGTCAGCAGCCTGGAGAGCGAAGCGAGGCTGTCGCGCGTTTTCGCAACAAGCCGATGATGGCCCGCGACGTCGCGCAGGCGTGCTTCGAGAAAGTGCGGTGGCCGGTGCCGCCGGCCAGACGCCTTGTCGCCGAAGACCTGGAGCGCCAGGTCGTCGATCCTGTCGACAGCCTGCTCGAGAATTTCCGCCGTCCTGTCCACAATCGTCTCGAGCAGGCGCGTCAGAATCACCGCGCCGTTGCGGCAGCCGCCGGGGATACGATGCATGCCGGCCTTGAACAGGCCGAAGGCCCTCGGCTCGGCATAGCGGACGGTGACAAGGCGCTTGCCTGCCAGAATGAAGCCGACATCCGTCAACCCCGGCATTTCCGTGTCGCTTCGATAGACGAGCGAAGCGGTCATGAAGACGGCACCGTCGTCCGTATAAAGCCTGCTCGAAGGTTCGATGTCCCTCAGATCGTCCCGCGTCGGAATGGGAATTCCGAGCAGTCCCTCGATCATCAGGTCTTCCGCCTTGGTTGGCTCGACAAGGTCAATCCAGACGAGATCGGGACGCAGGGCCGACGGCGGCTCGGCCGTGGAGAGAGCGACCGCTTCACCGTTGATACAATAGCCTGTGATCATGCGGCCGCCTTTTTCATGCAGCCGACGACGATGAACCTTGATGATTTCGCAGGATCAGCCGCCACACGATTTTCCACAAAGCAGATTCATCCGATGAAGGCTTTCAGCCGTTTCGACGCCGGTTGACGGCAGTCGGGCGACCAAAGTCTCCGGCGATGGCAGTGGCTCGCTTTGACTTGCCTATGCGAGCCAAGGGGATATGACTCAACCCCGACGCAAAATCAATGGCCATCGGGGATCCGGTGCTTCCCTGTCGGATGTCTCGGTCGCGCCGCACTGAATCCCCCGGCAGGTCGCTTGGGCATGACCGCGGCGAAGCGCTATTCGAAGACGATGTTCGGCATCGCACGGCTGTTGTCCTGCCGGGCAGCGGTGACCTCTCCCCAGACCCGCGCCGCGATGTCGCGATAGACGCGCGCGACCTCGCCATCGGGCTCGGACGCCACGAGAGGGGTTCCCGCATCGGAGGTCTCCCGGATGCCCATGGTCAAAGGCACCTCTCCAAGGAACGGTACGCCGATGCGCTCGGCTTCCTTGCGCGCGCCGCCATGACCGAAGATGTCGTAGCGCCTGCCCGTATCGGGCGCCACGAAATAGCTCATGTTTTCGACGATCCCGAGAACCGGAACCTCGACCTTGCGGAACATGGCGAGACCCTTGCGGGCATCCACGAGCGCCAGGTCCTGCGGCGTCGACACGATGACGGCGCCTGCGAGCGGCACCTGCTGAGCCATCGTCAGCTGTGCGTCACCGGTGCCCGGCGGCATGTCCACGACCAGGACGTCGAGGTCCCCCCACGCCACCTCGCGCAACATCTGCAGGAGCGCCGACTGGATCATCGGGCCGCGCCAGATCATCGCGACCTCCTCGTCCACGAGGAAGCCCATCGACATGACTTTCAGGCCGTAGTTTTCCATCGGGCGGATAAGCCGCCCCTCGATCTGTTGCGGGCGGCCGGAAATCTTCAAAAGCCGCGGCATCGAAGGGCCGTAGATATCCGCATCGAGGAGCCCGACCTTCAGCCCGTTTGCCTGAAGCGCCAACGCCAGATTGACGGAGGTGGTGGACTTGCCGACTCCGCCTTTGCCCGAGGCGACGGCGATAATGGCACCGACGCCGGGGATGCCGGCCTTTGGTGCAGCCCCGCCGCCCGCCCGCTGCGCCGGCGCATGGCCCGTCGGAGCCGGCCGGGGCCGCTCCACCGGGCCCTTCTGCGGAGCGGCCTTGCGGTCGGCAGTCAATGCCACCATGGCGGCCTTCACGCCGGGAATCTCGCGCACGACCCGTTCGGCGGCCGCCCGCATCGGTTCGAGCTCCTTCGCCCGATCCGCCGGCACGGTGATCGAGAAGTAGGCCTTGCCGTCGGAAATGAACACATCGGACACAAGGCCGAGGTCGACGATGTTTCCTTCCATATCCGGACCGCGGACGGTCCGTAGCTTCTCCAAAACCATTTCCCGGGTGACATCCGGCATGTCGGCCTCTTGCTCTTTCGTTGGCGCGCAACGCTTTCGACTGCTCTATCGCTAGCCCAAATCGCACCCGATTTAAGGAACTGGGTATTAGATAGTCGAGCCGGGGCACTTCGCCAATGCGACAGGTGGGAAAATGAGAGGGCCGCCAACCGATCATCGTGTCCGTACATCCGGGATCACGGGCGATCGGCGGCGGCCCTTGTCGCGACCTTCCTGGGCGCTGTCTTATTATGGTCCCCTCTGGACACGGAATTGAATATGCACAATGCGTGCCAGTTGGAGCTTTCCGGAAAAAACCAGAGTTTCCAATAAATTGCTCTTCATCTATCGAGGATACGCAAGAGACTGCGCTGCTCATTTCCTGAGCAGGCGCGCCATTTGGACACGAAATGCTCGCAGATGCGCCGGCCACTTGCTCCGGCCGATGGGGCTGCCGGCTAAAGCTGTTGAGATCGAATAACCGCTGCGGCTTGTTTGATTTCCTCATTCCTGTGCTTGTCACAGGAATCCAGCCAGACCAAGTCCTTGGGCTGAAAGAACGCTTCCCGCGCCGCAGACGCGGCGCTGCCCTCATTCCTGTGACAAGCACAGAGATGGGGGCGGAGGATGACTCTCAACAGGCCCTAGCTGATATAGCCTTTTTTCATCGCCTTCACGACCGCCTGCGTGCGATTCACCGCGTCGAGCTTCTTCGTGACGTGGTTGAGGTAATGATTCACCGTGTGTTCCGACAGGCCGAGGATACCGGCGATTTCCGAGCTGGTCTTGCCGGCGGCCGTCCAGCTCAGGCACTGGATCTCCCGTTCGGAAAGAACCGTATTGGTGTTCTTCCAGACAGAGCCGATCTCGGCAAGCCGGTTATAGACGTGAATTGCGATCATCTGCAGTTCCATCGCCGCCGTCATCGGTAATTCCGCTTCCGGGCCCATGAGGATGACCGCGCCGCGGCCACCTTCGGCATCGTGGACCGGGAAGTAATTGGCTTGGAATATGCCGTTATCGCGCAACATGGCGATGTAATCCGCGGCAGAGTCGGGCTTGCCTCCCTCCCTCTCCCAGTCTTCAAGCTTGATCTGAAACGGCGTCGTCGTCTCTCTCAACCGTCGCACCCCGGTGCTGAAGCGCAGCATCGAAAGGCTGTCATATTTGTTGAGGAGCTCGGCCGGCATGTTCGAGATCACCGTGGTGGCGGAGAGCCGCTCTACCTCGACTGCAGGGATCGAACAGATGAGAAACGTCTTGAAGCCGAAAATCGGCGTAATCCGCCGCATGTAGCGAATAATGTCGAACTGGGTCTCGAGCCTTGCTATCTCAGGCGCGAAATCGCCGCCCCGGGGCAGATCGATATCAGTCGTCCCCCTCGTGATCATCTCTTGCATCGGTGCGGTTCCATCGCAGTCATCGACTATCAAATAGCCCGAGCGGCCGAGCAATGCCAACAGGTGATTGACGATCATCACCTCTGATGCGCAAAACCCTGTGCATTTCGACCGTGCCGATGAGCGCCGACTCCGCCTTCAGCCGCTCGCGCCGAAAGACGGCCGCGTCGCGTTCGCGTGCCTCCATTTCCCGTGCTTGTCACAGGGATGAGAGAGTAAAGGGCTCTATTCATGTCCCGCCTGCGTCGATCAATTGATCAAGCCCGCGCGTATCGCCTTGGCGACAGTTTGGACGCGATTGACCGAATCGAGCTTGCGCGTCGCACGGTTGAGATAGTGGTTCACCGTATATTCCGACAGTGCCATTATGCGGGCCATCTCCACCGTCGTCTTGCCAGCCGCGGCCCAGCGCAAACACTCGATCTCGCGCCGGGAAAGGCTGCCCGGGCCGCGTCGGTCGCGCGTTCGGACTTCGCTCAGCCGGCTGTATAGAAGGCCGGCCCAGAGGTTCAGAGCCTGCATCTCGTCGTCGGACACGGCGGACCTGTCACCGCCGAAGGCGATGGCGGCGCGGTGACCCGCGGCATCATGGACCGGCAGATACACCCCGCGCGGCATGTTCGCCTGTTCGAAAACGCATATGGCAGCTTCGCCCTTTCCGTCCACGCGCCCGCGCGCGAGCAGATGAGCATCATAGGTGAAGGGAATTGTGCTGCGCCGCAACCGCTGGATCACGGGACTGCCGTCGATCAGGCGGGCACTGTCGTAGCGCCTCAGGAAATCCATCGGCCAGGTCGTCATGAGCGCCTGCGCAGTGAGACTGTGGGACCCCGACTCGGGAATGGCGAGGACCATGAAGCCTCGAAAACCGAAACCTTCCGACACTCGGCCGAGCGCGCTCCGCACATCATCCTCGCTGTCGATCGACCCGCTGATAGCGTGACCGTCAGGGAGGACCAATGAGGATATATCCACGCTGAAATCGATCATCTTCCGCCCGCCTCTCACATCCGCGTTCCAGCTGGAGCATGACGCTCGCGCTGTCATACCCACGCTATCGCTTCCACCAGAATTCCGCCCGATGCAACCAGCCGTGGCAGCAGACCGGCATTGAAGCTACTTATCTTGAACCTTTTCGTCCAGTCGAAACTTCTAATTTACCGTAAAGCGGTCCCGCGCACTTTTTCGTGGAAAACATGCTGTAATCCTTAACCGTTACGGAGACCTTTGCTCGTCCGGCAGGACACGCGGCGCCGCAGCCCCCGTTTCCCGCCCGGGGCCAAGCCGGATCCGGACCTCTTCCTCGATCTCTGCCGCCACCTCGCGCACGTCCTGCGCCCAGGCGGTCAGCTGCTGCAGGCTGACCCGATAGGATGGACCGGTCACGGAGATCCCTCCGACCAGGTCGTGTTCCGGAACGCTGATCGGGGCAGCCACGCAGCAGATCTCCGCCTCGTGCTCCTCCCGGTCGAAGGCATGGCCGTCGTGCCGGACTTCCTCGATCTCGGCAAGGAGCGATTCTATCGAACGATGCGTTTGCGCCGTGAACGGGTGAAACTCCATTCCGGTCGATATCCGCTGCAACTCGCCTGCGGGAAGAACCGACAGAGCCGCCTTGCCGATACCCGTACAATAGGCCGGCGACGCCTTGCCGATCTGCGAACTCATACGGACGGTCTGCCGGCTTTCCACCTTGTCGACATAGATGATCTCGGTCTCCCGCAGCACGCCCAGATGCACCGTCTCGCCGGTCAATTGGTGCAGGTGCAGGAGATAGGGGGCGGCGATCTCGCGAAACCGGTTCCCCGACCAGGAGCGATAAGCGAATTTCAACAGGCGAAGCCCGGGCTCATAGGACAAGTCCCGGCGCTGCACCAGCAAGCCCTCTTCGACGAGATGGCCAAGCAGCCGGTGCAGGGTTCCGCGGGGCTGACGGACGGTCTGCAATATATCCGTGAAGCGCTGAGGGCGGTCGGCCATGGCTACTGCCTCCAGCACGGCCATTGCCTTGCCAAGCGTGCCGGTGCCGACGAGGTCACCTTCCATGTCGTCTTCTTTCTTCCGCTTCATTTCTTATCCGCTTTCCGCTGCGCTATCTTGACAGGGTAAAAGCATTGGCGCGATAATTCCATATAATAAAACACAGTTCCGGATATTGGAACAACCAATCCCGCAGCCGCGGTATCAGGGAGAAGCCATGACCTTGCCGAGCAGCCAGTTTCCTGATCTGCGCGATCGCGGAGTTCTGGTCACCGGCGGCGGCTCCGGCATAGGAGCCGCACTGGTGGAGGCGTTCGCCCGGCAAGGCGCCCACGTCGCCTTCGTGGACATTGCAGCGGAAGCGAGCCTGGCGCTCTGCGAGAAGGTCGCGGCCCAGACCGGGCAGGCGCCGCATTTCATCCAGGCAGACCTCCGCAATGTCGGGGCCGTGCGGGCCGCAGCCGACGAGGCGGCCGCCAAACTCGGCTCCGTCCGTGTCCTCGTCAACAACGCCGCGCGCGACGACCGGCAGGCGCTCGAAGCGGTCACTGAGCAGAGCTGGGACGAAAGCCTTTCCGTCAACCTCAGGCATATCTTCTTCATGTGCCAGGCGGTCGCGCCCCACATGCAGCAGCAAGGCGGCGGATCGATCATCAATTTCTCCTCGATCGCCTTCATGCTCAATATGCCGGAAATCCCCGCCTACTCTGCAGCCAAAGCCGGGATCATAGGCCTCACCAAATCGCTCGCCGGCAAGCTCGGACCGGATAACATCCGCGTCAACGCGATCCTGCCCGGCATGATCGTTACGGAGCGGCAGCGGCGCTTGTGGCTCACGGAAGAATCGATCGCGCGGATGCAGGAAAGGCAGTGCCTCAAGCGCATGCTCGTCGCCGACGATCTCGTCGGCCCATGCCTCTTTCTGGCGTCGGACGGTTCGGCGGCGATGACCGCACAGACCATGATCATCGATGGAGGCGTGTTTTGACGACGGCAGGCTATTATGCCGCAGTGGATTGGGGAACATCCAGCTTCCGACTGTGGATCATCGGCGAGGACGGTGCGGTGCTGGCCGAACGCCGCAGCGCCGAGGGCATGACGACGGCCGCAAAGACCGGTTTTCACACGATTCTCGACGGCCATCTCGCCGCGGTCGCCGCGCCTGCGCATCTGCCGATCATCATCTGCGGCATGGCTGGCGCCCGTCAGGGCTGGAAGGAGGCCGGGTATATCGAAACTCCCGCAGCACTCGCCGAGATTGCCGGCCGTGCCACGGCCATTCCCGATGTCGACCGCGACATCCGCATTCTCCCCGGCCTCGCCCAGCGCGACCAACGGCATCCGGACGTCATGCGCGGCGAGGAGACGCAGCTCCTCGGCGCTGCCGGGCATCTCGGCGCCGGCAGCCATCTCGTCTGCATGCCCGGCACGCACAGCAAATGGGTCCGTCTTGCCGACGACAGGGTCGAGGGCTTTTCCACCTTCATGACCGGCGAGCTCTTCGACACCATCGCGCGCCACACCATCCTCAGCCACGCGGTGGCAGAAGCGGAAACCTTCGCGACCGGGAGCGCAGCCTTTACGGATGCAGTAAGCCGCACGAGGGAGAACCCGGCGCTCGCAACCAATCTGCTCTTCTCCGTTCGTGCCGGGCAGCTTCTGCACGGCACCGGCGCCGCCGATGCGAGAGCGCAATTGTCCGGGACCCTGATAGGCCTGGAGATCGCCGGAGCGCTCGCGGCCTCGGGCACGGTGGACGGCGTATGCCTCGTCGGCTCCGGTGGGCTCGGCACGCTTTATCGTACTGCCCTCGAAAGCCAGGGCCTCAACGTCCGGGCCGTCGACGCCGATGAGGCGGTGCGGGCCGGTCTTTCCTCAGCCGCCCGTGCGATTTGGCCTTTGTGATAGAAAGAAAGAACATGGAAAGAATCCCCCTGCCTCCGATGAAACGCCCGCTGATCGCGATCCTGCGCGGCCTGAAGCCGGAGGAGGCGGAAGGCGTGGTCGGCGCCCTCATCGAAACAGGCTTCACGGCGATCGAAATCCCGCTGAATTCGCCCGACCCGTTTCGCTCCATCGAGACGGCCGTCAAAATGGCTCCGGCCGGGTGCCTTATCGGCGCCGGTACGGTGCTGACGACGGCCCAGGTGGAACGCCTCGCCGATGTCGGCGGGCGGCTGATGGTGAGCCCCAATGTCGAGCCGGCAGTCATCCGGCTTGCTGCGACGAAAGACATGGTGACGATGCCAGGCGTTTTCACGCCGACGGAGGCATTGGCGGCGGCCGCCGCCGGAGCCAGCGGCCTCAAGTTCTTTCCGGCAAGCGTGCTCGGCCCCTCCGGCATCGCGGCGATCCGCGCGGTGCTGCCGGGCGATCTCGAGATCGCGGCGGTCGGCGGCGTGTCGGAGGTCAATTTCGCCGACTATGCAGCGATCGGGATCCGCAGCTTCGGGCTCGGTTCGAGCCTTTACAAGGCCGGGATGAGCGCCGGGGAAGTGCGGCAGCGGGCCATTGCCACGCTCGCAGCCTATGATGCCGTCTATGGAGGCCAGCAGTGACCGATCTCGTTCCCTTTTCCGGCCGAACCCTTTCGGAAGCCGCGTGCGAACTCGGCGAAGGCCCCACCTTCGACCCCGACACCGGAACGGCCTGGTGGTTCAATATAACGGGCCGCGAGTTGCATGAGCTTCATCTCGAAAGCGGACGGAAGGCGATCCATCCCCTGCCCTTCCTCGGCAGCGTGCTTGCGGCGATCGATCCGCTACGGCAGTTGATCGCCTCGGATCAGGGCCTTTTCGTGCGCGACACCGAAAGCTCGAAGCTACGCCATTTCGCGACGCTCGAGGAAAAGCCGGGCAACCGCTCCAACGACGGACGCGTCCATCCCTGCGGCGCGCTTTGGGTCGGCACCATGGGGCGCAGCGCCGAGAAACATGCGGGTGCGATCTACCATGTGGCCGGCAGCCGCGTCACGAGGCTCTATGGCAACATCACCATTCCCAACGCGATCTGCTTTTCCCCGGACGGGGCTACCGCCTATTTCACCGACACCGACGTCAACCAGCTGATGCGCGTCGACATAGATCCGGCGACGGCGCTCCCGACCGGCGATCCGGTGCTGCTTTCGGACGAAAGCACGAGCCCGGGCGGCGTCGACGGCGCCGTCTGCGATGCCGACGGGCTGATCTGGAACGCCCGCTGGGGCGCAAGCGCCGTGGAGGTCTATAAACCCGACGGCCGGAAGGTCGCCCGTTACGCCGTGCCGGCGACGCAGCCGAGCTGCCCGGCTTTCGTCGGCGCCAGGGCCGAACGTCTGCTGGTGACCTCGGCCTGGCAGGGCATGGACGACGCCGCGCGGGCAGCCGACCCGCAGGGCGGGAAAACCTTCGACCTCGGGATCGAGGTCAAAGGGCGCTTCGAGCCCGCATTCCGACTTTAAATCCCCCAAACAACAAAGACTGGCGTCGCGCCGGCGAAAAATCATACAATTGCTCCATTGCGCTGAATCGCGGTGGAAGGAGTGCTCGGATGAGCGACAAGAAAAAAGAACTGAGAAGCCGTCACTGGTACGGCGGCACGCACAAGGACGGCTTCATTCATCGGTCCTGGATGAAGAATCAGGGGTTTCCCGACCATGTTTTCGACGGCCGGCCGATCATCGGCATATGCAACACCTGGTCGGAGCTCACGCCCTGCAACAGCCATCTGCGTATCCTCGCCGAAGGGGTGAAGCGCGGCGTCTGGGAAGCGGGGGGCTTTCCGGTCGAATTTCCGGTGTCGTCGCTCGGGGAGACGCAGATGCGTCCGACCGCCATGCTCTTCCGCAACCTGCTTGCAATGGATGTCGAAGAGGCCATCCGCGCCTATGGCATCGACGGCGTCGTGCTTCTCGGCGGCTGCGACAAGACCACTCCGGGCCAGCTGATGGGAGCGGCCTCGGTCGACCTCCCGACGATCGTCGTTTCCTCCGGCCCCATGCTGAACGGCAAGTGGAAGGGCAAGGATATCGGGTCGGGCACGGACGTCTGGAAGTTTTCGGAGGCGGTACGCGCCGGCGAAATGAGCCTGCAGGAATTCATGGCCGCCGAAAGCGGCATGTCGCGCTCGCCGGGCGTCTGCATGACCATGGGCACGGCGACGACGATGGCGTCGATCGTGGAAGCCATGGGCCTGTCGCTTCCGACGAACGCCGCCCTGCCCGCGGTCGACGCCCGCCGCATGGCGCTCTCGCACATGACCGGCAAGCGCATCGTCGAGATGGTCCACGAGGACCTCAGGCTGTCGAAAATCCTGACAAGGGAGAACTTCGAGAACGGCATCATCGCCAACGCCGCTGTCGGCGGGTCGACCAATGCCGTGGTCCACATGCTGGCGATCGCCGGGCGCGCGGGTATCGACCTCTGTCTCGAGGATTTCGATCGGGTGGGCGGTCAGGTGCCCTGCATCGTCAACTGCATGCCGTCGGGCAAGTATCTGATCGAGGATCTCGCCTATGCGGGCGGCCTGCCGGCCGTGATGAATCGAATCCAGCACCTGCTGCACGCCGACGCACCGACGGTCTTCGGCGTTCCGATCAGCAAATATTGGGAGGGCGCGGAGGTCTATAACGACGATGTCATCCGCCCGCTAGACAACCCGTTGCGTGCGGCGGCGGGCATTCGCGTGCTGAAGGGTAATCTTGCGCCCAACGGTGCGGTGATCAAGCCGTCTGCGGCAAGCGAACATCTGCTCGCCCACGAGGGGCCGGCCTATGTCTTCGACACGATCGAAGACCTCAGGGCCAAGATCGACGATCCCGACCTGCCGGTCACCGAAGACACGATCCTCGTGCTCAAGGGTTGCGGACCGAAGGGCTATCCCGGCATGGCGGAAGTCGGCAACATGCCGATTCCACGCCGGCTCGTCGAAAAGGGCGTGCGCGATATGGTGCGCATCTCCGATGCGCGCATGTCCGGCACCGCCTTCGGCACCGTCGTTCTTCATGTGAGCCCAGAAGCCAATGCCGGCGGGCCCCTGGCGATCGTCAGGACCGGCGACCGGATCCGCCTGGACGCCCTGAAAGGCGAGCTGAACCTGCTCGTCAGCGAGGAAGAACTGGCGGCCCGGATGGCGGCCTGGCAGCCGCCCGAACAGAAATGGCATCGCGGCTACTACAAACTCTATCACGACACGGTGCTGCAGGCCGACAGGGGCGCGGACCTCGATTTCCTCGTCGGCAAGAGCGGCAGCGAGGTCCTCCGAGAAAGTCACTGATCGAGCCTTCGCCCCGGACCCTGGAGCCATGAATGCGTCCCCTTCGAAAGACAACCGGAATGCGAGCTTCTGCGCCGCATGTTCACCGAGCATGCGGCGCAGCCGCATCGAGCGCACACCAATGGAAGCCTCGTTCCAGCCAGCTCGGCGTTCACTTTTTCCGGAACAGTTTGCGTTGCCGGGCGTTGCTTGAGTGTCATCGGCGCAGCATCCCTGGCCCAACTTGAGGCTGCGCCTGGATCACGGTGATGACATCGTGATCGATGCCAAAGGGCTGGAAGGGAATGCGGGCGAAAAGCGCACGTAGTGCCCTCTAGCCGACAACGTCAACGAAAGGCAGTCTGACATGAAAGAGAGACTTATATCTTCCGTTGCCGCTGGCGCGCTTCTCGTGGGCGTTGCCGTTGCCCCGATGAGCTTCGCACAGCAAACCACGACGCCTCCGGCTACGGCACCTGAAACCCAGACCATGGAACCCGCCCCGGCTCCGGCTACCCCGCCGGCCGCCGACGAGCAGGCGCAGACACCGGATACGGCAGACACGACGACCGATATGGCGGCTGGTGACGCCAGCTACCTGACAGAGCAAGCGGAAAACCAAGTGTCCGCGAATACTTATATCGGCCAGTCCGTCTACAATGCCAGCGATGAAAGCATCGGCGAGATCAACGACCTGATCATCGAGAAGGAAGGCGGTATCGCTGCTGCCATCGTCGGAGTTGGCGGCTTCCTCGGCATCGGGGAAAAGAACGTCGCGGTTCCGTTCGACAAGATCGCGATTGCCGACCAGCCCGATTCGGACGAGATCAAGCTGACCACGACCGAAACGGCGGATTCGCTGAAGGGTGCTCCGGAGTTCAAGACGAAATCGCAGGTAATGGCCGAGCGTAACGCCGACCAGCCGGTAGATACGTCGACGACTTCGGCAACGGGTACGACCCCGGCACCGGCGCCTGCGGAACCTGCCCCGCAGCAGTAAGCCGCAGGCTCTAAAACGAACAACAGAAGCGGCGCCCATGGCGCCGCTTTTCGTCGTCTGGTGGCAACGCGTTGGAGATGCTCAGTACCACGCGTCGGCCATGCCGCTTTTGCGTCTGTCGACATAGTCGTTCAGCGCTTCGTCGATTGCCGCATCCAAGGGCGGCGCCTCATATTCGGCGAGAGCCTTTTTCCAGCTCCTGTTCGCCCGCAGCGCCATGTCGGTTTCGCCCTGTTCCACCCATTTCTCGAAGGGCTCGTTATCGGAAAGGGCGCTGTCCCAGAAGGCGGTCTGATAATTGCGCATCGTGTGGCCGGAGCCAAGGAAGTGGCTGCCCGGACCCACCTCCAGGAAGGCGTCCATGGCGAGCGTATTGTCGTCGACCACGACGCCGGCAAGATAGGAATGCAGTGCCCCGCAGAAATCCATGTCCATCATGAATTTTTCGTAGGACATGGCCAGCAGCCCGTCGGCAAAGCCTGCCGAGTGCAGGACGAAATTGGCGCCGCAATGTACGGCCGACAGCATCGACATGACGCCTTCCTGCATCGCCTGTGCATCCGGGCGCTTCGAGTTGGAGAAGTTTCCGGCGCAGCGCAACGGCAGGCCGAGCCGGCGTGCGAGCTGGCCGATGACCATGCTGCCGATCGCCGGCTCCGGCGTGCCGAAGGTCGGCGAGCCCGAGCGGAGCGACATCGAGGAAAGGAAGTTTCCGAAGATGACGGGCGCGCCCTTGCGTTCGAGCTGCGTCAGCGCACAGCCGGCAAGCGTTTCGGCATAGGATTGCGCAATCGCCCCGGCATTGGTGACCGGCCCCATCGCGCCGCCGAGGATGAACGGCACGATCACCGCGGCCTGGTTGGCGCGCGCATAGGCCCGCAGCGACTTCGTCATCGTGCCGTCCCAGACGAGCGGCGAGTTGACGTTGACATTGCCGAGAATGACGCAGTTGCCGTCGACGAATTCGGCACCGAAAAGAATGCGGGCCATTTCGATCGAATCCTCGGCACGTTCCTCCGAGGTAATCGATCCCATGAAGGCGCGATCGGAGTATTTTATGTGGCTGTAGACCATGTCGAGATGACGTTTGTTCACCGGCACGTCGCACGGTTCGCAGATGGTACCGCCGGAGTGGTGCAGCCAGGGGCTCGACTGGGCGAGCTTCACCAGATTGCGGAAGTCCTCGATGGTGCCGTAGCGCCTGCCCTTGTCCAGATCCATGACGAAGGGAGAACCGTATGCCGGAGAGAACACCACGTTGCGGCCGCCGATCTCGACGCTGCGGGCGGGATTGCGGGCGTGCTGCGTGAATTGCGCCGGCGCCGAGCGGACGATCTCTTTCAGCATCCCCGGCTCGAAGGTGACGCGAAGGCCCTCGATCTTCGCCCCGGCGCGCCGCCAGTGGTCGAGCGCCACCGGGTCGTCGCGAAACTCGATGCCGACTTCGGCGAGAATGCGGTCGGCTACCCTTTCGATCCGCTCCAGGTTCTCCTCGCCGAGGATGTCATAGGTCGGTATATTGCGGGCGATGTAGGGGACGCCGAGATTCTTGCTGCCCTCGCGTCGCTGCGGTCGCCCGCTCCGGGTCCGTTTCGGCGCCTCGCCGGTTGCTTCCAACACTTCCATGGTCGATCTCCCATCATTTGCAATGATGGTATTGACGAGAAAGGCTATTGTAACGCAGGAAAAATTCGACGCTTGATATAAGTGGTACTTATGGAAAACCTGCGCCGTCTCCTACCGTCTGCCGCGAGCCTCATCGTCTTCGAGGCAGCCGGCCGGCATCAGAACTTCACACGCGCTGCCGGTGAGCTCGGAATGACTCAGGCAGCGGTGTCCTACGCCATTCGAGGACTCGAGAACCAGCTGGGCGTGCCGCTGTTCCACCGTGTGCACCGGGCCGTCGAACTGACGGAGGCGGGAGAAAAGTTTCACGCGGATGTCTCGGTCGGCCTCGCGCGGATCCAGAAGTCGGCCGAAGGCATCCGCGCCAAAGGGCGCGAGACCAATGTGACGCTGGCGGCCTCGACGGCCTTCACCTCCATGTGGATGCTGCCGCGGCTAGCCCGGCTGCGCGAAGACCTGCCGGAGATCGACCTTCGCATCCAGACAAGCGTGCGCGACCTCGATCTGGATGAGGAGCCGATCCCGCTCGGAATTCGTGGCGGGGACCCCAGCCATTGGCCGCGCTATCACGCGGCGGTGCTGGCCGATGAAGTCATCCAGGCCGTGGCGACACCCGCCTATATCGAGACGCATGGGCTGCCGGCAACGCCCGCGGACCTCATCAGGCACAATCTTATCCACCTCGAAGAGCCCGTAAGGCGTGCCTGCGACTGGACCGAATGGTTCGCGAGCGCGGGCCTTGCCTATCCGGCGCAAGGCAAAAGGCTCGCGATCAACGATTACGTGCTCGTGATCCAGGCCGTGCTGGCGGGAGAGGGCATTGCGCTCGGCTGGGAGCATCTGACCGCCCGACAGGTGCGCTCCGGCGCGCTGGTGCCGGTCGGGGGGCATGTGCTGAGGACGGGCCAGGCCTTCTACGTCGTCTGGCCGCGGTCACGCGAACTCAACAGTCAGGCGCGCCGCATCCGCGACTGGCTTTTGGAGGAGGGCCTCCGCGATCGTTCGGGGGCCGAAACCGCAAGCGGGCATGAGGCGCTTCAGCGCACCGCCGCCATATCCGGGTAATGCTCGGAAAGGTAACGCAAGGTGGCATCGGCATCGGCGGGCTTGCCGTAGAAATAGCCCTGTCCCAGGCCGCAGCCGAGCGCCTTGAGCTTCAGCGCCTCGGATGAATGCTCGATGCCTTCGGCGACCACGGCGAGTTCCAGCCCCTCGCACATCGAAACGATCGCCTTGACGATATGTTCTGAAGTCCGGTCGGTGGAAATCCCCGAAACGAAGGTCCGGTCTATCTTCACCTTGTCGAGGGAAAAATCCCTGAGCCGCCCGAGGCTCGACTGGCCCGTTCCGAAATCGTCCAGCGACACGCGCACACCGGCCGCTCTCAATTCGGTGACGATCCTCTGGGCAGTACCGGCGTCGGCCATCGCAGCGGTCTCGGTGATCTCGAGTTCGAGGCGCCGGGGGTCGAGGCCCACCTGAGCTGTGATTGCCAGGAGCCGAGCGCTCGTCGCCGGATCCATCAGCTGGACCGAGGACAGGTTGAAGGACAGGAAGAGGTCCTCCGGCCAGGACAGGGCAGCCCGCGCCGCCTTGCGCAGAAGCATTTCGGAAAGCGCGTCGATGAATCCGCGCTCTTCCGCGAAAGGCACGAAGACGGCCGGCGAGACATAGCCGAGGTCGGCGTCGCACCACCGCGCCAGCGCCTCGAAACCCACCGGACGGTCGCTGCGCAGATCGACGATCGGTTGAAAGTGGACATCGATCCCACCGGCGATGATCGCATTGCGCAGTGCCTGCTCAAGCTGCGTCGCGTGCTTCATCTCCTGTGCGATCTCTTGCGAATAGACGGTGATCTGTCCGCGGCCGCGCCGTTTGGAGCGGTAGAGCGCGGTATCGGCGCTCTTCAGCAGGTCGTCGAACGTATCTCCGGCAAAGGGATAGACAGCAAAGCCGAACGAGGCCGAGAGCCGAACGTTCCGGTCGCCGAGTGCGAAGGGCGAAGAGAGCACTTCCTTTAGCATCTGGCCGCGCTTCTCCGCACTCCTTCGTTCAAAGACCAGCGGCAGGACGATGGCGAATTCGTCATCCGCGGTACGCGTCACCGTCGCGCCCTCGGGAACGCAGGCCTTCAGCCGGTGCGCCACCTGGCGCAGGATCTGATCGCCGGCCTCAGGGCCGAAGAGGTCGTTGATCGGCTTGAACCCGTCCAGATTTGCAAGGGCGATGGTAAAGGGTGCGGGATCGCTTGCCCGTTCGGCCGCGAGGGCGCAGACGGTTTGCTTGAGGTGGCGTGCATTGCCGAGCTCGGTCAATGGATCGACGAAGGAGGCACTATACGGCCTGTCCCGCTTCGCCCGATCGATACCGAGCTCCTGCAATGTCATTGCGATCCGCTCCGACCAGAACCCGAAACGTGCCTTTCGGCCGCCGGCAGGTGTTTCCGCAGCAGCATCTCGATCATGTCCGGGCTGACCGGCTTCATGATGTGGTCGTCCATTCCCGAAGTCCTGCAGCGCTCGAGGTCGATATCGAGCGCCTGGGCGGTCACGGCCACGATCGGCGTGCGACGGCCCGTGCCCTTCTCGGCCTGTCGAATGGCAATGGCGGCTTCAAAGCCGTTCATCACCGGCATGGAGACGTCCATCAGAACCAGGGCGGGCTGGAGTTCGTGCCAGAGGTCCACCGCTTCTCTTCCATCCGCGGCGATCCGGTGGGAAATCCCGAGCCCCTCCAGGATCTGCGCGAAGACGAACTGGTTGACCTGGTTGTCCTCCGCGACGAGGACTTCCACCGTCGGCGCCTGCGTCGCGGGCGCGAGATCGCGGTCGAGCGCAATCCCCCATTCGGGCTGCAGCAAGGGCGAACGCGCGCCGCGGGCGCGGACAGCGAAGATCTCCCCAAGCAGCATCGTCGCATCCATATCGCCCGATACCTCGACCCATGTACAGGCGCGCCAGGAGGCGAGAACGCGATGCTTCTCCGGAAAGGCGGTGTCGAGCAGAAGAAGGTCGATCTCCAATCCGCGGGCCCCGGCGGTCATCGCGAAGGCGTCGAGTTCCTCGCCATTGCGGACCGCACAGGCGTCGAGCCCGAAGCCGCGCAGCCGCGCCACGAATCGCTCTTCCATGTCCCGGTCGGCGGTCGCCAGAAGCACGCGCAATTCCCGCGCCGGCAGCATGTCGATCTTCGATCCGGCGTGGGCGAGTTGCTGCAAGTCGAGCGACCGGAAGGGATCGTAGAAATTCTGCGCAGGCGTGAAGATGCTATAGTCCCGGATCTGCAGACCGGTGTCGCCGCCTTTTTCCGAGCCGTCATACCAGACGGCGATATCGGTGACGTCGGTCATGCAGGTGACGACGAAATGGCGGCCGGGCAGGCCGATACGATATTTGCGCGTCACGACCCAAAGGTCGCTGCCGTCGGCGCGAACGATATGCTCCGCCTCCGAATGCGGCATGCCTGTCTCCAGGACGTGGCGGTCCGACCGTTCGAAGTGCTCCGCAAGCTCCGTTTCTACGAGGTCCGAGGCGGAACGTCCGAGCATGGCGTCCGGCGCGAGATCGTGGATGACGCAGAAGGCCGTGTTTACGGCGATGTAGCGGAGATTGCTGTCCTTGACGCAGATGGGATTGGGCTGAGCGTTGAGGATCTCTTCCGTCAGGGCGATCCGCTGGAGATCGGTCCGGGCCTGCTCGTCGCGCTTCTTCTGTTCGGAGACGTCGCTGACGGCGAGAAGGCCGATACCGCTCGACAGCCGCCGCTGACGCAGAGAGAGCCAGCGCGTCCGGCCGGCCCTCTCGACATTCTCGTAGCGTTCCCGCCAGTGGAGCGCCATCTGCTCGGCGATCCAGTCTTCGCGGTTCGGCCTGTGCCGGCTGGACTCCGGCAAGGTTCCGGGGCGCACGCCGGTATCGTATACCGCCCCCAGAAAATCGCGCAGCCGCGTCCCGGGAACCAGCATGCCGGCGGGCACGGGGAAAAATTGCAGTATCGAGGCGCTCGCGAAGGTGATGGTGTCGTCCCGGCCGAAAACGAGCAAGGCGGCGCCAAGCGTTTCGCCGCTTGCCTCCAGAATGATCCTGCTGATGTCTGCGCCGCCCGACGCCACATCATTCATCGCGCTGCCCTCGTTCCCGCTACAGCGCCAGCCGTCCTTGGACGCATAACGGGTGCTGTAGCACTCTGTCCGCTGAACGGCCTTCCCGGCCCGGCTACGGTCCGGCCAACCGATCAGCAGCGGTTTCATTTCGGGACATGCTGGCCGCCTTTGAGGCATCCTTCGAAGGGATGCGGGCGGCGTCCAGCAACGCCGCGGTGCTCCAGAGGCAAAAACCCGACGATCATTCAGGTTGCTGTGGAAAATTGCAGCAGAACGTTAAAGCCCGATTAAGTCGCAATACCGCTTTTTGCAGGTCCGGCCGGAAGCCTTGGAGAAGTGTGAGCGCGGGGCTTTCCCTCCCTCTCCGAATCCTGGAAAATAGGGCATGGCCATCAAACAACTTTCCGAAACGCTCATCAATCAGATCGCCGCCGGCGAAGTCATCGAACGACCGGCGAGCGCCGCGAAGGAACTGATCGAGAACGCGCTCGATGCGGGCGCGACGAGGATCGAGATCGCGACCGCCGGTGGCGGCAAGACGCTCCTCAGGGTCACCGACAACGGCATCGGCATGTCGCCGGCCGATCTCGAACTGGCGATCCGCCGCCATTGCACCTCCAAGCTCGACGACAGCCTCGCCGATATCCGGACGCTCGGTTTCCGCGGCGAAGCCCTGCCCTCGATCGGATCGGTGGCGCGCCTGTCGATCACCACGAGGACGGCGGAGGCCCGGGAAGGCGCGGCGATCACGGTCACCGGCGGCAGGAGCGAGCCCGCCCGGCCGTCGGCCGCTATCGTAGGCACCGTGGTCGAGGTGCGCGACCTCTTCTTCGCGACCCCGGCGCGGCTGAAATTCATGAAGTCGGAAAAGGCCGAGGCGGCGGCGATCTCGGAAGTCGTCCGGCGTATGGCGATCGCCTTTCCGAGAGTGCGTTTCGTGCTTTCCGGCTCCGATCGCACGACGCTCGAATTCTCCGCAACAGGCGACGACCGGCTGGCGCGGATGGCGCAAGTGCTCGGCCGCGATTTCCGCGACAATGCCATCGAGATCGACGCCGAGCGCGAGGATGCGCGGCTGACTGGCTTTGCCGGCGTGCCGACCTTCAACCGCGGCAATTCGCTTCAGCAATATGCCTTCGTCAACGGCCGGCCGGTCCAGGACAAGCTGATCATGTCCGCGATCCGCGCCGCCTATGCCGAGACCATTCCGCAGGGGCGCTACCCGATCGCGGTGCTGTCGATCACGCTCGACCCGGCTCTCGTCGACGTCAATGTCCATCCGGCAAAATCGGACGTGCGCTTCCGCGATCCCGGACTGATCCGCGGCTTGATCATCGGCGCCATCCGCGAGGCACTGGCGCGTGAGGGAGACCGGGCAGCGACGACCGGGGCGCATGGGCTGATGCGCGCCTTCCGTCCCGAGTTCCACCGGGCAGACC
The DNA here is from genome assembly GCF_000375585.1 of Sinorhizobium meliloti 4H41. GTDB lineage: Bacteria > Pseudomonadota > Alphaproteobacteria > Rhizobiales > Rhizobiaceae > Sinorhizobium > Sinorhizobium meliloti_A. The sequence continues at coordinate 706,662 of NZ_AQWP01000001.1, read as the reverse complement.
GGCCGCAGGAACCCTGGACGGCCGCCGTCTCGCCCTATCGGCCGCTGCGCTTCGACGAGACCGCGCGGGGTTTTGCAGAAGCACCCCAGGCGGCCTTCTCCGATTTCGCCCAGCCATCGGCGCGCAGCGCTGCCGCCGCCGTCGAGGCGACGCGGGCCGCCGATGGGCGGGCGGTTTCCTTCCCGCTTGGTGCCGCCCGCGCCCAGCTTCATGAAAACTATATCGTCGCCCAGACCGATGACGGGCTCGTGATCGTCGACCAGCACGCCGCCCATGAGCGTCTCGTCTTCGAGACGATGCGGACGGCGCTCCACGCCCGCCCGGTACCGGCGCAGGCGCTGCTGATCCCCGAGATCGTCGACCTGCCGGAAGACGATTGCGACCGGCTGATTGCGCATGCGCAGGAGTTCACGCGCCTGGGACTGGCCATCGAGCGTTTCGGCCCCGCGGCGATCGCCGTCCGCGAAACGCCGGCGATGCTCGGGGAAATGGACGCCGCCGGACTGGTTCGCCAGCTTGCCGACGAGCTCGCGGAATGGGATACGGCCGGTGGGCTCGCCGGCCGGCTCGAATATCTCGCCGCCACCATGGCCTGCCACGGCTCGGTTCGCTCGGGCCGCCGGTTGCGCACCGAAGAGATGAACGCTCTGCTTCGCCAGATGGAGGCCACGCCCGGCTCCGGGCAATGCAATCACGGCCGGCCGACCTATATCGAGCTGAAGCTGGCCGACATCGAGCGGCTTTTCGGGCGGAGCTGAGACCCTGCTGGAACCATCTTCCGAAACCACTGGTTTTTTGCAGAGCGCCGCGATAGATCAGGACGTCCACGATTAGACGAGGCCCGTTCAGGCATGATGAACCGTTTTGAAGGAAGCTCCTCCCGGGAGGCGAAGATCCGCTATCTCGACGGAGACTTCCAAGTCGTACTTGCCGGCTCGCACGTGATCTGTGCCGTTACGGGCAAGCCCGTTCCGGTCGATGAACTCAGGTACTGGAGCGTCGCGCGCCAGGAGGCTTACGCCGACGCGGATGCCTCGCTCGAAGCGGAACGACGCGCCGGCGGCCTGGCGGGTCAGGCTTGACTAACCTGTCTTGCGCTCGCGCAATCGGCGGGCGCGGGCGGCGGCAAGTGTCGCGTCGATGATTGCACCCGGCGCCGCCGGATCGTCGAAGCGCACCTCGATCTCGATCACGCGGCTTTTCGCCGCCAGTTCCCCTGCCCGTCCGTGTCCGGGCTCCAGGCGAACCATGTCCTTGGCCGTGGTCACCAGCGTATAGCCCCGGCTTGCGGCACGGTCGATCAGATCGGCAATCTCGTCCTCGGAGAAATGGTGGTGATCCGGGAAGGTCCGGGTCTCTTCGATCACCGCGCCAGTCTCGCGAACGGTCTTGAAGAACTTCTCCGGATCGGCGATCCCGGCCCAGGCAAGGACCTTGACGCCGTCGAGCGGCCCTGTATCCGTGCGCACCGTTTCGGCCACATAGACGGGCTTGCCGGCCCGTGCCGCCTGGCGGACGAGAGTATCGGCGGCGGAGCCGTGGCCGAGTTTCAGGAGAGCGTTGGCATGGCGCAGCTGATTGCCGATCGGCGCCCGAACCGGGCCGGAAGGCACGAGATGGCCATTGCCGATACCGCGGCCGGAATCGACCACCAGAAGGGCGAAATCGAAGACGAGCCGGGCACTCTGGAAGCCATCATCCATGATGATGATATCGGCGCCTTCCGCAGCAAGCTTGCGTGCGCCATCCACCCTGCGTCGGCAGATCACGGTGAGGGCCTCGCGGGCAAGCAGCAGCGGCTCGTCGCCGACGTCGCGCGCGCGATGGTGCTCGGGGTCGACCACCGTCGTGACGTCCAGCGACCCGCCATAGCCGCGGCTCAGGAAAGCGGGCTTCAGGCCCCGTGCCCTTGCGGCACGTGCAATCGCGATCGCCGTCGGGGTCTTTCCGGCTCCGCCGACGGTGAAGTTGCCTATGCAGATCAGCGGCACGGCGGAGGTCGCCCGGCGCGCCCGGTCCATGCGCATCCCGGCGATCCGACCGTAAACCCAGGAAAAGGGCCAAAGAGCATAGGCGCGCCAGTCGGCCTTGGTCCACCAGAACGGGGGCGCTTCTGAAACCATCTTTACCCGTAAATATCCGTGCGGCCGCTCCTGCACCTGGAGGGCAGGAAGGGCAAATCCAGAACTTTCCGCCGCGGGCATCGGCCGTGAGCGGTGTGACCGGCGACAAAGAACGTCAGAACGGAGAAAAAGGCAAGCCGATCAGTTCGTGAGCACCGCTTCCAGCTCGGTAATATCGGCGAGGCAGTGGTCGCAAGACGCGGCAAGCGACTGGCGCGATCCGGTGCCGGTCAAAACGGCAACCGTCATGCCGACGCCGGCACTGCGGCCCATATGCATGTCGTGATTGTTGTCGCCGACTACGGCCACCTCGTCGGGTGCAAGCCCCGTTGCGGCGCAAAACCCGAGCACCATGCCGGGCTCCGGCTTTGTTCCATAGCCGCTATCGTAGCCGGCGACGTAATGGAGGTAGTCCTCGAAACCGAAGCGTTTGGCGGTTTCCCGGATCGATCGCTCGTTGTCGCTGGAGGCGACGCCGAGCCGGTAGCCTTTCGCGTGCAGCCCGGCAAAAAAGGATGCGAGATCGGTCACCGGCACGGCATAATGCGCGGATTGTGCAAAGAGCCCGTCGAACAGCGCCGTCAATTCTTCCACGGTAAACGGCGCGCCGGCGCCGACCATGCCGGTGGCAATCTCCACGGTATTCCCGGCCGCAAGCAGGCTGTCGGGAACGACATATCCGGTCTCCGGATCCATCCCGCCCGCCTGAAGGAGGACACGCGCAAGGCTCTCATTGCCCTTGGCGGCGATCCGCGCCAGCTCGTAATTCACCGGCACCCAGCTCTTCACGTAGTCGAGAAGGGTGCCGTCCTTGTCGAACAATATGCCGGCGATCGGTTTCGTTGCGGGCATGGTCCCTTCCAATCGAGGCTTCACGTTTCAGGCTTCAGGGCGCGGCTCCAGCCGCGCCTTCACCACAAGCGGGTTGATGTAGGGGTCGAGGCCCTTCATCGTCGCCGTCAGCGCGCCCCGCATCTGTTGCACGGTTTCGAGTCCGGCATCGATCATCGAGCGACGCATGTCGTCGTTGGCGAGCAGGTAGTTGACCCCCTTGGCGAGCATCTCCGTATCGCGCACGATCTTGGCGCTGCCGTTCTTCGCGAGCATCTGGTAGGTCTCGCGGAAATTCTGCACATTCCCGCCGGAGAGCACAGCGCAGCCGAGCATGGCCGGCTCGAGCGGGTTCTGACCGCCCTCGGCGAAAAGCGAACGTCCGACGAAAGCGACTTCCGTCAGCCTCAGATAGAGCCCCATTTCGCCGATCGTATCGCCGAGTAGAATGTCGACTTCCGGTGTGACCGGATCGCCGCGCGTGCGGCGCGCGACGGTCAACCCCTTCGCGACCAGGGCAGCCTCGATCGCGTCGCAACGCTCCGGATGGCGAGGAACGATGATCGTCAGAAGCCCGGTTCTCTCCTTCAGCGCCTGGTGAACGGTCCCGGCCGCATTCTCCTCCCCCTCGAAGGTCGAGATCGCAGCCCAGGTCTTTCGTGCACCGATCTGCTGGCGGTATTCGCGCAGGTCCCGGGGATCGTGCGGCGGCGCGTCGTTGTCCACCTTGAGGTTGCCGGAGACCGTAACCGGGAGCGCACCCAGCGTGCGGAAACGCTCCGCATCGACATCGGACTGAGCGATGACGAGCGCGAGATTTTCAAAGAGAGCATCGGCAAGCGACGGCCGGCGCCTCCATCGGGCGAAGGTGCGGTCGGAAAGACGGCCATTGACCAGAACCTGCGGAATATGGCGCCTGCCGAGCTCCATGATCGTCATCGGCCAGATCTCCGATTCGGCGATGATCGCCAGATCCGGCTGCCAATATTCCAGAAAACGGCTCACCGCCGGCTTGAAATCGAGCGGCACATACTGGTGCACGACGGCCGAGCCCAATCGCTCCGCGGCGACCCGCGCCGAGGTCGTCGTACCGGTGGTCAGCACCACGGCGATGCCCCGGCGGCGGATTTCCTTGATCAGCGGAGTGACTGCATTCGTCTCTCCGACACTGGCGGCGTGGAACCAGACGAGAGGGCCCTGGGGCCGCGGCGCACTAGCATAGCCATAGCGTTCGCGCCGGCGTGCCGGGTCCTCCTTGCCCTTCGCCGCGCGGAGCGCAAGATAGGACCAGAAGAAGGGATAGACGGCCGTTCCGAGCCAGCGATAGCCGGAAAGTGCCAGCCTTGCGCGCAGGCTGCTCATGAACGCTTGCCCTCCGCCGCGTCCGACGCCGACGGCATTACTTCACTTCCGGATCGAGCAGGCGATGCATGTGGACGATGAAATAGCGCATATGCGCATTGTCGACGGTCATCTGAGCCTTGGCTTTCCAGGCGACATGCGCGCTCTCGTAGTCCGGGAAGATGCCGACGATATCCAGATTTTCCAGATCGCGAAACTGCACGTCGGTGAGCGTTGCCAATTCGCCGCCGAAGACGAGGTGCAGCCGTTGTTTTTTCTCGGAGTCGTGAGCCATCGAAATTCCATCTGTGTTCTTATTGGTGTTGGGGTGGTTTGCGGCATTCGCCCCTAAAGGTCAATGGGGCTCAAGCGGCCTGGAGGCGGCGAGCAACGCCGGCAGCGCGGTTCCCGAGGCCGCTCCCAGAACGCCGTGGGTGACAGTCGGGCGGTTGTAGGACAAGGGCTCGCCATCGAGACTGCAAAGCGCCCCCCCGGCGCGCGAAAGGATGAGGTCGGCGGCCGCCAAATCCCAATCGTGCGAATTCCGCTTGACTATCGTTCCATCGATGCGTCCATCCGCGATCATCGCAAGGCGATAGGCGAGCGACGGCACGTGCGACACACGCATCATCCTGTTGCGATAGGGCAATGCCAGCCTGCCCATGACATCCTCGGCCGCCGCCACCTTCAGCACCGCGCCGGATGCCGCCTCCCGCACGGCAATCGCCTTGCCGTTCTTCCGCGCTTCGCCATCGCGGGTCGCCTGGAATATCTCGTCGAGGGCGGGCGCATAGAGAACGCCGGCCACAGGCTGGCCACGGTGGACGACGGCGACGCTGACGCACCAGAGATCCTTGCCGGCGATGAAGGCCCGGGTGCCGTCGATGGGATCGACGACAAAGACGATCTCGCGGACGAGACGGCTTTCGTCGTCGTCGGTCTCCTCCGAAAGCCAGCCATAGTCCGGCCGTGCGGCGAGCAGCCGCCCCTTGAGGATGTCGTTGGCGGCGAGGTCGGCCTCGCTTACGGGGGAACGGCCCTCATTTTTCCAGCGGACGTCCAGCGTCTTGCGGAAATAGCCGAGCGCAGTGTCGCCCGCCGCGACTGCAGCGGTAAGAATGAGTTCGAGGTCCTCGTCCCAGGCCGGGCGGATCGAAAGGGCTGTTTCTGACATGCAAATCCTTACACGCGGCGCTGTAGTGCAACGCACCGCCCACATTCAAGTTCCGGCGATCGTCATGCCTTCGATCGCAAGCGTCGGAGCGGCGATGCCGAACTTCCTGTCGATGTCGTCGGCCGGCGTCAGCGCCATGAACATCTGCTTGAGATTGGAGGCGATCGTCACCTCGGAAACAGGATAGAGGATTTCGCCGTTTTCAATCCAGAAGCCGGAGGCGCCGCGACTATATTCGCCCGTCACCATGTTGACACCCTGGCCGATGAGCTCGGTGACATAGAAGCCGGTGCCGACGCCGCGGATCAGATCGTCGCGCGAGACGGAGCCGGGCTCGAGGGCGAGATTGGTGGAGGCCGGGCTGACCGCCGGACCGCCGCGAACGCCGCGCCCGTTGGTCTCGAGGCCGAGCTCCCTGGCCGCAGACGTGGACAGGAACCAATGGCGCAGCACGCCATCCTCGACCATCGACAATTTCGAGCCGCTGACCCCCTCCCCGTCGAAAGGACGCGAGGAGGCGCCGCGGACGATCAACGGATCGTCGGTAACGGCAATGCCCGATTTCATGATCTGCTTGCCCATCATGTCGCGCAGGAAGCTGGTCTTGCGGGCGACAGACGCTCCGTTGATGGCTCCCGCAAGATGTCCGACGAAGCCGCGTGCGACGCGCGGATCGAAAACGACCGTCACGTTCTTCTGCGTCGCGACGCGGCGGGGGTTGACGCGCGCCGCCGCCCGCTCGCCGGCGACCCGGCCGATATCCTCGGCAGTGCGGAGCTCATCGAAATAGAGGCGGCTGTCGAAGTCGTAATCCCGTTCCATCTTGGTGCCTTCGCCGGCGATGGCGCTGACGGAGCAGCCGAAACGGGTGGCCATATAGGAGCCGGAGAAACCATGAGACGTGACGAGCACGAGCCCGCCCATGCCGGCCGATGCGCCCGCCCCGCTGGAATTGGTGACGCCTGTGACCGAAAGCGCGGCTCCTTCGGCGGCGAGCGCCGCCTCCGTGAGTGCTTCGGTCGATACGTCCCGGTTGTCGAAAAGTTCGAGATCCGGATAGGACTTCGCCAGGTGATCGGGGTCGGCAAGCGATGCGTAAGGATCCTCCGGCGACGCCTTCGCCATCGCCACCGCACGCTCTGCCAGGACCTTCAAGTCGAAGCCCGGATTGGCGGAAACACTGGCGACGCGCCGCCCGACAAAGACCCTGAGCGAGAAATCGTCGCTCTCGGAAGCTTCCGTCGCCTCCACCTTGCCGAGCCGCACCGAAACCGAACGGGAGCGGCCACGCACCACCACGGCATCCGCGGCATCCGCGCCGGCGCGGCGCGCCTGATCGACAAGCTCGGCGGCACGTTGCTCGAGGACGGCGGAATCGATCGTCTCAGACATGATTTTGGCCTTTCATTCCTGTCCCATTTATTGTGCACTGAAGCATGCATCAAGGGCATCATCGTGATTCCCGCCCCAGCAGCAAAATGATATGCGGCGGAATACGCCCTCTCCCACGGGTCCCCCGGCCTTTATAGCGGAAGCACCGAGCATGGAAACGACAACGATAATCTATTCGCAGGCGCTCATGCTGCTTGCCGGCGCCGTGATCGCAGCGCCGCTGTTCAAGCGTCTCGGGCTCGGCACCATCCTTGGTTACCTCGCCGCCGGCATCCTGATCGGTCCCGTCGCCCAGCAAATCACGGAAGGCGAAGAGATTCTGCATGTCTCGGAACTCGGCGTCGTCTTCCTGCTGTTCATCATCGGCCTGGAGCTGAAACCGTCGCGACTGTGGCAGATGCGGCGCGACATCTTCGGTCTCGGTACGGCACAGGTCGTGATCACCGGGGCCGTTCTTTCGTTCCTGATCGCGTTCAGCGGTCTTCTCGGAGGCGCCGGCAGCGTCGTCGCCGGCTTCGGCCTGGCGCTCTCCTCCACGGCCTTCGCCATGCAGATCCTGGAGGAGAACAACGATACCAACACGCGCTATGGCCAGCGCGCCTTCTCCATTCTCCTGCTCCAGGACCTGGCGATCGTGCCTCTGCTTGCGATCATTCCGCTGATGGCGGCGCAGGCACCGGAGGATACGACCACGCCGATCGAAGACTTCGCGATCGCCATCGCCGCCGTGGCCGCGCTTTTCGCCGCCGGTCGCTATCTTCTCAATCCGCTGTTTCAGGTGATCGCGCGCACCGGCGCGCGCGACGTCATGATCGCAGCCGCGCTTCTCGTCGTCATGGGCGCGGCGACGATGATGCAGCTCGCCGGCCTTTCCATGGCGATGGGCGCCTTCCTTGCCGGGGTGTTGCTGGCGGAATCGTCCTATCGTCACGAGTTGGAGGCCGACATCGAGCCATTCCGCGGCATCCTCCAGGCGCTTTTCTTCATGGCGGTCGGCCTGTCGCTCGAGCTCCATGTGGTGGCAGAGAACCTGCTGAGCATCATCATCGCCGTTCCCGTGCTGATGCTGGTAAAGAGCCTGGTCCTTTACGGACTGTGCCGGGCAGCCGGCTCACGCCACAACGACGCCGTGCGCATCGGCCTGCTTCTGCCGCAGGGCGGCGAATTCGGCTTCGTGCTCTTCACCGCAGCCGCCGCGGCCGGCGTCTTCTCGCAAGCCACGTCCTCCCTGCTCGTCGCCATCGTCACGCTCTCCATGGCGTTGACACCCGTGGCAGCGATGCTCTCCAGGCGGCTGATGCACAAGCAGGACGAACTGGCCGAGGAAATGGAAGAGGATTTCGAGGGCGCCGGCGCCGACGTGCTGATGATCGGTTTTTCCCGCTTCGCCCAGATCGCTTCGCAGATCCTTCTCGCCGGCGGCCGCGATGTGACGATCATCGACCATTCCGCGGCACGCGTGCGTCAGGCCGCCACATTCGGCTTCCGCATCTATTTCGGCGACGGCACACGCCTCGACGTCTTGCGAGCGGCCGGAATAGAGAAGGCGAAGATTGTCGCCGTGTGCACGCAGAAGAAGGAGGTCACGGACAAGATCATCGATCTCGTCCATGCCGAATACCCGAATGCCCGCATCTTCGCGCGCTCCTACGACCGCCTGCACACTCTGGAACTGCGCGCACGGGGTGTCGACTACGAATTGCGCGAGACGTTCGAGTCGGGTCTGCTTTTCGGCCGTAAGACGCTCGAGGCGCTCGGCGTGAACGGCGACGAAGCCATTGGCATCATGGACGATATCCGCCGCCGCGACGAGGCAAGGCTGGTGCTCCAGGAAGCGGAGGGCATCACCGCCGGCCGCGACATGCTGCATTCAAGGCCCGTCCGGCCGGAACCGCTGGTAAAGCCGAAGCGTGAAGTCACTCAGCCTGACGATGCTCTGCCGGATCTTGCCGACGAAACGCTGGAAAAGGCGGAGTGATATCAGGGCCTGTTAACACTGGTGCTAAGGCCTGTTGAGATTCATTTTGAGTTTATGACGGCTGCTGCGAGATGGATAATGGCGTTGAAGCTTGTTTCCTTTGATCGTAGCCGATCAAAAGACAAAGACATGCAGCAGCTCAAAGTGCTGCAGCGACCTTCGCGCGTCTCATAAGACGCGCAGCGCTGTAGGAAAACGTATCGGAGGACTGCATCTCTCCTCCGTCCTCATCCCCCCTGTGCTCGTCACAGGGATCCAGCAGCGCCGCGTCTGCGGCGCAGGAAGAGTTCTTTCAGCCCAAGGACTTGGTCTGGCTGGATTCCTGTGACAAGCACAGGAATGAGGAAATCAAACAAGCCGCCGCGGGTGGCCCGAATCTCGACAGGCCCTAGAGCGGGAGAAAAGTGTGTGCGGGTTTCCGCCCGCATCCCGCGTCTCAACTTCTTGGAATCGATACGCTCATGTTTTAGGTCGATCCGACTTAAATCATCTTGATCTAAGAGAAAGGGCCCTCTCTGTCAGGGCCGAAATGATCTCCAGGAACTCCGCGTCACGACCCGTCGACCGTCCCTGCTGCCGCAATATGGACGTGCGTTCTGGATATCAATGTTTCATTCCGGTAGAATATAGACTGGTGGGAACCAGGAAGCCTCTAATGGCGCTGAGCATCAAGGATATAGAAACCGAGCAGCTTGCCCGCACACTTGAGCGGCGGACAGGGGAATCCATCACGCTGGCTACCAAGCGTGCCCTCGAAGAACGATTGCGCCGAACCGACACCGCTGCCCGGCGCGCGGCTCTTCTGAAGGATCTGGAGGCCATTCAACGCCGCTGGAATGCCATGCCCGTCCTCGACGGTCGCAGCTCCGATGACATCATCGGTTATGACGAGGATGGACTCCCCTCAAGTGATTTCTCGCAAACCGATATCCCGGCGGCGTAAGGCTCGCGCAGTTGGTCCTGCAGGAAGCAGAGGGTCACCGCCGGCCGCGACATGCTGCATTCAAGGCCCGTCCGGCCGGAACCGCTGGTAAAGCCGAAGCGTGAAGTCACTCAGCCTGACGATGCTCTGCCGGATCTTGCCGACGANACGCTGGAAAAGGCGGAGTGATATCAGGGCCTGTTAACACTTGTGCTAAGGCCTGTTGAGACTCATTTTGAGTTTATGACGGCTGCTGCGAGATGGATAATGGCGTTGAAGCTTATTTCCTTTGATCGTAGCCGATCTGTGCTCGCCACAGGGATCCAGCAGCGCCGCGTCTGCGGCGCGGAAGAGCCTTTCCAGCCCAAGAACTTGGTCTGGCTGGATTCCTGAGGAAATCAATCAAGCCGCAGCGGGTGGCCAGAATCTCGACAGGCCTTAGAGCGGGAGAAAAGTGTGTGCGGTTTTCCGCCCGCATCCCGCGTCTCCGACCGGGGATTTTGTTCAAACCGGTTGAACAGATCATTTGCCCCTGGTCGCCTATATCCCCTTCTTCCACCGATCGATGCGCTCTGCCAGCGCGCGCTTCACCTCGTCCTTGGTCCCGCTGGTGGCGGTCAGCAATTCCTGGGCCCGCAAAAAATCCAGGACGCGGAACCGCCCGACATCGGGACGCAGGAGAATATCCGGTGCGCCGGCCTGCATCTTCATCGTGATGATCGACTGCATCATCAACTGGGTCGCGCCGAACAGGCTGTCGATACGGCTCGGGATCGTCTCCCCGTCGCTATCCGGCCCGCCGACGACATCGACGGCGACGACGATATCTGCCAGTCCGCGCAGGTGATCGAAGGGGATCGGATTATAGATGCCGCCGTCGATCATCACGCGGCCGTCGATCTTCACCGGCATGAATACCGCCGGCAGGGCACAGGAGGCAGCGAGCGCCTTGTAGAGGTCCCCGCTTTCGCAGACCCGCTCCGTCTGTCCGTAATAGTCGGTGACGATGATTTTCAGGGGGATGGCCAGATCGGAGAAGCGGACAGGCACCGCCTCAGGCAGGAAGGCCTTCAGCACACGCTCTATATTGAACTGGCCGACGCGGAAGCCGCTCGCCACAGCCTCGGCAAGACTGGTCGGCCTCAATCGCCATAGGCGGTTGAGAACCTCCCCACGCCGGCCGACGGTCGAAAGCACGTGTTCACGGATTTCCTTCCCGCTCATGCCGGCGGCCACGCCCGCGCCCATGAGAGCGCCGATCGACGAACCGGCGACGACCGCCGGCCGAAGCCCCATCTCATCGAGCGCCTCGATGACATGGATGTGGGCAAGTCCGCGCGCGCCGCCGCCGCCGAGGGCAAGCGCGATGGTCGGCTCCCCCTCGCTACCCGCGGCTTTGCGTATCGTGGACAGGTTCTGCTCCATCGCCACCTCCGTCATCGGCCATCCTGCACGAGGGGCAGGCCGAGATCACGCGGAATCTGAACAGCTCCAACCGACTTTGCGCCGGTCTCAGGCGCCTCGGAAACGCAGAAAATGCATGAGCGTATCGCCGAAGGCGCGTTCGTCGACCGATTCGAAACTTTCGGAGAACTGCGGCCGGACGTCCGCGCGCTCCTCCAGGATTGCAAGGGCACCCGGAACGAGCCAACCGCCGCGGGCGGCCGCGGCCAGAGCGCGTTCGCCGAGACCCCTGCCATAGGGCGGATCTGCGAACACCAGATGAAACGGCTCCATCGTCCCGACCGGTCCGAGATCTGTCGCGTCGCGGCGAAAGATCTTGGCCCGCCCCTGAAGGCCGAGCGCCTCGATATTGATCCGCAGCAGCCCGCGTCCCTCGACCCCCTGCTCCACGAAGAGAGCCTGCCGGCAGCCGCGCGACAGCGCCTCGAGCCCGACGGCCCCCGTGCCCGCGAAAAGATCGAGAACGCGCGTTCCGTCAAGCGCCTCCGGATAGGCGTGGCTCAGGATGTTAAACAGGCTCTCGCGCGTGCGGTCCGTGGTCGGACGGATATCGTCCGACTTCGGCGCGGCCAGCGTGCGGCCGCGAAATTCTCCACCGACGATGCGCACGGCCGCCTACTTCCCCCTGCCCTGCGGCCCCTTGCCCGGCGGCTTACCGCCGCCCGGACGACCGCCGGGCTTGCCTCCGGCGGGTCTGCTGCCGGCGGGTTTTCCGGCACGCGGGCCGGACGAGCGATGGGCGGCCGGCTTTCCCGAAGCCGGCTTTCCAGCAACCGGTTTGCCGCCGGCGTTCGCACGTGGCCGGTCGCCGGCGAAACTCTTCTTGCCGTCGCCACGCGGCGGCCGAGCGTTCTCCTTGCGTCCTTCGGACGAGATGCGGTCGTCGGCCGGGCGGGCCGCTCGCTCGCCGCTGGGCCGGCGCGGCGGACGGTCGCCATGGTCGCGGGATTTCCGCTCCGCGCTTTCGAGCGGTCGACGCCTCTCGAAGCCGCCGGCGCCTGCGGCATCCTTGCGGCCGGCGGCTTTACCCCCCTTGCCCTGGCGTTCCGCATCGAAGCCGCCCGCTGCTTTCGCCGCAGCGTCCTTCGGCCGGTCGCGCCGTTTGTCTTCCGCAGGCGCGCGCCGCGCCGCCTTCGGCGAAAGCTCGTCCTCCGCCTTCGGCTTTTTCTCTACGGTCGGACGCGCACCCGGCGCCATCCAGACGTTGGAAGAGCGGTTGCGCCGGACCGGCGGGCGCGCCGGACGCTCCTCCGGCTTACCGCGGCTGCGGCCGCGTTCATTCGGGCGACCATCGTCGCGTCGGGTATCGAGACGGGCAAGAGCACGCTCCCGCTTGTCCTCGGCCTTTTCGCGCTTGTTGCCCCATTCCGCCTTTGCGTGGTTGGCGGGCTCCGCTTCAGGCTCGGCAGCAGCCGGCTGATCGTTATAGATCGGCGCGTCGAAATTCGCCTTGGCATCGGCGATCAGCCGGGGCCCCAGCTGCTCGCGCAGCGTGCGGCCGCGTATTTCCTGAACCTGACCGATCGGCAGCTCGCCAAGCTGGAACGGACCGTAGGAGATGCGGATCAGCCGGTTGACGTCGAGGCCGAGCGCGCCGAGCACATTCTTGATCTCGCGGTTCTTGCCTTCCCGCAGGCCCATGGTGATCCAGACGTTCGAGCCCTGCACCCGATCCAGCGTCGCCTCGATCGCTCCGTAGAGAACGCCTTCGACCGCGATGCCTTCCTTCAGACGGTCGAGCGCCTCCTGATCGATTTCCCCGTGCGCCCGCACGCGGTAGCGGCGCAGCCAGCCGGTCGACGGCAACTCGAGCACGCGGGCAAGCCCGCCGTCGTTCGTCAGAAGCAGCAGGCCCTCGGTATTGATGTCCAGGCGGCCCACCGACAGAACGCGCGGCAGATCCTCGGGCAGGTTCTCGAAAACCGTCGGACGGCCTTCCGGATCGGCATTGGTCGTCACGAGGCCGCCCGGCTTGTGATAAAGCCAGAGCCGTGTCCGTTCGATGCCGCGGATCGGATGGCCGTCGACCTCGATCCTGTCGGCGAGGGTCGCATTGACGACCGGCGTGTCGAGCACGACGCCATTGAGGCTGACCCGCCCTTCCATGATCATCCGCTCGACGTCGCGACGCGAGGCGACGCCTGCGCGCGACAGTATCTTCGAGATGCGTTGCGGCTCGTCCGCACCGGCGGGCGCTGCCGGACTGTTGCCGGCTGCCCGTGCCGCAGGCTTCTCGCTGCCAGAATGAGGTTTCTTGTCGCGACCCTTGGCCTTGCCGCCGGGCCTCGTGGGCTTGTCTTTGGATGTCATTTGTGTTGCCTGCCTTTTGCGGCTGTCCTATCAGGTCGTAGGCCGTGGGTTAAGAGGAAATTATCGAACGAACGATGGCAGAAACGGCACGCTTCATGCAGGCGGCCCTTCAGGAGGCCCGAAAGGCGGCGGCACGCGGCGAAGTGCCGATCGGCGCCGTCATCGTGCTCGACGGCAAGATGATCGCCGCGGCCGGAAACCGCACCCGCGAACTCAGCGACATCACCGCCCATGCGGAGATCGAGGCGATCCGCCAGGCGGCGGGAGCCGTCGGCGACGAGCGTCTTTCGGGAGCCGATCTCTATGTCACGCTCGAGCCCTGCACCATGTGTGCGGCTGCGATCTCCTTCGCTCGCATCCGCCGCCTCTATTATGGCGCGGAGGATCCCAAAGGCGGCGCGGTCGACAACGGCGTCAGGTTTTATGCTTCCCCCACCTGCCACCATGTGCCGGATGTCTATTCCGGTCTTGCCGAGCGGGAGGCCGCCGACATTCTGCGCGAATTCTTCGCCAGCCGACGTTAAAAATCACCTCGGCGAAAACTGTGTTGCGATTTCCCCGGGACCGCGTGAAGTGTCAGTCCGCTGCGAACGCTTCCAATCCCTTGCCGGCGAGCCGGTAACGCGTCCATTCCGACATGGGCTCCGCCCCGACGGCCTCATAGACGCGGATGGCTGGCTCGTTCCAGTCGAGCACGCTCCATTCGAAGCGGCCGCAGCCTTCCGCGACTGCCGTGCGCGCCAGGTGCTTCAGGAGCGCCTTGCCGGCGCCCGAGCCCCGAAACTCCGGCGAGACGTAAAGATCCTCCAGATATAGTCCCTTGCGCGCCTGCCAGGTGGAATAGCTGTAGAACCAGACGGCAAAGCCTGCGGGCTTGCCGTCGGCCTCGCAGATCACGGCGCGCGCGACGGCATCGGCTCCGAAGAGCGACTCGTGCACGCGCTCGACAGTCGCCTCGACCTCGTGCGGCGCCTTTTCATAAGTCGCGAGTTCCGTGATGAAACGGAGGATCGTCGCAGCGTCACCGGGAAGGGCATCGCGAATGCTGATAGCCATGGCTTTGGACCAATTCTAAAACTTGGATGCGAACGGAGCCGCACGCAGTTTCTCATTCCGCTCTAAAACGGCCAGTACCACTTGCTTCCGGAGTTCTTGATCTGCGCCTCCTTCTTGCGGCGGCGCGCCTTGTCCTTTTCGGGCTCTCCGAGATCGGCTTCAGCCCCCTCCGGCAGTCGACGGTATTCGAGCGGCGGATCGCTCAGGAAACGGCGCTTGTCCGCATAGGCGCCCTGCTCGATCTTGCGCGCCTCGCGATAGGCCTCCTGCTGTTCCTTGGCGGAAAGACGGCGGCCGTTGGCATTCGCTTTTGCCAGCGGCGAGACGTAGTTGGGATCGTTCTTGTTGGCGTCCGCCTCTTCGCGCAGACGCGCGCGCGTCTCCTCGGGAGACTCGACCCAGGCCGGGTTGGCCTCGCGGCTTGCAAGCGACTGCTGCGGCTCGACCAGAGCGGTCTGCTGCTGTTGCGGCGGCAGCACCAAACCGGGGCGCGGCTGATACTTGACCGGATCCTTCTTCGCGGGAGCGAGGCTGACCGCGCTGCCTAGATCGTCGAGCAAATGCTCGCCGGCCGTCTTGTCCGTTCCGTAGGTCGGGCCGCCGATGCAGCCGGAAAGCACCAGACCTCCCGCCAGGATGGCGGCAATGCCGGCGGCCGCTCGCAACTCTCGCGTCATTCCCATGAGATTCCTTCCAGCCGGCCGCGCGTCGCTAAAACGGCCATTCAGCGCCCCATGGCGGAAAAATCCGCCAAATTTCGGGCAGGTTTTACCGGATGAAGAGCCTGAACGCAATTCACCCGGTAAACCGATCGATTACGGCTTGAAGCCGAGCTCCCGCAGAGCGGCCGCGTCCCGCGCGGAGACGTCCGGATAGAGCGGATCGGAGCCGACATCGGTGGTGATTCGCCAGGAGCGGGCGCATTTGCGGCCCTCGGCGAGTTTCGGTACGACGCTGACTTTCGCGACGTCCGGCAGCCTGAACGCATCCTCCGGGCCCTCGCCCCCGTCGATTTCGATCCCCGAGGTGATGCAGATCTCGGCGAAGTCCTGGCCGTTGAGCGCCTGGAGCAGATCCGGATCGGCGACATGGACCACCGGCGCCGCCTCCAGCGAAGAGCCGATGCGCTTTTCCTTGCGCTCGATCTCGAGCGCGCCGGTCACCACCTTGCGCACTTCGCGGATCTTCCGCCACTTCTCGGCTAGCGCGTCGTTACGCCATTCCGCCGGAACCGTGGGGAACTGTTCGAGATGCACGGAAACGGCTTGCGGGTTGCGCGAAAGCCAGGCCTCCTCGGCAGTGAAGGGCAGCATGGGTGCAAGCCAGGTCACCAGGCAATCGAAAAGGGTGCGGATGACCTGCAGGGCCGCGCGGCGGCGCAGCGACGACGGCGCGTCACAATAGAGCGCATCCTTGCGGATATCGAAATAGAAAGCCGAGAGTTCGACATTCGAGAAATCGATGAGCGCCCGGGCGATCCTCTTGAAGTCGAAGGCGTCGTAGCCTTCGCGCACCAGCCGGTCGAGTTCGGCAAGACGACGCAGCATCAGCCTTTCGAGTTCCGGCATGTCGGCAAGCGCTACGGCCTCGCCCTTGTCGTGGGCGAGCGTGCCGAGCATCCAGCGGATCGTGTTGCGCAGCTTGCGGTATGCATCGATATTCGTCTGGATGATGGTCTTGCCGAGGCGCTGGTCTTCCCAATAGTCCGTCGTCATGACCCAGAGGCGCAGGATGTCGGCGCCGGCATCCTTCATCACCTCCTGGGGCGTGACGGTATTGCCCTTCGACTTCGACATCTTCTCGCCCTTCTCATCCATGGTGAAGCCATGGGTGATGACGGCGTTGTAGGGCGCGCGGCCGCGCGTCGCGCAGCTTTCGAGCAGCGAGGAATGGAACCACCCGCGGTGCTGGTCGGAGCCTTCGAGATAGACGTCGGCCGGCCATTTCAGGTCCGGACGGTCCTCCAGCGTGAAGGTGTGGGTCGATCCGGAATCGAACCATACGTCCAGGATGTCCGTGACCTGGTGCCAGCGGGCACGGTCGTGGTCGTTGCCGAGGAAGCGCTCTTTCGCGCCTTCGGCGAACCACGCGTCCGCTCCTTCCTTCTCGAAAGCGTCGAGGATGCGGGCATTGACCTCGTCGTCAACGAGGATTTCGCCCTCATCGTCGGCGAAGATCGCGATCGGCACACCCCAGGCGCGCTGGCGCGAAAGCACCCAGTCGGGGCGCTGCTCGATCATCGCCCGGAGACGGTTCTGGCCGGCGCCGGGCACGAAACGGGTTTCGTCGATCGCGTTCAACGCGCGCGAGCGCAGCGTCGTGCCGTCGCCGAAATCCTTGTCCATGGTGACGAACCATTGCGGCGTGTTGCGGAAGATGACCGGCTTCTTCGACCGCCAGGAATGCGGATAGGAATGCTTCAAACGGCCGCGCGCGAAGAGCGCGTGACGGCCGATCAGAGCCTTGATGACGCGGTCGTTGGCGTCGCCCTTCTTGCCCTTGTCGTCTATGACGCGGCCGGCGCCGCCTTCCGCATCCGGACCGAAGCCGGGGGCGTCGGCGGTGAAATAGCCGGCATCGTCGACCGGGAACGGGATCGTGGACGAGATGCCGCGTTCCTCGAGGACGCGCGAATTGTCCATCCAGGCCTCGAAGTCCTCGCGGCCATGGCTGGGTGCAGTATGGACAAAGCCGGTACCGGCATCGTCGGTGACGTGCTCGCCGTCGAGAAGCGGGACGTTGAACGCATAACCGCCACCCAGGCCGTGCAGCGGATGGGCGCAGGTAATCGCGGCCAGATCGGCCGCCTCCACATCGCGCACGAAGTTGAAGGTGACCTTCGCCTTCGCGGCCGACTCTTCCGCCAGGCGCTTGGCGAAGATCAGCTTCTCGCCCGGCTGCGGGCCGTAGTCGTTCTCGGCGGTCGCGACTTCATAGAGCCCATAGGCATAGCGCGACGAATAGGCGATCGCGCGATTGCCCGGGATCGTCCAGGGGGTCGTCGTCCAGATGACGACGAAGGCGCCGGCAAGCGCATCTGGGCCTTCGGTCACCGGGAACTTCACCCAGATCATATCGCTTTCGACGTCGGCATATTCCACCTCGGCTTCGGCCAGTGCGGTACGCTCGACGACCGACCACATGACCGGCTTGGAGCCGCGATAGAGCTGACCGGACTTGGCGATCTTCATCAGCTCGCCGGCGATGCGTGCTTCCGCGTGGAAGTTCATCGTGGTGTAGGGGTTTTCGAAGTCGCCCTCGATGCCGAGGCGCTTGAACTCCTCGGTCTGAATCCCGATCCAGCCGCTTGCGAATTCACGGCATTCCTTACGGAACTCGTTGACCGGTACCTCGTCCTTGTTCTGGCCCTTCTCGCGGTACTTCTCCTCGATCTTCCATTCGATCGGCAAACCGTGGCAGTCCCAGCCCGGCACGTAGTTGGCATCGAAGCCGCGCATCTGGAAAGAGCGGTTGATCACATCCTTGAGGATCTTGTTCAGGGCGTGGCCGATATGGATGTTGCCGTTGGCGTAGGGAGGGCCGTCGTGCAGGACGAACTTCTCGCGGCCGGCAGCGGACGCGCGGAGCTTTTTGTAAAGCTCCATCTTCTGCCAGCGGGCGACGGTCTCCGGCTCCTTCTGCGGCAGGCCGGCCCGCATCGGAAAGTCCGTCTGCGGCAGGTAAAGAGTGGAAGAATAGTCGATCTTTTCAGCGGTCTCGGTCATGGTTTTCGCATTCGTGTTTTCCGCGCGGGGCAGTCACGCAGGCGGAAGGGTTCGGTAATCTCGAAGATGATGGGGGCGTTGAAACGCCGAAATCCCGGACCTTCCGGCGCAGACTAGAGCGCGCGGAAAGCCGGGCCAATAATTCGCTGATCGACGATCACTCGATGGAACCGGGTCATTATGGCCGGTTCTTTAAGGCGTTTTCCGCCTTTTGAAAAGGTCCGCCGGCCGCGCATGCCCGAAATCTTTGACGCATCGGATGGCATAGGGCCCTGCCGCCGCTCAGGCGAAATTGAGCCTGCGGTCGATCTCGCTCAGGGGCTGAACGCCCGCAAGCAGCGCGCGGGCCTCGCTCTCGTCCTTGCGCATCTGGACCATCAATGGCTCCAGACCGTCGAACTTGAGTTCGTCGCGCAACCGGCCGAAGAAGGATACGGCGCAGATCTCGCCGTAGAGATCCGCGGAGAAATCGAAAACGAAGGTCTCCAGCAAGGCTTCGCCGTCGCTGTCGACCGTCGGGCGACGGCCGAAGCTTGCGACACCGTCATGGAGGGACCCGTCCGCCCTCCGGAAACGCACCGCATAGATGCCGCTCTTCAGCTCCGCCTCGGGCGGCAGGCGCATGTTCGCGGTCGGATAGCCGAGCGTGCGGCCGAGCTTCTTGCCGTCGATGACCTCGGCTTCGACGGTATAGCGATAGCCAAGCAGCCCGGCCGCGTGCGAAACGTCGCCCTCGGCCAGCAGCGAGCGGATGAAACTCGAGGATATCACGGCGGCGTTTTCGTCGCGGAAGGCATCCACAAGCGTCACGCCGAATCCCTCGCGCTCCCCGGACGCCATCAGGAAGGCCGGCCCGCCTTCCCGCCCCTTGCCGAAGTGGAAATCGAAACCGGTGACGACGTGGGAGGCGTGCAGCCATTCGCGCAGGATGCTATGAATGAAGTCGGAGGCCGAAAGCTCCGAAAAGCTCCGGTCGAAGGGATATTCGATGACGGCACCGAATCCCATTCCCTCGAGGATGCGGGCTTTCAGCGGTGCCGGGGTGAGGCGGAACACCGGCGCGTCGGGCCGGAACACGGTACGCGGATGCGGCTCGAAGGTGAGCACGAGCGCCGGAACGGCCCGCTTCACCGCCTCCTCCAGCGCGCGGTTCAGCACCGACTGATGGCCGCGATGCACGCCGTCGAAATTGCCGATCGCGACCACACCGCCGCGTAGATGTTCGGGCAGCGGATCGCGAGTCTCGTTGCGGTGAAAAACGGTCATGCCGATCGTCCCGTCATGCCAGCCGCGGCATCCACCATTTCGGCTGCGCCCCATTCTGCCTCAGGAAGGCCACGAGCCTCGCTTCGTCGGTGCGGCTTTCGTGCATGTATTCCTGCGCATGGATGCCCGCGCTGATGTAGAGCAGGTCGAAGCCGGCATCCTGCGCGCCCTTGACGTCGGTCGGCATCCCGTCACCGATGGCGATGACGCGTGAAAGATCGAAATTGCCCCTGGCGGCCTTGGCCTGCGCGAGAGCGGCCTGATAGATCGCGATATAGGGCTTGCCGGCAATGCGCGCCTCGCCGCCGAGCTCTTCATAGAGTTTGGCGATGGCACCGGCACAGGGGATGAGCCTATGCCCGCGCTCCACGACAAGATCGGGGTTGGCGCAGATGAACGGTATTTTCCGCTTGGCGAGCCCCGTCAGCGTCGCGCGGTAGTGCTCGGGCGTCTCGGTCTCGTCGTCGTAGAAGCCGGCACAGACGATCGTCTCGGCCTCGTCGGCGGATACGATCTCGGTGCCGAGCCCTTCGAGCAGCGGCAGATCCCGGTCGGCTCCGATGAAGAAGATGCGTTTGTCGGCCGCCGCAATCAGCGCCTGCGTCACGTCGCCGGAGGTCACGATACGGTCATAGGCTTCGTCGGGGACGCCGAGGCCGCGGATTTGCACCGTGACGCCCGGATGCGGCCGGGGTGAATTGGTGATGAGAACGACGGTCAGCCCCTGGGCGCGCGCCTCGGCCAGCGCTTCGCAGGCGGATGCAAAGGCTTGAATGCCGTTGTGAAGCACGCCCCAGACGTCGCAAAGGACCACGTCGTAACGACCGGCGATTTCCCGAAAACTGTTGATCCTGACGGCCATGCTGGCTTCCTGCAAACTCGGCTTTCCGGCTGACATCGCAAGGAAGGGGCCAGAATACAAGCCTCACGCCGAGAAAAACGCGGCACTTCCCAAGGATTTTAAAGCAATTCCAGGAAGCGGCGCGTTGAAGCTCGGGTCGGTTTTGCCGGCGCGCATGGCGATGCGCTTGAATTCCTCGCGTGGCGACTGCGCGGTCTACGGCATGTTCCTTTGGCAGGAAACGGATCCTGCAGTCTCGCCTCTTCCAGGGATGAGATAATCAAACAAGCCGCGGCGGGGCCCGGCTCTGTCAACGATCACGGGCGGCAAAAAATCTCGGAGCCGATCCTTGACTCATTTCACGGCCACCCTTATCTCGGCTGGCGCTAGCACTCACTTGAGAAGAGTGCTAACACCCATCCGGCGGGTCCATTCGCGACCCGCAGTGTCATTTGATCGAGGGATTAGACAATGGCAAGCACCAATTTCCGTCCGCTGCACGACCGCGTTGTCGTCCGCCGCGTCGAGTCTGAAGAAAAGACCAAGGGCGGCATCATCATTCCGGACACCGCTAAGGAAAAGCCGCAGGAAGGCGAGATCGTGGCTGTCGGTTCGGGTGCCCGCGACGAAAGCGGCAAGGTTGTTCCGCTCGACGTCAAGGCCGGCGACCGCATTCTGTTCGGCAAGTGGTCCGGCACCGAAGTCAAGATCGACGGCGAAGACCTTCTGATCATGAAGGAAGCCGACATCATGGGCGTCATCGGCTGATCGGCCGGCACCCCTTCAAATTCCGTAATTTGAAACCGGACCAGTTCCGGAGTTTCGAAACCAGGAGCTTTCAAAATGGCAGCTAAAGAAGTCAAGTTCGGCCGCAGCGCGCGCGAAAAGATGCTGCGCGGCGTCGACATCCTCGCCGACGCAGTCAAGGTGACGCTCGGCCCGAAGGGCCGCAATGTCGTTATCGACAAGTCGTTCGGCGCGCCGCGCATCACCAAGGACGGCGTTTCGGTCGCCAAGGAGATCGAACTCGAAGACAAGTTCGAGAACATGGGCGCCCAGATGGTCCGCGAAGTCGCTTCGAAGACCAACGACATCGCCGGTGACGGCACGACGACTGCAACCGTTCTCGCCCAGGCGATCGTTCGCGAAGGCGCGAAGGCCGTTGCCGCCGGCATGAACCCGATGGACCTGAAGCGCGGTATCGACCTGGCTGTCGCCGAAGTCGTCAAGGACCTGCTCGCCAAGGCCAAGAAGATCAACACCTCGGACGAAGTCGCCCAGGTCGGCACGATCTCGGCAAACGGCGAAAAGCAGATCGGTCTCGACATCGCCGAAGCGATGCAGAAGGTCGGCAACGAAGGCGTCATCACGGTTGAAGAAGCCAAGACCGCCGAAACCGAGCTCGAAGTCGTCGAAGGCATGCAGTTCGACCGCGGCTACCTGTCGCCCTACTTCGTCACCAACCCGGAAAAGATGGTCGCCGACCTGGAAGACGCTTTCATTCTCCTGCACGAGAAGAAGCTCTCCAACCTGCAGGCGATGCTCCCGGTTCTCGAAGCCGTCGTTCAGACCGGCAAGCCGCTCCTCATCATCGCTGAAGACGTCGAAGGCGAAGCACTCGCAACGCTCGTCGTCAACAAGCTGCGTGGCGGCCTGAAGATCGCTGCCGTCAAGGCCCCGGGCTTCGGCGACCGCCGCAAGGCCATGCTCGAAGACATCGCCATCCTGACGGGCGGCACGGTGATCTCGGAAGACCTCGGCATCAAGCTCGAAAGCGTCACGCTCGACATGCTCGGCCGCGCGAAGAAGGTTTCGATCACCAAGGAAAACACGACGATCGTCGACGGTGCCGGCCAGAAGTCCGACATCGAAGGCCGCGTCGCTCAGATCAAGGCCCAGATCGAAGAAACCACCTCCGACTACGACCGTGAGAAGCTGCAGGAGCGCCTTGCCAAGCTCGCCGGCGGCGTCGCCGTCATCCGCGTCGGCGGTGCGACGGAAGTCGAAGTGAAGGAAAAGAAGGACCGCATCGACGACGCCCTCAACGCGACGCGCGCTGCAGTTCAGGAAGGTATCGTACCGGGCGGCGGTGTTGCCCTGCTGCGTTCTTCCGTCAAGATCACCGTCAAGGGTGAAAACGACGATCAGGACGCCGGCGTCAACATCGTTCGCCGCGCTCTGCAGTCTCCGGCCCGTCAGATCGTCGAAAACGCTGGCGACGAAGCATCCATCGTTGTCGGCAAGATCCTCGAGAAGAACACCGACGACTTCGGCTACAACGCCCAGACCGGCGAATATGGCGACATGATCGCCATGGGCATCATAGACCCGGTCAAGGTCGTTCGCACCGCGCTTCAGGACGCAGCCTCGGTCGCTTCGCTGCTCATCACCACCGAAGCCATGATCGCCGAACTGCCCAAGAAGGACGCTCCGGCAATGCCGGGCGGCATGGGCGGAATGGGCGGAATGGACATGATGTGATAAGGCGACAGCCTTAGCACGATCCATCCGGATCCGAAGGGCGGCTCTCGAGCCGCCCTTTTTGTTTTATGATGCCGGAGCGCATGCGGCCGCGCTGGAGCATTTCAATGTTTCATGGAAACACTGAAATGCTCTGACCCTTTGGTCCAACGCATTTCCGGACGGAAAACCGTTACACACTTCTCCTGGAAGTGCTCTAAGTCAGCAATGCCTTCAGATCGACCTGCGGATTGGCGAGCAGCACACGGTCCGGCGTGGCGCCCGCCTCGAGAAGCTTCTTTCCCGTCACATAGGCCTTGGCGTCGTTGATCGCATCGACGGCGACCAGTTTGCCCTGGCGGAAATACCAGACCGAGACGCTGCCCTCGCGCTGGCCCTGGCGGACGAGCGTTTCGTCGTGGCCGAGGCCGAAGCCGGCAATCTGCAGCTTGACGTCGTACTGGTCGGACCAGAACCAGGGCTTCGGGTCGTAGGGATCGGTACTGCCCGCGAGAACCGCGGCAACCGCCTCCGCCTGGTCGACGGCATTCTGCACGGATTCGAGGCGGATGCGCATGCCGTCCCACGGCAGGACGGCGCAGTCGCCCATGGCGAAGATCGTTGGATCTGAGGTCCGGCCATGGCTGTCGACGACAATGCCGTTTGCGGTTTCGATGCCGGCATCGTGCGCCAGCGAATCATTCGCCGCCACGCCAATGCCGACGATCACGATATCGACGGGAATGACGGAGCCGTCGGAGAGTTCCGCCGCCGTAACGCGGCCGTTGTCGCCGATCAGACGATGGAGCCCCGTGCGTTCTCGTATATCGACGCCGTGCGAGCGGTGAATTTCGCGGACGATCGCCGAGGTGGCGCCGGAGGCGACACGCTGAAGGATCCGGTCGGCCATTTCGATGACCGTGACCTCGAGCCCCGTGGTCCGGGCAACCGCCGCAGCCTCGAGGCCGATGTAACCGCCACCGACGACCAGCACCCGCCGGCCGGGCTGCATCTCCTCTGCCAGCCGGTCGGCATCCCGGAAATCGCGCACGACGAAAACGCCCGCGAGATCGCCGCCCGCCGCAGCCGGCAGCCGACGCGGCGTGGCGCCGGTCGCAAGGGCGAGCGTCTCATAGGCAAGTTTGGAGCCATCGCTGAGCGTCACGCGTTTGGCGGCGCGATCGATCGCCGTCGCGGCGGTCGAAAGACGTATGTCGATCTCGTGCTCCGCATACCAGGGCTCCGGCCGGTAAAGCAGGCGATCGAGGGTCATTTCGCGCAGCAGATATTTCTTGGAGAGCGGCGGCCGCTGGTAGGGCAGGCTCGCTTCGGCGGCAACCACGGTGATCGGACGCATGTCCTTGAGGGCGCGAAGCTTGGCGACCAAAGCGAATGCGGCTTGACCGCCACCGACAACAACAAGTCTTCCCGACACCTGCTCCATCCGTCTCAATCGTCTCTGCCCATCGCTATCCTCCCGGCCGGCACCCGGTCAATCTCCGGCGGAGGCCCCCGCCCGAAACTACTCCTTGCGCGGGATCTCCATGCCCTTTTGGGCGGCGGGGCGTGCCAGGCCGCGATCCACCCAGTCCATGACGTTCGGGAAGCTCTTATAGTCGAGCACTTCGGCGCCGCCATAGAATTTGCGAGCCCCTTCCACCCAAGGATAGGTCGCGATGTCGGCGATGGTGTATTCGTCCCCCATCAGCCATTGACGGCCCTCGAGCCGCGCTTCGAGGACGCCGAGAAGACGCTTCGCTTCGTCGCGATAGCGCTGAACCGGATAGGGGTTGTTGGCGACCTTGTCGGCGGCAAATTTGAAGAAATGGCCGAACTGCCCGAACATCGGTCCGATGCCGCCCATCTGGAACATCACCCAGCACAGCGCCTCGTAACGGCGGGCCGCATCCGCCGGGAGGAGCTTGCCGGTCTTTTCTGCAAGATAGATCAGAATCGCGCCGGATTCGAAGAGGCCGATCGGCTTTCCGTCCGGTCCGTTCGGATCGATGATCGCCGGAATGCGGCCGTTCGGATTGAGCGACAGGAATTCGGGCGACTTCTGCTCGTTGGTATCGAAGGAAATGCGGTGTGCCTCATAGGCCAGGCCCAGTTCTTCGAGCGCGATCGAGACCTTAACGCCGTTCGGCGTCGGGAGCGAATAGAGCTGGATGATATCGGGACTTTTCGCCGGCCAGCGAGCCGTGATCAGAAACGAAGAAAGATCAGCCATGACGGATGCCTCTAGGTGGGAAATCGAAAGGGTGTCTGCCGCCCCAACATAGGGAGCGCCGGTTGCATTTGTCAGGGTCGAAGGCAAATTTGCCGGCCTTCACCTTCGCCGTCCTCGCGCTCAGAGCACGGCCCGCACGGCAGCAACGATCCGGTCGATCACCGGATTGCCCTCGTGGGTGGCCTTGCGCGCCCGCACGAGGCAGGCCTCGGAGCGCAGAATCACGCCGTCAGAAAGGATCTTCAGATGGTTGGCCTTGAGCGTCGAGCCCGTCGAGGTGATGTCGACGATGATGTCGGCGGAGCCGGACGCGGGCGCGCCTTCGGTCGCTCCCAGGCTCTCGACGATGCGGTAGAGCTGGATGCCGTGGCTACCCGAGAAGAAATGCTGCGTCAGACGCCAGTATTTGGTGGCGATCGCAAGCCGGCGGCCATGGCGGGCGCGGAAGTCCGCCGCGACATCGCCGAGGTCGGCCATGGTGTCGACGTCGTACCAGATCTCGGGTACCGCGACGACCACATCGGCGTGACCGAAGCCGAGCCGCGCGGCGAAGTCGACACGGGCATCGGCGTCCGCCAGGCCTTCGCGCACGAGGTCCTCGCCCGTGACGCCGAAATCGACCGCGCCGCTGCCGATCTCACGGGCGATTTCCGAGGCGGACAAATAGGCGATCTCGACGTCGTCCCACCCTTCAACGCGGCCGCGATAGGACCGGTCGCTGCCGACTGCCGCAATCTTCATTCCGGCGCGTTCGAAGATCGCCGAGGCCTCATCCTTCATTCGCCCCTTGGAGGGCAGCGCAATGGTGACGGTCATTCCACCCTCCCCGCAGCGATCGCCTGTTCTATCCGGTCGAGCCAGAGGGAAAAGCCGACGGCCGGAATATGCTCGCGGGCACCGAGCAAAGTCAGAAGGCGGTCGAACCGGCCGCCGCCGGCGAGCACCGCCGGCGTGCCTTCGACCCCGATTTCGAAGACGAGCCCGGTGTAGTAATCAAGCGGCCGGCCGAAGGCGGCGCGGTAGCGCATCAGACCGGGATCGGCGCCGGTCCTTGCAAGCGCGGCCACGCGCGCGTCGAAAAGCGCCAGCGCATCATCGATCTTCAGGCGCGCCTTGCCGGCGAAGCGGTGGAGCGCCGCCGGAGCATCGGCGAGGGGCAGATCGAAAGCCAAGAACGCGCGCATGACGCCGAGCGCCTCCTTGTCCAGCCGGGTGGCGGCGAGTTCGACTTTTTCCTTCAGGCGCCGCGCTATATCGCGGGGCGAGCGGCTCGCATTGGTCGAATAGCCGGTCGCCTTCATCGTCTCGCCGATATGGGCGACGAGCCGCTCCTCGTCCTCGAGCATGCCGAGCGCCGCGACGCGCTCGACGTCGTGACCGAAGACGCCGGGCGACTTCGGATCGGCGAGCGCCGCCAGAAGCCGTTCCAACTGCTTTTGATCGCCGAAGGCATGGATGAGGCGCTTCTGCCAGCCCCCGGGCAGGCCGCATGCGGCAATCACCGCTTCGAACACCGACTGGTCGCCGAGCGTCACGTTCAGCCGCTCGCCCGGCAGCCGGTTGGCGAGCACGAACATAGCGTCGCCGACCACGCGGGCGTCGGCAGCGGCCGTATCCGGATCGCCGAGGTCTTCGATGCCCGCCTGATAGAATTCACTCGATCCTTCGCGGCGCTGCCGGAACACCTCGCCCAGATAGGCGTAACGCTGCGGCGTGCCGGTTGCGGTCTCGATATGGCGGAGGCAGACGGGAATGGTGAACTCGGGGCGCAGGCAAAGGCTCTCGCCGGTCTCGCTCTCGGTCATGAAAATGCGCCGGCGCAGATCTTCGCCGGCCATGTCGAGGAAAGGCTCCGCCGGCTGGATGACCGGCGTATCGACGCGCAGCGTGTTCCGGCGCTCGAAATCTGCGAGAAGGTCGCCGGCAAAGGCGGGAAGATTGATCAGAGGCATTGCGGTCAACCCGCCCTTTTCCGGTCCTCGGCCTGTTCCGCCAGAATTTCGCGCACCTTCGCGACGAGTTCGCCTTCCGGGACGGAAACCTGCGCGACACGCGCCTCGCGCCAGGCGACATTATCCTCGATTTCACCCGAAAGCCGCTTGCCTTCGATCAGGTCCTTGATCTGCACAACGCCGGAGGCGCGCTCGTCGCCCCCCTGGATCACGGCGATCGGCGATCCGCGACGGTCGGCATATTTGAGCTGGTCGCCGAAGTTCTTCTTGTTGCCCTGGTACATTTCGGCGCGGATGCCGGCATGCCGCAGATCCTGCACGAAGCGCTGGTAACGCCCCATGCTTTCGACATCGCGATCCATGACGCAAACGACAACCGGAGCGGTGACCTGTTCGGCGCCCAGCTTGCCCAGATTCTTGAGTGCCGTCATCAGCCGCGACACGCCGATGGAGAAGCCGGTCGCCGGCACCGGCTGACCCATGAAGCGCGACACGAGGCCGTCGTAGCGGCCGCCCCCGCCGACGGAGCCGAAGACGACCTTCTCGCCCTTTTCATTGGTGACGGCGAACTGCAACTCCGCTTCGA
Source organism: Sinorhizobium meliloti 4H41 (assembly GCF_000375585.1). Taxonomy (GTDB): domain Bacteria; phylum Pseudomonadota; class Alphaproteobacteria; order Rhizobiales; family Rhizobiaceae; genus Sinorhizobium; species Sinorhizobium meliloti_A. Next base: position 679,011 of record NZ_AQWP01000001.1, on the reverse strand, counting down.
AGACCGGACCGGTATAATATTCCAGGCCGCGCACGACGGAGGGGTCGATCTTGATGCGGTCCGCCTCGTAACCGGCACTGAGTACAAGGCTGCGGATCGTGTTCAACTCGGTGACGCCCTCGGCGCCGCGAGCCGTTCCGGCGACGAGCGCCGCCAGATCGTCCGCGCTGCTCGCATAGTCCGTGATCCCAACGAAGAAAAGGATCTTGCCGATCTGCTCCTCGTTCAGCCCGGCGCCCTTGGTGAAGTCGCCGCTCTCGTCCTTGCGCCCTTCACCCAGCAACAGCCGCACGCCTTGCGGACCGAACTTGTCGAGCTTGTCGATGGCGCGCAGCACCGTCAGCCGCGTATTCGTCTGCTCGACTCCGCCGAGACCGATCGCCTCCAGAACGCCGTCGAGTACCTTGCGGTTGTTGACGCGGATCACGTAATCGCCGCGGGCAATGCCGAGCGCCTCCATCGTGTCGGCCATCATCATGCACATTTCGGCATCGGCCTGTACGCCGGCGGCACCGACCGTATCGGCATCGAACTGCATGAACTGGCGGAAGCGGCCCGGGCCCGGCTTCTCGTTGCGGAAAACGTAACCGGCGCGATAGGTACGATAGGGAAGCTGGATTTCGTTGAAATTCTCGGCCACGTGACGTGCGAGAGGCGCGGTCAGATCGTAGCGCAGGCTCAGCCACTGGTCGTCGTCGTCGGTCAGCGAAAAGACACCTTCATTCGGCCGGTCGCTGTCGGGCAGGAACTTGCCGAGCGCGTCGGTATATTCGAAAAGCGGCGTCTCCACCGGATCGAAGCCGTAACGTTCGTAGACTTCGCGGATTTTCGCGATCATCTCGTCGACGGCGCGAATGTCCGCGGCCGACCGGTCGACGAAGCCGCGCGGCAGGCGTGCCCTGAGCTTCTGCGTTTTCTTCTGTTTTTCATTCATTGAAAGCATTCCGGACTTCAAGCTTGGTCGGTGCCTTCCCTACCGGATCATGGCAGGGGCGGCAAGGGCAGCGACAAGCCGCAAGACCGCGCGCGTCAGGCTTGCGGAACATTGCGGTGTTGCATGCGTTCCTGCGCGAAAGGCCCGATCACAATGCCGTGATTGTATATCGCGCCATTTACGCGTATAGGTTACGCAGCAGATCGAGGCCGACTTTGGGGACTGAGCGATATGCTGAACTTCATGACACCGGGATCCGGATCCATAAAACCTTTGAGTCCGGAGACGCACAGAGCCTGGACCCGCCGCGTCTCGCAGGCGGGTTGCCTGGTGGAGCCATGGCGCTGCGACCTTTCCAGCGGCGCTTTCATGATAGGTTCCAAAACCGCTGCCCTCCTCGGTCTGCGGCGCAATCCCTGCGGCATCGTCGACCTTGTCAGGGCCTATGACAGAGGCGACCGGTCCACGATCCTGAACATTCTGGAACAGGCGACGGAAAGCTCCTCGTCCTTCTGCTTCTCGACCACCGTCCGCGGCATAACGGGACATCCTTCGCCACTCTATTGCATCGGCAATTCGACGCTTACGGACGAGGGCGCTGAGGGTTCGCTCGAAGGCGTGTTCGCCCTTCCGGGTAGCGACAATCCGGACGCCTGACGGCGCGTGCCAATTTCCATCATCTTCGCATTCTGTCCGCCCCTGTGAGCGGCGGACTCGATGAAAGGAAACGAAATGGTCCTCAAACGATCCCTGTCTGCCCTGTTTCTCGCCGCCACGCTCGCTGCTGTTCCCGTGCTGGCGCAGGAAACCGACCACGGCAGCATGCATCACGGTTCGGCAGAGAGCGGCGCGGCGGGGGACGCGTCCCCGTCGAGCAAGGCCTTCGCCGAGGCGAACGCCAAGATGCACAAGGACATGGATATCACCTTCAGCGGCAATGCCGATCTCGATTTCGTACGCGCCATGATCGCTCACCACCAGGGAGCGATCGACATGGCGAAGGTCGAGCTCGAACACGGCAAGGACGAAGCGATCCGCAAACTCGCGGATGACATCATCAAGGCCCAGGAAGCGGAGATCAGGATGATGAAGGAATGGCTGGCCCGCAATGGCGGCTAGATCACGGTGCTTTTAGGTCAGGTCGACCTAAAAGCATGAACGTGATCGATTCCAAGAAGAGCCCATGTGGGCGGCGCACACTTTTCCTCATTCCGCTCTAAGGGCCACCCGCCGCCGCCTGTTTGATCTCCTCATTCCTGTGCTCGTCACAGGAAACCGGCCAGACCAAGTCCTTGGGCTGAAAAAACGCTTCCCGCGCCGCAGACGCGGCGCTGCTGAATCCCTGTGACAAGCACAGGGATGAGGGTGGAGAGGATGCAGTCCTCCGATACGTTTCCTACAGCGCCGCGCGTCTTATGAGGCGCGCAAAGGTCGCTGTAGCACTTTGAGCCCGCAGCGATATTGACAGTGGGCGGCAAGCGCCTCTTCCATAGGCACAGGTGCCATGACGTCAAGAGGGGAAACGATGACGATACCACCCGGTGCATCTCCACAATTGTATAACGAAGACCTCGCGCCCGCCAAAGAACGCAACTGGGGCGCATTCTCCATTTTCAACGTCTGGACATCGGACGTGCACAGCCTGTGGGGCTACTATCTTGCCGCCAGCCTGTTTCTCTTCTGCGGCAGCTTTATGAACTTCCTCCTGGCCATCGGCATCGGCTCGCTCATCATCTTCTTCCTGATGCAGCTTGTCGGCGTTGCCGGCGTGCGCACCGGCGTGCCCTTCCCGGTCCTGGCCCGGGCGTCCTTCGGTATCTGGGGTGCGAACTTCCCGGCAATCGTCCGCGCCATCGTCGCGTGCTTTTGGTACGGCGCGCAGACGGCGGCAGCCTCGGGCGCCATCGTCGCGCTGCTTGTCCGCAATGAAAGCCTGCTTCAGTTCCACCAGTCGAGCCACATGCTCGGTCATTCCACCCTCGAACTCGTCTGCTACGTCGTCGTTTGGGGTCTTCAACTGCTGATCATCCAGAACGGCATGGAGACGGTTCGAAAGTTTCAGGACTGGGCCGGTCCAGCGGTCTGGGTGATGATGCTGCTGCTTGCGATCTATCTCGTCGTCAAGGCGGGCGGCTTCTCGTTCAGCCACACGATCCCGATGGACGTGTTGCTTGAAAAGACCAAGAATGCCGGCGTGCCGGGCCTACCGGGGTCGTTCGCCGCGCTTGGCGCAGTGGCCGCGATCTGGGTGACCTATTTCTCCGCGCTCTATCTCAATTTCTGCGACTTCTCGCGCTACTGCCCGAGCGAACGGTCGCTGAAGGTCGGCAACCTCTGGGGCCTGCCCGTCAACCTCATCCTGTTCTCGCTGGTCGCCGGCGTTACAACCATCGCCGCCTTCAATGTCTATGGCGAGGTGCTGCTGCACCCCGACCAGATCTCGGCCAAGTTCGACAGCTGGTTCCTGGCGCTGCTCGCCGCACTGACCTTCGCGGTGGCGACTCTCGGCATCAACGTCGTCGCCAACTTCGTCTCGCCCGCCTTCGACTTCGCCAACGTCTTTCCCAAGCACATCGACTTCAAGAAGGGTGGCTATATCGCAGCGCTGATCGCCCTCGCGCTCTATCCCTTCGCGCCTTGGGAAGGCGGGGCGGCGCACTTCGTCAACATGATCGGCAACACGATGGGCCCGATCTTCGGCGTCATGATGGTCGACTACTACCTCATCCGGAAGGGCCGCGTGGATGTGGAGGCGCTCTACCGCGAACACGGCGAGTTCCGCTTCGAGAACGGCTGGCACGTCAACGCGCTGATCGCCGCCGGCATCGGGATCGTCTTCTCCTCGATCCTGCCGGGGCTTACATCCGTCATGCCGGCATGGTGGGGTGTCTACGGCTGGTTCTTCGGCGTCGCCATAGCGGGTGCGATATACTACGCGCTCCGCTCCTTCAAATCGGCCAGGCCATACCCGGCCCAACCCTGATAGTCTTACTGCTATCAGAGAACATCGCCCTCCCGTCGAATGGGGAGGGCGATGCTCTTGCCGGATGCGGCAATCAGGCCGCCGGACGTGCGAAGCGCCGGCGCAGGTCCTCTATCGGCGCACGGCAGAAGCAGCCCTCGATATGGTCGTTGACGAGGCCCATCGCCTGCATGAAGGCATAGACGGTGGTCGGGCCGACAAAGGTCCAGCCACGCTTCTTCAGATCCTTCGAAATCCGCACTGAGGCCGGCGTCGTCGGATTGGCGATGAGGGTCTCGAAATCGACGATCTTCGGACGCTCGCTTCCATCGGGCTCATGCGACCAGAAATAGGCCGCCAGTGAACCGAATTCCGCGCGCAGCTCCTTCGCCCGGCGGGCATTGTTGATGGTCGAGACGATCTTGCCGCGATGCCGGACGATGCCGGCATCGGCGAGGCAACGCTCGACGTCCTCCTCGCCGAACTCGGCGACCTTGTCGAAATCGAAGCCCGCAAATGCGGCGCGAAACGCATCGCGCTTTCTCAGGATCGTCAGCCAGGAGAGGCCCGATTGAAAGCCTTCGAGGCAGATCTTTTCGAACAATCTGTGATCGTCGGCGACCGGCCGGCCCCATTCTTCGTCGTGATAGCGGCGGTAATCCTCCAGATTGCCGTGCCAGGCACAGCGATCAAGGCCGTCTTCCCCCGTAATCAAGCCCCTGGCTGCCATTTCGCCTCTCTCCATCGTTTCTCTTTTGTTCCGTTTACCATTTGCAAACCACATCGATAAAGAGGCGAATAACCCTACCCAAAGCTTTATTGCCGAGGCCGCCCTTGAGCGCCGCACCGTTTACGGTTCGGTTGCGGACAGATGAGAGCATCGCGCCATTGCCGGAGCGCTGGAACGCGCATGCGATTTCCCCAGAGCTCCGCCCCATTGAATTGAACGCAAGGGCCTTGGCGAGGCAACTCACCCGGGCTCCTCCAGATTGTTCCGGCCAAGTAGCGAGTCCGTCCGATGCTGAAGAAATCCCTTTGTTTTGCCGCATGCTTTCTTTCGATCCTTTCCGGGGTTGCAGCCGCACAGGACCGTTATCAAAACCGTCCGCCTGTCATCGTCAGCCCGGATCTGACCGCCCCCTGGGTGATGCAGCTGACGGGCAAGCGCGTGGTCTATCGCCAGCAGGTTCCCACGACCACCCGAAAGCGGGTCGAGCGGCGCGAGCTCAGCCGCCGCCCCGCCAACGCAGCCGTTCAGCCAGCCTCGATCGCGCGCAGACAGAAGCCGGCAAAGTCGAGAATCGATCCGCAGTTCCTCCCGCAAATGGTCGCTTACGAGACGAAGGAGAAGCCCGGGACCATCGTCATCGACACCAACAACCGCTTTCTCTATCTCGTCACCGGCAACGGCGATGCACGACGCTACGGCGTCGGAGTCGGCAAGCCGGGCTTCGAATGGGCGGGAGAGCACAGGATCACGCGCAAGGCCGAGTGGCCCAACTGGACGCCGCCGCAGGAAATGATCGCGCGTGAGGCAGCCCGGGGCCACTATCTGCCGGCCCGCATGGACGGCGGACCCGAGAATCCGCTCGGCGCTCGCGCGATGTATCTGGGCTCGACGCTCTATCGCATCCACGGCACCAATGCACCCTGGACGATCGGCTACGGCGTTTCCTCCGGCTGTATCCGCATGCGCAACGAGGATGTGGTCGATCTCTATGAGAGGGTGAAGGTCGGCACAAAGGTCGTCGTGCTATAGCGACTAGGGATGCACAATACTTCTTCCGCGTTTCTCTCTTCATCTCCCGAAACCGTGGTTTTGAAGCAACAGATGTTCCCTCAGATACAAGTCTCGCCGAAATCGTTGCACTATAGAATGTATCGCGGGCGGCCACTTGCGGTTAAATCGCACAGCTTGCTTGCAATGAGGGTTCAGAGGGAATCGTAATGAGACGTCATGTCACGGGGATGGCCGCGCTTGCAGTTGCGGCCGCTGCTCTTCTTATTTCCGGAAACGCTTCGGCATTCAGCCCAGCCGATATTGTCGGCGCCGGCGTAAAAAGTTCCGACATCATTCAAGTCGCCAAGCAGAAGAAGCCGCCTCAGAGATATTGGCGCACCAAGGTGCGCTTCCGCACGGACGAGGCTCCCGGCACCATCATCGTCGATACCAACAGCAAGTATCTTTATTACATCGACGGCCCGAACCGGGCGACGCGCTATGGCATCGGCGTCGGCCGCGACGGCTTCGGCTGGTCCGGTGTCGTCAAGGTTGGCCGAAAGGCCGAATGGCCGAGCTGGACGCCGCCGGCCGAGATGCGCGCGCGAGAGAGAGCGAATGGCCGCATCCTGCCGATCACGCAGCCCGGCGGCATCGACAATCCGCTCGGCGCCCGCGCGCTCTATCTCTACAAGGGTGGCCGCGACACGATCTTCCGCATCCACGGGACCAACCAGCCCTGGACCATCGGTCAGAACATGTCCTCGGGCTGCATCCGGATGATGAACGAGGATGTCGAACACCTCTATGAGCGCGCCGGGATCGGCACGAAAGTCGTCGTCATCGGCCCCGGCAGCAAGCCCGGCGACACCTATTTCGACGATCGCGGCGTCGACATTTTCCGCACGATTTTCGGCGGGTGACGGCCGCACCGGACCTCTCCTCACCCGAGGACCAGCCCTCTTCCCGCACGCGGGGAGAGGGGACAGGGACCTCTTCCGCGAGTCCCATCTTCCACTCAAAACGGGAGAAGGTGCCGGCAGGCGGATGAGAGGCCCCGCTCACCCCCTGACTGTCACAACCCCGCCGGCTTCGGACCGCCATAGGCCCAGTCGAGCAGCTCCACCGTGTGCAGGATCGGTATCTCCGTGCCGCTGGCGATCTGGGTGATGCAGCCGATATTCCCGGTGGCGATCACTTCAGGCTTGGTCGCCTCTATATTTCTGACCTTCCGCGCCTTCAGCTTCGCCGAGATCTCCGGCTGCAGAATGTTGTAGGTGCCGGCCGAACCGCAACAGAGATGACCCTCCGCCGGCTCGCGCACCGAAAAGCCCGCCCGTTTAAGGAGCTGCTTCGGTGCCGCGGTGATTTTTTGTCCATGCTGCATCGAGCATGCGGAGTGGTAGGCAACGGTGAGATTCCGTGGTCCCTGCTCCGGCAGGTCGAGGGTCGCGAGATATTCGGTGACGTCCTTTGCCAGCGCGGAAACCCTCGCAGCCTTCTCAGCATAGGCCGGGTCGAGCCGCAGCATATGGCCGTAATCCTTGATCGTCGTCCCGCAGCCGGATGCGGTGATGATGATGGCGTCGAGCCCATCCTCCTCCGCCGCCTTCAGCCAGACATCGATGTTGTGCCGGGCAGCCTTCAGCCCCTCTTCATCCCGTCCCATGTGGTGTACGAGTGCCCCGCAACAGCCCTCTCCCGCCGAAACGACGACCTCGACTCCTTGGCCCGTGAGCAGACGGATGGTCGCATCGTTGATTTCCGGCCGCAGCACCGGCTGCGCGCAGCCGGTCAGAAGCGCGACGCGGGCGCGTGGCGTGCCCTTTGCCGCGTAGACCGCCGGCTTTGCCCCCCGCGATGCCGGCATCGCGCTCGGCGCCAGATCGAGCATGACGCCGAAGGTCCTGAGGAAGGGAACCCTCTTCAGCAATCCGGCGAGCGGGCGCGCAAGACCGGCAGCCCCGAGCGCCAGCCGGAACCGTGACGGATAAGGAAGAGTGGCGGCAATGACGGCGCGGGCGAGCCGGTCCTTGAACGGCCGCTTGTAGGTCTTCTCGATATGGGCGCGGGCGTGGTCGACAAGATGCATGTAGTCGACACCCGAGGGACAGGTGGTCAGGCAGGAAAGACACGAGAGACAGCGGTCGATATGGGTGACCGTCTCGCTGTCTGCCGCACGGCCGTTTTCGAGCATGTCCTTGATCAGATAGATCCGCCCGCGCGGACTGTCGAGTTCGTCGCCGAGAACCACGTAGGTCGGACAAGTGGCCGTGCAGAAACCGCAATGCACGCATTTGCGCAGGATCGTTTCGGATTCGGCGACATGCGGGTCGGCGAGCTGCTCAGGGGAGAAGTTGGTCTGCAACCGAGTACTCCATGTGGCGCCTTGCGCCTTGGATCACTTTGATCTCCGTCGGGCTGGCCGGAAATCGCCATGATCGATTCTCTTCGTCTTAGGCCGATCTTTTAGACCGCACGATGGCGAAAGGTCCCTTCGCCTAGTTCTGGAGCAACGCGGCCGCGCGCCCTGGATTGAATATGCCCGACGGGTCGAATTGGGCGCGGATACGTTCCGATAATTGTGCCACGGCCGGGGACTGCGGTTCGAAGGCCGGAATGCGGCCGCGCGCCTCCTCGTCGGCACGCAGAAGCGCCGCATGTCCGCCGCCGACCGCGCCGATATAACGGCGGAGCAGTTCCGCCTCCGGGTCTGCCTCCATGCGCAGCCAGACCAGACCACCCTGCCAGTCGTAGAAGGCATCGACGCCGGTCTGCAGGCGCAATGCGGCGACGAGCTGATGGCCCGCGGAAGGGGCGACCGATACGCGCCACAAAGGCCGTCTGGTGCCATCGGCATAAGGCTTCACGTCGCGGATTTCCGTCCAGAGGGTTCCTGTCTGCGCCTCGTCGAGTTGCGAAATCCGCCCGAAGCGCGACAGTTTTTCGCCGAGCTTCTCCGCCCGAATGGCAACGGATGCCGCAAGGCCTTCGAGCCGGAGCACCGTTGCGGCGCCATCCGGCAATACGCCGTCGAGAAAGCGGCTGCGCACGCTTTCCGGCAGATGCGACGCACCCGAAACCTCCACCGGCTGCGCCATGGCCTCCGCCATCACCGCAGCGGCTTCCGCATCGTTCAGCCCGGAGACGACGACGGTCGCCGCCGCCGGCGGGAGTGGCTGCACCTTGAAGGTGACTTCGGTCAGAATGCCGAGCGTGCCGTAGGACCCCGCCATGAGCTTGACGAGATCGAGCCCGGTCACGTTCTTCATCACCCGGCCGCCGGCCTTGATGAGTTCTCCCCGGCCATTGACGAAACGCACCCCGAGCAAGCTGTCGCGAGCGGCACCGGCGACGTAGCGGCGAGGCCCGGAGACATTGGCGGCGAAGACCCCGCCTATCGTGGGTTTGCCCGTCGTTGCGAAAATCGGCCGGTGGTCCATCGGTTCGAAGGAGAGCATCTGGCCCTTGGCGTGCAGTGCCGCCTCGACTTCGGCGAGCGGCGTTCCGGCAAGCGCACTCATGGTCATCTCGGCCGGGTCATAGGTGACGATGCCGGAAAGACGCCTGCTCGAGAGCGTTCTGTCAGCACGCGTGGGATTGCCTAGACCTGCGCGCGTGCCGCCGCCGACTACGGCGAGCGTGACGCGCTCGGCCGCCGCGGACCGCACGACGGACGCGATCCCCTCCTCGCTTGCCGGCTCGAAATGGACGATCATGCCGCGGGCCGCCCTTCGAGCGGAAAAACCTTCGACGGGTTCATAAGCCATTGCGGATCGAAGGCGGCGCGCGCCGCCATCTGCTGGCCGAGATCGGCCCTGCTGTACTGGTGCAGCATCAGATCGCGTTTCTCGATGCCGACGCCGTGTTCCCCGGTCAGGCAGCCGCCCGCCTCGACACAGAGCTTCAGTATGTCGTTGCCGGCAGCTTCCGCGCGGGCAGCTTCCTCCGGATCATTGATGTTGTAGAGGATCAGCGGATGCATGTTGCCGTCGCCGGCATGGAAAACATTCGCAACGCGCAGGCCGTAGCCGGCGACGATCTCGCCGGTCCGCCTCAACACATGGGAGAGCTGGCTCAGCGGCACCGTTCCGTCCATGCAGATATAATCGGCAATCCGGCCGGTTGCGCCGAAAGCCGACTTACGCCCCTTCCAGATCAGTGCCGCTTCCAGAGCCGATTGCGATTCCTTGATCGTCATCACGCCGTGGCGGCGGGCGATCTCGATAATGCCGGCGAGCATTGCGTCCATTTCGGCCTCGGAGCCTTCCACTTCGACGATCAGCAATGCTTCGACGTCGAGGGGATAGCCGGCCTGGGCGAAAGCCTCGCAGATATCGATCGCCGGCTTGTCCATGAATTCGATTGCGACGGGGATGATGCCCGATCCGATGATATCGGCGACGCAGCTGCCGGCGGACTCGGAGGAGGCAAACCCGAAGAGGACGGGCCGCGCTCCCTCGGGCTTCGCAATCAGCCGCACCGTCGCTTCCGTGACGATGCCGAGCTGCCCCTCCGAACCGCAGACGAGCCCAAGCAGGTCGTATCCCGGCGCGTCGAGCGCCTTGCCGCCGAGTTCGATCACGGTGCCATCGAAAAGCACCATCTTGACACCCAGAAGGTTGTTGGTCGTAACCCCGTACTTCAGACAGTGCGCGCCGCCGGAATTCATCCCGATGTTCCCGCCTATTGTGCAGGCGAGCTGCGAACTCGGATCCGGCGCATAGAAGAAGCCGTCGGCCGAAACTGCATCGGAAATATTGAGATTGGTCACGCCCGCCTGAACCGTCGCCGTGCGGTTGAACAGGTCGATATCCAGGATGCGCGACATCTTCGAAAGACCGACGACGATCGCGTCCTCCTGAGGAATGGCGCCGCCGGAGAGAGAGGTGCCGGCGCCCCGCGGCACGATCGGAATGCCGTAGCGGCTGCAATATTTGAGCACCGCGGCCACCTGCTCCGTCGTCTGAGGAAGGACGACCGCGAGCGGCATCCGCCGATAGGCGATAAACGCATCCGTCTCGAAGGGCTTGAGGCCGCGCTCGTCGCTGATGAGGCCGCCTTCCGGCAACAGATCGGCAAGATCGGCGACGATTTCCCGCCGACGGTCGAGGACGGCCTGCCTTGGCTTCAGAAAGCCGATCGTCTCCGGCATGAGCGCCTCCCATTCACAGCAAAGTGGTATTTTTTGCTTACCACTAATGCATGTCGCCCAAAAGTGCGCGGCGGACTTGAGACGAGGACATACACAAGCAATGACCTCAGCGCATCCCGCTCTAACCTTTTACAGGGCTGGACGGACACCCGGCAAATGTTAATGATCTTTTCGCCTTTGGAAACAATGATCAGGATTGATGACGAATCTAGGCGATCTCGAGATTTTCGCGCGGGTGGTGTCGACCGGCAGCATGTCGGCGGCGGGACGCGCGCTCGGTTTTTCCGCAGCCGTGATTTCCAAACGTATCAAGCGGCTCGAAGACAGGCTGGGCACGCGGCTCCTGCAGCGCACGACTCGGCAGATTTCGCTGACGGAGGCCGGCCAGGGTTTCTATGACCGCGTACTCGGCATTCTCGCCGGTCTGGAGGAAGCGGAGGCCTATGCTTCGGGCCGCTCGTCCCAGGTCCAGGGGACTCTGCGCATTTCCGCGCCGACCTCCTTCGGCCGCATGCACATCGCACCGCATCTGACCGGTTTCATGAAGGACCATCCCGACCTGAAGCTGCACATCGTGCTGACCGACGATTTCACCGACATCGTCGCAGAAGGTTTCGACCTCGCCATTCGAATAGGCGAACTCAGCGATTCGAGCCTCGTCGCCCGTAAGCTCGCGCCGGTGCGCCGGCTTCTCTGCGCGGCACCGAGCTATGTCGCCCGTCATGGAGCGCCGACGGAGATCGGCGAACTCGCGCATCACATCTGTCTGCCGGCGCACAACAACGACAACTGGAAGCTGGAGGGGCCCGACGGCAGCCTCTCCTACCGGCCGGAGGGACCGCTCGTCACCAACTCGTCGGAAATCATCCGCGAAGCGGTGATTGCCGGTGCCGGCATCGCCCTGCGGTCCACCTGGGACATCGGCAGGGAACTTCGGGAGGGTCGCCTGGTTCAGGTGCTGCCGCAATGGGAAGGATCGCACAAGCTGACGCTTTCGGCGGTCTATCCGAGCCGGCAATTCCTACCGGCCAAGGTCAGGCAGTTCATCGACTATCTCGCCGCACTCTACGGCCCGGTGCCCTACTGGGAGCAATAGACTATCCGTGCTCGTCGTGATGCCGGCGAATGCGCCGGACCACCAGCCAGACCCCGGCGACCGCGAAGGGAACGGCGAGGCCCGTCAGGAGACCGGGATCAACGGGTATTTCATGACTGACGGCCTTGGCGAGGTAGCCGAAGAGCCCGACGACATAATAGGAAATCGCCGCGACCGACAATCCTTCGACGGTCTGCTGCAGGCGCAATTGCAGCTTGGCGCGGCGATCCATCGAATTCAACAGGGCGCTGTTCTGCCGTTCCAGTTCGACGTCGATCCAGCTTCTCAGGAGAGCCGTAGCGCGAGCGAGCTTGCGCGAAAGGTTCGCCTGCCGCTCCTCGACCGACTGACAGGTGCGCATTGCCGGCGCCAGCCTGCGTTCGAGGAAGGTGCCGATGGTCTCGTAACCGGGCACCGGCGTTTCGGAAAGCGTGCGGATGCGTTCCTGGACAATGCCATAATAGGCGCGGCTGGCGCCGAAGCGATAGAGGCTGAGGGCGGCACCCGCTTCGAGATCGGCGGCAAGGCGGGTGATCTCCGCCAGCATCTCGTCAGCCTCCTCGCGGACGTTTTCCTTCATGCGCTGCGTCACCGCCGTCAGGCCGTCCTCGGTGCGGCGGATCTCCGGCGACAGCGACTGTGCAAGCGGCAGGCCGAGAATGGCGAGCGTGCGGTAGGTCTCGATGTCGAGCAGGCGCTGCACCAGGGCGCCCGTTCCCGCCTCCGTCATGCCGCGATCGATGACCAGCACCTGGGTCAGCCCGTCGCCGTTCTGGCGAAAGTCGGTCAGGAGCACCGCCTGGCCATTCTTGGTTTCGCTGTAACAGAGGCTCGTGGGATCGAAAGCCGCGATCGCCTCGCGGGTCTCCGGCGTATCGGGGCGGATTTCCAGACGAACTCCGGAGATCAGCGAGCCCGGGGGCGAAAAACCGTCGCCGAACGGATGGATCGGCACCTCGCCACCGAAGCTTTCCGGCGCGGGCGCGTCCCAGAAATAGGTGGAGAATTCCGTGTGCCGCTCCCAGCGCAGCGTTCCCTGTCCCCAGGGGATCGCGTGGTGATTGGCGTCGCGACCGGGCGGGGCGATGCCGCGCGAGCGCGACAACTCGGACATCACGGCGTGATCGACGATCGACCCGCCCTCCGTCATGAAGGCGAGTTGAAAGATGACGCGCGGAGTCGTCACCAGTGCATAGGGCCGTGAATGGACCTCGCCGAGCGCCTGGGCGCGCATGGGCGCCACCGGAAATGCAAAACTGCCCTTTGGCATGAAGCGCTTCTTCCCCCTCACGCGTTCATCACCACCTTCTTATCAACGGATAAGGTAAAAAGAACAGGGCGCTTTGACGCAGTTCGATCTTTGTCAACGCCGGCAGAGTGGACAATCAATTTGACCACTTGATGGGTCCTGTTAGATTGCCGAATGGAAGCGGAGGCCGGCGACACCTGTGCACAATCCCCTTGGCGCTCCGGGAGACGTGGCCGTGACCGAAGACCAGGACGACCTTTATGCCCGTATCAGCCATAGCCGGACGGCCGACGAGGTGGTGCAGCAGATCGAGCTTCTGATCCTCGAGGGGGTGTTACGCGACGGCGATCGCCTGCCGGGCGAGCGAGAACTCTCCAGGCGCTTCGACGTGTCGCGGCCGATCCTGCGTGAGGCGCTCAAGGAGTTGGAGGCGCGCGGTCTCGTCGACAGCCGGCATGGCGGCGGCACGTTCGTCGCCGATGTGGTCGGTCAGATCTTTTCCAAGCCCCTGATCGAGCTCATCGGACGCCACCACAAGGCGACCCAGGACTATCTCGAATACCGGCGCGAACTCGAAGGCTTGACGGCGGAACTGGCGGCGACCCGGGCAACCGACTTCGACCGCGACATTCTTACCCGCGTCATCAAGCGCATGCGCGCCGCACACGAGAGCGGCAACTTCGCCGAAGAACTCGAAGCCGATATCGAACTGCACAATGCTATCGGCGAAAGCGCTCATAACATCATCCTGCTTCACACCCTCAGGGCCTGTTACAGGCTGCTGACCCAAGGCATCTTCTTCCACCGCAATTCCGTCTTCGACGCGCCCGGCGCGCGCGACCAGCTTCTCGCGCAGCACGAGGCGATCTATGCGGCGATCATGGTCGGCGATCCGCAAACCGCCAAGGCTGCCGCGCAGAGGCACATCGATTTCGTCGCCACGGCGGCGCGCGAGGCCGAGCGCAGCGGAGAGTGGGTGCGCATTGCCCGTCTGCGCCTGCAGCAGCGTGATCGCGCGGGTTCCTGACCGGTCGCGGGCCCGACAAGCGCAAAAGTACGGGTGGCGAGTGCCCCTTGGTAAAATTCCAGCCGATTTCCTACATATGGTCGTATGGGACAGTGGTTCTGTCGGAACCGCGACTCCGCGCTTTGCGTTAGTTGGGTGATGTATAGTCCCGAAAAGGAAGAGCGTGAATCCGAATGAATGCGGCGCGTTTGACGAACGCATTTACAGCGGCATGCGACGGTTCATACTCGGGTTGCGCGCGGCAACCACTGATTCGTTGAGGAGTATGGGGAATTTTGAACTTTCTGCACCGGCTCGCTTCTGATGTGCAACTTATGCTGCGTCGCCCGGCGCGAATGCAGTATGCGGCGCTGTGCTATCGCCTTGCCAAGAAGACGAATGCGCTGGAAATCCTGGTGATCACCAGCCGCGACACAGGCCGGTGGGTCATCCCCAAGGGGTGGCCGATGCAGGGCAAGCAGGCACACGAGGTCGCGGAGCGCGAGGCCTACGAGGAAGCCGGGGTGAAGGGCAAGGTGCAGAGGGCCGCCATCGGCGCCTACGTCTATCAGAAGCGGATGGACCACGGCCTGGAGATCTCCTGCAAGGTGCAGGTGCATGCGCTCGAAGTCGAGGACTTCTGCAAGAACTTCCCGGAGAAAGGTAGCAGGCGGCTGGAATGGGTCGACTATCGTGAGGCGGCAAAGCGCGTTGCAGAGCCTTCGCTGAAAGAGCTTATCCTCGATTTCGGCAAACGCCTCGACCCAGACCCGGAGCAGCGGCCGAAAGCCTCCAGCAACTGACGGCGAGGCGGAAGCCCACGGCATCCGCCCCGACGACTGGTCGAACACGCAAGCTCGCCGCAGGCTGCGACATGCCGGCTCGGGTAACGCCCCGGCCGAAGCCCCCCGCCCCCTCGTCAATTCCTCTTGAATACGCCCGTTTGTGCCGCTACTGGCGAATATTACAGTTGGAGAACAGCCATTGGCCAAGCCGCGACCGCGCCTCGAAAAGCTGACGCTCGACAAGGATCTCGACAAGTTCAGCCTTGCCGAGGAAGCGTCGCATCACGTCATGCGCAGATTGGCTGCTCCCGGACTTGCCGCTCTCTTCCTGGTCCTCAGCATGGGTTTCGCGGCGAGCTATTTCACGGGCGCCTCCGGTGCGGCCGTGGTGGTGGCGGCAGCGGCGGTCGCGGGCTACATGGCGATGAACATCGGCGCCAACGACGTCACCAACAACGTCGGAGCGGCGGTCGGCGCAAAGGCGATATCGATGCCGGTGGCGCTGGGGATTGCGGCGGTGTTCGAGATAGCCGGAGCGCTGATCGCCGGCCGTAAGGTCACGCTGACCGTAGAGGCCGGGATCATCGACGGCACGCAGGTGGTCGGCGCCGAAGGGCTGGTCTGGGTGATGCTTTCGGCGCTTATCTCATCGGCGATCTGGATCAATATCGCGACCTACTCGCGTGCGCCCGTTTCGACGACGCATTCGCTCATCGGCGGCATTATCGGCGCAGGCGTCGCCGCCGCCGGGCTTTCCAGCGTCAAGTGGTGGGCGATCGCCGGCATCACAGCGAGCTGGACGATTTCGCCCGTGCTCGGCGGGATCATTGCCGCACTCTTCCTCGCCTTCTTGAAGGAGTTCGTCATCTATCGCGATGACAAGATCTCGGCCGCCCGGCGCTGGATGCCTGTCGTCCTCGGCGTCACCGCCGGTTCGTTCACCGCCTATGTCGCGGTCTTTGCAATCGACCATCTGGCTTCTGTTCCGCTTCCGACCGGCCTGGCGATCGGCGGACTGGCGGGGATCGTTTGCTACATCGTGTCGAAGCCGTGGATCCACCGCCAGTCGGAAGGCCTCGAAAACCGCAACCAGTCGCTTCGCAAGCTGTTCCGCCTGCCGCTCATCTTCTCGGCCGCCCTGCTCTCCTTCGCCCATGGCGCAAACGACGTATCGAACGCGATCGGCCCGCTGTCGGCGATCGTTTCGGCTGTCGACGGCGTGATCTCGACCGCGGATTCGGAGGCCCCCTTCTGGGTACTCCTCATCGGCGCACTCGGCATTTCGGTGGGTCTTCTGCTCTACGGTCCGCTGCTGATCCGCGTCGTCGGCGAGGAAATCACGCGTCTCAACCCGATGCGCGCCTTCTGCGTGGCGCTTGCGACCGCCGTGACGGTTCTGCTTGCCTCGGCTCTCGGCCTGCCGATCAGTTCCACCCACACGGCGGTGGGCGCCGTGTTCGGCGTCGGCTTCTTCCGCGAGTGGTACACGCGTCACTCGCAACGGCGGCTCGAATATGTCCGGCGCAAGACGGGCCAGACCGAATTCATGGAAAAGGGCGAGGCGAACTTTGCGGAAGTGCGCCGCCGGCGCCTGGTGCGGCGCTCCCACTTCCTGACCATCGTCGCCGCCTGGGTCATCACGGTTCCCGTGTCTGCGCTGCTCTCGGCCTTTCTCTATCTCGTCCTCTCCGGTCTGTTTCTCTAGAAGGTACCCGATACCGATGCGCGCCAATTTCCGCATGCAGCGACTGTTCATCGAGAACCAGCTCCACGCCGGAGCGAAACACGAAGCCACCAGGGAGCAGTTCAACTATCTCATCAACGTCCTGCGCCTGGGTGAAGGCGCATCGCTTCTGGTCTTCAACGGCCGGGACGGCGAATGGCGGGCGGAGATAGCCATGCCTTCGCGCAAGCATGCGGTTCTCGTCGCGGTCGAACAGACGCGCCCTCAGCCCGCCCCTTGCGATCTCGTCTACCTGTTTGCGCCTCTCAAAGTAGGGCGGCTCGATTATCTCGTGCAGAAGGCGGTGGAGATGGGCGCCGGCGTGCTGCAGCCGGTCATGACCCAGCATGTCCAGGGAAAGATCGGCAGCCTCGAACGCGTTCGCGCCAACGTCATCGAAGCGGCGGAGCAATGCGGCGTGCTCGGCATCCCGGCAGTCGAGGAACCGCGCAAGCTCGAGGACCTTCTCATGGACTGGCCGCGCGACCGGCGCATCGTCTTCTGCGACGAGGGAAACGACAGCCAGAATCCACTGCCCATCCTCGAGGGAATTGCCGAACGCCGGCTGGCGCTCCTGATCGGGCCGGAGGGCGGCTTTTCGGAGGCGGAGCGGGATCTGCTGCGGAGCCGTGACTTCGTGACGGCGATCCCTCTCGGGCCGCGCATCCTGCGCGCCGACACCGCGGCAGTGGCTGCGATGGCCGTCATTCAGGCGACGCTCGGCGACTGGCGATGATGCTCCATCCGCTTGCTCCTAGTTTTTTTGAGGGCATCTTGAAAGAAATTGACTTGCGCCGCACTTGATTACGGTTCAAGCACTCCATCCGATCCTGCTGACCCCGCAGGAGCCGCCCAGGCAAAGAAGACGAATATGGCCCGAGACACTACCGACCAGACGCCGGTTACCTCTGTCGCTGAACTGACCGCCTATCTGGCATCCGGATCGAAGCCGAAGGAAAAGTTCCGGATCGGCACCGAACATGAGAAGTTCGCCTTCTTCAAGGCGGACAACAGCCCGGTGCCCTATTTCGGCGAGGCCAGCATCCAGGCGCTCCTGAACGGTATGGCCGAAAGGAACGGCTGGGAGCCGATCGTGGACGAGGGGAATGTCATCGGCCTTGCCGAGCCCTCGGGCAATGGAGCGATTTCGCTCGAGCCGGGCGGGCAATTCGAGCTTTCCGGCGCGCCGCTCGAGAATCTCCATCAGACCTGCAAGGAATCCAACCAGCACCTTGCCGTGCTTCGGGAAATCGCCGAACCGCTCGGCATCCGTTTCCTCGGCATCGGCGGCAGCCCCAAATGGAGTTTCGCCGAGACGCCGCGCATGCCGAAGTCGCGCTACGCCATCATGACGCGCTACATGCCCAAGGTGGGCAGCAAGGGCCTCGACATGATGTATCGCACCTGCACGATCCAGGTTAACCTCGACTTCTCCTCGGAAGAGGACATGCGGCGGAAGATGCAGGTCTCCCTGAAGCTGCAGCCGCTCGCCACCGCCCTCTTTGCGAGCTCCCCCTTCACCGAAGGCAAGCCGAACGGGCTGCTTTCCTGGCGGGGCGACATCTGGCGCGATACCGACAACCGGCGCTCGGGCCTGTTGTCGACGGCCTTCAAGCCGGACTTCGGCTTCAGCGACTATGTGGAATGGGCGCTCGACGTCCCCATGTATTTCGTCGTCCGCGACGGGCATTACCATGACTGCACCCATGTCACCTTCCGTCAGTTCATGAATGGGGCGCTGAAGGGCGAAATTGCCGAGTGGCAGCCGACTATGGGCGACTGGACCAATCATCTGTCGACTCTCTTTCCCGACGTCCGTCTGAAGCGTTTTCTCGAAATGCGCGGGGCAGACGGCGGCCCCTGGCGGCGGATCTGCGCCCTGCCGGCGTTCTGGGTCGGCCTGCTCTACGATGACGAGGCCCTGTCGGCAGCCGAGGAATTGACCCGCGATTGGGGTTACGAAGAGGTCCTGGCACTCAGAGATGCCGTGCCCGCAAAGGCGCTCGCGGCCGAATTCCGGTCGAGGTCGCTTTTCGATGTCGCGCGCGAGGTTCTCGCCATTTCACGCAACGGCCTCAAGCGCCGCAACCGGCTGAACGGCGACGGCATCGACGAAAGCCAGTTCCTGGCACCGCTTGACGAAGTGCTGGCGAAGAAGGCGACGCTCGCGGAAGACATGCTCTCGCTCTATCACGGCCGCTGGAACGAATCGGTGGAACCGGTTTTCGCCGACTACCAATACTGAGCGGACCCTCTACCCGGACGGAGCGCAGCCGACATGCTCCTTCCGCCCCCCGTCCGGCGCTTCAGAAAAAGCGGTTTCCAGCCCTCCAATTCCCGTTATAGTGCAAGGACATGCGTCGCTCGTCCCGGGAAGGAACGCCAATGGCACCGCTTTTTGACATGTTCGCGCAGGCGCAGAACGGCCACGCCATCGAACTGATGGCTAAACAATTCGGGCTCGCGCAGGAGCAAATGGCGAAAGCCACGGCAGCGCTGATGCCCGCATTTTCCACCGGCTTCAAGTACAATACGACGAACCCCTACGACTTCGGCGCGCTGCTGACGGCGCTCTCGACCGGCAATTACGCCCGGTATTTCGAAGACATGAGCCAGGCGTTCACACCCCAGGGTGTCGCAGATGGCAACGGCATTCTCGGCCAGCTTTTCGGCTCGAAGGAAATGTCGCGCGCGATCGCGGCGCAGGCGGCACAGATGACGGGGATCGGCCAGGAGATCTACAAGCAGATGCTGCCGGTGATGGCGAGCACGCTGATGGGCGGGCTCTTCAAACAGACCACGGGGCAGATGAGCGGTGGGCTCGCCGACAATCCGATGATGACGCTGATGCAGCAATGGATGGAGGCGACAGGCCTCGCCAAAAAGCCCGAACCGCAGTCCAACCCCTTCGACAATCCTTTCACCCAGGCGATGCAGGGCTTCTTCGGCATGGGCAAGGCGGGAGAAACGGGCAAGGCCGGGGAAAAGCCGAAAGCAGCCGACCTTTTCGCCGACAATCCGTTCTTCAAGGCCTATGCGGAGATGATGCGGGGCGCCGACACGGCGCAGAAAGCGCCGGCCGATAACCCGGCCTTCGCCCAGTTTTCGCAGGCGATGAACAGCCTCTTCGACAGCGGGCTGGAAATGCAAAAGGAATATCAGAAGAGCATCGACGCCCTGTTCGAGAGCTACAAGGGCGGCTCGGGCGGCAAGGCCTAGCCGCCGGGATTGCCCCTCTCCGCGGGACGGGCACGCGCTCGACTGGCCTCCGCCATGATTTATTCCCAAACTGGAAACATGCCGATAAATCGGTGAGGAAAGCTGCGTCCGAGCACCGCGCCGCTCCTTATCGGAAGCGCAAAAAAGCCCGGTACACGTCTTGGCATGTACCGGGCAAGCAGCAGGGTCTATTGGCTCATACCCTGCGGGGAACTTTCACGACGTGCCATCGGCACGATCCGAAATTCGCGGCATGATCCGCGCGAGGCGAAGATTTCGCAGATCATGCCGCACTGGCGCATCCGAGGCGGCGGGACGCACCATGAGGGGTCAATCGTGGCGCACTCCCCTGTAGAAGAGGTTCGCCCGATTGCGTGAGGCGCGCGTCAGGTAGCTGCCAGGGTTTTCGAAGAAGGCCGAGGTCAGCGCCTCGTGCAGGTCTTCGCGTTTCAAACCCATGTCCAGCAACTGGCGATCGTCGAGATCCTGCAGGCGGGCAATCTGGCAGCGGTTTCGATAAAGGCGCCAGACGGCCGTCAGCACGCCGATGATGCCTGTTGTGCGGGCTGCAGGCGACTGCCTGCTCGCAACGAGGCCGAAACCGGAGGCGTGGTGGGTCGTGCGCATGACGGAACTCCTTTTCGCGGGCACGAAGAAACCCGTCCCCTGCGGGGAGGTTTTTCGCAGGGGCAGGCGGAAATACTTTTGGCGAACCGGCGACTATTTTGGCCGGAAAGATTGACGTGGTTTGCGGATTATCATTCGCAAATCCTTATTGATCAGTCCAACGAATGTTTTTAATGATATTCATCAAACAATCTTATAGGTATTCCGGCCATGTCCGCACCGCTCGATATCGACCAGCTGCAAACCTTCGTAGCAATCGCAGACACGGGCAGCTTCACCAAGGCGGCCGACCGTGTCTTCAAGACTCAATCCGCCGTGTCGATGCAGATGCGACGCCTGGAAGAGCGGATCGGCAAGCCGCTTTTCATGAAGGATGGCCGGGGCAACCGGCTGACCGTCGAGGGCGACAGGCTCCTCAATTTTGCCCGCCGGATGATCCGCCTCAACAATGAGGCAATCGCCTCCTTCGACGACAACCGCCTCGAGGGCACGCTGCGGATCGGCACACCGGACGACTACGCGGACCGCTACATGCCCGAAATCATCGTCCGCTTCGCCAAGACGCATCCGAACGTCGAGCTCTACATCGTTTGCGAGCCTTCGGTGGACCTCGCGGAAAAAATGGCGAAGGGCGATCTCGACATCGCGCTCGTCACCCACAATCCGCGTGCGCGGGCTTCCGACGTCGTACGAACCGAACCGCTCTGCTGGGTCAGCTCCATCAATCATCCGCTGCCCGAGAATGCCCCAATCCCGCTTGCGGTCGGCCGGCGCGACTGTCAGTGGCGGCAGGCTGCCTGCGCGGCGCTCGATGCGACCGGCAAGGAATATCAGATCCTGTTCACGAGCTGGTCCTCGACCGTCGTTGCCGCGGCGGTGCTCGCCGGCATGGCGGTCTCCGTCCTTCCGGAGTCGGCACTGCGACCGGGCATGAAGGTGCTGACGCTGGCCGACGGCTTCCCGTCGCTGGCGCCGGTGCAGATCGGCATCATGAAGCGCCCCGGCCTTTCGCCGTCGCTGTCGAACGCGATCACCAATCACATTACCGCCTGCCTGGACAACATCACGCCGATCACCGTCAACGACGATCTCGAAGGCGATCTCAAGGGCTATCCCCGTTATCCGCGCCTCAGACAGAGCCATATGCTGCCGGGCTGGTGAGCCGCTTACATATCTCCTCCAATGACGAAGGCCACGCCTTGCTGAGGCGTGGCCTTCGCGCTTGCCGGAACGGGCGCCGGACTACTCGGCGGCCGTGCTGATCGTGTCCGCCTCGTAGCCGTGGGCGGTCTTCAGCGCCTGGCGGACGCCCGCCTCGTATTCCGGGTGAACGCGGGCGAAATGAATGAGCTGCCGCTCGATGATCTCGCCCGGGACGCCGCCCATGGCGGCCGCGATGTTGGAGAAAAGGCGCGACTTCTGCCCCTCGTCGAAGAGGTCGAACAGCGCCCGCACCTGAATGTAGTCGTCATTGCCGACGCGGTGGTCGTAGCGGGACATGTCGCCGTCTATTCTGAGCGGCGGTTCCTTGGCCAGCGGCTGTTCGGCCGGTCCATTGAAGGAGTTCGGCTCGTAATAGGCGTCCGGATTGCCGGTGCGGATGCCGCCATAGGTGTTCATCTGACCGTCGCGATGGTAGTGGTGAACCGGGCAGCGCGGCTGGTTGATCGGGATGTGTTCGTAATGCGTGCCGAGGCGGTAGCGGTGGGCATCCGCGTAGGAGAATATGCGGGCCTGCAGCACCTTGTCCGGCGAGAAGCCGATGCCGGGAACGATATTGGAGGGCGAGAAGGCTGCGTTCTCGATCTCGGCAAAATAGTTTTCCGGGTTGCGGTTGAGCTCCAGCACGCCGATCTCGATCGCCGGGTAGTCGGCATGCGGCCAGACCTTGGTCAGGTCGAACGGGTTGTAGGGCGTCTTCTCCACGTCGAGCTCCGGCATGATCTGCACCTGAACCGTCCAGCGCGGGAAAGCCCCGTTCTCGATCGCGTAGAACAGTGCCTCCTGATAGCCCTCGCGGGTCTTGCCGATGACCGTTTCGCCTTCCTCGTTCGTGAAGAACTTGTGGCCCTGCTGGGTCTTGAAGTGGAACTTGACCCAGTAGCGTTCGCCCGCGTCGTTCCAGAAGGAATAGGTGTGCGAGCCGTAGCCGTTCATATGCATCGGCGTCTGCGGGAGGCCGCGGTCGGACATCAGGATCGTCACCTGATGCAGGCTTTCCGGCGACAGGGACCAGTAGTCCCACATGGCAGTGGCGGAACGCAGATTGGTCTTCGGATGACGCTTCTGCGTGTGGATGAAGTCGGGGAACTTGTAGGGATCGCGAATGAAGAAGACCGGCGTATTGTTGCCGACGAGGTCCCAGTTGCCTTCCCCGGTGTAGAATTTAAGCGCGAAACCGCGGACGTCGCGCTCGTGGTCGGCGGCGCCCTGTTCGCCGGCGACAGTCGAGAAGCGGGCCAGCATCGGCGTTTCGGCGCCGGGCTGGAGACACTTCGCTCTCGTATATTGCGAGATGTCGCCGGTGATTTTCAGCGTGCCGAAAGCACCCCAGCCCTTGGCATGGACGACGCGTTCCGGAATGCGCTCGCGGTTCTGATGCGCCAGCTTCTCGATGAGCTGATAATCCTGCAGCATGATGCCGCCACGCGGCCCTGCCGTCAGCGAATTCTGGTTGTCCGGCACCGGCGCCCCGGCGGTGGTGGTGATCGTCGGACGATCTGTCATCACATCCCTCCTGTCTCGACGTTGCGGCTTCCGAAGCTCCTGAGGAGCGTGACGGCTGAACGACAGCAGCCACGATCGGCACAGCGCATGGAATGCCTTGGCACTGGTTTCTCCCATCCCGCGACGATAATCTCCAATTGTATTTCCTGCTGGTTACGATAAGATTTTCCTATCATGTTGACACTCAGGCAGATGCGTTACTTCGATGCCCTCGCGGCCACTCGCCACTTCGGCAAGGCGGCCGAACTCACCCATGTCAGCCAGCCGGCGCTCTCTGCGCAGATCATGGAGATGGAAGAACATCTGGGCGTGAAGCTGGTGGAGCGGAGCCGCGCCGGCGTTTTCCTGACCGTCAAGGGCGAGGAAGTGCTGGCGCAGGTGCGCTCCATCCTCGCGGATGTCGGCAGATTGGAGGAGAGCGCCCGGACAAACACGGGCACTCTCGAGGGGCGGGTCCGCCTCGGGGTTATCCCGACGCTCGCGCCCTATCTCGTACCGAGGCTCATTCCCTACCTGCGCGAACGGTATCCGGCGATCGAAATAGAGCTCAAGGAGTCGCTTACCGACCGGCTCATCGCCGATCTCGGCGACGGCCGGCTGGATGCGGTCGTGGCGGCGCTGCCGGTCGACGCCGACGGCATCGTCACCCGGCCGCTGTTTTCCGACCGCTTCTATATGGCCGTGGCGGAGAACGACCGGCATGTGCTCATGTCGCCGATGACGGAAGAGCAGGTGGATATATCGCAGCTGCTGTTGCTCGAAGAAGGCCATTGCCTGCGTGATCAGGCGCTGGCCGTCTGCAATACGGCCGGCAAACGGCAGCTCCTGAGTTTCGGCGCCACGTCGATGGCAACGCTTTTGCAGATGGTGGCAAACGGCATGGGAATGACACTCATCCCCGAGATCGCGATACCGAGCGAAGCCGCACGCAACGCGATCCGGATCGTGCCCTTCGCCGCCCCGGAGCCCTCTCGTGAGATCGGGCTCATCTGGCGGCGCAGCAACCCGCGGTCGCGCGACATGGACGCGCTTGCAGACGCCATATCGGCCTGCGCCCGGGAGATCTCACGGGACGCTGCCGCGGCCGGACGGGGCGCGGCGAAAGCTGCGCCTCGTCCAGCCGCATGATCAAGCCAGCTTCGTCTTCAGGAATTCGACGGTCCGCTGCCAGGCGAGGTCGGCCGCCTCCTTGTTGTACCGCGCCGCCGAGGTGTCGTTGTTGAAAGCGTGGTTCACACCTTCATAGACGTGGATCGTCACGTCCTTGCCGTTTTCCGTCAGCGCTTTGCGGTAGGCCTCTATGCCGGCATTGATGCGCTCGTCGAGCCCGGCATAATGCAGCAGCAGCGCCGCCTTGATCTTCGGCACGTCCTCGGCCTTCGCCTGAGCGCCGTAATAGGCCACGCCGGCCTTGAGATCGGGTGCGTTCACGGCAAGCCTGTTGACGAGACCGCCGCCCCAGCAAAAGCCGATCGCGCCGACATTGCCGGTGCTTTCCGCATGGCCTTTCAGAAAGCTCACGGTGGCGACGGCATTCTCATTCGTCTCGGTTGCGTCGAGTGCGCTGATCATCTCCCGCGCCTTGTCCTCGTCGGCCGGTGTCCCACCGTCCGGCGACAGGAAATCGGGCGCAAGCGCCACGAAGCCTTCGAGCGCCATGCGGCGCGCTACGTCTCTTATGTGTGGGTTCAGGCCACGATTCTCGTGAATGACGATGACGGCGGGAAGCTTGCCGGACGCATCGGCGGGTCTGACGAGATATCCCTTCATTTCGCCGTCGGCGCCGGGATAGGTGATGTCCTCTCCCTTGATGCGCTCGTCCGTCTCGGCAATCACTTCGGCTTTGGCACTATTGGCAGCCAGCATCGGCGCGATTGCGGCGGCGGCCGCAGCCGTACCCGCGAGCGCCGTCAATCTCTCCATGAAACGGCGGCGATCCAAAGTGAGATGCGTATATTCGTCATAGGCATCGATCATCGCCTGGGTGATGACAGGCTTGTTCATGACGCTCTCCCTGGGGCTATGGCAGATCAAATGTCGCTGTAGCAGGCGGCAGCAGACCACCCGGCGACAGGATAGGTCAGCGGCACGGTCACGGACTTACAAAACTGCGTTACCTCAGCTCATCGCCATCCAGACGGAAAGCCATGTCCACATCGCGAAGAGCACGATGAAACCTGCCATGAACAGCGGCTGGCGAAAGCGAAGCCGATTGCTCGTGACGTGGATGAAGGCGTGAGCATAACGGAGCGCCACGAAAAGCCAGGCGAGACCAAGCGAGAGGAGATTGTCCGCCTCGGTGACGTAGAGCAGCACGCAGCAGAGATGGAAGAGAACCGGCAGCTCGAACTGGTTCGCGATGCTGTTTCGCACGATAAGGCTCTCGCCCGGCTCGCCGCGGTTTTCCCGGAACAGGGAAGCGTCGATCTCGCCCGACCTGATAAGCGATGCCCGACGCGTGGAGAGGAGCGCATAAAGCGCAAAGACAAGCGCGACATGGGCCACCATCGGCCAGAATATTTCGAAGCCTGTCATCGATGCTCTCAGCGTCAGCAATGGACATGGCGGACGCCGGACGGCGTCCGCCGATGATATCAGGCGCCGCCCGGATAGTTCGGGCTCTCGCGGGTGATCGTCACGTCATGGGCATGGCTCTCGCGGAGGCCGGCGCCGGAGATGCGAACGAAGGTGGCGCGCTCCTGATAATCCTTGATCGTGGCCCCGCCGACATAGCCCATGGAGGCGCGGAGGCCGCCGGCGAGCTGGTGCAGGACGCCGGAGACCGGCCCCTTGTAAGGCACCTGCCCCTCGATGCCTTCCGGCACGAGCTTCAGCGTGTCGCGGACTTCCGCCTGGAAATAGCGGTCGGCCGAGCCGCGCGCCATGGCGCCGACGGACCCCATACCGCGATAGGCCTTGAAGGACCGGCCCTGGTACAGGAAGACCTCGCCAGGGCTCTCCTCGGTTCCGGCGAGCAGCGAGCCGATCATCACGGCCGAAGCGCCGGCGGCGATCGCCTTGGCGACATCGCCCGAATATTTGATGCCGCCGTCGGCGATGATCGGGATGTCCGCGGCCTGTGCGGCCTCGACGGCCGCCATGATCGCGGCGAGCTGGGGCACGCCGACCCCGGCGACGATGCGCGTCGTGCAGATCGAGCCGGGGCCGATGCCGACCTTGACCGCATCCGCGCCGGCGTCGATCAGCGCCTTGGTACCGTCACCCGTCGCGACGTTGCCCGCCATGATGCGCACCGAGTTGGAAAGCTTCTTCACCCGCGCCACCGCATCGAGCACGCGCTGCGAATGGCCGTGGGCGGTGTCGACGACGATCAGGTCGACGCCGGCATCGATCAGCCGCTCGGCGCGCTCGAAACCGTCGTCGCCGACGCTGACGGCGGCGGCGGCGCGAAGCCGGCCCTGCGCATCCTTGGCGGCGTTCGGGTTGAGCTGGGACTTTTCGATGTCCTTGACCGTGATCAGGCCGACGCAGCGTCCTTCGGGATCGACCACGAGGAGCTTCTCGATCCGGTGCTTGTGCAGAAGGCGCTTTGCTTCCTGCTGATCGACGCTTTCCTTCACCGTGATAAGGTTTTCCCGCGTCATCAATTCGTAGATTTTCTGGGAAGGATCGGACGCGAAGCGGACGTCGCGGTTGGTGAGGATGCCGACGAGGCGCCCCTGCTTCTGCCCGCCGAGGCCGCCGTTTTCCACGACGGGAATGCCGGAAATGCCGTGCGCCTTCATCAGGCCGAGAGCATCCGCAAGCGTCGCATCCGGGCCGATCGTCACCGGATTGACGACCATGCCGCTTTCGAACTTCTTGACCTGCCGGACTTCTTCCGCCTGTTCGGCGGGCGTCAGGTTGCGGTGGATGACGCCGATGCCGCCGGCTTGTGCCATGGCGATCGCGAGCCGCGCCTCGGTGACGGTATCCATGGCCGCCGAGAGGATCGGAAGATTGAGTTCGATGTCCTGTGCGATGCGGGTGGCGATATTCGTCTGACCCGGCATCACCTCGGAATGTCCTGGCTGGAGCAGAACGTCGTCGAAGGTCAAAGCCTCCAGACCGGTTGCCGTTTCGATGATGCGCGCCATGGCCAGTTCCTCTTCAAATAAACGAAAAATCCCCGGGGACGCTCAGCGACTTGTCCACCGGGTGACTTCAAGGCTTTTCTTGGAAGTTGGCGAGGGCTGGTAACACGGATATGCCGGAATGAAAATAGCCAAGGGGCCCAAATCTTATGGGCCCCGGCGAATTGTTGTCGCAGTGCAGCAAGCCGTCTCTTCATATGTCGAACTGATAGCTCGCCGGTACGAAGCGATAGCCCTGATCCTGGCTCTCGACGAAGCCGACGGACGGAAACGGCATATGATAGCCGATGAAGGGCAGCCGGTCGGTCGCGATCATGTCGAAGACCTTTTTTCTGCTCGCGCTGGCAGCCGCCTTGTCCATGTCGAAGCGAACCTCCCAATCCGGCCGCTGCAGCGACAGGACATAGTGGTTGGCCGTGTCTGCGGTCAGGATCATGGCCTTGCCGTCGGACTCGAGCCGATAGATCATATGCCCCGGAGAATGACCGAACGCAGCCATCGCAGAGATGCCGGGGACGACCTCCCCGCCATCCGCGACAAAGGTGATCTTTTCCGCCAGCGGCACGACCTTCGCCAGCACCGCCTTGTGCCCGTTTTCGGCGGGCGTGCCGACGCGGGCGCCGTCCTTCCAGAAATCGTACTCGACCTGCCCGGTCACATAGCGCGCATTGGGAAAAGCGGGCTTTCCACCCTCCGTCAGGCCGCCGATGTGGTCGCCGTGCATGTGGGTGATGACGACGACCGTCACCTGTTCCGGAGCATAACCGGCAGCTTTCAGGCCTTCCGCAAGCTTGCCCGTGCCCGCCTCGCGACCTGCCTCGCCAAGCCCGGTGTCGAAGAGAACGACCTCGGATCCGGTATCGACCAGAACCGGGGAAAAGCCGTTGACGAAGCCGCTGGTCGGCAGGAAATTCTGTTCCAGAAGTTTGGAGACCGACTCCGCAGGCTGATTGGTACCGAAGATCTCGTGCGGCTTGTCCGCGGCGCGCGTCCCGTCGCTGATCACCGTCACCTTGAAACTTCCGAGTTTCAAAGTCCTGAAGTCCGCATTCATCGCCGTGCCGCCCTTTTCCGTCGTTTCCTGAGCACCGGCAAGGCCTGCCAGCAGACTTGGTGCCGCCAATGCGCCCGCGCCTGCTGCGAACAGCGTCCGCCGCTTCAATTGAAAAGCCATCGTCATTCCCTCCTGTTGACCGGCGCTGCCCGCGCGCCGGTGATCACAGGCGAAAAGTAGTGCCTTGACAGAAATGGACAGGACGGATCACACGCATGTGATCTTCAATCTCCGGTTTCGCCCCGACAAAGCCATCGGAACCGCTTACCGGCGACCAGCGCGCTCGAGTTTCTGATGATTTTGTCCTCAAATCGATTTCGAATTAAGAACCAATGGGGCTAACGCCCGCAGTGACAGCCCCAAGGCGCCTTTCATGAACCGCATCGTCCCGTTGATCCTCGCCGTCGCTCTCTTCATGGAGCAGATGGATTCAACCGTCATTTCGACATCGCTGCCGGCAATCGCGCGCGATATGGGCGTCGGGCCGATCACGCTGAAGCTCGCATTGACCTCCTATATGGTGGCGCTGGCGATCTTCATTCCCCTGAGCGGCTGGATGGCGGACCGGTTCGGCGCCAAGCGAATCTTCCGCGCGGCGATCCTCGTCTTCATCGCGGGCTCCCTCTTCTGCGCGGTGGCGGATAGCCTCTTCGCCTTCGTCCTTGCGCGCTTCCTGCAGGGCATGGGCGGCGCCATGATGACGCCGGTCGCGCGGCTCGTCCTCGTGCGCAGTGCGCCGCGCAGCGAACTTGTCTCGGCAATGGCTTTGCTGACGATACCCGCACTGGTCGGACCGCTCGCGGGCCCGCCGCTCGGCGGCTTCATCACGACCTATTTCTCCTGGCACTGGATCTTCCTGATCAACGTGCCGGTTGGAATTGTCGGCTATTTTCTTTCCGGCATCTACCTGCCCGAGATGGAGCGACGAAATCCGCCCCCGGTGGATATCATCGGTTTCCTGCTCGGAGGCATTGCCGCCGCGGGCGTGGTCTTCGGGCTTTCGGTCATCAGCCTGCCGGCCCTGCCGCCGGCGATCGGTATCGCTTCCGTATCGGCCGGCGTCGCCGCCTCGCTCCTCTATATCTTCCATGCGCGCCGGCATCCGGCGCCCGTGCTCGATCTCAAGCTCTTCCGCGACGGTGCCTTCCGCGCCGCGTCGATCGGCGGCACGATCTTCCGCATCTCCGTCGGCGCAGTGCCTTTCCTGATGCCGCTGATGCTCCAGGTCGGCTTCGGTCTCAGCCCGTTCCAATCGGGCCTCATCACCTTCGTCGGCGCCGTCGGCGCCATCACCACGAAGTTTCTCGCGCGCCGCGTGTTCGCTTTCGCCGGCTTCCGCACGACACTGCTCATCGCCGCCGTGA
The DNA here is from genome assembly GCF_000375585.1 of Sinorhizobium meliloti 4H41. GTDB lineage: Bacteria > Pseudomonadota > Alphaproteobacteria > Rhizobiales > Rhizobiaceae > Sinorhizobium > Sinorhizobium meliloti_A. The sequence goes on along the minus strand of NZ_AQWP01000001.1, from coordinate 649,296 downwards.
TTGCGGCCGTCACGACTTTCGCCAACGGCTTCTTCACGCCGGCGACGCCCTATCTCCTGTTGATCTCCGTCCTGCTGATCGCCGGCTTCGCCCGCTCCTTCTTCTTCACCGGCGTCAACGCACTCTCTTTCGCCGACATCGACGATGCCGACGCAAGCAAGGCGACGTCGATGAGCGCCGTGCTGCAGCAGATCAGTCTCGCATTGGGGGTCGCAGTCGCAGGCGCCATTCTCGAATTCCAGACGGCGCTCAGCGGCGGGCCGCTCGAGCTCGAAGACTTCCACGTCGCCTTCATGATCATTGCCATCGCCAATCTTCTGGCGGCAATTCCCTTCGTCGCCATGGCGAAGAATGCCGGCGCCTCCGTTTCGGGCCATCGGCTGGCCGTGCGGGAAGTGGAGACGACGGCTGCCGGCAAATGATCTGCTGCAGGCTCCGATCGGGCGGCGCTGTCAGCGAGGAAAGCTCCGCCCTTTGCCCTTTCAGGCAAGCCGCGTAACGCCTATTCCGGCCGCTCGCAGACCGCCGAAAGCTTGTTGCCGTCCGGGTCACGGACGTAAGCCGCATAAAAATTTGCGTGGAAGGGACGCAGCCCCGGCGCGCCTTCATCGGTGCCGCCACCGGCGAGCGCCGCGGCATGGAAGGCGTCCACCGCCGCGCGGCTTTGCGCCTCGAGCGCCACCATCGAGCCGTTGCCGATGGTCGCGGCCTCGCGATTGAACGGGGTCACCACCCAAAGCCGGCAGCGGAAGTCACCCTCCGCGCCGTAACCAATCTCCACCTCATCCTCCTTGCGCCGCTTGAGGCCGAGGGGCGCAAGCGCCGTGTCGTAGAAAGCGCCCGCCCTTTCGAGGTCGTTGGAGCCGAGGGTTACATATAGCAGCATGGCTCTATTCCTCCGCAGCACCCTCTGCCGGCTCGTCGCTCTTAAGCCCGTGGCGGCCCTTGAAACCCTTGGCGAGCAGAAACATCTCGACCGATTCGGCACGGGAGGACGCCGGCTTCACATGGACGACCTGGCGGAAGTTCTGCTTCAGCATGTTCAGGAGGTCGCGCTCGGTGCCGCCCTGGAAGGTCTTCGCCAGAAAATGTCCGCCCTCCGCGAGTACCTCGACGGCGAAATGCGCCGCCACCTCGCAGAGATGCATGGTTCTGATATGGTCGGTCTGGCGATGGCCCGTGGTCGGCGCCGCCATATCGGACAGGACGATGTCCGGAGCTCCGCCGATCGCCTGCTTCAGCTTTTCCGGCGCCTCGGGATCCAGGAAATCCATCTGCAGGAAGCGGACGCCCGGGATCGGATCCATTTCGAGGAAGTCGATCGCCGCGACCCGCGGATCGGCATCGCTCGAATTCGTCACCTTGGCGGCGATCTGAGACCAGCTTCCGGGTGCCGCGCCCAGATCTATGATGCGCTTGGCGCCAGCAAGAATCTTGTGCTTCTCGTCGATCTCCAGGAGCTTGAACGCGGCTCTTGCGCGGTAGCCTTCGAGCTGCGCCCGCTGAACATAGGGGTCGTTGATGTGGCGCTCGATCCAGCGGCGCGAAGACGCCTTCAGCTTGCCCTTCTTGACCTTCTGTCCGAGCTTGCGGCCGCTGCGATTGCCGCCGATCGGGGATTTCGTCATGCCTCGGTTCCTTCGTGGCGCTTTACCCGTTCCTCGCCCGCCTGCGGAGAACCGAAGCTGCGCTGATGACGGCGCGGACGCCCCCGGCGCCAGGCCCCGTCATCCGCCATCATATCGGTCAGCAGCCCTTCGCGAAGCCCGCGATCGGCGACGCGCATACGGCTCGACGGCCAGCGGCGGCGGATCGCCTCGAGGATCGCGCAGCCGGCAAGCACCAGATCGGCCCGGTCCGGACCGATGCAGGGGTTGGCGGCACGTGCGGCGAAATCCCAGGAGAGGAGGCGCGCCTGCATGGCCGAGACCTCGTCATCGGAAAGCCAGAGGCCGTCCACGCGGCGGCGGTCGTAGCGCGGCAGGTCGAGATGCACGCCGGCAAGCGTCGTCACGGTTCCCGACGTTCCGATCAGGTGGAAGCCGCCGCCATAGGAGCCGCTTGCCAGCGCGTCGACGGAGGGGCTCTCGAAGCCGGCAAGCATGGCCTCCACCTCGCGCACCATCACCTCGAAACTCTGGGGCGTCACATGCTCGCCGCCGTGGCGCTCGGAAAGGGTGACGACGCCCACGGGCAGCGAAGTCCAGTGGGTAATGTGATTGGCAAGCCGGCTCGAGCGATTTTCGCCTATCCGGATGACCGCAATTTCCGACGAGCCGCCGCCGATATCGAAGAGCACGACCGACCGGGTTTCGCGGTCGACGAGCGACGAGCAGCCGGACACGGCAAGCCGTGCCTCCGTCTCGCGATCGATGATCTCGAGTTCGAGACCGGTTTCCTCGGCGACGCGGTTCATGAAGGCTTCGCCGTTGGCAGCCGCACGCGCAGCCTCGGTCGCGATCAGCCGGCGCCGGCGGATCGAGCGGGCACCGAGCTTGGCGGCACAGACCTTGAGCGCTTCGACCGAGCGCTCCATCGCGTCCTCCGAAAGCCGCCCGCTGGCGCCGAGCCCCTCGCCCAATCGGACGATTCGAGAAAACGCATCGACCACACGGAACTGGCCCGGCCGGGTCGGCTGCGCGATGAGCAGCCGGCAATTGTTGGTGCCGAGATCGAGGGCCGCATAAAGCGGTGCCGGCGGCTCGCCCGGCGCGACGAATGGTGCACCGAGCCTCTCCGGACGCGCCTGCTGCTGCGCGGCGGCTTCGCCGCTCCGCGGCCGCGGAGCATCGCCGGATCGCTCGCCCGGCCGGCCTCCCGGCCGCAGGTTTGTCGTCGGGTTGCTCGCGGAAGCAAGCGGCCGCCCCTGAAGGCCGCGCCGATGGCGCGCCTTCCTGTTGCGCTTTTGGGCGCCCCTCTTGTCGCTGAGAGCCGCATCCGACGCCGGCGCGCTTGCACCGGAGGCAGCGGACTGATCTTGCGGTCTTGCTGATTTCGAACGCCGGCGCCGTTTGCGCTTGCGCGACGGCTCCGCCTCGTTCAGTGCTGCGGGACGCCCTGCTTCTCCGGACGGACCGGATCCGCTGGCAATTGCAGACGGGGAACCGGACGGCTTGCGCCGCCGCCGCTTGCCCTTGCCGCCCCGCGACGCGCCCATGCGCCCCTCGCTGCGGCCTGCTGCCGACGCCCCGGATTCAGACGGCTTATCGCCGTGATCGGGGTCTTTCACTTGTCTCAACCATGGCGCCGCGCGAAGCCTGACGGCCGCTCAAGGCGCTCTCTCGATTTTGCGTTGGCGCGACTGTACCAGCGCCGTCTCCTTTCGCCAAACTTTTTTTGGAACCATAGCGGAGCCGGCGAACCCCACCGCCCTTCCCCTTCCGGTTGCCGAAGACCGACCAAGAGCGAGACCCTTATCGAGGCTCAATCCAAAACCAGAAGGACACAGCCCGGCCGCATTTTTTTGGCAAAAGGTATTTGCATCGGGCGTTCTTTTGTTTATAAGCCCGCCACACCGACGCGGCGGCAACACACCGCCAGCGGCCTTGGGGAATAGGTTAACGGTAGACCAGCGGACTCTGACTCCGTTAGTCCTGGTTCGAATCCAGGTTCCCCAGCCAATTCTCCCTGAATACCCTTGCGCGCATCGCATTTGGCGACACCCCGCAGATGCCATACGAGACAGACAGCATCGATCGCATGATCGTCGCCCAGTCGTGTGGCGGGTGCCCACCTTGTGAAAAATGCAGAGGCTCCGAGCGTTTTTCAGCACCGGCATAAAAGTCAAATCAAACGGCTGTCATAGGCCCAATGCAGCAGAGCCTGGCGCTGACGCGGCCGGCACCAGCAATCCCCAGGCTCGCAGGCTCGGCGAAGCTGAGCGACATGGCGGCGAATAGCTTTCCAACGGGCGATCTGTCTCTCGTCCTCGCCGGGCATGCGACGTCCTTGGTGATACCGGCAGTACCACTGGAACCAGCCGCGCGGATCGTCGGAATGTATCCATCCCTTGGCTCGCCAGACGCTGAGCGGTTGGCTGGCGTCGACACCGAACCAGTTGAGTGATGGATCTTTGCGAAGCGGCGACAGCCGGGCCTCTGCAAACCAGCTGTTGGGGAATTCGTTACGGCAGTCGGTCATGTACTTGCCACCGAACACGCCGAGCCCAAGCATCTCGGCGGGTGTCAAGTCTGGTTGGAAATCGGGATGAAAGTCACGGCCAACGGGCGCAACGAGAGCGTACCGGTAGCCTTGCTGCATCCGATCATTCACGAGGATCCATCGGGTTCTCATCGGGCGCCCTGCAACATTGGTTTCGAGCGGTTGCGCCGCCAGATCGACATGTTAAGTGCCGCCGCAAAACTCACCCAGGCGAGGTAAGGAGCAAGCAGCAAGGCAGCCACCGCATTCACGGGGTGAAACACTATAATTGTCGCGAGGATCGCGGCCCAAAGCAAGACGAGCGGTCCCTCCCAAGCCCTATCGGTTCTGCCCGGCAGCGAAATTGCCGGAGCCCAGCGTATAAAGAGGGGAACGATCTGCCAGGCGGCCGACAGCCCCACCAGGATGTAAACGATCCGGGCGAGCCCCGAGCCAGCCCCAAGGATCGCGGCCACGAGGTCGAAGCTGAATAATCCGACCAGCCCCCAGTTCAGGCCACCTACACTCAGGAGGATGAGAGTGAAAACGTTGATAAACTTCATGGTTCTTCTCCAGGTCGAGAGGTGATCGGCGTGATCGACTCGACTCGGAAAGGCATAGTCATCGACCGTTCCTCCCCTGCGCTCCAGAAGCTACAATAGCTTTCCAAGCATGTGAGCCAGTTGGTCCTGGGAATACGGCTTTGGCAGCCTGGCCACGTCGATTTCCACGCCCGACGGTAAGTCCGCGTAGCCAGAGGCCAGCACGATGGGTAACCCCGGCATACGGTCGCGCGCCGCTTTCGCCAGTTCCGCTCCCGTCATGCCCGGCATCGAGTAGTCCGTGATTAACAGGTCGAAGGTGGCGCCGCCATCGATCAAGGAGAGCGCCTCCTTTCCCGAATAGGCTTCCACGACCTCGTGGCCGAGGTCAGCCAGCATGTCAGCCGAACTCATGGCAATCAGGACGTCGTCGTCGACGAGAAGGATCCGTTTGGGGCCGGCTTCATTCCGAGGGCCTGCTGCCGCGACGTCCTGCCTTTTTTCGTGGCTCTCGGATGTCGACACCGGAATCCATAGTTCCGCAGTGGTTCCCTGACCGAGGGCGCTTGTCAGCTTCAACCGGCCGTCCAACTGCAAGGCCAGTCCGTGAACCATGGAAAGGCCGAGGCCTGTGCCCTTGCCGAGTTCCTTGGTGGAAAAGAACGGCTCGATCGCCTTCTCTAGAGTTGCTGCGTCCATGCCCTGGCCCTGGTCGATAACCGACAGGAGGACATAGCGTCCGGGTGCAAGGGATTCCGATACCGCCGGCTGCTCCGCTTCCTTCAGCTCGATCCGAATCGTTCCGCCATCCGGCATCGCGTCGCGGGCATTGACGGCAAGGTTGAGGAGGGCGAGCTCCACCTGGTTGGCATCGGCCGACACGGGCGGGAGGCGCTCCGGAACGTCCACCTCTATGGCGATCCGGGATCCGACCGAGCGCTGCAAAAGATCCTCCATCTCTGTCACGAGTCCGGCGAGGTTTACCGGGCCCACCTGAAGGTCCTGCCTGCGGGCGAAGGCAAGCAGCCGCTGGGTGAGCGACGCCCCGCGCTGTGCGCCCTGCAAGGCTCCGTCGATCAGCCGCGTAGCCTTCGCATCGCCGGCAACATGCTTTCGGATGAGTTCAAGGTTGCCGAGCACCGCCATCAGGAGATTGTTGAAGTCGTGCGCCACTCCGCCGGTGAGCTGGCCGATCGCTTCCATCTTCTGCGCGTGGCGAAGCTGCTCCTCGGCCCGTTCCCGCTGACTGACCTCCGCCAGCACGAGCCTGTGCGCCTCTTGCAGCTCGCGAGTCCGCTCCGCCACGCGTTCCTCGAGCATCTCGTTGAGATGCCGCTGCTGTTCTTCGGCCTGCAGGCGCTCGGTTATGTCGGCTGAAACCCCGACCAGCTTGATCGGCCGCCCGGTGCGGTCCCGGTGGAGTTGCGCGCGGATTTCAGCGCCGTGCACAGAGCCGTCAGGCCAGATAGTCCGGTAGGCGATGGCGTAGTCGGCCCCCGTTTCCATCGTGTTGCGCACCGCCTCCGTCATGCGTGCCAGGTCATCCGGGTGGATCGCTTGCAGCAAGTCCTCGTAGGTGAAGCCGTCCTCCGGCGAGCGGCCGAAGATTTCCCTGCAGGTGGGCGAGGTGGTCAAGCCGTTTGTGGCCAGATCGAGTTCCCAAGCCCCGAGGCGGCCGGCCTCCAGCGCCGTTTGAAGGCGGCGTTCCCCTTCGTCCAGTGCCTCCATACGGGCACTCGCCTCGTATTGCCGGCGTCGCGCGCGCATCGCGGAACGCGCGACGCTGATGAATGTCGTCGGGTGGAAGGGCCGCTCGACGAAACTGACATTGCCGAGGACTTCCGATAGTCGGGCGGCGGCTGGGTTTCGCTCAGGACCGCCGCCGCGCGCGGTGAGTATGATGAAGGGAAGGTCGGACCAACTCGGCTGCATCTCGATCCACGAGACAAGCGGACGCAGGTCGACCGACCGCAACGCCTCTTCCGTCATCACGGCGAAGGCGGCGTTCTCGTTCAAATCCACCACCAGCGCGTCCAGGGTCGAGGCAATTTTCGCAACCAAGCCCGCTTCCTGCAGCAACGCCGCCGCAATCTGCCCGTCGCGGCCCAGCGGGGCGTGGATCAGGCCAAACACATCTCGCTCAGGAATGGGTGCCATCCTCGTCAAGTGTTTGCAAAAGGGGCTGTCGGTTTCCCACGAAAACAGGAACACCACGCAGGACTCCCTGGAACCCGGAAAGGGGTTCGCCGAGCGTCAACCCCTTTGTTCCGATCTTGTATTCGCGGATCGTATCCTCGTGTTGTCCGGTGCGCTTCTTGATCACCGAAATCGCCCGGCGAACCCGACCCTCCGCCTCGAAGTAGCGCAGCAGGATGACTGTATCCGCAAGGTACGTCACGTCCACCGGCGACTTCATGTCGCCGACGAGGCCGTGCTGCGCGACGGTGATAAAGGTGTTGGCACCCTGCCTGTTCAAATATTGCAGCAGTTCATGCATGTGCAGGATAAGTGCGTTCTCCTCAGGCATCGCAGCCTGATAGCCGTTGATGCTGTCAATGACGACTGTCTTGGCGTCGAAACTGGCTACCCTGTCCCTTACGCGCTGTGCGAACTCGCCGGGTGACAGTTCGGCGGCGTCGAGCTGTTCGATGTGGATCAGGCCCTCCTCGCGCAGGGCCTCCAGGTCGAGCCCCATCTCCTTCGTGCGGGCAAACAGCAGCCCCAGCTCCTCGTCGAAGACGAAGATCGCCGCCCGCTCGCCGCGGCGGATCGCAGCCTCTACGAACTGAAGTGCAAATAGGCTCTTGCCGGTGCCGGCAGGGCCGATCAGCAGCGTGCTGGAGCCGCGTGCGATGCCGCCGCCGAGGAGATCGTCGAATTCACTGATGCCGCTCGCCAGTATGGTCCGCTGAAAGCCCGACCTGTGCTCCGAGGCGCGCAGCCGCGGGAAGACCGCCACGCCGCCGGTCTTGATGATGAAGTCATGATAGCCACCGCGGAACGCCTGCCCACGATATTTGAGAACCCGTAGACGGCGACGCTCAGACCCGTAGTCCGGAGCAAGCTGCTCAAGGTGGATGACACCATGCACCACGCTATGGACAGTCTTGTCCATGGCGTCGGAGGTCATGTCATCGAGAAGCAGAACCGTTGCGTCGGAGCGCGAGAAAAAGTGCTTCAGCGCCAGGATCTGGCGGCGGTAGCGCAGCGAACTCTGGGCCAGCAGCCGGATCTCCGAGAGGCTGTCGATCACCACCCGATGGGGCTTCACCCGCTCGAAGGCTTCGAAGATGAGCTTTGTGGTCTCCCCGAGCTCCAGGTCGGAGGAGTACAGGAGGCTTTGCTGCTGATCGGCATCAAGAAGGCTTTCCGGTGGAACGAGCTCAAAAATCTCGACCTGATCGCCGATGTCCTTCCCATGCGAGAGGGCACTGTCGCGCAGTTCCTCCTCGGTTTCCGAAAGCGTAATGTAGAGACAGCGCTCGCCAATGCTGGCGCCTTCGAGGAGGAACTGCAATGCGACCGTCGTCTTCCCCGAACCGGGAGCCCCTTCGAGCAGGAAGACGTGGCGGCGTGAGAGCCCGCCGGACAGAATGTCGTCGAGGCCCTCCACCCCGGTCTTCGCTTTTGCACTTGAACTGTCTGTCATACATCCTCCATGGCGGCCTATGAAGTAGAGTAAATGCGCTGGTTTCCTAGAGGGGAAGACGTTGAAGCCAGGAGATTCGTTCCGCCATCGCAGCCAAACTCAGCCGGGGCGGCGAGCGGTTGTGAGCGTCCGTTGAGCCTGAGGCAGAGCGGTCGGTTCGAGAGTGTGGCAGCAGGTGAGGTGACGCCGCAGCAGGTCCTTGGCGCAATTTCGCGTCTCCCCAAACGAACGCCGGCATCGAAGCGCTTCTCCACGATGTTGCGCATCCCGTTTTCGCTGTAGAGCTCCACCTTGATGTCAGGGTAATCCGGCGCCGACACGGCTCGCCTCGATCTTTCTCGGCAAGCACCGGGCCTTCTCGCCGCTCGCTGGGGCTGTCGCGCATGAACGCGGGCGACAATGAACAAGTTGAGGCAGGCTTACTTCCGTACGACGCCTTCTATCGTGGTGCCGTGACGCGACTGATGAGATACACAAATGGCTGTTGCCGAAGAAGGGAGCGTGAATTGACCGAAACTGCAAAGAACACGACCACATCGGCTCAAGGTCAGGCTTTGAGCCACGGTATTTCCTTTGGCGAGGCGCTCCGGGTCTGGGCACGCGTGGCGGCTTTGAGCTTCGGTGGCCCAGCCGGGCAGATTGCGATGATGCACCGCATCATTGTCGAGGAGAAACGCTGGATTGGCGAGACCCGATTTCTGCATGCGCTGAACTATTGCACTCTACTGCCAGGGCCGGAGGCACAGCAGCTAGCCATCTATATCGGCTGGCTCATGCACAAGACCAAGGGGGGTCTGGTTGCAGGGGCCCTATTCGTGCTCCCCGGCGCCGTCGCCATCATGGTGCTGAGCTGGATCTACGCCCTCTTCGGAAATGTCGGCGCCGTTCAGGCGCTGTTCTTCGGATTGAAAGCCGCGGTTCTGGCGATCGTGCTCGAAGCGGTTCTTCGTATCGGCCGTCGGGCGCTCAGGAACAGCGCCATGATAGCCCTTGCTGCCGGGGCATTCATCGCGCTTTTCCTGTTCCGCGCCCCCTTCCCACTGGTCGTCCTCGCTGCGGGTCTCATCGGCTTTGTCGGCGGTCGAGCCGGCTGGGCTGCCTTTCAGGCGGGCAACGGACACGGAAAAGTCGGCAGCAGGCAAGTCGCTGATATCGAGACCGCGCTTGGCGAAGAGGTTCCGGCCCATGCACGCCCCCCAATCAGTTGGTCGCTCAAGGTTGCCGGTGTCGCTCTCTTTTTGTGGTTCGCTCCGGTGCTTGCACTTGTCGCGTTTCCTGGCCCAGGCAATGTCTTTACCGACATCTCGATCTTCTTTTCTAAGATGGCGATGGTCACCTTTGGCGGCGCCTATGCGGTTCTCTCCTATGTCGCTCAGCAAGCCGTCGAGCACTATCATTGGCTGAAGCCCGGCGAGATGTTGGACGGCCTCGGCATGGCTGAGACGACGCCGGGCCCGTTGATCATGGTCACTCAGTTCGTGGGCTTCATGGGCGCCTACCGCGACCCCGGTCTGTTTCATCCGTTGCTCGCTGGCACGCTGGGCGCGCTGCTCACGACCTGGGTGACTTTCGTGCCCTGCTTTCTCTGGATTTTCCTCGGCGCGCCGTTCATGGAAACGATGCGCAGCAACAGGGCTCTGTCCGCCGCGCTGGCGGCAATCACCGCGGCGGTCGTCGGGGTCATCCTGAATCTGGCGGTCTGGTTCGCGCTGCACGTGCTCTTTCGCGAACTCTATGAAGCCCGCGGATACGGCATGACCGTCGATGTGCCGGTTCTGAGTTCCGTGAACCTGGACTCTCTCATTCTGACCGTCGGCGCGATGGTCGCGGTGTTCCGGTTCAAAATCGGCATGCTGACAGTCTTAGCCGGCTGCTCCCTCATCGGCCTTGTCTATGGATTGTTCATGGAGTGGATCCAGCTCCTGTAACGCGCCAGCAGCGCTTCGACTCGCGGATGGATGTTCCGACGCGTTCATCCTATGTCATGGGGGTCGTGACCGAGGCGGACGCGCCGCGGCCGCACGCTCACCTCGGTGCCGCGTAGTTCCTTGAAGACGTCGCTATAATCGCCGTACCCAGGCGCCCGCATCAGGAACCCAGCCGCGGCTGGCCCGTTTTCATTCTGCCGAAAGGAGAAGACGATGAGCACCAAGGATACCAATGCGACCCCTGAACAGTCTGAACCAGCCGATATTCGTCAGCCGGCAAACCGAAAGAAGCGCCGGGACGAGGAGTCGATCGCACCACCAACGGTCCAGCCTCCAGGGGCAAAGGACACGAGTGAGAAACCCGAAGTGAACCCGGTCACAGGCGGGGCGCTATAGCGCTCGCCGCGCCTATTTGACCACCTGCACGACGGTGCGGCTCTTCACATCCGCGATGACGCGCTTCTCGTTGACCACCGCAAAGCCATAGCGCCTGTCGGCCGGAACCGTATTGAGAAAGACTGTTTCAGGCACCGGTTTGCCAACGGATATCTGCTCCTGCAGCACAAGCGGCCGTTGCGGAAGCGGCTGCAGTTCGACGTATTGCGTCACGCCTGGCGGCGGCGGGTCGATCGCCGTACCCTCGACGGGTCCTGCGGCAGCGACCACCGTGGTATCGGCAGCGCCGATCTCGTTTGTGCTTTGCGCTTTTACAGGAGCCGCGGTCAAGAAAACCGCAACACCCAAGGCAACGGAGCTCTTGACGAGGACAATTGTCATGAGAGCTACTCCAGCTACGAATCCCTTCTCGTGAAGAATCGCCTGCCGCGAGCTTTGTTCCGGCCTGTTGGCGGTATCGGACCTTGGTCCTACACGGGAAGGTTAAAGGTCCTAGGACCATTGCACGCTGCTCCTCGTGACGCATATCGCTCTGAGACGACCACGGCGGCATCCTCGTCAGCCGCCCACGTCGTCTGAAGGTCCCAGAGTCAACGCGATTGTCCCTTCTAAACGCTCTGGGACCTTCATTGCCGTCCATCCCGGTGACCGTCTATGCGGAAACCCGGCTTGGCCTGCGCACGGCCCTCACCTTCCCGCTGCTTCCTCCGCCACAGAAAAAGCGATCGCCGCCATCGGATTCAAGGCCGGAAACGCCTGCACCCGGGGGCATTTCGAGCGTTTCGAGGACTTCTCCCGTTTCCGGGTCGAGGCGTCTCAAGTCGCTCTCGTCGCCCTCCCATGTGGCATGCCAGAGTTCGCCATCGACCCAGGTGACGCCGGTGACGACCCGGTTGGATTCGATGGTGCGGAGAATCTTCCCGGTGTCGGGATCCACCTGGTGGATCTTCCGCCCTCGGTAATGGCCCACCCAAAGCGTTCCTTCCGCCCAGGCCAGGCCTGAATCGCCGCCCTCGGCAGGCGCCGGAATGGTGGCAAGCACGCGGCCGGTCTCCGGATCGATCTTCTGGATACGATCTTCCGCAATCTGGAACAGATGCCGACCGTCGAAGGCCGTTCCCGCATGTGCGGCGACATCGATCGAGCGCACCGTCTTGCCGCTCTCCGGATCCAGGGCGTTCAGCCTGTCGCCGGAGGCGAACCAGACGTGCCGGCCATCGAAGGTGACGCCGGCCACCTGCTCGGTATTCGGAAAAGGTCCGTACTCCTGGAGAATTTCGGCTTTCGATCGTTTCATTTTTCCATCCTCGTCGCTGTAGCTGCCTCGCATCCTAGTCGCTCGGTAGCGGGCCGGGGAGTAACAAGACTGTCGGGAAGCCCGGGACGGGCGGGGTCATCCAGCGAAGCGCCCGTCCGCGGCCGAAGGACTGTACCTTGCCGGCCGACGCAAGCTGCTCGAGTGCGCGCTGCACGGTGCGCGGGCTCGCCCCGAGCGCAATCGCCAGTGCCGAGCTCGACCACGACTCTCCGTCGGCCAGCAGGGCAAGCACCGCCGCGTGCTGCTCTTCTACCGGTGGCGTCAACACGACGACCTCGCCCGCGCGGCGCGGCGAAAGCACAAAGCCCTGTTTCGTCGCCCACACCTGCGCCAGCGCACGAAGTTCCGTGCGGAGCCGTCCGATCTCCACGCGCAACCGGGCGCGGTGCGATTCGTCCGCATGTCTTGCCCGGAAGGCGCGCGCGAGGAGCGTGGCTCTCGGCACGTCTGCCGGCCAGGCTTCGCCGAGCGCGCGGGCAAGCGCGAAGAGCACCGGGCGCGTCGCGAGCGAGACGACCAGCCTTTCGTCCCGCACCACATTGCGGCAGGCATCCACCACGAGCGCTCCCGACGCGAGCAGCGTTTCCACTTCCTCGATGAGGAGAGAGCGCTCGCCACCGCTGCCGATCAGGCGCGCGACGGGCGCATCGAGCACGAGCGATGCGCTTTCGACCTCGGCCGTCAGTGCCGGGATATTGGCTTCGCGCGCGGCGCGTTCGGCTCGGGCGAGCGCGACCCGCGCGGCTTTCGCCTGCAGACGCCGTATGGCGATGCCGGCGACGACGAGTTCGCGGGCCGCCCGCGTCGCCGGGGGGAGCGTCATGCCGGAGTCCAGTTCCGCAAGCGCGCGTTCTGCCTCGTCCAGGCGGCCGATGAGAAGCAGGCGCCGGGCCTCGAGATTGCGCGCATGCGCTGCATTGACGTGATCGCCATGCGCTTCGAGCGTCGACCTCGCCGCTTCGAGCGTTTTCGTGGGCCAGCCGAGATCCCGCGAGACGAGCGCGATCTCGGCCTCGGCGACGATGCAGCGCGCCCGCGCCACCGCCTGTCTCGGGCCGAAGGCATGCGCAGCGCTTCTGAGAAGAGTCTTCGCCCGGCCGAAATCTCCGAGCTGCGCCATCGCAATGCCCCGAAGCGCGAGCGCATGCGCGTCGTCGCGCAAAGCCACGCGGTTCAGTACGCCGAGGAGATCGCCGGCTGCGAGCGCCCGTGCCGCAGCGGTGATCAGCGAGTCCATCGAAATCCCGTCACACTTGTCACTCTCACCATTCGATCTCCGGCCCTAGTCTGGGTTCCTGTCGGTCGAGCAGCCCGCCCCCGGGCAATGTACGACGACAAATGGCCAAAGGAGAAGAATGATGACGGCACATGCAATCGGAACACGGGAAGAATGGCTGGCAGCGCGGCTCGACCTGCTCGAGGCCGAAAAGAACCTGACGCGGCGAAGCGACGAGCTGGCGCGGTGGCGCCGGGAATTGCCCTGGGTACGGATCGACAAGGCGTACCGGTTCGAAACCGACGAGGGCGAGGCCTCGCTGCGCGACCTCTTCAAGGGGCGCTCGCAACTCCTCGTCTATCATTTCATGTTCGGCCCCGACTATACGGCCGGCTGCCCGTCCTGCTCTGCGATCGCCGATGGGTTCAACGGGATCGTCGCTCATCTCGAAAACCACGACGTCGCCTTCTCCGCGGTTTCGCGCGCGCCGCTTGCGAAGCTCAAGGCCTATAAGCAGCGGCTGGGATGGAGCTTCCCCTGGGCTTCTTCGGACGACGGCGACTTCAACCGCGATTTCTGCGTCTGGTTCACCGAACAACAACAGCGCGAGGGCGGCATCGAGTATAATTTCCGCCGCGAGCCGCCAATCCCCGAACAACCGGCATCTGAGCCGCTCGCGGGCAGGACAGTCCGGGATTGGGACCCGAGCGGCAGCGAGGGGCCGGTCGCACAGATCGCAGCCATGACGGGAACCGACGTCGCCACCTATACACGCGACAGGCCCGGCGTCAGCGCCTTCGCGATCGAGGATGGAATCGTCTATCACACCTATTCCAGCTATGCGCGTGGACTGGATGGGCTATGGGGCATGTATCAGTGGCTCGACCGGGCTCCCCTCGGACGCAACGAGAACGGCATATGGTGGCGCCGCCACGACGAATATCCCCAAGTGTGACGGTCCGATGCGGCTCGCAACGGGTACCGTCGCGCGAGGCCTCGGCGACTGGCTGGGCTTCGCCGCCGCACCGACTTTCGCGGTTATGACGCTTCTGGCCGCCGGCAACGGTGCGGATATCTGCTCATCGATACAGGGCGCTTCGATACCGGGCGCTTCGCTGCTGAACGGGATGAGTAGCATGTATTTGCTGATGTCGGTCTTTCACCTGGCTCCATGGCTGAAGCTGATTTCCGCAAGACGGGAAGCGCCATGCGATCCGGCGCTTCCGCGGATCACTCCGCCGACTTGAACTGCAGCGTGAACACGTTGCCCGCGATCTCGTCGGAAAGTGATTTCGAAAATTCCAGCGGCACGCAATTCTGCAGCGCCTCGGTGGCGGCGGTCACGAATGCCTGCCGCTGCTTTTCGTCGCCGTTCACTTTGATCGCAGTCGGCCGGGGCGGGCCCATCAACGTACCGTCGCCGCGGAACCCGAACCTAAGGGTGACGAAGGAATCCGTGAAGCCTTGCGGCGGAGTCCAGCATCTGCCGAGCGCGGCGCCAAGGTCGGCCACCGTATAAAGCGGTTCGGCATGGAGCCTTTCAGCCCCCGACACGGCAAGGATCAGACCAGTGCAAGCCAATCTCGCCATCTGCATCGTCTTCAGCCCCTATCCCAGAGGATGGTGGAGAGCGGGATGAGGAAAAGTGTGTGCGCTTTTCCGCCCGCATCCCGCTTCTCAACCTGTTCGAATTGAGCATGCTCGTGACTTTAGGCCGACGCGGCCCAAGGTCGTTATGATCTAGCAGATTTGGAAGCGCCTGCAACAGGCCTGCATATCCCCCTGCCGGCTGCGTTTCAGCGGCGCTTCGTTTTCAGTGCCGCATGACTCGTGAGGCTGAGGAAGACGGCCAGGAACATGATGCCGAGGATCTTGAAGCCCTCCTCGACGAAAACCATTCCGGCGAAGTGTTCCGAAACCGCGTCCACCAGGAAGGAACAGCCGAGCGAGGCGACGGCGGCGGCAAGCAGGACCCACTGAATATCCCGGCGGATATACCAGGCGTGATAACAGAGCGTCGCCAGCAACAGCATATGGGGAACAAGGACAAGCGGCTCCGGGACGCCCGCCGTGGCAATCGCCTCGTGAAGCATCAGGAGATCGTCGATGCCCATCAGGCCCGAAAAGAGTCCGCCGGCGAGAAGCGTGCGTCGCAGATGCGGCGCGCCGAAGCCGGCGCCGGACCAATAGGCCTGGAGGGCAGCAATCCCTCCCGTAAACCAGAGAATGACGCCGAGATTGGAGACCAGCCCGAAATACTTCGGCTGCCCGGCAATCGCGTTGGGGTCGCGTACGAGGTCGTAGTAGTCGATGCCGAAAAGCCGATCGGCGATGACGATCGACGTCAACAGCACGATGCAGGAGCAGATGACGAGAAGGGCGTAGTGGAAATCACCCTGTGTCCGCCTGTCGCGTGTCAGGGCTTTGGCCGTGGTGATGCCTTCGACATCCATCTCGATCCTCCGCAACAGCCCCAGCCATGCCACCGCGGACGGTCAGCTGCCTTTGTGACAGTTTTATGACAAGGGGCGACCGGCGGTTGCGGATCTCCCGGAAAGGTAGTCGGGGGCCGGGCGGCACGGTCCCGGACACAACGGAACCTTGCAGCCTGCGGGACGTTAATCGTTGCGTCGCGTGCCCACCGGGGCGCGACGAGGCCGCAATTTACTTGCGGTGGTACGGAACCCCTCCCCTTTGGTCATGCTGATTTGGGGATCCATGCAAAGGCGATTTGCAGGCGGGGTGACGGAGAGAAAGGATGTATGTCATGAACCAGCACGAAGAATTGCGGGAGAAACCGCCGCTCGATCCTGCCACCGGCCAACCGACGCCGCGGGACCCCGAAGCGCCCGTGACCAGATCGCGCCGTAGCAGTTGGCCTTTGCTGGTCATCATTCTTGCTGGCCTGGTACTCGCGCTGATCGCCTGGCTGCCGGCAGAGCTGACCAGGGATGCCGAGAACGAGCCGGTCACGCCGAGCCAATCCGAGACGACCCCGTCCGACGCCACACCGCCGGCCGCCGCGCCCACGGATCAGGCCGCGCCTGCGGATCAGACCGCACCTACGGACCAGGCGACGCCGCCCGCCGGAGGAACGACGGCGCCGGCAGCACCTGAGACCCAGACCCCGGCAGCGCCCGAGACGCCAGCTGCACCGGCAGCACCTGCCACGCCGGCCCAGCCGCAGAGCACTCCTGCGCAGTAGATCGACGAACGCCCCTTGTCGGGCGGGATGAAGTCGAGCGGGATGACGCGGTTTGCCGCGCCATCCCGCACTTCTGCAATCAGATCCGCCCCGAGCGGTCGAGTGACGGAGCGCGTTCGTCTTTCATGAACGAAGTCTTTAACGACATCCTTGTCGATACCCAAACGCCTTACTCAGTGATATTCGCGCGGCTCTTCGGCGCCATCCTGCTCGGCGCGATGATCGGCGTCGAGCGTGAAAAGCGGCAGCGACCGGCAGGGCTCAGGACCCATATTCTCGTCAGCCTCGCCTCCGCGATCTTCGCGGTGGTCGCCATCGAAAGCGTGCACATGAAAAGCCTTTCCGGCCCCGAGGTGCGCATCGATCCCATTCGCGTCGTGGAAGCCGTAACCGCGGGAGTGGCCTTTCTCGCCGCCGGCATGATCGTCTTTTCGAAGGGTGAGGTGAAGGGCCTGACGACCGGCGCCGGCATGTGGCTTGCCGGCGCCGTCGGTCTCGGGGTCGGGTTCGGCTTCTGGCTGATAGCGGCCTTCGCCGCCATTGCGAGCCTCGTCGTGCTCTTTGTCCTCGGCCGGCTGGAGGTGGCGTTGCAGTGGAAGGCACCGGACGAGTTCTACGACACGGACGCTACGTCGCAGAAGAATGAAGATGGAGGAGAAGACCGGCCCCGAGACCGGGTCGATGTGGGCGAACGATGATCGGAGCCGCCAATGGCCGCCCGATCAGCGCAGTTCGGAAATTGGGGTTGTCTGATACCCGCCCAAGGGGAGCGGACGGTTGTCGAAGACCGACCTGCCCTCCTTCAGGCCATGAATGACAGCAACGGCCTTACGGGCTTCGTCCGGCGTCGCGAACAACTGGCCTTCCAGGGACCAGACGCTGAATTTCACGGCCATGAACCGCAATCGGCCGTTCTCCGGAATCAGCGCACCGACAGCCTCGCCGGCAAACTCCACCGTGTGCTTGCTCATCGTGTTTGAAACTCCTCCCTCGGAGGGGCAAAGCCCAAGCCTGCCGACTCTCGCGGTCAGCCGGAGGAGAAACACGCGAAGACCAGGTTGGTTCCGGCGCCAGAATTAAAAAACAGCTATGACGATCGCCTCTCCTCATGAAGCGCTGCCATTGTCACGGTCGACGTTTCAGCTCGGCTCGAGCTAAACCATCGAACACACTCCTCCTCATCCTCTATGCGAGGAAGCGCTCCGGCCGATACGGCGCAATGTCGATCACGGGCTTCTCACCCGTCATCGCCTGTGCCAGCGCGCGGCCGGTGACCGGCCCGAGCGTCATGCCGTGATGCGCGTGGCCGAAGGCGAACCAGAGGCCTTCGTGTCGCGGAGCCTTGCCGATAACGGGCATCATGTCGGGCGTGCAGGGCCGCGCGCCCATCCACGGCTCCTCGTCGCGCCGCTCGGCGAGCGGGAAGAATTCGCGAGCGACCCGCTCCGCCCGCGTCAGCTGCACCGGCGTTTTCGGCGCATCGCGCAGTGCGAACTCGGCGCCGGTCGTCAGCCGGATACCGCGCAGCATCGGCGCCAGGAAATATCCCTTCTCGGCGTCGAGCACCCAGTTGTTGAGCTGAGCGCCCTCCCGGGCGCCGTAATGCATGTGGTAGCCGCGCTTCACGGCGAGCGGGAAATGGTAGCCGAGCTTTCGCGTCACCGTATCGGCCCACGGCCCGAGCGCGACGACGACCTCCCGCGCCTCCAACGGGCCGTCCGGTGTTGCGACACGCCATCCCGCCCCTTCCAGAATGTGCTCCAGTGTCGCGGCATCCCCGGAAACGAGCCGGCCGCCGAGCGACTGGAAATAGGCGAGATATGCCTTGTTCAAGCTGTGCGGATCGCGGATCGACCACGGATCCGTCCAGCGCAGGCCGCCGGCGAGTTCGACCTGGATGGATGGTTCGATCGTCTTCAGCTCGCTGGTCGAAAGCTTCTGGTGATTGACTCCGAACCCGGCGGAAAGCCGTTCTGCGTCCTTATAGGCCGCGTCCCGCTCCTTTTCGGTGCGGAAAACCTTCATCCAGCCATCCTTGCGAATGAGGTCGCCGGCGCCGGATGCGTCGATCAGGTCCTGATGTTCCGCAATCGAATGTTCGATAAGCGGGGCATAGAGATGAGCTATCTTCTGGTGCTGGGTGAAGCCCGAGTGCCACCAGTAGCGCGCGAGGAACGGCACGAGACTGGGCAGCGCACGGAAGTGATAGCTGGCGTCGATCGTGTTGTTCAGGGCGTAACGGAAAAGCGCTCCGAAATTGTGCGGGAAGCCGTAGGGGAAGACGCCCTCGCGCTGTATCAGGCCTGCATTGCCGAAGGACGTTTCCTCCCCGGCGCCGCGCCGATCCAGAAGCACCACCGACTTTCCAAGCCGAGCCAGATGGATCGCGCTGGAAATCCCGATAATGCCGGCACCGAGAACCACTACGTCCGTCTTCATGTGCAGATGCTCCTATCCGTCATGCCGCCGTGCCGCGTCACTTCACGACGACAACTTCCAGGGATTTCATGGGAGATGGTGTCCTGACATGCGCGGCGGATATTCGCATGAATAGCCAAGCGGACCCGGCAGGGCAAGGGAACAGAGCGTCACACCACAACTGGAAAGGGGTGGAGACGAGAGCTCCACCCCTTATCGATCGGCACCTTTTTTGCGGGCGGCAAGCCCCGCCTGGAGGCTCACGTTCGGCGGATGAGACCCGCTACGAGCGAGATCACGAGGAATATGAGGAACAGGAAGAAGAGGACTTGCGCAATTCCCGCCGAAGCGCCGGCAATTCCGCCGAAGCCGAGGACGCCGGCGATGATCGCGACGATCAGGAACACGAGAGCGTAATAGAGCATCTGCTATCTCCTTGTCTGCGTTACCGAAATCGAAACGCGTGTCGGCTCGCCTTTGTTCCCGGGCCGGCTGTGGCTACGCGGTGCGAGGGTGTCTGTCCGGTTCAGAAAGCATTGATTAACCAAGAGAACCGCAAATAGAACGGAACTTATATTTCGCGTGCAAGCGAGAGGAACCTTCGAAAGCGCTTGGCGTTGTTCGGAATGAAAGAATCTCCAGGAAGACAATGAAGATACCATCGCGACATATTTGGAAGACCGTAAACGATGCGGGCCGTTATCAGGCCGATCTGCGTGATCGGAATCTCCATATCGGCAGGACGATGCGCGACCTTCAGCGGCACTCCGAGGAAAAGTACAACAAGCGGATCCAGGCGCTGCTCGAGACTCTGGAACGTGCCGAACGCCAGTCGCATAAATGACGACCGCTCCGTGTCCCTCCGGCAACAGGCATGCGCGCCGGCGTCATCGCGCGCGGAACAAAAGGCGCCAATCGGCGTTTTGGCGACAATAACAAGCGCCGCGGCGGCGGCATCCATGGGAGATGGGAATGCAAGCCTTGGCGGCGCCTGTTGTGACCACCCCTCCAACGGGGACCGACGCTCAGATGAGCGTCGCAGCGGCTCCAGCCATGCCTCGGTGCGCATTTCCACCGAAGACTATGCTCGGCATCTCCAGCAGTTCTGTGTCAACCCTGAATAGGAACGCGTCATGAAGAAGTTACTCGTCGTCGCAAGCCTGATCCTTCCCTTGGCTGCCTGCACGCAAACGGAACGAGGTGCGGCAATCGGCGCTGCCTCCGGCGGTATCATCGGCGGTGCCATATCCAATGATGTCAGGGGAGCTGCGGTAGGTGCCGCTGTCGGCGGTGTCGCCGGTGCCCTTATCGGTCGTGCGAACGAGCCCGGCTATTGCGTCTATCGCGACCGCTACGGCCGCCGCTACACGGCGCGCTGCTGATACGGATAGTTCTCCGGGCCGCGCTCCTGCCGGGGCGGCTCGTTTTGTCGGTGGCCGCCAGCGTGAAAGCTGCGGCGTCACTCGCGCGGTCGTTCTTCGGCCTCATCCAGACGGTGCAGAAGGTCCAGAAAGTGCTGCGGCACGGGTTCGTTCTCCACCGCCTGGTAGAGGGCCTTCAGCTTCGAAGCGATTTGACCGTGAGGTTGCGTCGTCTCGGCGCGGTCGATCCCCGCTGGCACGGCGCCTTTCTTTGAGGACTTCTTCATCTTCCCGTTCCGTGCGGGCTGCAGTTCCGCGCCATTTCAGATCCGCGGTACCTGATGTTCGTGCTGTCGGAATAAGCTTCAGCCAACCCCATTCAGGTCGCAGCAGCCGGTCGCCCAATTCATTTGCCGCGATTGTTTCTCAAGGCTTTCCATAAACAGGAATACGTGCTCAAAACATTTGAGGTATCCTGCTTGCGCCGTCGGCAAGACAGGAACATATGCACAATAGTTTAGGAAGGTCTAAATGCCACTTTCCACAAGGATTGCGCCCCACCTCCCCTATCTTCGGCGTTACGCCCGTGCCGTCACCGGCTCGCAAGCAGCCGGCGATGCCTATGTCTCTGCCGTGCTCGAAGCGCTGATCGACGATCTGGGGCTTTTCCCGGCCGCGTCGAACGATCGAATCGGTCTTTACAAGTTGTTCTGTTCCCTGTTCGGAAAACTCAAGATCGACCGAACCCAGCTCGCTTCGCCTTTCGCATGGGAGCAGAAGGCGGCTTCCAATCTCTCCCTCATCGCGCCGCCCCAGAGACAGGCATTCCTTCTCGTCGCCCTTGAGGGTTTCTCGACCGGCGAGGCTGCGGAAATCATGGGGCTGGACCACGGCGCCTTCGGCAAGCTGCTGACCAGCGCCTCGGAGGAGATTTCGCGCCAGATCGCGACCGACGTGATGATCATCGAGGATGAGCCTCTCATCGCGTTGGACATCGAGGACATGGTGACGAGCCTCGGTCACCGGGTCACCGGGATCGCCCGCACGCGCCGCGAGGCGCTTGATCTCTATCACCAGACATCGCCGAAAATGGTGCTCGCGGATATCCAGCTTGCCGACGGCAGTTCGGGCATAGACGCGGTCAACGACATCCTGACGCAGGCGGCCGTACCGGTCATCTTCATCACCGCCTTTCCCGAACGGCTACTGACCGGCAAGAAACCCGAGCCGGCCTTTCTGGTGACCAAACCCTTCAACCCGGAAACCGTGAAGGCGCTGATCAGTCAGGCTCTTTTCTTCGACGAACATGCGCAAGCCGGAGCGAGCTAGAGCATTCATGTTTCATGGAAACGCTGAAATACTCTGACTCTTTGGTCCCACGCGCTTCCAGGAAAACCGGTACACGCTTCTCCTGGAAGTGCTCTGAGGCCTGTTGAGATTCGGCCACCCGCCGCCGCTTCCTCATTCCTGTGCTTGTCACAGGAATCCAGCCAGTCCAAGTCCTTGGGCTGGAAAGGTTCTTCCGCGCCGCAGACGCGGCGCTGCTCTCATCCCTGTGACGAGCAAAGGGATGAGGAAAAGGAGAGACTTTCTACAGCGCCGCGCGTCTTATGAGGCGCGCGCATGAAGGGATCAGCCCGGCAATTGGCGTTCCGGCTGCGGCAGCAGGGTCTGCTCGAAAATGATCATCGCGATCAGCGACAGCGGAAAGGCGAGAAACGCCCCGACAGCACCCCACATCCACGTCCAGAAAATGATCGCGACGAAGACCAGGAACGGGTTGATATCGAAGCGTTGGCCGAGGATGGCGGGCACCAGCAGATTTTCCATGGCGAGGTGAACGGTGAAGAAGGCGACCGCCGGGGCGATGGCCACGATGAGCGCATCATGCGTCATCAGCCCGCCGACGAGCAAAGAGAGGGTCATGAAGGTGACCCCGAGATAGGGAATGAAACTCGAGACGAAGGCGAACAGCCCCCAAAGCGGGGGCATCGCCAATCCGCCGACCAGCGCAATGACCATGGTTATGAAGCCCAGCGCCAGATAGATCAGGCTGGCGGTCGAGAAATAATGCGTAAGCGCATCCTCCAGGGCGTTCATGATCCGGATCGCGCTCAGGCGACCTTCGCGGCTGGGAAAAGCGAGAATGATCGTGCTGCGCAACTGAACGCGCCCCAGCAGGAAGAGCACAAGGGCGGCCAAAAAGATCAGGGTCTGCACCAGAGCGGGCGTCAGGCTTGCCGCCGCGCCGCCGATCAGCGGTCCCGCATTCTTGACGATGACGTCGGCGAAAGCCTCTTCTCCGCTGCCGCGGGCAAGCGCTACGTTTATCCATTCGAAGCGCTGCAGATAGGGCAATATCCGCTCCATGAGGCCTTCGACCAGCCGCGGCGCCTCGCGCGCGACCTCGGTGATCGGCCAGAGGATGGCGTTGACCAGGTATGACAGGCCAAGCAGAAAGCAAAGTGCCAGCAAAAGGCCGCCGAACATGGGCGGCAGCCCGAACCGGGCCAG
This sequence comes from Sinorhizobium meliloti 4H41, assembly GCF_000375585.1. Lineage (GTDB taxonomy): Bacteria > Pseudomonadota > Alphaproteobacteria > Rhizobiales > Rhizobiaceae > Sinorhizobium > Sinorhizobium meliloti_A. The sequence goes on along the minus strand of NZ_AQWP01000001.1, from coordinate 626,609 downwards.
TTCATCGGCAGCGCGGCCGAGAACGATGCCGATGACGACGGCGAGCGTGATCGGCAGGAGGATCGCTTCCATCGCATAGACGACGGCCGCGCAGGCGATCACAAACAGACCAATGACGCTCCAGGCGCCGGCGAGATCGATGCTGTCGCGTTTTCGGGCGACGATCGCCGATGCCTCGGCAAGCGCGATTTCTCTCTCCGCTTCGCGCTTTCGTCGACGCTCGGCCGTCGTCCGCCCGACTATGTCCATCGGCACCTACCTCTCAAACGCTCGTGCTGCGAACAGTTCGTTCGCGAATGCGGGAAGGAGGTGGCGCACTCCACCGCGGATGCCCCCGCGAAGCCTTGCTCAATGTCGCTCAAGCGGGACAGGTGAAGCGTGGCGGAAAGCAGGCCAGGCCCACCGATGGTGATCAGCAATGTTTAGGCCACGCCCTGCGGCGTGCGCGGGAAGAGATCCATGCCGAATACCGGCACGTCACGACGGGTCCTGGCACCCGGTAGAGCATGTCTCATCCTCCTTGCGGAACGCACCGATAAACGCCGCAACTGCGGAAATCGTTCCTGCGCGACAAGCGTGTAAGGACGGCAGCAAAACGCCGCCGGCCGAGGGGCCGACGGCGGGGAAAGTGGAGCGTATATCTGCTTGCGCCAACGGCTTAGAGAGCTGCCGTCACGATGACTTCGACGAGATATTCCGGGGTTGCGAGTTTCGCTTCGCCGGTCGCGCGCGCCGGCGCGTGGCCCTGAGGCACCCAGGCGTCCCAGACCGAATTCATCTTGGCGAAATCCGCCATGTCGGCGAGCCAGACGGTCGCGGAAAGAATGCGCGTCTTGTCCGTGCCTGCGAGCGCCAGCAGACGATCGACCTCCGCCAGCGCCTGCTTCGTCTGGGTGACGACGTCGTCGCCGGCATTGCCGACCTGGCCGGCGAGATAGACCGTGTTGTTGTAGACCACGGCCTGGCTCATCCTCGAGCCGCTTTCGAAACGCTTGATTTCCATAATCCTCATCCTGGTGTTGGGCCGAACAACGGTCTGCCGGCATTTGGGTGATACGTATTTCCGCTCAGGCGGCATTCTTCCGGGCGAGCCGGGCCTTGATGCTGGCAACATCCGCCCGCGGCGTCGCCGCGAACAAGGTCTTTGTATAATCGTGCTGCGGGTCGGAGAATACCGCGTCCCGGCTGCCATACTCGACCGCTTCGCCGTAATACATCACCATTACGTCATCGGCGATGTAGCGCACCACCGACAGATCGTGACTGATGAAGACATAGGTGAGCTTGAATTCGTCCTGCAGATCGGCGAGCAGGTTCAGAACCTGCGCCTGTACGGAGAGGTCGAGCGCCGAAACCGGCTCATCCAGAACCAGAAGCTTGGGATTGAGCATCAGCGCACGGGCAATCGCAATGCGCTGCCGCTGGCCGCCGGAGAACATGTGCGGATAGCGATTGTAGTGCTTCTCCTCGAGGCCGACCTTCTTCAACATCGCCATTGCCCGCTCTCGGCGTTCGCCTGCCGGAACCTTGGTGTTGATGATGAGCGGTTCCGCGAGAATATCGCCGATCTTCTGGCGAGGATTGAGGGAGCCGTAAGGGTTCTGAAAGACGATCTGAACTTTGCGGCGCATCTCCGCCGTCAGCCCCTCGCGCGCGATGTCGACCGTCTTGCCGTCGATCGACAGCTCGCCCGCCGTCGCCGGGTCGATGAGCGTGATGATGCGTCCGAGCGTAGACTTGCCGCAGCCGCTTTCGCCTACGATCGCGAGCGTCTTGCCCTCGTCGACCGTGAAGCTTACGCCCTTCAGCGCATGAACGGTGCGCGCCGCACGGAACAGGTTTCCGGGAATATGATAGTCGCGCACCAGGTTGCGGGCTTCGAGAACATGGGTCATCGAGCAGCTCCCTCGAGCATCTGTTGCTCATTGAAAAGTTCGGAAATCGTCGGCAACCGGTCTCCCGTCGCATTCTCCGGCAAGGCCGAGAGAAGCGCGCGGGTATAATTGCTCTTCGGCGACTCGAACAGCGAAAGGACATCGGCCTCTTCGATCTTCCGGCCCTTGTACTGCACGATGACGCGATCCGCCGTCTCCGCTACGACGCCCATATTATGGGTGATCATGATGAGGCCCATGCGGTATTCCTGCTGCAGCTTCATCAGGAGATCGAGGATCTGCTTCTGGATCGTCACGTCCAGTGCGGTCGTCGGCTCGTCCGCGATGAGCAGTTTCGGGTTGCAGGCAAGCGCGATGGCGATCATCACGCGCTGGCACTGCCCGCCCGACATCTGGTGCGGAAAGTGCCCGAGGCGCTCGGCGGGGTCGGGAATGCCGACCGCATCGAACAGCTCGATGGCGCGCTTACGCCGCGCTGCCCGGTCGAGGCCCATATGTATGCGCAGCACTTCCTCGATCTGGAAACCGACCGTGAAGCACGGATTGAGGCTGGCGATGGGCTCCTGAAAGATCATCGCAATGTCCTTGCCGACGATCTTGCGACGGTCGGAGGCCGGCATCTTCAATAGATCCCGTCCATTGAAGGCGAGCTTGTCCGCGGTCACCTTGGCGGTCCAGGGCAGAAGCCCCATGGCGGCAAGCATGGACACGGATTTGCCGGAGCCCGATTCCCCGACGATCGCCAGGACCTCGCCCTCATGCACCTTGAGCGAGACGCCGTCGACGGCTCGGAACGGCCCGGACGCCGTCTGGAATTCGACGACGAGGTTTTCGATTTCGAGAAGCGCCATGTCAGGACCTCTTCAGCTTGGGGTCGAGCGCGTCGCGCAGGCCGTCGCCCATCAGATTGATTGCCAGAACGGTCACGAGGATAGCGAGGCCGGGAAGCGTCACGACCCACCAGGCACGGAGGATGAATTCGCGTGCTTCCGCCAGCATCGTTCCCCATTCCGGCGTCGGCGGCTGCGCACCCATACCCAGGAAGCCGAGTGCCGCCGCATCGAGGATCGCGCTCGAAAACGAGAGCGTCGCCTGGACGATGAGCGGGGCCATGCAGTTCGGCAGGATGGTCTTGAACATCAGCCTCGCATGTCCGGCTCCGGCGACCTTCGCCGCCACGACGTAGTCGCGCGTTTTCTCCGTCATCACCGCCGCCCGCGTCAGGCGGACGAAATGCGGCTGGAAAACCAGCGCGATCGCGATCATCGCATTGGTGAGGCCCGGCCCCAGCACCGCCACCAGGACGAGCGCCAGCAGGAGCGACGGGAAGGCCAGGATGATGTCCATGATCCGCATGATGACCGTGTCGATCCACCCGCGGAAATAGCCGGCGATGACGCCGACGAGGATTCCGCCCGTCAGGGACAGAACCGTCACGATGACGCCCACGAAGAGCGAGAAACGTGTGCCGTAGATGAGGCGGGAGAGCATATCGCGGCCCACGGCGTCGGTCCCGAGCAGGAAAGTCGCGCGGCCGCCTTCCTGCCAGACGGGCGGGAGCAGCACCGCCTCGCGGAACTGGATGGTCGGGTTATGGGGTGCCACCAGCGGAGCGAAGATGGCGAGCAGCACCAGGAACAGGAAGAAGAACAGGCCGATAACGGCGCCGCGGTTCTCCGAGAAATAGTACCAGAATTCGGCGAGACGCGCCCGGCGCGTCGGATCGGTCGATATGGCGGTTGTCGCAGTAACTTCGGTCATATCGCTCTCCTCAGTGCCGGATGCGGGGGTTGATCAGGCCGTAGAGCAGATCCACGGCGAGGTTCACCAGCATGATGACCGCGGCGATGATCAAAAGCCCGCCCTGTATGACGGCATAGTCGCGCCGGAAGACCGAATCGACCATCCATTTGCCGATCCCCGGCCAGGAGAAGATCGTCTCCGTCAGGATCGCGCCCGCCAGCATCACACCGACCTGCAGGCCGATGGTGGTGACGACAGGGATCATCGCATTGCGCAGCGCATGAATACCGACCACACGGAAGGTGGAGAGCCCCTTGGCACGGGCCGTGCGCACATAGTCCTCGGAAAGCACTTCGAGCATTGCAGAGCGGGTCTGGCGCGCAATGACGGCGAGCGGAATGGTGCCGAGAACGATCGTCGGCAGGATGAGGTGATTGAAGGCCGACTGGAACGCCCCTTCCTGGCCGGACAATAGCGAGTCGATCAGCATGAAGCCGGTGACCGACGGGAAGAAGAACATCAACGAGATACGCCCGGACACCGGCGTCCACTGCAGAATGCCGGAGACGACGATGATCAGCAGCAGGCCCCACCAGAAGATCGGCATCGAGAAGCCGATGAGCGCGGTGCCCATGATGATCTGGTCGAAGATGGACCCGCGCTTGACTGCCGCGACGACACCAGCGGGGATGCCGACGACCACCGCGAAGATGATGGCGCAGAGCGACAGCTCGACGGTCGCCGGGAAGAGCTCCATGAACTGATCGATCACCGGCTTCTTGGTGACGATCGACGTCCCGAAGTCGCCCTGCAGAACGCCCCAGAGATAATCCAGGTACTGCATGACGATGGGTCGGTCGAAGCCCAATTGGTGGGAGATCTCGGCATGCCGCTCCGGCGACATCACCCGTTCGCCGGAAAGCAGCGCCACGGGATCGCCGGGAAGCAGGCGGATGAAGGAAAAGGCGATGATGGAAACCCCGATGAAAGTCGGGATCAGCACTGCCAAACGCCCCAGAAGGAATCGGAACATAGTCAAACCTCATGCCAACCGTGCCCGCATGAGTGGCGGCACTGGCAAAAAGGAAGAGGGGCGCTCGCCAGCGGCAAACGCCCCCTTCGGATCTGTCGATAAGATTACTCTACAATATCAACGCCGTCGAAAGCAAAGTCGCCGAGCGGGCTCTGCACGAAGCCTTCGACATTCTTGCGCATCGGGACGATGGAGAGCGAGTGGTCGAGCGTTGCCCAGGGAGCTTCGCGCTTGAAGATGACCTGCGCTTCCTCGTAGAGCTTGGTGCGCTCTGCGACGTCGGATGCCTCCTTCGCCTTCGTGACGAGGTCGTCGAACTCCTTGTTGCACCACTGCGCGCGGTTGTTGCCGCCGACGGCATCGCAACCGAGCAGAGTGTCGAGGAAGTTGTCCGGGTCGCCATTGTCGCCCGTCCAGCCGAGGATGACCGCACCGTCGCGGTCCTTGGCCTTGGACTTCTCGAGATATTCCGCCCATTCGTAGGAGACGATTTCGACCTTGACGCCGACCTTTGCAAAGTCCGCCTGCATCAGTTCGGCGGCGCGACGGGCGTTCAGCATGTAGGGACGCGCGACAGGCATTGCCCAGACCTTCATCGATAGGTCCTTGACGCCGGCATCCTCGAGCATCTTCTTGGCCGCTTCCGGATCGTAGGTGTCGTCTTCGATCTGTTCGTTATAGGACCACATCGTCGGCGGAATCGGGTTGACCGCCGGCTGCGCCTGTCCCTGGAAGACGGCATCGACGATCGCCTGCTTGTTGATCGCCTTGTTCAGGGCCTTGCGCACTTCGACCTTGTCGAAAGGCGCCTGCGTCGTGTTGTAGGCGAGATAGGCGACGTTGAGGCCGGCCTGCTCCATCACCTTCAGGTTCGGATCGGCCTTCATGGCTTCCACATCGGCCGCGTTCGGATATGGCATCAGGTGGCATTCGCCGGCCTGCAGCTTCTGAAAGCGAACGGCCGCATCCGTGGTGATCGCGAAGACCAGATCATCGATCTTCTGTTTTCCGCCCCAGAAGTCCGGATGAGCCTTGTAGCGGATGACCGCGTCCTGCTGGTAGCCGACAAAGGCGAAAGGACCGGTGCCGAGCGGCATCTGGTTGAGCTGGTTCATCTTGCCTTCGGCCTGCAGCTTGTCGGCATATTCCTTCGACATGATCGAAGCGAAGGGCATGGCAAGATTGGCGAGGAACGGCGCTTCCTTGCGCTTCAGCTTGATCTTGACCGTCATGTCGTCGACCTTCTCGACCGACTCGAGCAGTTCCGGCAGGCCCATGCCGGCGAAATATTCCCAGGAACCGCCGGTTACGTAGCCGTGCCACGGATGGTCGGACTTCCACTGGCGCTCGATCGAGAAGATCACATCGTCGGCGTTCAGTTCGCGAGTGGGGGTGAAGAACTCGGTCGTCTGGAACTTGACGCCGGGACGCAGCTTGAAAGTATATTCAAGGCCGTCGTCGGAAATCGTCCAGCTTTCGGCGAGCCCGGGCTCGGTCTCCGTCGTGCCCTTCTTGAACTCGAGAAGACGGCTGTAGACGGTATGCGCGGCAGCGTCGAAGGTCGTGCCGGCCGTATAGAGGCCGGGATCAAAGCCCTCCGGCGACCCTTCCGAGCAGAAGACGAACGTTTTCGACCAGGCGGTGCCGGCCATCAGCGTGGCAATCGCCGTCGCTGCCAAGAGAGTAGTGAGCTTTTTCATGAGCTTGCTTCCCAGATTTGTTTTTGTTCTCGCAATTTATCTGACACGGCATGACGTTTACACCCGGTCAAGGGCGGATGGAACGACATTTGGCGTCGCAATGCAATAAGTCGCTTTGGAATTTTGTCTATGCGAAAAATTCTTCCGCAAACAGAGCATGCGGAACTATCCCCGACTTTCGCCGGCAGCCGCGGTTCCGGGGCAAGCAATGCGAGTCGCGAACTCTCAAGGGGAATGCAGATAAACTCTAAGCTGCGCTGTCGAAGGGAAACATTCGACCTCGAAAATGCTCGCTACCTTCAAGGTGCCGAGATCGCCCGCCGGAAGCAAGACTGTCGACTGGAAGCAGCAGTTCGCGGATGAGTTGCCGCCAGCGTGCGCGGGTTTTCCGTCCCGCTCTCACGCTGCTTCAGGGCAGAGCCTCTCGGCCACAAGCTCGCAGACGCGAGTGAACTCAGGCGGCCGAGGTCTGCGGGCGCACCGGCTCTTCCAGGCCCAGGAGGAAGTTGATCTGCGGCCTGGCCTTGACCAGGTCGTCGATCGTGTATCCCTGAAGCACTTCGAAAAAGGCGTTCAGCGCCTTGCGCAGCGCGGCGTTGAGGCCGCAGCTGTCCACCAGCGGGCAGTCGATCTCGCCCGCCTCGAAGCATTCCGCCATGGCGAAACTGTCTTCCGTGACTTTGACGACGTCGAAAAGGGTGATCTCCGACGCCGGCTTCGGCAGGCGGACGCCGCCGTTGCGGCCGCGCACCGTCTCGACCAGGCCGGCTCTCGTGAGCGGCTGCAGAATCTTGAAGAGGAACAGCTCGGATACGCCGTAAGCCCTGGCAATCTCGGGAATGCGGCTGAGCTTCTCGCCGTTCGCAGCACAGTACATCAACATGCGTACCGCGTAGTTGGTTTGCTTCGTCAGACGCATTTTTTGCTCCGGATTCGATAAATTCGTGCCTCATCATATAGGACGGATCGCAGTTTGGAACAATTCCAAAAAGTGGAAATATTCACGAAGGTTATCTCTTTACCTTTTCGCTGTTGACTGACGCGCCGGCGGACGGCAGAAATATGATTGAGTTAGTTAAGTTTAAAACACGAAAAAGGAGAGAGCACCATGCAAATTTCAAAAGCGCTGATCGGAGCGCTGTCCGTAGCGGCGACGTTTCTTGCCTCTACGGCGGTCCGAGCCGACGGAGAGGTCAACATCTACTCTTACCGGCAGCCGGACCTCATTAAGCCGCTTTTGGACGCCTTCACCGAGAAGACGGGCATTACGACCAACGTCCTCTTCCTCGACAAGGGTCTTGTCGAGCGCATCCAGGCTGAAGGCGCAAACTCTCCAGCCGACGTGATTCTGACCGTGGACATCAGCCGCCTGACCGAAGCGAAGGACGCGGGCGTGACGCAGCCGGTCGTCAACGAGACCATCAACAAGGACATTCCCGACCATTTCCGGGATCCGGACGGCAACTGGTTCGGCCTGACGACACGCGGCCGCGTCGTCTATGCCTCGAAGGAGCGCGTAGCGCAGGACGACATCACCTATGAGGAACTCGCCGACCCGAAGTGGAAGGGCAAGATCTGCACCCGCGACGGCCAGCACTCCTATAATGTCGGCCTGTTCGCCTCCATGATCGCCCACCACGGCGAAGCCGAAGCGGAAAAATGGCTGACCGGCCTCAGGAACAATCTCGCCAAGAAGCCGGACGGCGGCGATCGCGACCAGGCCAAGGCGATCTTCGCCGGCGAATGCGACATTGCGCTCGGCAACAGCTACTATGTCGGCCTTATGATCACCAACGAGAAGGAGCCCGAGCAGAAGGAATGGGCTTCGGCGATCAAGGTGCTGTTCCCGAACACCAAGGACCGGGGCACGCATGTGAACATCTCCGGCATGGCGCTCGCCAAGAATGCGCCGAACAAGGAAAATGCCCTCAAGCTCATGGAATTCCTGTCGGAAGGCGAAGCGCAGAAAATCTATGCCGAACAGGTCTTCGAGTATCCGGTTCTGCCGGGCGCCGAACCGTCGGAAGTCGTTAAGTCCTTCGGTGAGATCAAGCCGGACACGCTGCCGCTTGCCGAAATCGCGGCAAACCGCAAGAAGGCCTCGGAAATCGTCGACAAGATCGGCTACAACGACGGCCCGCAGGACTGAGACCGACGATCTAAGCAATACGAGGACGGCGGGCGCATGCCCGCCGTTTTCGTGACGGCTCCAGTGGGACGAACGGTTATTCGCGCCGCCTCGATCCAATCCGGGGCCTCCCGAAGGAGGCCCCAGTCGGTCAGGCGTTCGCTGCCGCGTTATCGCATCGTCGGTATCGAGAACTCGGCCCCATCCTTGATGCCGGACGGCCAGCGGGACGTGATCGTCTTCGTCCGCGTCCAGAATTTGATCGAGTCCGGCCCATGCTGGTTGAGGTCGCCGAAGGACGAGGATTTCCAGCCGCCGAAGGAATGGTAGGCGAGCGGAACCGGGATCGGAACATTGACGCCGACCATGCCGATATTGATGCGGGAGGCGAAGTCGCGCGCCGCATCGCCGTCGCGGGTGTAGATGGCGACACCGTTGCCGTATTCGTGCTTCATCGGCAGCGACAGGGCCTCTTCGTAATTCCTGGCGCGGACGACCGACAGGACGGGTCCGAAGATTTCGGTCTTGTAGATGTCCATGTCGGGTGTGACGTCGTCGAAGAGGCAGCCGCCGATGAAGTGGCCGTTCTCATAGCCCTGCAACTTGAAGTCGCGGCCGTCGACCACGAGCTTCGCACCCTGCTCGATGCCGCTGTCGATCAGGCTGCGGATGCGCTGCTCCGCCTCCTTGGTGACGACGGGGCCCATATCGGCCTTTTCGTCGGTATAGGGACCGATGCGCAGGCTTTCGACCATCGGAACAAGCTTGTCGATCAGACGGTTTGCGGTTTCCTCGCCGACCGGAACGGCGACCGAGATCGCCATGCAACGCTCGCCCGCGGAACCGTAGCCGGCGCCGATGAGTGCGTTGGCCGCCTGGTCAAGGTCGGCGTCCGGCATGATGATCATGTGGTTCTTTGCGCCGCCGAAGCATTGCGCACGCTTGCCGTTCATCGCAGCCGTGCCATAGACGTAGCGGGCGATCGGGGTCGAGCCGACGAAGGAAACGGCGGCGATATCGGGATGCGTCAGGATCGCATCCACCGCGCCCTTGTCACCGTTGACGACGTTGAGGATGCCCGCCGGCAGACCGGCTTCGATCATCAGTTCGGCAAGGCGGATCGGCACGGAGGGATCGCGTTCGGAAGGCTTGAGGATGAATGCATTGCCGCAGGCGATCGCCGGGGCGAACATCCACATCGGGATCATGCCGGGAAAATTGAACGGGGTGATGCCGGCGCCGACGCCGACCGGCTGGCGGATCGAGTACATGTCGATGCCGGGACCCGCGCCTTCGGTGAATTCGCTCTTCTGCAGGTGTGGAATGCCGATGACGAATTCGCAGACTTCGAGGCCGCGCACGATGTCGCCCTTGGCGTCGTCGATGGTCTTGCCGTGCTCGCGGGAAAGCATCTCGGTCAGCTCGTTCATGTTGTCGTTCAGGAGCTGGACGAACTTCATGAAGACGCGGGCGCGGCGCTGAGGATTGGTTGCGGCCCAGTTGGGCTGGGCAGCCTTGGCGCTCTCGACGGCGGCGGCCAGGTCCGCGTCGCTCGCCAGCGCTACGGTGCCTTGAACTTCGCCCGTTGCCGGGTTGAAGATGTTGCTGACGCGACCGCTCGTGCCGGCAACGCGCTTGCCGTCGATAAAATGACCGAGTTCATACATGAGTGTTTCTCCTGACCCTTGATTGTGCCCTCATGATCGCACTACGATTTCAACAATTCAATTTCCGAATTTCAGGAACCGTTGTGCACAAATTAAAGCCCATGAAAGCGTTCGCATGAACTGGGACGACGTCCGGGTATTTCTGGCCGTCGCTCGGACGGGCCAGATCCTCGCCGCCTCGAAAAGGCTCGGCATCAATCACGCGACGCTCAGCCGGCGGGTTACCGCGCTCGAGGAAAAGCTGAAAGCGAAGCTCCTCATCCGGCGTCCCAACGGCTGCGAACTAACGGCCGAAGGCGAGGTCTTCTTTGCCGCGGCCGAGCGCATGGAAACCGAGATGCTCGCCGCCCAATCGCAGGTCGGGCGGATCGATACGGCGATCGCGGGCACGGTGCGCATCGGCGCCCCTGATGGTTTCGGCGTCTCGTTCCTGGCGCCGCGTCTCGGGCGGCTCACGGCACGTTACCCGGAACTGAAGCTCCAGCTCGTTCCTGTTCCGCGCTCCTTCTCGCTGTCGCAGCGCGAGGCCGATATCGCGATTACCATCGAACGGCCGGAACAGGGGCGGCTCGTCTCGTCCAAGCTTACCGATTATACACTGGGCCTCTACGCATCGGCAGAATATCTTGGCCGCTACGGCACACCCGGGTCTGTCGACGATCTCAAGAACCATCGCCGGATCGGTTATGTGGAGGATCTGATCTTCACGCCGTCGCTCAATTTCTCCAGCGAGGTCATGCGCAGCTGGAATGCCTCCTTCGAGATCTCCAGCGCCACGGGCCAGACCGAAGCCGCCCGCTCCAGCGCCGGCATCGGCATCCTGCATAACTACATCGCCCGGCAATATCCGGAGCTTGTACGCCTGCTCCCCCAGACGACGATCCGACGCGCCTACTGGACGACCTATCACGAGAGCGCCCGCGACCTGGTGCGCGTGCGCACGGTCGCAGCGTTTCTGCAGGAACTGGTGACGGCGGAGCATCAGATATTCGTTTAGAGCGGGATGAGGAAAACTGTGTGCGGTTTCGGCCGCATCCCGCGTGTCAACTCCACCTGAAATCATGAAGGTCAGCCGAGCAGCATCTTCAGATGGTCGTTCAGGAAGCGCCCTTTCGGGTCCAGTTCCCTTCGCAGCGCGCGGAAGTCCCCGGCACGCGGATAGAGATGCGTCACATCGTCGGTGTCGAGGAAATGCATCTTCCCCCAATGCGGCCGCGAGTCGTATCCGCGCAGGATCTGGTCGACGTCCTTCAGATATGCCCAGTAATCGATCCCCGGGCCGCCCGAGACGGAGAGCGTGATGCTGTCCTGGTGATGGAAGGGGCTCATCCACGCCGGATCGCCGGCGGTGAAGCGATATTCGATCGGATAGATGCAGTTCGTATGCTTGTTGAGCATGAGATCGCGCACGGCTCTGACTGCTGCCTTGCCGTGTTCGAGGGGCACCGCATATTCGAGTTCGACGAAGTTGGGGACGTATTCGATGGGATAGACTTCCGAACTGTAGGCGATCTTTTCGAACTCGCTCTCCATGGGCGCTGCGTCGGTGATATCCGTCACCTTCATTTCGCAGACATCGGCCAATTTGTTCGTGGACGAGACGGCCGAGGTATCCGGCAGGCAGTAGAGGTGACGGCTTTCCGGCGTCGGGCACCAGAAAAATCCGAAATGCCGGTGATTTGCGGCCAGTTCGTCATGGCGCTCGATGCAGGTCTCGAAGTCGTCACGCCACAGCCGCTCGTGCAGGTTATAGGCGTCCATGACGTTGAGCGTCATGGACGAGATGACGCCGAGCGTGCCGACCGAGACCTGAGCCGCGTGGAGGAGTTCTTCGTGGCTCCCATCGATGTCGAGAATTTCCCCGTTCGCCTTGACGATCCTCATTCCGGCGATCGAAGACGCCATGTTTGCGAGCTTGATCCCGGTCCCGTGGGTTCCGGTGGTAAAGGCGCCGGCGACCGCCTGGCTGTCGATATCGCCCTGATTGATCAGCGACAGTCCGTGCTGCTTCAGCGTCTTGCCCACCTCGTTGATGCGCGTTCCGCCTGCCACGGTAATTTGCTTGCGCGCCTTGTCGACGTTCTGAACGCCCCTGAGATTTGCCAGCGACAAAAGGAGACCGCTGGTCCCTACGACCGGCGTGAAGGAGTGGCCCGAACCCGAGACGCGCACTCCGAGATCCCGCTTGTCCGCCTCTGCGACCAGTTCGGCCAGTTCGGACTCGGATTCGGGCGAGGCCTTGTATTGCGATACGCAATACTGATTGCCTACCCAGTTCCGCCAGACTCCACCTTTCTCGAAAGCCATGTTTCTCCCCTCACACCGCTGTAAAACAATTGTCGACGAACAGATGGGCGCCGCTGACGAAGCTTGCGTCGTCGCTCGCAAGATAAAGGGCGGCCTTGGCGACCTCGTCCGGCCGGGACATCCGCCCCTGCTGGGCGGCGATCGCCGCCTCGGAGACATCGACCCCGTAGCGGGTCAGCTCCTCGACTTCCCTTTGGCCGTGCGCCGTCTGGATGAAACCGGGGCAAACCGCATTGCACCGGATGTTCCGATCCCTGAACTCCACGGCGACGGATCGGGCGAACATGTGGCACGCCCCCTTGGTCGTATTGTAAAGAACCTCCATCGGCGTTGCGGCCACCGCCGATATGGAAGAGGTGCAGACGATCGATCCGCCTCCGGCGTCGATCATCTGGGGAAGAACGGCGCGGGTCATGAGGAACATGCTGCGCACGTTGACGGCCATCAGCCTGTCCCACTCGTCGACCGTGGTCTCCAGAAACGGCCGAATGACGATGGTGCCCGCGTGATTGAACAGGACCGTGATCGGTCCGAGTTCTCCCGAAACCCTCTCCACCGCTTGCGTTACCTGACGTTCGTCCGACACGTCGGCCGAGGCGAATGCCGCTCTGAAGCCCTCGCTGCGGAGGCGGGCGGCGATGGCCTCGCCATCGCTCTGCGGGAGATCCACGATCCCGACCGCTGCGCCCTCCCGAGCGAAAAGTTCGGTGGCGGCGAGACCACACCCCCCTGCCCCGCCGCTGATAAGCGCAATTTTTCCGTCCAGTCGACCAGCCACGTGCTCCTCCAGCCGTCGTCGTGCTGCCTGCCGGCGCGGCCTGGAACGGCTCTCTCAGCGTCTTGATGTCCAGGTCGGCTAAGGCAGCTATGATGCTTGTCCCACTCGGTGAGAATGCCGCAGCGTGACGAAGCAGTCTATATTCCAGAGGTGATAAGGTCGGGGCCACATCCCCGACGCAACGAGGATTGAGTGCGGCGAGCGCAGAAGGCCGAAGTGCCAGACCTATCGGCGTTTTCGCCGCCTGGGCATTCGACCACAACCACGAGCCTTGCGGATCGTGGACCGGCTGGAAGGATATGTCTTGAAAGAAATGGTACGGTTGGGTGGTCTCGAACCACCGACCTCAGGTGCCACAAACCTGCGCTCTAACCAACTGAGCTACAACCGCACTCGACGGGCGACTCCAATGTTATTCGGGTCGTCGCTTGGCGGCTCACATACGGTCACTCACACCGATTTGCAAGCCTTAAGTTCAGATTATCCAGCAAAAAGACCGGATGGCAAGCCACCCGGTCTTTGCTTCGAATCCGATTGAAACGGCGCGGCCGATCAGCCCTTCTTGAGGCTGGACATCGCCTTTTCCGCGGCATCCTTGCCGGGCTTGGCAACGTTCTCGGCGACCTTGCGCGTTGCTTCCTGCATCGTCTTCGCCTGCTCGACGGCAAGCTCGGCCTGCTTGCGGATGAAGGCGGTCTGCAGTTCGACGAGTTCGGAGAGCGACCTCACGCCGAGCAGAGCTTCCATGTGCGAGAGCGAGCTTTCGGCATTGGTGCGCAGCGCGTCGATGGCCTTGAGGCCGAGTTCGACGGTGCCCGATTGAGCGCTCTCGACCGTCGCTTCGACAGTCTTCGCTGCTTCCTCGGTCGCGGTCTTCATCTTGGCGTAGGCTTCCTTCGACTGCGCGGCGCCCTTTTCGGCGAACTCGCGGAAGCTGTCGGCAAACTTGGTCGGGTCGAAAGAGAGGGAAAATGCGTCTTCGGTCTTCCTGGTAGCCATTTCATGCGCTCCTTGGTGTGGCCCTCTTGAGAGGCGCCGTTTTGATTGATGACGGTTCTATAGCGGATTTGGTTGTGCATTGCAATAAATTTGTGCAGCGCACAATAAACCGTGCACATTAACCTTCCGCGCCGAAAGACGTGGCCGAGGCCGCACCGTTGCTGGACCCTCGCCGATGGGCTGGGTATTAATAGAGCGTTAACGCGCAAGCGATCCGTCAGTAGGTCTGCCGATGCCCGAAAGACAGTACCCCTTCATCGACATTGCCGTGCATGCACGGGTGCGGGAGCATTTTGCCCGGGGGGATGCGTCCGTCCTTTTTTCGAAGAGTGTCGCGCGGGTGCTATGGGCCAACGACCAGGGCGCAAAGCTGTTCGGAACGGCCTCGGTCTACGATTTCATCGATACCGACCTCGATCCGAGCGATCTTTCGCTTCGCCAGCTGCGCGCCGCCGCGGCGCAGCTCGCCGCCGTCGGGGACCGCCGGCAGCTTCTGATCCGTATGGCATCGGGCTTTCGCCGGCTTCCGCTCAACGCCGCCGTGGAGATGATCCGCATCGCGCCCGGGGAAGAGGCAATTCTGTTCACCGCGCCGAACAACGGCAAGGCGCTTTCGGCCGAGGCCCGCGCAGAGGCTATGATTGCCGGGCTCGACGGCCCGGATACGCACATGGCCGTGCTCGATAGCGACGGGTCCATCATTGCCGGCTCGACCGGCTTCGATAGTCTTGGCCTTTCGGCGGATATTCGCCGAACGCTCGTTGCAGCCGCTGCGAACGACAAGGATCGCCTGATCAAGCGTCCGGTCGCGACGGAAAAAGGGCGCCTGCCGGCTGCAGTCGGCAAGATTTCGGACCACCCGGCCCTCCACCTGCTCTTCGCAGTCGAGGCAATTCTCGAAAAACCGGAGACCGAAGAGGCCGTCGGCGGAACAGCGCAGGAGCAGGCGATCCCCGCCGCACCTGCGCCGTCGAGCGAAACACGAGAGGCGGTTCCTCCGTCCGCGACACCGGCGGAGACGGACCAGGCGGAAGCACCCGTTGAGGAAACCGAGGCCCCGGAGGCGGCTGCGGCGAGAGAACACGAAGTGCCTGTCGAGAACGGCACCGCGGAGGCTGCGCAAGGGAAGCTCGCTCCGAAGGACGAGGCCGAGGCGGCCGATCTCGCCGAGCCTGAAACGCCGCTTGAAGCCGAACCGGCTTCCGGCGAACCGGCTGGCGATGCGAATCGTGGCGGCGAAACCGCCGACTTTGCCTTTGCGGCCGGCGGACGGGCGGTTCGGTTCGTTTGGAAGATCGACGCGGAGGGACGTTTCAGCGAAATCTCCGAAGAGTTCGCGTCGGCCGTCGGCCCGAAGGCCGCCGACGTGATCGGCGTGACCTTCACCGATCTCGCCGACCGCTACGATCTCGACCCCGACGACAAGATCAACGAGCTTCTGCACCGCCGCGATACCTGGTCCGGCAAAACGATCTTCTGGCCGGTCCAGGGAACCAATCTCAAGGTGCCGGTCGATCTCGCCGCCCTTCCCACCTATTCCCGTTCGCGCGAGTTCGACGGCTTCCGCGGCTTCGGCATTGTCAGGGTCGCCGACGCCGTGCCGGACGCGAAGGCGGCCGGGCTTTCGCTCGACCGGCCGGCGCCGGCGCCGATCGCGCAGGCTTCAAGCGACATGTCGGCTGAGGGCGCCGATGCGCCGCAGGCCGAGGCTGGCTCCAGGACCGGCCCTGCCGCCGAGAGTGGGAAAGATGCGGCCGAGGCTGCACAGGACGTATCGGAAGACCCTTTCCGCGGCGAACAGCCCGCCTTGCGGGTCGTCGAAACCACCGGACGGCAGGCCTCCGACAAGGTCATCGACCTCGACGAGCGCCGACCGGCGGGAGCCGGCGCGCTGACCCGCGGCGAGCAGGCGGCCTTCCGCGAGATTGCAAGGCAGCTCGGCGAGCATTTCGCCCCTGATCCGCTGCCGCAGGAGGGCAAATCCGAAGGCCGGCCCGCAACGGACACCTCCCCCAGCACGCCGGCTGCCATGGAAGAAAGCCGACAGACGGAGGAAGCCGAGGCGCCAGGCGGACAGCACGATGCGACGCCCGCGGGCGAGACCCCTGCTGCGGCAACGGAGCCCGGCCTCGCCGCACGCAACGGCGCAGCCATGAGCAGCGACATCCTCGACAGGCTGCCGGTCGCGTTGCTGGTTCACCACGGCGACGCCTTGCTGCATGCCAATGCGGAATTCCTGCGGCTGACCGGATATGAGGATCTCGAAGCCTTCGAGCAGGAGGGTGGCCTCGAGGCCCTGTTCGCTCTCGGCAACGAGGCAGGCGCGGCAAAGCCGAACGGAACCATGACGCTGGTCCGCAAGGATGGCAGGCTCGTTCCCGTCGGCGCCCACCTGCATTCGATCCGCTGGGAAGGAAAGAGCGCGCTGATGCTTGCGCTGACCCCGGCCGGCGCAAGCGAAGCGGAGAAGCAGGCGCTCGAAGACGAAGGAGCGGCAGAAGCAAGCCGGCTCCGGATGGAGATCGACGAGCTCCGATCGATTCTGGAGACCGCGACCGATGGGGTCGTGGTCCTCGGACGGGACGGCGACATCCGGACGATGAACCGCTCCGCAAGCGCGCTCTTCGACTATGACGAGGCCGATATGCGCGGAAAGCCGTTCGCCGCGCTCTTCGCCCATGAGAGCCAGAAGGCGGTGATCGACTATCTCCAAGGCCTTTCCGGCCACGGCGTCGCAAGCGTGCTCAACGATGGCCGGGAAGTGATCGGCCGCGAGGCCGCCGGCGGCTTCATTCCGCTGTTCATGACCATCGGCCGGCTCTCCTCCTCCAACGGTTACTGCGCCGTCATCCGCGACATCACCCAGTGGAAGCGGACCGAAGAGGAACTTCGCAACGCCAAGCGCGCCGCCGAGACGGCAAATGCTCACAAGACGGAATTCCTGGCCCGGGTCAGCCACGAGATCCGCACGCCGCTCAACGCCATTATCGGGTTTTCCGACATGATGGCGAGCGAGCATTTCGGCCCCATCGGCCATCCGCGCTATATCGAATATGCCGGCGACATCGGCCGGTCGGGACGGCATGTCCTCGACATCGTCAACGATCTGCTCGACATCTCGAAGATCGAGGCCGGCGAGATGGATCTCGACTTCGGCGCCGTCGATCTCAATGAGGCCGTTTCCGAGGCCGTGTCGCTGGTGCAGCCGCAGGCCAATAGCCAGCGCGTGATTATCCGCACTTCGCTGTCGGGCTCCGTGCCGGAAGTCGTCGCCGACGACCGTTCGATCAAGCAGATAGCCCTGAACATCCTCGCGAATGCCATCCGCTTTACGCCGTCGGGCGGCCAGATCGTCGTGTCGACGTCCTACGAGGCCAATGGCAGCGTCATGCTGAGAATCCGCGACACCGGCATCGGCATGACCCGCAACGAGCTCGACCAGGCTATGAAGCCCTTCCGTCAGGTCACGACCGGCGGCCGCAAGCGTGGCGACGGCACCGGCCTCGGCCTGCCGCTGACGAAAGCGATGGCGGAAGCGAACCGAGCGCAGTTCGCAATCACTTCGGCCCCGAACGAGGGCACACTGGTGGAAATATCCTTTCCCTCACAACGCGTCTTGGCCAATTGAAACCGAATGCTGTAAGGAAATGTTGACCTGAAGGAACCAGTTTGTCGGTTCTCGAAGGTCGAGGAAACTGCGGGCCGTTTCCTCACTCGTCATTTCGATCGGCATTGCTTCGGACGGATCGTTTGCACTTCACCGCCAAAAGCCTCAAGCGGCGCTACGCCAGCTCCGGCACCGGCCTTCACCATCCGCTGCTCACCGGCTGGGCCGGACTCGCCTCCGCCGTCGTGCTCATGCCGATTCTTGCCATTGCGTGGCTCGCCATTTCCGGCGGCACCGCAGACTGGCCGCATCTCATTGAAAACGTCATCCCGCGCGCAACCGGTCGCACGCTTCTCCTGGTCCTGTTCACAGGCACCGCCACCGCCGTGATCGGCATCGTCACCGCCTGGCTGGTGGCAACCTATGAATTTCCGTTACGCCGCTTCCTTTCCGCGGCCCTGGTGCTGCCGCTTGCCATACCGGCCTATCTTTCGGCCTATGCCTTCGGGGAGCTGCTCACCTTCACCGGCCCTGTGCAGGGTCTGATCCGAGCCCTCTTCGGATTTCAGACGAGCCGCGATTACTGGTTTCCCGACGTGCGCTCCCTCGGCGGCGCCGTGCTCGTGCTGAGCTCGGTGCTCTATCCCTATATCTATCTCGCCTGCCGCTCCATGTTCCTCATGCAGGGCCGCGCCGCCGCGGACGTGGCCCGGACGCTCGGCGCCGGACCGCTGAAGGTCTTCTTCCGCGTCCAGCTTCCGATGGCGCGGCCGGCGATCATGATCGGCCTCACGCTCGTTGCCATGGAAACGCTGAACGATATCGGGGCGGTCGAATTTCTCGGTGTGCAGACCCTGACCTTCTCCATCTTCGACACCTGGCTCAACCGCGGCAGCCTCGCCGGCGCGGCGCAGATCGCCTGCATCATGCTGGTTTTCGTCATTGGGCTGATGATGGTCGAGAGGGTGGCGCGCCGCAGACAGCGCTTTGCGAGCCAGAAGACCACGGCCGCAGTTCACGACGCCGCGAGGCTGAAACTTTCCGGCTGGAAGAAATGGGCAGCGACGGCCGCCTGCCTTTTGCCGACGCTGTCGGGCTTTGCCGTTCCATTCCTCGTTCTGGGCGACTATGCCCTGAAACGCCTCGACCAGTTCCTGGCACCCCGCCTCCTGAGTGCGCTGCTAAACAGCATCCTCGTCTCCGGACTGACGGCGTTTGCGACCGTGCTCCTGGGTTTCGTGCTCGCCTATGCCGCGCGCACCGGGCGTTCGCGCATCATCGATATCGCCGGGCGGCTCGCCTCCTTCGGCTATGGCGTGCCCGGAACGGTCCTGGCAATCGGGGTGCTCTTTCCGCTCGCGGCCCTGGACAATGCCATCGACGCCGAGATGCGGGGGCTTTTCGGGATTTCCACCGGCCTGCTCATGAGCGGCACCGGCTTTGCCATCATCTATGCCTGCACGGTCCGGTTCCTGACCATGGCGGAAGGGACGCTCGAGGCCGGCTTCCAGAAACTGTCGCCGCATCTGGACATGGCCGCACGCGCGCTCGGGCGCACGAGCGGCCAGACGCTGCGGGCGGTCCTCCTGCCCATGATGCGGCCCGCAGTGCTGACGGCCGCGCTCCTCGTCTTCATAGAGACGATGAAAGAGCTTTCCGCGACCATCATGCTGCGTCCGTTCAATTTCAATACGCTCGCGACGCTGGTCTACGAGGATGCCTCGCGGGCGAAGGTGGAAGACGCCTCCGTTGCGGCGATGATCATCGTCCTGGCCGGGATGGTCCCCGTCATCCTGGTGTCCCGGTCGCTCGAACGCAGGTCATAGACGAATTCAGCTCTTGAGTTCCTCCAGCCCCGCGAAGAGGTCGAGAGCGTCCGGGTTCGCCAGCGCTTCCTTGTTCTTGACCGGACGGCCGTGCACCACGTCGCGCACAGCCAGTTCGACGATCTTGCCGGACTTGGTGCGAGGTATGTCGGCGACGGCGATGATCTTCGCCGGCACGTGCCGCGGCGAGGCGCCGGACCGGATGCGGTTCCTGATCTCCCTTGTCAGTCCTTCGGTCAGCTCGACTCTGGAGGCCAGCCGCACGAACAGGACGACGCGGACATCGTCCTCCCAGTCCTGGCCGATGCACAGTGCTTCGGCGACTTCATCCATCTGTTCGACCTGATTGTAGATTTCCGCCGTGCCGATGCGCACGCCGCCGGGATTCAATGTCGCGTCGGAGCGGCCGTGGATGACGATGCCGCCATGCGGCGTCCATTCGGCAAAATCGCCGTGGCACCAGACGTTGTCGAAGCGGTCGAAATACGCGGCTCGATACTTCGAGCCGTCCGGATCGTTCCAGAACATGACTGGCATCGACGGAAACGCCCTGGTGCAGACGAGTTCGCCCTTTTCGCCGCGCACCGGCTTGCCTTCGTCGTTCCAGACATCGACGGCGAGGCCGAGGCCGGGGCCCTGGATCTCTCCGCGCCACACCGGCTTCAGCGGATTGCCGAGCACGAAGCAGGAGACGATGTCGGTGCCGCCGGAAATCGAGGCGAGCTGGACATCGCCCTTGATGCCGTCATAGACGAAGGAGAAGCCCTCCGGCGAAAGCGGCGAGCCGGTGGACGTGATGAGCCGCAAGGACGACAAGTCGTGCGTCTTTGCCGGGGTGAATCCACCCTTGCGCACGGCGTCGATATATTTCGCCGACGTGCCGAACACGGCGAAGCGTTCGGCGGCGGCATAATCGAAGAGCACGTTGCCGTCGGGGCAAAAAGGTGAGCCGTCATAGAGGCACAGCGTTGCGCCTACGGCGAGGCCCGAGGCCAGCCAGTTCCACATCATCCAGCCGCAGGTGGTGAAATAGAACAGCCGCTCGCCGTCCCTCAGCCCGCAATGGAAGCGATGTTCCTTGAGGTGCTGCAGCAGCGTTCCGCCGGCAGAATGGACGATGCATTTGGGTACGCCGGTCGTGCCCGAGGAGAACAGTATATAGAGCGGGTGGCTGAACGGCAGGCGCTCGAAGGCAAGCGGTCCGGCCTGGAATTCGGCGATGAAATCGGCAAGCGTCACCCCGCCATCGACGGTCGGCGCAAGCGCGGCACTGTCTCCGGCATAGGGAACGATGACGGTCGGCGCCCCGAGCGCCTTGGCCACCGCACGCACCTTCGCGTCCACGTCCTGCCGCTTGCCGTTATACCAGTAGCCGTCGCAAACGACGAAGAGCTTGGGGGCGATCTGGCCGAAGCGATCGAGAACGCCCTGCTCGCCGAAATCGGGCGAACAGGACGACCAGATCGCGCCGACCGAAGCGGTCGCAAGCATGAGGGCGATCGTCTCCGGCATATTCGGCATCATAGCGGCGACGCGGTCGCCGACGCCGATCCCCTGCGCCTTCAGCGCCTGTTGCAGACGCGACACCAGGGCGCGCAGTTCGTCCCAGGTCAGCCGATAACTCACCTGGTCCTCGCCGCGGAAGATCAGGGCATCGCCGTTCCCCGACTTGCGCAGCAGGTTTTCGGCGAAATTGAGCTTCGCTTCCGGAAAGAAGCGGGCGTCGATCATCCGGTCGCAGTCGACCAGCGCCCTTTCTCCGCCTTCGCCGATCACCTTGCAATGCTCCCATACGGCGGTCCAGAAATCGCCGCGCTCGGTCACCGACCAGTCATGAAAGGCATCATAGTCGGAGAAGCTGCGCCCGAAGCGCTCCCCGCACCAGGCGATGAACTCAGCCATCGGGCTGCGCTCGAGAATTTCCCTGTCCGGAATCCATAAAGGCCGTTCTGCTTGCATGCTTTCCTCCGCTCTTCGGACTTTTCTATATCATGCTGCAGCGCGGAACAAACAGTGCGGATGCGGCTCCGCATGATCGCGACGGCGACATTTCCATGTCAGCGGCATTTGCTTTATGCAGGCTGAAGTCCTATCCAAGCGGCTTACCCGAGGCGATGGCAGTCCGACCGAAATGACGAGGAAGATGTTCCAGATATTGGGCGATTCGCGCCTGTGGGCGCGGCTTCGCCGGCGCCACCTCGTTTGGTCGGCCGCCATAGGCATCGCCCTCGCCGCCGCATACAATGCCGCGCTGCCGCTCGTGGTTTCGACGACCGAGGCCCGCGCGGCGATGGAGCGGATGCTCGACGACTGGTCGGGCGGGAAAAGCAAGATCAGCGGCGAGCCGGAAGTCCGGTTCTGGCCGGAACCCGTGGTGACGCTCCCCGCAACGACGATCGTCTCCACCGGACCCGAGCCGCGCCCGCTCGCCGAGATCGGCCGCATCACCGCTTCGTTCAGCCTGCTTTCCGCACTTCGTGGCGAACAGGCTCTTGACGAGATCACGCTCGTCGATCCGGTCCTCACGCTCGAGCGCGGGGCCGACGGCGCGTTCAACTGGCAAAAACCGGACTGGCTGGTGCCGCCGGGCAATACCGTGCCGCGTGACGAGGCTCCCTTCGGAGACATCACCATCGAGAATGGCCGCTTCCGCGTTGTCGACCACATGGCGCCAACCGGTGAGGGCATAGACGTCGCGGGGATTTCCGGTACCCTCAAATGGCCTTCCTTCGGAGGGCGGCTGAGCGCACAATTCTCCGCGATCATCGGCGGAGAAGCGGTTGGCTGGGCCTTCGTATGCGAGGAGCCGCTCGCCCTCTTCGCCAGGCGCAACGCCGCTCTCAAGACATCGCTCACCTCGGCTCCGTTGACCTTTTCCTTCGAGGGTATCGGCAATTTCTCCACCCAGCCTTTCGCCTTCGGCCATCTGCAGATGTCCGCACCTTCACTGGCAGCGCTTGCCGCGTGGTACCGCGGGGCTCCGGATGCGGGATTGCCTCCGGGCGGGTTCAGTATCGATACGAGGGTGACCACCGGTGAGACGGCGTTGAAGCTCGAGGACCTGCAGCTGGCGGTCGGCGAAGCCACGGCGACGGGCGTTCTGGATGTGCAATTGCCCTCCGGCAAGGAGCCGCGCGTGGAAGGCACGCTCGCCTTCGACCGGATCGACCTCAACGGCTTGCCCCTGACAACGCTGAAGCCGGCACAGGAGGACGACCGCGGATGGCGGATGGCCCAGACTCTTGTCGGGGGCTGGCGTCTGGATGTCCGGCTGTCGTCCCAGGAAGTCCTGGCCGGTCCGTTGCACCTGACCGATGTCGCTGCCGGAGTGATGATCGACGGAAGCCGGGTTTCGCTCGACATCGGCGACAGCACCTATGCGAATGGCAGGCTGAGCGGCCGCGCCGTGCTCTCGGAAAAAGGGGTGGGGCAAGGCGGCAAGCTGCAGATGAACCTGAAAGACGCCGATTTCGCTGCCGTCCTCGACAGCTTCGGCCTCAAGGGTCCCGTTCCGACCGGCCGGGGCGTTCTCAGCGTCGAACTTGCGACCGGCCGCCCCCTCTGGGAGACGGGGCTCGCCGATGTCTTCGGCCGTCTCGATTATTCGCTCACCAACGGTAGGCTCGCCGATTTCGACGTTCACGCCTTCACCGATCTCGTGCGCAAGGGGGAATTCTTCTCCCTGTCGCAGGCAAGCGACGGCACGCTCGAGTTCCAGACGGCCGACATCGAGGCGAGCTTCGGCAGCGGCACCGCACGGCTGGACCGGGCCGCTTTCGTCGGCCCCGCCGGCAATATTTCGGTGACCGGCGTCGTCCCCTATCGAAGCGGCAGTCTGGCCCTGGCGGGAACGCTCGCAGGCCCCGAGGCCAACAAGGAACCGCTGCAATTCTTCATCGGCGGCTCCTGGCCGAACGCAGTAATCTCACCGCTTTCGGTTCTCCTCAGTCCACAGTAACATCTTTGAGACAATGCACTCCGGACGGAAACCGTTACACACTTTTCGTGGAAGTGCTTTGAAGCCTGTTGAGATTGGCGGTTTTCGCAGCGGCTTGTTTGATCTCCTCACCCCTGTGCTCGTGAGAGATGAGGAGGAAAAGAGATGGCACTCCTCCGAGCAGCCGTCACAAACGCGAGATGAACCTCAACACGCCCTCGCTCAACCAATCGCCGCGAAGGCTGCTCGCTCGTCCTTTTCGCGCTGGACTTCACGACGCTTCGTGACGATCGATGCGACGATCACACCCAAAGCGACGATACCGATCAGGATCGTGCAGATGGCATTGATTTCCGGCGTCACGCCCAGGCGGACCTGGCTATAGATCTTCATCGGCAGCGTCGTGGCGCCCGGCCCGGTCGTGAAGCTAGCAATCACGAGATCGTCGAGCGAGAGCGTGAAAGCGAGAATCCAGCCGGAAAAGACGGCCGGCGCGATCACCGGCAGCGTGATCGCGAAGAAGGTCCTGACCGGGGTCGCGCCGAGATCGAGCGCCGCCTCCTCGATCGACTGGTCGAAGCTCAGAAGACGCGACTGGACCACGACCGCGACGAAGCACATGGTGAAGGTGATATGGGCGAGCGTGATCGTCCAGAAACCGCGGTCGAACCCGATCGCCACGAAGAGCAGCAGCAGCGACAGGCCGGTGATCACCTCCGGCATCACCAGAGGCGCATAGACCATGCCGGAAAAGAGAACACGGCCGCGAAATCGGGTGTAGCGCACCAGCGCGAGTGCCGCCAGAGTTCCGAGGACGGTCGCACAGGTCGCCGAAAGGAACGCCACCCGGATCGTTACCCAGGCCGCGTCCAGAAGGCCCTGGTTATGCCAGAGCTGACTGTACCACTTGGTCGAGAAGCCCGCCCAGACGGTGACCAGTTTCGACTCGTTGAAGGAGAAGATCACCAGGAGCACGATCGGCAGATAGAGAAAGCCGAAGCCTAGAACGACCGAGGCGATGTTGAAACGGGACCACTTCTCCATAGCTCACCTCCCCTCGCCGTCGGTTCTGGCCTGAATGTTCTGGAAATAGACGATGGGTATCACCAGGATCATGAGCAGGATGATCGCCACGGCAGACGAAACCGGCCAGTCGCGATTGGAATTGAACTCGCTCCACAAGGTCTTGCCGATCATCAGCGTTTCCGAGCCGCCGAGGAGGTCGGGAATCACGAACTCGCCGACAGCCGGAATGAAAACGAGCAGGCAGCCGGCCACGACGCCGGGGAGCGACAGGGGAAAGGTCACGCGCCAGAAGGCGGCGGCAGGCGTGCAGCCGAGGTCCTGGGCGGCTTCGGTCAGCGAGTGGTCCATCTTCTCAAGCGCCGAGTAGATCGGCAGCACCATGAAGGGCAGATAGGAATAGACGATGCCGATATAGATCGCCCAATTGGTGTTGAGGATGATGAGCGGCTGATCGATCAGGCCGACCGCCGACAGAAACTGGTTGAGCAGGCCCTCCGGTTTCAGGATGGCGATCCAGGCATAGACGCGGATCAGAAAGCTCGTCCAGAAGGGCAGGATCACCATCATCAGCAGCGTGGGTCGCAGCGAACGCGGCGCCTTCGCCATGCCATAGGCGATCGGATAGCCGATCAGGAGCGTCAGCAGGGTCGAGATAGCGGCGATGACGACGCTCGATATATAGGCGTTGAAATAGAGGACGTCCTCGGTCAGCCATACGTAATTGTCGAGCGAGAATTCACCGAGCTTCTCCACGATGCCGGAAAGGCCGCCCGCCAGGTCGAAGACTGGCATATAGGGCGGCATCGCGACGGCCGTCTGCGACAGCGAGATGCGGAAGACGATGAAGAAAGGAATGAGGAAGAAGAACAGGAGCCAGGCATAGGGAATGATTATGACCAGGCGGCTGACGATGGCTGAGGCGAGTTTCGCCATGGCTTCAATCCTTCAAAACGACGCCCGCATCTTCACCGAAGGAGATCCAGACCTGCTGGTCGTAACCGAGCGGGTCCTCGACCGCTCGCGCCGCGTTGAGCGATGACGCCTTGACGACCTTGCCGTCCTTCAGCCGGATGTGAAAAACCGTCATGTCGCCGAGATAGCCGATGTCCCATATCTCGCCCTCGGCGGCGTTCACCGGCGCATGCGCCGGCGGCTGTCGGCCAATTCTGATCTTCTCGGGCCGGATGGCGACGGCCGCCTTTGCGCCGTTTCCCGGCGTTTCCGGCGACGCCATCCGGACCGGTATACCGCCCGTCGTCTCGACACGTATATAGCCGTCTTCGGCCGCGGTGACCTTGCCGTCGAATATGTTCACGTCGCCGATGAAATCGGCGACGAAGCGCGAATTCGGCGCTTCGTAGATCTCCGCCGGCGTCGCCACCTGGACGACCTTGCCGTGGCTCATGACGGCGATGCGGTCCGCCATGGTCATCGCCTCTTCCTGATCGTGGGTGACGACGACGAAGGTGAGGCCGAGTTCCTGCTGGAGGTCCATGAGCTCGAATTGCGTTTCCTCGCGCAGCTTCTTGTCGAGCGCGCCGAGCGGTTCGTCGAGCAGCAGCACCTTCGGCCGCTTTGCCAGAGAACGGGCAAGGGCGACGCGCTGGCGCTGGCCGCCGGAAAGCTGATGCGGCTTGCGCCTGGCGAACTTCTCGAGCTTGACGAGCTTCAGCATCTGCCCGACGCGTTCGGCGATGTCCGCTTTCGGCATTCCGTCCTGCTTCAGGCCGAAGGCGACGTTGTTTTCGACCGTCATGTGCGGAAACAGCGCATAGGACTGGAACATCATATTGACGGGGCGGCGGTAGGGCGGGATGCCCGCCAGACTCTGGCCGTCGAGGATGATTTCGCCCGATGTCGGCTGCTCGAAACCGGCCAGCATCCGCAGGAGGGTGGATTTGCCGCAGCCCGAAGCGCCGAGCAGGGCGAAGAATTCGCGCGTGTAGATGTTCAGCGAAAGATCGTCCACGGCGGTGAAGTCACCGAACTTCTTGGTGACGTTCTTGACGGAAATGAAAGGCTTGGAGGCGGGGTCCGCCCATGGCGCGAAAGAACGCCGGATACTTCCGAGAGACTTCATCATCTATCCTCGAATGGCGCAGCCCATACGCAATGGCCGGCGCCGACACGTCGAGAGTTGAGCGCAGAAACATGCAGAAAATTGCCCGGATTTGAGGTCCGGGCAATTCGTTTTCCTACTGACCAGTGACGATCTTGGTCCAGAGCCGGGTCAATACCCTTTGCTCCTTGGCCTCGAAGGGCGTCGTGGTGAAGAGTTTCTGCATCACGGCATCGGATGGATAGATGGCGGTGTCTTCGAGCACTTCCTTGTCGAGGAACTCCTGCGAGGCCTTGTTGCCGTTGGCGTAGAACACGTAGTTCGAGGCCTTGGCGATGACTTCCGGCTTCATCATGTAGTTGATGAACTCATGCGCCTCGGCGACATGCGGCGCATCGGCGGGGATAGCCAGCATGTCGAACCACATCTGCGCGCCCTGCTCCGGGATCGAGTAGTCGACGGTCACGCCGGCCTTCGCCTCGGCCGCCCGGTCGCGCGCCTGGAAGACGTCGCCGGAGAAGCCGACGGCGAGGCAGATGTCGCCGTTCGCGAGCGCGTTGATATATTCGGACGAATGGAACTTGCGGATATTGGGCCGGACCTTCATCAGCAGGTCGGCTGCCTTTTCGAGGTCCGCCTGGTCGTGGCTGTCGGGATTGAGCCCCAGATAGGCGAGCGCCGAAGGCATGATGTCGGTGGGGGAATCGAGGAGATGAATGCCGCAGTCCTTGAACTTCGCCGCAATCTCCGGGTCGAAAATGACATCCCAGTTCGGCTTCTCGTCCGTGCCGAGAATCTCCTTCATCTTCTCGACATTGTAGCCGATGCCGGTCGTGCCCCACATGTAGTCGACGGCGTATTCGTTGCCGGGATCGTACTGCGCGGTACGCTCCATGACCATGTCCCACATGTTGGAAATGTTCGGCAGTTTCGACTTGTCGAGCTTCTGGAACACCCCGGCAGCGATCTGGCGCTGCAGGAAATAGGCGGTCGGAACGACGACGTCGTAACCGGAGCCGCCGGCGAGCAGCTTCGTTTCCAGAATCTCGTTCGAGTCGAACACGTCATAGACGACCTTGATGCCGGTCTCCTTGGTGAAATCCTCGAGGATACTGTCATCGATATAGTCCGACCAGTTATAGACGTTGACGACCCGCTCCTGGGCCGAAGCCAGCATGGTCGATCCCGCAAGCACCGCGGTGGTCAAGGTTGCGACGATGAGTTTGGACATGCAACTCCCCTCTTGATTATCGGCTCGGGACAGTAATTTCTTCTCCAGTGCCGTTACGCCCCGTCTTTTGATCGTGCCGATGCGGAGGTTAGGCATCTTTCTCGATAAGCTCAAGGAGTTAGAGCGGTTCCAGGAAAAAAGTGGTTCGCGGTTTTTCACCCGAAATTCCCTCCTCTTACCGCACCCTGTCCTTGTCGCAGGGATGGGGAGCGTTTCGGGGAGTTGCTGGCGTCATCACGACGTCCGCTGCGGATTGCGTGCCATTTCGCGCAGGCTCACTGAAAGTCGAAGACGCTCAGCCCGGTGGCCATCTCGTCGAGACCGAGCGGTCGAGTGATCGGCGGTTCGGCGCGCGCCAGGCACCCCTGCCGCTCGCAAAGCCGGCAGGCCGGACCGATTGCGATCGCCGGCACGACCGCGGCGGCGCCATAGACCATCTCGCTCGCGAAGGCGGCCTCGCAACCGACGAGGATCGCCGTGCGCCGAACCCGTTCGTGGAAGGCGGCCTGCGGACCGTCGACGGTGCGTGCGACAGTGATGAATTCGGTGCCGTCAGGCATTCCGACGCGATCGACGAGAACCTGGCCGGGCACGGCAAAGGCAGCCTGGACGTTGAGCTTGGGACAGCCGCCGCCGAAGCGGGCATGGGGAAATCCCTGCGCTCCGGCGCGACGCAGCCTGTTGCCGGCGCTGTCGATCTCGATGAGAAAAAACGGAACCCCCGCCGCACCGGGCCGCTGCAGCATCGTCAGACGGTTGGCGACCTGCTCGTAGGAAACCTGGAAACGCGCTGCCAGGACAGCCACATCGTATTTCATCCGCTGCGCGGCGGCGAGAAATGCCGCATAGGGCATCATCAGCGCATGGGCAGCATAGCGCGCGAGTTCGAAGCGGCCGATGCGCCGCGCTTCGGCCGTGGTAAAGCGGAACTGCTCGAGCTCGGCGGCAATCGCCTCATGGCAGGCGATCGAAGCCACCTCGATCGCGATCTCGCGCAGCTGATCGAAGGGCGACAGGCGTTCGGAGACGAAGAGGCGCATCGAGTGGCGGTCGAAGCGGCGGCGCAGGGTGGGCATCACGTGCACCGGCAGCGTCCGCACCGCCAGGCCGTGCTCCCTTCTGAGCCAAGCCTTCATTGCGCCTGAAAGATCGTCTCCGGGCGAGAGGCTTGCATGCAGGGCCTCCGCCGCCTCCTCTATGCGGGCGAAGTGATTGGCCCGTGCCTCGAAAGCCTCGCGGACTTCGTCCATCGGCAGGCGCGTATCGGCAAGTGCCGCCATGTGTCCCTCGCCCGCCAGCAGGGCGGCGAGATCCCTCAGCCGCGACGCCTGTTCGCGGTAGGCGCGATGAAGTTTGACGATGCCACCGGAGACGTTCGGCGCCGCTTCGGCGACCTCCACCAACTCCTGATCCCCCGGCAGTTCGCCGGCAAGCAGCGGATCGGCAAAGACCTCGCGCAGCTGCGCAAGACCGCTGCCCGCCTCGCCCTGGAGCTCTTCGAGGTCGACCTTGTAGACGGAGGCCAGTTTCAAGAGCAGCTGCACCGTCAGCGGCCGCTGGTTGCGCTCGATGAGGTTCAGATAGGAAGGAGAGATGCCAAGCGCCTCGGCCATGGCCGTCTGCGTCAGCTGAAGGCCGTTTCGGATTCGCCTGACCCGCGGCCCGGCAAAGATCTTGTTCTCGGCCATTTGTAATTCCCTTTACAAATTCGGCAGATGATCCGCTTTGACATCTTTTACAACTTTACTTCCGCATACTGTCAAAGGCAAGACAAGCTAACCCGTTTCCAGCCGCTAGCTACGGGAATTCGATAGCAGGTTTATGCAGCGCAATGTAAAAACTGTCACATGATCTTTCGGCCTAGAGGTGCCGCAAGACGAAAGCCGAAGACGAAGCGATTTCACGAGGAGGCAAGTATGACTGATTTTTACAAGCTCGTTCCCCATGCGCCGGAGGGGCGCTTCGACGGAATCGAGCGGCCCTATTCCGCCGAGGACGTGAAGCGGCTCAGGGGCTCGGTGGAGATCCGTTATTCGCTTGCCGAAATGGGTGCGAACCGCCTCTGGAAGCTCATCCATGAGGAGGACTTCGTCAATGCACTCGGCGCGCTTTCCGGCAATCAGGCGATGCAGATGGTGCGCGCGGGCTTGAAGGCGATCTATCTCTCCGGCTGGCAGGTCGCAGCCGACGCCAACACCGCTTCCGCCATGTATCCGGACCAGTCGCTCTATCCGGCCAACGCGGCTCCCGAACTTGCCAAGCGCATCAATCGCACGCTTCAGCGCGCCGATCAGATCGAGACGGCGGAAGGCAAGGGTCTCTCCGTCGATACATGGTTCGCTCCGATCGTCGCCGATGCGGAAGCCGGCTTCGGCGGGCCGCTCAACGCCTTCGAGATCATGAAGGCCTTCATCGAAGCGGGTGCGGCGGGCGTCCACTACGAGGACCAGCTCGCGTCGGAAAAGAAGTGCGGCCATCTCGGCGGCAAGGTGCTGATCCCGACCGCGGCGCATATCCGCAATCTGAATGCGGCACGGCTTGCCGCCGACGTAATGGGTACGCCGACGCTGGTCATCGCCCGCACCGACGCGGAAGCGGCGAAGCTGCTCACCTCCGATATCGACGAGCGCGACCGCCCCTTCGTCGACTACGATGCCGGCCGCACCGTCGAGGGTTTTTACCAGGTGAAGAACGGCATCGAGCCCTGCATCGCCCGCGCGATCGCCTATGCGCCGCATTGCGATCTCATCTGGTGCGAGACCTCCAAGCCCGACCTGGAGCAGGCGCGCAAGTTCGCCGAAGGCGTGCACAGGGCGCATCCGGGCAAGCTGCTCGCCTATAATTGCTCGCCGTCCTTCAACTGGAAAAAGAACCTCGACGACGCGACGATCGCCAAGTTCCAGCGCGAATTGGGCGCCATGGGCTACAAGTTCCAGTTCATCACGCTCGCCGGTTTCCACCAGCTGAACTACGGCATGTTCGAACTGGCGCGCGGCTACAGGGACCGGCAGATGGCGGCCTATTCGGAACTGCAGGAAGCGGAATTCGCAGCCGAAGCCAACGGCTATACGGCGACCAAGCACCAGCGCGAAGTGGGGACCGGCTATTTCGATGCCGTGTCGGTCGCGATCACCGGCGGCCAGTCGTCGACCACGGCCATGAAGGAATCCACCGAGCACGATCAGTTCCGCCCGGCAGCAGAATGAACGAGCGGGACGCGCGGCACCCCTGCCCCGCCGCGCGTCCCCAACCAGACCTCGAAACTGAAGCGGGTCGAAGAAGTCCCCCGCGACCATCGCCCAAAGGAGCACTCCGATGACTGTACAGACACGCGTCAAGGAACGGGCCGAGGAACAATCGTCGGCCATGACACCGGAACAGCAGGCGGCGATCCGCATGGTCGCCAACGACCTGCATCGCCTCAACCAGGCGGTCATGAAGGCCGTGGACGCCGGCGTCTCCGTCGAACTGGTCCGTTCGGCCCGCCATCACGGCGGCGACGGCAACTGGGGCGATCTTCTGATCCCCGTCATCGTCACCCAGGGACGGCACTGATGGCTGTCGTCACCTGGACAACGGTAGCACTCATCCTTTCCGCCCTGAGTCACAGCCACTTCAACAGGCAGAGGCCGGCGGTCCGCGAGGTCCGCGCCGGACGAGGTCGACACAAATGAAACGTGACCGGCCGGCCGCAGCGCCGGCCGGTCACGTTTGGAGGCTCATGCCGAATTGCGCGGCGGGCGCTTGCCGGCAAAAAGGTCCGTATGGCTGCGCAGGAAACGCGTCATCCGGTCTACGACGGTTCGGATGTCGCGCCTGTAGCGATCCTCGTTGTTCATGACGATCCACTGCCGGTGTCTGAGCGGCTCGATTTCGTCTCCCACCCGCTCGAGCAAGGGATCGAGATCGCCGACGAAACAGGGCAGCACCGCCCGTCCCGCGCCGGCTCGCGCGAGGTCCAGCAATGAGCGAGGCCGTGTGACGGTTGCAACGATCCGGCCCGGCGCATGCTCGTGCGGCCATCTCAGATAGGCCGATATTGCATCCTCTTCGGCGACTGCGACCCAGCGTTCCACTCCGCCCGGCGCGTTCTTCTGCCGGTAGGCGGCATAGGCGACTTCGCCCACCGGCCGCGCCGCAAGATAACTTTCCTCCGGTTCGAAGGCACGGATGCCGATATCGCTTTCGCGATAGGCCAGATTCGCTCGCGCCTCGCCGATCGTCAGAGAAAGGCCGAAAGCGTCCCTTTCCGTGCAGATGGCGGGAAAATTCTCGGCGATCAGCCAGGAGACCCATGTACCGGCCGCGATGCGGACGACGGTCGCCCCCTCGCCCTCCTTCTGCCAGCTTTCGACCTTGCGGGCCGCCGCCTCCATTTCCTGCAGCTGTTCGAAGAGAAAGCGGCCGTCTCCCGTCAGCGTGTAGCCGGTCTGGCTGCGGATGAAGAGCGAGCGGCCGGTGCGCTCCTCGAGCTCCAGCATCCGCCGGCCCACCGTCGCGGGGCTGAGCCCCGTCGCCTGCGCCGCCCCCGTCAACCCGCCGGTACGCGCCACCGTGACGAAGCAGCGGTATATGTCCCAGTCCGTGTTTTTCATAGCTGAAAAACATATGGGGAAATCGGCTGTATGTAAAACAATTCCGGGTGCATAAAAAAGGGGATGCCCAAGAATGAAGGAGCATCACCATGGATATGATGGCAATGGCACTGCTGTTCGATATGGCTTCGAGGAACCGTCCCTGGGACGAGAGGTTCGAACCCCCACCGCAGAACCGGCGGCCGCGCTTCGCGAAACGCCTGTTCGCGGCAGTGTTCCGCAAGCGGCAACTGGCGGAAAACAAGTGATGGTTGCGCCGGCAGCTTTACTGTTTCCTGCGCCGGCGGCGTCAAATGAGAGCGCCGCGCATCCGGGATGCGCGGCGCCCTTCGAAGCGTTTGAATCCGGTTAGGCCGCCCGGTAGCTGTGGTCGGCTGCGGCCGCCGGCTCGAGCCGGAATTGCTCGACGAGCATCATCAGCGTATCAGCCTGATTGGCGAGCGCCCGGCTGGTGCCGGTCGCCTCCTCGACCATCGAGGCGTTCTGCTGCGTCATCTGGTCCATCTGGTTGACGGAACCGTTTACCTCGTTCAGGGCTGCAGCCTGATCGCGGCTGGCGGTGGCGATCATCTCGACATGCTGGCTGATCGTCACGATCTCGGCGCTGATCGAGGCAAGCACCGCGCCCGTTTCCTTGACGAGACGTGAGCCGGAACTCACCTCTTCGGTCGATTTGTCGATCAGCCCCTTGATCTCTCGCGCCGCCTCGGCCGAGCGCTGCGCCAGTTCGCGTACTTCCTGCGCGACGACGGCAAAGCCCTTGCCCGCCTCGCCGGCACGCGCCGCTTCGATACCGGCATTGAGCGCCAGAAGGTTGGTCTGGAAGGCGATATCGTCGATCACTTCGATGATCTGCTCGATCTGACGGGAGGCCGCCTCGATGCGTCCCATGGCGGCGACGGCGCTGGTGACGACCGTTGCCGAACTGTCGGCGCTCCGCTTCGTATGAGACACGGCCTGGTTCGCCTCGTGCGCCCGCTCCGCCGAGGAGCGCACCGTCACGGTAATCTGGTCGACGGCCGCGGCCGTCTCCTCGAGCGAAGCGGCCTGAGCCTCCGTCCGTTTCGACAGCGCGTCGGCGGACCGATGCATGTCGGCGCCACCCTGCTGGATCGCCAGAGCATTGGCGCGAATCTGCGCCAGCGTGTCCTGAAGGCGGACGAGCGATCCGTTGAAGTCCAGCCGCAACTGTTCGAGGCGGCCGGCGAAGGGCACCTCGATCTGACGCGACAGGTCTCCCTGGGCCAGGCGTCCGAGTCCGGCTGCGAGCTCGCTCACCGCAAGATCGATCTGCCTGTCGAGCTCGCGCTTCTCCGCATCGTTGCGGCTGCGCTCGGCTTCCGCGCGGGCACGCTCTTCGGCGCTTTCCGCCTCGATGCGCACCTTGGAGAGCGCATTTTCCTTGAAGACGCCGAGAGCACGCGCCATGTCGCCGATCTCGTCGCGGCGCGTGCCGCCGTCGATCGACGTATCGAGCGCGCCGTCCGCCAACCGCCGCATGGCGGCCGTGATCTGGCCGATCGGCTTTTTCAGCGTGAGCGTGAGCGCTATGCCGGCCAGAAGCGCGATCACGACGCCGGTGATCGTCGCCGCAACGGAGATCTGATTGGCTTCCGCGCGTTCGCTGCCGGCGGCGACCTTCTGCTGCTCGGCAAAACCGGTGAGATCGCTCCAGATCTCGTTGATCGCGGCGCCTGCGGCCTCGAATTCCACAGTGCGCTTATCAGAGATCTCGACCAGCGCAAGGCCATCCTTCTTCATCCCCTCGATGATCGGCAGAAGTGCGCCGGCGGCCTGATCGAAGAAGGTCATGCCGCTCGCGATGCCGCGCAGAGTGGTGAGGTTGGACTGGACTGCAAGGAACTTGTCGAGGAGTTTCTTGCGGCTTTCCTCGCTCGTCGTTCCGAGAAATGCCGCGGCGGCGATCTGGATGTCAGTAAGCGATGTGGAGAGCCTGCGTGTCGCGGTCAGCACCGACTCGGTGCCCGCGATCTTGCCGTCGAGCTCGCTGAATATCTGCGTCGCCTCGCGCATCTTGCCGACGGAAGCTGCCTCCAACCGGAAACTGGCGGTGCGGAAACGGTCGACATATTTGGAAAGGCCGGCGAGCGTTTCGGGGCCGGGCGGCGTCTTGATAAGGGCGCCGATCGCCCCGGAAGCAGAATTGACGGTTTCGGCAAGAGATTTCTCGCCCTTCGGCAAAAGCACGAAGATATCCCGTTGCGTGCGGCCTACGGCCGGGTAGTGGCCCTCTGCGACCTTGAGCTTCTCCTCGACCGTTATCGCCCCGCTCACCTCGGTCGCGAATTCGGCATAGAAGCGGCTGGCGCGCATGAGTTTTTCGGCGTTGCGCAGCATCGTCTTCGCCGCATTCTCGTCCTTGCGCACCGCGTATTGCAGCCGGTTCGCCTCGTCGTTGATCTTCGCCTGTTCGGCCGCCAGACGCTCCAGACCGGATCTCGTGTCGGCCCGGAGCTTCTGCTCGCCTTCATGCAATGTCCAGAGCCCGTCGATGCGGGTCTCGATGTCGCTGGTCGCGGCAATGGCGGCAGCCAGCTCGTCTTGGCCGTTTCCGCCCGCAACCTGCGCCGCAGTTTCGGCCAGGACTTCCTTCTGCGTGACGATTGCATCCTTGAGCATCCGGCGACTTTCGTCGGTCGTCCGCTGCAGGAAGCTGTTCATCTGGGCATAGACGTCCTTGAAGCCGCTCAGCGTCTTGAGGACGCTGTTCGAAATCTCCATGCGGCCCTGCAGCAGTCCGGAGGCATAGAGTCCGGTTATCCCGACGGCCGAGATGCTGACGACGAAGGGCAGGATGAAGAACAGAACCTTCGTCTGAATCTTGAAGCGGGCAAGTATCCTGTCGATGAACATGGAAAACACCTTGGCTACAGCGCGCGTTCGCCTCCCCGATGGCTCGAAGCGCTCCGGGGCGCGTCAGTTGAACGCACCAAAGGCGCTCGGGCGCCACCCGATGCGCAAACAGGCTGATGTTTTTCGGAAAGTCATGCGGCGCACGCCGCCAGCCCGCCAGCAGTCATTGCGGGACCGCGCAGCCGGCTTGGCGGCGAGGACCTGGCGGTGCTCATTTGCTCGCCATAATCGTTTCAAACGATTAAGAATTCCATAAGCGGAATTGGCCCCGTGCGGACGGAATACCGGTCCCCCGGCGTACCGACCGGGCTCGTCGGAAGCGACGCTTTAAAGCCAGGAAAAGAGAGCAACGGCCGTGACGGCAAACAGAGCGAGCGTCGCGAGGTAAGCCGTCAACTCGTTCTGCCCGCGGCTTTTCTCTGCGCGGGCTATGGCTATTGCACGGGGACGGCGGCGTTGCTGGTTCATGGCCTCTTGTCCTTGTCGCTGCAGCACCGAGCGTCTCGGGCGCGCAAAGGTCGCTGCAGCACTACGAGTTGCCGGCATAGACGGTCTGCCTTTGCCGTTACGGTCATGGTGCATCCATCCTGCGGCTGAAGAAAGTCCCCGAAATGGAAACAATGTGGTTTCCGCTTGTTGACTTCCGCTGCCTTCGCGGCTGTCGCGCCATGATAAACAGGTTCAGTAATTTCCGTTATATTTCCCTTAAGAACGGCTGAAGAAGCAAATCACCAATTTTGCCGCACGGTTACACGTCTTGACCGGCGACGAAGCCCGACGCCCAGGCCCATTGGAAATTGTAACCTCCGAGCCAGCCGGTCACGTCGACACACTCGCCGACGAAATAGAGGCCGGGGATCTCGTTTGCCTGCATGGTCCGGGAGTCGAGCGCACGCGTATCGACGCCGCCGAGCGTGACCTCGGCCGTTCGGTAGCCTTCCGATCCCGCCGGCTTCACCGCCCAGGCCTGGATGGAGCTGGAAAGCGCGTCGATCACCTTGTCGGAAAGGTCGGCAAGCATGCGCCCCGTCAGCTTCGCTTCGTCCGCGAAGAACTGCGCGAGCCGGCGCGGCAGGATGTCGGCAAGTGCCGTCTGGACTGCCTGGCGGCCGTTCGTCCGGCGCATTCCCTTGAGGATCGAGGCGATATCGATGTCCGGCATCAGCCGGAGGACGATCTCTTCACCCTCACGCCAATAGGATGAAATCTGCAGGATAGCCGGTCCGCTCAAGCCGCGATGGGTGATGAGGACAGCTTCGCGGAAGGCGGCCTTTCCGAACCGCGCCTCGGCATCGGCCGCGACGCCGGCAAGCGCGCCGAGCTTGGTGAGCTGCGCCTGGTCGAGTGTCAGGGGAACCAGCGCCGGGCGGGTTTCGACAACTGGCAAGCCGAACTGCTCCGCGATGCGATAGGCCAGACCCGTCGCTCCCATTTTCGGGATGGACTTGCCGCCGCTTGCCACGACCAGCGAGGCGGCGTCGACCGCGCCGGCGCTTGTCGTCACACGGAACCCGGAGGCGGTCCTCTCAACCTCCCCGATGCTGGTTTCGAGCCTCAGTTGCACTCCCGCCGCCCTCATCTCCGCCATCAGCATGCGGATGATGTCCTTGGCCGAATGATCGCAGAAGAGCTGGCCGAGCGTTTTCTCGTGCCAGTCGATGCCATGGCGCTCGACCAAAGCGACGAAGTCCTGCGGCCGGTATCGGGCAAGCGCCGACTTGCAGAAATGCGGGTTGCCGGACAGGAAGTTCCTGGGGGACGCATGGATATTGGTGAAATTGCAGCGGCCGCCGCCGGAGATGCGGATCTTCTCGCCGGGCGCCCTGGCGTGGTCGATGACGAGCACCCGGCGCCCGCGCTTGCCCGCCTCGATGGCGCACATCATGCCGGCGGCGCCCGCCCCGATGATCACCACGTCCTGCATTTGCGCCACGGAAGCTCCCTTCTGTTTCCGTATCCTCCTTTCCGGTGAGCAGGGCGAAAGTCAATCGCGGGCATCTAGCTAATTGTCGAACTGCGGCTATGATTGCGCTATCCGAAGCCAAACCCGGTGATTTATGTCTTCCAAGAGAAGTGTTGCCCAAGAGACAGCAAAGGTCAGCAAGAGTTCGAAAATACCCCTCGCCCTGCATGCCGCCCGTGGCGTGAAGACCTGGACCGAAGCGGTCGACTGGCTCAAGATCCGCGGCATCGAAGATATCGAGTGCATCACGCCCGACCTTGCGGGCGTTGCGCGCGGCAAGATGATGCCGACGTCCAAGTTCACGTCCAATACCTCCCTCGCCTTGCCCTCGGCGATCTACCGGCACACGATTTCCGGCGAATATCCGGAAGAGACCGGGCAATTCCGCTATGATTCCCGCGACAGCGACATCAAGCTCGTTCCGGACCTGTCCACCCTTTCGATCGTTCCATGGGAAAGCGACCCGACGGCCCAGGTCATCTGCGACATCGTCGGCTCCCAGGGCGAGCAGATCAGCTATACGCCGCGCAACGTGCTGAAGCGCGTCATCGAGCTCTACCGGCAGAAGGGCTGGAAACCGGTGGTCGCGCCGGAGATCGAATTCTATCTCGTCGCCCAGAACGACGATCCGGACTATCCGCTGCGGCCGCCGAAGGGCCGGTCCGGCCGCTCGATCCTCGGCGGCCAGGGCTATTCGATTGCGGGCATCAACGAGTTCGACGAGCTCATCGACGACATCTACCATTTCTCCGAAAAGCAAGGCCTCGAGATCGATACGCTGATCCACGAAGAGGGGCCGGCGCAGCTTGAGATCAACCTCAGGCACGGCGATCCGATCGAGCTTGCCGACCAGGTCTTCCTTTTCAAGCGGACCATCCGCGAAGCTGCGCTGAAGCACGGAATCTATGCGACATTCATGGCGAAGCCCATGCAGGGCCAGCCCGGCTCCGCCATGCATATCCACCAATCGGTGGTCGACATCGAGACCGGCCGCAATATCTTCTCCAATCCCGACGGCTCACCCTCCCAGGCGTTCTTTTCCTTCATAGGCGGCATGCAGCTTTACGTGCCGCGGACGTTGTCGATGATGGCGCCCTATGTGAATTCCTATCGGCGCCTCACGCCGGACATGTCGGCGCCGGTCAACACCGCCTGGGGCTATGACAACCGGACCACGGCGTTCCGCATCCCTGTCTCGGATCCGGTCGCCCGGCGCATCGAGAACCGCCTGCCGAGCTCGGATGCCAACCCCTATCTGGCGCTCGCGGCCTCGCTCGGCTGCGGCTATCTCGGCATCATCGAGGGCCTGCAGGCGACACCGCCTACGGAACACACCGCCAATGAGGGCGAAATCGAACTGCCGCGAGGGCTGCTCGAGGCCGTTTCGCTGCTCGAATCGGCTCCCGCGCTGGCGGAGGTCTTCAGCGCCGAGTTCATCGCCATCTATGCCGGCGTGAAGCGTGGCGAGTTCGAAACCTTCATGCAGGTCATCAGCCCGTGGGAACGCGAATTCCTGCTCCTGAATGTCTGATCCGGAATAGGTTTCCATGACCTGGCAAAGCCCGATTTCGCCCGGATATTCCTGGTACGAGGCGACGACTCCCGAGCGGCCCGCCTTCCCGGTCATGCCGGGCTCCCGCAAGGCCGACGTCGCCATTATCGGCGGCGGCTATACCGGCCTGCAGGCCGCCTGCAATCTCGCTCGGAGCGGGACCGACGTCACCCTGATCGACGCCTGCCGCTTCGGCGACGGCGCCTCGGGCCGCAATGGCGGGCAGTTCGGCACCGGGCAACGTGTGTGGGCCGACGAAACGGAGGAGGTGCTCGGCCGCGAATGGGCGCAGCGGCTCTTCGATATGGCCGAGAACGCCAAGCGCTATGTCCTGGGATTTGCCGAAGAGCACGCGATCGACATCGAATTCATGCCGGGCCAGCTCTCGGTCGGCCACAAGGCAAGCCTCGAAAGGGACTATCGCAACCACGTCGAGGCGATGACCGAGCGCTACGGCTATCCGCACCTTTCCTTCATGGATCGCGAGGAAACCGTGAGCCGGCTCGGCTCCAGCCATTACCACTTCGGTATCCGCGATACCGGGACCGGCCACATCCACCCGATGAAGCTGGTTGTTGGGCTCGTCAGAGAGGCGGCGCTCGCCGGCGCCAATCTCTACGAGGGCACGACGGCGCTCAAGATCGAGAAGAAGGGCGGCGCGGTCGTCATCGAGACGACGAGCGGCACGATCACGGCCGACCGGGCGCTGATCGCCTGCAACGGCTATATCGGCAATCTCGAGCCCGTGACCGCGAGCCACGTCATGCCGATCCGCTCCTTCATCGGCGCGACGACGGTGCTGCACGGCCATACCGGGATTCTGCCCGGGGGCGAATCGGTCGACGATTCGCGCTTCGTCGTACGCTATTTCCGAAAATCGAAAGACGGGCGGCTGCTCTTCGGCGGGCGCGAGGCCTACACTGCCGACAATCCGCGTGAAATTTCGGCGCACATACGCCGGCAGATCTGCGAAATCTACCCGGATCTCGCCGATGTGGAGATCACTCACGCCTGGGGCGGCTCGGTCGGCATCACCATGCCGCGCCAACCCTTCTGCCGCGAGGTCATGCCGGGCGTCACCACGATCGGCGGTTACTCCGGCCATGGCGTCATGCTCGCCAATTATTGCGGCAAACTCTATGCCGAGCTCGCGCTCGGCAAGTCCACCGAGCTCGATCTGCTGAAGCAGCTCAAAATACCGGCCTTCCCCGGCGGAACACGGTTCCGCTCGGCACTCCTGTTTCTGGCGCTCAGCTGGTACGCACTGCGCGACCGGTTCTAAAGGGAAGGCCCTCCGAGATTCCAGACGGTGGGCGCAAAGTC
The DNA here is from genome assembly GCF_000375585.1 of Sinorhizobium meliloti 4H41. Taxonomy (GTDB): domain Bacteria; phylum Pseudomonadota; class Alphaproteobacteria; order Rhizobiales; family Rhizobiaceae; genus Sinorhizobium; species Sinorhizobium meliloti_A. The sequence continues at coordinate 586,366 of NZ_AQWP01000001.1, read as the reverse complement.
CTTGAAATGCTGCATATTTCTGTTCCCCGCGCGGTGATGATATAAGGAACGGTGTGTCGGCAGCCGTGCGGCCAGCCATTTTGTTGCAGTGCACCCTAGCCATTTTAAATCGATTAGATTATACCAGCCCAGACCTCAACGAGATCGAGACATCCCATGAGCAGCCAGATCATTCCCGTCGAACCGTTTGACTATGTGGTGTTCGGGGGCACCGGCGATCTTGCCGAGCGCAAGCTGCTGCCGGCCCTCTACCACCGTCAGATGGAAGGCCAGTTCACGGAGCCGACGCGGATCATCGGCGCCTCGCGCGCGAGCCTTTCCCATGACGAATACCGCAAGTTCGCGAGCGACGCCCTGAAAGAACACCTGAAGGCCGGGGAGTTCAACGAGGCGGAAGTCGAGAAATTCACCTCACGTCTCTACTACGTCTCCGTCGACGCTAAGTCCGAGCAGGGCTGGGACGATCTGAAGAAGCTCCTGGAAGAGGGCAAGGACCGTACCCGTGCCTTCTATCTCGCCGTAGGACCGGCGATCTTCAGCGACATTTCCGAAAAGATCCGCGATCACAAGCTCATCACCAGGAACACCCGCATCGTCGTCGAGAAGCCGATCGGCCGCGATCTTGCTTCCGCGACGGAGCTCAACGACACGATCGGCAAGGTCTTCCGCGAAGAGCAGATTTTCCGCATCGACCACTATCTCGGCAAGGAGACGGTGCAGAATCTGATGGCCCTGCGCTTTGCCAACGCGCTGTACGAGCCATTGTGGAATTCCGCCCACATCGACCACGTGCAGATCACCGTTTCTGAAGCCGTCGGGCTCGAGAATCGCGCAGGTTACTACGACAAGGCGGGCGCGCTGCGCGACATGGTGCAGAACCACATCCTCCAGCTCCTCTGTTTCGTCGCCATGGAGGCGCCGACGTCGATGGACGCGGAGGCCGTGCGCGACGAGAAGCTCAAGGTGCTTCGCGCGCTGAAGCCGATCACCGCCTCCAATGTCGAGCAGGTGACGGTCCGGGGCCAGTACCGCGCGGGCGCATCGTCCGGAGGCCCGGTCAAGGGCTATCTCGAAGAGCTCGAAGGAGGCGTTTCCAATACGGAAACCTTCGTCGCGATCAAGGCCGAGATAAGCAATTGGCGCTGGGCAGGCGTGCCCTTCTATCTGCGTACCGGAAAGCGCATGGCGGGCCGCATGTCGGAGATCGTCATCACCTTCAAGCAGATTCCGCACTCGATCTTCGATCAGAGCGCCGGCCGCATTTCGGCCAACCAGCTGATGATCCGCCTGCAGCCGAATGAAGGCGTCAAGCAGTCGCTGATGATCAAGGATCCCGGACCGGGCGGCATGCGGCTGAGGAACGTGCCCCTGGACATGAGCTTCGCCGAGGCCTTTGCGGTTCGCAATGCGGATGCCTATGAACGCCTGCTGCTGGACGTCATCCGCAACAACCAGACCCTGTTCGTGCGCCGCGACGAAGTGGAAGCGGCCTGGCAATGGATCGACCCGATCCTCAAGGCCTGGGAAGCAACCGGACAGCAGGTGCAAGGCTATACCGCCGGAACCTGGGGCCCGAGCCAATCGATCGCGCTGATCGAGCGCGACGGCCGTACTTGGAACGATGCGATCTAGGGCCGATCATGAGCGCGAACATGCACATATTCGAAAATCCGTCCGCATTGGCCGAGGCCCTCGCGGACGACGTCGGTGCAAGGCTCGCCGCCGCGATCGCTGCGAGAGGCACGGCAAGCTTCGCGGTATCGGGCGGCTCGACCCCGAAGGCCTTTTTCCGGTCGCTGTCGCGTCGCGAGCTCGATTGGTCGAAAGTGACGGTCACCCTCGTCGACGAGCGTTTCGTGCCGCCGGAAAACGAGCGCTCCAACCATCGCCTGGTTGCCGATAACCTGCTCAAGGACGAGGCTGCACAGGCGCGTTTCGTTCCGCTCTATCACGCGGCCGAGACTGCGGAAGCGGCCGCGGCGATCGCGAGCGACAGGACGGCAAGTCTCGGCGCACCCTTCGATGTCGTGGTGCTCGGCATGGGAACGGACGGGCATACGGCCTCGTTCTTTCCCGGAGGGACGCACCTTGAAGAGGCGCTCGACTCCACGACGCCGCGCGGCGTGATCACCATGGAAGCGGAAGGAGCCGGCGAACCCCGCCTCACCTTCACCTTCTCCAGCCTGCAGGATGCCGGCTATCTGGTGCTGCATATCGAAGGCAGCGGCAAGAAAGAGGTGCTTGCCCAGGCCCAGGCGCCCGGCGACGAGGCAGAGATGCCCATCCGGGCCGTGCTTCGGCGGGCCACATCACCGCTGCAGATTTACTGGGCGCCCTGAGGCGACCCGGAAAGCGCCGCAACGCTCCCCGCACGCTGTGGCGCTCGAAGCCGATGATCGATGAAGAAAGGAGTCGTAGGACTCCGGAAGAGGATGTGTCCATGTCCGCCGATTCCCGCATAGCCGCCATTACCGCCCGCATCGTCGAACGCTCGAAGCCCCACCGCGAGCCCTACCTCGATCGCGTCCGCAGCGCTGCGACGAACGGACCGCACCGGACCGTTCTCGGCTGCGGCAATCTTGCGCACGGATTTGCGGTCTGTTCCCCCGCCGAGAAGGTGGCGCTTGCGGGCGACCGCGTCCCCAACCTCGGCATCATCACCTCTTACAACGACATGCTTTCGGCGCATCAGCCGTTCGAAACCTATCCGGCACTGATCCGGGAGGCCGCGCACGAGGCGGGCGGCGTCGCTCAGGTCGCCGGCGGCGTTCCGGCAATGTGCGACGGCGTCACCCAAGGGCAGCCCGGCATGGAGCTGTCGCTCTTCTCGCGCGATGTCATCGCCATGGCGGCCGGCATCGGCCTGTCGCACAACATGTTCGACGCGGCCGTCTATCTCGGCGTCTGCGACAAGATCGTGCCCGGGCTCGCGATCGCGGCGCTCACCTTCGGCCATCTGCCCGCGGTCTTCATCCCCGCCGGACCGATGACCACGGGCCTGCCGAACGACGAGAAAGCCAGGGTTCGGCAACTCTTCGCCGAAGGCAAGGTCGGCCGCGACGAGCTCCTGGAGGCGGAGTCCAAGTCCTATCACGGCCCCGGCACCTGCACCTTCTACGGCACCGCCAATTCCAACCAGATGCTGATGGAGATCATGGGCTTCCACCTGCCCGGCGCCTCCTTCATCAATCCCGGCACGCCGCTTCGCGACGCGCTGACCAGGGAAGCGACGAAGCGGGCGCTTGCGATCACCGCGCTCGGCAACGAATTCACGCCCGCCGGCGAGATGATCGACGAGCGGTCGATCGTCAACGGCGTCGTCGGCCTGCATGCGACCGGCGGCTCGACGAACCACACGATGCATCTCGTCGCGATGGCCCGCGCCGCGGGGATCGTGCTTACCTGGCAGGACATTTCGGAGCTTTCCGATCTCGTGCCGCTGCTCGCGCGCGTCTATCCGAACGGGCTGGCCGACGTGAACCATTTCCACGCCGCAGGCGGCATGGGCTTCCTCATCGCCCAGCTCCTCAGGAAAGGCTTGCTGCACGACGACGTCCGTACCGTCTACGGGCAGGGGCTCAGCGCCTATGCGATCGACGTGAAGCTCGGCGAGAACGGCAGCGTCAAGCGCGAGCCTGCGCCGGAGACGAGCGCCGACCCGAAGGTGCTCGCGACCGTCGACCGCCCGTTCCAGCATACCGGCGGCCTCAAAATGCTGAGCGGAAATATCGGCAAGGCGGTCATCAAGATCTCCGCCGTCAAGCCAGAGAGCCACGTCATCGAAGCTCCGGCCAAGATCTTCAACGATCAGGCGGAACTGAACGCCGCCTTCAAGGCGGGAAGGCTCGAAGGCGACTTCGTAGCCGTCGTGCGCTTTCAGGGGCCGAAGGCCAACGGCATGCCGGAACTGCATAAGCTGACGACGGTGCTCGGCATCCTGCAGGATCGCGGCCAGAAAGTCGCGATCCTCACCGACGGGCGCATGTCGGGCGCCTCCGGCAAGGTTCCGGCAGCGATCCATGTGACCCCGGAAGCGAAGGAAGGCGGCCCGATCGCACGCATCCAGGAGGGCGACATCGTCCGCATCGACGCGATCAACGGCAAGGTCGAGGTGCTCATCGAGGACATCGCGCTGAAAACGCGCGTGCCGGCGCATATCGACCTCTCCGACAACGAATTCGGAATGGGCCGCGAGCTCTTCGCTCCGTTCAGGCAGATTGCCGGCGCGGCCGACCGCGGCGGAAGCGTGCTGTTTCATTAGGGCCCGTTGCGATTCATTTCGAGTTTATGACGGCTGCTGCGAGATGAATGATGGCGTGGAAGCTCTGGTCGGTTTGTCGGCACGCAGGGCGATGCGCGTCTCATAAGACGCGCGGCACTGTAGGAAACTTTTTGGAGGACTGCGACGTCTCCTCCCCTCATCCCTGTGCTCGTCACAGGGATGAAAGCAGCGCCGCGTCTGCGGTGCGGAAGGGCCTTTCCAGCCCAAGGACTTGGTCTGGCTGGATTCCTGTGACAAGCACAGGAATGAGGGAGCGGGGATGTGCGGCGACTACATCGAAGCGAAGCGGGACGCTGTATACGGGCGTGACTCGCGACCTTCCGCGCCTCGCTATCTTCACGGTTTATGAAGCGCGCCGAGGGGCCGCACCCTCTCGACCCTCATCCCCTGTGCTCGTCACAGGGATCCAGCAGCGCCGCGTCTGCGGCGCGGGAAGCGTTCTTTCAGCCCAAGGACTTGGTCTGGCTGGATTCCTGTGACAAGCACAGGAATGAGGGACCGGGATGTACGGCTCCTACAACATTCGCTTGTGAATATGCGAGGGGATGGTCAATCTGTGACGCAATGAAACGCGCCGTTGGCGCTGGCTACGCTGAACTGTCTGCGCCGGCGACAGCGCTCCTTGCTTTCGCGATCTACGCAGTTGGCCTGATGTTTGCGCGACGCGAGTGGTTTTTTGCAGCCGAGTAAGCTACCGAGACGATCCGCGCAGCGGTTCCCCCGGTCCCTTGCGACCGGAGGGCCGCGTCATTCTCAGCGATAAATGTCGAGCGTGCGGTTCCGGTGGTTCGGATGGGTGCTGTAGACGAAGATCCGGTTGAGGTCCCGCTCGCTCAGAAGCCGCAGGAATCGCGCCTCGATGATGTTGTTGGTATGCACCCGCTTCAGAAGGCAGCCGATCAGGGGGATGCGGGCGCTCGGTATGTCCAGATAGAAATTCTGCGGCAGCTGGAACTGGGTCAGAATGCCGATCAGGGCGCTGCTCCTGGAGAGCTTGATGATCTCGCAGCGGCGCGACGAGAGGTTCTGCATACCCTTTTCGGTGAATTCGATCCGCGCCTCGTTCCGCGTGTCCTCCATCGGGAAATTCGCCTCCCGATCGTACATGAATGACTCTTCCTTGTTAAGAAAGTGCCGGTTGATCACGGGGGCTGCACTGCTCATCGAACTCGCCTTTTCGCATTTCACTGCGACGACGCTAACCCATGAAATTTAACAGAGGGTTCAGGGCTGCAGGCCGAAAATGCCCCCGGCCCTGCAGCCGAACTACGCCCGATAGCTCTGTCCCTTGGTGTCGAAGAGATGCAGCTTCGCCTTGTCGGCCGTGAACCGCACCTTGTCGCCGCGGCCGACGCGGGCGATCCCGGGCATCTTGGCGATGATCGGCTCGTCTTCGACCAGTCCTTCGATGTAGAGCAAGGTCACCTCGCCCAGCGCCTCGACGATCGAGACCGTGCCCTCGAACAGGAAATCGTCGGTCGCGGTCACCTGCAGGTCTTCCGGGCGCACGCCGAAGCTTGCCGTCTTGCCGTTTTCTGAGGCATTGGTCGGAATGTCGAGCGTCACCGATTTCCCGCCCGCGAGCGTGACGGCGGTCTGTTGGCCGGTCGCGGTGATCGTCGCCGGGATGACGTTCATGGCCGGGGAGCCGATGAAGCGCGCAACGAAGAGATTTGCCGGCCGCTCGTAGAGTTCGAGGGGCGCCCCGACCTGCTCGATGTGACCGGCGGAGAGGACCACGATGCGGTCGGCCAGCGTCATCGCCTCCACCTGGTCATGGGTGACGTAGATCATGGTGGTGTCCGACAGCCGCTCGCTGAGCTTGGCGATCTCGATGCGGGTCGCCACCCGCAGCGCGGCGTCGAGGTTGGAGAGCGGCTCGTCGAAAAGGAAGACCTTGGGATTGCGGCAGATCGCCCGGCCGATGGCCACGCGCTGCCGCTGGCCGCCGGAAAGCGCCTTCGGAAGCCGGTCGAGATATGGGGTGAGCTGAAGCATGTCCGCGGCTCCACGCACACGGCGGTCGATCTCCTCCTTCGATTCCCTGGCGATCCGCATGCCGAAGGCCATGTTGTCGTAAACGGTCATATGCGGATAGAGCGCATAGGACTGGAACACCATGGCGATGCCGCGCTTGGAAGGCGGCACGTCGTTGACCCGCTCGCCGTCGATGAACATGTCGCCGCCGGTTATTTCCTCGAGCCCGGCGATCATGCGCAGAAGCGTGGACTTCCCGCATCCGGACGGCCCGACGAAGACGACGAACTCGCCTTCCTTGATGTCGAGATCGATGCCGTGAATTACGTCGACGGCCCCGTAGGACTTGCGGATATCTTTCAGCAGCAGGCCTGTCATGGCACCCTCCCCTCGGTTCTCAGGCCAGACGCGCGAAAAACGCGCCCCAGGCCGGCAGCTTGACCTCGTGATCCAGTATCCCCGTGACGAAGCCGTGGCCCTCGAGCGGCTCCAGCCGCTTCATCGGCAGTTCCTTCGTCGCAGCTTCGTCGCTCATGTTGAACAGGCAAAAGATTCTCTCATTGCCATGGCTGCGCAGGAAGCCGAGCAAGGAGCCCCTGGTCTCGACGAATTCGATCTCGCCCTTGGCCAAGGCCGGATGCGCCTTTCTGAAGGCGAGAAAGCGGCGGTAGTGATGCAGCACCGCGGCCGGGTCGCCCTCCTGCACGGCAACCGCCCGCGGAATGTGGCTCTCGGAAATCGGCAGCCACGGCCTCGCGCTGCTGAAGCCGCCATCGGGCAGACTCTCCCATACCATCGGCGTGCGGCAGCCGTCCCGACCCTTGAAGTCGGGCCAGAACTGAATGCCATAGGGATCCCGGAGATCCTCATAGGCGAGCTCCGCCTCGGCGAGCGCAAGTTCCTCGCCCTGATAGATGCAGACGGTACCGCGCAACGACATCAAGAGGCTGGCGAGCAACTTCGCATGCGCGTGATGATCGGTAACGCCATCGGCCCAGCGGCTGACGTGGCGGACCACATCATGGTTCGAGAAGGCCCAGCAGGCCCAGCCTTCGGGGGCGGCCCTCTGGAAGTCGCGCAGAACCTCGGCCACGCGCTGCGGCGTCAGCCGATCGGGCGCCAAAAACTCGAAGGCGTAGCACATGTGCACCTTGTCGCCGCCCGACGTGTATTCGCCTGCGATCTCGAGGCCGCGCTGGCTGTCGCCGACCTCGCCGACGGCGGCGATCGCCGGGAACTCGTCCATCACCGCCCGGAAGCGCTTCAGGAACTCCAGGTTCTCCGGCCGGTTCTTGTCGTAGATATGCTCCTGATAGTTATAGGGATTGACCGCCGGCGCAGTCGAGGCGTTCCGGCGCTCGGGAACGAGCGCGGGGTTGTCGCGCAGTTCGCGGTCATGGAAATAGAAGTTGATGGTGTCCAGCCGGAAACCGTCGACGCCCCGCTCCAGCCAGAAGCGCTCGACGGCAAGCAAGGCCTCCTGAACCTCGGCGTTATGCAGATTGAGGTCGGGCTGCGAGGTGAGAAAGTTGTGCAGATAATATTGCAGGCGGGTGGGATCCCACTGCCAGGCGGAACCGCCGAAAATCGACAGCCAATTGTTGGGCGGCGTGCCGTCCGGCTTCGAATCCGCCCAGACATACCAGTCCGCTTTCGCATTGCTGCGGCTGGAGCGGCTTTCGACGAACCAGGGATGCTGGTCGGAGGTATGTGACAGCACGAGGTCGATCATCACCCGGAGGCCGAGCCGGTGGGCCTCGGCGATCAGCGCATCGAAGTCTTCGAGCGCCCCGAAGATAGGATCGACATCGACATAGTTCGAGACGTCGTAACCGAAGTCCCGCATCGGCGACGTGAAGAAGGGCGAAATCCAGATCGCGTCCGCGCCGAGCCCGGCAATGTGGGGCAGACGGGCCGTGATCCCCTGCAGATCGCCGATGCCGTCGCCATTGCTGTCCTGAAAGGAGCGCGGATAGATCTGATAGATCACCGCGCCGCGCCACCAATCCCTGTCGGGCTCGAGAATTGAGCTCGTCGTTTCGTTCATTGTCATGCTGTTCAGGATTCCTTGTCTGAAATCGATCAGCCGCCCTTGACCGACCCAGCCAGCAGGCCGCGCACCAGGTAGCGTTGCAGGGCGAAGAAGACGATCAGCGGAACGACGATAGTGATGAAGGCGGAGGCGGTGAGAATTTCCCAATTGCCGCCGCGCGAACCGAGGAGATTGACCAGACGCCCGGTCAGCACCAGCTTGTCGTCCCCCGCGCCGAGGAAGACGATGGCGACGAGAAGGTCGTTCCAGGTCCAGAGAAACTGGAAGATGGCAAAGGAGGCGAGCGCCGGAAACGACAGGGGCAGAATGATCTTGATGAAGATATCGAAATCGCTGGCGCCGTCGACGCGCGCCGATTCCATGATCTCGCGCGGCAGGCCGGCCATGTAGTTGCGCAGGAGATAGATGGCGAGCGGCAGGCCGAAGCCGGTATGGGCGAGCCAGATGCCCATATAGGTCTTGGCGGACACGCCGAAGAAGGCGCCGACGCCGTTATAAAGCTGCAGCAGCGGAATGAGCGACATCTGCAGCGGCACGACGAGAAGACCGACGACCACGGCGAGCAGGATCGCGCGGCCGGGAAAGGGCATCCAGGCGAGCGCGTAGGCGGCGAAGGCCGCGATCAGAATGGGAATGACGGTTGACGGTACGGCGACGGTCAGCGAATTCAGGAAGGATCTGCCGATGCCCGCAGCACTCAGGACCTCGGCATAATTGTCGAGCGTGAAGCGCGGTGGCGTGGTGGCCGTAAAGAAGATCCGCTGGCCGCGCGAGCCCTCCATCCGCTGATCCGAAACGATCTCGAAACTGCCGTCTGCCTGCACCGTCAGCTTTTCGCCGTCGTTGAGCTCGGCCGTTTCGCCGGGTTTGAATTTGGTGGGTTCGCGGCTGGAAAATCCGAAGGCGGAAACCTCTCCCCGGCTCTCCAGCAGGTTCCCGGAAATCACGAACTTGCCGTCGCGCTCGACCTGGTTCTCGGCCGAGGGCGCGCGGGCGACGGCATTGCGCGACGAGCTGGAAAGGGCCGTCCACCAGCCGGAAACGGCGAGCTGGTCCTTGTCGCGCAAGGAGGAAATCAAAAGGCCGGCCGTCGGCAGGGTCCAGAGCAGGACCAGAAGCAGGACGGAAAGATGTACGGCCCAGGTGAGTGGAGAACGCCTTGACGGATTCATTTCAGTGCCCCCCGGATTCCCTGGTCGCGTTGCGGATGTTCCAGATCATGATCGGGACGACCAGGATCATGATGACCACCGCGATCGCCGCGCCCCGGCCGAAGTCGCCGCCGCCGCGGAACATCCAGTCGAACATGAGGTTGGCAAGCACCTGGCTCTGCCATTGCCCGTTCGTCATCGCGAGCACGATATCGAAAACCTTGAGGACCAGGATGGTGATGGTCGTCCACACGACGGCGATCGTGCCCCAGATCTGCGGCACCATGATCTTGAAGAATATCTGCCAGCCATTGGCGCCGTCGATGACCGCCGCCTCGATCGTCTCCTCCGGAATGCCGCGCAGCGCCGCCGAAAGGATGACCATGGCAAAGCCGGTCTGGATCCAGATGAGGATGACCATCAGGAAGAAGTTGTTCCAGAAGGGCAGCGTGATCCAGGCCTGCGGCTCGCCGCCAAGCGCGACTACGATGGCGTTCAGGAGACCGATCTGTTCGGAGCCTGCGGCGCGGTAGTCATAGATGAATTTCCAGATGACGGCTGCGCCGACGAAGGAAATCGCCATCGGCATGAAGATCAGCGTCTTGGCGATATTGCCCCACCAGATGCGGTCGGTCAGTGCCGCAATGATCAGGCCGAAGAAGGTCGAAAGAGCCGGCACGACGAGAAGCCAGAGGAAATTGTTGAAGATCGACTGGCGGAATTCGCCGTCATTGATCATCCAGGAATAGTTGCTCAGGCCGACGAAGTTCTGGCCTCCCCGCCCATGAAGGCTCAGCCAGACCGATTGGACGACGGGGTAGACGAGGTAGAGCGTCAGCGCCAGCAGTGCCGGGGCGAGAAACAGCCAGGGACGAATGCTGTTGGCGATACGCAGGTTGCGCGAGGCGACGGCACCGAACTTGCCCTTGGACGGGAATATCCAGTCGAGAACGAGATTCGTGCTCCAGAAATAGGCTGCGCAGACCAGAACGCCGGCCACCATCGTCAGAATGGCAGCAATCAACTGCTCCATGACACATTCCTCCCCTCTCACGCCTTCGCAGGCGTCTGCAGGCGCTTTGCATAACGGCCGCTGCCGTTTTTATCGGGCGGCCCTCCAGCCGGAGGACCGCCGAATGAGGAACAGGCAGACGATGCCCCCACCGTCCGGCTGACCGGATCTTACTTGATGGAGTCCCATGCCTTCTGTACGCCGGCCGCGACGTCGGCCGAGGACTTGCCTCCGACGAAGTCGACCATGCCGGTCCAGAAGGCGCCGGCCCCGATCTTGCCGGGCATCAGGTCGGAGCCGTCGAAGCGGAACGTCGTGGCGTTCAGCAGGATTTCACCCTGTTTCTTCAGCGGCGGATTTCCGTAGACGTCGACATTGACGCTCTTGTAAGGCGTGAGGAAGCTCGTCTGCGCCATCCAGACCTCGTGCGCGATCGGGGTCTTCAGGAACTCGATGAAGGCGCGTGCCGCCGGCGTGTCCTTGGTGATCATCGCCAGGGTGCCTGCGCCGAGGACCGGATTGCCGAGCTCCTTTTTGCTTTCATAGGGCGGCATGTAGAAGAAGTCGGCATCCTCTCCGACGACCTTGCCTTCCGGGAAGAAGGACGGAATGAACGAGGCCTGATGGTGCAGGTAGCACTTCGGCGGAGAACTGAAGAGCCCTTTCGGGCTGTCCCGGAAGTCGGTCGACGCCACCGCCGCTGCACCGCCGTCGACGAAGGCGTCATTGCGCGCGAACCAGCCGAACTCCTCCAGCGCACCCGTGACCGCCGCATCCGTGAACGGTATCTCGTTCTTCACCCATTTGTCGTAGGTCTCGGCGGGCTGGGTCCGCAGCATCAGGTCCTCGACCCAGTCGGTCGCCGGCCAACCCGTCGCGCCGCCCGAACCGAGACCTATGCACCACGGCTTTTCGCCGTCTTCTGCGATCTTCTCCGTCAGCGCTTTCAATTCTTCCATGGTCTTCGGGACTTCGTAGCCGGCATCCTCGAAGTTCTCCGGCACGTACCAGACCAGAGACTTGACGTCGATCTTGTACGGGAAGGCGTAAAGCGCCGGCGTTCCGTCCTTGCCGTTATAGGTGGAGAGGTCGACCCAGGACTGGCCTGCAGCATAATTGTCGAGGAGCCATTGCTTGGTTTCGTCGCCGAGCGGCGTCAGAAGGCCCTTGGCGGCCAGATCGGCGATGAGACCCGGCTGCGGCAGGATTGCGACATCGGGCGGGCTTCCCGCCTGCGTATCGATGACGATCTGCTGCTCGTAGTTTTCCGAGGAGGAATATTTGAGCTCCACGCCGGTCGCCTCGACGAAATAGGCATAGACGCTCTTGAACAGAGCCTCGTCCTCGCCGCGCCAGGGGCCGAAGATCGTGAGCGTCTGACCCTTGAGGTCGTGACCTTTCTTGAACTCCTCCAGGCTCGCCCAGTTGAACCTGGAATCCTCTCCCGGCTTGAACTTCAGGTCGGCGGCGCCCGCAGTCCCTGCAAGCAATGCGAATGCGGCCACGCCGATCAGCAACGATCTCTTCACCTCTTGTCCTCCCCAAAAAGAAGCCCGGGCGGACGCCTCGGGCGAATGTCGAAGCGCGAATTCATGGCTCCGTTTATGAGCAGCATTCAAAGCGCTTTGAGCTCGCTAACACTCCATTGCTGCAGAGAAAGAGTCAAGAGCTTTCCTTCTCGTCCGGAATTGTGCGGCATTTTTGCTTTGCGGCAACGTTTTGCGGCGCAAGATGCAGGTTTTTCGCTTTTTTGAACCCTATCCCGATGATACAGGACATCAGAGGTACTTGCCGAAGCAAGAAAAATGAAAAAGATATTCAAAGCGCTTTGGAAGGGATTCTCGCCATGCCGGTCAATCTCAAGCAATTGGCGGAACTGCTCGGTCTGTCCCAGACCACGGTCAGCCGGGCGCTGAACGGCTATCCGGAGGTCAATGCGGAAACGCGGGCGCGGGTGCTGGAGGCGGTGCGCGAGACGGGTTACAGGCCCAACCGCGCCGCACAGCGCCTCGCGACCGGAAAAGCCTATTCGATCGGGCTCGTCATGCCGATCGCATCGGGAATCGATTCGGACATCCATTTCGGTGAATTCCTGGCGGGGCTGGCGGAGGAAGCGGTCGAGCACGATTTCCACTTCGTGCTGAACCCCAGTGCGCCCGAAGACGAGGAGGCGACATTCCGCCGGCTTGCGGCGAGCGGCAATGTCGACGCTGTCTTCACCGCCTATATGCGCGCGAACGACCCCCGCATCGAGATGCTGAAGGGTCTTTCCATTCCCTTCGTGGTGCATGGCCGCTCCATCGGCGGTCCCCGGGACTATCCGTTCCTCGACGTGGACAATACCGGCGCCTTCTACGACGCCGCCAGGCTTCTCATCCAACTCGGCCACAACCGCATCGCCCTGATCAACGGGCCGGAACACCTCACCTTCTCCATCCGCCGGAAAAAGGGGCTGGTGCGCGCGCTTGCGGAAAAGGGCCTCAACCTCGACGATGCGCTCGTCCATCACTCTGCGATGACCGACGAGCATGGCTATCGGAGCATGCAGCGTTTCCTCAAACGGCCGAACCCGCCGACCGCCGTCCTTTGTTCCAGTACCGTGCTGGCGCTCGGCGCGGTGCGCGCGATCAACCAGGCCGGACTCACCATCGGCACCGACATCTCGCTCATCGCCCATGACGACGTCCTGCCGATGCTGAAGCCCGAGAACTTCAGCATACCACTGACGACGACGCGCTCCTCGCTTCGCGCAGCCGGTGCACGCATCGCCAAACGGCTGATCGGCGGCATACTCAATCAGGCAGACTATCCCGAGCAGGAGCTTTGGCGCGCCGAACTGATCGTGCGCGCCTCGACGGGGCCTGCACCGAACAGGTAGAGCCGCGATCGTTTCGCAAACCGCTTCACCCCTCCCCAACCCCTCCCCACAGGTGGGAGGAGTTGGGGATGGACTGTCCAGTCCCAAGCGGCAGTCAGAATTTCGGAGGCTTGCGGCCGGCCATGCGGCAGGCGGCGATGATCGTGTTCGCCATCAGCATCGCGATCGTCATCGGCCCGACGCCTCCCGGGACCGGCGTGATTACGCCTGCGACCTTCGCACACTCCTCGAAGGCGACATCGCCGACGAGCTTCGTCCTGCCCTCGCCGCGTTCGGGCGCCGGGACGCGATTGATGCCGACGTCGACCACCATGGCACCGGGCTTCACCCAGTCCGCCTTGACCATCTCGGGGCGCCCGACCGCGGCCACCAGGATGTCTGCCTTCCGGCAAACGGCCGCGAGATCCTTGGTGCGCGAATGCGCCGTCGTGACCGTCGCATTGGACGCGAGAAGCAGGGCGGACATGGGCTTGCCGAAGAGGTTGGAGCGGCCGATGACGACGGCGTCGAGCCCGGAAAGATCATCGCCGTAAATCCGGCGCACGAAGACCATGGCGCCGGCCGGCGTGCAGGAGACGAGCCCGCCTTCGAGATCGCCGGTCGCCAGCTTGCCGGCATTGACGACATGCAGTCCGTCTACGTCCTTTTCCGGAAGGATCGACTGGATGATCGGTTCCGAGCGGAGGTGTTTCGGCAAAGGCAGCTGCACGAGAATGCCGTGGATGGACGGATCCGCATTGAGCTCGGCGACCAGCGCCGCGAGTTCCTCCTGCGAGGTCTCCTCCGGCAGCGTATGCTGAACCGACAGGAAGCCGCATTCCTTCGCCATCCTGCTCTTCGCCGACACGTAAGTGTGGCTCGCGGGATCGTCCCCGACGATGACGACCGCGAGACCGGCGCGCACGCCCGTTTCGCTTTCCAGTGCGCTCGTGGCGGATTTCACGGTTTCGATGACCGAAGCAGCAACGTCCTTGCCATCAATCACAGTCGTCACGGCGTATCTCCCGATTAGTCCCGAACGCGGCACACTCTAGATCAAGCCGCATCCGGCGATTGCCTGCATGCGCCCTATGCTGTTCCAAACGCATAATTGCAAGTGCCCCGCGCGTATGGAAGCGCCATCCGCTCCGGTGCGGCAATTTCGTTGCACGATGAGAGATCGCCCCCGATCCTAGTGGCGTATCCACGATTCCGGCTTTTGCATTGCCGAGACCGGGCGTAAAATCCTCATTCGAAAGGCCGTTTTGGATTCAACCTCTGTTTAGGAAGATTTGCTGTACTCATTGCATCGAATCGGCGCGGGCTTTGACGATGACGTCGGACGGCCAGGACAGTTTCATTCATTTTCAGACGAAGCTGGAAGACGCGTCGGATATCGAGCTCGTCGTGATCGTGCCGACGTTCCGGCGTCCGGATCATATCGTCAAGACGCTGAAGACAATCGTCTCACAAAGGCCCGATGTCCCCCTCGCGACCATTGTCGTCGAAAACGACGCGGACGGATTTGCCGGCGCGCGGTCGGCCAAAGACTTCCTGAGCGGCCATTCTTTCGATTCCGCCGTCGTCGTCGCCCGCCGCCGCGGATATGCCCATGCCTGCAATGCCGGATTGACAGCCGCTCTCGAACTCTTTCCGAGCCTCGGCTTCGCGGCCCTCATCTATGATGACGAGATAGCCGCTCCCGAATGGCTCGATGGTCTGATGGCGGTGCAGGAAGCCCATGACGCGGACATCGTCGGCGGTCCGCAGCTTCCCGTCCTGGGACATCCCCAGGAGCAGAAGTGGAAGCGGCACCCCGTCTTCGCACCTCCCTACCACGGGAGCGGGCCCGTACCCGTCCTCTACTCCGCAGGCAACGTCCTGATCACGCGACGGGTGCTCGACGGCATGCCGCAGCCGTTCGTGGATCCGGCGCTCAATATCGTCGGCATCGGCGATGCGGATTTCTTCGACCGGTGCAGGGCGAAAGGCTTCTCCTTCGCCTGGGCTGCGGATGCCTGGGTGGCGGAGTCGGTTCCGGCGCATCACACGACGGCTTCCTGGACGCGTGCCCGCAGTCTCGAGAAAGGTGCGATCTCGACGCTGATGGAGCACCAGCGCGATGCGACTTTCTCCGGGCGATTGAAAACCCTCTGCACGTCCCTATGGCTGCTGGCCTCATCGCTGCCGGTGGGCCTCAGGCTCTGGAGAGAGACCGGCCTTGCCGCGGCTAGCCTCTATCCTCTCCACGTCGCGATCGGCCGGCTCACGGCCCGGATCGACGCGGCCGATACGCGGGGTGGCAATCGCGACAGTGACTGACGCTGTCTCCGGCAAGGCGCACTGCCCTATCGGCGTCAGTGCGCGCTGGTCGCCTGCACCGCGCTCTCCGGAAGCCGGTCGGAGGCCGCCTGGCCGTTCCTGTCGAGGATCGGCACAGGCTTCTGATAAGGGCGGTTCTGGCTGTTGGCGACGCGTTCCACGTCCTCTTTGGTCAGATATTCAAGCTGCTCGACCAGAACTTCCGAAATGACCTCGCTCCCGAGCTTCCTGTTGAGGCCATCCTTGACCGCAACCTTGAAGCCGGGCAGATCGAACGTAGCGGTATTGGCGACATCGATGAACTTCGAGCCCACCAGCATGTCGTAGAGCTCGTCGGTGACGAGCTGACGCAGAGGCGCATGCAGCTTGGCGATACCTTCCCGCGATGCCGAGAAGGAGAGCTTCGCAAGGAAGTAACCCTGCACCGCACCGTCCTTGATGGACGGGATCGTTATCATCTCACCGGGGACATATTCCTGCGACGCGCGCCGGTCCGCCTCCGTATCCGAAACCACCGGCGCCGAGGCATGCTGCATCGAAAAATAAACCGACCCGAGCGTGACGGCGCAGACCCAGACCCCGGTAAGGACAAGCTTCAACATCAGAAATCGCTGTAGCGGAATTGTGCTTCGGTATAGATGCCGTCCGCATCCGCGTCCTGGGCGGCGGTCTTGAGGAGATCGACGACGGAGCGAACCGCTTCCAGATGCGCCGCCACCTTCTGCGCGTTGACCTGCAGCTTGCTTCTGAGATGGCGCGTCTGCGCGGCGAAGGCCGGCGAGATCTCACCGGGTCCGGCGTCGCGATGAAGCATGGTCAACTCGTAGAGGCACCGGCTCTTGTGGGCGTTCGAGGTCTTGAGGTCGAATTCGGGGTCCGCACCGATACGGCTGTTCTCATTGTCGATGATCATCTCCAGTCGGCCGAGAACATTTTGGATCCGCAGGTCGTTGGATGCCACAGCTTCCATAATCAACTCCCATATGCACTATCGCAGGGCGCGGGCGGAACGATGCCCAGGCATTTTTTCGCCCGCTTGTTTCCATTGGTATGAATGTATATCGCCAGGCCGCTTCGCGGTCCGGGCGACGGCATCAGGCCTGCTTCTTCTTTTCGTCGTTGGGCAGGAAGGACGAGAGCGCCTTGCGCTCATATTCCTGGACCATGCCAGCGGCGAGGTTCCGGCTGTCGCCGTCGAGCGAGGCGTTCACCCGATCGGTCGCACCGTCGCCTACCATCTGATCGGCGATGCCGATCCCGCCGCCCTTGGCGAGCACGTCGCCGATCTGCTCGGCCATCATGCTCTTCCAGATGTCGCCGGAAGTGCCCTTGCCGAAGACGTTCTCGCTTTCGCTCGGAAGCATGGACTTCACGAAATTCTGCAGGACCATCGCCTCGAATTTCCGATAGGTCTCCGGGATCTTCTTCGCCTCGGCGCGATTGCTGATGTCTCCAAGCCCGCTCGATCCTTCGGAAGAATTGAGCACCGAAGAAACGTGCGCTGCGAAGCCGTCGCCGTTTTCTGCGAGGCTGGTCGCCTGGAAAGCGGCGCGATTCGCCTTGAGCCGCGCCTGCGCCTCCTGGACCTCAGCCGGATCGGCCGCGCGGACGACGTCCATCACCAGATCGCTGGGCGGAGAAATAGCCATGTCAGATCCTCTCAAAGCCGAAGCCGGCATCTCGTTTGCCGGGCAACGCGATGTTCGTGAAGCGGAAAGCCACCCTTGCTGGCTCTCCGGTTGAAGCATTATCACCCGTCAACCTTACCGGAGGCTGGCGCCGCCCGAGACGTGCTGGTCGATCAGGTCGAGGATCGAATTGTCGGCGGCCTCGCGGTCCTCCGACAGCCGGGCGTCCTTCATGTGTTCCTCGAGCCGGTCGCCCTTGGCGCGTTCCTTCATCATGCGGGCTTCATGGACCTGCTGGATTCCGAGCAGCATCTGGTCCTTCTGCACGAGGCGTCCGAGTTGGGAGGCATAGTGACCTGAAAACACGCGATGCATCGGATGGGCCGACCCCATGGCGTCGACCACGACGTCGATCGTTCCGGCAAGTTCGGTCCGCTGCCGGGCGGTCTCGGCCACTTCGCTTTCGGCCATCCGCTCCAGATGCCGCTGGACGGCGACCAGGCGTTTCAGCTTTTCCGACCGCGCCTTCATCGAGCTAGCCACCCTGCATGACGGGCGCGAAGCCGTCGGCGAACAGACGCAGCATCGCGGCGATGCCGAGATAGAGAAGGAACAGGCCGCCCATGATGAGGTAGGGCTGGGAAATGAAGTAGACCGGGATCTGCGGCGCCAGCTTGTTGACCATGCCGATCGCCACGTTGAACAGCAGGCCGTAGATCACGAAGGGGCTGGCGAGCCGGAGCATGATCATGAAGGTCTGACCGAGCGAATTGGTGAGCGTGATCAGCGTACCCTGCGGATCGAAGCCGGCGCCGATCGGCATCACCCGGTAGGACTGCGCGATCGCCTCGAAAATCACGTGGTGGAAATCCAGCATGAAGAGAATCATCAGCCCGGCAAAACCGATCATGCTGGTGAGCTGGTTCTCCGCCGTATCCTCCAGCACATCCGACGTCGGCGGCGGGCTGAACCCCATCAGCATGGTCATTGCGGTGCCGGCAAACTGCAGCCCGAGCACATAATAGCGCGCGACGAGCCCGATCACGGCGCCAATGGCGGTCTCGGTCGCGACGAGATAGAGATAATTGTGACCTTTGCCCGTCACCTGCGGATAGATATCCGTCCACATGATCGGCAGGATGGCCATGGAGAGCGCCACCGCGATGAACAGCCGTATCTGCATGGGGACGCGCGCCGTCGAGAATCCCGGCATGATCATGACGCAGCCCCCGATCCGGCAGAAGGCCGCAAACAGCGCCAGGACCGTGCCCTCGGGGTCGGTGATCATGAAATCGAGCCGATGATCTTGATCTCGAGTCCCTTGGCGAGCTCGACATGCGAGAGCACGGGCAATGTGGCGAAGAGGCGTTCGATGATCATGCGCACATAAGACCGGGATTCGGGCGAACTTACCAGTACGAAGGGCATGCCGCGATCGAGATGTTCACGGATTACCTTCGTCGCCTGCTCGCTGAATTCCTCGAGATGGCGCGGATCGATATCGAACTCGACGATCTCACCCTTGGCGTCGCGCTTCAGCGCCTGGTGGAAGACCATGTCCCACTTGTTGCCGAGCCTCAGCACGCGCAGCACGCCGTTGTCGGCGAGGTCGCCGCAGAGCTGCTGCGACATGCGCACCCGCACGTGTTCGACGATCTGCTCGGTCTTGCGCACGTGCGGGGCCAGCTCCGCCACGGCTTCGAGAATCAGATGCAGATTGCGGATCGAGACGCGTTCGGCGAGCAGCAGTTTCAACACCGCCTGCAGGCCGGAATAAGACATGTGCGAGGTACAAATCTCGTCCGCGAGCTTGCGGTATTCCGGATCGAGCCGTTCGATCAGCACCTTCACGTCCTTGTAGGAGAGAAGCTGCGGCAGGTTGTTGCGGATCACTTCGCTCAAATGCGTCAGCACCACCGACACGTTGTCGATCGGGTGGAAGCCCTCGCGCTTCAGGTCTTCCGTGAACGTCTCGAGGATCGATACCGCCGGCATGCCGAAAGCCGGTTCCCGTATGTCGTCGCCGGGCACGCTCGGCCGCCGCCCGCCGCCGGTAACCACCAGCACTTCGCCCACGCGGACCGTGTTTGAGGCGATCGTGGTGCCGTGGATGCGGACATGATAGGCCTTGTCGGGAATGGTGATGTCGTCGGACACCTTGATCTCCGGAACGACGAGGCCGTATTGGAGGGCGAACTTCCGGCGCATCTTGCCGACGCGGAAGGCAAGCTCCTGGTGGGCGCCCAGCAGCCTGGTGGAGACCTGCTTGCCGAGCAGCAGCTCGATCTCCGCGGTCTTCAGCACCGATTTGACCGAATCCTTGTCGCTTTCCTTGCTCTGCTGCGCCTTCGCCGCCTCCTCGTCCCGCTTTGCCGCCTTCTCGGCCTCGATCTGCTTCGGAATGAACCAGCTGAGGAAAGCCATGCCGCCGCCAAGCGCCGCGAAGGGGAGGAAAGGCAGGCCGGGCGTGACGGAGAGCAGGACGATCAGCCCGGAGGCGACCATCAGCGCCCGGGGATAACCGCTGAGCTGTCCGACGACCGCCTGGTCGGTGGAACCGGCGGTGCCGCCGCGCGAGACGAGCAGGCCGGCGGCGAGCGAAACGATCAGTGCCGGGATCTGGGAGACGAGACCGTCGCCGACGGAAAGCTTGACGAATACGTCGGCCGCTTCGCCGACCTCCATGTCATGGCGCAGGTAGCCGATAATGATGCCGCCGAAGACGTTGATCGCGGTGATGATCAGGCCGGCGATCGCATCGCCGCGCACGAACTTGGATGCACCGTCCATGGCGCCGAAGAAGGAGCTCTCCTCCTCCAGCTCGCGGCGGCGGCGCTGCGCTTCCTTCTCGTCGATCAGGCCGGCCGAGAGGTCGGCATCGATCGACATCTGCTTGCCGGGAATCGCATCGAGGGTGAAGCGGGCGCCGACCTCGGCGATACGCGTGGCACCCTTGGTGATGACGATGAAGTTCACCGTGATCAGGATGAGGAAGACGATGAGACCGATCACGAAGTCCCCGGACATGACGAGGCTGGCGAAACCGGAGATGACCCCGCCGGCGGCGCCATGGCCCTCATGCCCGTGGGAAAGGATGACGCGCGTGGTGGCGATGTTCAGCGCCAGACGGATCATGGTCGAGATCAGCAGAATCGTCGGGAAAGACGAGAAATCGAGCGGCCGCTGGATCCAGAGTGCGACCATCAGGATCAGCACCGAGAACGAGATGGAGAAGGCAAGCCCGAGATCGATCAGGAAGGGGGGAATGGGCAGGAACAGGATCGACAGGATCATCACGATCCCGAGCGCAAAGCCGATGTCCCGGCTCTTGGGTGCAAGTTTCGGGATTGTCAGCGTCGCCTGTTGTGCCATGTCTCTTCCGTCTCTTCATGAGAGGCGGGCAGCGATCGTAAGATCTGCCCAAGGGTATGGCAGAGTCCTAGAGGGCCAAGCTTGCGCGAAGGTGGTATGCGGGGGAAATGCCCGGCAGGGCAGAGCGGGGTATTTCGCCGCTCCCCGCGCTAAAACCCGCTCTGTATTCGCGAGAACACGATATCTGTGAAGATCGAAATCTGCGCGCCGACGAAGGGCGCGGAGATGGCGGCGGTGACCATCACCGCGAGGATCTTCGGCACGAATGTCAGCGTCATCTCCTGAACCTGGGTCAGGGCCTGGAGGAAGGCGATGCCGACGCCGACCACCATTGCGGCGAGAACGGCAGGACCCGAGGCCACGATCACTGTCCAGATCGCCGCCTGTACGATGTCGAGGGCATCTGCCTCATTCATGGGAACTCACTTCATTATGACGCCCGGACCGATAACGAGCTCCTTGCCCGTATCGAGCACCGCGATGATTCCATCGGAGTATAGTTTCACCTCCTTGACGACGCCAGTGGTCTTGCCGTCCGCGCTGGTGACCGTCCTGCCGATCACCGCGTCCGCTTCGCTGAGCGCGGTGCGCTGCAGCAGGCTTTCGAGGTTCTTGTTGGTCTTGATCGTCTGCTCCACCTGCGAGAAGGTCGCAAGCTGCGCGATCTGCTGCGTCGCGTCCATCGGCTGCGTCGGATCCTGGTTCTTCATCTGCGCCACGAGCAGCTTGAGGAAGCTCTCGTAGTTGAGCGTCGCCGCGCTGGCGTCGCCCGCCGATTCCGTGGCCGAAACCGTTGGCGTGTAGCTGTTGGACGTGTTGTTGACGCCGCTCACCGCCATGGCGCAATCTCCTTGCGTATCTGTTCCACCGTCGCAGGCGTCAGTTCCTGCGCGTTGAGGATCTGGTCCTCGATCGGATAAAGCCCCCGGATCGCCTTCAGCGCCTCGAAGGCCCGACCCTGCGTGACCAGCCCGTCGATTCGCTTCAGCTCGGCCAGCACCTCGTCGTGCTTGAAGCAGTTGAGCAGCATGACGATCGACTTGCGGAACATCGCGGTCGACTGGTCCGCGCCTTCCGGATTGATCAGGATCATCTGGGCGATGAAATAGAGCTGCCGCAGCGGTGTCGTCGCGTCTTCGGGCTGCAGGACGTGGTTTTCCAGCAGGAAGGTCACGTCGTTCAGGAATTCGATCGCGACCTTGCGGTCGACGCGCAGCACTGCGCCGTTTACAAAGATCCTTTCGCCCGATTTCAGCGAAATACGCAGTGTGCTCTTCATTTCAGTCCATCCCTGATGATGGTGGTTATGTCGATTATGCCCTGGAAATTGGAAGACTCGCGTTTGCGGATCTTCTCCGTCTCGTTCAGAATCCAGATTCCGATCGAAATGAGGTTGGCGCGCAGCTCTTCGTTGAGCTGATTGTCCGGCGCGCGCAGATCTTCGATGAAACGGATCCAGAGACGCCGGGTGAAGTAGACCGCTTCGATGGCCTCCCGGGTGTATCCGTCCTTTTCCTTCGCCGCCTGCAGGAGCGCGATGGAACGATCGAGAACCTGCTTCTCCCGATCCTTGGAAACGGCTACGCCTTCCTCCATGATCTCGGCGTATGCAAACTGATACATTCAGACATCCCTCATGCTTGTCCGCATCCTCTAGTCATTAGAGGAAGTCTATCAAACTCAACCGCTGGATCCGCGCCGTCAGTGTGTAGGAGGTCTCTACCTGCGTCAGCAGCGTGTTCATCCGCGTCGAAGCCGCGTAGGTGTCGACGCCTTCGAGATCGGTAATATGTGTGTTGATCAGCTTGATCTGGGCCTGGAGGGAGGTATTCGCCTTTTTCACGCGCGCTTCGGAAATACCGAGAGTGCTGCGCTCCGCCGTGATCTGCGTATTGGCCTGCTC
This sequence comes from Sinorhizobium meliloti 4H41, assembly GCF_000375585.1. Classification (GTDB taxonomy): domain Bacteria; phylum Pseudomonadota; class Alphaproteobacteria; order Rhizobiales; family Rhizobiaceae; genus Sinorhizobium; species Sinorhizobium meliloti_A. The sequence continues at coordinate 563,809 of NZ_AQWP01000001.1, read as the reverse complement.
GACATAGCCGAGCGCGGTCTCACCGATATAGGCCCGGACTTCGGAGCTGACATTTTCGTCCATCAGTTCCAGGGCGATGACGCTGGCGAGAGCGAATTTCCGGAAGCCTTCCGTCGTCGCATTCGTGGAGCTCTGCACCACTTCCGTCGTGCTGATGCGGCTCGTCATGTTCTGGCTCGAGGCCTTGGACCAATCCGTGGCCCATTGCGAACCTGCATAAAGCGGTTCGAGCGTGTTGGTGATGAAGTCCTCCATATCGGCCTTCGTGAAATCGCGCATGGAAGCAATGCCCTTCGCCGACATGTAGGTGGCGAGCGCGGTGTCGAAGGTCGACTTCGCCGCAGCGCCATAATCCTCGAAGGGCCTCACGTCGGTGTTGATGCCGGCAAAGAGAAATTCGCCGTTGAAGGACAGGTTCGCCGCCGAAGAGAAGGCCGACATGGCACTCTGTATTTCGGTCTTCTGGATCGCGAGCTGATCGGCGGCATCATTGCCCTTGAAGGTGACGAGGGTGTTGCGCACCTGCTGCGCCGCTTCGGCCATCGTGGCGAGAGCGGATTGCGAAGCGGCAAGCCGCTGGGTGACGACGGAATTGGTATCGACGAGCGTATCGAGCCGCGCCAGCTCGCGCTGCAGGCTTACCGAGCGCGCCGCCGAGGAACCGAGCGCCAGCCCCACATCCGCATGGCGCCCGGTCGTCACCTCGGTCTGCAGCTTCAGAAGTTCCGCCTGCCCCTGTTGGATGGTCAGCCGCATGGCGTTCTGAACGGCCAGGTTCGAAACGAAGGACGTCTTCATGATTACCTCACGGCTTCGAGAAGCGACGCCATCATGGCGTCGACGGTGCTGATCAACTTGGCCGAGGCCTTGTAGGACTGTTCCAGATCGAGAAGCAGCGACAGTTCCTCGTCGATGCTCACCCCGGTCACGCTGCCGAGCGCCTCCTGCGTGCGCGCCAGCAGCGCCGCCTTGTTGTCATCGGCCGTGGCGGCGCCGCTGCGTATCTGCTCGAACCAGCCGACGGAAGACGCGGCGAATTCCATGATCGAGCTCGTGGCGTCGAGCCCGGTCGCACCATCGAACGCCATGTCGCCGTCCAGAGCGGTGATGAATCCGTCGAGCAGGTCCGTAAAACCGGCATTGCCATCCGCGTTCGAAACGACCCCGTTGAAGCCGCCGTCGCGCAGGAGGAAGGGATTGGCCTTCGCTGCGGGATTGACCGAAAGGCTCGCGGCGATCCCCGGCTGGACGGCGCCCGCAACCGGTACGCTTCCGCCCGACCAGGTGAAGAGCCCCGGCAAGCCGCCTTCCTGGAACAGCGTGACGAGGCCGCGCGCCATCTCGTCGAGCTGCGCTTGAAACTTCGGAGCGATGTCGTCGCGCAGCTGAAGCAGGCCCGCAAGCTTGCCCTGGGCACTGGTATCAGCGCCGCTGCCGGCAGCGAGCGGCACGCCGTCGATGAATATGCCGTTGCCGGTGACAGTGGCATCGTAAGCACTCTTCGGCGCAAACGTGACCTCTCTCGGAAGCGTCTCGAAGAGAACGGTGCCGCCCGAGGTGTAGATGACGGTATCGTTGTTCGCCCGCGTGACGGTGGAAATGCCGACAAGGTCCGATATCTGCTTCAGGGTCCTGTCGCGATCGTCGAGCGCAGCGGTCGCGTCTGTGCCTGCAGCGGTCGCCTGCTTGACGGCGTTGTTCGCCGTCTCGAACTGCGCGAGAAGGCGGTTCAGATTGGCGACCTCCTCGGCGATTTTCTTGTCCGAGTCGAGACGAAGGTCCTGAACGGCTGCCGACGTCTTGCTGATCGAGTTGGCAAGGTCCGATGCATCCGACACCACCGTGGCGGCGATCGTCGCATTGCCGGGCGTCGACGCGAAAGTCTGCAGGCTGTTGCGGAAGGCCGAGAGATAGGTGGAGGGCGACGACTCGTAGTCGTTGCCGCCGAGCGCCGATTTCATGATCTCCAGCCCGGACAGGAGACTGCTCTGCGCGGAGGACTGCGAGATGCCGATCAGGTTCTGCTTGAGGAGCGCCTCGTTCTGCGCCCGATAGATCGAAACGATCTGGGCGCCGCCCGGGGTGGTCCCGAGCATCGCCATGCGGCGCGAGTAGTCCGCATTGCCGGAATTGGCGATGTTCTTCGAGACCGTGGCGGTTTGTTGCGCCGTGGTGCTGAACGCGGATTGCGCGATGGCGATTGCAGAAGACAGCGACATGCCGGGGACCGTTTTTCTCAGTGCACTCCCGGGAAGAGCCCGTAATGGGCCTTACGTCCGGAAGTGCGTAGTTTCGAAGTTGGAATTACCGCTTCAGATTGACGAGAACTTCGAGCAGTTCCGAACCGGTCTGGAAGACCTTGGAGTTTGCCGTGTAGTTGCGCTGCGACTCGATCATCGCCGTCAGTTCCTCGGCGATGTCGACATTCGAGCTTTCGAGCGCGCCGGAGAGGATCTCGCCGAAATCGCCCGAGCCGGCGAAGCCGGTGATGATGACGCCGGAGTCGACGCCCTGCGAATAGACGTTACCGGATTCCGGCCTCAGCTTGTCCGGGCTCTGGACATTGGCGAGCGCGATGCGATAGCGCGGATCGAGCTTGCCGTTCTCGTATTTGACATAGACGATGCCGTCGGAGTCGATCTGGTAGCCGGCGACCTTGCTCGGCGCGTTGCCGTCGATGTCGCCCCCGTCGGCACTGAAGGCGTAGCCGAGCTGGGTGGTTTTGGAGAAATCGATTGTTATGTCATTGAGCACTGCACCGGTGCCGTCGATCGGGCTGATAAGCGAGCCATCGAGAGTAACCGTCGCCGCGGTTGTCAGAGCGCCTGCTGCGTCGAAAACAAGTGTTGCCGGTGGCACCGTAAGCGGTTCATTGCTTACGCGATCGACTATATTCAATGTCCACTCATTATCGTCGGTTTTCGTGTAGTTGAAATCCAGAATTCGCGTATTGCCCTGGCTGTCATAGACGACGAGCGAGGTGGTGGAGACATCCCCGTTTGCCGCGCCCGAGGGCAGGTTCGCGCCCATGGAACCCTTGGTCGAACCGGCCGCGATGAGCCCATCCGAAGCGAGATTGACCTTGGTCAGGCCATCGAATCCGTTGACGACGACGGTCGGGTCGACGCCGGCCTCGTATTCGTAGCCCATCAGCGTGAAGCCGGCGGCATTGACCAGATTGCCTTGACTGTCCGGAACGAAGGAGCCGGCGCGGGTCAGATATTCCTGGCCGTTGGCGCCTTCGACGATGAAGAAGCCGCCGCCGTCGATCGCCAGGTCGCTGGCCGAGGTGGTGAAGGTCGTCGCGCCCTGCTGCGAGATGCTGTAGCGCACCTCCGTCCGTACGCCGCCTGAATTATAGGATCCGTTGCCCGACGGCAGGATCATCGATGAGAATTCCGTCGATGCGCGCTTGTAGCCGGTCGTGTTGGCATTCGCGATGTTCTCGGCGACTGTGCTGAGCCGGTTGGACTGGGCGTTCATGCCGGACACGCCCGTTCTCATGGTACCGTAGAGACTCATATCGGATCCTCATTTCCTTGTTGCGGCGACACTAGAGACCGGGCCTTGCGTGAACCTGTCTTGAGCTGTTCTCGCCCTGCCGTTTCTGCGCTCAATTCCAGTCGATGCAGTAGCCAAGGAAACGCTTCGAATCGATCGGGTCGAAGCCGAGCTTCTTGCGCAGTTTCTTGCGCAGCTTGCTGATGTGGCTTTCGACGACATTCTCTTCGACGTCCTCGTCGAAGATGCCGTAAATCGCGTTGAATATCTGCGATTTGGATACCCGGCGCCCGCGGTTGGCGACGAGATATTCGAGAATGCGCCGTTCGCGACGGGGAAGCGCGAAGACTTCGCCATTGATCTCCGGATCGCGCCCGTCGGCGAAAACGCGGATGGGGCCGATATCCGTGAAGTTGGCGATGGCCGTCAAACGCCGGCGGATCGCTGCGACGCGTGCGAGGATTTCCCTCGGATGCACCGGCTTGCGGACCACGTCGTCGACGCCGCAGTCGAAGAGCGCAAGCGTGTTTTCCAGCGACGGCGTGTCGCTCATGGCGATGACCGGCGCACGGGAGCGATCCCGGATCACGCGCGGCAGGGTCAATGTGCTCTCCCCCTGCCCGATCAGGAAGGCTTCGACGGCGTCGATATCGGAATCGGCGGCGGAGCTTACCCACTCGCCGAACTCCCTCGGATCGAAGCCCGTCGAGGGAATGCCCTCGCGGCCGAACAGGGACGCGTAGCCGTCCTTCACAAGAGCTCTATCATCAACCACCACGATCATTCGCCCGCCTCCGAATCAGTATGGATGCCACATTGAGACAGAGGTACGAATCCCGGGAGTCGCGAACAACTAGAGGAAGTTAATGGGGGATTTTAATAGTTGATTAAGAATTCCGTGCCGATTTGGCCTATATCTAGTAGGTGATCGTTAACCCTACCACTAACATGATGTTGAAAAGTTAACGCGATATGCTGAAATCGCTTGCGATCACAATCTGTCCGCATTGTCGCCACAATGAGGCGGCGGTTGCGGCAATGCAACCGTAAGTCGGCTATCGGCAAAACTGCTGCGCGTTCGGGGTCCACTTGCCATAGCCGGTCGCGACCAGGTTTGCGATGACGCGGCAGACGTATTTTTTCTGCGCCGGGTCGTTGTTGGGACCGGCGTGATAGCGAGCGACCGCCATCGTCCAACTCTCGTGCCGGGCGCGCAGATTGGACAGGAAGCGGGCGGCATATTCGACATTCCTGCGCGGATCGAGCATCTCCTCGGGAGAGCTGAAATGCTCGCCGTGAAAGTGGTAGTTGATCTGCATGCAGCCGAGATCGATGAGCTTGGCGCCCTCGGCACGCGCCGCGCCGAAACGTGTGAGAACATCCTGGACGCTTGCCCCGAAATAGGCCTTGCCTTCGATGTTCATCGCATAGGGCTGTAGGGACCCTTTGCGGCCCGTCTCGGTCAATCCGACGGAATATAATATCCCGGTCGGCACGCCGTATTTGGAGGCCGCGGACGCGATCTCGCGTTCGCAGACGCCTGCGCTCGCAAGGGCGCTACATGTAGACGTGGCCAGAGCGAGAACGCTCGGCACCGTCAACCATATCGTCCGTAGCATCATTGCCCGCCCACCTTTCCGCCGCCGCCCGGCCGCCATCCCGCGGCTGACGCCCCTGGCCATCATCACCTGCCCGCTCACGGCCCTCGTAGCCGAGCTGTGACTGAGCCTGAGACTGAGACTGAGACTGAGACTGGGACTGGCCACCGCCGCCATTTGCGGAATCTCCGCCGCCGTTGAAGACGATGTTCACCTGGTCGACCGCAAATCCTTGCGCCCGCAGGGCCTTCACCAATTCGCTCTGGTCGTCGCTGAGCTGGCGGAAGGCCTCACCGGTTTCGACCTTCAGATCGACCTGCAGCTCGTCGTCCTTCAGTCTCAGCGTCGCCGTCACCATGCCGAGGTCGACCGGGTGCATCTGGATCTTCAGCGTATTGAGCGTCTTGCCGGCCTGGCTCCAGGCTTCGGGCTTCGTCGTCGCGGCGCTCGATTGCAATGCCTCGGCCCATCCGCTATCGCCCGCGATCGCGCTCGTCACCGACGCAGCGTTCTCGTTGAGCGCAAGGCCGAGATAGCGGCGCGCCTCCAGAACGGTCACGGTCTCCACTCCGGATTTGACCGACGATCGGCTGTTCTCCACGGCTGCCCGCTCGCCATCCCGCGAAATGCTCATCGAAACGGCCTGCCCCTTGCCGTCGGCACGGGCGAAGCGGAAAAGCCGATCCGGCTCGCTGTCGCCGTTCATCTCCCCGATCTGCGGATGCTCGCCGTCCGCCGCTTCCGGCGATATGCCGCCCACAGTCTTTGCCAGACCGTCGGAGCCTTCGCGAACCGCCGAGGCGGGCTTTGGCCTGCCTTCCGGATGCGAAGCCGCGGCCGCCGCCGGTGCGGCGCCGGCGAGCATCGACAGGAGATCGGAGACGGTTCCGCTGGCAGGGTCGCCGTTCTCCCCGCCTTCCCTCGCCATTACGACCGACGCTTCGTCAACGGTCTCGCGCGAGGTCTGCACCGATCCACGCGAGCGGATCACCGCCCGCTCCGCCGGCTGGTCGATTTCCTCTTGGCCACCTTCACGTTCCCGCGACAGATGCGGCGTGCCGGCAGGGTGGCCGTGCTGCGATGATTTCGTCGCCTGGCCCGGTGTCATGATCGCGCGCTCGGAGGCGGGCCCAGCGTCGGGCGCCGCAGCATCCGCCACGAATGCCGGATCATCCGCGCCAAAGCCGTCGACCTTCGTCACAGCCGAGGCGTTGCCGCCGTTCGCGACGGGGTCCCGTCGCGCATCATCGGCAGATGCCTGGCCGCCTTGCCCCTGCGTCCTGCGGCGGCCTGCATCGGCGATCGCCTCGCCAAAGGCCCCCGGTTCGGCCTCTGGCTGACCCCGAACACTCAGCGACTGTGCCGGCCTGTTGGCGGCGGGCGCCCGCAAACTCTCGTCAAGAGGCCTCATTGTCCTTCCCCCTTCAGCAGCGCATCGATCTCGTCGATCTTCGAACGACCGCTGGCTAGAAAGCCTTCGAGCACCGGATCGCCTGGAGCGGCGATATCGGCTTCGGCCGTCCCGGCCTCGGACGGCGTCTCGGTTGGCCTGTCGGACGACCCCTCGAAAGGCTGCCCGAAGGGACTCATGCCGCTTCCGCTTTCCTCCGCAACCAGCTCGCTTTGCTCCCCGGCCGGTCTTTCCGCTATAGGCCCGGGTGCTTGCGCCGGGCTTTCTCCCAATGGTGGCCGGACCACCGCATCGGCAACGGCCTTGGCCGCCTCGCGCAGGGCGCGGTCGCGCGGGGACAGCTTTTCGTCGGGGATCGCTTCGAGGGCTTCGGCGGCCGAAAAGACATCGGCGGAAGGCACGGCAGCCAGCCCCTCGTAGAAACTCGCAAGCACCTGCGATCGGGAACTGTCATCCCCTGCCAGTTCCTCGGCGCGCCTGGAGGCCAGCCGCGCCAGGGCCTGGTTGCCGGCAATCGCGGCGCGGCGCGCCACCCGCAGATAGACCTCGCGCTGGCGCGCGCTGTCCATGAAGGAGAGTATCTCCGAGACGCGCCCATCGGCCGCCTCGTCGAAATGGGCGACCGCCAGCTCGACGAAGACATCGGCAAACTGGCTCGCATAGGGTGAGGTCAGGTAGCGCCGCGCGTAGTTCAGCGCATAGCGAAAGCCCTTCTCCGGAAGGCCGGCCCGCGCCGCCAGCGAGACCGAACGGCGAAGGGCAGCCTCCTCGATGATGGTGCCCGGTGCCGTCAGGCGCGCCCAATCGTAATGTTTCATCGCCTCGACCGGATCCTGCTGCGACATGGCGTTGCCAAGGATCAGGAACAGATACGGACCGATGCGTGAATTCTTGTATTCCGGGGCGGCCTTGGTGAGATTCTCGACGATCAGAGGGCCCTTGCCGTTCAGATAGTGCCTGAGCGCCTCGGTCACCCGCGAGTCGAAATTGCCCTCGATGTCGCGGTCGGCCAGAAGGTCGAGCGTCGCCGGATTGCCGCCGCTCATGACATAGACGAGAGCCGCGTCGACATTGCGCGGATCGCGAAACGCCGAAGGATCGGCGGCCCTCAGCCGCTCGTCGATCGCGCCGAGCATGAAGCGTTGCATCTCGATCGCCGAATGGTCGCCGAGCACCACCGAATCCTGCACATATTGCAGCGACCTTATCATCTTGTAAGGCGTGAGCTCCTCCTTCCCGCTCGCGCGGGCAGGGCCAAGCGCGAGGGGAGCGGCAAGGGCCGATGCCGCAAGAATGGTGCAGAGCCGCTTCAGCATTTCTCAGCCCTGGCCCGACTGCAGCAGGATTTCGATCCGCCGGTTCGCAGGCGCATAGGGATCGTTCGGCACCTGGAGCCGGCGGTCGGCAAAGCCGCTGATCTGCTTCACGCGCTCCTCCTTCAGGCCGCCGCGCACCAGCATGTAATAGGCGCTCTGGGCACGTGCCGCCGAAAGGCGCCAATTGTCGTAGGTGCCATCCTTGAACGGCCGCCCGTCGGTATGGCCGCGAACGGCCACAGCGCCCGGGCGCTCGGCAAGCAGCCTGCCGATCTTTTCCATCGCGAGCACCAGTTCCTTTTGCGGCACGGCGGACCCGACCGCGAACATCGGCGTATCCGTCTGCTCGCTGATCGTCACCAGCAGGCCGCCCTCGGCCGGGGTTACGGCGAGGCTTTCGAGAAGCCGCCCGGCATCGCCCCCGAGTTCCTTTTCGATTTCGGCCTTCAGGGCTTCGGCTTCCTTCTGCGGATTTTCAGCCGGGGCTTGGTTCTCGGGTGCATCCGCGGCCTTTGCACCCTCCGCGCTGTCCGGCGCTTTCGGCCCGGAGGCGGCTTCGCGGGTGCTGAGTGCCGCTGACGCCATGTCGCTTTCGGCCGTGTTGCCGGCGTCCTTCACTTCCACCTGCTTGGTCCAGAAGTCCGGGTCGAAGGGATCGCGATAGGCTTCGCCCCCGGCGGCGCCGGTTGACGGCCCGGACTGGGCCGCCCCGCCGTCGCCCTTGACGCTGATATTCGCCTCGTGGCCCACTTCGCGGGCGATCTCGGACAGGACCGAGTAAGGATTTTCGAAGAAATCGGCATCCGAATATTTGGTCTCTTCGCCCGAGGTCGCCGTCAGCTGATCCCCGGTCTTCGCCGAACCGCCCGACTTGGCCTGTTCGCCGTCGACCTTGGAACGCTGCTGCGTCTGTTCGCCCTGCGCATCCTTGGCAGGATCCTTGAGGCCCTTTTCCGCCGGCTTCTGATCGGTCAACTGCACCGGATTGAAATAGGCGGCGATCGCCGCCTTGGTCTCCTCGTTCGCGGCGTTGATCAGCCACATGACGAGGAAGAAGGCCATCATCGCGGTCATGAAGTCGGCATAGGCGATCTTCCACCCGCCGCCGTGATGGCCGTCGTGGCTCTCTGCCGAACGCCGGACGATGATGATTTCGTTCTTGCCGTTGCTCTCGTCGTTCATGCCAGAACCTTGCGAACAGTATCGGACCACGCGGCCATTCGCGTCACCAGTATCGCCTCGCCCATTTCGACGGTCAGGTCGACATCATCGCTTTCGACGTGACGGAACGCGGTCGCTTCGGGCAGCAGGGCCTTCAACGCCTCGAAAAGCGCAAGCGGGCCCCGCACCGTGATCGCGATCCCTTCACCGGCGGCGAGGCCGTGCCGGACCATGCCGGCCAGGTTCTCGACCGCGCGCTTGGCGAGCGCCTCGTCCATGACCGGAGCGAGGACGCGCGCCGCCTGGTCGCCGAGCGCGAGCGCCAGCCGATCCGCCATTTCGCCGAAACCGGCGGCGATCCTGGCGGCTGCCTGTTCCTCGAGGCGCTGCTTCAGGGCGTCGGTCTCTTCTGCGTGGCGCGCCTTGAGGTCGGCGATCTCTTTCTGATGCTCGAGAGCGAGTTCGGCACTGGCCTCGGCACGTCCTTTCGCAAAGGCTTCGCTGCGCTCGGCGTCGATATCGATCTCGGGCATGACCGGCTCCGCCCATGCACGGTTCTGCGAAAGGTCGGTGTCGAGATCCGGAGAATATCTCGGCGTTACCCGCGTCAGCTCGATCTTCGGCGGGCTGAAATCCTTGAGATAGCGGGACAGCGACGCGCTCATCGGCACGCCTCCCGGCTCACCTCGGCGAAGGCCGATATTGCCAGCCGCATCTGCAAAGGCTCGCTTGCGGCCCGGAAATCCATAGAGCCCGACACGTCTTGACCGTCTCCTTAGGCCCGTTCGCCCGAATAGCGACGGACCGGCATTCTTGATTCTGCAGCGGTTCGCGGAAGGCGAAGCGCGATGCAAGCGGCAGCCGGAGTGGTTTCCGGCCGGCAATTTCCAACATGACTGCGAAGGAAGGCTATCCGGTCAAACTTGTGCGAAGGTGTTGGACCGCGCCAGGGCAATAGCGCGGTCCAACCTTTCTCCGACCGATGCCGATGACCGGCGGCACGGCGGAAAGCGATGTCGTTACTCCTGGAACAGGCGGAGAATGTTCTCGGAGGTGGTGTTCGCGATCGACAGCGACTGGATGCCAAGCTGCTGCTGCGTCTGCAGCGCCTTCAGCCGTGTCGATTCCTCGTTCATGTCGGCATCGACGAGACGCCCGACGCCCTTGTCGATCACATCCATCAGATTGGCGACGAAGCTTTCCTGCATCTCGATGCGGCTGGTGATAGCGCCGAGCGTGGCGGCGGAGTCGGTCAGCTGGCTGATGAGCTCGTCGACGACGCTGATCATGTCGCCCAATTGCGCACCGGTAGTTGCGTTGTCGATCTCGATCTCGGTCGCGCCCGCGGGAGCTGCACCTGCATCGATGAGATAGTAGTTGCGCGCCGTGCCGCTCGGAGTGGATTGGAGCGCGTCCGCATCGACCGCCTTGGTGAGCATGCCGCGCGCCGGATCGGTGACGTCGATCAGGACGGATTTGGCGGTGTCGTAATTGAGCGTCGACACCGTAACGCTGCCGTCGGCGCTGCGGTTGAAGGAGGCGACGATGGATTTGGTGCCCAGCGCTGCTGAAGCACCGTTATAGAGCCAGTTCTCGCCGGAGAAGGAGGCGGACTGCGCGGCCGAGTTCAACTGGCTCTTGAGCTCGGCCACTTCCTTGTTGATCTTATTCCTGTCGACGCCCGGCTCGCTTGCCGCGACGAGCTTGGCTTTGATCTCGGTCATCACGTCGATGACCGTATCCATCGCCGAGTAGAAGGTATCGACCTTGGCGGCGCCGAGGCCCAAGGCGTCGTGGACCGTCGACAACGCGGCATTGTCCGATCGCATCGTGGTTGCGATGGACCAATAGGCGGCATTATCGGCGGCAGTTTCCACGCGAAAGCCGGAGGAGATGCGGCCCTGTGTGGTCTCGAGATTATGGTTGATCGCGCGCAATGTCTGCAACGCCGCCATGGCGGCGGGGTTGGTCATGATGCTGGTCATTGGTGGTCACCCTGGGGCTGTGATGCCCTGGTTGGGGAAATCGGACCATTCCGGAAAGCCGGCAACGACGGTGAGGCGTCATGCGCGCTGTCACCTTTTTGCCCTGGGTGGCAGACCGCCGTTCTTAACCAACGATTAACGGAAATGGTTAAGAAAAGGTTAACCGCGTTAACGAACCAATAACAAGCATGAAGGATTCATTAATCCGGCAAGTCTGACGCAAGGTCGCCGCTGGAATGCAAAAACCGCGGCCCTTTGCGAGCCGCGGTTTTTCTCCTTCAGAGCGGGACGAAGCCGCCCCCTAGCCGAGGCGCCGCTTACTGACGGAAGAGTTGGAGGATGTTTTCCGAATTGGTGTTGGCGATGGAGAGCGACTGGATCGCGAGCTGCTGCTGTGTCTGCAGCGCTTTCAGCCTGGTCGACTCCTCGTTCATGTCGGCGTCCACAAGGCGGCCGATCCCCGAATCGATCGAGTCGGTGAGCTTCGATACGAACTCTTCCTGCATGCCGATGCGCATGGAAATCGAGCCCAGCGCCGATGTGGCACTGATCAAATCCTCGAGCGCTTCATCGACGCCCCTGATCAGCGCGTCGAGGTTTGCTGCCTGCGCGGCGTTGGTGATGTCGATATTCTCGATCGAAGCGGGTGCAGGTACGCTGGTAGCCGGCCCCGCCGTCGTGTCTACGACCCAGGAATCGGCGGTAATGGGAGCTGCAGCGGTCGTCACGGCAGCGACTTCCTGACCCGGGGCGGCGGACGATGCAACCGCTTCGACCCAAACGCCCTCTACCTTTACATAGTTCACACCTCCGGCAAGGGCGTAGTTGCCCTGGAATACCGCGCCGGCGGCGATGAGGTTGTCGACCGTGTAGGCCGCCACCGTGTGTTTGGAGACGACGCCGCCGGTGTTGATCGAAAGCGTCACGCTGGACTCGGAGACATCGTAAACCTTGTCCAGAATCCCGTTGTTGCCAACAGTATCGAATAGGACGGAGTTGCCGTCGAGAACATAGTCGATTGTCTTTACGGACACGACGCCCGAGGAATCGCGGACGAAGGACCCGACTACGCTCTTCGTTACAGGCGTGGTGATATCCGCCTGGAGCCAGTTCTCGCCGCTGAAGGAAGCGGCCGTTGCAATGCTCGTCAGCTGTTGCTTGAGCTGTTCGATCTCTTCCTGGATCTTGGCCTTGTCGACGCCGTCTTCGGTCGCAGCGACGAGCTTGGCGCGAATTTCCTTCACCACCTCGACGGCATTCTCCATACCGGCATAGGCCGTGTCGACCTTGGCCGCACCGAGACCCAGGGCATCCTGAACGGCGGAAAGCGCCATGTTGTCCGATCGCATCGTGGTCGCGATCGACCAATAGGCGGCGTTATCCGAGGCCGTGCCGACGCGGAGACCCGAGGAAACGCGAGCCTGCGTTTCCTCCATATTGGAGTCGATGCCGCGGAGCGTCTGGAGTGCAGCCATCGCTGCAACATTGGTGAGAATGCTGGTCATTACGGGCCCCTTTGAATGGCTAGTTGGAAAGGGACATCCCGGCCACCCCGGGGAACGAACGCGAGGCATCATGCCGTTAACCGCTTCTTCGTCTTGGTTAACCGTTCGTTGCGTTGAGCCCACTTAGCGCTGTTATGGTTAACAAAGGTTAAATGATTGTTCGCCGAGGAAACGAAGAAAGGGGCCACGCTCGATGAGCGTGGCCCCTTTGAAGGTCAGGTCAGGGTGCGGTCGCTCAGTTCGCGACCGCCTTTCCGTGTCGGATTAGCGGAAGAGCGTAAGGACGTTTTCCGAAGCCGAGTTGGCGATCGACAGCGACTGGATGGCGAGCTGCTGCTGAGTCTGCAGAGCCTTCAGGCGGGTCGATTCTTCGTTCATGTCCGCATCGACGAGACGGCCGACGCCCGAGTCGATCGAGTCCGAGAGCTTGTTGACGAAATCGCTCTGCAGGTCGATGCGCATGGCGATCGAGCCGAGGTCGGCGGCTGCACTGGTCATGTCCGACAGCGCCGCATCGACGGCTGAGATCATGTTGTCGAGCTGGGTCGCCGTCAGAGCCGTGATGTCGAGGGTTTCGATGGACTGCAGGGCCGCAATGTTTGCCGCCGGCGCATTCGTCGTATCGACACCGTAATAGGTACCAGCTTCGTCATGCAGGGCTTCCTGGCCGGTACCGGTAACGTCCGCTGCCAGAACCCAGGTATCCCCATCCACCTGTACAAAATAGTCGCCGGCGGTGACCGTGCCAACGGTTGCAGTTGCGTTGGCAAGCTGAGTCGTCTTGCCGCCGACCGTGTTGGTGGTGAAGGTGGCGCCGGCTGCGATCAGTTCGTCGATCGAGTAGGCGGCAACCGTCACGTCGCTCTTAACGCCGTCGGTGTTGACCGAAACCTTTACGCTCTTCTGCGAGACGTTGTAGGTTTTGTCGAGAATGCCGTTGTTGCCAGCCGTGTCATACAGGACGGTTGTGGCGTCAAGGTCGTAGCCAACCTTCTTGACCGAGACGGCGCCCGTGTCGTCGCGGACGAACGAAGCGACCACGTTCACGGTCGTACCCACTTCAGCCTTCAACCAGTTTTCGCCCGAGAAGGACGCTGCATCGGCGATGCTCGTCAGCTGATCCTTGAGCTGATCGAGTTCTTCCTGGATCTTGGCCTTGTCGACGCCCTCTTCGGTGGCGGCTACGAGCTTCGCCTTGATTTCCTTCACGACTTCGATGGCCGATTCCATACCGGAATAAGCGGTATCGACCTTGGCAGCACCGAGGCCGAGCGCGTCCTGAACTGCGGAGAGAGCCTGGTTGTCGGAGCGCATGGTGGTCGCGATCGACCAGTAGGCTGCGTTGTCGGAGGCCGAGCCGACGCGGAGGCCCGAGGAGATGCGGCTCTGCGTGTCTTCCATGCTGGAAGAGATCGAGCGCAGCGTCGAAAGCGCGGCCATTGCGGAGTTGTTGGTGAGAATGCTGGTCATATTCGTTGTCCCTACGAAATACTGATTGGGGGGACATACCGGACTTAGAAACGCTACCGGTCCCGACGGTCCGGCATCATGCCACTCGGCTCCGCTCAACTCGTGATGGATACCAAACCCGTCGTGTGAGGACGAAATTCGCAGCCATTCATTGCCAACTGTTTAACCGGAGAAGACTCATCCGGCCTCGGCGAAAGCGTGGTTAATCGCCTGTGAAATCCTATGCTTAACGGATTCTTATCGAGCCGGCGTGCCTGGCGGCGGGGCTCAGATAAACGAGCGCACCAGGCTGCCGACGAGCAGGTTCCAGCCGTCGATCAGCACGAAGAACAGGATCTTGAAGGGCAGCGAAATCGCCGTCGGGGGAAGCATCATCATGCCCATGGCCATGGTGATGGTCGCGACGATCAGGTCGATCACGAGGAAGGGCAGCATGATCAGGAAGCCGATCTCGAAACCGCGGCGGATCTCCGAGATCATGAAGGCCGGCACGACGGCGCGCAGGTCCACCTTTTCGTCGACGACGACGGTCTGGCCCTTTTCCCGGGCGATGTCGATGAAGAGCTGCAGGTCCTTGTCGCGGGTGTTGGCCAGCATGAATTCGCGGAAGGGCTCCGACATCCGCTGCATCGCCTCCGTCTCGGAGATCTCGTTCTTCAGGAGCGGATCGATGCCGTCGCTCCAGGCGCGGTCGAAGGTGGGCGCCATGACATAGAAGGTCATGAACAGCGCGAGCGACACCATGATCATGTTGGAGGGCGTCGTGGCGAGCCCCATGCCTGAGCGCAGGATCGCGAAGGCGATGACGAAACGCGGGAAGCTCGTCACCATGATCAGGATACCCGGGGCCACCGAAAGGACGGTCAGGAGGCCGAAGGTGCGGATGATCCACGAGGCGACGGAGCCGTCGACCGGCGTGTTCAGGATATCGGCGGGGAAGCTCTGAGCCCCGGCAATTCCCGACATCGCCATCATGGCGATTATGAAGGTGGCAAACCGGAGCATCAGCGAATCATTGGATGACGAAGGTGCGGAACATCACATTCGTTACGCGGCCCTCGGAGCGCAGGTCAACCCGCTCCTGGATGTCATCCCGGAGATATTGAAAGCCGCGCGGCCCCTGGATCTGCTGCAGCGACACGGTCTTCAGATAGGCCGCAATATCCTGGTGTATCGTCTCCGCCAGCGCAACGTCGGGAGCGCCATCGAACTGGAGCGCGACCTCGAGGCGAACCCAGTTTTCGGCCGGATAGGCAAGGTTCGTCGTAATGGGATCGAGCTGCACGATGCCGTGTGCCGCCGCGGCGATTTTCGGTATGTCCTCCTCGCCGGTCACGTTGGCGGGAAGCTCGGCCGGGATTTCCGTCTTCTCGGCCGGCGGCGGCGCGAGCAGCATGCCTGCAAGCCAGCCGCCGCCGCCGGCGACGAGAGTCAGCACAGCTACAGCCGCGATGGTCGTCAGCCGCGAGGGGACCTTCGTTTCTTTGCTCTCGATTTCTTCCATTATGCGTTCCGGCCGGTCAGAGGGGCGAGACGAGATCGACGAGCTGCTGACCCCACGGCGGCTGCTGGACCTCCGTCAGGCGGCCGCGGCCGCCATAGGAGATGCGGGCCTCGGCGATGCGGTCGTAGGAAATAACGTTGTCGGCGTCCACGTCGCGCGGTCGGACGATGCCTGCGACATTGAGGATACGCAGCTCGTGGTTGACGCGCACTTCCTGGGAGCCGCTGATCAGCAGGTTGCCGTTTTCGAGGACGCCGGTCACGACCGCGGCGACCAGCAACCGGAGCTTCTCCGAACGCTCGGTCTTGCCGTCGCCTTCGGTCTTGGTGTTGGAGCCGTATTCGAGATCGCCCGACCAGGCGAAGTCGCTCGTCTGGGACTGCCCGCTGGCGCCGAGATTGAAGCCGCTCGAATTCTTGCGGCTGCGGTCCGTCTCGTTTTCGAAGGAGGCCTTGTCGTCGATACGGATGTCGACCGTCAGAATGTCGCCGATATTGATCGCGCGCGCATCCTTGAAGAGGGCCGCCTGCTGGTCGTTCCACAGGGAGTAGCCGTTGGTGACGTGGCGCGGCTGCTTCGGGTACATGGCGAGCTGCGGCGTCTGCGTATATTGCAGGCCGCTGCCGATCGGGCTCATGGCCGGCGCCCGCCCGATCTCGTTGAAGGCCTGATTCTGGCAACCCGCCAGGAGCCCTGCGGCCAGTACGGCCGTGATGCGCGTTCTCATGATGGCTCCTTGGAGGTATTGGGGTCGCTCGCGCTCGAAATGATGTTGGTCAGCACCGCTGCCCTTTCGTCGCTCATCTCGCTCAGGATCAGCGACGACTGGCGTGGCGGCAGCCGCATGACGATCGCCGCCGCGATCTCGGGACGCACCATTTCGAGCTTGCCGGCGGCCGCATCCGGCTTCATCGTCTTGTAGATATCGACGAGGCCGAGCTCCGCCTGTTTGAGGAAATCGTTGCGGCGCTTAAGCCAGTCCTCGTATTCCGCCCGGCGCGCCTCCAGCGTCGCAATCCGTTCGTCGACATTCGCTTTCAGCTTCTCCAGGTCCTGGCGCTGCAAAACGTAGCGCTGGTCGCGCGCGGCGTCAGCGATATTGGTGCAGAACTTTTCGATTTCGCTCGCGGTCGCGCTGTCGGCCGGCGGCGACGTGACGTCCTGCGCGAAAGCACCGGGCATCGAAAGCATGAGCGCGGCGGCGACCGAGCTCAGGAGAACGCGGCGTGCCTGGCCGAAAAGACGATCGAAGTTTCCGGTCATTGCAGAACAAGCTCCGCCTGTAGGGCTCCCGCCGATTTGATGCTCTGGAGGATCGCGATGATCCCGTCCGGCTTGACGCCGATGCTGTTCAGGCCCGCGACGAGCGAACGCAGGCTGGAGCCGTTGAGGATGGCGACCGTGCCGCCGTCGGCCTGCGCTTCGATCGTGGTGTTGGGCTCGTAGGCCGTCTGACCGCGCGAGAACGGCTCCGGCTGGACGATCGTCGGCGTCTCGCTGACCTGCACCGTCAGCGTACCGTAGCTGACGGCCACTTCGGCGACGCGGACGTCCTGGCCGATGACGATCGTGCCGGTGCGCTCGTTGATGACCACCCGGGCCGGCGCGTCGGTCTCGATCACCAGGTTTTCCACGTCGGCCATCAGGCGCGCGAGATCCGCCATCTTCGGCTTCTGGACCAGGACGGACTGCGAGTCCAAGGCTTCGGCGATGCGGCCGCCAAACTGGGCCGCGGCATATTTGTTGATCGCCGCGGCCATGCCGACGGCGGTGGAAAAGTCCGGGTTGCGCAGCTGCAGCACCAGGTTGAAGCCGTCCTTGAATTTCGACGGCAGTTCCCGCTCGATGATGGCGCCGTTCGGGACACGTCCCGCCGTGGTCACGCCCTGGCTCAATTGGGCGGCTTCACCTTGCGCGTTGAAACCGCTGACGACCACCGATCCCTGCGCCACGGCGTAGATCTGGCCGTCGGCGCCCGAAAGCGAGGTCATGACCAGCGTCCCGCCGCGCAGCGACGTCGCGTCGCCCAGCGAACCGACGGTCACGTCGAGCCGGCTGCCGGGGCTCGCGAAGGGCGGGAGCGTGGCGGTGACGAGCACCGCGGCGACGTTGCGCGTGCGCGAGTCGCCGCCCTGCGTGGAAATGCCGAGGTTCTGCAGCATGGCGCGGATCGACTGATCCGTGAACGGAGACGAGCGCAGGCTGTCACCGGTGCCCTGCAGGCCCACCACCAGGCCGTAACCGATGAGCTGGTTGTCCCTGCCCGACTGCAAGGACGCGACGTCCTTGATCCGCGAGGCCGCATAGGCAGAGGTCAAGCTCGCGGCGAAGACCACCGCGAGCGTCAGCAGCCACTTGCATGCATTGATGTTCATTTCGCCACCACATGGATCGTGCTGTCCGCCATCACCGTCCCGGAGACGATCACGCCGGTATCGACGTTGCGCACGCGGATCAGATCGCCAACCGCGGCATCCTGCAGCGGCGAGCCGGCGGCCGTTATCGTCAGACCGCCATTGTTGAAGACGAGACGAACGGTGGAGCCGCGCTCGACCGCATATTGCTCGCGCAGCGCCGAGGCCAGGATGACCCGCCCGGGAAGAAGGGTCCGCTTGGTCACCATGCCGTCGACCTCGTCGATCGAGCGCACATAGCCGTCGCGCAGGTCCGGGTTGGTCACGTCGACCACCTCCAGCATGCTCGCATCGAGCTTTTCGCCGGGATAGATCGTCTGCTTCGGAATGACGGCCGTCGGCGGCTCTGCAAGAGCTGCCGCAGGCAAAAGCAGGCAACCCGCCATTGCGGCAAACAGAACGGCGCGCGCCGGCTGCGCGAGGCCGCCAGCAATTCCTTTTCCTCCGGGGGATCGGCGAAACATCATGTTTGCCTCCTCTTCCTGTTACCTCAGGTTCTTGCTCACCG
Source organism: Sinorhizobium meliloti 4H41 (assembly GCF_000375585.1). GTDB lineage: Bacteria > Pseudomonadota > Alphaproteobacteria > Rhizobiales > Rhizobiaceae > Sinorhizobium > Sinorhizobium meliloti_A. The sequence goes on along the minus strand of NZ_AQWP01000001.1, from coordinate 545,436 downwards.
TGGCGGCCATTTCGTCCGCGGCCTGGATGATCTTCGAATTCATCTCATAGGCACGCTGGGCCGAGATGAGGTCGGTAATTTCCTTGACCGGGTCGACGTTCGAAGATTCCAGGTAGTTCTGCTTGATCTGCGCGAAGCCCGGATCGGCCGGCGTGCCGACGATCGGATCCCCGGACGCCGGCGTCTGCCGGAACAGGTTCTCGCCCATCGGCTCGAGGCCCGCCTCGTTGACGAAGTTGGCGATCGTCAGCTGTCCGACTTCCTGCAGTTCCGTGTCGTTGCCGATCCGCACCATCACCTGGCCCGACGAGGTGAAGACGATCTCGGTCGCGTCCTGCGGTACGGTGACGCCCGGCACCACGGTATAGCCGTCGATGGTGACGAGCTGGCCCGTAGCATTGGTGTTGAAAGCCCCCGAGCGGGTGTAGACCGTCTCGCCATCCGGCGTCTCGATCTGAAACCAGCCGCGGCCGACGAGCGCGAGGTCGTAGTCGTTGCCGGTATTGACGAGGCTGCCCTGGATATGAAGGTTGCGCACGGCGGAGGTCTGGACGCCCAGGCCGATGATCGCGCCTTCCGGCACGATCGCCTGGTTCGAGCGGTTGGGGACGCCCTGCGCCCGCTCGGTCTGGTAAAGCAGGTCGGAAAATTCTGCGCGCGCCCGCTTGTAGCCGGTCGTGTTGATGTTCGCGATGTTGTTCGCGATCACTTCGAGATTCAGTTGCTGGGCGTTCATGCCCGTGGCGGCGATGGAAAGGGCCTTCATGTGTCTTTTCCTCAGATCTGCATGCGCGCGATTTCGAGATAGGCGGTGACCACCTTGTCGCGGATGGCGATTGCGGTCTGCAGAGACTGCTCGGCGCTCATGACGGCATCGACGACTTCGCGGGTATTCGCTTCTCCGCGGATCGCCTGAAGCGAGACCCCTTCGGCAGACTTCATCGAGCGGATGGCGTCCGTGGTCATGTTGCCGAGGACTTCGGCGAAGCTCCCCGCCTGAGGCGCGGCCGCGCCGGCACCCGGCATAACGAGCGAGGCGGAAGAGGCCGAGCCGGCACCTTCGGTCTCCCTGATGGTCGAAAACGCCCCTAAGGACTGAATTGCGTCGATCATTATTGCGAAGCCCTCAACAGGTCGATTGTCTGGGAGATGAGATCGCGAGACTGCTTGATGGTCTGCAGATTGGCCTCGTAAGCGCGGTTGGCCTCCCGCATGTCGGCCATCTCGATCAGGATGTTGACGTTCGGCAATTTCACCATGCCCTTTTCGTCGGCGGCCGGATTGCCCGGGTCGAACTCGATGTTGAAATCGGAATCGTCCGTGCCGAGGCGTTCGACCTCGACGAAGGACGCGCCGCTTGCCCGGTCGACCTCCGCGGCGAAGCTGATCGTCTTGCGGCGGAAAGGATCGGCGCCGGGGGCGTCGCCGGTGGAGCGGGCATTGGCGATGTTTTCCGAGACGATGCGCAGGCGCGTCGATTCCGCCTGCAGACCGGAAGCGGAAACCTTAAGGGCGGAGGTCAATGGATCCATCGTCGCTTACTTCCGTACCGTCATGAGAATCATCCGGTGAAAGGATTTCACCAGCCCGGCATTGAGCTCGTAGTCGCGCTTGATCGCGCCGGTCTTCATCAATTCCTCTTCGAGCGCGACCGTATTGCCGGATTGCTGCACCGCCACATCGTCGAGAGCGCTGACTTCGGTCACATGGGCGGCTTCCGGGCTCTCGGTGAAATGGGCGCGATGCGTCGCGGCCATTTGGATGCCGGTGTTCTGGAGCACGCTTTCGAAGGGCTGGACGTCTTTCGCCCTGTAGTGCGGCGTATTGGCATTGGCGATGTTGCCCGCCACCACGTTCTGGCGGACGGTGAGCCACTGGGCCTGCCGCGACGCGAGTTCGAAAAGCTGAATCGGTTCCATCAAGAGCTCCTGCTGATGATGGCGAACCTAGGCCGGTAATCTTGCGTGGGACTTGTCGAAGATGCGGAAGAACGGTTTCGGGCGTCTCATAAGCCCCCTCCCCAACTCCTCCCCACGAGGGGCGGAGCTACTTTTGCCGCATCCTCGCCGCCAGAAAAGCCCCTCCGGAGGAGTTGGGGAAGGGTCTGGACGTCCTTCGCCACGCCTCGGCAAAGGCGCTACTTCGCCGCGAAAATCTCGCCCTTGGACGTGATCATCACCCAGCGGCCGTCGCGCTCCTCGAAGGTCGCAAGCCGGCTGTTGTCCGGCAATACCGAACCGATACGGACGATATACATGCCGCTGGCATCCTCGATGAGCGCGCGGCCATTGGCGACGTGCATGAGTTTGAAGCTCTCTTTTGCGGGGAACGGCTGATCGGGAGCCCCCATGTCCGTGCTTTCGGCGGGATCCTGATCGAGCCCCGGCACCGTCGCGGTCGTCAGGCGATCGACCGCAGCGGCGGTCTCCTCGTCCATGTCCGTCATCGCCAGCGGCGACACCGAAAGGATCTGCCGTTCCGGGCGCTCCGGCAGATCGCGCGTCGTTCCCTGCCAGAGCGAAGGCATCGAGAATTTCTCCGGATGCAGATAGACGTACCACGGCAGCAACGTCGCGCAGGCAGCCATGGCCAGGCCGATCGCACCGAGTATCCTGTCGATCAGCGGCATCCCGGTTTCGCGGCGGCGTTGGCGCACGATCTCGTCTGCATCGAAGTCCGTCAAATTCATCCCCTTCCGCGCAGGCCGGCGCCGCCCGGCTGATTGCCCATCGCGGCTGCCTTCAGCGCGTTGGCGAGATCCGTGAAAGCGTCGAAGGCGGGCCGTTCGCCGGGCATCTGCTTCAGTACGTCGTAGATGACCGGCACCTGCTTGATCGCCATGTCGAGATCGGCGTCGCCGCCCGGCCGATAGCCGCCGATGAGCCGGAGGTCCCGGGTTTCCTCGAAGCGGTGGATCAGGGATTTCAGCCGGGCAACCAGCTTCTCCTGGTCCGGCGTCCAGGCCTTTCTGGCTAGGCGCGAGATGGAGGCGAGCGGATTGACCGGCGGGTAGCGCCCCTCTTCGGCAAGGCTTCGGTCGAGGACGATGTGCCCGTCGAGAATGCCGCGCGCCGAGTCGGCGACCGGGTCGTTGTGATTGTCGCCGTCGACCAGGATCGAAATGATCGCCGTGATCGTGCCCGTTCCCTCGGCGCCGGGCCCGGCGCGCTCGAGCAGCCGCGGCAATTCGGTGAAGACCGAGGCCGGATAGCCGCGGGCGATCGGCGGCTCCCCCGCTGCCGTCGCCACCTCGCGGATCGCATGAGCGAAACGGGTGACGCTGTCGACGATGAGCAGCACGTTGTCGCCCCTGTCGCGATAATGTTCGGCAATCGTGACCGCGGTCAGCGGAGCCATTTTTCTCAGCATCGGGCTCTCGTCGCTGGTGGCGACGACGGCGACCGATTTCGAAAGATTGTCGCCCAGCGTGTCCTCGATGAACTCGCGCACTTCGCGGCCGCGCTCGCCGACCAGCGCGATCACCACCTTGTCGAAGGCGTCGGCGCGGGCCAGCATGGAAAGCAGCGTCGATTTGCCGACGCCGGAACCCGCGAAGATGCCGAGGCGCTGCCCGAGGCAGAGCGGGGAGAAGATGTCTATCGCCCGCACGCCCGTCCTGAAGCCCTGCTCCACCCGCTTTCGCGTCATGGAGGGCGGCGCGGTGTTCGCGATCGAGCGGCGGATGTCGCCCTGCAGCAGCGGACCCAGACCGTCGATCGGCTCGGCCAGCGCATTGATGGTGCGGCCGCACCAGTTGTCTGTCGGCGCTATGCGGAAGGCACCCTTGCGGATGACGACGTCATGGATGCCGATCGGGTCCCCCGGTTCGATCGGGCAGACGACCACCCGCTCGGGCTCCACGCGGACGACTTCGCCGAGATGGGTGCCGGTCGTGCTCTTGTGCGCGACGAAGTCCCCGAGCCGGACATGCCGCGACAGGCCGCTGACCGTGTAGTGCCCCGGCGAAATCGTCTGGACATGACCGCCCGGTGCGATGGCAAAGTCGGGATTTGCATAGCGCTCGACCAAACCGGCGAGCGCTGCGAGCGACGTCGACGTTGCAGTTTTTTCAACAGCTTCGCGTGCCATCCGGCTTTCCGTTCCGTCCCGCCCTAAATTCCGTCGACAGAATCATCAACGGCTGCCGCCGAGCGTCTCGATGGCTTTGTCGAGCGATCCCTCACTGTCGCGCATCAGCGCGGTGACGCTGTCGAAGGCGCGGGTGATCATGATCAGCTGCGACATTTCCTGTACGGCGTTCACGTTCGACTCCTCCAGGAAGCCTTGCATCACGCCGACATCGAACCGATCAACGACCGGTTCCGGCTGGGCAGCCGGCATAACGGAACTGTTGTCGTAACGCATGAAGCCTTTGCTGAAATCCGTCTCGTAAAGCCCGAGCAGGGCGATCTGCACGCCGTTCTGGTGAATGGCTCCATCGGCACCGACGGTAATTTCACCGGCACCGCCGTTCAGCTGGATCGGCGCGCCGCCGGCATCGAGCACCGGATATCCCTTGATGGTCACGAGCTCGCCGGTCTCCGTCAGCGTGAACCGGCCGTCGCGCGTCAGCGCCGGGCCGCCGGGCGTCTCGATCGAGAACCAGGCGTCGCCCTTGATGGCGAAATCGAGCGCGGAGCCGGTGCGCGCGAGCGCGCCGGTTTTGCTGCTCAGGAATTCCTCGCCTTCCGACACATAGGAAACCTTGGTCGGCCTGGTGTCGCCAAGCACCTGGTTGAACTTCACTTCCGTGGCGCGGAAGCCGACCGTGTTGGAGTTGGCGACATTGTCGGCCAGCGTATTCAGGCGCTTTTCAAGCGCCATCTGCGACGAAAGCGCGACATAGAGACCGGTCTGCAAATCAGCGTCCCCCGAGTTTGAGATTGTTGATAGTCAGAAGCAGGTCGGGAGAAATTCCGTAGCCGCTCGACGCGCCGAAAACCGCAAGCGGGTCATAGCCGCCGGAAGGATTGTCGATTTCCCAAAGGGCGGTGAAGCGGTCCAGGAACTCGGCTGTTTTCTGAGGGTCCTGGAAATCCTTGAAATCGATCGCCGCCTCGTAGGCCTCCGCCTGACGATCCACATCGGCGGCCGCGAATTCGGCCGGCAGCTGCAGGACGGTACGGACCACACTCGAGAGGGCCTCGTCGGCGATGATTTCGTAGCCATTGGCAATCGTCGGCGCCATGCGCTGGAAATAGAGCGCCAGCCGCACGCCGGTGTTTTCCTCGCCGGCTTTCTGCTCCAGCGTCTGCCGCGTGTACTTTTCGGACACGCCCTTCTGCGCCCTCTCGAAGGCAGTAGCGGCTTCGCCGTGCCGGGCGAAATTCAACGACTCCACCAGCGCCTTGTAGCGCCCGTCGGCCAGCTTGTTGGCAAAGGCGTCGTCACTGTCGATGCCTTCGGCGAGCACCTTGCGCATGAAGGCCTTGGCATAGGCCATGTCCTCGAGGCCGTGCGCCTTCATGGCGTAGTTGTAGAGCCGGCTGTCGGCGAAGAAATCGTCGAGCGTTTTGATGCTGCCGATCTTCGACAGATAGTACTCCGTCTCGCGGGCGACGTCCGGCTGCGCCGAAACGCGCTCCAGCGATTTCGTCAGATCTGCAGTGATCAGCCTGTAGCTCGTATAGGTCGTCGTCACGATCGGCTCGCCCTGTCGCATGAAGCGTGAGGAAATGTGTGCAGTCTTCAGCCCGCACCGGCTGTCGGGGTTCGGAACGCCATGCGATCCGACCCTGGCCAACAACCCTGACGGCGTTGGCTTGCGCGAACCTGTCCCGGACGCCGGGTGCTCCGCGGCCAGCCTCACGCAAGGATCGGACCCTATTTCATCGGAGGAAAATCACGATCGCGACAGGTATCGGCAATGAACATCATCATCGGGCTTCTTGTGACTTTCGGCTGTATCCTCGGCGGTTACATGGCGATGGGAGGCCACCTGGAAGTCCTCAACCAGCCTTTCGAGCTGATGATCATCGGGGGAGCGGGCATCGGCGGCTTCATCATGGCCAACTCGATGAAGGTGGTCAAAGACACCGGCAAGGCGCTCGGCGAGGCCTTCAGGCACAAGGTGCCGAAGGAACGTCAATACCTCGACACGCTCGGCGTCCTCTACAGCCTGATGCGCGACCTGCGGACGAAGTCGCGCAACGAGATCGAGAGCCACATCGACAATCCGGAAGAATCCTCGATCTTCCAGTCCGCACCCACCGTCCTGCAGAACAAAGAGCTGACCGCCTTCATCTGCGACTATGTGCGGCTGATCATCATCGGCAACGCCCGCTCGCATGAGATCGAGGCGCTGATGGACGAGGAAATCCAGACGATCACCCACGACAAGATGAAGTGCTACCACGCGCTGACGAGCATGGGCGATGCGCTGCCGGCGATCGGCATCGTCGCGGCGGTTCTCGGCGTCATCAAGGCGATGGGCGCGATCAGCGAAGCACCGGAAGTGCTGGGCGCCAAGATCGCCGCCGCACTCGTCGGAACGTTGCTCGGCGTGTTCCTTTCCTATTCGATCGTCGGCCCCCTCGTCGCAAACATCAAGTCCGTACGGGAAAAGCAGAACCGGCTCTATGTCATCGTCAAGCAGACGCTGCTTGCCTACATGAACGGTTCGGTTCCGCAGGTCGCACTCGAATACGGCCGCAAGACCATCTCCGCCTATGAACGGCCGTCCATCGATGCGGTCGAACAGGAAATGATGAATCCCGGCGGCGGCAGCGAAAGCAAGGCGGCCTGACATGAGCACGAGCACCGCATCGAACGTCCATGCATTCGACAGAAGGCTGATCGCGCGCATGACCGGCGCGCTCGGCGACGACAAGGCCATCGGCCGAACCGCACTCGAGCTTGCCCAGGTGTTCGACGAACTCCTGCCCGGTGTCCTGCAATCGGAGACCGGATGCGACGTCACGATCGCCTATGCGGGCTTCCGGACGGGGCTCCGCAACGAGCTCATCGCTGCTCTCGGAGACGGGGTCCTGCTCGGCGATCTCTCCCTGCGAAACTGGTGCGCGGACTTCCAGGTCGGCTGCGACAGTCCGGTTCTGATCGCACTTGTCGAGGCTCTGCTCGGGGCCGAACCGACGAGCATCGAGGAGCCGGCCCCACGCTCTCTGTCGAAGATCGAGATCGATGTCGCCTTGCCGGTGTTTCATGGCATCGCCGAGGTCCTGCGCACTGCAGTGAACGCGCCCGGCGGGTTCGAGCCCGTTGTCGGCCGTCCTTACAACAGCGCGGAACGGCCAAAGCCCGATCCAGTGCTTGAAGACGTCTTCGCAGCCTCGATCGACATGACCATAGGCCTCGGGCCGGTGCTCTCCACTTTCTCGGTCATCGTCCCGCAAAGCACGCTCCTCAAGACCCGCATCATCTCTCGGAAGGGTGCCGGCGAGGACCGGAACGCGAAAACCGAATGGACGGAACAGCTGGAGGAGCAGGTCCGCCGATCGGCCGTCGCGCTCGAGGCACGCATCCGGTTGGAAAGCCTGACGCTCGACACTCTCAGCCGCCTGCAGCCCGGGGATGTCATCCCTTTTCACGACGGGCAGGATGTCCGCGTGGAGGTGAGCGCCAACGGGCGCGACCTCTATGTCTGCGAGTTCGGCCGTTCGGGTTCGCGATATACGGTCCGGGTCAAGGATACCCACGGCTCCGAGCAGGACATCCTTCGCCACATCATGAGTTAATCCTCCCTCGCCTGGCAGAATGCCTGAGGCAAGCTTCAACTGGAATATTCGGCACATGGCACCCAAGAAAGCAGCACCCATCGCAGAACCGGCCGCATTCGCGGCAGACGCCGAGCTCGACCAGGCGATCGACGACCTGCGCGGCGTTCTCAAGAAGGACGGCGAGGCTGACTTCGGCGCCGATTTCGCCGCCGCCGGGCCGCTCGAACAGCCCATGGATTTCGGCAGCGACTTTGGTTCCGCCGACAGCGCTGGATTCGGCGGGGATTTCGGCGGCGACTTCGCGGAATCGGGCTTCAGCGCGGACTCCGCGGTTGCCGGCGGGGATTTCGATGCGGCGCCGGCCGCCGATGAAACAGCGCCCGGCAGCGGAATGACCGCGAATATGGACCTGATCATGGACATCCCGATCGATGTCCAGATCGTACTCGGGACCAGCCGCATGCAGGTCTCCGGCCTCATGGCGCTCACCGAGGGCGCAACGATCGCGCTCGACCGCAAGATCGGCGAACCCGTGGAGATCATGGTCAACGGCCGGGTGATCGGCCGCGGAGAAATCACCGTTCTCGAGGGCGATGTGACCCGCTTCGGCGTCAAGCTCCTGGAGATCAAAGGCAGCAGGAAATAGAGCGGGATGAGGAAAGGTGTAAGCGGTTTTCCGCCCGCATCCCGTTTCAACTCACTAGGAGCCCGATGATCGGGGGGATGAATCCATGACGGATTTCGGAAGTTTCGAGGCACAGGCTCAGGCGCTCGCACAACCGCTGAGCCAGACGGAAAAGGCGGCGGCGGTGCTGCTCGCAATGGGCAAGTCGATTGCCGGGAATCTGCTGAAATTCTTCACCCAGAGCGAGCTGCAGGCCATCATCGCCGCGGCACAATCGCTCAGAGCCGTGCCGCCGCACGAACTGGAAGCGCTCGTCAACGAGTTCGAGGATCTCTTCACCGAAGGTGCAGGCCTCATGGACAATGCCAAGGCCATTGAGAGCATTCTGGAAGAGGGCCTGACGCCCGACGAGGTGGACGGCCTCCTCGGCCGCCGCGCCACCTTCCAGTCCTACGAGGCGAGCATCTGGGACCGGCTGATGGATTGCGATCCTGCGATCATCGCGCAATTGCTCGCCCGGGAACATCCGCAGACGATCGCCTATGTTCTGTCGATGATGCCGTCGAGCTTCGGCGCCAAGGTGCTGCTGCAGCTGTCCGACAAGCAGCGGCCCGAGATTCTCAACCGCGCCGTCAACATCAAGAACGTCAACCCGAAGGCGGCGGCAATCATCGAGGCGCGGGTGATCGAAATCATCGAAGAGATGGAGGCCGAGCGCAACTCGCCCGGCCCGGCGAAGATCGCCGAAGTGATGAACGAGCTCGATAAGCCGCAGGTGGACACGCTGCTCGCCTCGCTCGAAACGATCAGCACCGATTCGGTCAAGAAGGTCCGGCCGAAGATATTCCTCTTCGACGACATCCTTTTCATGCCGCAGCGCAGCCGCGTGCAGCTCTTCAACGACGTCTCCACCGACGTCATCACCATGGCGCTCAGAGGTTCTGCTGCGGAGTTGCGCGAGTCCATTCTCGCCTCCATCGGCGCCCGCCAGCGGCGCATGATCGAATCGGACCTCGCCGCCGGCGATGCCGGCATCAATCCCCGCGATATCGCGATCGCGAGGCGCTCGATCACGCAGGAGGCGATTCGCCTCTCCGCAAGCGGGCAACTCGAGCTCAAGGAAAAGGAAGCGGAGGCCGCCTGACGCCTCCGGCCTGCCGATATATCGCGTTTCGTTTCCGATTTCTGTTGACCCGCGCGGGCTGCCGCACACCCGCACTTGCGCAGGGGCCTGTCCGGGTTCACCACAACAGCGAGCGCTTGCGTCTGCTGCCACGATTCCCTCGCGAATTCAGGTCGAGGGGTAACCGGAAGCGTCGTTCGGATCGTCGCCTGCTGAGGAGCTTGCTGTTTCATGGCGGAAGAGCAGGACAAGGACAGTAAAACAGAAGCGCCGTCGGAAAAGAAGATTTCCGACGCGACCGAGAAAGGCAACGTCCCTTTCTCGCGTGAGGTGACCGCTTTCGCCTCGACGCTGGCGATCTACATTTTCGTCGTCTTTTTTCTTTCGGACGGCGCGGCAAACATGGCCGAGGCGCTGAAGGACATTTTCGAGCAGCCGGAAGCCTGGCGCCTCGACACCGCAACCGACGCCGTCGCCCTGATTTCGCATGTCGTTCTGAAATGCGCCGCGCTGGTTCTGCCGGTTTTCATCCTGCTCATCCTCTTCGGCGTCGGGTCGTCGATCTTCCAGAACCTGCCGCGGCCGGTCCTCGACCGCATCCAGCCGAAATGGAACCGGGTATCGCCCGTGGCCGGTTTCAAACGGATCTACGGCGTTCAGGGGCTGGTGGAGTTCGGCAAGTCGCTGTTCAAGATCATCGTCGTTTCGATCGTCGTCGTCCTCGTGCTCTGGAACGATTATTTCGCCACGCTCGACATGATGTTCTCCGATCCGGTGACGATCTTCACGACGATGATCTCCGACCTCAAGCAGATCATCATCGTCGTTCTCTTCGCCACCGCGACGCTCGCCATCGTCGATCTCTTCTGGACGCGCCATCACTGGTACACGGAGCTCAGGATGACGAAGCAGGAGGTCAAGGACGAGCTGAAGCAATCGCAGGGCGACCCGATCGTCAAATCGCGGCTCAGATCGATGCAGCGCGACCGCGCCCGCAAGAGGATGATCTCCTCGGTTCCGCGCGCAACCCTGATCATCGCCAATCCGACCCACTATGCCGTAGCACTGCGCTATGTGCGCGAGGAGAGTGACGCGCCGGTCGTCGTGGCCATGGGAAAGGACCTGGTGGCCCTGAAGATTCGCGAAATTGCGGAGAAGAACGGCATTCCCGTCTTCGAGGATCCGCCGCTTGCACGCTCCATGTTTGCACAAGTCTCGGTGGATAGTGTCATTCCACCGGTGTTTTACAAGGCAGTCGCCGAACTGATTCACCGGGTTTATGCAGCTCAGCCGCAACAAAGACGGGTGACATGATCTTGAAAAAGTGCCAATTCTCCGAAGAACGAGAACAGATAGTTGCGGAGGCGATCCGTCCGGTTGCGACCGAATTGCGCCTCATCGATGCTGCGGATTTCATCGCGCTCCTGCGCTTCGAGTCCTATGCGAGCATCGCCGATTTGGTGGAATCGGCGGCAGAGCTCTATTTCCTGCCCGGTACTGTGAACTTCGGCCTCGGCGGCAACTATAATCTCGACTGGGACAGTCGCCCGGAGGTTATCCTCGACCTCGAACTGAAGCCCCGCGGCGTGACGGTCTATGCGCGACTCGTGCTCGCGGGCGATACGGCCGGCATCGAGATCAGCCACATCAACTTTCAACAGTCCTCCGGCAATCCGGACGAGAACACGGCCTTTCTCGCCAAGAGCCTGGCAGAGGCGAAGTTCGTCAAAACCTATCCGCTGCCGCTGGCGAGTTGAGGAAATCGAACAGGCCGCCGCGGGAATTCCGGATCTCGACAGGCCTTAGCGATGGCTAGCTGATATAGCCAAGGCGGATCGCCTTGGCTATCGCCTGGATCCGGTTGACGGAGTCGAGCTTCGTCGTCGCGGCCCCGAGATAGGCATTCACCGTATGTATCGAGAGGCCCATCTTGTCGGCGATCTCCTCGCTGATATGTCCGTCGCCGGCCATTTGCAGGCAGGCGATCTCGCGATCGCTCAAAGCTTCGGTCTTGAACAGGCGCTTCTCGTCGGCGGCCAGGAGGTCTGTCATGATCTGCGCGCTGCGGCCGTGCAGCTCGACGATCTGTTCGCCCGAAACATCGAGGTAGCTGCCGGCGAAAATCACGTAGCCGTTGCCCTGCGCGCCGAGCCTTATCGGAAAGGCGATGCCCGAATAGGAAAGCTTGCGCTCTCTCAGCCGGCGCGTGAACGGGCCGAAATCCGAGGCTTCGGCGGTCTGATGCTCGCCCTGACCGTTCCAGAGCACCGGCAGCAGGGAAAGATCGAGATGCTGGAGCAACTCGTCGCCGTAGAGAATAATCAGATCACGCGCGTTTTCTTCGCAAGCAGCTCCCCAGTTGTGGAGGACGCAGGTGAGCTTACGCGTTCCGGGGACGCCCCTGCCATTCGTTCGCAGAACGGCGAAATTCTTGGCGTTGATCTGCCGTTGCATGGCCTGCAAGCGCGTCACCAGCGTCGCCGCCCGCGCCGCGCGGACGTTGCGACCCGACCGGCCGGCGTCGTCGCGATCCTGCGTCACGAGATAAGCCATCGTCACCGCTCCTAAACCAGATTGTTGCGCACGGCGTGGGCGATCGCTTCCGACCGCGTTCGCGTCGCCGTCTTGCGCATTACACTGGTGATGTAGTTGTTGATCGTGTTGCGGGAGATCCCGAGTATGACGGCGATCTCATCGCTCGTCTTGCCTTCGGCAATCCAGAACAGACATTCGAGCTCGCGCTCGGTCAGTTCGCATTCCCGGTCGTGGCGCACATCGGCCTTGATCTTGTGACTGGCGACATAGCCGGCAAGCACCGCGATGTCGCGCAGCGCCTCCTGGGAGAGGATCACGTCCTCCGGGAAGAGCAGCATCAAGGAGAACCGCCTGCGCCCTACGCTGAAGGTCACGGCGCAATAGCTCCGGCTTACCCCGCGCGGCAAACCGATATCGTCGGGCATCGTATGGAAGGCCGGCTGCAGTTGGGCGAGGCACTTTTCCAGTTCGGTGCTCTTCGCATGGAGCCCGGCGACAATGCCCGAAAGACGCCGAACGATGTCGAACGGCCAGTCGGAACAGACGACAAAATCAAGCCCGCCGTCCTGCGAAACATCCTGCCGGGCGAGAAGGTAATGGGTTGCGCCGACATATTCCGTCAGCGCCGCCAATCCGTTGCCGAGTCCCGTGCCCGAGGCCACTTCCCCAAGCCTTCGGATCAGTTGCTCCCTTGATATTTTGCGTCCACAAACCCGCGGAGCAGCGGTCTCCGAAGACCAGACTGCGTCCGACCGCGACATTTCCATAACACTCAGCCCCCGTGCCGGATTCGACGCCCTGGAATGTCACGCTTGCCCTGTCGTCCCCGACAGCCGGCTTCGCCGGTATTCTTGCCACCAAGCGAGCATCAGGACGCGAATCAATTGCTAAACTGTACATCGCTGCCCCCAAAAAGACAGGGCGTCCTGTTGCGCGATTACTTGCCAACCTTGCCTTGAGCCATTCACGTATGCGTGAGCCGGTGGGCGGCCGGTCACGCTTCCACTCCGACCGCTTCTCTAATCAAGATGTTGATAATAAACGTCATCCTGCGATCGTTGTTTGTGGCTGCGCGGTTGAAAATCCGTGACATAGGACGGGAGCTCGCCCTTTCGTTGCAGATCGGTTGCTTTCGGGACGCCTCAACTGTTCATCCAAGACTTACTTTAAGCCGGGGAATGTTGCCGAAATGCATCAAATCCTGGCGGGCTCATTGACAGCAACGCCGGGAATGCGGAAAGTCTGTGCTTGAAATTATATTCCGCCTTTTCGAATATATATTTCAATACTCCTCCGGAGCCCGCAAACAACGCGGAGTAACTGTTTGTGCGAGCCGCAGCACGGAGAGCGGCGTGCGAATCTAAATTAATTAAAAATTGGTTTAAATTTGCCGACGGCCATCTGACGGAGTCCATGACGAGGGGCGGATTCTTTGGCCGGACTCCCCCGTGTCGTCGCCAGCCGGAGCTAGACTCGCCAATACTCTCGGAAGGCCCTTGCGCCGGCGCGGGCCGGATTGAGGCGCGCGCAATAGGCAAAGTCCCGCCTGTTGGGCGGGACTTTGTTCCAGTTCAGGTTTCCGCCGGCATTTTTCACGCCGCCCGATCGACCGCCCATTTTCGCAGGATCTTCGCCGCCCGCTCTTCGCTGATCTCGACCATCCGGGCGAGACGCCGCTCCGGCCCTTCCTTGACGCGGCGGTTGAAGCCCGCCTCGTCGCCGAGATTGAGCAGATCGTCGCCGCCGTCGAAGCCGAAATCGGAGCCGAACCCCTCCATGAGGGCCCCCCCTGCGCCGGCGCCGGCCGGCGAGAAGTCCGGCAGTTCGAGCCCGGCGGCTTCGCCTTCAAGCTTGCCCGCCTGGCCGCCGAAGCCCAGCTGGCGCGCAAGCGGCCGCATCCCGAACCACACGACCAGGAAAGCGACTGCGACGAAGGCGAGCGCGTTGATGATGCCGCCGAGGTTGCGCGTCAGCATTTCCATGATCCCCGGACCCGGCACCGCCTGGTCGAGGAGCTGTGTCTCCACGAAATCCATGGCGTTCAACGTCACGACGTCGCCGCGGCCCGGATCTATCCCGGCGGCAGAGGAAACGATCTTCTGCATCTCCTGCAGATAGGCATCGATCTTCGCCTGATCCGCGGGTTCGCCAGCCATGGCCGCGAGGCGCCCGCGATTGACGACGACCGCGATCGACAGCCGCTCGATCGAATAGCTGTTCTTGACGGTGGCGATCGTCTTGCTGTTGATCTCGTAATTCGTCTGCTCTTCCTTCTTCGCCGCCTCGTCGCTCGACTGCTGACCGGCTCCGCCGCGCGGGGCGGCCTGGGGGACGTTCTGCTGGACCGTCGCGGCATTGTCCGGCTGCTGCTGGCTGGACTTCTGCTCTTCCTTGATCACGCGCGTCGAGCGCTCGACGCGCGATTCCGGATCGAAGACCGTCTCCTGAATCTGCTGCGCATCGGTGTTGAGCCTGGCGGTGACACTGGTGCGGAAATTGTCCATCCCGAGGAATGGCGCCAGCGCATTGTCGATCTTCTTTTCGAGATCGGACTGAACGTTCTGGACGACGCCGAGTGACTGATTGAGCGCGCTGTTCGACGGGTCGTCGCCGGATGCGAGCAGTTGGCCGGTCGAATCGAGAACGGTGACGTCGTCGACATCGAGGCCCGGCACGGACGACGCGACCAGATGCCGGATGGAGGACGCGGCGCCGCGGCCGACCGTGGCGCTTGCCCGTATCATGACCGAGGCCGTCGGCGTCTGCTCGGCCTTGCGGAAGCTGCCGCGCTCCGGCATGACGATGTGGACGCGTGCGGCGGCGATGCCGGAGATCTGCTGGATCGTGCGGGCGATTTCGCCCTCGAGCGCCCGAACGCGGGTCACTTCCTGCATGAAGGACGTGAGCCCGAGCGAACCGACATTGTCGAAGAGCTCGTAACCGGCATTGGCGCTGCTCGGCAGGCCGCGCTCGGCAAGCAGCAGACGGGCCTTGCCGGTCATGCCCACGGGCACCTGGATGCTGCCGCCGTCGGTGCCGACTTCGAAGTCGACGTTGGCCTCTGCAAGCGCAATGCTGATCTGGGTGACGTCGCTGCGTTCGAGACCGACATAGAGCGTCTCGAAGGACGGCCGGTTCACATAGATACCGGCACCGAGGATGAAGCCGATCGCCACGACGCCGGCCACGGCAAGCGCGATGAGCTTTCCTTGTCCGAGATCGCTCAGATTTTTCGTGAACATCGAGAATTGATCGAACAGATTCATTCTGTTTCCGCACCCAGTATCGCAAGGCACCCGCTCCGATTATCCGGTCGGTACCCTGCGCAGATCCAACATTCGGGTTTGCTGGAAAACGGCTTGCGCTCAGCCGTTCTGCATTAGCCGCGAATCTACCAGCCCCGGAAGCGAAGCTAGGACACGAAACTTGCGCGAACTTGGCGAAAGGTCAGGTATCGGCGAACTGTCGCGCAGCGCACCGTCCCGATCGCGCGGCGGCCCTCGTCCGCCAGTTGGGAGAGGGTTAGCCCTCGGGTTAAACCGGGTGCGACCCGAAGGAAGGGGCACTCCTCTGCGACGACGCCCCTCAGAAGGCCTCGAAGTCGCCGGCCGCCTTGGTCAGCGGCTGCGAATGCCCATGCCGGAGAATGCCGCTGCCGAGCGCCTTCTTCATGTCGGCCAGCTTGACGAGGCTGACTGCGGTGGTGACGTCGACCAGGCAGGTGTCGGGAATGGAGGCGGTGATGGTATCGATGAACTCGGCGAGCCCGCGCGTCTTCTGCACCGCAAGGTCGATGCCCTGCAGCACCATGATCCTGTCCGCGCCGGCGCCGGCATCGCTCATGAGTTGAGGCTCTATGCGCTCGATCAGATAAGCGACATCGTGGAGTTCCGTGACGACGCGCATCAGCACGTCCGGCAGAGATTCTTCCGCGTGAGGCTGGTTGTGGTCTTTCTGCATTGTTTCCTCACGTGGCCTCGGCCGGTATGATCAGAAGAATTCGATGGAGCTTTCGGCCGGCTTCGGCACGGCGGGCCGCTGGTCCATCTGAAGCGCCCGCTGTGCCTCCACGCCGGTCAGCGCATATTGCCGCGCGCGCCCTGACGACGGCCAGTATTCGAGCTTACGCCCGTGGTCGCCGCCGGTGCTTTCGCCGACGATGCGGATACCCTCGTCCATGAGGAACTGGCGCGCGAAGGCGGCATTCTGCTCGCCGACATTCGAGAAACGCGCAATCGTCCTGGCTCCGCCGAAGATCTTCGCCTCCAGCCGGTCGCGGCGCGCGCCCTGCTTCAGGAGGCCGTTGATGAGAAGCTCCATCAGGTGCACGCCGTAGCGCGTGGCGTCCGCGCCGGAACTCGGCGAGGTCGCCGATCCCGGCAGCAGGAAGTGATTCATGCCGCCGACGCCGGCCACCGGATCGCGCATGCAGGCGGCCACGCAGGAGCCGAGAATGGTCGAAAGCACGATATCCGGATCGTTGACGACCTTGAACTCGCCCTGAATGACATGAACGCGCCTGCCGGCAGCCTCGGTGTTCATTTCAGCGCCCCGAACACGGCCTCGATCGCGGCTTTCATCTTTTCGATCGTGAACGGCTTGGCCAGCACGTTGTTGGCGCCGAGCGCAGCCGCCTTCTGCACCAGCGCGCGGTCGCCCTGTGCCGTGAGGATGATGAAGGCCGCCTTCTTCGTGGCCGGGTTCGCACGCACCGCCTGGAGCAGGCCGAGCCCATCCATTTTCGGCATGTTGAAATCGGAGATGACCAGATGATGGGGATTCTGAGCCATGATCTTCATGCCCTGTTCCCCGTCACCGGCTGCGGTGATCTGCTTGAAGCCGAGCTGCTGCAGTGCGTCGCCCAAGAGCAGACGACTCGTGACCTGATCGTCGACGATCAGAACTTTTATCTTTTCGGCGAGAGACATTATTCGATTCCTTCTTTTCGGGCTGCCGCCGTCTTCAAAATCTCCTCCCCGATTGATCCGAGAGGGAGCTGCGTTTCGACCGCGCCCAATTCATAGGCGACGCGCGGCATGCCGTAGACGACACAGGTCTTTTCGTTCTGACCGAAGGTGCGTGCCCCGGCATGCCGCAATTTCAGAAGACCGGCGGCGCCATCGCGGCCCATTCCGGTAAGAATCACCCCGATGGCGTTGCGGCCCGCCAGTTCGGCGACGGAACCGAACAGCACGTCGACCGAGGGTCGATGTCCGTTGACCGCCGGCTGATCCACCAGTCGGCAGCAGGGCGCGGCGGCATTATGCACCTCAAGATGCCGTTCGCCGCCGGGCGCCAGGTAGACCTTTCCGACCTCGAGCCGCGCGCCATCCGTCGCCTCCTGGACCGTCGGGGCGCAAAGCCGGTTCAGCCGTTCGGCAAAGCTCTTCGTGAAGGTGTGCGGCATGTGTTGCGTGATCACCGTCGGCGGGCAATTCGCCGGGAACTTCTGCAGGACCGTGATCAGAGCCTCGACCCCGCCGGTCGAAGCTCCCATCGCGACGATCTTGCGCCCTGCCCTGTAGTCGGAAACGGCTGCCACCGCCGGCGCAGCCGCCCTGTTGCTGGTGATCATGGACTTGCGCTGCGAACGCGCGGCCGCCTTGACCTTGTCGGCGAGATCGCGGAACGGATGCGGATCCCCTTGCTGCGGCTTGCCGACGCAGTCGAAGGCGCCGATCTCGAGCGCGGCGATCGTCGCTTCCGCGCCCCTATGCGTCAGCGTCGAGACCATGATCACCGGCATGGGCCTCAGCCGCATGATCTTGTCGAGGAATTCGAGGCCGTTCATATTCGGCATCTCGATGTCGAGGGTCACGACATCGGGGTCGAGCTGCTTGATCGCCTGGCGCGCCTCGAGCGCGTCGGCAGCCTGACCGACGACCGTAATGTCCGGATCGGCATTGAGCACGGCGGAGATGAGGCCGCGCATGGTGGCCGAGTCGTCGACGACGAGAACACGTGCGGGAGTGCTCATGCCCGACCTCCGTGGAACTTGCCGGTGTGGCGATAGGTCGTGATGCCGATATTGTCGAAGAGCGCCTTTGCATCCCCCGACACGCGTTCCGAGTGGCCGATATAAAGGTGCCCGCCATTGTCCAGCACGCCGGCGAAGCGCGACCAGATCTTCATCTGCGTCGGCTCGTCGAAATAGATCACGACATTGCGGCAGAAGATCACGTCGAACGGCCCCTTGATTGGCCACTGCGCCATCAGGTTGAGTTCGTTGAAGGTGATCAGCCGCTTGACGCGATCGTCGACCTGCCATTTGCGGCGACCGCCGATTTCAACCTCGCTGAACCATTGCTTGCGCATGGCAGGGTTCACCGTCTCGATCGCCGTCGCGTCGTAGGCGCCGGCCCGCGCCAGCGCCAGGATCTTCGGATCGATATCGGTCGCGAGGATGCGAAAGTCGTAGTCCGCGGCATTGGGCAGCAGCGACAACACCGTCAGCGCCATCGAATAGGGCTCCTGGCCATCCGAACACGCCGCAGACCAGATGCGAACGCGGCCGCCGTTCTTCGCGCGGGCGATGAGACCCGGCAAAACGTCTGTTTTCAGGTGCTCGAAATGATGGTTTTCGCGGAAAAAGCGGGTGAAATTCGTCGTGAGATGCGAAAGCATGTCGCGGCGTGCCGCCGCGCCGGCAGGCGAAGCGACGAGCTGGCAGTACTCGCGGAACCCCTTCAGTCCGAGATTGCGAATATGCTTCGAAAGCCGCGAATAGACGAGCGATGCCTTCGATTCGTTGAGATAGATGCCGGCATCCGCGTAGATCATGGCGGCGATCTCGGTAAGATCGCGGCGGGTCAGCGGATATTCTCCGCTCGCGAGACATTCGTCCGGATACGGACTCTGATCGATGTTGGCCCGCACGCTCATGCCGCCT
Source organism: Sinorhizobium meliloti 4H41 (assembly GCF_000375585.1). GTDB lineage: Bacteria > Pseudomonadota > Alphaproteobacteria > Rhizobiales > Rhizobiaceae > Sinorhizobium > Sinorhizobium meliloti_A. Next base: position 526,588 of record NZ_AQWP01000001.1, on the reverse strand, counting down.
CCCTTTCCTCGCTCGGGAAGACCGAGTCGAGCTCTACGAGGCAGATCATGCGCCCCTCTATCGCCAACACGCCGCGTGCGAAACTCCGCTCGAAATCGGACGCGATGTCCGGTGTCGGCTGAATATCGCGGTCGGAGACGGTGAGAATGTCGGAAACGGCGTCGACCAGCAGGCCGACCACCCTGCTCTTGACCTGCGCGACGATGATCACGTGCCGAACCGTCGGCTCGGCCGCCTTCATGCCTAGCCGGGCGGAGAAATCGACGATCGGCAGCACGGCGCCGCGCAGATTGATGACGCCGAGCACGCAGGGGGGCGCATGCGGCATGGGGGTCGCCGGCGTCCATCCGCGAATTTCGCGCACCGACATGATGTTGACGCAGAATTCCTGGTCGCCGACGCGGAAGGCGATCAGCTCCCGTCCCCCACTGGTCAGATGTTTTGCGGCATTGGTCATGGGGATTATCCGGCGGCAGCAAGCGACATTTCGGGTTTCAGGGATTGCCCGCGCGACGCAGCAACGATGGCGTCGACATCGAGGATGAGTGCCACGCGCCCGTCGCCGAGAATGGTCGCCGCGGCGATGCCGGGCACATGCGTGTAGTTGGCTTCGAGGCTCTTGATCACCACCTGGCGCTGGCCCTGGATGGCATCGACCATCAGGGCGCGCTGGCCGCCGCCTTCGGATTCGACGAGAAGCGCCACACCTTCGACCGGGTTGGCCTGGGCCCCGCGAAAGTTCAGGATGCGGCCCACATCCACCAGCGGGCAGAAGGAGTCGCGGATCGAGATCAGCCGCTGGCTGGAACCGAAGCTGTGGATCGCGGAGGCCTCCGGCTGCAGCGTCTCGACGATTGCCGTCAGCGGCACGACGAGCGTCTGGTTGGCGACAGTCACCACCATGCCATCGAGGACGGCGAGCGTCAGCGGCAGGCTCATGGTGAAGATCGAGCCCTGGCCCGGCTTCGAAGAGATGTTGATGCGGCCACCGAGTGCCTGGATGGAGCGCTTGACGACATCCATGCCGACACCGCGGCCGGAAATGTCGGAGATCTTGTCGGCCGTGGAGAAACCCGCGTGGAAGATCAGGTTGTCGACCTCCTCGTCCGAAAGGTTTGCGTCCGCGGCAATGAGATCGTTGTCGATCGCCTTCTGGCGCACCTTCTCGCGATTGATGCCGGCGCCGTCGTCTGCAAGCTCGATGACGATGCGGCCGGAACGGTGCTTGGCCGTGAGCCGCACCGTTCCTTCTGGGTTCTTGCCCGCGGCAACCCGTTTTTCCGGCGTCTCGAGACCGTGATCGACCGCGTTGCGGATCATGTGCGTGAGCGGCTCGGCGAGCTTGTCGATGACCGTCTTGTCGACTTCCGTATTTTCACCCTCGGTGATGAGACGGACGGACTTGCCGGTCATGTCGGCGATTTCGCGAACGATGCGGGACATGCGCTGGAAGACCGGCTTGACCGGCTGCGCGCGGATCGCCATGACGCTATCCTGGATTTCGCGCGTAAGCTGCTGCAGTTCCTCCAGGCCCATATTGATCGACGACGTGCCGTTGGTGTCGTTTTCGATCACGCTCTGCGACAGCATCGCCTGGTTGATGACGAGTTCGCCGACGAGATTGATCAGGCGGTCGACCCGATCGAGATCGACGCGAATGGTCGGGGTTGCGGCGGAAGCGGCCTGCTGGGCGGCAGCCTGTGCCGCCGATGCCGATTGGGAAGTGCGGGCATTCTCCGGGGAGACGCGCGCCGTGGACTGCGCCATTTGCAGGACGTTGCTCGCCGTCTGCGCCGCCGCGACGGCCGCATTCCGGGGGTCGCCCTCGCTGGTGGCGGCCCGGTCCTCTTGCCCGGCAGGCGCCTGGGCTTCCTCCTCGAGGATCGAAAGGTCGAAGGGGACGGGCTGCATCGGCAGGTCCTCGTCCATCCCGACCGTACCGCCGGCGAGCGCGACGTCGAGGTCGCAATCCCACTCTGCGAATTCGAACACGGAGCGGATCGCCTCTTCGCCCTGGTCGGTCTTCAGCGAAACCTTCCAGGAGAAATAGGCCTCCTCCGGATTCATCCGGTCCAGCGGCGGCAGAGTGTCCATGTCGCAATGGATGCTCATTTCGCCGAGGCGCGAGAGATCGCGCAGGAGCAGCGTGGCGTCGTTGCCCTTGGAATAAAGATCCGACTTGGGCTTGAAGACGATCTCATAGGTGGACGGTTCGATCGTCGGCTCGTCGCCTGTCTCGAAATCGTCGAAGGAGAAGGCAACCGGCTGGAAGCCTTCCTCGTTGACGGCCGGAGCAGCCGGGGCAATGGCGGCCGGCGCCGCCTTCGGCGCGGATTCGGCGGCGGCTTGCGGCAATTCGCCGTTGGCGAGCGCTTCGAGTTCCTTGATCAGTTGCCGGCTGCGCGCCTCGTCGACGCCGCCGCCGTCACGGGCGGCGTTGGTGAGATCGGCAAGCACGTCCGCCGATCTCAGCATGACTTTCAATACGTCCTGATTGGGTTCCAGCCTGTTGGATCGAACGCAATCGAGCGTCGTCTCGAACACATGCGCGAAGGAGACGAGATCGTCGAGCCCGAAGGCGCCGGCGCCGCCCTTGATGGAATGGACCGCACGGAAAACGGCATTCACCGTTTCCGGATCGCGATCGCCGTCATTGAGCTTGAGGAGACCCGATTCCAGTTCCGCGAGTTGCTCCTCGCATTCCTGGAAGAAAATCTCTTTGATTTCGTTCATGTCCATTGGATGGCTGTCCCCGGAATTCAGGCCGTTACGCGCTCGATGGCATCGATCAGCTTGGTCGGGTCGAACGGTTTGACGATCCAGCCGGTGGCGCCCGCCTGCCGCGCACGGTTCTTCTTGTCCGCATCGCTCTCGGTGGTCAGCACGAGGATCGGCACCGCACGGTAGCGATCGTTCTTGCGCACACCCTCGATGAAGCCGAAGCCGTCGAGGCGCGGCATGTTGATGTCCGTTACGATGACGTCGGGGTTGGCCGTGTCGAGCTTCTCGAGGCCCTCGACGCCATCCTCCGCCTGGATCGTTTCGAATCCGGCATTGTTGAGGGTGACGAGAAGCATGTTCCGGATCGTCCGGGAATCGTCGACAGTCAGGACTCTCTTCTTCATTGCTCAAATCTCCTTTGCCATCAGGGGACCGATGTCCGCCCCGATGAGCTGTGTCGTCTTGATGAAAGCGTCGGACACCTCGGCAAAGGTGAAAGACAGGCGATCCGCTTCCCAGCTTCTCGCGGCGGCCATGAGCACCTGGACACAAAGCGCCCCGACGCGCTCGACGGCGGACGCGTCGATCGCCACGGCGCCGCCTTTCAGTGCCAGGAGCCTTTCATGCAGCACCGTTGCCTCGTTCAGGTCCAATACCGGAGCGAGCTTCAGCGTGTTTCGTGCGGAGTTTCTGCTGGCCATTTTTCCCTCGCTTGACATGCCCTGCTAACGCCGCCATCCGGCCAGATGACGTTCGGAAGTGACTTCGACGAACGGGCTCGTGGTCTCGTCTCCCGGCGCTTCTATCCTCATCCGCGGGGCGAAGCTCGCGGCCGATCTCGCCTGACGGTCGAGATGAAAGCGACGGACGGTCTCGCCCAGCTCCACGATGACACCGTGAAGATCGTCGGCCGACGCGAGTGCCGCGCCCCCGAGTGCGGCGCTTCGGTTCATCGCCCGCGCGATCCCGCCGATCTCCGAGGTTGCGGAGGCAAGATCGCTCACCTGACATTCCGCCTCGCGGGCAATGCCGGTGACGGCCTCGTTTATGGAGATTACCTGTTCGGCGATGCTGCTGATCGCGTGCTGTGTCCGGCCGACGATCTCGACGCCGGCCACGACCTGGCCCTTGGTTCCGGTCACGAGTTGCTTGATCTCGCGCGCCGCTTCGCCGGAGCGTTGCGCGAGCGCACGCACCTCCTGTGCGACGACCGCGAAACCGCGGCCGCTTTCGCCCGCCCGTGCGGCCTCGATACCTGCGTTGAGGGCCAGGAGATTGGTCTGGAAGGCGATCTCGTCGATCACGCCGATGATCTGACCGATCTTCTCGGCGGAAGCCTCGATGTCCGCCATGGCAGAGATCGCCTGACCGGCGATCTCGCCGCTGCGTTCCACGGCGATCCGCGTCTCGCCTGCCTTGGCCTCGGTCTCGGCGATCCGGATCGATCCGGTGCGAATCCGCTCGGTTACGGTGCCGAGGCTCACGAGATGCTGGTCGATGGCTTTCGCTTCTGCGCCGGCATTGCCCGAGAATTCGGCGGCACTGCCGCGCAGCTCCGAGACGATGGCCTCGGCCGCCGTGGCGCGTTTATCGGCCGCAAGCAGCGCATCCCTGATCTGGTCCAATGCCGTGTTGAGGCCTGCCACGATCGGCTGGTAGGTATCCGGCGCATCTTCCGGAAGACGCGCAGTCAGGTCGCCCTCCCCGAGAGCCCGAAGAAAATCCGAGAAGAGTGTCTTCAACTCGCTTTCGTCGTCCCGACGCTGCTCCGAAAGCTGCCGCTGGTGCTGCTGGCGCAGCGCGTTGAAACGCAGCGAGACTGCAATCTCCGTATCGACGAAGGCAGTGCGCACGAGAGCGGCGACGAGATCGCGGAGTTCTTGCCTGCGTGCCTTGCCGAGGGAGAGGATCGATTTCGGCCAGGCATCCTCGATCGCACCGAGAATAAGGTGCTCGAGCACGATCGCATGACTTGCGATCTGCCAGCGCGGGTCGAGACCCATGCGGCTTTCGGTATCGGCGAGGACCTTTACGCGCTCCGCATAAAGCCCGTCGAAACGCGCATCCGTGAGCACGTTCCAGTGTGACGACTGCAGGTCGTGAAGCCGATCGATCTGGCGATCGCTGTCGAAGCGGCGCGCCGCATTGGGATTGCTCTGCAGACGGTGCGAAAAATCACGGAGCGCAAGCTCGATGCGTGGCGAAAGAGCCTGGCGGCGATCGCGCAGCAGCGCGGAGGCATCCTCGTCGAGACCGGCAAAGCGCAGGCGTTCCAGCAGGCTGCCCGCCTGGCCCTTTCTCGCCTGTTCTGACGCTTCCTGTTTCACCCTGGTCCCCGGCTGCTGATGCGTCCCGCATTCGAAATCTGCTGGGGAGGGTCGCCGCCGGCGGCCGATCACGCCCACCCGATAGAGCAGCGCGCCCGGAAGCGCCCGCCATCGTCCGTCCCACAGTGATTTCAATGAAAGTGGATACCGGACCGAAACCGGTACGGCGGTGCGGCATCATGCCTTGAGGAGAAGTAGAGACTTCCTATTCCGACGTGTTGGACCATGTTTATGGTTAATTCCTTGCTTGAAAGTTAATGCCTCATGCCTCCTAACCGGAATCGCTAAAATTCAACCGGAGCTTTGCCGTCCGCTAGCGATGCAACGTTTTCTTTGAACGCAGCCACAGGTTTTCAATGATGAGAGTTTAGAATTGCGGATCTGCTTGCCGTTGAGTATCGAAGCATACAGCGTCATGCGTCTCCCATCGGACGGGCAGAGGTCGCTATAGCATTTGAAGTGCTGCATGTTCCTTGTGTCGGCTGCGATTCAGAACATGCAGGTATGATGGCGCGAACTACGCGTTGAGTAGCATCTTCAGGCAATGGGCGGCATCATGACGGTGCGCCACGGGACGTGAACAATGATTGTTCTTGGAATAGGCGCCATCATCACCGCAACGCTCGCAATGGCGGCGATATCGATCGTCGTCAACCTTGAGCATGGCCGCGCAGCGAGCAGAACGTCCGTCTTCTGAGATTCCTTTACGGATCACTCCGGACATGCGCAGCAGTGCGCCGGCGCCATGTCTCGGCATAAGCCGCACAGGCGTCCGGCTTTGCGGCCCGTATCGGCTCGGTCCCCGTCCTGACGCGGGCGCCCGCAACGAGGCAGGCGGCGCCGAGGCTCGTTCCCGTACTGTTCAGCCTGTTGGCAAGCACCGGCCGGCCGGTGGCGGCGGCAAGCATCCTCAGATAGGCGTCGTTTAAGGCAAACGGCCCCTCGACCAGGATCTCGCCCCTTGCCCCGATCAGATCGAGGCAGGTCGCCGTCATCAGTGCAAGATAAAAGGAGACGACCGCGAGCCGTTCGGCGGGAGCGAGCTTGCCTTCGTCCGTCGTCCAGCATGAGCGCGCAGCCGGAAACGGCCCCGAACCACCCGGCAGCGACGGCAGCAGCATATGCCCTTGTTCCAGGACACTGGCTTCGGCCTCGGGCGAGGCCGGCGGCGGATCGTCGCCGATCAGCAGGGAATAGGCGCGCCCGCCCATGAAGCGGGCCGAAGGCACCGGATCACCGAGTGCGTTGACGTTGATGAGCGTGTCGCGCCGCTCGTCGAGTTTCACGGGCTCGGCGCCGACGGCGAGCATCACCACCCAGGTTCCGGTCGAGATTACGGAGAACGGCGCCTGGCGCGTAATGAGATGCGGCAGCAGCGAGGCGTTCGAATCGTGAATGCCGCAGTGGACCGGCGTTTCCGGCGGCAGGCCCGTCTCATCGGCAACCTGCCGAAGCAGGGGACCAAGCACGTCGCCCGCCCTTCGCACCGGCGCGAAGAGAGAGCGCCAACCCTGCTCATCGACCATCGACGAGAAGGTTGCCGCCTTCGGATTCCAGAGATCGGTGTGGCAGCCGAGCGAGGTCAACTCGCTCGTCCTGACCCCCGTCAGCCGGTAGGACCAATATTGCGCATAGGTGAGGATCGTCGCGACGCGGGCGAAATGCTCCGGAAACATGCGCTGCTGCCAGAAGAGCTGAGCGCCGACATTGAGCCCCATCGGCAGCCGCGCCGAACCGGTCTGCGTGAAAGGAGGGCGCGCCTTCTCGTATTCCTCCGCGAGCGCATCCGGACCGGCGAATTCATAATCCAGAACCGGCAAGGCGAGCTCGCCCGCCTCATCGAGGAGCACGGCGGTCGCGCCATGCGTGGTCACCGAAATCGCATCCACCGGGTGCTCGCCGTGAAGCGCGGCCAGACTGTCGAGAATGAAACGCCAGAGGCGCTCGGTGTCGAAATGCGGGTAAAGCCCGTCAGCGCTGACACCATTGCCGGCTTTGCGCACGGCGATTTCCTCGAAGCGCTCGAGATCGACCAGTGCGACCTTGGCGTTTGTCTTGCCGATATCGATGACGGCGACGGTTTTCATCATCATTTGAGATGGAAGACGGTTTTGAGCGGCACGGCGACCGGCTCGTTGTCGGCGCGGGTCTCCATGATATCGGCCATATGGGCCCACCATTTCCGCATCACCGGGTGCGACGGCAGATCGGCCATCCTGTGATCGTCCGAACGCCAGAGGACGCCGAAGAGCAGGCCGTTCTCCTCATCGAGGTGGATCGAATAATCGGAGACACCGGCGTCCTTCAGGAGCGTGACCAACTCCGGCCAGATCGCGTCGTGACGCGCCTGGTATTCGGCGGCCTTGCCGGGATGGAGTCGCATGCGGAATGCGTATTTTTCCATGACTTGCATCTCAACGAACGGAACGGCGGCGGGCGCGCTGCCAGAGAATCGGCAACGCGATCACCGAAATCAGGAGCAGGCCGATGAAGATCGACATGACGATGCCGGGCACGTTCAGGAGGCCGAAGCCGAAAGTGACCATGCCCATGATCAGCGCCGCCAGCACGACCCCGGGTATCGTGCCGGAGCCGCCAAGAATGTTGACGCCGCCGAGCACCACCATGGTCACGACCTCGAGCTCCCAGCCGAGCGCGATCGAGGGCCGTGTGGAGCCGAGCCGCGAGGTGAGGCAGACGGAGGCGAGCCCGGCCATAAGGCCGGTCAGCAGGAAGAGCGTGAACTTGACGCGCCCGACTCGCACACCGGAAAAGAGTGCCGCCGTCTGGTTGTTGCCGATGGCATAGACGGCACGGCCGAAATTCGTCCTGTGCAGCAGGACTGCGTAAATGACGGCGAGCACGACGAAGAGCGTGAACTCGAAGGAGAAAACCCACCAGACATAACCTTGGCCGAACCAGGCGAAGCTCTCGGGATAGCCGGTAAAGGCCTGGTCGCCGAGCACGATGAAGGACAGGCCGCGAAACAGGCTCATGGTGCCGATCGTCACCACGATCGACGGCAGACCCAGGCCTGTGATCAGGAGCCCGTTGACGAGACCGCAGAGGAGACCGACGCCAAGGCCGGTCGCGACGAGCGCGGGTGTGCCGAACCCGAGTTGCACCGCATAGCCCATGGCTGTCGAGGCAAGGGCGATGATGGAAGCGACCGAGAGGTCGATCTCGCCGGAGATGATCACCAGCGCCATGGCGAAGGCGATCATCGCCTTTTCGGTGAAGTTGAACGTGGCGTCGGAGAGGTTCCACGGATCGAGGAAGTAGGGCGACGCCAGCGAATTGCCGAGGAAGATCACGGCGGCGACCACGAAGAGCAGCGCTTCCCAGCTCTTCAGAAGGCGAGCGCCGCCTCCTTGCAGGCGATCGGGAATGTGGCGGGAAGAAATTTGCGCGTCCGCCATCAGACCGCCTCCGCTTTCTTGAGAATGACCCTGCCCTTGCGCCGCTCGGCGCGGGCGTTGACGGCAACCGCGATGATGATGACCGTTCCGGATATCGCCAGCTGTGCGAAGGGCGAGATATTGATGACCGGCAGGGCGTTCTTGATCACGCCGAGGAAGAGCGCTCCGAGGACGGCGCCCGCCACAGAGCCGATGCCGCCGGCGATCGAAATGCCGCCGATGACACAGGCCGCGATGATGTCGAGCTCGAAGCCGGCCGCGATGTCCACATAGGCGACCGCATAGCGCGATACCCAGAGGTAGCCCGACAGGCCCGCAAGCGCGCCCGAGAGGCAATAGGCGAAGAAACGCGTGCGTCCGACATCGATGCCGGTATAGACGGCTGCGTGCGGATTGCCGCCGACGGCGTAGAAGGCGCGTCCGAGCGGCGTGCGACCCATGACGAGGAACATCAGCGCGACCATGACGAGCGAGAGCCAGGAAAGCACCGGCATGCCGGCCACATCCAGCCGCGGCAGCGCCTTGAAGGCGTCGCTCATCTCATGGGCATTGATCCACTTGCCGTTCGTCAGCACGAAGATCAGGCCGCGATAGATCGTCAGCGTCCCGAGCGTGACGACGATCGGGGGAATATCGAGCTTCCAGACCAACGCGCCGTTGATCGCCCCGAGAAAGCCGCCCAGCACCATGACGGCAACAAGGATGAGCGGTATCGGCAGGTCGGGAAAGGCGTTGTTCAACATGGCCGCGACCATGCCGCAGAGCGCCAGGTTGGCCGCCATCGACAAATCGATGCAGCGGGTGAGAATGACGGCCATCTGCCCCAGCGCCAGAATGACGAGGATAGAGGTGTCGCCATAGACGCGCGCAAGATTGGAAGGAGCCACGAAAGCCGGAAAGCGCAAGGCGATCAGGGCAAGCAGTACCGCAATCGCGACCACGAGCAGGATTTCTCGGTTCTTGAGGAGCCTGGCCATCATGCGGCCCTCCCATCGGCTTGCGTTTCTATGCCGGCTGCGGCGCGCACCAGCTTCTCGGCGGTCAGTTCCGACCGCTCGTATCTTCCGACGACGCGCCCCTCGCGCATGACGATGACGCGGTCCGACATCTCCATGATCTCGGGAATTTCAGAGGAAACCATGATGACGCTCAAGCCTTGCGCCGCAAGCTCGCTCATGAAGGCATGAACGGCGGCCTTGGAGCCGATATCGATGCCCTTGGTCGGCTCGTCGAGGACGATGACCTTCGGCCGGGTGGCGAGCCACTTGGCGATGACCACCTTCTGCTGGTTGCCGCCGGAAAGCGTGCCGACGTCCTGATCGAGCGCGGCGGCCCGCAGATCGAGGCGGGAGGTGTATTCGCGCGCCAGCGCGAATTCCTCGGCAAGCCGCAGGAAGCCCGAGCGCGAGGTCTGTGAAAGCGAGGGCAGCGTGACGTTCTGGAAGATCGGCATGCCGATGATCGCTCCCTGCCGTCCGCGCTCTTCCGGTACATAGACGATGCCGGCGCGGATCGCCTCCGCCGGGCTGCGGATGACCAGCACCTCGCCGTCAAGTTTCACGGCACCGGCGGACGGGCGGGTGATGCCGATCAGCGACTGCATGAATTCCGAACGCCCGGCGCCGACAAGGCCATAGAAACCGAGGATCTCGCCGCGCCTGAGTTCGAAGTTGATGTCCTCGAATTCGGTCGGGTGGCGATAACCGGAAACGGTAAGCACCGGCTGACCGATCGTCACCTCCTTCTTCGGATAGACGGAGCCGACGGCGCGGCCGACCATCATGCGGACGAGATCGTCCTGGCTGACGTCGGCGATCAGCCCTTCGCCGATCATCGCTCCGTCGCGAAAGACGGTGTAGCGGTCGGCGATGCGGAATATCTCATCGAATTTGTGGCTGATGAACAGGATGGCCTTGCCGTCGGCCTTGAGCCGCTCGATCAGTTCGTAGAGCTCGTGAATTTCCTTGTGCGACAGTGCGGCCGTCGGCTCGTCCATGATGACGACGCGCGCATCGACCGAGAGCGCCCGGGCGATCGCGACCAGATGCTTCTTGGCGATGCCGAGATCGCGCAGGCGGATGGTCGGGTCGAAATCGGCGCCCGCGCGGCGCAACAGGGCCTGAGCGTCGGCGTTGAGCTTCTTCCAGTCGATGAGACCGAACCGGTTGCGTGGAGCGTGGCCGAGAAAGATGTTTTCCGCGACGGAGAGCTCGTCGAAGAGCACCGTCTCCTGATGAATCGCCGTGACCCCGGCGCGGGACGCCGCAAGGGCGGTCGGAAAGGTGGTCTCCGTATCGCCGAGCCGGATGCTGCCCGCATCGGGCTGATAGATGCCGGTCAGTATCTTGACGAGCGTCGACTTGCCGGCGCCGTTCTCGCCGACCAGCGCCGTCACCGAACCGGGATAGAGAGCGAGCGATACATCGGAAAGAGCGCGCACGCCCGGAAAGGACTTCGATATGCCCTCAAGCGCAATGGCGGGCTTCATCCGCGATGTGGTTGTGTCCTGCAACAAGAGTGGATCCACCAGTTCGGTCGTTTCAATTGGATGGCGGCCAGGTCCTCGATCGCATGAGGCTGCCCCTCATCCTGTCCCTATCCCTCTCCCCGTTCGGAGAGGGATAGGAGAAGATCGCCGCACGTCGCTTCTCCCCGTCAGAACGGGGAGAAGGTGGCCGGCAGGCCGGATGAGGGGCGGACGCCGCCTACTCGTGACGATCAGAAGATCTTCGCGAATTCCTCGACATTCGAGGCATCATAGACGAACGGGTCGGCCATGGCGCCTTCGTTGTTCTCGTCGAGCTTGACCGTGCCCATGCGGCCCATCTTGAGTTCCGCGCCGGGCTTGGCTTCGGCACCGTTGATGAGGTCGTAGGCGATCATCGTTGCCGAATAGCCGAGGTCGATCGGGTTCCAGATGGCGAAGGACTTCGAGGCGCCGGACTTCACGTGTCCGGCCATTTCGGAGGGAAGGCCCAGACCGGTGACGTTGATCTGGCCGATCTTGCCGGCGTCGGTCACGGCCTGCGCCGCGGCGACGATGCCGACGGAGGTCGGCGCTATGATGGCCTTCAGGTTCGGATGGGACTGGATGAGCCCTTGCGTCTCGCGATAGGACTTGTCGGCCAGGTCGTCGCCATAGACGGTGGCGACCACATTGATGCCCTTGTAGTTGCCCTGGACCTTCTTCATTTCGGCGATCCACGTATTCTGGTTGGTCGCCGTTGCGGAGGCCGAGAGCACTGCGACGTCGCCGCCTTCGGGCAGGTTGTCGGCGGCGAGCTTGATGATCATGTTGCCGATCAGCGGGCTCGAGGACGGGTTGAGATGCATCAGGCGGCCTTCCTTGGCCACACCCGAATCCCAGGAGATGACTTTGATGCCGCGGTCCATCGCCTTCTTCAGCGCAGGGACGAGCGCGTCCGTGTCGTTGGCAGAAACCGCGATCGCATCGACTTTCTGGGCGATCAGCGAGTTGATCACTTCGATCTGGCCTTCGGCCGTCGTCGAGGTCGGGCCGGTATAGATGATCTCGACGTCGCCGAGTTCCTTGGCCGCTTCCTGAGCGCCCTTGTTGGCCGCTTCGAAGAAGCCGATGCCCAACGCCTTGACGACAAGGGCGATCTTCTTGTTCTCCGCATGAGCGGCATTTGCCATCAGCGCCACGGCGACGGCGGCCGTCACCATCAATGATTTTAGGACTTTCATCGTTTTTCTCTCCTCCCATGGGCCCGCATCCGGAGTGGCTGCGTCTTCCTGCCCGAACAATTGTTTCCCGATCTTCACCCGGAAGCTCGGGACATCAGCTCCTCTCCCCATGCTTCATGCGGGTGTCGAAGCCTTTTCGGCGTCGGCCTTGGCGCTCTGAGCGGCGACGATCAGGCTGACGCCGGCATTTTCAAGCATCGAGGCATGTCTGTCCTCGATACCCGAATCGGTAATGACGGTGGCGATGCGCTTGAGACCGCACAGAATGAGACTCGAGCGCCTGTGAAATTTCGAGGAATCGACGAGCACGACGAGGTCGTCGGCCTGGTCGATCAGCTTCTGCTCAGCCTGGATCAGCAGCGGATCGGCCTCCATCAGCCCGAGAGGCCCCAGCCCCTGCGCCCCCATGAACATGCGCCGCGCATAGAAGTTGCGCGTCACGTCGTTCTCGAAGGGGCTCAATATGATGTTCTGCTCGCGATAGATCGTCCCGCCCGACAGCATGACGGTGTTCTTGGAATGCTTGAGCAGGTGCTCGGCGATCGGGAAGGAATTGGTGAAGACCTGCATTCGGCGATTGGCGAGGAAATGCACCATCTGAAAGGTCGTGGTGCCGCCATTGATGATGATCGGTTCGCCGTCCTGACAGAGCGCCACCGCTTCCCGGGCGATCGCCTGCTTCTCCCGCGCATGCAGGCCTTCGTTCACCCGGAAGGGGCGGCCGGCAAGGCCTACGAACTGCGGAGGGTTGATCGCTTCGGCACCGCCCCTGACACGGCGCAGCCGCTTTTGCACATGCAGTGCCGCGATGTCGCGGCGGATCGTCGCCTCCGAACTGCCGGTGAGATCGACCAGTTCAGGCACGGTTGCGACCGGCTTTTCCTGCACCGCCGACAGGATGATCCTGTGTCTCTCTTTCTCGTGCATGCGCTCCTCCGATGCTCCGCATGCTTCCATCCCTTCCGAGCATTGTCAATCACAATCAATCATGTTTTTTCATTGTGCGGCGCATCATGAAAGTTTTTGATCGTTTTTGATTGACACCGGGGTAATCACCGTGTGATCTGGTGCCAATCATAGGGCCGCGGTTCCACGTTGCGGCAGCCAGATCAGCGGGAGGAGTTCGACATGCTCGACAAGCACCAGGGCGCGCGCCTTGCCAATCTTTGGGACGAGGGCAAGGCGGCAGGAATGACCGAGCCGGAAAAGCTCCTCTACCGCTCGAACCTCCTCGGATCGGACAAGCGGATCACCAATTACGGCGGCGGCAATACCTCCGCCAAGGTCATGGAAAAAGACCCGCTGACCGGCGAAATGGTCGAGGTCCTCTGGGTCAAGGGCTCCGGCGGCGACGTCGGCACGATCAAGATGGACGGCTTCTCCACCCTCTACATGGACAAGCTCCGCGCGCTGAAGGGCATTTATCGCGGCGTCGAATTCGAAGACGAGATGGTCGGCTACCTGCCGCACTGCACTTTCAACCTCAACCCCCGCGCCGCCTCGATCGACACGCCGCTGCACGCCTATGTTCCGAAGCCGCATGTCGATCACATGCATCCGGATGCGATCATCGCCATCGCCGCCTCGAAGAACAGCAGGGAACTGACGAGCAGGATCTTCGGCGACGAGATCGGCTGGCTGCCGTGGAAACGGCCCGGCTACGAGCTCGGGCTCTGGCTTGAAAAGTTCTGCCAGGAAAACCCGGATGCGCGCGGCGTCGTGCTCGAAAGCCACGGCCTCTTCACCTGGGGCGACACGGCGAAGGAGGCCTACGAGACGACGATCGAGATCATCAACCGCGCCATCGCCTGGTTCGAGACCGAGAACACGGGTCCCGCCTTCGGCGGTCAGTCCAAACCGGTGCTCGCCGCCGCCGATCGCGCCGCGATCGCCAAGAAGCTGATGCCGGTGATCCGCGGTCTCATCAGCGCGGGGGAAAGCAAGGTCGGTCATTTCGACGACAGTCAGGCGGTGCTCGATTTCGTGACCTCGACCAGCCTCGAGCCGCTGGCGGCGCTTGGCACAAGCTGCCCCGACCACTTTCTTCGCACCAAGATCCGACCGCTGGTCGTCGATTTCGACCCGACGCAGCCGGATGCCGGAAAAACCCTTGCGGGCCTGCCCGAGGCGATCGCCACCTATCGCGCCGACTACGCAGCCTATTACGAGCGCTGCAAGCGCGCCGACAGCCCGGCCATGCGCGATCCGAATGCGGTCGTCTATCTGGTGCCCGGCGTCGGCATGATCACCTTCGCCAAGGACAAGGCGACGGCGCGCATCTCGGCCGAGTTTTACGTCAATGCGATCAATGTGATGCGCGGCGCGTCCGGCGTGTCGACCTATGTCGGGCTGCCGGAGCAGGAAGCTTTCGATATCGAATACTGGCTGCTCGAAGAAGCCAAGCTGCAGCGCATGCCGAAGCCGAAGAGCCTGGCCGGGCGCATCGCGCTCGTCACCGGAGGCGCCGGCGGCATCGGCAAGGCGACGGCCAACCGGCTGATGCAGGAGGGCGCCTGCGTGGTGCTTGCCGATATCGACGAGACGGCGCTCGAAGCGGCTCAGACCGAGCTTTCCACCCGCTACGGCAAGGACTTCGTCCGCTCCGTCAACATGAACGTCACGAGCGAGGCGGCCGTCGAATCGGGCTTCGGCGACGCGCTCCTCGCCTTCGGCGGCCTCGATATTCTCGTTTCCAATGCCGGCCTCGCCACTTCGGCGGCGGTGGAGGACACGACGCTGGCGCTCTGGAACAAGAACATGGACATTCTCACGACCGGCTACTTCCTGGTCTCGCGCGAGGCTTTCCGCATCTTCCGCAACCAGAAGGCCGGCGGCAATGTCGTTTTCGTCGCCTCCAAGAACGGGCTTGCGGCCTCGCCCGGGGCGTCGGCCTATTGCACGGCCAAGGCGGCCGAGATCCATCTCGCCCGCTGCCTGGCGCTCGAGGGAGCGTCGGCGCAGATCCGCGTGAACGTGGTCAATCCCGACGCGGTTCTGCGCGGCTCCAAGATCTGGACCGGCGAATGGAAGGAGCAGCGCGCAGCTGCCTACAAGATGGACGTCGACGAGCTGGAGGCGCATTACCGCGAACGCTCGATGCTGAAGCTCAGCGTCTTCCCGGAAGATATCGCCGAGGCGATCTACTTCCTGGCTTCCGACATGTCGGCGAAATCCACCGGCAATATCGTCAATGTCGACGCGGGCAATGCCCAGTCCTTCACCCGCTGACCGGGAGGCTCCGATGACCCTGATGATCAGCCCATCCGTCCTCGATTTAGAGAATGCAGGCCGCCGGGACGCTCTCACGCGCGACTACGAAAGCCTGGGCGAGCGGCTCGCCCGCCGCGGCATCGATATCGATGTGGTGAAGGCCAAGGTCGCGGCCTACGGCGTTGCCGTCCCCTCCTGGGGCGTCGGCACCGGCGGGACGCGCTTTGCCCGCTTCCCGGGCCCCGGCGAGCCGCGCAATATCTTCGACAAGCTTGAAGACTGCGCCGTCATCCAGCAATTGACGCGGGCGACGCCGGCCGTGTCGCTCCATATCCCCTGGGACAAGGTCTCCGATCTTGGGGCCTTGAAGGAGAAGGGCACGGCGCTCGGCTTGAGCTTCGACGCGATGAACTCGAACACCTTCTCGGACGCGCCCGGCCAGGCGCATTCCTACAAGTTCGGCTCCCTCTCCCACACCGATCCCGCGACACGACGCCAGGCGATCGAGCATAATCTCGAATGCGTCGAGATCGGCAAGGCGCTCGACTCCAAGGCACTGACCGTCTGGATCGGCGACGGCTCCAACTTCCCCGGCCAGAGCAATTTCACCCGGGCGTTCGAACGCTATCTCGACTCGATGAAGACGGTTTACGCGGCGCTTCCGGATGATTGGCGCATCTTCACCGAGCACAAGATGTTCGAACCGGCCTTCTATTCGACCGTCGTGCAGGATTGGGGCACGAACTACCTGATCGCACAGGAGCTCGGGCCCAAGGCCTTCTGCCTCGTCGACCTCGGGCACCACGCACCGAACGTCAACATCGAGATGATCGTCGCCCGGCTGATCCAGTTCAAGAAGCTCGGGGGCTTCCATTTCAACGATTCGAAATACGGCGACGACGATCTCGACACCGGATCGATCGACCCCTACCGCCTGTTCCTCGTTTTCAACGAGCTCGTCGATGCGGAGACACGCGCCGCGGACGGTTTCGATCCGGCCCATATGCTCGACCAGAGCCATAACGTGACGGATCCGATCGAAAGCCTGATGACGAGCGCCATGGAGGTCGGCCGTGCCTATGCCCAGGCGCTGATCGTCGATCGTAACGCACTTGCAGGCTATCAGGAGGAGAACGATGCGCTGATGGCATCAGAAACACTGAAGACTGCCTTCCGGACCGACGTCGAGCCCATCCTCGCCATGGCCCGTCTGGAAAATGGCGGCGCCATTGCGCCGGTTTCCGCCTACCGGGCAAGCGGCTACCGCGCCAGGGTGGCAGCCGAGCGTCCTGCAGTCGCCGGCGGCGGCGGCGGCATCGTCTGAACCGCGCCGGCAGCGACTTCTTCCTGCCAGAAGGGGAGAAAGTCGCGGCGGCGGCGAAGAAGGCATTCCCCGCCGTCAAAAATACGACGCGCGACTTCTATCGCATTCGAAAACATGGTTTATCCTCTCCTCAGATACAACGAGAGGGTGATTCATGGGCATTGAAAGCATTCTGGTATTCCTGATCGTCGGCGCGGTTGCAGGCTGGCTTGCCGGTTTGATCGTCAGCGGAGGCGGCTTCGGTCTGCTCGGGAATATCGTGATCGGCATCGTCGGCGCCTTCATCGCCGGCCTTCTCTTCCCGGCCATCGGGATCAGCATCGGCACCGGCATCTTTTCTGCCATTATTCACTCGACGATCGGGGCCGTGATCCTTTTGGTGCTGATTCGCGTCGTCAAACAGGCCTGATCCGCGTTACCCCCATACGGTCCGCGCCAAACGCGGACCGGCCATCGCAAGCCAACGAGCGGAGGCGAAAATGACCGAACTCTACGCGGAAAAGATCGAGGACGCGCTCAAGTCCTACATCGCGGACCACCCCGGTACCCTGACGCGCGAGCAGGCGATCTCCACCATCCTCGAAACCTGGTTCGCCAGCAACGGCTACCTGCCGTCGCAGCAGGAAGGGATGCGTCCCGAAGATCTCGATGCTTCGAACGACGACTGAATTGTGCCGCGCCTGAACGGCGGTTTTTAGCCCTGTGCCGCGTCGACGCAAATTTGATCCAAACTACAGATTGCCGAAATGAGCCTCGCTTCCGTCAAACAGTTCTTTTCCCGGCACGCACCGGACATCGACGTCATCGAGCTGGAGCAGAGCACCGCCACCGTGGCGCTCGCGGCAGAAGGCCATGGCGTCGAACCGGCGCAGATAGCCAAGACGCTCGCGCTCCGGGTCGGCGACGAAATCATCCTGATCGTCACGCGCGGCGATGCGCGCCTCGACAACAAGAAATACAAGGCGCGGTTTGGAACCAAGGCGCGCATGCTCGGCTTCGACGAGGTCGAGGCGGAAACGGGCCATCCGGTCGGCGGGGTCTGCCCCTTCGGGCTCCCCAAGCCCCACAGCATCTATTGTGACGAGTCTCTCAAGGCTTTCGACGTGGTCGTGCCCGCAGCTGGTGCGACCAACGCCGCCGTCCATATCAGCCCGGAGCGGATGGCCGAGCTGACCGGTGCGAAATGGATCGACGTCTCGGCGGTGTAGCGTCTACATGCCGCGGCACGCAGTGGTCTTGGGCAGCGGCCTTGGAATGGCCACATAGTTTAACTGAATGCTGATAACTCCCCCACCCCGCGAAGCAGGCCGATGAGTCGGAATGCACCGCGCTGTAGATCTGGAGCGGTACGGAGAATGAAATCACGCGCATGCGCCCTCGCCCTCGCCACATTGGCGGCATGCCCAACGCAAGCGATGGACCGGTCCCTCGTCCGGCAATTCGAGAAGCTCGATCCCCAGACGCGGCTGGAGCAGCGTTGCGATACGGAAGCGATGGAGCGGATCGGCGCCGACAAGAACCGGTTCAAACCGGACAAGGTCATCGCCTATACCTTCGCCGATCCCGTCATGAAAGGCGACAGGATGAAGGCGACGGGCGCGGTATTCCGAAGCAAGGGCGACTGGTACAAACTGGCATTCAGGTGCAAAACGGATTCCGAGCACCTTGAGGTGCTGTCCTTCGAATACAAGATCGGAGAACGTGTGCCGCGGGAGAACTGGGACCAGCTCTATCTTTATCCCTAGGAGAGCCGCACAGTCATCGGGATCTAGACGATCGCCATCAGGAACACCAGGGACCCGAGCGACAGTGCGGCGATGATGCTCATCAGCACTTTCATCATGTGTTCCGTCATTTCGTACATCCTACCCAGCTCCTCAGGAAGACGAATGCCGCACCTGCGCCGGATCGACGGGCCAGCCGGCCCGTGATCATCGGCGTCAAGAATTTTGTAAGAAATTGGTTAACAAATCACCTTCATTGGCGTGATCCGGCTTGCTCCGGCCCACGACCCGCATTGGCGAGCGATTACCGCAAGACCCCGCCTGACTTCGAACCGCCCTGCGACTGCCCGGCTCCCGGGCCGCCCTGCGACACGCCGCCGCCATGCGCGCTACCGGGATTTGTTCCGTCCGGACCGTTGCCGTAGCCATTGTTGCCCTTCGGGCCGCCACCGCCGCCGCCACCACCCGACTTGGCAATTGCATTCGATGTAAGGCTGGTCGAAAGCAGCATGGTGACGGCGGGGGGCGTCACCACCGCGAAGCGCCCACAATTCTTCAGAAATTCACGCCGGTCTTCGTCGCTGCGCGACGGCAGTCCGTTTGGCATTTCGGAACTCATGGACGCCTCCCCCTGTGCGTTGACTATTTCGCCGAATTTACAGTAAAATTGCGCTGGAAAATAGTGTTACATTTGGGTGCTTTCCGCCATATAGAATACTATATAATCAATTATAATTAGCCATAAATAGCTACAAACATTTATTTTGGTATACACTCAATAACGTTACAGGAAATCGGCACCCTTCAGTCATCAATATCTACTCTAGATCTTTCCCGGCGGTCTCGACCGAAAGATACGTCGGAGCTCGCGGATTTTCCGCTCGGCCTCCTGGCGCCGCGACGGGTATGACTCACCGCCGTACCGGTCCCAGGACGGGTAGTGGGCGATCTCGGTCAGGAGCGTGAAAACGGTGAAGGGGACGAAGAGATAATCCCTTCCAAGCTGGACGCGTCTGCGTTGCAATTGAAGCCGCGGCAGCTTCCCGGCGGACAAACCGGACGCCCCACCTATCCCGAACAGCATGTCGGCTGTCAGAATCTGCGTCTCGACCGCATGTCTTTCGTACCCCCTGGCGAAAAGCGACATCAGCTGCGCCCAGTCGACGCTGTCCGAGGTTGCGAGCTTCGACAGATCGAGAAGGTGCCGTAGATCGATCAGGCCGCGCCAGTAGTCGCCATCCTGGAACTGATCATGCAAGATCAGGAAGACGATCTGGGCAAAGGGCGACGGAATGCGAACGTCTCCCCCATCGAGGGCGATCCTGCGGCTGTGCCCATACAGCCATTCGATGTCGCTGAAGGAGGCCGGCCCTTTAGGCCGGCATTGAAGATCGATGCTCCCTGCATCCGTCGGCCGCTCCAGGACTGCGGGCAGATGGAATTTGGGGTTTCCCGGCCATGAGCCGCTGCCGGCGGCAAGGCGGATCTCGTAACCGATGTCCTGCAGTGCTGCAATCGATGAAGCCATGTCGGCGGGGCGGACGAGAATGTCGAGGTCGGTCAGCATCCGCGCGCCGATCTCGTCCGGCTTCTGTGCAACCAGGATTGCCGCACCCTTCATGAGGACCGGCTCCACGCCGATGCGGGCGAGGCATTGGACCGCCTCGGTCAGTTGCGCCAACAGTCTCCTGTTGCGCTCCGCGTTCCTGTCGTAAATCAGAGAGAGGTAGCGACGGACATCCTCGGGCACGTCAACCGCATATTTCCTCGCCGCGAGAGCGAGCGAGGATACCGTTAGGCTATCATTCGCAAGCGCGATGACGTGCTCCCAGTCCACGTCAGCCGGAGGGTTGCCGTTGAGGCAGGATGTGAGCGCGAGAAGGTTTCGGTAGCTACGTCCCGTCATGGTGCCTGCTCAGCATTTCTACGGCCTCGTCCAGCCGCATATAGGAAAGCTCGACGGCACTGGCGCCGCGAATGGCGTTCAGCAGGGCGTCGAACTGCGACAGATCGAGGCGCCGTGTCGGCGTAAAGGCGCCGAGAAAGAGTTCCGACAAAACCCGCGCCGGTTCGACCGCGGCAAGCTCCGTCCGGCCTTTGCGCCGGCGCAGCAGCACGATGGTGCCAAGCGGCACTGCATCGTCGGACGCAAAGGGGATCGACGCCAGGTAGCGGACATATCGATTGTCGAGGCGGCGATGAACCGGCGCCGCTTCGATCGTGCCGCGCATGCTTTCGAGGAGACCCCATGAGCCGCGCTTCAGAGCAGGGGCGAAGGGAACGCCCCGCAGCAGACCGTCCGGCGTCATCAGCGCGATATCGTCGCCGCCGCAGGCAAAGCCTGCTTCGAGGAGCGCGAGCGCGAGTGTCGACTTGCCCGCGCCCGGCGCGCCGCAAATCAGAAGCCCCTTCCCGTTCTTCACCAGGAGCGCGGCATGAAGCGCGACCTTGGTACCGAGGCTTGCAAGCACATCCTCCGTCAGCAACGCTTTCAGCGCCGGCACCGCTTCGTTGACCGCGACGATCATGCCGGGGGAACGGTTGCGGCTGACGCACACGCGCTTGCCGAACTTCGCCACCGCATAGGAGACCGACGGCTTCAGGCCCTCTGACGCCTGATGATCGAATACGGGCAGGATGAGATCGAGGAGGCCTCTATCGTGATATGCTATCGAGACGGCGGCTCCATGCAAATCCAGCACATGCGTGTGTATCGGCGCCCCGTCCTCGGCGTCGAAGGCAATCTCCAGCAGACCCTCGCGGGACATATAAAGAAGATAATCCCGCACCGATTTGCGCGCTTCGGCCCGGCCGGCGCCGCGTGCCACGAGATCGGCCTCCAGCCGGCGCTGCGACATGGGTTCGGCGAGAAGGCAGGTGAGATACGCGGTAAGGTCGTCAACCTCAAAAATCTGCTGCGACGCTTCGACGAAAATCGTCTTGCGCTGTCCGAGCAGAAAAAATCGTGCCCCGTCGGAGACGCGGAATTTCATTCCAACCCCCTCGCGCTGCCGCGTGCCTCGGCATGTTTTCGTATTTGTGGTCGAAAATTCGCAATCCCGCCAGCCCCGACGCGGCGTCCACGGCAGAGGATTCAATGGGATACTGCTAAAGATACATCGTTCGGCAGCGAAAATAAGCAGCTCGAGTTAAGGCCGCGGATGAGTGCCGTGGCCCGCTTGGAGGTGATGCTGGCACAATATCGGCGGCGACGAACACGATGGGGCTTACGGTGTCGCCTTCCTGCTGCACCCGGCGCGACTGCGATGGGCCAGACTGTGATGAGGTATTGCGCGCTGATGCGGCCGCGGAACGATGACGGCGAGGTCCCGGAGCCGCGAAACATTGACGAACTGCGTCAGTATCCGAGGTCGCCGAACAGCTCGCGGATGGTGCGGCCTTCGTTGTCGTTCCCGCCATCGTCGAGTCGTCGCCCGGTAAAGGCCAATATCTCGATGGAAGCCGGACACCTGGCGACACGCGGATTTTCAACTGGCCGAAAGATCCGCTAAGCTGGCGGTTTATAGGCCGCCTCTATGCGCATGTGCTGGAAATGCGTGAATTTTCGCGCCGGCTATATGCCTGCAGCTTTTCGTAACGCCTCATTCATCCGGCCCTGCCAGCCTTTGCCGCTTGCTCGAAACTTAGCAATCACATCTTCGTCCAACCGGAGGGTGATTTGCTTTTTCGGATGCTCCAGCGGTGGGCGCCCACGCGATCTGCGATGCTCTTCGATAGCTCTGAAAAACTCAGGCGGTAGCACCTCTTTTGCCGGGCGCATGTTGGCAAGCTCTTCGTCGGTCAACTCGGGAAAATCGACAGCGTCCCAGTCTTCTTTCGTGTAACCGTGACCTGGCTCAAACATTTTCAGCTTTTGGGTCTTGGTGGCCATGGAAGCCTCCTTCTTTCTCTGTCGCTAGCAGGACGAAAACCGATGATCGATATAGCTTCCGTTCCGAGTGTCGCGAAAATGACCGCTGCTGTCCCATCACGAAAATAACCGATAGCCTTCAAGCGCTTTCCGCCCGAAGCATCTGGCTTACTGTCCTCAATGATGGCACTCGCCCAATCGATGTCGCTTACATCGGCAAAATCGAAACCATGCTTTTCAAGGTTGGCTTGCCGTTTGGGCTCGTCCCATACAATTCTCATGAATTAATGTAACTACATTTATGATTGATATCAAGCCGCAAGTGCGCGGAAACACGGCTGCTGAGGCTGCTGAATAGCTTCACGTAACACTCGGATTAGTCCTGTGACGAAGCATCAGATTGAGGTGATTATGTCGGTCGAGCGGCGTCGGCGCTGGTCTCGGGAGGAGGAGCGGCTGGTCGCGGCGCTTGAGTCAGGCGCAAGCGTTTCGGAGATCGCGCACTCGGCGGGCGTTCATGTGAGCCAGCTCTTCCGCCGGCGCAAAGAGCGCTGCCAGAACCTCCGCGCTGTCCGTCCCGCAACCGGCGGCGCAAGAAGGCTCAAAGAGCTTTTAAAAACTCAATGATTTTAAGAGAAAAATGGTGCCCGGAGGCGGATTTGAACCACCGACACGCGGATTTTCAATCCGCTGCTCTACCAACTGAGCTATCCGGGCATCCTGCCTTGACGGCGGCAGTCTCCTTCGGGAAACCGCTGGGGCGTGTCGTTCGCCCCGGAAGCGAGCGGGGTTATAACATCTTGTTCGGCCGTGTCCAGCACCAAATGACTCTTTTTCGAAGGAATTTAGCTGGCTGCGGAAAGGTGGAGAAAGTCGAAGGAATTCAGAGAGATCGCCGGCGTCCGCGAATTCCCCGGGGCCCGCTCCGAAATAACCGATGTTCGGGTGGAGCGAAGAATTACCGTTCGTCGCCGTCGTCGGCCTTCGACTCGTCGTCGGCGACCGGGATCGCATAGGAACCGGACAGCCAGCGATTGAGATCGACGTTACGGCACCGCTCGGAACAGAAGGGATAATGCTCGCGCACGGACGGACGTCCGCACTCCGCGCAGGGACGCGTTGCGCGCAGGGGTTCTACGTTCGACCCGTTTTTCTTGCCTTCGCCGCGCATCCTCTCAGCCTTCCAGCCAACGATCGTGCACGTCGTACCCTTCGCCGACGAGGAGATTGACGGTCTCATAGAGCGGCAAGCCTACCACATTGGTGTAGGAGCCGACCAGCTTCACGACGAAACCTCCGGCAATTCCCTGGATACCATATCCGCCGGCCTTGCCGCGCCACTGGCCGGAAGCGAGATAGCTCTCGATGTCGAGCGTGGAAAGGCGCTTGAAGCGCACCTTGGTGTCGATCACCTTCTGGCGAAGCGTGCGGTCGGGCGTGACGAGGCAGATGCCCGTATAGACGCGGTGGCTGCGGCCCGACAGAAGATGCAATGCGCTCGACGCCTCGCTCACCAGTTCCGGCTTCGGCAGGATACGGCGGCCGACGCAAACGACGGTGTCGGCTGCGAGAATGTAGCTGCCGTCCCAGGCCGCGTCGCCGGTAATCGCAGAAAGCGCCGCCTTCGCCTTTTCAGCCGAGAGCCGCCGCGCAAGCGAGCGAGGGTGTTCCGAACGCTTCGGCGTTTCGTCCAGGTCCATCGGCATGAGGCGCGCGGGCTCGATTCCCGCCTGCGCCAGGAGCTCGACACGACGCGGCGATCCGGACGCCAGTATCAGTTTCTTGGTCACTGCCATCGATGCGAGCCGTTATTCCCGGAGTTTGCGCCATGCTCGTGCATGTCGCTGCCCAAAATCGCTCAGCACTTTTGGGCGACGTGCATTCGGCCGGGGCCTACTTGAAGCGGTAGGTGATGCGACCCTTCGTCAGGTCATAGGGCGTCATCTCGACGAGGACCTTGTCGCCGGCCAGAACGCGGATACGGTTCTTGCGCATGCGGCCCGCCGTGTGGGCGATGATCTCGTGCTCGTTTTCAAGCTTCACGCGAAACGTCGCGTTGGGAAGCAATTCGGTGACCACGCCCGGAAATTCTAGGACTTCTTCTTTCGCCATGCAGGACTGTTCTTTCTCGTGCTCAATAGCGGACGCAACAGGCATCCTCGAAAAGTTGCCGGAAACTACACAATCGCCGCGGCTTTGTGAACCGCTTTGATCAGGCTTTTTCGGGTACCCGATCCTCGCGCATCGAATTGCGGCGCGAGGATCGGAATCATGCCGCCGGAGGACTGCCTTTCTGGGGGCTTTCCACGGCGAGACGGCTTGCGATCAGCGTCGCCAGATGATCGCGCACCGCCCGGTAGGCGGCCACGATCTGCTCCCGTGTGCCGGTCGCAACGGTCGGGTCGGGTGTCGGCCAGTATACCACATCCACGGCCATGGATCGGGTCAATTCAAGGGCCATGTGGTGGGCTTCGGGCGCCAGCGTCACGATGAGGTCGAAGTAATCGTCTTCGAGCTCTTCGAGCGTGCGCGGCTGATGCCGGCCGATCGTCAGCCCGACCTCTTCGAGGACCACGTCTACGAAGGGATCCCGCTCGCCCTGCCGGACGCCGGCGGAGGCGACGTAGGTCCCCTTCGGAAGCGCCACGCGGGCGAGCGCCTCGGCCATCGGCGAACGGATGGCGTTCATGCCGCACATGAAAAGAACCGAGCGGGGCGCTTTCGATTGCGGCGTGACGGTCGCGATCATCTCCGCCTCCCCGTCAGCCGCGCCAGTACAGCACGCAGACGAGCGTGAAGAGCCGGCGCGCCGTATCGAAATCCAGCCTGATCTTGCCCGACAGCCGGTCCATCAGAGTCTGAGAACCCTCGTTGTGGATGCCGCGCCGCCCCATGTCGATCGCCTCGATCTGGCTCGGCGTCGCCGACCGGATCGCCTGGTAATAGCTTTCGCAGATCATGAAGTAGTCCTTCACGATACGGCGAAAGGGCGTGAGCGAGAGGATGTGGGTGGCGACCTCGGTACCGCCATCCGTCGAAATCCGGAAGACCAGCTTCGCGTCGACCAGCGACAGGTTGAGCCGATAGGGGCCGCCGGAATGCCCGACGGGTTCGAACAGGTTGTCTTCGAGCAGGTCGAAGATCGCAACCGCGCGCTCATGCTCCACATCCGGCGTCGAGCGGCCGATCGTCTCGTCCAGCACGACATCGCAGAGCCGCAGGTTGCGATCGGCCTTCATCCCTCTTCCCCGAGGTTGAGGCGGATGGCAACCGATCGGGCATGGGCCTCGAGGCCTTCCGATCTTGCCAGCGCGATCGCGGCGGGCCCGAGAATGCGTAACTGATCCGGGCCGAGCCGCAGGATCGAGGTTCGCTTCACATAGTCGAGCACGCCGAGGCCCGAGGAGAACCGCGCCGAACGCGCCGTCGGCAGCACGTGGTTGGAACCGCCCACATAGTCGCCGATGACTTCGGGCGTATGCCTGCCGATGAAGATCGCACCGGCATTGCGGATCGCGGGAACCATCGCGTCCGGATCGGCCGTCGCCAGTTCGAGATGCTCCGGGGCGATGCGGTTGGCGAGCGGCACGGCCTTGTCGAAATCCGGAACCAGGATCACGGCGCCGAAATCGCGCCAGCTGGCTGCCGCCGTGTCGGCGCGCGGCAGCGTCTTCAACTGACGCTCCACCGCCTTTTCGACCGCATCGCCGAAGGCCGCATCGTCGGTGATCAGGATCGCCTGCGCGCCGGCGTCGTGCTCGGCCTGGGCGAGCAGGTCCGCGGCGATCCAATCCGGATCGTTGTCGCGGTCCGCGATCACCAGCACTTCCGACGGCCCGGCGATCATGTCGATGCCGACCGTGCCGAAAACCTGCCGCTTGGCGGCCGCAACATAGGCATTCCCAGGGCCGACGATCTTCGCAACCGGTTCGATCGTCTCGGTGCCGTAGGCGAGCGCGGCCACGGCCTGCGCGCCGCCAATGCGGTAGATCTCCTCCACACCGGCAAGGCGGGCGGCTGCGAGCACCGCCGGGTTGATCGCCCCGCCGCTGGCCGGCACGACCATGACGATGCGCGGCACGCCTGCGACCTTGGCCGGCAGAGCGTTCATCAGAACCGAGCTCGGATAGCTCGCCGTGCCGCCGGGCACATAGAGACCGACTGCGTCGATCGGCGTCCAGCGCGAACCGAGGCCGACGCCCATCTGGTCTTCGTAAATGTCGTCCTTCGGCAATTGCCGCCGGTGATGCGCCTCGATGCGGGTCGCCGCGACTTTCAAAGCACCGAGCACTTCCGGAGCAACCGCGTGGATCGCCGCATCTATTTCCGCCGACGTCACCGCCATGCCCGTGACCGTGAAGTCGATCCCGTCAAAACGCGTGGAATAATCGGCGAGCGCCGCATCTCCGCGGGCGCGGACATCGTCGATGATGGTGCGCACGACGGCGTTGACGTCTTCGGAAACTTCCCGTTTCGTCGTGAGGAACGCGGCGAAATCGCGCTCGAAGCTCGTATCGAGATAGTTCAGCCTGATTGCCAATGCGATGATCCTTTTGGTGGTTGCCGGCGGGGACGCTCAAGCGGGAGTTCTCAAACCGGCGTCCTCAGGCGCCCTCGGGGTGGCGCGGCTTGAACGCCGTCTCCCAGGCGCCGCCGGTATCGGCAAGCTGCACCTCGATGCACTCCACATCGAGCGCGATCGACGCCTCGCCCGCGAGCACGAGTTCGATCGTGCCTTCCGGCCCCTCCCCCTTGACGTCGAAGCGCAGGGCGAGAAGGTCGAGCACCGCTTCCATGTCGGTGCGATCGAAGCCGAGCGACCGCACGGCACTGACGCATTTGAACAGAAGGACGGCACGGCGCCGCTCGAAGCCGCGGCGCTTGCCCTCCGCCTTTTCCCAGGCGAAGCGGTTGACCACCAGGGTGAACTGCCGGCGCCGGGCGTCGTAGGCGATGCCCGCGACCTTGAAGACTGCGTCCTGCACATGGGCGGAGACGACGCCAAGGTCTTCCTCGTCGAGTGCCAGCAGTTTCAAAGCATCCATGCGATTCATCCCGTCCGTTTTATGCCCCGCATTTTAGCGGGTGATCGTCAAGGACATAGGACGTTGCGCCCGAAACCGCAACGGCTCGAGCGCGGGAAGTGACCGAAAGCGCCACAGCGGCTTTGCGCACCTGATCGGACGCGCCGAGCCGGATCAGTCGCTGACGCGCTCGACATGGGCGCCGCAGCGCGTGAGCTTCTCTTCGAGGCGCTCGAAGCCGCGGTCGAGATGGTAAACGCGCGAGACCATGGTCTCGCCCTCGGCCGCCAGGCCCGCGATGACGAGCGAAACTGAGGCCCTGAGATCCGTCGCCATCACCGGTGCACCCTTCAGCCGCGACACGCCCTCGACCTTGGCCGTCTGGCCGGAGAGCGAGATCTTGGCGCCGAGCCGCGCCAGCTCCTGCACATGCATGAAACGGTTTTCGAAGATCGTCTCGGTAATGTGGGAAACGCCGCTCGACCGGGTCATCAGTCCCATGAACTGCGCCTGGAGGTCGGTGGGGAAGCCGGGGAACGGATCGGTGACGATGTCGACCGGCTTGATGCCGGCGCCGTTGCGGACGATGCGGATGCCGTTGTTCGTCTCGCTGATCTCGGCGCCGGCGCGACGGATCGCCTCGAGCGCCGTGTCCAGGAGGCTCGCCTCGGTGTCCTCGAGAATGACGTCGCCGCCCGCCATGGCGACGGCCATGGCATAGGTTCCCGTCTCGATGCGATCGGGCAGCACGCGGTGACGGGCGCCCGAGAGCGAGCGCACGCCCTCGATGGTGACGGTGCTCGTCCCCTGCCCGCTGATCTTCGCGCCCATGGCGTTCAGGCATTTGGCAAGGTCGACGACTTCGGGCTCGCGTGCGGCATTGCCGAGCACGGTCGTGCCGTTGGCCAGCGTTGCCGCCATCATCAGCACATGCGTCGCGCCGACGGAAACCTTCGGGAACACGTAGCGCGCACCGATGAGCCCGCCTGCCGGTGCGGTGGCGTTGACGTAGCCGCCATCGATCTCGATATTGGCGCCAAGTGCTGCCAGCCCCTCGATGAAGAGATCGACCGGACGCGTTCCGATGGCGCAGCCGCCCGGCAGAGACACCCGCGCCTTGCCTTCGCGGGCCAGCAGCGGCCCGATGACCCAGAAGCTCGCGCGCATTTTCGAGACGAGTTCATAAGGCGCCGTCGTCGAAACGATGTTGCGGCTGGTGAAATGAACCGTGCGGGCATAGCTCTCGCCCTGGCGCTCGCGCCGGCCATTGACGGAAATGTCGGCACCATGATTGCCCAGGATGCGGATCAATTGCTCGACATCGGCCAGATGCGGGACGTTTTCGAGCGTCAGCGTGTCGTCGGTCAGGAGCGACGCGATCATCAGCGGCAAGGCGGCGTTCTTCGCGCCGGAGATGGGGATCACCCCGTGGAGTTCGTTTCCGCCTACAATCCTGATGCGATCCATGAGACCTCTCGAACGGGCGCTGCCCGCCTTTCTGGAAAATCGATGCCGATCCGGCATTGTTGAAGGGCGTCTCTTTAGTGGAGATGCGGTGAAATTAGAAGTGCCTTGAAAGGCGGGGGTGCAGGGAAAGCGTGGACCCGGACGGCCCCGCCTGCCGCCGGTTGCAGGACCTAATCTTCCGATTCGTCCGTTTTTGCGGCAGGCAGTCCGGATGTCTCGTCCGCAGCACCCGCCCGGCGCGCACGCATCTGCTGCTTGCGCCGCTGGAGATTGTCGCGCAGGTTCTTCGCCAGACGCAGCCGCCTCGCCTCGGCCTCGCTCGAATGCCCTGCGCCCTTTGCCCGCCCCGGCACATGCTTATTGTTATCGTCGCTCTGCATGGCCATCCATTACCGCAAAACCAGGACCTTCGGAAGCGGCAAGCCGGCCGGAGGAGAGCGAAATCGGGGAAAACCGCGAAGCTGCTTCCGAGCCGGTCCGTGCCGCAACAGGCCGCAATGGAAGAGCTTGAGCGCCCAGGACCGCGTGAGCCCGCCACCTTCCCGGCGCAGCCCGCCCAAAAACTTCGAAATGCGGCTTGCGCTCTCCCTCAAGCTATGGCAATAGGCCCCTCGCCTGATGCGGCTTGTCACGAAGCGCCGCCGGATGCTGCTATAGCTCAGGGGTAGAGCACTCCCTTGGTAAGGGAGAGGCCGAGAGTTCAAATCTCTCTAGCAGCACCATCATTTCCCCCGGAAAACACTCTTTTTTTGAGCTTTAAGGCTAGCCGGCGAAGCCGGGATGGGAACGCAGCGGCATCCCGCCGCGTCCCCATCGGAGCTACTTCACCTCGGTGACGGTCAGCTTGCCGTCGACGCGTTCGGCAACGAATTCGATCTGGTCGCCTTCCTTCAGCTTCGACAGCAGGGCTTCGTCCTTGACCCTGAAGACCATCGTCATGGCAGGCATCTCGAGAGCCTTCAGGTCCTCATGCTTCAGCGTGACCTTCTTCGCTTTGGCATCGACCTTCTTGACGGTACCTTTGGTGAAGTCGCCGGCGATGGCGCCGTAGGCCGTGCCGAGAGCGAGGGCGAAGGCGAGCGTGAACTTGACAGTCGTTTTCATGTGAGACCCTTTCCTGAGGATTTATTTCCGTGCGGCAGTCACGTCGCGGTGCATGCCCGCGTCGTAGTGACCCGGCACCAGGCACGCGATCTTGAAAGCGCCGGCATTGGTGAATTTCCAGACGATCTCGCCCGACCTTCCGGGGGCGAGACGGATCGGTTGGTTGAAGATCGTCATGCGCCATCATCCGTGTTTGGAGTGCTTCGGCGTGATCCGGGTCTTTGCGTCATCGGCCCTGGTCCAGTCCGGAAGCCCGCCCGTCCATTCCCAGGCCTGCGTTCCGGGCGGGTTTTCGTACCAGCCGGGATCGGAGTAATCGTCCGCCGAGATGCCCTCGCGCACCTTGACGACGGAGAACATGCCGCCCATCTCGATCGGCCCGTGCGGACCCCAGCCGGTCATCATGGGTATGGTGTTTTCGGGAAGCTCCATTTCCATCTTGCCCATGTCGGACATGCCGGCCGTACCCATCGGCATGTATTCCGGGTGGAGCTTCCGGATCTTTTCCGCGACCTCCTTCTTGTCGACGCCGATGAAGGTCGGGATGTCGTGTCCCATGGCGTTCATCGTGTGGTGCGACTTGTGGCAGTGGATCGCCCAATCGCCCGCGTATTTGGCGTCGAATTCGTAGGCGCGCATGGCGCCGACCGGAATGTCGATGCTGACCTCCGGCCAGCGCGCCTCCGGTCGGACCCAGCCGCCGTCGGTACATGTGACCTCGAAGTCGTAGCCGTGCATGTGGATCGGGTGGTTGGTCATGGTGAGATTGCCGACCCGCACGCGCACGCGGTCGTTCCTGGAAACGACCAGCGGGCTGATGCCCGGGAAGATGCGGCTGTTCCAGCACCACATATTGAAGTCGGTCATTTCCATGACACGCGGCACGTAGGAGCCCGGCTCGATGTCGTAGGCGTTGAGCAGGAACACGAAATCCCGGTCGACCGGCATGAATTTCGGGTCCTTGGGGTGGATCACGAAGAAGCCCATCATCCCCATGGCCATCTGCACCATCTCGTCGGAATGCGGGTGGTACATGAAGGTGCCCGACTTCACGAGATCGAACTCGTAGACGAAAGTCTTGCCGGGCGGGATGTGCGGCTGCGACAGCCCGCCGACGCCGTCCATGCCGGATGGCAGGATCATGCCGTGCCAGTGGATCGTCGTCGGCTCCGGCAGCTTGTTGGTGACGAAGATGCGGACCCGATCGCCTTCGACCGCCTCGATCGTCGGACCCGGCGACTGGCCGTTATAGCCCCAGAGATAGGCGGTCATGCCCTCCGCCATTTCGCGCTCTACCGGCTCGGCGACGAGATGGAACTCCTTGACGCCGCTGTTCATCCGGTGGGGTGCGGTCCAGCCGTTGATGGTCACCACCGGGTTGTAGTCGGGCCCGGAGGAAGGCCGGACGGGGCCTTGCGTATCCGCCGTCTCCATGAATGCCGCCTCCGGCAGGCCCATATTCGACGTTTTCGCCCAGGCGGCGGTGGATACCAGTGCGGCGCTCGCGCCGAGTAACTGTCGTCTGTTGAACATTTTGCGTGCCTTTCTCATTCGCCGTTTTCGGCGGCCGCCGCGACCTCGGTTTCGCGGGAAGCCGCGCCCCCGCCGTAGATCGCCGGAGCCAGATCCGCCTCGGCCAGCCAGAAGTCGCGCTTGGCATCGATCGCGAGCAGGATCGCATTGACCTTCTCGCGGCTGTCGGCGAGCAGTTCGAAGGGGCTGGTGATCATCCCGTTGTAGGTGAGGAGTGACTGTTCCTCGATTTCGGTGCGCAGCGGCACGACGCTGCTGCGGTAGTGCCGGGCGATGTCGTAGTTGGCGCGGTAGGCCTGATAGGCCGAGCGTGCTTCCGAGCGGACATTGACGGCCTTCTCGGCAAGAAGGTTCGCCGCCCGCATATAGGCGAGCTCGGCCTTGCGCATGCGCGCTTTGCCGCTGTCGAAGATGGGAATGACGAATTGGAGATCGGCCCGGCCCGTCGTCTCCGACGAGATGTCGCCGTCCTCCTTTGCCTGCTCGGTCTCAAAGCCGGCGAGGAGGTTGAGGTCGGTGACGTAGCGGGTGGCCTCGGTCAGATTGTAGGATCTGGCCGTCGCCTCCAGGTCGAGCTTCGCAATCTGGAGATCGACCCGCCGCCGCAGAGCTTCCGCCTCGACCTGGTCGCGCTTCATCCGACCCTTCGGCAGGGAAGCCAGCCGGTTCGGCACCTGGAACTTGACGTCCGAACCCCAGAGGCCCATCAGCCGCGTCAGTTCCTCCTTGGCCAGACGCGCCTGGAGCCGCGCCTTGGCCCCCTCTCCCGCCAGTTCGGCGTAGAAGACATGCTCGCGGGCCTGCGCCCCCTTTGTCATGGCCCCGCTCTCGCCGAGCTTTTCGGCAAGCGCGGACGCTGCGTCGGCCGCCGCCTGCGCCCGGTTGAGCTGGCCCACCGTTTCCAAAGCCGCTACGGCATTGATCCAGGCGCGCCGCGTCTCGGAAGCAAGCTGCAAGGTGCGCGAAGCGGCATCCAGCTGCGCCTTCCGGAACTCGGTGTCGGCGAGCGCGATATTCCTGTCGCGCGTGACGAGCGCAAGAATATTGGAGACGATCGCGCCCTCGACCGTCCGGAATGCCATAAGCCCCGGCGTGCCGATGCCCGTCAGCCCGACACCCACGGTCGGGTTGACGAGCATCGTCGCCTGCCAGGCGTCGGACGCCGAATCGCCGAGATCGGCATAGGCCGCCTGCAGCCCCTTGTTGTTGAGCAGCGCGACCTGGACTGCCGTCTCGACGTCGATCGACTTCTTCGCCATCAGCGCCTTCACCCGCTTGGAGACGGATCGAGCCTGTTCCTGGTTCTGCACCCACACGG
The DNA here is from genome assembly GCF_000375585.1 of Sinorhizobium meliloti 4H41. GTDB lineage: Bacteria > Pseudomonadota > Alphaproteobacteria > Rhizobiales > Rhizobiaceae > Sinorhizobium > Sinorhizobium meliloti_A. The sequence continues at coordinate 493,838 of NZ_AQWP01000001.1, read as the reverse complement.
TCTGCTTGCCGGCCGCTTCGGCCGTTGTCGCCGCGACGAGGGAAAATCCGGCATTCTTGACTGCGTACTCGCCAGCCGTAACGCAGCCGCCGAACACCAGCGGCAGTGAGAGCGTCGCCGCCAGCTTCATCTTTACTATGGTCATGACGCGCCCCCCTTTGGGGCTTGCGCGTCGTTCAGCTGGCGCCACGGCTTGGGATCGACCGGATTCCGGTTGGTGTAAGCCGAGACCACACCCGAATAGGCAGCGGGCCGCACGCCCGTATCGCTGGCCGGGAGTTCGCCCGAGGCGATCACATCGGGAGGCAAGGTGGCGGCGCAACCGCTCGCAAAAAGCGGCAGGACGGCCACGAAAAGCAGATGTTTCATGGATTTATCCGAATAGGAGATTGCGGCAGCGCTCGAGAGCAAGGCTTGCTCGCGAACACGCGTTCGACCCGTCAAGCGGACGGGCGCATCCTATTCAGGCGCTTGGGGGGCGGTGCAGCAGCGGCAATGCGCCCGTGGTCCCGGCCTCGTCGACGAATTCCCGGACGGGGGATATGCGGGGTCTGCCAATAGTGTCGGTCGCCGCCAGAATCGCCATGCCGGCACAAACGTCTTTACAGCATTGCTGCTTCGCGGGCTTTTCGTCGCCTGCGGCAGAGGAGTCCTGATCGCCGTGCGAATGCGCGCCGCTCGCCATATCGGAATGATCGCCCGGCTGCGCGATTTCAGACTGGGACCAGTCGCCGTGCATGGCTGCGGAGGAACTCGGCAATGCATATGCCGCCAGTGACACGAAAATCACCAGGCGGAACAGAATCAACAGCTTCTGCGTCGTGATTCGAAGCATGCCCATGTTCAATGCCTATCATCGGGCCCAAAATTTTCAATCTTCAGCTCACGTTGACGCGCAAGGCGCATCGAGTGTGGCGCGGCCACAACGGGCGAACTTCGCCGCTGCAACCCGATTTTCAAGTTCTAGGGCTTACAACGATGGCAAGGTCAATCGGAAAAATTTCAGGGAAGAGAAGCAATTGAAAGCCTCAGGTGGCGTGGCATGCCCGCCACGGTCAGGAGATTGTTAACCATATTCTCCGTTCCTCGGGGAACAGTCCGACCGGCGCCACAGGAATAACTCTATTCCGCGGTCTTTCGCACGTGCAACCAAGCAACGGTCGGAGAAGGTGGACATGATCAAATCGGGTCTCGGCGTCACTGTCGCGGTTCTCGCGCTGTCCATCACAGTCAGCGGCATCCTGCATTTTGCGCTGTCCAGCTATCGCCCGGAGGCGAATGCCGCCGTGTCGCACGAAATCACCTCATCAATACCACGATGAAAGCGGCCGCCTTGTCAGGCGCAAAGATCGCCTGGGGACATGCGTCATGAAACGCGGCGACGTTGCTCCGGGCCGAAATCTCCCAGCTGAGCCAGAAGTTCGTCGCAGGAACACTTCTTCGTGTCCATCAGGTCGAGAATGCGCTTGGCGGCCCTGTTGGCCTCCACACCATCCCTGCCGACATTGTGCAGAGCGCACCAGATATCGAGCGCTCCGCGCATGACGTCCACGTCATCCGGAGAATAGGCCTGACGCACGAACCCCTCCCAAGGTGTACCTCAACGACCTCATCATGGGGCAATCGGGGGGAAATTCAAGGAAATAGTGAGGTACCGCAATAAGTCATATGATTGAGGGATTGGAAGCCGCAGACGCCGGCTTCTTCCCGCGTCACACCCGTACGGATTGCTCCACGAAATCCTCGCTGCCGAAGAATTTCAGATAGCGCGAGACTTCGGCCGGATCTCCCGTCGCCTTGCGCGGGTTGTCCGAGAGCTTGACGGCCGGGCGGCCATTGGCCTCACTGACCTTGCATACGATGGAGATCGGGTTGAGGCCCTTGATTTCGGTCGGAGCGCAGCCGGCGAAATCATTTGTGAGGTTGGTTCCCCAGCCGAAGCTCATGCGCACGCGCCCTTCGAAGTGGCAGTAGGTCTTGATGATCGTGTCGACGTCGAGGCCGTCGGAGAAGATCAGGAGCTTCTCCCGTGGGTCTCGGCCCATCTTCTTCCACCAGGCGATGATCTTCTCGCCTCCCTCGATGGGCGGGGCGCTGTCCGGCCGGAAGCCGGTCCAGTCCGCCACCCAGTCGGGCGCATCCCTGAGAAACGCGGCCGTCCCGAACGCGTCCGGGAGCACGATCAGGAGGTTGCCGCCATAGAGCTGGTTCCAGTCCTGCAGAACCTTGTAGGGCGCGGCCGCAAGCTCGCGGTCGTTGCGGGCAAGCGCCGCGGCCACCATCGGCAGCTCGTGCGCATTGGTGCCGACCGCCTCCAGATCGTTGTCCATTGCCAGCAGCACGTTACTGGATCCCGTGAAGGACGGGCCGATGCCTTCCTTGAGCGCCTCGACACACCAGCGCTGCCATAGGAAGCTGTGCCGCCGGCGCGTGCCGAAGTCGGAGATGCGCAGGTTCGGATGCTCGCGCAGCTGCTCGACCTTCGACCACATCTTGGCCTTGGCGCGGGCATAGAGGACGTCCAGCGTGAACGGGCCGAGCCCTTTCATCGCCGCGCGCGAGCGCAACTCGTTGATGATCGCGAGCGCGGGGATTTCCCACATCGTCGTCTCGGCCCAGCGGCCACGGAACGTCAGTTCGAACTGGCCGTCACGACGCGACAACTCGTATTCCGGAAGGCGGAATTTTGCGAGCCAGGCCAGAAATTCCGGCGAGAAGATCTGCGTGCGGCCATAGAAGCTGTTACCCGCGAGCCATATCATTTCTTTCTTGGTGAAGCGCAGGCCGCGCGCGTGGTCGAGCTGGTCGCGCAGTTCCTGCTCGTCGATCTCGTCGGCAAGGCGTACCGTCTTCGTGCGGTTGATCAGCGAAAAGGTCGCGTCCACGCCCGGATAGAGCTGCCAGATCATCTGCAGCATCAAAAGCTTGTAGAAATCCGTATCCAGCAGGCTGCGGACGATCGGATCGAGCTTCCAGGTATGGTTATAGACCCGTCGCGCGATATCGGTCTTTGGCATCTGCAATACGCTCCTCTTGGACCGTCATGACCCGCTCTGTGGCGAGGCGATCGTGGTCGATATCCTAAGTCCGGGCGGGGATGCGGCCGATGCCGTGCTTCCCCGTCCCGGGGCGCCTAGATCAGCCGGACGCCGGCATCGCGCATGCGCAGGGTCATGGCCGCGAGAGAGCCGTTCAGATCGATGCCGCGGCAGGCACCGAGCACCACCGACGTCGAAAAGCCCTGAGCGACCGCATCGAGTGCCGAGAAGCCAACGCAGAAATCGGTAGCCAGGCCGCAAAGCGTCACGCTCTTTATGCCGCGCTCGCGAAGGTAACCGGCAAGTCCGGTCGGGGTCCGGTGGTCGTTTTCGAAAAAGGCGGAATAACTGTCGATCTCGCGGCGGAAGCCCTTGCGTATGACCAGTTCCGCCGAGGTCCATCGCAGGGACGGATGAAAATCGGCACCGAGGCTCCCCTGGACGCAATGCTCGGGCCAGAGCGTCTGCTCTCCATAAGGCATCGCCACGGTCTGAAACGGAGCCTTGCCCGGATGCGTCGAGGCGAAACTCGAATGGTCGGCCGGGTGCCAGTCCTGGGTCAGGACGACATGCGGCGACGCGTCGATGAGGCGATTGACGGCAGGCACGATCTCATCGCCGCCCTCGACCGCGAGAGCACCGCCGGGGCAGAAGTCGTTCTGCAAGTCGATAACGATCAGGGCGTCGTCAGGCATTGCCTCTCGCAATCCGGCCGAGCCGCATCGGCCATCAACAAATCGATCTGGATCACGATGGTTCAGGTCGGATCGACCTAAGTGATGAACGTGATCGATTCTAATAAGTTAGAGCGGGATGCGGGCGGAAAACCGCATACACTTTTCCTCATCCCGCTCCAAGTTAGAGCGGGATGCGGGCGGAAGATCGCATACACCTTTCCTCATCCCGCTCTAAACCAGATCAACCATAGAACGCGCACCGCGGCAAGCACGTTCGGCGCTCGTGACGTGAATCTCGCGGCGAACGGGTGAACCTTATAAAGGTGATTGATTATAAGATCTTAATGCATGCCGGCCGAAAGCGTTCAGCGGCAGGCGCGTCGACACCGGCCAACGCCCGGTGTCGCGCGCCCCAAGGTCAGTTGTTCAAATCGCTGAGATTGTCGGCGACGTTCACGCCGGAATTGACGATACCGATCGGCCTTGCGACGAAATCGAGGAATTTCGTGATGTCGACAGAAGGATGGCGCGAGGCATAGATGACGTCGCGATTCTTGACCGGGAAGGTCTGACCGACGATGAGGCTGTCCGGTTTCGTCATATCGAACCGGTAGACGACCGGATAGCGCCCGACGCGGTCGGCCTTCATGCCCTTGCTCAACAGCTTGTGAAACCGCTCCTGTCCAAGCAGGCTCATGACGATGTCCGGCTCCTCGTAGCGGAAGACGAAGTAACCCTTGGCATCCACCGTCCGGTCCGAGCCGCCGCCCGCGAGCGCCACGGCCTCGAGCAGGTTGAGATCGTTGGCGCCGAATTCGACGCGCTGATTTGCGCGGACCTGGCCGAGCACGGTGAAGGTCCGCGGATCGCGCGTCACGAAGATCTGGTCGCCCGGCTTTACGTGAATGTTTTCCGACGGGCTCTCGATGATCGATTTCAGCAGGACCGTGCCGGTCTTCTTGCCGCGCACCAGGGTCACATAGGTCTCGTAGGGCTGCGCCGATGGGCCGCCCGCCTTCGCGATGACCTCGTTGATCGTCTCGCTGACGAGATTGAGAGGCACGACCGAAGGACGGCCGACGGCGCCGGAGACCGTGACGATGCGCGACGCCGTCGACGTCGACGTCACGATCACATCCGGCTCGACGGCCTTCTGTTTCAAGGCATCGAGGATCGCCTGGCGCGCCTGCTCGAGCGTCAGGCCGGCAAAACGGACCGATCCGACATAAGGAATTGCCGCCTTGCCATCGGGCTGGACGACGAGATCGATGCTCGTCTGCTTCGATTCAGTTGTGGAAAACAGCCCGTCGCTGCCCGCCTCGAAGATCGTCACCTTCAACTGGTCGCCAATGCCGATGACCACCTGACCGACGCCGCCGCCAATGCCGAAGCGGCGGCTGAGGGTTGTGGAAACATATTCGGAAACGAGCCGCGCCGACTGGCCATCGACATCTACAATATCAAATACCGTCGCGTTCCTCCTGCCGATCTCCGAGCCGGACTGGCCGGCATCCGAAACGATATCGGTTGTCAGAGGGCCCTCGCCCGGCACGGCCTGGCATCCCGCAAGCGCGGTACAAAGCAGAAGGGCAGTCACTCGTTTCACTACGACACTCCGTGTTCGGCGCAGCAATGATTCCATACAGATATCTGCGCCGCATTTTCCCGGCAGGGAATCCGCCGGTCTCTGAAAAGCACAAAGGCCGTCCCACAACAAGCCACCTCGCCGCGACAGCCGGCAAAATAATCGCGACTGCGCTCTTCCGGCCATACCGCCTCGATCTTGGTTACGAACCGTCGCGGTAATTGTATTGGACGGATCGCAGGAGACGTATATCTAGCCCTTCGGGGTTGAAAGCTAGGCACTATGAGTTAAAAGCTCACTAATACAGCGCAGGGGATAAACCCGGGGATACCCACAGAGCAGGAATGTCGCCGATTGCAATTTACGTTTGACCTTGCAATGGGCTAAGACAATTTTAACGGCAGTTCAGAGCGTTCGATCTTACATGACGGTTGAAATCATAGGGCGTGCATGCCTTGCCCCGGGAGCGAAATCTCCGCAGGCGCTGTTCAAAATCCTTCGTCAGGGCAAGTGCACCGTGACCCGCGTCCCTTCGGACCGCTGGGACCTTGCGCGATTCTGGCATCCGGTCATGGGCACGCCCGGCAAGACCTATTCGTTTGCCGCCGGCGTCCTCGACCAGATCTACGATTTCGATCCCGCCGTTTTCGGGATGTCGCAGCGCGAGGCCATGTATATGGACCCTCAGCAGCGGGTTCTGTTGCAGCTCGCCTGGCGTGCGCTCGAGGACGCCAATATTTCCGTCGCCTCGCTGCACGGTGAAAACGTCGGCGTCTATGTCGGGGCCTCCAGCCTCGATCACGCCAATCTCACGGTCGACGATCCGGCTGCCGCCGGCCCCTATTTCATGACGGGCAACACGCTGTCGATCGTCTCCAACCGTATTTCCCACGTCTTCGGCCTGAGCGGTCCGAGCATGACCGTCGACACGGCCTGTTCCTCTTCGCTCGTGGCCCTCGATCAGGCGATGCGGGCGCTGAACGCCGGAGAGATCGACACGGCCATCGTCGGCGGCGTCAATATCCTCGCCCACCCGCTTCCCTTCGTCGGCTTCGCCCAGGCGCGCATGCTCTCGCCCGAAGGGCTCTGCCGCGCCTATGACAACGACGGCGCCGGCTATGTGCGCGCCGAGGGCGGCGTCGTCTTCGTCCTGCGCCGCACGGACCGGGCGCAACGCGAGCGCGACCGGAGCTATGCGCGGATCGTCGCCACCGGCGTCAATTCGGCCGGCCGCACCAACGGCATCTCGCTGCCCTCGCGCGAGGCGCAGGCCAATCTGCTGAGGATGATCTACGAAGGCAACGGCATCGACGCCAACCAGGTCGCCTTCGTAGAAGGCCACGGTACCGGCACGAAGGTCGGCGACCCGGCTGAGGTATGGTCCATCGGCACGGTCATCGGCGCGAAGCGCCGGGCTCCGGTGCCGATCGGCTCGATAAAGTCCAATATCGGCCATACCGAGCCGGCCTCAGGCCTGTTCGGGATGCTGAAAGCGGTTCTGGCTCTGGAGAACAATTATCTGCCGGCCTCGCTGCATTTCGAGACGCCGAACGAACAGATCGACTTCGACGGACTCAATGTCCGCGTGACGGCCAATCCGATCGAGCTGCTGAAGGGCAAGCGGGCGCGGCTCGCCGGCATCAATTCCTTCGGCTTCGGCGGCGCCAACGCCCATGTCGTCATCAGCGATCCGGATCCGGCACAGGCGGAAAAGACTGCGACCTCTCCGGCGGGCCACGTGTTTCTCGCAAGCGCCCATACCGCGTCGAGCCTCGAAAACCTGCTCAGAGACTATAAGGCCGCCTTTGCGGGCGCGACGAAGGAAGAGACGCGCGCGATCGTCGCCGCCTCCGGCGCCAACCGGACGCATATGCGCCATCGGTTCGCGGCACGCAGCGATCATCCCGAAGATATCGTCCGGGCGATTGCCAACCACCTGGAAAAGCCCGGCTCCGATATCGGAGAGACGGGCGAAGCGTCAGCGAAGGAAGCAAAGGTCGCCTTCGTCTTCTCCGGCAACGGCTCGCAATGGGCCGGCATGGGTGTCGAGGCGTTCCGCGAGAATCTGCACTTCCGTCAGTCGTTCACCTCGGTCAGCGCCCTTTTCAGGTTCCATTCGGATATCGTTCTCACCGATCTCCTGACCGACCCTGGACTCGACAGGAAGCTCGCGGACACGAAGGTGGCCCAGCCGCTGCTTTTCGCGATACAGGCCGCGCTCTCCGACTCGCTCGTGGCCATGGGCATCAAGCCGACCGCCGTCTTCGGTCATTCGGTCGGCGAAATCGCTGCCGCTTATGCGGCAGGGGCGCTGTCCCTCGTCGACGCCGTGTCGATCGTCGCCAAACGATCGCTGCACCAGGACCTTCTGGCCGGCCAGGGCACGATGGCTGCCGTTATGCTGGGCGAGCAGGCAGCCAAGGCCTTCGCGGCGGAGCGCGGGCTCGACGATGTCTGCGTCGCAGCCATCAACGCTCACAATTCGGTGACGATTTCCGGCCCGGCGAACGAGATTTCGGCGTTCCGCGACGCTGCGCGCAAGGCTAAAATCCCGGTTCAGATCCTCGACATCAATTATCCGTTCCATCATCCGATCATCGATCGGGCGAAAGAGGCGTTTCTCGCCGACATCCCTGATATCGCCCCCCGCCGGACGGAGCTGGCCTATCTGTCGACCGTCACGGGTGCCGCGCTCGACGGGACTGCGCTCGATCCCGACTACTGGTGGAAGAACGTTCGCGAGCCGGTGCGTTTCCAGGCCGCTGCCGAGGCCGCGCTCGATCTCGGCTGCACGCTGTTCATCGAGATCTCGCCGCGTCCCATCCTCGGATCTTACGTCAAGGAGACGATCAAGCAGGCGGCGGTGCCGGCTTCGGTGGTGGCGACATTGCTGCGCGATGCCGGCGAGAACGGCCACGATCCGATCTCGGCATCGATGGCGCGCGCCGTCGCCCACGGTGCCGCCGTCGACCGGTCGCGTGTCTATGGCAAGCGGGACGCATTCATCGAACTGCCCGCGCTGCCTTTCGAGCCGGTAGAGCTGCGACCGGCAGTCACGACCGATGCGACGGATCTCTTCGGACGCTCCGCAAAGCCCTATCGCCTCAACGGCTGGCGCGGCGACCCCAATGCGGGAAGCTGGAAAAACCACGTCGACGCGCATCTCTTTCCCGATCTCGCCGAACACGTGGTCGACGGCAAGGCGATCCTCCCGGGCAGCGGTTTCATCGAAATCGCCGTTTCCGCCGCACAGCAATTTCACGGCAGCGACGAAGTCGAGATCACCAATCTGGAGATCGTCCGCCCGCTCGAACTGAGCGACAACCGCATCATGGAACTCTCGACCATCCTGTCGCCGGAAACCGGCGACATCGAGATCCGGTCGCGCGAGCGTCTCTCGGAGGACGACTGGACGGTGCATGCCGTCGCGCGAAGCCGCAAACCCTTGCCGACGACGAGCAACGGCTGTCCGTCCACCAAAGGCCTGGCGAAGACGGCGACCGTGACGGCGGCCAAGGCCTATGAAACGGCGAAGCAGTTCGGGCTGGACTACGGCCCGCACTTCCAGCTTCTCTCCAAAGCCGTGGCCTATGGCGACCGGCTCATCGACGTCGAGTTGAAGCATCCTCAGGCGTCGGGGCACCCCCACGTCACCTACGCCCTTCATCCGATCTCGGTCGACGCGACCTTCCACGGCCTGGTCGCACTCTTCGACCGTTTCACCGGCGACAGGGGCGGCGCCCCCTATATTCCTGTCCGTTTCGGCTCCGTACGCGTGGTCAATGCCGGCCGGGCGATCACTCGCGCGACGATCGAGATCGAGCGGGTCAGCGCCAACTCGATCAAGGCACGGTTCCATTTCTTCGACGAGACCGGCGTCGCGATCGCACATTTCGAGGATTGCCGCTTCCGCCGTACCTATCTGCGCAAGCACAAGACGCTTGAAGGCCTGTCCTTCCATTATGAGGCAGTTCTGTCCAACGCGGCCGTGCCCGGCACGAAAGTTGCGACGGCCATGCCTGCGACGCTGGCCGAGCCGATAGACGGCGATGGCGTCGACAACGCGACCCTGCTCTTCAACGCGGCCATCTATCGCGCCTGCCAGGAAATTGCCCTGAAGCTCGGCAAGGGGACCGCCACAGTGCGAGCCGACGCGCTGCCCGGGGACTTCGCTTTCCAGTGCTTCCTGACGAGCTGCCTCCTGACGCTGGAGGATGCCGGTCTTTGCGAACATCAGAACGGCAACTGGAAGGTCGCACGGGAATTCACGCTTCCGACCGTGCCGGAGATCCTTGGCGAGCTCTATGGCGACCGCCCCGACCGTGCGGTCGAAGCGGTGCTCGTCAACAACGCCTATGCGGAAGCGCTCAGCCGTCTCGACGCGCTGCTTGCTCCCCTACCTGCAGGTGACGACGCGGCTTCGTTCAATGCCGGTTTCGTCAGCGAAGCGACGCTCGACCATCAGGCCGTGCATTCCGTGGCGAGCCGGTCGCGCATGGACCAGGTGCTTCACACGGTCGAACGCGTTCTCTCGGCGCAACCGGCAGGCGCCCGGCTGCGGCTCGTCGAACTCGGCAGCGTCTCTGCCGGCTTCAGCCGCCGGCTGGCCGATCTCGCGGCGCGCAACGGTGCGGTACTTTCCATTTTCGAGCCGCGCGACAATGCACAACGGGGTCTGGAAATCGCCTTCGAGGAGGATGCGCATGTGCGCGTTCTGAAGAAGAGCGAATTCGCAGATATCGGTCCGTTCGACCTCGCAGTCAGCGCTTCGGACAATCTCTACCAGCTGATCGAAGAGGAGAGCGGGGTGCGCACGGCCCTTCGCTCGATGCTCACCGGAAGCGGGCTCGTCGCGGCCGTAAGCGCGCCGTCGATCTTCGCCGATTTCGCCTTGGGTCTCTCGGGCGGATGGTTCGAGCGCAGCCAGACGGCAGAATTCCCGATCGGCAGGATCGCTGCCGTACCCCATTGGCAGAAGTGTCTCGCAGATCTCGACCTCGGCGACGTGGTCGTGACGGATCGCGAATGCCCGCATGGGAACACCATCCTGATCGAGGCACGGGGCACGGCGGCGGCAGGCTCAGGCGCCGAGCCGGGCGAAGCCGCGACACCCTATCTGCTGATCGAGACTGCCACTGCCCCGAAACCGGTCGCGCCCGGTGGAAGAAGTGCCATTCCCGTCCGGGTGACAGGCGACCTTGCCGCAGACATGGCGACGCTCCGCGCAGCCCTAGAAGCCATGGGCGACAGACCGTTGCGCGCGGTTTTCACGTCTGAGGCGGAGCGCGCCGGCGGCGACGGTTCGGACCTGTTGCAGACGCGCGTATTGGCGCTCAGCGCCTTTGCCGAGGCATTGAAACAGCATCTCGCCGGCGTCGAGCCGGAAGGCGACGACCGGCCGCGCCTCGTGCTCGTGGCCCCGGGCGGCGCTCCCCTGTCAGCCTCGGCAAGCTCCGGGCTGAATTCCGGATTGTGGGCCTTCGCCCGCGTCCTTCAGAACGAATATGAGTTCATCGACATTCATGCGCTCGATGTTGCCGGCGCTGCCGACGTCGCCCGCAAGGATATGCTTGCCGCAGCGCTTTCCCTGCTGACGGTTTCGGGACAGAACCGGGAATGGCTGCTGGACCAGAAGACGGGCCTGCTTTCGGAGCTTCGGGCCGTACCCGGCGCAACGAACAAGGCCGACGGGAAAACCAGCGCATTTGCGGCCGCGACCATTCGCCAGCGCGTCAGTTCGCAGGTTGCAAGCATCGCCTGGGAAGAGGCGAGCGTACCGGAGCCGGGACCCGGCGAGGTGGTCGTCGCCGTCGCGGCAACCGGCTTGAATTTCCGCGACGTGATGTGGGCCATGGGCCTGTTGCCGGAAGAGGCGTTGGAAGACGGCTTTGCCGGGGCGACGATCGGCATGGAACTATCCGGCCACGTGGTCGCCGTCGGCGAAGGGATTGACGATCTCGCAGTCGGCGATGCGGTGATGGCGATCGCCTCCGCCGCCTTCTCGACCCATGCGGTCGTCGCGCGCGCAGGCATTGCCAAGCTGCCCCGAGCGATGAGCCCGGTGGCCGCGGCCACCTTGCCGGTCGCCTTCCTTACCGCCTATTACGCCATTGTCGAACTCGGCCGCATTCAGGCTGGAGAGACGATTTTGATCCACGGTGCTGCCGGCGGCGTCGGCCTCGCCGCGCTCCAGGTCGCAAAGCTCAAGGGCGCCAAGGTCATCGCCACGGCGGGAACGCGCGAAAAGCGGCGCTTCCTGACGATGCTCGGCGCCGATCATGTCTTCGATTCGCGTTCGCTCGGCTTCGTCGACGATGTCCGTTCGGTCACCCGCGGGGAAGGCGTCGACCTCGTGCTCAACTCGCTTTTCGCCGAGGCGATGGAGCAGAGCCTCTCGCTGGTGAAACCCTTCGGCCGGTTCCTGGAGCTCGGCAAACGCGACTATTACGCCGACAGCAAGATCGGGCTCAGGCCGTTTCGCCGCAATGTCAGCTATTTCGGCATCGACGCCGATCAGCTGCTGGTGAATGCGCCGGATCTGACCAGGCGCATCTTCATGGAGATCGGAGCGCTCTTCGAGGAAGGCAAGCTCACGCCGCTTCCCTATCGCGCCTTCGACTACGATGAAATCGGCAATGCCTTCCGGCTGATGCAGAATGCCGGGCATATCGGCAAGATCGTGGTGCTACCGCCTGTTGCCGGCCGGCACGAGGTGACCGCGAAGGCTCTAAGGGGTATGAAGGTCGACCCGGACGGCGTCCATCTCGTCGTCGGCGGCATCGGCGGCTTCGGCCTCGTCGCCGCCAATTGGCTCGTCGAGAAAGGCGCCCGCCGGATTGCGCTTTGCTCCCGCCGGGGACAGGCGGACGCGGAAACGCACGCGATGATCGAGCGCTGGCAAAATGGCGGCGTTGCGGCTTCGGTCCATGCTTGCGACATCACGGATGCCGCGGCCGTGGAGACGCTTCTGGCGACGCTTCGTTCGGAAGCACCACTTCGCTCCGTCGTTCACGCGGCGATGGTGCTCGACGATGCGCTGATCAGCAATCTGAGCCGCGAACGCAACCGGCCTGTCATCGACACGAAAGCCAAGGGCGCGGCGATCCTCGATCGCCTAACCCGTGGTGACAGGCTCGACAACTTCATCCTGTTCTCCTCGGCGACGACGCTGGTCGGCAATCCCGGCCAGGCGAACTATGTCGCCGCCAACGGCTATCTCGAAGGCCTCGCCCGCGCACGGCGCCAGGAGGGCCTGGCAGGGCTCGCGGTCGGCTTCGGCGCGATTGCCGATGCCGGTTACCTGACGCAGAACGCCGACGTCAACGACCTGCTCGCCAAGCGTATCGGCAAAACGGCGTTGAAGGCCCAGGTGGCGCTCGACATGGTGGAGAACCACATCGCCGCGGATCCGGGCACGGTCGACGCGGCCGTCGTGATGATCTCCGAGATCGACTGGACAGCTGCGCGGAATCTGCCGGTCGCTCGCAACGCGCTCTTCGAGGTGATCCTGCGCAGCGCCGATCAGCATGCCACAGGCGCCGAAGGCACGAAGATGGACCTCGTCGCGATGATCGAGGGCAAATCGCCTCAGGAGGCCGAGGACATCCTCTTCGATCTGGTTGCGAGCGAGATCGCCGCCATCCTCCGCGTGTCGAAGGATACGGTCACTCGCGGAAAAATATTGAAGGAGATCGGTCTCGACAGCCTCATGGCCGTTGAACTCGGCATGAGTTTCCAGCAGAACACCGGCTTCGACATGCCTTTGAGCGGCGTCGCGGATAATACCACTGTCGGTGACATTGCACGCAAGCTTCATGAAAAGGTAAGCAAGCGCGATCAGGGCAACGAGAACGAGGCCGGGGACGACAAGCTCGTGACCGAACTTGCGCAACGCCATGTCGGAGCGGACAAGGAAAAAGCACTGAGCCAATGAGCAGCGACGGAAACGGCCAGACTTTCCCGAAGATGAACAGCACGCTCAAGGAGAGTCTGCTGGACAGGATGCGGAACACGCATCAATCGTCCGAGCGCAACCGGATGGCGCGCTCGGAGCGGGAGCTGCCGCCGGCTCCGCGTCGCCAGCAGGCGCGTTTCGAGGATCTGCCCGAATATAAGCAGGTCCTTACCCAGAAGATCGCCAGCGAGCAACTCGGCATCGCCAACCCGTTCTACCGGCCGCATCAGACGGCGGCCGGTGCGACGACGATGATCGATGGCCGCAAGCTGATCAACTTCGCCTCCTACGACTATCTCGGGCTCAACCGGCATGCTCACGTCCTCGAGCGTGCGCGCGAGACGATCGCCGGCTTCGGGATTTCCGCGTCGGCAAGCCGCCTCGTCGCCGGCGAACGGCCGCAGCATGTGGAGCTCGAAGAAAAGATCGCGCAATTCTACGGCGTCGATGCCGCCGTCTGTTTCGTAAGCGGCTACCTGACCAATGTCGCCGCAATCAGCTGCCTGATGGGGCCGAAGGACCTCGTCATCCACGACGAGTTCATCCACAACAGCGCGCTCGCCGGGATCAAGCTTTCAGGCGCGGCACGCCGCTTCTTCAAGCACAACGACACCGCGGATCTCGAACATGTGCTGCGCACCGTCGCCGGTGACTACCGGCGCATCCTGGTCATCGTCGAGGGCATCTACTCGATGGACGGCGACGTCGCCAATCTGCCGGCGCTTCTGAAGCTCAGGGCCGAATACGGCTTCTGGCTGATGGTCGACGAGGCGCATTCGCTGGGAGTCCTCGGCCGGCACGGCAGGGGCCTCGCCGAACATTTCGGGGCCGATCCGCACGAAGTCGACATCTGGATGGGAACATTGTCGAAGACCACGTCGAGCTGCGGCGGCTACATAGCAGGAAGCGCCGCTTTGGCGGCCGTCCTGAAGGCATCTGCCGGCGGCTTCGTCTATAGCGTGGGCCTCGCGCCCGTGCTTGCCGCATCCGCGGTCGCCAGCTTCGACGTGCTGGCAAGCGAACCGGAACGCACGGCGGCGGTGAGACGCAACGGCAGCCTTTTCCTGAAGCTGGCCAAGGAGGCCGGCCTCGACACGGGGCTGAGCGGCGGCTTTTCGGTCGTGCCCGTGATCGTCGGCGATTCGCTGCGCGCCGTCCAGCTTTCGAACGACCTGCTCGCCGCAGGCGTCAACGTGCTGCCGATCATCCACCCGGCGGTGCCGGAAGGACAGGCGCGCTTGCGCTTCTTCATCACCTGCGACCACACGGAGGAACAGATCCGCCGCACCGTCACATTGACGGCCGAACGCCTGAAGGATCTTACCGACCGCAATTTCGGGCTCGGCGGCGTCGATATCGAGAAGATGCTGAGTGCGCTCTCGGCGCGCTGACCACGAGCCGCCGCAAGCGGGCGGCCAACGGGTGCGTCCATGACACATGTGATCATCACCGGCGGCTCGAGCGGAATAGGCCTCGCGGTCGCCTCGATCTACGCGGCCCGGGGAGCGAGGCTCTCTCTTGTCGCACGCTCGCGCGACCTTCTGGAACAGGCAGCACAGAAGCTGGTGGCCGAACACGGCCTCGAAGCCGAAGCGGTCCGCATCGAGGCCGCCGACGTCTCCAAAGGAGAGGAGATCGAGGCCGCGATCTTGCGCTGTGTGGAGACGTTCGGACCCTGCGACGTTCTCGTGACCTCGGCAGGCGTCGTCGAACCGGCGTCCTTCGAGGCGATGCAGGGCGCGGCCTTCCAGCGACAGATGGAAACGAACTTTTCGGGCACGGTGCATGCCGTGCGCGCCGTTTATCCGGACATGAAGGAGCGGCGCAGCGGCCATATTCTGATGGTCTCTTCGGGCGCCGGCCTGATCGGAATCTACGGCTATACGGCCTACTGCGCCTCGAAGTTCGCCCTCGGCGGCTTCGCCCAGGCATTGCGCAGCGAAGCACGCGTCCACAACGTCGGCATATCGATCTGCTTTCCACCCGATACCGTGACGCCGCAATTCACGAGGGAGCTTGCCGCCCGGCCGCAGGAGGCCAGCCTGATCATGGGAACCGTCCGCCCATGGACGGCCGAGGCGGTTGCGCGAAAGATCGTCGACGGGATCGACCGGCGGCGATTCGAGATTTATTTCGGCGCGATCTTATATCTTCTCGGCCGCTTCGGGCCGGCGGTCAGGCCTTTCCTCAATTGGTGGTTCGATCGGGCGATCGCGCGCAACAGTGGACTGTGACGGCGGCGCCCCCGGCCATGCTTGTGCCAGCCAATATTAGGCTTTAGAGCACTTCCAGGAAAAGTGTGTAACGGTTTTCCGTCCGGAAGAGCGTTGGATCAAATGGTTAGAGCATTTCAGTGTTTCCATGAAACATTGAAATGCTCTAAGTGTCGGGAGAAGCCTTCTGCCGAGGCGGCGACGGTGAAATGGCTCAAAGGTATCGGCTTGGCGCTCATTCCCTTCCACCTGCACGACTACCCGATAGCCTTGACCCTCGGGTGCTACCTGCTGTCCTGCGCGGTGATCTTCTATACCGACCGGTTCGCCCTTCCGGCGCGCGAACGCAGGAAGAATGCACCGAAATACGGGCGCTATCAGGACAGGATCGACCGTCTCGCCCGGCTGCCGGTCATCGCGCTCGTCTTTGCCGGCTTCTTCGCGATCTCGTGGCGGCCCCTCTATGCCGCCGCCGGCACGATGAGCTTCTTCATCATTTTCACCGGCATTTCCCGCGCGAAGTTCAAGTTCATCCGCGAGCCGCTGGTCTTTTCCGATATTGCCCTGGTCGCGGATGTCTTCAAGTACAAGACGATCTTCTATGCGAGCTCGCTGAACGTCGTCTTCTGGATCGTCGCCTTCCTTTACGTGTTCGGCGTATCGGCGCTTTACATGTATTTCGAGCCGACGATCCTGCCCGAAAGAAGCAGGCTCTTCTGGGTTCTGATGATGGTGGGGATCGCCGCCGGACCCTGGGGCCTGTTGTTTTACGGGCCGGTGAACCGCCCGACGGCCGCTCTCGTGCAAAGACTGGTGAAGGCGATCAACGTCAAGATGAACACGGTGCGTTTCGGTACCTTCGCTTCCGTCGTCTTCCATTTCATCATCTGGCTCGGCGTCAAGCGCGACAAGATCGTCGCTGAATTGTCGGAAATACTGCGCGCCGCGGTACACGACCTCATCGGCCACGAGGAGGCCCCGCTGATCGTCGTATGGCAGTCGGAGTCCTTCATCGACATGCGGCATTTCGGTGTCGATTCGATCAAACTTCCGACGGTCGACCGGTTGCGCAAGCAGGCGGTGCAATGGGGGCGTTTGAGCAATGTCTTCGAGGGCGGCTACACGCTGCGCACCGAATTTGCCGTCCTGAGCGGCCTCGTGCCCGACGACATCCACGTCGATGCCAGCTATCCCTATCTCCGTGCCGCGCACTATGCCGATGTCGTCTGGCCCGGAAAGCTCAAGCGCGCCGGCTGGCGCACGCATTTCATTCATCCCTATGACCGGACGTTCTTCCTGCGGCACAAGGCGATGCCCCTCCTCGGATTTGAGAAGCTTACCATGCTCGATGCCTTCGACCATAAACCGGAGCGCGACGGGCTTTATGTCTCGGACGCCACGCTGGCAGCCCGCGTGCTCGCCGAAGTCGAGAAGCTGCCGGAAGAGGAGAGCGGCTTTTTCTTCGTCGCCTCGATGGCCAATCACGGGCCCTGGGAACCGGGGCGTGTCGGCACGCTCACCAATCCCGTCGATATCTACCTGGCGATCCTCGAGCAGTCTGACGCTGCGTTGAAGCAGCTGATCGACGGCCTCAACAAGCTCGACCGGCCGGTCTGGTTCGTCTTTTACGGCGACCACGCGCCCCTTCTGAAATCCTTCGCGGATCCCTTCCCCGATCCCCGCACGGATTATTTCATCGTGCCGCTCGCCAAGGCGCGCACTGCGGCCCACAGCCCGAAGCGAGCGAAGGACGAGGATCCCTGGAACCTGCTCGGCTCCATGCTGAAGCACGCCAATCTGCACAAGGACGCGCTGCAATAGCAGCGTCTTCCGGAAATCCGCCCGATGACAGCAGATACGACCTTCGATCCCGCGCCGCCAAGAACCTTCCTGTTCCTGCAGGGCCCGGCGTCGCCGGTCTTCGCCAAGGTCGCCGGGCATCTCGAAGCCCTGGGCCATTGCTGTCTGCGCATCAACCTCAATCCCGGCGACCAGATATTCTGGCGACGCCGGGGCGCCCATAACTACCGCGGCTCGTCGGCGCGGTGGCCGGCCTATGTCGAGGCCTTCATCCGCCGCCACACCGTAACCGACCTCGTCCTGCTCGGCGAAGAGCGCCCCTATCACCGGACCGCCACAGCTGCGGCGCGAAAAGCCGGCATCCGCGTCTTCGTGGTCGAGATGGGCTATCTCAGGCCGGACTGGCTGACTCTCGAGCGCGGCGGCATGTCGTCCAACTCGCACTTTCCGGTCGATCCCGCGCAAATCCTGCGCGCGGCATCGGGTTTGCCCGAGCCCGACTGGCAGCGGCGCTACGGGCAGAGCTTTCTTGCAGAGGCTGCATACGACCTCCTGTACAACCTGCCGAACGTGTTTTTCTCTTTCCTCTTTCCCGGCTACCGCCGGCACGGAATCTTTCATCCGCTCGCCGAATATGCCGGGTGGATCCGGCGGCTGGCGGCCGGCAAAGGCGAGCAGCGGCGCGCGGATGCGTTGATCCGCTCGCTTTCGGCGAAAAATGCGCCGTATTTCGTCTATCCGCTTCAACTTGAAACAGACTTTCAATTGCGTGCGCATTCACCCTTCCGCAGCCAGCGGGAAGCGATCGACGGCATTCTTGCCTCTTTCGCGCGACATGCGCCGGCAGGAACCAGTCTCGCCATCAAGGTGCACCCGCTCGACAACAGCCTGATCCCCTGGCGCAGGATCGCCTCGGACAAGGCCGCCTCGCTCGGTGTCGGCGACAGGGTCCTCTATCTCGACGGCGGCAATCTCGATTCGCTTACGCAGCACAGCTGCGGAATGGTAACGGTCAACTCCACCGCCGGATTGCATGCTCTGAAGCAGGGCAAGCCCGTTAAGGTCCTGGGGACGGCCGTCTTCGACATTGCCGGTCTCACCGACCAGCAGCCGCTCGACGCGTTCTGGACGGCGCCCGAAGCCCCGGATCCGGTGCTGAGCGGGGCAATGTTCAGGCTGATGGCCGCTTCGATCCAGGTGCGCGGGAACTTCTATTCCCGTGCGGGTACGGATGCCGGCGCCAAGGCGATCGCGGAGCGGCTGCACCGCAACGACGTCAATGAACCGGGCGCCTTCGTCGACCCGCCGCCCCGGCAAAAGCCGGCGAAAATCAGCGAAGATCAGGCGACGCCGGCACGCAGCAGATCGTGAATGTGCAGGATGCCGGCCGGCGCGCCCGCTTCGTCGACGAGGAACAGCACGGTGACCTTGTGGTCCTGCATGAATTCCATGGCGGCGCTGGCAAGGACATCACCCTTGATCACCCGCGGATTGCGCGACATCACCTCTTCGACGGGTTGCGCCAGGAGGTCGCCCGTCATGTGACGGCGCAGGTCGCCGTCGGTGATGACGCCGACCAGCTTGCCGCTTTCATCTTTTATGCCGACGACGCCGAAGCCCTTGGCCGACATTTCGATGACCGCCTCGCTCATCGGGCGACCTACGGAGAGCAACGGCATCTGCCCGGTGCCATGCGCCAGCTCCTGAACCAGGCGCAACTGCGCGCCCAGCTTGCCGCCCGGATGGAAGGTCTTGAAATCCTCGGCCGAGAAGCCGCGCCGCTCCAGGAGCGCGATCGCCAGAGCATCGCCGACGGCAAGCTGCAGCATGGCCGAGGTCGTCGGCGCCAGGCCGTGCGGACAGGCCTCCGGCACCTTCGGCAGCACGAGGGCGATCTCGGAATTGCGTGCAAGCGTGCTCTCGCGGTTCGAGGAGATCGAGATGATCGGCACTTTGAAGCGCTTGGCGTAGGTCAGCATGTTGGCGAGTTCCGCCGTTTCGCCCGACCAGGAGAGCAGCACCAGCGCATCCCGGGCGGTGATCATGCCGAGGTCGCCGTGGCTTGCCTCGGTCGGATGGACGAAATAGGCCGAGGTGCCGGTGGATGCGAGCGTGGCTGCAATCTTGCGGCCGATATGCCCGCTCTTGCCGACGCCGGAAACGACGACCCGGCCATCGCCGTCGCCCATCAGTTCGACCGCATCGACGAGGGCGGCCGCGAAGGCTTGGTCGCCGGTCAGATGGTCTGCAAGGGCCTTGATGCCGTTCGAGGCAGTCGTCAGCGTCCTCCCGATCGACTCCAGCACGGTGCCACCGGCATGCGCATCCGCCGTCGCGTGTCTCACACCCATCATCGCCCCCTGTAGGGCACCTCCGGGAAAAGTGTGTCACGGTTTTCCGCCGGAAGTGCGTAGCAAAAAAACGGCCTCGTCAGCGGGCCGCAGCAAGATAGAGGCCAGATAGGCTCTTTTCACGGACAAACCAAGTCATTCGGCGGCCATTTGTACCAAACCGGCGACTTTTCGGGACCGTCAGGTCAGCCGATGCGCTTTTCGGCCGAGGTCTCGGGGGGGAGGACTCCGCTGGCGGCAAACTCGGCGAGCGTCATCGAATCGAGGATGGACGACATCGCGTCACGCACCGAGGTCATCGAGATGCGCACCCGGCAGGTCTCCGGATCATTGCAGTCATCGCACATTTCATAGGCCGTGCGACTGGCGCAGCGTATCGGCGCCAGCGGGCCGTCGAGCGTCCTTATGACATGGCCGATGCGAATCTCGGAGGCCGGTCGCGACAGGGAATAACCACCGCCGGGCCCTTTCTTCGAGCGCAGCACGCCGGCGTTGCGCAGTTCCAGAAGTATGGTGTCTAAAAACTTCTTCGGAATGTTGTTGCGCTGCGCGATTTCGGTGATGAAGGCAGTCTGCCCGGGTGGAAGCCGTGCCAGGTCGACCAATGCTTTCAGTCCGTATTTTCCCTTCTTCGTCAGCATTCGAGCCAATTCTCCCCGATCCCGCAGAATCGCCGGATCCGCCCTCGGATACAATCTTGTCCTGGCATAGCACAAGAATGCGCTGCCAACACACAGCTATAGTCGACAACCGGGAGATGACGGGCAATCAAGACGCAAGGAGCGGGAGCGCGCGTATATTACGCTCGCATCCCGCCCGCGGTCCTGAAACGATAATGGGGACTAAAGCACTTCCAGCGAAACTGTGCAGCGGCGTTCCGTCGGGAAGTGCGTACTCTTGAGAGTATTCGGTTCTGAAGCAGTTCGACTTCTGCCCTCACGCGGCGGCAATGCCGGGTGGCCGGCTGGTAAGATTCCGCCCGCCCTGGGCGGAAAGGAGCCGGCCAATGGCCGCGCGTGCTTCATCGACCGAACGGAAGCGCTGAGCGTCCAGGTCCCAGACGTGATACTTGACTGCCAGGAACTTCAGACGGTCTTGGTCAGGAACGACGACTCCGACGGCTTCGCCACCATATTCGATAACTTGCTTGCTCATGTAAATAACGCTCCTCCGCACCCACGGGCGCGGATAATTCAATTCTCGGCAAAGGATGAACTCGGTAAGTTTGAACGGTCACATTCGGCGAAGTTGGCGAATGAGACCTTTAACCGTTGCACGACAATGGGAACGTGAGCCGCAGAAAGCGGCGGTCGAGAATTCGAACATGTCACTCTCCTTTGGCTGGCCCGGCACAAGACGCCAGGCGCTCATGAACAAATCGAAGCGGAATCCTTCCGCCTCCCACGATGGCAAACTAAAATAATCTACCAATTTCGTCAACTGAAGAAACGAGAACGCGAAAAATAATTCCCCATCTCGTTTCCGTAGCTGCCGTCTCGGCAAATCCGTTCGCCTGTCCGGGCTATCTCGCTATCTAGGTAGCGCCGAATCGCCGTGCAAGGGACGGGTCGAATATAGGCAGTCATTTCCGACGAAAAAGGGGCAGCCCCCGGAGAGGCTGCCCCTTTGCCGCGATCGACACGGCGGCATCAGCAAAAGCGCGGACGGTGTTCCGCCCGCATCCGTCAACGGCGCGAGGCCGTCAGGCCGTCGGCGTTTCCGCCTGCTGCCCGGTGGAGCGAGCGGCTTCCCGCTCCTTCCACCAGCGGCTCAGGAACAGCAGGATCGGGCCGCCGATATAGATGGACGAAGTCGTGGCGACGATGACGCCGAAGATCATCGGCCATGCGAAGCTCTGCACCGCCTCGCCGCCCCAGATCGCCATCGGCACCAGGGAAAGCGCCGTTGCAGCCGAGGTGAAGATGCATCGCGCGATCACCTGGTTGATGCTCATGTCGATGAGATCGGAGAACGGCATCGATTTGTACTTGCGCAGGTTTTCGCGCATGCGGTCGTAGACCACGACCTTGTCGTTCACCGAATAGCCGATCATCGTGAGCAGTGCTGCGATCGCGGTCAGGTTGAAGTCGATGCCCGTAAGCGCGAAGAACCCGACGGTCTTGGTGATGTCGAGCAAGAGCACGGCGATGGCGCCGACGGCAAAGTGCCATTCGAAGCGGAACCAGATGTAGAGCAGGATCGCCACCATGGCCAGGGCCACGGCGAGGAAGCCGGAGCGCGCCAATTCGCCGCTGACCGTCGGACCGACGACCTCGGTCCGCTCCATGCTGGCACCGGGGATGGCGGTCGTCACCGCATCCTTGACCTTGTTCAGTGCCACCGTCTGCGCCTGCTCGCCGCCCGGCTGCCGCTGCACGCGGATCAGCACCGATTGGCCGCCGCCGAAGTCCTGGAGCGCCACCTCGCCGAGATTGAGCTCCGCGAGGCTTTGACGCAGCGTCGGCAGACTGATCTTCTCCTTCGAAACCGCCTCGACCTGAATGCCGCCGATGAAGTCGATGCCGTAGTTGAGGCCCGGCGTGAAGAACAGGATGACGGAGCTGATCGACAGGAATGCCGAGAAGCCGATCGCGAGGAAGCGGCCCTTCATGAAGGAGAAGTTGGGCAGCTGCGGCACCTTGCCAAAAAGCGACGGGATTTCCAGCTTCTTCATCTTGCGGCGCACGACGACCTCGCGCATCAGCAGGCGCACGACCGTAACGGATGTGAACATCGAAATGCCGATGCCCAGCATCATGGTGACGGCAAAGCCTTTCACGGGCCCGCTGCCGAACCAGAAGAGAAGCACCGTGCCCGCAAGCGTGGTGACGTTGGAGTCGATGATCGTCGCATAAGCCTTGTTGAAGCCTATATCCAGCGCCTTCATCGCTCCGGCGCCCGCCTCGGACTCTTCGCGGATGCGCGCATTGATCAGGATGTTAGCGTCCACGGCCATGCCGATGCCGAGAATGATACCGGCGATACCGGGCAAGGTCAGCGTCGACCCGATCAGGCCGAGTACGCCGATCGTCATGATCGTGTGCAGCACCAGACCGACATTGGCAATCATACCCCAGGCGCCGTAGAGGACGACCATGAGGACCACGACGAGGCCGAAACCGGCGAGACCGGTATAGAGGCCCATACGAATCGAGTCGCTGCCGAGATTCGGACCGACCGAGCGCTCTTCGATGATCGTCAGCGGTGCCGGCAGCGCACCGGAGCGCAGGAGCGCGGAAAGAACCGTCGCCTCCTCGACCGTGAAGCTGCCGCTGATCTGGCCGCGGCCACCGAGAATGGGCTCGTTGATGACCGGTGCCGTCAGAACCTTGCCGTCGAGCACGATCGCAAACGGCCGGCCGACGTTTTCGCGGGTGATGTCGGCGAACTGGCGGGCGCCGAGTGAGTCGAAGCTGAAATCGACGACCGGCTGGTTGGTTCGCTGATCGAAGCCGACCTTGGCGTCGTCGAGGCGCTCGCCGGAAATGGCGACGCGGCTTTCGACCGGATAGCGGTTGCCATCATTGGCGCCCGGCAGAATGTCGACCCCGCGTGGCGCCGGCTGCGTGACGTCGACGGCCTGGTCGAGCATGTGGAAGCTCATCTGTGCCGTCGAACCCAGAAGCTCGCGCAGGTGAGTCGGATCCTGGAGACCGGGCAGCTGGACGAGAATGCGGTTGGAACCGATGCGCTGGATCAGCGGCTCGGCGACGCCGACCTGGTCGACGCGGTTGCGGATGATTTCCAGGCTCTGCTCGACCGCCTTGGTCATGCGGTCGGCAAGACCCGCCTCGGTCATGGCCAGGGTGATGACATCGCCCGCCGTCGTTACCTCGACCTCGGGAGCGGGGGCGGCAAAACCCACAGTGCTCACGGGCGTCGCCAGTTCCTGCAGCTTCGGCAGAACCTTTTCCCGGTCCTGAGCATCGGGGATGCTTACGGTCACGCTGTTGCCGCTGATGCGCGCCGAGGAGGCGGAGACGCGCTCACCGCGCAGGACGCGACGGGTATCGTCGAGAAGCGAGTTGATGCGAGCCTTCTGCAGCCCCGCCCCGTCCACCTCGAGAACGAGGTGCGAACCGCCCCTCAGATCGAGGCCGAGCGTGACAGGTTTGAACGGGAGAACGGAAGTGACCTGCTCCCTCATAGCCGGCGTCAAAACGCTCGGCAGCGCCGCAAGGCATCCGAAAATGATGATCGCGACATAGGCGAGGACCGCCCATCTGGATGTACGCATGTGGGAATTCCATAAACGCCTGAACGCGCTTCGATCAGCGTCCGGGCTGGGTTTTCATCAATGGCTGAGGCGGGATCGAAAGCCCTGCCGAACTCAAACGAGGGCGGCCGGCGGTGGCGGCGCGCGGATGCACTCGTTCTGACACAGTGCACCGCCTGCGATTACGGCTCGCGGCAGAGTTGGAGAAGGAGAAGCCTCGGGCGCAGCGAGCGCGACGCGTTGGAGCTGGATGAACGGCGCCGGATCGCCGCCGACCATCGACTTGCCGTCCGCGCGCTCGCCGTTGAAACGGAGGTCGGGCAGTGCAACCGCCCTGCATATCTGGCGGGCGATCGGCCGATCGGAGGAACCTGTATCGGGTTGAGCGACATTGCCGGCCGGCGCTCCGGCCGCACGGCTTGCCGCACTATGGCCGACCGCAATGACCTGCATGGAAAGAGAGGCGCAGAACAGCCACAGCACGGCGAGAAGCCGGCTGGCGTGCATGCTCCTGCTGCCACCACCCATGAGGTCCATCTAGGACGCGGTCCCTTTCTCTTTGCGTCCGGTCTATCCGCGATCGAACGCAAGCGAGACAATTCAGCCCGAGCACCAAGCTACACGAAGAACGTGGCCGGATTCGAGCATGTGCGCTCTTAACATCACTCCGGGCCGGAAAAGTCAAATCCGGGCCGTCACGCTGTAGCGCCGGCGGTTCTCTCCTGGTGGATTTCGATGAGCGAAGGCCCCGGGCGCGACGCCGCATCGGCGAGAGCGCGCGGCAAATCCTCCACGGTCGCCAGCCGCTCTGCAGGCAGGCCGTAGGCTTTGGCGGTCAGCAGGAAATCGGGCGCGGAAGGTTTTACACCCTCCGGCGTGATCCCCGATTCGACCATGTAGGACTCGATTTCCCGGTATCCGTCATTGTTCCAGACGAGGAAGACGACCCTGGCATGGGCATCCACCGCCGAACCGATCTCGGCCAGAGAAAACTGGAACCCGCCATCGCCGACGAGGCATATGACCGGCCGCCCCCGATCGGCGACCGCAGCGCCTACCGCGGCGGGAGGCGCATAACCGAGCGAGCCGTAGCCCGTCGCCGAATTGAACCACGCCCTTTGCCGCGGTGCGTCGCAATAGAGGTTGCCGGCATAGACGGCCTGGGTCGAGTCCCCGACGATGGTGCAGTCGGGGAGCGTCCGGTAGATCGCCTCGACGACGCCGATTTCCGCAAGCATTTTCGGTGTCAGCTCCTTCAGCGCCTGCTTGCGCGCGGCCTCCGCCCGCAAGGCTCCATTCTTGGCTGACGCATGGTCCGGCAGGAAGCCCAGAATGCCCGCAGTCGCAGCCTTCGCGCCGGAGAGGATCGAAAGTGCTGCTTGAGGTCCGCGCGCGAGCTGCGCCGCATCGATGTCGGTGCGAATGAGGTTCTTCAGCAGCGGAAAGCCGCCATCCGCGTAGAGATCGTAATCGGTCTGGCCCATTTCGGTGCCGAGCGCCAGCACGAGGTCCGCCTCCCGCAACAGCTCGCGTATCGCCTTGAGGCTCGGGCTTGCCGGTACCCGGAGCGGATGGCCGGCAAGCATGCCGCGGGCGTTGACCGTCGTGACCACCGGCGCACCGATCCGCTCGGCGAGTTCCCGCACTTCCGCTTCCGCCGTCAGGGCGCCGCCGCCGCACAGAATGACGGGCCGGACGGCTTCGGCGCAGAGGATCGCCGCCCTTTGCAGCGTTTCGCTGTCGGAGCGCGGGCGGGTCGCCGCCGCCGGCTTTGCCGGACGACCCTCGATCTTCAGGGCCATCACGTCGGTCGGAATTTCGATATGGACCGGGCCCGGCCGGCCGGAAAGCAGCACGGCAAAGGCGCGGTCGACGACGAGCGGCAGATCGGCGGGGTTGAGAAGCGTGTGCGAATAGAGCGCCAGCGTCTTCATCATTCCATTCTGATCGGGCAGCTCGTGCAGCAGCCCCCGGCCATGTCCGA
Source organism: Sinorhizobium meliloti 4H41 (assembly GCF_000375585.1). GTDB lineage: Bacteria > Pseudomonadota > Alphaproteobacteria > Rhizobiales > Rhizobiaceae > Sinorhizobium > Sinorhizobium meliloti_A. The sequence continues at coordinate 468,020 of NZ_AQWP01000001.1, read as the reverse complement.
GAGAATCCCGGCGGTTGACGCCGGAGATCACCAGCATCGGGATCGAGTCCTGCCGGGCTTGCGCCATGGCGGTGATCGTATTGGTAACGCCCGGACCGGTGATCACGAGGGCCACGCCAGGCTTGCCGCTGACGCGTGCATAACCGTCGGCCATGAAGCCGGCACCCTGTTCGTGGCGCGGCGTGACGTGGCGAATATTCGATGCGGCAAGGCCCCGGTAAAGTTCGACCGTATGCACGCCCGGAATGCCGAATACGACCTCCACTCCGTTTGCCTCCAGGAGATCGACAAGGGTCTCGCCGACGGTTTTCGATTCGACGGTCATGCGCGGCGCTCCTTGCGGGTGGTGCAGCGTTCGGCGAGTGCGGCGATGCGGCGGCAGGCCTCCTCGATAGCGGCATCCGGAACGGTGAGGCTCACGCGCAGAAAGTTGCGTGCCTTGTCGCCGAAGGACGACCCCGGCATGACCGCAACTCCCTCCTCTTCCAGGAGCGCCCAGGCGAAGGCTTCGCCGGAGAGGCCCGTGCCGGAGACGTCGATCAGCGCAAACATACCCGCCTCCGGCGGCACCACCGAAACCCCGGACACCCCCGCAAGACCGTCGATGATCCGCCGGGCACGCCGGCTGTAGGATTTCCGCATCTGCCTCGCCGTATCGATGTCATGCGTCAGCGCGTAAGCGGTCATATCGGCGATGAACGGCTGCTGCCCGAAAAGCATGGTCTCGGAGATCGGCAAGAGGCGCTCGGTGAACTCGGCCGGGCCGACGGCCCAGCCGCTGCGAAAGCCGGGTGCTGCATGCGACTTCGAGATGGACGAGACGACCACCGTGCGTTCGGCAAGATCGGGATTGTCGAACGGCGAAGCGAAGAGCGCATCGAAGACGAGCTCCTCATAGACCTCGTCGCAGACGATCCAGAGATCGTGACGGCGCGCGACCTCACCGATCGCCGCAATCTCCTCCGCCGTCAAAACGGCGCCGGTGGGGTTGTGCGGCGTATTGAGGAGCAGCACGCGGCATTCGGGCGTGACCGCCTTTTCCAGATCCTCCGCCCGCATGTGGAAGCCGTTTTCCGGGTCCAGCGGTACGAATACCGGATGGGCCCCCGTGGATCGGATGACGCCTTCATAGGTCGCGTACAGGGGGTCTCCGACGAGCACGCCGTCGCCCGTCTCGGCAAGCGCGAACATCACCGCAAAGAGCGCCGTCTGCGTTCCCGGGAAGCAAAGAATGTTCTCCGCGGTCACGGCGGCACGGCGGCGACGGTATTTTTCGGTAAGCGCCGCCACGACCGCCGGCTCTCCGCGACCATTTGAATAGCGGTAGCGTCCCGCGTTCATCGCCCGCTGGCACGCTTCCAGAAGCGCGCGGTCCGGCGGCAGATCCGGTTCGCCGATTGTCAGCTCGATGAGCTCGGCGCCACTCGCCTTCAGCTGACGTGCGCGGGTGTGCAGCGTCCATTTGCCGGAACCGAGCTCGGCAAGACGTGATGTGATCGACGCGTAGCGCAAGTATTCACTCCCTCATTCGTTTTCTATTTTTCGATCCGAAGACCGAGCAGGGCCTCAACCGAGGCCATGGCGATGCCGACCAGTTCGCCCTCGCGAAAAAGATCGCCGGCGAGGCAGCCTTCGACCCAGAGCCCGTCGACGAGGCCGTTGATCGCGATTGCGTAGCGGCGGCACTCCTCGGGACCGGCGGGCCGGCCCTTCGCCGCAAGAAAATCGCTGAGCAACTCCTGCAACGCGTTGCGGAAGGCGAGGTAGCCGTCGCGATGGATTTCTGAGAGCACCGGATCGACCCGCACCTGGCTGATGAAAGCGGCCCAGAGAGAGATGCTGCGGCTGTCGGCGACCGGTTCGGTCAGATTGATGGCGATGAAATCCTTGAGACGCGTCGCCGGATCGCCCTCGACGTTCTTCGCCTTCTCCGTGAGAGAGGCGATGACGGCGCGGTATGCCTCCGCAACCATCTGGTCTTTGGATTCGAAATAATGACGGACGAGCCCGGCGGTAACGCCGGCGCGAACGGCGATCTGGCGCACGGTCGCACCCTTGAGGCCGAATTCCGAGATGCAGTCCAGCGTCGCCTCGATCAGTTCCTGGCGCCGCTCGCCCTCGGGGGCGCGATAGAAGCTGCGCCGGTTCACCGCGTGCCCCGCACCGTGCCGTTCAGCCAGATCGTCATTGCCTGCGAACCGGTTGGGCTCATGCGTTGCTCCCGGGAATGACCGTTGTTGCGAGGAGCGTCAGAAAATCGACGCGGGTGTTATTATACGCTTGAATAATAGCGACACAAGTGCAACGATGCCCTCCAGAAACAGCGTGACAAGCCGAAGATGCTGCACGAGAGAACGACCAGGGGAACTGTTTTTATGGCTTCAACGAACGTTCCGCGAACGAGAGGAGCCGCGCGCCGATGACGGATGCGGCCCAGGCAATCGCGGTTACCGACCTCCACAAGCGTTTCGGGCCATTGGAAGTGCTGAAGGGCGTATCGCTGAGCGCGCAGCAGGGCGACGTCATCGCGATCATCGGCGGCAGCGGTTCCGGCAAATCCACGCTTCTCCGTTGCATCAACATGTTGGAACTGCCCTCGGCCGGTCAGATCAGCGTGCACGGAGAAGAGATCCGCATGAAGCCGGACGGACACGGCGGATTGATGCCGGCCGACCGCAAGCAGGTCCAGCGGATCCGCACCCAGCTCGGCATGGTTTTCCAAAGCTTCAATCTCTGGCAGCACATGACAATTCTCCAGAATGTCATCGAGGCGCCGGTGCACGTACTCGGGAAAACGAAGGCCGAAGCGGTTGAGACGGCCGAGGCGCTGCTCCGCCGGGTCGGCCTTTACGAGAAGCGGGATGCCTATCCGGCCTTCCTGTCCGGCGGTCAGCAGCAACGCGCCGCCATTGCCCGGGCGCTTGCGATCCAGCCGCTGGTCATGCTCTTCGACGAGCCGACCTCTGCGCTCGATCCGGAACTCGTCGGCGAAGTGCTTTCGGTCATCGGCGATCTGGCGCGGGAAAAGCGGACGATGGTGCTCGTGACCCATGAGATGAAATTCGCGCGTGACGTCGCCACGCACATCGTTTTCCTGCACAACGGCGTGATCGAGGAACAGGGTCCGCCAGAGGCGATCTTCGGCGCTCCGAAGTCCGAAAGGCTCAAGAAGTTCATCAGCTCCATTCACTGAATTCCGCAATGCTCAACAACCAAAAAGGGAACGGCATGAAGAAGACATTGAAACTCATGGCGCTCGCCGCCGCCCTGGCCATCACGGGTGCGGCCGCCGCCTCGGCCCAACAGGTCAAGGTGGGAATCGCGGCGGAGCCTTATCCGCCCTTCACTTCGCCTGACGCCAGCGGCAACTGGCAAGGCTGGGAGATCGAGTTCATGAAGGCCATGTGCGCCGAGGCCAAGCTCGATTGCGTCGTCACCCCGGTTGCCTGGGACGGCATCATTCCGGCGCTGACCTCCAAGAAGATCGACATGATCATCGGCTCGATGTCGATCACCGCGGAGCGGCTGAAGACCATCGACTTCTCCGACAAGTACTACAATACGCCGACCGGCATTATCGGCGCCAAGGGCGACGACATCAAGCCGACGCCGGAGGGTCTCGCCGGCAAGACGATCGGGGTGCAGGTGTCGACCGTGCACCAGGCCTATGCCGTGAAACACTTTGCGCCGGCCGGCGTCGAAGTGAAGGAATATCAGACGCAGGACGAGGCGAACCAGGATCTCGCCGCCGGCCGCGTCGATGCCGTCCAGGCTGACGCGATCGCCCTCGATGCCTTCCTGAAAAGCGACCAGGGCAAGCAGTGTTGCGATTACAAGGGCGAGGTCGCCGAGGACGTCGACGTCATCGGACCCGGCGTCGGCGTAGGGTTGCGCAAGGGAGAGACGGAACTGAAGGAAAAGATCAACGCGGCGATCAAGGCGATCCGCGAGAACGGCACCTACGACGCCTTCTCGAAGAAATACTTCGACTTCGACATCTACGGCGGATAACCGCAAGCGGCCGGCGGTCGGGGCGATCGCCGGCCTTGAATTCCTGTTCGAGCGGGATGCGGATTGCGGACATCCTCCATGATCCCCGCTCTGTTTAAGAGGCTGCCGTGCTCGGTGATTCCTTTATCAACTGGAGCCTGCTTTCGCTCTCGGCGCCCGGCTGGGGCGGTGTCCTGCTGCAGGGTTTCCTCAGCTCGATCGAGATCGCAGTCGGCGGCTATGCGCTCGGGCTCGCACTCGGTATCGGCGGGGCCTTCGGCAAGCTCTATGGCGGACCGGTGCTTCGCGATCTTCTGGAGTGTTACACGACGGTGGTTCGCGCGGTGCCCGAACTGGTACTCATCCTGCTTCTCTACTATGCCGGCACCGATCTTCTGAACCAGTTCCTGGGCGCCATCGGGGTCGGAGCCGTCGATATCAGCGGGCTCGTGGCAGGCATCTTCGTGATCGGGGTCGTGCAGGGGGCCTATTCGACGGAGGTGCTTCGCGGAGCGATCAAGGCGGTTCCCGCCGGCCAGATCGAGGCGGCGCGCGCTTACGGCATGTCGCCGCTCCTGGTGCTGCGGCGCATCACGCTTCCGGCGATGCTGCCCTATGCCATCCCCGGGCTTGCCAATCTGTGGCTGATCGCCACCAAGGACACGGCTTTGCTCGCTGTCGTCGGTTTCAGCGAGTTGACGCTGGTCACCCGGCAGGCGGCAGGCGCCACCAAGGCCTATCTCCTCTTCTTCTGCGCCGCCGGTGCGCTCTATCTGACGCTGACGCTCGTTTCCAATGTCTTCATCGGCATGGTCGAACGCCGTGCGCGACGCGGCTTCGCGGAGCAACGATGACCGACGAAACCACCCACGCGCTCGCATACACGCCGGAAGACCTCCCGAGAAAGGAGAGTTTCCTCAAGCCCCATCGCATCGTGCTGATGCTTCTCTTCGCGGCGCTCGTGGTGGCGGTCGCGGTCTTCATGCGCTGGGACTGGCTGCCGCGCTACCTGCCGAGGCTCGGCTCCGGCATTCTCGTAAGCTTGGCGATGCTCTTCAGCACCGCGATCCTCGGCTTCCTCCTGGCCGTGCCGCTCGGCCTCGCCCAGGTGACCGGCCCCTGGTTCTTCAAGGCTCCAGCCCGCATCTTCTGTACCGTCATCCGCGGTACGCCGCTGCTGCTGCAGCTATGGCTTCTCTATTACGGGCTCGGCTCGCTCTTTCCGCAGTTCCCCGCGATCCGGCAATCCTTTCTCTGGCCGTATCTGCGCGAGGCCTGGCCCTATGGGGTGGCGGCGCTTACGGTATCCTTCGCCGCCTATGAGGGCGAGGTCATGCGCGGCGCGTTCGCCGGCGTGCCGTCCGGGGAGTTGGAGGCCGCCCGTGCCTACGGCATGGGCCGCTGGACGATGTTCCGGCGCATCTGGCTGCCGCGGGCGATCCACCGCGCGCTGCCCACCCTTAACGGCGAGACCGTGCTGCAGTTGAAATCCACGCCGCTCGTCGCGACAATCACAGTCGTCGACGTCTATGCGGTGATCTCGAAGGTGCGGCAGGAAACTTTCCTGACCTATGAGCCGCTCCTGCTGCTCGCGGCGATCTACATGTGCTTGACGGCCATACTGGTCGTGGCCTTCCGCTACTTCGAAAACCGAATACCCACCCGTGGTGCCTGACATGAAGCTTTCCGCCTCCATAGACAATGCCATGCCGGAACTCGTGGCCATCCGGCGCGATCTGCACGCCCATCCCGAACTTGGGCTTGAAGAAACGCGGACATCCGCCTTCATCGCCCGCCATCTTGAAGCACTCGGCTATGAGGTGACGACGGGCCTGGCGAAGACAGGCGTGGTCGGCACGCTGAGATCCGGCACCGGGTCGCGCTCGATCGGCATCCGCGCCGATATCGATGCGCTGCCGATCCAGGAGGAAACCGGGGCCGCCTATGCAAGCACGAAGCCGGGCTTGATGCATGCCTGCGGTCATGACGGCCATACGACGATGCTGCTCGGCGCGGCCCGTGCGCTTGCCGAGCGAAAGAATTTCGACGGCACGATCCACCTCATCTTCCAGCCGGCGGAGGAGAATGCGGGCGGTGCGAAGATCTTGGTCGACGAGGGTCTCTTCGACAGATTTCCCTGCGATGCCGTGTTCGCGCTCCACAACGAACCGAACCTGCCCTTCGGCCAGTTCGCTCTGCGCGAGGGCCCGATCATGGCGGCGGTCGACGAGGCGCGGATCACCGTTCACGGCTGCGGCGGCCACGGCGCCGAACCGCAGGAGACCGCCGATCCTATCGTTTGCGGCGCCAGCATCGTCATGGCGCTGCAAACCATCGTCGCACGCAACATCCATCCGATGGACCCCTCCGTCGTGACCGTCGGCGCGTTTCACGCCGGCTCCGCCAGCAACATCATTCCGGAGCGCGCAGAGATCGTCGTCGGCATACGCTCCTTCGATCCGGGTGTCCGCGATGAGCTCGAACGCCGCATCCGGATGATCGCCGAGGCTCAAGCGGCAAGCTTCGGCATGCGCGCAACCGTCGATTACGAGCGAAGCTACGATGCCACGATCAACCACAAGGCGGAGACCGATTTCCTCCGCGAGGCCGCCATCCGCTTCGCAGGCGCCGACAAGGTCGTCGATCTCGCGCGGCCGTTCATGGGAAGCGAGGACTTCGCCTATATGCTCAAGGAAAGGCCGGGCAGCTATTTCTTCCTGGGCTCGCGGGTGACGGGCGAGGAAAAATCGCTCCACCACCCCGGCTATGATTTCAACGACGATCTGCTGCCCATCGGCGCTGCCTTCTGGACCGAGCTCGCCGAGGCCTACCTCGCGCGCCGGTGATTTCTCGGAGTGCTTTCCTCCCATCCCTGTGCACGTCACAGGGATGAGGCTCGAAAGCGAGGCACGGCAGGCTGCGTAGAGGACGCTGTCGCACGCGCGGCTGCCCTGATGGGCACGCGCTTCAAAGTGCCGCGGGCGAACGATTGCCGCAGTGTGACAACGTGACGATCCGCCCGTCATTGACCTTTGGCAATATTGCGTCAGATTCAATCACACGATGCAGATCGCAAATGCCGGACGCCGTTCGCGTCTGAGCTTGCGGTTTCCGCCCGAAAGGATCAGCGCCGTGTTCGAAGCCTTTGACGCAACTGTCCTTGCACGCATACAGTTCGCCTTCACCGTCTCCTTCCACATCATCTTCCCGGCCTTCTCCATCGGGCTTGCCAGCTATCTGGCCGTTCTCGAAGCGCTCTGGCTCTGGAAGAAGGACGAGGTCTATCTGGAGCTCTTCAACTTCTGGAAGACGATCTTCGCCGTCGCTTTCGGCATGGGCGTCGTCTCCGGCATCGTCATGTCCTACCAGTTCGGCACCAACTGGAGCGTGTTTTCCGACAAGGCCGGGCCGGTAATCGGGCCGTTAATGGGCTACGAGGTGCTGACCGCCTTCTTCCTGGAAGCGGGCTTTCTCGGCGTCATGCTGTTCGGCCTCAACCGGGTCGGCCCGAAGCTGCATTTTTTCGCAACCGCCATGGTCGCGCTCGGCACGCTGATCTCGGCCACCTGGATCCTCGCGGTGAACTCCTGGATGCAGACGCCCGCCGGCTTCTCCGTCAACGAGGCCGGGCAGTTCATTCCTGACGACTGGTGGGCGGTCATCTTCAATCCGTCTTTCCCGTATCGGCTGACGCACATGGTGCTCGCCGCCTATCTGACGACGGCCTTCGTCGTCGGCGCCTGCGGGGCGTGGCACCTCCTGCGCAAGACCGCGCCGCGGCGCGCCCGCACGATGTTCTCAATGGCGATGTGGATGGCGGCGATCGTCGCGCCGATCCAGATCTTCGCCGGCGACCAGCACGGACTTAACACGCTCGAACATCAGCCGGCAAAGGTAATGGCGATGGAAGGGCATTATCAAAGCCATCCGGAAGGCGCGCCGCTGATCCTCTTCGGCATTCCGAACTCCGCCGAGAAGCGCGTCGACTACGCGCTCGAGATCCCGAAGCTTTCGAGCCTGATCCTGAAGCACTCGCTCGATGCGCCGCTTGCCGGTCTCGACACCATACCAGAGGACCGGCACCCGCCGGTCGCCATCGTCTTCTGGTCGTTTCGCGTGATGGTGGCGATCGGCTTCGCCATGCTCGGTCTCGGCCTCTGGAGCCTCTGGTGTCGGCTGCGCGGCACGCTCGACACGAGTGCCGCGCTCCACCGCGCGGCGGTGCTCATGGGCCCGGCGGGCTTCGTGGCAGTGCTTGCCGGCTGGATCACCACGGAGGTCGGGCGGCAGCCCTACACGATCTATGGGCACCTTTTGACGGCGGACTCGATTTCCCCGATCGCAGCGCCGGCTGTGGGCGCCTCGCTCGTCGCCTTCATCATCGTCTATTTTCTCGTTTTCGGCGCCGGCACCTTCTACATCCTGCGGCTGATGGCACGCCTGCCGCGCGATGCGAGGCCGGATCTCGACGAAGGACCCTTGCGCACGGCCGGAGTGACGCCAGGGCCGGCAACAGCCAACCAGGGAGGCCATCATGGCCATTGATCTGCCACTGATCTGGGCCGCGATCATCGCTTTTGCGGTGCTTGCCTATGTCGTTCTCGACGGTTTCGACCTCGGCGTCGGGATATTGTTTCCGTTTTTCCCCGAAAAGCATGACCGCGACGTCATGATGAACTCGGTGGCCCCGGTATGGGACGGCAATGAAACCTGGCTCGTGCTCGGCGGCGGAGGGTTGCTCGCCGTGTTTCCGCTCGCCTATGCGACGATCCTGCCCGCACTTTACGCGCCCATCATCGCCATGCTGATCGGCCTCATCTTCCGCGGCGTGGCGTTCGAGTATCGCTGGCGCACGCAGCGCGGCGAATTCCTGTGGAACTGGGCCTTTGCGGGCGGCTCGATGCTCGCTGCCTTCGCGCAAGGCCTGGCGCTCGGCGCCCTCGTGCAGGGCATCCCGGTCGAGAACCGGGCCTATGTCGGCGGCTGGTGGGACTGGCTGACGCCGTTTTCAATCGCCACCGGGGTGGCGATCGTGATCGGCTATGCGCTTCTCGGAGCGACCTGGCTGGTCATGAAGACCCGTGGCGAGCTCGCCGAACGGGCGCGCGGCGTCGCGCTTCGAACCGCTCTCGCCACGGTTGCCGCAATGGGCGTCGTCAGCCTCTGGACGCCGTTTCTCGAGCCGGTCTATCTGGAGCGCTGGTTCGGATGGCCGACGGCGATCTTCAGCGTCATCGTGCCGCTGCTCGTCCTCGGCTGCCTTTACCTTCTTCTCAAGGGCATCCGCGACCGGCACGATGTCCAGCCCTTCATCGCCGCGCTCGGCCTGTTCGTGCTCGGCTATATCGGCATCGGCATCAGCTTCTATCCCTTCATGGTGCCGCCTTCGCTGACGATCTGGGATGCCGCCGCGCCGGACGAGAGCCTCGCCTTCCTGCTCGTCGGCGCGCTTGTGCTGGTGCCGATGATTCTCGCCTATACCGCCTATGCCTACTGGGTCTTCCGCGGCAAGGTCGATCCGGAGGAGGGCTATCATTGACGCGCTCGAGCGGCACTGCCCGCAAGCTTCTCTGGTTCGTGGGCCTATGGGCCGCCGGCGTCGCGGCAGTCAGCATTGTCGGTCTTGCGATCAAGCTTGCTCTCGGTGCGTGACCCCCCGCTGCAGCGGAGCCGTCACGCTGCGTCGGTTTAACCCCTTCTCAGCCGGCGTCCCCTTTGCTAGCAGTTCGGCGCTATCAAATGGGGCGGCCTCCGCTCCGCGAGGATCCGACATGCAGAAAACACCGGCAGAATGCACGACGATGGACGATATACGTGCGGAGATCGACCGCCTCGACCGCGCTTTGATGACGCTCTTCGCCGAACGCTGGGGCTATATCGAGCGCGCCGCGGAGATCAAACGCCCGCTCAACCTCAAGGCGGACATCCCGGCACGGGTGGCGGAGGTGAAGGAAAACGCGCGCCGGAACGCGCTCGAACTCGGCCTCGATCCGGACTTCTACGAACGATTCTGGGGACAACTCGTCGAACGTGCCATTGCGCACGAGCGGAAACTGCTCGGAGAGGACCACGCCTGAAGGCTTCACCCGACGGGCTCAGCCGTTCGCGATCAACCGCTCGTCCTGTTCCTCGTCGAAGCTGTTCTTGCGGCCGAGATGGCTTTCCCAGTCGAAGGCGCTCCGGACGATATGCTCGAGGCTCGCATGCGTCGGGACCCAGTCGAGCTTCAGCCGGGCTACGGAAGAGTCGGCGACTATTTGCGCCGGATCGCCCGGCCGCCGGGGCGCGTAGTCCACCATAAAATCGCGGCCGGAAACCTGGCGCACAGTATCGAGCACCTGCAGCACCGAGAAGCCGTGGCCGTAACCGCAATTGGCAACCAACGGTTCACCGTCAGCCCGCAGATAGGCGAGCGCGCTCCTGTGTGCCGCCACGAGATCACTCACATGGATATAGTCTCTGACGCCGGTACCGTCCGCCGTCGGATAGTCCGTGCCCAGGACATCGACCTTCCGGCGCCTCCCGAGCGCCGCCTCGCAGGCGACCTTGATCAGATGCGTCGCGCCGAAGGTGGACTGCCCGGCGCGGCCGAGCGGGTCGGCCCCGGCCACGTTGAAATAGCGCAACGCGACAAAACGGAAATCATGCGCGGCCGCGGCGTCCTGCAGCATCATCTCCGACATCAGCTTGGAGCGGCCGTAGGGACTCTGGGGCCGCAGGGCGGCCGTCTCGCCGACCGGGTCGGACGTATCCTGGGTTCCATAGACGGCGGCGGTCGAAGAAAAGACGAAATGGCGAACGCCGGCCTCGATGGTTGCGGCAATGAGCGTGCGCGTATTGGCCGTATTGTTTTCATAATAGGCAAGCGGGTTGGCGACCGATTCCGGTACGACGGCCGAGCCCGCAAAATGGACGACCGAGTCGATGTCGTTCTCGGCAAAGACCCGCTGGAGCAGCGCCCGGTCACCGACATCGCCGAAGTAGAAGCGCGCCTCCGGTGCGACCGCCCAGCGAAATCCAGTCGACAGACAGTCGAGCACCACCACCGCTTCGCCGCCGTCGAGCAGCGACCATACCATGTGGCTGCCGATATAACCTGCTCCGCCTGTTACCAATACGGCCATTTCCCGTCCCCTGTCCTCAGCATATGCGGGATCAGAAAAGACGCGTTCGCGTTTCAGAAATTCTAAATCAGGGCGCTGTTTGCCGGCACGCAGCGGCTATTCTCGGTGGGGTGGTTAAGGGTCTGCCGCACCGATCGCTCGGATTTTACCGATTGGCCGTATCCTCGCCGAAAATGCCCCGTCAACGGCTGAGTATGTAGCGCTGCAAGCGCTCCGCGGCCTCGGCGATCTGGAGCGGATCACGCAGGAAGCAGGCGCGCATGAAAAGCGCTCCGCCCTCGCCGAAGGCCGTCCCCGGGGCCAGACCGACGCCGGTCCGGTCGACGAGGTCGAGCGCCGCGGCCCGCGAGTCGGTGACGCCGTCGATCTTCAGGAAGGCGTAGAGCGCGCCATCGGGTTTCAGCGTTTCGACGCGGTTGGTCGCGATCAGCGCGTCGCTGAGCGTATCGCGGTTGCGCTTCGCCTTGGCAATGTTCTCGTCGACGAAGCCGTCGCCTTCATCGAGCGCGGCGACTGCCCCGCGCTGCATGAACTGCGCGACACCGGAGGTCGAATACTGGATGAGATTTTCGAGCACCTGCCCCATCGCCGGCGGCGCGACGATCCACCCGACACGCCAGCCGGTCATGGACCAGTTCTTGGAAAAGGAATTGACGAAGAGGATGCGGTCATCCTCCTCCATCACGTCGAGGAAGGACGGCGCCCGGCCGCCGAGATAATAGTAGAGCGCGTAGATCTCGTCGGCGATGATCCAGAGTCCATGTTTACGCGCGAGCGCCAGAATGGCCTTGAGATCCTCGTAAGTGGCGGTCCAACCGGTGGGGTTGGACGGCGTGTTGATGAACAGCGCCCGCGTCCTCTCCCCGATCGCCGCCTGAAGACGTTCGGGATCGAGCTGCCATTTGCCGCCTTCGAACTGCAACGGAACGGCGACCGGGCGAACGCCGGAGAGGTCCGCAGCGGCCGCGAAATTCGGCCAGGCGGGCGTCAGCAGGACCACCTCGTCGCCGGGAGAGCCTACCGCTTCGATCGCAAGCTTGATCGCCTGCATTCCCGAACCGGTAACATAGAAATTCTCAGGCGAAAGCGCCTTCAGGAACCGGCGCTGGTAATAGCGGACCAGTGCCTCGCGCAGCGGTGGGATGCCGCGCTGCCAGGTGTAGAAGGTCTCGCCGGCCATCAACGCGTCGGCCGCCGCGCGACTGACGAAATCCGGCGTCGGCAGATCACCTTCGCCGACCCAGAGCGGGATCAGTCCTTCGCGCCCGCGCGCATAGTTGACCACTTCGACGATGCCGCTTTCGGGCGCTGCCGTCGCGCGGGGGCTGAGACTGGTCATGATCGTCATCGGCGGGCTCCTGATTGCCCGCCGTTTCTAGACGCTTTGGCGTCGGCGATCACGCGAATTTCTCTGACCTGTTTATCGAATTTTGTGATGTTTCCATCACTCGGCAGCACCGGGCCGCCGCGTGATCCGCGTCTCAGGCGCGCTGCTTCAGGAGATCGCGAATTTCCGAGAGAAGCAGGATGTCCTGCGGCGGAGGTGCGGACGGGGGCGGCGCCTTATCCCTTTCCACCGAAGCACGCGCGCGATTCACGAGCTTGATCAGCAGGAAGATGATCCAGGCGAGGATCAGGAAGTTGATGAGCACCGTGATGAAATTGCCATAGGCAAAGACCGCGCCCTGTTCGCGTGCGGCTGCGAGCGTCGGCGCGGTAACACTGGCGGAGAGCGGCAGGAAATAGTTGGAGAAGTCGAAGCCGCCGCCGGTGATCGCTCCCACGACCGGCATGACGAGGTCGTTGACGACCGAATCGACAATCTTGCTAAAGGCCGCACCGATGATCACGCCGACCGCAAGGTCCATGACGTTGCCGCGGGCGATAAACTCCTTGAATTCGTTCAGCATGCCTCTCTCCTGGAAATACCCCCGAACGTCCACCCGCACCTGTCTTGCGCGGCAACCGCCGGTAGGAATCTAGACCAAAGCCCCGCGTGAGGAAATCGCACTCCTTGCATTTGGTCAAGCGCTGCGGATATCGGCGCGTTATCTTGAACTTAAGACTGATGCACCGCCGATTTCCAACCAAATGGACTTGCCCTATGCTGGCAGCGGAGGAGTGAGGCATGCTTTCGGGTTCGGTCATTTTTGCCTCGGCCTTCGCCTATCTGCTGCTGCTCTTCGCAGTTGCAAGCTATGGCGACCGGCGAGCCAGACGAAACAAGATTGCCGAGAAGGGCAGGCCGCTCGTCTATGCGCTGAGCCTGGCGATCTACTGCACCTCCTGGACCTATTTCGGCGGCGTCGGCCTTGCGGCGGAGCGCGGACTCGAATTCACCGGCATCTACATCGGCCCGATCCTGATGTTCACGTTCGGCATGCCGCTGATCCGCCGCATCGTCCGGCTCGCCAAGACCGAAAAGCTAACCTCCGTCGCCGATTTCGTGGCTGCGCGCTACGGCAAGAACCCGGCCGTTGCGGCAATCGTCGCGCTGATCTCGCTCGTCGGGGCCATTCCCTATATCGCATTGCAGCTCAAGGCGGTGTCGAGTTCGGTCGCCACGATGATCGACACCAGCGACTACGGCATAGGCTCGGGCGAGAACTTCGTCGACCTGCCGCTTCTGGTCACGCTCTTTCTCGCCTGTTTCGCGATCGTCTTCGGTACGCGCCACACGGATGCGACGGAACACCAGGACGGCTTGATCCTCGCAATCGCGATGGAATCGGTCGTCAAGCTCGTGGCGATGCTCACGGTGGGCATCTATATCGTCTTCTTCCTGTTCGGCGGGCCTGCAAATCTATGGGCGGAAGCGCAGCAGAGTCCCACGGTGCTCGCCGCGCTCGAATACCAGACGCCGGTCGCGCGCTGGATTCTGATGATCGCGCTTTCCGCCTTCGGCATCATCATGCTTCCCCGGCAATTCCACGTAACGGTCGTGGAAAACCGTACCGATAACGAACTGCGCACGGCGGGCATCCTCTTCCCGCTCTATCTGATCGCAATCAACGCCTTCGTCCTGCCGATCGCGATCGCCGGCATCCTGACCTTCTCCGGCTCCGGCAATGCGGATCTCTATCTTCTGGCGCTGCCGCTTGCCGGCGACGTGCCGCTCGTCACGCTTTTCACCTTCATCGGCGGCTTCTCCGCAGCGACCGCCATGGTCATCGTCGCTTCGGTCGCGCTCTCGATCATGGTTTCGAACGACATCGTCATGCCGGTATTCCTGCGCCGCAGGCTCGGCACCCGCGGCTCTCTCCAGGAGGACATGGCCGGTACGCTCCTCAATATCCGCCGAACGGCGATCTTCGTCGTCCTCTTCCTCGGCTACGGCTATTATCGCGCCGCCGATATCAGCGCCGGGCTTGCCTCGCTCGGACTGCTCTCCTTCGCCGCCATCGCGCAGATGGCGCCGGCGCTCCTCGGTGGCCTCGTCTGGCGGCAGGCCAATGCCCGCGGCGCGATCGCGGGGATGGTCAGCGGCTTTCTCGTCTGGGCCTACGTCCTTTTCCTGCCGAGCCTCGGCGGGCCGGACAATTCCCACATCGCCTCCACGGTGCTCAGCTTCCTGCTGCCCTTCACCGATCTCTTCTCCGGCGCCCAGTCAGACCCGCTGGTAAATGCGACGGCTCTCAGCATGCTCGTCAATGTCGCGGCCTATATCGTGGGTTCGCTGACGCGCGCGCCCAAACCCTTGGAGCGTTTCCAGGCGGGCGTCTTCATCACCCGCCGCTCACGCACCGAGCGGACCTTCCGCGGGCGCAAAACCAAGGTGACGGTGCGCGACCTCAAGACGACGATCGGCCGTTACATGGGCGAGGAGCGCATGCAGCGCTCCTTCCATACCTATGAACAGCAATCCGGCCGCTGGCTCGACGAAAACGCCTCCGCCGACATGGCGCTTGTCCACTTCTCGGAACAATTGCTCGGCAGCGCAATCGGCTCGTCCTCCGCCCGGCTCGTCCTTTCACTTGTCCTGCAGCGCATGGACGACACCTCCTCCGACACCGCCTGGCTGCTCGACCAGGCAAGCGAGGCGCTCCAATACAACCAGGACATGCTGCATACGGCACTCTCGCAGATGGACCAGGGCATTGCCGTCTTCGACAACGCCAACAATCTCATCATCTGGAACCGCCGCTTCCGCGAACTCCTGGACCTCCCCGAGGCCGCCGGACAGGTGGGCTTTCCGCTGGCCGACATCGTCGCGATTCTTGCCCGCCGCGGGGATGTCCGCCAGGATGAGGAGAAGGCGCTGATCGCCAACTTCCTGACGCTCGACAAGCCGTTCCTGCTCGAACTCGAAGGCGGCGCCCGCATCCTCGAAGTCAGAAGCAATGCCATGCCCGACAAGGGCATCGTCACAACCTACACCGACATAACCCAGCGCGTCGCGGCCGACATGGCGCTCAAACAGGCGAATGAAACGCTGGAATTGCGCGTCGCCGAGCGGACGGGAGAACTCACACGCGTCAACCGCGAACTGGGCGAGGCAAGGGCGGCCGCCGAGGAGGCGAATATCGGCAAGACCCGCTTCTTTGCCGCTGCCGGTCACGACATCCTGCAGCCCTTGAACGCGGCACGGCTCTACTCCTCGTCGCTGGTCGAGCGACTCGGAGATTCCGACAACCGGGCGCTGGTGCAGAACATCGATTCATCGCTGGAATCGGTGGAAGCCATCCTCGGCGCCGTGCTCGACATTTCGCGGCTCGACACCGGCGCGATGAAGCCGCGCCTGCAATCCGTACCGCTCGACGAATTGCTCAGGCGGATCGAGACGGATTTCGCGCCGATGGCGAGGGCGAAGGATATCGAACTCGTCATCATGCCGACATCGCTCGCAGCGCGCAGCGATCCGAACCTGCTCCGGCGCCTCGTCCAGAACCTCGTATCGAACGCCATAAAATACACACTCCGGGGCAAGGTGCTGGTGGGCGTGCGCCGGCACGGACAGACGGCGACGATCGAAGTCCTCGATTCGGGCATCGGAATTCCTACATCGAAATTCCGCACCGTCTTCAAGGAATTCGCGCGCCTCGAAGAAGGCGCGCGAACCGCGTCGGGGCTCGGCCTCGGTCTCTCCATCGTCGACCGCATCTCGCGGGTTCTCAATCACCCGGTCGGCCTGCAATCGAGGCCGGGAAAGGGCACCGGCTTCAAGGTCACCGTGCCGCTCGACAAGAGCGCCGGCGGCAGGGTCAGGCCGCAACCCGTCGCAGCGGCGAAAACGAGCGAAGCACTGGCCGGGCTAAACGTCATCTGCATCGACAACGAGCCGAAGATTCTCGAAGGCATGGCCCTGCTGCTCGGCGGCTGGGGCTGCAGCGTGACGACCGCCGAATCGCTCGCCGCCTGCACTGAAATGGCGCCCGGTACATTGAGCGTGCGTCCCGACGCGATCGTCGCCGACTATCACCTCGGCGACGGCACCGGCGTCGAGGCGATCGCCGCGATCCGCGGCCTCTGGCAGGAGAGTATCCCCGCCCTGATGGTAACGGCCGACCGGTCACCGGAAGTGCGCGGCGCCGCCGAACGGGACGGCGTCTCGCTGCAGCACAAGCCCGTCCGCCCGGCCGCGCTGCGCGCCTGGCTCACGCAGCTTGCCGCGGCGGGACGCGCCGCGGCGGAATAACTGGCTTAGCTCGGGATCGCCCCTCATCCGGCCTGCCGGCCACCTTCTCCCCGCAGGCGGGGCGAAGGGACAAGCCGCGAACTCCCGACGCACCTCACCGGTCACAAACGGGGAGAGGGTCGCGGCAGCGGGATGAGGGCAAAAATCTCCAGCGTCGGGAGCGGCCCCTCAGGCCGCCGCGACCGTCCCCAGCTTCGATAGCTGGATCACCGCCTGTGTACGGCTGTCGACGTTGAGCTTCAGGAGGATCGCCGAGACATGCGCCTTGATCGTCGCCTCGGAGACGCCGAGTTCATAGGCGATCTGCTTGTTGAGCAGCCCCTCGGCGAGCATCGAGAGGACGCGGGACTGCTGCGGCGTCAGTGTCTGCAGCCGATGCAGCAGATCGGCAACTTCCGGTTCGTATTCCTGGTTCTGATCGTAACCGGCCGGGACGAACACCTCGCCGGCCATCACCTTTGCGATGCCTTCACGGATTTCCTCGATACCGGCCGATTTGGACAGGAACCCTGCCGCTCCCAGATCGAGCGCACGATGGATGGTCGCCGGATCGTCATGGGCCGAGACTATCATCACGGGCAGGCTCGGAAACTCGGCACGCAGCGCGATCAGCCCTGAAAGCCCGCTGACGCCCGGCATCGTCAGGTCGAGCAGCATCAGATCGGCGTCCGGGTTGTCGGCCGCAGACCTGCGCGCAGCGGCGAAATCTCCGGCCTCGACGATGGCCGGTGCGCCCACCATGCCGCTCAGCGCCTGGCGCATTGCGCCACGAAAGAGCGGGTGGTCGTCGGCGATGATGATGGTCATTTCCGGCATGATGACGCTCCCTCCCAAGAGCCTCGGCTGCCATCCTGCAGCTTTGCGCTGTGGATCTGCCGTATCATCTTATTCCCAAATGATCCCTGTTTTCAGGGAAACATGCGCGGCGCGTGCCCTCCAGCACGTCACCGCTCGTTTTCAGGTCTTCTGCGGCAGATTCTCGCCCTCGTCGGCGGAATCGCTGCCCTTGTCCTCGAATTCCTTCACGATCCCCATGAACTTGCGCACCATTCTTTCCATGATGCTCATTGCCCGGTCAATCTCTTCATCGTCGGGTAGCGCCGGTTCGGCCGCGGTTTCACCGCTTTCCACGGCCTTTTCCAGCGCTTCTATGCGACGTGTGAGGAGATCGAGTTCGCGCTCGAATGCGGCTCGCTCGTCGGCCGCCATCCTGCAGATGAGCTCCCCGGCCTTTTCCTGGCACAAGGTGACCTCGCCGGTCTCGGTGTCGAGCCGGGCTAATCCCGTTTCCGACTTCTGCATGCTGTAGCGGCCGGGCGAGGCTTCCTGCGCAGCCGCCGGGCCAACGAGACCGAACCCCAACCCGACTGCGAGCATTGCGACTGCCTGTCTCATGACGTTCTCTCCGTTGAATGCTTACGGAAAATCCGCCTCGATCTCATGCTGTGCGGTGGACAGGCGCCGATATTTGCGGCAAGGCCATCACTCATGCTCACGACGGATAAGCGAACAAAGATGAACGCTACCATATACAAGATCGTTCCGGCACTTCTATGGCAGGAAGCGCGGCGGACCGGCGCGTTTGCAGGCGCCCCCGTCGATCTCGCCGACGGGTTCATTCATTTTTCGACCCGCGACCAGGTCGTCGAAACCGCCTCCCGGCATTTCGAAGGTCAGGACGACCTGCTGCTCGTTGCGGTCGACGCGACGGCGCTGGGCGACAAACTCGTCTATGAGCCCTCTCGCGGCGGCGCGCTGTTTCCGCATCTCTACGCTCCGCTCCCGCTTGATGCCGTATTATGGGAGAAGCCCCTGCCGCTGCGGCCGGACGGTCAGCACAGCTTCCCGGAACTCGCCCCATGATCCGCCGGTTGGAGCACCTCGCACGGCGCGGCCTCTTCCTCTTCGATCCGGAAGCGGCGCACGGCCTTTCGATCAAGGCGCTGAAAGGCGGCCTGGTGCCGAGCTGCGCCGCGCCGGCGGACCCCCGGCTCGGGCAAACCGTGGCGGGCCTCGTTTTTCCCAACCCAGTCGGCATGGCCGCCGGCTATGACAAGAATGCCGAAGTCCCCGAAGCGCTGCTGAAGATCGGCTTCGGCTTTACCGAGATCGGCACGGTGACGCCGAGGCCGCAGCCGGGCAACGACAAGCCGCGACTCTTCCGGCTCGTCGAGGACGAGGCGGTGATCAACCGGCTCGGCTTCAACAACGAGGGGCACGGGGCGGCGCTGGCGCGGCTCAAGGCCTGCTCGCGCGAGGCGCTGATCGGCGTCAATATCGGCGCCAACAAGGACAGCGCGGACCGGATCGCCGACTACGTAACAGGCATCCGTACCTTCCATTCGGTGGCACGCTATTTCACCGCCAACATCTCCTCGCCCAACACGCCGGGCCTGCGCGATCTGCAGGCGCGCGAGAGTCTCTCGGCGCTGCTTTCGGCCGTGCTTTCCGCCCGGGACGATGAGGCGCGAAAAAGCGGCCGGCAGGTTCCGGTCTTCCTCAAGATCGCTCCGGACCTGACAGAAGAAGGCATGGACGACATCGCAGCCGAGGTGCTGGCGCATCGTCTGGACGGGTTGATCGTTTCCAACACGACGCTTTCGCGCGAGGGTCTGAAGGACCGACGCCAGGCCAACGAAGCCGGCGGCCTTTCCGGAAAGCCGCTCTTCGAGAAATCGACGGCAGTGCTCGCCCGGATGCGCAAGCGGGTGGGACCGCACTTGCCGATCATCGGGGTCGGCGGCGTGTGCTCGGCGGAAACCGCAGCGGAAAAGATCCGCGCCGGAGCCGATCTCGTGCAGCTTTATTCCTGCATGGTCTATGAGGGACCGGGATTGCCGGGACGGATCGTGCGCGGCCTCTCGGCCCTTTGCGAGCGCGAGAAACTTGCCTCGATCCGCGACATACGCGACAGCCGGCTCGACTACTGGAGCGGCCGGAACGTCTGAGCCGCCCGGCGCGGCACCATCAGCAGCAGGAAAGCGCCGCGAAGCAACAGGAAAAGGTTGAGCGCGGCCCAGAGGCCGTGATTGCCGAATGCAGGGACGAGCACGGCAAGCGCCGCCACGTAGCCGATGAAGGCGGCCAGCATCATATTGCGCATGTCGCGGGACCAGCCGGCACCGATGAAGACGCCGTCCATCAGGAAGGCGAGTGCGCCGGTCAGCGCCGTCACGGCCGCCCATGGCATATATTCATAGGCGAGCGCGCGCACGTCCGGCGCAGTCGTCAGCATGTTCACCACGGTGTTGCCGAAAGCGAGCAGGACGAGCGTGGTCAATGCGGCGAGGCCGAGCGACCAAAGGGCAGTCATCCGCAGGACCCGGTCGAAAGCGGGGCGATAACCGGCACCGATCGAGCGGCCCGTCAGTTGTTCGGCCGCGGTGGCAAGCCCGTCGAGATAATAGCCGGCCACAAGGAAGATCGTCATCAGCACGGCGTTTGCCGCAAGCGTCACCGGCCCGAAGGACGTGCCGATCCGGGTCACGAGCGTGAAGGCGGCCAGAAGGGCGAACGAGCGGATCATGATATCGCGGTTGAGGCCGAACAGTTTCTTCAGGCGGTCGCCGGCAAAGATCATCGCCCAACCGGGCGCGTCCTTCCTGTCGAAGCGACCGTAGACGACTGCAAAACCCGCAAGCGCGCCGATCACCTCACCCGCCACGGTGCCGATCGCGACGCCGGCCACGCCCCAGCCCAGAACGAGGCCGAGCAGGATCGAGAGTACGATATTGGTGCCGTTGATCAGCGTCTGCAGCATCAGGCCGAGCGTGCCCTCGCCGCGGCCGAGCACGAATCCGAGGATGGCGTAGTTGGCGAGGGCGGCCGGGCCGGAAAGGATGCGATAGAGGAAATAGGTCCGGGTCACCTCCGCAACCTCCGGACCGGGCCCCATAAGCCAGAGGCCGGCGGAAAGCAGGATGGGTGATATAAGCACGATGGTGCCGCCGGTGACGAGCGCGATCATGAGCGAACGCCAGAACACCGCCTGCTGCTCGCGCCGGTCTCCACGTCCATAGGCTTGCGCGACGAGACCCGTGGTTGCGGCACGCAGGAAATTGAAAGTGGTGAAAATGAGGTCGAACATCACCGCGCCGACCGCGAGACCCGCGAGCAGCTCCGCCTTGCCGAGCCGGCCGACGACGGCCGTGTCGACGAGGCCGAGCAGCGGCGTCGTCAGAAAGCCGAGCGTCATCGGCAGGGCGATCGAGAAGATAAGCCGGTTGGTGACCAGGAAAGGTCCGGCTTCGGGGTTGTCCGTGTCGCGTTCGAGGCTTTGCGTAGCCGTCATGATCCTGTCCCTACGGTCCGATTCCGTAGGTCACCCGGGAATCAGCTCAGCTGCAGAGCACCATGGCCCAATAGGGGCGGTTTCCGGAAGCGGAATTCTGCGCCACGGCGACGCCGAGCCCCCGGTAATTGCCGAGCATGTTTTCAAGATGCTTCGGAGAATTGAACCAGGCATCGTAGGCGCGCCCGGCGTCCTTCTGACCGACGGCGATGTTTTCGGCAGCCGGCAGCGTGACGCCCTGCCCCTTCATCCGATCGTAGAAACTGTCCCGCCAGCCGATATTGTGCCGCATCTTGCCCGCGCTCGCCATGCGTGCCGCCTGATGCATGGCCGCAACGGAAGCGACCGGGTCGCCGGAAAGCGCAGGAAGACCCCTGCCCTTGCGCAGCGTGTTGACGTAACCGAGCGTCGCTTCGGTCTGATCGCTGCCCGTACCGCTGTCCGGAGAAAGGAGATTCGAGGTGGTGCAGCCGGTGATAAGACCGAGGGAGACCACGGCACCGGCACGCAGAAGCAGCCGTCTGCGGGCGACAAATATCTGATCGTGCATGCTTACCGTCGATAGCTGAAGAGACGCAGAATGATGAAGAGCGGAATGACGACGACCGCGCCGAGGAGCAGGTAGTCGCCCACCCGTCCGAGAGCCGCGAACCCGGTCCGCCAGAGA
Organism: Sinorhizobium meliloti 4H41; assembly: GCF_000375585.1. GTDB lineage: Bacteria > Pseudomonadota > Alphaproteobacteria > Rhizobiales > Rhizobiaceae > Sinorhizobium > Sinorhizobium meliloti_A. The sequence goes on along the minus strand of NZ_AQWP01000001.1, from coordinate 446,313 downwards.
TCGAGCAGGAAGTTTCGGATACCGTAATAGATATCTGCCGGATACCAGTCGAAGACCGTCATCACGAAGCCGACCAGGATCGACACCACCAGCAGCTTGACGAGCACGCGTAGCGGCGAGTCCCCCAAGAATTTATTTATTCCGTCCGACATCAGCGAGAACTTCTCCTGTTTCCCTTCACATAAGCCGCCATTCCCAAGCGTGCAAGGCATGACGGCCCGAGGTGCCGCTTTCAGAATCCGCTTGTATTTTGCCTTTCGCGGCGTCAGAAGCGTCCATCGCAACCAAGCCGCATCTCCATGACCTTCAACCAGCTCTCCTCCGGCGACCTGATCGCCGACCGCCGCGCCGACTACGCGAAGATGCTTGCGGAAGCGGGCGATGCGCCAGGTGCGGCGGAACTCATGGCCCAGGCGCTGGAGCTTGCCCCGGAATGGGCGGCCGGTTGGTTCCGGCTGGCGGACTATGAAGAGAAATCGGGCCGAATAGAGGCAGCCGTCGACGCGCTGCGCAATACGCTTCGGCTCAATCCGGAAGACATCTTCGGCGCCAGCCTCAAGCTCGCTTTGCTCGGCGCGACCGAGACGCCCGAACAGCCGCCGAGCGTTTACGTCGAGCGCCTTTTCGACGACTATGCCGAGCGCTTCGACCACGCGCTCGTCGAAAAGCTCGGCTACAGCGTCCCGGAGAAACTTGCGGCCCTGATCGACCGGGTGAACGGCGGCGGGCGTTTTCGCCACGTCACCGATTTCGGCTGCGGCACCGGGCTCTTCGGCGAGCGTATCCGCGATCGCGCCGATTTCCTCGAGGGTTTCGATCTTTCCGCCAATATGCTCGCCAAGGCCGAAGCGAAGGGTGTCTATGACCGCCTCGCCCAGGCGGACCTTTCATTGGCTCCCGAGGATTCGGGCGTGTTCGGCGGGCTGGAGCAGCGGCGTGCCGACCTTGTCAGCGCGGCGGACGTTCTGATGTATCTCGGCAATCTCGAAGGTGTCTTCGTCATCGCCGACCGCCTGCTCGCACCGGGCGGGCTCTTCGCGTTTTCCGCCGAGGATGCAGGCGGGGCCGACGGCTTCGTGCTGCGTCCGTCGCTGCGCTACGCGCATCCGGAAACCTATATCGCCTCCCTCTGCGAAGCGAGCGGTCTGTCCATAATGGCGACCGAGCGCACGATCATCCGCAGGGATGCCGGCGAGCCCGTCGCCGGGATATTATTCCTCGCGCGCAAGCCGTCTTGATGCAGCTCCCCGAAGGGGAGGGCGAAAATAGGTCAGCATTACTTACATATTTTGCTTGAATTTTTTGTGCGCTGCAGCAATGGTGATGTCGTCGCGATCTGAGGGTCAGCCATGGCACAGGCAAGCAGCGTTTTCGGTCTCTGGAATACAAGTCCCACACGGCACACGCCCGTGGAGGACGTTCAAGGCGTCTTTTCCGGCAGCCTCGTCGCCGCCCTCGGTCTCTATTTCCTGGCGAGCGCCGGACTTCTGACCGGCAGCACCGCCGGCCTCGCCTTTCTTTTGCATTACGCCACGGGCGTGAACTTCGGTCTCACCTTCTTCCTGCTCAATCTGCCGTTCTTCTACCTGTCGCTGAAGCGGCTCGGTCCGGCCTTCACGCTCAAGACCTTCATTGCCATCGCGCTCACCTCGTTCCTGACCGACATGCAAGCGCGTCTTTTCGAGATCGGGCAGATTCACCCGGGCTGGGCCGCTCTCATCGGCGGCCTACTCCTCGGATACGGTCTCCTGGCGCTCTACCGCCACCGCGCGAGCCTCGGCGGCGTGGGCATATTGGGCATCTACCTGCAGGAGCGCTTCGGCATTCGCGCCGGTCTCGTGCAACTCGCGATCGACATGATCGTTCTGGCGGCAGCATTCTTCGTGACGACGCCGACGGTCGTCATCTGGTCGGTACTCGGCGCGGTCGTCCTCAACGTTTTCGTGGCGATCAACCACCGCGCCGACCGCTACATCGCTCTGTAACAGCCCTATCGCTTCCGGGAATTGTGTAGTCTCAGTGGTTAGAGAGCGTAGTGCGGACCGAAACCCGCATACACTTCCCTCATCCCGCTCTAAGCCGCCACGGCCGGCTCGTCGATCGGGGGCAAGGCACGGAAGCCGACGCACAGCCGGTTCCACACGTTGATGGCGCCGATCGCGACGGTGATCCTGGTCATTTCCTCCTCGTTGAAATGCGCCTTGAGCGCCTCATAGGCGTCGTCGGGCGCACGTGTCTCGGCCACATTGGTCAGCGCCTCGGTCCAGCCGAGGACCGCCCGTTCGCGCTCGTCGAAATGCGGCGATTCGCGCCAGACACAGACGAGGTTGATCCATTGCTGGCTGAGGCCGCTGTGGCGCGCCTCCTTGGTGTGCATGTCCACGCAATAGGCGCAGCCATTGATCTGCGAGGCGCGCAGCTTGATCAGGTGGATAAGGCGAGGCTCGATTCCGGAGCCTTTGACATAGCTGTCGAGCGCGGCGACCGCCTTGTAGGCGTCCGGAGCGGCTTTCGCAAAATTCAGACGTGACTGCATGATCTTCTCCTGTTTGGCTGCTTGGGTGGTGGTTCACATCAGGCGGCATTGCCCGATTTCCGTTCATGAAGGGCGAGAAAACCGTTCGTTCGCGCCGCGATCGCCCCGTCGCGGTCGATAGCTTTCAGGTCGGCCATGATACCGGCGATGGTCACGCGCCGGAGTTCGGCGCGATAGGCCTGCTCGGCCCTGAGCATCGCGACATTGATCGTGCACGGCGCGGCCGGCTTGCAGGAATAGGGATTGGGGCCGCGAAGGCGGATTTCGTTGCAGCGAAAAGCGGGCTCCGCCCCCTCCACCGCGAGGACGATATCGAGCAGGGTGATCTTCTCGGGCGCGCGCGCAAGCCGGTAGCCGCCCTTCGGCCCCGGCACGGCTTCGAGCAGTCCGGCCCCCGACATCGCCTGCAGATGCTTCAGCAGGTAACTGGTCGAGACGCCGTGGAACTCGGCGAGCGCTGCGGCCGACAGGGTACTGCCCGGCTGAAGACAGCTCAGCATCGTGACGCTGTGAATGGCCTGTTCGACGCCGTCGCCGAGTTTCATCTGCATCTCCTATCCTAGATAAAATTTATCCATGATTCTCGCTCCGAGTCAATCATTGCAGCAGCACGAAGATGCCGGCTTCTCTTTTGCCGCGTTTGATCTACCTTTGTTCTGCGTGGACAGGATCGATTCTCCGTCGCCGGAAGGCGACGCCCTGACGTTGCCTTCACCCTTTCTCCGGTGGTTCGCCGAAAAGGGTTGGCGTCCGCGCGCCCATCAGCTCGAACTTCTCTCACGGGCCGAGGCGGGCGAGAGCACGCTTCTGATCGCGCCGACCGGAGCCGGCAAAACGCTTGCCGGCTTTCTGCCCTCCCTCGTCGACATCACCAGGCGCGGCAGGATCCCGCCCGGCGCGGCCTTCACCGGCATTCACACGCTCTACATCTCGCCGCTCAAGGCGCTTGCCGTCGATATCGAGCGCAACCTCATGAAACCGGTCGGGGAGATGGGGCTGCCTGTGAGCATCGAAAACCGCACCGGCGACACGCCGCAGGGCAAGCGGCAGAGGCAGAAGCTCAACCCGCCCGACATACTGCTCACGACGCCGGAGCAGCTCGCGCTGCTTCTGGCCAATGGCGAGGCGGAGCGCTTCTTCAAGGACCTGCGCTATGTGGTGCTGGACGAGCTGCATTCGCTGGTGATGTCGAAGCGCGGCCACCTCCTCTCGCTCGGCCTCGCGCGGCTGCGCCGCCTGGCGCCCCGTCTCCAGACGACGGGTCTTTCGGCTACGGTCGCCGATCCGATGGATCTGCAGCGCTGGCTGGTCGCTCAATCTCTCGCCAAGGAGAACCATGCGGGACTGATCACCGTTTCCGGGGGCGCAAAGCCCGAGATCTCCATCCTGCGGACCGAGAACCAGGTGCCTTGGGCCGGGCATTCGGCCCGCTATGCAATCCCGGATGTCTACGCTGCCATCAAGAAACACCGGACGACACTGCTCTTCGTCAATACCCGCAGCCAGGCCGAGATGCTGTTCCAGGAACTCTGGAAAATCAACGACGACAATCTGCCGATCGCTCTGCACCACGGCTCTCTCGATGTCGCCCAGCGCCGCAGGGTCGAGGCGGCAATGGCCGAAAACCGCCTGCGCGCCGTCGTCGCCACGTCGACCCTCGATCTCGGCATCGACTGGGGCGACGTCGATCTGGTCGTCCATGTGGGGGCGCCGAAGGGAGCAAGCCGGCTTGCGCAGCGCATCGGCCGCGCCAACCACCGCATGGACGAACCGAGCCGCGCGATTCTGGTTCCGGCCAACCGTTTCGAGGTTATGGAGTGCCAGGCGGCGCTCGACGCCAATTACGTCGGCGCTCAAGACACGCCGTCGATCGGCAAGGGCGCTCTCGACGTGCTGGCGCAACATATCCTGGGCATGGCCTGCGCGCAGCCTTTCGATGCGCTTGAACTCTATGAAGAGGTGATCAGCGCTGCGCCTTATGCCCGGCTTCCCTGGGAAACCTTCGAGCGCGCCGTCGATCTTGTCGCCACCGGCGGTTACGCGCTTCGCACCTATGAGCGCTATGCCCGCATCCGCAAGACGAAGGACGGGCTCTGGCGGGTCTCCAACCCGATGGTTGCTCAGCAATACCGCCTCAATGTCGGGACGATCGTCGAATCGCCGATGCTGAACATCCGCATGGTCAAGCGCAACCAGCGCGGTTCGCTTGGCCGCGGCGGCATGTCGCTCGGCAAAGTCGAGGAATCGTTCCTCGAAATGCTTTCCCCGGGCGACACCTTCGTCTTTTCCGGCAAGGTGCTGCGCTTCGAAGGCATCCGCGAGAACGAGTGCCTGGCCTCGCAGGCCTTTTCCTTCGATCCCAAGGTGCCGAGCTATGCCGGCGGCAAGTTTCCGCTCTCCACCTATCTCGCAGCACAGGTGCGAAAGATGGTCGCCGATCCGGCCCGCCGCGCAGGTCTGCCCGACCAGGTCAGGGACTGGCTGGCGCTGCAGGGCGACGTGTCGATGCTTCCGCGCGACGACGAACTCCTGATCGAGACCTTCCCGCGGGGCAGCCGGCACTACATGGTCATCTACGCCTTCGAGGGCAGGCTCGCCCACCAGACGCTCGGCATGCTCCTTACCCGTCGTCTCGACCGCGCCGGGCTGAAGCCGCTCGGCTTCGTGGCGACCGACTATTCGCTCGCCATCTGGGCGCTCGACGACATGGGCGCGGCGTTCCGGGCGCGGGCGCCGTCGCTCGGGCAGCTCTTCGACGAGGATATGCTGGGCGACGATCTGGAGGCGTGGCTGAACGAATCCTTCCTCCTGAAACGTACCTTCCGCAATTGCGCGGTCATCGCCGGGCTCATCGAGCAGCGCCACCCCGGCAGGGAGAAGACCGGGCGGCAGATCACCGTTTCCGCCGATCTCATTTATGACGTATTGCGCGCGCACGAGCCGGATCACATTCTCCTCGAGGCGACGCGCAACGATGCGGCCACGGGACTTTTGGACATCGGCCGCCTCGGCTCCATGCTCAAGCGGATCAAGGGCCATATCACCCATCGCAGGCTCGATCAGATCTCGCCGCTTGCCATCCCGGTAATGCTGGAGATCGGACGGGAATCGGTGCATGGAGAAGCCCAGGACTTCCTGCTCACGGAAGCGGCCGACGACCTGGTCAACGAGGCGATGAGCGGCCACGGCAAGGATGGATGAGAGAATTATGAGAGAGCGAAAATCCTCCCCAAGCCCCCCACCCCTCCGCGGCGCCCCTCATCCGCCTGCCGGCACCTTCTCGCCGCAGGCGGGGAGAAGGGATCCGCGGCAAGCGCCGCCGCTACCGTTTTCACCGGTATCGTGGGGCACGTCCCCTCTCCCCGCGTGCGGGGAGAGGGTTAGGGTGAGGGGCAAGCGGGAGGAAAGGAGCCTTTCTCGCCCACACACAAGAACACCGCAATGACCATGCATCGGCTCATCTACGCGACATCACCTGCCGTCAGCCCATCCCTGCACGCGCGCACGTCCATCAATGGAATCGCCGCGGTCTGCGATCCGCTCGGCGGCCTCTATTTTCCCGAAAGCCGCACGCTCGTCGTATCCGACCTGCATCTCGAAAAAGGCTCCGCCTTTGCGCGGCGCGGCATGATGCTGCCTCCCTACGATACGCTTGCGACGCTCAGGATATTGGAGGCGGTCATCGCCCGCCACGACCCCGCGACCGTCATCAGTCTTGGCGATAATTTCCACGACCGGAAGGGATCGGCTGCAATGCCGGAAACCTTCCGCCAGATGATCGCGGCCATGGCCTGCGGCCGCGAATGGATCTGGATCAACGGCAATCATGATCCGGACGGCGCACAGGGGCTGCCCGGCGCCTCCATGGACGAGCTCCGCCACGCGGGCCTGGTCTTCCGGCACGAGCCTTCGAGACGCGACGGCATCGGCGAGATCGCCGGCCACCTGCATCCTTCGGCGACCGTGAGGCGACGGGAAAGATCGGTGAGGCGCGCCTGCTTCGCGACCGACGGCAAGCGCCTCGTCATGCCTGCTTTCGGGGTCACGACGGGAGGTCTCGACCTCAGGCATCGTGAGATGAGCGGCCTTTTCGACCGGCAGCAGCTCGTCGCCCATATGCTTGGCCGCGACCGGATCTATTCGGTGCGCTTCGCCAACCTTCTCGGGTGAGGTTAGAGCACTTCCAGGAAAAGCGTGTAACGGTTTTCCGTCCGGAAGTGCGTAGTTTCACGGCTCTAGAACGCGTTGAAAGTCAGCGTCGTCAGCGAGCGGGATATGCCCGGAACGCTGGCGATATTGTCGTTGATGAACTTTCCGATATCCTGGCCTTCCTCGACATAGACCTTCAGAAGCAGATCATAGTCGCCGCTGGTCGAATACATCTCCGAGACGATCTCCCTGCGATAAATCTCGTCGGCCACCTCATAGGTCTTGCCGGGGGCGCATTGCAGTTGCACGAAAATCGGTTTCATGGGGTTTCCTCAAGTTTCGCATCGCTTGCCGCCGATGCCCGTGCTTCCTTAAACCGCCATAACGCAAAATGGAACGCCAACTCGGTTTGCCGGCTTCCCTCACTCCTTGCGGAAGAGCAGGCTGGCACCCCAGCCGGTGACGACGGCGAGGGTTACGGCCAGGAGGCCGTAGATCACCGGCTGATCGTGCGCGGCGCGGGTAATCGCCTGTTCGAGGCCGGTCTTAACCACCCTGAGCGGAAGAGCCTTGGCGGCGACGAAGACGCCGTCGCGGAAGAGATAGGCGCGTACGACATGGATGCCGTTCGGGACGTTGGCCGGCAGCCGCACCGAAGCCTTGAACAAGCTCGAACTGATGAACTGCACCCCGCCCGGATCGCGCTGATAGACGCCGCTCGTCTCGCGAATCGTCCGGAAGGCGTTGCGGAACTCGCCGAGCGTGCTGCCGTCGCCGACGAAGCCGAGCGGCACCAGCCGCATATGGTCGACGCCGATGCCCATATTGGCGATGTCGCGCCGCGGCGCGATCGTCTCGATGGCGCGGGTACTCGAAAGCGAGTAGGCCTCCGGCACGAGCTCGAAGGTCATCGACTGGGTATTGACCCATATACCGAACACCCGCTCCTTCTTTCGCACCGTCGCATTGTCCTTCGGCCCTTCCAGCGCGACGATGATATTGTACTTGCCCTGCGCCAGGAGGCTGGCGTCGAAACCATCGATGGCGCCGAAGATCGTCAGGTCGGCGCCGCGGAAATCGGAGGTGATGGCAATCTCTTCCGTCGAGATGCCGATCTCGAGCTTCTCGGTGAAATTGGTAACCTGGCGCTCCAGAACCTGCGCTGCGGCCGGGGTGGCGACGGCGAGGACCAGGGCGACGATCGGGTGAAGGAGAAGCGAGCGCATCAGAAGCCGGCCCCCGCGGATACGACCGAGTAAATGTCCTTCGGCGGGATGACGAGCTCGACCGCCAGGCGGATGCCGACGGCGAGAACGAGCAGCGCCAGCAGTGCCCTGAGCTGCTCGCCGCGCAGCCGCTGGCCGACGCGCACGCCGTATTGCGCCCCGATGACGCCGGCGATCATCAGCACGAAGGCCAGCACGATGTCGACGGTGTAGTTGGTCGAGGCCTGGACGATCACCGTATAGGCGGAGACGAAGACGATCTGGAAGAGCGATGTGCCCACGACGACGCTGGTCGGAATGCGCAACAGATAGATCATGGCCGGCACCATGATGAAGCCGCCGCCGACGCCCATCACCGAGGTCAGCACGCCGATGGAAAAGCCGAGCGTCGCCACAGGGATGACACTCAGATAGATCTTCGACTTCTTGAAGCGCATCTTCAGCGGCAGGCCGTGGATCCAATTGTGCTGCCCGGGCCGTCTGAGCTGCGCTGGCTGGTTTTTCGCTGCTTTGCGCATTGCGCCGATGCTCTCCCACAGCATCAGCGCGCCGACCGAGCCGAGAAGCACCACATAAAGCAGCGAGATCACCAGATCGAGCTGGCCGACGCTCCTGAGCAGCGAGAACAGCCAGACGCCGACGGTCGCGCCCACAAGGCCGCCGCACAAGAGCACCGTGCCGAGCTTGATGTCGATGGTGCCGCGGCGGAAATGGGCGATCGCCCCTGATATCGACGAGGCGACCACCTGGTTGGCGCCGGTCGCCACCGCCACGACGGGCGGAATATTGTAGAAGATCAGAAGCGGCGTGATCAGAAATCCGCCGCCGACGCCGAACATGCCGGACAAAAAACCGACGGCCGCGCCCATGCCGAGAATGACGAAGATGTTCACCGACAACTCAGCAATGGGCAGATAGACCGTCACGGCCGAACCTCGATATGCCAGCGGCCCGCATTGCGGGCGGAAATTGCTCCTCCACAATTCCTAACCGCAAACAATTGAGGAATTGTGCAATGTTTCACTATTCTCAAGCCTCACGCGCTCGAAGAGGCGCATGGCGCTGTCCTTCGAAGTGGTACATGATTAACCACGGACGGGGGGTATATGGGTGGACCGTTCGCGCCCCTGAGGGAGAAACGGGCGACACTTTCTCTCATGCGCTCCCGGACCAGAGCTGTCAACCTTTTCAGGCACATGCGCGGCCCCGCAGGCACGCCTGCGACCTTGTGGCACCACGTCATGCGCGGTACGGCCGAAACGGTTCAGCTGTTCCGCTTCAGAAGCTCCCGGACCAGCCCATCGGTGATCTCACCCGTCGGCTCCTGGCCGACCGAAGTCTGAAAGGCCTTGATGGCGGCAATCGTCTTCTGGCCTACCTGGCCGTCCGGCTTGCCGGCATCGAAGCCGTTATTGTTGAGGATCGCCTGGATGTTGCGAACGGCTCTGCTCATATCGACGGTGGCCGTCTTGGTCGGCGGACCGACCCAGGCATCCGGGACCTCCACCGTGTTTGCTTCGGCGTCGACAGGCTGAGCCTTCCAGGCGTCGACTTTCGCCTTGGCACTGGAAAGCTCGTCCGGCTTCAGCGCCTTGGCGATCTCGTCGCGCTTTTCTGCCGCGTCCTTGTCACCGTCGCGGGCCGCGATTGCGAACCATTTATAGGATTCTTCCAGATTGCGGGCCACACCGTCGCCCCGCGCATAGAGGACGGCGAGGTTGAACTGACTGTCGCGAACGCCGAGACTGGCGGCTTTCTCGAACCATTTGGCCGCTTCGGCGAGATCCGGCCCGCCGTCCCGGCCGCCGGCGAGCATGACGGCGAGATTGTGGATCGCACTGGCGTTGCCGGCTGCAGCCGCCTTGAGATAGAGCGCCTTGGCCTTTGCTGCGTCGCGCTGAACGCCCGCGCCCTTCTCATAAAGGTTGGCGAGCCGGTACGCGGCCGGAATCACGCCGGCGTCGGCGGCGCGCTGATACCACTTGACGGCTTCCGCCCGATCTTCCTCGACCCCCCGCCCTTCCGTGAAGCGGGCGCCTATTTCGTAGAAGGCGAGAGGATCGCCGCCCTTGGCCGCGGTTACGAGCGCGGGCGGTCCGAAGCCCTCCGGCAGAACGATCTCGCTCATCCTGGCCGGCTCAGCGGCTAAACTTTCTAAAGGCGGCTGCAAGGTCGAGACGGGTCCAGGCGTTCGTGCCTCCGCCGGCCGCATCAAGGCCGCCTGGCCGTCGCCAGCGCCATCAACGGCCTTGTCAACCTTGCCGGCTTCGGCAGTGGCTGGCGGCTGCTTTGCCGCTATCGCCGGCGCATCCGTCTTCTCCACGCCAGCCGGAGCCCTGGGCTCTTCTCCAGTCTTCGCGGTAGCTGCCGTTTGGGCGAGGCGCTCGACGGCGGCCGCCGGCTCCGCAACCTCTGCCTTGCGCTCGATCGCTGCAACCGGCGGAGCGCTCGGGGCCTCCTTGCCTTTCAGCACCGTGCTGACGAGCGGATAGGACATGATCGCGAGCAGCACGGCACCGACCGCGATCAGGATCGGACGGCGGTGGCGGGCGAGCGCGCCGCCGACGGCGGATGGTGCCTTGCTTTCCTTGACGCGATTGAGCGTATCGGATTCCTCGACGGCCAGCTGCGCCGCGCGCCGCGCGGCGGCGATGAAGTCCGCCTTTTCGCCGTCGTTCGCCTCCTGCGCGCCACGGGCCATCTGACCGGCACGGACACGTTCGAGTATCTTCTTGACGTCCGGCACGCCGGAGCCCGGCTCGAGGAGCTGATTGGCGTCCTCGGGAGCGAGCATTTCGGAGGGGTCGATCGAGGGGGTGGGCTCGACCATCTGCCGCGCCTGGATCGGCATTCCCTCGTTCTGCCTCGGCGCGAAGCGCCGAGTCAGACCGGCAAGCAGGCTCGTCTTCGCCGCACGGGCCTCCACCTTGATCTCGCCGTCTTCGACCATTGCGACTTCGGCGGCATCATTCGCCTCAGCTGCGGCCGGCACCGGTGCGTGGATGGAGGTTTCGCTTGCGGCCGCGAACGCGTGTGGCGCGTGTTCCACGTCCTCGTCGCGTTCCGCCATCGTCAAAGTGCCCGCGGCTTCGACGGGCGCAGCCTTGGGCATCGGAACATGAGAAGCCGGGGGCTCCCGCTCTTCAAGCCGCTCCAGTTTCTCGGCGATATGGACGAGCGTTTCATGCAGCGCCTCGAAGGTGCGTGCCGTCCGTTCGTCGCTCGAACGGCTGAGTTCCTCCAATGTACGCAGATCCTCGGCGAGCGCCGAGATCGCCGCCATGTCGGTACTCGCCGCCATCTGCGGTGCGGTGTTCCTGGAATATGCCTCCATCACGGCTTCCGCGGCCTGCCGGGCAGCTTCGATGATATATTCGTCGCTGGTGGCGAGATAGTCTTCCAGCGTGTTCATGCGGCTCTCGAATTCCGCCGGCACGCCTGCCGTCTCACCGTGAGACTGGCTGATCAGCGTCGAGAGGTTTCCGATCTGAGCTTCGAGGTTGCGCAGCGCCTGCCGGTCGTCGAACGGCGCGGCATGCGTCTCCTCCAGGCGCTGGGCGATACCTGCCAAGCGATCCTCGAGGCGATCGAAGCGCGGGTCCGCCGAGGGCTCGACATTTCGCGCAAGCCCATCGATACGGCGGGCGAGATCGTCGAGCCGTTCAGCCAGTGCATCGGTGACGCTGTCGCCCGAGAGGGCTTCGATCTTCCGGGAAATGTCGGCAAGACGATCTGTAAGATCCGGCTCCGCGCCTTGCCGGTTGTGCTCCAGCACCGCGGAAAGCTGGTCCAGGCGCTCTTCCAATCTGGCCGCCCCCTTCTCGCCGGCAAGGTCCTCCACGCGAGCTGCCAGCGCCTCGATCCGCGCGCCGAGGCCGGAATCGGCAGGATTGGAGAGGGTGTCGATCTGCCGGGACAGATCGCCGAGCCTGTTCTCCAGACGATCAACGAACGAACCGTCGGTGCCGGCCACATTACCGCTGCCTGCGGCGATCGCCCGGCTGATCTCATCGAGCCGCTTGCCGAGGTCGGCGAATTGCGGCGCCAGGCGCCTCTCGTCCGGCTGGATCTGGCGCCCGAGCATCTCGATCGCCTGGGCGACCGCGACGAGCTTGCTTTCCAGCACCTCGATCCCGGTGCCCCTGTCCAGGGAATTGATCTGCGCCTTGATCTCGTCGAGCCGGTAGGCGAGCGCCACCAGCTCATCGTCGCGGTTCTGGTCGAAGGCGTTCAGCCGATCCTCGACGCCGGTCCATCGGTTTTCCATGCGGCGCATGCTGTCTTCGCGCGCGAGGCCTTCGAGCATGGACCTCAGGTCATCGAATTCGATCCTGAGCGCATCGGCCTCGGCGGGCGAAGCCTGCCGGCCAAGTTCCTTGATGCCAGCCGAAAGCCGCTCGATATCGTGCCGCACGTCCTCGGCGAAACGGCGGTCCTGGGCGGCTTCGGCCTTGATGCCGCGGATTTCCGACCGCAGCGCATGCATTTCGCGCGACAGGCCGTCATCGAGATCGCGCTTCAGCTCATGCCGCAGACCGACGAGCGCCTCGGCGATATCCGCTGCAGCCGAAGAGCGTCCCGATGGCGCGGCTGCTGCCTGAGAGGGCTGGTAGCGTGGCTCTGCCGCAAGGCGGGTGGGAGCGAGGCGATCGAGGTCGCCCGACGCAGCGCGTTCGCGCAGCGGCGACCGCTCGCGCGCCGCATTGAGCGCCCGCTGGCGGTCGATGATTTCGGAGACCGCTTCGCTTGGGGCCGGACGCGGCCGCTCGGGCTGCCGCGTCTCGCGGCTGACGCTACTCATGAGCCCCTCGATGCGCGCTTCGAGCCCTTCGATGGTGCGGTTCAGGGCATCGAGCGACGGCCGGTCGCCATAGGACGGGCTGCCCATGCGCTGAGAAGTGGATCGCGATCCGTTCATTGCCTCTTCGCCCCTGTGTCGCTTTGGCCCTATAAATTCGACCGTCATCGAAGCCGCCGAAGGAGCCCGGGCTTCCCCGGCTTTCGCTCCGATTTCGGCGGCACCGCCGATGTGGGCAAAACCGCAACAATGCAAAGACGGGACCGGTTGCAGCTTTGACCATCTCAAAGCGCACAATTCATTAAACGTGGTAAATAAGCCGTTAACCGATCCGATTTTTAACGATTATTGTCGCCCGGTACGCCGCCGCCCCCCGCCATATGGCATTTGGAGCGGCGCGCCGCAGGAGCGAAACTTTCGCCTTTCGGGAATTTTTGACGTTTACGCAAACGTCAAAATTCGATAGCATCCGTCCAAGTCGCACACCGCCACCGGTGCGCGCTCGACACAGTGAGAAGCGGGTCTGCCGTGCGGCGCGGCCCGAAAGGACATCAAGGCGAGGAAAAGCATGCCCATCTACAAGGCTCCGGTCGACGATACCCTGTTCATCCTCAACGACGTGCTCGGCATCGAGCGCTACCACAATCTCCCGGGCTTTGCGGATGCGACGCCGGACATGACGGCCGCGGTCCTCGGCGAGGCCGCAAAGCTCGCGGAAGAGGTCCTCTTCCCGATCAATCTTTCCGGCGACCAGGAGGGCTGCAAGCGTCACGAGGACGGCTCCGTCACCGTGCCCAAGGGCTTCAAGGAAGCCTATGACCTTTATCGCGAAGGCGGTTGGCTCGGTCTTGCCGCCCCGGAAGAATTCGGCGGCCAGGGCCTGCCCTACACGCTCCACACCGCCGTCGGCGAATTCATGTCCGCGGCCAACATGTCGCTTATGATGTATCCGGGCCTGACGCAGGGGGCGATCGCGGCGATCCTGGTGCACGGTTCCGAAGACCAGAAGCGGACCTATCTGCCCAAAATGGTCGACGGCACCTGGACCGGCACGATGAACCTGACGGAGCCCCATTGCGGCACCGACCTCGGCCTGCTGCGCACCAAGGCCGTGCCGAACGGCGACGGCTCCTACAGGATCTCCGGCCAGAAGATCTTCATCTCCGCCGGCGAGCACGACATGGCGGAAAATGTCGTCCATCTGGTGCTGGCGCGCATCGAGGGCGCGCCTGACGGTGTAAAGGGCATCTCGCTCTTTATCGTGCCGAAATTCAAGCTCGACGCCGGCGGCGAGCCGGGCGAACGCAACGGCGTTTCCTGCGGCGCGATCGAACACAAGATGGGCATACACGGCAACGCGACCTGCGTCATGAATTATGACGAGGCGACCGGCTATCTGATCGGCACGGAGAACAAGGGCCTCAGCGCCATGTTCGTGATGATGAACGAGGCCAGGCTTGCCGTCGGCATGCAGGGGCTTTCGATTGCCGAAGTCGCTTATCAGAATGCTGCGAGCTACGCGCGCGAGCGCATTCAGGGCCGCTCCTTGTCCGGCCCCAAGGCGCCGGACAAGAAGGCCGATCCGATCATCGTCCATCCGGACATCCGCCGCACGCTGATGACGATCAAGGCCTTCAACGAAGGCGGCCGCGCCTTCACGCTCTGGACGGCGCTGAAGTCGGACATCGCCCATCGTTCGGACAGCGAAGAGGAGCGCCAGGCGGCGGACGACATCCTCAGCCTGATGACGCCGATCCTCAAGGGCGTGCTGACGGACAAGGGCTTCGATCACGCGGTGATGGCGCAGCAGGTATTCGGCGGCCACGGCTATATCGAAGAGCACGGCATGAGCCAGTATGTGCGCGATGCCCGCATCGCAATGATCTACGAGGGTGCCAACGGCATCCAGGCGCTCGACCTGGTCGGCCGCAAGCTCGCGATGAACGGCGGCCGCGCCGTCATGGCTCTGTTCAAGGAGATCGGCGACTTCTGCGAGGAGAACCGCGGCGACGAAAAGCTCTCCGGCTACACCAAGGCCCTTAAGAAAGGGCTGAACGACCTGCAGGCCGCGACCATGTGGTTCATGCAGAACGCCATGGCCAAACCCGACAATGCCGGAGCCGGCTCCACCGACTATATGCATCTCTTCGGCCTCGTCGTCCTCGGTTATATGTGGGCGAAGATGGCCAAGACGGCGGAGGAGAAGCTTGCCGCTGGCGAAACGCAGCGCGCGGACTATCTCAAGAACAAGCTGATCACGGCGAGGTTCTTCATGGAGCGCATCCTGCCTGAAACGGCGCTGCGCAAGATCCGCATCGAAACGGGCGCCGACACGATGATGGCGCTGGACGCGGCCGCGTTCTGATTTCAGACTGGGAGCCGGATCGAAAGCGAGAAGCGGTCTTCCGCCCGAATCCCGCTCCGATTGATAATGCGCGGCCCGAGGAAACGCCGCCGAAAGGGAGATCAAGAGATGACGAAAGTCTTCGTTTACGACCACGTGCGCACGCCGCGCGGCCGTGGCAAGAAGGACGGCGCGCTGCACGAGGTGCCCTCCGTCCGGCTCGCCGCCAAGGTGCTCGAGGCCGTGCGCGATCGCAACGGGCTCGACACTTCGACGGTCGACGACGTCATCATGGGTTGCGTCGACCCGGTCATGGATGCGGGTGCGGTCATCCCGAAAGCCGCAGCCTTCGAGGCGGGTTATTCGACGCGTGCGCCCGGCATGCAGATCTCCCGCTTCTGCGCCTCCGGCCTCGACGCCGTCAATTTCGGCGCCGCGAAGATCGCCCAGGGAGCGGACGATATCGTGATCGCCGGCGGCGTGGAGTCGATGTCCCGCGTCGGCCTCGGCATGTCGGGGGGCGCCTGGTTCATGGACCCCTCGGTCAACCTGCCCGCCTACTTCATGCCGCAGGGCGTTTCCGCCGACCTGATCGCCACGAAATACGGTTTCTCGCGCGACGACGTCGACGCCTATGCGGTGGAAAGCCAGAAGCGCGCCGCCAATGCATGGGAGAAGGGCTATTTCAAGAACTCGGTCGTCCCGGTCAAGGACCAGAACGGCCTGGTCATCCTCGACCGCGACGAGCATATGCGCCCCGGCACCGACATGCAGGCACTGGCCTCGCTGAACCCCTCTTTCCAGATGCCCGGCGAGATGGGCGGCTTCGAGGCCGTCGGCATCCAGGCGCATCCGGAGATCGAGCGCATCAACTACGTCCACCACGCCGGCAATTCCTCCGGCATCGTCGATGGCGCCGCGGCCGTGCTCATCGGCTCCAGGGCCGGCGGCGAAGCCATGGGGCTCAAACCCCGCGCCCGCATCCGCGCCTTCGCCAATATCGGCTCCGACCCGGCCCTGATGCTGACCGGGCCGGTCGACGTCACCGAGAAGCTCCTCAAGCGGGCGGACATGAAGCTCTCCGACATCAATCTTTTCGAGCTCAATGAGGCCTTCGCGGCCGTCGTGCTGCGCTACTGCCAGGCTTTCGACATCCCGCACGACAAGATCAACGTCAATGGCGGCGCGATCGCCATGGGCCATCCGCTCGGCGCGACCGGGGCGATGATCCTCGGCACCGTGCTCGACGAGCTGGAGCGCCGCGACCTCAACACGGCGCTGGTGACGCTCTGCATCGGCGCCGGCATGGGCACCGCCACGATCATCGAACGCGTCTGATCCGATCCCGGGAGAGAGAATATGTCTTACACGAACTTCAAGATCGAAACCGACGCCGACGGCATTGCGCTGGTCACCTGGGACATGCCCGACAAGTCGATGAACGTCTTCACCGAAGAGGTGATGAAGGAACTCGACGCCATCATCAATCAGACGACGGCGGATCCTGGCGTCAAGGGCGTGGTCGTCACCTCCGGCAAATCCTCCTTCTCCGGCGGCGCCGACCTTTCAATGATCAAGTCGATGTTCACCTTCCAGGCGGAGGAGAAGAAGAAGGACCCGGACAACGCGGCCCGGAGACTCTTCGACCTCGTCGGCCGGATGACGGGTCTCTTCCGCAAGCTCGAAACCTCGGGCAAGCCTTGGGTCTCGGCCATCAACGGCACCTGCATGGGCGGCGCCTTCGAGATGTCGCTCGCCTGCCACGGCCGTGTCGCCTCCAATGCGAAATCGGTGAAGATCGCGCTTCCCGAGGTCAAGGTCGGCATTTTCCCCGGTGCCGGCGGCACCCAGCGCGTTCCACGGCTGACCAATACGCAGGACGCGTTGCAGATGATGACGACCGGCTCCTCGCTTACGCCGGCGCGAGCAAAGGCCATGGGGCTCGTTCACGAGGTGGTCGACCCGGACAAACTGATCGAGGCCGCCAAGGCGATGATCAAGAACGGCCTGAAACCGGTGCAGCCCTGGGACGAGAAGGGCTTCAAGCTCCCGGGCGGCGGCATCTGGACGCCCGCCTCCGCGCAGCTCTGGCCGGCCGCCTCCGGCATCCTGCGCCGCGAGACCTACGGCAATTACCCCGCCGCGATCGCGATCCTGAAATGCGTCTACGAGGGGCTGCAGGTTCCCTTCGATACGGCCTTGAAGATCGAGCAGCGCTATTTCACCGAAATCCTGCAGACGACCGAAGCCTTCTCGATGATCCGGTCGCTGTTCGTCTCGATGCAGGAACTCGGCAAGGGCGCGCGCCGACCGGCCGGCGTACCGAAGACCGAGCTCAGGAAAGTCGGCGTCGTCGGCGCCGGTTTCATGGGCGCTTCGATCGCCTATGTAACCGCGGCAGGCGGCATCCCCGTCACCCTCATCGACCGCGACATGGAAGCTGCCGAAAAGGGCAGGACGCATTCGGAAGGCCTCGTCAAGGACGCGATCGGCAAGGGACGCTTGACCAAGGAGGAAGGCGAAGCGCTGCTTTCGCGCATCACACCTTCGGCGGACTACGGCGATCTCAAGGATGCCGGCCTCGTCATCGAGGCGGTCTTCGAGGACCGGCAGGTCAAGAAGGACGTGATCGAGAAGGTCGAAGCGGTGATCGCCGAGGACGCGATCTTCGCCTCCAACACCTCGACGCTGCCGATCACCGGCCTCGCCAGGAATTCCAAACGGCCGGACCGGTTCATCGGCATCCATTTCTTCTCGCCGGTCGAGAAAATGATGCTGACGGAGGTGATCCTCGGCAAGGAGACCGGAGACCGCGCGCTCGCGGCCGCGCTCGACTATGTCGCGGCGATCAGGAAGACGCCGATCGTCGTCAACGACACGCGCGGCTTCTATGTCAATCGCTGCGTCTTCCGCTATATCCACGAAGCCTATGACATGCTGATCGAGGGCGTACCGCCGGCGATGATCGAGAACGCCGCCAAGATGGCCGGCATGCCGGTCGGACCGCTGTCTCTCAACGACGAGGTGGCGATCGACCTCAGCCAGAAGATCCTGAAGGCGGCCGTCGCCGATCTCGGCGAGAAGGCCGTCGATCCCAGACACATGGCGCTGATCGACAAGATGGTGGACGAGCTCGACCGGCGCGGCCGAAAGAACGGCAAGGGCTTCTACGAATATCCGGCAAAGCCGGCCAGGAAATATCTCTGGCCGGGTCTGAAAGAGCTCTACCCGCAGAAGGATGCCGGCGAGATCGAGGTCGGCGTGCTCAAGCAGCGCCTGCTGGTGACGATCGCACTCGAAGCCGCGCGCACGATCGAGGAAGGCATCGTCACAGATCCGCGCGAAGCCGATGTCGGCTCGATCCTCGGCTTCGGCTTTGCACCCTACACCGGCGGCACGATCTCCTACATCGACGGCATGGGCGCGAAAGCCTTCGTCGAGCTCTGCGAAAAGCTCGCCGCCGACCATGGCGACCACTTCCGGCCGACGCCGCTTCTGAAGGAGATGGCCGCAAAGGGCGAGACCTTCTACGGGCGCTTCGATCCTTATGGAGCGGGGCAGAAGGCGGCATAAGCCGCCAGGTCAGCCGCACGGCGCAATATTGTCTCTCCGGTCATTCTCGGTAACCGCGAATGACCGGAGAGAAACGTTCAAGGCTTCAGGCCACTTCAGCCTTCTCACCGAGCTCGGCCGCCAGAAATCCGATCAGCTGCTCCCAGCCTTCGCGGCGATATTCCACCTTGTCGAGCCCATCCAGGAATGCCCCCTGCTCCGTGAAGACGACGCGTGTGCCGGTGCCTTCCGGTATGAGGTCGACGGTGGCGATCGACGCGGAAAGCCGCTGCTCGTCCTTCGCCATGGTATAGGCCGAGACGATCCGCCGGTTCTCGACGATGTCGAGATAGATCGTTTCATTGAAATAAAAAACCTTCCCGTCCTGGCTGAACCGGCCGCTTTCCCGGCCGCCGATGCGGAAGTCGTGGCTATATTCGGCGACCGGCCAGTTGTCGGCCTTGACGAACCAGCGGTCATGCGCAGCAGGATCGGCGAAGGCCTCGAAGACCTGTTCCGGGGGTGAATTGAAAACGCGTTCGATGGTGAAGTCCGCATGTTCGACAGAAGCTTTGGTCATGATCTTCTCCTCTTCGCTCGGAAACTGGTTGCGATATGAAAGCAGTTGCAGGCTAACTTCACTGGTGCAATAATGCAAGCAGTTTTAGAGCGGATGCTCCGCTCGCGTTTTGCAGAGACCAAAATGACCGATGACCATCGCTCGGGTTGCCCGATCAATCTCTCGCTCGAAGTATTCGGCGACAAATGGAGCCTCCTGATCATTCGCGACATGATTTTCGGCGGCAAACGCCACTTCCGCGAGCTCCTGCGCTCGCAGGAGGGGATTTCCACCAACATCCTCGCCGACCGGCTGAAAACGCTTGTCGAGATCGGCATGCTGACGAAAGCGGACGATCCGAGCCACAAGCAGAAGGCGATCTACAGCCTGACGGAAATGGCGATCGCGCTTGTGCCGATCATGGCCCATCTCGGCGCCTGGGGCCGGCGCTACCTGCCGGTCAGCGAGGAACTCAGCATCCGAGCCCAACTGATGGAGGAGGGCGGCCCCGAGCTCTGGGAGCGTTTCATGCGGGAATTGCGCGCCGAACACCTCGGCGATGCCAGACCGGAGGGACCCTCCGTGCGGCAAACGCTTCAAGCCGCCTATGACCGCGTTGTGGCGCGCAAGGCGATGGAAGAGCAGCCGGCCTGAGCACTAATCCTTTGGTCCAACGCACTTCCGGACGGAAAACCGCTACACACTTTTCCTGGAAGTGCTCTTGATCCAACGCACTTCCGGACGGAAAACCGCTACACACTTTTCCTGGAAGTGCTCTTCGGTCCAACGCACTTCCGGACGGAAAACCGTTACACACTTTTCCTGGAAGTGCTCTTCGGTCCAACGCACTTCCGGACGGAAAACCGTTACACACTTTTCCTGGAAGTGCTCTAAAGCCCGAGGGCGGACAGCATGATGAAGGTGGCGAACAGCACGAAATGCGTCATGCCTTCGATGGCATTGGTCTGACCGTCATTGAGATTGATAGCGGCGGCGATGAGGGTTACCGCAACCATTACCGTCTGCACCGGCGACATGGCCATGATGAAGGGTTGGCCCGTATAAAGGGCAATCGCCTCCATGACGGGTACGGTCAGGATCACGGTCGAAAGCGAAGCGCCGAGCGCGATGTTCACCACTGCCTGCATGCGGTTGGCGAGCGCGGCGCGCATTGCCGTCATGACCTCGGGCGAAGCGGAGATCGCCGCGACGACGATCGCGGCCAGGGCCGGCGGCGCCGCCGTGCCCTTGATCCCGGCCGACAGCAGCCCGGACATGATTTCGGCGAGAAAGCCGATCACCACCACGCCCAGGATGAGCACGACGACGGAAGGAAGCACCGGCTCGTCCTCGAGCCGGCTTGCCGCGGTTCCCGCTTTGGCGCGCGGATAGCTGTAACTGAAGAAGTAGCTGTGGACGCCAACCTGCATGCGCAGGAACAACGTATAGAGCACGATCATCGCGCCGATGGTGAAGGCGGAATAGTAATGCCATTTCGACTGCGGCACGAATTCGGGGACGAGCATGGAAATGCCCATGGCCGTGAGAATCATGACGCTGTAAGTGCGCGCGGAATCGTCGTTATAGGGCTGCTCGCCATGTTTGAGGCCGCCGAGCAGCGCCGCAAGTCCCAGGATCCCGTTGATATCGAGCATTACTGCCGAATAGATCGTATCGCGCACCAGCGTCGGCGAGGTCTCGCCGGTCATCATGATGGCGAGGATGACGACCTCGACCAGCACCGCCGAAAGCGTCAGGATCATCGTGCCGTAGGGATCACCCACTTTGGCGGCAAGCACCTCGGCATGATGGGCGACCCGCATGGAAGCAAGCACGATCGCCGCCACCATCAGGGCCGCACCGATGAGCGATGCGGCGCGACCGGCCTCGAGCAGATGATGCTCGACCGCGACGCCGGCAAGAGCAGCGAGAAAAGCGGCGACGAGATGCCGTTCCGATCTCAGGTTTGCAAGCAAGCACGCCTCTTGGCCCGGGGTGAAGCTGTTTTATTTAGCACAGCTGCTGAAGAGTTCACCCCTGAAGACCGCTGCATCTGCTGTATACCGTCCTTTGATCGGATAGGAAGGACTATTTTCCTCGCTGTGCTTTACGGTCGTAAGGCGCTTGGCTAATGTATTCGCAGACCGCGGAACGGCTTGCTGTGCCGCCCGCATCGTCTCTCCTTCCGAAGATGGGTCGATATGCTCTCACATGACAGCATCTGGCGCGCGATCGACGCCTTGGCAGAGCGCCACCGGCTTTCGCCGTCGGGCCTTGCACGGCGGGCCGGCCTGGACCCCACCTCCTTCAACAAGTCGAAGCGCCAGTCCACCGACGGGCGCGACCGATGGCCCTCCACCGAGTCGATCGCGAAGATCTTGCATGCCACGGGAGCGAGCGTCGATCAGTTCCTGGCGCTGATGGAGCCCAATGCCGCCGGCCGCGAAAGGGAAGAAGCATCGGCAGCGCCGGGCATTCCGCTGATCGGTTTCGCGCAGGCCGGCGCCGGTGGTTTTTTCGACGACGGCGGCTTTCCGGTCGGCCAGGGCTGGGACACGATCGAATTCCCCACGCCCGAGCGGCGGCAGGGCGGTGCCTACGCTCTGGAGGTTCAGGGCGACAGCATGCTGCCGCTTTATCGCGACGGCGATGTCCTGATCGTCGACCCGAGCGCGCAGGTGCGCCGCAACGACCGCGTCGTGGTCAAGACGCGCGGGGGCGAGGTGATGGCGAAGGTGCTGGCCCGGCAGACGCCCCGCGGCATCGAACTCGTCTCGCTCAACCCCGACCATCCCAACCGCAATTTCGAGATGAACGACGTAGAATGGATTGCCCGGATCATCTGGGCCAGCCAATAGGATCCTTGATGCCGCCGAGGCTCTTCACCATCGCCGGCGGGCTTGCCGCCCTCGCCCTTTATGCCGGCATTCTGATGGCCGGGGCCGCGATCATCCGCAACCGCGACAGCGTCGCAACGCCTGAGTTCGTGCTCGAAACGCCGGAAGCAGCGGTCGACGAGCCGGTTTCGGTGGAGCCTCCCGCCGAGACCGAAGCAGCTCCCCCTCCCCCCGAACCGGATACCGCCCGTGGCAAAGGCTCGCGCGTGGCGGCCAGGCCGGTCGAGCCGGGTCTCTTCGCCCAGCCGGAAGACGGCATTGCCAAACCGCTGGAACGGATCGCACCGAGACCGCCGCTTTCAAAGCCTGAGGAAAAGGAAAAGCCCGCTTCCGCCGTCTTCCCGCGCCCGGTTGCGCTTGCCGCCGGGCTTGTCCGGTCCGGCGAGACGACTCTGCAGCTCAAGGATATCGAACCCGAAACGCCCGAGAAGGTCTGCGAAGCGGATGGCAGGAGCTGGCCTTGCGGCATGGTCGCGCGTACGGCGTTCCGCAATTTTTTGCGGGGCCGCGCACTCGTCTGCGAAGCGGCGGAGGGCTCCTCGGAGACCTTGAACGCGCGGTGCAGCGTCGGCGGACAGGACGTGGCCGAATGGCTCGTCGGCAACGGCTGGGCGACGCCGCTGCCGGGCACGGCGCTCGAGGCGAAGGCCGAGGCAGCCCGGGGCGCCAGGCTCGGTTTCTTCGGGGACGACCCGCGCGGTCTTGCCCGAGCGCCTCTCGCGCTCGACGATCCGGCTGCGAGCATCGCCCCGGAAGACGCCGCGCCGGACTTGTAAGGCTTGGAGCAAGTCTTTAACTGTCACCTACCACTGCAGGTCCGCCCAACCCGCTATGCACCCGTCGTGTATCGCGGCCCCAATGAGAACGATGAAAGGATCGAGAGGCAGGATGTCCGCAAGTCTCAGCCAGCACGAAGCCCTTGTTCACGTCATGGTCATGATGTCCGCCGTCGACCGGAACATGACCGACGACGAGATTGCACGCATCGGCGTGCTCGTGCGGTTCCTCCCGGCCTTCGACGGTTTCGACGAAGATCATCTGATCCACATCAGCCGCGAATGCGCCGCCCAGCTTGCGGCCCCGGAGGGCCTCGACGTGGCGCTCGAAATGGTTCGCGAGGCGTTGCCGCAGCGGCTCTATGAGACGGCCTATGCCCTTGCGGTCGAGATCGCTGCCGCCGATCAGCGTATCCGCAACGAGGAAATCCGGTTGTTGCAGCTGCTGCGGGACCGTTTGGGCCTCGACAAGCTCGCCTGCGCAGCAATCGAGCGCGGAGCCATCGCGCGCTTCCGCAAGTAGGCTTCGGAAAAGGTCCTTGCCCGTTTCCGGCACGGAACGGGCCGGGTTCGATGCAACGGGGATCGATGCATGCTCTATTTCGGTCTCTCCGAACCGGTCTGGCGGCTCGCGGCCTTTGCCGCCGCCTTCGCCGCGCTGGCCGTGCTCGAGCTTCTTCATCCGCGGCTGGAGAGGCCGGAGCTGATGCGGGCACTGAAGGCACGCCGCTGGATCACCAACCTGTCTATTCTCGTCCTATCCTCCCTCCTGCTTCGCGTCGCCTTTCCCGCTGCCGCGACCGGCATTGCCATCTGGGCTCAGGGGCGCGGCTACGGCGTGCTCCCGGCTCTTGGCGTGACCCCGCCGCTTGCCGGCCTGATCGCCTTCATCGCGCTGGACTTCGCCATCTGGTTTGAACACGTCGTGTTTCACAAGATACCTGTCCTGTGGCGCATCCACCGCGTCCACCATGCCGATCCCGGTGTCGACGTCACCACGGCCCTTCGCTTTCATCCCCTCGAAATTCTGCTGTCGATGATCTGGAAGAGCGCGGTTATCATCCTGCTCGGCGCGCCCGCACTCGCCGTTCTCCTGTTCGAAATCGTGCTCAATGCCGGGGCGATGTTCAACCACGCCAATTTGCGGCTCCCGAAAGGCGCCGACAGGCTGTTGCGCCAGGTCATCGTCACGCCCGACATGCACCGCATCCACCATTCCGTGGAAAAGCGGGAGACCGATTCAAACTACGGCTTTAATCTTTCGGTCTGGGATCGGTTGTTCTCGACCTACGTCGCCCATCCATCGCGCGGCGACGATGCGATCGAGACCGGGCTGAAGGCCTACGGGCGCGTTGCACCCGTGAAGCTCCTGTGGTCGCTGATACTCCCGTTCCGGCGTCGCTAGGGCATAGCCGCAAGTGGAGCCGCCTCAATAAATCCCGTTCGGGAAATAGCGAAGATAGATCTCTTCAAGCCTGCCGCTGCGTGAGAGTGCCAGCAAGGCGTGGTCGATCGCCTGGGTCAGAGCCGGCTCGGCCTTGCGGTTCATGATCGTCAGTCCCTCGCCCAGGAAGCGTTGGGAAAAATAGGAGCCCTCCAGCATGGCGCAGCATCCCCCGGCGAGGTTGCCGGAGACCCAGAAGGACAATTGCATGCCGTCGGAGAACGCGGCCGCGACGGTGCCCCCGCGAAGCGCGGAGAGCAGTGCGTCCCGGTCCGGAAAGCCCTTGGCTTCGAGTTTCGGGAAAAACGCCTTCAGCATTGCCTCATGCGTGGTGTCGGAGACGACGCCGACGGGCTTTCCGGCGAGATCGCCAGGACCGGTGATTGCGCCGGCGGCCTTGGTGTTGACGACGAAGCGGGCGGGAAGTTGCATGAAGGCGCGGGAAAAGGCGAAACTCTGCCTCAGCTCCGAAGTCACGGCAATGCCGGCGGCAATCGCTTCCCCTTGCCCCTGTTCGAGGGCCGGCATGAGCTCCGGATAGGTCACTGCCTGGATCTGGCACTTGGCTTCGATCTCCAGCTCACGGCATATCTCGCGGGCGAGGTCGACATGGAAGCCCGACAGCTTGCCCGACTGGTCGATGAAGTTGAAGGGCGGGAAGTCGACGGTGGTCAGGAAACGGAGCCTGGCAAGGCCGCTGAGGTCCGGCTTCGCAATCCGTTCGCGGGCATCGAACAGCCGGGGCAGTTCCTTCGGCTGTGCCAAGGCCAAACCCCGGGCGAGAACGGCCGACAGTACCAATATCCAGAGAATCCGCAGCGCTATGGCGCCTCTATGAATGGAGGAATTGGAGCGGGTGATCGGGATCGAACCGACGACATCAAGCTTGGGAAGCTGGCGTTCTACCACTGAACTACACCCGCGACAGAACCGGAAATTTCCTCAACAGCCGCGATCTGTCAAGCACAATGCTCACTCGGCGCGAAAATGCTTGGAGAGCTTGAGGCCCTGCGCCTGATAATTGGAGCCGAGATCGAGGCCGTAAAGTCCCTCCGGACGTTCCAGCATGTGCTCGTAGACGAGACGGCCGACGATCTGCCCGTGCTCCAGAATGAACGGTACCTCATGGCTGCGGACCTCGAGCACCGCCCGGCTGCCGCTGCCGCCGGCCGACGCATGGCCGAATCCGGGATCGAAAAAGCCGGCATAATGGACGCGGAACTCGCCCACGAGCGGGTCGAAGGGTGTCATTTCGGCGGCATAGCGCGGCGGCACATGGACGGCTTCGCGGGACACGAGGATGTAGAACTCGTCCGGGTCGAGCACGAGATCGTCGCGGCCGCGGCTGTAGAGCGGCTCCCAGAAGTCGAAAACGGCATGCTGGGCTTTCTTGTCGACATCGACCACCGATGTGTGATGCTTGCCGCGGTAGCCGATCAGGCCGTCCGGTCCGGTGCCCTTGAGATCGATGGAAAGGGCAATGCCGCCGCCGGAAACGTTCGGCCGGTCACTGGCGACGAGCACGTCGCTTTCGTGCAGGGCCAGCAGCTCCTGCTCGGAAAGAACCGAGTGGCCTATGCGGAAGCGTATCTGCGAAAGCCGCGAACCGCGCCTGACGACAATCGGAAAGGTTCGCGGGCTGATTTCGAGATAGAGCGGTCCGCTGTAGCCCGCCGGGATCTTGTCGAACTCCTGCGCCCTGTCGGTAATCACGCGTGTGAAGATATCCAGGCGGCCGGTCGAGCTCTTCGGATTGGCGGAGGCCGACATGTCTGCCGGCAGCGACAGGCTTTCCATCAGCGGCACGATGTAGACGCAGCCGGTCTCGAGCACGGCGCCTTCGCTCAGATCGACGACATGCAGCTTGAGCCGGTCGAGCTTGTCGGCGACCAGATGAGAAGGGCCGGGCATGAAGCTCGCCCGGACGCGGAACGCCTTGGATCCAAGGCGAAGATCGAGGCTGGCCGGCTGGATCTGGTCATCATCCAGCGCCTTCTCGCTCTTCAGTCGTCCCGAGGCATACAGCGCAGCAATTGCGCGGTCGGCCAAAATCCCTGTGTCGCGCCCCATTCCGATCCTCATTTACAGTTGCCAGACAAAACCAAACTCCGGGAATTGACGCAAGCGCGGCCACGCAGTATTGGAGCTTTATCCCGTGGTGATTTGGCCGGTCGGCTTGCAGCCACGTTAAACAAGTAGCTAAAAAGGCCGGGTGTCAAACCGGTCGTTTCGCGGCCGGTTTTTTTGTTTTTGAAAGTGACGTTCTCATGAGCAAGAATTGGCGCCCGGCAACCCAACTCGTCCACGGCGGAACGCTCCGCTCCCAGTACGGCGAGACCTCCGAAGCGATCTTTCTGACGCAAGGCTTCGTCTACGACAGCTCCGAAGCGGCGGAGGCCCGGTTCAAGGGCGAGACCGACGGTTTCATCTATGCGCGCTACGGCAGTCCGACCAACGACATGTTCGAGAAGCGCATGTGCATGCTCGAAGGGGCGGAAGACGCGCGCGCCACCGCCTCCGGCATGGCGGCGGTTTCCGCGGCAATCCTGTGCCAGGTGAAGGCGGGCGACCACATCGTCGCGGCCCGGGCGCTCTTCGGCTCCTGCCGCTGGGTCGTGGAAACGCTGGCGCCGAAATACGGCGTCGAGTGCACCCTGGTCGACGGTCGCGATCTCAAGAACTGGGAAGACGCGGTGCGTCCGAACACCAAGGTCTTCTTTCTCGAAAGCCCGACCAACCCGACGCTCGAAGTGATCGACATCGCCGGCGTCGCCAAGCTCGCCGATCAGATCGGCGCCAAGGTGGTGGTCGACAACGTCTTCGCGACGCCGCTGTTCCAGAAACCGCTGGAGCTTGGCGCCCATGTCGTCGTCTATTCCGCGACGAAACACATCGACGGCCAGGGGCGCTGCCTCGGCGGCGTGGTGCTCTCCGACAAGCAGTGGATCGACGAGAACCTGCACGACTATTTCCGTCACACCGGCCCGGCCATGTCGCCCTTCAACGCCTGGACGCTGTTGAAGGGGATCGAGACCCTGCCGCTGCGCGTCAAGCAGCAGACCGAAAGCGCCCGCCGCATCGCCGATTTCCTCGCGGAGCAGCCGCAGGTCGCCCGCGTCATCTATCCGGGCCGCAAGGATCACCCGCAGGCCGACATCATTGCGAAGCAGATGAGCGGCGGCTCGACGCTGGTCGCCTTCGAGCTCAAGGGTGGCAAGGAAGCAGCCTTCGCCCTGCAGAACGCGCTTGAAATCATCCGGATCTCCAACAATCTCGGCGATTCCAAGAGCCTGATCACCCATCCGGCGACGACCACCCACAAAAACCTCACCGACGAAGCCCGCGCCGAACTCGGCATTTCCGCCGGAACGGTGCGCTTCTCGGCCGGGATCGAGGACAGCGAAGACCTCATCGAGGATTTCGCACGGGCGCTGAAGGCCGTAAACGCCTGACCGACACCATGACGAAGCCCGCGTCAGCGGGCTTTGTCGTCAGTCTCGCCGAAACGTCAGTCTTGCGAGAACGATCCGCGACAGCGCGGTATAGAGGCAGACGAGCGCGAAGACGGTTGCGAACAAGGGGAACCACCCGGGCAACAGGCACGACAGCAGAAAAAGGACGATCGTCTCCGTCGCCTCTGCGAGCCCCGTCGTGAAGTAGAGCGACTTCGCACCACGCACCTCGGTCGTCAGGCCGCGCTTCTCGGCCATCACGGCATAGGCGAGGAAGCTCGCGCCGTTGACATAGAAGGCGAAGAGCAGAAATCCGCCGGCGAGACCGTTTGCAGCCGGATCTGCGATGATGAAACCGAGTGGGACGGCCCCGTAAAAGGTGAAATCGAGAACGATGTCGAGAAAGCCGCCGAAATCCGTTTTCCGGCTCGCGCGGGCGACGGCTCCGTCGAGGCCGTCGCAGAGCCGGCTCACAAGGATCAGGGCGGCGGCGGGCAGATAAGCGCCGAGACCGATGAGCAGGGCTGCCGCAAGGCCAAGGCAAAGGCCGAGGATCGTGACGGCATCGGCACTGACCCCGCGGCCGGCCAGTGCGGCGCCGAACCTGTCCAGAATCGGATCGAGCCGCCTGCGAAGCGCGCCGTCAAACATGGCCGTTGCCTCCTGGGAAATTTGATACCACTCGCACAATCTCGCCGTTATTCTTGACGAAACCATATTGCTGTAGAATACGCGTACGGATTTGAAACAGGGTGTTGCACATGTACCGCGCGCTGACACGCGACATCGAAGTGACGGTCGAGCCGTACTACCTGGAAGAACAGTCGGACCCCGACGACAGCCGCTATGTCTGGGGCTATCGCATCATCATAGCGAACCATTCCGGGCGCGCGGTCCGGCTGATGACCCGCTACTGGCACATTACCGACGAGAACGGTCAGGTGGACGAGGTGAGCGGCCCCGGCGTGATCGGCGAGCAGCCGCTGCTCAACCCCGGCGATACCTACGAGTACTCCTCCGGCTGCCCGCTGGATACGCCCTCCGGCGTGATGTTCGGCCATTACAGCATGGAGGCGGAAGGCGGGGAGACTTTCGACGTCGCCATTCCCGCCTTCTCGCTCGATTCACCGGGCCTCGTCCGCACGCTTAATTGATCCAGCGCGCAATTCAGCGCGGCTGCCCTATTGCGGGCGGACTTCGCTCGCCTCGAAGCGGTAGGTCGTCGAGCAGAACTCGCAGGTCACCTTGATCAGGCCGTCCTCGACGCTGGCTTCGATATCCTCGTTGCCGAGCCCCACCAGAACGTCCTTGATCTTCTCGCGCGAGCAGCTGCAGCGATCGTAGACCGCCTGCGGCTCATAGACGCGCACGCCGCGCTCATGGAACAGACGGTACAGCAATCGCTCGGTACCGACCGTCGGATCGGTGAGTTCATCGGTGTCGATCGTCTCGACCATCACCTTGGCTTCCGCCCAGAGGTCGTCCTCGTCGAAGAAATCCTCGTGGCCTTCGTCACCATCGCCGCCCGGCAGATCCGCCCGGCGCATCCTGTCCGGCGCGTCGGGCAGGAACTGCGCGACCATGCCGCCGGCGCGCCAGCGGTGCCGCGGCTTGCCGTTCTCGTCCTTGTCGAGAAGCTCGGCAACGGCGAGGCGCACCCTGGTCGGTATCTGCTCCGACTGGCGGAAATAGGCGCCGGCGATGTCCTCGAGCGTTGCCCCGTCAAGGGCCACGATACCCTGATAGCGCTGCGTATGCGCACCCTGGTCGATCGTGAAGGCGAGGACGCCGTTGCCCAGCAATTCATGAGGCTGGACGCGCCCGCTCTTTTCGGCGTCGGCGAGCGCCTCCTCATCATAGCGCGCATAGGCGCGGACGCGGTCCGGCGTCGAGAAATCCGCAACCACGAGATCGACCGGTCCATCGCCCTGTGTCTGAACGATCAGCTTGCCTTCGAATTTCAGAGACGTGCCGAGCAGGACCGTCAGCACCACTGTTTCGGCGACAAGCCGCGCGACAGGAAGCGGGTAACCGTGCCGCTCGAGAATGGCATCGAGCATCGGACCAAGCTGGACGGCGCGGCCGCGCACGTCGAGTCCCTCGACCTGAAAGGGCACGACGTGATCGTCACCGGCAAAATCGAACTCGCCAAGTCCCGGCGCTGTTTCTGTCATCGCTTGCTCCTTGCCTCGACCATAGTCACGCGGATCGATTCAATCCGGGATGTGGCCATGACCCATTCCAAAAACTGCATGCGGGATGCGGATGGAAACCGCTCGTTCCTCTTGATTTCCGGCACGGCTTGCATCGAGTGCACCGGCGCGCACCGGTACAACCGCCCGCCATTCCATTTGATCCCGTCATGGACGAATTTCTCCGT
This sequence comes from Sinorhizobium meliloti 4H41, assembly GCF_000375585.1. Lineage (GTDB taxonomy): Bacteria > Pseudomonadota > Alphaproteobacteria > Rhizobiales > Rhizobiaceae > Sinorhizobium > Sinorhizobium meliloti_A. The sequence continues at coordinate 416,200 of NZ_AQWP01000001.1, read as the reverse complement.
CGGCATTTGCTCTGCCTTAAAGCACCCCGCAGGGCGCCAAGCGCAGGATAGCCGGCGTGGGGCGACTGGCCGATTTGACGATCGGAAGGCCCCGCTCACCGCTCTAAATCGTGTTGCACCGTCCAGATTTCAAGAGAACGCCTCGCGCCCGCCTTCAGCCGTCACACCGCGCCCATGCACCAGGCGAGGATCGATTTCTGCGCGTGCAGCCGGTTCTCGGCTTCGTCGAAGACCACCGACTGCGGGCCGTCGATGACCTCATCGGTCACTTCCTCGCCGCGGTGCGCCGGCAAGCAATGCATGAACAGCGCGTCCGGCGCTGCATGCTTCATCAGTGCGCCGTTGACCTGGTAGGGCTGGAAGACGTTGTGACCGCGGGCGCGATGTTCCTGGTTCATCGAGATCCAGGTGTCGGTGACGACGCAGTGTGCGCCGGCAACCGCCTGCTCCGCCTCGTGGCTGAGCAGGATCTCGGCCCCGTTGTTGCGCGCCCAGTTCAGGAACTTGTCATGCGGTTCGGAGCCGAGCGGCACGGCCATGTTCATGCGGTAGCCGAAGCGCGCCGAGCCCTCGATCAGGGAGTGAAGCACGTTGTTGCCGTCGCCGGTCCAGGCGATCGTCTTGCCCTTGACCGGTCCCCGGTGCTCCTCGAAAGTCATGATATCGGCCATGATCTGGCACGGGTGCGTATCGTCGGTGAGCCCGTTGATGACCGGCACGGTCGCATGCTCCGCCATTTCCAGAAGCCGGCGGTGATCGGTCGTGCGGATCATGATCGCGTCGACATAGCGCGACAGGACCTTCGCCGTATCGCCGATCGTCTCCGCCCGGCCGAGCTGCATTTCCGTACCCGACAGAAACAGCGTCTCGCCGCCGAGCTGGCGCATGCCGACATCGAAGGAAACACGCGTGCGGGTGGACGGCTTCTCGAAGATCATCGCGAGCATCTTGCCGGCAAGCGGCTTCTCGGCAGTGCCTGCCTTGGTCGCCGACTTGCGGACGCGGGCATCGTCGATGATGGTCCTGAGGTCGGTGGCCGTCATGGCCGAGAGATCGAGGAAGTGTCTGGTCATACTGCCTTGTTTCCTGTCGTAGAATCCGTTTGTCGGCCCCGCCCGGGCCGGATCGATCCGAAACGTCGGGGCATTCAAGCCGCGGCGTTGCCGCTCTTGCCACTCACCGCCTCCGCGGCGAGTTCGAGCCGTGCCAGTCCTTCGCGCGCCTCCGCGGAGGTGGTGATCAGCGGCGGCAACAGGCGCAGCACGTTTTCGCCGGCCGGGACGACGAGCAGCTTCTCGGCGCGGATCGCCTTCAAAAGGTCCGCGGAGGGCACCTTCGCCTTGATGCCGAGCATCAGCCCGTCGCCGCGGATTTCCTCGATCACGTCCGGAAAACGATCCTTCAGCGAGGCGAGCCCCTGACGGAAGACGAGAGCCACCTCGCGCACCTGATCGAGGAAGCCTTCGGCGAGAACGACGTCGAGCACGGCATTTCCGACCGCCATTGCGAGCGGGTTGCCGCCATAGGTCGAACCGTGCGTGCCCGCCACCATGCCGGCGGCCGCCGCTTCCGTCGCGAGGCAAGCGCCGAGCGGGAAGCCGCCGCCGATGCCCTTGGCTACGGCCATGATATCCGGTTTGATGCCAGCCCATTCATGGGCGAAGAGCTTGCCGGTCCGGCCGACACCGGACTGGACCTCGTCGAGGATCAGAAGCAGGCCGAACTCGTCGCAAAGTTCGCGCAGCCCCTGCATGAATTCCTTCGATGCCGACCGAATGCCGCCCTCGCCCTGGATCGGCTCGACGAGGATCGCCGCGGTTTCTTCATTGATCGCGTTCTTGACCGCCGCGATATCGCCGAAGGGGACCTGATAGAAGCCCGGCGCCTTCGGCCCGAAGCCCTCGATGTATTTCTGCTGTCCGCCGGCGGCGATCGTCGCGAGCGTGCGGCCGTGGAAAGCACCTTCAAAGGTGATGACGTGGAACTTCTCCACGTGCCCCTTGGCGAAATGATAGCGCCGCGCCGTTTTGATCGCACATTCGAGCGCTTCCGCACCCGAATTGGTGAAGAACACCCGATCGGCGAAGGTCACCTGGGTCAGCCTCCGTGCAAGGCTTTCCTGCCCCGAAATCTCGTAGAGATTGGACAGATGCCAGACCTTGTCGGCCTGCGCCTTCAGCGCCTCGACGAGATGAGGATGGGCATGGCCGAGCGAGTTCACGGCGACACCGGCAGCGAAATCGAGATAGCGCGTGCCGTCTTCGGCGATCAGCCAAACGCCTTCACCTCGCTCGAAACGCAACGGCGCGCGCAGATAGGTGTCGTAAAGCGGCGTGGTTGCGGCCATGTCGAGCTCTCCTTCATTCCGGCGGCACGGACCATTCGGCCCGATAAAAATCAAAAATGCCGCCTTGCGGCGGCGACAGGCACTATTCCCATTTCGCACCGCGATGTCAACAAAACCAAGGTTTGCAGGCGCTTTGCGGATGCCGATTCCGAAGCGCGAAAAAATCACACTCTGGGACTTGCAAAAATGCAACGCTCCGACAGCAAGTTGGGGAAAACCGCGAAATCGATTCGGCGCGATTCCGGCGACTCTTGCCACGGAGTCACCCTGCCGGTAGGTTAACATTCAATTACTAGACGCATGCGGCGGACCTAGTCACCAAAAGTATTATCGCGTTGAATCTTCGGGTTTTTCCCGGAGAGCGGTGACGGATTCCGCCATCCCAACGCCGAGAACGGGGAGTGCAGAGATGAACTGGACTGACGAGCGGGTCGAGAAACTGAAGAAGCTGTGGTCGGAGGGCTTGAGCGCCAGCCAGATCGCGGCGCAGTTGGGCGGCGTCAGCCGCAACGCGGTCATCGGAAAGGTTCATCGGCTGAGCCTGCCCGGGCGCGCCAAGGCCGGAGGAAGCACGACCGCTGCAGCCCGGCCCAAACGGGCGACGTCTGCCCCGCGCGCGCCGAACTATGCTGCGCGTTCCGTAACCCGCACCGTGACCCGCACGGCCGGTGCGACCGCGCTCAAGGAAGAGCTCGCAGTCGACCTGGAAATGGACCAGGAGCTGCAGATCGACAGGAACATCGTCCTGCCGATGTCGCGGCGGCTGGAGCTCACGGAGCTTACCGAACGCACCTGCAAGTGGCCGATCGGCGACCCGCTCAAGGAAGAGTTCCACTTCTGCGGCAACGACTCCCCGGAAGCCTCTCCCTATTGCACCTTCCATGCCCGGCTGGCCTACCAGCCCTCCGCCGAGCGCCGGCGCATGCGCTGAGGCGCCTTGCTCATCCCGCTCTGGATGCACGACGAAAATCGGGGCCGGAAAGGCCCCTTTTTCTTTGCCATGCCGCAAGCCGGCACGGGCGCCAGCGACCTTCGGCCTCAGCTCTCCAGCGAATAGCCAGCGCCGCGCACCGTCCGGATGACGTCCGGCATGTTGGAAAAGTTCAGTGCCTTGCGCAGCCGCCCGACATGAACGTCCACGGTCCGTTCGTCGACATAGATGTCGTGTCCCCAGACACCGTCCAGGAGCTGTGAACGAGAGAAGACGCGCCCCGGTGAGGACATTAGAAATTCCAGCAGCCGGAACTCCGTCGGGCCAAGGCGCACTTCGCGACTGCGTCGGTGGACGCGGTGCGTCTCCCGGTCGAGCTCGATATCGCCGCAGCGCAGGAGCGTCGACAGAACCTCGGGCTTGGCGCGCCTGAGCATCGCCTTGACCCTCGCCATCAGTTCCGGCGTCGAAAAGGGCTTGACGACGTAATCGTCGGCGCCGGTGGCAAGGCCCCGCACGCGCTCGCTTTCCTCGCCGCGCGCGGTCAGCATGATGATCGGCAGGCGCTCCGTTTCCGGCCGCTGGCGCAGCCTGCGGCAGAGCTCGATACCGGAAACCCCGGGCAGCATCCAATCGAGGATGAGAAGGTCGGGCAGGCGCTCCTGCAGGCGGATCTCCGCCTCGTCGCCGCGAAGGATCGTATCGACCTCGAAGCCTTCCGCCTCGAGATTGTAGCGCAGGAGAACGCTCAGGGCTTCCTCGTCTTCGACTACGGCAATCTTCGGCAACATTCAGTAGGACTCCTTCCTACGCACGACAGCCGTCATGCCGCCGCGCACGGTGGTAGGCCGCGCCAAGGCGGCCGGAACAAATTCTGCATAGGCACCGGCTGCCGGGCGATCTCAGTCCGTCACGGAACCCAATGTCGACGTCATGTCGTCCTTCGGCCGTTCGCCCTGCGGCTGGGCGCCTGTCGCCATATAGTAGATCGTTTCGGCGATATTGGTCGCGTGATCGCCGATACGCTCGATGTTCTTGGCGCAGAAAAGAAGATGCGTGCACGGCGTGATGTTGCGCGGATCTTCCATCATATAGGTCAGCAGTTCCCGGAACAGGGACGTGTAGATCGCATCGATCTCTTCATCGCGTTCGCGAATGCTGTTCGCCTTTTCCGGCGAACGGGACGCGTAGACGTCCAGGACTTCCTTCAACTGAACGAGCGCGAGCTCGGCCAGGTGTTCGAGGCCGCGCGCAAGCTTGCGCGGTATGCCTGAACCGGCAACGGCAATCACCCGCTTTGCGGTGTTCTTGCCGAGGTCGCCCACGCGCTCCAGGTCCGCGGCGATGCGGATCGAACCCATGATCTCCCGAAGATCCGAGGCCATGGGCTGGCGTTTGGCAATGGTGACGATCGCCTTTTCGCCGATCTGCCGTTCCGCATCGTCCAGAATGATGTCGTCGGAGATCACCTTCTGGGCCAGGGCGAGATCGGAATTGACGAGCGCACGGACGGAGTCCGCGACCATCTGCTCGGCGAGACCGCCCATCTCGGAGATGCGGCGCGTGAGATACTTCAACTCTTCGTCGAAGGCGGACATGATGTGTGCGTGAGACATATTCGTTTCCTCGGGGGACGCGCTGTTCTGAATGGGCCTCGTTCGGTCTTGACCGGGAGGGACGGAAAAGCGCCGCCCCTCTCCGGCCATCAGCCGAAGCGGCCCATGATGTAGTCCTGGGTGCGCTGATCGTCCGGGTTGGTGAACATTTTATCGGTATCGTTCTCCTCTACGAGATTGCCGAGATGGAACATGGCCGTGCGCTGCGACACGCGCGCCGCCTGCTGCATCGAGTGGGTGACGATCACGATCGTGAAATTCGCCCGCAATTCGTGGATGAGTTCCTCGACTTTCGCGGTCGCGATCGGATCGAGCGCCGAGCAGGGCTCGTCCATCAGAATGACTTCCGGGCTGACGGCAACGGCGCGGGCGATGCAGAGGCGCTGCTGCTGGCCGCCGGAAAGTCCGGTGCCCGGCTCCTGCAGCCGATCCTTCACCTCGTTCCACAGCCCGGCCCTCTGCAGGCTCGTTTCCACGATCTCGTCGAGTTCGGTCTTGGTGCGTGCCAGGCCATGGATGCGCGGGCCGTAGGAGACATTGTCGTAGATCGACTTCGGGAACGGATTGGGTTTCTGGAACACCATGCCGACGCGGGCACGCAATTCCACCACGTCGATCGACGGATCGTAGATATCGTCCTCGTCGAGCGTGATCTTGCCCGTTACGCGGCAGTTCTCGATCGTGTCGTTCATGCGGTTCAAGGTGCGCAGAAACGTCGATTTGCCGCACCCGGACGGACCGATCAGCGCCGTGACCGTGTTCTCGCGGATATTGAGGTTGACGTCGAAGAGCGCACGCTTTTCGCCGTAATAGACCGACACATCGTTGCCGATCATCTTGTAAGGCACCGTATTCATTTTCTGCTCAAGAGCCTTTTCGACTGCAGCTTCCGACATGATGTTCATAGTCCTTACCCCACTACCAGCGACGCTCAAAGCGACGCCGCAAGAGAATTGCGCCGAGATTCATGAAGATGAGAAAGATCAGGAGAATGATGATCGCTCCGGACGTACGCTCGACGAAGGCACGTTCTGCCTCGTTCGCCCACATGTAGATCTGCACCGGCAGCGCCGTGGATGGCTCCAGCGGCGACCCCGGAAAGTCGACCACGAAGGCGACCATGCCGATCAGAAGCAGCGGCGCCGTTTCGCCCAGCGCATGGGCGAGCCCGATGATCGTGCCGGTCAGGATGCCGGGCATGGCAAGCGGCAGCACGTGATGGAAGATGGTCTGCATCTTCGATGCGCCGAGGCCGAGTGCGGCGGAGCGGATCGACGGCGGCACTGCCTTCAGGGCCGCCCGGGTAGCGATGATGATGGTCGGTAGCGTCATCAGCGTCAGCACGAAGGCGCCGACGAGTGCTGCCGAGCGCGGCATGCCCGCGAAGTTGATGAAGACGGCAAGCCCGAGGAGGCCGTAGACGATGGAAGGTACGGCCGCCAGGTTGTTGATGTTCACCTCGATCAGGTCCGTCAGCCGGTTTTTCGGCGCGAACTCCTCGAGATAGATGGAGGCGGCGACGCCGATCGGCAGCGACAGCACGAGCACGATCAGCATCATGTAGAGCGAGCCGAGAAGGGCGACGCCGACACCCGCCGCTTCAGGCCGGCTCGATGCGCCGAAGGTGAAGATGCCGGTGTTGAAGCTCTTCTTGAGCACGCCGGCCTCGGCAAGCTGGTTCATCCATGCGACCTGCGCATCCTTCACCTTGCGTTTGGCTTCGTCGACCGACAGGTCGATCTGGCCCTTGAAGGCGGAGTCGATGTTCGCCTCGGCAAGCAGCGTGACGGGAATCGTCCTGCCGATCACCGACGGATCGGCGACGACGATGTCACGCAGTTGCGTCCGGGCGCTGGCGGAGACCATATCGGTCGCCTGCTTCACCAGCGGCCGCTTCGACGGATCGAGGCCGAGCTGCTTGACCAGAGCCTCCCGCACGAGCAGCGGATAGTTGGCGGTATAGAGCCGCTTCGGATCGGTCGCCCGTTCGTTCTTCGGATCGATCACCTTCTCGGAAAACTCGATCGGCAACGTGATCGTCGTCTGCTGGAAGGCGGTATAGCCCTTCGAAACGACGCTCCAGAGGAGAACCGCGAGGAAGAACAGACCGATGGCGATGGCGCTGATTCCGAAGGCACGGAAGCGGCGCTCCGCGGCATAGCGGCGCTTGATGCCGATATCGCGTCGGCTTGCGGCAGGTCGGGTGGAGACCCTTACCGTCGGGGAGGCAAATTCGGTCATTCGTACTGTTCCCGATATTTGCGCACGATGTAGAGCGCGTAGATGTTGAGGCCGAGCGTGATGACGAAGAGCGTGATGCCGAGCGCAAAGGCGACCAGCGTCTGCGGCGAAGTGAACTCGAGGTCGCCCGTCAGCTGATTCACGATCTTGACCGTCACCGTGGTCATCGGCTCGAGGGGGTTCAATTGCATGCGCGCCGCGACGCCGGCAGCGAGCACGACGATCATCGTCTCGCCCACCGCGCGCGAGGCCGTCAAAAGCAGCGCCCCGACGATGCCGGGAAGTGCGGCAGGCAGGATCACCTTCTTCACCGTTTCCGAGCGCGTCGCACCGAGGCCGAGAGAACCGTCACGCAGCGCCCGCGGCACCTGGGTGATGATGTCGTCGGACAACGACGAAACGAACGGGATGAGCATGATGCCCATGACGATGCCAGCGGTGATGACGCTCTGGGCCTGAATGAAGTTCTGGTAGTTGCCGGTGACGAGACCGTTCAGTTGCGCGGAGATGTCGCGCAGGAAAGGCCCGACGGTGACCAGCGCGAAGAAGCCGTAGACGATCGTCGGGATGCCGGCGAGCACCTCCAGAAGAGGCTTGGCTGTGGAACGCAGCCGCGGGCTCGCATACTCGGCCATGTAGATGGCGGCGAAAAGCCCGATCGGCACCGCGAAAAGCATCGCCACGAAGGCGATATACAGGGTGCCGGCAAGGAGCGGCAGCAGGCCGAACTGGCCGGAGGCGCCGCCGCTTCCGGCCGCAGCGAAGCGCGGATCCCAGACCGTGCCGAAGAAGAACTCGAAGGGCGAGACCATGGTGAAGAAGCGGCCCGCCTCCGAGAGCATCGAGGCGACGATGCCGACCGTCGTCAGAATGGCTATGGAAGAGGCGAAGATGAGCGAGCCGAGCATGACGCGCTCCACCCGATTGCGGGCACGGAAACGGACGTCGATATTGCGGATGGCGTAGAGCCCGCCGGCAACGGAAACGAGCAGCACGACGGCGCTCATCAGCCAACGACTATATTGCCGCATCGCATTGAACTGCTGGGCGGACTGGATCATGTAAGGCTCGCCTTCGCCGGCAAGCGCCACGCCCTTGGCGGCCAGGGCTTCCCGCATGTTGGTCGAGCCATTCTCGATTGCAGCGATCTCGCCCGCATTCAGGCGTTCGAAGCCCGCGGCCACGGACTTGACCTGACCGAGCGCGAGCTGAACGGTGGCTGCCCCCTGGTTCTGGACCGGTTCCGGAAGAGACGAGCGAACGGTGTAATCGACATAGATCGGAGCTGCGACGAGCCATACCGCAAGCAGAAGAAGAGCCGGCAGCATCGCCCAGATGGCGACGTAGCTGCCGTGATATCCGGGCAGGGAATGCAGGCTGGCGAGCTTGCCTCCGGACCGGGCGAACGAGCGCGCGCGGCCGGCAAGAAACGCAATGAAACCGATCAAAGCGATGATCAGGAGAAGGAGCGAAGTACTCATCGGCACGTCTCCGCGACAGGCTTGTCGTAAGCCCCGACAAATTCGGAAGAATGCGGCTCCGGCGCTGCGCAGCGCCGGAGCCTGTCATGATCAGAGCAGGTTGCCTGCCTCGAAGGACGTGCGGATTTCCTCGCGCTCGGCGTCCGGAGCGGCAACGAGGCCGTATTCGGCAAGCGGGCTGTCGGGGCCGATCATCTGATCGTCCACGAAGAACTCGACATATTCCTTCAGGCCCGGGATCACGCCGATATGCGCCTTCTTGACGTAGAAGAACAGCGGGCGGGAAACCGGATACTCGCCGGAAGCGATCGTCTCGGTCGAAGGAATGACGCCGTTGACGGTCGCGACCTTCAGCTTGTCGGCATTGTTTTCGTAGAACGAGAGACCGAAGACGCCGATGCCGTTCTTGTTGGAGTCGATACGGGCCAGCGTCTCGGTGTAGTCGCCGTCGATATCGACGGCCATGCCGTCCTTGCGCACCGCGATGCACTTGCTGTGCTGCTGCTTCTCGTCGCTGACGGCAGCCTTGATGACGTCCTGAGCGCCGGTGTCCTTGCAGCCGGCGGCAAGGATCTTCTCTTCGAAGACTTCGCGCGTGCCGTGCTTTTCGCCCGGAATATAGGCGGCGATTTCGGCGTCCGGCAGCGATGCGTCGACTTCCGACCACTTCTTGTAGGGATTGGCGACGAGCTTGCCGTCGACGACGACTTCGGCGGCGAGCGCCTTGTAGATATGCTCCGGCTTCAGGGCGAGGTCGGCATTGCCGGCGTCGGTGGCGAAGACGATACCGTCATAGCCGATCTTCACTTCCTGGATCTCGGTCACGCCGGCAGCCTTGCAGGCCTCGACTTCGCTGTCCTTGATCTTGCGGGAAGAGTTGGCGATATCGATCGTGTCTTCACCCACGCCCTTGCAGAATTCCTTGAGGCCGGCAGAGGAGCCGCCGGACTCGACCACCGGCGTCTTGAAGTCGGGGAAGGTCTCGCCGAAATTCTCGGCAACGATCTTGGCATAGGGAAGAACGGTCGAGGAGCCGGCGACCTGGATCTGGTCGCGAGCCGCAGCAACGCCCGCGAAGGCGGCGGATGCAACCAGCGCCGCTACAGTGAGTTTAAGAGATTTCATGAATGTTCTCCCGGAATGGGCTTGTGTTGGTGCGCCAGGGATCAGCGCTCTCTTCGCCGTTTCATCGGCCGCCCCTAGTTAGCCGCCGATGGCTACAGCTTTTATGTCAATTCGGTGAAACATTTATGACAGGCTAACATGCTGAAAATACTTCCTAATTTTTTCATAGGAATATTTCAGCGCGGCGTGGTGTGTCAGAAGCGGACCTTGAAGACCGTGCCCTTCCCCACCTCCGAATGGATGAGCAGACGGGCGCGGTGACGCGTGAGGATATGCTTGACGATGGCGAGGCCCAGGCCGGTGCCTTTCTTCGACCGGCTCGCCTCAACATTGACCCGGTAGAAGCGTTCGGTGATGCGCGGGACATGCTCGGCAGGTATTCCCGGACCGTGGTCGGTAACCGTCACCTCCGCCTGATGACCGTTCCCGCCGGTCAGCCGGACATCGACCTGCTTGCCTTCCTGGCCGTATTTGCAAGCGTTCTCTATAAGGTTTTCGAAGACCTCCACCAGTTCGTCCCGATCCCCCTGGACGAAAACCGGCGTCTGCGGAACCTCCAGCGCGATCGTCACGTCGAGTTCCCCCGCAAGCGGCGCCAGGCTGTCGCGCACGTGTCCGAGCAGCGGCCCGAGATCGACGGCATCGTCCGGCGCGATGTGCGACTTCAACTCGAGCCGCGACAACGACAGGAGGTCGTCCACGAGCCGGCTCATGCGCGTGACCTGCTCGTGCATGATTCCGAAGAATTTCTCCTGGGCCTTCCGGTCGTCGCGGGCGGGGCCCTGCAGCGTCTCGATGAAGCCGCGCAGCGATGCGAGCGGCGTGCGCAGCTCATGGCTGGCATTGGCGACGAAGTCGGAGCGCATCCGGTCGATGCGGCGGGCCTGCGAGATATCGCGATACGTCAGCAGGAAGATGCGCCGGCCGGAACCTTCGCAACCTATGTCCGCGGGCGCGACGCGAACTACGTAGACCGCCTCCGAAGGCAGCCGTTCCGCATGCTCGATCTGGTTGACTTTCCCTGTCGCGATCGTCTCGCGCACCATGTCGAGAATGCCGGGCGAACGGACGCGGGCGGAAAGATAGCTGTCCTGGGGGATCGTTCCGAAGGCCTTCTCTGCGGCAACGTTCTGGAAGACGACGGTCTCGTCGGCCGCCACGACGAGCACCGGCATGTCGAGTGCGTCGAGCAGGGGAGCGAGCGGGTCGCCCTTGGATTCCACGGCAGCGCCGACGCTCGCCGGCGCTGCCTGGACTGGCGGTGCCCCCCGGTTGAGGATGGCCGCGACGAGCACGACCCAGAAAGGCAGAACGGCCAGCGGATGGATGCCCGCGAGTGCGGCAAGGAAGGCGAGCACGACGGACAGGCCGAGAAGCCCGCGCTCCGCCTTCAACCTCGGCAGCAGGGTGCGCCAGAACACCTTCGCGCCATCCAACACGATACCCTCGTTCCTCAATTCGCTGCCTCCTGCACCTCGACGACTGCTGTTGATCCAGCCAGCGGCCCGGATGCCGCAGAAGTGAGGGTAATCGCCTCAAAGCCTCCATCCGAATCCGGCCATAAGGGCGCAGAGATAGCGTTGCTTCATGACATGATTTTCACGACATGCTTGAATCCGCAATGTAATTATGGCCTCCTCCGGAGAAATCGAGCGAGCGGGAGGAAACAGATGGCACGCCACGAAGCACCGGCCGAAGCAAGGCCGGGGAGCCGGGCGGTCGAACTGGAGATTGACGGCAGAAGCCGCATCTTCGACATCGACGATCCGGACCTGCCGAAATGGATTGACGAGGAAGCCTTCGGCTCCGACGATTATCCCTACAAGAAAAAGCTCGATCGGGAGGAGTACGAAGAAACGCTGACGAAGCTGCAGATCGAACTGGTCAAGGTCCAATTCTGGATGCAGGCGACCGGCAAGCGCGTAATGGCGGTTTTCGAGGGCCGCGACGCCGCCGGCAAGGGTGGCGCGATCCACGCGACAACGGCCAATATGAATCCCCGCTCCGCGCGCGTCGTCGCACTGACGAAACCGACGGAGACCGAACGGGGTCAGTGGTATTTCCAGCGCTATGTCGCAACCTTCCCCACCGCCGGCGAGTTCGTGCTATTCGACCGCTCCTGGTACAACCGCGCCGGTGTCGAACCGGTCATGGGCTTTTGCACCGCCGACCAGTACGAGCAATTCCTCGAAGAGACGCCGCGTTTCGAGGAGATGATTGCGAACGAGGGCATCCATCTCTTCAAGTTCTGGATCAATATCGGCCGGGAGATGCAACTGAAGCGCTTCCATGACCGGCGCCACGACCCATTGAAGATCTGGAAGCTTTCGCCGATGGACATCGCGGCGCTGAACAAGTGGGACGACTACACCGCAAGACGCGACCGTATGCTGAAGGAAACGCACACGGAGCACGGGCCATGGACCGTCATCCGCGGGAACGACAAGCGCCGCTCCCGCATCAACGTGATCCGCCACATGCTGACGAAGCTCGACTATGACGGCAAGGACGAGGCGGCGATCGGCAATGTCGACGAGAAGATCCTCGGCTCCGGCCCCGGTTTTCTCAGGTGATTCCGACGCGCTGACGATCAGCCGCCCGGCTGCACCCGGATCGCAAAGAGATCGAGGCTGTTGCCGCCGCCGCTGAGATCGCTGTTGATCACCAGTTTTCCAGGGCTGCTGGGTGCCGAGCCGCGCTCGAAATTGACCTTCAACAGCATGTCGACCCGCTCGTCGTGCACGGTGAAGCGGTGCCGGCCGCAGTCGCCGAGCGTCGAGAAATCGCATTCGACCGAGAATTCGGTCGCCTTGCCCGGGGCCGCCTGGACCGTCAGGGCGAGTGTCGACGACTTGCCCGACAGCTGGGCAAGGACATCCGCGGGAATTTCGATCGCCACATCGCCCTCCTTGGAGGCCGCTGCCGAAATCAACCGCAGGCGCTCGCCTGCATCACCGCCGGACGGTTCCGCGCTGGCGCGCGGCCCCGGCGTGACCGCCGCAGTTTCTCCGGGAGCAAAGACCTCTATCCAATCGCCGGAGAAGCCTTCCTGTGCGCCGAGGGTCTGCAGGCCGGCCGCTCCGTCGAAATCCTCCGCATCCACCGTCGCGGGCGGATTGGCGACGCCGGTGTCCGTCGGCGGCCGGAGCAGGTCGTTCGTCTGAACCCACCAGACGGCGACACCGGCTGCCGCTGCAAGCGTCGCAACGATCATCGCATAGGAGAAGAACCGGCTGCGCCTGCGCTTGCGCGGTCGCTGGTCGGCGACGCCCGGATCGGGAGCAGGCTTGCGCGCGGGTTCTATTCTTCCCTCGTCCGCCGCCGCTCTGAAAGCCGCCGGTGAGCCGTCGCGTTCGGGACGCAAAGCGCCAAGCCCGCCATCCGCCTGTGCAGGCGGGCTTCCCTCCGGCTTCAATGCCGGCTCGCTCCGTGGCGCGGCGGGTACTGGCGCCTCGGGAGTGCGCTCTACCCTCTCGCCCCTCGCCTTCACCTCGCCAAGGCTCACCACCGGAGTCTGAGCGCGCTCCTTAAGGGCAGCGCGCTCTTCCATCTCGATCGCGCGGATGACCGCTTCGAGCCGGTGACGTTGCACGGAGATGACCTCCGGATCTTCGATCTGCTGCTTCTGCAGACCATTTTCCAGCGCCTGACGCGCCGACTGATAGATGCGCGCCCGGATCTCCGCATTGCTTCGATCCGCTCTTTCCAGCGCATTCCTGATCGCTGTCTCAAGTCCGCTCACGTCAAATCCTTCTGCGCGAAGTCTTCCGGTTGCCGCAATACGCTGCCGGATGTGCCTTTCTCGCGACGAGCCCCGCCTCTTCCCGTCACACGCCGTTGGTTTTATTAAGGATTGGGTAACCGCTGCATTGCGAATTCGCAAGTGCAGCCGCGACTTCGTCCGGTGTTCCCCAGGTAAAACATGGGCGAGCGTGGCCGAATTGCCGGAGCGCGCACCGCTTTACGGTGTCTCGGCGTCGTATCGGAGGCGCAAAGGTCGCTGGTGTCTTCGGGGTTGCTGCATGTCTTTGCGCACCGGTGGACTTCAGGAACGATGCAGTAGGCAAGCGCGTCCGTTGCTGCTATCAGTTTTGACGTTTACGAGAACGTCAAAGTTGGGATGGAGATTTTCGATGTCGTTGCCGCCAATCCTGTCAGGGAAAACGAGGCTGCCGGTCGTAGGGGCGCCGCTTTTCATCGTCTCGCATCCCCGGCTGACGATCGCACAATGCAAGGCCGGCATTATCGGCGCCTTTCCCGCGCTCAACGCCCGCCCGCAATCGCAGCTCGACGAATGGCTGGCGGAGATCACCGAGACACTGGCCGACCACGATGCCAGACACCCCGAGCGCCCGGCGGCGCCCTTCGCCGTGAACCAGATCGTACACAAATCGAACGTCCGGCTCGAACAGGATCTGATGCTTTGCGTCAAGTACAAGGTTCCGATCGTCATCTCCTCGCTCGGGGCCGTGCCGGAGGTGAATGCCGCCATCCATTCCTATGGCGGTGTCGTTCTCCACGACGTCATCAACAACCGCCATGCGAATTCCGCGATCCGCAAGGGCGCAGACGGCCTGATCGCAGTCGCAGCAGGCGCTGGCGGCCATGCGGGAACGCTCTCGCCCTTCGCGCTCGTGCAGGAAATCCGCGCCTGGTTCGACGGGCCGCTTCTGCTCTCGGGCGCGATCGCCACCGGCGGCGCAGTGCTCGCTGCGCAAGCGATGGGAGCCGACATGGCCTATATCGGCTCGCCCTTCATCGCCACGGAAGAGGCCCGCGCGAGCGACGCCTACAAGCAGATGATCGTCGACAGCAACGCCGCCGATATCGTTTATTCCAATTACTTCACCGGCATTCACGGCAATTACCTGAAACCGTCGATTCTTGCCGCCGGAATGGACCCAGCCAATCTGCCGGAAGCCGATCCCTCCAAGATGGACTTCGGCACGGCAACGGAAGGCGCCAAGGCATGGAAGGACATCTGGGGCTGCGGCCAGGGGATAGGCGCCGTGCGCGAAGTCGGCACCGTCGCCCGCCTTGTCGACCGGCTGGAACAGGAATACGACGCCGCACGCGCACGCCTCGGCTTCGCTTCCAATTCCGAAGGGCCGCCGGCCCAGGAATTTTCAAGTTCTCGAAACTGATGGCTTGAAATCTCGCCGCTTTGCGTTTATCAGCGCCTCACATTCGTTCCGCGACGTTCGCGGAACCGCCCCAAGGGCCGCTTTAGCTCAGTCGGTAGAGCACATCATTCGTAATGATGGGGTCACGTGTTCGAGTCACGTAAGCGGCACCATTTCTTCAGAGATCAGAGTGTTTTTGGGCGGCTCCTGGGTCGCCCGGTTGATAGGCTGACATATGGCTCTATCGAAAGCTCGAGCAATACACAGGCTGCTGACCTAGTCTAAGCGTCTTCTAACCGCTGCTGTATGCCTCGCCGGCCGCGGTGATCGCTGGATGTGCAAAGAAGGGAAATCTCTTTTCGGCCGTCCGACCGTGCGAAAGCCATGAGCGTGGCGGCAGAAAAAATGGCCACGCCCCGGCATTATCGATCGCCCCCGCGGACGCCGCTGATCTTTTAAGCGGACGGTGGTCCACGATCACGCCGTCGCGACTGGTGGCCGTGCTGGCACACCAAAACAGTTCAGCGTATCCAGCCTTCGCGGGACATGATCTTCTGCGCTTCATCGGAGATCAGATAGTCCAGAAACGCTTTTGCTTCGGGATCGGCGTCGGGGGCCAGCGCCACGCTCAAGTCGCGCCATATTGCCCGATCGCTCGACAGCATCACCGCTTCCAGGGTGTCGGGGTTCGAAACCGGCCAATTCGGCCAGGTGATCCAGGCGTCTGCATCCAACGCTTTGAACGCCTTGAAGCTCGCGCCCGAACCATGTTCGAAAGCGACAATGTTCCTGCGGAACGCCGCGACATCCTCCAGCCGGCCGAGGCGGCCCGCGACGTCCTCCCATACACCCGTCCCCGATGTGTTGGCGACGCCAGCCCCCTCGGTTACGACGATTTTCGTCCCGACCGCCAGAAGGTCCTCGAATTTTGTGATCCCCTTGGGATTACCCGCTTTCACGGCAATCACTGCTGGACGAAGGTAAATCGGCGCGACCTGATCCGACGAAAATCCTTGATACGTCTCGAGAAAAGCAGTCATCGCCTGCTCGGAGGTACCCCAAATGACGTCCGCATCGGCCTGCGCCTTTTTCGACCATGTCTTCTCCGGCCCGGCGGTGATTTCGACCTTGCGGCCGGTCTCCTTCGTCCAGACGTCCGCGACTTTCCGGATGGCGGTGTGCGGACCGCCTGCACCGTAAAGACGGATCACCCCATCCTGGGCATCGCGGCTGATAGAAGGGTCATGGAGTGCGGTGTCCTGCGCCGAAGCAGGCGTGGCAAGGATCGTTGTCAGGACAATCATAAACGCAATTCGCACGGGCTTCTCCTTTTATGCGTGTTGGACCGCAGCAGTCTTTCGACGGCGCGGCAGGAGAAACGACTCTTCGACGGGTACAATCCTTCCCTCATGGAGGAACACGAAACCGTGATCCCCCGTCACACATCACGTGTAAAAATATCGCGTCAGGTGAAAGAACACCGGTGCCGCGAAGCTCAGCGAATCCATTCGGTCGAGTACGCCGCCATGGCCGCTGATCATCGAGCCCCAGTCCTTTACGCCCATCGAGCGCTTCACGGCCGAGAGCGCCAGTCCGCCGAGAAAGCCCATGGCGACGATGGCGAGGGCCATGGCGGCCGCCTGTAGCGGCGTGAAGGGCGTTATCCACCACAAGGCCGCGCCGGCAGCCACTGCCGAAAGCCCGCCTCCGGCAAGTCCCTCGACCGTTTTCGACGGGCTGACGACCGGTGCGATCTTCGTCCGGCCGAAAAGCTTGCCGAAGACATACTGCATGACATCGCTGAACTGCGCGATGGTGATGAGGAAGAAGAGCAGCAGAAAGCCTTCGCCCGGCCGGCCGGGGATGTCGAGCGTCAGGAGGGCCGGTGCGTGGCTGATGCAATAGACCGTCAGCATCAGCCCCCACTGGATGCGCGAGACGCGCAGCAGGAACTGCTCCGTGTCGCCCTTCAGCGCGGAAAGGCTCGGCAGGAGGAGGAAGCCGTAGACCGGTATCAGAATGGTGAAAAGCGCATACCAGTCGATCGAGATCAGCCAGTATTGCAGCGGCAGCAGAACGTAAAAGGAAGCGACGAGCGGCAGGTGATCGGCGGCACGCGTCGGCGTCAGCGAGACGAACTCGCGCAGCGTGTAGAAGGAGGTGAGAGCAAAGAGCACGAGCGTGACGCCGCGGCCGAGAGCGAAACTCACCGCGAATATGGCGATCATCACCCACCATGCCCTGATACGGGCATTGAGATTGTCGATCGTCGCCCGCCCCGTTTCGGACGTCGCGCGGCGCGACAGCACGAAGCCGATCAGCGATGCCGCTCCGAGAAGAGCGCCTATGCCGGCAAAGAGGATAAAGAGTTTGTCGTTCAAGGACATGGAAGCCTCATCCGATGGGTTCCGGCGCAAGTGCGGCGACCGCTGCGCGGGCGCGTTCCAGAAAAGCCTCCTTCTCTTCGCCGGTGTGGCGCGCGACCGGCGGTCCGAAACGCACCGTGCAGCTGATGGGGACGGGCAAAAAGGTTCCCTTGGGAAAGGCGCGCGAGGGATTGTCGAGATAGGTCGGGATCAGTTCCACGTCGGGAAATTCCTGAGACAGCCAGTAGAGCCCGCTCTTGAACGGCCCCGGCAACCGCTCGCTGCCGCGCGTGCCCTCCGGGAAAAGGATGAGCGACTCACCCTCGCAGAGCACGTTGCGCAAGGGTGCGAGAGCCGCTCCGGGCGGCCCCTGCGTCGAGCGCTCGACGAGCACGCCGTTCAACACCTTTAGCCCGATATGGCGCCTCACGGCCCCCCTGCCCCAATAGTCCGCCGCGGCGATCGGATGCGTCGATGCGCGCAACGCACGCGGCAGCGCCGACCAGATCAGCAGCGTGTCGAGATGGCTCGCGTGATTGGCGAAATAGATTCGCTGGCGCATTTCCGGCCGCGAGCCCATCCAGTGCGCCTGCCCGCCGACGATGAACCGCGTGAGGCCGATCAATGCCAGGTCGATCACGGCTTCGCGCCTTCCCGAATGCGCGCGACGATGGCCCTCGTGCGGGTCGCGCATGTGACGAGCGCGCCGGCAAGAATGATCCAAGCCGTGGCGTAAAGCACGAGGCGCTCCGTCATCACAAACGCTTCCCCGAATGCCAGCACGCAGGCGAGACTCATCAACGCCATGCGGTGCTGTTTCGCCATGGGACCGCGGAAGTCCTGAGCCTGGCCGAGCGACCCGCCGAAGACGCGCACATAGGCCGTGAAGGCGGCCGCAAGCGCTCCCGCCCAGCCGAGCCATCCCGCGCCGGCGGCATAGCCGAGTGCAACGATGAGCAAGGTATCGGCGACCCGGTCGGGAAACTCGTTGTAGAGCGCTCCCACCGGCGAACCGCGCCCCCCCTCGACCGCCACCATGCCGTCGAGAAGGTTGCACAGGAGGCGCAACTGGATAGCGGCGAGCGCCACGGGATAAAGGAACGGCCAGCGGACTGCGGAAAGGAGGGCCCCTGCCCCCAGCGCGGCAAAGACGACGCTTGCAAGCGAGATCTGGTTCGGCGTGACCGACGTCTTCAGAAGCAACGCCGTCAAGCGCCGCGCGTAGCCGCTGTCGCGCGCGGCGATGGGGCGACGATCCACGCCCGGCCTGTCTGCGTCTTCGCCGTCGGGTGCGACACTCATGTTCGAGAAGTACGGCCTACAAATGAATGATTGCAGTCTGTCTTAAAACAACTTCCATGCAAATGCCATATCGCCGCGTGGCCGGCTTCGGTCTCACTTGGCGGAAATATCCACCCTGGGTATACCGTTGACCGTCGGCTCCGGCTGGCTCGTCACCTCGCGAAGCCATTCGCGCCAGATGGCGACGAGCAGCGCCATCAGGACCGGGCCGACGAAGAGACCGAGAAACCCCATCGTCTTGACGCCACCGACCAGGCCGAAAAACGTCGGCAGGAAGGGCAGCTTGATCGGGCCGCCGACGAGCCTCGGGCGCAATGTCTTGTCTACGATGAAGAGCTCCGTCGTACCCCAGGTGAACAGCGCCACGCCGTGGACGGGCGAGCCGCTAGCAACGAGATAGACCGAGACCAGGGTGAAGCAGAGCGGAGCGCCGCCCGGCACGAGCGCCATGACGCCGGTGATGATGCCGAGCGTCACCGGCGACGGTACGCCGGCCAGCCAATAGGCGACGCCGAGCACAATGCCTTCGCCGATCGCGATGATGCCCATGCCGGTGACCGTCGAACTGATCGTAAGGGGCACCACGCGCGACAGCCTCTCCCAGCGCATGGGAAAGATCCGTTCGCCAAGATGGTCGAGCTGCTTCGAAAAGGACTGGCCGTCGCGATAGACGAAGAAGAGCGTGATCAGCATGAAAAGGAGCGTCAGGAAGGACTGGAAGGCGGAGGCGCCGACCACGAGCACGCCGCGATAGATATTGCCGATATTGGAGCCGCTCACGAGCTGCACCAACTCCCCGAGAGCGCCGGGGTGACCGACATATTTGACCCATTGTTCGCCGAGCCAGGCACCCACCGCCGGGATCGTCGCCAGCCAGGCAGGCGCCGGGGCGCCGTTCGCATTGGTCGCAACCGCCCAGACGAGCCAATCGCGCACTTCGTCCACGGCATAGATCGCGACGAGCGAGATCGGCACGACGATAAAGGCGACGACGGAAATGATGGCGATCGTCGCAGCAAGTGTGCGGTTGCCGTTCACGCCCTGAAGCAGCCGCCAATAGATGGGCCAGCTCGCGAACCCGATGACCACCGCCGCAAGCACCGGCACGAGGAAACCATGGAAGAAATAGACGCCGCAAAGCAGAATGAGAACGAGCAGCCACCGGGCCGCCGAAATCGGCACGACGAGGGCGGAGCGTGAATGGGCCGGCTGCCCGAAGAGCCGCGGCTCCACAGGTAGATTCTCTCGTTCGCGATTGCCCAATTGCACCAATTCTCCTCCGTCTCTTCGAACCTTACAACAAACCCGCAACCTTGCCAGCCCGTTCCGCTCCGCTGGACGCGGTTTCCGGCGCAATGATGGCGGCCGGCTCCGAATCGGCGCTTTACGCCAGAACGCGCGCATTTTCACCTAGCAAGCGGACGTGACAGGGAGATTAGAGCGGCTGAGGAAAAGCGCGTGCGGTTTCGCGCGCAGTCAGGCTACGCGTCCCGTCTCCGGCGATCAACGAACACCGAGGCGAGGAATATGGCGAAACCGCCGATGCCGAGCACGGCGCCGACGAGCCCCGGCGAAGTCCAGCCATAGCCGGCGGCGATGGCAATGCCGCCGAGCCAGGCGCCAAGGGCATTGGCGAGATTGAAGGCGGAATGACTGAGGGCTGCCGCGAGCGTCTGCGCCTTTCCGGCGACGTCTATCAGCCGGGTCTGCACGCCCGGAACGACGGCGAAGCCACCGCCGATGAAAAGCACGTTGACGATCGCCATCCAGGGGCTCGTCATGGTGAAATAGAAGAGGATGTAGGCGAAGACGTTGAAGACGAGCGCGATGCCGATGGCGCGTGTAAGCGACCAATCGGCGAGCCGCGAACCCACGATATTGCCGAGGATCATGCCTGCGCCGAAGACCGACAGCATGACGGGTACATTGGCGACGGAAACGCCCGCGACCTGGGTCAGCGCCGGTGCGATATAGGTGAAGACGGCGAACATCCCGCCGCAGCCGATCGCACAGATACCCAGCAGCAACCAGACCTGGAGGCTTCCCAGTGCGCTCAATTCCCGCAGCGGCGTCGCCTGCGGATCGCCCCTGTCCCGCGGCACGTGAAGCCAGATCAGGACCATCGTCATAAGGCTGATGCCGCCGACGATCGCGAAGGCGCTGCGCCAGCCGAGCGCCTGGCCGAACCAGGCGACGAGCGGCGTGCCGAAAAGGGTGGCGATCGTCAGCCCCATCATGACCCGCCCGACCGCGCGCGCCCGCTGGTTCGGTGCCGCAAGTCCTGCCGCGACCAGTGCCGCCACGCCGAAATAGGCCCCGTGCGGCAGGCCCGCGAAAAAGCGCGCGGCGACGAGCGGGTGGAAACTTGGAGCAAATGCGGACGCGAAATTGCCCAATGCAAAGACCGCCATCAGGACCAGCAGCACATGAAAGCGGGCGAACCGCGCCGCAAGCACGGCGATCAACGGCGCCCCGACGACGACGCCGAGCGCGTAGGCGCTGATGACGGCGCCCGCCGCCGGCACCGACACCGCGACGTCGTCTGCGACCTGAGGCAACAGACCCATAATGGCGAATTCGCCGGTACCGATACCGAAACCGCCGACAGCCAGCGCGATTTCCGCCGCGGAAACTCTGTTGCGGGACTTGCCTATATGGGTGGGGCCGATATCGGCGGAAAGGACGTCTTCGGACATGCGCTACCTTGGCTCGCGGCCCGTCGGCCGCCGCTTGGGAGGGATCTTGTAAAATATCTTGGGGACGTCGGCGCAGCCGATGTCGTGGCAGGTTATACTGCAGTGCAGTATAGGCGGGCCGACTGCACCTGCAAGAACTGTGCTGCAGGGCACATGAATATTTCACAACCGGTGCATGCCTGCCGATTGTTGACGTTTACGTCAAAGTTATATAATCCGGATTACGGCTTGAAGAGGCGAGCTAAAAGCAGCATCTTCGACGGAGAGGAAGATCGGGAGGGATTTTTCTTTGCCGCGATGACGGCCGTTCATTGGCGACCAGAGGGAGGAAGGTCATGGCGGAAGCAAGCACCCAGCAGTCGGGTTCCGGTACGGCGAAGATCTGGCTCGGATCCTACCCGCCGGGCGTGCCCGCCGACATCGGCCCGCTCACCTATCGCTCCATCGGCGAATTCTTCGATCACGCGGTTGCGCAATATTCCTGGCGGCCCGCATTCACCTGCATGGGCAAGGCGCTGACCTTCTCCGATCTCAATGCGCATTCGGCGAAAATCGCCGCCTGGCTCCAGTCGCTAGGGCTCGCGAACGGCGATCGGGTTGCGGTGATGATGCCCAACATCCTTCAAAATCCCGTCATCGTCTACGGAATCCTGCGAGCCGGCTTCACCGTCGTCAACGTCAATCCGCTCTATACGCCGCGCGAACTGGAGCACCAGTTGGTGGATGCCGGCGCCAAGGCGATCTTCGTGCTCGAGAACTTTGCCCATACGGTCGAGCAGGTGCTGCCCCGCACGAAGGTCAAGCATGTCGTGGTCGCCAGCATGGGCGACATGCTTGGTCCGAAGGGAACAATCGTCAATCTGGTGGTACGCCGCGTCAAGAAGCTGGTCCCCGCCTGGTCGATTCCAGGTCACCTTTCTTTCAAGTCGGTTCTTGCCAAGGGCGCGACGCTCGGCTTCAAGCGGCCGAACGTGGCGCCGGGAGATGTCGCCTTCCTGCAATATACCGGCGGCACCACCGGTGTTTCCAAGGGCGCAACGCTGACGCACGCCAATCTCCTGTCCAACATGGCCCAGATGGAACTGTGGCTGAACACGGCCTTCCTGCGCAAACCGCGCCCGGAGAGGCTCACCTTCATGTGCGCGTTGCCGCTCTATCATATCTTCGCGCTCACGGTGAATTCGCTGATGGGGCTGGCAACCGGCGGCAACAACATCCTGATACCGAACCCGCGCGACATCCCCGCCTTCGTCAAGGAGCTCGGCAGGCACAGGACGAACATCTTTCCGGGGCTGAACACGCTCTTCAACGCGTTGATGAACAATCCCGAATTCCGCAAACTCGACTTCTCGTCCCTGATCCTGACCTTCGGGGGCGGCATGGCAGTGCAGCGGCCCGTCGCCGAGCGCTGGCTGGAGCTGACCGGCTGCCCGATCCATGAAGGCTACGGCCTTTCCGAGACCTCGCCGGTCGCGACCGCCAACCGCCTCGACACCGACGATTTCACCGGCACGATCGGCATGCCGCTGCCCTCGACGGAGATCGAGATCCGCGACGAGGACGGGCGCACGCTTCCCGCGGGCGAAATCGGAGAGATCTGCATTCGCGGCCCGCAGGTCATGGCGGGCTACTGGCAGCGCGCAGAGGAAACGGCCAAGGCCATTTCGCCGGACGGCTTCTTCCGCACCGGGGATGTCGGCTTCATGAACGCCGAGGGGCTGACGAAGATCGTCGACCGGAAGAAGGACATGATCCTCGTCTCGGGGTTCAACGTTTTCCCCAACGAGATCGAGGAGGTGGCGGCGACCCATCCCGGCATCCTCGAATGCGCCGCAATCGGTATTGCCGACCCTCATTCCGGCGAAGCGGTCAAGCTCTTCGTCGTGCGCAAGGACCCGAACCTCACCGAAGAAGAGGTCAAGCGCCACTGCGCCGCCAACCTCACCAACTACAAGCGGCCGCGACACGTGGAGTTCCGCACGGAACTGCCCAAGTCCAACGTCGGCAAGATCCTGCGCAAGGATCTTCGCGGGTAACGGCTTGGGCGCGAAAACGTCCCTCACCCGGCCTGTCGGCCCCCTTCTCCCCGCTGGACGGGGAGAAGGGACTCGTGGCACCGCCTCGTTCCATTTTGCCGCCGCGTGTGCGTCCGAGTCCCCTCTGCCCGCCTGCCTGGAGAGGGTTAGGGTGAGGGGATGTTTTCGCCGCCCTTCCGATGGAGCGATGCGGCCACCTTTTTTCGCTGCAGCGCACACCTGCCCTTGATTTGCCGCGGTTAAACCGACTAGCTATCGCAGCCAAATTCCATGCCCCCATTCCCATGCCCTAGTTGCGATGCAAGGAGCCCTGCGATGAAAGCGCTTGTCGAAAACCTGAAAGCCACTGCACGCGAAACCGAGGCGACCGATATCCGTGCCGCCTTCGCGGCCGATCCGAACCGCTTCTCGCGCTTCAGCACGGCGTTCGACGACCTCCTCTTCGACTACTCCAAATGCGCCGTGAACGACCGGGTGATCGACGGCCTCGAAGCGCTCGCCAAGGCGGCGAAGGTCGAGGAAAAGCGCGATGCGATGTTCCGCGGCGATATCATCAACATCACCGAGGAGCGCGCGGTTCTGCACACGGCGCTCAGGAACAGGTCGAACCGGCCGGTTCTCGTGGGTGGCAAGGACGTCATGCCGGACGTCAATGCCGTGCTCGAGGCCATGGGCAAGTTCGCTGACGACGTCCGCTCCGGTGCCCTGAAAGGAGCCACAGGCAAGAAAATCACCGACGTCGTCAATATAGGCATCGGGGGCTCCGACCTCGGCCCTGTCATGGCGACGCTGGCGCTTGCCCCCTTCCATGACGGTCCGCGGCTGCACTTCGTTTCCAATGTCGACGGCGCCCACATCGCAGACACGCTGAAGCTCCTCGATCCCGAGACTTCTCTCTTCATCGTCGCCTCCAAGACTTTCACCACGATCGAGACGATGACCAATGCGGCGACTGCCCGCGCCTTCATCGCCGGCAAGCTCGGCGAGGCGGCGGTGGGTCATCACTTCGCGGCCGTCTCCACCGCCCTGGATAAGGTCGGCGCCTTCGGCATCGATGCCGCCCGCGTCTTCGGCTTCTGGGACTGGGTCGGGGGGCGTTATTCCATCTGGTCGGCGATCGGACTGCCGCTGATGATCGCGATCGGCAAGGAGAATTTCGGCCGCTTCCTCGATGGCGGCCACGCCATGGACGAGCATTTCCGCAGCGCGCCGCTTCGCCGGAATGTCCCCATGCTCCTCGCACTCATCGGCTTCTATCACCGCAACGTTCTCGGCTATCCGTCGCGGGCGATCCTGCCCTACGATCAGCGGCTGACGCGCTTCCCGGCCTATCTGCAGCAGCTCGACATGGAATCGAACGGCAAGGGCGTGACGCTCGACAGCCAGCCGGTGGAATTCGCAACCGGTCCCGTGGTCTGGGGCGAGCCCGGCACCAATGGCCAGCATGCCTTCTATCAGCTCATCCACCAGGGAACCGATATCATTCCCGCCGAGTTCATGATCGCGGCGAACGGCCACGAAAAGGACCTGCGCCACCAGCACCAGCTCCTGATGGCGAACTGCCTGGCGCAGTCGGAAGCCCTCATGAAAGGGCGTACGCTGGCGGAAGCCAAGGCGCAGCTGACCTCCAAGGGAATGGGCGAGGCAAAGGCCGACAAAATCGCACCCCACCGCGTCTTCACCGGAAACCGGCCGTCGCTGACCATCGTCTACGATCAGCTCGACCCCTTCGCGCTCGGCCGTCTGATCGCGCTTTACGAACATCGCGTCTTTGTCGAAGGCGCGCTCTTCAACATCAATTCCTTCGACCAGTGGGGCGTCGAGCTCGGCAAGGAACTGGCGACCGGCCTACTGCCCGTCATCGAAGGCAAGGAAAGCACCGAGGGACACGATTCCTCGACCGCCGGACTGGTTGCTGCGCTGTTGAAGGCGGCACGCTGATCGACAACCGATCGGAGTGATCGGTCAGCCGCGCAGATTCTCCCCCCTTGCGGGGGAGATGGAGGAAGCCAGAGCGGGCATAGACGGCCGCGCGTGCTGCTTGGACCCGCCGAGACCCGGCGTGGCCGGCACCGACCTCACAGCCCGAGTTCGTGCCGCCAGGGCGGGTTGGCGCCTGCGCGCGAAACAGTGACGGCCGCCGCCTTCGCTCCGAGCGTCAGGGCCTGACGGATGGCCTCGTCGGTCAGGCTTGCCACCTTCTCCTTGGTCAGGAGGCCGTTGAACTTCAACGACGCCAGTATACCGGCGTCGAAAGTGTCGCCCGCGCCGACCGTATCGACGACCTCGACCCGTTCGCTCGCGACCTCGACCTTGTGGCCGTCCGTATAACCGACCGCGCCGTCCGCGCCGCGGGTGATCAGCACCAGCTTCGGGCCGCGTTTCAGCCATTCGGCCGCGAGCGCGTCGTGGCTGCCCTCCATGCCGAACCAGGCGAGGTCCTCGTCGGAGAACTTGACGATATCGGACATGGCGGCCATTCGCTTCATGCGGCCGACATGCGCCCCCCGGTCTTTGATGAAGCCGGGGCGGATATTCGGATCGAAGGAGATCACCCGTTTTTCGTGCTCCCGCGCCATCAGCGCCTCGTAAGTGGAGCCGCAGGGCTCGGGAATGAGGCTGATCGCGCCGAAATGCAGCGCCTCGCAGAAATCTCCGAGCGCCGGAAGGTGCTCCGTGGTGATCATCCTGCCGGCCGTGTTCTCGTCGAAGAAGGCGTAGCTCGCATGCCCGTCGACGAGCTTCACGAAGGCGAGCGTCGTGTGCAGCGGCAGCGTGGCGCAGGGAGCGAAATCGACATTCGCGGCCTCGAGCGTCGAGCGCAGGATGTCGCCGAACATATCGTCCGAGAGGCCGGTGAAGAAGCCTGTGGGGACGCCGAGCCGGCCGAGCGCGACGGCCGTGTTGAAGATCGCGCCGCCCGCATAGGGCGCAAAGGCGCTCTCGCCCGCCGTCGTCTCCCGCGGCAGCATGTCGATCAGGGCCTCTCCGCAGCAAACGATCATGTCCATTCCTCCCCAAACATATTCATCGATCCGGCAATCGCGCCAAGCCCTTCGCTACTGGACCGCGAGCGCGCTGACGCCCCCGTTACGGCCCGACCAGTCGAGCGGAGCGTTGAGGAAGGCTTCGACCTCGTTCAGCGTCTTCTCGTCGAACAGCGCCAGTTCGCGCGCGACGGCAAGCACGTTGCGCCAGGTGGCGATGTAGTGCAGGTCGACGCCCTTCGACTTCATGTCGCCGCGGGCTTCCGGAAAGATGTCGTAGTAGAAAAGCGCGATGCCGTGCTCGACGACGCCGCCGGCCGCGCGGATCGCGTCGATGAACTTGAACATCGAGCCGCCGGCGGTCGTCAGATCCTCGATGACCAGGACGCGCGCGCCCTCCGGCATATGGCCTTCGATCTGGGCGTTGCGGCCATGTCCCTTCGGCGCCTTGCGCACGTAGATCATCGGCAGGCCGAGACGCTCGGCAAGCATGGCTGCGAAGGGAATGCCGGCAGTCTCGCCGCCGGCCACCACGTCGAACCGCTCGAAGCCGGCTTCGCGCAGGATCGTCGCAGCGGCAAAATCCATCACCGCGGAACGGATTCGCGGATAGGAGATCAGCTTGCGGCAGTCGATATAGACCGGGCTCGCCATGCCGGAAGAGAGCTTGTAGGGCTCGTCGGCCCGAAAATGCACCGCCTTGATTTCCCAGAGCATCTTCGCGACCAGCTCGGCCATCACCGCCTTATCGGTGAACGCATTCGAAAACATGGATTCTCCTTCTGCAATCAGGGCTGGACGACGGCCCAATGAAGCGGAAACATCGGGTCGAAGACCGTGACCGGGCCGGCCTCGGTTTCGATCTTGGCGGGATAGCGGACGGGCTCCTCCTGCTTGTGCAGCGTGATCGTTTCCTCGTTTGCCGGCAGGCCGTACCAGGCTGGCCCGTTCAGCGAGGTGAAGGCTTCCAGCCGGTCGAGCGCGCCCTCTTCCTCGAAGACGTGAGCGAGGCAGCTCAAGGTGTTGATCGATGTGTAGATGCCGGCACAGCCGCAGGCGCATTCCTTGAGCGGGTCGACATGCGGGGCGGAGTCCGTTCCGAGGAAGAAGCGGACGTCGCCCGAGATCGCCGCCTGGCGAAGCGCCAGCCGATGCGCCTCGCGCTTCGCTACCGGCAGACAGTAGTAATGCGGCTTGATGCCGCCGACGAGGATGGCGTTGCGGTTGATGATCAGGTGATGGGTGGTGATGGAGCCGGCAAGATTGGCCGCATGCTCCCGGATATAGTCGACGCCGTCCTTCGTCGTCACATGCTCCATGGTGATCCTGAGATCGGGCAGTCGCCGGCGGAGCGGGTCGAGAACGGTTTCGATGAAGACTGCCTCACGGTCGAAAATGTCGACCTCGGCCGTCGTCACCTCGCCATGGACGCAGAGCGGCAGGCCGATCTCGGCTATGCGCTCGAGCACCGGCATGGCCTTGTCGATATCGCGGACCCCGCTCGACGAATTGGTGGTGGCGCCGGCCGGATAGAGCTTGACCGCCTTGACGAGGCCGCTCCTGAACCCAGCTTCCACATCGCCCGGATCGGTGCCCTCGGTAAGATAAAGCGTCATCAGCGGCTCGAACCGGTCCCCTGCGGGAATGGCGGCGAGGATGCGCTCGCGATAGGCGGCCGCATCGGCCGAGGTCACCACCGGCGGCACCAGATTGGGCATGATGATGGCACGCGCGAAATGGCGGCTCGTATCGGCGATCACGCCGCGCAGCATGCCGCCGTCGCGCAGGTGAAGATGCCAATCGTCAGGGCGGCGTATAACGAGGTCTTGCATATCAGCGTTCTCCCGATGCTCGCGCCCGATCCGCGCGGCCGGCATCAGGCGTACCGGTGCGCTCGAAGGGCGGCAACTCATGTGGTGAAACCGCGCCTCGATAACACCATTGCGCCGCCGAAGACAATGGCGATTCGAAAGGTCACCGCAGTCCGCGGCCGGAAACTGCGGGACGAATGCCGAGCACTCTAAAAGTCCCTGATCACGACATCCGCCGGCCTGCGGCTGTCGAGGACCCGGCGGGCATTGGGCAGGTCGTTGCCATAGGCCTTGCTGCGCGCCGCGTCTTCGTCATAGCCGTGATCGTACCAGCGCTGCAGGAGCCGCCGCTCGAGCACCTCCAGACCCGGATCTATGAAGATCGAATAGTCGAAGGCGCCGTCGAGGCCGTTCCAGGGCGCTTCCTCCAGCAGCAGGTAGTTGCCCTCGGCAAGCACGATACGCGTCTCGGGCGCGATGATCCTCGCCGAGGCGATCGCCAGTTCCCGGGAGCGGTCGAAGACCGGAACGAGAACCTCGCCGTCATCGGCGCGCACGGCAGCAAGCGTTGCGAGAAAGGATCGGACGTCGAAGGTCTCGGGTGCCCCCTTGCGGGCAAGCAGCCCTTTTTCTTCGAGAACGGCATTGTCCATGTGAAACCCGTCCATGGGCAACACCGCCGCCTTTTCGCCCGCCTGCGTGATCGCCTCCGCAAGCGTTTCGGAAAGCGTAGACTTGCCGGCGCCGGGCGGACCGGCGATGGCGACGATGAAGCGGCCGGAAACGACCGCCCGCTTCAGGATTTCATCCGCAAGGGATTTGACGCTCATGCCGCAATCGCCTCGCGCGGCGGCTCCTTCGCGCCTGTCATGAAGGCCACCGCATCGGACATGGTGTAATCCTTGGGATTGATGACGCAAAGGCGGCGGCCGAGACGATGGATATGGATCCGGTCCGCGACTTCGAAGACATGCGGCATGTTGTGCGAGATCAGCACGATCGGCAGACCGCGGCGACGCACGTCGAGGATCAGCTCCAGCACGCGCCGGCTTTCCTTCACCCCGAGCGCCGCAGTCGGCTCGTCCATGATGACGACCTTGGAACCGAAGGCGGCGGCGCGTGCCACCGCGACGCCCTGGCGTTGTCCGCCCGAGAGCGTCTCGACCGCCTGGTTGATGTTCTGGATGGTCATCAGACCGAGCTCGGAGAGCTTCGCCCGCGCCTGCTTTTCCATGGCGGCCCGGTCGAGCGAGCGGAACCACTTGCCCATGATTCCCGGCTTGCGGATTTCCCGGCCGAGGAACATGTTGTCGGCGATCGACAATGCCGGCGACAGGGCGAGGTTCTGATAGACCGTTTCGATGCCGGCTTGTCTCGCCTCCATCGGCGAGCGGAACTGGATGGGCCTGCCCTCCAGCCGGATCTCGCCCTCGTCCGGCGTGACGGCGCCCGATATCGCCTTGATCATCGAGGACTTGCCGGCGCCGTTGTCGCCGATAACGGCCAGGATTTCACCGGGATAGAGGTCGAAGTCGGCGCGATCGAGGGCAGTCACGCGGCCATAGCGCTTGACGAGGCCGCGGGCGGTGAGAATGGGTTCCTGTGCCATCAGGCTGCTACCTTTCTGATCCACTGGTCGATTGCAACGGCGATGATGATCAGCAAGCCGATCAGGAGATAGGTCCATTGCGGGTCGGTGCCCATGAGGCGCAGGCCGAGCGAGAAGACGCCGACGATCAGCGCGCCGAAGAGCATCCCCATGATGGAGCCGCGGCCGCCGAAGAGCGAGATGCCGCCGATCACCACGGCGGTGATCGATTCGATATTCGCGAACTGCCCCGCTGTCGGGGAGACGGAGCCGATGCGGCCGATGAGGGTCCAGCCGGCAAGGGCGCAGATGAGACCGGAGAGCGTATAGATGGAGATGAGCATGCGCGTGACGTTGACGCCGGCGAGCTTTGCAGCCTCGGGGTCGTCGCCGACGGCATAGACATAGCGCCCCCAGGCCGTGCGGTTCAGGACGTACCAAAGAAGGCAGACGAGGAGCACCATCACCACGACGCCGTAGGTGAAGACGGCATTGCCGATGCGGAAGTTCTGGCCGAAGAACTGCAGGATCGGGGCATTCGCGGAAATGTCCTGAGCCCGGATCGTCTCATTGGCGGAATAGAGGAAGTTGGAGGCGAGCACGATCTGCCACATGCCGAGCGTGACGATAAAGGGCGGCAGCTTCATCCGCGCGACGAGCGTTCCGTTGATGTAGCCGCAGAGCGCCCCCACCCCAAGACCGCAGATGACGGAGAGCACCGGCGGGAAGCCGTAGCGGAAGGTGAACTGCCCCATGATGACGGATGAGAGCACCATGATGGCGCCGACCGAAAGATCGATACCGGCGGTCAGGATCACGAGCGTCTGAGCGGCACCGACGATACCGACGATTGCCACCTGCTGCAGGATCAGCGTCATGGTGAAGGCGGAAAAGAACTTGCCGCCGAGAATGACCCCGAAGGCGATCAGCGACAGAACCAGCACGATCAGCGGCACCGCGGCCGGGCTCGAATGCAGGAAGTGCTGCAGCTTCTGAAGCAGCGTCTTATCATGCGCGTCGAAAGACGCTACGTCCGTCGAACTGTCGGCCAGGACCTTTTCGAATTCCTGGGATGGCTGTGCGGCCGTGTTTGTTTCGCCCATGAGGACTCCTCCCGTGAACCCCGCTCAAGAGGGGGTGCATTGCTGCAGGATGCGCGGCCCACCGGTCGAAGCGGCGAGCCTCAGAACGCTCGACGACAATCCCGCTTGCGCCGCGATCGGTTCTGAGAAGCCAGAGCGGAACGCGGGCAAGAAGCATCTCGTGCTTTCCTCGCCCCGCCCTGAAAATTGCGCAGGTTTTCTATGCCTTGTCAAAGACCTCGGCACTTGCGGAAAGGGCGGCCGGGGCCGCCCTTCCCCTCACGCCTGTGCGCGTGGCCGATCAGCCCCAGCACTTCTCCATGCCGGTCTTGGTATCGATCGACTCGACGCCGGATACCGGCTTGTCGGTGACAAGCGCGACGCCGGTGTCGACGAAGTCCTTGCCTTCGGTCGGCGTAGGCTTCTCGCCCGTATCGGCGAACTTCTTGATCGCCTCGATGCCGAGCGCCGCCATCATCAGCGGATACTGCTGCGACGTCGCGCCGATCACGCCCTCGGCGACATTCTTGACGCCCGGGCAGCCGCCGTCGACCGAAACGATCAGCACGTCCTTCTCGCGGCCGACGGACTTCAGCGCCTCATAGGCGCCGGCGGCGGCCGGCTCGTTGATCGTGTGGACGACGTTGATGGTCGGATCCTTCTGGAGGAGGTTCTCCATCGCGGTCCGGCCGCCCTCTTCGTTGCCGTTGGTGATGTCGTGGCCGACGATGCGTGGATCATCCTCGTCGCCGATCTTGTTCGGGTCCTTGGGGTCGATGCCGAAACCGATCATGAAGCCCTGGTCGCGCAACACGTCGACGGAGGGCTGCGACGGCGTCAGGTCGAGGAAGGCCACCTTGGCTTCCTTGGCGGCATCGCCGAGCGTTGCGGCCGCCCACTGGCCGATGAGTTTGCCGGCGAGCAGGTTGTCCGTCGCAAAAGTGGCGTCGGCGGCATTGAGGGGTTCGAGCGGCGTGTCGAGCGCGATGACCAGAAGGCCCGCATCCCGTGCCTTCTGGACCTGGGGCACGATACCCTGGGTATCGGAGGCGGCAATCAGGATACCCTTGGCGCCATCGGCAATGCAGGTCTCGATCGCAGCGACCTGGCTTTCGGAATCACCGTCGATCTTGCCGGCATAGGACTTCAGGGTGACGCCCAGTTCCTTGGCCTTGGCGGCCGCGCCTTCCTTCATCTTCACGAAGAAAGGATTGGTATCGGTTTTGGTGATGAGGCATGCCGACACGTCGGCTGCCTGCGAGGGCGATGCGAAAGCAACGCCCATGGCGAGCGCGCCGAATGCGGCAGAAAGAACTGTCTTCTTCATTAAATCCTCCCAAGGATGAAAAATGCCGGCGCGCCGGCTTTCAGGACCCGCTGCAGCATTCTCCTCGGCTGCAGACGGCGCTTCCGACGGTCAATCAAGCACCAAAAATCCAGCCTGTCAATAAATAAATCAAATTGAATTATTATCTCGTTGTGGCATTCTGCACGGAATGTCGCGTCCGTCCGACCGGTAGGATCGGGCATTGACAATCGCGGCCGAATGCGGACAGGCCCACGCGAACCGAGCGGCTTCAGGGTGCCGCGGTCAGGGTGCGGTCGCGGAAAAGCTTTAGGTACTGCAGGGCCGCACCCGGATTGGGGGGGGCCGTAGGTACCAATGGGAGGAAACGGTGGCATGTCACTGACAGATGGCCCCTATACGGGGCCGCCCCAGCCGGATGTGGTCGACCCGAGCGGCGGGGCCAATCAAACGCGCGTGCGCGCCTATAACGAACGGCTGGTCATGTCGCTGGTGCGCCGTCACGGCAGCTTGTCCAAGGCCGAGATCGCGCGCCGCTCCGGTCTCTCGGCGCAGACCGCCTCCGTCATCATGCGGTCGCTCGAAGCCGACGGGCTGCTCGTCCGCGGCGCGCCGGTGCGCGGCCGCGTCGGACAGCCCTCCATCCCCATGCGGCTCAATCCCGATGCGGTCTATTCCTTCGGCGTGAAGATCGGCCGGCGCAGCGCCGATCTGGTGCTGATGGATTTCCTCGGCACCATTCGGCTGCACCTGCATCAGATCCATACCTATCCGCTGCCAGAGGAGATCGTCAGCTTCATCGTCGGGGGCATCGGCAAGCTCGAGGGACAGCTTGACGCCGGCGAGCGCGGCCGCATCGCCGGCGTCGGCATCGCTACGCCGTTCGAGTTGTGGAACTGGTCGGAGGAGGTCGGCGCCCCGCGCGAAGAGATGGACAGGTGGCGTGATTTCGACCTGCAGGCGGCGGTCGCCTCGCGCATCCGGCATCCGGTGTTCCTTCAGAACGACGGAACCAGCGCCTGCGGCGCCGAACTCGCCTTCGGTGTCGGCGCCAGTTACC
This sequence comes from Sinorhizobium meliloti 4H41, assembly GCF_000375585.1. GTDB lineage: Bacteria > Pseudomonadota > Alphaproteobacteria > Rhizobiales > Rhizobiaceae > Sinorhizobium > Sinorhizobium meliloti_A. The sequence goes on along the minus strand of NZ_AQWP01000001.1, from coordinate 383,102 downwards.
CCGATTTCGTCTATTTCTATATCGGCTCCTTTATCGGCGGCGGCGTCGTGATCAACTCCGCCCTCTTTTCCGGCCGAACCGGCACCGCCGGCGCCGTCGGCCCGCTGCCTGTCGCCGGCAAGGACGGCAAGTCGACGCAGTTGCTGAAAATCGCCTCGGTCTTCGTCCTGGAAAAGCTGCTGCGCGAACGCGGTATCGACCCGGAGCCGCTCTGGTACTCGGCCGACGACTGGATCGATTTCGGCGAGCCGCTCGAAATATGGATCCAGGATGCGGCGGCGGCGCTTGCGCAAGCCGTCGTCTCCGCGGTTTCCGTCGTCGATTTTTCGGCGGCCGTGATCGACGGCGGCTTTCCGCCCTGGGTGCGGGCGCGCCTTCTTGCAGCGACGCGCAAGGCCCTCCAGACGCTCGACCTGCAGGGCGTCACGGTTCCGGACCTCGTCGAAGGCACCGTCGGCAGCCACGCCCGCGCGATCGGCGGCGCAAGCCTGCCGCTCTTCTCGCGCTATCTTCTGGACACCAATGTCCTCTTCAAGGAGCTTTGACCCTTGCTGAAAGGAATAAGCCCCGTTCTGAGCCCGGAGCTTCTCTCCACATTGAGAGCGATGGGGCACGGCGACGAGATTGCGCTCGTCGACGGAAACTATCCCGGGCTGGAGCACGCGCGCCGGCTCATCCGGCTGGACGGGCACCCGCTTGTCCCCGTGCTCGACGCCGTATTGAGCATCCTGCCGATCGACGATTTCGTGCCGGAGGCGATCTTTCGGGCAACGGTGAAACAGGACCGCGATGCACTCGACCCGGTGCATCGGGACATCATCGCCTGCTGTCGGAAACATGAGCCGACACAGCCGGTCGTCCCTTTGCTCGGAGCGGATTTTTATCAGCGGGTGAAGGCCGCCCATGCGGTGGTGCAGACCAGCGAGCCGCGGCTCTACGGCAACGTCATCCTGCGCAAGGGCGTCATCTATCCTTGAGAACGTGACGCCTAAACAAAGAACCCGCCGGCGAGCCGGCGGGTTCTTCTCGATCAGGGGTGCCTGCGTTAAGCGGCGACCGTGTTTCCGGTGCGGGCATCGAGCGAGAGCGCGCCCGGGCCGAAGCCTGCCAGCACCAGGAAGGCACCGGCGATCGTGATGTTCTTCATCATCATGATCTGGTTGAAGACCGTCAGCAGCCCGTTTGCAGCCGGCGGGAAGTCCGGGACGTTGATTGCGCCGCTATGGAAGACGAAGGCGGTGACCACGCAGAAGGCGGCGAGCAGATAGGATGCGATGCGGGTCTGAAAGCCGACGAGGATCGCAAGACCGGCAACGAGTTCGAAGAGACCGGCGAGATAGGCGAGCGCCGTTGCGGCAGGCCAACCGGCACCGGTGATCATGCCGGCCGTCGCCGACGGGTCGGTGAGCTTGCCGAAGCCGGAGGTGATGAAGATGATCGAGAGAAGAATGCGCCCGATGAGCACGATGACATTCTGGGACATGCGCAAGGCTCCTGTTGGAAAACGTGTTGGCAGCAGAGATAACAAGATTTTCGAAATCCTCTAGCCGCCCACCCGGCGACAGATCGTTCACAATCTAGAGACGGAATCGATTCGTCGTCAACTGATGCCTTACCGCTTTGGCTTCGGTCGGCCGATCGAGCGCTTTTCTGTTGCAAGATGAGGCAACAGAGTCAAAACTCTCCGACGCGTAAAGGGGAACGCAGGGGTAATCGCAATGGCTGAAGTCATCCGGAGTTCCGCCTTCTGGCGGTCCTTCCCTATATTCGAAGAGTTCGACAGCGAAACCCTGTGCGAGCTCTCGGGCATCGCCAGCTATCGCAAATGGTCCGCGGGCACGGTCATTTTCCAACGCGGCGACCAAGGCGACTACATGATCGTGGTGGTTTCCGGGCGCATCAAGCTTTCGCTGTTCACGCCGCAAGGCCGCGAACTCATGTTGCGGCAGCACGAGGCAGGGGCGCTGTTCGGCGAAATGGCGCTGCTCGACGGACAGCCGCGATCGGCGGATGCGACGGCCGTCACCAACGCCGAGGGCTATGTGATCGGCAAGAAGGATTTCCTCGCCCTGATCACGCAAAGGCCGAGGACCGCCGAGGCGGTGATCCGCTTCCTCTGCGCGCAATTGCGCGACACGACGGACCGGCTGGAAACCATCGCGCTCTACGATCTCAACGCCCGCGTCGCCCGCTTCTTCCTGGCGACGCTTCGCCAGATCCACGGCAGCGAGATGCCGCAAAGCGCCAATCTCCGGCTGACGCTCAGCCAGACGGACATCGCCTCGATTCTCGGAGCGAGCCGGCCGAAGGTGAACCGCGCGATCCTGTCGCTGGAGGAGAGCGGCGCGATCAAGCGAGCGGACGGCATCATCTGCTGCAATGTCGGCCGCCTGCTGAGCATCGCCGATCCGGAGGAGGATTGATGCCGCTCGCCTGAAAGGGGGCGGTTTCAAAAACTTGGAGCGGTTGAGCGTAAGGCCGAGGATGCATCACCGCATAACCCCGCTTTCCGGAGGAATCATCGCCAGCCTCGCCGTGGCGCTGCTGCTCTATCTCTCTGCCGGAACCATCCTCGAAACCCAGCGTGAGCTCTTTTTCGATAATCTCACCCAATGGGTCCCCTCGCCGAGGTCGCCCGACATCATCGTCGTCGACGTCGACCGCAAGGCCTATGAAGCGCGTGGCGGCAGCTGGGACAGGGCCGCAACCGCCGATCTGATTACACGCCTGGCCGCGGCCGGGCCGAAGACGATCGCCGTCGATTTCGTTTTCAGTTCCGCCTGCGACCCGGCTTCGCCCGCAAACGCCGCGCTCGCCGCGGCGATCGGCAGGGCACCCGCGGCCCTCGGCTTCCTGGCGGCCGACCGCGTTCTCGAACGGCCGCGCCCCGTGCCGCCTCTGGCCCTCCGGCGTCAGCTGGCCGTCCCCGCGCAGTGGTTTATCGAAGGGGCAGAGACCTCTTGCCCGGCCTTCATGGACCGGGCGAAGGCTGCGACGGCGGCTTTTCTCGTCGGCGACGAAGACGCGCGGGTCCGGCGCGTTCAGGCTTTCGCCATACTCGGCAACGATGCCTACCCGGCGCTCGGCATCGAAGCGGGGCGGCTTGCCGCCGACAGCAGTACGCCGGTTCTCGGCGGAGAACCCGCCTGGCTGAGGCTCGATCACGCGATCATCCCCCTCGACGAGAACGGCAACCTGCGCTTCCCCGCAAGTTCCGAGGAGGCGATCGCCGTCCGCACGATCTCTGCGGCCGAAGTCCTCGCCGGTCGCTGGGAGAAAGGTCGTTTGGCGGGAAGGCTCGTCTTGATCGGCAGCAGCATGCCGAGCCTTGGCGGCCTTCGGCCCACCGCCTCCATGCCGCTCCAGCCGTCGGTTCAGATCCACGCCGATATCGCCAATGCGATCATGACGGGGTTCGTGCCCTACCGTGGCAGCAATCTGCCATTGATCGAGGCGGTCTTCGCCTTCGCAGCGGGAGTCGCCGCAGCATATGCAGCAACCAGGCTTCGCCCAATGGCATCCCTTATGCTGGGCGCTGCGACGGTGCTCGCCATCATCGCCTTTGCCGGTGCGATCTATGCCTCCACCGGTTGGCTCTTCGACGCAGTCGGCACATCATTGGCACTGGTTGCGGTGCTCGTCGTCACCAGCGCATTGCAGTTCGCGCGCACGCGGCGCGCAGAGGCGATCGCCCGGCGGAAATTCTCGCAATATCTGCCGCAATCCGTGGTGGCGCGTTACATAGACGAGCCCGATCGCGGGCGCATGGCCGGTGAGGAACGCCCGGTGACGGCGCTCTTCACCGATATCGAGGGTTTCTCGACACTTTCGCAAAAGCTTGGTCCCCGCGAACTCGTGGCCCTGCTCGACGTCTATTTCGCCGAGGTGAACGCGCTCGTCGCCGGGCATGGCGGCATGGTCGACAAGGTCGTCGGGGATGCCGTCCATGCTCTCTTCAATGCGCCAGAGGACCTGCCCGACCATGTAGACAAGGCGATCGGCTGCGCCGCGGCCATCCATGTTCTGACCGAGGAGATGCGCAGACGCCCGCAATTTGCCGAACACGGCTTCGGCAGGACGCGCATCGGCATCGAAACCGGGCCGGCGGTACTGGGAGAGGTGGGCGCCGGAGGGAAGCTCGACTACACCGCCCATGGCGATGCGGTGAACCTCGCCGCTCGCCTTCAGGAGGCGAACAAGTTTCTCGGCACCGCCATCTGCGTCGGCCCGGCAGCGGCTGCGCAGTCGAATGCGGCGCTCAGATCCCTTGGACGCCACGATATCAGAGGCTTCGGATTGATGGAGCTATTTACGGTAGCGAGCGATGGGCTGAACAAGCACCTTCGAGCGGAATGAGGACCGCCACCGCAGCGCGGGATGCCGGCCATCGCCGCTACCTCAACCCGACGCTCGCATAGGCCTGACGAATCCGCACCTCTCCCCAGCGCGTCGGTTCGCTGGGAGCGGCGCCCGGGCGGCTGATATCGACGCCCTGGCCGGCCGCAACTGTCCGTGTAACGCCGCCGCCCCGAACGGACACCACGCCATGTTCAACGAAGACCGCGAACGCCGCTCGGCTCGGGCCGCAGAAGAATTTCGTTCCGCGAACGCCGATCATGCCGAAGGCGGTGCGCACCGCGACGTCCGTCTTGGGCAAGCCTTCGGGCCGGTCGAAGACCATCCGGCCCAGTCCCAGCTCCAGGGTTCCGCCCTGGCCGGCGATGTAGCTGTCGATCAGCAGTTCCGTTTGCGGACCGAGCAGGATACGCGTTTCGCTGAGGGCGAGATCGGCGAAGCTGTTGCTGCTCGTCAGGACATAATCCTTGTCGAGAACCGCGCCGCCGATCGCCAGCCGTTCCTCGTCCCCGCCCTGCCGACGGCGGACGTTGCCGCGGATTTTTGCGGCCTTGCCCACGACCGGAGCTGCTGCCGTCGAACGGCCGCCCGATACGGCGGCAAGCAACAGCCCGCCAAGAAAGATCCGTCTCCTCACCTCGAACTGCCGCATCGGCTTCTCCGCTGGGTTTCGCAGCGCTCCCTGTTCGGCCTCCGGCTCCTCACGAGGATAGACCGAGGCGTCCCCGATGCAAGGCGCATCTTGGGGTCTGCCTGAACTCACCGTTTCATCGCCTTCGCCGCTGTTTCCCGCGGAACAGATACCGGGCCGGAGCGACCCTAGAATGTGCGGGCAAGAGGGAGCGCACCATGACGAAATACGTTGAATCGAGCCTTCGCACCGGCCTGCATCATCTGCTTGCGGCGGCCGTGCTCCTGCCCCTCTTCGCGATCATGCCTTCCGCGGCGCGTGCAAGCGATCTCACAGCCGCCGAGCAATGCGACCGCGAGGCCGGCAGCGAATTCGATCTCGAACGCAACAGGGCTTTCCCGGCCGTTGCGACGCAGGACATCCGCATCGGAGTGGCGCTTTCCGCCTGCCGCGAGGCCTATAATCAGAACGGCGGCGCCCGGACGCAGTTCCAGCTCGCACGCGTTCTCGACAAGGCTGGACAGAAGCTGCAGTCGGCACGAATTCTCGCCGAAGCCGCCGCGAACGGCCACGTTCTGGCAATGGCAAGCTATGCCCATCTCCTCGCCGAGCGCGGCATGACCGGTAAGTCCTCCGGCGATTTGCTGACCGCCCGGCGCTTCGCGCAGGCAACCGTGGACCGGTTGCAGTGATGAGGGCGGCGGTCCGGTCTCCCGCATAGGTCCGACCCGCCCGAAAATACCGCTTGACGCCTGCGAGCAGGCGCAGGAGCGTGACCCGTGAGACATCAACGCGGGACGCACATGACGAAGCTCATCATTTTCTCCGACCTCCACATGGTGCCCGAAGGCGAGACGATCATCGGACTGGACCCGTACCGGCGGCTCGCAAACGGCATCGCCCACGTCAACCGCTATCATGCGGATGCCGACCGGGTGATCTTCGCCGGCGATCTGACGCATCGGGCGGACCGCGCTTCCTACGAGCGGCTGAAGACTCTTATAGCCGAACTCACCCCACCGGCGGCGCTCATGATCGGCAATCACGACCGGCGCGAGGTGTTTCTCGACGTCTTCACCGAGACGGCGACAGACGTGAACGGCTTCGTCCAGCAGGTGCTCGATTTCCCCGATTGCCGCGCGATCCTGCTCGATACGCTGTTTGCACCGCCCTACGACTATCCGGTGAGTCACGCCGGTCACCTATGCGACAGGCGGCTTGCGTGGCTCGGCCGGCAACTCGAAGAGGCCGGCGGCCGGCCGACGCTCATCTTCATGCACCACCCGCCGCATGTCAGCGGCTTTGCCGGTATGGACATGATCCGCCTCATCAACGAAAACGATTTCTACGCTCTTGTGAAGCGGCACGGCAATGTTCGTCATATCTTCGCCGGGCATGTTCACCGCACCATCAGCGGCTCCAGTCGCGGCATTCCCTTCTCGATCTTCAAAAGCCCCGTGCACCAGCAGCCGATGCCCTTCGACACGGCGGACGCATCTCTTTCGGTGGACGAGCCGGCGGCCTACGGCATAGCGCTGGTGACCGGCGACGGCGTGCTCGTGCATACGGAAGACTACGAGATAGCAAGGCGCGACGCGGTGGGGGCGTGACCTTCCGGCGCGAGCGGCAGGCATTCCGGCGCCACCCGCTTCGTGGTAGGCTGATGCCATGAGCCAGTCCGTTCCCGCCAATCAGAATTTCGACTGCCAGAGCTGCGGCGCCTGCTGCGCCTATTCGGCCGACTGGCCGCGTTTTTCGCTCGAGACGGAGGAAGAGCTCGAGCGCATACCGGCAGACTATGTGGCTGCGGATCTTGGCGGCATGCGTTGCGAGAGCGGCCGCTGCACGGCGCTCGAGGGCAAGCTCGGCCGTTCCGTCGCCTGCAAGGTCTACGATATACGCCCCATCGTCTGCCGCACCTGCATGCCGGGGGACGACGAGTGCCTGATGGCGCGGGAGCAACTTTTCGGGACTGCATGCTGATTTTCGTCCGGAACATTCGCCTGCGCTCCGTATAGTCCTCCTTTTGCCTGGCCTATCGTGGAGAAACATTCGGTCATAGTGCTAATTTGCCGGATGGATGTTCGGCGATGTCACGCGTATTTTCTGCCACGACATCAGGGCGTCGATAGCGCCCGCTACCGTTCCGTGGAGGACAGCGTTCAATGAGCCCGAGCCCGCTTCAAAAAACCCCGGCCGAGGTCGCCCCGGCGCCGTTCGCCGACTTCGCACCGCCGGTCCGGCCGCAAAGCACACTGCGTCAGGCGATCACGGCCGCGTACCGCCGCCCGGAAACGGAATGCCTGCCGCCGCTCGTCGAGGCGGCCACGCAATCGAAGGAAACACGGGACGCGGCCGCACGAACGGCCCGCAAGCTGATCGAGGCGCTGCGCGGCAAGCACAGCGGCTCCGGCGTCGAAGGCCTGGTGCAGGAATATTCGCTTTCCAGCCAGGAAGGCGTGGCACTCATGTGCCTTGCGGAAGCGCTCCTGCGCATTCCCGATACGGCGACGCGTGACGCGCTGATCCGCGACAAGATCGCCGACGGCAACTGGAAATCGCATCTCGGCGGCAGCCGTTCGCTCTTTGTCAATGCCGCGACCTGGGGTCTCGTCGTCACCGGCAAGCTGACCTCGACGGTCAACGACCGCAGCTTGTCGGCGGCGCTGACGCGTCTCATTTCGCGTTGCGGCGAGCCGGTGATCCGGCGCGGCGTCGACATGGCCATGCGGATGATGGGCGAACAGTTCGTTACCGGCGAGACGATTCAGGAAGCGCTGAAGCGTTCGAAGGAACTCGAGGAAAAGGGCTTCCGCTACTCCTACGACATGCTCGGCGAGGCGGCGACCACGGCCGCCGACGCGGAACGGTATTACAGGGATTACGAGAGCGCCATTCACGCGATCGGCAAAGCCTCCGCCGGCCGCGGCATCTATGAAGGCCCCGGCATCTCGATCAAGCTCTCGGCGCTGCATCCCCGTTATAGCCGCGCGCAGGCCGCGCGCGTGATGGGCGAACTGCTGCCGAAGGTCAAGGCGCTCGCTCTCCTCGCCAGGAATTACGATATCGGCCTCAATATCGACGCCGAGGAAGCCGACCGGCTGGAACTGTCGCTCGATCTCCTCGAGGAGCTCTGCCTCGACGGCGAGCTCTCCGGCTGGAACGGCATGGGCTTCGTCGTGCAGGCCTACGGCAAGCGCTGCCCCTTCGTTCTGGACTTCATCATCGATCTCGCCCGGCGCTCCGGGCGGCGCATCATGGTGCGGCTCGTGAAGGGCGCCTATTGGGATGCCGAGATCAAGCGGGCGCAGCTCGACGGGCTCGCGGATTTCCCGGTCTTCACGCGCAAGATCCACACCGACGTCTCCTATATCGCCTGCGCAGCCAAGCTGCTTGCCGCGACCGATGTGGTCTTCCCGCAATTCGCGACACACAATGCCCAGACGCTCGCCGCCATCTATCACATGGCAGGCAGGGACTTTCAGGTGGGCAAATACGAATTCCAGTGCCTGCACGGCATGGGCGAGCCCCTTTACGAAGAGGTCGTCGGCCGCGGCAAGCTCGATCGTCCCTGCCGAATCTATGCGCCTGTCGGCACCCATGAGACGCTGCTTGCCTATCTGGTCCGGCGCCTGCTCGAAAACGGCGCCAATTCCTCCTTCGTGCATCGCATCAACGACCCGAAGGTTTCGATCGACGAACTGATCGCCGATCCCGTCGAAGTCGTCCGCGCCATGCCGGTCGTCGGCGCCAAGCACGACAGGATCGCCTTGCCGGCCGAGCTCTTCGGCGATGCGCGGACCAATTCCGCAGGCCTCGACCTTTCCAACGAGGAAACGCTTGCGTCGCTTACGGAAGCGCTGAAGGAAAGCGCGGCCATGAAGTGGAGCGCCGTGCCGCGGCTCGCAACCGGTCCCGCTGCCGGCGAGACGCGCGCGGTTCTGAATCCCGGAGATCATCGCGACGTCGTAGGCTCGGTGACCGAGACCTCGGAAGAGGACGCACGGCGCGCCGTGCGCCTTGCCGCCGAAGCGGCGCCGGATTGGGCGGCCGTGCCGCCGTCCGAACGGGCCGCCTGCCTCGACCGCGCCGCCGAGCTGATGCAGGCCCGCATGCCAACGCTTCTCGGACTGATCATCCGCGAGGCGGGCAAATCGGCACTGAACGCCATTGCCGAGGTGCGAGAGGCGATCGATTTCCTGCGCTACTATGCCGAACAGACGCGCCGCACGCTCGGCCCCAGCCACGAGCCGCTCGGGCCGATTGTCTGCATCAGCCCGTGGAACTTCCCGCTGGCGATCTTCACCGGGCAGATCGCCGCCGCGCTCGTGGCCGGCAATCCGGTGCTCGCCAAACCCGCGGAAGAGACGCCGCTGATCGCCGCCGAGGGTGTGCGCATCCTGCATGAGGCCGGCATCCCGGCAAGCGCGCTGCAGCTTCTTCCGGGCGACGGACGCGTGGGTGCGGCGCTGGTCGCCGCAGCCGAGACCGCAGGTGTGATGTTCACCGGATCGACGGAAGTCGCGCGGCTGATCCAGGCACAGCTTGCCGACCGCCTTTCGCCCGACGGCCGGCCGATCCCGCTGATCGCCGAAACCGGAGGCCAGAATGCGATGATCGTCGACTCCTCGGCGCTTGCCGAGCAGGTGGTCGGCGACGTGATCACATCCGCCTTCGACAGTGCCGGCCAGCGCTGCTCGGCGCTGCGTGTGCTGTGCCTGCAGGAGGATGTGGCCGACCGCATCCTGACGATGCTGAAGGGCGCGTTGCACGAATTGGATATCGGCCGCACCGATCGGCTTTCCGTGGATGTCGGGCCGGTCATCACGTCAGAGGCGAAGGACAACATCGAGAAGCACATAGAGCGGATGCGCGGGCTCGGCCGCAAGGTCGAGCAGATCGGGCTTGCCTCGGAGACCGGAGTGGGCACCTTCGTGCCGCCGACGATCATCGAACTCGAGAAGCTTTCCGATCTTCAACGCGAGGTTTTCGGGCCGGTGTTGCACGTCATCCGCTACCGGCGCGACGATCTCGACCGGCTGGTGGACGACATCAACGCCACCGGCTATGGCCTCACCTTCGGGCTCCACACGCGCCTCGACGAGACGATCGCGCATGTGACGAGCCGCATCAAGGCCGGCAACCTCTACATCAACCGCAACATCATCGGCGCGGTGGTGGGCGTTCAGCCCTTCGGCGGGCGCGGTCTTTCCGGTACCGGTCCCAAGGCCGGCGGTCCGCTTTATCTCGGCCGCCTGGTTACGACCGCACCGGTTCCGCCGCAGCACAGCTCGGTGCACACGGATCCGGTCCTTCTCGACTTCGCCAAGTGGCTCGACGGCAAAGGTGCGCGCGCGGAGGCCGAAGCGGCCCGCAACGCCGGCAGCAGCTCGGCCCTTGGCCTGGATCTGGAACTGCCCGGCCCGGTCGGCGAACGCAATCTCTATACCCTCCATGCGCGCGGCCGCATCCTCCTCGTCCCGGCGACGGAGAGCGGGCTATACCACCAGCTCGCCGCAGCGCTCGCGACCGGCAACAGCGTCGCGATCGATGCCGCCTCCGGTCTGCAGGCTTCGCTGAAGAACGTGCCGCAAACGGTTGGCCTGCGCGTCTCCTGGTCAAAGGACTGGGCCGCCGACGGGCCCTTCGCCGGCGCGCTGGTCGAAGGTGACACCGAGCGCGTCCGCGCCGTCAACAAGGCCATCGCCGCCCTGCCCGGCCCGCTCCTGCTCGTCCAGGCCGCATCGAGCGAGGAGATCGCCCGCAACCCGGACGCCTATTGCCTGAACTGGCTCGTGGAAGAGGTTTCCGCCTCGATCAACACGGCGGCAGCCGGCGGCAATGCCAGCCTGATGGCGATCGGCTGAGCGCTCCGATTTGCCCCTCCCCATCCCTCCCCCTTGTGGAGAGGGGTTGGGGAGGGGTGACCTTGACGATGACGGTGCGCCATCCGTCCGCTATGACCGCTGGAAGAATCGGGACAAAGCGGATGTTCACGCTCCAACGCATCGAGACCTCGACACAGGAAATCAAGAAGAGCCGCTTCCTGGCGATTGCCGGGCCGATCGAGGACGAATCGTCGGCCAAGACCTTCATTGCCGCCCACTCGGACACTGCGGCCAATCACAATTGCTGGGCTTGGCGGGCCGGCCAGAGCTATCGCTTCAGCGACGACGGCGAGCCGAGCGGGACGGCGGGCAAGCCGATCCTTGCGGCGATCGACGGTCAGTCGCTGGATCGCGTCGCCGTCGTCGTGACGCGCTGGTTCGGCGGCATTCTGCTCGGCAGCGGCGGACTGGTCCGTGCCTATGGCGGCACGGCGGCGCTCTGCCTGCGGGCGGCGGAGAAGATCGAGCTCATCGAGCGCCAGCGCGCCGAGATCGCCTGCGACTTCGCCGATCTCGCGCTCATCAAGGCGCGGCTGGCAACGCGCGGCGTGTCGATCGCCTCCGAGAGTTTCACCGGCACCGGTGCGGTGCTGTCGGTCGAGATACGGCAAGACGCATTAGACGACGTGCTCGCTCTGGTGAGCGATCTCAGTCGCGGCAAGGCGCTCGTGACACTCTGCGACTGAGCTTTCATCTGCGCCACTCTCGTCATAGTTATGCCAACCACCCGGAGCTGAAGTTCCGGCAGCAAGATGGAGAGGATACATTCGATGAAAACAAGGATCTTGGGACGAACGGGCGCCACGATTTCGGAGATCGGTTTCGGCGCCTGGCAAATCGGCGGCTCCTGGGGCGACGTCAGCGAGGAGGATGGCAAGCGCGCGCTCAATGCCGCCCTCGACAGCGGCGTCACCTTCATCGACACGGCGGACGTCTATGGCGACGGGCGTTCCGAAAAAATCATCGCCGCGGTGCTGCGGGAACGGGGCGGGGAGAAACCATTCGTCGCCACGAAGGCGGGGCGCCGGCTCAATCCGCACGTGGTGGAGGGCTATACAGGCGGCAATATCGAGGCCTTCATCGACCGCAGCCTCGCAAATCTCGGCGTCGAAACGCTTGATCTCGTCCAGCTCCACTGCCCACCGCCGGAGGTCTACTACCGGCCCGAGGTCTTCGGCGCGCTCGATGGGCTGGTGACCAAGGGCAAGATCCGCCATTACGGCGTCTCGGTCGAGAAGGTCGAAGAGGCCCTGAAGGCTATCGAATATCCGGGCGTCGCCACGGTCCAGATCATCTACAACATCTTTCGCCAGCGGCCGCAGGACCTATTCTTCGCCGAGGCGAAAAAAAAGAATGTCGGCGTCATCGTGCGCGTGCCGCTGGCGTCCGGCTTGCTTTCGGGCAAGATCGGCAAAGATACGGTCTTTGCTCCAGACGACCACCGCAACTTCAATCGTGACGGCGAAGCCTTCGACGTCGGGGAGACCTTTGCCGGCGTGCCCTTCGACGTGGCGCTGCAGGCGGTCGACGAGCTTCGTACGCTGGTGCCCGCGAATGTGCCGATGGCGCAATTCGCCTTGCGCTGGATCCTCGCGCAAGACGCCGTTTCCGTCGTTATCCCCGGAGCCCGCAATGCCGCGCAGGCGCAATCGAACGCCGCCGCCAGCGCCCTTGCGCCGATCGACGGCGCGACGCTCGCGGCAATCGCGGCGCTTTACGAGCGGCTCGTCAAGGTTCATGTTCATCAGCGCTGGTGATGGATGAAGTGGTGAGAGGGTGATGACGAGGGAGGCATTCGATCTCGAACGCTTCGTCGCGGCGCAGGAAGGCACCTATCCGGCTGCGCTTGCGGAGCTTCGTGCCGGGGCCAAGCGGACCCACTGGATGTGGTTCATCTTTCCGCAGATCGCGGGCCTCGGCCATTCGCCGACGGCCCGTTTTTATGCGCTGTCGGGCCTCGGCGAGGCGCGCGCCTATGTCGAACATCCGCTTCTCGGCCGACGTATTCTCGAATGCACGGAAGCGGTCAATGGGGTCAGGGGGCGCAACGCTCTTGAGATCTTCGGCCGGCCGGACGATCTGAAGTTTTGCTCATCGATGACGCTCTTCGAAGCGGCGGCGCCTGATGTCGGCGCCTTCACCCGGGCGCTCGACCTTTACTTCGACGGCGTCCGGGACCCGAGGACGATCGAGATTCTCGGGAAGAGCTGAACCGCGCTTAAAAGGATGCGGCCGCTCCCTGCGACAGGACGAGCAGGAACAGCACCGCACAGACCGTCAGGCCGGCGATGATGAGCATCAGTTCCTTCATCATATAGCGATACATCGCGTCCCTCCTTTGCGGACGGCGAGTGCTGCTCCAGCACCGCACGTCCGGTTCGACGTGCAAGGGGCTGTAGTGCTTCGCATTGCCGCATGCCTTGATCCTGAGCCGGTCAAGGCTCAAGCGAAGGTGCAGCGGATCTAATATGGGAATCCGTTATGCGACTTTAAGTTCCGCGCGAAGCACAAGTGTGTGAACGCCGGCGAGCACCCGATGGAACGTCGCGGGCGCGCCCCGTTCAATACCACTTCACCCGCCTCAGATGAGAGTTGCGAGCGCTGGCCGGAACACTATCTCCAGGAGTCCATCGCTCTAAAGCGCCCTTCATCGCACAAACTATGCAGGAGCTTGCTCATGCTTGTCAGGCTGACCGTACAGACGATCGTCTGGTTCGGGTTCATCGGAGGCGTCCTCTTTCTGTCGGCCGGAACGCTCGCCTGGCCCGCGGCGTGGGCCTACCTGTTCCTCACGCTTGCGCTTTCGTTCCTCGTCGGGCTGCTCCTTGCCCGGCACGATCCCGCCCTGCTCAAGGAAAGACTGGCTGCCCCAATCCAGGAGGGTCAGCCGCTCGCCGACAAGGTGCTCCTTTCGGTGATTCTCCTGTTCCTTGTCGCCGGCTTCGCCTTCATGGCGCTCGATGCAGCGAGATTCAAATGGTCTTCCATGCCGGTCTGGGTGCAGGCTCTGGGTGCGCTGCTCCTCGTCCTCTCCATCGGATTCAGCTATCGGACGTTGCGCGAAAACAGCTTCGCATCGCCGGTCGTCAAGGTGCAGACGGAGCGTGCGCAAAGCGTGATCACCACGGGACCCTATCGTTACGTCCGTCATCCCTTCTATACGGGCAGTCTTCTCTTCGTCGCCGCAACCTCTTTGTTCCTGGGCTCCTGGTGGGGCCTGCTCGTGGCACTCGGACTGGCGGCATTGCTCGCGATCCGGGTCGGCATAGAGGAAAAGGCGCTGCGTACAGGCCTCGCCGGCTACGCTGCCTATGCGGAACGCGTGCGCTACCGGCTCGTGCCCTACGTGTGGTAGCAGACCCGGCCGTTGGCCGTTGACTCCTCCGATGATGAGAGGAGAATGTCATCTTCCGCGTCACTACAGTGCCCCGCGTCCCGCCGGACGCCCGAAAGCTGCTGTAGCACTTTGAAGCGCTGCATTTTTTTCTTGAGTCCAAACGGCTTGGGGAGACTGCAGCAGGATAGGAGAGGCGCCTACGATGACGATCGCCAGGAGACTTCAGGACTATATCGACAGCGAAGGGATCACCTACGACACCCTCGCGCATCACCGTACCGCAACCACCAGTCAGACCGCCGAAGCCGCCCATGTGCCGGGCAACAGGCTCGCCAAGTCCGTGGTCGTTCACCACGAGATGGGCTATGCGCTCGCCGTCGTCCCGGCCACGCATCGGGTCGAGCTCTCCACCCTGCAGGACGTCATGAACCGCCGTCTCGGCCTCGCCTCGGAGGAAGAGGTCAGCGAGCTCTTCAACGATTGCGAGACCGGAGCCGTCCCGCCAATCGGGGAGGCCTATGGCGTGCCGGTCATTCTCGACGAGAGCCTCGACAGGGCAAACGACGTCTATTTCGAGGGCGGCGACCACAGGACGCTCGTGCATATGAGCGGCACCAATTTTCGCAACCTCACGAAGGACGCGCGGGTCGCCCGGTTCAGCCACCCGTCATGATCGGGACAGCGGCACAGGCAGGCCCGATGCCGCTCAGCCTTCTTTGCTACTGCCCGACCTGCACGCGGTAGACGGTGACCAGGGTTGCGCCCGGCGCGAGAGCTTCCGCAAGCCGCCAGCGGATCTGGCGGTAATCCGATGCCTCGGCCACGACGCGGCTCTTCGTCCCGTCTGCCAGAACGACCGTCTTATAGGCCGGGATACTCTGCCAGGATTCACCCTCGATCAGCACCTCGAAGGCCGCCTTCTGCGAAACCGCCAGCCCCGCATCTATGAACGAGGTGTTGGCCGGGATCGGCCCATTGATGATCAAGCCGGAAAGCGGTTCTTTCGACACGTTGCTGTAACGTCCCGTATATTGCAGGAGAGCACCCGGAGCAGCCGCATCGGCCGACGAGAAGGTCTCCTTGCCGTCCTCCCCGGTCTCGACGCTTTGCGCTGCAAGGCTGACCGACAACGGCGCCGCCTGTTCCTGCGCGGCCACGTTCCACGAGGCCAAGGCAAGCCCGGCCGCCAAGAGCGATGATATGATCCAGTGCCTCACAGTGCCTCCGTCCGAAACGCCGTCCATCTGCCGGCTGCAGAATGGCAATACGACGCACGATTTGCCGCACGGCCGGGGCGCCGATCGCTCCCGGCCAGCGTGAATTTCACACCCGCTTAGGCCACGAATGCCCGCTTATGAGCAAATAAGACTGCCCCTCGCGCCGCCACTTGTTTGATTTCCTCATTCCTGTGCTCGTTACAGGAATCCAGGCAGACCAAGTCCTTGGGCTGGAGAAACTCTCCCGCGCCGCAGACGCGGCGCTGCTGGATCCCTGTGACGAGCACAGGGGATGAGGTGGAGAGGGTGCGGTCCCTCGGCGCGCTTCATAAACCGTGAAGATAGTGAGGCGACACGACGGGTCCCGGGTCACGCCCGTATACAGCGTCCCGCTTCGCTTCGATGTAGTAGCCGCACATCCCAGTTCCTCATTCCTGTGCTCGTCACAGGAATCCAGCCCAGACCAAGTCCTTGGGCTGAAAGAACGCTTCCCGCGCCGCAGACGCGGCGCTGCTCTCATCCCTGTGACGAGCACAGGGATGAGGTGAGGAGAGATCGCAGTCCTCCGAAAAGCACTTTGAGCTGCTGCATGTTTTTGTCCTTTGATCGGCTACGATCAGGGACACATGCAGTGGCGCACCGTCGGTACTCAAGGAATTCAAACGCATCGCCATGCGTGCCGACAAAACCGCTCAACAGCCCTTAGTTCGCGATCCTGACCTGGAATGCGACGTTGCCCGTGGCGCCGGGGCTCATGGTTCCGGTGCAGTCCCAGCGCAGGGGGCCGGCATAGCCGCTCACACCTCCGGCGGCCGGAACGGTCAGGGTGCAGCTCATGCCCGAGGGTGCGACGGCGGCAGCGGGGGGACCGGAGAGCCTGGTATAGGCCGGCGTCTCGTCCTGGATCGAGAGCTCGGACACCGCCTCTGCCGACGGGTTGGTGAAGGCGATCCGGTATTCGAGGATGTCGCCGGGCGCGCCGGCCGAGGAGACCGCGAAGCCGCTGCCCGACGTCACGTTGCGCACCCGCTTGACCAGGCTGATCGTGCCGGCTGCCGGCACCGTCAGCACGTCGTGATCGGTGAGCGGGGCCAGCGACGCCAGCGTGCCCGAAAGCGCCGTGTCGGCGGTCACGTCATATTCGAGGGCGGCGCCCCCGGCCGCACCGGCCGACGCCTGCACCCGCACGATCAGGCACACCTCCTCGCCCGCAGCGACACTGACCGCTCCGGCCGCCGCGGTTTCGCCGCTATCGAGCGTTCCCGAGCAGTCTTCATCCCGAAAGAGCGTGTAGGTGAAGGCGGACAGAGCGGGCCGGCCGATGGCATTGGCGATGGAGAAGCTGGCCGTCGCCGCGGTCGTGGCCGTGTAGCGATGCGCCAGAAACACCGTGCCCCCCGGCGCCACCGTCGCCGCGCCGTCATCAGCAAGTCTCGGCCTCTCGATGACGCCGAAACGGACGGAATGATAATCGGTCGTCGTATTGTAAGTGAAGGCGACGGCATCGTATCCGGGCGTCGCGACCGTGCCGCCGGTATTGCCGGCTCCGCCGCTGACCCCGGCAAGCTCGGTCACCGGATCGCGCACGACGCAGACGCTGGCCCCGCCGGCAGGCCCGGCAAGCGGCAGCGAGAACGTGCCGTCGCCGGCCGTAACCGTGCTGGCATAGGTGGTGGCCCCGCAATCGGTGAAGCGGACAGGAACGCCGCCAAGGCCTGCCTCGCCGCCGTCCAGTGCGGCGTTGTGGGCGGTGCCGCCGCCGGTGCCGTCGTCGCGGATCACCTGTCCGGAGAGAGTGAAGCCGACAAAGCGGTTGGTGAAGCTGCAGACGAGCTTGGCGCCGGCCCTGGCGTTCGCCGCCGGGATCACCAGCGTTCTGCCGTCGGCAACCGAGCCTATCACTTCTCCCCGGGGATTGCCGGTTTGCTGCCAGTTCTGATCCTCGCAGCGCGCCGAGCCCAGCCGCCACCCGGGCGGCAGGGACTCCTCGATCGCGGTCGGCACATCCGCCGCGGCGAGCGTGACCGGATTTCCGGTCACCGCGGTCCCCGGCGCCGACGTCGCAAGGCTGTAGCTGCCGTCGGTCGGAAAGCCGTTGTGGTTCGCCGCCGTGCCTTTGAAGGTGAAGGTCCCCGTACCGCCATCGGAGATCTTCGCGATCGTCACGACCGGCGTGACGGGCGTGACACCGAGGCACTGGTCGGTCACCGTGTTTGCGAGATTGGCCGAGATCGCGGTGATATTGGCCGCACCATTGGTCGTGCTCGGATTGGCGCAGGAGGCCGGGTCCTGCGATGTCGCCGTCGTGACCTGCGCCGTCACCGTGCAGCTGCTCGGTCCCGCTCCCAGACTGCCACCGCTCAAGGTGACCGTTTTGCCGTCGGCGCTGCCGGTGACCGTGCCGCCGCATTGCGAGGCAGCCGGTGCACTGGCGAGCGTCAATCCATTCGGCAGCGTGTCGGTGAAGGAGAGCCCGGTCTGCGCGCCCGAACCGCTCGGGTTGGACAGCGTGAAGGTCAGCGTCGTCGCCTCGCCTTTCTTGATCGAAGCGGCGCCGAACGCTTTGGTCAGGGAGGGTGTCAGCCGGATGCTGACACACTGATCCGTTACGCCGTTCGCCAGGTTGGACGAAAGCCCGGAAATATTGCCCGGACCGTTGGTGGTGCTCGGATTGGGGCACGATGCCGAGCCCTGCGACGCCGCCGCCGTGACCTGCAACGTCACCGTGCAGCTGCTCGGCCCCGCTGCCAGACTGCCACCGCTGAGGCCGATCGTGCTGCCGTCGGCGCTTCTCGATACCTCGCCCCCGCACTGGAATGCCGCCGGCACGCCGGCCACTACGAGACCGCTCGGCAGCGTATCGGTGAAAGAGAGCCCGTTTTGCGCGGCCGCACCTGCCGGATTGGTGATCGTGAGGGTCAACGCAACGTTTTCGCCTTTCTTCACCGAACCTGCCGCGAAACTCTTGGAAAGGGACGGTTTCAGCTCGAGGATTTGCACATAGCCGTCGGCACCGTTGCGGCCATTAGAGGAATTGGTCGCGGTCGACGAGGTGGAAGGACCCGTCGCGAACAGGCTGCTTTGATTGCTTCTGCATGAGCTTCCGCCCGTCGAGGGAGTTCCGTTGTCGGAGGCATTGTACGCATATCCCGAGCCGGCTACGCCTCCAGCATACCCACCTCCGCCGCCGCCGCCGCTGCCGCCGCTGTTAACTTTAGCCGCTGACGCGCCATTGCCTGAGGTGTTGCAGTTGGATCTCGATACGAACCCGCTGGCGTTTCCACCGTGTTCGGGAGAGCGGTAGATAAAGTTCGAGTCTCCAGCGCCGCCGCCGCCGCCGCCGCCGCCGGCCGCCTTCAGTATGCTTGTCCCATTTAGCGCGAGCGAGGTGCCGCCGCCGCCGCCGCCAACAAAGGTGCCCCCGGTTATGACCGCCCTTCCGCCGCCATCGCCGCCGCGGCCCACGCCGGTGCCTCCTTCCGCATAATCGCCCGGCAGAAAGCCGCCTTCGCCACCGCGCGCAACAGTACCGCTGATCGTGTCGCCGAAGACAACGTTCACGATCGCATCGATGATATGGGCGGCGCCGCCTCTGCTGTAGCCGGTATCGATAAACTCGTTACCGGCGCCGCCGACACCGCCGACCACCCGTACCTTCACGCGGGTCACGCCGGGCGGGACCGTGTAGGTGTACGATCCGGGACCGAAGGTCTCTGCCTGCGCCGACGTCACGAGCGCCAGAAGGTCGATGACGGCCAGTGCCGCGAGCGCACATGAAGAGACCACCCGCGCCGTGCCCCCGAACCAGGAGCCCGGCGCACGGGCCCCCCTTGCGGCAAAGCGCGCCAACCGGGAGACGGCTGCGGACCCCGCGATCATATCAGGACCGGCCCGCTGCCCGGCAACGTCTCACGGAAGCAGGCGAAATATACCCGGTGGCCGTCATTGACGAGGGAGACGGTTGCGCTTTTGGCAAAACGGGGCAGAGAGATCATCAAAAATTGCTTTCCTTCCGCATGGTTCATCTGGTTCGCGATCCTGATCTCAAATCCGGCGTCGCCGGTCCACCGAGCGCAAGAAGCTTGCGCCGAGGCGGCAATCGCCCACATCGTTGCCCCGTATGGTATCCGTCTGCAGCGGGAGGGCGGAGGCTCCTGGCCGGAAGACGTTTCCGAGTGCCCGGTGCATCACCTGCTCTCCCCTTCGACCGGCACCGTCAAACCCGCACGGTCGAAAAAGCCCCAGAGCGAATCGTCGAGCTTGATCGACAGCCGGACATAGGGGCCGGCCGTATAAATTTCGGAGACGCTCGAGGCATTGACCTTGGTAAGGTTATAGCCTGCGGCGAGGAGCACGTTCTTCGTCGGCACGAAGCCGATCTCCGCCCCGAAGCCGCTATGGCTCTGGCCGGTGAGCGGATCGTAGAAGAGCGTGCCGTTGAAGCCCAGCCGCAGGCGCAGTTCATCCTCCAGTTCGATGTCCCGCTCGATGCCCGTTTGCGCGAGAAGGACGAAAGTGTCACCGGTCACGTCGCCGACCGACTTCGCCTGGTACTGCCCGGCCTGCTTGGCGGTGATGCGCATATCCGGGCCGAGCGCCCAGGAACCGGCGGCCGACCAGTAGGCCGTGTCGGCATCGATATCGGTGGCGAAGTCGCGCTCTACCCTGATGCCGCCGAGGAAAAGGGCGTCGATGCTCTCCTCGTCGGGCCTGAGCGCGGCGCCGATGCGCAGGTGATCGCGCAGGCGCTGTTGCGTGTCGGTGTCCGCCGTGGCCAGGCGGTTTTCGATGGCCCAGGTCCACTCGCCGGCCCGCTGGCTCCAATATTGCTGGCCGTAGGCCGTATATCCACCGTCCTTGAAGGACAGTTCGGCACCGAGGCCAAGCCGCGCGTTTCCGTCGCGGAGCGTTGCGAGGTAGCCGGCCGCAAGCGTGGTCTGCGGCGTGTCCTCGTCGTCGTCCACGCCGAAAGGCAGCCCGATCAGCTCGTCGAGATCGTAGGGCTGGAAGCGCTCGATGCTCGCATAGACGCGCGTGTCCTCGCCAGCGATCCAGCCCGGCAGATCCCAATGGCCGATCTCCCAGTCGCCGGCGACACCGCCCGCGAAGCCGGTCTGCGAACCGCCACGCATCTCCCCGAAAGTCTTCACGTCGTCGCTGAAACGGTATTCGACGCCGGTCTTCATCGTTCCGGTCGCACCGTCGGCGCTGGAGAAATCGAGAAATTCCGATCCGCTCGTAGCCCAATCGACGCCCGTATAGACCTTCACGCGCTCGTTCACCTGATAGGATGCCTCCAGGAGAGCACGCAGATGCGAGAAGTCAGTGAGGTCTGCCTCGACCTCGCCTTTGAGGGCCAGGCTGGGCAGGGCGGCCGGGCTCCACTCGGCGCCGAGAACGCCCGAGGGCACGGACCGCGGCTCCTCGCCGTCGCCCGGTTCGAGGCGGACGAAGCGCATGCCGGCCGAGACGGTAAGCTCGGGATTGATCATCCAGCTCGGCAGCACTTCGACGCCGAAGCGTTCGTTGCCCGAAGGCATCTGCTGGTCGTAGAGCGCCGAAGTCGTGATCTTGAGGCGGGGCGAGACGTTCCAGTCGGCCGACACGTTCACCTCGGCACTGCCGGGGGAGAGAGACGAGCCCTCGGCGAAATCCTCGTCGGCCCGGGCGGCGCCGACGCGGAGCGTGACACGCTCTCTCTTGACCTCGTAGCCGAGACGCGAAGCAAGGCCGGTCTCGCCATCCTTGTCGACGGTCTGCGCTACTTCGACCTCGGCTTTTCCATAGGCGCCGAGATCGGCCGACACATATCCCGCGCGCACGGTGCGGCGATCGTCGAAGCTGCGCTCCGCTTCGGAGCGTATTTCGCGGTAACCGACGGCGATGCGGTCGTTCACCCGGTAGCGCGCCTCTCCGGCATAGACCCAGTAGGCGTCGCCGTCCGTCTCGAGCTCGTAGGTGACGCGGATGAAGTTCGGGTTGCCGTCGCCGTCGAAAGCCGGGACCGGCGCATTGAAGATGATCGCGTTGCCGAAATAGTCCAGCCGATAGTCGTCGAAGCGCTTGAGGAGCACGGTATCGACGACGAGCGAGGGCTGGCGCCGGTCGCGCGTGATCACCTCGACCTGTTCCGAGCCTTCCGCATAACCCGCCAGGTCCAGATCGTAAGGGCCCGACAACCCCTCGGCACGGAACTCGCGTATGACCTGGCTCTGGTCCGTTCGCCCGGCGAAGAGATCGATGGTGACGGGACCGGCTTCGACATGGGCCCGGGCACCGGTCAGCAGCCTGCTATGGGAGCCGAGCTGAAACTCGCTCGCCTGCGGAGAAATGTCTATATCGCCGTAGAGAACGTAGTTGAGACCCTTCTCGACTTTCACGTAGAGCCGGGACCGGGACTGGGCGTCATAGCCGCGCTCCGACGCATCGCCGTAAACGGGATAGTAGCGCTCCGGATCGATGTCGCGGAACAGCCGCTCCTCGGTGTCGAGATCACCGTCGTAACGCAGCGTCAGCAGAGCATCGCCCTTGATCTTGCCCTGCAGATAGAGCTCGCCGTCGACACCCGTCGTGGAGGCGTCGAAGCCCTCCAGTCCCGTGGCGGGCTCGACGCTGCCGGGCAGCCGGACCACGCCCTCGACGACACCGGCGATGATCCTCCTGCTGTCGTCGGCCAGAAGCTTGACCTCGGTCTCGAAACGGCCGAGGCCGTTGCGCACGGCGATCCTGTGCGTGCCGGAGAGCGCCGGCGGATAGTAGTCGACGAGTGCCTCCCCCTTGTCGACGAAGATCTGAACCCCCGGCTCGGTGCTGCGGATGTCGTCGGCTCCCCACCGGCCCTGACCGGACGCCTCGAGCGTCACGTCCATGGAGGCCTCGGTGGCCACGCCCTCGGCATCGACGAATCGGATCAGGACCGGGATGGGCGAGGCCGGATCGGCGAAGGCGGCGGGCGGCGCGACGAGTTCGATCCTCGCCGGACGGCCCGCCGCAAGGACCGTGATTTCCCTGCGCCCGCGGACATTGCCGAAAGGGTCCGAGAACGTGGCCTCGAGCGTGTTGCGGCCGCCTTCGAGACGGACCGCGACATATTCCGCCGCCTGAACGCCTCCTGCGGAATAGACGACACGCTGACCGACCTGCCCTTCGGAAACCGGCTCGCCGTTGAGGTTGAGCCCGAGCTTGCCGTCGGCCGGCCCCTTCACGCGGATGGAAACGATGTCGCTGTTGAGCAGGCTGTCGGATTCCAGGTCGAGAAAGCCGAGCTCGGCGGACAGCCCCTTGATCTCGGCCTCCAGATCTCGCGTGCGTTCGAGAGCCAGCGCTTTCGGCGCGCCGGTGTCGGTGTCCGCGGCCGCGGGCTTTCCGTTCTCGGGCCGGTCCCGCGCGACGATCTGCGTTTCGGTGTTCTTCGTCGCTTCGCCGTGGGACGACGACAGGCGCCCGAAGTAGTCGACCCACTCCTCGCCCCCGAGTTCCAGCCGTTCCGGAACCGGACCATTCCGGTCCGGGTCCACATTTTCGGCATAGGCCCGCCTGCGGGATTCGAGTTCGGCGAGAACGTCGTCGCGGCTGACACCCTTTCGGGGCGTGACCGCGAAATATTCGCTCGCCACCTGCCCCGGCAGCATGCGCAGATAGCGGCTGCGGGGGCTCAGCGCGTCGCGCGCCGACGTCGAGCGGGATTCGACGGTCGCCGGCAGCGTAGCCGTCGAAATGGCGACGACATGCGCCCCGGGGGGCAATCCCGGCATCGAATATTTCCCTTCGATGTCGGTCACCACGCTCGCCCCGGTCGAGAATTGAAGCTTGACGCCGGGAATTCCGGGCTCCGCACGCTCGAGAGCGCCTTTCGCCGCATCCCGCCCGGTCGGCAGATAACGGTCCTGCCGCCCGTTCTCGTTGAAATCGATGTAGACCTTGCCGAGGACGACGCCCTCATCGCTGAAGACGCCGCCGTCCCTTTCGATGCGCACCACGGCGCGCGCATCGTTGGAACGCACGGCCCCCCTGCCGGCCAGATGACCCGACGCATGGGCGATATTGGCGAGCTGACCGCTGGCAGTCGGGTCGACGACCGCCATGTAGGTCAGGGTCACCGTACCGTTGGGTCCGACGAATCCGACGTCGAAGACGAGGTTCCGGCCCGGAAATCCCGAGACCTTGACGGGTTTGCCGTCGAGACGGAGCGTGCCTTCCAGGTAGGTGATGCCCTTCGGCAAGCCCGTATGGATGAAGGCGTCCAAAAGCCCTATGCCGGCGGTATTGGTCAGGGTGAGCGTATAGACCAGAATGTCGCCGGGCGCTGCGATGGCCTGGTCGACCGACTGTTCCAGCCGCAGCGCCGCGGCACCGTCGGGATCGACCGGAATATCGACACCGGTGAAGGGGCCTGTCGTCTTGAACAGCCGCCCGTAGGAGGCATCGGGGTCCAGGTTGCGGCCCCAGGCGGGAAAGGTCGTTCGCGTCGAGGGGAAGGACAGTCCCTCGGGCGGCAGCACCTCGATCCGGTACGTGCCTGCAGTCTCGGCAGCGCTTACGACGTAGAAGCCGCTCACATCGGACACGGTACGCTCTATCTCGGCGCCGGAGGCGTTGCGGACTATGACGATTGCGCCGGAGACCGCGGCGTTGCTGGCGGAGTGAAAGACGAAGCCGCCGGGATTGACGGTGAGTACGGCGGATACGTTTTGCCCGCCGCACGTTGCGCTTGCGGAAGCTTTCGTGCTCCGGTCCCCGGACAGGATGTTGTCGCCCTCCACCGCCGGCAGCACCCGCTGGAGGGGGATGAGCGTGGTGGTGAAAAGGCCGGTATTCGCCCCCGTTTCCGTCGCCAGCACCGTCTCGAGATCGGCCTCCGGATCGGTGGCAATTCTGATGGGAATTCGGTCCACACCGTCGGTGGTGTTGCACGCAGCCGCATCCAGCTTCAGCCGCACGTTGCTGTCGAGCGCCGCGCTGGTGATCGGGGTTCCGTCGGGTGCCGTGTAGGTCAGCGCGGCGCTGCCGCCCTTGACGGGTGTCTTGACGAGGTTGGAGCTTATTTCGACCCAGTCGCCACCGACCTTCTGCCAGGTGGATGCCGTATTGAGGATCGCGCCCGACTGCATGTTCCCGGCGACGGCGACCTCGAATTCGAGATTGGCGGAGAAACCGGCCGGATAATCGCCCGCCCTGAAGAAGGCGACCGCATCCACCCTCGACATATCCGCGGGAGGCGCCGTCACATAGCTGTGCTGCGGCTGCCCTTCGATATGATAGAGTTCGTTGAAGCCGCCCGTCGCCGACACCGCGGTGACGCGGGTGTTGAGCGGCCGCGGATCGCGCACCAGAACGCCCGACACCGGCGACCCGTCCACCCGCACGGCGTTTCCCTCGATCTGCGAGTAGCCGGGGGCGGCAGTGACGCCGTTGTTTCGCAGACGCAGGCTGTAGCGAAGCGGGCCGCCCGCGGGAACTT
Source organism: Sinorhizobium meliloti 4H41 (assembly GCF_000375585.1). Taxonomy (GTDB): domain Bacteria; phylum Pseudomonadota; class Alphaproteobacteria; order Rhizobiales; family Rhizobiaceae; genus Sinorhizobium; species Sinorhizobium meliloti_A. The sequence goes on along the minus strand of NZ_AQWP01000001.1, from coordinate 358,213 downwards.
CGTCCCGGTTGGCCGATTTTTCGAGAACGAGGCCGGCGGAGGAAATCACCACCACGCCGTTGGCCGCACCGGCAGCATCGCCGTCTCTGGCGCTCAGCCGCATGCCTGCCCTGTCGCCCTCCTTCCCGGCAGCCGGCGTTTCGAACTGCACGATCACGGGCAGCTCGGTGCCGGCTGCGAGCTCGATCGCCATGTCGGGCGTGAGTTCCCATTCGCCCGGGTCGGCGGCGCCGTTGCGGTTCTGGTCTATGATGGCGACGAGGTCGGAGAAGTCGGCATCGTCGCCGGAAAGCTGTTCGGTAACGGCCGACGGGCGGGCCATCGCGTTTCCGACGTTGCGAACGTAGAAAGCGAACTGACCGGTCGAACCGGGCGCCAGATAGACGGTCTGATCGTAGACCGTGTCGATGCTCTTCACCTCTTTGACGTTGGTGACCACGATATTGGTCGATACGGACTCCTGAATGCCCAGCTTGGCGTTGAAATACGTAACGGTCGCCCGCGCCTCGATCCTGGCCCCGGCGGGCGGAGGGGCGGAGATAGCGGCAGCCGGGAACATCGAGGCAAGCGCCGCCAGGACGACGATAAATCTGCCAAGTGCCCGATACATTACCGGCATTGTCTTTCCGATTATCCTCATGCAGCGACCTTCGAGCGGACGGGACGGGACCCGCCCGCTCGATCTTCGGCGAAGCTATTGATCGATCCGGACTCGGAACGTGAGCGTCGCTTCCTGGCCGGGGCTTAATGTGCCGTGCTTCGATTGAATGGCGCCGGTCGCGCCGTCGCCCGGCTGCTGCGATATGGACGCCTCGGAACCGCCTGCGGCCGCCGCCGACGAGCCGACATAGGTGGTGTATGCGGGAACCGCGTCGTCGATCCTCAATCCATCGGCGTTTGCGGTCCCCACATTGACTGCCGTGACCCGGTAGACGATGCATTCGCCGGGAGAGGCAGCCTGCGGGTGTGGGCTGAAGTCGACGTCGGCCTCGCCGTTGCATTCGGCATCGAGCGCCTGAACCTTGGCGACGGCGACATTGCCGGACACAACGGTGACGGTTTCAGTGACCGCGTTGTTGCCCGTGTTCTGATCGGTTACCGATGCGCCGCCAGGCCCGGTAAGATTGGTTCCGACGACGATCTTCGCGCTCTCGGAAAGTCCGCTCGCCCCGGTGGAAGGCACCTGGACCCGCGAGAACAGAAGCGCGGTATCTCCCGGAGTGAGACTCCCCTCACCGACGATATCGGCCAGGCTGTTTACGAGCTTATCGCTCGAATCCCATACTCCGTTGCCGTTGATGTCGTGCCAAAGGGACTCGGCGAAACTCGGAAATGCCGGATCATAGCCGATCGCGCCGTTTTTGATTGACACGTTACCGCGGTTCTCCAGCACGTGGGTGATCACCACCACGCCGCCCGGCGCCGCCTGTGCGATCTGGTCGGTGCTGATCGCGAGATCGACCCGCTGCCTGACCGTGACCCGGTCCAGTTTCGTATCGACAACCGAAGGGCTGCTCGTCGAAGCGGCACGGAAGTAGATATTCGTTTCGCCGAGTGAACTGGGCGGAGCAGACGCCGGAGGCGTGACCCGCGCCGTGAACGTCGCCGAGGCGCCGGGACCGATCACACCGGTATTGGTCACCGTTTCGCTGCCGTTTGTGAACACGACCTGCCACCCGGCGGGCATAGCGCCGGGTGCGAAGTTCGTTTCGCTGAAGGACAGGTTGAAGCTGTCGGGTACCGAACGCTTGTTGACCACGACGAGGGTGAATTCTGCAGCCTCCCCCGGGTCTGTTTCGACGGTCGTCCAGGGCTCGCCCCCATTGTCAACGGCGGCTCCGATTGCCTTATCGCCGCCGTTCTGCAGATCGACGGTGCCGCCGCCGACGGCGGACTTGATCTGCAGCCTTGTCCGGTTCGACACGGCCGGGTTGGCGATCGCGGTGGCCGTCACCGTGGCCTCCCATGCCTCCGCGTCCGCCGACCGGGCGGAGCCGGAAGGAAGGTTTGCGCGCACGGAGACTTTCGACACAGTGTTCGCAGCCACCTGTATGTCCGGCTGGCCGTCACCGTTCGTATCCAGGATCGGCGCACCGTCCGCGACGAAAGTGAAGGTCGTCCCGGAGGGATAATTGCCCGGCGCGGCGGAAAGGTTGAAACGCTGCGCCGTATTCGAATGGTTCGTGATGATCACTTCGAAGGGCACCGGTGTGCTCGAGGGCAGATAGCCCGTCACATAGGCGACGGTGTCGTTTGCCTCCCCGTCCCCGTCGTTTTCGGATATCACGCTGCCGCCGAGATTGTTGTCCGGGAGGTCGCTTGTCGAGCGGCCGGCATAGGCCGGGTCGGTTGCCGAACGATCGGCCAGCGTGACGGCGATTGCGTCGCCGTTGTCGACCGTAATCCGCGCCTCGTTCGAGCTTTGCTGACCGGTTTGTTTCGAAACGATCGTACCGGTGTTCGCAATCGTGCCGGCCGCACCGTCCGCGACGCTCGCTTCGAATTCGATGTAGCTCGTTTTGCCGACCGGGAGGGCGGAGATAACCGCCTTGAGGCCCAGGGCCTCGTCAAAGGAATAGGATATCGTGTGGCCCTGGCCGTTCGTGTGGTCTGTCGCTCCACCCGCATCGTTCATCGTGCCGCCGTCCGACCATTTGCCCGTTCCCGCCACGTAGACGAGCTCGTCAGGCAGGACGTCCGAGATTTCCACGTCGGTGGCATCGGCTCCGCCGGTATTGGAGTAGTTGAAACGAACGCGTACCCTGTCGCCGGGTGTGAGAGAGCCTGAGCCGTCCGTATCGGCGGCGAGGCTCATGTTCTTGGTGAACTGCAGAACGGCGCCGTCCACGACATTTACGGTGTCCGTATCGGAGTCGTTCGGCTGGTTCGGCGTGCCGGAAACGAAATTGCCAGCCGTTTCGAGCGTGCTGGCGGCGGTGATCTTGAGCGTGGGACTGCCGGTCGCCCCCGCCGCGACATTGACCTCGATGACCACGCAGGCGCTTTCGCCCGGGTTAAGCGACCCCGTCCGGGTGATCGCCGTCAGCGTGTTCGGGACGCCGTCACAGTCGTCGTCGGCATAGATGCCGGCCACGGAAAGACCGGACCCGAGATCGGAGGTCGTCAGATCGTATCTGTCGGCGGCATTACCGACGTTGGTGACGGTATGCGGGAAGAACGCATTGCCGCCGGCAATGACGTCCTTGCTCGTATCGTTCTCGATCTGGACTCCGGCGATCGTTTTGATCGTCGTCTCGACACGGTTCGAGGTGACCGAGAAGGTCTGTCCGGCCGACTGATAAGTCGCAACCGCCTGATTGCCGATGACCGTACCGGCCGCAGGCGGCGCGGCGGATGCCGACGGCGCCATCGCCAGCAGACCTGCGGCCGCAACCAAAAGATGCGTCGATAATATCCTGCCCCACCGGTTCGCGCGCCGGTCGCCCATTTCCAAGACTCTAGAATTTGCTCGCATGCAGTCGCCTTCCCCTGACCGATTTCGAACGGGAATGGCGGGAATCGCCGCTTATATGCAAATAACCAGAACATTTTATGGGGTTTGATTGCGGGATAGTTCGTCACCGTCGCCAGAACTCGGCGCCTTTGCCGGCTCCGCCGAAGCGCAAATCAGTGAACCTTCATTCAACCTAAGGAAGAACAGGCGCGCAGTCACGAGCCGTCTTCGTGCGCCGGTACAACCTTGGAATCGTTCTAGAAAATGACGGAGTAACCGCTTCCTCCTGAAGGTTTCGTGATCCGCAAGACATCGAGCGGCGTTCCACGGGCCTGGGTCATAGGCGGACATATGGAGCGTGCCCGGCGTTGCCGCCGGAACGCCGGTTTCCGCTCGTGAGGCCGTCGGTCCTGCCTGGCAGTGGCGCTCAGAGGGCGATTGCCGTCATGGATATGGCGATGCGGGACGCGCTTCCCGCGGGAGTGAGCATCCCCAAAAGCCGCTTGCCCTCGAAGGTGTGAGATGATTCGGAAAATTTTTACGAGGCAGGCTTCAGTCCGCCTGCGTCACCCGCATGCGCCGCGGCAATGCAAGGTTCATTCTCACCGGAAACGCAGGTTTTCCTTTGTAAGCTCGTCGACCGACGAGCAGCCCATCAGCTTCATGCCGCGTTCGATCTCGATGCGCATCAGTTCCAGCGCCCGTTCGACGCCGGCCTGTCCTGCCGCAGCGAGCGGGAAGAGATAGTAGCGGCCAAGCCCGACCGCCTTCGCTCCCAGCGAGAGCGCCTTGAGCACATGGGTGCCGCGCTGCACGCCGCCGTCCATCATCACATCTATCCTGTCTCCAACGGCCTGAACGATCTCGTCAAGCTGGTCGAATGCGGTGCGTGAACCGTCAAGCTGGCGCCCGCCGTGATTGGAGAGCACGATTCCGGTGCAGCCGATCTCGACAGCGCGCTTGGCATCCTCGACCGAAATCACGCCTTTCAGACAAAACTGGCCGCCCCAGTGCTGCACCATCTCGGCGACGTCGTCCCAGGACATCGACGGATCGAGCATCTCGGTGAAGTAGCGGCTTATCGACATCGCGCCGCGGCCCATATCGACATGGTTTTCCAGCTGCGGCAGCCTGAAAGGCTCATGGCGAACGTAATTGACCGCCCAGGAGGGCTTGATCGCAAATTGCGTGATGCCGGCGAGATTGAGCTTGAAAGGAATGGCAAACCCGGTGCGCTTGTCGCGCTCGCGATTGCCCCCGGTGATGCTGTCCACCGTCAGCATCATCACTTCGATGCCGGCCTGCTTGGCGCGCCCCATCATCTCGCGGTTCAACCCACGATCCTTGTGGAAGTAGAACTGGTAGACCTGCGGGCCGTCGCAGATCCGCCGGGCCTCTTCCAGACTGACGGTGCCGAGCGAGGAGACGCCGAACATCGTGCCGAACTTCGCCGCCGCTGCCGCCACCGCACGTTCGCCCTGATGGTGGAACAGACGCTGAAGCGCGGTCGGCGAGCAATAGACGGGCATCGCCAGCCTTTGGCCCATCACCGTCACCGACATGTCGATATCGCCGACGCCGCGCAGGACATTCGGAACCAGATCGCAGCCCTCGAACGCAGTCGTATTGCGCCGGTAGGTGACCTCGTCATCGGCCGCGCCATCGATGTAGTTGAAGATCGGCGACGGCAGGCGCTGCTTTGCCATCCGACGGAAATCGTGGAAATTATAACAATCTTTCAGACGCATCTGCCCCTCGGACCCGAACGGCGGAATCAATAGCACTTTTTCGATAGAGCGGAATGAGGAAATCAAACGAGCCCCGGCGGGAATCCGGCGCTCAGTCCGTCGTCGAGCCGGCAATGATGGTGAGGCGCCGCATGGATGGTATGTGGACACTGAAGAGGAAGACGCCCCACCATTCGGCGCCGTCATCGAAATAGTCCGAAACCTCCGGCAGCCGCATGTCGGACCAGTCGAGAATTTCGCTCGCGCGGTGCGGCGGCAATATGAAGTCCCTGATCTCCTCGAACACCGCCTGCACCTCGCCGGGCCTGGCGTCGAGCGGATAGGGCGGACTGGAGAAAGCGTAGGCGAACTGCCCGCCGGTTTCGGGGCAGGCGCTTGCACCCGAGATGATCTTCACACCGTCAAGCGAGCTCAAGACCGGATCCGTCAGCTGCGATCCGTCGGCGGTCTTATAACGGCCGAGCCTCAGCAGGTTGCCGCTGTCCGGGTCGTACCAGTCGCCGAAGAATGCCTTTTCGGTGATGCGCCGGCTTCCCAGAGCGCGCAGCTTCCCGGCATCGAACCTATGGAAGTGGCGCAACGCCTGCGGAACTGCCGAAAGCACCTCCTCCTCCGTACCGCCTGCGTTCTCGAAGACCGCGAAATCGAGCACGCCCAGCATCTTATCGAAGCGTTCAAAGGCAGGCGGCAGCTTCTCGATCCGGTTCATTTCAGTTTTTGGTCCGTCCAGTCGTCCGTCTTCAGGGACTCCGCAACCCGGGTAAAAGCTCTGTCGCGGGTCACAAGGACCGCTTCGAAGGCGATCGCATGGGCAGCAATCATCATGTCGAGGGGCGCGAGAGCCGCGCCCTTGGCTTCACAGGCAGCGCGCAGGTCGCCATAGCTTCGGGCGGCAGCGCGATCCCAGGGCAACACGTCTACACGAAGAAGGAATTGCCTGACCCGTTCAGATAGCGTCCTGGGATCGCCTCGCTTGGCGAGACCGTAGAGCAACTCCCCCTCGGTGACGGATGATACGACAATGTCCGAGATGGGAAGCGAAACCAACCGATCGAGGATCTCGGGGCGGTCACCCTTGATGACATGACTGGCAATGTTGGTATCGAGCATCCACAGGCTCATTCCTTCCAGCCCTCGAACGGATCTCTATCCTGCGAAGGCTGCTTGCGGTCGGCCGGCCCCAGGAAGTCGTCCCCGACCTGATCCTTGCCATAGAGTTCAAAAAGACCGTCCCATGAATCCGGCTTGCGTGACAGAATGACATCACCGGTCTTCGGATCACGACGAACGAACACCTCACTGCCCTCGAAGCGGAACTCTGCAGGGAGCCTGACGGCCTGGCTGCGGCCGCTGGCAAATATCTTGGCTGTTTTGGTTGCCATGGTAACCTCCGCTTTCGATATCTATCATGATATATACCAGCAGAAGATGCCTATCAAGCGGAGGACATCGATGGGGACTTTCGAGACGCTGCCGATCCGTGCAGGCCGGCGGCGTTCGCCATTTCTACCCATGGCACCCGCCCCCGTTGGTATGCGCCTGATATCTCGTCGCGACTATTTCAGAACGACAACGGCTTCGACTTCGAAGAGCATGGGGTCGATTGCAAGCTTGGGAACGGGAACCAAAGTCTGCGCCGGCAGCGCGGCGCCGAACATTTTCTTGACGTTGCTGGTCAGCACCTCAAGCTTGGACATGTCGTGATCGACGACGAAGACCGTGAGCTTGGCGACCTGATCCGGCTTGGCACCGAGCGCATCGAGGGCCGTGCGCAGATTTGCATAGGCCTGCTCGACCTGGACAGCGAAGTCCGGCGACAAGGCTCCGCTGCTGTCCTGGCCGCCCTGCCCGGAGATATAGGCCAACCGGCCCTCGCTGGGCACGATCACTGCCGTGCTGTAGCCGTTCGGCGTCGGGTCGTAGAGGTTTTGCGGATTGACGATGGTCAGCTTGAGGTCATTCTCATTCGCTGTCGTGGCAGTGGGGACGCCCGTGGTCATGATGATCAGCCCTCCGATAAGCAGATGCGTGATTGCGCGTGACATGTTTTTTCTCTCGGGTCCGGGGCTGCGCGCAATGGGCCTCGCCGCCTTCGGGATTTGAACTTTTGCTGCCGCATGATCTGATGACTCGTACGGTGTACCATTCACTCGCATCGTACATAGTACGAGTCAACCGTTCAGGATCGACTTTCGTCGCCTTGTCGGCTTAAATCGGCATTCTGATCAGCAAGGAAGACGGATGACGGCCAAACGCAGCGGCGCCCGGAGCAAACGGCCTCAGCGGACAGGCGTATCGCCACCGCCCGCGCAGGAGGCGCGCAGTGAACCCTCTCTCTCCCGGCAGCGTATCGTGGCGACCGCGGTAGAACTGCTGGACGCTCAGGGAATAGACGGATTGACGATGCGTCGGCTGGCCGATCGCCTCGGCTCGGGCGTGATGAGCCTGTACTGGCACGTCGACAACAAGGAGGATGTCTTCGATCTGGCACTGGACTCAGTGCTCGAATACCGGAGACCGCCACAAACGGTCGGGTCTCAGGACTGGCGCGGAGAAGTCGTTCACATGCTCGAGGACTGGCGCGCCAGCATGCTGCGCCATCCCTGGTCGGCATCTCTGCTGCCGCGCCGGGCGCTCGGCCCGAACATCCTCAGCCGCCTGGAACTGCTGGGCAGAACCTTGTCCGGAGCCGGTGTAGCCGACGCAGATCTGAACGTCGCGATATGGTCGCTCTGGAACTATGTGATGGGCGCCACCGTCACCCGGGCGAGCTTCGACGTCTCGGACGATGACAGGGCCGCGGCACAGCAGCGCCTTACATGCCTCAACGAACACTACGCGACGATCGGACGCTCCCGTCTGCTGCTGGACAATGATTGGGACGGCGCCTTCCGGAAGGGCCTCGACTTCCTGCTAGACGGCCTCGCGCCGAGACAATGAGCGTTCGGGTTTGCTGAGGCCGTTGCGGCATGATCATGTGAATGGATGCCGCTCAGCCAACGCAGAGCCGTTCGACATTTCGAGGATTTGCAGATGACAACGAACCTTCCCGAACTGCGAAGTGCCCGTCTCATCCTCCGCAGTCCTACCCGCGAAGACGTAGACGTGCGCCTCGCGCTCGGACGCCACAAGGAAATCATCGAGGCATATGGTGGCGCCTTCGATCCTGACGCGCCCTTTACGAGGCGGCACGCGGAAGCCGCCATGCGCCACATCGAGGAGCAGGAATATGCGTGGGTAATCGATGCTGGTCGCTTCATCGGTCATGTCCGCTTTCACAGCATGGACAGGCGCGACAAGCGCGCCGCCCTCGCGATCGGCATCGATGACCCTGCCTATCTCGGCCGAGGATACGGCACAGAAGCGATCATGCTCGCTCTGGCTTATGCATTCTCGACCGGCCTCCACCGCATCTCCCTGAGGGTGCTGGCAAGCAATACCCGCGCGATCGCCTGCTATCGCAAGTGCGGGTTCCTTGAGGAAGGGCGTGAGCGGGAGTCGGCCTTCATCAACGGCCGATGGGAAGACGACATAATCATGGGGGTGCTGGACAGAGAGTTCCGCGGGCGGCCTGAGTGACCGTTTCGGGTGGAAATTCGCGTCGACGCCGTTGGACGTGAACGGGCAAGATGCGGACGGTAACGGCCATTTGGATTTCGGCCGTTACGATCGTCACATCGGCTCTCCGATCTCGATTATGTGCCCATCCGGGTCGAAGAACCTGAACACGCGTTGCCCCCAAAATTGTCGCCTGACCTCGTGAATGAGTTCGACATGCTCAGCGATACGCTTGAACGCCGCGTCGAGATCTTCGTCCTCAAAATAGAGAACGAGATTCCGCCGCCCATAGGGAGCATCTTCGTCCCGGCACTCTCCAAAAACTGTTTGGTGCAATGAGGTGCCTTCGTGAATGGCAAACCCATCGTCGAAACGGACAAAGTCGCCATGATCTTCCAGTATCCGAAGCTGTAACACTTCAGAGTAGAACCTTTTCGCACGGCCGATATCAGCCACAAAAGGCAGAGGATTCACGAATTTCATGGCACTTTCCCCACAGACCTATTCGGAGAGTGAAGAGGGCGGAGATAATGTGGAAAGAATGGCGCACCCGAAGAGATTCGAACTCCTGACCCCCAGATTCGTAGTCTGGTGCTCTATCCAGCTGAGCTACGGGTGCGTGCCTGGAAGCGGTGACCACCGCTTGCGTGGCGATCCTCTAAAGCGTCCTTTCGGCGATTGCAAGCGCCTTCGGGAAAAAATTTCATTTTTACGACGATGCAGGGAAGGAACGGAATCTCAGGAACGTCCCTTGGCGCGGAAGGCATCGAGCCGCACCGGGCGGTCCGGCAGTTCTATGCGAAACAGCGTGCCGGGAGTGGGCTTTTCGACGAGCGCGATCGTTCCGCCATGGGCGAGCACCAGTTCGCGGGCGATTGCCAGACCCAGGCCCGTTCCGCCGGAGCGCGCCGAGCCGCGGAAGGCGGCGAAGAGATTTTCGCGTGCCTTGGCAGGCATGCCGGGGCCCGTGTCGTCGATCGAAATGGTCACTACGCTGCCGGTACGCAACGCCGAAACCGAGATCCGCCGCTCGGAGCCATCCTCCGGCTTGTAATTGGCCAGCGCCTCGACCGCGTTGCGACAGATATTGTGGACGATGCGGAACAGCTGCTCGCTGTCCGCGTCGACCTCGATGTCGTCGCGGATCTGTATCTCGAACTCGATACCGTCCTGGCGATCGACGGCGAGCAGTTCGGCTACGTCCTCGACCAGCGGCCGCAGCGCCAGGAAACGGCGATGCGGCTCGGCCTCCGTCGTGCGGCCGTAGGAGAGCACTTCGCGCGTATAGCCGACAGCGCGGTCGATGGTCCGGAGCAATGTCGGCGCGAAGCGCTTGACCACGGGATCGTCGACATCGGCCAGGCGATCGGAAATGAGTTGCGCGGAGGACAGGATGTTGCGCATGTCGTGGTTGATCTTGGAAACGGCAAGGCCGAGCTCCGCAAGGCTCTTCTGCTGCTTCAGGGTTCTCTGCAATTCGCGCTGCATGCTCGCCAGGTGCTGACCGGCGACCGCCAGTTCGTCCTTGCCCTTCGGCGGGACCAGCACGCGCTCGGGACTCGACGGCTCGTCCGAAAACTCCTGCATGCTCTTGGTCAGCCGCCTGATCGGGAGAATCAGCATGCGATTGATGGCCAGGAAGATCAGCGCCGCGGTGATCAGCGAGATGACGATCGACAGGAGGAAGACGTTGCGTGAATAGACGAGCATGGCCGTGCGCAGCTTGGCGTCCTTCATCACCAGCTCGATCGTCGCATCGCCTTCGCCCAGCGGGCCATAGACGCGCACCACCCGGTTGCCGCCGAAGATGAGCGTGTCGAAGGCGTCCCGGATCGCGCCGAGAGCCGTGAAGTTGGCTATGTCGTATTCGCCGTCGATCGCGGGGGGCATGTCGACGCTGGCGATCATCCGGGAGGCGTCCTTGCGGCGGATGACGATGGCCTTCGTCCCGGTCGCCATCAGGGTTTCGCGCTGCACGGCGCGGGGCAGCTCGACATTCTGAAGCCCGTCGACCACGACGGCGGCCGCCGCCACGGTGTTCAGGCGGTCCTGAAGCCAGCGTATGCGCATATTGGCGACGGAAGGCACGAAGATCAGTACCTCGGCCAGCATCACGAAGGCGACCGTAAGCAGCAGCAATTTGCCGGAAAGCCCGCCAAGAAAGCCGACCGCCCCTCGAGGTGCCGCACTCGCATTGGCCGGACGTGCGTCTTCTACCATAAGCCCAAAAGATTCCCTGGATCAGCCGAAATTCCGCAGAAACCGGATCGCGGTCCGCAGAAGGCGATTTCGCGCCATGGGGGAATAATAGGAGATAGCCGCCTGTTTTCCAATCTCCGAGAGAGTCGGATAGGGTGCGACATAAGTCTGGAAATGTCTGAGGGTCAGGCGGTTGGCGACGGCGAAGGCCCAGAGACCGATCATCTCCCCCGCTCCAGGGCCTGCAATGCCGGCGCCGAGTATTCGCCCGCGCCTGCCGACGACGATCTTTATCAGCCCTCGATCCAATCCGTCGGTGCGGGCGCGATCATTCGCGGAAAAGTCCAGGCGAACGGTTCTGCCCCCCGGGGCGGTCTCCCGCGCGCGCTCCTCCGTCAGCCCCACCTGCGCCAGTTCGGGCGCGGTGAAGATCACCTGCGGAACGATGGCCGCCCTCTCGCGTCCCGGCAGGCGGAAAAGGATCTGCTGCAGCACCAGCCGGGCGTGATAGCTCGCCTGATGCGTGAAGAGGCCGCCCGCCGCATCGCCGACCGCATAGACCCGGCGGTTGCTCGTCCGCAGGTCCGCCCCGACCTCTATGTGCTTCGGGCCGTGGCGGATGCCGGCCGCATCGAGATCGAGCGGTCCGTGATTGGGGGCACGACCGGCAGCCACCAGCAGGTCGCTCCCTTCGATCTCGAAAGGGCCGCTCTCGTTTTCGCAGAAAAGCCGGACGCCCGTCTCCGTTTGCTCTGCCGAGCGGATCTCCGTGCGCTCGTGCAGGAGCATGCCTTCCGCACGCAGCCCGTCGAGCACGATCGCCGCCAGCTCGGGATCCTGGCCGGATAGAGCCGCGGCCCTGTCCACGACCGTGACATCGGCGCCCAACCGGCGGTGAGCCGCGGCCATCTCCAGGCCGACCGCGCCCGCGCCGATGACGACGAGATGTCGCGGCAGGCGGTTCAGGCCGAAGAGCGTTTCGTTGGTGAGAAACGGCGTCTCCGCAAGTCCAGGAATCGGGGGAATGGCGGGGGAGGAGCCGGCGGCGATCACAAAGCGGCGGGCGCGGATCAGATGGTCGCCGGCAGCGACCGTGCGGTCGTCTATGAAGCGGGCCGTTTCCTTGATCACCTCGACGCCGAGGCTGGTGAAGCGCTCTACGGAATCATGCGGCGCGATGCCTTCGATGACGGACTGTATGCGCGCCGTCAGCCGCTCGTGATCGACGACCGGTCCCGCCGCGGCAATGCCGAATTCCGCAGCCTTGCGGATCGCTTCCGCATGCTTGGCTGCTGCGATCAGGGCCTTTGACGGCACGCAGCCGTAATTGAGGCAATCCCCGCCCATCCGGCCGTGCTCGACCAGAACGACGGGCACGCCGAAAGCGGCCGCCCCGGCGGCCACGGAGAGCCCGGCGGCACCGCCGCCTATCACACATATATCGGGTGTCAGTATCCTGCCCACGCTTGCCTGCCCCTCGATTGCGTCACGCCTGCTTGCGGCGCGACTGTATTAGCCTGAACGCCAGAGGCAACGCCGCAATGAACGCAAGAGCGACCAGCGCCAGCGAAACGTCGGTAGTGACGAAATCGGAAAGGGCGAGCTCGCGGCCGCTCTCGGATGCCAAGGCGATCACGTCGCCGAGGCCGCAGCCGAGCCAACTATAGGCCAGAGTTCCCGGCACGATGCCGACCAGCGTTGCCATCGCATAGGTGCGAAGCTTCACCTCGAAAAAGGCGGGCGCGATATTAATCACGAAGAACGGGAAGACCGGCGCCAGCCGCAGGACGAGCAGATAGAGGAAGGCATTGGCCTGGAACCCCTCGGCAAAGCGCTCCAGGAATCCGCCGGCGCGGCGCCTGAGAAGGTCGCTGAAGGCGCCGCGGGCGGCGACGAAAAGAAGGCAGGCTCCAAGGGTTGCGGCGAGAACCGCCACGGCTGCGCCGGCAAGCCACCCGAACAGGAAGCCGGCCGAAACCGTCAGCACCGATGCCGCCGGAATGGAGAAGACCACGGCCGCGACATAGATAGCGAAGAAGATGAGACCGGACCGGAGCGGATGAGCGCCGACATGGGCGGCGAGCGTCTCATGCTGGTCGGCGAGCGCAGACAGCGAGACATAGTCCTGCAGACCGTAGACATAACCGAGGGCACCGCCGGCAAGGAGAAGCGTGATCGGTACGAAGCGCCAAGGAGAGCGGCGACGAACGGGCTCCAGCTCTCCCCTGCTCGATGCGTGTTCGAGAGCCGGACCTTCTTTTGCCCCGTTGCCGATACTATGGGTCATGCGATTTGCCTTCGGTGCGATTCTGCCCTCGAGTTAGAAGGATTTCACCCCCGAAACCAATAACGAATGGTCGCGCCGGCAAACGACGCCGTGACCGAGCCGCAGCGGCAAGTCACGCCCGCGTGAAAGCGCCTGCAGCTTCTCACAGTGCGGCCCGCACGGCGAATTTCCGCTCGCGGCGATCGCCGATCGCCGCGAGCATAGCTCCTGTTACGCAACTCGAGCGCGCCGCGTCAGGCGGACTCAGAACTCTTCCCAGTCGTCGCGAGCGACCGCAGCGGAGCCGTTGCCGAATGCGCGCGCAACCGTGCCCATCATGCGGCGGGCGGGCGAGGCCACCGGGCGGCTCGCTTCCCTTGCCGGCGCGACCGTACGCACCGCCTCGCGCTCGACCTTGAAGTAGGCGATGAGGTTGGCGAGATTGTCGGCCTCGGCGGACAGCTTATGCGTGGCGGCGTTCGCCTCCTCCACCATGGCGGCGTTGCGCTGGGTGACCTGATCCATCTGGTTGACCGCGGTGCTGACCTCGCCGAGACCCGTGGCCTGCTCGCGTGCGGCCGTCGCGATCGAATGGATGTGATCGTTGATCTTGAGGACGCGCGTCTCGATCTGACCGAGTGCGGCTCCCGTCGCCTGGACGAGCTTGACGCCGGTGGCCACTTCGCCGCCCGATTTGGAAATCAGCGACTTGATATCCTTGGCGGCGCTGGCTGCACGCTGGGCGAGTTCGCGGACCTCCTGGGCAACGACGGCGAAACCCTTGCCGGCATCCCCTGCGCGCGCCGCCTCGACGCCGGCATTGAGGGCCAGCAGGTTCGTCTGGAAGGCGATCTCGTCGATGACGTTGGTAATCTGGCCGATCTCGCTCGAAGCCTGTTCGATGCGGCCCATGGCATCGATGGCGTTGCGGACGACCGATGCCGACTCCGCTGCGCTGTCCTTCGCCTCCGTGACCATGACGGTCGCTTCCTGGGCCCGCTCCGTAGAATTGCGAACCGCGGCGGTTATCTCGTCGAGCGCCGCCGAAGTTTCCTCCAGGGCGGCGGCCTGCTGTTCAGTCCGCTTGGACAGGTCGTCGGCGGCACTGCGCAACTCCGTAGAGTTCCCGTTGATCGAGTCCGTCGTCATACGGACCTCGCGCAGGGTCTTCTGCAGGGTCTGCAAGGTATCGTTGACGTTCGTCTGCAACTCGGCGAAGGCGCCCTGGAACTGGCCCTTCATGCTTTGCGTGAGGTCGCCCGTCGCCAGGCTCGCAATGACCCTCCGGGTCTCGGCGATGCCCGTATCGACGCTGTTGACCAGTTCGTTGACGCTCGCCGCAAAACGGTTGAGGTCGTCGTTGTCGTAGTCCTTGCCGATGCGCCTGGTGAAATCCCCTGCCGCAGCCGCCGCAACGACCGTGGCGATGCTCGACTGCAGGTCCGCGCTCTTTTCGCGCAGGACCTCTTCCTGGGCGTTGAGCTCTCGCACGGCGAGGCTGTTCTGCTTGAAGACTTCGACCGCCGCCGCCATGTCGCCGATCTCGTCCTTGCGCCCGGCGAAGGGCACATCAACCGAGAGATCGCCGCCGGCAAGCAGCTTCATCTTGCCCGTCAGATCGAGAATCGGGCGGCTGAGGTGATTGGTCGCAATATAGAAGGCGGCGCCGATCCCGGCCAGCATGCCGAGTGCTGCCGTTGCAAGGACGATCAGCACGATCGAGCGCTTGTAGTCGGCAAGATCCGCGGTGATCGTGTGAAGCGAGGCAAGGTTCTCGTCGACGACCACGTCGATTTCCGCCTGGAACGCCTTGCGGTTGGCCCGGTTCGCCTCGTTGTTGCCCTGCTCGTTGGCCGCTTGCGGCGCGACCTGCGTGCCGAGGCGAGCCGTCTCGCTTCGGAACGTCTTGAATTCCTCCGCGCGCCGGACGAGGGTATCGAAGGCGGGCAGGACGTCGGCGGGCACCAGCGGCCGCCACTCGGTGAGCAGCGCGTCGATCTTGTCGAGGTTCTTGAGAATTCCCTCGGCGAAAGGCTTTGCCTTCTCGACCGTCGGCGCTGCATAAATACCCCGCGCCTCCATCACCACCGCCGTTACCAGGCGATTGAGCCTCTCGCCCTTGAAGGCCCGGTCGGATGCGTTCTGGTATTCACCGAGCCGTTGGTTGTACTCGCTCACGATCAGCAACGACATGCCGGTGATCGCTATCGCCAGCAGACTCATGATGCCGACGATAAGGTTTATCTTTCCACGAATTTTCATGTCCTGTCCCTGTCCCCAGCCGCATACTCGCCTAAAACGGGAAAGTAACTCACGGCTTACACGCTACTAAGTAAATGCTAAAATGCGCGTGGTTAACAAAGCACCCATCGGGCCCACTCATTTTAGGATGTCATGCGGCGATCATGAGCACGCCACCGGCGTCTGGGAATTGACTTTATCGGGTTTTTGTCCCTATAAGCCGCGCACGTCCGGTGGAGCCGCCCGTTGGCGGAGCCATGCCCGGCGCGTAAACGCTCTTGCATCATGCAAACCCAAGAAGGACCGCACACCGCGGTATTTAAATAAATGAAGCGTACCTACCAACCGTCCAAGCTTGTTCGCAAGCGCCGTCACGGCTTCCGTGCACGTATGTCCACCAAGGGTGGGCGCAAGGTCCTCACAGCCCGCCGGGCTCGTGGCCGCAAGCGTCTTTCGGCGTAAGCCGAATCTGCCCGAAACCTTATGTCCGGGCAAATGACGACAGATAAAGACAAGACGGCTGTCGGGCGGCTGAAAAGCCGTCCGCAGTTTTTGGCGGTCCGGGCTGGAGAAAGCCGCAGAGGCCCGCTATTTCTCCTCGAAGTTCTCGACCGGAACGATCCGGAGGGAGAAGCCCGCGTCGGCTTCACCGTTACCAAGAAACACGGCAATGCCGTCGAGCGAAACCGAATGCGCCGACGCCTCAAGGAAGCCGTGCGGCTTTCGGCCGGGTTTGCAATGAAACCCGGACACGACTATGTGATTGTCGCCCGGCGCGATCTCCTGAATGCCCCTTTCGACGCATTGACTCGGGCGCTTCGGGATCGCATCGAAAACAAGCCGAAACAGAAGCGGCCACCGGCCGGTTCCAGGAAATCATGATGGAAAACAACCGCAATTATTTCGTGGCGATCGCCCTTTCCGTGCTGATCCTTATCGCCTGGCAGTTCTTCTATGTCAGCCCGAAGATGGAAAAGGACCGCATTGCCGCGGAACAGGCGCAACAGACCCAGGAACAGCCAGGCGCTCAGCCGGCTGCACCTGGACAGGCGCTGCCCGGCGGTGCGATCCCGAGCGCAGGCGAAAGCCGCGATCAGGCAATCGGCAAATCGGCCCGCGTGGCGATCGACACGCCGGCGCTTTCCGGCTCCATCAACCTGACCGGCGCACGCTTCGACGACCTGAAGCTCAAGGGCTACCACGAAACCGTCGACCCGAAGAGCCCGGTCATCACGCTCTTCAGCCCGGCGGAGACCGCCGACGGCTATTTCACGGAAATCGGCTATATCGGATCGGACGCGACCGGATCGGTTCCGGGGCCGCAGACCACATGGACGCTTTCGGGCGGCGACAAGCTCACCCCTTCGACGCCGGTGACGCTGAGCTATACGAACGACAAGGGCATCACCTTTTCCCGGACCATCTCGGTCGACGACCGCTACATGTTCCAGGTGGTCGACAGCATCAAGAACGAGACCGCCGCGCCGGTTTCCCTGTCTTCCTACGGCCGCGTCACGCGCTTCAACAAGCCGACGACTCCGAGCATCTACGTGCTCCACGAGGGCTTCGTCGGCGTTGCGGGAGAGCATGGCCTCCAGGAAGTCGGCTATTCCAAGGTCGAAGACGACGAGCCCGTCGAACCGGGTAAGTCGACCGGCGGATGGTTAGGCATCACCGATAAATACTGGGCCGCGACGATCGTGCCGCCGCAGGCGACGCCCTTCGACATCCGGTTCTCGCATTTCGCCGACGGGCGCCCCCGTTACCAGAGCGACTACAAGAGCGATGCGGTGACGGTTGCCCCCGGCCAGTCCGTGGAGCTGAAGAACCTCGTCTTCGCCGGTGCCAAGGAAGTCCCGGTCGTCGACAATTACGAAGTGGCCTATTCGATCCCCAACTTCGACAAGCTGATCGACTGGGGCTGGTTCTACTTCATCACCAAGCCGATGTTCAAAATGATGGATTTCTTCTTCCGTCTCTTCGGCAATTTCGGCATCGCGATCCTGATCACCACGATCGTCGTCAAGCTCATCTTCTTCCCGCTCGCCAACAAGCAATACGCATCGATGGCGAACATGAAGAAGGTTCAACCGAAGATGGAGGAGTTGAAGAAGAAATTCGGCGACGACAGGATGGGGCTGCAGCAGGCGATGATGCAGCTCTACAAGGAAGAGAAGATCAACCCGCTGGCGGGCTGCTGGCCGATCCTCATCCAGATCCCTGTGTTCTTCGCGCTGTACAAGGTGATCTACGTCACCATCGAGATGCGGCATGCGCCCTTCTTCGGATGGATCCAGGATCTCTCCGCGCCCGATCCGACGACGATCTTCAATCTCTTCGGCCTCCTGCCCTTCGATGCTCCGTCCTTCCTGCATCTCGGCGTCTGGCCGATCATCATGGGCGTCACCATGTTCCTGCAGATGCGCATGAACCCGACGCCGCCGGACCCGACCCAGGCGATGCTCTTCACGTGGATGCCGGTGGTCTTCACCTTCATGCTGGCATCGTTCCCCGCCGGTCTCGTGATCTACTGGGCCTGGAACAACACGCTGTCGATCCTGCAGCAGGGCATCATCATGAAGCGTCAGGGCGTCAAGGTCGAACTCTTCGACAATCTGAAGTCGCTCTTCTCGAAGAAACCGAAACCGGCGGAATAGAGCACTTCCAGGAAGCGCAGTGAAAGAGTTGGAAGCCCCGGTGCGACGCGTTCCGGGGCTTTTCCTTTCGATTTCCAGAGCGCCGCCGGCGCCGCCCGGGCGCTCTCAAGCTTGACAAGCCTCTGCAAAAGCCTGATGCCGAGGCCAAAGAGGAACGCCAGAACATGTCCGGGACGAACAAGCAGAATGCCGCAAGCGTCTTCGGCCGGCCGTGGATCTTCATCCGCGGCGTGCCGTCGATGAAGTTCCTGCCGCCGGAGGGACCGACGGAGATCGCCTTTGCCGGCCGCTCCAATGTCGGCAAGTCGTCGCTGATCAACGCGCTCGTGGGCCATAAGGGCCTTGCGCGCACATCGAACACGCCCGGCCGCACCCAGGAACTCAACTATTTCGTGCCGGACGGCTATTCCGGCGAAGCCGACGACCTGCCGCCGATGGCCCTCGTCGACATGCCGGGCTACGGCTACGCGCAGGCTCCCAAGGAACAGGTCGACGCCTGGACGAAGCTGGTGTTCGACTATCTGCGCGGCCGCTCGACGCTGAAGCGCGTCTACGTGCTGATCGACGCGCGCCACGGCATCAAGAAAAATGACGAGGACGTGCTGGCACTCCTCGACAAGGCTGCGGTTTCCTATCAGATCGTGCTGACCAAGACGGACAAGATCAAGGCGGCCGGCGTGCCGCGCCTCGTCGGGGAAACGCTCGAAAAGATCAAGAAGCGGCCGGCGGCCTTTCCGGAAGTGCTGTCGACATCGTCGGAAAAGGGCGAAGGCATCGAGGACCTCCGCGCGGCGATCGAGCTTGCCGTAACGCGCTGAGGCGCGGAACGCGCCGCCGAAGGGCGATCCCCTCGTCTTCGACCTCCGTCACTACCCTGACATAAAAAGCGCTCTATCTCTGCTTCGCGGCGACAGATTGTCTGCCCGAAGGATCAGGAGAGAGACATGTCCGATTTGATTGTCGTGGGATTCGATTCGACGGATGAGGCCGACAAGGTCCTCTTGAAGCTCAACAGCCTGAGGAAGGAGTATCTGATCGATCTGGAAGATGCGGTCGTCGTCGTGCGCGACGCCGAAGGCAAGGTGCATCTGAAGCAGAGCATGAATCTGACCACCGTTGGAGCCACCTCCGGCCTCCTTTCCGGCTCCCTCTGGGGCGGGCTCGTCGGGCTGCTCTTCCTCAATCCGCTCGCGGGTTTCGCCCTCGGCGGCGCTATCGGCGCGGGTGCCGGTGCGCTTTCCGGCTCGCTTGTCGATTACGGGATCGACGACGACTTCATCAAGTCGCTCGGCAACACCATCCCGAACAATTCCTCGGCGCTCTTCGTCCTGGTGCGCAAGGTGCAGCCGGAAAAGGTGCTGGCCGAATTCTCCGGCCTGCGCGGCCGCGTACTGAAGACGTCGCTCTCGCCGGAGCAGGAACAGAAGCTTCAGGCAGCCCTTTCCGAGGCGCAGACGCCGTCGCCGCAGGCGGGAACATTCTGATCGGTTGCTGGAGGCGATCGGCCCTCGTCGCACAACGACCTTCTCGCCGGAGCCGGCGGGAAGATCGCCGCACTCAGGCAGTTTCCGGTACGAATGACAGGGAGAGCCCGTTGATGCAGTGCCGCTTGCCGGTCGGCGGCGGACCGTCGTCGAAGATGTGGCCGAGATGACCGCCGCAGCGGCGGCAGTGGCATTCGGTCCTCGTCATGAACAGGGTATCGTCCTCGCGTGTGCCGATCGCGCCGGGAAGCGCCTGCCAGAAGCTCGGCCAGCCGGTACCGCTGTCATATTTCGCATCGGAGGAATAGACCGGCAACGCGCATCCCGCGCAGTGAAAGACGCCGTTTCGCTTTTCATCGTCGAGCGGGCTGCTGAACGGCGGCTCCGTGCCCTCCTCCCGCAAAATGCGATAGCGGTCCTCGCCGAGCAGCGCCCGCCACTCCGCGTCGGTCCTGGTGATTTCGAAGGCTTCGCCGGCGACGGCGCGCATGGGCCATACCAGACCGCGCAGGGTGATCACCGCGGCCAGGGCCGCGCCCGCCATCAGCAAGTCGCGCCGGCTGATCATCGGAACCTCCATGGGGCGATGCAACTGGCATTGGCCGAATCTGGAGCGAGAGGCGCAAGTGCTTCGTCCTCCCGCAGCCGGTCCGGCCTGATATCGTAATTTACCGCATCGGCCCGAAAATCGGTATCAATTTCCGGAAAGCACGATGCGTCGATACGACAAATTGAATTAAGGCTTGTTGAGATTCGGGATACCCGCCACGGCCGGTTGGATTCCTCATTCCTGTGCTCGTCACAGGATGAGGAAGAGGGGAGATTGCAGTCCTCCGAAAGTTTCCCACAGCGCCGCTGTGCCGACAAACCGACCAGAGTTGCAGCAGCCGACATGAACTCAAACTTTGTGCGTCCACGCGGGCGCACGGCGCTCAAAGCGGCCGCGGCACTCCTGCCGTGACTGCGTGGCCCGTATGGAAGAGACTTAGAAAGCGCGCGCGGTGCCTTGCGCGATGACCTCACCGGTGGGCGAGCCGGTCGCCGAGCCGCCCAGGGGCTCGACACTGACGGAGAGCCTGGAGCCGCTGGCAATCCGGCTTCGCATTCCCGGCTCAAGCACGATTTCCCCCTCGCCGGACGGCGGCAGCACGCCGAGCGAGACCGGCGGATCGTCACCTTTGATCAGCCAGAGTTCGAGCGATTTCTCCTCCATCTGTCCGGCGGCGGCCGGCGACAGTCTGAGGCGCCCCGTAGCCGGTTCGAAGTGCGTGACGAGGTTGACGGCGCTGCCTTGCGCTTCGAGGCTCGCAACGAGTTGTGTACCGCCTCGGCGATCGCTGAAAAGTCCGGCCACCGCGCCTGCCATTACGACGACAGCCGAAAGCGATACCAGCGCGACGCTGCGCCAAAGGGGAAGCGAGCCCCAGATACCGCGGGGGTCGTCTGCGCCCCGGCCCGCTTCGAAGACCGCGTGCTCGGAGGAGCGAAACCTGCGGCGCGGCGCGACCGATTCATAGGCGTCGCCGAAGGCCGCAAGATTGTTCTGCCAGCGGATGACCATGGCGGCGAAGTTTCGGTCCGTTGCCATGCGCGCCTCGGCCTTGCGACGGTCCTCGGCAGACAGCGCGCCGAGCACGTACTCTCCCGCGATCACCTCGTCGCGGCGGGAATCTCCGCTTTCGGGCTTCTGCGTCGTCATGGCTTCCTGCACTCTCTCAGCTTTAGAGGGCCGGCACGATTCCCTTCGATCTCTTCCAGGCAGGCGTCGATGCGCCTATTCTCGGAACTGCGGCGGTCCTTTCCGGATCAAAGCAGGATCAGTCAAATCGCCAGCGCCGTCAATCGGCTTCTCGGCCATGCCGCGCACGCGGCGAGCACTTCGGCTCAGCCAGGCGACCGCCGTCACAATGGCTTTATGTTGCGCCCGGATCATTCCATCCGTCAGAGAGTTGCGCTAAACAGCAGCCGGTATTTTTCGAGGATCCGCCATGTCCGCATCAGAAAGTGAAATTCAGGCCCGCCTGCTCGCCCAGGCCCTGCCCTACATGCAGCGCTACGAGAACAAGACGATCGTCGTCAAATACGGCGGCCACGCCATGGGCAATGCCGACCTCGGACGCGCCTTTGCCAGCGATATCGCGCTTCTGAAGCAGTCCGGCGTCAACCCGATCGTCGTTCACGGCGGCGGCCCTCAGATCGGCGCCATGCTCAACCGGATGGGCATCGAGTCCAAATTCGAGGGCGGTCTCCGCGTCACAGACGAAAAGACCGTCGAGATCGTCGAAATGGTGCTTGCCGGGTCGATCAACAAAGAGATCGTCGCGCTCATAAACCAGACGGGCGAATGGGCGATCGGCCTTTGCGGCAAGGACGGCAACATGGTCTTTGCGGAAAAGGCGAAGAAGACCTTCCGCGACCCGGATTCCAACATCGAGCGCGTGCTCGACCTCGGCTTCGTTGGCGATGTCGTCGAAGTCGACCGCACCCTTCTCGATCTGCTCGCCCGCTCCGAGATGATACCGGTGATCGCGCCGGTGGCGCCGGGACGGGACGGCCACACCTACAACATCAACGCGGACACTTTTGCCGGCGCCATCGCCGGCGCCCTCAATGCGACGCGCCTTCTCTTCCTGACCGACGTTCCGGGCGTTCTCAACAAGAAGGGCGAACTCATCAAGCAGCTCTCGGTCGCCGAGGCGCGGGCGCTGATCGCCGACGGCACCATCTCGGGCGGCATGATCCCGAAGGTGGAGACCTGCATCGAGGCGATCAAGGCCGGCGTCCAGGGCGTCGTCATCCTCAACGGCAAAACGGCACATTCGGTGCTGCTCGAAATCTTCACCGAGCACGGCGCAGGCACGCTGATCGTGCCGTGAGGCGCGCCTTGTTGGCGTGCCCCTTACCCTAACCTTTCTCCCCGTCTTGACGCGTCATGACGGGGAGAGGGTCCCGGCAGCGGGGATGAGGGACCAATCTCTTACCTCGTCCCGTAAACATTCTCCGCCTCGCCGCGCAGCCGGGCGATCATCTCCCGGTATGGGAACGGCCCATAGCTCACCCGCCCGACGCCGGCGGCCGCAAGCGTGGCAATGTCCGGCGCCCCCGGCTTCATCATCACATTGACCGGCAAAGGTGATGCCGCACAGAGCCTGGCGATGAGGTCCCGATCGGCGAGGCCCGGTGCGAAGAAGCCGCTCGCGCCCGCATCCGCATAGGCCTCGGCGCGGGCGATCGCCTCCTCCATCAGGGCCGCGTGGCGCGCCGCATCGCTTTCCTGCAGGAAGAGGTCGGTGCGGGCGTTGACGAACAGTGCGATGCCCTGTCGCTCCGCCATCTCGCGGATCGCGCGGATGCGAGCCGCCTGCTTGTCGATCGGATGGACGCCGCCCCTGCCAACCATCTGGTCCTCGAAATTGATGCCGATCCCGCCCGCATCGATGACTTGCGCGACATTGGCCGCGGCCTGGGCCGGGTCCTCCGAATAGGCGCCCTCGAAGTCCACCGAGAGCGGCAGGTCCGTTGCCGCGACGATCTCGCGCACGGTCTCGAGCAGCAGAGGCAGCGGCAGCTTCTGCCCGTCCCCGTATCCATGTGCCGCCGCGACCGACCAGCTCCCGGTGGCGAGCGCCTTGGCGCCGGCCTCGGCCACGCACCGGGCGCTGCCTGCATCCCAGATGTTGTACAGAACCACCGGATCGCCTTTCCGGTGCAGTGCCCCGAAGGCGAGCGCTCTTTCTTCCTGGCTCATCGTATCTTCTCCCAGTCCGTCAGGTTGATCGTATCCGTTACATCGTTGGAGCGGCGGCCCGCGCAGGCATCTCCCGGTCCCATTCTCCGAAAAGCCCCACAGGACGCATTCTGCCCTCGTGGCGAAGCAGCCATTGCTTGCGCCGGAGCCCGCCCCCATAGCCCGTCAGCGATCCGTCAGCGCCGATGCAACGGTGGCATGGCACCACGATTGCGAGGCAGTTGGTGCCGTTGGCCCTGGCCACGGCACGCACCGCCTGCGGGGTGGCGACCTTCCGCGCGATGTCGCTGTAGGAGCGTGTCTCGCCCACGGGTATCGCAACGAGTTCTGCCCATACCTGACGCTCGAAGGCACTGCCGTCGAGGGCGAGCGGTGTCCGAAAATCGGCCGAGCGCCCGGCGAAATAGTCGTTGAGCTCGCGCTCCACCTGATCGATGGGCGGCGTTCTGCCGGGCACCACCGCAGAGTGCGTCTTTCGCTTGAGGCTCTCCATTTCGGCCGGGAGGGCCTTGCGATCATGGAACTCGATGAGGTGAAGATGCGTCTGGTCGGCAACCGCCACCATGGGGCCCAGCGGCGTCTCTATCCAATCGGCAAAGAGCAGCACGCGCCCCTGCGATTTCGCGGGAGCCTGTCCGATCAGCCGCCCGAAGGCGGCGCGAAAACCGCTCGGCGACTCATAGCCTGCATCGATCTGCGCCTCGATGACACTGGCGCCGCCGGAGAGCTGGCGTGCGGCCTCGCCCATTCGCCGCTGGCGGGCGAGATCGAGAAAGGTGACGCCGAGGGATCGCTTGAAGGCGCGCCGCACTGTCGACGGATCGAAGCCGCGCCGCACGAGATCGCCCTCCGTCCAGCGATGCTCCGGCCGGCGGTCGAGCAGCTCGACAAGCTCCTTGACGAGCGGATCTTTCCCGGATGCATCTTCCAGCGGGCGGCAACGTCGGCACGGCCGGAAGCCGGAATTGATGCAGGCGGAAATGCTGTCGAAGAACAAAGTGTTCTCCCGCTTCGGCTTGCGGGCGGGACATGAGAGCCGGCAGAAGATGCCGGTGCTCTTGACGCAGACGAAGGCCTGGCCCTCATAATCGGAACTGCGGGCCAGCAGCGCATCGTAAAGGATATCGTCGTTCGGCAGATCGAAAAGCATATTGCTTTGTAGCATCAGCCAGACGCGCCGTCCGCCGAAATTCGGGCATCTATTCGTGCCGCTTGCCGAGCCCTCACAAGACGAGCAGCATGACCACGCCGAGCACGATGAGCAGGCAGCCGAGCAGTTCGAGCCGGTTGATCCACTCCCGGAAGATGAAGAAGGAAGAGGCGAAGGTGAACAGCATCTCCACCTGAGCGACCACCTTGACGATCGCCGCCTGCTGCAGCGTCATCGCCGCGAACCAGCCGAAGGAGGCCGAGGCGCCGACGAAGCCCACGACGAAAGCGGGCTTCCAGGCGGCGCCTATGCGTTTCAGTTCGTCGCGTTCACGCGCGACGATCCACAAAAGCATGACGATCGTCTGAAGCAGGATGACGAAGCCGAGCGTGAAGCTCGCCTGGATCACATAGTCCGGCTGAGGCAGACTCGGCTCCAGCGCCAGCGAGGCCGAGCGGTAGGACACCGCCGAGAGACCGAAGAAGGTACCGGAAAGCAGCCCCATGCCCGCCGTGCGGCTGAAGACCGATGCAAGCAGCGAGCGCGCGCTGAGCGTCGTTCGGGCGACGGAGATCAGCATGACGCCCACCACCGAAATGGCGATCGCAACCAACGCTCCCTGGCTCGCCTTTTCGCCGAGGAAGATCAGCCCGAAGAGCGCCGCCTGTGCCGGCTCGGTGCGGGAATAGGCCGTGCCGACCGCGAAATTGCGGAAGGAGAAGAGATGGACGAGCAGGAAGGTCGCGGCGATCTGCGCCAATCCGCCGACCACCGCCCAGAGATAGAAAGTGCCGTTCGGCACCGGCAGCTGATGCCCGCCGGCGCGCCAAAGCAGGACGAGGTAGAGAAGCGCGAAAGGCAGTCCGAAGCCGAAGCGCACGAAGGTCGCGCCGGTGGTGCCCATGACGCCCTTGAGGTGCTTCTGCATGGCGGAGCGGACATTCTGAAGGAAGGCCGCGGCGACGGTGATGAGAACCCAGGTTTCCATATTTGCCCGCTAGCACGCAGGCCGAAAACAATCCATGGCCAATCGGGGCACAGGTGAACAAACCGTTTTGCTTCGCAAGGCCGCCCGTGTCATAAACCCGCCATGAAGAAGCTCGACCGCCTGCCGACCCACGCCGAATTCGCCCATGTCACCGACTGGGTCTTCGACCTCGACAACACGCTCTATCCGCATCACGTCAATCTGTTCTCACAGATCGACCGCAACATGACGGCCTATGTTGCCGAACTCTTGTCGCTGGAGCCTGCGGAGGCGAAGAAGCTGCAGAAGGAATACTACCGCGACCACGGCACCACGCTTCAGGGCCTGATGCTTCATCACGGCATCGACCCCAACGATTTCCTCGAAAGAGCCCACGCCATCGACTACAGCGTGGTGCCGGCCGACCCGGCGCTCGGCGAGGCGATCAAGGCGCTGCCCGGACGCAAGTTCATCTTCACCAACGGCAGCGTCGCCCATGCGGAGATGACCGCGCGGGCGCTCGGCATCCTCGACCATTTCAACGATATCTTCGACATCGTCGCCGCCGGCTTCATACCGAAGCCCGCCGGCGACACCTACGACAAGTTCATGGGCCTTCACCGCATCGACACGGCGAATGCGGTCATGTTCGAGGATCTGCCGCGCAACCTGGTCGTCCCGAAGGCGCTCGGCATGAAGACGGTGCTGCTCGTGCCGCGCAATCTCGAATACGAATTTGCCGAGGCCTGGGAAACGTCGAGCGACGCGGACGATCAGATCGACTACGTCACGGAAGATCTCGCGGCTTTCCTGCGCAGGGTGGTTTCGGCGGCGTAACTACCGCCGTCCGGACGCCATCGGGACCGAGCGGGGGTCGATCTTCTCGTAGAACCCGGCAATGATCTCCCATGCCTCTTCGGCCGTCTCCACGAAGTGCAACAGGTCGATGTCGTTGGGCGCGATGGTTCCGAACTCGGCCAGCGCCTCGAAATTGATGATGCTGCGCCAGAACTTCTCGCCGAAGAGGATGAGCGGCACCAGGGCAAGCCGGCCGGTCTGCATCAGCGTCATGGTTTCGAACAACTCGTCGAGCGTGCCGAAGCCGCCCGGGAAGACCGTGACCGCCTTGGCGCGCAGCAGGAAATGCATCTTGCGGATGGCGAAATAGTGGAAATTGAAGGACAGGTCCGGCGTGACGAACTGGTTCGGCGCCTGCTCGTGCGGAAGCACGATGTTCAGGCCGATCGAAGGTGCGCCGACGTCGGCTGCGCCGCGGTTCCCCGCCTCCATGACGCCGGGACCGCCGCCCGTGACCACCACATATTCCTTGTAATCGAGCTTTGCCGACTGCTCCGAGCACAATCGCGCGAACTTGCGCGCCTCGTCATAATAGACCGACGCAGCCTCGAGATTCTTGCGCTGGATGTCGTTCTTGGCGGCCCAGGCCTCGCCGCCGGGCTCCGGAATGCGCGCCCCGCCGAACATCACCACGGTGGAGTTGATACCGCGCTCCTCGAGCATCATCTCGGTCTTCAGGAGCTCGAGCTGCAGGCGGACGGGCCTCAGTTCCTCACGACACAGGAAATCGTCGTCGATATAGGCGAGACGATAGGTGGGCGAAGCCGATTGCGGCGTCAAAGGCACGCTCGATGCACGTTGCCTGCTCTGGGAGCTGTCTGCCAGCGGATCCCAGACCCCATCCTTGCGGCGCAGAGTCCGCTTCTTCATGCGTGCCATGTTTCGTTTCCCGTCGCGTTTCGAACACCCGAGACCTCGTCCGGACGCGTCCCTTCGGGTCTTTCTCGGTCATAGAGGCGTCCCTACTGCCGGATTAGTCGAGACTTGCCAAGTCCCGTTGAGGAGCGCGAGCCGAAAAGGCCTTCAACTTTTTGAGGATCACGCTCCATGGGCGCCAGGTTTCGGCGAGGCCGCGCGACATCTTGAATCGCTGCATAATCCGTGAAGCTGGTTCCGATTCGGGGAATTATGCAGTAGAGCTTGCAGCACAACGCCGAACTCGAAGGAATTCCGATGACGAACCACGACCTCGCCTCCCTGTCGCAGACGATCGAGACCGCTTTCGAAGGACGCGACGCGGTCAACACCGGCACCCGCGGTGCGGTTCGCGACGCCGTGGAAACGGCGCTGAACCTGCTCGACAGCGGCAAGGTACGCGTCGCGCAACGGGGTGAGGACGGCACCTGGACGGTCAACCAGTGGCTCAAGAAGGCGGTGCTCCTCTCCTTCCGCCTCAATCCGATGGAACTCGTCAAGGGCGGCCCGGGTGAAGCCGTCTGGTGGGACAAGGTCCCCTCCAAATTCGACGGCTGGAGCGTCAACGAATTCGAGAAGGCCGGGTTCCGCGCCGTTCCGAACTGCGTGGTCCGCCGCTCCGCCTATATCGCACCGAATGCGGTGCTGATGCCCTCCTTCGTCAATCTCGGCGCCTATGTCGGCGAGGGTACGATGGTCGACACCTGGGCGACCGTCGGCTCCTGCGCGCAGATCGGCAAGAACGTGCATCTTTCCGGCGGCGTCGGCATCGGCGGCGTGTTGGAGCCGATGCAGGCCGGGCCGACCATCATCGAGGACAATTGCTTCATCGGCGCCCGCTCCGAGGTGGTCGAAGGCTGCATCGTCCGCGAGGGTTCGGTGCTCGGCATGGGCGTCTTCATCGGCAAGTCGACGAAAATCGTCGACCGTGCGACGGGCGAGGTGATGTATGGCGAAGTGCCGCCCTACTCCGTCGTCGTCGCCGGCTCCATGGCCTCCGGCTCCACCATGGCCAATGGGCAGCCGGCGCCGAACCTCTATTGCGCCGTGATCGTCAAGCGGGTCGACGAGAAGACCCGCTCCAAGACCGGCATCAACGAACTGCTCCGGGACTGACGATGGCCAAGGAGGGGCGGCAGCCGAGCATGATGTGGCTGTTCTTCAGCCCCTCCGGCCGTATAGGCCGCCTGCCCTTTCTCCTCGCCTGGCTCTTCTGGTTCGCCGTCGGCTCCATCTTTCTGGCGCAGATGATGAAGAACGAGGTGGACGACGCGGCGCTCGCGCTTTCGACGCTGGCTCTGATCGTCTCCGGCGTGCTTTCGACCGTCTCCATCGCCATGCTGGCGATCAAGCGCCTGCACGATATCGGCTATCCCGGTCCGCTGGCGCTCTGCCTCTTCATCCCGGTTCTGAGCCCGATCGTTTTCATCGGTCTCTGCCTCTGGCCGGGCGCAAACAGGGCAAACGAGTATGGCAGCCGCCGCAACGCGCCGGCCGGAGATTGATTCCGCCCTGTACATTTCAACGCTCACCAAGTATGTAGCGCGGCAACTGAATAGGGCCGCGACCACGTTGGCCGCGGCAATCGACGCCTGATGACGGCCTGCACCGAGGTCCGCTCTTCCGCCGACGACAACCGAAATCCGAAAGAAGAGACATGACAGAATTCGCAGGGATCGCGCCGGCGATCGCCGAGGCGTTGGCAAAACGCGGTTACGAGACGCTGACGCCGGTTCAGCAAGCCATGCTGGATCCGTCGCTCGGCACCGCCGACGCGCTCGTCTCCGCCCAGACCGGCTCCGGCAAGACCGTGGCCTTCGGCCTCGCACTGGCGCCGACGCTCATCGGTTCGGCGAGGAAATTCGCGCAGGCCGGCGCACCGCTTGCACTCGTCATCGCGCCGACGCGCGAATTGGCGCTGCAGGTCATGCGCGAGCTCGACTGGCTTTACGAGATGGCGGGGGCCACCATCGCCTCCTGCGTCGGCGGCATGGACATGCGCAGCGAACGGCGCACGCTGGAACGCGGCGCCCATATCGTCGTCGGCACGCCGGGGCGGCTTTGCGACCATATCCGCCGTGGATCGCTCGATATATCGGGACTGAAGGCCGTCGTACTCGACGAGGCCGACGAAATGCTGGACCTCGGTTTCCGCGAGGACCTGGAGTTCATTCTCGAGGCGTCGCCGGCGGATCGCCGCACGCTGATGTTCTCCGCCACCGTGCCGCGCTCGATCGCGACGCTCGCCAAGAATTACCAGCGCGACGCCGTCCGCATAGGCGTCACCTCCGAGCAGAAGCAGCATGGCGACATCGAGTACCGCTCGCTGCTCGTGGCGCCGAGCGACCGTGAGAATGCCATTATCAACGTGCTGCGCTTTTACGAAGCGAGGAATGCGATCGTTTTCTGCTCGACGCGCGCCGCGGTCAACCATCTGACCGCCCGCTTCAACAATCGCGGCTTCTCGGTCGTGGCGCTCTCCGGCGAGCTCAGCCAGAACGAACGCACCCACGCACTGCAGGCCATGCGCGACGGCCGCGCCCGCGTGTGCATCGCGACCGACGTTGCGGCGCGCGGGATCGACCTTCCGGGCCTCGAGCTCGTGATCCATGCCGACCTGCCGACCAATTCCGACACGCTGCTGCATCGCAGCGGCCGGACCGGTCGTGCCGGCCAAAAAGGCGTGAGCGCGCTGATCGTGCCCGTGAATGCCCGCCGCAAGGCCGAGCGGCTGCTTGAAAACGCACGGATTACCGCCGCCTGGGCAAAGCCCCCGTCGGCCGACGAGGTGGCACGCCGCGACGACGAGCGCATCGCCGCCGATCCGGCCCTTGCCGAAGCGCCGCGCGAGGATGAACAGGCGATCGTCGAGACGCTGATCAGCCGGTACGGGGCGGAAAAGATCGCCGCGGCCTTCGTCCGGCAATTCCGCTCGAACCGTTCCGCTCCGGAGGAACTCGTTGAGGTCGCCGTCTACGATGATCGCAGGAAACCCCGTCGCGACGGCCCGGCTTTCACGGCCGACAGCGAACCCGCTCCGCGAGCCGACTTCGCCGACGGCCAGTGGTTTTCCCTCTCCGTGGGGCGCAAGCAGAACGCCGAGCCCCGCTGGCTGATCCCGATGCTTTGCCGTTACGGCAAGCTGAGCAAGCGCGATATCGGCGCGATCCGCATGCAGCCCGAGGAAACCTATGTCGAGATGACGGCCGACGGCGCAGAACGCCTTCTTGCCGCGATCGGCCCGAACCGGCTGCTGGAAAAGGGTATTCGCGTCAAAACTCTTCCCGGTGCCCCGGACACCTCCAGGCCACGGCAGGACAAGCCGGACTTCGAGAGGAAGCGTCCGCCGGCGGCCGCATCGGAGCGCGAGCACAAGGACTTCAAGCCGAAGCGCAAGTTCGACAAGCAGCCTCCCGTCGCGCAGGATGCGCATCCGGACAGCCGGGGCGCGAAGCCCTGGAGCAAAAAGAAGGGCAAGCCCGAAGCGCAGAAAACCGGCGACTTCAAGCCTGGTGCCAAGCGCAACAACGCCAAGAAGCGCCAGCCTTGAGATGGCATTTCCCGCCGGGTGATCGGCACCGCGGCGGGAAACCTTGAGATGAACCCCCTGCGGATCAAGCCTCGAGGAAGCGCAAACCTGCGACGGCGACGATGATCATGGCAATGCAGGCAAGCCTGAGCCAGGACACCGGATCGCCGAAGAGAACCATGCCGAGCACGGTGATGCCCACCGCGCCGATGCCGGTCCATGCGGCATAGGCCGTGCCGGCAGGCAGGTCGCGCATCGCGATGGTGAGCAGATAGACACTGCCCAATGCCGCGCCCACGCCGATGATGCTGGGAACCGGCCGGGTCCAGCCGTCTGCATATTTGAGCGCAAGCCCCATGACGATCTCGACGGCGCTTGCCGCCACAAGCATGATCCACGCCATTCCTGTTCTCCAATGATTTGAACTCTGGCGTCAATCTTGTAGCATGGGCACCGAAGTGCAATTACGCACCTTTTGGTAACCGTCACAATGTCTGCGAACCCGGCTTCCACGCCCCCGACCGCCATGCAATCGACGCCCAGTGTTTTCGATCCGACATGTTCCTCGCGTCACGCGCTGGAGCTCGTGGCCAGCAAATGGGCGATGCTGATCATCTCCGCGCTGGAGTCCGGCCCGATGCGCAACGCCGCGCTCATGCGCACGCTCGGCGACGTCTCGCAAAAGATGCTGACGCAGACGCTGAAGGAACTGGAGCGAAACGGGCTGGTGATCCGCGAGGACAAGGGGACCGTGCCGCCGCATG
Source organism: Sinorhizobium meliloti 4H41 (assembly GCF_000375585.1). GTDB lineage: Bacteria > Pseudomonadota > Alphaproteobacteria > Rhizobiales > Rhizobiaceae > Sinorhizobium > Sinorhizobium meliloti_A. Next base: position 326,675 of record NZ_AQWP01000001.1, on the reverse strand, counting down.
TCGAATATCGGCTGAGCGAGGTGGGCCGCTCGCTGAGCGAAGCGCTGGTCGTGCTCGATCGCTGGGCGGAGACGCATTTCGAAAAGCTCGACGCCGCGCGCGAGCGCTACGACGCGCAGACGAACAGGTGAGAACGGGTCGTCACTCGCCGTTCTGCGACTGCGCCATGACCTTCACTACCCAATCGGCGAAAACGCGCAAACGGCTGCTCAAGTGACGGTTCGGCGGATAGACGAGATAGATCGGCATCGGCTCGACCTGCCATTCGGGCAGAACCGGAACCATCGTCCCGCGGCGAAGGTCCTCGCGCACCATGAAGAGCGGCGCCTGGATGACGCCCAATCCCGCCCGGGCGGCGGCAAGATAGGTGGTCGATTCGTTCGCAGCCACCGTATAGCGCCCACTGACCTCGATCTCCTCGTTGCCGCGCCGGAAATGGAACGGCATCTGCTGACCGGTCTTCGGCAGAAAATAGCCGACCACGTAGCAATTCTTCTCCAGATCGGAAGGGTGCTGCGGCACCGGGTGCCGCTCGAGAAAATCCCGCGAGGCGCAGGCGACGAACTTCATCTCCGTGATGCGCCTGGCGATCAGCGACTGATCCGTCAGGGTACCGGCCCGTATGGCGCAATCGACGTTCTCCGCGAGATAGTCGATCGTTCGATCGGAAACCCCGAGATCGATCTGGATATCAGGGTACTTCTCGTGGAACTCGGGCAGCGCCGGAATGATTACCAGATTGGCGAAGGCGCTTGCCGTCTCGACTCTCAGCCGCCCCTTCGGCAGGCTCTGGGCCGTCGAGAGGCTGCCGTCCAGTTCGTCGAGATCGGAAAGCAGCCGTGCGGCGCGTTCGTAATAAAGCGCACCGTCCGGCGTCACCAGGACGCGCCGCGTGGTACGATTGAGCAGTTTCGTGCGCAAATGCGCTTCCAGTCCCTGGATGAGATTGGTGACGGTCGCCTTCGGCATGTTGAGGGAGGCGGAGGCACGGGTAAAATTGCCGGTCTCCACAACCCGAAGAAAGGCGCGCATGGCCGTGAGTTGGTCCATTTTCAATAACCGAATTGTTCGAAATACCGAATAGTGTAATCACAACCCGCGGACTATTCCAGACGAAAGACAATGATATGCTGCAAACATCGCGAGTTGTCCCTCATCTAGGGATTCACCCGTGGCGGAGACAAGAGAGATGAACGCGCAATTTACGGAAGAGACGATGCAGACGAGCAAAGGCTCGTGCCGCGCCCGTGTCTACCGCGGCGCATCGCTGCTCGCGCCGCCGCCGATCGTACTGCATCTCCATGGCGGCGGCTTCGTCGACGATTCGATCGCGGCGGGCGAAAACGTGGCCAATTCCCTGGCGGCCGCGGGCGCGGTCGTCATCTCGCCGGAATATCCTTCGGCGTGCATGAACCCGTTTCCGGCGGCACTCGACTGCGCCTATGCGATGCTTTCGTCGATGCGCAGCCGCTGTCCGCAGTTCGCGCACAAGAAGTCGATGCTGTTCGTCGCCGGCGAAGAGGCGGGCGGCAATCTCGCGGCCGGCCTGGCGCTGATGGCGCGCGATCAGTTTCTGACCGACCTCAAAGGCCAGATCCTGCTGTCGCCGCTGCTCGACCCATGCCTGGCAACGGCTTCGTTTCGCAAGTTCTGTCCGCAGAGTTCGGTGCAATCGATCGCCGAAGGCTGGCAGCAATATCTCGGCGAGCGCAGCGGGCTCACGCATCCCTATGCGGCGCCGGGCCATTGCAGCCGGCTCGGCGGTCTCGTTCCGGCCCTCGTCGTCACCAGCGATGAGTGTCCGATGCGCGACGAGGCCGAAGCCTATGCCGAGCGTCTCCGCAAGGCCGGCGTTCCGGTGGAAACGCATGTGCTGCCGGGGCGTGCCTCATGGCTGCCTGTCGGCGGTGCGGCGCAGGAAATCTTGCCATCGCATGAAGAAATCCTATCCGGCATCTTTTCCCGCTTTTTCAAGCAGGCGGGAGCGAAGCCGGCCAAAGAGTAACAAATAAGGCAGTAAGCACAGAGCCGGGCTCCCAACCGGCGAGGAGAAAACATGACATCGACAGTAACCCGCCGGGTCCTGTGGGGCGCCGGCCTGAGCATTCTTTTGTCCGTCGGCGGCGGCGCAGCCGTCTTCTTCGGGCTGCCTCAGCGTTTCCAGGCGGATGCCGCGACCGAAGCGCCCGCAGCAGCAGCGACCCCGCCGGCCGTTCCGGTTTCCGTCGCCAAGGCCGAATCGCGCCGCATCACGACCTGGGAGAGCTTCTCCGGCCGGCTCGAAGCGATCGAGCGCGTCGAGATCCGTCCCCGCGTCGGGGGCGCCATCCTGAGCGCCCATTTCCGTGAAGGCGCGCTGGTCCGGAAGGGCGATCTGCTCGTGACGATCGACCCCGAACCCTTTGCCGCAGCAGTCGAGCGCGCCGAGGCTCAGGTCGCCGCAGCCGAGGCCCGTGTCGCGCTGGCCAAGACCGAACTCGAACGCGGCCGCAAGCTGGTGACCACCAACGCTATCCCACAGAGCGGGGTCGACCAGAGGCTCAGCGTCTACGACGAGGCGCGGGCGAACCTCCGCTCGGCGAAGGCCGCCCTCCAGACCGCCAGACTCGATCTGGAATACACCGAAGTGCGTGCGCCGATCAGCGGCCGCGTCGGCAGGCTCAACGTGACGGCGGGCAATCTGGTCTCCGCCGGCTCCGCCTCGCCGGTGCTCACCACGCTCGTATCCGTCGACCCGATCTATGCCAGCTTCAATGCCAGCGAAGAGGTCGTGGCGGCAGCTCTGGCGAAGCTTTCCGCCTCGGCGGCAAGGACCGAGGCGATCGAACGCATCCCCGTCGAGGTCGGCACGTCCGCCGACGAGGGAACGCCGATCACCGGCCATATCCAGCTCATCAACAACGAGGTGGATGCGGCAACCGGCACGATTCGCCTTCGGGCGGAACTCGCCAATGCCGATGGCCGCCTGATCCCGGGCCAGTTCGTGCGAATCCGGATCGGCGATCCGCAGCCCGAGGAAAAGCTGGTGATCAGCGACCGCGCCATCAGCTCGGACCAGGACAAGAAATTCGTCCTGGTCGTCGGCGCCGACAACAAGGTGGAGTACCGCCAGGTCACGCTCGGGCCCGTCGCGGACGGTCTGCGGATCGTGGAGAACGGCCTGAAGCCAGGTGAGAACATCGTGGTCAACGGCCTGCAGCGCGTGCGCCCCGGAGTCGTGGTTGCCCCGCAGCCGGCCGAACAGGCGACCGCCTCGATCGCCAAGCCATAAAGCGCCTGCGCCCTGCCGGACCATAGAGGCAGGGCGCCCAAAACACATTCCTACGGCATGCACCGGTGCTCGCAGCGAACATTTTCGCCGCAGACGCTCCCTGCTTGTCTGAAGTTCCCAAGGGGGATGCCATGAATTTCTCACGCTTCTTCGTCGACCGCCCGGTCTTCGCGGGCGTTCTCTCCGTGATCATCTTCGTCGCGGGCCTGATCGGCATGACCGGCCTGCCGATTTCCGAATATCCGGAAGTCGTGCCGCCGCAGATCGTGGTCAGGGCGCAATATCCGGGCGCCAACCCGGCCGTCATCGCCGAAACCGTCGCCACGCCGCTCGAAGAGCAGATCAACGGCGTCGAGGGCATGCTTTACATGCAGAGCCAGGCGACCGCCGACGGTCTGATGACGCTGACCGTCACCTTCGAGCTCGGAACCGACCCGGACCAGGCTCAGCAGCTGGTCCAGAACCGCGTCTCCCAGGCCGAGCCGCGGCTGCCGGAAGAGGTGCGCCGGCTCGGCGTCACCACCGTCAAGAGCTCGCCCGACCTGACGCTCGTCGTGCACCTGATTTCGCCCAACGGGCTATACGACATCAACTATCTGCGCAACTACGGCGTCCTTAACGTCAAGGACCGGCTGGCGCGCGTAGACGGCGTCGGCCAGGTGCAGATCTTCGGCGGCGGCGACTATTCCATGCGCGTCTGGATCGACCCCGAAAAGGCCGCAGAGCGCGGGCTTGCAGCGAGCGACATCGCCAACGCCGTCCGTGGACAGAACGTCCAGGCAGCCGCCGGCGTCATCGGCGCTTCGCCGTCGGTTCCCGGCCTCGACCTGCAGCTCTCCGTCAACGCTCAGGGCCGCCTCAAGACGCCCGAGGATTTTGCCGACATCGTCGTCAAATCGGGCGATAGCGGGGAGATCACGCGCCTCGGCGACGTCGCCCGCGTCGAAATGGGGGCGGCGGACTATTCGCTGCGCTCGCTTCTCGACAACAAGGCCGCCGTCGGCATGGGCGTGTTCCAGGCGCCCGGCTCCAACGCCATCCAGATCTCCGAAAACGTCCACAAGGTCATGGCCGAGCTGAAGCAGACCATGCCGGATGGCGTCGATTACGAGATCGTCTACGACACGACGCAGTTCGTCCGGGCGTCGATCGAATCGGTCATCCACACGCTGCTCGAAGCCATCGCGCTCGTGGTCGTCGTCGTCATCGTCTTCCTGCAGACCTGGCGCGCCTCGATCATCCCGCTCGTCGCCGTGCCCGTCTCGATCGTCGGTACCTTCGCGGTGATGTATGTCTTCGGCTTCTCGATCAACGCGCTCAGCCTCTTCGGCCTGGTGCTCGCGATCGGCATCGTCGTCGACGACGCCATCGTCGTCGTCGAGAACGTCGAACGAAATATCTCCCAGGGTCTCTCGCCGGTGCAGGCAACCTATCGCGCCATGCAGGAGGTGTCTGGGCCGATCATCGCGATCGCGCTGGTCCTCGTAGCGGTATTCGTGCCGCTCGCCTTCATCACCGGGCTCACCGGCCAGTTCTACCGCCAGTTCGCGCTGACCATCGCGATCTCGACGGTGATTTCAGCCCTCAACTCGCTGACGCTCTCGCCGGCGCTCGCCGCCCTTCTCCTGAAGGACCACCACGCCCCGAAGGACCGTCTGACGCGGGTCATGGATCGGTTGTTCGGCTGGTTCTTCCGCGGCTTCAACCGCTTCTTCGGAGCGAGTTCGGAGGCTTATGGCCGCGGCGTCGGCGGCATTCTTACCCGCAAGTCACTGGTCATGGGCGTCTATGTCGTCCTCCTCGGGGTCACTTTCGTGCTCTTCCGCGCGGTGCCCGGCGGCTTCGTGCCGGCCCAGGACAAGCAATATCTCATCGGTTTCGCGCAGCTTCCGGACGCGGCGACGCTCGATCGCTCGGAAGACGTCATCCGGCGCATGAGCGAGATCGCCCTCAAGCACCCGGGCGTCGAACACGCCATCGCCTTCCCGGGCCTGTCGATAAACGGCTTCACCAACTCGTCCAACTCCGGCATCGTCTTCGTGTCGCTGAAGCCGTTCGAGGAGCGTACGACGCCCGAACTTTCGGGCGGCGCCATCGCCATGCAATTGAACCAGGAGTTCGGTGCGATCCAGGATGCCTTCATCGCCATGTTCCCGCCACCGCCCGTCCAGGGCCTCGGCACGACCGGCGGCTTCAAGCTGCAGATCGAGGACAGGAACGGACTCGGCTACCGGACGCTGGACGATGCGACCAAGGCCGTCCTCGCCAAGGCGATGGCGGCACCCGAACTCGCCGGGCTCTATTCGAGCTACCAGATCAACGTGCCGCAGCTCTATGCCGACCTCGACCGCACCAAGGCGCGCCAGCTCGGCGTCGCGGTCACGGACGTGTTCGAGACGCTGCAGATCTATCTGGGCTCGCTCTACGTCAACGACTTCAACGCGTTCGGCCGCACCTACAGCGTGCGCATCCAGGCCGATGCGAGCTATCGCAGCCACGCCGACGACATCGGCAAGCTGAAGGTGCGTTCGCAGACGGGCGAGATGATTCCGCTGTCGGCCCTGCTCAACGTGGAGCAGACGGTCGGCGCCGAGCGGGCGATCCGCTACAACGGCTTCCTCGCCGCAGACATCAATGGCGGACCGGCACCCGGCTTCTCCTCCGGCCAGGCGCAGGCGGCCATCGAGCGGATTGCGGCCGAGACGCTGCCGCCCGGCATTTCGTACGAGTGGACGGACCTGACCTATCAGCAGATCCTCGCCGGCAATTCGGGCATCCTCGTCTTTCCGCTGGCGCTGCTGCTCGTCTATCTCGTGCTTGCGGCCCAATATGAGAGCCTGCTGCTGCCGATCGCGATCATCCTGATCGTGCCGATGGGCATCATGGCGGCGCTGACGGGCGTCTGGCTGACCGGCGGCGACAACAACGTCTTCACCCAGATCGGCCTCATCGTTCTGGTGGGTCTATCGGCGAAGAACGCGATCCTGATCGTCGAATTCGCCCGCGAACTGGAGCTGTCCGGCAGCAATGCCGTCAGTGCCGCGATCGAGGCGAGCCGCCTCCGGCTCAGACCGATCCTGATGACCTCGATGGCCTTCATCATGGGCGTCGTGCCGCTCGTCACCTCCACCGGTGCCGGGGCGGAAATGCGCTCAGCCATGGGCGTGGCGGTGTTTGCCGGAATGATCGGCGTCACGGCCTTCGGCATCTTCATGACGCCCGTCTTCTATGTGCTCATCCGCAAGCTTTCCGGCGAAAGGCCTCTGAAGCACACCGGAGCGCATATCGAAGCCCCGCATCTCGCCCCCGGCGAGTAGCCTTCCTGCCCCCCCCAAAAGGGGTCGATGGCGGGCCGGACATCTGTCCGGCCCGTTCTCTTTTCAGCGCACTGCGAAACCCGCCGGGTTCATCGGACGTGACAGCGGGTGGCTGATCGGATAAACCGGCAATCTCTGTTTCTCGGACTACCTTTTCTGGCCCACCGGCTTCGCAGGCATACCTTCCATGTTCCCGACCGATCCCGTCTCCAATCTCGCTGCCCTCATTCGCTGCCCCTCCGTCACACCCGCCGAGGGAGGCGCGCTGACGACTCTTGAAGCCATGCTGGCACCGGTCGGCTTCAAGGTCGACCGGATCGTGGCGAAGGAACCCGGAACGCCCGACATCGAAAACCTTTACGCCCGGATCGGGGGCGACGGACCGCATCTGATGTTTGCCGGTCACACCGATGTGGTGCCGGTCGGCGACGAAGCCGCCTGGAGTCGACCGCCCTTCTCCGCCGCGATCGCCGAAGGTGAAATGTACGGACGCGGCGCAGTCGACATGAAGGGCGGCATTGCCTGTTTCGTGGCGGCCGTCGCCCGCCATATCGAGAAGCATGGCGAGCCTAAGGGCTCGATCTCCTTCCTCATCACCGGCGACGAGGAAGGCCCGGCGATCAACGGCACGGTTAAGCTCCTCGAATGGGCGGCGGCAAGGGGCGAGCGCTGGGACGCCTGTCTCGTCGGCGAGCCGACCAATCCGGACGGCATCGGCGACATGATCAAGATCGGCCGGCGCGGATCGCTTTCCGGCCGGATCACCGTTCACGGCGTCCAGGGCCACGCGGCCTATCCGCATCTTGCGGACAATCCGGTGCGCAGCATCCTGCAGTTCGCAAAGGCCCTGATGGATCCGCCCTTCGACGACGGAACGGAAAATTTCCAGCCTTCGAACCTCGAAGTCACGACCATCGACGTGGGCAATTCCGCGGTCAACGTCATTCCCGCGAGGGCGAGCGCCGCCTTCAACATCCGGTTCAACGACCGCTGGACGGCCGAAAGCCTGATGGCGGAGATCGTCGCGCGTCTCGACCGCGCAGCAGCCGACAGCGCGCTGAGGCCCGGCCGCGCTCCGGCCAGATACGAGATCGTCTGGAACGAGCGTCCGAGCCATGTCTTCCTGACGCGCAACAACGCGCTCATCGATTCGCTTTCAGGTGCCGTGGAGGCCGTCACCGGGCGGCAGCCGCAGCTGTCGACCACCGGCGGCACATCGGACGCGCGTTTCATCAAGGACTATTGCCCGGTCGTCGAATTCGGCCTCGTCGGCAAGACCATGCACATGGTCGACGAACGCGTCGCCCTTGCCGATCTCGAAACCCTGACCGGGATCTACGAAACCTTCATCGCCCGCTGGTTCGGCCATGCCGCTGCTTGAGGAAGTCCTTGTCTATATCAAGGGGCTGTGGCTGCTGATCCAGGGCAACCACGAAGGCTATCGCTGGCTGGACATCAGCGAGAGCGGGTTGTGGCGCTCCTTCACGGCGATCCTCTGGACGCTGCCGGCGCTGGCCGTCGGCTGGGCCTCATGGCGGCTCTATTATCTCTCGGTGATGCCGACCGGCACGACAGTCGGCATCGGCTTCTTCGGGAAGCTTCTCGCCGTCGACCTGGTGAGCTGGCTGCTGCCGATCGTGCTGATTGCCGTCCTCTCGCGCCCGCTCGGCTTTTCCGTCCTGGTGGTGCCGGTAATCGTCACGACCAATTGGCTCCAGGTCCCGTTGACCTATGCCATGGCGGTTCCGGCCGCGTTGCTGCTGGTCATACCCGGCAGCGCCGGTATGGCAGCCCTGTTGTGGCTTCTGCTGCTCGTCGCCAGCTCGGCGCTGCTCTTCCGCCTCTTGCGGACCGTTACCGCCAAGCAGAACCTGCTCGCCGCCGCCCTTGCCGCGATCTTTCTGCTGTCACCGCTGATGATCATGCAGTTCCTGCAGCGCCTGCTCGGCTTGATGCCGGGTTGAGCGGCGGCGTTCGTGAAAGCCCCGCATCCGCCAGATGATGTGGAGAAGGTGGCCGGCAGGCCGGATGAGCGGCTGCTGTTTCCAGCTTAGTAATCCACCCGCATGAAATAAAGCCCGTCGGGCGGGGCGACCGGGCCGCACGCCTTGCGGTCGCGTGCTTCGAGTGCGGTCTGCAGGTCATCCGGCGTCCACTTGCCCTCGCCCACGAGCTTCAGGGAGCCCGCGAAGGAACGGATCTGGTTGTGGAGAAAGCTTTGTGCCGTGGCGCGGATTTCGATGAGCTCGCCCGCACGGGTCACGTCCAGCCGGTCGAGCGTGCGCAAGGGGCTCGTCGCCTGACAGTGGGCCGAGCGGAAGGTGGTGAAATCGTGATGGCCGACGAGGCGCTGCGCCGCCTCGTGCATGGCGTCGTGATCCAGCGGCTTCGGCACCCACCAGGCGCGCCGCGCCTCCAGCGCCAGTGGCGACCGGCGGGAAACGATCCGATAGAGATAATGCCGGCGGATTGCAGAGAAACGCGCATCGAAATCGCCGGGGGCTTCCGCGACATCGAGGATCGAGACCCGCTCGCCGGCGAGCGCCAGATGCGCGTTGAGGGCGTTTTGCAGCGTGTACGACTTCCACTCGCGCGTGAGATCGAGATGCGCCACCTGCCCCCTGGCATGAACGCCGGAATCGGTGCGCCCGGCGCCGCGGATCGAGACCGTCTCGCGGGTGAGCGACAGGACCGCCTTCTCGATGGCGCCCTGGATCGAGGGACCGTTGTCCTGCCTCTGCCAGCCGACATAATCGGAACCGTCATATTCGACGGTCAGGCGATAGCGGGGCATCAGGCGATCCTCGCGCCGGCAGCGATGGGCGTGCCGCGCAGGAAATCGGCCGAGGCGAGCGCCTTGCCGCCCGCACGCTGCAATCTCGTCAGCCGCACCGCGCCTTCTCCGCAGGCGATGCTGAGAGTACTGTCAAGCACTTCTCCGGCAGCACCTTTCCCTTCCGACATTTCGGAGCCAAGCACCTTGACGCGTTCCTGGCGGCCGGCAATGTCGAGTTCGAACCAGGCGCCGGGAAAAGGCGAGAGGCCGCGGATATGGTTGTGCACCTCGGTCGCCGGCCGGGAAAAATCGATCCGGGTCTCTTCCTTCGAAATCTTGGCGGCATAGGCGACGCCCTCTTGCGCCTGCGGCGTGAGCGGAAGCTCGCCGGCCTCGAGCCTGGCCATGGCCTCCGTCATCAGCACCGCTCCGACCTGCATCAGCCGGTCGTGCAATTCGCCGGCCGTCATCGTCTGGTCGATCGGAACCGACTGCGCGAGAGCCACGGGACCGGTATCGAGCCCCTTGTCCATTTTCATCACCATCATACCGGTCTCACGGTCGCCGGCCATGATCGCCCTCTGGATCGGCGCCGCCCCCCGCCAGCGCGGCAGGAGCGAGGCATGGCCGTTATAGCAGCCGTAGCGGGTCCCGGAGAGTATTTCCTCCGGCAGCAGCAGCCCGTAGGCGACGACGACCGCCACGTCCGCACCGAAATCCCGGAAGGTCTGACGGTCCGCGGCGTCCTTGAAGTTGACGGGCGTCAACACCGGAATGCCGAGGTGCTCGGCAGCCTGATGCACGGAGGATTTCTTGAGGTCGAGGCCGCGCCGGCCGGCCGGCCGCGGCGGCTGCGTATAGACGGCGGCGATCTCGTGACCCGCCCCGGCGAGCGCCAGGAGCGTCGGTACGGAAAATTCCGGCGTGCCCATGAAGATGATGCGAAGCGGCAAGTGGCGGCCTCCGTCTCTTTCGATTGCCCGTGAGCGGGCGGCGGCTCCAGGTTGAATGCGGCCGCGACGCTAGATCACGATGTTTCGGGCCGGGTCGACCTAAGACATGAACGGATCAGATCGCCTTTGCGCCGCGCGTCTTGGCCGCCTTGGTGAACCTGCGAATCACCATATCTCGCTTGAGCTTGGAGATGTAATCGATGAACAGGACGCCGTTCAGATGGTCGATCTCGTGCTGCAGGCAGGTGGCGAGCAGGCCCTCGGCCTCGACCGCCTGTTCCTTGCCCTCGCGATCGACATACTCGACCGTGATCGCGGCGGGTCGCTCGACCTCGGCGTAATAGTCGGGGATCGAAAGGCAGCCTTCCTCATAGACCGAACGCTCCTCGGACGAGCGGACGACCTTCGGATTGATGAAGACGAGCGGCTGTTTCTCCTCTCCCTCCTTCGTCACATCCAGAACCAGGAGGCGCTTCGGCACGCCGATCTGTATCGCGGCGAGACCGATGCCCGGCGCGTCGTACATGGTTTCCAGCATATCGTCGGCGAGCCGGCGAATGTCGGCGTCAATGGTCTCCACCGGTGTCGACACCTGGCGCAGAACCGGATCGGGAAGAATGATGAGCGGCTTGATCGTCATGTCGATCCCCATAGCCGATCTTTCCCTCGACGCGCAAGAAAATTGCCATTGCGAAACCCGTGGCGCTCCAAAGGGGAACGACCGGCCGCGAAAATGTATGTTCTCGTTTTGATCTGGTTTTCGCACGCGAATCTGTTAGTCTGCGGCCATGGAGCCCATCCCCTTTTCCTTCGATCGGCCGCTGTTCCTCATCGGCGCCCTGCCCGTCACGGCCGGCCTCCTCGTCACAGCCGCCGCCCTTCTCGTGGTGCTGTTCTCGGCCATTATGGTGCGGCGCGCCCGTTCGGCTCGCGCGATCGACCGCGAAGAGCAAATGTCGGCGCTCATCGCGGCGCAGACGGAGATGCAGGGACGGATCGCGGCCATGACCGAGGTGCTGGGCGCCCGGCAGGCGGAACTGAACCAGTCGCTCAGCCAGCGCATCGACGGGATGACGCATCGCATCGGCGCCTCGATCAGCGAGCAGACGAAGGCGACGCACGAAAATCTGCGGCGGCTCCAGGAGCGGCTCGCGGTGATCGACAACGCGCAGAACAACATCCAGTCGCTCGCCAAGGATATGGCCGGGCTGCAGAGCATCCTCGCCAACAAGCAGACGCGCGGCGCCTTCGGACAGTCGCGCATGGAGGCGATCGTCGCGGACGGCCTGCCGATGGGCGCCTTCGCCTTCCAGGCGACGCTTTCCAACGGCGCGCGGCCGGACTGCACCATCCGCATGCCGAACGGCCAGCCGCCACTGGTCATCGACGCGAAGTTTCCGCTCGAGGCCTGGAATTCCATGAGGGACGCGGCGAGCGCCGAACGGCGGCAACAGGCCGCGCAGGCCTTCCGCCGCGACATGGAGGTGCATATCCGCGATATCTCCGGCAAATATCTCCTGCCGGGCGAGACCCAGGATACGGCCTTCCTCTTCGTTCCCTCCGAATCGATCTTCGCCGAAATCCATGAGCATTTCGAGGCGATCGTCCAGAAGGCGCACCGCCAGCGGATCGTCATCGTCTCTCCGTCGCTCCTGCTCCTCTCGATCCAGGTCATCCAGGCGATCCTGAAAGACGCCCGCATGCGGGAGCAGGCCCACCTGATACAGGGCGAAGTCGTACGGCTGATGGAAGACCTCTCGCGTCTCGATGAGCGCGTACGCAAGCTCCAGGGCCATTTCGCCATGACGCAGAAGGATGTCGAGGACATCCTGATCTCCTCGGACAAGCTGACCCGTCGGGGCGCCAAGATCGAGGCGCTCGAGCTGCAGGCCGAGGGCGATCCGAGACAGGGCGAAAAGCCGGGCGACGGCAGCGGGCGCCCGATGGACGGGCGCATGGGGCAATTGAAGCTGAGAGTGGTTGACGAGGACTGACGGCGTCGGGCACTCTCCGGCAAATGCGTGTGTCGCGCGAAACCGTGCAGCGGTTTGGAATGACGACAGGCGAAAAACAAAGAAGCCGACGGGACGCCTCCACATGATCACTGTTTTTGGATCCATCAACATGGATCTGATCGCCACCACCGCACGCCTTCCGAAGCCCGGCGAAACTGTTGCCGGAATGGACTTTTCCACTGCGGCGGGTGGCAAGGGCGCAAACCAGGCGCTCGCGGCGCGCCGCGCCGGCGCCTCGGTGCGCATGGCAGGTGCCGTCGGCTCCGACGCCTTCGCCGAGGGCGCGCTGGCGCTGCTCAAGGAGGCCGGCACCGATCTCGATCTGACGAAGACCGTCGGCGAGCCGACCGGCACGGCACACATCATCGTCGGCGGCGACGGCGAAAACGTCATCGTTGTGGTCGCCAGCGCCAACGCACGCGTGAGCGAGGACGACGCCGTGAACGCTGTTGCAAGAATGTCTGCTGCCGACACGCTGATGCTCCAGCTCGAAATTCCAGCTGCCTCGGTGGAAAAGGCACTCTCCGAAGCAAAACGGCGCGGCGTCCGATCGATCATCAACATCGCGCCGCTGACGCCGGATGCGGCGCGCCTCGGCCGCATGGCCGATATCGTCATTGCCAACGAGACCGAGTTCGAGCTGCTCGCCGGCAAAGCGGGCATCGCCGGCGCCGAGCGGGAAGAGGCTATGAAGGGGCTGCACGCCGAGACCCGCCAGACCGTGATCGTAACGCTTGGCGCTGAGGGCGTGGTGGCGATTCACGAAGGCGAACTCCATCGCGCGAAGGGGCTCACGATCGAGCCCGTCGATACGGTCGGTGCCGGAGATACCTTCTGCGGCTATCTCGCCGCCGGCCTCGACGCCGGCCTCGCATTTTCAGAAGCGCTCCGCCGCGCCGCCGTTGCGGGATCGCTGGCCTGCCTCAAGCCCGGCGCGCAGCCCTCGATACCGCTTGCCGCCGAGGTCGCCGCCCGGCTCTAGCGCACCTTGCAGGAAAGTGTGCCACCGTTTTCCGTCCGGAAGCGCACAGGTTCAGACTGTTTCAGTGTTTCCATGAAACATTGAAACGCGCTGAAATACCGTGAGATAAGCGCCCGCCGGCAAGGCCGACGCGCAAATCCTGCCGCTTGAACCCGGAATCAGGTGCGGCGTTGGCCGTATTTTAATCTTTGATCGTCTAATCAGGTCAGCGAGAAGGCCAACTCCGGTTCGGCCGCTCCTCCATGCCGGTCGGCATCTGGCGCTCCATGAGGGAGCTTCACCCACAGTTCCGAATATGTCGCGCCGCGGGTTCAGCACCTGCGGACCTCTCAGTGCGTGAGGATTTCATGTTCAAGTTCCAAGCCAGATCGCTGGCGACAAAATTGATCGCGGTGACGGGAGGCACGATCGCCCTCGTGCTGCTCGCGTCGAATTACGTGCTTATCTCCCAGACGCGGGATCGTGTCGAAACGCTGGTCTTCGACGGCGCGAAGACGGAAGCGCGGGCGATCGCGGCCGACATCGCGGGAAGCGTCGGCGAACTTGCCGCCGCCGCGCGGACCATGTCGGGCGTTCTCGGGCGCGGCCATGCCGGGCAGTCCACCGACCGTGCAGGCGCAATCAATCTCCTGAAGGCCAACCTGGAGCAGCATGGCTTTGCCTTCGGCAGCTGGTTCGCCGAAGAGCCCAAGGCCTATGACGGGAAGGACGTCATCGACAACACGGAACTTGGCGGCAATGCCGACGGTGCGTTCACGCCCTATTGGTCCAAGGACCGCAACGGAAATATCCAGCTCTCGACGTTCAAGGCCGATTATGCGGCCGAGTGGTACGGCCTCGCGGCGAAAAGCGGCAAGGGCGCCATCACCCAGCCATATCTCGCCGAGGGCACCGATGTCCCGACCACGATGACGTCGATCGCCTATCCCGTGATGTCGAACGGCAGAATGATCGGCGTTTCGGGTGTCGATATTTCGCTCGCCGCACTCGCGGACCGTCTCTCGGCGGTCAAGCCTTTCGGATCCGGCCGGGTCTACTTGCTGTCGCAGAGCGGCAAATGGCTCGCCGCACCTATCCCCGAACTGCTGATGAAGGAATATGACGGCGAAGGCGCCGAGTTGGTGAAAGACGCCCTTTCCGCCGGCACGCCCCGCATGATCGAGAACCTGACTTACGACGGTAACGAGCCTTTCGACCGTGTGGTCTATCCTTTCAGCCTGCCCGACGTGAGTGCGCAATGGCTGGTTCTGGTCGATGTTCCGCGCTCAGCCATCAATGCGCCGGTGCGCGATCAGACCTATATGATGATCGTCGGCGGTCTGATAGTCCTCGGCGCGGTGCTCGCCGGCCTCTATTTCGCCGTTCGCCGCTTCGTCCAGAAGCCGCTTGCCGGCCTCGTGGGCGACGTCGAGACGCTCAGCAACGGAGAATATACCCGGCCGATTTCCGGTCAGGAACGCTCCGACGAGACAGGCGCCGTCGCCAGGTCGCTCGAGGGCTTCCGTCACCAGCTCGCCGACAACAGGCGGCTCGAAAGCGAGGCACGTCACGAGAGAGAGCAGGCCGAACTCGAACGCGGACGTTCGGAAAACGAACGCAGCGAGGCCAGCGCTCTGCAGCGCGACATCGTCGCACGTCTCGGCAAGGCCCTGTCGCATCTCTCCGCCGGCGACCTCGCCTTCCGCCTTACCGGCGACTTCCCCGGCGAATACGCCCAGCTGAAACGCGATTTCAACGCGACGATGGAGAGCCTCGAAGAGACGATCCGCACCGTCAACCACTCGGTCGTCAATATCGGCAGCGGCACCAGCGAGATCTCAGGTGCCGCCAACGACCTGTCGCATCGGACGGAACAGCAGGCAGCAAGTCTCGAGGAGACCGCGGCCGCGCTTGACGAACTGACCTCGCAGGTGAACGCCAGCGCCGAAAACGCCAAGGTCGCCGCGAAATCCGTCGAGGTCGCAAGCAGCGACGCGGAACAGTCCGGCGAGGTGGTGCAGAAGGCGATCGCCGCGATGAATGGCATCGAGCAGTCGTCGCATGAAGTCAGCCGGATCATCGGCGTCATCGATGAAATCGCCTTCCAGACCAACCTTCTGGCGCTCAATGCCGGGGTCGAGGCCGCCCGCGCCGGCGACGCCGGCAAGGGCTTCGCGGTCGTCGCACAGGAGGTCCGCGAACTCGCGCAGCGCTCTGCCAATGCCGCAAAGGAAATCAAGACGCTGATCAACACATCGGCGGGCCAGGTTCGCGAGGGCGTCGACCTCGTGGGCAAGGCAGGCGGCGCGCTCGAGAAGATCGCCGAGCAGGTGGTGCAGATCAACGGGCTTATCCGCCAGATCTCAAGCTCCGCCTCGGAACAGGCGGTGGGCCTCAAGGAGATCAATTCCGCCGTCAATCAGATGGACCAGGTGACACAGCAAAACGCTGCCATGGTGGAAGAGACGACGGCCGCCAGCATGGCGCTGAACGACGAGGCTCGCGCCTTAAGCGCGCTGGTCGCCCGTTTCCAGATCGCCCCGCAGGGCGTTCAGGCCCAGGCCCCGGCCGAAATGCTGCGCGGTACGGCCGAGCGGATGCGTGCGGCTGCCCCCGCGGAAAATCGTCCCGCCCAGGCGCCGCGCAGTGCCGCCTACTCGAGTTCGACTCAAAAGGTGCTTGCCAAAACATCCGGCGCCAATGCGCTCGCGCAGGACAACTGGGAAGAATTCTGATCGCGGCCCGCACCGGCTGCAAGACGGCGTCCGATCCTCATCGGGCGCCGTCTTCTTTTCCAGGCAAGGCGTACATGGCTCTCAGAGACGGGCCAACCGCTCGATCAAGAGCTCGAAGAAGCCCTCGTCGTCGATGTGCCGCATGACCTTGGCGTTGTGCGCCCGGCCGGTGACCTGCCACCAGTCGACCACGGTCATGCCCGTGGTGAGCGGAGACGCCGTTTCGATCTCGACGTTGCAGTCCCGCCCTGTGAATAGCTCCGGCCGCAGGATATAGGCGATCACGGTCGGATCGTGCAGCGGCCCGCCGTCGGTGCCGTATTTCTCGATGTCGAAACGCTCGAAAAATTCCAGCATCTCGGCAAGGGCCGCTGCCGCCGGGTTGCCGATCGCGCGGATTTTCTCCACGCGAACCTTCCGTGTCAGAACGCGATGGGTGACATCGAGGGGCATCATCACGATCGGGATGCCGGAGCGGAAGACGATCTCGGCTGCCTCCGGATCGACATAGATGTTGAATTCCGCCGCAGGCGTTATGTTGCCGCCCTCGAAGAAGCCGCCGCCCATCATCACGAGCTCGCGTATCGAAGGCGCGATTTCCGGAGCTTTCGTCAAGGCCAGCGCGATATTCGTCAGCGGTCCGAGCGTACAAAGCGTCACGGCGCCCGGCGCCTCCGCACGCAGCGTTTCGACGATGAAGTCGACGGCGTGCTGCTCTTGAAGCGGCATCGTCGGCTCGTCGAGCGCAGGGCCATCGAGCCCCGTCTTCCCGTGCACGTGCTCGGCCGTGACGAGCGGGCGGGCGACCGGCCGCTCGGCACCTGCGAAGATCTTCACGTCGGTCCTGTTGCAGAGCTCGCAGACGATGCGGGCGTTGCGGGCCGTCAATGTCAGCGGGACATTGCCGGCAACCGCGGTGATGCCGAGGACCTCGATTTCCTCCGGGCTGCCGAGGGCCAGCATGATTGCCGCCGCGTCGTCCTGGCCCGGATCCGTGTCGATGATGATTTTTCTTGCGCTTGACACTTCTCATCTCCCTGCAGGACCGTCGCTCTCAAGTCAGAGACTATGATTTGCGTGGCCTGCGGAGGCAAGCCGCTTGCACTCACTGCACACAGCCACCATATTGCAGGCAGGATGCTGCTTGGCAGGTCCGACACATGGTCGCTTGAGCTGCAAGGGCTTGGAGAATGAGCAGAATAACGCCTTTTACGAGCCCGCTTCTGGTGGGTTTCGACAGCATGGAAAAGACCCTTGAGCGCATCGCGAAGGGCAATGACGGCTATCCTCCCTACAATATAGAGCGAATTCGCGGCGATTCTGCCGCCGACGCGCCGGAACGCCTGCGCATAACGCTCGCGGTGGCGGGCTTCTCGGAGGAAGACCTCGACGTGACGACCGAGGAAAACCAGCTCGTGATCCGCGGCCGTCAAATCGAGACCGGCGAAAGGGAATATCTGCATCGGGGCATCGCCGCCCGGCAGTTCCAGCGGACCTTCGTGCTGGCCGATGGAATGCAGGTTCTCGGCGCGGAATTGCGCAACGGCCTCCTTGCGGTGGACCTGGTGCGCCCCGAGCCCGCCCGTATGGTAAAGAAAATTAATATTTCGGTCCCAGAATAGGATAACCGGCGAGATTTTTTCCTGCGCCGGCGACCACGGAGCATGACCATGGGACTGAAAGCCATCAACACATCGCTGTCGAAGAACGACCTTGCGCATCTTGGCGCAGGCGAGGTCGGCTATATCCGCAAGATGCGTTCTGAGGAGGTCTCCCGTTGCTTTCCGGAAGCGCCCGAGATGGGGCCTGGAATCGATCTGTGGGCCCTGTTCGGCGCCGATGGAACGCCTATCCTGCTGACGGACAACCGCTCCAGCACCTTCTTCAAGGCGGCGGAAGACGACCTTCGCACCGTCACTTTGCATTGAGCGGGTAAGAATTGCCCCTCTCCTCGCAGACGGAGAGGGGACTTAAGCAGCGGCCGCGAACCCCCTTCGCCCCGCGCGCGGGAGAAGGTGGCCGGCAGGCCGGCTGAGGGGCCAAACTCCAGACGCCCGGTTCACCTACGCCGAAAGGTCAGATAGGCCGAACTGCGCCCTTCCCGGCGGGCCTTGGCTTCGTAGCGCGTGCTCGGCCATCCGGCGAAAGGCGTCAGCCAGTCGGCCGCTGTCTCCGCCGTCCATTCGAAAGCCGCGTGGTCGCGGCAATGGATGAGCGTCCAGTTGATATAGCTGTCGATGTCCGAGGCAAAGCAGAAGACGCCGCCCGGCTTCAGGATGCGTGCGAAGCGGTCGAGATTGACCGCGGAGACGAAACGCCGCTTCCAATGCTTTCGCTTCGGCCATGGATCGGGATAAAGCAGGTCGATCTGGTCGACGGATGCCGCCGGCAGCCAATCCAGCACCTGCGTCGCGTCGTCGTCGTAGAGGCGGACGTTCCTGATCGCCTTCGCCTCGATCTGCCCGAGCAGCTTCGCCATCGAATTGACGAAGGGCTCCACCCCGATAAAGCCGGTCGCCGGGTCTTCCGCAGCACGGTGGATCAGGTGCTCTCCGCCGCCGAAGCCTATCTCCAGGCGGATTCTTTCGACGGGCTCGGGAAAAAGCGCCGTCAGATCGGCCGGTGCCGGCTTCCCGAGGTCGAGCTTCAAAAGGGGCAGCAGGTGTTCGAGATGGGCCGCCTGCCGCTCCCGCAAGGGCTTGCCCTTGCGGCGGCCGAAGAAAGCCTCCGTTGCTCTGGCACCGCGCGTTTCGGTCATGTCGTTCTTCCCATAGATGAAGCAGGCTGCGGGTAGAGGACGCACATCGTTTTCCTCATCCAGCTCCGCATCCATGATTTCCGATCGAGCCAAGCCCGAAATCACAATGAAGGAGGCGGACGCTCCTCTCCGGAGCGCCCGCCTGACTGTTGCCACGGCTGATAACAGGCGGCTGCGATATCTTCAATACGCGGCTTCTTCCGAAGCTGCCTCGCGGGCAGGGCTTACGCCGCGCGGCTCGCCGCTCTTCCGTTGACGGACGGCGAGTCGCTCTCGATCGCCTCTTTCAGCGGCTTGACCAGGTCGAGCTTCTCCCAGGAGAAGGAACCGTCGCGGCCGGCCTTGCGGCCGAAATGGCCGTAGGCGGAGGTCTTGGCATAGATCGGCCGGTTGAGGTCGAGATGGCGGCGGATGCCCGTCGGCGACAGGTCCATCGTCTTGCGGATGGCGCTCTCCACCTGATCTTCCGAGACCTTTCCGGTGCCGTGCAGATCGACATAGATCGACAGCGGCTGGGCTACGCCGATCGCGTAGGAAAGCTGGATGGTGCAGCGCTCGGCAAGGCCCGCCGCTACGACGTTCTTGGCAAGGTAGCGGGCCGCATAGGCGGCCGAGCGGTCGACCTTCGTCGTGTCCTTGCCGGAGAAGGCACCGCCGCCATGCGGAGCTGCGCCGCCATAGGTGTCGACGATGATCTTGCGGCCGGTAAGGCCCGCGTCGCCGTCCGGTCCGCCGATGACGAACTTGCCGGTAGGATTGATGTACCAGGTGCAGTCGTCGGCGATCTTCAGGTCCCCGAGCGCCTCACGGATATAGGGTTCGACCACGGAGCGGACCTTGGTCGAATCCCAGCTCTCGTCGAGATGCTGGGTGGAAAGAACGATCGAGGTGGCCTCGGCCGGCTTGCCGTCGACGTACCGCACGGTCACCTGGCTCTTGGCGTCCGGACCAAGCTTGGCGACTTCGCCTTCGCCCTTCTTGCGGGCCGCGGCGAGCAGATTGAGGATGCGGTGCGAATAGTAGATCGGCGCCGGCATGAGCTCGGCGGTCTCGCGGCAGGCATAGCCGAACATGATTCCCTGGTCGCCCGCGCCTTCTTCGCCCTGCTTGTCGGCGGCATTGTCCACGCCCTGCGCGATGTGTGCGGACTGGAAGTGCAGAAGAACGTCGATTTTCGCGGTCTTCCAATGGAAGCCGTCCTGCTCATAGCCGATGTCGCGGATCGCCTTGCGGGCCGCCGACTTGAACTTCGAGGGATTGATGACGTCGACGCCGTTCTTGTCTTTCTTGAGAAGGCTCGGCGGCAGCCTGACCTCTCCGGCGATGACCACACGATTGGTCGTCGCCAGCGTCTCACAGGCGATGCGCACAGTCCACGGATCGACGCCGGTCTTTGCGGCTTCGCGGTAGACCAGATCCACGATTTCGTCGGAGATACGGTCACACACTTTGTCCGGATGACCTTCGGCTACGGATTCACTTGTGAACAGGTAGTTTGCGCGCATGCGGGAAGTCCCCTCAATGAAAGAAGCGGTCAAACGTTTAGTGGTTTTGCCGGTGAAAAACAAGCACACAACGACATAAATATATCTTTATATCGGCATCGCCACGACGTTCCGCTTTCACGAAAATGCAGAATTGAGGGAAAATTTTCGCTCTCGGGAGTGAGCCGCCGGCCAGCGCGCCATGTCGGATGCGCAGCCTCGAAGCGCCGCCGTCCTTATCGGCAGGGTTGGAGCTCGGACAGCAGTCTCCATACGAAAAAAGCGGCTTGATGCCGCTTCTTTCGTGCCGGGCGACTTGCCGCCTATTCGCTCTCCGCCTCGGCGGCCAGTGCTTTAACGAGGTCTACCAGCTTGCGCCGGACCTTCGGGTCGGAAATTTTCACGAAGGCGCGGTTGAGCTGCAGCCCTTCCGAGGAGGACAGGAAATCGACGACGTAGTTGGAGCTCGACGCCTCGGCCATCCCCGGCCCGGTGCCGCCGCCATCGCCCGGAGCATCCTCGAAGAAGAACGACACCGGCACGTTGAGTATCTGCGAAATGTTCTGCAGCCGGCTCGCGCCGACGCGGTTCGTGCCTTTTTCGTACTTCTGAATCTGCTGGAAGGTAATCCCCAGACTCTCGCCGAGCTTCTCCTGGCTCATGCCAAGCATCGTCCGACGAAGGCGAATCCTGCTACCGACATGAATGTCGATCGGGTTCGGTTTCTTCTTATTCTCGATCATATTCGCCTTCCTAAACACGCTGTTTACGTTACCAGCAACCCCGCGTTGCAAAATATGCGCCGCGGCAACCCTGTCACGCTCGGCGGCAGGCAAAGGTTGATGGCGAAATACACTATGCAATTTTAGGGGTTTTACGTCAATTCTTCCCAATATTAAAACCTAAGCGCGATATTACTGCAACCAGAAATAGAATTCCCATCGTCAGCCAGAAAATTTGGCTGCGCGTTGCGACATTTGTGAGCGTAGGCAGTTTTCCCGGCAGAATTGTGTCTAGAACCCCCCTGTAATTGTAGCCCAATACTAGCACTAAAACACCACGTGCATCAACAACTGCTGAAATACCAGTATTCGCGGCACGAATCATCGGAGTTCCGGTTTCGACCGCGCGGAGCTGCGCCTGATGGAAATGCTGGCGCGGGCCGGGGGTATCGCCGAACCAGGCGTCGTTGGTGATGTTGAGGAGCGCGTCTGCGAGCCGGGCATTGCCGTCCACCTCGTCGGCGAAGATCGCCTCGTAACAGATCATCGGATAGATCCGCCGGCCGCCCGGCAAGGTCAGCATTGGGCGGGTGCTGGCCGCCGAGAAACCGCCCGGCATCGAGGCCGCGACGGAGCTCAGGCCCCAGGAGGTCAGCAGATCCTCGAACGGGAGGTATTCACCGAAAGGCACCAGATGCACCTTGTCCGCCGCACCGACGATCTGCCCTCGATCGTCGATGACATAGACCGAATTGTAATAGCGCGGCGGCAGTCCGGCACCGGCATCCTCGACCCTGACGGCGCCGGCGACGAGAACTTGCCCGTCCTGGAGAACGTCGGCGATCCGCGCCAGGGCGTCGGGATTGTCGGTGAGGATGAAAGGGATCGACGTTTCCGGCCAGACGACGATGTCCGGCCGTTTGGCGCCATCCTGGACCGGGGCGGCCGTCAGCGAGAGATGGTCCTCGAAAATCGACGCACGCTCCCGGTCGTCGAGCTTCTTGGCCTGGTCGATCACCGGCTGGACGACGCGGACGGTCATCTCCGGCTGGAGCGGCACCGGTGCCGGCTGGGCGAGCCGGTAAAAGCCGAAAGCGACATGCGCCACAAAGAGCGCTGCGGCGATGGCGAGACCGGCGCGCGCGCCCTTGCCCGTCCAGATCAGAGCCGGCGCGGCGAAGACGAAAACGGCCAGCATGTTGATCGTCGAAAGATTGACGACGCTGGCGGACTGCATCATCAAGGGCATCGGCATGGCCGCATAGCCGATGGCATTCCAAGGGAAGCCGGTAAAGAGAAAGCCGCGCAGCCATTCGGCGATGCCGAAGCCGAGCGCGAGGGCGGCGATCCGGCCCCAGCCGTCCGACCAGAGGCTGCGGGCAATGACGACCGCCAGCGCGTAAAAGAGCCCCAGAACGGCCGGGAGGCCGACGACGGTGAGCGGCAGCGCCCAGGCGAACGCGTCCGCCTCGACCAGAAGCGCATTGCCCAGCCACCAGAGACCACCCAGGAAATAACCGAAACCGAAGGACCAGCCGATCGCCGCGGGCGGCATCAGCCGCCGCAGCACGCCGTCGCCGGGGTCGGGCGCCACCCCGTCGATCAGCCAGACAAGGACGGGAAAGGAGACGAAAGCCGCCGCGAAAATGCCGAAAGGCGGCTGGGCAAGCACCGCCAGAAGGCCGGCGAGAAAGCCGACGAATGTTCGGGACACGCCCGAGAGAAGTATGATTCTGCCTGCCAGTCTTTCCATTGAACCTCCCGTCGGCGCCGGACGTGGGGGAGACCTTGCGCGGGACCCTGTCCTCGAGGATTCAAGGACACACGCAGCACGACCGAATCAATCGGCGGCAGTCTTCCAAAAAAGTGGCTGCTTGTCCCCTCTCAAGGCGACGGCGAGCCGGCCCTATTCGAACGAGGACGGGGGCTGGACACCCGCCCCAGTGGGGCCGGCCGTGGTGAACGCATCGGGCAACGGCTCCTTCTCGACCTTCGGCAGGCGGCGGCGTGACGGCGGACGCTTGCGCATGATCCTGACGCGTTTGACGCGACGCGGATCGGCATCGAGAATCTGGAATTCGAAGCCGGGAATCGCCTGCACCACCTCGCCGCGGACAGGAATCCGGCCGAGCGATGCGAAGACGAGTCCGCCCAGCGTATCGACATCCTCGAGTTGCTCGCGTACGTCGAAGTCCGGTCCGACCGCCTCGGCGATCTCCTCGAGCTCCACCCGGGCGTCGGCGACGAAGACGTCGTCCGAGCTGCGCGCGAACATCACTTCCTCGTCGTCATGCTCGTCCTCGATGTCGCCGACCACCATTTCGACGATGTCCTCGAGTGATACGAGACCGTCCGTTCCGCCGTATTCATCGATGACGAGTGCCATCTGGATGCGCGCGGCCTGCATGCGCTGCATGAGATCCGAGGCGAGCATCGACGGCGGCACGAACAGGAGCTGCCGGACGATCCCCGCCTCCTCCACCGTCTTGTCGAGATCGACGCGAGAAAGATCGAAGCCTGCCTTCAGCTGCCGGGGCGCCCTTTCGGGCTTGTCGCCGTTCGCCGTCGTCGCCGCATGGGCTTTGCCGTTGCGGCGGCGGTTGCGCGCCTGCTTGGTCACATAGGCAAGAAGGTCACGGATGTGCACCATGCCGCGAGGGTCGTCGAGCCCCTCGCTGTAAACCGGCATGCGCGAGCGTCCCGACTCCTCGAAGAGCACCATGAGCTCGCCTATGGTGATATTCTGGTCCACCGCTTCGATGTCGGCTCGCGGAACCATCACGTCCTCGACCCGAACCTCGCGGAAGCGGAGGATGTTGTTGAGCATCGCCCGCTCTTCGGGCGAGAAAGCCGCATTGCCTTCGGCGTCCGTCATGAGCGCATCGGCGAGATCCTCGCGCAGGCTCGACGGGCTCACACCGCGCAACAGACGCGCGGCACGGCTCCAAAATGATGATGTGGATTTGCTGCCCTCGAATCGGGCGGCGGTACTACTACCGGCCTCGGTGTCGCCGGAGGCTTCCGCCTCCTCGGTCGCGACAGCGGCCGGCTGTGTCTTGAAGTCGCTCATCGTTCCAAACTGTCAATGCGGGGGTTGGTCCCCGTAGGGATCAGATAGGCCAAGACGCGCCAAAATGCGAGTCTCCAACCCCTCCATTCTCTCCGCTTCGTCGTCTTCGATATGATCATACCCGAAAAGATGCAGGAATCCATGAACGAGAAGATGCGTCAAATGGGCGTCGAAGGGCTTTTCGAGCTCCACCGCCTCCCGCCTGAGCGTCTCATGGGCGACCACGATGTCGCCGAGCATCGGCCCCGGCATCCTGCCCGGCGTCACCGGAAAAGCGGGAAAGGACAGAACATTCGTCGCCTTGTCCTGACCTCGCCACTCCGCGTTGATCGTCCTGATCGACTGATCGTCGGTGAAGACCAGCGACAGTTCCGCCGCCTGTGCCGGCAGCGGCTGCTTCTCCTCACGCGCGAGAAAATCGGCCGCTGCCTCGAGAACACGCTCGCAAAAAGACCGAAGCTCGTCTTCGGGCGGCCAGTCTCCTGCCTCGACGCTGATCTGAATGTCCAATGCCGTCATGATAAACGCGGCCGCCTCAGCGATCGTTCTGCTCGCTCTCGTCGTGAACCGCCGTCTGGCTGTCATAGGCCCTGACGATCCGCGCCACCAGAGGATGACGGACGACGTCGGCATCCTTGAAGCGGATCACCGAGACGCCCTCCACGCCCTTGAGTATATGCAGCGCCTCCACGAGCCCTGACTTTACGCCGCGCGGCAGGTCGACCTGACTCGGATCGCCGGTGACGATCATCCGGCCGTTCTCGCCGAGACGGGTCAGGAACATCTTCATCTGCATCGACGTCGTGTTCTGCGCCTCGTCGAGGATCACGGCGGCATTGGCAAGCGTGCGCCCGCGCATGAAGGCGAGCGGCGCGATCTCGATGACCCCCGCGGTGATTGCCCGCTCGACCTTGTCGCCCGGCATCATGTCGTACAGCGCGTCATAGAGCGGACGCAAATAGGGATCGACCTTCTCCTTCATGTCGCCGGGCAGGAATCCGAGACGCTCGCCCGCCTCTACAGCCGGACGCGAGAGGATGATCCGGTCGACCGCGCCACGCTCCAGGAGCTGGGCGGCATGGGCGACGGCGAGATAGGTCTTGCCCGTGCCCGCAGGACCGACGCCGAAGACGAGCTCGGCCCGCTCCATGGCGCGGATATAGGAATCCTGCATCGGCGTGCGCGCAGCGATTGTCTTCTTGCGCGTCGAAATCTGCGCCATTGTCAATTTGGCTTTGCGCTCCATCGTCGGCAACTGTAGCTGATCGTCGGCGGCGACCGCCATGCGGATCGCACCTTCGACATCGGATGTATCGATCGAAGCGCCACTCTGCAGCCTTCCGTAGAGATAGTCGAGGGCACGGCGCGCCTGATTGGTTGCGACGACGTCACCGGAGATGGCGACGGAGTTTCCCCGCGGCCGGGCGTCGATGCGCAATCGCTCTTCCAGCAATTTCAGATTCTGGTCGAACTGACCGAAGAGCTCGCTCGCAAAGCGGTTGTTCTCGAAGGTGAGCACGAAGTGATTGGCGTCCGTCGCGGATGTCTTCGACTGGCGAGATGAGGAAGAAATCAGTTCGTGTCCGTTCAAGCGGTCAGCTCCTCGCGTCCGATTCCCCGATCATCTCGGCAAACAGGCTGTTCGGCCCGGCCTTGGTGATTCGCACTCTGATAATGTCACCGATTTGCGATGCTTTTGCATCAACATTCACGGGCTGCAGCCACGGCGACCGGCCGACGAGCTGCCCCGGCATGCGGCCCGGCTTCTCCAGGAGCAGGTCGATCTCCCGACCCACACAGGCCTCGGCGAAACCGCGCTGCTGCTTTACGAGCAAAGCCTGCAATATTTCCAAACGCTTGGCCTTCACGTCCTCGGGAACCTGTTCCTTGAGCTCGGCGCCCGGCGTTCCGGGACGCGTCGAATACTTAAACGAGAAAGCCTGTGCATAGTTCACTTCCTCGACAAGCCGAAGGGTATCCTCGAAGTCCTGATCGGTCTCGCCGGGAAAGCCGACGATGAAATCGCCCGAAAGCGCCAGGTCGGGCTGCGCCGCACGAATGCGCTCGACGAGCGCCAGGTATTCGGCAGCCGTGTGGCGCCGGTTCATCGCCTTCAGGATACGGTCGGAGCCCGACTGGACCGGCAGGTGCAGATAGGGCATCAGCTTCGCCATCGACCGGTGCGCCTCTATGAGGCTGTCGTCCATGTCGCGCGGATGGCTGGTGGTATAGCGCAGGCGTGCAAGGCCATCGATTTCGCCGAGGCGCCGCAAGAGGTCGCCAAGGCTCCATTCGCGCCCATGCGGACCCTCGCCGTGCCAGGCGTTGACATTCTGTCCGAGCAGGGTGATTTCGCGCACGCCGCCCTCGACGAGCTTCTCCGCCTCCGCCACGATCTGTGACACCGGGCGCGAGACTTCCGAGCCGCGCGTGTAGGGTACCACGCAGAAAGTGCAGAACTTGTCGCAGCCTTCCTGGACGGTCAGGAAAGCCGTGACGCCCCGCGCACGTGTCTTGGCCTTATCGGGCGCGGGCAGATGGACGAACTTGTCCTCGATGGCATAGTCCGTTTCCACGATACGCTGGCCGGCGCGAGCCCGCTTCAGCGCCTCGGGAAGGCGATGATAGGTCTGAGGGCCAATGACGAGATCGACCGCCGGGACGCGACGGAGAATCTCGTCGCCCTCCGCCTGGGCCACGCAGCCGGCCACGCCGATCAGCATCTCGCGGCCCTCGCGCGCCTTGGCCTTCTTCAGTTCGCGCAGGCGACCGAGCTCGGAATAGACCTTCTCGGCAGCCTTTTCGCGGATATGACAGGTGTTGAGCAGCACGAAATCGGCGTCTTCCAGGACATCGGTCGCAACATAGCCGTCGCGCGAGAGCGCATCCGACATGCGGTCGGAGTCATAGACGTTCATCTGACAGCCATAGGTCTTGACGAAGACCTTGCGCGCCGGAACGTTCAGGTCGCCCGCCTCGGGCGACGTCGACAGAAGAGCGGTTTCCTGGGTCATGCGGGTTCTTTAGTGCATAGCGCCCCAAAGTTGAAGCATTTTCGGGCCGGCACGGCGCGAGCCGCGACCGGTCACCCTTTCAGGGTGATCCCGGATTGAGGCATTTGAGAGTGCTACCGCGACCTTCGCGCGTCCGACGGAACGTCCGGCGCCACAGAGAGCGCGGCAGCCGGCTCGATCTTCGCGGCGGATCGGGAACGCCCTCGCAGCCGATCCGCCAGCATTTTGCGGATCCGCTGCTCGATGAGGCGGCTCACTTCCTTGCGGTTCGCGTGCCGGTCATAATCCACCGCCTCGCCAAAATCGACATCGACCTCCAGGGCTCCCTCTCTGAGCACTCCGAGAAGGTGCGGCACCAGACCGATGTCGCCCGGCCATGCGGCGATCGGCCGATGATAGCGACCCATCGGCATGCCGTGGATGCCGGTGTAGGAAATCGCCAGCGGCTGGACATGAACCACGCCGGTCGGCGACTGCGGAACCGCCGAAGCGGCCGCGCCGAACAGCGAGGTCTTGATGTCGAGCAGCCGGTTGCCGTCGGAGGTCGTTCCTTCCGGGAAGAGCACGACGATTTCCCCATCGGCGAGCCGCCGCCCGATGTCATTGACCTGGTGACCGGTCGTGCGCTTCTGCTCGCGTTCCACGAAAACCGATGCCTGAAGGCGGGCGAGAAGCCCGAATACCGGCCAGCTCTTGACGTCCGACTTGGCAACGAAAACGACGTCCGCCACGGAGGAAAGCACCAGGATGTCCTTCCAGGAGACGTGATTGGCGCTGAGGAGCAAGGGACGCCGGCGGTCGAGCTCGCCATGGACGCGGACGCGCAGGCCGAGCAGCAGGCAGGCGACGCGATGCCAGTGACGCGGCAGCCAGCGCCGCGGTTTCAGATCGAGCCAGAGACAAAGGATCTGGACCGGCATCAGCACCAGCGAGACCATGACGAGCAGCATGCCGCAAAGAGCGACCCGCACCCAATTGATCATCCGCAGGCACCTTCCAAACTGCGCTTCACCGTTTGCGTGAAATCATGAACGTGATCTGTTCCAGTGGGTTGGACGCGGGATACGGGCGAAACCGCACACGCCTTCCTCATCTCGCTCCAGAGCATTTCCAGGAAAAGTGTGTAACGGTTTTCCGTCCGGAAGTGCGTTGGCCCAAAGGGTTAGAGCATTTCAGTGTTTCCATGAAACAGCGAGATGCTCTAACGAAGATCGAGCCGCATGACAAGCGCCGCGCTGCGCTCGCCGGGCCGCGCCTGGTAATAGGCCTTCCGCTCCCCGACCTTGCGGAAGCCGAGCTTTCCGTAGAGACCGATCGCGGCCTGGTTCGTCTCGTCGACTTCCAGGAACAGTGCCTCTGCTCCCTTGACGGCGGCCTCCCGCATCGCCGCCTGCATGAGGCGCCAGCCGAGACCGGAGCGCGCGTAGCGGGGGTCGACCCCAATCGTCAGTATCTCGGCCTCGCCGGCGACCGCCCGCGACAGGACGAAGCCGCCGAAGGCCGGCCGGAACATGCCATTGGCATTGGTCTGGCGCGCGACGAATCCGAACACTGTCTCCTGACTCAGGAGCCCATGGATTTCGCCGTCGCTCCAAGCGGCAGCAAAGCGCTGGCGATGCAGCGCGGCCGCGGCGCCGAGATCGGCCTCTTCAAGCGCAAAAATGTCGAATTCGGCGCGGCGGGTGAAATAGTCGGTAAGGCTCATCGGGGCGTTTCTTGGACGTTCTGGAGAGTATACGGGCGAATGGCGCTTGGCGTCTTCCGGTCAGGCACGGGTCACGGCGAATCCGGCCTGGGGCTTGGCGTCGGGTCCGCGCAGATAAAGTGGCTTAGGACGCGCAGAAGCCGGATCGGCCGCCGCGCCCAGCCGGGCGAGGGTCGCCATATCGATCTCGTCCGGCTTGCTGCCCGCCGCGCCGGTGACGGCAAGGGCACCGGAGCCGCAGACGATGCCGGCGAAATCGGAAAAGCGCCAGCGCGCTTCCTCGGCGGCCAGGATTTCCGCCTCCCCTTGCGGCCGTCCCGAAGCATCGAAGGCCTGAAGGTAAAGCTCGCCCCGTTTGGCGTCGAGGACGACGAGCACCGGCTGGCCTGCCTGTTTCAGCCGCGCGCTTTCGGCGACGACCTGAAGCGTCGTGACCCCGACTGCCGGCTTTCCGAGCGCCAGGGCAAGGCCGCGCGCAGCGGCAACGCCGACACGGATCCCGGTGAACGATCCTGGACCTATCGTCACGGCAATCCGATCGATCTCGCCGAGTTTCCGGCCCGAGACGCTCAAGGCCTCATCCACGAATTCCATGAGGCGCTCCGCATGGCCACGTCCGATTTCCGCGCCCGCGCATGCCAGAAGCTCTCCGGAGCCGCCGTCGCAGACGGCAGCGAAACAACCGGACCCGGATGTATCAATGGCAAGAACTAGCATTTCAGCCGCGGTCTCCTCCCTGCGTCCTGCGATCGGTGCGGCTGCGAGGGTGCGCAACCGCAGTTGCCGCATCTACAAGTCGCTGCGGCACGTCGGAATCACACCTGTGATTCTATCCCAAAAACCACACCGGCATAAGGAATATGGAAAACGATATAAGGAAAATGACACCGAACTGGAAGCGAAGGATGCGCGGGCCCGCCATGCAGGTTTCCGCGCCTCGACCCGCTTCGGATCAGACGGATTCGACCGCTTCGACTTCAGGAACGAAGTGGCGCAACAGGTTCTGCACGCCGTGCCTCAAGGTCGCGGTCGAAGAGGGGCAGCCGGCGCATGCGCCTTTCATGTTCAGGAACACCGTTCCGTCCTTGAAGCCGCGGAAGGTGATGTCGCCGCCGTCCTGGGCGACGGCGGGCCGAACCCGCGTCTCGAGCAGTTCCTTGATCGTGGCGACGATCGCCTCGTCGCCCTCGTCGAAGAACTCGTCCTCCGCATCCGTCTGCTCGGCACGGCCGGCGCCCGACATGATCGGCTGCCCCGACATGAAATGCTCCATGATCGAGCCGAGAATCGCGGGCTTCAGGTGCTGCCACTCCTGCGCTTCCTTGCTCACGGTTATGAAGTCATAGCCGAAATAGACGCCGGTGACCCCGGGGATCGAGAAGAGCCGAGCCGCAAGGGGCGATCCTGCAAGGGCCTCTTCTTCGCTCCGGAATTCGGCGGTGCCGTTCTCCATCACTACCTTGCCCGGCAGGAATTTCAAAGTGGCGGGATTCGGCGTGGCTTCGGTCTGGATGAACATGTCTCACTCCGTTCTGCCGGGAGCGCTCCTCGACCGGCTTTTTAGAATTGTTCCAAAATATAGGAGCCTCGGGTGGAGCCCGCAAGGCGTAATAGCGTGATTCAGAGTGCTACAGCGACCTTTGCTCATGTGATGGGACGCGCAGCGCTGTGGAGATCAGGTCAACGCGTCGATTTCCTCATCCGTCAGAAGGTCGGGAATGACCGTGACCGGAATCGGGAAGGCCGCGGCCTTCCCGGCAATGGACGAAACGAGCGGCCCCGGGCCTTCCTTCGCCGATCCGGCCGCCAGCACCAGGATCGCGATGTCGCGGTCCTCTTCGATGGCGGCGTGAATCTGTTCCGTGGCGATGCCCTCGCGGATGACGATTTCCGGCTCGATGCCGATCCGTTCGCGCACCGTCTGCGCGATCTTGGCCAGCGTCGCCTCGGCCTCGTCCCGCGCTTCGGCGCGCATGATCTCCTCGACGCCCAGCCATTGCTGGAAGTCGCCGTCGGCGATCACGTAGAGCAGCACGAGGCCGCCATTGGAATTCTTCGCGCGCATACCGGCATAATGCACGGCGCGGCCGCATTCGGGCGTGTCGTCGATCACCGCCATGAACTTGCGGCGATGGCCTTCCATTCGTGAGAGTCGGGTTGAAACCATGCGGTGAACATTACAACGCCGCGCGGCGCCCGCAAGGTCTCATTTTCGTGAACTACTGCAAAAAGCCGATGATTTCGCGGACCTCGCGCATGGTCTTCTCGGCGCGTTCCCGGGCGCGCTCCCCGCCCTTGCGCAGGATAGCGTCGATATGCGCGGTATCGCCCATCAACCGGCGCATCTCGCCCGTGATCGGCGAAAGCACGCTGACGGCGAGGTCGGCCAGAGCCGGCTTGAAGGTCGAGAATTGCTGGCCGCCGAATTCGGCAAGCACCTCTTCTTTCGACCTGTCGGCGAGCGCGGCGTAAATCCCGACGAGATTTTCGGCCTCCGGTCGATCCTTAAGACCGTCCGCTTCGCTCGGAAGCGCGTCCGGATCGGTTTTGGCCTTGCGGATCTTCTTCAGGATCGTATCGGCATCGTCCATCAGATTGATGCGCGACAGGTCGGATGGATCCGATTTCGACATCTTCTTGGTGCCGTCGCGCAGCGACATGACGCGCGGTGCCGGGCCGCCGATCAGCGGTTCGACCGGGGGGAAATAGGCATGGATCGGCTCTTCTCCGACGACGATGTCGACGCCGTAGCCCCGCGTCCGGATATGCTCCATGAAGTCGATGTTGAACTTCTGGGCGATGTCGCGGGTGAGTTCCAGGTGCTGCTTCTGGTCGTCGCCGACGGGCACGTGGGTGGCGCGATAAACGAGGATGTCGGCCGCCATCAGGCTCGGATAGGCGAGCAGGCCGAGCGAAGCGTTTTCACGGTCCTTGCCGGCCTTGTCCTTGAACTGGGTCATCCGGTTCATCCAGCCGATGCGGGCGACACAGTTGAAGATCCAGGCGAGCTCGGCGTGCTGCGGCACGGCCGACTGGTTGAAGACGATGTGCTTTTCGGGGTCGATGCCCGAGGCGATGAAAGCCGCCGCGATCGACCGGATCTGGCCCGGCAGGTCCTCATGCACGAGCTGCGCGGTGATCGAGTGCAGGTCGACGACGCAATAGATGCAATCGTTGTTTTCCTGAAGGGCGACGAACTTGCGGATCGCGCCGAGATAATTGCCGAGATGCAGGTTGCCGGTCGGCTGAACACCGGAAAATACGAGCGGCTTGAATTCGTTCATGTCGTCCCCAATCGGGCTTGTGGAAGGCCTGGCTCCAGTTGATACCCGCCGCGCTTATGCACGGCGGGCCGGGCGCAATCAAGAGGCATGGTCACGCGGGCTGAAGGAGATCCCACCTATTGCCGAAGGGATCGACGAAGACGGCAACGGTTCCGTAGACCTCATGGCGGGGCGCCTCGAGGAACGTCACGCCTGCCGAAAGCATGGCGGCGTGATCGCGGCCGAAGTCGTCGGTGAAGAGAAAGAAGCCGACCCGCCCGCCGGTCTGATTGCCGATCGCGGCGCGCTGCCTTTCGCCCTCGGCCCTGGCGAGCAGGAGCGCGGTCTCCGCCGCACCTTTCGGCCGCACGACGACCCAGCGCTTGCCGCCGCCGAGGTCGCTGTCATCGAGGAGGTCGAAGCCGAGCTTGCCGCAGTAAAAGGCGATGCCCTCGTCGTAATCGGGCACGACGATGGCGACGCGGGCAATCGACTGTCTCATTGCCGATCCGCCCCTTCGCTCGCCCGCTCGGCGGACGAGGCCGGTGCCCCCCGTTTGACGCTGCGGCGGATCATCGAAAGGCTTGCGCCGCCGGTCCCGAACGCGACCGCGAAATAGATCGCCATCGCGGCGGCGATCAGGCCGCAGAGTGTAAGGGCGCGGGTCGTAAGCGGTGCGGCGGAAGAAAGGGGCAAGGCGAGCCAATCCACGGCAAAGTACAACGCGGCCGCCATGACGGCAGCGGCGATCACCAGCCGGGGAATCCTCGTCAGCAAGGGAATATCGCGCCCCCAGTGCCCACGCCAGACGAGCGTCGCGAAAAGAAGCAGGGCGTTCACCCAGCCGGCGACGATTTCGGCCGTCGCGATGCCGCTGGCGGCAAGCGACGGAAAGAGCGTCAGCGCCAGGGAGACGTTCACTGCCACGGAAATTCCGGCGAAGATCATCGGCGTGCGGGTGTCCTCGCGGGCGAAGAAACCGGGAATGAAGGCCTTGATCAGCACGAAGGCCGGCAGGCCGAGGCCGTAGATCGCCAGAATATGCCCGACGACGACGGTGGATTCCGGCGAGAACTGGCCGCGCTCGAAGAGGAGCCGGACGATAGGCTCCGACATGACGAGCAGTGCCGCGGCGGCGGGAAGTGTCAGGAACAGCGTGAACTCGACGGAACGGTTCTGCAGGTTTGCCGCCTCGTTGAGATTGCCGCCGCGCAGAGCCCGCGCAAGCTCGGGCAGAAGCACGGTCGCAACGGCAATGCCGACGACGCCGAGCGGCAGCTGATAGATGCGGTCGGCATAGACCAGCGACGAGACGGCGCCTTCCTTTGCAGAAGCGATATTGGTGTTGATCAGGAGGTTGATCTGCGTGATGCCGCCGGTGATCGCCGCGGGAAGCGCCAGCACCAGCAGGCGTTTGACGTTTGCCGTCAGCCGGGGTCGGCGAAAACCGATGCGGATCCCGGCATTGCGCACCGCGACCCAGACGATCGCCAGTTGCACGAGGCCCGCGGCCAGCACCCCCCAGGAGAGATCATAGCCGACCGCGACCGCATCCTGGCCGCTGTACCAGGCATAGGCCAGCACGCCGATCAGGATGAAGTTCAGGAAGACCGGCGCGATGGCTGCCGCGAAATAGCGGTGCAGCGAATTGAGCATGCCCGCCATCATTGCCGCCAGCGACATGCAGGCGAGATAGGGAAACATGATCGTCGCGAAGGTGACGGTGCTTGTGAATTTCGCGGGGTCGTCGGCAAACCCGGGAGCGATCAACTGCCCGACGATGAACGGCATCGCCAGTTCCATGGCGATCGTCAGGAGAAGGAGAACGGTGAAGAGGACGCCGAAGACCTCCTCGGAAAAGCGCCGTGCGCCCTCCATGCCGTGCGCCTCGATCTCCTTGGCGAAAAGCGGCACGAAGGCCGAATTGAACGCCCCTTCGGCAAAAAGCCTGCGAAAGGTGTTCGGCAGCCGGAAGGCGGTGTTGAAGGCGTCGGCGACCGGGCCGGTGCCGAGCGCGGCCGCCATGAAGGTTTCCCGGATGAAGCCGAAGAGCCGGCTTCCGAGCGTTGCGCCGCCGACGGTAGCGAATTTCTTGACCAGACTCATGTTTCGGCTTTTGTCGTTTTGGAACCGTGGGGTACGCGGGACACAGGGGTCGGCGCAATGATGCCGGAGGGCATGCGCTCGCGCGCTTCGTCCACCTCGCCCGCCAGCACCGCCTTGAGGCGCGCCGCGATGTTCATCTGCCGGTTCTCGCTGGTGATCTTCGAGCCGACCAGATCGGTGACGTAGAAGGTGTCGATCACCTTTTCGCCGAAGGTGGTGATATGGGCCGAGGCGATGTCGAGCGATAGGTCCGACAGCACCGCGGTCACTTCGGAAAGCAGACCGGTCCGGTCGAGGCCTTCGACCTCGATGACGGTGAACTTGTTCGACAGCGTATTGCTGATGGTCACCTCCGGCGTCACGGTGAAGGCCCTGCTGCGCTTCTTCACACGCGTCCGGCTGGCGATCACCTCGGGCAGCCTCTTGCGGCCGGAGAGCACGTCCTCGATCAGCTTGCCGATGCTTGCCGCCCGGCGCGTCTCGTCCTCGGCGACCGAGAACTCGCGGTTGACGAGAATGGTATCGAGCGCCCGGCCGTCCGATGTCGTGTGTATCTGCGCGCCGACGATGTTGGCGCCAGCCGCGGCGCAAGCGCCGGCGATGACGGTCAGCAGGCGCGGGTGGTCGGGCGACAGCACCGTGATTTCGGTGATGGCGTGGAAGTCATGGGTCCGCACCATGGTCGCGAGCGTCCGGCCCGCATTGTCCGCCTCACGGATGAAGCCTGCATGACGCACCTGCTCCTCGAGCGCCACGGTCAGAAGATAGGGCTGGTAATGCAGCCGCACATAAGCCTGGCGCTCCTTCTTCGGCCAGTCGGCGAGCGCCTCCTCCAGCATATGGGCGGCGTGCTTCGCCCGCTCCTTGCGCGACAGTTCCGAAAAGCCGCCCGAGAGCAGAAGCTCGGTCTCGTAGTAGAGCGTGCGCAGGAGCTGGCCCTTCCAGCCGTTCCAGACGCCGGGCCCGACGGCGCGGATGTCGCAGACGGTGAGGATAAGCAGCATCTTCAGCCGTTCGAGGGATTGGACCCGTTCGGCGAAATCGACGATGGTCTTGCGGTCGTTAAGGTCGCGGGTCTGCGCGACCATCGACATGGTCAGATGTTCCTCGACCAGCCAGACCACCATTTCGGTCTGTTTCGGGGTCAGCCTGAAGCGCGGGCAAAGCTTTCGCGCGACCTTGGCGCCGGCCACGGAATGATCCTCCGGGCGCCCCTTGGCGATGTCGTGCAGCAGAACGGCGACGTAGAGCGCCTCGCGGTCCTCGATACCAGGCATCAGCATCGCCGTCAGGGGATGCGCCTCCTCCTCCAGGCCCCGCTCGATGCGGGAGAGGACGTCGACCGAGCGCAGGAGATGCTCGTCCACCGTGTAGTGGTGATACATGTTGAACTGCATCATCGAGACGATCTTGCCGAATTCGGGAATGAAACGGCCGAGCACTCCCGCTTCGTTCATCCGGCGAAGGATCAGTTCCGGATTGCGCCGCGAGGTGAGAATCGACAGGAAGAGCCGGTTGGCCTCTTCGTTTTCGCGCAAGTGGGGCGTGATCAGGCTCAAAGAACGGGTCACCTGCTTCAGCGCCGCCGGATGAAATTCGAGCCCGTTGATGTCGGCGATGTGGAACAGGCGCATGAGGTTTACCGGGTCGCGCTTGAACACGTCGGTGCTCGCAAGCGCGATGCGCCCGCCATCATCGACGAAATCGAGCGTGCCCGCGATCTTGCGGACGCGATTGCGGAAGCGGCTTATGACGCCCGTGATCCCGGGCGTGTCCTTGGCCTGCTGGTCCTCCAGCGCCGAGCAGAAGATGCGGGTCAGGTCGCCGACGTCCTTGGCCACCAGGAAGTAGTGCTTCATGAAGCGTTCGACCGCCGAGAGCCCGGGGTGATCGTGATAGCCGAGCGCCTCGGCGATCTCGCGCTGGATGTCGAATGAGAGGCGCTCCTCCGCCTTGCCGGTCAGGAAATGCATGTGGCAGCGCACCGCCCAGAGAAAATCCTCGGCCTTCTGGAAGAGCTTGTACTCCTGCTTCGAAAGGACGCCGAGCTTGACGAGATCGGCGGAGTCCTTGACCCGATAGAAATATTTCGAAATCCAGAAGAGCGTGTGCAGGTCGCGCAAGCCGCCCTTGCTTTCCTTGACATTCGGCTCGACGAGGTAGCGCGTGTCGCCCGCCTTGCGATGGCGCTCGTCCCGCTCGGCGAGCTTGGCGGCAATGAATTCCGGGCCGGTATTGCGGACGATCTCGTGATCGAAGCGCGTTTCGAGTTCGTTCGCCAGGGCCGCGGACCCGCAGACATAGCGGCATTCGAGGATTGCGGTGCGGATGGTCATGTCTGCACGCGACAGGCGGATGCATTCCTCGATCGTTCGCGTTGCGTGGCCGACCTTGAAGCCGAGGTCCCACAGGATATAGAGCATGAATTCGATCGCCGGCTCCGCCCAGACCGCCTTCTTGGCGGGCAGGAGGAAGAGGAGGTCGATATCAGAGCCTGGCGCCAGCGTTCCGCGGCCGTAGCCGCCGACTGCGGTGACCGCGATGCGCGAAGCCTCGGGAGCCTTCGCGGCGTCGAAAATCTGGTTCAGCACGAAGTCGTGCAAGAGGGTAATCAGCTGGTCCTGAAGCCAGGAGATGCGCTCCGCGCATTTTATTCCTGCGCCGTCTGCGGCGAGCAGTTCGCGCGCCTTGGCGCGGCCCGCGACATTTGCCTCCTTGAAGGCCGCAAGCAAGGCCCGGCGCATCGGTTCGCGCTGTTCGGCATGAGCGGAGGCGATGAAGTCGCACCTGGCCCGAAGCGCCGACACGTCCAGGATTTCGGGAAAGGAGGTTTGGTGTCTGGCCATGAAGTGCCGAGGGGCGTCCTGTCCGACTTAGATCATTCGTTGCAAGCGCCGCTGTATAGCCCTTTTGCCGGCCGAATGACAGGGGAAATAGCCCGGCGAAATCAGCGGTTGGAAAGCTCCTTCTTGAGCGCGTAAAGCGCGTCGAGCGCCTCGCGCGGCGTCATGTCGTCCGGGTTGAGCGCCTTCAGGGATTCCTCGACCTTCGAAGGACCCGACGATGCCCTCGCCGCCTCCTCCCGCCGGACGGCGACCTGGAACAACGGCAGGTCGTCGATCAGCTGGCTCGCCGGATTCTTGCGGTCGGCATCCTCGAGCTTGGCGAGCACATCCTTCGCGCGGGCGACGACCGACGGCGGCAAGCCTGCAAGGCGGGCGACCTGGATGCCGTAGGAGCGGTCGGCTGCGCCCGGGCCCACCTCGTGCAGGAATATGACGTCGCCGTCCCACTCCTTGACACGCATGGTCGCGTTCGACAGCCGCACGAGCTTTTCGGAGAGTACGGTCAGCTCGTGGAAATGGGTCGCGAAGAGCCCGCGGCAGCGATTGACCTCGTGCAGATGCTCGACCGCCGCCCAGGCGATCGACAGACCGTCGAAGGTCGCGGTGCCGCGGCCGATCTCGTCGAGGATCACCAGCGATCGGTCCGTCGCCTGATTGAGGATCGCCGCCGTTTCGACCATCTCGACCATGAAGGTCGAGCGCCCGCGGGCGAGATCGTCCGAAGCGCCGACGCGCGAGAAGAGCCGGTCGACCACGCCGATATGCGCGGCGGCCGCGGGCACGAAGGATCCCGTCTGGGCCATGATCGCGATCAGCGCGTTCTGGCGCAGGAAAGTCGACTTGCCGCCCATATTGGGACCGGTGAGGAGCCAGATCGCGCCGCCCTGCTCGCCGTTCGGCGGAGAAAGATCGCAGCCATTGGCGACGAAAGGATTGGCAGCCTGGCGCCGCAAGGCCTGCTCCACGACGGGGTGGCGTCCACCCTCGATCGCGAACATTCGCGAGCGGTCGACCGTAGGGCGCGTGTAATTCTGCTCCTCCGCAAGCACCGCGAGCCCGGCCGAGACGTCGATCGTCGCGAGCGCCAGCGCTGCCGCCTTGATCGCCTCGGCCTCGGCGACCACCTCGCGCGTCATGGCCTCGAAGGTCTCGACCTCGATCGCCAGCGCCCGGTCCGCGGCATTGGCGATCTTCGTTTCGAGCTCGGCAAGCTCGGTCGTGGTGAAGCGCATCGCATTCGCCATGGTCTGGCGATGAATGAAGCGGGCGCGGCCGGCATCGGTGTCGGTCATCGATCCGGCGTTGCCGGCGGTCACCTCGATGAAGTACCCCAGCACGTTGTTGTGCTTGATCTTCAGCGACTTGATGCCGGTTTCTTCGCAATATTGCAGCTGCAGCCCTGCGACCACGCGGCGCGACTGATCGCGCAGCGCCCGCATCTCGTCGAGTTCGGCGCTCGCGCCCTCGCGGACGAAGCCGCCGTCGCGTTTCAGAAGCGGCAGTTCCTCGGCAAGGGTTGCGTCGAGGCGCGCGAGCAATTCCCCCGGCAAGGCCGCGATCGTGTTGCGCGCTTCGGTCAATTCCGCCGAGAGCTCGGCGCCCGTAAGGAGCGCCGATATCGCCGCCGCGGCCCGCATGCCGGCCTGGATGGCACCGAGATCGCGAGGGCCGCCGCGGCCGAGCGCGAGCCGCGACAGGGCCCGCGGCATGTCCGGCGCCCTGCGAAGAGCGTCGCGAACATCCGTCGTAAACCGCGGCTGATCGGCCAGCACCTCGATCGAATCGAGCCGCTGGTTGATCCGCTCCGGGTCGGTCAGAGGCGACATCAGCCGTTCGGCGAGCAGCCTGGCGCCCCCGCTCGTCATCGTACGGTCGAGCGACTTGAGCAGGCTGCCTTCGCGGGAGCCGGAAAGCGTCTTGGCGAGCTCCAGATTGGCGCGGGTCGCCGGATCGATGAAGAGTGTCGAGGCGGCGCTTTCCCTTTCCGGAATGCCCAGCGCCGGGCGCTCCTGGAGCTGGGTTTTCTCGACATAGGAGACCGCCGCCGAAGCGGCCGCGAGCTCGGCGCGCGAGAAGCTGCCGAAGCCGTCGAGCGTCCCGACGCCGTAGTAGCGCGAAATGCGCCCTTCCGCCGTCGCGCTGTCGAAGAGGACGGCCGGCTGCGGCACCGCGACGCGCCCGAGCACGTCGAAGACGGCCCTGAGGTCGGGATCGTGAAAGACGGTGTCGGGCACGATCAGCTCGCGCGGTTCGATGCGCAATATGTCGGCGAGCAGGCGGCTCTCCGCCGTCTCGGCGAGGCGGAAGATGCCCGTCGAAATGTCGATCCAGGCAAGGGCGTAGGCCGGCTCCGAGCCGCTCCGGATGCGCGCCAGCGCCATCAGATAGTTCGATTCCGAAGGCGAGAGCAGCTTCTCCTCGGTGATCGTTCCCGGCGTCACCAGGCGCACGACATCGCGGCGCACGACCGATTTGCTGCCGCGCTTCTTCGCTTCGGCCGGGTCCTCCACCTGTTCGCAGACGGCGACACGGTAGCCGGATGCGATCAGCTTCTGCAGGTAATCGTCGGCCGCATGCACCGGCACGCCGCACATCGGAATTTCCTGCCCCATGTGCTGGCCGCGTTTCGTCAGCGTGATACCGAGCGCGCGCGAGGCCTCGACCGCATCCTGGAAGAACAGCTCGTAGAAATCGCCCATGCGGTAGAACAGGAGCGAATCCGGATTGTTCGCCTTGATCTCGATGAACTGCTCCATCATCGGCGTGGCAGTGGAGCGGCTCTCCTCGCTTGCGAGATCGGACACGGAAAGGACGTCGCCCGAACGGTTCGATGCATCCATCAGGAAATTCATGATTGTTCCAAAAAAAGAGATGTCACACTATCCGCAAGCATTTATAGACGACAACAACAAAGAGGCTGACCAGGAGGGTCGCCCACAGGAGGTTGAGGAAACATGCCGGGTATCGACAAGACCGACCGCGCAATGACCAGCGTCACGGCGCAGGAAGCGCTTGATTTTCACTCTCAAGGTCGTCCCGGAAAACTGGAAATCTCGCCGACCAAGCCGATGGCGACGCAGCGCGACCTTTCGCTTGCGTATTCGCCCGGTGTCGCCGTTCCGGTCAAGGCGATCGCCGACGATCCGGCGACGGCATACGACTACACGGCTCGCGGCAACATGGTTGCGGTGATTTCCAACGGCACGGCGATCCTCGGCCTCGGCAATCTCGGCGCACTCGCCTCGAAGCCCGTCATGGAGGGCAAGTCCGTCCTCTTCAAGCGCTTCGCCGACGTCGATTCGATCGACCTCGAGGTGGACACCGAAAACGTCGACGAATTCATCAACTGCGTCCGCTTTCTCGGTCCCTCCTTCGGCGGAATCAATCTCGAGGACATCAGAGCGCCGGACTGTTTCATCATCGAGCAGCGGCTGCGCGAAGTCATGGACATTCCCGTCTTCCATGACGACCAGCACGGCACCGCGATCATCGCCGCGGCAGGCCTCGTCAACGCGCTGACCCTGACCGGCCGCGACTTCAAGACGGCCAAGCTCGTCTGCAACGGCGCGGGCGCGGCGGCGATCGCCTGCATCGAGCTCATCAAGGCGATGGGCTTCAACCCGTCGAACATCATCCTCTGCGATACCAAGGGGGTCATCTACAAGGGCCGTACCGACGGCATGAACCAGTGGAAGTCCGCCCATGCGGTCGAGACCGACCGCAGGACGCTTGCCGAGGCACTTGACGGCGCCGACGTATTTTTCGGCCTTTCGGCCAAGGGCGCGCTTTCCGCGGACATGGTCCGCTCCATGGGCCCACGGCCGATCATCTTCGCCATGGCCAATCCCGATCCGGAAATCACGCCTGAAGAAGTGGCCCTGATCCGCGACGACGCGATCGTCGCGACCGGCCGCTCGGATTATCCGAACCAGGTCAACAACGTTCTCGGCTTCCCCTATATCTTCCGCGGCGCGCTCGACGTGCGTGCCTCGACGATCAACGATGCGATGAAGATCGC
This sequence comes from Sinorhizobium meliloti 4H41, assembly GCF_000375585.1. Taxonomy (GTDB): domain Bacteria; phylum Pseudomonadota; class Alphaproteobacteria; order Rhizobiales; family Rhizobiaceae; genus Sinorhizobium; species Sinorhizobium meliloti_A. The sequence goes on along the minus strand of NZ_AQWP01000001.1, from coordinate 285,661 downwards.
CGCTGCGGAAGCGCTCGCCAATCTCGCCAAGGAAGACGTTCCGGACGACGTCGCCGCTGCCTATCAGGGCAACCGCCCGCGCTTCGGGCCGCAATATATCATTCCCGTCCCCTTCGATCCGCGCCTCATTTCGGCGATCCCGATGGCTGTTGCAAAGGCGGCCATGGAGACGGGCGTCGCCCGCAAGCCGATCGAGGACCTCAAGGCCTATGGACAGCAGCTTTCGGCGCGGCGCGACCCGATCGCCTCGACGCTGCAGCGCATCGTCGAGCGCGTTCGCCGCCAGCCGAAGCGGATCGTCTTTGCCGAAGGCGAGGAAGTGCAGATGATGCGCTCGGCGATCGCCTATGCCAACCAGCAGCTCGGCACGGCGCTCCTGCTCGGGCGCGAGGAAGTGATGCGCGAAACCGCCGAGCGCGAAGGCATCGACCTCGACCGCGCCGGCATTCAGATCGTCAATGCGCGCCTGTCGAAGCGCGTCGGCGCCTATACCGATTTCCTCTATTCGCGCCTGCAGCGGAAGGGCTATCTGTTCCGAGACGTGCAGCGTCTGATCAATACCGACCGCAACCATTTCGCCGCCTCGATGGTGGCGCTCGGCGATGCGGACGGCATGGTGACGGGCCTTACGCGCAACTATTCGACCGCGCTCGAAGACGTGCGCCGCTGCATCGATCCAAAGCCCGGCCACCGGGTGATCGGCGTGTCCATTGCGCTCTGCCGCGGCCGTACGGTGCTCGTCGCCGATACCGCGGTGCACGACATGCCGACGTCCGAGGAGCTGGCGGATATTGCCGAGGAAGCGGCCGGCCTCGCCAAGCGGCTGGGCTATGTCCCGCGGGTGGCGATGCTCGCCTATTCGACCTTCGGCCACCCTTCCGGCGAACGCTCGGAGCGGGTACGCGAGGCGGTAAAAATCCTCGACCGGCGCCGTGTGGATTTCGAATATGACGGCGAAATGGCCGCCGACGTGGCACTCAATGCGCGGGTGATGGAGCAGTATCCGTTCTGCAGGCTTTCCGGCACCGCGAACGTGCTCGTCATGCCGGCTTTCCACTCGGCCTCGATCTCGACGAAGATGCTCCAGGAGCTGGGCGGCTCGACCGTGATCGGCCCGCTGCTGGTCGGCCTCGACAAGTCGGTCCAGATCGCCTCCATGTCGGCAAAGGACTCCGACCTCGTCAACCTGGCCGCGATCGCTGCCTATAACGCCGGGACGTGACGCGGGTCGGCGGAAAGCCGGAAAGCTGCTGACACTTCGGCTGTTGCGCGTCGCCAGGCTATGGTTGGAGCAAGCCTCAAGATCGCGCGAGCGCTCAAAACAAGAGCCCGCTTCCCGGGAACGGAGGCGGGCTCAATGTATCATGGCTGACCAATTTCGTTCGTGATGAAAAGTCGAGATTTGCTCGCGGAGCTACCCTCGCAGGCAGAGCGGCGAATGTTCTCCTTTATGGTTCAATATGCTTCCGTCATGAAAATTCGAGGTGCGGCGATAGACGATCAGGACACCGACGAGGAGAAACGCCCCGCATCGGCGCCGTAATAGTTCAGATAACGGCCGGAAATATTGCTGATCGGCAGGACGATCAGAACGTCGGTGGTGCGGAACGCTTGATCGACCACCGCCCCCTCGCCGACCATCGCACCGAGCCGCATATAGCCCTTGATCAGCGGCGGAAGCGCCGCGAGCGCCTTCTTCGGGTTGATCGCCTCCGGAGGCATCAGATCCATCGTCCGGTAAAGCTCCGGCCGGGCGGAAACCGCCCACTCGTCCCGGACCCGGACGTTATGATGCAGAAAGGAGAGCGCGAGCGCGTGTTCTTCGGGAACCACGCCCGGAAACGAACCGCAGCCGAACATCGCATCGATCCCGTGCTTCAGCGCATAGGCCCAATTGCCCTGCCACAGCAGTTCGACCGTGCGCCTGGTGCGATATTCCGGCAGCACGCAGGAACGTCCGAGTTCCATGAAGCGCTTGTCGGGATGACGCGAGAGAAGTTCGCCTATCGCAAACTCCGAGGCCGAGTAGAAGCCGCCGGTCCGCTCGGCAACGTCCTGGCGCAGCAGGCGGTAGGTTCCGACGATCTGCTCCTCCGCATCGCCCTCGATGGATGTATCGAGGACCAGCAGGTGGTCGCAGATCGCATCCCAGCTGTCGATGTCGCGCTTGCGTCGGCCGGCCTCGGGCGCCACCTGCGCCTTCATCTCCTCGACGAACACCCTGTAGCGTACTGCCTGCGCCGCATCGACCTCGGCTGCCGAACGGGCAAGGCGGGTCTCGAGATTGGCGATCCGTCCTAAAACATCGCCAGCCGGAGCCGCAACTGCCTTGCGGATGTAAGCATTGGAGGTGTCAACCACGCCCATCGAATCCAGAAGTTCGATCGTCATATCGTGTCATCCCGAACCGTCATTGCTGCCGGGCTTAGACCACGTTTCTGCAACAACATAGTGACACCAGGGCAGTATACAACCCCGACCCGGCCCGGTGCCCCGAAGCGAGGGATTCTAATTCGTAACGGGATCCATGAGGCGGGTGACTTCGGCAAGGAGCCGCTGCGGGTCGGCGGGCTTCGCCAGCACGGCGTCCGCTCCCGCGGCTCGAAGGCGCTCATCGAGATCGCCGCGCGCGTCCGCGGTCAGGACGAGGACCGGCACCCGCCGCCTGCCTCCGGCGGCCTCCGCTTCACGAAGACGCCGGAGCACGTCGAGACCATCTCCGCCCGGCATGTTGAGGTCGGTGACGATCAGCGGCGGCGGGGCGGAACCCGCCGAGCGGAGTGCGGCTTCGAGCGCCTTGAAGTCACCGACATGATCGACGGCACGCCCTGTACGGCTGAGAACCGACCGCAGGACGAGTGCATTCACAGGGTCGTCCTCGGCAAGCAGGATGGCGCGAATGTCCGCCGTCGCGACCATCGCCGCCGGCTCCTCCCGCAACACCGGTCTGTTGTCGTTGATCGCGTCGCGTTTCTCCATTCCTCTGAGCCGCCCGAGCAGCACCTCGACCAGCGATCTCTCTCGAAGCGGGCGGATCAGCCAGGCCTCATAACCGCCGAGCCGGCTCACCGGATGGCTTGCGCGCTCCTCGGGACTGATGAGATAGGTTCTGCGCAAACGCAGGCCGGCTACCGCCGGCTCGCGAGCAAGAAGCTCGCGAAACTGCGCCGCATGACGGTGATCGACGATGACATCCGTCAGCGGCAGCCGATTGCCGAGCGCGCCGGCGACGACCCGTTCTGCGATTGCAAGTGTCGAAGCCCGATGGCACGTACCGCCCAGCGTCTGGATCGTGGCGGCAAGCGCGGCCGAGGAGGGCCCCTCGGGTGCCATGACGAGCACCTGTGCACCCGCCAGAATGCCGCGCCGAACGGGAACGGTCGAGAGACCGGCGCCAGCCAACGGGAAGCGGATCTCGAACCGGCTTCCCTCGCCGGACATGCTCGTGGCGGTCAGGCTGCCGCCGAAGGCCTCCATGATCCGCCGGGATATCGCGAGGCCGAGCCCGGTGCCTTTGGCACGCTGGGCGTCATCGCCTGCCTGCTCGAACTCTTCGAAAACGCGCGCGAGCTCGTCGGCGGACATGCCGGGGCCGCTATCGTCGATCCGGATGCGCACGGAGCCGTTCTCGATATCGACGGAGACGAAGACGCCGCCCTTCTCGGTGAATTTCACCGCGTTGCCGACCACGTTGAACAGCACCTGGCGCAGGCGCGCCGCATCGAAGAGCATCCGCTCGGGTACCTCGATGGCGACCGTTGCGCCGATCTCGATGTTCTTCTCGTGCGCGCGGGGCGAAAGCATCTCGACCACATTCTCGACTGTCTGGCGCAAATCCTCCTGCGACGGGCGCAACTGGAACCGTCCGGCGGCAAGCGACGAAAAATCGATCAGGTCCTCGACCAATTGAACCAGGGTGTGGCCGGACTGCTGCATGCCGGCGAGATAGTTCTTCTGCTCTTCCGACAACCGCGTCTCGGCAAGCAGCCGGCTCATGCCGAGGATGCCGGAAAGCGGGGTACGGATTTCGTGACTGACGGTGGCGAGCAGACGGGACTTCGCCCGGCTCGCCTCCTCGGCGCGCCGCCGCGCCTCCTCCCTCCGGCTTGCCGCCAGCATTTCCTCGGTAACATCGCGAGCGATGCTGTGGCGCATCAACCGGCCGCGCGCCGGGTCGCGGACATGCACGTCGTGCCAGTCGTAGAGCCGCGTGCCCGCGGGCGTATAGATATGCACAAAGTAGCGGTCTGGGCCCGGCTTCGGCTCGAAGCGCAGTCCCAGCTCCGCGCAGGTCAGCCCTCGCGCGTCCGCGCATCCGCAAAGCTCATGGAAGGCGCCATTGGCCTGCATGATCCTGCCATCAGGGTCGCGGACGATGGCGAGATCGCCCATGGCGTCATGGATCGTCGCAAGCGCCGCGGGTTCAACGCCATGCCGTGCGGGGTCCTGCGCAGTCCCGCCGGCACCGACGACCCACTTCCCGGGCGCCTCCTCGCGGCCGGACAACAGCAGGAAGGCGCCGGCGATGCCGCCAGCCGCGATGATCGCCGGCAGCAGGTGCAGACCCGCGCTCGCACCGACGGCGAGGAGCAGCATTGCCGCAACGATGCCGGCGAGAGCACAGGCGACGCGCGTGACCGGCGGCCCTGCCGAGGGGTAGCCCAACGACCGGCGCTGCCGGATGACGGCGCCGAGCTTCACCGTGGGTGCCGCTGATGCCGTCCTGCCGGCTCCCGGCCCCGTGTCCGCGCCAGCCCTCATCCGCTCTCGAAACATCCGCTCGCTCATGCCCGCGGACTAGCACGGCAAGCCTTCCGAATGCCTTCAGCCGGTGCCTAAAGTTTTAGAGAACGCTCCTTTTTCGCCTGCAGAAGTTCATCGAGAATGATCGCGCCGGCGCCGACGGTGATGAAACTGTCCGCCAGGTTGAAGACGGCAAAGGACCAGGTGGCCGTGTAGAACAGGATATAGTCGATGACATAGCCGAAGAGCAGCCGGTCGACGAGATTGCCGAGCGCCCCGGCAATGATCATCGCGTAGCCCAGATGGGCGAAGAACCGGTCCTTCGGCGTGCGGCGCCACAGCCAGAGCACGAAGGTGACGACCGCCAGCCGGATGCCGACGATGAACCACCCCTCCATGCCGGAGAGCATCGAGAAGGCGACGCCGTAATTGTAGGTTCGGTAGAGGGCGAGCATCGGCACGACCGGCACGCCCTGTTGGAACGGCAGATACGCCTCCACCAGATATTTGATGAACTGGTCGGCGGCGAGCGCGACCAGAATGAAGAGCGCGATCGGGAACGGCCGCGAGAAAAGTGTCTGCTCCTGCTTCATCGGACGCCATCCAGAGACAGGAGGTGGCGCCGCGCCTCGAACAGCATGATGCCGGTCGCGATGGCGAGATTGAGCGAATCGGCACGCCCCGCCTGCGGAATGCGGGCGAGTGCGCCAGCCTCGCGCGCGAGTTCCACCGGCAGGCCCGCCTGTTCATTGCCCATCAGAAGCACGACCGGCTTCGATTTGTAGTCGATCGTGCGATAGTCGACGGAACCCGCCAGATGGGTCGCGACCACCTGAACGCCGGCCGCTCTCTGCCAGCGGATGAAATCCTCCGTATTCGCCCGCGCGATCGGCATGGCGAAAACCGAACCCATGGTTGCCCGCACGGTCTCGAGCGAAAAGGGATCCGTGGTTTCGCCGACCAGGATTATCCCGGAAGCCCCGGCCGCGTCGGCGGTGCGGATGATGGTGCCGAGATTGCCCGGGTCGCGCACGCGGTCGAGCGCCACATAGGTCTCCCCCTCCTGCGGACGAATATCCTTGAGCGGAGAGTAGCGCTGCTCGAAGATGCCGACGACCATCTGCGGATTGTCGCGTCGTGTGATGGTGGAGATCACCTTCTCGTTGACTTCGAGGACGAGCCCGCCTCTGGCGACCGTTTTCGCCGCCACCTGCTCGACCTGAGGCTTGCCCTTCGCCGCCTTGGCATAGACGAGCGTCTTGATCTTCCAGCCGAGATCGAGCGCGTCGATGACGAGCTTCAGCCCCTCGGCCATGAAGGAGCGCGTCTCGTCGCGATGCTTCTTCTGCGTCAGGGCCCGGATATCCTTGACGATCGGATTGGTGAGGCTGGTGACCTCCTTCACCTGCCCGACGCGTGCCGTGCCGTGGTCGCTTCTGTCGTTGATCATTTCGGCACCCAGCGGCTGAAGAGTGAGGTGGAGAGTGCGCGGCCCGGTGCAGTGCCGTCGAGGCCGCCCTCGCGGATGATGAGCTCGCCCGATTCCACCCGACCGCCACGCCCGCGCATGGTCTCGCGCATGAGCTCGTGGATCGAATAGAAGCTCGCCCGGATCGAATAGGCGGTGAGCACGAGGCCCCGGGCGTCCGGCGACAGGATCTCGCGGCAGATGTCCAGCATCGCGGCCAGGTGATCGAACAATTGCCATACTTCGCCGTTCGGACCGCGGCCGAACTTCGGCGGGTCGGTGAGGATGATGTCGTAACGGCTGCCGCGCCGCTCCTCGCGTTGGATGAACTTCATGGCGTCGTCGCAGATCCAGCGGATCGGCAACGTCTCGGCGCGCGCCAGGACCTGGTTCTCGCGCGCCCAGCCGATCGCCTTTTTGGAGGCATCCACATGCGTGACCTCCGCGCCCGCCTTGGCGGCGATCAGGGAGGCGACGCCGGTATAGCCGAAAAGATTGAGAACCTTGAGAGGCCGGCCGGCTGCGGCTACCTGGTCGCCCATCCACGACCAATGGGCGAGCTGTTCCGGAAAGACGCCGACATGGCGGAAGGAGGTGAACCGGCCGAGGAAATCCGTATCGAGGAGCTGCATCGGCCAGGTCTCGCCGAGCACCTCGCCCGGAAAACGCCAACGCCCCATGCCGTCCTCTTCGGTATCGCCAGTGAAGACGGCATCGGCCCGCTCCCATATCGATGCCGGCAGGGCCTTCGGCCAAAGCGCCTGTGCCTCGGGGCGGACGATACGATAGGGACCGTATTGTTCGAGCTTCTCCCCATCACCGCTGTCGACTAGATGATAGCCCGCAGCAGCGGCGGTCTCGAGGATAAGCGGCACCCTCTCGGCCGGCTTCTCGCCGCTTCTCGGCTCGATGCGCCGCGTCGGAGCACTCTCCTGGACGGACGGCCGCTCGCTCTTGCGCGGCGCCGCTTCCGGCGGCGGCCCTCCTGCCGCTGTCTTGGGCCCGGTCTTCGTCCTGGACCCGCCCTTCGTCCTGGGCCCGGCGCCTTTTGCGGGCGGCAGCCTTTGCTCGTGGCGGCCGCCGCCCGCCTCGGCGCCCCGGCTTTTTGCCGCCGTCACCGATGCGTTCTTCGATCGCCGGTCTTTTTCCTTCACGCGCTGATCCTTGGACTTCGTTCAACCATTCGGCGCAGCCACTCTCGACCGGTTTTACGCGCCTTCGCCACGTCCGTAGCATGTTCAGCCTGCAAATAGCATCGCCGGTGCTCTTGGCAAAGCCGTTTCCGATTGCGAAGATCGCCAACAAGAGTGGACGGGAGGACCGGCATGAATATGAGCGGAGAGGAACGTATCGCGGCTGACCGAGACGCGGTTTGGCGTGGCCTGAACGATGCGGACATTCTGAAGCGATGCATTCCCGGCTGCCAGTCTCTTGAATTGAAATCGCCAACCGAGCTTGCGGCCGTGGTCAAGATCAAGATCGGCCCCGTTTCCGCATCCTTCAACGGCACGGTCGTTCTGTCGAACCTCAATCCCCCCGCGAGCTACACCATATCCGGCGAGGGCAAGGGCGGAATAGCAGGCTTTGCCAAGGGCGGCGCCGACGTCACGCTGCTGGACGAGGGCGCGGAAACCGTGCTGCGCTACGACGTCACGGCGGAGATCGGCGGCAAGCTTGCCCAGCTTGGCTCGCGCCTCGTCGATTCGACGGCGCGCAAGCTCGCCCAGCAATTCTTCGCGGATTTCAACCTGGCCGTCAGCGGCAAGGCCGAGGCGGCGAGCTGAGGGCTCGGAACGCGTTCAGCACCAATCTCAGCCTTGCGGCGCGGGCAGGCTCGCTTGCGTCGCCAGCTTCTCCGCCTGGCCGCGCTGCTTTTCGGCCTCGCGATGCCATTTCAGCGCCTCATGGGCCTCGCTGCGCGCGCGACGCCGATATTTTCCCTGGGTGAACCAGGTCACGGCAGCGCCGAGCACGAGACCGACAATGACGGCGAGAAAGAGAAATACGAAAAACGGAGCCGAGATCGAAAGCACGCTGTCGGCGGGATTGAACGGATTCAGCGCAAGCGTTGCCGTCTGGCGGTTGGCCACGCTCAGGACGATCAGCAGCACTCCGAGCGGCACGAAGACGACGATATTGATGAGTTTCTTGAGCATGCACCCGCTCCGACCAGAATGTTAATGCATGTCGCCCGGAATTGTGGGGCAGCTTCGCGACAACGACATGCATACGAATAGTGACATAAAGCGGGCCGCCTTGTTTCGACACGCTTATGAGGCGGAGAGCCGCACGATGTGCGGAACTCGGCGCCCGCGCGAGAGGCGCCTATCCCTGTGCGCCTCGTTCGTCAGTCGTCTTCACCGTTATTGTTGTCGTTCATCCCCGGATTGAGCCGCTCACGCAGTTCCTTGCCGGTCTTGAAGAAGGGCACCCACTTTTCTTCGACGAAGACGGAATCGCCGGTGCGTGGGTTGCGGCCGGACCGCGATGGCCGGTTCTTGACCGAGAATGCGCCGAAACCGCGCAGCTCCACCCGGTTGCCGGCAGCAAGCGCGTCCGTGATCTCATCGAGTACCGCATTGACGATATTTTCGACATCGCGGTGGTAGAGATGCGGATTGCGCGCCGCCACAATCTGCACCAGCTCTGACTTGATCACGTTCGCCCCCCTTGGTTTTTTTGGCTTGTTTTGTCTGCGTTTGCGCATTCGGGAAGGCTCGCCTGGAGCTACGGCCTCGTGACGCGGCTAGCACACGTGCCTTCCTCAATGCCCTTCAACCTGCCAAACCGAAACAAGACCGTCAAGAAACAACTTGTCCAGGCCGGTCTTTTCGAGGCTCTTCATCGTCGGAAAAGCCTCATATCCCAACGCCTTGACCGCTTCGGCCAGGAGCGATCCGAGGCCGAAGGACAGCGCGCCGCTCGGTGCTTCCCAGTCGAGGACGGGAAGGTCCTTCGAGACCTTTCGTTCGGCCAGAAACGCCCTGATTTCATCATCGCCGCCGAGCTCGTCTACCAATTTGCCTTCCAGCGCCTGCCGCCCGGTGAAGATGCGGCCATCCGCAAGGGCCAGCGCTTCCGGTCGCTGCAGTTTGCGCCGCTCGGCCACCAGATCGACGAACCATCCGTAGCTGTCGTCGATCATCGCCTGAATCATGGCTCTCGCCTCGTCGCTCGGAGGATGAAACGGCGACGGTTCGGCTTTGAGAGGCCTCGATTTTATCGATTCAAGCGACACGCCGAGTTTGTCCATGAGGGTCTTGACCTGCGGATACTGGAAAATGACGCCGATGGAGCCGGTGATCGAGGTCTCCCCGGCAACGATCCGGTCGCCTGCAAGGGCGATCAGATAGCCGGCCGACGCGGCAAGCGTGCGCACATCCGAGACCACCGGCTTCTTCTCGGCAACCTTGCGGATGGCCTTGTAGATGACCTCACCGCCATAGGTGGTGCCGCCCGGCGACGAGATCGTCACGATCAGCGCCTTGACGGACTGGTTGTCGGCGATCCGCTCCAGCCGCTCGACAAGCTCCCGGTCGTCCTGGATAAGACCTGTAACGGCAACGCGCGCGACGTGATCGCGCGCGCGCTCCGTCACGTCGCCCCAGCCTGAGAAGGCAAACAGCGCGAGGCCGCCAGCGACGAGAACGGCCACCGCCGCCCAACGCCAGAAGCTCAGCTTTCTGCGCAGTCTGCGGCGGTCGGCAATGGCGAGTTCGTCCATGAGTGTCTCCGATTTGTGGTAAGGGGTTCTGTCAGTTTCCCACGGAACATGCTATCCGCCTCAGACGCGGCAAGCTAGGGCAGTCTGCAACGCGACGCACGGGAATACGTACCGGGCCGACGCGGCTTGCTGTATGAAACCCCTTGGGGTTTGACGCGGCATGGAGTAGAGCATGCCCGGCGGATTGAAATAGTGCGGCCGGATTGTCTTACAATGCAAAGTTTGCACCGCTCCATTGCTGGGCGGCAGCAAGATAACCATATTCGCCGTGGCTTACGCCGATGTATGTATGTGTCCCTCGGACTGCCCGAGGTCAGAGGAAACTGACAGGCCCTTGATGCTGAACGAAGCCCGATCCCCCGCAATCTTTGCCGATGTGGGTACGAGCTCTGCCGATGCCTATGCTTCGGCAGCGCGGCATTCGGCGCGCGTAAGGCGCCTGAAAGTCATGCTGCCGCTCATCGCCGGCGCGATTGCGCTGATCTTCGTCGCCGTTTCCTTCGTGCGCGCTTTTCTGCCCGAAGAGCTGCAGCTCGAGACGGCCACGATCGAGAACGGCAAGATCGTCATGCAGAACCCGGCGATTTCCGGCCGCAACAAGCAGGATATCAGCTATTCGATGAAGGCCGCGCGGGCGCTTCAGGATATCGCCAACCCGAATCTGATCACACTCGAGACCATTCACGCCGAGATGCCGGTCAACGATACGCTGATCGCCACGGTGGATGCGACGAGCGGCATTTACGACCGCGGCGCGAATACGCTCGATATGAACGCCCCGTTCACGATTTCCATGAATAATGGCGTCAATGCCGATTTCCAGTCCGCCTATCTGGACATCAATGCCGGCGAAATGGAGACGAAACAACCGATTGCCATAAGCATGAAGGGCGGATCGATCATTGCGCAGAAGCTGCGAATGACAGATAAGGGACGTGTCGTAACTTTCGAAGGCATGGTAAGGGTCAATATCGAACCCAGCGCCATTCGCAAAAACGCAAAATAACAGGACCCCAAGAACAGGATCCCCTGCAGCCATGTCGGTCAAACCTGCCGCTCTCATAAGGATTTCAGCCGCTCTGGCCGTGGCCGGGCTCGGCGCTTCGCTGATTGCTTCCGCCGCCCTGGCGCAGGCAACCTCCAGTCGCATGCAGGGCCTTCAGCTTTCGAACGACCAGCCGATCCAGATCGAGAGCGACAAGCTTGAGATCAAGGATCCGGAAAGCAAGGCGATCTTCACCGGTAATGTGAAGGTCGTCCAGGGCACGACGACGCTGCAGGCCGGCAACATGACCGTCTTCTACAAGGCGGGCGGCGGCTCGGTCACCAGCGGCAACGCCGATATCGATCGGATCGAGGTCAGCAACAAGGTGTTCCTCAGCTCCGGTGCGCAGCAGGCCACGGGCGAAAGCGGCATCGTCAACCTGACCAACCAGACGATCGTGCTCAAGGGCAAGAAGGTCGTTCTGTCGGAAGGCAAGAACGTCTTCGTGGGCTGCCAGTTGAACGTCCAGATGGACACCGGCGAAGCGCAGCTCGACGCCTGCGGCGGCCGCGTACAGATCCAGCTCGATCCGCAGTCCCGCAAGACGAACTGACATAGACCCGCTCGTGCAGATTCCTTTCCTCCAAAAACGCAAACGGGGCAAAAAGCCGTCGGCGGCAGCGACAGCTGCCCGCGCGGTCGACAAGGCGCGCTACGACGGCACGCTTATTGCCCGGAACCTTACGAAATCATACCGCTCGCGCCGCGTCGTCAACGGTGTCTCGCTCGTCGTGCGCCGTGGCGAGGCTGTCGGCCTGCTTGGTCCGAACGGCGCAGGCAAGACGACCTGCTTCTACATGATCACCGGCCTCGTGCCGGTGGACGAGGGCTCGATCGAGATCAACGGCAACGACGTCACGACGATGCCCATGTATCGCCGGGCGCGCCTGGGCGTTGGCTACCTGCCGCAGGAGGCCTCGATCTTTCGCGGGCTGACGGTCGAGGATAACATCCGCGCGGTGCTGGAGGTTCACGACGAGAACGTCGACCGCCGCGAGAGCAAGCTCAACGATCTGCTTGGTGAATTTTCGATCACCCACCTGCGCAAATCGCCCGCCATCGCGCTATCGGGCGGCGAACGCCGGCGCCTCGAAATCGCCCGTGCGCTTGCGACCGACCCGACCTTCATGCTGCTCGACGAACCCTTCGCAGGCGTCGATCCTATCTCCGTCGCCGATATCCAGGCGCTCGTGCGCCACCTCACCTCGCGCGGCATCGGCGTCCTCATCACCGACCACAATGTGCGCGAGACGCTCGGGCTGATCGACCGGGCTTATATCATCCATGCCGGCGAAGTGCTGACGCATGGCCGCGCCAACGACATCGTCACCAACCCGGACGTGCGCCGGCTTTATCTCGGCGACAATTTCAGCCTCTGATACCTGCCGGCGGCGTGCATTCCGGCAGAACGGACGACCGCCGGCTGAATCGGCACCTCCGCCGCCGTCCATGCTTGACCAAATTCCAGTAATAAGCAATTTTTGGGCCAACTAAAAAATGGGCCCGTCCAAGCGGACACGGCTCGGAGAACTCGACGGGAGTTTCACGCCAGCATGGCCTTGTCCGCCAGCCTTCATCTGAGACAGTCGCAGTCGCTGGTCATGACGCCGCAGCTGATGCAGTCGATCCAGCTGCTTCAGATGAACCATCTGGAGCTCAGCCATTTCATCGCGCAGGAAGTCGAGAAGAACCCGCTGCTGGAGGTCCAATCGGCCGATGAGGCAACGACATCGGATCGCGAGGATGCCAGTCCGCATCCGGCTGAGACCGGCGGCGAGACTGACGAAGCGGCAGGTCAGAGCGATCTTTACGACAGCGCCATGTCGAGATCCGGCGAGAGACTCAGCGAAGGCTTCGACGCCGACTTCGCCAACGTCTTCCCCGACGATACGGCGCCGCAGCGGGCGGATGCGCCCGAGCTTCTCGGCCAATGGAAATCCATGCCGGGCGCCGGCGACGCCGAGGGCTACGATCTCGACGATTTCGTTGCCGGCCGCAAGACGCTGAGGGAGGCTCTCGCCGAGCAGTTGCCCTTTGCACTCAGCACTGCCTCCGATCGGCTGATCGCCCTGCATTTCATCGACCAGCTCGACGATGCCGGCTACCTGCACGCCGACCTCGCCGAGACGGCGGAGAAGCTGGGCGCGGCCGTCGAGGACGTGGCGCGCGTGCTGCAGGTGCTTCAGCAGTTCGATCCGCCGGGGGTCTTTGCGCGCACGCTTGGCGAATGTCTTGCCATTCAGCTGCGCGCCCGCAATCGCCTCGACCCGGCGATGGAAGCGCTCGTGGCCAATCTCGAGCTCCTGGCACGGCGCGATTTCGCAAGTCTCAAGAAAATCTGCGGCGTCGACGAGGAAGACCTGGTCGATATGCTCGCCGAGATCCGCAAGCTCGATCCGAAACCGGGCACCAGCTTCGAAACCGGTGTGTTCGAGGCCATCGTTCCCGACGTCGTCGTGCGCGCCGCACCCGATGGCGGCTGGCTGGTCGAGCTCAATCCGGATGCCCTGCCCCGGGTTCTCGTCAACCACGACTATTTCACCGAAATATCACGCTCCAGCCGGAAGAACAGCGGCGAACAGGCCTTTCTCAACGAGTGCCTGCAAAATGCCAACTGGCTGACGCGCAGCCTCGATCAGCGCGCCAGGACGATCATGAAGGTGGCAAGCGAAATCGTCCGGCAGCAGGACGCCTTTCTCGTCCACGGCGTCGGCCATCTTCGCCCGCTGAACCTCAGGATCGTCGCGGATGCGATCAAGATGCACGAGTCGACGGTGAGCCGGGTCACCTCCAACAAATACGTGCTGACCCCGCGCGGGCTCTTCGAATTGAAGTATTTCTTCACCGTTTCGATCGGCTCGGCGGAAAACGGCGATGCACATTCCGCCGAGTCCGTGCGCCATCGCATCCGCACGATGATCAATCAGGAAAGCGCCGATGCCGTGCTCTCGGACGACGATATCGTCGACGTCCTCAAGAAAGCCGGCGTCGATATCGCCAGACGCACCGTCGCAAAATATCGCGAGACGATGAGCATCCCTTCCTCCGTCCAGCGCCGCCGCGAGAAACGCGCGCTGGCCAAAACCTCGGCATTCTGAGCATTTCCGGGCGGCCGCAAGCGCGTAAGCCGGGTTGCGCTTTGGGCTCTCGCCTGCGGAACCGCCGGGGCTCGATGAACGTTTAATCCCACGACGCGCAATTGACTCTCCGCGGTACAGCGGATATGAGGCCGCCGCGCTTGCATAGAGGCAGCGCGCGCTCACGATTTCGGTTGTTCGGGACTCCCGTCGCTGAAGTGCTTGGATGACGGGGGCGCTTGGAATAGACTGGGCACGCAATTCACGAACAAGAGAGGAAACTCCATGAGTGTGCGTGTATCCGGTAAACATATGGAAATCGGCGATTCGTTTCGCGTCCGCATCGGCGAGCAGATCGAGCAGGCCGTAACCAAATATTTCGACGGAGGATATTCGAGCCAGGTCACTGTGGAAAAGTCAGGGTCGCGATTCAGCGCCGACTGCAAGCTTCATCTCGATACGGGCGTGGTATTGCAGGCAAACGGCCAGGCGAACGAGCCACAGTCAGCCTTCGACGCGGCTTCGGAGCGCATCGAGAAGCGGCTCCGGCGCTACAAGCGCAAGCTCAAGGACCATCACAACGGCAACGGGCAGAATGCCACCGAAGTGGCCTATCGAGTGATGGACTCGGTGCCCTTTGAGGACGAGGAAGTCCCCGACGATTATGCGCCGACGATCGTTGCCGAAACGACGAAACAGTTGAGAACAATGTCCGTCGCCAATGCCGTTATGGCCTTGGACATGACGGATGAACCGGTGCTGATGTTCCGCAGCCCCGGCAAGGATGAACTGAACATCGTCTATCGACGCAACGATGGGAATATTGGCTGGATCGACGCCGCCAATATCAAGGCATGAGTGGGGATGGGGGAAGCCAGCCGGACTGGCGTCCCCCGTCTTTCCGATCAGCGGGACGGCGGAAAAGCTCGACTTTTCTGTGCATTCGACCCGCCAAGACAAAGATGGGTAGAGCCATCACGGCGCATTTGTGATGAGATTGCCAGGCTCTAACCGGCGAACGAGGATAAAAGAATGGCATTGGCAGGCTTGCTGCATCAAAATGCGATCATCCCGGCCATGAGGGCCAACTCGAAGAAGCAACTCCTTCAGGAATTGGCGGCAAAAGCATCGAAGCTCACCGGTCTTCCGGAGCGGGAGATCTTCGACGTCATCCTGCAGCGAGAAAGACTCGGCTCGACCGGGGTAGGCAACGGCATCGCCATCCCGCACGGCAAGCTCAGCAATCTGCCGTCGATCGTCGGTATCTTTGCGCGGCTTGATACGCCGGTGGATTTCGAGGCATTGGACGACCAGCCGGTCGACCTCGTCTTTCTGCTGCTTGCACCGGAAGGTGCCGGCGCCGACCACCTCAAGGCGCTCTCGCGCATCGCCCGCGTGCTGCGCGACCACGACATGGTGTCGCGTATCCGAGCGAGCGACTCGGCAAGCGCGATCTACACGCTGCTTAGCGACGACACGACCTCGCACGCTGCCTGAGTATCTTCTGCCTGCTGTCCTGCCGGAGCCGGTTGGAAGAGCATGCGATATTTCGAACAATGACGAAGGGCCGCGCACCTTGCAGAGTGCGCGGCCCTTCGCAATTCGCATTCATGCGCCGTCAGGCAGCAGGCGTCTCGCTTTCAGAGGACGCGGCTTTCGGGCCGCCCTTGGCAACACCGACCATCGCCGGGCGCAGAACGCGCTCGCCGATCGTGTATCCCGCCTGGACCACCTGGACGACCGTGTTGTTCGGAACCTCGGTGTTCGGGACCTCGAACATGGCCTGGTGGAAATTCGGATCGAACTTCTGGCCGGTGGGGTCCAGCTGCTTCACGCCGTGACGCTCGAGCGCCGCGAGCATCGACCGTTCGGTCATTTCCACACCCTCGATGAGTGCTTTCAGGCCGGCATCGCCCGCCTCTCTGGCGTCGGCCGGAATCGCATCCAGCGCGCGGCGCAGGTTGTCGGAGACCGCCAGCATGTCGCGCGCGAAGCCCGCGACGGAATAGGACTTCGCGTCCTTCACGTCACGTTCGGTGCGCCGGCGCAGGTTGTCCATCTCCGCAGCCAGGCGAAGATATTTGTCGCGCAGTTCCGCACTCTCGGCCCTGGCAAGCTCAAGCGGATCCGGCGCGGTCGTGGAAGCATCCGCCTCCGGCTTCTCCGCGGCTTGCGGCTCAGCGGCTGTTTCGAATTCTTCAGGCGCCGCGGCCTCGGGTCCGTTCTTGTTCGTTTCGTCGGTCATGACGTTCTCCGAATTTCTGTCTTTTGCTCTGTTCGGCATCATCAAACCAGCGGAAGTCGCTTTGCTTGAACGTTCTGTTGCCTGGATTTGAAGCCCGATATCGATGTTTGGGCCCGAAAAATCAAGGGTCGATTGCTTCATCGATCAAAAGGATTCGCTCAGCGCGACAGCCGCGACATGAGCTGTGCGGTGTAATCGACCATGGGAACGATGCGGGAATAGTTGAGCCGGGTCGGCCCGATGACACCGACCGCTCCGACGATGCGGTCGTCGCTGTCGCGGTAGGGAGCGACGATCAGCGAGGATCCGGAGAGTGAAAACAGCTTGTTCTCGGAACCGATGAAGATGCGCACGCCCGGGCCACTCTCCGCGAGGTTGAGGATCTCGATCAGACTGTCCTTCTTTTCGAGGTCATCGAAGAGCATGCGCAGCCGCTCAATGTCGTCCGTCCCTTCCAATCCTTCGAGCAGATTGGCGCGGCCCCTGACGATCAGCCGCGCCGGCTGGCCGTCGCCCTCGCTTCCGGACCAGATCGCCAGCCCGCGCTCAACCAGGTCCTGCGAGAGCGCGTCGAGCTCGCCGCGCACCGTCTCCTTGACCTTTTCCAGTTGCGTCCGCAGTTCGGGGATCGTCTGACCGGCAAGGTGAGCGTTGACGAAGTTCGCCGCTTCGGTGAGCTGGGCGCTGGTGATCCCGGCCGGCAGCTCGATGATGCGATTCTCCACCTGATCGTGCTCGCCGACGAGCACCGCCAGTGCCTTGGTCGGCGCCAGCCGGATAAACTCGACATGCTTGAGAACGGGGTCGCTCTTGGTGGTGATGACGAGACCTGCGCCGCGCGACATGCCGGACAGCATCTGGCTCGCCTCGGTAAGAAGGTTTTCGACCGACCGGTCGCGATTTCCCGGGTGAACCTGCCTTTCGATCGAGGCGCGTTCCTCCGGCGAGAGATTGCCCACCTGCATGAAGGCGTCCACGAAGAAGCGCAGGCCCAGCTGCGTCGGAAGCCGGCCGGCGCTGACATGGGGGGAATAGATCAGGCCCAGATCCTCGAGATCGCTCATCACGTTGCGAACCGAGGCCGGCGACAGCGACACCGGCAACAGCCGAGAGAGATTGCGCGAGCCCAGCGGCTCCCCGCTTTCCAGATAGCTCTCGACAATGCGGCGGAAGATCTCGCCGGAGCGCTCGTCCAGCGCCGATGCGATCCCCTTCGTTCCAGGGTTGCGCAGTACCATGTCACTCCGTGATCAGTATTCCGTGTTCGCACAGAATATAGTGATCCGCACGGGGAATGGCAAAAGGGAAAAATCACTGCGAAGCTTCGACATCAAGCGGTTCCCTTTGCCCACGCCATGATCTAGAAGGCTCACGAAAGCGCCGCGTGTCTTCAGACGCGCAAAGGCCGCTGGAGCACTTTGAATTCTGCATGGTCTTGTCCTTGAACCGAACAGGACTCGAAGGAACATGCAGTCGGGATCGACAGGAGTTGACGATGCGGCCATCCGGCAGAAAAATCGACCAAATGCGCAAGGTCTCGTTCGAGCGCAATTTCTCCAAGCATGCGGAAGGATCCTGCCTGGTACGCTTCGGCGACACGCATGTTCTGTGCACCGCCAGCCTGGAGGAAAAAGTTCCGGCCTGGCTGCGCAACGGCGGCAAGGGCTGGATCACCGCGGAATACGGCATGCTGCCGCGCGCGACCGGCGAGCGCATGAGGCGTGAGGCGGCGACCGGCAAGCAGAGCGGCCGCACGCAGGAGATCCAGCGGCTGATCGGGCGGTCGCTCAGAGCCGTCGTCGATCTTCCGGCGCTCGGCGAACGTCAGATCTCGATCGACTGCGATGTGCTTCAGGCCGACGGCGGCACGCGCACTGCGTCGATCACCGGCGCCTGGATCGCCCTCCACGACTGTTTGAAGTGGATGGAAGCGCGCAACATGGTCAAGCTGGAGAAGGTCCTGAAAGACCATGTGGCCGCCATTTCCTGCGGCATTTTCGCCAATCAGCCGGTCATCGACCTCGATTATCTCGAAGACTCGGCTGCGGAGACGGATGCCAATTTCGTGATGACGGGCAGCGGCGGCCTGGTCGAGATCCAGGGAACGGCGGAAGGCAAGCCCTTCAGCGAAGAAGAATTCGCAAGCCTGATGCTGCTCGCCAAGAACGGCATTGCCGAACTCGTCGAAATGCAGAAGCAGGCGATAGCAGGCTAGACTGCTCTCTGCTGCACGGCAGCAGTGAGATGATCTGACGCTTCGACAATTTGCACTTCCGGACGGAACGCCGTCATGGCTTTTCCGGAAGTGCTCTGGATCACTTGAGAGGAACCGGTCCGGTGCCGACATTCGAAGGCATTCTGGAAACCGCGCTTTACGCGGACGATCTCGACCAGGCCGAGGCCTTCTACGGAACGGTCCTCGGCCTTGAAAGGATCACGCGCGCCGGTAGCCGCCATGTCTTCTTCCGCTGCGGCGAAGGCGTGTTGTTGATCTTCAACCCGGCGGAGACGGTGAAGCCGCCTGCACCGGGCGCACTTCCCGTGCCTCCGCACGGGACGAAGGGCAACGGGCACATGTGCTTCCGGGTCGCCGCCGAGGCACTCGATGCCTGGAAGGCGAAACTGGAGGCAGCCGGAGTTTCGATCGAGGCGGATGTCCGCTGGCCGAACGGCGCCCGCTCCTTCTATTTCCGCGATCCGGCCGGCAACAGCCTGGAATGCGCGGAAGCGGGCCTCTGGGCCAAGGATTGATTTCGGCAGAACCTGAACGGAACGGAACAGATGCGCAGACTGATCGACAAGACGCTCGTCGTCGCGAGCCATAATGCCGGCAAGATCCGTGAGATCCGCGACCTCATCGGGCCTCTCGGCTTCGAGGCGAAATCGGCAGCCGATCTCGATTTCGTCGAGCCGGAAGAGACCGGCACGACCTTCGAGGAGAACGCGACGATCAAGGCGCTCGCCTCGGCCAGGGCATCCGGACTGCCGGCGCTTTCGGACGATTCCGGTCTTGCCATCGACGCGCTCGGCGGCGCCCCCGGCGTCTACACGGCCAACTGGGCCGAACGTGAGGACGGCAGCCGCGACTTCCAGATGGCCATGGAAAAGGTCGAAGAGGCGCTCCGCGACAAGGGTGCGGTGACGCCCGAAAGCCGTACCGCACGCTTCGTGTCCGTTCTCTGCCTTGCCTGGCCGGACGGACATGTCGAGCTCTTTCGCGGCGAGGTCGAGGGTTATGTCGTCTGGCCGCCGCGCGGCACCAGCGGCTTTGGCTACGATCCGGTCTTCCAACCGAAGGGCTACGACACCACATTCGGCGAAATGAGTGCGGAGGAGAAGCATGGCTGGAAGCCGGGCGATCCCGAGGCTCTGTCGCACCGCGCCCGCGCATTCAAGCTGTTCGCCGAAACCTGTCTCGGCGCCTGAGTAGAAAGACGATGCAGATAGCCCCGCTTTCAGCGATCGGTGACGGCATGGACCCCGGTTTCGGGGTCTATGTGCACTGGCCGTTCTGCGCGGCGAAATGCCCCTATTGCGACTTCAATAGCCATGTGCGCCACCAGCCGGTGGATCAGCCTCGCTTCGTCGCCGCATTCCTGAAGGAAATGGCGGCGGTGCGCGCGCTTTCCGGTCCGAGAACCGTCACCAGCATTTTCATGGGCGGGGGTACCCCGTCGCTGATGGACCCTCAGACGGTGGAGGCGATCCTCGACGGCATTGCCCGGCATTGGCACGTGCCTGACGGCATCGAGATCACCATGGAGGCGAACCCCTCCAGCGTCGAGGCGACGCGCTTCCGCGGCTACAGGGCGGCCGGCGTCAACCGCGTCTCGCTCGGCGTCCAGGCTCTCAACGACCGTGACCTCAAATTTCTCGGACGGCTGCACGATGTCGAGAATGCGTTGAAGGCCGTGCGGCTCGCCCGCGAGATCTTTCCGCGGATGTCCTTCGACCTGATCTATGCGCGGCCGAACCAGACGGTCGAGGAATGGGAGCGCGAACTGAAGGAGGCGGTTTCCTACGCCGTCGATCATCTGTCGCTCTACCAGCTTACCATCGAGGAAGGGACGCCCTTCTACGGCCTGCACAAGGCAGGCAAGCTCGTCGTTCCGGATGGCGAGCAGTCGGCTGTTCTCTACGAGGCCACGCAGGAGATCACCGCGGCGATCGGCATGCCGGCCTATGAGGTCTCCAACCATGCCCGGCCGGGGGCCGAGAGCCGGCACAACCTCACCTATTGGCGCTACGGCGACTATGCGGGCATCGGCCCCGGCGCCCATGGGCGGCTGGCGATCGGATCAGGCAAGATCGCGACCGCAACCGAGCGCAACCCCGAGGCATGGCTGCAACGCGTCGAAGAGTGCGGCGAAGGCCTGATCGAGCGGGAACTGCTTGATTTCGAGGCGCAGGCCGATGAGCTTTTGCTGATGGGGTTGAGGCTGCGCGAAGGCGTCGATCTCGCCCGCTGGCAGACCCTCTCGGGCCGCGATCCGGATCCGGCCCGGGAAGAGTTCCTGATCGAGCATGGTTTCATCGAACGGATCGGCAATTCGCGGCTGCGCTGCACGCCCGCCGGAATGCTGATCCTCGACGCCGTGGTGGCCGACCTCGCCTGCTGATCGCGGGCCGAGCGGTTCAACCGCCTTCCTTCACCGGTGCGACGATCCCCCAGGTAACCCCGAAGGGATCTTTGAGCTGGCCGTAATGATCGCCCCAGAAGGCGATCTCCAGCGGCATCGTCACCTGCGCGCCGGCCTCCACCGCCCGTTTCCACCAGAAATCCGCGTCGTCGACGACGAGGTGCAGCACGAAGCCCTCCGGCGGCTTCCAGGGATGGCCGAATTCCGGGAAGGGATCGTTCAGCATCAATGCGCCGCCGTTGATCGTCAGGTGGCAGTGGATGAGGCGCTTTCCGTCCTGGGCAAGTTTGCGGTCCTCCTCCTTGGCGCCGAAAGCGCGGACGTAGAAGGCCGCCGCCGCATCTGCATCCTCCACGTTGAGATAGGCGATGACACCGGGCATGGGCGGGCGCGACGGTGCTTGCCAGTCGACCTCGGATCGAGGATCGAGATCGATCGCCGCCTTGAAGCTCCCGTCCATGTAGAAGGGAACGGATTCGTGCTGATGGGCAATCTTCCATCCCCTGTCGGTGCGCGTCAGGCCCAAGGTCAGGCGATACCAGAGCGCCGCCTTCTGACCATCGTGCTTCTCGCCGGAAAGATGCGTCAGCGCAGTGGCGAAGGCGACGTCGCCGCTCACCGAAACGTCGAGATCCTCAAGGGTGAAGCCGAGCGGTCCTTTCCACGTGGAGAACCACTGCTCGAGGCCGCCGGCATCTGCGTCGGAGGCCTTGAGGGGCGGCGCCAGGGAAAAGACGAGGCAATCGTCCGTGCCGTGGGCGAGGACGCGGGCGGCATCCTTCCGGCGCAGCGCCTCCGCCCAGCCTCCGATTACCTCCTCGATCTCCGCAATGGCCGCATTGCTGCTCGCGGTAATGGTCATGACCCCGTCCTCCTCTCAGAGTTTCGCAACGAGTGCTGCAAGCTGATCGGCGCATTGGCCCCAGCCCTCGTGAAAGCCCATCTTCTCATGGGCATCGCGGTCCTCGACGCTCCAATGGAGCGCGCGGGCCGTATAGCGGGTCTTGCCGCCCTCGTTCTCGAAGGTCATGACCGCCGTCATGAACGGCTTCTCGGACGGCTTCCAGGCTTCCGTAAAGGCATCGGTGACGACGATCTTCTCGTTCGGCACGACTTCGAGATAGACGCCCTGATTGGGATAGAGTTCGCCCTCGGGCGAGCGCATGACAAAGCGGTTGATGCCGCCCGCCCTGACGTCGAGCTCCGCTTCCGTGATCGTCCACGGCAGAGGGGCGAACCACTGCTTCAGAAGCCCGGCTTCCGTGAAGGCCCGGTAGACCTTCTCGCGCGGGGCATCGATCAGCCGGGTCAGAACCAGTTCGCGTTCGCCGCCGGAATTGGTGTCGGTCGCTGCAGTCATTTTCGAATTCCTCCATGTTGGTTCATTCCAAGGACGAAAGAGGATGCCGCCTGCCGACAGGGGTCAGAAAAAATTATCGCTCTTCTTCCGCGACCGTCGCCGGCTCGGCCGCGAGGTGATCGAGCTGCATGCGGATATAGGCCGCTTCGGCCGCGTTGGTGGCCAGTGCGATCGCCCGGTCGAAGGCGGCGCGCGCCTCGCATGCCCGGCCGAGTTGCTTCAAAAGGCCGCCGCGCAGGCCATGATAATAGAAATAGCCGGAAAGCCTCTCGCCAAGGGGCTCCACCATGGCCAGTGCGGCCTCCGCTCCCTCCCGTTTGGAGACGGCGACCGCGCGATTGAGCGTGACGACCGGAGAGGGCTGCAGGCGCTCGAGCGCCTGGTAGAGGAGGTCGATCTCCTCCCAATCCGTCTGCTCAGGACGTTCGGCGCGGGCGTGCAGGGCGGCGATCGCTGCCTGTATCTGGTAAGGCCCGGGGCGGCGATGGCGCATTGCCTTGTCGATCATCGCCAGCGCCTCGGTAATCATCGGCCGGCTCCAGAGCCGCCGATCCTGATCTTCGAGCAGGACGACGGCACCGTTTGCATCGAAGCGCGCGCGGGCGCGCGAATGCTGAAGCAGCAGAAGTGCCGTCAGTCCCATGATTTCCGGCTCGGCGGGAAACAGCCGCAGCAGCAGCCGCGACAGGCGGATCGCCTCGTCGCAAAGATCGGCGGAGACGCCCTCGGCGCCGTTCATCGCCGAATAACCCTCGTTGAAGACGAGATAGATCATCGTCGCGACCGCAGCGAGCCGCTCGGCGCGATCGGCGGCATCGGGTGTCTCGAACGGGATGCCGGCGGCCGCCACGCGGGCCTTGGCGCGGGTGATGCGCTGCTCCATCGCGGCTTCGCTGACGAGAAAAGCACGGGCGATCTGCCTGACGGAGAGCCCCGATACGATGCGCAGTGCAAGCGCGATCTGCTGGGTTGCCGGAAGCGTCGGATTGCTGCAGACGAAGAGCAGCCGCAGGATGTCGTCGCGGTAATGCGCCCCGTCGAGGCGATCGGCGAGTTCACTCTCCCGGTCTTCGAGGTCGGAGAGCAGTTCCTCCGGGGGCAGCGCCGTCTCGCGCGACTGCCGCCGCACCCTGTCGATGCCGCTATTGCGTCCGACGAAGATGAGCCAGGCGGCGGGATCGCGCGGCGGACCGGTACGGGGCCAGTTTTTCAGCGCCCGGATACAGGCCTCCTGAAATGCCTCCTCCGCCAGATCGAGATTGCGAAAGTAGCGCAGCAGCGCACCCATTGCCTGCGGCCGCGCGGAAACAAGAGCAAGATCGATCCAGCCTGTGTCGGTCATGAGGGCAACTCACCGGGTTTATAAAGCGCGAGCGGCCGGACTTCGTAGGAGCCCGTGCTCGGATTGGCGTTACTCAGATCGCGCGCGAAGTCGAGCGCCTCGTCCAGCGAGGCGCAATCGATCAGATAGAAGCCGAGCAACTGTTCCTTGGTCTCGGCGAAGGGGCCGTCGATGACGATCGTCTCGCCGGCGCTGTGGCGCAGCGTCGCCGCCGCCGTCGTCGGCACCAGCCGCGCCACGGGCCCCAGCTTGCCCGCTTCGACATATTTGCGTTGGACGGCGCTCAGATCACGCATGACCCGCTCGTCCTCCTCCTTGCTCCAGGCACTGGTGACGCTTTCATCGTTGTAGCAAAGCACGGCGTAAAGCATTGAAAATCTCCGCTCTGGTCTGAAGACGAATGGCGGTATTGATAGCCGACAAGCGAGGCGAAAAAAACGCTCAACAAAAAAGCCCGGCGGACCGGGCTTTTCGTAACTTCGAGCTTACCTGCTACTATTCGTTGATCAGTCGCTTCAAAAGCTCGATCTCGTGGCTGAGCTTGGTGTCGGCAGAAATCAGCTCCTCGATCTTGCGCACCGCATGGAGCACGGTCGTGTGGTCGCGCCCGCCGAAGCGGCGGCCGATTTCGGGGAAGGAGCGTGGGGTCAGTGTCTTCGACAGATACATGGCGATCTGGCGCGGCTTGACGATGACGCGGGTGCGGCGGTTCGAGACCAGCTCCTGACGCGAGACGTTGTAGTGCTTGGCCACTACGCGCTGGATATCTTCGATGCGGACGCGGCGCGGTTCCCCGGCATTGACGAGATGGCCGAGCAGTTCGTCGACCCGCTCGATCGAAAGCTGCGGCTCGAAGGAGCGACGGAAGAGAAGCTGATTGAAGGCGCCCTCGAGTTCGCGGCCGCTGGCTGTCACGTTGCGGGCGACGTGGCTCAGGATCTCGGGCGGAATCTCGAGCGAGGCATCGTCCTGGCGCGCCGCTTCGAGACGACGCTTCAGCATTTCCAGGCGCATCTCGTAGTCCGGCCCTTCCATCTCGATCGCCACGCCGCCCTGCAGGCGCGAGCGAACGCGGCTGTCGAGCGATTCCAGCTCCCAGGGTGCACGGTCGGCGGCGACGACCACCTGTTTGGCGGAGTCGAGCAGCATGTTCAACAGATGGCAGAACTCGTGCTGGATCGACTTGCCCTGCAGGAACTGCATGTCGTCGATAATGAGAAGGTCGATGTTGCGAAGCGATTCCTTCAGCGACAGCGCGTCGTTGTCGCGGATCGCCGTTGCGAAACGCCACATGAAATATTCGGCCGTGAGATAGACGACGCGCGGCGCGCGCGCACTCTGGAGGGCCGCGAGAGCGATCGCCTGCAGGAGATGCGTCTTGCCGAGACCAACGCTCGAATGGATGAAGAGCGGATTGAAGCGCACGGCGCCGGCGCCGGCCTCGGCAATCGTACGCGCTGCCGCGAGCGCGACCCGGTTCGACGAGCCCTCTACGAAACTATCGAAACCGTAGCGCTGATCGAGAGGCGAGCCGAAAAGCGGCGCCTGGACGGGTCTCGCCGGAGCTGCCGCAACCGTGGCGGCGGCAATTGCCACGGAGGGGGCCGCCGAACGGCGGGAAGGAGAGACGGGCGCCGCTTCGGCAACCGCGGCAACGCTCTCCTCAGGAGCCGTCGGGCGATGACCGCGGGTCGCAGTGCGCACGAGGATCTCCACCTTCAGTATTTCGCCGTCCTCCTGCTGGACGAGCGTGGTGATCAGATCGAGATAGCGATTATTGATCCAGGACTTCAGAAAAGTCGTAGGGACCGAGAGGCGCACGACGCTTTTCGACACTGAATGGAGCTTGAGGCGTCCAAACCAACTTGCGAAGACATCCGGTCCGACCTGAGCTTTCAAGCGCGCACTTACCCGCTCAAACAGTGCGTCATGCCGCATGTCGTGTTTTTCCCCCGCCGCCTGAGACTGATTGCTTCCGGCCTGAAAACCTTCAGGTGCCGTCGCCAAATTCATCCGCATCTTGCCGCCTTCCAATTTCATTATTCCGACGCCGTCATTGCTGGCGGCCTCATCTTTATGTCCGCCCGCCACGGCCGCTCAAAGCCATGCCGCGTCAGCCGGACGCTCTGATACGCACCGAACCCGGGCTCCTCATATCCCGTCACGGCGCGCTGCGCTCATTCGCTCGCCTTCGCCTCAAGCAAATGTCCCCCCGCACTTCGCCTTACCGATTCTGCACGGCCATTTTCAAGCCGGCCAGAACCGTTTTTCCTCGTTGTCGGCTGACCGCACCCTCGTACGTAGCGGACAGCCCGAGCCTCCTTCTTCCTATCCCATGCCTTCACAAGGCCAAGCCCCGGCCGGCAACCATAAGACGAAACGTCCTCGCTCCGGTGCGAAGGCTCGCCCGGTTTTATCGTCTCGACTTGTTTGATTGATCGACGTGGAATTACCCCCGCCACAGGCGACGGAAAGCTCAAAGCCACCCCGATTGGAATGACCCTTAAACTTCCTCGTACAGATGTGATCTGTGTCCCCTGTGGAAGGCATTTAGGCAGGATCGCCCGGCAAGATCAATGGCGTTTTTTACCCGCTCGTAAGCGTCGACAGTTGACTCTCGTGCCGGGTTTTGCATCCCGCTTCCGAGTCCGGCGAGAATCCCTGTTGAATCAAGGGTTTTGTTTTTTGCGTTCTTGCTTAGCTGGCGAAAAAGAAAAAAAATAAAAAATGGCTTGACTCACTTCGGACTCAATCCGCCCGCCTCGCGAGACCACATTTTTGCCGCAACCTCTCATAAGCCACTGAAAAACCTACGTCTTTTTTGTCACGGGATTGACACGAGCGTGACAAGGTCAATCGCGTGCACCGTTGACGACAGCACGAATCGGAAAAGCCCGGCGGTCACGCCGGGCACTTCATCAACAGCTTTTTTCTTAGCCGGGTTAGGCCGAAAGGCTCTTCACGCGCTGCGCCAGGCGCGAAACCTTGCGCGATGCCGTGTTGGAATGCATCACGCCTTTCGTGGCGGCGCGCATCAGTTCCGGCTGTGCCGCCTTCAGGGCGGCGGCTGCGAGTGCCTGATCGCCGGAAGCGATCGCTTCCTCGACCTTGCGGACGAAGCTGCGGATGCGCGAACGACGGGCCTTGTTCACTGCGGTACGGCGTGCGATCTTGCGGGTCGCCTTTTTCGCCGAAGTTGTATTGGCCATTGATGCCTCTCTTCGAAAACTGACATGGACTCCGCCTCGCCGTGCCGGGTCACTGCGACCTGTCATACAAGCAATTCGGGAGTATTATCGGAAAGCCTCGAACGAGGGCGTTCCAAACTGAGGGCGGCGTATAAAGGGAAACCGCCCGCACGTCAACGCGCAATTTGAGAAAACAGAGTCCTGCCCGTGGCTCACCTGTGTTTGAATTCGGCTTTGCGCTTGGCGACGAAGGCGGCCATGCCCTCTTTCTGGTCCTCCGTTGCGAAAAGCGACTGGAA
This sequence comes from Sinorhizobium meliloti 4H41, assembly GCF_000375585.1. Classification (GTDB taxonomy): domain Bacteria; phylum Pseudomonadota; class Alphaproteobacteria; order Rhizobiales; family Rhizobiaceae; genus Sinorhizobium; species Sinorhizobium meliloti_A. The sequence continues at coordinate 258,530 of NZ_AQWP01000001.1, read as the reverse complement.
GAGCCGCCGCTCGAAGCGCAGGCCCTCGGCGAGCGTCAGTTCCAGAGAGCGGTTGACTGCCTCCTTGGCCATCGTCGCCGCCGGCAGCGAGAATGACGCGATCTTCTTCGCGGCGTCGAGCGCCTCCTCCAGGAGCCTGTCCGGAGCCACCACGCGCGAAACGAGCCCGGAGCGCTCGGCCTCCGCCGCGTCCATCATGCGGCCGGTGAGAATGAGGTCCATGGCCTTCGCCTTGCCGACTGCGCGGGTCAGGCGCTGCGATCCGCCCATGCCGGGAATGACGCCGAGGGTAATCTCCGGCTGGCCGAACTTCGCCGTTTCGGAGGCGATGATGAAGTCGCACATCATGGCGAGCTCGCAGCCGCCGCCGAGCGCGAAACCGGATACGGCGGCGATCATCGGTTTGCGGGCGTTCGCGACATGCTCCCAGCCGCCAAGGAAATCGGCGAGGTAACCGTCGACGAAATCGAGCCCCTGCATCTCCTTGATGTCGGCGCCGGCGGCAAAGGCCTTCTCGGAGCCGGCAAGGACGATGGCGCCGACGTCCCTGTCGGCGTCGAAGACCTTCAGCGCGGCATCGAGCTCGCGCATCAGCACCGCATTCAGCGCATTGAGCGCCTGCGGCCGGTTGAGCGTGATCAGGCCCACGCGGCCCTGCGTTTCGACCAGCAACGTCTCGTAACTCATTCCCGTCTCCTTCACGCGTTGTCGCAAGATTGAAGAGCGGAATGTGCCATGCCGCCCTATTTCTGGCAGTGCGGGCAATAAAAGGTCGAACGTCCCGCCTGTACTATGCGGGCGACCGTACCCTGGCACCCGGGCGTGCGGCAAGCCTCGCCTTCCCTGTCATAGACGGAGAAGCTGTGCTGGAAATAGCCGAGACTGCCGTCCGCCTGAATGTGATCCTTGAGCGAGGAGCCGCCGGCGGCGATCGCATCGGCAATCACGGCGCGGATCCTTTCCGTCAGTGCAATCAGCGCCTGTTTCGGGCGGCCCCGCTTGTCGACAAGCGTGCCTGCCGCCCTTTTCGGCGAGAGGCCCGAGCGCCACAACGCCTCGCAGACATAGATATTTCCGAGGCCCGCGATCGTCCTCTGGTCAAGAAGAGCGGCTTTCAGCGGCTGGACCTTGCCGGCGAAACGGGCGGCGAGATAGGCGGCGTCGAGGGCATTGCCGGTCGGCTCCTCGCCGAGGCCGCGGAGATAGACGTGGTCGGCGAGCGCCGAGCGCCGAGCCAGATCCATGAAACCGAAGCGACGCGGATCGTTATAGATCACCCGAGCCGGACCGGAGCCGCCATCGAGATGGAAGACGACATGATCGTGCTTCTCGTCCTTGCCGCGCGGGTGGTGGAAGGCGCCGGGCGTGGCCGGATTCGCGCCAGCCTCTATCGGGCCCTTCTCGATCCGGAACGAGCCGGACATGCCGAGATGGGCGATGATGACGTCGCCGCCCTCGAGCTCGATCATCAGATATTTGGCGCGCCGCGAGAGGGCGATGATGCGGCGGCCCGCGACCGCGTTGGCGAAATTCTCGGGGAACGGAAAGCGCAGATCCGGCCGGCGCAACTCCGCCCGCACCAGAAGCGCACCCTCCATGGTCGGCGCCAGTCCGCGCCTGACCGTTTCCACCTCGGGCAATTCCGGCATCGGCCGTGTTCCTTCATCCTTTATTCATCGCACCCGCCCACGTGAGCGGCACGCCATTCCCATGACGCCGTCGATAGCCTATATCCCGCTGCATGCGGCAGCCGGTCGCCTCTCGCTCAGATAGCGTGCACGGAGCGATTTCGCTATGGTGCCGGCAAAATTCGTTGAAGTGGAGTTTCGTATGGCGGATGAGCGCGTATCGGCGAGGGGCGGGATGGAGACCTCATTCGGTTTCCGCGAAGTCGGCACGGGCGAGAAGCAACCGCTCGTCAACGACGTCTTCCACAAGGTCGCCAAACGCTACGACATCATGAACGACGTGATGTCGGCCGGGCTGCACCGCGTCTGGAAGGATGCGATGATCGCGGCGCTCAACCCGCCGAGCCGCGAGGGCTATCGGGTTCTCGATGTCGCCGGCGGCACCGGTGACATCGCCTTCCGCATCGTCGAGCGCTCCGGGCGCAAGGCCCATGCGACCGTCCTCGACATCAACGGCTCGATGCTCTCGGTGGGCGCCGAGCGCGCCCGCAAGAAGGGGATCGACGCCAATCTCGACTTCGTAGAGGCCAACGCCGAAGACCTGCCCTTCGCGGCGAATTCATTCGACGCCTACACGATCGCCTTCGGCATCCGCAACGTGCCGCGCATCGAGGTCGCGCTCAAGGAGGCCTACCGCGTGCTCAAGCGCGGCGGCCGGCTCCTCGTGCTCGAATTCTCCGAAGTGGAGATGCCGCTGCTCGACCGCTTCTACGACGCCTGGTCCTTCAATTCGATTCCGAAATTCGGCAAGCTCATCACCGGCGACGATGCGCCCTACCAATATCTGGTGGAATCGATCCGCAAGTTTCCGAACCAGCGTGATTTCGCCGCCATGATCCGTGATGCCGGCTTCGCCCGCGTCTCCTTCACCAATTATACCGGCGGCATCGCAGCGCTGCATTCCGGCTGGAAAATCTGAGCGCATGAGCACTCCCGGAGCATATTTCCGTCTCATACGGATCGGCTGGGTCCTTGCGCGCGAGAATGCGTTTGCCGCGGTCCCCTCCGAACACCTGCCCCCGCTCGCACGATTCGTGCAGAAGCTCGCCGGCCTGCTCGCCAGCCGCGAAGCCCGGTTCGGTGCGCGCAGCGGCCGCCTCGCCCGGGCGGTGGAACGGCTCGGCCCTTCCTATGTCAAGATCGGCCAGTTTCTCGCGACCCGCCCGGACGTGGTCGGCGCCGAACTTGCCGCCGACCTCTCGCTGCTCCAGGACCGCATGGCGACTTTTCCCGAGAGCGCGTCCAGGACCGCGATAGAGGCGTCTCTCGGGCGCCCCGTGGGCGAGCTCTTCGTCGAATTCTCCGAGCCGATCGCAGCCGCATCGATCGCCCAGGTTCATCCCGCCGTGGTCATGCGCGACGGCAGACGCGAAAGGGTGGCCGTCAAGGTCATCCGCCCGGGCGTGCGCCAACGCTTTGTGGCCGACATCGAGGCCATGTATCTGGTATCGCGCATGCAGGAGCGATTCCTGCCCTATACGCGCCGCCTGAGGCCGGTCGAGGTGACGAAGACGCTGGAGCAGACGACCAAGGTCGAAATGGATCTGAGACTCGAGGCCGCGGCGCTTTCCGAACTTGGCGAGAACACCAGGGAGGATTCCGGCTTTCGCGTGCCCAGGGTCGATTGGGAGCGCACCGGCCGCGACGTCGTGACGATGGAATGGATCGACGGCGTCAAGATGTCGGACATCGAAGGGCTGAAACGGGCCGGTCATGACCTGAACCACCTGGCCGAAACGCTGATCCAGTCCTTTCTGCGCCATACGCTCCGGGACGGCTTTTTCCACGCGGACATGCACCAGGGCAACCTCTTCGTCGACGATGCGGGCCATATCGTCGCCGTCGACATGGGGATCGTCGGCCGCCTCGGCCGGAAGGAACGGCGCTTCCTGGCCGAGATCCTCTACGGCTTCATCATGCGCGATTATCAACGCGTCGCGGATGTGCATTTCGAGGCCGGTTACGTTCCCTCGCACCACGACGCCGCAAGCTTCGCCCAGGCGATCCGCGCCATCGGCGAGCCGATCCACGGCCAGCCGGCCGAGACGATCTCGATGGCGAAGCTGCTGACGCTGCTGTTCGAGGTCACCGAACTTTTCGATATGCAGACCCGCCCCGAACTGGTGATGCTGCAGAAGACGATGGTCGTCGTCGAGGGCGTCGCCCGAACGCTCAATCCGCGCTTCAACATGTGGAAGGCGTCCGAACCGGTGGTCGGCAAGTGGATAAGGGACAATCTCGGGCCGAAACGCATCGTCGCCGACCTGCGCGACGGCGTTCATGCGGCGCTGCGGGTTGCCGAAGCGCTGCCGGAGATCGCAGCCCGGACCGAGCGGTTCTCGGCGGAAATCATGGCAATCAGCGAGAACGGCCTGCGCTTCGATCCGGAGACCGCGGAAGCGATCGGCAGAGCCGAGGCGCGCCATACGCGCTCCGGCCGTATCGCGCTATGGCTTATCGCGGCGACGCTCGTCTACATCGCCTGGCAGCTTGCGTGAACGGAGCGGCGGGCCTCCCTGCCAGCCGGCCGGGCAGAAGTGCCAGGCAGCCAGGCGTTGCCACCGATCAAAGCAGGAGGAAGGAATATGGATCTCGGCATTAGCGGCAAAAAGGCGCTCGTTCTCGGTGGCAGCAAGGGGCTCGGGCGCGGTATCGCCGAAGCGCTTGCCGGGGAAGGCGTTGCGGTCGCGCTGACCGGCCGGAACGGAGAAACCGCAGCGAAGGCCGCAGCTGAAATCGGCCCGAATGCTGCCGGCTTTTCGCTGGACCTGGCAAAGCCTGAAGTCGTCGACCCCTTCCTCGACCGGCTCGCCGCTACATTCGGACAGATCGATATTCTCGTGCTGAACGGTGGCGGTCCGCCGCCGACGAATGCTGCCGACATCGATCCCGGCTTCTGGCGGGCCCAGTTCGAAGCGATGGTGCTTTCCGGCATGCGCATTTCGCGCCGCCTGCTGCCGTCGATGCGGGAGCACCGCTTCGGCCGCATCGTTGCCGTCGCCTCCACCAGCATCCGCGAGCCGATCCCCGGCCTGACGGCGTCCAATGCGTTGCGCAGCGCGCTTGCCGGCTGGATGAAGACGCTCGCCAGCGAGGTGGCAGCCGACGGGGTGACCGTCAACATGCTCCTGCCCGGCCGGCTTGCGACGGACCGGACCCTGAGCTTCGATCGCAAGGATGCGGAGGCCGAGGGCGTCAGCGTCGAAACCGTTGCAGTGCGCAGCCAGTCGGAAATTCCGCTCGGGCGCTATGGGACGCCGGCCGAGTTCGGTGCCGCCGCAGCCTTTCTCGCAAGCCGGCAGGCCGCCTACATCACCGGGATTGCGCTGCCCGTCGACGGCGGGCTCAGCCGTTCGATGCTCTGACCATGTTCATCCCGCTTCAGAGATCGGCTGCACGAGGCCTGCTGCGCTACGCCGTCATCGCTCTCGTCACTCTTTTCAGTCTAACAGGGGTCGCGAAGGCCGCCATGCTGGATAAAGAACTCCTCACGGCCGCCCGGCTGGGCAATGCCGCCGAAATCAGCGCTCTCGTAGAGCGCGGCGCACACGTGGATGCGCGCGACGAAACAGGCGCGACGGCCCTGCTCATCGCCACGCATGAGAACAATATCGAGGCCGCAAGGGCTCTCATCGCGGCCGGTGCCGACGTCAATGCCAAGGACCGCATCGAGGACAGCCCTTATCTCTATGCCGGCGCGCGCGGCCATCTCGAAATATTGAAGATGACGCTCGCGCATGGCGCCGATCTCAAAAGCACCAACCGCTACGGCGGCACCGCCCTCATTCCAGCCGCCGAGCGCGGCCATGTCGAAACCGTGAAGACACTGATCGATGCCGGGGTTGCCGTCGACCATGTAAACCGCCTCGGCTGGACGGCGCTCCTCGAGGCGATCATCCTCGGCAACGGAGGCGACAGCCATACGGACATCGTCAGGCTGCTGATCGAGGCCGGTGCGGATGTCGATCTGGCGGACGGCGAAGGCGTTACGCCCCTCGCCCATGCTAAAAGGCGAGGGTTCCGGCGGATCGAGCGCCTCCTCCTCGCCGCCGGCGCTCATCAAACGGCGGAATGAAGGCTCAATGTACGTCGAAAATCAGTGACTTATGCGCGGCCACGGCTGCCGTGACGCCATCGCCGACCGCATGCGAGACCGAGCCCGCGCCCCGCGCGGCATCGCCACAGGCATAGATGCGCTCGACGCTCGTCTCCTTTGCCTCGTTCGTCCGGATATAGGGTCCGAGCGGCCCGTCCTCGAATTCGCAGCCGAGCGCTGCAGGCAGATCGCTCGCCATGCGGGTACGCGACGCGACGAACAGGCCTTCGAGAGAAACGGTCCGGCCGCCATCGAGAACCACGCTCGCCTTCGCTCCGTCGACGGCGACGACCCTCTCCCTTTCGATCTCCACACCGCGCGCTTCCAGCATGGCGGCCTGAGCGGCATCGGGCTCGAACGCTCCATTGGCGAAAAGGGTGGTCGGCCCCCAGTCCGGCAGCATCATGGCCTGGTGAAAACTGGACTCACCGGTTGCGAGAACGCCGATGCGGCCCTGCCCGAGCTCATAACCATGGCAATAGGGGCAATGAAAGACGGCGCGGCCCCAGCGTTCCTGAAGCCCCGGTATCGACGGCAGCTCATCGACGACGCCCGTTGCCAGGATCAGCCGCCGCGCCGCGATCTTTTCGCCCTGCACCGAGACGACCAGATTGGCGCCGTCGCGGCGCGCCGTATCGGCCGTTCCTTCGACGAAACGCACATTGGGATAGGCCATCAACTGTTCCCGGCCGTGCGCCGCGATCGTCGCAGGCGCCTCGCCGTCCCGGCTGAGGAACCCATGCGACGATTCGGCAAAGCGGTTCCTGCGCGCGCCCGCATCGACGACGACCACGGAGCGTCTGGCTCTGGCCAATTGCAATGCCGCCGACAGCCCTGCATAGCTTCCACCCACGATCGCCACGTCTACCGGCATCACATCAACCGCCATGGTTCTGCTCCTTCATCTGCTGGCGACGGATCGCCATTCGTCGCTGGAAATCGTTTGAAAGATCTGCGAGGCTTATTCGTTCCAATCGCTGCATGAGAAGCGCCTCGGCATCCCGGAGCGCTCCGTCCATCGCGGCATTGACCGCCTGCTCCACAACACAGCCGGGAGCCTCGGTTCGGTTGCCGATCGCAAACACGGCCGGTTCACCGAGCGCGGCATGCACGTCCGCAAGGCTGATGGTTGCGAGATCGCGCACGAGCGACCAGCCTCCGCCATGCCCCTTTTCGGAGCGGACGAGACCCGCTTCCCGCAAACCCGCCATGGTGCGTCGGACCACGACGGGATTGGTGGAGAGGCAGGCTGCCAACTCCTCCGAGGTGATGGTTTCACGCTCCGCCATGTGGAGGAGCGCATGCAAAGTAATGGAAAGTCGGCTATCGCGCTTCATGTAACTCAAACTGTTACGTGAAACGCGGAAAGTCAAGCGTCAAATTCGGCCTGCACTCGAAATCAGGCGCGCAATTGCGTGCGGCAAGTCGGTCGAGTAGGGTCGCCGGAAACGAACGGGAGCGGCTGGAGCCGAAGCGGAATGACACTGTCGGGCAAGCGCATTCTTCTCATCATCGCCGGCGGCATCGCGGCTTATAAGAGCCTCGACCTGATCCGCCGCCTGCGCGAGCGCGGTGCCGACGTGCGCCCGGTGATGACGGCGGCGGCGCAGCGTTTCATCACGCCGCTGACCGTCGGCGCGCTTTCGGCCTCTCACGTTTTCACGGAGCTTTTCTCGCGCGAGGACGAGCAGGATGTCGGTCACATCCGGCTGGCGCGGCATTGCGATCTCGTGGTCGTGGCCCCGGCAACGGCCGACCTGATGGCAAAGATGGCGAACGGTCACGCCGACGACCTCGCCTCGACGGTGCTCCTGGCGACCGACCGGCCGGTGCTGCTCGCGCCCGCGATGAACCCGAGGATGTGGTCGCACCCGGCCACGCACCGCAACCGAGCGACGCTCGCCGGCGACGGCGTCCGCTTCGTCGGACCCGCCACCGGCGAAATGGCCGAGAGCGGCGAGGCGGGGGAAGGCCGCATGGCCGAAGCTCTGGAGATCGTCGCGGCGGTCGAGGAATTTTTCAACGAAGCAGGCCCGCTCGCCGGTCGCAAGGCCATCGTCACATCCGGACCGACGCACGAGCCGATCGATCCGGTGCGCTATATCGCCAACCGCTCGTCCGGCAAGCAGGGCCACGCGATCGCCGCCGCACTGGCGCGGCTCGGCGCAGAGGTCACGCTCGTTTCCGGGCCGGTGACGCTCGCGGACCCCGCCGGCGTCCGCGTCGTCCGGGTCGAGCGCGCCGAGGAGATGCGCGATGCGGTGCTGGCCGCGCTGCCGGCCGACGTGGCCGTCATGGTGGCAGCCGTTGCCGACTGGCGCGTCGCATTGGCCGCCGGCAACAAGATCAAGAAGCGGCCGGGCGAGGCCCCTCCTCCGCTGCAGCTTGCAGAGAATCCCGATATCCTGAAGACCGTCGGCCACCACGCATCGCGGCCGAAGCTCGTGATCGGCTTTGCCGCCGAGACCGAGAACGTCGCCGAGAACGGTCGCGCCAAGCTCCAGAAGAAGGGGGCCGATTACATTCTGGCCAACGACGTTTCGCCCGCAACCGGCATCATGGGCGGCGACCGCAATCGCGTTAAGCTGATCGGCCGTGACGGTACCGAGGAATGGCCGGAAATGGGCAAGGACGATGTCGCGGCGAAGCTCGCAGCGCTGATCGCGGCGAAGCTTTCACCCTGAGGACAGGCCGCAGGTGGGCGCTATGGCCACGTCGGCCGTCCCGAAAAGGCGAACGTCGACGCCGTTTTCACCGACGATGATCGCGGATCCGTCCGGAACCTCCACCCAGGCGCTGTCATCGTCATTGAGCGGCTCGGAGACGAGGCAATAGCCGCCGCTCGACCCCATCGGGCCTGCATAGAGCGTGGGAGCTTTCCAATCCGTGGCATAGCGGACCGCATAAAGATCGCGGCCGTCGGAGAAGGCCGCCGTGAAGCGCACGAGTGCCGGGCGTCCCAGGCGTTCGGCAAGCCGCTCGACGAAGGCGAGCGCCTCGGCAACGGCACCGAGGGGATCACGGTCGAGACCGAACTGCAGGGCAAGCAGGAAGAGCAGCTCCGAATCCGTCGTGCCGCTGCGCGCCGAATAGAGCTCGTTGTCGAGCATGGTCTCCATCGGCCGCCGCAAATGCTCGAAATCGCCGATCTGTCCATTATGCATGAAGGACCAGCGGCCGAAGACGAAGGGATGGCAATTGTCGCGGCGCGTGCCGCCGCCGGTGGCCGCGCGAACATGGGCGAGGAACAGCGGCGAGCGAATCTGCCTCGCAATGCTCTTGAGATTGCAATCCGACCAGGCGGGCAGGATGTCCCGGTAGCGGCCCGGCTCAGGACGGTCGCCGTACCACGCTATTCCGAAGCCGTCGCCATTGGTCGCCGTTTTCGCCCTGACGGCGCAATGGGATTGCTCGATCAGGGAATGCTTGGGCGACGTCACGAGTTCTTCGAGATAAAGCGGCTCTCCGCGATAGGCTGCCCAACGGCACATGCTCGATCACTCCGATTTCGCCCCGCCATATGAAAGCGATTCGTCCACCACCGTCACCAGTGATGTTTCAACGCAACATGGTAAAAATGCGTTAACACATTCTGCCCCAAGCATAGCGGACCGGGCGGACACGCCCTGTTCCATCAGGCACGCGGGACCGGATTTTCGAACAAATATTCCATATTGACAATTCGCGCGCATTTCATTTCATTTCGCCGAGCACAGACAGGGCTTGGCCCGGGAGAAACGAGATGAGCGGCAAGCGCAGGCTGGGCATTGGCCTGATCGGGACGGGCTTCATGGGCAAGGCGCATGCCCTTGGGTTCACGATTGCGGCACGAGTCTTCGGCCTGCCCTTCGAGCTCGATCTCGTATCCGTCGCGGACGTGACGCAGGAGGGAGCGGAGGCGGCCCGCGGGCAACTCGGCTTCCGCAAGGCGACGGCCGACTGGCGCGAACTTCTGACCGATCCCGAGATCGACATCATCGACATCACCACGCCGAACCTCCTGCACAAGGAAATGGCGCTCGCTGCGATTGCCCACGGCAAGCACGTCTATTGCGAAAAGCCGCTGGCGCCGACGGTCGCCGACTGCGCCGAAATGGTCGCCGCCGCGCAAAAGGCCGGCGTCGTCACTCAGGTCGGCTTCAACTATCTCAAGAACCCGCTCATTTTTCTCGCCAGGGACATCATCGAAAGCGGCGAGATCGGCGAAATACGGTCGTTTCGCGGCATTCATGCAGAAGATTTCATGGCTGATGAGAGCGTTCCGTGGGGTTGGCGGCTGGACCCGCGCAGCGGCGGCGGTGCGCTCGCCGACATCGGCAGCCACATGATCGCCTGCATGCGCCATCTCGTCGGGCCGATCCGGTCCGTACTGGCAGAGACCGTCATCCACGTTCCGCAGCGCCCTGTCACGCGCGGCGCCACAGAGACCCGGACGGTCGAGGTCGACGACGTCACGAGGGCCTTCGTCCGTTTCGAGAGCGGCGCGAGCGGAAGCTTCGAAGCGAGCTGGATCGCGACCGGCCGCAAGATGCAGCACGATTTCGAGATTTACGGCTCCAAGGGAAGCATCGTCTTCACCCAGGAGCGGCTGAACGAGATCAGGGTCTACTCCGCCGGCGGCGACATCAGGAGCCGCGGCTTCCGGACGATCTGGGCGGGACCGGAGCATCCGCCCTACGGAGCCTTCTGCGTGGCACCGGGCCACCAGATCGGCTTCAACGAGCTGAAGGCGATCGAGGCCAACGAGTTCCTGGAAGCGATCGCCAAGGGCGGTAAGACCTCGACCGATTTCCGCGAGGGCTACGAAGTCCAGAAGGTCCTTTCCGCAACCTATCACTCCGCAAGGACGAACGATTGGGTGGAGATTGGCTGATCTCGGCGTCCGACTCGCCGTTGTCCTTGCCCCTCACCCTAACCCTCTCCCCGCGCGCGGAGAGAGGGGACGTGCCCGATGGTTGGCCGGCGGTCATGTCGGCGAAGGTAGCGCCGCGAGTTTCCTTCGCCCCGCCTGTGGGAGGCAAGCCTGAGGCGATGCGGGCATGCATACTTCCCGCTGGATAAGGAACCAAAATGGAACGTCCATTCTATCGCTGCAATGGATAGTCGATTAAACTGAGGCAAACGACGAGAGCGAGCCGGAGGCCCGAACGATGCCCACGCCTGAAACGATTGCCGATGTCCCGCAGGATTTCGAAACGCTGAAGGCGGTTATCCTCGAGCGCAAGGCGCAGCTGCCGAAACGGCTGAAACAGGTGGCGGCCTACTCGCTCGACAATCCGGACGAGATCGCCTTCGGGACGGCGGCGAGTATTGCGACTTCGGCCGACGTCCAGCCCTCGACTCTCGTGCGCTTCGCCCAGCACTTCGGCTTCGAAGGCTTTTCGAGCCTGCAGCAGATTTTTCGCGCACGCCTGCGGGAGCGCACGCCCGGCTACGAGGAACGACTGAAGGCGCTGCGCCAGAACGATCACAGCAAGCTCGAAAGCGGATCGATCTTCAACGGCTTCGTTGCGGCCGCCCATCGCTCGCTCGACAACATCGCCACCTCGGTCGATCCCGAGGCATTCGAGCGCGCCGTCGGCATTCTCGCCAAGGCGAACACGATCTATCTCATCGCCAAGCGGCGCTCCTATCCGATCTCCAGCTACATGGCCTATGCGTTCGGCAAGCTGAAGGTGAAATATCAGCATGTCGGAACGGCCGCCGGGATCGACGAGGACATGTTGGCCATGGCGACGAAGGAGGATGCCGCCTTTGCCGTCAGCTTCTCGCCCTACGCGTCGGAAAGCGCCAGCCAGGCGCGCTTGCTCGCCAACCGCAAGGTACCCGTTGTCTCGCTGACCGACTCCGCCTTCTCGCCGCTCGCCGAATCCTCCAGGGTCTGGTTCGAACTGGTCGAGGCCGATCATGCCGGCTTCCGTTCGCTCTCCGCCAGCATGGCCTTCGCCATGGCGCTGACCGTCGCAATCGCCGAGAAACGGCGCCGCCTCGCCGAGGGCGAGTGAGGCAATATAGAACGGAAATTCCATATTGACGAAACAACGGAATTTATGTTTCATATGCTCGTCACCCATGGCATAGACATAGTTGTCGGCGCCGGTCCGGCGTCCGCAGGGAGGAAGCAGTGAGCCAGATTTCGTCGGCCCAAGTTCCATCAGGTGCGGGTGCCAAGCCCCTCGACCTCATCACGATCGGCAGAGCTTCGGTCGACCTCTACGGACAGCAGATCGGCACGCGGCTCGAAGACGTGGCGAGCTTCGCCAAATCCGTCGGCGGCTGCCCCTGCAACATTTCCGTGGGCACAGCGCGCCTCGGCCTGAAATCGGCGCTCCTGACGCGCGTCGGCGACGAACAGATGGGCCGCTTCATCCGTGAGCAGCTTCAGCGCGAAGGCGTGGAGACGCGCGGCATCGTCACCGACCCGGAGCGGCTGACCGCACTTGCGATCCTCTCCGTCGAGAACGACAAATCCTTCCCGCTCCTTTTCTATCGCGACAATTGCGCCGACAACGCGCTTTGCGAGGACGATATTTCGGAAGATTTCATCGGTTCCGCGCGCGCGGTCCTCGTCACCGGCACGCATTTTGCCAAACCGAATGCGGACGCCGCCCAGCGCAAGGCGATGAGGATCGCCAAGGAAAGCGGCGCCAGGATCGTCTTCGACATCGATTACCGCCCTAATCTATGGGGTCTTGCGGGTCACGATGCGGGCGAGAGCCGCTACATCGCCTCGGACCGCGTTTCGGCGCATCTGAAGACCGTGCTCGGCGATTGCGACCTGATTGTCGGCACCGAGGAAGAGGTGCTGATCGCATCGGGCGAAAGCGACCTCCTCGCGGCACTCAAGACCATCCGCTCCCTCTCCGAAGCCACGATCGTGCTCAAACGTGGACCGATGGGCTGCATCGTCTATGATGGACCGATCTCGGACGATCTCGAAGACGGTATCGTCGGCAAGGGTTTTCCAATCGAAGTCTATAACGTTCTCGGCGCCGGCGACGCTTTCATGTCAGGCTTTCTGCGCGGCTGGCTCACCGGCGAGCCGCACGCGACGTCCGCTACCTGGGCCAATGCCTGCGGCGCCTTCGCGGTCTCGCGCCTGCTCTGCGCGCCGGAAATCCCGACCTGGACCGAACTGCGATATTTCCTCGAGCACGGCAGCAAGGAGAAGGCGCTGCGCAAGGACGAGGCGATCAACCACGTGCACTGGGCGACGACGCGCCGGCGCGACATCCCGCTCCTGATGGCGCTCGCCGTCGACCATCGCAGTCAGCTCGAGGACATTGCCGAGGGAAATCCGGAACTGCTCTCGCGCATCCCGGCCTTCAAGGTGCTTGCCGTCAGGGCTGCGGCAGAGGTGGCTCAAGGCCGCTCCGGCTTCGGCATGCTGATCGACGACAAATACGGCCGCGATGCGCTCTATGCCGCCGGCGCCCATCGCGACTTCTGGATCGGCAAGCCGATCGAGCTTCCAGGATCACGGCCGCTTACCTTCGAATTCAGCCAGGACCTCGGCAGCCGCCTCGTCGACTGGCCGGTCGACCACTGCATCAAGGTGCTTTCCTTCTACCATCCCGACGATCCGGCCGAACTCAAGGCCGCTCAGGTCGCAAAGTTGCGTTCGGCCTTCGAGGCGGCGCGCAAGGTCGGGCGCGAGATCCTGATCGAGATCATCGCCGGCAAGCACGGGACACTCGACGACCGGACCATTCCGCGGGCGCTGGAGGAGCTCTATGATGCCGGCTTGAAGCCGGACTGGTGGAAGCTCGAGCCGCAAGCGAGCCGCGCCGCCTGGGCTGCGATCGACGCCGTGATCGAGGCGCGCGATCCGCTTTGCCGGGGCGTGGTGCTCCTCGGCCTGGAAGCACCCTATGAGGTGTTGAAAGGCGGTTTCGCCGCCGCCAGAATGTCGAAGACGGTCAAGGGATTTGCCGTCGGCCGGACGATCTTCGCCGACGCCGCCAAGGCCTGGCTCTCCGGCAGGATGACCGACGAGCAGGCAGTCTCCGACATGGCGGCGAAGTTCAAGGCGCTCGTCGATCTCTGGCTGCAATTGGGTGAGACCAAGGCGGCGTAGCGGCCAAATAAAAAGGCGGCGCGAGGATGCGGCCGCGAGGAGGAAACAAATGAGCCAGAAAACCGTGCGTCTGACCATGGCACAGGCCGTGGCGCGGTTCCTGACCCGGCAGATGACGATCATCGACGGCGAGCGGGTGCCGATCTTCGGCGGCGTCTTCGCCATCTTCGGCCATGGCAATGTCGCCGGCGTCGGCGAAGCGCTTTACGGCGTTCGCGAAACGCTCCCGACCTACCGCGCCCAGAACGAACAGGGCATGGCGAATGCGGCGATCGCCTTCGCCAAGGCGAGCTTCCGCCGCCGCTTCATGGCCTGCACCACCTCGATCGGCCCGGGCGCGCTCAACATGGTGACCTCGGCCGCGCTGGCGCATGTCAATCGACTGCCGGTTCTCCTCCTTCCCGGCGACGTCTTCGCCAACCGCAGGCCCGATCCGGTGCTGCAGCAGGTGGAGAGTTTCGGGGACGGCACGATCTCGGCGAATGACTGCTTCAAGCCCGTCTCGCGGTATTTCGATCGCATCACCCGGCCCGAGCAGATCATCCCGGCGCTCCGCCGCGCCATGCAGGTCCTGACCGATCCTGCCGAATGCGGGCCGGTGACGCTATCGCTCTGCCAGGACGTGCAGGCGGAAGCCTACGACTATCCGGAATCCTTCTTCGACGAGAAGGTCTGGGTTCCGCGCCGCATCGAGCCTGATCTCGACGAGCTGGCATCGGCAATCGAGGCGCTCAGATCCGCGAAGAAGCCGATCATCATCGCCGGTGGCGGCGTGCTCTACTCGGAAGCGAGCGCCGAACTCGCTGCGTTCGCCGAGAAACACGGCATTCCGGTCATGGAGACCCAGGCCGGCAAGTCCGCTCTGCCGCATTCGCATCCGCTGAACATGGGTTCCATCGGCGTCACCGGCACGTCCGCCTCCAACGCATTGGCGGAAGAGGCCGATGTCGTGCTCGCCGTCGGCTCACGGCTGCAGGATTTCACCACCGGTTCCTGGGCGCTCTTCAAAAACGAGGCGCTGAAGATCATCGGCCTCAACGTCCAGGCGTTCGACGCCGGCAAGCACCAGGGACAGCCGCTGATTGCCGACGCGCGGGCCGGCCTCAACCGCATTTCCGGCGGTCTCGGCAGCCACAAGGCCGATACAGCCTGGACCGAGAGGGCAAAAGCGGGCAAGGCCGAGTGGCTTGCTGAAGCCGAGAGAGCGACCGCCACCACCAATGCCGCGCTTCCCTCCGACGCTCAGGTCATCGGCGCCGTCCAGCGCGCCCGCGGCGGCAGGCAAACGACGCTCGTCTGCGCCGCCGGGGGGCTTCCGGGCGAGCTGCACAAGCTGTGGCAGGCGGAGGAGCCGGGCGGCTATCACATGGAATACGGCTTTTCGACCATGGGCTACGAAGTCGCCGGCGGTCTGGGCGTAAAGCTTGCCAAGCCCGATAGCGACGTGATCGTCATGGTGGGCGACGGCAGCTACATGATGCTGAACTCGGAGATCGCCTCCTCCGTCATGCTCGGCGCCAAATTCACCGTCGTGCTGCTCGACAATGCCGGCTATGGTTGCATCAACCGGCTGCAGATGGGAACGGGCGGTGCCAACTTCAACAATCTGTTGAAGGACACCCATCATGTGGAGCTGCCTCGGATCGACTTCGCCGCGCACGCCGCCGCCATGGGCGCCGTGACCCGCAAGGTCGGCTCGATCCCCGAGCTCGAAACTGCGCTCGCGGAGACCGCCGACGAGGCGCGCACGACCGTCATCGTCATCGATACCGATCCGCTGATCACAACGGAGGCCGGCGGGCACTGGTGGGACGTCGCGGTACCGGAGGTTTCGGACCGAGACCAGGTGAAGGCCGCCCGCGAAGGCTACGAGAAGGCCCTCCAGGCCCAGCGGTTTGGTTGACACTGGCGTCCGGCCGGCGGCCCCTAACCCTCTCCCCGCAGGGCGGGGACAGCGCGGCTTGTCCCTTACTCCCCGCACGCGGGGAGAAGATGCCGCAGGCGGATGAGGGGCCACACTGCGGCATCCTCGGCGCACCAAAAACGAAACTACGAACCGACTGCCCCGAACAGACCACGCAGCAGAAAGCAAAACACATGATCCGTTACGGAACCAACCCGATCGCCTGGAGCAATGACGACGACCATTCGATCGGCGCGCATCTGACGCTCGAGGACTGCCTCTCCGATTGCAAGAAGATCGGCTTCGACGGCATCGAGAAGGGCCACAAGATGCCGTCCGACCCCGAAGCGCTGAAGCAGAAGCTCTCAAGTTACGATCTCGTCTTCGTCTCGGGCTGGCACTCGACCAACCTCCTCACCCATGATGTCGAAGCGGAGAAGAAGGCTATCCAGCCGCATCTCGACCTTCTGAAGCATAATGGCTGCAGGGTGGCGATCGTCTGCGAAACCTCGAACGCCATTCACGGCGACGATTCCAAGTCGCTCGTGAAGGACAAGCCGGTTCTGCCGGCGGACAAGTGGGAGAAATTCGGCGCCGACCTCGAGGCGATCGCCCAATATTGCGCCGGCCAGGGCATCGATCTGGTCTACCACCACCACATGGGCACAATCGTCCAGACCGGCGAGGAGATCGACCTCCTGATGCGGAACACCGGCCCGGCGACCAAACTGCTGCTCGACACCGGCCATGCCTGGTTCGGTGGTTCCGATCCGGCGGACGTGGCGCGGAGATATATGGACCGCGTCCGCCACATTCATTGCAAGAACGTCCGCCCGGCGGTCCGCGCGGTGGTCGAAAGCGAAGGCCTGTCCTTCCTCGAGGGTGTGCGACGCGGCGTCTTTACCGTTCCGGGCGATGCGGAAGGGGGCGTCGATTTCCTGCCGGTTCTGAAGATCGCCGCCCAGCACGGCTATGATGGCTGGCTGGTCATCGAAGCCGAGCAGGACTCGGCCGTGCGCAATCCGTTCGAGTACCAATCGCTCGGGCTGAAGTCGCTGAAGGCCTTTGCGAAGGAAGCGGGGCTCGACGCGTAGACGCCCCTCACCCGGCTGCCGCCACCTTCTCCCCGCAAGCCGGGAGAAGGGAGATGCCACCCCTTCCAGAGGGCTATGGAGAGGGGCAGACCTACAGACGCGAGATCAGGAGACCGCCGAATGTCCAAACTGCTCATCAAACCGAAAGCGCAATCCGGCCTGATGCAGGAGATCACGCCGGAAAGTGCCGGCTGGACCTATGTCGGTTTCGCCCTCCATCGGCTGCGGCCCAACGAGACGACCGGCGGCGAAGCGGGCGAGAAGGAACTCTGCCTGGTACTCGTCAGCGGAAAAGCCAGGGTTTCGGTCGATGGCGAGGACTTCGGCGAGCTCGGCGAGCGCATGACGCCTTTCGAGGGCCAGCCCTATGCGGTCTATGTGCCGAGGGGCAGCAGCTGGCAGGCCGAAGCGACCACGGATCTCGACCTCGCCGTCTGCTCCGCGCCGGGCGGGGAAGGCTTCGAGGCGAAAATCATCCGCCCCGGCACGCACCCGCAGATGACGCGCGGCCGGGGCACCAATACCCGCTACGTCACCAATATCATGCCGGAAGACGACGAATCGGCGCAGTCGCTGCTGGTCGTCGAGGTGATCACGCCGGGCGGCCACACCTCCTCCTACCCGCCGCACAAACACGACCAGGACAACCTGCCGGCCGAAAGCTATCTCGAGGAGACCTATTACCACCGCCTCAACCCGCCGCAGGGTTTTGCAATGCAACGCGTCTATACCGACGACCGTTCGCTGGACGAGGCCATGGCGGTGGAGGATGGGGACGTGACGCTGGTACCGAGGGGCTACCATCCGGTGGCTGCGGTCCACGGCTACGATTCCTATTATCTCAACGTCATGGCGGGGCCGAAGCGGATCTGGAAGTTCCACAATGCGAGGGAACACGAGTGGCTGTTCACCGGCGTCTGACCGGCGGACGTCGCACTGGACGAATGGAGTCTTCGCCCTATCGTATCTTGCCGAAGCAAGCGACGAGGAGCGTTTCATGCATATCGACGGACAGTGCCATTGCGGCTTCGTTACCTACGAGGCGGAGATCGATCCGGAGCACGTAACGATCTGCCATTGTAACGATTGCCAACGGCTGACCGGCACCGCCTACCGCGTCAGCACCAGCACGCCGCGATCATCGTTCCGGCTGACGGGCGGCGAGCCGAAGCTTTACGTCAAGACCGGCGAAAACGGACGCAAGCGGCTGCAATTCTTCTGCCCCGATTGCGGCTCGCCGGTCTACACGACGGGCACCGACGAGGACGCAGAGGAGATCGGCATCCGCGTCGGCACCATAAATCAGCGGCGCGAACTTGCACCCCGCAAGCAGATCTGGTGTTCCTCCGCCCTGCCCTGGTCCGGCGAGATCGGCAAGCTGCCGGGGCTGCCACGGGATTGACGGTTCAGGCGACCGGATAGGGGCCATCCGCAAAGACCGTGTCGTGGTAGCCCTTGGACCCGATCTCGATTGCGAGCGGGCTGCGGAAATCCTCGCCGCGGCGCAGGCATTTCAACACATGGCCAAAATCGTATTTCGGCCGCCAGCCGAGACAAGCCGTCGTGCGGGCACTCACATAGACCCGATCGATCGTCGGAAAGAGCCGCCACCCCCGTTGCGCATAAAGCGCCTCGCATTCGGGAAAGCGGCTGAAGACGACGGATGGGGCATCCTCCCGCAGAGACGCGAGATCGTCGCGCGTGAACGGCGTCGGGGCCGAGACGATGAAACGGCCAAAGCCGATCTCCATCGCCCGGTCGAGGGCCGATAGATGGGCGCTCACGACATCCTCGATATCCGCGCGCCGGTAGAGCAATTCATTCGCCTGCGCATTGGCCGTTTCAAAGCGGCCGCGGATTTCCGCATCGTCATCGGGCTCGGGAAAGAAGCGCGAGGTCCGGAGAATGACGGCGGGCAGACCGTGCCGCCGCGCGAAAAGCTCGCAGAATCCCTCCGCCGCAACTTTGCTCACACCATAGATGTTGCGCGGGATCGGCTGGACGTCCTCCGTGATCCAGGCTGCCGGCTCGCCGGGCGCCGGCGTCAGGGCCGAACCGAAGGCGCTCGTGGTGCTGGTGAAGACAAAGGCGCCGACGCCCGCCCCGGCTGCCTCTTCCAGCAGATTGACCGTGCCCGCGACATTGGTATCGACGAACTCGCGATAACCGTGCGTCGCCACATGCGGCTTGTGCAGGGTCGCGGAATGGATGACTGCGCGCACGTCCTTCATTGCGTGACGGACGAAGCGGCGGTCGGCGATCGACCCGACGGCATCGGTGAATGGCGAGCTCTTGATGTCGATGCCGCGAACGTCGCGGCCGGCCGCGCGCAGTACCCTTATCAATGCCTCACCCAGATGGCCGGCGCTTCCCGTCACCAGTGTCGTCATGCGTCGCTCCTTGTTGCCTTGAGGCTAGGCGCAGCGCGGCGAAGCCGGCAAGGCATAAATTATGCGTTCGCTCACGAGATCGCGGTGACCAGCCGGCCCATCGCGCCGTCGGCGAGTGGTATGCGCTCCCAAAGCACGCGACCGGCAGAGATGGGAACGTCGTCGCGGCCGTTGGGCCCGGTCTCGACGGTCAGGAAAGCCAAACGGCCATCGTGCCAGCCGAGCTCCGCGAGATCGCGTTCCGCCTTCCGGATCTCCTGCGAGGCATAACGGAACATCGGCTCGCCGACCATTTCCCGCCGCCACTCCGCCCGCCGCCGGGGCGAAGCAGCCAGCAGCCGGTGCGAGTGGTCGCAGATCAGGTGAACCCTCGCGCTCGAGCTTTCGACCAGCCGCTTGAGAGCCGCATCGGCGGCTGAGGGCACCCTGGCGAATAGGCGCTCCAGCGCCTGCTGCTGATTTTCGGAAGGTGTCAGGACGCCCGCTTCCCAGCGCGATATCGTCGCCTGCGTCACCCGCATGAGCTCCGCCACATGGCTCTGTTTCATGCCGTTCAGGAGCCGCAGCCGCTTCAGCGTCCGTGCCGTGTAGAGCATCTCGGTTTCCTCCTGATCCGGCGAAGCTATCGGGCCACCTGCGCTAGGCGGCAGGGAATGGAAGCGCTATACCACCATAAGGGCTCAACGAGGAACGGGACAGCGGACGGTACATGGCGAAAGGGAATTTCAGAATGCTGCCGCGCCGCATCGCCGGCGTCGACGTGGTGGAAGCGACGACGAATCACAGTTTCGCGCGCCATACGCACGAGCAGTTCGGCATCGGCCTGATCCATGCGGGTGCGCAAACGTCGCTGAGCGGCCGCGGAACCGTCGAGGCGGAAGCGGGCGACGTGATCACCGTCAATCCCGGTGAGGTCCACGACGGAGCCCCGATCGGCGACGCGGGCCGGTCCTGGCGGATGCTCTATCTCGATCCGCCGCTGGTCGCCTCGCTCGTCGATGACGTCACCGATGGGAAGAGGTCGGATTGCGAATTCTCGGACCCGGTGATCAGAAGTACCGGGCTGGCAGCCCGCTTCGGCGCGATCTTTGCGGCTGCCGCGGCCGCCGACGGCACCGAGACGATGCTTCGCTGGGATGAACTGGCCGTCACCCTGTTCGCGGAGGCGATGCAGCTTGCCTCGCCGGATGCGCCGGCAGGCGTGCCGAAGTCGGTCGCCTCGGCCGTGAGCCTTATCGAGGACGATCCGCTGGCATCGCTTACGCTCGCGGACCTCGCCCGCGAGAGCGGCCTGAGCCGCTTCCAGCTCGTGCGCGGTTTCTCCAAGGCGACGGGACTGACGCCCCATGCCTATCTCCTCCAACGCCGGATAGACGTCGTCCGGCGGCTGATCGCCGGGGGCACGCCGCTCGCGGAAGCGGCAGCTGCGGGCGGCTTCGTGGACCAGAGCCACATGACACGCGTGTTCGTGCGCAAATACGGCTTCTCCCCCGGTGTCTACGCGCAAGCGGTGAACTGATTTCGCCGCCTTGCAATTTCGTACAAGACCGCGCGCTGCCGATCGGTCTTTCTGCCCCCATCATCAATCGGGAACGGTGGCAGAATGTCGAAGCAGGTTCAGGGATATGTCTTTTTGTCGCTCGCCATGGTGCTCGTCGGCAGCACCGTGATCGCGAGCAAGATCATCGCCGCCGGCCTGCCGCCGTTCACGGCAACGGCGCTGCGTTTTGCCATCGCCTTCCCTCTTTTCCTGGGCCTGATGCGCGCGACCGGGGCGTCCTGGCCCAAGCTGCCGAAGAGCGATTGGCTCATCCTCCTGTTTCAGGCAGGCGCCGGCAGCGTCGGCTACACGACTCTGCTCATTTCCGGCCTGAAGCTCACCTCTGCGGCCGATGCCGGCGTCATCATCGGGACGCTCCCCGTCGTCTCCGCCGCAATCGCCATCATGGTTCTCGGCGAGCGTCCGCATCGCTCCGTGTTCGCGGCCGTTTGCCTGGCGGCGGCCGGCGTTCTCGCGATCGTCTTCCGGCCGGATGCAAACGCCGCGCATTCGCTCGCCGGCAGCGCGCTGATCTTCGGCGCGGTCATCTGCGAAGGCCTGTTCATCCTGCTCAACAAGCGCGTCAGCGTCGCGATTCCGCCGCTTGGCCTGTCGGCGCTGATGACGGGCTTCGGTGGTGCCATTGCGCTCCCGTTCGCGCTTGCAGAGCTTCCTTCGATGGGTGCGACAGGCGCGCCGGCGCTCGCGGCGGTCGCCTATTACGCGCTCGTGCCGACGGTCGGGGGCTTCGTGCTCTGGTATGCGGGACTTCAGAAGGTGAGCGGCACCGAGGCCTCGGTCTTCACCGCCTTGGCACCGGTTTCCGCGCTGCTCCTCGCCGCTGCCGTTCTCGGCGAGACGATCACCGCCAATCAGATGATCGGCATGGCGTGCGTGCTGATCGCCGTGCTGAGCCTCGGTCTTCGCAGGGCCAGTCCGGAGCGGGCCGGATAGGGGAATCCGGCGCAGGCGCGATCACGCCGCCTTGGCGACGTGATACTCCTTGATCGCCACCATCTTGACCGCCGGATAGCGCTCCGATTCGTAGCGCAGCGAGAACCCGTCCTGCGCCAGGTACACCGGGTCCCCGTCAAGGTCCCGCGCAATGTCGCCGCGGTGGGTCGCGATGAACTTTTCGAGTTCGGCCGGGTTCTCGGCGGAGATCCAGCGGCAGATGGAGAAGCGGGACATCTCGAAGGAGACCGGCAGACTGTATTCCGCCTGCAGGCGTTCCTTGAGAACGTCAAGCTGGAGCGCGCCGACGACGCCGACGATCGCAGGCGCGCCGTCGTCCGGAGAAAAGAGCTGCACGACGCCCTCTTCCGCCATCTGCTGCAGCGCCTCTTTCAGCTTCTTCGCCTTCATCGCATCTTCCAGCCGGACGCGGCGGAGAATTTCCGGTGCGAAGTTCGGCACGCCCTGGAAGACGAGCGGCTCGCCCTCGGTCAGCGTATCGCCGATCCTGAGCGTGCCGTGGTTCGGGATGCCGACGACGTCGCCGGCGAAAGCCGTATCGGCGAGCTGGCGCTGCGAGGCGAAGAAGAACTGCGGCGCCGTCAACCCCATCTGCTTGCCGGTGCGCGAAAGCCGCGCCTTCATGCCGCGCTCGAGCTTGCCCGAGCAGACGCGGACGAAGGCGATGCGGTCGCGGTGGTTCGGGTCCATGTTCGCCTGGATCTTGAAGACGAAGGCGGTCATTCTGTCGTCCGTCGCCTCGACGGTGCGGATGTCGGCAACCTGGGCCCGCGGCGGCGGCGCGAAGTCGGCGAGCCCATTGATCAGGTCGCGCACGCCGAAGTTCCGCAGCGCCGAGCCGAAGTACACCGGCGTGAGGTGCCCTTCGAGGAAAGCCTTACGGTCGAAGGGCTTGCAGGCCTCGATCGCCAGCGACGCTTCTTCGATGAACGTGTCGCGTTCGTTCTCGGGCAGACGGTGCGAAGCCATTTCCGGATCGTTGACCTTTGTCAGCCGCTCCTGCGTGTCGGCGCCGCGCACCTCGTCGGTGGCAAGATGATAGGTGCCGCAGAAGGTCTTGGAGCGTCCGATCGGCCAGGTGACCGGCGCGCAGTCGAGCGCCAGCTTCTGCTCGACCTCGTCGAGGATTTCGAAGGGGTCGCGGCTTTCGCGGTCCATCTTGTTGACGAAGGTGATGATCGGGATATCGCGCAGGCGGCAGACCTCGAAGAGCTTGAGCGTGCGCGGCTCGATACCCTTTGCCGCGTCGATCACCATGACAGCCGCATCGACCGCCGTCAGCGTGCGGTAGGTGTCGTCGGCAAAGTCCTCGTGACCGGGCGTATCGAGCAGGTTGAAAACAGTATCGTTATATTCGAAGGTCATCACCGAGGTGACGACGGAGATGCCGCGCTCGCGCTCGATCTTCATCCAGTCCGAGCGGGTCTGGATGCGGTCCTTCTTGGCCTTGACCTCGCCGGCGAGCTGGATCGCGCCGCCGAAGAGCAGAAGCTTCTCGGTGAGCGTCGTCTTACCGGCGTCCGGGTGCGAAATGATCGCAAATGTGCGGCGGCGGGAGACCGCCTCGGCAATGCTTTCGGCCATGATCTGAGTATCCTGTGAGTTGCGGCGTCCTTTACAGGCTCGGGGGCCAATATGCAATTGACTGCGGCAAGCCCGGCCGTGCTTATGACGGAATGACCATGCACACGCCCGAAAATCGACCTGCCCCGACTCCCGGCCTCACCCTGGTCCGCCTGCCTCATGGCGAGGGTCTCGACCTGCCGGCCTACGAGACCGCGGGTGCAGCCGGCATGGACCTGCGCGCGGCCGTGCCGGCCGAGGACCCGATGACGATCCGGCCGGGAGACCGCGCATTGGTCCCAACGGGCTTTATCTTCGAGATCCCCGCCGGTCATGAAGGACAGATCCGGCCACGCTCCGGGCTGGCCTTCAAGCACGGCATCACCTGCCTCAACACGCCGGGCACCGTCGACAGCGACTATCGCGGAGAGGTGAAGGTGCTGCTCGTCAATCTCGGTGCGGAGGACTTCGCGGTCGAGCGCGGCATGCGTATCGCCCAGATCGTGATCGCCCCGGTGACCCAGCTGGCGATCCGCGAGGCAGATGGCGCGACGACGACAGCGCGCGGGGCCGGCGGCTTCGGCTCGACCGGAACTAAATAAGCGGCGGCAGGCGCCGCTTGACCGGCGAGGATTTGACGATCGACGTGTTCGTCTGCGCCTTTTCCGCGATGCGATCGAGGATCGTGTCGAGTTCCGCCATGTCGCGCACCAGCATCTTGGCGATGAAGCAGTCGTCCCCCGTGACCTTGTCGCATTCGATGAATTCGGGCGTTTCCTGGATCAGCCTTTCGACGATATGCAGCATGCCCGGCATCGGCCGGATGCGGACGATCGCCTGCAGCGGATAGCCGAGACGCGCCGGATTGACCGAGATGGTGAAACCATCGAGCACGCCGCGCTCCTCGAGCTTGCGCAGCCGCTCCGCCGCGCTCGGCGAGGAAAGGCCGGCCTCCTGCGCCAGCTCCTTCAACGACACCCGGGCATTGGCGGCCAGAATTTCGAGAATGCGGCGGTCGAGCTCGTCCAGCATGCAACTTCCTCGTAAGTCAATTTAGCCTTATCGCCTTAATCTGTTAGGTATCCTCCCATAATTTCCTCTCAAAATCCATATCCCTGCGCCACCAGGCTCATTATTCTTGCAGCATAATGGATGGAGCAAAAGGCCATGGATAAGGACATACGGCGCGGAAGCGCGGAAATGACGGCGGCGATGCTGATTTCGGGAACGATCGGCTGGTTCGTTCTGATGTCGGGCCAGCCGGTCGCGGGCGTCGTCTTCTGGCGTTGCGTGTTCGGGGCTGCGACGCTCGCCGCGCTTGCGGCGGTCTTCGGCCTCATCGACCTGAGACATTTGCGGATGAAGGTCATCATTCTTTCCGCTCTGGGCGGCGTCGCGATCGTCGTGAACTGGCTCCTGCTCTTCGCCGCCTATCCCCGCGCCTCGATCTCCATCGCGACCATGGTCTACAACACGCAGCCCTTCATGCTGCTCGGCCTCGGTGCGCTCTTTATCGGAGAGAAGATCACCGCCAGCAAACTCCTCTGGCTCTCGCTCTCCTTCGCGGGCATGATCGCGATCGTCCTCGCCAAGCCCGCGGGCACTTATGAGCCCAGCGACTATCTCACCGGGATAGCACTGTCGCTCGGCGCCGCCTTCTTCTACGCCATCGCGGCGCTCGTTACCAAGCTCCTCAAGGGTACGCCGCCGCATCTGATCGCGCTGGTGCAGGTCATCACCGGAGCGGCCATGCTCGCCCCCTTCGCCCTCGCCGCGCCGCTGCCGCAGGGAACGCTCCAGTGGACGCTGCTCCTGACCGTCGGCGTGGTTCATACCGGCATCATGTATATTCTGCTTTACGGCGCCATACAGAAGCTGCCGACCCACATGACCGGCGCCCTTTCCTTCATCTATCCGGTGGCCGCGATCCTGGTTGACCGCATCGCGTTCGGACACGCTCTGCAGCCGGTGCAGATCGCGGGCTCGGTCGCGATCCTCATCGCTGCCGCGGGCACCAATCTCGGCTGGACCCTTTGGCCATCGTCATCGTCCGCCAAGCGTCCGGCGGAGGAAAGCCTCTAACGCCGGGCCTCCGAGGCCATGCTGATGGCAAGACCCGCCAGCGCCGTGCTCATGAGCCAACGCTGCACCAGCACGAAGGACGGCCGACCGGAGAGGAAGGCGGCCACCGCTCCGGCGGTCATCGCGATCAGCGCATTGACGCTGACGCTGATCGCGATCTGCACGCTGCCGAAGATCAGCGACTGCGCAAGCACGTTGCCGGCCTCGGGGCGGATGAATTGCGGCAGCAGCGACACGTAAAGGATGGCTACCTTCGGATTGAGCAGGCTGGTGAAGAGGCCCATCGCGAAGAGCTTGCGCGGGCGATCCTTCGGGAGGTCCCGCACTTGAAAAATCGAGCGGCCGCCGGGACGAACGGCCTGCCAGGCAAGGTAAAGCAGGTAAAGCGCACCTGCGAAACGAAGGGCGTCATAGGCAAAGGGAACCGCCAGAAGCAGGGCGGTAATGCCGAGCGCGGCAGACACCATGTAACAGACGAAGCCGAGCGCTATGCCCCCGAGCGAGATCAGTCCCGCCCCCGGTCCCTGGCAGATCGAGCGGGAGATCAGATAGATCATGTTCGGCCCCGGCGTCAGCACCATGCCGAATGCGATCAGGGCGAAGCCCAGGAGGTTCTGAATTTCGGGCATGGTGCGCCGGTCTCCCATGTTTTTCCGGAAAGTGTACGGCTCTACCGCCAAGGGCAACGCCGTTCTTGTCACCCGATCAATTTTCGCGCGTAGATGCGGGGGACACCCGGATTTTCCTTTGCGGCAGATTGCGGTACACCCGCCCCTATCAGGAGGAACGATCGTGACACTTGCGGCTCTTCTCGCCTATAGCGGCGCTCTCTTCATCGCCGGCATCATTCCCGGCCCGGGCGTGACGGCGCTCGTTGCCCGAGCCCTGGGATCGGGCTTTCGGGAAACCTTCTTCATGGGCCTCGGCCTCATCGTCGGCGACATGGTCTATCTGACGGCGGTGGTTCTCGGGCTCGCCTTCATCGCCCAGACATTCACGACCGCGTTTCTGGTCGTGAAGATCGCCGGAGCGCTCTATCTCGGCTATATCGCCTGGAAGCTCTGGACGGCCGGGCTCCTGTCGCAGAACATCGAGGCGCGGAAGTCGACGAGTGCGGCGCTCTCCTTCATCTCGGGCCTGACGGTCACGCTCGGCAATCCCAAGACGATGCTTTTCTACGTGGCGCTCGTTCCGACGCTGATCGACCTCGCCTCGATAGGGATCCGCGACTACGGCCTGCTGCTCGTCGCGACTTTCCTCGTGCTTCTTGCCGTGCTGCTGCCCTATATGCTGCTTGCGGCCCGCGCCCGCTCGCTCCTGAAAGAGCCGCAGGCGCTGAAGGTCCTGAACCGGGCCGCGGCGGGCATTCTCGCCGGAACGGCCGCCTACATTGCGACCCGCGCGACCTGAAAAAAGATTCCCCCGCCGGCCGCTTCTCAACGGTTTTTTCCTTCAGCATCATCGATCCAGGGCTTTCCCGCTCTGGAAGCAAGCGCGCATAGCTCCTATTGTCGCAGCGACGATTTAAAAAACGAAGGGAGAAACCTATGCCTGAAGCGCGCAAGCCCGGCCGCGGCCGCGTCTTTTCTTCGATCACCGAGACGATCGGCGACACTCCCATCGTGCGGCTGGACAAGCTCGCCAAGGAAAAGGGCGTGAAGGCGAACCTGCTCGCCAAGCTCGAATTCTTCAACCCGATTGGCTCCGTCAAGGACCGCATCGGCGTCGCGATGATCGAATCGCTCGAGGCGCAAGGGAAGATCACGCCCCGCCGCACGACGCTGGTAGAGCCGACTTCGGGCAATACGGGCATAGCACTCGCCTTCGTCGCGGCCGCCAAGGGCTACAGGCTGATCCTCACCATGCCCGAGACGATGTCGGTCGAGCGCCGCAAGATGCTGACGCTTCTCGGCGCCGAACTGGTGCTGACGGAAGGCGCCAAGGGCATGAAGGGCGCAATCGCCAAGGCCCAGGAACTCACCGAGACGCTGCCCGACGCGATCATTCCGCAGCAGTTCGAAAACCCGGCCAATCCGGAAATCCACCGCACGACCACCGCCGAGGAGATCTGGAACGACACGGAAGGCGCAGTCGACATCCTCGTGTCCGGCATCGGCACCGGCGGCACCATCACCGGTGCCGGCCAGGTGCTTAAAGCCCGCAAGCCGTCGGTCAAGGTGATCGCCGTCGAGCCCGAAGAATCCCCTATCCTTTCCGGCGGCGCCCCGGGTCCGCACAAGATCCAGGGTATCGGCGCCGGTTTCGCACCGGCGATCCTCGACACGAGCGTCTATGACGAAGTCGTCACGGTAAATGCCGGCGAGGCCATAGAGGCGGCGCGGCTCGTCGCAAGACTCGAAGGCGTGCCGGTCGGCATCTCCGCCGGTGCCGCGCTCCAGGCGGCGATAGAGGTGGGACAGCGCGGGGAAAATGCCGGCAAGAATATCGTCGTGATCATACCGTCCTTTGCCGAACGATATCTTTCGACGGTGCTGTTCGAGGGATTGGGAGCGTAGCGCCGGAGGTGCCGGCGAGCGCCCCTGATCGGCCTGCCGGCCACCTTCTCCCCGCAGGCGGGGCGAAGGGACTCGCGGCAAACCCGCAGCTCCCTTCTTCTCCGTCGAAATGAAATCAAATCGAACTTTCGGCCCCTGACCCGGCCTCTCCCGCGCGTAGGGTGACGGCTTTTTCCATCGACGCCGGCCCCCTACGCGGCGACGGGTAGTCTCTCTCCCGCCACCCTGTAGGAGATCGCTTCGGCGAGATGGATGCGGCCGACCGTCGGCGCCTCGTCGAGGTCGGCGAGGGTGCGGGCGACCTTCAGCACCCGGTGGTAGCCGCGCGCCGAAAATTTCATCTTCTCCGCCGCGTCGCGCAGAAGCTGCAGGCCGGCGGCGTCGGGCTCGGCGATCTTTTCGATCATCGTCGTCGATGAGCGGGCGTTGCTCGTCAGCTCGGGATGACCGAGGCCGGCGAAGCGGTCTCTCTGCAGCTCGCGGGCGCGGGCGACGCGGCGGGCGACGGCGGCGCTCGGCTCGGATGTGCCGGGGCGGATCAAGTCGGCGGCGCTGACAGCCGGGACGTCGACGCGGATATCGATGCGATCCATCAGCGGCCCGGAGATCCGCGCCTGATAATCGGCCATGCAGCGCGGCCCGCGGGCGCAGCTCCGGCCCGGCTCGCCGGCCATGCCGCAGCGGCAGGGATTCATGGCGGCAATGAGCTGGATCGCCGCCGGATAGGTGACGCGATGATTGGCCCGCGCGATGATGCAGGTGGCGGTTTCGAGCGGCTGGCGCAGAGCGTCGAGCGTCTGTGGTGCAAATTCCGGAAGCTCGTCGAGAAAGAGCACGCCGTTATGGGCGAGCGACGCCTCTCCCGGCTTCGCGCGGAAGCCGCCGCCGATCAGCGCCGCCATGGTGGCGGAATGGTGCGGCGCGCGGAAGGGCCGGCGGTCCGAAAGCTTGCCGCCCGGCAATTGCCCGGCGATCGAATGGATCATCGAGACTTCGAGCAGTTCGGCGGGCGAAAGCGGCGGCAGGATGGAGGGGAGCCGCGCCGCAAGCATCGACTTGCCCGACCCGGGCGGGCCGACCATCAGCAGATTGTGATTGCCCGCCGCTGCGACCTCCAGCGCCCGCTTGGCGCTTTCCTGGCCCTTGATGTCGGCAAGATCGGGAAGGCCCTCGGCGGCCGCCCGGACCGCCGGCTCGGGACGGGAGAGCACCTGCGTGCCGCGGAAATGATTGGCGATGGCGATCAGGCTGCGCGGGGCGAGAATATCGATCTCCGATCCGGCCCAGGCCGCCTCGGGCCCGCTTTCCGCCGGGCAGATCAGCCCCTTGCCGAGCGCATTCGCGCCGATCGCCGCCGGCAGCGCGCCGGCGACGGCTGCGATGGTACCGTCGAGATTGAGTTCGCCGATAACGACATAGCCGGACAGCGCGTCCGCAGGCACAGCGCCGAGCGCCGCCATCAGGCCGAGCGCGATGGCGAGATCGAAATGACTTCCTTCTTTCGGTAGGTCCGCCGGCGCCAGATTGACGGTCACCCGCTTGGCGGGAAGCGCCAGTCCCGATGCATGAAGCGCCGCCTGGACGCGCTCGCGGCTTTCGGCCACCGCCTTGTCCGGCAGTCCGACGATCTGCATACCGACCTTGCCGGGTGCAACCATCACCTGGACGTCGACCGGAACGCCCTCGATACCCTGAAACGCAATCGTGCTGACGCGCGCGACCATACTGCCCCCTGATTTCGAGCGGAGCGCGGAGGATCATCGTCCTTCCGCAATCCCGCTCCAGCACGGCGGCCCACACACGCCGTCACAACCAAAACCGGTTGCAACCGCAAATCTTGCACGGAATACGCTCGAAAACAAGAACAATAATAGAACATCAAGAGCGAGAGTGGCGGCTCGTAAAGATCAGGCGCGCTTCTTCTCGATCGCGTCCCAGAGCAGGCTTGCGACATCGGCACCGCCGAACTTCTTCACCTCGCGGATGCCGGTCGGCGAAGTGACGTTGATCTCGGTCAGGTAATCGCCGATCACGTCGATGCCGACGAAGAGGAAGCCGCGTTCCTTCAGCGCCGGGCCGATGCGGTTGCAGATCTCCCGCTCGCGCGCCGTCAGGTCGGTTGCCTCCGCGCGCCCACCCACATGCATGTTGGAGCGCGAATCGTGCTCGGCCGGAACGCGATTGATCGCGCCGACCGGCTCGCCGTCGACGAGCAGGATGCGCTTGTCGCCCTTGCGCACCGCCGGCAGATATTCCTGGGCGATATAGGGCTCGCGGAACATCTGCGCGAACATTTCGAGGAGCGACGAGAAATTGCGGTCGTCACGGGCGGAGTGGAACACGCCGGCGCCGCCATTGCCGTAGAGTGGTTTCAGGATGATGTCGCCCATCTCCTGGCGGAAGCGGGCGATCTCGTCCGGGTCGCGAGTGATCAGGGTCTTGGGCATCAGATCCGGAAACTCGGTCACGAAGATCTTCTCAGGCGAGTTCCTGACCCAGGCCGGATCGTTGACGACCAGCGTCTTCGGGTGCAGCCGTTCGAGCAGATGCGTCGAAGTGATATAGGCCATGTCGAATGGCGGATCCTGGCGAAGCAGGATGACGTCCATGGTCGAAAGATCGATCCGCTCCTCTTCGCCGAGGGTGAAGTGGTCGCCCTTGACGTCGCGCAACCGCATCTGCTGCGCGGTCGCATAGACCCTGCCGTCCCGGAGCGACAGCTTTTCGGGCGTGTAGTGGAACAGGCGGTAGCCTCGGGCCTGCGCCTCCAGGCTCATCGCGAAGGTCGAATCGCCCGCAATGGTGATGCCCGAAACATGGTCCATCTGGACCCCGACATTGACGATTCCTGCCATTTTCCCGTTCCCGATTGGATCCACGATGCGCATAGTTCCTTCGACCGGCGCCGGTCAGAAATCGAATTATACGGCAATTCGACGCGATGCTCCGCCCCTCGTATTCGCGACGAGGCGGCACCGCCGAAAAGCCCGCAAGATGTAGAATGCGTACCGTGGTTAGGCAAGAAGGCTCCTGCCGCTCCCGCCTATCAAAAGGCGTCCGGCAGGTGTCGCGGCCAACGCCACGGCGCTACGGCGACAATGTCGTATCGCACCGACAGGCGGTGGAAATCGCCCTGACGCGACAGCCAGAGATCGCTTGCCGCCCGGATGCGCCGTTGCGCCGTGTCGGTCACGGCGAAGACCGCATCGTCCAGGCTCATCCGGGCCTTTACTTCGACGCAGGCGACCAGGTCGCCGCGCCGGGCGATGATGTCGATCTCGCCGAGCCTGGTGCGATAGCGCATGGCAACGATGCGATAGCCCTTGAGCATCAGGCAGAGTGCGGCGCGGTATTCGGCGATGTGGCCCCGCTTCAGCGCCTTCAGCTTGCGGGTGTCCGGTCGCTCAGCCTTCATCGCTATCCTTGAGATGAAGGAGCCGGTCGTAAAGCTCCTTGCGCGCCAGCCCCGTGCGGCGCGCCGCCTCGGTCGCGGCCTTGCCCATCGGCAGGTCGCGGGCGAGTTCCTTGAGCAAGGCGTCGACGTCGGCCGCCTCCGGCTGGGGCTTTGCCTCCGGCGGACCGATCGCGAGGACGATCTCGCCTTTCACATTGGCGCTTTCGTCGTAACTCGCCGCGAGTTCGCCGAGCGTTCCGCGGCGGAACTCCTCGAAGGTCTTGGTCAGTTCGCGGCAGACGGCCGCCCTCCTGTCTGCGCCGAGGACCTGCGCGGCAGCAGTGACGGTCGCGGCAATGCGATGCGGGGACTCGAAGAAGATGAGAGTGGCGGGAACGGACGCGAGTTCGGCGAGCCGGTCGCGCTTCGCCTTGTCCTTCACCGGCAGAAAGCCTGCGAAGAGGAAGGCATCGCTCGGCAGGCCGGAGCCGACGAGGGCGGCAAGCGGCGCCGAGGGGCCAGGTATGGGAACGACCCGGTATCCCGCCTCGACCGCCTGCTGCGCCAGGCGGTAGCCCGGATCGGAGACGAGCGGCGTACCGGCATCGGAGACGAGCGCCACCGATTTCCCATCGCCGAGTGCCGCAAGCAGCCGCGGCCCCGCCTCGGCGGCATTGTGCTCGTGATAGGCGGTGGGCCGATTGACGATACCGTAGCGGTCCAGCAGCACCCGCGTCACCCGCGTGTCCTCGCAGGCGAGCACATCGGCCCCCGCAAGCGTCTCGAGGGCTCTCAGCGTGATGTCGCCGAGATTGCCGATCGGCGTTGCCACGAGATAAAGGCACGGCTCCAGCGGGCGCGCAGGAATGTTGATATCGTGCAGGCGAAAACCGCGCCGCCGTTCCTTTTCGGATGCATCCGTGGATTGCTGCTTTTGCAACGCCGCCTTCCCAATCACTCCCGGCCCGATCATTCCGATCGACCATTCCGGCCAAGCCGGGTTCGCGCCCTTTATGAGTGAGCGGGGAGCCCGGGGCAAGGGCGGGCGCGCCTGCAGTCTCGCATTTGGGGAAGAGGCCTCAAAACCCCTTGCTTTTGCGGCTCTCTTTCTGCCATTTTGCCGGTCCACATCCTTCCGGCCGAGCGGCCGGGCACGCAGTTGACGCCGCGGCGGTCCCCTCGCCCGCGCGGCAATGGTTGAAAGCGGTAGCATCCATGCGTATTACTCTCGAGCGGTCCAACCTTTTGAAATCGCTGAACCATGTCCACCGCGTGGTCGAACGGCGAAACACCATCCCGATCCTTTCGAACGTGCTTTTGCGCTCCGACGGCGCCAGCCTCGAAATGAAGGCGACCGACCTCGACCTGGAGATCACCGAGGCGACGCCTGCGCAGGTGGAACAGGCCGGCGCCACCACCGTTCCGGCGCATCTGCTCTACGACATCGTCCGCAAGCTGCCGGACGGCTCGGAGGTGCTGCTGGTCACCAATGCGGAAGGCACGGCGATGACGGTCGCCTCCGGCCGCTCCAAGTTTTCGCTGCAGTGCCTGCCGCAGTCGGATTTTCCCGATCTGACCGCCGGCACGTTCTCGCACTCCTTCCGCCTGAAGGCGCCCGATCTCAAGATGCTGATCGACCGCACCCAGTTCGCCATCTCGACGGAAGAGACACGCTACTATTTGAACGGCATCTTCGTGCACACGGTCGAGAACAACGGCGACCTGAAGCTGCGCGCCGTCGCGACCGACGGCCACCGGCTCGCCCGTGCGGATGTCGAAGCGCCCTCCGGCTCCGAGGGCATGCCCGGCATCATTATTCCGCGCAAGACCGTCAGCGAGCTGCAGAAACTGCTCGACAATCCGGACGTGGTGGTGATGGTCGAGGTATCGGACGCGAAGATCCGCCTGACGATCGGCTCCATCGTCATGACGTCGAAGCTGATCGACGGAACCTTCCCAGACTATCAGCGCGTGATCCCCGCCAGCAACGACAAGGAACTGCGCGTCGATTGCCAGTCCTTCTCGCAGGCCGTCGACCGTGTCTCCACGATCTCTTCCGAACGCGGCCGCGCCGTGAAGCTTGCGCTTGCCGACGGCCAGATGACGCTGACCGTGAACAATCCGGATTCCGGCAGCGCCACCGAAGAACTGCCGGTCGGCTACGAAAGCGATCCGCTGGAGATCGGGTTCAACGCCAAATATCTGCTCGACATCACCGGGCAACTGACCGGCAGCGAGGCGGTCTTCCTGCTGGCCGATCCCGGTTCGCCGACGCTCGTGCGCGATCTTGCCGCGGAGGATGCGCTCTACGTGCTGATGCCGATGCGAGTCTGAGGCGCGTTGAGATTCATCTTGAGGTTATGACGGCCGCTGCGAGATGGATTATGGCGTTGAAGCTCTGGTCGGTTTTGTCGGCACGCATGGCTCGATGCGCTTGAATTCCTTGAGTACCGACTGCGCGGCGTACTGCATGGTTCCCTTGATCGTTGCCGATCAAGGACAAAAACATGCAGCAGATCGAAGTGCTACAACGACCGTTGCGCGTCTGATAAGACGCGCGGCGCTGTAGGAATCGTATCGGAGGACTGCACTCTCTCCTCTGCTCTCGTCTCTGTGCTTGTCACACAGATGAGAGCAGCGCCGCGTCGGCGGCGCGGGGAAATGTTCTTTCAGCCCAAGGACTTGGTCTGGCTGGATCCCTATGACGCGCACAGGGATGAGGAAATCAAATAGGCCGCAGCACCGCGCTTAATCGAATTCCGAGGCGCGCTCACGCGACGGCCTGCGCAACCAAATCGGGGTGCTGCGCGATCACGCGCACATAAGCAACGGCAAAATCCGGAGCAGTGGCGCGTGCTTGCTCCCAGTCCCGCAGCGTACCAACGGGAACGCGAAAGCGATTTGCGAACTCCGATTGCGACAAACCAAGCGCGGTCCTTGTCTTGCGAATCAGGCGAGCCCGCTGGCCGCGATTCATTGCTTCGGCCGTCACGTCGAAATCTTCCGCATCGGCCGGATCAGCAGGGGACGTAATATGCTCGTTCTTCACCCTTGTTGCTCCTTCTCACAGATATGAACCGGGGTAAATTATCCCGCCAAACGAACACGCCGGTGAACAGCCTCTCGCCGACGACCCCGACCACCTTGAACCGTTCCTCGCCGTCGATCTCGCGAATGGAGGGGATGATCAAGTGGATCCCCGTCGTCGAAAATACGCAGGCCAAAGGCCAACGATAGTTTATGTTTCTCGCGATTGGCGGCGTCTTTCGCAGGATCGAACCGGTCTTCCATGTTGGCACTATACGGGAATCCCGTATAAGAAGCAAATGTGTCGTTTTGCTGAAAAAATGGACGCTACTTCTAGTTCAACTAATTCAAGCTTTCAGACCGTATCGGATTTCGAGTTCAACCGTCGCGCATCGTTCATGATCTGTCGTTTCTAGACGCAGTCGGACTTGTTTTTGCCGCAGATGGAAGCACATTATGAATAAGCGCTAACGTAGCCACACGAATCACGATAAGAGCGCAACTGCAAATCATACTATGAGGGGATTCGATGAGCTTGCGCTTGAGGGTGAAGGAAAAATTCGGTCGGAAATTCGACGAAGAGATCCGCTTCTTCAAGGGCTGGATGAGCAATTCTCGCGCGGTCGGCGCGATCCTCCCGACATCCGCCATCACCGCACGCCGCATGGCCAGCGTAGTCGAACCGGAATCCGGTCTGCCGGTCCTCGAGCTTGGCCCCGGCACCGGGGTGATCACCAAGGCGATCCTCGAGCGCGGCATAGAGCCTGAAAAGCTGGTTTCCATCGAATACTCCACCGAGTTCTACAATCAGCTCAAGGCGCATTTCGACGGCGTGCATTTCATCAACGGCGACGCCTTCGATCTTTCCCGGACGCTTGGGGCCTTCAAGGATCAGCAGTTCGACAGCGTGATTTCCGCCGTGCCGCTGTTGAATTTCCCGATGCATCGCCGCGTCGAACTCATCGAAGACCTGCTCTCGCGCATTCCCTTCGGCCGCCCGGTCGTTCAGATCTCCTACGGTCCGATGTCGCCGGTCGTCGCCATGCCGGACCGCTACCGAATCCAGCATTTCGACTTCGTCGTGCGCAACATTCCGCCGGCGCAGCTATGGATCTACCGCAAGACGCACTGACGGCGCCACCTCCGGTGTTCGGCATCTATCTCACCCATCCGCAGGTCAGAATCGATCCCGCCGTCTCCGTGCCACAATGGGGTCTGTCCGAACTCGGCGAAGAACGCATGCGCGCCACGGCGAAACAGCCATGGGTCCGTTCGCTCGGACGCATCGTCGCCAGTAGCGAGAAGAAGGCGATCGAAACGGCGCGGTTCCTGGCCGACGCTGGCGGCATCCCGGTCGAAACTGACGAGGAGATGGGCGAGAACGATCGTTCCGCGACCGGCTTCCTGCCGCCGGAGGAGTTCGAGAAGGCGGCCGATCGGTTCTTTGCCCGACCCGAAGAGAGCTTCAAGGGCTGGGAGCGTGCCGTCGACGCCCAGGCGCGAATCTCAAGGGCCGTCTTCCAGGCCCTCGACCGGCACGATCCGGCGGTACCCATCGCCTTCATCGGCCATGGCGGTGTCGGTACGCTGCTCAAATGCCGGATGACGGGCACGGCGATCGCCCGCAGCGCCGATCAACCGCCGGGCGGCGGCAATCTCTTCGCCTTCCGTCTTGCGGATCGCGCCGTCACATGCGACTGGACGCCGATGGAGTTCTGGCAGGGGTGATCTCGATATGAGCACAAGCGCGCGCGACCGGCTGATCGTCGGCCTTGATCTTCCAACGGTGACCGAGGCCGAGAAAATCGTCTCGACGCTCGGCGAGGAAGTCCTCTTCTATAAGATCGGCTATCAACTGGCCTTCGCCGGCGGCCTCGACTTCGCGCGCGACCTCGCTGCAGGCGGCAAGCAGGTCTTCCTCGACATGAAGCTGCTCGACATCGACAACACGGTGGCCAAGGGCGTGGAGAACATCGTCAAGATGGGCGTGTCGATGCTGACGCTGCACGCCTATCCGAAGGCGATGAAATCGGCCGTCGAAGCGGCACGAGGCTCGAACCTCTGCCTGCTTGGCGTAACGGTGCTCACCTCGATGGACGAACAGGACGTCATCGATGCCGGTTATGAATACGATCCGCACAGCCTGGTCCTGCGCCGAGCCGAACAGGCCCGCGCCGCCGGCATGGGGGGCATCGTCTGCTCGGCGGAGGAGGCCGCCGCCGTGCGCAAGATCATCGGCGGAGACATGGCGCTGGTGACGCCGGGCATCCGCCCGGCCGGGGCGGAAAAAGGCGACCAGAAGCGGGTGATGACGCCGGCCGACGCGCTTCGCGCCGGCTCGAGCCACCTCGTCGTCGGGCGGCCGATCGTTGCCGCGCCCGAGCCTCTCGCAGCAAGCCGCGCGATCCTGGCCGAAATGGAGAGCGCCCTCTCCCGTCGATCCGCCGTATAGCGCTCCCGCGCCGTTCGGGCCTGCTTGACCTGAGGCTCATTTTGCCGGAAGTAACCATCCCGTCTGCATGTCGTGAAAGACGAGGAGTTCATCATGGCCAAAGGATACTGGATCGCTCGGGTCGATATAAGGGACCCCGAACGCTATAAGGATTACGTGGCGGCGGCGAAGCCCGCCTTCGAAAAATACGGCGCGACCTTCCTTGCGCGCGGCGGGCAGTTCCATCGGCTCGAAGGTGCCGCTCGCACCCGCAACGTCGTCATCGAATTCCCCTCGCTGCAGGCGGCCGTCGACTGTTACAATTCGCCCGAATACCAGATTGCCGCGGCCATCCGCCAGGAAGTCGCCGATGCCGAAATGGTGGTCGTTGAAGGCGTTTGAGGCGAAGTCCCGCGGCGCATCGGGGCACGCCTCCGAAGCGCGCGGATTGGCCTTCACCTCGCTCGACGCTTGGGCTATGTAGCAAGCAATTCCACCATTGACATCAGGAGTGCGTTTCTCATGACCTTGTCCAACCTTCCGCCGCTGGTGACGATTTTCGGCGGATCCGGATTTGTCGGCCGTCATGTGGTGCGCGCGCTCGCCAAACGCGGCTACCGCATTCGCGTCGCTGTTCGCCGTCCGGATCTCGCCGGCCACCTGCAACCGCTCGGCAATGTCGGGCAAATCTCCTTCGTTCAGGCCAATCTGCGCTACCGCAAGTCGGTCGATCGCGCTGTCGACGGCGCCGACCATGTGATCAACTGCGTCGGCGTGCTCTTCGAAAGCGGCCGCAACACCTTCGAGGCGGTCCAGGATTTCGGCGCGCGCGCGGTCGCCGAAGCGGCTCGGGCGACGGGCGCCACGCTCACCCATATCTCGGCGATCGGCGCCGACGCGAGCTCCCAATCGAGCTATGCCCGGACAAAGGGGCGTGCCGAGGCTGCGATCCTCGAAACGCTTCCGGCCGCGGTGATCCTCCGCCCGTCGATCATCTTCGGGCCTGAAGACGGATTTTTCAACAAGTTCGCCGAAATGGCCCGATTCTCGCCGGTCCTGCCGCTCATCGGCGGCGGCAATACCAGGTTTCAGCCGGTTTACGTCACCGACGTTGCCGAGGCCGTGGCCCGCTCCGTCGACGGCAAGCTGACCGGCGGGACGATCTACGAACTCGGCGGGCCGCAGGTGCTCTCCTTCCGCGAATGTCTCGATATCATGCTGAAGACGATCGACCGCAAGCGCTCTTTCGTGTCGCTGCCCTTCGGCATCGCCTCGCTGATGGGCAGCGTCGCCTCGCTCGTGCCCTTCATCACGCCGCCGCTCACCGCCGACCAGGTGGTGTTGCTGAAATCGGACAATGTCGTCTCGGCAAAGGCCGAAGCGGAAGGCCGCACGCTTGCCGGTATCGGCATCGAGCCGACAATGCTCGAGTCGATCCTGCCGACTTATCTCGTACGCTATCGCCCGCATGGGCAATACACCCGCAGCGGCCGCGCCGCCTGAGCGGTCGCATCACTACCGGACACATTCAAGCCGCCGGCTTCGCCGGCGGTTTTTTTGCGGCCCCCGCTGTGCCCATCCGGCAACAGCGTTGCAGTTCTGCCGCAGTCGAAAATCCGAATCTCGTTTACCGCAGATTCAGCTCGCACTGATATTGATCATGACATGGTCGCAGAATAAACACCGCTCGCACTGACCGCTCGGCGAGCGGCGCCGGCGCAGACATCTCACTCGAAAGGCATAACGTCCCATGGGCAAGTCGATCGCAATCTTTTTTGCGTCTGCGGCACTGATCATTCTGGCTGGCTCGTTCATGGCACCCGGCACCGGGGCTAGCAGCGACAAGGGCTGCACGCCGGCCTACGGTGTCAACCCGTGCGCGACGGCGTCGATCGGGTTTGCCGGCGAGTAAGCCGGACATTTTCGCCTCGGCTTCGAGCCGGGCATGTTGAGTTTTGGCGGGGGCCAGGAGCCGGGTGCGTTTCGAAAGAGACGCATCCGGCTTTATGTTTCCGGACGTTGTTATCCGAGCAGCCACAGGCCGACCAGCCCGGCGGTCCCCACGAGGATGCGCCAGATCGCAAAGGGCGTGAAGCCGCGACGCGAGACGAAGTCGAGCAGCGAACGCACCACGAAAATTCCGGCGATGAATGCAGCGATGAAACCGGCCGCGATCATGCCGACATCGTTAAAGGAGAGCGCATCGCGGTTCTTGTAGAGATCGAGCGCAAAAGCTCCGACCATGGTCGGCATGGCCAGGAAAAAGGAAAATTCAGCCGCGGAGCGCTTGTCGGTCCCCATCAGCAGGGCCCCGGCAATGGTCGCGCCGGAACGCGACGTTCCCGGGATCATGGCGAGACACTGGAAGAGGCCGATCTTCAGCGCGAGCGAAGGCGGATAGTCGAACACGTCGGTGTAGCGAGGCGTCAAAGGGAGCCGGTCGATCGCATAAAGAATGACGCCGCCGACGATCAGCACGACGCAGATGAGCATCGGCGTCTCGAAAAGCACCGACTTGATGAATCCATGCGCGGCAGCACCGATAAGCGCCGCCGGCAGGAAGGCGAGGAGAACCGAGAAGACGAAACGGCGAGCCTTGACGCTCGTCGGAAGGGCGAGCGCGATCGCCAGCAGCTTCTGGAAGTAAACGAGCAGGATCGCCAATATGGCGCCGAGCTGGATCAGAACGGCAAAGGTGTTTCCCGGCGATTTGAACCCGAGGAAGTGTCCGGCAAGCAGCACATGCGCCGTCGACGAGACCGGGATGAACTCCGTCAGCCCTTCGATGAGGCCGAGGACGAGCGCGCTTATGATCGATTGATCCGCCATGTAAAAGCTATTCCTGATATAATTGGATGTGGGAGGAGAAAGTCGATTCTCTTGTGTTTGCCACCGCAACTACCTATAGCTCGTTGTAACGAGCCGTGGCCAGTTGCATATGCCGCGACGCCGATATCCCCGAAAACAGCTGCAATCTGATCATCGATGCCGACACTGTATCATCACCCCATGTCCCCAGCTTCGCGGTTCGTACGCCTTATTCTCTCAGAATATGGCTATCAGACGGAACTGAGCGAAGAGCAGCCATGGGAGAACCGGCGCGACTTCCTGACGCTGAATCCTGCCGGCACTCTGCCGGTCTATGTCGATGACAGCATGCGCGCGCTCTGCGGCGCCACGATCATCTCCGAATATCTCGACGAGACCAGCGGCATCATGAAGCGCGACCGCCGCCTTCTTGCCGAGGACCCGTTTCAGCGCGCCGAAATCCGCCGCCTCACCGAATGGTTCCTGCAGAAGATGGAAGCCGACGTGACGCGCCCGCTCGTGCGCGAGCGCATCTTCAAGCTGCAGATGACCCCGGACCAGGGCGGCGGTGCGCCGGATTCGAAAATTCTCCGCACCTCGCGCAGCAATATCCGCCAGCATATGAAGTATCTCTCGTGGCTCGCCGGATCGCGCCCCTGGCTTGCCGGCGATCGCATCTCCTATGGGGATCTCGCCGCGGCCGCGGCGATTTCCGTGCTCGACTATCTCGGAGAGATCGACTGGTCCGATGCGCCGAGCGCCAAGGAATGGTACCAGCGGCTGAAGTCGCGCCCGTCCTTCCGGCCTCTGCTCGCCGAGCGGGTGCGCGGCGTGACCCCGGTCTCACATTATGCGGATCTCGACTTTTAAGGACCAGATCATGCCCGGCGACGCTGCAAAAGCGGAGAACCAGGGCAGGAAACGACGGACCCTCACCGCCTTCCTGAAAGAGGAAGCCGCGGCCAAGGGATTCGACATCTGTCGCATCACCCATCCGGACGCCATACCCCACGCGCCCGAGCGGCTGAGGCAGTTCCTGGCTGCCGGCGCTCATGGTACGATGAACTGGCTCGCCGAGACAGCCGAGCGCCGATCCGATCCGCGCGTCCTCTGGAGCGAAGTGCGCTCGATCGTCCTCTTCGGCATGAATTACGCTCCCGAGGACGACCCGCGCGACGTCCTCGCCAGACGCGATCGCGGCGCGATCTCCGTCTATGCCCGCAATCGAGACTATCACGACGTGGTCAAGGGCCGGCTGAAGGAGATCGCCACGCGCTTTGCCGCGCGGGCGGGCGAGGACGTGAAGGTCTTCGTCGACACCGCCCCCGTCATGGAGAAGCCGCTTGCGGAAAAGGCCGGCATCGGCTGGCAGGGCAAACACACCAATCTGGTCAGCCGCGAATTCGGCTCCTGGCTCTTTCTCGGCAGCCTCTTCACGACAGCCGAACTGGAACTGGACGAGCCGGAGCGCGACCATTGCGGCTCTTGCCGGGCCTGCCTCGACGCCTGTCCGACCGATGCCTTTCCGGCGCCCTATCGCATCGACGCGCGACGCTGCATCTCCTATCTCACGATCGAGCACAAGGGATCGATTGCGCCTGAATTGCGGCCGCTGATCGGTAACCGCATCTATGGCTGCGACGACTGTCTCGCCGCCTGTCCCTGGAACAAGTTCGCGCGCTCGGCATCGGAAATGAAGCTCCAGGCGCGAGATGATCTCAAGGAACCGGAGCTCTCCTTCCTGCTGACGCTCGACGACACAGGTTTCCGGGCCTTCTTTTCCGGATCGCCGGTAAAGCGCATCGGGCGTGATCGTTTCGTCCGAAATGCCTTGATCGCCGCCGGAAATTCCGGTGAGAAGAGCCTGACAGAGGTCTGCAAGGCGCTGGCCGCCGATGCGTCGCCCACGGTCAGGGGGATGGCGGTCTGGGCGCTTTCGCGACTGATTTCATCCGCCGATCTGGCGGTCTTCGCCCGGCAATGCGGGCCTGAAACCGATGACGAGGTTCTTGCGGAATGGCAAATGGCGGGAGTGAACCGATGAATGTCCTGATCCTTGGTGCCGGCTATTCCGGCACGGCGATCGCGAGCGCGCTCTCTCCCCTGGCGACGTCCGTGACCGGCACCACCCGGTCCGCAGAAAAGCTCGCCCGTCTGCAGGCTGCCGGTATCCGCCCGATCCTCTTCGACGGCACGGAAATATCGGACGAGCTCGAGGATGCGATGAGGGAGACCACCCACCTCGTTCAGTCGATTGCGCCGGGCCGCGATGGCGACCCCATGTTTCGCGCCGGAACGCCGCCGCTTTCCGACCTTCTGCCGCGGCTGGAGTGGGTGGGCTATCTCTCCACGGTCGGCGTCTATGGCGATCACGGCGGCGCCTGGGTCACCGAGGATACGCCGCTCAACCCGGTCTCGCAGCGCTCGCTCGAGCGTGTGGAAGCCGAAAACGCCTGGCTCGAGCACGGTGCACAGCACGACATTCCGGTGGCAGTGCTGCGGCTCGCCGGCATCTACGGCCCGGGCCGCAATGCCTTCCGCAACCTCGCTGAGGGGACGGCGCGCCGCGTCATCAAGCCGAACCAGGTCTTCAACCGTATCCGCGTCGAAGATATCGGCGCGGCGAGCGCCTTTCTCGCAAAGCGCGGCGTGAGCGGCATCTTCAACGTGACCGACGACGAGCCGGCGCCGCCACAGGACGTGGTCCAGGAAGCCGCCCGGCTGATGGGCGTCGAACCGCCGCCCGAGATCCCGTTCGAAACCGCAGATATGTCCCCCATGGCCCGTTCTTTCTACGGCGAGAACAAGCGCGTCTCCAATGCGCGACTGCGCCAGGCGGGCTTCGATCCGGAGTTCCCCAACTATCGCGTTTCGCTTGCACAGCTGTGGACATCAGGAACCTGGAACCGGAATTAAGCACCTATTTCGCCAAGGCCGATCAGAATATCGCGCGCGAACACAAGCAAGTCGGATGCAGTTTTGAAAGTATTGATTTCACGCGAATCGCCTTGACACGATTATGCTGTCATTATTCGGTCTATACTTCGCCATTTTCCACAACCCTGGCGCTAGTAGCATGAATTCAACGGTCGCGATTCCCGACTTTTCATGCAAAGCGAAATTTTTAATGATTTTATTTCCGAGAGGCGTGGCTGCGCGGCCCGGAGCGCCGCCAGCAGCGCTTAGTGGCTGATTCCAAAGAACTTCCCTCGCCATTCTAAACTAATTCAATCTGTTGGTTATTTTTAAAATTGATCAGCCGTCAAACATTCCTAATGAAAACTTAACGGTTGAAGCACGTTTTTGCCATGTTTCACCTCAATTAGCTCGATCAACAAAGGGAACTGACGAATTTTTCAAACCGAAGGGGGCATCGCTTGACGCCAGCGAAAATCAAGACTGCTGCCGCGGCAGCACTATTCACCGTCGGGATGGGCTTGGTCTCGGCATCGGAAAGTCAGGCAGCAGGCGCTGGCTGCGGGGGAGCATCCTGGTACGCGCTTTCGTCCAAAACCGCCTCCGGCGAAAGAATGAATGCCGCGCACCTGACCGCCGCGCATCGCAAACTGAAATTCGGCACGAAGGTCCAGGTGACCAACAAGCGCAACGGCAAGTCCGTGGTCGTCCGGATCAATGATCGCGGTCCGTTCATTCGCGGCCGGGTGATCGATCTTTCCAAGGCGGCTGCCTCCAAGATCGGCATGATCCGCTCCGGTACCGCCAGCATCTGTTACACCGTCGTCAACTCCTGACGATGCGCAGGTTTCGCTCGATTCATCTCGGGCGAGCCAGACTGCAAGGGCCGGTCGCGCCACTTACATAATGCGGCCGCCGTCTTGCTCTTCGATGAC
Source organism: Sinorhizobium meliloti 4H41 (assembly GCF_000375585.1). GTDB lineage: Bacteria > Pseudomonadota > Alphaproteobacteria > Rhizobiales > Rhizobiaceae > Sinorhizobium > Sinorhizobium meliloti_A. The sequence continues at coordinate 215,095 of NZ_AQWP01000001.1, read as the reverse complement.
ATCGCCGCTACCACGGCGAAAAAGGAGTTCATCGAAGATGCGATTAGGCGGAAGGCTCTCCGGAGCCATCGAGGTTCTTGACGATATCGAAAAGCGCAGGCGACCCGTCGCCGATGCCCTCAAGGATTGGGGCCTGTCCCACCGCTTCGCCGGCTCCGGCGATCGCGCCGCCATCGGCAACATCGTCTATGATGCCCTGCGGATGAAACTCTCCCACGCCTACCTCATGGATAGCGACACCCCGGTAGCCCTCGGCCATGCGGTCATGTATCGGCAATGGGGCTATCGCGCCGACACGCTTGCAGCGGAACTTGCCGACGACCGGTTCGCGCCCGAAGCGCCTTCGGAAGCGATGATGAAGGCCTTCGCTCAGCGACGGCTCGAAGATGCGCCCCTGCATGTGCAGGGCGATATTCCGGAATGGACGCAGGCCTCGTTCGAAGAGAATTTCTCCGACGACTGGCTCGCCGAGGCGAAGGCTCTTGCCGGCCGGCCGACTCTCGATCTGCGCGTCAACACGCTGAAGGCGACGCGCGAAAAGGTGCTGAAGGCGCTGGAGCGCAGCGGCGCCGAGCCCGCGGCGATTGCCCGGCATGGCGTGCGCATTCCCGCCGGCGAGGGCGCTTCGCGCCTGCCGAACGTAACGGCGGAAATCTCGTTCCAGAAGGGTTGGTTCGAGGTGCAGGACGAGGGCTCGCAGATTGTCGCGGACCTCGCCTTGCCCGGCGAGGGCGAGCAGGTGCTCGATTATTGCGCCGGCGGCGGCGGCAAGACGCTGGCCATGTCGGCGGCGATGAACAATAAGGGCCAGGTCCACGCTTACGACGCCGACCGCAAACGGCTGGCGCCCATTATCGAGCGTCTGAAGCGTGCCGGCACCCGCAACGTGCAGGTGCACGAGTCGACCGAGTCGCTCGCATCGCTCATAGGTCGGGTCGATCGCGTGCTTGTCGATGCGCCATGCACCGGGACCGGAACCTGGCGGCGGCGCCCCGACACGAAATGGCGCCTGACGCAGAAGAACCTCGAGGAGCGATTGGCCCAGCAGGAGGAGGCGCTTGCCGGTGCCGCCCAGTTCGTGCGCCCCGGCGGACATCTGATATACGTCACCTGTTCCGTCCTTCCGGAGGAGAACGAGGCGCAGGTATACGGCTTCTGCGAGGACAATCCGGAATTCGAGGTCCTCTCGGCCGCCGACAACTGGGCGGCGCTCTTCGGCACCGACAAGGCGCAGCCCTGGTCCGCCGATATGAAGACCGTGACGCTGACGCCGGCATCGACCGGAACCGACGGATTCTTCTTCTGTCTCATGGGCAGGAAGAGTTAGGCCGGCGCGGATTTTCCGCCATCCAGGCGGGGCTGCACCTTCAAGCCGTTCTAAACTATACACTTTGACACCAGTTTGCTTTTGGTCCATGACTCTTGCGCTTTTCACGGGGTTGGAGCTGTACGCTCTATCGACGAGCAACAAGGAGAGGGTCATGACCAAGAATTTCATCCGCGCCGCGGCGCTGGCGCTCATGACGGCGACATCTGCGCTGGCGTTGCAGCCGGCGAATGCGGCGACGGACGCAGCCGCGGTCGTCAAGCATTACGCGGCCGTTGCGCACGCCAAATACGAAGATGCCCTGGCCACGGCAGAAGCGCTGGAAAAGGCCGTGGATGCGCTGATTGCAAGCCCGAGCGAGGAGACTTTGAAGGCCGCGCGGGAGGCCTGGCTGAAGGCGCGCAACCCCTATCAGGAAACGGAAGTCTATCGCTTCGGCAACACGATCGTCGACGAATGGGAAGGCAAGGTGAATGCCTGGCCGCTGGACGAGGGCCTGATCGACTATGTTGACGCAAGCTACGGCAGCGAGAGCGACGAGAACGCCCTTTTCACCGCCAATGTCATCGCCAACAAGGCGATCAAGATCGACGGGCAGGACGTCGATGCCACCGAGATCACGCCGGAGCTCCTTTCCGGCACGCTGCAGGAGGCAGGCGGCATCGAGGCGAATGTCGCGACCGGCTATCACGCGATCGAATTCCTGTTGTGGGGACAGGATCTGAACGGAACGGGCCCGGGTGCCGGCAACCGGCCCTACACGGATTTCGACACCAAGGCCTGCACCAACGGCAATTGCGATCGCCGCGCCGCCTATCTGAAGGCAGCGACGAGCCTGCTCGTCTCCGACCTCAAGGAGATGGTCGCAAACTGGACGCCGGACGGCGCTGCGACCAAGACGGTCGAGGCGGACCCGAAGGCCGGCCTCGTGGCGATCCTTACCGGCATGGGCTCGCTCTCCTACGGCGAACTTGCGGGCGAGCGCATGAAGCTCGGCCTGCTACTCCACGACCCGGAAGAGGAGCACGACTGCTTCTCCGACAACACCCACAACTCGCACCTGCACGACGCGATCGGCATCCAGTCCGCCTATAGCGGCGAGTATACCCGCGTAGACGGCAGCAAGCTCACCGGCCCTTCGCTTTCCGAGCTCGTCGCGGCCAAGGATGCGGCCCTCGACAAGGAAATGAAGGATGGTCTCGCCACCACGGTCGAGAAGATGCAGGCGATGGCCAAGCGCGCAGAAGCGGGCGAGGCCTATGACCAGATGATCGGCGAGGGCAATGCGGAGGGCAATGCGACGGTTCAGGCGGCGATCGACGGGCTGATCGCCCAGGCGAAGACCGTCGAGCGCGTCATCGCCGCACTCGATCTCGGCACGGTGGAACTTGAAGGTTCCGACAGCCTGGATAATCCTGGCGCCGTCTTCCAATAAGCTGAAAAGGCGGGCCGCGACGGACAGGTGGCGGCCCGGCCTCCCTCGATGAATGTCTTCGCCCGCTTTTTCGCGCTAACCGTTGCCGCTCTCATTTGCGTCGCCCCCGCGGCGTCGCGCGATGGCGGTATCGCGGAAAAGGCGGATGTCGGGTGCGCGCCTGTTCGCGGCGACCTTTCCGCCGATGACCTCGAGCGCGTTCTGTCGGTCACGCGCCCAACCACCGATTTTTCCAGGCCTGAGCCCTTCGAAGCAATGCCGGCCGGTGCTGCGACGACGATTGCACGGGCGGATCGGATGATCTTCTCCCAGGCATCGGATAACCTCCCCTTCGAGGACGAACAGGATTTCCACCTCGGCAAGGCGCTCTTCGAAAAGCTCTGGGTCTCCTCACCCTCTTCAACGCAGGCCTCGGACGGGCTGGGACCGCTCTACAATGCGAGGGCCTGCGAGAGCTGTCATGTCCGCGACGGACGCGGCCGTCCGCCCGAGGGGGCCGCCGACGCGACGTCGATGCTCCTTCGGCTCGCCCGTGCCCCGCGCGACGATGCCGAGCGCGCGGAGATCGCCTCCCATGCACGGCTCAACTTTCCCGACCCGGTCTATGGTGCTCAGCTTCAGGACAGCGCCGTGCCGGGGCTTGCTGCCGAGGGCCGCCTCGACATCACCTATACGGAAGAACTGGTAGCGCTTGCCGGCGGCGATACGGTCCCGCTCCGCAAGCCGCATTACGCGATCGCCGATCCCGGTTACGGACCGCTCGCTGCGGCGACGACGCTGTCACCGCGCGTCGCCTCGCCGATGATCGGCATCGGTCTCATCGAGGCCATCCACGAGGCCGACATTCTGGCGCGTGCCGATCCGGAGGATCGCGACGGCGACGGCATCAGCGGACGTCCGGCCCTCGTGCGCGAGCGCCGGACCGGCCGCGTCACTCTCGGCCGCTTCGGCTGGAAAGCGCAGAACCCGTCCGTGCGCCAGCAGGTCGCCGATGCCTTTGCCGTCGATATCGGCATCTCCACCTCCGATCTCGACCGCAGTCATGGCGATTGCACCGCTGCCCAGACGGGCTGCCTCGATCTTCCGGACGGCGTGCAGCCGCGGCTCGGAGCGGTCGAAGCCCCCGACCCGGTGCTCGACCTCGTGACGTTCTATTCCTCCAATCTTGCCGTGCCTGCTCGCCGCAAGGCGAGCTTTCCGGAAACCCTGAGGGGCAAACGGCTCTTCCATGAAGCCGGCTGCGCCGCCTGCCATGCACCGAAATTCGTGACCCGCCGGGACGCCACGCACAAGGCGCAGGCGTTTCAGCTCATCTGGCCCTATTCCGACTTCCTCCTGCACGACATGGGCGAAGGCCTCGCCGACGGCCAGCAGGTCGGCGAGGCCAGTGGCCGCGAATGGCGCACGCCCCCGCTTTGGGGCATAGGCTTGACCGAGACCGTGAGTGGGCACAGCTTCCTTCTCCATGACGGACGCGCCCGAAACCTGGCCGAAGCCATTCTCTGGCACGGCGGCGAAGCGGCGAAGGCACGCAATGCCTTCGCCGCCATGCCGAAGGACGACCGCAAAGCCCTGATCACATTCCTGGAGTCCCTCTGATGCGCCTTCCGTTCGCGAGCCTTCCTCTCGCCCTTAGCCTGATATTCCTCGCTGCCCCCGCGGCGGCGCAGGAAGGCGGTGCGCTTTCCCCGCGTGTCGTCGAAGAGGCGGCCGTGCCGAGGGTGATGGCGCAGGCCGTGGACGGCTTCATCATCCCCGGCTATCGAGACCTCGCAGAGGCGACGAACGCCCTCTCCGAAGCGAGCGCCGGGCTCTGCAAGTCACCTTCCGAGACGACCCTCGAAGCGGCGCGGTCGGCCTTTTCGAGCGTCGTCGAGAGATGGTCCGCGATCGAGATCATCCGCCTCGGTCCGGCCCTCGAACAGAACCGTTTCGAACGCTTCCTCTTCTATCCCGACCGGAAAAGCACGGGCTTGAAGCAGGTCCAGGCAATTCTCGCCAAGAAAGACGAGAGCGCCACAAGCCCGGAGACCCTCAAGGGGAAGAGCGTCGCCGTCCAGGGCCTCGGGGCACTCGAATTCGTGCTCTACGGTACCGGCGCGGAGGTTCTCTCCGGCAAGGAAGGGGACTTTCGCTGCCGATATGGGCTTGCTGTCTCGCAGAATTTGAGGAGCATCGCGGGTGAGCTCCTTGCCGCATGGGAAAAGCCGGACGGGATCCAGGCGGCCTGGAAGGAGCCAGGCCCGGGCAATCCGCTCTTCCGGGACAACAGGGAAGCCGCGACCGAGCTTCTGGGCGTGCTCGTCCACAGCGTCGAGATGATAAAGGACCAGCGGCTGCGGCCCTTCTACGCCGGAACGGTCCACGGGACGCCCGACAGGGGCCGTCCGAAACTTGCCATCTACTGGCGCTCGGCCAACACGATGCCGGCGATCTCGGCGAATCTCGGTGGTCTCCAGAGACTCTTCGATACGGCCGGCATGGAGAGCCTTCTGCCAGCCGACAGCCGCTCGATCGCCGGTTCCATCGATTTCCTCTTCAAGGCTCTGATCGCCGCTACGGACGGTATCGAAGGGCCGATCGAGGACGCGCTTGCCGACGAGAAGCAGCGCGCCAAGCTGGATTTCATCGCGCTCAACACGGCCGATCTGCTCGACCGGCTCAATCGCGAATTCGGCGGTTCGATCGGCCTCGGCGCCGGATTCTCCTTCGCCGACGGCGACTGACACGGGAACGTGAAAACGCTGCGGAACCCGATGGTTGACAAGCAGGGCATTTCGGAGCAAAGCGCATCCATGGCCGCCTGCGCGGACATGTCTCACCAACAAGGATCAACTCAAGATGAACCCCGACAGTCGAAGTCGAGCCTTCATGCTCACGGCCGTCCGGACCTGATTTGATCAGGGCTCCGCCGGTCGGATGACTCGGCCCCATGGAGCCTGAAATGCTGCGCATCTACAAAAGCCAGAACAGCCGACTTGTGCACGTCGACCTCCTCGACGGCCTGGCATGCCAGGAACCGGTGATCTGGTTCGATCTCTTCAATCCGTCGAGCGAAGAAACGCGCCTTGTCGAGGAGCGCCTCGGCATTGCCATTCCGACCCGTGACGAGATGCAGGAAATCGAGCTTTCCGACCGGCTTTACCAGGAGGACGGCGCCGAGTTCATGACGATGACGGCGACCGCCAAACTCGACAGCGATTACCCGGCCAAGGTGCCCGTCACCTTCATCCTCAAAGGCGCGACCCTCGTGACGGTCCGCCATGCGGAGCCGAAGCCGTTCCAGGTCTATGCCAACCGCATCATGAAGCCGAACGGCGCGGCGTGCGAGACGGGAGAGCTCGTGATGCTCGGCCTGCTCGAGGCGATGATCGACCGTACGGCGGATGCTCTGGAGCGCGCAGGCAACGACGTCGATCAGATCTCACGGGAGGTCTTCCGCAAGTCGAACGCCAGCGCCACCAAGAAGACGCGCGACCTGCAGTCGCTGATCGAGCAGATCGGCCAGAAGGGCGACCTGCTGACCGTCATCCGCGAAAGCCTCGTCAGCATTGGCAGGCTCGTCGCCTATCACGTCGCCATTGAGGGGTCCACGCACCGCAAGGGGGCCAAGGAGAGCCGGCAGCGGATAAAGCTCGTTCAGCGCGACGCGGCATCCCTCGGAGACCACGCGCTGTTCCTGTCGAACAAGATCAATTTCCTGCTCGACGCGACGCTGGGGCTCATCAACCTCGAACAGAACCAGATCATCAAGATCTTCTCGGTCGCCGCCGTCGTGTTTCTGCCGCCGACCCTGGTCGCCTCGATTTACGGGATGAACTTCGAGGTGATGCCGGAACTCACCTGGCGTTTCGGCTATCCCTATGCGCTGATGCTGATGGTCGCCTCGGCCCTGTTGCCGTATGTCTATTTCAAACGGCGAGGTTGGCTGTGATAGCGGAGTGACCTCGCTCGTTGCAGGAATTCGACCGTTGCAGGAAATCGCATGAAGACCAATACCCTCATCGACCGCCGCAGCTTCGTCAAAATGGCGGGTGCCGCGTGGGTGGCCGCCCTTGCCCCCCGGGGCGCCTTCGCACTCGAAAGGGCCGATGCCGTCTTCGCCTCGGCCTTCATGGCGCAGGACGGCAGCTACGGTGTCGCGACGCTCACGGAAACGGGCGAGATCGTGGAGCGCAGGCTGCTGCCGGCGCGCGCGCACGGCATGACCTTCTCCCCGGTAAGCCGGCGCGCGGTCGCCTTTGCCCGGCGGCCGGGCACCTATGCCATGATCTTTGCGCCGGACGGCACCGCCAAGCCGGTCGTCATCACCTCCGCCGAGGGCCGCCACTTCTTCGGCCATGGCTGCTTCTCGGCCGACGGCCGGCTGCTCTATGCGACCGAAAACGACTTCTCCGCCAATCGCGGCATGGTCGGCATCTATGACGGCCGCCGGGATTTTACCCGGATCGGCGAGTTTCCGACTTACGGCATCGGCCCGCACGACATGACGCTTGCCGCCGACGGACGCACGCTCGCAATAGCCAATGGCGGCATCGAGACCCACCCCGATTTCGGCCGCACCAAGCTCAATCTCGACCGCATGGAGCCGAGCCTCGCACTCGTGGACGCCGCGACGGGGGCGCTCATCGAGAAGCATGTGCTGCCGCCTCATCTCAATCGCCTTTCGACCCGACATGTCGACATCGGCGCCGACGGACGTGTCTGGTTCGCCTGCCAGTACGAAGGTGCGCGCAACGACCTTCCGCCGCTGGTCGGGCACTTCGCCAAGGGCGAGGACCTGACCTTCGTAGACCTGCCGGAACGAACGACCGCGGCGCTCGCCAATTACGTCGGCGCTATCGCGGTCAACCGCCAGGAAGGGCTCGTCGGCCTCACCTCTCCCAAGGGCAACGTCGCGGTGACCCTCAACGCCAAAACCGGTGCCGTCCTCAAGGAGGAACCGGTTGCGGACGCAGCGGGCATTGCCGCCGCGAAGCACGGTTTCGCCGTCTCCTCCTACCGCGGCCTATTCGAGGAGCGGGGAAGCCCCGTTGCCTGGGATCAGCACATAGTCCGGCTGACCGCGGATCAGATAGACGCGTCTCCGAAGTCGGAGAGCGCCGTGAGATCGTCCCAGCGATAGGCCACCTGATCCAGGCTTTCTCTGCCGACGCTGACCCGGCCCTCGCCGACGGCGCGGGCACCGAGCCGCTCATAGAATACCCGGTTGGGGTTACCCTTCAGCACCCAGGCAAAAAGCGACGATCCTCCTGTATCGCGGCAATGGCCGGCGACGCTGCGCACCAGCGCGGAGCCGAGGCCTGCGCCATGGAACTCCGGCAGAAGATAGAGTTCGTAGAGCTCCCGGTCGAATGCTGGCGGCATTCCCCTTGCCTTGCCGCAATTTGCAAAGCCGATCACCCGGTCGTCGGTCATGTCGGCCGCGACCATGATGAAGCTGCCCGGAAGACGCATGCGCCGCGCATGCCGTATCGCCTGGTCCTCGACGGTCATGGCATCGAGATAGGCGTCGGATATGATGCCGCGAAACGTCGCGCGCCAGGTCCTGACCAGGACCGACGCGATCGTCATGAGGTCGTCGGGCACGGCCGGGCGGATTTCGATGCGCCGGAAGCTTTTCATAGACCACATATAGGTGGCGCCGCTTCGCCGCCAAACGGTGCAGCGACTGGAAATCGCCGCCCCCGGCTCCATTTAGCACGCATGAACAGAACCCTCGCGCATGTCCTTTTCGTCGTTGCCGTTCTCGGCCTCGGCCTCGCCATCGGCTACATCAACATCCCCGACGCATGGTATCGGTCGCTGGCAAAGCCGAGCTTCACGCCGCCGAACTGGGTCTTCGCTCCGGCCTGGTCGATCCTTTACGTGATGATCGGAATTGCCGGTGCCCGCAGCTTTCTCGATCATCGCGGCCACTCCGTCCTGTGGCCGCTGTGGCTCACCCAGATGATCCTGAACTTTCTCTGGTCGCCGCTGTTTTTCGGGCTGCACCAGATCGCTGCCGCGCTGGTCGTCATCTTCGCCCTGTTCGCGTCCATCGTGGCATTCATCCTCGCAAGCCTGCGCAAGGACCGGATTTCGGCTCTGCTGTTTGTGCCCTACCTTGCATGGGTGGCCTTCGCGACCCTGCTCAACGGTTCGATTTTCCTCATGAATTGAGCTTGCCGGGCCGCAGCCGGCGTGCCAGTCTCCGGGAAAATCCGGGCGGCGTTGTCCGGGGAATCAAGGCAAACCGACACATGGACGAAAGCGATCCTCACGACTTCAGGAAGCGCATCCGGGAAAGCTTCAGACGGCAGGCCGCGATGCGCACGATCGGAGCCGAACTCACGCGCGTCGAACCGGGGACCGTCGAGATCGAGCTTTCCTTCGATCCCAAGCTGACTCAGCAGCACGGCCTTCTGCATGCCGGCGTAATTTCCGCCGCGCTCGATGCGGCGGGTACCTATGCCGGCTATTCGGTGATCGACCCCGACGCATCGCTGCTGACGATCGAGTTCAAGGTCAATCTGCTTTCGCCCGGACGGGGCGAGCGCTTCCTCTTTCGCGGCGAGGTGACGAAGCCCGGCACGACGATCATCGTCTCGGACGGGCGGGCCTATGCGGTCAGGTCCGACGGACCGGCCAAGCTCATCGCCTCGATGACAGGCACGATGATGGTGGTGCGCGGACGCGAGGGGATCGAAGGATGAGCTTCGAACTCAAGCCGGTAGCGGGGCGCACTATTCTCTATGTCATGGCTGTGGACGCCGAGTACGGTCCCTCCCTCCGTGCCAGGATCGCACCGCTGATGACGGGCGTCGGTCCGGTCGAGGCGGCCGTCAGCCTGACCAGGGCGCTTGCGGAGCTCCACGCCGGAGGCAGCCTGCCGGACCTCGTCGTCTCGCTCGGCTCGGCCGGGTCCGCGACGCTCGAACAGACCGAAATCTACCAGGCGGTCTCGGTCGCCTACCGCGACATGGACGCCTCGCCCCTCGGCTTCGAGAAGGGCGCGACGCCCTTCCTGGATCTGCCAGCCGTCGTTAAACTGCCGCTCAGCATTCCCGGCGTGAAGAAGGCGCGGCTCTCGACCGGCGCCAACATCGTCTCCGGCAGGACCTATGACGAGATCGACGCCGACATGGTCGAGATGGAGACCTTTGCGATCCTGCGCGCCTGCCAGTCGTATGGCGTGCCGCTCATCGGGCTGCGCGGCATTTCGGACGGGAAGGCGGAGCTGAAGCATGTCGGCGACTGGACGGAATACCTGAACGTGATAGACGAGAAGCTCGCAGCCACCATCGACCGGCTCGAGGCGGCGCTGGAGGGGGGCGAAATCCGGCTCTGAGCCTTCCGCCCAGGCGCCTGATTGTCCGGGTGCAATGTTATCGTTGCGCCAAAGGCGGGCTTTCATTAAAGGCTCGCCATGATCAAGCTTGCTTGAAGGCCCGCTATGACCCAGACAGCCCATCCCGACACCGTCCTGATCGTCGACTTCGGCAGCCAGGTGACGCAGCTCATCGCCCGGCGCGTACGCGAATCCGGCGTCTATTGCGAGATCGTGCCGTTCCAGTCTGCCGAGGAAGGCTTCAACCGGCTGAAGCCGAAGGCGGTGATCCTGTCCGGCAGCCCGGCTTCGACCCTCGACATCGGCTCGCCCCGCGCGCCTTCCGTCATCTTCGACAGCGGCCTGCCGGTCTTCGGCATCTGCTACGGCCAGCAGACCATGTGCGCCCAGCTCGGGGGGAAGGTCGAGAGCGGCCATCACCGCGAATTCGGACGGGCGTTCCTGGAAGTCGAGAAGGACTGCGCACTCTTCGACGGGCTCTGGTCGCTCGGCTCGCGCCACCAGGTGTGGATGTCGCATGGCGACCGGGTCACCGCATTGCCCGACGGCTTCGAAGTCGTCGCCACCTCTTCCAACGCACCCTTTGCCTTCATCGCCGACGAAAAGCGCAAATACTATGCCGTCCAGTTCCATCCGGAAGTCGTGCATACGCCCGACGGCGCAAAGCTCATCGCCAACTTCGTCCACAAGGTCGCCGGCATTACGGGGGACTGGACCATGTCGGCCTACCGCGCCAAGGCGGTCGAGGCGATCCGCAAGCAGGTCGGCGACAAGAAGGTCATCTGCGCGCTTTCCGGCGGCGTCGACTCGTCGGTGGCGGCCCTCCTTATCCACGAAGCGGTCGGCGACCAGCTCACCTGCATCCTCGTCGATCATGGTCTGATGCGAAAGGACGAGGCGGCGAACGTCGTCGCCATGTTCCAGGAGCATTACAACCTTCATCTGCTCCACATCGACGCCTCCGATCGCTTCATCGGCGAACTCGAAGGCGTCAGCGACCCGGAAACGAAGCGCAAGATCATCGGACGTCTCTTCATCGAGGTTTTCGAGAAAGAGGCCAAGAAGCTGGGCGGCGCCGACTTCCTCGCCCAGGGCACGCTCTACCCTGACGTCATCGAAAGCGTCTCCTTCACCGGCGGTCCCTCGGTGACGATCAAATCGCATCACAATGTCGGCGGCCTGCCGGAGCGCATGAACATGCAGCTCGTCGAGCCGCTGCGCGAGCTCTTCAAGGACGAAGTCCGCGTGCTCGGTCGCGAACTCGGCCTGCCCGAAAGCTTCATCGGCCGCCATCCCTTCCCCGGCCCAGGCCTCGCGATCCGCTGCCCCGGCGGCATCACGCGCGAGAAGCTGGAAATCCTGCGCGAAGCGGACGCGATCTATCTCGACGAGATCCGCAAGGCGGGCCTCTATGACGCCATCTGGCAGGCCTTCGCCGTGCTGCTTCCCGTGCAGACGGTCGGCGTCATGGGCGACGGGCGCACCTACGAATTCGTCTGCGCGCTGCGTGCGGTCACCTCCGTCGACGGCATGACCGCCGACTTCTACCACTACGACATGGAATTCCTCGGCCGCGCCGCCACCCGCATCATCAACGAGGTCCGCGGCATCAACCGCGTCGTCTACGACGTCACCTCCAAGCCGCCGGGCACGATCGAGTGGGAGTGAGGAAACGGCGGCGATCGGCGGCTACAGCGTAGAATATCGTAGAAAAGGCGGGAAAATCAGAGGTTCGGCTGATCATGAAGTTTCGGTCGTTTGGCCATTTCGATTGCATAGCAGTGCGTGCAGCCGGCAGTGACGATCGAACTTCCTGCCACAGGGTTCCAAGTGGAATCCGTCCACTCTATTTGAGTTTCAGCCATCAGATCCCCCACGCATTCGTCCGACCGGCGCTGCATTAGATCGCTCCGCGCATAGGATTGAGGATCTCAACTCCGGCAAAATCCCTTTCATTATCTGTTACTACCACGCAGTCGTTTGCGCCGGCGACAGCAGCGATGATCATGTCGAGCCCGCTGCGCGGCTTACCGGCCGCTTTGCCCGCCGCCATTAGCTGCGCCCAGATCAGACCTGCTTTGGCGTCGAACGACAGGATGCGGCCAGCAAACAGAGCCTGAGGCCCTTCAGGCCCAGAGAACCACTTATCGAGGACCTCGCGCTTCTTGCCTTGTGGCTTCTCCAAAATTCCGCGGCGAATTTCTGCCACCGTCAGTGACGCAATGAAGAGATTCTCATCGCGTTGCGCCGACATCCACGCCAGTAGCGAGTCAGATGGCTGCGGTCTAACAACATTGCTGATGATGTTGGTGTCCAGCAGATAGCGCGTCACAGATCGACCTTACGTCCCTCTTCACGGGGGCGGGAAAGATCGAGTTCCCCACCCACCAGTGGCGAACGCCGCAGGGCCGCGAGGATGCCGCCACGCTTCGGGGGATCGCCTGCGATCGATTTGCTAACCGTTGCGCGAAGCTCTGAAGCTTCAGGCGTATCCTCGGCTAGGCGTCTGGCTAGCGATCGGATGAGGTCGCGATCAGTGTTCCGGCCGAGCACTTCGAAGCGTGCAAGGCCGCGCTCACCAAGGCGAGAGCGATAATTCTGGATGGCGCGCTTCTGTGAACTTCCCATGATCCGCTCCGATATTTCCAGTAATATAGCCAGAATTCGGGCGTATAGCAAGGTCGCGCGGTCGGTGGACGGTCTGGTCGCGGCGCAGTGGTATCGTCGCTAATCGTGTGATACGCCTTGTTTGACGGTACTTTATGCGAAAGCGAAGGCACGATTTTCGCAAATGGCCCCAAAATCCAATGATTTCAAAAGCGCCGTTTTTTGACGGTCCACATGACGGTATTTCGGAGAGCGAAAAAATAATTTTTCAAGGGAAAAACAATGACTTAAGTCAGAGATCAACAATCGAGTGGGAGTCATTTTGCCCATCCGGCGATGTGAAAAATAATCAAAACCGTCCTCCACCTTGTTCACGTGAGGCTTTAATTTAATCTGGATGTCATGCGCCGCTCGGAGATCGACAGTCAAAACCGCTATCTGCTCAAACTGCAGCATGATTACCGCCTGGCGGCGGACATCGTCGCCCGCGCCTGGGCCGGGTTCCCTGAAGTTCAGGCGATCTCCGTCATCGGCTCGGTTGCAAAGCCGCTCTGGAAGGAGGTCCCTCGCTTCAGGGGTTTCCGCAGCAGCGGCATCGAGGTCTGGCACGAATGCAGTGATCTCGACATGGCGCTCTGGCTCGACACGCAAGAGCGCCTCACCGAACTGAGCAAGGCATGCGCCCGCTCCTTGCGAGAGGCATTCGAATCCGGAGCCGGCATGAGTGTTCCGGGCAACAAGGTCGATACCTTCCTGTTCGAGCCGGGAAGTGATCGCTATCTCGGTCGCCTCTGCCGCTTCAACGAGTGTCCCAAGGGCAAACTCGATTGCCTTACGCCCGGTTGCGGTGCGATTCCATTCAACAAGACCATTCCCGGGTTCACGCCCGGGGCCGATCTGCTGGCGCCGGCGCGATATGCGATGCTCTACAAGCGCGGCGTCGGCGTGCTGCGCTCGGCTCTTGACCTTCCGACGGTCGATGAGGATTGAGATCGGCGGCAGCTAGGGTCTACAGCCGTCGTCGGGCTTGCAATACGGCAATGCCAAGTCTCATAACCGGTTTTCGAGTTTGAGGACGAAACGAGTGGACATTTCCGAAATCATCTTCGCCGGCGATACGCCGGGCATCGAGTGGCGGCTGCCGGTGTTCCGGTTCAAGGGGGCAAACGGCGCAGCGCCGCGGACCTATATCCAGGCGGCGCTCCATGCCAACGAGCTGCCGGGAACGGCCCTTCTTCATTTCCTGCTCGAACGGCTCCGCCAGGCGGAGAATGACGGCGCCGTTCTCGGGGATATCACCATCGTTCCGCAGGCAAATCCGATCGGCGCGGCGCAGTCGCATTTCGGCGAACTGCAGGGCCGCTTCGATCTGGGCTCCCGCACCAATTTCAACCGGGATTTCCCCCTGATCTCCCTTGGCGAGCGTGACGGTCTGCTTGAAGGGCCGGACCGTTACTCGGCCGTCGATCGGCTGAAGCGGCACCTTCTTCATATGGCGCTCGGCGCGGACCTGGTGCTCGACCTCCATTGCGACGACGAGGGGCTGCAATATGCCTATATCGACGAGGCATTCTGGCCGGAGGCCGCCGACCTTGCAGCGGCCCTCGACATGGAGGCGGTGTTCCTTTCCGACGGGCAAAGCTCGGCCTTCGAGGAGGCGGTCGCCCATGCATGGAAGCACGAGAGCGAAGGCGAGCGCAGGACTGCCCTGCCCGGCCGCCTGTCGGTGACCGTGGAATTGCGCGGCACGCGCGACGTCTATCCGGAAATTGCGCGAAAGGACGCCGAAAGCATGTTTCGCTTTCTTGCCGGCCGCGGAGTCGTTGCGAGCACCGGCGTCGGCCTTCCGGCTTTTGCCGGCAAAGCCGTGCCGCTCGACAATATCGAGATGATCCGCGCACCGGAGGCCGGTGCGGTCCTCTTCCACCGCAATATCGGCGACAGCGTCGAGGCCGGAGAACTGCTGGCGACCATCCTGGTCCGCCCCGGCGTGCCGGGCGGCACCGTCGAGGTTCGGGCGCCGCAGGATGGGCTCATCGTCACGCGCGTCTCCACCCGTCTCGCCCGCCGCCGGTCCGACCTGATGAAGATCGCCTGCGCCGGGCCTTCGCGTGCGGCGCGCAAGCCGGGGACGCTGGAGGCCTGAACCCGCCGTTTCGACCAGTCGCGGTGCGGAACCGCTTGCCTTTCCGCCTGTGGGAAACGACTATGATTCGATCCACTGCTCCACAAGGAATACCGGATGTTCGACGCCCTCGCCCGCCAAGCCGACGATCCCTTGCTGGCCCTGATCGGCCTGTTCAGAAAGGATGAGCGCCCTGGAAAGGTCGATCTCGGCGTTGGTGTCTATCGCGACGAGACCGGACGCACGCCGATCTTCCGGGCCGTCAAGGCGGCGGAAAAGCGGCTTCTCGAGACACAGGACAGCAAGGCCTATATCGGCCCCGAAGGCGACCTCGTCTTCCTCGATCGGCTATGGGAACTCGTCGGCGGCGACACGATCGAGCGGAGCCACGTTGCGGGCGTCCAGACGCCCGGCGGCTCCGGCGCACTCCGCCTGGCGGCTGACCTCATTGCGCGCATGGGCGGCCGAGGCATCTGGCTCGGGCTGCCGAGCTGGCCGAACCACGCGCCGATCTTCAAGGCGGCCGGGCTCGATATCGCCACCTACGACTTCTTCGACATTCCGTCGCAGTCGGTAATCTTCGATAACCTCGTGAGCGCTCTGGAAGGTGCCGCACCCGGCGACGCCGTGCTGCTGCATGCAAGCTGCCACAACCCGACCGGTGGCGTCCTGAGCGAAGCGCAATGGATGGAAATCGCCGCCCTGGTCGCCGAGCGCGGCCTGCTGCCGCTCGTCGACCTCGCCTATCAGGGCTTCGGCCGCGGGCTCGACCAGGATGTCGCGGGCCTCAGGCATCTTCTCGGCGTCGTCCCGGAAGCGCTCGTCGCGGTTTCCTGCTCGAAGTCCTTCGGGCTTTATCGCGAGCGCACGGGCGCGATCTTCGCGCGGACCAGCTCTTCTGCGTCGGCGGACAGGGTGCGCTCAAACCTCGCGGGCCTCGCCCGCACCAGCTATTCCATGCCGCCGGATCACGGCGCAGCGGTGGTGCGGACGATCCTTGACGACCCGGACCTCAGGCGCGACTGGGCGGAGGAGCTCGAGTCGATGCGGCTCAGGATGACCGGCCTGCGGCGATCGCTTTCCGAGGGACTCCGCACCCGCTGGCAGAGCCTCGGCGCGGTCGCCGATCAGGAGGGCATGTTTTCCATGCTGCCGCTTTCCGAAGCGGAAGTGATGCGGCTGAGGACCGAGCACGGCATCTATATGCCGGCATCCGGCCGCATCAACATCGCCGGGCTCAAGACGGCGGAAGCCGCCGAGGTTGCCGGCAAGTTCACCAGTCTCTGATCTCTTGTCTTATGCTCCGGGCCTTTTCCGACGCGCGGCGCCCGGCTATGTCCTCCCGCATCTGGAAGTACGGAGAGATTCGGCATGACGGTTACGATCTACGGCATCAAGAACTGCGATACGATGAAGAAGGCGCGGAACTGGCTCGACAGCCGCGGCACTTCCTACGATTTCCACGACTACAAGGCGGAAGGCATCGATCGCGCGCGACTCGAGCGCTGGTGCGCCGAACTCGGTTGGGAGACGCTGCTCAACCGCTCGGGCACCACTTTCCGCAAGCTGGATGAGGCCGACAAGCGGGACCTGACGGCCGACAAGGCGATCGCGCTGATGCTCGAGCAGCCGTCGATGATCAAGCGCCCGGTGTTCGAGGCCCAGGGCAGGCTGCTCGTCGGCTTCAAGCCGGAACTCTACGAAGCCGCGTTCGGGGCTTAGACCATGTCGAAGACGACCCGGGCGACGCAGGCTCTCGCAAAGGCCGGCGTCATCTTCACCGTTCACAGCTATGACTACGATCCCGGTGCCGAACGCGTCGGACTGCAGGCGGCGGAGGCGCTCGGCGAAGACCCTTCCCGCGTGCTGAAGACGCTGATGGCCGAGGTGGACGGCAAGCCGGTCTGCTGCATCGTGCCCTCGGACCGGGAGGTGAGCATGAAGAAGCTCGCCGCAGCCTTCGGCGGCAAGTCGGCAAGCATGATGAAGCCGGCGGACGCCGAGCGGCTCACCGGCTATCACGTCGGCGGCATCAGCCCCTTCGGGCAAAGGAAGACCGTTCCGGCCGCAATCGAGGAAGCGGCGCTTGCCGAAGAACTGGTGTTCATCAATGGCGGGCAAAGAGGTCTGCAGGTACGGCTTGCACCGAAGGACGCGCAGGCCGTGTTGCGGGCAGTCGCCGCGCCTTTGATCGCCTGATCTCTGCGCAGAAGAAGGGCGCGCGTCAGCCGAGTCTCGAAAGCAGCGTCGCGAGCTCGCGTGCCTCTCCTTCGCTCAGTTTCGCGCCGACATGGCGCGCGATCGAAGGCGCATAGGTTTGCCACATGCGCTTCCGGGTGTCCCGCCCCTTCTCGGTCACCACGACCCAGCAGCCGCGCGCGTCCTCGTCGAAGGCCTTCCGCTGCACGAGCCCTTCCCTCTCCAGCCGGTCGATCAGGCGCGAAAGATTGTACTGGGCAAGCAGCGTGCGCGCCTCGATCTCGAAGGGCCGCAGTCTCCCGCCATCCGCCTTCACCAGTTCCCACAGCACGTCGTACCACGCCAGCGGCGGCAGGGCCGCCTCCTTGAAATCCTTTTCGATGGCGGATAGCAGGCGCTGCTGTGCCCGCATCAGACCGATCCATGCAAGGGTAGCGGCCTCGGTCGGCTCGCTGCGTTCCGTCTTCTTCATGCTCATAGATGCAGTTACATCTATCTTGACCCATTTGGCAAGACAAGTTATATGCAGATGCATCTAAATCGAACCGGGAGCGACCGATGACCGCGCAACTCACCCTGATCAGCCACCATCTCTGCCCCTATGTGCAACGCGCCGCGATCGCGCTTGCGGAAAAGGGCGTGCCCTTCCAACGCGTCAATATCGATCTCGCCGACAAGCCGGACTGGTTCCTGAGGATTTCACCGCTCGGCAAGGTGCCGCTGCTGCGCATTCCGCAAAGCGGGAGCGAAGCGATCCTCTTCGAGAGCAGCGTCATCTGCGAGTATCTGGAGGAGACGCAGACCGGACCGAAGCTTCATCCCGCCGATCCGTTGCTGCGCGCGCGCCATCGCGGCTGGATGGAGTTCGGCTCTTCCATCCTTGCCGATCTCTGGGTCTACGAAACGACCCAGGACCCCGCGGCACTGGAGGCCAAGCGCAAGGTCCTCCAGGCGAAATTCGCGACCATGGAGGCGGAGCTTGCCGAGGGTCCGTATTTTGCAGGCGGCCGCTTCAGCCTCGTAGATGCGGTCTTTGCGCCGATCTTCCGCTATTTCGACGTGTTCGATCAGATCTCCGACCGCGGCATCTTCAAGGACCTGCCGCGCGTCATCGCCTGGCGCGAGGCGCTGGCCCGGAGGCCGAGCGTGAAAGCCGCAGTGGGCGAGGACTATCCGCAACGGCTGATGGCGTTCCTCGAGCAGCACCAAGCGGCGTTGCTCGACACCGGAAGAGTGGCGGCCTGAAGAACCCTTCTGTTTTCCGCGGAACCGGTCTAAAACCGCTGACATCCGCAAGAAGACGAGCAGGAGCCGCCATGAACGCCCCCCTCCAATCCACGAGGAATCCAATCGATCCCGTCAAGCTCGAAAAGCTCGCCGAGGTCGCCATCAAGATCGGTCTGCAATTGCAGAAGGGTCAGGACCTGGTGATGACCGCGCCGATTGCGGCGCTGCCGCTCGTGCGTCTCATCACCAAGCACGCCTATATGGCAGGCGCCGGACTGGTGACGACCTTCTACGCCGACGAGGAAGCGACGCTTGCCCGCTATGCCCATGCGCCCGACGAGAGCTTCGACCGCGCCAGCGACTGGCTCTATGAAGGCATGGCCAAAGCCTATGCCGGAGGAGCTGCGCGCCTGGCCATCGCCGGCGACAACCCGATGCTGCTTTCGGCTCAGGACCCGGCGAAGGTCGCCCGCGCCAACAAGGCGAACTCGATCGCCTACAAGCCGGCGCTCGAGAAGATCTCCAATTTCGACATCAACTGGAACATCGTCTCCTATCCGAACCCCTCCTGGGCGAAGCAGATGTTCCCGGACGATCCGGAAGCGGCCGCCGTCGAAAAACTCGCAAACGCCATCTTCGCAGCGTCGCGGGTCGACGTCGACGATCCGATCGCCGCATGGAAGGACCATAATGCCGAGCTGCACCGGCGCTCGGCCTGGCTGAACGGAGAGCGCTTCGCCGCCCTGCATTTCACCGGGCCCGGCACCGACCTCACCGTCGGACTCGCCGATGGGCATGAGTGGCACGGCGGCGCCTCGGTCGCCAAGAACGGCATCACCTGCAATCCGAACATCCCGACCGAGGAGGTGTTTACGACGCCGCACGCGCTGCGCGTCGAAGGCCATGTTTCGAGCACCAAACCGCTCTCCCACCAAGGCACGCTGATCGACAATATTCAGGTGCGTTTCGAAGCCGGCCGGATCGTCGAGGCCAAGGCTTCGCGGGGCGAAGAGGTGCTGAACAAGGTGCTCGATACCGACGAGGGCGCCCGGCGGCTCGGCGAAGTGGCGCTGGTGCCTCATTCCTCGCCGATTTCGGCCAGCGGCATCCTCTTCTACAACACGCTCTTCGACGAGAACGCCTCCTGCCACATCGCGCTCGGCCAGTGCTATTCGAAGTGCTTCCTCGACGGTGCAAGCCTCAGCCAGGAGCAGATCCGCGCCCAGGGCGGCAATTCGAGCCTGATCCACATCGACTGGATGATCGGCTCCGGCAAAGTGGACATCGACGGCGTGCGCCTCGATGGCAGCCGTGTGCCCGTCATGCGCAAGGGCGAGTGGGCCTGATCGTTTTGCGGCATGGCGGTGCCCCTCATCCGCCTGCCGCACCTTCTTCCTGCGGACGGGGCGAAGCAGACTCGCGGCAGCGTATCATCGCGGACATCCGCTCTCTCCGCTTGCGGGGAGAAGGTCGGTCCTCTGGTTAAACCCGAAGAGAGGGCGCGGATGCCGCGCGGTGCGTCGCCTGTGCATACTGGCTCATCCACACGCTTGCGAAGACGGTTGCGATCCCAAGCACCTGCACCGCCGTCAGCTGCTGATCGAGTACGGTCCAGCCGATGAGGATCGCGACGACCGGGCTCAAGAAGCCGAGCGGCGAAACCTGGGAGGGTTCGAGCCGCGATAACCCGCGGAACCAGAGCAGGTAGGTGAAGGCCGTGCCGATCAGGCCGAGATAGATAAAACCCAGAATATTCGCTTCAGTGAGCGATGGCAAAGAGGGTTCCAGCAGGAAGGCGACCGGCACCAGAAGCAGTCCGCCGGCCGCCAATTGCCAGGCGGTGAAGGTGAGCGGCGAGACCGGCGGCGTCCAGTGTCGGCTCAGCACCGTGCCGAATGCCATGGAGATGGCGCCTGCCAAGCCAGCCGCGACGCCCACCGGATCCAGCGCCGCTTTCGGCGTCAGCACCAGGAGCGCGACCCCCGCCATGCCGGCAACGCCGGCAACGACGCTCAAGGCACGGGCCGGCGAGCCGAGAACGATGCGCGACAGGACGATCACGATCAACGGCTGAATGGCTCCGACGGTTGCGGCGACACCGCCGGGCAGCCGGTAGGCGGAAACGAAAAGCATCGTCTGAAAGAACGAGAAGTTGAGCGCGCCGAGCACGAAACTGCGCGCCAGCCATACACCCGTCGGCATTTGCCGGACGACAAGCAGCAGCAGCCCTGCCGGAAGCGCCCTGAGCATTGCGACCGTGACCGGGTAACCCGCCGGCAGAAATTCCGTTGTGACCAGATAGGTACTGCCCCATATGGCCGGCGCTATAGCCGTGAGCAGAATATCGGAGCTGCGGATACCCATATCTTCACCTCAAGAATCTCCACGTCAAGATAACTCTAATCCAATTTATCTTGACGTCAAGATACATGGTGGCTACGACTTCAGGAAGGATGAAGCGTTCACTCCGATCGCTGGAGCATTCCAACGTTTCATAGAAAGGACGGAAACCGTTACACGCTTTTCCTGGAAGTACTCTAATGCAGACGGATATGGATCACGTAGACAAAATCCTGGCGCAGTGGCGCAGAGAGCGGCCGGAGCTCGATGTGACGGCCATGGGTCTGCTCGGCCGACTATCGCGGCTCCGGGCCCATCTCGCTCGCGAGGTGGAAAGCACCCTTGCCGAACACGGCCTGAACTCGGCGAGTTTCGACGTGCTCGCAACGCTGCGGCGCTCCGGCCCGCCCTTCCGGCTCTCGCCGGGGGATCTGTTGGGAACGACGATGGTCACCTCCGGCACGATGACCAACCGCATCGACCAGCTCGAGAAAGCCGGGCTTGTCGAGCGCCTGGACAATCCGGAAGACCGGCGCGGCGTCCTCATCGCCCTGACGCCGCAGGGCCTCAAGCGCGTGGACGCCGCAGTCACTGACCATGTCGCCAACCAGCAGCGCCTCGTTGCAGGCCTCGAACCCGACGAACGGGAGGCTCTGGACGCGCTGCTCAGGAAATTCCTCGCGGTCTTCGAATAGGTTGCCGGTCAGATCCGGCTCACCAGAGCCCTCACACGCTCGAGATGGCGCTTCCGCTTCGCCTCCGTCGCCCGATCCATGTCGTGCAGAGTGAGCATGCGGAAGTCCAGCCCCTTGCCGCAGAAGGCGGCGATGCCGCGCTTCAGCAGCCGCCGCACCGGATTTCCCATGTAGAGATGCACGACCCACCAGGGGGACCCGGTACTGGTCAGCGCCCAGAACAGCTTGATGTTGCCGAGGCGAGGAATGATACGGCCGCCCGCCGCATCATGGTCGAAAGCGACCCCGGGCGCAAAGACGCGATCGAAGAAACCTTTGAGGATCGCCGGGAAATTGAACCACCATTGCGGAAAGACGAGTACGAGTCCGTCCGCAGCCCGCAGCCGCTCGACCCAGCGGGAGACCCCGGAGGCGTCGTAACCTTTATCGAAATAGCTGCCCCGCTCGGCCACGGTCAGCCGCGGATCGAATCCTTCGCGATAAAGGTCGAGCAGATCGACCGTATGGCCTTTGGCCTCGAGCGTCTCCCTGGCCACGCGCGCGACACTCGCAGCGAAGCTCTCTTCGAGCGGATGGGCGAGCACCATCAGGATATGCATCAGAAGAGGCTGCCCTGCTTCGTCGGCTCGCCGGAGCGCGCAGGCCGCTTCTTCGGCGACTGCGGCGGAGTGCCGTCCTCGCCGGCGACTGCCGCCACGCGGCCATCGGCGAATTCCAGCGAAAGCGCCATCCCGGGATGCACGGCAGCCGCCTGTTTCACCGGCTCGCCCGCGGCATCGCGCACCAGCGCGAAGCCGCGCTGCAGAACGCTGTGATAGGAGAGCGACTGCAGCACGCGATCCTGCGCCGAAAGCGCGCTTTTCATCCTGCGCAGATCGGCGGCGATTGCCGCATCCCCACGCCTGCTCAGGCTGGAGACGCGATCCGATGCGCGATGAATCTGGCCGATCAGCCGTGACGGCAGAACACGGAGCGAGGCATCGGCGGACGAAATGCGCTGAGCGCCACGTTGAAGCTTACGCTCGACGATGCGCTCGGCCCGGTTTACGGCATCTAAGACGCGCTGGCGCCGATCGACGATCCTTGCCATCAGGAGCTCCGGCCGGAGATGGGCCGCATTGCGCTCGAAGCTTCGCCGCTTGTTGGCCGTGTTCATCTGCAGGCCACGGCCGAGTCCGGCGGCCGCTTCGTCGAAGCGACGCCGCGGCAGGGCGAGCAATTGGTCGAGCGAGGGCAGCGCCCGTGCAAGCGAACGCAGCGTCTGGCGGCGATTGTCCATCTGCCGCGCCGCGGCGCCCTTGAGCCGGGCTGCGAGACCGGCGAGCTGGGCCTCGAGATCGGCCTTCACCGGTACCGCCATCTCGGCCGCACCGGTCGGCGTCGGCGCCCGCTGGTCGGCCGCATGGTCGATCAGGGTCCAGTCCGTCTCGTGGCCGACGGCCGAGATCAGAGGGATGGCGGAAGCCGCCGCGGCGCGCACCATGGCCTCGTCGTTGAAGCACCAGAGATCCTCGAGGCTGCCGCCGCCGCGCGCGACGATCAGCACGTCGGGCCGAGGAATGGCGCCGCCCGGCTGCAGCGCATTGAAACCTTCGATCGCTGCCACGATCTCCTCGCAGGCGCCGTCGCCCTGCACGCGCACCGGCCAGACGGTGACATGGACCGGGAAACGGTCGGCAATGCGGTGCAGGATGTCGCGGATCACAGCCCCGGTCGGCGAGGTCACGACGCCGATGACCCTCGGCATGAAAGGCAGCGGCCGCTTGCGGCCCGCATCGAAAAGCCCTTCCGCGGCAAGCTTACGCTTGCGTTCCTCGATCAGCGCCATCAGCGCACCTGCACCCGCGGGCTCCAGCGAGTCGATGACGATCTGGTACTTGGACGAGCCGGGGAAAGTCGTGACCCGGCCGGTCGCGATGACCTCCATCCCCTCCTCCGGCCGGAACTTCAGCCGCGCGAAGGTACCCTTCCAGACGACCGCGTCGATGCGGGCGCGATCGTCCTTCAAGGCAAAATACGCATGGCCCGACGAATGCGGACCGCGATAGCCGGAAATCTCGCCCCGCACCCGGACATGCTCGAAGGTCTGCTCGATCGTGCGCTTGATCGAGCCGGACAGTTCCGACACCGAATATTCGGCGACGTTGGAGGGAGATTCGGAATCAAAGAACGAAGTCATGCGTCACTTGTAGCCGACAGCGCGGCGAAGATCAGCAGCAAGGCGCGTTTTTCTACATCGTTTCCCGTCCCGTGTGGAATGGTGAAAACGATCTGGAACAATTCAGGGAGAGTGTGCGGCTCTCCCGGTAGTGCTCTACTGGACGTCGCGCCCGACCTGCCCGAAGAAGCGCCGGGTCGCGTCGTCGGCCGGAAAGAAGGATTCGATCAGAACGCCCTCAACGAGCGCGTCCTGAGTCGAGCCGAAGGTCGAAAGCGTCGTGATGAAGCTGAGCGACGCTTCGCCGATGCGCAGTTCGATGGGCAGCACCGGCAAGCGGTCCGTCGCCGGGAAGTTGTCGATCGCCATTGCCACCGCCGGGTCGGCAACCAGCCTGTCCAGCCTTCGCTGCAATGGGCTGCGCGGACCCTGCAGCCACGCCTCCATGCGCACCCGCTGAACGAGATCGGCTGCGGCGGCTTCCCAATTGACCACGAGACCGCGGACCTTCTCCGCACCGAGAAAGCCGTCGAGGAAGTTCTCCCCCGGCTTGAACGGAACGCCCGTGGCACCGACAAGCGCCTCGAAAGCCGGATTGGTCAGCAGCACCGTATACTGATGGTCGAAAACGAGGCCCGGATAGGGATCGTGCCGGTCGAGCATCAGCCGGATGGCATGCGCGACAGCCGGAGGCATTGCATCGAGACCCGTCGCGGGCCGCGCCGCAACGCGCGGCCGGTAGCCCGCCGCGGTGAAGAGCGTGCCCTGTTCACGCGCGGGGACGTCGAGAACCGAGGCGAGCCGCAGGATCATTCCCTCGGACGGCTTGGAGCGGCCCGTCTCCAGAAACGAGAGATGGCGCGCGGAAATGCCCGCCGCCATTGCGAGATCGAGTTGGCTCATGCGGCGATGTCCTCGCCATTCCTTCAGGCGGCTGCCGAATTCCATCTTTATCTTCCCTGTTGCGGGGGCAGCGTCGCCCGAACGCGGCACAAAATCCATTACCTCGGAGGTAATTGGTTTAATGACCGCTCTGGTCCAGCATCTGCCCATCGACAACCGATGGAGACAGATATGTTCGACCTTTCCACCCGCTCTCTTCTCAACAAGACATTTCTCGCCGACGGCATCTTTTCGCTGATCGCCGGCTCGGCTCTCCTCACGGCAGCGCCACCGCTTGCGGCGGTCGTCAGTCCCGCCCTGTCGCCTGCGGTGATCATGGCGCTTGGCGCTGGGCTCCTCGTCTGGGGCGCCTTCCACCTTGCCGCCGCCAGAAAAGAAGGGCCGAGCGCCCTCGCAACGCGGATCAGCATCGCCGGCGACATACTCTGGCAGGTCGGAAGCCTGGCCATTCTTGCGTCTGCCTATTCGGCCTTGACGATCGCAGGAATGGCGCTGATCGTCGTGGCCATGGTGGGCGTCGCCGACTTTCTCTTCTTCAAGATGCGGGGCGCGTCTCAGGCGCGGCTGCTCCAGGCGGCATGAATGGACCGGCCCGGCGCAATGTGCGTCGGGCCGATCCTTTAGCTTCAGACGGGCTCCCAGCCGTCTTTTTCGCTGGCGCGGTAGATCGCGTCGATGAACATCTGGTTCAGGCGCGAGTTTTCCAGCGTCACCACGTCCTCCGCTTCACCTTTCGCAGCACGTGCGAAGGCCTCGGCCTCGAGCTTGTACTGACGCGCATCCTGGAAGCGGAAGAGCTGCGACTGGCCGTGGTTCTGGTTGGTCAATTCCACCTCTTCCCGACCGTAGCGATCGGCATTGAAGGGCGATTTCACCTCGATGTAGCCCTTGTCGCCGTGGAAGACCATGACCTGGCGGGCGGCGAGCTGTGTCGAGATATAGAAGCTCAGCTCGAAATCGCCGAAGTCGGCACGAACGCTCGAATAGATGTCGGTGCCGAATTCCGGATCGCGCTCGGTACTGGCCTGGACGCGCAGCGGCTCCCTGCCGGTCGAAAACCGGGTCGTGATTGCCGGATAGACGCCGATATCCGGCAGACCGCCGCCGCCGAGCGAGGGGACGTTGCGCATGTTGCCGGGATCGCGGTTGTAATAGGTGAAGGCGCCCTGGACATGCCTGAGGCGCCCGATGGCACCTTCCGAGATGAGCGAGCGCACCTTCCGCCAGACGGGGCTGTAGGTCACCATATAGGCTTCCGAGATCAGCACCCTGTTGCGCTCGCGCGCCGCGATCACGGCGTCGATCTCTTCGGCCTTGAGCGCCAGCGGCTTCTCGCAAAGCACATGCTTGCCGGCATCCGCCGCCTTGATCGCCCATTCGACATGTTGCGACGTCGGCAGCGGGATATAGACGGCGTCGATCGTGTCGGAGGCGAGCATCTCTTCATAGGAGCCGAAGGCATGCGGCACGGAGAAACGGTCGGCCATGGTCCTCGCCTTGGCGAGATCGCGGCTCGCGATCGCCGTGACGACGCAGTTCTCGGCGTCCTGGATGGCGGGTACGACGAGCTCGCGGCCGATCTTGGCCGTCGACAAAATTCCGAAACGCAGCATGAGGCAGACTCCTTTTCGTGCGCGCCGCAAAGGACGCGCGACATTCCCCTGGGTCAAAAGCTGCGCCGAGACTATCCCCGAGGTACGTACCTAGCAAGCCGTGGCGAGGTCAGAAAAACCACGAATGCCGGTGTCATTCGATGGCGAGCTGGCCTATGTTTTTGCCGCAATCCTCCCCATCGCAGCTTGTTTTCATCCAACCACATGGAGCGAAACCATGAAAATGCGCAGACTTGGCCGTACCGGCCTCTCGATTGCCCCGCTCGTCTTCGGCGGCAACGTCTTCGGCTGGACCGCGGATGAGAAAACGTCGTTCTCGCTTCTCGATGCCTTTTTCGATGCAGGTTTCAACGCCGTCGACACCGCCGACGTCTATTCCTCCTGGGCGCCGGGCAACAGAGGCGGCGAGTCGGAAACGATCATCGGCAAATGGCTGAAGCAATCCGGACGCTCGCGCGACAGCGCCGTCATCGTCACCAAGGTCGGTTCGGAGCTCGGACCCGACCGCAAGGGCCTCTCGCGGCGCTGGATCATGCAGGCAGTCGAGGAATCGCTGAAACGCCTGCAGACCGACTATATCGACCTCTATCTCTCCCACTGGCCGGACCCCGGCACACCCTATGAAGAGACGCTTGCCGCCTACGATACGCTTCTCTCCCAGGGCAAGCTGCGGGCGATCGGCGCATCGAATCTCGATGCGCAGCAGATGCGCGACGCTCTCGACGTCGCGGCGGCGAACGGCCTGCCCCGCTACGATGTGCTGCAGCCCGAATACAATCTCTACGACCGCGCTTCCTATGACGGTCCGCTGCGCAATCTCTGCATCGCCGAGGAGATCGGCGTCATCACCTATTTCAGCCTTGCGAGAGGCTTTCTTTCCGGCAAGTACCGCTCACACAAGGATCTGGAAGGCTCCGCTCGCGGCGGCGGCGTCGAAAAATATCTCGACGGACGCGGCATGCGGATTCTCGGCGTCTTGGATGAAATCGCCGAGGAGACCGGCGCGAAACAGGCGGAGATCGCGCTGGCCTGGATCATCGCCCGCGATGGCGTCACCGCACCGATCGCCAGCGCCACCAATGCCGACCAGCTGGCAAGTCTGGTGAGATCGGCGGAATTGACGTTGCCGGAAGAGGCGATAAGACGGCTGAACGAAGTGAGCGAATAGAGGGGATTTGCCTCGTCAGGAAGACCCGCCTCCGGCCGCAAGCTTCGGAAACCCTGGGTAAAAATGCGCATGGCTGCCCTCGTGGTTGGCCATGCCGGGCCTGGTCAGCAGCCCGCGCGGCTCGGCGTAGCTGCTGATCCTGCGGCGCGGCCTCTCGTGCCACTGGATGTTGAAGGCCCAAAGCTTGGGAAAAAAGCAGAGCGAGGCGTAGGGAAGGTGGTCGTGAATCCACCAGGCCAGGCTCTGCCAGCCGCCTTCGTGACGTTCCCGGTCCCAGACCCAGGGAATGGCGATGCAGGCGGTGGCCCCCATGCAGCCCTCCGCATCGCGCATGTCCCAGATATGGTCGGCGGCCGTTGCCGCATTCGTCGAGCAGTTGAGCCTGTTGGCGTTGCCGAAGGCGTTCACGGCACGGTTTCGGTAGCCCGAGCGGATGTGCAGCCGACCGAAGGTCGCCTCGAGCGGTTCCAGAAGGTCGCCGCACAGTTTCCGTCCGGCCTCGATCGCCAGTTCCGGATCGTCGGGGATATTCGGAATCCGGTAGAACTCCGCGATTTCGGAGTGAAGGAAATCGCGCAGGAAAAAGTTCTTCGAGAGGCGTACGCGCCCGAGGTCTTCAAGCGATTTCATCGACCCAGGTTTCTTCATGTTTCCCCGCTTTCAGTTGCTGTGCTCACGCTCTGCGCTCACGCCTTCGCCACCGAAGCGCCGCCGTCGGCCAGCAGCGCCGCGCCGGTTACGAAGCTGGCACCGTCCGAGGCGAGATAAAGCGCCGCTTCGGCGATTTCCTCGGGTCGCGCAATGCGCTTCAATGCGTGCAGCCCTTCCACGAAACCGCGCGTCTCGGGCGCCGCCCCCGGCAGGTTCGCGAAATTGGCGGGCGTGTCGGTGCCGCCGGGCAGCAGCGCGTTCACGCGGATGCCGCGCGCGCCAAGCTCGACGGCCAGCGCCTGCACCAGCCCGATCAGTCCCGCCTTGCTCGCCGCATAGGGGGCGACACCGGCAAAGCCGGCCGTGTGGCCGACGAAGCTCGAAGTGAAGGTGAGCGAACCGCCGCCCCGCGCCGCGATTGCCGGAACCTGATACTTCACCGCCAGGAAGGCGCTCGTCAAATTGGTATCGAGCGTCTCGCGCCAGCCTTCGACGCTGAGCGACGAAATCTCTCCCATCGCACCGAGCGCCCCCGCATTGTTGAAGGCCGTATCGAGCCCGCCGAAGCGGCGCACCGCCAGTTCGACCAGCGCCTCATGCAGGGCCTCGTCGCGCACGTCGCCGGCAAGCGCTGCCGCCTCGCCGCCCTCTCGGGTGATCTCGTCGGTAAGCTCCGCAAGCGCATTCTCGTTGCGGGCGGTGACGACGACCTTTGCCGCCTCGCGCGCAAAGAGCAGCGCGGCGGCGCGGCCGATACCCGAGCTTGCGCCGGTGACGATCGCGATCTTACCTTCCAGTCTCGAGATGATTCTTCTCCATCCGACTGCGTTGACGGCGGGACCATTGCCGATGCGCCACGCTGCAACCACCCGATTTCCGCCTGAAGTGAAACGGACACCCTTCGCGAAAGCGACGAATTTGACCCGCGTCTCACGCGCTTTTTGCAGTCGCGAGGAACAAATCTTCGCCCTTTGCTGTTGATTGCGGGTCGAAGGCAACACGAAGCAGACGAGGAAGGAAACCCGAAATGGCCAAAGAAAAAACGCTGGACGACCTGTTCCACGATACGCTCAAGGACATCTATTATGCCGAGCGGAAAATCCTGAAGGCTTTGCCGAAGATGGCACGCGCAGCCCAGGCCCCTGAGCTGAAGGCCGCGTTCGAGAAGCACAAGGAGCAGACCGAGACCCATGTGGAGCGGCTGCAGCAGGTATTCGAAATGATCGGCAAGCGCCCGCAGGGCAAGACCTGCGAGGCGATCGAGGGCATCGTCGCCGAGGGCGAAGAGATCATGGACGAATTCAAGGGCACGGCCGCGCTCGATGCGGGCCTCATCTCCGCCGCGCAAGCGGTCGAGCATTATGAAATCTCCCGCTACGGCACCCTGAAGACCTGGGCAAAGACCATCGGTCTCAAGGATGCGGTATCGCTGCTCGACGCGACTTTGAAGGAAGAAGTCGTCACCGACGAGGACCTGACGAAACTCGCGATGGCCCAAGTGAACAAGAAGGCCGCGTAAGCCGTCACGACGGCCGGCGCTCCCCGCCGGTCGTCACCCGCTGTGGCGGAAGAAATCGATGAAGGCCCGGAGCGCCGGACGCATCAGCCGGCGGGTCGGATAATAGAGGAAGGGGCCCGCATAGGGCGCGCACCAGTCCTCGAGCACCCGGACCAATTTGCCCTCACCTACATATCCGCTGACGCGCGGCTCGAAGAGATAGGCGAGCCCCGCACCGCCGATCGCGGCCTCGATGATCGGCCGGTCCTCGCCCAGAATGAGCGGGCCGTTCACCGAAACGGTCAGTTCCTCCCCCTCTTTCTCGAACTCCCAGCGATAGAGGGTGCCGTTGGAGAAGCGGCGGCGGATGCAGCGATGGCCCGCCAGATCGCGCGGGTGCCGCGGCCGCTGGAAGCGCTCGAAATAGGTCGGTGCGGCGACGACCGCGCTTTTCAGCTCCGGCCCGACCTTCACCGCGACCATGTCGGCCTCCAGGCTCTCGCCGAGCCTGATGCCGGCGTCATACCCCTCCTCGACAATATCGGTGAAGCCGTCCTCATTGGCGATTTCCAGGACGATGTCCGGATAGCGCCCGAGGAAGTCGCCAAGGCGCGGCGCCAGAATGAGGTCGGCTGCAAAACGAGGGGCGGTGACGCGCAGTTTTCCGGCCGGACGATCGCGCGCCTCTGCCGCCCGCTGCAGCGCCTCGGCAATGTCGTCGAGCGCCGGCCGCAGCCGCTCCAGCAGGCGCTTTCCCTCCTCCGTGGCCGCGACGCTGCGCGTCGTGCGCGCGAGGAGACGAACGCCGAGGCTCGCTTCCAGACTGCCCACGGCGTGGCTGACGGCAGATGGCGCGATGCCGAGTTCCTTCGCCGCCCCGCGAAAGCTGCCATGGGCGGCGACGGCGGAAAGGACGGCCAGTTGGGAGAGCTGTGTGCGGTTCATTGATCGAAATAATAGAACAGCCCGTGAGAATTGACAGAGATTTTCAACCGGCCGCGCGGCACCTATCTTCGCCTTGTCGTCGGGCCCGTGCCGAAAGGCTCAGTCCAGCGATATGCTTCTCCATCTTCTTCGCGAACGCCGTATGCCACCCCGCAGGCCGCGCGGTCAGCCCGAAAGGAAATCCAATGAAGACCC
The DNA here is from genome assembly GCF_000375585.1 of Sinorhizobium meliloti 4H41. Taxonomy (GTDB): domain Bacteria; phylum Pseudomonadota; class Alphaproteobacteria; order Rhizobiales; family Rhizobiaceae; genus Sinorhizobium; species Sinorhizobium meliloti_A. Next base: position 184,679 of record NZ_AQWP01000001.1, on the reverse strand, counting down.
GCAAGCTCGGCAATGAACTCACCGTTTCGGCCGTCGGCCTCGGCTGCATGGGCATGAGCTTCGCCTATGGCGATGCCGACGAGAGCCAATCGATCCGCACGCTACACCGCGCCATCGAACTCGGCGTCGACTTCTTCGATACGGCGGAAGTTTATGGGCCTTATGAGAACGAGAAGCTCCTGGGCAAGGCGCTGAAGAGCCGGCGAGACCAAGTGGTGATCGCCACCAAGTTCGGTTTCCGCATCGACCCGGGCAAACCCGCCGCCGAAGCGATCAAAGGCGTCGATGGCCGGCCGGAAAATGCGAAAGCCGTCGCCGAGGCCTCCCTCAAGCGACTCGGGACGGACGTCATCGACCTCTATTACCAGCACCGCGTCGATCCCGCCGTGCCGATCGAGGAAACCGTCGGCGCGATGGCGGAACTGGTGAAGGAGGGCAAGGTGCGCGCACTCGGGCTTTCCGAGGCAAGCGCTGCCACCATACGCCGTGCCCATGCCGTGCATCCGATCGCAGCGATACAAAGCGAGTATTCGCTCTGGTCGCGCGACCCGGAACAGGAGGTGCTCGACACCTGCCGCGAACTGGGGATCGGCTTCGTGCCCTATAGTCCGCTCGGGCGCGGCATGCTGACAGGCACCATCCGCAAGGTCGAAGATCTCGCTGCCGACGATTTCCGCCGGTCGCTGCCGCGCTTCCAACAGGAGAACTTCGAGGCCAACGCCGCGCTGGTCGCAACCCTCGAAAGGCTGGCCGCGGAAAGAGGCGTGACGGCCGCCCAACTCGCACTCGCCTGGGTGGTCAACCAGGGAGATGACATCGTTCCGATCCCGGGCGCGCGCAGGATCGAGCATCTGGAGCAGAACGTGGCTGCCGCCGGAATCGTCCTCACCGACAGGGAACCCGCCGAACTCGGCGAAGCGCTCTCTCCAACGCTGGTCGCTGGAAAACGCTATTCCGATGCGTCGCTGGCACTGACGAACAGGTGAAGACCCGACCGGCAGCGTCGAAGTCCTGGGGCATCGCAATTCCATTGCGATGTCCTACCTATGAGAAGATGTCCGCCTTCGTGGGAACAGGAGCGGCCTGCGGGGCGGATAGCCGCGTCTGTCACCGCTCCGGAAAGGAGGAAAAAACCATGTCCGAAGAGCAGGCCATCAGCGCGGTCGTCCATCTTTATGTCGACGGCATGGCCTTCGCCAACGAGGGAGCCTTGCGCAAGGCCTTCCATCCGAGCGCATCGATCGTCGGCAACTCAGGAGGAGCCGTCGAGTGGCAGACACGCGACGCCTTCATCGCCTCCATCGTGAGAGAGGGCGCGGCGTCCCCGGATACGCAGCCGCTCATGGAAGTGGAGATGGTCCACGTCACCGGCGACGTCGCCAGCGTGAAGGTGATCGATGAATTCGCCGGCGCGCGCTATTCCGATTACCTGTCCTTGCTGAAGGTCGACGGGCGATGGCTGATCGTCAACAAGGTCTGGCACCGGCATGGCTAGTTGCGCGTCTCATAAGACGCGGCGGCGCTGTAGGACTTTTCGGAGGACTGCAATCTCTCCTTTTTCCTGATCCCTATGCTCGTCACAGGGATGAGAGCGCCGCCGCGTCTGCGCCGCGGGAAGCGTTCTTTCAGCCCAAGGACTTGGTCTGGCTGGATTCCTGTGACAAGCACAGGAAGAGGAAACCAAACCGGCTCCCCCTCACCTAGTCATCAGGCCCGCAGCACGCCCCCGGTGCTCTTTGCCACGTTGGCGATGATGCGCGAGGTCAGCGCCTCGAAATCCTCGTCGGTCAGGGTGCGCTCTACCGGCTGGATCGTTACCTCGATCGCTACCGACTTCCTGCCCTCGCCGAGAGATGCGCCTTCGAAGACGTCGAAGACGTTGACGGCCGTAACCAGTTTGCGGTCGGCGCCGGACGCGGCCCTGACGATCGCAGCGGCCTCGACCGCCTTGTCGACCACGAAGGCGAAGTCGCGTTTGACTGCCTGGAAGGGCGAAAGCTCCAGTGCCGGCTTGGTGCGGGTCGCCTTCTTCTTCGGCTCCGGCATGGCATCGATATAGATCTCGAAGCCCGAAAGCGGCCCGGAGACGTCGAGGGCGTCCAAGGTCTTCGGGTGGAACTCCCCGAAAGCGCCGAGCACGATCTTCGGGCCGAGCTTGATCGTCGCCGAGCGGCCGGGGTGATACCAGGCGGGACCGCCGGCTTCGAACTGGACATTGGCCATCGGCACGCCGCAGGCCTCGAGCACGGCGATGGCATCGGCCTTCGCGTCGAAGACATCGACCGGCTTGCCGCCGCCCTTTACGGCGTTCGACCACGACCGGCCGGTGCCGTTGAGCGATGCGGTGCCGCGGCGGATGCCGCCGGCGACGCGGCGCTGCGCCTCGGGCGTGTCGCCCTCATAGATGCCGGAAACCTCGAAGATCGCGACATCGCCATAGCCCTTGTCGGCATTGCGCTGCGCCGCGGCCAGGAGGCCCGGCAGGAGCGACGGCCGCATGTCCGACATGTCGGCGGCGATCGGATTGGCCAGCTTCAGTTCCGGCCGGCCGCCGCCGAAGAGTTTTGCATGCTCTTCCGGGATGAAGGACCAGGTGACGGCTTCGAGCATGCCGCGGCTTGCGAGCGCACGCCGCGCCTGGCGCGTGCGGATCTGCAGCACCGTCAGGATCTTGCCGTTGACGGCATTGTGGCTTGCAAGCGGCGCGGCGACGATGTTGTCGACGCCATGGATGCGCATGACCTCCTCTACGAGGTCCGCCTTGCCGTCGATGTCCGGCCGCCAGGAAGGGACGGTTACCGTCAGACGTTCGCCGGAGCCCTCGACGCCGAAGCCGAGCTTCCTGAGGATGGAAACGCTCTCCTCGGAGGAGACCTCGAGGCCGGTCAGGCGCTTGACCTCCGAGACCGGGAAATCGAGGGACTTGGGCTCGTGGCCCTCATAACCGACGACGTCCATCTTGGCCGCGGTACCACCGCAGAGCTCCAGCACCAGTTCGGTCGCCCGTTCGAGGCCAGGCGCCATGTATTCCGGATCGACGCCGCGCTCGAAGCGGTAGCGCGCATCGGTGATGATGCCGAGCGTGCGGCCGGTCTTGGCGATGTTCATCGGATCCCAGAGCGCCGATTCGATCAGCACGTCGGTCGTCGCCTCGTCACAGCCGGAATGCTCGCCGCCCATGATGCCGCCGATCGACTCGACGCCTTCTTCGTCGGCGATCACCACATTGGCGGGCGACAGCGTGTATTCGCGCGTATCGAGCGCCAGCACCTTTTCGCCTTCCCTGGCACGGCGGACCGTCAGGTTGCCCTCGACCTTCGCCGCGTCGAAAACATGCAGCGGCCGGCCCTGGTCGAAGGTCAGGTAATTGGTGATATCGACCAGCGCGTTGATCGGGCGGAGGCCGATGGCAGTCAGCCGCTGGCGCATCCAGGCGGGGCTCGGGCCGTTCTTCACTCCGCGCACGAGGCGAAGCGCGAAGCCGGGGCAGAGATGCCTGTCCTCGCCGAGATCGAGGCGGACCTTGACGGGCGTCTCGCCTTCCACGGCGAAGGACGGCGCCGGCCGCGTCTTCAAGGTGCCGAGACCGGATGCCGCGAGATCGCGGGCGATGCCGTGGACGCTGGTGCAATCCGGCCGGTTCGGCGTCAGGTTGATTTCGATGACCGGGTCGTCGAGGCCGGCATAGGTCGCATAGCTGGTGCCGACCGGCGCGTTCTCGGGCAGATCGATGATGCCGGTGTGGTCGTCGGAGATCTCCAGCTCCTTTTCCGAGCACATCATGCCGCGGCTTTCGACGCCACGGATGTTGCCGACGGAGAGCGTCACGCCGATGCCGGGCACATGGGTGCCGGGCGCGGCAAAGGCACCGACGAGGCCCTTGCGCGCGTTCGGCGCGCCGCAGACGACCTGCACCGGCTCGCCGGAGCCGGTGTCGACCATCAGCACTCTGAGCTTGTCGGCATTCGGGTGCTGCTCGGCGGAGATCACCCTGGCGATGACGAAGGGCTTGAACGCCGCCTTGTCGTCGACATCCTCGACTTCCAGCCCGATCATCGTCAGGCGGGCGCAGATTTCCTCGAGCGAGGCGTCGGTTTCCAGATGGTCCTTCAGCCAGGAAAGCGTGAACTTCATGATGTCACCTGTGTCCTTGATTTTCTGCGCGGGTCACGCCGAGAGGCCGCCGAAGAGCGTCGGCATGTCGAGCGGGCGGAAGCCGTAATGGGTCATCCAGCGGACATCGGCATTGAAGAAGTCGCGCAGGTCGGGCATGCCGTATTTCAGCATGGCGATGCGATCGAGGCCCATGCCCCAGGCGAAGCCTTGATATTCGTCCGGATCGAGGCCGCCGGCCCTGAGCACGTTCGGATGCACCATGCCGCAGCCGAGAATCTCCATCCAGTCCTTGCCCTCGCCGAACTTGACGATCGGGCCGGAGCGGTCGCACTGGATGTCGACCTCGAAGGAGGGTTCCGTGAACGGGAAGAAGGACGGGCGGAAGCGCATCGTCACCTGATCGACCTCGAAGAAGGCCTTGCAGAATTCCTCGAGCACCCAACGCATATTGGCGACATTCGCCGTCCTGTCGATGACGAGACCTTCCACCTGATGAAACATCGGCGAGTGGGTCGCGTCGGAATCCTGGCGATACGTCTTGCCCGGAATGATGATGCGGATCGGCGGCTGCCCGGCCTCCATCGTGCGTATCTGCACCGGCGAGGTGTGCGTGCGCAGCACCTTGCGCTCACCCTTCTCGTCGGGCGCGAAGAAGAAGGTGTCGTGCATCTCGCGGGCCGGATGACCTTCGGGGAAGTTCAGGGCCGTGAAGTTGTAGTAGTCGGTCTCGATATCCGGCCCCTCGGCAATCGAGAAACCCATGTCGCCGAAGATCGCGGTGATCTCGTCGACGATCTGGCTGATCGGATGGATGCGGCCGCGCTCGGCCGGCGAGGACCGGACGGGCAGGCTGATGTCCACCGTCTCGCGCGCCAGCCGTTCGGCGATCGCCGCGTCCTTGAGCGCCGTCTTGCGGGCGGAGATCGCCTCCGTCACCGTGTTCTTCAGCGCATTGATGCGCGCGCCGCGGGTCTGGCGCTCCTCCGGGCTCATCGAACCGAGCGTCTTCAGCAGTTCCGAAATCGATCCCTTCTTGCCGAGCGCGCCGACGCGCACCGCCTCGATCGCCCCCTCGTCGGCGGCGGCGTCGATTTCCGCCAGCAAGGTCCGTTCAAATGTTTCCAGTTCACTCATTCTGTCCTGCCTCGATGCGGTTCGTGTATCGGTTCGACACTTCGGCGCTAGGATCGCCCCGCGAGCCGAACAAGAAAAACCCGCGCCAGCCCTGCCAGCGCGGGTTTCCCAACAATTTCAGAAACGGTCTTGGGAAAACGCTGGCTTAACGGACAGCGCTTTCAAACTCGTTTGCCGTGCCGGCTTCCTTGAGATAGGCGAGCGCCTTCTTGGAAGCTTCGACCAGGGCGCCGAATGCTGCCGGCTCATGGATTGCCATGTCGGACAGGACCTTGCGATCGACTTCGATACCGGCCTTGTTCAGACCGTCGATGAAGCGGCCGTAGGTAAGGCCGAATTCGCGGACGGCAGCGTTGATGCGCTGGATCCAGAGCGCGCGGAAATTGCGCTTGTTGACCTTGCGGTCGCGGTAAGCAAACTGCTTGGAACGATCCACCGCTGCCTTGGCGGCGCGGATGGTGTTCTTGCGGCGACCGTAGAAGCCCTTGGCTGCCTTGAGCGTCTTCTTGTGCTTGGCGTGGGAGGTTACGCCGCGTTTTACACGTGCCATGTCATGATCTCCTTAAAATCCAAATCGCCAGACGTCTTAAAGACCGTTAGGCAGGTAGTTCTTGACGACCTTCTTGCCATCGGGCTCAGCGAGAACCATGGTTCCGCGCGCGTCGCGAATGAACTTGTTGGACCGCTTGATCATGCCGTGGCGCTTGCCAGCAGCAGCAGCTCGAACCTTGCCGGTTGCGGTGATTTTGAACCGCTTTTTGGCAGACGATTTCGTCTTCATCTTGGGCATTTTGCTACTCCATTGTTCTTGATATGCGAAACAGGCAGACGAGGCCCATTTCCAGCGTTAAGAACGGCCACGGCATGCCCTGCCGGACCGTTCGGACGGGGGCTTATAACCGCACATCCCGGAAAAGGCAAGCGGTCCGGAGGTCGCTCGCGCGTAAGCCTTCCCAAAAAGGAAAGCCGCCCCACGAACTCCTCCCAGGGCGGCTTCACCAGCGTGTCTGGTCTGTCAGGCTCCGCCGGTCACTTCGGCGCAAGAACCATCATCATCTGGCGGCCTTCGAGCTTGGGTTCGGCTTCCACCTTGGCGATTTCCTGGGTGTCGTCCTTGACCTGCATCAGAAGTTTCATGCCGAGTTCCTGGTGGGCCATTTCGCGGCCGCGGAACTTCAGCGTCACCTTGACCTTGTCGCCTTCCTCGAAGAAGCGGTTCATGGCCTTCATCTTCACCTCATAATCATGGGTGTCGATGTTGGGGCGCATCTTGATTTCCTTGATCTCGACGATCTTCTGCTTCTTGCGCGCCTCGGCGGCTTTCTTCTGGTTCGCGTATTTCAGCTTGCCGAGGTCGAGGATCTTGCACACCGGCGGATCGGAGTTCGGTGCGATCTCTACGAGGTCGAGACCGGCCTCGTCCGCCATGCGGAGCGCCTGGTCGATCGGAATGCTGCCCAAGTTCTGGCCTTCGGCATCGATAAGCTGAACCCGGGGGACCCGGATTTCCTTGTTTGCGCGCGGTCCTTCCTTGACTGGAGCGTCCGCTTTGAAGGGTCTGCGAATGGTCGTACTCTCCTCGAGCTATTGATAGTAAATATTCGGTCAAACGGTCAGCGCGATCTCAAACAGAAGCGCTTGAAACAGTCACTGACGGCAATGTGTGAATTGCGGCTCCAGAGTCAATAGCATGGCCCGCAATGAAAATCATCCTCTGTCGATGCCCGAAAGAATCTGTTTTAGAAGGAAATCCGTCATAATCAGGCCTTCAGGGAGTTACTCGATGTCGACCACGCCGGCTGAAACCGAGATCACGCGGATCGAAGTGGGGACGGGAGATGCGGCGAGAAGCATCGCCATGCGTATCTTCCGCGCCGGAAATCCGTCGGATGTCCAATCGAAAGACCGGCAGCATCCAGGCCATCCGGCGCTCGTCTGGCTCGGCGGCTACCGATCCGACATGACCGGAACGAAGGCGGTGGAGGTCGAGCGGCACGCGCGCGAGGCCGGCACCGACTGCATTCGCTTCGACTATTCGGGCCACGGCGCGTCGGACGGCGACTACAGGGACGGCACGATCTCGCGCTGGGTCGAGGAGAGTCTTGCCGTGATCGATCACGCCGCGACGGCGCGCATGATCCTGATCGGTTCCTCCATGGGTGCCTGGGTCGCGCTGCGCCTTGCCGAGAAGCTCAAAAGCCGACCCCACCTCGGGGAAGGTGGGGTCGGCCGCCTCTGCGGCCTCGTGCTGATCGCCCCGGCCCCCGACTTCACCGCCGAGCTCATCGAGCCCAATCTTACCGATGCCGAAAGGACCTCGCTCGCCGAACGGGGTTATTTCGAAGAGCCGTCGGAATACAGCCCCGAGCCCAATGTTTTCACCCGCGCGCTGATCGAGGATGGCCGCAACAACCTCGTCATGAAAGGCCCGATCGAAACCGGCTGCCCGGTGCACATTCTCCAGGGCATGCGCGATCCGGACGTTCCCTACACGCATGCCCTCAAGCTGATGGAGCACATGCCGGCTGACGACGTCGTCATGACCCTGATCCGCGATGGCGACCACCGGTTGTCCCGCGAGGAGGACATTGCCAAATTGAAACAGGCGATCGACGCCATGCTGACCAAGGCCTGAGTGCACGGCTAGTCCATCCGGCCTAATCAAATTCCCTGACATTGCTTCGCAAGGCACAGCCAAACCCCTGCGCTGGCGGGCTTCCGCGTCCGTCTGCCGCGAGCCTTAACCATAAAACGGACTAGTCCGAATCAGGCGATTGACTCCGACAAGCGGAGTATATTAACTCTTTATTAACGATTAGAGCAGCGCAGGGGAAACTCCTAATAAAGCTGTCGACAACTTTTGATTGCGCGGATCGATCCGGAAGGTACGGATGCGGGCGCGTTGCAGGGGATCTGTATGCAGTCTTGGACCGGGGTTAAGGCAAGTTTCGCGGCGCTGTGTGCGCTTTTCATTTCCACGAACACGGCAATTCCCGCACAGGCGGGAGCTACTCCCTGGATGCAGACCGGCGCGGTGACCTCGCAGCCGATCGGGCATTACGAGTTCTGTCAGAAGCACAGGGGCGAGTGCAGCGTCCGTTCGAAGGCGACGGTGCCGCCGCGTGTCACCGCCGGCGGCTGGGCTGCCATTCGCCAGGTCAACGCTTCCGTCAACCGGCAGATCGCGCCGGTAACCGACATCGAGCTTACCGGCCGGGACGAGGTGTGGTCCTATCCGGGGAGACAGGGCGATTGCGAGGACTTCGCGCTCGAAAAGCGCAGACGCCTCATGCAGAAGGGCTTCTCCGCCGGCAACCTGCTGATGACGGTGGTGCGCAAGCCGGATGGCGAGGGCCATGCGGTGCTGACGGTACGCACAGCGCAGGGCGACTTCGTTCTCGACAATCTCGACGATGGGGTGAAGCTGTGGACGCACACGCCCTACCGCTTCCTCAAGCGGCAGGCGACGACCCACAGCGGCCGTTGGGTCACCATCGACAATGGCGGGGAAGTGCTCGTCGGTTCCGTCGGAAACTGATCCCGTCGAACGGTTCTATTCAAAAAGGCCGCATCCTGCGGCCTTTTTTGATGCGTGTCGGTGAAATCGCTCGGATCCCAAAGCGGGCGTTGAAGTAACGCGTACCGTCCCCGAAATCCCTCCTTCCTGTGCTCGTCACAGGAATCCAGCCAGACCAGGTCCTTGGGCTGAAAGAGCTCATCCCCGCGCCGCAGACGCGGCTGCTGCTCGCTGTGACGAGCACGACTCCAGAGCACTTCCAGGAAAAGTCTAAGCATTCCCGATGACGATGCCGGCGGCAAGAACCAGGCCGCCACCGAGCACCACCTGGAAGGCGGCCCTCAGGAAGGGCGTTTCCATATAGCGGTTCTGGATGAAGGCGATTGCCCATAGTTCGAAGAAGACGATTGCCGCCGCCGTCATTGTCGCGGTCCAGAAATGCGGAATGAGATAGGGCAGAGCGTGGCCGAGACCGCCGAGTGCCGTCATGATGCCCGAGGCAAGCCCGCGCTTGACCGGCGAGCCGCGGCCGGAAAGCTTGCCGTCATCATGCGCCGCCTCGGTGAAACCCATCGATATGCCTGCGCCGACGGAGGCCGACAGACCGACGAGAAAGGTCTGCCACGTATCCTGCGTGGCGAAGGCTGCGGCGAAGATCGGCGCGAGCGTCGAAACGGAGCCATCCATCAGTCCCGCGAGGCCCGGCTGCACATAGGTGAGTATGAACTGGCGGCGTGAGGTCTCATCTTCCTCGTCGCGCACGTCCACCGGCGTATGCTCCTCACCGAGCCGGCGGGCGAGCGATTCATGCGACTTCTCGGCGATCGCCAGATCGCCCAAGAGCTTGCGCGTCGCCGCGTCCCGCGTGCGCGCCGCAGCCTCGACGTAAAACCGGTGCGCCGCCTCCTCCATCGCCTCGGCTTCGGCGCGCGCCTTCTCGATCGGCATCTCGGCGATCAGCCAATCGGGTTTGCGCTCCGGAAAATCGCGCACGTGTTCGCGCCGAACGAGCGGGATGCGGTTGCCGAAACGGGCGACGTGCAGGTCGATCAGGGCCTGGCGGTGGTGGCTCTCCTCCTCCGCCATTTCCTCGAAAACCCTTGCGGAATGGGGATATTTTTGGCGCAGAGCGTCGGCATAGGCGAGATAGATGCGTCCATCGTCCTCTTCCGAGGATATGGCGAGGGCAAGGATTTCCTGTTCGCTCAAGGACAGGAACGGACGTTTGTAACGGGAGAAAAGCCGGGAGAGCATCGCAAGACCTTCTTTAGAATAATTCTAAATAGGCGCCGATGCGTGAAGCGTCAAGGCGGCGGATCGGCGGCAACGCGTCCTTCTTCGCGGCGCGCACTCGCCCCCCTCCCCTTGCGGGGAGGGATTGGAAGGGTCAACCCGGGGGGTGAGTCAAACCGCCAGATCGAGCGCCTTTTCCTTCTCGATATAGGTGCGCTGCAGATCGGTGATGTAATCACGAACGATCGGCGCCGCGTCGCGTGATCGCGACAGCTGCATATGGAAGACGAGCTGGCTGCCGGTGCGGAACATCATTTCCGCGCTGATCAGGTAGAACTCCCACATGCGGGCGAAGCGCTCGTCGTACATCGCCACCACCTTGTCGCGATTCTCGTCGAAGCGCGCGCCCCAATGGGCGAGCGTGGTAGCATAGTGCACGCGCAGGAATTCGAGATCGGTCACCCAAAGGCTGTTGCGTTCGACCACCTCGAAGACCTCCGACAATGCCGGGGAATAGGCGCCGGGGAAGATGTATTTGCGGAGCCAGGCGCTCGCCATGCCGGGCGGGCTCATATGACCGATCGAATGGAGCACGGCCAGCCCGTCATCCGGCATCAACGCATTCAGTTTCTTGAAGAACTCGTCATAGTGATGGACGCCGACATGCTCGAACATGCCGACCGAAACGATCCGGTCGAACGGCCCCTCGACGTCGCGGTAGTCCTTGAGTTCGAAGCGCACGCGGTCCGCCATTCCGGCCGCACGTGCCCGCTCGGAGGCGAGCGCCTGCTGTTCCTTGGAAAGGGTGACACCCAGCACCTCGACGTCTTCGAGCGAGGCGAGATAGAGGGCGAGATCGCCCCAGCCGCAGCCGATGTCGAGTACCCTCATGCCCGGCTTCAGACAGAGCTTTGCCGCAAGCAGTCTCAGCTTGTTTCGCTGCGCAGCCTCCAAAGTCTCGTGCGGCTCGCGGAAATAGGCGCAGGAATAGAGCATGTTCTCGTCGAGGAACAGCTTGTAGAAATCATTGCCTAGATCGTAATGATGCGCGACGTTCTGCTGCGCCTTGCCCTTGGGGTTGGCCTGCTGGCGCTTGCGAAAACGCATCTTCACCGCCCGTAGCAGCTTCTGGATCGGATAGGAGCCGAGCGACAGGCGGTTGATCGAAAAGAGCGTCAGGAAGTCCCGCAGCGTCGAGCCTTCCTCGAAACGCATGGTCCCGTCCATATAGGCTTCACCGGCGGCGAGCTCGGCATTGAAGACGAGGCTGCGATAGAGCCGCTTGTCGGTGAGCCGCATCGTCACGCTCGGCCCCGGCTCGCCGGCAAAGACGTGCCGCTTGCCGTCGGCATCGATTACCGTGAGCGTCCCCTTGCGAATGAACGACTTCATCATATGCGATAATGGAAACATGCAGTGCCGCGCCTCTCATCCCGATCCGGAGGGCGGCATCCTAAGCACTTCAAGAAAAAATGTGTAACGGTTTTCCGTGCGGAAGCGCTCGGTTTCACAGGCTTCGAGCGTTTCGCCGCTTCAATTGAACGGTGAAACGAGAACGGGGACGGCAGTCATCGACGACCGTCCCCGTTTCGATCTCCGTCAGGACAGATCAGTCCTTGGCGCGCTCGACATAGGACCCGTCTTCGGTCGCAATGACGACGCGGGTGCCGGCCTGGATGTGCGGCGGCACCAGGGTACGAACCCCGTTCGAAAGCACGGCCGGCTTGTAGGAGGAGGAGGCCGTCTGGCCCTTGACGACCGGCTCCGTCTCGGTGATTTCGAGAGTGACGTGGCGCGGCAGGTCGATGGCGATGGCAATGCCTTCGTGGATCGACAGCATCACGGCCATGCCTTCCTGAAGATAGGCCTTCAAATCGCCGATGTCTTCGGAGCTCATGACGAGCTGGTCGTAGCTTTCCGGGTTCATGAAGTGGAAGCCTTCGCCATCTTCATAAAGGAAGGTGTGCTCGCGGTCTTCGACGAAGGCGCGCTCGACCTGCTCGGTCGTGCGGTAGCGCTCGGAGACCTTCACGCCGTCGGAGATGCGGCGCATGTCGACCTGCGTGACCGGCGTGCCCTTGCCCGGATGGAAGTTCTGCGCGGTGAGCACGACATAAAGCTTGCCGTCGACGTCGAGAACGTTGCCCTTGCGGACCGAAGAAGCGATGACCTTGACCATTAGTCTTCCTTGTAACAGAGGTATCAGCGACACGAGCGGGCCGGAGATCGGCCCGGAAGGGACGCGAAAATTCAGTTTTCGCGCCGCCACTATCCTAATTTCGCGCAAATAGCCAGCCTGAGCGGGCATTCGCGCGGAAGAAAGCCTGGACCGAACCGACCATGCCGCATGCTTCTCCCTGGTGGACACCCGATGTCCATGCCGACCGGCGCCCCTTCCTGATCGGGCGCAATCGCATCCAGTCGGCGCTCCGCCGGTTCTTCGACGAACGCAGCTTCGTCGAAGTCGACACGGCAGCGCTGCAGGTATCGCCGGGCAACGAGGCGCATCTGCATGCCTTTGCGACCCAGGCGCTTGGGCTCGACGGCTCCGTCCAGCCGCTCTATCTCCACACCTCTCCCGAATTCGCCTGCAAGAAGCTCATTGCCGCCGGCGAACGGCGCATCGCCTGTTTCGCCCATGTCTACCGCAACCGCGAGCGCGGCCCGCTGCATCATCCGGAATTCACCATGCTCGAATGGTACCGCGCCCAGGAGAGCTACGAGACGCTGATGAATGACTGCGCCGGAATTCTCGCGCTCGCCGCCGAGACAGTCGCCGCGCGGTCCCTCGTCTATCAGGGAAGAGCGTGCGATCCCTTCGCCGAGCCGGAGCGGCTCTCGGTCGCCGAGGCCTTCGCGCGCTTCGCGGGGATCGACCTTCTCGCCTCGATCCGGGAAGACGGCTCCACCGACCGCGACGGCCTCGCGGCGGCCATGCGGGAGGTGGGCTTGCGTGTCGCCGGAGACGATGGCTGGGCCGATCTCTTCAGCCGCGTGCTCGTCGAAAGGGTCGAGCCCAATCTCGGCTTCGGGCGCGCCACGATCCTCGACGAATATCCGGTCGCCGAGGCAGCACTTGCCCGGCCTGCAGCCGGCGACCCTCGCGTGGCAGAGCGTTTCGAGCTCTATGCCTGCGGCGTCGAACTCGCAAATGCCTTCGGCGAATTGACCGATGCCGCCGAGCAGCGCCGCCGGTTCGAGCTGGAAATGGCGGAAAAGGCGCGGGTCTACGGCGAGACCTACCCGATCGACGAGGATTTCCTCGCGGCGCTCGCCGGCATGCCCGAGGCGAGCGGCATCGCGCTCGGCTTCGACCGTCTGGTCATGCTGGCAACGGGTGCATCCCGCATCGACCAGGTTCTTTGGGCCCCGGTCGCGGAGGCCAGGCCATGACTGCGGAGCGCGCCATCAGAACAGCGAGCGAGCTCGCCGACGCCGGTCTCGTCGGTCGAGAGCAGGAAGAGGCGATTTCCCGTGTCGCGTCCCGCTACGCCGTAGCCATCAGCCCGGCAATCGCGCGCCTTGTGAACCGGGACGATCCGAACGACCCGATTGCGCGGCAGTTCGTGCCGGACATGGCCGAACTCACGCTCATGCCGGAAGAGCGTGCCGATCCGATCGGCGACGGCACGCACAGCCCGGTTGCCGGCATCGTCCACCGTTATCCGGACCGGGTGCTCCTGAAGGCGGTTCATGTCTGCCCGGTTTACTGCCGCTTCTGTTTCCGCCGCGAGATGGTCGGCCCCGAGGGTCTCGGCACCCTCGCGCCCGCGGAACTCGATGCGGCGCTCGCCTATATCGCCGGGCGTCCGGAAATCTGGGAGGTGATTCTGACCGGCGGCGATCCGCTGGTGCTCTCGCCCCGGCGGCTTGGCGAAATCATGGTGCGGCTCGCAGAAATCGAGCACGTCAAGGTCGTGCGCTTCCACACGCGCGTGCCGGTGGTCGAGCCCGAACGGGTGGATGCGGGGCTGATCGCCGCTTTGAGAAGCAGCGGCAAGGCGACCTATGTGGCGCTTCATGCCAACCATCCGCGGGAACTCACCGCCGAGGCGCGCGCCGCCGCCGCGCGGCTGATCGATGCGGGCATCGTCATGGTAAGCCAGTCGGTGCTGCTGAAGGGCGTCAACGACGACCCGGACGTGCTCGCCGCGCTGATGCGCGCCTTCGTCGAGACGCGGATCAAGCCCTATTACCTGCACCATCCGGATCTTGCGCCCGGCACCGGCCATTTCCGGCTGTCCATCGAGGAGGGCCAGGCTCTCGTCGCCTCGCTGCGTGGACGCGTCTCGGGCCTTTGCCAACCCGCCTACATCCTCGACATCCCCGGCGGCTACGGCAAGGCCATCGTCAGCGCCAGCGCGATCGAGGCGGAAGGCGGCGGCTGCTACACGGTCACCGACTTCCGCGGGAACAGGCACGACTATCCGCCGAAGGGGTGAGGCCGTATCGGAACGTGAAAGGGCCGCCCGGACGATCCGCGCGGCCCTTCGCCATAATGTTTGAAGCCGTTCAGCCCTGCTTGATCGGCGCGATCGAGATTTCGACGCGGCGGTTCTGGGCGCGGCCGACTTCGGTGGCGTTCGACGCAATCGGCCGCTCCAGGCCGTAGCCCACTGCCGACATGCGGCGCTGGTCGACGCCGCGGCTGGCGAGATAGTTGGCGACCGAGGCCGCGCGCCGCTCCGAAAGTCCCTGGTTGTAGGAGGCGCTGCCGGTCGAGTCGGTGTGACCGTCGACGTCGATCAGCGTCTTGTTGAACTTGCGCAGCACGATCGCAACCGAGTCGAGGGTCGGATAGAAGGCCGGAATCACCTGGTCGCGGTCGGTCGCGAAGGTGATGTTCGACGGCATGTTCAGGATGATGCGATCGCCGGCGCGGGTGACCGAAACGCCGGTGCCCTGCAACTGCGCCCGCAGTTCCGATTCCTGCTGATCCATGTAGTTTCCGACCAGGCCGCCGCCGAGAGCGCCGATGCCTGCGCCGACAAGAGCGGCATCACGCCGGCCCGCGGCACTGCCGCCCACCAGAAGACCGGTCGCAGCGCCGAGACCCGCGCCGATCAAAGCGCCTCCGGCCGTGTTCGACATCTTCTGTTCTCCCGTATAGGGATCGGTGGTGGTGCATCCGGAAAGATAGACGGCCACGACAGCCAGGATGGCGCATTTCTTGATCATCGAATCAATTGTCCCCATTGGTGCTCAGGATCGGTTCATACTATCGATTGCGGCAGGAAGATGAAGAGGCCTTCTACTTTCCCCGATCGAGGGTATTGCGGTGCACCATTTCTGCCGGACCTCGCCATATTGCTGACCAGAGGGCTCGCTAACCGAAGGTTCACGCGCTTGGCGCTATGGTCTGCCGGGCCCGGTTCGGCGTAAAGAATGCGAACCGCGGGCGCCGCATGGAGCGCCCGCAAATCGTGAAAGGAAAAATCATGGCGGTCGAGTTCGGCGATTCGCAACGCAGCCTCAGCGACACGCTCACCGGCATGATCGCTTCGATCAGAGGCAATACGATCACGCTGCGCGAGCTGATGATCGAGATCGGCGAGCAGGGCTTCCTCCTTCTTTGCGCGCTGCTGACCCTGCCGTTCCTGATCCCGGTTTCCATTCCGGGCGTCAGCACCGTCTTCGGGGCGGCCATCATTCTCATTTCGCTCGCGATCACCCTCAACCGCGTACCCTGGCTGCCGAAGCGCATCCTCGATCGGGAGATCGACACGGAAAAGCTCGTGCCGACGCTCCGCAAAGGTGCGGCACTGGTCTCGAAGCTCGACCGCTATGTGCGCCCGCGGGTCAATTTTTTGACCGAAGGCGCCCTGATGAACCGTTTCAACGGGTTGATGATCATGGCCGGTGGCGTGCTTCTCATGTTTCCGCTCGGGCTGATTCCGCTGTCGAACACGCTGCCCGGCATCGCCATCCTGCTCCTGTCGCTCGGCATCATCCAGCGCGACGGGCTGATGGTGGCCGGCGGCTATTTCTTCCTGTTCGCGACCACCGTCTATTTCGCAGTTCTCGGCTATGCCGCTTTCGCCGCCGGCCAGGGGCTCTCGCACTTCTTCGTTTCGTGATTGCGACGGCAGCCGGACGGGTCCATCCGAGCCGCCCTATGTGGCAAGGTGCTTGTAGAAGAACGTCGTCGCGCAATAGCGGCCGTCCGGCATCAGCGCGTAGTCGGGAACGACACCGGCGCGCGTCCAGCCGAAGCGCTCGTAGATCGCTTCGGCCGGCTCTCCGGTCGCCGTGTCGAGGACCAGGACTCTTCTGCCGCGCCTGAGGGCTTCCGCCTCGGCTGCGTCCATCAGGCGACGCGACAGGCCGAGGCCGCGGGCGTCGCGGTGGACGAGCAGTTTCCTGACATCGGCGCGATGCGGCTGGTTCGGCATGGTGCCGACGCCGAGCTGCACGGTGCCCGCCATCCGGCCATCGACTTCGGCCGCGAGGAGAACCGTTTCGCCGCGCCCGACGGCGGCGGCGACGCCCGCCCAGAATTGAACGGCGGCGTGCGGCGAAAAGGGATGCATGAAGCCGACCGAAGCGCCGCCTTCGACGCAATCGGAGAGGATTTCGGCCAGAGCCGGCAGGGCGGCCAGGGTTTCTTCTGCGGTGAGCACGCGTATATCGGCGTCGGGCATGTCAAACCTTGTTGCGGCAGAGGATGACGGCGTAATGCGCCGGTTCCTCGTGGGGATTGTAAAAGATGTGGGCCTCTTCGAGCCCCATGAAGAGGCAGTCGCCCGGCTCCAAGAGCTGTCGTCCGCTTTCCATCGTCAGTTCGAGGCGGCCGGAAAAAAGCCAGAGGTGCTGGGTGATGCCGCGGTCCATCGGCTGTCGCTCGAAGACGACGCGGGCGCCGGGCGGAAACTCGACCTCGACGATGTCGACCGGCGAACCGACGCCTTCGGGTGAAACGGAACGGCGCAGGTAGCCGCTTTCGGGATCGCGCCACAGTCGCTGCTCCGCGCGCCGGGCCAAGGGCGAGGCCTCGCCCCTCTCGGAAGCAAAAAGCGCCGAAAGCGTCGTGCCCAACGCGCTGCATAGCTTCGCCAGAAGCTGCGCCGTCGGGCTCGCCTCGCCGCGCTCGATGCGCGAAATCATGGCGCGGCTGACGCCGGAGCGGCCGGCCAGGTCGTCAAGCGTAAGATCCCGCGCCATGCGCAGCTCGCGCAGGCGCATGCCGATGGTCTCTTCGAGAGGGGCGAGTGCATTTTCCATTATCTGAGACTGACTTCTCATATAATGGAGTCAAGGCGATCGAACCGAGAAATAAATTCGCGCATGCCGCTTTGACGACAGCGCCGGTCCGGGTCCTGCTTTATCGTCCGAACTCTGCGCCGATTCTCAAAAAACATCCAACTTCAATAATTTAGATCATCTTCATACGATCGGCAGAAGGACAGGCAGATGCATCGATCTCCTTCGTCGCTGCTGTCGATCGCGAGCATAGTCGCCTCCATGACATCGGTCGCGGTCGGCAACGGCATGATGCTCGCCTATGTGCCCTTCGTGCTGACGCGCTCGGCGGCGCCGGACTGGGTCCCGGGAGCCGCCGTGACGGCGATTGCCTTCGGCGGGCTGATCGGCTGCCTCATGGGCGGCTCGCTCATTCGCCGCGTCGGCCACGCCCGCGCCTTTTCCTGCTCGATGGCGCTGGTCATTCTCGCGGCGCTGACGATCAGCCTCGGCGTCCACCCGCTGCTTTGGGTCGTCGCACGCGGCCTCTACGGCATTGCCGCCAACATGAATTTCATCATCACGCAGAGCTGGCTCAACCATGCCAGCGAGAACCACTGGCGCGGCCGGGCGATGGCGCTCTTCTACATGGCCTATGTCATCGGGCTCGGCGCCGGCGCCTGGGTCTTCGGGCAAATCCCGGTCGAGGGCAATCTCGCCCCGATCGTCACGATCTTCTTCACCGCGGTCGCCATCCTGCCGATCGGCCTCACGCGCCTGCCCACGCCGCCCGCCCCTGCCCGGGTCAGCATCGACATTCCCATGGTCTGGCGGATTTCTCCGGTCGCCTTCATCGGCGTGCTTGCATCCGGCGGCCTCTCCATGCTGGTGCAGGGCTTTACGCCGATCTATGCCGCCGCCAATTCCGTCAGTCAGAAAGACGTAGCGGCATTGATGTTCGTCATGCAGTTCGGCCTGCTCTTCATCCAGTATCCGATGGGCGCCCTTTCAGACCGCACCGACCGCCGGATCGTCCTCATCGCCACCTGTATGCTCGTCATCGCGGCGGGCATCGCTGCGCTCGCCGTCTCCTTCGACAACCTGCTCCTGCTCATGCTGGTTTTCGCGATGTTCGCGGGAGCGGTCGAGACGGTCTATTCCATCGCCAATGCGCATGCCAACGATCGAACCGATCCGGCAGATTTCGTGCCGCTCGCCAGCACCATGCTGGTCGCCTGGTCGGCAGCGGCGACCCTCGTTCCGATGCTCGTGACCTTGCTGACGCCGGCCTTCGGCCAACGGACCTTCATCTATGCGACGATGACGGTGGCGCTCCTCTACGCCCTTTTCGTGCTCGTTCGCCTCCGCTCGCGCGAACGCGTCCCGCCCGAGCACTGCGACAGCTTCGAATTCAAAAGCGCCCAGGTGCCGAATGCCGCGGCACTCGCCGAGACGGAAGCGCGAGCGGAACGGCCGGTCAGACGCCCGGATTTATAGTGAACGAAGCCTTCATTTCCCGCTTTGCGCCGCCTGATCGCGCTGCTATATGCGGCCCATGAGCACACCATCTTCCAAGACGCCCCTGTCGCATATCCGCAACTTCTCGATCGTGGCGCATATCGATCACGGCAAATCGACGCTTGCCGACCGGCTGATCCAGTCGACCGGCGGCCTCGCCGAACGAGAAATGTCCGAGCAGGTCCTGGACAGCATGGACATCGAGCGCGAGCGCGGCATCACCATCAAGGCCCAGACCGTTCGCCTGCACTACAAGGCGAACGATGGCGAGACCTATGTGCTGAACCTCATCGACACGCCCGGCCACGTCGACTTCGCCTACGAGGTCTCGCGCTCGCTTTCGGCCTGCGAAGGTTCGCTGCTCGTCGTCGACGCCAGCCAGGGCGTCGAAGCCCAGACGCTCGCCAATGTCTACCAGGCGATCGACAACAATCACGAGCTCGTCACCGTTCTGAACAAGATCGACCTGCCTGCGGCCGAGCCGGAGCGGATCAAGGAGCAGATCGAGGAAGTGATCGGCATCGACGCCTCCGACGCCGTGCTGATCTCGGCAAAGACCGGTCTCGGCATTCCGGATGTGCTGGAGGCGATCGTCCATAGGCTGCCCGCCCCGAAAAGCGAGGGCGGCGACGCCGCGCCCTTGAAGGCGCTGCTCGTCGACAGCTGGTACGACGCTTATCTCGGCGTCATGGTTCTGGTGCGCGTCATCGACGGAACGCTGAAAAAGGGCATGACCATCCGCATGATGGGGACGGATGCGAAGTACCAGGTGGAGCGCGTCGGCGTGCTGACGCCGAAGATGGTTGCCATGGAGGCGCTCGGCCCCGGCGAAATCGGTTTCATCACGGCTTCTATCAAGGAAGTGGCGGACACCCGCGTCGGCGATACGATCACCGAGGACAAGCGGCCGACGGCCAAGGCGCTGCCCGGCTTCAAGCCGGCCCAGCCGGTCGTGTTCTGCGGCCTCTTCCCGGTCGACGCCGCCGACTTCGAGGACCTGCGCTCGGCCATGGGCAAGCTGCGCCTCAACGATGCCTCCTTCTCCTTCGAAATGGAATCCTCCGCCGCGCTCGGCTTCGGTTTCCGCTGCGGCTTCCTCGGCCTCCTGCATCTCGAAATCATCCAGGAGCGTCTGGAGCGCGAATTCGATCTCGATCTGATCGCGACGGCACCCTCGGTCGTCTACAAGCTGTTTATGACCGACGGCTCGGAGCGCGAGCTTCACAACCCTGCCGACATGCCGGACGTGGTCAAGATCGCCGAAATCCACGAGCCGTGGATCCGCGCGACGATCCTGACGCCCGACGAATATCTCGGCGGCATCCTGAAACTCTGCCAGGATCGTCGCGGCATCCAGATCGAGCTGACCTATGTCGGCACCCGCGCGATGCTCACCTATGACCTGCCGCTGAACGAAGTCGTGTTCGATTTCTACGACCGGCTGAAGTCGATCTCCAAGGGATACGCCTCCTTCGACTACCAGATCACCGAGCACAAGGAAGGCAATCTCGTGAAGATGTCGATCCTCGTCAACGGCGAGCCGGTGGACGCGCTGTCGATGATGGTGCACCGGATGGCGGCGGAAAAGCGCGGCCGCGAAATGTGCGAAAAGCTGAAGGAACTGATCCCGAAGCACATGTTCAAGATCCCGATCCAGGCCGCCATCGGCGGCAACGTGATCGCCCGCGAAACCATCTCGGCGCTGCGCAAGGACGTGACCGCAAAGTGCTACGGCGGCGACGCCACCCGAAAGCGCAAGCTGCTGGAGAAGCAGAAGGCCGGCAAGAAGCGGATGCGCCAGTTCGGCAAGGTGGAAATCCCGCAGGAAGCCTTCATCGCCGCACTGAAGATGAGCGACGAGTGATTTCCAATCGGGTCGATGCACATCGAAAATGCGCATCGACCTGAAGCAAGGCGAAACGCGTGTTATCGACCTGCGGGCGGCGTGACGAAAGCGTCGCCGCCACGGACTTTGCGTTTCAAGGCTTCCGATCTGCTTGCGCGATCCGCAATGATCGACCACGTGCGCTGCGGTGTCTCAAGTGGCGACGCGGGCTTGACTTCGTTGGCGAAGTTTCCGACCTTCAGACCATGCCAGTGCTCGCGATCCATTTCCGCTGTTCTTTCCGGGTCTGCCCCATCGCAGGAACCTGACCCCGGCCCGGATGCGTGCGCTCTCCGGGTAAGGGGGCCTGCGCATCGGCGAGCGGATGGCCAAGCCTCCACCCCGAGCGGCGAGCGTAAATCATCCTCGACATTTCACATTCGGCGCAAGCAGAGCGGTGCGCCCAGGCACAGGTATCATCATGGCGGACAAGACAACCCGCAAGAAGCTTCCCTCGATCGTCATCAATGCCGAAGACCATGCACGTCTGACGGCGATCGCCTCCTCGGCGCTCGACCGTGTCCCGGAAGTCGCGGAGGCGCTGCTTTCCGAACTCGACCGCGCGCGAATCGCCGCGCCCGGCAAGCTGCCCAAAGACAGCGTGCAGATGGGCTCGACTGTCGCCTTTGACGCCGACAACGGTTTTGCGAAGGAAGTGAGGCTCGTCTACCCGGGGGAGGCCGACATCGAAGCCGGTAAGATTTCCGTACTGACGCCGATCGGAGCGGCGCTTATCGGCCTTTCCGTCGGACAGTCGATCGACTGGGTCGACAGGGCCGGCAAGGTACACCGTATGACGATCCGCAGCGTGATGCCGCAGGCGGGCTGAGCGTGCCGCCGGCACAATTGCTCGAAGCGGCCGGATCGAGCCGGCCGCTTTCAGAGCGCTTCCAGGCAAAATGTGTCGCCGCCCGGAAGCGCTCCAATTCAAAGGGTGAGATCAGAATTGGCGGCCGAGCTTGGCATCGACGGACTGGCTGTTGGCGCCGCGAATGGCAAAGAAGAGGGTGATCGCCGCCCAGAGGATGGACTTCTCCGCCCCGCCAAGGCCCTGTCCCTGGACGATGCCATGGAAGTAGACGGTGACGAGCAGCACGATCGTCGCCGCGAAGGCAGCGGGCCGCGTCAGGAAGCCGATGGCAATGAAGATGCCGCCGAAGAACTCGGTCGCCGAAAGCAGGGGCGACCAGAAAACGCCCGGATAGAACCCAAGCCCCTCCACCATGCCGGCCGCGCCGAAGGGATTGAGGATCTTGCCGTAGCCGTGGGTGACGAGCAGCAGGCCTGCCACGACGCGCAGCAGCGTCTCGGCGAAAGTATCGAGCGGCAGATAAATCTTCTCGAGCGCCGGCAGGATCGCGCGCGGTCGATTGTTGGCAGCGGTATCGGTCATGAAATCCCTTTCGGATCTATTGCAAATCAGGGGTTTCTCTTGCCTCAGGCCTTTTGGAAAACAAGGGCTCAGCGTCAAAAACATGACCGCTGAAGCTGACATTTATGTGAGACATGCGTGAAGGCATGGATTGCGGCGCTTGCGCGACGACGCTGCTCCATGTTTCCTGTGGCGCGGAAGCCAAGTGAACAGGACATGCCAGATGAGCGAAAAGCCACGCGTCACCATCCTCTATTGCACCCAGTGCAACTGGCTGCTGCGCGCCGGATGGATGGCGCAGGAATTGCTGTCGACCTTCGCCGACACGCTTGGGGAAGTGGCGCTCATCCCCGGGACCGGCGGCAATTTCGAGATTCGCATCGATGGCGCGTTGATCTGGGAACGCAAGCGCGACGGCGGCTTTCCCGGGCCCAAGGAGCTGAAGCAACGCATTCGCGACGTGATCGAGCCCGAGCGCGATCTCGGCCACACGGACAGGAGCTAGAGCACTTCCAGGAAAAGTGTGTAACGGTTTTCCGTCCGGAAATGCGTTAGAGCAAATGGTTAGAGCATTTCAGTGTTTCCACGAAACATTGAAATGCTCTGCTATCGCAACCGGCGCCTGCTCCCGCACCGGTCGGCGCCGTAGAACTCAGCTATGGGCGAAAATGTCCGTTTCCTCCCAGCCGAGCAGATCGAGCTTGGCACGCGTCGGGAGAAACGAAAAGCAGGCCTCGGCGAGTTCCATCCGGCCATCGCGCAGGAGCCGCGCCGTCAGCTTGTCGCGCAACGCATGCAGGTGGAGCACGTCGGAGGCGGCATATTCGAGCTGCGCCGGCGAAAGAATGTCGGCCGCCCAATCGGAAGACTGCTGCTGCTTGGATATGTCGATGTCGAGCAGTTCCTTGAGATTGTCCTTGAGGCCGTGCCGGTCCGTATAGGTGCGGGCGAGGCGCGAGGCGATCTTGGTACAGAAGACCGGCGACGCGGTGACGCCGAAGGTATGGAACAGCACGGCGATGTCGAAGCGGCCGAAATGGAAGATCTTCTGGCGCGTCGGATCGGCGAGCATCGAGACGAGATTCGGCGCCTGTTTCTGGCCGGCGGCAATGCGAATCACATCGGCAGTCCCGTCGCCCGACGAGAGCTGCACGACGCAGAGGCGGTCGCGACGCGGGACCAGGCCGAGCGTCTCCGTATCGATCGCGATCGCGCCCGTATAACGGGCGGCGTCGGTCTCGGAAATGTCCCTCTCGTGGAACCTTATTGTATTCGCCATCGAAAATCCCCAGATCGTTACTTGCATGATTCCCGGAGAACGGTTCAGGAAACCTGCTGAGATACAAGTGCTGCAGCGACCCGGCCAGTCTGATCAGGCGCGCGGCGCTGTGGAGCGTAGCTGGCCTATAGCGCATGTTGGCCGGCCGCGATACCTTGTCCTTCGGCAGACGTTCCGTTTGCCGGCACCCCGAGAAAGTTCGTATATGACCTGGTTCCGTTTCGCCCTGGCGCCTCCCCTCGTCGCCCTGATGTCGACCCTCTCGCCCGGTACCGGCCTCGCCGGCGGGGCGACATTCGTGCTGGCGCAGGTCTTTCACGACCTGCCGGGCGTACGGCCGGCGAACCCGCTGGGCGACGATAAGAACATCGTTTGCCGGCAGGTTTTCATCGACCGCTACGGCCCCTTCGAGTCGTCTCACGGCCGTCCCCGTTACGATACGGTCTACCGCTGCCGCGAGGGCAGCGGCCCGATCTTCCAGAGCGGCGAGCTGCCGCCGTCGCTCGAGCGGCAGAAGCGCGGCCTCAACTACTGAGTTCGAACCAAGACAAAGGCACGCTTTGCATTGCGCGCTCGGGACAGGCGAAACTGCGTCCCGGACGGCACTGACTGGAGGAAACCATGCCCGAAACCGACAGGCCGCAAAGCGACAGGCCACTTGTCATCAGCGCGCCCGCGCCGCGTACGCTCGATCTGATCTTCACGCCCGACGCGCTCGAGCGTCTTCACCGGCGCTACCGCGTGATCGAAGCCGATCCGGAGAACATCGCCGGGCTCGGCTCCGCCGTCCTCTCCGAGGTCCGCTATATCGTCGGACAGCCGCCGCTTTCCGCAGAAACGCTGGAACGCATGCCGCGGCTGCGGGCCGTTCTCAACGTCGAAAGCAACCTCATCGACAACATGCCCTACGACGTGGTTTTCCAGCGCGGCATCCACGTGCTCACCACCGGCCAGGTCTTCGCCGAACCGGTGGCAGAGATGGGGCTCGCCATGGCGCTCAACCTCGCCCGCGGCATCGTCGATGCGGATGTCGATTTCCGCGAGGGCCGCGAACGCTGGGGCGGTGAGGGCAACAAGTCCGCCCGGCTCCTCTCGGGCTCGGAGATCGGCATCATCGGCTTCGGCGATCTCGGCAAGGCGCTTAACCGCGTCCTTTCGGGATTTCGTGCGAAGATCCGCGTCCATGATCCCTGGCTGCCGGCCTCCGTTCTTCTCGACGCCGGCGTCGAACCGGCGTCGCTCGAAACGGTCCTCGCCGAGAGCGACTTCCTGTTTGTTGTCGCAGCGGTAACCAGTGACAATGAGGGCTTCCTCGACGCCAGGGCCTTCGCGGCCATGCGTCCGGGCGCCGCCTTCATTCTCCTGAGCCGCGCCGGCGTCGTGGATTTCGATGCATTGATCGCAGCCGTGGAAAGCGGCCATATCCGCGCGGCAAGCGACGTCTTCCCGGAGGAGCCCCTGCCCCCTGGACATCCCGTCCGCCGGCTAGCCGGCTTCCTGCGCTCGGCGCACCGGGCCGGTGCGCTCGACATCGCCTTCAAGAGGATGGGCGAGATGGTGCTCGAGGATATGGAACTGATGGACCGCAGCCTGCCGCCGATGCGCTGCAAGCGGGCGGAGCGGGAGACGGTGGCCCGAATGCGCTCGAAGCCCGTCACCGTCAACTGAAGAGTGATGGGCCGCAAACTGTCGTAGCCGAGCAAACGACAAGACATGCAGCAGATCGAAGTGCTGCAGCGATCTTTGCGCGTCCGACCGGACGCGCGGCGCTGTAGCGCAGGTCGTATGCGGCCGGTGGTGCTATGAAAATGCGTTGCAATGCTGCAAAGATCGGAATCCGGATTCGAGGACATCGAAAGCATGCAAGATTCCAACGCGGACAAGCCTTCCCGGACCTGGACCAGCTCTCTGCGGTCGCTGCTCGGTCTCGTGATGGTTGCTATGCTCATCGTCGTGTCCGCGACGCTGGTGGGACTTGACTACCACCGCGCACGCAGCGCTTCGATCGCCGATGCCGAAGACAATATGGACGCCTTCGTCGGCCGCCTGGTCGATCGGCTCGGCGCTCTTTCCGGGGACACCTCCGCGCTCGTCAGCCTCGTCGCATCCGTCGCCAATGCCTTTCTCGTGCCGCCGCCCGAACGCATGAACGACAAGGTGGCGGTGCTGCGCGAGGGCATCGCCCGCTCGCCGCACATCGACGGCGTCTATGTCGGTTATCCGAGCGGTGCGTTCTTTCATGTGGTCGATCTGGACTCGGCCGCCTGGCGCATGGCGCTCGACGCACCGCGGGGAGCGGCCATCGCCGTGCGCTCGATGGAGAGGGACGACCGGGGCAAGCCGTTCGACCGGATCCTGTTCCTCGACGCGAGCGGCCTGCAGTTCGCCGAACGCCGCGCTGCTTCCAACGGCTTCGACCCGAGGACGCGGCCCTGGTATCGCGCAGCCGTCAACGGCAAGGCACCGGTGGCGATCGGTCCCTATGAGATGGCCACGACAGGCAATCTCGGAATGACCATATCGCAAGCGCACCGCGGCAACCCGCAGATCGTCATCGGCGCCGATGTGGTGCTCGATACGATCACGGACTTCCTCTCCCGCGAGCGGCTGACGGACGAATCCGTCTCGTTCATTCTCGATGCGGTCGGACGGCCGATCATCCATTCCGACACCGTGATGATGCGACGCATCATGGCATCGAAGGGCCGGGACCGGCCGGTGGCCACGCCGCAGGAAGATGGACTGATCGAAAGCATCCGGCGCAACCCGCCACCGGCCGGGAAGGCAACTCTCGTCGAAGTCGGAAACCGCACCTATCTCGTCACGGTGGCGCCGCTCGAATCGGCATTGCTTCTGTCCGGGCACCGGGTGGTCGTCGCGGCCCCGCTCGACGAGCTGCTGGCGGCCGCAAACGAGACCCTCGTTCAGGGACTTGCCGTCTCCGGCGCCGTGGTGGTGGTCGCCGTTCTCCTGGCCCTCGTGCTTGCGCATCTGATCACGAAGTCGCTCAACCAGCTCACCGACAGCGCCAACCGCCTGCAGGACCTGGATTTTGCCACTCCTATCGACGTTTCATCGCATGTGGCGGAAATCTCGACGCTCAACGGCGCAATGAACAGAGCTCGCGACGCGATCTTCACCTTCGCGCTCTACGTCCCGAAGGAACTGGTGCGCAAGGGCATCGAATCCGGCCATTTCGGCGGCCGCGCCGCATGGCGGCAGGAAGTGACGGCGATGTTCACCGACATCTACGACTTCACCACCATCAGCGAGGGCCGTTCGCCGGAAGAAGTGGTCGCGATGCTCTCGGAGTATTTCGATCTGTTCAGCGAGGTCGTCGCCGCCCACGACGGAACCATCATCCAGTTCCATGGAGACTCGGTCTTCGCCATGTGGAACGCGCCGGTCGCCGATACCAGGCATGCCGAGCATGCCTGTCGCTGCGCACTCGCGGTCGAGGAGAGGCTTCAGGCCTTCAATTCCGCGCAACGCGCCAAGGGATTGCCGGAGTTCCGCACGCGCTTCGGCATCCACACCGGAACGGCCGTCGTCGGCAGCGTCGGCGCCAGGGAACGGCTGCAATATACGGCGATGGGCGACACGGTGAACGTCGCCTCCCGGCTCGAGGGCATGAACAAGGATTACGGCACGAGCGTTCTTGCAAGCGGCGCGGTGGTCGCCCAATGCAAGGACATGGTGAAGTTCCGCCCGCTCGGCACCGCCAAGGCAAAGGGCCGTTCGACGGCCCTCGACATTTACGAAGTCGTGGGCGTCGTCCGTACGGTTGACACTACCGAAGCCGGAACGGCCGCCTGAGGAAAGGCGGATGCCGCAGCAAGCGGCGGCCCCGGCGAATTCGCTTCGGAACTCTGAAAGCAAAAAAGCCCGGAAACCGGGCTTTTTTTGACTTCCGAACCGCAAAAGCGGTTACCGGAAAAAGGAATGGTGCCCAGAAGAGGACTCGAACCTCCACACCCTTTCGAGTACCAGCACCTGAAGCTGGCGCGTCTACCAATTCCGCCATCTGGGCGACGGACCGGCATGTAAAAGGCCGTGACCGAAGTGTCAACAGGCATTTTGAAGTTTTCGTCTCGCATCGCGAAAAAGCGCGGTAAAGCGCGTCCGGCTCCTCGATGATAGGGCAAGAATTCCAGTGACATGGGGGCCGGAGAGGCGCATTCTAGAGCAACGGCGGAGGAGCAGAATCCGGAACGCGCCCGCGCCGACACGTGGAGCACACGCCCACGAATAAACATGCGGCGCCAAACGCCTACTGCATGTTTCGTCGGTCGACCCGACCGACGCCAAAACATGCAGCAACTTGAACAGTTACAGCGATCTTTGCGCGTCTGATAAGTCGCGCCGCGCTGAAAGGAGCAGGGACAAAAACCGGAAAGCAACGGCTTTCGGAAAGTGAGGAGAAAATGACGAAATTTCGGAATTTCGTTGTGAGCTGCGCACTCGCCGCCGTCTCCGTGGTTCCCCCTGTAACGTCCGTTCAGGCCATGCCGCGCCCGGCGCTCGACATTGCGGTGAAAGCGCCGGCCGGCATCGAGAATGCCACGCATCGCGGCCGTTACGGGTGGCGCGGCGGCTATTCTCGCCGCGGTTATTACGGAGGGTCCGGCTTCTATCCGGGCTGGAGCCCCTATTACCGACGGTCCGGGATCAGCTTCTATTTCGGACCCAGCTACCGCTACCGCCCGTATTACGGGAACCGCTATTACTACGGACCGCGCTACTACGGCCCCGGCTATTACAGCTATCCCGGGCCCGGATATTACGGTTATCGCTCCTATAGACCACGCTACTATGGCGGTGGCTATGTCCGGAGCGGCGGCAACAGCCATGTCGGCTGGTGCCTGTCGCGCTATCGGTCCTATAACCCGGCCACCAACCGGTACCTGACCTATGGCGGGGTTTATCGGGTGTGCTATTCGCCCTATCGGTAGGGGAGCGTACCCTTGGATTCATCGAGTTCCGCGCGTTCTATCCGGCGCGCGGCGCTCCCGTCGGTCAGCGCTTTCTGACGATCCCGACGCGCGCCATGACTTCCTTCGGAATGCCGTAGCGGCGCACGGCATCGCGGCTGTCGCGAAGGCCGCAGGTCTCGCGCTGGATGAGGAAGGCCCAAACCGCGTCGGCTGCCTCGTCGAGCAGTCGCTCGCGTTCGGAAGGCGGGTGCCTGTTGCCGTCATAGGCATTCAGGGCGGCCATTGCCTTTTCGACCTTCAGGCCATTGCGCCCCAGAGCGTCGGCGCGCTCGGCCATCAGTTCGTATTCGAGAACGTTCACCCCGTTACCGGTGAGATCGAAACGGCGCAGCGATTGCGGCGGGCGAAATGTCATCGGCGGCTCCATCAAGCTCATGCCAGGATGGGCCGTGAATGAGGTTCCCGCAAGGGGCCGCGCAAGACTGCGGCGTGGCACCACGTCATCGTCATGGTTAACACTCCCTAAACTCGTTTGGCCTAAGCATTTCAATGTTTCATGGAAACACTGAAATGCTCTAACCCTTTGGTCCAACGCACTTCCGGTCGGAAGACCGTTAGATACTCTTCCTGGAAGTGCTCTAGGCTTGCGGATCATGCCCGAACTGCCCGCCTTCATCGCCATCAGGACAGCCGTCGGAACTGCCGAGGAGACGACGCAGGGCCTGCGCCGCTCGCTGCCGGCGACGGAGCGTAGCGAGGCGATCCGGAAGATCGTCGATACGCTGACCCGCCATCTCTCCGGCAAGGAGGTCCTATCCAAGGACGCGCTGGTGAAGTTGGTCGAAGACCTGGCGCTCATCCTCAAATTTCCACCCCTGCCGCAGGAGACCGGACGCGCCTTCATTCGGCGGTTGACCGGCTTCATCGAAGCATTGCCAATGCCGGAACGCCAGCTTCTGGAGAAGCAGCTGGCAGCGCGCAACCTTGCGCAGCGCGTCGCCGTTGCGGCGGCGATAACGGCCGACCGCCGGGGCGCGATGCCGCCCGATCGGACCCCGCTCCGCAGCCTGCCCCTGCCGGCACACGTCCCGCCGGCGCTTCCGGGCGCCAAGGCACCGGTCCCGGGGGACCTCGCGCTCCTGCAAGCGATGCTCAGGAAGACCTACGGCGCCGATACGGAAAGCGTCCGGATCGAGACGACATCCGCAGGCGCGGCTATCGAAGCGGCGCACGAGGAGGCTCCGGTCGGGCAGCAACGTTCGCCGAAGACGCCCATGAACGCTCCTGCAGCGCCGCGAGGTGCGGAAGTTGCAGCGAGAGATGCTTCGGCAAGCCCGCTTGAGAACGAGATGGCGGAGATGGCGGAAACGCCGGCCATGACGCCGGAAGGCTCCGATAATAAGCTCCCGGATAGCGAAGCGGATTCGGCGCAACCATCGGCGCCACGCCCCAGTCAGGCGGAGGACCTGAACGGGAGTGCGCGCGCAGTGCTGAAGGATGCAAAACCTGCGACGGCCGAGAACAAGGCTGCAGCCGAGGACAAGACTGTACCCGAGGACAAGGCTGCAACCGCAGAGGCCGGCGCTGAAAAACTCCCTGGCGGCGAAGCCTCGGAGGGCACCGACGGCCCGCCGCGCTCCGCGAGGGAGGACGACAAGCCACGAGTGCGGATGCAGAGTGCCGCGCGCATGGCGCAACCGCCGGCGGAGGCCTTGAGAACGATCATACGCGACAGTCTTGCGTTGCCGGGGACGATCAAGAGCTGGCAGCCTCGCGATACGGGAGACACAGGACCGACCGTGCCCCTGACGCCGAAGAACGAGGCGCCCGCGCGGCCGCGGGAGACCACAGGCGCGATCAGAATCGCAGCAGCCGCCGGCGAACCGCCGGTGGATATCGCACCCGACGCCGAAACGGGCGCACCGCTTCGCGACCTGCCTCCTCCTCAGGCAGAACGTCGGACCGGCGAGGACGCGATGGCGCCGCAGGGCTTCGCCCGTGTCCCCGAAAGCGGACTTCCGCGCGAAATGTTTCCCTTCGCCCTGGTTCCCTACCCGCCGGCCGAAGAAAGCGATGCCGACGAGGTGAACCGGCGCAAGCGGGAAAGCGAGAGCGAGCCGGAGAAAGACGCAAGGGACGACGAGGGAGAAACGGAAAGCGACGACCGGCAGCAGGGACATGGCGCCGGCGGCGAGGAGGATCAGGCCGAAGAGCGACCGGCAGCCGACGCCTATGACCTCTACCGAAAGCTCGGCGGCCTGGCTTAGATCAAGATGTCTTCAGGTCGGGTCGACCTAAGGCCTGTTGAGATTCGGGCACCTGCCGCCGCTTGTGTGATTCCCTCATTCCTGTGCTCGTCACAGGGTTGAGAGCAGCGCCGCGTCTGCGGCGCGGGAAGAGTTCTTTCAGCCCAAGGACTTGGTCTGGCTGGATTCCTGTGACGAGCACAGGAATGAGGAAATCAGACAAGCGGCGGCGGGTGACCCGAATCTCAACAGGCCTTAGAGCACAAAGTGTAACGGTTTTTCCCACTGCGCCGCGCGTCTCATAAGACGCGCAAAGGTCGCTACAGCCCACGAAAAAGCCCGCGGAGATCACTCTCCGCGGGCTTATCATTTCAAGTCCGTCAACGATTACTCGTTGTTCTGGCGGTTCTTGAGCGCAGCGCCCAGAATGTCGCCGAGCGAAGCACCCGAGTCGGAAGAGCCGAACTGAGCGACGGCTTCCTTCTCTTCCGCGATTTCCAGAGCCTTGATCGACAGCTGGATCTTGCGGTCCTTCTTGGAGAAGTTGGTGACCCGCGCGTCGACGGTCTGGCCGACCGAGAAACGCTCCGGACGCTGTTCGTCGCGATCGCGCGAGAGGTCGGCGCGACGGATGAAGGCGGTGACGTCCTCGTGGTTGACGAGCCGCACTTCGATGCCGCCATCGTTGACGCCGATGACTTCTGCCGAAACGACGGCGTTCTTGCGCAGTTCGCCGGAAGCGGCAGCTTCACCGACCGCATCGCGGCCGAGCTGCTTGATGCCGAGCGAGATGCGCTCCTTGTCGACGTCCACGTCGAGAACGACAGCACGAACGACGTCGCCCTTGTTGAACTCTTCGATGACCTGTTCGCCCGGACGGTTCCAGTCGAGGTCGGAGAGGTGGACCATGCCGTCGACATCGCCATCGAGGCCGATGAACAGACCGAATTCGGTCTTGTTCTTGACTTCGCCTTCGACTTCCGTGCCAGCCGGATGGCTATGCGCGAAGGCCTGCCACGGGTTCTCGAGCGTCTGCTTGAGGCCGAGCGAGATGCGGCGCTTGGTCGGGTCGACTTCGAGAACGACCACGTCGACTTCCTGGCTCGTGGACAGGATCTTGCCGGGGTGAACGTTCTTCTTCGTCCAGGACATTTCGGAGATGTGAATCAGGCCTTCGATGCCCGGCTCCAGCTCGACGAAGGCACCGTAGTCGGTGATGTTCGTGACGGTACCGGAGATCTTCTTGCCGACCGGATACTTCGCACCGATGCCGTCCCACGGATCGGACTCGAGCTGCTTCATGCCGAGCGAGATGCGGTGGGTTTCCTGGTTGATGCGGATGATCTGAACCTTGACCTGCTGGCCGATGTTCAGGATTTCCGACGGATGGTTGACGCGGCGCCACGCCATGTCGGTGACGTGCAGCAGGCCATCGATGCCGCCGAGGTCGACGAACGCACCGTAATCGGTGATGTTCTTGACGACACCCTCGACAACCTGGCCTTCCTCGAGGTTCTGAACGATTTCAGAACGCTGCTCGGCGCGGGACTCTTCGAGAACCGTGCGGCGCGAAACGACGATGTTGCCGCGGCGCTTGTCCATCTTCAGGATTTCGAAGGGCTGCGGGTTGTGCATCAGCGGCGTCACGTCGCGGATCGGACGGATGTCGACCTGCGAACGCGGCAGGAAGGCTACGGCGCCGTCGAGATCGACGGTGAAGCCGCCCTTGACCTGGTTGAATATGATGCCTTCGACGCGTTCGCCGGCTTCAAACTTGACTTCCAGGCGCTGCCAGCTCTCTTCGCGGCGGGCCTTCTCGCGCGAAAGGACTGCTTCGCCGAGTGCGTTTTCAATGCGCTCGACATAGACTTCGACTTCGTCGCCGACCTTCAGCGTGCCGTCCTTGGCCTTGGCGCCGAATTCCTTCAGCGGTACGCGGCCTTCGACCTTGAGGCCGACGTCGACGATTGCGACGTCTTTTTCGATCGCCGTGACGATGCCCTTGGCGACATAGCCTTCGGCGAGGTCCGTCTTGGCGAAGGACTCTTCCAGAAGCGCTGCGAAATCATCACGGGTGGGGTTGGTTGCAGACATATAATCTCCTGCTGCGTCTCCTGCCGGAAACGCATGTGCGCCGGGGGTTGGTGTTAGACAGGCCTGAACCCAGTCCGCTCCTGTCATGGAGCAATCCGGCGCGTGGACGGAATTTCAGGCTATTTTCAAGAAGGAGACCGGCTGGGCCGGATCAGGCCTTCTTCAAATCTTCTCTTTCAGGGCGGCGTCGACCAGCGTCTTCGCCGCCTGGAATGCCGCCTCTATACTCATTTCGGAAGTATCAAGCAAGTGCGCGTCCTCGGCAGGTCTCAAAGGACTGTCGGCACGACCCATGTCGCGCTCGTCACGCTTCTTCACGTCCTCGAAAACCGCGGCGTAGTCAGCCTTTCCGCCGCCGGCGATGATCTCGTCATGGCGCCGTTTCGCCCGCACTTCGGGGGAAGCGGTCACATAGAGCTTCACCGCCGCATCAGGGCAGACGACCGTGCCGATGTCGCGCCCGTCGAGCACGGTACCCGGCTCCTTGCGCGCGAAGGCCCGCTGCGCCTCGACCAGTGCCCGGCGCACGGCCGGCATGACGGCGATCTTCGACGCCGCCTCGCCGATCGAATGCTCCGAAAGCACGGCGCGATCGAGCCCGGAAAGGTCCACCTCGCGCGCCATCGTCTCGGCCACCGCCTCGTCGCCGAGCGGCAGTCCGGCATCCATGAGCGCCTTGGCGGTGGCGCGATAGGTGAGCCCCGTGTCGAGATGGTGGAAGCCGTATTGCTCGGCGATCCGGCGCGAGAGCGTTCCCTTGCCGGCGGCCGCAGGCCCATCGATGGCGATTACGAAGGTCATCAGGCTGCCTTGTTCTCTGCCTCTTCGATTTTCGCGCCCAGTCCGGTCATCAGGCCCATGAATTCGGGGAAGGACGTCGCGATCATCGTCGCATCGTCGACCGTCACCGGATGCTCCGAGACAAGTCCCATGACAAGGAAGCTCATGGCGATGCGGTGGTCGAGATGGGTCTTCACCTGGCCGCCCGAGTTATTGCCCAGGCCCTTGCCGCCGGGCCGGCCGCGCACGACCAGCGAGGCCTCGCCCTCGTCGCAATCCACCCCGTTGAGCTTCAGGCCGTCCGCAACGGCGGACAGACGGTCGGACTCCTTGACGCGGAGCTCTTCCAGCCCGTTCATCACGGTTGTGCCCTCGGCGAAGGCGGCGGCGACCGCGAGCACCGGATATTCGTCGATCATCGACGGGGCGCGCTCCTCCGGCACGGTGACGCCCTTCAGCTCCGAATAGCAAACGCGCAGATCGGCGACATCCTCGCCGCCGGCAAGCCGCTTGTTCATGACCTCGATATTGGCGCCCATCTCCTGCAGGGTCAGGATGAGGCCGGTACGGGTCGGGTTCATCAGCACGTTGAGGATGGTGATGTCCGAGCCCGGAACGATGAGCGCCGCCACCAGCGGAAAGGCCGTGGAGGACGGATCGCCTGGCACGTCGATCACCTGGCCCGTCAGCTTGCCGCGGCCCTCGAGGCGAATGGTGCGCACACCCTCGGCATCGGTCTCGACCGTCAGCTTGGCACCGAAGCCCTGCAGCATCTTTTCCGTATGGTCGCGGGTCATCACCGGCTCGACGACGGTCGTGATGCCGGGCGTGTTGAGGCCGGCGAGCAGCACGGCGGATTTCACCTGGGCAGACGCCATCGGCACGCGATAGGTGATCGGGTTCGGCGTCTTCGGCCCGCGCAGGGTCACCGGCAGCCGGTCGCCCTCCGCCGACTTCACCTGAACGCCCATTTCGCGGAGCGGATCGAGCACGCGGCCCATCGGGCGCTTGGTCAGCGAGGCATCGCCGATGAAAGTGGAATCGAAATCATAGACGCCGACAAGGCCCATCGTCAGCCGGCAGCCGGTGCCGGCATTGCCGAAGTCGAGCGGCGCCTCCGGCGCGAGCAGCGCGCCGTTCCCGACACCGTCGATGATCCAGGTGTCGCCCTCCTTGCGGATCCTGGCGCCCATCGCCTGCATGGCCTTGCCGGTATTGATCACGTCTTCGCCTTCGAGAAGACCGGTGATGCGCGTCTCGCCCGCGGCAAGGCCGCCGAACATGAAGGAGCGGTGCGAGATCGACTTGTCGCCCGGAATGCGCAAAGTACCCTTGAGGTCGGAAGACTTGCGTGCGGTGGCGGGCCGCGGGTTCGAGCCGTGAGACATCGTGGTTTTCCTCTGACAATCCGGCTGACGGCTGGCGCGGAAGGTGGTGCTTTCCGGCGCGTTGGTGGCGGACCGCCGGTCTCGCCGGCTCCCTAACACAATGCGCGAAAAGGGTCATCCTCCTGCTGCGAAGAAAATGACGACCGGAGCTCGCGGAAGTTTATCTTTGACAGAACTCGCCAAGATGATTATGGGGACCGGCTAATCATCATAAGCTTGATACGTTTCTAACCGCCGGCTTTCCGGCAAGAGCCGGCTCGCCGGCCATTCAAGAGGCTTTGACTGTGGCAAAACCGGAACTTGGAACAAAGCGCATCGACCCGGAAACGGGGCGCAAATTCTACGATCTGAACCGTGATCCGATCGTCTCCCCCTACACGGGCAAGTCCTATCCGCTGTCCTTCTTCGAGGAAACCTCCGTCGCCAAGGTGCTCGAGAAGGAAGAAGAGGAAGACGTCAAGGAAGTCGATACCGAGAACACGGAAGTCGAACTCGTCTCGCTCGAGGAAGCGGACGACGAAGCCTCGGGCGGCGACGATCTGCCGGATCTCGGCGACGACGATGTCGAGATCGAGGGTGACGACGACGACACCTTCCTCCAGACCGACGACGAAGACGATGACGACGACATGAGCGACATCATCGGCGTTTCCGACGAGGACGACGACGTCTGAACAGACTGGCGTCGCGGGCGGATCAGCGCCCGCATGCCTGCCCGCAAGCGTTTCGAAAGGCGCACGAAGCCGCCCCATCCGTCGAACGCGATCGGCATCGAAGCATCCGGCCGGAGCCAAAAAATAATTCGTCCCGGCCCTCACTTTTCGGCTTGCCATCTGCACCTAGCAGAAGTAATAAGCCGCCACTCGCCGGGCGCAACGCGCCTCGCGATCTTCCCGGACCGGCAAAGCCGGACCCTGATGGGGCTATAGCTCAGCTGGGAGAGCGCTTGCATGGCATGCAAGAGGTCAGCGGTTCGATCCCGCTTAGCTCCACCAAAATCTTTTCGATCCCCCGACGTAAGGAATTCAGCCGCTTGAACGCTGCTCGCAAAGAAAAACCTTGCCGTGCAGCAACCGGCGAGGCGCACCAGGCTATCGTCCTGTATTGTGCACGCCGCTAGACGCGGCGCCGTCATTCATGAAATCTTTACCGGCCGAGGCCGAAGAACGATCTGCCCATGTTTCTCGTCTCGAAAATCTTCTGGCTCGTAGCCCAGCCGCTGTCCCTCGCCTTCCTCGCCCTGTTCGCCGGCGTGCTGCTTATGCTTGGCCGTTTCCGCCGCAGCGGCGGTACTTTGAGCGTCTTCGGGCTCGCCGTCCTCTTCGTCACTCTCTTCACCACCGCCGGCTCCTATTTCCTGCAGATCCTCGAGGACCGGTTTCCCCGCCCCGCGACGGAGCCGACGGAGCTTGCTTGCATCATCGTGCTCGGGGGCGCCTTCGAGAATGTGGTGATGGCGAGCCGCGGCGGCATGGAGCTGAACCAGGCGGCCGAACGCTTCGTCGAAACCTTGAGGCTCGCGCGGGCCTATCCCCAGGCTCGCATCCTTGTCTCGGGCGGAGACGGGTCGCTCAGCGGCATCTACGAGGGCGACGCGCATGCCTCGCAGAAATTCTTCGGGACCTTCGGCATCGGTTCCAACCGGCTGATCCGCGAGGGAGAATCGCGGACGACCTTCGAAAACGCACGCTATACCAGGGATTTGCTGGCCGAGAACGGGCTCGAGCGTTGTGCGCTCGTGACCTCCGCTTACCACATGCCGCGCTCGATCGGCCTCTTTCGCGCAAACGGCATGGAAGTCACGCCCTGGCCGACGGATTATCGCACGAGCGGCAAGGTGCGGCTCGGCTTCGATTTCACCCAGCCCTCGCTCAATGCCCAATTGGCGACGACGGCCGCCAAGGAGTGGACAGGGCTCGTTGCCTATTATCTCCTCGGCCGGACTGAGACGCTGCTGCCGCGGTAGCCTACCGCATGTTTTCTTTAATAGGTTACGATTAGAGGAGACTTGCAGCCAAGCGGAGCAGCCATGCCGATCCTCGAATTCCTCGACTATGCGGGCGTCGCAATCTTTGCGGCGACCGGCGCGCTGTCGGCCTCCCGCAAGCAGCTCGACATCATCGGCTATCTGTTTCTCGCTTCCGCGACGGGCATTGGCGGCGGTACCATCCGCGACCTCGTTCTCGGCGCGACGCCGGTGTTCTGGGTGGTGAACCCTAATTTCATCATCGTCTGCGCGGCAGTGGCGGTGGCCGTCTTCCTCACGTCCCATTTGCTCGAATCACGCTACCGGATGCTCGTATGGCTCGACGCGCTCGGCCTCTCGGCCTATTGCGTGATGGGCGCGGCAAAGGGGCTGGCGGCGACCGGCTCGCCTATCGTCGCCCTGGTCACGGGCGCCCTGACGGCGACCTTCGGCGGGGTTCTGCGCGATCTTCTGGCCGGCGAGCCCTCTGTCCTCCTGAGGCCGGAGATCTACGTCAGCGCCGCCCTCATCGGCGCCGGCGCCTTCGTCCTGGCCAGCCTGGTCGGATTGCCGCTCGTCGCAGCGTCCGCACTCGGCGTCGTCACGGCCTTCGCCGTGCGGGGCGGCGCGCTTCGATACGGCTGGACGCTGCCGACGGGCAAGGCCGGGCCCGGCCGCGACCCGAAGGACGTGATGTGACGAAACTTCGTGGCGCGAGAGCGACGACGCTCAGCGCTCGCTCTTGTGACGCAGCCGGATTACCACGTCGACATGGGAGATCTCCATGCCTTCCGGCGGTTCGGGGAGATTGTCGATCTGAATATTGCTCACCGGAATGTCGAGGACTTCGTTTTCGCCCTCGATGAAGAAATGGTGGTGATCCGAGACATTCGTATCGAAATAGGTCCTGGCGCTCTCGACGGCGAGGACGCGGATCATGCCGGCTTCGGTGAACTGGTGGAGCGTGTTGTAGACGGTCGCGAGCGAAACGGGAACGCCGGCCGTGACGGCCTCTTCATGGAGTTCCTCCACCGTCAGGTGACGGTCGCCCTTGGCGAAGATCAGATCGGCAAGCGCAACGCGCTGGCGCGTCGGGCGCAAACCCGAACTGCGCAGCCTCTCCTGTGAGGACATGTGCGTTGCTTTCGTCATCGACAGCCGTTCCGATATACCTGCGGGATCCGTGGATTATCAATTTGCGATATAACTTCTGGCGCCGCGGCTTTCAATAGATTCCGCACGTGCGAAGGCCGCAAACGCCTGAAAATCGGCCCAAAGCGGGGGAAGGCGGGCATTTAACTCTGGCCGCCGCCACATTCATACTGTAAGCGACGGCGGAATGATGTCACCATTCCGAGCGGTTCGGCGACGATGAGAGAGCTTTCCTACACCCGCATGCCGCCCTATTTGGAACGTCATGAGCCGTAGCCCGCATCGCAGCCGCGGATGACAGGTTGCGCTTCAAATCAGACCGAACTTGCACTAAAGCAGGTCGGAGAACACATAATAGACTCGGGAAGCAACCATTCATGACCACCAGACAATCCAGCTTCAGCTATGAGGAAATCCTGATCTGCGGCCGAGGCGAAATGTTTGGCCCCGGCAATGCGCAGCTGCCGCTGCCGCCGATGCTGATGTTCAACCGCATCACCGACATTTCGGAAACGGGCGGGCCAAACGACAAGGGTTATGTCCGCGCCGAATTCGACATTACGCCGGATCTCTGGTTCTTTCCCTGCCACTTCATGGGCGATCCGGTCATGCCCGGCTGCCTCGGTCTCGACGCAATGTGGCAATTGACCGGTTTCTTTCTCGGCTGGCTCGGCGAGGCGGGCAAGGGCCGCGCCATCTCCACCGGAGAAGTGAAGTTCACCGGCATGGTGACGCCGAAGACCAAGCTGGTAGAATACGGCATCGACTTCAAGCGCGTCATGCGCGGCCGTCTGGTTCTTGGCATCGCCGACGGCTGGATGAAGGCCGATGGCGAAACGATCTACAAGGCCACCGATCTCAGGGTCGGCCTCTTCCAGGAAAAGGCCGACTGAACTGCGGGCGACCCCCGCACGGTTCCAATCGAAGAAAAGGTCATCTGACATGAGACGGGTTGTTGTAACGGGCCTCGGCATCGTTTCCTCCATCGGCAGCGATGCCGACGAAGTCACCGCGTCGCTCCGCGATGCGCGGTCGGGCATCACGTTTTCTCCGGATTTTGCCGAGCACGGCTTCAAGTGCCAGGTCTGGGGAGCGCCGACGCTCGACCCGAGCGACCTCGTCGACCGCCGCGCCATGCGCTTCCTGTCCCAGGGCGGCGCCTGGAACCATGTGGCGATGAAGCAGGCGATCGCCGATTCCGGGCTCGAGGCCGGCGACATCACCAATGAGCGCACCGGCATCATCATGGGTTCGGGCGGCCCTTCTACCCGCGCGATCGTCGAAGCGGCGGAGATCACCCGCAAGAACAACAGCCCGAAGCGGATCGGCCCCTTCGTGGTGCCGAAGGCGATGTCGTCTACGGCTTCGGCGACGCTTGCGACCTGGTTCCAGATCCACGGCGTCAACTACTCGATCTCGTCGGCCTGCTCGACTTCGGCGCATTGCATCGGCAATGCCGCGGAAATGATCCAGTGGGGGAAGCAGGACGTCATGTTCGCGGGCGGCCACGAGGATCTCGACTGGACCATGTCCAATCTCTTCGACGCCATGGGCGCCATGTCGTCGAAGTACAACGACACGCCATCCGTCGCCTCACGTGCCTATGACGCGAACCGCGACGGCTTCGTCATCGCCGGCGGTGCCGGCGTTCTCGTTCTGGAAGAACTGGAGCGCGCCAAGGCGCGCGGCGCCAAGATCTATGCGGAAATCGTCGGTTACGGCGCCACTTCGGACGGCTACGACATGGTCGCGCCTTCCGGCGAGGGCGCGGTGCGCTGCATGCGCCAGGCGCTGGCCACGGTGAAGGGCGAGGTCGACTACATCAATACCCACGGCACTTCGACGCCGGTCGGCGATCAGAAGGAGATCGGCGCCATCCGCGAGGTCTTCGGCGAAAAGATGCCGCATGTGCAGTCCACGAAATCGCTGACCGGCCACTCGCTCGGCGCCGCCGGCGTGCAGGAATCGATCTACGGTCTCCTGATGATGCAGGCCGGCTTCATCGGCGAAAGCGCTCACATCACCGAGCTCGACCCCGAATTCGAAGGCGTGCCGATCGTCCGCAAGCGCATCGACAATGCCAAGATCGACACGGTTCTTTCGAACTCCTTCGGCTTCGGCGGCACGAACGCGACGCTCGTCTTCCAGCGCTATAACGGATAACACGATGAACGGACTGATGAACGGAAAGCGCGGCCTCATCATGGGCGTCGCCAACAACCATTCTATTGCCTGGGGTATCGCCAAGTCTCTCGCCGCTCAGGGCGCCGAGCTCGCCTTCACCTATCAGGGCGAAGCTCTCGGCAAGCGCGTCAAGCCGCTGGCTGCGGAGGTCAATTCCGACTTCCTGCTCCCCTGCGACGTCGAGGACCTCGACTCCGTCGACGCAGTCGTCGACGCCATAAGGGAGCGCTGGGGCAAGCTCGATTTCGTCGTCCACGCCATCGGCTTCTCGGACAAGAACGAGCTAAAGGGTCTCTATGCGGACACGACGCGGGACAATTTCAGCCGCACCATGGTGATCTCCTGCTTCTCCTTTACCGAGATTGCCAAGCGTGCGGCGGAGCTGATGAGCGAGGGCGGCACCATGCTGACGCTCACCTATGGCGGCTCGATGCGGGTCATGCCGAACTACAACGTCATGGGCGTCGCCAAAGCCGCGCTCGAAGCTTCGGTACGCTACCTGGCCGCCGATTACGGAGCGCGCGGCATCCGCGTCAATGCGATCTCGGCCGGTCCGATCCGGACGCTTGCAGGCGCCGGCATTTCCGACGCGCGCGCTATGCTCTCCTGGCAGCAGAAGAACTCGCCCCTACGCCGGACCGTCACCATAGAAGACGTCGGCAGTTCCGCACTTTATCTGCTCTCGGACCTCTCGCGCGGCGTCACCGGGGAAATTCACTATGTGGATTCCGGCTACAACATCACTTCGATGCCGACGCTCGAAGCCTTGCGGGTCGCAGACGCGGATTAAGCAGGGATTGCCCCTTACCTAACCTTCTCCCCGCTTGCGGGGAGAAGGTGGCCGTCAGGCCGGATGAGGGGCTGTTCACTGGGTCAGCGTTTCGCCCAGAGCACCTTGAAGCGCGCATTGCGGCAGGTCTCGCCGATTTCCTTGAAATTCTCCGCCAGGACCGGCTCATAGGGAAGTCCGCGATTGGCGACGAGCATCAGCCGGCCACCATGCTTCAGCGCCTTGGCGGCCGCCTTGATCATTGCCGCGCCGAGCGCAGGCTCGGCAGCATGGCCCTCGTGGAAGGGCGGGTTCATGACGATAAGGTCGTATTTGTCGCGCGTCTCTTCCGCCGTCAGGTCGTGCCAAAAGAAACGAGCCGCCGTCGAAGGCGCATTCGCCGCCATGTTTGCCCGTGCCGCCTCCAGTGCTTCGAAATCCGCTTCGAACAGATCTATGCCCTTGAGGCTCGGCGAAGCCGCGGCAAGCTTGACCGAGAGATAACCCCAGCCGGCGCCGAAATCCGCCGCGTGACCGGTGAAATCGCGCGGCAGCCGCGACGCGAGCAGCTCCGAGCCGGCATCGACGCGGTCATGCGAGAACATGCCGGGCGATGCCACGAACAGGCCGTCGACGCGCACCGGGACCTTGGCGAGCGCCGAGATGGCCTCGGCAACATCCTCCGGGCGCGTGAACCAGAAGGCCACACCGTGATATTTGGGCATCGAGTCGCCATCCCAGCCGAACTTGTCGATCCGCTTGCGCAGCGACTGAATGCCGTCCTCCTTGCCGCCGGCGACCACGATCAGCGCGCCGGCGCGGGTGCGTTTCAACGCCTGCGCAATGCGGTCTTCGTTCTCGCCCTTGTGCCTGCCGCACAGAACGAGCGCGGCGTCGTAGCCGTCGCCCGCGGCGACCGGCGCCACATCGGCGCGAGCTGCCGTCAGCGCGCGGTAGAGGGGCTTCAGCGGCTGTACGGCCGAGACGTCCGCAGCAAAGCCCTCCGGCAAGCGGTAGCCCGCCTCGGCGCCGAGGAAGAGCACCCGCTCGCCCTCTCCCGGCGGATCGATGATCCCCGTTGCGAAAGGATGGAACAGTGTTTTCAGCGCGTCGCGGCTCATGGGTTCGATTCCGTTTTCGTCACGAGAAAGGGCGCGAAGCGATCCGCTCCGCGCCCTGAATGGTTTCAGCCGAGGGCGGCTTACTCGGCGGCTTCGCCGCCGTCCTTCTTTTCGCCCTTCTCGGCAACGATCTCCTTGCCGGTCGCCTGATCGACGACCTTCATGGAGAGGCGAACCTTGCCGCGCTCGTCGAAGCCCATCAGCTTGACCCAGACCTTATCGCCTTCCTTGACGACGTCGGTGGTCTTGGCAACACGCTCGGAAGCGAGCTGCGAGATGTGAACGAGACCGTCGCGGGCGCCGAAGAAGTTGACGAAGGCGCCGAAATCGGCCGTCTTGACGACGGTGCCTTCATAGACCTGACCGACTTCCGGCTCGGCGACGATCGAGTGGATCCACTTGCGGGCGGCCTCGATCTCCTTGGCGGAAGCCGAGGCGATCTTGACGGTGCCGTCGTCGTCGATATTGATCTTGGCGCC
The DNA here is from genome assembly GCF_000375585.1 of Sinorhizobium meliloti 4H41. Taxonomy (GTDB): domain Bacteria; phylum Pseudomonadota; class Alphaproteobacteria; order Rhizobiales; family Rhizobiaceae; genus Sinorhizobium; species Sinorhizobium meliloti_A. Next base: position 142,333 of record NZ_AQWP01000001.1, on the reverse strand, counting down.
GGTCTTTTCGACGATCTCGCGGATGACCTTGCCGCCCGAGCCGATGACTTCACGGATCTTGTCGACCGGAATGTTCATGACTTCGATGCGCGGCGCGAACTCGCCGAGCTGGCCGCGGCTCTCGGAGATGGCCTTGGCCATTTCGGCGAGAATGTGCAGGCGGCCTCCCTTGGCCTGGTTGAGAGCAACACCCATGATCTCCTCGGTGATGCCTTCGATCTTGATGTCCATCTGCAGCGAGGTGATGCCGGTATCCGTGCCGGCGACCTTGAAGTCCATATCGCCAAGGTGGTCTTCATCGCCGAGAATGTCGGAGAGGACGGCGAAACGGTCGTCTTCCTTGATGAGGCCCATGGCAATGCCGGCAACCGGCTTGGCGAGCGGAACGCCCGCATCCATCAGTGCAAGCGACGTGCCGCAGACGGTTGCCATGGAGGAGGAACCGTTGGACTCGGTAATCTCGGAAACGACGCGCAGCGTGTATGGGAACTGTTCCGTGGTCGGCAGCATCGGATGGATGGCGCGCCAGGCGAGCTTGCCGTGGCCGATCTCGCGGCGGCCCGGAGAACCCATGCGGCCCGTTTCACCGACCGAATAGGGCGGGAAGTTGTAATGCAGCATGAAGTTTTCCTTGTACATGCCGGTCAAGGAATCGACATACTGCTCGTCTTCGCCGGTGCCGAGCGTGGCAACGACGATCGCCTGCGTTTCACCGCGGGTAAAGAGCGCCGAACCGTGCGTGCGCGGCAGAATGCCGACTTCGGCGACGATCGGGCGAACCGTGACGAGGTCGCGGCCGTCGATGCGGCTCTTCGTGTCGAGGATGTTCCGGCGAACGATCTTGGCCTGCAGGTGCTTGAAGACAGCGGCGATCTCTTCGGCGGTATGGGCCGGGTTCTCGACGCCTTCCGGCAGGAAATGTTCTTTGACCTTTGCCTTTACCGCGTCCACGGCGGCATAGCGCGCGGCCTTCTCGGTGATCTTATAGGCGTTGCGCAGCTCGTCTTCGGCGATCGAAAGCATCGCGTTTTCGAGAGCGGAGTGATCTTCCGGATTGAATTCGCGCGGCTCCTTGGCGGCAACTTCCGCGAGCCTGATGACAGCGTCGATCACCGGCTGGAAGCCCTTCTGGCCGAAAACGACGGCGCCGAGCATCACATCTTCCGGCAGCTCTTTCGCTTCCGACTCCACCATCAGCACGGCTTCCTGCGTGCCGGCGACGACGAGGTCGAGCGTGGATTCGTCCATTTCGTCGAGATGCGGGTTGAGAACGTATTCGCCGTTGATGTAGCCGACGCGGGCACCGCCGACCGGACCCATGAAGGGAACGCCGGAGAGCGTCAATGCAGCGGAGGCCGCGACCATCGCGACGACGTCCGGGTTGTTCTCGAGGTCATGCTGCATGACCGTGACGATGACCTGGGTATCGTTCTTGTAGCCCTCCGGGAAGAGCGGGCGGATCGGCCGGTCGATCAGACGCGACACCAGCGTCTCGTTTTCGCTGGGGCGGCCCTCACGCTTGAAATACCCGCCGGGAATCTTGCCGGCAGCGTAGGTCTTTTCCTGATAGTTGACGGTGAGCGGGAAGAAATCCTGGCCTGGCTTCGGTGCCTTCGCCGAAACCACCGTGGCGAGCACGACGGTTTCGCCGTAGGTCGCGAGAACGGCACCATCGGCCTGCCGCGCGATTTTTCCGGTTTCGAGCTTGAGCGGACGCCCCGCCCATTCGATTTCTACCTTGTGTGTCTCGAACATGTTCTGTCCTTCGTGTGCGACAGACCTTCCGCGGCTCAAAAAGCGCGGGCGATCTCAAAGCCGCATGGTGGCGCATCACGGGCAAGACAACGGGAGGCTTCAAAGAAAACCGGCCGCATACCGCTTTGCCGCGCTGCGTATAGCAGCCGCTTCGGCAAGCAGGCGCCGAAGCATCCTGCAATCCTGCCCCATGACGGGCCATTGGTTGATCCGCGATCCCGGCCCATCCGGTCCGCTGGACGTTGCGCGTCCGATAGGACGCGCGGCGCTGTGGCGCCCTGTACAATACCCTAGGCCTTTTGAAGAGCGCACGGGCTGTAGAAAAAAGCCGGCGGGTTGCCGAGGCAACCCGCCGGACCAGTCGTTTAGCGACGGATGCCCAGGGCACCGATCAGCTTGGTGTAGCGCGCCTCGTCCTTCTTCTTCAGATAGTCGAGGAGCGAGCGCCGGCTGGAAACCAGCGCGAGGAGGCCACGTCGGGAGTGATTGTCCTTCTTGTGGTCCTTGAAGTGTTCGGTCAGGTTGTTGATCCGTTCCGTCAGGATGGCAACCTGAACTTCCGGAGAACCGGTGTCGCCTTCTACGGTTGCGAATTCCTTGATGATCTGAGCTTTGCGCTCTGCAGTAACCGACATCGTTTGATCCTTTCGTTCGAGGATTTGAGGGTCGCCGGCAGCCGGGATGTCGTCCAGCTACGGCCGTTCGCACGAAGAGGCGGCGCCTTTCGCTGGCGTGCCTATAACCGAATCCGTTCCAAAAGGAAAGGGTCATGAAACCGCTGCGCGGCACCGCCTCCCGCGCACCGTCAATTCCGGTTGCGCACGGATGCTCCGGCATCCATTCGTGGTGGTTTGCTCAGGACGATCCGCCCCTCAACCGCCTGGCTCCTGCGAGGAAAGGTCCTCGCCGCGCGGGATGCGTATCCGCCATTCGATGCCATCCGCATGCATCGTCCTTTCGAGCTCCGCACGAAGCGCAAGGCCGAGCATGCGCTCGAGCACGACCGTGCCGAAGCCTCGGCGGGCCTTCTTTCCGGAAGGCGCGACGATATCGGCACCCCTCTCGCGCCAGCGAATGTCGATCGCACCCTCGGCCACCGACCACTCGACCTGGATCATGCCGGTCTGGTTGGCGAGCGCTCCATGCTTTATGGCATTGGTAGCCAGTTCATGCAGTGCCATGCCAAGGGTCTGCGCCATCTGGGCGTCCAGCCGCAGGGCAGGTCCGCTGAGCACGACGCGGTCGGACTCGGCCGGCATGAACGGCTGAAGCTGGTTGCGCACCAGCTCGCGGAAGTCGACTCCGGAGGCGGCGTTGGCCACCATGAGGTCGGTCGAGCGCGCGAGGCCCGCAAGGCGCTTGCGAAACGCCTCGACGAAATCCGACGGCTCCTCCGCCGAATTTGCCGACTGCGCCAGCATCGACTGGATGACGGTGAGCTGGTTCTTCGCGCGATGCGCGACCTCCCGCATCAGCAGGCGAATCTCGCCTTCGGCCTTGGCCCTGGCCGTCGCTGCGCTTGCGAGCGCGGTCGATACCGCCTCGACCTCGGTGATCATGTAGCGGCGCGCTTCGACGGGCTCGCCCGCTCCCAATCGCCGTGCATCCATGGCCAGCAACCGGACGCCCTGTGTGAGCAGCCGCGCGATGGTTAGTGAACCGGCGACCGCGATGCTTGCGAAAATGATCCCGCCGAAGGAGAGCCAGAGGAAGGACCATAGCATCGGCTGATCGACGATGGCGCTCGGCGCCCAAGCGACGATACGCCACCCGGTCACCACCGAAAACTCGGACGCGACGCGATAGTCCACACCCCTCGCAGTGGTATTGCTGACGCCGATGCTGAGCAACGGCAATTCGTCGAGAAAGAACGGGTCGCCGGATTTCACCGACGAGTCCGAGGAGACGATCACCTTGCCTTTTCCGTCGACGAGCGCGGCATTCCACCCGGGCGAGAGCGTGTCGCGGTTGACGGCTTTCGTCATGCGCTGGGCATCCTGCCTAAGGCCCAGCAGATACTTCTTTCCGTCGGGCGTCGTGACCGGCAGATACACGGTGAAGACCCAGCCCTCTCCGATTTCGGCCGGGAAAGCCCCTGAAACCAGCGGTGCGGTACTCTGCAGGGCGAGATCGACCTCCGGATCCTTCGCCTGCCCGAGCGGCGTCCCGAAGGGAACGCGGGTGCTCAGGAGAAGATCATGGTCGGCGTCGACGATGATCAGGTGGGAATCGGTGTTGGCCAATGCGACCGATGCACGGTCGTATAAGCCTCGCATGTCGGCGAGGTCCACGGCGCCGGATTTCGCCAGCACCCGGAGCGTCGTCAGCATGCCGTCGACCTCGCGCTCGACGATGCGCGTGACCGAGCCGGTGGAGGCGCGCAGCAGAGACGTGACTTCCTCCCTCTGCGCGTCGAGATTGCGCTGCAGGATCACGAAGGAAAAGATGAAAGGCGGTATGATGGCGATCAGCAGCAGCGAGATCAGGTAGAAGCTGAAGGGCCTGCGAAGATAATCGCGGACGAAGCCGGCGGCGGCCTGCAGGCTGCCGGATGAAGCATCTTCCCGGCTCTTCTCTGACGCTTCCACCATATGTACGCCTCTTGCCGATTCCCTGCCGCATTACCGGAGCGGGTGCCGTGTGCTTCCGGGCCGCCCGTCCATGATTCGAGCGCGGCCGGCAGGCCCACAATGACAATATGGGCTTCGGCGCACAACGAGTATACGCCGCGCGTGCCGCGCCGCTCGACTTTAAACGCGCAAGATCGAATTTCGACCAGCAGAATTATTGGGAGGCGAAAACGCGCTTCGGCCGGAACTCGCCCTCGGCGATCTCACCGATCGCCACGAGCTTGCCCTGAACGGTGGCGTAGGCCTCGGGCGCGGGCAGCGGTGCGTCACGTCCGCGCAGGATGATCGGATTGCCCATTTTGAGCCGGTGCGCCTGGTCGTCGCTGACCGCGATATGCGGCAGGTCGGACAGGGCCTCCCCCGTGTCGATCAGATACGCGTCGAGCGCGGCGAGACGCTCCGCCTCGTCCTCGATCTTTTCCAGTGCCACGAGGTCGGCGAGCGGCACCATGTCTTCCTCGCCGAAAGGAGCGACGAAGGTGCGGCGCAGCGACGCGATATGACCGAAGCAGCCGAGATCGCGGCCCATGTCGCGGGCAAGCGAACGGACATAGGTGCCCTTGCCGCATTCGATCTCGAAGTGAGCGAGGTTCGGAGCCGAACCGATGAGCGACAGGCGGAAGACCTCCACCTCCCGCGCCGGGATCTCGACGGTTTCGCCCTCGCGGGCGAGATCATAGGCGCGCTCGCCGCCGATCTTGATCGCGGAGAACTGCGGCGGCACCTGCGCGATTACGCCGGTATATTTCGGCAGCAGGGCGCGGATCGCCTCTTCCTCCGGACGCGCGGCGGACGAGCGGACGGCTTCGCCTTCGAGATCGTCGGTGGAGCGCTCCTCGCCCCAGGCCACCGTGAATTCGTAGATCTTGCGGCCGTCCATGACGTAGGGAACGGTTTTCGTCGCGTCGCCGAGCGCGATCGGCAGCATGCCGGAGGCGAGCGGATCGAGCGTGCCGGCATGGCCCGCCTTCTGCGCCTTGAACAGCCACTTGATCTTGGATACGGCCTCGGTCGAACCGAAATCGAGGGGTTTGTCGAGGATCAGCCATCCCGAAATCGGGCGGCCCTTCGGTTTGCGGGGTCTGGACATCGGTTCTGTCGCTTACTCTTCGTCGTCGCCGTCGCGATCGAGGTCGCGACTGACCTCCGGCGAGCGCAGCAGCGAGTCGATCTTCTGATAGTTGTCGAAGCTGGTATCGTCCCGGAACCGGACGTCCGGCATGTATTTCATCTGCCGCAATTGCGGGCCGAGCCGCCCGCGAATGAATTTCGCATGCCTGTTCAGCGCTTCGATAACCGCCGCGTGATCGGCGACCCCGAGTGGGGTCACATAGGCCGTGGCGATCTTCAGATCGGGCGACATGCGCACCTCGGAAATGGAAATCACCGTGTTTTCGATCAGCGGATCGAGTACTTCACCGCGTTGCAGCACCTGCGTGATCGCTGCGCGCACCTGTTCGCCGACGCGCAGCATGCGCTGGGACGGAGCGGAGGATGTGGATTTGGCCATCGTTTCACCCTGGACCGCGCCGATCGGGCGTATCAAGCCCTTATCGAAACGCGATCGGTTCCAACATGCGAGAGGCGGGCGGCGTCGCGCGCCTTCTCACTCAAAAAAAAGCGAGCGCCGGAGCCGATCCGGCGCTCGCCAATACCCTGCCGGATCGGATCAGAGCGTCCGCGTGACGTGTTCGACGCGGAAGCACTCGATCGTGTCGCCGGCACGAATGTCCTCGTAGTTCTCGAAGGCCATACCGCATTCCTGGCCGGACTGAACCTCGGAGACTTCGTCCTTGAAGCGCTTGAGCGTCTTGAGCTTGCCTTCGTGGATGACGACGTTGTCGCGTACCAGACGGACGCCGACGCCACGTTCGACCTTGCCCTCGGTGACGCGGCAACCCGCGACCTTGCCGACCTTGGTGATGTTGAACACCTCCAGGATCTCGGCATTGCCGAGGAAGGTCTCGCGCCGCTCCGGCGACAAGAGACCGGACATCGCCGCCTTCACGTCATCCACCAGGTCGTAGATGATGTTGTAGTAGCGGATCTCGATGCCGGCACGCTCGGACGCATCCCGCGCCTGCTTGTTGGCACGGACGTTGAAGCCGATGATGGCTGCGTTCGAAGCTTCCGCAAGCGAGACGTCCGACTCGGTGATGCCGCCGGCACCCGAATGAACGATGCGGGCGCGCACCTCGTCGGTGCCAAGCTTGTCCAGAGCGCCGGAGATCGCTTCGATCGAGCCCTGCACGTCGCCCTTGATGACCAGCGGGAACTCCTTGACGCCGGAGGTCTGGAGCTGGGTCATCATCTGCTCGAGCGAACCGCGCGAACCGGACTGGCGGGCAACCGCCTTCTCGCGGGCGAGCCGCTGGCGATATTCCGAAATTTCGCGCGCCCGGCTCTCGCTCTCGACGACGGCGAAGCGATCGCCCGCCGCCGGCGTTCCGGAGAGACCGAGAACCTCGACCGGCGTCGACGGCCCGGCGGCCTTCACATGCTCGCCCTTGTCGTTGACGAGTGCGCGCACGCGGCCCCACTGATCGCCCGCGACGATGATCTGGCCCGGAGTGAGCGTACCCTTCTGTACGAGGACGGTCGCAACCGCACCGCGGCCGCGGTCGAGCTCGGCTTCCACCACCGTGCCTTCGGCCGTCCGGTTCGGATTGGCCTTGAGGTCGAGGAGTTCGGACTGCAGCAGGATCGCCTCGAGAAGCTTGTCGAGGTTGGTCTGGTTCTTGGCCGAAACCTCGACGTCGAGAACCTCACCGCCCATGGATTCGACGAAGACTTCGTGCTGCAGCAGCTCGGTGCGGACCTTCTGCGGATTCGCGGACGGCTTGTCGATCTTGTTGATCGCCACGATGATCGGAACGCCGGCCGCCTTGGCATGGTTGATCGACTCGATCGTCTGCGGCATCACGCTGTCGTCGGCCGCGACGACGAGGACGGCGATGTCCGTCGCCTGGGCGCCGCGGGCGCGCATGGCCGTGAAGGCCGCGTGGCCGGGCGTGTCGATGAAGGTGATCTTCTGGCCGTTCTGCTCGACTTGGTAGGCACCGATGTGCTGCGTGATGCCGCCTGCCTCGCCGGCAACCACGTTGGCGTGGCGGATGGCGTCGAGCAGCGACGTCTTGCCGTGGTCGACGTGACCCATGATCGTCACGATCGGCGGCCGCGACTGCATGTCGTCGTCCACGTCGGAAATATTGAAGATGCCTTCCTCGACGTCCGATTCGGAAACGCGCTTGACCGTGTGGCCGAATTCGCCGGCGATGAGCTCCGCGAGATCGGCGTCGATCAGGTCGCCGGGCTTCATCATCTGGCCTTCCTTCATCAGGAACTTGATGACGTCGACCGCGCGCTCGGACATGCGCTGCGACAATTCCTGAATCGTGATGGTTTCCGGCAGGACGACTTCGCGGGAGATCTTCTCGCGCGTTTCCTGCATCTGGCTGCGCTTGAACTTCTCCTGGCGGCGGCGCATCGCCGAAAGCGAACGGCCGCGCTGGCTGCCATCCTCGTCCACGGCAGCCGTCGTAAGCGTCAGCTTGCCCTGGCGGCGGCCCTCGTCACCCTTTGCACGGGGAGCGGGCTTGGCCGGCTCCGGACGCACGACCTTGCCGCGGGGAGCACCGGCACCGCTGCGGCGGCGTTCGTCTTCCTCGCTCTCGGTCCCGCGGCGGCCGCGAAGTGCTGCACCGTCCGGCCCCGCCGGCGTGGCAGCCGGAGCCGGGCGTCCCGGCTGCGGGCGCGTCTCGACACGGCGTTCGCCGACGGCGGGACTTGCAGCCTCGACCTTCTCCTCGGCCTTTTCAGCCTCTACCGGCGGGCGCGCAGCCTCTTCGGCGGCACGGCGCGCGGCCTCTTCCTTCTCGCGGGCGAGGCGCTCTTCCTCCTCGCGCCGGCGGCGCACTTCGTCCTCGGCGCGGCGCTTGGCTTCCTCGGCGTCGCGAATCTGGGCTTCCGCCAGGGCGCGGCGGCGGGCTTCCATCTCACCGGCAGAGAGGTCGTTCAGGACGACACCGCCGCGAGGGCGGTTCTGTTCCTGGCGCGGCTGGTGCGGCTGCGGCTGAGGAGCCGGACGTCCCGAGGGCTGCGGCGGCATCGGACGCTGCTCAGCCGGGCGGGCGGCAGGCGTGGCGGCAACCGGCGTGATCGGGCGCTCGTCCTTGTGCTTCAGCGGACCGCGCGTTCTCTTGGTCTCGACCACGACCGCCTTGGTGCGACCGCGGCCCATATCCTGACGCACCGTGCCCTGCGTCACCCCGGAGGGCTTCAGGGTCAGCGTCTTCTTGCCCGCTACGCTGAGTGTCTTGTCGTCTTTGTTGTCCGTCATTCCGTTCCGTTCCTAGCGATCAGGGCCGGATACGAAACCCCTGACCCTGTCTTCCAAATTGTCTCAAACAATGCTCGCTATGCCGGTCTCTGCCGGTGACGCGCTTCATTGCTGTGGCTTGCCAGCGCCGCCTTCGGCCCGGACCGGGACGGATCCTCGGTACTTTTCGAGCATGATTGCGCGCTTCACTACACCTTCACCTGCCTGCCCTGCAAGCGCTGCGGCATGGATAAAGGCATTACTTCCCAAAAGTCCCTCCATTTCCGCCCCCGTGAAGGGGCGGAAAGCGGGTATTTCCGTTTCGTCCTCGCTGACGAAGCTCATCGCCTTGCGGGCCTGATCGATCTTGCGGACGCCATCCGCGGCCGCATCGATCGCATGAAAGACGGCCAGCGCGGCAAGGCCGCGCACCGCCTGCTCCGTCTTCGTCGCGCCGGAGATGAACTGGCCCGCCTTGCGCGCCATGTGCATCATGCCCGCGAGCTGCTCGGCGAGAAGTCTCTCGACCTCGTCGGCGAGCCCGGCATTCGCCTTCACTTCGGCGCGAAGAGCGCGGGCGAAGAGCTTCTTCGCCACCGCTTTTTCCACGAGCTGCCGCTCGGACTTGACCCAACATCCGCGCCCCGGGAGCTGCCGCTTCAGATCCGCAACGACGACGCCGTCGGGGCCGGCGACAAAGCGGATCAACTCTTCAGGAGAGCCGCTCTCACGCGTGACGATACAGGTCCGGTTGTTGCCGTTCCGGTCCTTCGGACCCTTGTCCGCAGGCAGGCTGTCGGCATCGATCTCGACGATCATCGCGATCAGGCGTCCTGATCCGCGCCTTCGGCGACCTCGATCGTCTCATCCTGCTCCTGCTCCTCCTCCTCCTGCTGCTTGACCAGATCCTCTTCGGTGATCCAGCCGGCGGCCAGACGAGCCTGCACGATCATCGTTTCGGCCTCTTCCCGGGTGACTTCGAACTTCGAGAAGATGCCCTCGAAACGCTTGGTCTCGCCATCCTTGCGCTCGGTCCAGCCCACGAGGTCGTCGGCGGCGCAGCCGGCAAAGTCCTCGATCGTCTTGATGCCTTCCTCGCCGAGAGCGACCAGCATCTGGCTGTTGAGGCCATCGATCGTCCGCAGCTCGTCGGAAACGCCGAGCTCCTTGCGCTTGGCATCCATTTCCGCCTCGATCTTTTCGAGATATTCGCGGGCGCGGGTCTGGAGCTCGTTTGCCGTATCCTCGTCGAAGCCCTCGATGGAGGAGATTTCGTCGAGTTCGACATAGGCGAGCTCTTCGACCTGGGCGAAGCCCTCGGAGGCGAGCACCTGACCGACCATCTCGTCGACGTCCAGCGCATCCATGAAGAGCTGCGTGCGCTCGTTGAATTCCTTCTGGCGACGCTCGCTTTCCTCCTGCTCGGTGAGGATATCGATGTCCCAGCCGGTCAGCTGCGAGGCAAGGCGCACGTTCTGGCCGCGGCGGCCGATCGCGAGCGAAAGCTGCTCGTCCGGAACCACGACCTCGATGCGTTCCGCGTCCTCGTCGAGAACCACCTTGGCCACTTCCGCCGGCTGCAGCGCATTGACGATGAAGGAAGCCGGATCCGGCGACCAGGGAATGATATCGATCTTCTCGCCCTGAAGCTCGCCGACCACGGCCTGCACGCGCGAGCCGCGCATACCGACGCAGGCGCCGACCGGATCGATCGACGAATCGTTGGAGACGACGGCGATCTTGGCGCGGGAGCCCGGGTCGCGGGCGACCGACTTGATGTGGATGATACCGTCATAGATTTCCGGCACCTCCATGGTGAAGAGCTTCACCATGAACTGCGGATGCGTGCGCGACAGGAAGATCTGCGGTCCGCGCTGCTCGCGGCGGACGTCGTAGACGAAGGCGCGGACGCGGTCGCCATAGCGCATGTTCTCACGCGGGATCATCTCGTCGCGGCGGATGATGCCCTCGCCACGGCCGAGATCGACGATGACGTTGCCGTATTCGACGCGCTTGACGGTGCCGTTGACGATCTCGCCGACACGATCCTTGAACTCTTCGTACTGACGATCGCGCTCGGCTTCGCGCACCTTCTGCACGATCACCTGCTTGGCGGACTGGGCGGCGATGCGGCCGAAGTCCATGGGCGGCAGCGGATCGGCGATGAAATCGCCGAGCTTTGCATCGGGATTGCGGTCGCGGGCGAGCTCGATCGGGATCTGGGTCGAATAGTCCTCGGCCTTTTCGACCACTTCCAGGAGACGCTGGAGACGGATTTCACCGGTCTTCGGATTGATGTCGGCGCGGATGTTGGATTCCGAACCGTAGCGCGAACGAGCCGCCTTCTGGATCGCGTCCGCCATCGCGGCCAGAACGATCTCACGGTCGATGACCTTTTCGCGTGCCACAGCATCTGCGATCTGCAGAAGTTCGAGCCGGTTAGCACTGACTGCCATGTCTTGTCTCCGTCTGTTGCAGGCGCATCGAAAGCGCACCCAGCCTTATTCGTTGTCTGTGTCTTCGTCTTCGAAGTTTTCGTTGGCGGCGCGCGCGGCCTTGGCTTTCTTGTCGGCCGTCAGCGCGTCGCGGATGAGCTCGTCCGTCAGGATCAGTCGCGCCTCCGAAAGCGCCGTGAACGGGATCGAGACTGCCGCCTCTTCGCCATAGGCGGGCTGGTCGCGCTCGAGCCGGAAGCCATCCTCGTCCACCGAAACGATCTTGCCGCGAAAGCGCTTGCGCCCGTCGACCATGACCGACGTCTCGCACTTCACCAGATGGCCCTGCCAGCGGATGAAGTCGGACCTGCGCACCATGGGGCGATCGATCCCCGGGGACGACACTTCGAGATGATACGCCTTGTCGATCGGATCTTCCACATCGAGAACCGGCGAGATCGCTTTGGAGACCTCCTCGCAATCCTCGACGGTCATGGTGCCGTCGTTGCGTTCGGTCATGACCTGCAGCGTCAGGCCGTTCTGACCGGACATACGCACGCGCACCAGGCGGAAACCCATATCCACGAGCACCGGCTCGATGATGTCGGCAACACGCCGGTCGAGGCCGGTTTCGGTAATCAGCCGGGGTTCATTCGTATTTTCAGCCGTTGTCGTATCGGACAAACGATCCTCTCCTCGTCGGACCGGCTAATAAAAAAGAGCGGGTCCTCACGGCCCCACTCTTCATCTAACCGATCAAGAATTTGAGGCTCATATACGCTTCATTGCCGTAAATTGCAAGGGTCGCGCAGGCGCCGGGTCGGACCTTTCGGCCCGAACGCAAGTTTCAGCGTCTGGCGCATCGCGTTGCGAGGTTTATAACGAAGCAATCCACATGACGAGCAACCGAAAGAGATCAGAGGTGACGAACCGCATATCGCCGTTGGCGCCCTTCAGGCACGACATCTTCCGCACCATCTGGATCGCGAGCCTTGCCTCCAATTTCGGCGGGCTGATCCAGGCCGTGGGTGCGGCCTGGCTCATGACGTCCATTTCGCAATCGGTGAACATGGTGGCGCTGGTGCAGGCCTCGACCTCGCTTCCGATCATGCTCTTCTCGCTGGTTTCCGGCGCACTTGCCGACAATTTCGACCGGCGGCGGATCATGCTCGTCGCGCAGAGCTTCATGCTCGCCGTCTCGGCGCTGCTCACCGTCTGCGCCTATTACGGTATCGTTACGCCGTGGCTACTGCTCATCTTCACCTTTCTTCTCGGCTGCGGCACGGCTCTCAACAACCCGTCCTGGCAAGCCTCGGTCGGCGACATGGTTCCGCGCGACGACCTGCCGGCTGCAGTCGCGCTGAACAGCATGGGATTCAATCTTACCCGCAGCGTCGGTCCGGCGATCGGCGGCGCCATCGTGGCGGCCGCGGGTGCGGCGGCTGCCTTTGCCGCCAACACGCTCAGCTATTTCGCGATTCTCTTCGCGCTCGCCCGATGGAAACCGGTCGCTCCCGAAAACCGGCTGCCGCGCGAGACGCTCGGACGCGCGGTTTCTGCGGGGCTGCGCTACGTGGCGATGTCGCCCAATATCGGCAAGGTGCTCGTGCGCGGCTTCGCCTTCGGCCTTTCGGCGAGCGCCATACTTGCACTGCTGCCGCTGGTGGCACGCGACCTCGTCGGCGGCGGCCCGCTCACCTACGGCGTCATGCTGGGCGCCTTCGGCGTCGGCGCGATCGGCGGCGCGCTCCTGAGTGCAAGGCTGAGGGAATTCCTCACCAGCGAGGCGATCGTGCGCTATGCCTTCGCCGGCTTCGCCTTCAGCGCCCTGGTCACGGCCATCAGCTCGCAGGCCTGGCTGACCTGCCTCGTGCTCGCCGTGTCCGGTGCCTGCTGGGTGCTGGCGCTGTCGCTCTTCAACACGACGGTGCAGCTCTCCACGCCGCGCTGGGTCGTCGGCCGGGCGCTTTCGCTCTACCAGACCATGACCTTCGGCGGGATTGCCGGCGGCAGCTGGCTCTGGGGCGTCACTGCCGAACAATACGGCGCGGCCAACGCACTCATCGGCTCCTGTCTGCTGATGCTCGCGGGAGCGGCAATCGGACTGCGCTTCGCCCTGCCGGAGTTCAAGTCGCTCAATCTCGACCCGCTCAACCGCTTCAACGAGCCGCTGCTCGAGCTCGACCTGAAGCCGCGCAGCGGCCCCATCGTCGTCATGATCGACTACGAAATCGCCGATGAGGACATCCCCGAGTTCCTGAAAACGATGGCGGAGCGGAGGCGTATCCGCATCCGCGACGGAGCCGGCCACTGGGCGCTGATGCGCGACCTCGAAAACCCGACCACCTGGACCGAGACCTATCATGTGCCGACATGGGTCGAATATGTCCGTCACAATCAGCGGCGCACCCAGGCCGACGCCGCCGTCGGCGACAAGCTGACCGCGTTCCATCGCGGCCCGAACCCGCCGCGTGTCCATCGCATGATCGAGCGCCAGACGATCGTTCCCGATCACTACGAGCGCTACAAGCGATCCGTCGAGATGCATTGAGGAGGGCGGAGCCGCCCATCCCCCACGTCACTCACCGAAGCTTTGCTTTCAGCGAAACATCGGGAAAGCATGTCGGCTCGAGGCCGCTCTTCGCCTGCCAGTCGCCGAGCGAGCGGCGCGTCTTGTAGCCCGGCAGCCCGTCGGCCTTGCCGACGTCGTAGCCTTTCGCGACCAGCGCCTTCTGCATCGCGAGCACATCGGATCGCAACATGCCGCCGACATCGCCCCATCTGCCGCGGAAGGCACCGCCGCCGGAAGCGATGCGATCGGCCAGATTGCCGATGTACAGCGCGTAGAGATCGGAATTATTGTATTCCTTGATCACGTAGAAATTCGGCGTGACGATGAATTGCGGTCCATGGGTCCCCGCCGGGACGAGCATCATGCCTGCCGCGGCACGTTCTGCCGCCGGGAAGGCCTTGCCGGAAATGCGGCCGATCCCCATGCCGGCCCATTCGGCGATCGGGCGGGCAAGGTCAGGGCCTTCCTGGGCGCAGGAGACGCCCGAGGGGATCGCGACCTCGAAGCCCCAGTCGCGCCCGCTCTGCCAACCCTTCTGCGCCAGATAATTGGCAATCGAGGCGAGGCTGTCCGGCACGGAATTCCAGATGTCGCGGCGTCCGTCCCCGTCGAAATCGACGGCATATTTCAGAAAGCTCGAAGGCAGGAACTGCGGCTGGCCCATGGCACCTGCCCAGGAGCCGCGCATCTGCGCCTCCTTGACGTCACCGCTGTCGAGAATATGCAACGCCGCGATCAGTTCGCGCCGGAAGAGCTCGGGCCGCGTCGACATGAAAGCCTTGGTCGCCAGCACATCCATGATCGGATGCGGGATCTTCGCCCGGCCGAAGCCGGATTCCTTGCCCCATATGGCAAGGACGATCGGACCGGGAACACCATAGGTCCTCTCGATCCGCTTCAAGGTCGAGGCGTGGGCGGAGGCGAGGCTGCGGCCCGTCGCGGCAAGACCCTGCAGGCGCTTTTCCGAGAAATAGGATCCGGGAGAGGAAAATTCGGCCTGGCTCTGCTTGCGCTGCTTCGGTTTGGGAAAGCCGGGCGGCGCGAGGTCGGGCAGGTCCCAGTCGAGCCGGACGCCCTCGAAGGCTGCTTCGAAGGCCGCATTCGATACGCCGGCCTTCTGCGCCTCCGGCCAGAGATCGTTTCGAAGCCACTGCCGGAACTGCGCTTCGACGTCGGCCTTGGAAGCGGCGAAGGAGAAGGTAGCGAAAGACAGGCAGGTCAGGAGCAGAATGGAAAGGAATCTCAGCATTTCTTTTCCTTGAAACTGAAGCTGCGGAGGCGAGTGCTCAAATCACCGTTCTCGCCCGGAGCGCGGCGGCCAGCGTTCCCTCGTCGAGATAGTCGAGCTCGCCGCCGACGGGCACGCCATGGGCGAGGCGCGTGATCCTCACCGGCATGCCCTCGAGTCGATCGGTGATGTAATGCGCCGTCGTCTGGCCCTCGACGGTCGCGTTGACAGCGATGATCAGCTCGCGCACGTCGCCCTTGGCGACGCGGTCGATGAGGCCCCTGATGTTCAGATCCTCCGGCCCGATGCCGTCGAGCGGCGACAGCGTGCCGCCGAGCACGTGATAGGCGGCGTTCATGGCGCCGGCGCGCTCCAGCGCCCAGAGATCGGCGACGTCTTCGACCACGATGATCACCGCCTGGTCGCGCTGTTCGTCGGTGCAGACGGTGCAGGGGTCGATAGTGTCGACATTGCCGCAGCAGGAGCAGATCTTGACCTTGCGATGGGCCTCGCCCATGGCCTCGGCAAGGGGGCCGAGCAACTGTTCCTTCTTCTTGACGAGATGCAGCGCCGCGCGGCGGGCGGAACGAGGCCCGAGGCCCGGGACCTTCGCCAGGAGCTGGATGAGCTTTTCGATTTCGGGGCCGGTGACTCGCTTTGCCATGCCCGGCTTTTAGACCAACCGTCTATCGCCGCCAATCGGAATCGTAGCGCTTCAGCGCGTGGCGATGGCCACCGCCGCGCCTGCCATCGTGCCTGCGCTGGCACGGCTCACGATCCTTACCGCCCGGCGGCTCTTGAGGAACTGCCGCGCCTTTGCGGCCATAAGCACCCAGGCGACATCGATCGCGACGAGGACTACGAACATGGTCGCGACCAGTTCGGCCCAGCCGACGAGGGTGACGGAGCCGAGATCAATGATCGAGGGCAGCAGCGCCACATAGAACATCATGATCTTGGGATTGCCGAGCGTGATCGTCAGCCCGGCGAAGAACATCTTCGATGCAGATCGCGCCTCCGGCAGGCTTTCGCCGGGCGTTTGCGGCTCGGCCGACCACATCTTCCAGGCGAGAAAGAGGAGATAGGCGACGCCCGCCCATTTGATCGCGACGAACATCCAATGGAACGTCTCGGCGATCGCCGCGAGACCGGCAACCGCAAAGGAGAGCCAGATCGCCTCACCGATCCACATGGCCGCGAGGAACGGCAAGACGTCGCGGGCGCCCTTGGACAGCACCCGGGCGACGAGCGCGGCAATGCTCGGCCCCGGCGACCCGGCGGCAATCAGCAGCGCCCCGGCAAAGACGAGCAGCGTTGCGACGGTCATGTCACTCCCTCCTCCGGAAAACGGTCCGCAAGATAGCACGCATCTCGGCTGGCGCCAGCCTCTGCGGGGCCGAGGATCAGAACGGCAGCTTCATGCCCGGGGGGATCGGCAGACCGGCGGTCAGTTCGCGGGTTTTTTCCGCCTGCACCGCCTCGGCTTTGTCCTTGGCATCCTTATGGGCCGCGACGATCAGATCTTCGAGGA
Organism: Sinorhizobium meliloti 4H41; assembly: GCF_000375585.1. Lineage (GTDB taxonomy): Bacteria > Pseudomonadota > Alphaproteobacteria > Rhizobiales > Rhizobiaceae > Sinorhizobium > Sinorhizobium meliloti_A. The sequence goes on along the minus strand of NZ_AQWP01000001.1, from coordinate 125,864 downwards.
TCTCGACATCGTCTTCCTTGAAGAGCGAGGGATCGACCTTAAGGCTTTTCATGTGGCCCTTGCCGTCGAGACGGACGGTGACGAGCCCGCCGCCGGAGGTGCCGTCGATTTCGAGCGCGGCGATCTCCGCCTGCATCTTCTCCATCTTGGCCTGCATTTCCTTGACCTTGCCCATCATGCCCATGATGTCGCGCATCGTCGTCTCCTGTTCTCTGGTATTCTTTGGCCTACGCACTTCCGGACGAAAACCGTTACACGCTTTTCCTGGAAATACTCTGAAGCGCCGCGCCTGTGCGACGCGGCTACTCGATGTCGTCGCCCGGGACGATGTCGCCGTCCTCGGATTCGGCCGCGGCCGGAGCGAGGCTCTCGACCTCATCTACTGCCGCGCGGATGCGCACGTCGGTGATCCTGGCGCCTGGAAAGCGCGCAAGAATGGCAGCGACGTCCGGGTCCTGGCGCGCATCGTTGACGCGCTGCTCCTGCGCGCGCTGCTCGGCCTCGACCAGCGTCGGTTCGCCCTGCTCCCGGCTGTAGCTGACGACCCAGTGGATACCCGTCCATTCCTTGAGCTTGACTGCGAGTTCGTTCAGCAGCGTCTTCGGTGCGTCGTCGGGCAGATTGACGTCGAGCCGGCCGGGTTCGATATGCACGAGCCTCAGGAAACCGCGCACCATCGTCTTCAGCTTGATGTCGCGGTTCTTGGCGCAGAGATCGGCGATGTCGCCGATGGAACTGACAGCAACCTTCGGTTCGGGTTTAGGAGCGGCGCTCGCCACCGTGCGCTCTTCGATGCGGCCGATACCGATCGGCTGGGGCGCGGAGCTCGGCACGGCGCGCAGCATGGTCGCGCCATTGCCGCTTGGACGCGAAACTGCCGTCTCCACGGCGCGAGCCTCGACGGGCGTGCCTGCAGGCGCCTGCGCACCGCCGCCGCCACCACCGCCGTTCGGGGCCGGGCGCCCACCGCCTTCGCCACCCGAAAGATCGAGAAGCCGCCGCGCGGCCTCTTCGGGCGAAGGCAGATGGGCGGCATGGGCGAGCCTGATCAGCACCATCTCGGCAGCACCTGCGGGGCGCGCCGAGCTCTCCGCCTCGGGAATGCCCTTGAGCAGCATCTGCCAGATGCGCGACAGCGTCGTCACGGCAACGCTGCCGGCGAATTCGGCCCCGCGCGTGCGCTCGATCTCGCTCAGCGACTGGTCGTTGACCGCGTCCGGCACATATTTCAGCCTTGTCACGAGGTGGGTGAAGTCGGCAAGGTCGGTGAGAACCACGGTCGGATTGGCGCCGGCTTCGTATTGCGCAGCGAACTCGCCAAGCGCAGCGGCGACGTCGCCCTTGATGACATGCTCGAACAGGTCGACGATCCGCGCCCGGTCGGCAAGGCCGAGCATCGAACGCACGGTTTCGATCTCGACCGAACCGCCGCCATGGGCGATCGCCTGATCGAGCAGCGACAGGCCGTCGCGCGCCGAGCCTTCCGCTGCCCGCGCCACCATCGCCAGCGCCTCCGGATCGAAGGGCACTCCCTCCTTGCCGAGAATGGTGGAGAAGAGGCCGACCAGATCGGAAGCGCTGATGCGCCGGAGATCGAAGCGCTGGCAGCGCGACAGGACGGTAATCGGAACCTTGCGGATTTCGGTCGTCGCGAAAATGAACTTCACATGCTCCGGCGGCTCCTCGAGCGTCTTCAGCAAGCCATTGAAGGCCTGCGTCGAGAGCATGTGCACTTCGTCGATGATATAGACCTTGTAGCGCGCGGAAACCGGCCGATAGCGTACCTGCTCGATGATCTCACGGATGTCGTCGATCCCGGTATGCGAGGCGGCGTCCATCTCGATCACGTCGACATGGCGGCCGTCCATGATCGCCTGGCAATGTTCGCCGGGGACGCGAAGGTCGATGGTGGGCTTGTCGATCTCGGCGGTCTTGTAGTTCAGCGCCCGTGCCAGGATTCGCGCCGTCGTCGTCTTGCCGACGCCGCGAACGCCGGTCAGCATATAGGCCTGGGCGATGCGGCCGGTTTCGAAGGCGTTGGTGAGCGTGCGCACCATCGGCTCCTGGCCGACCATCAGGTCGGAGAAGTCCTTGGGGCGGTATTTGCGCGCCAGAACACGGTAGGCGGCCGGTTTCTCGACGGGTAAAATCGGGGATGAAGTGGGCGCTTCGTCGCTCATCGACCCTGCCGCTGTTCGAACTCTTGTCCCGACAGGGACAAAGAAAGTGGTGCCCCGACAGGGACGAAGAAGGTGGTGTCCCGACAGGACGGAGAAGGTGGGAGGCTGGCACGATGACCCGTGCCTGGGCTCGTTAGGGCTGCTTCCTTCCGGACCTGACCCGGTTGGCGAGTGGCTCGTCCACCACCAACCTCCCGGCTTTCATATCGGCAATATCCGCAGCAAATGCAAGCCAAGCCTTCAAAAAACTGGTATCGATATGCAAAACAAAGCGAATCCGTTTGATGCCGAGGAGAGTTTCTTGACGACCTTCACGCTTGACGAGCGACTTGAGCGCGACGGCATACCGATCGGCACGCTCGGGCTGTGCCAGATGCGGCTGATGAACGATCGGCGCTGGCCCTGGCTGATCCTCGTACCCCAGCGCGCCGACATAACGGAAGTCTTCGAACTGACGCCGCTCGACCAGGCGATGCTCACCTTCGAGACCAATATGGTAGCGGCAGGCCTGAAGAAGGCGACCGGTGCCGAAAAGATCAATATCGGCGCGCTCGGCAACATCGTCCGGCAGCTTCACGTGCATATCATCGCCCGTCGTGAAGGCGATCCGAACTGGCCGGGCCCGGTCTGGGGCTTCGGCAAGGCCGAGCCGTGGCCGGAGGAGGAGCACAGGGCATTCGCAGCACGCATCATGGAAAATCTCTGAGCATGACGAAAACGATCTTCGATCTTCACAGCCCGCACCCCGAGCCGAGCACGCTCGTCGCCTTCGCGGAGAACCACCTGGACCGCCGGTCCGAGCATCGCCCCGACGACTGCATCGAGGCGGCGCTCAAGCATCCCGGCGCGCATTTCCTGGCTTTTTCCGGGGCGAAGCTGATCGTCAAGCACGACGAGAAGGTCATCGATCCGCTCTTCGCGCCCTATGAACTGGCGGGGCTCGAGCCGACCATGGACGATGCGGTCCTGCTCGGCTTTCTGCCGAACGGCGAGCCGCGTCTTGCCGTGCCTTCGGGGCTGACGGAGGAGACGGTGCCGGAGCCCTTCAAGATCGCCGATGCCCGCATGCTCTATCGCCAGCAGATGCTGCCGGAAAACCTGCTGGGGCAGTTTGCGCAGGCGTCGAGCCTGATCGTCTGGAACGCCGGCAACCGGTTCTGCGGCCGCTGCGGCGGCCCGATGGACGGTGCGGCCGGCGGCTATAGGCGCATCTGTACGGCCTGCGGGCACATGGTCTTCCCGCGTACCGATCCGGTCGTTATCATGCTGACGATCGATGTCGAGCGCGATCAATGCCTGCTCGGCCGCAGCCCGCATTTTACGCCGGGCATGTATTCCTGCCTCGCCGGTTTCGTCGAGCCGGGCGAGACGATCGAAAACGCGGTGCGGCGGGAAACGCTCGAGGAGTCCGGCATCCGGATCGGCCGCGTGCGCTATCATGCTTCGCAGCCCTGGCCGCTCCCCCATTCGCTGATGATCGGCTGCTATGCGGAAGCGAAGTCGACCGCCATCAAGCGCGACGAACAGGAACTGGAAGACGTCCGCTGGTTCACGCGGGCGGAAACCGAGGCGATGCTGGAGCGCGCCACGGGCGTCGCCGACACCGGAGACGAACACATTCCGCCGCCGAAGGGCGCCATTGCGCACCAGCTCATGCGCGACTGGCTCGCCTGGCCCGAGCGCAGCTGAGGTGCCATGTTTGAACGCCCGTAAGCAAACGTGCGTATAAAACGCTCACACCCCGCACGGAGGCGGGGTGTGGAAGACTTCGGATGTCGCGCGGTCAAATGCGGCGCGGGGTCATCCCGGTATTAACGGCCGAAAACGGCTGCCTGAATCTGGGAACGGGAAATACCGATATCGCTCAGGGCGTGATCGTCGAGAGCGTTCAGCTCGCGGACCGCACGGCGCATCTTCACGTATTCCGTAATCTTCTGACGGATTTTCATCTTTTTAGCTCCTTCTTTGTACGAGAGCTAAATAGGCATTTGCCTAAGATTTAAGTAGTTCCATGATTGCAAATTAGGCATGCACTGGACGCGTGGCCGGTTAACGAGTTTTGCCGTTTTCTCGTGCGTCCGGGGTGAAGCGGGTCGGCCGAAGCCGCACCGCATGGTCAGAGCACGCCGCGCATCGGATGCGCCGGATAGGTGCCGAGGATGCGCACATTTTCCGAGAAGAAGCGCAGCTCGTCCATCGCGTGGCGCACGCCTGTATCGTCGGGATGCCCCTCGATGTCCGCATAGAACTGGGTCGCCACGAACTTGCCGCCGAGCTGGTAGCTCTCGAGCTTGGTCATGTTGATGCCGTTCGTCGCGAAACCGCCCATCGCCTTGTAGAGCGCCGCCGGGATATTGCGCACGTTGAAGACGAAGGTCGTGATGATCAGTTCGTCCTTCGAGGTGCGGTCAACCCTGCTCTCCTCTCTGGACAGCACGACGAAGCGCGTGACGTTGCTGTCGGTGTCCTCGACGTTCTCGGCGATGATGTCGAGGCCGTAGAGGTCGGCGGCAAGGCGCGGAGCAAGCGCCGCCATCGAGCGGTCGCCCACTTCCTTGACGAGCTTGGCGGCGCCGGCCGTATCGCCCGCGACCACCGGCTTCCACCCGTTGGCACGCACGATCTTGCGACACTGGCCGAGCGCGTGGATATGGCTGTGCACGGTGCGGATCTCGTCGCGCCCGACGCCGGGCAGCACCATCAGCTGGAAGCGAATCGGCATGAAATATTCGCCGACGATATGCAGGCGCGATTCCGGCAGGAGGTGATGGATGTCGGCGACGCGTCCGGCGATCGTGTTTTCGATCGGGATCATGGCGAGATCGGCCTCGCCGTTTTCAACCGCCAGGAAAGCGTCCTCGAAGGTCTGGCACGGCAGCGGCTCCATCGACGGGAACATGTCGCGGCAGGCCATGTCGGAATTGGCGCCGTAGTCGCCCTGGAATGAAATCCGGTTGGTCTTGGCGGTCACTTTGGTCCCCTTGATGTCGGAATGTCAGACGCGGGCGGAAAGGATGCGGCGGGCCTTGTCGAGATCGGCCGGCGTGTCGACCCCGAGCGGCACGGAGTCCACGATCTCGACATCGATGCGCATGCCCGCTTCGAGCGCCCGCAACTGCTCCAGCGATTCGCGTTTCTCGAGCGTCGACGGCTTCAGCGAAACGAAGCTTTCCAGCGCCTTGCGACGATAGGCGTAAAGCCCGATGTGGTGATAGAGGGGGCCTTCGCCGTAGGGTGCGGTGGCGCGGGTGAAATAGAGCGCGCGAAAGCGGCTTTCGGAAAGCGGCGAGCCGACGACCTTGACGACGTTGGGATTGGTCTTTTCGTGTTCGTCGGTGATCGCCACGGTCAGCGTGGCGATGTCGGTCGAGGCATTTTCCAGCGGCTTCAGCGCCGCACGAATGGGACCGGGCTCGATGGTCGGAAGATCGCCCTGAACGTTGATGACGATTTCCGCTTCGCCATGCGGATCGGCCTTCAGAAGGGCCTCGTGGATCCGGTCGGAGCCGGACTGGTGATCGACGCGCGTCATGATCGCTTCGAAGCCGGCGCCGGTCACGGCCGCGAAGACATCGGGATGATCGACTGCCACCACGATCCGCCCGACCTCGGCCTCCGCCGCCCGCCTTGCCACCTGCACGATCATCGGCAGGCCGCAAATGTCGGCAAGCGGCTTGCCGGGAAGGCGAGTCGACGCCATGCGCGCCGGAATGAGTACGAGGGTTTTGCCCGATTGTTCACGATTCATCGTTCGGCCTTCGAAAACCCGGAAAAAGTGTCAAAACGTCTCACTCCGGGGTTGATAATCTCTGTTGCAACGCAGAGCCAAAAGACATAGGTTCCGCGCGATTTCAAGATGGGCCGGTTTTTTGTTTGCCGGTGGCTAAGGGAGCGTTTGCAGATGAATCCATATGTGAACATGGGTGTGGGTGCCTTGTTGGGTACGGTCTTCGTTCTGATGTCCGTATCCATTGCGTCGGAAGGCATTTTCCATTCCGAAGCTCCCGAGAAGGAAGGTTTCGCCATCGTCGCCGAGGAAACGGCAGGCGAAGCGGGTGCTGCCGGCGGCGAGGAAGCGAAGTCCGAACCGATCGGGCCACTGCTCGCCAGCGCCGATGCCTCCGCCGGCGAGGCCGTGTTCAAGAAATGCGCAAGCTGTCACACCATCGAGAAGGGCGGACCGAACAAGGTCGGCCCGAACCTCTGGGGCGTCGTCAACCGCCCGATCGCCTCGCATGAGGGCTTCAGCTATTCCGCGGGCATGCAGACCTTTTCCGAAGGCGGCAAGGTCGTGTGGGACTACGATCATCTGAGCTACTTCCTCGAAGCGCCGAAGAAGCACGTGCCGGGCACGGCCATGGGCTTCGCGGGCCTCAAGAAGACCGACGAGCGCGCCAACCTGATCGCATGGCTGCGTGAAAAGGCCGACAGCCCGGCCCCGCTGCCGGACGCCGCCGCGGCAGGCTCCACCGAGGCAGCACCCGCTGCAGGTCAGGAGGGACAGGCTCCCGCCGCTGAAGCTCCGGCTCCTGCCGAGGGCGGTGCGGCTCCCGCAGCCACTGAAGCCAGCCCGGCCCCTGCTCCCGCTGAAGGCGGAGCAGCTCCGGCAGGTCAGACCGGCGCTCCGGCGCCGGCTCCGGCAAACTGACTGCGGTCAGCACACGGCCAGACTTCCTGAAAAACCCGGTCGGTCGATCGGGTTTTTTCACATCCCGCAGATGTGATGAGCCTGGCCGCATCATGATATAGAATGGCCTTCACCATTCGACATATGCAACGCGAGCGACAGCAACCGCTCGGAACGAAGGAGCAGACGACAGATGACCGGTAGCGGTGAGCAGACTTTCCTGTTCGAGCAGAACCCGACCAGAATGGCGACCGGCGAGCGCGATGCGCTGCTTGCCAATCCGGGCTTCGGGCGCGTGTTTACCGATCACATGGCGACGATCCGCTATTCCGAGGGCCGCGGCTGGCACGATGCGAAGATCGGCGCGCGAAAGGCGTTCGATCTCGATCCGTCGACACTCGTGCTGCATTATGCCCAGGAGATCTTCGAGGGGATGAAGGCGTATCGCCTTCCCGACGGAGGCGCCACGCTGTTTCGCCCCGACGCCAATGCGCGCCGTTTTCGCAATTCCGCGCTTCGGCTCGCAATGGCGCCGCTGCCGGAGGAGCTGTTCGTCCAATCCGTGCGCGAACTGGTTCGTATCGACCGCGACTGGATTCCCGCCGGTGAAGGAGCCGCGCTCTATCTCCGGCCGTTCATGATCGCGACGGAAGTGCTCCTCGGCGTGAAGCCCTCGGCTGAATACCTCTACTGCGTCGTTGCTTCCTCGGTCGGTTCCTACTTCAAGGGCGGCGCCCCGGCCGTCACCATATGGGTTTCGGAGAATTACACCCGGGCAGCGCCCGGCGGCACCGGCGAGGCCAAATGCGGCGGCAATTATGCCGCGAGTCTTGCGGCGCAGGCGGAGGCGATGCAGGAGGGCTGCGAGCAAGTGGTGTTCCTCGACGCGGTCGAGCGCCGCTTCGTCGAAGAGCTCGGCGGCATGAACGTCTTCTTCGTCTTCCGCGACGGCTCGCTGCAGACGCCGCCGCTGACGGGCACGATCCTGCCGGGCATCACGCGCGATTCGCTGATCACGCTCGCCCGCGATATGGGGCTTACGGTGCGTGAAGAGCCCTATGCCATCGATCAATGGCAGGCGGATGCGGAAAGCGGCCGCCTCACCGAGGCCTTCGCCTGCGGAACGGCTGCGGTCGTAACGCCGATCGGCAAGGTCAAGGGCCGTGAACACAGCTTCACCATTGGCGACTGCGGAGCCGGTCCGGTTGCCGGCCGCCTGAAGGCAGCCTTGCTGGACATCCAGAACGGCCGCGCGCCGGACCCGCATGGCTGGCTCGACCGGCTGTTTTGAGCGCAGCCTTCGGTCAGGAATCCCGCCCCGTCACATCAGCAGATAGGCCCACACCGACACGCTGACCACGCCGAGCGCAGTGGTCAGGGTGATGGTCGAGGAGGCGAGCGCATGCCCGACATTGAAGTGGTTGGCGATCAGCCAGGCGTTGACGCCGGTCGGGACCGACGAGGTCAGCACCAGCGCCGCGGTCCAGCTGTCGCTCAGCCCTAACAGATGGCAGGCGGCGAAGACGGCGCCGGGCAGCACCAGGAGTTTGAGGGTGCTCGTCACGGCCGCGAGCCCGGTATTGCCGGCAAGACCGTACTTGTCGAGGGCCATGCCGATCGAGACGAGCGCCGCAGGCGCTGCCACGCCCGCAAGCTGGTCGACGACGATCTTCACCGGTCCGCCGAGCGGTTGTCCGAGGAGATGGAACAGAGCGCCGAAGACAAGGCCGATCACGAGGGGATTGCGGACGAGGTTGCGGGCAACTCCGCCCATGAGCTTCCAGATGCCCTGCCCTGGTGCGCCGGTCGTCTGACGTTCCGCGCGCTCCATCATCACCGTTCCGGCAATCATCATGACCGGCAGATGGACGGAGAGCAGGATCGACAGCGCAACGATACCGTCTTGGCCGACAAGGCGGGAAACGAGCGGCAGGCCGATGAACACCGTATTGGCGAAGGCGGACGAAACGCCGGCAAGCACCCCCATGCGTGCGTCCCGGCCGAAGCCGAGCGTCGCCGCCAGATGGCCGATGGTCCAGGTCACCGCGACGCCGGAGAAATAGGCAACCCAGAGCGGCCAGGGCGACCCTTCCTTGAAATCCGCCTCGGCGATGGTACGGAAGAGCAGCACCGGCACCGCGACGCGGAAGACGAAATCGCCGAGCGCTTCGCCGACGGCCGGCTTCAGATAGCCGAGCCGGACGATGAGCCAGCCGGTCAGGATCAGGACGAAAATCGGTAGAACGTTCAGGAAGACGTCGGACATGGAAGAGCCTTGATGGGTTTCCAAGCCATAGCCCTGTTCGAGCCGTGGAGGCAAGGGACGCGCATGCTGCCGGCCTTCTTGATTAGGCCAACCCAAGCCAACATGCAGCAATTACAGAAGAATCAGCGCGGACGCGGCCATGCGCGACCGGAACATTCCGGGGCTGCCAAGCGTTGCGATCAAGGATCGGGAACGACCAGAAATGCCGAGCGAATACCCGAAATACTCTCACAAGGACGACGATCCTCATCTGACCGATGACGATCTGGCGGAGAAAGTTCTGCATTTCCTTCGCTACGCAACTCCGATCGATACGAGCGACATGGAGGTGATCGCTTTAGGCAACATCGTCGTGCTCTCCGGTACGGTTGGAAGCGAAGCGGACATTGCCTCTGCCGGCGAAGCGGCCGCCTCGGTCATCGGTGTTTCGAGCGTGGAGAACGAACTAAGGGCGCGCGAAGATACAAAGTGAAGCGCGCCGTTTCTCAACCGGCCAGGGCCGGCATGTCTGAGCCTTGCGCGGTGCAAACCTCGCGAATGCAGCCGCGCAGCCAGCGATGCGCCGGATCGGCATCGAGCCGCGGATGCCAGAGCAGCGAAACCGTGATCTGCGGCAGGGAGAAGGGCAGCGCAAAGCTGTGCATTCCCTGACGCAAGGCGCTGGTGTGGCGCTCAGGAACGCTGGCGATCAGATCCGTGGAGCGAGCCAGCGCCAGGGCGCTCGAAAAACCGCCCACAATGGTAACGACCTCGCGCTCCAATCCGATCGACCTCATTATATCATCGATGCCGACAGCCGCCTTCTCCGGCCCCCGCCGTGAAACAAGGATGTGCCTGCCGGCTGCGTAGCGGGCCGGCGTTACCTCGCCCCCGCTCAAAGCGTGGCCCTTGCGCACGACGCCGATGAACCGGTCCCGGAACAGAGACTGCGTCCGCAACTCCGGCCCTGTCGCCTCGCCCACCACACCAGTTTCGAGATCGACGCTCCCGTCCCGAAGCGGGCCGCTGTCCTTGTCCGATTTCTGCACGAAGGCCAGGCGCAGTCCGGGGGCTTCCGCGCCGAGCCGGGCAAGGAGGTTCGGCCCGAAGTTTTCGACGAAGCCGTCGCTGGTGCGCAGCGTGAACGTCCGAACGAGCCGTTTCAGGTCGAGTTTCTCCTGCGGCCGCAGGACGGATTGCGCCTCCTCCACCAGCCGGCCGACCTTCTCGCGCAGCTCGAGCGCACGCGGCGTCGCAACGAGGCCGCGCCCGGCCCGAACCAGAAGCGGGTCGCCGGTCGTCTCGCGCAATCGCTGAAGCGCCCGGCTCATTGCCGAGGGGCTCAGGCGCAGCCGCTTGGCAGCGCGCGCGACGCTGCCTTCTGCGAGCAGCACGTCGAGGACGACGAGGAGATTGAGATCGGGTTTCGGCATGCGGCGACAGTAGCACAGATTTCAATCGGACATGGCGTGAAACGCACGAATGAAGTGCAAATCGTGCGTGTTCCGCCATGACGGTCGAGCGGTTAGCTTCTCCTCGGAACGCTTCAGGGTCCAGGGAAGGAATGTTCATGCCGAAACCAGCCGTTGCCGCGCCAGATGATGCCGCAGGTGCAAATCCGCACAGAGCCGCCTCGGCCCGATGGGCGCTCGCCAGCCTTTCGCTCTCCATGCTGCTGTCCTCGCTCGGCACCAGCATCGCGAATGTCGGCCTGCCGAGCCTCGCCACGGCGTTCTCCGCCTCGTTCCAGCAGGTCCAATGGGTCGTCCTTGCCTATCTCCTTGCCATTACCACCCTCATCGTCGGTGTCGGCCGGCTCGGCGACATCGTCGGGCGCCGGCGGCTGCTGCTTGCCGGGATCCTGCTCTTTACCGTGGCTTCGGGCTTGTGCGGCGCTGCACCAAGCCTGCAGCTCCTCATTGCCGCCCGGGCGGTTCAGGGGCTCGGTGCGGCGGTCATGATGGCGCTCGCCACGGCCCTGGTCGGAGAGACCGTGTCGAAGGAAAAGACCGGTGGCGCCATGGGCCTGCTGGGCACCATGTCTGCGATCGGAACCGCGCTGGGGCCGTCGCTCGGCGGCGTCCTCATCGCCGGTCTCGGCTGGCAGGCGATCTTCCTCGTTAACGTGCCGCTCGGCGCTTTGACCCTTCTTCTCGCGCACCGCTCGCTGCCCGCCGATCTCCAAAGGCCCGCGGCCAGGCAAGCAGGCTTCGACGTTCCGGGCACGGTGCTGCTCGGCCTGACGCTGGCCGCCTATGCACTCGCCATGACCGTTGGGCGCGATCCATTCGGTCCGCTCAACATGGCTCTCCTGGCCGCCGCCGTCGGCGGCGCCGGCCTCTTCGTACTGGCCGAGCGGAGAGCGGCGACCCCCTTGATCCGGATCGAGGCTCTGCGGGACCCGGTGCTCGGTGCGGGGCTTGCCATGAGCGCACTCGTCTCGACGGTGATGATGGCAACGCTGGTGGTCGGGCCGTTCTACCTCTCGCGCTCGCTCGGCCTCGGCGAAGCGCTGGTCGGGATCGTCATGTCGGCGGGTCCGGTCGTCTCCGCCCTGAGCGGTCTGCCGGCCGGCCGTGCCGTCGACCGCCTGGGAGCCCCGTTCATGATCGTCGCAGGTCTCCTCGCAATGGCCGCCGGCTCATTCGCCCTGACGGTGCTTCCGGAGATGTTCGGCGTCGCCGGCTACCTGGCCGCCATGCTCATCCTGACGCCGGGTTACCAGCTGTTCCAGGCGGCCAACAATACGGCCGTGATGGTGGAAGTCCGCCCGGACCGGCGCGGCGTCGTCTCCGGTATGCTCAATCTCTCGCGCAATCTCGGGCTCGTTACCGGCGCGTCGGTCATGGGAGTCGTCTTCGCCTTCGCATCGGCTGCACCCGAGATCGCGGCCGCACCACCCATGGCCGTTGCCGCCGGCATGCGGATCACTTTCACAGTCGCGGGTGTCCTGGTCATGGCAGCACTCGTCATCGCGCTCCGGAGCCGCGCTCTCTCGATGCGCGCTTCCGCCGGCGCGGCACTACGCGACGAAGATCGGTGAGGTACGGCTGTCGGCATCATCTTGCTTCGTCAGTGGCGGGAACCCTGCCGGCTGCGTTCGACGACTGGTCCGTCACCGACAACACGGTCGATCACGAACGTCGCAGACGTCGGGCTGTAGCATAGGAACGGCAGTAGTTGGCGATGTGCGTATGCAGCTTGATGATGATGCGGCCATCGGCGACAATATCGCGCTGTAGAGGACAATCGGCGGCTGATGGCGGACAGAGAGGGATTCGAACCCTCGATACGCTTTCACGTATACACGCGTTCCAGGCGTGCGCCTTCAACCACTCGGCCACCTGTCCATCCTTCTGCAGCCGGCGGTCGATCCGGCTGGATGGGGAAAAGCGAAGCTTCTCCGCGTCACCGGTGAAACCGGGAGACGGGCGCGATATATACCGATGATGCGCGCGGGATCAACTGGTTTCTGACATATTATTGACAGGCCGTGAAAGCTGCTGCGGATGACCCGCCATTGCGCTTGCCCGCCCTTGCGCCTATCTCTTGCGCAGGACGAGCCGAAAGGGGGGAGCGGATGCGGTTGCTGCTTCGGTTTGCGAGCTTTCTGGCGCTGATGGCTGCGGTCTTTGCAGGGACGATCGATTCCATTCAGTCGGTAGCGGCGTCGGAGCCGGTCATCACTTCGCTTGCCGACGGCATAGCGGCGATCGGGTCCGACCAGCTGAACTGGATTCAGTCGCTGCAGCGGACCGGCGCCGGGCCTGCAATGTGGCTCAGGGCGCTGCACTGGATTCTGGCGCAGCCCGCCTTTGCCGTATTCCTCGCCCTTGCCCTCCTCCTGTGGATGGCCGGATACAGGAAGAAACCCGCTGCCGGGCGCTTTGCCGCCTGAGCGCCGCAGCCGCACGGCTTGCTCCCACGAGCGCTGACGAAAGGAGCCTCAGATGTTTCTGATCGACATGTTCAACAAGAAGACCATCCTGCCCGATGCTGCAACGGCGCTGCCCGGCCGAGAGGAGGAGATCCCGACCGCGACGACGCATTTCGTGTCCGGACGGCCGCTCAAGGGCCCTTATCCGGAGGGCATGAAGAAGATCCTCTTCGGTATGGGCTGCTTCTGGGGCGCCGAGCGTCTCCTGTGGGAGATCCCCGGCGTCTACGTGACGGCTGCCGGCTACTCCGGCGGGCTCACGCCCAATCCGACCTATCAGGAGACGACGACGGGGCTGACCGGCCACACGGAGGTGGTGCTGGTGGTCTACGATCCGGCCAAGGTCTCGCTTCAGCGCCTGCTGAAGACATTCTTCGAGGAGCACGACCCCACCCAGGGCATGCGCCAGGGCAACGACGTCGGCACCACCTACCGCTCGGCGATCTACGTCTATGACGAGGAGCAGCTCGCCGAGGCGAATGCTGCGCGCAACGCCTTCCAGAAGGCGCTGCGGGTCGGCAAGCATGATCGCGAGATCACCACCGAAATCGCGAAGGCGGGACCTTTCTACTTCGCCGAAGACTATCACCAGCAATATCTCGCCAAGAATCCGGACGGCTATTGCGGATTGCGCGGCACCGGCGTCAGCTGCCCGATCGGCGCCTGACCGTTCCGCGGCGCGTCGAAGCCGACGCTGTCGACATGCGTAGGATCGAACGGGGTGCGGATATATGTCCGCACCCCTTTTTTGCGCCGTGAGCCGCCTCCGCCGCCCAGTTCGGCGGCCGGATCGCTTTTTTACCATCCGAAAAAATTTGGATGTTTTTTTGCCGAAGCCGTGCAAGGATGCGCCCACCCAAGCCTTAAAGAGAGGGGCGGGTTCCGCGGTGGGGGCCCCGTTCGGGACCGGCGGAAGACCCGAAAAGATCAATAGCGACAACAGGGCTTTACAATGAAAAAAACCATTCTCGGTCTCCTTGCATTCTCGATGATGTCCGCGACGGCATTGGCCGCCGACATCAAGCCGGCGATCATCTACGACCTCGGCGGAAAGTTCGACAAATCCTTCAACGAAGCGGCCTTCAACGGAGCCGAAAAGTTCAAGGCCGAAACCGGCATCGAATATCGCGAGTTCGAGATCGCCAACGACGCCCAGCGCGAACAGGCGCTGCGCCGCTTCGCCAGCGACGGCAACAGCCCGATCGTCATGGCCGGCTTCAACTGGGCCGCGTCGCTCGAGAAGCTCGCCGGCGAATATCCGGATACCAAGTTTGCGATCATCGACATGGTTGTCGAAAAACCCAACGTCAAATCGATCGTCTTCAAGGAGCAGGAAGGCTCATATCTCGTCGGCGTTCTTGCCGGCCTCGCCTCCAAGACCAAGACGGTTAGCTTCGTCGGCGGCATGGACATCCCGCTGATTCACAAATTCGCCTGCGGCTATGTCGGCGGCGCCAAGTCGACCGGTGAGGACGTAAAGGTGCTCGAAGCTTACACCGGCACCACGCCCGACGCATGGAACGACCCGGTCAAGGGCGGCGAGATCGCCAAGTCGCAGATCGATCAGGGCTCCGACGTCGTCTATCATGCCGCCGGCGGCACCGGCGTGGGCGTGCTGCAGGCGGCAGCGGATGCGGGCAAGCTCGGAATCGGTGTCGATTCCAACCAGAACATGCTGCAGCCGGGCAAGGTGCTGACATCCATGCTGAAGCGCGTCGATGTCGCCGTCTACGACTCCTTCATGGCCGCGAAGGACGACAAGTTCGAATTCGGCATCTCCAATCTCGGTCTCAAGGAAGACGGAGTCGGCTACGCACTCGACGAGCACAATCAGGCGCTGATCACGCCGGAAATGAAGGAAGCGGTCGAGAAGGTGAAGGCCGACATCATCGCCGGCAAGGTCCAGGTTCACGACTACATGACCGACGAGACCTGCCCGTACTGATCGTCGCACATCTGACCTTATTCAAAAGCCTCCGGTTCATCCGACCGGAGGCTTTTTTTGTCGGATCAAGAGGCATCAATAATGCGGCGGGCGCGTCACCGGAGTCGCATCTTGCGCCTGTTCTTCGAGGCTCAGGAACCGTTCCGTCAGACGATCGAGCTTGGCGCGCGTCTGCTCGACCACCTTCCATTGCTCCGCCAGTTGGTCCGAAAGCTCCTCGATGGTCTTCAATTGATGAGCCACCGTCTCTTCGAGCCGGGTGATCCGCTCTTCTGCTTCGCGCATCATGCTTCTCCGTCGGTCGGATTTAAAGTCGGGCGCAGAATGTCGGCGCGCGGCCGGGTGTCAAGGGAGCGCGGTGCGATCAGCTTCTCGCAGCCGCGGTCGTGCCCGCAAATCCGGTGTCCCGCGCCGAGAGCATCTTGTGCAGGTGCACCATCATGCCGGCAGCAAAGAGCGGCGTCAGCAGGTTGAGCAGAGGCACGGCTAGGAAGGCCGCCAGCACGAGGCCGGCGAGGAATACGGTCGAGCGATGTTTGGCACGGAAGAGCCGCGCCTCCGCGGGCGGACGATGGCGCATGGCGGCGAACTCGAAGAATTCCCGACCGAGCAGGTAGCCGTTGACGAGGAAGAACGCGACAAGATTGACGCCCGGCACCAACAGGAGGAAAAGCGCGACGATGTTGCCGAGAATGACGACGCCAAGGAATTTCGCCGAACCGGTGATAGCCTCGGCGAGAGGCAGCGGCGTGCCGGGCGCCTCGCCGGGATAGTCCCGCTTCTCGACCACCTCGGCGACATCGTCGAGGAAGAAGCCGGCAATCAGCGCCGTCACCGGCGCCAGCAGCAGCGCCAGAGCGAGCGCGAGTCCCAGGCTCGCAAAGATCCCGACGACGAAAGTGAGCCACCCCGCCCAGTCGGGTGTGCCCGGCATCAGCGCATCGATCCAGGGCAGGGCAAGCCAGACGAAAAGCTCGCGCAGCGCGAACCAGAGCGCGACGAGCGCCAGCAGCGTCAGCCCGATGACCTTCCAGAAGACCGTGCGGGTCTCCGTCGCGAAAAGATTGGCGAAGGCAAGGCGCGCCGCATCGAGAATCATGACCGTCTCCCTGGCCGGTAAGTGCAACCGAAAGGCATGTAGGCAGAGCGGCCGGCAGGGGCAAGCCGGCCGGAGGCGGTTTTCGGGCCTGCTGCTGTTTCCTTTTGTGGCGACAGCCCCCAAGTCGCCGGTTGCTTTACCATCGCAGAAGCACCCCGCCTGCTCTATCGGAATAACGAGGAGGGCATTGTCGTGTGCGTCGAACGAATGCGATATGCTGGAGCGGGACGAGGAAAAGTGTGTGCGGTTTTCCGCCCGGATCCCGCGTCTCAACCTCCTGGAAACGATCACGCTCATGTTTTCAGGTCTCCCGACCTAAAAACATCGTGATCCAGGGGAAGGAAAGTCGTATCCGAGCGCTGGAACGCCAGCGGGAAAAGGTACCATGATCAACCAACGAACACTTGCGAGCCTCGCCGTGCTCGCGCAGTCCGGCAAGCTCGATCCCGTCGCACTTGTCGCGGAAACCCTGACGCGGATCGAAAACCACCCCGACCGATCGATCTTCGTCGCGCTCACGCAGGAGCGTG
Organism: Sinorhizobium meliloti 4H41; assembly: GCF_000375585.1. Lineage (GTDB taxonomy): Bacteria > Pseudomonadota > Alphaproteobacteria > Rhizobiales > Rhizobiaceae > Sinorhizobium > Sinorhizobium meliloti_A. The sequence continues at coordinate 109,301 of NZ_AQWP01000001.1, read as the reverse complement.
CGGCGCGCGAAGCGAAGGCGGCTTCCGAGCGCATCAAGACCGGCCGCTCCCTCGGGCTGCTCGACGGCCTGCCCGTCGCCTGGAAGGACCTCTTCGATCTTGCCGGCGGTGTCACGACCGCAGGTTCCGTCATTCTCGCTGGAGGGCCGCCGGCCGCGGCCGACGCAACGGTGGTCGCGAACATCGGCAGCGCCGGCATGGTCAGCGTCGGGCGGACCAATATGAGCGAATTCGCCTTCTCCGGGCTCGGCATCAATCCGCATTACGGCACGCCGCGCAATCCGAGGTCCGCGGATGTCCATCGCATTCCCGGCGGCTCCTCCTCCGGCTCCGCCGCTGCGGTCGCCGCCGGCCTCGTACCGCTGGCGATCGGCACCGACACCGGCGGCTCGATCCGTATCCCGGCGGCAATGACCGGCATCGTCGGCTACAAGGCGACACGCGGCCGTTACGCGATGAAGGGCGTCTTCCCGCTCGCGCAAAGCCTCGATTCGCTCGGCCCTCTTTGCCAGACGGTGCAGGATGCAGTCTGGGCCGACGCCGCCATGCATGGACTGACCGCGCCGGTGATCCGCCGCGCCGAAATCGCCGATCTTTCAATCGTCGTTCCCGAGACGATCGTCTTCGACGATGCCGAACCGGAAGTCGTGACCGCATTCGAGGAAGCGATCAAGCGCCTCGAAGCGGCGGGCGCGAAGGTCCGCCGGCAGGCCTTCCCGAGCTTTGCGGAAATTTTCGAGCTTACCGCCCGCCACGGCGCTCTTGTGACGGCAGAGGCCTACGCGCTGCACCGGGAACGCTTGGCAGGGCCTGAGGCGGAGCGCATGGACCCGCGCGTCGTCGCCCGTAGCCGCCTCGGCGAGAAGATCACCGTCAGCGATTACATCGCCATCCTCGACGCCCGCGAGCGGCTGATCCATGAAGCGGGCGAGAGCATCAGGGCCGGCGAGCTCATTGCGCATCCGACCCTGCCGCATGTGGCGCCGCCGCTCGATCCGCTTCTTGCCGACGACGATCTCTTCTTCAAGGTCAATGCCAGGACGCTGCGCAATACATCGATCGGCAACTTCCTGGATTTCTGCGGCGTCTCTCTTCCCTGCGGCACGGGTGCGGCTGGCATGCCGGTCGGCTTCCAGCTTTCGGCGCCTCATCACCAGGACGACCGCCTGCTTTCCGCAGCACTCGCCGCCGAGGCGTCCATCCGGGGCGATGCATGATCGTCTGTTTCGACATCGGCGGCTCGGCGATCAAGGGCGCGATCACCCATTCGCCGGAGCGGATATTCCCGCTGCCCCGACGCGCGACGCCGCTCACGGATTTCCGCCGCTTCGTCGAGGCGATGGAATCCGTGCTCGACGAAGCGGGCGGCCTGCCCGAAAGGGTGGCGATCTCGATCACCGGGGTGATCGATCCGGAGACGCGCCGGATCAAATGCGCCAACATTCCCTGCATCGACGGGCGTGAGCTCGTCGCCGAACTCGAAGCGGCGCTGCACCTGCCGGTGGTGATCGCCAACGATGCCGATTGTTTCGCCCTTGCCGAGGCCGGTGTCGGCGCCGGGCGCGGCCATCGCATCGTCTTCGGTGCCATCCTCGGCACCGGGGTCGGCGGCGGGCTGGTGATCGACGGCCGGCTGATCAATGCCGATGGCGGCTTTGCCGGCGAGTGGGGTCACGGCCCCGCCGTCGCGGCCGCGGCCGGACACCCGCCCATGGACATACCGGCCTTTCCCTGCGGCTGCGGCCAGAGCCGCTGCGTCGATACGGTCGGCGGTGCACGCGGGCTGGAAAGACTCCACGAGACGGTCCACGGCAAGGCGCTCTCCAGTCATGACATAATCGAAGGCTGGCAGAACGGAAATGCCGAGGCGGCGCGCACGATCGACGTCTTCGTCGATCTGGTGAGTTCGCCGCTGGCGCTCGTGATCAACATCACCGGGGCGACGATCGTGCCGGTGGGCGGCGGCCTTTCCAATGCCGAAGCGCTGCTCACCGAGATCGACCTGGCGGTGCGGGCGCGCATCCTCAGGCGTTTCGACCGGCCGCTCGTCGTGCGTGGCGAGTGCCGGGTGGAGCCCGGCCTGATCGGCGCCGCCCTGCTCGGCTTCGCAGGGAGATCGGCATGAGCCGCATATTGCTGGAGGTCTGCGTCGACGATCCCGATGGTCTGGAGGCAGCCGTTGCCGGGGGCGCCGACCGCATCGAACTTTGTTCGGCGCTTGGGGCGGGAGGGCTGACACCCAGCCCCGGCCTGATGGCCGCCGCCGCGCCGGTGCCGGTCTATGCGATGATCCGGCCGCGGGCGGGCGATTTCATCTATGACAAGGCCGACCTCGAGGTCATGCGACACGACATCGATGCGGCGCGGCATGCAGGACTCGCCGGCGTGGTTCTCGGCGCATCGCTCGCCGACGGCCGCCTGGACGCGCGCATGCTGACGAAACTCGCCGGCCATGCGTCAGGTTTGGGGCTCACCTTGCACCGCGCCTTCGATCTGGTGCCGGATTTCGCCGAGGCGGTGGAGATCGCCGCCGATCTCGGCTTCGAACGCATCCTGACCTCGGGCGGCGCGAGAACGGCACCGGAAGCGGCCGATACACTGGAAAGACTGATCGAACTGGCGGCGGGACGGCTCTCGATCATGCCCGGATCGGGCATCACCATCGACACAGTCGGAGCGATCGTGCCGAGGCTTGCTGTCGCCGAGGTTCATTCGTCCTGTTCTGTTGCTGAGCCGGCTAAAGACAAGCGCCTCGTCGAGATGGGATTCGCCGCGCCGGAGCGTCGCCGCACGGACGCAGCAACGATCAGGGCGATGCGGGCGCGGCTCGATGCCATAGGGGCGAAGATTCGAGCGTAAGTTGTGAGGCTTCCTTCCGGCGTCCGCCCCTCATCCGGCCCGCCGGCCACCTTCTCCCGCAGGCGGGGCGAAGGGACAAACGGAGACTGCCTGCCCAGCCGCAACTGCCCGTGTTTCATAGGGCAAGTACCCTCTCCCCGCCTGCGGGGAGAGGGTTAGGGTGAGGGGCATCTTGCCGTGTATCGCTCCGCCAAGCTGGCTCAAGCCGCAAAAACCGCCTCCCCGCCGATCCAGGTCGATTTCATTGCGAGTTCCGGCGTGAGCAGCACGAAGTCCGCATCCGTACCAGGCAGGAGCCGGCCCTTGTGCGAGGCGATCCCCATGGCGTCGGCGGGATAGGCGGAGGCCATGCGAACCGCCTCTTCGATCGGCAGACCAAGCCTTTGGTGGACGAAGCGGACCGACGACAGCATGTCGATATCGGCGCCGGCAAGCGTGCCGTCGGCAAGCGTCAGGCGCCCGCCCTGGCGCAGGATTTCCCGTCCGTTCAGGAAGAAACTCGTCTGGTCGGTGCCGATCGGCGACATGGCGTCGGTGACCAGGAAAATCTGACCAGGGCCTTTCTTGCCGCGCAGCGCGATGCCCATCGACGCCGGGTGAACGTGAAAACCATCGGCGATCATCCCGGCGTGGAGCGTGCCGGTCGAAAGCGCCGCGCCGACCACGCCGGGCTCGCGATGGCCGAGCCCGCTCATGGCGTTGAAGAGATGCGTGACGGTCCGGGCACCCGCTTTGGCATAGGCGCAGGCGGTATCGTAATCCACGTCGGTATGGCCGAGGCTCACCACGACGCCGGCATCGGCCAGCGCCCGCACCTGCTCCCTGGTGGCGTTTTCCGGGGCCACGGTGAGCATCAGACGGCCGAGCGCCTCTGCGCAAGCGAGTATCTCGGCAAGATCGTCATTGCCCATCGGGCGGATCAGCGCCGGATCGTGAGCCCCCTTGCGGGCGACGGACAGATGCGGGCCTTCGAGATGCAGGCCGAGGAAGCCCGGAACCGCCGCGGCTTTCGCCTCGACGCCTGCTGCAATGGCCGCGGTCCTGACCGCGCGCGTGTCGGTGATCAGCGTCGGCAGCAGCGCCGTCGTGCCGAATTTCGCATGCGCTGCGCAGATCTTCCGGATGCTTTCGAGGGTCGGCGCTTCGTTCAGAAGCGCGCCGCCGCCGCCATTCACCTGCAGATCGATGAAACCGGGCACGAGAAGCAGGCCACGCGCGTCGACGGTTTCGCCGCCGGCGGGGACGCTTCCCGCCGGCGCAATCGCCTTGACGTGTCCCGCCTCGATCACGAGGGCTGCCCCGTCGTGCCAGTCGATGCCGTCAAAAATCCGCGCTCCGCTGATCGTCTTCTTCGCAGTCATCGTGTCTCCGTCACCTTCTTGAGGTTCTCCGGTGCGTCGGGATTGAGACCGCGCGAGCGGGACCAGGCCTCGACGAAGCCATAGAACGGCAGGATCAGTGCCAAGGCGCCGGTGAGCGGGTGCCCGGTCTCGACGAAGGGCAGGCGCTTTGCCTTGCTCGCCCGTGCCGAGGTCACGTGCACCACCGCGCCCTTTGCGCTCATGCCGTCCGCGATATCGGCAACCGAGGCCTCGGCAGCATCGCGGGCGGCCAGCACAAGCACCGGGAACCGGGGCCCGACCAGCGCCACCGGTCCGTGCAGCACCTCTGCAGCGGAATAGGCCTCGGCATGCATGCCGGACGTCTCCTTGAACTTCAGCGCCGCTTCGCTGGCGATGGCCAGCGCCGGACCGCGGCCCAGCACATAGAGCGATTCCGCTTCTGCAAGGTCGTCGGCAAAGTCCTGCCAATCGAGCTTCACGGCCTTGGCAAGCTGGTTCGGCAGATCGGCGACCGCATGCTTGAGCGTCGCGTCGCCGGTCCACTCGCCGAGCACGGCAAGACCGGCGACGATCGAGTTAACATAGGACTTGGTCGCCGCAACGGCAATTTCGGGCCCGGCGAGAATGTCGAGCGGGTGGGTGCAGGCCTCGGCGATCGGCGACGGCAGCGTGTTCGTCAGCGCGATCGAAACGGCGCCGGCGCGTGTCGCGGCTTCGGCCATGGCCACGATGTCCGGGCTCTTGCCGGACTGCGAGATCGCAATCGCCGCCGCACCGCCGAGTTTCAGATCGGCACCGTATATCGACGCCAGCGATGGTCCGAGCGAGGCGACCGGACGACCGATCGTGAGCTCGATCGCGTATTTCAGGAACAGCGCGGCATGGTCGGAAGAGCCTCTGGCGATCGTTACCAGAAAGGCCGGATCCTTGTCGCGCAGCGCCGCGCCTGCTTGCGCCAGCTCCGTGGCCGAGCGCTCCAGCAACCGGGCTGCGGCCTCGGGAATCTCGTCGATTTCTCGCCGCATGTTGGTCTGCATCGTCATGTCCTTTCATCAAACAGGCGGGATGCGGGCGGAAAACCGCTTTACACTTTTGGTCCCGCCCTTCCCTCGTCCGGCCACGCCGGGCTCAATTTTCCGGGATCGTCAGCTCCGCGACGAAATCATAGGCATCGCCGCGGTAGAGCGACCGCGTGAATTCGACCACACGCCCCGAAGCAAGATAGGAGACGCGCTCGATCGAAAGACCGGCGGCGCCGACCGCGACGCCGAGCATGGCCGCGTCCGGTTCCTTGATATTGCAGGCGGAGATCCGCTGCACCGCGCGCACCGGCCGGGCCTGTTTCTTCTCGAGCTCTGAATAGAGCGAGGAGGCGACGGCGAGCGGATCGGGAACGAATTCCGCCGAAACGCAGGCGCGTTCGATCGCAAGCGGCATGTCGTCGGCAATACGGAGCCGCCCAAGGCGCGCCACCAGCGCGTCGGCCGCAAGCCCGAGGGTCATCATCTCGTCCGGCGAGGGATGGAAGAGCCCGCGTTCCAGCCATTCCGCACGCGTGTTGAGGCCGCGCCGGGCCATGTCCTCGGTGAACGAGGTCAGGCGCGAGAGCGACTGCTCGACGCGCGAAACCGGCCGGACGACGAAGGTCCCGGAACCGTGGCGGCGCACGAGGAGCCCGTCACGCACGAGATCGTCGACGGCTTTGCGGACCGTGACTCGGCTGACATTGGCGTAATCCGCAAGATCCCGCTCCGGCGGCAGCGCATCTCCGTGATTGAGCTTGCCCGACAGGATTGCCTCTTCGAGCGATTGTCTGAGCTTCAGATAGAGCGGGCCGGCGCCCCCCGACTGCAGGGTTTCGAGCGGCAGAATGGCGGCGAGCTGCTGGTTCATGCCGATACCCCGGAATGGGAGCCGAAACGGGCCGCCGCCAGCGCGACGGCGCCGGTCAAAGCATCGGCCTGCGCCTCGACGAAGCGCGGCTGATGCCGGTCGGCCAGCCAGCGGCGATAAAGCGGCGCCAATCCTCCGAGCAGGCACAGCTTCTCGCTTCCCCTCGAAACCACCACGTCGAGCGCCTCGTCCACCGTCGCGGCGGCAGCCTCCAACAGGCTGACTGCCACAGGGTCGCCGCGCTCGGCATAGTCGAAGACGCGCGGCGCATAGCGGCCGAACTCGCCGGGTTTGGCGAGCCGTGCGAAGTCGACGATGTCGCGCGGGTCGTGGTTGAACTCGGCAAGTATGGCATCGGTCACGCGCGAGCCTTCATGTATGCCGTCATAGGCGAGCAGGCTCTCCTGCAGCAGCGCGTGACCGATGCGTGCGCCGCTGCCGTGATCTCCGATAGTGAAGCCCCAGCCGCCGACATAGCTGATCTCATCGCCCCGGCGCGCGATATAGATCGTGCCCGTCCCGAGTATCGCGACGGCCCCGTCCCCGTCGCCGAGAGCGCCCTGCAGCGCGATCAGCCCGTCGGACTCGATATCGGCCTGAGCGAAGGGAAGCCGCCTCTTCACGTAATGAACGGCATCGCCCACATTGTGGCCGGCGACACCGACGATGGCGCGCGATGCCGCAATTGCGGCCTGGTCGAGGCCCGCATCCCCGAAAGCGTTGCGCGCCGCATCGGTTATGTTCTGAAGCGCCGTTTCCGGATCGGTAAGGATGTTCGCGGCGCCCGCCTTGCCGCGGCCGAGAATGCGGCCGTCGAGGGCTGCCACAGCCGCGCGGCAGCTCGTTCCGCCGCCATCAATTCCGATCAGGTAAAACGCCATGGGCACCTCCGTCACCACAAGATACCAAAAAAATACCATTAACCAAGCGAGATTTCTGACTACAGATCATTCCCCAGCCTACTTCTTTGAAAAATATAGATTTATTTCTTTTTTCAGTGGTTTCTTGCGGTAAAAGTTAAATTTCTCCTAGACAAGTGGTATTTTTTTGGCATTAATTCCAGAAGAGGAGGACGATGCCATGCCGCCAGCCAAGACCGAAGAACGCCGCGACAATGCCAAGGGCCTGGACGTCATGCGTCCGGAGCTGGCCCTTCGTTTGCTCGCAGCCGGTCAGCAGGAGGCGGCAAGGTCGGTGGAACAGGCGATCAAGCCGATTTCCGCCGCGGCCCGCCTTGCGGCGGACAGCCTTGCCTCCGGCGGCCGGCTTGCCTATGCCGGCGCAGGAAGCTCCGGGTTGATGGCGATGGCGGACGCGCTCGAACTGCCCGGCACCTACGGCATAGCTCGGGAGCAGATCGTCGTTCTCATTGCCGGCGGCGCCGAAAGCCTCACCGATCTTGCCGGCGGCTATGAGGACGACATGGAGCTCGCGCGCGCCGATGTGCGCAACGCCGGAATCGGGGCGGGCGACTGCCTCATTTCGGTTTCCGCCAGCGGTTCCACGCCCTATGCGATCGCCGCTGCCGACGAGGCCGGGCAACGCGGCGCACGCGTCATCGGCATGGCCAACAATGCCGGCGCACCGCTCCTTCTGAACGCCGACGTCTCCATCCTCCTGGAGACGCCTCCGGAAGTCGTGTCCGGCTCGACCCGCATGGGCGCCGGGACGGCTCAGAAGATCGCGTTCAACATGCTTTCGACCATGGTCGGCATCCATCTCGGCCACGTGCTCGATGGTCACATGGTCAATCTGCGTGCCGACAACATCAAGCTGCGCGGCCGGGCGATCCGGATCGTCTCGGACATAACCGGCATCGGCGCCGCCGAGGCGGACAGGCTTCTCGGCCTTGCCGCCGGGTCGGTCAAGCTGGCGATCCTGCTCGCATCCGGAGCGAGGGACATCGCCCATGCCGAGGACGCGCTCGAGCGCGCCGATCAGAATTTGCGCCGGGCGATCGCCATCGTCGGGGCGTGAGAGATAAACTGGGAATTCAAAACCGCGCGACACGCGCCTAAAGGGGAGAAACTGCATGACCCGCACAACAATGAAAGGCTTGCTGCTCGCATCGAGCATTCTCGGCTCGACCGGGCTTGCACAAGCCCAGGATGCAACGCTGACGATCGAAAGCTGGCGCAATGACGACCTGGCGATCTGGCAGGAAAAGCTGATCCCCGCCTTCGAGGCGAAGAACCCGGGCATCAAAGTGGTATTCGCGCCCTCGGCCCCCACCGAATACAACGCCGCCCTCAACGCCAAGCTCGACGCCGGCTCCGCGGGTGACCTCATCACCTGCCGTCCCTTCGACGCCTCGCTCGAACTCTACAACAAGAAGCATCTTGCCGACCTGACCGGTCTTCCCGGCATGGAGAATTTCTCCGACGTCGCCAAATCCGCGTGGACGACCGACGACGGCAAGGCGACCTTCTGCGTGCCGATGGCTTCCGTCATTCACGGCTTCATCTACAACAAGGATGCCTTCGACCAGCTCGGCCTTTCCGTTCCGACGACCGAGGAGGAGTTCTTCGCGGTCCTCGAAAAGATCAAGGCGGACGGCAACTACATCCCGATGGCGATGGGCACCAAGGACCTCTGGGAAGCCGCCACGATGGGCTACCAGAACATCGGCCCGAACTACTGGAAGGGCGAGGAAGGCCGTCTGGCTCTGCTGAAAGGCGAGCAGAAACTGACCGACGAGCCGTGGGTCGAGCCTTTCCGCGTGCTGGCGAAGTGGAAGGATTACCTCGGCGACGGCTTCGAGGCGCAGACCTATCCGGACAGCCAGAACCTCTTCACGCTCGGCCGGGCGGCAATCTACCCGGCCGGCTCCTGGGAAATCTCCGGCTTCAACACACAGGCCGAATTCAAGATGGGTGCCTTTCCGCCCCCGGTGAAGAAGGCGGGCGATACCTGCTACATCTCCGACCACAACGACATCGGCATCGGACTCAATGCCAAGAGCAAGAATGCGGATGCCGCCAAGACCTTCCTCACCTGGGTCGCCTCGCCGGAGTTCGCGGATATCTATGCGAACGCCCTGCCCGGCTTCTTCAGCCTGAATTCGACGGCGGTGAAGATGTCCGATCCGCTCGCTCAGGAATTCGTCTCCTGGCGGGAGAAATGCAAGCCGACCATCCGCTCGACCTATCAGATCCTGTCGCGCGGAACCCCTAACCTCGAGAACGAAACCTGGGTCATGTCGGCCAATGTCATCAACGGCACGGACACGCCGGAGGCGGCGGCCAAGAAGCTCCAGGACGGCCTCGACAGCTGGTTCAAGCCGGTAAAGTAAGACCGAAACGGGGTGTGTGGACGCCGTCTGCGCACCCTCCCCGACATGTGCAAACGTATCGCATGCGGGGCGGCGTCATGGATTGCTCGGGCACCGGCGCTAAGGCGCCGCGCCTGTAACGAGCGGATCGAAGCGGCTTGCCGGCTCTCCGCGACCCCGGGACGCCTGACGGAAGCACGGTGCAAGGCAGGAAGCCGCGCCGCATTTCGAAAGAAATCGAGGCTGCGCCCTTATGGCCAGCCGGTTTGAGAACGGGCCAGAGGCCGATGAACCCACGTGAAATCACGACCGACGTCACCGAGATCAGGCGCCCGCGGCGCTGGCACATCCTCGTCTTTCTGCTGCCGGCGCTCGTCGTCTACACGGCGGTGATGATCCTTCCGCTCTTCGAGACGCTGCGCCAGTCCTTCTACAACACGGTTGACGGCCAGTTGACCTTCGTGGGCCTGGGCAATTTCAAGGTTCTGTTCGGCGACCCGCGCTGGGCGGCGGATTTCTGGAACGCGCTCAAGAACAATTTCGTCTTTTTCCTGATCCACATGGCCGTGCAGAACCCGATCGGCATCGCGCTCGCCGCCATGCTGTCCGTCCCGAAGCTGCGCTTCGGCGCCTTCTACCGCACGGCGATCTTTCTGCCGACGCTGCTCTCCTTCGTCATCGTCGGTTTCATCTGGAAGCTGATCCTGTCGCCGATCTGGGGCGTCGCCCCCTATCTTCTCGACACGGTCGGCCTGCGATCGCTGTTCGGTCCCTGGCTCGGCAAGCCCGACACCGCGCTTATCGCGGTTTCGCTTATCTCCGTCTGGCAATATATCGGCATCCCGATGATGCTGATCTATGCGGCGCTCCTCAACATTCCAGACGAGGTGACCGAGGCGGCGGAGCTCGACGGCGTCACCGGCTGGAGCCAGTTCTGGAAGATCAAACTTCCGCTGATCCTGCCTGCCATCGGCATCGTGTCGATCCTCACCTTCGTCGGCAATTTCAACGCCTTCGATCTGATCTATACGGTGCAGGGCGCGCTGGCCGGCCCGGACAAGTCGACCGACATCCTGGGCACCCTGCTCTATCGCACCTTCTTCGGTTTCCAGCTTCAGCTCGGCGACCGTTCGATGGGCGCGACGATCGCCGCGATCATGTTTCTGATCATTCTCGCCGGCGTCGCGCTCTATCTCTTCGGCATACAGCGCCGCATGCGCCGCTATCAGTTCTAAGGAGGATAGAAGATGTCGAAAGCACGCGCCTCCTTCGTGCGCATGGGCGCCGTTCACGCGGCCCTGATCGCCTATACGCTCGTTGCACTCTTTCCGGTGTTCCTGACGATCGTAAACTCGTTCAAGAGCCGCAACGCGATCTTCCGGGAGCCTCTGGCGATCCCGACACCCGAGACCTTCAGCCTGATCGGCTACGAAACGGTGCTGAAGCAGGGTGACTTCATCGGCTATTTCCAGAACAGCATCATCGTCACCGTGGTCTCGATCACGCTCGTCCTGCTGTTCGGCGCCATGGCCGCCTTCGCGCTTTCCGAATACCGCTTCCGCGGCAATACGCTGATGGGACTCTATCTGGCGCTGGGCATCATGATCCCGATCCGGCTCGGAACGGTGGCGATCCTGCAGGGCATGGTGGCGACTGGTCTCGTCAATACGCTGACCGCGCTGATCCTCGTCTATACGGCGCAAGGCCTGCCGTTGGCGGTATTCATTCTGTCCGAGTTCATGCGCACCGTATCCGACGACCTGAAGAATGCCGGACGCATCGACGGCCTGTCGGAATATGCGATCTTCCTGCGGCTGGTGCTGCCGCTCATCCGCCCGGCCATGGCGACGGTCGCCGTCTTCACCATGATCCCCATCTGGAACGATCTCTGGTTCCCCCTGATCCTCGCGCCCGCCGAGGCGACCAAGACCGTCACCCTCGGCTCGCAGATCTTCATCGGCCAGTTCGTCACCAACTGGAACGCGGTCCTCTCGGCGCTGTCGCTGGCGATCTTCCCGGTCCTCGTCCTTTACGTCATCTTCTCGCGGCAGCTGATCCGCGGCATCACGGCAGGAGCAGTCAAGTGAATTCATCCGCACCCCCGATCCGCGTGCTCAGCGCCGGGCTCGGCAATATGGGCCGCAGCCACGCGCTCGCCTATCATCAGAACCCCGGCTTCGAGATCGCCGGGCTGGTCAACCGATCGAAGGTGGCGCTGCCCGAGGCTCTGGCAGGATACGAGATCCTGCCGTCGTTCCCGGAGGCGCTGGCCGCGCTGAAGCCCGAGCTCTGCTCGATCAACACCTATTCCGACACGCATGCGGACTACGCGGTGATGGCGATGGAGGCGGGAGCCCACGTCTTCGTGGAGAAGCCGCTGGCAACGACGGTCGCCGACGCCGAGCGCGTCGTCGCCTGCGCCCGGGCCAACGGCCGCAAGCTGGTCGTCGGCTATATCCTGCGCCACCACCCGTCCTGGATGCGGCTGATCGCGGAAGCCCGCAAGCTCGGAGGGCCCTTTGTCTTCCGCATGAACCTGAACCAGCAGTCGAGCGGCCCGACCTGGATGACGCACAAGTCGCTGATACAGACGACACCGCCGATCGTCGATTGCGGCGTCCACTATGTCGACGTCATGTGCCAGATCACCGATGCCAGGCCCGTCGAGGTGCGCGGCATGGGCTTGAGGCTCTCGAACGAGATCGCCGCGGATATGTACAATTACGGGCATCTGCAGGTGATCTTCGAGGACGGCTCTGTGGGCTGGTACGAGGCGGGTTGGGGCCCGATGATCTCCGAGACGGCCTTTTTCGTGAAGGACGTGATGTCTCCGAACGGCTCCGTGTCGATCGTCATGGATCAGAACGCCAAATCGGACGACATCGACGTGCACACGAAAACGTCCGTCATCCGCGTGCACAGCGCCGCGACGGGACCGGACGGCCGGTTCCTGAAATCCGACGAGGACCTGGTGATGGAGGGCGAGCCCGGCCACCAGGAGCTTTGCGAGCGCGAGCAGGCCTTCGTGCTCAAGGCCATACGAGAAGACATCGATCTCGGCCGGCACATGGACGATGCGGTGCAGTCGCTGAAGATCTGCCTCGCCGCCGACGAGAGTGTGCGCACCGGCAAGCCGGTCGAGCTTTAACCCAAGAGGGCGACACGTGGGATCACTTCAACTCAAAACCATCCGCAAGGCCTTCGGCAGTCATGAGGTGCTGAAGGGCATCGACCTGGACGTGAAGGACGGCGAGTTCGTCATCTTCGTCGGTCCGTCCGGCTGCGGAAAGTCGACGCTTCTGCGCACTATCGCCGGCCTCGAGGACGCGACCTCGGGCAGCGTTCAGATCGACGGCGTCGAGGTCGGCCATGTGGCGCCGGCCAAGCGCGGCATCGCCATGGTGTTTCAGTCCTACGCGCTCTATCCGCACCTGACCGTCAAGGACAATATGGGCCTCGGGCTGAAGCAGGCGGGTGTGCCGAAGGCGGAGATCGAAGAAAAGGTCGCCAAGGCGGCCGGCATGCTGTCGCTCGAACCCTATCTCGCCCGCCGTCCGGCCGAGCTTTCCGGCGGCCAGCGTCAGCGCGTGGCGATCGGCCGCGCGATCGTGCGCGAGCCGAAGCTCTTCCTTTTCGACGAGCCGCTGTCGAACCTCGACGCGGCGCTGCGCGTCAACACGCGGCTCGAGATCGCCCGCCTTCACCGCAGCCTCAAGGCGACGATGATCTACGTGACCCACGATCAGGTCGAGGCGATGACGCTTGCCGACAAGATCGTCGTGCTGAATGCCGGCCGGATCGAGCAGGTCGGCTCGCCGATGGAGCTCTACAATCGCCCGGCCAACCTTTTCGTCGCCGGCTTCATCGGCTCGCCGCAGATGAATTTCATCGAAGCCGCAAAGCTCGGCGACGGAGAGGCAAAGACGATCGGTATCCGTCCGGAGCATATCGGCCTCTCCCGTGAAAGCGGGGACTGGAAGGGCAAGGTGATCCATGTCGAGCATCTTGGCGCCGACACGATCATCTATATCGAATCGGAGACGGTCGGCCTGCTGACGGTGCGCCTCTTCGGCGAACACCGCTACGCCGCCGACGACATCGTCCACGCGACGCCGGTAATCGGCAGCATGCACCGCTTCGATGCGGACGGGCGGGTGATCAAGTCGGGTCAGTAAGAGAAGCGCCGGTGTGATTGCCCGCTCCCCGCACGCGGGGCATGGCATCGTGGCGCAGACGGTCCCCCTGTTTTCCTTCTCCCCGCTGGCGGGGAGAAGGTCACGGCAGCGGGATGAGGGGCCGATTTGCCCCCTGAAACAGCTTCGGCCCGAATCACACCTGCGTGATCACCGCGACCCGCAACGCCGAAACCGTTGCGACTCGTCCTTTTTTTACCTCCCGGGCCGGCGCGTCGAAACTCTGTTGCACTGCGGCAGAAATTAACATACATTGGCGTCTGTATATTAGCTTTCCGGTATTTTCCACGCCGATACCGGCTCCGCTTCACCTCACTTTTGGACCGCGCAGCGCTTGCGAAACGCCGCGACTGCGGCCGGTCCTTTGACAATATGGACATTGCGATGCGCATGAACCGACCGATATTGGCCGCCGCGCTGGCATCCGTGATTTTTCTCGCGGGCTGCCAGAAGAACGAAGAACAGCAGGCAGCGGCTGCCGCCCCTCCGCCGTCGCCGGTCGCCGTCTTCACGACGAAGGCGGAACCGCTGCCGATCACCAACGAACTGCCCGGCCGCATCACCGCCACCCGCATCGCCGAGGTCCGCCCGCGCATCTCCGGCATCGTCGTCGAGCGCGTGTTCGAGCAGGGCACCATGGTCAAGGAAGGCGACGTGCTCTACCGCATCGACCCGGCACCGTTCCAGGTCAAGGTGGACAGCGCCGCGGCGACGCTGAAGCGCGCTCAGGCGGTGGTCGATCAGGCCAAGCGGACGGCCGACCGCCAGTCGCGACTGAAGGAGGCGCAGGTCACCGCCGTGCAGCAGTACGACGATGCGATCGCGGCCCTCGCCCAGGCCGAGGCCGATGTCGGCATCGCCGAGGCAGGGCTCGCCGAGGCCAAGCTCAATCTGCAATATACGAACGTCACGGCTCCGATCAGCGGCCGGATCGGCCGGGCGCTGATCACCGAAGGCGCGCTCGTCAACACCAACGACACCCAGAACCTTGCAATGATCCAGCAGCTCGACCCGATCTATGCCGATTTCACCCAGTCGGCGACGGATCTGATCCGCCTGCGCAAGGCGCTCAAGGACGGCCAGTGGATGAGCGCCAACAACGAGGCCGAAGTTCAGCTGATCCTCGACGACGGGACGCCCTACGCCCTCAAGGGCAGGCTGCTCTTCTCCGAAGCCGCCGTCGACGCGACGACGGGCCAGGTGACGCTGCGCGGCGAATTCCCCAACCCGAACAACGATCTGCTGCCGGGCATGTATGTCCGCGTCCAGATCCAGCAGGGTTTGGAAAAGGACGCGATCACCGTCCCGCAACAGGCCGTGCAGCGCAACAATGCCGGGCAGTCGCAGGTCTATGTCGTGAATGCCGACAACAAGGTTGAATTCCGCAACGTCACGCTCGGACGCACCGTCGGCGAGCGCTGGCAGGTGACCTCCGGCCTGAAACCCGGCGAAAAGGTCATAGTCGAGGGTTTCCAGAAAGTCGGCCCGGGCGCGCCCGTGCAGCCTTCCGACTGGAACCCGAACGCAAAGCCCGCGCCCGAACAGGCCAGCGCTTCGGCAGATGCCGGCGAAAAGCCCGGCACCGAAGTGAAGTGAGACCGAAATCATGCCCAGTTTTTTCATAGACAGGCCGATCTTTGCCTGGGTGGTGGCGATCTTCATCATGATCGCCGGCATCATCGCTATCCCGCTCCTGCCGGTTTCGCAGTATCCGGATGTCGCACCGCCGCAGATATCGATCAATACCAACTATCCCGGCGCCTCCTCGCAGGACACCTATCAGAGCGTCACGCGGCTGATCGAGGACGAGCTGAACGGCGTCGAGGGGCTGCTTTACTTCGAATCGTCGACCAGCTCCTCCGGCTCGGTCTCGATCGACGCCACCTTCCAGCCGGGCACCGATCCAAGCCAGGCCTCGGTCGACATTCAGAACCGGGTGCAGCGCGTCGAACCGCGCCTGCCCGATCCCGTCAGGCAGCAAGGCGTGCAGGTGGACGAGGCCGGCGCCGGCTTCCTGCTGATCATCTCGCTCACGTCGACCGACGGTTCGATGGACGCGATCGGGCTTGGCGACTATCTCAGCCGCAACGTGCTCAGCGAGATCCAGCGCGTGCCCGGCGTCGGACGCGCCCAGCTCTTTGCGACCGAGCGCTCGATGCGCGTCTGGCTTGATCCCGACAAGATGCTCGGCCTCAACCTGACGGCAGCCGACGTCACGGCAGCGATCCAGGCTCAAAACGCCCAGATCGCCTCGGGCTCGATCGGCGCCCAGCCGAATCCGATCACGCAGCAGGTCACCGCTCCGGTCGTCATCAAGGGTCAGCTTTCGACCCCGGAGGAATTCGGTGCCATCGTGCTGAGGGCGAATGCCGACGGCTCCGCCGTGCGGCTGCGCGACGTCGCGCGCCTCGAGATCGGCGGCGAAAGCTACACCTTCTCCACCCGCCTCAACGGCAGCCCCTCGGCGGCCATCGCCGTGCAGCTCTCTCCGAGCGGCAACGCGATGTCGACCTCGGCAGCGATCAAGGCGCGCATGGACGAGCTCGCGGAGTTCTTCCCGCAAGGGCTCGAATATTCGGTCCCCTATGACACCTCGCCCTTCGTCGCGGTGTCGATTGAGAAGGTGCTGCACACCCTCGTCGAGGCAGTCGGCCTCGTCTTCCTGGTAATGTTCCTCTTTCTGCAGAACGTCCGCTATACGATCATTCCCACCATCGTCGTGCCGGTCGCCCTGCTCGGCACCTGCGCCGTCATGCTGGCGATGGGCTTCTCGATCAACGTGCTGACGATGTTCGGCATGGTGCTGGCGATCGGCATTCTCGTCGACGATGCGATCATTGTGGTCGAGAACGTCGAGCGTATCATGTCGGAAGAAGGGCTCACTCCGAAGGATGCAACCCGCAAGGCGATGAAGCAGATCACCGGTGCGGTGATCGGCATCACCCTGGTGCTGGCTTCGGTGTTCATCCCGATGGCCTTCTTCCCGGGCGCCGTCGGCGTGATCTACCGCCAGTTCAGTCTTACCATGGTCGTCTCGATCCTGTTCTCGGCGCTGCTTGCGCTGTCGCTGACGCCGGCGCTTTGCGCAAGCTTCCTCAAGCAGGTTCCGAAGGGTCACCATCACGCCAAGCGTGGCTTCTTCGGCTGGTTCAATCGCGGTTTCGACCGGACGTCGCACGGCTACACGCGCGCCGTCGGGGGCATCGTCCGGCGGACCGGCCGCTTCATGGTCATCTATCTCGCGCTGCTTGCCGGCCTCGGCTGGGCCTTTCTCCAGCTTCCTTCGTCCTTTCTGCCGGACGAGGACCAGGGCTTCGTCATCGTGATGATGCAACTGCCTTCGGAAGCGACTGCAAACCGCACCACGGAGGTGATCGAGCAGACCGAGACCATCTTCGGCCAGGAAAAGGCGGTCGACACGATCGTGGCGATCAACGGCTTCTCCTTTTTCGGGAGCGGGCAGAATGCGGGGCTCGCCTTCGTGACGCTCAAGGACTGGAGCGAGCGCGATGCTGACAACTCCGCCCAGTCGATCGCCGGCCGCGCCACGATGGCCATGAGTCAGATCAAGGATGCGATCAGCTTCGCTCTGTCGCCTCCGGCGATCCAGGGGCTCGGGACGACCGGCGGGTTTTCTTTCCGCCTGCAGGACCGTGCGGGTCTCGGTCAAGAGGCGCTGGCGCAAGCGCGCGATCAGCTGCTCGGCCTCGCCTCCCAGAGCAAGGTCCTGACGGGGGTCCGCTTCGAGGGCATGCCCGATGCGGCGCAGGTCAGCGTCAATATCGACCGCGAGAAGGCCAATACCTTCGGCGTGACCTTTGCCGACATCAACTCGACCATCTCGACCAATCTCGGCTCGTCCTATGTCAACGACTTCCCGAATGCCGGCCGCATGCAGCGCGTGACGGTGCAGGCGGACGAAACGAAGCGCATGCAGACGGCGGATCTCCTGAACCTGAACGTCCGCAACTCCAATGGCGGCATGGTTCCGCTTTCGGCCTTTGCGGACGTGGAATGGGTCAAGGCGCCGACGCAAACGGTGGGCTATAACGGTTATCCGGCGGTCCGCATCAGCGGCGAGGCCGCGCCCGGCTACTCCTCCGGCGATGCGATCGCCGAGATGGAGCGCCTGGTGGCCCAGCTTCCGGCGGGCTTCGGCTATGAATGGACGGGGCAGTCGCTGCAGGAAATCCAGTCGGGCTCGCAGGCGCCGCTCCTGATTGCGCTCTCCTGCCTGCTCGTCTTCCTGTGCCTGGCGGCGCTTTATGAGAGCTGGTCCATTCCGGTCTCGGTCATCATGGTCGTGCCGCTCGGCGTCATCGGCGCCGTGCTTGCCGTGACGATGCGGGACATGCCGAACGACGTCTACTTCAAGGTCGGCCTGATCGCGATCATCGGGCTTTCGGCGAAGAACGCGATCCTGATCA
Organism: Sinorhizobium meliloti 4H41; assembly: GCF_000375585.1. Classification (GTDB taxonomy): domain Bacteria; phylum Pseudomonadota; class Alphaproteobacteria; order Rhizobiales; family Rhizobiaceae; genus Sinorhizobium; species Sinorhizobium meliloti_A. The sequence goes on along the minus strand of NZ_AQWP01000001.1, from coordinate 91,315 downwards.
TCGAGTTCGCCAAGGAACTCCGCGAACAGGGCAAGTCGCTCATCGACTCGACACTGGAGGCTGCGCATCTGCGCTTCCGGCCGATCCTGATGACCTCGCTCGCCTTCACCCTCGGCGTCCTGCCGCTGGCGATCGCGACGGGCGCAAGTTCCGGCAGCCAGCGCGCCATCGGCACGGGAGTCATGGGCGGCATGATCTCGGCGACGGTGCTGGCGATCTTCTTCGTCCCGGTCTTCTTCGTGTTCGTGATGAAGATCTTCGAACGCGGAAGAGCGGCGCCGGAGGCGGCCAAGCCAGCATCCGAAACCGCCAGCCCGGCCGAATAATATCGAAGACGGCCCGCCCGCCTAGGGCGGCGGGCGGGCCGTCGCCGAAGGAGAATTTGAATAGATGCGCCGAACCAAGGCCGACGCCGAGGCCACAAGACAGAAGATCCTGTGTGCCGCCGAGCGGATGTTCTACAAGAAGGGCGTTCCCAATACGACGCTCGAGGAAGTGGCGAAGGAGGCAGGCGTCACCCGCGGCGCCATCTACTGGCATTTCGCCAACAAGACGGATCTCTTCCTCGCCCTTTACGAGGCCGTGCCGCTGCCTCACGAAGACATGATCGCACGCGAGATCGAAACGGAAGCCTTCGACACGCTCGCCATCGTCGAGAGCGCGACCAGCGACTGGTTGACGACCCTGGCCGCGGACGAGCAGCGGCAGCGCATTCTCGCGATCATGCTGCGCTGCGACTACGACAATGACATGTCCGCCGTTCTCGTGCGCCAGCGCGAGATCGAGGAGCGCCACGATGCCCTTCTGGAGCTTGCCTTCGCCCGGGCATTGGAAAGGGGCCAGTTGCAGGAGCACTGGGCGCCGCCGACCGCGGCACGGGCCCTGCGCTGGATGATGATGGGGCTTTGTACCGAATGGCTGCTGTTCGGCCGTCGCTTCGACCTCGTGGCCCAGGGGAGCGAAGCGCTCCAGTCTCTCTTTGCGGGCTTCCGGCGGGTGCCGGCTCGCGGCGATACCTCCCCACACCTCGGCCCTGGAGCGGAATGAGGAAAAGAGCGGGATGAGGAAAAACGTGTGCGGTTTCCGCCCGCATCCCGCGTCTCAACTTCGTGGAACCGATCACGGTCGTGTTTTTAGATCGACCCGACCCAAAAGCATCGCGATTTAGCTGAGCACTTTGCGCATATCGACCGAGGTCGGGCGGGTGAAGCCTGGATGGGCGGTTCGCGCCGTCTCCACGAAGCCCAAAGCCGCAAAAGCGGCCTGGTTCCCGGTGAGCTCGATGCGTGTCTGAAGCCTCAGCGCAGGCAGGCCCAGACCGCGCGCCGTTTCCTCGGCGGCGGCGATGAGCATCCGTCCTACTCCCTTTCCCTGGAAGCCGGGAGCGACGGCGAGTTTGCCGATATAGAGACAGTCCGCTTCCGGCTTGCAGAAGATGCAGCCCAGGAGCTCACGCCCGGCGACGGCCACGAAGGCGATCTCGTCTCTTGCTTTCCGGTTAAGGGAGGCCGCCGTCAGCGCATGGGCCGAGGAGGGCGGATCGATGCGGCTGTCCATATAGGCGAAGGACGCACGGATCAGCGACAGCAACTCCTCGTAACGATCGAAGCTGGCGTCGATGCGAACCGTCTTCATGGCGTGCTCAACGCGTGCCGCGCCGATAGCGGATCGTGTCGAACCGGGCGGCGAGCGCATCGTAGAGCAGCAGACGGCCGACCAGCGGCTCGCCGATGCCGGTGACGAGCTTGATCGCTTCCATCGCCTGCAGCGTGCCGATGACGCCGGTGAGCGCGCCCAGGACGCCCGCTTCGGCGCAGCTCGGCACGGTGCCCGGCGGCGGCGGCTCCGGGAAGAGATCGCGGTAGGAGGGATTCGGGTGCCCCTCGGCATCGGTCTCGTAGGGCTTCAGCACGGTGACCGAGCCGTCGAAGCGTCCGACGGCACCGGTGACGAGCGCCACGCCTGCCGCCGCGGCCGTATCGGCGGCGAGATAACGCGTATCGAAATTATCCGACCCGTCGACGACGAGATCGTATTGGCGCAAGAGCGCATCGGCATTTTCGGGGTCCAGCCTGAGCGCGTGCGTCATGACCTTCACATGTGGATTGAGGGCGTCGATCGCCGCGGCGGCGCTCTCGACCTTCGGCCGCCCGATATCGGCGGTGGCGTGGATCACCTGACGCTGCAGGTTCGACAACGAGACCACGTCATCGTCGACGATCCCGAGCGTGCCGACACCGGCGGCCGCGAGATATTGCAGAGCCGGCGCGCCGAGCCCGCCCGCGCCGATGACGAGCACGCGCGCGGCCTTGAGTTTCTGCTGCCCCGGGCCGCCGATCTCCGGCAGCACGATGTGGCGTGCGTAGCGCGCGATCTCCGAAGGAGCGAGCGTCGCATCGGTCGTCATTGGCGTCTCCATTTAATTTTCGCGGACGGCGCTCTATGTCACCCGGAAACGCGGCCGTTTGCAACGGCCAGATATTGAGCCCGCTCGCCAAGGGCGTCGAACATCGCCCGGTCGGTGCCCGTCATGAAGGCTTGGCCGCCGAGCCCGTCGACCAGATCGAAGAGGGCGGCACGGCGTCCCCGATCGAGATGGGCGGCGATTTCGTCGAGCAGCAACACCGGGGCGTGGCCGGTCATATCCCCGACGAGCCGTGCATGCGCGAGAACCAGACCGACGAGCAGCGCCTTCTGCTCGCCGGTCGAACAACGCTCTGCCTCCATGTCCTTTTCCCGGTGGCGGATCAGGAGATCGGTGCGGTGCGGCCCGTCGAGCGTGCGGCCGGCGGCCGCATCGCGGGCACGGCCTTCGGCGAGCATTGCCAGATAGCGCTCTTCGAGTTCAAAGGCGGGAATACCTGCACAGTCATCGAGAAAGCCGGCGAGCGACAGGCTTGCGGACGGAAAGGTCCCATCGCTCCGGCTTCGCTCGACGAGGGCCGAGAGCAGGCCAAGCATCTCCTGACGGGCGAGCGCCATGGAGATGCCGAGCCCGGCCATTTCGCGCTCGATGGCCGACAGCCAGGCGGGATCGGGTCGGAATTCCGAGAGTAGCCGGTTGCGGCTGCGCATGGCGCGCTCGAACTCGCTGGCGCGCCGGCCGTGCCCGGGATCGAGCGACAGCACCAGCCGGTCGAGAAAGCGCCTGCGGTCGGCGGAAGGGCCGGTGAAGAGGCCATCCATCGCCGGCGTGAGCCAGAGCACCCGGAGGTGATCGGTGAGTTCGTCGACCGTGCGGGCCGCAGTGCCGTTGAGTCTGAGGCGCCGTGATTGCCCCTCCTCGGTCCCTTGAGTACCGGTGCCGATCTCCACCGAACCTTCCATGCCGTCGACGGCGGCGAAGATCGAGAAACCATCGGCGGCGCCGACCCGGGCGATATCCGCATAGGCAGCGCGCCTCAAGCCGCGCCCGGGCGAAAGAAGGGAGACCGCCTCCATCAGATTGGTTTTACCCGCGCCGTTCTCGCCGGTCAGCACCACATGACGCTGGTCGAGGTCGAGCGCCAGCGTTGCATAGTTGCGAAAGTCGCTCAGTTTCAGGCGTGTGAGAAAGACCTTGTGGGGCATTGCGGGTCCGAATTCGACGTTGCTGTCAGGTAGGATGAAAGCCGGGCCAAGGCAAGGCGGAAAGGGCGTTCCGTCTGCCTCTCCACGGCCCGCGGCAATTCCGTGTCCGGGCTGCGCATTGCCGCCCAATCGCCTGTGGGAAAGCCCTTTTTTTCGGCCGCACCGGAACTTTCCCCGAGCGCGCAAGTACAATATGACAACTGCGTGACAATCGACAGTTGGATGGATCCCTGATGCTCGGCCTGTTTCGCAAGCTCCTCCCCCGGGAAGACCGTTTCTTCGACCTCTTCGCCGACCATTCGCGCACCGTCATGGGTGCGGCGGAGGCGCTGAACGCGCTGCTTGCCGGCGGTCCTGACATCGAAAGCCATTGCGACCGCATCGTCGCGCTCGAGAACGAGGCCGACGAGATCACCCGCGAGGTTCTGCTGGCCGTCCGCCGCAGCTTCATCACCCCCTTCGACCGCGGCGACATCAAGGATCTCATCCAGTCGATGGACGATGCGATCGACATGATGCACAAGACGGTGAAAACGATCCGGCTCTACGAACAGAAGAGCTTCGACCCCGGCATGCAGGCCATGGGCGCGGCGGTCGTCGAGGCCGCCCATCTGGTCGCCGAGGCCATTCCGCTCCTCAGTCGGATCGGCGCCAATGCCCATCGCCTCGGCGCCATCGCCGAGGAGGTGACGCATGTCGAGGATAGATCCGACCAGCTCCACGAGCAGGGCTTGAAGGATCTCTTCCAGCGCCACGGCGCTTCCAATCCTATGGCCTATATCATCGGCAGCGAGATCTACGGCGAACTGGAAAAGGTCGTCGACCGCTTCGAGGACGTGGCAAACGAAATCAGCGGCATCGTGATCGAGAACGTCTGATGGATGCGACGCTCGCCTTCCCGCTGCTCGTGGGGCTCATTGCCGTCGCGCTTTTCTTCGACTTCCTCAACGGCTTGCACGATGCGGCCAATTCGATCGCGACCATCGTTTCGACTCGCGTGCTCCGGCCGCAATATGCTGTTTTCTGGGCGGCGTTCTTCAACTTCATCGCCTTCCTCTTCTTCGGACTGCACGTCGCCGAAACGCTTGGAACGGGCATCATCGATCCGGGTATCGTCACGCCGCAGGTGATCTTCGCGGCGCTGATGGGCGCAATCACCTGGAACATCGTCACCTGGGTCTTCGGCATCCCGTCGAGTTCCTCGCACGCGCTCATCGGCGGCCTCGTCGGTGCCGGGCTGGCCAAGACCGGTTTCAGCTCGATCGTCTGGCAAGGACTCCTGAAGACGGCCGGCGCCATCGTCATGTCGCCGGGCATCGGCTTCGTTCTGGCACTGCTGTTGATCCTGATCGTCTCCTGGGTCTTCGTCCGCCAGACGCCCTTCGCCGTCGACAGCACCTTCCGGGTGCTGCAATTCGTTTCGGCCTCCCTCTATTCGCTCGGCCATGGCGGCAACGATGCGCAGAAGACCATGGGCATCATTGCCGTGCTTCTCTTCTCGCAGGGCTATCTCGGCTCGGAATTCTACGTGCCCTTCTGGGTGGTCATCACATGCCAGGCGGCGATCGCGCTCGGCACGCTCTTCGGCGGCTGGAGGATCGTCCACACGATGGGCTCGAAGATCACCAAACTCAACCCGATGCAGGGCTTCTGCGCGGAGACGGGCGGTGCCATCACGCTGTTCGCGGCGACCTGGCTCGGCATTCCGGTTTCGACCACCCACACGATCACCGGCGCGATCATCGGCGTCGGCGCGGCGAGGCGGGTATCGGCGGTGCGGTGGGGGCTCGCCGGCAACATCGTCGTCGCGTGGGTGATCACCATGCCGGCGGCAGCGTTGATCTCGGCGCTCTGCTATTTCGCCGTGGACCTCATCGCCTGACGCTTTCGCGAGGCACCCCGTTGGCATTGCCGTCGGCGGGGAGTATATTCCCGCCATCTAATAGAATTGCATTCGGAGGAGAGTGAAACTTCCATCGTATCTGAGGAGGAAACGATGACGGACGTCGAGTGGACGATCAAGGGCCGCGAATTCATCCATTGCAACTGCGCCTATGGCTGCCCGTGCCAGTTTAACGCACTGCCTACCGAGGGGCATTGCCGCGCGATCGGGGTCGTCGATATCGACGAGGGATACCATGGCGACACCCGGCTCGACGGCTTGAGGTGCGGCATGATCGTATCCTGGCCCGGTGCCATTCACGAGGGCAGGGGCGCGGTGGTTCCGATCATCGACGAGCGTGCCTCCGACGAGCAGCGGGAGGCGCTGCTACGGATCATGAGCGGCCAGGACACCGAGCCCGGCGCCACCTTCTTCCAGGTGTTCGCGACGACTTTCGAGACCTTCCACGAACCGGTTTTCGCGCCGATCGATTTCGAGATCGACGTCGAAAGGCGCTCCGCGCGCGTCAACATTCCGGGTTGGATGGAGGCTCGCGGCGAGCCCATCGTCAATCCGGTGACCGGTGAGGAGCACCACGCCCGCATCAACCTTCCGCACGGTTTCGAATACGACCGCTGCGAGGTGGGGCGCGGCTGGGCCGAGACGAGCGGGCCGCTGGCAGTTTCGCTCGCGGATTCGCACGCCCACTTCGCCAATCTGCACATGACCGGAAGCGGCGTGGTTCACTGACGTCATGCCGGCCGACACCGCGCTTGAAAGCCTGCTCAGACGGGATCGCGTCATCGTGGCAGTGTCGCTCGCCGCATTGACGGTGATCGCCTGGACATACACTCTTTGGCTGGCAGCAGCCATGAACATTGATGGCATGAGCATGTCCGGTCCCGGCATGGGAGCGGACATGCGGATGGACCCTGCCATGGAGATGGACGGCATGGAGATGGACGCCGGCGCCGCCCTGTCGCTCGGCACCGTCCTCGGCATTTCACCACGTCCCTGGAGTTCCGTAGAAGCCGGCGTCACCCTGACCATGTGGATCGTGATGATGGTCGGCATGATGCTGCCTTCGGCAACGCCGATGATCCTGCTCTATGCCCGGGTCGGCCGGCAAAGCCGGAAAGAGGGCAAGCCCTTTGCGGCGACCGGTTTTTTCGCCGGCGGCTATCTCCTTGCCTGGGTGGGATTTGCGCTTGCCGCGACGCTTGGGCAATGGCTCATGGAGGGAACCCTGCTGTCGCCGGCGCTGGCAAGCGCCAGTCGCATCTTCAGCGGTGCCGTGTTGATCGTCGCGGGTCTTTACCAATGGACGCCGCTCAAGGATTCCTGCCTCAGCCAATGTCAGGCGCCGATCGTGTTCCTGCAGCGCCACGGCGGCTTTCGCCGCGACCCGGCGGGAGCCGTCGGACTGGGCTTGCGCCACGGGCTCTATTGCATCGGCTGCTGCTGGGCGCTGATGACGCTTCTTTTCGTCGGCGGCATCATGAATGTGCTCTGGATTGCGGCAATCGCCATCTTCGTGCTGGCGGAGAAGGTCTTCTTCCCGGGCCGCCTCCTCTCCCGTATTGCGGGCACGCTGCTCATCGCCGCCGGCCTGTGGCAATTGGTTTCAGCTGCAATATAGGCGGATGGCGCCATGCAGGGGGACCGCCGAACGGGCCCTCCTCCGGCTGCCGCCACCTTCTGCCGGTTTCACCGGAGAAGGGACAAGCCGCGCAGTCACAGGCCCCTTCCCCAAGCGGCCGCACAGGGGAAGGCGCAACATCCGAGACGTTACCTCAATCGCTCAGCGTATCGAAGAAATCCTTCATCCGGGAGAAGAAGCCCGTCGATTCGGGATTGTTCTCCTTGGACGAGATCTGCTCGAATTCCTGCAGCAACTCGCGTTGGCGCTTGGTGAGCTTCTGCGGCGTTTCGATTTGAATCTGGATATAGAGATCGCCCGTCTGGCTGGAGCGCAGCACCGGCATGCCCTTGCCCTTGAGGCGGAACTGCTTGCCGGCCTGCGTGCCTTCCGGCACGGTCACGCGCGATTTGGTACCGTCGAGCGTGGTGACGTCGAACTTGCCGCCGAGCGCCGCCGTCGTCATGGAGATCGGCACGGCGCAATAGAGATCCGCGCCGTCGCGCTGATAGAACTCATGCGGCTTGACCGAGAGGAAGATGTAGAGGTCGCCCGCCGGGCCGCCGCGAAGGCCGGCCTCGCCCTCGCCGGAAAGCCGGATGCGCGTGCCGTCCTCGATACCGGCCGGAATGTTGACCGAGAGCGTCCGCTCCTCCACGACGCGGCCCTGGCCGTGGCATTTGGTGCAAGGGTCGGCGATCGTCTGGCCGCGGCCGCCGCAGGTCGGGCAGGTCCGCTCGATCGAGAAGAAGCCCTGGGCCGCGCGGACGCGGCCGGTACCCTGACAGGTGCCGCAGGTCTTCGGGCTGGTACCGGGCTTGGCGCCCGTGCCGGTGCAGACGTCGCAGGTGATCGACGTCGGCACGCGGATCTGCGCCGTCTTGCCGGAATAGGCCTCCTCGAGCGAAATCTCCATGTTGTAGCGCAGGTCCGCGCCGCGCTCGCGTCCGCCGGACGAGCGGCGCTGACGGCCACCCATCATCTCGCCGAAGATGTCCTCGAAAATATCGGAGAAGCCGTGCGCTCCGCCGCCGGCGAAGCCGTTGCCGAAGCCTCCGCCCATGCCGCCCTGCTCGAAGGCCGCATGGCCGTAGCGGTCATAGGCTGCCCGTTTCTGCGGGTCCTTCAGCGTCTCATAGGCTTCGTTGATTTCCTTGAAGGACTTTTCCGATTCCTGGTCGCCGGGATTCCTGTCCGGGTGATATTTCATCGCGAGTTTGCGAAAGGCGCTCTTCAGCTCCTTTTCGTCCGCGTTTTTTTGAACGCCAAGCGTTTCGTAAAGATCACGTTTCATGCTTCAAAGATCGTCCTGTTATCAGCGACAGGGCTTGCCAGCGCGAAGGATCCGACGGCTGCCTGATTATCTTGCCACAGGATTTAGTAAACCTTTAAGCGCGATACCATAGCCAAGTCGGGGCGGAAGCCGTTTTTTGTCGGAAAACGGCGGTTTCGCAGCCACTTTCCTGCGCAGGGTCGGTTCGCTTCCACGCTGGGGCTGCAGCCCATGAACCATCTATAAAAAAGCCCGGGATTGCTCCCGGGCCCGTTCATCGAAAGGCGAAGCCGTCAGGCCGACCGCTTACGGTCGTCTTCGTCCTTGACTTCCTCGTAGTCGGCGTCGACCACGTCATCGCCGGAGCGCTTGGCGTCGGCGGCGGCATCCGCATGGGCGGCGTCCGTCTGCTGAGCCTCATAGATCGCCTGACCGAGCTTCATGGAGACTTCCATGAGGGTATTGGTCTTGGCCTTGATGTCCTCGGCGTCCGGTTCGGAAGCTTCGACGGAGCTCTTGAGCGCTGCGATCGCATCCTCGATCGCCTTGCGGTCCGTCTCGGAAACCTTGTCGCCATGCTCCTGGAGCGACTTCTCCGAAGAATGGATCAGGCTTTCGGCCTGGTTCTTGGCCTCTACGCCTTCGCGGCGCTTCTTGTCGGCTTCCGCATTGGCTTCGGCATCCTTGACCATCTTCTCGATCTCGGCGTCGGAAAGACCACCCGAGGCCTGGATGCGGATCTGGTGCTCCTTGCCCGTGCCCTTGTCCTTGGCGGACACCTGGACGATGCCGTTCGCATCGATGTCGAACGTGACCTCGATCTGCGGCACGCCGCGCGGTGCCGGCGGAATGCCGACGAGATCGAACTGGCCGAGCAGCTTGTTGTCGGCCGCCATTTCACGCTCGCCCTGCGAGACGCGGATCGTCACGGCGGACTGGTTGTCGTCGGCCGTCGAGAAGACCTGGCTCTTCTTCGTCGGGATCGTCGTGTTGCGCTCGATCAGGCGGGTGAAGACGCCGCCGAGCGTTTCGATACCGAGCGAGAGCGGGGTGACGTCCAGCAGCAGCACGTCCTTGACGTCGCCCTGCAGAACGCCGGCCTGGATCGCGGCGCCCATGGCAACCACTTCATCCGGGTTGACACCCTTGTGCGGCTCCTTGCCGAAAAGCTGCTTCACCGTTTCCTGAACCTTCGGCATGCGGGTCATGCCGCCGACGAGAACGACTTCGTCGATCTCGGCAGCCGAAACGCCGGCATCCTTGAGCGCGGCCTTGCAGGGCGCGATGGTCTTCTGGATCAGGTCTTCGACCAGGCTCTCGAATTTGGCGCGGGACAGCTTCATCGTCAGGTGCTTCGGACCGGAAGCGTCCGCCGTGATGAACGGCAGGTTGATTTCGGTCTGCTGCGAGGACGAGAGTTCGATCTTCGCCTTTTCGGCAGCTTCCTTCAGGCGCTGCAGCGCGAGCTTGTCGTTCTTGAGGTCGATGCCCTGCTCCTTCTTGAACTCGGAGGCAAGATATTCGACGAGGCGCATGTCGAAGTCTTCACCGCCAAGGAAGGTGTCGCCGTTGGTCGACTTCACTTCGAAGACGCCGTCGCCGATTTCCAGGACCGAGATGTCGAACGTGCCGCCGCCAAGATCGTAGACGGCGATCGTCTTGCCTTCCTTCTTGTCGAGGCCGTAGGCAAGGGCCGCTGCGGTCGGCTCGTTGATGATGCGCAGCACGTCGAGACCGGCGATCTTGCCGGCATCCTTCGTGGCCTGGCGCTGTGCGTCGTTGAAGTAGGCCGGAACGGTGATGACGGCCTTTTCGACCTTTTCACCGAGATAGGACTCGGCCGTTTCCTTCATCTTCTGAAGGATCATCGCGGAGATCTGCGACGGAGAGTAGCTGGTGCCGTGGGCTTCGACCCAGGCGTCGCCATTGTCTGCCTTGACGATCTTGTAGGGGACCATCCCCTTATCCTTCTGGGTGGTGGGATCCTCGAAGGTGCGGCCGATCAGGCGCTTGATCGCAAAAAGCGTGTTTTCGGGATTGGTCACCGCCTGGCGCTTGGCCGGCTGGCCGACGAGACGTTCGCCGTCTTCGGTGAATGCCACCATGGAGGGGGTCGTACGCGCGCCCTCCGCATTCTCGATCACCTTCGCGTCCTTGCCGTCCATGACGGAGACGCAGGAGTTGGTCGTTCCCAGGTCAATACCAATAACTTTAGCCATGTCGTTCTCTCCTTGCAGCGGACTGTCGGAACCCGGTCAGGCATTCGTGGGACAGCCCCTAACGGGATGGTCTTTGTCTTTCATCGCAGCCGCGGCTGCATCGATGCGGCGTATATAAGGACCGGCGTTTCGGACTGCAAGGCATTCTGCGGGGGGAACGACGGCAAATGCAAGCCGTCATCCACAAACACCCGACGGGGCCCGCTGCCGCTGGTTCAACCGCCGGTCAGCAGGTCGAACAGCGTCGTTCGGCGGGTCCCACCGGTGGTCTCTCCGACGCCGGCCGGCGGGACTGGTCCTCCGGCCTGTTCTGCAGGCCGGACCTGATCGACCGCGGCCATGCCGTCCATGCTTTCGACGCCGTCCATGCCTGCCGGGCGCTCGGGAAAGACGTCGGGATTACCCGTGCCGAAACCCTCGGCCGGCATTTCGCCGGCAGCAGCGATGCCGCCCTCGTCGAAGACCGGCTGCACGCCCGTCGTGCCGAAGAGCGGCGACGGCGAAAGACCCTCATGCGCCGCAACCATGAAATCGTGCCAGGCCCGGGCGGGAAGGCCGCCGCCGGTGACCTTCTTCATGAATTTTCCGTCGTCGTTGCCGAACCAGATGCCGGTCGCGAGGTTGGAGGTGTAGCCGACGAACAGTGCGTCGCGGAAGGACTGCGTCGTTCCGGTCTTCCCGGCCGCCTCCCAGCCCGGCAGGCGCGCATTTTTGCCGGTGCCGTCCGTCAGCACGCGCACCATCATCCGGTTCATTTCGCTGACGATCGCCGGATCGAGCACCCGCGGCGGGTTGTCGTAGGTGTTTTCGTAAAGCACGGTGCCATCGGCGGCGGAGATGCGTCGGATGACGTGCGGCGTCGCCTTGAAGCCGCCATTCATGAAAGGCGCATAGGAGGACGTCAGCTCCACCAGCGTCACTTCCGACGTGCCGAGCGCGATCGATGCATTGGCCTGCATCTCGGAATCTATGCCCAGCCGGTGCGCGAGCTTGACCACGTTCTGCGGCCCCACCTCCATAACGAGCTGGGCGGCGATGGTGTTCAGCGAATTGGCGAGCGCATCGGCGAGCGTCACCTCGCCGCGGTATTTCTGATCATAGTTTTCAGGTGTCCAGTTGCCGATCCGGACCGGCGCGTCGTTGCGCACGGACATCGGCGTGCGGCCGATCTCGAGCGCCGCCGCGTAGACGAAGGGCTTGAAGGCCGAGCCAGGCTGGCGCTTCGCCTTGGAGGCGCGGTCGAACTGGCTTTCGGCATAGTCCCTGCCGCCGACGAGCGCGCGGATGGCGCCTGTGCCGTCGATCGAGACGAGCGCCGCCTGGGAGGCGTTGAGCTTGCCGCCCTCGGCCTCGAGCTTCTCGGCGAGCACCTCCTCCGCCTTCTTCTCGAGCGCAAGGTCGATGGTCGTATCGATGACGAGGTCTTGCGTGACTTCGCCGATCATGCCGGGGAGCTGGTCCATCACCATGTCGGCGACATAGTGCTCGGCGCCGGACCAGAAGCTCTTTGCCCGTGTCGGCGCCTGCGACATCGCCGTCTTGATCTCGGAGTCGCTGATGAAGCCTTCCTCGCGCATTGCGCCGAGCACGAGCTGTGCGCGCTCCTCCGCCGCTTCGGGGTCTCGGGCCGGCGACAGCCGTGAGGGAGCCTTCAGAAGGCCTGCGAGCAGCGCCGCTTCGCCGAGATTGACGTCGCGCGCCGACTTGTTGAAGTAACGCCGGGAGGCCGCCTCGACGCCATAGGCGTTCGACCCGAAGAAGACGCGGTTGAGATACATCGCCAGGATCTGGTCCTTGGTGTATTTCTGCTCCAGCCAAAAGGCGAGCAGCACCTCCTGCACCTTGCGCTCCAACGTCCGCTCCGGCGAGAGAAACAGGTTCTTGGCAAGCTGCTGGGTGAGCGTGGAGCCGCCCTGGACCATGCGGCCGCTCATGACGTTCGTGAGCATGGCGCGCGCCAGCCCCAGCGGATCGACTCCGAAATGCGAATAGAAGCGGCGATCCTCGATGGCGATCACCGCCTGCGGGATATAGGGCGACATGTCTTCGAGAGCGACCGCCTCGCCGCCGGTCGCGCCCCTGTTGGCGATGATGTCGCCATTCGCCGCGAGAATCTTGACGTTGGGCGGCCGTTCGGGGATCGACCAGCTCGTGGCGCTCGGCATGCGCGCCCCGTAATAGAGCACGAGGCCGCCGACGCCGATCGCGCCCCATATGCCGAGCACGATGCACCAATAGGCGAGCCGCCGCACGAGGCCGAAGAACCCGCCGCCGGAGCCGCTTCTTCCGGAGCCGCGCCCGCCGGCGCGCCTGCCGGGCTTTTCTCGCCTGGCGCCGCGTTCGGGCGACTTGGCGCGCTTCGGCTTGCCGCCGCCCGAGACGCGGTCGCTCGCGTCGACGCGCAGGTCGCCGCCGTCGTCGCTACTGCCGAAGGAAGGCTCGATCCGCTGTCCTGATTTGCCGCTCGCCATGCCGGAAGGAAATATCCCCTTTGGGGGCCGGACCGGTGCACATCGCCCCCAGGCGATCCCGGCCGTGCCGTTGTCGTGCGGTAGGCTCCACCCCGTCCGCTGGTCCCGATGCGTTGTACTTTAAATGCGGCAATTTAAGGGGGAGTTAAGAGCTCTCTTGCGAAAAAGGCAGATTGTTCAAAACCTTGCATCGATCCCGGCCTCCTGGTTCCACACCCTTGGAAGGCTGAACGCCGCCTTGCATCCGGCGCAATGCTGCAATGCAACATTCGCACTATTACCTCAGCGAAAATAATCTATTCTCCTCCTTGTCGAAGCGCTGTACCTCCTCCCACGGCGCCCGGCATTCGGTCGGTTCACTCCTCCTCCCAGAACCGATCAAGTTTAAGACCCCGAGCCACCTCCTCCCGGCTCGGGGTCTTTCTGTATCTGGCGATACCTGAAAGCGCATCGCATTCGCGCGACGCGCTTCGGATCCGGCCAGATGCACAGGGCGAAAAACTCGTGGCTGCGGCCGCAAAGCGCGTGTATCACCACCCCATGAGATCCAAGGCAAACGGTTACGTCTTCGCCCTTCTGGCGATCGTCATCTTCTCGATCCAGGACGGCATCTCCAAGCATCTGGGCGCCATCTACCCGCCGGTCTTCGTGGCAATGATCCGCTACTGGGCATTTGCCGGCTTCGCTTCGGTGATCGCGGCGCGGGCACCGGGCGGATTTGCCGCGACCGCGGTGACGAGAAAGCCGCTCATTCAGCTCCTGCGGGGCGTCCTGTTGCCCGTGCAGATCGTCGTGGTGATCACGTCCTTCACCATCGTCGGGCTGGCGCATTCGCAGGCGATCCTCGCGGCCACTCCGCTCTTCGTGGCGCTCCTGTCGATGCCTCTGCTCGGCGAACGGGTCGGGTGGCGGCGCTGGTCGGCGATTGCCGTCGGACTCATCGGCGTTCTTCTGATCCTGCGGCCGGAAGACGGGTCGTTCGACGTGAACTTTCTGCTGCCGCTGGCCGCAGCCGTGATGTTCGCCTTCTATGTCATCACCACCAGGCTTGCCAGTCGCGACGATTCGGCGATGACCAGCTTCTTTTATACCGGCATCGTCGGCGCCTTCGCGATCAGCCTCGTCGGGCCCTTCTTCTGGGCGACGCTTTCCGGGGCGGACTGGATCTGGATGGTGCTGCTCTGCATCACCGGCACGTCGAGCCACTATTTTCTGATCCGCGCCTACGACATGCTCGATGCCGCCGCGGTTCAGCCGCTTACCTACCTGCAGCTCGTCTTCGCCTCCGTCATGGGCGTGACCATCTTCGGCGAGACGCTGACGACGAACATGATCATCGGCTCGGTGCTGGTGGTCGCAGCCGGCATCTTCACCATCTGGCGCGAGCATGTCGTGGGCCGGCGAAAGGCCGGTCTGCCGCCGCGGTAAGCCTCTCCTTCGACTCAAAATCGTCGGGATCGTACCGGACACTCGCGATCGCGCCGGCTTCTCGGCCGGCCGGCTCATCCGTTCGAAAGGAGAGAGAATGAGGGTTCGCTGCACCGTGCTGATCGCCCTTGCCGCCCTTGCCGCGCAGGGGATCGGGGCCAGGGCACAGGAGGAATTTCCCTATGTCGACGACCGCTCCGACGGCGCAGCGCTCGTCCGCTCGCTCTACAACGCGATCAACCGGAAGGAATATGCCAGAGCCTATGGCTACTTCGGAGCGTCGAAACCCGTCGGCGAGTTCAAGGCCTTCGCCGACGGTTACGCCAAGACGGTATCGGTGGAAGCGAAGTTCGGCAAGGTCGTCACGGAGGGCGCTGCCGGCAGCATCTATTCGGCCGTTCCGGTCGCGATCAAATCCATCGAAGAAGGCGGACAGGCCCGCTTTTTCTCCGGCTGTTACGTGACGAGGATCATCAATCCGTCGCTGCAGGTGCCGCCCTTCACGCCCTATCAGATCGAGACGGCCCGGCTCGACGAAGCCGAAGGCCCCATCGAAAAGGCGATCCCCGCCACCTGCAACGTCCCCTGAGGCCCTAGAGCAATTCCAGGAAAAGTGCGTAGCGGTTTTCCTGGAAGTGCTCTGCAACCTGCGCACTTCCGGACGGAAAACCGTTCCACACTTTTCCTGGAAGTGCTCTGCAACCTGCGCACTTCCGGACGGAAAACCGTTCCACACTTTTCCTGGAAGTGCTCTGCAACCTGCGCACTTCCGGACGGAAAACCGTTCCACACTTTTCCTGGAAGTGCTCCAGCGAAACTCTACGGCTCCTTCGCGGCACGCTCGGCCAGAAAGCGGGAATGCTCGAAGACGAGGATGACGACGAGCGCCAGCACGAAGGGGACGAGGAGGTAGAGCAGCCGAAAAATGGCAAGCGCAGCCAGAACGTCGGCCGGGTCCATTTCCGGAAGCGCCGCGATGAAGAAGAATTCAAGCACACCGATGCCGCCCGGCGCATGGGAGAGCAGCGCGGCGGAGAAGGACGCGAGGAAGATGCCCAGAATGACCAGATAGCCGGGATTGCCGGCTTCGGGCAGCGCGAAATAGATGATGCCGGCCGCGCCCAGAAGCTCGACGGGGGCGATGATCAATTGCCTCAGCACGATGGAGGGTCGCGGGTAATGCAGCTGGAACCAGCGCGTGCGCAGCGGCCGCATGCCGACCAGGCTGCCGAGGACGTAGAGCGCGATGAGCGCGAGAATGAGGCCGCCCGTCGTCAACGACATTTCGATGGGCAGGAACTCCGAAAATCTCTCGATGATATTCGGCCTCAGGAGCAGCACGATGGCCGAGAGCATCAGCGTGCCGAGCGTGAAGGTGAAGGAGCAGAAGGCGACGAGCACGCCCACCTCTCCCGGCGTCAGGCCTTTCGACCGATACGCTCGATAGCGCACCACCGCGCCGGAAAAAACCGAGGCGCCGAGATTGTGCGAAAGCGCATAGGTGGTGAACGAGCAGAGGGTGATGAACCACAGCGAGATGCGGTGGCCGAGATGATCGAGCGCCAGCCGGTCATAGGCGGCAAGCGCCGCATAGGCGACAAACGTCGAACCGATGGCGAGCAGCCAGCTTTCGAGCGAAATGGCCTGGAAGCTCGCCAGGAACTCGTTGAGAGACAGGCCGCGCAGTTCATCGACGAGCGCGCGCACCGAAACCAAGATCGCCGCAAGCCCCACAACGGGCCAGAAATATGCCTTGAGCCGTTTCATGCCGGGGCTTCTGCGTGATTTTCCGGCGGAAATCGATTCACGAGCGAAGCGTCGCGGCGATGCGGGTGCCCATCAGCAGCGGCCGGTTGAAGGCACGCCAAGCGCTTCGCGGTGCTGCCGAGGTGGCGATGCCCATTCTGCGTAACGAAAGAAACATGCTCGGGACGACGCGTCCCGATCCTTGCACTTGCCAACAGCTCATTTCCCACTTTGGTTTGTTTTCAAAAAGGGAAGCATCCCAAGGCAGGCAGGTCAAGCAAAGTCGACTTGATATCCGTCGAGCGGATGCGATTTGTCATTCATGGCCGAAGGCGGTGGACAATGGCCGAACGGTGTTCACCATAGCCCCCCGCCCGCAAAGCTTTACCGCGTGCCGAGTGCGTCGAGAATGCGAACCCACGAGCGGATGCCCTTGTGGAAGGACGCGAGCTCGTATTTCTCATTGGGCGAGTGGATGCGGTCGTCGGAAAGACCGAACCCGACCAGCAGCGATTCCATGCCGAGCATCCGCTGGAAATCGCCGACGATCGGTATGGAGCCGCCCATGCCGATGACCACGGCGGGCTTCGGCCATTCATCCGAAAGTGCCGCCTTAGCCGTGCTCAGCAGCGCCGAATCATAGGGAAGATGAATAGCCGGCGAACCGCCATGCGCATGAAATTCGACGGAGCAGTCCGCCGGAATTTTCGAGCGCACATAGGCGCGGAAGCTCTCGCGGATCTTTGCCGGGTCCTGCTTGCCGACCAGGCGGAACGAAACCTTGGCGGAGGCTTCTGCAGCGATCACCGTCTTGAATCCTTCGCCGGTATAGCCCCCGGTGATGCCGTTGATCTCCGCCGTCGGCCGTGCCCAGGTGAGTTCGAGCACGGAGCGGCCCCTTTCGCCGGAGGGGATAGAGAGGCCGATCTCGCCGAGGAATTTCTCGGCGGTCTGTCCGAGCGTTTCCCAGCCAGCCTTGATCTCGGCCGGCGTCTCCTCGACGCCTTCGTAGAAATCGTCGAGCGTCACGCGGCCGGTCTCGTCGTGAAGGCCGGCGAGAATCTCGGCCAGGATATGGATCGGGTTCGCCGCCGCGCCACCGAAATAACCGGAGTGCAGGTCGCGGTCCGCCGCCTTGACGACGACCTCCTCGCCGACGAGGCCCCGCAAGCCGGCCGAAATCGCGGGCGTGTCCCGGTCCCACATGCTGGTATCGCAGACAAGAGCGTAGTCGGCCTTGAGTTCACCGGCATTGGCTTCGAGGAAGGGCTTGAGCGACGGAGAGCCGGATTCCTCTTCGCCCTCGAAGAGAATGGTGATGCGGCAGGGCAAGCCGCCACGGGTCTCCTTATAGGCGCGCACTGCCTCGACGAAGGTCATCAACTGGCCCTTGTCGTCGGCCGTACCCCGGCCGGTGATGATTTTGCGGCCGGGCTCGACCTCCTTGACGGAGGGCTCGAAGGGCGGGGTCTCCCAGAGGTTCAGGGGATCGACCGGCTGCACATCGTAATGGCCGTAGAAGAGCAGGTGCGGAGCGTCCGCCTTCTCGGCAGAGTGATGGGCGACGACCATCGGATGGCCGGGCGTGTCGCGTACCGAGGCTTCGAAGCCGATCGCTCCGAGTTCCGCCACCAGCCACTCCGCAGCCTTGCGGCACTCCTCCTTGAAGGCGGGATCGGTGGAAATGGACTTGATGCGGACGAGGTCGAAGAGCCGCTCGAGGCTTTGCGGGAGATTTGCGTCGGCGCGCTCGAGAACCGGGGTGATATCTGCCATCATGCGAATCCTTTTTGGGTTTCGCGGCGAAACTAGAATCGAAACCCGGCGGCTTTAAGCGAAAACTTTTGATGCAACGATAAATTGTCGGGTGAAATCAGGAGGCGTCGCCGTGGCGCGCCGTATTCGCCAGCGCCATGCGCATATATTCGAGCATCAGTTCTTTCTCGAAGCGGCGAAAGCCGGAAAGCAGCGACTGCTCCGCTGCAGCAGCAGCCTCCTTCGCAGCGGCCTCCATCTTGCGGGCTCGTTCGGTCAGGAATATCTGCTGCGAACGCTTGTCGTTCGGATGCTTGCGGCGGACGATGAGGCCGTCTCGCTCCATTCGGGCGAGCGTATTGGCCATGGTTGCCTGCTCGATGTCGAGCCGGTCGAGAAGCTGTCTCTGAGTCAGCCCTTCCTCGGACCATAATTCCAGGAGAACCGGGAATTGCCCGGGGGCAAAGCCGAGTTTCTGACCGCGCTCCTGCAGGGCGCGCGAGAAACCCCTCGCCAACAAGCTGGCCAGGTAAGTCGCAGATTCCATACGATTGAAGGCCATGTCTATGCCTACGCGGGAAGGAGCGCGAAGACAAGTTACAATGCCTGCAATGAAGCCGAACCCGCGCCGACTTCACGGGGATTTGAGACTGTGTGGCGATACGCTTTCGACTGACGGGCATAGGCAACAAAAAACCGCCACGGCGCGGAGGCTGCGCCGTGGCGGCTCTTTGAAAGCGGGACAAAGGCCCGGAGAGGGGGATGAGGCCTTTGTCCTCATCTGGTGCGGGCGGGGGACAGGCCAATCACCAGACTCACGGCATTGAATGATTGCCGCTCGACATGATTTGTGGAGTCAAATGTGGCATTTCAAGGATAGGGAGACTGAATCGCGCATTACAAATGCGTAACGTTTGCGTGAGTGTTCGGCACCGGAATATCAGGGTTCCGGCAGGCCTTTGTCGCTCCACTTAAATGGGGTAGCGCCGGAAAAGCGCAATGGACCTTTCCCCTGCCTCGCGCTATCCATGGCCGCATGAAAAACGGTGATCATCTCTTCCTCGTCGACGGCTCGGGCTTCATCTTCCGGGCGTTCCACGCCATCCCGCCGCTCAACCGCAAGTCGGACGGGCTTCCCGTCAATGCGGTTGCGGGATTCTGCAACATGCTCTGGAAGCTTTTGACCGACGCGCGCGACACCTCGGTGGGCGTGACGCCGACGCATTTGGCCGTGATCTTCGACTATTCCTCGAAGACCTTCCGCAACGGGCTCTACGACCAGTACAAGGCCAACCGTACGGCGCCGCCGGAGGATCTGATTCCGCAGTTCGGGCTCATCCGCCACGCCACCCGCGCTTTCAACCTGCCCTGCATCGAGAAGGAGGGCTACGAGGCCGACGACCTCATCGCGACCTATGCGCGGCTTGCCGAGGAGGCGGGCGCCGACGTGACCATCGTTTCCTCCGACAAGGACCTCATGCAGCTCGTCACGCCGAAAGTGTCGATGTACGACAGCATGAAGGACAAGCAGATCACCGTTCCGGACGTGATCGAAAAGTGGGGCGTGCCCCCGGAAAAGATGATCGATCTCCAGGCCATGACCGGCGATTCGACCGACAACGTGCCGGGCATCCCCGGGATCGGGCCGAAGACGGCAGCCCAGCTCCTCGAAGAATATGGCGATCTGGACACGCTGCTCGAACGGGCTGGCGAGATCAAACAGCAGAAGCGGCGCGAGTCCATCATCGCCAATGCCGATCTGGCGCGCCTTTCGCGTGAGCTCGTGACGTTGAAGAAGGACACGCCGCTCGACGTTCCGCCCGAGGACTTCAGGCTCGATTCGCAGGACGGCCCGAAGCTCATCGCATTCCTGAAGGCGATGGAATTCACCACGCTCACGCGCCGCGTCGCAGCGGCGACCGACACGGATGCGGAAGCGATCGAACCGGCTCATGTGCCGGTCGAATGGGGCGCGCAGGCGCATGGGCCGGATCTGGACGTCGGCGAGGCCGGCGGCCCGTTGCCGTCGCCGCAATCATCGAGCGCGACGCCGCCCAGGGGAAATGCGGCCAGGGCGGCTGTCTCCTTCCTCTCCTCCGGCCAGGATGCCGATACGACCGGCGCGACGCCCGCGGGCCTCGCCGAGGCGCGTGCGTCCTGTTTCGGCAAAGCCGCCTTCGATCATTCCGGATATCTCACCATCCGCGATCTCGATACGCTCGAGCGTTGGATCGCCGACGCCCGCGAGGCGGGGCTCGTCGGCTTCGACACCCAGGCGACGTCGCCCGACGCCATGCGCGCCGACCTCGTCGGCTTTTCGCTCGCGGTCGCCGATTACGCGAACAACCCTTCGGGCTCCAGGATCAGGGCGGCCTATGTGCCGCTCGCGCACAAGAGCGGCGTCAGCGACCTCCTGGGGGGTGGACCCGTCGACAGCCAGGCACCGGTCCGTGAAGCCCTTAGCCGGATAAAGGACCTGCTGGAGGACCCGTCCGTCCTGAAGGTCGGGCAGAACCTGAAATACGGCTACCTCGTGATGAAGCGGCACGGCATCACCATGCGAAGCTTCGACGACACGATGCTGATGTCCTATGTGCTCGATGCCGGCAACGGCGCCCACAGCATGGATTCGCTTGCCGAGCGGTGGCTCGGCCACAAGCCGATCGCCTATAAGGACGTCACCGGCACCGGCCGGTCTTCACTCACCTTCGACTTCGTCGACATCGACAAGGCGACGATCTATGCGGCCGAGGATGCGGATATCGCGCTGAGGCTTTGGCATGTGCTGAAGCCCCGGCTCGCCGCCAAGGGGTTGACGCGCGTCTACGAGCGACTGGAGCGACCGCTGATTTCTGTCCTTGCCGGGATGGAGGAACGCGGCATAACCATCGACCGGCAAATCCTGTCACGCCTTTCCGGCGAGCTGGCACAGGGGGCGGCGGCGCTCGAAGACGAGATCTATCGCCTCGCCGGCGAGACATTCACCATCGGCTCGCCGAAGCAGCTCGGCGACATTCTCTTCGGCAAGATGGGCCTTCCGGGCGGCTCCAAAACCAAGACCGGGCAATGGTCGACCTCCGCGCAGGTGCTCGAAGACCTCGCGGCCGCCGGGCACGACCTGCCTCGCAAGATCGTCGACTGGCGGCAGCTGACCAAGTTGAAATCGACCTATACCGACGCCCTGCCCGGCTTCGTGCATCCGGAAACGAGGCGCGTCCACACCTGTTTTGCAATGGCTGCGACGGCGACCGGGCGGCTTTCCTCCTCCGATCCGAACCTGCAGAACATTCCGATCAGGACCGGCGAAGGCCGCAAGATCCGCACGGCCTTCGTGGCGGCGCCGGGACACAAGCTGGTCTCGGCCGACTATAGCCAGATCGAGCTGAGAGTGCTCGCCCATGTGGCCGATATCCCGCAGCTGCGCCAGGCTTTCGCCGATGGCGTCGACATCCATGCGATGACGGCTTCCGAAATGTTCGGCGTGCCGGTGGACGGCATGCCGAGCGAGATCCGCCGCCGCGCCAAGGCGATCAATTTCGGCATCATCTACGGCATCTCCGCCTTCGGGCTAGCCAACCAGCTTTCGATCGAGCGTTCGGAGGCGGGTGACTACATCAAACGCTATTTCGAACGCTTCCCCGGCATCCGCGACTATATGGAGAACACCAAGGCCTTTGCCCGCGAGAACGGCTATGTCGAGACGATCTTCGGACGCCGGGCCCACTACCCGGACATCCGCTCGTCCAATCCGTCGATGCGCGCCTTCAACGAGCGCGCTTCGATCAACGCCCCGATCCAGGGCTCGGCCGCCGACATCATCCGCCGCGCGATGGTCAAGATGGAGCCGGCACTCGAAGCGGCAAAGCTCTCCGCGCGAATGCTGCTTCAGGTCCATGACGAGCTGATCTTCGAGGTGGAGGATGGCGAGATCGAGCGCACCATTCCGGTCATCATCTCGGTGATGGAGAACGCCGCGATGCCCGCGCTCGACATGAGGGTGCCTCTCAAGGTCGATGCGCGCGCGGCACACAACTGGGATGAGGCGCATTAAGGCCTGTTGGGATCTGGAATACCCGGCGCCGCTTGTTTGATCCCTCCTCCCTTTGCTCGTCACAGGATCCAGCCAGACCAGGTCCTTGGGCTGAAAGAATGCTTCCCGCGCCGCAGACGCGGCGCTGCTCTCGTCCCGGTGACGAGCACAGGGACGAGGGTAGAGAGGATGCGGCCCCTCGGCGGATAGCGCCGCGGCTTTTGCCAAAGTGGTGGTGTTTCAATCCCGCCCCGGAAGGACCCGGTCCGGCGGGCGATGGCCGTCGAAGAAGGTGCGGATGTTGATCACCACCTTCTCGCCCATGTCGATACGGCCTTCCAGCGTCGCCGAGCTCATATGCGGCAGGAGAACGACCTTTCCCTCGCCGGCGAGCTTGATGAGCTTCGGATTGACGGACGGCTCGTTCTCGAACACGTCGAGCCCGGCGCCGGCGATCTTGCCCTCGCGGAGGCTCTTGATCAGCGCCGCCTCGTCGATGATGCCGCCGCGCGCGGTGTTGACGATGTAGCTGTCGGGCCGCATCAGCGCCAGCCGCCGGGCCGAGAGCAGATGATAGGTCGCCGGGGTCGACGGGCAGTTGACGGAGACGATGTCGACGCGGGCGAGCATCTGGTCGAGGCTGTCCCAATAGGTCGCTTCCAGCATCTCCTCGGTTTCCGGTTTGACGCGGTGGCGATTGTGATAGTGGATCGAAAGCCCGAAGGCCTTGGCACGGCGGGCGACGGCGGTGCCGATTCTCCCCATGCCGACAATGCCGATGCGTTTCCCGGCAATGCGCCGCCCCAGCATCCAGGTGGGAGACCAGCCTGCCCACTCCCCCTTGCGGTCGGTCAGCACCTGCGCACCTTCGGCGAGCCGGCGCGGCACCGCGAGGATCAGCGCCATGGTCATGTCGGCCGTGTCCTCCGTCAGGACGTTCGGCGTGTTGGTGACGGTTATGCCCTTGCGCGCGGCCGCATCCACATCGATGTTGTCGACGCCGTTCGAGAAGGCGGCAATGAGCTTCAGCTGCGGCCCGGCCTGCTCGATCAGAGCCGCATCGATCCGGTCCGTCACCGTCGGCACGAGCACGTCGGCCCGTTTGACCGCGGCGACCAGCTCCGGCTGGCTGCGCGGCGTGTCATCGATGTTCAGCTCCGCGTCGAAGAGCTCACGCATCCTGGTTTCGACGACATCCGGCAGTTTGCGGGTGATGTAGACCGTTGGCTTTTTCTTGCTTGTCATTGCTGTGAGCGGCGCCCTCGTTGACGGGTCCTTAACCAAGTCGGGTGATAGTTCTCCCTACAGCCGCAATTTCTACCAGACCCGGTGGGGAACACAATTGAAACTCGCCGCCCCGTGCGGGGATTTGAAAAGTGCGGGAATCTGCGAGCGCCTGGCCGGTCAGCACCGCAAGGGCTTGCGCCAAGTCCTGCTTACCTTCGGAAGATGAGCTTCGTCATGCGTCACTTCATTTCACGAGTTTCCACCCTCACGATGGCAGCCTTGCTCGGAGCGGTCTTGACGGCAGGCACCGCCCAGGCGCAGGCGGCGAAGGGGCCGAGCGGCCTTCCCCTCCCCCGCTTCGTCAGCCTGAAGGCGAAAAGCGTGAACTTGAGAATCGGCCCGAGCGTCGACTATGCCGTGGCGTTCCGCTATCTCAAATCCGGCGTGCCGGTCGAGATCATCCAGGAATATGACAACTGGCGCCGTATCCGCGACGCCGACGGAACCGAGGGCTGGGTCAACCAGGCGCTTCTCTCCGGCGACCGCACGGCGCTGGCCGCCCCGTGGATGCGCAGCAAGGGAGAGGGAGTTTTCGTCAACATGCGGCGCGATCCGCAGAGCACGGCGCCGATCGTCGCGCGCGTCGAACCAGGCGTCATGCTGCACATCGGCGAATGCAACGGCGACTGGTGCCATGCCGACACGCAAGGGGTCGAAGGCTGGATCGCCCAGAGCGAGATCTGGGGCGCCTATCCCGGCGAGGCCTTCAAGTAAGCGGTGCGGGAGGGCGTCAGCTCCCCGGTTTCTGGCGTTCGAGCTTCGAAATGAGATCGGCGACGAGCTCGTCGGGGCTCTTCTTCGCGGTGTCGATGACGAGGGGTCGCGATCCCCAATCTTCGTAAACGCGATCGATAATCTCTTCCCAGCTTGGTTTCGTCAGACCCGGTACGTCGGAAAGCCGGGTTTCCGCGCGCCGGCGATGTTCCGCCTTGTCCGAGCAGACGACCTCCACCTCGACCGCCCGTGCCGCCGATCGGTCTGCCACGGCGAGCCAGGCCTCCCGCGTCACACCCAGGCCATTGACGGAATCCGCGATGACGGTGTGGCCGAGCGTGAGGTTGTCTTCAGCCACCCCGTAGGCCGCTACATATCCTGCGGCCCCGACGTCGGAGCCCGGACCGCCCGAAACCCGGATGCATTGCTCGATCGTATCGACGCGCACATGCACCGCGCGCAATAGCTTCGCCAAAGCGCGAGCAATCGTCGTCTTCCCGGATCCGGGCAAGCCTCCCAAGATGATGAGCATGAACGCGCGCTTTCGATTGGCCGCTCGGACGGGCGCCTCAGACGAGAGCGGCCTGCCGGGCAGCGGTTGCAAGCGAGACCAGCGGCCGCGGGCCGATCTGGCCTATGACGATACCGGCTGCCAGATTGCCGAGCCTGCTGCACTCCTCGAGCGAGCGGCCGCTGGTATAGCCGAAGAGGAAGCCGGCGGCATAGAGATCGCCGGCGCCGGTGGTGTCGACCACCTGCTCCAGAACGCTCGCGCCGACGCGTACGCGCTCAGTGCCGCGCACGACGACGGAGCCTTCCTCGCTCAGCGTGACCGCCGCAAGCTTGCAGTCCTTGGCCAGCAACTCGAGCGCGCGATCGAAGTCCTCGGTCTCGTAAAGCGCGAGCGCCTCCTGCCGGTTGGCGAAGACGATATCGACCGTGCCCGAGCGCATGAGTTCGAGAAACTCGCTGCGGTAGCGATGCACGCAGAAACTGTCGGACAGCGTCATCGCCGTTTCCCGCCCATGAGCGTGGGCGATGCGCGCCGCTTCGCGGATCGCATCCTTGGCACGTGGCGGGTCCCACAGATAGCCTTCGAAATAGGTGACCTTCGACTGGGCGACGACGTCGTCCTCGACGTCCTCCGGGCCGAGCTCGACGCAGGCGCCGAGATAGGTGTTCATCGAGCGCTCGCCGTCCTCGGTCACGAAAATCATCGAGCGGGCCGTCGGGGGATGGCCGTCGAGCGGCTTCGTCTGAAAATGGACGCCCTGTGCGCGGATATCATGGGTGAAGATTTCGCCGAGCTGGTCGTCGGCGACCTTGCCGAAATAGGCGGCGCGGCCGCCGAGGCTCGCGACGCCAGCCGCCGTATTGCCGGCGCTGCCGCCGGAGGCTTCGACCGCCGGTCCCATTCTCGAATAGAGCAGTTCGGCACGATCGGCATTGATGAGGTTCATCGCGCCCTTGATGATGCCGTTTTCTTCGAGAAAGCTGTCATCGCAGCGCGCAATGATATCGACGATCGCGTTGCCGATCGTCAGAACGTCGTATTTTGCCATGAACTCCGTCCGGGTTTCCTTGGTGACCGGTGTTCGTTAATAGCGGTTTTCCGGCCATTTGGAAGACGCAACAGCGTTATGCGCTTCTTCAAATGCGGGAAGGCTCCCGCATGCGGCGGAATTCGGAGATGCCGACGATCACGTCGGCAGCGCCTTTGCGTCATAGGCGGCGGCGAACTCGGCGCTTGGCGGGATCGGTTTAATGATGTCGATCATCACGCCGTTCGGATCGGCCGTGATGAAATGACGCTGGCCGAAGTCTTCGTCGCAGATCGGCTTGAGGATGGGCAGGCCCGCGTCACGCATCGTGGCATAGAGCCGATCGGGATCTTCCACCTCGAAATTCAGGAGCAGGCCCTGCACCGGCGCCCGGTGCCGTTCGGGCACCGTCTCATGACGGTAATCGAGCACCGCGAGCGTCACATGTTCGTTTTCGGTCGACTGGAGGTGCATGTACCAATCGCTCACGAAAAGCGCCTCGAAGCCCAGATGCCTGACGTAGAAATCCGCCGTCTGCCGAACGTCCTGCGTCATGATCACCGGATAATAGCTTGTCGATTTCATCTTTCCCTCCGTTTTCCAATCACATACAATCTGCATGTATCCGTTCAATAACATACAGGCTGAATGTATGCAACAGAAAGAACCAAGACGTTCCAACCGGGAACGCTCCGATGCAACCCGCACGGCGATCCTTGATGCCGCACGGGCGCTCTTCGTCTCCAGAGGCTACGCCGAAACGGCGACGCCGGACATCGTTGCCGCAGCCGGGCTCACGCGCGGCGCGCTCTATCACCACTTCGAGGACAAGAAGGCGCTGTTTCGCGCGATCGTAGAACGGGAAGCACGCGACGTCGCGGCGACGATCGAGCAATTGGCCGGCGCTCCCCTCCCACCCCGCGAGGCACTCCTCGCAGGAGCGGCGGGCTATTTCGACGCCATGGCCGTTCCGGGCAGGGTACGCCTGCTGTTGCTCGACGGGCCGGCCGTGCTGGGCGTCACCGAAATGGCGGCTCTCGACGCCGCCCATGGCGGCAGAACGCTGGAGGAAGGCCTCGCTGCCGCCATGGCTCCGCACCGCCTGGAGGAGAAGACGGTCAAGGCGATGGCATTCCTGTTATCGGCCGCCTTCGACCGCGCTGCGCTCGAGATCGATGCGGGCGCCGCACGGGCCGACTATGCCTACGCCATCGACAGGCTGATCGATCGCCTGATCGCTCAATGAGCGGCGAGCGAGATCGCTTGCGGCGGCAATTCCACCAGCGGGGCCGGGATGTCGCAGGTCTTTTCCGGCGATTTGCAGAGGTCCGCTATCACGCAGCGCTCGCATTCCGGCCGGCGCGCCTTGCAGACATAGCGGCCGTGCAGGATCAGCCAGTGATGGGCGTGGAGCAGATAGTGGTCGGGGATCACCCGCAGGAGGTGGGCCTCCACCTCGTCCGGCGTCTTGCCCGGGGCAAGACGGATACGGTTGGCGATGCGGAAGATATGGGTGTCGACGGCCATCGTCGGCTGACCGAAGGCCATGGAGAGCACGACATTGGCGGTCTTTCGCCCGACGCCGGGCAGCGTCACGAGCTCCTCGCGCGTGCGCGGCACCTCGCCGCCGAAGTCGGTGATGAGCTTCTCGGAGAGAGCGATGACGTTTTTCGCCTTGTTGCGGTAGAGGCCGATCGTCTTGATATGATCGCGAACCCGTTCCTCGCCGAGCGCCAGCATCTTTTCCGGCGTATCGGCGACAGCGAAGAGCTGCCGGGTCGCCTTGTTGACGCCGGCATCCGTCGCCTGCGCCGAGAGAGCGACCGCCACGACGAGCGTGAACGGATTGACGTGCTCGAGCTCGCCCTTCGGTTCCGGACGCTGCACCGAAAATCGGCGGAAGATTTCCTCGACTTCCGCCCTGCGGTAGGCACTGCGCGGCCCCGTGCGGCGCGTTGTCGCTTTCGCCGGCTTCGGCGCTTTCGGTGGCGATTTGAGCTTCACGTTTTTCATGCTGCATCTATAGTCAAGGGTCATGATCAAAGGCAACGCTGCGCCAAACATCGATGACGAGCCGATCTTTGCGGCCGAACTCACCCCCTACCGCTCGCTGGGACATAGGGGCCTCAAGATTTTCCTGATGATCGCCGGCGTCATGAGCCTGATGCACATCGTCGTGTTTCTGGTCATCGGCGCCTGGCCTGTCGTCTTTTTCTTCGGCCTCGATTTCATCCTGCTCTTCGGTGCCTTCTGGCTCAACTACCACACTGCGCGGGCCCGCGAGGAGGTCAGCGTTTCGCGGACCGACGTCTCGGTCAGGAAGTTCGCGCCCTCGGGGAGGATGATCGAGCACCGCTTCAACACCTTCTGGGCGCGCTTCAGCATCAAGCGTCATCAGGAGATCGGCATCGTGTCGATGAAGATCAGTGGCGGCGGCCGGCAGACCGATATCGGCTCCTTCCTCAACCGCGACGACCGCGAAACCTTCGCCGTCGCCTTCGCCCGGGCGCTGGCGACCGCCAGGTCGCGCTGAGCGATCGGCCGACAAGAATCGGGTGGTTATAGCATCGCCTGCATGATTATCTGTGGCACAAGGAGATGATCATGAACGTCGTTACATCCATTCCCACCGACATCACCCCGGAAGGCACCGACTACGACACGGTCAGGCGTGTGATCGCGATGCTGACCGAAGACTATCGCGAGCAGCCCTCGCTCGAGTCGCTCGCCCGGCGCCTCGGCCAGTCGCCGACGCAGCTCCAGAAAGTCTTCACCCGTTGGGCCGGGCTTTCGCCGAAGGCCTTCCTGCAGGCGGTCACCCTCGATCATGCCAAGCGGCTCCTGCGCCAGGAAGACATGCCCTTGCTCGAGACCAGCATCGAGGTCGGTCTGTCAGGTCCGAGCCGGCTGCACGATCTTTTCGTCACCCATGAGGCGATGTCGCCCGGCGAATGGAAGGCGCGCGGCGCCGGCCTCACCATCCGCTACGGCTTTCACCCCTCGCCCTTCGGCACGGCCCTGGTGATGGTGACCGACCGCGGCCTCGCCGGCCTTGCCTTCGCCGATTCGGGCGAGGAGCGCGCGAGCTTCGAAGACATGGCCGCCCGGTGGCCGAACGCCGTCTATGTCGAGGACAGCGCGGCGACGGCGCGCTATGCGGCACGCATTTTCGACCCCGACCGCTGGTGCGCGGAAGAGCCGCTCCGGATTTTCCTGATCGGTTCGGATTTCCAGATCCGCGTATGGCAGACCCTGCTGCAGATTCCGCTCGGCAAGGCCACGACCTATTCCAGGATCGCCGAAAACCTCGGCCAGCCGACGGCCTCGCGTGCAGTCGGCGCCGCGGTCGGGCGCAACCCGATCTCCTTCGTCGTCCCCTGCCACCGTGCGCTCGGCAAGACCGGCGATCTCACCGGCTATCACTGGGGCCTGACGCGCAAGCGCGCGATCCTCGGCTGGGAGGCCGGGAAGGCTTGAAGGAGCATTCCTGGTATGATGGGGTAGGAAACAGGCCCCTCCCAAACCCCAACCCCTTTTGGGGAGGGGTTCGGGAGGGGTTAAAAACCCCTGCCATCAAGCGCCCTCAATGCGCCCCGGACATATCCCCGAGCACTTCCTTCGAAGCGACCGTCGAATCCGCGTTCAGCTTGTAGACCATCGGCACTCCGGTCGCGAGATTGAGCTTGAGGATCTGCTCCTTGGTGAGCTTGTCCAGCACCATGACGAGAGAGCGTAGCGAGTTGCCATGGGCGGCGACGAGCACCTTCTCGCCCGAAAGCACGCGCGGCAGGATGTCGGTCAGGTAATAGGGCCAGACGCGCGCGCCGGTGTCGCGCAGGCTCTCGCCGCCGGGCGGCGGCACGTCGTAGGAGCGGCGCCAGATATGGACCTGTTCTTCGCCCCATTTCGCCCGGGCATCGTCCTTGTTGAGACCGGAGAGGTCGCCGTAGTCGCGCTCGTTCAAGGCTTGGTCACGGACCGTTTCGAGCGACGACTGGCCGACGGCGTCGAGGACGAGCTGGCAGGTACGCTGGGCCCGGATGAGGACGGAGGTGAATGCGATGTCGAACTTGATGCCGTAATCGGCAAGCGCCTTGCCGCCGGCCTTTGCCTCCTCGATGCCGAGCTCGGTGAGGTCGGGATCGCGCCAGCCGGTGAAGAGGTTCTTCAGGTTCCAGTCGCTCTGGCCGTGCCGGACAAGGACGAGAGTGCCGCTCATTTCGATTTCCTCATGGTGAACTATCGGATGTCAGTCGAGCCCGAGAACGTCGAGCATTGAGTAAAGGCCAGGCTTTTGGCTCCGACCCCAAAGGGCGGCAGCGACGGCGCCGCGGGCGAAGATGGAGCGGTCGGTCGCGCTGTGCGAAAGCGTGACAATCTCACCCTCTCCGGCAACCACAACCGAGTGCTCGCCGATGACGGAGCCGCCGCGAAGCGTCGCAAAACCGATTGACCCTTCGGGCCGCGCACCGGTGTGGCCGTCGCGGACCCGCACGGAGTGATCCGCAAGATCGATGCCGCGCCCCTTGGCCGCCGCTTCGCCGAGAAGCAGTGCCGTGCCCGAGGGCGCATCGACCTTGTGCTTGTGGTGCATTTCGAGGATTTCTATGTCCCAACCCCGGGCCGGAAGCGCACGCGCCGCCTTTTCCGTGAGCACGCCGAGGAGGTTGACGCCGAGGCTCATATTGCCCGACTTGACGACGCGGGCATGACGGGCGGCGGCGCGGATCTTCGCCTCGTCATCCGCCGAGCAGCCGGTCGTGCCGATCACGTGGACGATGCGTGCCTGCGCCGCAAGGCCGGCGAATTCCACCGTGGCGGCGGGCGCCGTGAAGTCGAGGACGCCCTCGGCCTCGACAAAGGCTTCGAGCGGCTTGTCGGTAACCGCGACCCCCATCGGACCGACACCGGCAAGCTCGCCGGCATCCCGGCCGATAAAGGGCGATCCGGTCCGCTCGATCGCGGCATGAAGGCGCACCCCGGCCGTCTCGTGAATGATCCGGATCAATGTCTGGCCCATACGGCCGGCCGCGCCGACCACAACGAGCTTCATGTCCGTTTCGTTCATCTGAAATTCCTTGTGCTACAGGATCTGGGCCTCGGCGACCGTATCCGCTCCGCTGCCCTGGAGATTGTGGAGGCGAGCGTAAAGGCCGTCCGGACGCCGCGCAAGCTCCTCATGGGAGCCCTCCTCGACGACCAGACCCTCCTTCATCACGACGATCTTGTCGGCGTTGACGACGGTGGAAAGCCTGTGCGCGATGACGATGACGGTGCGGCCGCTCATCGCCTCTTCGAGTGCCTTCTGGACGGCGGCTTCCGACTCGGTGTCGAGCGCCGATGTCGCCTCGTCCAGAAGCAGGACGGGCGCGTTGCGGACGAGTGCGCGGGCGATCGACAGGCGCTGACGCTGGCCGCCGGAAAGCGTCACGCCATGCTCGCCGACGGGCGTATCGTAACCCTGCGGCTGCGCCAGAATGAAATCATGCGCATAGGCCAGCCGCGCCGCTTCCTCGATCTCGGCATCGGTCGCATCGGGCCGGCCGTAGCGGATGTTGTCGCGGATCGAGCCTTCGAAAAGATAGGGCTGCTGCGAGACATAGGCGAGGCCCGCCCGAAGCGATTGCTTGGTGACGCCGGCGATATTCTGGCCGTCGATCAGGATCTCGCCGGACATCGGATCGTAGAAGCGCGGGATCAGGCTGATGATGGTCGACTTGCCGGCGCCCGAGGGGCCGACGAGGGCGGTGGTCTTGCCGCCCTCCGCACGGAAGCTGACGCCTTTGAGGATCTCGTCGCCGGTGCCATAGGCGAAGCGCACGTCGCGCAATTCGACGGTCGCCTCGCCGAGCCTCAGCTCGGTGGCGTCCTGACGGTCGCGCTGGTGCGGCACCGTATCGAGAATCTCGTAGATCATGCGGGCATTGACGGCCGCGCGTTCCAGCGAAACCTGCAGGCGCGCGAGACGGCGAGCCGGATCATAGGCCATGAGCAGGGCGGTGACGAAGGCGAAGAACGCTCCGGGCGGCACGTTGTGATAGATCGTGCGGAAGGCCGCATAGGCAAGCACGCTGGAGATCGCCAGTCCCGCGAAGGTCTCGGTCATCGGCGCCGTGCGCTCGCTCAGGCGCGCGATGCGATTTGCCCGGTTCTCGGCACGGTCGATGATCGACTCGACCTTGCGCCGCAATTCGTTCTCCATCGTGAAGGCCTTGACGATGGTGATGCCCTGGATGGTCTCCTGCATGGCGCCGAGAACCCGGCTGTTGACCTCGACGGCTTCGCGCGTCGCCAGGCGCAGGCGTCTGGAAATGTAGCGGAGCCCGAGGAGCAATGGCGGCGCGACGAAGAAGACGATCAGCGACAGGAGCCAGTCCTTGCTGAACATGACCACGACCAGGCCGATCAGCGTCAGGAGGTCGCGGGCGACGGACGTGACCGTCATGTTGAGCACGTCGCGGATGCCGCTGACGTTCTGGCTGACTTTGGCGGCGAGTTGGGCCGAGCGGTGCTCGTGGAAATAGCCGACGCTGAGCGCCATCAGATGCGCATAAAGCCGGCGCTGATAGCGCGCCACGATGTTGTTGCCGATCTTGGAAAGGGCGACCGCCTGCCCGTAGGTCGCAAGCCCCCTCAGGACGAAGGCGGCGAAGATCGCACCGCAGATCAGGAGCACGATGTCGGCGCGCCTGTTGGCGAAAGCCTCGTTGACGACCGCCTCCATGATCCAGGCGGTGAAGCCGGTCGTCGCCGCCACCACGACAAGGCATGCGATTGCGAAAGCATAGCCACGAATGTGGTCGCGGCCGTTCTCGGCGATGACGCGCCTCAGGATTCCCGTGATCGTTTCGGAATCGACTGCGCGCTTGTTTCTATCCTTGGCGTTCAATAAGCCCGTCTTCCCTGAGCCCGCTCGCGTACCGCACCCCGGCATCGCTTTCGGGGGCTCTATAGTGCTTTGCTGCCGTTTTGGCGAGTCTCTGCGCCGGCCGCAGCGTCACCTTCTCCAGCGGCGTCCCTCCATTGCAACACCGAAGTCCCTCGGCGTGCGGGCAAAGGCCGCGAGGCCGGAGAGCGCCGCCATGGGATGAATGACGGCGAAGGTCGGAATCGTCCGCATCAACGCCGAATGCGGCGCCTTGTCCTCGAAGGCGGCGCGAAATTCAGGCTTCGTCAGTGCCGGCAGTATCTTCTGCGAAATGCCGCCGGCAAGGAACACCCCGCCGCGCGCCATGAAGATCAGCGCCATGTCGCCGGCAACGCGCCCGAGATAGGTGGCAAAGAGCGACACGGTTTCGACCGCCGCCGCATCGGCGCCGGACAGGGCGCTCGTCGTCACTGCCGCCTGATCCGCGAGAACCGCTTCCTCGCCATTGGCCGCGCAGACCGCGCGATAGAGATTCATGATGCCGCGGCCGCACAGGATCTGCTCGCCGGCCATACGTCCCTCGATCGGTTCGAGGAAGGGCCAGATCCGGAAGTCGCGCTCCGTTCGGGGGCCAATATCGACATGACCGCCCTCGCCGGGCACGGGTATCCAGGTGTGCTGCGCATAGACCAGTCCAGCGACGCCCAGACCGGTTCCCGGGCCGAGCACGACGCGCGAATGGAAGGGCCGGACGGTGCCGCCGCCAATCTGAACGACATCCTGATCCGCCGGCGCGGCAATGGCGAGCGCCTGGGCCTCGAAGTCGTTGATGACCAGCACGTCCTCCAGCCCGAGGCTGGCCAGCATGTCCTTCGGGCGAATCACCCAGCCGGCATTCGTCAGCGGTATCTCGTCGCCCTTGATCGGCCCGGCTACGGCGAGGATCGCCGAGCGCGGCTGGACGGAGGTCTTGTCGAGGATGCTTTTCTGCATCGCCTCCTCGATCGTGGCGAAATCGCCCGTTCTGATCGGGGCAAGCTGCTTCGGTTCGCCGTAGGCGTCGATGAGCAATGCGAACCGGGCATTGGTGCCGCCGATGTCGCCGATCAGGATCGGGAAGGGAAAGCTGTGTTCACTCGCATTGGCCATGGCAGAGGTCCGTCCTGATCGCGGCGTGAATGTCGGGGTTTATGTATCAGTTGCGCCTGAAGTCGATCAACTGCTCGGCAGTCGCGCGGTTGAGCGCCATAGGGATGTCATAGACGATCGCGAGCCGCATCAGTGCCTTGACGTCGACGTCGTGCGGCATGGCCGTCAACGGATCGACGAAGAAGATCAGGCAGTCCACGTCTCCCGTGGCGATCAGCGCGCCGATCTGCTGGTCGCCGCCGAGGGGGCCGCTCTTCAGCCGGACGATGTCGAGCGCCGGACACACGTCGAGGACACGTCCGCCGGTCGTCCCCGTGGCGACGATCTTCCACTTGGAGAGGACCGCCTCGTTCGCCTTGGCAAAAGACGCGAGGTCATCCTTCTTCTGATCATGGGCGATCAGGGCGAGACATTTCCGATCTGCCATGCGAGAGCCCCCCGGCAAGGTTCATGGCGCACAGATGCAGCAGGCGCACTCATGCGAACCGATTTAAATCGATTGAACGCCTATACATGAGCATCGGCAAATTGCAATGGCGCTACTGCAGGCCCGGCCGGGGCAGGGGTACGGGAATGTTCGCGGGCAGCCCTTCGCCTGCCGCGCTGATTACGGCCTCTATGCTGGTCGCGGCAGCCGGAGTGGCGGCAGGAGCGCGATAGGCGGTGCCGTAGGTCGCCTCCTGTTCGGAAGCGGGTGCCGGACCGTTCAGCACGACGGCGCAGGCCTTCGGCAGATCGGCAAGAGTCGCGAATTTCGGCTTCTGCGGCTTCGCGGTGGGCTTTTGGGTCGGCTTTGCCCAGGGCTCGTCCGTGAACCACCAGGCGAGCGACTTGTCGCAGCCGTCACCCGCCGGAACCACGGCCTGGTCCTTGCAGCCCTTGGAGCCTTCAGGGCATTTGATCCGGATGTGGAAATGATAGTCGTGGCCGTAGATCGGCCGGACCTTGCCGAGCGCCGAGCGGTCGCCCTTCCAGGTTTCACATAGCTTTTTCTTGATGGCCGGGTTGACGAAGACCCGCTCGACCTGCGGATAGCTCGCCGCCATCATGATCAGCCGGGCGTGAGAGGGTGTCCAGATGGAGGGATCGACCGTCAGAAACTTGCTCTTGTCGAGCATGGACGTCGCGGAAATCGTCTCGCGCTCCTGGTAGCTCAGCGTCCGCTGCGGCATCGGTGTCAGCCAGATATCCGCATCCAGCCCGATCTGATGCGAAGCGTGACCCGAAAGCATCGGCCCGCCGCGCGGCTGCGAGATATCGCCGAGCAGAAGGCCGGGCCAGCCGATCTTCTCGACGGCATCGTGGGAGAAGCGCTCGATCAGAGCGATCATCGCGGGATGCCCCCAGCGGCGGTTTCGCGACAGGCGCATCGCCTGCCAAGTCGGGCCGTCGGTGGGGATGGCGACCCCGCCGGCAAGGCACCCCTTGGAGTAGAAGCCGAACGAAGCCGGCGCCGCCTGCATCGGCAGGTCCTTGGCGCCGAAGAGTTCCTTGGCCGGGGGAGCGTCGTTTGCAGCCGCCTCGGCGGAGACGAGGCTCACCCCCATGATCAGAGCCAGGACGGTCGAACCGCAGCGCCGAAGCGCAGCCCGCGCATCAAATCTCATTCCATTCCCCATGATCTTGCGTGCCGCATGTTTTCTTGCTCGTCCCGATCAAAGGACAAAAACATGCGCCAGCCTGAAGCGTTGCAGCGACCTTTGCGCGTCTGGCAGGACGCGCGGCGCTCTCGGTCCGCCGCCCTCTCCTATCCTGATTCGCCGCGGTTGCAGCAGCCTTGCGACTCACCGGGATGTGACCGAAGAATTTCGCCTGATTTTGGGCAGGTTCTGTCAATTGCCCTGATTTCGCCTATGTTCGTTAAAAAAGAACATTGAAACAAAAAGGGGTACCGGCCGGATGCCAAACTTCTGCAGGACCGTGAAGCCTGGCCTCGCGGCCTCGCTTCTGACAGCAGCGCTTCTCCTCGTTCCTCCTGCGTCCAACGCCGAGGAACAGCCCGTCTGGCGCCACGCCACGTCGTCGGTCGGAGAGCCCAAATACAAGGACGGCTTCCAGCGCTTCGATTACGTCAATCCGGACGCTCCAAAGGGCGGAGGGCTGCGGCTCTCGGTGAGCGGGACGTTCGACTCGTTCAACCCGATCCTCGCCAAGGGCGAGGTGGCGACCGGCCTTACTTCGCTGGTCTTCGAAACGCTCCTGAAATCCGCCGAGGACGAGATCACCACATCCTACGGCCTGCTCGCAGAGGCCATCTCATATCCCGCCGATATTTCCTCCGCCACTTTTCGCCTGCGGGCAGAGGCCAAGTGGGCAGACGGCAAACCGGTGACCCCGGAGGATGTCGTCTTCTCCTTCAACATGGTGAAAGAGCACAATCCGCTTTTTTCCAACTACTACCGCCACGTAATTTCGGCGGAAAAGACAGGCGACCGCGACGTCACCTTCCGTTTCGACGAGAAGAATAACCACGAACTGCCGAATATTCTGGGCCAGTTTCCGATCCTGCCGAAGCACTGGTGGGAAGGGCAGGACGCCAACGGCAGCAAGCGCGATATCAGCCGCACGACGCTGGAGCCCGTCATGGGCTCCGGCCCCTACAAGATCGCCTCGTTCCAAGCGGGCGGCTCGATCCGCTTTGAATTGCGGGACGACTATTGGGGCAAGGATCTCAACGTGAATGTCGGCCGATATAATTTCCGCACCATCAATTACGCCTTCTTCAGCGACAGGAGCGTGCAGTTCGAGGCCTTCCGTGCCGGCAATGTCGATTTCTATCAGGACAACAGCGCAAGCCATTGGGCCACGGCCTACGACTTTCCAGCGATGAAAGACGGCCGGGTGATCCGAGAGGAGATCGAAAACCCGTTGCGCGCTACCGGCATAATGCAGGCCTTCGTACCCAATATGCGCCGCGAAAAATTCAAGGACCAGCGGGTGCGCGAAGCGTTGAACTACGCCTTCGACTTCGAGGATCTGAATCGCAGCCTCGCACACAACGCGTTTCAGCGCGTCGACAGTTATTTCTGGGGCACGGAGCTTGCCTCCTCCGGCTTGCCCGAGGGGCGCGAGAAAGAAATCCTTGAAGAACTGAAAGACAAGGTTCCTGCCGCCGTTTTCACCACACCCTACAAGAACCCTGTCAACGGCGATCCGCAAAAGGTGCGCGACAATCTGCGCACGGCGCTCGCACTCTTCAAGGAGGCGGGTTACGAACTGAAGGGCAGCCGGTTGGTGAACGCGAAGACCGGCGAGCCGTTCAGCTTCGAAATCCTTCTGTCCAATCCTTCCTTCGAACGCACGGTCACACCGTTCGTGAACAGCGTAAGGAAGATCGGGATAGATGCTCGCATCCGCACCGTCGACGACTCGCAATACACCAACCGCGTCAGAAGTTACGACTATGACATGATCTACGGCATCTGGGCACAAACGCTCGTGCCCGGCAACGAACAGAGCGACTATTGGGGTTCGGCCTCAGTCAACCAGCCGGGATCAAGGAACTATGCCGGCATCGCTGATCCGGCGATTGACGAACTTATCCGGAGAATCGTGTTCGCGCCGAACCGCGAGGAACTGGTCGCGACGACACGGGCGCTCGACCGCGTCCTTCTCGCACATCACTACGTCGTGCCGCTTTTCTACTCGAAGGCCTTGCGCGTTGCCTACTGGAACCACCTGGCACGCCCGAAGGAGCTTCCCTATTACGGGATGGATTTCCCGGATTCGTGGTGGTCGAAAAACGCGGCTACAAAATGAAGCTCTTGCGCTCAGGAGCTGTCTCGATTCCAAATGCGGGAAACGAATCACGAAACACGAACGGCTCCGCAGAGGCCGCAGCCGCTGGGAGATGCAGGATTTGAGGCACATTAGAGCAATTCCAGTCGACGCTGCGCCGGTCTGCTTCGCCAGCAATTCGTCGATCCAGAGGTTCGCCTGATGGGTGCCTATATCCTGCGCCGGCTCCTGCTGATGATCCCGACGATCGTCGGCATCATGGCCATCTCCTTCGCCGTGGTGCAGTTTGCGCCGGGCGGGCCGGTGGAGCAGGTGATCTCCGACCTCACCAACGCGGCCGGCTCCGACAGGCTTTCCGGCAATGCCGGCGACCTCATGCCTATCGGCGGCGGCGACGGCGGGCAGTATCGCGGGGCGCAAGGGCTCGATCCCGATTTCATCGCCAAGCTCGAAAAGCAGTTCGGCTTCGACAAGCCGCCACTCGAGCGCTTCGTCACGATGATGTGGGATTATATCCGCTTCGACTTCGGCGAGAGCTTCTTCCGCAATACGCCGGTCATCGACCTCATCATCCAGAAGATGCCGGTTTCGATCTCGCTCGGGGTCTGGATCCTGATCTTCTCCTATGCGATCTCGATCCCGCTCGGCATCAAGAAGGCGGTCTCCGACGGTTCCACCTTCGACGTCTGGACCTCCGGCGTCATCATCGTCGGCTATGCGGTGCCGAGTTTCCTCTTCGGCATTCTCCTGATCGTGCTTTTTGCGGGCGGATCCTTCTTCGACTGGTTCCCCCTGCGGGGCCTCGTCTCCGACAATTTCGACCAGCTTCCCTGGTACGAGAAGATCCTCGATTATTTCTGGCACATGACGCTGCCGCTGATCACGCTTCTGCTCTCCGCCTTCGCGACCACGACGCTGCTCACCAAGAATTCCTTCATCGACGAGATCAAGAAGCAATATGTGACGACGGCGCGGGCCAAGGGCCTGACCGAGCGGCGCGTTCTCTACGGACATGTGTTCCGCAATGCGATGCTGATCATCATTGCGGGCTTTCCCGGCGCCTTCATCTCCGCCTTCTTCACCGGGTCGCTGCTCATCGAATACATATTCTCGCTCGATGGGCTGGGGCGGCTCGGCTATGACGCGGTCGTAAAACGCGATTATCCCATCGTCTTCGCGACCCTCTTCATCTACTCGCTGATGGGCCTTGTCGTCAGCCTCGTCTCGGACCTCATCTACACCTGGGTCGACCCGCGCATCGATTTCGAGCGGAGGGACGTCTGATGAGCACCGCTACCGCCTATGCCGGCGCGCCGGAAAAGGGCTGGCTCACGCCGATCGGGCGCCGCCGCTGGCAGAATTTCAAGGCCAACCGCCGCGGCTACTGGTCTCTGTGGCTCTTCCTTCTCCTCTTCGGACTCAGTCTGTTCGCGGAATTCATCGCCAACGACAAGCCGATCCTCGCCTCCTACAAGGGCGAGATCCTGGTCCCGGTGCTGATCGATTATCCGGAAGAGAAATTCGGCGGCTTCCTCGCCGAGACCGACTATCGGTCCGACTTCGTCCGCGACGAGATCGAGGCGAACGGCTGGATGGTCTGGCCGCCGATCCGCTATTCCTACCAGACGGTCAATTCCAGCATCCCCCATTCGGCGCCGACGCCCCCTTTCTGGCTGATGAGCGAAGAAGAGCGCTGCTCCGCCTATCCGCAAGGGGCCGACGACCCCGGATGCATAGCCGGCAACCTGAACTGGCTCGGCACCGACGACCAGGCCCGCGACGTGATGGCGCGGATGATCTACGGTTTTCGCATCTCGGTCCTATTCGGCCTCGCACTGACCATCGCCTCGGCGGTGATCGGGGTTTCGGCCGGCGCCGTGCAGGGCTATTTCGGCGGCTGGACCGATCTGCTCATGCAGCGCTTCATCGAGATCTGGTCGTCGATGCCGGTGCTCTACATCCTGCTCATCATCGCCGCCATCCTGCCGCCGGGCTTCTTCATCCTGCTCGGCATCATGCTGCTCTTTTCCTGGGTCGGCTTCGTCGGCGTCGTCAGGGCCGAATTCCTGCGCGCCCGCAATTTCGAATATGTCAACGCGGCGCGCGCGCTCGGCGTCGGCAACGGCACCATCATGTACCGTCACCTGCTGCCGAACGCGATGGTGGCGACGCTCACCTTCCTGCCCTTCATTCTTTCGGGCTCGATCACCACGCTCACCTCGCTCGACTTTCTCGGCTTCGGCATGCCTCCGGGTTCCCCGTCGCTCGGCGAGATGATCGCGCAGGGCAAGTCCAACCTGCAGGCGCCGTGGCTGGGGCTGACCGCCTTCTTCGCCATGTCGATCATGCTGTCGCTTTTGATCTTCGTCGGCGAGGCGACGCGCGACGCCTTCGACCCGAGAAAGACGTTCCGGTGAGCGCGACGATGACAGATACCCTCCTTTCCGTGCGCGACCTCTCCGTCGCCTTCCACCAGGGCGGCGAAACCTCGCTTGCTGTCGACCGCATCTCCTTCGACATCAGGCGCGGCGAGACCGTGGCGCTGGTCGGAGAGTCCGGCTCGGGCAAATCCGTCTCCGCCAACTCGATCCTGAAGCTCCTGCCCTACCCCGCCGCAAGCCATCCGAGCGGCGAAATCCTCTTCAACGGGAAGGATCTCCTGAAGGCGAGCGACGACGAGCTCAGGCATGTCCGCGGCAACGACGTCACCATGATCTTCCAGGAGCCGATGACATCGCTCAATCCGCTGCACACGATCGAGCAGCAGATCGGCGAAATCCTGGAAATCCATCAGCAACTCAAGGGCGCGGCCGCCCGCACGAGAACCCTGGAACTCCTCGAGCAGGTCGGCATTCGCGAAGCGGAGAAGCGGCTCGGCGCCTACCCGCATCAGCTTTCGGGCGGCCAGCGTCAGCGCGTGATGATAGCCAT
The DNA here is from genome assembly GCF_000375585.1 of Sinorhizobium meliloti 4H41. GTDB lineage: Bacteria > Pseudomonadota > Alphaproteobacteria > Rhizobiales > Rhizobiaceae > Sinorhizobium > Sinorhizobium meliloti_A. Next base: position 51,074 of record NZ_AQWP01000001.1, on the reverse strand, counting down.
GGCTCTCGCCAACCGGCCGGAGCTCTTGATCGCCGACGAGCCGACGACGGCGCTCGACGTCACGGTGCAGGCGCAGATCCTCGAGCTTTTGAAGTCGCTCAAGGACGAGCACGGCATGTCCATGCTGTTCATCACTCACGACCTCGGCATCGTCCGCAAGATCGCCGATCGGGTCTGCGTCATGACCAAGGGCAAGATCGTCGAGACCGGACCGACCGCCGAGATCTTCGCCAATCCGCAGCACGCCTATACCCGCCACCTGCTGGCCTCCGAGCCGCGGGGCGAACCGCCGCCTTCGGACGCCTCCAGGCCGATCGTGATCGAAGCCAAGGACATGAAAGTCTGGTTTCCCATCAAGGCCGGCTTCCTGCGCCGGGTGGTGGACCACGTCAAGGCGGTGGACGGCATCGACCTGACGCTCCGCGCCGGCCAGACGCTGGGCGTGGTCGGCGAGTCCGGCTCCGGCAAGACGACGCTCGGCCTTGCGCTGACGCGACTGATCTCGTCCAAGGGCCGCATCGCCTTCGTCGGGGAAGACATCGACGCCTACAGTTTCCGCGAGATGCGGCCGCTCAGAAACCGGATGCAGGTGGTGTTTCAGGACCCTTACGGATCGCTGAGCCCGCGCATGTCGATCGCCGATATTATCGGCGAGGGTTTGAAGATCCACGAGAAGGCGCTGACGGACGGCGAGCGCGATCAGCGCGTCGCCGCAGCACTGGAAGAGGTCGGCCTCGATCCCGCGACGCGCTGGCGCTATCCGCACGAATTTTCCGGCGGCCAGCGCCAGCGCATCGCGATCGCCCGGGCGATGGTGCTGAAACCTCAGTTCGTCATGCTCGACGAGCCGACCTCCGCCCTCGACATGAGCGTGCAGGCCCAGGTGGTCGATCTCCTGCGCGATCTCCAGCGCAAGCACAATCTCGCCTATCTCTTCATCAGCCATGACCTCAGGGTCGTGCGCGCGCTCGCTAACGAGGTGATCGTCATGCGGCTCGGCAAGGTCGTGGAACAGGGACCCGCCGAGCGCATCTTCGAGGCACCGGCGGAAGACTATACCAAGGCGCTGATGGCCGCCGCCTTCAACCTCGAAGCGGTCAATCTCGCCGCCATTCATCAGTAGAGTTGCGTCCATGTCCGCCAAAAGCCCCGTAATCGTCGACCTGAAATTCATCCCCGAGGAGGTCGAAGCCGCCCTTGCGGGCGCCTTTCCCGGCCGTGAGGTGATCGATCTCGCCGACCCGGCGCATCAGGGGCGTGATCTCTCCGGCATCGACTATGCGGTGGTCTGGAAATCCGCGCCCGACCTCTTCTCCCGCGCCCCCGACCTCAAGGTGGTCTTTTCCGGCGGCGCCGGCGTCGACCACGTGCTGACGCTGCCGGGCCTGCCCGACGTGCCGCTGGTGCGCTTCGTCGACCGGTCGCTGACGACGCGGATGAGCGAGTGGGTGGTGATGCAGTGCCTCCTGCATCTTCGCCAGCACCGCGCCTACGAGGCGCTGGCGAAGAAGCACGAATGGCGTGACCTCAGCCAGCCGGAAGCAGCCGACGTGACGGTCGGTATCATCGGCATGGGCGTGCTTGGCAAGGACTCCGCCCGCAAGCTCGCCGTGATGGGCTTCAAGGTGATCGGCTGGTCGCGAAGCAAACGGGTGGTCGAGGGTGTAGAGACCTACGACGCCGCCGGACTGGACGCATTTCTCAGCAGGACGGATTTTCTCGTCGGCCTGCTGCCGCTGACGCCGGATACCAAGGGTATCTTCAACGCCGCCCTCTTCGCCAAGCTCAGCCGGAAGGGGCCGTTCGGAGCGCCCGTTTTCATCAATGCCGGCCGTGGCGGCAGTCAGGTCGAGGCCGACATTCTGGACTGCCTCGATTCCGGTGTTCTCGGAGGCGCATCGCTCGACGTCTTCGAACAGGAGCCGCTCTCCCCGGAAAGCCGCTTCTGGGACATGCCGGATGTCTATGTGACGCCGCATGTCGCCGCTTCGTCCGACGTCAGGGCGCTCTTTGTGCATGTGGAGCACCAGATCGCGCGCTTCGAGCGCGGGCTGCCTCTGGAGCATGTGGTGGATAAGCTAGCCGGCTATTGATTGCGCGGCGCGCAGCGACCGCCGCTCAGCCTAACCCTCTCCCCGCGCGCGGGGACGACCGCCCCTCACCCTAACCCTCTCCCCGCATGCGGGGAGAGGGGACGTGCGCCACGGCGCGCCTGGGTGTGGAGATGGTGCGAAGGCGAACCCGCGATTCCTTCTCCCCGCATGCGGGGAGAAGGTGCCGGCAGGCGGATGAGGGGCGGCCGCGGCTCAAGAAAGCCGCAAAATCCGGGGATCAGGGCCGCCGGTATCCCGTCGGCTGCGCATAGAGCCACGCGATACGCCGGATGGCGTCTTCGAGACCTTCGCGCGCCACCGTCATCGTGTGTCCGTTGGCATGCACCAGGGTCTTCTCGTCTTCCATGATCGCCACATGGCCCTTCCAGAAGACGAGGTCGCCGCGCGTGAGATCTTCGCGCTCGATGAGGCGGCCGAGTCCGCTGGCCTGCATGTCGGAATCGCGCGGCGCATTGCGCCCCGCCATCTGCATCGCGAGTTGCACGAGGCCGGAACAGTCTATGCCGAAGCCGGAGCGGCCGCCCCAGAGATAGGGCGTTTCGAGAAAGCGGGTCGCGATTGCGACATAATCATCCGTAAGCGCGCCGGTTGCGGGGATGCAGTGATCGGCGACGATTGCCAGCCCGCCATCCAGCAGAAAATAGCGCGTGCCGCGCGTCTCGGCCTCACCGGAGACGGCGATCCGGCTTCCCATGGAAAGGGCAAAGGCTTGGGGAAAGCGCAGATCCGCGCCGCGATAGACGAAGGTCCTCGGCACCGCCACGAGGTGCGTCGCCGGCGCTTGCGGGGGCTGCACGACATCCTCCGGTACGTAGCCGACATAGCCGTCGAGATCGGACTTCACCCACGCCCATCCGCCGGCCACGTCGAGCACGCGCACCGTCTCGCCGTAGAGAAGCTCCGTATCGGTCCCGCAGCCGGCCTCCGGCCTCGCCCGCAGCGGCGTCACCGGCACGGATACGGCCGCCGGCGTTCCATCCACGAAGCGCTTTGCCTCGACCATGCCGCGCAGGCGTTCCTCCGCGAGATCCTCGCGATAGGCATTCAGGCGGCGGTCGAGGACCTCGGACATGGATAAGCTCACATTTTCCGGCCCTGATCGATGATCAGATCGCCGAACTTTTCAAGATAAAGCGCGCCCTCGACGGTGCGCTTGATGATGACGTTGCGCCTGTCGCGCTCGTCGCGGATCCGGTCGACGAGGCCGAGCGCACCCATGGTGTCGAGCGCGCGCGTGATCACCGGCTTCGTCACCCCGAGCGCCGCGGCGAGGCCGCGCACCGTATGGGGCGGCGGCACCAGGTAAATCTGTAACAGGATCGCCATCTGGCGCAAGGTCAGATCGCGGCTGTCGACGCGCACCTGTTCGAGCGACACGGCATGCCAGAGCCCCAGCGCCTGAGAAGGGGTAAGTTCGACCGGCAAAGGAAACTCCTGCGTGGATCACGTGTCCGGGAGCATAGCCGGCGATCGTTACGCAAGCGTTTCTTTTGCGGCTCGATTGCGCGAACGGCTACCCCGCTATCCTGCCGATGTGATGGTAAAGCGCCCGGATCGCCTGAGCTTCACCGCCGATGGGCGAATGCGGGCGCTCGGACTGGGCCCAGCCGAAGATGTCGAAATGGACCCAGCTTTTCGCGTTCGTCACGAAACGCTTGAGGAACAGCGCCGCCGTGATCGAACCGGCCATGCCGCCCGAGGGGGCGTTGGTGAGATCGGCGATGCGGGCGGAAACATCCTTGTCATAGCCCCTGTAGAGCGGCATCCGCCAGACCGGATCGTCCACGGCCAGGCTCGCTTCGGCAAGATCATGGGCGAGGTCATCGTCGTCGGTGAAGAAAGGCGGCAGGTCCGGCCCCAGCGCCACGCGGGCGGCGCCCGTCAGGGTCGCCACGTCGATGACGAGGTCCGTCTTCTCCTCGTCCGCATAGGCGAGAGCATCGGCGAGGATCAGCCGTCCCTCCGCGTCGGTGTTGTCGATCTGCACGGTCAGGCCCTTGCGGCTCTTGTAGATGTCGCCGGGACGGAAAGCATTCGCCGAGATCGAATTCTCGACCACGGGAATGATCACGCGCAGATCCACCTTGAGCTTTGCATCCATGATCATCAGCGCAAGGCCCATGACGTTCGCAGCGCCGCCCATGTCCTTCTTCATGAGCAGCATCGAGGACGCCGGTTTGATGTCCAGCCCGCCGGTGTCGAAGCAGACGCCCTTGCCGACGAGCGTCACCTGCCGGTGGCCCTTCCTGCCCCAGCGCATTTCAAGCAGCCGCGGCGCTTCGGCGCTGGCGCGGCCGACGGTGTGGACGAGCGGGAAGTTCTCGGTCAGCAGGGCTTCGCCGGAAATCACCGATACGTCGGCCTTGTAATGGGCGGCCAGCGCCCGGAATGCGGCTTCCAGCGCTTGCGGTCCCATATCGTTGGTCGGCGTGTTGATCAAGTCGCGCGCCAGGAACACGCCGGCGAGCTGCCGCTTGATATCGGTCGCATCCGAATCGGCCGGAATGAGCAGCGTCGGCGCGTCCGTCTTCGAGGGTTTGTAGCGCTCGAAGCGGTAGGACCCGAGGCCGTAGCCGAGAGCCAGCCGATTGGCGGTGAGCGGCGCTGTTTCGATGTGCCATTTGCCGGCCGGGAGCGCCCGGGCGAGCTTGCCGGTCAGGAAGGGCGTGTCGGACGGGTTGGCGCCGAGCCCGAACAGCGCGCCTCCGAGATGACCATCGGCCGAGGGGATGAGCAGCACCGCGCCGGATTCCGCCTTGAAGCCGGCTTTCTTCGCCCAATCGAGCGCGATCGGATCGATGCTCCCCGTCTCGATATGCGCGGGCGTCACCGCAAAGATCGGCAGCGTCTTGCCGTTGCTGGTGTTGAACGGCGATGGCCGCTCGATGAACTGATAGGGAGCCATTGGAATCCTCGACTGGCGGATGCGAACAGGTGCGATTAACGCTCCGTTAGGGTTAACAGATTATTGCTGGAGTGAAAGTTGCGCCGCTTTTGTCTGGAGTTCCGGTGCAGGACTGGATGGCTGGGGCTTCGATGACGATGCAAGACACTTTCTCCTTATCCCTGTGCCGCCTCGCAACGGGGGTTGCCGTTGCGATGGTGGCGCTGTCGCTCTCCGCCTGTGCCGGACAACAGGGCAGGAAGGAGCTGACGACCGGATCTATCCCGAAGCTCACGAGGCCGGTGCAGTCGATGAACGCGACCGAACTCGCTGCCGCCGCCGAACGCATCGGCAAGGCCTATGAGCGCAATCCGAAGGATCGGGAGGCCGGGCTCAACTACGCCAATCTCCTGCGCATGACGGGCCGCAACGAACAGGCGCTTGCCGTCATGCAACAGGTGGCGATCTACCATCCGGCGGATCGCGAGGTGCTCGGAGCCTACGGCAAGGCCCAGGCCGCGGCGGGTCAGCTGGAACAGGCGCTCGCAACGATCAGCCGTGCCCAGACGCCGGACCGGCCCGACTGGAAGCTGAAATCCGCGGAAGGCGCCATCCTCGACCAGCTCGGCCGCTCCGCCGAGGCACGGCTGCGCTATCGCGAGGCTCTGGACCTCAAGCCCAACGAGCCTTCGGTCCTCTCCAATCTGGGCATGTCCTATTTGCTCTCGAAGGATCTGCGGACGGCCGAGACCTACCTCAAATCCGCGGCGAGCCAACCGGATGCCGGCAGCAGCGTGCGCCAGAACCTCGCGCTTGCCGTCGGCCTGCAGGGCCGCTTCCAGGAAGCGGAGGTCATCGCCCGCCAGGAACTGACAGCCGAGCAGGCGGAGGCCAATGTCGCCTATCTTCGCTCCATGCTGTCTCAGCAGGGCGCGTGGAAGCAGCTGGCAAAGGCGGATGCGGCGAAGGCGGATTGAAGCTTGACCGGCCGGCACCGCCACCTGCAAGGGTGGCGGCACGCGCCCCTCATCCCGCTGCCGCGACCTTCTCCCCGCAGGCGGGGAGAAGGGATATGCCGCCCTCTCCACTCCCCTCTCTCCACGGGGGAGAGGGGCTAGGGTGAGGCAGTACAGCCGGTAAAGGCGGCAGTCCCTTTCAAGGGCGGTTAAACCACCTTTGCCTTTCCATCCTAAAACTTGTCCGCCACCTGTATCCCGGCGGGGCCGAGGATGACGGCGACGAGGACCGGCAGGAAGAACAGGATCATCGGCACCGTCAGCTTCGGCGGCAGTGCGGCCGCCTTTTTCTCGGCGGCGGTCATGCGCTGGTCGCGGCTCTCCTGCGCCAGAACGCGCAGCGCCTGAGCGACGGGCGTGCCGTAGCGGTCGGCCTGGATCAGCGCCTGCGTCACCGATTTCACCTCATCGAGACCCGTGCGCATGCCGAGATTTTCGAGCGCGATGCGCCTTTCGGGCAGGAAGGAGAGTTCCGCGGTCGTCAGCACCAGTTCCTCCGCCAGCGGCTGCGACTGCACGGCTATCTCGTCGGCGACGCGGCGCATGGCGAGTTCCATCGAGACGCCGGACTCGACGCAGATGAGCAGGAGATCGAGCGCATCCGGCCAGGCGCGGCGAATCGACTGCTGGCGCTTGGAGATCGCATTGGCGATGAAGATGTTCGGCGCGTAGAAGCCGACATAGGCGAATCCGATGGCGAAGGACACCCTGACCATGATCGGCTTGTCGGCGAAATTTCCGAGCACGAAAATATAGAGAACCGCAACGGTCAGAAACAGGAACGGCAGGCAGAAGCGGGCGAAGAGGAAGGTGTTGAGCGCGTTCTGCGAGCGATAGCCGGCCGTCTTCAGGCGGTTGACGGTGTTGTCGTCCACCAGAGCCTTTCTGAGGTTCAGCCGCTCGACGATCTCCCGGACCGAGGTGTTGTGCTGTGCCCTGAGGCTTGCCCTGCCGGTGGTCGCCTCGGCATTGAGCCGGGCGCGCTCGCGGGCGCGAATCTGCTCCCGTTCGGTGGCGACCGACTTCATCCGCTTCGTGAGGTCTCCCCGCTCGAGCAAGGGCGCCACGAGCGAATAGAACGTGGCGAGCACGGCCATCGAGACGAGCGCCGCGACGATGATGTTCAGATCGGTAAGCGTCTCTATCCAGCCGGCCACGGGATCCTCAGATGTCGAAGTTGATCATGTTGCGCATTACCCAGATGCCGATGCTCATCCAAACGGCGGAAGCGCCCATGATGATGTGGCCGCGCGGGTCGGTGAAGAGAATCATCATGTAGTCCGGCGAAGTCAGATAGACGAGGGTTGCGACGATGAAGGGCAGCGCGCCGATGATGCAGGCGGACGCCTTGGCCTCCATCGACAGCGCGCTGACCTTCGCCTTCATCTTCCTGCGTTCGCGCAGGACCTTGGAGAGATTACCGAGCGCCTCGGACAGATTGCCGCCCGCCTGCGCCTGAATGGCGATGACGATCGCGAAGAAGTTGACTTCCGGCAGCGGGATGCTGTGAATCATGCGGGCGCAGGCTTCGGGAACGTTGAGACCCACCTGCTGGGATTCGACGACACGGCGGAATTCGGTCCTGACCGGCTCCTGCCCGTCGCTCGCGATCAGCCGCAAGGCGTCGTTCAGCGGCAGCCCCGACTTGATCGACCGGACCATGACATCGAGCGAGTTCGGAAACTCGTCGAGAAACTTTCTGCAACGGCGTTTGACCATGGAGCCGACGATCCACCGCGGCAGGCCGGCCGCGCCTATCAGGCCGACGCCTGCGGCAATGATCAGTCCGGCCCCTGCCAGGAGGACGACAAGGAAGGCGAGCAACCCGAAAAGCGCACTGAACAGATAGAACTGCGCGATCGATATCGAAAGGCCGGCCTGCAGCAAACGCTTCTTCATCGAAGGCGCCGCATTGGCGGATTTTTCCTGCTGCTTCTTCTCGAGGTCCTTCAGCGAATCCTGAACGGATTTGCGACGCTTCGACATCTCGTTGACGCGGTCGCGCGCCGCCTTGATCTTGGTGCGGTCCGTCTCCGAGGCGCTGACCCGGCGCAGGCGGCCCTCCGCCTTTTTCTCGGTCTCGATACGGGGATAGAGCACACCATAGGCGAGTGCTGCCGCCGCCAGGGCGACGAGGCCGGCCAGTCCCAGGACGGTGATGTCTATGCCGAACATCGCTCGGTCTGTCCTTTACTCGGAGCGGCGGGACCGCAGCCGTTTCGCCTATTGCTTTTCCATCGCGTCGAGGGTCGCAGCGAGCCGCTTGTCCTCGTTGAAGTAACGGGCCCGGTCCCAGAAATGCGGCCGGCCGATGCCGGTGGAGACGTGGCGGCCGACGATGCGGCCATTGGCGTCCTCCCCGTCGATCTCGTAGCGCATCAGGTCCTGGGTGATGATCACGTCGCCTTCCATGCCGGTGACTTCGGTGATGTGGGTGATCCGGCGCGATCCGTCCCGCAGGCGCGAGGCCTGGATGATCACGTCCACCGAGCCGGAGATGATCTCGCGAACGGTCCTGGCCGGCAGGGTATAGCCGCCCATGGCGATCATCGATTCCATGCGGCTCAGGCATTCGCGCGGGGTATTTGCGTGGATCGTTCCCATCGAACCGTCATGGCCGGTGTTCATCGCCTGCAGCAGGTCGAAGACTTCCGGGCCGCGCACTTCACCGACGATGATGCGCTCCGGGCGCATGCGCAGGCAGTTCTTCACGAGGTCGCGCATGGTGATCTCGCCCTCGCCCTCGATGTTCGGCGGGCGCGTCTCGAGCCGGACGACATGCGGCTGCTGCAGTTGCAATTCGGCCGAATCCTCGCAGGTAATGATCCGCTCGGTGCTGTCGATATAGCGCGTCAGGCAGTTGAGCAGCGTCGTCTTTCCGGAGCCGGTGCCGCCGGAAATGACGATGTTGCAGCGGACGCGGCCGATGATCTGCAGCAGGACGGCGGCCTCGGGCGTGATCGATCCGAAGCGCACCAGCTGCTCCAGCGTCAGCTTGTCCTTCTTGAACTTGCGGATGGTGAGAGCCGTACCGTCGATCGCGAGCGGCGGCGCGATGACGTTGACGCGTGACCCGTCCGGCAGACGCGCATCGCAGATCGGGCTCGATTCGTCGACGCGGCGGCCTACCTGGCTGACGATGCGCTGGCAGATCGACAGCAATTGCCCGTTGTCGCGGAACCGGATCTCCGATTCCTCGACCTTGCCGCCCACTTCGATGAAGGTTTGCCCGGCGCCGTTGACCATGATGTCGGCGATGTCGTCGCGCGCGAGCAATGGTTCCAGCGGTCCGTAGCCGAGCACGTCGTTGCAGATGTCGTCGAGCAGTTCCTCCTGCTCCGAGATTGACATCGCGAAGTTCTTGATGGTGATGATATCGTTGACGATGTCGCGGATTTCCTCGCGGGCGCTCTCGATATCGAGCTTGGAGAGCTGCGACAGATCGATCGTATCGATCAGCGCGGAGAAGACCTGCGATTTCGTGTCGTAATAATCTTCCGCCCTCGGCGCTCGGCGCCGCTGAGGCGGCGCCGCCGCTTGCGGGCGGGATGGCGCAGCGATCGTTTCGCCGAGAACGGGCGCGGCGGCACGCTCCACCGGTACCAGCTGGACGGCGGGCATCGGGGGCGCAGGCGAGAAGCCGCGCGCACCACCCTTGCCAGAACCTTCATTTCCGCGTTTGCCAAACATCACTTCATTCCAGTTGCTTCATCGATCCCCGCCCCCTTTGGGTGCGGGATCGGAAATATTCCGCTACCGCCTGCCGAGCTTCGCCAGAACCTTGCCGAGGCCGCCCCGTCTGGCCTTCTTGACGGTGGTGCGCCCGGTCAAGAGGTGGGACAGCTGGGAGAAGGTCTCGGCGGCCGGCGACTTCCGGTCGATCTCCGCGATCATGCGTCCGCTGTTGGAGGCATTGCCGAAGAGGACCGCATCGAACGGAATGATCGCTGCGGCTTCGATCTCCAGCGACGCGCAGAACTCATCGGGAGCGATCTCCGGACGCTTGGGCACGCCCACCTGGTTGAGCACGAGATGCGGTGCCTTGTCGTTCGGCCTCAACTTCTTCAAGGCATCGAGCAGGTTCTTCGCGTTTCTGAGGCTTGCCAGGTCCGGGGCGGCGGTGATGACCACCTCGTCGGCCGCGGAAAGCACAGAGCGGGTCCAGTCGGTCCAGCCATGCGGCAGGTCCAGAACGGATACGGGCGCGCTGCGCTGGAGAACTTCCAGGATCGGCTGAAACGCACCCGTCTCGAAGTCATAGGCGCGGTCGAGCATGGAGGGGGCGGCGAGCAGCGACAGATGATCGGAGCATCTGGTCAGGAGCCGGTCGAGAAAGACCTCGTCCAGCCGATCCGGTGCGAATACGGCCTCGGCGATCCCCTGCGGGGGGTCCTGATCGAAGTCGATATTGGCGGTTCCGTAGGGCAGATCGAGATCGGCAAGGATCGTCTCGGTCGAGAAAAGATTGGAAATGCCCCAGGCGCAATTATGGGCGATGACCGACGAGCCACAGCCGCCCTTCGCGCCGATGAAGGCAAGGCTGCGTCCGAGCGGCTCCGCCTCCGGATCCACGAAGATCGCCGAGACGGCGCTCAGCATATCCGCCATCCCGACCGGCGCGACCATATATTCGGAAATGCCGTTGCGGATCAGCTCGCGATAGAGAGCGATGTCGTTATGGCGGCCGATGACGATGACCTTGGTGCTCGGATCGCAGACCTCCGCGAGCGGCGCCAGCTCCGAAAGCAGCGAGCCGGTCTCGGCCGCGGTTTCGAGAATGATCAGATTGGGCGTCGAGACGCTGGTAAAAGTGGTCGCGGCGGCGGCGATGCCGCCACCGGTGATGCGAAGGCTGACCTTCGCCATACGGCGGTCCTGGCCGCAACGCTCCATGAGCCGCTGCACCGCTTCGCTTTCGCAGAAGGCATGGATCGAGATGCGCGGCAGGGGCCGGAGCTGCTCGAGGTCCCCGGGGCGCGACCCGTCCGCGGGCCAATCGCCGGCAGCGCCGCTTTCGATCGTGTATTCAATCGCGTTCATCGCTTTTCCTTGAAGGCCCGTTTCAGTTGAAGACGATCGTGGTTCCGCCGTCGCCCTTTTCCGTGCCGCGCCAGCTGTCGATCACCTGGCCCCGCTGCTCGGCGTCGATCGGCGACATCTGGCGCGGGCCGACGAGATCCGTCGGATTGGCGATCTGAGCGGCGAGATTGGACTGGGTGGCACAGCCGAAATTGTAGTAGTTGCGGTTTTCCAGCGTATTCAGCGCCAGATCTTCCGGCCACGCACCGCAGGGTGCGGTCTGCGCAGTTATCGCGACATAGCTCAGGCGGATCGGTGCGGCGTCGCCCGTCACGGAGGCGTCATAGGTGGTTTCGATCATCTTCTTCGGTGACACGCCGCCCGCCGCCAGCACGCGACGAATATCCTTGCGGACGATCTGCGCGGCATGGCCGTTCACCGATCCGCGCGGCAGCATGATCTGGATCACGCCGCTCGACGCATTTCGATATTCGGCGGCAAAGCCGCGGATGACGTCGCGGGTCCCCTGAGTGAGCCGCGTGTCGCCCGAGGCGACGGGAATGTCGATCGTCCGCTCGCCCTCCGTCAGCACGATCGGGTAGCGGGTGCGGTAATCGTCCGGAAGAGCACCGGTCGCGAGCCTGTCCTTGTTGGCGCAGCCAGCCAGCAGCAGGCCGACGAGCGCGCCCAGGGCCAGGCGATACGGAAAGCGGTTGAGGGCCATCGGAGGCTGCCTTTCGGGACTGTTTCGAGCTGCGCTTGGCTTCTTCATGGCCGGCCTATTTGTAGATGAAGCCGACATTGCCGTGATAGCGGCCGGCCGGCGGCTGAGCCTCGGGGCGTCCATAGATCCGGTTGACGCGGCCGAGGAAAAAGCTTTCGAGATCGTTCGCCGGATTGAAGTTGTCGTCCGGGCGCGAGATCGCGCTGCGGGCAACCGGCCTTACGAGATAGGGCGTGGCGATGATGACCAGTTCCGTCTCGCTGCGCTGGAAGTCCTTGCTGCGGAAGAGCGTGCCGAGGATCGGGATCTTCGAGGCGGCGGGCAGGCCCGACATCGCCTGGCGGATATTGTCCTGGACGAGGCCGGCGATCACGATCGAGCCGCCGGACGGCAGTTCGACGCTGGTCGAGGCCTCGCGGCGGCGGATGCCGAGGAAGGTCTGCCCGGGAATAGCCGTCATGCTGTTGCCGGTAACCACCGAACCCTCATAAGTCGGCTCCGAGACATCGGTCTCGATCTGCAGGCTGATGCGGCCGGGGCCGAGAACGACCGGCTTGAAGTTCAGCCGGATGCCGTATTCCACATCGTTGACCTCACGCTCGACCGTGGTTTGGCCGGTCTCGTCATCCGTCGAGACCTCCTGAATACCTGCGATCCGGAACTCGCCGCCGACGTAGAACTTCGCCTCCTGTCCAGAAATCGCCGTAAGGCTCGGCTCGGCGAGGGTGCGCATCACGCCGGCCTGTTCCATCGCGTTGATATAGCTCGAAATGGTTGTAGGGCCGATCGAGCCCTTGATGAGGGCGTTCGTGCCGACGGCAATCGCACTTCCGAGGTTGGCAGGGTTACGAAAGCTGATGCCGCTTTCGCCGTCGGAGACGCGGCCGTTGAAGCCAAGCTGCTTCAGCACCTGGCGGCTGACCTCGGCCACGGTGACCTTCAGCGTCACCTGGTCGTCGCCCTCGATCGTCAGCAGATTGACGATCTGCGAGTTCTGCCGGTCCTCGGCGAAGATATCGGCATCGCCGTTATTGCCCTGTGCGGTGATGTTGCGCGTGGTCGCCTCGCCACCTTTGAGGAACGCGCGTGCAAGGCGGGAAGCTTTGTCGGAATCAAGTGGCGTGCGCACCGTGCCCGTGAGCATCACGTTGTCCGAAAGGATTTCAACTTTGATGTCCGCATCGGGAATGAAGCGGCGGAGGTTCGCCTCAAGGGCGGCGACGTCGCGCTCGACCGTTACATCGAGACTTACGATCTCCTCGCCGCCCGGGCCGAAGACGAAGATGTTCGTCTGGCCGACGGACTTGCCGAAAAGATAGATGCGGCGCGAGGTGCGGGTGATCGCGTCGGCGAGCGACGGGTCGGCGACAAGGATGTCGTGGGCGTCGCTCGGCAGGTCCACGACGACCGCCTTGTTGAGACCGAGATTGATGGTCTTGCGGGCGCCGGGGCCGCTATCGACGATCCTCACCACCGAGGAGGAGGCGGCCTCGGCGGCCGGGAGGGTCGGCAGCGCCATGCCCGAAAAAGTCAGGCAGAAGGAAAGGCCGGCTGCGACAGACGCCCGAAACTTTTTTGCGATCGGTTTCACTTTGCGCCCCGCCTCACTTCTGGTTCTGGAGGGCCACACCGTCGCCCTTGACGATGGAGCCCGACTTGATGACCTGAATACTCGGCCGGCCGTCGCCGTTGAGAAGGTAGTCGGCAGCCGTGGTATCCGGCTCCTGCGCGTCGGCGACGCTGCGCAGAGCCAGCGAGATGCGGTCCGCCATCTGCTGCGCGACGGTCATGACCTTCGATTGATCCGGCGTCAGTTCCAGCGTCGCGGTCGTACCGACGACCGCTTTCGAGCCGTCTTCCTTCTCCTCGATCTGCTGGTCGATCGCCAGCACGCGGACATTGCTCAGCACCGTTTCGGTCAGATAGAGATCGCCGTCGGACTTGCGCACCATGATCACGTCGACACGATCGTTCGGCAGGATGAAGCCGCCCGCCCCGGTCGCAACCGTGATTTCCGTGGCGACGGCGCGCTTTCCGGCGGGCAGCAGCGACGACATGATCCGGTTCGATGCGTCGGCGATCTTTTCCTGGCGGACCGGCTCGCCGGTGAAGATCGGCAGGCGGACGACGGCGCCGGCAAGATCTTCGACGGCGGCGGGACGGTTTTCCTCCGTTATCATTCCCTCGGCGACACCATCCTTCGGCCAGGCCTTCCAATGGATGGAATCGGCGCCGAGACGGGAGCCGACCGGCAGGCTCTTGCCGGCGACCAGCACGTTGATGGTCGGTGCCTGCTCGATGACGGGTTCCGCCGTCTGCGCGGCGGGCGCGCGGGTGAGCTTCATCGCCAACAGCCCGGCCAAGGCAGCCGAGCCGACGGCCACCGCCAGAATGATAATGCGCACCGGTCTCATGATCGCCCCAAACCCCCAGGAATTGCCCGGGATCAGGTTGATCAGGAATTGGTGTAATTATGGTTAATGGAATGCTTATGCAGATGGTTAACCGAAGGCTACGCTCCAGCCTTGAGGCGGAGGCGTGTCAGGGAAGCTGCGCAAAGGCGGCCTGCATCAGGGGTGACGAGGGGTAGGCAGCAAATCCGCCGAAAGCGATGGCGATGCCGTAAGGAATTTTCTTCGCAGTCAGCAGCAGGCGCGGAATCGGGATGCGGGCGGCAAGGATCAGGTTCTCTTGACTGCGCAGGAGCAAAACCACCAGCGTCAGAAGTCCGCCGAAGACTGAGACATACAAAAGGAAGGCAGCGAGCGAGGCATTGAAGCCGAACCATATGGCGGTGGCAGACAGGAGTTTAGCGTCTCCGCCGCCCATCACGTTTGCTGCAAAAAGGCAAAAACAGACGGCAAAAACCGCGATCGCTGCGGCAATGTGGAGCCCAATCACAACGGCGTTGAGTCCCGCCAGAGGTGAGATAATGATGAAAGAAACCAGCAAAATTGCCGAGATGCGATTCGGAATCTTCATTTCGAGTAAATCCGAGAACGCTGCAAGAGCGAGACACATCGGAAGCACTACAAAAACGGCAGCCACGATCACGGCTGATCTCCCCTCGTTGACTTATATTCTTCGTGCGGCTGCGCCCCAATACACTACTTAGTTGCGAATGGGCTGCCTCTTCGAGGCAGCCCATTGTTGATTACCTGCGAGGGCGTAGTATCACGGCGCCGGTTTGTTCACTGCGGTCGTCAGCTTGGTGCCGAGGTTGCCAAACGTCGTATTCAAGGCATCACCGAGTGCGTCAGCACCGGCGATCAGCGCCACCGAAATCAGAGCTGCGATCAGGCCGTATTCGATTGCGGTTGCGCCGGACTCGTCCTTCATCAGGCGTGCAAAAATGGTCTTCATGACTATTCTCCTCAAACTTCACTTGTTGTTCAGCACGTCCGTCAAACTGTTGCCGTTGATCGGATACCCTGAATTTAGCGGGGGCCAATTGCTTTCCGCTTAAGGAAACCGGTTACCGTGAGGTTAAAGGAAACTCGCTTTTTCCTGGGTAAATGTGCGGAAAATGGATGCTTTAAATTGCGCCGCATCGGCGTAACCATTCATTCACCAAAAGGCGCCAAGATGCGGCAGATAGACCGTCAGGACGCGCCATGAACACGCCCTCAGCGACCCCACGGGCCGCACTGCTTGCAACGACTGCACTTCTGGCGTTCGCCGCACCGGGCGGCGCCCGCGCGGCTGAAGAAATGATGCGCGTCTATATGGACCACGCCCGCGTGCTGAAGCTCGACCGGCCCGTCAGCAAGGTGATCATCGGCAATGCGGAGGTTGCCGACGCGACCGTGGCGGATGCGAAGACCATCGTGCTGACCGGGCGCAATTTCGGCACCACCAATCTCGTCATTCTCGACCAGGACGGCAACGCCATGGTCGACGAGCGCATCCTGGTATCGATCGACGAGGGCAACACGGTGCGCGTCTATAAACAGACCGTCCGCACCGTTCTCTCCTGCACGCCCAATTGCGAGCGTGCGGAACGGCAGGCTTCCGCTTCGAGCGGCAATTGAGACCGGGAAATTCGCCCTGCCCCTCACCCTAACCCTCTCCCCGCAAGCGGGCGAGGGGACTTGAGCCGCAAAGCGAGCCGCTTGCCCCTTCTCCCCGCTTGCGGGGAGAAGGTCGCGGCAGCGGGATGAGGGGCCCTTCCGCCTTCGGAACGCTTCAGAACCACTAAAATTCTCCGGGTCCTCGAAAACGAATCTTCAACAGTCGCCGTGTATTTTGCGCCAACCAGTTGACATGATGGAACGGCGCGATGTCGATCGACGAGAAAGCATCCACTCCCCGGGCTCCCTCCCCGCGCGCCCTGTTTCGGCGCTTCATCGGCGACCGGAAAGGTGCGACGGCGATCGAATTCGCGATCCTTGCACTGCCTTTCTTCATCGTCGTCTTCGCCTCGATCGAGACATTCGTCGCTTTTGCCGGGGAGCAATTGCTGGCCAATGCGACCGATACGCTGGCGCGGAAAATCCGCACGGGTGAAATCACCACCGATACCGGCAAGCCCGGCTTCACGACAGAAACCCAGTTCCGCCAGGCCTTCTGCGAGGAAATCGCGATCATGATGACCTGCTCGGCGACCGAGGCGACGCAAGCCTCGAAACTCTATCTCGACGTCCGCAAGCTTCCCGCCGATCTCAGTGTCTTTCCGGAAGCCGTGCCGCGGATCGGCTCCGATCTCGACACCAGCGGCTTTACTTTCGCACCCGGCGGCCCGAACGACTACACCATGGTGCGTGCCTATTACCGCTGGACCGTGATCACCGATCTCGTTCGTCCCCTGGTGACCAAGCTCAGACCCGCCGGCGACAGCATGCCGCGCGATTATCTGATGGTCTCGACCGCCACCTTCCGCAACGAAAACTATTGAGGCCGCCATGGAACGCCTTCCTACATGCAAACGGCAGCTGTGGGGGGTCTTCCACGGACTGTTGCGGGACCGGCGCGGCGCCGGTGCCGTGGAATTCGCCATTGTCGCGCCGCTTCTGATCGCGGCCTATGTCGGCGCTTTCGAGCTTTCGCTCGGCTTCACCGTGGCGCGCAAGGTCGGGCGGGCCTCGAGTGCGGTGAGCGATATCGTCACCCAGGAGCAGCAGGTGAACAAGGCCTTTCTGGACGACATGCGCAACGTCGCGAAAAACATGCTGGTGCCCTATGACGGCTCCGACTACGACCTCAAGATCACCGGTATCCAGGTGAACGGCACGACTGAAGGCAAGGTCGCCTGGTCCCGGGGCTGGTCGGACGCGAGCGACGGCGCGACGGTCCCCTATGCGGTCAATTCCGTGGTCAGCGTTCCGGCGGAGCTCGACGCAGTGAATGCCTTCGTCGTGCGCACCGAACTCGTCGTCAACCACCAGATTTCCCTGTTGGGCTCGGACGCCGGCGGCACGATCCCGCTCTCCCGGACCTCCTACTACCGCCAGCGCTTCGGCACGACCATCAACTGCACCGATTGCTGAGGCTTCCCTCCCGGCACCCACGCCGCGTGGGTCCGGGGCGGCATGCATCAATTGCAATGGACAAGGCGGCGCGCTATTTCTGCCGGATTGTGCGGCGACGGCCGCGAAAATCTTAATGGCACCGGCTCGCCGCTTATCGCGCTCGCGCTCGGGATCAGTCAGGGTGTTTCATGGCGCGTGCATTCCTCTTCGTCCTCGATTCCTTCGGCATCGGCAATGCGCCGGACGCAGAGGCTTTCGGCGATCTCGGCGCCGATACGCTCGGACATATTGCGGAATTCTGCGCGGCGGGAGCGGCCGACCGGGCGGGGCTCCGGGAAGGGCCGCTTCATCTGCCCAACATGTCGGCGCTCGGCCTCATGCATGCGGCGCGGCTCGCGACCGGGCGGCTGCCCGCCGGCATGGCGCTGCCGGAACGCGTCTACGGGATCTACGGCGCTGCAAGCGAAGTCTCGCGCGGCAAGGACACGCCGTCCGGTCATTGGGAAATCGCCGGCACGCCGGTGACCTTCGACTGGGGCTATTTTCCGGCCGAAGGCGACGCCTTCCCTCCCGAACTTGTGGAAGCGATCTGTCGTGAGGGCGATGTGCCCGGCATTCTCGGCAATTGCCATGCTTCGGGTACCGACATCATCGCCCGCCACGGCGAAGAGCATATGCGGAGCGGCAAGCCGATCTGCTACACCTCGTCCGATTCCGTCTTCCAGATCGCCGCGCATGAACAGACCTTCGGGCTGGAGCGCCTGCTGAACCTCTGCGAGGTCGTGCGCCGGCTCGTCGACGACTACAATATCGGCCGCGTCATCGCACGGCCCTTCGTCGGCAGCGACCCGGGCAACTTCACGCGCACGGGCAACCGTCGCGACTATTCGGTGCCGCCGCCCGAGCCGACCGTTCTCGACCGGCTGCAGGAGACCGGGCGCACGGTGCACGCGATCGGCAAGATCGGCGACATCTTCGCCCATCAGGGTGTGACCAGGCTCACCAAGGCCAACGGCAACATGGCCCTCTTCGACGCCAGTCTGGAAGCCATCGAAGAGGCCGAAGACGGGGCGCTCGTCTTCACCAATTTCGTCGACTTCGACATGCTCTACGGCCATCGCCGCGACGTGCCCGGCTATGCAGCCGCGCTCGAAGCCTTCGATGCACGCCTGCCCGATCTCGACCGCCGGCTGAAACCCGGCGACATGGTGATCCTGACCGCCGACCATGGCTGCGATCCGACCTGGCGCGGCACCGACCACACGCGCGAGCGCGTGCCGGTGCTGATGTTCGGCCCGACGCTTCGCAGCCGCTCCTTCGGCATCGCCGACAGCTTCGCCCATATCGGCGAAACCGTCGCAAGACATCTCGGCATTGGCGCCGGCCCACATGGGAGAAGCCTCATTTGACCGCTCATCTGAAGAAAGCCGAACTGCATTGCCATATCGAGGGCGCGACGCCGCCTGACCTGGCGCTGAGGCAGGCGCGCAAATACGGCGTCGACACCAGCGCGATCATCCGCGACAGCGCCTATGTCTGGGAGGATTTCACCAGCTTCGTAAGGTGCTACGACGCCGTCGCCTCGCTGTTTCGCACCGAAGGCGACTATGCGCTTCTCGCCGAGACCTATCTGACGGAGCTTGCCGAAGCGGGTACGATCTACAGCGAAATCATCGTCTCGCCCGACCACGGCGAAACGATCGGGCTCGGCGCCGACGCCTATATCGAGGGCCTCGCCGCCGGCATGGAGGCGGCGAAGGCGAAGACCGGCATCGAATCGCGCATGCTGATCACCGGCATCCGCCATTTCGGTCCCGACTCGGTCATCAGGACCGCCGAATATGCAGCGATGCGCCGGCATCCGCTCGTGACCGGCTTCAATCTGGCCGGCGAGGAGCGCATGCACAGCGTCGCCGAATTCTCCCGCGCCTTCGACACCGTCCGCGATGCCGGCCTCGGCCTCACCATCCACGCCGGCGAACTTTCCGGCGCCTTCAGCGTGCGCGATGCGCTGGACCATGTCCGCCCGGCCCGGATCAGCCACGGGGTCCGGGCGATCGAGGACGGCGATCTCGTGAAGCGCCTTGCCGACGAGGGCGTCGTGCTCGAAGTCTGTCCCGGATCGAATGTCGCGCTTCAGGTGTTCCCGGATTTTGCCTCGCATCCCCTTAGGCGGCTTTACGAAGCCGGCGTCCGCGTGACGCTCAATTCCGACGATCCTCCCTTCTTCCACACGTCGCTCGCGCAGGAATACGAAATCGCCTTCCACGCGATGGGCTTCTCCGACAGCGAGATCGACCGGATGACGAAGATCGCGATTGAAGCCGCCTTCGTGGACGAGCCGACGCGAGGGAGGTTGCTGGCCGCGTTGCATGTCTAGTTGCGCGGATGAGCGGGCGGAGCTGCACAACTTCCACCTACACTCTTGCGGCCCCCGCCCTTTCCATGGAAAAGAGGGTGGATAGCCAATTTTCGCGGGGAAGATGAGCCATGGACGGCGTAACGGTGATCGGTCATCCGCTGGTGCAGCACAAGCTGACCATCATGCGCAAGAAGGAAACGTCGACTGCGGGCTTCCGCCGGCTGCTCAAGGAAATCTCGACGCTGCTCTGCTATGAGGTCACGCGCGATCTGGAGCTGACGACCGAACGGATCGAGACGCCTCTCGTGGAAACCGACGCGCCAGTGCTCGAGGGCAAGAAGCTCGTCTTCGCTTCCATCCTGCGCGCCGGCAACGGCCTGCTCGAGGGCATGCTCGAACTGGTGCCCTCGGCGCGCGTTGCGCATATCGGCGTCTACCGGGACCACGAGACTCTGCAGGCGGTCGAATATTTCTTCAAGGCGCCGGACAACATCAACGAGCGCCTCGTCATCGTCGTCGACCCGATGCTCGCTACCGGCAATTCCTCGATCGCGGCCATCGAGAAGCTCAAGGAGCGCGGTGCGCGGAACATCCGCTTCCTCTGCCTCCTTGCCGCTCCGGAGGGTATCCGCAACTTCCAGGGCGCCCATCCGGACGTTCCGATCTTCACCGCCTCGATCGACAGCCATCTCAACGAGAAGGGCTATATCGTGCCGGGCCTCGGCGATGCGGGCGACCGCATGTACGGAACGAAGTAGCCCTGTCGGCCTGCCGTCCTGCCGCCTCGGAAAACGGCGCTGCATCTCGTCAACGAGTCCGATAAGGCGCGGGATACGGGCGGAAAACCGCACACGCTTTTCCTCACCCCGCTCTCAGCTTCGAAACGACCACCGGCCGTTGCGCCGGCTCCTCGTCTGCGATCGCATAGACCGTGGCAACCCGCTTAGCGATCGCCTCGGCCTGGCTTCGGTCGGCAGCATGGACGAAGGCGACCGGCTCGCCCTTTTCGACTTTCGTCCCGAGCGGTCTCAGGCCGGTAAAACCGACGCGATGATCGATCCGGTCATCCGGGCGGATGCGCCCGCCGCCGAGCGCGATGACCGACATTCCCAGTTCGCGCGTCTCGCAGGACGCCAGATAGCCGTTCCGGCCCGCCGGCACGGCAAGGACCGCGGGCGCCCCGGCAAGATAGGCGCCCGGGCGATCCACGAAATCGGCAGGTCCGCCGAGCCGCCGGATCATGAGGCCGAAACGCTCCATCGCCTCCCCGCTCCCCAGGACGCGCCGCGCCATGGCTTCAGCTTCGGCTTCATGCGCCGCAATACCCGCTGCAACGAGCATTTCGCCAGCCAGGGCCATCACGACCTGATCGAGGCGGGTTCCCGCTTTCTCGCCGCGCAGATAGGCCAGGCAGCTCTCTATTTCGAGCCCGTTGCCGGCCGCGTCCGCCAGTGGCTCGTTCATGTCGGTGATCAGCGCAGAGGTGCGCACGCCCGCGCCATTGGCGACCTCGACCAGCGAACGCGCCAGGACTTCGGTTTCGGCGGGATCCGTCATGAAGGAGCCATTGCCGAGCTTGACGTCGAGGACCAGCGACCCGAGCCCTGCGGCGAGCTTTTTCGAAAGGATCGATGCGGTGATCAGCGGCACCGAATCGACCGTGGCCGTCACGTCGCGGATCGCATAGAGGCGCTTGTCGGCCGGCGCGAGATCGGCGGTCTGGCCGATGATGGCGCAGCCGACCTCATCGACCACCAGCCGCAAGTGCTCGGGCGATGGCTGGATGTCATAGCCGGGAATCGATTCCAGCTTGTCGAGCGTCCCGCCGGTGTGGCCGAGCCCCCGGCCCGAAATCATCGGCACGGCGGCACCGCAAGCGGCGACGATCGGTGCCAGCATCAGCGAGATATTGTCGCCGACGCCGCCCGTCGAGTGCTTGTCGACGATGGGACGTGCGAGATCGCTCCAGTCGAGCGTTTCCCCGGAATCGCGCATCGCCAGCGTCAGCGCCACGCATTCGTCGCGATTCATTCCGGAAAACCAGACCGCCATGGCGAAGGCGGCCGCCTGCCCTTCCGAGACCGAGCCATCGGTCACGCCCGCGATGAAACCGGCGATATCCGCCGGATCAAGCCGATCGCCGTCCCTTTTCTTTCGTATGATTTCCTGCGGAAGCATGGCCGTTCAGCTTTCGCTCGCGATCATCTCTTTCAGGATTGCCGCCAGCCGCGTGCCGCCGAGCGGTGCCATTTGCTTGGTTTCTTCATGGCTGAGTTCCGCCCCGGTCATGCCGGCGGCGAAATTGGTGACGACGGAGGCGGCGGCGACCTTCAGTCCGAAGAACCGGGCGAGAATGACCTCCGGCACCGTGGACATGCCGACCGCATCGGCACCGAGGATACGGGCCATGCGGATTTCGGCCGGCGTCTCGAAGCTCGGCCCGGAGAACCACATATAGACGCCGCGCGCGAGCGGGATGCCGAGGCGTTCGGCGGCCTCCTCCATCCCTATGGCCAGCGCCGCGTCATAGGCATTCGTCATGCCGACGAAACGCTCGTCGCTTTCGACGCCGATCAGCGGATTGGCGCCGGCAAAGGCGATGTGATCGGCAATGCGCATGACCGAGCCCGGCGGCATGTCTTCGCGCAGCGAACCGGCGGAATTGGTGAGGATCAGGTTCTCGACGCCGATCCGCTTCAGCGTCTCGATCGGCACGCGCATGGCACTGGCGTCGCCGCGTTCGTAATAATGGGCACGGCCGGAAAGCACGGCGACGGGAGTGTTGCCGATCCTGCCCGCCACGAACTCGCCGGCATGGCCGGAAACGCCGCTCACCGGAAAGCCCGGAATCTCCGCATAGGGGATGCGCAGCGGCTCCGCCACCGCGTCGACGAGCGAGCCGAGGCCGGAACCGAGCACGATCCCATAGCGGGGCGCAAGCGCCCCGAGCTTGCTCCCGAGGAAGTCCGCCGTCGCCGTCATCCGAGAATCTCCGTCTCGAAGCTGTGCGGCAGCAGGTCGGAGAGCGCCAGCGTCTTCCTGATCCCCGTTTCGTCGCAAAGATAGATGCGGGTGCTCGCGCCGGAAAATTCCGCAAGCCGCTGACGGCAGCCGCCGCAGGGCGGGCAGAGCGCGAGTTTCTCGGCCACAACCGCGACCTCCGTGATCTTGCGCTGGCCGGCCATTACCATATGGCTGATCGCCGTCGTCTCGGCGCACCAGCCCTCCGGAAAGGACAGGTTCTCGATGTTTGCGCCCGTATAAATCCTGCCGTCCTCGGCGCGAATGGCGGCGCCGACCGGAAACTTGGAATAGGGCGCATGCGCCTTCGCCATGGCTTCACGCGCCGCGACAAAGAGTTCGTCCTTGGACATGATTAGCGCTCCTTCACATAGGGTACGCCGCCCGCCTTCGGCGGAATGGCCTTGCCGATGAAGCCGGCAAGCAGGATGACGGTGAGGATATAGGGCAGGGCCTGCATGAGCTGCACCGGAACCTGGCCGATAAGCGGCAAGGGCGTGCCCTGCAGACGGATCGCGAGCGCATCGAGGAAGCCGAAGAGCAGGCAGGCGAACATGACGTTGAGCGGCCGCCATTTGGCGAAGATCAGCGCCGCAAGCGCGATATAGCCCTTGCCCGCCGTCATGCCCTTGACGAAGCCCGCCGTCATCGCCAGCGAAAGATAGGCGCCGGCAAAGCCGCAGAGAATGCCGCAGCAGATGACAGCCCGGTATCTGAGCCAGATCACCGAGATACCAGCGGTATCGACCGCGCCCGGATTCTCGCCGACGGCGCGCAGCCTCAGGCCGAAACGGGTGCGGTAGAGAATCCACCAGCTGATCGGCACCATGGCGAAGGCGAGATAGGTGAGCAGGAAATGGCCGGACAGGAGGTCCGCATAGACCGGCCCGAGGACGGGAATTTCGCGGATCATGTCCGCGTCGGGGAAGTTGATCGTCTGGAACCGCGCGCCTTCGGCGAGCGCCGGCGTGCGGCCGCCTTGCCGGAACCAGGCCTCTCCCAGGATCACGGTGGAACCGGCAACGATGAAGTTGATCGCCACACCCGAGACGATCTGGTTGCCGCGCTGGGTGATCGAAGCATAGCCGTGGACGAGCGAGAGGGCCACGGAAACGAGGATCGCCGCAACGAGCCCCACCCAGACGGACTGCGTGACGGCTGCCGCCGCCCCGGCGGCAAAGGCCGCACCGAGCATCTTGCCCTCCAGGCCGATGTCGAAGACGCCGGCGCGCTCGGTGAACAGGCCGGCAAGGGCTGCGAAGACCAGCGGCACGGAGACGCGGATCGTCGATTCCAGGAGCACGACGAGAACGTGGAAGAAATCCATGATTTCAGGCTCCCTTGGTCTGCACGACGGCGGTCGCGCGCTGGCCGCGCATCGCGAAGGCGCGCGTGATCGCCGGGCGGAACATGTTCTCGAGCGCCCCGGCAAAGAGGATCACGAGACCCTGGATGATGACGATCATGTCCCGGGAGATCGAAGGCATCTCGAAGGCGATCTCGGCGCCGCCCTGGTAGAGCACGCCGAAAAGGATCGCGGCGGGAATAATGCCGCCCGGATGCGAGCGCCCCATCAACGCGACCGCGATGCCGACGAAGCCGGCGCCTTGCACGAAATCCAGCTGCATGCGGAACTGCTCGCCCATGATCGGGTTCAGCGCCATCATGCCGGCAAGGCCGCCTGATATCATCATGGCGACGACGGTGATGCGGCTTTCGCTGATACCGGCATAGCGGGCGGCAGACGGGCTATGGCCCATGGTGCGCATCTCGTAGCCGAGCCTGGTGCGCCAGATCAGCACCCAGACCGCGAAGGCGGCCGCCAGCGCCAGGAGGAACGAGATGTTGAACGGCGCCGTGCCGATATTGAGGCCGAAGATCGACAGCAGCCAGTCGAGCTTCGGCAATTGCCCGCCTTCGGCGAAGGTGCGCGTCTGCGGCGCCATCGAGCCGAGCGGCTTCAGCACGCGTGTCAGCAGATAGACCATCAGGCTGGAGGCGATGAAATTGAACATGATGGTGGTGATGACGATATGGCTGCCGCGTTTGGCCTGCAGCCAGCCGGGCAGGAACGCCCAGAGCGCGCCGAAGAAGGCGGAGCCGACGATGGCGAGCGGGAAGACCACGTACCAGGGCATAGTCTGGTCGAGCCAGAGGCAGGCGAGCGCCACGCCGATGCCGCCGACATAGGCCTGACCCTCGCCGCCGATGTTGAAAAGACCGGCATGAAAGGCGACCGCCACCGCGAGCCCGGTGAAGATGAAGGTCGTCGCGTAATAGAGCGTGAAGCCGATATATTCGCCGCGGCCGAAGGCGCCGTTGATGAGATGATAGGCGGCTTCGAGCGGGTTTTCGCCGACGAGGAGAACGACGAGGCCGGCGACGAGGAAGGCGACGGCAAGATTGATCAGCGGGATGAGGCCATATTCCACCCATACCGGGAGTTTCGCATAGGGCGTACTCATTCTGCGGCCTCCTTGCGGCCTTCGACACCGGCCATCAGCAGGCCGAGCTCGCCTTCGGTCGCTTCGGGGCTGCGTTCGCCGACAACGCGTCCGGCAAACATCACCAGGATGCGGTCGGAAAGGGAACGTATCTCGTCGAGCTCGACCGAAACCAGCAGAACGGCCTTGCCCTGGTCGCGCATCTCGATGATCCGCTTGTGGATGAATTCGATCGCGCCGACGTCGACTCCGCGGGTCGGCTGGCCGATGATGAGGACGTCCGGATCCCGCTCCATCTCGCGCGCAAGCACGACCTTCTGCTGGTTGCCACCGGAGAAATTGGCCGTCCTCAGCCGTGCATTCGGCGGGCGAATATCATATTTGGCAATCTTCTCCTCGGCATCCTTGCGGATCGCATCGATGTTCAGGAACATGCCGTTGGAGAAGCGCGGGTCATGGTGGTAACCGAGGATCGCGTTTTCGCATTCCTCGAACTTGAGCACGAGCCCGACGTGATGCCGGTCTTCCGGCACATGCGCCAGTCCGCGATCCCGCAGTTTCGCCGGGTCCGCGTTGCCGGTCACGTCCACCGGCTTGCCGTTGAGGAGAACCGTCCCGGAGGCGGCCTTGCGGATGCCGGCGATCGCTTCGAGCAGTTCCGACTGGCCGTTGCCGGCCACGCCGGCGATGCCGACGATCTCGCCTGCACGAACCTCGAAGGAGACGTTATCGACCATGGTCACGCCGCGGCTGTCCTTGACCGTCAGCCCCTGGACGGCGAGCTTCACGTCAACGGGATTGCTCTCGCCCTTCTCGACACGCAGCAGCACGCGCCGGCCGACCATCAGCTCGGCCAGTTCCTCGACCGAGGTTTCACGCGTCGTGCGCGTCGCCACCATTTCGCCGCGGCGCATGACCGACACCTCGTCGGTGATCGCCATGATCTCGCGCAGCTTATGGGTGATGAGGATGATCGTCTTTCCCTGCGCCTTGAGCTGGCCGAGGATACGAAACAGGTGATCGGCCTCGGCCGGCGTCAAGACGCCGGTCGGTTCGTCGAGGATCAGGATATCGGCCCTTCGATAAAGCGCCTTCAATATCTCGACGCGCTGCTGGAGGCCGACCGGCAGCTCCTCGATCAGGGCGTCCGGATTGACCTCGAGCGCATATTCCTTCTCGAGCCGTTTCAGCTCCTGCCGCGCCTTGGCGATGCCCTTGTTGAGGATCTGGCTGTCTTCGGCGCCGAGCATGACGTTTTCGAGCACGGTAAAGTTCTCGACCAGCATGAAGTGCTGGTGGACCATGCCGATCCCGACGGAGATCGCCGCATTCGGATCGCGAATGGTAACAGGCTTGCCGTCGACCAGAATCTCACCGTTGTCGGCCTGATAGAAGCCATAGAGGATCGACATCAGCGTCGACTTGCCGGCACCGTTTTCGCCGATGATGCCGTGGATCGTGCCCTTGCGAACCTTGAGATTGATGTTCCTGTTGGCGTGGACCAGCCCGAAGCTCTTGTCTATTCCACGCAATTCGATGGCAATATTGTTCATATTGGCCTGCGATCCCCTTTTTGCCCGCTTCGGCTCATCGCAGAAACCGTGCCGACAATTTTTTTACCATTTGGTATAAGTTTATCATCGATTTTCAGGCGCGAAAGCCTGGGCGACGAAATCTCCTTATACTCTCATAGGATCGCCGGTGAGAGTCCAGCGCGAATATACACAGGGAGATTGCATCCATGGCGCGGGTGCGTGAAGGCGCTTCCCTCCCCCTTGTGGGGAGGGTTTGGGGGGCCTTGCAGAAGGAAGCGGGCTAAATCGCGGCCAACTAACGCAGCAGCCTCAATGCGTTGATCGTCACCAGGACGGTCGCGCCGGTATCGGCGAGGATCGCCGGCCAGAGGCCCGTCACGCCGGCAATGGTGGTCGCCAGGAACACGGCCTTGAGGCCGAGTGCGATCGTGATGTTCTGGTGAATGTTGCGCATCGTCACCCGTGACAGCTTCACCATCTCCGAGACGTCCGAGACGCGGGCATGGAGGCTGGCCGCGTCGGCCGTTTCCAGCGCCACGTCGGTGCCGCCGCCAACCGCGATGCCGACATCCGCCGCCGCCAGAGCCGGCGCGTCGTTGATACCGTCTCCGACCTTCGCCACGACGAGGCCTTCGGCCTTGAGCCCGCTTACGATGCGCTGCTTGTCCTCGGGAAGCAGCCCTGCATGCGCCTCGATGCCCCCGAGCCGGCCGGCGATCGCCTCGGCCGTCGCCCGGTTGTCGCCGGTGAGCATCACCACCCGCAACCCCTGAGCGGCGAGCGCCCTCAGGCCCGCCGCGGCATCCGCACGCGGTTCGTCGCGCAAGGCAAGCGCTCCGGCTGCCCTCCCGCCGACGACGAGCACGGAGACGGTCTTCCCCTCACCCTGCAGGGTTTCGATCCGAGCCAGTTCATCCGCGGCCAGCGGCGCGCGCTCCCGGGCCGCCTCGGGCGAGCCGAGGAAAAGCTCGACGCCGTCTGCGGAAGCGGCAACGCCCTTGCCCCCGATGGCCCTGGCGCCTTCGACGGGAAGGAGCGCCAATCCATCGGCTTCGGCACGCGACAGGACGGCACGAGCCAGCGGATGGCTGGATCCCTGTTCGAGCGCAGCGGCGTAGTCGAGCACCTCCGCTTCCGATCTGCCGAAGGCGACGATGTCGGTCAGTTTCGGCCTGCCTTCGGTGAGCGTTCCGGTCTTGTCGAAGGCGACGGCTGTGATCCTGCCGAGATTTTCGAGGACAGCGCCGCCCTTGATCAGAAGACCGCGGCGCGCACCTGCCGAAAGGCTCGCCGCGATCGCGGCCGGCGTGGAGATGACGAGGGCACAGGGGCAACCGATCAGGAGAAGCGCGAGCCCTTTGTAAATCCAGTCCTGCCACAGGCCGCCGAAGGCGAGCGGCGGGATGATCGCGACCAATGCCGCGACGAGCACCACGCCCGGCGTGTAATATCGGGAGAAGCGATCGATGAAACGCTCCGTCGGCGCCTTCTTCTCCTGCGCCTCTTCGACAAGCCTGATGACGCGCGCGATGGTGTTGTCGGCTGCGGCGGCCGTGACGCGCACCCGCAGCGCGCCGTCACCATTGACGGTTCCGGCAAAGACGTTCGCGCCGGCTTCCTTCAGGACGGGCGTGCTCTCGCCGGTCACCGGCGCCTCGTCGACGCCGCTCTCGCCGGAGACGATGATGCCATCGGCGGGAAGCCGGTCCCCGGGACGGACGAGGACGATGGCGCCAGGGGCCAGGCTTTCGGCGGGGACCTCCACGGTCCTGCCGTTTTCTTCGAGGAGCGCCGATTTCGGCACGAGCGCGGTCAGCGCCTGTATGCTCGCCCGTGCCTTGCCCGCGGCAACGCCCTCGAGCAGTTCCCCGATCAGGAACAGGAGGACGACCATGGCCGCTTCCTCGCCGGCGCCGATGAAGACGGCACCGGCTGCCGCAATGGTCATCAGCATCTCGATCGAAAAAGGCGTGCCGGACAGTGCTGCCATGAGCGCGCGTCTCGCGATCGGCACCAGGCCGACGAGCATGGCGAGGGTGAAAATCCAGGGCTCGGTACCGGGAACGAACTGACCGATGGCATAGGCTGCGGCAAGGGCAACACCGCAGGCGAGCGTGAGCTTGCCTTTTGCCGTTTGCCACCATGGCAAGGGCGCCCTGAAATGGGACGACGGCTTCGTGCCTGCCGGACGGATGCTCGGATGGCCGTGATCCTGGTGCGGGCCGCCTGCAACATAATCGTGGCCGCAGCAGGCGTGCTCGCTCTGAGCCGGCTGCCGTTCCGCCGCAACGTCCAGCGGCGTAAGCCCGTAGCCGAGGCCGCCGACCTTCCGCATCACCTGGGCGCCGATATCGTCGCGCGCCGCATGCCGGACGGTCATGGTGCCGGCTGCCACCGAGACATTCACGTCCTCGACCCCCGCAACCCGCCTGACGGCCGTGTCGATCTTGGTCGCGCAGGACGCGCAATCCATCCCATCGACGCGGAATCTCGTTTCCCGAAATATGCCTGTCATTCCATGCTCCTTACGAAACCGGAAGCAGGCTAAGTCCTCTAGCAACTAGAGGTTCAAGAGGGAAAATGCGCGGTCCACCCGGCATTCGCCGCGAGCTTGCGCTCCGCCTGCCCGTCGGTGAACAATTCCGGCATCAGATCGGCCAGGCTGACGATCTTGCCCGTACGCGAACTCTGAAGCGCCGCAATGCCGCAAAGAACCGACATGGCGCCGGCCCGCGCACCTGCGCGCTGTCCAAGCGGATCCGTCGCATCCGGCGCGAAGAGCGTATTCCGCAGCCGGTCGTCGCCGCCATAGTGCCCGCCGGGAAAATGCGGCACCGTGATCCGTTCGATCGCCGCCTTGCCCTTCGGAAAGTTGCGGACGAGCAGGATCATGTCCTCGGCCGGCGTCTCCCACGGCTGGTCCTCGTACTGGCGAAGCTCGATCCTGCCCTTCGTACCGTTGAAGGCGATATGATGGCCCTCGATCGGCTGGAAGGTGTTGAGCGAATAGGAGACGTGGACGTCGTTGCGGTAGCGGATATTCGCGACCATCGTGTCGGGGATGTCGATGTCCTCGCGGAAGACGCAGCCGTCGCGGAAATAGCCGTCGATTTCGGAAGGTTCCTCATAGAGCGAGTCGAGAAACGGATCGGCTTCGAGATCGAGGTAGAAGTCGCACTCGCTCTTGTGAGGACAGAGCTTGCAGCGAGGACCTCGAAACGGTCCCTTGCGGCCGTACATCTGCAGGTCGGCAAAGGCGCTGACCGCGTCCGGATCGCTGTCGAGATACCAGTTCAGGAGATCGAAATGGTGTGTCGCCTTGTGCACGAAGAGGCTGCCCGATCGTTCCGTATAGGCATGCCAGCGGCGGAAATAATCGGCGCCGTGGCGCGTATCGAGATACCAGTGGAAATCGATCGAGGTGACGCGGCCGATCTCGCCGGCATTGAGGAGTTCCTTGATGCGTGCTGCGGTCGGCGCGAAGCGGTAGTTGAAGGAAACGTCCACCCGCCGCCCGGTCCGCTTCTCCGCGTCGAGAATGCGGCGGATCTTCTCGACCGTGGTCGACATCGGCTTTTCGGTGATGACGTCGGCGCCGAACTCCAGGGCGCGCACGACGATATCGTCATGCGTGTCGTCCGGGGTGCAGACGATGACGAGATCGGGGCGCGTTTCGGCAAGCATGGTATCGACATTGCCGTAAACGGGCGCATTGGTGGCGATGATCGTGCGGGCGCGCTCGGCCCGCAGCGCGTTCGTATCGGCAATGGCGACCAGATCGACGAGGCCGCGCCAGCCGGCCAGAAGATCCCTGCCCCACATGGTGGTTCCGCGGTTGCCGGTGCCGACCAGCGCAAAGCGACGCTTGTTGTCCATCATACCCTCACGCTATCCCTGTCATATTTTGCCCTGTCATATTTCGTAGGAGACACATCCTGCCCCAGCATATCAGCAGCAGTTCCGGTAGCGTTCCACACAGGTCGCGATCACCTCCTCGGCCGGGCGCTTCCACCAGTTGTCTGCTGAGAAGATCTCGACCTCCTGAGCCCCGTGGAAGCCGGCCGCCTCGATCCGGCGCCGGATACCCTTGAGGTCGATGACGCCGTCGCCCATCATGCCGCGATCCGTCAGCATGTCCTTCGTGGGGACGAGCCAATCGCAGATGTGATGAGCGAGGATCGCCTTCATTTTGCCTGCCCTCGCGATCTGCTCGTCGAGATCGGGATCCCACCATACGTGATAGACGTCGATCGCCACGCCGACGCCCGGGCCGAGGGTGTCGCAGATATCCAGAGCCTGTCCGAGCGTGTTCACGCAGGCGCGGTCGGCGGCATACATCGGATGCAGCGGCTCGATCGCAAGCGGCACGCCGGCCGCGCGCGCATGCGGCAGCACCGCCGCGATCCCTTCCAGAACCATCCGCCGGGCCGCGTCGATGTTCTTCGAGCCTCCCGGAAGGCCGCCGACGACCAGTACCAGGCAATCGGCGCCGAGTTCCGCTGCCTCGTCCACCGCGCGCCTGTTGTCGTCGATCGCCTTTTCGCGTCCTGCGGCTTCCGGCGCCGGAAAGAAGCCGCCGCGGCATAGCCCGGTGAGCTTCAGACCGTTGGAGCGGACGATACGCACGGCCTCGTCGAACCCGATCGCCGCCACCTGGTCCCGCCAGGGCGCAATCGCCGTGATGCCGTGCTTTAGACAGATATCCACGGCTTCGGCGAAGCCGCACTGCTCCCGGATCGTCGCCAGATTGATTGAAAGCCCGTCGACCAGCATATGTTCTCCTCCCGATTTCAGGACACCGTCGCCGCCCAGTCCGGCTCGACGGATGAGCCGAGGCCGACGGACCGCAAGACGGTGGAAAAGGTGATTTCGCCGCCGCGGATCGCCAGCCGCGCCCGTTCGCCAGCGCTTTCGTAGAGATCGCCATGACGCGCGAGATAGGCGGCCTGCTCTGCCGCCGGGGCGCCGGCCATGCCGTCGACATAGTGGTGGCCGTTGCGTTCGACGTGGCCGGCGCCGATAAGCGCTGCCAGCACGAGGTCCTGCTGGAGCGCCAGGCCCGACTGCGTGGTCAGGTCCTCGGCGGACATGAAACAGCATGCGGTCCCGGCCTCGGCGTTCCACATCTCCACGCGAGCGCGGTTGATGAGTGCCCGGTAGAAGCCTTTGCAGGACTTCGAGGAGATGCCGGCATAACCGAGCGCGCGGGCACGGAGAAACGCGCCGATATCGCCGTCGGACTCGTCGATTTCGAGCGGCATCCGCCGGGCGACTTCCGTGACCGGTTTCGACAGCGCCTCGGCGCGAGCGATCGGCTGCTCGAAGAAGAGCGCCGAGGCGCTCAATTTTTCGAGACGCGGCTCTTCGGCGATCCGGTCGAGAAGATCGGCAACGGCATCGGCATTTTCGAACTGTTCGTTGCCGTCGAGCGTCACCCGATACGCATCGACGCCCTGGTCGAGGATGGCGGCGATGGCGAGCAGACGCTCGGTGTCTTCGGCCGGGCGCCCCGATACCTTGATCTTGAAATAGCGGTGGCCATAGGCGGCGATCACCTCTTCCAGCGTCTGTGGCAGGCCGTCCTCCAGCCGCTGCCCGGGCGCGAAATCGGCCGCCGTCAGCGCGTCTGCAAGGCCGATCGTGTGGCGAACGGCCAGCCTGGGGCCGGGTTCGAGGCGCGAGAGGAACCGCGCAAGGTCGAAGCCTCCCAGATCGGGCGCGGTGGCGTCGGTGATGCCCGGCAGGTTGCCTCTGACCGCCTCGGCGGCGCTTGCTCCGGTCATGCGGCACACCGCGTCGAGGATGGCGCGGTCAAGGAGCGCCAGGCCGTAGGAGGCGACAAGGGCTGGCAGGCCATGCCCGGCTGCCGCCCGGTGGTGATCACCCTCGGCAGCCGCGTGCAGTCCAAAGGGGGTCTGCGCCTGCAGCGAGGTCAGCCCTTCGACCGCCAGACGCAAGGAGGCACGCAGCTGCTCGACATTATCCTGCGGCGAAAGACCCGGGTTCTTGTCGAACCATTTCGGCATCATCATCTCTGCCGACCAGCCGATGGCGGACCGGCCGCGCGCATCCTCCACCCGCACCCGGACGAAGGCCTGCGGCGCGCTCGCAACGCGCGCCGAGCCGAAGCGGAAGGGAAAACGGAACTCGACCGGCCGCTCGAAAACCTCCGCTTCGGCCAGCCTGACGCGCGGGGCTTGCGTCATCGCAAAGCCTCACTCGACGCCGTGCACGGCGAGCACGCGCCGCATGCGGGCGGCGGCAAGCTCCGGATCGGTCAGGACCCCGGC
Source organism: Sinorhizobium meliloti 4H41 (assembly GCF_000375585.1). Classification (GTDB taxonomy): domain Bacteria; phylum Pseudomonadota; class Alphaproteobacteria; order Rhizobiales; family Rhizobiaceae; genus Sinorhizobium; species Sinorhizobium meliloti_A. The sequence goes on along the minus strand of NZ_AQWP01000001.1, from coordinate 18,197 downwards.
TTTGTCAGCAAGGCGGAAAAGCTCGGCGAGATGGACGAGCGATCGGGCGCTCTGCTGTCCGCCGATCATGATGAAATGGTCCTGAAGGCCGTTCAGATAAGCAAGGAAGACGACGCCGGTCTTGTAGAAACGCGTCGGCGCCTTGAAGATGTGGCGCGAGAGCGGCACCGTCGGCTCCAGCAATTCGAAGAATTCGCCGTTTCGCCCGCTGCCCAGCGCTTCCAGCGCCGCCGAAGCCACCGGCGCGATGGCGTCGAAGATGCCGAGCAGCGCATCCGAATGCCCTTCCTCGTCGCCGGCGATGAGTTCGGCATAGTTGAAGTCGTCGCCGGTATACATGCGCACGGCTTTGGGCAGTTGCCGCCGCATCACGATCTCCTTCTCCTTGGAAAGGAGTGAAATCTTGATGCCGTCGACCTTTGCGGCATGCGCCTCGAGGACCTCGAGGCAGGTCTTCATCGCCGCCATGTGGTCGCCATTGCCCCAGTAGCCTTCGAGCGCCGGATCGAACATCTCGCCGAGCCAGTGGATGATCACCGGCTCCTTCACCTGCGAGAGAACGCGGTCGTAGACGCGGATATAGTCCTCCGGGCCCTTCGCCGTGGCGGCAAGCGCACGGCTCGCCATCAGGATGATCCGGCCTCCTTCTGCCTCGATCGCCTCGATCTGGCTCTCATAGGCCCGGAGAATATCGTCGATCGACACGTCCGGCCCCGGCGCCAGATGGTCGGTGCCGGCGCCGCAGGCGATCAGCGCGCCCTGGCGGCCGCGCGCTTCGGCAAGCGAGCGGCGGATGAGTTCGCGCGCTTCCGGCCAGCCGAGGCCCATGCCGCGCTGGGCTGTATCCATCGCTTCGGCAACGTCGAGACCGAGATCCCAGAGGCGGTGACGAAAGGCGAGCGTGCGCTCCCAGTCGATCGCCGGCGCCAGCCAGGGATCGTTGTCGGCGAGCGGGTCGGCGACCACATGGGCGGCGGCGAAGGCGACCCTGGAAAAGGTCTTGGCGTCACGCCTGTTGAAAGGCACCGGCCGACCCGTGAGGTCGTAGCTGGCAAGCCTGCCTTCGATTGGAAGCTTGATGCTGACCATGGTTCAGAGCTCCAATTCCGGAACGTCGAGCCAGCGGCGCTCCGCCCAGGATTTGAGGCCGAGTTCCGCAAGCTGTACGCCCTTGGCGCCGGCCTCGAGCCCATAGGGCCAGGGGCCGTCCTCCGCCACATGGCGCAGGAACATTTCCCATTGCGCCTTGAAGCCGTTGTCGAAGGCCTGCGTATCCGGCACCTCGTCCCATGTCCTGTAGAAATCGATCGTCTGCGGCTGATCGGGATTCCAGACCGGTTTCGGGGTGTTGACGCGGTGCTGCGTCCAGCATTTCGTGAGTCCGGCGACAGCGGAACCATGGGTTCCGTCGACCTGAAACGTCACCAGATCGTCGCGCCGCACGCGCACCGCCCAGGAGGAATTGATATGCGCGACGATGCCGCCTTCGAGTTCGAAGGTGGCATAGGCCGCGTCGTCGGTGTCGCAGTCGTAGGCGCGGCCCTGTTCGTCGATACGGCTTGGGATATGAGTCGCGCCGAGGCAGGAGACGGCCTTCACTTCCCCGAAGAGATTGTCGAGCACGTAGCGCCAGTGGCAGAGCATGTCGAGGATGATGCCGCCGCCGTCCTTTTTCCGGTAGTTCCATGAGGGCCGCTGGGCCGGAACGCCCCAATCGCCTTCGAACACCCAGTAGCCGAACTCGCCGCGCACCGAGAGGATCTTGCCGAAAAAGCCCGACTCCCTCAGCAGGGCCAGCTTGCGAAGGCCCGGCAGGAACAGCTTGTCCTGCACGACCCCATGCTTGAGCCCGGAGGCGCGCGCCTTCCGCGCCAGCTTGACCGCCGTCCGCAGATCGTCGGAGATCGGCTTCTCGCAATAGACATGCTTGCCGGCGTCGAGCGCGCGGCCGATGAGCTCGGCACGCATCAGCGTCGTGCCGGCATCGAAGAAGATCTGGTCGTTCGGATCGGCAAGCGCCGCGTCGAGATCGGTCGACCAGCGGGCGATGGCATGGCGCTTGGCCAATTGCTCCATCTTGTCGCGATTGCGGCCGACAATGATCGGATCGATCTCCAGCCTTTCGCCTGACTGGAGCGTGATCCCGCCTTGATCACGGATGGCCAGGATCGAGCGCACCAGATGCTGGTTGTAGCCCATGCGGCCGGTGACACCGTGCAATATTATACCCAAACGCGGCATGCCGTTCCTCCCTGAGAGGCCGGTGAGGGGAAGAACCAGCCCTCCCAAGCCAGTAACTAATCGGTTACTTTGTGGCAGAGGAGAATCGCACTTGTCAACAAAAAAAACGACATGTGCCTGGATCAGCGTCGGATCGACGCCAGCGTGACATGGACGATATGGCGCTTCCAGACGTCGAGATTGCTCTTGTCCATGAGGTCGCGGCCGAAGATCGTCGAGAGCGTGTACTGGTTGGAAAGGTAGAAATAACCGAGGGCGGCGATCGTCAGATAGAGGTTCAGCGGATCGACATCGGGCCGAAAGAGCCCCTCGGCCTTGCCGCGCCGGAGAAGGTCGGAGAGCTTGTCTATGAAGCTCGAATGCAGCTCCTTTAGACGCGTCGACTGACGCAGCCAGCGGGCCCGGTGCAGGTTCTCGGTGCCGAGGAGACTCAGGAATTCCGGATGTTCCAGGAAGTAGTCCCAGGTGAACATGGCAAGCTCGGCAATTCCCTGCTCAGGTTCCAAGTCGCTGAGATTAAGGGATTTTTCTGCCGTTCTTATCCCTACATAGGCCTCTTCCAGGACCGCGAGATAAAGCTGTTCCTTGTCGCCGAAGTAGTGGTAGAGCATGCGCTTGTTGATGCCGGCCCTCTCGGCGATGGAATCGACGCGGGCGCCGCCTATGCCGTTTTCGGCGAACTCCCGGGTCGCGGCGGCGAGGATCGAGGCACGCGTGCGCTCGGGGTCGCGCTGAAGCGCCCGCTCCGCCCGCCCCCCGGACCCGCTCCTCCCTTTCGCCTCGCCTCTTATCTTGTCCATCACGCGCAACCTCCGCAACCTCTTGCCTTTAACGGCCTTCGGTGCAACTTTGTCAAAATAATTTACAAGGCAATGACAGCTCGGCACACAACTGCTTGACAGGATCACTGCTTCTCCATAACTTGTAACCAAATAGTTATTTGTTGCAAGAGGCCGGAACGTTGTGGAGGCGTTCCGAAGGGAGGAGGAACAGATGACGCATAAGATCAGCAGGCGAAACGTACTCGCGGGAGGGGCGGCGCTTCTTTCGATGTCCGCGCTGGGGCCCGCCTTTGCGCAGGAGGCGCGGCTGCGGGTGCTCTGGTGGGGTTCACAGGCCCGTGCCGACCGCACGAACAAGGTCAATCAGCTCTTCCAGGAACAGAACGCGGGCGTCGCCATCAACGGCGAATTCCTCGGCTGGAGCGACTACTGGCCGCGGCTTGCGACCCAGGTCGCCGGGCGCAATGCGCCCGACATCATCCAGATGGACTATCGCTACATCGTCGAATATGCCCGGCGCGGCGCACTCGCGCCCCTCGACGATTATCTCGGTTCCGTGCTCAAGGTCGAGGATTTCGACCAGGTGCAGATCAAGGGCGGCAGCGTCGAAGGCAAGCTCTACGGCATCAGCCTCGGCGCCAATTCGGCGGCGATGATGGTCAATGTCGCCGCTTTCGAGGAAGCCGGCATCGAACTTCCGACGCCGTCCACGACCTGGGAAGAGATGGCGCGGACGGGCGCCGAGATCACCAAGGCCGGCAAGCGCAAAGGTTTCTATGGCCTCTCCGACGGCAGCGCGGTCGAGCCGCTGTTCGAAAACTGGCTGCGCCAGCGCGGCAAGGCACTGTTCACCGCGGACGGCAAGATCGCCTATGATGCGAACGATGCGGCCGAATGGTTCGCCCTGTGGCAAAAGATGCGCGAGGACAAGGCCTGCGTCCCGCCGGACATCCAGGCGCTCGACCAGTACAATGTGGAGACGAGCCCGCTATCGCTCGGCAAGGCGGCCGCTTCCTTCGCGCACTCCAACCAGTTCGTCGCCTATCAGGGAATAAACAAGGACAAACTGGCGCTGAGAAGCCATCCGCTGATCGACAAGGATGCGAAGGGCGGCCATTACCGCAAGCCGTCGATGTTCTTCTCGGTCTCGGCCCAGACCAAGGACCCGGAACTCGCCGCAAAATACGTCAACTTCTTCGTCAAGGACCCGGAAGCCGCCGAAATCCTGGGCGTCGAGCGCGGCGTACCGGAATCGGCAGCCGTACGCGAGAAACTGGCGTCGACGCTCGACGAGCTCGGCCGCGCCATGCTCGACTATGTCTCGGGCCTCGGAGCGCTTGCCGGCGATCTGCCGCCACCGCCGCCCAGCGGTGCCGGCGAGGCGGAATTCGCTCTGCGCAACGTCGCCGAACAGGTCGGCTTCGGTCAGCTCGACGCCAAGCAAGGAGGCGAGACGCTGGTGAACGAGGTCAGCCAAATCCTTGCACGAGGTTAAGGAGGATGGCGGCCGTGCAGGACACCGCTGTCGCAGTCGGGACGGGCGCGTCATCGCGCCCGGCCGCACAGGGCCGCCTGGCCAGGACATGGGCAAGCCATGGAGCCGGCTACATGTTCCTGTTGCCCTGGCTCATCGGCTTCTTCGGCCTGACGCTCGGGCCCGCCATCGCCTCGCTCTATCTCTCCTTCACGAATTTCGACCTGATCCGCGCGCCGGAATGGATCGGCACCGCCAATTACGTGCGCATCGCGACGGCGGACCCGAAATTCGCCGCGGCGATCAAGGTGACCTTCCTCTATGTCGTGCTTTCAGTGCCCTTCAAGCTCGCCTTCGCGCTGCTCGTCGCGATCCTTCTCGACCGCGGCGTCCGGGGGCTCACCGTCTATCGGGCGATCTTCTACCTGCCGTCGCTGCTTGGCGGCAGCGTCGCGATCGCCGTGCTCTGGCGACAGCTCTTCGCCGGCGACGGCCTGATCAACAGCCTGCTGGCCCAGTTCGGCATCGAGGGGCCGAGCTGGATCTCGCATCCGGACTATTCGATCTGGACGCTCGTGGTCTTGAGCGTCTGGCAGTTCGGATCGCCGATGATCATCTTCCTTGCGGGCCTTCGGCAGATCCCGACGGACATGTACGAGGCGGCGAGCCTCGACGGGGCATCCAAGTTCCGTCAGTTCTACAAGATCACGCTGCCGCTCTTGACGCCGGTGATCTTCTTCAACGCGGTCGTGCAGACGATCGACGCCTTCAAGGCCTTCACTCCCGCCTTCATCATTTCCGGCGGCACCGGCGGTCCGATCAACTCGACGCTGTTCTACACTCTTTACCTTTACCAGGAGGCCTTCGGTAATTTCCGCATGGGCTACGCCTCGGCGCTTGCCTGGATTCTCGTGCTGATCATCGGGCTGTTCACGGCCTTCTCGTTCCTCACCTCTCGCTACTGGGTGCACTACGATGACTGACGCGACCATGAGCTCGGTAACCGCCCCGCCGCCGGTCCCGACGGGCCGCCGCGGCCCTGTCGGATCGGTCCTCGTTCACGCCGCCCTGATCGCCGCCTCGATCGCCATGATCTATCCGCTCCTGTGGATGATCTCGGCATCGGTCAGGCCGGAGGACGAGATCTTCGCCTCCACGTCGCTTTGGCCCTCCTCGGTGGATTTCTCCTCCTATCTGCGCGGCTGGTTCGGGCTCGACGTCAGCTTCGGGCGGTTCTTCTGGAACTCGCTGGTCATCGCGGTCCTCACCGTCGTCGGCAATGTCGTGGCCTGCTCGCTCGCGGCCTATGCCTTCGCAAGGCTGCGCTTCGCGGGGCGGAATTTCTGGTTCGCGATCATGCTCGGCACGATGATGATCCCGTATCACGTGACGCTCATTCCCCAATATGTCCTCTTCCTCGATCTCGGCTGGGTGAACACATTCCTGCCGCTGGTGGTCCCGAAGTTTCTCGCCAGCGATGCCTTCTTCATCTTCCTCATGGTGCAGTTCTTCCGCGGAATCCCGCGCGAACTGGACGAAGCGGCGATGATGGACGGCTGCGGCGCCTGGCGCATCTACTGGAAGATCATGCTGCCGCTATCGCTCCCCGTTCTGGCGACGGCCGCCATCTTCTCCTTCATCTGGACCTGGGACGATTTCTTCGGGCCGCTGATCTACCTCAACGACATGAACAGCTACACGATCCAGCTCGGCTTGAGGACCTTCGTCGACTCGAGCAGCACCTCCGACTGGGGCGGGCTCTTCGCCATGTCGACGCTCTCGCTCGTGCCGGTGTTCTTCTTCTTCCTCTTCTTCCAGCGCCTTCTGATCGAGGGCATCGCCACCACCGGCATGAAACGCTGAGCGACGGAGCTAGAAAATCATCATGGACGAACTGCGTTTCGCTGCCGTCGGGCTCAACCACAACCACATCTACGGCCAGGTCGACTGCCTGCTTCGGGCCGGCGCCCGCCTCGCCGGTTTCCACGAGAAGGACGATGCGCTGGCCGCGGAATTTTCCGCCGTCTACGCAGACGCCCCGCGCATCGCGACGGCAGAGGAAATCCTCGAGGACGAGAGCATCGGCCTCATCGTCTCGGCCGCCGTTTCGAGCGAGCGCGCGGAACTGGCGATCCGCGCCATGCAGCAAGGCAAGGACGTGCTTGTCGACAAGCCGGGCATGACGAGCTTCGACCAGCTCGCCAAGCTGCGCCGGGTCCAGGCCGAGACGGGCCGCATCTTCTCGATCCTCTATTCGGAGCATTTCGAGAGCCCGGCCACGGTCAAGGCCGGCGAGCTCGTCGCCGCCGGCGCGATCGGCGAGGTGGTGCACATAGTCGGCCTCGGCCCGCACAGGCTGCGCCGCGGGACGCGGCCCGACTGGTTCTTCCGCCGCACGGACTATGGCGGCATCCTGACCGACATCGCATCGCACCAGTGCGAGCAGTTCCTGTTCTTCACCAGCGCCAACGACGCGACCGTGCTTTCGGCGAGCGTCGGCAACCGGAGCGTTCCCGACGCTCCCGAACTGCAGGATACGGGCAGCATCCACCTCTCGACCGGGCGGAGCACCGGCATGATCCATGTGAACTGGCTGACCCCGGAGGGAATGCCGACCTGGGGTGACGGCCGGCTCTTCATCGTCGGCACATCCGGAACGATCGAGGTCCGCAAGACGGTCGATCTCGCCGGGCGCGAAGGTGGCAACCACCTGTTTCTCGCGGACCGCAACGGCGTCGAACATATCGACTGCTCCCGCGTCGACCTGCCCTTCGGGCGCCAGTTCCTCGCCGACATCCGCGACAGGACCGAAACCGCGATGCCGCAGGAGCGCTGCTTCAAGGCCATGGAGCTTGCGCTTCAGGCGCAGGCGATCGCCGAACAGAACGGGGACAGGAACTGACATGAGCGTGAAGACAGTCGCCATCATCGGCTGCGGCATCGGGCGTTCGCATATCGTCGAGGGCTATCAGCCGCACCCGGACAAATTCCGAGTCCAGGCTCTCTGCGACCTCAACGAGGAACGGATGAACGAAGTGGGCGACGAATTCGGGATCGAGCAGCGGACCCGCCACTTCGAGGAACTTCTCGCCGACGATGGAATCGACATCATCGACATCTGCACCCCGCCAGGCATCCATCTCGAACAGGTGCTCGCGGCCCTTGCCGCCGGCAAGCACGTGGTCTGCGAAAAGCCGCTGACCGGATCGCTGAAGGGCGTCGATGCGATCATGGAAGCCGAGAAGCAGGCACGTGGCGTGCTGATGCCGATCTTCCAGTATCGCTACGGCGACGGCATCGAGAAAGCCAAGCGCATCATCGAGGCCGGCATCGCGGGCAAGCCCTATGTCGGCTCGGTCGAGACTTTCTGGCTGCGCACGCCCGAATATTATTCCGTCCCCTGGAGGGGCAAATGGGCGACGGAGCTCGGCGGCGTGCTCGTCACCCACGCGCTGCATCTGCACGATATGATGCTGCATCTTCTCGGCCCGGTGGCGCGCGTGTTCGGCCGGGTCGCGACCCGGGTCAACGACATCGAGGTCGAGGACTGCGCCTCCGCAAGCCTGCTCATGAAGAACGGCGCCTTCGTTTCGCTTTCCTGTACGCTCGGCTCTCAGGAGCAGATCAGCCGGCTGAGGCTGCATTTCGAAAACGTCACCTTCGAGAGCAGCCACGAACCTTATGCGCCGGGTAAGGATCCGTGGAAGATCATCGCGGCAAATGACGAAGTGCAGGCGCGGATAGACGAAGTGACCGGCGACTGGCGTCCGGTCTCGCCGCGCTTCACCACCCAGATGGCGCATTTCCACGATTTCCTGAGCGGCAGAGGACCCCTGCCCGTGACGACGCAGGATGCGCGCCGCGCGCTGGAACTGGTCACCGCGATCTATCAATCCGCCGATACCGGCCGCGAAATAGAGTTGCCGCTCGGGCCGGACAGCCCGAAATATGCCGATTGGCGTGCGAATACCCGATAGAGGGCCGCAGGGAGGAACTTTGACATGGCGACGAGCGTCGTTCTTCAGAAGGTCGAGAAGCGCTACGGCGCGCTCGACGTGATCCACGGCATCGACCTGACCATAGACCCCGGCGAGTTCGCCGTCTTCGTGGGTCCGTCCGGTTGCGGCAAGTCGACGCTGCTCAGAATGATCGCCGGACTGGAGGAGATTTCCGGCGGCACCCTGATGCTCGACAGCGACCGGATGAACGAAGTGGCGCCCGCCAGGCGCGGCATTGCGATGGTGTTCCAGTCCTATGCGCTCTATCCGCACATGTCGGTCTACAAGAACCTCGCTTTCGGCCTCGAAACGGCCGGCTTCAAGAAGGCCGAAATCGAGCCGAAGGTGCGCCGGGCGGCCGAGATCCTGCAGATCGAAAAGCTGCTCGACCGCAAGCCGAAGGCGCTCTCCGGCGGTCAGCGGCAGCGCGTGGCGATCGGCCGCGCGATCGTGCGCGAGCCGCGGATCTTCCTCTTCGACGAGCCGCTTTCCAACCTCGACGCCGAACTCCGCGTGCAGATGCGCGTGGAGATCTCAAGGCTTCATCGGGACCTCGGCAACACCATGATCTATGTGACGCACGATCAGGTGGAGGCCATGACCATGGCCGACAAGATCGTCGTCCTGAATTCCGGCCGGATCGAGCAGGTGGGCGCACCGCTCGATCTCTACAACAATCCCGTCAACCGCTTCGTCGCCGGCTTCATCGGCAGCCCCAAGATGAACTTCCTCAAGGCGCGGATCGCGGACGTCACCGAAAGCGAAACGGCGATCGAGGTCTGCGGCGGAACGATCCGCCTGCCCCGTCGCCTGAACGGTGCGACCCAGGGGCAGGACGTCACATTCGGCATCCGGCCGGAGCATCTTTCCGCGCGCGAGGGCGGTATCGAGCTCGCTTCGGTCAATGTCGAGATCGTCGAGAATCTCGGCGGCGAAACCATGCTCTACGGGATCACGCCGGATCGCCAGCAGCTGACCGTCGCGCTGGAGGGGCAGCAGAAGGTCGAGCGGGGCTCCAATCTCGCCGTCCACTTCGACCCGTCGCGCTGCCACGTCTTCGGCGCCGACGGAAGGGCCATGCGATGAAACTGTTCTACAGCCGCAATCCCAACCCGAGGCTTGCCGTCGCGGTGGCACGCCATCTCGCAGCCGAGGTCGAGTTCGAATTCGCCTCACCCTTCGCGCCGGGACAGGCGGAACGGTTTCGGCCGCTGAACCCCAACCTTTCGCTGCCGATACTCGTGGAGGCCGGAAAAAGCCTTTGGGAGGCCGACGCGATTGCCTGCCGGCTTTCACGCAAGGTGCAATCGGATTTCTGGCGCATGGGCGACGACGAACCCGACATGGTCCGATGGATCAGCTGGGGCAAGGAAAACTTCGTAAGAGCTTGCGACATGGTGCAGTTCGAGCGCGGCACGAAGCAGCGCTATGGGCTCGGCCCGATCGACCAGCAGCTGGTCGAGGAGGGGTTGAGCAGGTTCCGTACGGCAGCGGCGATACTCGACATGGAGCTTTCCGGGCGGATCTGGCTGGTCGGAGACGCCGTATCCCATGCGGATTTCCGAATGGCGAGCTTTCTGCCCTTCAACGATGCCGCCCGACTGCCGCTTGGCGATTATCCCAACATCTGCCGCTGGAATGACCGGCTCCAGGAGATCGATGCCTGGCGCGATCCCTTCAGGGGTCTGGATGCGCCCGAACTGCCGCCGATTCCGGAGCGCTGATCAGACCGCAGACGCCAGCCTCAAATCCGGCGATCGTCGAAGCGGTGGACGGCCACACCCGCCACGGGACTTCTTGCGGCGAAAATGCCGCCGGAGCGGTTTTTCTCGCCGATGCCCGCAGGCCGCAGCGACGTGACGAGAAGCGTCTTCAGGTCCGGTCCGGCGAAGCAGGGCATGGTCGGCGCCGGCACCGGAAAGCGATGCGTCCCGACAAGGCGACCTTCGGGCGAGAAGCGGTTGACGATGCCCGCTGACACGCCGGCGCTCCAGTAATGGGCTTCCGCGTCGGTTGCGGCTCCGTCCGGTCGGCCGCTCGCCTCGTCCAGGCCTGCCAGCCGCCGGCGCCCGGAAAGCGCGCCCGTTGCGGGGTCGAACTGCCAGCGGTCGATCCAGGCGCCGCGCGAATCCGAGTGGAACAGAAGGGCACCGTCGCCGCTCCAGGCGAGGCCGTTGGAGCAGACGATGCCTTCCACCTTGCGTTCCACCGCACCGTCCGGCGAGACGCGGTAGAGCGACGCGACGGGCCGGCGGTCGGGCACATCGTGCATCGTCCCCACCCAGAAGGCGCCGTCCGGTCCGACCTTGCCGTCGTTGAGGCGCGTATCAGCAACCTCCGGCTCGATCGCGGCGATTTCCCTGGTGATCGCGCCGACATCGGGATCGAACAGAACCACGCGATCGCGCTGCGCCAGCACGAGGCGTCCGGAGCGCGCAAGGCCGGCGCTGCAGGCGCCGCCCTCGACGGTCCATTCGACGTGGCCGGCGCCCGAAAGCTCGACGCGATGAAGGGCGCTGCGGCCGATATCGACGAAGAACAGGCAGTTCCGGTGCTCATCGAAAACCGGGCTTTCGGCGACGTCGCAACGCGAATCCAGAAGACACTCAAATGTTAAATCGAAAGACATGTTCGACACCATGGGCCCGGGCCGCTGCCAGAAGAAACGCGCCCAGAGGCGCTTAAACTCCCGTTTTTGAATTCGCTGCCGCCGTTGCCAGCTCTATCATTGCTCTTGCCCTCGCTCAACTTGTAAAATAAAAATACAAGAAACCGGCCGGGAAATCTGCATGAAAACGCCCCTCGTAACCCGCGACCCTGAAGGCCTGCCGCTCGGCGCGGCGCGCCGCGGCAGCGTGTCGCCCGAAGGCGGAGAGCGAGGCCGCAATGGTCGAGCCGGCTACCGGCGAGCGCTTGAAGTGGATCGGAGCATGACCGGATCAGAGATCGCCATGGGAGCCGGTGATACGGGCGCGCGATTCCGTCAGATGGTAGCGCATGTAAAGGCGGGCGAGATCCCGGTTCTGGCCCGAAACGGCGGAGTAGATCTTGCGGTGTTCTTCGAGGACACGGCGGCGGCGGTCATCGGAGCCCTGCCGCGTCAGGCCGAGCGCCATGCGCATCGAGCCGCTGAGAATGTCACGCAGCTCTTCCAGAAGGCGTGGAAAAAGTTCGTTGCCCGCAGCTTCCGCTACCGCGTGGTGAAAGGCGAAGTCCTCTTCCCATCCGGTTTCCCCGCGCGCAAAGGCGCCTTCCAGCGCCGCCAGCGCCTCGCCGATCTGGTTGAGCTGAGCCTTGGTCCGGCGCATCGCGGCAAGCCCCGCGCATTCCGTCTCGAGCGCGAGCCGGGGCTCGAAAGCCCTGAGATAGATCGCGATCTCGGCCGAGGCGGCGAGACTGGTGAGCTTGTCGGACGGACGCGATTTCACGAAGGTGCCGATGCCCTGGCGCGAAACCACGAGGCCGTCGGCCTGCAGCCGCATCAGCGCCTCTCGCACGACCGGACGGGAAACCTGAAAGTCGCGGCAGATATGCGCTTCGGACGGCAGCTTGGCCCCCTCGGCCATCTGGCCGCTGGCGATCTGCTCGAGAATCTGCCCGTAGAGAACATCGGCAAGCCGCTCCCGCCGCGCCGGTTTGAGTTTCAACGTTACGTCGTTCAAGGGTCTGCCTTCACCTGTCATTTTTCTGTACAGGCGCAATCTAGCCGACCCACCCGCAAATGCAAAGGAGGCTGCCGATGACCGGGCGCAAGAAGCCGGAGGAATTTCGAAGCTTTCGCTGGTTCGGCGTCAAGGACCTTCGCGCCTTCGGTCACAGATCCCGCCTTTATCAGATGGGCTACGACCATGCGGAACTCGCAAACAAGCCCGTCATCGCGATCATCAATACCTGGAGCGACATCAATCCGTGCCACGCGCATCTGAGGACTCGGGCGGAGGAGGTCAAGCGCGGCGTCTGGCAGGCGGGCGGCTTCCCGATCGAGCTGCCGGCCATGTCGCTGGCAGAGACCTATGTGAAGCCGACGACGATGCTCTACCGCAACTTCCTGGCGATGGAGGTGGAGGAGCTCATCCGCTCGCATCCGGTCGACGGCGTCGTACTGCTTGCCGGCTGCGACAAGACCACGCCGGGCACGATCATGGGAGCGATCCAGGTCGACCTGCCGACGATCTTCGTGCCGGCCGGGCCGATGCTGCGCGGCAATTATCGCGGCCGGATGCTGGGTTCCGGATCGGACGTCTGGAAATACTGGGCGGAAAAGGAAGCCGGCCGCATCACCGAGAACGAATGGAGCGAAATGGAGCGCGGTATCGCCCGCTCCTTCGGCACCTGCATGACCATGGGCACGGCCTCGACCATGACGGCGCTGGCCGACACGCTGGGGCTTTCCCTGCCCGGCGCCTCCGCCATCCCCGCGGCGGATGCCGGCCATGCGCGAATGGCTGCGCTTTCCGGCGCGCGCATCGTCGAGATGGTCTTCGAGGACCTGAAGCCGTCCGACATCATGACGGCGCAGGCATTCGAGAATGCGCTCGCGGTGCACATGGCGATGGCCGGTTCGACCAATGCGATGATCCATCTTATCGCGATCGCGCGGCGCTGCGGCGTTCCTCTGACGCTCGACGACTTCGACCGCGTATCGGCCCAAGTCCCTGTTCTCTGCAACATCCGGCCGACCGGTGAATTCCTGATGGAGGACTTCTACTATGCCGGCGGTCTGATCGCGCTCTGGAAACAATTGAAGCCGCTCCTGCATACCGGGGAACGCAATGTGATCGGCACGATCGGCGGCGCTCTCGACGAGGCCGAAGTCCATCTGCCGGAGGTGATCCGCCCGCTGAACAGGCCGGTTGCCGCGCGCGGCGGCACGGCAATTCTCAAAGGCAACCTCGCGCCGCAGGGCTGCGTGATGAAGCCCGCGGCCGCCGACCCTGCCCTCCTCGAACACCGCGGTCCGGCCCTCGTCTTCGACGATTACGACGCGATGATGAGAGCGGTGAACGACGAGGATCTCGACGTCACAGCCGACACGGTGATGATCCTGCGCAATGCCGGTCCGGTCGGCGGACCGGGCATGCCGGAATGGGGCATGCTGCCGATCCCGAAGAAGCTCTTGAAAGAGGGCGTGCGCGACATGGTGCGCATTTCCGACGCCCGGATGAGCGGCACCAGCTACGGCGCCTGCATCCTCCACGTGGCGCCGGAGGCCTATGTCGGCGGCCCGCTGGCAGCGGTCCGCAACGGCGACATAATCGCGCTCGACGTCGATCGCCGCACGATCACGCTCGAGGTCGATCAGGCCGAGATCGAACGCCGGCTCGCCGAATGGAGACCGCCGGAGCGCGATTATTCGAGGGGCTATCTGAAGATGCATGCCGAGAATATCCAGCAGGCACCGGAAGGCTGCGACTTCACCTTCCTGCAATCGCCCCATAAGCTGCCCGAACCCGAGATTCATTGATCACCGTGACGACTGGTCATTGGAGCCAAAGTCATCACGATCCGTGCGAAGCAGGTTGTACGCATGACGACGCGACTATTGATAACCGGGGCCGCAGGCGGCCTCGGCCGCTATGCCCGCGAGGGACTGAAGGGCTGCGCCGATGTTCTGCGCCTTTCGGATGTCGCCACGCTTTTTCCCGCCCGAGAGGGGGAGGAAGTCGTGCATTGCGACCTCGCCGAGCGCGAGGCGGTCGACCGACTCGTGCGCGGCTGCGATGCGATCCTGCATCTCGGTGCAATCTCGGTGGAGTCCGACTTCGACGCTCTTCTTCAGGCCAACATCCTCGGCACCTACAATCTCTACGAGGCGGCGCGAAAGGCCGGCGTGAACCGCGTTCTCTTTGCGAGCACCAATCATGTGACCGGCTTCCATCCCGTCGGCGAGACGCTCGACCACCTGTCGCCGCGGCGGCCGGACAGCCTTTACGGCGTGAGCAAGTGCTTCGGCGAGGATCTTTCCCGGCTCTATTTCGACAAATACGGCATGGAAACCGCCTGCCTCAGGATCGGCAGCTGCTTTGCCGAACCCACGAACCGCCGCATGCTCTCCACCTGGCTGAGCCCGCGCGACTTCCTGGCGCTTGTGCGCAGGCTTCTCGATGCCCCGAAAATCGGCCATCTGGTGCTCTACGGCGTCTCCGCCAACCGCGACGTCTGGTGGTCAAACGGGCATGCGGATTTCCTCGGCTGGCGCCCGCAGGACAGCAGCGAACCTTACCGGCACGCGATTGAGGAGCGTGAGGAGGCGCCTTCGGACGGCGTGCGCTATCAGGGCGGGCGTCATGCGGCGGCGAAGTTGCCGGGTTAAGGCAACCGGTCCGCAAGACCACGGTTCTCCATCCCCGCCGCTGCTCGGCATTGCCCTGGCGCAGCACCGCCATAGATTCTGCAGCGGCAGCTTCGGCAGCTCGTTGCGCCGTCGCTATCCGAGCTCTCGCTTCAGGAGGAATCCATGACTTCCCCCAGGACGGCAGGTGACGTTTCCGGCCATGATCCATTATCCGCCAATCCGCTCTCCGCAGATGAACTTCGGCGGATGGACGCCTACTGGCGGGCGTCGAACTATCTCTCCGTCGGCCAGATCTACCTCCTCGACAATCCGCTTCTCAGCGAGCCGCTGAAGCGGGAGCACATCAAGCCGCGGCTTCTCGGCCATTGGGGTACGTCGCCGGGCCTGAACATGCTCTATGTCCACCTGAACCGGGTGATCAAGCGCGACGATCTCGAGATGATGTATGTCATCGGGCCCGGGCATGGCGGGCCCTCGCTCGTCGCCCACGCCTATCTGGAGGGCACCTATAGCGAGGTCTATCCGGACATCAGCGAGGACGCCGAGGGCCTGCGGAAGCTGTTCAAGCAGTTCAGCTTCCCCGGCGGCATCCCGAGCCATGTCGCGCCGGAAACGCCGGGCAGCATTCACGAGGGCGGCGAGCTCGGCTATGCGTTGAGCCATGCCTACGGTGCCGCCTTCGACAATCCGGAGCTGATCGTCGCCTGCGTCGTGGGCGACGGGGAAGCCGAAACGGGTCCGCTCGCGACCGGCTGGCACGGCAACAAGTTCCTGAACCCGGCGCGCGACGGGTGCGTCCTGCCCATCCTGCACCTCAACGGATACAAGATCGCCAATCCCTGCTTTCTCGCACGCATTCCCAGAGAGGAGCTGCAGAAGTTCTTCGAGGGCATGGGCTATGCGCCGCTTTTCGTCGAAGGTCATGACCCCGCAGACGTGCACCAGCAGCTGGCGGGCGCGCTCGATACGGCGCTTGCCGATGTCAGGCGCATTCAGGCCGACGCCCGGGTCAACGGCAATCTGAAACGCCCTGCCTGGCCGATGATCGTCTTCCGCACACCCAAGGGCTGGACCTGCCCGGCCGAGATCGACGGCAAGAAATGCGAGGGTTACTGGCGATCGCATCAGGTGCCGATGGGGGACATGGACAAGCCGGAGCATGTCCGCATCCTCGAAGGCTGGATGAAGAGCTATCGGCCGGAGGAGCTTTTCGACGGTGAAGGGCGGCTGATGGCGGAACTGGCGGAGCTTGCCCCAACGGGCCGCCGCCGGATGAGCGACAATCCGCATGCCAATGGCGGGCTGTTGCTGCGCGACCTGAAGATGCCCGACTTCCGCGATTATGCGGTTTCGGTTCAGAGCCCCGGAACGGCCACGGCCGAGTCGGCCCGCGTGATGGGCAGCTATCTGCGCCACGTGATGAAGCTCAACCTGAAGTCCGGGAACTTCCGCCTGTTCAGTCCGGACGAAAACAATTCGAACCGCTGGCAGGACGTGCTCGAAGTCACGGATCGCTGTTTCATGGCGGACATCTATCCGGAAGACGACCATTTGTCGCCGGACGGGCGGCTGATGGAGGTCCTGAGCGAGCATCAATGCCAGGGCTGGCTCGAAGGCTATCTGCTTACCGGACGCCACGGCTTCTTTTCCTGCTACGAAGCCTTCATTCACATCATCGACTCGATGTTCAACCAGCACGCCAAATGGCTGAAGGTCTGCAACGAAATCCCGTGGCGACGCCCGATCGCTTCCTTGAACTATTTCCTGAGCTCGCATGTCTGGCGCCAGGACCATAACGGCTTCAGCCATCAAGATCCCGGCTTCATCGACCACGTGGTCAACAAGAAGGCGGACATCATCCGCGTCTATCTGCCGCCGGACGCCAATACGCTGCTGTCGGTGACGGACCATTGCCTGAGGAGCCGCAACTACATCAACGTCGTCGTTGCCGGCAAGCAGCCCTCTCCGCAATGGCTAACCATGGACCAGGCGGTGAAGCATTGCACCGAAGGCCTAGGCATCTGGGAATGGGCCAGCAACGACAAAGGCTGCGAGCCGGACGTGGTCATGGCATGCTGCGGCGATGTTCCGACGCTGGAGACGCTTGCCGCAGTGCAATTGCTGCGCGAGCACCTGCCGGAATTGAAGGTGCGGGTGATCAACGTGGTCAATCTGATGAAGCTGCAGCCGTCGGGGGAGCACCCGCACGGCCTGCCGGACCGCGACTTCGACGCCCTGTTCACCAAGGACAAGCCGATCATCTTCGCCTTCCATGGCTATCCCTGGCTGATCCACCGCCTCACCTATCGCCGCACGAACCATGCCAATCTGCATGTCCGCGGCTACAAGGAAGAGGGGACGACGACGACGCCCTTCGACATGGTGGTGCTCAACCATCTGGACCGGTTCCATCTGGTCGAGGACGTCATCGACCGGCTGCCGCAACTCGGCGCCCGCGCCGCATATTTCAAGCAGGCGATCCACGAGCGGCTGATCGACCACAAGCACCATATCGAAAAATACGGCGAGGACATGCCGGCGATCAGTGGCTGGAAATGGGGCGGCGGCAGCGCCGGGACGGCACAGGGAACATCGACCGAAGGCGACAATGTCTGAGAGACGCACTTCCGCGGCCGGACCTACCATCACGAAAGGCCCGCCGAAGCGGGTCTATTTCCGTGTTTCGATCACGGGTCCGATGCAGAGCGTGCCTCTGATGCGATGGGCGGTAATGGCGGGTTGGAGCAAGCCGGTCTCGGCCTCTATCGGCCTCAGCCCATCCGCTCCGACGCGTAGGAACCCGGGCTCGGCGGGAAGACGACGACGCGGTTGCCGTTGATGAAGCAGCGGTGGTGGATATGGGCGTGCACGGCGCGGGCCAGCACCTGGCTTTCGACGTCGCGGCCGATCGAGACGTAGTCCTCGGCTGACTGCGCATGGGTGATGCGGGCGATATCCTGCTCGATGATCGGTCCCTCGTCGAGATCGGCGGTGACGTAATGGGCCGTCGCGCCGATCAGCTTCACGCCGCGCTCATAGGCCTGCTTGTAGGGGTTCGCCCCCTTGAACGAGGGCAGGAAGGAGTGGTGGATGTTGATGATCTTCCCCGACATCTTCTTGCAGAGCGCATCGGAAAGCACCTGCATGTAGCGGGCAAGAACGATCAGCTCGGCGCCGGTCTGCTCGACGACGTCCATCAGCTGGGCTTCGGCCTTGGGCTTGTTCTCCTTCGTCACCTTGATGCAGTGGAAGGGGATGTCGTGGTTGACGACCACCTTCTGGTAGTCGAAGTGGTTGGAGACGACCCCGACGATGTCGATCGGCAAGGCGCCGATCTTCCAGCGGTAGAGAAGATCGTTCAGGCAATGGCCGAAGCGCGACACCATGAGCAACACCTTCATGCGCTC